>NZ_JAKWBK010000001.1 GCF_022512515.1 Paraniabella hibiscisoli
CCCTGTATTTCGGTGGCTACGATATTCCATTTGTAAATGAAGCTTCATGGGGTATTTCACAAAACCTCCTGGCCTTTATCAGCTTTGCTGTATTAATGATAAAAGCCTGCTTCTTTGTATTTGTGTTCATGTGGATCCGCTGGACCATCCCACGTTTCCGTTTCGACCAGCTGATGCATTTAGGATGGAAAAGATTAGTACCGCTTGCTTTGGTGAATATGCTTATTACAGCGCTGGTGGTATTATGGTTACAAAAATAAGTTGACGGAGGACAGGCATTAGCTGACAGAAAGAGAACAAGGGAAAGCAGGATAATGTATACTGTGTTGTAGCAAAATCTGGCTGGTGACAAAGATTATTGAAAGTTAGTGTAGACAAGATGATAAATATTAGATGATTAGGCTATCAACCGTCATCTAAATACTAACAACTGAATTATATTTGCGAAAATTTAAAATACTTCTCGAAAACTAATGGGTATTCAATATACAAATAGAGCCAAACCGGTAGATCGCAGCCCCATGACCTTTGTGGAGCGCTTATACCTTTGGAATATTTTGAAAGGAATGGGTATTACGTTGAAACACTTTTTTCTAAAAAAGCTACAATTCAATACCCTGAAGAAACCAGACCTTTTAGCAAAGTATTTCGTGGTCTGCATATCCTGAACAGGGATGAAGAGGGGCGTGAAAACTGCACGGCATGCGGGCTTTGCGCCGTTGCTTGCCCTGCCGAAGCCATTACTATGGAAGCGGCAGAAAGACAGGAGGGAGAAGAGCATTTATACCGTGAAGAGAAGTATGCGGCCAAATATGAGATCAATATGCTGCGTTGCATTTTTTGCGGCTATTGCGAAGAAGCTTGTCCTAAAGATGCCATTTATCTTTCTCAAACATTTACCCCATCGAATTACGACCGCAAAGGTTTTATTTATAAAAAAGACGACCTGTTAATTCCGAATCCTGTAACAGAGCCAGAGGCTTACCAAAAGGCATTAGGAACTATTAATAAGGAAAATAAAAAAGCGGAAGCTATTTAAGGGCATGAGCATTACACAAATATTATTCTGGATTCTTACAGTGGCTGCTTTGTTAAGCGCCATCATGGTAGTAAGCAGCAAAAACCCTGTGCACAGTGTACTGTGGCTGGTTGCAACCTTCTTTGCCATATCAGGTCACTATATTTTACTGAATGCCCAGTTCCTGGCAGTGGTAAATATTATTGTTTATGCCGGCGCCATCATGGTTTTATTCCTTTTCGTGATTATGTTGATGAATCTGAATAAAAGCGCAGAGCCCATTAAGAACCGCTGGTTGCAAATTGTTGGAATAGTATCAGGAGGTTGTTTACTATTGGTTTTAGTAGCTGCTTTAAAAAATACAGAAGTTGCTAAAAATATAGCAGAAGTAAATACCGGAGACGCAGGCCTTATCAAAACGCTGGGTAAAGAGTTGTTTACCACTTTTGTTGTGCCATTTGAAATAAGCAGTATCCTGTTCTTAAGCGCAATGGTAGGTGCCGTGGTGATTGGTAAAAAAGATTAAAATCGTACATCGAACATTAAGTTATGCCTATTAATTATTATATCGTTCTTTCATTGGCATTATTCAGCATCGGAATAGTGGGGTACTCACCCGCCGCAATGCTATAATAGTGTTTATGTGCATTGAGCTGATGTTGAACTCAGTGAACCTTTTATTAGTTGCCTTTTCCAAAATGCAGGCCGCCAAGGACGCTGCGGTGACAGTTGCCGGAACAGACGGCCAATTATTTGTATTCTTTATAATGGTGGTAGCAGCAGCTGAAGTAAGTGTGGGATTAGCTATTATCGTTATGATGTATCGCAATATTCACTCGGTGGATATTAATTTTTTAAACAGACTAAAACATTAAGATAGCCTCTTGTTCTCTAAAGAGACGCTGAGGTTAGGCTAAATACTACCAAATGAACATGCAACTACTCTTAATACCATTATTGCCTTTGATCGGATTTTTACTAAATGGCTTATTAAGAAATTATTTGTCGAAAGGAGTGATCGGATTAATTGGTAGCGGTTCCATTTTAGGATCGTTTATTTTGAGCATCCTGGCTTTTATGCAGGTACGTTCAGGAACCATTGTTACGGCCGAATACTTTGAATTCATTAAAATAGCAGGCTTACGTATTCCTTTCGCGTTCCAGGTAGATCAGTTAAGTTCTATTTTCCTTTTAGTGATCACCGGTGTAGGCTTTCTGATCCATGTGTACTCTACCTCTTACATGCATGAAGAGAAGTCTCATCATTTTGCACGATACTTTGCTTATCTCAACCTGTTCGTTTTCTCTATGCTTTTACTGGTAATGGGTTCGAACTTTGTGATTATGTTCATTGGCTGGGAAGGTGTAGGGCTATGCTCTTATTTATTAATCGGTTTCTGGTTTAAAAAAGAAGATTATACCAAAGCAGCTTCCAAAGCATTTATCATGAACCGCATCGGGGATTTAGCTTTCCTGATTGCCTTGTTCATCTTAATCAACAAATTAGGTACTGTTACTTTCAGCGAAATATTTACAACTGAGGCCCTGGCTAAATTATCAGCTTTTGATATAACCATCATCACCACTTTACTTTTTGTGGGTGCTACCGGTAAAAGCGCTCAAATACCTTTGTATACCTGGTTACCCGATGCGATGGCAGGTCCAACTCCTGTATCTGCATTAATACACGCTGCAACGATGGTTACCGCTGGTATCTATATGATCGCCCGCAGCAATTTAATGTACTCCATGGCGCCGGGCACTTTAAACTGCATTGCTATTATTGGTATTGCTACAGCACTGTTAGCGGCAAGTATTGCACTCAAACAAAACGATATTAAAAAAGTACTGGCCTACTCTACTGTAAGTCAGTTAGGATATATGTTCCTGGCACTGGGAACCGGTTCTTATGTAGCTGCCGTTTTCCATGTAATGACACACGCTTTCTTCAAAGCCTTGTTGTTCCTGGGTTCCGGCTCTGTAATACACGCCATGGGCGGAGAACAGGATATGCGTAAAATGGGCGGCCTGTCTAAGTACATGAAAATAACCAATATCACCTTCTTATTAGGTTGTCTGGCTATTGCAGGTATTCCTGGCTTCTCTGGCTTCTTCTCTAAAGATGAAATACTGGCGGGTGCATTTGCCACCTCCCTATCTTATATGCATTAGGACTTTTTGGTGCTTTACTAACGGCATTTTATATGTTCCGTTTATATGCAACAACGTTTAAAGGAAGTTTCCGTGGTACGCATGAGCAGGAACACCATTTACACGAAAGCCCGGCAGCCATTACCATTCCTTTGATCGTGCTGGCCATTCTTTCTGTAATTGGCGGTTATATCGGTATTCCTGAATTTTTGATGCAGGGAGCACATAGCTTAAAAGACTATCTGCATCCGGTATTCGAACAATCTTATGCTATTCTGCCGGCACATCATGTAGCACATAGCACAGAGTGGGCATTAACCGGTGTATCTTCCTTGTTGATCATCATAATGGTAGTATTAGCCTGGAGCCGGTACAGCAAAAAACCTGATATGGAAGAGCCCAAAGGTTTGGGTAAATTATTGCAGGAGAAATGGTATGTGGATGAGATCTACCAATCGATTATCGTTAAACCGTTAAATGCGTTGGGCGCATTTTTCAATAATATTTTTGAGAAGAACATTGTAGATGGAATTGTGAATGGTGTGGGCAGATTAGTCAATTATGGTGGCAGACAATTACGCTGGCTGCAAAGCGGACAAACAGGTGCCTACATATTGATGATGGTGATAAGTGTACTGATTGTTTTTGCCCTACAGTTCTTTTTGAAAAAATAAAGCCTTTCTTTTCCTGTTAAAGGGAAGGTGTCTGGAGATTTGACATTTAATATTTAGAATTTATCATTTTAGCATGATCGCATTGTTGTTGATATTAATCCCATTGCTTAGCGGCATCGTAACTTTTTTTTATTAAAAAGGAAGAAGGTGCAAGAACCTGGTCCTTACTGTCGGCTATAGCAACTTTTATTATTGCCATAATAGGATTTACCTGCTATAGCAATACGGCAGCATTAAGCTTTAAAGCACCCTGGATGGGTATTTTAAACAGTAGCTTTTCGCTTAGTGCTGACGGCATGGGCGCCATGCTGTGCATGCTGACCGGTATATCCTTCCCACTCATATTTGTTTCGACCTGGAACACCCTTTACAAGAAAGCTAATAATTTTTTAGGATTGATGTTATTGGCCCAGGCTGGTTTGATGGGCGTTTTCCTGGCAATGGACGCTTTACTATTCTACTTCTTCTGGGAATTAGCGCTTATCCCCGTTTACTTTATCTGTTCTCAATGGGGTGGTGCAAAACGTATTAAAATTACTTTCAAATTCTTCATTTATACTTTTATTGGTTCGCTTTTGATGTTGGTGGGTATCCTTTATATCTACTCCAAAACCAACTCCTTTGATATAACAGCTTTCTACAATTCCAACCTTCCGCTTAAAGAACAAATGTGGGTATTTTGGCTCTTCTTCCTGGCTTTCGCCATTAAGATGCCGATATTCCCCTTCCATACCTGGCAGCCAGATGCCTACGAACAATCTCCTACAGCAGCTACCATGGTGTTAAGTGGTATCATGGTAAAAATGGGCGTGCTGGGACTACTCCGCTGGTTACTGCCGGTATTGCCATTGGCTTCTTTTAGCTGGGGCGACACGGTTTCTACCATGGCAGTTATCGGTATTGTATATGCTTCGCTTATAGCTTTTCAGCAGGATGATATAAAAAGATTGGTAGCCTATTCTTCCATTGCGCATATTGGTTTAATGTGCGTGGCAGTATTTGCCGAAAATAAAAGTGCTTTGCAGGGTACGATGATACAGATGTTCTCACACGGTATCAACATCCTGGGTATGTGGATCATTGTGGAGATCATTGAAAGAAAATTTGGTACCCGGAAAATGAGCGAGCTGGGAGGCATAGCCAAGAAAGCGCCGGTACTCACCATTTTTTTCTTTGTTATTGCATTCGCCAATATTGCTCTGCCATTAACGAACGCATTTATAGGCGAGTTCCTGATGTTTAACGGTATACTGGGTGTTAACCCGCAGATATCTAAATATGGTATACCGTTGGCAGTTACAGCAGGCCTGGGAATTATCCTGGGAGCGGTTTACACGTTGAAAATGGCCCGCAAAGTATTTTTGGGTGAAACCAATAGTCTTACAGAGAAGGGAACGGATATCGCCTTTCATGAAAAAGCTATTTTAGGAATCATTGCCGTAACGATCATCGTGGCAGGTGTTTATCCGCAGCCGCTGTTACACTCTTTTGAAGATATAACGAATTCTATTTTAAATAAATCAGATGTGCTTCACCTGCTGAAATCGGCGAAGCATTAAGCAATAAAGTATGAACGCATTAGTACTCTCTGCAATTTTTGGCGTTGTTATGATGTTTAGTGGTGTGGTGTTTCAAAAGAACGCAGCCATTAAAACCACAGGCATAGTGGCCATGATATTGCTTTTTTTAGCGAACTGCATGGAAATGCGGGGTATCAAGTTTTTTAAATTTGATGTATCCGGTTTTATGGCTTTTGACAGCTATGCTTTGTTTTTTAACGGCATTGCCATCTTCGCCACCTTGATTTATTTATTGATCACTTCCAATCAAATGGAAAAAGTAGGTAAGAACTTTGCAGACTACCTGGCTCTGATCTTCTTTATCATCGCGGGTATTACTATTACCACCAGCTTCAAGTCCTTGCTCACTTTATTCCTGGGGATTGAAATTATCTCTATACCCCTGTATATCTTAACAGGATCGGATAAAAAGAACCTGAAAAGTAATGAGGCTGCTCTGAAGTACTTCCTGATGGGTTCTTTCTCAACCGGCATTATGCTGATGGGAATTGCGCTCATTTACGGATCCCAGGGTACTTTTACCATCGACAAAATGGACTTTGTATTGTCGGCCAAGTCGAACCTGCACATCGCGGGCATGTTATTTCTATTGTTTGCCATGAGCTTTAAAGCTTCCGTAGCACCTTTCCATTTCTGGACACCGGATGTTTATGACGGAGCGCCGACGGTATTTACCTCCTTTATGGCCACTATTGTAAAAGCAGCCGTATTCATCGGATTTGTTCGTTTATTTGGGGGTGCGTTTGGCAGGCTGGAAGAGACCTGGTCTATTTGGGTAGCCATTATGATAGCTGCAACCTTATTTGTGGGTAACATTACAGCAGTGTTTCAGCAGAGCGTTAAACGAATGCTCTCCTACTCCAGTATTGCCCAGGCCGGCTTTTTATTATTTGGCGTTTACGCCATGAATGATGCTGCACGTGAAGGATTATTGATCTACTCTGCCGCTTATTGTTTAGCAACCATTGGCATTTTTGCAGTATTAAGCAAAATGACGGATTATAGCTTTGAAGGTTTTAACGGCCTGGCCAAGCACCAGCCGGTATTAGCGTTTACTACCACTATTTGTCTTTTATCTTTAGCAGGTATCCCCTTAACCGCAGGTTTCCTGGGTAAGTTCTATATGTTAAAGGCGGCTATTATGACGGGGCATCATCTGTGGCTGGTGATTTTTGCCGTGGTAATGGCAGCAGTAAGCGTTTATTATTATTTCCGTGTGATACAAGCCATGTATTTTAAAGAGGGCCTGTTCAATCTGTTACGGCCAGCAGCTTTGAAAAATATACGCTGATGGCTGTTTGCGTACTGATCATCCTTTTGGGCATCTTCCTGGCACATTTCTAAGCTGGTTGTATTTTTAAGATAAGAGCATTGCTCTGAAAAATAACCGACAGCACGTATTTTGAATACGTGCTGTTTTCATAATAGTCAGGCAACAATGGCCCGAATACAGAAGCTTAGCCAATTGTCGCTATCTGTTCCACAATAGAACTGAGCGTAGCAATTACGACGCTATTTGCTGCACCGCCCACCCAATAATAAATTTGCTGGTATTGCTTTATGCGGTTAGCTTTATATTACCGGTATTACGAACATGAAATTTAGCGACACATTTCTTCTGGCTTTTAGAACCGTTAAAGGAAATACTTTACGTACGGCCCTTACTGTGGCGATTATTGCTTTTGGTATAATGGCCCTGGTAGGCATTATTACCGCCATTAAAGCCATGAACCAGAAATTCACGGAGAGTTTCTCCAGCATGGGCGCTAATGCATTTACGATCCGGTTTAAAGAGCGTAATATACGCTTCGGCGGTGGTGGCGATGATCTGACCGTTTCGCAAAAAGGTAAGAAAGAAAAGAAATCGAACCTTGGACGCAATATCTCAAAAGAGGAAGCCGAATATTTCATCAACAACTATAAATTCCCCGGTGTTGTTAGCGGGTTGTCTGTGTTTGGTAACCGAAGTAACACCGTTTCGTTTGCTGATAAAAAACAAGTCCGAATGTAATGATGTTCGGCGGCGATGAGAAATACCTGGAATTGAACGGGTATACCTTGCTTAATGGCCGGAACCTGACCCTGCAGGAAGTTAGAAATGCACAGAACGTATGTATATTAGGATACGATGTAGCTCAAAAGTTTTTTGCCGAAGCGGCAGATAAAGCTGTAGGTAAAACAGTGCGTATCAATAACCTTCCTTACCTGGTTCTAGGTGTGCTGGACAGCCGCGGTTCTACCTTTGGTTTTAGCAGGGACAATATGGCCATTATAGGCTACCGCAACCTGGCCAAAAATTTTGCCGGCAATAACGCTTCATACGTGCTCGCGATAAAAGTGGATGATATTAATAAAATGAATGAAGCCATGGGCGAAGCCGAAGCGCTGTTCAGAGGTGTGAGGAAGACCATGATCACCGAGGAAAGTAATTTTGTAATGGACAAAAGCGATAGCATGGTAGAAAGGGCAATGAACAGTCTGGGCTTTTTGACGATATCCGCAACGGTAATAGGGTTGATTACGCTTATAGGCGCCGCAATAGGATTAATGAATATTATGCTGGTAAGTGTGGCCGAGCGCACTAAAGAAGTGGGATTAATAAAGGCTATTGGCGGCAAAAGTAATGTGGTAAAAAAGCAATTTCTGCTGGAAGCAGTCATTATAAGCGTTCTGGGCGCCCTTTTTGGCATTATCCTGGGCATCCTGGTTGGCAATAGTTTTGCTATAATATTGGGAACCGGATTTGTGGTACCCTGGGGCTGGGTATTGTATGGTATTTTAATTTGTAGCGGCGTTGGCCTGCTGGCAGGTTTGTACCCGGCCATAAAAGCCGGAAGGCTCAACCCTATTGAAGCGCTTCGGTATGAATAACCGGTTTGTGCTCAGCAATTTTTAAGTATGTTGAAAACAAAATCACGATAGCTTGCCCCAACGGGCAGCTCTGTTGTATCCACACTAACCGAGTAATTGTTAAACGCTGTGATTGCTTTTATGTTTACGATATAAGACCGGTGTATCCGTAAAAAAATGTTACCGTCTAGCTCTTTTTCAATGTCACTTATCTTATACTTTGCACTTATGAGCCCTCCATCTTTGGTATGTATTACAATCTGGTCGCGAAAGCTTTCTATATAACGTATGTCTTCTGCTGATAAACGAAGATATTTTCCGCCTGACTTTATATTCACAATAGTAATAGAAGGAGCCATGGCCGCTTTATCAACGGGTAAGGTCCGGTACAAACGAAGGTACTTTTCAACTGCTTTAAAAAACCTGTCAAAAGTGATAGGCTTTAATAGGTAGTCTACAATATCGAGCTCATATCCCTCCATGGCATGCGCTCTGAACGCTGTAGTTATAATTACAGGAGGCACTACTTTGGTCATGCGCAACAGGTCAAGCCCGGTCATTTTAGGCATCCTGATATCAAGGAAAAGCAGGTCCACCTTTACTTCCCGTAATATTTCGGCAGCCCTTATAGCATTATTACAGGTGCCCACTATTTCAAATCCCTCCAGGTTGGACAAATGGTTTTCGAGCAACTGAATAGCCAAAGGCTCATCGTCTACCAGCAGACACTTCACTTTCATAAAATCAAATAATGTCAATTTCAAGTTGTGCAACAAATATACCTTCTTGCTTTACCGTCTGAAAATTATAATTCTGTTGATAGATTAGAGACAATTGTTGACGTATATTTTTAAGTCCAATTCCGTTTTCATTATCACCGTGTTCATGAGCAGCATAAGTATTAACCACCAGAAATTTTAGTTGTTGCTGTTGCCGGCTCAACTTAATCTTTACAAACTGTTGGTTTTGACTATTAACGCCAACGTGTTTAAATGCATTTTCCACAAGCGAAGGCAAAATAAGAGGTGCGACCGCACCGGTTGTAATATCGTCTGCAACCAGCTTTACATCCAGCTCCTCTCCGTAACGTAGCTCTTCAAGAGACACATAATTCCTGATAAAGTTTATTTCCTGCTGCAGCGGAACAAAACGATCATGACTTCGGTACAGCACATGGTCGAGCATCGCCGACAAACCGGCAATAGCTTCTGATGTACTTGGAGAATTAGTGATAGAAAGCGAATAGATATTATTTAAAGTATTGAATAAAAAATGAGGATTTAACTGCGACTTGAGTGCTGCCAGCTCAATTTCCACCTTCTGCTTTTCCAGCCCTAGGGCACGTTCCCTTATCAGATACTGATCTTTAAACAGCTTGAAAAAATAAAAATGATGGCTATGGAAAAGGTTTGGATAAAATAAATAACCAGCCTATCCAGGTCAGTCATTATCTCAATAATAGATTCCTGGCCAAAGGGTCCTGTTCTTACAATAGGTTCAACCAGGTAGATAACTGTAATCCTGGAAATAACTGCTATAACATATAAGCCTACAATAAGCTCCGGAATTATAAGCAGGTAGTTACGACTTATAAATATACGCGGGAGTATCCTGTAAGAAACAAAATAAGCCTGTAGCATAGCAAAAAGTATCTGGAAGGCATTGGTAATAATTTCGTGAAACAAAGGATCCTTCTCCTCCTGGTAAATACCCAGTTGGGCAGTTCTGATCAGGTAGGCTAAAAGCCAGAACAACAGGTGCTGCCCTACAGAACGGCTGTGTAACACTTTATTGAAAAATTGCATCCTCAAAAATAAACCGCCTGTGGGTGAAAAAAGTTATTTGCCTACAAAGACGGCAAAATCACCTACGAACCCGGTTGAATCCATGACGAATAGCTATCCGGCTATTTTCCTTTTATTGATATGCCAAAGACATCTCTTTAGCTACCACCCCAATCTCCTATCGGCTAAAGCTATCAATTTAGCCGAAATATTCTATATGATCAAACTTTACAGTTTAGCGTTGCTATTAATTATAACCGGGCTATTCTTTGATGGCGCAGCCCAAACAATAAAGGTTTCTGTGTCGCTGATTGACGTGAATGGCATTGCTATCGGAAAAGCCACTATTCGTCTGAAATCGGCAACCGATAGTGTCATTTACGATGGTCAGTCTCATAAAGATGGGAAAAACATTTTCAATATTCCAGGGGAGTTTACCAACTCTCTTTTACACATGTATCGTATCAGCCATTAGTTATAAAACCCTTATCGATTGTAAAAGATACGTCTGTTGAAGTGGTACTATTTTCTTCAGCAAATACTACCCTGTCTAATGTCACCATAACTGCAACAAAACCTCCGGTGGAATATCATCTGGACAAAAAATATATAATGTAGACAAGGATATGCTGTCTAAAGGCGGTTCGGGATCTGATGTACTCAACAATATACCTTCGGTAAATGTAGACCCCACGGGTGTTATAAGTTACAGGGGCAATACAGCTGTGCGCATTTTAGTAAATGGTAAGCCTTCGCAGCTAACTGCCAATAATGGCATTGGACAAATACCGGCTTCCAACATTGAGAAAGTAGAGCTAATCAGCAATCCTTCGGCCCAATATGAGGCAACAGGCGGAGCAGGAATCATCAACATTGTGCTCAGGAAAAATAAGGCTTCCGGCTTTAACGGCAGTTTGCAAACCAGTATGGGCTATCCTGCCCATTATGGCATGAATGCCAACCTAAGCTATAAAACCAGCAGGTATAATTTGTTCTCTAACATTGGGTACAACTATCGCAATATTTATTTTAAACGGACCCGTTACCAGGAATTTAATAAGCAGGAAAGTTTTGCGAAACTGAATAACGAAGCTTTAGAGGGCAATAATGAGCGCAACCTCCTATTTTACGTTGGCGGAGACATTTACTTTAATGAAAACAATACTCTGACAGGCAGTTTTTATTACGATAAGCTGCAAAATGAGGATACCACCTTGTTTCTATTCGATTATTTTAATAGTAATCATATCAGGGACAGTAGCCTGTATCGGTTCGAAAAATACAGCGAACCACAACACTTTAACGAGTTAGAATTGAACTATGTGAAAACCTTCAAAAAGAAGGCGCCAGGTGGACCACTAATTTGTTGTACGATTTCTGGAACGATGACGAGAACCAGGTTATATCTGAACGAAAAACTTACCCCTTATCCGAACAGCAAGGCGAGCTTGTTACAAGGGACATAGAGAGTAGCAAAGATATTTATGTGCAAAGCAACCTGGTGCTGCCCATTTCAAAAGGCAAAAAGCTGGAGGCAGGCGTACGTGCCGACCTGAGGGCTTTACGCAGCGACTACCGGTCTGCTTTAGACAGTAAACTACTTGATCAATATACCAACAAACTTTACTATAACGAAAACATTTACAGCGCTTATATACAATTGGGTGACCAGCAAGGCAAATTCAGCTACCTGCTAGGCCTAAGGTCTGAATTAACTGATATCAGGATTTTCGATCGAAAGGAAACATTTGACAACCGAAAAAACTATCTCAATCCTTTTCCTACATTACATATAGGATATCTGATAGATTCTAATGTAAGTGTTCAATTAAGCTATAGCCGGCGTATTAACAGGCCCCAGTTTTCGCAACTTAATACATTCGGAGGCCTGTCTGATACCCGAAACCTGACAATCGGCAATCCTGATCTTGATCCCATGTATGCCGATTCCTATGAAATAGGTATTTTATCAAAAACCGGTAAATGGACGCTCAGTCCAACGCTTTACTACAAACATAGCACTCAAAATATAGAGTATGCCTTAAAAGAAACGCAGCCGGGATACCTTATACGTATGCCCTTCAATCTGGATAATGAAGACAGGATGGGTATAGAATTGGCTGTACAATATATTCCATTTAAATGGTGGCGTTTGATGCTGGACGCTAATTATTTCGGGTTCCGCCAGAAGGGCGATTTTGAGAATAAGATCTATAGGGCTTCGGGGCAAACCTGGCTAACCCGGCTAACATCCAAGGTAAATATTACCAAAGTTGCTGCAGTAGACCTTGGACTGGACTACCAGAGCGGCGTAAAGGGAATACAAACATACACAAAGCCGGTATTTAGTGGTAAATTGGGGGCTGGACGCGATTTCCGTGGTGATAAATTTTCTCTGAATTTAACTGTTACTAATTTATTCAATTCGAAGGTACGTACGCAAATAACCCAAACTGATACATATTATGTGCAAAACCGGCAATATTGGCCGCAAAGGCAGATTATAGCTACGCTTACTTATCGTTTTAATCGCAAGAAAGGAGAGGGCGACCGTTTACCAGGATCGTAAAATGATGAAAATCCGTTTTATAGTAATAATTAAGTAGTGCTTTTTGCCCCCGAAACTGGTCTTTTATTTGTTACAAAAACCAGCCCGGTGATGCAAATAAATGCTTGTAGGGGCGATTGAAAAATTTTATGTACGTTTGTACCTTATCTAAAAATATATTTATCTACTTATGGCTGAGGAGATAGAAGATTTTGATGCCGATCTGGCGGGTGAACAAGGTAAAGACCAGAAAACAGGCTGGTTTCGCAGGATTAAGAAAGGCATTTTAACAAAGACATCGGAGAAGAAGGAAACACAGGAAGGTTTGTGGACCAAATGCCCTGAGTGTAACTATATTTCTACTTTCGCTGAGCTGAAAGAGCAGCTATATGTATGCCCTAAATGCGATTATCACCATCGCCTGAACAGCTATCAATACTACGAGGTATTGTTTGACAACAACGAATACGAAGAACTTTTTACCAATATCAAAAGTAAAGACCTGTTAGGATTTACCGATCTGAAGCCTTATAAAAAAGGCTGGAAGACATCTGGTCTAATAGCAGCCTGAATGACTCTATACGGGTAGCCGTTGGAAATGTAGATGGTGAAAGGATGGTGATTGCCTGTATGGACTTTGAATTCATTGGTGGATCGCTGGGGAGTGTGATGGGTGAAAAATTTGCCCGGGCAGTAGACTACTGTATCAAACACAAACTGCCCTACATGGTCATTAATAAAAGCGGAGGTGCCCGTATGATGGAGAGTGCGTTCTCACTCATGCAAATGGCTAAAACAAGCGGAAAATTATCTCAATTAAGCGACGCTCAATTGCCTTATATTTCTTTGTTAACCGACCCTACCTTCGGTGGTGTATCAGCCTCTTTTGCCATGTTAGGCGACCTTAACATAGCAGAACCCGGAGCCCTCATTGGCTTTGCTGGCCCACGGGTTATTAAAGAAACAATAAAGAAAGACCTGCCGGAAGGATTTCAGCGAAGCGAATTTCTGCTAGAGCATGGCTTTCTTGACTTTATTATTAACCGTAAAGCTTTAAAAGAAAAGATCGGAACCGTTATCCGGCTTTTCAGAAACTAAAATAAGGTTAACAGGTTGATATGTTTACAGGTTAATAAGGATTTCCTCATTTCAACTTTTAAACATATAAACCTTTAAACTCTTAAACCGTTCCCTTGGCTTCACCCATTTCCATAAAGAACCGTTCTGCATTTCATGAGTATTTTATTGATGATACTTATGTAGCAGGAATGGTATTGCTCGGCACAGAGGTAAAATCCCTGCGGGAAGGCAGAGCCAGCTTTAATGATAGCTATTGTATTATTCACAAGGGCGAAATATGGATCAAGAGCCTGCACATCTCCCCTTACTCGCATGGCACGGTAAATAACCATGATGCAGACAGGGACAAGAAGCTCCTGCTTCAAAAAAGGGAGATCAGGAAGATTCAGGCCAAATTAAAAGAAAAGGGCTACACGCTCGTACCGCTTAAAATATTCATGAACGACCGCAATTTTATTAAAATAGAGTTGGGGTTAGGTAAAGGTAAAAAGCTGTACGATAAGAGAGAGAGCATCAAACAGAAAGATGTGGAGCGTGAAATGAAGCGCTTCTTAAAATAGTATTTCCTACCTTAGCCGCATTGGCAACAGTACAGTTGTTTTCATTTTTCATAAGTCCCGGTATATCCTGCCGGATCCCCCTTCAACATGTACATGAAAAAAGTTTACTTTCTTATCCTCCTTCTCACCTTTCAGCTCCAGCTTGAGGCGCAATTTACAGATAGCACTACCAAATTTGTAAAACTCGCTTCCGGCGGTACTTTCAACAAAACAAAAGACGGCTCCAATTATCTTTTTAATAATAATGCCCAGTTCAATGTACGCAAGAAGCGTACAGTACTTAATTCCACAGCCTCCTGGATCTACGGGATGAACCCTGAAAAATTAACCAATAACGATTTTACGGCTTCCAGTAATGTGAACCTGTACCGGCATTTTACCGATTTCTATTATTGGGGATTGATCAATTATACCACTAGCTATTCCCTGAACATTAAGGCACAGGGGCAGGCAGGGATTGGTATTGCCTATAATTTCCTTAACAAACCCAACATCTGGCTCAATGTAAGTAACGGAATGATTGGTGAAACCAGCCGCATTATACAGGGTGACACAACAGTTATCAATTACCAGACTATACGAAATTCTTTAAGGGTTCAGTTTCTGTTCAAAATGGGCGACCGCTTTACGTTACGCACAGGAAACTTCTTTCAGCCTTCGCTGGAATATATCAGCGATCATATTATATCCAGCGATACGGAATTTACTTACCAGCTTTGGAAGGGCTTAAATCTCCATACAAGGTTGTTGTATAATAAGATCAGCAGAACCGAAAAAGAGAACCTGATATTTACCTATGGCTTCGGATATCAGAAATATTTTTAGGGAGAGAAACGCTTACATTTCGAACTCAAGGATATAGGCCTCGTTAAGTAAGAAATCTTCCAACATTTTCATCTTTCGGCTTTTTACTGTGATGTCAAAATAAATACAAAGCTGGTCTCCCTTTGCAGATAGTTTCTTTTCTTCAATTTTCACCAGCATTGTTCTCATTTGAGCGATCAGCTCTTTACGATTCTCCGCATTTGATTTATGAAGAGAAATCATCAGCATACGGCTTATTTTATAACTAGGAAAAAACCTGTTGACAGTACTTCCGAAATAGATAAATAAGAGCGATACCCCCAGGAAAATTAATGCCAGGTATACTTCTCCAAAACCGATCGCCATACCCACTGCACTGGCCATCCATATTACACTTGCAGTGGTAAGTCCGCTTACATTTACACCATCTTTGAAAATGACACCGGCTCCTAAAAAGCCGATGCCACTAACTATATAAGATGCAATACGGGTAGCCTCGCTGTTAGGCTGCCCCACATTGTAAGAAATAATTGCAAACAAAGCAGAGCCCAGTGTAATGAGCGTAATAGTTTTAAGCCCGGCAGCTTTATCCTTCATTTCCCGCTCCAGTCCAAGCACAATACCTGCCGCAAGCGCTATCAGGGCCTTATACAAGTCATTAATATCCCAAAACTCAAACATTTTGTAACAAGATTTCCGTTAAGATACCGCTTATAGTTTATTCAAAAAACAATACCTGCTAATCTCCAAAAAGTTCCTGCTGGGGCGACTCATTCTCTTTCGTTTCAAGCCACTCCATAGATACACTCTTGTTGTAGTCTGTCAGTTTAGCACCAATAGCCTTCCAGCCCATTACATCGGTTACCTTGGCCAGTTTAAACTTAGCCTGGCGCACCTGTTCACCACGACCGCTTTGAACCTGCAATACCGGCTCTGCAGCAGTTGTTACACATTCCAGGTAATTGCCATCACCCTCCTTAATAAATAAAAACTTATTTTTTAAAGTTGTCGTTTCTATTTTAAAACGTTTTACATTAAACTGTAGTTGCTTCATATCCGCATAAACAGCCGTAATAATGCTTTCAGGGTTATAACGCTCAATGAGCAATACTTTTTCAGGATCAAATTTCTGCGTCATTTCCTGGTCTGTCAGCTCATAATGCCCGTCGGTGTAAATTACCAGCAACTGATCCGCAGGCTCAAACATGCCCAGGTACAACCCTTTATCGTCGGTATTCAACCGGCCAAACTTATCATCAAACCAGAGCTTTTTGCCGCTCAGGGTAGCCCTGCCGGCTTCTTTAAACTTAACAGATTTAATAGCATACTTGGAAACCTGGTTACCAATACTACTGCGCCCTTTAATAGCCAGCTCTTCAAAATAAAAATCCAGCTCCTTTACACGCGCTGTACTGTTGGGACTTAAAATAATTTTTACAATCTCCGTTTCTCCATTAGGATTTACTGTAAAATAATGAACCTTGCTTTTTTCATCTCCCTTGGTTAAATCATACACTTTATCCCTGGTAATACCTGTTACATTAAACCTCTTCGCAAAACTCACGCCGGTCTTACCATCTACATAGATCATATTATAAGTAGTGCGCTCGTCATTCTTCTGGAACACAGCTACATGAATAATGTCTTTACCGACAAAGGTTTTATCTGCTATTTTGATCACCTTCATGATACCCCGTTTGGTAAATACAATGATATCATCTAGATCAGAGCATTCAAATAGTAATTCATCTTTCTTCAAGCCTGTTCCAATAAACCCACCAGACCTATCTACATACAGCTTGGTATTAGCGATCACCACATGTTTGGCTTCTATAATTTCAAATTGCTTGATCTCCGTTTTTCTTTCACGTCCTTTGCCAAATTTCTTTAAAAGATTTTCAAAGTAAGCTACAGCATAGTCCACCAGATTATCAAGATCATATTGAGTCTGCTTAATATCGGCCTCCAGGCCTTTGATCTGGTTGATTAAATCATCGATATCTGTTTTATGGATGCGCCGAACAGGTTTATCAGTAAGCTTTAATACATCTTCCCGTGTCACATCTCGTTTTAGCTTTTTCCGGTAAGGAACAAATGCCTTTTCAATATTTTCAATTACCTTCTCCCAACTCGCCTTCCTGTCTTCCAGCTCCTGGTAAATTTTTTCTTCAAAGAAAATTTTCTCCAGAGAGGTATAGTGCCATTTATCGTTCAACTCTCCCAGCTTAATTTCCAGCTCTTTTTGCAGGAGATTCTTGGTATTATCCGCTGAAAATTTCAGCAATTCCTGTACAGACAAGAACACAGGTTTCGGGATATCATCTTCTTTTACAATAACACAGGCATTCGGCGAAATAGATATTTCACAGTTCGTAAACTTATATAACGCATCAATAGTTATATCCGGTGAAATACCGGCAGCCAGGTCTACCTGTACTTCAACATTAGCCGCCGTATTATCTGTAACTTTTTTGATCTTGATCTTACCCTGGTCATTGGCTTTCACAATCGATTCAATCAACTGATCGGTGGTAACACCATAGGGAACACTTTTGATTAAAAGCGTTTTTTTATCTGACTCTTCTATATGCGCACGCACTTTTACCTTTCCACCTCTCTTACCCTGGTTATAATCGGCAACATCAATCATACCGCCGGTCTGAAAATCGGGAAACAGCTCGAACTTTTTCCCCTTAAGGAACTTAATTGATGCGTCGATTAACTCGCAAAAATTATGAGGAAGTATCTTAGTTGAAAGTCCTACGGCAATACCTTCTGCGCCTTGTGCGAGCAGCAAAGGAAACTTCATCGGCAAAGTAACAGGCTCGTTATTTCGTCCATCGTAGCTTAACTGCCATTCGGTGGTTTTAGCGTTGAAGGCTACCTCCAGGGCAAACTTACTCAGGCGCGCTTCAATATACCTGGAAGCTGCTGCATCATCTCCTGTTTCGATATTACCCCAGTTACCCTGCGTATCAATCATCAGCTCCTTCTGCCCCATATTTACCAGCGCATCGCGAATACTCATATCGCCATGAGGGTGATAGGACATGGTCTGACCTACAATATTCGCCACTTTATGCAAACGGCCATCATCCATCTGCTTCATAGAATGCAGGATACGACGCTGTACCGGCTTTAAACCATCTTCTATAGCAGGCACCGCGCGCTCCAGTATTACGTACGAAGCATAATCTAAAAACCAGGTCTTAAACTGTCCCTGAATACCACTACTATCACTATGCTCGATATTATCTACAATTTCTTCTTTCATATTACTCGTCAAAAACTTTTAGGCTAATCTAAAAAATCAAATAAATATTTATGATCAAATTTAATGTCAAACTCCTCCAGTAACCCAATATATTCTTCTTTAAATGTTTTCTTTTGATGATGTTCCCGTTGGCTCAAAATATAATTAACCACGGTATTCGCCTGTGATTCACTATAAGAAAATGCACCAAATCCACGCTGCCATTCAAAATGCTCTTTTACCCATCCTTTATCATTGATAAAAGATGTTGTGTTGGCTTTCACATCTCTCACCAAATCAGAAATCGCCAAATCAGGTCCCATACTAACAAAAATGTGTACATGATCAGGCATACAATAAATGGCGTATAATTTCTGCTTTTTATGCTGAATAATACCTGTTATATACTTTTGCAATTCATCTCTAAAATCCTCCCGGATTAATGATGCTCTTGCTTTAACCGCAAAAACGATTTGTATATATAATTTGGTGTAGGTATTTGCCATTTTCTTTTATTAATATTTCGCCGCTACGCGGCTATCAACATACCACCGTCATACGGCTATTGATATTTCGCCGCTATGCGGCTATCAACATAACACCGCTATACGGCTATTGATATTTCGCCGCTATGCGGCTATCAACATACCACCGTCATACGGCTATTAATATTTCGCCGCTATGCGGCTATCAACATACCACCGTCATACGGCTATTAATATTTCGCCGCTATGCGGCTATCAACATACCATCGCCATACAGCTATTGATATTTCGCCGCTACGCGGCTATCAACATACCATCGCCATACAGCTATTGATATTTCGCCGCTACGCGGCTTATGAGACCGTCTCTGGGGATGCAATACCCATCACCGTTCTCTATGTAAGCACCATGGGTGCGAAATATAAATAATACAACATACTTTCCAGGCAATAGAGCCGCATAGCGGCGACATATCCATTCTATCACCCTTCGTTTCCGTTCTTAACCTTACCTATTACGCCCAAATGTGTGAAAGCAAATCCATTATTATATTTTAGCCCATATCCGGCCACCCTATCCAGCGAAGCATGACCAAATAAAACTACCCCAATTCTCAAAAGCCAATCAAGGTTCAAATACATTCCCGCCAAAAAATCAATATGGCTATGCCCTTATGATGAAAAAGATTATACATGGCTGCGCCCACTTTATTATTGACCAGGTATCCCAACATGCTTATATCAGGGCCCAATAAAACCAACACATACCAGTACCAGGACGCATCGCTATTCCACAACAGGAAAATGCTCAGCAATAACATCACCAACTCTTCCGTCTTTAACAGCCATTTCATTACTCTCCGTTTTCATTTAATTCAGATAATAATTCCATCTGCTTTCCTGGCCCCGGCAGCTTAACATCAAACGATTTCCAGTCTTTGTTAACATCACCTTCCGTAACTATTCTGCCTGCCTCAATCAACACTTTGATCCGCCACATTAGAAACACATCGCCCGTTTTTACTTTCATACGGTTCAATGTATTTTGTAATACACGTGAGGCCTTTTGCCATTCGCCCGTTACATTTTTTAGTATCTCTGCATCATAAAAAGCGTCTTCCCTGCTTACTATTTTTTACCGCCTTCCAGTATACGAACCATTGTATTCTCCACCGTCAACCTGTTCCATTCATCCGGATCTACCTCATATTCGCTCAACGTGATAGGCCTGGCTAGCTTTTTCGCTTTTAAAAATTCTGAAGGCTGAATTTCGCTCAACCAGGATGGATAAAATATTTGCCCTTTCTCATTAATAAAAGGCAGGTTATTCATATACAATACCATCACTCTTCCCTGAAATGCTCTTAATTGTGGCATCAGCCAGTAATAACCACAAACATCATGTTGGTTTTGTCCCATCCATATCCATGCCTGTTCTTCTTCGTTTTCCTCCAGCGCTTTCACCAGATTATGAACGGTCATTTTATCATCTACCAGGTCAGACTGTTCTTTATAAGGAGAGTTCTCCAGCAATTGTTTCCACCAATCCCGCCGCTGCTGATATCCCTCTGTTTCATAGATCTGATCGACGGGCCCCACAGCATAGTCGTCCTTTATCTGTATAACATTTCCTGCAAGTGTTTCATCCAACTCCTGCACTTTATGCATCAATTCAATCTCATCCTCGTTAAAAACTATGTGTATCATTTATTTAATTCTTAATTCAAATGAAAATTTTTAGCCGCTATAGCATTATTTCTCTTATCTGCAACTCTAATGCTCTATTAATAATTGCGAAGTATTAATTAACCGCCAATTCTTCTTCCAGTTCTTCGTCTTTGTCGATTTCTACCACCAGGTTATTAATGATAAAGGTTTGGCGTTCCATGGTATTCTTACCCATATAATACTCCAGCAATTGCTGAATATGATCTCCATGTTCTACACGCATCAGTTGTTTACGCATATCCGTACTAATAAACTGAGCAAACTCATCAGGACTAATCTCACCCAAACCTTTAAAGCGGGTTACTTCTGGTTTACCGGAAAGCTTTTTTAATGCTGCCTTCTTTTCTGTCTCGCTATAGCAGTAGATCGTTTCTTTTTTATCCCGTACCCTGAACAAAGGCGTCTCCAGCACGTATACTTTTTCCTGTTTTACAAGGTCCGGAAAAAACTGCAGGAAGAAAGTCATGATCAGTAAGCGAATGTGCATACCATCTACATCGGCATCAGTGGCAATTACAATATTATTGAACCTTAACCCTTCCATGCCTTCCTCTATGTTCAACGCATGCTGAAGCAGGTTAAACTCTTCGTTCTCGTATACCACTTTTTGGTGAGGCCAAAACAGTTCAAAGGCTTACCACGCAAACTAAACACGGCCTGTGTTTCCACGTTACGTGCCTTAGTAATCGATCCGCTAGCACTATCACCCTCAGTTATAAAAATGGTTGTTTCACTTTGTTTAGCTATAATCTCTTCTTTGTTTTTTGCAGGCGGCTCTTCATTTAAATGGTAGCGGCAATCACGCAGCTTGCGATTATGCAGGTTGGCTTTCTTCGCTCTTTCATTTGCCAGTTTTTTAATACCTGCCAGATCTTTACGTTCGCGCTCACTCTGCTCAATACGCTTCTTCAATGCGTCGGCAACAGTTGGATTTTTATGCAGGTAGTTATCCAGCTCTCTTGATAAAAAATCGCCCACAAACTGGCGCATGCTCGACCATTAATATCCACGTTTTGCGATCCCAGCTTGGTTTTGGTCTGGCTTTCAAAAACCGGTTCCACCACACGCACACTGATGGCCGCAACAATACCCGTTCTTATATCAGAGGTTTCATAATCCTTCTTATAAAAATCACGAATAGTCTTTACAAAGCCCTCTCTAAACGCTTGCTGATGTGTTCCACCCTGCGTAGTATGCTGCCCGTTTACAAAACTATACAGCTCTTCACCATACTCATTGCCATGCGTAATGGACAGTTCAATATCGTCCCCCTTTAAATGGATGATGGGATACCTTATTTCATCGGGATTGGTTTTGCGCTCCAGCAAATCCAATAAGCCATTACGACTTACGTAGGTTTTACCATTAAAGACAATTTTCAACCCTGCATTCAGAAAGCAATAATTCCATAGCAGGTTTTCGAGGAACTCCGGATGAAACTTGAAATTCTTAAATATCGTATCATCGGGTATAAAAGTAACCATGGTACCATTGGCGCCTGTAGTACTGGTTTCCTTATGTTCTTTCGTTAGGATACCTCTTTCGAACTCGGCCACCTTTTCCTTTTGCTCCCTGATTGAAGATACTTTGAAATAGGTACTCAACGCATTTACCGCCTTGGTACCTACCCCATTCAAACCTACCGATTTCTGGAAAGCACGACTATCGTATTTTGCGCCGGTATTAATCTTACTTACCACATCCACTACCTTACCCAGCGGGATCCCCTTCCGTAATCACGAACAGTTACTGTTTTGCCTTCAATTTTTAACTCAACAGTTTTGCCATGCCCCATGG
This sequence comes from Paraniabella hibiscisoli, assembly GCF_022512515.1. Taxonomy (GTDB): domain Bacteria; phylum Bacteroidota; class Bacteroidia; order Chitinophagales; family Chitinophagaceae; genus Niabella; species Niabella hibiscisoli. The sequence continues at coordinate 22,312 of NZ_JAKWBK010000001.1, forward strand.
TGTACTCATCGATACAGTTATCCATTACCTCTTTAACAAGCACGTAAATACCATCATCGGGACTACCTCCATCACCCAGTTTACCAATATACATACCCGGACGAAGCCGTATATGCTCCTTCCAGTCAAGGCTTTTTATACTATCCTCATCATAATCAGAACCTGGTGTAATAACTTTTTCCTTAGCCATTTATCATCTCCTTTTTTAAACAATTTTAATGGGCGCGTGGCCCAGTTTCCGCCTCGCACCAACAGTGCCGGGCTATTCCCTGCAAGTCCGCCACGAGCTTACACACCCGTCTTAAACTGGCTTACTACCTGCCGCGGGCAAGTTCGCTGCTATCCCCGCCCGCCGCAGCCATTGAAGCAAGCGCGTTAAAATTAATGTTAAACATTATAAACCAAACATTTAGAATTTAAAACCCTTCAGATTTTTATAACATGAACATAGCGAAACACGCAAATATAATAAAACTGAAACCCCTTAGGCCTCCGACTTTTATACACAGGGTGTGAAAAAAATGGTTTGGGTCACCTCAGGTTAAATTAATAGCCAATAGGCACCTTACAAGGACACCAGGAAGAGCGAAGCTAATGACGGATGAACATTTTATGATAAAGCTATTCTCTATTAAATACGATGCTAATAGAAAAGTAGCGGCTATGTTATATGAATTATAGGTTTTCATTAACTTCCGTGGGTAAAACCAATTAACATGTACACCACCCGATTTATCCGCTTAAAATACCTGGTGCCGAATACCGTTTATACCATTTTTATTCCAATGGTATCCAGTTTGCTGGTATATATATTATATGTAGTGCTGGGTTATCATGACGTAGCCATTCCGCTCCTGCCCATTACACTAATAGGCACCGCCGTATCGTTTTACGTCGGGTTTAAAAACAACTCATCTTACGATCGCATGTGGGAAGCCCGTCGCATCTGGGGTGGCATTACCAACTCCAGCAGGATGTGGGGCTCCATGGTGTTACAATTAGTAAACGATGAAGAAATCAGCAAAAAACTGATCCGCCGACATATTGCCTGGTGCAATATGCTGAGACTACAGCTTAGAAGAAATAAAGTATGGTCAGAAACCTACTATCAGCGGTATACCTCTCCGCTGCAGCGAAATGATGAAGACAGCTTTGAACAAAAAGCCGATCGTATACTCACTAAGTATCTTACCCCTGAAGACTACGCCCTGGTAAAAAAGAAGGGTAATATCGCCAGCTATTTACTAAACATGCAAAATGCAGACCTGAAAGCATTAAAAGCCAATGGCATTATTGATGGAATGGAATACATGACCATGTGCAATATTATACAGGAGTTGTATAATAACCAGGGCGGATGCGAGCGCATTAAAAACTATCCCTTTCCCAGGCAATATGCCGTGTTCAGCCGCTTGTTCGTGGATGTATTTATGTTTATTCTTCCGTTCGGACTCATCTCCCAGATCGTAGAGCTCACTCCGACCGTACCGTGGCTGATCTTTCCTGTATGTCTCGTTGTAGCATGGATCTTTAACTCAATGGAGCAGGTGGGCGATTTTAGTGAAAACCCTTTTGAGAATGCAGTAACCGATATCCCGATGTCGGCTATGTGCCGTAGTATAGCGGTTGATCTGCAGGAAATGATGGATGAGCAGGACATACAGGAACGGCTAAAACCCATTAATGGTATCCTGATGTAGCCTATTTCCGGTAATATTTTAGAAGGAAATTTTGAGCGCTTAATACGTCTACCGAAGAAAAATAAAAATCTCCTGTGTTTTCTGTAACAATACAGGAGCACCCGGCATTTAAAGCAGCGTAGTATTGCAAGCCGTCTTCAAAATCTTTTACTTTTTTATCGCAGGCAGCTAAAACCGTCTCGCCATTACCACAATCTGCTATCAAAATATACTGCATCAGCAGAACCATGCGAGCTTTGGCTGAGGTCGCACCATGTTTTTTCTCTGCAAAATAATACGTGATCCCTAATGCAACAGCACTTGAGACCAATTGATGTTTGTTTGCTGTAGCCCAACTTAACACCCGCGAAGCATAAGTAAACACGGGGTATTCCTTATTAACTACCGCTACCAGAATATTGGCATCTACGAAGATCTTCACTGCCGGGTTTATTTTTTGTCTTCGAAATATTTAGCTTTTTCCTTTTTCGAAAGAGGAGCGGTTTTATATTCGGCGGGACCTTCCGCAACGATGCTTACCCAATCCTCAATAGGTATATGCTCAATATTTTCATGTTGCCCTGTTGAAATCACCTTCTTTAAAAGTAACTCGGTAAGGCGCGACAAACTCAATCCCTGAGATTCGGCGTAGTCTTTAGCTTTCTTTATTACGGCAGCATTAAAGCTTAAAGTAACCTTGGCGTCCATAGCAACGTTTATACGACAAAGATAAAAAACTTATACGTATAACCGAGTTTTATTCTATCTCTCGTTTCATTCGTCAATAAATTGCTTACAATCAATTGCTGCAAAATAAAATTACTGCGCGAAATGCTTACCTTCATAGTAATAGTTGTTTAACTAACTAAATTTAAGCAAATCGGTTGCTTCCAGCTATAGGTTGAATTGCCAGTCAACATCTTCCAACAGAAGAGTATGCCTCAATTCTCCCAATTATAGAACCGGTTTCATAAAACTGAACACTCATGAAACGTATCATTAAAAATGTGGCTGTATTGGGTAGTGGTGTAATGGGTTCACGCATCGCATGCCATTTTGCGGGAGCAGGTATTCCTGTATTGTTACTTGATATTGCAGCAGAGGGTAAAGACCGCAACAAAATAGTGAATGATGCACTGGCTGCGGCTGTAAAGAGCAGCCCCTCACCTCTTTATACGCCAGACATCGTAAAAAGAATTACCACCGGCAATTTTGATGATGATTTAAAAAATATTACGAACTGCGACTGGGTCATTGAAGTGGTTGTAGAAAGACTGGACATAAAGCGGCAGCTTTTTGACAAAGTAGAACAGTTTCGCAAGCAGGGCAGTTTGATTACCAGTAATACATCGGGCATTCCTATACACCTGATGACAGAAGGCCGGAGCGAAGATTTCAAACAACACTTTTGTGGCACGCACTTTTTCAATCCGCCCCGCTATTTACGTTTGCTGGAGATCATTCCCACAAAAGACACCGCACCTGATGTTGTTAATTTCCTAATGGAATATGGCGACCTCATACTCGGCAAAACCACTGTGCTATGCAAAGACACGCCTGCTTTTATTGCCAATCGTATTGGCGTATATAGCATCATGTCTATCTTCTCGCTGGTGGATCAACTTGATCTTACTATTGATGAAGTGGAAGCCCTTACAGGACCGATTATCGGACGGCCCAAATCAGCAACATTCAGAACTGCAGATGTTGTGGGCATTGACACGTTGGTAAAAGTGGCTAATGGCGTATATGATAATTGTCCGGAAGACGAGGCTAAACAGGTTTTTAAAATTCCGAATGGCTGACTCATATAACCACGAGCAATTGGTTGGGTGATAAAACAGGGCAGGGCTTCTTTAAGAAAGTAAAAACGGAAAAAGGCTCAGAAATTCTCACGCTGGATCTAAAGACTTTTGAGTATAAACCAAGGGTAAAACCCAAATTTGCCTCGGTGGAAGCAGCCAAACCTATTGAAGATCTATCCGGCCGCATCAAAATGCTGATTGCCGGTAAAGACAAGGCTGCGGAGTTCTTAAAACAGTTTCATTATGGTTTGTTTTCCTATATCAGCCATCGCATTCCTGAAATAAGTGATGAATTGTATCGTGTAGATGATGCGATGAAAGCAGGCTTTGGCTGGGAAATAGGCGCTTTCGAAACCTGGGATCTGTTAGGTGTGGCCAAAACTGCCGAAGCCATAAAAGCTGCCGGCCGTAGCATTGCTCCCTGGGTAGAAGAAATGCTGGATGCGGGTCATACATCTTTCTATAAAGTTGAAAATGGTAAAACTTTGTTTTACGACATTGCGTCCAAAGGATATTTACCAATACCCGGAGGAGAAGCTTTTATCATTCTAAAAAATTACAGCGATAAGCTGGTTTGGAAAAACACTAGTTGTAAACTGTACGATATAGGCGATGAAGTGTTAGCCTTGCAATGGAATACGAAAATGGGCACTATTGGTGGCGATGTATTAAGTGGTATACAAACCTCTATTGAGAAGGCTGAGAAAGATTTTAGAGGTTTGGTAATAGCTAATGATGGCGCTAATTTTTCAGCAGGAGCCAATATAGGTATGATCTTTATGCTGGCGGTGGAGCAGGAATATGATGAGCTGGATTTTGCGATACGTGCTTTTCAAAATGCCATGATGCGGGTGCGGTATTCCAGCATACCGGTAGTAGTAGCACCACATGGCCTGGCATTAGGCGGCGGCTGCGAATTGAGCCTGCACAGCGATAAAATATGTGCGGCCGCCGAAACCTATACCGGCCTGGTTGAGCTGGGTGTGGGTGTAATCCCGGGTGGCGGCGGATCAAAAGAATTTGCTTTGCGCGCTGCTGATGAAATGCATGCTGGTGAGCCGGAGAACATTACATTGCAAAACAGGTTTTTAACTATTGCTACTGCAAAGGTGGCTACTTCTGCGCATGAGGCCTATAACCTGGGCATTTACAGGAAGGGACTAGATGAGGTTGTGATGAACCAGGACAGGCGCATTGCAGAAGCTAAACGAAGTGTCATCGACCTTTATGACGGTGGTTATACGATGCCCGTGCAACGCAAAGACATAAAAGTTTTGGGCCGCAGTGCATTAGGCGCTTTGCTCGCCGGCATTCATGCCATGGAGCAGGGCCAATACGCAACTGAGCATGACGCCAAGGTAGCACGCAAGCTGGCTTATGTAATGTGCGGTGGCGACCTCAGCGAGCCGACTATAGTTAGTGAGCAATACCTGTTAAACCTGGAGCGGGAAGCCTTTTTATCGCTTTGCGGAGAAAGAAAAACATTGGAACGTTTGCAAAGTGTTATTAAGACCGGAAAGCCAATAAGAAATTAGCAGGGCCAATCCTATAATGAACCGGTTGGATTAAATGAATGGCAGCAAACAGTAACCAGATTTGCATTTTATTTTATTTGCAATGGTAACAACTTAAGAAAAAGAGCAGTCGATGCGTTTATTAAGCGATATTAGCAGCTAAATCCTACTTATGAAATGTTGTCTATCATTATTTTTTATCCTCCTTATTTTTCACTGCAGCCATGCACAAACAAATAGATCCTCATTAAAAGAAAAAATAGACTTCACGTTAACCAATGGCAGCAAAGCTGTTTTCTTCGTAGAAAATCTTTCAAAAAAAGAGCACCCTTCTATTGGGGCACTCCATAAAAAGAACAGTGATAGTATTTACCGGATGTTTGGGGTGCCACCACTACGCTATTTGTGGGCCGCACCAATGCTCAGTCATTTAAATCAGTTACCAAACTAAAAAGCTGGTATGTATATGTAAAAGACCTGAAACACCGCACAGCCATGATCATGATTGATGGCAACACCCAACCCACAATTGAGTACGACCCGAACAAATATATCCCGTTGGTCAAAAAGAAATTTGTGGTAGAACTAACGCAAAGAAAAAGCAGTATGAAGCAGGAAAGCTGGGGTGAGGAAGCAGCGGAGAGCAGCCTGCAGTTAAAACTAAGCACTCACTTTACTCCTGACGCCTCTTATGCCGCTGCCTTGATCAGCAACGGCAATACCATAGAATACCCCTTCCTCCTTTTAAAGAAGATCCTGAAATGAAAGGACGCTATAGTTTTGTTAGCTATAAAGACAGTACTCAAAAAGAGGCCACTGTAAAAGCATCCTACGTTTATTTAAACGATGGAACCAATCGATTTCAATCTACCGAGATGGATTATATGAATGGCACTAAAAACAAAATGGTATATTACTACAGTTCTTTAGGACTGCTGGACTCCATGAAAAGCCTGACAAATGGCAAAGCAGACTTTACAGTAAAATACAAATACCTGCACGACCGGTACATCTCCTATACTAATAATAAAGACAACAGCAGACGAGAATTTATCTTCAATACATTGAAACAGGTGGCCACCATAAAAGACTTTGATAGCGACAACACTATCTCTATGTATCGCAGTTTTAAATTTGACAACAAAGGACGGATATTGACTGAAAGCCGCTATAAAGATTATTATACACTGGAAGGAACGATGGAATATACTTACAATAACAGCAACTCAAGAGTATTAGCCACATTAAAAACCTACGACAACAATAAACTCACTTACGAACTCAGCCGGGTAAAACAAGGTAGCCAGTTTATACAAAACAGCAAATCGGTATATGGATATGAAAGCTTAAGTGTAGACAGTTATTCTAAAAACGGGGCCGGTTCTAGTAAGAACTATAGCAACGGCAAAATGACTGGCTATTTTATAACACAAAAAGTACCTGATTAAAGTATATACAATGTTCACATTTAAGAAATCTTACTTCATCCTTTTTATCTTATTGTTCATTATCGAGATACTAATTGCTCTTTATGTGCACGACAACTTTGTACGTCCCTATATCGGCGATGTATTGGTGGTTATATTGATTTACTGTTTTGCAAAATCCTTTATTCGATTACCAGTTCTTCCTGTTGCAATTGGCGTACTGATTTTTTCTTTTATTGTTGAAATATTGCAGTATTGTAATATTGTCGATCGGCTGGGGTTAGGACACTCGCGCCTGGCCAGAACGGTAATCGGCACTTCCTTTGCCTGGGAAGATATCTTTGCCTATATAGCAGGATTTATTATTGTACTGGTTGCGGAGAGAAAGAAAATCTCAAACCAGACAAATCGCCAGGACCAGGTCATCCGATCTTAGTCAAATCAATATCTGGATATTTTTTACAAATAGTACATTTGCAGGTATTGAAGCATGCCAATGGACATTCAGCACCTAAAACCATTGTTGTCGCAGGGCGAAACGGAGCAGGTTATCGGCCGTTTACTGCAACTGTCAGCAACCTATCATTTACCTTCCGGTAATGAAATAGTATTGCTCTCCTCACGTTTTCATATCGTTACTAAAGAAAAAATGGCGGCCGTATCAGCTTCGATACTTATAAATTGGAAATTAACGCGATCAACGCTGCCATTTACCTTGTTATTGATGAGCTCTATACACTAAAATTTGAGCAACTAGGTATTAAGAGCCTCCCTCAAATTTTAGAAACCATTCAATTATTTGAAAAGGAATACGCACAGGCTGACCAGGTGCCCTACCTACCAGCAAGACTAAGACTTAAAAATAATGCAGCTAAAAGTATAGGAGTTTTATTGCAGAGTAATCCCGGGTTAATACAACAAGTTTCTGCCAACCCATCGACAGCGATAATCTGTGGCATTTGCAAGAAGATACAAATGAATCCTGAATCAGGCGACCTTAATACTATTGAAAAGTTCACACACCCCTCTTTGGGGATGTTTACAAAAGGCAATATTGTAAATGCCATTACAGAACTTATATACTTTCAAACATTATCTATTGGCGACGATCATCGTATTAACGTGCTGTTAAACAACCTCAAAACAAATGCAGACCAGCCACTCCTGAAGAATATTGAAAGCGCTGAAGCTGCCTTACAATACCTTCTACTTCCCAACGAGACCAACAAATACTAGCACCTACCTCAATTTAGCGATAGCCTGATTTGCAAGTTGCCTTTTAACAAGTGTAACTTCAATTCTCTTTCACCTCACCCTTTAATTATTTAAATGCCATGGAAAGACATTTGCTGCTTTTTATACAAAAGCAAACCACCAATTCAGGTAAAGATGCTCTTATATTTTTAAGAGATAAAAATGTAAAAGTACTCGCTCAATATGATGATACAGCATTGGAAGTGCTTGCCACCGATAAGCAGTTTAAAACGATATCGGGCTCAAAGCTGTTCTCTTCCGTACATGAGGGATTGATTAATGCAAAGGAACTCGGATTAAAAAGCCGGGAGGAAAAAGAGATTATAGCAGCCTGGAATATAGGTCAGAAGCCAGCCTCAAGAGACATTAAACAGGGGGATCCGAATAAAGGCATTTCATGGGGGGACAAACGCTTTGATGAGCCGATGCCTCACTCTAAATTAACAGGTGATTTTTTTTAACAACCCTGAAGGAGAACAAAATTGAAGTTCCCAAAACGAGAAAAATTCGCTCCCGTTCTATTTCCGGCATCGACTTTAGTTCCTTCGAACGGGCACTTACCAAGAAAATCAAGGATCCAACCAAAGCCTATCACCTGGCCCGGCTGGCGGTAACCAACCCCGAATTGAAAGAGACCATCGAAGGCCTTTCGCTGGAAACGATCGAAGAGCTTTTCAAAATACCCAAACAAAAAAGAGCCTTGGGCGAACGGGCCGTTGGCGCCGAAGAAACCTGCTGGCGCATGAATGGGGAGATTTCTATCGGCGTGGTTTTCGTAGAATCTTCAAGAACTGACGGACCTAAATTTACCGCCACCGAAAGAACCACGCTTCGTAGCGAAGTGCAAACGGGCTTAAACTGGCTGGCATCTCAGCATCCCACAGGTAACCTGACCTGGGTTTTCAATTATCAATATGTTTCCATTAATGTAGCCAATGGCAATAATAACAGTGCGGAAGATTACTGGCGTAATCCTGCTATGCAGGCGGTAAGTTATAATGGCAACAGTAATTATACAGGCGACTGGAACGGCGTGGCCAACTATCGTAAACACATGCGGGAAAATAATGAGTCGGCGCATGCGATTGTTATTTTTATTACTCCTTACGGAACTGACTGGCATGCTTACGCCAGCAATTCCAGGTTTACATTAGCCAATAGAAACAATTGGGGCGGTTGGGGTATTAATACCATTGATGCCATCACAGCTCATGAAATCTGTCATTTATTTGGTGCTGCAGATGAGTATACCGGTTCAGGTACGCCCTGCAATAGTTGCACCAGTAAACATGGCTGTAGTCAAACGGTGAATGGCAATTGCAAATCCTGCGCAGCCGGTGGTGGTGTGCCTTGCATTATGGATCAAAACTCTCTGCAAATATGCACTTTCACAAGAGCTCAGATCGGATGGCCGGTGCTGACCAGCCCAAGGCTACCAGCCAAAACACCGGTTCATGTAGTTTCAAGGAGTGCCAATAAACTGGACATTTTTGTTACTGATCTAAACAAAAATATTATGACAGCCGCATGGGAACCGGCATTCACTGATGGCTGGCGCGGATGGTGGGTGCTCAATGGTGGAAAAGCCAGAGCCGGGGCTCCTGTCATACCGGTATCCAGGAGTACAGACAAACTGGATGCTTTTGTTATTGGAACAGACAATAAAGTATATACGGCTGCATGGGAACCTACCTTTAAAGATTGGTGGCATGGCTGGTGGTTATTAAACCAGGGTATGGCGGCACCCGGCGCGGCGGTTACAGCTGTATCCAGAAGTAAAGATAAATTAGATGTATTTGTAGTGGGTACAGATGGTTATGTGTATACCGCAGCATGGGAACCCGGTTTTACCAGCTGGAGAGGATGGTGGCGCATTGGAAACATAAAAGTACCGCAAGGCGCTTATGTTCATGCAGTTTCAAGAAGCACCGATAAATTGGACATTTTTGTTACTGACGTGAATGGCCGGGTAATGACTGCTGCATGGGAACCTGCATTTAAAGATGGATGGCATGGCTGGTGGCATGTACAGGGAGGTATGGCTGCGCCCGGAGCTTCCGTTACTGCGGTATCAAGATCAAAAGACAAGCTGGACATTTTCGTTACCGGAACAGACGGAAGAGTTTGGACTGCAGCATGGCAGGCCGGCTTTACCAGCTGGAAAGGTTGGTGGGTAATTGGAAGTATTAAATTACCCCAGGGTTCTGCCGTGCATGCTGTATCCCGCAGCACCGATAAACTGGATATTTTCGCCACAGACGTTAACAGTAAAATACATACCGCTGCCTGGGAACCAGCATTTACTTCAGGGTGGAAAGGTTGGTGGACTTTAAATGGGGGCATGGCCGCTCCGGGAGCACCGGTAACCGCTGTTTCCCGAAGCAAAGACAAACTGGATGTATTTGTTACAGGCCTTGACGGCAGGGTTTGGACAGCAGCATGGGAACCGGCATTTACTGATTGGTGGCATGGCTGGTGGCCAATAGGCTTATAACCATCAGCTCGCTTCAGCAGCGTTAAAATATAATTTTTATTAAAAGCATCTGGTTGATTCCGGATGCTTTTTCGTGAGCTATCTTTAGATAAAATAATCGCATGGGCACTGTAGAAATTCAATCATCGGCCACGCTGCAAATCTTTTCGCATATTTATACTTACGGTAATGCGGCAAGTGTAGAACTCACCCACCAAATACGGGAAGAAATAGAAACCATGTGGAATGAACCCGCTGCCAACATCTTTTTCAATGATACTATTTATACTGTTCGATTTAAAATAACGGCCACTTATAGCCCGCAAATAGAACCAGAGGAAATACTAGCCAACGACAATCCTGCAAATAATTATTTCCGTATTGAAGAATTTGCGCATGGCAATATTTCATTTGTAGACGGGTTAGGCTGCAATACCGGCTATTTTAAGCTGGAGAACCTATACCCGGGATCTACTACTGCTGCTCATGAATATGGGCATACGCTCGGACTGGAACATCCTTCTGATATGGATCTTCGGGGCAAAGGTGTTCCGGGCATTATGTATCCCCGGGGCACCCTCGTGGATCCGGCCTTTCAATATGACCCTGCACAAGCAGCGGGCGCCAAAGGCGGCACCATGCATCCTATGTTTCGTAAAGTAACACAACAGGACATTGACCTGTTAAAAATCCATCGCCTGGATTTCACTAACAATAAGGCGATCATCGGGGATTTTAGCAGCGTATGGCATCCTGATCATAAGGACATCAGTATAGGGCTTGTATAGTTAGATGGAATGGGCAATCACATAAGTTATCTACCCTTTCCCTCCCAGTTGTAAGAGGGCAGAATGAAGGGTTGGATAAGAAAACTTAAACCCGGCATCCTGCGTTTTTTGTGAGCTGACTGTTGTGCTTTTCAGCACTTCAACTGCCATTTCGCCCAAAACCGTTTTAAGCGCCCATTTGGGAACAGGCATATTGATGTATAACTTCCCATTACAAACCCTTGCCAGTTCTGTCACCAATCGCCTGCTGCTTACAACTTCAGGAGCCACTGCATTATAGCTACCATCGGGCATATTCCTTTCTATGGACGCTATATATAATTGCACCAGGTCATTGATATGTATCCAGCTTACCATTTGCTTACCTGAACCTAAAACCGTTGCTACTCCGAATTTTAAGGGCTTCTGGAACTCTTTCAATGCGCCACCTTCTGTACTCAAAACAATACCTGTACGAAGGTGCACCAACCTTACTCCCATTGCCCTAACAGGTTCAGTAGCCCGCTCCCATTTATAGCAGGTCTCTCCAAGGAAATCAGCCGCATGCGGATCTCCTTCTGTAAAAGGATGTATATTAGGAATAGCAGGATCGGCACCGTACCAGCCAATTCCGGATGCACTTACCAGCGTTTTGACTTTATGTCTTGATCGCTTTAAAGATTGCACCAGCAGTTCACCACTTTTCACACGGCTATCAATAATTACCTGCTTTCTTTTATCAGTCCAGCGCTGCTCACTGATATTGGCGCCAGCCAGGTGTATATATGATCAGCAGATGCTACCGCTGCGTCATCTATCGTTTGCTTCTCCACATCCCAATAAGCATATTGAACATTGGGGTCCCTGGCGTCCTTTTCGCCACGTGTCATAACTATCACATGATATTTCCTCCTGAGTAATTCTTCTACCAGCACATTACCAACCAGTCCGGTACCGCCTGTAATTAAAACAGATTCCATATCCTATTATTTAAAAGCTCCAACAAATATTAGTTTATTAAGTTCTGAATACCCACGTCAATTCTTTCTTTTGATTCAATTATGACAAATACCATGCAATAAAAATACTGGCAACAAAAACCCCGCAAAGCGGGGTAACAACTATAAAACTAAACCAAACTCCACGTGAATTTCCACAGGATCTAATCTGGTTTTTTACCATCTAAAAACGTATTGATGGTATTGATTTGACCATGGTTTTGATCATCGGAAGAAATCTCAAACTTGCTATAATAACTTTCTATGTGAGAAGTGTTATTTTTCAGTTCCATATTACGCCTGATATAAGCTGGTACATTTTCAAACTCGTCAGTCGGATCATTGGAATTAACATTGAATGACAGGTTACGCAATTTTTGAATACGCTCCATCTGCCTGCGTTTGCGCATTTCTTCTTCTTCGTAAGCATCATTCAATGCATTAATGCTAGGTTCTGCCTCTTTCTCATTTTCCATGGCAGAAAAATTAATCGTAGTTTTTTCCACCTCTGCCACTTCTTCTTTTTCATAAACTGTGAACGGGTCCTTAGCTACCTCTTCCAACTTAACTTCTTTGGCTTGCACAGTAGCTTCTTCTTTTGCCTCTGCATAAATATTGGCAGGCTTAGACAGATAACTGGTCCTTAACGGCTCACTCTTTGCCTCTTCTGCCTGGATGTCCTGAGCTGCAGGCGCCGCTTCTTCTTTCACTACTGAAACGGTTGGCTCAAAAACCCTGTTTCCAGGAATTGCCGGAGAATAGAACACGCTCTCTGCCTGATCTTCAGTTACTATTTCTTTCTCTATATTTTCTACATCCTTAACAAATTTCAGATCTGCCTCGCCTGAACTCAACAGGAAGCTATTGGTTTTTTCTTCCTCTATCACATCTTCAACTGTTGGCATAGGCGCATCCATAAAAGAAAAATCATCCACCAATTTAGGCGCCATCGGATCTGGTTTCAGATCAATTGGCTCGTGTGCTACAGGTGCAGGTATTGCCGCTGGTGCAACTACCGTGATAGCCGTTTCTTTTTCTTCAATTGGAGCAGAAGCTACAGGTGCCGGTACTGACGCCGCCGGATTGTCACCGCTAAGGCGCATCACAATTTTTCCTTCAGCTGCTTCTTCTTTCTTCAGAACCGGTTTAACGAAAGGGTCTTTATTCTCAAAGCCTGTTGCGATCAATGTTATACCAATCTGATCACCCAGGGAATTATCATATCCTAATCCTAAGATCACATCGGTGTTATCGCCGGCATGACTTAACAGGTACGCTTGTATTACTTCAACCTCATCCATAGTAAACTCATGCTCACCTTCAGCAGAGTTGATATTGATCAGGATCCATTTAGCACCTTTGATATCATTATCATTCAATAACGGAGAGTTCAATGCTTCTTCAATTGCTTGTTGAGCCCTGTCCTCGCCTCTGGCAGCTGCATTACCTAAAATAGCGCGGCCTCCGTTCTTCATTACTGTACAAACATCCGCAAAGTCAACGTTGATCTGGCCGGTGGAATTAATTACATCGGTGATACATTTAGCAGCAGTAGCTAATACATTGTCGGCTTTCTCAAATGCTTCTCTCATTTTGAGGTTACCATATTGATGGCGCAGTTTATCGTTGCTGATCACCAACAGCGTGTCTACATATTGCTTTAACTGGTTGATACCTTCTTCTGCCTGTTGCTGACGTTTTTTACCTTCGTAAGCAAAAGGAGTAGTAACAATACCTACTGTTAATACGCCCAGGTCTTTACAAATTTTTGCGATAATGGGCGCACCGCCTGTACCTGTACCACCACCCATACCGGCTGTGATAAAGGCCATTTTAGTATTTACCTCTAAAATCTTTCTTATCTCTTCCAAAGACTCAACAGTTGCCTGGCGACCGATCTCTGGGTTAGCACCTGCACCCAAACCGGATGTCAACTGCGGCCCGAGTTGTATTTTATTAGGGATTTCGCTATTGGCAATTGCCTGCGCATCGGTATTGCAAATAATGAAGTTTACGCCATCTATATCCTGACTGTACATGTGGTTTACAGCGTTGCCGCCACCACCGCCTACACCTATTACTTTCAAAATAGATGATTGCTCGGTTGGTAAATCAAATTGTATCATAATTTAAATTTTTAGTACGCCTGTGGCGCACAATTTTGAAATGGGTTAGTAAGTTGTGAGACCTTACTCCGCCTCCCCTCTCCAACCTCCATCTTTTATTGACAGATCTGGAGAAGGGAAACAAGGCTTAAGGAAAATGAAAAACTATTAAAAAGAACTATTATAAAACCAATGGGGTCCCTTTTGATTAGTGCAACTGCTCATCGCCTTCTTCTGCAAAAATCTTGATCAAACCATCTTTAAACTTCCGCCAGAAACCGTCGTTCAAAGTCTTTTTAGGCTTGGCAACTACCTGCACATCTTCTTGTTCCAAAGAACCGGCCAAAGCGTCTTCTATCTCAGTCTTATCATCTTTTAAGCCCTCAGGTACTTCTACACTGATAAAGCTTTTTTCAAATACCTTACGGTTGTTCTCATAATCATCACAGCCCTTCAATATCAATCCCAAACAGGTAGAATATGTTGGTTTAGCCAACTCTTCAATATGACCTGCCGCCAGGTGTTCATTAGGCAAACCAATGCGGGCAGGCATACCTGTTACATATTCGGTAAGTTGGATCAGGTGTCTTAACTGCGATCCGCCACCTGTTAAAACAATGCCACCGTTCAACTGGCGGTTATCCATGCCAATCTGCTTCAGATGGTAGGTAACAAAGTCCAGGATCTCGCTCATACGCGCCTGTATAATATTGGCCAGGTTTTTAACACTGATCTCTTTGGCAGGCATACCACGTAAACCCGGGATCGTTATATAAGCATTTGCTTTTGCTTCGTTAGCTAACGCACTACCGAACTGCGTTTTCATTTGTTCTGCCTGGCTCTTCAATACGCCCAGGCCTGTTTTAATATCATTAGTGATATTTTCACCTGCAAAAGGTATAACAGCCGTATGACGTAAAACGCCTTCTGCAAAAACAGCGATATCTGTTGTACCACCACCTATATCTACAATCGCTACGCCTGCTTCCAGGTCTTCCTGCGCCATTACAGCGGCGGCAGATGCCAACGGCTGCAATACCAGGTCTTTGGTACGTAGGCCCGATTTCTCTACACTCCTGTTGATATTGCGAATGGCGTTTTTATCACCAGTGATAATATGGAAATTGGCGCCGAGCTTCACACCACTATAACCAATAGGCCTTACAATGTTAGGCATGTTATCGATCGTGTATTCCTGGGGAATTACATCGATGATCTGATCGCCGGCAGGAATATAAGTTTTGTACTGCTTGCTGATCAACAGATCCACCTCGGCCTGCGAGATCTCTTCCTCCTCTGTTTCGCGAACAATATCGCCACGCGTTTGAAGACTTTTAATGTGATGGCCGGCGATGCCCACATATACATCGTTAATATTAAGGTTAGGGTTCAGAGAAATGCAATTCTCCAAAGCCTGCCTGATCGCCTTAATCGTTTCATCAATATTTAATACCTGGCCATGCTTTACGCCATTGCTATTGGCTTTACCAAAACCAAGTATCTCCAGCTTGCCAAACTCGTTCTTACGACCGGCAATTACGGCGATCTTGGTGGTACCAATATCAAGGCCTACAATAATGGGTTGTTCGGAATTCATAGTATATCGTTTTTTAGTTGTTTTATCTTTAAGTACGTTATTCTTCTATCTTTTTTATCGCTGCTCTTCGACTGTGTCTTCTTCTCTGGTTCGGGCTTCGCTAACAGGTTCCTCTTCACTTCCTCCTTTTGGGGTTCCGGCCTTTTTGCCACGGTCTTTTTCACTTCTGCTTTCTTAGCCGTATTGCCGGAAGGCTTTGTACCTGCCGCCTTTTTTACTTCTGTTTTCTTTGCCGTCGTTTTAGTATCGGCTTTCTTCGTTTCTGTTTTTTTAACTGTCGTTGTTTTCTTAGGCTCCGTTTTTTTGTCGGGAGCTTTTGATGTAGCAGGTTTGGCTACTGTCGGCTTTATGGTTGCTTTTACTACAGCTGGCTTTGTTTCCTTTTTAACTTCAGTTTTCGTTTCTGCTTTTTGGGCGCTGCCGCAACTACCGGTTCTTCCTTCTTCAAAACCTCTGGCTTCTCATTACCCAGGTATAATAAAGAATCTTCTGTCTCATCATTTACATTATACACTTCCATTGTTTGGGCAGCAGAATCCATTGGGGGCAAAGCCGCATTAAGTGAAGGAGCTATTTCTAACATCTCATTAGATTCTCGGGATTGCTGTAAAAGACTTTCAATATTCTTCCTCAGTTGTAGCGAATCAACTTTTGAATAATGCCCTTTCACCCCTATCACCTGTCCATTATACTGTACATCAATTTTCTGGTATTTATCAAAGCCTGTGCGTTTTAATACCTGGTCGTAAAACAAGTATAACCGGTGAAACTTGGAGGCAATGTCTGTTCCATCACCCAGGTCCACTTTGTGATTGCCTACTACCGGTATCATCGACATCGTCCAGCAATCTGCACCACAGTTATTAATGTCAATCTGTGCTACCTGGGCATTCCAAAAGGGATCTTCGTTAATAAAAGATGCCGTTGCAATTACATTTTGAACTAACACACTGTCCGCTCCGTTCATTATTTTCTTGGATGGATAGCCTGTAAATACCGGCAGATCGAGGCTCACTTTATCTGAAAGCGGAATCTGTCTGGCAGCTTCATCAATATAGAAAGATGCACCCAGGTTCGTAAAAACTCTTGCCAACGGTTTGCGCTCGGTAACATTAGCATGCAACACATTATTATTGTCAAAATACAGGTCTGCATTATATACCCAGGCACTTTGCTCCAACAGGTCTTCAATTACCGGTAAATTAAACTCCGACTTGCGTTGTCCTTTTATCTCGCCTTTCGTAGCAGCTTTCAGCAAGGATGCGATCTGATCTTTCGAGGTAAAAAGCATTCCTTCTTTAAAGCCTTCGATCTGGATCGTATAGCCATTGCATACTCCCGCCTCCTGTGCGCGCATGGCGGCAGTGATAATAGTGCCCATGCCTATTGCTACCCCCAACCACATGAGCGTCAGAAAAATCTTTTTATGGCTCTCTTTCTTCTCACTTTACTTTGTTAAAATCTGTTTTATAGGTGCTACCAGTTTATCTATATCTCCGGCACCTGCTGTTATCAAAACTTCTCCCGGTTCCCTGTTGCGGTTTAAAGAAAACTCCGTTTCGATCCAATGCAGCAGCTGCTCTTTTGTATACAACGATCTATTTTCCAGTTGAACATGATCCAATACCATGCTGCTCGTAACCCCATCGATCGGCAACTCCCTTGCCGGATAAATGGGTAACAACACGACATTATCCACCCCACCTAGTACTTCTGCAAATGCTGTGGCGAAGTCCCGGGTTCGGGTGAATAAATGAGGTTGAAAAATAAGCGTACATCTTTTGCCCGGGAACACTGTTTTTACACCATTTATCAACGCTTTCAATTCCTCCGGATGATGCGCATAATCATCTACAAAAACAAGATCTTTTTGATTGATGATGTACTCGAACCGCCTCTTTACTCCTTTAAAAGTGGCCACGGCGGCTTTTATTTTTTCGGGTTCAATAGCCAGTTCATTAGCAACGCCAATGGCCGCCATCATATTCTCTACATTATGCATGCCTCCCATATTCAACCTGATATCGCTGATTTTATTACCCGGCAACACAGCGTCAAAGGAGTATCCACCATCGTGAATACGAATATTAGTCGCTTGAACATCCCCGTATCTGCCTGTATGCTATACGAAAGTGTTCTGTCTGCTACAATTTCCTGCTCCAGTCCCAGTTTTTTCAACAACAGCCCACCGGGCTTTATTTTGGCAGCAAACTGACGAAACGCATCTTTTACATTTGCTTCAGTTTCATAAATATCCAGGTGATCTGCATCTGTTGCAGTAACTACTGCCACATCAGGACTTAATTTCAAAAAGCTTCTGTCATACTCATCAGCCTCAATCACACATACATTATTATCGCTGCTCCAGAAATTGGTGCCATAATTGGCTGAAATGCCACCCAGGAAAGCATTGCAGCCGTACCCGCTATGGCGCAGTAAATGGGCAACCATCGTGGAAGTAGTTGTTTTCCCATGGGTTCCTGCAACACAAATATTAAAGGAACCTTCGCTGATCACCTGTAAAATATCGCTGCGCTTTACAACGGCATAACCTGCATCCTGGTAAAATACCAGCTCTTTATGGTCTTTTGGAACTGCCGGAGTATACACCACATAATCCACTTCTTTGGGGATCAGATCCAGGTTTTCGTTATAATGTATAGCTATGCCTTCCTGCTCCAACTGGTTTGTGATCGACGTTTCCGTACGATCATAGCCGCTCACCTTTTACCCAGCGACAGGAAGTAACGCGCGATAGCACTCATACCAATCCCTCCTATACCAATAAAGTATACTGCCTGAACTTCGTTTATATGTTTGCGTATTGCGCTCATTTTATTGTATCGTATTCAAAATTTCGCCGGCTACTCTTTCTGCAGCATCTGTTATAGCCAGCCTGGAAAGATTATCACTCATCTCTTTTCTTTTGACCTCATCTGCAGCCAAAGCCACCGCCATCTTAACTACATTATTTTTTGCATCAACATCTTTAACCATCAATGCTGCACTTTTATTAACCAGTTGCCGTGCATTAACTGTTTGGTGATCCTCTGCCGCAAACGGGTAGGGAACAAAAATCGCGGGCTTCTTCACCACACAAATCTCCGCCACTGTCATAGCACCGGCTCTTGCAATAACGATATCAGCTGCGGCATAAGCAAATTCCATATTTGTTATAAACTCATTCGCCCAAACTTCTTTATGTGCCGTTGCCTGTTGTGCAGCTTCAGCGGCCAGGCTTTTACCGGTTTGCCAGATCACCTGCAGACCAGCTTTCAATAATTCATCTATTCCAGCCAGTATTGCTTCATTTATAGACCGGGCGCCTAAGCTCCCCCTACAACCAGCAAAGTGGTTTTATTACCTTCCAGACCAAAAAACTCCAGTGCCTTCTCTTTTGTAATAGCAGATTCGACAATTTGCTTTCTTACAGGATTACCCGTAACGGTTATTTTTTCCGCCGGGAAAAATTGCTCCATCCCATCGGTACCGGTAAAAATGCGGGTAGCTCCCTTTGACAGCATTTTATTAGACTTACCTGCAAAAGAATTTGACTCATGAATAAAAGTGGGTATACCCTTTGCCTGCGCTTGCTTCAATACAGGGAATGTAGAATATCCCCCAACTCCAATCACAGCATCTGGCTGAAAATCTTTAAATATTTTTCTTACCTGGAAAAAGCTTTTGATAATTTTTACAGGCAGCCCAATATTTTTGATCAAAGAACTACGATTAAGGCCGGCAATGTCGATACCGACAATAGAGTACCCGGCTTGAGGCACCCTATCCATTTCCATCTTACCTTTTGCACCTACAAATAAAAATTCAATGCCAGGTTGTTTTTGCTTTAGCGCATTGGCTATCGCAATTGCCGGGAAGATATGCCCCCGGTTCCACCACCTGCTATGATTATTTTTTTACTCACTTTCTTCTTTATTTTCTGTTGCAACCGGCTCTATTGCTACTGTTGCAGGTTCCAGGTTTTCTACGTTTCTTGATACACTCAAAATAATGCCTATCGCCAGGCAGGTAAAAAGAAAACTGGACCCACCCATGCTTACCAAAGGCAGCGTTACGCCGGTAACAGGGAATAAATTAACGGTTACCGCCATATTGGCCAATGCCTGTATCGCCAATGTAAAGCTTAGTCCTAAGGCGAGGAAGGCGCCAAATGCAAACGGACATTTTTTAAAAATCCGTATACAACGATATAAAAAACCAGGTACACAAATACCAGGAACGCCCCGCCCAGTATGCCATACTCCTCGATGATGATAGCAAAGATGAAATCATTATAAGCTTGCGGCAGGTAATCGCGGGTAGTACTGTTACCAGGCCCCACTCCCAGGAAACCACCTTTAGAGATGGCGATCTTTGCCTGGTTTACCTGGTACATTTCGTCATTATCCGCCTCTTTACCACCATAGATAAAATTCTCCACACGACCCACCCAGGTACTTACGCGAACCAATATGCCGCCCGACTTCTTTACCGTTGCGCCTTCTACTTGTTCTGTTGCAACTACCGCGTCTGTATTCGCTTCTGAATTATGTCTTGCTACAGCTGCTATAATCAGCATCGTAATGGGTATTGCTGCAAGGCCTACCACCATTAATAAATGCTTTGTATCTACCCGGCCAATAAACAACAGGATCATACAGCTGGCGCCCAAAAGCAGAGCCGTAGAAAGGTTGGCCGGTGCAATAAACAAACAGGTAATACCTATGGGTAAGATTACAGGTAAAAAGCCCTTCTTAAAATTTTTAATCACCTGCTGCTTCCTGCTCAGTAAACGGGCGAGGTACATGAACAATGCCAGCTTAGCCAGGTCGGAAGTTTGCATGGTCATATTAATAATCGGCAGTTTAATCCAGCGACTTCCCTCATTTATTTTTGCTCCAAAGAACAATGTATAAATCAGCAGTGGAATACTCAACATAAATAACACCTGTGCCACTTTAGAGTATACCGTATAATTAACCCGGTGGGCAAAATACACCACACCAAATCCTAACAATATAAATACTACCTGTTTAAAAAGATAGATCTCTGTATTCCCTTTATAGTTTTTATACGCGAGAGAGCCTGTAGCACTGTACACAGCCAACAGCGACACCAGCGTTAGTAAAACCACCAATGCCCATATAACTTTATCCCCCGGGTATGGCGGTCAAGATTATCGCGCCAATCGGTAGAGGGAATCGTATTTGATATTTCGGATGTTACTGACATATATTATTATTGCTGGATGCTAGATACAGGTCACTGGATATTGGATACCTGGTACTGCTACGATATTTACACTAGAGTTCGATCACTGCTTTTTTGAACTGCGTGCCCCTGTCTTCATAATTTTTAAACAGATCGAAGCTGGCACAACCGGGACTCAATAGCACTACATCGCCTTTTTCTGAATAGCTAAAAGCTGCAGTAACCGCTTCCTGTGCACTTGCCGTATCCACTATTACAGGAACCACACTATCAAAAGCAGCATGAATTTTCTGATTGTCTAATCCCAGGCAGACGATAGCCTTTACCTTTTCTTTCACCATATCCATTAAAAGGCTATAGTCATTTCCTTTATCAACTCCTCCCAAAACCAAAACAGTAGGCTTATCCATACTCTCCAGGGCATACCAGGTAGAATTAATATTAGTAGCCTTACTATCATTAATAAACTCAACCCCACGTATGGTAGCCACATGCTCCATCCTGTGCTCCAGGTTCTGGAATGTTTGAACTGCTTCGCGGATTTTCTCTTTGCGAATTTCCATTGTGGTACCAGCCAGGCTCCCCGCCATAGTATTGTATTGATTGTGTTTACCCTTTAGTGTAAAATCATATACGCTCATTGACATAAAATCATCGCCTGTTCTAACGTACATTTCGCCATCCTTAATAAAAGCTCCGTTGTTTTCGTGTGCCATACTAATCGGTAATTGGTTTGAGTTGATTTTAAATTGTTCGATATATCTCATCGTTACTTCATCATCCATATTGTAAATGAAGTAATCGCCGGTCTTCTGATTTTCTATTATTCTAAACTTGCTCCTTATATAATTCTCGAAATTGTAATCGTAACGGTCCAGGTGATCTTCCGTAATATTGGTAAGCACTGCAATATCAGGCCTGAACGTACTAATATCATCCAGCTGAAAACTACTTACTTCCACCACGTAAACCGGCCTCGGATCTAAGGCAACCTGCCTGGCAAACGACTCACCGATATTTCCTACCAGCGCAGCATCTAATCCACCGGTAACAAGAATATGATAGATCAGCGAGGTTGTAGTGGTCTTCCCGTTGCTACCCGTTATCGCCACTATTTTACTATCGCCTTTATACCGGTAGGCCAGTTCTATTTCGCTGATGACGGGGATACCTTTTTGCGGATCTGTTTTACCAGTTCGTTTTTTCGGGTATCCCAGGACTTTTCATTACTTCATCAGCCTCAAGGATACGCGCTACACTATGCGCCCCCTGCTCCCATTCGATGCCCGCTGCATCCAATTCAGTACGATATACTTCTTTCAAAGAACCTCCGTCCGACACCAAAACTTCATAGCCTTTTTGCTTTGCCAGCACTGCAGCACCAACACCACTTTCTCCACCACCCAATATAACCAGCTTCTTTGCCACTGCTACCTTAGTTTAAGTGTTACCAGACAAATTACCACCAGCATTACCTGTATGATCCAGAAGCGGGTTACAATTTTCGCTTCATGATATCCTTTCTTCTGAAAATGGTGGTGCAACGGGCTCATCAGGAAAATTCGCCGGCCTTCACCATATTTCTTCTTGGTGTACTTAAAGTAAGTTACCTGTAAGCTCACGCTCAATATCTCTACAAAAAACACCCCGCAGAAAATAGGGATCAATAATTCTTTATGTACTATAATGGAGATAGCAGCGATAATACCTCCTAGTGTTAAGCTACCCGTATCTCCCATAAATACCTGCGCCGGATAAGAATTATACCACATAAATCCTACACAGGCCCCGATCATAGCGGCCAGGAAAATAGACAGCTCACCCAGGTTGGGTATGTACATAATGTTCAGGTAATCGGCGAAATACAAGTTACCACTAGCATAGGCAAATATGCCTAGCAACACTCCAATAAGCGCCGATGTTCCCGACGCTAATCCATCCAGTCCGTCTGTAATATTAGAAGCATTGGACACCGCGGTAATAATAAATATTACTACCAAAATATAAAGCACCCAAGTATATTGTTGAAATGACTCTGGCAACCACGCTAGTAATTTAGAGTAATTAAACTCATGGTTTTTTACAAAAGGAATGGTCGTTATCGGCTCTTTGGATTCTACAAAATATTTAGCCTTACCATTCACCATTTTGGTGATCACTTCAGGCTTTGAAGGATTACCCGTATACTCTCTCCA
The DNA here is from genome assembly GCF_022512515.1 of Paraniabella hibiscisoli. Taxonomy (GTDB): domain Bacteria; phylum Bacteroidota; class Bacteroidia; order Chitinophagales; family Chitinophagaceae; genus Niabella; species Niabella hibiscisoli. The sequence goes on from NZ_JAKWBK010000001.1 coordinate 45,337, forward strand.
GATTTTAACGTTGCTGTTAAAGTACAATACAGAGCCCACCAATATACCAATACCCACCTGTCCAAAAATCTTGAACCATCCTGCTAATCCATCTTTATCACCTTTTTTATAGGCTACACCTTTCTCCTGAGCCAGGCGTTTGGAGCGTAGTTTCAGGTAATCATCAATAAAACCAATAATGCCTAACCAGATCGTGCAAGCCAACATTAGCAATACATACACCGTATTTAGCCGGGCAAATAATAAGGTTGGCACCAGTATACCCATTATGATAATGATACCACCCATGGTTGGCGTACCTTTCTTCGCCTGCTCACCTGCCAATCCTAAATCGCGAACGGTTTCACCCACCAATTTGGCGCTTAAAAGGTTAATCAGCTTTTTACCATACACCAATGTAATGATCAAAGCCAACAGCACAGCCATCATCACACGGAAGGTCTGAAACTCCATCAATTGCCTTCCGGGAAAATTAATCCCCTGCTGCTTAAACCATTCAAATAGGTGATATAACATGATTAAGTTGATTAGTTTAAAAGTTGATTAGTTGATAAGTACGTTCAACATTTCAACACGCTCTTTAACTTATTTATTTAATAATTCAAACATTTCGCGCACGACTTCTTTATCATCAAAATGATGCTTCACACCACTGACCTCCTGGTATTTCTCGTGCCCCTTACCAGCCACCAATACAATATCTTCCTTATTCGCCAGGGTTATAGCTGTCTTTATAGCCTCTCTCCGATCAGTTATCGAAATGCATTTTCTTTTAGAGCCCGCAGGAACACCGGCTTCCATATCCTTAATAATTTCAGCAGCATCCTCAAATCTTGGATTATCGCTGGTCAATATCACCCTGTCGCTATACTCGCAAGCAACTTCAGCCATAACCGGTCTTTTTGTTTTATCCCTGTTTCCGCCGCAGCCTGCTACTGTGATTACCTGCTCAAATCCTTTCTTCAGTTTCTTAATGGTGGCTAACACATTAAGCAATGCATCCGGCGTATGCGCGTAGTCAATAATGGCTATTATCTTTTCATTGGGGGAAATAATATATTCAAAACGTCCTTCGGCTCCGTTCAGCGTGCTGAGGGTTTGCAACACTTCGTACCTATCCTGTCCCAGGCAAATGGCAGCGCCGTAAACGGCTAAAAGATTATGGGCGTTAAAAGAACCTATTAACCTAAAGTGAACTTCCTGATCATCTACCAGCATGTGTAAGCCCATGATGCCGTTATCCAGTATCTTTCCTTTAAAGTCGCTAACTGCTTTAAGTGAGTAAGTTTTAGTGGCAGCCAATGTATTCTGCACCATCACCATACCACGCTTGTCATCTATATTAGTAATAGCAAAAGCTGTTTTAGGCAGGGTATCAAAAAACAGTTTTTTCACCCGGATATACTCATCAAAAGTTTTATGATAATCCAGGTGATCGTGAGAGATATTCGTAAAAATACCACCCGCAAATTCCAGCCCTTCAATACGATGTTGATTAATAGCATGAGAGCTTACTTCCATAAACACATAAGAACATCCCTCTTCTGCCATCTGCCCCAATAGCTGGTTCAACTGTACAGCATCCGGTGTTGTATGGGTGGCAACTACCACCTTACTACCAATATGATTTTGCACAGTGCTCAGCAAGCCACATTTATAACCCAACCCGCTGAACAACTGGTATAATAATGTAGCAACCGTTGTTTTACCGTTGGTACCTGTAACACCCACCAGTTTCAGACTAGCAGAAGGACGACCATAAAAATTATGAGCTATAATGCCTGCTGCAGCAGCACTATTTTCTACCTGTATATAAGTAACATCGTTTTGGATATTATCCGGCAATACCTCACATACAATAGCTACAGCACCTTTCTGTATAGCTTTTGAAATAAACTGGTGTCCGTCTACCGCCACACCTTTTAATGCTATAAATACATGACCGGCCTGCACATTACGGGAATCTATAGAAATACCGGTAATGGCAATATCCGTAGCTCCCGCTACCGACTGCATACTGGTCTTATATAAAACTTCCTGTAGTAACATTATCGCTATTGATCTTTTGTTTGACTAATTATATACTGAATTAAGCCAGACTCAAAACTATTGACTGTCCTTTCCGGAATGTCGCTCCCGGCTGAATGGACTGGATGGCTACCTTACCACTACCTCTTGCGTTTACCCTCAGCCCCATATCTTCCAACAATTTGATCGCATCTCTCAACCCCATCCCTCTTACATTCGGCATCAGATTATCCTTCACCACGTTGGTTTGCAAAACCCTTTTGTAATTAGTGGCGTACATGGTAGCCCAGCTGTTTTGCTGTAACGAGTCCACATACTTCATATCTAAAAAGCTCAACACACTTTTGATGCCTGCTGAATTTCCTGCGTAGAAATAGCTGGTACTATCCGCAGCCCCTTCATACATTTTAGGCGTTTTGCGATCTACATACATAGAGTAGATCTTGGTAGCGATTTCCCTGAACACCGGCGCAGCTAATTGACCTCCATAATACAAGCCAGAGCCGGCTTTGGTCCTGATCACTACAATGCAGGAATACTGCGGGTTATTAGCGGGAAAGTAACCAGCAAATGATGCCTGATAAATTCTATTGGCATATCCGATACCGCGGTCCGCCACCTGGGCCGTCCCTGTTTTACCAGCTACAAGGAAAGGCATATCTTTAAAAACGCCCTTACCTGAGCCCTCTGTTATCACCAGCTCTAACGCCTTTTTAGCCGCTTCTAAAGTAGCAGGCTTACATACTTGCTGCTCCAAAACAGTAGGCTGCATTTGCTTGATAACAACACCATTGTTCCGGATACTATTTACGAGATAAGGGCTCACCATTACGCCATTATTGCCTATTGCATTATACAAAGTGAGCAATTGCATAGGACTTACCTGTATAGCATATCCAAATGCCATTGTTACCAGGTTCATTACGCCTCCATGACTAGCTTCCAGCGGGGCCACACTCGGGCGCGGAATAGCCGACAGGTCAATAGGAGATTTTTTAGTGAGGTGATATTTATCAAGGTATTCTTTAAACTCTGTCGGTTCTTTACCAAAAGCTTTCAGGGCAACACGTCCCATTCCCACATTGGAACTGTGCGCTATACATTCTTCAATAGACAAAACTGGCTTGGGCATTCGGTGCGCATCTGTAATAGGACGTGGTCCTACCTGCATACGTCCCGTGCTTCCTACTTCAAACAGGTCTCCGGGCTTTACATTCCCTTTGTCCAGCGAAGCCAGAAAACTAACGATCTTAATAGTAGAACCAGGTTCTGTCACCCTTAACGCATAATTATCATTCTCCCAATAAGTGGTATCATTGCCGTTGCGCCCCAGGTTGGCGATCGCCTTTATCTTACCGGTTTTGGTCTCCATCACAATAGCTGTACCATACTCTGCATGTATAGATTGCAGCATGCGCAGCAAAGCTGTTTCTGCTACATCCTGCATATTAATATCCAATGTGGTATAGATATCACGACCATCCTCTGGCTCTACTTCGAACCCCTGTACCGGCACCGCACCGCCTGATGCATACCGAACCAGACGCTGACCGCTACGCCCGTTCAACAAACTATCATAGCTCATTTCCAATCCCACGTTCATCTTTTTCACTTTGCCATCACTGTTCACATACTCGCGACTCAAGCCGATAGTTCTGTTAGCCAGCAAACCAAAAGGCGCTATACGCTTGCTGGTTTGCTCTACCACAATACCACTCTTATTTTTACCTAAACGAATGAGCGGAAACTCCCTCAATGCCTTATAATCTTCAAAAGAAATTTTTTCTTCAGAGAGTAATACCTGTTTCCTTTTGCATAGGCCTTATCAAAGTCAGCTCTGTATTCTTTAGCCGTCTTATCTTTAAAATAGCCGGCCATAGCGATGGCGAAAGAGTCGATATAAGTATTATATACCTTGCCACCTTTATCCCTCAATCCATCGGCCTTGAAATCCATGTATATATCAAACTGCGGAAGCGAAGTGCTCAGCATCTGACCATCTTCGCTAAATATTGTACCCCTGTCGGCATTAATTTCTACGATCTTCTGGTGCATACTATCACCCATGCTCCTCCAGTGCTCTCCCTGTAACTTCTGGATCACTACTGCTTTTCCCAGAACCATTACAGACAGCACCACTATGCCGATAAAGCATAGATACACGCGCCATAATATATCCTTTTTAACCTCCATATTAATTCAACTTCCTAAATGAAGAATAATATTCTATTGTTTATTCCTGAACACCCGCCAGATAATCCTCCAGCGAATCCTTAAGTACGTAGGGTGTTTCGTTCAATTCGCTCAAACCTAATGGCTGCAAAGCTTTTGACAACTGGCTGGGTTTACTGCGAAACATCACTTCACTTTTCAAGCTTTTATATTCCCACTGCAACTCCTTCACCTCTTTGGCCATTGCATTTATTTTCCGAACGGTTTTATCGGCCATGTGCCCGTTATAGATATACACTACTGCTAAAAAAGCCAAAAAGAAAAGAAAAGGCACCTGTCTTACTATTGATTGATAATTCAACCACTTTTTCCAATTAAACTTAGACTGCCCTTCTTTCATTCCAATGTCTTTATGGGTTTTTGATCAATTACGTTCTGCACCATACCTGAAAAAGGCTTTACAAACGTTCGGCCACCCGCAACTTAGCGCTCCGTGATCTTGAATTCTGCTTCAACTCATCCTGCCCGGCCGTGACCGGCTTACGGGTTATCACCTTAAATATTTCCTGCCTTCTGGTATTTATAAACGGATTCTCTTCTATTTCTTCAAAACTTCCTTCCCTGAAAAAGTTCTTTACCACCCTGTCTTCTATGGAGTGGAAAGTAATGATGGCAATTCTTCCTCCCGGATTTAATAACGCCACCGATTGCTCCAGCATTTCTCTCAACACCTGTATCTCTTCGTTCACTTCCATGCGCAGCGCCTGGAATACCTGCGCAAAATATTTATTCGGATTTCCCTTAACCACCTCCCTTACAGCATTCTTAAATCCATCTATCGTTTTAAGTGATACTACATTACGAACTGACACAATTGTTTTGGCCAGTGTTTTTGCGTTGGTCACTTCCCCATATTGCTCAAACAACTTATGCAGTTGAGTTTCGCTATATTGCTGCAATATTTCAAATGCCGTTACCGATTGTCTCCTATCCATCCGCATATCCATATCCGCATTAAACCTGATGCTAAACCCACGGTCGGCTTCATCAAACTGGTGACTGCTCACGCCCAGGTCTGCTAAGATGCCGTCTACTTTAACTACTTCCTGAAGGCGCAAAAAGCGCTGAATATGCCTGAAGTTCTGCTGAATAAAAACAACTCTTTTATCGTCGGGCACATTCTTAGCCGCATCTCCATCCTGGTCAAAAACATACAGCTTCCCGTTTTCACTCAACTGTGCCAGTATTGCTGCGGAGTGTCCGCCACCACCAAATGTGCAGTCTACATAAATACCATCAGGCTCTATCGCCAGGCCTTCAATTGTTTCATGTAAAAGAACCGGTATGTGATAGTCGGTTGACTGGTTGATAGGTTGACTGGTTGACAAGTTGGCTGGTCGACTCGTTAACGGGGAGCTCTCTTTCCGAATATTCCGTTTTTTGTTCGCCATACTTTTCAACTTTTAAACTTGTAAACTTTTCAACCTATAAACCTCCCATTACCATGCTGGCCAGGTCACTAAACGATTCGGGTGAGAAAGAATCAAAGAACTCTTTGTATTTGCCACTATCCCAGATCTCCATTTTATTGCCCGCAGGTACCAGTACAATATCTTTTTGAAGCGCTGCATATTCCTTCAAGGTGGGAGGCAGCAACAATCTGCCGGCACTATCTGGCTCTACCATGGTAGCTCCATTTAAAAAGTAACGCTTAAACTGTCGCACTTTCGGATCAAAATCATTCAGCGCATTTACTTTTTCAGCAATAGGTTTCCAGGAACTGAGTGGGTACAGACTAAGGCATTTTTCAAACCCCCTGTTTATGACAAACTTTTCCCCATCTCCTTCCCCCAGCTGCTTTTTAAATCCAGCTGGTAAAAGAAAGCGGCCTTTGGCGTCAACCGTAGCCTCAAATTCTCCGAGGAAGCCTGTCATAAATGAAATAACTGTTATTTAATGCACTAAACTAACACAAAGTAACACTTTTTCCCACTTACCTACCAAATTTTAGCATTTTTGATTTATCCACAAATCAAATACAGCCCAAACCCTTTCCCACAAAGGATTCCAGACATTTTTTAGCCTCAACACAGAAAATCAATGTGAATATGATGTGAATTACTCGCAACAAAAAGTGGAAAGGTTCAAAAAATCCTGCTTTTAGTACCTGACAAAGTGGATTTATAGTTAGAAAACAGGAAATTTGCTGCGTTTATAAAGATAGTTGCAGTTTTGCAACGCACATCAATTACAGAAAAAACAGGCAATTTTCAGAATCTTGTTCGGCTTATTAGTGTCAAAGCGATCAAGAGGCATTAGAAATTGATAAAACTGACAATATCGAGCCTTTTAATAAATTAGATAATATGCACCCCAGGCATCTCTCCATAAAAGATTTCACCTACCACCTTCCTGATGAAAAAATAGCGTTTCACCCGTTGGAAAACCGCGATGACGCCCGACTCCTGGTTTTTAAAGATCAGCATATACAAACGGATACCTACCGGAATATTGCCTCGCATATACCTGAGGAAACTTTAATGATCTTTAACAACACCAAAGTAGTAGAAGCCAGGCTGTTGTTTAAAAAAGATACCGGAAGCATTATTGAAGTATTTTGCCTCCAACCCCATGAAATGTATGCAGACATTACCACTGCAATGAACCAGATAAGCAAGGTAAAATGGCTTTGCCTGGTGGGCGGTGCTTCTAAATGGAAGGATGGACAGATACTTTCCCTTTCGTTTGAAGCGGATGCGTCAACCCATGTACTGGAAGCGAGGTTGATTGAAAAAGAAGTGATTGTTTCGTCGTTGAACTGAGCTGGAACGGCACTTTCCCTTTTGCGGAAGTATTACACTATGCCGGGCATGTACCCTTACCGCCTTACATTAAAAGGCAGGATGAAACAGCCGATAAAAGCAGGTACCAGACCGTTTTTGCCAGGCACGATGGTTCGGTTGCCGCACCAACGGCGGGACTACATTTTACGCAACATGTGTTAGCATCGCTCCGACAAAAAATATAGGCACCAGCTTTGTAACGCTACATGTAGGTGCGGGCACGTTCAGGCCCGTAAAGGCAAACACCATGCAGGAACACGAGATGCACTCGGAGTTTATTGAAGTAGAAAAAGAACTGATTGAGCAATTGATCAGGCATGACAATAAGCCGCTGGTTGCCGTAGGCACGACCTCTTTAAGAACGCTGGAGAGCCTGTACTGGCTGGGCGTTAGGCTCATTATCAACCCAACGGCATTTAAAACAGAAATTCCTTTTTTAAATCAATGGGAAGCTTATGAGCATGCTAATGCCCCTTCAAAAAGGACGCCCTGGAGGCTTTACTGGACTTTTTATCGGAAGCAGGCAGCACCCGCCTGATTGCCAAAACACAGATCATTATTGCGCCGGGCTACACTTTTAAAATGATCGACGGATTGGTCACCAACTTCCACCAACCCTCCTCCACCCTCCTTTTACTCGTAGCCGCCCTTATCGGAGATAGCTGGAAGGCAGTGTATGATCACGCGCTGCACAATGATTTCCGCTTTTTGAGTTACGGGGACGGCAGTTTATTGTGGAAATAGCAATTAAAAAAGCCCCGCCTGTACTACAAGCGGGGCTCTTCATAATAAAACTAAAAAAACTTAGTTCAGGTGCGACTCAATTTTCTTTACAAAATTGCCTTTAGGCTGTGCACCCACCAGTTTATCTACCACCTGGCCATTTTTTATAAATAAAATTGCTGGAATAGAAGTAATACCGTAATCCATTGACACCTGAGGATTTACATCCACGTTTACTTTACCGATATTCACTTTTCCGTCGTATTCTTTTGATAATTCTTCAATTACAGGACCGATAGCACGGCAAGGACCACACCATTCTGCCCAAAAATCCACCACAGTTAATTTATCTGAATCCAAAACTTCCACCTGGAAGTTTGCGTCGTTAAATTCTTTTGCCATTATTGATAGTTTTAAAAGTTTTAATTATTTAATGCTAAGTAGATAACAAATTTAGCTCCTAAAACTAAATAACAGCAATTGTGGCATTTTGTTGTGCAGAAAATGTCAATTACCCTAACACCACCTGCCATTCTATCGTAGCAGATCTCTATTAATGCTTTACCGATTGCAATTCTGCCGGGTTATGCTTATGCCTGAACAGAAGGGCAAAAAATATGGATACAACCAGGGCGTAAATAGCAAATACCATCCAAATGCCTGGCCAGTCTTTCGTACCATCGGGTAGTAAATAAAATTTATCTATCATCCAACCGCTTAGCAAGCTACCCATAATAGAGCCGAAACCGTTAGTCATCATCATAAAAAGCCCCTGGGCGGAAGACCGGATCTGCTTATCAGTAGAAGTTTCTACAAACAATGACCCTGAAATATTAAAGAAATCGAACGCCATTCCATATACTATATTGGAAAGCAAAATCATCCAAAAAATCCTTCGGGGTTGCCGTATGAAAAAGCCCAAACCGCAATACCCAGGCAAACATGGAAATCAGCATCACTTTCTTTATTCCAAACTTCTTCATAAAAAAGGAATTGCCAGAATAAACAGCGTTTCCGATATCTGCGAAATAGAAATGATCATAGTAGAGTAACGCACTACAAACGAATCAGCATATTGGGGTATATTCTCAAAGTCTTTCAAATAGGTATCACCATACATATTGGTAAGTTGCAGGGCTGCACCCAAAAACATGGAAAACAAAAAGAAAATGAGCATTTTATAATTTCCTAACAATTTAAAAGCATTCAACCCCAGCTTTTCTGCCCACGATGTAGCTCCTTTACTTTTATTTTCAGGCGGACACTTCGGAAGCGTCAACGCATATAAGCCTAGCAGCACAGCAAACACACCAGCAATATAAAACTGATTGGCGTTAATCGCATGACCGGTAATGGCACTTATTCTTTCACCCAGTACTTTTCCCGCTTCCAATGGCGATTGCGGATCACTCACCAGGTTGGTGATCCACATAGCAGCAATAAAACCCACCGTCCCCCAAACACGTATAGGTGGAAAAACTTTAATAACATCCAGTTGATTATCGATTAATATGCGGTACGAAAGCGCATTAGACAACGCTATCGTTGGCATATAAAAGCACATACTCAATAACAAAACCCAGAAAAAGGATGAGGGTGCATCAATTGCGGGTAAAATAAAAAGCGTAATGCCATATAAAATATGCATCAATGCATACAATCTTTCGCCATTCATCCACCGATCGGCGATAATCCCAATGAGTGCGGGCATAATGAGCGAACCCAGGCCCAGCGTCATAAAAACCACTCCAAACTCCTGCCCTGTCCACCCCTTAAACCCAAAACCGTAAGAGCCCAAAGTGGTTAACCAGGCTCCCCAAACAAAAAACTGGAAGAAGCTTAAAACAGTCAGTTTGAATTTTATTGACATAAAATTTTATTTTATTTAACCTGCGACGGTAATATTATCATCGTATTTGGCTGTTCATCCAATGAGTGCCACCCAACGCCTCCTCCGGCAACACGAATCAACAACCCAACGAATCTAAATAAAAATATAATTAAAATACTCATAACTAAAATCAATTCTTAAATTGTACTTGCTAATTAAGAGAACCAATGAACGACAAATTAAAACTACTCATCGAACACTATGACAGTGAAGTAGCCACTTTGCAACTATTAATTAAGGAAGAGTTGGAAATCGAAGAAAACTATCAGGCCGCAAGCTGGTACCAAAGAGGGTTATCAGCTGCAAAAACGGAACTTCATATACTACATAGCTTTAACGAGCCATTCTATTCTCAAAAAGATCGAATATTGCAACGAATTACATGGATCAAAAAAAGCTTTCTGAATTTAAAGAGGAAGACGAAAGCCATTTGACATTTTCAACCCTGTTGCAGTTTACCGAGGAGGAATATAAGACACTATCACTTAGGGACCTGCCACCGGTAGCCGTTTCACAACCGCATCTTTTTGACAATGCTATTGACAAAGTATTCAGTAAAGAGATAAAAGGCGTTAATCTTATCATTAATAAAGATAATGGGTCTCGCTTTGAAATCCTCCGCAAACGCAGCGGTATAGTTGTTACGATACCTGGCCGAACAAGGCGCAACCAAGCCGACTTGTTTGATGAATATGAATTGAAGCGTCACGCAAAATTTGGCTTCGAGGTAAAGAAAAAGCCATTAAGATTCGTTAAATCCTTTCCCCGAACAAAAGACGAGGCCACCAACCTGAAAACATTTTTGGCTCGCTACTATTTTGAAATGCTAAATCCATATCCGGTACAAAATCAGGGTTATATTGAATATATCTATTAATAGCGATAAAAAAATGAACCGAATCAATTACAATAATAAAACTTTCAAGCCCCTAAGCAATACTGAAAACGGTGAAACCTCTGGTGAAACCATTTTTAATTATATACAGAATAGCAACATCCTCACCGCCAGTTATAGTGGCGGAAAAATAAAATCAGGGCATATAATTGGACTGGTGGATGAAAACGGAAGAATAGACATGCGATATCACCAGGTAAATGATAGAGACGAACTGATGACTGGAACCTGCTCTTCAGTACCAGAAATACTGCCGGATGGCAAAATCAGGTTGCATGAAACCTGGCAATGGACCAGTGGCGATCTTTCTTCAGGCAGCTCCATTATCGAAGAGATTTAATTATGCGGCAACCCGATTGGTTACCTTCCGGTTTAAAAGCGTCAATCCGAATACAACGGCACCAAAAGCAAGACCCCACAACGCTACAGCGCCTGTAGCGCACCTTAATCCCCTGCCCCGGATCAAATCAAAAAACAAGCTGGAAGCATAACCTGCGGCCAGTATTTCTGTAGTGATAAATAGTATGGTAAATAATAACCGCTGATATAAACCTACACTCCTGGATTTCTGACTATAAATAAACAATTGCAAAAGGCCCAGAGAAGTATAAAAAATGAGTAACCACAGCAGCAAAGACGTCATTTTAGCAACATAATAGGTATTAAATATACCATTCACGCTGTAGGTAGCCATTTGAAATCCTATAGCTAAGCCTTCCGCACCAGTCGGTTCCGGGAATTTTATCATCAACATTTCTGTTGCCGCAACCATTTACAGGCCTAAGCCGCGTGAGCGATGGAAGCGGTAGCCCACAGTGAGGAGGAACGACGAGCGAGGACTACAAGCGTACAGCGCGACCCGCCGTGCAGCGCAGCGAAACAAGGGGCACGCCATAAAACTGAGCATAATCATTAAAATTTAAACCTTTCGACCTGAAATCCGTTTTATCTTTGCACCTCATTTAATTTAGCAGATGATCGCGAATACCCTACCCCATGTTGACAGTGCACTTCAGGAAATTGCCGATAAAGTATATAACGGACAAAGAATCAGTGATACAGACGGTTTGTATCTTTTTGAGCATGCCAGCCTGGCTTTTGTAGGCGCTTTAGGTAACCACGTGCGCGAGCAAAAGCATGGCGATATCACTTATTTCAACAGGAATTTCCATATAGAACCCACTAATGCCTGTATTTATTCCTGCCATTTTTGTAGCTACAGTAAATTGTATGCCCACCGTGATGAGGCCTGGGAGCTGTCGCTGCAGCAAATGATGGATATTGTAAAAAATATGATAATGATCCGGTAACGGAGGTACATATTGTTGGAGGCGTTCACCCTAAAATGAACCTGGAGTTCTTCGCAGAGCTGCTGCGTAGCATCAGGGCACATCGGCCAGAGCTGCATATTAAAGGCTTTACCGCAGTGGAGCTGGATTATATGTTCCGCAAAGCAAAAAAACGGTACAGGAAGGTATGCAATACCTGAAAGATGCCGGCCTCGAAAGCCTACCTGGCGGCGGTGCCGAAATCTTTGCTCCTGAAGTGAGAGAGCAGATCTGCGCCGATAAAATTGATGGCACCGGCTGGCTGCATATTCACCAGACAGCACATGAGCTAGGCATGCAATCCAACGCAACTATGCTTTTCGGTCATATCGAAAAATATGAGCATCGTATCGATCATATGAGCCGGCTTCGCGATCTGCAGGATCAAACCAATGGCTTCAATACCTTCATTCCGCTCAAGTTCAGAAATGGCGACAATGACATGAGCCATGTGACAGAATCATCACTGATTGAAGACATGAAAATGTATGCCATTGCCCGCATTTATCTCGACAATTTCCCACATATTAAAGCCTATTGGCCGATGCTAGGCCGACAAAATGCGCAGCTAGCGCTGTCATTTGGTGTAAATGATATTGACGGCACCATTGATGACACTACCAAGATCTACTCTATGGCTGGCTCTGAAGAGCAAACACCTTCGATGACTACGGAAGAGCTGGTAGTATTGATCAAACAGGCACGCAGACGACCTGTTGAAAGAGGTACGCTGTATAATGTTATTAAGGATTATGGAACAGTTGAGGCCGCTGAGATAGTCTAGTTGACACATCCTTCGCCAGATTTGCAGGTGTGATTTTTTTAGGTATATTTAGCTATACTTAAATCAATTCTATTATGGGCAAAGTATCCAACATTCTTGCCAGGAAGGGAAACAACGCAGTTTCTGTGCAAAGAGACACCAAAGTTTACGAGGCTTTAAAAATCATGTCTGACAAAAATATCGGTTCATTAGTGGTAATGAGCGAGGGTAAGTATGCAGGTATATTTACAGAAAGAGACTATTCAAGAAAAGTGATATTAGAAGGCCGTCATTCAGATGAAGTAACTGTAGGAGAAATCATGTCTACCGATTTGCCCAGTGTAAAACCTGAGGACACGGTGGAAACCTGTATGCAGCTGATGTCGAACAAAAATGTACGCTACCTACCCGTTTTTGATGGAGATAACCTCTCCGGTATTATTTCTATAAGCGATGTGGTTGCCGAAACCATTCTTCAGCAAAAAGAGACCATCAGCCAGTTACAGAATTATATACAAGGCTAGGGAGTATTTGTAATTAATGCGGGGAAGTAATTAAGGGGCAACAGGTCTCCCACCTTTTCACTCCACCCCCAGTACCACTCCGACAGCAATCCCTGGGCAGGATACCAGTTGCCATTGGCGTCAAGTAGCAGTGCAGGCTCATTTTGCAACATAATCAGTGACCGGGCAGGATAGCGGGATCTACGCTCCATATGATGATCGAGGTAGCCCTGCTCTTCTATTTTGTGCTTATTCACTACCTGCAAATAATCAGGCCAGTAAATGAACTTTTGTCCATCTTCTACAATACGGAAGCTATCTACCGCCAGCGTAGCACCATACTCATAGCTGAAGTCTTTTTGAGACAGTATTTTCTGATAGTATTCTGAAGAGTCACCTAACCGTTGATCGGGATTGTGTCGGTACAGTGCCCGTATCCTGTCCTTCTCTACATTACGAAGCTTTTTTACGCGCCTTATTTCAAAGCCTTGGTCAAGACTATTTCCTTCGTAAACTGAACGAAAAAAATGCATCATGGAACCGGTATAGGCTTCGCGCCTGTTCTCCTGCCATTTTTTTACCTGCCGGCCATTGCCCCGCATATCAGTAAACAAAATGTGGCCCGCGAAGAAGTTCGTTCGCTCGTTAAAGTTAATTTCAAAATGCTCCAGCTGGTAGCCCAGTTGATAACCCAACCCCCTGTTTTCAATAATGATCGGCTCATCGGCAACTACTTCAAGCTTATTCAGTTTTTTATAAAAACGAAACCGGAGCGTTTTATGATTCTTAATAACCGTCTTCATGGAGTTAGCAGAGAGACCAATAAAGTAATCTGTAAAGGTTTTACCCCATTTCTCCCAGGTTTCTTTCACGTAACCACCCACCACCACGGCTTCCATAGCCACCACCTTAGGCTTCACCATCACTTTCAGCTTCGGGGGCATTTTCTCGGTAGAAAAATCATAGGTAACGGTTTCAAAGCCTACGTGGGTAACTATAAGCTTGTATATTCCAGCAGGGATATTGGGTATCTCAAAATGTCCATCTTTGTTGGTAATGCTGGCCAGCGATGTATTGGTAATAAAAACAGAGCTACCCGCTACAGGTATATTGGTCTCACCATCTACTACACTCCCTATTAGCTTATTTTGAGCTTGGGAGATCAACGCCAGCAATAATACACAAACAGTCAGGCAAAATTTCACGGTATAAATATATACGATTTCCCAGACAATCTACGAATATATCGTAGAAACTATTTAACACTCTTTAGCACCTCATTAATGATGGCGCTTATTTCGGCAGCACGGTTCACAATCATCATGTGTGTCCCCCTTTAATGATATGCGTAGGCTTTAAAGGTTTTATAGGAAAGATAAGGTCGGCATCGCCATGTATATGTACTACATTTTGTGGGAACTCGGTATTGCGCCAGTTCAGGATCTGGTTTAAAGCCCATATCATATAATCCTTATCAATAATCCGGCGGTAATTATTAGCGAAATCCTGCTCTTCCCTGGTAAAAGCACCCAATCGCTTATTGGCTGTTGCAAAAAAGCGCTCATTGGACTGTATTCTTCTGATGGGGAAAATATGATTCAGCCTCAGCCTTCCTATGAGCTTCCATTTACGCGGTAACTCGTCTGTATTTTTGACACTGGATACCAATATAACTTGCTTTACCGGCCGGGTTTTAGCAATCTCCAGGGCCACCATACCACCGAAAGAAACACCTATAATAATGGGCTCAGGCTCCTGCATCTTCCCGGCCATTCGCAATACATAGTCTTTATACAATTCTTTGGGCAAAGGCTTTAGCCAGTTGATGTAAACCAGCTCTGCATGATCGATGTGCAGGTTATTAAAAATTTTATCATCGGCACCAAAACCTGGAATGCAATAGATCTTTCTCTTAGGCAGCTCCTGCTTTTTTCTCCTGAAAATGTTTCGCAACCAATTCACGTTAGTATATTTTATTGGTCTCAATTTATAAAACATACCGCATAAAACAAAAGTGCGGGGAACATTCCCCGCACAAATAAAAACATATCCCGCAATCGTTTCGGCTTTTAGTTTAACCCAAACATACCTTTGTTGAGTTGCTGCAATAACTGGATCTTATGTTCTGCTGCAACCAGTAAAGAGATATTATGCCTGCTACCTCCATAAGATACCATACGGATAGGTATGCTTCTTATAGAGCCAAACAGCTTTTTAATAATTTCTTCTGTTTCGTTGATATTATGCCCTACTACTGAAATGATGGCCTGCCCTTCGTCCACTTCTACCGTGCCCAGCACTTCCAATTCCTTAATAATCGGCTTTAAAAATTCAGGGTTATCAATCGTAATAGATACAGCCACTTCCGACGTGGTGATCATATCGATAGGTGTTTTGTACTTCTCAAACACCTCGAATATTTTTCTTAAAAATCCGTAGGCCAATAACATGCGGCCACTCTTTACTTTAATGGCAATGATGTTATCTTTAGCTGCTACCGCTTTTACACCTGCCGCCGCAGCATCCTGTGTAATTAATGTGCCTTTTTAGCTTCGGGCTCCATCGTGTTCAATAATTTCACAGGAATCTTATATTGTTGTGCCGGCCATATAGAAGCCGGATGTAGGATCTTTGCACCAAAGTAGGCTAATTCAGCGGCCTCATCAAAACTCAGCTGCTCTACAGGTACTGTTTTATTTACAATGCGCGGATCGTTATTGTGCATGCCATCAATATCTGTCCAGATTTCACACACAGATGCATTAATAGCCGCTGCCACCAACGATGCCGTGTAGTCGCTACCGCCACGTTTTAAATTATCTACTTCACCTCTTGCGTTACGGCAAATGTAGCCTTGAGTAACTAATACCTTCTTATCCTTATTCTGATTGATTAACTGTGTAAGCCGGGTGCGTATGGTACCTATCTGGGGCTCTTCATTCTCATCAATGCTCATAAACTCCAACGCGGGTAACAGTGCATAAGACTCCCCTATTTCTTCCAGGTAGCAGGAAAATATTTTTGTAGAAAGCAATTCTCCCTGAGCCAGGATATCTTTACTTAATGCTTCGCTGAAAGATATTTTTAAGATGATGTTTAAAAAATCGAAATGTTCATCTACAATAGCTTTAGCTTTGTTATAGGTTGTTTCCGACTGTAACAGCTCTTTTATAAAACTGTAATAATGCTCCTGCAAGGTGGTGATCGTTTGCAGGGCAGAATGCCTGTCGTTAGCGGCAATATGGTTACCAATTGAAACAAGGGCATTTGTGGTACCGGATAGTGCAGACAGCACTACCAAAGCAGGTTCGGTTTCTTTTTGTAGCAGCGACGCGATATGCTTCATGCGTTCGGGTTTCCCCACACTCGTACCGCCAAACTTCATTACTTTCATTCGTATAGTTTTTGTTTGCGGCCAGGTGCCGCGATAAATTTTGTCGAATGCCTGCCTGAACGGACGGGCAGGTAACGCTTCAAAATTCTCCTTTTATGAGCATTTTATCCGGCGTTTCATTTCAGAGAAATATCGTTGTTAAAAAACTTTTTTGATAATGGGTTGCAAATATACGCCAGTACTCAATTAAGCCCGCAAAAATCATTGTCATGTGATCGTCTGAAATCTGCGTCCAGCTATCGTGTACTAACTACATCAGTAACATACTACTTGATAGGTAACTTTTACTCAATCCAGTTAACGCCCATTTTACCAGCCAATTGCCGCAGATCGGCTACCACAGCAGGTAACAACGGAATGCCATTCGCCTTCCTTTCCTCCTCCATTTCTCTCTCCGGATCGCCCGGCACCAACACTTTATCATGCCCCGGCAGCGTAGCAGCGGTTCTAAAACCGTTGATCCAGTCGTCCATATCCCTTTTAAATTCAGCTGCCGGCCGGAAAGCATCTACCCGCATCGCCCCGAAAAATGCCCGATCCCCTTTCCTGGTTGCCTGGCCGGCATAGGTACATAAGCAGGAAATGGTGGCACCCAGGGCGCATAATTAGCGCCGCTTAGTAAGGCTGAAAATATATCTACCATCGCCCCCAAAGCGTAGCCCTTATGGCTGCCATGATCCCTGTCCCCTCCAAGGGGTAATAATGCCCCTCCCTTTTTTAATATATTAGCATCGTTAGTCGAATTACCTTCAGCATCCTGCACCCACCCTTCCGGCGCCTCCTGGTTCTTTCTCTGCAAAATCTCCAGCTTACCATTGGCCGCTGTGGTTGTAGCGAGGTCCATCACAAAAGGGGTTGCTCTCCAGCTGGCGCTGCTACGCAAATAGGGTTCGTACCCAGCATTTTGGCGGTAGAAAATGTTGGCGCTACCAGCGGACTTGCATTAGTCATGGATATACCAATCATATCTTCCTGCAAAGCCATCATTGCGTGTACGGCAGCAATACCATAGTGATTACTATTTTGAACACTGACCCAACCCGTGCCCACATTGCGGGCTTTCTCTATAGCGATCTTCATGGCGAAAGGAGCCACCACTAAGCCCAGCCCCTGTCGCCATCCACCACCGCTGTTGACGGCGTTTCATGTACTATCTTAATATCTGGTTTTGCGTTAACCCTGTCGGCCTCCCAAAGTCTTATGTAGCCGCTTAAACGGGCCACACCATGCGAGTCAACACCCCTGAGATCAGCAGACAGCAATACCCGGGCTGCTGACGCTGCTTCCTCTGCAGGGCAACCCATTTTATTAAACATTGCTACGGTAAAATCGTAAAGCTTCTGGTACTGATATGTTTGCGTTTGCATGTAAACAAAGAAACATTTTTTATGATAACCAGGGAACAATTTGTTGCCGCAAACAAGAGCTTACACCAATCCGAATAATAACCTGCGATCTTTTGGCATTATAATGGCCTTACTTACAATATTATTCACCTTCAACCTTATTTCATATGGAAATTATATGGACACTTATTATCGGAGCTATTGCAGGCTGGCTAGGTTCCGTCATTTTTCAGGGCAGTGGCCTTGGTTTAATTGGAAATATTATTGTAGGCATACTCGGATTTTTCGTTGGTGGCTGGTTACTCGGCAAGCTGGGAGTAAGCCTGGGAACGGGTACCCTGGGCGCTATATTAAGTGGCGCTTTAGGTGCCATCATAATACTGGTTATCCTTAATCTGATTTTCCGGCGAAGGGTATAATAACAGCTTAGCACGAAACTCTTAAAAAAAGAAAATGCCCCTGGATTAAACGTAAACCAGGGGCATTTTAATGTCTTTACTTCTCTTAGAATGGCAGATCATCAACCGGTTCGCTATAATCGTTTACCGATGAAGCATTAGAAGATGCAGTATTAGATGGGGCCTGGTTGTAACCCGAGGACTGCTGTGGCTGTACAGGCGCGCCACCCTCTGTTTTGCTGCCCAGTAACTGTACCTCTCTTACACGCATAGACAATGCTGCACCCGCTGTACCATCACTCTTGGTAAAAGTGCGCACTTCCGGCTGTCCCTCAACAAACACCTGCGTTCCTTTCACGAGGTAAGGTGCAACCGCCGTACGATCCGTCCAGTAGGCGCAATCCACCCAAACCGTTTTTTCCTGCTGGTTTCCCTGGCTGTCTTTAAATCTCTCCGAATGGGCTACTGTGAAATTGATCACATTCTTGCCATTCACATTGTTTACCAAACAATCTTTCCCCAGACGGCCAATAACCTGCATTTTAATCATAGTACTCAGTTTTAATTAATATTTTAAAAATTGGACGAGCAATTTAGCATAAAAAATAAATATCAGTATACAAATTATCAAAATACCCTAAAAATTGTGCCGCTAAACAAAATAGCTGTTTTTGTGTTAAAGAAAACCGGGTAGATACAGATCATGGCAAATAGGGCTAGCAGCTTAGGCTAAAGGGCTGAATTTGACCAAAATCGTATCTTTGCCCCTTAATTTTTTTAGAAAATGAGCAAAAAAGGGAAAGTTCTCGTGGCTATGAGTGGCGGTATCGACAGTACCGTTGTGGCCCTTATGCTACATCATGAAGGGTATGATGTGGTGGGTATCACCATGAAAACCTGGGATTATGCCCAAAGCGGTGGTAGTAAAAAAGAAACCGGCTGCTGCAATGTAGATAGCTTTAACGACGCCCGGATGGCGGCGGTTCAGCATGGTTTTCCGCATTTTATATTAGATATACGGGAGGAATTTGGCGATTTTGTGGTAAATGATTTTGTGGAAGAATACCTTGCCGGACGTACGCCAAACCCCTGTGTACTTTGCAATACCCATATTAAATGGCGGGCATTGCTGAAACGGGCTGATGCACTGGGTTGCGAATTCATTGCTACCGGTCATTACGCCAAGATCCGTTTGCATGATAACGGACGATATGTGACCAGCAAAGCTGTGGACCATACCAAGGACCAGAGCTATGTACTATGGGGACTGCAGCAAGACCTTTTAAGCAGAACGCTGTTACCCCTGGGAGGATATCATAAAACTGAAATACGCCAGATGGCGATTGATTACGGCTACCCGGAACTGGCTAAAAAAAGCGAGAGCTACGAAATATGCTTTGTTCCGGACAATGATTACCGTGGTTTTCTGAAGCGCCGTGTTGAGGGATTAGAGGAAAAAGTAAATGGTGGCAATTTTGTAGACAAAGACGGCAAAATTCTGGGTAAGCATAAAGGATATCCCTTTTATACCATCGGACAACGCAAAGGGCTGGATATTGCACTGGGAAAACCTGCATTTGTAACAAAGATCGACCCGGTTGACAATACTGTAACCCTTGGTGATGAAACGGACCTGGATAAAAACGAAATGATGGTAGGCAAACTCAACATGATCAAATATGACGCGATCACGCCGGGTATGGAAGCCACTACGAAGATCCGCTACAAAGACAACGGTGCATTGAGCAATATTTACCAGGAGGGTTCAACTATGCGTGTAAGCTTCTATCAAAATGTGAAAGGTATTGCGCCCGGACAAAGTGCTGTTTTTTACGAGGGAGATGATGTTATTGGCGGAGGCATTATACAATCAGGCAGCATTCTCTAGCGGTAAATTAACTATATTATCTACGATGCAAAATAAATTCAAAATCCGCCAACCGGCGGATTTTTTGTTATTGCTATAAGTAGTTTTGGGAACAAGAAATTTCATGTAGGTTTGCAACAATTATGAGATGAGCGATAGACCAACTATGAAAATAAACGACTATCGGGCAATTCAACTGTAAATCATTATCAACTTAAAAGACATACCTTGTTTAAACATCTTTATTTACTTTTTTTAGCTGCGTTCCTTTTTTCCTGTACAGATAAAAAAGAAACGCTGGATGTAGAGCCTCTTACAGATTACGTTACTTTACAGGTAGGAAAAAGTATTACTTACCGGCTCGACTCTACTGTTTTTACGTTTAATGGCACCAGGATCGAAACACATAAATACCAGGTAAAGCATACGGTACTGCAAGAGGTGAATAATGATGGGCAAAAGTCGTTCGTAGTTCAACGACTGCTCAATAATGAAACCGCTACCGGCAGCTGGGCAAACAATGGCACTTACCTGGTTACGCCTTCCGAAAATAAAATAGAAGTAACTACCGATAACTTACGCGTCACCAGCCTGCAAGGTCCGCTGAGGGCAGGATTTAGCTGGAAGGGGAACAGTCAATTACCTTTTGCCCCCTATAAACCATTATTTGATTTTAGCCTTATCGGCTACGCTATGAACTCCTGGAATTTTTCTTATACGGGATTTGGCGATGAGACGATAGAAGGACAGGCCTATAAAAATATATGGACGGTAGAGCAAAATAATGAAGTACTGAACATGCCTCCCACTGCGAGCACAGAGGTGGCCACTAAAGAAGTATCTGTTGAGAAATATGCTAAAGGGATCGGCCTGGTTTATAAAGACTATCAGATGTACGAATACCAAAAAGGTACTTCAGCCTCTTACATGGGTTTTGGCATTACCATGTGGATGATCAGTCATAATTAAATCCCCAAAAACTGTTTGAGAGACTTGCCTTGTGATGATTACGCTGCCTTTAAGGCAAGAGATAACTCACCCCTTCCAAAGCCAGATCTGTATTAGGAAAAACCTCGCGGGTTTCTTTTTCAAACTCCTCCAGCTTGTCGTACTTGCTGCTGAAATGACCTATCAGTAACTTTTTTACACCTGCCAGTTGTGCAATCCGGCCCGCCTGCTTCGTGGTTGAATGAAAGCGGGTTATTGCCATTTCGGCCAGGGCATCATGATAAGTGGTTTCGTGGTAGATCATATCAGCATCTTTTATATGCTCAATGATCCGTTCGTCATAACGCGTATCTGCACAGAAAGCATATACTTTAGGATGTGGAGCTGGTATCGTTAATAACTCGTTGGTGATCATTTCGCCCTCTTCACTTTTGTAATCCTCTCCTCTTTGCAGGTTATCATAAAAGCTCACAGGAATTTGATGCGCTTTAACCTTTACAATATCCAGTCGCCTTGGATTACGTAGTTCCTTAAAAACAAAACCGTAACACTCAATGCGGTGGTCGGTTCTGAAACAGCTTACTTCAATATCAGGCAGCTGCAACAAAATACAATTTTGGGTTATAGAGATAAAATGCAGGTTAAAGCACAAGCGGGTATCTGCAACTTTTAACTGCAGCTCTATGATCTGGCGCAGCGGTTCGGGCGCTACGATGGTAAGGTCCTGTTGGCGACCTAATAATGCAAACGAATTAATTAAACCAATAAGCCCAAAATAATGATCACCATGCAGGTGAGAAATAAATATGTGCGAGATGCGGCTCCGCCTTACTTTATAGTTGATCAACTGTATTTGCGTTCCCTCTCCGCAGTCGATCAGAAAGCTTCTTGAAGCCATGGTCAATACCTGGCTGGTAGGGTGCCTGTCGAATGCAGGTACTGCAGAATTATTACCCAGTATGGTTACCGCAAACATGGTTTGTAAAAACTAAAATTAAAAATTAACATCACTCCAACACATCATCATCCATTAGCTCTCGCTCTATTTCTTCCATCTGCACAATGTCTGCAGCCTCGCTTTGGGTGGGCGCAACATTCAATAACTCTAAAAGTTCATTATCTGCCAAAAAAGCTTCTACGGTTTCGCTTACACAGCAGGATACAAACGAGGCATTGGCCTCATAAAAGTCGCGCTGAATTTGGAGTATTTGCTCGGCTGCTGCTGCATCTAAGGCAGTTACAGCATTCATATCAAACACAATATTTTTCACATCATTTTGTAAAAACGGAAGCAACGCTACTTTTATCCCATCTGTCATTGTAGCAGAAAGTATCGGCTCAATTGGCGTGATGACGTGAAATTTCTCTTTGGTATCTATTTTGACCTGCATGCTATGTACGAATTTGGAGTAATGGTATATTTGATAAACAAGGCGCTAAAAACTTCGTTCCTAAGGCTCTTAAAAGAGAGGTTGGGTTTAGCTAAAGTTTGGTGCTCATGTTTACAAATAACGTAAACCAGTACCAAATATATTTGTTAATATTGTAACTAATCACTTTATCTACAAAATATGGATAATAATTTTTCAACTCAGGTAAAAGAAATCATTTCATACAGCAGGGAAGAAGCCCTCCGGTTGGGAAATGATTTTATTGGCACAGAACATTTGCTGCTCGGTTTGATACGTGAGGGAGATAATACAGCTATACGAATTCTGAAAGGTTTTAATATAGATATTTTTGAACTGCGTAAGGAAATTGAATTAGCAATTAAAGACAAAACGGGAAAGAATATCGCTAACATTAATAGCTTGCCGCTTACCAAGCAGGCCGAGAAAGTGATACGCGTAACAGTGCTCGAAGCAAAGGCTTTAAAAAGCAACCAGGTAGAAACAGAGCATCTCATGTTATCTATCTTAAAAAACAAAGAAAACATCGCTACACAAATTTTAAATCAGTTTGATTTGGATTATGATATGTTTCGCCAGGAGCTGGGCATTGTGAAATCGAATGAACCCCGCGCAGAATTCGGAGACGAGAATGATGATGACTTTGAAGACGACAAGAAATATTCCCAACAGTCTAAAGGAGCCGCATCAAAATCAAATACCAAAAGTAAAACACCGGTTCTCGACAACTTTGGCCGCGATGTAACCAAGCTTGCAGAAAGTGGTAACCTGGATCCGATCGTAGGTCGTGAGAAAGAAATTGAAAGGGTGTCACAGATCTTAAGTCGTCGTAAAAAGAACAACCCTATTTTAATTGGTGAACCCGGTGTAGGTAAAACAGCCATTGTTGAAGGCCTGGCCTTACGCATTGTGCAACGCCGTGTGAGCCGTGTGCTGTTTGACAAAAGAGTTATTTCTCTGGACCTGGCTTCTTTAGTAGCCGCACCAAATACCGCGGGCAGTTTGAAGAAAGGATGAAAGCCATCATGAATGAGCTGGAGAAGAACCGTGATGTTATTTTGTTCATCGATGAAATGCATACCATTGTTGGAGCTGGAGGCGCAAGTGGATCATTAGATGCGAGCAATATCTTTAAACCTGCTTTGGCGCGTGGCGAACTGCAATGCATCGGCGCTTCTACCCTGGATGAGTATCGTATGCACATTGAAAAAGATGGCGCCCTGGATCGTCGTTTTCAAAAAGTGATTGTAGACCCTCCAAGCGTAGATGAGACAATACAGATCCTTAATAATATCAAATCGAAATACGAAGAATTTCACAGCGTAACTTATACTGATGAAGCAGTAGAAGCCTGTGTAAAACTGAGTGACCGTTATGTTACAGACAGACTTTTGCCCGATAAAGCTATCGATGTGATGGATGAAGTGGGTGCAAGGGTTCACCTGAAAAATATTAATGTTCCCGATAACATCGTAGAACTCGAAAAAAGATAGAAGACGTAAAAGAAGAAAAGAATCGTGTAGTTAAAAGCCAGAAATTTGAAGAAGCCGCTTCATTACGTGATACTGAGAAAAACTGGCGGAAGAACTGGAACGCGCCAAATTACAGTGGGAAGAAGAAAGCAAACACAAACGCTTTCCTATTACAGATGAAGACATTGCTGAAGTGATCAATATTATGACAGGTATCCCCGTTAGAAAAATGGTGGAAGCCGAAACTGAGAAACTTCGCAAAATGTCTGACGATATGAAAGGCATGGTGATCGGTCAGGATGATGCGATTCTCAAAGTTGTAAAAGCAATCCAAAGAAATCGTGTTGGTCTGAAAGATCCCAGGAAACCTATTGGCAGTTTTATTTTCTTAGGTCCTACTGGTGTTGGTAAAACCGAGTTAGCGCGTTCGCTGGCAAGATACCTGTTTGATTCTGAAGATTCGCTGATTCGTATAGATATGAGTGAATACATGGAAAAATTCACCGTAAGCCGTTTAATTGGTGCACCTCCCGGATATGTTGGTTACGAAGAAGGAGGACAGCTTACTGAAAAAGTACGCCGCAAACCTTACAGTGTCATCTTATTGGACGAGATTGAAAAAGCGCACCCTGATATCTACAACATACTGTTACAGGTGTTGGATGACGGACAGTTAACAGATGGTTTGGGCAGAAAAGTAGATTTCAAAAATACCATCATCATCATGACTTCCAATATTGGTGTACGCCAGTTAAAGGACTTTGGTGCAGGTGTAGGTTTTGCTACGCAGTCTCGTTTGGCTAATGAAGATGAGGAGAACAAAGCAGTTATAGAAAAAGCGCTGAAACGGACCTTCTCTCCTGAATTCTTAAACCGTATTGATGATGTAATTATCTTCAATAGTCTTACTAAAGAAGATATCTTCAGCATTATCGATATATCTATGAAAGGCGTGTTGAAACGTATTGAAAGCCTTGGTTATGGACTTACCCTGACTGAGGATGCAAAGGCCTTCCTCGCAGATAAGGGTTATGATCAGCAATTTGGCGCCAGACCACTTCATAGGGCCATTCAGAAATACCTGGAAGATCCTTTGGCAGAAGAGATACTGAACATGCATGTGAAGCCAGGAGATGTGCTGGAAGTAGGTTTTGACAAGGAAGCAGATAAGCTGGTATTTTCTGTAAAAGAAAGAGCAGACGCACAGGAAGCATAAACAACTATCCAGAATTTGAATAATATACGCCCCGCAGAAATTTTGCGGGGCATTTTTTATACCCCATACTTACGCTACTAATTGTTAAACTTTCTATAATAGAGATACTCACTTTAATTTATTACGAACAACATCGTACTTTTATTTCGTAATTATTCACCCCTAAAACAAGACCATGCATATTTCAAAACCAAAAGCCGCACTATAACCTTATTTGTAGTAGCCGTTGTTAGTATTGTAACATTGGCATCCTGGAGTGTTCCTATGAGCTCGGGCGTATTCAGCAAATTTTTCGATATATCAGACACCATTCCTAAAAAATGTAATTCCCGTATTGGCGAAATAAATGAGGCTATCGCCCAGTTAGAAAAAGCGACAGAAACATTGAAGGACCGTGATATTGCAAAGGAAGTAGCTAAAGCTATTGAGAGTATTAACCTGGATGAAATTCACAGTAATGTAGAAGATGCGATGATCCAGGCAAAATCGGCATTGGCAAAAGTAGATGTGCAAAAAATAAAAGAGGACGTAAGCTTAGCACTTGCAAAAATTGATAAAGAAAAAATTGAAGAGCAGGTAAAAATAGCTACAGCTAACCTGCAACCACAAATACAAAAATCATTGGAAGAAGCTAAAAGAGAACTGGAACAGGCTAAACAGGAACTGGAATCTGCCAAACAAAAAATAAGGAAAGAGAAAATATAAAAATAGCGGCTGTATCAAGACTACCAGTTGATACAGCCGCTATTCTATGTCTATTCATACCCCCTTTCAACACTTATATATTAATGAGTACCAGCTGGTTTGCAACTATTGAACCATTTTCATTCGTCATGCTTCAAAAAAGCCATGAAAAAATTGCTACCCTTGCCCTGCTAACGATAATGCTGAACGCAAACGCTCAAAAGCCAGTTCTGGTATATCAGTATTGCGAGTTAACAGCCAATCCACGACTAGTTACCAGTAATCCCAATATCTGGCTAAACTTTGGCAATAAAGTTTTACAGCGAAAGTTTAAGCCTCTATCTGACAGCATTCACAACATGTCGCAGCCGGTTGAAGCTTTAAACTTCATGGCACAAAACGGGTGGACACTGGTAAAATACTACATCGAAGAAGAAGGTGCTTCATCTTCCCGCTTTTACAGAATATACCTACTCAGAAAGAAATTTCAGCCGAAGGATCTGCGCTGATACTACATTAGCTAATCAAGTCCGCCACGCCTGGTTGGCGAAACCGGTTTAGGCCACTCCTTTGGCTTGCCTGTT
This sequence comes from Paraniabella hibiscisoli, assembly GCF_022512515.1. Taxonomy (GTDB): domain Bacteria; phylum Bacteroidota; class Bacteroidia; order Chitinophagales; family Chitinophagaceae; genus Niabella; species Niabella hibiscisoli. Next base: position 71,801 of record NZ_JAKWBK010000001.1, read on the forward strand.
TCGGGATCCACTGGCAATACTATTTTTCGCGTGAAGTTTTTTGCGGGTCTTCGCTTGCTGCATAGGCCAGGATAGCCGTCAGAATTGCATTGTTTCGCAAATCATCAAATACTATCTTATCATAAGTATCGCGGTTGGTATGCCAGGTAATGGTGCCGTAGTCCCAGCTTAAGGAGCTTAATGAAAAAGCCGGAGCGCCGGCGGTTACAAAAGAGACAAAATCTGATCCGCCTGTACCCGGTTGACCAGGGAACCCGGTTTCGATATATTGACGGATATTCTGGGGCACTTTAGTTAACCAGCGTCCCAGGTAATCATACGAGTGTAAAAACCCTGGCCCTGCAAATTGGTCACCCGGCCGGTACCATTATCCTGGTTAAATACGGCCTGTATATTGGCAACGATCTCGGGATGATCTTCAACAAATCCCCGGGAGCCGTTCAATCCCTGCTCCTCACTTCCCCAATGCCCTACAAGGATTGTACGTTTAGGGTTAGGGTATATTTTTTAAGAATACGCATCGCTTCCATCATTGTTAAAGTACCGGTTCCATTATCAGTAGCACCTGTGGCGCCATCCCAGGAGTCAAAATGAGCTGACAGGATCACATATTCATTGGGCTTTTCTACCCCTTTTATTTCCCCTATAATATTGAATGCATCTGCCACCGGCAGTGCTTTGGAATCGATCTTCATACTTAACTTAGGTATAGTACCCGATTGCGCGAGACGGTATAACAGTCCATAATCTTCTAAAGAAAGATCGACGGTAGGAATCTTTTTGTGTTGGCGCCGAATATCTTGTTGGCTCCCACAGCTTTTGACCAGTAGCTGCTGACAATACCCGATGCCCCGGCATTTTCCAAGGCTGCCGCCAGGGTACGGGCTGTATAACCTGTTCTGCGGATACGCTGTGTCCAGGCTTCTGTTAAAGCGTCTCTTTCTTTATTCATCTTAGCAACAGATTCAGCCGTGCCAAATTCTTTCCAGTTATTATCAGGACGCCCGGTTGGTTGCAGCATGGAGATCATTACGAATTTTCCCTTTACGGCAGGCAGCCATTTTGCAAATGTTACAGAATCTGTCACTTCCGGTAACAGGATGATTTCTGCGCTAACAGTTTTGCCATTAGTTCCGGGGCTCCATGCCAATTGCGTACCTTCCAAAGATTTAAGGCGGGGGTATACCATATCAATGTGAGCGGGGCCACGTTGCCAGCCACGCCATACGCCCCATTTTTCACTATGTGCAGCAATGCCCCAGCTTTTATACTTCGCAATAGCCCAGTCACCTGCCTGTTTCATTTCAGGTGTGCCTACCAAACGAGGTCCGATGCCATCGAGTAATTCATGTCCCAGCTGCTCCAGCTGCGAACGCTGACCGCCTTCGGCAACAATGGCCTCCACAATGGGATCTTTGAGCAACTCGGTCCGTTGTCTTGGTCCGCGCTGTTGTGCTATCATCGTGGTACCCGATAGCAAAAGAGGAAGAATCAAAGATTTCTTCAAACAAAGCATACTAATCAATTTAAACTTTTGTAAAATGAATTGACCACCGAATGTAAACATTTATCACCGTTAAAAATGCCAGGAATATTCCTCTGTCCCGTTATCAAAGTGGATGATCCGCTTCAACTGCAGCCAGTGAACCGGCACTGCATAAAAAAGCGGCCTGTAACAGCCGCCTCTCTAAAAAATATCGGTTTATTAAAACTTCTGGTCATCTGCCGAAGGCCCATAGCTTCCCGGAACTTTAATATCATTTAAACGGTAATAAACACCCAGCTGCGCGCGATGGTGCGTTACCTGGCTTAATGCATGTCTTATAGCCGCGTACTTGGTCCACTCTGCCAGCTTGTTGCCCTTGTAGGCCAGAAACCAGTTAGGTTCCAGGTCTGCTTCGGTTGCACCTGCTAAAGCTTCCATCGACTCGGCATAATTTTTTCAAAAGCATCCTGCAAATGCTGCCGGGTTTCATAAGCCGCAGGCCTATCGCCTTCCGCAAAATCCAGTCCTTCGGTTTTTAACATGTGGGCCGGCCAACCAAAGATCTCGGTAATATGCTGAGTAAGCGGCATGAGCTTCATGCTTTTTCATGAGGTGCATAATCGTTCTTTCCTTCGGGAAATTCATCGAGGAATTTTTTCGTTGTGTTGTACTCTGCGGTTAATTCTTCTTTTAATTGTTTTAAAGTATCCATAGCTTTCGATTTAAATGAGCTGTAATGTACAAAGTATTTAAAACAAGCAAATGTGATTTTTTTATATCCACTCCTTCGGTTTGACCGGGTATCACTTACTTTTGAAGCTAAAATCAGATAATTATGCAGCTCAACACTTATATAGACCATACCATCTTAAAGCCAACTACATTAATCAGCGATATTGAAAAGGTTTGCGCTGAAGCCCGCCAGTATGGGTTTGCATCGGCATGTGTACCTCCCCATTTGTGAAAAAAACCAAAGAGTTATTGCAGGGAACAGCTGTAAAGACCTGTACTGTTATAGGATTTCCATTTGGCTATTCAGCCATAGAAGCCAAACTTGCAGAAGTTCTTTTAGCTATTGTAGATGGTGCTGATGAATTAGATATTGTAATTAACCTGATCGCTTTAAAAAATAATGACTGGCAATACCTGGCTAATGAGGCCAACCACCTGATCCCTATCATTAAAGAAAAAGGGAAAACAGTTAAGATCATTATCGAAAGTGGCGTGCTAACCGATGATGAAATTATCAAATGTTGTGAATTATATGGTCCTGCGGGTATTGATTACCTGAAAACATCTACAGGTTATGCTGAAAAAGGAGCCAGCGTTCACGCCGTGGAATTGTTTAAAAACATTTACCTAAAGACACGGGTATTAAAGCAAGTGGCGGTATACGCGACTATGCCTTTGCAAAGCAACTGGTAGAAGCCGGTGCTACACGCCTGGGATGCAGTGCCAGCGTTGCTATTGTAGAAGGAGGTAAGGGAACAGGAACTTACTAGTAATTCATAACAGCGCTGTTGCGTTTGAATTCAACGCTACGTTTTGAGCTAAACATATAACCATCTTCTTGTTCAAAACGCATTGAAACAAATCGCTATGAAATTAATGACGCTGCTTGCTGCTATTCTTCTAACAACAGGTATGGGATGCGCTAACAAAGTGCACATCCAACGGAAAGAAAATACAGGTGCTGATTTTAGGTTCAGAGCGAAAAAGAACGGCACAAAATGGAAAGCGGTTCCATGGCAGCCACTTATAATCCGAAGGACAGCATGATGCATATTATGGCTTTCGGAAGCAATAATGAAAGACTCACCATTTCCTTCTTGAAGGAGCCACAATACACCAGGGCATCAAAGCAATTCACTGCGAACAGCATGACACCTACCTGTGAATACTGTGCCAGCATTGCCCAACAATACAGTATGGATTCGCTCAAACAGAACTCCTTCCAGGTTATGCGCTTTGATCATATCAAAAAGCGGGTTCAGGGTAAGTTTTCTCTTTACCTGAAAAAAGACAACCTCTACCAGGGTACCTTTGTCAAAGACTCCTCCTTCTTTGAGGGCGTATTTAGTGCACCTTTTGAAACCTTATCCTTTTAAACTTTAACGCCCGCTGTGTTGTACATATCCCTTTAACTCCTCATTAAAGTTTTTTTCTTTGATCAATTGCTCCAGGCTGATATGCATGCGGTAACGCCAGTAATGTTGGGGGTTGGCCGGAACATTGATCCGCTCATCTTCAGGGTTTTCCCTGCGCAGTTCGGCGCTCATACCCAATATATCCTGTAACTGGAAAATGCTCCACATTGCAGGTGAATATAAATGCTGTAATACAATAGCCCGGTTAATCCAGGGTTCGCAGAAATATGGCGCCTCTCCACTTTGCCCTAACTCTGTATTATAAAATTGCTGGGTTAAGGTCCTGTTTTCCTGCCACCATCCTCGTATAGTGCTCATATCATGGGTGGATGGCGTAACTACCGACAAATAAGGAGCTTTGGCTGGATTGAAAAAAGTAGTATCCTGTTGCTTAGGCATGCGCTGAATTTCTAAACTCAGTATTCCCAATTGTTTCATTACACCCGGAACGGTATCGGGCACCATGCCCAGGTCTTCACCGCATACCAGCATGTTCGTTACCGCCTTAAGCCGAGGTAGCTTTTTCAATGATTCTTTTTCCAGAAATCATTTTGCCGGCGATAGAAGTAGTCAACGTATAAAGCCCATATTTTCTCTTTTGCCTGGGGTGGCAGGTAACGGAATGAACTTGTTTGATCAAGGGCGATCCTGAAATGGAAAGCGGTTTTACCCGTTCCTTCCTGTTCAAACAAAATTACATTGCTGATCAGATCAAACAGCCCGTCACGCAATAAAATACTTTCACTATCTGCCAGGCCTTTAAAGTGAGTTTCTACTTTTTTCTGCGTATCAAATGCCGGACGTAACACGTACTGTTGAGGCCCTTGCTTCTGAAGAAAATGCGCCTTTACATGATCGGCCTTTTCCCTGAACAATTCTCTCAATATATTATCGGTAATATAAGGCAGGCAAAACCGCTCATAATCAAACCATATTCCCCGCTCGCCAAACTCGTTTACCTGAACAGGAATACAAGGGTCAAAACTGCCCATAATTCCCTGAACTGCATTTACCGGAATGCTCCATATCCGGAAGAAACCCAATATGTGATCAATACGGAAAGCATCAAAATAATAACTCATTTGCCTGAAACGTTCTTTCCACCAGGCAAAGCCATCTTCCTGCATGCGGGTCCAGTTATAAGTAGGAAAGCCCCAGTTCTGCCCTTTCACTGCAAAATCATCAGGAGGTGCGCCGGCCTGCACATCCATCTTATACAATTCAGGAGCTACCCAGGCATCAGCCCCGTAACGATAGACTCCAATTGGTATATCTCCTTTCATTACCAGCCCTTTTTTATGCGCATACGCCACTGCGTCGCTTAATTGCAAGTGTAGCTGGTACTGTATATAACAATAGAAATTTACCTGCTCCTGAGCTTCAGAATTTGCATCAAAAAAGAGATTGATTTTCGCCTCTTCATAAACACTATTCGTTTCCCACTCCTGCGGGTTAGGCGAACTAAATTTATCCCTCAGGTAACAGAATGCGGCATAGGGTTTCAACCACTGCTGATTCGTTTCAAAAAATGCTTTATAGTCGGAACTCTCCCGGCAAACAGCACCGTGCTCCTTATAGAGCTCTTTTAAAGTGGCCATCTTACATTGCATTACCGCTTCGTAATCTATATGCGCCAGCTCATTCAACTGCTTTCTCCTGGTTTTAATGGTGTCTTTTAGCTCTTTGCTTTTTTTACCTTCTATTGCATCGAGATTTATATAAACAGGATGTAACGCAAATGCCGAGATAGCTGCATAGGGATATGAATCTACCCAGGTGTTGGTCGCAGTGGTATCATTAATCGGTAATATCTGTATCAGCTTCAGTCCGGTTTTCACAGCCCAGTCGGCCAATAGTTTCAGATCGCTGAATTCGCCCACTCCTAATCCTTCCTTGCTGCGAAGACTAAATACGGGTATTGCTATACCGCTTCCCCTCCACTGATCATCTTTCGTACGTATAAACCCGTCCTGCAGCAGGGCTCTTTCACCCGGAGCAGCCGGTTCAAAACAGATCCTGTTACCACCTGCCTCAAAACTTTTGAATTGCCCCTGCGCCCTATCGTAGACCCCATACTTGTATGCAATGGGAAACTGTACATTACTCAGCTGCAATGCGGCTACCCATTGCTCACCATCGAACTTTAAAAGAACCGGTGTTTCCGTATTCCATTTACCCAGATCATCACTATCTCCCAGAAGACAAACCACCTCATCTTTATTGATCAAAGGAGCTTTTATCGAAAATACATGTGTGGTATCTTTCCTGAATTTTATATCGGAAGCCTTACGCTGGGGCAACAATACTTTTTGAAAGGGGCCGTAGAAAATGTATTGACGATATCGCCGGCATAGTTCCAGGTATCATATATCTTTAAAACAGCTACATCTTTATTTTCAGGCACCAGGTTTCTGGGACTTTGGAACTCCTCAGTTTGTGTACCATCGTTACCAATAAATATGTATTTGTATTGCAGCTTTTGCCCGGGTAAATCAGCTACATCGATATCGGCTTCCAGCTTCCAGTACTCATCGTTCAGGTACTGCATATCCGCATAGCCATTGGGGGATTGAAGTTCAGTTACATTGGCAACTATCGCCAAACGTTCACCGAAACGGGTATGATATTTTATATAGAAAATGACTTTCATGTGATACAATGGCATTTACGTTATTGTGTACAATATACACAAAACGAAAATAGGTGAATATCTATTTATTTCAAAAAGTTTCTAAAAGCATATTGCATATATGCCATTCAACACTTAAATTTGCACCAAACTATAAAAATATGGCTTCAGGTACAAAGAATAAGGGTTTGATGTGGATTTTATTTCTTGTGTTTACTGCATGGTTTGTATTTGCATGCTTTACACACTGGCCCTGGCTTACTTTGATCCTGCCTTTTGTTACTACCTTTTTTGTAAAGGCTATGGACATTATATAATATTATTATCCGTATAATAAAAAACGGCCCGTGGTTTAAACCACGGGCCGTTTTTTATTTGTCCTTGTTGCGTTCATATAAAAGATAACGTTATAGGTAATAGTTCTCTGTTGATTGAAAAACGAAACCTAATTAACTTACACATGAAACACAACAAACTGCTGATTGCTCTAGCCTTGCCCCTGCTGGTATTGTCCTGCAAAAAAGATGACAGCAAAGAGGTAATGGGATACGCGCCCATTTATGGCAGCGAAGCTGAACTCAATACTATTTCGCTTGCCCAACCGCAAGCGATCGAAAATGGCGGCAAAATATATGTATGGGGTAATACGCTCTTCCAGGTGGAAAGCGGAAAAGGCATTCATATTACCGATATCTCCTCCCCGCTGCTCCAGTGAGAAAAGCTTTTATCAAAGTAGCCGGCAGCCAGGAAGTAGCCGTAAAAAATGGCCTGATCTACACCAATCACCTGAATGACCTGGTAATACTGGAACTAAGCGGCTCAACCCTTAACACCATAAAAAGATTACCCGCCTTTAAGAATATGAATAACCAGACACTTCCTCCGGAAAGAGGAGTTTTTGAGTGTCCTGACAAAACCAGGGGAACTGTTATCGGGTGGCAGAAAAAAATGCTACAGGATCCCAAATGCCAATACTAATATTTAATTAAGCTATCATATGCAACCTAAATATATACTACTCATACTGGTCGTTTTACTCGGCCTTAGCTGCTCAAAAGGAGATTCGAATCTATCGGGGAACACGGGCGCGGAGGTTCTATTGCCCGAATGACTATATCCGGCAACTATCTTTATATTGTTAGTTCTACTTCTCTTTATACCTATGATATCACAAATCCGCAAACCACTGTTTTATTAAGCGAGCAGCCCATTGGCTGGGGCGACATAGAAACGATATTTCCTTATCGGGATAAATTATTCATCGGGTCGCAAGCTGGGATGTACGTGTTTGACAACAGCGATCCCAAGAAACCCAAACTACAGGGAAGAGCTCAGCACCTGCGTGCCTGCGACCCCGTAGTAGCGGATGATGATTTTGCTTATGTAACCCTTAGAAATAACAATATCACTTGCGGAGGAACCATTAACCAGCTACAGGTATACGATATTAGCGGTACTAATGTACTTACACCTAAAGTAACAGGAACCCTTGATATGCCTGAGCCCTATGGACTGGGTAGCAAAGGCAATACGCTTTATGTGTGCATGGGTAACAAAGGACTGAATATTGTAAATATTGCTAACAAAGCTAAACCAGTATCGCTAAAAATACTGACGGGAGAAAACTTTATTGACGTGATCCCTTATAATGATTTACTGATCACTTACGTTCAGGGAGGCATTGTATTATATGATATATCCAGCCCCACTGACCCTAAAAAATTATCTACCATACAAAACTAACTTATGAAAAAAATAATTGCTGTCATTAGTCTTTGCCTGGGCAGCTATTGGCTTCGGGCACAGGATCTCATCTATACTAAGAAAGAAGGTGTTCTCCAAACCAAAGTAATTGAGATCACCTCGTCGCTCATCCGGTTTAAGAAGTTCGAAAATATTAATGGTCCGAATTATAGTATTGCCAACCGCTATGTGGATTCTATACGGTATGAAAACGGCAGCAAAGAGCTATTCTCTTTCACAGGAAAACGATTAGCTGAAAAGTACATAAAGGAGCTGGAACAATTCAGCGGTTTGCCCAATAACCTGGTGTCAACCGGCTTTGAGTTGTCTTCTTTTAACCTACCCAATATTTTCAGCTCAAACAATGAAGACCAAACTCCTTTTGCTGGCTGGTATATAGCCTATGAAAGATTGTTTGCTAAACAAAAGCTGGGAATTTCAATCAGTCCTTTTGCCGCCTGGAACCGCCGGTACTACGGGGTTTCGGCCACCGCTCAGTTTTATACTAAAAATAAAGGCAGAACAAGGGTTGGTATAGGCCCGATGCTTAGTTATAGCGTGCAGGACCGGGTATTTTATTATTATCAAACCAATGCAAACAGTGGTGGAGGTTCAATCCGTATGCGAACCAAAACTCACATTACCTCCCTTGCAATAAATCTTTCTATAATGAGCAATATCAGCAGGAAAATATTTATAGACGGAGATATGTTCATTGGCCCTATACTTAAAGAAAAAGCTTTCAGGAACAATCTGCCTGACTACTGGACAACTTATGTAAGAAAGAATGAAGAACCTATGATGGGTTTCAGACTCGGTGTAGGATACCGGTTCTAAAAAAGCAAATGTATAAAAAACGAACAGGCCGCTCTTTTCAGATGCGGCCTGTTTTAGTTATAGAGATATCTTAATTTATTTACTTTTCGTTGTTCTTATCACTCCTCTGATATAACCGATAGACTCAGCAATACCTGCAAAAGGTGCTTTCATATTGCGTTCATGCTCCAGACTTAATATACCCGCGTATCCTACTTTACGCATCATTTTTACAAATGCCGGAAAGTCAATGATTCCCCGACCCACTTCTACAGAATAACCTTGCTTTGTCGGAGCTGTCACATCTTTCAGATGCATATCAAAAATACGGGTATGGTATTTTTTAAGATCCGCTACAGGATCTTTACCGTTACGGGTATCGTGCCCAATGTCCAGGCACATGCCCATACGTGCATCTAAATCCTTTACATTCTTCCACACATCATCTGCATCAGGATATAGTTTCATATCCGGGCCATGCAGATGTATAGCATACCTGGTATCATATTCCTGCACTTTTTTATTTACATAAGGAAGCAGCTCATAGTTGGGTACACCCACAATCAGCTTTACGCCTACCCTTTTGGCATATTCAAAAGCCCGGTCTACCTCTGCTTCCGTCTTCATGTATATGGGCCCAACAGCATACCCCGTTACACCTTTCGACTTTAATTTTTCGTGAAAAGCAGCAATAGTAGCAGCATCGCTATTAAGCGGTAAATGAAAATCTTTAATGCACAGGTAGTGTACATCACTTTTTTCCATAGTAGCCAAAGCTGTGTCTATTCCAAAATGAGCAAATGTGTAACCAGCTACGCCTACTTTAAATTTTTCGTAGGTATCAACAGGCGGTTGAGGGTCTGGTCGCTTTTCCTGGGCCTGTACCAGGCTGCTTATTAAAAAGCTGCAAGCAATGATTAGATTTTTTTTCATACTGGAGCTAAAAATAAAAAACCATCTGCAAATGCAGATGGTTTCTGTAAACTATTTCAAATATTTCTTATTTACTTTTCTTAACGCTTCCTTTGGGAGCTATCATTGCAAGCATTCTCCTACCTTCCAGCTTAGGCATATTTTCCAATGTACCAAATTCTGCAAGGCGTTCTGCAAACTTCAATAATAAAAGTTGCCCGCGGTCCTGGAACTGGATAGCGCGACCTTTAAACTGTACATAGGCTTTTACTTTATTGCCATCTTTCAAAAAGCCTTCCGCATGTTTAGCTTTGAAGTCGAAGTCATGATCGTCGGTATTAGGTGTAAAGCGGATCTCTTTGATCTCAGTCGCCTTACTCTTGGCCTTCATTTCTTTTTCCTTCTTCTTCTTATCGTACAAGAATTTATTATAATCAATGATCTTACAAACGGGGGATCAGCGGTTGGAGAAATCTCCACCAGATCCAGCTCCTGCTGCTGAGCAATCTTCAACGCTTCCTGGGTAGAATAAATTCCTACCTCAACATTATCCCCAACCAATCGTACTTGTGGAACTCTGATGTGATGATTAATACGGTGTTCTGCCTCTTTCTGTGGTAAGCGTCCTCTGAAGTTTCCTCTGTTTGGTTTATTGCCACCTGGCCTGAAAGGACCACCCGCTCCGGGCGGACGGTTAAAAGTTGGTTTTTGTGGTACTGCCATCTAAAAATGATTCGTTATGCCTCTTCCCCGTTGAGAAGCATTGTTATTTTGCTTTTTTTTTAATGCCATACGGGAATGGCATGTTAAAAAATTTTTACAAAGATGGGAATTAAACTTAGTATTTCAATTTTATTTTTAACAGATTCATATCAGCAACTATCTTACCAAATTGCCCAAAAAGACGGGTACAACATAAAATAGCCGAAAACTTCAGTCTCCGGCTATTCCCTTTTATTTAAACCTGACTATCAGGCAGTTTTTGCTTTTTTGCGGTACGCCATTTTAGTAATTAATACGTACAGCACCGGCACAATAAAAATGGCTAAAGAGGTCGCTGCAAGCATTCCTCCGAAAACCGTCCAGCCGATGGTACGACGGCTTACCGAAGCAGCGCCTGTAGCAATCATCAAAGGCACTACACCCAGTATAAAGGCCAGCGAAGTCATGATGATCGGGCGCAGACGCAATCTTACCGACTGCAAAGTAGCCTGCACCACATCCATACCCTTATCCACCCGCTCTTTGGCAAACTCCACAATTAATATGGCATTCTTGGCGGCCAAACCGATCAGGGTAATCAAACCGATCTGTGCGTATACGTTGTTGGACAGTTTCGGCAATAAGGTTAAAGCCAGTATTGAGCCGAAAGCCCCAATAGGCACTGCCAGTAATACCGAGAATGGCACCGACCAGCTTTCGTACAAAGCTGCCAGGAACAGGAATACAAACACAATAGAAATAGCGAAGATGGTCGTTTGCTGATCTCCTGCTGCAATTTCTTCCCGGCTCATTCCGGAAAACTCGTATCCATAACCCGCAGGTAGCGTTTTTGCAGCTTCCTTTAAAGCTTCGATAGCTTCACCACTGCTAAACCCATCTTTGGGCGAACCATTGATCTCTACCGAACGGTAAATATTATAGTGAGATACTACCGCGGGCGCTTCGATCAGTTTGGTGGTAACCAGCATATTCAAAGGCACCATACTTCCCAGGCTATTACGTACATAATAATCTTTTAAATTATCAATCGAACCACGATAATTGTATTCAGCCTGTGTCATTACACGGAAATTACGCCCGTAAACATTAAAGTCATTTACATAGCTACTTCCCAGGAAATTAGACAAGGTGGTATACACCTCTGCTACATTAACTCCCATTTTCTTTGCCAGTTCTTTATCAACATCTACCTGGTAACTCGGGGTACGGGCATTAAAGAAGGTATAGGCCCTTCCTATAGCAGGCTGCGCGTTTACCGTTTGCAAAACTTATTGGCTACCGTTTCAAATTTATTTACATCATCGGTTGAACCGGTTTGCTGTAACTGGAACGTAAAGCCTGCAGTCTGGCCCAGACCAGGTATCGCCGGTGGTGCAATAGGCATTACACGGGCCTCTTTAATATCTTTGGTAGACCCTATTATTTTACCAATCACGGCATTAACATCATGCTCGCTTCCTTTACGGTCATCCCATTTTTTCAGCTTAACGAACATAGTACCTACATTCGATTTATTACTAAAGCTGATGATGTTCAAACCTGCCAATCCACCCACCACATCAACTTCGGGTAAGGCTTCCACACGTGTCATAATATCTTTGATCATATTAATACTACGCGTAGTACTGGTTCCTTCAGGCAGTTCGTAAGTAACAAACATACGCCCTTCGTCCTCTGTTGGGATAAAGCCGGTTGATTTTGTTTTGAACAGGAAGATCATCGCGGCAATCACTATTATTAAAAGCGTTACCACATAAGGCGTTTTGCGGATCCACTTGCCCACGCTTCTTGTATAACCCAAGGTAACTTTATTAAACCAGTTGTTAAACCGATCGAAGAAACGATCTAACAGGTTCTTCTTCCTTGTGCCGGGAGCCGCTGTAGGCTTCAGCATTAACATACTCAATGCGGGAGTAAGCGACAAGGCAACAAAGGCAGACAATAGTACAGATACCGCAATGGTAATCGCGAATTGCTGGTACAACCGCCCCACAATGCCCGGTATAAAACCTACGGGTATAAATACCGCCGCTAATATCAATGCGATAGCAATTACCGGAGCAGATATCTCCTTCATGGCCTTAATGGTCGCATCTTTAGGCGACATACCTCTGCTGTCTATATTATGTTGAATTGCTTCCACCACCACGATGGCATCATCCACCACAATACCGATCGCCAATACGAAGGCGAAGAGGGTAAGGGTATTGATCGTAAAGCCCAGCAGGTTGAAGAATATAAAGGTTCCGATCAACGATACCGGAATGGCCAGTACCGGGATCAGTGTAGCGCGCCAGTTCTGCAGGAACAGGTACACCACCAATACCACCAGTATAAGGGCTTCAACCAGGGTATGCATTACCTCGTTGATAGACACCTGAACCACCGTAGCGGTTTCTAAAGGCACTTTAAAATCTATATCCTTGGGAAATGTGGGACGCAACCTGTCCAACGCTTCGTTGATACCCCTATAAGTATCTAATGCGTTAGCGCCCGGAGCCTGGTATATCAGAAGAAAGGCAGCCGGTTTACCGCTCACAAAGGCATTAGCCGTATAATCAAATTTACCCAGTTGTACTTTAGCCACGTCTTTGAGGTAAACTACCGTTCCATCTGTGGGCCTTGTACGTACGATAATATGTTCAAATTGCTCTGGTGTATTAATGCGGCTATTGGTTAATAAACTATACTCGAAAACCTGCTCGCCACTCTGTGGGTTACCGCCAACGGTACCGGCAGCGGCCTGCAGGTTTTGCTCCTGTAAAGCAGCGTTTACTTCTGCAGGCGTAACACTTAATGCCGCCATTTTTGACGGATTCAGCCACACGCGCATACTAAAATCATCTGCCCTGGAAAAGATATCACCCACACCCTTTACCCGGGCAAGGGCATCTTTTACATAAAGGTTCACATAGTTACCAATAAAAGTAGCATCGTGTGTTCCATTAGAGAATAGAAGGCCAGGGCCATCATAATACTGGGATTACGCTTACGAACAGTAAGACCCAGTCTTTTACCGCATCCGGCAAAGTAGGTTCTGCCACACTCACCCTGTTCTGCACATCCAGCGTAGCGATATTGATATCGGTACCTACCTGGAAGTTTACGGTGATACTACTCTGACCACTACTTGTACTGTTACTCGTCATGTAAGTCATACCAGGAGTACCATTGATCTGGGTTTCCATGGCAGTAGTAGTCGTTTGCTCTACAGTTTGTGCATCAGCACCGGTGAAGTTACCGGATATCTGCACCGTGGGGGGAGAGATATCGGGATACTGGGCAACAGGCAGGGTAAGCATCGATATAATACCCACCAACACAATTACGATCGATACCACTATGGCTGTTACCGGTCTTTTTATAAATACGTCTGCGATCATTGAATACTATTTTGAACAACAGGTAAAAGAAGAGATCGGGGTCTCAGGCTGTTTCCTGTCAACTATCAACTTATTTTTTTGCTTTGGCGGTATCAGCTGTAATAGCCGATCCTTCTCTCAGGTTCTCACACACCTTCTACTACAATCGATTCGCCTGGTTGTAACCCTTCTTTAATTAAAACATTCGGACCTATCTGGGTACCCAGCGTTACCTTACGTTGAGATACTTTGCTGCTGTCTCCCACCACATACACAAAGAATTCGCCCAATTGTTCCACTACCGCTTTGTAAGGCGCTAAAGTAGAACGGGAAGGCGCAGCATTTAAAACACGCACGGTACCGCTCATTCCGGCTTTCAGCATTTGATTATCATTAGGGAATACCAGCCTCACTTTTATAGCACCAGTCTGAGGGTCTACCGCACGGTCGATGATTTGTATTTTACCATGCTGCGGGTATACATCGCTGGCAAATGCCAGGGAGAAAGTAGAATCAACCAGATTTTTTCACCCTGTAGTTTGGAAAACCGGTAAATCTCTTTCTGATCAATTACAAAATCTACAGCCATCGGGTTATCCGTGGATACGGTGTTTAATATCGATTGACCAGCAACTACTGAAGTTCCCAAACGCACCTGCGAGATACCGATGGTACCGCTAAACGGAGCATAGATGGTGGCAAAGCTTACATTAGCTCTTACTGCATTGGCCTGTGCTTTGGCCGCAGCCACCTGCTTTTGTGCCGCAGCTAAAGCCGCATCAGCATAATCTACCTGTTGTTTGGCTATTGCATCCTGCTTATCCAATGCATGATATCTTTCTGCATCTTTCTGCGCCTTTACCAAGTTGGTTTCCTGTACCGCTACCTGCGCCAGGGCCGCCTGGTAGTTGGCCTGGTAGGTTTGCTGATCGATTGTATACAGCTTTTGACCTTTTGACACTTTAGCTCCATCTTTAAAATGGATGCCGGTAATATATCCCGTTACCTGTGGCCTTATTTCTGACTGATTCAAAGGAACCAGCGTTGCCGGATACTCGTCATAATAAGATGCGTTGCCGCTTTCGGTAACTTTTACCACTACCACCGGAACCGGAGCATTTGCCGGTGGCGGAGCCTGTTGCTTGCTTTTACATGCTACTACTGCGAGCATTAAAAACATATATATTGAAAACCTGGTCATACTTAAGGGATTTCGTTTAGTTTAAGTTTTATTTGGGTTGGATGGATCCTTCTGCTCTTTGCACATCTATTTTGCTGCTCAGCAAACCATAAACGGCATTGAAATAACTGATCTGCGATGCACGCAGGTCTGTTTGCGCCGTTATGAGTTCGAGGTAGGTTTTAATACCCTCCCTGTACTGCAGTTCTATAATACGTTGCACTTCCCTGGCCAGCTCCATATTTTCTTTCAAGGCCTGGTAATTCGCCATACTGGCACGATACTGTGCCATGGCAGTTTTGTATTCGCTGCTGGCCTGGTTGGTGAAGTCAACAAGATCTAACCGGGTTTGCTCCACCTGGCGCTCTGCGATCGTGATATTATGTTTTCTCTTTCCACCCTGGAAAATGGGAAAACCTAAAGTAATGGCCGCATAAGAGTTCGGAAAGCTTTGGTTAAACAGTTTTGCAAAATCATCATTTAAGAAGTTGCGGAGATAAGCAGCATTGGCCGATACCGTAGGTATATAGCTCCACTTATTATAACGCACATTAGCTTCCTGCAACCTAAGCTGGGCCTGCAACTGCTGATATTCAACCCTGCGGGTGTAAGCCGGAGCCTGTAGTGTATCAAAAATATTTCCTTCTCTAAAGTGGCGCTGTCGTATAACAAAGACAGTTCTTTTTCGCTCGGGTAATTGATCAGGAATTTAAGATTGGCAACTTTAGCATTAAGCGCTTCCTCAATCTCTTTTTTAGAAGCCGTAGCGTTGTTTAAAGCAATTGTAGCACGTTGATAATCTGTCTTATCCGTCACTCCTGCATCAAACCGGGCTTTGGCATCTTTGAGACTGCGTGACAACATTGCAATGTTCTCTTCCGTGATCTTACGCTGCTGATCGGTGGCCAGCAGGTCATAAAAATTCTTGGAAACACTGGCTACCAGGTTGATCCTGGCATTTTCCGTTTGTTTGGAAGCCACCAGTCTTACATCTTCTTTTGTGCGGCTTGCTAACAGTGCGTCGCGGTTAAAGATATTCTGCGTAGCTGTAAACTGTAATGCCGAGGTGTTAAATACCCCGAAACGAACCTGGTTACCACCGATGATATTAACCGGCAATTGAAAGTTACGCTGGTAATTGTAGTTGAAATTCACCTGTGGATACCAGTCTGCCAAACGATTTTTTATCTGCAGATCAGTAATTTCCTGGTTGATCTCAGCCTGCTTAACGCCTGGCTGGTGGGTTAACGCATAATCGATAATACCTGCCAGGGTTGCCTGTTGTAGTGTGCTATCGCTGGTTTGCGACTGCGCATTTAAATGAACACCGAATAAACAGGAGAGGCCGGTTATTGTTAAACCGATCCGGTGTTTCCATTTCTCAAAACAAAAAGTCATATAATATTATTTATCCAACGTTTTATTGAATAAAGTCTTCAATAAAAAACTAAAAACAACAACAGATCGAGTGGATTGTTTAATAAACTGATCTGCATTAAACACTTTTTTTTCGCAGGCAGGCAATGTTTTAGCAGCGGAGAAAGTTTAGACGCTCTTTATTTTCAAAGATTGCGCTGCTTTAAAAAAATTAAACAATCGTTTAAATCGTAACAAAAAAATAACCCGGAGTACACTAACCCCGGGCTGTCTGTTACTTATTGGTCAGTCTTTTCTTTTATTTCCTGTTGCAGGGTTGCGGTAAATTCTTCTACCGTTTTAGCCCCTTCATCACCGGTACCATGTTTGCGTACCGACACAATGCCTTCGTTCATCTCTTTTTCACCCAGCACCAGCATATAGGGATTTTTTGCAGTTCAGTATCTCTTATCTTCTTACCAATTTTTTCCTGCCGTTCGTCTATCTCCGCCCTGATCTCCGCTTTTTCAGCGCGTTGAGCACCTGTGCAGCGTATTCCTGATACTTGTCAGAAATAGGTAAAATTTTCACCTGCGTTGGTACCAGCCATAGCGGCAGTCTTCCTGCACAATGTTCCAATAAAACGGCCACAAAACGCTCCATGCTACCAAAAGGTGCGCGATGGATCATTACAGGGCGTTTCTTGGTATTATCGCTATCCGTATATTCAAGTTCAAAACGTTCGGGAAGATTGTAATCTACCTGCACGGTACCTAGCTGCCAGCTTCTGCCTAACGCGTCTTTTACCATAAAGTCGAGCTTAGGGCCGTAGAATGCCGCTTCCCCTCTTACCTCCACGGTAGTTAATCCTTTCTCCGAAGCCGCCTGGCGAATAGCATCTTCTGCTATCTCCCAGTTTTCGTCAGAGCCAATATACTTGGTCTTGTTTTCTTTATCGCGCAATGAAATCTGTGCCGTATAGTCTTTGAAACCCAATGCATTAAACACATATAATACCAGGTCTATTACTTTCTTAAACTCCTCCAGTACCTGATCGGGACGGCAAAACAAATGCGCATCGTCCTGCGTAAAGCCACGCACACGGGTTAAACCATGCAACTCTCCGGCCTGCTCATAGCGATACACCGTACCAAATTCTGCATAGCGAACCGGTAAATCTTTATATGATTTAGGTGAGGTTTTATAAATTTCACAGTGATGCGGGCAATTCATCGGCTTTAAGAAAAACTCTTCACCTTCATGAGGAGTCTTTATCGCCTGAAAACTATCTGCGCCATACTTTTCGTAGTGCCCGGAAGTTTTGTATAAATTAATGTTGCCAATATGCGGCGTAATTACCGGCAGATACCCTACTTCCAATTGAGCCTTTTGCAAAAATTCTCCAGGCGCTGGCGCAGCATGGCTCCTTTAGGCAACCACATGGGCAAACCCTGTCCTACTTTCTCAGAGAAAGTAAACAGCTCCAGTTCCTTTCCTATTTTCCTGTGATCGCGCTTTTTAGCCTCTTCCATCATGATATTATATTCCTCTAGCTCTTTATTGGAAGGGAATGTAACGCCATAGATCCTGGTGAGCATTTTGTTCTTTTCATCTCCACGCCAGTAAGCACCTGCTATATTGGTCAGCTTGATGGCCTTAATAAAACCTGTGTTGGGAATATGCGGCCCGCGACATAAGTCGGTAAAATCGCCCTGTGTATAAAAACTGATGCTTCCGTCCTGCAGATTTTCAATCAGCTCTAATTTATAGGGATCGTGCTTTTCTGTAAAATAAGTGATCGCGTCAGCTTTTGAAACCGCTTTGCGCTCGAACCTGGATTTTTTAGAAGCCTTTTCCTTCATCAGCTTTTCAATCTTTACCAGGTCTTCTTCCGTTATCTTTATATCACCCAGGTCAATATCATAGTAAAATCCTCTTTCGATGGGAGGGCCGATAGCGAATTTAGTATCCGGGAATAATTCCTGTATAGCTTCTGCCATTAAGTGAGCAGACGAATGCCAGAAGGTGGATTTCCCCTCATCGTTGGTCCATGTAAGCAGTTTTAAGCTGGCATCTGTGTCAATAGGCTTAAAAGCATCTACTACCACACCATTGACCTCGGCTGCTAAAACATTTCTTGCCAGGCCCTCGGAAATAGATTTGGCTACATCCAGCGCAGTAACACCTGATTCAAACTCTTTTTGGGCTCCATCAGGTAAAGTAATTGTGATCATCTGCAATATCAGTTTTTAAAAAGTTTGCTAAAATACTAAACTATTATGAGGAGGCAAAAGAGTAAAGCAGCATTTGCAAAAAGACGATGGTTTTCACCAGTTGAATTTTATGATTTTTGGCATGGTTTTGTTAGAATTTTATTAAATCTTAAACCCTTAAACCTTATTTTATGAAATTTTATTCTATCACAGCCCTATTTTTAAGTATATCCGTCGTAAGCCAGGCACAACAAGGCTGGGCGGTTAGCGACAAAGTAATGATCGGACATAGCTGGACAGTTGGCAACCGGACCAGCGATGACATGAAATACGCCTTTCACCCAACCGTTCAATTTGGCCGTGCCGCTTTTTATAATTTTAGTGACAACATAGGTATTGGCCTGGGTACCTTTTTTAGCACAGAAGGTGGCAGGTTCAAGATCTCAGATGGCTCTAACGAAGGTAAAGCCGAGCAACGTATGAACTATGTGCGCATTCCATTAGGAGCGATGTTTACTTTTGGCGACCCTGCCAGCAGGGTAAGACCCCGACTAGGCCTAGGCGGATCAGTAGGATTTTTAGTAGGTGGAAAAACTTACTTAATCAACGAGGAGGATGCATTTGCCGGAGCTAAAACAACAAAAATAATGAGCACTAAAATAGATGCCGGAGCGAACGCTTCGCTGGGTTTTAGTGTAAGAGTTGCGGATGGCTTTCTGATCAACCATGATATCAATTACTACCATGGCCTTGTGGAAAATAAATACGAGGCAACCAACCTGCCCTCATTTACCCATCGTAACGTAGGCTTAAGTATGGGTTTCAGCATTACCGGTGATGCTATGAAAAGATGGAAAGGTAAAATGAAAGGCATGCATCATAACTAAAAACATATCAACTAATATAACAACTTATCCCTGAAAACTCAGAAGCCGCTATGTATTTCACAAGCGGCTTTTTCGTGGAGAGACTGCTCTGTCGCATGTTTATGCGATATCAATTTTAGATTTTGGTTTACCTTAGTGCCATGGTCCTCCGGCTGCTGCTGTCGCTCACTTTACTAATTGCTTTATACACCCCGCTGTATTCGCAAAGCTATACTTTTAATCGTCTATCAATAACCGATGGGCTATTGTCCAACAACGTACTTACGGTAACTCAGGATCCCAGGGGTTATATATGGCTGGGGACCGAGAACGGCTTACAGCGATATGATGGCACCCATTTCAGAACCGTATGGAATGAACGGGCAGACCAGGTGCTGCTTAAAAAGATGGCAGGCTGTTGATTCGGTCCGGCACCCGGCTATGGACCCTTGACGCCCAAACATCGCAAATCACTCCTGTAAACTATGAAGGCAGCGGTGAAGTATATAATAACTCGAAAATATGGCTCAAAAAAGATGCTTCAGGCAATATCTTCCTGCTGCTTACCGGCAAAAATTGTCAGTACTTTAACGACAGCAGCAGCAGCTTCTCAAAGGCTAACAATCCATTTGTACTACCGGCCAACCTGCAGGTTATGGATATTGTGGAAGACCGCCGGAAAAAGCGGTACTGGGTAGTTTCCCGCAATGACTTTGGCTACTGGGACCAGGCAACCCGGAAATACTACAATCATGCTGCAAATACCCAAAGCGATCTCCTAATCAAAAGCATGCCACCGCATATACCAGTGGCAAGTTTGTTTATTGACACGCAAAACCGGTATTGGATACAAACCGGTAGCAACTCCAGCGCCGGCTTTCTTTGCTACAATGGAGATCAAAATAGATTCACCACGGAAGCCACTGGCTTACACAATATTGGCAGCAACGGCTACTTTGAAGTGTACGGCTTTAAACAGCTGAAAGATTCTACTCCCGCCTTGTATGGGTTAAATTGTTTCAGAGCCTGGGACCAACAGTCTTTTAAAGAGTTCAGAGCTCCTGTAACCCACCCTTACGGTATACAATTCAACTCGGTCGAAGATGTTTTTCAAAGCGATGATGGCACTTTATGGGTAGCTACCGATAACGGCTTGTATTACACAAGCCGTGTGCGCAACAATATTCATATCATTTTTAGCCAGGAAAAAGCAAGGGCTTCCATCAGCAGTTTGTTTGAAGACAGTAATGAAGATTTATGGATCGGCACCTGGGGAAAAGGTATTTTGGTTTTAAACAAGAGTAAAAATGGCCCGCGCGTAACACCACTTGAAAAAATCAACAACCTGGGCAGCAACACCAGGTATATATGGACGATTTGTGGCGACACCCGTAATCAAATATGGATTGGCTGCAATGAGGGAAGCCTGGTGCAATACCATCTTCAAACCCAAAGGGCCGTATTGCATCAGCCCCCAATATTTAATGGTAGCGCCATACGGCAGATTGTAAAAGACAACCAGGGCAAATTGTGGATAGGACTTCAGGATGGCAGATTATTCAAACACGCACCTTCCCCGGAGCCCGTTCACAATAATTCTTTTAAAGAAATACTTTCCCTGAACGGCCTCATTACGAGGATGGGCTTTTTAAATGATCGCCAGTTATGGATTACTGTAATTAACAGGGGTATTTGCATCGTTGACATACATACAGGAAAATTGATCCAATCGCTGACGGTTGATAAAGGACTACCGGGGTTTATAGCCAATGCCAGGGAGGTATTACCTGTGAATGATACGCTATGCCTGATCTCGGGAGAAAAAGCGGGCAGCCTGAATCCGCAAAATTTTCGTGTCAACTATAACTGGTTCGCCGGTACAACTCCATCCGGCAGTATTTTTACCTTACAAAAAGACTTGTACAACAATTGCTGGCTGGGAGGCAGTAACGGCATTTTTAAACTGAATACAGCTACCAGGACCATTACTAAATTTACGCAGCAAGATGAGCTGATCACTATTCACAACAATAGCTATGTGCCCGAACGCAGCATTCAATTGCGATCGGGCTGGTTGGCTTTCGGAGGCAATCAACACCTGGTGATATTTAACCCGGCAGAGTATAATAATTCAATGGCTCCTCCCAGGGTAAGTATCACAGGCTTTCAATTAAATGGTCGATATCTCCCTGAAGATTCTTTATCCTTGCCCGGAGGTATCGCAGTGCCCTATGAGCACAGAATTTTCAGCATTGAGTTTGCCGCCATCAACTTTATGCAAAAAGGCAGCTGCTGCGAGTACAAACTGGAAGGACTAAACGATGATTGGATCTCTCTTTCAACACCAACTGCAATCAATTATAACTTTCTCCCCAACGGGCATTATCGTTTTTTGGTGAGAGCCAAAAATGAACTGGGACAGTATTCTCCTGCCACCACTTCGTTGCGCATTTACATAGCTCCCCCTTCTGGAAAACTGCCTGGTTCTATATGCTGATCGGCCTGGTCATTGCGTCAATACTATTTTACCTTCACCGGTTAAGACTGCAAAAACTGCTTCATGTTGAAAAAGTAAGAAGCCGGCTGGCAAGAGATCTTCACGACGATATGGGGTCAACACTCAGCACCATTAATATCCTTAGTAATATGGCCCTGCAACAGCAATCACTGGACGAAGCTAAAAGCAAAGCCTATATGAATACCATCAGCTCCAGCACCTCACAAATGATGGAGGCGATGGATGATATTGTATGGAGCATCAATCCTATTAATGACAATATTGCAAAATTGTGGCACGTATGAAAGAAACAGCGGGCAATGTATTAGAGCCTCAGCAAATTGACTATCATTTCGACGTTAGCCCATCTGTTATGGAGCTACACCTATCTATGGATGCCAGGCGCGAAATATTTCTCATTTTTAAAGAGGCCATTAATAATATTGTAAAATATGCGAGGGCTACCCATGTGCTTTTAAGCTTTAACCGGAAGGGTAATAACCTGTTGTTAACTATTGAGGATAATGGCGCAGGTTTTGAGATCGCACACCCAGAGTCGGCAGTAAGAGGCAATGGTTTAAAGAATATGGAAAAAGAGCTGCTATGCTGAAAGGGAAATTATCGATCAACTCCCAGGTGGGTAAAGGCACCTCAATAAACCTGCTGATGCCCATCGCATAAATATGCGTTTGAAGTAACCGGATGGTGAGAGATATTTGCATTACCAAACCCAACCAATATGGGTTAAGCTCTAACAAAGAAATTAAAACGATGAATCAGAAACTCTATTCCATACTTCGGGTGCTACTAGGTATATTTATATTGCTCGGCATTTCAGAAACCGGCAAATCTATTGCAGAGGGTTCCACGAAAAGCGGCGAAGAGATTACCCGTCGTATGCTAACTGTTTTTCACAACCAGGAGCGACCGCTTCAACCGGTTATCTTTTATTGTTCACGCGTCATTGATTCAACTAAAAAACACTTGAGCTAACTCTTATGATAAAAGTATTATTATACGACGATTCCAACCAGTTCAGAGAGGCGATAGCGTTATTACTTGACGGATCAGGAGACTTCGAGATAGTGGGTAGTTTTAATAACTGCGAAACTGCCACAACTGATATCAGCATGCTGCATCCCGATGTTATTTTGATGGATATTGACATGCCTAATACTACAGGTATTGAAGGAGTCCGTATGATCAGGCAGAAAAATGACAGCATTAAAATTATTATGCTGACTGTTTTCGACAATAATAAAAATATTTATGACGCCATTCGTTTTGGGGCCAACGGGTATGTATTAAAGAAGTCGGCCCCCGCTGCTATCATCAATGCCATCAAAGATGTTTTTGAAGGTGGCGCCCCCATGAACTCATCTATCGCCACACAGGTACTTCAAATGTTTGCTGGCATGTCACCTGCCACGCAAAACTATGGCTTATCTGAAAAAGAAAAAGAGGTATTACAATCGTTGGTAGATGGCAACAGCTATAAAATGGTGGCTGCTTCCCTGAAGATCTCTATCGACACTGTTCGCACGCATATTCGTAATATATATGAAAAACTGCAGGTCAATTCCAAAAGTGCAGCAGTAGCCAAAGCGCTCAAAGACCGCATCCTCTAATATTTAACAATAAAAAAATGAAACGGCAAGCCGTAAGGGCGGTGCCATGCCTAAAACAAACAATATGAACCCTTATAACATTTTTTCAGCATTTATTTATTGCTGCCTGCTATTGATGTCTTGCAAGAAGACTACCATAATCCAGCCTGGTCCCGGTACTCCTTTGCCAACGGATACGAATAACCAACGAAGTTTCCAGGTAGCTTTTGAAACACTGCCCAACTATCAAAATACGCCTGAGGGGCTCACCGTAACAGTAGCTGTTGAGCCAGCAACGGGCGGGCAGGTTACTCATATATCAGCCAGGCTGGTTTACGACCAACAGTACCGAACTGCTGCTATCAACTTACCCAAAGGCTCCTACAAGATTAAAGGAGTGATCATTAAAAATCAAAACGGCAGCGCACTGTTTGCCACACCTGTCACAGGTTCTGTCAAAGCAGCGTTCGTCAACAAGCCCTTAAGTATAACAATGGTACTCGACGACCAGGCCGAAAAGCTGATCACATTGCAGGTTATTTCCGTTATTGCTTCAGATACACCTCAAAGCTTTGGATATGCTGACGGAAGTTTCGGCCATCGCCCCGGACAACCCGATTCAGAAATGGATAAGCAAATATTGGTGAGGCCTATTATACGTGTGGGCGATGTAATATATGACAGCATTCCAGCTCAGCTAATTGTAAAAAGCTGGGATGTCAAAAACGAGATGACTTATAATATTCATTACCTAAGGGGTGGAGCACAAGGGGTTTACCTGTCCGCTAAGGCAGTAAAGCATCAGCTATCTGTTTCCAAATGGGGTGCTTATGATGAGTTGATTTTAAATAAAGAAGATATAAAGGAGGGTGTGATATATGATATTGGCGGTAATGTGGAAGCAAAAAAATAAAATCGGTTTTTGAAAATAAGATCGTGAACGGCGTATCTACACCTATAACGAAAACGGATTATGAATACCACAATAATGGTTTTGTAAAACAAAAGCAGGTATGGGGAAAACGTACCGATATGTCTACCTATCTTGTACAGAAAGATATCTACGAATACATCAACAATAAAATAGGTATCATTAAAAGCTACAACGAAAAAGATGTGCTGATAAAAACAACAACTGTGCAGTATCAAAATACTGCAAAAAGAATTGCTTCGATAGAAGAAAAAACCAATACACAAACCATACACACTGCGGTCACTTATACGCCACTGGAGACCCGGTCAGGTATTAGCCAGGATTATCGTATAGATGCAAGCACTAATAACGGAAAGGGTTTACCCATGACTTATTTTAGTAAAACCATGCGTGGCGGATCCGTATTAATGGACCTTGCCACTACCGAAAACGGGGCCCATGCCGAAGGTTTATACGAATATGATTTCTGCATTAACCCCTATATACATCTCGAAATTCCGGACCGCCAGTTTTTGTTATACGAAAAGCACAACTTAAAATTTCAATGGAAAACCTGGCTGCGCGGTTATCCTGAAAATGAGCCTTATGCTTTTACATATACTTATGATACCGACGGCTACCCTAAAGAGCTCCTGACAAAATACAGATCGTTTCAAACTAAAAAAGAGGCTTATACGCTACGCACTGCTTACGTATACAACTAAACACATTCTTCAACATATAAATATTAAAACAAAAAATGAAACTGAAATTTCATCAGGCTCCTCTATGCCTGTTACTTAGCCTGAGTCTTATATATACATTAAGCGGCTGCAAAAAAACATAGTGCCACAGGAACCTTCATCCATTATCACTCCACTCGAGCGACCAACCGGTGTATCCATGGGCGCAACCATTACCAAAACTATAGGCCCTGGCGGTGGAACTTTGCAATCTGTTGACGGTAAAATAAGCATACAAATTCCGGAGGGAGCGCTTAGTGCGCCTACCACTGTTGGAGTGGAGCCTATTACCAACACAAACATAGCCGGTATCGGTGCTTCGTTTCGTTTAACACCACACGGCCAATTATTTGCAAAACCGATAACGATCAGCTATTCGTGGGAAGGATTACAGGACAGTATTGGACTTCCTCAGACACTGGGCCTTGCTTATCAAATGGATGACGGCATCTGGAAATTTGTTGGAGCCAGCTCTTTTAACGCTACTGCCAAAACCATCAGCTTCAACAGTACCCATTTCAGCGACTGGTCTTTAATGAACCGCATATCACTATCGCCTTACCAGGCTGACCTGGAAACCAGTGAGAAAAAAACCATACGGGCTATGATCTTTACCGAAGCGGACTGGGACAATCTTTTTGTGCCACTTGTTAATAATCCCAATGGGCCCTATAACGAACCCGGCTACCCGGTTGGCAACCCGGCACCACTACCATCGAAGTTCATTAAATCCTGGGAGCTTGCCGGGCCCGGCAACCTGAATAAAAGCAATCACCAGTCGGTAGAATACCAGGCGCCTGCATCGGTGAATGGAACAGCCACTGCCAATATCAGTCTTGAACTTAATGCGCCGGTAGCGGGCAAGTTCTTACTCATGAGTACTATAAACATTATGGGTGATGGTTGGATTGAGCTAAGCATTAATGGCAGCGCACCTGTGCGTTTTCCTGCATCACCTGTATCCAAAATGGGATCCAGGTATATCCTCGCTAATCCGGAAGATGAAGGCGGCGGGCATTTCCTGCTTACCTGGAAAGGAGAATTGGGAAGCCATGCATTCGACCTGGCAGCGGATGGCACCCGCTTTCACTTTTGCCCCCTGGCACCGGTTACAATAGCATGTATATACCGGGCCCCAATATGCCGCCTCAACCCAGTGAAGGCAATGTAAACGTTACCCGGCTGAGTAACGGTAAAGCCGAAGGGACTTTTACGATTACGAATGTGGGGGTTGGCGACAAATTCAGGCCTGAGGCAACGGCCAATGGAAAATTCAGCGCTAAACTTTTTATTCCATAAAACATCTACCCAAAAGACCTGTATCAAACAAATACAATGAAACAAATTATACCGATTACCCTCCTGTTCCTCAGTTCTTTTTTCCAGTCTTGTGAAAAGCATGATCGCCCGGTTGCCAACTTCAGGCACCTGGAGCAGGAAGTGGCAGGACTTATACAAGAGCGTACCAGAAAGCTTCCCTTTAAAGCGCCTGTCGCCTGGGCAATGGTACAGGATGGAGAGGTTAAAAGCAGTTACCAACAGGGATATGAAATACCTGATGCCAATACCCTTGTATCTGATCAGAGCCTCTTTCTGCTGGCATCCACCACCAAACTGTTTACCAGCGTAATGGTTATGAAAGCGGCTGAAGAGGGCAAACTACTCCTGAGCAGTAAGGCTTCCGAATTTATCGATAACTTACCTGCTACCTGGCAATCTATAACCATCAGCCATTTATTATCGCATACAGATGGCATAGCCGACGTGATGGATAACAG
Organism: Paraniabella hibiscisoli; assembly: GCF_022512515.1. GTDB lineage: Bacteria > Bacteroidota > Bacteroidia > Chitinophagales > Chitinophagaceae > Niabella > Niabella hibiscisoli. The sequence goes on from NZ_JAKWBK010000001.1 coordinate 98,772, forward strand.
TTATTATAAAGCGTTAGATCCTGCAATAGCAGAAGGCATGGGCAGGCACGAATACCTGGAATATGCTGCTCAATTACCTCAGCATTTCAGGCCAGGTTATCAAACAAGATATGGCCAGAGCGGCTACGTATTATTATCGTTGGTATTGGAAAAACTTTATGAGCGGTCCTATGAAACCATTGTGTCTCAAAAATTCTCATTCCGATGGGTATGAGTCATACACACTTTTTTACAGCCAGCGATGTAATCGGAACTTACAAGCCGCAGGTTTTCGAGCCAGATGGAGCAACCGGCTTTAAAAAGACAACCCCTAATTATGTTTACGCCGATTATGCTACTGCCGGAATCTGTACCAGTATGGGCGACATGATTAAATTCATACAAGCTCTTCAAAAACAGGAGCTGTTAAGTAAAGAAAGCTTCCGGCGTCTTTATACACCATTAGAAAGAGTATCTGGCTATACATTAGGCTGGGAATACCGTTATAAAGATGGCAGGCTAATGGCAGGTCACAGCGGCGGGTTGTCGGTAGTGGTAATGCATATTCCTGATACTAATACGACAAGTATTTTCCTGTCAAGCGCTGCCGACGAATCTATCCTCAACACCGCTACCAGGTTGCAGAAAAAGCCTTAGCGTTCGCAAGACAATAAAATTTAAAAAGATGAAATTATTATTTATAGCAGCCTTCATCAGCGCGCTCCCAATTCTTTCGTATGCGCGGGAAAAGCCGCCCGGTCGTTGGGCTATAAAAACCGAAGTGCTCGCGCAGACAGCAGGAGCTTACGCTGAATCTATTCGTATTCCCGGATTCAAAAGACAGTTATCTGATGGCAAAGGCATTCAGTTAGGTGCTGAATATTTATACATCGATCATAAAAACTGGCAGCTTTTTCAAAGTACCGGGGTGATGCACTACTGGCATTCAAAACAGGAAAAAGGGTTGGCCGTCCACACTTCACTTGGCTACCGCAGAAAAATCGGAGCAGCCTATATAGAGGGGCTTATAGGCCCCGGCTACCTGGAAACTACCTTTGCTGATGGGCCAACAGGTACAATCCCGGTCGGGCGAAATACATATCAAGCCTTTTAAACTTACAGGTATTGCTCCCGCAATAGCATTGGGAGCAGGGTATTACATTAATAAAAAGTGGAGTGCTTACACGCGCTATTATCACCTGGCGCAAATGCAGGATGCTTCATCTTCACCAGCTGTAAGACTACACCGCACTTTAAACCTGGGCCTAGGATTAAACCCGTAAAAGGCAGGACGATATAAAAAGCCGCATGGTTTTTCAACCTGCGGCTTTTATGTTGCTACTTATTAAGACGATTTTATCCGGCTGCGGCAAGACTTCTAAAGTCCACATTAACCAGCTTACTTACACCCGGCTCCTGCATGGTTACACCGTAGATCACATCCACCGTGCTCATAGTAGTTTTATTGTGCGTAACGATGATGAACTGTGAGTTATCGCTAAACTCACGGATCATATTGGTAAACTTACCTACGTTCGCATCATCCAGCGGCGCATCTACCTCATCCAGTATACAGAACGGTGCGGGCTTAATCAGGTAGATAGCGAACAGCAGGGCTGTCGCAGTCAGGGTTCTTTCTCCCCGCTTAACTGCGTTAAAGAAGTAGGCCTTTTACCCTTAGGCCTTGCCATTACATCGATGCCTGTTTCTGCAAGATTTTCGGGGTTCTCCAGCACCAGGTCACACTGGTCATCTTCGGTAAATAAAACTTAAATACTTTCTGGAAGTTCTCGCGCACCTGGTTGAAGGTGTCGAGGAACTTCTGGTTAGCTGTTGACTCAACCTCCTCAATTGTTTTCAGTAAACTTTCTTTTGCGTTAACCAGGTCATTCTTTTGCTCTACAATGAACTCGTAGCGCTTCCTCATCTCGGTATAAGCTTCAATTGCCGTTGGGTTAACTTCTCCCAGGTTTTCCAATCGCTTTTTCAAGCGATCTGATTTCTCCTGTAGTTCTTCCGTGCTGGTTTCGGTAGAACGCTCTTCATCCAGTATATCCTCAAGCTGAATTTTAAACTCCACATTCAGGCGCTCTTTGGTGCCAGCCAATTGCAGCTTTAAGTCATTCAGCTTGTCTTTTATGGCTCCCAGCAGATGATCTACCTGCTCCTTCTCTTTTGTTTTATGACGCAGTTCACTTTCTTTTTCGCTCAGCTGGCTGCGCAGGTTGTAGTAAGACTGATCAGCCTCATCCAACACTTTCTTATCTGCCTCACGGCTGTGCATTAATTGAAGCAACTCTTCTTCAACTGCTACCAAAGCAGCAGCATTCTGCTCAATATCTTCGCTGGTGCTGGACAACTGCTGCATACTCTGTTCTACCTGTTTCTGCAAGGTATCCAGCTGGTTATTTTTAAAGTTCAACTCCTGTTTTAAAGCATTGATCTTACTTTGCTGACGGGTAACATTGAGGTTAAACTCGTTAAAATATCCCTGCGATTCTTCATGCGCGCTTTGCGCTGCTTTAAAGGTTTCATCTGCCTCGGCCAGCTTATTCGCATTTAGCTGTGTTACTTCATTAAACTCCTGCAATTCGCGACGAACACCTTCTACAGAAGACTGAGTTTGCTGTAATTGCTCATTCAAATCTTCCAGGCGGTTACGCGCAGTGCTTTGTTGCCCCTGTATATTCTCTAATTTATTCTGGAGGAAAATACCTGGTTGGCTAATTCCTGTATCGCTCTCTCTGTTTCTTTGATCGCATTTTCTCTAAGGTCTTCATTGAATGCGATCACTTCGTTATGTCTTGCCTGGATCTGCGTTCTCAGACTTTGTACCACGGCATCCTGGGCTGCAATATCCTTTTGTAGCTTTTCAAGGTTTTTAGCTCGACCGATCTTCTTTCCTTCAATCAGTCCCACGCTTCCGCCCGTAAGCGTATGTTTACCTTTTACGTAGCGACCTGTTTTTTCGATTACGGTGAAACCATTGGCATTCTCCAAAGCCTCTTCTCCTTCGGCGATAAACACATTACCCAGTAAGTGTTTGGCCAGGTTGCTATATTTTTCATCTACTTCTACCACACTCAACGCAGGCGTAGCATTTTCCAATGTATGACCCGAGTTAGCTGAAACCGCTTCACCGATCTTATCCAGTAAAAAGAAATTAGCCTTTCCTTTTTTATGATTGCCTAACAAATGAACAGCCTCTAAACCCTGTTGCAGGTCATTGATCACATAGTAATTCAAATAAGGCTCCAGTACATTCTCAAGTGCTGTGCGGTATTCTTCTTTTACATAAATGATATCAGACAGAATAGGGGCCTGGTAGTTCCATTCCTTATTTTTATGGAGAAATTTTACACTATCGGGATAGCCTTCCATCGAATCGATCATCGACTTTAACAGATCATGCTCATTCTTTTTCGCATCCAGCTTGCGGCTTTCTTCAGCCATTTCATTCCTTAAAGCATCTAATACACTTTGTGTTTGAAGGATCTGCTCTTTGGTATGTTCGTTATGCGCTAATAGCTGTTCTAAAGACTGCTTATGCTCATCCAGCACCTTTTCTTTTTGCTGGCGCTCTGCATCCAGGGTTTCAAAAGTCGCAGCCCTTTGTTCGGTCTCCTGCTCAATTTGCTGAACCGCTCTTTGCAGGTTCTGGATTGAAGTATCAGCTACGGCTACTTTCTTTTCTGCCTCAAACTGGCTACGTTGCACCTGCTGATTTTCCAGGCGGATCTCCTCCAAGGCATTACGTCTCGAATCAAGTATACCACGTTTCTCATCGGCTTCTATCTTCAGGTTTTCCAATTGCTCGTTTAAACCTTCATAGGCTTTTTCCTCCTCATCCAATTGCAATTGCGTAAAGCCAATACTCTCTTCTATACCTTTTAACTGGGCTCCCGATTTATCCAGGAACTCCTGCAAACCGGTTCCTTTTTCTTTTAAATACTGCAACCGCTGAACAGCCAGGTTCTTATCGCCCTCTTTGGTACGAACCTTTTGCTGCAATTCGTTAAAAGCGTGCTGCATACTTTGCAAAGCGCGTTCTTTTTCCACAAATACCAGCTTCTCTTCTTCCAAAGCCGCTTCGCCGGTTGCCACTGCTGCTTCCAATTGCGCTATACGCTCAGATTCCGACTCTTGTTTTTCAGTCAGGTCTTTATACGTAAGGTTAAATCCTTCCAATGCTGATTTAGCCAGTTCTATACTTACCTCGCGGTAATCGCGCTTAATCTCATGATATTTCTCCGCCTTTTTCGCCTGGTTTTCCAGGGCTTTCAACTGATTATTGATCTCAAATAAAAGATCTTCGATCCGGTTCAGATCGAGCTCTGTTGCATCGAGTTTTGTTTTGGCTTCTTTCTTCCTGGTTTTATAAATGGAAATACCGGCGGCCTGCTCCAGCATCTTACGGCGGCTGTTCTCTTTATCGCGAATGAGGTCATCCACCATGTCCAGGGCAATAATAGCATAAGAGTCGGTGCTGATACCCGTATCCATAAAAAGGTTCTGAATATCCCTCAAACGGCACTGCACATCATTCAACCGGTACTCGCTTTCCCCGCTTTTATAGAACTTACGGGTGATACGAACGGTATTAAACTCTGTAGGTAACAGGTTCTTCGTATTCTCAAAAGTGAGACTCACTTCTGCCAGGCCACTGGCCGAACGGGTTTTAGACCCGTTAAAAACCAGGCTGTCCAGGTTTTCGCTTCGCAAATTGCTGATGCGTTGTTCTCCTATCACCCAACGGATACTATCCACGATATTGGATTTACCGCAACCATTCGGTCCCACGATCCCGGTGATATTATCATCAAAATTCACGATGGTTTTATCGGCAAAGCTTTTAAAACCCTTTATTTCTAAACTCTTTAATCTCACGCTAAAAAACTTTTATTGCAATGGCGAATATAGACCAGTAAATACTAGCGGGGGCTTTGTTTTATGCACAGGTTTTAAAGAAGCCCTGTGGAAAATAGCCTATTAAAGAACCCGCTTTTTGATGGTTTTTAGCAAGGTTGGAGAAGCAGCCGTTTTGCTCACAAAAAGGCTATTATTGCTTTAATTTCACTGTTTTAAGTATGATTTCGACGATTTACAGACCCATAATCAGCAATCCTCATTTCAATTTTTCAGTGTAACATAGACAAACTGAACAGCAGTTATCCACACACTATTCACATATTTAAACATATCGAACATTCCCTAAACGAACAGATGTTATTATTAGAACCTCACCAGTCATCAATCAATACAACAATGATTGACGGATTCCCGATTTTATACAGCACGCAAGTTTGCAATCTCGCATTACCGGCTAGTAAGGGATGAGCAAACTCATAATATTTTTTCATCCCTATTTTTGTCATCACGCGCTCCGATTTCACATTGATCTTAGGCGCTATAGCATATACCTGCTCAAGGCCCAGGTTCTCAAAGGCATAATCCAGGCATCGCATCGCCCCTTCTGTTGCCAATCCCTGCCCCCATTCGCTGCTCTTTAATCGCCAGCCGATGTCAATACATGGCGTAAAGTCAGCATCATAAGCTTGTTCGGAGAGCCCTATAAAACCAACAAATGCTCCGGTTGAAAGTTGATCAACTGCGAAATAGCAAAACGACTTCTGTTCAAACTGGTTTTTCATCCGCTCAATAAATTGAGTCGTTTGCTCTCTCGTTGCGATAGATGGAAAAAACTCCATGACCTGCATATCAGCATTTATCTGAGCCATGGGATCGATATCCGCCGATTCCCAATTTCGGAAACCAGGCCGGTCAGATGTAAACAAGTATTTTTTATCGTCTTGCGACATTAGTATGCTCTTTGTTTTATTATTTGATCCGCCAGTAAACTATTTCCATTTCATTCATCTAGCTTACAATTTAAAGCCGGCGAACAGTACTACGTTGATTATTTCCCGTTACTGATTTTCTCCTTTTGAATGGGCGAATAATCCTTCTTTACCATGCCATTGACAATGATCTTATCGAAATAACATTTAATACCCGTCGCAATATTCATATCCTCTGCGTTCTGAATATGAAAATGCAGATGTGGCTCAGATGAGTTTCCTGAGTTGCCACAGAGCCCTAGGAACTGCCCTTTCGTAACCTTCTGGCCCTCCAGCACTTTTATGGAATGTTGTTTGAAATGAGCAAAGAACAAATACTCATCATGAACCGTTTTAATGATCACTGTATTACCAGGTACATAAACCGGGTTCATGGTTCCTGGCACATTATCCTTAATACCATCAACTACTAACATCACTTCCCCGTCACAAGGAGCAAGAAGCTCCTGACCAAAAGCATAATAATCCTTGTTAGAGGTTCCGTTATTCCTGTAAGATTTCCCTTTCTCATCAGTGATCACCAGGTCAAAAGCGTTCTTTTGCGCCTCGTGTTCTATGTGGTAGTTCAATGCTTTTGTATCGCCGCCCCAAACTACCGTCCACTGTCCCTTAAAGGGCAGTGCCATCAGTGTTTTATTTCTTTCAGGTTTAGGCAGGTTGTTTTCTTTAAAAGGTTTCACAAACAAGCCATTTATTCTAGCATGCTGATCAATTGAAATATTGATGGCGAATAAAGCTTTTTCGAAAGTTGTTTTATATGAGGCATAGGTTTGCTCATAGTTCACAAACTCCCTTTTCGTTATTTTTCCTGCCTGCTGTTTCAAACCCGCTAAGAACTCCCTGGTTTTGCCGATGGGTAAGCCACTTTGCATTTCCGGCGAAAACTTTGCATAGATAGCATCATAATTATCCGCATTGTAATTGAGCTCGAAGCTATCTGCTACTGTTTTATAAGATGGCTTTTCGGCCTGCCCGAGGGCAAAATTTACCAGTATCATAACCGGCAGGATTGTTAATATATACTTCATTCCGCTATCGTATTAATGGATGGATCATTTAAACGCCTCCTGTAAAAAATCGTATCGAAAGTATTGCCAACAAAATCTGCCGGCAAATCAGCAGGGCCACATTGCACAAACCCGTTCTTCTCATAAAATTTTTGTGCTGCTGTAAATTGAGACATGGTACCTAAAAAAATATGCTTGCAATTATTTCCCGTTCCCCAACTAATTACATGGTTTAATAACAAAGAGCTGGCTCCCTGCCCGCGAAAGCCCCTATCCACAAACATCGACTTCAATACAAGATTGCCTTCGGTTAGCCGAATTACCCCAATAGAGCCTATTACTTTATCTTGATGCATCGCCACCCAGAATTGATTTCCCGGCAACTCATGCACATCGATTATCTTTTGGGAGCCCACTGAAAATATAGGCTCTTTAAATTCCAGGGCGATGTTTTCCATCATGATATCGACATCATGCTGATGTGCCTTTTCAAACGCTATTATTTTAATTTCCTGGTTCAAATCTGAAAGCTTTTAAACAAATTGCCTTATACATTTTATAATCATCGCTCTTCATCTATTCACTATTAAAACTCCCTTAACTCATCAAACCATTTATCGGCTGTTTCTTGAGGTATATTTAAAGAGGACGCTTCAACCAGTTGCCGGACGGCTAGGCCGGTGTCTTCTCTTTCCACGGTTTCAATGCCTGGTATTCTGTTAATGAGTTGTACCAGCTCAGTAATTGAATGGTACACTTCTGTTTCAGCTTTAGCATTACCGATCGCTTTCAAAGCCGCTTTATAAGCCTTTGTAGCAGTAGCTGCTTTTTTGCCGTCCCAGTTAGTAAACGGTATTCCATACTCTGTGGTAAACCAAATCTTGCTGCGCAATTTAGAAACAGAAGAATAGTCCAGCTCTTTTTGTTTTGCCAACAACTTCAATTCTGCATTTAATCTTTTGCCTGTATCCGCTTCAATATTCCAACCGATAAAAGATTTCAATTGCCCCCAGGAATGTAGCAAAGGAAAATTTTCCAGGTCCGGTGTATACCTGATTCCTAATCGCTCCAGCTGGCGAAGCTCTTTTAGGCAATGTGTATTGACAATATTTCCCGATAAATTCAGACTGGCAAGATGCGGAAACTGCAACAGGCTTTCACAATCAAAAGCCTGACCTAATGGTGCAACAGTAATATCAAGTGCATTGATTTTAGCCAAAGATGCAAAAACCGGCAACTGGTAAGGAGTTGCTGATCTGGAGTGCAGGGTATCGGGATTGAGCTTCAGATATATGTCAGAACGATCTGTTTTGATTTTAAAATAATGAATATTGCCCGCTAAGGCCAGCGTTTGCAATGCCGACCGGTCGCTGGTCTTATTACCTAATACTAATTCTACAGGATGCTCATTTGCTTTAACGGAAAGATTACGAATACCGGCATTGCTTAAATCGACAGAAACGGACTGGCCGGGATGCCAGGAAAAGTCTTCAATAGCCCTTTTTGCTGACCATGTTACAAAGCCGGTATCCTTACCCCAATAATGAAAAAATCTGGGCCAGTCTCCGTAAGGATATTTTTCTGCATGTTGCTGTCCATGGGGTGTATAAAGTTCATTAAAAGCATCCCAATTCACGGGAAAATCGTCTTCTATTAATACATCAAACTTCTTTTTATCCATCCCCGCAAGGCCCATGGAAAAGCTCCCCTGCCCAGGCGGAATTTTTATCTGGTGGCTATTATTACCGGTTAATGAGATATTGATAGGTTTGTCTCTTTCCATGTTTAGCTTTTGAGTTTCTTATATGTTCGACTGACTATTTTATTTCACTTCAAGCCTGCCTATAGCTTTTAAAATTGCTTCCCGGTTTTTAGCTGTCTTTATAAAGTTGGGAAGCTTCCACGCCAGGCTATACTTCCCTCCACTTACGGCTTCTCTCAACTTAGCGCCAACATAGGTTTTCAAATAATCCAAATGAGCAAAATTGTACGCCCATAAAATATTGTTATCAAATGGAATTTGTAGCCAGAGTTGAAGGCCGAAATAAGGATCGGTAGCTTGTCTATTATTGGCATAAGTTAAAGAGTAATGGACGTCGTATTTCTTCTCCTGCTCACAGCCGGTACACTTCACTTCAATTTTGCTTTGCAGCTTGTCTACCATTTTCTTACTTCTTATCAATCGGGTTCCGCAATAACCACAATTGGCGTTAACTGGTCGAATGAAAATAGGACCATACCATAATTTTTCATCAATTGGTTTGTAACAATTATTACACCTGAATCTGGCCCTGAACCTTGTTGAATAGGGAACAGTATAGTCACCTTGATCTGCAAAAACAATTGCCCGTTTTTTGCAGTGCGGACATTCTACAGCAATTTCGTCGGCAAAAGATGCGAGGTTTTTGAAAGACTTGTCAGTCCGTGAATTATTATCCATAAGTTATAACATCACAATTTCAACAACTTAAATCCCGACTACTGTAACCCCTAGTGACTGAAATACACTGACACAATTAATTGAAGTATCTACTCTCCCACTTTTCTCCTGCTCATAAACACATAATAAATAGGTATTCCAATGGCTACTATCACCAGCCCAAATAAAGAAGTAGTAGGTTTATAAAACAACAACCCCAGGGCCATAGTACCTGCCATTAAGATGTAAATGATGGGTATAAAAGGATAACCAAAAGCTTTATAAGGTCGCTCCGCATCGGGTCGGGTTTTGCGTAAACGGAATACTGCTAAAATGGTAAGTATATAAAACAACAGGGTAATAAATACTACATAGTCCAGTAACAGCCCGTATTTGCCACTTAGGCACAAAAGGCTGGCCCATAAACATTGCGCCCACAAGCCCCAGGCAGGAACAGCGTTCTTATTCAAAGTAGCCGCCTGTGGCAGGAATAATTTATCCTGCGCCATGGTGTAAAACACTCTTGCCCCGGTAAGCACTAGTCCATTATTACAACCAAAAGTGGAGATCATGATCATAATGGCGATGATGGCCGTTCCGTAGTGTCCGAAAATATTGGAGGACGCCGCCGTTGCAACCCTATCCTGCACTGCAAAAGCGATGTTTGGATCAGCCACTTCCGTAGCATAGGCGGCAACACCTGCGGATGCATCAGGGGTTAAAGGCAATACAGCCGTATACATCACATTGGTCAGTACATAAATAATGATCACAATCAAAGTACCCAGGAACAAGCTTAACCCTACATTCTTTTTGGGATTTTTAATTTCTCCTGCGATAAAAGTTACATTTTCCCAGGCTACACTGCTGAATACCGAACCCACCATCGCGGAACTGATCAATCCAATCATCAGAAAAATGGAAGAGGGTTCTTTAAACAACGACCACCCTATCTGCTTGCCTGTGGCATCTGTAACCGCTTCGGTAAATTTAAAATCAAAAGCATTGGTCCAGTTATTATTCCAGATATCTGCCTTGGCGGCCAGCAAAAACCCAAACAACATCAATCCAAACAGAGAGAACAGCTTTATTACTGTAAATACGGATTGTATGATCTTTCCTTCCTTTACTCCCCGGGTATTTACATAGGTTAAAAAAATGATCAGTGCTATGGAGACCAGCTGGGCCGGGTACAATTTAAACCAGCCAGCCTGGAAGATAATATTCTCATCGGCCAGGGTTAGCGCCGGTATAAAATATCCTGCAAATTTGCTGAAAGCCACACCAACAGCAGCAATAGTGCCGGTTTGTATTACAGAGAAAAAGCTCCAGCCGTACAAAAAACCGGTAAAAGGATTATAGGCTTCTTTCAGGTATACATACTGCCCCCTGCTTTCGGGAACATAGAAGATAATTCGCCATAAGTTACCGCGGCAAAAACGGTCATCAAACCGGTTATGATCCACAAAGCAATCAGCCAGCCCGAGCTACCTACGCTGCGCGTCATATCTGCACTTACTATAAAAATACCGGAACCTATCATGGAGCCGGCAACGATCATGGTACCATCAAAAAGGCTTAAGGACTGTTTAAACTTTTCAGCAGACATAGTATTGTTTTAGTGAAGGACTACAAGATAACATAAAATGTAAAATATTAAATGATAAATGTAGCAAGTCTTTACCTATCGGCAGGCCGGTTACTTCTTCACTTTCATCCACATCGGTTTCAGCTTAGCAATCTTTTTATAGGTGGGACAGGTTTCGCTATGACAACCAGGGAGATAACCTGTACTCATGAGGAACTCGTTTACGATCTCGCCGCCGGTAAATTTAAAGGTCTTTTTAAACAGCTTCATCCACTCTTCTTTAGTCTTTGGATGATGCTGATCGAGCCAGTTTTTGAAGGAGCCGGATTCTTTTTGCAAGCCGATGATCGTTTTGGCATTTTCGATGGCTGCGTTTATTTTGAGCCGGTTGCGGATAATCCTGCATCCAGCATCAATGCATCAAACTTTTTCTGCTTATAGCGACTTACCTTTTCAATATCAAACTGATCGAAGGCATTGTAAAAGTTATCCTTCTTTTTAAAATGGTTTCCCAGCTCAAACCAGCCTGGTTGATCTCCAGCACGAGGCGGGCGAACAGCTCATTATCAGAATGCATAGGAAACCCGTATTCATGATCATGATAATGCTCATGTACCGTTCCCTTACCTTTTCCTTTTACAAAATCGCAGTAGTAATTTGACATAGCTGCAATTTGCAAAAAAATTTGTATTTTTTTTGCTGATAAAAAATAGGCTCTTATATTTGCACTCCCAATTACGAACAAAGGGAAACAAAAAAGGGAGTTTAGCTCAGTTGGTTCAGAGCATCTGCCTTACAAGCAGAGGGTCGGCGGTTCGAGCCCGTCAACTCCCACAAAGCCTCGCAAAATTGCGAGGTTTTTTTATTGCCCAATTTTTGGCAACACGCCGGGCGTGGCCCGATCTATAGTTAGCAATGACTTTTTTTAATTTTTCATGAGAAAATGCACATTCAAGCCATTGATACTATTCTATCGCACTGTAATTGCTCCTTTAGTCTTATACCATCCATTATTGGTTAACTAGCCGATTCATTATATACAAAAGAAGCCTTTGACAACACAAAAATCGATCAGCAAATAAGGGCTATTTACCTATTTTGATATTTATTTTTAACCAATTTTATCACTTACTTATTATAATGAATAGAGAAGAGTAGCGCCCAATTAAAAAGGGGCCTCTTCAGTTGATAATCAGTTACTCTTTTGCATCCTGCTTGTTGTCGTCGTTCAGGGACAGTAGCCCCATGATGGCCTGCATATGCGCCGTCAGTTGTTGCTGATCGTAATTGCTCAGTTTAGAAATCAGCGACTCGACCTGCGTGTTTGATGCGGAGTTCAATTCAGCGTATGTTTTTTTCCTGCGGCCGTCAATGAAAGCAAAGTAACTCGCCCGTCTGCCTCCGATGACTGCTTTGAAATTAGTCCTGTTTTCTCAAAGTGTTTCAGCACCTTGCTAAGATATCCTTTGTCAATACCAATTTCAGATATGATCTGCGAGGCACTGATCTCCCCGAGGCATGTATTTCAAAAAGAATCCGGGCTTCTACAAGAGAATATTGACTATCCAGAAGTCGGTTATCCAAAAGGCCAAGTAGTTTTGTATAATAGCGATTGAAGATCCTGATATCCTCGATGACGGCCTGCCTTATTTTCATTTTCATTGGTATTGGGTTGCGACTGATTATGCCAATTCCAGGTCATATCTATATTCACGGATGGATTTATTGAAAATATCGGAAGTAGTTTCTTCCGTAAGCTGGAACCCAAACCGGGTATACAACGCCATAGCTGCTTGTTGTTCTTCAGTTGTCCATAAATAAGCTTTTTTGATGCCTTTTTGCGTCATGAACGCCAAGAACTGCTGCATCAGGTACTTTCCTAAACCTATCCCGCGATATTCCGGGAGAAAGATAAAATAGCGAAATTGTATCTTTTCGGAACGATGTTGGGCAACTAAACAGCCAATGATTTTATTGTTATGTTCACAAATCCAAACTTTATCTTTTTCAGGTTGGTACTCCTTCGCAAAATCTTTTAAGCCATCCATCACATAGGCTTCGAAATTTATTCCATAACCACACTCTTTAGCATATAAATCACCGTGCATATAGGCAATATATCCCAAATCGCCAGGTAATAACGTATTCCTAATCTGGATGTCTGACAACACAATCGGTTCCATATTCCTTTTTTAAAGACAAATAGTTGAAAAAGTCAACAATACAAAGTAAGGCAATAAGGTTGAAAAAGTCAACTATTATTTTGGTAGAGGATTTTTTGCGGCGGGAATCCGCCCATCTGGTTTAAGTCTTCCGCAGGGCGACTTAAACAATTACAGCTAACGCTTCTGAATTCGCGATGGTTGGCAAATCGAATCCGAAAACCGTCAACTAAAATACAAGTTTCAACCGAAGCACAAAACTTGAATTATAGACTTTCCGCATGCCTTTGGCATTGACAGTTTTATTTCTTTTTCGCAACAATAATTGTTATAGGTGGAAAAGGGTCGAAAAAATAAGAGCCTTCATTTCTTACTATCATACCAAGTTCTTCAAATGTTTTTTCATATCCCTTGTATTTTTAAAATCTGAGTAATAACGATTCCATTGGGTTTAAGTATTCTAAATATTTCAGTACCCGCAGTTTTTCTTTCGTCGGTTTTGTACAAATTATGCAAGCATAAATTTGAACCAATTACGTCGAATGAACTGTCGTTAAAATTAGTTTTAAGTATATTTTCTTTTTTATTTCTACTTTTTGTGAAACATTTTCAAGTTCAGCAAAAGCTGATATTATTACAAAGGTTCAATTGAAAAACTGCTATTGAGTTTTACACTTCAGCCCGCCTAATGCAAAACCCTTGTTGGCAGCAGCTATTCTTCGTCTTCCAGAGTACTTCATAAACTTCTTTCCACAATTCAGCATCGCCACGCCAAATCCAAATAAAGGAGACATTAACAAGAAAAGCCCGATCTCGCCGGCTTTGCTCCAGTTTACCCCACCACCATAGTAGTAGGTAAAGCCAATACTGGCGCCTATCATAGATCCGATAGTGGTATGCGAACTCGAACAAGGTATACCCAGGTACCAGGTTCCCAGGTTCCAAAAAGTTGCAGAAACCAATACTGCCAGAACCAGGCATGCACCGGATGCAATAGGCTGGGCCATGATCTCATTTAAGGGAACTAATTTTAAAATCCCCATAGCAACGGCTATACCTCCTGTTAAAACCCCGGGGAAATTACAGAACCCTGACCAGGGCGCCGCTACCTGCGGCTTGAGCGCTTTGGTATAAATAACGGTTGCTACAGCATTGGCCGTATCTGAAAGCCATTCACAAATTCAAACCCGATACAAACGACCACACAAATGATGAATACAATGAAAAGACCGGTACTTAAGCTAGCTTGGTTTAGTTGGAGTAAAGTAATATAAAACATTTTCTTTATAAATAAGGGCTCGAAAGTATCCGTGATTTTTATGATAAGTACGCTCCATCACTTTGCCTAATTGTCAACTTTCTTCAATATCAGACAGAACTGAGACGCATCTTATGTTTTGACATGCAAATGCCAAAAAAATTCGAAGGCTGGTTTAATAAGGTTGGTAACCTTATAGGTACGCGCCGAAATCAATAATATGTCAGTATTTATTATTCACTAATAAGTGAATAAAAGAAAACCATCGTCGATGATACTTAAAATAAAATCACCTGAACGCTTTAAATATTTACAAGTAGGGTTGCCTTAAATACCTCTTAGGGTAGAGATTTGTCATATCCTCGTAATAATACCGGTGATATTATGGGTAAAGTTCAATCTTAAGACTTCTTTCACAAAGATTCTGGCATAAAAATGGTATATTGAGGTATTGATAAAAATTAATGATATGGAAAAATTGAAAGTAGGTGACAGAGTGACAATTGCAGGTCCATTACGCTCTGAAAATGTGTATGAAGTTTTAAAAGTAAGCTCTTTATATGTGAGCTTGGGTAAGGAGGGGTTTACTACCCGCGTGATTAATAAAAGCTGTGTAGAAGCAATAGGTGAAACACAATCTTAAGATCAACATAATACTATCATACAAGCTCCACATCGATGTGGAGCTTTTTTATTGCTGGCCATGAAACGAAAACGTAAAAGATTGACCAAAAAATCCAGCGCTTATTGACTTCTTTTGAAATTGCCGGATTTTTTTATTATCCCTTACCAGCATGTGTGGATATGTCCTGGCATTAAAATAGCAATTGCCATATTAACAGTGTTATGGCTTTTCATATTATTTTTAACGAGCATGACGAAAGCCAACCATACCATCCGATTAGTTACTACGGGGATAACCCTATTAATCTTCAGCGCTTTTTTATATCCACTGCACGCACAACGAAAGCCTAATATGATCATTTTCCTGGCTGATGATCTCAACCAGCAGGATATAGGAGCTTATGGCAACCGGGAAGTTAAGACACCCAACATGGATCAATTGGCCAAAGAGGGTATGCGATTCAATAACGCTTATGCGGCATCATCCATGTGCACACCCTCGCGCAGCGCTATGTTTACCGGCCTCTACCCTTTCCGAAACGGCGCCCAAATGAACCACTTTACCGTTCATGCAGGTATCAAAAGTTTACCCCATTACCTGCAGCAACAAGGATACAGGGTAGTGATATCGGGCAAGATACATATGGCGCCACTGGAGAACTTTCCTTTTGAACATATAGGTAAGGAGTTTGGACAATATAGCCCGGTAGAAAATCGCCTGGATAGAAAAAAGGAAACAGTGAGGGCCATAGAGACACATTTTAATCAACATCCGGAACAGCCCATTTGCCTGGTTGTTGCTCCTGGGTACCCCATGTACCCTGGTTTCCTAACCGAGACTTTGATCCCTCCCAACTAAACTTACCGGAATACCTGGCAGACACCAAAGAAACGCGTCAGGCCCTGGCAGCATATTACCAGAGTATTGGAGAAGCAGATAGAATGCTGGGAGAAGTAATGCAGGCATTAGACCGGTCTGGTCAGGCTGGCAATACAATGTTGATGTTTCTTGCCGACCAGGGCGCCCAGTTTCCAGGGGCTAAATGGACGGTTTATGACCAAGGCTTAAGAGTTCCGCTATTAGTACGCTGGCCCGGCCAAACGCCCAAAGGCTCCCGTTCTGATGCATTGATCTCCCTGGTAGACCTTACACCCACATTGATCGACATTGCAGGTGGACAGGCGATCAGCAAACTGGATGGGCGTTCTTTTAAGAATGTACTAACCGGTAAAACAACCACGCATAGCCCTTATATTTTTGCGGAAACCTCCATGGAGCCGCATTACTGGTATAACTACACTCCATCAAGATCTGTTATTACCGCCGATGGCTACCATTATATCCGCAACTACCCCCAGGCCTGCGTTTTATTACGCATATTGACCAGGTAGAAAGGAATGAGTTTTACTTCGATTCCTGGGTAGAGAAAGCAACCACAGATGTGCACGCCAAGTTTTTGCTGGACCGCTATAGTTATCGTCCGCCAGAGGAGTTATTCAATTTAAACAATGACAGGGTATCGTTTAAAAACCTGGCAGCCAATACTGCATCTTACAAAAACTCAAAGAAATGTCTGCCTTACTGGATAAAGAACTGAAACGGCAAGGCGAAACAGAAGCCATGATAATAAAAGGCACTTTGCCCCGGTTATTTGACAAGAGCTATAATGTTGTGCAAAAAGCCAGCGCGATGGACCTATCCTTTAACCGCAAGCGCTGGAACCCTGACCTGTTACATATTACAGGCTACCTGGAAGACATTGATAAAGGAGGTATAGTTTGCAGCTATTTTAACCAGTTCAGGCTATTTGCTTACCGGGGAAAAATAGGCATTGAGCTTGCCGACGGCAGTGTTAAAGAAAGCAATTTGCTCGATGAAACAAAAGGACAGTTATGGCTACAATTATCAGCTGGCGGGAAGCTATTCATAAAGTTCAACAATCGTGTGGTGGTTGAAGCATCACTTAATAAAGATCTTACTAAAATAGGAAGCGGCTTCGTAACCTGCGGTATTTTGCAGGGCCAGGAATTAAGCGGCCGGTTGCAAACCTACCAGGGGCGCATCAGCGATCTCCTGTTCAGCATGAATGAATTGACATCGGCACCCTAATTATATTACCATAACTACTTATTTTTAAAAAATTCTTAAACCCTCTGGTAAAGGAACAATCAATAATAAAAAAGATATGATCATTAAACGATTTTCGCTGCTTGCATTAGCATTTTTTCTATTGTCGGTATTATATGCCCAAGATAGCAAAACCTTTAGCAATCCATTAGACGTACAATTTGGAGATCCTTATATACTACGCGCGGCAAGTGGAAAGTACTTTATGTATGGCACCGGGGCCGGGGCTAAAAATGGTTTTGCAGCTTATTCATCTGACGACCTGGTAGACTGGAAGCGCGAGGGCCAGGTTTATTTCGGAGATAATAAAAACGGCTGGGGCGAGCATTCCTATTGGGCGCCCGAAGTATACGAGCGAAACGGAAAATACTATATGTTTTACAGCGCCCACTGGAAGGTAAATCCGACCAAGGAAGAAGAGAATTTTAAAATTGGCGTTGCCGTAGCTGATCAGCCCACAGGCCCTTTTATTGACATGCAGGACAAACCTATTTTTGACCCGGGATACCCTATTATAGATGCCAATGTATTCTTTGCGGCAAATGGCAAAACTTACCTGTACTATTCGAGATGCTGCTATAAGCATCCGGTTGAAAGCGATGTAGCTAAATGGGCACGTAAAAAAGGCTGGTATCAGGAAATTGAAGAGAGCTGGGTATACGGGATAGAAATGAGAAGTGATTTCAGTGGTGTGATTGGCGAACCGGTTTTATTATTACGCCCTCCTGTTAAAATGAATGATCCGCAGGCCGGATGGGAAAGTCTTTCTGTTACCTCAAAAGAAGTTAACCGCCGCTGGACAGAGGGTTCTTTTATTTTTAAAGAAGGGGACACTTATTACATGATGTACTCTGCCAACTATTTTGGAGGTAAAAATTATGCTGTAGGATATGCCACTTCAAAGAGTCCGCTGGGGCCTTTTAAAAAGCCGCCAACAACCCTGTACTACAAAAGAACACAGCCAAGGGAGGCATTGTCACCGGCACAGGGCACAATAGTATCACCTGGTCGCCCGATGGGAAAACCATGTTATGCGTATACCATGGCCGCACCAGCAAAACAGGTGATGAGCGGGTAGTATTTATCGACCGTATGAAAGTTACTAAAGGAATACTGACCGTAGACGGACCAACCACGCAAAAGCAGCCACGGTTTTAGTGCAATTCATTATAAAAACTGGTAGAAGCCCGCAATTTAAAACTGCGGGCTTTTTCATACGCACATTTAGCACTCTACAATAAAAGAGTTTTTTATCTTTTATTATTTTTTATCTTAACTTTGCAGTACAAATTCACTTCAGATGTTTTCCAAGACCTGCGAACATGCCATACGTGCTATGATCTTTATCGCTCAAAAATCGAGAGAGGGAGAGCGGGTAGGCATTAAGGATATTGCAAAGAGTATAGAGGCTCCCGAGCATTTTATTGCCAAGATACTGCAGGATCTCAGCCGAAAAAACCTGGTATTATCGGCAAAAGGCCCCAATGGCGGCTTTTATCACGATCAGCAATCGGCTCAATGCACCCTGGCAGATATTGTGAAAACGATAGACGGAGATAAAATATTCAGCGGATGTGGCCTGGGGTTGAAGCAGTGCTCTGAATCGCACCCCTGCCCTATTCACCATGAGTTTAAAAAGTAAGAGGCAGCATACAACGCATGCTGGATAAAGCCCGCATAGGCACTTTATCCAAGGAGCTGGAGCATCAACTTACGTTTCTGAAACGCTAGTTTTTTTGAACAAATAAAAGACAAAAAAGTATTTTATTAAACAAGCGCATTATGAATGCAACAAAAGACATACAAAGCATCGGCGACATACAACTGCTGGTCGATAATTTTTATACAGCGGTAAGAGGCAATGAACTACTGGGCCCCATCTTCAATCAGCGCATTGGAGATCGATGGCCGGAGCACCTGGAAAAAATGTATCGCTTTTGGCAAACGGTACTGCTGGAAGAACATACCTATTTGGGCAGCCCTTTTCCTCCACATGCACAGCTCCCCGTAGAACAGCTACATTTTGATACCTGGCTACAATTATGGTATGGCACAATTGACTTGCATTTTAAAGGCAAAAAGGCTGATGAGGCCAAATGGCGCGGCGATAAAATGGCGGCAATGTTCCTGCACAAAATATCTTATTACCGCGACACCAATGCCCGGCCACTTATATAGCATTTCAATATTTTTTAATGACGCCGCGGAAGGATTCGAACCTCCGTAACAGGTTTTGCAGACCTTTGCCTACACCACTCGGCCACGCGGCTTTATAAAAGAAAGGATTAGTATTGCGTAGCTACCTCTTGTTGGAGCGCAGGCTTTGTCTCCCTTGGCTTATAGATATTGGCCGCCA
Source organism: Paraniabella hibiscisoli (assembly GCF_022512515.1). GTDB lineage: Bacteria > Bacteroidota > Bacteroidia > Chitinophagales > Chitinophagaceae > Niabella > Niabella hibiscisoli. Next base: position 118,151 of record NZ_JAKWBK010000001.1, read on the forward strand.
CTTTCTCTACCCATATCTTGGGCACAAACCTGGTTATATAAGCATTTACCTTATTGGAAAATCCTGGTATGATCTCCGCCTTGCGCTTAAATAATCCTTTTACTGCAATAGCAGCTACAGCCTGTGGTGTCATATTAAACCTGTCTGCTGTTTTTAATGTATGAGCCGCCATGCCCGCCCTTGTTACAAATGCAGTGTCAGTAGCACCAGGGATAAGACAGCTGATTGAAACAGGTGTATCTCTTAACTCAAACCTGAGGCTACGGGTAAAAGAAACTACAAAAGCCTTTGATGCCGCGTATACTGACAAATAGGGTACAGACTGATAACAGGTAGTACTTCCTACATTCAGCAGGTAAGACTGGGAAAACTCTTCAACACCGGAACAAACGCATGCGCGATCCGAAGCTGCGCCTTTATATTAACATCCACAATGTTTAACTGGTCGTCTATATTCAGCTCTGTAAACGGGGCATTCAAACCATAACCTGCATTATTTACAATAACGTTCAGATAGTTATGATACCAGCGTGTTCGCTCAAATATGGTTGCGGCAGCGCCCGGATGGCTCAGGTCCTGTACAATCGTCACTACGTCTACATGATGGTTATCCCTGATATACTGCGCGGACTCCAATAGTTGGCGCTCATCAATATCTATTAATATTAATCCTCTTTTCTGTTTCGCCAGTTCAACTGCAATAGCATTACCAATACCCTTTGCAGCACCGGTTATTAGTGCGTACGACATATTAATTCCAATTTTTTCGCTTGATATATTTTTTTATTAAAGTAAAAAGTAAAATGGGTATCATATAGAGGGGGTTAACTCTGGTGTAAACTGAGGCTCCGCCTGCTTTTTGGGTTTCGACAATGCCAGCTTTGCCAGTTTATGATAAAAAGGTGTTCCGCTGGCTTCGCTTTTAGGTTGATACGCACCCGTTACTACCGGTATATACATTACGCGCCGGCGACTCTGCTCACCTATATGGGGCGACTGTTGTACCCGGTGCCATAAACGCCCGTCGTGTACGGTCAGGTCTCCCGCTTCAATATCAAGTCCTACCTCATTATCATCAGGCTTGTGATCAATAAAGTTTTTTCTTAAAGAACAGCGTAAACAGTCCCTTATTATGCGTTCCTGCCAATACCCGCAAGCCTCCATTCGTTTGAGGGCAATCATCTAAATGCAAACCCACATTCAACATAGGCTTGATACGGGAGCCAAGAAACAGATCCCTGGGACTATCTGTATGCCATCCAAGGCGGGTAAAACCACTGTGCTCGGTATTCAGATAATGGTTCACTACCAGGCCATCTTTTTCAGTCTCCCTATACGGCCATTGAAGGGGCCCAGCAGGTTGACCAGTTGCTGCACTTTATCGCTTTTTAAAAACTCCTTAAGCACCTGGCTATACTGGGATGCAAAAGCGATACGCTGTATCAGTGGTGCTCCGTTTACATCCGATCCAAATTTTAAAGGAATGCCATTCACTACAGTAGCCCCTTTATCCAGTAAAAAAGTTTCTACCGATTTTACCTCGTATAATAATTGTTTCACTGTGTGTGCAGAAACAAATTGCTTGAAATGCAAAACGCCATGTGTATTTAAATGTTGTGTGTGTAATGATGTTATCCCATCATAATAATGAAACTGCTGTGTAGCGTTACTCATAATAATAAGCTTTAAAAGATGAAAGAAAAAGAAGGAGAATTAGTAATTGTAGGTGATCCAGTAAAAGGAAATGCATTAGCAACAACAACAACATATACAGGTTGGCAAGGCAAGCATTCGATTGCTGCGGTTGTAAAAACTATATGTTGTAAACTGTAACAATTATTATAGATTGATAAAGCAAATATAGAAAGAAAATATTAGTCCACCAAATAAGTAGACTAATATTTTATAATTATTTTTTTACCCTTCACTTTTATGCTGCCTCCACTTTACTTGTAGTGTTTACGTCATTGGCTTGCTCAGATATTGATTGACCAAAGGCTTGCTCAAGATCGCTGATCAGATCTGCGGCTTCCTCTAAACCCACTGACAGCCTGATCAGGCTATCGCTCACTCCGGCAGCTTTACGCTTTTCAGCAGGAATGCTCTTATGCGTCATTGCAGCCGGATGGCATAAAAGACTTTTTACGCCACCCAGGCTTTCGGCGAGCCTGAAGTATCGGGTAGCAGTTACAAACCGGGTAGCCGCATCTTCTGTATCTTCTTTTAACGTAAACGACACAACCCCGCCAAAACCACTAGCCTGTTGCTTCGCAATTTCATGATTGTGATGCTGCTCCAGCCCTGGATAAAAAACTTTTTCAACAGCAGGATGCTGCTGCAGGTACCTGGCTACTTCCAAAGCATTAATACAATGCTGCTTCACCCTGAGCTGTAATGTTTCGATCCCTCTTATGATCAGCCAACAATCGAATGGCCCCAAAACAGCACCACTGGCGTTTTGTATAAACTTTATTTTAGCGCCCAACTCTTCCGTCTTTGTAACCACCACACCGGCTATCAGGTCGCAATGCCCTCCCAGGTACTTGGTTGCAGAATGTACTACAATATCGGCGCCCAGCAATAGCGGCTGTTGCAATGCCGGAGATGCAAACGTATTGTCTACACAGAGCAAACAGTTATTGGCCCTGGCAATCTTAGCGATGGTAGCAATATCTGATATTTTCAATGTGGGATTAGTTGGTGTTTCGATCCATACCAATTTGGTTTGCGGGGTGATAGCTTCAAATACATTGTTAGCGTTGGTACTATCTACGTATTTTACGCTAATCCCAAATTTCTCATACACATGAGTAAATAGTCTGAATGCCCCTCCATAAATATCGTCTACTGCCACGATCTCGTCGCCGCTCTGCAGCAGCTTTACTACAGCATCAATAGCTGCCAACCCGCTGGAAAATGCAGCGCCTGTACTCCCGCCTTCTAAACCTGCAATGATCTTTTCTAACGTGGCCCTTGTGGGGTTATTCGTTCTTGAATAGTCGTAACCGAGATTAACGCCGGGCGCTTCCTGCACAAATGTGGATGTTTGATAAATAGGAACTGCGATTGAACCTGTAAGAGGATCTACCGGGATGCTGTGAATGGTTTGTGTTGCATTGTTGCTCATAACTGATTTGTTTTTAAAGATGAAAAATGTATGATCATCAAACCTTATCAGGAAAAACATCGGGTATGAGCTTAGTATAAACAAAAAAGCTCATCCGACGAATCAGGATGAGCTTTTACTATTTTACTAAATAATACTTGTAAGCTGAACGCTGACTTATCTGCCTCCGCTATTACGGAGATGGATTTGGCACCTTTTTCACAGCTTTGCTGCGAACAGGTTGTCAAGGCTTCATCGGGCCATTACCCTCTGCCTTTCTTGATAAGAGATTGAAAAGAACTACTGCAAAAGTAAAGCGTATAGATTTTAAATTCCAAAACTTTACTGTACTATTTTTTATAACAACTTTATTAAGATCCTGGCACTCCATATAATCACGAGTACACCCAAGAGAATAAACGCGGTACGGCGAGGTAATCTACCCGCAAGTCTGGCCGCCAGCGGAGCCGCAATCAGCCCGCCGATAATGAGGCCTAAGATCGTTTGCCAGTGGCTCACTCCTAGTAAAATAAAAAAGTAAAGGCGCTGGACAAAGTAACAAAAAATTCAGTCAGGCTTACAGAACCTATAACGAACCTTGGTGTACGCCCTTTGGTTATAAGCGTAGTTGTCACTAACGGGCCCCATCCGCCGCCGCCAAATGAATCAAGGAAACCACCTGCACCGGCCAATGCTCCGTATCGTTTAAATTTCTTTTTCTGCACCTTTTTCTTGAATGCATTGGATAGTATTTTAACCCCCAGGAACAAGGTATAGCATGCCAGTAATGGCTTTATCCAATCTGCATATTTCTCTCCCAGGTATACCAACAAAACAGCACCGGCTATTGCACCTATCACCCCAGGCAATAAGAGTGTTTTAAATAGCTTTTTATTCACGTTGCCAAATTTGTAATGACTATAGCCCGAAGCGCCGCTGGCGAACATTTCCGCCGTATGTATACTACCACTTATAGCAGCCGGACTTACTCCTGCAGAAAGAAGTATGGTAGTACTGGCAACTCCATATCCCATGCCCAGTGCTCCATCTACCAACTGTGCCACAAAGCCTGCTGCCAGCATGATCAAAAACGCCTGATCTAAGGAACTATATAAATTAATGGCATGAACCCTGATTTCCTGGAAAGGCCAGTAAGAAAAATCATGTGCCCAATTAACATAAAGGCAAATGCAGCGAGTGCATAAGTTGCAATTCTTTTGTTGGATAATCCCTTTAATCCTGATGGTTTTTTTCCGCCGCAGTGCCGTTCACAGGTGCTCCTTCGTACCGGCTTACATGGCCGATTCGTACATTGGCTAACCCATATTCGGTTGCATCATTATTGATCTGCTCAACAAGAACCGGATCGCTAGTTGCAACAACCAATGCATCTGCGTGCTGAATATCAAACGGATCATATAACCGCTCTTCAATTACCACTTTCGCATGGGTAGAGGCCCATTCTTTCAGGTCATCGCTTAATTGTTCTGCAATAATGCGCACCTCGGCTCGGGCGCGCTGTGGTCAATTTCTTTAAGATGTTGAATAGCAACACTGTCTCCCCTATAACCAGCACGCGCAGCCCTTCCATCCGCAAAAGAAACGGGAAAGAGGACTCCGTTGCTTTCGTTTGATTATTAACAGCTATTCCATCATTCATAATCCGATATTCAATTTTCCCGACTATGCTTTTCACTGAAACGAGTAAAAAACATATTAGTCTATAATTTTAGTGGACAAATATATTATAATATTTTCATTTTCTTATATAAATTTTTTATTACCAAAATTCCGTTCCGGATTTTAGTTTTCTATAACATCTCCTATTTAACAAAACAATACCTTTGATTAGTCTATTTAAAAAGTAGACTAAAAAAATCTATTATCATGCATTTAAATTTTTTAGCGTTTGCTATTCCGCTGTTTCTTTTCTTTATCGCCTGGGAATATTTATACTCTAAAAGAAGCGGGAAGAATTTCTTTCAGTATGCAGAGTCTGTGGCGAATATAAATGTTGGTATAGCAGAACGCCTGCTGGACCTTTTTACGACAGGTTTGTTTTTTTATTTCTTCAATTATGTTTATGAAAATTTCGCCCTCTTTGATATTAAGGCAAGCTTGCTGGTATGGGTGCTTTTATTCCTGGTTACAGATCTCATATGGTACTGGTACCACCGGTTTGCTCATGAGATCAATGCTTTCTGGGCAGCGCATGTAGTGCACCATCAAAGTGAAGATTTTAATTATACGGTTTCTGCGAGGATCACCGTATTCCAGGCAGTAATAAGAAGTTTATTTTGGGCCATACTACCCTTATTAGGATTTCCTCCGTTGATGATATCTATTTTACTACTGGTACATGGTATTTACCCTTTCTTTATTCATACGCAGGCATTGGGAAAATGGGGTTGGTTTGAAAAGATACTGGTAACACCCACCCATCATGGCATTCATCACGCATCTAATCCTGAGTACCTCGATAAGAATTACGGAGATGTATTGATCATCTGGGACAAGCTTTTTGGCACTTTCGTTGAAGAAGATAAAAACATCAAAATAACCTATGGCTTAACTAAACCGCTGGAGAGTCATAGTTTTCTATGGCAGCATTTTCATTTTATGCTGGAAATAATGCTCAACTTTTATTATGCCAAAGGCTTTAAACAGAAATGGCGTACACTGTTTGGAAAACCCGATGACCTGGATCCGCGTTACAGGGCCATCCTGGAAAGAAAATTTTTACGTTACAGGAGAACAAAAGAAACTCCAACAAAAGCGATGAGGTATTATGTAAGTATACAAACAGGAATATCACTACTGGTGCTTTTTATTGTACTGCTATTTGTAGACTACTTTTCGGCTACATCACTTGCCTTGTTCTCTATGTTCATTCTCGTTAGTCTTATTAACTGCGGCGCAATATTAGATCAGCGGCGATGGATATCTTACCTCGAAATAGCCCGGATCTGCCTCTTGCTGTTTATATGTTACTACTATTATCCCTCCAATTATACAGCTACCATTTTCGTATCGGCTATTATGATTGCGATTGTTTACTTCAGCGACATTCAACGTTTTTACACAAGGGTTTTATACAGCAGGTCGAAAACTTAGCCATGCAAATTTATCACCAGGTATAAATTAGTGAGGCATCACCTAGCGGTTAGACTTAAATAACACAATAGCCGTAACAAAGTCAGTTTCTCCGGAGTCACTGCCCCGTTGAATCTTAATGTCTTCAATAATCAGATCAGGGTAATCGCTGATGCGTTGTTCTACCTGAATTTTTAAGGATTGAAAGATTGGAAGATCAATCATTTTCTGATCCTTCTCCATGGTACTTAATTCTTTTTTTAGATCGGCTTTATTTAAGTCGATAGAAATAGGCTCGAGCATAGCTTTACAGTTGAGGGCTTCAAAATGGTTTGGGCAATTTATAGTTGCCGGGCTTTACCAAAAATAAACATTCCTGCCAGTATCGCTGCCAGAAGTTTTTAATCACATTAACTAATCTTATGATTTTTTTAGATTTCTCTTGGTAGTTTAAATACGAATATGCAACTTTGTTGCAGTTTTGCAACAGTCGTATCAACATACAAGGCATAGATTCAAACAAGCCGGAGCTATAGGATGCTTTCTCCTGCTTTCGTTTGTGCTCTATATCCAAGCGTTTCATCACCACCACGACTCTTCTGAAACGGCAACTACCACCCAGGTAAAAAAGTTAACTACAGGCAGCGAACATTGTTCTATCTGCGATCATATTAATACGCGTAACATCAGCGGAGCTCCCGAACAACTTAGCTATTCTTTAGCAGCACCAATACTACAGGTTTATAATCCATATAGTTACTATATCAATATAGACAGGAAGCTTTTCCTACAGGCTTATACAAACAAGGGCCCACCTTCTTCCAACCTGTTTACCATCTAACCAGCCTTTAAGGCTTTTTTATCATTTTTGCTATTTACAATAGCGATCATTTTACTGTCCAGGTTATAGTCCGGTAGCAATCACCATCATTGTTATGTTGGCTATCGTGTCTTTCCAGGGTTCCTGCCATTGTTTTATGAGTAGGCACCCTATAGCACGCGCACCTGCTACAGCAGTTTTTTACTATGAAGTTTTTACTGATGCTGTGTTGCATAACCTTATGCAATACTGCCCGCACGCAATCTCATCAAATCATTGTAACCGTTTCTGACGATGAGCATCTGCCCGTAACCGCGCTTCGATTGAGCTTAAACCCTATACCGCAGGCATCAGCGACTCAACGGGTCGCTATATTTTTCGCGAAGTAAAGACAGGTCCTTACGAAGTTAAGGTCTCCTTGCAGGGGTACAAAACCGTTGTAAAAACAGGCGTTCTGAATCAAAACGATGTATCACTGATCATAAGGTTACACCCGGAAAGTCACACATTAAAGGAGGTAATAGTTCAAAATAATTCTACTGCTCAAAGAAAAAGAAACCATGCTCAACATGGATATTGTAAAAGCAGGTTTTATTCAACAGCACCTGGGTGGCAGCCTGATGCAGAGCCTGCAACGATTGCCCGGTGTAAAAACCATCGGGATTGGTTCGGGGCAATCCAAACCTCTTATCAGGGGACTGGGTTTTAATCGCGTGGTGGTACTGGACAGGGGAATTAAGCATGAAGGCCAGCAATGGGGAGCGGACCACGGTTTGGAAATAGATCAGTTTACTGTACAGGAAGTGGAAATACTTAAAGGCCCTGCATCTTTTACTTACGGGTCCGATGCTATCGGCGGCGCCGTAAACATTAAGCGCCCTCCCTTACCCGCCCCGCAAACATTTGGAGGTGATATAAACCTGATAGGCAAGACTAATAATAACCTGTTAGGCACTTCCATTAATGTATATGCCAGAACACAACGCTGGATGACAACAGCACGCTTTACCCTTCAGGACTATGGGGACTACCGGGTACCTGCAGACAGGTTGTATATTTATGACTTTGCAGTAGACCTTTACAACCACTACCTCCGTAATACGGCAGGGCGGGAAACCGGTTTACATCTAAATACCGGCTATATTGGCGACCGGGTAAAATCGATCTTTTATTTAAGCCATACTTACTCGAAAACAGGCTTCTTCGCCAATGCACATGGGCTGGAACCCCGACAGGTAGATGTGGCTATGCATGATGCCAGCAGCAGGGATATATTAAGTCCTTATCAAAGAGTTAACCATTTCAAGGCACTCAACCATACGAGCTTTCAAATCAACCAACATCAACTGGAGCTGGAGAGCGGTTTTCAAAATAATGTAAGGCAGGAATATAATCACTATGTAAACCATGGTTACATGCCCGCAATATATCCGGACTCCCTGGGTATTCCGCGCAACCTGGAACGGGCTTTCGACAAACAGGTTTACTCGCTTCATCTCCGGGATCATCTCCAACTCAATGAACATAAAGTGGAGTTCGGCCTGAATGGTGAACTGCAGCACAATACCATTAACGGCTGGAGCTTCCTGGTTCCTGCCTTCAACCAACAGAGTTGGGGAACATATATATACGATAAATGGAACCTGACTCAAAAACTACTGTTGCATGGGGCACTGAGGTACGACCATGTGCATCTCGCGATGAAGAAATATACAGATTGGTTTCCATCTGCTACCACCATCAATGGACAAACACAGCAGGAATACCTGGTAAGAGCTGACAATATAAACCGCAGCTTCAACAGCGTTACGGGCTCCTTAGGCTTTAACTACAATACGAATCGCTGGGAGCTGAAAGGCAATATAGGCAAGAGTTTCAGAGTACCCATCGCCAAAGAGCTGGGAGCCAACGGCGTAAATTATCATTACTTCAGTTACGAAAAAGGGAATACTTACTTAAAGCCGGAAGAGTCTTACCAGCTGGACCTGGGCGCCGCTTATGACAACGCTGTCGTACGCATTCAGTTGAATCCCTTCTTTAACTATTTCTCCAACTATATCTACTTAAACCCTACAGCCAACCACGATTACTTCTATGGCGCAGGCAACCAGGTATTTGAATATGCCCAGGCCAGGGTTATGCGATACGGAGGAGAATTACAGGTTAAATACCAGCCCTGGGAGAACCTTAGTACAGAGGTATTGGGTGAATATATCTATGCCAAACAATTATCAGGAGATAAAAAAGGTTACACGCTACCCTTCTCCCCGCCGGCATCGGTACTATTCAATATTACTTATAGGCCGGCACATACAGGCATTTTCACCAATACCTATTTATCGGTTGATTACCGGGTAACTGCAGCGCAAAACAATATTGTGCCACCCGAGAAGAAAACCGATGGATACACGCTATTGAATCTTCAGGCCGGCACCCGCTTTCTCATACAGGAGCAGCAGGCAGAGTTAAGTCTTCAATTGCAAAATGCTTTAAACACCCGTTACCTGAGCCATACAAGCTTTTACCGGCTGATTGGTTTGCCTGAACAGGGCCGAAACCTGGTGCTGTCATTAAAAATACCCTTCAGCTTTAAACAGGCTACACAACCGTAATTTATAAGTCTCCATAGTTATGAAATGACCATAAAAATTTTTATGCAAAATTCCATGTAGCTAAAATCAAATAAAAAATATACACATGAAACAAAAGCAATTATTAACCAGCCTACTGGGTCTCTTATTATTGATCGCGGCCTGTTCTAAAAAAGACCAGGATGCCATTGACACTACTTACCCCGAAATTGATGTGCTCACGGCCGGAGCTTTTCCGAAGCAATGCAGCGAGGTGCAGCGGGGGCAGTCCTTCACCGCTAGGATCCACGCAAGCGACAATAAGGAACTGGGATCGGTAAGTATTGACATCCATCACAATTTCGATCACCATTCGCATAGCACAGAAGTAGCAGGCTGCAATATGGATGCGGTAAAGACGCCGGTAAAGCCCATGGTGCTGATACAAACCATTAATGTACCCGGCGGCCAAACCAGCTATGTAGCTGAGCAGACCATTCATATACCGGCAGATGTAGATGCGGGTGACTATCATTTTTTGATACGTGTTACAGATAAGGAAGGCTGGCAAACTATAAAAGGCCTCAGTATAAAAATTAAATAAGCAGCCCTTAACCCCGCGGCAAAATGGCACCCACTAAAAGTGCACTATAATTTCTAAAAATCAATCATAATTATCATTCTTAAAAACTAAAAACAGTATGAAAAAATTTCTCAGTAGCTTCAGTATCTTTTTGTTGCTTGTTGCAGCAGTAACCAGTTGTAACAAGAACGAAGACATAGTAGCCAAGCCAATAGTAACCGGCCTTGAGGTAGGTACAGGCAATAACAAGACCGCTTATGCGGGGTCGGACCTGCACATTGAAGGAGACATAGTGGCAACAGGAACGATCGAAAACGTCGTAGTAGAAATCCATCCTAAAGCTGGCTCAGGATGGCTATTCAACCAGGCATTCACCGATGGATATACAGGCAATAAAAACGCAAATTTTCATGAACATATTGAAATTCCAGCCAACGCTGCTGCGGGCGACTACAACCTGCAAGTTAAAGTTGCAGATAAATCGGGCAATGTTACCGTAGTAGAATCAGCCTTAAAAATAGAGCGTAAAAACCCAAGCGCTGCCCTTATTTTCACTAAGATCACCGGAACCGGAGTAGAAGGGCATGGAGATCATTTTCACGGTTTGGCCGCTGCAATAGAAGGTGCATCTGATACGATCCTGTTTGATGAAAAAGGTACAGCTATATCTAACGCGCATCTGCACCTGGAACCGGAAAGTATTTATAAAATAGGATTAAAAACCTATAATGCAAGCGGTGCTGAGACACAAAATCAATACATAGCCAACGCTGCCGCTGCAGCTAACTATAAAGCTTTCTTAACCGGAGGCAGCTTTATTCTCAACCCCAATTCCCCGGCAGGTGAGGGCGCTATTTTTCAGACACGCGAAACTCAATATGCAGACGGCACAACCGTATCGGGAGCAACCAGTACCACAGGAGTCATTTCTTATTTTATAGTTGGACATGCTAACCAGGGGGAAAAAGACGTTGCGTTTGTGATGCGTAAATTAAACGCTAATGTGAAACCAACTATTACGCGCGTAGATTGGAACCGCACAGACTACGCAACCGCTTTTGCAGGTACTAATGAGCTGGAATTAAAGTTCGAAATTCATGCAGAAGACGGGCACGATCATTAATTACCGGGCGCAATTGAAACCCGGTTTCAAAGCAGCGTTCAGCCTTTTGATCCAACAAATGACTCAGGCGTTTAACACTCATTCAATCTGGCTTTTTTAATCGGAGGTTTAAATGGAGAATCCGCGAAAGTAATTTCGTGGATTTCTCTTTATACTAATACCATTTTGATGCACATCCTTCAGACCATTTGGCTCCATCGCAATCTTTACAGGGAGTTATAGGTCCCTGTATTTTATCTTCGGTATACCCGCAGCATACACAGGAGTACAATCCATCTGCGGGATAATAATCTGTATAGAACTTTTTAATCTTATCGGGTAGAATATGCAGACCTGGTTTAATTTCATCCGGAGGCTTTTTAAAAACACTTACATCGCCGTTTACTTCGAGTATGGCATATTTTACCTGGCCCAGGTGCTCTATTCCCGCCAGCCGCAGCTCCATAAAGAATTCGTCAAATGAAATATTTTCATTTTTTACAACCTCTTCGGTGTAACGTCCATCTTTAATGATGGTGACAGGCTTACCCTCTATCATCCTTTCAAACTTATCAGATTTGATCAGAAGCCAGGTAACCAGTTTATAGAATAGAATAATGCTAACAATGGTTAGAACAGCGGGGAGCACGCCTACATCCTTATAAAAGCCCATATCTCCTGCAGCGGATCCCAGGGTAAGAATAATTACCAGCTCAAAAACGGTCAACTGCCTCACGCCCTTCTTGCCAGTCAGCCTGAGAGCTAGTAAAACGATTATGAAGGATATGAAACACCGTACAACTACTTCAAATAAAAATACCCACTCATCCTGCCCAAGAAAAAATTCTCTGGCATTAAATATACTCAGGCTGCGTGCATTCATAACTATCTATTAATTATGAACCCATGCAAAAACAATGCTAATACTACTTGCCTGCTTTAGCCCAGCTATCTTTCAACGTAACGGTACGGTTAAACACCAAAAGATCTTTAGGACTTTCCTTATCCAGCACAAAGTACCCCTTGCGCAGAAACTGGAAACGGTCTGCTATGACGGCTTCTTTCAATGCAGGCTCAGCCAGCGCTCCGTTCAATACCGTTAAAGAGTTCGTATTAATATAAGATTGAAATTCGCCTTCTTCGTTTGCAGGATTCTCCACAGTAAATAAGCGGTCATATTCATTGATCTGTATCGCAATATGATCTTTAGCATTTACCCAATGCAGGGTTCCTTTCACATTGATGCCCGAAGTATCGGCGCCACTCTTACTTTCCGGTATATAACTGCAATTCAGCTGTGTTACATTACCCGCTTCGTCCTTTACCACTTCATCGCATTGAATAATATAGGCATGCTTTAACCGAACTTTCTGACCGGGCGCTAAACGGAAATATTTTTTAGGCGGATTCTCCATAAAGTCTTCCCGTTCTATATACAGCTCATTGCTGAAAGATATTTCGCGGGTACCCGTATTAGAATCCTCGGGATTGTTTTCAGCTATCAGCAACTCACTTTCCTTTTCATAATTGGTGATCACCACTTTCACAGGATCGAACACCACCATTCTTCTTAAAGCGATCTTATTCAAATGTTCGCGGGCACAAAACTCCAGCAAACCAAGGTCTACCATATTATCACGTTTGCCCACCCCGATCCGGTCGCAAAAATCACGAATGCTTTCCGGCGTATAACCCCGGCGGCGATAACCAGCAATGGTAGGCATGCGGGGGTCATCCCAACCCGATACATACTTTTCATTTACCAGCTGCAGCAGCTTTCTTTTACTGGTTACTGTATGACTAAGGTTTCTTCTCGCAAACTCATATTGTTTAGACGGGAATATGCCCAGCTTCTCAATTAACCAGTCGTACACTTCGCGATGAGGCACAAATTCCATCGTACAGATGGAGTGCGTAATATTTTCTATAGAATCGCTTTGACCATGTGCAAAATCGTACATGGGGTAAATACACCAGGCATCACCGGTACGATGGTGGTGCGCGTGTTTAATACGGTACAGAATAGGATCGCGCATCAACATATTCGACGATTCCATATCTATTTTGGCCCTCAGTACTTTCTCGCCATCTTTATATTTACCGGCACGCATGTCAGCAAACAGCTGCAGGTTTTCTGCTACCGATCTTTCAGCATATTGGTTACGATGTCCTGGCTGTGTAGGCGTTCCTTTTTGTTGCGCAATTTCTTCGCTGGAACTGTCATCCACATAGGCCAGTTTATTATTGATCAGCTTTACTGCATATGCATACAGGGTTTCAAAATAGTCGGAAGCGTACAGTTCATGCTTCCATTCAAAACCCAGCCATTTAATATCTTCCTTAATACTCTCTACATATTCAGTGTCTTCAGTAACCGGATTGGTATCGTCAAAACGCAGGTTGGTGCCTCCACCGAATTTTTTGTCAGTCCAAAATTCAGGCAAATGCTACTGGCATGGCCAATATGTAAATATCCATTAGGCTCTGGGGAAAACGGGTCATTATAGACTCATATTTCCCTTCCGACAGATCATTCTCTACGATTTCTTCTAAAAAATTGAGGCTTTTTTCCTCTTCTACATGCTTATCTACGCTCATACTTGTTTTACTGGTGTGACGGCAAATTTAACTTTTTAAGCGGATTTTACAGTCATTCTTTATTTTGATTTTTTTAATACGAGCTGTTGCGACTCCGGCTGCTTAGCCGTTATACAGGTCATGAAACGATTATACTCATTGGTCTTGTTCGCCGCTAACCTGCTTTTATTCTCCTGTAAAAAAATAAGATCGAAAATCCTGTTGTGGAAATCCCTGTTAAAACAGTGGCTTTTGCGATAAAAGATATTGATCTGAAAGAAAGGACCAACTGGATATTGACAGGAGGCAGTCAACAATATTCTTTCAATATTATAGCAGACACATTGCACGCTGTTCCCGTAGGTGATCCCTATTCGCTCCGGTACGAACCAGTCCCCTACACTTTTAACTATATAGGATTCGGGATGGTTTCTCCATCTTATTACCAAACGCCTGATGCATCTCTTAAAAGAGAGGTTTATGCCACTTCTCCTACAATCATATTCCCCAATATTGCCGACCAGAGTGATGAAGCCAAACTTAAAAATGCCGATGCACTGATCGCTATAAATTATGAAACACCATCAGCCAATATCAAAGATGGCCAGTTCATTCACCGTAATACATTGATAGATTTTGAAACCGTTAATATTTCTGATGATGCGATCGTTACGGTGCTTCAAAGCGAAGAGACGAAACCATGGCATTATAAAACCGGCTTCTATAAAGCAATTGTTGTAGCGGTTCCGGCAATATCTGTAAAAATCGGCACCGAAGTGTTTAAGGCACAGGTAATCGACCCCAAGGGCATGTCTGGCAATGCCCACTATACTTTTAAAGTGGTATATGATGCGGGTAAGAAGGCAATATCCATCACAGATCTTGCGTCGAAAAAATGGTCAACCATCAACTAATCTTTTCAAGTAACATTACATATTTCCGAGGGATAACGCCCCCACCTATTACAGCAAGGGCGTTATCCTTCCCATATTATTTACCTGCCTATATACTCATAAGTGGTAGTAGATACTGTTGCACTGTTAGAGGAGCTATTCTCTATAGATGCCGGGTAGCCATCTGAATTGACCATTATTTTTCTGGAAAATGTAACCGGCGCACCTGCAACACCGCGGTGTAAGTAATGCGCGTGGTCTTTTCAACCGCATTTTCGCCGGTTTGAGGTCTTATTTCTTCATAGCCATACCTTGATGCTTTAATATTAGTATGCGTGTAGCTTTCTTCCTCGGCGAGGTTGCCCGAAGTGCCAATCCACTTAAAGTTGGCAATATTCTTTTTATCGGCTGTATAGGTATATATTTTCTTGTTAAGGAGGTTACCCGGATAAAGAAGCATTTCTTCAACCCGGTCATCAAAATAAGTAAACGTAGACAACACCCCTTTGGTTCCATCATTATTATAGCCTTGCGAAAGCGCTATTCTTCCCTTATCATCATAACTATAGTCGTACCCATTTTGGCCATATCTTGTAAAGCGCAAGGTTGCAATATGCCCGCGCGCGTCATACGTCAATGCAACAGAGTCGGCTTCTGCGGGTCCTATATAACTTAATAGCCGCCATCACCGCTACGGTTATAGCGCATTACGGTGGTATTACTGCCACTAACGGTTGTTGCGCGAGACACTAAAAATGTTTTAGGCAGGGGTGTAACGTCTTTATCTTTTTGCAGGAGCTAATAGATGCGGCAATGATTAGTAAGCATATCAGGCTTCTCATTAGAATTGGATTTATTTTTTTGTATCGTGTTATCATAAGGATACTGCTACATTGTAACAGTACCAGTCAGGACTGAATTAAGCCGGGGAAAATACCAGGACGTATATCCTCTTTAAAAAGGAAGCGTGGCGTTGATTACTTTTTTAGCACCCTCCCTGGTAAACAGGCTCAGATCTTTAATTTCAACCGTTCTGTCTTTAACCGTAATACTGCCGGTAGATTTTTCGCTTCCGGTAAATTGTTGATCATCCAATCCATTTCCCACCCCCGATAAGCTAACCGCAACAATACCTGGCTCGGGTTCGGTCATAGGTAAAATGGATCCGCCATCATATATTTTCAAGGCAGGGTTGGTAGTAGCATCTTTCTCGTTTATAAACGTAATTTGTAACAACTCAAAATTGCTATTAGAGGGATCGTTGCTTTCGTTGTGCTGGCATAGTACAGAGAAATTTGCTTTTTCTTTATCACCAAAATACTGCGTTTCTATTTTACCTGAAACGGATTTACCGTCAAAGCTAAAATTGCCGGTTTTATCTTCGTCGCTATTCACTGTAAGTCCCGCGTCGCCGGCTGTTTCGGCTACCGTGTCGGCTGCTTTTTTCCATCACTGCCGCCGCAGGAATTAAGGGTTACTGAAAAAACAATTGCAGCAAGAATGGTTATGTAGTTCATTGTGTAGTTTTTAAATTTCACATCATTTGAGTGTATCCCCGTTACCAGGATTTGAAGCAGCTAAAATAATCACGAAATTTCATGATACAGAATTTGTGCAATCCCCAATTTAAGGTATGCGGGGTAATTTACAGGTGGCTCACCGTTTCGCAGCAACGGCCCTTGTCGTGTTTTTGGGGACTAGACCCAACAAGGGCAAGCATTTTATAGATACCTGTTTAACACATCTACATCAATTTCTTTGTTGCAGCTGGTATTGTAGAGAATATAAGTTTTTCAGAAAAGATTTACCCGCTTAATTAGTTTTGCAGGTATGAAAATTTTGCGTCCCTTACATAATATATTGCTTATAGTATCTGCTTTGTTTTTCCTGGCAGCTTTTCTCTCTCTAAAACAGACATTGGACATACATTTGCATGATACGACGATCGTGGTTTCATTTGCGCACATTTTTATGGTTTGCGCTGTTTTTCTTTCCTGCTCTGGCTTTTGTACACCTTTACTTACAGGTTTCTTTTTCACCGAAACTTTATAAAGTGCACGTACTTGGCTCTACGATATTATTTATCATTATTATTCTGGGAAGTCTATGGAACAATCATTTTATAGAGCGCCTTACCAGCTATAGCCCTCAGCAAAAAATGCAATTAGCAACAGAAATAGGTAATAGTATTGCCATAGCTTCTGTATTATTAACATCTATCCAATTACTTTATCCATTAAATTTGATAATCGGATTATTAAAAACTAAAAAATCTTAGGCGATGTCACTACTTAATCAGAATAATAAGAAAGGAAAAAAAGACAACAAAAGCAAGGATAATAATAAGCAGGGTAGTAACTCTAAGTTTATCCAAAAACCACAGGGTGCATTTGTAAGTAAACAACAAAACACCGGTTCCCAGAGAGGAAGCTAAAAGATGTATGACAAATGACAGTAATTAGTTGACAGTTGCAGCAAATGCACTGTCAATTGTCATTTCATATCAGTTATCTGATGTTAATCGAATTTCTCTAATATTCTGAAATGATGCTTGGCCGCACGCAGGTATTTTTTACCCCGCCTGTAAGACCAGTAAGCATGCCCATGTTTAGCATTGTAGCGGCTTATTTCATACAGGGCTTTCCAATGTTGAAGGATGGTTTTGTAAGCTTTTCCTAAGCTCATGCCACAATCATATATATGATTGGGTTCTGCCCCGGCGCCGTTATACTCCAGCACTATAAAATTCTTTCCGTTTTTCAGATCTTCGATGGAGTTAGTTTTGATATCATAGCGACCATAATAAAACTGGGTATCCTGGCTTAATTGATCAAAGACCGACACCAACGCCGGGTTGATTTCGTGGTGCAGGTTGGTAAACCTTGCCCCACGGTTATGATTGCCGGCAAAGGAAAGATAAAAGACTTCTCCTTTTTCGAGAATCCTTGCAAAATCATGTCCATGCCTCAATTCCATTTCTTCTACCCGGTGTTTTGCCCTTTCGTGCTGATTGATGAGTTGTTTGAGCGTACTTAGCCCATCGCCAGTTACCTGTAACAATTCTTTGTAAATAAACCCCGAGACAACACCGGTTGATTGCCAGGGATAGCGATAATAGAATACACTTACCTCTACCGGGAAATCGATTTTTTCCTGAACAATATACTTAAATGGTATGTGGGCGTGGTATTTTTTAACTGTGCATCATCTTCAATTACCCTGAAAAGAATACCTTTCATGCCCACATCAGGCTTCACTACAAAAGGATACCGGATACCGGCAACATCTATCCTGCTCCTTAAATCGCTAAAAGGGATACCTGGTTTTATATAGATCGTTGGAGGAGTAATTGCTGCGGGTAGTAAGCGGTACATTTCTTTTTGCCCTCGCCCTCGAATCCTCCAAAAGTGATATGCGGATTAGAGGGAGTAAAAAACCAAAGCGAACGGCTTTTGATACAGTACCATAACCAAACCGGTGCAATTGGCGCATATAAAATGTGAAAATTCCACAGTTCCCAGTTAAAAAGCCTCTCAAAAAATTTTCTTACGCGCATGAATTATCAGCAAATATACCAGCCGGTGAACTAAAATGAACTAATTTTATGAAGTATAACAGGCATGCTTCATTACCATTTGTATGCCAAAAAATGAAACGATTATGCAGGTACCTACAGCAGCAGAGATATTTGCCAAAGGGGAAACTCCCGAAATCTTATTTTGGGTAGGCTGCGCGGGCAGTTTTGACCAGCGTGCTCAAAAAATAACGCGGGCTTTTACTCAAATACTGGATGTAACTCAAATAAAGTATGCCATATTAGGTAAGGAAGAAATGTGCACCGGTGATCCGGCCAGGCGTGCCGGTAACGAATTCATGTTCCAGATGATGGCTTACCAGAACATACAGGTACTGAATAACTATGGTATTAAAAAATAGTAACCGCTTGTCCGCATTGTTTCAACACCATTAAAAATGAATATCCTGAGCTCGGGGGCAATTACGAAGTGATACACCATACCACCTTTTTGCAGCAATTGATCAACGAAGGCAAAATAAAAATAAAAGAAGGAGGTGATTTTAAGGGCAAAAAGATCACATACCACGATAGTTGCTACCTGGGCAGGCCAATGATATTTACGAGGCTCCCAGGCAGGTATTAGAAATGCTGGACGCAGAACTGGTTGAAATGAAACGCTGCCGCAGCAAAGGACTTTGTTGCGGGGCCGGTGGTGCTCAAATGTTTAAAGAGGAAGAGCAGGGTGAAAAGCGTATCAATATTGAACGGACCCAGGAAGCCCTGGAAACCCATTCTTCCTATATTGCAGCAGCTTGTCCTTTTTGCAATACTATGATCACCGATGGCGTAAAGAACGCTGAAAAGGAGGGGGATGTAAAGGTGCTGGATATTGCTGAAATGGTAGCAGCGAGTATGGAGGTTAAGGTTAGTTAACTGGTTGATTAGTTAACTAGTTGACTGGTTTATTTGTTGACAAGCTGAAAAGTTGATTGATTGACAGGGAATATCGAACCATTAGGCTTAAAACTTGTTATTGGTTTTTGAAATTTGTATTTTATAAAATGAATTTACAGTATAAAGAATTATTACCGGCCCATTTTAGCCCCTCATCGCGCGTTTGGGTTTACCAGGCCAGTCGCTTATTAACCATGTCTGAAGCACTGGATGCAGAAGAGCGATTGAACAGTTTTGCCGAACAGTGGCAAAGTCACGGTGCGGATGTTAAAGCTGCGGGCTTCCTGTTTTTCGGGCAATTTGTTATACTAATGGCCGATGAAACACAGGCTGGCGTAAGTGGATGCAGTACGGATAGTTCGGTTCGTTTTATCAAGTCGCTGGAAGCAGCCTACGGTATCAACCTTTTTGATCGCACTTCCCTTGCATTTGTCATTAAAGATAAGGTACAGCTACTCCCCTATGCACAACTGCAATACGCATTGGATAATGGATTTATTACACCCGACACTTTGTATTTCAACAACCTTGTAGCTAATAAAGAAGAGCTGGAAAACAAATGGATCGTTCCTTTGAAGGAAAGCTGGTTGAAAGACCGGGTAAAGCTGCTCCAGGCTTAAAAGCTCCTTTTTACTTCTGAAAATCTATCTCGTAAACATCCGGCCAAAGCTTACCGGTGATCAAAACCTTCCCGGTAGCCGAATCATAGGCAATGCCGTTCATTTCAGGGAACCTGGTTTGCGGGCGGCAACAGCATTAACTATAGAAGTTAAATTAAGTTTACCCACTACCTCCCCGCTGTTCATATCAATTTTTACTATTTCGGGATGCTGCCAAACATTGGCGTAAACAAATCCATTAATATATTCCAATTCGTTTAAACTATCCCTTACCATTCCGTTTTCAGTTATTTTCAGTGTTCTAACCGGTTTATAATTGTTGGGATCAAGAAATGTGAGGTGCTCAGTTCCGTCGCTCATGATGATACTATTCCCATCCGTTGTCATCCCCCAACCTTCAGTATTGGTGTAAGTAAATTCGTCTATCTTTTTAAATGTTTTAGCATCATACACAAACCCCTTTTGATTTTTGTAGGTAAGTTGATACAATTTATTGTTTAGGAAAACGATCCCCTCTCCAAAATACCTGGACCGGTCTATCTCTATTTTCGGAGTAAAACTACCATCTACCAAACTACTTATTCCAATTACCGATCTTGTAAATGGCAGTTCAGCTGGAGCGCCCCCGCTCTCATAAAGCAAGCCTTTATTAAAAACCAGCCCTTCAGTGAAAAGAGTAGTATCATGCGGATAGATAGCCTTGGTGACATAAGGAATGACTGGCGTAGCAGTCGGACGCTCAACCGTTTGTGTATCATTCGCTGTGTCACTATTACAACCAGTAATCGCCGTCCAAAAGATTGTAATCCAACAAATACGAATCCAATCGGGCAGTATGTTATAATAGGTATACTTCATCAATTAAAACAATTTAAGACGGTGCGATGTTATAATTAGCACAATTTGGCGGCCGGTTAAAAGTAATAAAGTATGCTAAAGCGAACAAACCAAATGATAACCAGTCAGCTGACTTGCAGGGAAGAGATTCAAATTATTTAACTTTGCGAAAATTTTTATAGATGCTCGATTCAATTGAAAGTGCGATTGAAGCTATTAAACAGGGAAAACTGATCATAGCTGTGGATGATGAAGACCGTGAGAATGAAGGTGATTTTATAGCAGCCGCCGGCGCTATCACCCCTGAAATGGTGAACTTTATGGCGACCCACGGACGAGGCTTGATCTGTACCCCGCTGCCTGAAGAACGTTGTGACGAACTGGGACTGGAGTTGATGGTAACCAATAACACGGCGCTGCACGAAACCGCTTTTACGGTATCAGTAGACCTTTTAGGACATGGCTGTACCACGGGTATTTCGGCACACGACCGGTCTAAAACAATTGAAGCATTAAACAATCCGTTTACCAACCCGGCAGATCTCGGTCGCCCGGGACATGTTTTTTCCGCTTCGCTCTAAAAAAGGAGGTGTTTTACGTCGAGTAGGACATACCGAAGCGGCTACTGACCTGGCACGGCTGGCTGGATTTCCTTATCCTTATGGCAGTGTGCTGGTAGAGGTAATGAATGAGGATGGCAGCATGGCCCGACTTCCCGACCTTTTGAAAGTAGCTGAGAAATTTGATCTTAAGATCATCTCTATAAAAGACTTAATCGAATACCGCTTAAAAAGCGATTCGCTTATCGAAGAAATTGTGCGTGTCAACATGCCTACGCAGTATGGAGATTTTAAGCTGGTTGCTTTTAAAGATAAAAACAGCAACAGCGAACACCTCGCGCTGATCAAAGGAGAATGGGAAAAAGATGAGCCGGTACTGACCCGTGTGCACTCCTCCTGTTTCACCGGCGATATTTTAGGCAGCCTGCGTTGTGACTGTGGCGATCAGCTGCATACTGCCATGCAAATGGTACAACAGGAAGGCAAGGGGATCATTTTATACATGAACCAGGAAGGACGGGGCATTGGCCTGATGAATAAGCTGAAGGCGTATAAACTTCAGGAAGAAGGAATGGATACGGTAGAAGCCAACCTGCACCTGGGCTTTCAAATGGACGAGCGCGATTACGGCGTAGGCGCCCAGATATTGCGCCACCTGAACGCTACCAAGCTACGCCTGATGAGCAATAATCCGCGTAAGCGTATAGGATTAGTGGGTTATGGCCTGGAAATAGTAGACAATGTGCCTATTATCATTTCCCCCAACGAGCATAATGAAAAGTATTTAAGCACCAAACGCGAAAAACTGGGTCACGATTTTTAAACTGACCGATTTTATATTTTGGGAAACTCCCGGTTAAATATACCCGGAGTTTTTCTTTTTCACCGTAGAGAAAATAGGACGCAAAGCCTACGCAGAAAGATCATCCAACGACTCAGTCTTATCTCCGCTTTTCCGCATTCTCTGCGGTTAAGCCAGGGCATAATAAAGACCATTAACCCTTTACTATAAAACTTGTCATAGGACAGGAACCGATTCGGGCAATCTTTGTAAATTCGGAAGACCAATCATTCCATAAACGACAACTATGAGCAAGCCTGTAACAATCGAAGAATATTTAGCAACCATTCCTGTTGAAGCGCTTGAAACTGTCAATAAAATCAGGCAGGTTATAAGCAAGGCAGCACCTAAAGCCGAAGAGGGATTAAGCTATGGCATTGGCGGATTTAAGCAAAACGGTAAGTACTTTATTTACTATTCGGGATATAAAAAGCACACCAGCATCTACCCGGCGCCTCGCGGCCATGAAGATTTTGAAGAAGAGTTGAGCAATTATAAGGGCGGCAAAGGTACCGTTCAGCTCCCCCTCGACAAGCCCTTGCCCACTGCGCTGATCAAGCGTATTGTACTGTTTCGCCTCAGGGAAAACGAAGAAAGGACCGGCATAATCAAAAGAAATAATCCCGTTATTCCGCTGCGACCTGCTTGCCCATAATTTTTTGCGATGTGTATTCCCCCAGTCTGCCAGGTTGGAGATCACTGACTTTAGCTTGTGGCCGTATTCCGTCAGTTCATACTCCACTGTAATGGGCTTGGTGTCTACCACCTCGCGCTTTACCAGCTGATTGGTCTCCATATCTTTTAATTCCCGGCTCAGCATTTTACCTGAGATGCCGGTTACATCCTTTAATATCTCTGAATAGCGTTTCTTCCCAAACCCCAGGGATGCTACAATTGATATTTTCCATTTCCCACCCAATACGTCCATAGCGTCATGTACCGCCAGGATCGTTTTCTTACAGGCTTCTGGATCGTGTTTTATTTCCATCGTAAGTTACTTAGTTACCTCTTTGTTACCATTACTTTTTGTCACCTGGTGACAAAAGTAAACCAAATAACCAGAACTTTGCTCCTTCAAACAAGAAATCAATTTATATGGAGCTCATAAAACATTTAAACTGGCGATATGCCACTAAAAAGTACAGCAACAAAAAGTTCCTGCAGAGCAGGTACACCAGATCATAGAAGCTATCAGCCTGTCAGCATCTTCTGCTGGCTTACAACCTTACCGGATCTTCTCCGTTTCTAACGAAGAACTCAAAAAACAATTAGGTGAAGGGTCTTTTAACGGCCAGATAGCAGAATCGTCGCATTTGCTGGTATTTGCTGCGTACACATCTATTACACAAGAACAGATAGCGGCTTACATCAGCTATATGTCCAGGGAAAGAGGCATTACGGAAGGCGGCATGGCTGACTTTCAAAAATCCCTGGAAGGCTTCTTATTGAACCGTCCTGACGGAGAAAATTTTGCATGGGCCGCCAGGCAGGCGTACATTGCCCTGGGCACCGGTATCATTGCCGCAGCTGAATTAAAGATAGACGCCACTCCTATGGAAGGATTTGACGCTGCCCGGGTAGACGAACTATTAGGTCTTAAAGAGAAAGGATTAACAAGCGTGGTGTTACTGTCGCTGGGCTACCGCGATGAAGAGAAAGACTTCCTGGTAAATCTTAAAAAGATAAGGATTCCCAAAGAAGAGTTCGCATCAATCATTGATTAATTTATCAGCCTCCATTACGGAGGTTTTTTTATGCCCTCTGTTAACTATAAGATTACACCCAACAGGAGCTTTATTGCTTATTTGTTTATTATCTTCGGCGTTTATACATTCTAAATATTAACAGCCCCATACCGGGTAAACGCTTTGTTATGTTGATTAAAAAAATAAAATCCGGCTGGCGCTGGTGTCGTCGGCGTTACTGCTTTGCTTTATTGCCAACGCCCAAACTTATACCGTAGCTTCCTACAATCTACGTTTCGACAATAAAAATGATATGGGCAATCTGTGGAAAGACCGGTTGCCTTTTGTAGCCAGCCTGATCCGCTATCACGACTTTGATGTATTTGGTACCCAGGAAGCTTTGCCTCATCAATTGGAGGATGTGGTAAAGGCGCTTCCACAATACACGCGATATGGCAAAGGCAGGGATGACGGAAGCGATAAAGGTGAGCACTCTGCTGTTTTTTATAAAAAGGATAAATTTCAACTCTTACAGTCGGGAGACTTTTGGCTGTCTGAAACACCGGATAAGCCAGGATTAGGCTGGGATGCCACTTGCTGTAATCGTATTTGTTCATGGGTATACCTACAGGATAAAAAATCAAAAAAGAAATTTTACTTCTTTAATGTTCACTTTGATCACGAAGGAAAAGTAGCACGCCTGGAAAGCAGCAAGCTTATTCTGCAAAAAATAGAAACAATTGCAAAAGGGGCACCGGTAATATTAACGGGCGATTTTAACGCAAGTAGAAAAACGGATCCTTACCAGATCATTGCGAGCTCAACTACTGTAAGAGATGCTTACAAAGATGTACAATACCCCTATGAAAACAATAGCTCATTCAACGGGTTTAACAGAGATTTTAAAAGCACGGATATTATCGACCATGTGTTTATCAGCAAACAATGGCAGGCCAATAAATGGGGCGTTCTTACGGACAGCTATTTTGGAAAATTCCCTTCCGATCACTTCCCTGTAGAAGTAGTACTTACCTTAAAATAACATAATAGTTACTCCTTTTTGTCGGGAACTGTTTTGGGCACTAAAGAATCTTCTTTCCTTTCTACCGTAACTGGCTGCACTGATTTACTGGAATCAACCGGCGGTGGCACCCGGTTGGCTTCTCTTTCTGACCGTTTTCTTACATTAATGAATAGTTCCGGCAGTGTATTAAATTCTTTCTTGAAGGAGATACCTCCGCCGGTTCTTTTCAATTTTGCTGCACCGGTACTCGATGTTGTCAGGTAATCCAGGTTTTCACGATAGAACAGATTCAACCTCAGGCTACCACTGGCATTCAGCAACCATTCGGCTGTAACATCCGGTAAAAACTGCACAGTTTGTTGTAAAGTGCTTGATTGCAATGGCACTTCGAGCGAACTACCCAATGATATTACAAAGCGATCTTTAAATAAAGGAACTAACAGGGCTCCGCTTACATTGGCCTGATTGATATTAAAATTGGCATTACTCGCGCCCAGCACATTCCGGTTATAAACCGAACCACTGAAATTGAAGCTCACATTTTGTCCTAATAATGAAGATAGTGCGCTATTGAGTTTTTTGTTGATCTCATTAAAGAACAGTCCCGACAAACTTGATATAGTATTATACGTAAACTCCATAGCTGCGCCTCCTATCCCGATATTGGATACCCCGGTTTGTGGCGGTGCGAAGCTGTTAAAAACAATCAGGTAGGTAACCTGCCTTGTTACTTCGGTCTGGCTTCTTTCTATTTGCTGCAGCGCATTGGTTACGTTAAAGTCGTTGTTAAAACGGCTGTTGGGATCCAGTTCCAGCTCAAACTTAAATTCCGGCTGAAATAACTGCCCGGTTAACACCGCATAGATATATACATTTTCACGGGTATTGGAGTAACTCTGCCCCGGGTCGATCATGCTGGCTAAAGGCGCAAAACTCACCCTTTCTGCCTTGTATCTTGCCTGTATATTAATATTCGCTTTTAGCGGGTCTCCTGTCCATGAGATATAGTTCTCCGTTCCTTTAATGATCTCGAAAGGTTTGGGGAAGAAGGATTTAAATGTATAGTTGTAAGTACCTTCCTGTATATCAAAACGTCCATTAATTTTTAGCTCCTCGTTTGTTCCCGATTGTATATTTAAACTACCCGCCCCTCTTCCAAAGATCTGGTCGCCGGTCAGATCATCCATTACGAACTTCATCAGTACTTTCGGGTTGGCAGTTACATCTAATTCATACTTCATGTTGGACTCGGTACCGGCGCTTGCCAGGCTATCCGACACTTCTACCCCGTATTTGCGTTCTACCAGCCAATCGGGCATTTTCCCCGCCTGGCTGTTGGCTGAAGCGATCGTAAAATTACTTTCCTCCCTGTCTGAAGCAATCGCATCAATTTTCATAAAACTGTTATCTTCAGAACCCACTAATACAAAAGAACCCGTACCTTTTACATTGCCGTAAAATAATTTATTGTCTGCATAGCTGGTATTTAGCACCTGTACCGGACGGTTATTACGGGCATCGCGGGTGCCTGGTTTACGGGTAGATACTGTGATATCATAAAACATATCATCAAATGCATTATATCGTAATACCGCCTCTTAAATAAACCGGGTTGCCGGTAACAGTATCTTCCAATACAATACCATTCAGGTTGATTTCATTTTCGCTGAGTTCAATATCCCGGTCTTCAATTTTATAATAACATTGTGTAAATATTACTTTCAGGCCCGCATTTCGCAATCGCCCCTTTCCTACCACAGCCAGCGAATTCAACGGACCTTTGATTTCGAATTTACCAGTTACATCACCTGTTATATCTGTAAATAATGAGTTCAGGAACCGGTCAATATATTTAAGATCGAAATGAGTAGGTGTTAAAGAGATCAGGTTTTTCTCCTGCGACTCCTGGTCTTTCAGGTAAAGATGTACATTATAAGCCAGGCTTTTATCATCCGACCCTGATGTCTTCCCGTCCACCAGTAACTCCTGGGTGGCCATATCAAAAATTACATTCGCCGCCAGGTTGCCGATAGAATCATTATCCAGCCCGATCCCCGGCCAACAAAATCCCTGGAGCTGATCTTCATATTTTTACCGGGGTTTTCTATCAGCACATGCGCATCTATCAAGCCCTCCAGGCGGTTACGTGGTAACAGGTAAGGACCTATATCGCCGAGGTTGATCCCTTTTAAAGTAATAGCCGCATCGTTCCAGCTGCCCACGTCAGATGGCATAGTTTCAATCCTTATTTCCTGGGTACTTTCTTTAAGCACCAGCAAACCGTGAGCAGGCGCATTCTTCCTGAACTCCAATTCGCCCTTATCTTCAATGGTCCATGTTTTCCCATTCAATATAAACGAAGAAGGATTGAACCGGATACCGACGCCGTTGCTATACGTATTTACTACAGCGTTGAGGCGGGCCTGGTCCAGAGCTTTGCTATTACCGGTGCCGGTAAATACGCGCACTTCTGAAACATCATTATGCGCTTTAATATTGAAGGTTGCCAGCTGAATCTTTAAGCTGTCGGTAACGCTAATATTAGATGCGCTGCCATATAAAGTAAGACTATCATAAGTGCCCGCGGCATCAATATCAATATTAGAAAAATCGAACTGCCGGAATTTGAAATACGGCACATTTACGTCCAGGAACAGTTGATTGGCAGCTGTATTAATACCACCAGTGATACGACTATTGCTAAATCCTTTCAGGCTGCTGTCAATGATGATAGCAAACTCATCAAAATTCCCGGTTTTAATATCAAAGTTGAAAGATTGTTGCGGTACCGCTACGCCTGGCGGCTTTATGTATGCGGGATAGTACCGGCTTAAAAACGTAGTAACTGAATTAGGCAGGTCCCGAATCTTAAAAACGCCGTCCACGTCCACACTAAACTCATTAGACGCAACACGCAGATGCTTGGTACTGTCAGTTGTAGTAGAGTTGATAGAAAGGGAATCGAAAGACAGGGGAAAGCCATTACGGCTTAAAGAAGCATTGGAGATGTTGGCATCGCCCAGGAAATCATCGATAGTATTGCCCGAAAATTCAGCATTTACCCGGCCTGAAAAAGCGAGATTTTCCTTCAGCAGCTGTGTGTTATACAGATTCAAGGTATCAATATTCGCTATAAAGTTGAACGCCGGTACTTTCTCACTAAAATCTACTAACCCATTAAGACTGAGTATAGCATTGGGATCATTAATGATCACAGATCCATCAAAAATCCTTTTATTCAGCTCGCCATCTAATGTAATATTCTGATATCGGTACTTATTGTAATCTATATACTTAATCCGGGCATCCAGCGCAATATTGCCACTATTGGGTTTAAAACCCGCACCTTTTAAGGTAGCATTGAGGCTGATATAACCCAGGTCTTCGGTTTTTAAAAGAGGTCCCAGGTTTAAACTCTCGGTAGATACGGTACCCGAATAAACGGGGTATGCCGGGTTCTGTAATTTTAAATTAAGATCCGCCTTTACAGTGCCTAAGCCTGTTTGTATAGTGCCATAGGTAACAAAGTCGTTGATAAACCCAGCAAAGTTGCCGGTAAACATTACAAAACCCAACTTGCTTAAATCCGGATTGGTAATTCTTTTGAGCGGTGGTATAAAAGCAGTAGCATCGGTGTAGATCGTTCTAAACTCATTGGCCTTTATATCGAGGTAAGTGCTATTTATTTCAGGCAATCCGGTAATAGAAGCATCGCCCAGGAAATAGGTGTTGGCACCCGCTCTTATGTCCAGGTTTTTGCCTATCAGAGATGATACTGGTCCTTTTACATTTCCGCTTAGCTTAATGCGTTTCTTCCAGGTTTTCAGATCGGGAGCGAAATAGGCGATATCATCACTGTTGATTTCTGTATTGTCGAAACGACCTTCCATTCTTACCTTTTCTTCAAAATCGCTCATATCACTGAAGCGATCGAAACGCATGCTGAAATAGTTGCTTAAATGGCTGTCATTGGTCCTGATATCCAGGTTCTCAAAAGTCATTTCATGCGGGGTAAATTTAGCATCGGCAATCAGGTGTTTCACTTCAAAGCCACTTCTTTCCTTTGTCTGCAATTTAATAGAAGCCGTTATCGTATCCATTTCCCATTTCACATTACGGAAATCGCCATAGATTTTGGAGAACTCTATATGTTTTCCATCGAATGCAATGGGATCCAGGGGTCTTGATTCGTTATCGTTTTTAAATGTACCATTCCGCAGGCTTAACTCACTTACCAGTATTTTCCATTTGTTATCATTCACATCTATTTTGCTGGTATCTGTAACGATGGGTTTAGGAACCGTTTCCAATTTTCTCGGGGGCCTTTTACCGTCATAATCTCTCAGCGCAAAATAGGGCTGGTTAATGTTCAGAGAGTTGATCTCTATGATCTTCTTTTTAAAATCCACATTACGGGACACCGTATTCAGCGAGGCCAGCGACAGGGTCATATCCTGCCCAATCCAGCCATCCTGCTGTTTTACCCTTATGTTTTTCAGGTCAACTTCCCTGAGCGCCAGGTTGATCCCATCTTTCTTCTTTTTAGGCGAAGCCGGGGTAGAAAAATAATCCAGCAAAAACTGGTGGTGCCATACAGAATCCTGCCGCTGCAGGTGAATATAGGCATCCCGAAGGCCAATATACTGCAACTCTACATCCTTCTTGAAGAAAAACCAGTCGGTGATGTTTACGGTAATTTCACCAGCGCTTAAAATGGTATCTTTTTGCCGGTCCTGTATTAATACCTGCTGCAGGTTCAGCTTATTAAATAAAGAAAGGTCGATACGGCCAATCTCTATTTTTGTTCGCAGATCTTTGGACAAACGGGAGGTAACTTTATCTATCAGCCAGTTTTGCACCGGTGGCATTTGTATCAATACCCATACGGTCGTCAACAGCAAAATAATTGACGCCAGAACAATCAGTAATATTTTTCGAAATTTCTTCAGGAAAGGCTATTCTAAAAATTATTTGTAAAAGTAATTTATTAGGGGCTACCTGCAAATTTCATGCGTATCTAACTGTTAATTTTATATTTTTAGATAATTCGTTTCAGGTATTAACTTCGATCAACTTAATTGCAGCAACAACATATGGGCAGATTGGTTATTTTAGTTCTGGCAGTTTTCTTCTGCCTGTTATGTAGTAACCGGGTTATTGCCCAACAATTTGGAGGTAACCCTACCCGTACACGGTGGAGTCAGGTCAATACGGATACAGCCAGGATTATATTTCCGGAAGGCATGGATTCAGCCGCTCAAAGAGTGGCTTCTTTTATCAGGCAGGTGTCCTTAAAAGACCGGTTAAGCCTGGGCCAAAAACTCAACAAGATAGATATTGTATTACAAAATCAGCCTGTAATTACCAATGGATACGTATCGATGGGACCTTTTCGCAGTGAATTTTATACCACACCTTCACCAGACAATTATGATCCAAGCAGCCTCTCCTGGCTCACTCAACTTACGGTACACGAATACCGCCATGTGCAGCAGTACAACAATTTCAACAATGGGCTGAGCGCTGTTATGAAGCGGTTATTCGGACAGGAGGGCTATGCATTAGCTGTAAATGCTGCAGTACCTAACTGGTTTTTTGAAGGCGATGCCGTGTACAGCGAAAGCCTGCTGGCACCCCATGGCCGGGGAACCCTGCCTTTTTTCCTGAAAGCCTTTCCTTCTCTATGGCAATCGGGCAAAGGCTATAGCTGGATGAAGCTCAGGAATGGATCCTTAAAAGACTATGTTCCTAATCATTATGACCTGGGATACCTCCTGGTAAATTATGGGTCTCAACAATACGGTTACGATTTCTGGCGGAAGGTAACCCGCGATGCCAGTGCTTACAAGGGACTCTTTTACCCTTTGCAAAAAGCTGTGCAACGGCATGCAGGCATTTCTTATAAAGACTTCAAACAAAATGCCTTTACTTACTATAAGACGCAATACCAATTAGACATTCCTACCAGGATGACAGATAGCTTTAATGTCTTTGCCACCAATACAAAAACACTTACCCAATATTCTTTTCCTTTCCAGTTGTCGGAAACTGATCTGTTATACCAAAAATCATCTAATAGTCGCCGAACAGGTTTTTACATAAAAACTCCTGAAGGTGAGCGCTTGATCCGTTTACGCGATATTAGTATTGAAGACCAGTATAGTTATCGTAATGGCAAAATTGTTTATGCCGCCTATGAATCGCATCCACGCTGGCGCTGGGTGAGCTATAATGTTATTAAAATACTCGATATTGCAAGCGGGCAGCAGCAAAAAATCACTCATCGATCAAGGTATTTTTCGCCCGATATTTCTGCAGATGGAAAAACCATAGTAGCCAATAATGTGTTGCTCGATGGACGATCTGCGCTGACCTTATTGGCGGCTGATGGCGGTATCCCTTTCAGATCCATTGTTCATGACAGCATTGCCTATTTTTCTAATCCGAAGTTCCTGAATGACAGCACCGTGATTACTGTTGTACGCAACAAAAATGCCACAACGGCCATAGCTACTGTAGATGTTCTTAGCGGCAGCATTCAAAATATTACGCCACCGTCATCTACGGTAATTGGCAATATTGTATCAATGCAGATAAAATATTCTTTACCGCTTCGCAGCGCCTAAAGGATGAATTATTTTATTATGACATGGAGCACAAACAACTCTTTAAATACCCTACTCCCGGCGTTGGCAGCTACTTTGCGAGCAGCGATTTTAATAAGCTGAACTGGAGTGTATTTACTGCAGATGGCTATCAGCTTCAGCAAGCTCAGGAAAACCAGCTTCAGTGGCAGCCGGTGGCTATGGATGCTTTTACCAATAATAAAACAGGCATTGTAACTGACAGCCTTGATGCAACCCAACAATTAATGACAGCGTTGCCCAAAGGCTCCCCCATACGCCCTTACCGAAAGTTGACGCACCCTTTTAATTTTCATAGCTGGCGCCCTAATTATTCGGATCCTGAATTTAGTTTTACGATCTATGGAAACAATATTTTAAACACCACTGAAACACAGCTATACTACTCATATAACGAAAACGACAGAACCCATACCGCTGGCGGCTCAATTACTTATGGTGGTCTTTTCCCTTTCATTAGCCTGGGCTCCAATTACACTTTTGATCGTCGCGCTTTTGCCTCCAACAAGCTGAGGCAATGGAATGAATGGAATAATTATGTTGGGGTAAATGTTCCGCTCAGCTGGACCAGTAACCGGACTTATAAGGCCTTTAACATTGGAAGCAATT
The DNA here is from genome assembly GCF_022512515.1 of Paraniabella hibiscisoli. Lineage (GTDB taxonomy): Bacteria > Bacteroidota > Bacteroidia > Chitinophagales > Chitinophagaceae > Niabella > Niabella hibiscisoli. The sequence continues at coordinate 150,186 of NZ_JAKWBK010000001.1, forward strand.
ATTACTATCGAACCGATTTTAATAAAGGACCTACCAAAAACGATTTTAAAGAGCTGCAGTTCAGCTACCTCGCCCACGGTATTAGCTGGACACAGCAGGTACAAAGCACCGTACAGGATATTTACCCGAGGTGGGGATATAGTGTCAATACTCAGTTCAGGCATGCCCTAAACTTGTACGATAGCTGGCAGGGCTATGCAGGTGCTGCCTTGTATTTGCCCGGCATTGTACGCGCACATAGTTTGGTATTAAGTGGAGCTGCTCAATACTCGGGATCAGAACAAAGGGTATTTGGTAACCGTACTGCATTTGCAAGGGGATATGCAGGAAGAGATTCTGCAGGTATCTACACTGCCAGAGCGAACTACCATTTTCCCCTATTTTACCCGGACTGGGGATTCGCCAACATATTTTATTTGCAGCGCGTGAGAGTGAATGTGTTCTATGATTATACCCAGGCTTTCAATAAAAACAGTAGCCGCCAGGCAACGTTGCAAAGCACTGGCGCAGAAATTTACCTCGATACCAAATGGTGGAATCAGCACCCTTTAACCTTTGGGTTCAGAGCAGGTACTTTACTTACTACAATACCCGGACAGGATCGAAAAATGTTTTTTGAATTTATACTGCCTACAAGCTTAATACCGAGGTAGTTGAATTCGAGATAAATTTAACTATGAACACCTGTAAAGAACACCTGCTTCCGGGATGCTATTATCATATTTTTAACCGTGGAAACAATAAAGAACTAATTTTTAAAAGCCAGAGAACCATATTTATTTCCTACATCTTTGGAAAAAATATATAACTCCCATTGCTGATACGCTTTGCTATTGTCTGCTACCCAACCATTTTCATTTTTTTATACAGATAAAGGAAAATACTGCTATTAATATACCGCGTGCTATAAAAGAAAAACCACTTAGCAAATCTTTTCCCAACCTGTTCAACGCATACGCAAAAGCCATCAATAAAAAATATGATCGTACTGGAAGCCTGTTTCAGGAAAATTTTAAACGGAAAGAAATTATCGGCAATTCCTACTACATTCATTTAATCGCTTATATTATTAACAATCCGGTTAAACATAGAATATGTAATTCTTCGGAAAATTATCCTCATTCTGCTTACCAAAGCCTGCTTTCAGACAAACCAACACTTTTATTGCGAAACGAAGTAATAGGGTGGTTTGGGAGCAAAACTGCGTTTATTGAATACATTAGAATTTTGAAGCAGGGCTGTTGAATACCTGACAGGTATGAGGAAACCTGTCAGGACGCTCTAATCACCTACAATTACCCCACTCACATTCCACGCACTAAAGCTGCTACCTTCCCTTGCACCTTGCGGTATCTGCACCTGTATAGTATGCTTTCCGACTGATAAATTTCCTAACTGTATGACAAAGGGATTGGTAACAGTGCCCGGGCACCAGTTAGAGCGGCTTAAATCTGAAGAAGACAAACCCGTAGCAAAGTTTCCCGATGCGGGGTTAAACAAACGATAGGATCCGCAATCTTCTCTCCACGGTATCATTTTAAAAACAGGTTTCCCGTTGAGTGAAATGGTATTTTCTTTAGGCACAAACTCATCGCCATTACCCCAGCCGCCATGGCCTGTGGTGGTATACCGGAGTACCGCATTATTAACAGCTTCCTTTAATTCAAAATGAACGGTGAGGCCCTCTGGCTTATCAAACATTGTCGCATATTCCTGGCCGGCCATTTCCATGATATTAAGCGTATTAAACAAAGGCACTACTTTTTTGGGGCTTCATCTCCTCCCCTGTGTATGGTAACAGCGGCATTAACTTTATGCCCACCTTTATCGTAATTGCCAATAAATACACCGATATATACTTCCTGGCTATCGAGCAACGAAGCATAGGCGCTTATATCCTGCCTGTAAGGAACTGTCTGGTGCCAGTCCTTGCCTTTTAGCTGTATATGATTATATTGTTTGATACCAAAAGGTGTGAAGAAACGCATCAGCTCTATTGCAGGACTATAACCGGCAGTGGCAATAACTCCCTGATATTTTTTACCATTACCATTTTCAAAAACAGGCAAGGTTGATGCTCCATTTTTCAGACCATCTAAAAAAGATTGCTTTTTATCAACCGGGATTAAAAATACCGTTCCCGTACGATCATAAGCGTCGCCATTGGACTGTTCCTGCAGATCTAAGAAGACGGTTTTTGCATCGGCTAATGATGGGAACTTTACTTTCTTTACCACAATGGTACCATTTGCAAATCGCATCACATCAGGCTTTACAGTAGCCGTATCGGAGAAATTGATCACCTGATCCTTAAACAATTCTATGGTGGTAAACCGATTGCGCCAGATCTCATCGCGGTAGCTTAACAAATCGAGCGATCTAGGCTTTATAGTTGCAAATTGAGTTGGATTCGTGTAAGCAGTTTTTCTCACCTCATCAGCCGTGAGTACAAAGTTTCCATTGCGGATCATTTCCAATACCAGTCCCAGGTTTTGCCCTAACACTGTTGGCGCGCCTTTCACAGGCAAATCAGTTGTATACCAGAACTCGATCGTATTGGAGTTGACAACAGTTTTTGCCTTTTTACAGTTATAGCCCAATATTTTTTTGCTGCCCTCCTGTAACTCAAATTGCTGATTCTTTATAGCATTTGAATCAGTTGTAGTGATACAGTCAGATGCACTCAGTAGCGTATATAATTGTTGTTGCAGATTATTTCTATCGATTATTGAAACTTCTAACGGAAACTTTCCTTCGCCTTTATAGTCCTTTTCATTGGTAATAAGCGTTTGGCTGGCGTTTGTAAATATCAAGGTCCGGTTGGGGTTAGGCGAAGGTTTGCCATTGGAAGCCGAACTGTAGGTTATGCGGTAAGTAGCATTATCAGCATGAAAAGGTATCTGCGCTACAACAAATGATGCATGTAGGGTGATCAATAAAACAACAATCGTTAAACGAACCAGCTTCATAATTTTTTAGCCAAATGTAGCGCACTACGGGGATATTAAAGCTGGAGGACTTTTTAAAATAATGAGTAAAAGGGGAACCTTCATATCTGCCTGTTTGGACACACTCAATGGAGGTATCTTGTTAGTACAGCAATAATTTTTAACCAATAAAGCCAGGAAAGCCAGGACGCGTGTCCTCACGCGTTCGGAGACCATTACCTTAAAACTCATTACGTATGTCCCTCAAAAAGCTAAAATTGGTTACACCCTTTTCATAGAATGCCGCTGAGGAGAAATAATAATCATTTGGATCTTTCGCAAGTTTCCATTTGCCTGCACAGGGATTAAAATGTATATAATCCAGTTTTTGAAAAGCTACTTTACGGGTATATAAAATAATTGCCAATGGGTTTTTCTGCCAAAACTCATAGGCTTTATTATACACATTGACCCTAAAACAAGGCAACGGTATTAATGGGTCAAAAGACAGCAGTTTCTTAAACTCGTGTGCAGTATACTTTAAAAAAGAACCTTTAGGATGCTCTTTTCCGTTTAATGATCTTGCCCTCCAGATAAAATGGATATGACTGGGCATTATGACAAATGCGAAAACATCTATTTTATTTTGCTTGCTTAAGTAGTCAAGCGCGGATACTATAATCTGTTTGGGTCTATCAGGAGCTAGTAAATGCAGCCAATGATTAATACTTGCTGTGAAGAAATAAATCTCTCCAAGCTCCATATTACTTTTACTGTTATAACATAGGTTGGTGTGGCTCATCGTTATAGGTTTACCCATTAAAGCTACATCATTTTACATCATTTATTATAAATTTCCGGCACGTGAGGACACGTGCTACGGCCACCATTGCTATTTAAAGCCTATCCATTAAAATAAAAATCCAGGCTAGACTAATAACTCCCGATATACTAAAGCCGAGCTTTTTTAAAATAATGAAGAGATATTAGATCTTATTTATGCGCTTGAAGACACGCACCATAGCTGCTGCACTTAAAGAACTGCTAAAATAAAAAGTCCTGGCAGATATGAAACCTGCCAGGACCAATTACATACAACTATATCTATTACAAAGATGCCATCGCCTCTTTTAACGCCGCAATCTTCTCTTCTGCATCTGCCTTTTTCTTTCTTTCCACTTCTACTACTTCCGGCTTGGCGTTCTGTACAAAACGCTCGTTGCCCAGCTTTTTTCTACCGAAATCAGGAAACCTTCCAGGTATGCAATATCCTTTTCTAACTGTTCCTTTTGAGCAGTTGTATCTAATTCGGTTTGTGTTTCAATATACAGTTTATCCTTTTGTACCAAAACATTGATACATTTTTCAACCGTAGCATCTGTAAAAGCAATGCCTTCCGCATTTACCTGTCTTTCTAAAATGCTAAAGAGTGGCTCATAATCTGCCCGAACTTCAGCCTGTATATGTAACCTGATCGCTTCTTTATTTTTGACGTTGTTTTTAACTCTTGCATCCCTTACCGCACTGATCACGTTTTTGAGGATCTCGCCCTGTGCAATAATTTTCTCATCAACAGTACCAGCTTCTTCAAACTGTTTAACAGAGAGATCATCGTTTTGCTCTTTTAACTGATGATAAATCTCTTCTGTTATAAACGGCATATAAGGATGTAGCAATTGCAACAGTTCCTCAAAAAAGCCAATAGTAGCCTGTAACTTACTATTGATGGTAGCACCGCCAAATTCCGGTTTTTGCCACTCCAGGTACCAGCTGCAGAAATCATCCCATATTAGCGAATAGATCGTTTTAAGCGCTTCGCTCAGTTTAAACTCTTTTAGTAAACGCTCCACTTCAAGCCTGGCCTCATTAATACGGTTACGCATCCACAGACTTGCAAAATCATTAGGAACCGTTGCCTCATCGTTAACAATACCATTGGGGTTTTCCTCCCACATCTTCACCAGCTTCAATGCATTCCATATCTTGTTATTGAAGTTACGTCCCTGCTCCAGCGAAGCTTCGTCAAACAAGAGATCGTTGCCCGCAGGGGCGGCAATCATAATACCAAAACGTACGGCATCTGCACCATATTTGTCAATCAGCTCCAGCAAGTCGGGCGAATTGCCTAATGACTTAGACATTTTGCGCCCCAGCTTATCGCGCACCATACCGGTAAAATATACATCCTTAAACGGAATTTCTTTTTCATATTCCAGGCCGGCCATTACCATCCTGGCTACCCAGAAGAAGATGATATCCTGGCCGGTTACCAGCACAGAAGTAGGATAATAATATTTCAGTTCTTCATTTCCAGGTTCGGTAATTCCTTTAAACACCTGTGATGGCCACAACCAGGAAGAGAACCATGTATCTAACACATCATTATCCTGGCGCAGATCATTAATGGTCCATTGATTTCCAGATAAATTGCTAAACGCCTCTTCTTTTGTCCGGCCCACAATACAGGTTCCATCCGGTGTATACCAGGCTGGTATCTGCTGGCCCCACCAAAGCTGACGGCTGATACACCAGTCTTTTACATTCTCCAGCCAATGCTTATAAGTGGCTAAAAACGGTCTCCCGGGTGTATTTTAATATCCCCCTCTACCACTGCTTTGAGTGCAGGTTCAGCCATATCCTGCATTTTCAAAAACCACTGAGTAGATATTTTCGGCTCCACCACAGCATTGCTCCTTTGTGAGAAACCATTTTTGTTATTAATGTCCTCGGTTTTTACGAGGTTCCCGAAGCTTCCAGGTCAACTGCGATCTTTTTACGAACATCAAAACGGTCTTCTCCAATGTAAAGCTGCGCAGCTTCACTTAGGTACCGTCATCATTTAAAGTATCCACTACTTCGAGATGATGCTTCAACCCGAGGTTGTAGTCGTTAATATCGTGTGCCGGCGTAATTTTCAAAGCACCTGTGCCAAACTCCCTATCTACGTACTCGTCAAAAATAACTGGAATGCGCCTGTTGATCAGCGGTACGAAAACATAAGCACCTTTCAGATGCTGATACCGTTCATCATCAGGATGTACGCAAATAGCGGTATCGCCCAGGATAGTTTCGGGGCGTGTAGTGGCAATAGTGATATAGCCCTCTTGTCCATCGAGCTTATATTGTACATAGTATAGTTTGCTCTGCACTTCGCGATACTCAACCTCTTCATCACTTAAAGCTGTTTTTGCAACGGGATCCCAGTTAATCATGCGGGCGCCGCGGTAAATCAAGCCCTTTTTATAGAGGTCTACAAATACTTTTATTACGGCGTCATAATAATGGTCATCCATTGTAAAGGTTACGCGGCTCCAATCTACGCTACAACCCAGGCGCTCTATCTGGTTATAGATAATGCCGCCATATTTGTTTTTCCATTCAAAAGCGTATTTAAGAAATTCTTCCCTGGTTAATGTGTTTTTATCGATGCCTTTTTCACGCAACATCTGCACCACTTTGGCTTCGGTAGCAATAGAAGCATGATCACTACCCGGAACCCAGCAGGCATTAAAACCAGTCATTCTTGCCCTGCGCACCAAAATGTCCTGAACGGTTTCATTTAATGTATGCCCCATGTGTAGCACACCGGTGACATTCGGAGGAGGGATCACCACGGTAAAAGCAGGTCTGCCATCTGGCTTGCTTTCAAAATATTTTTGCTCTTTCCAGCGATTGGTCCAAAACTGTTCAACCTGCGCTGGTTCAAAATTCTTCGATAATTGCATAAGGGTGCAAATTTACTGCTTTTATGTTTGCGGCAAAAGCAGAAAAACAGGGTTTATCGGGCATTTCGAAACGCCAAAAAATCAACTCATTACCGGCAAACTTCTTTGATCCGACTACTCCTGTTGGCATCGCCTGATTAAGCGGTTATTCAAGCCCGAAAAATCAGTAATTTCATAATGTAGATGGTTCTCATATATTGCGTCTAAAACATCCTATATGCCTAAACCCATATTAACCGAAAAAGATTTCCAGGACGCGGCACGCCAATTAAATTGCGAAGTAGCCGCTATTAAAGCAGTAGCCGAAGTGGAGAGTAAAGGTGATGGTTTTTTGCCTACCGGCGAACCCAAAATTCTTTTTGAACGCCATATTTTTCTAAACGCACCAATGGTCTTTTTGACAAGACTAACCCGGGCATTTCTAACCCGGTAGCAGGAGGTTACGGCGCCTATGCATCACAGCACAAAAGGCTGCAGGAGGCCGTTCTATTAAACCGCAATGCCGCTTTGATGTCTGCCTCCTGGGGACGTTTCCAGGTAATGGGATTCAACTATGCATTGGCTGGCTTCAATTCTTTGCAGGAGTTTGTAACCGCCATGTATAAGGGAGAACGGGAGCATTTATTCGCATTCGTCAATTATATTATTAGTACGGCGCTTGATGATGAGCTGCGTGAGAAACGCTGGGCAGACTTTGCCCGCAAATACAACGGACCAGACTACAGGAAAAATAATTACGATATAAAAATGGCAGAGGCTTACAAAAAATTTGCCGGTACCAGCCGAAGCGTCAAAGCAACCAAAGCATTAAATACTGAAAAAGTTATTAAAGCAGCGAAGGTAAAACCCAAAAACATGCCCAACATTTTCCAATAAAAGCTGATCAGATAACCCGTAAATCTATATTATGTTTTTTAGCATAAGGCATGGCCAGATCATCTAGTGCCTTTACTTTTTCGTTAATTCAGCATCGTTGGTTTCAAATATTTTGCTGATAGCAGCGTCTATTTCCGGCTGAGGTTTTCCCTCATCGATTTTGGCAACAGTCACATAGTCATTTTCAAAATTTTTTTCCCCAATTCCAACAGGTCTTTGGAGGCTCCGATAAGAGGCTTGGTTTCTTCTGTTTCTTTTATTTCCTCAAGGCTGATCAGAGCGCCATTAACTCTGTCAACGGCCGTCATTTTCACATAATCTATAACTCAGAAAAAAACGGGGGCGAAAAAAGCGGCAACCTGGTTCGTGTTCAGTACTGTAACTCCAATTACTTTTTTCGGGAGACGCCTGCTGGCAGGAAGTGATCATTAAAATCAACAACAGCAAAAATGCATAAAACCGTTATTCTTCATGGTTGTGCAGTTTTATAAAAGGCCACCGGAATCCGATGGCCTTACTTTAATGATCTATGTTTAATAAACCTAGCCTTTCACGTCCGCCGCTAATCCCGCTGCAGTGAAATCCCTGTTTAAACGTGCAATATTGGTGATCTCGATCTCTTTAGGACAAACGGCTTCGCAGGCACCCGTATTGGTACAGCTACCGAAACCTTCTTTATCCATTTGAGCTACCATTGCCAATGAGCGTTTATTTCTCTCTGTTTGTCCTTGCGGTAATAATGCAAGGTGAGAGGTTTTTGCAGAAAGGAACAACAATGCCGAAGAGTTTTTACATGCTGCGACACAGGCGCCGCATCCAATACAGGCAGCTGCTGCAAATGCTTTATCCGCATTGTCCTTATTAATGGGAATAGCGTTACCATCAACAGTTACACCGGTATTTACGGAAACGTAGCCACCTGCTTGTATGATCCGGTCAAACGCAGTACGATCCACCACCAGGTCTTTTAAAACCGGGAATGCATTGGCGCGCCAGGGTTCTACCACAATGGTATCTCCGTCTTTAAAGGCACGCATGTGCAGCTGGCAGGTAGTGGTACCTTGCCATGGACCGTGCGGACGCCCGTTAATATACATGGAACACATTCCACAAATACCTTCACGACAATCGTGGTCAAAAGCGATGGGTTCTTTTCCTTCGTGTATCAATTGCTCGTTCAACACGTCAAACATTTCCAAAAAAGACATTTCGGAAGAAATATTCTTTACCTGGTAAGTTTCAAAACCACCTTTACTTTTCCCGTCTTTTTGTTTCCACACTTTTAAAGTGAGATTCATATTGTAATGTTCCATATATGTAACTATCTTAACGTTGTTCAAAAAATTCTATCCCAATATCCAGCCCGAGGTTTGCCCTGTGTAATAAAAATACTTATCCAGAATCAGCAGGTTCAATAAGCGTTCTTGCTTCTTGTTTCGAAATTGACGTACATACTCATTGGCATTTTTAACTATTTCCATTGCCTGTTGAGGATGATTAATGTAGTAGTTCAATTTCTCTTCCAGATCAGAATAATCATCTTTTATACAAATATAGTGCTGATCGGGAATTAGCCTGCCCTCCATAAACCATGTCTCATATTTAGCTCTGGGCATTACCGCAATACTTGACGATGACATAATCCATTTCAAGTTAGTTGCTACATCAAATCCTTCCAGACTAAGCACAAATTTATACTTAAGCTGATCTGCTATACGCATATGTGGTTTTGCCCAGGCATCATGGCCTCCTTTGCTACACACATGTCCCAGATCGCACAACGGGTGATCAAAATACATTTCGTAAAAGGCTGCCCGATGAGGCTGTTCTACTGCCCCCTGCCTATTAGTATATTTTTCTTATCCACGAAAGGAATGTCATCCTTTACAAACCTGTAATGCCGGGTTCTGTCCAGTTTCATTACTACAGCGTTCTCATTCGGCGCCTTAACCGGCCTGCTTTTGATGATCGAAGGTGAACCCGGTACATACGTTATATCTCCGAACACATAATTCAGTTTCAATTCCGGCTTGTAATAAATCAGGTACTCTAAACTATCATGATGATAAGTCGAAAATCTATCGGGCTTCTCCAGCCTTTTAAATGTTTCTATAGTAGGAGCATCCTTATTTATTGACATTATCGTTTCTAACTTGTTGTAATAATTCACACGATCTTTCAGATAGTCAATATCAAATTGCGACATATCTTTCAATACCTCATTAATATTTTTTTGCCTCCCAATAACAACCTGGTGTAATTGGAATACGCATTAAAATAATAAACCGGCTTAAAAGTTTTCTTTATTCGCATGAATAAACATCTACTTATAGTTTCTTTGGGATGGCTTGATCACCTCGTAATTGAGGGTTTCTTTCACCAGTTCCCAATCACTTTCCCCTTTATACAGCCAGGCAGCCACATGCATGAACGCTTCATCATTCCTCATTGCTTCTCCATCTTCTGTCTGACTCTCTTCTCGGAAGTGACCTCCGCAGCTTTCTTTACGCTCTAAGGCATCTATACACATCAACTCACCCAGCTCAATAAAGTCAGCCACACGATTGGCTTTGTCCAGCTCCGGGTTCATTTCGTGTATGCCTCCGGGTATGCGTACGTTGCTCCAGAATTCTTTTTTAAGCTGCTGTATCTCTGTTATGGCTTCTTTCAATCCCTGCTCATTACGCGCCATGCCACATTTCTCCCACATGATCTTTCCTAAACGCTTATGAAAACTTTCAACGGACTGAGTTCCTTTGATATTCATTAATTGAGTGATGCGTGCGTTTACCGCGGCTTCTGCCTCAACAAAAGCTTTATCCGTTGTAGGTATAGGTTTTACAGCGATTTCATCTGCCAGGTAGTTGCCAATAGTGTAGGGAAGAACGAAATAACCATCCGCGAGGCCCTGCATCAGTGCAGAAGCTCCTAAACGGTTAGCTCCGTGATCGCTAAAGTTAGCCTCACCCAGGCAATACAATCCTTTTACAGAAGTCATCAGTTCATAATCTACCCAGATTCCACCCATCGTATAGTGTACTGCAGGGTAAATACGCATGGGCACTTCGTAGGGGTTTTCACCGGTAATTTTTTCGTACATGTCGAAAAGGTTACCGTATTCTTCCTTAACCACTTCTTTACCCAAACGCACCAGGGTTTCCTGGTCAGGATTTTGAATACCCTGTTTGTTGGCTTCGGTTCTTCCGTATTTATTGATCAGGTTGTATTTGAAATCGAGGTAAACTGCCTGTTTGGTTGTTCCTACGCCGAAGCCGGCATCACATCTTTCTTTAGCTGCACGAGAAGCCACGTCACGAGGGACCAGGTTACCAAAAGCCGGATATCTTCTTTCCAGGAAATAATCTCTTTCTTCTTCCGGTATATCGTTGGCCTTGCGATTGTCATTTTCCTTTTTAGGCACCCAGATACGACCATCATTTCGCAGCGACTCTGACATCAGCGTTAGCTTACTTTGGTGATCGCCCGAAACAGGAATACAGGTTGGGTGAATTTGTGTAAAGCAAGGGTTGGCAAAATGCGCGCCCTTTTTATGAGCTTTCCAGGCAGCCGTAACATTGCTACCCATTGCGTTGGTAGATAAATAGAATACGTTTCCGTATCCGCCCGATGCCAATATTACCGCATGTCCGAAATATCTTTCTAACTGACCGGTAATAAGGTTACGTACAATTATACCACGCGCTTTGCCATCAACCATCACAATATCGAGCATCTCATGACGGGTATATTGCTGTACATTACCTAAAGCTACCTGTCTTTCCAAAGCCTGGTAGGCGCCTATTAATAACTGCTGACCGGTTTGACCTGCAGCATAAAAAGTTCTTTTTACCTGTGTACCACCAAAAGAACGGTTGTTTAATAAACCGCCGTACTCACGGGCAAAGGGAACTCCCTGCGCTACGCACTGATCGATGATATTTACACTTACTTCGGCCAGGCGATGGACATTGGCCTCGCGTGCACGATAGTCGCCACCCTTTATAGTATCGTAAAACAAACGGTAAACAGAGTCCCCGTCATTCTGATAATTTTTTGCTGCATTGATACCACCCTGCGCAGCAATGGAGTGCGCCCTTCGTGGAGAGTCCTGAAAACAGAATGCCTTAACCCTGTAGCCTAACTCACCTAAAGAAGCAGCTGCCGATGCGCCAGCTAAGCCGGTTCCTACCACAATAATCTCTAACTTTCTTTTGTTAGCAGGGTTAACCAGTTTGCAATGGCCTTTATAATCGTTCCATTTGTCTTCCAACTTACCCGCAGGTATTCTTGAATCAACCATATTATAAAACGTTTCTCGTTTAACTTTTTTATTGTTCCTATACAGTGTTCCTGATCGTAAACCCCAGCTGATTATCAGCCAGGAGCATCTCACTACTAACTAATCCAACCAGCCAGGAAGCTGATAGGCATCATAATAAATGCGCCACAAACTATGATAGCAAAGCTCCAGCCCACAACGGTTAGTATGCTTATGTATTTATGATTGGTTACCCCAAATGTGCGAAACGCACTTTGAATACCGTGCACCAGATGCCAGAATAATGCGATCACCCCAAGGATATATACCACTGAAATCCATGGATAGTTTGTAAACTTATATACCATTTCACCGTACAGATCGTGATATTCTTTCGCCCCTGGAGTACCCGCCGATACGATCTGGTGGGTGGACATGTCGATATACATCTGTCCTAAACCACCAAAGCGGGAAGGAATCCAGAAATCGATTAAATGTATTACCAGGAAAATAAGAATGATCGAGCCTAAGATGCCCATAGCACGGCTATACCATTTACTGCCTTTGTTACCCATTGGAATGGCATAACCCACTTTACGTTTGCTGCGATTTTGTATTTCCAACACCAGGCCCTGGATGATATGTAAAAGGAAAAACACAAATAAACCGATCTCCAGCACTCTGGGTACCACATTCGCGCCCATAAAATGCGCTGCAACGTTAAACATTACGCCTCCATCGTTAGCCCATATACAAGCATTTAGACCGGCGTGCACCAGCAAAAAAGCTACCAGGAAAAGACCTGACAGCGCCATCGTTACTTTCTTTCCTACACTCGACGTAAATAGTTGAGACCAGTTCATATAAGCTAAATCTAATTAGTGAATGGCGCAAAAGTAACATAGAATTACCAATTTGATGACAAAAAAATGACGGAAACGATTGCGCTGGAGTATTTTGATGATAATCGGCATTGCTCCCGATCAGGATCAAATGAAAGCTGTATTACGGGCGCTCTCAATGTTAAAGCCACATACTATAATAATCTTTTAGTGATCTGCTCATCTATTTTTTTAAACAGATGATAAGGTTTATAGGTTCGCCAGTTGTCAAGCTCCATTAGTTCTATAAACTGGTTAAGCTTGGCAAGTTTAAAATCATACTGGGTTTGCTGTGGCATATTTAAACACACAATCCAGCCATCCTCGTCAGAAAGCTCCTCGTGTAGTTCTTCGTAATATTCTTTGTCGCTGCTGTGAAAATTGAGCACGTTTTCTGCAATCAATATCAGTTTATGTATCCCCTCGTGCATAAAAACCTCTAATACATCACGTTTCAGGGTCATAATATCATTTTCTACCGCGTCGTTCCACTCTCCTATCAGTTCAATAATAACATAGCCTTCATCGTAGTCAGCCATTAATACTTTTAAATAAAGCGTGCGGCTGCCAAAAAACTCCCATTGGGGATGGATATAGTAATTGTAGATCGTGTCCGTGTACTCAAACTGGGAGTGCTCTGTACCGAAAAAAGGAGAACGTTCATCCTCCCCACTTACGTAAATATGTTGCCAGTTGTAAAAGGTTCCAGCTCATGCATGATTTGCGATTTTTTTCTGCTGATACAAATTATATACAAAGGGTTTGTATAGTTTGTTTAAATCAGTTGCCCGAAAGGTAAAATGATTTACCTAAATCGCAAAGCTCCGCTTATGATCTGTATGTTTTTAGCCAGCTATTAACAATAACTGTTAATTGAGGCCGATTCTTTCGGATACGAAATAGCCATCGCCCTTTCTCTTTTCAACAATACCTTCACGTCTCAGGTCTCGGTAAGCCCGCTCTACTGTAGCGAGAGAAACAATATTAGATTTACCGATTTCACGGGCTGATGGAAGGCGTATACCTTTTTCGATCTGCCCGCTGACAATGGCTTGTTTAATTACCTGCTTTACCTGCAGGTATAAAAATAGTTTAGATGAGGTGTCGACGTCAATGTCTAATTGAACATCAAAGGTCATTCTTCCGTTTTTAAAAATTGTATTCATATGCATCGCTTTAATTAAATACTGATTTTAATTTAGTTTCCATCGGGTTTGGTAGCATCCCGACCGGGGCTTTCGGGCCAGTAGAAGCTCGTGTAGGCATCTGGTTTGGAAGGATCAAATACCGGCTCAGCAGGTTTAATTTCCTTGGCCAGGTCTAGTTTTGCGTCCCTGACACCTTTCAGGATCAATTTAGCAACCTCGTAAGCGCCAAATGGCCTGAAATGGGTGTTATCCGCTATTGCTTCGGCCCTGCCGGGAAAGGTTCCCGCCGGAAAATGGGCAAAAGCCAATAAAGAAGGCTGTTCGCCCATCGACTCAAACAGTGTTTTACTCATTGCGTTCAGATCAATCAAGGGCACATTTTGCTCCTGCGCCGTTTGTCTCACCGCAGCGGGATAATCACCCAGGGTTTCAACAATCTTACCCTGTTCAAAGCGCGGCGCTGTACAGAAGTTACCAAAACCGGGTGGCCGCCTTTCTTTTTAACCTCATTTATAAAGTGTTCAAGGTCTTTTTATAAGTGGTAAAAGCCCCTACTCCTGCTCCTTTCTGCTTCTGGTCGTTATGGCCAAACTCCACCAGCGCATAATCGCCTGGCTTCATCAGGCTCAGCATTTTGGCGAACCGGCGTGCAGCAATAAAACCGCTCAGGGTTTCTCCCGACTCTGCCAGGTTCACAATAGCCACTTTACCGGGTTTAAAAAATAAGGGAACATTTGCCCCCAGGCAGAAAACGGCTCGCTGCCGCCATCCACTACTGTAGAATTACCTGCGAGGAAAACAGATACAGCTTCTTTGTTGGGTGTAATCTCAATAGCATTGATCTTGGGTTGAGTGCTGTTAAATTCCAGCGTGAGCTTATTATCCCAATGCAAATAGCCATATTCGCGGGATTTAAGCCGCACTTTGCTCTTGCTTCCGGCAATCAGGCTGTCGCGGATATTTACAGTGAATTCCACCAGCTGGTGCTTTCCTTTTTCAGTTTGCAGGCGGTTCACAAACATGCGCCTGTTTTCTGCGCGTAGTGCCAGGTCGGAAGCGCCCTGGTCATCACCTACCCATACTTTTACGTTGTAATTCCCCTCGGGCAGTTTTACAGAAAAATAGAAAGGGTGATCACTGGTCAGAAATCCGTCTGTAAGCGCTGTTTTACCAACCGAACTGTTGGTTACTACTTTTGTTCCCAGGTCGATCCCATATCCCAGCTCCTGGCTGAATATAGTTTCGGGTAATACTTTTAAATAACCCTTTTCAGCTTTGCCCTTTCCAAAATCAAATTTTAAGGTTTGAGCCTCGGCAGTAAGCAGGCGGGCACATACTAACACTAATATTACAATCGTCCGTTTCATATTCTCTGGCTTCCGGCCAACCATCTGTCTAAGCATTTGCAGTTTTGATGGATTGAACCGTTGGATTTACAAGCAATTTTTATTTCTTATTTCCAAACCGAAACTACCCAATGAAAGAGTTTGGGGGTATTTATATCGTACCAAAAAACCGGCATTTTGATGCAATATCAAAGTGAAAACAATTGATAATCAATATAAATAGAAAAATACTCTCAAGCACGAGAACATGCCGGAAGATAAAAAGATGGGAAAAGCTAATTAGGACCAGCAGGTATAATCCTAGTCTGCTTTAGGATTTTGGCTATACTTTTTGGGGTTGTGCCATACTGTTTCTGAAACATACGGGTAAAGCTGGTGGCATCAGCATACCCTACCATGTAGGCTATTTCGGTCACAGAATGCTGGCCCTGCAACAGCATTTCTGCGGCTTTACTTAGCCGGATGCGGTTACGAATTCATGCACTGACTGGTTTGTAACAGCCTTGATTTTACGGTAAAGTTGGGTACGGCTCATATACAGCTGGCCTGCCAACCATTCTACATTCACTTCGGCATCAGACATGTGCTCTTCCACCAAACGGGTAGCCTTCGCCAAAAATGACTTATCAGCCGCGCTTAATCCTACCGGGTTAGCATAAGATTCGGGGATTGGGCAAATAGCTGTCTTAGTTGGGCACGGCTGGCTATCAGATTGCGTACCCGTACCTGTAGCAACGGCATGCTAAATGGCTTCACGATATAAGCGTCTGCCCCTGTTTCGTAACCTTCTGCCTCATACTGGTCAGACTGCCGGGCTGTTAGCAATACAACGGGAATATGGCTGGTTTTTTCGTCGGCTTTCAATTGTTGGCACATTTCTAAACCATTCATGCCGGGCATCATAATATCGCTGATTACCAGGTCAGGAATGTTGGTAATGGCTTTTTCTACCCCTTCAAGGCCATTGGAAGCCTCAAGAACCGTGTACTCATCTGCCAGGTTTTGACGAATATAGCCGCGGATATCGTCATTATCTTCAACTACTAATATAATTGAACGTTCCGTTGGTGAAACCGTTTCCACAACTGCAGCCTCGCTCACGGCGCTCCATTCGCCAGGAACCGAAGGCATCGTAACAACCGGTGTATTTTCGTTTGTTTCGAGGTTGGTTAATTGTACTTTGAATAGCGTTCCGGCTCCGGCGGTACTACTTACACGGATGGTTCCTTTATGTAAAGCCACCAATTCCCTGGTAAGGGATAATCCAACACCTGTGCCGGCATGCTGCTGTGCGCTTTCCACCTGGAAAAAAGGATCGAATATTTTATCCAGCTTATCTGCCGGTATACCTAACCCCGTGTCAGCCACAATGATCTCCACGAATTCAGGGTCAAGACTATCTGCCATTACTTTTACAGAGATACTTCCACCTGCCGGAGTGAATTTAAAGGCATTGGATACCAGGTTGTACAAGATCTTGCCGGTTACATCCGAATCAAACCCAAATTGAATGACTGCAGGCTCTGCCTTTACATCAAACTGTATCTGCTGCTCCTGGGCTTTAAAGCTAAAAGCCGCTGCAGTATTTCTAACAAAAGCTACCAGGTCTTGCCGTTGGGGTTGAAGCTGCATTTTTCCCGATTCTATTTTACGAAAATCGAGGAACTGATTGATCAGCGCCAGTAAACGCTGTGCATTACGATACATTACGTTGTAATGTGCCATTTCCTTCTCTGATGCATCCTGCCGGGTTAGCAAAGACCTGAGCGGATCGACGATTAACGTAAGCGGTGTACGAAACTCATGTGATACATTGGTGAAAAAGCTGGACTTGAGCTGATCCAACTCCTGTGCTTTCTCTGCTTTTAAGCGTTCGGTTAAGATCTGGCGGTGATACTGCTGCCGCACCTGTACAATCCTTAAAATAATATAGATACCAGACAGGCATAGCAAGCTGTAAATACTATAAGCCCACCAGGTTTTCCACCAGGGTGGCAATACGATAATCTCCAGCGTAGCAGGCACCCTATTCCAAACACCATCGCTGTTGGATGCCATTACTTTGAGCAGGTAGGTACCTGCAGGTAGATTAGAATAACCTGCCACCCGGCGGGAAGCATCTACATATACCCAGTCCTTATCCTGCCCTTCCAGCATGTAAGCATACTGGTTCCTCGCAGGGTTGGAAAAGTGCAGGGCCGAAAACTCCACGGAAAAACTCTTGTCTTCGTGGGTAAGGGTGATCGTTTTAGCCAGGTGTAAAGGTGTGGAAAGAATCACACGACCATTTACGGTATCGCCCACCTGGATGGTTTTATTGAGCACCTGTAAATTGGTAAAAGTGGTAACCGGTAAAAAAGGGTTGTCTATAATTTCATCCGGATCGAAATGCACAAAACCCTGCGTAGTGCCATAATACATCTGCCCTGAAGCATTATCGAAAAAACCGGAACCATCCATAAACTCATATTCCTGTCCAGGTTTCTTAACGGCATAATTCTGTATATGGCCGGTTTTGATATTAAACTTGGATAACCCGTTCTTATGGGCAAACCACACAAACCCCGGGTCCTGTGCCATTACCTGGGTAATATAATGGTCTACCAAGCCATCTTTTATGGTGTAGGTTCTCGATGCCCGTGTTTTGGGGTTGATTCGTGTTAACCCGTTTGCGGCGCCTACCCAAATCGCACCTTCAGAGTCTTCCGTTACTGCATAAACCCTTTCGTCAGGCGAACGGGAATCCGATGCCATGGTAGTGTACAGAACCGTATCCACCCAGGCGTGAGTAGCAGGATCTCTTTTTACCTGGATGACACCGGAGTATTCGGTACCAATCCAGAGATTATTTTTTGAGTCGAAAAACAGGCACCCAGCCCCCGAACGTCCATACGAAGCAAGTGGTTGCTCCTTCATCGACTGTGCCTGGTAATTGTATTTAATAATCCCATGATAATAGGAGAACCACAGATCGTGCGTCAAAGGGTCTTCAGCAATGGCGTAGAAACGACTTTTGTTTTGGTCTACCGATGACTTAAAATACGGAGTTATTTTTTTAGTTCGGGGATCATATTTGTCTAATCCGCTCCTTTTGCCAATCCATATAAACCCGTTATAATCTTTAAGCAGGGCCTTGATGTTTTCGTTAACCAGCTGTGGAGACACATAATGATAGGTTGCAGTCAGCTTATTCATGTAAATCAGTCCATTGTAATCAGACCCCAGCCAAACACCCTCTTTATCCACCCACATAGAGCGAATAGCCGTACCTATATTGGGCCGGCCAGGTTCATAGATAACTTCACTTTGGAACTTATTAGCGTTCAGGTCGGCTTTATTCACACCACCCGAACGTGTTCCAACCCAAAGTATCCCTTCATTGTCGCGGTATACAGAGTTTACGTTATTATCGTTCAGGTTACCGTGACCATCAACAGGTGTTTCGAAAAAATGCTTTCCTTGCTCTCCGATAGATGAAAGGGGCCGATGACGTTCTGTATAAAGTCTTTCGAATGAGTAAATATATCCAGGCTTCGAAGCCGGTTCACCGAGTCTCTGAAAGATAACGGCAGTGACGAAAGTTTGAAGCGGGTAAAATCATCGGTAGCATAATTATACCGGCACAATACCTGGTTAAAAACAGATACCCACAAAGTGCCTTCTTTATCTTTATATAAATAATGGATGCGACTGCTGGAGAGAGACGTAGTGTCTCCTGGTATGGTACGGTAAATCTTTAGTGAGTAACCATCATAACGGCATAGCCCGTTCCAGGTACCAAACCACATAAAGCCATACTTATCTTTAACAATACCAAGAACGGTACTTTGAGGTAAGCCATTTTTTGCAGTTATATATTCAAAAGTTACAGGTTGACTTATTCCCGTGCTGATGCAAAACACCAGTAGCAGTCCTATTAATATACCCCTGTAAACAGCCATGAACGATGAATATACGAACATCCTATTATCGAACCAGCTTTAAAACATGCGTCAATGATTAATCTCCCAGCAAAAACGATTTTAACGCGTCAAAAGATGCATTAATTTCTTTTGATTCTTTTTTTGCGTCATCATTTCTTCTAATACTGCCGGTACTGCTACTTTTTCGCCGGTAGCGGATTCTACGGCATCGGGGAATTTTACGGGATGCGCTGTTTCCAGTATAAAGCCTTTTTCATGGGGTGCTGCTGCAGGTATTTATCCAAAGCCAGGTAGGCTACGGCTCCGTGCGGGTCTAAAGTATAACCCGATTCTTTATATACTTTGGTGATGGTTTCAACGGTATCCTCATCGCTAATGGTATCAGCAGATAAATTATTTTTCAGATCGGGGAATTGTTGATGAAACAGTTCGATGATCCTTACAAAATTGCTGGGATTACCCACATCCATTGCATTGGATAAAGTGGCAGTAGCTTCTTTAGGCTTCAGCTCCTGGGTTTGCAAATAATGCGATACAATATCGTTTACATTGCAGGCCGCTATAAAATGCCCGAGTGGCAGGCCGGTTACTTTCGCCAGCAGACCTGCGCAGATATTTCCAAAATTACCACTCGGTACACATACTACAGGTTTTTGCTCCTTTTGTTTCCATTGCTTGTATGCCAGGAAATAATACACCTGTTGTGGCAGCCAACGCGCCACATTAATAGAATTAGCGGAAGTCAGAAATTTCTTTTTATTAATATCAGCATCTGCAAATGCCTGTTTCGCCATTTTCTGGCAATCGTCAAATGTGCCGTCCACCTCAAGTGCTGTAATATTTTTCCCCAGGGTGGTTAGCTGCTTCTCCTGCACCGGACTTACCCGTCCTTTCGGATACAGGATCACAACATTAACATTCTTTACACCATAAAAACCATTGGCCACCGCACCACCAGTGTCTCCTGAGGTAGCAACTAATACCGTAACCTCCCTTTCTTCATTTTTTAAAAAATGGCCCAGGCAGCGGCTCATAAACCGGGCACCAATATCTTTAAATGCGAGTGTAGGACCATGAAACAATTCAAGTGAAGATATATTGTTGGTTACAGGTTGTAAGGGTATCGGAAAACTAACAGTTTCTTTTACTATACTATATAATTCTTCGTTATTTAACGAACCCGCCACATAAGGCTTCATTATTTCAAAAGCGATGTCGACATCTGACATTGACTCAATGCGGTCTATTAACTGCGGATCTACCACAGGCAGATATTCAGGATAATATAATCCCTTGTCAGGTGCCTGTCCTAATATGGTGGCTTCTTTAAAAGTTACTTTTGAAGACTGTTGATTAAGGCTATAATATTTCATTTAGTTGACTGTTATTGGATGACAGTTGACTGTTTGTTGTTTAATTGTTTAAAGCGCCCCTACTCACTATTCACTATTCACTATTCACTATTCACTATTCACTATTCACTATTCACTATTCACTATTCACTATTCACTATTCACTATTCACTATTCACTATTCACTATTCACCATTCACCATTCATTACTCATCACTCATTCACCTTCTCTACTCCATTCTTCGCAATAGTAGTAACGTACACATAGTTTTCAATACCGATATCATCATATACTTTCTTCATAATATCTCCTACCAATTGAGCGGTAGCTTCATCTTCACTCAACATAAAGATGGAAGGTCCCGAACCAGAGATACCACCACCCAATGCGCCGGCCTCTTTACATTTAGCTTTTACTTCATCGAAGGCCGGAATAAGGATACTACGTACCGGTTCAATAATCACGTCTTCCAGAGAACGCCCTATCAATCCACGGTCATTGGTCATAAAGCCCGCTACCAAACCAGCAATATTTCCCCACTGCTTGATGGCATCTTTCAAAAAAACCTGTTTACGTAATATCTGGCGGGCATCGGCCGTACGTACTTCTATCTGAGGATGCACTACTGTCACAAATAAATCAGGGCTTGCTATGGGAACAATATCTAACGGGTGTATGGAACGGATCAAAGTAATTCCCCCAATATGCAAGGTGTAATATTGTCGGCATGCTTTACCCCGGTCGCCAGCTTTTCTCCAATCATGGCCAATTGTACCAGGTCATCGGTAGAAAAAATTTCTCCCAGTAACAAATTAGCCCCCACCGCTGCGCCTGCCGCACTTGCGGCGCTCGAACCCAAACCGCTGCCCGGTTTAATATGCTTTTCAATCGTAACCTTGATGCCTTTATTGAAGCCCGCTTTTTCCAACGCCGCCAGTAGCACTACCCCGGCCACGTTCTTTCCGGATCGGTGGGCAGGTTAAACGCATCGCGGTTTTCTATTACAACACCCGGTTGATCTATTATTTCAAACTCCATGATATCATAGGGTGCTTTTAAAGCAAGGCCCAATATATCAAAACCACATACCAGGTTGGCAACGGTTCCGGGAGATTTTATTTTTACTTTCATAATGTTCAGTTGACTCTTTGATAGCTGCTAACTTCTACTATTCTATCTTATATGCTCGCCGCTCTTACAATATCTGCGAATACGCCGCTGGCAGTTACATCGGCACCTGCACCCGCTCCCTTTACAACCAATGGCTGCACGGGGTAACGCGATGTGTAGAACAATACTACATTATCTTTTCCATACAAATGATACAGGTCATTCTCAGGAGTAATATGCTGTAACCCTACGGAAGCTTTGCCTTCGTTAAAAGTAGCTACAAATTTCAATTTACAGTTCTGTGCGTTGGCTTCATCCAGTAATTGTTTAAAATGAGCTTCATGGCGATGCATACAGGCATAAAAAGCTTCCACATCTCCCTCCATACATTCAACGGGTAAAAACCCATTATTACCGATATCTTCCATTTGCATTTCGTGGCCGGCTTCCCTGGCAAGAATAAGTATCTTTCTCATTACATCCGTACCGCTTAGGTCCAGCCTTGGGTCTGGTTCAGTATATCCCTCTTCCTGCGCCTGTCTTACCACATCAGAGAAAGGCATGCTGCCATCGTAATTATTGAATACAAAATTCAATGTACCGCTCAATACAGCTTCCAGCTTTTTCACCTCATCGCCACTGTATACCAGGTCGTTCAAGGTACCTATAACAGGTAACCCTGCCCCCACATTGGTTTCAAACAAAAACTTACAGTTAAACTCCCTGGCCAGATCCTTTAATCTTTTATAGTTGGCATAGTCAGAAGATGCTGCAATTTTGTTACAAGCTACTACTGAAATACTTTTTTGCAATAAACGATCGTAGATATTGGCGACATCAGGATTGGCAGTGATATCTACAAAAACAGAATTGCGTAGGTTCTTTTCAATAACATGATCTACAAATAGAGGCAAGGAGGCTTTTTCACCCTGCTCCAGCTCCTGTTGCCAGTTGTCGAGCGCAATACCTTTTTCATTCAATACCATGGTTCGGCTATTGCTGATACCGATAACATTGATCTTGATCTTCAGGTGTTCCTGTAAAGAATTTAGTTGTTTTTCTATCTGTTGCAGCAATTTTGATCCAACATTGCCCACACCTGCAATGAATAAGTGCACCTGCTTAAAAGTGGTTTCGAAAAAGTCTTCATGAAGTACGTTAATGGCCTTGCGTACATCTATAGTAGAAATAACTGCGCTGATGTTTTTTCAGAAGAACCCTGAGCAATAGCACGCACGTTTACACCGTTACGGCCCAATGCACTAAACATTTTACCGCTCACACCAGGGTGGCTTCTCATCTGCTCCCCTACCAGTGCAACAATAGAAAGATCGGCTTCTACTTTCAGAGGCTCTACCTTCTGCAAGGCCAGTTCATTGGCAAACGCTTCGTCTATCGCTTGTTTTGCGCCTTCTGCTTTCCCTGCATCAATGGCCACACAAATAGAATGCTCTGAGGAGCTTTGCGTGATTAAAATAACATTGATCTGCTCGTTACTTAAAGCTTCAAATAATCTTTTCGAAAAACCCGGGATACCTACCATGCCACTCCCCTCGAGACTTAGCAACGCCAGGTTATTGATACTGGAAATACCCCGAATAATGCTGCCATCAGAATGAGCGGCAGAACGTTCATTATTCAGCACTAAAGTACCTGCATCCTCCGGTGCAAAAGTATTTTTGATCCATACCGGGATATTGCGTGTCATCACGGGTTGTAAAGTAGGAGGATAAATTACTTTGGCGCCAAAATGTGACAATTCCATCGCTTCCCCATAAGAGATCGTTTCGATTACTTTGGCATTTGCGGCCAGGCGCGGATCAGCAGTCATCATACCGCTTACATCCGTCCATATTTCCAATACATTTGCATTCAAAGCTGCCGCAATAATAGCGGCCGTATAATCAGATCCACCACGACCGATAGTTGTGGTAATACCATCCTGATTGCTGGCGATAAAACCAGGAACGATGCAAAGCGATGATTGAAGGCTATTGAAATAGTTGGCAATAGTAACCTGTGTTACCTCAAAATCAACCTGGGCCTGTGTGTAATTACTATTCGTTGTAATTAACTGGCGTGCATCCTTCCATTGTACTTCTACCTGGTCAAACCGGAGCTTTTCTGCGATAATTTGCGAAGAGAGCCACTCGCCGTAACTGGCTAAACGGTCTTTTGTACGGGGCGTTATCTCACTTAAAAGAAATATGCCGTTACAGATATCTTCGATTTCGTTGATCGATGTTTTTACAAGACTTAGCAACTGACTTTGATGTGCTACCGGAATCAGGCTTTTTATCGCATCAAAATGTCTTTTTCAATAGCTGCAATCGCCTGTTTATAATCTTCATTGCCTTTGGCCGCATTATTAGCTGCCTGCAACAACATGTCCGTTACACCACCGAGCGCCGATACCACAACAATGGTTTTATCTTTACTAACAGCACTTTTAACAATAGAAGCTACTTTGTTTATATTCTCAGCATTGGCTACCGAAGTACCGCCAAATTTTAAAACCTGCATGGTTTATAACAATTAAAATATTAAGGATGATTTATCAGGAACGGCCTTATTGGCCCAGGTGGTGATATGACGAAGTACAACCCTTAACGGGTTGTGGTAATAGTTGTAGTGGTAGCAGTTGCTACGATGTAAACCTGACTGATATGTGTATAGATGTTATACATGAACCTGCACAAGATAAGACAGGAATAAAAGACGAACAAATATTTTTTAAGGAATACTACATTCCCCTTAATATTTCCTGGTGCTGATCACATTATCGGGAAGGCGAGGTGGTTCCAGTCCTTATGCAAAGCCATAGCGGCTCCCATAGCTGTAGCCTGTGACACTGAAGCGGCAAAAACTTCTGTTTGCGGATAAGCTTCGGCTAATAACTGCATATAAGTTTCGTTTTTAGCAAAGCCCCCGTCAACAAATATCTTCTTCACCTTATCATTAAATACCAGGTCGGTGGAGCGTTTCTGCGCAAGAATTACCTGCCTGATGAAATTAATATAGGCGGCCTCGTAACTTACATAATTGGAAACATCAAAATCGTTAAGATCCTGTAAAGCGGGCTCTTCTTTTAATAAGCTTTTATCATAGGCGATCTTTTCAAAATAGTTAGGCACTTCAACAAAATACTCCGACAATTTCTTAATGATCTGTTCATGCGCATAACCGGCGAATAAGCGGGAAGACTTTACAGTACCACCCTGATAAGTCATATAGCAAAGACAGTCTTTTTCCAGCTCCTCCTTGGTAAGCGGCTCTTCGTTAAAAGCATTCTACTAATGCACCAGGTTCCGGTAGAGATCAGCAAGAAAGGTTCATTTACATTTTGGATATACGGGATAAAAGCTGCTGAACTATCATGCAAGCCAATACCACATTTAAGAGTCTTGCCGTTATAAACAATGTCGAGAGCTTGCTCTGATGAGAATACCGGTGGCAACTTTTTATCAATACCTTCTTTTAGCACCCACTCATGATAGCCATTATTGCTATAATCCCACAAAGCAGTGTGGCAGCCAATGCTGGTGATATCAGAATATTTCTGACCGCTAACCAGGTAGCTCAGGTATTGCGGAAAATGAAGGGAAGACGCTGTTTTATCAAACAGTTTTGCTTTATCATATTTCAATGAGTATAGCTGTAACCCTGAATTAAGATTTCCTAAAGCAGGAGAAGCCGTTGCAATAGCAATGTCTTCTTTTGTTCCGTAAGCAGCATAAAACTGCTCTTCTGTTTTTGTTGGATAAGGCTTCAGATAATTATACAGCGGTGTTACAGGAGTATCTCTTTCATCAAGGTGCACAAAGCTGGCACCGTAGGCAGAAAAATTGATCGCTTTGATATCATAGGTATTGCTTTCAATATACTTGTTTAGGTATCCAGCACCCATCTTCTCAAAGCCCTTATGTCTTCGCAGGCAAATCCATCCTCATCTTCTATCTCTGCAAAATTTACAGTAACTTCTTCAACAATTTTATAGTCCTCGTTAAAAAGGAAAAACTTTTTATTTGTCTTACCTATATCAAATATGGCGATTACTGGAACCAAAACAGTATACAATTTGAGATTGGATATCTCGTTTGAGTCAAACCAATCAATTAAAAAACTTAATCTATATAAAAACACATTTCCCCTTATTCAGGGGAAATGTGCATCTTAAAATTTACAATCCGGTGGCTATTGTTTTCTCGCCTCTTTTACCAATCAATTGCTGCCTGATTTTTTCTTCTCTGAACAACTGAAGCGGGTTTAAGGCTGCGCCTACTCTTAACCGTGCTTCGGCAAGTAAAGGACGCAGATCAGTACATGATAGGCATCCTGTAAAAGCTCTTGTGCGCCGGCCACATCATTGTTTAGTTGAGCTTCATTCAACGCTTTGCTATTTACCAGCAAGGCCTGCGCATAAGCAAGGTTAATGGCTTCAACACTCTGCAAAAGATCTTCCAGCGGGTCTTTAATATTATGACTCGCATCAATCATCCATCCCAGGTCAGTCGCATGGTTTAACCCGCGCGCATCCATTCCTTCTACCAGCTCCTTAAAGATTAAGAACAGCTGATAAGGTTTGATGCTTCCCACGGTGAGATCATCATCGCCATATTTACTATCATTAAAGTGGAATCCGCCAAGCTTTTGCTCATTCAACAAAAGAGACACAATTTGCTCAATGTTGGCATTAGGTAAATGGTGCCCAAGGTCTACCAATGTATAGGCTTTATCACCTAGTTTATTTGCATACAATAATGATTGTCCCCAATCGCCAACTGTTGTTGAGTAGAAATTAGGTTCAAAAGCTTTGTATTCAACAAATATTTTCCAATCTTCCGGTAAAGCACCATAAATATCCTGCAGGCTTTCCAGTGTATTGTTAAATGCGTTTCTGAAATTCAATTGCCCGGGAAAGCTCGAACCATCAGCCAACCAAACGGTCAAAGACTTAGAACCCAGCTCCTGACCATATTTGATCACTTCGATGTTATGGTCAACTGCTTGTTGCCTTACCGCTTTGTCCACATGCTGCATAGAGCCAAATTTATAGCTCAGCTTCTGGTCTTTCTGATCCTGGAAGGTATTGGAGTTCATCGCATCAAACTTCAGGTCAAAATCAGCAGCCAGGCTTTTAATAGCTTTGGCATCTGTAGGAATGTCCCATGGAATATGCAGAGAAACCGCACCGCTGCTACGGTTGAGCTGGTGTAACAAACCGATATCTTCAATTTTTTCTTCCAGGGTTGAAGGCTCTCCCCCACCGCTGAAACGACCGAACCTCGTGCCGCCACTTCCCAGTGCCCATGATGGAATGGCTACCTGGAAATCTGTCAACTTCTTAATAATGCCTTCTGCATCAGGAATGGTTCCGGATACATAATCAAAGCTCTTTTTGTGCTTTGCTAACCCCTTCTCGTTATGTGCATCTATCTGCGATTTATTAAGAATCATGAATCAAAATATTTTTTGATGGTTAAGTATTGTTTTTATAACAACCGTTTTGCCGGTTGGGTTGCATTATACTGCAGTATTTTTGTGTTGAACAATCCTACAGTTTAAGAATCCTATTTAAAGCATTAAAAAAACGGGTCAGCCGACTGGAAAATCACCAACCCTTGTTGCTTTGCTATATGAAGATCCTTTGTTCTTTAATTTTCAGCTTATCGCACAAAAGCCTGTGCCACACCTCCATCTACGTTCAGTATATTACCGGTAGACTTGTTAAGTAATCCGCTTACAAAAACAAAACATGCATTGGCAATATCATCCGGAAGAATGATCTCGTTCATCAATGTACGCTTGGCATAATATGCGGGTAATTCTGCTACTGTGATACCATAAGCTTTGGCACGACCTTCAGCCCAGCCACCGGCCCAGATATTGAGTCGGAGATCACCGCGTCAGGATTCACGGTATTTACACGGATCTTATCGCCGCCCAATTCGGCCGACAATAAGCGTGAAAGATGCGCCTGTGCTGCTTTTGCAGAGCCATATCCTGCATTATTGGGGCCAGCTACTATCGAGTTTTTAGAAACAATATTGATAATGTCGCCGCCAATATCCTGCTTACGCATGATCTTAACAGCTTCTTTGGATACCATAAACTGGCCTTTCACCAAAATATCATACAAGCGATCCCACTCTTCGATGGTATGATCCGTTATGCTTTTAGATATACTGATGCCCGCGTTATTGATAATAATATCTACACCTCCAAATGCCAGTGATGTATTAGCCAGCGCTGCTTCTATAGATGCCGCATCGGTAACATTTAATTGCACGGATGCCGTAGAATCTTTCCCAAAAGCTTTTTGGAATTCTTCTGTAGTAGCATCAATGCGCTCCTGGTTAATATCGTTAATAATAACACAAGCACCTTCGGCTGCAAATTTCTTGGCGATGGCTTTACCTATACCACCACCGCTACCAGTGATCAGTGCAATACGGCCGCTCAAAGGTTTTGGCTTTGGCATACGCTGCAGCTTTGCTTCTTCCAGTAACCAGTATTCTATATTAAAAGCTTCCTGTCTTGGTAAGGAAGTATATTCTGAAATAGCTTCGGCACCGCGCATTACATTAATGGCGTTAGTATAAAATTCTGCAGCTACTCTTGCTGTTTGTTTATCTTTTGCAAAGGCAAACATACCTACCCCGGGATAAATAATAATAACCGGGTTAGCATCGCGAATTTCAGGACTGTTCGGATGTTTGCAGGTATTATAGTACTCCTCGTACATTTTACGATAGTCTTCAAACAAAGGAGCGATCTTCTCTTTTACTGCGGCTACATCATCCAGGTTTTCATCTGTTGCCAGGTTCAATACCAGTGGACTGATCTTGGTACGCAGGAAGTGATCTGGGCAAGAAGTACCCAAAGGAGCCAGTCTTTCCAGGTCATTGGAGTTGATGTATTGCAATACACGATCGTCATCGGTAAAATGACCGATCATTTTTACATTAGAGGAGCAAAAGCCACGAAGAACCGGGGCTAAAGATGCCGCTTTGCTTAAACGCTCTTCTTTAGGAAGAGATTGCATCTTTTCGCCACCAAAAACGGGACCTTTTTTACCAAGATTTTGCTCAATATATTCTGCACATTTCTCAATTACCTCCAATGTATTGATATAGCTTTTATAAGCTGTATCACCCCAGGTAAATAAACCATGCGAACCTAACATAATGCCACGGATACCAGGATTTTCATCCAGGCACTGTTTCAGCATCAGTCCGAGTTCGAAGCCTGGTTTTTGCCAGGGCACCCAACCAATAGTACCGCCAAATAATTCTTCGGTTATTTTCTTACCATCTTTTGCTGCTGCAATAGCAATAGCAGCATCAGGATGCAAATGATCTATATGTTTGAAAGGTAAAAAACCGTGTAAAGGTGTATCGATGGAAGGCGCTTTGGAGCTGAGATCATAAATGCAATGATTGAACAACTCAACCATCTCATCTTCATACTCTAAACCACGGTATACATTTTTAAGGCTACGTAATTTATCTACATATAAAGCAGCCAGTCCACTTCTTTTTAAAGTGCCCAGGTCACCACCACTTCCTTTAACCCACATCACTTCTGTATCCTCACCGGTAAGCGGGTCTTTCGCTGTTGCTTTGCAGGACGTGTTACCACCCCCATAGTTAGTTAAACGCAGATCTGCTCCTAATAAATTGGAACGATAAATCAACAACGCTACTTCATCTCCTGCGAGCTCAGCAGCTTTTGCCTCATCCCATAAATAACTTACATGCTTGAAAGTTGTTGTGTCTGTTGCCATAACGATATTTGTTTGTGCTCTCTTTTATGAGAGATTATATTTTATCCTTTTTATTAATTTATCTCATTGAATTACCCCACCCTACCAACAATACCGAAAGCAGGATAACGATGATTCCTATAATGATGGTGCTCAGCGTTTTCTTACCTACGCCTTTCCACTCTTTTAAAATCAATCCCCATACATTGGCTATTAAAATAATAAAGGCCATGTGGAGTATCCACGAGCTGGGACCATTACCCATTTTACTTTCGCCCATGCCATAGAAGAAAAACTGCAAAAACCAGGTAGTACCCGCCAGTGCGCAAAAATAATATTCTTAAGAACGGGTACTTTTTGATTGGTATAGTCTCCAAAAGTTTTGTTGCGTGCGTTCAATATTAAACACCATATTAAGTTGGTGGTAAGGCCTCCCAAAGAATTACGATGTAGGAAACATTGTTTTGATATAAAAACTCTCCCTGTCCGGGATTTGCCGCCTTCCATAATTCATTAGCGGTTTCGGCCATTGGCTTGGCAGCTTCAATACCAAAATTGAAACAAGCGCTTAATACGCCCGAAATAATGGCTACAGTAATTCCTAAACCAAACTTATACTCATCTTTACCCGAAAGGTGCGCCTCCGTATCTGCATCGCCTACAGCATGCGGATCCACAGCTTTAACACCAGTGCCGGAAAGCTCTTTCTCCTTCATCGTACCTGCTTTGCCGCATATAACGATACCTATTATACATACCAGCAAACCAGACAAAACGGTTATGCCCCAGTTAGTGCCGGTTAGTAAACCAATCGTATCTTTTCCTTCAGCCGGTGTAAACTGGTAATAAATAGCAGGTAGTAAGGCCCCTAAAACCATTGAAAGCCCCAGTATGATACTGCTTCCTAGTGAAACGCCCAGGTACCGTACACCAAGGCCATAAGTAAGGCCGCCAATACCCCATAGTAACCCAAAAAATAAGCGTAGCCTAAAGTACTCCCATTAGAAGTGCTGATGATTTCCCAGAAATTAGGAATAGTTAACCAGGCTGCCAGTGGCGGTACAATAAGCCACGAAAAAATACCTCCTACGATCCAGTAAGATTCCCAGGCCCACCCCTTAACCTTTTTGTATGGGATATAAAAGCTGCCTGAAGCAAAGCCTCCTATGAAATGAAAAATAACACCGAGTAAAGCGTTCATGAATAATAAAATTTTCTATACAGTAAGCAAAATCATTAGATGTCGAAAATAAATCAATCAAAAAGGTCAACTGTCATGCACTGTCATGAATTATTGTATTTTTTACAAAAATTAAGAAAATGAAAACCTTTATCGTTATTTTGATATATTGCCTTTATAACTCATTATAACTTGCTTTACAGGTTTTTGAAAATATATGTACGTTGGGCTATTCACTTGTTCTGCCATTCTATTCATGTTGATAAGAGGCCGCTGCTCAATACCAGGGGACCTTTATTAATTGCAAGTAACCATCCCAATTCTTTCCTCGATGCCATTCTTTTCGATATCCTTTTCGACATTCCCGTTACCTCGCTGGCGCGTGGCGATGCTTTTAAAAATAAACGGATTTTCAGGCTATTGCGATCGCTTAAAATGCTGCCGGTTTACCGCATCAGGGATGGTGCTGAGCACCTCAACATTAACTATGATACATTCGACTCCTGTGTTGCGTTATTCAGGCAGAAAGAGGGTGTACTAATATTCAGCGAAGGTCTTTGCGTAAATGAGTGGCACTTACGACCGCTTAAAAAAGGCACGGCAAGGCTTGCCTTCCAGGCCTGGGATGCATCCATTCCATTAAAAGTGCTTCCTGCAGGTATCAACTACAGTTCCTTTCGCAAATATGGGAAAAGGGTGGTTATCCATTTGGGAGACCTCCTGGAATCAAAAAATTTGAGGGCGTTGCAACAGACGGTGAAAAGAATGTACTGTTTAACAAGGTGTTGAAAGAGCAGTTGCAACAGCTTGTTTATGAAATCGATCCGGGTGATAAGGTAGAACTGAACAGCAGATTTGGCAGTACTTCTTTGGCTCATAAATGCCTGCTCTTAGTACCGGCAATAGCCGGCGCAATATTGCACGCGCCGCTTTATGGGTTAGCTAAATTAATTGTTCAATCATTTTTTAGCGATACCGATCATCACGACTCGGTAATGTTGGGCATATTGCTGTTGACTTATCCGGCCTACATCGCTTTAATAGCAGTTCTTGCTTGGATAACATTTGCGCCGTTATATGCAATAATATTACTGCTGGCATTGCGGCTACCGCGTACGCTTATGTAAAATGGGATATAAGGAAAGGATAATACGGACCCTTCTGATATTCTAAAAAATCAGTTATATTTATTTACATCCTTTAATAATTAAAACTAATTTATGGAAGAAATGCAATCTAACCTGTTTGACGAAAACTATGAGTTTACACCTGCATCAACTGGCAAAAGATTTATCAACTACGTTATCGACTTTGCAGCTTTTTATGCTTTATGCTATGTTTCTGGTATACTGCTGGCTATTTTAGCACCTGGGCTATTTACCAGCGAGAATCAAACAACATTTGTGTCTTATCTGGTAGCCATTGTCCTCATACTGGCCTACTATACGGTGTTAGAAGGTAGTACAGGAAAATCGCTCGGAAAAATGCTAACTGGTACAAAAGTAGTTACAGAAGAAGGTCATAAGATCACTTACAGAGATGCTTTTCTGAGAGCCTTGTCAAGATTGGTTCCATTTGAAGCGTTGAGTATTTTTCTGGGTTCGGGTATGTGGCATGACCGTTGGACGCAAACCCGGGTAGTTGAAGCTGGTTAAACAAAATTCCCACTGGCAAAAGATCGCCATATCATATTAGTCAAACAAACAAAACCCCGGCTCATTGAACCGGGGTTTGATTATTTAAGAAAACTACCTATTCACCATTCACTACTCACCATTCAATAACTAGGCAGTTACTTTCCCTTTTGTTTTTGCGATCACTTCCTCAGCGATGTTATTAGGCGCCGGAGAATAGTGAGAGAACTCCATGGTAGAAGAGGCACGACCAGAGCTTAAAGAACGCAATTGAGTTACATAACCAAACATTTCGCTCAAAGGTACTTTTGCTTTGATTACCTGAACACCAGCACGGGTATCCATACCTTCCATCATACCACGACGACGGTTCAAGTCACCTGTTACATCACCCATGTATTGCTCAGGCGTTAACACCTCAACTTTCATGATTGGTTCTAACAGGATGGGTTTTGCTTTTCTGCCCGCCTCACGGAAACCTTGTTTAGCACAAAGCTCGAAAGACATAGCATCAGAATCCACCGCGTGGAAGCTACCGTCGAATACACGGATCTTCAGATTATTTACAGGGAAGTTAGCCAGTACACCGCTGGTCATAGACGTTTCAAAACCTTTCAGAATAGCAGGGATAAACTCACGAGGAATAGATCCACCAAAAATATCGTTTACAAACTGGAAGTTTTTGTCTGGGTTTTCTTTTGCCATTCTTCATCTACAGGACCCAGGCTAAATTGGATATCGGCGAATTTACCGCGACCACCCGTTTGTTTTTTCAATGTTTCACGATGCTCTACTGTTGCGTTGAATGCTTCTTTGTAGGCAACCTGAGGTGCACCCTGGTTTACTTCTACTTTAAACTCACGACGCATACGATCGATGATGATCTCCAGGTGAAGCTCACCCATACCACGCAGGATGGTTTGACCTGTATCTTCGTCAGTATTTACACGAAGTGTAGGATCTTCTTCTACCAGTTTAGCGATAGCCATACCCATTTTATCTACGTCAGCCTGTGTTTTAGGCTCAACTGCGATAGCGATTACCGGTTCTGGAATAAACATGTTTTCCAGGGTAATTGGATGGTTTTCATCGCAAAGCGTATCACCGGTTTTGATCTCTTTAAAACCTACTGCTGCACCAATGTCACCAGCTTCGATAAAATCGATCGGGTTTTGTTTATTGGCGAACATTTTCATGATACGGCTGATACGCTCTTCTTCTTACCACTTCTTACGTTTAATACATAAGAACCAGCATCCAAATGACCGCTATAACAACGGAAGAACGCCAGACGACCTACGAATGGGTCAGTCATGATTTTGAAAGCCAATGCAGCAAATGGTTCTTTTGCATCAGGCTTACGAGTCAATATTTTTCAGGATCGTTAGGATCCTTACCTTCAATAGCTTCGATATCTACAGGAGAAGGCAGGTAACGGCAAACCGCATCTAAAGCAGTTTGAACTCCTTTATTTTTGAAAGAAGAACCACACATCATAGGAACGATGCTCAGGTCGATAGTAGCCTTACGGATCGCTTCATGAATTTCATCTTCAGAGATCAAATTAGGATCTTCAAAGAATTTTTCCATTAAAGTATCATCATATTCAGCCACCGCTTCTACTAATGCAGCACGCCATTCTTCTGCTTCAGCCACCATATCAGCAGGAATATCAATTTCATCAAAAGTCATTCCTTCTGTTTCTGCGTGCCAGATAATACCTTTCATGCGGATCAGATCTACCACACCCTGAAATTATCTTCAGCACCGATAGGTAGCTGCAAAGGCACTGCTTTAGAACCTAACATTTCACGAACCTGTTTTACCACGTTCAAAAAGTCAGCACCCTGACGGTCCATTTTATTTACAAAACCGATACGTGGTACACGGTAACGATTAGCCTGACGCCATACAGTTTCAGATTGAGGTTCTACACCATCAACCGCAGAAAACAATGCGATCAAACCATCCAATACACGCATAGAACGCTCTACCTCTACGGTAAAATCCACGTGACCCGGAGTATCAATAATGTTGAAAGAATAGTCTTTGGTTGTGCCTGCCATAGCTTTTCCTTTATCTGTAGGAAACTGCCATTTACAGCTTACCGCAGCAGAAGTAATAGTAATACCGCGTTCTTTTTCCTGCTCCATCCAGTCGGTAGTAGCACCACCATCGTGTACCTCACCAATACGGTGGATCATACCTGTGTAACGTAAAATACGTTCGGTTGTAGTGGTTTTACCGGCGTCAATATGGGCGGCAATACCGAAGTTCCTTTGAAATTTTAAATCTGCCATGATTATTCTTGTTGAATTATAAACTTTCTTATTTCTTAAATAACTGGTTTTCAATAGAGTAAATAAAAATTACCCTAAGTAAGAAATTTAAGGTTGCAAAGGTAAGGAAAATAACAGATTTTGAATTTCAAATTTAGTGCTTGACAGATTGGTAATAAATTTTTAATGATCCTTGCTTCTTATTCCTCCATCGTACTTAATTACCCGTATTTAAAGGCATAAAAAATAGCGCCTCCTAAAAGAACTGCCAGCAAAAGATATTTCGAAAGACTATACAAAATGCTTGCTCGAAAAAAAGAGTCAGTCATCTAATTAAATCAGGCACCCATCGAATAGCACTTCAAAGGGCTGTTTCTTCAAAATATTTTTACATAACATTTTGAACTAAAGCCCGCGAATAGACATGAAAAAAGCCTTCTTACACTTGTAACTCTTTTAGTAGCATTTGCGGCATTTGCACAAAGCTATCAATACATTAATAGCAATACATCTTTCAATACAGGTACCTATTATATTAATGGCTGGGGAAATGTAACATTAGCCGTTCCTGCCGGACAAGAAGTAACATTTATTTTTAGCGGCCCGGCATACGGCAGCGGAAAACTTACCGTAGATGGTAAATTAACCACCTCTAACGGACTTCAAACAGCAGGAGCTGTTACGATTGGCGCCAATGCAACAGTATCCATCAATGGCACCCTTACGCCGGGAACCGGGACCAACCTGGCTGCCGGCTCTACAACATCTACTAAAGGATTAAGCCTTAATAATAGCATGACTGTAGCAGGGAAACTGACGATTGACGGTAATGCTTCTCTAAACAGCGGGGATTAACCCTCAGCTCAACCGGTGTTATCACTACCAATAATATTGCATTCAATGGTAATAACAGCATTGCAGGAAGCTTAACAGTTGCCAACAGTGTAACCATTCACAATGGCACCAATACCATGTCATGCCCGGGCTCCATCACAACTACCAATCTTTATAATAATAATACTAATACTATCGCAGGTACAGGGTTTATAACTGTAACAGGTACGTTTACCAGTGGTAACCCACTAACTAACAGCAATACTATTACCTTAAACAGTAGTGATGCAGGAAACGGTACTAATCCGCAAAAAAACCGGGTCAGGCTACCTTAAGTGCTACCAACTCCTGTGGCAATATCAGCCCTAATACGCTACCTGTTGTTTGGGGACCGATCAATGCCCGCATTTCCAATAATACACTTGCTGTAACCTGGGCTACATTGTCTGAAACACAGAATGATCATTTCCAGATTGAAGCTTCTGCTGACGGACGTGAATTTCACAAAATCGGTGAGTCCATATCCTCGAAAGCAAATGGCGGCAATTCAGATAGCACGTTAGGCTACAGCTTCAGCCAGAATATCAGCAATTCAGCAGTTGCTGCAACAGCATTTGCGTTGTTACTTCTGATTCCAGGTTTCTCCAAAAGAAAAAACTGAACCAATGGTTGGCCGGCGCAGTAGTGGTATTGCTTGCAAGCACATTGTATTCCTGCTCCAAACAAGATGCGGTAAGTTTACCGGAACAAACAAATATATTCGTAAGAATTGCGCAGGTAGATAAAGACGGGACCACAAAATACTCTCCGGTAATTAAAGCCGTGCAGTAAATAAATTATATATCGCAACTATAACTAGCAATTACCGGGAGCCCTGCAAAAGCAAGGGCTCTTTATTTTTCAATAGTAAGGAAAAGCTACGCTTCTCAACCGGCGAAAAATATTTAGTATCTATATTTACGCAAAATATTATTATGCAATTCACATATTTTGGTCAATCATCTTTCTTGGTAACACTAAACGGCAAAAAGTTATTATTTGATCCTTTCATCAATGGCAATCCCTTAGCCCAACATATTGATGTTGAAAAAATTGAAGCAGATTACATCCTGGTATCCCACGGCCACGGAGATCATATTGCTGATGTAGTACCTATTGCCAAAAGAACCGGCGCTAAAGTAATTACTTCCCCGGAAGTGGCCGGCTGGCTGGGTAAGCAAGGTATCGACAATATTCATGAATTGAACCATGGAGGCCCTGTAACGTTTGACTTTGGAAAAGTAAGAGCTGTAAATGCCATACATTCATCAGGCCTCCCCGATGGCTCCTATGGTGGTAATCCAATGGGATTTGTTATTACCTCAGAAGAAATAAATTTTTACTTTGCGGGGACACTGCGCTAACGATGGATATGCAACTAATACCGATGTTCGCCAACCTCAACTTTGCAGTGCTGCCAATAGGAGGCAATTACACAATGGATGTAGATGACGCGATTATAGCTGCAGACTTCATTAAATGCCGGAATATTATTGGCGTACATTATAACAGTTTCGACATTATTAAGATAGATACTCAAAATGCAGTGGATCAGTTTATGGCGGCGGACAAATTATTACAGCTGCCAGGCATTGGCGAAACAATCGAACTATAACCGCTGTAAAGTATACAGCATTATTTCTCAGGCAGGCTTTGCTAAGAGAACATCCCTAATAATGGTTATTAAGATAGATAGCCGAAAACGAAAATGTATCTTAATAGCCATTTAAAATTATTAAACGATGTCCTTCCTGCTGGTAGAACCTATCATTCCTTTGCCCGGTGAAGATATTATGGTTGGCGGCTATCGCTCTACGGGCGAGCGCCCATTGGGAAGACGTTCCGCCTGGGAAACCAGAACGGTAACCAGGCGCCGGCAAAGCGGCTCAACAGAAACCATAAACCTGCTCTACCAAACCTTACGCAATGTTCAGCTAACAACCATGCATTACACTTCAGCAGAAGGTATCCATGTAAGAATAGAAGACGTTAGACCAGAAGATGCCGTTATTATCGACAACACTTTAAATCTTATACCACCTGTGCACCTGCAGTTGTTTAACAGGGAAAAGCCGGAAGGCATTTTAATTCATAGCACTACGGGCACAGGCAATAGTATAAGCTTCACAGGAGGGCTTAATGCAGGGGCTGACTACACATCTACCCTGTTCTTCCAGGAGCAGCGAGGCATTATAATTACTTATGGCGCTTTATGGCATCACCGGGAAGATGAGGGTTTAGATATTTGCCCGGCAATCTTGCACGAAATAGGCCACGTTCTGACACACGATGGCAGCTTAACCGACCGTTATATTGATGCCGGTTTACGCGCAAGCATGCGTACTACCGGGTGTCAAAAAATCCCGGCACGGAGGAAGCGCTTTGTAATGCCTATATGTATATGTTATGCTATGGCAGCGATAACATCAGTATCCATGATTTTGGCAGTGGAAGTACCAATCAAAACAACCGGTTGGTGCGGGCGGGGCTTAGGCAAGCCAGAGCCTTTTCCGGCATGCTCGATGAAAACTGGCGCAGAAGATTTGATGAGCGATAAGATTGAAAGCAACCAGAAACTGAACGGCTCACTTCAATTCAGATTTACCTTCAACCAGCAAGACGTTGTCCTTATCAAACAATTTTAAACGATCACCCGTTACCTGGTATTTATTCACCAGCGGTAATAGCTTGAACAGAACGGATTCGTTGGCCGCTGCATCTTTACAAAACATTTCGGTTGAGGCAACATTGCCGATCGTAATATGGTAGGTATTATCGGCAACTACGCTAAAAGAAAAACGGTTACAGCCAACTCCAGCCTGGCCTTTGGCTGGCTCTGTCAAATCCAGGAAACTCGTAACTTTTACCAACTGGTCACTATTGGCATTGATCATTTGCTCAATGGACCATTTTCTTCGTATCGAACCGTTTTCGTCATCTGTCGCTTTTTCCGCAGCAAACATCAGGCGGCCATCCTTCGCCAACAATTGAAGCTGGTTATTGACCAGGGAAAATGAATATACTTCTCCCAGACTAGATCTTAAAACCTGGTCTGTTCTTTCATCGGCACAACCTGATAAATGCGCCGAAACATTGGCTATTTCCATCCGGTTGTTATGACCAAATTTTGGCGTAAATGAAAAATACCGGCACCCGGCGCTAGCACCCGAGTGATACACATCGCGCAGATCGATGTAAATATTATTCGTTAGTAAGCCATCCGCTACCTTACTTACCTTCCATTTATGATGCAGCCCCTCGGTTTGCATAGAGCTTGCTAATGGTGCTGACTTTCGGCTGCAACCGGCAAAGATGAATACAGCAATAATAAACGGCATACAATAAAGACGATTCATACCAACAGGTTTTATCTTAAGCAAAGTACTGAGTTTTTTAACCACTTCAATATATCGCTTGAAAACATATTTCAATAATAAGGCCAGTTATTTTATGAAAAACAGGTGGTCGCTGCATCTAAAGGAAAACAGATTCTATGAGATCTCTTCCTATCGTAATTCTTATGCTCACCTGCACATTAAGCTATGCACAGATGCCTACCTTAAAGATAAACGGTGAAAAAGACAATCCGGTTATATTGGAACAGGTGGATATCACAGTTGCCATTACGGGTAATATTGCTGCCACCACCATGCAACTAAGTTTTAAGAATAATGGCAGCCGTGTATTGGAGGGAGAGCTTACCTTTCCCATGCCTGAGGGAGTAACCGTAAGCAGGTACGCGCTCGACATTAATGGAAATATGCGGGAAGCTGTGCCGGTTTCTAAAGCACGCGCCACCGAAGTATTTGAAAGCATTCAACACCGTAACATTGATCCGGGCATCCTTGAAAAAGTAGAGGGCAATAACTTCAGAACAAGAATCTTCCCGCTGCCCGTTGGTGGCATACGCACCATTATAATAGGCTATGAAGAAGAGCTCCAAATAAATAAAGATCATGCACTACAGTACTACCTGCCGTTTAATTATGCACAAGCTATTCCAAAGTTTTCGTTAAAAACATCGATATGGGGAACTAACGAAAAGCCAGTTTTACTGGAGCAACCGGATGGCAGCTTCAACTTTTCCGGTTACGAAAACATTTTTACGGCTACAATGGAAAAGCAAAACTACCGGCCGGTAAAACCATTGCTGATCAACCTGCCCAAAAAACTGAATACACATGAAAACATAATACAGCCTAATACAGATGGAAGTGCTTACTTTTTAATCAACGATTTTCCGGCAACAGAGAGTCGCCCCAGGCAATGGGGCAATACAATCGGCTTGTTATGGGATGTGTCGCTTAGCGGAAGCAAGAGAGATCATCAAAAAGAGATCGAATTGTTGGATCAGCTCATCGGCCAAAAGAACAACCTGACCATTGCACTCGGCTTATTGAATAACACACTGTCTTACGGTGGTACTTACAAAATTACCAATGGAGATTGGAGCGCTCTCCGAAAAAAACTAGAGCAGCTTATTTATGACGGAGCAACCGATTATAGTGTTTTAAAACTACCCGTATTTGTAGACAAGGTATTATTTTCAGCACTCGATGAAATACTTTTTTCACTGATGGCATGAGCAGCTTTGGAGATGCAGAAATAAATATCAACCGGCCTGTCCATACCATTAGCACCAACCCCGTTTCTGATTATAGTGTATTAAAAAATATCAGTCAAAGAAGCGGCGGGCAATTCATTAACCTGGGCAGCCAAAGTGCAGAGCAGGCATTTACTGCGTTCAGCAAAGAATATATGCAGTTCCTCGGTGTAGAAGGGGCTGGGATCAGCGAGGTATATCCGAATATCAAAACACCTGTTTTCAAATCCATATCCGTCGCCGGGTTAATCGCTAATCCCGGCAATGAGATAACGTTACTGTACGGCTGGGGCAATAAGATAACCCTAAGAAAAAGATAAAAGCAGGTTTGACAACTAAAGACATAAATGTGCATAAAATATGGGCACAAAAGAAAATTGCGGCCATGGATGTTTACTACGAAAAATACAAAGAAGAACTAAAGGCCATAGGCGAACAGTTTGGCATAGTAACCCGTAATACCAGCCTGATGGTATTAGAAAATATCGATGATTACATTCGTTATGACATCACCCCTCCTGCTGATTTGCTGGCAGAATTTAACCAGTTGAAGAAAGAAAATATAAGATTTAAAGAAGAACGGGTTAACGATTTGCTGGAGCGGGCAGCGGCTGCTACCAATGACTTAAAAGAATGGTGGAGCACCGATTTTAAACCATCCCGTAACAAAAATTATCCGACACCCGAACACATGGCAGATAGCCTGGCTGTAGTGGAAGCATCTATAGCTCAGAATGATGCCAAAGAGGTGGTTTTGCCAAATTCGCCGGCGGCGGCACCTCCTCCACCGCCCAGAGTTGAAATGAAGGCATTTACTCCTCCCAGAGTTGTCAAAGATGAGGAAGCAAAAGAACCTCCGCCGGCAACAAATAATTTGGAGGATACAAGGACAGGAAGCATCAGCCAGGAAGGCCTGAAGGACATAGGGCTAATATCACCTTCTTCAAATGAAAGCCTCGGTGAACAATTGACGATAGTGAAAGAACATGAGCCCTTATTCCAACAACCAGCTCCTGAAATAAAAACACCTGAATTCAAAACAGATAAAGACTATATCAAAAAATTAAACACCGCCAATAGGAGTCATGCTTATATAACTTATCTGGAGTTAAGAAAAGAATATGAAACAACCCCTTCCTTCTATTTTGATGTTGCCAATTGGTTTTATACGCAAAGGAAAACCGATACCGCATTTATGGTATTAAGCAATATAGCTGAGCTTTCTATCGAAAACGCTTCATTGTATAGAATGATGGCCTATAAATTAAAGCAACTGGGCAATAACAGCAAACAACTCTGGACTGCTAAAAAATCCTCAACTGGCGCCCTATGGATCCTCAAAGTACGCGTGACTATGCCCTTGCGTTGATAGATAACGGCCGTTACCAACAAGCTTTAGATGCGCTCTACTCAATACTAACTAATAGTTACAGTGCAGAAGCTGCTTCGAGGGATGAGGGCATCGAAGAGGTAATTGTAATGGAGATCAATATGCTGATAACGCAGTATCGTAGTAAGTTGAACTTATCTAAAATCGACCAACGCATTATTGCTCACCTGCCTGTTGACATCCGCGTGGTACTGAACTGGAATAAACCTGATACGGATATCGATCTCTGGGTAACCGATCCCAACGGGGAGAAATGCTACTATAGCAATAACCGCACCGGCAACGGTGGCAGGATCAGCAACGACTTTACAGATGGCTTCGGCCCGGAACAATTCCTGCTAAAAAAGCAGTAAAAGGTCAATATAAAATCGAGACTAATTTCTTTAACGAAGATCAGTTTACGATCAGCGGCCCCACCACACTGATGGCCGAGATCTACCTGTATTATGCCAGCGGTAAAGAAACGCGCAAAATAGTAACCCTTCAAAGTGGTGAAAATGGAAAAGAAGCAGATGGTGTGTTGGTAGGGACTTTTAAATTTTAAAAATGTCAGGTATATTGTTGCAGTTGTGTATTTTTACGCGTCTGAAAAAGAAAAATTTATGAAAAAAACATTCGCACTGCTGCTTATTGTCATTGGTATGATTTCCTGTAAAAAAGATTCTGTTGCCGAAAAACAGGAGGAAACAACCAAAATCCCGGAAAATGTAGAGGCCTTTTATTTAAAAATTGCCGGCAAATGGAAGCTGAATGAATGGCTTTGTGCAGGATGTGGCCCTGCGGTAATGCCCAATCAGGTCATTAGCATTAATCAAAAAGGAGCAATTGAAATCAATACCAACGGTAGTATCCAAAATGGTAATTTGGACCTTACGGGCGCTATTGGTTGCAATGAAAATTCATTTCGCTATTTATCGGTAACTGCCAAGTCCATAGGACTTGAAGATTCAGATGTACTTGTTATTTCCGATTGTGCAAGCGGGGGTTTTAGTAAATATGTAAAGGCCGCCAATTAAAATATTTTTTCAATATACTTCAAAAAGCCGTAGGATTTTGATCTTATGGCTTTTTGAGTTTTACTGTCCATGGTTGATCACCTATTTTAATATCAGGCATTGACACTTTGTTGGGCAACAATTCTCCAAATAGTGATTTATTCACATCCCAAAAACGACCAACATTACATAAAATATCAGGTTCCAGATATTTTTTTCTTTTTAAGCATAGAAAACGCTACTTTTCGCATGTTTAAAACTAATCAGAAATATGACATTAATTGTTTATGAGAAAAAGGGCAGATTGCTGCCTTTTTTAAAAAGCGTGTCTAAAACGGGAGCGTTCCTGTGTTTCGCGCTATTTTTTGTATTTCACGTAAAGGCTGAAAATGTTTTTATTGAAAAGGAGTTAACAGTAAAAACAACCAGCTACCATAAGAGTATTTTCAAAACAATTACCGGCCAGGTTATCAACCAGGAGGGTAATCCCGTTGACAATGCAGTAGTAAGTGTAAAAGGGCGTAGCGCGGCTAGTGTAACAGCAGGTGATGGTTCGTTTACGATTGAAGCTAATGAGGGAGATGAATTGATCGTATCCCACGCGTCTTATATTACTCAAACCATTACCGTAACACAGGCGGTTAGCATCACCATTACCCTTCAGCAGAACGTGGGCAACCTCGATCAGATTGTAGTAACCGGGTATACCGAATACGCCAAACGCAATAGCCCCAGCGCTTCTACCCAGGTAAATGCTGCTGATATTAATAAAGTACCCATGAGCACCCTCGACCAGATATTACAGGGGCGGGTACCGGGTATGAGCGTTATATCCAGCTCTGGACAACCAGGCCAGAGTGCTGCGGTGGTGATCAGGGGTATCGGCTCTATTAACGGCTCAACTTCACCTCTATATATTATGGATGGTATTCCTATTGAGAGCGGATATTTCCAAACCATTAACCCTGAGGATATCGAATCTGTTACGGTACTAAAAGATGCATCTGCGAAAGCGTTGTATGGCTCAAGAGGCTCTAACGGTGTTATTGTAGTTACCACCAAGAAAGGAAAAAAGGTCGTTTAAACATAGGTTACAGCTCACAATATGGCTTCTCGACGCTTACGCAACCCAATTTTGAAATGATGGATACCCGGGAGCGCCTGCGTTTTGAAGAAGAGGTAGGCCTGGAAACCGGTCGTAATATTGGTCCGGGTTGGACACTATCTCCTAAAAATCCTGATTATGCAACGCTATCCCCTATCGAGCAGCAACAGCGCGACCGTATCCTCGATAGCCTGGGACATATCAATACTGATTGGCGAGATCTGTTCTTTCAGAATGCCAACTTTATGGAACAGCAGGTGAGCCTGAGCGGCGGTAATGAAAACGTACAAACTTATAATGCCTTTAGCCTTTGGAGGGAGCAGGGTATCGTGAAAGAAACAGGATTAGACAGGTTCTCATTGCGCAGCAACACTAACATGAACTATGGCAGGTTTACTGCTGGTTTCAATATCAACCTGGGCTATTCGAGCTCTCGCTTCACTTATAATGAAGGAGGCACTGGTGTAGGTTCCCTATGGCATCTGTTTATTATGCTTTGCCTTATGAATACCCTTATACTCCCGATGGTGTGTTTTATGCTACCGATGAAGGCCAGGGCTTTTATGATACGCGTGAAGGAAGCCGGGGTATTGACGTACTATATGGTACTTCAGATAAGACCGAGCAGTTTAAAACCATTCTGGGCATCAACCTCGCTTACGAGATCGTTAAAGGATTAAAGATCAGCACCCGTAATGGTATTGACTACAGGAATTCCGTCGACCAGGTATTTATCAACCCATTGTCGTATATCGGAAGCAGGCAGGCAGGTGGTAAAGGCGCTTTTGGAGAAGGATTCAGAAGATATTTTAACCTTGTGTCAACTTCAGGCCTTACTTATAAGAAAAGATTAGATGTACATGATTTCGAAGTGTCGGGTTTTATTGAATATTTATATACTAATGAAAGAAACTTTAGCTACAGGGGTTATGGCTTGGATGACCGGTTACCGGAAACTCCCGCTGGTATTACTGTGAGTACCGGGTTTCTGCCTTCACTGGGTGGTGGTCGCGTAAACAGTGCGCTGATTAGCT
This sequence comes from Paraniabella hibiscisoli, assembly GCF_022512515.1. Lineage (GTDB taxonomy): Bacteria > Bacteroidota > Bacteroidia > Chitinophagales > Chitinophagaceae > Niabella > Niabella hibiscisoli. The sequence continues at coordinate 194,591 of NZ_JAKWBK010000001.1, forward strand.
ACATGGGATTGGGTCGCTATACATTAAATAATAAATATACACTTACAGCTAGTTACCGTTACGATGGGGCATCTGTTTCGTCCGTTCCACTTAAAAATCGCTGGCATGGCTTTTATTCCTTCGGTGCCAACTGGGATGTAAAACAGGAAAACTTCCTGGCTAACACTGACTTTATTGCAGGCTTGCAGTTAAGGGTCAGCTACGGGCAAACCGCCAGTTCATTTGGAAGAAGTTTTGATTACCTGGCTACCTATTCTGTAAATACCACTTATGGCGGCTTGCAGGCAATCAGACCTACGAATATCGGAAACCCCGACTACAATTGGGAATATGTTGATGAGCTGAATATTGGATTCGATCTTTCTCTTTTCAAAACACAAAGGGTAAAGCTTGTTGCAGACTGGTATAACAAGATCACCAGAGGAATGTATATTGAGCAACCAGTTTCAGCTTTTTCAGGTGCCGGCGCTGGCGGAACAGCACCAATTAGCTCTGCAAGAATGGGTAACAAGGGGATTGAATGGAGCCTGAGTGGAGATGTAATACAAAAAGCAGACTTTAACTGGAATATTGGTGTGAATGGAGCCTACAACAAAAACCAAATTTTACGTGTAAGTGATGTTACAGATCAATTGCCCGACGGAGATACCAGAATCATTAAATTGGGGCTACCTTATGGAACCTACTATGCACAGCAATGGGCTGGTGTCGATCCAGCCAATGGGGATGCACTTTATTATAACCGGGACGGCTCCGTTACCAATGTATATAGCGGTGAATCACAAGCTGTACCGCTTTCAGCCAATATGTTCCCCAAATTAACGGGCGGTATTACTACAGCCCTACGTTGGAAAAGCATCACCTTGAGTGCCTTGCTTGCATTTGTATCAGATGTACAACGCTGGAATAATATCGACTTTTACAATGAGAACCAGCCTACATGACCAGTAACCAAAGCAAAAGAATGCTATATGATCGCTGGAAAAAACCGGGTGACAATGCTACTCTGCAACGTATAGACGTACCGAGAAATTTTACCTCGAAAGATATACAGGATGCTTCTTTTATGCGCTTGCGTAACCTGCAGCTCAACTACAGCATACCTGCAGACCTGCTGCAACCTACCAGGATCTTAAAATCTGTAGACGTTTTCGTACAAGGGCAGAACCTGTTTACCTGGACCAACTGGCGCGGACTGGATCCTGAAAACAACCGTCAATACGGAAGATTTGAGTATCCTAACGCCAGGAAATATACCGCGGGCATTAATGTTAATTTTTAATCTGATCATCATGAACATAAAGAAAATATTTGCTTTTTTATTACTGGCAGGATTGGTGTTCCAGTCTTGCTCCAAACTGGATACGCCTTATTCCGACGTTATCGACCCGTCTAAGGCTTTTCGTAATTTAGATGATCTGAACATGGGAGTGCTGGGCGCTTATGCAGCATTAACCACCTCGCTGATTGAGGCAGGGGCTATTGTATCTGATGAAGTCATGTATCCTACAGAAAATACCGTATCCAATAACACAGCACACCGGTGGCTATATAACTCGGGTTCGGGCTCCGTTACATCGGCTCTTTACGAATATGCGGTGGTGATAGACCGTGCTAACCGAGTGCTGGAAGCTGCTCCTACGATTCCGGCAGCTGGCGAACAAAACCGTCTGGATCAATACCGCGCCGAAGCACTGGCACTAAGAGCTTATTCCTACCTTGAACTGTTGCGGGCTTATGCTTCTTCTTACGAGCCTAACGGTATGGGTATGCCATACGTAAAACAACGTACACTCGAATATCTTGCCAGAGAATCTGTAAAATCCAATTTCGATAACTTGAATGCGGATCTTAGCACTGCTAAAGAATTGATCCCTTCCGGGCTCAATGACAATTCTCGTATTACTAAAACAGCAATAGCCGCCATACAGGCAAGAGCAGCGCTGTATGAAAAGAAATGGGCTGATGCAATTACTTATGCATCGGAGGTAATCGCCGCAGAACCATTAGCGCCTAAAAGTGATTTCGGAAAAATATGGAAGGACAGTAGCCAGTCTGAAGTGATCTGGAAGCTGTCAAGAGTAATTGGCGACTCTCGTCTCGGAGCTGCATTCTTCCGTGAAACCGGTGAGATTGTATTGTATGCCCCTTCGTTCAAGCTGATTGATCAATTTGGCACAACAGCTCAACGCGCAGACGATGTTCGCTTCAGCAGCTATATTCAATATGCTCCTACGCGTCCGGCTGGCAAATCCCAATACCTGGTTAATAAATATGTGGGGGCAACACTGCTTACCGTGGACTTACTGACGTTAAGCTATTTCGCGCAGGCGAAATGTACCTGATCAAAGCAGAAGCGGAACTAGAGAACAGTACCGGCGCAGCGAGTATTACCGCGGCCACAAAAGACCTGAATGATTTAAGAAGAGCGAGAATTTACAACTATATCGATCAGAATTTTACTGACAAGCAAAGCCTGGTAAATGCCCTATATAATGAGCGTTTTAAAGAGCTGGCTTTTGAAGGTCATCGTTTCTTTGATCTTAAACGGAGGAACCTGCCGGTAGAGCGTACTACCCAGGATGCCATTAATACATCGGGAGCTATAAAACTTGAGCCTACAGCAGCTCAATACTGCTTCCCCATTTCGGATCAGGAAATGTCGGTTAATAAAAAAATGATCCAAAACCCGAACTATTAAACACAGATATTACCGAACAATGAAGAAATTTTATAGTATACTGGTTGCGGCGGTTTTACTAATAAGCTGCGAAAAAAATGGGACCCTAATGATCCGTTCAGACCCGATGCACCCAAACCTGCACCACCTGAAACACGTTTAGCATCTATAGGAGTTGTAGGCGATATTGCTGACGTACAAACTACTACCAAAAGCGGCATCGTGATCATGGGTGGAGGCGCTGACGTATCAGCAGCCTTTCAATGGATGATAGCCCGGAGCGGCGGTGGAGATGTAGTTATTATAAGAGCAACAGGCACCGATGCTTATAATGCCTATGTAAAAGGATTGGGAACGGTGAACTCCGTTGAAACATTAAAAATCGATTCGCGTAAGCTGGCAGATGATGATGGCGTGGCTAAAATTATCCGGGATGCGGAGATGCTGTTTATCGCCGGTGGTGATCAATCTGATTATACAGGGTACTGGAAAGGTACCAAAGTAATGGCAGCCATCAATTACCTGCTTACCGAGAAAAAGTACCTGTTGGCGGAACCAGTGCTGGTGCAGCCATTTTAAGCAACTATTATTTTAGCGGGGAAAGAGGCACGTTGGAATCTGCAGAAGCATTGGCCAATCCGTACGCACAAAAAGTAACACTGGGCACCGATGATTTTCTAAAAGCGCCTTTTCTGCAAAACGTAATTACCGACCAGCATTTCACCCAACGTAACCGCCAGGGCCGCTCTGTTGCCTTCTTAGGCAGGATCATGAAAGACTGGAGCAAGACCCCCAATGGCATTGCCGTTGATGAAGCAACTGCTGTTTGTATAGACGAAACCGGCATGGCGCAGGTAGTAGGAACCAATAAGGCTTACTTCTTAAAAACAAATGCCGCCAAAACTCCTGAAACATTTACTTCGGGTAGCCCGGTAACCTGGAACAATAGCGGGCAAGCCGTACAGGTATCGGCAGTTTCGGCAGCAGCAACGGCCAACAAATTTAATATGACCAGCTTTGAGGCTGAAACTACAGCCGGAGTAGAAAAACTTTGGTGGTCGGTTGTTGGTGGCAATTGGGTGCAGACCACCCGCCAGTAATCAAATTTTAATGTGAACGAAACAACAAGATGAACATGAAGAATATTTTTACTACCATACTTTTCGCGCTGAGCTGTAGCATCATGCTTTCCTGCAGCGATAAAACCGCCACAACCGATGAATCAAAATATGTGATGGTTATTCATGGTGGTGCCGGTACTATCGAAAAAAGTTCATGACGCCTGAAAAGGAAAAAGCATACACCGCCGCACTTACAGAAGCCCTTCAGCATGGGTACAACTTGCTGAAAGAAGGGAAAACCTCAATTGAAGCAGTGCAGGCAGCCATTAATGTAATGGAAAACTCACCCCTATTCAATGCAGGTAAAGGTGCGGTATTCACCCACGACGGGAAAAACGAACTGGATGCTTCTATTATGGATGGTCAAACCCTGAAAGCCGGGGCAGTAGCGGGTGTTACCAATATTAAAAATCCCATCAATGCAGCAAGGGCTGTAATGGAAAGATCAGAGCATGTAATGATGGTGGGTAAAGGTGCTGAGCAGTTTGCCGCAGCCAGCGGATGCGATACCGTACCTCAGTCCTACTTCTTTACCCAGGAACGCTGGGACCAGTTGCAAAGAACCATAAAAGAAGAAGAGCAAGGCAGGGCCGCTTATATTGATGTGGATCCCAGCAAGAGCAAGATCTATGGCATTTCGGATAAAGATAAAAAATTCGGAACCGTTGGAGCAGTAGCGCTTGATAATAAAGGTAACCTGGCTGCGGGAACATCCACTGGCGGGATGACTAATAAAAGATACGGGCGCGTAGGCGACCCCTATTATCGGTGCGGGTACTTATTGCAATAATGCCACTGCCGGTATTTCCTGTACCGGTTGGGGCGAATACTATATCCGGGAGGTAGCGGCCAATCGTATGTCAGCATTGATTGAACTAAAAAAGCTTCCGGTAAATGAGGCTGCCAAACAGGTTATTGAGGAGATAGGGAAAATGGGCGGCGATGGTGGTATCATTGGCCTCGATAAAGAAGGAAAAATTGCCATGGAATTTAACACATCAGGTATGTACCGCGGTACGGTTGATAAGAACGGTAAAATATCAGTATACATCTACAAATAATGAAAACATATTTTAATAAAAAGAGCGTTTTGCTCACCACATTGCTATTTATCACAATGTTTTCCTTCAGCCAGCCAGAACAAAGGGAGCCTGTTTATTATTGGCGGTGGAGACAGGTCTCCTGCGTTGGTAAAACAAATGGTGGAAACAGCCAAAATGAAACCCGGTGATTATATAGTTGTCCTTCCCATGGCTACCAGCATTCCTGAGGAGTCGGTGGCTTATATCAGCGGTCAATTATCAGTTGCATGCAACAATAAAATTACCAGTTTTAATTTCACCAGAGCCCAGGCCGATAATCAACAGGGCTGGATCGATTCTGTTAAAAATGCACGATTCATTTTCATCACCGGTGGCGATCAGAATAAATTTATGAATGTAGTGAGAGGCACCAAACTATACGAAGCGCTACACCAGGCATTTCGCAATGGCTCCACTATTGCCGGTACCAGCGCAGGCGCCGCAGTAATGTCACAAATTATGATTACCGGGGAAGAAAAAGGAAAGAGTGATAAAGATAGCTTCAGAGAAATAAAAAGCAATAGCGTAGTTACTTCTTCCGGAATGGGATTTCTAACCAGTGCTATTGTTGATCAGCACTTCATCATCCGAAGCAGGTACAATAGGCTTTTAAGTGCCCTGGCAGATCATCCCGATAAAACATTGATCGGCATTGATGAAGCTACAGCCATCATTGTGACGGGAAAAAGGCAACCGTAGCAGGGGAAAGCCAGGTAGTGGTGGTTTCAAAACCTAAAAAAGTAAAAACAACGCAAGGTAAAGCAACTTTTAAAAATGCAAGCATTTCTCTTTTTCAGCCGGAGAAAGCTTTGAATTAAAATAATATCAAGCCAGCCCCGGAAATATAAACCGGGGCCGACAAAACTTAAATACGTTAATATGACGATCTTACTAAAAAAACTATTTCCCGCTTTTTTGCTGATAGCAGTAGTGGCATTGGCGGGCTGTAAGAAAACCAACTACAATTTTGATGATTTACCGCCTACGGTAAAAAGCTTTTTTCCATTAGCAATGCAGAATTGAAAATGAACGAGCCTGTTCAATTTAAAAATGAATCGGAAAATGGGGAATCTTACAGCTGGGACTTTGGCGATGAGACAAAGTCTACAGAAAGTAATCCCACCAAAACTTATATCAAAGCCGGCACGTACACCGTCAAACTGAAAGTGGTAGGCGCCGGGGCACCGGTAGTTACACGAGGGACCTGACCATTATCGATCCAGATGCCAGTACGGGTGGAGAGAGAGAGCTTTACTTTATAGAGTATGGCAGCAAACTCATACGTAAACTATCGCTTTTGCCAGGCTCGCCGGCCGAAACCGTTGTTAACATGACGGGTCGAGAGGCGCATGGAATGGCCTATGACTCTATCAATAAAAAATATACTATTGCGATTTCCAAACTACAGGTTCGGGTAAAATACTGCTGATGGATGTTGATGGAACCAATATAGTTGAATTGGTTACCGGGCTATCTTCTCCTTACGGCATAGCTATCAACCTTGCCGAAGGTAAAATGTATATAGCCGATGGCGCTAACGTATCAAGGGCTAATTTAGATGGAAGCAATTTTGAGAAGACATTCATTATAGTACCTGATGGACAATTACGGGCGATTGGCATCAACCGTAAAACAAGTATCTTATACTTTTACGATGTAAACAAAGAAATCATGTATTCAGCAAAAACTGATGGAACAGGTATGGGAAGAATTATTGAAGGTGCCTATGGCTATGGTTTGTATGTAGATGAAGTCAATCAAAAAATCTATTATGACGACAGGCGTCAGACTGGCATCATGCAGGCAAACCTGGACGGTTCAAATAAGATAAAGATTTCTCCTACCGTAACCGGGAACAGGGGTGGTTCAGGCATAACCGTTGACCATAGTACCAACAAAGTATACTGGGCCGAAACTAATAATGGATTCATCAGGCGCGCCAACCTCGATGGCACCGAGTTTGAAACAGTATTGTCCGGCGTAAATGGACCAAGAGGTATGTTTGTGAAATAATATCTTACCAATAACAATTGGATCGAAGTAGGAAGGTTTCTTCCTTTTTTTGTGCCTGTCACGCATATTCCCTAAAAAAAAGCTGCGATCTTTACGGACCGCAGCTTATATATATATTGAATTCTTTAAACCCTATCTCAAATAACCCAGGATCTTCAGCATGCTTTGTGCAGACTGCTCTTTCGCATACACCCATTCTTCCAGCTCTCCGTTCTTATCATATTCAATAATCACATGCTTGGGGAAGGAATCAGGCAATGTTTAATACCGCCATAACCACTGATCTGGTCCTGGTAAGCCCCGTATGGAAAAAGCCAACATATAAAGGTTCATCATCACTTTCCTGAGTTTGCTTTTTCTCAAGATCTACCGCATCAACCGGTCTCACGCGTGAATTGCCCACGCCATTGTCATTTTTTATTTTGGGTAGGAACACTTCATTGATATGCTCCTCGCTATCGTAATAGTCGTGGCCGTCGCAGGTAATACCCCCTAACACTACCCGTTGGTACTCGTTATCCCATTTGTTGATAGGTAACATCAGGAACTTTTCACCAATACCCCATGTATCCGGCAAGGTTGTAATAAAAGATGAATCGATCATATACCAGGTCTCCCGGTCGTTCTGGCGCTTCTCTCCTATTACACTGTAAATATGTGCCATGCTTTCACCAACCGTATAGCTACCGAATTCAGTGTAAATGTTCGGTACAGGTACTTTGGCTTTTTTGCAGGCAGATTTAATGTTGCTGATGATCTCGTTGATCATAAACTGGTAATCATACTCAAAAGCCAGGCTATGCTTAATCGGGAAACCACCGCCAATATTCAACGAATCAAGCTCAGGGCAGATCTTTTTAACTGGCAATACAGGTTAATACTTTTACGCAACTCACTCCAATAATAGATATCATCTTTAATACCCTTATTCAGGAAGATATGCAGCATTTTCAATTGGAACTTGTCTTCATTGCCTTCTATTTCGTCCACATAAAATTCCAATACATCTTTTGAACGTATACCCAGTCTCGAAGTATAAAACGGGAAAGAAGGTTCTTCTTCTGCGGCCACCCGGATACCTATTTTAAAAGGCTCCTTGCTTTTCACACTACGCTTATACATACTCAATTCCTCTTTGTTATCCAAAATAGGAATTACATTTTTAAACCCACTATTGATCAGCTTGGCAATACGTGAAGTGTAATTTCTTTGCTTAAAGCCATTACAAACAATATTAATGTCTTTGTTGATCTTACGGCGCTTATACAACTGGTTAATGATATCAATATCATAAGCAAAGGAAGTTTCAGGTGTATATTATGCTTCAGTGCCTCTCCTACCACAAAGGAAAAATGCGAGCTTTTGGTACAATAAGTATAAAAGTATTTGCCTTCATACTTATATTTTTCATAGCATTAGCAAAATACTGCTTCGCCTTATTGATATTAATTCCAATTTTGGGCAGGTAACTCACCTTTAAAGGTGTGCCGTATTTTTCCACCAGTCTTTTATAATCAATACCGTTAAAAATAAGGTCACCCTTTTTAACTTCAATATTTTCCTGCGGAAAATTAAAGGTCTGTTCAACCAGGCCTAAGTATGAGTTATTCATCCGTAAATTTTTATTTTTTGAGGTTGGTCGGATGGAACTCCGCAAAAAACTTTATGTCTGCCAGCATTGCTCCGTTTCATTTGCCATAACACCGGCTGCACCGGCACTTATTGGTTTAAAAATTGAGCGCTAAATTAGCGAAATATGCAATTATCGACCTGAAAATTTAAAATCACAATTTCCGCTTCACATTTAACAATGACATTTACCGGATATTATATCTTTGTTTCTTCATCAGTAAACCAGAACCATGCAAAAGCTGCTACTCCTATTTCTATTTTCCTTAACCCTAACTATATTAAAAGCCCAAAAGACCGTTGATGGATATTACGTACGATTAAAGGGAGATACGGTCAAAACCAAAATTGTAATTCCTGTAAATTGGGATGGCCCTGATTGGGAAAAACTCACAACAATTGCATCATTCTATCCCGAAAACGAGGATAGGATTGCTTATGTTAAACCCGAGCAGATCAAGGCCTATGGTTTCACTTTTAAGAAAAAGCAATACAGCCTGACTTCGGAATTAGCGGCCTTGTTTGACTATTCTTTTACGGGGATAAATAGAACCCAGGGCAGAAAGTTCATGTTTAATGTGTTTTTAGGATCCCAAATCAACATATTTAAACTGTGGCATTCTAAAAACCGGATGACCGGCGGAGGCGGCCCTGATGGTACCGGTATGATGATGTATTCCGCCACCAGGTCTACCTACACCATTTCCCTTGATAACAAATCATTCTTTTTAACTGATGATTCTAATAAAAAGAATATACTGAAAGGCATAACATCCATCTTCAGCAGCTACCCTGATGTACTTAGTAAAGTCAATGTAAAAAGTATATCACTATCAAATCTTGAAGCTAAACTTATTGAAATAGCTACTCTAGTAAATGACGCGCTATAAAAGTTTTTAAACTGCGATACCAACAAAAGAGCCCATGGTTTAAAACCATGGGCTCTTTTATTATGTTGCTGTAATAATTATTTTACAGAAGCTACCAAAGCTTTGAAAGACTCAGGATTGTTCATAGCTAAGTCAGCTAATACTTTCCTGTCCAATTCAATACCTTTAGTTTGTAATTTGTTGATGAATTGAGAGTAAGTTAACCCTTCTTCACGAACTGCAGCGTTAATACGCGCGATCCATAAAGTACGGTATTCTCTTTTCTTTAATTTACGACCTACATACATGTAAGTCATACCTTTTTCTACAACGTTTTTAGCAACGGTGTATACATTTTTACGTTTACCGTAAAAACCTTTGGCTTGTTTTAATATCTTTTTCCTGCGGGCTTTAGAAGCAACTGCATTTACTGAACGTGGCATATCTTAATATTTTAGATTTCAGATATAAAATTTAAAAAATCTTCTCTGAAATATTTTTAAAATGTTTACTAATTACTTTAATCTCAACAAACGTTTTACGAAATGTACATGAGATGGTGCTACTGTACCATCGATGCGCATACCGCGCTTACGCTTAGTAGATTTTTTAGTTAAGATGTGACGTTTGAAACTCTTTTGGTGAGTAATCTTGCCAGTAGCTGTTACTTTAAAACGCTTTTTTGCGCTTGAATTTGTTTTTACCTTAGGCATGGTAAATTTTAAATTTAATTGTTAACCTTTGAGGCGTCTCCACACCGGTGGAGCCCTTCACGGGCCTCTTCAGGAAATATCCACTTTTTTCAAAATGGATTGCAAAGGTACAACAAATTGCAATTAGAGACTTCTTATTCGCTATTTATTCTTTTATAACTAATAACCAACCACTTACATATAAAATGAGCCTCTTTTTTCCTTTCTGCAGGTAGTAATTTCAAAAAAAATATTACATTTCGGCCAAAGCCAAACATTTTCTATTGACTATTTACTTTGCTGAAGATACATATTGTGAAGCTGAAGTGTATGTGTTGGAGATAATACTCCATGCATAATGAAGATGACAGGAAAACCCCGGTGCTTTCCGGGACTATGGGCACAATAAAATTTTTATGAACCATTTACCACATCTGATAACGGATCTGGCGCTTATATTGAGCGTGGCCGCTGTTATCACCCTTATTTTTAAAAGACTGCAACTTCCATTAATCCTGGGCTACCTGGTTTCAGGCATCCTAATCAGTCCTAATTTTAAAATATTCCCTCCTAAAGTTTATGAATTAACAGATGTGCAAACCTGGGGCGAAATCGGCGTCATCTTCCTTTTGTTCAGCCTGGGGTTGGAATTCAGCTTTAAAAAACTGGCCAAGATGGGCGGTTCGGCAACTACGGCCGCGGGCTTTGAAGCCGTAGGCATGGCAGCAGTAGGGTTTGGCTTGGGAAAGCTATTGAATTGGCCCTTTATGGATTGTATTTTCCTGGGGGCTTGTCTCACCATCTCGTCCTCCTCCGTTATCGTTAAAAGCTTTGCCGACCTGGGATTGAAACAAAGAAATTTCGCCCAACTGGTATATGGCATATTGGTAGTTGAAGACCTGATTGCGGTGGTGTTGCTGGTATTGTTGGGAACTTTTGTAGCCAGCCATACTTTTGATGCCGGACAGATCAGTATGTCCATATTAAAACTTGGCTTCTTTCTTATTGTGTGGTTTGTTGGAGGTATACTTTTTATTCCTTCACTCTTAAAAAAGCTAAAAATTTTTTGACGGATGAAATTTTGCTGATAGTGGCCATTGCCATGTGCTTTTTGATGGTATACCTTTCTGCGCAAGCAGGTTTCTCTGCCGCGTTAGGCGCATTTATTATGGGTTCACTTTTAGCAGAAACCACCAAAGCCGAACGAATAGAGCATTTGGTCATACCGGTTAGAGATCTTTTCGGTGCCATTTTCTTTGTATCGGTAGGCATGTTGATAGATCTGAACGTAATCAAAGATCATTGGCTACCTATTTTACTGATCACAGCTGCCGTAATTGTGGGCAAAAGCATTGTCATTACGCTGGGGGCCTTTATTTCGGGTAACAGCCTACGCACTTCCATACAAACCGGTATGAGCCTGGCCTTGATCGGTGAGTTTTCCTTTATTATTGCATCGATGGGCGTCAAACAAAAAGTAGTGAGCGAAGAACTTTACCCCATTATTATCACTGTTTCTGCTTTAACTATTTTTATTGCGCCCTCGTTAACACTTTCCAGCACCCGCATTTACAACTGGATTGCCAGTAAGCTTTCTCCCAAATGGGAAGCCCGCTTAAACCGGTATAGTTCGGAAGCTACGGCCCTGAGAGCGGTAAGCGACTGGAATCATGTACTGAAATTCTTCCTCATCAATACGGTGGTCTTCTCGGCTGTGGTGATTGCACTGATTATTTTGAATGACAGTTTTATGCTGCCATGGCTGCAGGAGGTTGCCCATGGCTTTGGAAGGGCTACTTCTGCCGTACTCGCGTTATCAGCTATGGGGCCCTTTTTATGGGCGCTGATCGTAAAAATGAAAAAACCGAACCTTTCGCCAGGATCTATACCCAACAAAAATATCATGGTCCGATCTGGATCATGCGTATTATAAAAGTTTCCCTGGCCCTGCTGTTCATCATTGGGCTTTTAAGAAGTATTTATTCGCTCGACTTTGCCTTAATGGTAGGTATAGCGTTACTGGTATTATTATTAATATTCAGGAAAAGACTGCAACGCACTTACGACAATATTGAAGACCGGTTTGTTAAAAACCTCAATAACCGGGAAATTGAAGAGCAACGTTTAATCGCAGAACAGGCAGCAGAAAAAAAGAACCAGAACCTGGCGCCCTGGGACGCCCACCTCACTACTTTTGACGTGGCGCCCGAAGCAGTAAGTATCATTGGCAAAACGTTGATGGAATTACAATGGCGGGAACGGGTAGGTGTAAATGTGGCTATGATCAAAAGGGGAGCAACATCTATTATTCCTCCCGAACGTGATGAAAGAATATACCCTGGTGATAAGCTGTTTATTATTTGTACCGACAGCCAGGAAAGAAGAATGAATGCCATTTTACGTCCCGATAAGAAGATTATAGATAGTGCCCGTGAAGTGGAAATGAAACTGGATCAATTAACCATTGAAGCCGATTCGCCCCTGGTGCACAAATCTATCAGGGAAAGCGATATCAAAAACCTGGCTCACGGGTTAGTGGTAGGTATTGAGCGAAATGGCGAACGTTATCTCAATCCTGAATCTACCTGGATCTTCGAAGAAGGAGACCTTTTATGGATTGTGGGAGAGAAAAAACTGATCAACACGATTGCAGAATAGTGGTATATCACTCGTGATTACCCTAGCGTATCTTATACGTATCTCCGGGCTTTGTACTCTCTACTTTTTGCTGGTTACCGCTGGCTGAAGTGTTGCATCCATTCTGACTAAAGAACCAGGCAGCCGCTATTAAGGCAGCAGCTAATATCACCCACATGATGGTAGTACCTTTCCTTCTTTTTCATCAGGGAGCTGCAATTGCTCACGCATTTGAGCTGTAGTTGTTTGCTTATCCCCTACCACAGTTTGGTAGCTGGTATGCTCTCGGGTTACTTTTTTAGCAGCAACATCGGTAAAAGGAGAAATTTCCGTTAGAATGGGTTTAAACTGAACCTGATTATTCTTTTTCTCCAATGTTCCCAAAGAAGGCCAGTCAATCCTGTCTCCATTATTTAACCGGTTTTGCAGATCCGTTACGAAAAGCACCAAGCTATTCCTGGCCTGTTCTGCGGAAATCTTTTCTTTATCGACCAGCCAGTTCACCAGTACAATATTATCTTTCAATTCAACATCTTCATCATAAGGCTCAAAACCAACTATCCAGGATGGCGAAGCTATTGTGGACGTAGCCGGATTAGCATTGGCTTCTTTGCTCTCCAATTCAAACCTGCCAATCGGGGGCAGCACTAGTCTTCTAAATTGAAACAGGTATTGTGCAAGAATATCAAACATGGTATAACCTAATTTTAAACGAATATAGCAAATATGGCTATTAGCATTTACAGCGCAACTGTGACTGAACCATATTTCCTTATTCATCTTAGCCAGTACCGGTTCTACAGCCTCAGCTAATAATTATTTCATTAAGTTTGTTGCATATAAAATAAATAACCCGATATGAGATTGATGACTTCTAAATATGCAGAGCCTTCTGTTAGTATTGCGCTGCTATTGTTACGTGTAATTGCAGGCTCCTCGATGTTAATGAACCATGGGCTTAAGAAAATCAGCAATTTTAATGCTATAGTATCCAAAGGTTTTGCAGATCCTTTTCATATTGGAACCAAGGCCTCCCTTTCATTAACCATTTTCGCGGAAGTATTCTGTGCAGGCCTGCTAATTATTGGACTGTTAACCAGGTTAGCATCCTTACCGCTTATCGTCGCTATGGTTATTGCATTGTTTTTTGCACATGGCGGGCAGATCTTTGGAGAAGGAGAAAGTGCAGGCTTATTCCTTACCATGTACGTTGTTATATTTTTAATGGGCCCTGGCAAATTCAGCCTGGATAAAAAAATAGGTAAATAACTATGTATGTTGCCGAAACTAAAATAAGGGTTCGCTACGCAGAAACGGATCAGATGGGCGTTGTGTATCATGCTCACTATTTTCAATACTTTGAAGTTGCAAGAGCAGAATGCATCAGGCATCTGGGCTTTACTTACGCCGACATGGAAAAAACCGGCATTATCATGCCGGTAGTAGAAGTTAATTGTAAATACCTGAGACCTGCATTATACGATGACCTGCTTACTATTAAAACCATATTGAAGCAACTGCCTGAAGATCATAAAATCTTATTTCACCAGGAAGTGTATAACGAAAAAAATGAGCTTTTAGCTACGGGCAATGTGTTACTGTTTTTCATGAACGCTGCTACACGGCAAAGGGATAAAATGCCGGACCTGCTCTACCAGAAAATCAAACCTTCTTTTGATGCAGCCGGAGCCCAATAATATAGGGGATACAGTTAACAGGGCTAACCCGATACCACCCAAGTTTCCTTTACCTGAACCGGCGAGCAATGGCTCCTGGGTTAGCGCGCTAAGAAGCCTGGTATTGTATATCGGATTGGGTTATCTGCTGCTTCGACGCTGGGATCTGCTGCTGGTTATTTTTGGCATACTCTTACTGCATGAAGCGGGTCATTTTATTGCCATGAAGTACTATCGCTACGCGGATGTACAGGTATTATTTCTTCCCTTTATTGGGGCTTTGGTAAAGGGCTCTAAAAACGAGATCAGTCAGCACCAGAGTATTTTTATTTTACTGGCGGGGCCATTGCCTGGTTTATTATTGGGAATAGCCGCCTACTTTTTTGATACGGCTCATAATGGGATAGCTATTGGAGATATACCGCTGCAATTAATAGCCCAATCGCTTATTTGGGCAAACCTTTTAAACCTGCTTCCTGTTTATCCATTAGATGGAGGTCAGCTACTCAATCGTGTGTATCTCGAAGAAGAAGGAATACTCAGCGACATTTACTTCTATTTATCAATGACACTGATTACTGCTACTGTGTGCTTCTTAAAATTTTACATCTTACTGGCAGTACCAGCCTTGCTGATTTATAAGTATATTAGAAGTAGAAGTATTACGAAACTGGACAAAGAGTTAGAACACGCCGGCATAGATGTTTATACCAGCTACGAAGTGCTCTCTGATGAAGACTACTGGAAAATAAGAGCCGTTGTAATCCGGCAAACCCCGCTTTCCAAAATGCTCACCCGGGGCCACCTTACGAATACCATACCAATGAAAACAAGATAGCGAGCGAGGTGGACGCCGCACTATCACCAAGACTTTTGCTACTGGATGCTTCGAAGCGAACAAAAGTAGTGGTAGCATTACTTTGGGGCACAACAATTGCACTACCCTGGATTCTCCAAATCGACTTTTCGCTGATCCGGTATTTAGCCAGATAGTAGTATCTTACGGCCTTTAATTCACCCTGATTTTATTAAAACTACATTCAATGAAAATACCCAATGGTCATCAGCCCTTAATGCCTTATCTGATCCTTAAAAATGCTGACGCTTTTATTGAGTTTACAAAAACTGTCTTTGGAGCAAAAGAGATTTTTAAAAGCTATCGTGATAACGACAATCAAATCATCATGCATGCCGAAGTGCAAATAAATGGCTGTAATATTATGTTTGCAGACATGAACGAATTCTATGGAGTAGCCAATGCCAATTTGTTTATTTATGTGGAAGATGCAGACCAAACAGTTGAAATTGCCGTAGCCAACAGCGCTACTATTGTTAACGAGTTAGCCGACCAGGACTATGGACGCAGCGGCGGCATTGAAGATCCCTTTGGAAATGTTTGGTGGGTTACCAGTATGAAGTAACTATTCTAACCGATAAATCTTTGCTTTGACTCTGGCGAAGGCAGCATGCAGGCATCTTTGCGGCCAAATAGCCTATGCCTGTTCCGGGCAATCAGGTCATACACAAAGTCGCGGATAAAAATGGGTATTATGATAAAGCCATACAGCAACTGTACCGGCCCTGTTAATTCCTTTGCGACTTTTAATGCAGCTGTGGACCTTGTATAAATCCGATCACCATGTATGTACACAAAAGACTTCAGATGATCCTGGGGTAAGCCGCTTTTAACAAGCAGATCCTTACCGGCTTCCGATTGCAGGGACGCAAATCTAAACATCCCTTTCTCATCCCGCCGGATAACATATTGCACGGCGCCATTGCATAAATTACAAACGCCGTCAAACAAAATAATATGATCGCCATTGGCTTTCATATTATTTAGATTGTTCTAAACTGATATAAGCCCGTTGTACCGGTTTTTCCAGGGTTTTGGTAGGATCTGGTGTAATACTATCCAACCTGAATAAGTACTTTTGATCTTCTAAAGACAGTGCATAAGCCGAATTAAGCGACCTTCTTTCACAATCCACTCCGGTGCAAAGCTGTACATTTCTTTCTGTTTTGCCATCAACCACCACATTTAAAACAGCAACCGCTTCGCCTGCTCTTATACACCGGGCATTCATAGGGCATCGACTTTCATTGATCTCCTTCAGTGTTATCACCACATTCTTATAGGTAGTTTTTTCATTTACCTGTAACGATATCGCATGTGGTGGCGTCGCTACCGATTTGGAACCCGAACAGGAAAACAAAAGTATACCCGAAATTAAAAAGAAAAAAGCTGTTTCATAATATACAAAGTTACACAATCGGCAACTTCCAGCCATTATGATATACAGGCTTTACCAGTTGATTAGCTTTTTCTATATTGAACTTATTTTTCGCCTCGTCCCAGTAAATTTTTTCGCCTACCCTTAGAGCCACATTACCAAAATGACTGGCTACAGCTACTTTTGCCCCTGCATCAAATGAGCAATTCAGATCCTGCATTTTACGGGATTTCACTACATCAATAAAATTGGCTGCATGCTTATCCAGGCCACTATCAACAGATTTGGCCCAGGGCAAGGCTTCCAGTTTATTATTTTTCAGCCTTTACCTCCCAGCCCTGCCTGTTTAATAACAGGGTACCGTTTTCCCCTATGAAAGCTATGCCATGCTGCATACCATACAATCCTACGCCGGTAGCCATGTTATGCTCCCAAGTCATTTGAAAATTGCCAAAATCGTACAAAGCAGTTTGAATATCCGGAGTTTCCCTTGCATCAGCAGGGAAAACATATTTGCCGCCTGTTGCCATTACCGATTTTGGAGTACCTGCTTTCATGCCCATCAAAACCATGTCGATCAGGTGTACGCCCCAGTCGGTCATTAATCCTCCGGCGTAATCCCAAAACCAGCGAAACTCGTAATGGAAACGATTCTTATTAAACTCATGCTTTTTAGCCGGTCCCAGCCACATACTGTAATTAACACCTGCCGGCACAGCTGAATCAGGTACAACAGGTAAAGGCTTTGAGCCACCACGATACATCCAGGCTTTGGTAGAAGAAACGCGACCCAATTTACCCGAATGCACAAAGGCAATGGCATCTTTAAAATGTTGCTGACTACGCTGCCATTGCGCAACCTGTACCACTTTATCGGAATGCTGCACTGCTTTACTCATTAATTGCGCTTCAAAAATTGAGTTAGCTACCGGCTTTTCACAAAACACGTCTTTACCCGCCGCACAGGCATCAATCAATTGCAGGCAATGCCAGTGATCGGGAGTAGCTACCACTACAATATCTACATTTTTATCTGCAAGCAGCTTGCGATAATCTCCGTATAGTTTTGGCTTGATGCTTAATTTTTCCAGATCTGCTTTTCGCTGATTTAATATATTTTCATCTATATCGCAAAGCGCCACGCATTCTACTTCAGGCACTTTTAATAAAGCCGTAAGATTTTGCCACCCCTGGCCTTTACAACCAATCACCCCCAGGCCTATTTTATCATTAGCAGAAACGCCGGAGCGAATAGCTGCTAAAAGATCGGCTGATAGTAATGTACCTGCACTTAACGCCGCAGCAGTTTTCAAAAAATAACGTCGATTGTTCATGTGGCAATATTAAAAATTGGATCTGTTTATTTAACCTTCTAAAAATATCTAAAATCAAGCAAAGCACTGCTATAAAAAATAGTACAACGTTTGAATAAGTCTGTAGGAGGTTTCAGATCTACTCAATGCCGCCTCGCAGGCAGAATCATCTACAATCATTGCTGCATACAAAAGACCCCGATTGCATTTTACAATCGGAGTTGAATTGGTGTTTAACTATCTGAGCTTTTAAAAAAGGTATTTTGAAGTAGCGCATACTGGCTTCATAATTATTCAAATCAACACTTAGTTTAGCAGCCGCTACTACGCCACCAGGTACAATTACCTAACGATACTGCAGCAGCGTTGATAAATTAACGCTATTGGTATTATCGTGCGTAAACCGCCATAAACACACAGAAAAAACATCAATCGGAAATTAAATGTCCGAAGCACTGCCGAAATGATAGCCATGGCTCACCAACTCAATATATAACCTGAAACATATTTTTGTAAATAGGTTTAGTAGATGCTGTAACATAAGATCTATTTTACCAAAAACAAAAAGCCCGGAGTTATGGCTCCGGGCTGATGCGCCTGATTATTTGTTATCTATTTTTACTTGACGATCTCTGCTAATTACTTTTCATCCGTCCCCATATTTCGTAAATCGGATCTCCTTTAGAACTTTTACCAGAATGTATCCAGTTACCGTCTTCAAGCTTACCATCAAAGGCTAAAGACATGCCTACCCGTGAACTATCCCTGGAAAAAAACTCAATCTGTTCCGTATACTTACCATCCTTAAAAGTATAAGTACCGCCCCGGTTCCGGAAAACTCACCTGTCTCAACGTTAATAGCAGCCCATTGAAAACGGGTGGCTGTTAATAGCTTCAACGTTCTCCTGGGCCTTAACGGGATATCTGAAATTTCTTCTCCCTGCTTCCTTTTAACAATGCGCCAGTTACCCGCTAAGTGCTTTTCACCTGTGTCCACACGTTTCCATTTTAGTTCAAAGCCTTCCAGGGTAGTGGTTAGTTCGTTACCGGATAATTTATATCCGTACTCCTGCATCTTACCCACTTCCAATTTATTCGCACTATTAAATTCAGTCTTGATCCTGATCTTACCGCCCTCAGTAGTAAAAGGTCCACCGGCCGTTAATCCAAACTTCTTTTCTTTCAAATTGTATTGGGTAAACATACAGTAACCATCCTCGAAGAGCATCGCAAAATCCTGTCCGCCATAACTCAGACTCCACGCGCCCTCCAGCGAATCTGCCACGGGACCTAATGTCCTCTTAGTCATAGCCAGAAAGCCAACAGTGCATAACAGCAAAATTGCCGGCAACCATTTCCTGATAACCATATTATAATATTTAGAGGTTAAAAATCATGACTTGAGAATCCCTTCAATTCCGTTCAACTCAATTTTATCAAAACTCGTATTATTTAAACATTTTAAAGAGTCCAGCAACTGTTCTGCACTACTGGCGCCAACCAAAACGGAAGTAACCCTTTTATCTTTTAGCAACCAGGCTAAGGCCATCTGGGCAAGACTCTGGCCTCTGTCACTGGCAATTTCGTTTAATTTTTTCAATTGATCAACGCGATCTTCTGTAATAGCATCTTTCTGTAAAAAACCATGTGATTTGGCTGCCCTTGAATTTCGGGGAATGCCTTTCAGATATTTATTGGTAAGCAAGCCTTGCGCAAGCGGCGAAAAGGGAATGCAACCTACTCCTTCTTTTCCTAAAAGATCCAGCAAGCCATCTTCCACCCAGCGTTCATACATCGAATACTTGGGCTGGTGTATCAGGCAAGGTGTACCCATCTTCTTCAACATATGAATGGCTTTTTTGCCTCAGGCGCTTTATAATTGGAAATCCCCACATACAAAGCCTTACCCTGTCTCACAATTAAATCAAGTGCAGACATGGTCTCCTCAAGCGGTGTATCTGGATCGGGGCGGTGATGATAAAAAATGTCTACATAGTCCAGCTTCATTCGTTTCAGGCTTTGGTCCAGGCTGCTTACCAGGTACTTTTTACTACCCCAATCTCCATAAGGGCCGTCCCACATAGTGTACCCGGCTTTCGATGAAATAATCAACTCATCACGGTGATCCTTAAAATCGGTATGCAGAATTTTACCAAAATTTGTCTCTGCGCTTCCCGGAGGTGGCCCATAGTTGTTGGCCAGATCAAAATGGGTGATGCCATTATCAAAAGCCGTATGCAATGTTTTACGGTATACCTTGGGATCATCTACATCTCCAAAGTTGTGCCATAAACCTAATGATATTGCAGGCAATAAGATACCCGAATCGCCGCAGCGACGATACTGCATCTGGGTATACCGGTCAGACGAAAATTTCATTTTATGTTCTGTTTGTTTTATGAGATTGTATTATTTATAAAGATAAAAATAAGATTAAAGCGCTGGCAATTTCCACCACTCTTCCTGGTTGCGTTTTCTCCGGATATCGGATACGGCTCCACTCAATATTGCTGAAATCATCACGGCAGGAGACGCCCAGTTCTTAGGCGGTATGCTCCTGGTAGCCAGCAAACCAAAACGCTCCCTGTACTTTTTGTTGGTAAGCACCCATCGCAGCAAACCATTTGCCATTTTAGGAGAAGGAGAAGAAAACATTTCCCGCTTAAGACGGTCTAGCGTAGACATAAACATTGGGTGTAAAGCATCATGCACCTCGCTATTATAGGACTCCATGGCCATATCCCAACTTTTCTTGCCTTCTTTCCAGTCAGTCAGTTGAGATGCCAGTATTTTAGCGCCTAATAAAGCATCGTAAATACCCTGTGCATCATAAGAATCTTTTTGATGATAGGCGTCGCCGGCCAGCGCCCAACCTTTACCGGAAGCCTGCCGGAAAAGGTTCCCCACATTTTTCATACCACTAAGCGCCGTCACCTGTCTGGCATTTTTCAATCGCCCCAACACTCTCGGAAAGGATTGCAGGGTGCTATGATACCATTCATCGACACCTGCCGGTGCATCAAAATAATCGTGGCGGCACTGGGCTAATACTCCTGTAAGTCCTTTACTCGCAGGTATTACCACTGCACTAAAACCATTACATCCTGAATGTATCTGCACCCATTCTTTTTCCAATGCTTTGTAGGGTTCCACACCCTCCCAGTACGCGTAATATACAGCGGTATTATATTGCGTCACTTCTTCAGTAACCACAGCATTAGCTTTTCTGGCAACAATACTGTGCCGGCCATCTGCACCAATTACACAATTTGCTGAAAAAGCTTGCGACTCACCTCCTTTAAACATCCCTATTACACCGTTTACCCTTCCTTCTTCGTTCTTCTGTAATTCCCTTACCGAAAAGTTCTCCAGTTGAGTAACATTGGAAAATCGATCCAGGTTTTTCCATAATGCTTCATCCAAAACCTGCCGGTCTATTCCATACAAAAAATGCCGGCCATATACATCGGGTATCTCAACAAAAGTTCTGAAATACTCGCTCATTTCCAGCGCAACACCGGCAAAACGCGTATTATCCGGAGCATATATTGACTCTTCAATACCAATCTCATCCAGCAACTGCATACCACTGCTCAATAACAAGGGGCATGAAACTACCGAGCGGCCGGGCAGGGTATCCTTTTCTAATATCAACACCTCCAATCCTGCAGCACCCAACCTTGCAGCCAGGGAAGCCCCGCTATACGACCACCTACGATAATAACATCATAAACTTTGGCATTCATAAGTTCTTTTTTAAGTACTTTTATTTTAGCTGATCCAATACGGTATACATCTTCCTGATCAAAGAAAGCTGACTGCCATTATAATTATTAATGATCATTGAAAAAATGTACTCTTTACCTGTTTTTGACTTTTGATAGCCTGTAAAACCCTTTACCCGGTTAATCGTTCCGCTTTTCATCTTCATATCATTATAAAGAGGTATGCCATCATAAAATTCGGGATACCAGGACTGCGCTTTCGCATACTTTAAAACGGTTACTTCTGCATGTGGGGTAATCCTGTTTTGAGGAGATAGACCAGATCCGTCATACAAGTGCATCTCTTCAGGGTCTATGCCTTTCGATTTCCAATACTCCTGCACCGCTTCAACGCCTTTTTCAGTAGTTGCTTCGCCCTTCAGCTGAAGCGCTATCGTCCTGATCAGTGCTTCTCCATAAAGATTCACACTTTTTCTTAAGAACCAGTAAACAATTTTAGCCATCGTTGGAGAAGTATGTGTATAAAGCCAATCAACATTATCATACCTCTTCCCGGTTAGCTGTATATCTTCCTTAACCACCGCGATCCCTTTCAGTTCATTGATGATCGTTTTAGCAAATTGCCTGGAAGGATCATAGATTGAACCGGCTATCGCAAAATCATTTTTACCGGCAGGTATAGTACCCTTCAACACACTATACGTATTCCCCTTGGAAGGATAATACAAACTGGACTCATCACCTGTTTCTTTGCCAGCTGCTCTTGCTTCCGACACAATTTTATAATTATATAGAAAAGGTTTGGTTCTTAAAACAGTTACCGGATCGCCCACATTAGCACCCGACTTTACAATCAGGTCAAATTGATTTTCTCTCCAGTTCAGTCCCTGTGAACCTGCTCCATAGTACTGCCCGATATCTTCCCAGGTCCAGCGTGAAGGCAGGCCATCGTCATTGATCCAATCCTTGCTGCTAATAATAATCGATTCCAATTGCTTAATCCCTTTCGCCCTCACTGCACTTTTGATGGCAGCCAGCACTACTTCTTCTTTCGTACTATCCCAACGCCAGCTCCCCAATGTAGGATCACCAGAGGCTTGTATATAAAGACTTTTGCCTTTGGCCGTGCTTACAATACCCAACTTTGTTTCGTACGTAAAATCTTTTCCTAAAACATCAAGGGCTGTTGCTGCGGTAATTATTTTTTCTGTAGAAGCCGGCGCCAGACCTGTATAGGCGTTTTGTTCAATTACCGGCTCCCCTGTTTGTCCATCAACAACATATAAACCTGCTATCGCAAATTTCAATTGCGGATCATTATTAAATTCATCCATCGCAGTCTTTAACGAGGGCGAACTTTGAGCTACAGCATTGAAATAAAGGAATGAACAAAATACTGTGTGGATTATCTTATTAAACATCGTTGTCATATTGGGCAATTATTTTAACATCCGAACCTTATACAATTTTATATCGGGAATATTAATTATCTGATCGGGCTTTACGCCATAAATATTGAAAGTCCACCAGCTTTGTTCAGCCTGTGTATACACTAGCCTTTGAGAGCTTTTATTATAATTAGCAGCTTTAATATCATGCTTCCCTGCAAGTGGTTCAAACACCGTGAACTTTTCTTTTTGATATCGAAACTAAACACATTGTGATGTGTACTAACCAGCATTTCATTATCACTAACGTACGAAAGATCGTGCCCACCTTCATCGGGCAATGGCCAGCTTTTTTCCAATACTAATAAAGGCTTTGGACTGTTCCAGTTAACCAGGCAATACGATCTAAGCTCATTAAAACCTAAAGCAAAAAGTCTTTTCAGCTTCTCATTCCATATAACACCGTGACCTGAATAAAGAGAATCTTTAAAAAGACAATAGGCGTTTCTTTTACTGTCGTACAACTCTATGCTGTTTCCTTTTGCATGAGTGGACAGCGTAACTGCAATTTTTCCGCCAGGAAGCATTTCTGCCGAATGAGCCATTGGTGAGTTGGCGTAGAATAACACCTTTTTTGATGCAACATCGAGTAAAGCCACTCCGCCGCCGGAAGAAGTAATTAATAATTGTTTGCCGCCCTGCACGGGTTTACATTCATCCAGGGGAACCATTATTTTCCGGTAGGCTTCGGGCAATTCAGTAGCTTCTGCTACTTGCCAGGTCCAGCTTATATGAGCTTTCAATGACGTGGATTTCCGGCTATCGATCATTATTATTTTGTCTCCGCCACAGGCCACCAGGTCAGACTGAGCACTAACGGTACCGGCCATCAACAAAGTAACGAATAAAGAAAAAACGATCTTAACTATTCTCTTCATATAAGCGTGCTTGTAAATTACTTTTCTTGTAAGCTAATTTCAAAGATATTTGTTTTTAAATACAAGTTGAATGAATGCGATCAATGCATCTGTCATTACCATTGGTGATGAATTACTGATAGGTCAGACTATAGATACCAATAGCGCCTTTATAGGCCAGGAACTCAATAAAGCGGGTATATGGGTAAAGCGTCGCGTAGCAGTAGGCGATGTTTACAATGATATATGGAATGCGCTGGATGAAGAAAAGAAATATTCCCGGCTAATCATTTTAACCGGGGGCTGGGACCAACGGCAGATGATATTACCAAACCGCTGCTCTGTGATTATTTTAAAACAAAGCTGGTTCGGAATGAAGCAGTGCTGGCGCATATTCACCATTTGTTTGTGAATGTTTACAAAAGAAAAGTGGCTTTATCTGAGGCGAATATCCGGCAGGCAGACCTTCCTGAAAACTGTACTGTGTTACATAACGAGCATGGATCTGCTGCGGGTATGTGGTTTGAAACAGCGAATCCAGAGGGAGAAAAAGTGATCGTTATTTCAATGCCGGGCGTACCCTATGAGATGAAAAAATACTGGTAAATGAAGCTTTGCCACGAATCAAGGACTATTTCGGCGGCGATATTGTCATTCATAAAGTACTATCAACTTTCGGAATGGGCGAATCAATGGTGGCGGAGAAGCTGGCTACCCTCGAAAGCCAGTTGCCGCCTTATATCAGGCTGGCTTATCTTCCTGGCTATGGTATGGTAAAACTAAGACTAACCGGAAGAGGTAGCGAAAAAGCAAGGCTGGAAGAAGAAATAAATCGTTTTTATGAGGACCTGAAAGCTCCCTAAAAGATATTACTATTGCAGAAAACGATGACACGCTAGAGATGATCATCGGTCAGCTATTGCAAAAACAACAAAAAAGATGGCTACTGCGGAAAGCTGTACGGGTGGCTATATCGCGCATCTTATTACCGGCCTGCCAAAGTCTTCATCCCATTTTAACGGCTCTGCAGTCACTTATAATAATGATGCTAAAGAACATATACTGGGAGTTAGCCACGAAACACTGGAAACACTGGGCGCAGTTAGCGAGGAAACCGCCAGGGAAATGGTAGCAGGCGCATTGGACCGGTTTCAAGCAGATTATTCACTGGCAACAACCGGTATTATGGGACCACCCTCTGACAATGATGAAAAACCGGTGGGAACAGTATGGATAGCCGCAGGTAACCGGGAGCGGGTTGTAACCAGACAGTTAAACCTGGGTTACGACAGACAACGAAACATCCAGAGTACAGCTCTCCAGGCATTAAACCTGTTAAGAAAATTCATTATTGAGGAAGGAAATAAAGAACAGTCTTAAAACCAGGATGTTGTACCTAAAACAAGAAAAAGAACAGGGTCTCGATTAAAAATCGGCTATTAAATATAAGGCAAAGCAAACGCCTGATATCCGGGCGGGAAACTCAACCGGCCATTTAACGTCGTTTCCCTACTTTTGTGAGGCAACATGTTGAGAAAAATGCAGGTTTTGGAGTGCTGGCATAACAAAGTTGTAAGAATTATTTAAACTGATATCACGATGGCAATAGTTGATTTGGTAATGCCTAAACTAGGCGAAAGCATAATGGAAGCGACCATTTTGAAATGGGTAAAAAACGTGGGCGATTCCGTAAGAATGGATGAGACTATCCTGGAAATTGCTACAGATAAAGTAGATAGTGAAGTGCCCAGTACTGCCGAAGGTGTGATAACAGAGTTATTATTCAAGGAAAATGACGTAGTACCCATTGATGCCGTAATAGCAAGAATCCAAACCTCTGGCGGTGAGCCGATAACGACAACTGTTACCGAAGTTAAAACAGTTCAGGATATAGCAGAAAGTACACCAGGAGAAGAGCTTAAAGAAACACCTGCCGAAGTAGTAGCTACGCAAATCAAGAAAGAAACAAAAACACACGGGACAAAATTCTATTCCCCGCTGGTACTCAATATTGCAGCCCAGGAAGGCATTCCACTTAGTGAGCTGGAGCAAATAGCCGGCACCGGCAATGATGGACGTGTCACAAAAAATGACCTGTTGAATTATATAGCGCGTCGCAGTAAAAAGGACGTAACGCTCCCTGTAAAAGCAGTAAGCAATGAAACAGCTCCTGCAACTACTTCTTCTTATAGCAGCCCTGTTACCCAGGCCAGCGGTAATGTAGAAATAATTGAAATGGATCGCATGCGTAAGCTGATTGCAGAGCACATGGTACGTAGCGTACAAACCAGCCCGCATGTTACGAGTTTCAGCGAAGCAGATGTTACCAATATTGTATTATGGCGAGACTCTGTTAAAAACGGCTTCCAGAAAAGAGAAGGCACCAAGATTACCTTTATGCCTTTATTTATTGAAGCGATCGTAAGGTGTATTAAGAAATTCCCGCTGATCAATAGCTCTGTGGATGGAGATAAGATCATCATAAAAAAAGATATCAATATAGGTATGGCTGCTGCTCTGCCTAACGGCAACTTAATTGTGCCCGTTATTAAAAACGCAGATCAGTTAAACCTTGTAGGATTGACTAAGCAGGTAAATCACCTGGCAGATGCAGCCCGGAACAGCAAGCTCAAACCCGATGATACGCAGGGCGCTACTTTTACACTAACCAATGTTGGAACTTTCGGCAGCCTGATGGGCACTCCTATTATCAATCAGCCCCAGGTAGCAATTATGGCAGTGGGCGCTATAAAAAAACGCCCGGTAGTAATAGAAACACCTCACGGGGATAGCATTGCCATCCGCCACATGATGTACATCAGCATGAGCTATGACCACCGTATTATAGACGGCAGCCTCGGTGCTACTTTTGTTACAGCAGTAGCTAAAGAGCTGGAAAATTTCCAACCTCCGGCTTTATAATTTCAAATTCTTCAAAAACATTTTTATTCAACAAAGGGCTTTACGCACTACTTCAGTAGCGCGCAAAGCCCTTTACATATGGGCTACAACGAATAGCAGCATTTTACTGTAAATTTATATTTCGCCAAAACTCTGTTTTTTTGCTAATTTTGGCGGAATATAATTTTTTATAATGTCAAAGCTTATCGGTAGAGATTATGAACAAAATATACTCCGGGAGTCTCTAGGCAATACCAGCTCAGAGCTAATCGCCATCTATGGCAGAAGACGCGTAGGCAAAACTTTTTAATCAGAGAGTTTTTTAAGAAACATATGGTGTTTGAAGTTAGTGGACTCTACAACGGAAACATGAACGATCAGATCCAAAACTTTGCTAAAGAAATTCATAAAAAGACCGTACACTTAAACCCACAATACCAGCTGATTGGCTCACCTCATTTGCATTGCTCGAGACGTACCTGGACAAGCTCAAGAAGCCTGGCAAAAAAATAATTTTTATTGATGAATTTCCGTGGATGGCCACCGCGAGGTCAAAGTTCCTGATGGCATTTGAAAACTTCTGGAACCACTATTGTACGAAACGAAAAGACCTGATTGTAATTATTTGCGGCTCTGCAGCATCTTACATGATACAGAAAATTATAAAAAACAAAGGAGGGTTACACAACAGAATAACCCGGCAGATAAGACTGCTGCCTTTTAACCTCGGTGAAACACAGGAGTTTTTAAAAAGCCGTGGCATTGATTATACATTATATGATATTACCCAGATCTATATGGCGATGGGTGGTGTTCCGCATTACCTTGAAAAATTACGCAAAGGAGCCAGCGTTGCTCAAAATATAGACCAGCTTTGCTTTGAAAAAGATGGCACACTAAGAAATGAATTCAATCAACTCTATGCTTCTCTTTTCGATGAATCGGAGAAACACCTCACTTTAATAAAAACCCTTGCCAGCTCAAATAAAGGCATAACAAGGCTGGAATTGGCCCAAAAAAGTGGTATTACAAGTGGAGGTGATCTTTCCTTAAAACTGGAAGAATTAGCAGAATCTGGCTTCATTAGCGAATACCCTTACTACGGCAATAAAAAGCAACTCATTCTTTACAGGTTATCAGATGAGTATTCGATGTTCTATTTGAAGTTTATACAAAACAACCGGAACAGTGGTTCCGGCACCTGGCAGAAATTATATAAAAGCTCATCCTATATTTCATGGGCTGGCTTTAGTTTTGAAACACTATGCCTGAAACATATTGCCCAGATTAAGAGGGCATTGAGAATCGATGCTATTTTCTCTACCAATAGTAGCTGGTTTAATAATATGGCGCAGGTCGATCTTCTAATCAACAGGGACGACAATATCATGAATCAGTGTGAGATAAAATTTTACAATACCGCTTTCACCATTGATAAGCAATATTACCTGAACTTAAAAATAAAACAGCAGCCTTACAACAGGCTACTCAAACCAGGAAGAACATCTTCATTACCATGATAACAACGTTCGGGGTAAATGAGAACAAGTACAGCCGAGAGTTGGTACAGAACAACATCATACTGGAAGATCTATTTACCCGCTAATTTTATAACTCGCCAAAACTCGGTAAAAAAGGGAGTTTTGGCGAGTTATAATTTTGAATAATGCCGTAGAAAATATCCTGCTCACCGGTCACTTCGGTTCAGCAACCTGCTTGCTACTTCTTCGCAACAGCACCATGTGTAAGACCAAAGTAGACATAATAACTGCCGTACCCAAATAGAAACCCTTGTTCAAAACCTGATTTTCTTTAAACAACAGGAAGGCCATTAGTATGCCATAGACAGGTTCTACACTATAAGAAAGATTTACCGTAAAAGCAGATAACTTTTTTAAAGCATTCATTGAAAACTGAAATGCAATAACAGAGCAAACCCAGGCCAATACCAGCAACCACAAAAAATCGCTTAGCGAGGGAAGCAAACTTTCCACCGGAAATGCCTGAAGGTAAAATGGCATCACCAATGATAGCGTAAGGAAGCCGCCTGTCATTTGCCAGGTAAGTATGGTCTGCATATTGATTCTGCCTAACTTCAATTTTAATAATATAGGGAAAAGTGCTCCAAAAAAAGCAGCCACTAAACCCAATGCAATTCCCACTTTGTAAGTGGTATCAAAATGAAAGATCAGCCAGATGCCTAATACATTCATCAAACCAAACAGCAGCTCTGTCCCGTTGATCCGAACCCTGTTGATCAACGGTTCTAAAAAGGAAGAGAAGAAACTAATAACGGAAAAACAAACCAGGGCGATAGATACATTTCCATACTTTATGGAAGCATAAAAAAACACCCAGTGTAAAGCACTTATAAAACCTACTCCCGTTAAATATAAGATATCTTTTGCCGGAATTTTCTGAATACGTTTGGTAACGTAAAAAAGCACCCATAAGGTAATTGCTGTAATTAACAAACGGTACCATACAATGAGTCCTTCATTAAGCGTAATTAAACGCCCCAGAACACCTGTAAACCCAGCCAGCAATACGGCTATATGTAGTTGAAAAAAGATTTCCTCATGGGGCCGCAAAGCTAGCTATTTTTAAAAAACAAGACGAAATAATCACTTTTTAAAGGTTACGGGTATTAGCGGCCCTTTGCTTATTTTTGGGGGAGCGATCACACTCATTTGTTCGCCCTACAGTTATGCAGGAACAAAAAATCAATGTTAGTTCAGAAACAGGTACGTTAAAGAGACTTTTGGTACATAGCCCGGATAGTGGATTAGGCAAAGTTGTCCCTTCAAAAGCACAGGACTGGCTTTTTGAAGATATTGTGCACCTGGAAACAATCAGGCGTAAGGAGTATGACTACTACACCAAATTATTACTTTATTTTCTCGATCCTGAAAAAATAAAAGGCAGATTAGCTGAAATAGATGATAAAAGAAATGATTACAATTTTTTCAAGCCGTCCAGTAAACATTTCTTTCAATCTACTAATGTGATAGAAATTGAATGGCTGCTGGCTCAGATACTGGAGGATAACGAAATCCGTTCCAAACTGGTGGCATCCGTTTGTGCAATTGAGAATTGCTCCTATAAGGTGCAGAATGAGTTGCTGAATATAGAGGCGCACGACCTGGCCAACGTTTTTATTACCGGTAGTTATAAAAATGCGGGAATGCTATTTCCCCGGTTCCCAATTTTATTTTCACCAGGGATATAGGTATCGTCATTAATGATCATATTCTTTTAAATAAGCCAGCAAAGCAGGCCCGTACCCGGGAGGCGCTGTTGATGAAATACATCTTTTTCAACCACCCACTTTTTAAAAACTATCGCGATAATATTATAGAATTACCAGAAAGCCCCCAGCAATTTTTACTGCCGGCAGATTCAGAAGACAAGCTGGTAACCCTGGAAGGCGGCGACATCATGGTTATTAGCCCGGAACATGTACTGATCGGCGTTAGTGAACGAACTTCTATGGAGGCCGCTCATATTGCTATTAAAACATTATTCGAAAAAAATGTAGTAAAGAAAATATCAGTTATCAAAATCCCTAAAAAAAGGGATTACATGC
This sequence comes from Paraniabella hibiscisoli, assembly GCF_022512515.1. Lineage (GTDB taxonomy): Bacteria > Bacteroidota > Bacteroidia > Chitinophagales > Chitinophagaceae > Niabella > Niabella hibiscisoli. The sequence continues at coordinate 225,054 of NZ_JAKWBK010000001.1, forward strand.
ATATTGATACCATTTTTACCCAGGTTAAAAAAACATGTGGGTAATGTTGGGCAAATTCTCTAGAAAGCATGTAAAAAAGAAGATGCCGACGATATTCAAAAAGCGCTGGACACAAGAAAAAAGAGGAAAGTATCAGCATCATTCAATTTAAAAAGAAGGACATCGGGGATCCTGTTTATTTCGACACCCTTGAAGATCTTTTGATCGATATCAGCAAAAATGATTTGAAATGCGAAGACAAAGTGAAGTTCATATACTCAGGCAATAACGAATTCCCTTTTGATGTACGTGAGCAATGGACAGACAGCTGCAACTTACTGGCACTTAAAGATGGTGTTGTGGTAGGCTACGATCGCAATGACAAAACGCTGCAGGCTTTTGTTAAAGCTGGTTTCAAAGCTGTTCCCGTTAAAGAATTATTGCAACAGCTGGAGACAGACGCTATTACTCCTAAGGACATTAAAAATACGTTCATCATCATGCCTTCGGCAGAACTGTCCCGGGCACGTGGTGGCTTCCATTGCATGAGTATGCCCTTATTAAGAGACGAAGAATAATGTTAAAACAGTTACTTGAAAAACCTTGAAGAAGGCTCCATCACAAATCAACTAACATCTGTCGATAAAAAATGACTACTTCCACCTTATTAATGATTCGCCCGGCGGCATTTGCTTTTAATCCGCAAACTGCTGTCAATAATAGTTTTCAAAAAATAACTGAACAGCTGCATGTACATGAAAAGGCATTGCTCGAATTCGACAATTTTGTTAGCTTACTAGGAGTATACGGTATTAAAGTTACCGTTATACAGGATACCTTAGAACCGCACACACCGGACTCTGTGTTTCCTAATAACTGGATATCTTTTCATGAAGATGGCACTATTGTGCTTTACCCCATGTTTGCCAACAATAGAAAACTGGAACGTAATAAAAGCGTAGTAGAAAAATTAAGCGAGACTTTCTTTATCCGGTCTACCATCGACTTAACGGAATATGAACAAAAAAATGCGTATCTGGAAGGAACCGGCAGCATGGTGCTGGACAGAGATAATGAAATAGCATACGCCTGTCTGTCTCCCAGAACTAATGCCTCTGTTCTATACGACTTTTGTGATTCGATAGGTTATAGCCCTGTATTGTTCAATGCTGTTGATGAAATGGAAAAGGAAATTTATCATACTAATGTTATGATGTGCATGGCTGAAACCTATGTCGTTGTTTGCCTGGACAGTATAAAAGACTCACTGCAAAAGCAGATGTTGGCCGATAAGTTTAATGAAACAGGCAAGCTGGTTATTGAGATCAGCTTACAGCAAATGAATCATTTTGCAGGCAATATGTTGCAGGTAGAGAATATTGCAGGTAATCAATTCCTGATTATGTCAACGCAGGCGTATAATAGCCTGACGGAAGAGCAGATCACTCTTTTGAAATCATTTAATCCGATCATTCATTCGTCGCTTAATACGATTGAACAAAATGGCGGAGGCAGCGCCCGATGCATGATGGCAGAAGTCTTCCTACCCTTAAAAAACAACAATTTTAACTGATGATAAAATGGTATGCTTTTTTCTTTGCGTCTTTTCAATGAAAAGTTTTAACACTGAGGCACAGCAATCTTACAGCGACAGTTTGCGAGCTTTTATAAACAACTATACGCTTAACCATGGGGTAGTAAAAAACCAGGACCAACAGTATTTACAATTTTTCCCCATAGATGAAAAGGCAAGAATAAATGCTCGTTTTGAACCGGTAAAAAATGCAGAATGGTTTATCCTGCCCACATCAAGTGGCCGTTCTAAAATGTACCGGCAATATGGAAAGCTTCGTTTTGTTTATGAAGATGTCGCGCAAGAATTATACGTTTATCAATCGCAAGCATTATTGCTGGATCCTAAACATGCAGACCACCTGTTCCTGCCTTTTACTGATCTTACCACAGGCCAAGAGTCTTATGAAACAGGGAGATATATTGACCTCTCCATTTCTGAGATAAAAAACAATCAAGTAACAGTTGACTTTAACAAAGCTTACAACCCTTATTGCGCTTATATTTCGGGCATCTACAGCTGTCCTATACCACCTAAAGAGAACCGGTTAAAAGTGGCTATTAAAGCCGGAGAGAAAAAGTATCTAAAGGCACATTAGAAAGGAGCAAAACCTGTTATCGGCTATATTATCTTTAAGATGATCTGTTCACAATAAGTGCTATCGCAAGGTATCTGTCAACCCCTCGCTAAAGCTTACAGGCTGATACTGCAGCTCACTTATCGCTTTATTAATATCCAACCCGCCCTTCAAAGGCCGCTGAGCCAACTCTTTAAACTCATCCTTTGTCACCGGACTTAGTAAGTGGTCGGAAACATCAAGATAAGCCGCCACTGCCTCCGACATTTCAAACGGGGTTAATATATCTTTACCTGCAATGTTAAACACCCCTCCTGCTTTTTGTTTAATAATAGCAGCAATTCCATTGGCAAGATCGGCTACATAAGTGGGTGTGCGCAATTGATCGCTTACTACATTGAAAGGTTGCCTGTTCTTAATTTTTTCAGCAATCATTGTAATGAAATTTCCCCGGCCATATAAAGGCTTACCATACACGAAGGAAGTGCGAACAATGGCCCAGCCATGCTGATACTCCATTACGGCTTCTTCTGCATCCGTTTTTGTTTTCCCATAGTAACTTACCGGGGAGGGCTTATCCTCCTCCTTGTACATCCCTTTATTGCCATCAAAAATAAAATCCGTTGACAGGTATATAAAGAAGCTTTTATAAGCTTCCGCATTTAATAATAGTTGCACTGTGCCAAACACGTTTGTATCAAAAGCATCCGACTGTTTCAATTCACAATCATCAGGCTTACTCATAGCCCCGCTATGTACCACCATATCAGGCTGGACAAACTCAAAAGCATCATGCAGAGAAAACGGATCGGAGAAATCAACCTGGATAAAGCGATAGTTCTTATTAGTGTTGAAGGAGGACAGGTCTCCTGTGCGGGAAGACGCGTACACTTCATGTCCATCAGCCAATAATTGAGCCACCACATAACTACCCACAAAGCCATTGGCTCCGGTTACAAATACCTTCATATCAATTCGTTAAATCGTAAATAGTAAAATTTTTTTAACAGATTTTATAATGCTAAAATAGAATTCATTTTGTTTCATTGTACAAATTTTTAAACCCTATATAAATACATGATGAAAACAAAACTGATGAGCATGCTGAAGGGGCGCTGGCCGGGCAGGCTTTAGCACCAACAGGCGGAATCATTTAGTGCCAATACAAGCCTCAACAATGGTGTTCTTAGCAACTTGGGCATCGGCTTTAAGATATTCTTCTAACCTACCATTAAAACCCTTACACGAAAAAACTCCGGCTTTGACCGGAGTTTTTAATATCTGTACATTTACAATGATCTTAACCTAAGTAAGACTTCAAGGCACTGCTATATCTTGCTTTTTGCAGGCGTTTAATCGCACGTTCCTTGATCTGGCGAATACGCTCTTTAGTCAAATCATATTTCTGACCAATTTGCTCAATCGTAACGCCATTTTCTCCATCCAGGCCGAAATAAGCATTTACAATCTCAGCCTCACGAGGCGAAAGCGATTTCAATACGCGACGGATCTCATTACGTAAAGAATCTTTCATAACATCATCATCCGTATCCGATCCGCCTTCCAGCAAATCACCCATAGCAACATCTTCAGCTTCGTGTACCGGTGCATCCAGCGATGTATGACGGGTATTACTCTGGAAGATATTATTGATCTCTGTTTCACTCATCTCCAGCAATTCAGACAGTTCTTCGGTAGAAGGCTCTCTTTCATGCTCCTGTTCAAAAGCCATATAGGCTTTATTAGCTTTGTTATAAGTACCAATTTTATTCTGAGGTAAACGAACCAAACGCCCTTGTTCAGCCAAAGCCTGTAAAATACTTTGACGAATCCACCATACGGCATAAGAAATGAACTTAAACCCTTTAGTTTCATCAAAACGTTGTGCCGCTTTAATAAGCCCGAGGTTGCCCTCATTGATAAGGTCACTCAGAGATAAACCCTGGTGCTGGTATTGTTTCGCAACTGAAACTACGAAACGCAGGTTGGCCTGAACGAGCTTGTCTAAAGCGCGTTGGTCACCCATTTTTATTTTTTGAGCAAGAGTAGTCTCTTCCTCTGGTGTGATCATTGAAATTTTAGAGATCTCCTGAAGGTATTTTTCAACCGCCTGTGAATCCCTGTTGGTAATCTGAGTAGCAATTTTGAGCTGACGCATATTTTAATTGAATCTCCTTTTGGTAACTTTAGTGTAGGATTGTACCTAAATATAAATAATAACATGCAAAAGTACGCAGAAATTAGAAGAAAATCAACAGATATTAGCTAACATATTCTAAAATCTGTCAATCCCCCTGTAATTTTTTCGCTTTACTATATTATAACGTATTAAACAGCGGTTGGTTTTGCTTTTTTGTAATTTGTTTGAGCAAATATAATCATGGCAATGCCTCCTAATATGATGGCAAAAGAGATTAACTGTGCCTGCGTCATTTCAATTCCGAGAAAGTGCATTTTTACATTTACACGGATGCGTTCGATCATAAAACGCTCCAGCCCGTTAAATACCAGGTAAATACCAAATAATAATCCGGGTACTTTTATTTTTTACGAAGCATCCATAATACGCCAAATAAAATAAGACATAGAATGATCTCGTATAAAGATGTAGGAAACACAGGAACCGGCAAATGATTACAATATTGAAGATCAGCGCAATTGGCCAACCTTACACCGGTTTCATTAACATTATGAGGAAAATCGTATGCAAAAAACCAATCTGGCAGAAAGCTCAAAAAGCCTGGTTTGGAGAAAAACGTATGATGGGTATCATGACGAGCAAAAAACTCAGCGTTGGCGTTAACAGCAGCTTCGAAATCGCCTTGTACTGCGGGCAAAATACCACCATTAGGCGTTGTTTTAAAAGCAGCATTGTAAATCCCCCAATCGCCATCCCCTGAAACCTGGCAGCCTATTCTACCCAGGCCGTATGCCAGCATCATTACAGGTCCCATCACATCCACAAAATGAATAAACGGGATCTTGTGCTTGCGGGTAAACCACCAAAGAGCGATACCGGCCAGGATCAATCCTCCATAAAAAGTAAGGCCTGAGGCTGAAAAAATAGAAGAAGGATCTTTGATAAAGGAATCCCAGTTCTCAAACGTATCGAATATTTTAGCGCCAACCAGTCCGAATATCAGAGCGATCATCGTGATCTCTCCCACCCTATCGTGGGGCCACACGCGTATTGTTCTGGTTTCGGGCTTTGCAAGCTTTTGCTTATTCTTTTCCCGCCATTTCATGGCAGCGAAAATGACCCCAAGAGCTATTCCAGCAAGCCAGTTTCCTTGTGAGGAAAAGATATAATCCTGGGGATTGATGTTAAGAGAGTTCTTTAAAAACAGAAGTCCTAATATTTTATAACCTAGTATAAAACCCAATATAAAATTAGTAGCCAGCTCACTTACCGATGCAGGATGCCCTACAGTAATTGTTTCTTCCGTTGGCTGAAAAATCCCCTCCTTGCTTTTTCGTCTGAGCTCTTTTGCCAATACCACAGAGCATACTATGAAACCTATAGCTACAAAAAAACCAAAAGAATTTACAAAATGTAAAAACTTCCATTCTACACCAAACCAGTCGCGGAAAACATAATATAAATTAGGATACATGCAGCAGGTAATTTAATTTATTTGCGGCAATATTACGATAAATTAGGTGTAAAAGATGATCAATTAGAAGCAGCCCTAAGGGAAGTTGAGGTTTGACAATACTTTTGACACTACATTTATTATTGAAAAGGGGATGTACTTTATAAAGCACATCCCCTTTCAACTATTATACTTACTACCTACTAACTTAACTGCAATATTCATCAAAAGCGGCCAGCAGATTCTGGGCGATCATTTGTGCAGAGCGACCTTCAATCATGTGCCTTTCTATAAAATGCACCAATTTCCCATCTTTAAACAATGCTATAGACGGAGAAGATGGAGGGTAAGGCAATAAATGTTCACGCACTTGCTTTACTGCATCGAGATCAAAACCAGCAAAACTGGTAGTCAAATGATCAGGTTTTTTTCAGCATTGGCTACCGCCATTAATACGCCTGGCCTTGCTGTACCCGCTGAGCAGCCACATACTGAGTTAATCACTAAAAGATTAGTACCGCCTTCTGCAAGGCTGGCATTTACCTGGTCGGGAGTTTGCAATTCCACAAACCCGTTATCTGTTAATTCCTCTTTCATAGGAACCACTATTTCTGCAGGATACATATCGCTGTTTTAAATTTTGATTAATTACTGATTTATTTAACGCAAAAGTAGATAAAAAGTTTTCCTGAATTAAAGGGGACTTTATATCCCGCCTTCTTTTAAAATTGTCGCCACCCAAATAAACCTCCGCAAATGAGCAGAAGCGCTGATACAGAGGTTAAAACATGTCAAAACACAAGTCCTAATTAACAAAAAGAGACTTTTTGTCGCAATTTACATTCAATAAAAGTCATATTGTCATTAAAAATGCATTGGTTTATAATTTGACTACTTCCCGGTATAACAAATTATTTCAAAAATTAAAATTTAATACAATGACCAACGTAAAATTTAACGGCGTTCCCTTTGAGAGAACTTTTACCAGCTTAGTAGACGACTTCTTTACTGAAATACCAGGATTATTGAAAACGGAAGTGGCTAAACCTAATATAAAAGGACATGCTCCTGTGAATATTACTGAGCACGAAAATGAATACGAGATTGAAGTGGTTGCACCCGGCTATGATAAAAGTGACTTTAAGATAAAAGTAGAGAATAATATTTTGACTATTTCTGCTGAAAAAAGGCGGAAGATCAGAAAGAGTCAGGTAAATCTATAAGAAAGGAATTTCAACTACGGTCTTTTAAAAGAACGTTTACTATTGATAATAAAATAGATAGTGAAAAGATCAATGCCCGTTTTGTTAATGGAATCCTAATAGTAACATTACAACGCAAGGAAGAAGCTAAAGCGGCGTCAAAAGATATAGAAGTACAATAATAAGTTTTTCTCATAAGCAGTTAGTTTTGGTTTAAACCCTTCGTTTCCACGAAGGGTTTTTTATTTTTGTGATCTAAAAAGGAACCAATCCCCGCTTTTCGCCGTCTTATGCGTAAATTTGCGTTTATTGAAAATTCAAGTCCCTGAAATGCGTTATCCTATTCTTATTTTTTTACTATCGCTTTTTTCGGTCACCCACGCCCAGGTGAGGCCCGATAGCATAGTATTAAAGCCGATACACGAGATATCCCAAATTTTTTCTCTCGACACAGCCCTGAGAATTACTAATTTCAGTCCGTTCTTTTCATTACATGTGGATTCCAGTTTAAATTATAGGTTTTCAATAAACAAAGATTCCAGGAAATATTACTGGTATCTTAAAAATGCACCAGCTGGATTTAAAATAGATAAGGACAATGGCACTTTAAGCTTTCGGTCTAATAAGTCACTTTTCTTATCGGGCCGTTTAAAGTATGACAGAGAGTACCCTATTTCTTTCGGAATCCAAAGTCTCTCCAACCCTTCTGATAGACTGGACACTACATTAAACGTAATTTTTTACAGTACTGATGTTGTATATCCAAAAATTAAGCCCTCCGTTGTGAGCCCCGTTACTATAAGTGAAGGTGACCGTCTTAGTTTTAATGTGCTTTGCGAGAATGGCAATTTCCCCATTGAGAAAATATTAATGTCAAGCGATATATCCATCGGCAATTTTAAGCTTCCCAAAACCTGCGATGATAATTTTGAATGGGTTCCCGGCTATGATTTTGTTACGGAGAAAGATGCCAAGGGTGAAAGAATTGTAAACCTGGAATTTATTGGCACTACAAATTTCAATTTTGCTGATACGGCCAGGGTAAGAGTGGTGGTTAAAGACGGATTAAACTATGACATCGCCACCAAAGAGTATAATGATGCATTAAACCTTATGAAAATATGGATACTCAGGTATAAATACACTTTTTATCAACTTGACAAAAAGATCAAAAAAACAAAAGGCTGGCGTTCCGGCTTCGATATTACAACAGCATCTACTACTTTAACAGGCACAGTGCTCGCAACTACGGCAGATAAAGAGGACACTAAAAAGCAAAATACCGGAAAAATTTTGCCGAGCATCGGCGTGGTGGCTATGCCTGTAAAAGAAGCAGCAGCTCCACAAAAACAACTGAGCAAAACCAGGCAACTTTATTGCGTGTTAACATTAAGCGCCTGGATTATATGATGACAGAGACACAGCTATTAGGAGCCCGGGATCCACTGATTAGCACCAAGACAGAAACCCTGAAAAAGAGCTACGCCAAAGCCAGGATCAATTACGGAGGTGCCTACCGAAATGTCGGAACGCTTTTCGGAAAAACAACTGAATGAATACTTTGACAATCCGAGGGTGCAAAAGAAGTATAGGTTCAGGTAAATTTAACCCTAGCAATTTATAAAATAACAAAGAGGCTTTTCTGCAATTTGCAAAAAGCCTCTTTTTATTGGAGCTGGAACTATTGACTTTGGAATTATCGGCTTAGTTGTTAGGCAATAATCAGGTATAAGAATTATTTTCCGGGAAGGCATTTTTGAGCAGCGGACGCCATTATTTCTTTTACTTCGTCAGAACTTACTTTATCTGCATCTTTATACGTATACTTTTTCTCAATTATTTCACCGCTTTCCTTACACATGCAGGTAATAACGGCAGAGTCGGGCTGCTGCCCTCTTTCCTCATAAGTTTTTTTGCAGAAACGATACAATTGCGCATAAATTCCTTTCTCTCGCCCTGCGTCCAGCCCTTCTCGCCTTTTTTATCAGCACCCGAACCACAGGCGCCTAAAAGAACCACTGAGCCGATTAATAAAAAACTTACTTTTTCATCGTATAATTTTGAATGTAAAGAAAACAATAATGATGCAAAAATCCGAGCATCCTTTACGATTCGAACTTCCGGCTTACTATTCGCAGCAGCACCTCCACATCATAGCACTAAAAGCCGCCTCAGATACTGAGACGGCTTCCTGTAATTCGTTCGCTAGTATATACCTTATAAATCGGTAATCGGTGCGTATTTAGGCACCAGAGATTTCATTACGATCCAACCTATTAAATAAGCAATGGCACAAAAACAAAATATAATAAAATAGCCTGCTGGTTTACCTTCAAAACCTAAAAACTCGAGGTTGTTTTCACCAGCGTAAACAAAAAGTTTACCCGCTGTTTTTTGGAGGAACATGGAACCCAAGCCACCAGCCATACCGCCGATACCCGTGATAGTGGCAATTGCTTTTTTAGGAAACATATCTCCTACAGTTGAAAAGATATTGGCTGACCAGGACTGATGCGCAGCACCACCTAACCCTATCATAATAACCGGCAGCCAGGGGGATATAGTTCCCAAAGGCTGAGCTAATAATACCAGCAAAGGCACAAAAGCAAACATCAGCATAGCTTTCATGCGTGCTGCATAAGGATTCTGCCCGGTTTTTTTGATGATAATAGAAGGTAATTTTCCACCATAAATAGACAACATAGTGATTGCATACAAGGTGAAAATGAGCGCTACTCCCAAACCTTCTGAAGTTTTAATACCAAATTGGGTGCTGAGATAAGAGGGTGTCCAGAACAGGAAGAACCACCATACCCCATCTGTCATAAACTTACCAAAAGCAAAAGCCCAGGTTTGCTTATAATTGAAACATTTAAGAAACGAGATCTTTTCTGTTTCAACTGCAGCAGCTACACGCTCTGGTTGCGCTTCATTTTCTCTATCAGAAAGTATATAAGCTAACTCTTCTTTATTCACTTTGGGATGCTCTTCAGGCTTTTTATACATAAATACCCAGAAGCCCATCCATATAAACCCTAATGCACCAATAATGATGAAAGACATTTCCATCCGAATACGGCTGCCAAAGGTGGGATTGAAAGGGGAGCTAACAATGCCCCAACTGATGCACCTGCATTAAAAATACTCGTTGCATAAGCCCGGTCCTTCTTAGGAAAGTACTCAGCAGTGACCTTAATAGCAGCAGGAAAATTACCAGCTTCACCTATTGCAAGCACAATGCGTGCTACTATAAAAGCATACATACTTATCGTAGATATAATTACAGCAGTATCGCCTGTTGCCTGTACTAATTCGGCAGCAGAATGAAGTCCCACGTACTGCTCGGTAATTACGCCGCAAAGCGCATGTAAACAAGCACCTACTGACCAAACACCAATGGCCCATAAAAATCCCTTCTTAGTACCTAACCAGTCAACAAACCGCCCGGCGAAGAGCATCGATACCGCGTAAACGATGGAAAATATAGAAGTGATAGTTCCGTAGTGATCCTCGTTCCAGTGGAACTCGGGTTTGATAAATTCATCCCACGTAAGAGATAATACTGCCTGTCGAGATAGTTGATGGTAGTAGCTACAAAAAGTAGTATGACCATCGTCCATCTGTAATTGGTCATTTTTCCATTTCCATTGGCTTGCTGCATGTCGTTAGTTTATTTTTTGATTGATTGAATAGTGGCAAAAACTTCTTTAGTAGCGCTTTCAATGGTTGCGTAATCTTTATTAGCCATCAGCTCTTTGCTGATCAATTTACTGCCCATACCTACCGCGCTTACTCCAGCTTTAAACCAGCTTTCAATGTTTTCTTTTGTAGTATCTACCCCACCTGTTGGCATAAAGATCAAATTGGGAAACACCGGCTTAATCGCCGATAAATATTTTGGCCCTAATGTGTCACCCGGAAATAATTTGATAAACCTTACACCTGCGGTTTCTGCTGCGATGATCTCTGTGGGAGTCATACAACCAGGAGCATATAATACATCATTGGCAACTGCATATGCTGCAATCTCGGCTACATAACCCGGACTTACTAAAAAGTCAGCGCCAACAGCCAGGTACTCTTTTACCTGCGTCAGGTTTTTAACGGTTCCAATACCTAACAAAAGACCCGGCATTTCTGCATTACGTACTTTTACCATTTTGGCAAAATTGTTTAAAGCAGCTTCACCGCGGCTGGTATATTCAATTGCTTTAACGCCTGCTTTATATACAGCACGTAAAATTTCCACGCTTACTGTTTCGTCTGCATTAAAATATAGAGGCAGCATGCCTTGCTCTACTATTGCATCAATTGCCTGTTGTGTTGTAGCCATTTAAATTTAAGATTTGAGGCCTGTCTGCCGACAGGCAGGTTTAAGGGTTGAAATAAATTCAAGACTTAAACAGTTATTGTTATTGTTTTTTAATGGACCTGTCAACCTATCCCACCTAGATCTTCACCTTGATCACCATTTTTTTAATACTCCCCTCGCCTACACCGATCATAGGTGCGTGCACATCTTCAGGAAAAAGAATCACAAACTGGCTATCAGTCAGGTTAAAATACATATCTGGCTTCTCATCCCAGAACTGTACATCTTTTGCATCGTTATACCCACCTTTGTCGGTGTCACATTTTTCTATAGGTTTCCAACCTATTTCTTCAACGCCGCTGATGCATACCTGGATATCGATATGCTTGCGATGACATTCAAATTTCTCCAAAGCTTCTTCGCGGCTTTTACCTTCTTTATCAGACACAATGGCTTTCAACTCATCGCCTTGTATTTCATATGTGCCCGGTTCTATTGTTGCTAAGTCAGTGGCAGCAATATATTCAAATGCTTTGGCAAACAGCGGATGAACACTGTTATACTTCTGTGCGTTCTGTAAGGAATCAATAATCATAGTGATATGTTTGAAGTACGAGATACTATATCAGATGTAAGATGTGAAATGTACGAGGAAATTTACTCCGCTCGTACATCCTACATCTTATATCGTACATTATTAATTAACGTTGTACCCTTCCGCTGGCGTCGCCTTTCATCAGTGTTTTTACATCACTTAATGTAGCGTGGTTTAAATCGCCGGGAATAGTGTGTTTTAATGCTGAAGCAGCAACACCAAACTCCGCTGAATCAGCCATGCTCATACCGGTAACCAGACCATAAATCAATCCACTCGCAAAGCTATCACCACTACCTACACGGTCTACAATACGCACATCATACTTGCGTGTATGATAGAACTCGTTACCATCACTTACCAACGCGCTCCAGCCATTGTCGCTGGCGCTATAGCTTTCGCGTAAAGATGATGCAATGTATTTGAAGCCAAATTTTTCTTTCATTTGGCGAATCACGTCTTTATATCCATCCAGGTTTAACTCACCTTTTGTGATATCACTGTGAGCCGCTTTAAAGCCTAAGGTTGTTTCTGCGTCTTCTTCGTTACCGATACACACATCTACATATTTGCACAATTCGGTCATTACTGATTGTGCTTTTTCTTTGCTCCACAATTTTTTGCGGTAGTTTAAATCGATAGAAGTAGTAATGCCTCTTTCTTTTGCCGCTTTCAAAGCTGCTTCAGTAAGCGCTGCAGCTTTATCGCTTAATGCAGGTGTGATACCTGTGGTGTGGAACCAGTCTGCACCTTCAAAAATAGCATCCCAGTTAAACTCGCTTGCATCCACATCGGCAATTGATGCACCTGCACGGTCATAGATCACCTGCGAAGCACGCATAGAAGCACCTGTTTCTAAAAAGTAAATACCCAGTCTTTCACCACCTAAAGCCACATGTTGCGTATCAACGCCATAACGACGCAAATGGTTAATAGCAGATTGTCCTATAGCATTATCGGGCACTTTCGAAACAAAAACACCATTTAAACCATAGTTAGATAAAGCTACCGCTACGTTGGCTTCGCCGCCACCATAGGTAACATCAAATGAATCTGACTGAACAAAACGTTGAAAGCCTGGTGTGGAAAGGCGCAACATTATTTCTCCGAGTGTAACTACTTTTTTTGACATGACTTCTTATTGAAAAATTGAGTATTGAAATTGTTTTAGTTTACTGATAACCATTGCACCACTGTACAAATGAGAGTCTGAAGAATTTCTTCTCGCTGCCTTATGCAACAAGCTGGCATCTTCATTATTTTACGCTATGTACAGGCGCCGGATCCATATCGCTGTATACCAGGTTTTCGCCCGCCATACCCCATATAAAACCGTAGTTGGCGGTACCACAGCCAAAGTGTGTGCTCCATGGTGGAGAGATCACCGCTTCGTTATTGGCCATCACCAGGTGACGAGACTCTGCCGGATTGCCCATAAAATGGAACAGGCGTTGTTCTGCCGGTAAATCAAAATAGAAATAGGCCTCCATGCGGCGTGTGTGTGTATGCGGCGGTACCGAATTCCATACACTACCCGGAGCCAGAATGGTTAAGCCCATTACCAATTGGCAACTTTGAAGACCTTCGAGGTGAATGTATTTATAAACGGTTCTTTTATTGGATGTTTCAGCTGCACCTAAATCTACCGGAGAAGCCTGTTCTTTCGTAAACACTGCGTTAGGATATGTAGCATGTGCAGGAGCCGACAAGATGTAAAAAATAGCCGGAGCCTTTTTGCTTGCCGAAGAGAAGCTTACTTTTTTAGTCCCTTTACCCAGGTACAGGCAGGAAAGTTTTTCTAATTCAAATTTTTGGCCGTCGGCTGTTACCGTTCCTTTACCACCAACATTGATGATGCCCATTTCACGACGCTCCAGGAAATACTCAGCACGTAACTCCGGATGATTACCCAATGTTAATGCTTTGGTTGCAGGAACAGCGCCACCGATAATAACGCGGTCGTAATGAGAATAAACCAGTTTTATGGTATCGGCTACCATCAGGTCTTTTACCAGGAAATTGTCGATCAGCTTCTGGGTGTCCATCGTCTTGGCCTCCTCAGGACCCACCGCAAAACGGATTTCCATATCTCCATCCACGAAAGTGTTGGTTTTATAATCTTTGAATGCAGGTGCTGCACTTATCTTTTTGCCATTAGTTCTTTTTTTATGTACGTATCTGACTTATACATCCCTATAACATATCGGGACAGCCTGATATTGTTTTTAATAATTAGCGCCCCATCCAGCCGCCATCTACAACAAGAATTTCCCCGTTTACATAGTTGCTCGCCTGCGATGCGAGGAAAATTGCGGGCCCAGCAAAATCTTCAGGAGTTCCCCACCTGCCAGCCGGGATACGGCTCAATATAGATTGGCTACGATCGGGATCGTCGCGCAATGCCTGTGTATTATCGGTAGCAATATAACCCGGAGCAATACCGTTTACATTTACACCTTTTGAAGCCCACTCGTTAGACATGGCTTTGATAACACTGGCCAATGCACCCTTGCTGGCAGCATAGCCCGGCACCGTAATACCGCCCTGGAAAGTAAGTAATGAACAGGTAAATATGACCTTACCACCTCCCTGCTCAATCATTTGACGGCCGAACTCGCGGGCCAGAATAAATGGTGTGTCAAGGTTAATTGCTAACACACTATCCCACCATTCATCCGGATGCTCTGCAACCGGTTTGCGCATAATAGTTCCGGCATTGTTAATCAATATATCGATGCGCTCGTTTTCGCTTTGCACATTTTTGATAAAAGCATATACACTATCCCTGTCGGATGCGTCCAGCTTATAAAATTTAAAGCTACGTCCCAGCGCCGTAACCTGCTTTTCTATTTCAGAACCAGCTTCAACTGTTCTGGAGGCTACGATTATATCAGCACCGGCCTGTGCAAGCCCAAGGGCCATACCGGCACCAATGCCTTTATTGCCACCTGTTACCAATGCTGTTTTGCCGGATAAATCGAAAAATTCAAGCTCATTATTTATTATTTAGAAGCGGATGCTAGTCCGCCGAAGCTACTATTTTAATTGTAAGTTGAAGTATTTGTTGGCATTATTAAAGCAGATATCCTGGATTACCTGGCCTACCCATTCGATATTCGCAGGCAGCTCTCCATTCTCTATATCGTTACCAAACAGATTGCACAATATTCTCCTGAAATACTCATGCCTGGGGAAAGACAGGAAGCTTCTTGAATCTGTTAACATTCCAACAAACTTACTCAGCAAACCCATATTGGATAAGGCATTCATTTGTCTAATCATGCCATCTTTCTGATCGAGGAACCACCAACCCGATCCCCATTGGATCTTACCGGGAGCAGAACCATCATTGAAATTCCCGATCATGGTTGCCATCAACTCATTGTCTGCAGGATTCAGGTTATACAGAATAGTTTTTGTGAGTTTATCTCTGTCGATCAAACCACCCAGGAATTTTGAAATAGCGCGTGCCTGAGGAAAGTCACCGATAGAATCCCACCCGGTGTCGGGTCCTAGCTCACGCATTGCTTTTAAATTATTGTTGCGGATGGCGCCCAGGTGAAACTGCTGAACCCAGCCCTTTTCATGATCCCACTCTGCAAAATATACCAGCATAGCCGAACGGAATTTGTTTTGTTCCTCTATGCTCAGTTCATCGCCGCTGTATACCTTATCGAAGATCTCATGTATTTCATGTTCTGTGTAATCTTCAGCATATATCTGCTCCAATCCATGATCGGAAACAGAACAACCCATGGTTGCAAAAAGTCGTGACGCTTTTTCAATGCATCCAGGAAATCTTTAAAAAAGACAATATGTACGTTAGATGCGGCTTCCAGTTTTTTCGCATAGGCGATGAAATTAGCAGCGTTGCTGACGTTCATTGCATTGTCGGGCCTCCAGGCCGGAATGATCGGAATTTCGAAGCCGTCGTCTTTTACTTTCTGATGATGCTCTAATGAATCAACGGGATCGTCGGTGGTACAAACTGTTTTAACATTCATCTTGCGTAAAAGATTTCTTACGCTGTATTCGGGTGTTTGCAACTTAGCGGTACACTCATCATATATTTTGCGTGCTGTTGTAGCATCCAATACATCATGCACATCAAAATAGCGTTGCAGCTCCAGGTGTGTCCAATGATATAATGGATTACGCATGGTGTAGGGCACTGTTTCGGCCCACTTTTCAAATTTTTCGTAATCGCTTTTATTACCGGTGCAGTAAGCTTCATCTACCCCATTGGTACGCATAGCGCGCCATTTATAATGATCACCGTACAACCATATTTGTGTAAGGTTCTCAAATTGCTTATCGTTCGCTATCTGATCCGGAGGAAGATGGCAGTGATAATCGATAATCGGCATTTGTTTCGCATACTCATGATAGAGCGTTTGTGCCGTTTTAGTTTCCAGTAAAAAATTCTCGTCTAAAAATTGTTTTGCCATATCGCCTTTGTCAAATTTTTTGATTTTACGAATACGCGGAAATATTTTAATTAATTGTATCGTTTGAAAATATCGCGAAACGTGAAAAATAATTAGAAAATCTTGATTACTTTAAACGATTCTACATATATTAATATTCAAACGTTTGAATTAAAAAACTACAAACTCACACCGCGCTTCCATGGAATAAAATCGTCCTGGTTTAGTAATACTGCTTTGGGGATCACCTCACCACTTGCAGCTTTGATGCAATATTCCAGGATATCTTCACCCATTTCTTCAATTGTCTTTTCTCCCTCCACTACTGGTCCGCAATTGATATCAATAATATCGTTCATTCTTTTAGTCAGTACATTATTGGTTGATACCTTAATGGTAGGACAAACAGGGTTACCTGTTGGCGTACCCAAACCTGTAGTGAACAATATCAAGGTGGCTCCGGATGCTGCTTTACCCGTAGTGGCTTCCACGTCATTACCTGGTGTACAAACCAGGCTCAGACCCGGTTTCGTAGCCGGCTCGGTATAATCTAAAACATCGACTACCGGTGAAGTACCTCCCTTTTTTGCCGCACCTGTACTTTTAATCGCATCGGTAATTAAACCGTCTTTTATGTTACCTGGTGAGGGGTTCATATAAAAACCAGACCCCACCGCTTCTGCCTGGCTATTATAAGTAGTCATCAGGTGAATGAACTTCTTCGCTTTATCTTCATCAATCGTTCTGTCGATCAGCTGTTGTTCGGCTCCGCATAATTCTGGAAACTCTGCTAATAAAACTTTACCGCCTATGGCAGCCAACAAATCGCTGGTATAACCTACCGAAGGATTGGCACTAATACCACTGAAACCATCACTGCCACCACATTTTACACCCAGCACCAACTTAGTTAAGGGCGCTGGTTGACGCTCGATTTTATTGGCTTCAATCAGTCCTTTAAATGTATCTTTAATAGCGTCGCTGATCAATTGTTCTTCACTTTGCGATTGTTGCTGTTCGTAAACTAACAGCGGCTTATCAAAATTGGGGTTGCGTAATTTGATTTCTTCCAGTAATTGCTTTGTCTGCAGGTTTTGACAACCCAGACTTAATATCGTAACACCTGCTACGTTAGGATGATCGGCATAAGCAGCTAACAACCGGCCCAAAACACCGCATCCTGACGGGTACCGCCACAACCACCCTGGTGATTCAGAAATTTGATACCATCTATATTTTTAAAAACCCTGTCGTTGGGTGTTGTTTGCGCAGCTGGTGCCAGGTTGAGCGAAGCAATATCTTCACCATGCTGGTAGGCTTCTACCAAATGATGCGCATACCTTTTATATTTATCTGTTACAGCATAGCCCAGTTCATTATGAAGCGCTTCACGGATCACGTCCAGGTTACGGTTTTCACAAAATACAGTAGGCATAAACAGCCAATAATTAGCCGTTCCAACTCTCCCATCTTTACGGTGATAACCATTAAAGGTCCTGCCTTCAAATTTTGAAACATCCGGGGAGTCCATTTGTAATGGTAGGGACGATACTCAAAAGGATCCGCGGCATGCCTGGTATTCTCGGTATTCATTACGCCGCCTCGTGGAATAAAATTTTGCGCCTTCCCCACTAATACGCCATACATGATGATCTCGTCCCCCGCCTGCATATCATTCGTAAAAACTTATGCTTCGCATTCACATCATCCTGCAGCACAAAATCTTCACCTTTGTATTGAACGGTTTGCCCTTTTTCAGATCTTTAAGAGCAACTATTACATTATCGTTTGGGTGTACCTTTAAAACTAATTCAGCCATGGCAATATTTTTTACAATGTTACGCCCATTTTGAATATCGCGATTTCTTTAAATCCAGTTAGCTCATGTTTTAACTGTTTGCCGCTGGCTACTTCTACTATAAAATCTGCAAATTCCTGCGTCACTTCGTCTTTATCCCGTCCTTCCAGTAACACACCTGCGTTAAAATCGATCCAGTTTTTCTTAAAATCGAATAAGCGGGTATTGGTTGAGATCTTCATGGTTGGGACAAAGCTGCCAAATGGCGTACCACGGCCTGTCGTAAATAATACGATCTGGCATCCCGATAAAGCCAGGGCTGTTGATGCTACCAGATCATTACCCGGAGCATTTAGCAGGTTTAATCCCTTTACTTTTACAGGTTCCGCATAGTCCAGTACCGCTACCACTTCAGAGTTACCACCTTTTTGTGTGCACCCTAAAGATTTATCTTCTAAAGTACTGATCCCGCCTTTTTTATTACCGGGTGACGGATTTTCGTAAATCGGTTGATCGTGTTTACGGAAGTATGTCTTAAAGTTATTGATCAATGCTACCGTATCATCAAATACCTGCTCGGTAGTACAGCGGTTCATTAATATCGTTTCCGCACCAAACATTTCAGGCACTTCGGTAAGAATAGAAGTTCCACCTTGCCCGATTAACCAATCAGAAAAACGCCCTACCAGAGGATTCGCCGTAATTCCGCTAAAACCATCACTGCCGCCACATTTCAAGCCTACTTTTAAAAGAGACAATGGCAGCTCTTCACGTTTGTCGGCCCTCATCTTTTCTACCAATTCGCTCATCATTTCAAAGCCGGCTTCTACTTCATCGGCTACATCCTGCGAAATCACAAACTTTACACGGTCTTCATCAAAAGTGCCCATGGCCACTCTGAGTTCATTCTGCTGGTTATTCTCGCAACCGAGGCTCATAACCAACACTCCACCCGCATTAGGATGTTTAGCCAGCGCAACCAATGCATTCTTGGTATTCTCATGATCATCTCCCAACTGAGAGCAACCATAGTTGTGAGAAAACACACGGATATCATCGATATGACTTACATCCAGCTCGTTTTTAATACGATTGATGATGGCCTGCGCCTGCCCGTTTACGCAACCTACTGTAGGTACGATCCACAGCTCGTTCCTGATCCCCGCCTCGCCGTTATAACGCCTGTAACCTTTAAACGTAAGATTACTTTGCGGGATATCGAGCTTACCACCTACCGGGTTATACTGATACTCCAGATTGTCGTGTAAATTGGTTTTTACATTATGTGTATGCACATGTTCGCCCACTGCTATGTCATTTAAGGCATGGCCAATAGGATAACCGTACTTGATGATGTCTTCCCCTTCAGCGATCGGCCTGATCGCAAATTTATGGCCTGTTTCGATTGCATTCTTTGCAATTATGGCCTCGCCGTTTACTGTTAACAAATCCCCTTCTGCAATAGCATCAATAGCTACGCAAACATTATCATTGGGGTGTATTTGCAGATATTTTTCCATTTCCGAATGTTTCCTTTTATTTGATTGTTTTCCGAGAGATCAACCTATGGTTGATGATTTATTGTAACAGTTCTGTTACCGCAGCTTTCATTCCTTTACTTAAAATTGCTTCTACTGCAACTGCCACTTCATCAGCAAAACCCGGCAGGTCTTTTAATGGAGCAGTCCATATTTTACCATTATTGATGATACCATTTACCCACCCTTTGATATCTTCTTTATTAAAGGTGGATTGTATAAACTGAACAAACTCAGGTGTATCATTTGGCGTGAAGCTTACTTCAGACTGACCACTGTATAACACCAATAATGCCGCCAGGGAAAAAGTAGTCAGCTTAGCTTGTTTGCCTAATTTATTGTAATTATCCGCTACTGTTGGGAAATCGCGGGTTTCCCATTTGGACAGTGAGTTTAAAAGATATCTTTCAGATAATGCTTCAGATAAGGATTATAGAAACGCTCCAGGATCTTTGCTGCGAAAGCTTTCAACTCTGCAGGATCCTCGCCAATGCCTGGTAACACTTCTTCAGCTACCATACGGTTAATGAATTGTTCCACCTCTGGTGTGTTAAAAGCATCCATCACTGTCTCACAACCCAATTGTAAAGCAACAGGTACCATTGCAGTATGTGCACCATTCAATACCCTAACCTTCTTCGCTCTGAACGGGCGGATATCATCCATGAACAATACGTTCAAACCGGCTTTATCTAATGGCAGTTTTTCTTTAATGCTGCTATCACCGCCAATGGCCCATACGTGAAAGTATTCACCTTTCACCACCAGGTTGTCCTCAAAACCAATCTCTGCTTGTATATCGCCAATGGTTTCTTTTGGGAAGCCCGGTACAATACGATCAACCAATGTGTCGTAAAAATGATTGGCTGTTTTTACCCAGCTGATAAAGTCATCGCCCAGGTTGTTGGCTTGCGCATGCTTGATAACAAACTCTCTTAAAGTAGAGCCATTATCTTCAATCAGCTCGCAGCAAACAATTTGTAAGCCTTTTGCTGCATCTCCATTAAATTTTTGAAAACGCTTGTGTAACAAAGCGGTCATTTTTGCAGGGAAAGACTTGGGCGGCTCCGCATTCAGGTCATCGCCTTCTTCATAGCGGATACCCGCTTCCGTAGTATTTGAAAAAATGAGCTCCAATCCTTCATTTAAAAATAACTCTTCGTATTTTTTATACTCCGTGTAAGGATTAATAATATCTGTGATGGATTTGATCAAGGCTACTTCCTTTACGGGTTGCTTATCCTTGATCCCTTCTAGATATACATGGTATAAGTTATCCTGCTTTTCGAAAATCTGCTTTACCACTTCGCCTCCGCCAATAGGCTGAACCAGTGCAATTCCATGATTCATGATACCGTCGTTATTGGCTTTATCAATCATCCAGTCTACAAATGCTCTAAGGAAATTTCCTTCGCCGAATTGCATAATCTTAACCGGGTATACCGGCTTTTCCACAGTGGTTTTATTTAACGGTTTCATCTATTTGTCTTTTATTATTTTGAATGGTCTGATGTTATTCAGATTTTTAGATATTAGTATTGAGATGTTCGTACTTAGACAAGGGTAATTGTATTACTTACCGTTTTTCAACAACCATTTAACGAGATCGCTGGCTGCATTAAAGTTTTCGTACTTAGCAGGCAATTTTCTGCCATCCACATATTCATTATAAATCCATGGATCGCCCAATACAAACACTTTCCCCTTACCTAGCTGGGCAACTGCCATTACATCAAAATCTTTTGTTTTAACGATTGCTTTTGCCGGGCTTTTAACTGTTAGCGAGCTAATCTCTTTTATATACAAAGACCGGCCGGCCTTGAATATAGGATTACCCGCCTCTGTTTTTACTTCTCCCTGCTCATAATTGCTTCCCTTTACCATCAGCTGATCATCTCCATTAAAACGTACGCCAAATTTTTCTGCCAATAGGTTGATATGCACCTGCTCCGCATTCACCGAATTATTACCCAACAAAACCAACACACCGCCAGCTTTTACCCAATTAGCAATTGTGGTAGCATACGCTTCGGTCATGTAATTAGGCTTAGCCGTTTCTTTCTCTGTATCTGCATCTACAATAATATATACTGAGGCTTTGGAAAGAATAGACGTTGTAGGTGCATCTTTTAATGTATGCAGTTTTGCACCATACTGTTCAAATAGATTTCCTAAGAATTGGTACCCGTTATTATCGCGTTCGTCCCAAACATAATGAAAAGGAATTTGTACGCCTGATGGACCTTTTTGCCATTCGTTGTTAAAGAAATTATCTAATACCACAGCCTTGCCTTTCCCGGTTGCCAATTTGGGCAGCATCTCTATTTCGTTAGCTGCCATGATGAATGCTCCCATACCTTTAGGATCATTCTTAATTACCTTTTCACGCATATAGTAATCAAAGCTACCATCACGATAAGGTTTGCCACCCAACCCGGAAACAGAAACCGTTCCTTCGAGGTTAGTAAAGCCGTCTTTATCTTTTGTCAACTGAAGTTTCGTTAATCCATCAAAAGCTCTTTTGGCATTAGCTGCATAGCTGGATGCTATATAGCCTTTTCGCGCACCTTTAGCTAATGTGTAGGTAAGCATAGCCGTTGCCGAAGACTCCAGGTAATTAGGTTTGCGGTTGGGCAGGTCTACAATATCGTACCACATACCCGATTTGGCATCCTGTACTTTTACTACTGCAGCAGCAAAGCGCTTTAATATATCAATGATCTGTTGGCGGCCCGGATGATCCTGAGGAAAATAATCCAGCGCATCTACCATTGCCACACCATACCAACCTAAAGCACGTGCCCAGAAATGAGGCGACTTCCCTGTTTTTTTATCTGCCCACTGTTGTTCTCTTGCTTCATCATACCCATGATATAATAAGCCCGTTTTAGGATCGCGGCTATTTTTTTCCATCAGCACAAACTGTTTCGCCACATCATTAAAAACAGTATCCTCTCCAAACACCTGTGCATATTCTGCATAAAAAGGCTGTCCCATATAAAGACCGTCCAGCCACATTTGCCACGGGTAAATCTGCTTATGCCAAAACCCACCTTCTTTGGTTCTCGGATGCGCTAATAATTGCTTGCGTAATAGCTGAGCTGCTTTTTTGTATTTCTCTTTCCCTGTTACCCGGTAAATGGTCAGCAACACCTTTCCATTATTCAAGTGATCAATATTATAATGATCCTGGTCGTAATCTTTGATCGTGCCGTCTTCACGCACAAAATGATCCATGCTATGCTCAATATAATTAAACCATTTACCATCGCCGGTGGCTTGCCAAATACCTTCTATACCTTTTAATATAACCCCCTGATCATAACTCCACCTCGCCGCGCGTCCTGGCGTCACACTAAAAGAGTCTGGCCACATGTGCATGGCAGTTAATGCCACGCTGTGAATAAGGAATCTCCTGCGCCTGTGCCTGCAGGGATAAAAAGCTAACTAAGAGGTATAATATTTTCTTCATCATTTTTTCGAACCGGTTTTGATATGAATGATCAGACGAGATAACAGTTAAATAAATTTATTTGATCTGCACCGAACTTTCACCGGCGCCTAATTCAGCTTTTGCTTTTACTTTGGTATTGCTGTAATTGGTTTGTTGTACCAATACAGATTTTGTTCTGTCACCGGCTACGCGTATCAGCAGGTCGGTTCCTTTCGTATAATCGAGCCCTTTTACAGAAATGTTATCGCTGTTAATAATATCGATAACAGGGTCTGTTTTTTTAGTAAATACTTTTACGTTGTTCAGGGTAATATTGCTGGCCTCCTGTATATCAACACCTATATCAGATTGAAATACCGAATTTTCTATTTTAATGTTTTTTACATGCATCTCAGGCAATCCCCTGATGAAAATGGCTTTTTCGCGCCATTGCAGTAAATATTGCTGATATTAATGTTCCTAAACTGTGGAGTGGTTTCATCAACCGGTAACATCTGCACTTTGGGTAGCTCTCTTTTTCGCCTTCCATTGGTACAGGATCGTTACCCATATAATACATGTCAAATAATACCGCATCGCCAGGAATATCTTTCATATAAATGTCTTTAATAAAGATATTCTCTACAATACCGCCGCGGCCCCGGGTTGTTTTAAAACGAAGTCCAATATCTGAACCAACAAACGTGCAATTGCTTACATAGATATTTTTAGCGCCACCGCTCATTTCACTTCCTACCACGAAACCACCATGAGAAGCATAAACCGTGCAGCCCCTAATGATCACATCCTGCGTAGGCATCGCGCGGGCACGGCCATCAGCATCGCGACCGCTTTTAATACAAAGACCATCATCACCAACGTCAAAAACACTGTTTTCAATTAATACATTACGGCAGCTTTCAAGATCGATGCCGTCTCCGTTTTGTGCATACCAGGGATTTTTTACCTGTATATTTCTTACCGTAATGTTGCTGCTCATTAAAGGATGCAGGTTCCAGGCCGGTGAGTTTTGAAAAGTAACACCCTCCAGTAATATCTTATCACATTTAGTTAATACCAGCAGGTTAGGACGCAGAAAGTCTTTGATAGATTGATAGTGCGCTTCATCTCTGTCAGGAGTTATCCTTCCCGGATCTTTCATGTCCTGTCCTTTGGCAAATCCCTCAGAAGGCATCCACAAACGGCCGTCTTTAGAAACGATGCCACCGGAGGCTACCAGTTTTTTCCATTGAGACTCGGTGAGCTTATCTTTTTTAACCATACGCCATCCATCGCCATTACCATCAACAATGCCCTTACCGGTAATAGCTATATTGGTAGCATTTTCTGCTGAGATAGGTGATTGATTACGCATCTGGTCATATCCTTCCCAGTTGGCTTTTACCAGCGGATATTGTGTTTTATCTTTTGTAAACAATAATGTAGCACCCACAGCCAGGTTTAAGTTAACATTGCTTTTGAGCACAATTGGCCCTGTTAACCACAAACCCGAAGGAACCTGAACAACCCCTCCTCCTTTTTTGCTGCAGTCGTCAATAGCATTTTGAATGAAACGTGTATTCAACTGATGGCCATCCGGAACGGCGCCATATTTTGTAATATTATACGTAACTGCTTTAAACTTCGCTTCAGCAACTTTTGGTAGAATCCAGTTTGTTTGAGCAAAAACGGTTAATGAACCAATAACAAGCAATAACGATAAAACAACATTTTTATACATCTGCAATCTATTAGAACGTACAAGGTACTCACAATCCCTTTTGCCGAAACAATAAGCCAGTACTTTATTTACGCAAACGTTATCGGTTACAGGCATTTAGTAAAAAAGAACATCCCTTTTAAAAAAACTACATCAGGTATAAATTAAAAACCCGGCAAACAAGTTGCCGGGTCAATATATTGTTTAACACTGGGTATTACCAATCTTGTTTTGCAAGACCCGCTTTAATAGCAGCCAATGCTTTTTCTTCTCCCAAAAGGGCTGTTAACTTGCTGCCTTTGCCATCGTGGCCTTTGGCAATGTACCCACCTTTCGCAGTTCTTGAGATCACGGCTTCCTGGATCGGTACATTCTTTTCTTTGGTTTTTACATTGTAAGCTGTAAGGGTTACATCTGCCATAGCTATTATTTTTTGATTAAGAAAAATTGAAATTAAGGGTTTTACTTAGAACTGAAGGCAATTATTCGATGAAACAGCATTTTTATAACTAAATAATTAGTTATATTTGTCTTATAAATTTTTGTTTATTGCCTATAAATTATAAAAGAAAATATGAAAAACCTTGCTATTCTATGGATGATGCTAATAACATTTAAAGGAAATAGTTCTTTAGCACAAGCAGTATATGATCGTGCTCAATTTCAACAATTTATTCAAAACCAAGAGTATAGCCAGGCCGTTCAGCTCCTGAAAAAGCTTCTCCACCGGGCTTCGATAAAGAATACTACCTCAATTTAGGATATGCCTATTTTATGAACGATGAGGAAAAGAGTGCGCTGCCTGTTTATCAGGCGGTTTATCAGCAAGACCCGTCAGATGGGCCGGCAAATTTATACCTGGCTATTATTTACCAGAGATTGAAGAAATACGCCTATGCACTTGGACATTACAAAAATCTTACGGTTTTGCAGCCAGCGCAATATAAGTACTGGTTTTATGCATCAACTATTTACAATGCACTGGATGAAAGAGATTCTGCATTTGCTTATAATGAGAAAGCTTATTTGCTAAATCCCCGGGCGGCCAATGTAGTATTACGGTATTCAAGTGGTCTGGCCTACAAAAAGGAGCAAAAAAGAGCTGTCGCAGTCATTGATAGTTTTTTACTCAGTGACTCAACTAATGAGGAGGTTGTGGCCCGGAAAATAAACTATAGTGCAAGGGAAAATAAATACAAGGAAGTTATCTTTTGGGGAGAACGATTGCTAAAGGACTCAGCAATACAACCATCTGCCTACATTAGCCTGGCTTACGCTTATCTGAATACAAAAAAACTAGACCAATGCCTGGCTCTTTGTGATTGGCTGGAGCTACAGGGAATGAAGAGTGAACCAACCACTTATTGTGCAGCTTTGTGTTACGCGCAGAAAAAGGACTTTGCCAGGAGTAACCTTTTGCTGGATGAATGCCTGAAGCAAAACCTGCTGGAGGAAGCTAAAACTTATTTTAGAAGCAAGGCCGACAACTACGAAAAAACTAAAGAATATAAAAAAGCTATCGCACAATACGATAGCTCCTATTATATTTTTCAAAACCCTTATGACCTGTATTACAAAGCCCGGGTATATGATGTTAACCTGAATAATAAAACACAGGCTTCTGTTTTTTACAAAAAATTCATTGCAGAAAAACAGAAGCCTGAAGGCCCAACTGAAGAAAAATTATTCAATTACATTAAGGAATACATTAAACCTTAATACTATTAGATATCCAGTTTAGCGTATTTAGCATTGGTTTCGATAAACTCACGTCGGGGTGCTACCTCATCTCCCATCAGCATACTAAATACCCTGTCTGCTTCAGCAGCACTTTCAATGGTAACCTGTTTTAAGGTACGGCGATCCGGATCCATAGTAGTTTCCCAAAGCTGCTCTGCATTCATCTCTCCCAAACCTTTATATCGCTGTATGTTTACAGATTCTTCTTTACCTGCACCTAACCTTAGCACCAATGCCTTGCGTTGCTCCTCATTATAAGCATAAGCCGATTCTTTTCCTTTCTTTACAAGATATAATGGTGGCTGGGCCAGGTATACATATCCCTGCTCTACCAATTCTTTCATGTAGCGGTAAACAAAGGTCAGAATCAATGTGGCAATGTGGCTACCGTCCACATCGGCATCCGTCATAATGATCAGCTTATGATAACGGAGTTTGGCAAGGTTTAAAGCTTTAGGATCGTCTGGCGTACCTACAGTAACACCCAATGCTGTATAAATATTACGGATCTCTTCATTTTCGTAAATTTTATGCTCCATCGCTTTTTCTACGTTCAGGATCTTACCTCGCAAAGGAAGAATAGCCTGGAAAGACCGGTCACGGCCCGATTTTGCCGTACCGCCTGCCGAGTCTCCTTCCACCAGGTATAGTTCGCAACGCTCCGGATCACGATCAGAACAGTCGGCCAGCTTACCGGGTAAGCCGCCTCCGCTTAGAACCGATTTTCGTTGAACCAGGTCGCGTGCTTTCCTTGCGGCCGCTCTCGCCTGGGCTGCAAGAATTACTTTATTGATGATGTTTTTGGCATCCTTTGGATTTTCTTCCAGGAAGACTTCTAAAGCACGGGCCAGGGTAGTTTGTACTACACCGCTTACCTCGCTGTTACCCAGCTTGGTTTTTGTTTGTCCTTCAAACTGAGGTTCCGGAACCTTCACAGAAATAATAGCACTCAAACCTTCGCGAAAATCATCCCCTTCAATGCTAACTTTTGCTCTCTCAAACAACCATTCTTATCACCATAGGTTTTAAACACCCGGGTCAGGGCCTGCCTGAATCCGGTAACGTGCGTACCTCCTTCGATGGTGTTGATATTATTTACGTAAGAATAAATATGCTCACTGTAAGAATCATTATAGGTAAGGGCTACATCTACAGCCACATTAGTGCCCGCATCATGCCCCTCAACCGTGATCACACTAGGTATCAGCGCCTTGCGCCCCGCAGCCTGGTCCAGCATTTCTACAAACTCAGTAATGCCTCCCTCGCTGTAAAATACTTCTGAAAGAACCTCGCCGTTATCGTTCTTTTCCCGTAAATCGGTCAGTGATATACGGATGCCTCTGTTCAGATAAGACAGCTCTCGCAGGCGTCCTTTGAGAATATCAAACTTATATTCGGTAACCGTAAAAATGGAATCGTCCGGCCAGAAATGCTGATGAGTTCCTGTTTTATCCGATACGCCAATTTCCCGAACAGTGTATTGAGGTATACCAATATGGTACTCCTGCTCAAATACCTTACCCTCCCGGTGAACAGTGGTGATCATCTTGGTGCTTAAGGCATTAACGCAACTCACACCTACACCATGCAAACCTCCGGAAACCTTATAGCTGTCTTTATCAAACTTTCCGCCGGCATGCAACACGGTCATTACTATTTCTAAAGCCGACTTGTTCTCTTTTTATTGATACCGGTTGGAATACCCCGGCCATCATCCTGTACAGAAATGGAGTTATCTTCATGAATGAAAACTTCAATGTTCTTACAATGGCCGGCAAGGGCTTCATCGATAGAGTTATCAACCACCTCATACACCAGGTGATGCAGGCCTTTAATCCCAATATCTCCAATATACATCGCCGGGCGCTTACGCACCGCTTCCAAGCCTTCTAAAACCTGTATACTATCGGCACCATAAACGGGTTTTTCTACTGCTACTGCTTCGTTTATTTCTTCGCTCATAAATATTTAAAAATGTATAAGATACAATAAGAATAGTCCTCTTTTTACCAAGAACCGATTCAAGCATCTCATCAGGCTAAAATCAATAATAGATTACACAATAATTGATGCCCGTAAGGCAACGGACAAATTTACGAAAAAATGAGCGTTTATTGGGCTTTAAATTGAAATGTGAATAGTTGGTGAACTTCGTGCGTGGCAGCTATTTTAACAACCCAATATGGCTGCTAAATACCTGTTTTTCAGGCAATAAAATTTCTAGTTCTGCTTATTGAAAGTGAGGGGATCAACATTAGGTAATGCGGGATGAAACTTTTTTATGGTAAAAGACTGCGCATTGTCGGAAAAAGTGATTTTGTATGGTACATTTTTGGCGCCTCCGGTTGACAGATCCGATAAGTAAATTGAATCGCCTGTGCTATTAAGCCGATACATAAAGAAGTAACCGGTTGAGGCGACATGGAGCGTAAGATTGGGCAGGTTCTCCTCTCCGGCAGGTGGCGCACTCACTACTATAGATGCGGCCTTTGCACTGCTTTCTATCCAGTTGCCCTGGAACCTCCCGTTTACACTGTCATCCGTTTTGTCTTTTTACAGGACACTGCAATTAAAGCAATCATTACAAAAACTAACAGGCTTATACGTTTAAGGATCATGATAGTATTTATTTTCGAATATTGAACTAAATTAGCTAAAAAACCGAATGGCTACACTTGGAACAAACGAACTGATTATCATAGCGGTTATCGCAATTATGTTTTTAATACCTCTTTTTGCTTTGATAGATATTTTACGCAACCAATTTAAAGATAGCTCCAATAAAATTATCTGGGCGCTGATTGTACTGTTCTTTCCTATTTTAGGTGGAATTCTTTACTTTCTCTTTGGAGTAAAGCAAAAAGTATCCAAAATTGATTTTTAACGCTTCACAATCTGAGCCACCAGGTCGGCCTCACAGCAAACTTTGTTACCAACATAGGTCGTTCCCTTCATCTCACAAATGCCTCTTCTTATGGGCGCAGTTAGTTCCATTTTAAGGATGAGCGTATCGCCAGGCTTCACCATATTCTTAAACTTGCAATTGTCTATTTTCAGGAAATAAGTATCATATTGACCTTCAGGACTCAAATTGATGGCCAGCATGCCTCCGCATTGTGCCAGCGCCTCAATCTGAAGTACGCCAGGAAATACCGGGTTTTGCGGAAAATGTCCCTGAAAAAACCATTCGTTGAAAGTCACATTCTTTATGCCCACAATTTTCTCATCCGTTAAATCAATTACCTTATCAACCAATAAAAAAGGAAACCGATGAGGTAAGGTTTTTCGATATGCTGAATATCGTAAACAGCCGGCATTGTAGGATCATAGCTAGGTACGTCTTTGATGTGCTTATTGGCTTTGATGTGTTTTTTGATCACTTTTGCAAATGCCACATTAGAGCTATGCCCCGGACGATTGGCAATAACCCTTCCCTTTACCGGGTAGCCGATCAGCGCTAAATCGCCTACTATATCGAGCAATTTGTGCCTGGCCGGCTCGTTAGGGAACCGGAGCTCCAGGTTATTTAGGTAGCCTTCGCTTTTAACTTCTATATCGTCTTTTTTGAATATTTTTTCAGCCGGTCCAATTCCGCACTACCTACGGGTTTATCAACCACAACAATTGCATTATTGACATCTCCTCCTTTAATCAGGTTGTGATCCAATAACATTTCCAACTCATGTAAAAAGCAAAACGTACGACAGGATGAGATCTTATCCTTAAAATCTCTCATACTTTTCAGCTCTGCATGCTGCGTTCCCAAAACCGGGGAATTAAAGTCGATCAAAGTCGTTATCTGGTACTCACGCGCAGGCATAATCACCATTTCTACCCTTTTATCTTCGTCTGTAAGGTACAGATTCTCATCTATCGAATACCAGGCTTTGGCCGCATTTTGCTCCTCCACTCCCGCTTCTTCAATAATTTCTATGTAAGGCATAGAGCTGCCATCCATGATGGGCACTTCCGGACCATTTATCTCGATCAGGCAATTGTCAATACCCATGCCTACTAAAGCCGCCAACAGGTGCTCCACTGTACTTACTTTGGCACCATTGGCTTCCAATGTAGTACCCCGACTGGTATCAGTAACCAGATCGCAATCGGCCTTGATAACGGGTTTATTAGGCAAATCAACCCTTTGAAACTGGAATCCGAAACCTGCATTGGCGGGCTTCAGCGTTACATCAGCCAGTATACCGGTATGTAAACCTGTGCCACTTATGCTTACTGACTTCTTTAACGTATGTTGTTTATCAGGATTGAAATTATTACTCATAGTCATTATTGAATTTGGCAAATATAATAATCTTGCCACATCTGTCATATTTTATAGTTCAATAGCGCTAAAATCGCCTAAGTCAACACCCTGGCTCAGGCTCCGGCCCTCTTTATTATCGATTACGATGTTTGCGTTCTGATAACAACCTCCTGCCAAAAATAGTTGTACATTCCCTTGTATATTTACGCTTTTGGCAGGAATAAGCTTTGATAAAACTTGTAGTTTCTCTGCATAATTTTGAGCCTGATAATTACATTAACCCGATTGGAATTTTGACATTATGAGTATTGAACTGAAAAATATAAAAGCGCCCTTTTTATAGGTGTTGCAGGCGCTGGCATGAGCGCCATAGCCCAGTATTTACAAGGTACGGGCATGAAGGTAAGCGGCAGTGACCGTTTTTTTAATGAAGGAAAAGCCGGTGACATCCGGACCAAACTGGAGGTTGAAGGTATACAGTGTTACCTGCAGGATGGAAGCGGTATTACAGCAGAAACAGACCTGGTAGTTGCTTCTACCGCCATTGAGGATACAGTAGTAGAAATAAAAAAGCCCGGGAACTGGGCATTCCGATTATTAAAAGATCTGAACTATTGGCCCTTATTGCTGCCAGTAAAAAACTATTGCGGTAGGTGGCACCAGTGGCAAAAGCACGACTACTGCAATGTTGTTTGATATACTAACCTTTGCCGGGCTTTCTCCATCTATTATCAGTGGAGCCGGGCTGGTAAGCCTTATTAAAAAAGGTAAGATCGGGAACGCTTTTGTTGGGAATAGTGAGTGGCTGGTAATAGAAGCCGATGAAAGTGATGGTTCTATTGTTCAATATCATCCCAAAATCGGGCTATTGCTCAATATCGAAAAGGATCACAAAGAACTGGACGAATTAATGCAGGTTTTTGAAACTTTTAAAAATAACAGCGAGTTCTTTATCGTTAATCAATCTAACGAACATTCGAGGAAACTCTCTTCCCACCTGGTGAATGATTTTGAAATTGAAGGTGAAAACAGGGGGCGGGCTTCTTTGCTACCGGTTTCCAGCAAAAGGGTTTTAAAATTTCTTTTGATATTGAAGCTCAACATTTCGACCTTAATGTTGCGGGCCGCCACAATATGGAGAATGCGGTGGCAGCCGTAACAGTGGCTGTGCAAGCTGGTGTTCCGTTGAAAGTTGCCAGCGAGGCGCTGGAAAAATACGAAGGAATTTATCGCCGCTGCCAGGTTTTGGGTAACAAAAATGGCGTATGGGTGGTAGATGACTTCGCGCACAACCGGTAAAATGCGCCGCGGCTATTAAAAGTTGCCAGCCAGTTGCAGACAAAGTTATTGCCTGGTTTCAGCCGCACGGATACACACCTACCAAATTTCTCCGAAGCGATTTTGTTAAAGAGATCTCCGAAGCCCTTAGACCTCAGGATGAAATATGGATGAGCGAAATATTTTATGCAGGGGGCACCACTACCAAAGATATTTCGGCCAATGATCTTATCAACGATATTAAAGCACTAGGTAAAAACGCTTATTTCGTAGAAGATCGCAGCCAACTGCTTGACAACATAAAACCGCACCTACAGGATGGCGATGTATTGCTGCTCATGGGAGCGCGGGATCCTTCGCTGGAACAGTTTTCTAAAGAAATATTTGAGGGGCTTTAAACCGCCATTGCGGGCTGCTCGCGCTTTTGCGGGTGGCCCAATAAATAGTAACAAAGTACCATTAACAAGCCTTTTTTGCTTCTGCTGTAGGATTCTCCAGGTCGAGACTGCAAACAGTGAGGGGTTCCCGGGCATCTTCAGCTATGATTTCTACTTCTTTATTATTGAGGAAATTGAGGTAGTACTTTTTACCGTCGATTAGGATAAACTCCCTGCTACCTTCTTTTTCAGCTTTCCAAGATTAGTTCCGTACTCGTTTTCAAGTACGATCTTGTTTTTTAAAAGACCCTTATTTCTACATTTAAAATGCCTTTTTCTCCATCTTCAGACTCGATATACACTTTATCTGATTGCCCCTGATAAGCAAGGGTCAATAATTTACGTCCATTGCTCCACAAGCTAAAGGCAGTATGCCCCAGGTTGCTTGTTATAGTCTTCCACTGCATAATTTTCGATTTTTGCACCCCAAAGGTGGCAATTAAAATTAGCTTTTGGAGCCAGTTAACATTAAATTAATATTGAAAAAGGGCAGTTTATGCGTAAAAAACTACTTGTTATCACCAATTGAAAAAAGGCACAATTTTAGTGTTGCAACTTTATTCTGGTCTTATGGATTGATTTTCCGGTGTAAATAAATGTATACCAGTATAATGATGATCAAAAAGATAATGATCGAAAAATAAAGGGTCCAATTGGTTTTCAGCTTCATCTTGTCCCGCAGCTCATTTTTCTTCGAGACACGTTTTTTAAGATCCCTGTTTAAGCCATCTACCATCAACTCCAGCTTTGCCTGATCCTTCAGCTCCTGCAATCCGTCTAATGCATCGCTCTCAAAAGCATCGTCTATTGCTTTTTTTCAAGATCATGCTTTTCTGCCTGTGCCAGTTCATCTTTCAGGTACTTTAATAGCTGATCCTGGCTCGTAGTGCCGCCTGCATCGGATAATATGTCTTTTAAATCATCTTGCATTGGTTGAATCAGCTGCTTTCATTTTTTCTGGATACTGAGCTTCAGATTCCTCTTCCCGTTCTGAATATGACTCTTCACTTTTAACATCGGGTAGCCCGTGTTCTCGCTTATTTCCTGGTAACTTTTTTTCTTCAGATAAAACAAAGTTACACATTTGTATTGCTCTTCATTAAGGTCCTGTAAGGCTTCCTGTAGCATTTCGTCACTTACAGTGAGAGAGCCGGCATCCGATAAAACATCAGCATCTTCCGTCACCTGGCTATTGGTATCATTAAGCTCTATCAGACCTTTCCCCTTTTTATCCCGTAATATGGTAAGACATTGATTTTTGGCTACCATGTATAACCAGCTTTTGAAGTAATCGATCTTGTATTTCCCGGCCTCCTGTATTACTTTTAAAAAGACCTGCTGTACACAATCACGTGCATCATTCTCATCCTTCAAATACTTCATACAAACACCCAGCAATAACAAAGTGTAGCGCTGCAATAAAATGCCCAGCCACTCATTATTCTGAGTTTGCCAGAAACGCTGCAACAGCTCTTTATCGTTAACATCCTGGTATTTGTCTTTCCCCACCGGCTAAAGTTATAACGTAAAGATGCAAACCCGACCCAATTCCATAAGTTTTTGCAGATATATTGGTCTGGCACTCCCAAAAGATCAATCAGGAGCCTTTATATTTACATATATGAAGGCCGTATATGCAATCGTTACCGTACCCGCAGCTCCTGTACGCAAGAGCCCCAATCACAGAAGGGAAATGAGCAACCAATTGTTCTTTGGAGAAACGGTACAAATTACAGCGAGCAAAGATGACCAATGGCTGAAAGTAAAAAGCCTCTACGATGGTTACACCGGGTGGTTAACACCCCATCTTGTTACAGTTATTGACCAGGATACGGCCATGCAGGAGTCTTCGTTCCTGGCGTCACAATTTCTTACCCCCATTGAGTTTGATGACCAGATTATGCAGATACCGTTGGGGGCTACCCTGCCGGGGTTCAAAAATGGTAAAGGAGTAATAGCCAGGATGCCCTATCGCTGTTTGTCGAAACCTATCAACACCGCTACGATTAAAGACCCTAAAAATCGATTACTGGAAAATGCACATCTGTGGCTGAATGCGCCGTATTTATGGGGAGGTAAAACCATATTGGGTGTGGATTGCAGCGGCTTTGCGCAGACCCAATACAAATTGGCAGGGCTACCTATACCAAGAGATGCCTGGGAGCAAGCCTTAAAAGGTGAGCCCGTAACCTCATTAAAAAGGCACAACCTGGCGATCTTGCTTTTTCGAAGACAGGGAAAAGATCGTGCATGTAGGGATTTTACTGGATAGCAAGACGATCATACATGCCGCAGGAAAAGTGCGTATTGATACCATCGACCCCAGGGGTATAATCAATAGAGATACCGGTATTCGTACCCATCGGCTGAAGCTGATAAAAAGATTTATGCATTAGTACTTGCGCCAGTTCTCCAGATCATTAAACTGATCTGAGCTGCGTCCGGGATAATGTCCCAGAGGATATGCATAATCGTTAATGACTATAAAATAGCATTGAAGCTTCAGTTGTATCTCACCGGAATTGGTGAGTGGGTTCCAGCTCAGCTCCATGGCTTTGAAAAGCGTCAGGTTTTTAAACCAAAACTTTATCACATCTTCATCCTCTACAATATCCCGTTTTCGTAACACGGTCTTTTTACTATTTACATAAAGCCGGCGCATACGGTTTGAGATCAACCAGATTTCATTCATAACTTTCGCCCTGACATACTTTGAATCGGTAAAAACCCCTGTTATTTCGTAAGCATATACAGGCACCTGCCTTGAATAATAGGTAATCAGGCCTTCGTTGCGCAAACCTACTTTTATACTGTTGGCATTAATGCCAAAGGGGTTAAATATCTTGTAATTCCCGGAGATATCCAGACTGCTTCCATTTTCACTCCGGTTGAATTCTTTATTTAAAAGAGAGCGGTCGTTCTTCAGCGAATTATAAAAGATGGGGAAAGCCCCTTCAAAAGGATCGACCCGGAAATAGTCATTCACCAGTTTTACAAAATCTGCCTGGGAGAAAGCAGACCCGGTAGTCATACATAATATCAAAACGATAAAAGCCTTCATTTTAGATAGATAATGTTATTTGACATTCTGTTTCCAGGTCAACAGATCGTATTGCTCGTCCACCCCTCTTCCAGGATAATGACCAAGCGGGTAGGCTCTGTTATCGATTACGGCCAAACATATACCAACACTTACTTCAATCTCATTTGACACCTGCAATATCTGCCAGTTAAGGTAACAGGAGGCCTGGTTTTTATAACCTGAGAAGAAAAATTTTCTGTTGTCTCCATTGTCATCCAGCGTTCTTCGTTGTAGAGGCTTCGGCTCTACTCCTGTAAAAAATCAGCGGTGTATAATCTTCGAAAACGGTTTACCATTTGCCAATAGTCTTTTCTTATTTTTCTCCTCCCGATAGGACTATCCGGAAAACGGGCTACCAACTGATAAATGTACATAGGGGTTGATACGCCAAAATAGTGGCGAAGGCCGATACTCCTGATATGCATTTCTACATTGTTGGCATTTAGGCTAAACGGGTTAAAAACTTTGTAGGTCCCTGAGATAGAATAATTGGAATAATTATCTGTCAGTTCTTTCTTTTGCAGCAATTGTTTATCATAAGACAACGCCTTTGTAAAGGTTGAGAATTTTGCATCAAATGGATTTACCCGAAAATAGTCTCCTGCAAATTTCACGATTGCCTCCTGCCCTCTTGAGACCACCGATATTAAAAGAAAAAAGATACGGTTAGTATTTTACCCATAATTACGCAGTTGATTATTTCAATATATAAGTATCCAATTACCAGACGCGTCGAAACGTGTTCTTATGGTTAACCGGGTAAGCGTAATTATTAACCTGCTCTAATCTTAAAATAATGGTCAATCCCAGCTGCTTTGTCTTCGCAAGCGTTTGCCAGCTCACGATTACCGGTTCCAGGGGAGACCCAGAATCGTTAAAAGTGGTTATCTCGCCATCTTCGATATTATTATATCCTTTCAGGTTTTGTCGCTGCGTATCATACAGGTCTTTTCGAAACTTTTTAACCAACTTCCTGTAATCTTTTACTACAGCCTTCCGGGCTAACTCGGTGTCGGGAAAGTAAGACGTTAACTGATAGGTATAAAAAGTAAAAAGTGACCGGCTTTTTGCCCGGTAAACATTTTCGTAGAAAAGCATGTCTACCTTGTTCGCATTAATGCTGTATGGATTGAAAACATCATACTCGCCTTTTACAAAGTAGCCTGTTGTATCAGTTTGCCTGTAAATCTCCTTTTTCAACAAAGACGGGTCTTTTGTTAAAGCATCAACAAAGGAAGAAAAATTGCCCTTAAAAGGATCAACACGATAATACTCTTTGACGGTTCGTGTAAAATTGGTCTGGGCCACTATAAAAGAGGCCGGCAACAATAGAAGGATGGCAAAAAATATTTAAGCATATCTGGATTGTTAGCTGTTGGATACGGACGTGCTTATAAATAAAAAGGTTGCATTGGGCTTAAATTATCAGTTAGCAGCTATTAAAAAGGACCTGCAAGCAGGTCCTTCGTTTATTTTATTATTTTCTATATTTTTCTTTGTAGTAGTCTATCGCCTCCGTTACAATGGGAAGCGCAGTTTCTTTATCCTGGAAGGTATCGATCACCACTTTTTTATCCTCCAGTACTTTGTACTGCTCAAAAAAGTTGCGCATTTCCAGTAAAAAGTGCTGAGGCAGCTCATCAATATTGTCATACTGTCTAACAGAAGGGTCGTTGAGTGCTACCGCAATAATTTTATCATCGCGTTCACCACTATCAATCATCTGCATGTTACCAATTACCTTGGCCTGCACCAGGCAAAGGGAGCGGATCGTTTGCGAACATAGAACCAGGATATCTAACGGATCCATATCCTGCCCCAGGGTTTGAGGAATAAAACCGTAGTTTACCGGATAATGGAAAGAAGAATAAATAACCCTGTCTAACTTTAGTAATCCTGTTTCTTTATCGATTTCATACTTAGATCTTGAGCCTTCAGGAATTTCTATGATCGCATTAACATACTCGGGAGCATTTGCGCCGTAACTTACACCATGCCATGGATGTTGTATAGTTGACATAAGGTTCTATTGATTTTTGAAAATTATTTAAAAGTCTGCAAAAATATGCTTTTAACGGTAGTTCTATTCATGGTCAAACAGGTATTTAAAATCTACCAGCCATTTGCCTTCTTTTTTGACCACTTTTAATGTATCCTGGTTTTCTTTATGAAAAGAATTGGAATAAATGATAATACTTGTAGAATCATTAACCAGTTTGCGGCTATGAATATTAATGCTGGCATCCCAAAGGCCTTGTTTTTCATCTGACGATAGCTCCATACGCGACACCGCATCCAGCCGCTCATCATTTAACGAATCATGGAGCATAAAATCTGCAGCCCGGTCATACTTGCCTTTTAAAGCCGCCTGCACAAATCCTCTTGCCGCGTCCAGATCATTTTCGGCGGAGTCCTGTTCACTGCCACTTTTACATCCGGCAAGCAACAACATTGCCATAACTCCTATTAGTCCAATAAACTTCATAACTACTATTTTAGATCGTCTAATTTTTTCTGAATTTCATCCAGCATTTTAGGGTCCATATTTTTCAACACGCTATCGGCCATCTTCATTCCCTTTTGTATTTCCTCGCTGTTCATATTAATAGAATCCTTGATCTCTTCGCCCTGATTCTGCACGCTTTTCATTCCCATTCGCATTAATGTGCCCATGGTAAAATCCACTTTCCAGCCGTTGCTTTGCTTCAGCAGCTTGAATTCAGCATCGGGTCTTTGCTCAGTTTTACTCTTAACTACGATAAAAGCAGAATCGCCCATCACTCTTGCCGGCTCAATAATGACATCCTGGAAATCTTTCATGGGATCTGACTGAGGCAGGGAATCTTTCATCTTTTCAGCCATATCCAGGCCCTTTTTCATCATTTGCATGGTAGGCTTACTATCAGAAGTCACATATTTGCTCGCCCCATCAATATCTTTTTTGCCAGGTGCTCAAAAAACTCCTGTAATACAGCATTGGGATCATTGCTGGTAACACTGCTGCAGGATAATAACAAAACAGCAACTACCAGGCAATAGGTTAATGTATTCACTATATTTCTCATAGTTTCTTTTTTGGAAACAAATGTAAGCAGGAGTTTCTATATAAAAGATTAATAAAAAAAACCGGAGCTCGCATGAACCCCGGTTTCTATCTTATTTAATTAATTTAAGCTGAGTTACGCCCAGCATTAATGATACCAAAAGAACAGCGCATTACCAGTTTTCCGTAGGTGTCTTTTAAACCTTCGTTATCTTCTCCGTTCGCATCTAACGCGCGTATTTTCGACATAGCATACTGCTGGATCGTTAGCAGCGGTAACACAATTCTTTCCCGCATGGATATGGAAAGTTTATCAACCGGGTAATTACCCATCAACTCCTCGTTACCCGAAAGCTTTAAAATGTACCCAAGGGTGAGCTGATACTCCTCGTAGATCATGTTCCAGAGTTCGCCGTAGGTTTCGTCCTGGGACATGTACGCCGTTAAAGGAAAATAGGATTTAGACATCGCCATTTCACAATTATCGATAAGTGTTTTGAAGAACAACGATTCATCATATAATTTCTTCACATCTTCAAAACGACCGATATATTCCATTTTTTTAAGCGCAGACCCTACGCCGAAAAAGCCGGGCACGTTCTGTTTCAACTGGCTCCAGGCACCGGCAAACGGTATTGCGCGAAGATCTTTTAACGAAATACCGCCTTGTGTTTTACCACGTTTAGCCGGACGACTACCGATATTGGTTTCGCTATAAAAACGAAGCGGACTTATTTCGTATAAATAGCTGGCTAATAAGGGGTGCTCTTTCAGCTTTTTATATTCATCAAAACCGTAAGAAGAAAGTTCCTGTAATAATTCTTCCTGCTTTCCTGTTAAAGGGGCATGACGATCTACATGTATGTTATTGGTAATACCTGCATTCAGCAACTGCTCCAGGTTGTATTGCGCAGAATCGATGATACCGAAATTGGAACTAATGGTTTGCCCCTGTATGGTTAACTGTATCTCCCTGTTAGAAATATTGTTACCCATAGATGCATAAAACTTATGGGTTTTACCACCGCCTCTTGACGGAGGACCGCCTCTGCCATCGAAGAAGATCACTTCGAAACCATAATACCGGGTAATACGGGTAAGTTCTTCTTTTGCACGGTATATACTCCAATTCGCCATTAAATAACCGCCATCCTTAGTACCATCGCTAAATCCCAGCATAATTGTTTGGGTATTTTTACGACGTTTCAAATGCTCTTTATAAGCCGGAATGCTATACAGGGTTTTCATAATTTCGCCTGCATTACCCAGGTCATCTATCGTTTCAAATAAAGGGACGATATCTACATTAATGTCATCATTGGCAAAGCCCTGCATTTTAAATAGGGCAAATACCTCAATAATATTTAAGGTGCTGTTACACTGACTGATGATATAGCGGTTACAGCCAGCTTCACCATTATACTCCTGTATGGTTTTTACCGCCATTGGTATCTGGGCTGTATCGGCTGCTACTTCATCTTCGAAAATACCTGGATCTACCACCCCATTTATCTGAAGCAAGGCTTTTATTTTTTCAGTCTCGGAGAGCTCTGTATAATTGCCTGGAATAATACCATCTGATTTGTCGGCTACTGTTTCAAACAGTTTTTGGTGTATTGTACTTTCCTGCCTTATATCTAAAGATGCAAAGTACAAACCGAACAAGTCTATTTTATTAATAAGGCTCTGCACCTGAGAAGTAAACAAAGAGTTGTGCTTCTCTTCCAGTATTGCCTTTACAGTTACAAGGGTGTCCTTGATTTCCTGGGTGGTGATATTTATTTTAAAGCCAGGTACAAATACATTATCATACAACTTCAGTTCAAGCGCGGCAATGGGCTCTTCCACTCCTGGGAAAGTAAGTCTGCGTTTTAGGCGACGGATATCCAGGTAGTAGCACTTTAGAATAGCGCCACGCAAAGCATCGGCCACTTTTAAAGTAGTGTCGCACTTTACAAAAGGATTTCCATCGCGGTCTCCCCCGGCCAGAAACCCATTTGCAGCACAGGGTTCAGGTCCGTTACTGCGTCGGGGAATTGGCTTTTCAGTTCATTCACAATTCTTCCCGCAGCCGTATAAAAACATTCTCAAGGAACCAAACCAGGCTGATAGCTTCATCAAAGGGCGTTGGCTTTTTCTTATTTAAGAATGGTGTTTTACCCAGCTGCTGGAGGTAAGTATTAATTTCTATAGAGTCATTCCTAATAAGCGCGCTGCTTAAATCGTGAATAATACCTAACACAGACCCAGGATAAAACTGAGTAGGGTGCGCGGTTAATACCAGGCGTACACAGAAAGTCTTAAGTATCTCAGCCAGTGAGTCCTCATTATTGTTCTGCACCACATCGCTCATCACCTGCTTTAGGGTGCGGCACCGCTAAGATCGTGCGTATTTTTATAAGAGGCGTCTTCCAATGCATCAAACAACACTACCTGCCGCTCTACATATTGAGTAAACCTGAACAGGAGATCCAGCTTCTCCTTCTCGGTAATTAAGCTGGTATGCTTATTAAAAAAATCATTGATAATATCAATGGGGCTTTGAGCTTTCCCATAACCTTCTTCACAAATACTTGAAAAAAGAGACAGCAGTATACCAGTCTTTTCCATCTTATGAAAAGGTAGAGAGGTAAAGAGACTGTTGTAAAGCTGGAATCTGGTTCCAACCTCTGTCCTGAAGTGATGTAAGCTCCTGCTAACAGCAATATCCATTATTCTTAAATTATATTTTTCCTTTTATTCTTCAACAGCAGGCAATAAAGCCGTTAAGATAATATTTTTAGATAGATGAGGGCAATTTTTTGCTGTTTAGCAAGTATAAAAGGTCTTATATACTCAAGTGATTTCGTAAAAGAACGCTTCAGATTAGTAATAAGCAGGAACAATTTTTCATGTGATCAAAAGGCTTTATTTTTGGGCTCTTCATAATCGTGCATACCGGTTGGTTGCTAACTTTTACGCTATAACCTACCTCATTTAGAGACTATTTCAAGCCCTTGGGCATCATTCAATTTAAAAAAGCAAACAATTGAATATCAGACAAATAAATAACCATTCTTAAATTTCAGCTTCCTAAAAAGTGCTAAACATTGGTTTCTACCAGGCTTTGAGGCTTGCTATCTTTGTGTCATCATTACATAATCGAATACAAACTACCGGTATAGATTATAAGAGCTCAACACCAACTTTCGCTTGTCTCGTTTTGTTTGCCGCCCGGCGATTAAGGTCCATATTGACGAGAAATAATTTTGAAGACTTTAAAAAAAGGAGACAATTATGAAAACAGTTCTTTTAAAAGCAAAGCAAATAGCCTTTCAATTAGGGGTATTATTTGCAAACACTTTGACAACCCATTCGGTGTCAAACAAACAAAGCAAATGGCTTCCCAGATAATGGTAACCCATTTTTAAACAGTGATCAATTTTAAAAACATATAAAACTTTATACGATGAAAACATATTTTTCTACAACAAAAACTTTCGCATTTGCATTAGTAACTCTTTTTGCAACCTCTTTCACTGCGCCTGCATTTGCGGCCGAAGAAGATGAGAAAAAGCAGAGATCAGCTATGTAGGTAATGTTAACGACTTACCTGTTTACAGGCTGTCTTTAAACAACAAGGCTAATGAGATCTTCTTTGTAGCAGTTACCGACAATGATGGTAATGTTATCTACAATGAAAAAGTAAGCGGCGCTAAAATCGTTCGTAACTATCAGTTTGATGCTGATTTGTACAGCGAGTATGATCTTACTTTTACTATCTCTAACTTAAAAGGTAAAACTGTTAGTGTTTACAATGTAAGCAAAAGCAAAAAAGTTATTAACGAAGTAGCGGTTAATAAAGTAAAATAATTTATACAAATTATTCCCTATAGAAAATGGCTTCTGCAAATGCAGAAGCCATTTTTTTGCTGTCCGGCCTTGGTGCTTCTAAATAGCGATACTTAAAATCACTCCTTGGGTATCATACAGCAACAAATAACAACTAGCTAGTAATCATAACATTACACAAACAAATACTCTTCTTGCCTTCTGAAATCGCTCCATAAGATGGTTATACTGCTATTTGCAAGCATATTACCTTTGCACTCCCAATTACAAATCCATACACCAAGTCAAGTTAATTGGGCAAACACTATTTCGATTAAATCTTTGATACTTGTACCTGGGCGCTCCCGCTAAAATGGTCAAGTTTATAAAAGCAGAGGTTTTGCAGAAATCATTTCAACTAAAAAAAGTTTGGTTTTTACCTGCTTCAGTTGAACCATATACCCGGCTGATAAAGCTGACTCACTTAAGATGATCCGGACCATTGCAGGTGACAGAGAAGCTATCGGCGGTATACATTATTTAACAATAAAAAACTCATTCAAATGAAATCGTATTTATCAAAAAAAAAGTTGTTATCCTGGCTTTACTGGCTATTGTAGGAACTACCTTAGCTGCATCTGCCTTAACAGCAAAATTCAACGACAACAGCAATAAGGCGGGCATTAGCTATCTTGGCGTACAGGACAATCTATCTGTATACAGGTTGGCACTGAAAAACAGTACTAACGAAACCTACTTCATTTCGATCAGCAATATAGAAGGCGATGTTATCTTCTGTGATGAAGTAAGTGGAAAGGCTATTGTGCGTAATTACCAGTTTGATAACAAAATTTACAACACAGACGACAGTCTTACGTTTACTGTATCTGATTTAAAAGGTAAAACTGTAGCTACCTACAAGGTAGACAGGGCTCAGAAAACAGCCTATGCTGTTGATACAACAAACGGGAAATAATTGTTCCCCGGTTTTTTAAAAGCATAAAAAATACCCCTCGGATATCGTGGGGTATTTTTTATAAATAGTTCAACAATTTATTTCCTTTCGTCTGCCATATCAGGAATAGCATTCACTTTATAGCTGCCGGCATCTAGCTTTTCTTTAACCGCAGTAAATGCCTCCAAGGTGAGTTGTATATCTTCATCGGTATGTACAGCTGTTGGTATGAGCCTGTAAATAATGTGGCCGCGAGGTATTACCGGATAAACGACGATAGAGCAGAAAATTTTAAAGTTTTCACGCAGATCCATTACCATGGCGGTTGCTTCTTCTACGCCTCCGTTCATATAAATCGGGGTAACTACCGAGTCTGTTT
This sequence comes from Paraniabella hibiscisoli, assembly GCF_022512515.1. Classification (GTDB taxonomy): domain Bacteria; phylum Bacteroidota; class Bacteroidia; order Chitinophagales; family Chitinophagaceae; genus Niabella; species Niabella hibiscisoli. The sequence goes on from NZ_JAKWBK010000001.1 coordinate 268,789, forward strand.
TTCCAATATCAAATCCTCTCTCTTTTAATCCCTGCTGTAATTTTAAAGCATTTTCCCAAAGTTTATCCTTTAATGCAGGTTGACTTTTCAGGAGTTCGAGACGCTTTAAATTACCGATCACCAACGGCATGGGCAGGCTTTTAGCAAAGATCTGGCTGCGGATATTATAACGGATGTAATCGATGATCTTTCTTTCACCGGCAATAAATGCTCCTATAGAAGCCATTGACTTGGCAAAAGTAGAAAAATAAAGATCTATCTGGTCCTGAACGCCTTGCTCTTCACCTGCGCCGGCGCCGGTTTTTCCGAGCGTACCAAAACCATGCGCGTCATCTACCAGAAGCCTGAAATCATATTTATTTTTAAACGCTGCGATCTCTTTTAATTTGCCCTGGTCTCCCGCCATACCAAATACGCCTTCGGTTACCAGCAATATGCCTCCTGCCTTTTGCCTTTCAATTAAAGAAGTAGCTCTTTGCAATTGCTTTTCAAGATCTTCCAAATCATTATGCTTAAAAACATACCGATGACCGGCATGCATACGCAGTCCATCTATGATACAAGCATGGCTTTCCGCATCATATACAATCACATCGTGACGGCTACATAGTACATCTATAAGGCTTGACATTCCCTGGTAACCGAAATTCACCAGTATGGAATCTTCTTTCTGTACAAACGCAGCCAACTCCGCCTCCAACTGTTCATGATGATTACTATTACCACTCATCATGCGCGCACCCATAGGTAGCGCCAAACCAAAATCTTTAGCACCATCGGCATCAGCCTGCCTGACTTCGGGGTGATTAGCCAGACCCAGGTAGTTATTCAAACTCCATACTATCATATCCTTACCACGGAACTTCATCCTGTTACCTATTTCGCCTTCCAGCTTTGGAAATGCAAAATATCCATGTGCTCTTTCGCGATGCTGTCCCAGGGGGCCGTAATTTTTCAGTAATCTTTCGAAAATATCTGCCATATACTACAATGTAATTTAATATGAGTAAAAAATTCGTGCAAATATAACATGCAAGTTGCAAAGACAGCTGATATCATTTAAAAGCAGCAGCCTGTCTAACAAGATTCCCTGCGTCACAGACATTTACACTAAGTCCTTTATAATTAAATGTTCTAAACGAATAAAGCCTGCTTTCGCAGGCTTTGAGCTCTATTTTTCTCGTCTTTTTTACCGAATATTTTTTGAAAAGTCCCTTCTTCTTTTTGGGTTCTTCCTGTGTGCCAATGGGTTTCTCTTTTTTGGCACTTGTATCTTTTACAGGTTGTTTCTTCTTATTAGGATCATCCGGCAGCGGTGCAGATTCGGGGCCTATATATTCATTATTGTTCTGCATATAGTCTTCCTCAGTTCCTACGCCCATATCTTCACCCGCAGCTGCGGGTCCGTTACCGGAATCATCTTTTACATATAAAGATGGATCTGCACTTACAGCTTCATTACTCATGGTAGGAGGCTCCGCAAATCTTTCATCCTTTAAAATCCCCAGATCTTTATTCGCATATACTTTCTTGAAGAAATGCTCCCAGATAGGACGTGCTGCCTGGCCGCCAAAACCGCCGGCCCCTTCATTCCTGATAAAACGGTCGTCACTACCTACCCATACACCGGCCAACAACTGGGGTACAAATCCCATAAACCAGGCATCACTATTATCGTTAGTAGTACCTGTTTTACCCGCCATCTCTGCCGCTCCCAACCGGGCCATCAGCCCAGCTGCAGTGCCTTTAACTACAGCGCCCTGCATCATTCTTGACATTGTATAGGCAGTCGCTTCACTAATTGCTTCTCTTCTATTAGCACTATAGTCAAATCTTTTGATCACATTCCCATTCCTGTCTTCAATCCTGCTGATAAAATACGGTTTCGTAGAAAAACCGCGGCCGCCGAACATAGAGTAGGCCCACATCATTTCAAATAAGGACAGCTCGCAAGAGCCTAATGCAATAGAGGGAAAGGGTTGCACTTTTGTAGGTACACCGATTCTTTGCAGAAAATCTACAAAGCGCCTTGCTCCCACCTGTTTCATGATGTATGCGGTAGCGCAGTTTTTCGACCATGCCAGCGCATTTGCCATTGTCATAGTACCTCCGCCACATCCTTTTCCGGCGGGCACCCATCCATTACCAGGAAAATACTGTGCAACATCCTGCACCGGTGTTTCGGGGTATAATTCAACTCTTCTACGGCCTCTCCATAGAGTAAAGGTTTGATAGTTGATCCTACCTGTCTTTTGGTATTAATATTAACGTGATCGTACTTAAAAGTATTAAAACCAATACCACCCACCCATGCTCTTACTTCACCTGTCGAAGGGTCCATGGCCATAAAACCGGCCTGTGTAAACAATCGATGGTACTTAATAGAATCATAAGGCGTCATTATGGTATCCCTGGAGCGCTCCGTATTCCAGGCAAACACTTTCATAGGCGTTTTCTCAAGAAAGCTCGCTCTTATTTCCTTATCGCTTAACCCATCTTCAGCGGAATTTTTCCACCGGTCACTGGCTTTCATTGCCGCTTCCAGTATATTATCGCGCTTGTTCCAGACACTTCCATTTTTTACAAAGCCTTGCCTGATTACGTTGCGGTATAACTGGGGAGCCTGGGCAGCAACTGCTTCTTCAGCATACATCTGCATTACCGGGTTGATGGTTGTATAGATCTTTAACCCATCGTTATAAATATTATAAGAGGAGCCATCGGGCTTGGTAATATCTTTCAATATTTTTTAACCTCATCGCGCAGTACCTCCCGGAAATAAGGAGCGAACCCCAGATCTTCGGCTGGCTTTTTGTAATTAAGATCGATCGGCTTCGCCTGAAGATTTGCGGCCTCAGCAGCAGTTATATTACCATTTTCAGCCATTCTACCCAATACCAGGTTTCGTCTGTCCATAGATGCTTTAGGGTTACGGCGTGGATTATAAATACCGGGACCATTAATACTTCCAACCAATAAGGCGGCTTCTTCTACATTTAATTGTCCCGGCTCCTTTTGAAAAAATCGCTTCGAAGCATTTCTAATGCCAAATACGTTATCCGGATAAGGCACTGCATTCAGGTACAAAGCCAAAATCTCTTCTTTGGTAAAGTTCCGCTCCAGCTTAACAGCAATAATCCACTCCTGAAGCTTCTGGATAACTCTTTTAAGCGGGTTGTTTGCCCGTTTATTGAACAAAGCCAAAGCCAGCTGTTGTGTAATAGTACTACCCCCACCCTGCGAGCCGCCGGAAAATACAGCCCTCAATGTGCCTTTTATATCGATGCCTGAATGCTCGTAAAATCTTTTATCCTCAGTAGAAACCAATGCGTTAATAACATTAGGCGAAATCTCTTTATATTTTACAATACTTCTGTTACCCGATGGCAGATAATACCTCCCCATTAAAGTTCCTTCACTTGCATAAACTTCGGAGGCCTGGGCAATGGTTGGATTTTCGAGTTCTTCGATAGAAGGCATTTTACCAAACACTCCGTAATTGGCCATTAAAATAACCCCTATAAATAATACAAAGCCAATAAAAAACAACCGCCAAAATATTCGTACCGATTTCTTCATTCAATATGCTATTTAAAATTCTTCTCTTAGTGAAGCAAAATTGCAGTAAATCTACATTTTAAATTAATTATTTATTTCTTAAAATTCAAATCTGCTTTCAAACCTATCATTTTATGCTATTTGCCCTCATTCAAGTAGCTTTATCAGCAAATATCATTCCTTGCAACAGAAAAAGTATAGTCCCTGGTTTCGCTATTTGGGTATTACCGCACAATTGCTGGTTTTAATTGGCCTTGCCCTTTACGGCGGAATAAAACTTGACGACAGATTTGATGTAGCGCCTTTATTTACAGTAGCCTTACCTTTGCTGGTATTGGCTGTTACATTTTACAAACTAATTAAAGAAACAGGGAAAAAGGAACACGATAATGGACGCAAGTAAAAAAGGGTTTAATCCGCTTAAATTGATGATACTGGTTTTTGTACTTTTAAGTGCTTTCTTCCTTATTTTCAGGGAAACGCTGACGAAGGCAGGTGCAGACACCAATGTGTTGATCGTAGCCAATATCATTTTATTTTTAATCGGGATTTTTACCGTAAGAAATGGTTTGAAAGCAATTGGCAATCCTAATCCGCATGTATTTGTACGTGTATTTTATACCGGGTTTATTATTCGCCTTTTTGCCTGCGCTATTGCAGCGTTCGTTTATATTTCCCTTACTGATGGAAAAGTAAACAAAGTGTCGCTTTTTGCCAGCCTTGGTATATATATACTTTACAACGTAATAGAAGTTTCTTCTTTACAAAAAGCTTTAAGGAATAATAAGAATGGCTAAAAAGGAAGTTCCTTTACAACAACTAGCCGAATACCTGCCCGATCACACTTTTGAGGCGGTTGTTGCATATCTTAATTTTTACAAAGTACATTTAACCATCGCTAAAAGCAGGAAATCTGTTTTGGGCGATTACCGTCATAGTATTAATACGCAGCACCACCGCATCAGCGTCAATGGGAACCTGAATAAGTATGCATTCCTGATTACCTTATTACATGAACTGGCACACCTGGTTACATTTGAAAAATATGGCAACCGCGTTCAGGCACATGGAAAAGAGTGGAAAACGCTGTATGGACAGATACTGGCCCAGTTTATCGAGAAAAAGATCTTCCCGGCTGATATTGAAAATGAATTACTCGCCACCCTACACAATCCAGGGGCTTCTACCTGCGCCGAAGAAAGCCTACAACGCATCCTGTACCGTTACGATACAAGAAAAGAAGGCTATTCACTGGTGGAAGCTATTCCTGAAGGGCAATTTTTTCGACTGAAGGATGGCCGTATTTTCCAGAAAGGCAAAAAGCGGACAAAAAGGTATAGTTGTGTGGAAATATCTACGAATAAAACCTACCTGTTCAGCCCGGTTTACGAAGTGCAGCATGTAAAAATTTCTCAATAATCAAATCCCGTGCAGAAAACTATTGCTGATATATTTAGCCACGTGGGCCAGATCTTTGGTTTCTTCAAAAACAGCTAACTGCCTGTCTGCCCCTGTACCGTTTTCCAGTATTTTATGAACATAATCAATTCTATGCTGACTACCCAGATGTGGGATTACCGGATCTACAAAATCAAGCAATTCGTAAATAAGCGCTCGGGTATTCACTTCCTCCTCTTTACCAAAGTCGATCAGGTAACCATCTAACCCATAACGGCTGGCCCGCCATTTATTTTCATTGATGAGGGGACGGGAATATTGTATGTAGTTCAGGTTTTTGCTGCGCAACATATATATGCGTGCGCAGATTGCCTGGAACAAAGCGGCAATCGCAATGGTTTCATCTACCGTCATCGGTATATCGCATATCCTGAACTCTACGGTGTTAAAGAAAGGGTGCACTCTCAGGTCCCACCAGATCTTCTTGGCATTATCGATGCAATTCGTCTTAATAAGCATTTTCACGTAGTTGTCATAGGCTTCAATGCTCTCAAAAGCATCGGGGATACCGGTGCGCGGAAACTTATCAAAAACTTTGGTGCGGTAAGATTTATATCCCGTGGTACGCCCCTCCCAAAAAGGCGAGTTGGTACTTAACGCAAAAATATGCGGCAGAAAGTAGCGGGTAGAATTGGCGATGTGGTTAGCCAGCTCCCTGCTCTCCATGCCTACATGCACATGCAAACCAAAAATGAGATTGCTACGGGCGGCTTCCTGTAGTTCTGCTATAATCTCGTTGTAGCGCTGATGATCAGTAATCAACTGTTTTTCCCAATGACTGAAAGGATGGGTTCCCGATGCTCTAAAGTTAAACCCAGGTCGCCGGCAATATCGTGGATTGTTTTGCGTAACAGGGAAACATCTTTATGGGCTTCATCAATATCCTGACAAATGTCCGTCCCCACTTCCACTACTGCCTGGTGCATTTCGGCCTTCACTTTATCCTTGATCGTTTTTTGTCCTTCCTGAACAATCCGCTGCTCATGGCTTTTAAGCTCGTAGGTTTCCGGGTCGAGCACCATGTACTCCTCTTCTACGCCTAGTGTAAATGTTTTATAATTTAAGACCATCTTTTAAAATTTGCTAATGTGATAATTAGCCAATGAGCCAATGTAAATGCTGATTATTTACTAGAACGATCCTATATCAAGCGCTTTTGCCAGGCAGGCACTAGCGAATCATCACATTAGCACACTAGCATTTTATTTCCCTGCGCTCTGTTTTACGTATTCACCCCATGTAAGATTATCACCTCCGTTATTCGCTAAAGCTTTTTCGATGGCGAAGTTGGCGGAGGTTTCTACTACCCATTCGAAGTTTTCTGCACCCACACTTGCCACATCAGCATCCGGTGCAGGATTACAGAAATCTATGGCATAAGGAACACCATCCCTCAACGCCAGCTCAACCGTATTAAAATCGTAGCCAAGATATTTATTAATCTTTAAAACGATATCTGTCATTTCTTTCAGTTTCTCTTCGGTCGGGGAAAAGTCAGCCTTATAACGCAAATGATGTGGGTTACGCGGCTCATAGGGCATAATTCGCACATGCTTGCCACCAATACAGTAGCAGCGATAATATTCTTCAAAAACAATTTCTTCCTGCAAAAGCATCACCAGCTGGCCCGTTTCGTTGTGCTTCTCAAAAACTCTTCCATGGTGTTTAGCTTGTACACATTTTTCCAGCCCCCGCCGGCAAAGGGCTTCATATAAGCAGGAAACCCTACTTCTTCAAAAATGCCCTGCCAATCCAAAGGATAAGACAGATTACTAAAAGAGTCTGCGCTGGTATCATCCGGCATTTCATTAGACGGAAGTATAGCTGTTTTAGGCACAGGCACACCTATCTGCGTCATGAGGCAATTATTGAAGTATTTATCATCGGCGCTCCACCAGAAAGGATTATTAATAACTGCGGTTCCTGTAAGAGCGGCGTTTTTTAACCAGGTGCGGTAAAACGGCACATCCTGCGATATACGGTCAATGATAACGGAATAACCGCTACCTACACCCTGTAAGGCTTTTTCAATTTTTACAGGCTCGGCAATAATGCCATCTACGTTTTTGCTGTTTACCCTCTCTACAAAGGCTTCCGGAAACGATCTTTCCTTTCCGTGCAGAATACCGATTTTTTTCATGTTTAAATTAGTTTGTTGGTACAATAATTATGGTGCGGTTATTTATATGGTCTTCAAAAATGTTCGTGATTAAAAATACTTCTCTATCAAATATATTTTTTAAAATGATATAAACAAAAATTGTTTCTGATCAACTATTAAACATTACTGGAAACTGAAATTAATAATTAAATAATATTGAAAATACATTTACTATTTTTGATTTAATGGAAACTGCAGCCGAATTAGAATTGGTTACCGATACCTTAACCATCGCATCAGCACATTTAAAAAGAGAAGTTGCGCTTAATTTATATCTACCTAAAAATGTTGTCAACCCGGCAACTATCAGCTTATTGCTGATCAACGACGGACAAGATATGGCGGTTATGGAATACGATAAAATATTGCATGACCTCTATCTGCAAGATGCTATTCATCCCATATTATCGGTGGCTATTACAGCCGGTAGCGAGAGAACACAGGAATATGGTGTGGCTAAAAAGAAAGATTATCTCGGTCGTGGGTCGAAGGCCGGCGCCTACAGCAAATTTATTATAAACGAATTGCTGCCTTTCATAAGTGAAACGTACCAGGTTACTCAATTTAAAGAGATAGCCTTTGCCGGGTTTTCTCTGGGAGGCTTGAGCGCGCTGGACATGGTTTGGAATAATCCTGAGGTTTTTTCCAGGGCGGGCGTTTTTTCAGGTTCGCTCTGGTGGCGTAGTGTAGACCAGCATGACGGTAAATATGACGATAATAAACACCGTATTATGCAACAACAAATACGCAAAGGCGCGTATGCCCCGGGTTTAAAATTCTTCTTCGAGTGTGGCAAGCTGGACGAGAGCGGGGACCGTAATAATAATGGCATTATTGATTCGATTGATGATACGCTTGATCATATTAAAGAGCTATTTGCCAAAGGTTATGGGCCTGAAGACATTGCTTACTTAGAACTGGATGAGGGGAAACACGATGTGCCCACCTGGGGCCTGGCTATGCCTGCGTTCTTAAAATGGGGATGGGGTAAATAAATTTAAAGTTGGAGATTTAAGGTTTGAGGTTTAATGTTGTTTATAGAACTTTGAACTTCCAAACATTGAACCTTAAACTTCAAACATGTCCAATGCACTTATCCATGAAACCAGCCCTTACCTGCTGCAACATGCGCACAATCCTGTAAACTGGTATCCCTGGGGAGAGGAAGCACTACAAAAAGCAATTACTGAGGACAAACCCATTCTGGTTAGTATCGGCTATGCCGCCTGCCACTGGTGTCATGTAATGGAACGGGAAAGCTTTGAAGACGAAGCAACCGCAGCATTGATGAACGAGCATTTCATCAATATTAAAATTGACAGAGAAGAAAGACCCGACCTGGATCATATTTATATGGATGCGGTTCAGGCAATGGCCGGTAGCGGCGGATGGCCGCTCAACGCATTTCTTACCCCCGACAAAAAGCCCTTCTATGGAGGCACTTACTTTCCTCCGCAAGCCGTAATGAACCGACCTTCCTGGAAAGAGGTATTAGTAGCGGTTTCTGATGCATTTAAAAATCAACGGACCGATATAGAGGAACAGGCTAATGGACTTACCCAACATCTTTTCCAGGCCAATAGTTTTGGCATTAGCGCAGGTGAGCAAATTATTAATATTGATCAAATAGATGCGGCCTGCGACAACCTCCTTAAACAGGCCGACAAGCAATGGGGTGGTTTTGGAGCGGCGCCCAAATTTCCGCAAACCTTCTCCATACAATTTCTACTGCGATATTATACCTTCGAAAATAAAAGAAATCCGCAACTGGCTGACGACGCATTAAAGCAGGCGCTATTAAGCCTGGATAAAATGATTGAGGGTGGAATTTATGACCAGATCGGCGGAGGATTTGCCCGCTACTCTACCGACCCTGAATGGCTTGCCCCACACTTTGAAAAAATGTTATATGATAATGCGTTGTTGATAACTACTTTAAGTGAAGCTTATGCCATTACCCAAAATGAATATTACAAAAGAACTATTGAACATACACTAACATTTATTGATCGGGAGCTGACGCACCCGTCGAATGGCTTCTACGCGGCACTCGACGCCGACAGCGAAGGAGAAGAGGGCAAATACTACGTATGGCAGCTGAAGGAAATACAGGAACTATTAGAGCTGATGCTGCTGTTTATTGCGACTATTATAACGTATCTGCTAATGGCAATTGGGAAGAAAAAATATCCTACGCATACTGGAACCATTGCCGGTGTTTGCAGCCAACCGGCAATACAAAATTGAAGATCTTCAGTTACTATTGGATAAGTGTAATAATATATTGCTTGCCGTAAGAGAACAACGTGTCAAGCCCGCCCTTGATGATAAGATCATTTTAAGCTGGAATGCATTAATGAATACTGCATATAGCAAAGCTTACGCAGCAACAGGCAATACAGCTTACAGGCTGAAAGCCATTAATAATATGAAATTCCTGCTATCTGCTTTTCAGACCGCTGAGGGCCGTTGGCAACATGTATGGAAAAACGACACAGCAAAATACCCTGCATTTCTCGATGACTATGCCTACCTTATCCAGGCGTTGTTGCAGTTAAGCAGGGTTACGGCGAATACAGAATACCTGGTTCAGGCGAAGGAACTTTGCGAAAAAGTAATCACTGATTTCTCAGAACCCGACGGCTATTTTTATTATACACCCGAACAGCAAACCGACATTATTGTACGGAAAAAAGAAGTGTATGATGGCGCAACGCCAAGCGGGAATTCGGTTATGGCGCAAAACCTGTTAGAGTTGGGGCTATTATTTGATCAACGTGATTGGCTGGAACGTTCTTATCAAATGACCAAAGGACTAGGTACGGTAGCAGTCAAATATCCTACCTCTTTTGGAGTATGGTTGGCAGGCCTTTACCAGCAAATAACCGGAACTAAAGAAGTAGTGCTGATAGGCGATTTCGAAAATTCATTAAGTGAGCTGCTATCACAGCCTTTATTACATAGTATTATTATGGCGGCTCCTAAGGCAATCGAGGCTTTTCCTCTTTTAAAAGATAAAAATACGGACAAGCCTCTTGCGCTGTTTTTGTGCGAGAACTACGCCTGCCAACAACCTGTATTTTCGGTTAACGATTTATTGAAACAATTGAACAAGGATGGCTTATAAACTTTTTACTTACTGCTGGGTTGTACGCCAGCGGGAAGGCATACAGAACAACATGATGTATTTTTTTGCATTGGAAAAGATCTAAAAGATATCATCCCTGAAATCAAAGCCTTTTCGCCCGGGTCTGGTAAAATACATATCGATAGCTGGCGTGAAGTCACAACTGTTGACGGCTTTAGTATCTCCATAATAGAGAAAGCAGTCAAACCGAAAAAAATCAACATCTCTTCTTCATTAACCTGGGCGGCTACTTACCAGGCTCTTTTGAAGAACATCATTATAAACTGCTAACCGTAGCAGAAGATATGTCGCAAGCAATTAGAAACGCCAAACAAACTTCTTTCTACAGGGATTATAATACCGAAGATAAAAGTGGCATCAGCCATGTAGACAATAAATACGGGGTAGATGTGGATGAGATATTAAATGTAGCTGATATTCTACCTATACATCAGAAAGAACAGTTTTCTATTTTATTGAAACCGGAAGACAGCCTCAAAGAAGATCCGTTACATATAGGGTATTTAAAACTGGATAAAGTTTGATTTCATCCTTTATTCGGGCTTATTGTCACCCTCACTATTAAAATAATCCCAAACCACTTTGGCCTTTGCCATGCCAACTATCGCAGCCAATTCCTCCAAAGTTTTCTCCCGGATATTTTTTACAGATCTGAATTCTTTAAGCAATTGATCAGCTGTGGCTTTACCTATCCCTTTAATATCTTCCAGCTCATTTTTAAAAGTTCCCTTGCTGCGCTTTTGCCGGTGAAAGGTCACCCCAAACCGGTGTACCTGGTCTCGTATAAAACGGATAAACTTCAGGCTACCGCCATTGTAAGGAAGTTTTAAAGATTCTTTATCACCCGCAAAAACAGCTCCTCCTCATTTTTGGCAAGACCTACCAATGTGATCATTCCGTGCAATTCCAACTCCTCTATAGCCTCCATCGCAGCGCCCAGCTGTCCTTTGCCTCCATCAATAATCACCAGCTGCGGAAAGTCCTGCTGCTCCTCCTTCAATCTCTTATAACGGCGATACACCGCTTCTTTCATAGAAGCAAAATCATTGATACCCTGCACCGTCTTTACATTAAAATGGCGATAGTCTTTTTACTGGGCACCCCATTCTTAAAACAAACCATCGCACTCACCGGGTAGCTACCCTGGAAGTTGGAGTTATCAAAACATTCGATATGTGTAGGCAGATCCTGCAACTGCAGATCTGTTTGTAATTCTTCCAGCACTTTGATCTGGTCTACGTTCCGGCTGATTTTCAAACGCTCCTTATTCTTTAGCTCTTCGATAAAATAACCGGCATTCTTTTCAGAAAGCTCCACCAGTTTTTTACGATCGCCTCCTTTGGGCACCATTATCTCTGTATTCATTTCAGGATATTCGATCTCAAACGGAACCACGATCTCGCGTACATCACTGTGAAAAGTGGAACGCAAATGTTGAATCGCATATACCAGTATTTCCTCGATTGGTTCATCCAGGTGCGTTTCCAGTTTATTGGTTTGCGTTTGTACAATCGTACCGCCCCTTACCATAAGGTAGTTAACATAGGCAATGTCCTTATCTTTCAAAATACTGAACACATCCTTATCCCCACCTTTCATGCCTGTTACTACAGAACGCGATTGATAGTAATCTTCCAGGTACGCAATTTTCTTCCGGGTATATTCGGCTTTTTCAAATTGAAGATCAGCAGCAAGCGCCTTCATTTCTTCTTTAAAATGCCTGATCACCGCGACAAATTTCCTTTTAACAGATCCCGCACCTGCTTTATGTTATCATCGTAGTCTTCTTTAGCCTGATAAGCTTCGCAAGGTCCCTTACAGTTACCCAGGTGGTACTCCAGGCATACTTTAAATTTGCCTTTTGCAATATTATTTTTTGTAAGATTAAGGGTACAGGTTCTTAGAGGAATCGCCCTCCTGATAAACTCTAACAATTCCCTAACCCGGAAAACAGAGGTATAAGGACCAAGGTATTCAGAGCCATCATTTACCGGCTGCCGTGTTAAATATACCCTGGGGAATGGTTCGTTTTTTATAACGATATAAGGATAAGACTTATCATCTTTAAGATTGATATTATATCTAGGCTGAAACTGCTTGATCAGCGAGTTCTCTAAAAAGAAAGCATCCTGCTCGCTGTTTACAATAGTGAATTCAATTTTGTGAATCCGCTGTACGAGCTCGTGGGTTTTGTAATTGGTAAAGGTTTTATTAAAATACGAGCTTACACGTTTACGAAGGCTTTTAGCCTTGCCCACATAAATAATCTTATCTCCTGCATCAAAATACTTATAGATGCCGGGCTGCAGGGGATAGTGGACGCTATTTTCGAGAATTCTTCCTGGGTCATATCAATCACTCATCTTATGAAACCACAATGATAAGCATGATTCCGCTAAACTTAATATTGGCGTAATAGTGAACTTATACATTTGCCGCCATTCTAAGCTAAAATTACAAAGCATATTATCAGCAACTAAAAAATAATTGAAATCATGTTAAAGCAACTCTTTTTAACAGCGGGACTGGCTTATTGTTTAGCCGCAACCGCTCAAAGCAATGTAACGGGCTACGTTTACATTGATAAAAATAATAACGGCCAGTTGGATAAAAAAGAAACAGGACTGGGTGGCGTAGCAGTTTCCAATGGCAAGGATATAGCCTTAACTGATAAAAATGGCCTTTACCAACTTCCTGTTGGCAATGATAATATCATCTTTGTTATTAAACCTACCGGCTATCAGTTTAAAAGAAACACCTACAACCTATCGGAGTTTTATTATATCCATAAGCCACAGGGTTCTCCGCAAACTTCCAAATATAAAGGTGTGGCCGCTACTCCAGCTCTTCCGAAAAGTTTAAATTTTGCACTTTATCAGCAAGCGGAGCCGGTTGATTTTAGCGTATTGGTTTTTGGCGACCCACAGCCCTACAATGAGCAGGAGCTGGGTTATTTTGCCAAAAGTATTGTGGATGATGTACGCACGGGCGGCCACGTAAAATTTGGTATCAGCCTGGGAGATATAGTAGGCGACAATCTCGACCTGCATTTACCTTACAAAGAAATCATGACCCGGCTGAAATTACCCTGGTATAATGTAATGGGCAATCACGATATGAATTACGAAGCTACTACCGATTCTTTATCAGACGAAACCTTTGAAAGAAATTTTGGTCCGGCCAATTATTCATGGAACTACAGCAATACCCATTTTATCATATTGGATAATATCCTCTATCCTGATCCACGTGATGGAAAAGGTTACTGGGGCGGCTTACGTCCTGACCAGATTGAATTTTAAAAAACGACCTGGCACTGGTTGATAGAAACAAACTGGTGGTAATTTCCTTTCATATCCCCTTCAGCAATGAAGGCGGCGACGCCATCAGGCTGGAAGACAGGCAAGCGATATTTGACCTGTTGAAAGATTTTGATAATTGCTTGTTAATGTCGGCCCATACACATTTTCAGAAACAGATCTATTATAAAACAGCCGATGGCTGGAAAGGTAAAAGCCAGGGCCTACACGAGTACAATGTGGGTACTACTTCGGGCGACTGGTATTCGGGAGAATTAGATGCAGCGGGTATCCCCGACGGAACCATGCGGGACGGAACACCCCGTGGCTATGCTTTTTTAAACATACAAAACAATAAATACAACCTGCGCTACAAAGTAGCCGGTAAAGACAGCGCTTACCAAATCAGGATCTATGCACCGAAGATTGTAGCACATAATAGTCGCGGTGCGGCTCCGTTCTATGTCAACTTCTTTATGGGATCGGAAAACGATGTGGTAGAATACAAAACAGACAATGGCAAATGGTCCGCTATGCTGCGCGACTCTACATTCGATTATACTTACCTGGACATGGTAACAAGATGGGACGAAACAACGACCTTACTGCAAGGCAGACGCCCTTCTGCACCCGTTGCTACAGGCCATTTATGGTCAGCGCCGGTTAATAAAAAACTAGCTCCCGGCAAACATACTATTCATGTAAGAGTAAAAGATGTGTACGGCAATGTACATGAGGAACAACAAAGCTATACTATTCAATAGTGTTTTACTGCATTCAATATTAGCCCGGTATCTGCCGGGCTTTTTTATATTTATAAAATGATTCTTCCTGTCAATGAAAATACTACGCTGGTTTTCAACGAGGCTAACCACGCTGCCGCATTATTTGCGGTGGTAGATACTAACCGCCCGCATTTATCCAGATTCCTGCCCTGGGTGCCCTATATGCTATCAGTAGCGGATATGGAGCGCTACCTGGTGAAATGTGAAAACTTAAACCGTGAAGGTTTAGATACAAGTTTTAATATTTTTCATCAGGGCGAGATCGTTGGCAGAATTGGGTTAAGCTATATTAACAGGTCCAACAAATCGGCTAATATTGGGTATTGGCTGGCTGAAAAAGCACAGGGCAAGGGAATCATTATCAATGCTGCAAAACAACTATTGGGATTGGGATTTGAGCAGCTTGATTTAAACCGGATCGAAATAAAAGCGGCCACTACCAACGAACGCAGCAAAGCTATACCCGAAAAACTAGGCTTTAGCTTTGAAGGTATTTTACGGGAAGCAGAGTGGGTAAACAATGAGCTGCTGGATCTGAGGCTTTACGCGTTATTACGTTCTGATTGGACTAAAGAATAGTAAAAGCCTCGTAGCTTTTATAACTACGAGGCCTAACAATTATGTTCCAAACGCTACTTTTACAACGAAGCCGTGTCGACCAACACTTCTCCGGTCATTTGAGCTGGTATGGGTAGTTTCATAAAGCTCAGGATCGTTGGCGCGATATCGCCTAACTTACCTTCTTTTATTTCACCACGCCAGTTATTATCAATAATGAACAACGGTACCAGGTTCAGCGTATGCGCCGTGTTCGGACTACCATCATCATTGATCATAAAGTCTGAGTTACCATGATCCGCAGTTAAAAACACTACGTAATCCTGCGCCAACGCCTCAGTAACTACGCGCTCCACACAGTGGTCCACCGTTTCCACTGCCTTGATAGCTGCCGAAAATACGCCTGTATGGCCCACCATATCTGCGTTAGCAAAGTTCAGGCAAATAAAATCTGCGGACTGGTTTTTAATTTCAGGCAACAGCGCCTCAGTTAATTCATTAGCACTCATTTCCGGCTGCAGATCATAAGTGGCTACTTTGGGAGAAGCTTTCAGTATCCTGCTTTCACCTTCAAAAGGCAGCTCGCGGCCCCGTTGAAAAAGAAGGTAACATGCGGGTACTTTTCGGTTTCAGCAATACGTATTTGCTTTAGTCCATTTTCTGACACTACCTCGCCCAACGTTTTGGTAAGGTCTTCATTTCTGAAAATAGAATAAACAGCCGTGTATTTATGATCATACACCGTCATGGTAGTATAGTCCAGATTCAGGCGCTTCATGCCAAATTCGGTATTGTCTGCCTGGGTCAACACCTCGGTTATTTCCCTGCAACGATCGGTACGG
Source organism: Paraniabella hibiscisoli (assembly GCF_022512515.1). Lineage (GTDB taxonomy): Bacteria > Bacteroidota > Bacteroidia > Chitinophagales > Chitinophagaceae > Niabella > Niabella hibiscisoli. The sequence continues at coordinate 284,598 of NZ_JAKWBK010000001.1, forward strand.
AAGTTAAAACACAACACGTGGTCGCCCTCTTGTATGGTTGCTACCGGCTTATTATCAGCTCCTACTACTACTGTTGGGTTGATGAACTCATCGGTAATATTCTCTTCATAGCTCTGCTTTACAGCCTCCACGCCGCTGGTAGCCGTATCACCCGCACCATTCACGAGGGCATCGTAGGCTTTACAAACTCTTTCCCAGCGCTTATCTCTATCCATCGCGTAATAACGACCACTAACCGTAGCAATTTTACCCAACCCAATAGTATCAATATGATTTTGCAGGTCTTCAATAAAATGTAAACCGCTTTTTGGGTCGGTATCGCGGCCATCTGTAAATGCGTGCACATATACATCCTTAAGACCATGCGCTTTACAAATATCCAGCAACGCTTTTAGATGGCTGATATGTGAGTGAACGCCGCCATCACTAACCAGGCCCATCAGATGCATAGGTTTATTGCTGGCTTTTGCAGTTTCCAATGTTCTTATCAATTCAGCATTTTGCGCCAGTTCCCCTGTTTTTATAGCCACATTAATGCGCTGCAATTCCTGGTAAACGATGCGACCCGCTCCTAAATTAAGGTGCCCTACTTCCGAATTACCCATTTGACCTTCGGGCAGACCTACCAGTTCGCCAAAAGTGGTTAAAGTTGTATGCGGATATTGGCTGTATAAGGATTTGGTAAACGGCGTATTAGAGTTCTGAATTGCATCGGCTGATGCAACTTTTCCTAATCCCCAGCCGTCCATTATAATTAAAATAGCTTTTTTTGTGCGGTTGACATTTTTTTGACAATTGATTATCAGTTAATTAATATATTTAATAAAATTATTAATGCGCGTAAAGTTAAAGAATGCCGGGAGAACAAAGGGTGCAGTCTGGCATATTTTTAGCACTTTTGACAAAATATCGTAATAATTAAACATGAAATAAAGCATAAAAAATATTCATTGAGCTATTAAATAATGAATATTTTTCCTGCCGAAATCAATAAAAAGTATACACATGAAAAAGTTTATTGGTATTGCGTTGGTTGCCGGTTCTATTTTATTTACTTCTTCGTTATATGCCCAAAGCCTTGACGGAGTGGTTACCGGAATCAAAAATGGCAATGCAGTACAGGTAACTGATAATGCCGGAGCCAATTTTTCTCTTACTATTATGGATAAGAGTAATAACTATAGCAAGACAGAGGCGCAACAAGCTATAAAAGATTTTTTTGCGAAGAACAGCGTAAAAGGTTTTGATGTAAAGCACAAGGGAAATTCACCTAATGGTCAGTATGCCATCGGCACTTTATCTACCGGCAGTGGTAACTACCGTGTTAATATCTTTATGAAGAAAGATGGCGGCAAAGAGGTTATAAAAGAATTACGTTTTCAGTTGATTGAGTAAGTTATAAACCATATTTTGGCAATGCCTCTCTGCATGGGAGGCATTTTGCTTTTAATAAGAACACAGGGGAGTTACTATCAAAACGGCTTTTACGTTTGGCAGATGCAATAGCACTCATTTAAAAAGCATCATTTATCTTGCACGTATTATGACACAGGAATTTCAGCAAAAACTAAAACATCTGGTAGACGAAGCATTAGCAGAAGACATTGGCAGCGGCGACCATTCTACCCTTTCCAGCATTAGCGCAGAGGAAGAGGGAAGTGCAGTGTTAAAGATCAAACAGGACGGTGTTTTAGCAGGCGTAGATGTTGCCCGGTTTATTTTTGAGCATAAGGAACCGGGATGCAGTTTTGAAGTGTTTAAAAGGGATGGCGAGCCTATGTTCGCCGGAGAAAAAGCTTTTGAAGTAGCTGCACATGAACATACCATACTGCAGTGTGAAAGGCTGGTGCTCAATTGCATGCAGCGTATGAGTGGTATTGCCACGCTTACCAAACAGTATACAGATAAGCTCAAAGGTTATAAAACGAAGCTGCTGGATACCCGTAAAACCACGCCCAATTTCAGGTTGCTTGAAAAAGAAGCCGTGCGTATCGGTGGTGGCGTCAATCACCGGTTTGGGTTATACGATATGATCATGTTAAAGGATAACCATATTGATTATGCAGGAGGAATAGAAAAGGCCATTAACAAGGCTTATGACTACGTAGTAAGCAACAACCTGGATATTAAAATAGAAGTGGAAACCCGCTCCATAGAAGATGTAAAAAAGTAATAGCCATTGGAGCGGAAAAAGTTTTCAGGGTAATGCTGGACAATTATACAACCGAACAAATTACTGAAGCTTTGCATTTGATCGCAGGGCGTTTTGAAACAGAAGCCAGCGGTGGCATCAATCTCGAAACCATTGAAAGCTACGCAGCGACAGGCGTTGACTATGTAAGCGTAGGCGGCTTAATACACCAGGCCAAAAGCCTGGACCTGAGTTTAAAAGCAGTACTTTAGCAAATGATGAGTAGTGAGTAATGAGTAACTTCTTAACCAGAACCCATGTCAAAAAATAAATCAAATAGTCCATTTGTATTCAGCACCAACCCCGATTTCAAATTGGATAAGGATACTGAAGAAGTTGTTACATTGGCGCCCGCTGCGCAAAAAATACGGCTGCAGCTGGAAACCAAACACAGAGGCGGTAAAACTGCCACTGTGGTATTAGGCTTTGCAGGTACTGCAAAAGATCTTGAAGAGTTAGGTAAAAAGCTCAAATCCTTTTGCGGCACCGGGGATCGGCCAAGGACGGTGAAATTATTATACAGGGGGATCACCGGGATAAATTACTTCAATGGTTCCTGAAAAACGGGTATATGAATACGAAAAAAACGGGTGGTTGATTATTTTTGCATTCTCTCATCTTTGCCGGTCATCAATTAAATCCTTTAGATTAAGATGAGGTTTATCAAAAAAATAAAGTAAAAATGACTATTTTTACGAAAACGCACTTTTCATGAGCAGCATGATCTCAGCAGGCATAATGGTGAATGTAGAGGTTTTTTATCAACCTGAATACAGCAATCCGCTGCAGCACGAGTATATGTTTGCTTATCGCATCACTCTTGAAAATTACAACCCCCATCCCGTAAAACTCCTGCGCCGCCACTGGAATATATTTGACAGCAACGGTGTATACAGGGAAGTAGAAGGCGAGGGCGTTGTTGGCGTACAGCCGGTATTACAGGCCGGAGAAAGCTACCAATACATGAGCGGTTGCAACCTCAGCACCGATATGGGCAAAATGAAAGGCGTTTATGAAATGGAAAACCTGGACCTCCGTAAAAAATTTCAGGTGCTCATACCTGAGTTTGAAATGATCGTACCGGCAAAGGCCAACTAATAGGCTGCTATACCCGCCCGATTTCCCTTCTTTATTTTATCGCGAACACTACTTCATTACCATCTTTATTAATTAAAGATTGCAGCTGCATGCTTTGATATGTTGAAAACTAATTCTTCGAATTACTAATTTTATTAGTAATATTGTACTAATATTTTTAGTTTTAAAATTTGATTATGCTCGCAGATATTAAAACACCGGCCGTTGCTGAATACCTATTATTAATTGAACCCCGCAAAGATCTGAGTAATGTTATCACCAACATCAAAAAGGCTTTTTATGATCAATACAAAGCCCCGGAAGCGCTTAAGGGAAAACCACACCTTACCCTTGTGAACTATAAGCAATACACCAGCTTTGAAAGTCGTATTGTTCAAAAACTGCGCACCGTCTCCATGCAGATCTCTCCCATCGCTATTGATCTCCAGGATTATGGGTCTTTTCCATCCCACACTATTTTTATAAACGTGGTTTCGAGAAGCACCCTGCAAAACCTTGTAAAAAACATCCGTACCCATTTACAGGTTTTAATGAAAATGGACAAAGACAATAAGCCTCATTTTATTATGGAGCCGCATATAACTATCGCCCGGAGATTAAAGCCCTGGCAGTACGAGCAAGGGTGGTTGGCTTATAGCCATCAAACCTTCAGCGGCAGGTTTATTGCCAACGCAATGGTTTTGCTGCGAAGAGCAACGCCGGATCAAAAGTATGAGCTGGTCAGCAGATTTGAGTTCCAGGGAATGCAGGTGGGCGCCTCCCAGGCTATGCTTTTTGACAGCTAAGGAGCATTCTCGCACCTATTAAAACAAGTACCTAACCAATGGACAAGAAATTAAAACAAGATCATTTTAAAGTAGCGGTGTCTTCAAAAAAGAAGAGCAGCAATACCTGCAGGGACGCGGGGCACAGATCAATACGCGTAATCGCTTTTTGAAAGATGAGCGCGTGAAAGAACATGTGGAAGGTATTGACGATTGGGATGAGCCCAACCTGGCTACCCAGTACATTGAGCAGGAAGCTAAAACGATCGTTAACAAAGTAGAAAGTCCGGATGTGGGGATGGCTTATAGCATGAATGCTTATGCCGGGTGTGAGCATGGCTGTATTTATTGCTATGCCCGTAATGTGCATGAATACTGGGGTTACAGCGCAGGGTTAGATTTTGAGAGAAAGATCATTGTAAAGAAAAATGCGCCCCAGCTGTTGCGAAAGCAACTCATGCACCCCAAATGGGAAGTGATGCCTATTATGCTAAGCGGCAATACTGATTGCTATCAACCAGCAGAAAAAAATACCGCTTAACCAGGGGCTTGCTGGAAGTGTGTAACGAGTTTAACCAGCCTGTGGGCATTCTCACTAAAAATTCGGGCATCTTAAATGACAAAGATGTATTGCAGGAAATGGCTCAGAAAAACCTGGTGAGAGCCATGGTCTCTATTACCTCATTCAATGAAGACCTGCGTAGGGTTATGGAACCACGTACTACCACAGCTACGCAGCGCTTAAAAGTAATTGAGGAGCTAAGCAAGGCAGGGGTTACTATGGGCATCATGATGGGACCTATGATACCTGGCTTAAATGAACATGAAATGCAGCGGATCATGAAAGCCGCATCGGATGCCGGCGCCACATTTACCGCTTATACTTTTATCAGGTTAAACGGAGCGATCAAGTTTTTATTTCATGATTGGTTGTATAAAAATTTTCCTGACAGAGCAGACAAAATATGGCACCTGATAGAACAAAGCCATAACGGGAAAGTAAACGATAGCCGCTGGGGTTTGCGCATGCGCGGAGAAGGTAGCATTGCGGATATAGTAGCCCAGCAGTATGCTAAATACGGCAGATTATACCATATGAATGAAGGCCGCACAGGTCTTAACCTAAACAGTTTTAAGAGGCCTGGGCAGCAATATACCCTGTTCTAAATGCTGCGCTACCACATTGCACCAGGCAATAGGTCTGCGAGAATTTATAGCTGGTAATATAATCTTAATATAACGGAGCCGCAAAGCTTCCTAATTTTAGCACTTATCCTGAGTAATAAACCCCATGCATATCATGTATGCTTTGCCCATTCACATGCTGTGCATAAGTTTATTTGCTTTATATAACGAATAAATAATAACGTTGTGAAACACTAATTTCCATGCAGCATCAAACAAAACAATGGAGGAAGTTGACGGGCGAGTACCTCAAGAACTACATTGCAGACGAGGTACATGGCGCCATACTCCGCGAAAAAGAATTAGGCCACACGCTTAAAGTGTGCATTGGCACCGACAGCCAGGTAAAAGGCTCCCAAACAGAATTTGCTACAGTGATCGTTTTCGTTCGTAAAGGCCGTGGTGGCTTTATGTTTTTAAATAACGAAATCACGCGCGAAAGAATGAGTATTAAACAACGCATGATGACTGAAGTAGCAAAAAGTATTGATGTGGCTTATCATTTAAGCAATGTCTTTTCCGATCATAGTATTGATATGGAAGTGCATGTAGACATCAATACCAGCCCTTTGTACAAAAGCAATGACGCGCTAAAAGAAGCGATCGGTTATATAACCGGAATGGGCTTCTCTTTTAAAGCCAAGCCCGAAGCTTTTGCAAGTTCCTGCTGTGCCAATAAAGTGGTACAGTAAACCGGTTTACCTGATCATTCGTTTATGTCGCAGCAATGTCTCCCGACAATGGGGACTATTACTGCGTTTGATGATCATGACTATGCGGCCAGGTATATCTATTAGAGATAGTATTACCTAAAGGCGAAACTCTTATTCCCTTTAAATTAGTTTAGATTTGCCGGATGAATGAGATCAATAATACGAATGCCTATTTACGTAATTTAAAAATAAAAGAGCTGAATGATATGCAGTTGGCTACCATTGCTGCTGCCGGAACGCATCATGACATGATCCTTTTATCCAATACAGGATCAGGCAAAACCCTGGCCTTTCTGTTACCGATGCTAGCTACGCTTAAAGCTGATATAAACCTGGCACAGGCATTGATCCTCGTACCCAGCCGGGAGCTGGCTTTGCAGATAGAAGCTGTATTGAAACAAATGCAAACAGGTTTTAAAGTATTGGCTTGCTATGGTGGACATAAAAGAGAAATTGAAGAAAATAGTTTGATAGAACCACCGGCCATCATTATAGCTACTGCCGGGCGCATGACAGATCATATCCGCCGGAAAAATATCGATTTATCGGAAATCCAGTATTTGATATTAGACGAATTTGATAAAAGCCTGGAGTTAGGTTTTTGGAAGAAATGCAGTTTATTATTGAAGCATTGCCTGCAGTAAAAAAACGTATGCTTACTTCTGCAACGTTTTCTGAAACGATTCCCGATTTCTTAAAAATGGAGCAAGCCCAAACACTCAACTTTCTTTCCGGTGACGCAATAACAGCAGAGGCACTTGACATCAAGACCGTACTTTCTCCTGATAAAGATAAACTGGAGACTTTACTTCAATTGATTTGTTACGTAAGAAATACGTCTACCATTATATTTTGTAACCATAGGGACTCCGTAGAAAGAACCAGTCAATATTTGACTGACAAAGGCTTAATCAATGTATTCTACCACGGCGGCATGGAGCAGCAGGAAAGAGAAGTGGCACTCACTAAATTTCGTAATACCAGTTCAGATATTCTGGTAACCACAGATCTTGCCAGCCGGGGCCTGGATGTAGCCAATATTCGCAACATCATTCACTACCATCTGCCTGCCGACGAAGCGTCCTTTACCCATCGTAACGGACGCACTGCCAGAAACGGAGCCACAGGAAATGTATATGTTATTTATTCTGACGGTGAAAAAATGCCTGAGTATTTTACTCCATCTGAAACGCCGCTACAATTGACCGAAACCCTTTCTTTTCCAGACAAGCCCAAATGGAGCACCCTGTACATTGGCGCGGGCAAAAAAGACAAGATCAATAAAATTGACATTGTAGGATTTTTATTGCAGAAGGCCCAGCTAAAAAAAGATGAAATAGGCCTGATAGAAGTAAAAGACTTTATGGCATTTGCTGCAGTGCGAAAATCTAAAATTGGCATTGCACTGGAGCTTATTAAAAACGAAAAAATAAAAGGTAAAAAAGTAAAAATAACGATAGCTAAATAGCGCTCTAAAAGCATCGAAGTTTTACCTATTCGATAAAATCTTTTTGTTTCAGAAATAGAATTATTTACAATAATCATCTCTTAAACCGACGATTATTGCCGGTTTGTAGACGCTTGCTAAGCCTCCACGAACCGGCAAGTTGTACAAGTAAGTGTTGGCTTTGCTGATAAGCTACAGGCTAAGTGTGAGCCAGTATAAACTTGTAGATAAAAATGGTTGGGGCTGCCTCTTATAAACACCTTCAACCAGCGTCTTTCTATCCATTCCTTTTTCGATGTAAATCCTGTTAAGCAACGCTTTATTGTAGTCTAACGACTCGAGGTATTGCCAATCGGGGTTAGCAAAATGCCGGGTATTGTATTTCGTTACGATCCAGCTCCAATTGATAAAGCTGCTTATTACCAGCACATAGAAAGCGGCCCAGATCATCCTGTTGATTAAAAATATATTTGTCTTTTTGCTTTTTAGTTTAACCCAGGTGGCAAAAAGCCCAAACAAACTAAGCAAAAGAAATATAAATACACCTATCCTTTTTAAAAGTAAGACCGTAGGCATTTACATATTCCAGGTTTCTTAAAAAAACAGTTAATATCAATAATACATTAAGGGCAATCCATACAAAGGACAGCTTTTTAAGCAGGCCGGATTGTAGGTCAAAATTGAGCAGTCCCTGGAAGTAGATCATAATAACCGCAATGGCCATAACAATTGAGAGGATGAGCACATATACACGTTCGTGCACTTCGCTGCTTAAGTTTCCTGATGAAGTGGCTGCTCCAAACTGTTCTATTCCGTAAATGATGATAAAGAAAATCAACACAAGGTTCAAAAGTACCAGCGAGATTTCTCCGCTGCGTCTTTGGGAAACTACATCCAGCAAATGAAAACCTTTATGTCTTCTTTGTACAAAACCTTCAGAAAAATCATCTTTCAGAAAGCCATTATATGCAATAAATATTTTGGGTACCGATGAATAGAAAAAATTAAACATCAGGAAAAAACCAAGTGCTGTTAACACTGCCAATTGTAAAAAATCGAACTCCAGATTTATCATAAACAAAGAAGCAAATTTGTCGCTGGCGGCGGTATACACACCTATGAAAATAGCGACCAATATACCCGGGATCAGCACATAACTGATTGCTTTTTTGAGCAACCCATCGCTAGACAACCGGACACCCAGCCATTTCTGTGGCGTTAATACGCGAAAGACGAAAGTTATATAATTGAAGGCCGTATTAAAGGGCAATACCAAAACGTTCAGCCTCGGATAAAAGGCCTTAAACCCAACCAGCAATAAGGATAAGAATAACGCTACAAAACTGATGAAATCTCCATACCAGGCAAATGCCCCAACAGATAAAAGACTGGTTACAGAAAGTAGCCAAAACATGGGAGTACGTTTTACAGCAGGTGTTATATTTAGCAGGAATAGCCAGGTCATCAGACCAAAAAGGCTAAGATTTAATCCGGGGGTTTGGTTATAGAATAATGCTACAAAAACAATCACCGAAATAAGGAAGAAACAATTCTTTTTCATATTTTAAATTTAAAAGCACTTTGCAATTCAAAGTTACTGCGCAAAAAAAGGACTATCCTCTTAATAGTTTTTCCAAAGCGTTAATATGTTTTTCAAATGCTTCTTTTCCCGCTTTTGTAGCCTTATAAGAGGTTTTAGGCTTCTTACCAACAAACTCCTTTTTCACTTCGATATATTTTTTCTGCTCCAGCGCATTAATATGGCTGGCCAGGTTACCATCTGTCACCTGCAAATGATCTTTCATCTCCAGGAAATCGATCCAGTCGTTTACTACCAGAACCGACATGATACCCAGCCTCACCCTGCTTTCGAAATCCTTATTTAAATGCTCTAGTAAGCTCATCACAGAAATTAATAGTATTACCGATACTTCTTATACATCAGTAAACCGTATACAATATGCAACACCCCAAAACCCAGTGCCCAAAACACCAGTCCGTAACCCGGTATAAACATCGCAATAACACCTAAAAAGGCCTCACAATAGCCCAGGTTTTGTATATCCGAAAAAGTATACCGGCCTGCATTTATTAATGCCAGTCCGTAAAATACCAACATTAAAGGAGCCATGATGATGAAGTGGCCATGATACATTGCAGCCAGGCAAAATAAACCTCCAAAAACCAATGGAACAAATAAAGCAATCAATAATTTTTTGGTAGTGGAGGTCCATATCTTATGCCCCTGCTTCTTTGTTTTACTTACCGTAAGCGCAATGCCCAGGCCAACAGCAGCTATAAGAACCGTTACCGCGAGAAGGGTTAACTGTGTAACCACACCTGTTCTACCAACTCCACTATAGTCCTGAAAATAATCGATACTGTTTTTCTGAAGAATGTAATAAGCAGCTAAAGCACCTGCCAAAGCTATAATACCGGCAGCCACACCCGATAAGCCGTTGAGCGAAATAAACCGGGAGGATTGCTCCATCATTTTCCGGATATGTTGTAAGTCGTCTTTTAACTCCTGACTCATAAAAGCACTTTGAAATACAAAGTAACTATTCTAAAACGAATCTGCCAAAAAATAAAAAAGAAAAAGTCGCTTTTCAGCGACTTTAACCAACTATTTATTTTGAAAACTATCTGCGCCCTCTTTTTACATACTCCCTGTCATTGTTACGGCTGTTGTTATTACGTGCATTATTCCATTCTTTATGTTTAGGGTGATACTTGCTTTCATAATATTTATACTCACGGCTATCACGGATCACTACCTGGTTATGTGTATTCCTGTACCTTCCGTAGTTCTGTATATCGCGTCTGTTATCACGGAAAGGTTCATAATTTCTGTTTACTACTACCTTGTAAGTATTGTAAAGGTTTACCCGTCCATAAGATGCAGGTAAAGACCGCCCGTAAACCCAGCTACGCCTGTTAGGGTAAATAAACTGCTCGCTCGCCACATCATAATAAGCATTATACTCAGGCAGGTAATAGTACCGCGCATAATCGTAGCCTACTGGTCCCCATGCCGGCTGGTTACCGATATTGATGTTAATGCGAACCTGTGCACTGGCACTTTGTGTTAAGCTAAAACCGGCAATCACTAACGCAGCAAAAATGAACTTTTTCATGATCTTTAATTTTAAATGTCTTCCCTTTTAAAGGGTGGGACGGGTTTACAATTTTTTGTAAAGCGCTTTGATTAATAGACGCCGTTTGAAATCGAAAAGGTTGGTATCTTTTTCACTTTATCAAATTATTAGCAAATCATTTTTTTACAATTATTACGTTAAATAAGCTACTGTTTGTGCCGGAGTGTATTGCTCAACCTGTATATCACCACGCAAGCCATTCAAACGGTTGGGCACTTGTAAAGAGAGACCAACTAACCAACCTTTCAACTTACCAACTTATCAGTTAAATTTGCTTCCTATGGCAAAAGCAAAGAACAGCAAACCGGTTATCCTGATCACCAATGACGATGGTATTACATCACCTGGTATCAGAGCTTTGTACGAAGCAGTTAAAGATCTTGGACAAATAGTTATTGTGGCACCAGACAAACCTCAATCAGGTATGGGGCATGCCATCACCATCGGTCATCCCCTTCGCTTGCAGCCCTCTGATCTCTTCCCCGGTATTGATGCCTACTCCTGCTCCGGCACGCCGGTAGATTGTGTGAAGCTGGCTGTTGATAAAGTATTGCATCGTAAGCCAGACCTTTGCCTGAGTGGTATTAATCATGGTCCTAATCATAGTATCAATGTAATTTACTCAGGTACCATGTCTGCCGCCATGGAGGCTGCTATTGAGAATATTCCGGCGGTTGGTTTTTCACTGATGGATCATAGTATGAATGCTGACTTTTCTGCGGCCCAGCACTATGCGAGAGTGATCACTGAAAAAATGCTAAAAGATAAACAAACTAAACATATTCTGCTGAATGTAAACATCCCCAACTTTCCATTGTCAGAAATAAAAGGCTATAAGATCTGCAAGCAGGCTTATGCTAAGTACCAGGAGAAGTTTTTGGAGCGCAAAGACCCCAGCGGCAAGAAATACTATTGGTTAACCGGAGAGTTTGTCAACTTCGATAACGGAAGAGACAGTGATGTTTGGGCGCTCGCTAATAACTACGTGAGTGTTGTTCCCGTGCAGTTTGATTTAACCAATTATGACCTTAAAGCGAAACTGGAAAAGCAATGGAAGGACAAGCCTGACCGTTCGGTTAAAGCGCCGATTAAGAAGATCGTTAAAAGATCCATGCGAAAATCTGAGTAAGAAAATCAGCTGCCCTGGAAGTTTAGATAAATAAATAGATACGAAACTTTGAGTCAACAGAAAAAATATTACATCATAGCCGGCGAAGCATCGGGCGACCTGCATGGCGGCAACCTGATACATGCTATGAAACAACAGGATCCGGCAGCCGATATACGTTGCTGGGGTGGCGATAAGATGCAGGCAGCGGGTAGCACCCTGGTAAAACATTACCGGGAACTAGCGTTTATGGGTTTTATAGAAGTGGTAAAAAATCTGGGTACTATTCTAAAAAACTTAAAATTCTGCAAACAGGATATTCTTGCATTCAAACCTGATGTTCTGGTGCTGATAGATTACCCCGGCTTTAATCTACGGATAGCCAAATGGGCTAAAGAACAGCAGATAAAAGTGGTGTATTACATTTCTCCTCAAGTTTGGGCCTGGAAGGAAAACCGGGTAAAAATGATGAAGCAATGTATTGATGAGATGATTGTAATATTACCATTTGAGAAGTCTTATTTTAAGGATAAATGGAACTGGAATGTAACCTATGTCGGACACCCCTTAATGGAGGAGATCGCCCGAAAGCAGGCACAACCATCTGACCTCGTAATAACTGACGCAGCAGGCAATAAAAACGAAAAACCTGTAATTGCATTATTACCCGGCAGCCGCAAGCAAGAGATTGAAAAGAAACTACCGGTTATGCTTGAAGTAAGCAAAGCCTATCCTGATTACCAGTTTGTAGTAGCACAGGCCCCTTCTTTGGATAGCGAGTTCTATCATACTTATACTAATCAGTACCCCAATGTAAGTGTCGTGAACAACCGCACTTACGATGTTTTGCTGCAATCGAAGGCAGCCCTGGTTACCTCGGGTACTGCTACTTTGGAAACGGCCTTGTTTGGGGTGCCTGAGGTTGTGTGCTATAAAGGTTCTGAAATCAGCTACCAGATAGCCAAACGGGTGATCAGCATCAAATACATTTCGCTGGTAAACCTTATAATGGATAAGGAAGTAGTAAAGGAGCTGATACAGCAGGACATGAATGTTACCAATCTTGTTGCTGAGCTCGACAAATTACTGAACGATGCTACAAAGCAGCTGCAGATACGGGAAGATTATGCTCAGCTTCACAACATACTGGGAGCGGGTGGTAATGCCTCAGCAAAAGCTGCTACAATTATAATAGGCTCAGCTTCGCAATAGTTTTATCGCCAATATGATCATACAAATGATAAACAGTAAAATACTGAGGCGGTTAATATTGTGCATATACCCCACCCAGCTGCTTTTAGGCCTGTCGGGATCTTTCTTTTTCAGGAAAAGATATTCAGCCAGTTGTTTTAATACACCCATGCCATTTTATTTAATAGTGAGCTGCTAGTATTCGGGGTCATAGCTATTGTACCTCTTCTGAAATAGTCCCACATTCACCCCTGCACGTAACACAGGTACAATACGAACTCTCTCTCCGCCGGTATTAGGATCCCTGGAAAGATCTACATAAGGACTGTTCCTGTTTCTTAATACATCTGCAAGAACCGTGAAGTAAAAAAAGTGGTTCCGCCTTTAGCCCGTCCTGTAGAAAGCCCGCCACCCAATAACAACGAGGTTGCGCTGGCGCTGTATTTGTCCGAAATTCTCCCCGAACCGGAAGCGGTGTAATTCACATTCGTGAAATTGTGCTCCAACTGTGCCTGTGCAAAAAGAAATGGGATCGGGTAAGCTCTTGCAAAAATACCCGGACCATATACATGCTGTCTTAATTTATCATTGTAATCATAAACATCTCTCGACCCTGTATACACATAGTTTAAAACCACACCGGCATCAAAGTAATCGTTTAGTTTATATCCCAAGACCGGACTTGCCCCCAATAAAGATCCCCCTGAATAAAAGGAAGCAGTTACTCCACCTCCGGTAAAAAGGTTGTCTTTTTTAAAACCTTTTTCCACTGTAGGTTCCGGACCTTCATTCGCATTTCTCACTTTTACTTCTTCGCTCTGCGCCAAAGCTGCTACGCTTAATACCAACATCAATGTCATCGACATACCTGCTATACCAAAAATTTTCTTCATCTATATCTGTTTAGTTTTACCACCGGTAAAAATAGTACATATTTACAATGACCGTATACCCCTGTTAACCAGATCAATAATTTAACAATCTTAATCGAATATCTTACCTGCATTCAGGATATTATTCGGATCAAATACTTTTTTAATATCCCGCATGATCTGCAGTTGTCTTTCTTCAAAAACAATATCCATAAATCCCTTTTGTATCAGTCCAATGCCATGCTCACCGCTGATAGTACCGCCCAACTGCTTTATTAATTGAAACAGCTCCCGTATAATAATATCCATTTCCGGATTTTGATAGCTATTGGGAATACCCTCCTTTTTTATACGTATATGCAGGTTACCATCTCCCGCATGCCCGTAAGCTACCGCATCAAAATTATATTGCCGGCCCAGGGCTTTTAACCCTCTAATAAGCTTGGGCAATTCGGCCCGGGGCACCACGGCATCTTCTTCAATGGTATAGCCCGCCATTTTTACATATTCAGCCACTTTACGGCGTAGTTTCCATAATGCTTCTTTTTGTTGTGCATCCTCAGCTAATAAAAGTTCCCCGGCTTCATATTGCTCCACTACTCCGGCTATCTGCTCCATTTCTTTCAACAATACGTCTGCATCGTTACCGTCTACTTCTATCAATAAATGAGCTTCTATTGGGTCGTTCACCGGCATCGAATGAGTGTCTACCATGCTGCTTACGATCTTTAGTGCGTTGATCTCCATCAGCTCGAGCGCGCTTGGCGTATATCCTGCCCTGAAAATAGCACTTACAGCTTCACATGCTTTTTCCAGGCTGGCAAACGGAGCCAGCATCAGCAAATCATATTTAGGTAAGGGAATTAAACGTAACACTATTTTGGTAACAATGCCCAGGGTGCCTTCGCTACCTACTATCAGCTGTGTAATATTATATCCTGTTGAATTTTTCAGCACATTGGCACCGGTCCATATAATTTCGCCCGTGGGCAACACCAGTTCCAGGTTTAACACATAATCTTTCACCACTCCGTATTTTACCGCTCTGGGACCACCGCTATTTTCTGAAATATTCCCTCCTATAAAACAAGATCCTTTGCTGGCAGGATCTGGCGGATAAAACAACCCTTTTTCAGCAACAGCATTTTGCAATATTTCTGTAATGACACCGGGTTCGGTGGTTACCTGTAAATTACGCTCGTCGATATCTAAAATCTTGTTCAATCTTTCGGTAGATATTACCACACCCCCTAAGTGAGGCAGTGCGCCACCTGTCAGGCCTGTTCCCGCACCTCTCGGCGTTACCGGGATGCGCCGTTCATTGCATATTTTCAGAATATCACTGATTTCCCGAGGCGTAGCGGGCTTTAATACTACTTGTGGAGCAAAGCTCAGTGTCTCCGTTTCGTCACGGCTGTAATGCTGTAAAGATGCCTCATCTGCAAAAAAATGGTCATTTCCCACTATCGATCTGAACGATTTTGCCACCTCCTCTGTTATTATGTTCTGCAAATGCACCATCGGTGTAAATATAACTTTTTTAAATTGATGCGAAAATGGGGCAATGGTTGAAAAGCGAGAGGTAAAAGAACAGCTACGGTTAAAAAGCAGGATAGTCGATAAAATTAACATACTTATCTTTGAACGATTCAAAATAAAAAAATGGCGGGAATACTTGACCAGATTGGTAATACACCTTTAGTAGAGCTAACTAAAATAGCGGTAAACAATAAAGTAAAAATATATGCCAAGCTGGAGGGAAATAATCCAGGGGTAGTGTGAAAGACCGGGCCGCCTATGGTATGATCAAGGGCGCTTTGGACCGCGGTGAAATTAAACCGGGCACTCGTTTAATTGAAGCCACCAGCGGTAATACGGGTATTGCACTGGCAATGATCGCGAACCTGTTTGGAATAGATATTGAGCTGGTAATGCCTGAAAGCGCTACCAGGGAACGCGTGCTAACCATGCAGGCTTTTGGCGCCAAAGTCACACTTACACCTAAAGAAAGAGGCATGGAAGGCTCGATCGACTATGCAAATGATAAACTAAAATCGGGTGGTTATTTGATGCTCAACCAGTTTGGCAATCCTGATAACCCGGGTATGCATTATAAAACAACGGGGCCGGAAATATGGAAGGATACCGAAGGGCAGATCACTCATTTTGTATCTTCGATGGGTACCACAGGTACGATCATGGGTGTTTCCCGTTACCTGAAAGAAGTGAACCCCAATGTACAAATTGTGGGCTGCCAGCCAACCGACAACTCCAGCATTCCAGGTATACGAAAATGGCCTGAAGCCTATTTACCCACCATCTTTGATCGCAGTCGCATTGATCGCGTGATGGAACTCGACGAATCGGACGCCCGTACCATGGCTAAAAGATTGGCCCGCGAAGAAGCTGTATTTGCCGGAATGAGCAGCGGAGGTGCGGTACATGCGGCCATCGAACTTTCTAAAGAACTGGAGTCGGGGGTTATCGTTTGTATTATTTGCGATAGAGGAGATAGGTACCTTTCTTCCGACTTGTTCGATTAATCGACTGCAAAACTATTTTGAATGCCGGTGCCTTTAAACAGCGTACCGGCATTTTTTTGCGTCATTTCGAATAAAAACATTTCTGTTCAATAAGAAGCATTTATCTTCATTTCTTACTAAAGTTTTATACATGAAAAGGTTCCTCTCCATTTGCCTGCTGCTGGCATACTGCACTGCTTTTTCTCAAAACGCCAACTCTCTTTATCTCCAAACCAGCGAAGTGCATGATATTATGATACGGTACCAGGCTGACAAGGGAAGCATTATGCGTTTTTACGGCGGCAACGAAGGATGGCGTAGCGAAGGTGGCTTTAACACACCTGAACGACGAGATCGGCTGTTAAAACTGATAGACAACTACATTCAGGAACTTGTGCATATGCCTTTTGAAACCATGAATATTAATGGTAAGGCAGATTACCTGTTATTTAAAAACCAGCTGGAAGACCAGCAATATCAATTAAAAAAGAAGAAAAAACTTATAGTGAAATCGCAGGTTTACTTCCATTCACCAACCGGGTGATACAGATGCAAACACCCCGCAGGCGCGGGCTTTCAGTAAAAGGCGAGGAAATAGCGAAGGAGATGGAAGATATGCGCAAAGGAGTAATAACACTGATAAAAAAACTGGATGGTAGTCCGGCTCTTGAAAAAGACCAAGCCCAGGTCGCATCCGGATCAACAAAAGCGCTACAAACCCTGCTGAAAAATTATTTCAACTTTTACAACGGCTACGATCCCATGTTCAGCTGGTGGGTACCTAAAACCTATTATGCGCTGGATAGTGTTTTAGGTGTATACGCTACGGCCTTATCAAAAAAATAACGACCCATGGTATTCAAAAAGATGATGGAAGCGGTATTATTGGCAATCCTATAGGACGCGAAGAATTGATACGACAGCTGAAACTTGAATTTATCCCCTATACACCAGAAGAACTGGTAGATATTGCAAACAAAGAATTTGCCTGGTGTGACGCTGAGCTGTTGAAGGCTTCTAAAGAAATGGGCTTTGGCGCTAATTGGAAAGCAGCACAGGAAAAAGTAAAGAACAGTTATGTGCCGGTGGGGCAACAACCAGCGGCGATGCTGGAGTTATACAACCAGTCGGTCGATTTTTTAAAGAAACACGACCTGGTTACCATTCCCCCTATTGCTGAAGAAACCTGGCGCATGACTATGATGTCGCCGCAGCAACAACTGGTAAGCCCCTTCTTTCTAGGAGGCGAAACGTTAATGATCTCCTATCCCACCGATGAAATGGCTTATGATGATAAGCTAATGAGCATGCGGGGCAATAATCCTCATTTCTCGCGGGCAACGGTTCATCATGAACTGATAGCCGGGCATCATTTGCAGGGTTTTATGAATAATCGTTATAAAACCTACCGCGATTTTGGCACTCCATTCTGGCATGAAGGCAACGCACTGTACTGGGAATTTATTTTATGGGACCTTAACTTTCCCCGCGGACCGGAAGATCGCATCGGTATGTTGTTTTGGCGTATGCACCGTTGCGCCCGTATTATTTTCTCTTTAAATTATCATTTAAACAAATGGACTCCGCAACAATGTATCGACTTCCTGGTTGACCGGGTAGGCCATGAAAGAGCGAATGCGGAAGGTGAAGTGCGCCGGTCTTTTACAGGCGGATATGGCCCCCTCTATCAAATTGCTTACATGATCGGAGGACTACAATTTTACGCATTGAAGAAGGAATTGGTAGATACAAAAAAATGACCTACAAACAATATCACGATGCCATCCTCCGGGAAAATAGTATGCCGCTTGAGATGCTTAGGGCTATTTTAACAAACCAGGATCTGAAAAAAGATTTCAAAACCAACTGGAAATTCTACAACAAATAATTGCATCATTTTTATATATCACAATGAGTATTTCTTCAACAAAAGTAAAATCCTTTCAAATTTTCAAAACCAGTGCGCGGCTTCCCAAACCTATTTCAGATGCAACGCATACTTTGAACGAAATATCTTTCCTCGTATTGCGGCTGCAACTGGAGAATGGCATTACAGGCGAAAGCTATCTCTTGTCTTTTCAATATTCTCCCAATGCTATACTGGGCGCATTAAAAGATATGCTGCCACATATTAAAGGGCTTGAAGCCTTTGAAACAGGTAAGGCAGAGGCACTGCTCTATCACCAGTCGGAATACTTTGGCGCTAACGGGCTGAACAAATGGGCTGCCGCTGCAATAAACATTGCTATGTGGGATGCATGGGCCAGATCGCTGGATCAGCCCGTATGGAAATTGTGGGGCGTTCATAAAGACCAATGTGCTATTTATGGCAGTGGCGGTTGGCTCTCTTATTCTATTGATGAACTGATTGAAGAAGTGACCAATTACAAAGCACGTGGTTTTAAAGCTGTGAAGATAAAAGTAGGTTCTTCCAACTGGAAAACGGATGCAGAGCGCCTGAGATTGGTTAGAGCCGCTGTTGGTGATGATATCAACATTATGATGGATGCTAACCAGGGTATGCAATTACCCGAAGCAATTCAGTTGGCTCACAAGGCCAGAGAACTGAATATTTACTGGTTTGAGGAACCCCTACATCATCAGAATTTTGAAGGATACAAAACACTAAAACAACAAACCGGCATATCGCTGGCTATGGGAGAACGTGAATACGATATGCAGCCATTAAAGGAGCTTATTGCAAGAAGCGCATTGGACATCTGGCAACCCGACATTTTAAGGATTGGCGGTGTAGAAGCCTGGCGATCGAGCGCAGCTCTTGCTGACGTCCATCACCTGCCGGTACTACCTCATTACTATAAAGATTATGACGTTCCACTTGTTTGCAGTGTGCCTAATGGCGTTGGGTAGAAAGCTTCGACTGGATCGACCCGCTTATTGATCACCCGATGTTAGTAAAGGATGGATTTGCATTTCCACATAACCGGCCAGGTTGGGGTTTCCGTTTTTGGATGAGCACTTAGAGGAAATAAAATGGTAGTTCTATATGTCAAGGGCTAACCTGTATTTTATAGCCGTCATTCCGCACCAGCAATTGCAGGATAAAGTCAGAAAGATTGAACTGGACTTTGCTCAACGTTTTAATAGCAGCAGGGCATTGAAAGTGATGCCGCATATCACGTTGAAAGCTCCTTTCATTATACCTCCGGAGCTACACGATTCATTACTGAAGTGGTTTGAGGATTTTAAGCCGGCACAAAGAGCGTTCACAACAGCATTAAATGGATTTGGTGCTTTCACCAATAACTTACACCCCGTTATTTTCATCAAGCCTGTGAACCACACAACGCTAATCCTCCTGCAGCATAACCTCATTCAAAGCTTTAAAGGATTTGCACCCTTCGTCATACAACCAGTTGACAAAAAATTTGTTCCCCACTTAACGGTAGCCTATCGCGACCTGACGCCGGATCATTTTGAAAAAGCATGGGATGAATACAAGGATCAGGCATTTGAAGATCAGTTTGAAATAAATGCACTCCATCTGTTACAACACGACGGCACAAAATGGAACATTATTGCTACCCAGACTTTAGACGCTTAACCCCTATTTCTTTTTCGTCTTAGCCACAAGGTCGTATGAATGATCAATCCACTCTTTTAATTGCTTAAATGGGACTGATCCATCAGCAACAATAGTATTCCAATGTTTTTTATTCATGTGATAACCGGGTTGTACGCAGTTATATTGCTCCCTCAGTTCCAAAGCCAGGTCGGGGTCACACTTTACATTAAAGGAGACGGGGTCTGCATCCATTCCCATCAGCAAAAATATCTTACCATTCACCTTATACACCAATGTATCGGGGCCGAAGGGTAGGGTTTTTTCCACGTCAGCCTTTCCTAAACAATAATCTCTGATACTTTCTATATTCATAAAAATTAATATAGTTTATATGCAACCGTTTGCGCGTTAACCATCCGTATAAAAATACTAACTTGATGTGTTTTATAGGCTCGATTGTTTAAAATTTCTCAATAAGAATTTACAAATAGCTTTTAACTGATCCTGCATATGCTGTATTACTCAAAAAATATTTTTTGCTGGTTTGCTATTGGTTTTAGGATATACGGCAATAGCTCAAAAAAGCCTGTATGTTTCCCTAAAAGGTAAAGATAGCAATCCGGGAAATTTATCCCTTCCGTTTCTTTCGGTACAACGAGCCATAACAAAAGCCAGTGCCATAACAGGAGATGTTGTTATTCATATAGCAGAAGGCATTTATTACCTGGATGAGACCATACAATTACGTGCCCAACAGTTTAAACCCCGATCGCTAAAAATACAAGGTTCAGGATCGGTAATTATTAGTGGCGGTAAAAGGTTAACCTTAAACTGGAAACCCTTCAAAAACGGCATTTACGTAGCTAAAGTAGCAGGCAACATAAATTTCGAAAGATTATTTTGTAATAACCTGCTCCAGGTTCTAGCTCGTTATCCCAACTACGATTCGGCCGCAACAACATTTAATGGGACAGCAGCAGATGCTATTGCTCCCCAAAGAGTACAAAAATGGTTAAACCCTACGGGAGGATATTTACATGCGCTGCATGGAGGTGAATGGGGTGGATTTCATTATCGTTTTACCGGGGTTGATAAAAACGGTAATTTAGAAATGGAAGGCGGTTGGCAAAACAACCGGCCCAGTAAACTGCACCCGGACATGAGGTTTACAGAAAATATTTTTGAAGAACTCGATGTACCAGGAGAGTGGTTTCTGGATAAAGACAAAAAATTATTATACTTCTATCCGCCTGAGAACGCTCCCCTTTCTACTGCAAAAATTGAAGTATCTCATTTAGCTAAAAGCTTTGTTATTGAAGGAACTGTTCAGCAGCCGCTTCGGAATATTACTTTTTCCAATCTTCATTTCACACACAATGAAAGAACTTTTATGGAGACCAAAGAGCCATTGCTAAGAAGCGACTGGACCTTTTATCGTGGTGGCGCTTTGCTTTTTGATGGTACAGAAAACTGTACAGTAACGGATTGTACTTTTGAGGGATTGGGCGGCAATGCGATCGTGTTCAGTAATTATAATAAAAACAACCTGGTAACGGGTTGTCATATATACAATATCGGCGCTAATGCGGTGGCCTTCGTTGGTGATATGAAAGCGGTGAGAAGCCCGTCTTTTAGCTATGGGAGCCATATAGCTTATACCAACATGGACAAAACGCCGGACCATTAAGTAATAACTACCCGCAACACTGTTCTGTAGACAACAATCTCCTGCACAACCTGGGACAAATAGAGAAGCAAGCTACCGGAGTGCAGATAGAAGTAGCATCTCAAATAAAAGTGAGCAGGAACAGCATTTACAATTTACCCAGGGCGGGGATTAATATTGGCGATGGTTGTTTTGGAGGCCACCTGATAGAAAATAATGACGTCTTCAATACGGTGCTTGAAACGGGTGACCATGGCTCTTTTAACTCCTGGGGAAGAGACCGGTTTTGGGCAGCCGGAAGAAGTTATATGGATAGCCTTGTAGCTGTACATCCTGAATTGATACTGCTTGACGCGAGGAAAACAACCGTTATACGCAACAACCGATGGCGCTGTGATCACGGCTGGGACGTTGACCTGGACGATGGTTCTTCTAATTATCACATTTATAACAACCTTTTTTAAATGGTGGTTTAAAATTCAGGGAAGGTTTTTTCCGGAAAGCGGAAAACAATATTATGATCAACAACAGTTTTCATCCGCATGTGTGGTTTAAGAATAGCAATGACGTATTTACCCGAAATATTGTGATGAAAGCTTACGCACCAATTGGCATGAATGATTGGGGAAAATGATCGATCACAATCTCTTCCCCGATGAAGCCGCTTTAGAAAAAGCAAGGGCGAATGGAACAGATCAAAACAGTTTGGCGGGTGATCCGCTTTTTATAGATCCTGTCAACGGCAATTTCAATGTAAAAGCCAATTCGCCTGCGCTTAAAGCGGCTTTAAAAATTTCGACATGTTCCATTTTGGAGTACAAAAACCTGCCCTGAAAAAAATTGCCCGTCACCCCCAAATACCCGCATTACAAATAGTAAAAGAAGCCGATGAATTTAGCCACCCCATTGAATTTAGCGGAGGGCTGATTAAATCGGTAGCCGGTTTAGGTGATCGATCCGCCTACGGCTTACCAGACGAAACAGGGGTCATCATTATGGATGCAGGCAAAGGCTTACTGGCTCAATCCCATTTACGCTCAAAGGATGTTATAGTAATGATGGATGGCAAAAAAACCAGGAACGTAAAAGACTTCCTGGATACCTATAACGCACTTAAAAACTTTAATAAAACCATCCTGGTTTCCATTATCAGGAACCAGCAACCATTAGACATTAATTTAAATACCAAATGACAAAAACCTCTTTACTACTGTTTTTATTTACCCTGCTGGCTGTAACTGCAAAAGCACAACCCCGCGCAGCACATAACCTACACTTCAGTCAGCTGGCTAAAAGATGGGATGAAGCCATTCCGCTGGGTAATGGCATGTTAGGTGCCCTGGTATGGCAAAAACAGGGGCATCTAAGGCTTTCGCTTGACAGGGCAGATCTATGGGATGAAAGAAAAGCACTGGATCTTTCTCAATTCAATTTCGCGGATGTGCAAAGATGGGTTGCGAATAAAACCTATGACTCTGCGCATCGCCTGGGCGACCGGCCTTATGATGCCAGTCCCTACCCTACCAAACTTCCCGCTGCCGCAATCGAATTCGACATCTCGTACCTGGGCAAGGTACTATCTAATGTGCTTGATATAAATACGGCGTTAAACACGGTAACATTTGAAAACGATGTCCTGTTCAAAACTTATATACACGCTACTAAAGAAGCGGGCTATTTTTCATTCGAACATATTGACGAAAAGAAAGTTCCCGATATAGCCAGGCTATTGTCGCCAAAGTTGATCGCACATAACTATAACAGCGGCATTTCTTCTGCAGACAAGGATAACAGCCATGCAGGAGAAGGATTAGGAAAATTAGGATATACCAAAGGCACGGTTTTTCAAACACCTAATAGCATCCATTATCATCAACCCACTTATGATGGTCATTATTTTGAAGTGTTGATCAGCTGGAAGAAATTTCCCGGCAACCGCATCATTGGTCAGTGGATCATATCTAATGATAAAAAGCACAGGCTTCAGAATTAAGCACTACCAGTAAGGAGCCAACTAACTGGGCCAGTCACGCCGGCTGGTGGAAGAATTTCTGGTCAAGGTCTTCTGTTTTATTACCAGACACCCTGATTGAAAAGCAATACTATCTTGAAATGTACAAGTTGGGGGCTGTATCTCGTCCTGCTGCTCCTGCGATAACACTACAGGCCGTATGGACCGCTGATAACGGAAGTCTGCCGCCATGGAAAGGCGATTTCCATAACGATCTGAATACGCAACTGAGCTATTGGCCGGTATATACCGCCAACCGTTTACAGGAGGGAGAAAGCTTTATTAACTGGCTCTGGAATAATAAAAAGAAGAACGAGCAATACACCAGGCAGTATTTTGGTGTGAATGGTTTGAATGTACCAGGTGTAGCTACGCTTAATGGAGATCCTATGGGAGGCTGGATACAGTATTCGCTCGGGCCAACTGTAGGAGCCTGGTGCGCGCAACATTTTTACTGGCAGTGGAAATATTCTATGGATAAAACATTTCTGCAAGCCAGGGCTTACCCCTATATACATGATGTGGCTAATTACATGGAGCAGATCACTTTTTTAAAGAACGGCAAAAGAATGCTCCCCTTAAGTTCCAGTCCGGAGTACCACGACAATGCTATTACCGCCTGGTTTACCAGTTGGAGCAATTTCGACCTGTCGCTAGTGCAGTTCCTGTTTAAGGCAGCGGCTGAAGTAGCATTAGCTTCTAATAAAACCGCCGAGGCTGATCACTGGAAAAAATAAGTGCTCAGTTACCCGCTTATGAAACCAACCAGACAGGCTTTACGGTTGCGCCTGGCGAGGACCTCAACTCATCGCACAGGCATATGTCTCCTTATATGGCTATTTACCCTTTAGCGCTTTTAGATATCAACAAACCGGAGGATAAAAACATTATCCGGAACTCACTGAATAGAATCGAGGAAAAAGGAACCCGGGCCTGGTGTGGCTACTCTTTTAGCTGGATGGCATCACTCTACGCCAGGGCATATGAAGCAGATAAGGCGGTGCAACAACTACAGATCTTTGCTTCCAATTTCTGCTCTCTAACAGCTTTCATTTAAATGGTGATCAAAAAGGCGGCCAGTACTCTAATTTTACTTACCGGCCATTTACACTCGAAGGAAACTTTGCTTTTGCTCAGGGTGTACAGGAATTGCTGTTACAAAGCCGGGATGGATACATCGAAGTATTCCCTGCGGTACCCCGTAGCTGGAATAATGTATCCTTTGACCGGCTCAGAACTGAAGGCGCTTTTATTGTATCTGCCAAAAAGAAAACGGCGTACCTACTACCATAACGATTACAGCCGAGCAGGGAGGTTTACTACAGATAAAACTACCCTTCAGAACATGGATCACAAGGAGTATTTCCATGTCAGCGTTTAATACCGGTAAAGAGGGTATCATTTCTTTAAAAATGAAAAAAGGACAGACCATCATTATTGAAAACGGGTACGAATAACTAAACAAAAACTAATGAAACGTATAATCTTATCAATAACCATATTGGTTTGGGCAAACACCCAGGCACAGCAGATCACGGCTACAAACCGGGCCAGCTGGTTTAAGGAAGCCCGGTTTGGCATGTTTGTGCATTGGGGACTATACAGCATATTGGGAGGCACTTATAAAGGCCATACCATGCCCGACAAAAGTTTTAAGAATGGCAATAGCTGGTATGCAGAATGGATACAACAAAGGCTTGAAGTGCCGCAAACCGAATATCGGGCATTGGCAAAACAATTCAATCCCATAAACTTTGATGCCGACAGCTGGATCAGGGAAGCTAAAGATGCGGGCATAAAATACTTTGTAATAACTTCCAAACACCACGATGGCTTTGCTTTGTGGGATTCGAAAGTTTCTACCTACGACATGGGCGGCACTTCGTACAAAAAGATCTCCTGGGAGATTTAGCAAAAGCCTGTAAGAAATATGGTTTAAAATATGGTTTTTATTACTCTCACTGTGAAGACTGGGAGCATCCCGGCGGAGCTACGCCCTCCTGGACGCCTCAAAAAACAGATGCACAATTCGAGCAGTACTGGAATGAGAAATGCTTACCCCAGGTAAAAGAGCTTATTGAACGTTACAATCCTGACCTGTTTTGGTTTGACACCTGGGGAGATGAGCAGGAAAAAATATTTATATCTGATAAGCGGCGCGACCAATTAATAGCGATGATCCGCAAGCTAAGCCCCAAAACGCTGATTAACGGGAGAATATCATGGCTCAATCCCGGCAACGATATCGACTTCCTTGAAATGATGGACAATGATTATCCAAATGAGTTATTGCAGCGTCCCTGGCAAACACCTGCCACTATGGTACATTCATGGGGCTGGCATGCCAAAGACTACAACTGGAAAACAGCCAAAGAAATGATCGGCTACCTGGTGAATAATGTATCGAAAGGCGGTAATTACTTATTAAACATAGGTCCTAAAGCTGATGGCTCCATTCCCCCTATGGCTATAAGGCGGTTAAGAGAAATGGGCGGCTGGATGCTCGCCAATGGAGAAGCAATATATGGCGCCCTGCCTGCTACAATAAAAGCACCTGAAAATATCCGGTTAACGCAAAAGAGTATCGACGGGAAGAATTACCTATACGCTTCCATCCTGAAATCGCTCGAAAGTAAAAGCTTTTCGTTGCCTCTCCTATCCGGCAAAATAGCGTCCTGTAAAATGCTGGACACGGACATGCCCATTCAATACCAGGATAATAATGATCGCAGCACATCATTTATATTACCCGATAAAATAGCAGCTGCAGAAGATGGTGTACAGGTAGTACAGATTGAGCTAAAACCATAATTACTATTTTTACAGTAGTAAACAACAAGCCATTATTATCAAAAATTTCAACATCCATCATGCGCCTGATCATTGTCCTGCTTTTCACGTTTATAGCTTCTATCCTATCTGCTCAAAAAAGCCAAATATTATTTTAGTCCTGGCTGATGATCTGGGTTACAGCGATATCAGTTGTTATGGCAACCCTTTAATACAAACGCCGTTCCTGGATAAAATGGCGCGAAATGGTGTGATGGCTACTAATTTTGTCACCACCTCTCCTATTTGTTCTCCCTCTCGTGCATCGCTGCTAACAGGCCGCTATTGCACCCGGTCGGGCATTACTTACGTGATTGGCCCGGGTAACAAAATCACGATGCCTGAGAATGAGGTAACCATTGCTGAAGTACTACAACCTAATGGCTATGCAACAGGCGCTGTAGGCAAGTGGCATGTAGGCGATTATGGTAGTGGCTTACCCAATCAACAAGGTTTCGACTTTTTTATGGAATGATGTATAGTCATGATTATAGAAGCCCTTATGTAAAAACGGATACGGTAATTAAGCTATTCAGAAACACTACTCCCGAAATCTATCAGCCCGCTGATAGTATACTGAATGATCTTTATGTAAAAGAAGCTACCGGATTTATTACTAAATCGGTTAAAACGCAAAAACCCTTCTTCCTGTACCTGGCTCATAATATGCCACACTTGCCGGTTGCTTTTGCAGCGATGAAGAAACGGGGAAAAAGTTCGGCAGGTGGTGAACTGGGTGATGTAATAGAGGAGATGGATGAAGGATTATCCAGGATATGGAAAGCTGTTGAGCAAGCCGGGCAAGCGGATAACACAATTTTCATATTCAGCAGTGACAATGGTCCCTGGCAGAATGCCCCACAACGAATGTATGACGATGGTTACAGTCAGCCCTATCATGTAGGCGCGCGGGTATCTTCAGAGGCTGGAAGGCCCTTTCTTATGAAGGCGGACATCGCGTACCTTTTATTGTTTACTGGAAGGGACACACTTTAAGCAATGAAGTGTTGCTGAAACCGATATCCAATCTTGACGTACTACCCACATTAGCCCAGTGGACTAAATCGAAACCACCGGCGAATACTTTAGACGGTCAATCCATATCCGGATTTCTTACTACAAAAAACTACAATCAGTCGCATCGGCCTATTTACTATCACAACACAAAACTAGAGGGCGTAAAAGAGGGCGACTGGAAATTGCGCATCACCCAAAAGGATAGCGGTGAACTACGGGAGTTATTTAACCTCGCATGGGATCCTTCTGAAAGAGTCAATCTCTTTGAGTATCCGAAATACAGCAAGGAGAAAGAACACCTGCTACAATTATTTAAAGAGTTTCCTAAAGGCAAATAAAGCCTTAACTTCAAGCCCTTAAATATAGAATAATGATTGTAGCAATGCCCCGCGTTTTGTTTAAACAACTATTGAAAGCTCTTTCTTTTTGCTTTTTCCTCACCATATCATTTACTGCTTTTAGTGCTATCCGACTACCGAATATCATTGGCAGTAATATGGTGTTACAACAGAAAAGTGAAACGGCCATCTGGGGCTGGTCTAATCCCTCTGAGAAAATCTATATTACTACCTCATGGAACAATCAAAAGGACTCTGTAGTAGCTGATGGTAATGCCAAATGGAAATTAAATCTAAAAACACCGGAAGCGGGAGGCCCTTATACTATTACGTTAAAAGGCGAGAACAGCATAGTACTGGACAATATTATGATCGGCGAAGTATGGGTATGCTCGGGCCAGTCGAATATGGAATGGAGCAGCCTACAAAAGCTTCAGCAAATCATTGACGAAATGCCCAATAGCCAGAACAACAATATCAGGCTTTTTCATGTGGCTAAAACAACATCGCCCTATCCACAGGATTATGTAGAGGGCAGCTGGAAGGTTTCGGGTCCTGATGCCTTGAAAGGCTTCAGCGCGGTTGCCTATTTTTTCGCAAAAGAGCTACAGCAAAAACTAAATGTGCCGGTTGCAGTAATTAATACAAGCTGGGGCGGTACACCCGCAGAAACCTGGACACCAGCAGAAAAAGTAAATAGCAGCGATGTATTAGCAAAGTCTGCTGCCATGCAAAAAACAGTGCCCTGGTGGCCTGTAACACCTGGTTATGCTTATAATTCCATGATCTATCCACTACTGAACCTTTCTATAGCAGGTGCTATCTGGTACCAGGGAGAAGGGAATACGGTGATGCCTTTTACTTACGGGCAGCTATTCGCCGAAATGATACAAAGCTGGCGAGCCGCCTGGAAGAAGGACTTCCCGTTTTATTATGTACAAATAGCTCCTTTTAATTATGGCAATAACAATGTAGGTAACCTGATACGTGAGCAACAGGCCAAAGTACTTAACCTGCCCAAAACAGGCATGGTGGTTATTTCAGACCTGGTGAATGATGTAAAAAATATTCACCCCACTAATAAAAAAGATGTGGCTTTGCGGCTTGCTAATTATGCGTTAGCCGAAACTTATGGGAAAAGCTTAACCAGCTATAAAAGTCCTATGTTTAAACGGATGGATATAACAGGCAATAAAGTCAATTTATATTTTGATAACGCAGCTAACGGTTTTAAATTGAATGCGGGTAAAGCGGCTACTGAATTCTATTTAGCGGGACCTGACAAAGTATTTGTACCGGCGGTTATTAAAATAGAAAAAGACCGCTTGGTAGCTTCCAGCCCCGAAGTTAAAAACCCCGTAGCAGTACGGTTCTCCTTCAGCAATGGTGGCATGTCCAATATCTTCAGCAAAGAAGGGTTACCGGTTGCCCCTTTCAGAACAGATGACTGGGTAGTAGATACGAGTAAAGTGAAATAGTTTCATTGTAACATATACATTTGCTTTATGTCTTCGCAGATAATTATTGTACTGGCGTTAACTTTTTTGATCAACCTGATTACCACACTCTCTTATTCGGTTAGAATAGTAGGCGTTCGCACTGGTCGGATTGCTATCTCGTTTGCATTGTTTAATATCCTCGTTTTAATATCCAGAACAGCGAATGGTTTTCAGGCGCCGCTATTGGCTAAGACTGTAGAAAATGATATTAAAGCAGGTATCAATGGACATGCCGATGTATTCAGGTGGATTATTTTTTCCTGCTCGCTGGCTACGATAGTGGGAGGTTTTCTTATTCCAACATTTCAGAGAGTCTTGTCCAGGGCGGTTGTAAGCTTCAGTTATCATAAATCAATGTCGAAGCTGGTGCTGCATGGATTTTCGAAAGCGGGTATCCTTTATTTCCGAAATAATGTAGCAATACCGGTGAAAGAAAATATCACTATGCTCAACTTTCAGGCGAAATTTCCCTGGAAGGTCTTTTTACTGAACATTATAGCTGTAGCTATTCTTACTGTTGGCGTCCTATCTGCAGTTTATGCTTCTTATGTTGATCCGGATTATAGGACGACCGCAAGCCAGCTATCTGCTTTTATCAATGGTTTTGCTACTATTTTAATGTTTGTATTTATCGACCCTCAATTATCAGTAATGACTGATGACGTAACTATGGGTAAATGTGCTGAATCTACTTTCCGGAGATATATTATATACATGACCATCGCCAGGCTACTGGGCACTTTTTTAGCCCAACTGCTTTTTATACCCGGTGCTGAGTTCTTGGCATATTTAGCAAGAATCATTTAAGATTACTATACCCCTCTACGTCCGGTATTACTACCACCGATTTATACCGGGGTTCCTGGTGCAATACAGCAACCTGGTAAAGAATATCTTTTTTACATTGCTCCAGCATTTTGGCATTACGGGGTAATTTCAATAACACCTCCATCAAATACTGGTTTCTAAGCCGGTTAATAACAGGTTCCGCAGGCCCTGTAATATAGTCCTTATACCGGTTGGACAAAGCGCTTGTAAAAATCTGGGCGGCATCCTGCACCACCTCTCGTATCTTGCTTTTAAAGGTGAGCTTAATAATTCTCGAAAAAGGAGGATAAAAGAATTGCTCCCGTTTAGTTATCTCATCGTTGTAAAGCGCGTCATAGTCATGTTGCTGCACCTGCATTAAAACAGGGTGTGTTGGTTGCGAGGTTTGCACCAGTACTTTTCCTTTACCATGCTTTCTTCCCGCGCGACCGCTCACCTGCTCCATCAACTGGTAAGCTCTTTCGTTTACCCTGAAATCGGCAAACGACAAAATACCATCCGCATCTAAAATGCCCACCAGGTCTACGTTTTCAAAATCTAATCCTTTAACCACCATCTGGGTGCCTACCAGTATATCAATATTCAATTGCTCAAAATTCTGGATCAGCTGGTCGTGCGCATTTTTACCTCTCACAGAATCCATGTCCATGCGGGCCGTTTTAGCCAGAGGGAAAATTTCCTGCAACACTTCCTCAATACGCTCGGTACCAAATTGTTTTTGCACAAAATCGTGGCTGCCACAAGCTGCACAGGTGGTCATTGGTGCATAACTGGTTCCGCAGTAATGGCAAACCAGTTTGTTATAAAATTTATGAAACGTTAGCGACACATCACAATGCTTACATTGCGGTATCCACCCGCAAGCATTACATCGCTGGTAGGGCGTGTATCCACGCCTGTTCTGAAACAGTATTACCTGCCTAGCGGCATCCATTGAAGCCTGTATAGCATTGCACAAAGGCTCACTCAAAATTGCCGCATTGGGATCTTTATTTTTTGCCGGCGCATATCAACCATTTCCAGCACCGGCATTTCTACATTACCGTAACGCTGCGTAAGTTTTACCAGGCCATACTTCTCTTTTACAGCATTATAATAAGACTCCAGAGAGGGTGTAGCACTTCCCAGCAATACTTTACACTCTTCATACAAAGAAGACATGTAAATAGCTGTATCCCTGGCATGATAGCGCGGTGCCGGCTCCATTTGTTTGTAAGAGGTATCGTGCTCCTCATCGCAAATGATCAATCCCAGGTTTTCGAAAGGCAGGAACAAAGCTGAGCGGGCGCCGAGCACAATTTTCAACTCTCCATCTTTCACTTTATTCCATATTTCTACTCTTTCGTTCTGCGAAAACTTGGAATGATACACACCAATATGTCCGCCAAAATGTTTTTGCAAACGCCTGATTGTTTGTGACGTGAGCGCAATCTCCGGCAACATGTATAAAACCTGCTTGCCCTCCCTTATACGATCCTCTATCAGGCGTATGTATATCTCGGTCTTACCACTGGAGGTAACGCCATGCAGTAAACAAATAGGCTTATCCGTCAACGATGTCTTAATTGCTTCAAGAGCCACATTCTGTGCTTCAGATAACTCAAAATTGATGTCAATATTTTTCGCTCCCCGCTTGATCCGGTCTACCACTCTCCTTTCAGCTATTAATATGCCTTTCTCTATTAATCCTTTTAACTGCGCATCGGTTGCCCCCGACTTTTTAAGTAATGCAGCCTTAGTGATCTCTCCCTCAGTTTTTTGAAAATGCAGGTAAGCCAACAGCAGCTCCATTTGCTTTTCTGCACGCTGTAATCTTTTATCCTCGTTGAGCAATAGTTCCAATGATTTCTCCGAACTGTATTCGGGGCTCAACAAGATATAGTCCTCCTTTTTGGGAATATAGGTTTCTTTCAATGCCTCCCATACATAACAGATCCGTTTTTGTATCAGCCGGTTGATCACCGGGTAAATATGAGATGCGTCAAGTATCAACTGCACTTCGGGCAATTTCAGTTCTTTCCTGATCAGCAGTGCTTCGGCTACGAGGTATTCTTCATTATCCAATTCAGTAAAGTCCTCGCCAGCTTCTTCATTAAACACAATGATGGATTCACTACTCAATTTAAAATGCGCGGGTAATGCGGCCGCCATTACCTCTCCCTGCGTGCACATATAATAGCCCGAAATCCACTCCCAAAGCTGCAGCTGTTGCGGATATACGACCGGTTGCATATCAAGAATGTTCAATACTTCTTTGGCCTCAAAAAATTCAGGCGCTTCATGGTGTAACTGTTTTACAACACCTGCATACCTTTTATTTTTACCTAAGTTCACTTCCACCCGACATCCCACTTTAATACCCGACAGCAAATGTTCGGGTACTAACCAGGTATAATTAAGAGGCAATGCCAACGGAATGATAATTTCCGCGAAGACCTTTTTTTATTGGTTTGATCGTATAATCCCAGCTCCTGCATGTGTTATCAATATAGTTACAATTTCGAGATCCAGTCTGCCTTATATTTTACTAATGCCTGCTCCATATCGTCAAAAACGGTTTTTTTGAGCAAATGATAATCTTCTCCTGCTTCTACCTTGTTCAGATACACTACCCTGCATTTCCCGGGCGTTAAAGAAAAAATTGTTTCATAATGCATTCTTCTATAAGTATCTAAAAACAACACCGGCTGAACAGGGGTTTGTGTTTCCACGGCCAGCTTAAAAGCGCCATTATAAAACTCCTTAAGAGGGACGGTTGTTTCATTAAATGTTCCTTCAGGAAATACAAATATGGATATTCCTTTGTTTAAAACGGACCTAAGTGTTTTCAAACTAGCGGCACGATGAGCGGCATCTCTTCTATCAACGGTGACAATTGCATTTTTATAAATAAAGCCGAAAACCGGCACTTTGGTCATTTCAATTTTCCCCAGTGGTCGCAAAGGCTTTCGAAATACTTTAACCAGCATGGGAATATCGAGATAAGAAATATGATTGGCTACAATAATACTTTTTTCATTCGCGTTAAAAGGTGCTTCATATATCGATTTTACCCTTATGAAAGTAAAAGCAAACCAACAGTCGGCCCAGAACACACAGAGCCTGTAAATCATATTTCCACCTTTTATCCGGCCAAAAAAACTTGCTATAATTACCAGTGGGAATATCAACAGCATCAGGGCCACAAAAATGATGGCAGCATAAATACTGAATAGGAAACGAAGGATTGTCATATACTGTAGCAAATGTAATGATTAGTTGATTGGTTGATTAGTTCACCAGTTGATATGTTGACTACCTGCCCGGCGGCAGACGGGGTTAACAAGGGTACACAAAATCTAATTCTTTTTGGGCAGTGCCCCAAAAGAAAAAACGGTCGACCTAAAAACATCCAAAACAGACAGCGGCATGTCCACTACCCTTCCTGGGAAAGGTTTGGGGAGATCAACCTTTCAACTTTTCAACGTACCTTTGCGCTCATATGCAGGGCGCAAAATCAGTGGCTTTTCACACGTTGGGATGTAAACTAAATTACTCTGAAACCTCTTCCATTTCGCGAATGATGGAAAATGAAGGGTTTGTGAAAAAGGAATTTACTGAAGCGGCAGATGTGTACGTTATTAATACCTGTTCGGTTACAGAAAATGCCGATAAGGAATGCCGGCAGCTGGTGCGTCGCATACAGCGCAAGGCGCCCGAAAGCATTGTGGTGATTACAGGCTGCTACGCCCAGTTGAAACCCAAAGAAATCGCAGAAATTCCCGGCGTCGACCTGGTGCTGGGCGCTGCCGAAAAGTTTAATATCACCAAACATATTAAAGAAATATCTAAAGGAGATTCAGCTAAAATATGCAGTTGCGATATTGAAGAAGTGTCCGGGTTCAATTCTTCATTTTCCATCAACGATCGTACCCGTACCTTCTTAAAAGTGCAGGACGGCTGTGATTACAACTGTTCGTTTTGTACGATACCTATGGCGCGGGGTAAAAGCCGTAGCGATAGTATTGCCAATGTGATCAAAAGCGCGCAAAGCCTTGCGGCAAGCGGGGCTAAAGAAATTGTACTTACAGGTATTAATTTAGGTGATTTTGGAAAAGGCCCCGATGGCAATGAACCTATATCTTTTCAAAACAGGGAGGAGAACTTTTACAAACTGATACAGGAGCTGGACCAGGTGGAAGGTATTGAACGCTATCGCATTTCTTCTATCGAGCCCAACCTGCTTACCAACGAGATCGTGGAGTTTGTGGCCAATAGTAAAAGATTCATGCCGCATTTTCATATTCCGTTGCAAAGCGGAAGCAATACGGTGTTGGGTATGATGCGCCGCCGGTACAAAAGTGAGCTTTATGCAGAACGTGTTGGCCTAATAAAAACCTTAATGCCACATGCAGCTATAGGCGTTGACGTTATTGTTGGTTTTCCCGGTGAAACAGACACAGCGTTTAAAGAGACCTATGACTTTCTGCATGCTTTAGACATTTCTTACCTGCATGTGTTCACTTATTCAGAAAGAGATAACACGCATGCACTCACCCTCGGCCCCGTGATAGATATGCACACCCGGCACGAAAGAAACAAGTCACTTCGCAATCTTTCCTACATGAAAATGCAGTACTTCGAAGCCAATCATGCAGGCCAGACCCGAAAAGTGTTGTTTGAAAATCACAATAAAAATGGGATGATGGAAGGATATACTGATAATTATATCCGCGTTAGTGTTCCTTATAAAACCGAATGGGAAAACAGTATTGTAGAATGGCGTTTATAATGGGGTTTTCTACTTACCCTTATTTGCTTTATACTGTTGATTTAACCCTTTTATCACCTCGCTGGTAATATCATAAGCCGTGTCGCTGTAATAGAAGAAAGGCTCGTGAGAAAATATAAAGGAGTAAGTGCCGTCTGCATTAAACTTCTTGAGGTAGTCCTGTATATCCTTAATCACACTCATATTTTTAGAAGCCAGCCAGCTTTGATAGCCATCCATTAATGATTGTCTTTTTCCAACATTTGACGCTGCGTGGTTTCCAAGTCTTCCCTCGCCGCAGCCGCCTGCTCTTCCGTCATGCTAGCCCCCTTTGCTGGTAGCCTTCATATTTATTCCTGTATGCTTTGTCCATCTTATTCAGTTCGGCATCTAAACTTTCCTGTCTTCTTTCAACCTCGTTCGATACCGCTTTCGCCAGTTCATACCTGCCTTGTATAGAATCCATATTCATGTAGGCAAAAAGCAGTTTCTTACTCCCCAGGCTGTCTTTAATTTTCAAAACACTCCCAGCCGTTGTCACTTTTTCCGAGCCGTTTGTAAACTGCTTATATAATAAAAATGATACCGCAACAACCAGTAAAGCATTTACAATCAATAAGGCTTGTTTCATCCGAATATTTTATATTTTTTAATCAGGTCGGATAGGAACGCCCCACCAACATCCTCCCTTTATGAAACCGTTTTAAATGGGCGTTTCACAATTACCTTAAAATTTTAAACTGCAATATACTCATCAATTAAAGAAAAAGTGCAGATGAAAACCTTTCTTATGAAAGGCTTAACGAGAATTACAAGATTTTAGATCGAAAAGTTAAGAGTTAACATGCGAACTACCAAGTTTCTTGCATAAAAAAGAGCAACCCTGGTATTACCCAGAATTGCTCTTGCAAATTTTTATTTTAAGAATTACTCTTCCTCATCAAACGCCATGGCTTCGCGGGTAGTTTGTAACAATTCGTATTCTTCTTTGCTTCCTACGATCATGTTTTCAAACTCACGCAAACCTGTACCGGCAGGAATATGGTGACCGGTAATTACGTTCTCTTTCAGGCCCAGCATCTCATCTGCTTTACCGTGTATAGCTGCGGAAGATAATACTTTAGTTGTTTCCTGGAACGAAGCTGCAGAGATCCAGCTTTGTACACCCAGAGACGCTTTGGTAATACCCAGTAATGTAGGCGATGAAGTTGCAGGTTGTGCATCCCTGAATTCAACAGGCTTTTATCATTACGACGTAATACAGAGTTTTCTTCTCTCAGGTCACGCAGGCTGATGATCTGCCCCGCACGTAGCTTAGCAGAATCACCCGGATCGGTAACTACTTTCTTCTCGTATACATAATCATTCTCGTCAACAAACTCAAATTTATCTACTAAATCATCTTCAAGGAAACGTGTATCTCCCGGATCAACGATATTTACTTTACGCATCATCTGGCGTACAATTACCTCAACGTGCTTATCGTTGATTTTCACCCCCTGTAAACGGTAAACCTCCTGTATCTCGTTCACCACATACTGCTGTACGGCAAACGGTCCCTGGATAGAAAGAATGTCCTGAGGAGAAACCTGGCCATCACTTAAAGAGGTACCTGCTTTTACAAAGTCACCATCCTGTGCCAGGATCTGACGCGTTAAAGGAACCAGGTATTTTCTGGTAACGCCATCTTTAGCTTCGATGATGATTTCGCGGTTACCACGTTTTACGGCACCCATTGTTACCACACCATCAATCTCAGAAACCACTGCAGGGTTACTTGGGTTACGTGCCTCAAACAATTCTGTTACGCGAGGCAGACCACCCGTGATATCCTTCAGTTTACCTAAGATACGAGGGATCTTCACTAACACTTTACCAGCTTTCACTTCATCCCCTTCATCCAGCATGATGTGAGAACCGGTAGGTAAGTTGTAAGATTTATCCGTTTTACCTTCTACAATGATGGAAGGAATTTTCGTTTTATCTCTTGTTTCAATTACCACTTTCTCGCGGTGACCTGTTTGCTCATCCGACTCTTCGCGGTAAGTGATACCTTCAATTACATTATCAAATTTCAGCTCACCATCTACTTCCGCTACGATAACATTGTTATAAGGATCCCATGAGCAGATCGCTTCTCCTTTGGAGACTTTCTGACCATCTTTCACCAATAAAGTAGAACCGTAAGGAATGTTATTGGTAATTAATAATCTGTCTGCTTTTGTATCAATGATACGCGCTTCACCGGTACGGCCAATAACCACTTTCACTTCTTCACCTTCAGCATTGGTAGTAACAACAGAACGCACACCGTCAAACTGTATAGTACCATCAAACTTAGCAACCAATGTAGATTCTACCGAAGCAGAACCGGCAACACCACCCACGTGGAAAGTACGTAATGTAAGCTGTGTACCAGGCTCACCAATTGACTGGGCAGCGATGATACCTACCGCATCACCTCTCTGCGCCAATATACCGGAAGCAAGGTTTTTACCATAACATCTAACGCAACATCCGCGTTTGCTTTCGCAGGTTAATACAGAACGGATTTCAATAAACTCAACACCAGCGTCTTCAATTTGTCTTGCAACTGCTGCTGCTGAGATCTCTGTACCAGCTTCAATGATCAACTCATCAGTTTGAGGATGGAATACATCATGTAATGAGGTACGTCCTTCAATCCTGTCTGATAATGGTTCGATCACATCTTCGTTATCTTTTAAAGCAGATGTATTGATACCACGTAATGTTCCGCAATCTTCTTCAGTAATTACCACATCCTGAGATACGTCTACCAGACGACGGGTCAGGTAACCTGCATCCGCCGTTTTTAATGCCGTATCCGCAAGACCTTTACGCGCACCGTGCGTAGAGATAAAGTAATCCAATACATTCAGACCGCCTTTAAAGTTAGAAAGGATCGGGTTCTCAATGATCTCAGAACCTGTAGAGCCTGATTTTCTTGGTTTCGCCATCAGACCCCTGATACCCGCCAGCTGTTTGATCTGCTGTTTAGAACCACGGGCTCCTGAATCCAGCATCATGTAAACCGAGTTAAATCCTTGCTTGTCTGAAGCCAGTTCACGGATCAACGTTTCAGTTAATCTGGTATCCACACGGCTCCAGATATCTACGATCTGGTTATAACGCTCGTTATTGGTAATAAGACCCATGTTATAGTTGTCCCAAACCTCATCTACCTCACCTTTAGCGTTCTCCAGCAATTCAGCTTTGATTTCCGGAATGATCAGGTCATTAATACTGAACGATAAACCACCCTGGAAGGCAGTACGGAAACCTAACTGCTTGATATCATCCAGGAATTTTGCTGTTTTAGGAACGTTAGTGATCTCGATGATATTACCGATGATCTCACGAAGCGCTTTCTTTGTCAACAAAGCGTTTACAAATCCAACTTCAACGGGAACGTGCTGGTTGAATATAACACGACCAACTGTGGTCTCTAATAATTTAAATTCGAGTTCGCCATTTTCATTACGAACATTGGTTTTTACTTTAATCCATGCATGCAGATCAACACGCTTTTCGTTATAAGCAATGATCACTTCTTCTGCAGAATAGAAAGCCTTGCCTTCACCACGAACTTTTTCAGTTTCGGTAGTTTTCTTACCCTTAGTGATGTAATACAGACCGAGTACCATGTCCTGAGAAGGAAGGGTAATTGGCGTACCATTCTGAGGGTTCAAAATGTTGTGAGAAGCCAGCATCAATAACTGAGCTTCCAATACTGCCGCATTGCTTAAAGGAACGTGTACCGCCATCTGGTCACCATCAAAGTCGGCGTTGAATGCAGCGGTAACTAATGGGTGTAGCTGGATGGCTTTACCTTCAATCAGTTTAGGCTGGAAGGCCTGGATAGATAAACGGTGCAGTGTTGGGGCACGGTTTAACATGATCGGGTGACCTTTCAGAATATTTTCAAGGATATCCCAAATAACCGCTTCTTTTTTATCTACCAGTTTCCTTGCAGATTTTACGGTTTTTACAATACCCCTTTCAATCAATTTGCGAATGATAAATGGTTTGAACAGCTCTGCCGCCATATCTTTTGGCAAACCGCACTCATGCATTTTCATTTCAGGGCCTACAACGATAACCGAACGACCAGAATAGTCAACACGTTTACCCAAAAGGTTCTGACGGAAACGACCTTGCTTACCTTTCAGTACGTCTGAAAGCGATTTTAAGGCACGTCCACCTTCAGCTTTAACAGCGTTAGATTTACGGCTATTGTCAAATAAGGAGTCGATGGCTTCCTGAAGCATACGTTTTTCGTTACGTAAGATTACCTCAGGCGCTTTAATTTCCATTAAGCGTTTTAAACGGTTGTTACGGATAATCACACGACGATATAAATCGTTCAGATCAGAAGAAGCAAAACGACCACCATCCAACGGCACTAAAGGACGCAGTTCTGGTGGAATTACAGGAATGTATTGCATTACCATCCACTCAGGGCGGTTAGTAATACGGGTATTCGCATCACGGAAAGCTTCTACTACGCTCAAACGCTTTAATGCGTCTGCTTTACGTTGCTGAGAAGTTTCTGTAGCGGCGCTGTTTCTCAGATCAAAAGATAATTGATCCAGATCGATACGCTGTAACAGGTCATGAACCGACTCAGCACCCATTTTTGCAATGAATTTCTGAGGATCATCATCAGGTAAGTACTGGTTGTCTTTTGGTAAAGCATCCAGTATATCCAGGTATTCTTCTTCAGTTAATAAATAAATCACCATAACCCTGCCCTTTATCTTCACGCACACCTGCCTGAATTACTACATAACGCTCATAGTAAATAATGCTCTCTAATTTCTTAGAGCTCATTCCCAACAGGTAACCAATTTTATTAGGAAGCGATTTAAAGTACCAGATGTGAACTACAGGAACCACTAATTTAATGTGTCCCATTCTTTCACGACGTACTTTTTTCTCAGTTACTTCAACACCGCAACGGTCGCACACAATACCCTTATAACGGATACGCTTGTACTTACCGCAGGCACATTCATAATCTTTTACCGGGCCAAATATTCTTTCGCAGAACAAGCCATCCCTTTCTGGTTTGTAAGTACGATAGTTGATGGTTTCAGGCTTCAATACTTCTCCAAAGCTCTTCTCCAGGATAGAGTCAGGCGAAGCAAGGCCAATTGTTATTCTTGAAAACGCTGCTTTTGGACGATTGTCTTTTTTAGTAGCCATGTTTCTATTTAAAGTTTTTTATTTAAAGATTTAAGAATTTGAACGCTGACTTTTTTGAAGATGCCCATGAACCATTTACAATGATCCATGAACATTTCTCAATATTATTCAAACGTCAGGTCAAGACCTAAACCTCTTAACTCGTGTACCAATACATTGAATGATTCAGGAACTCCGGCGCGAGGCACGTTTTCACCTTTCACAATGCTTTCGTATGTTTTAGCGCGGCCAATGATATCATCCGACTTAATGGTTAATAATTCCTGTAAGATGTTAGATGCACCATAAGCTTCGAGTGCCCAAACCTCCATCTCACCAAAACGCTGACCACCGAACTGAGCTTTACCACCCAGAGGTTGTTGTGTGATCAATGAGTATGGCCCGATAGAACGTGCGTGCATTTTATCATCCACCATGTGGTGTAGTTTGATCATATAGATCACACCCACGGTTGCTTTCTGGTGGAAGCGTTCGCCGGTTTCTCCATCATACAGGTAAGTGTGACCAAACTTAGGTATACCCGCCTCATCACAATAGGTTTCTATCTCTTCAGTAGAAGCACCATCGAAGATTGGAGTAGCGAATTTTACACCCAGGTTTTTACCAGCCCATCCTAAAACAGTTTCGTAAATCTGTCCGAGGTTCATACGCGAAGGTACCCCTAGTGGGTTCAGTACGATATCTACAGGTGATCCATCCTCAAGGAACGGCATATCTTCCTGGCGTACGATTTTCGCAACGATACCCTTGTTACCGTGACGACCCGCCATTTTATCACCCACTTTCAGCTTACGCTTAACCGCTAAGTATACTTTAGCCAGTTTCAATACACCCGCAGGTAATTCATCACCTATTGAAATATTGAACTTCTCTCTCTTGTAGCGACCTAACTCTTCGTTGAACTTAATATTATAGTTATGCAACAAAGTATTTACCTGGTCGTTGATCTTCTCGTCGGTAGTCCAGCCCAAAGGATTGATGTTCGCATAATCCAGTGAAGCCAGGTTCTTAGCATTGAACTTAGAGTTTCTGCCGATCACGATTTCTTCGAAGCTGTTTTTAACGCCTAAAGAAGTCTGATTTTCCAATAAGGTTCCCAGTTTTTCTAAAAGAACGTTCAATATATCCTGCTCATTCTTTTCGTGAACGCGATCTAATTTTTCAATGGCTGCTTTTTCACGAACCTTAGCATTCTTATCTTTCTTAGCACGTTGGAACAGTTTCTTGCCGATCACCACACCTTCAACCCCGTTTGGAGCTTTCAGAGAAGCATCTTTTGCATCACCGGCTTTATCACCAAAGATGGCACGCAATAACTTCTCTTCAGGAGTTGGGTCACTTTCACCTTTTGGAGTGATCTTACCAATCAGGATATCGCCTTCTTTAATTTGTGCACCAATGCGAATGATACCATTCTCATCCAGGTCTTTAGTAGCTTCTTCAGATACGTTAGGTATATCAGCAGTTAATTCCTCTTCTCCTAATTTAGTATCACGCACTTCCAGTTCATACTCAGAAATGTGGATGGAAGTAAACATGTCTTCTTTTACTACACGCTCGCTGATCACGATGGCATCCTCGAAGTTGTACCCCTTCCATGGCATGAACGCCACTTTCAGGTTTTTACCTAACGCAAGTTCCCCATTCTGAGTGGCATAACCCTGTGTAAGGAAATCTCCGTTTTTCACCTTCTGACCTTTCTTTACAGTAGGCATCAGGTTGATACAAGACTCCTGGTTGGTTTTAATGAACTTCGTCAGCTTGTATACTTTCAGATCTTCTTCAAAGCTTACCAGCTTCTCATTCACATCTCTGTCGTAACGCACATGAATTTCAGTTGCATCTACGAATTCCACCACACCATCACCTTCTGCGTGTATCTGTATCCTTGAATCGCGCGCTGCTTTTCCTTCCAAACCGGTACCTACGATAGGTGCATCAGGGCGTAATAATGGAACGGCCTGACGTTGCATGTTTGATCCCATCAACGCACGGTTGGCATCATCATGCTCCAGGAACGGAATCAGGGAAGCGCTCAAACCTACAATCTGGTTAGGAGCTACGTCCATGTATTCTACTTCCGATTTATCCAGGATAGGGAAGTCACCTGTTTCGCGGCTTTCAATTTTATCTTCAACAAAATTACCATCAGCATCTAACGCGGTATTTGCCTGGGCGATTTTAGCTGAATCTTCTTCTTCTGCACTTAAGAATTTCAGTTTCTTAACATCCACTTTACCATTCACTACTTTATGATAAGGCGTTTCGATAAAGCCCATTTCATTGATAGTAGCGTGTACGCAAAGTGTAGAGATCAGACCAATGTTCGGTCCTTCCGGCGTTTCAATAGTACACAAACGACCATAGTGTGAATAGTGTACGTCACGAACCTCAAAGCCGGCTCTCTCACGACTCAAACCACCTGGCCCGAGCGCTGAAATACGACGTTTGTGGGTAATTTCAGACAGCGGATTAGTTTGATCCAGGAACTGGGATAACTGGGAAGTACCAAAGAAAGAGTTGATCACAGAAGAAAGGGTTCTTGCATTGATCAGATCCACCGGGGTAAATACCTCGTTATCACGAACATTCATTCTTTCACGGATGGTACGTGCCATACGAGCCAGACCCACACCAAACTGAGCATATAATTGCTCGCCTACAGTACGTACACGACGGTTGCTCAGGTGATCGATATCATCGATCTCCGCTTTACCATTGGTTAAACGTACCAGGTATTTGATGATCTCAATAATGTCAAGCTTGGTCAGGGTTTTTTGTTCCAGCGGAGCGTCTATATTCAACTTACGGTTGATTTTATAACGTCCTACTTCACCCAGATCATAGCGTTTATCGCTAAAGAATAATTTATCGATAATACCACGGGCAGTTTCATTATCAGGAGCATCAGCACCGCGTAATTGACGGTAAATAAACTGGACCGCTTCCAACTCACTGTTCGAAGTATCTTTATTTAAAGTATTGTAAATGATTGCATAATCACCACCTACGTCCTCTCTCTGGATAAATACGGTTTCGATCGCCATATCTACGATGGTTTCGATAGCCTCTTCATCCAGTACAGTATCGCGCTCCATCACAATTTCATTACGCTCGATAGACACAACCTCACCAGTATCTTCATCCACAAAATCTTCTACCCATGTACGTAATACGCGCGCTGCTAATCTTTTGCCAATATGCGCTTCCAGTGCTTTTTGTTCTCCGGCCACTTCATCTGCCATACCAAACAGCTCCAGGATATCCTTATCTGTTTCGTAACCGATAGAGCGCAATAAGGTAGTAACCGGGAATTTCTTCTTACGGTCGATATACGCATACATTACGTTATTAATATCTGTAGCAAACTCCATCCATGCTCCTTTAAAAGGAATTACACGCGCAGAGTAAATTTTTGTACCGTTCGGGTGAACAGACTGACCAAAGAATACACCCGGAGAACGATGTAATTGAGAAACAACCACACGCTCAGCACCGTTGATCACAAAAGTACCACGGGGAGTCATGTAAGGAATGTTACCTAAAAACACGTCCTGAACGATTGTCTGGAAATCTACGTGCTCTTCGTCGTTACAGCTTAAGCGAAGTTTTGCTTTAAGCGGAACGGCATAAGTTAAGCCGCGCTCCATACACTCATCGATCGAATAACGGGGGGATCAATAAAGTAGTCTAAAAATTCCAGCACAAAGATGTTTCTCGTATCGGTGATAGGGAAATTATCTTTGAATACACGGAACAAGCCCTCAATGTTACGCTT
Organism: Paraniabella hibiscisoli; assembly: GCF_022512515.1. GTDB lineage: Bacteria > Bacteroidota > Bacteroidia > Chitinophagales > Chitinophagaceae > Niabella > Niabella hibiscisoli. Next base: position 328,315 of record NZ_JAKWBK010000001.1, read on the forward strand.
GTCGGGTGTAGTCTCCAGCTGGAAAAACTCTTTAAATGATTGAATCTGAACTTCGAGCAAATCTGGCGTTTCAGCCAAATGTTTGATTTTCCCGAAATTCACTCTTGATTTTACGCTTGTAGCAGACATAAATAATACACCGGTTTTAATGATTCACCTATAGAAACGCCAAAAAGGACCACTTTTATCGCTAAAAGAAATCCTGCTGAAATTCAATTACTTGAATACGTTTCGTAAGTCAAAATTTTATTGGCCAAAATAAAAAGGACTGCAAAGTTAGGGGATAAATTATAAAGAAAAAACTTATTAGCAATAATTTTGCCAAATCTTATTTTGATAGTGATTTTTATAATTCGTAAATTTATGAAAATAGCTATCTATGAGCCTGAAACACATGGTGAAAGAGTCTTTTACTTTTTCAAAAAAGAACGCGTAGGGATCATTTTCCTGGTTCCTGTTATCCTGGTTATCGCCTTTCTTCCCTTTTTTCAAACGCAGCAAGATGAGGTCCGGGTGTCACCTGAAGACTCGATCTGGATGCAGACCGCCCAAAATCTGCAGCAAAAAGAACAGGATGAATCAACAAACGCATCAGGAGAAACATCTGAACCTGTGGCCAGCTACCAGGCTGATCATACAGAAGGAAGTTATGCCAGCTCGCCGAAAGGAACGGCTTTTAATTTCGATCCCAACACCCTGGACGCCGAAGGTTTCAAAAAGCTGGGACTAAGAGACAAAACCATCCGCACCCTCATCAATTATCGTAACAAAGGGGGAAAATTCAGAAAACCAGATGATCTGGCCAGAGTGTACGGCCTGAGACAGGAAGAGTTTACCCGTTTGAGACCTTATGTATCCATTCCAAACAGTGCATCTGCGAGCAGCTACACTCATCAAAATGATAACCACCGGCAGTCGGAGAACCACAATTATACTCCCCAGAAAACAAGCCCCGTTATGCTGCCAAAACCATCGAAATTAATACAGCCGATATAGGAGGTTTTGAATCGCTGTACGGGATTGGAAACAAGCTGGCTACTAAAATTGTCAATTTCAGAGAAAAGCTGGGTGGGTTTTACTCAATCGAGCAGGTTGGAGAAACGTATGGAATTCCTGATTCGACCTTTCAGAAAATAAAACCTCAGTTAAAGGTTGATGCAGGCGCGATCAGGAAAATGAATATCAACACGGCCTCCTACGATGAGCTTAATAATCATCCTTATATCAGCGCGAAACTGGCGTTCCAGATTTTAAAGCAACGGAAAGAAAAAGGAAATTTTACGGATATTGAAGCTATAAAAGAATCGGTGGCACAAACTGCCGACTCCTACGAAAAAGTTGCCAGGTATATTACTACCGGTAACTAATTATTTATTAACCACCTGAATGATATTGCTATACTTAAACTGGCCATTAATATCTACCTGCTTAATGCGTATAAAGATTTTTTCAATATCACTATGATCAACAATATCAGCTCGCTTATTACAGGCAATAAAACCTGCTGCTGACAGTACCGTCAGGATTATTAAATAAAACCTGCTGCGACGGTTAAATCCTGCTACGCTTAGTAAGCCTAAAACAACAGGAATAGATAAAAGCCCAGCAAAATCTGATGTTGTTATGCTCGTACGGTAATATTGAATAGCAGGTGAATTTCCGTTTAATGACGGAACAGTTTTTAAAGTATAGAAAGTGCTGCCATCTTTTGAGGCTTCTACTTCAAAATGATCATTATTTGTTTCCTGCTGGGTTGACCAGTTTATATTAATGACATTACCAGCTTTTACTGCTTCGAGCGTACCGAAAGTAACTGGCAAAGGCGAAGTTTCTACTGTTCCTGTGAATGAAAAATCACTAACGCTCGCCGTGCCGCTGGCAGCTGAAGCACCCCAACCATAAAGCCTGAAAGTGATAGGAGCGGCGATGTTTTGAAATGCTGACATATCCAGTTCAATTAATACGCCGGTTTGATTAGCAGGATCTGCAATAGTGGCTACAAACAAATCGTTCGCAAACCCGTCAACACTCGAACGGCCTGAAAATGATACAGGACCTGTAAATGATCTTTGAATAGTTAAAACACCGTTGGAAAAGTCTATTCTTTTACCAGCGTCAGGCGTCAGCGTAAAGCTAAAATAAGCATTCAGATCTGGTGCAAGCGTATTCCAGCTGTCAGCATTATACTCATCAGTACCATTTACACCATTGATACCCGGCCCCCTGCCAATACCCGAAACCGTAATACCTGTAGCAACAACATCACCAACCGTAAAGGGGTTCAGCGTATTCGGATTACTGTAAGTTATGGAATTGCTCCACAGATTACCCTGCGCCGAAATGCCGGCCACAGCGATAATTCCAACGAGGACAAGAATAATTTTTTTAATCATAAAAAGAATAATAGCGATTGTTTTGCTGCTAAACTGAAACGGAAAGGCAAGTATCTGAAATATCAAATTAATATTGTTTTTAATAGCATAAAGCATACCAATAACATCTTCTCCCGACAAAGTTCTCCCACTACTACACTTATTGTTGCGGAGCAGCATAAAACAACTTTATCAGATTAAAATATTGTTGAAATATATCTTTTCTTACAAAACAGCTTACTAAAAAACCCGCGATATAATCGCGGGCTTTCGTGTTAAAAGGGCTGGCTACGTAACAGGGCTTATACCCTATTTTTTAACTACGGTAACTACTTTAGAGTACCTCACGGTTCCATCAATATCTGTTTGTCCGATTCGAATATAAAGAGTGGGTGTTTCACTGGTATCCACGCTATCCTTCTTCCGGCAGGAAAATAAAACCACCGCTATAACAATTGCCAGTAAAGGGGTTGTAAGATATATTTTCTTGCGCGCCGCAGGATAAAGCATTGCCATCAATAACACCAAAACAGAAGCGGTGAGCAAGGAGAAACCAGATAATTTCGCTAATTCCTTCCAACTGGTAGAAAAGCTATATTTCAGCTCCGCATCTGAGTTGCCGTCTGTTGCCTGTGTAGCAACAGTAGCAATCTGGTGAAAGTCTGTTCCATTGTGTGATGCATTAACAGAAAACTCCTTATTATTTTTTTCACTCAGGGTTTGCCAGTCAACCTTAAGTTGACTTCCTACGAAGGCGGCTTCTACACTTCCAAAAGCAACAGGCAATACTCCGTTGGTATACCCATAAACCGATACCGCATCATTAGTGGTTGAATTGCCTACTATGTTTGAACCGGGTACGATATTAACGTTGATGCCGTGACCGGTTGCCCCCGCATTTTGTGCCGAAGCTTCGGTTACAATGGCCTGAAAGATGATACTTCCTCCGCTGGGGTCTTCAAACGTGCTACCTGGTATTGTTTGGTTTTGAGTGCCGATAAGGGTTGCCGATTGCGCATCATAGGCCCAGGTAAAATAAGTAGCAAATGTGCCCGTTACCGGTACAGCGCCGCCTCCATCGGTGATAGGAATCATCTTCTGAAGATTTACGGTAACCCGTGTTGGCTCTGCAGTAATGGTAACCGGAATTGTGGATTGGTTAATAAAGTTAAAGTTTAAAGTTACCGTTCCATTTACCAGTGCAGGCGTTGGGGCCACTGTAGCGCCGTTCACAGCTATGTCCTGAGCCAATATTGCCTGCGTGAAAAACAACGCGATGATTAAGGAGACTAACGATTTTTTCATAATTACTTTGTTAATTGTTGCTGAATAAGGTTTAGATTATGGATTTTGAGATGGTGCATAATTAATTCGATCACTGTCTGTATTATTTAGTGTATTAGCGTCGCCACCCGATGCGTCAAAAATGGTGACTATGATGTTATCAGAGCCAGTTGCACCGTTACCATTGAACAGTAAGGATACAGCAAAAGAACTTGCAGACTGCCCGGCAATTGTCTGCCGGTTATTAGTACCTCTAACCGGAACCGATAGCTCAGAGTATTTTCTCCCAGGTAAGTCCAATCTGCATTTTGTACAGGGATGCCCGCCACTATTGTTTGAGAAGGGTTATAGGTTTGCATGGCGTAGTTGGGTGACTTGGGAATAGTAACATAAACCGGCGTTCCATTGGTCGTAAGCGCATTGGCTGTAGAAATGGTAACCCTGGCATTTAAAGTAGCGGTACCGGTAACCTGGGTTGGCAAAACAAGTATATTGGCGGTAAGATCTACCCCAGCCACTTCGTTCACGTCAACATATAACGTTCCCATGCTGTTCAGTTGCGCATTGGTACTGCGTGAAACCTTGTACGTGAATTGTGCTGTTCCTGAGTAGCCGGGAGCCGGTGTGTAGCTATAAGCTCCGGTTGTTGCTAATGTTAATGTCCCTGTAGGGTTTGTTATACTTTGCTGCTCTACCACCAATGCCGCTCCTTCCGAGTCAGTGTCGTTGGAGATTACGTTACCGGAAACGGCTTCACCTTTAGTTCTGTCAAAATCATCTCCTGCAGCTACTGCGCCGGGATTTGGCAATACTACCTCCGTTACAAAATATGCGCTTCCACATTTACTGCCACCAGGCTGTTCGCACACGTTGTACGTAAGCGTATCCCTGCCTACGAACCCGGTTATGGGTGTATAAGAAATTGTTCCGTCACCATTTACAACAGCGGTTCCATGCTTAGGTTGTACAGAAATAGTAGGCAAGCCAAAGGTAGCACCGGATGTACTTACTTCATCGTTATTTCTCACCGGATAAGATATAGCCGTATTTACTTTAGTGGTGGCAATATCCGTGTTGACAATCGGTGGAGTAAGATTCACATCGGTAGCGTTACCCACTATAATCGTAAGGTTTTCCTTTCTCACCATACCGTTGGATGGATCGGTGAGTGTGGTTTCGTAAGTATAAACACCTGTCTGAGTGGCCTGGTGTGTGTAAGTACCGTTAGCATTTAAAATAAGTGTTGCACCTGAAGGGTTAGCCGCCTGATCTGCGCCATTGGCTGAACCCGAGTTGGAATATACCGCACCAGCAGGCTTTTTATCATTTGTAGCTACATTACCTGTAAGCGGTACATTTATAATACCGTAATTGATATCAGGCAACGTAAAGAACGAACTACAACTCAGGCCAGGCGTTCCTACCGGTAAAAAACGGGTATCTACTGTTGCATAAAACACATCTATATCTTTAAGAGCGCCCACGACGGTGGTGGTAGATATCTGGATTTCGTCGTACGGTAAGCTTGTTAAAAATCCAACGTTATAAACACCGGAAGTTGTGCCCAAAATGGGTATGATCACCTGCAGATTGAGAAGCTCGGCAGCAGAGCGGGTTTCCTGCTGTACTCCGTTGTTCCAGGTTGTTCTTATTGAGCTAAGCAGATCGGCATATAGTAGTGCATTGTTATTATTTCGAATAAGGAACCCTGCTATAGTACCTGCCGGGAATGTATTGGCCGGCGCAGATACGGAAATTGATCCGGTAGCAGCAACACCTGCTGTAATCCTGATATTGGCAAAATCGGTAGCTGCCGCGTTATTATCAATCACTTTTTCGGCATCGGTAACGGCACAACTTACGCATGCTACACCTGAGATACCAGACCGTGCATTTTCAATAATAGCGCCGTATTCAGGAGTTTTAATAATATTAGTGGTGTTACACTGCACCTCTCCGGCGCAGTTTTTCTGAATCTTTACTCCAAATACCTGTATAGTACCAAGATTAGCTCCTACCGGCTGTGTAAACTCAATTTGCACCTGGTCAAAACTGCCATTGGCAACTACACCAACTGTTTGCCTGATATTATCCCCCAGCAATCCGGATTTGGCGCCCACCAGTAACGCATTGCCTGTGGTAACCTGCACCTCTGTAGTTCCATTGTAAAGCCTGATAATGGCGGAACCCAGTACTGACGCGTTTAGCAGAGAGGCTGTTTGCACGTCAAAACCCACATAGGTTCCGGCAGCGTAAGGTGTCAACGCATTTTTAACCGCAATGCGTCCACGGCTTAATCCGGATACAGCCAGGCTAATAGTGGCGGCACTGTTTGGATCAGCGTCTATTATATTATCCAAGCCAGCGATATTATTACCCACTGCAATGGCGCCGTCCACGCCGGTATTAACCATATTCACGAAAACAGGATCAATAGTGGAAACAAGATTAGTTGGCACATTACAGGTAAAATCAGTAGCCCGGTTACAATATTGTTTAATAACGGCGTTGTAAACAGCTATGGCGCCCAGGTTTACATTAGCCGGTTGGGATAAAGTGTATCGAATTTCATCAAATGAAAGACTCGTTTTAAAGCCCACAGTGTATCGCCCCGTACCCGATAATAGAGGAGCTGAAACTAGTAGGGCGCTACCCGGCACAGACTCTCTGAAAACACCTTTCTCATAGGTACTTACACTTGTATTAGCCAAAAGACTCAATGACAGAGCGCTTGTACTTGCTATCTCAAATCCAGCAAAATAACCGGCAGGATGACTCGTGTTGCCTGCTTCTCTAACAGAAATATAGCCTGTAGATAGTACGCCTAGCACCGGCAATGTAATAGTACCGGAGTTATCTGTATTGCCATCTACCACGTTCCCTATATTAGAAAATATGCTTCCAAGCAAACTTACATCTGCTATACCGGTAGTACCCGTGCTAACTATTGCAGGCGAAGTATTTTGTACCAACGCAGTTGTTATGTTACATGCCGGTATCGCCAACGGCGTTTGCGCTCTTAATATCTCGGCATAATAAACGCTGCGCGTACCAGCGCCCACGGCGGAAAAATTGATACGAACCCTGTCAAATTCTTTGCTGGTTACAAATCCTACTTTACCTAGTCCTCCACCCAGTAGTGAAACAGATAAAAGGCCACTTCCTCCGTTATAAGTGTCTTGCAATGTGTTACCCAAATACGTAGTTATGGTTATAGAACTGGCCAGGTCTAATATACTGGCTGTGCCTATTACAAAACCTGCATAAGAACCTGCCGGGTATATGCCAGCACCGATTGCATTGTTATCTTTTACTTCTATCCAGGCGGCACCCGCAACCGCATAAGTCCAGGTCGAAGGATTAGTTAAGATGTTATCAGTAATATTTTCTTTATTACCAAATACATCAAACCCTAATGCAGTACTACTTGTTACTGTAAGATTAGTAAAAACATCAGAAGTTAAAGGACGATAAAGATTAAAGGGTGCTGAGGATACCTGAGCCTGGAGTTTTGTACCGGGCATTATCAGCAATAGTTGGCAAAATAAGAAAGTCAGGGCAATACGATAGAATCGCGTGAGATTAGTGTTAAGTCTCATAACGTATAGGTTTTTAAAATTTGCGTAAATGCGTTAAAAGACACCACATCAATCATGGTCGTAGTATTTCAATTAAGCTCTGCTGCTAACAGGCTTCATTGCGCACTACACGACACATTTCAGAATATGAGTTTTAACGGCCTTTCCGTCGGGCTTATTTGATTTTTAGTGTTCTAAATATCCAGGTAACGGTGGACTAGGGCTGGTATCGCGGGCTTAAACGTGATTATTAGGGCTTCTATACTACCTGTTACCGGGCTTTGAAAATGAATTCTTTGGAAAAGGTACTACAATTCGTTTAACAAAAAAAATATCATTGTTAACTTTTTTTATAAACAATTTACATGCCATTCTTATGTAACAAAAAAGAAGCCGTCTCAAAAGTATTTGAGGAGGTTTTTTTATTTTGTGGCTCTTAGGCTGTGAGGTTTTTCAAGTTTTCTTTTTTATGGCTGGGATAAGTTCATAAGACATCCAACGCCTTTTATGCGGATTGTTTTGTTGTTTTTGAGCGATATTGGGCTTTTGTGAGTTTTTGCAGGTTGTGTGCCAGCGCTATCAGCACCTGTTTCCATCAATACTTCTCCAATTCCTCTTAGCATAAAGCGCCTAAAGCCCTTGTTATGCTTGATATTGGCAAATACAGGTTCTACATCTGCACAGCGGTTCTTTCGCCTGGCGATTCCTTCGGGACTTCGCAACCGTTCAGCTGCTTGCTGTTTTAAGATCCGTAGCCGATGATTCACTTCTATTACCGGTTACCTTTTTGCCCGTGACACATTTCACGTAAAGGACAGTCATTGCAGTCAGCTGCCCGGTAACTCTTCCGGATCCGGAGGCAGTAACATGGCCTGTTGCGGATTGTACGTTTTGAAGATTACATTTAATTTACCCATCAATTATTAACGCCAACACAACTAACTGCTAATCATATACGAACAGTAACCTATTTTTATTTACATCTGTGCATAACCCCACAAAAAAGAGACTGTCCCTTTGAGACAGCCTCTTGAAAACTATATAAGTTAGAATTAAGCTACTTCAACATCAGCTCCAGCTTCTTTCAGCTTAGCTGCGATATCTTCAGCTTCTGCTTTGCTCACACCTTCTTTAACAGGTTTTGGAGCGCCGTCTACTAATTCTTTAGCTTCTTTCAAACCTAAACCAGTTAAGTCTTTAACGATCTTAACAACGTTTAATTTAGAAGCACCACCGCTTTTCAGGATAACGTCAAATGCTGTTTTTTCTTCTACAGCAGCTGCGCCACCACCGTCGCCAGAAACTACTACTGCTGCAGCAGCTGGTTCGATGCCATACTCAGTTTTTAAGAAATCTGCTAATTCCTGTACTTCTTTTACAGTTAAGCCTACCAGGCTTTCTGCTAAATTTTTAATATCTGCCATTTTGTTTAATTTTTACCGTCTTCACTTCCTTAAAAAATGGATCCGACGGCGGGTTTTAAAAAAATTGTACCCCCATCCCTTCAAGGGATAACTTGGGCGGTGATTTATAAAAAGAACTAAATCCTTGTGACTGATCTCCCCATTGTCCATTCTTTGTCATCCTCAGAACAACAATTTGGGAATTAAATTACTCAGCAGCAGGTTTCTCTTCTGCTGCAGGAGCTTCAGGTGCTGCAGGAGCCTCAGGAGCCGCTTCGGCTGCAGGAGCTTCAACCACTGGCGCTGTTTCAGCAGCAACCGGGGCAGCATCGCCTCCTTCTGATTTATTCTGTAATGCACCAATAACACGCTGAATTGGAGAAAGCAACAAGCCAATAACTTCGCCGATAAGCTCGTTCTTGGTTTTGATTTGCGTTAATGCTTTCAGCTGGTTGTCACCTGCATACAGGTCACCATTGATAAAAGCAAGCTTCAATTCTGGTCTTTCAGCTTTTGCTTCGCTACGGAAAGAACTTAAAATAACAGCTGGTTCTTTTGGATTCTCAGAAAACATTAAAGCGGTTACTTTATGTAGAGAATCGTAAACGCCAGCATATTTTTCAGCATCCAGAGACTCTAATGCTTTTTTAATCAGCGTGTTCTTAGCCACTTTCATTTCAACATTTTTGTCGAAACAAGCGCGGCGTAGTTTAGTTACCTGCGCTACAGTAAGTGATTCTGTATCGGTTATGTAGAAATTGTCGTACTGAGAGAACTTACCCTTCAATACTTCAATTACTTCGTTTTTTTGATCTTTAGTCATTTTATTTCGATTTGACTGTCCCACCAGGGCGGGATGATTTTTTAAAAAATTGTTGCGTCGCCGTATTAATGAACAAAGCCTTTAGTGTCTAAAGCAATGCCTGGGCTCATAGAGCTAGCCATGCTGATACCTTTTAAATAGGTACCTTTTGCTGTAGAAGGTTTTGCTTTAACGATAGCGTTGATGAACTCCTGTCCGTTCTGAGCGATTTTTTCAGGAGAAAAGCTTACACGTCCGATAGAAGCATGAATAATACCTGCTTTATCAACTTTGAACGCGATTTTACCACCTTTTACTTCGTTTACTGCAGCTGCTACATCGTTGGTAACCGTTCCGGTTTTAGGGTTAGGCATTAAGTTACGTGGGCCTAACACTTTACCTAATTTACCAATTTTAGGCATTACAGCAGGAGTAGCGATGATCACATCAATATCTGTCCAGCCGCCTTCAATTTTTTGAATAAACTCGTCTAAACCTACGTGGTCAGCTCCCGCTTCAATAGCAGCAGCTTCTTTATCAGGAGTGCAAAGTACCAACACTCTTTTTGTTTTACCGGTACCGTGTGGTAAGGTAACAGTGCCGCGAATTGCCTGGTCTGCTTTTTTAGGATCTACGCCTAAACGTACATGCAGATCAACAGAAGCATCGAATTTCGCAACATTTATTTCTTTAACCAATGCAGAAGCTTCGTTAAGCGTATAGGCTTTGTTAGCATCCACCTTGGAATTTACAGCTTTTCTTTTCTTTGTAATTGCCATTGTAATTCTTTTAAGGCCTGCCCGGAGGTCTAAAGGACTCCACTGGAGCAGACGGGGGTTATGGATTAATTTTCCCAGGGGCTTTACCTTCTACAGTTAATCCCATGCTGCGTGCAGTACCAGCAACCATTTTCATAGCGCTTTCCTCAGTGAAGCAGTTAAGGTCGGGCATTTTATCTTTAGCGATAGCCTCAACCTGATCCCATGAAACTTTACCCACCTTAATACGGTTACTTTCTTTAGAACCTTTTTGAATTTTAGCCGCTTCCATCAACTGTACAGCAGCAGGAGGCGTTTTAATTACAAAGTCGAAACTTTTGTCGGTATAAACTGTGATTAATACAGGAAGTATTTTTCCTGGTTTGTCCTGTGTGCGTGCATTAAACTGCTTGCAGAACTCCATGATGTTAACACCTTTGGAACCTAGCGCCGGACCGATTGGAGGTGCAGGATTGGCCTGACCACCTTTACACTGCAGCTTTACAAAGCCGGAGATTTCTTTTGCCATTTTTAAATGATTTATTGGTTCAAACGCTCTGCCGGTTATTCCGGAAAGAGCTCCCAAATTCCTCGTTCTGTATAAATATTATTTGTACAGAAAACCTAAAAAGAACTAATTGGGGTGCAAAGGTAAGTGTTTTAGTTGAAATGTTGATACGTTAACGGTTAGTTTAGGCGTTTATCCGGGAGGCTGCCTATTGAAGGAACAAAACTAATTGGTTTGAAAGGTATTATTGATAATTTTAGTCGATGAAATACATGCTTTTAATATTTTTTGCCGCACTCTCAGCCCCCGTTCTGGCACAAACGGCGCCATTTTTCGACTCAACGGGTATTATTGCAAGCAACTTCGAAGGCCTTATGAAGATAAAGCACGAATTTGCTTTCACGGAAGGTCCTGTTGCCGATAAGGACGGTAAAGTTTATTTTACGGATCAGCCCAATAACAAAATCTGGCGCTACGACCCTAAAACTACCGTGTTATGGGAATTTAAAAAAGATGCGGGCCGGGCCAACGGCCTGGATATAGATGCAAAAGGAAACATTATAGCCTGTGCCGATGAAAACAATGAAATATGGTCGATTGATACCCGTGGGCATATCGTAAAAGTATTATTGGGTAAAGTAGATGGCAAAAAGCTGAATGGCCCCAATGATTTATGGATCGACCATAAGGGCGGCATTTATTTCACTGATCCTTACTACCAACGCGACTACTGGACGCGAACAGCGCCGGAAATACGGCAACAAAATGTGTACTATTTACCCAGTGGAGCCACCCAGCCCATAACAGGAAGTAACGAACTGGTTAAACCCAATGGCATTACCGGCTCAGCCGATGGGCGCTATCTTTTTGTAGCGGATATAGGCGACAATAAAACCTACAGGTTTTCGATCAACCCCGATGGCACTTTATCAGAAAAACAACTATTTATTTCTCAGGGCTCAGACGGGATTACCCTGGACAACAGGGGAAATCTCTATTTAACCGGTAATGGTGTTACGGTTTACGATTCTGTGGGAAAGAAAATAGCCTATATTCCTGTGCCTGAAAAATGGACGGCCAATATTTGTTTTGGAGGAAAAGACCGGGATATTCTTTTCATGACCGCGGGTCCTTCTGTTTATTACTTAAAAATGAGGGTTAAGGGAGATAAAGTGCTAAACAGCAAGTAAACGGCAATTTCAATACTGCGAAATATTAATTGTCCAACTTAAAATTCACCCGCTACTTTTGTATTCAAAGCCAATGATTATGGCTATCAAATATTTCAATGACTTATCATTACCTCGCATTTGGTATTCCCGTAATTTCAGAAATCGAGCTTCCGGCATTATTTCCGCTGAAAGAATCGCAGAACGCGGACAATCCAATATATGTACGCTTAGGCACGGCACCCGACCAACTGGTTGAAAAAGGGCAAAATGCTGACAGGTGCGCTGTTTGCAATGCAACTGAAATGCTTTATACAATCCCGGATAAAATAAGGCTGTATATTTCAAACGGGAACCAGATAACGATTGAACCTATCGACAGCGACTATGAAACAAACCTGATCTACTTTTATTCTAACGGCCTGGCGGCCGCATTATACCAACGGGATATCATACCTTTTCATGTATCGGGTGTATTTACCCAACCAGGAAAAGTAGCTCTTTTGCGGCACCCTCAGGAACAGGCAAGTCTACCCTGGCGGTAAAATTGCAGGAACTGGGATTTCAGCCGTTTACCGATGATACTGCTATATTATTTATGAAGGATGGAAAATGTTACGCCCAGGCCTCCTACCCTATGATCCGCTTATGGGAACAAACGCTTGATCAACAAACCGTATTAGACACGAGTGATAAGCAGAAACTTTTTGATGATGGAGACCGGGATAAGTTTGGCTTTTCATTCCATACGCAATTTGCTACGGCCCCGGTGGAAGTTGAAAAAATAATCTTTCTGAGCAAAGAGGGTACAGAAATGCGGCTTTCAGCAATTGGAAAAATGGAGGCTTTTAAAGTGTTAGCGGATAATGTATACCGCAATCACTGGATACCCATGATACAAAAAAGCAAGTTACAGTTCTCATTGATAGGTCAAATATTGAATAAAATACCTTGTTTCTTGGCTCTGCGTCCCAAAGATGTCAATAGCGTATCAGAATTCCCTATATTCCTGAAAAAAATTTTGCAAAATACTAATAACTAGTTAATTTGCACACCGTTAATTAACAATAAATCTTATTTTATGGAAATTAAAAAAACATGGATTTTACCAGAAGTAACTGAAATAGAAATAAACTCAGCAGGCGCTGCCGGCGGAGACCTTGACGTAAAGTCATAATCTATATTAATTTTTTTAAGCAGGGAATAATACTCCCTGCTTTTTTATGCTTTAAAATGCCTCGTCATGAGCCTGATATGGGGATTTTGTAACTATCAAAACGACGATGATGGAATGCTTATACATAAGCAGATGTATGATCCCATCAAGGACTTCCCTCATAGCAAGCATCATTTTGAAACACAAAGAAATGTTGGTGCAGGACACATGCTGGTAGCCAATACACCTGAGGCTGTTTATGAAAATCTCCCGATTTATCTTAAACAAGAACAAGTACTTTTCACAGCACAGGGGAGAATTGACAACCGGGTTGAGCTTGCCGGTAAATTAGGATTAAAAATTGACGACAGATGCACTGACGGAACACTCATTTTGCAATCTTACTTGAAATGGAAAAGGGATTGTGTTCAATACTTAAAAGGTGACTGGAGTTTTGCAGTTTTTGACTATTCCGACCAAGCATTATTTATAGCGCGTGATCAAATGGGGTATACCTCTTTGTATTATTACCAAGATGAAACAGGTTTTTACTTCAGCTCTTCCATTAAAAGTATCCTATCACTTCCCAGTTATAAGAGAAGACTAAATGAGCTTCATTTCGTCCGACATCTAACCTTATGGGATGACTCGATCGATAAACATGGCACCTACTTCCAGGACATATTTTCGCTGCCAATAGCGCACATGCTTTCAGTGAAAAACAGGAAAGTGAGTCAGGAACGCTACTGGCATCCTAAAAACATCTCGATCAGCTATCGTAAAAACAAACAGGATTACGCTGATGAAATGCTCCACCTTTTTCAATCGGCAGTAAAAGCCAGGTTGCGAAGCCACAAGCCAGTAGCCTCTATGCTAAGCGGGGATTGGATAGCAGTGCTGTTAGCTATATAGCAGCCGACCTATTAAAGCCGCAAGGCACTGTACTCACTACATTTAGTCATGTTCCGCTTTTTGTCAAAGAAATTCAAAGCGACAAAGAGCAGCATCGCCGAATCTTAGATGAAACACCTCTTATAACGGAAGTAGCCAATGCTTCAGGAAATATTAACCCAATTCTTCTGTCATCTGAAAAACAAAGCATAGTGCAAGGGATGGTAGAAGCTATGAATGTCTGTAATGCTCCGTCTCACGGATCAGCCAATTTATATTGGGTATATGACATCTACAAAACAACATCGCAAGAAAAATTTGGAACACTGCTAAGCGGTGAAGGGGGTAATGGCAGTATCTCGTTTGCTGGTACAGACTATTTGCTCCCCTTTAATCTAGCAAGCTTAATCTTACATCCTTATCAGTTTTTAAGAACACAAATAGCAAAAAGAATCGGCAAAAAATACTTTAATAAATATCTTAATAAAAGAAGAGATGTTGTTGATAGCCTTGAAAAATATGTGTCTAATATATTTCTTAACCAGTCGGTTTTAGACGCATATAATATTAAGGAAGACATCGCAAAAAATGACAAAGAGATATACCGGCATATTTCTGACGTCCAAGAAATAAAAGAACTTTTTATTGACTTTTATTATTTAAGAAGTCTAAGAGGGGCTGTATGCGGGCACTACTATGGATTTGAGTTACGAGACCCTTGCACCGACTTAGATCTTATGGAATACTTTTTTAGCATACCCAATGAAGCTTTTTTTGATGACCATTACAATAACCGGATGCTGGTAAAACGTATGATGAGTGGCAAAATCCCTGACAAGGTTTTGTTTGAAAAAGAAAAGGTCTGCAAAGTGCTGACATATCATATAGAGTAAAGGCACAGCGCACAGAAATTACCGAAGCTATCCATACAGTAAGAAAGAGTGCTGCCGCAAATCAATATATCAATACAGGTGATTTGACAAAAACCTGGCAATCGTACTTAAAGGAAGAGTATATACAACCGTATCAAATGCAACGACTCTTAAAGGCTTTACAATTTGCCTTATTTTTACAAACTAATTTTGATTAGTTTAAATATATCAGCATGGGCTACCAATTTAACGCAAAAGACATATTAATAACTCAGCTAGAGAAGAAGGTGTAGCTTTTAACAGCGCTACCAATGAGTATTTCTCACTGAATGAAACATCCTTTAAAATTCTTAAAGGAATTGAAAACAACTCATCAGTAGAAGCGATATGCCAGCAACTGGAAAACGAATATGATATTTCGAAATTAAATTGTGAAAAAGAAGTAAAAAACACCATTAACTTTTTGTTTCCAGGAAGTTGATTATTGAAGAATGATCAACAAAATCAAATCGTTTAAGCAGTTAAGCCCTTCAAGGAAAATTATAGTGCTTCAAACATTCTGGCTCTCAGTGTATACCTACTTTCTTTTTAAGTTTTTCAATCAAAGGGCCCGGCTCGGGAAAAAAACAGCATTGATAACAACTGACCATCAGTTACCTGACAAAAAAGCGAATGATATAGGTTGGGCCATACAAGTTGTCGCAAAATATATTTCCTGGAAGAACGTATGCAGGCACCAGGCATACCAGGCTAAGTTACTTTGCAACTTTTATAAAATACCTTGCCTGATTTTTATAGGCTTTAAAAAAGACCCTAATAAGAAAGAAATAGAAGCACATGCATGGGCGGTTGCGGGCGGAAAAATAATAACAGGTTTTTGTAATCCTAATGAATATATTATACAAAGTGTTTACCAAAACAAATGGCAATAACTTTAAGTAACTTCAGCCCTAAAGATCTGGCAAAGAATATCAGGCGTTCGGTAATGCTTTTATGGCATACCAGTCATTCCCTGGCGCTACTAACTTTATGCCTGCATATTGTACAGGCTATGCTACCAGTACTCTCATTGTACCTTGTAAAAATACTGGTAGAAGGTGTTACGAACAAAGCAGCATTCTCTCAACTTATTCCTCTAATCGTATATTTTGCTATTGCCCAATTGTCGCTGGCCCTGGTACAACAATACGCGAGCTATATTATTACTATTTATCAGCCCAGGCTCACCGACTACCTGTCGAAGCAAGTGTTGGAAAAAGCCGTAAGTGTTGACTACGGGTATTATGAGAACCCTGCTTACCATGATAACCTGCACCTGGCACAGCAACAGTCACTTTTTAGAGCCGGTATGCTTTTAACCAGCTTTACCAGTTTTATTACTTCAGGCTTTGCGTTGTTATTTCTATTGGTCTTTTTATCAGCATGAAATCCTTTTTTGCCTTATTCTTTATTGCCTTTCTCTACCACTGGCGGCGATAAAATGGTATTATGGCATCGCCATTATGCAACAGGAGCGAAAGCTAACGCCACTCGAAAGAGAAAGCAATTATTTACATCACATTTTAACTGGTGTAAGCTTTGCAAAAGAAACCAGGGTTTTTGGGTTTGGCTCCTTCTTTATAGAAAAATTCGTCAGCATTCGAAGAACCATTCGTATGCAAAAACAGCGTTTAAACAGTAAACTGACCCGTTATAGCCTCGTTGCAGAAGCTGTGGAAATCATTGCTATGGCGATCATATTTGCTATATTATCGAAGCAAACTATCGAGGGAGCAGTAACCCTGGGATTATTCGTAGTCTACATCCAGGGCTTTCAGAACCTGCAGCATAATTCAAAAAACTTCCTGCAAAGTATTGTTCAGATTTTTCAGCAACGTATTTTTTACAGGATCTCTTTTTGTTCCTGGACATCCCTGTATCTCCAAAGGTAGGTAATCAAAATCCTTTTCCTATCCATCACTCAGGCCTTAAAATTGACAATCTTTACTTTCAATACAACTCTACCGGGAGGCCGATACTTCAAGACATTTCCCTTCAATGCCAACCAGGGCAAATTATTGCTATTGTAGGAGAAAATGGTTCGGGAAAATCTACATTAATAAAGCTCCTGGCTAAGTTGTACGAAGCAGAACAGGGAAGCATCTTATTTGACAACACTCCGTTGCGGGATATACCCGAAGACGCATATAAAGACCGGACGGTATTCCTGTTCCAGGATTTCGAGAAGTATTTTTTCACCATCGAGGAGAACATTGTCATGGGCGAGCAAGGCCCCACGAAAACAATGGAAAATATTGAGGCTGCTGCACGGTCAGCGGGGGCTGAAACTGTGATATCAAGACTACCGCAGGGTTACCAAACCCGCATGGGACGCATATTTGAAGGTAGTGCACAGTTAAGCGGTGGAGAGTGGCAAAAAATTGCCCTGGCAAGAGTTTTTTACAGGAAGGATGCTGAACTTATTGTTTTGGATGAACCTACCAGCGCGTTGGATGCGCCGGCAGAATATGAGATATTTAAACAGATCAAGGCTATTGCAAAAAATAAAATGGTGATTTTGATAACGCACCGGCTATATAATTTAAAGATTGCTGACCACTTATATGTAATGCAGGAAGGTCGTATTGCGGAGGAGGGATCTTTTGATGAACTGATTAATAAAAAAGGCGTATTTGCCGAACTTTATAATATGCAGCAGTTATGATACCTACCCAGGACGTGAAATCAAAATATGGAATTGAAATAGCAGTAGTGCTGTTGTGTTGCAGGCTGCATTTTAATACCGAAGAACTATCAACCTTACAGCGCTGTATTGATACGGATACAATAGACTGGAACGACGTTATCTATCTTTCAAAGTACCATAGAATTGAACCCATTGTTTACAAAATATTAAGCAAAGTCCGTTTACCTGCGGCAGTTGTGTCCCGAATAAAACAAAGTCAGTTTGCCTTAGTGCAGAATAACTTTAAACAAGCACTGGAAACGGAGAGAATTATTACACTCTTGGAAACTAAAGGTATTGAATGCACACCCTACAAGGGGGTAGCTTTTTCGGGCCAGTTTTATGGCGATATTATTTCAAGGGAATCAAGCGATATAGACCTTGTTATTTCTCATAAAGATTTCAGAGAGGTATTAAAACTCATGATAGCAGATGGTTATCTTTTTGAGAACGAAGTTGAATACAGCTACTTTAAAGAGCAAATTTTCACCAAAAGTAACAGCCTCAATTTCGACAAGTTTAAAAATGATGTCAGAGAATTTCATATTGAGTTTCACTGGAGGATAACCGAAAATTTTATAAGGATCCACAAGCAGGCACATGCACAATTATTCAACAATTCGGATAAAATTACTTTGGCCAGGCGCGAGGTAAATGCTTTAAATGCCAATGCGCATTACCTTACGCTTTTTATTCATCATTCCAATCACGACGGCTTCAGAGTACTTAAAAATATCGTAGATCTTTGCCAGATTAATTATGCAAATAATTCCGCTATCGATGCTCTATATATTAAAGAAGCCTTTACAAATCTCCGATTGGTAAAGGCAGCAGACGTTTGTTGTTACCTCTCCTCTGAATTAATGGGAGTTCATCTCCCTTCTCCCATACAGGCAATAAAAAAACAGTATCGGAGAAAGTAAAAGCCTTTTTATAGAGCGACTCCTGGGTAAAAGATCCTACCGGGATACCGCCCTGGACAACCTCGACAACAGAAGCCAGTTATTCCTCAAAGACTCTTTGTCGGAGAAAATTGCTTTTATTCTTGCCGGCTTTAAACAAAGAAGCATGCCTTCCGCGGAAGATCTCCAAACATTTAAACTACATCGCAACTTTTATTTTCTCTACCCGGTTCTTAAATCCTTCAGAGTACTAACCAAGGGCATTGACGACAAGCATATCAGAAAACACCGGTAATTTGATGATCAACGATGATAGCCTCTGTATAAATGATAAAAAACCAGCAGATGCACCACCTTTAACCTGATAATGAGTGGTATACGTGAACTTTCAGCAGCCTGCATCAATATCTTCCTTGGAATTAAATGGTATAACATTTTCCCCGCGGCAGATTTCAAAAGACGGGTACGAAAAATATCTTTTGCCCAGGGGTGCTTTTTCAGTAGGTATTTTAACCCTTCATTGGCAAAAGCCTCCCGTTGTTGCAAAGCAAAATCCAAAGACTTCTCCATTACCCCGAAGGCTAGGGCACGTTGGTTAAAAAGAATTTTCAAGCCAAATTCTTTTTGTATCCTGCATCCCAATTCTGTATCTTCTCCTCCGTATGTTAAAATGCCTTCATCAAAACCATTCAAAGCGACGAACACTGAAGCGGGCATAGAAACATTTCCAGTCAAAATATATCTGGCAGGTAATTCGGCCAGGTCTTCCTGAAATTGGTTCATACCACGCGTCATATCGTACTCTCCCCAAATATTTCCCTTTTCGTATTTTATTTGCCCTAATGAAATTATATTTCCCCTACTGAGAGCCGAATAATGCGATTGAAGATAGTCGCTTTGTACCACCAGGTCGGAATCCAGAAACAAAACATAAGTAGCCGTCAAATGAGCCAATGCAAGATTACGTGTTGCGGCTCTTCCATGATTCTTCTTATCGGAGTGTTCGAGCAACGCCAGCGGAAACTGAAACCGGCTCTCTAACAAATATTCTAAAGTACCGTCGGTAGATCCATCCACAGCAATCCATACTTTAAAATTTTGTAGCGTCTGTACCTCTAAGCCTTCCAGGCACTTCCGAAGTTCACCCAGGTTATTATAAGTTGGGATAACGATATCAAATAACAACATAAAAGCATCGTTTAGCGTATCGATTACCTGATCAACACCATTTTGCCATAACCTTTATTGAAATACTTATCAGTATTATTATCCTTGGTGCTGTATTTATCCAGGGTTCTGCCATTAAGATTGGTGAGCACCCTGTACAAATAAACCCCATTACCCAACTTTTGGCCATATTGATCGGTTCCATCCCACTTATACTCGGTAATATTTCTACCAATCCGTAAAGGCCCCAACTCAGCCTTAGTGATTTCTCTAACAATTTTACCTGTCACCGTCAATATTTGTATACGTATGTTCTGGGGTATATCAGAACCTGTTAGCGTAAATACAAATGCCGTTGAACTGGTGAAAGGATTTGGGTAGTTGAGTAAATTAGAGATCATAGGTTTATTAATCACCTGAAATGCGATGCGGTAATTGAGAGCGCCTGCTGTATTTCCACTCTGATCCTTTGCACTCACGATTAATTCATAATCCCCATCTGCCAGCAAGTTTGGTTTAAAGGTCACCATCGCTGTATTTCCATTATTGCCACCCTGGCTAGGCGGTGTTAATACCAATGTATCATTATTAAACTGGTAGTCCCGCACCGCACCGTCCGGATGTTTTAGCTGGACTTTTATCAGCTCTGTATTGTTCAGCAACATATATTGAGAGTCATCTGTCAGCTTCATGATAATATTAGGCTTACTAGATACAATGTCACGGTTTAAAATACGGGCACCATCAAAGGTTACATCCAGGTAAGGATTCGTAGTATCGCCTCTCACATAAAAATTCTGGTATATAAAATTGTTGAACTGGTGTTGCTCCGGCTGATGCATGCCTGGGTTGAACTCCAAAAGGGCAAGATTACTTCCTGCCAGCGATTTTGTATTGACAGGTATATTGATCCTTACGGTATCACCTGCTATCAAAGGTTTTAAGTTGGGAAGCGTAACAATGCTTTCCACATTATCTTTATTTCGTATAGAAAGCCTAACCTTTAGGCTATCAAAACCAATACTGCTTACATTTTTAAATGCCATGCTCAAATTCAAAGGAGCGCCCACATCAACTGTATCTATCTTGTTATAGTAAAGATTAGGCGCTACAGCACCTTCGGGAACAGCAGTACCGTAAACCCTCCAATACTTTAGCTGGTAGGGAGACCGGTTAGTTGTATCTGTAGTTTGAAGACTAACCCGAAGACCAGGATAATTTGCTGCATTAATAGAAGACAGGTCAACCATATTTTGAGAAACAGGTATATCACTTATTAATTTATCTTCTGCCCCATTTTGATCAATGCCGGAAACAGTAATAAACGCCTGGTCCGTTGAAGGATTTTCCAGGCTGTTGCCATCCCAAACTAATTGACTCCAGGATTTAGCCTTGGAGAAAGCGGAAGATTTGAGTATACCCGTTGTACGACTTACAGGAACAGTAATAGTCACTTTTAAAAGATCTCTAATATCGGTTCCAACCACCTGCGCTAAGGGAACTGTTTTACCTTTTTGATAAATAAAAATATATGGAACTGTGTCACGAACCAAGTCTAGTTGAGTAAGCCCTATTGTCTTTAATTTATGGTAGAGCGATACATTATTTCCAAAAACAGCAGTGTCTGCCTGCCAAATAGAAGGCAAAATCATTTGTTCCATTTGGCCGCTCGTAAGCCCTACATAAAACCCTGTTGGTATAGAATCAAGAAAATTCATTACTACCATTCTCGACGCAGGAGTCGAAACATCAAATTGAAAAAACTCAGGTTTAGCATTCTGATTCCATGGAATAGGTCTATAACTACCGTACTTACCGCTTGTACCTAAGTCTACGTTCTTAACAGGAGTTAAATCTATATTATTGATCAAATAAAAACGTAAAGAATTTTGTTGGGGATTTGACTCAATGTTTGGCGGTCCAAGAAAAAATACTGGTGATAAACATCGTCGATTTGTAAAGCGTAATCTCTTACTGAAGTTGGAGTGATCGTAGGGAAAATCGCATTGCTTATTGTGATAGTCGACTTAAGACTGTCATACACCCATAGCCCCGACTCTTTAATTTTTATATACTCATTTAAATCATCATTATTAAACTGCGCATAATGCGATTGGCTATACCCGCTATTGGCGCCGGGTATATACGTAAAAGATGCACCGCTCCAAACCTGCTCCTGACCTGAAGAAGGAACAGCAGCCACCCGCCAGTAATAAACAACGCTATCTCTAAAAGTTATGCTGGGCGAAAACTCAACAACACCGCCCGTTGAATTTTTTGTTTGAGATACTTTCGCAGACGAACTAAACAGCTTGCTTGTATCCATCTCCATAATATAACTCCTGGATCCTGCAAAAGGATTACCAGTAGATGCAGCAAACACAATGCCCTGCTTGTTTACAATTGAAAGATCGTACGGGTAGATGGGCTTAATATCGTCTTCGTAAATAAATATATCTTTCGTCAGCGTATTATTATTCTCAAAAAGTTCTTCAATATTGTTTTCCGGATCAATTGTAATCGTAAACTTATTAGCCCCTTTATCCATGGCAGGGTCTATTTCAATTTGATAATTGATGGAATCCGCATAGCGTATACCGGGTAGTGTGTCACGCCTTACGATCTTTGTAGACATATCAGCATAAGTTCTTTTTAACTCTACTATGAGATCACGGTTCACCGCCTTCCCCAAATTGAGGATTTTAGCTTTTATGGAAAAGTTAGATTCCGCTACTGATATAATACCCGGCGTTACGGTTACCATCGCGTCCTCTATTGCATAGTCTGGCTTGCTAAACTGGTACAACCTGATAGCCGGATCTCCGTTTAACGTATACTCTTCAGCTTGCGCCCGGTCAAAAATATTTGACTGCCCCCGGAAGCAGCGAAATAGTTAGTAATGGTTTTTTGCATTAGCTCACCCAATGTAAGTCCGTAACCTGTACGGGCAAGAAGCTTATACAATTCGCCATTATATTGTCCCAAATTAGATACATAACCGAAACTGGTCCCCGCCATCATGCCCACACTCCCTCTCTCTTTGGCAAAAAGGTATCTCTCTGATATCGTATTAATGGCAGATATCCTGGATTGATCGAAAATAAAGATGTCCCCCACATTACACCCCATCATGTGAAATACGGGATATTTTCCGAAGTTGGAGTAATTTGCAGGGTCTTCTAAGTTGTAAGCTAAAGTGGTGGCAGCAGAATGACCAAAATAGGTAAGCAGGTTTACACCACTATTCATCAGGTTTTTTAGTCGCTCCGTAGCCGTTTGCTCACTACCGGGTATGGAACTCTTTACAAAATCTGTTACCTGGGCACCATGGAGCGTATCCCGAATAATTGCCTCATGCGCATTCAAATAACCCGACAGTTGCCCAATAAGACCCTGGTCATTGGCCCCCACCATGTGAATAATATTTTTCTTCCAGGAACTGGCGTTTACACCGGCCACGGGAGTAAGCTCCTGCTCATATTGTTTTACTTTGTCCAGGTAGGTCGTCAACTCATCCCCGCTAATAACAGAAACGCGGCCAATCGGCGTTAGCGGAACCGAGCTGCTTCCTTCAGCAGCTAGTAGCACATCAGAAGCAGGTTCGCCAAATGTAGGAATCATGTGAAGCCGCTCCATTATTGCATTGGATTCGTTATACCGCGCAGAGGTATACTTGACGCCTCTGCCTATAATGAAAGTGTTCTTAATTTTTGTGGCATATTTGCTCCTGGCCATACGCAGGAAATTTCTTACGGACAGGGGACTTCCTTTAATTCCGTAAGCGAACTGATCTGTGAGTTGATCAATCAGGTATATTTTAGCATTATAACTACCTCCCGCCATCGAACTCCTGTAAGCACGGTATGCTTCGACAGGCTGAGCGCCACCCGAACCATTTAAAATAGCCCTGTGGGTGATCATCAGATAATCGCCCTGGTTAGCAGTAGCTGAATAATCTACGAAGTTCCTGGTTTCAAAATTGCTGATTGTTCTGATATTGGCCGTTGCGGTATTCGCTATCACTATTTCAGCATTAGCAACTGTAGGCTGCAGGTATACCTTTATAAGAGCCGGATTGGAAGCATCTGCCTCATATCTCCGGCCGGTGCCTAAATCGTACAAAACCGGCGTTCCGGAATTGCTAAAACCAGCTATCTCCAGGTATTTGCCACCTGCAACTCCAGGTAACTTCAAACGAAAATTACCGGCACCCCTAAATTAAAACTACGGGGATAAGTAATTTCAAAGGTTCCGATCTTGATCCGGTTATTAGGTACCGTAGCTATATTAGCTACAGATATATTTTCGGTGGAACCATTAAGGGTTGATACAGGCAAATTGTTAGACAACCTCGAATAACTAAAACCATTTAACGTGGTATTCCATAACTCTACATTATTAAGCTTCACTTGCACGGTACGGCTGTTAGGACTATTGCCCACCACATTCATACTCACTTGCATCTGGGGCGCTCCGGCTCCTGTAAAAGGAAACAGGCTGGTCTGAGTTAAGCTGCGTGTTTGGTTTTCTGATATTTCATTAGAGGTCCAACCTTCTCCCTCTTCAAAAGATGCCGATATAGCGGCTTCAGAAACAGCGCCTCCGTACGGACCCAGGTGTATGGTTTCATTAGGATAAATAGCTGCTGTATGCATAAAATAAGGCTCAGCAACTGCACCGGCCGGTATGGTATTAGCCGTTGGCACAAGCCTTTTATTGCTGCCAGCTGTATTAATAGTAAGGAAATAAGCCGCCGTATCGGTAAACAAACTTTTACTGTTATTAATCTGGTCTAAAGGGTTGCGGTATAAAACCTGATCCGCTTTACCATCATTGGCTTCACCCCAAAACTCTATGAACCCGCCTGCAGCCAATACTCCGGTTTGATTAGATGTATAAATGGCTACTTCTTCACCGTTACGCCATAGCTGGAAAGCTGACACATCAGCATTACCCAGGTTGATGGCGGCCAGGGCCGTTTGTGGAATACGATAAAGGCCGGTAGTTCCTACTTTAAATTTATAATAGGTTTTACTATAGTCGATCCATTCATTATTGAATGATTGCGCCGTTGCGGCCACCGTATACAACAGGAAAAATATAGTCAGCAGTTTCTTCATCGAATACTCATTAATTTAAAATACCGAGGATCTCTTTTCGCGATTCAAATCCAGTCTTAGAGAAAAAACATGGGTAAACAAAGGGTTTGATTGATTGGCCAGGTTGGCGAACGCATAATCTATTACAACAGATTTGACCCTAAAACCCACACCCACACTGGGCTGGTAGATCCAAACCTTTTTTGGTTGAGCGTATCTCCGTCGGCTAACCCCTGTTGAAAATTATTAATCCCTCCTCTTACGAAAAAATATTCTTGTACCCATATTCTAATCCAACTTTAGGATCGATACTAACTGCATCGCTGCTCACCACCGTATTTCTTTTCCCATCAAAAGTCAGGTCAAAGTCAGTTTCGGCCAATACCGTTGAGGTTTTACCAATATTAAAAACACGGGATGCTCCTACTGTTACTCTTGGTGCGGTAAGCTCCGATGATTTAACCGGGATATCATTTTGGGTAAGGTATAGCACTTCTTTTTCTTTCTCGCTAAAATTGAAGGTCCAGGTATTAAAGGTGCTGGTTATGTCCTTTGCTACTATTCCAAATCTCCATTTGTCTTTAAACACCTGTAAACCAGCGTCCAAACCAAACCCCCAGGCCTGGGCAAATTTGCCTACATTTCGATAGATCACTTTTGCATTGGCCCCAAAATTCACCATACTATTTTCCGTTTTGCTGAGGTTTTGTCCGTAAGACAATAAGAAGGCATAATCAGCAGAAGAAAAAGTCTGGATATTATTATAATTAAGCGACCCATCCGGGTTGACCAGGAAGAGTGTATTGGGAATATCATCTACTGCAAACCTCATAGCGGAAAGGCCCAACACTCTTTTTCATTGGTGGTGGGTATAGCTACATTCGCAAAATCATATTTCCCTATCCCGGCAAAATACTCAGAGTGCATTAAGTTCACTTCAGTACGGCCCTGTACATTCACCAACCCGGCAGGGTTCCAGTACCCCGCCGTTCCGTCGGTTACAGAAGCAGCCTGGGCGCTACCCATAGCCAGGCCACGGGCGCCTGCCCCTATATTCAAAAATTCGTTGGAGTATTTTCTAAACTGCCCAACAGCCTGCTGGCAACAGAATTGAACTGCCAGAACAGTGCTTACAAAGGGTATAAATTTTCTTATAGTCACTAAACAGTTATTAATATTTACCGGTCAGCTCTATACTGCGCTTACTTAAATGGCCTGTTAGTCGTCAAGGTCACCATAATGGCAGTACTATCAGCATTTTATCACATTACCAAATTAAAGGGCTGATGCGAAATTAACATTATCATACTAATCATCAATAGAATTAGTTAAATGCTCAATAATATTCGCCCAACAAGGTAAAAACGTACTTTTGCGCCCATGGATTTAATAAAAGAACTGAAATGGCGTGGAATGGTGCAGGACATGATCCCCGGTACCGATGAACAACTGAAAAAAGAAATCACAACCGGTTATATTGGCTTCGACCCTACAGCAACCAGCCTGCATATTGGCAGCCTGGTACCTATTTTACTGTTGGTGCACATGCAAAAAGCAGGGCACCGTCCTATTGCTTTAGTGGGTGGCGCAACAGGCATGATCGGTGACCCGAGCGGTAAAAGTGAGGAAAGAAACCTCCTGAATGAGGAACAATTGGCTGAAAATGTAGCCGGTATCAAAGCCCAGCTGGAAAAATACCTGGACTTTGACCCGTCAAAACCCAACGCCGCCTTAATGGTGAACAACTACGATTGGTTTAAAACGATTTCGTTTATCGATTTTCTACGCGATGCCGGGAAGCACATTACGGTGAACTATATGATGGCAAAGGACAGTGTGAAAAAACGATTTGAAGGTGAAGTAGGCATCAGCTATACAGAGTTCGCTTACCAAATGATGCAGGGCTATGACTTCTTCCATCTGTTTAAAGAAAATAATTGTAAACTGCAGATGGGTGGCAGCGATCAATGGGGTAATATTACTACCGGGACGGAGTTCGTGCGCCGAAAAGTGCAGGGTGAGGCTTTTGCATTTACCTGTCCGCTGATCAGAAAAGCGGACGGCACTAAATTCGGTAAAACAGAAAGCGGGAACATATGGTTAGACCCTGAACGCACTACACCTTACCAATTTTACCAGTTTTGGTTGAACGCCAGCGATGCGGATGCCGAAAACTGGATCAAAATATTCACCTTTTTAGATGAACCAACTATCAACCAGCTGGTTGAAGAACATCAACAAGATCCGGCTAAACGTGTACTACAAAAGTCACTGGCCCGCGAGGTGACAAGCTTTGTACATGGCACTGAGGCTTACGAGCAAGCTGTAGCCACTACAGAAAAGCTTTTTGCTGACCAGAACAAGCCCGCTGAAGAAATGAGTATAGAAGATCTGGAAGGTATGGCAGGAGTTGTAAAATCAACTATTAGCAAAGAAGCTATTGAGAACGGAATTGATATCGTAAGTTTTCTGGCTGACGCAAAAATAACCGCCAGCAAAGGCGAAGCCCGCAAATTAGTGCAGGGTGGCGGTGTACAGTTGAATCGCAGAAAAGTAGAAGACGCACAGCTATCAGTGGGCAACAACAATCTGCTTCACAGCAAATATCTCCTGCTTCAAAAAGGGAAAAAGAATTACTACCTCGTTGAAGTAACCGGATAAAAATTAAAGGGAGTTGTCGCTCCCTTTTTTATACACTTATCTTTTCAGGAAAATAAAAATTGCACCGATAAAAGTCAACCCGATAATTAAACGCCGGTAACTGGTGTCCTTTATTAATGCTACAATTTTAATACCCAATAAAAACCCCACCAGCAAGGCAGGCAGCAACATCGCATCCGTTTTTAAAGTATTGGCTGTAACATTTTTCCAAACAAATACCTGGAAGGGTAGTTTAAAGAAATTGATCGCCAGGAACACCCATGCCGCCGTACCGATAAAATTATTCTTGGGCATGCGCATCGCTAAAAAATAAATATTAGCAAAAGCGCCTGCCAGATTCCCTATCATAGTGGTAAAACCAGAGATTAGTCCCATACCGGATACAAAGAATTTATTGGATGGAACGATCATCGTTTTCCTTACCTCGATATACAGCATAATAACTACAGTGATCACAATGATCGTAGCCATTATTTTTCGAAACACAGCTTCATTCATATGCTGACCGGCAAACACGCCTACCAGCACACCAACGACCATCCAGGGAATCAGCTTCCAGAAATGCTTCCATTCCGCATGCCGGTGATAGTATTTTACGGCCATCAGGTCGGCTGCACATAACAAGGGTAACACTACCCCGGTGGATGCCTTACCACCCAGCACTATGGCCATGAGGGTTACATTCAGCATATCAATACCCTTCAAACCAGCCTTGGCCAGGCCGATAAAAAAGGCCGATAACGCCAGGAGCACCCAATTAGTTAAGGAGTAATCTTCAAATAAAGCCTGCAATAGATCTATTTAATTTTTTTCAGCGTATTCCACATTTCCTGTGCGACCAAAAGGTTACCTGCGCCATTCAGATGTACTTTATCCGTAGTCAAAATGCCCTTATCCTGGTTACGCGGGTTGTTTATTTTGAGATAATCCATAAAAGATTTGCGCAAATCAACAACCGGTATATTATTCTTACCGGCATATTCCCGTATCCATTTGGAATAGAAATTAAGGTCTCCATCCTGCAGGTTAGTACCATCATTAAACTCCCCAATCACCGAAGGCGTACACATCACCACCTGGATACCCTGGGCCTTCATTTTGGTAATCATTTTATCATAAAAAGCACCAAACTTACTTAGTTCAGTTCCGGTTCCACTGGTTGTTTTATGCCAAACATCATTAATACCAATATAAACCACTACCACATCTGGTTTTTGATCCAATACATCTTCCTGGAAACGATAAAACAGGTCGTATACGCGGTTGCCACCTATGCCCTTACCAACAAACTCAAAAGCATCTCCTTGCTTATCGAGCTTACAAAGGCTATCTACTTTAGGAATATAGCCTCCGGCATCTGCACCCTGCCTGGTTATAGAATCTCCAAAAAAGATTACTTTCTTCTTTTTAACAGGCTGAAAGGAAATAAGCGCGATGGCGGCAAGCGTTAGTAGATACTTCATTTGTTGATATTTTTTATTGAGTGGAAATGTTTAATACTGTTTGGAGCTTATCGTTAATTAAATTAACGGGTACAAGTTTAAACAAAAACCGGTAGAAATCATTCATCCAGGTTAGATTATAGCATTAAAAGTTTTTATCCTGGTGGGATATCGCTTGGCATAACTGAAAAGCATATTGGTTATCGTGCTATTTTCTTTGTAGGGTTGTACAAGGCTTTTAACTACTTCCGGTTCGTCTACTACAGTGTTTAGAGGTATAAATCCCATCCCATAAAATTTCCCCTGCCACACAAGAATGCATGAATTTTGGTCACGGGTGATACCCTCATCAATAATAACAAAAGATGGCAGGCTCTTTAGCTTATTGATAGCCGATTCAACCCGCCAGTTATAATCGACTGTCGCCTCCTTTTTATCACAGGCCCCTTTGCATATAATAGCATGCGTTGTTTCATCGTATATTTTTTCGCCGATAAAGCAAAGCCGGGGACAAAGATTAAAATCCTGAACGAGCTGTCGTAATGCTGCCGCCGCATTTTCTAAATGATGGTAAGAACTGACCACTTCATACCGACTGTTCACTTTATCTACGGCCAATCTTGTATATCCATTCTGATCGTAATAGCGAATAATGCCATACATATCTTCCCTCCTTTTTTGGGCAGCATTAAAACGTGGCCATAATCTTTTTATCTCCGAGGACTCTTTTACAGCAGCCATCAATTCTGTACCACATTCTTCAAAACTAATACGGTATACTTCCCGCATAAAATTCTGCTTTTGCCTTGAGGTTGAATTATTACTGAAATGGCTGCTTACCCTGTAACGTATATTTTTAGCCTTGCCTACATATACCACTTTTCCTTTCTCGTCATGAAAATAATAGACCCCGCGGTATAGGGCAGGTTTTCAAAATCCGTTTTAGGAACATTAGGTGGCAACACATGCTCTTTAGAAGTACGCTTCAGACTTTTAAGTATATGCCCCTCTTGATCATGCTCCAGCAGCATTTGAAATAATGCAACCGTAGCGTCGGTATCGCCACCAGCCCTGTGATGGTTGACATGCTTTATACCCAATGCATTGCATAATTTGCCCAAACTGTACGACTGATATCCGGGCAATATTTTGCGGCTCATCCTTACCGTACACAGCTTGTTCGCATCATAAGTATACCCGCAGGCTTGCAACTGGTTGCGCACAAAAGAGTAATCGAAGTTTACGCTGTGGGCCACAAATATTTTATCTTTCAGCAATTCATAAATACGTTCCGCCACTTCTTCAAAAACAGGCGCTTCTGCTACCATCGCATTGCTGATCCCCGTTAATGCTTCTATATAGGTAGGTATACGATGCAGTGGATTGATCAGCGTTTCATACCGCTCCACCACCTCGCTCCCATCTAAAACAACGATGCATATCTCGGTTATGCCATTAGCATCAGCATAACCACCCGTAGTTTCTATGTCAACAATTGCATACATGTACGACTCACTAATTTCGGAAAATTATTTGTCTTTTTCCTATGCAAAATTCGGAATACAGCGTCATAGATTTTGATAAATCTGTTTGTGAAAAAACAAAGCTTTGTATATGCGCTTTTCGGTTAAATGCTTTTTCTCTTTATCTTTTATATATATCATTGGTTGCCATGCTACTCCGTCAGCAAACGTGGGATTAGTTACACCCGATGCGCTCGTTGCAAATGAACCGGTATATGATACCACTCAAAAGAATATTCATATATTGGTAGCATTGTGCGACAATAAATACCAGGGAATTGTACCCGTTCCGGCAAAAATCGGGAATGGCCAGGATCCCGACAATAACCTGTACTGGGGTTGCGCTTTCGGCGTACAAACCTATTTTAAGAAAAGCAGCTACTGGACATTTATTAAAAGCATTAAGCAGGATGGCATAAAAATGCAAAGGCTGGTGTTTAAAAACCGGCAAAAGAATATATATCTTATAGCTGATGCTTACAATGGCATGTATATTAAAGAATGTACCGTTGATTTTTTAAGGAGTTGCTCCGGCCAGTTAAAAGAAGTGTTAGAAGTTGATGGTAAGCGTATCGGTATTAATGGGAACGCTTCGCTACTTGCTTATGTAGGCCATGACGGATTGATGGATTTCAGGCTGTCTGAATCTTTTCAGAATGCCGATGGTAAAAAGCGCGATGCCATTATACTGGCTTGCATCAGCAAAAATACTTTGCCCCCCATTTATCACAAACCCAGGCCCGGCCACTGGTTTGGAGCACCGGTCTTATGAGCCCTGAAGCCTATACGCTGCATGATGCGCTGGATGCTTATACCAATGATCAATCGCCGGAAGCTATCAGAAGCGCAGCTGCCAGAGCTTATGCGAAATATCAAAAATGTAGTGAAAAAGCCGCCAGGAATTTGTTGGTGACGGGACTCTAAATCTAGGTCACGGTTTAAACCGTGACCTGAAGATGACTTCCGCCCTGCAATTGGGGAATATGTATCCGTTCCTGAAACTTTGTTACTTATAACCTGTCCGAAAGTTTATTTTCGTGCAAATATTTGTATTGATGAGCGGAGCAGATAAATTCGAGATGTTTAAAAACCGGTTAACCAAGGTTTACAGGCATTTGCAAAAAATAGCCAGGAAGCAAAATATATCCTGTTACCGGATTTATGATCATGACCTGCCTGAGTTCCCTTTTATTATAGAAAAGTATGGCGATACGCTTTATGCATCTGAGTATAAACGAAATCACAGCCTCAATGAGGAGGCACACCAATTTTGGATGATGCAAAGTACACAGGTTATGGCAGATGTACTTAGCATAGCGCCGGAAAATGTATTTACCAAATTGAGACAACGCAAAGCAGGCCGTGAAGGACAATATCAGAAGACTGCTGAAACGAAAAGTGAATTTATTGTAGAGGAAAATGGCTTACAATTTATCGTAAACCTGGCCGATTACCTGGATACCGGGCTGTTCCTCGATCACAGAACTACCCGAAAAATGGTGCAGGAGCAATCTGCAGGCAAGCGGGTACTGAATCTGTTCGCCTATACAGGCTCTTTCTCGGTATATGCAGCAGCCGGGGCGCAGCACAGGTGACTACAGTAGATTTGTCCAACACTTATACCAACTGGGCTAAACGCAATATCGAACTGAATGGCTTTACAGATGAAAGCCGGTATATTTTTATAGCTGCCGATGTTATACAATACCTTCAAACACTGGCCCCTGCTTCTTTTGATATTATTGTGATGGATCCGCCTACTTTTAGTAACAGTAAAAAAATGGATGGCGTTTTGGATATCCAAAGAGATCACGTTTCCCTGGTCAACAACTGCCTACATGCCCTCTCCCCGGGCGGTTTACTTTATTTCAGCAATAACTACACGAAGTTTCAGCTGGATGAACAAGCAATCCCAGCCTCTTCCATCAGGGATATTACCAAAGCTACTACGCCCTTCGACTTTGAAGGCAAGCTTAAAAGAAGCTGTTTCCTGATCACCAAATAGAGTCTTACCTGAATCATTTACTTTTGCGACATGTTTAATAATGACGATTTACAGGTGCGTTGGTGGACTTTGGAAGCCAAACTAGTGGAGCGTTTTGGCAAAAAGCCGGATATGGAAACTATCCTTTTTTGATTGGCATTCAGGAGTTAGGCACAGTAGCAGAAAGGTTTACCAAAGAACAAAAGCAAGATTTGATGCATATAGCGGTGTGCAGGTTACTGGTACCCAGCGGTTATTATGAGCTCACTGCCACCGACCCCGATGGCTGGCCACACTACAAGCAGTTAAAACCCATGCCCGACCTGAATCCGTTTGAACAGGAAAGTTTCCTGAAAGACCATGTATTGCTTTATTTTGAAGAAAACGAAATCTGATGTCCAGGCTATTTGTAATATTATTTTCCCTTGTAGTTTTAAGTTGTACATCTCAACAAAAAATTCGTAAAGCAGACCTCAGAAAAGATATACTGCTGGAAACTAACCACGGCTCTATGCGTGTCCGGTTAAGTGATGAAACACCTCTGCACCGCGACAATTTCATCAAGCTTGTCAAAAGCAAGTACTACGATGGTGTTTTATTTCATCGTGTCATCCATAAATTTATGATACAGGCCGGCGATCCCGACAGCCGTAAAGCAGCAGCGGGCAAACCGTTAGGCGAAGGCGGTCCGGGTATATGTGTCCCTGCTGAATTTAAGCATGATCTTTTTCACAAAAAGGCGTGATAGCTGCGGCGCGTGAAGGTGATGATGTAAACCCGCAAAAAGCCAGCAGCGGCAGCCAGTTTTATATTGTACAGGGTAAGGTTTGGACCGATGGCGGCCTGGATACACTGGAAATAAAAAGGTTGAATGGAAGAAAAATCCCGCAGGAACAACGTGCGGCGTATAAAACGGTTGGCGGCTCTCCTCACCTGGATCAAAACTACACCGTATTTGGCGAAGTAATAGAAGGCTTGCCTGTTATTGACAGTATTGCGGCAGTAGCTACCAGTAAAGGAAAGGATAAAGACCGCCCGTTAAAGGATGTAGTGATCAGAAAAGCCAGGCTGGTAAAGCGCCAATAATAGTTAGAATAGTTTTTCTATCGTTTTATGGCTACTTAGTATTTTACCAAGTGGGTCTTCAGCATCCGAAGCCATTTCAACAATGGCGTATTCAAGTCCTGCAAGGCTTTGGTTCGCAATGACAGGTGCAAAATCGATCATTCCGCTACCAATGGCGGTAGATTTTTTCGTATCAACATCAATATCCCGAAAATGCCATAGCGGAAAGCGACCAGGAAATCTTTCAAAAATTTTTACCGGATCCTGTCCCGCAAGTCCCATCCATCCCAGGTCTGGTTGAAAAACCACCAGTTCGGGGTCGGTATAATCCAATAAAATGTCAAAAGGCAATACACCACCCATTGGGGAAAACTCATGGGCGTGGTTATGATAGCCCACCTTAATACCATATGCACGGGCAATTTCCCCTACTTTATTTAACTCATTAGCAGCAGTCTTGTAGCTATCCACGCTTATTTTCAATTCGTCTCTTAAATTGAAAACCACAAAATATTTCATACCCAATTGTGCAGCATAATCGCAGACAGCGGGCGCTGTATTAACATCAAGCTGAAAATGTCCGCTGATAATTCTTAACCCGTGACTGTCAGCCAGGCTCTTTAAATCTTTCGGCTTAAAGCCCTGAATCGTACGTTCATCAATATTGAATCCGGCAGGTTCAACTACTGAATACCCTGCTGTCGCCAGTTTTTCAAGCGTTGTTTCCGGTTCTTGTAGCAACACATTTCTTAAAGACCATAGTTGTGCGCCTGTTGCCGGTTTCATTAAAAGTATATTGGATATGGTTACTCTTACGGAGTTAGAATCAATTGAAATAGTTGCTATTCCACCGCTGGTTTCAATTGCAGTATTACCTGCTCCAGCTCTTTGATACGTTTTTCAAGGTCGGGCAGTTTACGGCTCAACGCCTGGCTTCTCAATGCAGAGGTGTATTCGTGTGCAGGTGAACCTGTAACAGCTTTGCCCGGTTCAAGGTTCTTGCTTACCCCGCTTTGTGCATTTATTTTAGCACCATCTCCAATTTGCAAATGGCCCACGATACCAGCCTGGCCACCGATCATTACACCCTTACCTATTTTGGTGCTACCGCTGATACCTGCCTGAGCAGCTACCACTGTGCTACTGCCTATTTCAACATTATGTGCAATCTGAATGAGGTTATCCAGCTTAGCTCCCTTTCTTATAATAGTGGAGCCAATAGTGGCACGGTCAATGGTACTGTTAGCACCTATCTCCACATCATCTTCCACAATTACGTTACCAATTTGAGGCACTTTAGAGAAGCTTCCGTCCGCCTGCGGCGCGAAACCAAAACCATCACTGCCTATTACCGTACCGGCGTGTATGGTAACATTATTACCAATCTGGCAGCTATGCAGCACTTTCACACCCGGGTGCAGAGTTACATTGTTACCGATGGTTACATTATCGCCCAAAAAACACCAGGGTAGATTTTTGAACCACTTCCAATTTTTACCTGTTCTCCCACATAGGCAAAAGAACCAAGGAAAATATCATCGGCGTAGCTGGCAGTTGCCGCTATATAAACCGGTTGCTGAATGCCTTTTAGCTGCTGCTGCCGAAACTCCTGGTACTTTCCCAGCAAAAGAGCAAAAGCGCTATACGCATCTTTTACCTTTATAAGAGTAGTATTAACCGCTTGTTTCAATTCAAGCGAATCATTAACAATAACAATTGTTGCTTTTGTATTGTATAAATATTCTTCGTACTTAGGGTTAGCTAAAAAGCTCAATTCCCCCTCTCCTGCTTCTTCAATTTTACCAAAGGACTTTACAGTGGCGTCAGGGTTGCCGTCAACCTTCCCATTTATTAGCAGTGCAATTTGCGAAGCAGAAAAAACCATTCTTGGATTTTTAAAATATTTTATTGGAATCGAAAGTAGGTAAGTAAATAATTATTAAAAGTTAAAAATCGTAAACTTAAACCCGTAAATAGCAAAAGTAGTATTTTTTGACAGGCTCACTGATTTTTACGTCAATCAAAGGATCATCTACCTGTGAAATATCTTTTAAAGATCCATCTTTATATAAAATGTTGATACTTTCATTATCAGCGTTATACAACCGGTTGGAGGCATCTCCGCCAAACGCAAAATAGTCCATATCCTTTTCATCAATACCCGTAGCCAGCACTATTTCTTTTATTTTCTGCAGTTGGAAAGATTCCTCTATTGGGGTAGACTGCAGCTTAATGCGCATTATTTTTCGCTGGATAATGGCTTTACATAAAAGAGAAAGGACTGCATCGTTATGACTGCACCAGTTTTTTACAGTAGCCATGATGTCATGGTCATCCATCTGGCAAAAATCATCCAGCAGGGCTTCAATAGCTCCGTTGCTGTGGCTTCCCTGTAAAAACCGGTTAAAAGCAGGAGTGGCAGCAGTAGTTTCTATCCCGGCTGCAATCAATGCTTTGGCCCGGCGAATGATCATGATCAGCATTTTTTCGGCAGCAACTACTGTTTTATGCAAGTATACCTGCCAATACATCAGCCTGCGGCTTAACAGGAATTTCTCTATAGAATAAATAGCTTTTTCTTCAACTACCAGGTTACCATCATTCACTGCCAGCATTTTGATGATCCGGTCATACCCGATAACGCCCTCTGCAACACCGGTAAAAAAGCTATCTCTATTCAGGTAATCCATGCGGTCCACATCTAACTGGCCAGAAACCAACTGGTGTAAAAACTTCTTGGGATAGTGATCAGTAAAAATATCGATGCCTGTTTGAAGCTGGCCGTCAAACTCCTCATTAAGTTTCTGCATGATCAGTAAGGACAGGCGTTCGTGATGGGTATCCTGAATGAGCTCCTGCTCCAGGGCATGGGAAAAAGGCCCGTGCCCTATATCATGCAATAGAATGGCTAGTTTTGCCCCCAGTTCTTCTTCCTCCGTTATTTCTGCCCCCTTGCCTTTAAGTTCCCTCAATGCCGTGCACATTAAATGGTATGCCCCCAGGGAGTGATGCAGGCGGCTATGTACCGCACCCGGGTATACCAGGTGCGCAAAAGCCATCTGGTGAATATTACGCAACCTTTGATAATAAGGGTGGGAAATGATCTGCAACAAAAGCGGATGATCGACAGTAATGAAGCCGTATACCGGGTCGTTGATAATTTTTCGAGCCTGGGCCATAATGTATTAAAAAAGCAAATGTAGTACGAGCCTGCCTATTTTTCACATTCCCCATAATATTAACATGCTCCTGCTTCCCTTTTTTAAACCTTTATCTTTGTGCATTAACAAAAAAATGATCAAGTATACTCAAAATACATTGGATAAGCTGGAAGCGATTCCGGAGCAGTGCGGATATATTTTAAGGTATGAAAGAGGGAATTTTCAAAGCGGTTATTGTATTTTAGATAATAAAAAAGTAGTGGTTTTAAATAAATTCCTTCAAACAGAGGGACGCATTAATGCCCTGATTGAAATTATTCCCAAACTCAATATCGATACAGAGCTGCTCGATGACAATGCAAAAAAACTCTTTGCTGAAGTATCAGAAAGGGATGATTCAAATGAAGCCGGAGCATAAACTCCGTCATTTTATTTAACTGACTAAGGCTCATCACCGATTAATCATTTTCATCACTCATCATTTACAACCTTGCCTTACCCTCCACTACAAATAACGTTCTTAGGTACCGGAACCAGCTCAGGAGTACCCATGGTGGCTTGTGGTTGTGAGGTGTGTTCGTCTTCCAATACCAAAGACAAAAGACTCAGGTCGAGCATACTGGTGCAATCACCCACTACTACGCTGGTTGTCGATTCCGGGCCAGATTTCAGGCAGCAAATGCTTACGAACCAGGTAAATAAGCTTGATGCGATCTTGCTCACCCATTCTCATAAAGACCATATTGCAGGACTCGACGATGTACGGGCTTATAATTATTTCCAGCAAAAACCCATGGATGTTTATGCTACGGATGCTACGCTTAAACGGGTAAAGGTTGAATTTGACTATGCTTTTGCCGAAATCAAATACGCAGGTGTCCCTTCGATACAATTGCACAGCCTTAACGATACCAGCTCTTTTCGGGTTGGAGATATGGATATACAGCCCATACCTGTGTGGCATATGTACATGCCGGTTATTGGCTTTAGAATAGGAGATTTTACTTATATCACTGATGCCAATCGTATTGAGGAAAGCGCTAAAGAAATGATCAAAGGATCTAAAATACTCGTTTTAAATGCTTTGCGAAAAGAGAAACATATCTCTCATTTTTCTTTGCAGGAGGCACTTGACCTAGCCGACGAATTAGGTATTCCAGAAGTGTATTTCGTACACCTGTCTCACCAAATGGGTTTACATGATGTGGTTTCGCAGGAGCTTCCATCAGGCCGTTTTTTGGCTTATGACGGATTAAAAATTCAAATACCCTAACATTTGTTAGTTTAATTGAAAAAGATATATTATATTTACACTGACCTCTTTAGCTTGTCAGGATAGTCTCAAAGTTTTACCGCCATGTAATAAAAACATGGCGGTTTTTTATTGTACTCTTAGCAGTACAGTACTAAAAAAAAAAAAAAAGCGGCCAAAGCCGCTTCCTTATATACTATGCTGTGTTTTTGCGGATTTACCGCATCTTTAACGCCCTGAGGAACTTTGTCCCAGAGGTTTTTGCCTGCATCACTTACTTTGTCTTTTACGTTCTGTTTTTGCTCCGGGGTCATTTTATACTTCCAGTAAGCAAAAGCTGCTAAACCTAACGCGATTAATCCGCTTGTTTTATTTTTCATAATTATTGGTTTTAAATGTTGTTAACCGAATAAACCATAGACTAAAAGTGTGCCATTACTTCGCCAGAATCTTAAAATATGGTCAAAAAAATCCCGGCCTTTGTCACCCGGGATTTTAATAATATAGCACTATGATTTTTAGCTATTTGAGATACTGTGCGAAAAAGCCCAGCATTGTTTTATAGAATTCTATCCTATTATCTTCCCGCTGAAAACCATGCCCCTCGTTGTATTTTACAACGTAGGGTACATTAAATCCTTTGGCACGTAAGGCTTTTACAATCTGGTCAGACTCATTAATATTTACACGTGGATCGTTGGCGCCCTGGACTACTAATAAAGGCTTACGGATCTTATCTAACTGGTAAACAGGCGATACTTCTTTGGCGATTTTGGCTTCTTCAGGATTATCCAGGTCGTACCAGATCTGCTTTACCATTTCCTTATAAGGTTTCCAGTATTCAGGGAAAGAAGCAAAGAAGGTTTCAATATTCGACACCCCCACGTAATCCACACCACAGGTATACAAGTCAGGCGTTTTCACCAGCCCCATCAAGGTAGCATAGCCACCATGACTACCTCCGTAAATAGCGGTCTTGGTTTTATCCACCCAGCCCTGTGCAATAGCGTATGCTACACCATCTTCAATATCATCCATTAGTTTACGGCCAATTTGCTTGAAGCCGGCTCTTAAGAATTCTTTTCCATAGCCACCACTGATTCTAAAGTTTACCTGCAATGTAGCATAGCCACGGCTGGCAAAAAGCTGCGTTTCGGGATTAAACCCCCAGCTGTCCCTGATGCCTTGCGGACCACCATGCGGGTTTACTACTAATGGCACTTTCTTGCCTTCCAATGCGGCCTTGGGCAAAGTGATATAACCATGGATGGTTTTACCATCGCGGCTTTTGAACGAGATTGGCTTCATTATAGCCATATCGCCTTCTTTCAATTGTGGCATTAAATCATAGAGGAAAGTGGTTTTGCCAGTAGCAGCATCATAGATATAATACTTGCCAACTAACCTGTCGCTGGTTACATATACCAGGTATTTGCTTTCATCATCTGTTTTACCTGTTAAACCAAACTGGTAACCTTTAAACTCTTTGGAAAGATTATCATAAATCTTTTTGAAAGTAGCGCTAACCGGTATGATCTCATCTTTTTCTCCCTCATAATTGAAATAATCTACCTCGTAGTTTCTTTTGCGTGAAAGTCCGATACCCGACACATCAAAGTCTTTGTTACCGAAAACTTCTTTGATCTTTTCTTTCTTCTTAAAATCGTATAAAATGATGCGTGCTTTATCAGAATCCAGGTTGGTTACTACATACGCTTCATCGGGGTTGGAAGGGTTATAACTAAAGGACTGTATATTGAAATTATCATCCCAGTTATTGGTAAAATATAATTCAAACTCTTTTCCGCCAGCTGGTTTGTAGAAGTACTGAGATTTAATACCCTGGAACATTCTGCCAAAGCCTCTCAGGTTACCGTCTTTATCAAAATCATATCCAACGATGGGGTTAGCTACATCTTTATTCTCGTACAACTTTTCAAGCGCGCGGTTACCACGTTTACCTTGTAGGTTCAAAAACCTGTTTATTGTCTTTGTTCATGGTAATGATCATGTAATTCTTCTGATCTTTCAGGATCCGCTCGATGCTGGCCTGCACGCCATCAAAAGGTGTCAGATCTAGTACATTTCCACCGTCAACATTAGCCGCATAAATATGAAAATTTTC
This sequence comes from Paraniabella hibiscisoli, assembly GCF_022512515.1. Taxonomy (GTDB): domain Bacteria; phylum Bacteroidota; class Bacteroidia; order Chitinophagales; family Chitinophagaceae; genus Niabella; species Niabella hibiscisoli. Next base: position 368,214 of record NZ_JAKWBK010000001.1, read on the forward strand.
ATTTCCTCCATTATCCATTACATATACCAGGCGTTCGTCGTTGATCCAGCCATAACCTTTGATCAACTCATCTTTCTCTTCTATCGCCCTGGCCACTTTACCGCTGGCGATCTCCTTCACATACACATGTCGCTTACCATTTTCTTCTTTCTCCATGTAAGAAAGATATTTACCACCTGGCGACAACTGGAATTGGGATGACTTAGGACGGGCAAAATAGTCCTCTACTTTGTATTTGTAATCGCCTTTATCCTGCGCTATGATCTTTTGAATTTCTGCGTCGCCCGATGGCAAAGTGGTGTCGCCGGGTTTGGTAACTACTGTTTTGGTGAGCACCAACGGCAGGTTCATGCCTGCCTGCTTGAATTCACCCGTGATCGTTTTATCAGCCAGGGTCCCGCTGTAGGTTAAGCCGGCAGCCTTTACGCTTAAGGACAATTTATTATCTGCAAAAGCAGTGCTATCAACCGGTATACCCGATGCTCCCTGGGCGGGACTGTCCATTGTAGTAACCCATTTATCACTATCTTTTTTGATATGAAATACCAGCGGAATTTTAGTGCCCTGTACTTCGAGGGTTCCCTTCCAGGATCCTGCAATATCCTGTGCTTTTATTAATGTCATAGAAATAATACAAACAATAAAGGTGAGAAAGAGTTTTTTCATTGTACAAAATTTAGGATGGTGTTAAAACAAAAAGCACATCCTGCGAGATGTGCTTTTGTATATTTTCAGCTAATAGCCCGGGTAACGATGTCCCCGATCTTTTCTATAGATATTCTTTCCTGTTCCATACTATCGCGATGGCGTATAGTAACGGTGCCGTCCTCTTTAGTTTGGTGATCGATGGTTACGCAGAACGGAACACCCAGGGCATCCATTCGTCTGTAACGTTTACCGATAGCATCTTTCTCTTCATAGAAGCATTTAAACTCTCCGCGGTATTGCGCCATAATCTCCTGTGCGATTTCAGGTAAACCGTCTTTTTTCAGCAAAGGGAAAACCGCCAGCTTAATAGGAGCCAGCTTGGCCGGGAATTTAAGTACTACCCTGTTATCCTGCTTTTCCGGTGTGCTCAGATCTTCTTCGGTATAAGCTGAACAAACCATGGAAAGAAACATACGATCCAAACCAATAGAGGTTTCGATTACATAAGGAATATAGTTACCATAAGGCTTGCCGGTTTCGGGATTCACATCATTATCGAAGTACTGCATTTTCTTTTTGCTGAACTCCTGGTGTCTGGATAAATCATAGTCCGTGCGGCTATGAATACCCTCCAACTCTTTAAACCCGATAGGAAAATTGAACTCTATATCGCAAGCTGCATCGGCATAGTGCGCCAGCTTTACGTGATCGTGAAAGCGATACTCTGTATCTGGCACACCCAATTCCAGGTGCCATTTTAAACGGGCCTGCTTCCAGTACTCATACCATTCTTTCTGCGTGCCAGGCCTGATGAAAAACTGCATTTCCATTTGCTCAAACTCACGCATACGGAAAATAAACTGGCGTGCTACGATCTCGTTACGGAAAGCTTTACCAATTTGTGCTATACCAAACGGGATCTTCATCCGGCCGGTTTTCTGCACATTCAGGAAGTTTACAAAAATACCCTGTGCTGTTTCCGGGCGCAGGTATACCTTATTGTTCTCATCTTCGGAAGAAACCGTAGAACCAAATTCGGTAGAGAACATCAGGTTAAACTGGCGGATATCCGTCCAGTTGGCTGTACCGCTAACCGGGCACTTAATTTTATTATCGTCGATGATCTTTTTCAGTCCTGTAAGATCGCCCGCCGCATCAGCTTTTTCCATTTCGCTGATAATGGCAGCCGCTTCTTCTTCTTTACCGTCCGCCTTTAACTGCTCTGTGTGAGATTCTATTAAATGGTCTACACGGTAACGTTTTTTACTGTCTTTGTTGTCGATCATAGGATCGTTAAACCCGTCCACGTGACCGCTGGCTTTCCAGGTAGTAGGATGCATAAATATTGCCGCATCGATCCCTACAATATTATCCTGTAGCTGGGTCATCCATTTCCACCAGTAATCCTTTATATTTTTCTTTAACTCAGCACCCCACTGACCGTAGTCGTAAACTGCCTGTAAGCCATCGTAAATTTCGCTGCTTGGAAAAATAAAGCCGTACTCTTTACAGTGCGATATAATCGCCTGAAACCTGCCTGCCGGCAAAGCAGTTTTATTTGTATCTGTTGCCATAAGGCTGCAAAAATAAGGGCGTTTTTTGATTTGGGGTTTAAGAATTGATATTTAGCTTTTCCCTTTGTGATAGCGGATCATTTGCCCGTAATCCATTTTATTATTCAGGCCGAAAAGCGCCTGTGCTATGCGCTTTGTTTTGGTAGCATCAGTTTTCGCATCATCAATCCATTTGCTGAAATAGTTTTGATGCGAGGGAGCCAGGGTTTCAAAAAAGCCCGGGCCGCCGGATCATCATCCAGGCAGGCTAGCAGGTCTGGGTTAAGCTCATACTTTTTTCATCTACTTCGAGCGTAGCGGTTATCATAGCCCCTGCCTTTTGGCAATTCCCTTTCGCATGGACGCATTAACAGCCATAATATAATTTCCCCCGCCGGCAGGTAAAAGTGTTACACCCGAAACAGGATGCTGATCTAATGTGCCTTTTACGCGAAATGCTTTTTTACTACCGGCTTTCAGTTGCTCCGCCAGCTCTGCAGGTATTTCAATATAGGTCCAGCCGGTTTTATCACCGTTTTCCGCAAACTTTTGAAGAGCAGCTGTAAAATGAATACTGTTAGATTTCATACCTATCTGCGTATCTTATGCCTGATATCGTAAATCACACATTATATACCTTACCTACTCTAATTGGTTTGTACTTTACCAAAAACCTCCATGGGTTTGATCCGTACACCAAAATTATAAGGCGTCATATCCAGTCCCCGCAGGTACATGCTTTTGAAAGCATAAGATCCGTATAGCCTGATAATACCCAGGTTCAATTCGGCTATATAGGATAGCTTCCAGGGCCGGATATCAAAATCACCACGCGACTTGGCTTTTCCCTCATCGGAGTTGACATACTTATTTCTTGCGGAATACAGGTATCCTACGCTCATTCCCGCACTCAACTCAACGGCATATAAGTTATGGGGCGTTAAATTAAAGTTCAGCATTAAAGGAACGGTTAAATAATCTGCAGCGAGTTTGTTCTTTTTATAGGTTCGTCCAAAGGTTCCGTCAAACCCCAACGCCGGCGCATTTTCTACGGTTGCCGTCTGCTGTTGATACCTTATGGGTTGTTTATAATGATAATTATTCAGCTCCAACCCGATACCATAATTAAAGTTCACATAATGATTAATGATACTTACCTGTTGCGTAACCACCCAGATATTGACATTACGTGACTTAAAGGGTTTCAGGCTCATCCAGTCGGCGTTAACGGCAGGTGTGGCGTACTCCTGTGCCTCGATACTGGAATAATCTGTATTATCTACGAAATTGGAAAAACCGATGTCTACAATTCCCCACTGTGTACGTACTTTTCTGGGATTGGTACGACTACTTAATTTCTTCAGGAAACCTTTTTTAGGTGGTGCTGCAAATGCCCCGGGATCATTATCCCTGATGATGGTAACACCACCTATTTCAAGGGTGTCGGGCTTCGGTTGGTCCTGCGCTATACCAGAGACGGCCCATGATAAACAAAGTACGGAAAGCAAAAATCTCATAATCCCGTAAAGATACATTTTAGCAAGAACCGAAAAGTTAAAATTCGAGCCGCAAATTCAGTTACTGACAAATACTATCAGAACCTGATTCCCACATTATAAGGGGTCATATCCAACCCGTCTTTAAACATACCTTTAATGGCATAAGACCCATATAAACTGATCACACCTAAATTCACCTCAGCTACATAAGATAGTTTCCAGGGATTTAAATTAAGGTTGTCTTTCAGCTTTAACTTGCCTTCGTCGGAGGTGATGGTTTTATTGCGCGCACTGTATAAATAGCCTGCGCTGATACCCGCACTAAAGCCCCACTCCTTGGTTTTTTTGCGGAGAGCTCCAGTCCTTTTTTATGCTTTTTTGTAATGGAGTAACCACCTGTATGTTTTCCAAAATCAAAATTCAGCATCAAAGGAAAGGTGACGTAATCTGCTGCTAATTTATTTTTAGAATAGGTACGACCTGCTGTATTATCCCATTCTACATAAGGCAGATTGTCGTTAAACCGAACCGGGTTCTTAAAGCGGTAATTATTCAATTCCAGGCCCAGTGCATATTTCAGATTCACGTTATGATTGATAAGGTTCACTTTTTGACTTACCAGCCAGATATTTACATTCACCGACTTACCGTTCCTCAAGTCGAACCAGGAAGCATCAGCACCAGGAGCAAAAGCCTGGGCGCCCGCCGAAGTGTAATTGGTATTATCTACAAAATTAGAAAAGCCCAGGTCAATTCCACCAAACCAGCTGGTAGTGATATTTTTCCGGCGTGTAGTTTTTTCCCATACCTCGCCGTTAGTATCTACAATCACTTTTTTATTATCCTTATCGGTAATAACCTGTACTGTTACAGAAGAAGTATCTTTTTGCGCATAAGCCGCGGCCGACATCACCACACACAGGGCAGTTGGTAAAAATTTGCGTAACATATATTGTATTTTAGTATTATTTTTCTACACGAATGGCAAACCCTGCGACATTTATATTATCGCCACCATCAGATAAGATATCCAATGCGCGGTCGCCGATCTGCTTTTTAATTTTTTTAAACAGCGATTTTTTTTCTTTCACCGGCTCCTTTGCTGATAGCAAAGAAGTTGATGTTTCTGCTACGGGTGGCTGGGAAATTGTTCCTACAGGTTCTTTGACAGGCTCGGGCGATGATTGAACCGGATTGCCTTTAACTCCGTTTCCATTATTGGTGGTAGCCAGAGAATTGCTATTAGTTACTTCTTTTCTGCCTGCTAAAGGCTCAGGTACCGTTGTAGGCTCAATTGGGCTTTGTTTAGCTCTAGCATATGTTTTGCCTTGTTTTTGAGTATTCTCGTCATCCGCTTTAGCAGATGCAGCCTCCGGCATAACAGGCGTATCCGTATGAGTAATGGTATCAACAACCACCGCGCCGGGACGACCGGCTGTGTAACAGGTGGCGTATTAATTGCCACACGCTCATCATTAGCCTCTTCCTGCTCCGACTGATTTAAAACCAACCAGGTACTCACACACAATAATAAAGATGCGGCAATAGCCAACTTACGCCAGTCCATACTTCTTACTGCGGCTCTTTTATATAGTTTTTCTTTAGCCGGGTATTTTATTGAAGTGTCTGCTTTTAAATAAAGCTTGCTCAAAGTATCTAACTCCAATTTTAGCACCTTGTCGCTCATAGCCTCATGTTCCACTTTGCCAGCCAATTCCTTTCCCGCCTCACCATCGAGGTAGGTGAGCAGATCTTCTTCTGTTAATGCGGCGCTTCTGATCAGTTTTTCTTTACCGGCAAATCCAATATTCTCATCGCCGCCAAAAACCGTTTGCTTTAACAAATCCAGCTCAACAGCCAGTTCAGGATTTTGCTTAACAAACGCTTCGACCATTTCTTTTTCCTCCGCCGACAATTCATTGTCAACGTACATTAAAAAAACTCCTCGTAATTATGTTGATTAATTTGCATTGTTAACTTCTTTGTTGTTAAACCAGATTATTCACACTTACCAGGTAAGATTTTAACTGTAACCTGGAACGATGCAGGTATACTTTCACCTGCGATGCATTCAGCCCGGTAATTTCGCCAATTTCTTCATAGCTATACCCTTCATAATCTTTCAATAGAACTAAAGAGCGGTTTTGTTCTGACAGCCGGGATAAAGCCTGCTCTAATACAGCTTTTAAGTTATTACGCTTTTCTTCAACACCCTGGTCCAGGCTTTCAAATGACTCATGTAAATCCATCCTGCTGGTTTTCCGATAATGATCTACCATTTTGTTATAGGCCACTCTAAACAGGTAAGCTTTTGCCGTATCCAGGTTAATATCCGACCTGTTCTGCCACAACACTTCGTATGCATTCTGCACCATATCTTCTGCATCCGCCCTGTGCCGCATGGTTTTCAGCATAAAGCGATACAAAGCATCTGAATAATCCGTTACACAATCATTGTAGTCTTTCTCAGTCATAAAACAGCCAGAACCTTAATTATCAATTACTTTACGATCATTTAACTTCCGATTGCAGTACAAAAATTATTTAAATGCCCGCCCTCGTATCTATTATACGGGCAGGGAAATAAAAAGTTACAAAAAAATAAAAAAATTAACGAAGCACCATCTGGCGGTCAGCATCAGCCTGATGAGAATAAAAAGCATTACTGAAAAGGTGAGTAAAGAAGTACCTCCATAGCTTATGAGCGGTAATGGAATACCGATTACGGGAGCAAGACCGATAGTCATGCCCAGGTTAATAGCAATATGAAAGAAGAAAACGGAGGCCACACCGTAAGCATAACAACGGCTAAAAACACTTCTTTGCCGCTCCGCAATTGTTACAATTCTAAATAAAAGCAGCAGATAAAGGCCGAGCAAAACCACACTCCCGGCAAAACCAAAGCCTTCACCAATGGTGTCAAAAATAAAATCGGTGCGTTGTTCCGGCACAAAACCATACCTTGTTTGTGTTCCGCTTAAAAGCCCTTTACCTACTAATCCGCCACTGCCAATGGCTATTTTGGATTGCTTTACATTGTAATCGGCTGTATTTTTTGCTTACCGGTTTTGGCATCCACTTTCATTTCACCTTTAATATACTCTTCAGGTATATCTCTTCCGATGGTACTAAAAATACGTTCCACCTGGTGTTTTTCAAATACATGGGTGAATAAAAACGGCACCCCAAACCGCTGTACACCAATACAAAGCAGTCCGATCAATAAGATCTTAACTAAAACACTTTTATCTCTTTTTATCTGCCGCTGGTTTAGCAAAAGCACAATACCAATAATTACCGCCAATATAATCGCCAGCAGGTTTTTGTCTAGCAACAAAGTAGCAACTACCAGTGTTGCGGCTGCAAAACCAATTACAATATACATGGGTGGAAGCCCTTCACGGAACATTACCAGGAAAAAGCAAAAAACACCAGGGCCAGCCCTGTTTCTTTTGCAAAATGGTTAATACCGCAGGGGCCAGCGTTAGGCCGGCTGCAATCAATTGCGACTTCGGCCGGCTAAAGTCCATTTCGGGCAGCGAGAGGTATTTTGCCAAAGCCAATGCTACGGTTATTTTACAAAACTCTGCCGGCTGAAACTGGAAACCGCCGATACGGATAATTGATTCCGTACCTTTTACAGCAGAGTGGAAGGGAAATACGAGTAGCAACAGCAATATGCCCCCGGCATACCAGAGGTTAGCAGTCGCCGGAAAAAACTTACTATCGGTTAATAGAATAAACAACCCGAGAGCCATTGCTACACAGGCATAATAAAATTGCTTGCTGTAATCTGTTTTGTAGTTTAAAAAGCTCTGCAACACCGGATCGCCATCTTTATAGGTTACCGCAAAAATAGCCAGCAGGCCAATAGCCAGTAAAATAAGGTAAACAATGATTAGCACGTAATCCACCCCTTTTGATATCTCTGTTTTTCGCTGTGTCATGCTTATGCCGGATGTGTAGCTTTAGATTGTTTGGAATATTTTCTGGTATCTGTTAATATAGCCACCGCGGTTGCTATATTCTTTTTCCTCTGCTCTTCTTTTTTCTTTTCTTCTTCTAATTTTTTACGCTTAGCTGCACTGTCGGCTGTAGCCCTGTTGCGTCCACGGAATTTTAGAATCAGGCTGCTATCCTGGTAATCCTTTAACCACTGGTGAGCCCTGGCAGAGTCCGTCAAGTATTGCAACCTGGGTAAATAAGGTGGCATTAAGTTTACTTTAGCGGTTCTTTCTACATCTGCTTCACTTTTGGCATTTAATGTATCAAACAGGTATTTTTCCATCATCAGGCGTGCAATAGGACCTGCGGAGGACCCTCCATATCCACCGCTCTCCACTACCACAGCAACACATATTTTCGGGTCTTCTTTAGGGGCAAAACAAACAAACATCGCGTTATGCGGTAAATCCCATTTCTTGCCACCAATGATCCTTGAGTTTTGAGCGGTACCGGTTTTTGCACAAACATTAATTCCCTGAATTCTTACGTTACGGGCAGTACCATGCGTAACTACATCCTGCATACCATTGATGGTTGCGCTGAAAGCTGTATCTGAAATATGAGTAAGCGCATCATGCCGGGTGCGATATTTACTCATAAATACTGAGTCGGCGATGGTTTCATTTTCAAGACTATCCACAAAATGCGGTGTATAGTAATAACCCCGGTTAGCAATAATACACATGGCGTTAGCTAATTGCAAGGGGTGGCCAGCATTTTATCCTGCCCGATACCCAGTGTGAGGTTGGTACAGGAGTTCCAGGAGCCCCGGTATTCTTTATCATAAACAGCTACTGTAGGAATATTCCCCATATTTTCACTGGGCACATCTACACCGAGGCGAACACCCAAACCAAACAAGTTCATATAATCTTCCCAAACCTCGTATCCCTTTTTAGCATTTCCGTATTTACGGTTGTCCACTACTTTTCTATATACATCTACAAAATAGGAGTTACAGGAGTTAGCGATTGCAGCTCTCAGGTTAGCAGCGTGTCCTCCTCCGGCATGAGTACAAGCCGGCTTCCCCGCACCGCAGGCAAAATAACGTCCGCCACAAGGATAACCAAACGCAGGTGTTATAACGCCTTCATCCAAAGCAACCAAGCCACCAAGGGGCTTAAAGGTTGAGCCGGGAGGATAACGTCCCTGTATCCCCCTGTTTAAAAGAGGTGATGCCACATCCAGGTTCATCTTCTGATAATTCTTTCTGAACTCGGGTCCCGTAAGGTCATTGGGATTAAATGTAGGTCCTGAAGCCATTGCCAGGATACCTCCAGTTTTAGGATCGATGGCTACAGCGGCACCTACTTTATTACTGATCAGTTTTTCGGCAAGCGCCTGTAATTCTACATCAATATGCGTTTTCAGTCCGCGGCCGGCCACGGCCATTGTATCAAACTCGCCGTTCTCGTAGTGCCCAACCAGTCGGTTCTTATTATCCTTTATCATGTACTCAATACCCCGCTGTCCCATCAGCACTTTTTCATAAGTATATTCCAACCCGTTTTTCCCACGATAGTCACCCATGCGGTAAAAACCACCAGAGCGTTCTATATCACGCTGATCGGCTTCACTGATATATCCTAAAATATGTGCTCCCACATTAAACGGGTAAGATCTCACAGGTCGGGCTACCAGGTTAAAGCCAGAAAACCGCCAGCCATTCTCTTCAAACCGGGCCTGCATTTCCGGGGTCAATAACGACATGAATATGGAAGGCCTCACCCGTGTATTCTTAACCACTGCATCCACAATTTTTTGCCGGAACTCAGCAGTATCAATATTCATCAGGCTGCAAAAGGCTGAGGTGTCGATATTCTTTACTTCGGCAGGTGTAACCATCAGATCGAACATAATAATATTGTTCAAAATGGGCTTTCCCTTGCGATCGAAAATAATACCTCTCTCAGGGTAAACTATTTTTTGGAAAACAGCATTATTCATGGCCAATTCGTGATACTTCCTGCCAAAAATCTGCAGGTTCACCAATTGAGCTAGTATAACGATGAAGACGGCCAGGAAAATGGCGCGTATGATATAACTCCTTGACTGATTGAATACGGACATGTAAAAGGGAAAACTTTAGCAGGATAACAATAATAGATGCAAAAGTACATACAGAGCTGCGTTGCTTTAACTATTTCTACCTAAAAATTTAATAATACTTTGCAGCTCCCGATACACTCAGTTATCACCGGGCCAACCTCGATCTATGCTTGAAGGTATAAAAGGTTCTAACCAGGCAAACATGTTATTGGAAAGCATAAATGACCACTAATGAATGCTCTATTTCCATACAGCTCGTTAGTATATCACGGAGGTTTAGGAAAACTACAGGTCAACTCCATGAACGAAGCTGTAGCCAAGGCCATCAAACAACAAATTGTATAAGAGGTAAACTAGGCTGTATTCGACCTGAACTTTAGCTTGCGTGGAAAGATCAGTTCGGCTATGATGATCATTAGCATGCTGATGGCAGTTGTTATAATCACTTTCATCAAAAAATGAAGGATAGAGCCAAATGACAGCCACTCCAGGAACAGCAGGTAAAAGTTGTGGCAAAAAGCAAGGATCAACGCATATAATAAATAAGCGTTCCATCCCATAGCTTTGGGAGAAGGTTCTTTATAGCTAAACTCTGTCGCGTCTTTAGGCGCAAAAAGATTAATAATAAAAGGGCGTAGAAAAGCGATCAGCACGCTGGCAGCTGCATGTAGTCCCGGCGTCATGGTGTAATAATCTACACTGATCCCTAATAAAAAACCGAGTATCAGCACCCATCCTTTTTCATATAGAAAGGGAGCCATAAGATAAAAAGAAAATAAATATAAGGAGTGATCAGCTGGTGCAGGTGCGGCATTATGTTTAACACATATACCTGCAAAAAAACAAACAATATAAAGCGAATGGTATTTCTTACTAGATCACTCATTTATTCCCTCCTTTCTTATCAACCATATCATGCGTTGCTTTATCTAATTGCTCCAACTCATTGTAATGAATATTCTCCACCACAAAAACCTGCTGAAGGCTGGTTAAATTAGCTGCTGGCTGTACTTTTAAAATAAAGAAGTTACTGGATTTATCGATCAGCACTTTGGAAACAATGCCCACCATACGGCCGGGAGGATAGCTCCGCGAATAAGTTCCTGTTAAAATAGTATCCCCTCTTCGTACCGAATCGGTTTTAGGAATATTGTTCAGCGTCAGCTCCTGCGGCGACTTCCCATCCCAGCTCAACATACCGGCGCTGCCGGTTCTCTTGAGCTGTACACTGAATTTATTCACTACATTCAGCAGGCTCATTACCTCACTAAAGTTCTTACCGGTATTGATCACTTTCCCAACCAATCCGCCATTGGAACTAAACACGCCCATATCATCACCTACGCCTGTGCTGCTTCCCCGGTTGATCTGAAGATAATTTTTATCGCTGGCCGAAGTGCTGTATACTACCTGTGCACTTCTCCACGCATAGTGACGATTACTGCCCAAAGTATCTCTGTAGGTTGAATCGCGCATCACCGTTGTTCCCGAATCTGCTACCACGAAATTCGCGTTCAATAAATTCATCAGGGAGTCATTCAGCAGGTGCACCCGCCTGTTTTCTTCCTGCATGGTAAAAAAATCTTCTAGTGAATTATACTTGCCGTTAAAATAGGAAGTAATCCCTCCGGCAAAGCCAAGGCCTTTCGCCCGGTGCGATCTGTTATAAGTAAACAGAAAGTACAATGCAATGATCTGCAGTACCAGGAACAGGATAAAAACTGAGTAACGCCGGATGAATAAAAAGATATTGCGCATGGCTCCTTTGGATGTTGAAAAGTTAACAGGTTGATCAATTGATAAGGAAGATAATTAAGTGCATCCGCATATAAACCTGCTCATACTTATTTAACCTGTAAACTTATAACCTATCAACCCACAATTATCTCATTACAAATGGATACCTGTCATAGTTCTGCAACGCAATACCCGTGCCTCTTACTACACTTTTCAGCGGATCATCGGCTATATGTACAGGCAGCTTAATCTTCTGGCTTAATCTTTTATCCAAACCTCTTAACAAGGCGCCACCACCTGTAAGGTATAAGCCACGGCGATAAATATCACTGGCCAGCTCGGGAGGTGTTTGCTCAAGCGCTTTTAATATTGCTTCTTCGATTTTAAAAATACTTTTATCCAGGGCTTCGGCTACTTCCTGGTAGCTTACCATAATCTGTTTAGGGATACCGGTTACCAGGTCACGCCCGTTTACAGGAATATCATCAGGTGGGTTGTCCAGGTCTTTCATAGCAGCACCAATCTGTATCTTGATCTGCTCAGCAGTACGCTCCCCTATTAAAAGGCTATGGTACCTTCTTAAGGCTTCCATAATGTCGGCTGTAAATTCATCACCGCAATACGTATACTCTGGTCGCAAACAATACCTGCTAATGCAATAACCGTAATACCTGTAGTTCCACCACCGATATCAATGATCATGTTACCAACCGGTTCCTCCACATCAATACCAATACCTAAGGCAGCAGCCATCGGCTCATGAATCAGGTATACTTCTTTGGCGCCCGCCTGCTCTGCACTGTCTCTAACCGCGCGCTTTTCTACTTCCGTAATCGAAGAAGGGATACAGATCATCATTCTCCAGCTGGGTGGGAACAATGGTTTTTTAGGATACACCAGCTTTATCAGCTCGCGTATCATTAATTCGGCCGCATTAAAATCTGCAATCACACCATCTTTTAATGGTCTAACCGTTCTGATGCTTTCATGCGTTTTTTCGTGCATCATCAATGCACGTTTACCAACCGCCAATACCTCCTTCGGGTTATTGCGGTTAAGTGCTACAATACTTGGCTCATTTACAGCCACTTCATCGTTATGTATAATGAGGGTATTTGCGGTACCCAAATCCATTGCTATTTCCTGAGTAAACCAGTTGAAAAGTCCCATTCTGCTATATATTCAAAATTGTGTTGGCAAAGGTGAAGTAATTTCCCGAAAGTAACAAAGCAAATGAACAAAACGCTTTATTTTTCGGCATTTGCACATTATTAACAGAATTTTTAATCTGAAGTTTAACGGCTTCATTTCTGCATTAAAAGTGCGACCAAATACTAACCCCATAACAGCCCATTCCCACGCTTTCCAGCTTTATCTGTTGTTAACCCAAAGGAATGGTTTTTTTCAGTACGTTTGCCGGATAACTAAAGTTAAAACCAAAAGAAATGGCTTTAAAAGACATTCAATCAACAGGAAGTAAAGATACCCGTAGCGGCTTCGGCGATGGTATAGTAGAAGCAGCGCGTAAAAACGAAAATATTGTAGCCCTCACCGCCGATTTGTTAGGCTCGATGAAACTGAACCAGTTTGTTAAAGAGTTTCCCGAAAGATTTGTGCAGTGTGGTATTGGCGAAGCCAATATGATCGGGGTTGCTTCAGGATTATCCATCGGAGGAAAAATTCCTTTTACTACCACTTTTGCTAACTTCAGTACAGGCCGGGTATACGATCAGATCCGTCAATCTGTTGCTTACAGCGGCAAGAACGTAAAGATCTGCGCTTCTCACGCCGGTGTTACCCTGGGAGAAGATGGCGCTACCCACCAGATCCTGGAAGATATTGGTTTGATGAAAATGTTACCTGGTATGACGGTAGTGGTACCTTGCGATTATACACAAACAAAAGCAGCTACGCAGGCTGTTGCAGAATACGAAGGACCTGTTTATCTGCGTTTTGGTCGTCCAAGCTGGCCTATTTTCACCAAAGAAGAAGATTTCAAGATCGGTAAAGCACAATATTTCTCTGAAGGTACTGATGTAACTATTTTCGCCTGCGGTCACCTGGTATGGAATGCCATACAGGCAGGAGCTGAGTTAGAAGAAAAAGGTATTAGCGTAGAAGTGATCAATATACACACGATCAAGCCTTTAGATGAAGAAGCCGTGATCAATTCTCTTAAAAAGACGAAATGTGCGGTTACCGCAGAAGAGCATAACATTATTGGCGGATTAGGGGATGCTATTGCACAGTGCGCTGCTAAAAACTTCCCTGTACCTATTGAATATGTGGGTACTAAAGATACTTTTGGCGAAAGCGGAACACCTAAGGAGTTGCTGAAAAAATATGGCATGGACATTCCAGACATTGTTGCTGCTGCCGAAAAGGTTATGGCAAGAAAAAATGCTTAATATTTGTGATCGAATTATAGTAGCAAACCCGCGCCATGTCGCGGGTTTCTTTTTTAGTTTAAACCTTTCCCTATCTTGAAAGTCTTATCAACTCATTGATGGAGCGCTCCTTTCTTTCTGATGACGAACTTTTATTGCTGTTTCGTGACCCGGTTACGAAACAGAAGGCATTTTCCCAGGTTATCGACAAATACAAGGAGAAGCTCTATTGGCACATACGCAGGATGGTTTTAATACATGAGGATGCGGATGACGTACTGCAAAATGTATTCATAAAAATGTGGAAAGGGCTGGATCAGTTCCGGGAGGAAAGTAAACTCTACAGCTGGCTATACCGGATAGCTTCCAACGAAAGCATCACCCATCTCAACCGGATAAAAAAACAGAAACAGGTTGAAACGGACGAAGAAGCATATAGTTTCCTGGAAGAGAAAGTAAAAGCGGACTCTTATTTCGATGCGTCAAAGGTTGAATGGAAACTACAATTGGCTATTCAAGCCCTTCCCGAACAACAGAAGTTGGTTTTTAACCTGCGTTATTTTGACGACATGCCCTACCAGGAAATGAGCGAGGTACTAGGTGTAAGCGTAGGAGCCTTGAAGGCCAGTTATCACCACGCTGCGAAAAAAGTGCAGGATTACCTGGTAAATGAATTAAACTTTTAATACCCTTGCGGGTCTATTTTAGTAAGAGATGAATGAGCACAATGACATATTAAAGGCATTGCGGCAGCAAATGAAAGAACATGATCAACATGATGGACCATTTCATGTTCCGGAGGATTATTTTCCTGAACTTGAGAACAAAATTCTTGCAACAGTTTCGGACGAAGCCGCCGCTGACCCAATGATATTTACCAATGAGGGTAAAAGGCAAACGTTTACTGTGCCCGATGGTTATTTTGACGATCTCGGGCAAAACATTCTCAAAAAAACCACATCACCTGCGTCTGTCAGGAGGCTATTCACCTCCAAATGGCAACAGATTGCAGCAGCAACCATTACCGGGCTGATCGTTTTAAGCGGCATTTATTACCGGGAATCGTCTGACTCGCGTCCAATTGCCATTCAAAATCAACCCAACAGTACCCCAGCAATCCGTAATATCAGCGTTAATGAGCTGACCGATTTTGTGGAGGATGCCGCTACCGGCAATATTAAAGGCAACGATAAAAAAATTCCGTTGACATTAATCAACTTTTTCAACAAGTAAGCAGCCAGGATTTAGAAAGTTTTTTAAACGAAACTGCCGCTAACCATACTGAATTATTTTAGATAGCTATGATCCAATACCGTCAAATATTACTTGTTTTTGCGGCACTTTTAGTGTGTTGCACCAGCATATGCGCTCAGCAAAAACCTCCCTCAAAAGTTGATGATGTATTCTTTGAATATGTGTCAAAAACGCTAGAACTAAAGCCTTCAGACGCAGCACAGATGCGACCTCTGGTTAAAAAATACCTTAATGAAAGAAAGAAGGTTTATGGCCGGTTTTCCGACCCGCTGGAGCGGGAACAGGAGATTCTAAACATCAAAATAAACTCCCGGAAAGAGATGGCCTCCATCATTGGCATACAAAAGGCCAATGCCTTTTTTCAAGCGAACAGAACTTTCGCCGTAAGATACGCGAAGAGCTTAAAGAGCGTGATAAGGAACGGAAGAAAAATTAATGTTTAAACTTTTTTTCAATAAATTTTTTTGTCTGATAGTATTTCCTATTTTTGCAACTGGTGTTTTTCATAGGTTAGCAACGGCCAGCTCTTTTAGGGCAGGCCTTTTTTTATCTGCTACTTTTTCATTCTCCAAAACGTTTTACCGGTGTTTGAATGTCATGATAAAACAAAAACTGCCAATCACCCCCTTCCTGCAACCATTTTTCCCGCAATTGCATAGCTTTTTTCCATCATAGTCATACTTGGCTGCAAACCTTGTTTTCATCTGTGAAAGCTGGGGGCATCGTCGGCGCCAAAGAAAATCGTCTCTCCGCCCTCATTCAGCCAAATTACGCGGTGAAATTTCGAATGGGCGCCGGTAACCTCGTAACTGATTCCATCGGCAATAAAGCCCGTTTCAGCCTCCGTGAGCACCAGGTTATCGGACTGCTGTAGTAACTCCAGCAAATCAGTATTGTATGAGGCTGAACCTATTTCCAGGGCATAATCCAGCTCCTGTTGCTGAATATGGTAAGTGGCATTTTCAAAAGCAAGCTGCCTCGTATAAGGATTGATCAGTCCGCCTGCATGGTCTTTATGTAAATGACTCATAATAACCTGGGTAACATCAGTAGCGTTAATGCCATTGTCGCGCAGATTTTTATATAATTGAAACTGGCCGTCATCGTCGATAAGCCCAAGACCTGTATCCAATAATATGATATCGTCAGCGGTTATTACTACAAAAGGCTGAATTTCCACTAAAAGGCTGCCTCTGTTGCGGTCCGCCATTTCGTCTTCACTTAACTTAAAGGGAATAAATTTCTTTGAGGCATCTACGGTGAATGCGCCTTCCGATAAAGGTATAATTTTCATAGAAGCAAAAGTAGCTGTTATTACGAGGAGAAAAATGGCTACATATTCCTCCTATACTGCCCTCCAACCTCATATAAAGCATGTGTAATTTTTCCCAGCGAACAAAATTTCACACAGTCCATCAATTCCGCAAAAAGGTTACCATTCTGAAGCGCCACTTGCTTAAGTTTTTGTATTGCTTTCGCGCCTTCCTGTTGATTTCTTTTTTAAAAGCCTCCAGGTTGGCAATCTGCAGTTCCTTTTCCTCCGTTGTGCTCCTGATCACTTCCTGCGGCAGGATCGTTGGGCTTCCTTTCTTACTTAAAAAGTATTGACCCCCACCAGCGGTAACTCCCCATTGCTTTTCTGCATTTCATAATGCATGCTTTCTTCCTGTATCTTATTGCGCTGATACATTCTTTCCATCGCTCTAATACGCCGCCTCTTTCGCTGATGCGCTCAAATTCGGTCAGCACAGCAGTTTCAACCAAATCAGTTAGTTCTTCCAGGGCAAAACTTCCCTGCAAAAAGTTTTCTGATTTAGCGCTACCCAATTCACGGTTAATGATCAGCTGTATGGCCATAGCTCTTCTCACACTCTCTTCAGTGGGCGTAGTAATCGCCTCATCATAAGCATTCGTATGCAAAGAATTACAGTTATCATATATAGCGTATAGAGCCTGTAAAGTGGTACGGATATCATTAAAGTCAATCTCCTGAGCGTGCAAACTTCTACCCGATGTTTGTATATGATATTTTAATTTTTGTGAGCGCTCGTTAGCCCCATACTTCTGCTTCATTGCTTTGGCCCATATACGCCGTGCTACCCGGCCTATCACACTATATTCAGGATCCATGCCATTACTAAAAAAGAAAGAAAGGTTAGGCGCAAAATCATCTATATGCATACCCCGGCTTAAATAATATTCTACATAAGTAAAACCATTGGCCAGCGTAAAAGCCAGTTGGGTGATAGGATTAGCTCCTGCTTCCGCAATATGATAGCCACTGATGCTGACGCTATAAAAATTCCGCACCTGGTTATTAATAAAATACTCCTGCACATCGCCCATCAGTTTCAGCGCAAATTCTGTAGAAAAAATGCAGGTATTCTGCGCCTGGTCTTCTTTCAAAATATCTGCCTGCACCGTTCCCCGCACCTGCTTTAAGGTTTCCGCTTTTATATTCTCATAAACATCAGCAGGCAACACTTCATCTCCACGTAAACCTAGTAGCTTTAACCCAAGACCGCTGTTACCTTTTGGAAGATCACCGGCATAAACCGGTTGACCATTCTCCTTAAACTTCTCCTGTAGCCGGCTATTCACTATTGACCATTGACTATTTTTCTCCAACCACTTCTCACATTGCTGATCTATGGCCGCGTTTAAAAAGAAGGCCAGCAATATAGGCGCAGGACCATTAATCGTCATGGATACTGAAGTAGCCGCATCACAAAGATCAAAGCCACTGTATAATTTCTTGGCATCATCTACGGTTGCAATACTCACACCGCTATTACCCACTTTCCCAAATATATCTGCCCGATGCGCAGGGTCTTCACCGTATAAAGTAACACTATCAAAGGCAGTGCTCAAACGTTTGGCCGGCTGATCGAGGCTTACATAATGAAAACGCTTATTGGTACGCTCGGGCCCACCCTCTCCTGCAAACATCCGGGTTGGGTCTTCACCCTGGCGTTTTAATTCAAATACACCTGCAGTAAACGGAAATTTACCGGGCAGGTTTTCCTGTAACTGCCATTTTAAAATATCACCCCAATCCTTATACTTCGGCAGCGCGATCTTTTTGATCTTCGAACCGCCTAAAGACCAACTGATCAAAGATTGCCGGATCACTTTATCCCGCACCTTATACTCGAAATAATCCTGGCTATAAGCCTTAATTATTTCCGGCCAATCATCTATTAGTTGCTTATTTCCCAGCTCCAGATTGGCCAACAGTTCCAGCTTTTTTCGTCAATAATTGCCTTTACATTCTCCAGCAATTGACCTGCGCCTTCGAGCTGGTATAATTGCGAAGCTATGGTCGATTGAGACACCACCCATTGATCATAGGCTTGTATTGCCTCTGTTACTTCGGAGAGATAGCGCACCTGCTTTGAGGGGATGATCTGCGTTTTCCCTGTACTATTACCCTCAGGCAGTTCAACAGTCCTGTTCCAGGCTATTCCGGTTTTCGACTGAATGGCTTTTACAATGCGATCGAATAATTCATTTACGCCTGCATCATTGAATTGTGAAGCTATTGTACCAACCACCGGGATATCCTCCTCTTTTGCAGTCCATAACTGGTGATTACGCCTGTATTGTTTTTTCACATCCTGCAAAGCATCCAGTGCGCCGGGCTTATCAAACTTATTGATACAGATCAGATCAGCATAATCCAGCATATTGATCTTCTCCAGTTGAGACGCGGCGCCGTATTCAGGCGTCATCACATATAAGCTCAGGTCGCAATAGTCCACAATAGAAGCATCGCTTTGTCCCACGCCTGCGCTTTCCAATATCACCAGGTCAAAGCCCGCCGCTTTACAAATGCTGATCGCCTCCCGGGCTGTCTTGCTTAAAGCAAGATGATCATTACGGGTGGCCATGGACCGCATATAGGCACGCGAGTGTGAAATGGCGTTCATACGGATACGGTCGCCCAGTAAAGCGCCACCCGTCTTTTTCTTGAGGGGTCAACCGATATAACTGCAATGGTCTGATCAGGAAACTGATGCAAAAAGCGACGTACTATTTCGTCTGTAACAGATGATTTACCTGCACCGCCGGTACCTGTAATACCAAGCACAACACCCTCCCTATTTTCTGAAACCGGAAAGCCTTCGACAGGCAAACCCAGCTCCGCATTGGTTATAGCCCTTGCTATACGGCGAACATCTCTGCTTTCGCCCAGAGGGGGTGTATCATTCCAGTTTTCAGCTGCTTTAAAATAATCAGTTTTACGTGCCCGACTCAGCAGGTCTTCGATCATACCCTCCAATCCCATTTGCCGGCCATCATCAGGCGAATAAATATGCTCGATACCATACTCATGCAATTCGTCGATCTCTACCGGTAAAATAGTACCACCACCGCCGCCGAATATTTTTATATGTCCACAACCAGCCTCCTGTAACATGTCAAACATGTATTTGAAGAACTCAATATGTCCGCCCTGGTAACTGGTTATAGCTATAGCATGTGCATCTTCTTCAATTGCACACTCCACTATTTCATGCACGCTCCGGTTATGCCCCAGGTGAATGATCTCCGCACCTTTACCTTGAAGAATACGGCGCATGATATTAATAGCGGCATCATGTCCGTCGAATAAAGAAGCGGCTGTAACAATTCGTATCGTTGTTGTTTGTGTTTCGTTCATATAGCGGGTACTGATCTTAACAAACTTACATGAAAATCAGCAACCGGGCTTCACCTCCATTGGGTGTATTTCAAATTTTCGCTAAAGTCATGCCGTCGAAGTGCAGCGCCTCGGAAATAGTAGAGATTTCCTCGGGCGGATGCATGAATCATTAATATATCGCTGCGATGCAGCTCTACCCCCTTTGTGATTATTGTTTTACTGATATATCGCAGCTATGCTGCTTTTATTATTGTGTGATCATTGCCGCATAGCGGCATCGTATTAATAGCTGCCATAATAATTCGTCAGCTATCTGAGCTGCGTAGCAGTGATATATTCTGTTTTAAACAAAGAGGAATTGATGCGATCGTTCTAGAGATTTCCCCGCAGGCTCAAAGGGATCTGCAAAAGGAACTATAGCATAAGCGAAAATTTGAAATGCACCCCCTCCACTTGACTAACCAGGAATCATCTTAGATAGAAAGTAAAAAAACATATCGGTATTTTTACAGCTAAATGCTTACTCACAAAAAACTAAAAATCGGGACCATTATTTTACATGGCTTGATACTTATTGGTGCGGACATGGAATAGCGCCTTTTTTTCTGCTTGAAATAGTCGGATTTTTAAATGCCAAAGAGACTAACACCAACTTTTCATTTTTGCCCGAAGAAAACCATTTTTTTGCCGTCGGACTGACTGCCATCCTGGGTAAGATAGTCATTATTATTTCCTTGTTTATTGTACAGAAAAACCGAAAACTACTATTTCACATATCAGGACTATGCCTGCTTTGGCTAAGCGTTATTTACTTTGGATATGATGCGGCTAATGACTCTTATGTACATATTGCCTGGGTCACCGTAGTCCCCTTTTTTATTTGTACTATTTTAACCTTTACAGGCAAGTACCTGAAAAAAGCATATCATTGGCTGGGAGAGAATTTATAGAGGCACAACAAAAGTCACTTTCTTTTGCTGCACGTCCAATCTTTTTAATTTTAAAACTTCAAGGTAATACTGGCCATTGCCGATCTCGGCATTTGAGGTGCCAATACGCCCTGCCCTGCAAAATACAGCTCATCCGTCAGGTTATCCAGTTTCAAGCCTAACCTGAAAGATTTGGTTTCATAGAACACCGTTGCATTGAGCAGTGTATAAGCCGGTATGGTGAAAACACCGGTTACCGCAGAATTCGCTGTTTCGAAATCGCCAATATAGTTACCGCCAAAACCAGCTCCCAGCCCTTTTAATCTACCACTGGGTATACCATAGCTGATCCAAAGATTAGCCAGGTCTGCCGGGCCTGCACTTGGAGGTCTTCTGCCCTGTGTAGCAGCTACCGCTGATTGAGTAAGCTTGCTGTTATTATGCGAATAACCTGCTACCATGTTCAAGCCGCTGAAAGGATTAGCGATCAACTCCAGCTCAAAGCCTTTGCTAAACTGCGTACCATCCTGTACCTTGATATTGTAATTAGCGCCATCCCTTACCAATTGTTCATCGCGTACCACATTGGTCACCTCAATTTCGTAATAGCTGGCAGTAAGGTTCAACCGGCCGCTAAACATATCCAGCTTCACACCTGTTTCCCACTGATTCGCCTGCTGCGGTTTTAAAACCCCTGAAATATCCGGTACAGGTTGGGTTACAGGAGCCACATTGGAGAAGCCATTCATATAATTGCCGAATACAGAAAGACGGTCCTTAATCACCTGGTATACCAGCCCTAGTTTGGGAGATAAAGCAGTTTGACCATATTTTGAATTAGCTAATACGGTGTCAGTTGCCAGGTCGTAAGTACCATTTCCTTCAAAGCGATCCAGCCTCAAGCTTACCATTGCCAAAAGATTATCCGTAATATTCAGCACATTTGATGCATAAGCGCTATAGATATTGGAACGTGTATTATTTCTTACGCCCCTGGCCGTGCTGGCAGCCAGCCTGGCATCAACAAGCGCCCTGTTTAGCTTTGAATAATTAGGGTCAGTCGGATTTAAGGCATTTACAAAATCTAAAACGATATAGGGAGAGTTATCATTTTTGATGCGCTGGTTTACATAGTCCAGTCCTACCAGTAACCTGTTACGCATCTTCCCTATCTTAAAATCACCCACAAAATTCTGCTGTATATCTAAATTGGCGTTCATGGTATTCTGGTAAGAGATATTTCTTTCCAGGCTATCATCGGTTGCTTTACGTATAAACTGGTACTGGTAGTATCCTTCAGACTGACGGGTATTGTTGGAGAGAATGGTTTGTGAAGTCCATTGACTGGATATCTGGTAATTAAAGATAGCCCTTAGATTAGCTGTTGGATTTTTCATAGAAAGATCGTTATTGGTATAAGATCTTTTGAAATTAAATCCTAATTCTTCAGGTGTATGAGCAACGAACGGCCTTGTACGATTTAAAAAAATAGCAGAAGGCGTGGTAAACTCCGATGTATACAACTCTGCATTCAGATTAATCCTCAGTCTTTCGTTTACCCGGTACTCCAAGGCAGGGGCCACAAAGAAAGATTTTCTGAAACCCGCATCCTGCCAGCTGTTCTGATTCTGGTAAGCAACATTCACCCTGCCCAATAAGTTTTTCTCTTTATTGATAGGACCGTACACATCGGCTGTAAGCCGGTTTAGATTAAAACTACCGTGTATAAAAGAAACTTCACCTCCGAAACTTTCCTGGGGCTTACGGGTAATAAGGTTGATAACGCCACCGTAGGTAGCCACCGCACCGCCATAAAGCGTAGCAGATGGACCGCGTAATACTTCAACTTTTTCAACATTAGCGGGATCAATTTCTCCGTTTGTTTGCGTAGGCACTCCATCAACCATGGATACTTCGGTTCTGAAACCACGAAGACTGTAATAAGTAGCTCCGTCTGAATTGATACCCCTATTTGCCGACACTTTAAAAATACCCGGTGCATTCTTTAGCAGGTTACTGAAATCGGTGGTAATCTGCTCTTTGATCAATTCTTTGGATATACTGCTGTAAGCCTGGGGATTTTCCAGGTTGCTCAGCGGCATTTTTGCTACCGTCTGGCTTTTCTTTACCAGGAATTTATTCTTACCGGCTGTTATAATTACCGTTTCCAGTTCAGCGCTATTGATCTGCAAAGTAAACACGGGCTTCGCTGTTTGAACCGAAGCTACACTCACCTCCTGCTCTTTGCTTTCGTAGCCCAATAACGTAACCTGTAATGTATAAACACCCGGCTTCAGTCTTGCAAATTCAAAACCACCTTCGTTATCTGTAGCGGTACCCTGCTTTGTATTTTTAATCACTACACTTACATTGGCGGCTGGCCGGTCGTCGGAAGTTTTAACCATACCTGCAATAGCTCCAAATTTTTCCTGGCCCAATACATTTAAGCAAAGCATAGTGCAGATAACAACTGCTAACACGCGGAATACCATCAATTTTTTCATTAATTTGGTTTTGTGGCCGCAAAAGTAGGTCTAGTATGAAGCAGGGAGTTTACGAGATGCGGAAAATTATCGATCTGAGAGCATCTATGCATTTTTACGCAGCCTCTTACCGCCAGGACGCAAGGGCGGCAGGTTCTGAACGAGAGCAGCGTTGTTGTTATTTAAAAGCCCTGGCGGTTAAATAGCCATCTATAATCTAAGATTATATTATAATAAGTAAAACTCACTGAATCGTAGAATTCTCTTCCCTTTCTTAACTTCGCCCCGCATGAATCAACGGGAACTATTTTTGCGCCATGTAGCGCAAACTTCTACAGCGCCACTGGCATTAGAAATCACGAAAGCAGAAGGCGCCATCTTGCGCGATGTAAATGATAAAGAATACATTGATCTTATCGGGGGCATTAGTGTGGCCAATGTAGGCCACAGGCATCCAAAGGTTATTAACGCTATACATCAGCAGCTGGATAGCTATATGCATATTATGGTGTATGGTGAATTTGTAGAAGCGCCACAGGTGCAATACGCTCATTATCTGGCGCAGCACTTACCCGAAAATCTGAACTCGGTTTATTTTACCAACTCAGGGGCCGAAGCGGTTGAAGGCGCCATGAAGCTAGCCAAACGGGCTACCAACCGTACCCAGATCATTGCCTGCGAAAATTCTTATCATGGATCTACCCAGGGCGCTTTGAGCATTATCGGCAGCGAATACTGGCGCAATGCCTACCGGCCGCTTTTACCAGGCATCCTGCATTTGCAGTATAACAGCCAGGAGCTCATTGATACTATCGATACGAATACAGCCTGTGTAATACTGGAAACTGTACAGGCGGAAGCAGGCATTATTGTGCCTGAAGCAAACTGGCTGCAAGCAGTACGGAAAAAATGTACCGAAACAGGAACCCTTTTAATATTGGACGAGATACAGGCAGGTTTTGGCAGAACGGGCAAACTTTGGGGATTTGAGCATTTTGGAGTAGTGCCGGATATTGTTCTGCTGGGAAAAGCATTAGGCGGTGGCATGCCCCTCGGTGCTTTTGTGGCAGATAAGGAATTAATGATGCAATTGGCAGACAACCCGGTGCTGGGGCATATCACTACTTTTGGCGGTCACCCGGTTTGCTGTGCTGCAGGACTGGCGGCCATGCAGGCATTGATTGATGAAGCTATGGCAGACGGCGCAACTCAAAAAGGCAACCTGTTCAAGTCGCTACTTCAGCATGAGCAAATAAAAGCGGTGCGTCATATAGGTTTATTAATGGCAGTGGAGTTTGATAGTTTTGAAACCAATAAAAAAGTGATCGATGCAATAATTGAAACCGGTGCGTTAACAGATTGGTTTTTGTTTGCATCAAACTGCCTGCGTATTTGTCCACCGTTAACGATCAGCGAAGCAGAAATACGGAAAGCCTGTACTATCATCATAGATGTGCTCAACAAAAATTAAGACATTATACCCAATCGCAATTACACAAAAGAATACAATGGATACCGCAAACAACGAAAAGAAAATGGCAGCGCTGGAAGCTGTAAAAGAAATTAAAGACGGCATGACAATAGGACTGGGCACCGGCTCTACGGCTTATTATGCCATACATGCTGTGGCAGAGCTGATCCGGCAGGGTATGACGCTCAAAACCGTTCCAACTTCCGAGCAAACCAAACAAATGTCTATAGAGTTAGGTATTCCTATGGTAGATATTAACAGCATTGATTCGATTGACGTGACGATCGATGGAGCTGATGAGTTCACCCAAAACCTCGAACTGATCAAAGGAGGAGGCGGCGCACTTTTAAGAGAGAAGATTGTGGCCTCTATCACTAAGAAACAGATCATCATCACTGACAGCTCCAAAATGGTACACCAGCTGGGAAAGTTTAAAGTACCGATTGAGGTGATCCCTATGGCCTGCAGCTATGTAATGCGGCAGTTAACCGCAATTGGCGGCATCGGGCTGGTACGTACAAAAGAAGGCAAGGACTATATCACCGACCAGGGTAACCTGATCATTGATGCCGACTTTGGATTGATTGAACACCCGGCGGTGTTAGATGAGCAGCTGAACAAAATTGTGGGCATAGTAGAACATGGTTTATTTATTGGCCTGGCTCATAAAGTTATTATGATCAGGGACGGCGAAACAATTACCTTTTCTGCATAGTAATGAATTATAAAAGGGCTGTACCGGCAAACGCCCTGTACAGCCCTTCTCTTTTTCGAACCGGGCACTAATCCCTGGTTTCACTTTTTTATGGCCGGCCGCTCACCGTCCTTATACCATTCTTCCCCATGCATCTGCTTACTACGATGTTCACTGCAAAACCTCCCGTTATGGCGCTTTGCAAAATATTTCTCTCCCGCAAATGCATAAAAACTTCCAAACGTTATTACGGCAGCCGTCAAACCGATCCAAATACTTTTTCTTCTGTTCATTGCTTGTTTTTTAAAGGTTATTAAATGGATTGAGTTGCAGCTGCTTTACGATCACGGCCTCCGCAACCATATTGAAAACGTTCTTTGAACTGGGCATACTCCTCATCCGTCATGTTTCTTACCTTGTCAGCAAAGCGGGTAAAACGCTCATGGCGCCTGCTTCCCGGCCCCCAGGACCCACGCCCGAACAAACGGAATAATAAGCCTACAATGAGTACCAATACAGCTACCCGCAACACGAAGAAGGGTATAAAAAATAAAGCGGCTCCAATAAGGACGCCTCCTATTATGGGTTTTACAATTGATCTGTTCATAACTATTTTTTTTAATTGTTTACCTATAGAATAACGTCCCTTGATCGTAAATTACTTTAGAAAAAACCGCTTTTGCTGCAGGTTTTGGCTTTTTGCCGGTGAAAGCACCTGTAATGCCGGTTAGCCATTATTGTAAATTATCACTTACGTTAAAAGAGCTTTTGCACTATTACCCCCAAATAAAAATGCGAAGAGAAAACTCCCTTCGCATTGCTACTATTTCGCTTTAATTATTTAAGAATGCATCCCGCATCGGCGCTTCCAGGCTTCCCTAAATTTTTGCCGCTCTTCCTCACCCATATTTCGATACTTGTCTCTCAGTTCACCCCGGGATCCGAATTTTTTACGACCGCCGCCACCAAATCCACTGAATAATATTTTACTCAGCACCAGTATACCCATCGCCTGCCAGTAATTCACCGGCCTTACAGGAAGTACATCGGGTAATACTGCATTCCAAAGCAGCATTACAATGGCGCTAAATAAAAAGACAGCCGCTGCGCCACAGAGTACCATCAGTATAACCGGCGGCCGCCCACATTTTCTTCTCATGCTCATAAAATATCTTTTATAAATTACTTAACTCGTTGTACAAATACTGCAATCGTTTACGCAAATGTTGTACCGCATAACGCTTACGGCTGATCACAGTCTTAATGCTTTCACCACTTTTATCGGCTATTTCCTGCAAGGTCATATCCTCCAGCTCATTCAACACAAAGGCTTCCCGCTGCGCTACCGGTAGCTCTTCCAGGGCCTCAAATAAAGACTCCCAAAAAAGCTCCTTAAAATCTTCGAGTTCGGGGTTATCATTAATAGCCAGTAAAATATCCTTAAAATACACATCGCCGTCCTCCCCTTCGTACTGGTAATCTTCAATAAGTTATCGGGCTTCTTTTTCTATACCTGTCGGTGATCTTATTGCGGGCCACGGCAAATAACCATCCGCTTACCTCTTCGATAGTTTGAGTGGTTGACGTATTGGTAAACTGGTACCATACATCCTGCAGAATATCTTCGGCATCGGCATCGGTATTTACCTTTCCGCGTATGAAGCCAAAAAGCCGCTTACTGTAATTTCTCACAGTATCCACAATATTCTGCTTTTTGTCTTCGGCCATTATCGCTATTCCGTCCGCCATTAAAATAGTAAACGGACGATGGAGGAAATTACTTTAAAAAATCTGAATTACGGTTTTAGAGACTGATTTTGAGTATACAAAAATCTGTTAACCCGGTTTAAGATGTAGAATGCCGGCGGATACCAGATGGTGAGCATGTTGAAATAACGCTGCAATTAAATGGTCAGTAAAGATACCAGCAACAGAATAGATGGCATTTTCCTTGCCTGCCGCCCGGTCAGGCGGGTGTCGCAATCAGTTTATCTACAGTGCTAAGGGCATCAATGGCTGCTACTAACAATAACATCCCTGCATCTTCCGGTATAGCCTCCATTATTACCAGCTAAAATGCAACAGATCATTAAAATTCACCTGTTGCTGCTTTCCCGTTGCCAGGTTTTTGACATTTACTACACCCTGTTCTAATTCCTTGCTTCCCAGCGCCGCTATATAAGGAATGGCCTTTTTCTCAGCATATTTAAACTGCTTATCAAATTTGCTGTTCTCGTGAAACACTTCACAGGCAATACCCTCATTACGCAGTGCTTGAGCCAGTTCTATTGCTTTGGCAACTTCAGCTTCGCCTAAATTGAAGAATAAGAGCTTCGTTCCGGTTGCTACTTCTTTTGGGAAAAGATCCAGCTCGCTCATTACATCATAAATACGATCGACCCCAAATGAAATACCTACTCCCGGAACATTCGGTACGCCAAATAAACCGGTCAGATCATCATAACGGCCTCCGCCGCCAATGCTACCTATTTGTACGCCGTTGGCTTTTACCTCGAAGATAGTTCCGGTGTAATAGTTCAGGCCCCGGGCAAGTGTAAGATCAATTAGGGGTGAATAGGGAATAGCGAGTGGTGAATGGGAAATAATGTACTCCAGTTCTTCAACACCCTTTAAGCCGGTTTCGTTTTGGGCGAAAATGGCTTTTAGTTGTTGTAATTTTTCTTCGTTGCTACCGCTAATATTTAAAAAAGATTCGATGGTCTGAATCTGCGCTTCATTTAAACCCCGGCCTGATAATTCTTCTTTTACTTTTTCTATACCGATCTTATCCAGTTTATCGATGGCAATGGTAATATCGATCATTTTTTCAGCGCCACCACAAATATCTGCAAGGGCAGCCAATACTTTCCGGTTGTTAATCCTGATCTCTACCTCCACTTTCAGCTTTTGAAACACCGTAGCGTATATATTTACCAGCTCTAACTCGTTCAGTAAAGATTTACTACCCACCACATCGGCATCGCATTGGTAAAACTCGCGGTAACGGCCTTTCTGAGGGCGGTCTGCCCGCCATACCGGTTGCATCTGGTAACGTTTAAAAGGCATGGGCAACTGCTGATGGTTCATGGCCACATAGCGGGCGAAAGGGATGGTTAAGTCATAACGCAGCGCTCTTTCCGTGATATCTTTACTGGATTTACCTTCAGTAATTTTAGCAAACCCTGCCTGGATCTTCTCCGCCTTGGCTTCATTATCTAATCCGTTATTTAATATTTTAAAGATCAGCTTATCGCCTTCTTCTCCATACTTCCCCATTAAAGTTTCGAGGTTTTCCATGGCGGTGTTTCCAGCGGCTGAAAGCCATATAACTCAAAAACAGTACGAATGGTATTGAAAATATAATTACGTCTTCTTACCGTATCCGCTCCAAAATCTCGCGTTCCCTGTGGTATTGTTGGTTTCATTTTTTTGTCGATTGTCGATGGTCCATTGACCATGGTCTATTAGCTATTTTCTATATTTCTCTATTATCGCCTCGCAGGCACTGTCAATCATATCGTATACATCATGATAGCCGGGTTCGGGACCATACCATGGATCGGGCACATCCCTGTTTTCGCCGGGATAAATTTCGTTCATTAATAACTCCACTTTTGATGCATCGAATTTCCCCTTGGCGATCCATTTTATTTCATCTACTACGTCCTCGGCCATTGCATAGATCTTGTCGTATTTTTCAAAATCGGCTGCAATAAACCTGCGGGAGCATTGCCCGCTAATATCCAACCCTCTCGCTTTTGCTACTTTTTGAGAAAGCTGATGTGGGGCCTCACCCGTATGATAGCCATTGGTTCCCGCACTATCCACCCTCCAGTTTAAACCGGCCTGGTCTACCCTGTGCTGCAAAATGCCTTCAGCCAAAGGACTTCGGCAGATATTTCCGAGACATACCATCAAAATATTCATCCTTCCTCCGTTATTACTTTTAATCAATGTAAGCAGCCCGCTAAAACGCTGTACAGGCCTTATTTCACGGGCGCAAAGATAAGCGCCATTACAAATTGTCAATCCTCTTTCCCCAGGGAACGCAATTAATTTCTTTCTGAGTTGTAATCCCTGTTACAGTCGGGCATATAATCCTCCAACGAGTGTAATTGCTTGTTGTTATAGTTGTCGAAATGAAACTGATCCAGCTTTTTAAGGAGGTTTGCCAGCTGGTATTTTTCGGCATCCGCTAAATTCCCGGCAGCAATAATCCCTAATACATCCATTTTTTGAAAAGCGCTAAAAAGGGCTTGTCTACCGTTAGGAGTTATCGTCATCAGTTGGCTGCGATGATCATCCGGATTGTCCGATTGTGTCATATAACCTGCTTTTATTAAGCGTTTTACAATTTCAATCCCACTGCTTTTCTCTATAACATTTTTTCTTATCAACTCAGTTTTAGAGATAGCATGCTGCTGCATAGCTGTGGCCAGCATACCGAATTCCTCAATTGTATTGATCGTTGTACCTGCCAGCGCCGTTTTTGCGTAAAATTTGATATAGCGATATAAAAACAAAAAATGCTGGGCTATCACCCGCTCTATATTATCAGGATACGTTTTTCCTTCTGTAATAAAAGGACCGGATTCCGCACTTATAAAACTGTTTTTCAACTCAGTTAAGTCCTGCTTTTCGTTAATTGAGTCAATCATTCCTGCCAGGGTAAGCGCTTCTTTGTCAGCCACTGTCGATTCATACGCTTCCAACTTTTCTAATAGCACCTTTAAAAGTTGAATACTGTTCATCAAAATGTATGTTTTTGTTCCAAAATTACTTAAAATTTATTGCTATCTCATTTAAATTGTGTTTTTTGTACTAAAAAACCAATGCCTAAGCCGATATTGTATGTTTTAATACTATTTTTATGCTATTCGAGAGCCTTTTCTCAAACCACGGGAAACATCAATGGTATAGTAAAAAACAAAAACACCCAGGAGCTTTTAACCGGTGTAACTATTGTTGCTGAAGGCCCCGATACGGTCACCGCTGTAAGCGATAGCAAAGGTTTCTTTTCAATCAACACGCGTGTAGGCAATTATGCAATTAAAGCCACCTCTGTAAATTATGATGCGCTCTACCAGTATAATATTACGGTAAGCTCAGGTAATGCTACCATTATTGAACTGGAATTACAGGAAAGCTCAAAGCTGCTTGAAGGGGTGACGGTAAAGACCGGTAAATCGGTAATGGCCACCAATATGATCACACCGCTATCCACCCAAAGACTTACTTCAGAAGAAATTAAGGTAAACCCCGGAGGAAATTTTGACCTTTCGAAAGTGATACAGGTATTACCTGGTGTGGGCGGCGGTACCACCCCTAGCCGGAATGATATTATTGTACGCGGCGGCGGCCCGGCTGAAAATGTGTATTACCTTGATGGCATTGAAATACCCGTGTTGAACCATTTTCAAACCCAGGGCGCCAGTGGCGGTGCTACGGGTATCATTAACGTATCTTTTGTAGACGACATACAATTAACCTCATCGGCATTCGACAGTAAGTATGACAATGCGCTGGCATCCACCTTTGTGATTAAACAAAGAAATGGTAACCCTGAAAAAACGGGCGGCAACCTCAGGCTTTCCGGGAGCGAATTTGCCGCTACACTGGAGGGTCCTGCTGGCCCTAAAACCACCTACCTGGCTTCTGCCCGCAGATCTTATCTAAAGTACCTTTTCACCCTGCTTGACCTTCCTATAAGGCCCGACTACTGGGACTTCCAATACAAAGTGAATCATAAGATCAACAAAAAAACCGAACTTAATTTTATTGGTATTGGTGCTATTGACCGCTTTAAACTGGAAGCACCTTCCAATTCAGATGCCAATACCGAATATACACTCAGAGCCAACCCATTGATCAATCAATGGAATTATACTGTGGGAGCTACTTTGAAAAGGCTGGTCAATAATGGATTTTATACCCTGGCCTTAAGCAGAAATATGTTCTCTAATGGCTTGCGCCGGTATGAGAACAATGCAACAGAGTCGGGTGCCTTGCTTTACGATCTGAACAGCCGGGAAGCAGAAAACAAGCTGCGCCTGGATGTAAATAAGTTCAAAAATGGCTGGAAGTATGCTTATGGCCTGGGCGGACAGTACGTAAAATATAATGCCGACCTGTTTAATATACTGCCTGCTGATGCTGATAATGCCACACAACCCACCACCATTAGCAGCCAAACCGATATTGATTTCTTCAAACTTGGCGCTTATGGGCATGTAAGCAAGCGCTTTTTTGAAGACCGGCTGCTGCTTTCGGCTGGTGTTCGGTCTGATGTAAATAGCTTCACCACAACCGGCATGAATCCGCTGAAAACATTATCGCCCCGATTATCACTTGCCTATTACTTATCCGATAGCTGGAACCTATCAGCTTCAGCGGGTAGCTATTATAAAATTCCTGTTTATACAAGCCTCGGTTATAGAAATGCATCAGGAGCCTTAGTGAATAAAGACCTGGAGTATATTCAATCTATACACTATACAGCGGGCATCCAGTTTATACCGCGAAATGATTTCCGGTTTACACTGGAAGGGTTTTATAAAAACTACAACAACTACCCGGTATCGGCAACAACCGGTATTTCCATCGCCAATATCGGTACTGATTTTTCCGCTATCGGCAATGACGTGTATCGCTCATCGGGTAAAGGAAGAGTGTATGGTGTAGAAGCCTACGCGCAACAGAAACTGGTGAACAACCTGTTTTACGTAGTGAGTGCGACTCTGTACCGGTCAGAATTTTCGGGCAGCGACAACCGCTTTATCCGCTCTACCTGGGACCTGGGCTATATCGTTGCTTCCACGCTGGGTTACAAATTTAAACGCAACTGGGATATAGGCGTTAAGTATCGGATCGCAGGAGGACAGCCTTACACTCCGTTTGACATGACTGCTTCGCAAGCCGCTTACCTGACAACCGGCAGGGGCACCCCTGATTACAGCCAGCTCAATTCCGAAAGGCTGCCATTCTTCCAGCAGCTGGACCTGAGAATTGATAAAAGATATTATTTCAAAAAGACCAGCCTGGATCTTTTTATAGATTTCAGAACGTGTTGTTGTATAAAACGCCCGGCCTGCCAGATTATACTTTTCAACGCAATGCAGATAACACCGGCTTTGCCACTACCGACGGGCAACCGATAGCCCCTAACGGAAGCAATGCCATCCCTGTTATCCTAAACGATCGATCGGCCAATATTGTACCTGCGATAGGATTTATCTTTGAGTTTTAAGTATTTAGGAAGCCCTAAGCCGCAAAACCGCTGCACTGGCTTTCTAAGAGCAGATTTTTGAATGCAGACTGGGTGTTGTTTTACAATAATTATTTCAAAAGTGCAACATTGGGTATCTTTGCAAAATGGCAGGAAAACAGAATATCAGAGATCTGACGCTCTCAGACCTCGAAAACTACCTATTATCTATTGGTGAAAAAAATTCAGGGCAAAGCAGATTTTCGAATGGCTTTGGTTGAAACCCGTGCAGCATTTTGATGCAATGACAAACATTAGCAAGGATTTACGTGAGAAACTGACTAATAATTTCACCTTCCCTTCTATAACCGTAGATACCGTTCAGCACTCGGAAGACGGTACCATCAAATCGAGGTTCAAGACCGTTGAAGGTCACCTTACCGAAGGTGTGTTGATACCTACAGAAGAGCGGAAAACCGCCTGCGTAAGTTCTCAAATAGGGTGTAGCCTTAGCTGTAAGTTCTGCGCTACGGGTTATATAGACCGGAAGCGCAACCTGAATTTTGATGAGA
This sequence comes from Paraniabella hibiscisoli, assembly GCF_022512515.1. GTDB lineage: Bacteria > Bacteroidota > Bacteroidia > Chitinophagales > Chitinophagaceae > Niabella > Niabella hibiscisoli. The sequence goes on from NZ_JAKWBK010000001.1 coordinate 401,344, forward strand.
TTTTTGACGAAGTTGCGCTGATCAATCAACAATCTTTGGAGGTTTACGACAAGAAACTTACCAATATCGTTTTTATGGGTATGGGTGAGCCTTTGTTGAATTACAAAAATGTATTGAAAGCCATCGAAAAGATCACATCGCCTGAGGGATTAGGAATGAGCCCGAGACGTATTACTGTTTCTACTGCCGGCGTTGCTAAACAAATCAAACAATTGGGTGATGACAAAGTAAGGTTTAAACTGGCTTTATCCTTGCATGCGCCGACCGATAAAAAGCGGCATGAGATCATGCCTATTAATGACAGTAATAATATCAAATCGCTGATAGAAGCGCTGAACTATTTTTACAAACAAACCAAGAACGAAATTACTTTCGAGTATATCCTCTTTAATAATTTTAACGACTCCATACAGGATGCGGACGACCTGATCAAGATCTATAGACAGGTACCATCGGATCTGATTAACCTAATCGAATACAATCCTATCGAATTTGCCCAGTTTACCAAACCCTCCGAAGAAAAGGTGGAGGCGTTTATGAAGCATCTCGAAAAAAACAGGGTAAATGTACGTTTACGCCGTAGCCGCGGAAAAGATATTGATGCCGCATGCGGGCAGTTGGCGAATAAAGGATAGGAGGAAGATATCTGGATATTAGATGTGGGATGTACGGGTACACCACCACCACAACTTACATACTACCGAAGAACTGAGCTTTTTCCACCGGCAACTACAAAGTATAACTGAAAAACCTGCAACATGTAAGCGTTGCAGATTTTTTGTTTTACATCTCTGTTACTTTAAATCGCTTTTCTTTAACGACGACAAAATACCAAACTGTTGATTTTTTGTATCGAGTATCAAAACCTGGTGTAAAAACAATTTATTTCCCGTCATGCCGCCTATCCCCGCTTTTAGCATCCGCTCTACCTGTGAGGTGCTGGCACCTTCCATATAAGTTACAGACTGCAGAGAAAGTTTTGTACCGACTATATTGATGCAAGCTGTAGATGGATAAGTATTAGCAGTTAAGGTCCTGTCCCATGATTTTACCTGATGCTGCATCGGTTTTGCTCCGGACTCAGCTAATTGTAAACAAGTTTCTTTGTTGGTTAGCAGTTCAAACATGCTTGATCCCGTATCGAAAAACAAAAGGGTTTCTTTTGCGTTTATTTTTGCGGGCAACAATACACTTTTATTCACGTAGGTGAAGTTTGAAAAAAAAACATCTTTTGTTTTAGCCTATGAGTAACCGACGATAAAAGGTGGATCTTTTTATCCGGATAATCAAGAACTACAACCCGATAATCTATCAGGTCGGCCCCAATTGTTCCGATTATTTCTTTGCGCCCCTCCCTCCAATCTGCAGCAGCATTATCAAATTGTTGTACCAGGATTTTACAGGCCGTAGCCGGTGTTTGACCTATCCAAAAATTATACTCCCCGATCCTGTTGTCATTTTCTGTCAAGGGGACTGCATCCGGGTATTTCAGCCGGATAGCATCGAGTTTATTTTTATAAAATATTGAAGAAGGAGCGCCCAAATCGAATTGCATATAAAATATGCGTGGGCAATTTCTTAATCTTACCGGAATGAGCATAGCTGTGTACGCTTCCCATTTAGAATGAACGGAATCGCCCTGCCACTCAAAAGAAATAGTAGATAGCCCCGAAGGCAATACTAATGATCCAACCGATGCGGATTGAGCCCAAAGGCTGCAGATAGGAAAAATAACAAAAGCAATAATAATGGGTAGTAAGTTTAATAACTTCATTTTAATTGGTATTTTTTGCATGCAAACCTAAAATGAAGTAACGGTCAACAAACCGGCATTTACCCGACATTTACCCGACACTCAATAGTAATCAACATTTTACAGAGGCTAATTTCAGTTGATTGATCTGTTGGAGCGTTGCCACAATAATAAAAGCATTGAGCAGGTACATTGCAAAGAATGGCAGTAAATAACTTATCAAATATGTCTTATTGAAATGAGCGGCCACAAGCAAGTTATAACCGAGCGTTAGCAACATTAATGCATGAAGTGAAATGATCCAGTAAATTTGTTGCCGGATAATGGTTCGCGCAGCTGCTACAGTTTCAGGATGACTAAGTCCATGCTTTCTCAAAAGGTAAACAGGAATTAAAAAGTGTACGAATGGAATGACCAGGTAACTGAAGCAGGATAGGCAAAGGTTTTGTAAAAAATGCTTTTCATTACCGGCAACCACACTTTCAGGCAAACCTGGTTTGTCTTCCAAACCCTCATTCTCCGTTTCATTTATCAGCTCTTCAAAACTTGTTTCCAGTGCCTGGGCCAAAGCCTTTATAGTAAATGCCCTGGGAATACTTTCACCATTCTCAATTCTTTGAATGGTTCGAACGGTTACATGGGCAAGACCCGCCAGATCCTCCTGGGTAAGCCCTTGCTTCTTTCTCGCCAGTACTATTTTTTTTGACAACTCCATTGCAGTAGACTACTACAGTAAAGATAAGTATTGTATTTTCTTTAGCTTCGGAGGCGCCTGTTACCGTATTGCCTGGAGGAGGTTGCATAGCGTGTACATATACATAGACCACCATGTATCGTACATAAAAAGTCTAATCCTTCTTCGCTCTTAATGTAAACCCGATAGTGGTGCCTACATCCTGCGTACTCCGTATATGTATGGTCTGACCATGCGCTTCAATAATATGTTTGCAAATGGCCAGCCCGAGGCCGCTACCCGTTGCGTCCATGCTACGGCCAATATCCGTTCGGTAAAAGCGTTCGAAAATGCGAGGCAGGCTTTTTTCGGCAATGCCAACGCCGTCATCACTTACTTCAATCAATATTCTTTTATCATCAGTGCGGTAAATACCTGCCTTAATAGAACCGTTATGCTTACCATATTTAATGGCATTTTCAAAAAGGTTTAAAACAATCTGCCGTATTTTTTCTTTATCGGCATGCACAACAATGGGCGCTTCACAACCTTTTTTAATGCTAAACTTAATGGCCTTGGGTTCAGCCTTAATAGAAATGCTTTCGAAAGTATCTTTCAGCAGATCCTGTACCACAAAATTTGTTTTCACCAATACCAGTTCGCCACGTTCAAGGCTGGAGATCTCATCGAGGTCCGTCAGTAAATTGGTAAGCCGCTCTACATTTTTAGCAGTCTTCTCCAAAAATTTCCTGCGCAGCACCGGGTTTTCGGGTTCATCCTGCAGCAAAGTATCTACATAACTTTGTATGGTAAAGATGGGCGTTTTGAATTCGTGCGAAAGGTTTTGCAAGAACTCCCTCCTGAACTGTTCATTAGCCTTTAACTGATCTACCTGCTTCTGATTCTCCTGGGCCCAGGCTTCTACATCCTCGGTAACTTCACCAATGCTTTTTTGGGTAAAATATACTTGTAATAAGTCTCCTCGCGTTTGGTTGCTTTTGTTTGATAAATAAATTTATAGATCAGCTTTATTTTACGATAAATAAAATTGTCTAACACAAAAGAGATCAAAATATAAGCGCGGTGAGCAGGATCACGAATGAAACCAGTGCAAACAGCCAACGCTTTTCCACCGCGTATAATAAAACACTTACGGGTACGGCCAGTGCCAGGGCTGTATAAAATGATAACTGCTTGGGGAAAGATTTTTTGGATTCATCCGTTTCTAAGATTCAGGGCTTCACGGTTCTTAAACCTCAAATTTATAACCCACTCCTTTAACGGTGGTAATACAATCCATATCCAGCTTCTGACGTATTTTGCGAATATGCACATCGATCGTTCTGTCGCCTACTATCACGTCATTACCCCAGATAGCATTTAAAATCTCGTTTCTTAAAAAACACGACCGGGTTTTAATGCCAGCAGGTACAATAATTCAAACTCCTTCTTCGCTAACACAATCTCTTTGTCTTCTATCTGAACCAGGAATTTCTCCGGATCAATACTAATATTACCCACTTTAACCGCCTTGGAATTATCTTTCTGCACTCTTCTTAAAAGAGCTGCTACCCTGCTCAACAGAACTTTAGGGCTTACGGGCTTGCTTACATAGTCATCTGCTCCCGTTTCCAAACCACGTACCTGGGTAACTTCATCATTCAGTGCGGTCAAAAACATGATCAAAGTATCCTTGAAAGCCGTTTGCCCGCGCAGCACCTGGCAAACCTGTACACCCGTTTTTTTCGGCATCATCATATCCAGTATGATCAAATTGGGCTTATGCTGATAGGCTTTGTCTATTGCTTCATCCCCATCTTTTGCTGTAATTACTGTATATCCTTCTTTCTCAAGATTATAGGATAAGATTTCTAAAATGTCTGGCTCGTCATCTGCAATTAGTACTTTATAGCCTTTATCCATTTTAATAATAATTTAAAGCAAACGTAACAGTAATTTGTTTTATACGGAAATAACCGGCTTTTGTTAAGCCTATCTTAATGTAAATTTAATATTGCAAGCTCCTTCAACTATGTGTTTAATATAAAAAATGTTACAAACCGGCTTAATTATTGCTGCTGTGTGGTTGATTTTTACAAATACCAATAAATTTGCTGTCACCTTATATACTATGAATTCTTTATCTATCACTATTCTGAAAAGAATACTTCCTTTGCTGGCGCTGCTACTTTTTACGGTTAACGCTGATGCCCAGAGACGAAAAAAGAAAAAGCAAATAGCCGAACCCGTTAAAATTGTTGATACGATCCCTGCTTACAAGATCGCCATCAACAGGCAGATCATGCACGAAAAGTTAGAAAAGGAGCAGGCTTCTTTGCTTTCTATTGATGGTAAAGCAGATAAGCTCTTAACCATATCAGCCGACGAACAGCTAAACGCGGCAGTGACAGACGCAGCTACTAAAAGAGTGGATTGGCTGCAATATGAAATAGAGACCAGTTCCACTATTGATGCTCGCCTGAAAGCCAATTACCTGGATGGTCTGACCACCATTCTGAAGTACGTAAAAACCTATAGCCGCAGCAGGCAATCGGCCCTTAATTACCTGCCACAGGTTATTGCTACCTATAAGCAACTCATTGAAGCTAATACCAAAAACCAATCCATTGCCCCTATTATACAGCCACTTTCGTTTGAAATAGCCAATGCGGCGCTTCAACCGGAAGTATTTAAAGATAATACCGGTTACAGCGATGTAAGAGACCTGATGATACTTAAAACCGCTGACCGTTATCCGGAAAAGGCATTTGCAGCGCTGAAAGCATATCCTGAATCACCGGTAGCAGACAGTTTGATTAGGGTGATCGGCCATAAGTATCCCTACCTGGTTTACGATTACGCACAGGCTAACAATAAATTCAGCTATCGCCTTCAAAACATAGAGGACGACTCGCTGATCGTTCATATTGTTTCTATGGCTCGCAATCCTAATAAAAGCGGGCAGTTTTATTTTCCCTTCCTGGACAATATTGTGAAGGGAAAAATAACCATGGAAGATATCGACAAGGCCAAAACAGACCCTGTAAAATATTTCCGCCTGCTGGTGCAAACACAAATAGATTATACGCAACGCGCATTAAACGGCGATACAGCGATGGGCCATACCAGCCTTTTAAAGAAACTGGAGCAGAAAGCTAAGGACGACTTTGTGGCTAAGATCAACGGACTACACGAAATGTCTGACGGGGTTCGTTTTCGTTGCCTGCAACCATTAACAGCCGAAGAGTTATATTATGTTGCGGTACTTACCAACGGACTTATTTATACCAGCAGTTATACCAATGGTGTTTACCCGTTAATGATGCGCAAAGCCAATCAAAAAGGCGATGAGCTGTTGAAGAATATCCATTTTGATCATTACAGAAAATTCCTAAGCCAGGCCGCATCCTATAATACCTTAAAGAACTTTTTGGGAAGCTTCTCTAATAACGCAGACGCAACGGACCTGATGAAGGCATTTGTTACGGGGCTGGAAAAAACAAATGGGCTGGAAGACGGTGTGGACGTGGCAGACTCTTATGCCAGTATAGCTGAGACCTTGCCGGACCTGTCGAAGGATATGTTAGCAAACGTAAAATTAAACCTGGACAGAAATCATAGCGACAACAATAAAAAAGGTATTGCCATCTACGATATTCTTTATAACCTGTTCCTGTCGGCAGACTCATCCAATCATGTAGATCTGACCAGTAAACTGGAAATTCCACCGGTATATAATGTTCCGTTCTCTACACTTACCAACGAAAATGGGGAAGTAATATCGCAGGTATTTTTTACGGAGACCAGGATGGACGTAATATCTTCAACGGTTTTTTAAACATGTTTGGTGGTGGTAACTGGAAGGTGGACGGCAGCAACAAACAATGGGTCGTTATCAAATCAACCAAAGGCAAACCCGTATCTATTTATGCTAATCGCCCGCTGGATGAAAACAAAGGCCTGGATGATAAAGCCCAGCGTGCATTAAATGATTACCTCGATGAGCATAACCTTCACCCAACCGTTACGATACACCGGGGCCATAGCTATTATGCAGAGGCCACTATCGGTTATATGGCACCCACGTCTAAAATTGTGTTTATGGGGTCCTGCGGTGGCTTTAACCTGATTGACTCTATTCTTAAAAAATCTGAAGACGCACATATTATTGCTTCCAAGCAAATCGGGCGTACTTCAATCAATAAACCTTTCTTTTATTTATTAACAGAAAAGCTGCGTACCGGTACTGATATCGACTGGATCCCTTTTTGGAAAGAATTTAAAGGAAGGGCTAATGTAGCCGGCTTTGAAGACTATATTCCACCCTACAAAAACCTGGGCGCTATTTTTATAAAAGCCTATAAAAAAGAAACCGGCGAAACGGATGTATAATAAAGAAGCTGCCTCAAAAATGAAACAGCTTCGTAAGTATGTAGTCTTTTAAAAACAAGAATTATACCGTAGCAAAAACCTGCACTTCTACTTTCCATTCAGGGCGTGCTAAACGCACTACCTGCATAGTGGCGCGTGAAGGTGTTTGTCCCTGATCAGCCGCAACCCAGCCTTCCCATACCTTATTCAACTCATCAAAGTCGTTGATATCGGTAAGATAAATATTGGCAAAAAGGATATTAGCTTTATTAGTGCCGGCTTTTTCCAATAAGGCATCAATACTGTCAAAAATATTTTGCGCCTGAGAGGCAACGGTATCCCCATCTGCCACTTGTCCGGCTAAAATCACCAGGTTTCCGGCTTTCGAAGCCTCACTCATACGAGGATTTTGTTCTATTCTTTGAACACTCATTTCTTTTACGTTTGCTTAGTTAAAAAGTTAGAAAAATATTTTATTATCGATCGCATAAATATATCAATAAAAAATTATCCTGCCTCTTCCGGCAATCTAAAGCTAACCGATCGTTCGTTCATAAATGAAAAAGATCGCCTCCCAATTTTAGAAGCAACCTTTTCTTAGTTATCTGTAAAAGTTATTGTTACTGTTGCTGCTGTTGTTGCATCTGCTCCATATAAAACCGATATGAATTGGTTTCAGTAGATGGAACCGGCTTGTCCGATTTATAACTGAAAGCGGGTTGGTTCACCGTTTCTTCAATAGGAACCACTGTTCTATTATCGATGGAAACCAATACTTCCAATACGTGGTGCGAAGACCCTTTGTAAGTGCCCTTTACCGGTGTTACATCAGAGAAGTTTCTACCTACAGCCAACCTTATATGCCTGTCGCTGGCGATACAATTATTGGTGGGATCCAAACCGATCCATCCATAATCCGGTAAATAAGCTTCTACCCAGGCATGAGTAGCACCTTCTCCTCTAAACTCATGATTTTTGGGGCAGATATAGCCGCTTACATAGCGTGCGGGAACCCCTACCCTTCTTAACATCAGCAATAAAAGATGGGCAAAGTCCTGGCAAACGCCGCCTTCAATTTCCATATTTCATCCACTTTGGTTTCTACACTGGTAATGCCCTGTTTATACTCAAAATTTCTATAAATATGCTCAGAGAAACCCAGTGCATTCACAAACGGTGTTTTACCGCTGTCAAACATCCCCTCTAAAAACATTTGTAATTCATCGGCACTTTCAAAAGCTTCCTGGTGCATAAAATCGATATATGGAAACTGTTCCTGTACCGTTAGCAGGCGCTCCCATTGATCCGCTGCCGGCATCTCGTTTTGAGGAACCTGCACTTCCTGGGTAACTACTTCTGCTTCCGAAGAAACCACCAATTCATTATGAGGCGCTACTATAGAAAACATGCCCAGCTTATTCCCGAAATAATCTATAAAAATCTCCACCGAAGGATTTTGAGTAATTGTTATTTTATGACTCACCAACTGCTGCAGTGCATCCTGTATGGGATATAACATAATCTGGTTGGTACATTCAACTGCCGGACTGCTGTAAGAATAGCGGGTAATATGTTTGATCTTAAATGATGGCATTCTTAATTTTTTGAAACGTTTTGGTTCTGCAATGCTAATATCAAAATTTTATTTCGTAAAATCGGAATTTACCATTGCAGCAACCCGGCTTAATTATAACCGAAATAATGTTTGTTAAAAGCTCTTGCTATATTGTGCAGATCTGTACGGGTTTGCGCCAGCAAACTCCTGATACTATCTCCTTCTTTTAAATTGCAGGAACTATATTTAAGATTGTTCAAACCTTTCCCAATCAGAAAGTCCACATGCTCATAGCTTTCAGGAATACTTTGCCCATACAACCTTTTAAAGTACCGGCTGATATGCGAGGTACAATACAAAATGGAGTGTACAAAATCTTCGTCGTACAATATCTGCTTTATAATAGTATCGGGTTCTACGATGCCACGGGATGACTTTAAATAAGCTTCATATCCCGAAAGAGAATATAACAGGTACCTCAGCGAGGGTGTCGCCGTTTCATGCGCCATATCATAATCAATCTCTTTGAGCTTGATATCAGTAACATCTGTTGTGATCACCGCTCTCTCTACATAAAGTCCTACATTTAAAAAATTGTAAGCTTCTCCACGCGACATGGTAACATTAATTGTACCGTATAAGAAAAGTCCGTGTTTCAGCAAAGCATCCAAAGCGGTAATAGGATCACCATATTTAATGGTGCGTTGAATGCTTCCCTCCCTGATCAGTAAATAATAGCCATTAAGTGTGTGCCACATTTCTTTGGTAATATGATCCTGCACAGCCTTGGCATTCTCCCGCGCACGGGTAATATTATTGATGAGAGAAGCATCGTTATCCCTGTCCAACATCACGTAGTTCAATACAGCACGCGAGTCAAACTGGATGGGTTCAATCTTAGCAGCATCGAGGTAGCCGTAAGTTTGCAACACCGTCTTCCAATTGTATTCTCTTATTTCATCCTGGGACGCAATATAGTTGGTTCGCAATACCCTCAGCAACCCATTGGTTCTTTCCATATAGCGAGCCAACCAAAACACCGATTCTGCAACACGACTTAACATTTTAAATTCTAAATTTTAAACTTTAAATGACTATTCACCCAGTCAACTTGTCAACTCCGTCTGCCGCCGGGCAGGCAGTAACTCTTAACTTTTCTATTCCCCCAAGACCCAGGTATCCTTACTGCCTCCTCCCTGAGACGAGTTTACCACCAAAGAGCCTTCCCGCAAGGCAACGCGCGTTAACCCGCCAGGAACGATATTGATACCGTCAGGTCCATACAGTGCGAAAGGTCGCAGGTCTACCCTTCTCGGCTGCAGCTTGCCATCAATATAGCAGGGAGATGAGGACAAATTAATAATGGGTTGGGCAATAAAATTTCTAGGGTCTTCCAATATCGCTTTTTTATACTCTTCCATTTCCTCTTCCGTCGCTTTATTCCCCATCAGCATACCATAACCACCCGACTCGTTCGTTTTTTTGATGACCATATTGCCCATATTGGCAAACACCATGGATCGGTTTTCTGGTACATCCAATCCATAGGTAGGAACATTTTTCAGAATGGGCTCTTCATTCAGATAATAGCGGATCATGTCCGGCACATAAGAATATACCGCCTTATCATCTGCTACACCATTACCCATGGCATTTACGATAGCCACATTACCTTTTCTGTAAGCCCAGTAAATGCCCGGTACACCCAGTATACTATCTGGGCGGAAGGTAAGCGGATCAATAAACTCATCGTCTACACGGCGATAGATCACATCCACCTTCTGCAAACCGCTCGTTGTTTTCATATAAACATGATGGTTTTCCACTACCAGGTCTCTGCCTTCCACCAATTCGATACCCATCAGGCGTGCCAATGTCGTATGCTCAAAATACGCCGAATTGTACACGCCTGGGGTTAGTAAAACAACGGTGGGGTTACTGGTTTGCCGGTTAGCCAGGCCCAGCAGATTCTTCAGCAATAATGAAGGGTATTCGATCACCCTGCGTACATTATTGCGCGGTATTAAATCAGGAAATATTCTAAAGGTAATGCTCCGGTTCTCCAGCATATAAGACACACCCGAAGGCGTTCTCAGGTTATCCTCCAATACATAAAAGCTGCCATCTGCATCCCTGATCAAATCAATGCCTGATATATGAGAATAGATATCGAAGGGCACATTGACATTCATCATTTCCCTCAGAAACAAGGGACAGGAATAAATAAGCTTAGCCGGAACAATACCATCTTTTATGATGAACTGCTGGTGGTATACATCTTTCAGAAATACATTTAATGCCCTCAAACGCTGCTTTACCCCGGCCTCAATAATTGCCCATTCCTTAGCCTCAATGATGCGAGGTATGATGTCAAAGGGGAATATCTTTTCCACCCCCTCATTATCGCTATATACGGTAAAGGTAATTCCCTGAGTCATGAAGAGCTTTTTTGCCAGCTCGTCCTTATTGCCCATTTCTTCGGCCGAAAGGCCTTCAAGGGTTTTAACCAGGTGGAGATAGCTTTCTCTCACCCCGGTCTGGCTCATCAACTCATCCCAAACATTAGACTGTGTATGATAAGATTCTAAAATTTTCGGTAATGTCATAATACAGGCTGCGTTTGCTTTAAAATTGAATATATATATAAAAAGGATAGAAAACAAAGAATATTTTAATATATAAAATATAGTAAATGTTAATATTTCAAACCAAAAAATACAAAAAACGAATTTATAATATAAATTATAACATATAAAAACAATATTATCTAATATATAAGACATCCAAAGCCTGGTATTTCATCAAATAAAATACAAATACATTACTTTAATTTATTATACCTATACCGAACCTACCTTTTGAGATTAGTTCAATTTTATATATTAATTTTTATTAAATCCTATTTTCACCAACCAAATCCTTTTATCTTCGCCAGGCTAATAAATCATTGTATCGAAAACTATAATCAATGAAAGGACACGCAACGCTACAAAAACCCAGGCAGGTTTTGAGAATCATTAAATTGAAAAGAACCATTACAAAAAACACCGAACTGTTCAGTACTCTTTACTGGAATTACTATGCCATGAATTTTTTGTCTTAGCAGCCGGATCAATACCGTTTTTTGTAACTCAAATATGCCAGGAGGGTTCACTACATCAGCAGGCTACCGAACGCTGTACATTCGAGTGCCAATACGAGCCATTAATTGAAGTTAAAATCTTCTCCGGATGATGTAAAAATCAGGACGAAAACTTTTATCTACATTTGGCGCATGAACGAGTTACCATCTATTTCTTTTCAGAAAGCGTCCTCCATAAAGACCTACCAGGAAAAAAGCTGGCGGATCTTTTAGTATATCTGCAAACCCATTCGGCTTACTACCAGGAACTGTTCCAGGTAAATGGTATACAAATTCAGGACATAGGAAGTATAGATAATCTGTCGTTAATACCTCCAACAGAGAAAGAGCACCTGCAAATGAGGAACAAGGAGTTCCTGTGTGTAGCCCAAAACAAGATTATTGAATATACTGCCACTTCGGGCACAGTAGGTAGCCCGGTAACTGTTGCACTAACCGAAAATGACCTGCAAAGGCTGGCGTATAATGAGTACAGCTCTTTTGCCTGTGCCAATGGCACTTCTGAGGATATTTACCAGTTGATGCTGACCCTCGACCGTCAATTTATGGCCGGCATGGCTTATTATAGCGGTATCCGTAAACTGGGCGCAGGTGTAGTGCGCGTAGGCCCGGGTGTACCCTCCTTACAATGGGAAACGATAGAAAGACTTAAACCTACGGCTATTGTGGCAGTACCTTCTTTTATTATCAAACTGATACAATATGCGGAAGATAATGGCATTGACATTAATGCCTCTTCTGTAAAGAAAGCCGTTTGTATAGGGGAGAATATCAGAACCGAGCAACTTGAACCTAATATACTGGCACAAAGAATAACAGATAAGTGGAACATACAGCTGTTCTCTACCTATGCGTCTACTGAAATGCAAACGGCTTTTACCGAATGTGAGGCAGGCAAAGGAGGTCATCTAAATCCGGAACTACTGATCGTAGAGCTGATTGATGACAATGGCCAGCCAGTTACAAATGGAGAGCCTGGCGAAGTAACCATTACCACCCTGGGTGTAGAGGGAATGCCCTTATTAAGATATAAAACCGGTGATATTTGCAGGGCTTATACCGAACCCTGCAGTTGCGGCAGGCATACCTTACGACTTTCGCCTGTGATCGGCCGCAAAAAGCAAATGATCAAATACAAAGGTACGACCCTGTTTGCTCCTGCTCTATTCGAGATCATTCACCGGATAGACGCCATAAAAGAATACGTAGTGGAAGTGTACAGCAATGAAATAGGAACCGACGAAGTGCTGTTGTATCTTACGGCAGTCAACGACCTCGAAGAAACGCAAAACAAGATCAAAGCTTATTTACAAGCGAGACTACGCGTAACACCTCATATTAAATATATAGAACCCGATGTAATGCAAAAAATGCAGTTCCCGGACGGAGTGAGAAAACCGGTGAAGTTTATTGACCGGAGAAACTAGCTAATATTTATACTCCAATGTTTTATAGTATCCCTGCTGCCCTGAGATATCGATGGATATTTTATTGGTGTTTTTTGCCTGATGGGATAAAGATCAAAACTATAGGTTCGTACACCTGGCATAGCACAGCCAACTCCATAAGTTAATGCAATTTTTAAACCATGCAGAGGAGGGTAAACTGCAGCAATAGAAACTTCATGCAGTACATCAAGACTTGCTGGGTCTGTACAGCCGCTGGCCAGGCCTAATTTTAATGTCAGGCAATCCCCGGATATAGAAGCATCCATAATAGTGAAAACATCCGAAGCTACGGTAGCAAAGTTTTGAGCGTTGGCAGTAACAGCATTCCCACATGGCTGACTCGTCCTGGCCTTCTCGGTATTTTCCTCAACTGGTGAAGAACGCTTGCAGGAAAAACCAACAATAAGTAACAAAATGGGCAGATAGATTAGTTTCATATGTATATTTTTATTATCCCAATTCCGGCCTCGGCCAAAAGAATAGGTTATTTCTATTAATAACGCAGGCTACCGGAATAACGCAACTGGGTAAAGATTCTTTACATCCCAAAATCAGCACTATTCGTCCTGTAAAATACCAGATTGTCATAACACAGTAAAAGTTTTCCCGATCTCGTAAATAGAATTTCCCGATCTCATAAACGATTGCTTGAACTTATTAAGAGTTTTGCCCTCTTATTACGAAAGGAAAATGAAGGAACTTTACAAGCATCTGCTATTTATATTAACTGCACTATCGGCTAACCAATACTTACACGCACAAAGCGATACCAGCAAAGTATTGGAAGAAGTTACGGTTAGTACGGGACAGTATGCACCCCAGTCCTTAAAGAAATCAGTGTACAAGATAAAGGTGATCACTGCCGAGCAAATCAAAGCAAGAGCAGCGTTAAACCTGATACAGGTGCTGAATATGGAACCCGGTATTCGCTTCAGCAATGATAATACCCTGGGGGTTACTGATATACAGCTAATGGGAATGACGGGACGTAGCATAAAAATATTACTGGACGGTGTACCTGTGGCTGACCGTAACGATACCCGCGAAAGCCTGAACCAGATTGACATACAAACTATAGAGAGGATTGAAATTGTAGAAGGACCTATGAGTGTCATCTATGGTTCTGATGCATTGGCCGGGGTGATCAATATCATCACTAAAAAAATAAGAATACCCGCTTTACAGTTGGGGCACGTGCTCAGGAGGAAACCGCAGGGGATGAGTATAGCTTTTAGGGAATAAAGGATCGCACCTTCAATCGATAAACGCTTCTTTTTCCAAAAACAAATTTTTCGTAAACGGAGCTTTTACCCGTAATGATTTCAGGGGTTATGGGGGTAATTATGGCCGTGATAAAAGCTGGAAGCCCAAAGAACAATGGTTAGGTAATGCCACAATTGGTTACCGTGGAGAAAAGAATACAATTTACTACCGCATTGACGGGCTGGATGAGAATATTGCAGCTAAGGGTGCTATTAATATGAATACTTATAAAGCATTTGATCAGCAATTTATCACCAGCAGGTGGATGCACCAGGTGCAGGACGACTGGCATATTAATCAAAAGTTCCACCTCAACAGTGCCATTTCTTATACCGATTATAGCCGCCGCACTCATAGCACCCGCCACGATTTTACCAACAATACAGATGAACTAACCACCGGCCTCGGAGAACAGGATACTGCCGTGTTCACCACTTTATTCTTCCGGTCGCAGGGACATTATAAGATTAATGAAAAGCTGTCGGTACAACCCGGTGTTGAATACAACCGTAATGCAGCTTCAGGCGCCAGGATAGAAGGCTCGCCGGTAATTAACGACTTTGCCTTTTTTGCATCAGCAGAGTGGAGGCCTTTAACGCGTGTTAATATACGCCCTGGTTTCAGACTGATTAAAAACTCCCTGTATGATGCACCGCCTATTGTACCTGCACTCAATGCTAAAATTGGCTTGAGGGATAATATTGATCTGCGTTTGGCTTATGCTCAAGGTTACCGGGCCCCTGCACTCAGAGAATTATATTTTGATTTTGTAGATGCCAATCACAAAATCTACGGTAACAAAGACCTGGAAGCCGAAACCTCTAACAGCATTAATGCGGCGCTAAGCTGGCGTTATGGCACTCAACTACGCTCTACTTTTACTTTCAGCAGTTTCTACAACGTATTTAAAAACCTGATCGACTATGGCACAGACCAGACCGATGGCACCATCACCCGCATGATGAATATAGATGAATTTAAAACGACCGGGGCTTCGTTCGAGCAAATGTTTGTATACAGACAATGGCAGCTTAATATCGGCGCCTTATACATCGGCCGGTATAACCGGTTAAGCAGCGAAGACAACGTTAGCCGCGAAGTACCAAAGTTTAACTGGTCGCCGGAAGCCAATGCCAGCCTGTATTACAACTGGAAAAAAGCTGAAACTACGCTGGCATTTATGTACAAGTATACAGGCCCTCGTCCGACATGGCAATATGTAAGTATAACTACCAGTAACGAAGTAAAACTCACCCAGTTAAGTAGCTTTAGTTGGGCTGATTTTACTGCTACCAAAACGTTACTGAAAAACATTACCCTACAAACAGGTATCAAAAACATTTTTGATATCAAAAACGTAAACAATACATCGGCCGGCGATGGTGTACATAGCGGAGGCGGAGGTGCATCTCCTATTGGCTACGGCCGTTCCTATTTCCTCGGTATTTCTTATCAATTTATAAAAAATAAATAATCAATACACACATGAAACAATTACTCGTGATGACGATGGCCGTAGCAGTACTGGCCTCCTGCAGCAAAGATGAAGATCCTATTATTATTGTACCACCATCTAATGGTAGCATAATTACGCTCAATGGGCTTATAGCCAGCGAAGCGGGTACCAGTGCGGGCAACTCAGTCTTTGTAGACTTTAGTACAGAAAAACAATTTCCGGTAGCCAGAGAGAGCTGGGACCTGGGATTTTATACCGGTTCAGATTTTCGGGTCATAACTAATAACACGACGTTTGCTTTTGCAAAAGTTACTGGCAAAACTGACATCAACACCGTAGGCTCAGCTGATACTATTGGGGTAGTTCTTTCATTCAACCAGGTATCTCCTCCCTTATTAACATCCGGTATAGCCGATGACCCAAGCGGTGATCTATCAAAAACAGCCATACCCGCTATCTCTGCAACTGAAGCAGATAATAAAGTTATTATAATAAACAGAGGAACAAACGGAGGAATTGCTGCAAAAGATTTTATAAAAATCCGAATACTAAGAAGTAGCAACGGCTATACGCTCCAGTATGCACCGCTCACTTCAAGTACCTTTAGCACCGCTCAAATAGCCAAAAGTGGAGACAGCGATTTTGCATATATAAGCCTGAGTAATGGCGCCACAGTTACCACTTTTCCTACAAAAGTAAACTGGGACATTCAATGGGGCTATTCAGTAATGGCGTTTGGAACTTACTATTACGGATATTCAGACGTTGTTGCCATCAACCATAGAAACGGAGTTCAGGGATTACAAAGAATATACAGCAGTGCGGAAGTTGCAGCTGACGCCTTTACTAAGTTTAATAAAGATAGCGTTGCAAAATATTCTCTATCGTCAGACAAATGGTCAATCGGCAGCAATTGGAGAACAGCCTCACAGACTGTGACCAGCGTTGCAAAAGATCGTTTCTATATTGTAAAAGATCAGGCAGGGAACTATTATAAACTCAAATTTGTAAGCTTCGCAGCTCAAGATGGCGGTACCCGTGGGAAGCCGCAGATTGCTTACGAATTAATCAAGTAATTTTAATACGATCAAAAACTATCAAAAAAGAACAATGAAAAAACTATTGTGTATCGCGGTGGCAGCAGCTTTGGCCGTGCCTGCAACCGCTCAAAATGGCAAGGAAAATATTAATAAGCTCTGCGGATGCTTCGAGGTTACTTTTAAATATGCCGAAACATTCTCGCCGGATAAAGATTATAAATTTCACGACCGCGAAAAAATACAGGGAGCTACTGAATTGTCTTTACCTATTATCAACACCGATAAAAGAGTAGTAATACAACACTTATTGGTAGTAGGCAATGGCATGGTGGTAAAACACTGGCGGGAAGACTGGACTTACGAAAACCCGGTACAGTGGAACTACAAAGGCGATAAGGTTTGGGAAAAAGTGAACCTGAACAAAGCAGATGTAAAAGGCAAATGGTCACAGTCCGTATGGGAAGTAACCGATGCACCACGCTACCAGGGCTCAGCGCCATGGCAGGTGGTAAACGGTCATACGATCTGGGAAAATACGGCTGATGCTCCGCTTCCTCGCAGGGAATATACCCAACGTTCAGATTATAATATCCTGCAAAGAACCAACCGCCTGGTGATCAACGGTAACGGATATGATCATATCCAGGACAATAAAAAAGTATCACGTGCCAATGGCGCCGATAAAGTAATTGCAGAAGAAAAAGGTTTGAACCTGTACGAAAAAGCAGATGACTCAGATTGCGAAGCAGCTACTAAATACTGGAACGAGCATAAAGGTTTCTGGACTGCTGTACAGCAGGAATGGGATAAAGTATTAACACAAAAATCATCCATCAAACTGGTGAACGATAATGAGCTGATGGGTACTTTGTTTAAACTGGCCGACGACTGGAAGGAGAAAAAACTGACAGCCGCCGATGCAAATACTACTGTGGCAGCAGTGTTAGCAAAGCATATACAGTAATTGAAGCGCTAGGGTTGTTGTATCTAACTTGATGCCTTTGATCAGGCTGTCAACAAAATATACTACCAAAGTATAAAATAAATGTCGTCCTGAGCTTGACGAAGGACATTAATGGTCCGTCGCCTATGACTTCGTCAAGCTCATCCTGACAGCAAAAATTTGAGAGAAACATTCATTTTCTAAATAGTGGATATACGCCGCGTCATTTTTGGCGTGGCATTTTTTTATTCCGAAAAGCTAAAACTGTGCCTGCCCCCAGCCACTTGCTGTGCCGGTTGACCGGGTATTACAACCGATGCAATACAACCCTTAGGAATAGTAATATCTAATTGTACTTTATTGCCGGTTCTTTTCCATGCAGACCTGATTGTACCGTAAACGGACTCATGATAACCTTCTGCAAACTGCAGCTCTTTTATAAAGGCCGGTTTAATAGTGATCTTTTTAAAAGCAGGAACAGACTCATCCATCTGTATCCCGGCAAGGGCTTTATACATCCACGCCGCAATAGCCCCCATAGAAGGGTGATTACGCGAAGCATCACCAATATTCCTGCCGACATCCCAGGTTTCAAAAAGGCTGGTGGCATCATAATTTTTGATCCAGTATCCCCAGGACGGAAGGGTTTCCTTGGTTACCATTTTATATACTGTTTCTGTATAACCAAACCTGGACAATACTTCCGGCACGATCAATGAACCTATAAAGCCAAAATCAAGACTATAGTTATTGGAAGCTATTGTTTTGTCCAGCTTTTTAGCCAGTGTTTCCCGGTACTTCTGCGGCGCAATATTCATGTACAATGGCAATGCATAAGAGAGCTGCGTTTGATTCGCATAAGTCATTTTCTGTTCATCGAAATAATGTTTATTGATGCGTGCTTTAAGATCTTCGGCTTTGGCTGCATACTGCTTCTCCTCTTCTGGTTTACCTAACAAAGCCGCCATGCGCGACATCAAGACATAGTCCCAGTAATAATAACAGGACACCATAAAATCATTAGGCGTGATGGCCTTATAGTACAGCCAGTCTCCCAGGCCGTCTTTTAAAAGTCCCTTATCGTTTTCGATAGTAGCCAGGTATTTTAAATACCGTTGAGCTGTAGGATACACACTGCGTATACTTTCTACATCACCATAGTATTGATACAATAGGGACGGCACAATGAATATAGCGGCGTCCCATACGGGCCCGGCCCATTCTGAATTCCAGTTCCAGGAAGTGGGTACAATGCCCGGCACATTACCATCTGCGCTTTGCGCATCAGTCATATCCTTCACCCATTTGGCATAGATGCTGCCCGAGTTATAGCTGAGCATACCTGCTTCCTGCACCATAAAGCCATCGGCCATCCAGCCATTTTTTCGCGGGTGGGACAGTCGGTAGGAATACCAAATAAATTGCTGAGATAAGAATTGCTGCAGATATCGAAAATCTGGTTTAACAATGGATTCGAGCTTTTAAAGCTGCCCGCTTTATCCACCAGGCTATGCATGCGCAGGCCCTCCATGGTAATGGTAGAAAGATCAATCTTTTTATCAGATGTCATTTCGATATACCTGAATCCATGATAAGTAAAATCAGGAACAAAAGTTTCTTTACCTGTACCTTTCAGATGATAGATGTCCATCTGGATCACATCCCTCGGATTCCGGGGTCTTAAATGCATATTAATATTACGCTGATCAATGCGGCCGGTACTATCTGTCATTTCCGCATGGCGTAAAGTAACCCGGGTTCCCCCCTCGCCTCTTATATGCAGTTGGGGCACACCAGCAAAATTGACACCCATATCGAACACATAGCAGGTATCATTGATCTTTTTATCGATTTTGCCCGCAACACTTCTGACACGCCGATGGATGGCATCGACTGGGCTTCCATAAGCGGAGCCGTGGCTGCTGTAACTATTGCCGGCTGCCAACCCTGCGCGTCAAAACCTGCAGTAGCCCATCCTGTTTCTTCTTTTGTGGCATCATAAGTAGTTCCGGCATGAATATTATCAAAGCGAACAGGGCCGGTTGCCGTAAGCCAGTCCGCGCCTGTTTTAATAATCTCTTTGGTACTGTTTGCATATACTATATGAACTTCGCCTATCGCCTGCGGACGTTTGCGCCAGGGTGCTTTATGAAAATTCCATACCGTTGGCGTTTGTTCGTTAAACCAGCCATTGCCCAACTGTATACCGATACAATTATCGCCCCTTTTCAATTTTCCAGTAATATCATACACATTATATAATATGCGTTTGCTGTAATCGGTAAACCCGGGATCCAGGGAATGGGGATTGAGACATTCGCCGTTAATATAAAGCTGGTAGTATCCCAGCCCGCTGATATAACATCTGGCTGAAACGATTTTGCTTTCGGCGCTAAAAATCTTCCTGAACCGGGGAGAAGCATCATATTCGATACTCTGGTTATCGGTAATCCATTCGCCGGTCCAGTCAGAAGCCTGCATTTTAGCTGTTTCAAACCAAACCGGGGCCGATTTAAAAGATTTATTACCGGCCTGTGCTTCCACCCTCCACCAGTACCGGGTATGTGCCTTCAGCGAATTGCCATTAAAATAAATCATTTGCGCATCGCCGGTTTGAACCTGGCTGTCCCAAATATCCGCCCTACCCTTAAGCAACAGTTTTTTATCAGAAGCCACCAGTATCCGGTAGGAAGTTTGAGTAGCCGTTTTGGCGTTTGTCCACTGCCAGCTTAATCTGGGTTTCGACTGATCAATACCAAGGGGGTTCCCGGTATTCACAACGCAGACCGGTAGGGCCGTTTTGACTCATGGCCGGGAAAACTGAGCTGAGCAATATCCATACCAGCGTAATCTTAAAAATAGTTTTGAAAAATTCTGATCGGTTCATAGCAAGAGGAAGTATTCGTTTACCTAATGGCGGAAGATAATCCATTTCGGGCTATTTTACCCGGCTGAGAGGCGGATACAGTATAAAAGCCCTATATTCCTTACCTTTGCACTCATTTTTTAGCGTATTATGAGTGCAAAATATCAGGAGTTTTCGGGTTTGAATCTACCCGCAATAGAAAAGGAAATATTATCGAACTGGACAGCAAATGAGGCGTTTGAGAAAAGTGTTTCTTTGAGAGAAGGCGCTGAGCCTTTGTTTTTTACGAAGGGCCACCCAGTGCCAACGGCATGCCGGGCATTCACCACGTTATTTCGCGCACCCTTAAAGACCTGGTTTGCCGGTATAAAACCATGCAGGGCTTCCAGGTAAAACGCAAAGGCGGCTGGGATACGCATGGCCTGCCCGTTGAGTTAGGTGTAGAAAAAGAGCTGGGCATTACCAAAGAAGATATTGGCAAAAAAATTACGGTTGAAGAATACAACCAGAAATGCCGGGAAGCCGTACTGCGCTTTAAAAGCCAGTGGGACGACCTTACCCGTAAAATGGGCTATTGGGTTGACCTGAATGATCCCTATATCACTTTCAAAAATGAATATATTGAAACGCTGTGGTGGATCTTAAAGCAATTGTTCAATAAGGGGCTTTTATACAAAAGCGTGAGCATCCAGCCTTATTCTCCTGCTGCCGGTACAGGCCTCAGCTCGCATGAGCTCAACCAGCCTGGAACTTATAAGGATGTAAAAGATACCAGTGCCACCGTATTATTTAAGGCGGTTAAAAATGAAAAGCTGGCTGATATAGCTGGTGATGTTTTTTAATGGCCTGGACCACTACCCCATGGACCTTACCTTCTAACCTGGGCTTAACTGTGGGACCCAATATTGAGTACAGCCTGGTTCAATCCTTCAATCCATATACACATGAGGCACAAAATGTGGTAATAGCAACGGCTTTGCTGCATAAGTATTTTAAAGCAGAGGGTAAAGATGCGGATCTGGCAGCTTACCAGAAAGAAGATAAGATTATCCCCTGGAAGGTGATTAGCACTTTCACCGGCAAAGAACTGGAGGGGTTAAGATATGAGCAGTTGATGCCTTTTGAGGCCAACAGCCTTGAAGCGGTACAAGCCATCACGCCGGATGCAGATCCATTTAAAGTTGTGATCGGCGATTTCGTTACCACAGAAGACGGAACCGGTATCGTGCATACGGCTCCTGCTTTTGGTGCAGATGACTATAAAGTAGGTCAGAAAAACAACCTGGGCATTGTGACCCTAGTAGACCGTGAAGGGAAATTTGTTCCCGGTGTGGGAGAATATAGCGGCCGTTATGTAAAGGATTATAAAGACGAAGCCAACTATGTTGATGTAAACGTTGATATTTCGGTAGACCTGAAATTGAAAGGCAGAACCTTTAAGGTAGAGAAATACGAGCACAATTACCCGCACTGCTGGCGTACCGATAAACCTGTTTTATACTACCCGCTGGATGCCTGGTTTATCAGAACCACGGCCCTGCGCGATAAAATGGTGGAGTTGAACAAAACCATACACTGGAAGCCCAAGTCAACCGGCGAAGGCCGATTTGGTAACTGGCTGGAGAATATGGTAGACTGGAACCTGAGCCGTAGCCGCTTCTGGGGAACGCCGTTGCCCGTTTGGAGCACTGAGGATGGGGAAGAGATCAAATGCATCGGTTCTATGAGGAGTTAAATACCGAGATCAAGAAGGCCAGCGAAGTTTTGGGCGGAGAGGTTAACAAACATTACCTGCACGATGGCATCCTCGACCTGCATAAACCTTATGTGGATGAAGTGATACTGGTAAGCGATAGTGGAAAACCGATGCGCCGTGAGCCCGACCTGATCGACGTATGGTTTGATAGTGGGGCCATGCCTTATGCACAATGGGGACTGGATTACGAAAAGCTGAAAGCCGGAGATCCGAAACCGTTCAATCAGCCCTTTGATCACAATTTCCCGGCCGACTTTATCTGTGAAGGCGTAGATCAAACCCGTGGCTGGTTTTATACCCTGCATGCCATCGGCTCTTTGTTATACGAAAATGTTGCCTTTAAAACAGTGGTGAGCAACGGTTTGGTGCTGGATAAAAACGGCAACAAGATGAGTAAGCGCCTCGGCAACGTGGTGGATCCGTTCGACACCATTGAAAAATTTGGTGCTGATGCTACCCGCTGGTACCTGATCACCAATGCATCGCCCTGGGACAATCTTAAATTTGATATTGATGGTATTAAAGAAGTACAACGCAAATTCTTTGGTACTTTATATAATACCTACCAGTTTTTCGCTTTATATGCTAATGTTGATGGCTTTACCTTTAAAGAGCCTTACCTGCAAATGAACGAAAGGCCGGAAATCGACCGCTGGATCATTTCTTCGCTCAATACCCTGGTAAAAAATGTACATGTGGCGATGGACGACTACGAGCCGACGCAGGCCGGGCGTTTAATAGAAGATTTTGTAGATGAGCATTTAAGTAACTGGTACGTACGTCTTTGCCGCCGCCGGTTCTGGAAGCCTGCCCGCCGTAGCTCAGGTTCAGCCCAGGCAGGCGGGGGAGAGTATGAGGCAGATAAAGTATCTGCTTACCAGACTTTGTATGAATGCCTGGAGACCGTATGCCGGTTGATGGCTCCTATTGCCCCCTTCTTCAGTGATGCGGTATTCCGTAACCTGAACAGCATTACCCAGCGTCATAGCGCAGAAAGTGTGCATCACGCCTTTTTCCCAAAAGCCGATGAAGCCCTTATAGACCCATCGCTGGAGGAAAGAATGCAACTGGCCCAGGATGCTTCTTCACTGATCTTATCCTTAAGAAAGAAGGTGAATATTAAAGTACGTCAGCCTTTGCAAAAAGTGTTGATCCCGGTTTTAAACCCTTCGATGAAAGATCAGCTGGAAAAGATCGAAGAACTGATCAAATCAGAAGTAAATGTGAAAGAAATAGCTTATCTTACCGAAACGGAAGGTTTTATCAAGAAAAAGATCAAACCAAACTTCGTTGCTTTGGGTAAAAAGCTGGGTCCTAAAATGAAGGCAGTTTCTGGTGCGCTGGCTCAATTCAGCCAGGAAGACATCAGTCGCCTCGAAAAAGAAGGTAATTATGAATTGCTTATTGATGGCGAAACCGTATCACTGAACGTGAACGAAGTAGACATTAACAGCGAAGATATTCCGGGCTGGACAGTGGCCTCCAAAGGAGCGCTTACAGTAGCTCTGGATATTACCATCACCCCGAATTACAACAGGAAGGCGACGCTCGTGAGTTTATCAACCGTATTCAGAAGATCAGGAAGGATAGTGGTTTTGAACTTACAGATAAGATAAATGTTGTTATTGACACAAGTGAAACATTAAAAGATTCGCTGACGGCCTATAAAGATTATATTTGCGCGGAAATTCTCGCAGAAAATTTATATTTTCAGGCTGTTACATCCGACAATGGTATAGAAATTGATGTTAACGAGAACATTTTAAAAACGATTGTTTCTAAAAAAGGGTAAAATAAATGGCTACAAAAAAAGCACACCGGTTAAGAAAACAGCTCCGGCCAAGAAAACAGCTCCAACAAAAGCGGTAGCAAAAGCTCCTGCTAAAAAACCTGCGCCATCTGCAGGGGGAGCGGCTCCAAAAAAACTGCCCGTCCGGCAGGTGGTGCAACTCCGGCTAAAGCTGCCAGCAAAAAACCCGCTCCCGCTAAAACTGTAGCCAAAGCAGTGCCTAAAAAAGCAGAACCTGCAAAGGTTGCTAAAGCACCGGCCAAGAAGGTGGAGCCTGCTAAAACCGTTGTAAAAGTGATCCCTAAAAAAACGGCGGCCAGCAAAGTAGTTGTAGAAAAAACACAGGCACCGCCGCAAAAAAAGCCGGTACCCAAAGTACCACCCAGAAAAGAAACAGGTAAACCCCTGTAGTACCTAAACTGTCTACCAAAAGTGCAGTAAAGTACACACCGGATTTTACCAAAAGCATTTTAGACACCCATAAAAACGAAAAAGTGAAATCAGTAGTAAGGTATTCAGATAGTGATTTACAGGAGTTCAAAGAGATTATCCTTAGAAAGTTAGACGCCGCAAAAAAGAGCTGGCCTATTTACAGGGACTTATCACCCGTCGTGATGAAGGTGGTGATATGGACGAAGGTCGTTATATGACTATGGAAGATGGCAGTGTAAGTATGGAACGCGAGCAACTGAGCCAATTAGCAAGCCGCCAGATTACTTTTATCGACCACCTGGAGAAAGCGTTAATGCGTGTTGAAAACAAAACATACGGTATTTGCCGCGTAACAGGTAACCTTATCGACAAAGCCCGCTTGCGTGCCGTGCCTCATGCTACTTTGAGCATCGAAGCTAAGTCGATGATGAATAAATAAGCTGGTAACAGTATTAAAATAGTAAAGCGAGGCGGCAACGCTTCGCTTTTTTCTTATCCTCCATTTGTTTTCAAGTACTCCTTATATATATAATGACCATTTCATTCGATTACGATAAAAAACAGGTAATTCAGGCCTTACGCTATCATTTTATATCTAAAACGGAACTCCGTATTATGATTATACTGGTGAATGCGTTTGCCATTTTATCGCTGGTATTATATGCATTGGGAAAGATCACCCCTACCGCCTTCCTTACCTATTCCTTTCTCTGGATCGTATTAATGGCCAGCTTGTGGTTTATTTTACCTACCGCAGTGTACCGGCAGGCCAAAACATTTCAGCATTCATTTAATATGTATTTTAATGATACCGACTTTACACTGGAGCATGAACGGGGAAAAAGAAGCTGGCCTTACACAGCCTTACGTAATTATAAGGAAACGCCTAATTTCTTTCACCTGTATTTTGATGCCAAATCGTTTCTGCTGGTTCCTAAAAACGCATTTGATGACCTGGAAACACTGCAGCGTTTCAGAGATCTGTTGAAAAGCAAAATATAAGACTGCTAATTAATACGTTTCTTCATCAGGATATGGGCAATGGAAAGCTTTAGAAATTCATCGCCTGTAATAATGTATCCCATTTTTTCATAAAACCCGGCTGCGCTCGAGCGGGCATGCATTGATATCTCGCGGTAACCTATGTCCCGTGCTATTGTTTCAGCAAATTCCATCAGGGCACGGCCAATCCCTTTCCCCTGCAATTGGTTTCTTACCGCCATTTGTCTCAAGATAACGCCAATATCGCCACCTTCACCAACATGCAGCAACCCAGCATTTTTTCTTCTTCAAACGCACCGATCAGTATATTTTCCCTGTCTGCCTCAATATCGGTGCCTTCCAGTTCCATCCCCAATGGTTTGCGCAGAATTTCGTTGCGCAGGTCGATCATTTGCTGATACTTTTGTACCGTAATCTATAATTTTTAAGGCCATCCGGATTGTTTTACAAGACTGATTTTACGATAACCGTTGTTTGTAAAATAGTGTTTTTTTTGGCTTAAATTCAACTTTTTTAAAGCATGACAACATTTTTACATTTTTTTTGTTTCTCATACTTATTTAGTCAAAAACTCTATTTTTGCACTCAACAAACAAAAACAATCAGATATGTCAGACATTGCATCAAGAGTAAAGAAAATCATCGTTGACAAATTAGGCGTTGACGAAGCAGAAGTAACTACCGAAGCATCTTTTACCAACGATTTGGGCGCAGATTCTCTCGATACCGTTGAGTTGATTATGGAATTTGAAAAAGAATTCAACATTTCTATTCCTGATGAGCAGGCTGAAACAATTACCACTGTAGGCCAGGCTGTATCTTACTTAGAAGAGCACGCTAAGTAATAACTTTAGAAACAAATGCTTCGGTTGCCGGGCTTACCGGCGATCCGCTAGCAAAATTTTATATCCGCCTTTGAAGTGGTTACCCATGCAAAGGCGGTTTTTATTAACGTAGAGCTAATGGAATTTAAAAGGGTAGTAATTACTGGTATGGGTGCTTTGACACCGCTGGGGAATACGGTAGACGAATATTGGAACGGATTGATCAATGGCGTATCAGGTGCCGCACCTATCACCCAGTTTGATGCATCGAAGTTCAGAACCCGGTTTGCCTGTGAAGTAAAGAACTTCGAACCTACCAATTTCCTGGATAAAAAAGAGGCTCGTAAAATAGACCGCTTTTCCCAGTTTGCACTAGTGGCAAGCGACCAGGCAATGGCCGATGCAGGGCTGAATAAAGAAAATATCAACCCCGACAGAATTGGTGTGGTACTGGGCAGCGGTATCGGAGGCTTAATTACTTTCCAGAACGAGGTAATGGATTTCGCCAAAGGCGATGGCACTCCCCGTTTTAACCCTTTCTTTATTCCTAAAATGATCCTGGATATTGCTGCAGGACAGGTGAGCATGCGGCATAATCTACGTGGTCCTAACTACGCGGTAACCAGTGCCTGTGCCAGCAGCACCAATGCGATGATCGATGCGATCAACTTACTACGCTTAGGCAAAGCAGATATTATTGTTACAGGTGGTAGTGAAGCCGTTATCAGCGAAGCTGGTGTTGGCGGCTTTAATGCTATGAAAGCCATGAGCGAACGTAACGACGACCCGGCTGCTGCCTGCCAGCAGACCTTATGACAAAGATCGTGATGGCTTTGTAATGGGTGAAGCAGCAGGTATTTTAATACTGGAAGAATTAGAACATGCAAAAGCTAGGGGCGCAAAAATCTACTGCGAAATAGTAGGTGGTGGCGCCAGTGCCGATGCTTACCATATTACAGCTCCTCATCCTGAAGGGTTGGGCGCTAAAAATGTAATGCTGGCGGCTTTAAGCGATGCCGGCCTGAGCATTACCGATATAGATTATATCAATACACACGGAACCTCTACTCCATTGGGAGATGTAGCTGAAACCAAGGCCATCCTTGATGTTTTTGGAGAACACTCCTATAAACTTAACATCAGTTCTACCAAAAGTATGACAGGCCATTGCCTGGGAGCTGCGGGTGTAATTGAAGCCATTGCCTGCATCAAAAGTGTTATGCACGATATTGTTCCGCCAACGATCAATCATTTTACAGACGATCCGGATCTGGATCCGAAATTAAATTTTACCTTTAACAAAGCACAAAACCGCGTGGTAAACGCTGCCTTAAGCAATACTTTCGGTTTTGGAGGGCATAATGCCTGTGTTATTGTAAAGAAATACACATAAACATAAGTGAGTTTTATTAGGGACCTTTTTTCCAGGAGTTCTGATACATCTCTTAAAAAAGAGTTGAAGAATATATTGGGTTTTGCACCCGATAACTTTCAACTTTATAAAACGGCCCTAACCCACCGGTCTATCAGCGAAAACGTAGATGAAAACAACGAAAGGCTGGAGTACCTGGGCGATGCAATACTTAGTTCCATAACAGCCGACTACCTTTTCAGACGCTACCCCTATCACGGTGAAGGTTTTCTTACCGAAATGCGCAGTAAAATGGTGAACCGCCAGCAGCTGAATGATGTGGCGGTAAAAATGGGCTTGAAAAAGATTGCCAAATTCAACAAGCTCGACAACTGTCTTAAAACCAGCCATATTTTTGGGAATACACTGGAAGCCCTGGTAGGCGCTATTTACCTGGATTATGGGTATAAACGCACTTGTAGATGGGTACAGGACTACCTGATAGGGCCGCACATGTTTATGGACGAGTTGGAAACCCGGGAGATCAATCACAAAAACAAACTATACGGCTGGGCTAACCGCAATGGCAAAGTGCTTGAATTTAACCTCCTGAGTGAAAAGATAGAAAATGGCCGGAGGTTATTTACCATGGCCGCCGTTGTAGATGGAGAAGCCCTTGCACAAGGCAGCGCTTTCAATAAGAAAGACGCTTCTCAAATTGCTGCTAACACTGCACTAACGTTACTGGGTATTAACCAAAGCGAACCCGTACAATAATCACCGTTTTATAGTTCCTGTCCCTTTTTATTACCTTTAGCTGATGGTAAAAGAGATGCCCGTGTACATGGACTACAGCGCTACAACGCCCTGCGATGAAAGAGTAGTGCAGGAAATGCTCCCCTATTTTACGCAATATTTTGGCAATACCGCCAGCCGTGTACATAGTTTCAGCTGGCAGGCAGAAGCTGCCGTAGAACAAGCCAGGGAAAGAGTAGCCAGACTGTTACAAGTACCAGCCAGGGAGGTTGTGTTTACTTCAGGAGCTACAGAAGCCTGTAACCTGGCATTGCGGGGGCATTTTCGAAATGTATGCAGTAAAAGGCAATCATATTATTACCACCAAAACAGAGCACAAAGCCGTTTTGGATACCTGTAAGGCTTTGAGAGAAAAAGGAGCATCTGTTACTTACCTGGATGTGGATGCTAATGGGATCATTGATCTGCAACAGCTGGAAGCAGCAATCCAACCACATACTATTTTAGTAGCTGTTATGTTCTCTAATAATGAAACCGGCGTGCTGCAACCTGTAGCGCGAATAGGTGCCATTTGCAAACAACGCCAGGTATTATTTTTTGCGATGCCACACAGGCAGTAGGCAAAATACCCGTGCATCCCAACGAAGCAGGCATAGACCTCATGAGTTGCAGCGCTCACAAAATGTACGGACCAAAGGGTGTGGGCGCTTTATATATCAGAAGTCGTAATCCCCGGGTTAAAATAATGCCTCAACTTACGGGAGGTGGCCATGAACAAAACATCAGAAGCGGTACTTTGAATGTGCCGGGTATCGTAGGTTTTGGTAAAGCCTGTGCTTTATGCAGCGAAGAGATGGCTACGGAAGCCACCAGACTGGAGACCTTTCGAAATACACTTACCCAGGCACTACTCGAAATACCAGGTAGTTCGCTGAACGGGCATATTACCCAACGCCTGCCTCATATTTCCAATATTTCATTTAACGGACTTAACAGCAGCCTGTTGTTATCAGCACTTAATAAATCACTGGCACTTTCGGCGGGGTCAGCCTGCACCAGCGGCAGCCTCGATCCTTCCTACGTTTTGGCCGCAATGGGCTTACCCGAGCAGGTGTCGCGCGCTGCGCTGCGCTTTAGCCTGGGCAGGTTTACTACAGCAACTCACATTGATTTTGCTATTGAAGAGGTTTGGAAATGTGTAACTGAATTAAGAAACCAGATCCCTGTATTTGAGTAATCAGGCATCGGCCCCATGCACAAAAAAGCCCCGGCGCATGGGCCAGGGCTATATTTAAAAAGAGGCTAATAGCGTCGCATTAATCTACCACCAAAAGACCTACGGTAACATTTAAGAAGTTATCGCAATAAGTTATGGGCGATGTTGAACAAACATTTTCCAGGTTGATCGTGTTTCCTGAAATCAAGGTAGTGGTAACATTGGTATTGTTGCTTAACACCAGGGTTTTTGCCGTGTTTATTGCAGGACTGATAGTACCGGTATACTTTCCTGCAGCTGTCCGGCTCCATGTAACAGTAACGCCCAGGTTATTTACTAATGGAACTCCTACCGGAGCGCCGGTTCCCTGCTGGCTTACCACTGTCGCATACACCCGGTTGGCATTACACATATAAGAAGTCTTACTAATCTCAGATTGATCTAACACATTATTCCGGTTCATGTCCGTACCATAATTGATACGGGTACCACCACCTGCGCAATTGGCACCGATAGGCTCGGGTACCACATCTACCAGGCTGTTATAACCATTGGTGCCGGTACCGCCTGCCGCATTACAGATATATTGCGTGCTTTGCACTTCACTGTTATCCAATACATTGTTACGATTAATATCTAAACCCGCACTTATTTTAAAACCGCCGCTGGCACAATTGGCGCCGGCAGCTTCTGCCACAACTGAGGTCAGGGTGCTGAGTCCATCATTTCCATTGCAGATATAGGCAGTGGTTTGCACTTCAGCAGCATCCAGCACATTATTGCCATTGGTATCTACGCCTGAAGTAACCTTATATCCACCTTTTGCGCAATTGGTTCCCGCACTTTCTGTTACAAAGGAGATCAGCGAATTTCTGCCATTGCTGCCGGTACCTCCGTTGCCATTGGTACCGTTACACAGGTATTTGGTAACCTGCACTTCGCTGGCATCCAATACGCTATTCCCATTCAGATCTATTCCGGAAAGTACCTTATACCCTCCATTGGCACAGTTAGTACCTGCGGGCTCGGTTACAAAATCGATCAGGCTATTTTTGCCATTAGTGCCATTGGCACCATCAGTACCGTCTGTTCCGTCAGTACCATTTCTGCCCTGGGTTCCTTTTTTGCAACTAAATAAAAGGGCACAGAACAAAGTAACTACAATAAAATAAGTTCTCATTTTGTTTTGGCCTAGAGGGGGTAATGTTTAAAGGCTAATCCGCCGCAAAAATACTATAAACCAGTTAAATAAAGAGAATTTTATCGTCAATGCCATATGAGTGTAAGAGAGTATAGAATATATTGAAAACGGCTTTGTTTTTTTGAAATTTATCATCCGATGCCACTTATCATTGTCCTGGTATAAAAATTATCTAAATCTACTACCTTCGTAAGCATAATAAAACATTCTATATGAGCCAAGTTTGGAAAGAATACCAGGAGCAAAACCAGGAAAGATTTTTGAAAGAAATGATGGATCTGTTACGTATTCCATCAATCAGCGCTAAAAGTGAACATAAAGATGATATGATCCGGTGCGCTGAAGCGGTGAAGGCATCTTTACTGGCCAGTGGTTGTGATAAAGCTGAAGTGATGGATACGGGCGGGCATCCGGTGGTTTATGGCGAAAAAATGATTGATCCGACAAAACCTACCGTATTGGTTTACGGGCATTATGACGTACAGCCTGTGGAACCACTGGAGCTGTGGCATACACCTCCTTTTGAGCCTACTATTAAAGATGAAAAAGTATTCGCGCCGCGGCAGCGCAGACGATAAGGGACAGTTTTACATGCATGTGAAAGCCCTGGAAACCATGGTGAAAACCAATACCATGACTACCAATATTAAGTTTATTATTGAAGGCGAGGAAGAAGTAGGCTCTCTCTAACCTGGGCAGGTTTGTAGCAGCCAATAAAGAGCTATTAAAAGCCGACGTGATCCTCATCAGCGATAGTTCTTTGCTGAGCATGGAGAACCCGTCTCTTGACACGGGCGTGCGTGGGCTAAGCTATATTGAAGTGGAAATAACCGCGGCAGCGCGCGACCTGCATAGCGGTACTTATGGAGGAGCAGTGGCCAATCCGATAGTAGTATTATCTAAAATGATCGCCAGCTGTCACGATGAAAACAACCATATTACCATACCTGGATTTTACGATGACGTAAATGTGGTTTTGGAAGAAGAAAGAGCGTTGATCAATAAAGCGCCTTTTAACGAACAGGAATATAAAGACGAAATTGGCATCCAGGAATTATGGGGTGAGAAGGGCTTTAGCACTTATGAACGCACCGGCATCAGACCAACACTGGAACTTAACGGTATCTGGGGCGGCTATACCGGTGAAGGAGCGAAAACGGTGTTACCAGCCAAGGCAACGGCGAAGATCTCTGCAAGACTGGTTCCTAATCAAACCAGCGAAAAGATCACTGAATTATTATTAGCTCATTTCAGAAAAATAGCCCCTTCCTGCGTAACAGTGAATGCTTTTGAACATCATGGTGGCGAGCCTTACGGTACACCAATCGACAGTAAGGGTTACCAGGCGGCAAGCAAGGCGCTGGAAGCTACTTTTGGCAAAACACCGATACCGGTAAAAGGTGGCGGCAGTATTCCTATTTGTCATACACTCGAAAGCGAGCTGGGCACTAAAATCATCTTCATGGGCTTCGGACTGGATAATGACGGATTGCATAGCCCGAATGAGAAATACAATATCGAGAACTATTATAAGGGCATCGAAACCATTCCTTATTTCCACCAGTTCTTTGCAGAATAAAGTGAATGCCACGAATGCACGAATAGTTATTACTTATTCATTCGAGCATTCGTGGCTAATATAATATTGCTGACACTTATAAACCACCACCTATGAACGAACCAATCATCTTTAAAGAAGAAAGCTATGAAATTGTAGGCGCCTGCATGGAAGTACATAATCATCTGGGTGCAGGGTTTGCTGAAATAGTTTATAAGGATGCGCTGGAATATGAGTTTAGACAACGCGACATTCCTTTTGAAAGAGAAAAACAGTATACTGTCCAATACAAAAACATCCTGCTACCTCATTTATTTTATGCCGACTTCGTTGTGTTTGATTGTATCATTCTCGAAATAAAATCTGTTTCACAGTTCACTAATGAATTTACAGCACAATGTATTAATTACCTGAAAGTGTCGGGTAATCAGTTGGCCATGCTGGTAAATTTTGGCTTAGCGCGTCTGGCTTATAAACGTATTGTCTGGTAGTAGTGCCTTATTGAAGAATTTTATAACGCCACGAATGCACAAATGATACGACAAAAGTCTTGAACTTATTAGGTAGTTAGCTATTTGCTCATAACATCGAAGAACATAATTCGTTTCAACGAATCAATAAAGCTCTTCCATTGATTTACTAACTTTTTCTGAACATCTCAAAAATTCGTGCATTCGTGGCAAATCTGCATAGCTCATTTCAAAACCCTACTACAGCGGCTTCACTTTTATATAATCTACTTCGAACACCGCAGGAAAGGTGGTGAAAAATAAGCCTTCTATATTACAGGCATTGCTATTATTCCCGGCTGGTGTCTTCTGATCTTTTAAACAACGGTTCGGCATAGGTAAGTATCCCAACTGCTGATCTGGCTGGCCTACCCAGCGGCCACCTACCGCCATATTCACACATATATCCCAGGTTTCGTTAGCGCTGTTTGGGTAACGTTTCTCAACGGAGGTCCTGTCAACCAGGTGCAGGTCACGGATCGTTTGTATATCCGTTAGTTTATAATACCCGTATGGTGTACCATCGAGGTAGGCCGTAAAGATGATAGGATCGAGCAGCTCGTTATTGTTTTCATTAGCGCTTTTAATTTCCACCGCCCACACATGCCAGCCGCCGGTTCCGGCAACGGGCTCTTCAAAAAAACATGCTGTTGCGTGGTGTTCGCTCCTATTGTATTGGGAAAATGCAGGGTAAATTTAGAGTACCCGGGCCGATAGCCGCCAAAATACTCCATAATATCTACTTCTCCCCAGGAAGCGCCATCTTTCCTACGCAGCCAGAACGCAGGTAAAACGCCCTGTCCATGCGGAATACGTGCTCTTATTTCATACCGGGCGAATAAGGAAAATACCTGGGCGTAGCAGCTTCACGGGTATTGATCAGCCCTGACGTCCAGTACCGGGTACCTGCAGGTAACCCCTCCTGCGGTGATGCACGCATAATACCATCGCTACTAACAAAAGACATTACAGGCGCCTGGTAGGCGGGCCCGGAGAAAGTTTCTTTACGCGAAGTGATCTTCAAAGTTCCATTGGAGACCTCCAGGTTATCAGGGCGATACCATTGGGATTCGAAGTTGCCTGATGAGTAAGGTAGCGACATTCTCAACCACTTAGCCGGATCAACGGCTGTGCCCGAAAAGTCCTCGTAGAAATAATACTGTTCTTTTTCAACAGGTGGATCAACAGGGGCAGGTTTTTTACAGGACGCCAGCAATAATACAACGATCATCCATTTTATACCAGCAGTAATAGAATTACGAGGATGGAGCTGTTTATGTATCCATTGGTGAACAAGCATCATATTATAGCTTCAGATAATAAAGTTAAGCAATAATAAAGCCGCTTTCATCAGGTCTGGTAATTG
The DNA here is from genome assembly GCF_022512515.1 of Paraniabella hibiscisoli. Lineage (GTDB taxonomy): Bacteria > Bacteroidota > Bacteroidia > Chitinophagales > Chitinophagaceae > Niabella > Niabella hibiscisoli. The sequence continues at coordinate 435,614 of NZ_JAKWBK010000001.1, forward strand.
ATGTTCACATTGGTGGGTTCACTTTGCAGTGTCTTCTAACCTCGCAATTTGCCTGTTCTTTTTGTTGCTTTACCGATAAAAATTGGTTCTTTAATAGCGGTATCTTTTCTTTGAAGCACTAAGATTATTTTATTCACTCAGCTATTGCTACAAACATTTACCCTATGACTAAGTTGCTCGGAGGAGTTACCCTCTTCTGCTTTATATTCATAGCTGTTGCGCCGGTACTGGCGCAGGATAATACCGAGCTCAAACAAATGCATGATGCTGACCAGGCCGCCCGTATGCAACAACCTATTAACTGGGACATATTGAATGTGCAGGACAGCCTGAGAAAAATAAGAGCTTACCAGTTGCTGGATTCGGGTAAGGTAAATACCGGACAGGATTATTATCATGCTGCCATGATCTTTCAACACGGCGCATTTGGCGATACGACCTCATCGGCTATGGCGGTAAAACTGATGCGCAAAGCCCTGGAAAAAGATTCCAGCGTGAACCGGTGGTTACTGGCAGCAGCTATTGACCGGAACCTGATGTATAGCGGCAGGCCTCAGATCTATGGCACACAGTATACTGCCAATATGGAAAATCCGAAAATGCATTTATACACCATCGACAGTACAAAGGTTACCGATGAGGAACGGCAATACTATTTTGTAGATACTATGGCGGAGATCAGGGAAAGGGAGCGAAAAATGAGTTTGCAGCCTTTAGACAAATTATATAACCCGGCTCAACCCATCAGCGAAGCTATTGCTGCTATTAAAAGGGAACATCAAAAAGGCAAAAGCTCTTTATATGCAATAGATGAAAGAGCCATCAATGGCTTTGGCTACAGTTTATTGAAATCTCAGAAAACAGAAGATGCGCTTGCTATATTTAAGTTGAACACAGTATTATATCCGGATGGTTATAATACATGGGATAGCCTGGGTGAATGCTTGCTACAATTCAATCGTAAGAACGAAGCCATCAAAGCTTATGAGCAATCTGTAAAACTCAACCCCAAGCATAAAGCCGGTATAGAAACATTGAAAAAGTTGAAAGCGGAGTAAGACGTATTGGTCCCGGCTTCTTCTTTGAACCATTAAGACATGAAGGTTCATTAAGGCTTAACTATTCTGAACTCTTTCATGGTTCATGCTTCAGCTGTATGGGGATTTTATTACTTCGGCAACTCAGGCCTGCGCATGCGATAAGGCGTACCCGTTAATGTATTCAAGAATGCCACCAGCTGTTTCTTTTCCTGGGGAGTCAGGTTCAATGGCTTTATCAACTTATCGGTTTTAGGGAACATCGGATCATTGCGCTGCTCCTCTGTTTTAGCCGGTTGAGGCATACCACTGTTATAAACATTAACGATTCCTTCTAAGCCATCAAACAAACCATTGTGCATCCAGGGACGGGTTCTGTTCAGCTCTCTTAAAGAAGGCGTACGGAATCGGCCAACATCTTCATTTTTCTTTGTTACGTTATAGCGTCCCAGGTCTTCAAATTTTCTTTTATAATAAGTCAACCCGATATTATGAAAGCTGGTATCGGTTAAGAAGGGGCCGCTATGACAGTTCATACAGCGGGCCTTTGTTCTGAACAGATGTAAGCCGGCCACTTCATCATCGGTAAACTCTTCGTAATCGCCGCCCAAAAACTGATCGTACCGGCTGGAGCGACTTTTAATGATTTTTTGAAATGCAGCTAAAGCCCGGGATATCTTATCAAAGTCGATCTCCTTACTTTGATAGGCCTTCTCAAATAAGGTTTCATAGCCTTTTATTTTACCCAGCTTTTCACCCAGGGTAGGCACATCCATATTCATTTCATGGTGAGCGCTCAAAGGCTCTACCATCTGGGTTTCAAAACTATTGGCTCGTCCATCCCAGAACAGTTCCTTATTAATATGTACATTCAGCAGGCTCTGCGTATTTCTCGTGCCCTGCAAATGGTCATTCCCTAAGGCAAGCACTCTTCCATCCTGCCAGGACAGGTCCGGATCGTGACAGCTGCTGCAGGAGATCTGGTTGGAACCTGACAAACGCGGGTCAAAGAAAAGTATTTTACCCAGGTGCGTTACGGGGTCTTTATCGGCTTTAAACCAGGAAGTATCGTCTTTAGGCATCGCCGTCATTTCGCTCCATATAGCGCCGGCATCTATTGCAGGTCGCGGCCATTGCGCCACAGGACGACTGTATAAGTTTCTTAAAGAATCATTATAGGTTTTAAACACCGGCAAAGCCCGATTCGTAAAAAGAAAAGAGCCTAGTCCAACGAGGACAATAAGGCCTATGACCAGATAGATTTTTCGCATGAGGTTACAAAAATATTTGAAATCCTAATGAAATCTGCAATTGATTTTTACCGGTATATGTGGGGACCAGTGTCCGGTTAATATCGCTATCCTTAAGTTTTTGCAGGTAGTTGATGTTTAAAGAAATGGAAGAACCTGCTAATCTTAACATAGAAGGCGAGTAATACATAAGGCCCAGTTTGCCGGTGAAGAAAGTTGATCCGAGAAAATCGTATTCAGGATACACAATACTTTTTGTAAAAACATTTACCTGGGTCTCTGGCACCTGCAAACTGTTTGTAAATGGCAGGATCAAACCCGGCTGGGCAGTGATCTTTAAACTATGGTTTTTCCCATAAAGGTATTTACCTCCTTGAACAGAGAAATCGGCTTTGGTATTTTCATAAAAATGCATTGCAAGAAAGTCCTTCTTGGCAAAATGGCTAACCTGGGCTTCAAAACCCAATTCGATATTTACTCTTTCCTTTTTCTTCAATGACAGTAAGTATTGAACCTGGGCGTTATGTTCGTCAAAAAGGTAATTAGCTCCACCCGGTGAAGACATTAGTTGTGCCGTACCTTCATTGATTTCTGCATTAAAATGGACCTGGTGATTCCTTACCGAATTGTCAGTAAAAATTAACGCATCCAGTTTTTGAGTTACAAGCTCATATTTGCTATGTATTGTTTCCTTAATTGGGTTATTAATGCTGTCGGTATTGGTTAGTAGATTAAAATTTTTTCTTGCTAAAAAAGTATTGCTATAATTTACTTTTACATTCCAGTTATATAGTATTGTGGAAGCGCTAAATTTCCAACCGTCTATTTTATCTCGTGATTGGGAATAGGCTTCTTTACCATACTTTGCCGTATATCCATAGCCCGTGTTTAACCACAATTGACGTTCCGGATAAAGCTGGCTTCTTGCATACATACTGTTTTTAAATCCAATATCAAAATCACCGTCCGCCTTGCCTATCACATACTCACCCCCAAGAACAGTATTTCCTACTTTATAAAATAGACCGGGCGTATACGTAAGCTGAAATAATTTGTTATCGGGCCTGGGATCTACAGAGCCGGTAGACCAATGATAGTTGTAATTGAGTAAAGATCCTAAGTAGAGTCCTTCAATCAAGCGATATCCCATACCTGCTTCAAATCGGATGTTTTGCCGTTCATATTTACCTGGCTTAATCGCAAAATGCGTAAATGGCTCTCCCGCCTGTAAGTCTCCCGCAAGATTGTTCGCCAGACTATCATCCCACTGTTTATCAAAAAGAATTTCCCCATTATCTTAGCTTTACCAATGGTAGTAAAGCCTTCTGTATACAGGGTTGCCGCCTTCGAACTGTAGGCTTCAGTTGGAAGTCTGACAGCCCTTCTATTGTTTTTATAAGATAACTGTAAAGTACTTGCGGCAGGTAGGGTATCTCCTAAAAGTTGGGCAACGTTACTTTGAATAAATTGTAATCTGATTTGCTGCGCCGTATAAATATATAAATTATCTGAACGCCGTCTTTGTCCTCTTTCTATTTGCAATCGCTTATAGAATTCCGGACTGATAGCAGATAGTGTATCTTGTAAAGTTTGTATCTGTGCATGGCCCTCGGCTACGCACAGATACAATAAAATAGTGAGTAATAATATTTTAAAAACTCTTAGCATTCTTTATCTTACTTATTTAGAAAAAGAAGCATCTAATTTAGACGGATCCGCCTTTGTTTTTGTTTCAAAATCATTTGCAGAATTATTAGTATCCTGTAAAATTCTTCTTCCATCAACTGTTTTTGTAATCTTACGAATTAAAGATTGAGAAGAATATTGTCCTCCTGTAACAAAAGCTCCTGTTGCGTCTAAGCTTATCGGCAACCGTTTAGAGTCCTACCGGTTTCTAAAGGGGTAATAATTTCAACAGCATCCAAAATTGATACAGTTATTGGCACTTGCAAAGAAGGGTTAGTCCCTGCAAGAGGCAATGTATAAATGGGTCTTAATGCAATATTCACTCCCGGAGCTTTAAACATTATGAAATCATCCTTTCCGGTTGCATCCATCACCCAGTCATTACTACCTAAACAATTCAATACTGCAAGATTCGGTACAAGTGGATTATCTACATCGGTACCGAATGGCTTAAAAGTAGTTGTACCGCTGTAATTAGCTCTTTTATACTCTACAACATTTGTCTCAAAATCAGCATTGCTCAAATTTATAGTTACCGCTGGATCTAAAATCCCTTCATTACCTACTTGTTTGCCATCATTGTCGATATACGGCTTCGTATGGTCTAATGCAGTTTGAGCTATAATAATACTTTTTCCGGGAGCCAACGGGTGATCCTTTCCTGTTCCTGGAATCATAAACAAATGACGGAAGTAAAGGTAGTCCTTATTAGCATCGCCTGTACCTGACGGCATTCCGCCTATAACCGTTGTCCAGTCAAGAGGAACACCTCCGGCGGAAAGTGCGGTATTACGCGCCTGGGTACTTCCCACATAAAGACTGTCAAGATAGATGGTTTGATTTGAATTGTTATATATTTCAACAAACTGATCTCTAAAAATCGCCCCTGATTTAGTATTAGACCCAGCATAATAAATCTGCTTAAAAACCAAGTCGCCTATTTTGCCACTTTGCAGTTGTAGCTTCACACTAGCATTCGTATTCAATGCTTGTGTTTCTGTAGCGTTATACGCTACGTTAGAACCTACAGAAACATTAGTTAAAGTAAAAAATTCTTCGGCAGTATAATTTTTTGAGACAGCTATGGTGTAGTTACCCGGAACAATACTTGCAAAAACTGCTACCCCATCCGCGTTAGTATTTGCAGTATTTTCCTGCCCATTTATCAGGTTGGTAATTTTCACTGGCATATTATTTTTAGGTAGTCCTAATGCACTATCGGCGCTAGAGTAAGCTACCTGAACACTTAGTGAAATGGCCTGAACAGTTTGAATATCTGACTTTCTGCAGGAAAACAAAAATGTTAAAAGCAGAACAAAAATGAGAAATTGTTTTTTCATGATATATAGATTTTATAATTGCAGGCTTGCGCCAATAGTAATACTTACTGGTTTATAATTATACAGGCTAACGCTCGTGGCTCCGTCACCATTTGAAAAGGTATAAGCCTGAGGTTTCCTGTTTAAAACATTAAATGCGCTAACAGACAATCTAATATTTTTCCTTATTTCCTTTGCAACACGCACATTGAAATTCCAAAATCCCTTTGAAGGAAAATAATTCTTCTCGTTATCTGTTGATCCAAATCCCCTCCGGAGATAGGCCATGCCTTCGCTTCTCGCTTCTTCTTGCGTAAGAAGAATTTTTTCACCCGTAGCAAGCGTATAACTAACAGGGTAGATATTTTTAGCATCCTGCTGTTGTTTCAACAGTGGCTCATAATCAGCAACCACACTTACTACAAATCCAATTTTGGGAATATGAGTGTTGGTATTAAAGCTAAGAACTGCGCCTTCGGACTCACTTCTTTTATTAAGGAATTCAGTGTAAACAATCCCTTTTTCTTGCGCAGTGACAGACGCAACCTCTGTGCTAGTAAGATTTGACCCGTAATATTTTGAAACAGTATAACCTGCCCTGATGGCCAGAGAGGTAGCTAAAACGGCTACAATTTTTGTTTGGAAAGAAAACTGCAAGCCATAATCTTCCGAACTAAGGCCATTATTCATACGCGTTCTCTTCAAGTCCCACATTCTTCCATATTCGCCAGTAGGAAAATAATTGATGGTACTATCCTTATTGATAGAGTAATTATAAATAGGAACATCTGTAGGGATATACTCTTCGTAAGTATTAAAGCCATTTTTATTTTTTTATAAAACAAAAACAACGAGGCACTACCTATTTTGGGTGAGTTAAATGAAACCCCTTGCTCGGCTTGATACGTAACGGCATTTCGAAGATTTCTATTTTCAGCTAGTACTTTTTGCGTATAAACCAGGTATAAACTACTTCTGGTGTATCCAGTGTACAGATTAAGTAACGGTATATCAAAATATGTTGGCGAGGGATACAAATGCGCGAGCGATGGTGATTTGAAAGTTATCCCATAAGAACTGCTAATACTCCAATTTTTATTTAAAATATAATTGAACGATAACCGAGGTTGCGGATTACCTCTGCCATTTTGCATACTCCACCTAAAACCAAGTCCTAGGTTAAATCGTTTATCAAATAATTGGCCTCTTAGATTATCCTGGAAGTAAAATGCTACACTATATTCAAAGCGAACACTATCAGAGTAGTTAAACGGTCTTTCATTTTGGCCGCCATTTAGGTTTACCCAACGTGGCGCATTAGGATCAACGATATTGCCTCGTCCTTTATTTCCGGATCCATTAACAGCAACCCCAAATGAAAGCTGATGCTGGATATTCCATAACTTTAGCAACTTCGACTGCATATCTAAATTACCACTATAAGAAATAGGCTTACCGTCTATTTCTTCAACTGCAAGATACTGTCCGGGTAAAAAGTACCCAGCGTATACACCTGTAGTATCTTTATAACCAATTCCTTTAGGTAAAGTATTGAATGCTAATTGTGCGTAAGAATATTGTTTTCCTATTGAATAATTAAAGCTTGTAGATACATTGTCCAAAAACTTCTTATCAAAGTTGAATAAAGTGTTATTACTAAATCGGATGCTCTTTCTTTCTGAATAACTCATTACTCTCGAATCATCGTCAGGATCCGCCTTAATATCATCTAAATTGGATGAGGTATTTGCCGAAAACGAATTAGTTCCAGTTTTGAATATTTTTTGGTCCATTTGACACTTGCACTAATATTATCATAGCTTTTCAATTTATCTCGGGGTCGTCGTTACTATTAGTATAGCCTCCGCTTATATTTAAAGCGCCGAATTTCCCTCCCAGCTCTACCCCTTTTGTAAGTGAAAAACTGCTGCTTCCACCATTAAAGTTTATATTGGCATTATAGGGAGTTCTCCCCGCCTTCGTTGTAATAAGTATGGCACCATTGGTAAAGTCTCCATATCGTGCGGTACCAACTCCCTGGATCACTTCTATACTAGCGATATTGGACATAGGTATATCACGTAAATCAAAGCCATTATACGTCACATCCAGTACAGATTGATGCAGGCCGAATACGTAGGAACCACTCAACCCTCTTGATGATAAACCTCGACTTTGCATATCTGTTTCATTGCTAATGCGAATCCCGTCTATGAATATGGCTACTCCAAAAGAATTATTCATAGCATCTGCGCCACCAGAACTGGTTCTTAATGTGATTGTTTGGGGCGACTGTAAGTCTGGGGCGACTGTTTTTCTACCAGGCAATGTATTTAGCACATCCATTAATGAAAAAGCCTGTAACTGTCTAATAGCTTCCTCATCAAAAACGATAGAAGAGGCTGAGTTCTGGTTTTTGATCGTACCCGTTACCACTACATCATTCAATGTTAAACTCAGGTTGGCCAATACCACTTTCACAACAGAAGCGTATTCAGCCTTTTTTAACACAATGGTTTGGGTTGCCTTATTTACATGCGAAATTTCCAGCGTAATGCTGTCTAACCCTAAAAAATCCGAAGAAAACTCGAAAATACCATTCGCATTGGTTGTCTTTGATGCGAGCTCGGCTCCATCTAAACTCAATTTTGCGGTAGCAAACTGTAATGGCTTACCTTGCGTATCCTCTACCCGGCCGTGGATGCCCCCGGCATTTTGTGCGCATAACGCAGAAGCAATAAAATTTGCTACAAGCGAAAACAGCCCAATATAAAAATATTTAGCGATAGTTCTCTTCATTTCGAGTTGCAAAATTATCACCAAGTCAACCCCTTGTGTTTACGAAATGCGGAAAATTATACTCTTAATAGAGAAAAATGATCTCGTTTCTCATATATCAATAGAAATTGAGTTAATCATTTCGACTTAAATACATAAGTATGAGAAATAATTTTTAAACACAACTGATTATAAAAATCCCGACTGCTTGAGACAATCGGGAAGAATTAGCAACTACTATTATATCAAAGCCATTTATTAGACCTTGTCACCCAACTAGATCCTATCTCTTTAGATATTTTAGAGAAATAAAACTCATTGAATTTTAAAAAATGATCCATCTGGACAATCTTGCGCTGCTTGGTTTAGCGCACTTCGTTCGCTGGGAGAGTTAGAAGCTTGAAACTTCACGGTCATTACACCCTCCATTGGACCGATCCAAATAAAACTAGACGTTGGGGTACCATAATACTTTGTACCTCCAGGACAAAGAACCTCATAAGGAATTTGATTGATTCTAGCCAAATTTATAGCAATATCATCATTACCTACCCCGCCGTAATCTTCTATTATCTCCGATGGCGCCATAACGCCACTCATTATACATTCATTAGCATGCAATTCATATTCGCAATCCATAGAGGATATGCTTCGAACTAGACTGGTATTTAGTGGTAGGTTATGATTAAAAACAACCAATGTATCCTTCAATTTGAAAAACTGAAATCCTTGGACTCTGATTTCAAAGTCCTCTTTATATCCCTTGGCTTTTAATATCTCAATCCTTTCATGAATATATTCATCAGCATTTTGTACTTCATCAACACTTGTATCCTTGTTACATCCTATAGCTAGCACCATAGTTAATATACAAAACAGAAATAATTTTTTCATAACTTTTTTTTTAAACATTGACTATTTGACATAAAATTTTTAAGCTAAAATAATTGTTCTTCAAATTAAGAACGCTAGAAAATAAAAAATGATCATTTCTGTTGGGGAGATTTGTTTTTCATTTCATTTGTGTTTTACTTCTTTAATATCGAGAGTTTTTAACCCCAAAGTATTAACAGAGGGATAAATTTTTTATGTAAAGAATTCTTCCATTGCACACACCTAAAGTGAAAGTTGCGCTTTTAAAATTATTTTGGCTTGGAAAGGCATTTGACTTCAGTCCATCTATTGTTATAAGACGATGTCTTTCAATTTGAACTAACTTTATCGTCTCATACAACTTCTTCAGTCTGCAACTGCAGTCATCTTCTCAACTCTACATGAAATCTATTATAGTGTGTGAAAGTTTTAATGTTGTTTTCCGGTGTAGCTGTATCCAAAAGAGCTAGCTGCATAATATTTTATTGGTGATTCAATCTTGGTCGTATTTTCTAGCATTGGGCCGCAAAAAACAGGTTAAAATAAATAAGTCGGTTAATGCTAATCAAAAATAAATCTAAATCAATGCACCTGTTTACGAAATGCGGAAAATATCAATTGACTAAAATCAATTTCATTGTTTCAACATAGTGTACATTCAGGAGTGAACAGGAGAACTACCTGAACCCGGTCCAATACGGAAATAAAAAAATCAATGTAATTTTGACCTGATGACAGACAAAGAAAAATTACGCCTCGATAAATATTTATGGTCTATCCGCCTGTTTAAAACCCGGCGGATTGCTACCGATGCCTGCAACGATAACCGGGTGAAATACCAGGAAGAATCGGCCAAACCGGGTAAAAACGTGCACTTGGGAGATATATATGATATAAGAACCGAAGGCCGTAAATGGCGTATTAAAGTAACCGGGCTTTTACATACCCGTTTGAAATACGAAGAAGCCATCAAATATTACACTGATCTGACTCCGCCTGAAGAACTGGAAAAATCAAATAACCAGGCTGCTTCCTTCTACAGCGGTAAGCGCCTGAGCAAAATTGGCCGTCCTACCAAAAAGAACGTCGCAGCCTGGATGGCTTTATGGACGGGGACGAACTACCCGAAGAAAATTTATAACGGACTGTAACGAATGCTGTTCGCCCGGTACTAACCTATTACATGAAGTGTTACCCCGCCTGTTGCAGTCGGGCAGGTGCCAGGATGCTATGACGCAAAGGAGAAAAAGATCTTTCTTTGCTAATAAGCAGCGCGCCTTTGTGGCTTCGCGATTAACAAATAGTATCATTATTCAATCACCATTTTGGCAGAAAAAGAGCAGGCATTTTTACAACTCATGAAGCAACATGCAGGCATACTGCATAAGGTTGCCCGCCTGTATATGGATACCGATGCCGACCGGCAAGACCTTATACAGGAAATGATGGCGCAGCTCTGGCGTTCTTTTCACAGCTTTAATGGTGGCAGCCAGTTTTCCACCTGGATGTACCGCGTGGCATTGAACACCGCATTAACCTGCCTGCGCAATAATAAAAAGCACACCGATCACTTAGTATACGCCGAAGCGCCTGAAGTGGCCGACCACAGTGTTCATCCGCAAAAGCAGGCGCAGCTGGATGTTTTTTATGCGGCCACCCATTATTTAAACCCGGTTGAGAAAGCACTGATCTTTTATTTCATGGAAGGCCTTTCGCACAAAGAGATCGGATTACAGCTGGGCATCAGCGAAGTAAATGCCCGCGTAAAGCTGAACCGCACCAAAGAAAAATTACAGAAAATCATTAAATCATTGGGCTATGAATTTTGACAACTTAAAATCAGAATGGGATAAAGAAAGCACCGAAAATGTGCAAATACCCGATGCCATAGAAAAGCTGCAAACGGCCAAACACCCGCTGGCTCAGCTAAAAGCTACAATGAAGAAGGAGTTGCAAATGCAGGTAGTTAGCCTGGCATTATTTATTTTCTTCCCATTCATTCTTCAAATGGAGTCTTCGCTCTACCTCATCTATTACCTGGGTTTTATGCTCATCACCGTTATATCTGTGTATTACCTGGTAGCATTTTCAAAGTTTTACAAAACAGTCGATTCCTTCGACCTGGCTACAAAAGACCAGCTACTGGAAATTTACTTTGACCTGCGTTTGAATATGGAACGGTATAGGTCCTGGGCTTTTTTGCTTACCCCCTTCCTGATGTTCACCATTGGGCTTTTCTCCTATAGCCATTTATTAAGAGCGGGAAAGTGGGACAATTTTACCGGGCTGCCCGTTGTGCTCTTGTTTGTAATAGGATTTGCCTCGATGATCTTTATGATCGCTGCTACCAACTGGTGGCTAAAATACTATTATGGAAAATATGTTGATCAACTGAAAGCCGTGATCGATTCACTAAAAGAAGACAATTAACGGGCCTGGCCGGAATAATATCTGCCTACGGCTTAAATTTGCAGCATGCATATCGATATACTTACCGTGTTACCCGACCTGTTGACCAGTCCTTTTGAGCATAGCATTATGAAACGTGCGCAGGATAAGGGCCTGTTGACCGTTAAAGTACATCAACTACGCCAATGGGCGGTGAACGAGTATGGACAAATAGACGACTATCAATATGGTGGCGGGGCAGGTATGGTAATGATGTGCGAACCCCTGGCTAATGCCATTGAGCAATTGTCGAAAGACCGGACTTACGATGATATTATTTACTTAACACCGGATGGTGAGCGCCTGAACCAGAAAATGGCCAACAGCTTTTCGCTTAAAAATAACCTGCTCATGATCTGCGGGCATTATAAGGGTATTGACGAACGTATCCGCCAGCAATATGTAACCAAAGAAATATCTATTGGCGATTATGTATTAAGCGGCGGTGAGCTGGCGGCGGCAGTATTGGTAGATTCTATCGGAAGACTGCTACCCGGCGTGTTGGGTGATGAAACCTCAGCCCTCACCGATTCTTTCCAGGATAATTTACTTGCCCCTCCTGTATATACCCGCCCCGTTGATTTTCGTGGCCTTAAAGTACCGGATGTATTAATGAGCGGCGACCACAAAAAATAGACAACTGGCGCTACGAGCAGTCGGTTCAGCGTACTAAAGACAGGAGGCCTGACTTGCTGGAGGATTAACTTTTATATATACGGTATTTTTCATCAGCAGACGGTATAGAACAGGGAGACCCGCTATCGTAGCTTTGTATAAATACTTTTGCCATGAGAAATCAATTTCTAGTAATCCTGCTTTGTCTTGTTTCATCCATATGCGTGCAAGGGCAGTCGTTAACCACATTACCCAGCGGCGGCAATAAAAAAGCCACTGTAAGTGAACAGGTAGGACTAACGGATATTACGATACAGTACAGCCGGCCGGCAGTGAAAGGGCGCGAAGGAAAGATATGGGGAGCCTTGGTGTATGAAGGATTTGGCGACCTGGGTTTTGGTAATAGTAAGGGCGCCCCCTGGCGGGCAGGTGCCAATGAAAACACAACCATCAGCTTTTCTAATCCTGTTAAGATAGAAGGACAGCCCATTCCTGCAGGCACTTATGGTTTCTTTATCGCCTATTATCCCAATGAATGCATATTGATATTTTCTAAAAATCATAATTCCTGGGGTAGCTATTACTATAACGAAGCAGAAGACGCTCTTCGGGTGAAGGTAACGCCTCAAAGCCTTGACAAATCGGTTGAGTGGCTGCAGTATGCATTCACCAATCAATCAGAATCTGCTGCCGCTATAACTTTAAGCTGGGAAAAATTATCCATCTCTTTCCGGGTAGAAACAGATTATGTAAATGATCAGTTGAATATGTTCAGACAGGAGCTAAGAACAGAAAAAGGCTTTGCCTGGCAGGGATGGGAGCAAGCGGCTCAATGGTGCCTGCAACATAATACCAACCTGGAGCAAGCCTTATTATGGTCAGATTCTGCTACGGGAAAGAGCTTTGGCGGAGACCAGCAATTTGCTACCTGGAACACCAAATCCCAAATACTCGAAAAGCTGGGGAAAAGCAACGAAGCTGCGCAGGCCATTCAAAAAGGATTGCCCTTTGCGGGCATGAACGATATGCATCAATACGCACGCACCTTGATACAACAGAAAAAAACAAAAGAAGCCGTAGCTGCATTTAAAGCCAACTTTAAAAAATTTCCGGGTACTTACACAACGCTGATGGGAATGGCAAGAGCTGCTTCTGCTGAAGGTGATTACAAAGCATCATTGAAATATGCACAGCAGGCTTTACCACTGGTTACAGAAATCAATACAAGGAATTCTATGCTCGGGATCATAGAAAAGTTAAAGGCAGGAAAAGATATCAATTAAAATACAAAAGCCACGGATACACTGATCATATTTGTACATTCATTGCATTTAATATTTTGTTTTATATTCCATAGCTTACTATGAAATAAAAAGCCTCGAATACACAAATCATATACATCATCTGTGCATCCGTGGCTATATTTCTTTAAAAGATAAGTAAAGCCTATATTTTCCCCACCATCTTCGCAGGTATTACCCACTCATCAAATTCTTTGTCGGTCAAATAACCCAGCTTCAAAGCCATCTCTTTCAAAGTCGTTCCTTCTTTATGCGCTTTCTGTGCTATTTCAGCTGATTTGTAATAACCAATCTTGGTATTTAATGCAGTTACCAACATCAATGAGTTATCCAGGTGTTTTTAATATTAGCCTGAATTGGCTCTATGCCCACCGCACATTTATCGTTGAACGAGACACAACCGTCTCCTATCAGCCTGGCACTATTCAGGAAGTTGTAGATCATCACCGGCTTAAATACATTCAACTCAAAATGGCCATTAGCACCTCCGATGCTTATCGCCACATCGTTACCCATTACCTGTGCCGATATCATCGTTAAAGCTTCACATTGGGTAGGGTTTACTTTACCCGGCATGATAGAAGAGCCCGGCTCATTATCCGGTATAAAGATCTCGCCAATGCCACTACGCGGACCGCTTGACAACATGCGGATATCATTCGCTATTTTCATCAGGCTTACGGCAACTGTTTTTAATGCTCCGTGTGCTTCAACAATCGCATCGTGTGCCGCCAGCGCTTCAAATTTATTTTCCGCTGTTTTAAAAGGTAGCTTGGTCAGTTTCGCGATCTCAGCCGCTACGTTTACATCGTAACCTTCAGGTGTGTTAATACCCGTTCCTACTGCTGTCCCCCCCAGTGCCAATTCACTCAGGTGAGGTAGTGTATTTTTTATCGCTTTTAATCCGTGATCCAGTTGCGATACATATCCGCTTATTTCCTGACCCAGTGTTAACGGAGTAGCATCCATAAAGTGGGTGCGACCGATCTTCACCACTTTCATGTATTGTTTGCTCTTCTTCTTTAAAGTATCGCGCAGCTTTTCAATACCCGGTATGGTTACTTCTACCAGTATTTTATAAGCCGCGATGTGCATAGCTGTTGGGAAAGTATCGTTACTGCTCTGGCTTTTATTTACATCATCATTCGGATGCAGGAATTTTTCTTTGTCGGTCAGCTTTCCGCCGTTCAACACATGACCTCTGTAAGCTACCACCTCATTTACATTCATATTGCTTTGGGTACCGCTACCGGTTTGCCATACCACTAATGGAAACTCTGCATCCAGCTTACCATCCAGTATTTCATCGCATACTTTACCAATCAGCACACTTTTATTTTTAGCTAATACTTTAGCCTTTTGGTTGGTAATCGCAGCGGCTTTTTTCAGGTAAGCAAAGGCGCGGATAATTTCTTTGGGCATTCTATTGGTATCCTGCGCTATTTTAAAATTCTCAATAGAACGCTGGGTTTGTGCGCCGTAAAACGCCTGGGCAGGCACTTTTACTTCTCCCATGGTGTCCTTTTCAATCCTGTATTCCATAATTATTTAAAATTTATTTAATAGGTGATGCTAACAAACGTACAGAAAAATTCTCATCCGTTTTTTACTTTGTGTTATAACATTTTCGTAAACGTTTGCGTTCTTTCCGATGCACTCCCCATAACACCTGCCATTCGGGGCTTTATCCTACCAATTCTTCATGCGGTGGGCCCCGGCTATGGCTTTACGCAACCCCATTGCAATAATAGTTACTGATTCTGCAACCTTGTTTTAATAATAGGCGGGGCGAAGGCCCGGGGCATTTCAACCTTGCAATAACTTTGCATGTTATAATAGTGAGTTATGGAAACCAATAAAAAATACAATGGAAAGTAGAGGGCATGGACTGTGCCACCTGTGCACTAACCATTAATAAATACCTGAATAAAGAAGGCGCAAAAGATGTAAAAGTAAATTTTGCTACCGGCGCTGTAAGCTTTGAAAACAATAGCAATCTCGCGGTTGATAAAATCACGAAAGGCCTGGCAGACCTGGGTTACACGGTTGCTGGTGAAGCATCCCATCATGATCATGCACACGGGCATAATCATGAAAACAGTAAAACAGGTTTCTTAAAAAACAACGCCCAACGCTTCTGGTTTTGTTTGCCTTTTACGCTGATATTGATGCTACACATGATACCGGCCCTGCATCATAGCTGGATCATGCAACCCTATGTACAGCTGGCCTTGAGCTTACCGGTTTATATAGTAGGCATATCTTTCTTCGGGGTAAGCGCCTGGAAAAGTATTCGTAATGGCATGCTCAATATGAATGTGCTGATCGCCATTGGCGCCACGGCTGCTTTCGTTTATAGCCTGTATGGAACTTTAACCGGCCAGGATGCCTATATATTTTACGAAACCGCAGCTACTGTAATCACATTGGTTTTCCTCGGAAATTTCATTGAAGAAAAAGCGGTAGACTCTACACAGGCACAATTAAAAAAATTATCAGAAAGCCAGGTGGTGATGGCTAATATGATCGCCTATGATAATGAACATAATGAAAATGTGTTCCCGGTAGAAACCAGCTCCCTGCGTACCGGAGACCTGATCCTGATCAAAAGCGGCGAGCAGGTGCCAACAGACTGTAAGATACTCTGGGGCGACGTGAGCGTGAACGAGGCCATTATTACAGGAGAAAGCGCACCTGTTCAAAAAGGTTATAAGCAGGAGCTGATTGGCGGCAGTGTAGTAACAGATGGTACAGTGAAGGCCCAGGTAACAGCTGTGGGTAAGGATACTGTTTTAGCCGGCATCATTAATATGGTACAGGAAGCCCAGGGAGAGAAACCACCCGTGCAGCAAATGGCCGATAAAATCAGCGCCATTTTTATCCCTGTAGTATTGGGCATTGCTGCAATAACACTGGCAGCAAACTGGATCATTTTAAAAGAGTTTACCCCAGCCCTGATGCGCGCTATTGCTGTATTAGTCATTGCCTGTCCCTGTGCCATGGGCCTGGCTACCCCTGCTGCTATTGCGGTAGGATTAGGAAGAGGCGCCCGCAATGGTATCCTATTTCGTAATGCCACCAGTCTCGAAAACTTTAAAAATATAAAGCAGGTTGTATTTGATAAAACCGGCACACTTACTACGGGTCAGTTTGCCATCACCGATTATACAATACTGGATAATCGTATTGATGAACCTGCATTCCAACTGCTGGTGTATTCTATGGAAAAGTACTCCAATCACCCAATAGCCAAGGCTCTTATTAAAGAATGGAAAACCAAAGGAGAGATACGCTGGCAGAAGGTAGAAGAAATAAAAGGTGAAGGCATGCGGGCGCTGGATAAAGCCGGGAATGAGTACCGGGCCGGTTCTTATAAAATCGCAGCACATTTAACAAAAGATGACAGTCATAATATTTATGTATTGGAAAATAATACACTGATAGGTTACATCAATGTAGCAGATGAGTTAAGACCCGAAGCCAAACAGGTAGTAAGCTATTTTCACAACCGGGGCATTAAAACCGTATTGCTGAGCGGCGACAAGCAATCGAAAGCGCAACATATTGCCAACACACTCGGCATTGACGAAGTGATCGCTGAAAAAACACCCGAGCAAAAGCTGCAGATCATTGCGCAGAAAAATGCTGAAACGCCGACAGCCATGGTAGGCGACGGCATTAATGATGCGCCTGCTCTTGCAAAAGCCACCATTGGTATTAGTATGAGCGATGCTTCGCAGATAGCTATGCAAACCGCACAGGTGGTGCTTATGAATCATGGCTTAAAGAACTTACCCATGGCATTGGGACTTGGGAGGCATACTTATAAAACCATTAAAGAAAACCTGTTCTGGGCTTTCTCTTATAATATCATTGCCATACCCATCGCGGCTCTTGGCTTTTTAACGCCTTCATTCGGCGCATTGATCATGGCATTTAGTGATGTAGTGCTGGCGGCCAATAGCAGCCGGTTGCTGGTGAAGAAAGTGGATTAAACCATGAGTTAGTTGTGTGCCATGAATTCACGAATGATAATAAAAAAGCTTCCGTATATTCGTGGTGATAAGAACAAAAATTATTTAACTTATCTGGCATAGCTGTTGTCATAAGTATCTGTCCATATCGGTCTTTTTAGTGTCATACCGTCTATTGCTTCTTTCTTCGCCTGAGATATCTTACTATGAAAACAAATAGTAAACCGCCACCACAAGCAAACTCAGATGTAGGCAATCTGGAGTAATAAGTTGCATTTTTTATTGTTTTCTTTAGCCCTGATAAGACCTAATACTGTTCTATTATAGAATTCGTTGGAGACAGCATTGAATCTTTTAATTCCTCTACCTTTCCTTTGGCCATTCGGTATATCGTAAAATTATAAACATCTGCCTCATCATTTCTCAAATAAAAGATACCATATGAGCCAATTGCCGTTTTCGTAATAAACTCCCATATTTCCAATACATCGTCAATTTCTTTTCCCCAATGGTTTATATATCCTTCCCAACGCAGGATGGCAGCCCCATTGATAAATTGCACTTGTGTTCGGGACTTAGTTTCCAAAATCTTATTATTAATATCCTTTATAATTTTACGCAATTGCAAATCTTCATCCAGGTTCTCCTCTTCGACTTTGTAGCTCGCACTTATATTTGCCCAGCCGTAATATTCTACCATAATTCATACTTTTTCACCGTTATTGGTGTTTATTACCGCCATAAATGTAGTCGATCATTTCCTTTTGTCTATGCTTATAAATATAATATATGCCACGAATGCACAAATGATAGTAAAACATCCGTGCATTCGTGGCAATAAAAAACAATATTTATCTGCTGGCAGGTTACCCTCTATGCCGCTGCATTAGCTGACGCTACGGCAACAGACTGGCTCTTCTTCTTAATAATCCGCTGTATTACCAACACTGAAACAATCAACAATATCATCGGGATTAGTAACACATAAAAGGCCTTTATCCCTCCTACTTCTCCAAACAGTATACCCACGATCCGCGAACCGAGGGTACCTCCAAGAGCAGAAAAAATAATGATAAGGCCGGACATGGGCGAATGCAGATTCTTCGGCAAATGGCTTAATACCGTTGAATTGAGCAATGGATAAATGGGAGCTATGAACAAGCCTATCAAAGGTAACATAAAACCTAACAGCGGCACATCTAAAAAGCTGGCCAGCCTGGTAATAGGCGCAGCAATATTGAGCTGTGGCAGTATAGCGAGCAACAAGGCGATAGACAACAACGCACAGCCAATGACAATAACCGCCCAGGAAATTTTTTAGACAACCAACCGGCAACAAACCTCCCTACCGCCAGTGATATGGCTAACAGCGATGCCATCTGTACACTTAGCTTTTCTGAAAATGAAAATATCTTTTCGTTAAAACGGGGTAGCCAGGTCATGATCCCTTGTTCAATCATCACAAAGAAAAAAGCCGAACAGATAAATACCAATACCAGGGGAACAGCGATCAGGGAGAAAGAGCTTTTAAGATCCTCCCTCCAGTTAGCACCGGCAGTGGAGGCAGGTATTTGAACATTCGATAAAATAAGGAACAGGAAAGAAACAACAATACCACCGCAAAGCAACAGGTATACATTGAGCCAGGCATTGGTATCCGTTTCCGAATAAAAAGCGGGGAACAGGAAATAAGCACTGGCAATACCTACCATAAAAATCCTTCTACGGAGCTCATTAAGGCCGAATGCTGCCGGGGCCCGTCGGTAACCACACCAACCAAACTATACACCGATAACTTGATCAACGCAAAGCTTACTCCTACTGATAAGAACATCATTTTGGCTGACCAGAAACTATTGCCAAAGCGCATACCCAGGCAGCCTACAAATACAATGGCAAGCGCGATCAGCATGGCCCTTTTATAACCCAGCCGCGGTAAGAAAGAAGCAATAAAAAAAGATACAATGGCAATGGGCAGGTCTTTAAACGCTTCCAATATAGAAGCTGCTTTTTCATCCACCCCGTATACATTAATAGACTTAGCAATAACAATACCCACACTATTCAACAGTATGGCAAAAACAAAATAGTTGATATAAAGCGAGAGCTTGATTTTCCAGTTAGTTGACATAACCTAGACTTTAAAAATGAAAGGCCATTAATTTGCTAATGGCCTTTCAGAAAACAACGGAAGAAATTAGTATCCTGTATTTTGCTTCAGATTCGGATTTACCGCAATCTGCTGGCTTGGTATTGGGTATACCAATGTTTTAGGATCGGGATCAGCAGCTTTCTCCTGCCAGGCTACGAGATACTTACCAAACCGGATCAGGTCCTGCCTTCTCCACCCTTCCCAATACAGCTCGCGCGCACGCTCGTCCAGCAAATTATCCAATGTCAAAGAACCGAACGCAGTAATGCCCCTATTAGCTCTTATCGCATTTACCAAACCCAGCGCTTCTCCTGCAGTGCCTGTACCACCTCTTAAAATGGCTTCAGCCTGCATCAGCAACACATCCGAATAGCGATACACCACCCAATCATTATTTCTTTGCCCGGTAACACTATAATCAAATGCATATTTCATGGGTCGGATACCTGCGGTTTCCAACGTAGCCCCTGAAGTGCGTATAGTTACTTCGCGGGTAAACACTAAGGGCGCATTAGCCGGGTTCCTGGCCATTAAAGGGCATTCGTTTTCCAGTCATATTGTTGCCCTGCAAAAAAGCCAACATTCTGCCGGTTAAATCCTTTGGTTTTATTATAAGTGGTATCAGCCGGATAATTATAATAAATACCTCTGCGCTCATCATTGGCGGCAAACTTATCGTAGTAGTCAGATAAGGTAGACCAGCCGTTCCAGCCCCCGGGCTCATATTGTAGTGGGCAATAGTGTTCCAGGCCCTGTCCACATTACCACCCCTTTCACCGTTCTTATTTAAAAGGGTATAAATGTTTTCTGTAGATTTCACATCGTTATCTGGTGCAAAATTATCAAAGTATTTGCCGGCTGCAGACACGCTGTATAATCCGGAGCTTTTGATTTCATTGGCCAATGTGATTACCCGATTCATATCCTCTGCGGCAAACGTCGGCGCCTGCCTGTTCAAAAAGCACCCTTATTCAGGTATATTTTCATCAGCAAAACTTTGGCTGCATTTCGGTTGGCAACATAAGCAGCCGTGGGACCGTTGAGCGGTAAGCTGTTCAAAATTTCATTCAAATCTTTGACCATATAGTCAATGGCAGCCTGTGGCTGGAGCACTTCGGGTGCAATCCTGAAATCTTCCAAAGCAGCCCCTTCTCTTACGGGAACCACACCATACAGGTCTACCATATCAAACATGGCTAAAGCCCGTATAAACCTGGCTTCAGCGGCCTGTTGCGCACTGGGGCTATATTTCAACACATTGGTAGCATTATAAATAGCCGTACCCAGGCTTACAAAAGTACTGTTCATATAACCGTTGTCCGCATTCCAGGTATGCAGGTGAATAGCGCGGTGCATACCATTATCATCCCAGTCGCCACCCCGCGTGGGGGCGATAGCCGCATCGGTTGAGACCTCCTGCATTACCCATCTTTGCTCTTGTTGGTAGGGCGTATTCAAAGAAGTGTAAGCGGTAACCAAAAGACCCGCCGGATCTATATTGGCATTTCCTTCGCCCAGCTCTCCTTTAAACTCCTCATTGAGCTTGGTGCAGGAAAACGTTCCTGCCGCCACCGAGCCCATCAGTAATGTATATAATAAATATTTCGATTTCATCTGTTTAATTTTTATGTTCCTCGGGTATTATCCGTTGAAACAGGTTATCAATGGACTGTATAAAGCATAAAAATTTACTTCCGGTTTTCAGTTGTTGATGCAATCCTTTTATGCTTTGCCTTATCATGAGATTCCAGCTTTATAAAGAAAAGTTGACTCCTAATAAAATGGTTCTTGCCGGAGGATAAGGCAGGTACTCAATACCTAAAGAAGGAATACCATTAGTGGCACCATCGGTATTTACTTCAGGATCAAAGCCGGTGTATTGGGTAATAATAAACAGGTTTTGCCCGGTAAGCGATACATTGAAGTTCTTCAACGTATTTCCAATATTACCTACTCTATAACTTAAAGTAAGATTGGCCATTTTCAGGTAATCGCCTTTCTCCAGATATCTTGTAGAAGGTGCCGCTGAATTAGAGATCGACTCTTTTACACCGGTATTAAAAAATGAGGATCCGATATTCCTTAGAGAAAGGTTACTTAAACCAAGCGTGGTAGCCGCTGTATTATTAAACAGGTAATGTCCCATTGCGCCATTCATATTAGCGCCCACTGTGAATTTTTTATACGTTACGTTGGTTGAAATACCCAGCAATGTGGTTGGGTTGGGACTATTGTTATAAAACTTATTGATGGCCGGATCGTTGGCACTGCTGATGCTGCCGTCTGCCCCGCGGTACATGCTCATGCCGGTTTGAGGATCGATACCTTCATGAATAGCGAGGTACCAAACATTCAACGGCTGACCATTTACCATTCGCTGGCCCAATACGCCTGAAAAACCCTGGCCTCTCAACGCGCCTGTTTCGTAATATCCTACCAAACCACTTACACTATTTTTTAAGAACGTAACATTACCGGTGAGGTCCCAGGTCCAGTCCTGGCTTTTTACAATGGTTCCTGTAAGTGCAATCTCAACCCCTTTGTTCACCACTTCACCATCCAGGTTTACCCACACACGACCCGCAGGCGCCGGCTGGGCCAGTGTTTGCTCAAATAAGGCATCAGTTGTTTTTTTATTGAAGTAATCAATCGATCCATATAAACGATTATTCAAAATAGAGAAGTCGATACCCGCATTGATCGTAGCAGAGGTTTCCCATTTCAGATCAGGATTACCATAGTTGGCCTGGCTGATGCTGCGGTTGCCAAACACCAACCTGTTTAAAGAAGCTCCAGAAGGAAACTCCTGGTTACCGGTTTTACCCCAACCCAATCTCAATTTAAGCTGGTTGATATGACTATTACCTTTTAAGAAGGCTTCTTCAGCGATATTCCAGGCAATGGCTACAGATGGGAATATTGCATACTTGTTGTTAGCCCCAAACTTGGTAGAACCATCTCGCCTTGCAGTAGCGGTAAACAAATAGCGACTAAGATAATTAAAACCACCCCTTACAAAAAGAGACTGCAGCTGGTTGGTTGGACTTCTGTAAGATGCGATCTCCCTTGTAGCCGGAGTTGAATATTGCATATAGTCAAAATAGTCTAACCCAACATAATTAAAACCGCGACCGAAACTTATGTTATTATTAAAATTATAGTCGAGATATTCATAACCGGCAACGGCATTGATATTCCAGTCATCACTTACCTGTTTATTATAGGATAGGGTATGCGTCATTTGCTGGTTGGTTTCTCCATTATTTGAGATGAAAGCCTGCTCATCGTTTAAACCGTTGGCGGGATCAATAATGCCGGCTCTGTATATACCTTCACGATTACCGGTTTGCCTCATCACACTGTAGATAAAACGATATTCGAGGTCGTCGGTAAATTTGTAATAGGGCGCCAGGTTTACCACCATGGTATTGGTTACCGACCGGTCTTTAAAAGCGTCAATGCTGGCTAAAGGATTACGGGTAGAGGTATTGATAAATGTAAGATTGCCCTGATCATCTCTTAACGGGCGGGTGGGGTTCCACTGCAAGGCCTGGGATATCAGGTTACCCTGCGAACCTACCATAGCGCTGATAGGCGCATACTGGTTATTCATCTGTGTGAGAAATAAGGCGAAATCAATCCAAGCCTCCTGCTTTCGAGAAAGCGGAAGTTGCCCGTAAAATTGGCGGTATATTTTTTTAATTGAGATCCGATGATAATACCGTTCTGGTTCTGGTAACCTCCTGACAGGCGGTATTTACCATGCTCTGTACCACCCGATACATCTGCATAATAATTTTGCGTTACCGCATTGCGCGTAATTTCTTTAAACGCATCCACATCGCTTCCAAAATCTGCATTCGCGGCTTCTGCAGGGGTATAATAGTTCAATGCCTCTCTGAATCGTGATGCATCTAGTACGTCGGGATATTCACGCATATTGGAAATACCGGTTGCCGCTCCTACTGAAAGAACCGGAGGACCGGCTTTACCTTTTTAGTGGTGATGATCACTACCCCATTGGCGCCCCTTGAACCGTATATAGCTGTAGCAGATGCATCTTTTAAGATATCCATACTGGCTATATCGCCGGGGTTCAGGTAGGTAAGCGGATTTCCCCGGTCGGAAGAAAAATCGCCGCGCCCTTCAGGTAAAGGAGAGTTGCCCGACATGGGCACTCCGTCTAAAACAAACAAAGGGTTATTACTGGCTCTTATGGAAGAGTTACCCCTGATACGTACTGTAACCGACCCACCGGGTTGGCCGGTATTATTGATCACCATTACACCAGGTGTTTTACCCTGTATCAACTGATCAGGATTGGTCATTACTCCTTTATTAAAATTTCGTTCGCTGATCGTCACCATCGAACCGGTCAGGTCTTTTTCCGCGCCGTTCCGTAGCCGATCACTACTACTTCATCAATACTCTGTGCTACCGGCGTAAGTGTAAAATCAACTGTTTGGGCTTTGCCATCAGCAATATTAACCGATTGGGTGCCGGATGTGTACCCTATAAACGATGCCGTAACCGTATAGTTACCATCTTCGAGTTTGCTAAAAGAAAAAGCGCCATCGCTTCCTACAGAAATACTTAAGTTTTTTCTACTATTACTACTGTAGCGCCGGCCAAAGCTTCTCCCTTATCGGAGCTCACTTTACCGCTGATTGTGCCGGACTGCGCATAGCTGTTGAAGGCGAAAAGCAATTGCAGCAGCAGGAATACTCCTGCAATTCTTGCAGTTCGCCCGATCCATAAAGGTGGTCTTTCCATAATCATTGAGTTTAAAGTTTGAATTAAAAAGAGATTCATTGGCAAAACGTTTATTAATTAATAGCTATTCTCATACATTTTTCATTTTCAGGTAAACCCCATTGGTCCACCCAAAGCCGTCCTGGTTGGGGTACTCTCCACCGGTATCCTTGTCATCATAACTCTTTACTACCGGGTACTTCTCCATTAGCTTTCCTGTTTGTGCAAAACGATGTTCTACATTGTTTATCCAGCTGCTCCTGATTCCATCGGCCAGGCCTGAATCACCATATTGCCGGGCAGCTTTGTAGCCTACCCATTGCAAAGGCGCCCAACCTTTGGGAGCATCCCATTGTTGCTCTGTTACTACATCAGTAGTCAGCAAGCCTCCATCCTTTAACAAATACTCGTTTACAAACGCCAGAACATGCGCTGCACGCTCAGCCGAACTAATACCTACATACAAAGGGAACAGCATAGCAAGCGATCGTGATCCCGTATGATGTTTATGCTGGAAATGATAGTCTTTATACACTTTATCCTGCTCATCCCATAAGTAATTTTCAATGGCGTCAACTCTCCCGGCAACTATCGTTTCAAATTTTATTCTCATGTTCCTGTTATCTGAAACGGTATAGGCATCTAACAATGTTTGTTCAAGATGCAGCATCATACAGTTCAGATCAACCGGAATAATTTCTGTAGTACAAATACTGTGCAGATTCTTACCATCTGCCAGCCAGCGGCGGCTTGAAAAATCCCAGCCAGACTCACAGGCAGCCCTTAAATTGCGATATAAATTTTTATTTCCGGGCGCCAGCTCCATTAAAGCAACATCCAGCGCATAACCTTCGGGCCGGGGAGTGTTTTCTGCATCCCAATAGCGGTTTAATAAAGAACCGTCTTCCATTTTTACGATACGCAGATCAGCTTGCCCACCGCTCAGGCTTTCTGCACCTTTCATCCAGAAAGCGTATTCTTTTTCCAGCGCTTCCAGATATTTCACCAGTACAATTTCTCCCCTGACATCCTCCAGTAGCCGCACCATAGCTGAATAAAAGGGATCTGCGAACGCGTAAGATAGTAGGTACGACTGGCGTTGGGTATAAACCCGATACTGTGAATCAGGTAAGTAAAATTGTCGATCATGCCTTCTACCAGGTCTAACCGGCCGCTTTCAACCAAACCCAGCATGGTGAAATAACTGTCCCAATAATATAATTCATTGAACCTGCCGCCAGGAGCCACATAGGGATGGGGTAAGCCTATCAAAGAACCATTATCTGTAGTATTGATGCGGGTTAGATTATCCCATAGTTTTAAAATATAGTCGTCGATATTAGCTACCTCCCGTGTAGATTTGAGATTAACCTGAACAGGCAATGAAAAATTTTCTTTCACAAAAACCAAAAGATCAAAATCGGGATCATTCTTCTGGTTCTCATATTTTGCTGCAATATGGGGCAATGCATACAGCGGCTCTGCATCAACAAAAGTCTTTTGATCCTTAAACACATGCCGGGCCTGTACATCGGCCAGCAAAACCCCAATAACTGAAGCGTTTGTAGCAATCATACTATTATGTTTTGAAATGAGCAATCGGCAAAGCATTCAACTACCTGGCAGCAATCATCCGGTTTTAATCCAGATAGTTTACATCGTTTATACATAACAAAAGTCAACAACCTGGCGCGATTTACATACAACACTATTCACTTTTTATTGAACGCTATTAATCATTTTTTATTTATATTTAACAGAATAATGAAAATAGAATACGAAATTGTAAAAGCCGACCCCGGCAGCTCCTTTAGACTTCTACATCATAAAATGGTTCGGGAATCCGATTTTGTGTGGCAGTTTCATTATCACCCGGAGTTGGAACTTGTTTTTGTACCGGCGGGAAGCGGCACAAGACATGTTGGTAATCACCTGAGCACTTATCACCAGGGAGACCTGGTGCTGATAGGCAGCAATTTACCCCATTCGGGCTTTGGCCTTAACTCTTCCGGACTACACGAAGAAATTGTGCTGCAGGTAAAGCCGGAAATACTCCCCCTGCATTTTGCAGAAATGACCCGGGTGGAAGCAATGCTGGACAGGGCAAAATATGGTCTGTCATTTTCCGGAACCGTCAAAGAAGAAGTAGGCGCCGTTATGAAGGCGATGGTTCATCAACCCCTTTCAAAAAATGTTGCTGCTGCTGGAGATTATGGAAATATTAGCGAATTCAGAAGCGTACACTATTCTTAACAGCAGTATTGTATCCCCGGCATTACTTTCAAACATAAAGCCCGCCTGCAAAAAGTATTTTCTTATGTAGAAAAAGAGTACGCGGGCAACGTACAGGTACAAAAAGCGGCAACCCTGGTGGGACTATCGGTACCTTCATTTTGCAATTTTTTTAAAAAAACCACACAGATCACTTTTTCTGATTTTGTCAATCAGTACCGGATACAAAAATCTTGTATGCTGCTTCACCAGGACAAAAGCATTTCGGAGGTTTGCTTTGAATGCGGTTTTAATAACGTCACCTATTTTAACCGGCTATTCAAACAGGTTATGAATGAAACACCCTCGGGCTTTAAAAAAGAAAATAAGCCGGTTTAGCGAAGTGGCTTAACGGGTAATACTTACTATATCCTGAAATTTTACTCCTCATCCACCTGGCTTCTTTACAGTTATATAATAATTGATGTATTTTAGAGCCGGCGTAATTAGCCCAATATGAACTCACTGGCGCAGGAAACTCTTAAAGAATATTTTGGCTTCGATCATTTCCGCCCGATGCAGCAGGAAATAGTAGAAGCCGCATTGCAGGGTAGCGATGTGCTGGCACTAATGCCTACAGGCGGAGGTAAATCTCTTTGTTACCAGGTACCGGGTCTTGCAAAAGATGGCTTATGCCTGGTTATATCCCCTCTTATTGCTTTAATGAACGACCAGGTACAAAACCTGAGAAAGAAAAACATTACCGCCTTTAGCATACATGCAGGCATGCAGCGAAAAGATGTGATCAGCGTACTGGAAACAGCGGCTCACAGCAATTGTAAATTCCTGTATGTATCGCCTGAGCGACTTGAGAGCGCGCTGTTTAAAGAATACCTTCCAGGCCTGGGTGTCAATTTCATAGCGGTTGACGAAGCGCATTGCATATCGCAATGGGGTTACGATTTCAGACCACCTTATTTACGTATTGCCAAACTCCGCGAAGAGTTACCCGGCATACCTGTTATAGCACTTACCGCTTCTGCTACTCCACTGGTACAGCAGGACATCTGCGAAAAGCTATCTATCGACACTGAAAACAGGTTCAGAATATTTCGACAGTCGTTTGAAAGGCCCAACCTTTCTTACAGTGTGTTCAATACAGAATCCCGCATCAATAAAATTGTTTCTGTTTTGAAATCAGTACGGGGATCAGCCATTGTGTACTGCAAAACCAGGAAACGCTCCAAAGAGATCAGTGAGCTACTGAATGCACAAAACATTAATGCTGATTTTTATAATGCAGGTCTTTCGTCTGATGAAAGGGCCGAAAAGCAGGAACGCTGGATCAAAAATCAGATACGCGTAATGGTATGTACCAATGCGTTTGGCATGGGCATTGACAAGCCCGATGTACGTATAGTAGTACATGCGGATGTGCCTGATTGCCTGGAGAATTATTACCAGGAGGCCGGGCGCGCAGGTAGAGATGGAGAAAAATCTTATGCTGTATTGTTGTATGATGCCATGGAGCTGGACGCCCTGAAAGCGCTACCTGATATGCGTTATCCGGGCATCGATGGCATTCGCGATGTTTATAGAAACGTGGTGCATTACCTGCAATTACCCGAAGGTGAATCGCCGGGACATAGTTACGATTTCAACCTGAAGGACTTTATCAAAAAATTTTCACAGGATATTCAAACCACTCTTTTTGGCCTTAAGGCACTGGAACAAAATGGGTGGCTTAGTTTTAACGAACAGGTTTTTAACCCGGCTACGGTACGTTTTAATATTTACAAAAATAATTTGTACGAGTACGAAAAAAACTTTGCTGATTATGAGCCGATCATCAAAATACTGTTACGCACTTACGAGGGCATTTATGATTACCCGGTAGCGATTTCAGAAGGATATATCGCCTATCTTTTAAAATCTGATACTGCGGTTGTTAAGGATCAGCTACATAAGCTACACGCAGATAGGGTCATTATATATGAGCCGCAAAAAGAAGACCCGCAGGTAATGCTTACAAGAACCCGTATAAAAACGGCTTTATTACATATAGATACCGAAGAACACCTAAAGCGTAAGAATATTTTTACGGAGCGGATCGACAAGATTATTGATTATGTAACGGACACCAGCAATTGCCGGAGTAAAATTATCGGCAATTATTTCGGCGATGCTAAAATGAATGATTGTGGCATTTGCGATAATTGCCTGAAAAAGAGAAAAGCTACCCTGTCACAGGATACATTTAATAAAATTGCCGACGAGCTGCAACAACTGCTGCAGGTAGCTTTGCCTGCAGAGGAGGTTTTTAAGCGATTAAACAGGTACTCTAAAGATCACGTATGGACGGTTATTAATTTTTGGGTAGATGAAGAAAAACTAAGCATTGAAAAGAACGGCAACATCCGTCTTTCGCATTGATGTTTCATTGCATTCGGCATCTTCCACGTCGTAATTTCATATGTATGCACCTCTAAAATTGAGGTTCCTTTTTTGCGGAAAAACGACCTGTTTTCCTTACTTTTAGCGCAATCGGAAAACAAACCTGTTATACATGCTTTTAACGGTATTGGCTGGCTTACTTACCTCTGTTCTTATTATTCCCTTTGGCAAAATTATCAAATCAAAGTGGAGCATTTTACTCATGCTCCTACCTCTGGGCTTATTTTTTTATTATTTAAGATTGGTGCCCAATGTTTCATTAGGAGAAGTGTTTCAGCAATCTACTAAGTGGATCCCCTCTCTGGGTGTTAACCTGGATTTTAAGCTGGATGGCCTTTCGCTGCTATTTGCCTTATTAATTACCGGGGTGGGAACAGCAGTTTATTTTTATGCACGTACTTATTTAAAAGGGCATCCTTACTTTGACCGGTTCTTTGGCTACCTGAGTTTATTCATGTCAGCCATGCTGGGTATGGTACTCTCAGACAATATGCTGCTTCTTTTTATTTTCTGGGAACTCACCAGCATCAGCTCTTTTTTCTCATAGGATTTAATAACAGCGAGTTGAGCTCCCGCAAAAGCGCACTTACAGCGCTCTCAGTTACGGGTATGGGTGGTTTTTTTCTTTTAGCAGGTATTATATTGTTAGGAAATGTAGCAGGCACTTATTCCATATCTGAGCTGATACATGCGCGCGATACGATCATCCATCATGCACAATATCCATTGATACTGGTATTATTTTTCATGGGGGCTTTTACCAAGTCGGCGCAGTTTCCCTTTCATTTCTGGCTACCAGGTGCGATGAAAGCACCCACCCCCGTGTCAGCCTACCTGCACTCTGCCACGATGGTTAAAGCCGGTATTTACCTGTTGGCAAGATTTGATCCTGTATTAGGTAATACGCCTATGTGGAGTTACCCGCTCATGATCGTTGGCGGCTTTACCATGTTATTTGCTGCCGTTCACTCTCTGTTACGTGTAGACTTAAAAAGTATACTGGCCTACTCTACTATTTCGGCATTAGGCATTTTAACCTTTCTCATTGGCCTGGGCACCAGGGATGCGGTAATTGCTGCCAGCGTTTTCATCCTCGTGCATGCCCTGTACAAAGCTGCCTTATTTCTCGTTACCGGCATCATTGATCATGAAGCGCATACAAGGGACATTACCCGTTTATCGGGCCTTCGTAAAGTCTTGCTACCAGTAGCTATTGCCGGCTTTCTGGCCGCTTTATCCAGCGCTGGTGTGCCTTTAACCTTTGGATTTATTGGTAAAGACCTTATTTACGAAGCAACACTTCATGCAGGCTCTTCCCTGATGCTGGTGCTTACCGTATTAGCTGTCATTACTAATATTTGCCTGGTAGCGGCAGGTTTTATGGCGGGCATCAAGCCATTTACAGGTTCCCTGCCTTCATCATTTCAAAAATACACCTTCCTTATACTTCTATGTGGTTACCACCATTGATACTGGCTGTATTAGGTGTGGTGTTTGGTTTGATGCCGCATTATATTGGAGAAGTTTTTTCCTTACGCGCTGCCAACACCATGTTTGGAGCTGATACGCAACTCAATTTAAAAATATGGCATGGCTTTAACACCGTGCTGTTCTTAAGCCTGCTAACATTAGCGGCGGGTACAGCACTTTACTTTTTCAACAAGCCGAGCCATGCAAAAAGCAATGCGGTGCATCGTTTTAAAGTGTTGGCCCCTGAATTCCTGACGGAACGCTTCACGGCAGGGATCTTTAAATTTTCTGATTGGTATACCAGTACTTTTCATAACGGTTATCTACGCTCCTATCATTTAAAGATCATTCTTTTTACGGAAGCTTTATTGGCTTACAAGCTCTGGTTAAGCGGCCCCATAGATATCAATTTTTATAACCTGGCCATGTTGAGCGTATATGAAGTGGCCATTGTAGCTATCCTGATCGGGGCGTTGATCATCATGATTACCACCCGAACCAGGCTTACAGCCGTAGTGGCCATGAGTGTTATTGGTTATTGTATTTGCCTGATGTTTGTTTTTTACAGCGCGCCCGACCTCGCCATGACCCAGTTTACTATTGATACGCTCACCACCGTACTCTTTGTACTGGTATTGTACAAATTACCACCATTTTAAACCTCGGTACCCGAAAAGAACGTTACCGGGACATGGCCGTTGCATTAGGTTTTGGGCTTATTCTTTGTATGGTGGCATTACAGGTGCATCACGAACCTATTGAAACCGCTACCAGTGATTTTTATGGATCAAAGGCCTACCTGGAAGCGAAAGGAAAAAATGTAGTAAATGTGATACTGGTAGACTTCAGAGGTATTGATACTTTATTTGAAACAGTGGTGTTGAGCATTGCAGCAATTGGCGTATACAATTTATTAAGGCTGCGCTTAAAACCATCAGAAAAAGAATAATATGAGAAGTAGCATCTTACAAACAGCAACGCGTTACCTGCTTCCTATACTATTATTATTCTCGGTTTTCCTGTTGTTAAGAGGCCACTATTATCCCGGTGGCGGGTTTGTAGGAGGACTGGTAGCATCCATCGCATTTGTATTGCACAGTTTTGCGAACGGTACAGATGCAACGATGACATTATTAGGCAGAAAGCCCCTATCCCTGATCCCAATGGGATTGGGTATTGCAGCGCTTAGTGTGATGGCGCCTATGCTATGGGGCCTGCCTCCTATGACAGGACTCTGGCTGGAAGGAAAATTCCCCATTATAGGGTCCTTCGGTTCAGCCTTGTTTTTTGACCTGGGAGTATACCTGGTAGTAGTGGGCGTGGTTTTAACTATTTTATTTACGATATCGCTAACAGACGATTAATATGGAGTTACTACTGATATTGGTGATTGGATTATTATATGCAGGCGGAGTATATATGATACTGCGGCGAAGCATGGTAAAGCTTTTATTGGGTATTATGCTATTAGGCAGCGCCACCAACATACTCATATTTGTATTGGGAGCCATTGTGAAAGGTAAACCGCCAATTATAGATAGTTCCGCTGATGTAATGGACAGATCGTATGCCGACCCTGTTCCGCAGGCGTTGATACTAACGGCCATTGTGATCAGCTTCGCCCTCACGGCTTTTGCTATCGTACTATTAAAGCGTGTATACGCGTTGGTTGAAACAGATGATTTAGATAACCTAAACACTCCGGAGGAAGAAGATATATGATGGGGAATTTTATTTTAGCTCCGGTTTTTATTCATCTGCTCATCGCCATCTTTCAATTGATCGCATGGCGCAAAACAGTTACACAGCGTATTTTATCGGTGGGCGGCGCCCTGGGTGCATTAGTTGCTGCCAGCTTATTGTTCAGGAAGGTTTATCTGCATGGCACTTTTACGGTAAATGCATCCAACTGGGAAGCTCCATTCGCCATCGTTTTTGTAGCCGATCTTTTAGGGGTCACCATGGTATTGCTTACGTCTATTGCCGCTTTTGCCGTATCTATTTTCTCAGCAACAGGCCTCAGCCGGCAAAGAATGCTGTATGGCTATTTCCCGATATTTCATTTCCTGGTAATGGGCTTAAACGGGGCCTTTTTAACCGGTGATATTTTCAACTTATACGTATGGTTTGAGGTGATCATTATTTCGTCCTTCGTACTGATGACATTGGGCGGACGAAAGACCCAGCTGGAAGGTGCGTTAAAGTACATGTCGATGAATATACTGGCCTCTATGTTTTTCTTAACGGGCATTGGTATATTATACGGCATGACAGGCTCTCTCAATATGGCCGATCTGGCTATTAAAATGCACGACGTTCAGAACCGCTCCCTGGTAGGTATTACCTCCGTTTTTTTCATTCTCGGGTTTGGTATTAAATCGGCAGTATTCCCTTTATATTTCTGGCTACCGTCTTCCTACCACACGCCTCCTTCGGCAGTGGCAGCCACATTCGGCGGACTTCTTACCAAAGTAGGTATTTACGCCATTCTTCGCGTAAACAGTCTCATATTTATCCCTGATAACTTTACCCGAAACCTGTTGATGGTTATTGCCGTACTCACCATATTGACCGGCACTTTTGGCGCGCTCAACAAAACGAGTATACGCAGATTATTCTCTTATTTAATTGTATGCCATATAGGCTTTATGGTGGGTGGTATTGCTATGTTCAGTAAGCTGGCGCTGATGGGAACACTTTTTACCTGGTGCACGACATCATAGTAAAAACCAACCTGTTCCTTATTTCAGGCGTCATCATGCAGCTTCGGGGCGTGGTTACGATGGAAAAACTGGGAGGACTTTATAAAGAATATCCGAAGATATCTTTACTAATAGCCATCGTACTATTGTCATTGGTAGGCATACCGCCATTATCAGGGTTTTGGCCCAAGGTGTATTTATTCAGGGAGGCATTTAACCAGCATCAGTATTTTTTGTTGCCGCTTTAATTATAGGGAGCCTGGCCACCCTTTACGTAATTGCTAAAATGTGGGCAGAAGTGTTTTGGAAGGAAGTGCCCGCAGATGTGGTAGTTGACAACAAATTCGAACCGATGCCGTTTTTAAGGAAAGTATTGCTGCTTGCCCCTGTTGGGATACTCGGTATTGTATCCGTTTATATAGGGCTGAACGCAGAAGTGATTATACAGGTGGTAGACAGGATTGCCGAAGAGTTGCTGGACACCAGTTCTTATGTAAATGCAGTTTTTAAAAATTAAAACAGGAAATTATGATTAAGAATTTTCTGATGAACCTCCTGCTCTCTTTTTTATGGGTAGCGCTTACAGGTTCTCTTTCTTATTCCGGTTTTGCTTTTGGTTTTATACTCGGCTTTTTTGTGCTCTGGATCATGAACAAAAATGAGGAAGAGCAGCGATACTTTTACCGGGTACCGAAAATATTCAGCTTCGTTTTTTATTTTCTCTACCAGATGATCAAAGCCAATATTGAAGTGGCTTATGATGTAATTACACCCAAATACTTTTTCAGGCCAGGTGTTGTTCGTTATCCTTTAAGCGCCAGATCCGACTTCGAGATCAATGCACTTTCTACGCTGATTTCGTTAACACCTGGTACGCTTATACTGGATGTTAGCGAAGACAAAAAAGCATTATATATACATGCCATGTATCTTAAAAGTCCGGAGCAATTTGTAAAGCAGTTAAAAGAAGGCATGGAAAAAAGACTATTAGAAATTATACGATGACATTAGCCAACTATTTTGATTTCGTTATTCTGCCTATACTCACTCTTTCGGTGGTATTGGTTTTTGTCCGGCTGTTTAAAGGGCCGGCAATCGTAGACCGTGTTATTGCCTTAGACCTGATCATTACTATTGGTATCGGCATTATTACGGTTTACAGTATCAGGCAAAATCAAAAGATATTACTGGATGTAGCCATCATATTGGCGCTGATTGCATTTTTGGGCACCATTGCCTTTTCTTATTACATAGAAAAACAAAAAGATGATTAATATAATTTTAGCTGTACTCAGCACCCTGGGCGCACTGGCTATCTTATTCGCCTCTATCGGTATTTTAAGAATGCCCGATTTTTACCTGCGGTTATCGGTTACGGTAAAAGCTTCCAGCCTCGGCGTAGGTCTTTTACTGATCTGTGCAGCCATTATGTTCCCCGGCGACGCTTCGGTAACCACAAAAGCTATCGCTATTATCTTCTTCCTTATCATTACAGCGCCCATTGCAGCACACATGATTGGCCGCACTGCCTATTTTATAGGTACACCTTTATGGAAGGGCACGGTGGTTGACGAACTGGACGGCATGTACAATAAAGAAACCCATGAACTGCAAAGCGATCCCCGTCAGGCTGTTGATAAATCAACCTCACCGCTTGATGACCAGATAGCCGATACTGAAGATGAAACGAAGTAATTGGAGTTTGCTATTATAAAAAATGGTAAGTATTAGCTTACCATTAATTGATATTTTTTCCAGTTATCACCAATCATCCAAAGATTGATCAAAAACAGAACACCGGATATAGCCAATCCAGTTGGGTCGCCATTATAAAAAGTTGCATTATGACAGATGATGCCAACCATTACCGGCAGTATCATAATTGCACCCAAAGCTCTCGTTCTCGGAAAAACAATCAATATTCCAGCCACCAGCTCAATAAGGCCTGTTAGAGGTGTTAGCCAACTCAATGTGCCAAAAGCTTCAAAAACGGGCTTCATGTCGGGCGTCATTTCCGGCATGGGCATGTAATGTAGAAATTTATCTAACCCTGCATTGATAAACATCAGTGCAAAAAGCACGAAAAAAATTGTTTTTACAATTTTCATTTTAGTTTGATTTTAAGGTGATATTAACGTGTGTTTAGAGCGCTTATTCGTAAAGCTAAAACTTTTCTATTTTTCTGCGAGATATTTTAAAGCGATTTCCCCGTTAGCAAACCTCCGGGTTTCGATGAGCGTAAGCCTTCGTTGACAAAAACCGCTTTTAAAAAGAGGAATACCTTCTCCGAAAAGAACCGGGTTTACAAAGACCCAGTACACATCAATGAGGTTGCCCTCCATCAATTGGTTCCCTATATCGGGGCTGCCAAAAATAACTATCTCGCTGCCTTTGCAGCTTTTAACCTTCCGTACATATTGAGACAGGTTATCATCAACAAAAGACAGGTTGCCCTCACAAGGCTGCGATGGGCTTCGCGTGGCTATTATTTTATTGGCAGCATTATACCAACCGGCATACTTTTTCTCGGCATACGTTGCTCCGGGCTGATCGCCTGCTTCAGGCCAGAACGAGTGCAATAATTCATGCGTAACTCTTCCGGATAAAATAGTATCCGCCTCCTTACATATTTCGGCAACGAAATCCAGGTTATCTTCACCTGATTCAAAACCATCCAGCGCCCCGGCTTTATTAGCTACGTACCCATCTAATGAAATATGGGCGATCCAAATAATTTTCCTCATTGTTGTTCTACATAATTTTTAAACCTATTCAGCACCGATTGGCAAAATTGTTTTTGTATTTCGATAGCTATTCCTGGTGCCGGTTCAAACCGCTCCCTTACGATGGTATTATCATCTATCTGCTGAAACTCTACCAACGCCTTTCGTCCATCGTTTAATGTATAAGCAATTATTTCAAAAGGAACTACCTGTTTATAGATTCCGGCATGTTCAAACCCTTCGCTGCCGTCCTTTCGCTCCATTTTAAATCTAAAGCCAGCGCCTGCTGCCAGTTCATTATCCACCTCCGGGCAATGCCACTCATCAAAAGGAATATTCCATTGCCTAATATGCTCCGCCTCCGTCCAATATTCCCACACATTACTTACCGGACGGCCTATTAAAACCCATGCTATTAAACTTTCTGTATCCATTGCTACTTCATTGAGTGAAGACCAATAGTATTTCCTTCGGTATCCTGCGCGATAGAGCAGAAGCCATATTCACCGATAGACATTTTAGCCTGAGTTACTTTACCACCGGCAGCTTCAACCCGGCTTTCTTCTACCGCACAATCTTCACATCCAAAATATATAGTAACATTACTACCCCCGGCTTTCATCCCCTCCATTTTTACCAGGGTACCGGATGCACCGAAACCTTCCATATTTCCCGGGAAGGAACGCATGTCCATTGATTGATCTGTAGGGTCAGACATTTGGTCCAGCTTTACATCGAATACGGCTTCATAGAACTGAGTGGCACGATTCATATCATCCACATAAATTTCAAACCAGACTACCGGATTTCCTTTTTTGTTTTCCATGACTTATATTTTAAGGTTTATTGTGTATTTGCTAAACGGTCCTCAATATTCCTGATCTGGTTCAGATGCCGTTGCGTATGAACCTGCACAAACCGCAACCATTCATACCGGGTCAGGTACCCCATAAAAGGGAACTCCATACCCAGGCATAGCTGAGACAAATCTTTTTCAGCACTTATCGTCATAAGAGTTGCTTTATTGGCCGACAGCTTTTTCAGCAGATCTTCTTTTTGATGGGGTGGCAAATTTGGGGTGACGGCCTCCGCCGCCTTTGACTTTTGCTCCATATCCAGGAAGATGCTTTTCAGCGTCTCTTCATTTTCGTTGTAGGGCCGCCCTGCTTCTTTTACATCACTATCAGGGATACCCCTGCTACAGATCGCAATATGCTCCGCTACCTGGCAATCGTCCAGCTATCTTCAAAAGGCAGTTTATTAAAAACCTCTTCAGGTACTTCACCAATAGTTTGAATCACATCATCAAAGACTGTACTGATCTCCTGGCTTAGTTGTGCTGTTTCCATATTTGATTATTTTGGGGTTCAATCGTTACTCAAAAATAGGATCAGATACAGGTGCAGGTGCTTGTCATTTGGCAAGTAATACAACAGGCACTCCTTAAAAAGAAATACTTGCCAAATGGCAAGTAGACAGGGTGACAAGTAATTGATAGATGGACTTGGGACTACTTCTTTATCCGGCAGGATAGGTAGCCACTTCTTTCCTGATCCGGCTTAAGGAAGTATCGGTAACACCCAGGTAAGAAGCAATTTGCTTTAATGGTACATTCTGTATGATCTGTGGTTTGGCATTCAGCAATTTTAAATAGCGATTGGTAGCTGTTTCCTGCACCATATCGAGCGATCGCTGTTTAATAGCAAATAATTGGCTGGTAAACCAAAGACGCCCCCAATCTACATAGGCAGGTATCCTACTAAACAGCGCCTGGAAAACATCAAACTCAATCTTCAGCATAACACAATCGGTAACGGTTTGTATGTTTTCAGGAGAAGGAATGCGTTGAAACAAAGAAGCAGTAGAAATCACGATCTCTCCTTCGGTAAAAAATTCGGTGCTGATCTCATCATTGTTGTAATCAAATACATAAGCCCGGGCTACTCCTTCCTGCAATACATAATATTCGTTAGCTACTTTTCCTTCCCGCAAAAGAAGGGTACCTTTTGGTACTTCCATTAACTCATGCGCATCAGCGATTTGTTGAAAATCGGCTGCTGACAAAAGGGGGTGGTGGTAAACCGCTTTTAAAATCTGGTGCATAAAAATTAATCTAAAATAATCAAAATACCTAACGCCCGTTGCAGCAAATGCAGTTTTTTAAACCTCAAACCGTACAAGTTACTTATCGTTCCTCAGATTATCTATTTTTGTCTTTAGTTAATACCTCAAAATTGTTCATTATGTCAATTCTGGATAACATCGACAAGCTATATAAAGAATTAGTCAATTTATCGCCTTTATCGAAGGCGCAACAAAGAAAGTTAGACGAGAAATTCAGGCTTGAATTTAATTATAATTCTAATCACCTAGAAGGAAATACCTTGACTTATGGCGAAACAAAGCTTTTGCTGATCTTTGGAGAAACAAACGGGAGCCATGAGTTTAGAGAATATGAGGAGATGAAAGCTCATGATGTTGCTTATGAGCTTATAAAAGAATGGGCTAATCAAGCCGAACACGACCTTCTTGAAAAAGATATCAAAAACCTTAATGAGATTATTTTAGTACAACCTTTTTGGAAAGAAGCAATTACTGAAGATGGGCAAACTACTCGTCGCCAAATTCAAATCGGGAATTACAAAGAACAGCCTAATTCCGTTAGGCTGGCCAACGGAGAAATATTTGAATATACAAGTCCTTTAGATACGCCGATAGCCATGCAGGAACTGATGGATTGGTACAATACAGAGAAAAAAATTTACATCCGTTGACTTTAGCCGCAATGCTTCACTATAAATTCGTACGAATTCATCCTTTTGATGACGGAAATGGGAGATTGGCCAGGCTTTTACTGAATTATGTATTGCTGAAAAATGGCTACACACCGGTTGTTATTAAATCGGATGATAAAAAAATTATCTGCAAGCTTTACACTTAGCTGATGTTGGAGAATACGAGGCATTTGTTAATTATATAGGAGAACAATTGTTATGGTCTTTAGATTTAGCTGTTAGAGCCGCAAACGGTGAAAAAATTGACGAGCAAGACGATATCAACAAATCCATTTTCTTATTTAAGAAAGAACTAAAAATTAAAAATTCCAGTATTGAAAAGAAAACTTATGATAATGTTGTCAATATTCTAGCAAATTCGGGAGTAGAATTATTTGAAAGAATAAAAAAAACGCTGTACAATTTCAACGAGCTTTTTCATGATGTAGAAGTCGGTACACATTTACTCAAGAAACTCAGCCAGATTATGACATTGATAAAAGGTCCGGTGGACTTACTCTTTACAATACTACAACCACAAAGCTCATTGACTTTTTAGATAAAGGACAATATCAGTTAAAGACCTTCGGCATTGAGTACCATTGGAAAGGATATAAACCATCGACACCTGCGTTTGAAATCGGCGTATTTACTTTTTCAGGTTTGATGAATACTCATATACTATTGAAAATATAACCTCTTGGAACAAACGGGAACGTTATGTCGAAAATCATTATGATAGTATTATTTCTGAAAATGACATTCAATTTATCATAACCGATATAGCTCAAGATATAATGAGAGAAATAAAACAAAGAAGTTTTATAGATTAGAAATTTTATAAATAGCACCTTCGTTTCGACTTCCATCCTTTCGACCATTCAATCTTATCTTTGCAGTATGGAATTATTTGCGGAATCATTAACTCAATATAAAAGACTGTTAACCAAAGAAGAAAAAATAGGAGACCTGCTTCTGGGCAATAACCATCCTATAAGGGTGCAAACCATGACCACCACAGATACGATGGATACGATTGCCACGGTAGAACAGACGATCCGTTGTATTGAGGCAGGTGCTGAACTGGTAAGAATTACTGCGCCTT
The DNA here is from genome assembly GCF_022512515.1 of Paraniabella hibiscisoli. Taxonomy (GTDB): domain Bacteria; phylum Bacteroidota; class Bacteroidia; order Chitinophagales; family Chitinophagaceae; genus Niabella; species Niabella hibiscisoli. The sequence continues at coordinate 475,238 of NZ_JAKWBK010000001.1, forward strand.
CAAAAAAGAGGCGGAGAACCTGCTGAACATCAAAAACGAACTGAAGAAAAGAGGTTATAACACGCCCTTGGTTGCCGACATACATTTTACCCCCAATGCGGCTGAAGTGGCGGCGCGTATTATTGAAAAAGTAAGGGTAAACCCCGGCAACTATGTTGATAAAAAGAAGTTTGAGCAGATAGAATATACTGATGCGGAATACGCCGAAGAAATAGACCGTATCCGCGAACGCTTTACACCATTGGTGAAGATCTGTAAAGAATATGGCACGGCCATGCGTATAGGAACTAACCATGGCAGTTTGAGCGACCGCATCATGAGCCGGTACGGTGATACTCCCATTGGTATGGTGGAAAGCGCTATGGAGTTTTTACGTATAGCCCGGAACGAAAGCTACCACCAGATTATTCTAAGCATGAAAGCAAGTAACCCGCAGGTGATGGTACAGGCGTATCGCTTGTTGATCAAAACCATGCAGGATGAGTTTGGCGAAATATATCCTTTACACCTGGGTGTTACCGAAGCAGGCGACGGAGAAGAAGGTCGCATTAAATCAGCGGTAGGTATTGGCACTTTAATGGAGGACGGTATTGGAGATACCATCCGTGTTTCGCTTACCGAAGACCCTGAGCTGGAAATACCGGTTTGTAGGGATATTGTAAAGCGGTATGAAAATAGGGTTGACCAGTTGGCCAGTTTAAAGGTTGAAAAGGATAGTACCAATGACCAACCTATCAACCTTTCAACTTACAACCCTTTCAATTTCAAAAGGCACCAAACCATTGCTGTTAATAATATTGGCGGAGGCCAGGTACCCGTGGTAATTGCGGATCTTAGCAAAACAGGCAACATAGCACCTGCTTCGTTAAAAGGTATTGGCTACACGTACAACGAGGCAGATGATAAATGGAATATAGCAGATGCTGCAGCTGACTATGTCTATATTAATAAACCCAATATTGGTTTTGCTGTACCTGGCACATTAAAAATAATTACTCCTTATCAAAACTGGCTGATTGCAACTGATAAGGCCAAGTACTTTCCCATTTATGGCGCAGAAGAGTTCCTCGCACTAGAGCCGGCAGAAAGTGATATTCATTTTGTGATGATCGATTGCCCGCTGGAGGAACACTACCTGAAACAGGTTACGCAAAAACCCAATGTGGTTTTGTGCCTGAGCAGTACACAAAAAATGCGATGCAAACCGTAAGGGCTGCCTGTGTAAAATTGCAGCAGGAACGTATTACAGCACCTATTGTATTTATAACAGACAGCAATTGGAATACTGCAGATGAGCACCTGATCCACTATGCTACAGAGACAGGGGCATTGTTCCTGGATGGCTTTGGTGATGGTATTTGCCTGGGCATGACGAAAAATGCCTATACCCAGGCGGCTACATTAAACGCATCCGGAAGAAATTATCTTAATAATCAATCTCCCGAGCAGTTCGTCAATAACACCGCTTTCAGCATATTGCAGGCAACGCGTATGCGTATTTCCAAAACAGAATATATTTCATGCCCTTCCTGCGGCCGCACTCTATTCGATCTGCAGGAAACGACTACCAAAATCCGGTCGGTAACCAACCATCTCAAAGGCGTTAAAATAGCTATTATGGGATGTATTGTAAATGGTCCGGGTGAAATGGCAGATGCTGATTTTGGGTATGTGGGAAGTGGACCGGGTAAAATTACGCTCTATAGAGGCAAGGAAGTAGTGAAAAGAAATGTTAACAGTGAGGTTGCGGTAGATGAGCTGATTAATCTTTTAAAAGAAAACGAAGCCTGGGTAGAACCTTAGTGGATCAATGGCACTATTACCACGGAAACCAGCATTTCTCCTCTATTTCAAAGAAGGAAAAAACGCATTCATTGACGATAACGGTAGGTTCATCGAAAAAACACACCAACATTTTCCTGACTGAGCATTTTTTCTAAAATTTGCACATCGATGTTAAGAAAATAACCAGTTGGTAAACACTTACCGTTGCTGACAAGAAATAAGTAAATCTTAACCACCAACCTTATCTTACAAAACAGGCTATTCTTCAAGGATAGCCTGTTTTGCTTTCAACAATACAAGTTTTTTTGTTCTGGTTGCTATGATACACTGCTTATCTTTAGCATGCCATTTTGCAATACATATATGAAACCTGCTTACATTTTTATCATAGTTGTAGCCTGCTATTTTCTGGGGATGATACTTAGGCAAGATGCTATACAGCTTATATTCAAGCCACTGCTGGTAAGCTCGCTGCTTTTCTATTTTGTAGTAAACACTAAGCAGGTAAAATCGACCTTAAAGAAGTGGACAATAAGTGCATTGATATTTTCTGTAGCCGGCGATACGCTCTTAATGTTTGCCAATGTCAAAGAGTTGTTTTTCATGCTGGGACTTTGTGCCTTCCTGGTAGCCCATCTTTTTACATCTATACATTTCACCAAATACGCACGCATAACGATATTACGGGCAAATGGTATGTGGCGATCATTGTAGCTATTTATTATTTCCTGATCATCAATTTCCTGCTCCCCTACCTGGGTGGTTTAAAATACCCCGTAATTGTTTATGGCTTAGTGATCAGCTTTATGCTGCTGGTAGCCATGCATCTTTACGACCTTGAAGACAATCTTACTGCACGCTATCTCTTAACCGGCGCTATTCTTTTTGTAGTATCCGACTCCATTTTAGCGATCAATAAATTCTATCAGCCCTACCCCTGGGGCGCATGGGCGATCATGGTCACGTATGTAGTGGCGCAATGGTTATTGGTAAAAGGTCTTACCCGGTATATTAATAATACTACTGCGGTTTAAGCCGCATCTTTGCATCATGTCATTACCCCAAAAGCTGGAAACCTATTTTTTAAATGATAAGTGCATAGAAATCTATGTGCCGGAGGAGCGAGCGATACAGCAGCTGTATCGCAACAATAAACAGGATGCTTACTGGGCTAAAGTATGGCCTGCATCAGTTGGACTTTGTCTTTTCCTGGAGCAATACCCTCATCTCATCCGCGATAAAAAGATACTCGAACTGGCAGCCGGGCTGGGATTATCGGGATTACATGCCGCACCTCTGGCGCAACATGTAACTATTACTGACAGAGAACCACTTGCCGAAGTTTTTGTAAAACAGTCTGCATTGCGGCTCGGGTTGAAAAATGTAACAACCAAAACCCTGGACTGGAAGGATGCTGCCCAAGAACCCCTTCCCCAGGTTGTGTTGTTAAGCGATGTAAACTATGAACCACCAGTGTTTAATGTCCTACAGAAAATAATAGATCACTTTATTACCAACAGGGCAACTGTTATTATAAGTACTCCACAACGTTTAGTTGCTAAACAATTTATAGAGACTTTACTACCATATAAAATGCTGCATTGGAATGAAACGATTTTACTTAATAAAGCGGAAACGGCTGTGAGTGTATTCGTGTTAAATCGTGTGGAGCAAGATATTAATCAATAATAACCGGTTTTGTGTGGTCGTATACGTTAATAGCTACTACATCGCTACCAGACACTGCTTTAATCGTAAAATTCTCCTCCCATCCCCTGTTGGTGAGGTTTATTTCTTTCAATGTCCATAAACCGCTCTTATCCGTGGTTAGGTTAAACACCTGGTTCATACCTTTCAATGGACCAGCTCCTTTTAATAGTTTTTCGCCTTTATACATTTTTGCGAAATAAGTACTGGTAACATAGAGCTTAACCTGACTACCCGGCTTTGCTTTACCATATATTTTAATATACCCTCTTACTTTTTGATTGCTCCTGGGGTAAATAATGGAAACAGTTGAGTTTGCTGCCTGGTAAACGGGCCGTTCTCCATTTGAATAGGCGGCATTAAATGTAGGGCTATTGACCATAAAAAAGGCTATGGCGATGTAGATGTTCATGATTGATCATTTATTTAGTAGCGGATTCTTTTAATTCGCAAGCGGCAATCCAGAAGTTGTTTACAACCTGGGTAACAGCATTGGCATCTTTATATTTGTTTTTAGATATAAGCAGTTTGTTGTAACCTATGTCTATAAACCTTTCCCATGCGCCAATGAAATAAATCGTTCTTTGAGTGATAATAGGTGGACAAGGAGGTTGACGGCAAACGATATCCTGCTTTCGAGTTACTGATTGCGGTATTATTTTATATTGATTCAATAATTTCTTATTGCGGTAATGGCTTAATCCATTCTTCCTGTCAACTTTAATCACATCGCCTTTTTTAAAAGGCAGTAGGCTATTCGTTACATCGCCTATAACAAAAGTTTTCTCCTCCCAAAACGGATCTCCCGGCTTTTTGACTATTATATCAGCATGCCTATTTTGCGCAGCAATGTGAATGTTAAGTAACCATACTAGCAGTACCGGAAAAAGTGTTTTCATACAAGATATATTTCAATTAAAATACAGGACACGATCACCTTTGGATTCTACCATCCGTCAGGAACGATATCTTCGGGTATACTTCCATGTTCACTGATATAACTGAAAAAAGCTTCAACTTTTTTGGGTGCCGGTTGAAATATAGTGATCAGGCAACCCGGATTATCGTCCATCGGGTTGGTAACGGTATGCATGGTCCCTCTTGGAATAAAAGCTGTATCACCCGCCTTTACCAGGTGATCTTCTCCATCGATCTGCACCATAAACGATCCCGATACGACGTAGATAATTTCGTCTTCGTATGCGTGTACATGGGGCGGTGGCCCGCCTTTCATTTTAAATAACCTGGGTGTAGATGTTTGGATAAACAAATGTCCATCTGTATCTGCCGAAGAAATTTTGCAATGTAGAAAGGCATCTTTGGGCGCTGCAGGCCTGCCGTTATACCTACTTTCGCCCCCTCTTACAACAAATCCCTTTTTTAGCTGCCGTCCGCTTATCGCTTCTTCCCGCTTATACTTCGACTTACCCCAAAAAAGACAAAGCAGGCATGATCATCAGGGCAGATCTGATAAAGTTCTTTCTTTGCATCTTACGAAAGTTTAGATTAACTGTTGTAACTACTCGCTGATTTTTTTACCACCATTATTACTCAAAATCCGGAATAAGTGTAAACGCAGTTCTGTATTCTGCATCTCCTAGTCCTAATTGTCCGTAGCGGTTAGAGCCGGTAGTATACATTTTGCCATTTGTTTTCAAAATTACCGAATGCAGGTACCCACATCCTACCGCTTTTACACTACCCGTTACAGGTTCAGGCACCAACCTTGCTTCGGTGCCGGCAAGTCCTAACGGCCCAACAATGTTGGCGCCGGCAGCAAACAAACCTCCATGAGTTTTTACTATTAGAGAATGCCATTCTCCTGCAGCTGCTGCAATTACATCGCCAGTAACTAATACAGGGTTTTTCTGATTGATGGTGTTCCCAATGCCCAGTTGTCCAAAGTCATTTTTACCGGTTCCATATAAAGTACCGTCGTTTTTAATAATGAGTGAATGAAAAGAGCGGCTGCAATGGCTTTTACATTGTCTGTAACTAAAACCAGTGTTTTTTGATTCTCTGTATTGCCAATACCCAATTGTCCCACATCATTTCTGCCGGTAGCATAAAGCTTTCCGTCATTTTTCAACACCAGGGAGTGGCCTTCTCCCAAAGCCATTGATTTCACATTGTCTGTAACCGGACCTAATTTATATTGAGTAGGATTGTTACCCATTCCCAATTGACCAAAGTCGTTTCTGCCACAAGCATATAGTTTTCCGTCCGTTTTTAAAACATAAGAGTACCCCTGGCCAGCTTGTACATCTTTTACGTCTGTGGTAACCAATACGGGTATACTCTGATGAATGGCATTACCAATACCTAGCTCTCCATCAAAATTTTGCCCTGTTGTATACAGCCTGCCATCCTTTCTAACAATCAGCGTGTGCTCAAAACCAGTTGCAACGGATGCAACATTATCCAGAATAAATCGGGGGCTAATTTCAGTGGCCGGCGTCGTAATGCCTAATTGTCCGCGGTCATTTTCGCCGGTGGCGTATAAATTCCCGTTACTGTTTAACAAAAAGTACTGTTTGCTCCTGCAAAAATCCGCCAGGTTGGAGCCGTTCCGGCTTTAGGCAATGTGTAAGTACCTCCCATGTAGGTGATCACTATGGTTGTATCATTTTCTGTAATACCAAACCCGGTAATACCGCTGGGACCTTGTGGTCCCGCAGGTCCTTGTGGTCCTGTTTGACCCGTTTGACCGTTTGCTCCAACCGCTACAACAGGATTGCCGTTTTTATCTTTTACCGTGCTCCAGCTAATGCCATTGTCATAACTGATCATCCAAAAGTTGGTTTCGGCATTTATCTGTAGCAGCGGCGTAATACCATTTGTGCCGTTTGTGCCATTATTGCCATTGTTACCTGTTACTCTTAGCTTTTGCCCGTTTTGTAGCAAAAATTCGCCTGCCAGTGTCCAGTAAAATTGGTCATCCGTATCCTGCTTTACGCCAATGCGTGGTGCATCTACGCCGTTGGTGCCATTTGTCCCATTAGTTCCGTTCGTACCATTCAGTCCATTTTTTAGTTCAATGGTAGTGCCGTTGCTCATACTTAGCACATAGCCGGTAGGCGTAGCCGCGTAAGAGGTAACGCTTATTTTATTCTGCAAAGCAGTAGTTATACCCTGCAGGCTTTTAATATCCGTATTAATGGTACTGATGCTGGTTTGCAGCTGTGCAATCAGGTCCTTTTGTTTGTCCAATTCGTTGCGAAGCGCATCAATGTCTTTTTTCTGGCAGGCAGTGAAAGCCCATAGCAGAAGCGTAAAGCCAATTATCTTTTTCATTTCATTTTTATTTTCCTGTTGTTAAAGGAGATATATCCATTACATTCAATCAGGATCAAAACTAATTGGGGAAACAAAAAAGGCATTTGCTATTGTTGCAAATACCTTTGAAATTATTCAACCTAAAATGTTGATAATTAAATCATTTGATTTTGTTGCAGACGCATTTGCATTTGTTGCAGCGGTATTTATCCCTGCTTTCCAACCTCGCTGGGAGGGTAACCAAAATGCTTTGCAAAGCTGGTTGAGAAATTAGCAGGGTTACCATAACCTACCATATAACCCACTTCGGCCACCGTGCCAATATTCTTCTGTAAGAGTTCGTGCGCCTGCTGCATACGCACAGAACGGATGAGTTCGCCGGGCGTTTGGCCAATAATGCCTTTTAACTTACGATGTAGTTGGGTGCGGCTTAACCCCACTTCACGGCCTAACTCTTCAGCGCCAAACTGCACATCGTCTAACCGGCTCTGAATGGATTCTTTTACCCGGGTGAGAAAGCTTTGTTCTATGGAGGGTAATGCTGCTGCACTGGTTAGCCACCCATTGTTTTTGCCGAATTTCTCTTTTAAAACCCTCCTGTTTTCAATTAAGTTTTCAATTAATGCCAGCAATTCGGCTTTATCAAATGGTTTGGCCAGGTAGGCATCGGCGCCTGTTTTAATGCCCTGTATTTTGCTATCCTGGTCGGTTTTGGCGGTTAGCATAATAACCGGTATATGGCTGGTACGTTCATCTTTTTTAACGTGTCGCACAACTCGTACCCATTTTTGGCGGGCATCATTAAATCAGTGATCGCCAGGGTTGGAATCATTTCTAATGCAATAGCAATTCCCTCAACGCCATCTTTTGCAGTTAACACCTGGTAACTATCACTTAAAGAAAGTTCAATAAATTGTCGCAGCTGTTCGTTGTCTTCAGCAATCAATATAGTTTCTTTATGATCTCCTTCATGTTCAGCCATTGGAGCCGCAGGCTCTGTAACCAGGTAGCTCTGTTCCTTATCTCCGGCTGCCGGGGTAATTGCCTCCGCATTTTCTTTTGCAGGTTGATAGGGTAGTATTACCGTAAAAGTGGTACCGATATCTTCTGCACTTTCTACTTCTATAGCACCACCTAGCAAGGTCGTCAATTCTTTAACCAGCGCAAGGCCGATACCGGCGCCTTCGCGGGTGCGGGTGTCAGATGCATCTGCCTGGTAAAAGCGGTCGAAAATGTAAGGTTGCTTTTCTTTTGAAATACCAATGCCATTGTCTTTTACCTTTATCAGAAGTTGTTCGTCTTTTTTGTGAAGTGAAACCACTACTGCACCATTTGTATGAATGAATTTAAGTGCGTTCGACACCAGGTTCTGAACAATTTTCTCCAGCTTATCCATATCAGCTTCTACCCAAAGCTGATCCATATCCGAGGCAAATTTCAGCTTGATATAATTATGTTCGGCCAGGGACCCAAATTGCTGCACGTGCATACGCAGCCATTTCACCATATCAATGTTCCGATACCTGATATCCATTTGTCCGTTTTCAATGCGGCTGAGGTCCAGTAGTTGATTGATCAGCTGCAAGAGCCGTTCGCTATTCTGCAAAATGTAGCCGGCGTATTGTTTTGCAGTAGCCGCATCGGGATGCTGCAGTAATTCTTTGGCCGGGTTAATAATCAGCGTTAGCGGGGTTTTAAACTCATGCGTAAGGTTCACAAAAAACGGGATTTAGCCGCATCCATCGCTCTCAGTTTTTCTGATTGCTCCCGTACCTGTGCCGTTCTCTCCAGCACCGTCTTTTCCAGTTGCTCTGCCTGCTCCGAAATCAGCTTATTCTTCTCTTGCTCTTTTGCGATGTTTTCTGCGGCCAAACGGTCATTTTCTTTGAGCTGAGCAGCCAGTTTGCGATTGGTAGAAGCTATATCCATTGCCATATAAATGGAGAAAACAACCGGCATGAGCAGGTTACCCCATCCGAAAAAGATCATTACCTGGTTCAACGTAAACCAGTTCAACTGGTTAGAACCAATAAATATCCCCATCAATATAAACAGTATCATTCCTGCTACCAATAACCATAGTTTTTTATTGCCCTGCGTATGGAGCGGAGCAGCACCAGTAAAACATCTGTAAAAAATATCAGCATAAAAATATTCTGATACCATTTCTGAAATAAATCAAAAGCAGGAATGGTCCATGCACGGTACCAGTCAATAATTGCCCATACCGCTACAGGTACAGAAAGCAATAGCATAATGATGGTTTTGCGTCGCGGTATAAACCCATAACCGGCATAGTACAACAGGAGCAAACCAAAACTAAAATTGAGTGTTACAAAACCCATAAATACCCGGCTGTAAAAAACCTGGGTTAAGGGGTCAGTAGTTACAATAGTTTCGTAACGGGCATATAAACCCAATGCCACCACACCTACAAATAATATATAGTAAAGATTTATTTTCTGACGGGGATAGAAGATGAACAATAGAAGGTGTAACACAATAAGGATACAGGCCGCAGCAACGCTCATTAAAAGCTGGTCCATCATTCGCTGATGGTCTTTTTGCCGGCTGTTCATGATATGTAAATCCTGCAACTGAGCCTGAAAACCGTAAAAGTTAGGATAAGGCCCGGTGTAATTACTATAACGAATAGCGAGAAGATGGGGTAAAGTATCAGTAATGGCCATCGGTATAGTTAGATATGGCTGCCGGGAAGCAGTCATCGTTTGCGCCGATAAGCCCACTTTACCCAAAGCTCCCACCCGCTTACCATCCAAATACACTTCAGACGCGCCGTCCTGGTTAATGAACATACCCCAGGTATTCGTTAAAGAGTCGCTCGCTTTTTTAGCCAAATACGAAACCAGCCAACACCGTTCCAACCTTTTGGCAGGGCGGCGTCACTATATTGGTCAGTTCCGAAGGCAGTATTGCCCACCACCTGCCAGCTACTATCCAGGAATAGTGGATCGGCCCATTTCGGGTTATCGCCCGGGGCAAAACGAAAAGAAACTTTTTGCAGCGATTGTGGTTTCTTCGGATCTGTTAGCATAACAACATCGGCCTGTCCATAAATGTCGAAAGCCCTGCACATTAATACTAGAACAAAAAACAGGGGAACAAGTATTTTATGTTTAACCAGGACTCGCATTAGATATTTCGTATTGGATAGCGTTAAAGATATTATTTAAATAGGGAATATTATATAATTCAACCCCACCAAATGATAACCAGAGCCCTGAATATACGTACATTTGATGTCACATAATCAGGACGTACAAGTGCGAAACACCTGTCCGGGCATTTCATAGGGGCAGGCAATGGAGATGCTACTTGCTTTACTGCCAATAAATTATCTTTACACACATGCAACAAGTAGATTTTTTAGTAATCGGAACAGGAATAGCCGGTCTTACTTATGCTTACAAAATGGCTGAAAAGTATCCCGATAAAAAGTATTGGTGATCACCAAAGCAGCGGCAGACGAAACTAATACGAAGTATGCACAAGGCGGTGTAGCAGTAGTAAACGATTTGGAGAAGGACAGTTTTGAAAAGCATATAGAAGATACATTAATTGCAGGTGATGGATTGTGTAATGAAAAAATAGTAGAGATTGTAGTAAAAGACGGACCCGACCGGGTGCAGGAGTTGATTGACCTGGGAGCTAATTTCGATAAGGAGTCCGACGGAGATTATAAACTGGGCAAAGAAGGTGGCCATAGCGAATTTCGCATTATCCATCATAAAGATATCACCGGCTGGGAAATGGAGCGTGCCCTGCTGGAAGCTGTGGCCCGTTTAAATAATATTGAAATCATAAAGCACTGTTTTGTGGTGGATATAATTACACAGCATCATCTGGGCTACCTCATTACCAAATCCACTCCCGATATTGAATGCTATGGGGTATACGCGCTTAACCTGCATACAAACGAAATAGAAACCATCCTGGCTAAAACCACCTACCTCTCCAGCGGGGGTAACGGCCAGGTATATCGAACCACTACAAACCCCGCTATCGCTACAGGAGATGGCGTAGCTATGGTATACCGCGCTAAAGGCCGTATAGAGAATATGGAATTTATCCAGTTCCATCCCACTGCCTTGTACGAGCCCGGCCTCAGAGGTCAGGCATTTTTGATTACCGAAGCAGTACGTGGTGATGGCGGCATACTACGTAATAAAGAAGGAGAAGCCTTTATGGAACGCTATGACGACCGTAAAGACCTCGCTCCCCGCGATATTGTGGCGCGTGCGATCGACAATGAAATGAAAACAACCGGTACCGAACATGTATGGCTGGATTGCAGGCATTTTGCTACGGAAAAGTTTGTTGAGCATTTCCCCAATATTTACGAGAAATGCAAAAGCGTGGGTATTGATATTTCAAAAGATATGATACCGGTTGCACCTGCGGCTCATTATAGCTGCGGCGGTATTAAGGTAGATGAATGGGGGCAAACCTCCATCAGAAACCTGTACGCGGTAGGCGAATGCAGCAGCACCGGCTTGCACGGCGCTAACAGGCTCGCCAGTAACTCATTGCTGGAAGCCATGGTATTTGCGCACCGCTGCTTTGTGCATGTTTCTCAAAAAGTTGACAACAACGATCTGCCTGAACACCCTACTTTCAAGCTGAATATACCGGCCTGGAATGCCCTGGGTACCAACACGCCGAAAGAGTTGATCTTAATCACCCAAAGCCTGAAAGAAATTCAACAGGTAATGAGCGACTACGTGGGTATTGTTCGCAACAATATAAGGTTGCAAAGGGCCATCAGGCGTATTGACCTGCTTTGGGAAGAAACAGAGCAGCTTTACAAAACCAGCACACTTTCGCCAAATATTCTCGAACTTCGCAATCTGATAACAGTAGGTTATTTAATTGTAAAAGGTTCCAGTTTCCGTAAAGAAAGCCGTGGGCTGAACTACAATACCGACTATCCGCAAAAAGGCGAACTGTTGCAAAATATTGTTTTATAAGTGGAGGAGATAGTAAGTAGTTTATAGCGAGCGGCTATGGGGCAATGGACACTGAGCGATAAGCCGTCCCCTACCCACTATGCGCTATCCCCAATTTACGATTCACCACTCACCATCAACTTTTCTCATGTATTATATCGTTTACGGTTTTCTATATCTCTTCTCTTTATTGCCACTAAGAGTTATTTACTGGATCTCTGATTTCTTTTACTTTATTGTTTATTATATAGTTGGCTATCGCAAAGAAGTGGTAATGCACAACCTGGCGATTGCATTTCCAGAGAAAACGGTTAAAGAAAGAACACGTATCGCTAAAAACTTCTATCACAAATTCATTGATTCGATGATTGAGACGATCAAGCTATTATCGGCTCCCGACTCTTTTTCGAAAAACACTTTACCGGTAACTGGGAGGTATTTAATCAATACTACGCTGAGGGTCGTTCGGTACAACTACACCTGGGACATAATTTTAACTGGGAATGGGGCAATGTTTCCTTACTCATGCATAGCCAGTACAAATTCCTGGGTGTGTACATGCCGCTGGCAAATAAAATTTTCAACCGGATATTTAAGAAAATACGCTCGCGGAGCGGAACTGTTTTACTCAGTGCACATCATATGACACGGGAATTCCTGCCGCACCGAAATACACAATACTGCCTGGGCCTGGTAGCAGATCAAAGTCCCGCAAATTTAGGCAAGGCAGAATGGTTCCATTTTTTTGACCGGAAAACAGCTTTCACCATGGGACCAGCAAAAAATGCTGCCAAAAATAATACGGTTGTAATTTTTGGTTTTATCAGTCGACCAAAAAGAGGCTACTATCATGTAACGTTTTCGGTTGCTGAAGAATTTCCTACAGCAGAAAGTGCCACTACGCTGACATCTGAGTTTGTAAAATACCTTGAATCAGTGATCAAGGCCAATCCGGATATGTGGCTGTGGAGCCACCGGAGGTGGAAACATGAATGGAAAGAAGAATATGGCCCGGTAATTCAATAAAAAAGCACTATATTTGCAGTCGCAGGTCTCATACGGCCAGCTCCTGTTGAAACTCCCCAGGGCCGGAAGGCAGCAAGGATAGATGGTTGAGCGGCGCGATGTGAGTAGCCTGCTTTTTTGTGCCCGTACTTTTCGCTTTAGCTTTATTATACTACTTTAGCTGTCTCTAAGACAATGTTGAACCACGTTCTTTCGATGGGAGATGTTAATGCATCCCTGACAAATGACCGGGCAACACTGACGCTACATATTTATAGCTAAAACAAAAAAATAAAATCATGAAATTTTTTATCGACACCGCAAATCTCGATCAGATCAGGGAAGCGAATGACATGGGTATATTGGATGGCGTTACCACCAATCCTTCCTTAATGGCTAAAGAAGGCATTAAGGGCCATGATGCCGTTATGAAACATTACGTGGATATATGCGAAATCGTAGATGGAGATATAAGTGCAGAAGTGGTGAGCACCGATTTTGAAGGCATTATTGAAGAAGGTAAAAAGCTGGCAGCACTGCATAAGAATATTATTGTAAAAGTGCCCATGATCAAAGAAGGGGTGAAAGCTATTAAATGGTTTACCGACAATGGTATTAAAACCAATTGCACCCTGGTATTCAGCGCAGGCCAGGCCATTCTTGCTGCCAAAGCCGGAGCCAAATACGTATCTCCTTTTATCGGACGTATAGATGATAGCGGTTGGGACGGTGTACAACTGATTGAGCAAATTGCCCATATCTATAATGTACAGGGTTTTAAAACCGAAGTGCTGGCCGCTTCTATTCGCAGCGCTAATCATATTATTCGTTGTGCTGAAGTGGGCGCCGATGTATGTACCTGCCCGCTGGAGCCAATCCTCGCATTATTAAAACATCCGCTCACAGATAATGGCCTGGCTAAATTTTTAGAAGACGCTAAGAAGTTTCAATAAATTATAGATGAACAATTGATGAGTTGGTAAGTTAACCGGGAACAATCCGGGACACTTATCAACTTTTCAGTTTTTCTGCTTTCAATCCATCACAGTAATTGAACATTTCAACCTTTATTGCCAACCGCATTGCATTTAACCGAAGCCGGTCTTTTTCGCGGTTTATCATCAGGCTTTCTATTGTAGCCACAGTAATTAGCGTGGCGGCCATGCTGATTACACTGGCTTTTGCCAATGGCTTTCAGAAAAAGTAAGCGAAAAAGTATTTAGCTTCTGGGGGCATGCCCGTATACAGGAAACGCTCCCTTACAATTCATTGATTACCGAAGAAATTCCCCTTATTGCCAGCAGCGAAATAGAAGAAGGTATTCGTAAAACACCTAATGTACACGCCGTATATCCTTTCGCCACCCGATATGCGATACTTAAAACAAAAGACGAACTGCAGGGCATTTTAGTAAAAGGCCTTGATAAAAGCTATGATTTCAACAACCTGAAAGAATTCATAATAGAGGGAACTCCTATCCATTTCAACGACAGTACTTACAGCCGGGATATTATGATCTCGAAGAAAACTGCGCAGGAACTGCATCTAAAAGTAAATGACCGGGTATCTATTTATTTTATCAGGCCCGATGGTTCCAAAAGGCGTGATAAGCTTACCATCAGTGGCATATTCAAAACAGACATTGGCGACTTTGACAATTCATTTGCTATAGGTGACATACAATTGATCCGGAGGTTGAACAACTGGCAGCAAAACCAGATTGGCGGCTACGAGGTAATGTTGCAGGACTTTAAAAAACAGATACCACTATACATCAATTGTCTCAGCTACCGGGCTTTAACGAAAACTGGAGCGTTCAGAATATCAAAGAGTATATTCCCAATATTTTCGACTGGCTAAATATGCAGGACACTACCAGGAATGTGTTGATTGGCATTATGATCGTTGTAGCAGTCATTAACCTCATCACCTGCCTGATCATCCTGGTGCTGGAACGCATGCGCATGGTGGGTGTGTTAAAGTCTATAGGCGCTTCAGACTGGACTGTTCAAAAAATATTTCTGCGCCACAGCCTTATTATTGCGTTGCGGGGCATCCTCATTGGAGCTATAGTAGGTTTAGGTATTTTATACGCACAGGTAAAAACCGGTTTTATTAAACTGGATGAAGAAGCCTATTATATGGACAGGGCTGCCGTACAAATCACCCCTTGGGAAGTAGTAGCCATTTGCGGCGCCACTTTTCTCATTTGCCTGCTGGTACTATTAATCCCGTCTTATATTGTAAGAAAGATACAGCCCGTTAAGGCCATCCAATTCAGGTAAAACAAGGGAAAACAATTGATAATAAGCGATTGACTACTCACTATTCGCCTTTGACCATTGACTATTCACCATTCCTCACCTCAAATGAGAAAGGATAATACCCGTTGCTACAGCGGCATTTAGTGATTCGGCCTCTCCCCATTTCTCAATAGTAATTTTTTGTGTAACCCGGCTCATCACTTCCGGTCTTATACCTTTCGACTCATTTCCAATCAGGATCAGGCCATTAGTTATAGCAGGTATATTTTTTAAAGGGGCGCCGTCTAATGCAGCGCCATAAAAGGCTAAGCTTTTCTGCTCATCCATCCAGCTTTCCAAATCCGTATATAATAATTTAACCCTGAAAATACTTCCCATCGTAGATTGAACCACTTTGGGATTATACGCATCTGCACAATCCCTGCTGCAAATAACCTGGTATATTCCAAACCAGTCACCAATCCTGATAATCGTCCCGAGGTTTCCAGGATCCTGGATGCCGTCAAGAATAAGGCCGGGCTGATCCCTTTCAAATTTGAAGTGCTCAACTCCCGGCACCGCTATAACAGCCACCACCTGGTTAGGCGTTTTCAGCTGTGATATTTTCTCCAGCTCAAAATCGGCTACTATTTCGCAATCGATATTTTTACACAGGTCCTCATTCAATACCCACCACTCCTTCAACGCATATAGCTTCTTCACGTCCAGGTGTTGGGCAACCAAAGCTTCTCCAACTATTTTGGGTCCTTCAGCCAGGTAAACCCCTTCTTCATCCCTGAATTTTTTTGGCTTAAACTTTGAATATATTTGACCTCAGATTTATTAAGCATCCTTTTAATATAATTCATCCATTGAATAATAGCATTCAATCATACAAAAATATACATCTTCTTTTCTTACCCCTTATAACGGTATTTATTTTTTCCTCCTGTACACTCTTTACCGTAGTTAGAAACGAACCTCAAAACAAACCGTATATCTTTCAAACCTCTATAAATATAGCAGATAATGACCTTAAGAAAGATGAAAAATCGAGACTGGAAGGCGGTTTATATGAGCAATTAGACGATAGTATTGCCGCCAGGAAACTGGACAAAGTTTTTTGGGAAGTATTAAAAAACCCCCAACCGCTCGACACCGGCCTCATCAGCCGGTCGCTGGAATTTATGAACAATTATATGGTGGCGGAAGGTTACTTTCACGATTCGATCAATTATACCACCCAGATAAAAAAGTTGGTGATCAGCAAAGAGCTTTTATTGACTTTAATGTTTGGCCCGGAAAAGCTACCCGCATTGACTCACTGGGCTACGATTTACAAAATGACAGCCTGCAACATCTTACCGATAAGAACCTGAAGGACGCCCTGATCAGGAAGGGTGATCCGTTTGCACAAACGCCTATTTCGCTGGAGATGGACCGTCTGGTAGAATTATACAGGAATAACGGTTACCTGCTGTTTACACGCAATAACCTATATGCGCTTTGGGATACGCTGGACCTTGACCTGCTCCAACCCGCACTGGACCCTATGGAACAGGTAAGCCAGATGCAAAAACTCCAGGAAAGAAAAGAAAACCCCACTGCCAACCTGGAGATCAGGCAGAAGCAGCTAGCGGATACCATCAGCCTGCAAAAGTATTATGTGGGCAATGTAACCGTATATCCAGATGTAAGAGCAGACACTACCAACCGGGCAGAAAAAGTAACTACCATCCGTAACGTTACTGTTGTACAGCGGTCAGATAAGTTTAAACCCAGGATATTTCCCCAATATGTTTACCTGACCCGCGGCGAACTATATCGTCAAAGCCGCTATATGCGTACAATGAACCGATTTAACAACCTGGGTACCTGGCGGTTGGTGGATATACAACAAATTCCGCGCGAGCGCACCGATACTGTAGATTTTGTAATGCGGCTTACACCGGCTCCTAAGTATAACTTTACGACTAACCTTGAGGGAAGTTTTAGCCAAAGCGTTATTAGCGGAAACTTTGTAGGCCTTGGCCTTAACGTTGGGCTACAAAACAGGAATTTTTTAAAAGGGGCTAACCAGTTAAATACCAATATAAGGGAGGGCGTAGAACTTGGAGGACTCAACTCAGGCCAGTTCATTCAAACGCGCCAGATCAGCTTGAGCAACTCATTGATATTCCCCGCTTTGTTTTCCCCGGCATGAACAATTTCAGGCAGTCATTCAGAGGTAATATACAATCCGTACTAAGTTTAAATGCAGCGAATACCGAAAGAAGGGTATTATTTAATCTTACCAGCTTCAACACCTCCTGGGGATATGAATTTGGCTGGCGTTCACGGGAGTATGCATTAACCAACCGAACCTTTAACCTGGGAATCAAGATACCCAATATCGAATATTCCTATATCCGGAAAAGAGACAGTCTTTTATCCCTGATCAGGGACAACCCCTCTATTCAAAACCTGTTCTCTGATGGTTTAATTACCTCTGTGATCACTAACTTCTCAATGCCCTGGAACAGTGCCAACAGGAGAAGTATAAATGTTTTAAGAATGAACCTGGAGGCTTCTGGCCTGCTCACCGGATTCGTGCGGAACAGCTTCATTGATGAGCAACTATATCGCTTTGTTAAGCTGGACGCAGAATATGCAAAGCTGCTAAAACTCTCTCAAAAACCGGGCTGGTAGTAAGGGGCTTTGCTGGTGTTGGCTACGAGCTGGATGCCACAGCCAATCCATTAAAACGCTCACAGCTACCATTTTTCAAACAGTACTATAGCGGTGGCCCTAATAGTATGCGGGCCTGGCAGTTACGCAGGTTAGGGCCTGGCTCAACGGTCAAATATTACGAGAACGATGAATCTATTGAAGGAGAGTTTATAGTACCTGACCGTTTTGGAGACGTGCAGCTGGAAGCTAATATCGAATACAGGCTGCCGCTGTTTAATATTGCAGGCCTACCCATTAACGGTGCTATCTTTACGGATATTGGCAACATCTGGTATCTTAAAAAAACCGCCGGTCTTGAAGAAGAGCGATTCAAATTATCGCGCCTGGGTAAAGATATTGCCATTGGCTCAGGCGCCGGAATACGGGCAGATTTCAGCTTTTTTGTAATTCGCCTGGACTATGCCTACAAAGTAAAAGACCCGAGCCCCGATGGCCGGTATGCAGCCTACCAGAATAAGTTTTTCGCGTATCCTTTTTCAAGGGTAGTCAACTGCAGATAGGAATCGGTTATCCGTTTATATTCTAACCTATTTTTTTCAAAAAACCACGGGATACGCTTACGTTTTTTTATTTTATAGTTGGAGGTAATGTACTTACTGATATGGCCCATTGCTTCATCAATATCATCAGTAAGCAATACCAGATCAAGGTCCTCCGGCGAGATAGTGCCTTTTTCAGCCATGTCTTCAATCGCAACCATCAGGTCGGCATAAAATTCTTTACCGAAGATCACGATGGGGAACTGGGCAATCGTTTTTGTTTGTATCAACGTTAGGGTTTCGAAAAACTCATCCATTGTACCAAAACCTCCCGGCATAATAATAAAAGCATAGCTGTATTTGATCAGCAGGGTCTTCCGTATAAAGAAGTGATCAAAGGTCACTGCCTTGGTAAGATACTTATTATAATGTTGCTCAAAAGGCAGCCTGATATTGCACCCTACAGACTCGCCACCCGCCTCGAAAGCGCCACGGTTAGCGGCTTCCATAATACCAGGGCCTCCTCCGGTCATTGTGGTAAATCCCGTACCGGCGATCCTTGCACCAAACTCCACGGCCTTCTGATAATAGATATGATCTTCTTTAAACCGGGCAGAACCAAATACGGTCACACAGGGGCCTACAAAATGCAGGTTTCTCATGCCTTTCAAAAACTCTCCGGCTACCTTAAAAAGAAACACAAACTCATACCCCCTGCTTTTAGGTCCTTCTAAATACACGTGCTCTTTAGCTGGTATAATCGGCTCCGCAATTTTCTCTGCAATTTTCTCTTTTTCTTTCATCATTTTTGAATCGTTTTTCTGTACGCTACAAGGCGGTATTGTCTCTGGCGAATATAAATTTAAATATCATAAACATGCAACATCTTATTTTTGTCCTCCATACACTTTAAGTAAATTTTATGCGTATTATCAGCTATAACGTAAACGGTATACGGGCTGCCGTTAAAAAAGGCCTGCTCGACTGGATGAAAACAGATCCGGCAGATATCATTTGCCTGCAGGAAACCAAGGCAGAAAAGGACAATGTAGACTGCACTCCTTTTAACGAATTAGGTTACCACGACTACTGGTTTTCAGCACAAAAAAAGGATATAGCGGTGTGGCCGTTTTTACCAAAATAAAACCGGATAACATTGTGTATGGCACAGGCACCAGGTAAGCGATGAAGAAGGCCGCGTTATACAGCTGGACTTTGGCGATACCCGCGTTATTAATGCTTACTTTCCTTCGGGCACTAGCGGAGATCTCAGGCAAGCCTTTAAGTACATGTGGCTTGATGAATTCTTTGTTTACCTGAACGATCTTAAAAGAACGCATCCCAAACTTATTCTTTGTGGCGACTACAACATCGCTCATAAGGAAATAGATATACACGATCCCAAGGGGAATAAAAAATCATCCGGTTTTCTGCCGGAAGAAAGAGCATGGATGGACAAATTTGTTACGGAGGGATTTAACGATACCTTTCGCCTCATTCACCCTGATGCCGCTCATAGGTACAGTTGGTGGAGTCAGCGTTTCCCCAGCGTACGATTAAATAACAAGGGTTGGCGCATTGATTATATTACGGTTACTGATCCGCTTAAAAACAAGGTTTCCGACGCTGAAATATTTCCTGATGTGAAGCACAGCGACCATTGTCCTATTTACGTTAAACTCGAGGCATAATGGAACTCAATACCGCTCTTATATACAATATCACCAATAAAGTGTCGCACCATATACATAGCGAGTGGCTGGCGTGGATGAAAACGCACCATATACCCGCTGTTTTGGCTACAGGATGCTTTCTGAAAGCAGTTTTACTAAGGTTAAAAGGTGTGGATGATGAAGAAGGTCCCACTTATGCAGTTCAGTATCATGCTGCCAGTGAAGCTGATTATGAACGTTATTTATCCGATTTTTCAACCGGCCTGCGCCAGGAAAGCCTCAACAAATGGGGCGATCAGTTTATAGCATTTCGTACCATTATGGAGGTTGTGAATTGAATGTGCATAAGATTTTATTTGCTGTTGGCCGATTCAAAAAAAATGTATATTAGTCTACAACCCTTTACTAGTCTGCATTTCAGCGAAATAAGCCTAAAACCCTTTACTGTAGCGGCTTTCAGCAAAAGGCACTTTTATTGTCAACCACCTGGCCACTGATTAAATATTGCGCAAATCCTTGCCACACCTGCATTGTAGCGGATTAACAAAAGCATAATTATAACAAAATATTTTGTTGGTATGAATGAAAAGCTTCTAAATTTGTTGGCAATTAAAACTCATTAAAATATCAACTATGAACAAAGCAGAATTGATTGAAAAGCTTGCTAAAGATGCGGGTATCACTAAAACTCAGGCAAATGCCGCTATAGACTCTTTCACAGAGGCAGTAACAAAAACCCTGAAAAAGGCGACAAAGTAACTTTGGTTGGCTTTGGTACTTTTTCTGTTACTAAGAGAGCTGCACGTAACGGACGTAACCCTCAAACAGGCGCTGTTATTAAAATTAAAGCTAAAAAAGTGGCTCGTTTTAAAGCAGGTAAAGAGCTTTCTTCTAAAATCTAAAAGAAGTAAATCAAACTCAATAATGCCCTTGCTAACGCCGGGGCATTTTTTATGGCCGATATAGCCATTTTTTTGTACGTTTGCAAAAATTTTTAATTATGGGAAGAGGCGATAAAAAAACCGCAAAGGGAAAACGTTTTAAAGGGTCATACGGCAAAAGCCGCCCTGCAATTTCTCCTGAGGTAAAGCAAAAATTAGCTGCCAAGAAAGAAGAAGCAGCTAAGTAATTTGATACTTTAGGGCGAAAAAATTATATAACAGGAACCTTTCGGTTCCTGTTTTTTTATTTAAACAAACAAAGTAACTCCTGGGTTTTGATCTCACTATCAGCCTCTTCCAGCGTTTTGTAAAGCCGGGTCAATTCACCGGGCGTTAATATCAGGTGCACATCCTGCGAGGGAGTGGCGATCATAATGATCTTTGAATCCTGGTTTACATTGGAATAAGATTGCAAAGCCTTGTATTTTACCTGTTTACAAAAGATGTAAAAATCGGCTTCATTTAAAGTAAGCATCGTTGAAATAAAAGCTACCTGGTAGTGACCACACTGCTTGCAGCGCACTACGTAACCTTCTTCGCCATAATAGAGAGACTGAAAATCACAGGCCATATAAAATAGTTTTTAAAACACAAAATTTGCATTTGTCATTAACTATTATATGCCGTATCGGGAATTTTCTTTTACGAGATCGGGAATTTTATTGGTAGTTGAACAGTTGACTGGCTTACAGTTAAACAGGATTATCTATAAAAATGATATTCGATCTTACAACTTAAAATATTACTCTCTTTAGCATGGCGCTGCGCATAAACATCTTCAAAAGACATAATACCAGAGATGATGGAACCATAGGGTATATATCATACGAGAAGACATTGTTCACACCGAAGCATTGCACTTCATCCTACACAACTGCACTACGTTTGATCGTACGGTACTTATAAACCTATAAACTTGTCATCTTATCAACCAGTTAACCTATTAACCAGCCCCACCATCAAGGCGCCAGCCTTTCTATTTTCCAGGTTCCATCGTTTTGGATGGTATAAAGTAACCGGTCGTGCAGGCGATTGGGCCTACCCTGCCAAAACTCAATAGTATGAGGCTGAACAATATAACCGCCCCAGTATTCGGGCTTTTCAATGGGTTTACCGGCATCAGCTTCTGATTGTAAGCTACTAAGCCGCTCAACAAGAAATTTTCTGTCGGGCAACACGCTGCTTTGCGGTGAGGCCCAGGCGCCCAGCTGGCTGCCCACCGGCCTTGAGAAAAATAGGTTTCGCTGTCTTCTTTTGAGACCATGGCAACAGAACCTGTGATCCTTACCTGGCGTTCCAGTTCTTTCCAGAAGAATACCAGGCAGGCCCTAGGGTTTTGAGCCAGCTCCTGCCCTTTACGGCTTTCGTAATTCGTGAAAAAGTAAACCCTTTTGGAGAAAAATCTTTCAGCAACACAATCCGGGCATCCGGTAAACCGTCAGCAGATGCAGTAGCAAGGGTCATTGCGTTTACTTCGGTCAACTCAGCATGAACGGCTTCCTTCCACCATTGTTGAAACTGGTCGATCGCATCGGGAAGCGCATCGGTTTCCAGCAAGCTTTTTAAGGAGTACTGTGTACGGATATCTGCAATAGACATAACAAAAGATTTAAAATCATGAAATGATTGAGCAGGATCAAAGGTCGTATACCACTTCAGCAACAGCAATGACCATCCTCCTTAATCAACCTGATTATTATCACTGATCAGGCGTCCATCATCAGCTGATCAATGTACCTACATCTTCGCCCAAAGCCACCCTGGCAAGATTGCCTGGACTGTTCATATCAAAAACAATGATAGGCAGGTTATTCTCCATGCAAAGGGTAAAGGCTGTCATATCCATAATACGGAGGTTATTTGTTAAACACTCCTGGTAGGTAACTGTTTTATAACGGGTAGCAGTAGGATCTTTCTCGGGATCTGCTGTATACACGCCATCTACACGCGTTCCTTTCAAAATCACATCTGCCTGTATTTCTATAGCTCTTAAAGAGCCAGCTGTATCTGTTGTAAAATAAGGGTTGCCTGTACCCGCGCCAAAAATCACCACCCGGTCTTTCTCCAGATGCCTGATTGCCCTGCGACGAATATAAGGCTCCGCAATCTGCTCCATATTAATGGCGCTTTGCAAGCGGGTAAACATACCTGCTTTTTCAAGTCCGGCCTGTAAAGCCATTCCATTGATTACTGTAGCCAGCATTCCCATATAGTCGCCATGTGCACGCTCAATACCGGTTTGAGCTTCATTCATTCCACGATAAATATTACCGCCGCCTATTACAATGGCCACCTGCACACCCAAATCAACAACAGACTTAATTTCCTTGGCATACTGCGTAATTACATCCGCATCCATACCGAAATTCTTATTTCCCATTAAAGACTCTCCGGAAAGTTTTAACAGAATCCTTTTGTATTTAGGCTGCATCTTTTTTATTTTTTAGTTAATTGTTCAAAATTGCCCGGCGAAGATAGGAAACAGTTAAAAAGTTTATAAGTTTATCATTTAAAAGTTTTAGAATGAAGCGCCAACCAGATATCGGCATTCATTGTTTATTGGTTAAGATTAAAATTGATGCCCGACCCGAATGCTCCAATGCCCGGTTCAGCAGTTGGTTATATACCGGCAAGGTTGTTGAGCATTTTAGCAGAGTAGCTGTTGATTAACGGGTTATTCAATATAAACATTTAAAATACTTAAAAGATGAAAAGGAAATTAGGCAACAGTGATATTTCGGTTACACCCATAACGATGGGCGCATGGGCTATAGGAGGCTTTATGTGGGGAGGTAACGAGGAAAAAGATTCTATTGCTGCTATACAGGCCTACATAGACAATGGTGTTACATCTATAGACACGGCACCTATTTATGGCTTTGGGTATAGCGAGGAACTGGTTGGTAAGGCCATTAAGAATTATGATCGAAGTAAAATAGAAATACTCACTAAATTCGGCATGGTGTGGGATATTGAAAAAGGAGACTTTGCCTTTGAAGGTAAAAATAACGAAGGCGACCTAAAGAAAATATATCGCTATGGCGGGTATGAACGCACGATCAGTGACGTAGAGCTTAGCCTTAAAAGATTGCAAACAGATTATATTGACCTGATCCAACTCCACTGGCCCGACACTACTACACCCATAGATGAAACGATGAAGGCAATGGAAAAGCTATTGCAGGATGGTAAAGTAAGAGCTGTTGGCGTATGTAATTATAATGCGGCGCAATTGGAAGAAGCAGAAAAAACGGTGAAGCTGGCAAGCAACCAGGTTCCCTATAGCATGTTGAAACGTGATATTGAAGCAGAAGTAGTACCTTATGCATTAAAGAACGATCTGTCGATTATTGCCTATAGCCCAATGGAGCGCGGACTTTTAACCGGCAAATACGAGAATATGTCAGCTTTGTCGGCAGATGATCATCGAAATAGCTATTTTAAAAATTTGACTTCGCAGCAGTAAAAACGCTGACCGACCACCTGGCAGATCTGGCAACAAAATATAACGCTACTATTGCACAGCTGGTGTTAGCATGGACCTACCATCAGCCATCTGTGCAACAGCATTGGCAGGCGCGCGCAACGCCCAACAGGCCGAAGAGAATTCAAGGGCATTACATATAACGATCAGCGCTGAAGATCTGAAGCTGATAGACGGATGGCTTACTAACCGCTTTCAGACTCAATAACATCCTGAAACAAAACATTATAAAGTCCGGCCAGACGGGTCGGCTCTACCCCTACTGTACTTTATTACTTAATGGCTAAATTAGATACATGAATACGATTTGCTTTGGCGAAATTCTTTGGGATATATTACCGCAGGAAAAAGTTCCGGGTGGGGCTCCGATGAATGTTTGTTACCATTTAAACCAGTTAGGACAAGCAGCAGCCATTATTTCTAAAATAGGAAAGGACGAAAACGGCCAGGGTTTGTTTGATTTTTTACAGCAGCATAAAGTAGATGTTTCCTTAGTGCAAACAGATGAGCAACATGCTACCGGCACCGTAATTGCCACACAGAAGGGCAATGAAATGGAGTACGATATTGTACAGCCGGTTGCCTGGGATTTTATCGATGCAACAGAACAACTGCTTGATAAAGTTTCACAGGCTTCCTATTTTGTTTGCGGCAGCCTGGCCGCCAGGAGTGAGCTTTCCAGAAACACGTTGTATCAGCTGCTCCATGTCGCTCAGACAAAAGTGATTGACATTAATCTTCGTCCCCCTCATTTTGAAAGAGACACTTTAGAACATCTTTTTCAACAGGCCGATATTTTAAAGCTCAACGACCATGAACTCGCTATGATAGCAGGTTGGTATATTAACGAGCCGGACTTTGAAAAACAGGTAATTTTCCTGAGCGATCAGTTTTCAATTCCCACAATTATTATAACCAGGGGTGCAAATGGTGCAGCACTTTACTACAATAATGCATTCTACTACCATAATGGCTACAAAGTAACCGTTGCCGACACCATTGGTAGTGGAGATGCTTTTCTTGCTGGATTCCTGTCAAAGCATATCCAACAAAATAATGCGCCTGAATCCTCTCTGGATTTTGCCTGCAAATTGGGCGCTTTTGTTGCTTCGCAGAAAGGAGCTTGTCCACCTTATAATGCAAGTGAGGTTGATCAGTTAATTAGTTGAAAAGTTGACTGGCTGATCAGTTGACTGGTTTAAAATTATTGTCTAACTTGTTCAAATCTTTCAGGGCACTAGACTGAGGCTTTCTCACGATATAAATAAATGGGTCTTATAATAAAGCAAATTTACAATCATATAGGTTTTCGCTTATGGAAGCTATGTTCCGCCTTGGGCGGATGCTATGCGCTTTCTTCAGAGTAAAGGTTACATACCTATGTAATAAAAAATAGGTTCTACGAAAAGAAAGCCTACAGTATTAAATAACAAACTATGACAATCGAAGATTTAAAAAACACATTAAACAACACTGAGCCACCATCCCATTTTTCTGACCTTCAAAAAGGTATTTGGCATGCTGCCAAAGGCGATTGGGACGCCGCGCATAATATAGCGCAGGCGCATGAAGGTTCAAAAGATTTCGACCATTTACATGCGCATTTACATCGAGTAGAAGGCGATGACTGGAATGCAGGTTACTGGTACCGGAGAGCCGGAGTTGCAATGCCAACAAAATCGCTTAGTGATGAGTTAGATGAATTGATACTACAATGGGGCTGATTTCGGTCAGGCTTCTAAGCATAAAAAAGCGCCTCATTACTGAAGCGCTTATCAAATATATCCTTAAGGTTTTTATTAACCTAAAGCTACTCTTTTGAACTCTAAAACTTTTACACCGTTTTCTTTCAGGTAGTCGCCAACAGATTTGCTACCATCTTTTACGAAAGCCTGTGCAGTTAAAGTTTGTTCTTTAAAGAATGCACCTAATTTACCTTCAGCGATCTTAGAGATCATTTCTTCAGGTTTGCCAGCCATTTTAGGATCTTCTTTCATGATATCCATGATAACCGCTTTCTCACGGGCTACTACATCAGCAGGAACACTGTCAGCATCTACTGCAACAGGGCTTAATGCCGCAACCTGCATTGCTACATCTTTACCAGCTTCAGCTGCTTCTTTATCTAAAGCAACCAATACACCGATACGGTTAGCACCATGAATGTAAGAAGCCACATAAGGAGCCGTTACCTTTTCAAACTTAGTGATACCGATTTTTTCACCGATTGCAGCTAATTTATCATTGATCAATTCTGCAATTTTAGTTCCGTTTACAGAAGCTTCGTTTAATTCTTCAGCAGAATTTACGTTATTTTCGATAGCCGCATCAGCGATACTTTTTACGAATGCGATGAAATCTTCATTTTTAGAAACGAAGTCAGTTTCGCAGCTTACGCATACAACGATACCGGTTTTGTTATCAGCCGTAGTTTGTGCGATTACCACACCTTCTTTAGCTTCACGGTCGCTACGTTTTGCAGCCACTTTCTGACCTTGCTTACGCAACCAGTCGATAGCCGCTTCAAAATCACCATTTGTTTCTGTAAGTGCTTTACGGCAATCTAACATACCCGCACCGGTAGCCTGGCGCAGCTTATTAATATCTTGTGCTGTAATTGTTACTGTAGACATATTTTTTGTTTAAAGTTCAAGGTTGCATGTTTTAAGGTTTCAAACATAAACCGAAAACGTTTTAATGTAATCTTATTTTATTATTAAGCCATCAGAGCGTACACTTCATTGGTTGCTATCGAAATGCCGTCAACTGTTGACAATAAAAAAGTTCATAGTTCACGGTCCATAGCAATGAACTATCAACCATGAACTATTAACTCAATACGAATTATCTTCTTGGAGCTCCGCTTCTCGCGCCGCCACCGCCGCCAGTGCTTCTTCTGCGCTGACCGCCTTGTCCCTGACCTTGTCCGCCACCGCGTCCACCACGTCCACGACCAGCTTCAGCTTCAGCTTCAGCCTGTATTTTCGCAGCTTGCTTTTCGTTCTCATCAGAGAAATTATCTTCTACATCATCATCTTTAGCAGCTTGTCTTTCAGCCAGGCCTTCTTCGATCGCAGCAGTAATATAATTTACTACGATCGCGATAGATTTTGTAGCATCGTCATTTGCTGGAATTGCAAAATCAACTTTATTAGGATCGCAGTTAGTATCTACTACACCAAAAGTGCTTACACCAAGGCGTTTTGATTCTGCTAATGCGATATGCTCATGACCGATATCAACAATGAATAAAGCAGCAGGTACACGGCCCAGTTGAGCGATACCACCTAATACTTTCTCCATTTTATCTTTATCGCGGGTTAAAGTAAGACGCTCTTTTTTGTAATGCTATCGAAAGAACCGTCAGCCAGCATTTTTTCGATGCTCTGCATTTTCTTTACACTCTTACGAACTGTGTTGAAGTTAGTTAACATACCGCCCAACCAACGCTCAGTAACATAAGGCATGCCTACTTTCTGTGCGCATTCTGTAACGATATCTTTTGCTTGTTTTTTTGTACCAACAAACAATATTTTTTACCGCTGCGTGCAATTTGTTTCATTGCAGCTGCAGTTTCCTGCAGGCACTCAACAGTTTTGTTCAAATCGATGATATGGATACCTTTTTTCTCAGCAAAAATGTAAGGTAACATTTTAGGTTCCATTTCTTTTTTAAGTGACCGAAATGTACACCCGCTTCCAGAAGCTGCTGTTGTAATGATGTATTATTATTTTCCATTTAAAGTATAAGTTTAAAGTTTGAAGTAAAAAGTTTAAAGTTTGCCTAAGGATGCTAACCTTAAACTTTAAACATTTAAACAAATTAACGTTTAGAGAACTGGTAGCTCTTTCTTGCTTTTTTATGACCAAATTTCTTACGCTCAACAGAACGTGGATCACGTTTCAGTAAACCGGCAGCTTTTAAAGCAGGGCGGTATTCAGCGTTAATATCTACCAACGCACGGGCAATACCCAGCATTGCAGCTTCAGCCTGGCCTTTAACACCACCACCTGCAGCATTGATTTTAACATCAAATTTATCTGCCGCTTCGATTGTTTTTAAAGGACGCTCAACCTGGTTTTGAAGGTATACCAGTGAAAAATAATTTTTATAATCTTTATCGTTTACAGTGATAGCACCAGTACCCCTGCTGATGAAAATCCGGGTAACTGCTTCTTTACGGCGACCAACTGCATTTTTTTGCTTTTCCATTTATTTGAAGATTTTAGTAGTTAGTAATTAGTAATTAGATATTAGACATTGTTGGATTCGCATCTAAATACTAGGACCTAAATACTTTGTACTAATTAAAATTTAAGTTCTTTAGGTTGTTGTGCAGTGTGAGGATGGTTACCACCTGCATATACAAATAATTTTTTGTACATTTTACGACCTAAACGGTTTTTAGGTAACATGCCTTTTACCGCTCTTTCAATAATTACTTCAGGACGACGTTTTTGTAAATCGCTGGCCACTTCTTCTTTACGGCCACTTGATACCCACTGAAAGTATCATATACTTTCTGATCCATTTTTTACCGCTTAATTTAACTTTCTCACAGTTGGTAACGATGATATAATCGCCTGTGTCAACGTGTGGAGTGTAAGACGCCTTGTGTTTACCGCGTAAAATAGCGGCAATACGGGAACACATACGACCTACGGTTTGATTAGTACCGTCTACAACGTACCAGTTACGCTGCACAGTAGCCTCGTTCGCATGCTTCGTGGTGAAATGTTGTTTGCTCATTTTTTTAAATTCTATTTGTTATAAAAAACCGGGCTATCCCCGACCCCTTCCGAACCAAATCGGAATTGGGAGTGCAAAAGTAGGCAGTATATTGCAAGAAAGGAACAAAAAAAGGCGCTATTTTTTATAGCACCTTTGCAAATAATTGATTTTCAATAATATTTTTGCTGGTAAAATAAAGCACCTAGTTCTTTATTAACGAATACCTCCAGTTCCCACCATTATTTACGCTTAAAGTAACCGTGTACGTACCGGCTGAAGTAATTGAAATATTGGCACCATTCAACTCCAGCATGCCATCTGGTCCGTCATCGCCCAGGTTCAGGTCCCAGCCATCATTAGCACGGAACTTAATAGCACCCGTACCTAAAGTCAGGGTAATGGACCATTTTTGGGTAGCAGCATCATAAGTCATATCCTTATCTACATCCCATGAGCCCGTAGCATCACCGATCAGGCCAAAGCTATTGATTTTAGTAGCTGACCAGCTCATTGCGGTTGTGTTCACTTTAAAAAGATAAACACCTCCTGACGCCAGGCTAAAGTTACTGCCGTTTCCAATGGTGGTAGCATCTACCATTCCATAATCACCGGCATTCCAATCATTACCTTTCACTATTTTAAATTCAGGAGTATTGTTGTCAAAGTCTATAAATCCCGCATATTCTGAATAAGGTCCTCCTACCGGTGTCATTGCAACCAGCTGCGGCGCAGTGGCGGGCGACCATCCCTGGAAGTTGCCCGCTACATTTAATGCCTGCGGATAAACATATTTGATCAATCGGCTTACGGAAAAATCATTTGTATATTCAGACACCTGGCTCCAGGTACCAGATATTGCCATGACGGTCCACTTCAACAATGGATTTACGCTAAAATCGCCATACCCATATTTTACAAGAGAGTCATTAAATTGCTTATGACTGATAGAAAGCAAAGTATCGGCTCCTGCTGTATTAGAATTAACAGAGAATAAAGAACTACCATCTGCTTTTGCAAATAAAACTTTGTATTTTATTGCCCCACCGCCACTTGCAGGGTTAGACTTTGTCCAGTTAAACTTCAATAAGTCTGTGGTAGAGGAGGGAGACAGCTCTATAGAAGAGCTTGACGATGCAGGTCCTAATAAGTAAAAAGGAGAAGCGCCATCTTTCATGCGGGTAATATCAATAAAAAACTGGTTTTGCGCAACAATAGTTACGTCGCCATTAGTTGCTTTTACTGACCATAGTAATTCAGATACGGCACCATCGGCAATACCTTTTGCTTTCAGTGCGTCATCTATTTGTTTTGCGGTTAAAGCAACAGAAGTATTAGCCCCTGCATCAAACTGTATCAACGGTATATCGAAGTTGGCCGCATCATTCGTTCTTGCTACAGCCACTAAAGTATAAGTGGGTGATTTATGAAGCCCCGGCTTAGATTCGTTCCAGCTAAAAGTGATCGCAGTACCGGGAGTGGCTGCGTTTAAAGCCAGCTTGGTACCTGTACCCGGACTTTTCAGCGTAAAACCTACCAAGCCTTCTCCTTTGGCTGTCATGTCACTAAACTCTGTTTTCTTACAGCTCCCCAACACCAGCGTAAATAATGGTAATATATAAAGCAATGTTTTCATCAGAATATTTTTATTTTTTTATATGGCCTGAATGAAGCGCCTTGTCTATGTTGCCAGCTGCGACGCTTCAACTATTCTTATTTTAAAGAAGTAAAAATTATTTCTGTTTCCGAGCTGGACACATTTTGTGATGCGCCCGTAGTGCCTAAAACAGTACCATTAAATTTATATTTGAATTTGGCGAGCTTTTTCCTGCCGGAGCTGTAAAAGAACGGGTAGGAATCATCGCAGCACTCCAGGTGGTTTCATTCACCTTTTTAGCATTGATCGTTAACGGCTGCCCGACCTGGTTACCCGCATCATCAAATATGGTTACGGTAGCACTTACCGGTGTCATTCTTTGCTCATCCACCGTTACTGCGTAAGTTCTGTCGAAATTTAGTGTTATAACGTCATCGACATCTGCTTTGGCAGGAAAAATCCTCAACATAGTAGGTACAAATACCAGCGGATCAAAAGTAAAAGGCTTAAAATCTCCTGTTTGTTTAGATCCATCTTTACTTTTTAAAAGAAAACCAAACGTCTTTAGCTCTCCCGGGGATTGACCAAACATAGCAGTTGCTATAAATTTAAACTGCCATTTGTTATTGCCTAAGCTGGTAACTTTTGCTCCGTCTGACGAACTGCTCCAGGCCCCGTTAGTAATCCCATCTTTTCCACCACCAATATCAGGATTAGAAAAGATCCATAGATATGCTTCAGTTGCGCCAATTAATGTTTTGCCAATGTCCGGATTTGAGACATCAACAGTAACGGTAATTTCATCTTCGGCAGTAAAAGACGAAGGAGAAATAGTAACCTGCCCAAATGAGAACACACTAATAAAAATACCTGCCAATAATGTAAATACTTTTTTCATTCTTTCAGTTATTTTATTGTTTAGTAAATTCATAGTTATAAGAAATCTGTACCTTACCTGATCCGTCTTTTTCTCCTTTCTTAACACTAATTTCTCTGAACCGGCAACAGGATAACCGCCTAATATTACTATCTCATCTGTGCTTCCGCTGGTGAATGTAATATCTTTAGGAAAAGCCGGGTCATCCACCTTCCAGCTACCGGTGGTAAGGTTGATTATTTTAGGTGAACTACCCGGAGTAGTTATAAAATCAGCAGGAGCTCCATTAGCCGCATTTAATGTAAGCTGAAAGTCGCTGTAAGGAAATAAAGTAGTCAGGTCCATCGTTTGATAAGGAAAGCCTTTGCGTTTCGCATCTTCATCGGTTTGGGTAACTTTTGTTAATTTCCAGGTACCTGATAAGGAACTAAGTATGCTCCTTTCTTCACCTACAATACCGCTTGTGTCGGGCCGGCAGGAAAAAACCAGTACGGTTATTAAAGCAATCGATAGAATTAAAAAATTTTTCATCGTATGTTTTTTAGTCTTCACGTAAACAATTAGAAACATCCTCCTTCAGGATTTAACTGGAAGGATTGATTGGCATCATACTCTGCTTTAGGAAACTGTAAAACAAAGCCATTGCAGCTCCACACGGATCCGCGCCTATCTATATTCTGACCCGAGCGCGCCCCAATTCTCTTTATTTCCTGGGCTCTGTTTCCTTCACCAACCATTTCAAATTCACGCTCTGTTCGGGCATTCGTGATAACTGACGCAGCGCTTGCTGTAGCGGGTAAGTTAAAGGTTGTAGAACCATAGGCCCGGGTAAGGATATCGTTGATATCTGTAATAGCAGTAGCCAGGTTAGCGCCACCCGATTCAGCGCCTGCTTCAGCCCTGATCAATTTGATTTCTGTTAGGTGTACCAATGGCAGATCGAAATTGTTTTTATTGTATTTGGTTAATACATTATATCCTGGCTGCAAAGTATTGCTGTACCATACTTTTCTTTTATCAACCGACCTCGCGTTGGCTACCGTGTAATACTGGGTAGTAAATCTAAACCCTGGAATACTAATATCTGACCGGAAATTATCTCTTAACCCGCCGCCTGGTGTGAAAGCGCCTATGGAATCCCTGATCACCAGAATACCCTCCTTACTTAATCCTTTTGAAAAACGATTGGTATAATTGGTGTCCAGGCTAAATTTCTGACTTGTAATTACATCATTAGCAGCACTAAATGCATCAGGAAAATGATTCTGCTGAAAATACACTTTAGCCAGGTAGGCTTTGGCCGCCCATTTGGTGGCAGTATAAAAAGTACCATCTGCTGCCACATCCGGCAATAAGCTTTCCGCATCTTTTAAATCTGTAATAACCTGTGCATATACATCAGCTACTGTTGACCGTTGTACCGGATTAATATCAACTGTTGTTCTCAACGGAATGCCTAAATGCGAATTATCAGGTGTATAGCCCCAGGGCTGTGCAAACATTCTTACCATTTCAAAATGTCCTATAGCCCTGAATAGTTTTGCTTCACCTTCTACTAAATTCCGCTGTGTTGTAGCCAGGTTCAGCTTACTTAAAATAATATTACTCCTGGTAACAACGGCATAGGCTTTTTTATAATAATCATCGCGGGTGCCACCAAAAATGGAGTTTTGTCTTTTATACACCTCGGAGTAATCACCGGTAAAGAAATCTCCCAGGTATTCATCGCCCAACAATTCGTTCATTACCTGATGCCGCCCTCCTAAAAAACATTATCAGATAATAAAGTGTACACCCCATTTGCAAACGCTATAATATCTGACTCGCTTTTTAATGCCTCGGCTTCTGTCATCTGTCCTTCGGGTGGCCGCTCCAAAAATTTACTACATGATATAGTCCCTACAACTATAGCCAGTATTAAAATGGTAATAAATCTATTTTTATTCATACAAATAAGTTAATCGGGTTTACAAAAATTAAAATCCCAGGTTGAGCCCAAATACAAATGTTTTTTGATTGGGAGCCGTTAAATAAGTAACATTAGGACTTAGGTTCCTGTCTTGTGGATTGTCAAAATCACGTGTTATTTCCGGATCGCCTCCCGGGTACTTGGTAAACGTTAATAAATTAGAACCGGATACGTAAACTTTTAATGTTCTAAAACCAATTTTCTTTAACGTATTGGCGGGCAAATTGTAACCAAGGGTCAGCTCTCTTAATCTTAAATAGCTGGCATCATATAGAAACATAGTTGAGTTAAATTGGTCCTCACTGGGTACGCCAGGGTATTTAGCAGCATCATAGGTTAGTCGCGGATATTTTGCATCATCGCCAGGTTGTGTCCATCTATCTAAAAAGTCTGTTCTGAAATTCCAGTTCTTTTTGATGTTCCTAAAAATTGATATTTCCCTGAATTGTCATAAACATTACCGCCAATTACGTATGTAAACAAGGTTGATAAATCAAACCCTTTGTACTGTAGTGCCGTGTTAAAACCACCAATATAATCTGGCATTACGCTACCAGCAAATACCCGATGATCTAAGGAGAATGTTTTTGTCTGATTTCCATTTTTATCTAACCATATAGGTAAGCCATCAGTAGCATCAACCCCGTAATACCGCACCAGGTAGTTAACACCAATAGGCAATCCTTTTACAACACGGGTATCGTTTGTGCCGCCGCTTACGGCATCTGGTCCCAACTCCCAGTTTAAAACTTCATTGTGGTTTTTCGCGATATTACCACCCACCGACCATTTAAGGTCAGCCTTATTGATAATTTTGTAGTCAATACTAAATTCAAAACCTTCATTTAATACCTTGCTATCGAACAGATTTCTTGGAATATCGGGTACCCCTACAGAAGGCGAGATACCAGGGCTCATAATGGTAGAGGTAGTAACCTTTCTGTAAAAAGCTAATTCGCCCGTAATCCGATTGGAGAACAACGCATACTCTAAGCCCAGGTCTACGTTTTGCATTTGCTCCCATTTCAAATCAGGATTACCTAAATTATTTAAATATAATGTTGGATTGCCATTATAAGGGGTTCCGCCAACCTGGTAGTTATCATAATAAGCGCCTGAACCAATACTCGCATTACCCACTATACCCCAGCTGGCTCTTAGTTTTAAGAAGTTAATGGCGCTAACATCTTTCATAAAATCTTCCTGGCTCAATACCCAGGCGCCCGAAGCAGCCGGGAAAAAGCCATGCTTGTTATTGGTACCAAATTTGGACGAGCCATCAACCCTGCCTGTCAGTTGAAATAAATAGCGATCTTTTAATGAATAATTAATTCTTGCAAAAACACTGTTAAATGTATAAGCCTCCGCCTCTTTGGTGGTAGCCTGAGGAGGGGTCTGAGATTCTCTCTCCTGGATAATCTGGTCCCTGCGCTTACGATATAAAGAAGCATTTCCTAGGTAAGGCGCACTGGTAAACTCCCTATTTCAAATAAATAATTTTCTCTTATATATTCTTGCGCCTCAACCCCAGCAAGGAAATTAAATTTGTGATCGCTACCTATATTCTTCAAATAATTTACCGTTACATTGCCATTTTTATTGGTGCCCCAATAAGGAAAACGTTTAGCATATCCTGAATCAGGGTTAGCTTGATTGATCCAGATATTGGACTCGTATACATCATCAATAGCTGTTGTATATTCTACTGAGCCATTCGCTCTAATAAACAGGTTTTTTATCGGCTGATATTCCAACGATAACCCTCCTATAAACCTGTTATCAATTTCTCGCCTCTTTGTCTCCAACATGCGGCGCATAGGATTTGCCCCGTTCGTAAAATAGCTTCCGTCTTCATTATAAACCGAAAAAAATGGTAGCGCTCCGCTCATTGCATCGCCAATACCACCATCCCAGGCTGCAGGTACCCGTTTGTTAACGCCCCTGTTCCATCCGGAAGTTAATGACAGTTTCAGGTTGCTCAGGATATTATAATCAATATTCAATCTTGCACTTAACCTTTCGTAAGCATTACTCTTAATATACCCTTCATTATTGCTATAAGAGAGGTTGGCAAAAGTTTTAAATTTTTTGGTACCCTGGCTCATGCTAAGATTATGCTCATTGATAAAGCCGGTCTGTGTCAGTAAATCCCACCAATCTGTATTATTCTTAGCAGCACTTTCATAGGTAAACCCGCCCGGAATATCAGCGTATCCTGTATTACCATCATTTACCCAACCTTCCTGGCGCAACTGCAACCATTCTGCAGTACTTACAAAGCTTGGTTTTCTTGTATAAGTAGATGCCCCCAACCTGGTGGAATAATTAAAGGCAGGCTTACCAGACTTACCACGTTTAGTAGTAATTAGTATAACACCATTGGCACCACGCGAACCGTATATACCGGTTGCACCGGCATCTTTCAACACCTCTATAGACTCTATATCGGCGGGGTTAATAGATGCTAAAGGATTCTGGTTCATCCCACTCCTGTTGTCCTGCCGCAAAAACTGGTCAGAGCCAATTGGAATCCCATCTACAACGTACAAGGGATCGCCACCGGCTGTTACCGATCCCACACCCCGTATCCGGATCACTGATCCTGAGCCTGCCAAACCATTTCCCTGCATTACCTGTACACCCGGGGCCTTACCTTGTAGCGCCGCTTCAAAACTTGGTGCTACAATAGTATTGAGCTTATCCCCGCTAACTTTAGAAATAGCCCCAGTAACCTCCCTTTTTCTTTGAGTACCATAGCCGATGACTACTACTTCATTCATCTCCTGCGTAGTAGCAGTTAACACGATCTGGAGAAAGCTAGAGTCCCCGATGTCCACAATTTTAGTTTCGTAACCAACGCCTGAGGCAGATAAAGACTGGCCGGCAGCTACGTTAGATAGCGTGAACGAACCATCCTGGGCACTTACGGTTCCATTGGATGTTCCCACAATCTGGACACTTGCTCCGGAAATTCCCTGACCATCCTTTGAGTCAGTTACTTTCCCCGAAATTGTCTTTTGAGCAAACGTGGTAGACGCTACCATCAACAACAGCATAGTGGCTGTTATGACAAACAATCTTTTCATAAACATAGACAAACAATGTTATTTTCCCAAACAATTATGTGTATCAGGTACACAATAGATTTTCGATACGAAAGCAAAGGTAATGGAACTATGTGTATTAAGTACACATAGTAAAAATATTTTTTAGCTTTTCCGGGAAACCGAAGCTTTGGCTGCCTTAGTTTTAAATTTATGGAGCTTTCCGGGACGATGCGTGACATCTTCTTCCAACTCATCTAGTTCTGATA
This sequence comes from Paraniabella hibiscisoli, assembly GCF_022512515.1. Classification (GTDB taxonomy): domain Bacteria; phylum Bacteroidota; class Bacteroidia; order Chitinophagales; family Chitinophagaceae; genus Niabella; species Niabella hibiscisoli. The sequence goes on from NZ_JAKWBK010000001.1 coordinate 512,012, forward strand.
ACCAGCTTTTTAGAGCAATCTTCTTCCTGAAGTTTCTACGATCTAACGGTGTTCCTAAAATGGCTTCATATAATTCCTGTAAAGCGCGAAGGAGAACTTTTCGGGTAACAGGTTATGTACAACAGGGTGTTCCATGATCTGCTCCCTTAGCATTTTGATACAGGTATCGATGATCTGTTTATGGTCAAAAGCCAGCTTTTTAATGCCCTTAACAGCATGCCAATGTAAATCATTGCTGTCGATGTTTAACTTGTGGCTATTTATATCTACCAGGGAATAATAAGCGGTACTTACTACCCGGCCAGAGGGGTGACGATTCACACTTCCAAATGTATGTACCTGCTGTAAAAACACATCATCCAAACCGGTACGGTCTTTCAGCACCCGGTAAGAGGCGGCGTCCAGATCCTCATCTGGTTTTACCAGGTCGCCCAATAAAGAATACAAGCCTGAAAACTCTTCCAGGTCTGACTGTATTAACAGTACCTTCAACTCCTTATCTTCGTAACCGAAAATCACACAGTCTACCGACACCGCAATATTGAAATACTCCAGGTGACTACTTTTCTCTGCTGCTGCACTTTTTAGAAGGGGGTTACTCGTCATGGCTTTTACAATGTGTTCTATATACACAAACCTAATATAATTTTCCTAATAAGGCAAACATTGCAAAAATTCTTTTCCTGCCGGGAAAAACAATCCGCTATTTAAAAACTTCCGCTACATTTGTGTATTAAATACACATTAATACACCGTTGCCTGTATTGTCTTGCCACATTCTGTTACCGGTGTCATCTGATTAATGGTTTTTAGACGCAAAACGTATATATGAAACGATTTCTATTACCTATACTCCTTTTCGTGATCACCCTGGGATGTAAAAAACAAACCCGGACGAACCATCTCAACCGGAGCCGCCGGTTACCACACCCATCGTACAAATGGGTTTGATTACCACTGATAAAAACTTTCCGGCTGCAAACGAACCAGTCACCATTAACTTTAATCCGGCCAAAGGAAACGCAGCATTGAAGAGCATTACCGGGGATATATATATTCACTGGGGCGTTGTTACCAATAGCAGTAACGGCAGTTGGAAATATGTGAAAAGCGATTTCAACACGGCAGACCCATCCTCCCGGATGAGCCGCCAAGCAAACGGCAGCTACTCTATTACTATCACACCGCAAACATATTTTGGTGTGCCCCTGGGCGAGCAAATACTAAAAATAGCCATGGTTTTTAAAAATTCAGATGCCAGTATTACAGGCCGTAATACCGATGGAAGCGACATCTATCTTCCCGTTTACAACAGTGCTTTAAATGTTCGGTTTTTACGTCCCGAACTGGATCCCGCTTTAATACCAATCCCTGCTACTACAGTAGCTACTGTGGGTCAACAAATTGAAATAAGCGGCGTTGCTTCTCAGCCATCGGGCTTAAGGCTTACCTTAAATGATATAGAGTTTGCCAGTGCAACAAATGCTACGCAAATTACCGGCAAAGCAACCATTACTACTGTAGGAGAACAGGTCGTAAAAATAATCGCTAATGGTTCTGTACAAGAATCATTTAAGCTAACCGCGGGAGGCGCTGTCACCACCGCAGCTTTACCAACAGGTGCCAGGCCCAATGGTGTGACGTTTTTAAATAATGGCAGTTCTGCTGTACTGGCCTTATATGCTCCGCAGAAAAACTATGTATATGCGATCGGAGATTTTAATAACTGGACGGCAACTACCGCCAGCTACATGAAACGCACCGCTGACGGTAATACCTGGTGGGTACAATTGGACGGACTTAATCCTAATACAGAATATGCTTACCAGTTTTGGGTAGACGGGACACTTAAAATTGCGGACCCCTATACCGAAAAAGTGCTGGACCCGGGGAATGACCCATACATTCCGGTAGCAAACTATGCTAACTTCGGCACCTACCCTACTGGCAAAACAACTGGCATCGTCAGCACTATGAAGGCCAGCCAGCCATTGTATAACTGGACGACACCCGTTATTACCAGACCTGCAAAAAACGACCTGGTGATTTACGAGTTGCTTCTGCGTGATTACCTGGGCGCTAATAACTACCAGACACTAAAGGACACTGTTAACTATTTAAGTCAATTAGGCGTGAATGCCATTGAATTGTTACCTGTAAATGAATTTGAAGGTAATAATAGCTGGGGTTACAATCCTTCATTTTACTTTGCATTAGATAAATACTATGGTAGCAAACCAATGCTGCAGGCTTTTATAGATGCCTGCCACGCGAAAGGTATTGCGGTGATACTCGATGTTGTTTTTAATCATGCAGAGGGGCAATCGCCTATAGTGCAACTGTATTGGGATGCTGCGAATAACAGGCCTGCCGCCAACAATCCCTGGTTTAATCCTGTAGCACCACATAGCGCTATAAAATTTGGCAACGACTTTAATCATGAAAGCCCGGCTACGCGAAGTTTTGTAAAAGACGTGCTCAGGTTCTGGATGCAGGAATATAAAATAGATGGCTACCGGTTTGATTTTACCAAAGGCTTCACCCAAAAAATAACATCAGATGATGGAGCCATGAGTGCGAAAGACGACAGCCGTATCGCTATTTTAAAAGATTACAATAACTATATCAGGTCCATCGATCCTAATGCCTATGTTATACTGGAACATCTATGCAGCGATGAGGAAGAGCGGCTGCTCGCAGCAGAAGGCATGATGCTTTGGAATAACCTGAACCATACTTTCATGGAAGCAAGCATGGGATGGCTGAATAACTCCAACCTGAACCGTGGTATCTATACAACACATGGATTTGCACAGGCTGATGGTCTGGTAAGTTATATGGAAAGTCATGATGAGGAACGCATGATGTACAAAAACCTGCAATATGGTAATGCCGCAGGAAGCTACAATGTAAAGGATCTGAATACCGCATTAAAAAGACAGGAATTATGTGCAGCATTTCTATTGGCCATGCCAGGCCCCAAAATGATCTGGCAGTTTGGCGAGCTGGGATATGATATATCCATTGATCATAACGGGCGTACCGGCGAGAAGCCGCTTTTATGGGACTATAATAAGCAGGCAGCAAGGCTGGCTTTGAAAAATGCCTTTGCCCGGTTGATCGCGCTAAAGAAGAACAATAGCATTTTCAGATCTAACAACATTGTTTCCAGCCTGGCAGGTGCGGTGAAATACATCAAATTAACAGAAGGTGCCAATACGGTAGTAGTGGTGGGTAACTTTGATGTAACTAATCAAACCGCATCCATAGACATGGGAGCTGCAGGCACCTGGTATGATGCGGCCAACAACAGCACTGTTACACTGGCAGGAAACAGCTACAACGGTACGCTGGCCCCGGGCGGGTATCATATCTTTTCAAAGACTCCCTTACAATAACAGAGCAATTTGAACTATAAAAATGCGCTTTAAATCAGCGCATTTTTATTTTGACCTATTTCATAATAATACGTTAAAACGATTACGAAATATTCGTAGACCAGTTAAGATATTTATCTTGCTGCAAAATAGTTTATGAGAATATTGACCTGGCTTACCTGCCTGGCCTTATGTCCTATGTTTGTATGGGCGCAGGACAAAGCCTTATACCTGAATCCTGAAAATGCACTGGGCCTCAAAGCCTCCGTAATATTTTCTGAAGCTGAGCTGATACCCCTGGAAACCACCAAAGCCAGCAGCTTTAATAATGTGCAGAATTTCCTGGTAACACCTCATCATTTTGTGCTGCTCGACAATATAGCGAACGCCGTACTCATTTTTGATAAACAGGGAAAGTTTCTATACAAGTATAAGAAGAAGAAATTCCGGATAACAGGTGTTCAATACGTAGCTTCAAAAAATGCGCTCTTCATCAAAGCCCTCAATAAAAACTATACCATTCCCGAACTGAAAGCGCAGCAAATGATTGAGCAATCAGTCAAAACAGATTTTTCAAAATACACCAGCCTGGAACTATTGTACCTGGATAAAACCTCGAACTACCGGGTTGAGAATCTGCCAACACCCCGTTATGCGCTTAACAATATTTTTTATTTAAACGGCTACTACCTCTCAGTAAGCAGCCGGTACAACAAATATTTAAAAGATACCATAGATTATCACCTGGATCTTATCAAAGACAATAAAATCGTAAAATCATACTTTCCTTTTATTAACCTCCCTAAGCTACCGCCCTACTATTCCAACGTTGATTTTTCCATTAACAACACGCTGGATGAAAATTCACTCCTGATTCAAAAGCAGTTTGACAATACTATTTACAGGCTTACGCCCGACTCGCTTTATCTGGAATATAAATTTGTTTTCCCCGCTGATCAGACAATGACCGGAGAGTTCCAGTCTACCATGTTTCGCAGCAACATAGAACATAACACAGCCGTTAATAAAAACAATAAAGTAATATCAGGTTTAAATAACCTCGTAGAGCATAAACACTTATTATTCTTTTCTGCAAGAGCTGTTAATTACGCACAAAAAAACTATCTCTTCAACACGGTTGACAATAAACTGTATGACCTGGGGAAAATAACTACAGACAGCGTTGTGTACAATTTGCCTCCCAAGATCTTCTCATCTATTACAGAGCAGGATGAAGAATATGTTTACACAAGAATATCAAGTGTAGACCTGTTAAAAGAAAAAGATAAGCTGCTCGCTCAGAATAAAGAGCTGCCTTCAAAAACAAAGAACCTGTTAACTAAGCTCGATAAGTTCGACAATGCGATCGTTATTAAATTAAAAGTAAAACCATCAACTGCTAAATAATGAGAACTGTATTATTGCTATGCTTCATAGCTTTCCTCCCATCGGCATTGATGGCACAAAAAATACCGGCGGTGTCAAGGGTATCATCTACGATTCGATTAACGATTATGCTTTACAATCGGCCTCTATATCCGTTTATAAACAATCCGACTCCAGCATTGTAGAGTTTCAGCTCAGTAATACCTCGGGGAATTTGATATTAAAAATCTACCACCGAAAGTACCCCTGTATATGATCGTATCCCACACAGGATACAGGCCGGTGGTAAAAAACCTTCAGCTGGATAGTTTGAACATGGTCACAGATTTCAAAAAATTATTCCTGTACCAGAAAGCAGAAAATGAAATGGATGAGGTGGTGGTAAAAGCCGTACAGCCTATAAGAATGAACGGGGATACGCTTGAAATAAACCCGGATGCTTTTAAACTGGATTCGAATGCAGTAGTAGAAGACATGCTGATGCGGGTACCCGGCCTTACGGTTTGGGGCGATGGAACGATTACCATGAATGGCCGAAAACTGGAAAAAGTATATGTAGATGGCAAACCTTTTTTGGCGGAGCCGCGCAAACAGCTACACAAAATCTGCCCAAAAACGCTATTGAAAAATTCAACTGTACCAGGAAAAAGACCTTTCTAAAGTACAGCAGTCTGAAGAAAAAGCAGACTCATCATACGCTATGAATATTAAGCTGAAAGCTGATAAAAAGAAAGGTATGTTTGGTAAAGTAGGAGCCGGCTACGGAACAGATGAGCGATACACAGGAGACGGAGTTATGCAATTCTATAACAAACGGACACAGGCGGGCTTTGCTGCGGGTATCAATAATATCAATAAGGAAGAAGGCACAGGCGAAAATGCTTTTTGGAAAACACGTTTAAGTCTAATTTCAGGGTATTCTTTGGCGGACGCGGTGGTAGCGCTGACGGTATCACCAGGCGAACTTACGCCAATGCCAAAGTACAGCATAGTTTTTCTGAATCTGATAATTCGCAATTCTACAACCGCATGTCGGCAGACTATGGATACCTGAATACCCTAAGAAACGTATTAACTAATACAACCAATATTCAGAATATCACGCAAAACAACAGCAGCTATAAATTATCCAACATTAGCGAGAGCAGGGGCATGAATAATGCTACCAGTAACAATGTGAAGTTTATGTATGAGAATCGAAAACAATTCGGCAACTTCGTAAACATTACAGCCAATTATACCAACCAGTTTACCACAGGCGATAACGAATCTACCACCAATGTTTTCAAAAACGATTCTACCGCAATAAGTACCGCTCTTAATCGCAGCAGGTCTACCACGGTTAATGACAACCTGAACATGTTTGGTTTTATACGCTCGAACGATGCCGGACAGTTACAGGACCCCGCAAAAACTTTATGTTGTTTTTTAACGGAGGTTACAATAACTCCAGCAGCAATAGCAATACGGTGAGCCGGTTCCTCTCGTATATCGACACCATTCCTTCTGATTTAATTGACAGAAAGTACAATAACCTTAATCGTAATTATAATGCCAGCTTAACCCTCAACTACGATGGTTTCAAAAGCCTGATATTCGGCATCTATAACTTCTTTAACATTGACCTTTCCCTGGCCAACGATATCAGCATCAACAGAAGTGAGATGGATTCGCGGGTTTCCGACCTGGATACGCTCACCAATTTATACAGGCAGAATGACCTTTTGACCAATAACAATATACTCACGAACTTTTCTTACAAACCAGGTTTTAGTTTAAGAAAGTCTATCAGTAAATCGGTATGGGAAAAATACAATTACTGGTTCTCTATGGGCGTGGAATTAAAATACCAGTTCCTGAATCAAAAAAATGAATCCAGCTTTTTGTTTCGCAATTTAGATAGGAATTTCACGGCTTTTACGCCCAACCTGAACATGAATTTTAATTACACTAAGAACAACGCGTATAGGATCAATACCTATTTATGGGCAAATATGAATCAAACCCCTGCTTCTATTGATCAACTGTATCCCTTGGTAGATAGTACCAACCGGTATAGTATTATAGCAGGTAATCCTAATCTTAAAGCCTCTACCAACACCTATAGTAACTGGAACTTCGACATTAGCCGGGCCAAAATGAATACCAAAAGTAACTACAGTGCAAGCATAGGTTTAAACTACAACAATACAGCTAATGCCGTTAGTGATAATCTTGTATACGATAGCTCAGGCAGAAGTATCCGTTACCTCATCAATGTAGATAATCAAACAGCTATCAGTGGAAACTTTAGTTCCCGGTTTTCGACTAACCTTAGTAAATTAAGCAATATCAACTTTTCTTACAGGCTCAACTTATCTACCAACGAACGGCCAGGATTTATTAACTCTGTTAGTTCCACATCTACCAATAATTCAATTTCAAATAACCTTAGTGCTACTTACAGTCTCATAGACAAATTCAATATCACAATAGGCGAAACCATTGCCACTAATAGAAGTATACAGCAAAGTTCCAGTCGCATCAGCTCCCTTATACGTAACTATACCACTTCCGGAAATATCAACTATTTCCTTACAAAGGAGCTCACATTGAACACATCGCTCAACTATCAGAACAATATAGCAGCTAACGGTAATTCTGCAAAAGCTACGATCTGGAATGCCAACGCTATTTATCGTTTTATGCAGCAGAAGGCAGAGTTAAAACTTTCAGCTTTCGACCTTTTACGCCAGAACCGGAATATCACCAATTTTATTGAACGTAATACGGCAACAACAACTATTTCCAATGGCCTGCAACAATATTTCATGGTCACCTTCTCTTACTATCCAAGGAAATTTGGAGGAAGATCGGGAGTGCCGCCCCCACCGTCTGGAGCCATGATGATAGTTAGGTAAAATGATCAAAAGCCGTCTTTCACAGGACGGCTTTTTTCTGTGCGCCAAAAACTTTACTTTTAGACCTGTTTATCCGTTTATATGTACAGCAAAGAAAATACCATCGCCCTGCAGGAAACGACGCAGGCGCTTTTAAAAGATACTCCTGAAACGCTTACCTCCCTGGAAAGTACTGAACAGCTACGCCAGGCATTGCGTTTTCATGAATACCGGTACTACGTTTTAAGCGACCCGTTGATTGCTGATGGGGAGTATGATCAGCTATTTAAGCTACTGGAGAGAACAGAACAAGCTCATAAAGACTGGATCAGCAAAGATTCCCCCACGCAAAGAGTGGCCAAAGAGCTGACAGGCAATTTTGTAACGGTACAACATTTGGTGCCAATGCTGTCTCTGGACAACTCGTATAACGAAGCCGACCTGAAAGATTTTGACAGGAAAGCTAAACTACTATCCAAACTGGATACGATCACCTATTGTGTAGAACCCAAATTTGACGGCGGTAGCATCTCTCTTATATATGAAAATGATTTGCTCGTACGCGGCGCCACCCGTGGCAATGGTGTGGCAGGAGATGATGTAACCACCAATATAAAACAAATACGCACGCTCCCTCTCTCTGCACGCTTCAGCGATTACGGATTGCAGCAGGTTGAAATTCGCGGTGAAGTGCTAATGAATAAAAACAGCTTTAAAAAGTATAACGACTCTCTGATAGAAAAAGGTTTAGCGCCCCTGGCAAACCCACGCAATGCAGCAGCAGGAACGCTTCGCATTAAAGACTCCGCGGAAGTGAAAAGAAGAAACCTGGAAGCCTTTGTTTACCATATTAGCGATTATACACTACTCCCCGGAAGAGAAATACCTGAAGAGCTGACCACGCATGAGGGCTCTCTGAAACTCCTATGGGAGCTGGGTTTCAGAAGCCCGGTTAAAGAAATGCGTGTATTTGACGGCATTGATCCGGTAGTAACGTACTGCCTGGAATTTGAGGGTAAAAGAGATGACCTCCCCTATGAAATTGATGGAATGGTCATCAAAGTCAATAGCTTCGATCTGCAGGATCAGTTAGGCATGACCTCTCACCATCCAAGATGGGCCATGGCTTTTAAATTTAAAGCCCGCCAGGGAACCAGCAAATTATTAAATGTAGATTTCCAGGTAGGGCGCACAGGCTCTATTACCCCGGTTGCCAAAATCGACCCGGTATATATCGGCGGCGTTACCGTAAGTTCCATTTCTCTGTTTAACGAGGATGTAATAAGGGAGAAAGACCTGATGATTGGCGACACGGTATTGGTTGAAAGAGCAGGTGATGTGATCCCCTACATCGTAAAACCGCTCTCAGAATTGCGTACCGGGGCAGAAACGAAAATAGAATTTCCTCAAAATTGTCCCGTCTGCGCCAGTAGCTTAGTTAAAGAAGAAGGAGAAGCGGCCTGGCGCTGTGTAAATATTGAATGTCCTGCCCAGGTGGTAGAGCGCATGATCCATTATGTAAGCAAAGATGCGCTGGACATTAAAGGATTCGGAGAGGCCAATATCAAGAAGTTTTACGATCTCGGGTTATTAAAAGACATTCCCGGCATTTACAGGCTCGACTTTGAAGCCATTGGCAAGCTCGAGGGGTTTGGCGCCAAATCAATTGAAAAACTTAAAGAAGCGATACAGCAAAGCAAAAAACAGCCTTTGCACCGGCTCATTTTTGCCCTGGGCATACGGTTTGTAGGCGAAACAACAGCCAAAGTGCTGGCGCAGAAAGTAGCTCACCTGTTGGATCTCCGCAATTTTTCGCAGGAAGCCTTACAGGAACTGGAAGATATCGGCCCAAAAGTAGCGGGAAGTATTGTTCATTTTTTAGCAGCGAGGACAATATTAAAATGCTGCAGGAACTGGAAGAGATGGGTATTGAAATGAACAATAGCATCAAACAAATGCATGGCGGCGGGGAACTAGAAGGCGTAACTTTTCTTTTTACCGGAACACTTCCTACACTAAAAAGAAGTGAGGCTGAAGAAATGGCGGAAGCTAAGGGCGGAAAAATACTGGGCGGCGTTAGCGCCAAACTCAACTATCTGGTGGTAGGTGAAGATGCCGGCAGCAAATTGGATAAAGCCAAAAAATTAAATACCATAAAAATTATCAGCGAAGCCGAATTCCTTAAAATGATCGCTTCAGAAAATACCGGTTCTTAGGAGCCGGTTATTGATCCAATACTTTCACACTTCTTGAAAAGCTCTCTTCCAGGGATATAAAGGTCTCGGTTCGTTCAATGCCCTTTATTTTCTGCAGCTTTTCGTGCAACACATCTCTTAATTCTGAGATATCCTTACATACAATTTCAGCAAACATGCTATAATTGCCGGTGGTATAATTTAAACGTACTATTTCATTGATCTTATGAAGTTCCTTAGCTACCGAATCATATAACGAGCTCTCTCTCTCAGGTAAATACCAATAAAAGCAATTACATCATACCCCAGGAGCTTAAGGTCGGGATTTAAACGGGTACCTTTTACTACGCCATCCTTTTGCAGCTTTTTAATACGCACATGTATAGTACCTCCCGAAACAAATAATTTCTTTCCCAGGTCGGCATAAGAGATTTCTGCATCGTCCATCATATGCTCAATAATCTGCAGATCGAGCTTATCAAGATTTAATTTAGAATTCATATTTCAGCAGCTTTAATTTGATATAATCTAATACTATTCGCAATTTATTGAAAAAATACTATATTTTGAAAAAATTATTAAAATATTTGGAACGAACGCCCATTTATATTTATTTTTGTTCTAACAACGCCTGATAATACAGGTAAAGTTCTTAAAATTGTGGGGTGATGAAACTTTTGGCAGACATGCCCTCTTGTCTCGAGGGTGAGGATCACGGAATAAACACAACATAGAGCCGACCGTCAGGCCGACCAGGATTGACCACTAACTTTGTGTTGCGGCTAACCGCCTCGTGGAGGTTCGACCCCTCCCCTACAGCATATTAAACCTTCGCCATTGGCGGAGGTTTTTTTATTGCCAACTTTTTGAGGATGAAGATGCTTACAACATCTTTATTCATAAAGCGTTCAATTTGGCCTAGCTGTAATAGTCATTGTGTTTTTGCTTAGTACCCACTACTCACCCATTACACCACAGTAGCCAAATATAAAATTAATTTCCAACAAACCTTTCGGCGTCAGATACTTATTTTTGTAACCAACACAAAACAAATATGAAAAAGATACTATTTATAGTTGCTTTTTTAGGCAGCTTAACTGTTCTGGCCCAGGACGAGACTGTAAAAAACTTAAAGAAAGATTCAGAGAGACAGATCAAGAAGGACCCCAGTGATACCACTACCAAAACCTGGAAGACCGGTGGTTTTATTGGATTGAACGCAGCACAGGGTTCATTGAGCAACTGGGCTGCCGGAGGCGATAAATTTTCTCTGGCCCTTAACGGTAATCTTAGCACCTACGCTTTCTATAAAAAGAATAAACACTCATGGGATAATACACTGGATATTAACCTCGGATATATGAACACCACATCGCTGGGAAGCAGGAAGAATGATGACCGTATCGACCTGGTTTCAAAATATGGATATGCTATTGGTAAGAAATGGAATATAGGCGCGCTGTTCAATTTCAGGTCGCAGATGTTTAAAGGCTACACCTACGACAGTGATGGCAATCGTACTTTTAGTTCTAACTTTTTATCGCCTGCCTATGTATTACTAAGCCCGGGACTCGAATGGAAACCGAATAAAGAGTTTTCTGCTTTCATGTCTCCCGCTACCGTAAGATGGACCATCGTAAGAAATGACTCACTTTCGGGTGTGGGCGCTTATGGTGTAGATAAAGGCAAACACGCAAAAACCGAGTTCGGTGCTTTTGCTTCACTTAATTATTTCAAAGAAGTTAATAAAATGTTCTCTTACAGAAGCCGCCTGGACCTGTATGCCAACTACCTGGATAAGCCTAAAAATGTAGACGTTTATTGGACCAACCTGATCAACATGAAGCTTACCAAATACCTGACACTTACCTACAGTCTTGACATGATCTATGATGATGATGTAAGATTATTTGGCGCCAATAACGAATCTCCGGCAGCACAGATAAAATCTATGTTGGGGTTAGGCTTCCTGGTAAAATTTTAGCCGCTTAAGACTTTTCAATAACTGACCTGCAGTCGGATAAAAAAGCGTCTACCGCTTTTGTCAATAATGTATCATCAGGATTGATAAAGCCATCATAAGCAAATTGTGAAGCACGGTAAAGAAGCTGCAGCAGGTTAAAATTGTCCTGATCAGCACTTATGGCGAATCTTTTGTCCATAAGATATTCTGCCAGGTATTGCTGCTCGGTTTGCCCCGGTGTAGGTATCAGCACTGATCTTTGTCTTAAAGCGTTAATATCCATTACCGAGCTATAACCGCTCCGGCACACAATTAATGCAGCTGAGCGCATGATCGGCTCCATTTCTGTTACGGGCAAATGGTTATAGACAGTTACGCCATCAATCGGGGGTAAGTCTTCCTGGAGTGGTTTGCCTCTTATAATAGTAACAGGCTGTTTAATATATTTTAACTGAGTCAAAACAGCTTGCTCAAAAATACTTCTCTGGGGTTCCGGACCGGAAAACACAAATAAAATCACCCCCTCTTTATTAGCAAAGGATGAGCTATGCACCCTTGTTAGCGCTCCCACATAAGAAACCGTATTGCGGGGCATTGAGGAAGGATGCGATAAAAGACCGGCCAGATTTTGAGCACCTTCAAAATCGGGTATCCAAACCCCGGAAAACCGGTTGATATACCTGTAATTAAATAATTGAGCCATATCATCCGCCCAACGGCCCAGCCCTGTTTGTATACGCAGCTGGTGGGTTATAAAAACACAGGGTATAGCCGGGTTAAAAAGCCCAAGCCGGTTATCGCTAATCACCCCATCAATCTTTTCGCGACGAATAACTTCTTTTAACCAGCTATTTTCCCGCTTTACAGCAGCTGCAATACGGGGCGCCTGCCGCATCATTTTCCATAAAAACCTTTGCGGGTATTGCTGTAAGCAACATTGTAACCTTCCAGAAACAAAAATTTATTATCGGGAAACTCCGCTGTTAAAACCTTTTCCTGCACCTTATTTCCCGCCATTACCACTTCTACATTGCATTTCAGCAAAGCCTTAATAACGGGTATACAGCGGGTGGTATGTCCTAACCCCCAGTCTAAAGGAGCTACCAATATTCTTAATTTTCGGGGAAAAGGCATAGATATTGCTAAAAATATACTAGAACTTAAACCTTTTGTTTGATCTAATTGTAAAATAAGGTAAATTTACTACTACACATTTTAGTTTGCCTGTAAAATGAATAAATATCGCAGAGATATCATTTTGGTCATTAAAGACGACGCTGTTTACCCTAATTCAATAGATACTCAGGTAGAATCCCTGAACTATGTAATTGCCTGTGTAGACAATAAAGAAGGTTTTTGCAAGGTTCATGAGCTGGTGAACCGGAACCGGATCACTTCCAGCAGCAGAAAAATACTGGCGGCCATAAAAAATGAACGTTTAAAACCATTCAGGTTTTTATTGAATAAAAATTAAAAAGCTCCTCAACGGAGCTTTTTAATTTAGAACTTAATTTCTTCCTCATTCGAATCGAAGAAGTGATATTCTGTCAGCTGATAGGCTGTATCTTTTTCAATTCTCGTTTTCTGACCAAATTTTTATTCCACTTAGACAGTTTACTGCTCCACCATAAGCCTTTGGTTAAATAGCCGTACACAATAGGGTGAACAATAAGCTTGAGGTTTTTGTGCTTGTGGGTAATAAGGTAGTTTAGATTTTTTCGATCTCATCTTCCAGTACCAGTGTTGAAGTTATTTTACCGCTACCGTTACAGCTGGGGCAAACTTCCTGGGTATTGATGTTCACCTCCGGGCGCATCCGCTGACGGGTGATCTGCATTAAACCAAACTTAGATATGGGTAATACCGAATGCTTTGCTCTATCGGCGGCCATTACTTCTTCCATCGTATCAAAAAGCTTCTTCTTATTTTCAGCAAGCTTCATGTCAATAAAATCCACAACGATGATTCCACCAATATCCCTCAGCCTTAATTGCCGGGCTATTTCAGCTGCAGCTTCCAGGTTAGTTTCCAGCGCATTTTGCTCCTGGTTATTACCTACATTCTTATAACCGCTGTTTACATCAACTACATGCAATGCCTCAGTATGTTCTATAATAAGATAGGCGCCACTGTTGAGTGTGTAACCGTTTTACCAAACGAACCCTTTACCTGCTTGGTAATACCCATCATATCAAATACATTACCCTGCGCCTGGTTCACAATCTCTGCTTTTTCAGGGGCTATTTTCTGTATGTAATTTTTGGTTTCGTTGTAGATATTTTTATCGTTGGTAACAATGCGGTTATAATCAGCACTTAAGAGATCTCTCAGAATACTATTGGTTTTGTTCTGCTCGCTAAAGATCTTCGTAGGTGCTACTGCGCCTCTCAGGTTTTGTTGAACAGTATTCCAGATATTTACCAGGTTACCCAGGTCTTCATAGAGTTCTGCAGTATTTTTCCCTTCGGCCGCTGTTCTTACAATTACACCAAAGTTCTTTGGCTTCACCGCTTCAATTATTTTCTGCAGTCTTTTTCGCTCTTCAGAAGAATGAATTTTTTAGATACTGCTACGATATTATTGAAGGGAGTTATAACAACAAATCTGCCTGGTAAAGAGAGCTCACAACTAAGCCGGGGACCTTTGGCCGCAATAGGCTCCTTTAAGATCTGCACCAATACATGCGGCTTACCACCCAATACTTCGCTGATCTTTCCGGTTTTTACGATCTCTGGCTCTACATCAAATTTTGAAAAATCTACGGGGTTGGCATCTGTGGCTGCCATGGCCATATTGGTAAACTTTAGTAACGATTTTGCATAAGGGCTCAAATCAGTATAATGCAAAAATGCGTCTTTCTCAAAGCCTACATCTATAAAAGCGGCGTTAAGCCCAGGCATAAGCCTTTTTACTTTGCCCAGGTATAAATCACCCACGGCAAAGCGGCCATCGCTTTTTTCGCTATGCAACTCCACCAGCTTCTTATCTTCTAACAAAGCAATTTCAACACCAGTGGGAGCGGCATTAATTACAATTTCTTTATTCATTGCATATGAACGTGTGCTATGCCTTAAAAGTAAATCTGACCAACTTTATCGGTTATACATGCAGGCAGAAAAGTATATGGCATTAAAGGATGGAAAATGCATATAACGATAAAGCAGCTGAAAACGAATATATTACATAAAACCCCGCAAATAAACTACGGGGTTATATGTAGAATATATTTCAATAAAAGAAAAGCTTATTTCTTTTTATGGCGGTTTTTTCTAAGTCTTTTTTGCGCTTATGAGTTGCAATTTTATGACGTTTTCTTTTTTACCACAAGGCATAGTTAAATAATTTAAATCTTGTTAATATAATAGTTAATTCTGCTTTTTTAAAGCATCAATCCTTTTTTGAAGCTCAGCCCTCATTTCCGTATGTTCTGTTGCCAGCGGTAATGCCTTCTGATAATATGCTATTGCATCCTGTTTTTTATCCTGCTTCTCATAAATATCTGCTAACAGCAATAAAGCCTGCAGATTTTTAGAGTCAAGTCGTGTTATTGTTTCAAGACGCTCTTTGGCCTTATCTGTTTGCCCGCTCATTAGCGAACCCATAGCCAATGTCATTTGTGCATACAAATTAGTGCTGTCTTTTGTAACCACTTCCCTGATCTTGGCAATTCCTTCCATGGGAGCATTGGATATACCTCCAAACATGTAAGTTGAACCCAACCCTACTTTTGCAGAGTCGTTATCAGGATTTAGCTTTAAAGACCTTTCAAACAAATCTTTTGCCTGCAACGCCATCCACTTCGCCATCTCTCCATTATCCACGTGTTGCAGGTTGTTCAAAAACAAATGGCCTGCAAAATTGAGGTTTTTTTCTGAATTTTCCAACCTTGCACCTTCAGCAACATACCAAGCGTAAGGAATAAACGCTTTTACACTGTCTTTCCAATACAAAGAAAGCTCGTTGAAAGCCTTTAATTTTTGCCCCTGATCGGGTGATTTTGCGATGGTGGATTCTAACGAATTTAATCGGGCAGCACCTGCCGGCAAAAGTGTTCCTTTGGCGGCGCTCAATGCGCTATCTATTGAAAATGATGAAGTTGAAACAGAACCAGCAGCTGGCTGGTCGGCATGTTCATGCTGATGACCTTCGTGTGAATTGGCCTTAGCCTCCGGTTTAATGCTCCCGAATGCCCATAGCAATCCAAGTGCAGCAATAGCAACGAAGATGGTAATATATTGAGGTTTCTTCACAATCAAAAAAATTTGGATTGCAAAGTTAACCCCAATACTATATAAATTGTTAAAAAAGAGTGGATAAAAACTCAATGACAGCTACGTTCTTCGTTTAGAACCTATTAATCGTCGCCATCTTCTCCGGGGCCATCATCTGGTTTTGGCTCCTTTAGCTTCTTCACTTCAATGCTAAACTCTTTCGCTGGTTTAAATGCAGGGATGTAATGCTCGGGAATATGTACCGCAACATTTTTCTTAATATTGCGGCCAATTTTTGCAGCCCGCTTTTTTGTAATAAAACTGCCAAAACCACGAATGTAAATGTTTTCGCCAGAAGCCAAAGTATCTTTAACCTCTTTAAACATTGTTTCGAGTGTAACCAGCACGTCTACTTTTGGTATGCCGGTTTTATCAGATATCTTGTTTACCAAATCTGCTTTTCGCATAGAATAGAATTAATATTATTTTAACGATTCAATTAAATTGTATAACAGCTTTTTACGCTTAATACTTCTAAGATATAAACAATTATTAATCCAATTTTTTTCTTTGAAAAAAATAAATAAAATCTTTTGAGCAATTTAACACATAACAACCTGGAAGTCAGCAATTTTTCAAAATTGCTGTTAAAGTGGCATAAGACGGATAATGACCGTCAGCTGCCCTGGAAAGGAGAAAAAGACGCTTATAAGATATGGCTGAGCGAGATTATTTTACAGCAAACAAGAGTGGAACAAGGCCTGGAGTATTATCATAACTTCATTCTTAACTTCCCAACTATTAAAGATTTAGCCGCTGCTGACGAGAAAAGGGTATTTAAATTATGGGAAGGTTTGGGCTACTACTCGCGTTGCCGTAACCTGATTGCAACCGCCCGGATTATTACAGAGGAATATAATGGAATTTTTCCGAGCAGCTATTATGATATATTGAAACTCAAAGGAGTAGGACCATACACAGCATCTGCCATTGCCTCCTTTGCGTTTAACCTGCCTCATGCAGTGGTGGATGGCAATGTTTACAGAGTGCTGGCCAGAGTTTTTGGGATTGGAGAAGCTATAGACAGTACTGCGGGCAAGAAAAATTTCCATCAACTCGCCAACGAGCTGTTAGACCGAAAGCAGCCCGGTAAATACAACCAGGCGATCATGGATTTTGGCGCTACCGTATGCAAACCTGCCGTACCGTTATGCGACTGTTGCACTTTTCAAAAATATTGTGAGGCCTATGCTGATAACAGGGTACAGCAACTACCGGTAAAGGAAAAGAAAATCAAACAGCGAGCACGTTATTTTTATTTCTTTATCATACAATGTGGCAGTAAAGTTGCCATAAGAGAAAGACAGGATAAAGATATCTGGCAGCACTTACATGAGTTTCCTCTTATAGAATTAGTGCAGGACGCCCATGTGGATGCTGCTATAGAAGAAGCTTTAAACAGGAAATGGATTACCGAAGATGCTATTGTGAAACAGGAATCAGCCGTTTACCGGCAAAAATTGACTCATCAAAGCATTACAGCCGTATTTATTAACACAAGGGTAAAGAAATTACCGGCTTCACTTAAAAACTACGATTGGATCGAAACTAATGACCTTGCGGCTCATTCTTTTCCAAAAATCATCAACGATTACTTAAACAGTGAGGAATTGTTACAAGAAGAAACGCACTAATTTACTCTAATCAATATTAAAAAATATAAGCTGCATGTATTAATTTTTCAGAATGGTTAAAAAAAATTAATTTTAGCATACTATAGCTTAATACATACTTACATAAGAAAAATCAATAATTAATATGAGAGGAGTTAATCGCGTAATGCTAATCGGCAACCTAGGTAAAGACCCTGAAGTGCAGTTACTCGAAGGGAATATTGCAGTTGCTAAGTTTCCTTTGGCTACTACCGAAACTTTTAAGGACCGATCGGGCAAGCTGGTTTCTCAAACAGAATGGCACACAGTAGTGTTGTGGCGTGGCCTCGCAGATCTTGCACAAAAATTTTTACACAAATCGAGCCTGGTTTATATAGAGGGCAGATTACGCACCAGAAGCTGGGAAGATAAGGATGGCGTAAAAAATATATAACCGAAGTAGTGGGCGAAAATTTAATTATGCTTGATAAAAAAGCTGAAGGGCTGACGCAGGAACATGATGACCCTGCGCCGGGTGGAACAGCTCCGGGCGAAGATGGAGAAGCTGATGCTATTAACTTTTAATTAGTTGCTATGATGCCGGAAAACCGGCAATAGTATTTTTCACTAATAATATTTGTTTTGTATACACAGAGCATTACTCATTTATTATTTACCGATTTTTTGCAGATAGAACTGCAGGCAACTACTCAAAGCAGTACTGTTATGGTAGTAGTTTTGCTGCT
Source organism: Paraniabella hibiscisoli (assembly GCF_022512515.1). GTDB lineage: Bacteria > Bacteroidota > Bacteroidia > Chitinophagales > Chitinophagaceae > Niabella > Niabella hibiscisoli. Next base: position 530,421 of record NZ_JAKWBK010000001.1, read on the forward strand.
CCTGATTTTTTTATCCTTTTCTATTTCTGGCTCGCAGGCTGCCATTTTCTCTCTCAATGAGAAGGATATAGATGTGTTGAAAACCAAGCAGCAGCCTGCTGCCCGTAGAATTATTGATTTGTTGGATGAGCCAAAGGAAGTGTACACTTCTATGCTTATTTCCAAAACTGTTTTAAACATCTGCCTTATTATTCTAACCAACTACCTGATTGATGAATATACACCTGAAGAATACAAACATAGCGGCTACACTATTTTGCTAAAATGGCTGTTGATCGCGTTTCTCATCGTTTTCCCCTTAGAAATATTTCCGCGTGTATGGGCCAGACAGAATAGCTTAAGATTTGCTTACGAATGGCCTGTGCTGCTGTTTATTGTGGAAATGATCCACTACGTATTAAGGCGCATGAGCAAAGGTATTGTGGCTGTGGCTGATGGCCTGGGCAAAACTTTGGGCGCTGATAATGCCGAAGCCAATAGCCTGCAGGAATTTGATGAAGCCATAGATGTTCAAACGGATGATGAAGCTTCGCCGGAGGAAAAGAACATCATGAAAAGCATCGTGAAGTTTGGAAAGATCTCGGTAAAAAAGTGATGCGTAGCCGTTTGTATGTAAATGGTATTGAGTACAATACCACTTTCGCGGAGTTAGTTGAAAAAATTAAAGAACTACAATATTCAAATGCCGGTTTATAAGGGAGACCTGGATGAGATAGAAGGAATATTAAATACGAAAGACCTGATCCCTCATTTATATGAAGAGAATTTTGACTGGCATTCGGTTATACGCCCACCCTATTTTGTACCGGACTCCAAGCTGATTGAAGACCTGCTTTTAGAGTTTCAGAAAAAAGGATGCACTTCGCCATAGTGGTAGATGAATTTGGAGGCACCAGCGGCATCGTAACCATGGAAGATATTCAGGAAGAAGTAATTGGGGATATTAAAGATGAGTTTGATGTGGAAGAAATTGACAATAAAAAAGTAGACGACCATACCTATATTTTTGAAGGAAGCACCATGTTACGTGATGTTTGTAAAGTGTTACAGCTCCCTGTAAATACTTTTGACGAAGTGCGTGGCGACAACGAGTCTCTCGGTGGACTGATTAATGAAATTTCGGGAGAACTGCCCAAGGAAGGCGATATCGTAAGTTCAGGTGACTTTGAATTTACCGTACTGGAGGTAGAAAGAAACAGGGTTAAAAAAGCCCGCATTGTAATTAAACAGGCCTAATAGTTCGCGGCTTCCGATAACCTGTAGTACTTTTGCATAATGATCATAATCGAAAACAAAATAATCAGTGATGATGTGGCAGAGGCGCAATTTGTTTGCGACCTTACCAAGTGTAAGGGGGATGCTGTGAGGAAGGCGATGCCGGAGCACCCCTGACCGAGGAAGAGCTGGATGAAGTGAATAAGGCCTACGAGATTATAAAACCTTACATGACCCGGGATGCCATTAAGGAAGTTGAAAAAAAGGCAGGTATCAATATGATGATGAATTTGGCTGGGTAACACCTACCCTGCCCAGCGACAACGAAATATGCGTTTATGCGTACCGGGAAAATAATGGCCTTATCAAATGCGCCTTTGAGCAGGCATATAATGAAGGCAAAATAAAATGGAAGAAGCCTATCAGCTGTCATCTCTATCCCATCATTGCTTACCAGGGTAAACATGGCGATTATGAACGGTTGAATTATGAACCACGCAAAAATTGTGTAGCCCCGCTTGTAAGCTGGGAGAAAAATTAAAAGTTCCTGTTTACCAGTTTTTAAAAGAACCCCTGGTAAGAAAATACGGAGAGGAGTTTTACGAGGTATTAGAGCAGGCTGTAATAGCCCACAAGCATAGTGAATAGTTTTTATTGATCAACAGTAAATGTTAACAGCCTCATTTAAGCATGTCTCAAACAGCCACACTATTTAATAAGAAGAGTAAGGAGAAAGCAGCGGACAGAGATCATCGCCAGGTGATCAATTTTAATATTGGCAGGTATAATGCCCAGGTACCTGCGGGAAAAACGCAATTTTCTGACGTTGCACTGGCACGTGAAAGAGCGAAGAACCAGAAGTGGAAAGCCATTGAAACGCTGGATACTCAACTGGAGAATTTTGAAGCCCTTGTAACCCGGCGCGGTGCAAAAGTCATCTGGTGCGAAGATGCCAAACAAGCCATTGATGCCATTGTGAAGATCTGTAAAGAAAAGGACTGCCGCACACTGGTAAAGAGCAAAAGCATGGTTACCGAAGAGATCCATCTTAATAAGAACCTGGAGGCGCATGGCATAGAAAGTATTGAAACGGATTTGGGCGAGTATATTCAACAGCTCGATGGCGAGACACCCTATCATATTGTAACGCCGCCATGCACAAAAGCAAAGATGATATCGCAAGGCTGTTTGCAAAAAACTGGGCACGGATCCCTCCCTGAGCGCAGAACAACTTACCCTTATCGCGAGAGATAAGCTCAGGCAAAAATATGCAGAAGCCGAAGTAGGTGTAACCGGCGCCAATTTTATTATTTCTGATATTGGTGGCATTGCCATTACAGAGAACGAAGGCAACGCCAGGCTCAGCTGCTCCATGCCTAAAACACATATTGTGATTGCGGGCATAGAAAAAGTAATCCCGAACATGACCGATCTGGCGCTATTCTGGCCGCTGCTGGCTACTTTTGGTACCGGTCAGCGCATCACTTCTTACAGCACTATTGTAACTGGTCCTAAGCAGCCTGGTGAAATAGATGGGCCGGAAGAAATGTATGTGCTACTGTTAGATAACGGCCGAACGAATATGCTGGCCAATGAAAAAACAAGGGAAGCATTATACTGCATCCGTTGCGGCGCCTGCCTTAACGCCTGCCCGGTTTATAAAAATATAGGGGGCATACTTATGACACTACTTATAGCGGCCCTATCGGATCCGTTATTACCCCCCACTTAAAGCCCATGAAAGAGTGGAAGCATTTAAGTCATGCATCTTCTCTTTGTGGCAACTGTACTGAAGTATGTGCCGTTAAAATCAACCTGCATGAGCTTTTGCTCGAAAACCGGCACGAAGCCCAGCAGGAAGGCTATGCTCCTTTTACAGAAACTGTGGCATGGAAAATGTGGAAAACAGCTATGTTGAAGCGTAGCTGGATGAATATGGGCAATGGGAATATGAAAACTAAACTCATCAACTCTGTTGCCGGCGCCTGGACCAAAGAACGCAGCAAACTGGAGTTTCCTAAAAATCTTTTAATGAGCTGTGGGCAGAGCGGCGAAAAGGAAAAAGCAATTAACACAAAAAGGCCGGTTTTCGAAACCGGCCTTTCTTTGACTCCAACATTATTTAGCACCCGGCGGACAATATTGCCTCAGGTAGTTTGTATACAAAGTTTGCAGATGCGCAGAAGTTCCTTCGCCTTCTGAAATATTATGCGTCCGGTTAGGATAGCTCATCATCTGGAACTGCCGGTTATATTTGATCAGTTCATTAAACAGCATCTCTGCATTATTATAATGCACATTATCATCGCCCGTTCCATGTATATACAACAGGTTGCCTTTTAAATTTTTAGCATGAGTAATGGGAGAACCTTTGATATAGGGCGTTTCGTCCTGCTGGGGAATACCTGAATAACGCTCCTGGTAAATATTGTCGTAGGTGCGCTGGTTGCCTACTGCAGCCACGGCAATACCTGTTTTGTAAACCTCAGGAAACTGGAACATCAGGTTTAAAGTAGTTGAACCACCACCACTCCAGCCCCATACCGCAGTACGCTCGCTATCCAGGTAAGAATACTGTTTCAACAGCGCTTTAGCCCCCATAGCCTGGTCGTTAATATTCAGAATACCAATATTTTTATACAAAGCCTTGCGCCAGGTTCTTCCTTTAGGTACTGGCGTTCCGCGACTATCTATGGAAACATATATGTAGCCATCTTTAGCCATATCTCCTTTATAGAGAAAATTACGACCAGCGCCATAACTGTCTTTTACTGTTTGTCCCCAGGGCTCCGTGTATACATAAAAAACTACCGGATATTTTTTTGAGGCATCAAAATTGGCAGGCTTGGCCATCCAGGCATCCATTTGCACCCCGTCTTCAGTAGTTATGGTGATAAATTCTACATTCGATTTTGACTTCTCAGAAGCGGCTCCATCTATTTTAATACCTGTACCAATTGCTTTGTGATTGGCTACAGTAATCCACTCTGTTGACGGACGGGTGTAATAGTTGGAGAAACTATGTACGGCATATTTCGCACCGGGTGAAAGATTATAGCTATTGGTTCCCGGATAGTCAGCCGGCGTTAACCGTTCTGCATTACCTGTACCATTTAGCTTTGTACGATACAGGTATTTCTGTGTAGCATTTTCAGGAGAGGCATGAAAATAAAGATATCCGCCCGCTTCATCAATGGCCGAAATATCCATAACATCATACTTGCCCTTTGTTATCAGGGTTTCTTTTTACCGTCCCTGCTTACCCGGTATAAATGACGCCATCCATCTTTTTCTGCAGGCCACAAAAACTCTTTGCCACCATTCAGCCAATCCCATCCGCCGCTGGTATAGTCCTGGTCCCAGTTGGCAACAATATCGATCCAGGCACTGTCCTTTTCTGTATAAATAGTTTGCACTGCTCCTGATGCTGCATTACATAAGATCAGGTTGCTTTCATTTTGCCTTCTGTTCAAATGCTGTACGATCAGCTCGCTGTTATTGCCAGCCCATTCCATGCGTGGCACATACGAGCCCCAAACTGCGTCGTCGGCAATATTCATCCATTGGGTTTGAGCGTCAGTCAACGATACCACACCAATTTTAAATACAGAGGGTTTCTCTCCCGCTACCGGGTATTCTATTGGTATCAATTTGGGATAAATGGAGTCGGTGTTGTTTACCATATTATACACTTTGGTATCCCCTGCGACTATTTTCCAATAAGCGATCTTCTTGCTATCCGGTGCCCAGCGAAAGCCGTCCCGGCAAAAAACTCTTCTTCATAAGCCCAGTCGAATGTACCATTGATATTCTTGCGATCGCCATCGCTGGTTAACGCTTTTATAGCCCCAGAAGCCAGGTCTTCAACATACAGGTTATAATCACTTACATAAGCCACCTTACTATTGTCAGGGGATAATTTAGCAAACATAAGAGATGCTTCCGGTTTACCTTTTCCCAATTGTTGCAGGCGGCCCGAGGTCAGGTCTAACACCCAATAATCGCCACGTGTATCCTCACGCCACACCTGCCGGGTATTGTTGTAGATAAGCGCTTTCGATTCATCTTTACTGATCACAAAGCTCCTTACATCGATAGGTTTAGAACTACCGGATGGTGTTAGCTTTTCGGCAGATATCAAAACAGCTTTTGTATGCTGAGGCAGGGTATATTTTACAATAGCGCCTTCTTCGAGCTTGTAATAAGTATTTCCATCGGAGCCCCAGTTTACAGACTGTGCATTTGCTGCAACAAAACCGAGCAGCATAACGTAAAAGCAAAAAATTTTCCTGAACATGTATGGGTTGTTTTTTTGAAAGAGATCAACGAATGTACTGATTGCCGGACAAACCCTGTAGCAGAAAATGATAAACGGAGGACGCTGCTGAAGAATGCCCTGCAAGCTTTAAATAATCCCAAAATGTTACGTTACATTTGTTTGCATGCCAGAAAAATCAGGAAAAGTATCTTAAAAGATATAGCAAGGGAAGTGGGTGTTTCCGTTGCACTGGTTTCCTATGTTCTCAATAACCGTTTTGAAAACCGGATCAATAAAGATGTTGCGGAAAAAATAAGAACTACTGCACGTAGATTACATTACCAGCCTAACCAGATCGCTAAAAGTCTTAAGACCAATAAAACATTTACCATCGGGCTGGTTGTGGCCGATATTTCTAATCCCTTTTCTTCAGGCCTGGCCAGGATCATTGAAGATGAAGGCGCCAAATACGGGTATACGGTGATCTTTGGAAGTTCTGATGAGGACCTGGTTAAATTTGAAACCCTCACCAATGCATTTATCAACCGGCAGGTAGACGGACTAATATTGTTACCACCAGCCGGCTCGGAGCCGCTTTTGCTTCGCCTGCAACAAATGCGTTTTCCCTTTTGTGATTGCAGACCGTTATTTTCCCAAGCTGGAGGCGCATTGCGTAAATGTTGACAACCTGAAAGCTGCTTATGACGCTGTAAGCCTGTTTATTGAACACGATAAAAAAGCAGTGGGACTGATCAACTATAAAACAGACCTGGCACATTTAAATGATCGCACCAAAGGTTATATGAACGCTTTAAAAAGTGCAGGCGTAACGCCCAATAAAAACTGGGTGAAGAAAGTAGATATTGCTAACGACCCGCAGGAAATAGAAAAAGCAGTGGCTTCACTACTAACCACTGCTTCTGTAAATGCTATTTTCTTCGCCTCTAACCGTATTGCCGTACATGCCCTTAAATACATCCAGGACCAGCAAATAGCGGTACCACAAGATATAGAGCTGATCGGGTTTGACGAGAACGAGGTATTCGACTTTATTAAGCCTCAACTCTCCTTTGTTAAACAACCTATGCTGCAACTGGGCCAGATAGCCACTGAGTTACTTGTAGACATTATTACCCAAAACAAAAAGGAACACCTCATTTTTATTCCCGCCGAACTGGTTAAAAGAGGCTCTACCAATAACTAAATGCTCCTTTAGGCGTACCTGCTTATTGCAGGAGAGAAGTCTACCGGCGTTTCGTGAGCAGAGTACATTTGAGTATTTAAAAGCAACTGCTCTATTTCTCTCCAGTTGTGCACACGTATGTGCTTGCCGGCATCTGCCAGCTCATTGTGCGGCTGTGTGTATAAAATAGACTTCCCTTTAAAAGTATTCAGATTTTTGAAATGATCATCAATCATAATATCGGCTTGTATGATTGTTTTTAAACCACAAAAAACCATTTGCTGCCACTGTATAAAAGAGAAATGTTCGTTTAACCAGGCCTGTTTTTCCGGGAGAGACTGTGGAAACTCGGTGGCTGCTGAAACAATAAATACTTCAAATTTTTCGTTGAGCTTATATAAAACATCCTGGCTGTCTGCGATAACAGGCATATCCCTGAAAAATCCCGGCTGGTACACAAAAGTTCTCGCCTTTTTAAACATTTCATCATCGGTTTTTCCGGCTCCTTCTTCTCTTGTTTTTCTTACATCGGTATCTGCATAGTCATATCTAACAAACTGTTCATAACAGTCGGCCAATACACCATCCATATCTACTGCTATTCTTTTCATTATTACGTATTTTATGTTCGAGGGAGCTACCCGTTCGAACGGTTTTTAATTGTCCCTGTCCCGGTTTTATTCAGGGCGACCTTCGAAACCCGGTTTTACAGAGGACTTTTTAACGATCGCCCGGCACTTATGCATCGCAATCAGGGCTATTTCAATATTCTTTTACAACATCAATGCCTCTTAAACGGGGAAGTTTTGATGTGCAAAAATACAGATTTGTTTAAACGATTAAACATTTTAGCCTACCTTTGTGTATTAATAACACAATATTTCTATGTTTTGTTATTACAAATGAACAGTTTATGAACAAAAAATTATTTCCCCTCGCTCTGGGCGGATTAGCTATAGGAACTACCGAATTTATTATCATGGGATTGATGCAGGATGTAGCGTCGTCTTTGCAAATTAGCATACCCAAGGCCGGCTATCTGATCTCGGCCTATGCCATAGGTGTTATTGTGGGAGCTCCTTTACTGGTGGCTGCTTCAGTAAAGTATAGTCCTAAAAAAGTATTAATGGCATTAATGGTGCTGTTTACTGTATTCAATGGACTATCCGCTGCCGCTCCGGGCTTTTACAGCCTCATGGTTGCCAGGTTTTTCTCCGGCCTTCCTCACGGTGCTTTTTTGGCATTGGCGCTGTAGTGGCCTCTAAAATGGCCAAAGAAGGGAAGCAGGCGCAGGCCATATCAATGATGTTTGCCGGTTTGACCATCGCCAACCTGGTGATGGTGCCACTGGTTACTTATATGGGACATCAGTTAGGCTGGCGTTTTGCCTTTTTGGTTGTAGCGCTGATAGGTTTGCTCACCATCTTTTTTATTAAAATGTGGTTACCTCCAATACAGCTCAATAGCCAAAGCAGCATTAAAGATGAGCTTCAATTTTTTAAAACCCCTAAAGCCTGGCTGATCATTTTGATAACAGCCATCGGGTTTGGAGGATTGTTTGCCTGGTTTAGCTATATATCTCCTTTAATGACACATGTGTCAGGCTTCTCCATCCAATCCGTTTCTTATATTATGCTAATAGCGGGCGCGGGAATGGTAGCCGGCAATCTGATTGGTGGTATTATGGCAGATAAAATGCGCCCGGAAAAAGCTGCAGCGATTTTATTTATCGGCCTGGTGGTTGCATTAATTGCCGTTTTCTTTTTTCGGGAAACCAGACTCTGTCACTCGTACTTACTTTTTATGCGGTCTCCTGGCAATGGCGGTAGGTTCACCTATCAATATTCTCATGATACGTGCTGCTGAAAAATCGGCTATGATGGGCGCTGCATTTATGCAGGCAGCGTTTAATATGGCTAACTCTATCGGCGCCTACTTCGGGGGCCTGCCTATTGCTTTTGGCCTGGGCTATAACTACCCTTCTTTTATCGGCGCCATCATGGCTTTTGTAGGATTTCTGCTCAGCGTTACATTTATGATGCGATATGGCAATGCACGCAATCCCGATAAAATACTATTGAATCAGCAGGCGCCTACAGGTTGCTAATGATCAGGTGTTGCACCTCTTTCAGTTCGGCTTCGCTCAACTTTAATTTTGGCTGCTGAAAGTTCAGGTCATTCGCATCGTTTATCGGTATCAGATGTACATGAGCGTGCGGCACTTCTATACCTAAAACGCTGATGCCGCAACGATTACAATCGAATGACTTTTCGATAGCTTTTGCAATAGGTTTTGCAAAAACAAGCAGCGCACCAAGATAACTTTCAGGAACGTCAAATATTTTATCAATTTCTATTTTAGGCACTACTAAAACATGCCCTTTACGCAAGGGCATAATATCAGAAAGGCAATAAACTGGTCATTTTCTGCAACTTTATAAGAGGGGATATCGCCGGCTATAATTTTTGAAAATATGGTCATAATTACCTGATTAAAGAAGGTTGAAAATACAATAAAAAAACCGGCCGAAGCCGGTTTTGATGATCCTGATATATGAATATTATAAACTGATCTCCTCAACTCTGAACTGTATTAGTCCGGCAGGAGCCTGAACATCGGCAACCGCACCCGGCTCTTTACCCAGTATTCCCTGGCCTATAGGAGAACTAACTGATATTTTACCCGCTTTTAAATCAGCTTCCTGCTCGCTTACCAGCTGGTAGGTAACCTGTTTTTTAGTTTTCAGGTTGGTTAATTTTACCTTGGTTAAAATAGATACTTTACTCGTATCGATTGTACTTTCATCCAGTATACGGGCATTAGCTAATGCGCCTTCCAAGCCTGCAATTTTGGCCTCCAGGAGGCCCTGAGCCTCTTTGGCCGCATCGTATTCCGCATTTTCTTTAAGATCTCCTTTTTCACGCGCCTCGGCAATAGCCCTGCTGGCTGCAGGACGCTCTACGCCTTTAAAGTGCTGTAGCTCTTCTTTCATCTGCTCCAGCGTCTCCTTAGTTACATACTGAATAGCACTCATAACTCATCTTTTTTATATTAAACAAAAAAAATAACAACGCTCTGGAAGCTGCCCAGAGCGTTGCTATCAATTGTTACAAATATAATAAAAAGATCAGTTCATTAAAAAACGATTTGTTAAAGAAAAATACCCTGAAAAGGCTCCTAAAAGCCTAGTTTTCCGAGCAATACTGTAGCCATTTTTAAAAATGCCTCGTGCGTATAACCTGCAATATGCGGTGTTACGATAACAGTTTTAAAAGAAAGCAATTCTGCCAGCTGCTGCTTTTCAAATTCAGTATATGAATTTAGTTTTTCATTCTCCAATACATCCAGGCAAGCCCCTCTTACCTGGTTATTTTTTAACCCTTCAATAAGGTCTGCCGTGTTAATAACCTTGCCACGACAGGCGCTGATAATCAACGGCTGTTTTTTCAAACGCGAAAGAAAATGACTGTTTAACAGGTGATGTGTTTCGCTGGTAAGTGGTACATTAAAGCTGATAATGTCGGCCGATTCGCACACTTCCTCTAACGACGCTTCTTTAACATAGTTATTTGCATAGCCTGTTTTATATTTATCGTGTGCCAGTACAGTTACTTCAAAAGGTTGTAACAATTTAGCAAAGCTGCTTCCCGTATTTCCATAACCAATAATACCCACTGTTTTGCCATACAATTCGGTTCCCCGGTTTTCGTCCCGTAACCAGATGCCCTCTTTTACCTCAGGCACTGCAATGTTCATTTTATTAATCTGCATGAGCAGCAACCCCAACGAATGTTCGGCCACCGCATTGCGGTTCCCTCGGACTGCTGGCGCAGAGGACATTTTTTGACCGGGCATAGTCTACATCTACCAATTCCATACCGCTGCCTAATCGCCCTATCCATTCCAGCTGGGGAAGTGCATCGATCAGTTCCTTATCTACTTTGATGCGTGTGGTTAATACCAGTCCGCTAACCCCCTGTCCACTGGCTTTTATCTCTTCGTAAGAAATCTGCGGCTCATAGGCAACATCAAATCCTTTACCCGTTAATGTTTGCATTAAAATGGGGTGTGCATTACCCGTTACTATTACTTTTTTCATTTTATAATTATGCTATACTATTACTTCATTTTAAAAGTGAGGGCGGCGAAATCTTTAACCGTCAATTGTTCCGCACGCTGATTAAAAACCGGATCCGCCAGGTAGTCGGGCTCGAATAAGGACCGAACTGCATTGCGCAGGGTTTTGCGTCGCTGATTAAAAGCCGTTTTCACCAGCAGGAAAAAATGCTTTTCCGATTGCATGGGCTCAACGATTGCCTTCCGATACATTTTAATTACACCGCTCTTAACCTTTGGTGGAGGATTAAAACAGTTCTCATGCACATCGAAGAGGTACTTCACTTCGTAAAAAGCCTGCACGAGCACACTAAGTACACCATACACTTTATTGCCAGATGGCGCTGCTACACGTTGCGCCACTTCCTTCTGAAACATTCCTACAGCTACCGGCACCTGTTCTTTCCATTCAAGCACCCTGAAGAGAATTTGGGTGGAGATATTGTAAGGAAAGTTGCCGACTATGGTAAATTGGCCCTCAAACGGTGGCGATGCATCCAGGAAACTCTGATGTACAATCTTATCTTTTAGTTCCGGATAAGTACTGGATAAATAATCGACCTTCTCATCATCGATCTCAATTGCCTTAAAGTTGATATTGGGAATATCTTTCAGATATTTCGTAAGCGCTCCGCCCCCGGGGCCTACCTCCAGCAGTTGTGATAAATCCTCCTGTTGCAGCGCTTCAACAATCTTGCGGCAGATATTCTCATCTTTCAAAAAATGCTGCCCCAAAGATTTCTTTAATGTGTACATGGCGCAAAGTTACTTGGCTGGCAACTATTTTCTGTTGAATAATTTAGGCGTGCCTGTTGCAGTACACCGGCTAACGATCTGCCGGTCAACCAAATGATATCCGGGAACAAAGGCTTTGTTTACTTAGTTTTAGAACAGGGGCTGGTATCCCTGTGACAATAAGCCGGGCGCCTGAAAAATAATACCTACATTTACAGCCTATTTTTTTGATATGAGTACAAATAAACCCGCTATTGGCATTTCTTGTGGAGATATAAATGGGATTGGTATTGAACTGATCGTAAAAGCTTTTTCGGACACCCGGATTACTGAAATATGCACGCCCATTATTTTTGCCAATAATAAGACCATCAACTTTTACCGGAAGTTTGCGGGCGAAACCAATTTCAACTTTAATAATATAAAAGAGTTTACCAGGATCAACCCCAGGCAGGTAAATATTTTTAACTGCTGGGAAGAAGATGTTGCTGTAACACCCGGTATATTAAACGAAACAGGGGGAAGTATGCGGTACTCTCCCTGCAAAGCGCTGTAAAAGCCTTGCAGGAGGGCTCAATTGAAGGACTGGTAACGGCTCCCATTCATAAAAGTAATGTACAGGGTGAAGCATTTTCTCATACCGGCCATACTCCTTACCTGAAGGAAGCATTTGCAGCTAAAGATGTGGTGATGATGATGTGTGCACAGAATATGCGTGTTGCATTGGTTACAGAACATGTACCCATTAAAGATGTTGCCTCTCATATAACGGTTGAAGCGATATTAAGTAAACTCCACCTGGTGCAAGATTCATTAAAAAAGGATTTTGGTGTTAGTAAGCCGCGGATTGCCGTGCTGGGCTTAAATCCGCATGCGGGCGATGAAGGCCTGGTTGGCAATGAAGAAGAAAGCATTATTAAGCCGGCTATCAAAGAGGCCAGGAACAAAAATATCCTTGCCTTTGGCCCTTACAGTGCAGATGCATTCTTTGCACGTGGCCAGCATGAAAAATTTGACGCCGTACTAGCGATGTATCACGATCAGGGTTTAATACCGTTTAAGTCGCTCGCTATTGGTGAAGGAATCAACTTTACCGCGGGTTTAAATATTGTGCGTACTTCCCCGACCATGGGGTGGCATTGGATATAGCAGGCAAAGGAACTGCAGATCCTGCTTCATTTTTAGAGGCGGTTTATCAATGCGTAGACATTATTCAACATCGTTACGAATACCAGGACCAAAGGTCTAATCCTATAAAAAAGGTAATGCCTGAAGTAACAGCGAGGCTTATTGACGAAAGAATTGACGAGTAAAAGCGAGAGATTTTAAAGTCCTTTTGCTTCTCGCATTTAGTTCAGCATTTTCTTAACTATCGAGCTTTTGTTACCTGATGTTACTTTAAGATAATTACACAGGTCAGCATTGTTATACTGTTCTTCCTCGCTTATTACATGAAGTACGCTTAATATAGCCGGAGTAATAGAGGCCATTAAAAAATTTACGGTTTTATTACGAACCTGGGCTTGTCTTGCAATGTCATCAATGGTATCTACCAGGGTAACCCCGAATATCTCAGAGTTAATGCCTCGGCCTTTTTCAACAATATGAAAATCTGCACTAAAAAGAGTAGAAAATTTTAAAAAGGCGCATTCTCTGCCAATTTTGAAAATTTCGTCTGTTTTTTTATTGTGTTCACATTGAAAGTTCAATGCATTAATAGTTGCATCTATGATAAAGTGAACTGCAGATTCTATAGCGCAGGAAGGTTCTTTAAAATAGTCGCTTGCGGAGAGGATCAGGTCCTTTTCATTATTTAATTGTGATATGACGCGGTGTTTGAAGTCCATAACCAATTTCGTAATTGAGAAGCGTTAAAAAAGAGGGGCGAACGTTTGACCTGGAAAGGTCCCGAAGCCCACTCTAAGCCCTCTAAACCGCTGTAAAAGTAGCAAGCGGCTGGTTATGCGTTTGATGATATTCGATGAACAGGCCAATTTTTAAGCTGAATTACCCTTTTTTATAGATCAAATTCTTTTCGAGCTATAGCTCTGGTAAAATAGCCCAGTAAAAATACGACCACTCTTCTGCGTTCATCATTTTCCGTATAATTTGTAATGTTATTAAATGGTAAGGCCTGCCCCTGCCATAACTTGAATAACCAATCTTTAACTGATTGTAATTGGAAAACCTGGATGCACTTGTTTTCATAATAATTTTAAGGTTGCGCAGTAATTCGTTGGCTCTTAGGTCAGAAAGCGCCTGGTTCATTTGCTCACTTTCCGGGTTGTCTTTCCTCATATAGCTTTTCAACTCATTGTATAGCTTAGTACCAGGCGTAATAGGTGTTGCATCAGCATAACCCACAATTACCAAATGGGCAGTACGCTTAACATCCGGGTAGCGATTGGAAATGGCTGACATAGAATCTATTGCCGGTTGAAAAGACTGATTAACGCTGTTAAAAGCTGTAGGTGCTATACGGTAAATTCCGGGCTCAAAAAAGCGCCCATTCCGTATTTCTGAAAAGCTTCCATTTTAACAGCCTCATCTAAAAGCTGGTAAATCCGATCCCGTGTTGCTTTTTGAAGTTGAAAGGAATCTAACCGTCTAACATAGTCCTTTACATCCTCCTCGTAATTATTGGGACGGAAATTCTTTTTTGTTTCAAGGAAAAAATCTACCGCATCAACTGTTTGCTGAATTTTGCTCAGATCATCCTGTAAAACAGATAAAAGAGAGACGATCTTTCTGTTAATAGAGCTATCTACACCTTGCTGCCCTAATTTTTGTACCATTTCAGTTTGCAGATTGCTTAGTGCTGCAGAATCGGCATCAATAGACTCCCTGGTTGCTTTGCTTTTTTCTGCTGTAGCTGCAATTTTTTGAGTGCCACAGGAGGAAATTATTAAGGCCCCGATGATAACTGAGACGTATAGAATTTTCTTAATCATAGAGGTTTATTGAGGAAGTGGTTTTATAATAAACCCATCATTCGCGGGCGTTGAAGCTATTTTTTTAATCTTATTTTTCAACATTTTTGAATACGCCAGCTTTCTTTCTGGTGAGGTGCTCGTTTCGGGAGCAACTTCTAATTCTCCTGTAGCCACCGCAGCATCCCTGTTGAGAGAAATGTTGATCAACCCAACACTTTCGCCTAACTGGAGATCCTGGGTTGAAAGTAACAATTCATCCACAAATATACCTTTAGCCTTTAATAATTCGGTTTTAGATTCTGTGCTATTGGCTGCAACACGCCAATTATATAGCATAATAACCAGAAGCATGATAGCTCCAATCCACAGAAAAACCAGGGAGGATTTTGCCCGCTTTACATAAAAAGTACTAGTTCCCGGCATTGTCTTTTAATGTTTTACTGATTAAACTTTCGATTTCGTTTATAAAACTATTGCATTTTTCTGCCGTTGCGGTTTCTCCGTTATGGAGCAGCTTTCCTTTTTCGATAATTACTTTATATACTGAATGTTCGGGTCCTAAAGAAGAAAACGTTGATTTCATCCTATGTAGTAACCGATCAATGGCACCTACATCTCCTCCATTACTTGCCGCAGCCAGGTCCGTTTTATCTTTCAGCCATTGTCTTTCCATTTCCTTTAATATCTCTGCCAGCACTTCTTTGTCATCGCCAACTATTGAGGTCAGAAAGCTAAGATTATCATTACTTTCATCAGCACCAGTTCTCCCTTCTTCTAAAATACTGGAGCTTAGCGCCGGTTTTTCTATTTGTTTTAAATAATAAGCCATTTTTTGCACCAATAATTCTTCATCTACCGGTTTGGCCATATAATCTGAGAAGCCCGCTTCCATGCACTTCTGCACTTCACCCTCCGATACATAGGCCGTCATGGCGATTACAGGTGTTTTAAGATACAATTCTCTGCGTAACAGTGAAATAGCAGTATACCCATCCATCACCGGCATTTGAATATCCATTAATACCAGGTCAAACACTTCTTTTCTCAGCAGGTTTACAGCTTCCTGACCGTTATCAATAATGCGAGGGATCAGGTTGTGCTTACTGAAAATATGTTTGAGCAATATCTGGTTGGCCTTATTGTCTTCCACCAGCAAAACGCGGTAGTTTTCAAATGAATAAGTGGCAGCTACCTCGCTGCTTACAGTTTCTTCAATCACTTCCGCTTTTTCAAGTATACAGGTAAAGTTAAATTCTGAGCCTTCATTTACATGGCTGTATACAGATATGGAACCACCCATTCGCTCTACCAGGTTTTTTACAATAGTTAGTCCTAACCCAGTTCCACCGTGCTGCCTTTGAGCCCCTTGCTCCAATTGTTCAAAACGTTCAAATATAGTTCCTATTTTATCTTTGGGAATACCAACACCGCTGTCTTTTATAGTAAAACTCAGTTTGTAAAACTTCTGTTCCTCATCTACCCAAATAATACTGGCGCTTACTTCTATCCCCCTCTGTAGTAAACTTGATGGCATTGCTGATGAGGTTGATAAAAATCTGTTGCAAACGGTCAGGATCTCCTACTACATGCTGCGGAATCTGCTCATCGATAAAATAATTGTGCACCAGGCCCTTATCCTGGATGGTGGCCGAGAACATTTTTTTGATCCTTGTAAAAAGATCATACAGGTTAAAGGGGCGATGTGCAATGGTGAGCTTTCCGGCCTCTATTTTAGACAGATCCAATACATCGTTTACAATGTATAGTAAATTGTAGCCGCTGGATTTAATAATCTCTACATACTCTTTCTGTTTGGCATCCAGCTCGGTTCCATCAAGCAGGTTACCAAATCCAATAAGCGCGTTAAGCGGCGTGCGCAGCTCATGACTCATATTGGCCAGAAACTCGTCTTTTGCATTTTTGCTTTTAAGTGCAGCCAGTTCCGCTTCTTTTAATTCTTCTATTAGCTTTAGCTGTTGCGACTGCCTGCGGATGATGATGGTGGCTAACAAAAGAATGGCAATAATGGAAAATACAGCAAGTACACGGTTATACAGGGACAGTTTGCTCGCCTGCTCGGTATTGGTATCAAGGGTTTGCTGAAGATCATCTCTTAGCTCCCGCTGTAGCTGCATGCAATTTTTATACACTTTGTTGCCCAGGTCAAGTATTCTCAGGGAGTCTATATTCAATTTTACCTGTTGAGCGTTACTACCTTTAATGGCTGCCAGTATTTTCTCCGAAATGTTTACCTGGGTATCAATGATGTTGTTAACAGAATCTGCTCTTGCCTTGGTTGGCCCCTCCGCAAATGAACTTAATACATAAGCATTGTAGCCGAGGGCATTTACAGAATCCTGGATCGATTGCAACCGGGCTTTATCCACCGGTAAAGCCGTGCCCCTTTTAGCTTACTTTCTAGCTCAAAAGACGTATTAACGATCTCCTGGATACGGTTATTGAGATCAAAAGTTGAAACGGCCTTAAGATTCCCGGTTGTTAAAGCATTGGTTGCTTTATTGGTGAAAAAC
The DNA here is from genome assembly GCF_022512515.1 of Paraniabella hibiscisoli. Lineage (GTDB taxonomy): Bacteria > Bacteroidota > Bacteroidia > Chitinophagales > Chitinophagaceae > Niabella > Niabella hibiscisoli. Next base: position 547,393 of record NZ_JAKWBK010000001.1, read on the forward strand.
TGGGTCACTACAATTAGCACCATTAACGCAAGTGCTAAGGTAACCACAGAAAAGAAAGCTACATTTTTTTATTCATGGTTGTGCAAAAAAACCGTTACAGCAATTGCAGGCTTTTCAGAAGCGCATCTTTATACGACTCTGAAATGGGTATAGCCTGACCATGCACATAAACAATTCTATCTTCGATATAATCAATCTTATCGAGCGCTATGGTATAGCTCCGATGAATGCGCATAAATTTCTGAGACGGCAATTTATCTTCAATGGCTTTTAAACTGCCATGAACTACATAACTTTTTTGGGGAACATGTAATTTAATGTAATCGCCTTTGGCTTCGATCCACAAAATATCATTCATGTTCAGCTTCCGGATGACCTTATTATCTTTTACAAAAACAAAATCACTGGACTCATCTTTCCCGATCTTAACGTTCTCGTTGCTCAACAGCTCTTTTGCGCGCTCTACGGCATGTAACACCCTGGCCAGAGAAAAAGGCTTTACAATGTAATCTACCACGTTTAGCTCAAACGCTTCTACCGCGTAACCCTGTTTGGCAGTAGTGAAAATAGTAAGTGGCCTTTTCTGTAACATACGCAATAATTCAATTCCTGTTAAACCGGGCATCTCAATGTCCAGAAACAGCAGATCTATAGCATTATTCTCTATATAGGTTTTAGCTTTCAACGGATCGTCGAACTCTCCAATGATATTAATACCATCAATTTTGATCAGGATTTGCTGAAGCAACATCCGGGCTACTTTATTATCATCTACTATGAGGCAATTTACTGGGCGATCCATAATCAGTTTTAAGCTAATATACGTATTCCAAAAGTATTAAATTTAAACATATAAGCCCTGTTCCGCAGAACAAGGCTTATTTATTTTTCGAACCACCACCCTTTCGGGCAGGTTTCTTATGCTTTTTTATACTGTGGGATAAGGCTGTTCGCCAATTCTACCATTTGTTTCAGACCCTCTTCAGGTAAATTTCCTTTTTTGAACTCAGCCATCAATTCAGGTAATTTATTTTCCATTTCCAGCAAGAAGTGGTCTTCAAACTCCCTAACTCTGTTTACGGGCACTTCTTTAATTAAACCGTTGGTACCCAGGTAAATGATAGCAACCTGTTTTTCAACAGTAAACGGAGAATATTGCGGCTGTTTTAAGATCTCTACGTTACGGGCACCCTTATCAATTACGTTCTTTGTAGCAGCATCCAGGTCGCCACCGAATTTAGAGAAGGCTTCCAGCTCACGGTAAAGTGCCTGGTCTAATTTCAATGTACCAGCAACTTTTTTCATGGATTTGATCTGCGCATTACCACCCACGCGGCTTACGGAGATACCTACGTTGATAGCCGGGCGGATACCTGAAAGGAACAGGCTCGACTCCAGGAATATCTGGCCATCGGTAATCGAAATTACGTTTGTAGGGATATATGCAGACACATCACCAGCCTGAGTTTCAATGATCGGAAGTGCTGTTAACGAACCTCCACCTTTTACCAGGTGCTTAATAGAATCAGGAAGATCGTTCATATTTTTAACGATCTCATCGTTATTGATCACTTTTGCAGCTCTTTCCAGTAAACGGCTATGCAGGTAGAATACATCACCAGGGTAAGCTTCACGACCCGGAGGGCGACGTAATAACAGAGAAACCTCGCGATAAGCTACCGCTTGTTTTGAAAGATCATCATAAATGATCAGCGCAGGGCGACCTGTATCACGGAAAAACTCACCGATAGCAGCGCCGGCAAAAGGAGCGTAGAACTGTAAAGGAGCAGGGTCAGAAGCAGAAGCCGCTACGATAGTAGTGTACTCCATAGCACCATTGTCCTGTAATGTTTTCATTACACCGGCAATAGTAGATGCTTTTTGTCCGATTGCTACATAAATACAATATACAGGCTTACCTGCAGCGAAAAATTCTTTCTGGTTAATGATCGTGTCAACCGCGATAGCTGTTTTACCAGTCTGACGGTCACCAATGATCAACTCCCTTTGTCCACGACCTACAGGAATCATCGCATCAATAGCTTTGATACCAGTTTGCAGTGGTTCTTTTACCGGCTCACGGAAAATTACCCCAGGAGCCTTACGCTCTAAAGGCATTTCATATAATTCGCCGGCGATAGGGCCTTTACCATCAATAGGATTACCCAGGGTATTTACCACGCGCCCCACCATACCTTCACCTACTTTAATAGAGGCGATTTGTTTGGTGCGACGCACTTTAGATCCTTCTTTAATTCCTTTACCTTCACCCATCAATACCACACCCACATTATCTTCTTCCAGGTTCAACGCAATAGCGCGAACACCATCCTCAAACTCAACAAGTTCACCATAGCGTACATTTCCTAACCCGTAAACACGGGCAATACCATCCCCTACCTGTAACACAGTACCTACTTCCTCTAAATCTGCGTGGGCATTAAAATTGCTCAATTGTTCCCGCAGTATGGCGCTTATTTCGTCGGGTTTAATTTCTGGCATATACTTTATTTAAATATTGGTTTTATTGCGGCTATTTTTATAGCCTTTATTTTTCAGGGTGCAAAAGTAGTATATCGTAAGGTTTGTAACAAAATTTTATTAGCAGTAAGTGTTCTGTCAATACTAATATATAGGAGTGTATGAGGGTTACTTTTCAACTTTTGGAGCATTAATTATAAATAAACGAATGCTGACACTCTTTAAAAGACACAGATTTTTAAGCACCCTGCTTATTTTTTACTTTTTAGTGTTTGGGTATCTTATTTTCAACATTTTTATATTCCCACGTAGGTCTGCGCCGGGCTGTGACTTCAGTCCCTTAGTTTTCACATTTCTGGGTCCGGTGTTCGCAATAATTTGCTCACTTCCATTGTTGATCAAATTTTTTGTCAGCAAAAATCCGCTACGCAGAGACTACCTGCTATTTATTTTGTTGCTTATAGTACCGATATCAATATGTATTCTTTTTCTGGCACTGACTTAAAATACCATCTATTATTTCACTACCAAAACACCCTCGGCCAGGAATCTCAACTGTTTTTGAGGTTCTTTTATGGCGTCAATTTCTGCCTGGCTTTTTTTGCATCTTTAGCGTAATGCTGTAATTCTGCTACTGAAGTCGTTTTATTAAACGCAATTCCATCTAAAACAATCGATTTGCCCACAATATCCATAGGCACAAAGAAGGCATAATCCTTAAATTTTACAAACATTTTACTTTTATCTTCCAATTCTACCTCCATCCAGCAGCCTTTTTTTGGGCAAGATGCCAGTACTTTTCCGGAAATTTTAGTTTCGATAGAGTCTTTTTTGACAGGTCTTTAGACACCTGGGAAAGAGCTACTACCCCCTTAGCGTCTACCTTTTCTCCGTAGGTATCACCAGCATTGGCGGGGCCTGCAGGAGGTTGTGCATAACTAAACTTTACCGCGCAAACCAGTAGAAAAAGGATGATTATTTTTTTCATGTTACTATATATTAAGAGTGCAAATTTATAAAATATCTATTTTTGCAGCATGAACAAATTAAATGTAAGAGTAGGCGTACTGGTCGCCATTATTTTAGTAGCTGTTTTAAGCAGGCTGATTTTCTCTTATTATGAAATTTACAGCTTTTCTCCGCTGGTGGCGATTGCCCTGTTTGGCGGTTCGCAGTTTAAAAACAAAGGTTGGGCTTATTTTTTCCCGATCGCAGCTTTTTTAATATCTGACCTGGCTTTTTACCTGGTAGGTAAAACAGGTTTTTACGGTGTTAGCCAGTTTTTTGTGTATAGTGCGATATTGCTGATCACGGCCCTGGGAACCACTTTACACAATCCTAAAACGATCAAGATCTTAGGTTATTCGCTCACGGGTTCTGCTTTGTTCTGGATCATTTCGAATTTTGGCGTTTGGGTAGGTAGCCAAATACCGGGATCAATAGAATTTGAACCAGGTCTTACCCTGGGAATGACCTACCTTAGAGCACTGCCCTTCTACAATGAGATTAGCACGCAAATGTTTCGAAACGCTTTTGGCGGCGATATACTTTATACTTTTTTATTATTTGGCGTATACGCCCTGGCTCAAAAAACTAACCCTGCACTTCGTTATTCCAATTCACAATAAATAATCAAGCTGGCTCTATTATAGGTTTACACCAGCTATTGAACATATTGGAGCAGCGCATTGAAGCGCTGCTTTTTCTTTGCAACCATACCTACAACAAGAAATCTTTTAACTTTTTTACGTTATATATCAAATTACCTTTGCAGGCAAGATCAATTAATAGTTATGATAGGAAAGGCTTTATTATCAACGGCTTTAGCAATTATATTTTCAACTTCTCTATGGGCTCAGGACGGAAATGGAATCAATATCCCGATTAACCGTCAGCTTTTTCATGAAAATATCATTAAAGAAAAAAATTTACTGCTGGGTAGTGATGGTAAACAGGATGATGAATTTACCCTGCGGGGCAATGAAGATGCTGGTAAGCTGGCTACAGCAGCCATTAATAACCAGGTGGACGCCATCCGGTACCTGATAGAAACTGATACTAAAATTGAGCAGCGCCTGAAGCCTGGTTACCTGGTGGGGCTTACCGATATATTAAGACATATGCGTACCGGCTGGCGTAAAAGAGAAGTGTTGCCCAGCCATTTTGCTCAAATATTTTCTTTATACAAAAACTCATTGAAGTAAATTCTGCTAAGGAATCAATCATTCCTTTATGTACAACATTTCCCCTACGATATTGCCTATACGGCTACGTTGCCCCGTATTTTTGAAGAAAACCCTAATTACAGCGAGTTGAAAGACCTCCTGATCTTAAAATATGCGGCCCTGTACCCCAACAAGACTTTTTACCAGCTTACAAAATATACAAATTCCAAACATGCCGACAGCCTGATTAAGGCTATCGGACGCCAATATCCTGAGCAACTGTATTCTTATGCCCAGGCCGGCAATTCGCTGGGATATAAAATTCGAAGCATCAAGGATGATAATTTCGTAAAAACAGTGGTGGGGCTTTCTGAAATGAAAAGCGGGCAGATTTATTTCCCTTTTTTGGACAACCTGGTAAAAGGAAAGATCACCATGGGCGAGCTGGATGCGGCTAAAGACGACCGCGTAAAATATTACCGCCTATTGGTAAAAACGCAAATGGATTATGCCCGCCGTGCATTAAGCGGCGATACTGCCGTAGGTTTTACAGAACTGACCAATCGTTTACAGAAAAAGGCGAGCGACGAATTTGTGAATGAAATTAATGCCCTGCATGAGGCTACTAACGCGGTGCGGTTTAAATGCCTGCAGGAGCTTACGCCACAGGAGCTGTATTACCTGGCAGTACTTACGGATGGGTTGATCTACACCAGTAGCTATACTGCCGGAGTATACCCGCTAATGATGCAAAAAATGAATAACCGGGGCGATTCGTTGTTAATGAGTCTTTCGTTTGACCATTACCGCAAATTCATCAGGCAGGCCGCAGGCTATAATACACTTAAAAATTTCTTCGGCACTTTTAAAAGTAAAGATGATGCTACCGCTGTAATGACGGCTTTTGTAAACGGATTGGAAAAATCTAAGGGATTGGAAGATGGTGTGGATGTAGCAGACTCTTACGCCAGTCTTTATGAAACCCTTCCTGACCTGGCTAAGCAGATGTTGGGCAATATTAAGACGAATTACCAGAGAAATACGACGACCCGTAATAAACGCGGTATAGCGATTTATAATATCCTGGATAAATTATTCCTTTCGGCAGACCCTACCCGTAACATCAATCTCACCAAAGAATTGGGCATTCCGCCAGTGTACAGTGTTGCCTTTGACAATTTCACCAATGAAAAAGGCGAAATTATTACGCAAATGTTTTTTATGGCGATGAAGACGGGATGATGGATTTCGACATTTTCGTACGCACTTTCAGTAACGATCCAAAATGGAAAGTAGACCAAAGCAACAGCAAATTTGTGGTAGCGAAAACAACATCGGGCGTACCTATTTACCTCTACGCCAACAGGCCATTGGCCAATACACCCGACGAAGATTTTGTTGCTCAAAATGCTATGCAGGAATTTTTTGAAAAGAATAATCTATCTCCTACCGTAACCTTTCACCGTGGCCATAGTTACCATGCTCCCACCAGTGTCAGCTATATTACGCCTACCAACCGGGTTGTATTTATGGGCTCCTGCGGCGGTTTTTTCCTGATCGATTCTATTTTGAAAAAATCGAGTGATGCACATATTATTTCATCCAAGCAAACAGGCTACCGCGATATTAACCTTCCCTTTATACGCACGTTCCTGGAAACTCTTCGCCTGAAAAAAATATCGATTGGATATCTTTCTGGAAAGAATTTACATCAGTAGCAAAAGTTACAGGTATCGAGGATTATATCCCTCCTTATAAAAACCTGGGTGCTTTATTTATTAAAGCATATAAAAAAGAAACCGGGGAGGAGGACTTATAAAATGTTTCTAACAACCGGAAAGTTCCTTTATTGTTAACGAACGGCTTTTGTTCTAACTGTTCTAATTTTTATATCTTGCGCGAATGGAGCAGGGAAAGAAGTTATTTTTTGATGTTTCGAAGTTGCGACGCATATTTCAATATGCAGCTCCCTACAAAGGCCGGTTTTACTGGTCAGTGATACTGGCAATTGTACTAGCAGCGCTTACCCCCGTACGCCCATTGCTCATCCAGTTAACAGTTGACCAATACGTCGCACAATCTTTACCCAAAATGGTAATTTATGTTACCATTATACAAATGGGTATTATTTTGATAGAAACGCTGATGCGTTTTGCATTCTCTTTATTACCGCATGGTTAGGACAAGCAGTAGTAAAAGATATCAGGAATGCCGTTTACAAAAAAGTATTGGGATTAAACCTGAGACAGTTTGACCGTACACCTATCGGAACATTAACCACCAGGACGATCAATGACATTGAATCCATCAATGAAATTTTTTCGGATGGCCTGATCCCTATTATTGCCGATCTTCTTTCTATTGTGTGTGTGCTGGGTTATATGTTTTGGGTAGACTGGCAGCTAACGCTTATTGCGCTGATACCCTTCCCGATCATGATTGCAGCTACTTATTATTTTAAGGAAAGCATCAATAAATCTTTTTCAAAGTAAGAAATGCGGTAGCGGCATTAAATGCCTATGCACAGGAACATTTATCAGGTATGAGTGTGGTACAGGCTTTCGCTGCTGAAAGAAATGAGTTCAATAAATTTAAAGCCATTAACAAGCAGCACCGAAATGCCAATATCAATGCCATTTTCGCCTACTCGGTGTTCTTTCCTGTAATTGAAATTGTACTAGCCTTATCCATAGGTTTGATCGTTTGGTTTACTGCCAGGGAAGCATTAGGCCTTCAACAGAGTCAGCAGGGTGTAGTCGTTGCGTTTATTCTTTGTCTGAATTTACTGTTTAGACCTTTGCGCATGATCGCCGACAAGTTTAACGTAGTGCAAATGGGTCTTATAGCGAGTGACCGGGTATTTACAGTGCTGGATAATGACGACGAGGAAAAAGTTCCTGAGGGCGGCTACCTGTTACCGGAAAGCCGGGTAAAAGGGCAGATTGATTTTAAAGATGTAAGTTTCGCTTATGTAGATGAGCAATGGGTTTTAAAAGCCGTAAATTTTGACATAAAGCCAGGTCAAACCATTGCTATTGTTGGGCATACGGGTAGCGGTAAAACCACTATTATCAGCCTGATCAATCGTTTCTATAATATTCAAAAAGGAACCATTGAAATTGATGGTATGGATATCAAAAAATTACCTCCTGATTACCTGCGTGAAAACATAGGTGTTTTGCAGGATGTATTTCTTTTTCAGGCTCTATAATGGACAATATTACACTGCGTAACCCTAATATAAAAAGGGAACAGGTAATTGCCGCAGCCAAAATGATCAACATGCATGATTTTATCATGCGCCTTCCCGGCGGATATGACTATAATGTAAAGGAACGTGGTGCAACCCTTTCGCTGGGACAAAGACAATTGTTATCTTTTATTCGTGCTCTCTATACGACCCTTCTATTCTCGTGCTGGATGAGGCCACGTCCTCAATCGATACAGAAAGCGAATTGTTAATTCAAAAGGCTACGGATACGTTGATCCAAAACAGAACTTCCATCATCATTGCCCACAGGCTAAGCACCATTCGCAAGGCAGATAAAATACTGGTGCTTGATAAAGGTAAATTAATGGAAGCCGGCACGCATAGCGAATTAATGGCCAAAGGCGGCTTTTATGCGAGCCTCCACCAGATGCAGTTTGAAAAAGAGATAGCGTAAAACACGCTCTTATTTAGAGATAAACTAATGAGGAATGGTTTCCACTAAAATTTCTGTACCAGCCTTATCGTAATAAGTGCAAGTCATGTCGTTCATTACGATCACCCATTTTTCTATGCCTGATTTAGCGCAATCATTGCAGAAAGTAGGATAATCGGTTTTTCCTTGCTGATGCGCTTTAAGATCTGCCTGAAATTGCTCCCTATTAGCAGACTCACCAATCATTAGTTCGTTGTATTTAGGTTCGGCAGATATTTGATAATTGTCTGCTCCAAAATAATTAATGTGGCCATCGGCAACAAAAGCCTCATAGCCGGTTACACCCAACGCTTTTATCTCTTGAATATAGGAAGGAAAGTCTGCCCCGGATTTTACTTTGCTATGTGCCTGTTTGATTTGCTCTACTGTAAACATTGACTGTTGTTTTAATAATGATTGCACAAAGATATTCTAAACCCCGAGGGAGTAAAACTTCATCCCTCGGGGTTTCTTCCAATGCGCCCAGCACAATTTCTACAATTATTCCATAATTGCCGGATTATACACTCAAGGTAAAATTGGATGCATTAACCCAAGGAGACAAGTACGATTACTTTTTAGTGGTAAACATAAACTTGGAGCCTACACCTACAGTAGAGTCCAGGCTAATAGTACCGCCCATTTTGTTGATCAACTCTTTTACAATTGCCAGTCCCATGCCATAGCCCTTATCCCCGTAATTGTCTTTATCTTCCTGCGCTTCAAACAGGTTAAAAACCTTCTCCATAAACTCGTGGGCAATACCTTTACTATTATCTTTTACATAAAACGAATACTCCTGGTTATTATCAGCAATCCCAATTTCAATCTCAGTTATCTCTTTATCGTTGTATTTAATAGCGTTGGAAATTAAGTTGATCAATATCTGCTCCAGCGCAATTTTGTTGATATGGATAGACTCCAGGGATGTATTAAAATGAATGATCCGCTTATCGCTACATGCAAACAGATCTTTTATAGCCGTCCTCAGTTCATCCAATGAAACATTAGAAGCGCTTTCATGAAGTAGTTTATTGGACCGGCTTTGCTCCAACAGATCGCTGATCATGTTTTTAAGTTTTAACGAAGAGGCTTTAACAATATGCAGCAACTCTACTACATCTGGTTCTATTTCATACGCCGTGGTGAGTAAATCAGCCACGCCAATAATATTATTAAGCGGCGATCTTAAATCGTGGGCTACAGTACCTACAAACTTTTCAAGGGCCTTATTTTTTCACTCAAATTGCTGGTAGCTCCCTCCAGCTGCGCTTTTTCTTGCGCAATTCAATCAGCCGCATGGCCTGTTTTGATAATGCCTTTAATGACTTTAACTGAGTTTCCGAAAGTTGGGTGGGGCGGTCGTGTACGACACACAAACTGCCTAAAGCAAACCCATTTTCACTTATTAGCGGTACTCCCGCATAAAACACCACATATGGCTCTCCCGTAACAAAAGGGTTATCGGCAAACCGCTCATCTTCTCTCGCATCGGGCACCATGAACAACTCATCGGGAGTATTTATAGCGTGGGTACAAAAGGAAAGATGGCGTGGCACTTCTGAGCCAGGTAATCCATGACTGGACTTGAACCAAAGCCGGTCATTATCTGCTAAAGTGATCTGGGAAATTTTCGTATTACAGATTTGTGATGCAATTTCAGTTATATTATCAAAATCCTCTTCAGACAGGGTATCCAGGATATTGTAAGAATATAGATCTTTTAATCTCTCCTGCTCATTGGCAGGCATGGGATGAAACTGCATGTATATGTTTAGTTATGAAATATTTAGCTTTTCCAAATCATCTGCTGACAGCAGCAAGAATTTTCATTACAAAGATATGAAGACAAAATACACAGTAAAATTAAATCGCATATAATTATATGGCCTGTAAGTTATTTTAACAACAATTGCTTATCCGTCCCACGGAGACTATTTGGCAAGCGTTATAGTTGTAAACTCCCTCTGTACTATTTCGCCAGCTTTGCTCTTAATGGTTTCGGTTTCGTATGCAGTTGCTAATATTTTCCACGAAGTTGCAGCAACCAGCGTTTCAACCTTTGTTGTGTCATACAATTCAAACCCAAACTGTGTAAAAGGTAGGGTTTGCATAAACGCTTTTTGTGCAAATGTGATATTAAACCAACCGCCAGCTGTAGTGATCCTGTATATCTCAGACAAAAGACTTACCGGATCTGACCAGAAGTAGATCGTATTTACCGTAAAAACTTTATCGAAGCTACCGTCACTAAAAGGAGTCCGAGCACCGTCATACAGATAAAAAGAGGCCTCGCCATTATCGATCCATTTTTGATTTGTATGCCTCGCTGCATCCATCATCAGCTCCGACATCTCCAATCCTGAGTATTTGAGACGACTGGCCGTTTTAATAAATATCCGACATGACCACCATTACCGTGGCCCAATTCCAATACACGCTGCCCATTGCCTAGTTCGAGCTTATCGATAGAATGATGTGTCATCCCGATATTATTCTCGTTCATCATATTGGCTACATCTATACCAGCAGCACCATTAGGCTGCCTAAGCTGACCCGCTAATTGTTCCAATTCCTGTTGAGTTGCCATTATTTCTGTATAGTAGTATGTTAGATAAACTTTACATCGCGCATATATCAATAATGCATTATCATCTGCAAATTAGCTATTGTAACGATTTTCATTGTCACAGTTTAGCCATCTATATCTTTGCCAAACGATCTAAACTATTACTAATCTATGATGAACTTTAAACAACCGTTCTAATAATGTTTCCGATCTCCTTTGCCTTATTTACCGTCATAAAATGTCCGCCGTCCTCTATTACATAATCGGCTTTGACATTCTTTATAGGTATGATGCGGTCTTTGTTCCCATGGATATGAATACTATTTGCCGGCATCGTTTCATTTTCCCAATTGATGATTTCCTTGATGGCCCATTTAAAGAACTGAGGATCGGTGTCTTTTAAAATTTCCCGAAGCAGTTGTTTTTCTTTTTTTCCTTTACACCAAAAAACCAATAAGCAATGCGATTAGGGCGGGTTAAACTATACTCGGGAATGAACCTTCTAATTCTCAGCAACCATTTCATTAAGACGCCCCGCGGTAACTCATCCTTTGTTTTTGCAGAAGCTATTAATACGATCTTATCAACGGGAATCAGTTTAGCTATTTCGACAGATAACATTCCCCCAAATGACAAGCCGATTAAAACAGAATGAGGCGCTACCCTATTCTCCGCAATGCGTTCCGCGTAGTGAACCAGTGGTTCATTAGGCTCTGGTTTTATCCATTCTACATGGGTGATATCCAGGTCGCCAAAATCAATTTCATTGAAAACGCGCCGGTCAACGCCCAATCCGCTGAATATGTAGATCTTACTCAAAGTTTCATTCAATTAAGAACATGAATGTACAATAAGCCCTGTAAACATAGCCCAACCTCTCTGTAAAATCTATACTCCTGTTTAATTAAAAGATTGTCGGAACTCTAACGGCGAGAGGTTAGTCTTATTCTTAAATAATTTACTGAAGGATTGAGCATGCTCAAAGCCCAGCTCATAAGCAATTTCACTAACTGATAAGGCGGTAGTCGATAGCTTCTCTTTTGCCTTTTCGATCAGCTTGTTATGGATATGCTGCTGTGTAGTTAGCCCTGTTAATGCTTTGAGCAAACTGCCCAGGTAATTGGGGGTAATATGGAGCTGGCTGGCAATGTGCTGCGCTGTTGGCACTCCCTTGTTGATCAGATCATCACTGGCAAAACATTCGTCCAATGCCTGCTCCAACCGTTCCAGGATCTGGTGGCCGCTTTTCTTGCGGGTGATAAACTGGCGCTGATAGAATCGCTCACAATAATTCAGCAACACTTCGATCTGGGCAATGATAATATTCTGTGTAAACTGATCGATACCCGATTGATACTCCTGCTCTATACCTTTAAAAATACCCATTAATAGTGCTTCTTCTTTTTCCGACAGGAACAAAGCCTCATTTACATCATACCCAAAAAGTCGTAATTGTGAATGGTTTTAGCCAATGAAGTATTCCACAAAAAGTCAGGGTGAAATGCCAATAGGTAACCCGATGGTTTTGTAACATTATCAGCAGGCTTATCAATATGTACATGAATCAATTGCTTGGGCGCTACAAAGCAAACCAGCCCTTCATCAAAGTCGTATTGCTTTTGTCCATACCGGAACTTGCCCTGTATATCGCGTTTCAGACCTATAAAATAAAGGTCCTGTATCCAGCCTATCTCTTCCTCTTCCACCTGGTATTCGACCTGGCTGTAATCTACGAGGCTTACCAAGGGATGCTGTGGACCCGGAAGGCCGCAAATAGCATGAAAATCATTGATCGTATCTATTGTGTAAAGCTTGTTTTTTCATTTTAAATGATTTAATGTGCGGCAGCGATATTAGTGCTGCCGCATGTTATTCACTAAAAATCAGTTGACCTGCTAATACTTTCATACTGCGCTATTTCCTGACCCAATGCTTTCAGCGTTTTACCTGCCAGCTCAAAGGCATCAGAACCTAAGAGCAAATGTACAGGAGGATTTTCCATTTTTGCTAATGCGATCATGGCATCGGCTGCTTTATCCGGATCGCCGGGCTGGTTACCATCAATCTCCTTTTCATGAGCCGCCTGTATTTTCCTTGCTACGGAGTATGCCTCAATTTCGTTGGCAGGTGTATTTAAAGATCCACCCGATAGGAAATTAGTGCGGAAATAGCCTGGATACACTACTGTTGCTTTAATACCAAACTCTTTTACTTCTGCGGCGTAAGATTCGGTAAAGCCCACCATGGCAAACTTTGTGGCACAGTATACGCCCCAGCCGGGAAAATCACCTGTCAATCCACCTATAGAGGCAATATTAATTACAATACCGCTTTGCTGTTTGCGTAAATAAGGAGTGGCTTTACGTATTACATTCAATGCGCCAAATACATTGGTGTCAAAGTTAGCACGGGCTTCTTTATCGCTTAACTCTTCAAGGGTACCCAGTTGTCCATAACCCGCATTATTCACCACCACATCAATGCTGCCCAATTGCGCTACTGTTGTATCAATGGCACTACCCACACTGGCTTCGTCTAATAAGTCAACTTCCAAAGGCAACAGACCTGAATGCTCACCCAATGCGGTTTCAAGGCTTTGTAAAGAGCGGGAAGTTGCGGCTACTTTGTAACCTTCATTTAATAATTTTTTTACCAGGCTTAGTCCTAATCCTTTTGAGGCGCCTGTTACTAACCATACTTTCTGTGTTTTCATTATTTACTTTTTAGTTTTTAATAATTGACACAGCAAAGTTGATATAAGTAAAAGGCCGAAAGGTGACGAAAACAACGGATCTTGTAGCCAAAACAACGATTAGTTATTTTGCTACAGCCGCTCCGTTAATGGCTGTAGCATATACCTCCGGATGGCTTTTTTAGCGACTCATTATTTTTTATAAAGCGGGCGACGGATGGTGAGATGTAATAATACAAACGAACCAGCAAGCGACCTCCTGCTGTTTGCTGCAGCACATTATCCCGGTAACGTCTCAGCACCAATACTTCCTTGGCATCGTAGCTGCCATAACAGGCGGTTGCGATAAAGCAGCCTTCTGTTTTTTAAAGGTACCTGGTGGCACTATCTTATCTATATACTCCAGCGATTCTTTTAAGCCCTTCCCGGTTTGATCCTTGTAATATTTAACTGCATGCAGCTTACCTTTTGTACGGGCTATTTCAATAATCTGCTGATCCAACCTAGTTGTAGGAACTGATGCTTCTATTGATTCAGCGGTATTCCACTCTTCAACTATGCCATGGTCTACCAAACTATCCACATGCTTCTTACATTGATCCAGGCTCCATCCTGTAAGGTCTTTACAGTATTTAATTGCACCTAATTTGCCGCTTGCCTTTGCTACTTCAACAATCTGCTTATTGAGCATAGGCAGATCGGGTATAGCGCTGACCGGGGTATGATGTAATACTGGTGGCGTAGCCTGCGATGGCTGCTCGACGGCTTTTCGAGGCGTTTCATCTGTATCTATCGCTTTAAAGCAGTAACCACAGGACAGGCAGATTAAAGTTAGCTTGTCTCCGGTTTTCTCCGCAGTATTTAGCTGCTTCGATTGGCAGGAAGGACAGCGGATATCTAAAATGTTGCTCATATATCTAAGTTAGACAGTACGGGCAGTTTTACCAAACTTAACCCTCCGTATCTGCAATCCCGGTGTGGCTCGATGTAATAACAACATCTTTGCCTTTGCTAAACTTTTTACTACCCATGGCAACGTTAAACCCTGACCTAAGAGTGATAAAAGTACGACTGCAATAGACAGAAAGATAATCTCGTTACGCATAGGAAAAGCTTCATGATTCGTAAGGCTTAAGGGTAAACCTAACGCAATAGCCAGCGATACAATACCTCGCATACCGGCCCAGGAAATGATCAGGCTGGTTTTGGAATCGAAGAGTGCCTCTTCGCTGATACGACGCTTACCCTCAAAAGCCTTTTGCAGGTTAAATTGCTGCATAAACACTCTTATCAGCCTGATCAGAAAAGTAATAACGGTGATAATACCTGCGTATCCGATATAGGTCCATATCTGATTGGTCTCCATCCGTTTTAGCACCAACGGGAACTGCAACCCAATTAAAACAAATATCAACCCATTCAATAAAAAGATATTGACGTCCCAGAAATTACGTGATTGCTGCTTTATATGTTCGGGGAACCTGTTCTTGCTTAACCAGGACATATTTAATCCCAATACAACCACTGCGATCACGCCGGAGACTTCGAAATGCTCGGCCAGCAGGTACGTTACAAAAGGCATCAACAACATCAGGCTGATCACAACCATAGCATTGTCTCTAAAAAAGCGCAGAACAAACCCTAATAATTTTGCGATGATAATACCCACCAGGAAACCACCACCTAAAACGATCAAAAAGTCGAATAAGGCTTTCCACCACACAAAAGCCACGCCTGTTACTGCCGCAACCGCAAAGCGGTAAGCCACCAGCGCTGAAGCATCATTCACCAGGCTCTCTCCCTCAAGTATGGTAATCGTTTTATGAGGCAAGCCCAATCCCTTGGTTATACCCATTGCTGCAACAGCATCGGTTGCCGAAAGTGTGGCACCCAATACGAAGGCCAGGGGCCAGCTCATACCCGGGATTAAATAATGCGCTACTGCTGCAATACCCGCTGTAGTAATAAAAACCAGCCCTATAGCCAAAGAGCTAATCGTATTAATATTAGTCTTGAAATCTTTGGCAGAGATATTAAAAGCTGCATCATATAACAAGGGTGGTAAAAAGATCAGCATAATGATCTCGGGGTCCAGTTCGATAGCCGGCATGCTGGGTGTAAAACCAGCTATCATGCCTACAACAATTAATAATACTGGTACAGGCACTTTCAGCTTTTCGGCAAAAGCAGAAGCGCCTAACATTAGTGCCATGATGACCAGTATAATTGTATAATAATGCACTTCTATAAAGATACTGTTTGCAGGGAATAAACAAATGGCAATTGTTTCATGTTGGCTATATATTATACACCAGGATTCACCCAACCAAAGCGAACTATTTTAAACGGGTACCCATTTCCCTTACCGTTTGCAACCATTGTGAGCGCTTTTCTTCAGTAGCTGTTTTCACAATGCCAATATAGCTTACTTTAACCGGACTGATCCCACAGAACTGCAATACCGATTTCCGCAACTGGTTCACACTCGGCCTGCCGAAAGCCAGCCTGTAATAAATACCCGGTTGATCTAATGTAGTAATGATATGTGCTGTTTTGCCCTTGAGCAGCTTGTCCCACCACACCGATCCTTCGCGGTACTTAAAGGCATACCCAGGCAGAAAAACCCGGTCGATAAAGCCCTTGGTAATTGCAGGCAACCCGCCCCACCAAACAGGATGTACCCACACCAGGTGATCAGCCCATTGAATGCTTTCCCAGGCTAAGGCTAAGTCCGGCTCCCAATCCATTCGTTTACGATAACCATACTGCAGGTTAGGGTTGAATTGAAGATCAGCAATAGCCAGTTCCCTAACTGCTGCACCCGATTGAACGGCACCTTCTTTATAGGCAGCAGCCAGTGCGAAGCATAATGACTCTTTATTAGGATGACCATTAATGATCAGTATTTTTTGGACATATTCCAGGCTTTTCCGGGAAGACGGATCAACCGGCGATTTATTTTAAATTTTGCTGAATAGGTCAGAAAAAAAGGAGTAGTTATCATTCTGTTATTTCAACCAGGTTGCCTTCCGTGTCCAGTACTACACTTTCATAGTAGCCATCGCCTGTTGTTCGGGGCTCTCCTGCTATAGTAAAACCGTCTTCTCTTAATCGTTGAGTAAGCAGGTCTACCATTTCCTTAGAGCCTACTGAAATAGCCAGGTGTGCAATACCTGTGATCAATCCTCGCTGGCTTGTTTGAGACACAATATCCGGGCGATGCATTATTTCAATGCGGGCACCCCCTCTTTAAAAGAAAGAAAATAAGAAGTGAAATTTTTTATAGGGTTATGATAACGATCACTGGCTATCATATCAAAATAAGTACAATAAAAATCTTTTACTTTTTCAAGATCTGCTACCCAAAAGGCAGTGTGTTCAATTTTCATGGCCTAAAAATAGCCGGTTTGATTGATTCGCTTTTGTTAAAACGGCAAAACCTAATGAAGAGGATTGTTAACGGAGTGGAATTGACATGTCGCCGCTACGCGGCTAAGTACATTTGGGGTATGATTGTTATTGATATCGCACCGCTACGCGGTGCAGAAGATTGCATTTCAATAACTCCAGCTCGAAGAAAACGGCGTAAAGTTACTGTATCCCATAGCTGTATAATAACATATCGCCGCTACGCGGCTGAGTACATATAAGGCACGACTGTTATTACTGATATTGCACAGTTACGCGGCGCATATAAAGGAAGCATTCCAATAACTTTGGTTGAAGAACCAGCTTAGTGTATTCCATCGCTATTTAAGAGTAACCAACTGAAAACAACAAAAATCACTTCATCTTTTCCAGCCACTGATTCAACTCATCTTCACTCAACCAATTTTCAATATTGATGGATGCAGGCAATGTAGAAAAACTACGCTGCACATATAAGCCTCTTTGATACGAAGGCTCTTTTAAAAGGATCACCCTGCGGCCATCCAGCTGCTCAATATCTGCTGGATTCCCTTCGCTCCATATCCAGTGATCGCTATCACTGTTGCCAGTTTCCTTATGCGATGCCGAAAGTACGGGCCAGGTACACATATCCCATCTGCCTGCAACTGATGCTTCTCCGTCCTGGGGACCCGTGCCATTTACTACCGCAGTAAGCTCTGCATCGATGGTATCTCCCAGTTGGGGTATACTCATTAATAACAACTGTAATTGAAAATTATCGGCAATACCACTGATAGTCCCTGTAAAAGCTTTTTTCTGAGACAGTTCAACCACGAGTACCGGTTCGTTGAAAAGCACACTGAACAAAATGCTCAGCCAGCTGCAGGCATTGCTTACCTGAATATAAGGTTGCACCCGCTCGTACAATAAATTTTTGCCTGTATTAAAAAGCCCCTGATCGCTGCTGTAAGCAGACACCAGGCAGGGATAAATTTTCTCTAACCAATCGTCAGCCTCAATTTGTTCGGGATGTTCTGTTGCCGCAGCCTCCCGCATCTTATCCACTGCTTCATAAGGGTCTTCGTCCTCATCATCCGTAGTTTCCATAACACTTACAGATGTCTTCAATAATGGCTCAGCTATACCCAGCTTTTTAATAGCGAGCCGTTCCAGTTCATTTATAAAATATTTCCCTTTGTATCCTTTCTCTACCAGGTAGCCACATAGCATAATGGCATGTATAGCATTCACTTTCTTTGCTGTTTCAAATATACCAGCTAAAGATTGCATGGCTGCAGCCACTTCTTCGGGCTTTGCCGCTGGTAGCCGGTCAAAAAAAGATTGATGGCTTCTTTTACATCGTTATTATTGGTGGTGGCAGATGCAAGTACATCCGCTAGCGATTGCGCAGCCTGGGAAAAAGTTCGCTTTTGAGACGTCATGGAATGTTTTATATGAGTTAACAGTAAATGTAACTAAAGTGATTGTACAATAAACATGATGAAATATATTCTTTTTCATAATATCCAATTTCTCTCAACCAGATACGATTTGCATTTTTCACAAAATCCTGTTTCCTCATTTAACGGATTGCCCCCGTCAGCATTTCGCATGTAACAGGTTTTCAGCTGGCAATGCGGCAGTCCGGATGCATGCCCTAATTCATGAACAGCTACTTTATATAATTGCTCTTGTACCTGCGTTTTTGAGAGCCTGAAAGTTGAGACTACAGAAGAGCGCCCGGGCCGGTAGCTTAGTCCCATCACACCCCAATCGATAATATCATTTTTACCAACGCTAATGTCCTTATCGGTCACACCGAGCACTGTTACTTTTTGGTCCGGCTCGTTTGTTAACAAAAAGCTCAATAGAGAGTCTGCCCGGTATCTTTGTCGTGGCGGATAAAAAGCAGACTGAGGCAAATCGATTTCCTTACTAATTTTGACGGTACGAAAATGCTTCCTCAATTGCTTCGAAACATTATCTACCTGATTTTGAGAAATCCCCGAGAATGGCTGTATCACCAGGGTTTTGGCAATAGAAGGCGCTGCTTTCTCTTTTTCCACGCAGCTCGTTAATAACAAAGTCATTGCTGTAAATAAGATAAGTGTCCTTTTTATTGTGGATTGATATATTGCCATTATTTCGTAGGATTGGTCAATGCCTGTTCTAATAAACCATTAATGTAATTCATAATTTCTACTGCCCTCTCTTTAACCGAAGTTTGATACTTTACCCTAATGGAGCTACCTGAAAGACAATCAAAATACACCCATCCCCCGATCTTCCGCATGATATATTTCGGCTGAGTAGCAGCATTTAAGACTTTATCTGGCTGATACTTTTCTAAAAAACCTTCATGTATTTGCCGAATGATTTGAAGATTCATTATCATATCTCTGCCGACACTAATGTTCTTTTGCTCCCATTCAAAATAAGGGTCAAAATAAAGATTGTCTACAAAATCATATTGCCGCTCATAAAAACTTAGAACTGATGACAAATCCGGGAACTTAAGTGGGCTCTCAGCATGCCTGGGTAACATCAGGAAAGGTGTTGAGATATTGTCGATTATTGCTACTATGTCCCCGTCAATGGATCGGGCAATAGTAAGCCCATTTAATGCCTGCTCTTCTTCATCATTTTCCCATTGCCAAAAATCCATATAGTCTGCAAAATTGTTCCGGATAAAATAGGGATCAGGCTCCTCAACCATTAATAGCTCATTGATGGAGCCAAAACCTAATTGCTGCAAAAAGGACCTATAATCTGCAGGTATAGGAAAGCTTACTAATTGCTCTATTTGTTCGAGTTGCTTATCGGAAAGCGGTTGTAGCTTCCTATAGCAAATACATTTCCGTTCATAGAATTTATTCGATGAAGTTGAGTGAAGTTATTGATCTGGTGTGTCGCCCTTTTCTTCAATATAATTTTCAGGAATATAAGTTACCCTGGCAAAATTTTTTGTTATGAGCTCGGTTGCTATAACCTGGCCACTTTTAAACTTCAATATTTTATCCCGCCAGATCTCGTTTTTGCGGTAAAACTGCCCGTCTATTTTTAAAAATTGGTGATCCTTTTCTATGACATGATACGCATAGTCTAATTCAGCATCAATCCGGAGTTCCCCTTCCAGGCATTTATCTGTAAACCACAAATTGATCTGAAAAGTATGATCGGTATTATTAGTGAATTGATAATCGCGATAGTTATAAAAAACGGTAGCCCCGCTGCCGAAAGGTAAAACCCGCCCATCATCAGGAAAAGGATCAAAGGAATGATGATAACGCTCCGTAACTGTCAACGGGCTATGGATCACCAACCAGTGGATAAGGTTGGATATCTGGCAAATACCCCCACCAATGCCTGCCCGCGCTTCGCCAAAGGACAACTCCATTCCCAATAAATATCCCTTTCGCCTGGTAGGCAAACCCACTAATTTACAAAAGGAAAAAGTTTCGCCCGGCCTTATCAGGATGCCATCAATGCGCTTTGCTGCAATTTTCAAATTAGTTACTTTATTTACCTGCAACTGCCTGTCGCTGTCGCCCAGCTTTTTTAAAAGAACGGACTGATGTTTTTTTATTCTAAAAGGAAGTTTTTCAGTTGAATGTTTATGAGTATATTTTTTATGGTCGGAATACCATTGGCTATAACGCCTCAACCGCCTGGCCCAAACGGCCAGGAAGTATAATATGGGATGTCGCTGACTAATTAATTTCCTTTTTGTCACAGTAATATTGCATTAACAGGCTCATGAATCCTGGCTCACCTTACTCAATTTTCTTCCGCTGCTCATCATACAAGCCTACCAGCAGGCTATTGCCATTCCTGTCTACCCTTATCCCCCATATCGGGCGCTATCATATTTTTCGGCCTGCCCTTCTTCAAAAAAGAAAGATTCAGCTCCAATATTTACATTCCAGTAATCCGGCGCCGTATAACCGATAAGATACTCCCCTTTATGTAATGGAATTACATTTTTCTGAAACCGCACCCGGTTGGCAACACCATCAGCATCCAACCGCACTACACAATAACCACGCTTCGGCATGCTGTCGGCATTGAGGTTTTCAGAAATAGCATATCGTAATGTCATGTAATCGCCCTGCATTAAAGAGCGCGGATCAACGGGCGCCAATGCTAACAAAACCAGTTGTCCATCTTTTAATAACTTTTCCTTCTTTACAACTGAATAATTAATATATACCAGCAGCAAAGCGAGGTTTACCAATATAATGATCCATTTAAATTTTTTCATTCGTTATCCATTTCTTATGGGTGAACAGGTAGATGATAATAAAAAGAATACCCGACGAAAACAACAGTATCGACTTGGTGAGCAGCGTAATATTAAGGTCGTAATAAAACCGCGAAATAAAATAGATAAATGCCATAATGCCCAGCACCAACCCTGTTTTATCGTTTATAAAAAAGCTTAATAAAATGATCAGAATAGCACCGGAGATAGCGGGTGAAGAAACCGTAGGCAACAAAACCAAAACCGTAAAAACCCCAATTAAAATTTTATGCTGCAGGTTAAAGATATTGAGCACTTTGAATAGAGTAGTGACCACATATACAACCGCTGCTATAATTATGATAGCAGACAGCCAACTGTAATAGAAGTAAACGGGAACGAAACCGCCTTCACCCGCCAACACCAACCCCGCAAGAAAAGAGAAAACAAGCCCCGTTCTTATTGGATTATAGAGTTTGGGCAATATTTTACCACTGGTAATAATGGTGGCTTCATTCAAAAAGAAATAAGTCATTGCCAATGCCATTATCGCTACATATACATTAAGCAGATAATGCTGATGATTGGTCAGGATAAGGGTTAAGATACTTCCACTGATGATCAATACACATACAAAAGACGGTATATGGGTTTGAACAAAAACCAGTGCACAAAATGCGATAATGATGAAAAGCGTGAAAATGATATTCGCATCTACATGCATTCTATCCAACCCCAGCCCCATTAAGGTAAATCCAATAATAAAGAACGACACACTGATGGTATCCACTATTATGGTGTCCGCCTTTTTACTCAACAAAGCAGATCCGGCGGTAGCAGCTATCCCTAAAAGCAATAAGCCCATTTCAGAGTCGTACAGGCCTACCAAAAAAGAAACCCGATAAATGCCAGGCTTGCCAGTATACCACCTACCACAGACAATATTTTTACAGCAATGGACTGATGGCCGTGATCATTCTTTTGATAGGTAGCGGCAATAGCGTCCACATCATATTGAACGTTGTCATCTCCGTTAGCCATCTGTGTTAATAATGCTTCTATATGCTCCTTAGTTTTCATTTTCATTTTTTTCATGTTGATCTGCTAAAACTTTGTGAGATGTTTCAATAGCCCATTGCCGCTGCAGAGAAAGGAGCCCCCTTATTACCAGTGTTACACTGCCAATAATAAACATACAGACAAACAGGAGCATGGAACCATCGTCTGAGGTTTTGAGTAGTAAAGCAGATAATATGATGATGCTACTGAGAGGAATGATGGAGAGATAAACCAGTTTCCTGGCTTTTAATCCATACAGTATACCGGCCGCAAAAGCTATTATGGTGAATAAAACCAGGAAAGGAAAAGAACCAGCGTTTCCTTCAAAAACGCCTATTACCATGCCGATGGTGGCATAGGTTAACGAAGCCAATGCTATGGTGTTTAAAAACCAGCCAGGTGTATGCAAATCTTTTTTATACTTATACAGTAGGATGAAACCCAATAGCACCAGGGTATTCACAACAAAGAGCAGGGTGAAAATAAAAATCTCGTCCCAGTCTTTCGCCACTTGCTGGGTATATAATATGATGGTGGTGTTAACCAACAAAAGGTACAGCAGCCACAGCGGCGCAAAGTTCGACACTACCGTCCACAGGGTTATAAACACTACCCAGGCTAAAAAGAAATCATAGGCATTGGCTCCTGTTTGGTACACCTGTCCGAATACCGCAAACAATACACCTACCAAAGCGGCTGCACCGGTCAGTATAATATTCCTGGTATTCGTGTTGAGTTTAGGCAGAAATATTAAACCAGTCGTTACCAGGATCAGGGCCTCCACTAATCCTATTTTGGCAAACTTGTGCAGGCTGGCCCAATTATACGCAAAAAAGAAAATCACCCCGGCTACTGTAAACCCAACGCCCAGTGTTATAAAAAACAACTGCAAAAACTTTTGCCATGCTTCTTTATTATTATAAATATTAGCTTCTAATATACCCGCGACTCTCTTTTTGCCCAGGTTACTATGCCGGCTAACAATATGTACATCTTCCCGTTCTATATGGTTCATATACAAATATGTTTAAAATTCAGGACAACGCTTGTCTTAATGCCATGAATGCCCGCCTGAACGGAGGGGCAGGCACAAATGATTAACAATATCCCTGATTAGCTGTCTAAATTATAGGGATCGCAGGTATGATAGTTTTGATATTTGTCAAAAAATGCCAGAGAGACATTCGGATAAATTTGAATTGACTGCTAAAATCTCTTTCAACCACCTTTTTGAGCATACTGTCTGAGTTTTTCCTTCTCTCTGGCGCTCAAACTATTCATCCCTTTCTTATTTATCTTGTCCAAAATGGCATCGATCTCCTTTTGTGCATTATTCCTTTCCTCATTATACCGGTGATCGATCGAATAATAATTTTTATGACTTCTGAAATAAAAGTTGTCGACCCATAAAATATGTGGCCTTGTAACGATCAGGTAAATAAACGCAATTGTTGGAACCGCAATAATTAAAATAGTCGTATAATTTTCCAACAAAGCAGAAGGTACCATTATCAAAGCTACCAGCATTCCTATTAGGGCTCCTCCCAAATGCGCTTCATGCCCGATATTACCCTTGCTGGATTTAACTCCATAAATAGAGAATAATACATATACAATCCCATACAACCAGGCCGGAATTGAAACCGGAATGCCCCAGAAACCGATACTCATTCCAGGAAATAAAGCAATAGACGCGAAGATGATACCGCAGATAGCGCCCGATGCGCCTACAGCGCTATAGTCTCCATGATTTTTATGCACCAACAGGGAGAACAGCCCGCCGCCGATCAGGCTCGCAAAATAAACAATCAAAAAATTTACCCCTCCAAGGCTGCCTTCAATAAGCCCGCTAAAAGCATAAAGACTTAGCATATTAAATATAAGATGCGTCCAGCCCAGATGCAGGAAGCCCGAAGTAATAAAGCGTTTATAATCTTTATTAATAAGGATCTTATCGACTTCAAATTTATAGCCGTTAAAAAATAGCTCGTTATTAAACCCTTTGTAGGAGAAGGCGATGTTTACAATAATGAGTATTAGTCCTATAATTCCTGTGTCCGTCATTTGTAGGGTTGTTTAACTTCCATTAGTTGGGAATGATAATAACCTGGTACCATTATTACAATTTAATCATCACACTCCCTGCTACCATATCGTGTATCGCTCTTCGTTTTTTCGTAAAAAATATAGCGAGAAAAGAAATACCACCCAGGGCCAGCTTAAACACGTAGCGCAAAAGTGCCTGTAAAAAGTTGATCTTTTTATCACTATTATCAAATTGCCGCACCCTGATGCCTTTTATATAATTACCTACAGTAAAACCCAGGGTGGTGCATAGTGGTTCATACACCACCACTAAACCTACAAATAATCCAATTCTTACCCAATCAGGCACACGTTCGTACCTGTCTAATACCATAGCGATAACAAACATGGAAATAACAATAAGAGCAGCGTCAATAGCGGTTGATTGGATACGTTCTGTTAATAAGGGGTAATTTTCAGGTGATTCGTTACTTATAGGTTCTTTTACTTCTTCCATAGCAGTTTTTTGATTTTTCGGTTAACAGAATTGATTGTTTGCAAAAATAGGAAAGAGCATACAAAAATGAATAAGCCGTTCATTCTGGTGATAACTGTTACTATTATTCGTCATTTCGATGAGGTTTTCCTTAAAACCGAAGAGAAATTTGCCCAAAAAGCGAAGACCTCTCACTCCACTTTGCTTCGTTCGACGTGACGATTCTATTTCATCATTATCTTAATAACGTTAATACACATTATCCAACTTCACCTTTGTCAGTTTTTTCAAACTGCCTTTTTGTGTTTTAGTATCACCCTGCCAATGATAGGTTTTACTATTTATTTTGGTAATGATGCCAACTTTCCCCGCCTCCTCATATACCCGGTATACGGCACTCTCGTTTGTAAAATTAACCGCAAGATGCCCGGCACCATTTTCAAAAGTAAAATCATGGCTTTGATAAACTGCATCCAGCGGGTAAGAAAACTCTACCTCTTCATTCTTTTTTAAAACAGCATAATACAACATACGATCATTGAGATTGAAAAGCACTACCTGTTTTCCATTTTGAGGCACTTTAAAAGAGAGTATCACATCAACGCCCTCCTCACCCAGATCAATGCTCTTAGAAGTCGATGCTACCATTCTTTTGCCATTCCATTTTTCGATGGTGCTGATGTAAAAAGGTGTATGATATTCTTCTGTAACAATACTGATCTCTTTAGGTGTGTTATTTACTACGCTATATTCCGAAGACTGGTGCCAGCAGCAGCCATCCTTAGTCATGGTGTAGATCTTCTTTTCTTTTGCATCCACGCTAAACATGCCGCAGTTTTCCTGTGCCAGTTTGGTAAAAGCCTCATTGAAACGAAAACCCTCACCAACAGCCAGGTAAATACGAAACGATGGACCATGATAGCAACTGTTCTGTCCATCGCAAATAGCAAAGTCCTTTTTACCATCAAAATTATAATCTTCGTACATTATAAGGCTTTGCTCACCATAGGGCAGCGATTTTATATTAGCTTTTGCCTTGCCATCATGTAAGGAAAGCGCCAGCTCTTCTGCTGCTACTTTTATAAGCTGCTTATTAGTTTTAGTATTATAGATTGCTACCCAACCTTTACTAAACACTTCAGAAGTATCGCTGATAAAAATCTTGCCATAATAGTCTTTTGAGAAATGATCCACTTTAAAAACCGTTTGGCTCCAACAAAACGTGGAGATCAATAAAGCAGCCAGGGTAGCAATTATTTTCATATAAAATAGTTCTGTTGCAAATTTAAAGAGCCGTATCGAATTTAAGTATAGTTGTACACGACAACGCCCCTCGAAGTGAGCTTAACAATCAGAGAGCGCAGCAAATGCCACGAATACACGAATTTAAAAATCAGTGTAGTAACCGTACAATCAAGAAAAGAATATAAAATACTGGTACCCTTTGTCTTTTCTTTTTAACCCGCTCTGATTCTGATGCGATATAAAGTTGATAGGTTAAAAAATCATTTTCACCAAGTTTACAGCTTACGATCATATATTATTAAAATTCCTGTAGCTCATTATAGTTGTTGTAATGAACAATGCAGCACCGGCTTCTTTTTATTTCATCAAAATCATTTCTGCAAAATTCCTGTATTTCGAGTTAGGCTCCAGTGCGAGAAACTGTTTTACATTGGCCTTGGCGCTGTCGATATTATTTTGCTTATCATATGCTAAAGCAAGCCCCCAATAGCAGTCGGGAGATTTGGGATTCATCTTCCTGGCATAGTCGTAATGCTCTATTGCTTTTTTATAATCTTTAATGCTAAAATAGGTTGAACCTAAACCGATATAGCTGTTAAAATTTTTCCCGTTCAACTTAAGCGATTTATTGTAATTCTTAATAGCCTCTGAATAATTAGCCAGCACTAAATAAGCAGATGCCAAACCCATATAGCAATATGTCTTTAAACGCTCATCTTCTATTTTACATAAATGCTTATACACCCGGATCGCTTCTAAAGCTTTTCCTTCCTGAAGCAACTTCGACGCTTCCTGGTATTCAGCGTAGTGGGTAGAGGATTCCACTGTAACTGCTACAAGCCCGCTTTGGCCCATCTCTGTTCTTTCCCCATCTTTTTGCTTCTCTTTAGGAGCGCATGAAAAAATTGCAGTCAGAAATACGAAGGCAATTAAAGTGATAAAATTCAGCTTTGGAGTCATTACAAGTAAGTATTATTAACAGGCATTATTATTTAGCAAAATCTACTTTATACAGTTGAAGGTACTGCGCAGGCAAATGCAATGCCTGAGCTGATCTTGAAATAACACAGCTCGAACTATCTCCCCGCTTTTAATGGTAACTTTATCGCCTGACACTTTCACTTCGGAAGGTGTTTTAAATAAGAAAACATATTGCTTATCTTGATAAACACTTACGATATTTAAATCGTTTTGCTTTTCCACTTTTAAAAAATCCGGTGCGCGGCCTCCCATGGATGGAGGTATGGCATAATTGGCTGTGTTTATAACGAAACGCTTATCCTTGTTCAATGCAGTTAATGCCTTCGCTATTGGCTCATCATAATCGTACGAGCTCCCGGTTGATTTAATATTGGTGATCAGCTTCCAGTTCTTGTCATACAGGTTAAAAGCATCGCCATCTTTCACTGCTATATAATCAAAGCTCTCTTTGTAAAAATGATCCCAGGGCTTTACATCCTCCTTATATTGATATTGTTTCTCTGAAGAGTAATTAGTTGCGGCAGTATTATTATAAATACTAAACGGGAAGTCGTATTCGTTTGAACTAATCTCTTTCACCTTCACCAATTTTTTATCATTTTTAAAAACATAATAATTAGCATACTTTAAAGATTCCATCTGCGGTGCTCTGACTATTTGCGGAGGCGTCAATCCGTTTTTGTCTTTTTTAGGAGCAGGTGCAGGAGCCTGTTTTACAGGTTTGGGTACTTTTTGAAACTTTGCAACAATATAATCAGGACCCAGATTCTTAAACTCATAAAATTTTTCTTTCAGCGGAATTTGCAGCCCGGATACTTGTCCTCGCAAATACTCTTTCTTATTGTTGTTGATGAATACAAAATATTCATCCTGTATGTAAACATGATTGGGTTGAAATTCATCATATTCATTTTTACTGCCATTATATAAATGAAATACCAGGGTTTTACCCTTCTTATTTTCAAGTATGGCAAGACTATCAATAGTATTATAATCCTCCCAATCGGTGTAAATAGCATTAACTACATTATTACCTTTTAAGTCGGTAATGCCATACAAGCCGTTGTGCTGATACGTAAAATACTGTTGCTGGGCCCAACTAAATAGCGGTGCAATAAGAAGCAGGAATAATAACTTTTTCATAAGGGGTTTTGAATATTGAAATTTATTTTTTACACAGGTTATAATGTAGCTCTGGTCATAACTACCGGCAACACCAATGTCATTTAAGTAACTTGAGTACTCCTGCGCCGGTTTGCTTTTTACTTGTATATATAGGTTATTTTACTCCTTCCGCAGTACCAGCAGTTTGCATACTTCACTTCAAATACTTCAGCAATTTTACTGTGGCTGTTCAGATGTTACTGAGGTTTAATTCTTACAATTTTTTCATCCTTTATGATTACCAGTTCGCTGTTCTTTTGTTTTTTAAATTCTATAAGCTTCTGATAAGCCATTTCAAGGCCTTTTAAAATCTTTAGTTTCTCCTGCTGTTGAACTTCAATTGCCGTCATGGTAATTTTTTAAAAGATTATACTGATTCCCATTTATGATACTCAAAAGGCCATCGGTTTTTTTTCAGCAATCAAACGATGCACACCCTCTGAGTTATCAAAAATATATGCACCATCTACAATTGGCAAATATAATTCAAAAAGATTTGAGATACCTTTTAGATACCGTCGCCTGATAACATCATGGTCAATATTATGCCCTCCTTCTAAAACTCTGGTTCTTACCCGTTCTATTGCCAATTCAATAGATTGAAGCCAAAAGAACAATAATGTAACCCTATACCCTTGCTTCTTCGCCTTCATTACTGTATGTGTATAGCTCCGGGTAGAAAGCGTTGTTTCAAAAGCAAAGTTTTCATTGTTCGCTAACAGCTCTTCAATACGCTTTAACATTAACCTACCCGACTCAAACGAAACTTTTTCTGGCTGAAAAGGAGAAAGCCCCTTAGCAATTTCGTCCGCATTTACAAATTCCTTACAATCTAATATTTCAGGTAGAATAGTAAATGATGCCGTAGTTTTACCTGCACCATTACAACCTGCAATTATGTAAAGATTTTTACTCGCCATAATACAAACTTAATATCTTTTAAAATGCCTAGCGCTCATATACCCACCTCTGATATCTCTGGCAAATAGTTTTGAACCATTTAGGTATTAAGGTAGTTAAGAACCGGCAACTTTACTCAAATAACCTAATCATCTGCTCATCATTTGCATCTTTTGCTATTCTCTTACCCATTGCCCATATTTCAGCCTCCCACTTTTTCCACTTTTCAGTATTGGGGTTACTAACATGTACATAGGCATCAATATTAGTAGCTATAATTCTTATATTATATTCCACTCCATCTAAAGCAATGCCACTGTTAGCTTCAAAGAGATCAATATCAAATAAATGTTCCAAACCATCGAGCCCGTCAAGAGGTAATTTATCTATATAAACCTCATCAACGCCGTCTGGTCCCAAACTAAAAAGACCGCATATTTGTTCGTTTGGATTGGAATGTTCACGAAACTTATTTTCTTCAAACTGAATAGCGAAAAGACCGCCCCAGCCAACAAAAGAACGGGAGATGGTAACTATCCAGATGTATTTAACTAACTTTTCATTTTGCCTCCCCCATTCTCATCTCTGATCAACTGAATGCCGCTATCTAAGTCAGTGAGGCTTAATTTTGTGGCAAGCGATTTTTCAATCCTCTCAAAATATTCGAGGCTGTCTTTACGCACATTCGTTTTGTCATGTCTTCGGCTCATCTTAGTTGATATTTAAATTGCGCGCTCCCCGTTACCCTTAACTCTTTGAACCATTAAGGGATTAAGAGAACTCTTAATAATCCTTAACTCCTTAATGTTTACTTCTTCCCCGTTACCAGCAGCTCGCACACTTCTACTTCCAACACTTCAGCAATTTTAAATAAGCTCTCAACGGTAGGTTGATTATCATTGGTGCACCATTTGGAAACAGCAGCTTTACTAACACCCATTGTTTCAGCCAACCAAATATTGGTTTTCTCCTTTTCGATAAGGACAATTTTTATTCGATTGAAACGCCGTCTTTGTTTTGCCATTGGCTTGATTTGATTAAGCAAATAAGTAATAGAAAGCAACTAACGGAAAAAAGGCGAATAAGAGCTAAAAACAAAAAATAAATATAACTATAATTAATTAGTTAACTTTAAGTAAACTTTTCGTAATTTTGTTAGACTTAAATAAAGATAAAATGATTCATGTAGATACTTCTTAATGATCATCTAAATTTGCAAGCACATAAGTAATTATAGCGTGTTTGCTTTATTCTCGTTCTCCGAAACTACGACCTTCGAAACGAACCGGGAAATAAGGTAAATCGCTCACGTTTTGCGTGGGCGTTCTTATTCTGGTTCAGGGTGTCGTAGCCCTCGGAGACGGTAAGGACTAACCCACGCATTTTTTTGCGGGGTATCTTACTCACTTCAACACACCTGCAATGAACTACACCGCTATCCCACCCAACACCACTTTTAACGAAGCCGAATGGCTGCGCGTATTGTTTTTACTAAGCGATACAGAGCAATGGCTGCAACAACAGCATACCCAGCATTTTTACCAATTGCCGCTAAAGCAACATAAAAAGCTTTTGCGTAGTAGCTGGTATTTAAGCCCGGCCGCGCTGGCCCATATTATAGAGCGCCATTATTATAAAATAAGCCGCCACCCCTGCGCCGGTAAGTTTACCATTAACATACCTGAGTTGGTGGCTTATATACGCGAAGCTTTTACTGTAGCGCCCACGCCCGTACCGGATAGCGTTAACCTGCAACGCACATTAACTACGGCTACACCTATTGGCTTCGACAACCAGGGCAATACGGTAGCAGCGCTTACCATAATCAGCAATGCCGGAGGCCGCATTATTACTGCGTTTCCGGGCTTTATCTATTCACCGCTATAAATTACAACCTATGAACCAGCAACAGCTTTGCGGCTTACTCAACCGCACTACGCTCTTTTGCAAAGGCAATCCTTTAAAGGCCGATGCGTTTGCATTGATCAAAGAATTTTTTAGTTACGCTTCACCACAGGAGCATTTAAAAGCTATTGATGACTTTATTAAAGCAGCGCTACAGGAAGACAGCTACTGGCCGCATGGCAGTCCGGCTAACGGCTTGTTTTATAGCGAGCAGCTGGAGCTGTTAATAGAATCGGCTTATCTTATTAACATCAAACCTAAAAAGTATTTTTTGAAAAAACGTGCCGTTGTTAACCTACCCATAAAAGAGCTGCCTGTATTACTGTCTGCCGAAGAATACCAAAACCCGTTGCTGGTGATACAGCAGTTCTTTCAACAGTCCTTACTGTATTGGAAGCAGTTGTTATATGCCTGTACACATGGGGCGTTGTCGAATAGTTCTGTGGCGGAGGAAGTGGAGGCGGCGGAGGTGTTGGGGTTGTGTAATGAGTTGAAAAGGTTAGTATGTGCGTTGTCAGGCTGAGCTTGCCGAAGCCTCGAGCATGGGCGCCAAGGCCACGAATACACTAATGAATTACCAATAGCGACAAATAATATCGTATGTTTAATGTATATTGAATTATGAATAATCGAACTTCCTTGTTTTTTATTTTGCTATTTTTTAACACAGGCGTTTTTGCTCAAACTCAACAAGCTAAAATAAATTACATGCTGGATATATTGGGATGGACAAAAGCGATAACAGCCGAATTGAATAATTATAAAGATTACTACAGTCAGCTAGAAGTAAATATCGCAGACAAAAGAACTATAGATTCAGTAACTCAAAAATTGAGCAGTGAAGAAATAAGCACTAGATTAAGCAAAGATTTTAAACGACGTTTTACTCAAGGAGAGATTGATACACTTTATCTTTTCTTTAATTCACCAACCGGCAAAAAGTTTAAGAAAGAAGAATACCAGACTTTTGGGGAAATGAATGCTTTATTTACGGAAGAATACAAAACACTCAAAATTATTGAAGAGAGAAGCAAAGGATCAGCCTCTAAATCACCGGCTGATTTTTCTCTTGTAGACAGAGAAGATGGCATTTACGTAGTTAAACGAGGCTTATCAGAAGATCATATGAAGTATGATCTCGAAAAACGCCAGTATTAAAACTGGATATTTTTAAAGATATCAGTACTTATAGGACCTCGACCTACGATATGCAAATAAAAATCGAACTTACACAGTCCGGTCAAACTCAGTTTTACGAAATCTCAAAAAATATGTCGGGAAGCAATTAGCAATTGTTGCAAGTAAAACAATTATTGCTGCTCCGGTCGTAAATGAAGCGATCAACTCTAACGAATTGATTTTATCCGGTAGTGGAGATGTTAATGAAACAAGTGCTATTGTACAAAAGATTAAAGAAAAAATTTCTCAATAGTATCTATAATAACGTAATTAAGTTTGAAATTCTTCTCCAAGCTAGTATCATTTACTGTAATATGATTTCATTTTATCTAAAATGATGTCTAATTTCTCTTTTACGTTCCTATCTGTTTTTAAAATTAGTTGTGCATTAACTTTTCCGCTTTGACCTAACAGAAGATCTTCACAAGCTTGCATGGTCTGCTTATATATATCATAAGGATAGCCCTCAATTTGTTTACTCGGGTAATAGGCAAACTCAGCTAAAGCATTTTTCAAATCTTCAAAATCCCCCCTACAATATATGTACTTTTTGTAGCTAAAATCCAATTCAATAGTTGGTCATATAACTCAGCATACTTCATCGCCACATAATAAAGACCTTTTAAATCCGAAGGAACTCCCTCCTCTTTTAAAAACTTCGGCAACGCTATCTCGACTAAGCTTTTAAAGCCATCAAATATATTTGTAAAAGAAGATAACCGTTCTTGCCCCCAGTTAGGTACATTTTCATGATTATGAATTATATGTCTCGGCTCAATTAATATAGAATATTCAATATCATTCTTTCTAAACTCTCTTTTTCCATCTCATCTACAAATACCTGAGCAAAAAAAGCATACTCATATCCTGGATTTTTTTGAATTAGAATTTTCAACGCTCTCTCAGAAACATTAAGTTTAAAAAAATCAGGGATTTCGTCATCATATATTTGCCTAATTTTCAAACTCTCTTTAAATAAATAAGACAACTGAATTTTGAGAGTGCTTATAATTTCCTGAGCTCTTTCAAATGTAAAATTCCAAATCTTAGAGTTATTTCTTATTTCGTCAATAAACTCAAATACTTGTACATTATCTACTATACCATTAAAATTTCCATCCTTGTTGTTTTTCCAAAAATTCAATGCGATTAACACGCTTTTTTCAATAAAGCAAAATATAGGTATCCCCTTTTGCTTTGCAACCAAGAACTCGTTATTGGTAATTGACTTCCCGTTGCCAATAACGCTTCCGTATCGGCTTCCAATGATAAGTACGAGTATGTCGGCATGATCTTTTACTATTTTAATACAATTCTCCACAGTACTTAACTCGGGGGAAATAGGAAAATTCTCCGACTCCGAAAGAATAGGATTATGCCCCGAATTAGTAATAAATTCAGATATATCCGCCCGTATTTGAGCCAAGTCATAACAGGTTGAACTTACAAATATGTTGATGTTAGTCATACTTTTATAATTCTTACTGAGGTTACTTTGTTATAAAAAAGCCCGAACCACTTTGCAATGATCCGGGCTTAATCTTATTTAATTCTTTACGCTTCGCAGCTCACACAGGTAACCAAACTCGTTACCAGCTCTTTACTCACGCTTTGGCTGCGCTGGTAGTACAGGGTTTTTACACCTAGCTGCCAGGCTTCAATCATCAGCTTGTTTACATCTTTCACCGGCAGGTTGCTCGGTATGTTCAGGTTAAGGCTCTGTGCCTGGTCTACATACTGCTGGCGGATGGCGGCTTGCTGAATAATTTCCAGCTGGCTTATTTCTTTAAAGGTTTTAAATACCGATTTTTCTTCGGGCGTTAAACCCTCTACCTGCTGCACGCTACCGTGGTTGAGCATGATATTACGCCAGGTGTCTTCATTATCCAGTCCTTTATATTCCAGTAATTGTTTCAGGTATTTGTTCTGGCGCATAAAGTTACCTTTTGCCAAACCTGCTTTATAATAGTTGCTGCTGAATGGTTCAATACCTGGAGAGGTTTGTCCTAATATAGCGGAAGAAGAAGTAGTAGGCGCAATAGCCATGGTAGTGGTATTGCGGCGGCCATAGCCTTTTAATACTTCAGGCTCACCATAAATCCTTGCCAGGTCCATAGTAGCTTTATCGGCTTTCTCTTTAATGTCGGCAAATATTTTAGAAGTCAGTTGCTTTGCTCTTAACCCTTCAAACGGAATCATATTACGCTGCAGATAAGAGTGCCAGCCTAATACACCCAGACCTAAAGCACGGTGACGCTTAGCGAATTTATTGGCGCTTGCCAGGTAATGGTTGCCTTCTGTTTTATTAATGAACTCCTGCAATACCGCATCCAGGAAGAAGATCGCCAGGCGAACTGCATCTGTATCTTTCCACTCATCATACAGCTCCAGGTTCATAGAACTCAGGCAGCAGATGAACGACTCATCGTTGGTAGAGGGCAGCATGATCTCCGAGCAAAGGTTGCTGGCATTGATCATGTAGTTCAGATCTTTATATACCTGTGGTTTGTTACGGTTTACGTTATCGGTAAAGAAGATATAAGGCAATCCTTTCTGCTGGCGGCTTTCGAGCAACTTGGCCCAGATCTCACGTTTTTCTTTATCGCCGTCAACCATATCCTGCATCCAGTAGTCGGGTACGCATACGCCGGTAAACAGGTTTTGTATAGGGTGCCCAATGCTTTTGATCTGTAAAAATTCGCCGATATCCGGGTGGTCAATATCCAGGTAAGCTGCAAACGCGCCGCGACGCACACCACCCTGAGAGATGGTATCCATAGCCGTATCGAACAAACGCATAAAGCTTACCGCACCGCTACTTTTACCATTGTCGGTAACCGAGCTGCCACGGCCGCGCAGGTCGCCAAAATAAGCTGATGTACCACCGCCTATTTTTGTTTGCATGATCACTTCGCCCAGCTTATGGGTAATGCCTTCTATATGATCGGGTACGTGTACGTTAAAACAAGAAATAGGCAACCCTCTTTCGGTACCCATATTGGCCCAGATAGGCGAGCTCAGGCTCATCCAGCCACGCTCTACCATTTCCATAAACGCTTCTTTCAATTCCGGCTTATACAGGCGTTGCGCTGCTGCTGCACACACACGCTCAATAGCGCCTTCTACGGTTTCTCCCTTTAACAGGTAACCGCGATTGAGTATTTGCTCACTTTCTTCGTTCCTCCACCACATTTTCTCTGTGATGGGCGTTTTTTGTATCATTGGGTCCATTACTTCCATTTTGCTATAGGTTTTAACAGGTTTTAGTATTTATTGTTTAGGGGGCGTATTGTTAAGTTTACGGTTGATGGTTGACGGTAGCACCCGTCATCTGCCATCTATCCTCTGTCAACTAAAAAAGATCATCCGCCGTAATACTCTTATCGTGCTTGGTATAATCAACCGGGCGTTTTGCAAAGAAATCGTCCAGGCTATTGGCAAACACTTCTTCTTCAAACCAGCGCATGGGGCGATATTGCTCAGCGCTGATAAAATATTGTGATGGCAGACCAATTTTATTCAGGCTCTCATCTACACGGAACTTGATAAAGTTGCTCAGGTCTTTTTATTCAGGATGTCTACATCCCCTCTTCAAATATCCAGTCCAGTATCTGCTCTTCAATGGCAATCGACTCTTTTACCATATCGGTAATGCGCGAAAGCGTTGCTTCGTTCAACACCTCCGGATATTCTTCTTTTATTTTATTGATGAGGTAGATACCGGCATTCGCATGTATCTGCTCATCTACCGATGTCCAGGCAATAATATTACTTACATTCTTCATCCAGCCTTTAAAGCGGGTAAAGGAAAGAATAATAGCAAACTGGCTGAACAGCGATACATTTTCAATCAGGATGGTAAACAATATCAGCGCAATACTATACTCCTGCTTATCGTTCGACTTGGTATTTTTTAAAACATTAGATAAGTATTCGATACGTTCTTTAATTACCGGCACTTCTATCAGGGTTTCAAACTCATCGTTATAGCCCAGTACTTCTACCAGCCTGGAGTAAGCTTCGCTGTGACGAAACTCACATTCTGCAAAAGTGCTGCCCAATCCGTTCAGCTCAGGTTTAGGCAGGTGGTTGTACAGGTTACCCCAGAAAGATTTTACGGCCACTTCAATTTGTGCAATGGCCAGTAAAGCGCGCTTTACAGCATTCCGTTCAGCCGGTGTAAGGTGGCTATGGAAATCCTGCGTATCGGCAGTGAAATCCACTTCTGAGTGCACCCAGAACGATTTATTGATGGCGCTGGTAAACTGCAATACCTCCGGGTATTCAAAGGGCTTATAGTTTACGCGTTTGTCGAACAATCCCATGATCAAAAATTTTTAAAATAAGGTTCTATAAATTAGAAGAGAGACAAAGGGCCTTTAGTATTACCGGTTAAGTAAATGACTATCAAGCATTTCTGCCTTTCTTCTCTAAAAATATAATTTGGATTTTAACTTTCCGTTGTTAATGGCCTGGCTTACATCCGCCCCACTCATCTAACATCTTCCGGTTAAGCAATTGTTAATCACAATCCGCAAAACCGAGTACAAATTAATTCAATAAAAAACAGAAATAGTAAAGTTGTTATTCACACGATGTGCGAAACTTTGGTTGGATTTTTTGAAGGGTTGATAACCTGTTTTTTATAAATTATAGGTGCCGCCAAAATATAATTATACATTGAAATACTGATACTTATGTTGTATTGAATCGCTTAGCATACCGCGCGCAAACACAGTGCAGCAAAGGGTTTCAGGCTATTTATTCAAACGCTGTTAATACAGCCGCTGACCCTTGGTATTTAGGCTTTCAAAGTCCCTAAAACCCGCTACAGCGGCAGGTTTAATGCACATGCAGGCGTTAATAACCGGATGCACCTAAACTTCACATGTTTAAAGATGATTGGAGCATCATTATCAGCATTACATATTTATCCAGCGGGGCTTGCAATGCTTTATTATCGATAAACCGCCATTCCGTTTGGGTAAAGTACAGCTTTGTCGATTCGATCTATAGATTATAAGCTGTGTTTTATACATCGGCTGAAGTGTACCGGACCGCCGTCTGTATTAAAAACTTATCGGTTGGGGTCGTACAACCGCAATTTTGAGGTTCGGAACCACTCGGTCAGGGTTCTAAACATATCCGGCAGGGTACTAAACATATCCGGCGCGGTGTTGAATATATCTGAGGGGGCTATTTATATGTTTGAAGGGGTTGTAAACTCATTCGCTGAAGCTGTGAACCTGTCCGTTGAGGTCGTACAACCCCAATTTTGGGGTTCGGAACTGCGCGGTCGGGGTACTAAACACGTTGGGACAGGTTGCAACACCTATCCGGATATATAAATAACCGCGTGGGGCCTATGTTTTAAAGACCTGAACCTGTTTTCAACCTCGCTGCCGGGGTGTTGAACTCCATAAACGAAGCGATAAACCTTATTACATATAGCTTCAGCCTAGGCTCTGCGTGCTCATTCTCTGCGGTTAAATGGTTAGAGATTGTATTAACCGCGGAGAAAAGGAGAAATAGAGGTAGCGCAGAGCAAGAGCAGCATTACGTCAATTGCATTTTATCGGCTTGGCTGTATCAATTCAATTTTGAGATTAGCGACCCAGGTGTAAAAATTCCAGACTCAGCGTAGGCTCCGCGTGCTCATTTCTCTGCGGTTAAGTTGTTAGAGATTGTATTAACCGCGGAGAAAAGGAGAAATAGAGGTAGCGCAGAGCAAGAGCAGCATTACGTCAATTGCATTTTATCGGCTTGGCTGTATCAATTCAATTTTGAGATTAGCGATCCAGGTGTAAAAATTCCAGACTCAGCGTGCTCATTCTCTGCGGTTAAGTTGTTGGTAGCATCTTAATAGATCTGGGAAAGACATTATGTATTTGTAATATTGCCCTATGAATCTGAGAAAAATACAGGCAGCCGATAATGCTATATTGGCAACTATTATACGCAGTGCGTTTGAAGAATTTGACGCTCCCAAAACAGGCACGGTTTACTCTGATGCCACAACCGATGACCTGTTTACCTTGTTCCGCCAGGAACGATCGGTATTATGGGTAGCAGAGATAGATGGTGCAGTAGTTGGCTGCTGCGGCATTTACCCTACACCGGGACTTCCGCCTGATTATGCCGAGTTGGTAAAGTTTTACTTAAGCAAAGACGCGCGTGGTTTAGGTGTAGGCCGCGCGCTGATGGAGCAATGTACACAATCGGCTGTAGAACTTGGTTACACTCATCTATACCTGGAAAGCCAGCCTAAATTTGGTAATGCTGTTCGCATTTATGAAAAGCAGGGCTATCAGTTGCTGGATCAGCCCTTGGGTCAGTCGGGACATACCTCCTGCGATATATGGATGGTGAAGGAGTTGGGGTAAAGGATAAGAGCGAGTCTCTCAGGGCGAGTCCGCTATCGCTGAGACTCGCCTGCAGACTCGCCCGTAGACTTAGACTCGCCTGTGATGTCCATAGCCGAGTCTCAAAGCCGGCTGCGTGCGTTATGAAAATCTGTAAACGTTTTAATAAAAAAGCTACACATGAGTACAAAAGCCGAAGTTTTTTCCATACTGGAAAGAAATGTACCCAACTATTTTCTGAAAGATTATATCAACGGCATACTGAACGAAGAAGAAAATATGTTTTATGCATTTAGCGTTACTGACGTAAACCCTGAACGGCATAATGACTATCCACATATCAGTTAAATGGGCGGCTACTCTTCGTGGGGTGTCGACGAAGAAGATTGCCGGATTTATAGCGAGGATGGTAATAGCTACCAGTATAAAGATGTAAACCAGTGTTTGCAAGAAGGGATTTTTAAAGCATTTTCTATTAGTTTTTATGGATGTCTTTTCAATAATCGTTGGTTTGTAATGAAGGAGCTTAGCGTTTATGGGAAATTGGCAAATCTTATGGAAAGAACAGATGAGCTATCGGCGTTAACCCAAACCACTAATATATTCAAGCATTCTTATTTTTTGCCTATGGAGCTTCAGATCTTGCCTGATGGAGGAAACGGAAAACCCTTATTACGCGGCGAAGAGTTTCACGAGTTTATCGGTTATCCATCACTTGTAGGGTACATTATGCAGGAGGAAAAAATGAATGTAATGCAAGCCCATCAAAGATATCTTATTCTTGATGTTGTAGAACCCTTTATACGCAAACTACGCGCAACCCGCTTTAGCGAATTTAAGCGCATTAGTACCCGTAGTTTTATCCACCCGGAAATGATCTTCTCTACTCACCGGGACTATGCCCTCATACCATTAATTGTCGTAAATCAGCAAAACGAAGGACATTTATACTATTTTTTTGGCATGCTCAAAAAAACAATGTACAGATGGAAATATTTTGACTTAAAAAAGTAGATGACGATTATAACTATGATGAAGATATTATTGAAGACCTTTCTAAATTAACCTATTGGAATACAACTAATTTCTTGCAAAGCTTTTGCACTTTAAATGATGATACTTTTTGGAAACATCACGTGTTAGCAAAAGAAAACAGCACTTACCAATACTTGGAAGAAGTAGTTGTTGGGGCATTTTGACAAGGGCGAGTCTCTCAGGGCGAGTCCGCTATCGCTGAGACTCGCCCTAGGAACTCGCCTCGATGCTGAAACTCCCCCAATGTCCCATAGCCGAGTCTCAAAGCCGGCTGCGCGTTGGCGTGGACTCGGTGCCTAACGGTATGCGCCAGGTGCTAACGAGTCAGGTCGATATCTGCCAACTCTAAATAATGTAATACCTCATAACACCCCTGCTCACCGGTAGTATAGAATTTAGCAGAACAATGTAAATAGTTTACAG
This sequence comes from Paraniabella hibiscisoli, assembly GCF_022512515.1. Taxonomy (GTDB): domain Bacteria; phylum Bacteroidota; class Bacteroidia; order Chitinophagales; family Chitinophagaceae; genus Niabella; species Niabella hibiscisoli. The sequence goes on from NZ_JAKWBK010000001.1 coordinate 587,387, forward strand.
GATCATCGGCCAGCATCCATTTCCCTTTGCAGGGGTTAGCGTTGGTATAATTGAGTTTCTGCCGCAGGAATGCGTTAGTTCTGCACTCTTTCCAGTTAAAAGAACCTTCCCCACTTCATGCAGTTTATTTCTTTGCCTATCAGACATATTAACGTTCCATTCCAACTTTCGCAATAGTGTTTCCTCGCTCATTGCTTTCAAACGTTTTACAATGCCATAAGCCATAAATCGCTTACCATTTCCTACTATCGTGTTAATAGATTGAATTGTATTTCTGAAAGCTATCAAAACATGTATATGATTGGGCATAATAACATACCCTACAATGTAATGTCCTTTGTTTTTCAGATAATCAAACCACTTATATACTAAATCATAACCATCAACAATTTGAATAAGCGGACGTCAGTGCAGGCATGTGAAGGTGATAAAATACACGCCTTCGGGTTCGGTGATTTTTCTTTTGGTTGGCATAGCATAAAGTTACGATATAATAGCCGAGTCCTGCGAGACTCGGCTGCGGACGAAACGCAACAGGATATCATTGCAGCCTTTCTCACGCTGGCCAACTATCCCGACAAACACAAAGTTGATCAATACAAGACCCAGAACGACGGATCGTGGCGGGCATTCGAAATACATCATTGTAGAATTTCTTATCGGGTTAGGGGAAATGAGGTCAGGATTATAAGACTAAGGCACACGAGCCGCTCGCCATTGAAATATTAATTGAGATTATCTCTCAAGAAATTTTTCGTCCATAAAAAAAGGAGCTATTTACAGCTCCTTTCTATTTGTAAACCAATTTGTTTCTTAATGCTTAAAATGCCTCATACCTGTCAACACCATGGCCAGGTTATTTTCCTTACAATACTCGATAGAATCTTTATCACGGATAGAACCGCCTGGTTGGATAAATGCGGCTATCCCCGCGCTATGCGCTATTTGTACGCTATCATTAAAAGGGAAAAATGCATCACTCGCCAACACAGCACCACTCAGATCAAAACCAAACTGTTTGGCTTTTTCTAATGAGTGACGAACGGCATCTACGCGGCTGGTTTGCCCGGCGCCCTTGCCTACTAATTGTTTATTTTTTACCAATGCAATGGCATTCGATTTCAGATGCTTGCAGATGATATTCGCAAACTCCAGGTCGGCTTTTTCTTCGGCAGTTGATGTGCGGCCACCTTCTTCTTTCCACTCCGTATAAGAGCCTTCGTCGGTGGCTTGTTGCAATACGCCGTTCAAAACCGATTTGAACTGCACTTTTACCTGGGGCAATTCTTTCAACTGTAATAAGATCCTGTTCTTTTTAGATTTTAAGATGGTTAAAGCAGCTTCGTCAAATGCAGGCGCAATCAATACTTCAAAGAATATCTCATTGATGGCATTAGCAGTAGCTTCATCAATCGTACCATTGGTAACCAATACACCACCAAAAGCGCTTTCAGGATCACCGGCTAAAGCAGTAGCCCAGGCATCCGCTGTGGTACTGCGACCACCTACACCGCAAACATTGGTATGTTTAATGATAGCGAATACGACCTCATCATTTTTAGGAAACTCGGCAATCAGCTGTACCGCTGCATCCACATCTACCAGGTTATTATAAGAAAGTTCCTTTCCATTTAATTTTTCAAAAAGTTTATCATAGTCGCCGTAGAAAATGCCCTGCTGGTGCGGGTTTTCGCCGTAACGCATAATTTTAGGATGCGTTTCTGAATGGAAGAAATATTCCACGTCAGCATTTGTAGTATTGAAATATTTAGCAATAGCTACATCGTAATGTCCTACCGTTTCAAACGCCTTTGCAGCAAAGCCTTTACGCTGCTCGATAGATGTTTCGCCATTCTGCGTTTTTAATAAATCTGTAATAGCCGCGTAATCTTTTTTGGCAGCAACTACTAAAACATCTTTAAAATTTTTAGCAGCTGCACGTATCATCGACGGACCACCAATATCAATTTTTTCAATGATCGCCTTCTCTTCAGTTGTAGCAGCTACTGTTTCTTCAAAAGGATACAGATCTACAATCACCAGGTCAATCTCCGGAATATTATATTGCTGCATTTCCTGCACATCGCTTTCCAGATCTCTCCGTCCCAAAATACCGCCAAACACCGATGGATGCAGGGTTTTAACACGACCGCCTAAAATAGAAGGATAGGTTGTAAGGTTTTCAACCGGCACCACGGGTATACCCAGGTCTTCAATAAATTTTTGTGTACCACCCGTGGTATAAATAGTAATACCCAGGCGATCTAACTCTCTAACAATAGGTTCCAGGCCGTCTTTATAAAAAACGGAAATAAGGGCTGATTGAATTTTTTTGTTCATGATTGATTGGTAATGTGATGTTGTTTTAACTTAAAGCAAATGCCACCGCGGCGTTCGAATGGATCTTTGTAGTGTCAAATGCAGGGATGTTTAAATGCTCCTGTTTGATCAATAACGGAATTTCGGTACAACCCAGTATTACACCTTCTGCACCTTGTGCTACTAATTGATCAATAATTTGTAAAAAGCCGGCTCTGGTTTCATCTGTTACAATTCCTTTATACAGCTCAGCTTCCAGCTTTTGGGCAATATAATTTCTGCCTTCCTCATCGGGTATGAGGGCCTCGATGCCCTTTTCCAGCAACTTGTTTTTAAAAAGTCTCGCTCCATGGTAAATTTTGTTCCCAGCAATGCCACTTTTTTAAGATTTTTTCCCTGGATGGCTTCAGCAGTTGCCACAGCTACGTGAATCAGGGGCACATCAATAACCTGTGCAACCCTGTCCGCCAGCAAATGCATAGTGTTGGCACCCAGCAGAATAGCTTCCGCACCAGCTTTTTGAAGGCTGTCGCAGGCCTGGGAAAGGATGGAAAATGTTCCGTCCCAGTTATCAGCAAGGTTATTATTGTGAATTTCTTGAAATTAACAGAGTAAATGATGCATTCAGCATAATTAAGGCCACCCAATTTTGCATTGATGCCCTCGTTGATATAACGGTAATAATCAGTTGTGGAGACCCAGCTAATGCCGCCCACCAGTCCCAGTTTTTTCATTTAAATTGATCTGAATGAGTGCGCAAATGTACGCTAATACAGGCTCATTACAAAAGCGCCGGATGTGGCCACATTATGACAGGCAATTTGCAGGGAGTCGCAGTCCCGCACCCAATAACGGGCTTTCCAGGCCGGAACCGAGCCGTCAATTACGATTTGTGAGGGTTTGGCAGCTTTTACCAGGTCGGATATGTACAATCGCGGGTTACCTGATAGAATCACCAGGTCTGCGGATAACGGAGCTATTTCAACAGATTTTTGGAGAGGCTGGTTGATGCGTATCACCTTCTTATTATGAAAGATCAGCGCATTATCTAATTGCTGATCAACCGCAGGTTGCGGTGCCGCAGTTACCCGGTGCAAAATACGCGAAGGATTCAGCACATAATTCATCACTGAAGTGTTTGCCAAAGCTTCTGCATCTCCATAATAAGAATAATTTCTCCCGTTTATAATATCCATAGCAGCGTACCGGTTGGCATTATATACAATCAGTTTTTGCTGTTTAGCGGCATTGTAAAATGACACCGCTCTTATTAAAAAGAAAATGAGTAATCCCGATAGAGCCCACCAAAGGCCGGCTTTATACCGCTCCATTAAGCAAAATGCTATACCAGCAATACATACAAAGAGTAATACCGATTGAGCGAGGTTGATACTAATGCCCGACCATACTGCCAGGGGAAAATCCTCCATCCTTTCAATAAAAGTATTGAGCCACCAGATCAGGCCGTTGAGTAACGAGCCGATAAAAGCTGCAATAAATTTTATGGGAGATAGCAACACTAAAACCAGTGTTGCTACTAATACTACCGTAGACACCGGCACTACTACCAGGTTGCTCAATAGAAAGTAAACCGGGAACTGGTGAAAATAATATAAGGACAAGGGTGTGGTTAATATCTGCGCCGCTATACTTACTGCAGCCAGCTGCCATATAGCATCGAGTATTTTATTCTTAATGAATAGTAAGTTATAGATAGATTTATAAAACACAACAATGCTTAACACCGCCGCGTAAGAAAGCTGGAAGCCTACATCCCAGAGCCAGTAAGGGTTGTAACACAACTGGCAAAATGCTGATGCCGCCAGTATATTGTAAATAGAAGCATTGCGGTTGATCTGCTTGCCGACAGTAATAAAAGTAAACATTACGCAGCGCGTACAATGGAGGCGGCACCACCGGTTATAAACGAAAAGAACCAAAGCAAGGTGAGTACTAGCACAGCGTGTAACCATTGGGTCCTTTTCTTCCGGAGAAGGGGCGCAAACAACAGGTTCAACAGCCAATATAATAAGGCCAGGTGCATGCCTGATACGGCTATTACATGCACTACGCCGGTATTGGTGTAAGACTGCAACAGGCTTTTATCCAGGTCGTCTTTATAGCCGATTAACATCGCTTCCGCAAGGCCCTGCTCCTTGGTTCCTTTGATATGTGATTTAATAGCTTTCAGCACATAATTCCTGGTTTGCAGTAACCAGCTGCGATACCAGGGAAGATCATTCCCGGGCAGTTGATAATAATCTTTATGTGTTAAATATACCTGGTGCGTAATGCCATTAAACAGCGCATATCGTTTATAATCGAACCCGCCCGGATTACCGGCATTGCGTATTTCCTGCAGATCTTTTGTAATAAGCACCAGGTTGCCCGCCTGCAGTGAGGCATTGATGCTGTCTTTTTGAAATAGATAATAATGTTTCCGCTAATGGGGCTCTTGTTTCCGCTTTTAAGAATATGGGTAAGGTCTGCAACTGCTTTGTAAGATCGTTCTTTAGCTACCAGCGGCTCCGCCAACCTGGCAACCAGCATATCTCCGGCCTGATAGCTTTTCCCCAACCAATAGTGTTGATGCCGCACATCTTTTAGCCAGGTGAGCATCATACTAAATGCAATCAGGGCTATTATCAGTAGCCATCCCCTGAGAGGCGCCCATTTCCAGCTTTGAAAATTGCGGAGCGCACCTATGCTAAAGAATACTGCTCCTGAAATAATGAAGATGCCCATGCTAACAACAATGGAAAGTTGCAGATACCATTGCAGTATAATGCCGGTGATCATTGGTAGCAAAAGCCTTATGATAGGATTGTGCTTTAAAAACATAGTTAGCCTATACCTGATGTTTTAGGTTATATCGTAGGTTATAGTCATTACTAAGTTACAATAAAAATGAATCATTTATTATATATAACAGCAAATTATTATAGGCTAATGAATGTACAATCAGGCCAGTAAAACATACATGTAAGCTCAGGGCCTAAAACCAAGACCTTTTTGCCTTAGAGCATCTCTTAACAGGGGTAATGATGCTTTCCCCATACCATGTAATTTCAAAATATCTTTTTCAGAATAAGCGGACAGCTGCTGGATGGTTACAATACCGGCTGTTTCCAAAGCCCGGCGGGCGGGCGCGCTCAAAGCGGATAAGAAACCACCCGGCTTGTTCTGCTTTTCGCATTCAGGACAAACCGGGCAGTCGCTGCTTTTATAGTACTGGTGACCGTTTGGACAGGTTCTCAATGTTTTCGATGAAGGCATTCCGTTCTCGTTAGCGGGTTAAAACAATTAACTAAGCTTTCTCTGCATAGGCTTTAAAGTTGTTGAGAATAGCCTGCCAACCGGCCTGCTGCATTTCTTCCGAATTTTGAGATTCTGCTTCAAAATGCTCATCAATTTGGGTGCCGCCGTCAGCTTCTGTAAAATGAACCTTCACCTTTCTTCCATCGCCCAATGTATATTCGAGATACTGAGCTTCAGTAACTACATCAAAAGTGCCACCAAAATCAAAACCAAAACTGCCGTCTTTAGCTTCCATTCTGTAAGAGAATTGACCACCTGGTTTTAAATCATGCTCCGCTCTTGGCGAATGCCAATCAGGAGATGCCGTATTCCATTGCTGTATATCGGATGGGGTTGTCCACAACTTCCATACTTTCTCTACAGGAGCATTAACTAATGCTGATACGGTGATTACATTTAATTTTGTTTCCATAATAATTTTGCTTTGTTACACAAACATACAACGGCTAATCATCTGAGAAGATAGATATTAGCGACTAATTAAAGGTATTTTGCGACAGCCGTATTTCGCTAATCTTCTCTTACAAAAGGGTTGTTACGCTTCTCAAAACCAATACTGGTACCCCCACCGTATGGCCAGAATACACCTTAGTCTCGTCAGGTAAAGTATATAGCTCGGTCTTTATTGATTGCTCTAGCTGATCATAATCGCCACCCGGTAAATCAGTACGCCCAATGCTGCCGCTGAACAACACATCACCACTGATCACATAACCGTCTTTTTCGTTATAGAAACTTACACTGCCCGGTGAATGCCCGGGTGTAAATAGTACTTTTAACTCATTGTCGCCGATCTTTATAACATCACCAGGATTCAACCATTTCATTTCGCCGTTATAATTCTCAAAAGGCAAACCATACATATCCGCCGATTTAGGTGCGAAACTCAAAACCATTTTTTCAGTTTCGTGCAGGTATAAAGGCAACTGCCAGGTTTCGCTTACGAACTTGTTTCCAAAAACATGGTCCAAATGACAGTGGGTATTCAACAGATATACCGGTTTCAGATTTTTAGACTGTATAAAGCGAACCAACTCGTTGCGCTCCTCGTCAAAATAGCATCCGGGATCAATAATGCAGCAATCGCCATTTTCGGCGTAAAGCACGTAGGTATTTTCCTGTATCGGATTAAAAGTAAATTTATGTACGGATAACATTTTTTGTTAAAATTTTTGATTTGAAGCAAAAGTAATTGATGCAACTAAGACGACTACATATTTAGAATTTAAAACAATCGTAAATTTGCGTTCGATGAATCTTATCCTGAAGTTTTTAATCCTGCTTATCGGACTGACCACCTGTACCGTAACATTTTCGCAGAAAACATTAAGAGGCCTGGTAAAAGACGCTCATAGTGACGAAGCTATTGCTTTCGCCTCCATTACTTTCAAGGGCACTTCCATGGGCGCCATCACCGACTCGTTGGGAAAGTTTGCATTCTCGGTTAATGACTGGCCTTCAGATACGCTGATCATTAGCTATGTAGGTTATGAAACTTTTTTCTTACTATGGATCACGCTAAAAGTGAGTTAGATATTACTATTCCTATGGAGCGCGGCACAACCGACGATGTAGTAATTGTAAAATCTAAAATTGACAAGGGACTCTGGCTCTGGAAAAAATAGTGGAACATAAACCACAAAACAACCGGTACAAGTTTGACAATTTTTCTTACGAATTATATAATAAGCTGGAAATAGATCTTAAAAATTTCAAAAGCCTCCAGAGAATAACCCGGTTTAAACCACTACGGCCCATTAATGATCTGATCAATCAAAATATAGATACTTCGGAAGGTATCAAAATTTTACCTACCTACCTCACCGAAGCGATCAGTAATTATTACTACCAGAAAAAGCCGATGAAGCGAAGGGAAGAAATTATGGGCGCCAATACCAATGGTATTAAAAATGAAAGCATGGTCAAATTCCTGGGGGCATGGACCAGGTAATTAACGTGTACAACAACTTCATTAATGTTTTTAATAAAGAATTTGTAAGTCCTGTTAGTGACAACGGCGACTTTTATTATAAGTATACCGTAGCCGACACCCAATATATTGCCGGCGAGCGTTATTACCATCTTTTATTCAGACCCAGGCGTAAGGGCATGAACACATTTGAGGGGGATTGCTGGGTGCATTTTGGCAGTTTTGCCATTCAAAAAATGAACCTGGCTTTGGACAAAAGCGCTGACGTTAACTTCATGGAACGCTTCAGCTACATACAGGAATATACGCGGCTGGCTGATAGTAATTGGTTTGTAAGCCGCGAGAAACTGGTGGTGGATGTTGCTCCCGTAGGAGACAAAACACCGGGTATTATAGGCCGTAAAACCAGTACCTACCGCAATATAATAGTCAATGACAGTTCCGTGGTTGCCCGGCTAAAGCTCAATAAAGAACTGGAAGAAATCGTTACTGCTCCTGGCGCACAACAAAAAGACAATACTTATTGGGAAACAGCCAGGCATGAGGAACTCAGCAATACGGAAAAGAACATCGTAAAGATGATCGATACCATCATGAATGCCCCGGTATATCAAAAGCTAACCAAACAACTGGAATTTATGGGCACGGGCTATTTCGATGTGGGCAATGTGAGACTGGGATCTGCCTACAACTGGTTTTCAGGAAATGCCTGGGAAGGATTCAGGATGCGGTTTGATGTGGCCAGCAATAAGCATTTCAATAGAAAATTCATGTACCACACCTACCTGGCTTATGGCTTTAGCGATAAAAAGCTAAAAGGCATGGGCGAGCTGTTCTACCTGCCTAAAAAGATCCCCGTCAGTACTTGGCGCTGACTTATAAAAATGACCTGGATTTCGGGCAGCGCTATTATGGTGAAATTTCATCAGATAATATATTTTCCTTCGCGGTGCGCAAGCCAGGTGTTCCCATGAAATTTATGAACCTGGCCGAAGGCAGCTTTGAATTTTTCAATGAATTGCCTAACGGGTTTTCGGTTAAAGCTACTGCTGCCAATAAAACCTATACACCACTGGCGAATCTTTTACCTGCAGACGCATTTGGTGAAGGTTTAAAAAGATTAACGACTACAGAATTTTCGGTGCGCCTTCGTTTTGCTTTCCTGGAAAAATTCCTGGAGTCCACTTTTTACCGGGCGAGCCTTGGCAGCCCCTATCCTATTGTAGAAGCCACATATACCAAAGGCATATCAGGCGTTCTAAATAGCAGGTACAATTATTCAAAAATATTGGCCTCCGTTTCAGATTATATCAAAACACCGCCATTCGGCATTATCAACTATCAGCTATATGCAGGAAAAACCTTTGGCACCGCTCCTTATATGTTTTTAGATGTGGCACCAGGCAATGAAATGTATTATTACAACAAATATGCATTCAATACCATGATCCGTTACCAGTATGTTCACGACCAGTTTGCTGGTATCAACTATGAGCATAATATTGGTAACGGCATTTTTAAGTTAATCCCTAAATCAAAATTCAGGCAGTTCTACACCATCAAAGCCCTTTGGGGGTCGCTTTCTGATGCTAATAAGGCGCTTAATTTTCAACCTGGCCATAGCTTCTTGTCGCTCGACGGAAAAACTTACCTGGAGTTAGGAACAGGTGTAGATAATATACTGCGTGTATTACGCGTTGATTTTATCTGGCGGGTACTACCAGGAGAGCAGCCCGCATCTTCCATTAAGAATTTTGGTGTGTTTGGAAGCCTTCGCTTTAATTTTTAAGAGACTTTGTTTCAACTTATATTGAAACACATAGTAGTGTAGCGTTAGCATTTGTCTGAAAAAATTAGCTGTACAATAGTCCTGTCAAAAGTTCTACAAAGCTCCGGACGAACTTGCTGTGGTTTTGCCGAATTTAAGTTTCAGGAAGATCATCGTCAACGACAATACCAATATTAGTACATTGGTCAAAATAATTACCAGGTCTTTTTTAGCACGCCATAAATCACCCACAATACCTGGTTGGCAGCTGCTATTAAAAACATATTCAATGATACATCTTTGGCCGACTTTTCTTTGACCGTTTTGATAACCTGCGGCAAAAAAGTAAGGGTGGTTAAAAGACCAGCTACGTATCCGAGTATATCAACAAATTCCATATCAGTGGGTTTAGATTGCAAAAATAGATATACTGCTTCAGTTGAGCACTTTATCAATTTGTTTTATATTTGAGGGTAGCCCTGCATGGCCAAATGCTTATGACCACTTCTAAACTATTGCTTTTTATAGGAGCATTCTTTATATGCCAGTTTTCGTTTTGCCAGCAGCAAAGCAGCTTTAGACGATTAGGTGTAAATGACGGCCTCAGCCAGAACTCAGTGAGAGAGATTTTCCAGGACCGGCAGGGATTTATCTGGATTGGCACAGGAGACGGATTAAACCGGTATGATGGTAAGCAAATAAAAAAGTACCGCGAGAGCTTTCGTGATAAAAGTGCCAAACGCTTTCCGGGAAAAATCATCAACGGTAAAATTATACAGGACGACTATCAAAACTTATGGATGATTGTAGATGGCCAGGTGGTTAAAATGCACTTGACTACCGAAACATTTTCTATCATCAAAAGAGTGGGACGAGACCTTGATTGCCGTATTTTAGGAATACAGCAAAATGAAATTTTTGTAGCTACGCCTAAGGGTATTGTAATCATAAATGTCCGGGACTATACCCATCACGTAATTAATATCGGATCGGTATTTGGATTATACCTGCCTAATAGCAAAGACGTCTGTCTTTTATATACAAAAGAAAATAGCATTTATTTATACGATACAAAAAACAGGAGTAGTTCCCTGCTACTCAGTACCGGGAATCGGCTCCTCCAAAATCCCAACATCTGCAACAGTGCAACGCTTCTGTTTGTATCGGAAGGAAGCCTGCATGAGTTTAATATTGACAAGCGACTCATTACGGCATCTTATCCTATTCCCCGTCATTAATACAGAAGGGATTAATTCCGGTTCCTACTACCAAATTGCCCGGAGGAAAGATCGTTGCCAACCTCATCAACAATGGCTTTATGATCATTGACAGTGTTCAAAAAAATCTGAACATTACACCAATATTGAAAATGATCCGTTTAGCCTTTCATCCAACCTGGTATACATCTCCATTATTGATCACTCGAATAATTTATGGCTGGGTACTGAAGGCGGCGGTATTAGCATCCTAAACCTGAAACCGAAGCTCTTTGATGCCTTCCCCTGCATGCCATTGCTAACCGGGAGAGCTCCTTATTGATGGTAAAAGCCATTTATCATAAAGATGGTTGCATTTATATAGGCACCTATTCGAAAGGCCTGTTAAAAGTAAACCGCTTTACCAACACGTATGAAACCCTATTTGATCCGGTAAAAGCCAAAGACACCAGTTTTCATGGCATCTTCATTATAAAAGAAGACGACCAGAAACGAATATGGATGAACAAGGGCGCCCGTATTGGCCTAGCGGATCTTGAAAAGGGAGCTTTTATTAACAGCATTGATATTGGTTATAACAGAAAAGGCAGAACTCATAATATACCCCAATGCTTTAACCAGGTAGCACCCGACAGATTTATCCTTGGCACATTTTACTACCTACCTGATCCAATATACAAACGGGCAAATAAAATCTACTGACCTTGGTCTTTTAAACAAGCAGCTTGAAGATGATATTCAATCCATCTATACCAAGGACAATGGTGATATTATTATTGGAAAAGGAGAAGGCAAGGGCTATATCACTATAAGAATAGACGTTAACAATCAACCGCAAATAATTGAAGAAGGGCTTAATCAACTTACGGTGAAACATATATACCGGGATGAGCTGAGAAAAGCATTCTGGTACGCCACCAATGTAGGTATTGCTATTCAAAAAGACGGCAATAAAAAACTACAGATCATAGATGAACAGGACGGGCTAAGTAATGACTTCATCTATTCCATTGTTAAAGAGCACGACCATAGTTTCTGGATTAGCACGAACAAGGGTTTAAACAAATTAGTACTATCGAAAGGAGATAGCCTTGCTGTTCAATCCATCGAACAATATGGGCTGCAACATGGGCTCCAATCCAATGAGTTTAATACAGGCGCTTATTTCAAAGACGATCATTTTATTTTTTTCGGAGGAGTAACGGGTATTAACTGGTTTGATGAAAGAAAGTTTTTCAAGCGCTCTTTTATACCAAGGTCTTATGTCACTGATGTGTTGATTAATGAAAAGCCATTGGCTATTGACACGAGCATCAATTTCCTTAAACATATTCAGCTAAATTACGATGAGAATAATCTATTCATCAAATTTGCAACACTGGATTATACCAACCCGGATGTTAATCAATACCAGTACCGGCTAAAAGGATACGATGCGGAATGGATCAACACTACAACATTGCCCGAGGCACGGTATAGTAAGCTTAGCTACGGGAACTATTTATTTGAAATAAGATCCGCTAACAGTGAAGGTATTTGGTCAGCACGGCAACCCTTATTGTCTATTGTAATTAAGCCTCCTTTTTGGCTCACCTGGTGGTTTAAAATAGCAGCCCTGACAGCGTTTACTGCTATCCTATTCTTTAGTACCAGGTACTACTTAAAAAGAAAGCTTGAAAAGCAAATACGCATCATGGAAAAAAGCTGGCCGTTAATAATGAACGCTTGCGTATTTCCAGGGACATGCACGATGAGTTGGGCACAGGACTTAGCAAAATAGCCCTGTTATCTGAAGTAGGCAAGAAAAATAACACGTCGAACGAAGAGATCATTAATGAAATAAGCACCACCTCCAGGGGCTTAGCCGACAAAATGGGGGAAATCATCTGGACCTTAAATCCACACAATGACACCCTGGGCAATCTCGCTGCCTATTTAAAGGAATATGTATACGAAACCACCGAAAGCCTGCCGGTGCAAATAGAATTTAATTTTCCGGATGAGGTGCCCGACATAACACTTAGCCATTTGTACCGCCAGCAGCTTTTATTGGTAACGAAAGAAGCGCTCAATAACGCATTGAAGTATGCACAGGCTACGCGTATAGGCTTCAGCCTTGCCGTCACTGACCCACTTGTATTATTTACCATACAGGACGATGGTGTAGGCTTTGACTCAACCCAAATACTCAATCAAAAAACAGGAAAACGTAATGGACTGGTAAATATGAATGCACGTATGGAAAGCATAGGAGGTTATTATGAGTTGGTTGCCCGAAAAAAACAGGGTACAAAAATCACTTACGGATTTTACCGGTAATACTACTTTTTTACCCGGTAGGCAAGCAGAAAAAGGTTTTATATTTATTGATCAACATTCAATGGAGCATTACACCAAAATCAAAATCGCCTTAATTGAAGACGAAGAGTCTATCAGAACTTCACTGCTTACTTTGCTGTACCTGCAGGATGAGCTTGAAGTTGTTGATGCATTTGAAGATGGCGAATCAGCTTTGGCTTATCTGCAGCAAAAGCCTACAGATGTGTTATTATTTGACATCAACCTTCCGGGTATATCAGGTATAGAAACGGTTGCTAAACTTAAAACCATACATCCTGCTATGCAGTGCATGGCGCTCACCAGTTACGACGATGCAGAAAATGCTTTTAATGCCTTAAAAGCCGGCGCCACAGGATACATCCTTAAAAATACAGAGCCGGCAAAACTGGTTGAAGCCATTACAGACATTTATAACGGAGGGTCGCCCATGAGCAGCCAGATTGCAAGAATGGTGGTTTCAAATTTTGCCGCTACTAAAACGGCGCAAGTGCATTCAGATGCGCTCTCCCGCAGAGAGAATGAAATATTACAACTACTATCTAAGGGTTTCAGGTATAAGGAAATTGCTACACAGCTATTCATCAGCATAGAAACCGTACGTACACACATACGCAATATTTACGAAAAGCTACAGGTAAAAACCAGGGCAGAGGCATTATCAAAAATAAACAGGCAGTAGTAAAGAATACTACTTTTTCACATCCCAAGGCAAAGGGTTGCTCACTAATTTTACGCTCACACAAGTAAAACAACTCTGTATGAGAATTGCCCTCTCTATTCTTCTGGCAGCATTCAGTGCTTCCATTTGTATCGCGCAAACCCTTGGCGACTTCAAACCAAAAGATCAATCCTATGGATTGAATAAAATCAAATCTAACCGGCTTTATATTGCCTCGTTCACCGTAAATTACCAGGTGTATAATGAGAAGGAAGATTTTAAACAAGGCGGCAGTATGCTGGGTGGTGGTTATAAAGGTGATGCAAAGTCATCTTTATCCGTAGGCCTTGAAAACATCACAGAAGCAGGCGTACAAAGCATTACAGACAGACTATACCAGGCTTTTGTAAGCCAGCTCAAAGCAAAAGGTATTGATATTATCACAGCTGATGAAGCAGGCAAAACCGAAACTTATTCAGATTTTATAAAGATGTCAGGAGGTAAGATCAATGAAGCACAGTTTCCCGGTATGCTGGCATCGAGCCCGGCGGGATATGAGTACTTTGTAAAGAAGGTTGAAAAATCGGGAAAAGAAAAAACCGGTGGATTTTTGAATAACCCGGCTTTTGTTCATGCTAAACTATCCAAAGACCTAAATGATGCCACCATTGCAGATATTGACCTTTTTGTGCTTTTTGTACAGGATAAAGATGCCTGGGGTGGCGCCGCGCTAATATCAAAGTGAAAACAAATATGCGCCTGGCAGCTAATGAAGCCATTATTATGACCAAAAATGCCAAAATAAAACTGAAAGGTCAGAATGATGTCGTAGGCGTTAATAGCCAGGTAGCATTTTACTCTGGTAAGATGGGGGCGGGCATTGTCAGCAGTTATGTAGGAACCATGGGTAAGTCACTCGGTATAGACGGTGTTATTGAGGACAAGAAGCTACAGGCATTTGCAAAGAACAGCGCCGATTTTGTGGGCGTGAAAACCATCTATGGCACCTGGTACAATCCGTCTAATACCAGTTCTAAGTCTACTACTGTTATACCGGTTGATGAAAAAAGTACACAGACGGCGCTTATGCCGCCGGTAAAAAATTCATTGAGTTTCATACCGATGAGTTTCTTAAAAAGCTAAAATAGTACTCCTCTCTTAACCCAATTCAATAATCATGACACAAACCCAAACTACATTTAAAAGAATTTTCGCAACAATCATTTTATCGGCATTCATATTTGCTTCCTGTAAAAAAGATAGCAGCGGTGGAAGCAGCGATAACCTGGCATCAGGCGGTGCCTCTATCCAGTTTAATACCAGCAGCTCTTTCGGAGGTAAGAACGAATTCAAGTCCAACGCTAAAGAGCAATCTAAAGTAATCAAAGTAAATAACATGAGCAGAACCCAGATTACTTTTACCTGTGTGGAAACTAACCTACCTCGCCTGAGCACAGCAACCCTAACATTAATTGTAGCTCAGGGCTCCAGCACCATTAGTGGCGCTATTTCCGGGAAATTTGAAAACGGAGCCAGTGCTGCTACCCAGGGACAACTATTAATTGGAAGCTCTAATGCAGGTTCTGGCGCTGAATCTTATGCTTCCAGCACCGGCAATTTTACCATTACCAAATTAACAGATTCAGAAATCGAAGGAACTTTTGATGCAGCATGTATTAATAATACAACCAAAACCAATATCAGCTTAAGTAGCGGGAAATTTGCGGGGAAATTTTAATTATTCGCTCCGAAATAGGTTAACCATTTCAAACACAACACTCAGGGCCTCATTTTATGAGGCTTTGTTGTTTTTGGTGCTTTCATAGTTTTTTATGTGGATTATCGTTACTACTTTTCCGGCATGAATCAATTGATCCCAGCCCTTTTATTATGCCTTATCGCCTTCAGCAGCTGTAGCAGAAAGGTAATAGAAACCGGTAAGGCTTCTTTTTATGCTGATAAATTTGTAGGACGCAAAACTGCCAGTGGCACGGTATTTAAACAAAATAAATTAACCGCAGCGCACAAAACGCTACCCTTTGGAACCAGGGTAAAAGTGAAAAATCAGGCCAATGGCAAAACAGTTAAAGTGCTTATTAACGACCGGGGACCATTTGTACAAGGCAGGATCATTGACCTCAGCAAAAAAGCCGCTCAACGGCTGGATATGGTTAATGCAGGTGTTTCTACTGTTACCATCAAATACAAGAAAAAGAAATAATACCGGCTGTAATAATTATTGAAACCTGAAACAAAATATTACGATGAGCAAATACCAGGGTAAAATATTAAGCAGTACATCCTACATGGATGATCCTAATTTCGACAGCTCTGTTATTTTTATTGCAGAGCATAACGAGCAGGGAGCTTTAGGATTTATGATCAATAAAACTTTCGATCGTTCGCTAAACGAGCTGGTTGAATTCAGCAGCAGCCCTGCTTTTCCCTTATATGAAGGCGGACCGGTAGACCAGGAGCATCTATACTTTGTTCACCGCCGCAGTGACCTGATACCGGGAGGTGAGTTAATTACCGATACTATTTATCTTGGGGAGATTTTCAAAAGACAATTGAACAGATCAACAATGGCAATCTTACCTCAAATGACATTAAGATCTTTATTGGCTACTGCGGCTGGGATACCGGCGAACTGGAAGCAGAGATAGCGGAAGGTAGCTGGGACGTAAAAGAGCTGAACTTAAACGACTTATTTGTCAGTAAGTAAGCTCCTATAACTGAGTCGCTATTTACTGTGCTTTCTAATCCAGTCTACAATCAGGTAACAGGCTGGAGCATATACATTACCATGATTAAAACCCTGTAATTCATACAGCTGCACCTCTTCAACGCCTATTCCTTTTAAAACGGAATACAAATGCGCGTTTTCTTCGTACCGCGCCATCATTTCCAGGTTTTTATCGCCGGTAATCAACAAGGTTGGAGGTATATCCCTACGAACTACATTCAACGGCGCCAATGCGTCTACAATAGGCGTTTCCATCGGCAAGCCACGTTCCTTCCTGATAGTGTAATGCGTATTGGTTTGCCCACTTATGGGCAATAGTCCGCGAATACGATTTGCATCTATTCCAAATTGAGCTAAATACTTTTTATCCAACCCTACCATTAAAGCCAGGTAACCTCCCGCCGAATGTCCCGAAACGTAGATATCATCTGCGCTGCCGCCTAAAGAATCGATATGCTTAAACGCCCAGGCTACTGCTTCGGCAGCATCATCTATATAGGCAGGGCTCTTTGCTTTAGGACTTAATCGATAATTAGCTGCAATTACTGCAATGCCTTTATTCTTTAACTCCTGGGGTATCCCCTTCTCGCCGCCTTCCAGCCCTCCCCCATGAAACCACACTACAGTACCAAAGTCTTTCTTATCTTTAGGATAATAGATATCCAACACACAACGAGACTTTTTATACGCATCCTTTTCAGTTTTAGACACATAAGAGATATTTTCTTTAAGAATATACTCCTGCGCAAAAACACCAAATGTGATGCAACATAACAACACTGAGAGGACAAGCTGACGTAACATATTGTTCTTTTTATTTTGCCGGCAATGTAAAAAATTATTCCAACACAGGACTCAACCATCTTTCTGCATCTTCTATACTCATACCCTTCCTTTTTGCATAATCTTCCAACTGGTCTCTACCTATTTTACCTAAGCCGAAATAATGACTTTTAGGATGTGCAAAATACCACCCGCATACGGATGCCGGTGGATCCATCGCCAGGCTTTCAGTCATAGTTATACCTATATTATCCGTTACTTTTAATAAATCAAACAGCTTATGTTTCTCCGTGTGATCGGGGCAGGCAGGATACCCCGGAGCAGGTCTTATACCATCGTACTCCTCCCATATCAGGTCTTTATTGGTAAGATGCTCTTCCTTGGCATAACCCCAATATTCTTTCCTTGATTTTTCGTGAAGGCATTCTGCAAATGCTTCTACGAAGCGGTCAGCCAAAACCTGCACCATTATCTTATTGTAATCATCAAACTCAGCAGCAAACTGATCAATGTGCTTTTTAGCACCATGAATAGTAACCGCAAAGGCGCCCATATAATCCTGTCCTTTCTCCTTCGGCATTACAAAGTCCGCTAAAGAAAAGTTGAAATGTCCCGCCGCCTTCTTCGACTGCTGCCGCAATGATTCCAGCTTTACCTCTGCTCCATTAGCCTCAATAGTAATGGTATCAGCATTATTACTGGTGGCAGGCCAGAAACCGATAACGCCATCGGCTGTAAACCATTTCTCGTTTACAATACGTTCCACCATCTTTTGCGCTTCACCTAAAAGCTTGGTAGCTTCTGCTCCAAACTTCTCGTCACTCAATACCTGTGGATACCTACCTGGCATTTCCCAGGCAATAAAGAAGGGACTCCAATCCAGGTATTTTGCTATTTCTCCCAGATCAAAGTCTTTAAATACCTGAACACCGTCTACAGCTGGCTTAGTGGGTATATAGTTATCCCAATCCAGTTGTTCTTTAGCAGCAATTGCATCTTTATAAGCAATGAGATCTTTTTTGTTCTTATTCGCAAATTGCTGACGTAGTCCCTCGTATTCGTCATTTGTTTTTTGAAGTAGTACACTTTTTTCTTTACCCAATAAAGTACTCACCGCCGTTACACTTCTTGATGCATCCAGTATATGCATCACTCCATTATCGTACTGAGGAGCGATCTTCACTGCAGTATGCATACGGGAAGTAGTAGCACCGCCAATCAGCAATGGCTGCTTCATATTACGGCGTTTCATCTCGTGGGCTACGTGCACCATTTCGTCTAAAGAAGGAGTAATCAAACCACTTAATCCAATAATATGAGCACCCTCTCTCTCGGCAGTGTCGAGGATTTTATCAGCAGGCACCATCACGCCCATATCTATTACATCATAGCCATTACAGCCCAACACAACACCTACGATATTTTTCCGATATCGTGCACATCCCCTTTTACCGTTGCTAACAATATTTTACCAGCTCCTCCCGCCTGTGCTGATGGATTCGCCAGTTTTTCTTCTTCAATAAAGGGTGTTAACCAGGCAACAGATTTTTTCATCACCCGCGCACTTTTTACCACCTGTGGCAGGAACATTTTACCCGCACCAAACAGGTCTCCTACAACATCCATACCGGCCATTAAAGGACCTTCAATCACTTCCAGTGGCCTGGGGTATTTCTGCCTGGCTTCTTCTGTATCTGTATCAATATAATCTGTAATGCCATTTACCAGGGCATGTTTCAAACGTTCTTCTACAGTGTTATCCCGCCATGCATCATTCTTCTTTTCTACCTTACCTTCAGACTTAACGGTCTCTGCAAAAGTGATCAGTTTCTCGGTGGCTTCGTTATTATCGTTATTTCGATTAAGAATAACATCTTCACAAAGCTGTCTTAACTGGGGTTCTATTTCATCATACACCACCATTTGCCCTGCATTTACAATACCCATATTCATACCCGCCTTAATAGCATAGTATAAAAAAACGGAGTGCATAGCTTCACGCACCGGCTCATTACCTCTGAAGGAGAACGAGAGGTTACTTACGCCACCACTTATTCCTGTAAGGGGCATTAACTGCTTAATGCGGCGCGTGGCTTCAATAAAATCCACGCCATAGTTATTTATCTCTTCCAAACCGGTTGCTACTGCAAATATGTTAGGATCAAAGATGATATCCTGTCCTTTAAAGCCCAATTGCTCGGTTAGTATTTTATAAGCGCGATGACAAATTTCTACTTTTCGATCTTCTGTATCAGCCTGGCCTTTTTCATCGAAGGCCATTACAATAACTGCCGCTCCATAGTTTTGACAGGTTATCGCCTGCTCAATGAATTTCTGTTCTCCTTCCTTTAAAGAAATAGAGTTTACAATACATTTACCTTGTACACATTTTAAGCCGGCCTCAATAATTTCAAACTTTGAAGAATCGATCATCAACGGCACTTTACATATATCAGGCTCACTTTGTAAGAGGTTAACAAAGGTGGTCATAGCCTGTACGCCATCCAGTAGTGCATCATCCATGTTAATATCGACCACCTGGGCGCCGTTCTCTACCTGCTGGCGTGCTACGCTTAATGCTTCTTCATATTTGTTTTCACGAATAAGACGCGCGAATTTCTTAGAACCCGTTACGTTCGTTCTTTCACCAATATTGATAAAATTTGTTTCAGGACGTACTACTAACGGCTCTAAGCCTGAAAGACGGAGATATGGTTTGATGTAATTAACTTCTGACATGCGCTGTATTCTTATTTATTTTGCGGGTATTGTTGTAATAATTTCAATACTTGTTTTTCAGGGAAAAACATTTTGTATTTGCTGGCAAATATTTGTGTATTCTCATTACCCAAAGTATATCGTATTGTATTTTCTTTTTTGCTTTTGCATAGGATAATTCCTATCGTCTTATTTTCTTCTTTGCTTTTTATTTCCTGATCGTAATAATTAACATACATCTGTAATTGTCCTAAATCCTGGTGCTTTAAAGAACCAATTTTAAGATCGATTAATACAAAGCAACGCAATATCCTGTGATAGAAAACAAGATCTATATAATAGTCTTCATTATCTACCCGTATACGTTTTTGCCTGTCAACAAACAAAAACCCTTTGCCTAACTCTTTTAAAAAATCTTGTAGTTTACTGATGATAGCGGTCTCCAGATCGCTTTCCGTATACACGTCCTGCTCTTTGAGCTCCAGGAAATCAAGTATGTAGGGATCCTTGATAATGTCTGCCGGGGATGTTATTACATGACCTTTTTACTTAATTCTTTAACCCTTTTCTTATTGCGACTGAGAACAAGACGCTCGTATAATGCACTATCAAACTGCCTCTGTAACTCGCGCACGCTCCAACTTTCATTATAAGCTTCAACTGTATAAAAGCTTCGTTCGTTTAAATCGCCGATTTTCATTAGTAAAAGATAATGCGACCAGCTAAGTGTAAAAACGGATTTCCGAGACAGTGTCTCGGATTTTGAAACTGAAGATTGGGGTTTTCTTAATTTCCGAGACACTGTCTCGGATTTCACCTGCGCTTCAAGAAACTCAACATACGTTCTTTTATATTCATTATAAAAGCGGCGCATATTCTCCAAATTATCCACTGAAAAACCCTTTCCAAACTCCTTTGTAAGCTTTAATGAAATAGTTTTTAACACGCCGGAAGCATAACCTGCCCTGGTGCTGCCCTGTTGCTCAAACTCCACAATTAATCTACCTATATGGTAGTAGGTTTCTACCAGTGTAGTATTAATGATCCTGTACAGTTCTTCCTTAGATTGCTGTACCAGGTTTTTTATACCAGAAAATAATGACGTTATTCCAGGCTTGCTATTCATAGTAATAACTTACAAAACTTCCTCCACTACAGGTAGCACTCTTGGTTGTACAGTTTTTACCGCCTTCGCAATTTCCCTGATATGATCGGGTGTAGTGCCGCAGCACCCTCCTACAATGTTCACAAAACCCTGGTTGGCCCAATCATCGAGAAAAGCGGCCGTTTGTTCAGGCAATTCATCATACTCACCCATTGCGTTGGGCAAGCCGGCATTAGGATAAGCAGATACATAACAACCCGCAATCTGCGATAACTCTTCTACGTGCGACCTCATTTCCTGGGCGCCTAAGGCACAATTAAGGCCGATACTTAATGGATTGGCATGTGCTACAGAAATATAAAAGGCCTCCAGTGTTTGTCCGCTTAAAGTACGGCCGGATGCATCTGTGATGGTACCGCTGATCATAATCTCACACTCCGACCCCGGATGTTCTCTGAAGTATTTCTTTGCCGAAAATATAGCGGCTTTCGCATTCAGCGTATCGAAAATGGTTTCTATTAAAAGAATATCTGCACCTGCTTCTATTAATGCATTAATTTGCTCAGTGTAAGCCACTACTACTTCATCAAACGTTACTGCACGATAACCCGGATTATTTACATCGGGAGAAAGACTTAATGTCTTATTCAACGGTCCTATTGCCCCGGCAATAAATTTCGAGCATTATCGCCGGTCTCCTGTTGAAATTCGGCAATGGCATCTTTTGCGCATTTTACAGAAGCGATATTGAGCTCATGTGCAAAAGCCTGCATATCATAATCTGCCTGTGCAATAGAAGTGCTGCTAAAGGTATTGGTTTCGATAATATCAGAACCCGCCTGCAAATATTCTTTATGAATGGCCTTAATAATATCAGGGCAGGTAATACTTAAAAGGTCGTTATTGCCCTTCACGTCTGTATGCCAGTCTTTAAAGCGATCGCCCCTGTAATCTTCTTCGGTAAGTTTATAGCGTTGAATCATGGTACCCATAGCACCATCAAGTACTAATATCTTTTCATTCAATAAGTTTCTTATTGTACTCATTCGTAACCATTTAAATTTTTGCAATATTGAACTAGCTGTAAACGCTGGAACCAGGAGATTGGATCTTACGTTTATTAGTTCATTTTTTTACGCAGGGTGAACAATAAACAAATCCGCCTGCGGTATGCAAAGTTACGGCAAAAGTCAAAAATTTGGGCAGTGTGGTAATCTATAGATTAAAACACTAAAAATTATTTAAGTAGTAGTGCAAAACACTAAAAACCAATAGCCAGGTGCATACGCACTTGGCTATTTATCTATCAGGAAAAAGAAGTTTAGTTACGGCCCCGCATACCGCCGCCACCACCACCGCCAAAACCGCCGCCGCCTGAGCCTCGCCTTTCAAAGTTGCGGCGCTCCCCGCCTCCGCCTTCACCTCCTTCTCCACGACCTCCGCCACCTCTTCTGCCACCACCGCCAAATTTTCTTGGATAGTAAGAAAGCGTTACCATAAAGAATTGCTGCAAACTATTTGACACAGTAGTGCTCACATTATTTAAGCTTGACGTTGTTGTAATATTTTGATTCTTCTTCAATATGTCCATTGCAGACAACTTTACTTCGGCCTGTTTGGTTTTGAGGAAACGGTAGGTAGCGAAAGCATTCCACAAAGTGGAAGATTGACTAGTTGTATTATTAGTTACGTAGTTGATTGTAGTGCTGAAGGTAAGATCTTTTATAGGAGATAAATTCAGGTTACCTTGCGTGATATAGTTAATGGTATTCTGAGACTGCAAACTTCTGCTGCTCTGCCGGCTACTATTAGAATTAATAGCCTGTGAGGCCTGTATATTCCCAATGTCGCCTAACGTGTAAAAGACACCAAAATTATGCGTAAGATTGTTTGCAGTAGCAACATTCGGCAGGCCGTTAACGAAGTTGGGTGAAGTAGTGTTGGAGTAGTTGAGAGAATAGTTGAATTGTAATACCTTGTTATTTTTGAGCTTAAACGAAGCCCGTCCTATAAAGCCTGAATTATAGTTTCTACGGCCATCCATATTGATCAGATAAACAGTTCTTACACTCGAGCTGTCTACGAAACTACTGTCTATTATACCCCGGTTAACCTGACTTGCGCCACCATTTAACTCAAAACTTAGGTCGGCCTTACGCGAGGGCTGTTCACGTCTGTAATTGAAACTAAAATTCAATCCATTAGTTACAGATGGCTTCAGATTTGGATTACCTAAATTAATATTATATACATTGGTACTGGTATCAATAATGGGTCTTAATTGGTCTATGGATGGAATGGAAGGATTGGATGAACCATTCAGATTTGCTTCTACCGTATATTTATTGAAGCGTTGATAATTATAACCCACAGATGCAGATGGTGTAAAGAAATTGAAAGAGCGGTCAATGTTCCTGTAGTCAAAATTAGATTCATTACGCTCGGTAAGGAACTGCCCCTGCACATTCGCAGCTACGTTAATATATCGGTTAAAGCGATCTGACAAACGCCTTGAAAAATTCTTAGATAAACGAAGCGATGGACGGTCTTCAATTCGGGTCACCCGGTTATTATTAGTAAGCGAATCATTGATAATATATTTTGCTGTAAGAGAGTCAAAATCACTCACTAACGTATTAGATGCTGAATTAGAAAAGGACACGTTATTGTTCAATACCATATTAATATTCCACAGACTGAAATTGCCAAATAGTAACCGCTTTAATGCGTTGTAGTTCATTCCAAGACTAGTATTAAAACTTGAGGCATCATTATTATTTTTTCTGTTATAGTACCGGCTCGCAGTGGAGGGTTCATTCGAGATAAAATCTGTTATATTTTTACTTTCACCTTCCGAACTATTAAAACTCATATTATAGTTCACTCCAAAACTTTTCAGATTGCGATCATCGTCATCCTTGTTTCTGAAAGAAGTTGAAAAGTTGAGCCCATTACTGGAATTTACAGAGTTATTTGCATTGTTACTCGAACTTACCAGGCTACCGTCGCTCTCTTTAAACCTTTCCGTCAAACCTGTTGAATTTCTTTCGCTGTTAGCAGAACTAAGATTAAGGTTTACGGAAAAATCCTTATCCTGGTCTCTTTTATTATAACTCAAGCCGGCACTGTGGGTATTATTCTCCGATGTGCTTTGTTGTTCAGCATCCTGCAAGTACACGTTGTTTGGAGCTATAATGCGCGAATCGGTGCTGGACGTTGTCAGGTTTTGTGTGCTCCTAAAATCATAGTTTGCTCTTAGTTGATTATTAAAGCGGCTATTATTCGCCTGTGAAAAATCATATTGAAATTCTCCTCCTAAAAACAATATCCGGTTAATACCGTTACTGCCGAAGTTTGCTACATAACGGTTATTGGGGTTATAATTACGGTAAGTACTTTGCTGAAACATCTCGCGTAAACTCGCTGATTTATTGATATTATTCAAACTGGCGGCTATTCCTCCCCTCATCTTTTTGTTGTATGCCAGCCCCGACCCATCGAATTCATACCGGTCATCTGTTCCAATACCGGCTCCTGCTTTACCAAAGTACCCGAACTTCTTATCCTCTCTTAACCTGATATTCATCGTCAACATGGAGTCGGCAGGGTTGTCATCAATATTATCCTTACTATAATCGGTCTCTCTATATACCTGTATTTTTTCGATAGCATTCTTCGGCAGGTTTTGCGTAGCCATCGCAGGATCTCCAAAAAAGGTTTCCCATCCACATATACATTGTTTACTTTTCGTCCGTTAACGGTAATTGTCCCATCGCCCCACATGGTAACACCGGGAACCCTTCGCAGCATATCCTCCACTACAGCGTTAGAGTCGAGCTTAAAAGCAGCAGGGTTGATCTCGAGGGTATCCCCGTTCATAGTAATGGGAACCACCGCTTTAACCACTACCTCATCCATGGTGCCCTGACTCTTGGCCAGCATCAGGTTTTTAAAATTGAAGCTGCGATTGGAAGTATCTAAAGTGATCGTTTTAGAAAAAGGATTATACCCTGTAAAAGAGAAGTTGATATTAACCGGCGTAAAGAAAGGTATATCATTAAACGTAAAAGCACCATCCTCCCCTGTTATGTGATAATTCACCAGAGAAGAGTCTGACTTCTTATACAATGTTATTGTTACAGATTGCAGCGCATAATCATCGGCTGAATCTTTTACAATACCTGTGATAGATCCGCTACGCGTAGAATCTTTTTGAGCTGATAGTAAAGAGGGCAAAAGAGCTATAAGCATTGCAGTTAATAGTATCCGCATTATCCGATTTTATTTTTAGGTTTTAACTGAATGATAACCGGATTATCTGTACGGGTACCCTTTTCAAAATATTGTTTGATGGCTGGCTTATACTCCGGATTTTTAGCCTGGTTATTATCTCTGTTCTGAAACATGGTTGATGACGAAGCGCTCGTATATAAATAGTCGCCATCGCTGTATTGAATACTGCCCGACAGTACTGGTAAAAAAGCATTGGTACTATCAGCGCTTATTTTACCCGTTGCATAAAACCGGTTGGTAGATTCATCAAACAGGAAGTTGCGGTCTCGTGGGCTACGGTTGTAGTCGAGCGAGAAAAACAGGTAATGTTGCAGCTGGTAAACTCCGTAAAGCCGCCATACAAAGCTCCCGTTTTGCTCACGATATAGATCAAAGTCATTTTTAGACCGGAAAGGATTCGCAAAGAAAGCTTTCGACAAAGAGTTCTCAAATGGTAATATCAATGTATATAAAAGGGATGTACTGTCCGTTGTTAATTTATATATACCATAGTTGTAGGGGCGGGTAAATAATAGCGATCCAGGGTCACTGGTAGGAAAAAAGACACTTGTTCGGGCTTAAAATAGTAAGCATCGTTTCTTTTATTGTAAGGAAAATACTGGTTGATATTTCTTTCTCCATCATAGATCTTTAGCTCATATTCGGTTTGATCAGCAAACTTACGATTCGCAAATATGTAGCTATAAGCCCATTGATTTCCATTAAATATCGTAGGATCAACAAGAGACAGGCTAAACCCTTTTAACCGTTGAATTTTTTCCTTATGAATATCGTCCAGGTCATAGTAAGCCGACCAGGTGAATCTTGCAAAAGATTTGTTTGTTGGATCCTCCATCATTTTCTCTACTTCGGCGGGTGAGAAATTGTAATTCTTATTACTGCCGGAGATGAAGATGGCATTCCTTGATTTGTCTAACTGAATCGACTTAATGGTACAGTTAGGTGGACGGTATTTTTTATAAACTTCCCCTTCTTGTCAAAAAAGTAAATAAAGTTCGTATCGGCATCCCAAATAATAAAATATTTATCAGATACTAATAACTGTTTTATCCGGCCAAAAATACTTTTTTGGTTGTTTCGAGGGGTATATAGTCTATTTCCTCGAATACCTTCGATACATTAGCCCCCGATGCAAAACCTGGCTGAAAATACAGTTCCTTTCCGTTTTGGCCCATAGCGGCATAACATGCAGCCAGGCAAAAAATCGTTATCCATTTTCTCATAACCCCTTTGACGTTGGAAAAATCAATTTCCTGCAATTTTTAATTGAAAAACCGATATTAATTATCAGTTTGACTATTAAAAGATTAAAAGGTTTAAAAAAATAAAAAAGGCCCGCTGTAAAAACAGCACGCCTATAATCGATTGCCAAAATAAAAAATATATGAAAAACCTAAAAGGTAATAAACGATGCTATTAGTTAAAAGCATAGCTCAGGGTCACACCGAAAGTACGGGGATCACCCAAAACGCGGCGTAATGTCCTGCGTTACCACCTGCAGGTAACAATTGTTCAAAATAGCCTTTATCTAAGAGGTTACGTCCCCAGGCGAAAGCAGAGAATCCTTTTGTAGCTCTAAATCCAAGTCTCGCATTCACCAGTCCATAACCGGCTACATTTAAATAGGCCGATGGAGAAGGGCTGGAAGAAAAACCTGAACGGGCAAAGAAATCAGCTCCTATAAAGAAACGGTTAGCTCTTCCGAATAAAGACGATGGTGTGGAATATTCACCGCCTAAAGAACCTGCCCATTTGGAAATACCTGGTATTGCACCACCAGAAATATCCTTAAATGCTACCTGTACATTTTCTGCATTGGTAGCTCCTGTTTCCTCCAATGGTAAAGGGGCATTTGTGAATTTTACATAAATACCTTCAGAATAAGCCAAGGCCCCGTAGAAATTAAAGTGATGATTCAGGCGGTAAGATGCATCTGCTTCGATACCTCTTACACGCACTTTATCTGCATTAGCAATATACCCCCTGTTTACACCCAGCTCAGCCGATTGTACGTTGGTCTGGTAATCTTTAATATCAGAGTTATAAGCTGCTATATTGAAGGTAAGATCTGCAGTCAGGCTCGTTTTAACACCCACTTCATAATGCTTGGTATATTCAGGTCTGATAACCGCCAGGTCTGTTGCAGGTTGTCCGTTCACTGTTGGCAAACCTGCCACATTTACACCTACCGGTTTATAGCTGGTAGAAAAAGTACCGAAAGCATTTATTTTTCTTGAAGGCCTGTAAGCCACTGTTACCTGGTAGGTAGCATTACGCTCATAAGCATCTGCCTCATAAAACTGGTTGCTGTATACTCCATTTTTTAATGCCAGTAGCGCAGCATCTGTTGTTTGTAAACCACCGTAGGTTTTACGATCATATACAACCTGTTTTTCATCATAATTCAATCGTATGCCTGGCTGAATATGGAAATGATCAATAAACTCCCAATCTACGTTAGCGAATACCGCAGCACTTTTAGAGCGAATAGATGAATTCGTTTTTATACCATAGCCTTCGAAGAGACCCGGAGTTTTCCAAAGTGCGCTGGTAGAGCTTTGTGAAAAGCGCCACTGATCGCGACCAGACTCTTCTGTTCCGTCAATTTTCACCTCCTGCCCCAGGTAAAACACCCCAATAACACCGCTCAGCCTGTCTGTAATATCGCCGGCATACCTGATCTCCTGGGAGATATTTTTATGTTTGGCAGGGTTTTGAGATTTAGCCAAAGCCTGTAGGCCTGTAAAATCCCTGTCATTAGATGGATCCCAGTTCCAATAACGCCATGCTGTAGTAGCAGTAAGTGTACCTGGTCCTATCTTACTATCGATATTAACAGATGCGCCTCCGATTTCATTACCTGAGTTCCATGGTGTATCATGATCGATCACGCGCATAAAAGCGTCTACCTGACCTGCTTTATTAATGTTGGGCAAGGTATAATTCAGGTCAGAAGTTATCGCGTTAAACTGCCTGTAAGCTGGTCTTTTTGTTGTAACAACACCTGCTACCACCTGTGCATAACCATCAGGTCTCTGCTTATTATATTCACCCGCTAAAGTAACAGATGTATTGTCTGAAACATTATACAGGAACTGTGTACGTAGTCCTAAATTGTTGATATCATTTGTATATTTATCCGTGGCGATATTGTGCACTGTTCCGTCTCTTTGTGTTCCGGAGAAAGACACCCGGGCTGCCAATCTTTTGGTTAGTGGGCCTGTTACTGAGGCTTTAGCCTGTATAAATCCGAAGTTACCGTAGCTTACTTCGAGATTACCGCCTGGTACAAAACTTGGCTTGCGTGTAGTAATATTAATAGCACCGGAAGTAGTGTTTTTACCAAATAATGTTCCCTGCGGACCTCTCAATACCTCTATTCTTTCAATGTCTACAAAATCAAGTGTGGCAACCGCAGGACGTGCATAATACACTCCATCTACATAGTAACCCACACCCGGATCCAAACCGTCGTTAGTAAGGCCGAACGGAGAACCTAAACCACGTATATTAATACCGGTATTTCTTGGGTTGGAAGTATACATCTGTAAAGAAGGTACAATCTCTTTCACACGGGTAACGTTAAATGCACCCGATTCCTCGATCTGTTTACCACCTACTACTGATACATTAATAGGCACATCCTGTAATACCTCGCGGCGACGCCTGGAAGTAATAACAACGGTATCTGTCTGGTATAATACCTGCAGTTTCACGATAAGCGAATCCTGAAGATTTCTGACTGCTATATTTCGTATTGCATAATTAACTGATGATACCGTAACGGTGAAAGGCACTTTAGGAACCTGTGATAAAGTAAAAATACCTGCACCATCAGTTGTTGTACCCTGTGTAGTACCTTTAATTACTACGCTCGCCCCTGGAAGAGGATCATTATTTTCGTTGACTACTTTACCAGCCAGCTGTGCATTTGCCAGCAACGGCAGAAAGGCTAAAATAAGTAATGTTAGTTTTAATTGGCTCGATTGTTTTTGTTTCATTGTTCTGTGCTTTGATAAATTCTGGTGATATAGAGCTTGCATGCCCGGCGTATCGATTATTAAAAAAATGGGCTTTTACAAAGTCTATTATTTATGTAGACTAATATTATAAAAAATAGTTGGTCTTGTATTAACAGCAACAACAGCTTTTACCTGAAAAGGCGCTACAACAACAACTCTTATAATACTCTTGTGTGTACATATTTTTTAAACTGAGTGCAAATATAGGGGCTCTAAATTAGTCCACAAAAAAGTAGACTAATTTTTAAAAAATTCCTTTTTATAGGATAATAAGTCCATATGCATCTCCAACTGCTCAAAAGCTAGCTTTAGTTTCTTTTTCATGTACGTTAGATTTAATGTTATTTGATGTGATTGCAATCGTTGTTTTACAAATTTGTTGAATTAAACTAAATTATCCTTTCCATCATTAAGTTCTTTTTGGCGTTGCGAAATAGCCATTGATAAAAAAATAGAAATAAAGGAACTGTTAGAAGCCCTTTAGCGCCTTTTAAAATAAATATACACATAAATAGTCCTATCAAAGAGCCACCAATAATAGTATAAAGTCCTTTTTTGTTGCGAAAAATCCATAATTTCTTTCAATTTTGCCCTCTATAGTTGCGTTATATTTATTTATACTCTTTAGAATCTGCCTGTAGCCTTCCGTGTTTTTAGGACAGTTGAAGATTAGACTTGAATAAGTTAATTTTAAACTGTCAGATATGAAAAAGCAAAGATTTAGCGAGACGCAAATAGCGTCGATTTTAAAGCAGTACGAAGGTGGCCGCGAGGCCCTGGAGCTGTGTCGGGAGCATGGCATAAGCAAAGCAACATTGTATAACTGGCGTAAGAAGTATGCCGGCATGGATTCCAGCCATATCAGAGAGCTCAAGGCTCTTCAGGACGAGAACCGCCGCCTTAAACAAATGTATGCAGAGTTGATGCTTGATCATCAGCTTGCCAAACACATTATCGAAAAAAGTTATAAAGCCCTGTCAAAAACGAGAGCTGGCGGAATCTGTAATTAAAGAACAATCCATTAGTGTTGGCAGGGCTTGCAGAGTAATTCATTTGCAACGCTCTCTTTGGTATTATCGAAGTGGTAAGGATGATAGCGCCATTATCGATAAGCTTAGTTCTTTGGCGGATCGTTTTCCAACACGAGGTTTTGATAAGTACTATGCGATCATCCGCATTGAAGGAAACAAATGGGCCAGAAGCCGTGTGCTACGTGTGTATCGTGAGATGAACCTGTGCAGGCGCAGAAGGCATAAGAAAAGGCTTCCCTCACGAATCAAAGAACCGCTTCAAAAGCAATTACTGCCCAACCAAAGTTACAGTATGGACTTCATGTCTGATAGCCTGGTGAGCGGTAGAAAATTGCGCATATTTAAGGTGGTGGATGACTGTACGAGAGAGTCACTTGCAGTATGGTGCGATTATTCTATCACCGGTCAGAAAGTAACTGAGATACTGGAGCAGATCACTGCAGAAAGAGGAAAGCCTCTTCAAGTAAGAGTAGACAATGGGCCAGAGTTCACCGGAAAAGCTTTTAGTGAATGGTGCAGTGATCGATCAATAATTATTAAATACATACAACCCGGCAAGCCGATGCAAAATGCCTATATAGAAAGATTAAACAGAACATACAGAGAAGATGTGCTAGATGCGTATTTGTTTGAATCATTAGAGGAACTCAGAATACTCAGCGATGAGTGGCAGCATGGCTACAACCACCTAATGCCGCATCAATCGTTAAACAATCAAACGCCGGCAAAGGCCCATCAGTCGGCCCTGCCGGGGGCACTTCATTTAAAACATATGACTGAACGGCAACAGCAGAACCCTGATCAACCATTTAACCAACAATCATATATTTTAAATGAACAATCACCAATTTGTCTAACTTAGACCTGTCCTAAAAATGATAAGGCTTCATGCCCTACAGCTTCGGAAATAGGAGCTTGCCCTTTCTGTACTGTTTTATCATGGAAATTAAAATAGTGTGCCTGCTTGTCGTCCATTACGAATTCTACAGAACATGCCCTGGTATTCGAGTATAGTATTGAATACTTAGAAATCTTCGAAAACGGAACAGTAATATCTATATATTGACCATTCTTCAAAGTATTAAAGATTAGTGCTTCATCGTTAAATAATAGCTCCACCCTTGATCTTTTTAAATGAACATTAATAAGCCATGCAAAAAACCATATCGTTAAGATCAAGAGTAGATAAATGATGCTTTTTTGAAAATGTAATTTGTATCATATATAAAAGCCATAGCCCCTATTATAACCGTCAACAAAATAGCAATTAAGAAATGAAAAGGAGTATACCTTTTATAATTGAGCGAATACAGTACCATTGACTAAAATGATTATGATGACAAGATAATAAAGTTAGCAAAGTAATTCATGTGTTAGACCTCCTATTTTAATCCCTTCTATTCGAAAGTCATTACTATTGAATCAGCCTGCCACAACCTGCAACTTATAACAAATTATGGAAAATCTATAGAGTTCAAACACGAAGCTAAAGGTACTGTCGAAATTATTATCAAAGAAAGGAGACTGATTGAACGATTGTTTGACAACTTGAAATATGCAGTCAATCAATAGATTCGCAAAATAAGTCGCCTGTTCTGAAAATTTATTTTACATTCTCTTTTACAGAAACAATGCCTTGCAAATAGTAATAAGGCTCATTACTATAACCAGAACACCTACCACCAAAAACATTTTCCTTACCGGTAAGCGGGAGGTAAGCATTGCAGAAAAAGGAGCAGTGATGATGCCCCCTATCAGAAGGCCGGCAACAATATTCCAATGATGGATACCGATGGTAAAAATAAAAGTAACAGCGCTGGTAACCGTAAGAATAAATTTAGCAACAGTAGAACTGCCTATTACATAACGGGGTGTTCTGCCATTTTTGATAAAAGTGCCTGTAACCAACGGTCCCCAACCGCCGCCGCCAAAGGAGTCGATAAAGCCGCCCACTAATCCCAGCAAAGGAATATTTGTTTTTTTCTTTTCGATTTTCCGCTCCTTGCTTTTAAATACATTGGTCAGAATTCTTACCCCGAGATATAATGTATAAGCCGCGATAAACGGTTTAGTAATTGCAGCATATTTCTCCCCTACATAACTCAACAACAAAGCGCCTATTACAGCGCCTATAATTGCCGGTAACGCCAGCGCCTTGATCAGCTTTTTGTTGACATTACCTAACCTGAAATGGCTGATGCTGCCCGCTGCTGTAGTAAAAGACTCAGCAGAATGAATGCTGGCACTTACTACAGGTGGAGGTACATTAAGCATCAACAGGATAGTGGTGCATATCACGCCATACCCCATGCCCATAGAGCCGGCCACTATTTCGGCCAAAAAACCCGTGAGCAACATCCAGTAAAATAAATGATGATCTTTATTTAACGCCAGCAGAATATCATCAACAAGATCAAATGCATATAACGCATATATGCTTAAACCAACCAACAATACGATTCCTAATATGATGAGGTACCAGTTGGTACTCTTTTGCGCTTTAGCGACTACATCAGCAGACTCCACTATTTCCGCAGCCGGCTCCGTTTCTGATTCAAATGCTTTTAAAGCTTCGTCCGGGTTTTCAACCAAAGAGCGTGTCACATTATTCAACACTTTTACCTTATGATCAAAATCGCCTGATAGCTTATTACGTAAGGCCTGCATATTATCCAGCACATCATCTATCTCATCAGGTATTGCTTCATTTAGTGTTTCCTTCAAACGCTTGGCGATAGTTGGGGATTTCCCATTGGTAGAAATAGCTATCTTAAGATTACCTTTCTTTACAACAGAGCCCAGGTAAAAGTCGCAAAGCTCAGGCTTATCAGCCACATTCACCAGTTTCTCAAAAGCTATGGTATCTTCTCTTACCTGTTGCGCTACCTGTAAATCGTTTACTGCCGCAATTACCAAATCAGCGGCTTCTATATCTGCTTTTTGGTAAGCTCTTTCTTCCAATACGATAGTTGAATAAGGTGCTACAAATTCACGAACAGCATCGCTTATTTGGATGGCAACAAGCTTTATTTGCGTTGCAGGCGCATTCTTAACTACCGCCTGCAGTTTTTCTAACCCAATATTACCACCACCAATAATTAAAAGCTTCAATTGTTCCAGCTTCAAAAAAACCGGGAACAGATTGTTTCCAATATCAGCCTTATCATTAGTATGTGAAGATTCGCTCAATTAATGTACGATGTATAAATTGTACGATGTACGAGTTAAAACTGTTCAGCTATGTTCTGCAAAACAAAAATCTGACACTCTCCTGAACGGACGGGCAGATAGCAAAACGATAGTAGCAGCCAGCCGGCCTAATAACACTATTTCTTTTTTAGTGGTCTTTAAAATTTTGCTGACAGAATCCTTATGCGAAAAGCTGTCTTTATCGGCTACTTCACTTTGATTATATACCAGGGAATTGGGTGGTACGCTAAAAGTAACCCAGGCGTTTCCTCCAATAACACAATCTCTCCCGATAGTAATATCACCCAGAATAGTAGCTCCTGAGTAAATAATTACATTGTCTTCGATAGTCGGATGCCTTTTGGATTTTTTTTTTGTTTTTGCCGAATTCAACGCACCTACGGTTACGCCCTGGTACATTCTAACATCATTGCCAATTACCGAAGTTTCCCCGATAACAACGCCGGTACCATGATCTATAAAAAGTTTTTCCCAATAGTTGCATACGGATGAATATCGATGCCCGTTTTACTATGCGCGTATTCAGCAAAAAGTCTGGGTAAACCACGTATACCTTGTTTACGTAACTGGTTTGAAATACGGTAAACCGCAATGGCATAGAAACCTGGGTAGGTTTGCAATATCTGGCTTACATTCAATGCTGCAGGATCATTTGCTACGAACGCTGCTGCATCATCCTGCAGGGTTGCGTAAATATCAGGCAATGCGGCAAAGAAAACTTCAACAGCTTGCTGAGACTTAGCTCCATCATTCACCACATCGTATATTAATGTGGCCAGGTGACTTTGCAGCGAATAAAAGCCTTTCTCCAAATCACTTTCTTTCTGATTTACCCCTGTTTTAGGTATAAACAGAAATTGAAAGATATCATCGATAAACTGGTGTGCCAGGTCCTTATCAGGCAGGTTACCTAGTTTAGCATTATTTTGTAACAGGAGTTTTATAAAATTCTTACTGCTCATTTCTTAATAGTTAAATGTTGATGAGTTGAAATGTTGACAAGGAAAATACTACTTTTTAATTAACAAACATATCAACTTTTTAACTCTATTATAGAATCCATTTCCTGTGAGAAAAATCGCCGAAAGTTTCGTTATCTTTTTTCTCTTTGCTGTAAACTCCAAACAATTCATCGAGCGTTGTAAGTATCTGGTCTTCATTCAAACTATCTTTGAATTTCGTATTCAGTCTTTCGCCTAACCTATCGCCGCCTATGTGCAGATTATATTTACCATAAGCGGTACCTACAAAGCCTATTTCAGCATTAGGAGATCTGCCACATCCATTGGGGCAACCTGTCATACGCATAACAATATTATCATTATGCATGCTATGCTTTTCCAATATAGGCTCCAGCTTGGAGATCAAAGTAGGCAAATAACGTTGTCCTCTGCTAATGCCAGCGGGCAGGTGTTAAAAGCCACGCAGGCAATGGCATTTTTTCTCAAAGCGCCTGCTTTATCTGTGTGCTCTATAATGCCATATTCATTCAATAATACTTCTATAGCTGCTTTGTCTTTAGAGCTGATATCCGTAAGAATTACATTCTGATTGGCCGTAAAGCGGAAATTACATTTACCCAACTCCGCTATTTTAAGCAGGCCCGTCTTGAAGTCAATCCCTTCACCGTCTAATACACGACCATTTTCCACAAATACCGTATAATGCCATTTTTTATCTGCGCTTTGTGTCCAACCGTACCGGTCTATTCTTTCGGTGAAAGTGTAAGGGCGGGCAGGCTCTAACTTAAAGCCGCAACGCTTTTCAATTTCTTCACGATATTTATCAACACCCAGCTTGTCTACGGTATACTTTAAACGCGAAAGCTTCCTGTCTGCGCGATTACCGAAATCACGTTGAACGGTGATCGTTTCGTAAACAGCTTTTAATATTTTCTCTTCATCATTCTCCACAAATCCTAATACAGTCGCCAATCTTGCGTAAGTATTCGGATTGCCATGAGTAGTTCCCAATCCGCCACCGGCAGCCAGGTTAAAGCCTACCAGCTTGTCGTTCTCTATGATGGCAATTAATGCTATATCATTGATAAAAACATCTACATCATTATTAGGGGAACTGCTATACCTATTTTTAATTTACGGGGCAGGTAACGATCTTTATATAAGGGATCTTCTTCCGTTTTCTCTCCTATTTTTTCTTTATCGATCCAGATCTCGTACCAGGCCTGTGTTTTAGGCTTGGCCATTTCGCTGATTTTTGCAGCAAACTGAAATACTTCATCATGAACAGGAGATTCTCCAGGATTAGAAGTACAGCAAACATTACGGTTTACGTCACCGCAGGTAGCAATAGAATCTAAACCAGCCAGGTTAAAAGACTGCATCGTTGGCTTAATATGCGACTTTAAAATACCATGTAACTGTACGGTCTGTCTGGTAGTTATTTTAATCGTTCCGGTAGTATGCTCACCCGCTACATGGTGCATCGCCACCCATTGCTCCGGCTTCAGAAAACCTCCTGGTAAGCGCAGGCGCAGCATAAAGGAATACAGCCATTCGAGCTTTTTGGCACTACGTTCTTCGCGTCTGTCCCGGTCATCCTGCTGGTACATACCATGAAACTTGATCAGGTTGGTATCGTCTTCCCGAACGGCGCCGGTATAGCTGTCAGACAGGCTTTCCTTTAAAGTACCCCGCAGTCCGTTACTTGCTATCTTTATCTTTTCTACTGGTGATTGTTCGCTCATTTAACTTTAGTGTTGATATGTTTACAAGTTGATAAGTTTACAAGGCATATTCTCTGTTGTCCTTTTCAAACTATCAACATCTTAACTTGTTAACCTTCCTTAATATACATCCTTCTCCCAACGGCCTTCTTCTACTAATTGATGCAGGTATTTCTCTGCTTCTTCTTCTGTTTTATTACCATGCTCTTTGAAAATTTCTACAAGCATTTTTTCTACGTCTTTGCTGGTTGGCTCCCGCTTTCCGCTGATATACATATAAGCGCCATTGCTGATCCAGTCATATAGTTCAGCGCCCCTTTGCTTCATACGATGCTGTACATAGATCTTCTCTTTCTGGTCGCGCGAGAAGGCTACATCCAGGTTAGCTAAAGCGCCCGTTTGTAAGTAGTCCTGTAATTCCGTCTGGTACAAAAAGTCGGTAACAAAATGTTGTTCACCAAAGAATAACCAGTTACGTCCTTCAGCGCCCTGCGCATCTCTTTCAGCAATAAAGGATCGGAAGGGTGCGATACCCGTTCCCGGGCCGATCATGATCACATCTTTATCATTGGCAGGCAATCTGAAATGCTTTTGCTTCTGTATAAAAAATTCAAACTCTGTACCGGTGGGGTGAGTCGAAAAGAACTCACTGCTCACGCCGGTGCGCTTATCGTCTTCTACATAATATTCGTCCTTGCTCACCGTTATATGTATCTCCCTAAGCCATGGCTTCCGGGTGCTGACGAGATTGAATACAATCTTGGCGCCTGGGGCGTTAAGATCTTAATCACTTCCTCAAAAGCAGCCGCAGCCTTTATAGGATATTTCTTCAATAGGTCAGGAATGCTTAACCTCAGCTCTTCAGGAATCTCATAGCCCGTTATAGCAGCATACTGCTTTATGGTAGACTTAAGCGGGTATAATATATTTAAATGCTTCTTTAGCAGCTCACGTACCGGAGCCTTCACCTTTGCAGTTTGTATTTGCAGTTCAGGGTCTACACCAGTTAATGCAATGATTTCTTCTACAGCTGCATCACAGTTAGCAGGAATCAGGCCCAAAGCATCGCCCGGCAGGTAATCCAGGTCTTCATCGGTGCTGATCTCTACATGATACGTTTCTTTATTGCTTCCTCTATCGTTTAAATTGATATTGGTAACGATAATGCCATTATAATGTTTTTTACCAGCAGGCTTTTTATCTTCAACCAATGGAGCTACGACAGCCGGTACGCTTCCCACGCTGGTCTGCAATACTGTAGCTACATTGTCTATCCAATGCAGGGAATCTTCCTCGTAGTCCACATCACATTTTTTCAAAGGCAACATGCGATGAGCTCCTAAAGCTTCCAGCCGGGCATCGATATCCTCTCCGGTTTTACAAAACTGAGCATAGGACGTATCACCCAACGCCAATACGCCAAACTTCATTTTCTTCAGCTCTACAGCCTGCTCGTGCAGTTGATCATAAAACTTCTTAGCCAGCAGCGGAGGCTCGCCTTCGCCCTGTGTACTGATCACGACAAAGAAATACTCTTCCTTAGCCAGATCGGTAAACCTGTACTGATCCAGTCCGGCCAGTTTAACACCGATGCCTTTTTTCTTGGCGATACCAGCCAGTTGAGTAGCCAGTTTTTTAGAGTTACCGGTTTCGGTACCGTATGCCAGTGTAATTTTCTTATTCAGTGCTGCAGGAGTTCCCGATGAAGGAAGCCCGCCCTGTAATGCGCCAGCCTGACCGGCAATATAACCGTTCAGCCAGATCAGTTCTTCCCTGGAAAGTGTAGAAGTAAATTCTTTAATCTTCTGCAGTTTATCTTCAGATAACATGCTTTATTGGTTTATTAAGTTCATTGATGTTTTGGATTCCTTCTCCTACCGGAACAAAGTATTGCTCCTCGTGCTCACTATTTTTCAGCCATTTAAATTGTTGATGTAACGCCACTACCTTACCGATGATCACCAGCGAAGGAGAAACAAATTTCTTTTCTGCCAACACTTCATCATAATCATAAATATTGCACTCATGTATACGCTGATAACAGGTAGTTGCCTGCTCTGCCACCGCCACATGTACATCTTTTTGAACGCCGAATTGTTGGAGCTTTTCTACAACATTTCCAAGCGTTCCGGACGACATATAAAAAACCAGCGTATCGTTGGTTTTAGCCAGGTCCTGCCAATGTTCGTCAGTTACAATATCAGACTTATAGTAAGTTAAAAACCTTACTGAAGTTGCATAACCGCGAGCCGTTAAAGGAATACCGGCATAAGCAGCAGCTCCTAAAGATGCCGTAACGCCCGGTATAATTTCGTACGGAATTTTGTTGGCAATCAATACCTGCAGTTCGTCTAAAACATTAGAGAAGATAGATACGTCTCCGCCTTTTAAACGAACCACCCGTTTACCCTGTAATGCATAATCAACGATTAATTCATTGATCACCTGCTGAGGTGTTGAAATATTGTTGCGACATTCTTTACCCACCCTCACTATTTCAACATTAGCAGACACATAGCGATGCAGTATCACTTCACTCACCAGCCGGTCTATCAAAACCACTTCAGCTTCACGTAAAGCATTGGCTGCTTTTACCGTGATCAGATCAGGATCGCCAGGACCGGCAGCGGCCAATACCACTGAGCCTACACCTGGCTGCGGCGGATTTAAATGGCTTGTTGTAGGATGTGAAAGGATCATTGTTCAAAATGCTTTTAAGATAGTAAAACAGCGGCTACCGTGCTATTGCTGGTTTCATCCACCAATATCGCATTACCGTAATCACTGATTTTATCAAACGGATCGTATACCAAAGGCTGAGCGGTTTTGATTTTCGCCTTCACTACCTCGTTCAGCTTCACATTTTCTGTAACCTCAGTATGTTCTAAAGTATTTACGTCCAGTTTATATTCAATTTCTCTCACAATGGTACGTATAGTACGCCCTTTGTGTTGAAGGAAATATTTATTACCCTGTATCAGCGGCTTATTATCCAGCCAGCAAAGGATCACTTCTATTTCACTTTCTGTTTTGGGCTGATTATCGCTGCGAACAAATGTATCGCCACGGCTTACATCTATATCATCAGCCAGATGCAGTACAACTGCCTGCGGAGCAAAAGCTTCTTCAACTTCCTCACCGGCAATTTCAATTTTTGACAGCGTTGTTTCAATGCCTGCCGGCAATACGGTTATCTTATCTCCTTTTTTTACACACCGCTCACCACCTGTCCTGCATAACCTCTGTAGTCATGCAATTCTTTTGTTTGAGGACGTATAACATATTGTACCTGGAAACGGGGATCGGTATGATTGATATCTTCAGACACTTCTACTTCTTCCAAAAATTGCAATAAAGGTTGCCCTTTAAACCAGCTCATTTTAGCAGAAGGCTCTACTATATTATCTCCGTGTAAAGCGGCGATAGGTATATAAGTAACATTGCTCAAACCCAGCTGCGATGCTACCTTCTCGTAATCGGCTTTAATCTCGTTATAACGTTCTTCCGAGAAATCAACCAGGTCCATTTTATTGATCGCTACTACTACATGCGGCATTTTCAATAAAGACGCAATGATCGAATGACGGCGGGTTTGCTCTATTACACCTGAGCGCGCATCTATCAGGATAATGATCAGGCTGGAGTTAGAAGCCCCGGTGATCATATTACGGGTGTATTGCACGTGCCCGGGTGCATCAGCGATAATGAACTTTCTTTTAGGTGTATTGAAGTAACGATAAGCCACATCAATAGTAATACCCTGCTCTCTTTCTGCACGCAATCCGTCCGTAAGCAATGCCAGGTCAATACCGTCAGCGTTTTTATTTTTAGATTGCTTTTCCAGCGCTTCCAGCTGGTCTACCAATATGCTTTTGCTATCGTATAATAAACGACCGATAAGTGTACTTTTCCCATCATCTACGCTACCGGCGGTTATAAATCTGAGGATGTCCATTTTTGTTGATTAGTTGATTAGTTGATTAGTTGATTTGATGTTAATGCTGTTATTTTTTACCATTCAAATAGGTGATATAACCATTAAGCAACTTTCCAACCTCTTCTATTCTTTTTCTAAAATAATTTATTTGTTCTTCCGTTATATATTCTTCATCAAGAGCATCAATTAAGTGGTTTAGGGTTTCACTCAGAGAGCCTCTTGCAATAACACAAAACCGCAATCTGTCTGGTATGGTATGCCTTCCGTGTCCTTCGGATATTTGTGCACCTATAGAGCGTGAGCTTCTTATCAATTGATCCGAAAGTCGAAATTTCTCTATATCCGGAAACTTTTTGGTCAGTGCCGAGATTTCCTTTTTTAGACCCCTTGCCGCTTTCCATACTTCCAGATCTTCGAAACTTTGGTAAGACATAGTTTACTCGTTGATTCGTTAACTTGTTGATTGGTGATTAGCTTTAGTGATTTACCTAGTTAACTAGTCAACCGATCAACTAATCAACTTTACTAAAAGTACCCCCCCTTTTTCCTATCCTCCATCGCGGCTTCTGTAACGCGGTCATCAATACGGGTTTCACCGCGCTCTGATATACGGGTGGCCATTATTTCGGTTACTACTTCATCAAGCGTAGAAGCGCTGGACTCAACGGCCGCCGTACAGGTCATATCACCTA
Source organism: Paraniabella hibiscisoli (assembly GCF_022512515.1). Classification (GTDB taxonomy): domain Bacteria; phylum Bacteroidota; class Bacteroidia; order Chitinophagales; family Chitinophagaceae; genus Niabella; species Niabella hibiscisoli. The sequence continues at coordinate 628,160 of NZ_JAKWBK010000001.1, forward strand.
CGGTACGATAACGCACACGTTTATTAACGATCACATCATCTTCATCGATGGTTATAAAATCAGAAACGGCGATCAACTGACCTTCGTGTATCAATACATCACGATCGTGCGCAAAATAAATAGATGGCAACTGTACCTTTTCTTTCTTGATATAGCTCCAAACGTCCAGCTCTGTCCAGTTACTGATGGGGAAGACGCGTACATTTTCCCCTTGTGGATACGGCCATTATAAATATTCCACAGTTCGGGACGTTGTAATTTCGGATCCCATTGGCCAAACTCATCACGAACAGAAAAGATGCGTTCTTTAGCGCGGGCTTTCTCTTCATCACGGCGGGCGCCACCGATACAGGCGTCAAACTTAAATTCTTCGATGGTATCTAAAAGTGTATGCGTTTGCAACCAGTTACGGCTCGCAAATTTACCCTTCGGCTCGGTCAGCTTTTTCTCGCGGATGGTATCTTCCACCTTACGTACGATCAATTCCGCACCCAGCTCTTTGGCCAGATTATCGCGGTATGCCAGAGCTTCAGGAAAATTGTGCCCGGTATCAATATGTACTAAAGGAAAGGGAATTTTACCCGGAGCAAAAGCTTTTTTGGCTAGCTGAACCAGGGTAATAGAATCTTTACCACCACTGAAAAGTAAGGCTGGTTTTTCGAACTGTGCAGCTACTTCGCGCATGATGAAGATGCTCTCGGCTTCTAACTGCTCTAAATAGTCTAATTCGTATTTGTTCATTTTTATTTTATTAGTCTCCCAGCTCCCATTTCTGCAAGAGAAAGGAAGACGACAATCGATTGTATGTTGGTTGAGCTTTAAACCGGACCCCTTCGACAAGCTCAGGATAAATTGCGATGCATGGTTGCCATATAACCGGAACGATCAACCGAGCGTGGCAAAACCGATGCTAACTATTCTTAAAGCCGGGCTCAAAATTATTTTAGCTGTTAACATGAAGACCGCATTCTTTATGCGACACTTCCCACCACCAACGACCGGCACGCGCATCTTCTCCCGGCTCAATAGCCGGGTACAAGGCGCACAACCGATACTGATAAAACCTTTATCGTGTAGCGGATTGTAAGGAATATTGTTTTCCTTAATATAGTCGATCATCTGCTCGTAAGTCCAATGTATCAGCGGATTAAACTTATACAACTGGCGGGCTTCATCCCATTCCAGCATTTTCATATCCTTCCTGTTATCCGACTGATCGGCTCTTAAGCCGGTGATCCATACTTTAGCGCCCTGTAAAGCCCTGTTTAAAGGTTTCACCTTGCGGATAAAGCAACATTCTTTACGATTTTCAACAGATTCAAAAAAGGCGTTAACCCCTTTTTCATTTACAAATTGCTCAACATCCGCGCTTCAGGAAAGTATACCTGGATATTGGTTTTGTAACGTGCATTTGTTTTTTCGAGTAGTTCGTAGTGTTCGTAAAAAGACGCCCCGTGTCGAGCGTAAATATTTTTACAGGCAGGTTATTGCGGGCAATTACATGAGTAAGCACCTGGTCTTCCTGTCCTAGTGAAGTAGAAAAAACAGTTCCGCCATCGGGGAACTGTTTTGCCACTATTTCTATAGCTTCTGCAATAGAAGCGTTTTCGATATCGTGTATTTGTTGTTCTGTAAACATTCCGGGTTCATTGTTTATGGCTCATGGTTCATAGCAAACGCCATGAACCATGAACTATTGTCTATGAACTATAAATTAGGTTGTGGTGTATAACGCAGGTAAGGTTTTACCACTTTTACACCTTTAGGAAACTTTTGGATTGCATCTTCTGTGCTGATAGCAGGTACCACAATTACATCTTCACCATGTGTCCAGTCTGCAGGAGTTGCTACGCTATGGTTCGCTGTTAATTGCAGAGAATCCAACACACGCAAAACTTCAGTAAAGTTTCTACCTGTAGAAGCGGGGTAAGTGATAATTAATTTTACTTTTTATCAGGGCCAATGATGAACAAAGAACGCACCGTTGCTTTTTCAGAAGCATTAGGGTGGATCATATCATATAAAGTTGCAATATTTCTTTCAGGATCAGCTAAAATCGGAAACTCAACATTGGTATTCTGAGTTTCGTTGATATCATTTCTCCAGCCGAAATGACTATCCAGTGCATCAACGCTAACTGCTAATACTTTCGTATTACGTTTTGCAAATTCTTCTTTCAATAAGGCTGTTTTGCCTAATTCGGTAGTACAAACCGGCGTATAATCTGCAGGGTGAGAGAATAAAATTCCCCAACCTTCGCCTAAATACTCATGAAAATTGATTTCACCTTCGGTTGATTGTGCCGTAAAGTCTGGTGCGATATCGCCTAATCTTAATGACATAGTATTGTAATTTTAAAAGTGGATGGCAAATATAAGCCATTTTTTATAACCCACCAACTTGGTAGAGTATTATCCTAAAAGTGCCATTTTTATGTCCCGTAATAGCTCAAAATTCTGCCAAAAAAATGTTAACTAATTGATTTACAGATAAATTTTTAAACCCGTATTTTAACCATTGGGTGGAATATAGAGAAATGGAGAACCAAAACTGCTGTTCGTAGAGATTCGACCATCTGTTGGCTCATGCTAATCTCTCAGATCTGCGAGCGTTTTACTTTCAAGCACTGCCAGGGTAGCGTCGCGCACTTCTACCATGGCATCATGTAAACCGCAATGCTTTTCGTTGCAGTTATCGCAGCGTTTGTAAAAATAAAGGCTCACGCAAGGTAACATGGCAATAGGCCCGTCTATAAGCCGGATAATTTTTGCCATTTTTATAGTCGAAGGCTCTACTTTAAAGAAGTAACCGCCTCCTTTTCCCTTTTTACTATCAAGGATATCAGCTTTTTTAAGCTCGAGCAGGATGTTCTCTAAAAATTTAAGCGGTATCTTTTTTTTTCAGAGATTTCAGAAATCAATACAGGTCCGTCCTTCTGCCTGTCGGCGAGGTACGTTAAAGCTTTAAATGCGTATTGAGATTTTTTGGTAAGCATATGTAATAGTCTACAAATTTACATGAAATTTCTCATTCATTAATTACCGCAGGCGGAAGAAGCAATTTAGCATTGCTTTATTGAAAAAAATAATCTAAAGTTGGGGGATATTCCACACCAATTACTGCTCACTACTGTAGGCAGCGTTCTATTGGTATTCAGTTATCAGGATTGTCTACCTAACTTCTTTAATATTTTTCGCTTCATTCGAGTATAAAACTCTTTGTTGAATAAGTTGGAGTCGTGCATAGCTTTATAAATCAGGAATACTCCCACCGGAACCAGTACGAAAGTGGAAAGCCACAGTCCCGAAAATGCACTCATTTCCATTTCTTTGGCCAGCTTTTCTCCGGGTAGAAACAAAATAGAACACCATAAAGAAAATAATGGCAAATATCATAGGTGTTCCCAGCCCCCTTTCCGGATGATGGAACCTAAAGGAGCGCCGATCATAAATAGTACAAGGCAAGCCAATGCTAAGGCAATTTTCTTATGCCACTCTATTTTATACTTCTGCAAAGTTTTTGCCTGCTCTACGATATTGTTGCCATTCATCTCCAGGTTATTACGGAAACTCTCCAAACTCGTTAATGCGCGGTCCTGTATTTGCTGTCGCGCACTATCAGGCAATAAGGCTGTAAAGCTGTTAGGATCCTTCTTCACCGGCTTCACTTTCGCCGCAGCTTTGGTCAGGCTATCTTTTTATGGCTTGAAGTATCTTTTTTATTTTTCGCGGTATCCTTTGCCGTAGTTGCAGACCTGGCAGAAGTATCCGGCTTTTTGTTTTTCAGGCTATCCTTGCTAATATTCCGTTGAGGTGGTGGTGAAAGAGGTCTCAGTCCCATTTTTAAGGAGTCTCTCCTTGCCTTGCGCCGGGTTGAATCCGCTATTTTTTTAAAACGAATAGAATCTTTCCGGGCCACGCGCTTCAGCGAATCTGCTTTCAGCTTCTGCCTGGTACTATCCAGCTTTACCTTTGCCCTTGCTGAATCTTTCTGCGCTTTTGTACTATCTTTTTTAACGCCCATGTAGGCGTCGATATTTGCTTTGAAATTGAAAATAGAGTCAGGAATCTTAATGCCTTTAGTAACGCTGTCCCTATAGTTTAAAATCATGAAGTTCGAATACATCGTAGCTTCAAAATTTTTGGATATTTCCCCGTTAAACTTGCTGATGGAGTCAATCGCCACGTCTAATTGCCGCATATTGTACATCCGCTCATTATTAACATTGGCACTATCATCGGTTTTGGTAAACTTAAAGGAGCTGATGTCCATCTGCATTTTATACTCCTTAAAACCCAGTCTTATATAATCGGTCGTAGAGTCTTCTTTACTTCCGCGCTCCTCATATCGCCAGCCGTTTTTAAATACGATATCCAGGTAACGCTTATCCGCCGAAGGCTTCATAACACCGTCCCTAGCAATCAGGAACGCATCCTGCAGGCCATTATCGCCTGACTGGTAAACAATCACATCCCTGATGATAGAGTCATTGGCTTTTTTTACCGATTTTGATGGCAAACTTGTCAATACCATCAAAAAAACACCTTCTTTAATGGCAAACGCAGGTTTTGCCAATACAATATCAGCTAATAAGGTTCTCGACTTCAGGTTGGCTACCGGTATTACATAATTGGCAAAAAGAAAGGCACCCAGCGCAATACAACTGGCCACAACAAACAATGGCCGCATAAAACGTAAAAGTGAAATGCCGGCTGACTTAATAGCCACCAGCTCAAAACTCTCACCCAGGTTACCAAAAGTCATTAACGAAGAAAGTAAAACGGATAAGGGTAAGGCAAGGGGAATTAAAACGGCACTTTGATACCAGATAAACTTTAAAATAGTAGCTGCGTCCAATCCTTTTCCTACAAAATCATCTATCCACAGCCAAAAGAACTGCATGATCAACACAAACAGCGTAATGAAAAAAGTGGCCACAAAGGGACCAATAAAAGCTTTTATAATGAGTTTATCTAACTTCTTCACCTGCTTAATAGTATATCTTTACCTGATGCAATTAGCAAAAATAAGTCTTTCGCCCCAGCATATAAAGCTTGTTACCAATGCCGGCTGGATTTTAACAAAGAATGAAATTCTGCTGCATATCAAAAAGGCGTTTGAGGAACTTTACAACTGGCAGCAGTTAACCATCCAATCACGTGCATTACCCGCAGATGTACTAAAACCAGGAGGGAAAATATCGCGTGGAGAAAATTACCTTGGGCTACCCTGGATTGTTTTAGACAATCCCCGCCACTTTATAAAAGGAAACATTTTTGCCGTGCGAACTTTGTTTTGGTGGGGTCGTTTTTTTAGTACTACGCTGCATCTTTCTGGCTTATGGCAACAAAAAGCAGGGCAACAACTGCTCAATGCTTTTGAAATCCTGCAAAAAGAACCTTTAAAAATATGCTACAGCGGAGATGAATGGGTACACGACATTAATAACAGCTCTTACCTACCTATTGAATCCATAGACCGGGAGCGCTTTGAGACAATAATCAAGGAAGCTCCTTTTATAAAAATAGCAATCCAAACCAGTATCAATAACATTGAAAATGCAATCGAAATACTAATGCAGCAGTTTGAATTTATCGTAACAATAATTGGAGATGGCAGCTAAACACTGTCATCTGTCAACTCCCGCCAGTTAACTCAATTAGTTACCCAACCTATGAAAAAGGTCTTTCACCTGGTAGTCCCAAAGCTGGCTTTGATCCTTTATTTCCCTTTTTTCGGCAAAATCGGTGATCACCAGTATAGTTTGGTTGGTTATTTCAGATTTTTCTATCTTAAACTCAAAATATTCGTCTTTCGGTGAGGCAGCCCACTTAAAACGGATAAAGCTCTCTTCTTCCTGCTCCAGCACTTCCGCTTCTTCGTAAGTACCGTTCCAGCCAAAATAGAACTTACCGTCACGTTCATCTACGTGCTCGGCAAACCATTCTCCCAACCCGTTAGAGGTAGCTAAAAACTCATACAATATAGTTGGGGAGCAGCGAACGGGATACTCCAAAGTGAACTTCTGTTTACTCATCGTCACGAAATATTATTACTCAATAAGTCGCAATTATATAAAATTTATCAAACAAACAAAATTTATTTTTATCAAGGTCGTTCTGTATATGTTCAGAATGCTGCCATTATGTTCAATTCCCATGCAGGTTTCAGCTGGCGTACAACTATCCTTAACCCACTTAAAAAGTGGTATATTTGCGCACATTTTGTAAAAACAGGATATTCAAAATAGTATGTTCAATAATCTACAGGATAAATTAGATACCGCCTTTAAGAACCTGAAAGGCCAGGGAAGGATAACCGAGCTTAACGTAGCATCCACCGTAAAGAAATTCGCCGCGCATTAGTAGATGCGGACGTAAACTATAAAATAGCGAAAGATTTTACCGATAAAATAAAGGACAAAGCTGTTGGGGAAAAGGTTTAACGCCGTTAGCCCCGGCCAGTTAATGGTAAAAATTGTAAAAGACGAGCTAACTGAGTTGATGGGTGGCGAAGAAGCGCCTTTTAACGCCAAGGGTAATCCTGCTGTAATATTGATCGCTGGCTTACAAGGTAGCGGTAAAACCACTTTTAGCGGTAAACTGGCTAACTTTTTGAAAACCAAGAAAGGGTTGAACCCTTTGCTGGTAGCGGCAGATATTTACCGCCCTGCGGCGATGGAGCAGCTCCGCGTATTGGGAGAACAGATTGGTGTTGAGGTGCATATCGAATTAGAGAATAAAGACGCGGTAAGTATAGCCCAGACTGCTGTAGCCAGTGCTAAAAGCAAAAATAAAAACGTAGTTATTATTGATACTGCCGGTCGCTTAGCTATAGATGAGCAGATGATGACCGAGGTAGCTAATATTAAAAACTCGGTGAACCCACAGGAAATTCTTTTTGTGGTAGATAGCATGACGGGGCAGGATGCCGTAAATACTGCCAAAGCGTTTAATGAGCGCCTGGACTTTAGCGGTGTGGTGTTGACCAAATTAGATGGTGATACCCGTGGTGGTGCCGCCATTTCCATTAAATACACAGTAAACAAACCTATTAAGTTTGTCAGCAATGGTGAAAAAATGGATGCGCTGGATGTTTTCTATCCCGAAAGGATGGCTCAGCGTATATTGGGTATGGGTGATATTACCTCATTGGTAGAACGCGCCCAACAGCAATTTGATGAAGAACAGGCTAAAAAGATCGAGAGCAAGATCCGCAAAAACAAATTCGACTTTGCAGATTTCAAGGCCCAGCTGGAGATGATCAAAAAAATGGGGAACATGAAAGATCTTTTGGGCATGATACCCGGCGTAGGCAAACAAATTAAAGATCTTGACATCAGCGATGACAGCTTTAAAGGTATCGAAGCCATTATTGATTCGATGACCCCCGAAGAACGTGGTAATCCAGATCTGATTAACGGAAGTCGCCGTAAGCGCATAGCACTTGGTTGCGGTAAAGACATTGCTGAAGTAAATGCATTTATGAAGCAATTTGAGCAAATGCGCGATATGATGAAAAATATGAATAAAATGGGGGCTTTTGGCAAAATGATGCCTGGAGGCCTCGGAGGAATGAAAAAGCCATTCTAAGCATTTAAACCTGTTTTTGTAGGTCAAGGCCACGGTTGGAACCGTGGCCTTGACGCATCGCAAGGTTTCAAATCATAATAAATCGTAAAAACTTAAAAATATTTTCTTTTTTAAAAAGTTTTGTGTTCGGTTTACATAAAAGTTTGTATACCTTTGATCCCCCAAATCAACTGATAAACCCTTTTGGTTTGGGATTTAATAATTATTTTTTAACGCCTTAAATTTCTATTTAAAATGGCAGCTAAAATTAGATTGCAAAGACACGGCTCTAAGAAAAGGCCCTTTTACTTCATCGTTGTTGCTGATGCCAGAAGCCCTCGCGATGGTAAATTTATTCAAAAATTAGGTACTTACAACCCTTTGACTATTCCTGCTACAATTGAGCTGGATCGTCAGAAAGCATTGGAGTGGCTGAACAAAGGTGCAACACCTACTGATACCGTTCGCCGTATCCTGAGCTTTAAAGGAGTATTATACCTGAAGCACTTATTACGTGGTGTAAAATTGGGTCTGTTTGATGAAACTGCAGCAATGCAGAAGTTCACAACATGGAGTGCAGAGCATGAAGAGCACATTAAAAGGCGCCAGCAGAAGGCTATCGACGAAAGAAGAGCTAAACGCAGAGTAGCCAGTGCCGTTCCTCGTAAAGTAGCTGAACCTAAAGCAGAATCTCCTGCACCTGAGGCAAATGCTGAAGGCGGAGAAGCTTAATTAGCTTATGGAACAAAAATTTAAAAGCGATTCGGCGATAAACCGGATCGCTTTTTTATTTTCCCTTATTTTGCAGCATTATGGCACAATCGCCAACTCCTAACTATATTAGCATCGGCAAAATTGCCGGCACACACGGCCTTAAAGGCGAAGTAGTACTGAAGCACGCTCTTGGTCAGCGAACAGCGCTTAAGGACCTTAAAACCCTGTTCATTAAAGATAAAACCGGTAGTTATTTACCCTGGTTCCTGGAAACTGCTAAAATCAAAAGTGAAACGGAAACCTTTGTCAAACTGGAAAGCCTTGACACTGTAGAAGGGGCCCGCTCTATTGTACAAAAAGAGGTTTGGCTGGCGGCAGCAGATTTTGAAAAGCACGCGGCTAAAAACTCGGTGATCAGCTTCATCGGGTACATCATCAGCGATAATGGTAAAGAACTGGGACAGATTGAAGAAATTATTGAACAACCTCACCAGGTTCTCTGCAGATTGAACGTTGAAGGCAAAGAAGTTTTAATACCGCTACATGAAGAAACACTGCAGAAAGTAGATGCCAAGGCTAAGATAGTCTATGTATCCCTCCCCGATGGCCTGCTGGACATCTATTTATCTTAACTTAAAAATAAAATGGGGACCGGGCTTATCCACAACAGGCCCGTACATTTGCGGGTATGAACATAAAACAGCATATCGCCAATCATTTGGTAGAAGTACACAGAGGTGGCAACTGGACAGATGTGAGTATTACCGGTATCCTGAAAGATATCAACTGGGTTCAGGCTACCACCGTTACGTCTTTCTCTCCCAATAGTATTGCTATGCTATTGCACCATATTACTTATTGGAACCGTATTGTAGCGCTTCGTGGTCAGAATATAGAACCGGAAATCAATGATAAAAACGGGATGAACGCACCTGTTTTAACAAATGATGCAGATTGGGATGATTTAAAAAAGATAATATTCATTCAGCAGAGGAACTGGCTACCATTATCGAGGGCTATGATATAGGCAGCCTGTACAACCCAATACTACCCGGCCATTCCAGCGCCTATAAGAACTTTCAGGGACAGGTAGAACATGTTCATTATCATTTGGGACAAATCGTTATGATCAAAAAATACATCCTGAATAATCAACATTAAAGATCCCGGCAGGTAGCGATAACCCGGGCATCCTTCACATCATTCCAATTATTGATTTTTATAGAATCCCCCGCGCAATTCACTCCGAACTGTGGTTGGGCTACATCACATGCTGCACAACTAATGCTGGTATAATAAATAGTTGTTGATTGGTATATACCTTTACCCAGGTAATGCTTAAACTCAGGACTGCAGCTGGATACAAATCCCCATTGTTGTTTCATTTTACTGATCCAAAGAGCATCACAGTCTGGATTGCTTTTTTTGAACAATCTGTAATTACTGCTATCGCAAATAAAAATGGCAAAAACAGTTTCATTGAGTTGGTTTTAAAAAAATAAAAACGGGCAAATGTTTCCTGGCACAACAAAGCTATAATTTTTAATTTTGTTCATTGAACAATCCCAAACCTTATATCGCCCATTTTGACCTGGATTCCTTTTTTGTTTCGGTAGAGCTATTGCTTCGGCCTGAATTAAAAGGTAAGCCGGTTATTGTAGGAGGATCGGCCAACCGGGGTGTGGTATCTACCTGTAGCTACGAAGCCAGGAAATTTGGTGTGCACTCCGCCATGCCAATGGCTACTGCGATGAAATTATGCCCACAGGCCGTAGTGTTAAAAGGCACTTACCAGCAATACAGCCATTACTCCAAAATGGTAACAGATATCATTGCCTCTAAAGTACCCCTCTTTCAGAAAGCATCTATAGATGAGTTTTATTGCGATCTTACAGGAATGGACCGGTTTTTCAATGTGAGCCAATACACCCAGCAACTTCGCACATTTATTATCAACGAAACAGGGCTGCCCATCAGCTGCGGCCTTTCATCTGCTAAATTCATCAGCAAAATAGCCACTAATGAAGCCAAACCCAATGGCTTCCTGGAAATTCCGCACGGAAAAGAAAAGGAGTTTCTCTGGCCGATGGGGATTGAAAAAATCAATGGGGTGGGTAAGCAAACGGAACAACGACTTAGGAATATCGGTCTTCACACCATCAAAGATATTGCACAAACACCGGTTGCTATATTAGAGAGAAAGCTGGGCAAATGGGGGAAGGAGTTATGGCAAAAAGCACATGGTTTGGGCAGTGCTGAGTTAACAACTGAGTGGAACCAGAAAAGCATGAGCCATGAAACTACTTTTCACGAAAATCAAACCAACATCGAGTTCATCCATAGCCAATTGGTAAGACTTACCGAAAAAAATGCCTACGATCTCAGGCAGGATGAAAAACTAACCGGGTGCCTTACCGTTAAAGTACGGTATGATGATTTTGAGACGACCAGCAAGCAGGAAACTATCCCCTACACCTCTTTAGACGATGAATTGATTGAAAAAGCTAAAGATATGTTCGATAAATTTTACCAGCGAGGCCGCGCTATTCGCTTGATTGGCGTGCGCTTCAGTCAACTGGTAGACACCGGTATGCAAATGAACCTGTTTAACGACCAGCACAATAAATTAAACCTGTACAAAGCGGTAGACGATATTAAAAACCGCTTCGGTGATAAGCTCGTTTCGAAAGCAGTTACAGGAAGCAGGAAACCCAAACAATAACGATCTATTCCCCAAATATTAGTATTTCCAGGGAATATAATCCCCAAATATTATTATTTTCAGGGATCGTAATCCCTAAATATTAGTATTTTTGGGGAACAATTCTAGTCTATGTATATAAGAAGCATTAAAAGCGAGATTGAATCAAAGTTTGGCAAAAAAAAAGCTATTGTAATTTTTGGCCCAAGACAGGTTGGTAAAACAACTCTTATTGAGCATATACTTGAAAACAAGTCCTATTTATTTTTAAATTGCGACGACCCAACAGCCAGTAGCCTTTTGACGAATGCTAATACAGAACAGTTGAGGGCGCTTATAGGGAATCACAAAATTGTTTTTATTGATGAAGCGCAACGCATCGAAAACATCGGCCTTACATTAAAATAATTACAGATATTTTCAAAGATGTACAACTTATTGTTAGCGGCTCCTCTGCATTGGAACTATCGAATACTTTAAAAGAACCGCTTACAGGCAGAAAATGGGAATATGAATTATGGCCCATTTCCTGGAAAGAATTTGAAGCAGGGACTGGATATCTTAAAGCGCAACAACAATTGGAGCTTAGAATTGTGTACGGAATGTACCCCGATGTAATTAACCGAACGGGAGAAGAAGAAGAGGCTTTAAAAGAATTGGCCGGAAGTTATTTGTACAAAGACCTATTAGCAATGGGCGGCATAAGAAAGCCCGAAGTACTTGAAAAATTTTGCAGGCGTTGGCACTGCAATTAGGGCAAGAAGTAAGCTATAACGAATTAGCGTCACTTATCGGAATAGATAAAAAACAATTGCTGCGTATATAGACCTTTTACAAAAAGCGTATGTCATTTTCAGGCTGGGAAGCTTTAGCCGTAATCTTCGTAATGAAATTAAAACCAACCAGAAGATATATTTTTTGGATACGGGGATCAGAAATGCAGTTATCGGAAATTTTACACCTCTAAGTTTACGACAAGACAAGGGGGCTCTGTGGGAAAACTTTCTGATTTCTGAACGACAAAAAAATAAAATATGAACGAATGAACGCACATCCTCATTTCTGGAGAACAGTACAGCAACAGAAAATAGACTATGTAGAAAATGGGAATGGTATAATTACAGGATATGAGATAAAATGGAACCCTAACGCCAAACTAAAACCTTTTTCATCGTTTAAAGAAACATATAGTGCTGATGTTCGCTTAATCCATCATCAGAACTTCAGGGAATTCCTTTAGCTGCTGCGCAACCGTTTGTCTTTACACTGTTCGTAAAAAGCTTTTTATTTGCAGTTCAAAAGCTTTGCAAATCCAAAAAAATATTCATTTTTAATCAGGAACTATGAACGAAAAATTTACCCAACGTATCGCAGGTGAAGTGGAGGAAATAAAAACCTCGGGCCTATATAAAAACGAAAGAGTTATTAATAGTCCGCAGGGAGCCGAAATAGAAGTTAACGGAGCAACCGTATTAAACTTTTGCGCCAACAACTACCTGGGCTTATCCTCACATCCCGATGTGATCAAAGCGGCCCACGAAGCCATCGAATCGCATGGGTATGGTATGAGCAGCGTACGATTTATTTGCGGCACCCAGGATATTCATAAAGAGTTGGAAAAAAGATCTCCGAATTTTTAGGTACAGAAGACACCATCTTATACGCCGCAGCATTTGATGCCAACGGCGGTGTTTTTGAACCCTTATTCAACGACCAGGATGCTATCATTTCCGATGCCTTGAATCATGCCAGCATTATTGATGGTGTAAGGCTTTGTAAAGCCCAGCGCTTTCGTTATGAGCATAACAATATGGAAGACCTGGAGGCTAAATTGCAGGAAGCAGCAGGCTGCCGTAGCCGGATCATCGTAACTGACGGTTCGTTTAGTATGGATGGCACTATTGCCCAGTTGGATAAAATTGTGGAACTGGCAGAAAAACACGATGCGGTGATCATGATCGATGAATGCCATTCATCTGGCTTCCTGGGCAAAACCGGTCGTGGTACGCACGAGTATCGTGGCGTAATGGGTAAAATAGATATTATCACGGGAACCTTAGGCAAAGCCCTGGGCGGCGCTTCCGGTGGATTCACTTCCGGCCGTAAAGAGATCATTGATATGCTGCGCCAAAAATCACGCCCTTACCTGTTCAGCAACACAGTAGCGCCTTCTATCGTGGGAGCATCTATTGCAGTATTGGACATGCTATCGGCATCAACGCATCTGCGCGATAAGCTGGAATTCAACACAAAATATTTCCGTGAAAAGATGACAGCGGCAGGTTTCGACATTAAGCCAGGCGATCATCCGATTGTCCCTATCATGCTATACGACGCAGTATTGGCGGCAAATTTTGCAGCAAAGCTATTAGAAGAGGGCGTTTATGTAATTGGTTTCTTCTTCCCCGTTGTTCCTAAAGGACAAGCGAGAATTAGGGTACAGTTAAGTGCCGGTCATGAGCAGGAGCACCTGGACAAAGCTATTGCGGCTTTTGCAAAAGTGGGTAAAGAGCTGGGCGTGTTGAAATAGTACTATAAGCGATTTTACTGGAAGTCACGGGCAATCATCCGTGACTTTTTGTTTTACAGAGCTTGCTGTGTTAGACATTTTTTCACCTCCGGTAATTTTCGAAATTGTTGATCGTAATATGAGTAGCCTTCAGCTCATGCATCATATTATACAAACCGAAAAAAGTACGGTTCATATAGATAAAATGTTTGGAACCCCTGTTGGTATTAAAATTGCGCATTTCACTGAGCTTGGCATATTGCTGTCCTAAAGCTGCAATCTCACCAAAAAAGCTTCATCCGAAAAATCGAAATACGCCGCATTAAACGGACGGGTAAACAACTCCAGCAGGTCGTAAAATAATTGTTTGAAATAAGCTTTTTCTTCTGCCGAGTCTTCAGCGGTCAATATCTCCAGTTCATATAGTTTTTCTTCAAACAGTGCTGGATTTCTAAGATTTTTCTGGTCGGCTAATTCAAAATAAGGTTTATAAAAATCAGCGGGGATTTCTTTAATACATCCAAAATCAATTACCAACAAATCATTATCGGCAGATACGAGAAAGTTGCCCGGATGGGGATCAGCATGTAATTTTTTAAGTACATGTAGCTGATACATGTAAAAATCCCAAAAGGTTTGGCCTAGTAAATTCCGGTCAGCTTCTGCCTGATCCTGCCGAACATATTCTGAAAAATGAATACCATCCATCCAATCCATCGTCAGTATTTTCTCGCAGGAGTATTCAGGGTAATAATCAGGAAATTTTATATGAGGCAAATGAGCACAGTCTTTCGCAAACTGCGGCTTCGTTTTAGTTCCAGCACATAATCGGTTTCTTCAAAAAGCTTTTGCTCCACTTCATCAAAATACTTCTCCGAGCCTTCCTTGCGAATATTAAACATCCGCATAGCAATGGGCTTTACCATTTTCAGGTCGGAAGAAATGCTTTCTTTTACACCGGGATACTGAATTTTAACAGCAAGTTTCTTACCATCCTTCCTTGCCTGGTGTACCTGACCAATGCTTGCAGCATTAACGGACTCAGGAGAAAACGTATCAAAAATAGCTTCCGGATTCTTGCCTAAATACTGCCTGAAAGTTTTACGAACCAGCGCTGCAGAAAGCGGTGGAACAGAAAATTGGGATAATGAAAATTTATCTACATAAGCTGCAGGTAATAAATTCTTTTCCATGCTCAGCATTTGCGCTACTTTAAGTGCCGAGCCTTTTAATTCTTTCAAACTATCATAAATATCCGTAGCATTTTGCTCATGCAGATTGGCGCGGGCTGCCGCTTCATCTTTGGTCAGCTTCTCCCGTAATATTTGATATAATTGATACCTACTTTAGCCCCCGCCTTTAACAGATTACCGGCACGTCCGATCTTACTGGTAGGTATAGAATTTAATGTTTTCATTCGCTACAAGTCATTTAATTGTTGGGCATTAACATTACCCCATTTGAAATTTCTCTTTCCACAGAAACTTGCCCAGATCTAACACCTTCGTCAGTAACGGATTATTGACCACATCAAAACCGGTGTCAATCGTTTTTTCGATATATATATCCGTTTTCTCAAACCCAGGCGAATCATCTTTTTCCAAAACTCAAGAACGCTTAAAAAATGTAACCATAAAACGCCCTCTTTCGATTTTCCGTTAAACTGTTTCAAGAACTCTGGCGCTTTTTCAAAAATGTCATCATTATCAAATGAAAGCGTTTGGCTGAATTGCCGATGGCTGGATTTCAGAGCACGAAGCAATCGATGTTGCTGCACCAGGTCGCCCTTCAGTAACAACAATATCAGCGACCGGTTAAGCTTAAAGTTTTCAAAAAGAATAAAGTATAAGTTAAGCAGCTTTTCTTTTGCGGGCATGGTATCAAAATGCTCAATTTGCCCGGCCAGCTCCAAAGACTTTTCAAAAAAATGAACGAGGTATGCCTGCTCCAGGCTATCAAACCCGGAGAAAAAATCGTAAAAATGCGCCTCGGCAAGCTGGTGCGTTTTCGCAAACTGGTACACACTTTCGGGCGGCCTGCCATGCGTTAAAAGATAATCGCTGTACCACTCCATTAGAGTAGTCTTATCGATCGGTTTGGTTTTCGCTTTATTTACATTTTTCATAACTGGTTGGAAGTTTTTTAATACTTAATAGACCGGATTATCAAAACTACTGAAAAGTAGAAACTCATTAGAACGATTAATAGCTAAACACAAGCTTCTTCAATTATAAAAACCAGGGGAACTTGCCAGCTTCTTTATAACAAAGGAAAAACAAATAAGGTTGCAACACCAAGCGTGGTTTGATTTTCTTTGCCGGATTAGCTTAAATTTAACGCTGTGTTAAAAAAATCATCCATACGCAAGGTCGTGTGTTTTTTATTTTGCGCTATTGCTATACTGCAAGCCAGGGCTCAAACCCAGGTGCAGCTGGCGCAATACCCTTCACCTATGCAGGAGCATGTACGACGCCATGAACGCGTTTCTTACAAGATGGACTCTTCGAATACCATTACACTGAATCATGTACTGGCTAAACCGGTAACGATCTATCTACCGCACAATATCCGGAAAGCAAAGCAAGCCGATTTATTGATCCATTTTCATGGCGCAGCTTCTGTTGTTGCCTATGCAGCGGCCCGAGCAAAACGTCCCTTAATTGCCGTTGCTGTAAACCTGGGATCAGGCTCATCTGCTTACGCACAACCTTTTAACAATACCGCCGTTTTTGAAAAGCTCAAACAAGCCGTTTTAGATACCATTGTGAAACAGCTTGGCCGCTCGTTACCTTCGGGTAAAATCATTTTAAGCGGGTTTAGTGCAGGCTATGGCGCCATCAGGAGTATTCTTTCTCACCCCGGTCACATCAAAAGCATTCACGCTGTTGTGCTTTTAGATGGTCTGCACACCAGTTATATTCCTGAAAGAAAACTACTCGCTGAAAGGAGGTTTGATTGACTCTGTCTCACTTGAACCATTTATTCAGTTTGGCAGGGAAGCCACCCACAAATCTTCCGGCAAAAAATTCCTGTTTACGCATTCGGAGATTTTTCCGGGCACTTTTTCCAGCACTACGGAAACAGCTGATTATTTACTACGTGTACTTGCCATTAAAACTAATGCGGTTTTAAAGCAGGGACCTCTGGGTATGCAACAGATCAGCGAAGCTTCAAAAGGCCATTTTTCCATACTCGGTTTTGCAGGCAATACAGCGCCAGACCATATCGATCATTTTCACGCTCTTTATTATTTTTTGCGTAAGCTGTAATTGATGAAGCATTCACTTAAATTTTGAGTATCTCCCTACTGTGTAGGGGCTGTTTGTTTGCAGGAATGCAGTAAATTGCCCTATGTTAAAAAATATCGTTCTCCTCATCAGCATTGTCATGGTGTCGACGGCCATTTATGCCCAGGACGCCAAATCCAAAACAACAGAATCAGAAAAGCCACAAGCCACTAAAAATGCTACTCCAGACCTGAAGTTTGATCCCGATGCTGTGGTTATCACCCATCATACTGTCACCATTAATGGGAAACCAGTACCCTACAAAGCTACTGCAGGAACACTACCCGTATGGGACGCTGACGGTAAAGCTATTGCAGGTGTTTTCTTTGTATACTATGAAAGAACGGATATTAAAGATAAAACTGCAAGACCGTTGACGATTTCCTTTAATGGCGGCCCCGGCTCTGCATCGGTTTGGATGCATATTGGTTATACCGGCCCTGTTTTTTAAATATAGATGATGAAGGCTACCCCGTACAACCTTATGGCTACACGCCCAACCAGTATTCTATTTTAGATGCAACAGATATTGTTTATGTTGACCCTGTTAATACCGGTTTTTCAAAGATGGTGGGTAAAGATGTTAGCCGCGAAAAATTCTTTGGCGTTAATGCCGACATCAAATATTTAGGCGACTGGGTGAACAGCTTTGTAAACCGCTACGATCGCTGGGCATCACCCAAATTCCTGATCGGTGAAAGCTATGGTACCACCCGGGTGTCTGGCCTTGCTTTAGAGCTACAGCAATCGCACTGGATGTACCTGAATGGCGTGGTGCTGGTGTCGCCAACCGACCTGGGTATAGAACGCGGTACAGCTACCGACGCGGCCTTGCTCCTTCCCTATTATGCTGCTACAGCCTGGTATCATAAAAAACAACCGGCAGACCTGCTGCAAAAGGACCTGACGGCGATGCTGCCCGAAGTAGAGAATTTCACGATGAACGAATTAATTCCCGCATTGAATAAAGGAAGTTTTTTGGAGGACGGAACCAAACAAGCACTTGCAGCAAAAATGGCCCGTTACTCCGGTATCCCGGAGAAGACCATCCTTCAGAACAATTTATCTGTTGGCACCAACCTGTTTTGGAAAGAGTTGTTAAGAAACGAAGGTTTCACTATTGGGCGCCTGGATTCGAGATACAGAGGTATTGATAAACAAGACGCCGGCAACAGTCGGATTTTAATGCAGAGCTTACAGCCTGGCTACACGCTTTTACACCACCCATTAATATGTATTTAAAAAATGAGCTGGGGTATAAAACAGACTTCCCTTATAACATGTTCGGCCCCGTTCATCCCTGGGATAATAAGGGCAATCAAACCGGTGAAAACCTGCGCCAGGCCATGGCCACCAATCCCTATCTACATGTATTGGTGCAGTCGGGCTACTACGATGGCGCCTGCGATTACTTTAATGCCAAGTACAATATGTGGCAAATGGATCCATCAGGTAAACTCAAAAACAGGATGAGCTGGGAAGGCTACCGCAGCGGCCACATGATGTACCTGCGAAAGGAAGATCTGAAAACCAGTACACAACACCTCCGCGAGTTTATAAAAAGGCCATTCCTCCACCCGGAATTCCGGCAAAATATTAACGCACCCTGTAAACCGGGTATGTTAAATAGGCGGGCTCTATCCAGGGGAGTTTTGATAAATGAAGTTCAACTGGGCGCCGCACTTTGGGCAAAGGCGGTGTCCTGACTGCGTCTGGCTTCTAATTTTTGTTGCAGGTCTTTATCAGACTGTAAATAACCCGCAGCGACATCTTCGAAATGATAATCGGAGTAGCCTTCTTTTTGCTGAAGGATCGCATCAAAGAAATTCCATTTGAAATAAGAGTCCTCTGCAGCAGGTTCCAGTACTTCAATTAAAAAGCGGTTGGCTGGTTGATTCATAGGTATATACCAATCTCCCTTTCTAAATTGGATGGCGCGGGAAGACGTGCTGAGCCGGACACCCTGATTAGGATGATGCCCTTCATACGGACGGGAGGCCGCTTTGTACTCTTCTATCCGGTACACATCTACGTTAATAATGGTATCGCGTTGAATAGGCTGCATGGCGATATTGTTAACCTTCAGTCTTTCAATCACCCTCCACCAACCCTGTGGAATGATATACGCCCGGGGTTTCTGTACCATAGCAGTTGATTGATAGCTATTGAAGAACGGCACCTGAAGGGTATAAGGCTTTGCTCTGTCGTAATATAACCTCGGCAAGCCGGATACCTCGCTGGGCTTATAGCCACTCTCATAGCCCTTGAATGTAATCGAGGCTGGCCTGGTTTTATCCAACTCCCAGCCAATGATAAACGATTCCTGCCTATTTGTTTTCTCTTTAGCAAGGGTTCTCAATTCCAGTATCCTTTGCTGTTCAACGCCAGCAAATTCAATAAAAGACTTCATTAACTCATAAGTAGATTGCACCCGCTGCGGATAAGGTTTCAGCATATGTGTTTCCGGTACAAAAGCAAAAGTATTCCACAATGCCGCATAACCACTGCTATAACGCGGGGCGTCCCAGAAAGCCTCCCATCCTTTTTCAACCTTATCCCGGTGATCAAAATTCACATAGGGAACCAGGTCATACCCTTTTTTCTTCATAGAACTATATAAAGCCGGTTCCATCACTTCGTTAAGATATTTCCCCATCTCTCCACCTAATTTATTGTGCTGCGATGTCAGTAAAGTCATTACATGCTGATAATCGGCTCCATTACTTACATGATTGTCGATAAGAATAGCAGGATCGGTTAAATGAAAAATTTGTGCAAATGACAAAGCTTCCTTAGCGTCAGCTTTTATAAAGTCCCTGTTAAGATCAAGATTCTGTGCATTACCTCTGAACCCGAAAGCTTCAGGTCCGTTTTGATCAATGCGATAATGGGCACTTCTATTTAAGCAGCCTCCAATATTATATACCGGAATAATGGCCAGTACTATTCCATTGGGGAGCTTCAGCTTTCCTTTGGCAATAGCTGCAGCCAGCAGCATACTTGCATCTATGCCGTCTGGCTCTCCCGGATGAATGCCATTGTTAATCAATATAACCAATCGCTTTTCTTTCCTTATTTGGAGGTAATTGTTAACACCGTCATCGCTAATCGTCACCAAATGCAAGGGCAGGCCTGCATCCGTCATTCCCATGGTTTTCATGGATATCTTACCGGATGCATTGTCAGCTTTTTTCCACCAATGGATGATATCATCATAAACCGGGGTTTGTTTTCCTGGGATTGCTCAAACAGGGTTGCCGGTACCTGGGCAAACATTATACAGGTAACCAGCAAAAAATGTATCAATAGCAGCTTCTTCATGTATTGTATAATCAGTTTTCTTTTCCTAATGTGTAATAAATACCCGCAGCCCATCTCCGCGGCAGCGCCCTTATTATATTGGACACGAACCTTGCCGGCTTGCCTGGCACGATTATCATTTTTCCTTTCATTGTTTTTTTAACCGCGATCTCCCCTACTCTGGCAGGCGCTACTTCCATAAAATCGCCCAACCATCCCAGCTTCTCTTTGGTGTCTTTTACAATTTCAGGCTTGGTATAAACCGGGCCGGGAGCAAGACAGCTTACACTCACACCTTTATTTTTCAATTGGTATCTTAGGGAATAGCTGAAAAAGCTCAGCCCCGACTTAGATGCCGAATAGATATTTTTACGGGTATCGGGCTAAAGCCTGCCATGCTGCTTACATTTAGAATAAAAGATGGCTGATTCTTTTCCAGCAAAGGCAAAAAATGTTGCACCATTATTACCGGCGACTCCAGGTTGAGCCTGATCATATATTTTACACTATCAGGAGGAAGTTTTAAAAAATCGTTGGTGCCGCCCATTCCTGCTACATTGCAAAGCATTTTTAAAGGCAGATTATTTTGCGTGCTCCAACTGGCCAGCCTGGGAGCAACACTCTCATTGGTCAGATCAGCAGATAAAATCTCCACCTGTATATGATACCTTTCTTCCAGCATTCTCTTTGCATTCCTTAACGGCTGTTCTGAGCGGGCTATCAGTACCAGGTTGTATTTTCTTTTTGCCAGGGCTTCGGCAATGGCATATCCTATGCCTTTGCTCCCCCGGCTACAATGGCAAAAGGCTGTTGATTTTTATAAATCAATGGAGATGGCAACTCCTGGGCATTGCCTAATGCCATAAAAAAGCTAAAAATACCTGTTAGCAGCAGGAAATTTATTTTTCGTAAAGTACCAACCTGCAATACCCTCCATGCTTTTAATAATTGAATGGACACTATCATTGAGTAGGGCTTTTTACAAATATTGCTTTTTATTTCAAACTTTGGCGATATTAATTACTTTTGTCGCCGCTTTCATGGTATGGATACCTTAATAAATCAAATCGACAGGGAAAAGCTCCCCAGGCATATTGCTATCATAATGGATGGCAACGGGCGTTGGGCGCAGGAGCAGGGAGAAGACCGGCTTTTCGGCCATTACCATGGCGTGGAGAGCGTTAGGGATATCGTGGAAGGTTGTGCCGAGATAGGCATTCAATTCCTCACACTTTACGCTTTCAGCACCGAAAACTGGGATCGCCCGGAATACGAAGTGGTTGGCCTAATGGAACTATTGGTTTCCACCATACGTAAAGAAGTAGAAACCCTGCATAAGAATAATATCCGCCTTCATGTAATCGGAGACATGAGCATGTTGCCGGCTTATGCACAGCAGGAATTGAACGAGGCGCTGGAGATTACCGCAGGTAACAGTGGGCTTAACCTGGTAATGGCGTTGAGCTATAGTGGCCGCTGGGAGCTGTTAAATGCAGTAAAAAGCATTGCTAACGAGGTTAAAAACAACCGTTTGCAATTGGAAGCCATCAACCAGGACACACTGCAAAAATACCTTTGCACCAGCGATTTTCCCGACCCGGAGCTGATGATCCGAACCAGTGGTGAATACCGGATCAGCAATTTTTTGCTGTATCAGCTGGCTTATGCAGAACTCTATTTTACGAATGTTCGCTGGCCTGAATTTAGAAAAAACAACTTATTTGAGGCTATAATGGACTACCAGGGAAGGGAGCGACGGTTTGGTAAAACTTCCAAACAGATCGAAGAATCTAAGTAATATGTGAAAATTTACCATAAATCGCCGCTGCTTAGGCTACTATCATTGCCTTGACCTTTTTTAACAGGAGTTTTCCAATTTTTACCTTTAATTTGCCGCCGCAATGGGAATAATGTGTAATAGTGTGGTGATAATATAATAACTTCCTGCTTTTGCAAAAACAAAATTGATTACCGATATTTAAATCCTTTATGCGTTTTTTTCTTTACAGGTTCTGCGTTACAATTATATCATTAACAACGGTAAACTATGTTTTTGCGCAAACAGACACCATTCCCGATGGAAATCTTTCACTCGAAATGCAGGAGTGGCAAAACCCAAGACAGCCCAAAGAATACGTTATTGCCGACCTGAAAGTAACAGGGGCCAATTACCTGGACTCTACTATTATACTTTCTGTAGCTGGCTTACAAAAAGGTCAAAGGTTTGTTTACCCGGGCTCTGATGTGTTCTCCCGTGCTATACAGAATCTCTGGAGGCAGAAGTTGGTAGCAGATATTAAAATTTATGTAACCAATATTATTGGCGAAAATGTAAGTATCGAAGTTTCTGTTAAAGAAATGCCCCGGTTGGGAGATTATAAGTTTGAGGGCGTTAAAAAAACCGAGCAGGAAGAGCTTGTGAAAAAGACCGCTATTGCTAAACAAACTACCATTCTTTCCGAAAATACCCGACGCAATATTATTGATGTTACCAAAACATTTTATGAAGAGAAGGGCTTCTCTGGTGTGACTGTAGATTTGGTGGAGAAACCCGATCCGATATTCAAAAACTCGAACACCCTTACCATCAAGGTAAATAAAGGGAAGAAAGTTAAAATAGATGGCATCAACTTCTTTGGTAATGAAAACGTAAGAAGCGTTAAGCTTAAAAAACAAATGAAGGGCACTAAGGAGATGACCAAAATGACCTTATTCCCCTCCTCTTATGTAAGCACCTATGGCCCTATTAAACAATATACTTTTGGGGAGTACATGAACGACTGGGGATTCTTAACCGGCACAAAATCGCTGGAGGTGTTGGATCCTTATTTCAGATTTAAGTTCTCCTCTTCCAAATTTAACCAGAAAAAATATACCGAAGACAAAGAAAAAGTATTAAACTACTTTAATGCTAAAGGTTACCGCGATGCCCAGATACTGGCGGATACCCAGGTAGTGCAGAACAATAAAATGTATGTTGATATTAAAGTGAATGAAGGACGGAAATACTATTTTGGTAATACTGTCTGGAAGGGAAACTCAGTGTACAGTGATACTGTTTTAAATAACATTTTAAATATCAACAAGGGAGATACTTACGACGGTAGTATTCTGAATAAGGCACTGGGTATAGAGCCCAGCCAGGATGCGCAGGATATTCAAACGGCCTATCGCGACCGTGGTTACCTTTTTATTAACGTTACCCCTGTAGAAACCAGGATCTACAATGATACCATTGATCATGAGATCAGGGTAGTAGAAGGTCCGCAGGCACGTATTAAGAACGTAAATATCCGTGGTAACGAGCGCACCAAAGAGCACGTTATACGTCGTGAAATGCGTACTTATCCTGGCGCTTTATATAGCCAGAGCGGCTTAATGCGTACCATTCGTGAGTTAAATGCCTTAAACTATTTCGA
Source organism: Paraniabella hibiscisoli (assembly GCF_022512515.1). Classification (GTDB taxonomy): domain Bacteria; phylum Bacteroidota; class Bacteroidia; order Chitinophagales; family Chitinophagaceae; genus Niabella; species Niabella hibiscisoli. The sequence goes on from NZ_JAKWBK010000001.1 coordinate 651,661, forward strand.
ACAGGAGTCGATCAACCCCCAACCTGTACCTAATCAAAATGATGGTACCGTAGATATCAACTGGAGCCTGAAAGAAAAATCATCTGACCAGTTAGAGCTTTCTGCCGGCTGGGGTGGTGGTATCGGTTTAACGGGTACCCTTGGCGTAACCTTCAACAACTTCTCTATCAGGAATATCTGGAAGAAAGAGGCATGGGACCCATTGCCTGTGGGTGATGGCCAGAAACTGAGCCTTCGTGTTCAATCTAACGGCCGTGCCTTCCGCTCTTATAACTTTTCGTTTACCGAACCCTGGTTAGGTGGTAAAAAAAGAAATTCACTGATCCTTTCTTACAATAACAGTAAGTATTATAACCTGGCTGGTTTTACATCGCGCGGTACATACGAATACGATAAAAATAAATCACTTACCGTAAACGGGTTTTCGGTTGGTTTAGGAAAGCAATTGAACTGGCCTGATGACTATTTTTACATGACTTCTACAGTAGCTTTAACCCGCTATAATGTAAAAGAGATGGGGTATATTTATCAGTTACCTTTCAATACAGGAGTATCTAATAACCTCAGTTTAAAATTTGCGCTGCAGCGTAATTCAGTATCGGATCCCATTTTCCCACGTAGCGGTAGTGACCTGATGTTTAGTGTACAGGCAACGCCTCCCTACTCTTTGTTTGGTTCTAAAGACGATCAATTCAAGTTTGTAGAATACCATAAATGGCGATTTAACTCTACCTGGTATGTACCATTAGGAAGAGGCAAAGGCGAAAATAAAGACAGGCAGTTTGTATTAAAACTAGCTGCTAAATACGGTTTTATGGGTAAGTATAACCCCAAACTGGACTTTTCTCCATTCGAGCGTTTCCAGCTGGGTGATGCGGGCTTAAACAATACGTTCTCGCTGACAGGTTTTGACATCATTGCACACAGAGGGTATCCTATTTACAATACTTCAGACCCTACTATTAATCCTGACAACTCCAGCCAGGGCAATTTTGCCAACTTTTTCACCATCTTTAATAAGTACCAGGCCGAGCTTCGTTACCCGTTGGTAACCAACCCTAGTAGTACTATTTTTGGTCTGGCATTTTTTGAAGCAGCCAATGGTTGGAAAGATTACAAAGACTACAATCCTTTTAAATTACGTAGAAGCGTGGGTTTGGGTATGAGGTTTTACCTGCCGATGTTTGGTTTGCTCGGATTTGATTATGGTATTGGCCTTGACAGGTTAACACCGGGTGGTGGCATTAAAGGGGCCGGTAAGTTTACCTTTATGCTGGGCTTCGAACCAGAATAAACCGACAGGCTAATATTCTTTTAAAAGTTTTAACCTTTTTGCGCTTATTTTGAAGCAACTATACATTTGCTCCTTGCGTCAGACTTCAGATACTAAATCTTACTATTACAAACACGTCTCAACGGTTGATACCGGGCGGATTATTAAAAAAATAACAAGATGAAAAAAGTTTTTGTTTTGGGGGTTGCTTTATTGTTTGCCTGTGCCGGTGCCTTTGCACAGAAATATGCTATTATCGACACTCGTTACATATTTGAAAAAATGCCTGACTACAAACGTGTACAACAACAGGTAGATGCCCAGGCTGCTGCGTGGCAAAAAGAGATCGATACGAAACAAACCGAGTTAGATAAACTATATAGTGATTATGATGCAGAGCAGACAATGATGAGCGAAGATCTAAAGAAGAAAAAGGAAGATGAATTATTTAACAAAGAAAAAACACTTCGCGATCTGCAAAAGAAACGCTTTGGTTTTGAAGGAGAACTGTTCAAAAAAAGGCAGGAATTAATGGACCCGCTGCAAAAGAAAGTAGCAGAAGCCGTAAACAGGCTGGCAAAGGCCAATGGTTACGACCTGGTTTTCGACAAAAGTGAGGGCAAATCCATTATCTTTGCCGACCCTAAGTTGGATAAAAGTGATGACATCTTAAGGGAACTTAGATTGAAATAAATTTAAAACTTAAAACAAACTCAACTGTGAACGGAGCAGGCTTTGCTTTTACAACGCATTTGAGTTACCAAAAAAGAAAAGAAAAAACAAAAAATGAAACAAGTAAAATTTCTTGCGGTTGCGTTAGGTTTGGTATTGGTAAGTGTATTTTCTGCCAATGCTCAAAAAATCGGTTATGTTAGCGTAGACGCTTTGGTAGCTAATTTGCCCGAAGCACAACAAAAGCAACAGGAGCTTCAAAAATGGCAGCAGGATTCTATTGGTGGCACTTATACAAGATTAGCCCAGGAGTTCCAGGAAAAAGATAGCGCTATGAAAAAAGCAACTGGTTCGGTTAAACAGGTTTTAGAAAGAGACCTTGCTCAATTAAACGAAACACTTGCTAACTGGCAGCAAATTGCGCAGGAAGCTTCCCAGGCTAAACAAGCCCAGCTGTTCAACCCTTTGTATAAAAAAGTGTATGATGCCATTAATGCATATGCTAAAGAAAAAGGATATACTTACGTGTTAACACAGGATGCTTTTGTAGTGGCTCCGGATAGCGATAATTTAAGCCTTCCTATTGCTACCAAATTAGGCATTAAAGTAAATCCTCAAGGTAATGCGCCAGCTCCGGCAGGTGGTGCGGCTCCGGCATCTACTACACCTAAGAAATAAACAATCACAAATAATATTTATGAAACCGTCCATATCTGGACGGTTTTTTTATTTTTGATATATAACTACAAGCCATGTCACAAGCAGCCCCTATTGGTGTATTTGATTCAGGGTACGGCGGTTTAACGGTTTTAAAAGAGCTGGTTAAACGTCTTCCTCAATACGATTATTTATACCTGGGTGATAATGCCCGTGCGCCTTATGGTACCAGGTCTTTCGATACGGTTTATCACTACACCCTCGACGCCGTGAAATGGTTTTTCGAACAGGGTTGTCATCTGGTAATATTGGCATGCAATACCGCCTCGGCAAAAGCTTTGCGTACCATACAGCAAAACGATTTGCCCACAATAGCTCCTGAAAAAAGAGTTTTAGGTGTTATAAGACCGACTACGGAAATAATCGGCAGGTACTCGAAACCAGGGAAGTGGGTATTTTGGCCACCAAAGGCACAGTTGCCTCAGACTCCTATCCTATTGAAATTGCGAAATTTTATCCAGACATTCAGACCTACCAGGAGGCTTGCCCTATGTGGGTACCTATTATTGAGAATAATGAAATGGAGAATGCCGGTACCCATCATTTTATCAAAAAAACCTACATAATCTTTTTGAAAAAGGAGACAATATAGACGTGATTTTGCTGGCCTGTACGCATTATCCGCTGATGCTGCAGCAAATAAGAGAATATGTACCGGTACAGGTAAAACTGTTAACGCAGGGCGAAATTGTTGCCGAAAGCCTGCAGGAGTACTTGCAAAGACATCCCGAAATAGACCAGCAATGCGGCAAAAACAGTCGGCTACAATTTTTCACCACTGATGATGCTGCAGATTTTGACGAAAAAGGTTCTGCATTTTTTGGTGGCCCTGTTAAAAGCACACATGTAAGCATGTAAACCCATTGTAGCTCAACTTTGCAACATATTATGAATTTCGATCTGATTTTAAACAATATTGCCAGGTATGTTCTTTTAAGCAGTTCAGAAATTGAACAGGTCACATCACTTATCACCTACAGGAAACTAGCCAGAAAAGATTTGTTTCTGGAGGAAGGCCAGTCTTGTCAGTATATTGCATTTGTTCATTCGGGAGCCCTGCGGGCCTACCATTTAGACGCTGCAGGTAAAGAGTCCACCATCATGTTTGCATTGACAGATTGGTGGATAACCGATATGTATTGTTTTTTGAACGGGAAACCTGCTATGGTATTTATAGAAGCGCTTGAAAACAGTGAAATATTCCTGCTCAGTAAAGAAAACCTCGACCGGTTATTAGACACGCTGCCAAAGTTTGAACGTTTCTTTAGAATTCTGATGCAGAATGCTTATACGAGAGAACAACTTAGAATAATTGAAACCCTGTCGTTACCTGCCGCTAAAAGGTATGATAACTTCCTGGCCAAGTACCCGCAAATTATCAACCAGGTCACACAAAAACAAATAGCCTCTTACCTGGGCATCACTCCGGAGTTCTTAAGCACCATCCGTAAAAATAAAGCCAGGGGAACCATTTCTTAAAGTATCTTAAGAGCCATTGGCCATACAATTAGTTTCTTTGATGTAATCAAAAAAAGAATACAATGCTCATACTTATTGCCGGCCCGTACAGAAGCGGTACCAACGATGATCCCCAGCTGATGCAACAAAATTTACATAACCTGGAGGCTGTTGCCCTTTCGCTGTTCAGAAAAGGGTACACCCCTATTATTGGCGAGTGGGTAGCTTTGCCCCTGATACGGCTGGCCGGCTCCACTAAGCCCGGGGAGATGATGCGTGGAATGAAATACAATATCCTGTTGCTCATCAATTACTGGAGAAATGCGATGCAGTTTTTCGCATTGCGGGCGAATCAAAAGGTGCTGACGAAGACGTAAGAATTGCAACGGAAAGAGGATTAAAGGTCTTTTATCAGCTGGATGATGTACCTGCACTGCGGTAGATGCTTCACCCCTTATAGGGCCAATTTATGTGAGCACCCGGGACCGGGAAAGGCTGGTTGCCGTAAACTTTAAACTTTTTAAACTTCAAACTTTAAAATTTTCCCTACCTTTGCCGTCCTTTCACAAACAGGGGATGTGGTGATCTTCTGTCTGAAAATTAAACCGGCATGTTCTCCCATGCTATTAATTAAAAAGTGAAAAAATTAAAATAAAATGAAACGTACTTTCCAACCGCACCGCCGTCGTCGTAAAACTGTTCACGGTTTTCGTAAACGTATGCAAACTGCTAATGGCCGTAAGGTTTTAGCAAGCCGCCGTGCTAAAGGGCGTAAAAAGCTTACTGTGTCTGACGAAAGAAGACTGAAGTAATCTTTGATAAGCTTTCAAATTATTCGTAGCTCCGTTTTTCGGGGCTATTTTTGTTTTAGAAATAACTTTTCATTTACCAGTTATGGAGCCAAAAAAACCAGCAGCCGGGGTACCGAAATTGTAACGCAATATTTCGCGTTCATCGACCAACACCTGGCCGACTTATTGGAGGACCGGGTGGATGATATGATGACCATCACCCAGATTGCACAACATTTGTTTATAGCGCCAGGGCATTTAACTAATACCTAACCAAAGAAACCGGGCATCACCCCTGTTATTACTATGATCTGAAAATAATTGAGGTAGCCAATAAACTACTACTCCACAGCGATCTATCGGGGTCTGAAATAGCCAGGCGCCTCACTTTCGATCCATCAAATTTTGTCAAATTTTACAAAAGCATTACCGGCATTACCCCTGCTATTTTCCGGGAGAAGAAAGCACTGCCGCCTATACTTCCCATTGAGCAGAAAAAATATACCCGCTAGCGCCAGATTCTGTGACTGTCACATGCCCGTTTATAAAACAGGTGGGAATTTTGTGTCCTCTTTTTAATTAAAATAAAAAAATGACAAACAGAATCGCATTAATAACAGGAGGTAGCAGGGGACTTGGTAAAAACGCCGCCCTGGCATTAGCTCAAAAAACATAGATATCATTCTCACGTACAATAGTCAACAAGCAGAAGCAGAACAGGTTGTAAAAGAGATTGAAGCATTGGGAAGCAAAGCCGTTACCCTTCAACTAAATGTTGCTGAGACGGAAAGTTTTGACGGTTTTATAGAAAAAGTACAAAATGCCTTAACCTTAATTTGGCAAAGAGCAGACCTGGATATTTTGATCAACAACGCTGGCATTGGCATTCACAAACCTTTTACTGAAACCACTGAGGCTGACTTTGATATGCTTGTAGACATTCAGTTCAAAGGGCCTTTCTTTCTTACCCAAAAAATGCTCCCGCTTTTAAAAGATGGAGGTAGCATTATCAATATATCCAGCGGCCTGGCCAGGTTCTCTACTCCCGGCTATTCGGCTTATGCGGCTATGAAGGGTGCCATGGAAACATTAACCCGTTACCAGGCAAAAGAACTGGGTGCGCGGGGTATTCGTGTAAACATAGTAGCCCCTGGTGCGATCGAAACAGATTTTGGCGGCGGTGTGGTGAGAGATAACCAACAGCTTAATACATTTATAGCTTCTCAAACCGCGTTGGGCCGCGTTGGCCTGCCTGACGACATCGGCGGTCTTATTGCATCGCTTTGTATGCCCGAAATGAGTTGGGTAACCGCACAAAGAATAGAAGCATCGGGTGGTATGTTTTTATAAGGCCCACCGGGCAGTAGCGCGTTACGACACGCGCTACTGCTTTACCCCTCCAATTCGATCCGTAGGAATGTTTCAGGTTGTATATCTTTACAGCCGCAACAAATGCTTATATTTCACGAATGCCTACTCATATTTTTCCAAAATCGCAACGAATCAAAAGCCGGAAAAAGCTCCAACAGGTTTTTGCTGAAGGAAAAAGTGTGCGCACCAAGGACCTAAGACTGGTTTACCTGGCAGAAAAAAATGAAACAGGCGATGTTAAATGCGGTGTAGGTTTAACAACCCGAAATTTTAAACACGCTGTTGATAGAAACCGCATTAAAAGATTACTTAGAGAGGCTTATAGGCTGCAACAACACGATTTGAAAAGCCAGGTAGCCAATAATCATCCCATAAACCTGTCGTTGTTTTTACTTTATACGGGAAGAGAAATGCCATTGTACCAGCATATTTATGAAAATGTTGGGGTAGTTTTACAAAAATTACAGAAAGCCTTACATGCGGCAGTTCCTGAAAATACTTAGCTGGCCATTTATCGGTCTTATTAAAATATACCAGTGGGTTATTTCTCCCTGGTTGGGACCCAAATGCAGGTATACGCCCACCTGCTCTCATTACTCTTTACAGGCTTTTAAAAAATATGGCCTTTTTAAAGGGGTCTGGTTGTCTGTAAAAAGAATTTCCCGTTGTCATCCTTGGGGAGGAAGTGGTTACGACCCTGTTCCGTAAAATATTAAAGCTGGAAGTTTAAGGTTCAAAGTAATTGCGATCGCGAATTTTAAACCTTGAACTTTAAATCTTGAACCTTAAATTATAAATAATGGTAACTGGTATCGGGTTAGACGTAATTGAAGTGGAGCGTGTTCAGCAAAAAATAGAAAAAGAACAGGGCTTTAGAGAATTAGTTTTTGGACCAGAAGAAATTAAATACTGCGAGCCCAAAACACATAAATATGAGCACTATGCTGCGCGCTTTGCCGCGAAAGAAGCGCTATTTAAAGCTTTGGGAACAGGCTGGACCAGTGGAACGGCTTATAACGAAATTGTTATACTAGGAGACCAGTCAGGTAAGCCGGAAATTCACCTGAGAGGCGAAACTGCTCAAACACTCCGGGAGTTGGATCTTTCCAAAATAAAAATATCCATCAGCCATCTTAAAAATATAGCCGCCGCGGTGGTTATTATTGAATCTTAATTGGCCTGTTTATTACTGTTGTTACCGTTGTTGTTATTATTTTCCCGCCTTCTTTGAGGATTATTAGGCTGCTGTTGCTTATTACCGGCATTACGTTGCTGCTGGTTTTGCGGGCGATTATGATTGCTCCTGTTTTGTCCCAGCCTTTGTTGCTGTCCCTGGCCTCCGCCCTGGTTGGCTGTTACAGGCTGGATACTGTTACCCTGCGGAGGACCGCTTCTTCGTTGCTGTTTACGTTTTTTATCCGCTCTCTCCAGGCTACGTAATGAAATTTGCCCCACCACATCAACAAACGCGGGTTCTACTTCTTTCGGTTTGGTAGACACTACTTCAACTGCTTCCAACTCTTCTGGAACAATATTTTGGCGGTTTAAAGATTTGATCTTTCTAACCCTTTCTATAGTTAACGGATATTGCTTATTACTATCAGGCAAAGAATACCACATCAGGTTTTTAAAAATATCCTTTTTGATCAGGTAAGCTCTTCCTTTGGTTACTTCCAGCTGATCGCAGTCGTTCGGAAAACCTTGTAAGGCATCCAGGTAAGTATCCAGCTCGTAGTTCAGGCAGCATTTCAAACGCCCGCACTGGCCGCTTAGTTTTGTTTGATTAATGGAAAGATTTTGATAACGCGCTATCGATGTATTTACCGATTTGAATTCAGTAAGCCATGTTGCGCAGCACAATTCCCGCCCGCAGCTTCCTATACCTCCTACCTTCCCGGCTTCCTGGCGGGCGCCTATCTGGCGCATTTCTACCTTTACCTTAAACTCAGTAGCATACACTTTAATCAATTCTCTAAAGTCTACACGCCCGTCTGCTATATAATAAAACGTAGCTTTTCTACCATCCGCCTGCATTTCTACCTGGCTTATTTTCATATCCAGCTTTAGCTGACGCGCAATCGCACGGCTCCTGATTACCGCCTCTGGCTCTCTTTGCTTATTAATACCCCTCTGCTCCAGGTCTCTCTCCGTAGCGGTCCTTAACACTTTTTTCATGTCAGGATTGCCCTCTTTTACACCATATTTTTTCATCTGCAGGCGAACAATTTCACCCGTCAAAGAAATTTCACCTACATCAACACCACTCACTCCCTCTACCGTAACCAGGTCGCCTTTCTCAAAAAAATGAACCGTCGTATTCCTGAAGAAATCCTTTCTGGTGCCTTTATTAAAACTCACTTCCACCACATTGCAGTGGCTGTCCATATCTGCTATCGGAAGATTGCGTAACCAGTCGTACGTATTCATACGATTGCAGCCACCTGTACTACAGCCTCCGTTGCTATTGCAACCACCCGGCTTGCTGCCATTAGCAGTACCACAACTTGTACAACCCATTGTTTGTAAAATTATAATAACGGAAAAGTGCAGGCTGAAATATGGCGTACAACAAAATACAAGCAGGATCCAGGCCCTGTGTATCAAAAATATAAAAAACTGCAAATCAGTTTATTATGAAAAACCTTCTTCAAAAGTAAGGTTAAAATGCACGCACGTCTCTTCGCCTCTACACTATTCGCTTCCTCAAAAAAAATTACTTAACTCCTCAAAATCCTTTACCTCAATCATTCAAAAGTACAACATTGTCCTGAATGATATGATATATTTTAATAGTAAGGGCCATGAACAGCATCTTACCATTAGCGTTTCTTTCAATATAATAAGCGGCACGATCCAGCTCTTCTATGATCGCCTGTTGTTGTTCAATACTGGTGATCTTGTTTAATCGCAGGGCAAAATCCCGCTCTTTTTCAGGGTACTGTTGAGCCAGGTCGGGCATTACCTGCAACCTTAAAGCCAGCTGCAACAAGTGATTAAAATAGCGTAAAAATTGCTTTTGCCCCTCACGCCCTACCTGCCCGATTTCATCCACCCATTTCGACTGTGCCACCGGACCTGTTTTCATGATGCTGTTCAGCCAATCGCGCAATAAATTCTGCCAGTCCTCGTCAGAGTGCTGCATAATTTGCATAGCTTCCCGGTAATTGCCTTCGCTGATCGCTGCTACTCGGGTAGCAGTAGTTTCATCAGCTTTGTTGCGGGTTACCAGCGCTTTCTTTATGTCTGCATCTCCAGGCAAAGGCACTTTTATCAACTGGCAGCGACTCAGGATCGTTTGCAGTATTTGTCCCTCATTCTCAGCAACCAGCAGGAAAACTGTTTTTTCAGGCGGCTCCTCTATTAGCTTCAACAATTTGTTACCCTCATTACCAAGGTATTCGGGTAGCCACATTATCAGTACTTTATACCCGCCTTCGAAACTTTTAAGGTTTAATTTTCTAATAATATCATTACACTCGTTAGCAGTAATATTGCCCTGTTTATTTTCTGCGCCAATAAATTGCAGCCAGTCGTATACATTTCCGTAGGGATAGTTTTTTACAAACTCGCGCCATTCTGTAATATAATCGGCACTTATCGGCGGAGTACCGGCTTTTTCGTTACCACAGGATAGCTAAAATGAATATCGGGGTGCGCCAGTTCAGCCGCCCTCTGGCAGGAAGGGCAAACACCGCAGGCGTCAGCTAATACTTCTGGTTGAACTTCCGGCAGGTCGTCGCCAAACAAAGATGGTCCAGGGTCTTTCGGTACGCTGTTCGCTTTCTCACAAACAATATACTGTGCAAAAGCCAATGCCAACGGCAAGCCACCAGCGCCCTCCTTTCCCAACAGCAGCATTGCATGGGCCAGGCGATTTTCGCGCATCAATTCTGTCAATTCACTTTTGAGGTGCGACTGGCCTATAACATCTTTAAATTGCATGGATGCAAAATAAGCTTAATTAGCAAATTGGAGAAATAAGCGCCAATGGATGGAGGTACTATGATATCAATTGATCCTTTTGACCGATGTTGAACAAAAAATCTGGAAATTTGTAATACGAGGTACCTATTTATGAAGATCGAACAAATTTATACAGGCTGTTTGGCGCAGGGCGCTTACTATATTGTTTCCGGAAATGAGGCGGCCATTATCGACCCCTTGCGGGAGGTATCGCCTTATATTAATCGTGCAAATAAAGACGGTGTAACGATTAAATATATTTTTGAGACCCATTTTCATGCTGACTTTGTGAGCGGTCATGTTGACCTGGCTGCCCAAACCGGTGCACAGATCGTTTTCGGTCCTACCGATGCGGCTATCGGTTATGATGCGCTGATCGCTAAAGATGGGCAGGTATTTGAGATTGGCACTATTAAAATAAAACTGATCCATACACCTGGTCATACACTGGAAAGCAGCTGCTACTTATTATTGGATGAAAACGGTACAGAAAAAGCCCTTTTTACAGGTGATACTTTATTTATAGGAGATGTAGGAAGGCCCGATCTCGCGCAAAAAGTATCAGATGATCTCACCAAAGAAAAGTTAGCAGGTATGCTTTTTGAATCCCTTCGCAATAAAATAGCTCCTTTGCCAGACGATATTATTGTTTATCCTGCACATGGAGCAGGGAGCGCCTGTGGTAAAAACATGAGTAAGGAAACCAGCGACACCCTGGGACACCAGAAAATAACCAACTATGCTTTAAATATGGCCCTGAGCCAGAAAGAATTTGTAGAACAGGTTACTGATGGCTTGACAGCGCCACCCCAATATTTCCCGCAAAATGTGCAAATGAATATTGAAGGCTATGATAATATTACCGAAGTGATCGAGCGGGGCACCCAGGCTCTTTCTCCTGAAGCATTTGAAGAAGCGGCCAACCATACGGGCGCTGTTATTTTAGATACCCGAAAAGCCGATGAATTTTCGAAGGCCTTCGTACCTAATTCTATTAATATTGGCATTGATGGCAGTTTTGCCGTTTGGGTAGGCACTTTAATACCTGATGTAAAACAGGAATTGTTGATTATTGCAGAGGACGGACGGGAAGAAGAAGTGGTAACACGCCTGGCCCGTGTAGGCTATGACTACAGTATTGGTTATTTAAAAGGGGGATTGAAGCCTGGAAGGCTGCGGGTAAAGAGCTGGACCATATAGAAAATATTTCGGCTGCTGCTCTTTCGGCTATTGAAGGTGCCGAAATTATTGATGTAAGAAAGGAAACTGAGTTTGAGCAGGAGCATATTCAAGATGCTCAAAATGTTCCGCTGGACTATATTAATGACCACCTTTCGGCTATCAACCGGGATACAACTCAATATATCCATTGTGCAGCAGGTTACCGGTCTATGGCATTTGCATCTATTTTAAAAGCCCGTGGATTTGAAAATGTGGTAAATGTAACCGGTGGCTTTAAAGCATTAAAGGCCATTGACCGGTTTACTATGGAAACCGGGAGGTAATTCTATCGCTGCTATCCTAATTTTTGTTTTATAAACTGTATTAATTTATTGGGTTGGTACCACCGTCTCGTTTCACTTTCTGTAATAGCCAATTTGAGGTAATCAATATCGAAATTTTGTACCAGCTTTTCGGCAATTAAAGCAATAGCCTCATTGGACTGGGGATTTTCTTGTGGATTGTAAAAGCTTATCTGTTCAGCTCTTTTGGTTATCAGGGAGGCCAAAAGGCTTCTTTTGTCAGTTGCGACCATTATATCGAAGTATTCGGCTATCTGCTCATATGAAAACAGGCTATCAGTAACCTCTTCAATCATTTTTTTAACCCTGCCTTCAGAATGTAATACCTGGATATAGAACCTAGCTGACTGGCCCCTGTTTTGGTAAGCCGTTTTAGCCCTCGACAGGATCTGGGTTCTCCACTTCTTTTTCTCTTCTTCGTTGCTGATGCGATCTCTTATAAATTCATAGTCTTCAAATTCGAAGGTAAAAGGCAAAAAGAAAGCGCAATACATCTACCAATTTTGCTTCTTCATTACCTGTTTTATAAATATTTTTTAATAAAAGCCAGTACGGAATATTATACTCATCTTTATAATTCCCGTTTATTTGCTCTTTACAATACACTTCGGCGAGCAAATAATCACCGCGCTCTATTAAAGCCTCTATCAACTTATAATTAAAATCATTCTCGAAATAAAGCGGTTTAAAGTATTTACCATAGTCTGCGAAGAGATTATATTTTTTTACAGCATCGAAAAGAAGCATAGTGTATTGTTTCCCGTCAAAAAGGCCGTCGTGATACACTTCTTCATATTGATGCATTAATTGCTGTATCAGTTTATCTCGCCTATCCTCACCAATAACTTCGCACATATCAGCTAAATGCTTCAAATAGTACATTCTTACCCGTTTATGACCATCCGGTACCTGCATTACAATATAGCCAACGGCAGTGGTCCACGACTCTTCAGTATGTAGTTCTGTAATTGTTTGCAGGGTTTGGTGAAGCAGCCGCTCAATATACCTGGGAATGCGTATGCTGTTTATTTGTGCCGTATGATAATAATATTCGCAGGTTTGGATGGTATTATGAACACATAAAAAAGCGTTCGGGTCACATACGTTGTATAAGTACTGCCTAATTATACTCTGATGGGTTTCATTCCAAAGTTCTATTACTTTCTTTAACTGTGTCTGGTCAATAGTTTTCTTATTCTTAACCACCGCCTTCCAAACATTCCGAGTCAGGGTAATGCATTCTTCAGGGCTACACTTTTGCTGTATTGATTTGAAATGGTTGACAAACGAGAATTTAATGTCTGCATTTTTAGCTAAGATATTTGTAAGCCAGGCCTTAACCTCTTCATGAGAAATCTCCTCCAATAACGCCTCAGCTTCATCTTTCTTTTTAACTGCTCCCGTAATTTTAGTACCCTTTACATTTTTTGCTTCGCAAGATGGAGAAGCAAAGCCAACTTATGCACGCAGAAATCACTATTATCGCTACAGTCGCAACCAGCATCCGTTACCCCTAATGTGGCGTTTACCGACAGAGATACATCAAAAGTTTCGTTGCCTTTATCGATATATGCGACATACACACCCTTTTCAGTTTCATCGCATTCACGCACACTATACCTTTCTGCCGCTTTTAGAATGGCAGGGGAGAATATCTTCGCGTAATTTTTAAGACTAAGCTTCAAAAGGCAGGTAAAAATCAGGTTTTGCCGGCAGTAAGATCCTGTGTATTACTGGGTCGTTAATGTTTATTACCAAGGTAGTCCATCATGTGTTCTGACTCAATAACCGGTTTACCTGTCACCTCTTTATTGTACCAGTAAATCCATGCAATTACCTCGTCTCCGGCTTCGGTAGTAGTTGTCACTAAGGCTCTTTTATAATAGATATCCTCTCCATCATCAGGATATAATCCTTCATAATCATCCAGTTGCGCCAATATAAAAGACAACTCTTTAGGATTACGGATCTCGTATAACTCTCCTCTTATGATCCGCCCGGTATCGTCAGAAGTACCTACAGGAAAAGTGCCCATATCATATATGGTGCCTTTTACAAAAGCATTCCCTTTAGCTTAAAATACTTGGATATATATTCATAAGCAGGGCTTTTAAAACCGCTAAGGAGTGATCCGTAAACAAAAAGAAAATGACTATGTGTTTGCATAAATTTTCGTTTGATATGAACGTATGATACCTGATCAACTTTTATCATCTACCAGGAAAACATATACTTCTTTTGGCCCGTGAACACCTACCACCAGGGTCTTTTCTATATCGGCAGTGCGGCTCGGCCCTGTTGCAAATGTAATCAGCGATGGTAGTGCAGCACCGTATTTTTCTTTAACCCCATCCAGAGCTTCCTTTATATCGTATACCAATTGGCTGGTATAGGCGATACAAATATGCACGGGTGCATACACACTGGTATTGCGGCCGCTTTGTTCTGCAGCACTCATTACTATACTTCCCGTCCTCGCTACCAGGTATTCGCAGCTGGTAACCGCCACATCGCAACCGGCCAGGCTGCTAAAATCATTTAAAAACTGGAGGCCTCCCCGAAGTATACCGGTAAGATTATGGTCAATACAATAGATATGCTTCCATCCTTTGGCAACAGCCAGCTGGTTGAACTGATGCACCAGGTCTTTTTCGTCAAAACAGAAAGCAAATCTACCTTGTAAGGTAGTAAACCGCTCGGCAAATTCCACTTCAATATCCTGTTCCAGCGGCATAAAAACAGAGGACTGTCCTTCACTTTTTGGAAATGGGATAGGCGTTGGTTGTGCCAACGCCTCTCTTATTTTCTTTAAAATATTTCCCCTGGCAGACACTTTATTCGGGATTAGGTGAAGCCGTATTTGTGTTAGTACTGTTATTATAAGGAGGTAATGTACTTACATCTGCATCACCACTGGTTGTAGGTAATACCACATCTGCCAGTGCTTTTTTTTCTTCAAAAGGACGTTTTCCAATCAGTCGCTCCAGATCATCTTTAAACAATACCTCTTTTTCCAACAATGCTTCCGCTATGATGCGTACTTCCTCTTTTTTCTCTTCTATCAAAGCTTTAGACCTGGCATAAGCACTATCAGATAATTTTTTTACTTCCTGATCAATCAACTTACCGGTTTCCTCACTATAAGGTTTTTGGAAACTGCCTTCGCTTTGTGGGTCGTAGAAAGAGATATTACCAATTCGCTCATTCATACCGTAAATGCTCACCATTGCATAGGCTGTACGGGTTACCTGCTGCAAATCGCTCAACGCCCCGGTAGAAATTTTTCCAAAGAAAACCTGTTCTGCAGCACGGCCTCCCAAAGTCATACACATATCGTCTTCCAACTCCTCTGTAAGCGTCAGGTACTTTTCTTTGGGCAGGTATTGCGCAAACCCTAAAGCAGCAGTACCACGCGGAACGATCGTTACTTTTAACAGAGGATGTGCATGTTCCAGAAACCAGCCAGTTACAGCATGGCCTGCTTCATGATAAGCGATCACACGCTTTTCATCAGGAAGGATAATTTTGTTCTTCTTCTCCAAACCACCAATGATACGGTCAATTGCATCATTGAAATCCTGCATTTCTACTTCCGTCTTACCATTTCTTGCAGCAATTAGCGCTGCCTCGTTACAAACATTGGCAATATCGGCACCTGCAAAACCAGGTGTTTGAGCAGCCAATTTATGAATATCAAGATTTTGTGAGGTTTTGATCTCTTTTAAATGCACTTTAAAAATCGCTTCACGACCCGCAAGATCCGGCTTGTCGATAGTTATCTGCCTGTCGAATCTTCCTGGCCTTAATAATGCCGTGTCCAAAACATCCGGCCTGTTGGTAGCTGCTAGTACAATAATACCCGAATCGGTACCAAAACCATCCATTTCTACCAGCATCTGGTTCAATGTGCTTTCACGCTCATCATTGCTCATCATCGCATTTTTACCACGGGCACGACCAATTGCATCAATCTCATCGATAAAAATAACACAGGGCGCTTTTTCACGAGCCTGCTTAAACAGGTCACGTACACGGCTGGCGCCCACACCCACAAACATTTCTACGAAATCAGAGCCGCTTAAGCTAAAGAACGGAACTTGCGCTTCGCCAGCCATAGCTTTGGCCAGCAAGGTTTTACCAGTCCCCGGAGGGCCTACCAGTAAAGCACCTTTAGGGATCTTACCGCCCAAACTTGTATATTTTTAGGATTGCGGAGGAAATCCACGATCTCCATTACTTCCACTTTTGCTTCATCGAGCCCGGCTACATCCGCAAACGTAATGTTTACTTTAGTGCCTTTATCGAATAAAGTAGCTTTAGACTTTCCTATACTGAATATTCCCCCAGGGCCACCGGCACCACCGCGCCACCGCTCATTTTACGCATCAGCAGTATCCAAACACCCAATAACAAAACAAAAGGCAGAAGGTAGCTTATTGCTTTGGGTAAAAAGTCGTTATCCGACCTCACCTCGGGCTCGATCCTCGCCAAACCCGGATGCCGCGCATAGAATTTCTCCATCTGGTCGTTAAATACTTCCGGACTGGCAATTTCAAAATCAAATTGTGGCGTTTCTTCCGCACCCTTAACCACATTTTTATTCGCATTAGGATATCCCGCCAAAGAGTCTGCCTTTATCCAAACCCGCACCCTGTCCTTATTAGTAACGATGGTGTATTTTGAAACGTGCCCTTTCTGCAGCATATTTTGAAATTGGGAAATGTTGATCTCCTGCCTGGATGATCCCAATGGATTCAGGAACTGGAAGGCCAGCATGATCGCCAGTATAATGATGAAAGCCCAATAGCTACCGAATTTCGGTCCCTTTTTAGGCTCTCCCGGCGTGTTATTATTGTTATTATTTGAAAACGGATTTCTCTTTTCCTGCTTCGCCATTTTTTCTGTTTGATGTATAAGGTAAAAACCTTGTAAATTGTTTATTAAGACTTTAAATAATTATTGATGCTCTTCTACCACCGCATCGCTCCACATTTCTTCAAGATTATAAAACTTGCGGGTTTCGGGCTGCATAATATGTACCACTACGTCCACAAAATCTACCAGCACCCATTGCATACTTTGAAACCCTTCCTTATGGAAAACGTTCTCACCGCAATTTTCCTTTACGCGATCTTCAATATTATCGGCAATAGCTTTTACCTGCGGTTGGCTGGTGGCCTCGCATACAATAAAAAAATCGGCTACAGCTTCCGGAATTTTCCTCAAATCCAGCGAAACAATATTCTCTCCCTTCTTTTCCTGTATGGCGGCAATGATGGATTTGAATAATTTAGAATTTTTTGTAAGTTTTCCAGATAAATTTCTGCGTTTTGTTAGCGAAGCCAATGGTTCCAATAGAAGATGCGATTTTAATTAAAAGAAGACATTTAGTACCGAAAAGTGAAACAGTAGATGTGATGGCTATTTCCGGCTCACCACTTTATTTTGTCCGTGTTTCAGGATTCCTTATTTAATTTGCTCAAAAATAGCGAATATTGGCACAACAATCAGCAGATAATTGCCCTTTTCCGCCTGTAATCGAACTTTTATCCATCGATAGCACCAATAATTATGCCCTAAGCCGGTTAAAGCAGTCCAACCTGACGGAGCGTCAGGAAACACTGCAACATGGTTCGGCAGTTTTTGCGCATGAGCAGTATGCGGGTAAGGGGCAGCGGGGCAAAACCTGGCAATCAAAAAAAGGAGAAAACGTTCATTTAAGCGTGATGCTCAACCCCGAAAAAATTGGTTTACACCAGCAGTTTTTATTGATCGCACTGGTGGCACTAGCCGTAAGAACTGTTTTTGAGCGTTATGCGAAAAGCGACATTCTGATTAAATGGCCGAACGATATCTATTTTGGCGACCGGAAAGCCTGTGGCATTCTCATTGAAAATATAATAAGCGGACGGGATTGGAAATGGGCGGTGGCAGGTATCGGCATCAATATTAACCAGGTTGAGTTTCCTGAAGTGACAGATCGGCAACCGGTGTCCCTGAGACAGATCACCGGAAAAAGCTTTGACTGTCTTCCCATAGCCGAAGAAGTTAGAGCCGAACTATTGTTTCAGTATAATAATATCGACCCGTTAAAGTTAATGGCAGCATACAACCACTTTCTGTATAAAAAAATGAAACGGTTCTTTTTGAAAAAGATGGCCAAAGCTTTAAGGGATTGTTGAAAGAAGTGTCGGCCGATGGCAAACTTCAGGTTCAGATTAACACGGAAAATCTTTCTTTTGACTTTGGAGAGGTAAAATGGCTGATCCAATAGACTCCCTACATTTGCATTACCCAATATACGCTTATGAAAAAATCAGCTATAGCCATTGTATTATTTCTATACGCTTTCGCTTTACATGCTCAACAATATAAGGTGGCTATGCAGGTCGGGGCCAACACCAGTTTTGTCCCCCGATTTGAAAATTCAAATATCTACATCGAAAATTTTTTAATTCCTGGCTTTTATGAGCTTAATGCAGGCAATAGACTGAGTATGAGTTCCAATGAAGTAAGTATCAAAAAGCAGCCTGGTTTTTTTGCTGACATTGCGCTTGAGAAAATGCTGAAAAACAATTGGAGCCTTAGCTTGTCACTGGGAGTCAACCAGGTTAGTTATACCTACGATGGATCTATTGCCATACCAGAGTATTCCAATACGCCAGGTGAAGCAACTTCCTGGAGATCCTTAAATTTGAAAACCCTTGATCCTGATTATGGCAATACGAAAATGTTATACCTCACATCACGGGCCTTTCATATTGCAAAGAAATGGAGCAAATTTACTGTTGCTGCAGGTCCTCAATTCAACTACCTGCTAAGTAAAAAATACACGAACAGCATACTACTCGATACAGACCCATCGAAACAAGGATACGAGGATGGAGTTTTTGAGGCCAGGGGTGATGCCAGGAAGTTGCTGATTGGGGCCACCCTATCTGCAAAATACAATGTAACGCACCGCCTGTACATTGTAGCCGGCGGACAAAAATGGTTCAGCTCACTTTACGAGAAAGAAAACACATCGGCTAATGTTCACCAAAAAGCCGCCCCATACAGGCAGAGTTAGGCATTGGCTACAACATAGCCCGATTTTAACCAGATGCTGATGTGGCAGCCGTTGTAGCAGCAATAGCTGCTGCCGATGCCGCTATCGCCGCAGCATTAGCCTGATCCTGGGCCGCTGCGCCGGTATTCGCATTTGCAATGCTTATAAAGCTATAGCCCCAGCCTTTTAATTCATTCTTCCACAGAAAAGAGCCATCTTTAGCACTCAGGCAGATCAATATACCAGATACACCTATATAGAGTTTGGTATCTTCCAGAAAAATCTGGCCTACCGCATAACTCATAGAGGTTTTAATATACTCTTTCAATTTTACTTCCCAGGCAATCTCCCCGGTTTTCTTGTCTATCGCTGCTACCCTGCCATTGCTTAAAATAAACAATTTATTGTCGGTTCTCATATTTCTAAAGTTAGGTTATTCTTATTGATTGGATTTATTTGGCCAGCTTTTTTAGTAACAGCTCAGGCTCATTGGTGGTGATGAAGTCAATACCTTGTACAAGAAAATCTTCCATTACCTTTTCATCATTTACCGTCCACGCATTTGTTTTTACACCCAGGGTTCTGGCATTTTTGATCCAGTTTTTATCTTTTTGAAAAACACTGTAATGATAGTCTGCATCCAGCTTATCAGCCTTTAACTTTTCAGCAGACATATCTCCGTTCAAATACTGAACAGGGGCAGAAGGCTCCAGTTCCCGCACTTTTTGCATACATCATAATCAAAAGCAATGTAAACTGTTTGCGCCTGTCCTTTGAAACTCCGAACCATTTCCACCACTTTGGTAGCCAAACGCAGCGACCTTTCTTTACTAACTTTAGAAGTCTTTATTTCAGCCACCATGATGGTTTTCTTCTGGCCATACCCCTCCTTCAAATAAGCTTCGAGTGTTGGGATTTTTTCCCCGTTGGGCAAAGTCTTCGCCAATAGTTGCTGATAGGTATTGGTTTCGATTTCCATACCTAAAAACTTATCGTCGTGATTTACTACCAAAACCTCGTCACTGGTCATATGTATATCAAACTCGGTACCACCACAACCCATAGCAATGGCGGCCTTCAGCGAGGCTATAGAATTTTCAGGTGCACCTGTATTTTTAAAGGCGCCACGATGTGCGATTACTTTGTTCATAAAGGGAATTGACAAAGAGGCTACTTTCTTTTGAGAAGAGCAACCCGATAAAAATGCTATGCATACAGTAGCGAACAGTACTATTTTTTTCATCTGGCGAAATTAATTTATGGCTTACTAAATTAAAGCAGTTCTGTGATTATTCATCATTTTATAACACCATAACCCTGATCTGTTCTTCTCAATCGATATCGTCTGGTAATCCCGGAATCGGTTTCTGCCGCCCTGGCCTCACATTCCAAACCACATTTATAATATCCCACTTTTAAGGTTTGCCATAAATAAGTGGCAATAAACCTGATAAAACCCAGTCGCTCGTATTGCTCTATATGTTTTAATTCATGACGCAACCATCTTTCGTTACTTAAAAACTCATGCTGAGATACGCCGTATAAATGAATCCGGCTCCCTAAAACAATGGCCACATTTTTACTGCGCAGCTTTCGAGCTGCCAACTTTGCGATAAAGGAGTTTTCTTTTATGGTAAACGACTTCACTGGTATAAAACTAAGAAACAAATTAGATTATTCTTTAACCGCCGGGGAACAATCCTATGAAGGCGGCCAGCCCATAACAAAAAACGGCCTCCTCCGGGAGACCGCCTTTTTCTTTGTTTTCCTTCTTATCTATTAAGCTTCTTTAACTATTTCTATATTAGCGATCAGCTTTACATCTTCACTTACCGCAATACCACCAGCCTCTGTAACTGCATTCCAGGTAAGACCAAATTCTTTACGGTTGATTTTACCAGTTACTTCAAAACCACCAACTGTTTGTCCGTACATGCTTAAACCCACACCGCCATGCTCTACATTAAATGTAACGGGTTTGGTTACACCTTTCAAAGTAAGGTCACCTGTCAGTTTATAATCGTCACCATCTTTTTCAATTGCAGTTGAAACGAAAGTCAGTTTAGGATGAGTTTCCGTTTCGAAGAAATCTGCCCCTTTCAAGTGAGCATCTCTTTGTTCTACGCCAGTGTCGATACTATTTACATCGGCGCTAAAAGTAATTTTTGCGTCAGAGAAATCGTCTTTTTCTGCTACTACCGTTCCTTCAAAGTTTTTAAACTTACCGGATACTGTTGAAATTACCAGGTGTTTTACTTTAAAACCTACCTCTGAGTGCATTGCATCTATTGTCCAAGTTGCCATAAAATTTTTATTTTTTGTGATTTATAACACAAAGCTACATTTCATTGTTGCAACAGCAATTAATGTAGGTTAAGAAAATTCCGGCTATCTGGTAAAGCAACGTTAAAGCTACCCCAGGGCATTGTTCAGATAGTTATTTAGCGGCAACAGGGTTTCGAAAGCTGCAGTAACTTTTGTAACCAGGGTTTTGCTGGTCAGGTCAGCATCGTCGATATTACTAAGCGCTACAAAGCTTTTATGTTTTAAGTATTCAGCAGCAGGATTACCCGGCTCGTAACCTTTAGGCACGCGCGATAATACATAACTATCTTCCACCGACAATCCTCCGTAAGTTGTTTTAAATTTTTTAGAAAGAAGGATCTTTTCAAAATCGGCCAGGTTATAATCTATTTCCTGTCTCACTTTGGCCAGCATATCTGCAGGAGGTTGCCACATACCGCCGCCGGTAAAACTGGCTCCCGGCTCCAGGTGAAAATAATAGCCAGGCGTCATCGATTTTTTGCCTTCACTATTAATGAAAGCACCGAAATTAGTCTTATAAGGGGTTTTGTCCTTTGAGAATCGAATGTCCCTGTTAATGCGGAACATACAATCCTTTGCCGATAAATGCGAAATAGACGGATCTGTTTTTGAAAACTTCTGGATCACCGTATCAATAAACGCAGCAAAGTCTTTGCGAGCGTTTTCATAATCTTTACGGTTGTCATCAAACCAGGGTTTATTGTTATTAAGCTTTAGATCTTTTAAAAACTGCAGGGTGGATGATTGTAGCATAGTCGATTGTTTCGGCTAAGATAGCCTACAACCAGTTTATAAAAATAACCCTATTTTAAAAATTTACTATACCGGTAAGGAGCATTAAACACAGATGCTTCTGAGATATGTCCACTGAGCGTATCGATAGAAACAGCTTCCGAGAAGTTGATAGTGGACTGCCCGTTTAGATCGACCTTCAAATTTTTAATGTTTATATGGTCACCGATCCTAACGAAAGCATTATTAGCATTTATGGAGATATCAGAGAACACAGTCTTGTATACATCAAGCTTGAGGGCTGATTGATCGTTGGCTTTCTGGAGTTGGACTGTCTTATCCCCATCCGCATATAACGAAGCCTGGTTGAACAACTGAAAATTCATAGCGCCTAAGGCAACCGTACTGCTATCAATAGTAATAGTAGTTCCCCTGGCTATGATCGGTACGGCCCTGGGAAGTGTGATGTCCATCTCTATACCGTAAAAAAGTTAGGACCATCAGTTTTAACAACTGCTTTGAAACTGTAATCAACTACCAGGGTATCACCCGACCAACCTACACGGAGGTTGTCGGTCCGGCCTTGCTCAGGATTGGTTACATCATAATTTTTGAAAGAGTAGCTGAATTTATCGCCGTATTTAATATGGGCTTTTAACCCGAATTCGTTATTAAACGGAACACCATCAAGCTTAATAGCAGTAAAGGCTTTTACCTCTTTAGGGGCAGACACTTCGTAGCCTGTATTATTTTTAACGATATATCTATCGCTTTTTATTGCTGCTTTAAACCCCATCACCAGTATTAATGGTAATGAAAAAGCAGCAGCACCAGGCCCATCAATAATTTATTACTCGTCTTCATTCGTAAACATTTAGTTTGTTATGCGTACTGTTTCTTAAATTTCTCGTATTTCTGTTTCAGGTCTTCCGGCTCTATGCCCAACAGGTACATGTTCCTGAAGAATAAGGGCAATTCTTTTTCCATAAACTCCTGTTTGCGGTAAGCAGCCGCAGTCTTCAATCCCTCAGTCGTAATAAAGTACCCGATGCCTCTTTTATCCTGTATAATTTCCTGTTGTTTCAAAAAATCGTAAGACCGGGCGACTGTATTGGGGTTCACTTCTAATAACATCGCCAGCTCCCTCACACTGGGTATTTTAGCATCAGGCGGCCACTCTTTCAACAGTATTTTTTCGCATACATAGTCGGCTATTTGTAAGTAAATAGCCTGTGTATTATTGTCAAATTGCATAAAATAGTTATTTCATTGGGGATTAATCAGATTTGCTTTTCTTTCAGCTTCACCCATGTGATCAACCACAGAAACGGTGCTATCAAAAACTTAAGGAAGAACAGGACACTTTCCTTGATAACCGGCGATAAGGTATATTCTTTATATGTCTCTTCACCCCTAACGTAGGGATCTCTTAATGAAAAAAGATTCCAGTTATAATTTGCTAATGCACTGTTGGCGATCTTTGAAACATAGTAAATAAATAAAAAAGGAAAGCCGCAATAATCACAATGGTAATAATAAATGAGAATCGCTTAAAAGCAACAGAACCTAATAAAAAAGCCGCCTGCACCGCAAAAAAGGCGCTGATAAAATAGGGCAAAACAGCATTAATCCCATTCTTATTATTCCAGTTCAAACGCTTATAAGTATACTTAACAGGATCCTTGTCTATTAATACCTGTATATAGGACTCAACGCCTGCTTTTAATAGTAAAAAACAAACCAGGTACACCACAGAGAATACCAGAAAATTAAAAAACCAGGTGGCTATAAATTTTTCGAGATGGCTGGCCGGGAAACTGATCCAATAGATACCTTTATCCTTGCTGCCTAACATGTTAAAAGCAGTACTCGCGAAAATAGCCCCGGTTATAAAAAGTCCGAACAGCCCTATAATATATGCAGATTCTTCATTATAATGAGAGCCGCCATTAGCAGCCCAAAATCCAAATACAATGCCCAACAACCCTAGCAAAGCCAATACAGACATCAGGTACATGCGCCGGTTCTCGCCCCACTGCTTTCCAATCAATTGAATGATTCTTTTAAAACTAAAATTTGCAGTCATACAGATAATAAGGTTTAAGGTTGGTTTTTAAATACGGTATTGACACTATTGCCGTTGGTAACAACTGCTTTATATAACAATTCCAGGTCTATTTTAGAATCTTCACCATAAGTATTGGGTGTTACAATAACATTACCTTTTAAAGATTCTTCCTTATAAAAAGCCTTTTTTGTTTCCTCATCATCAAACGAAACCCTAAATGATAGTTTAGAGCTAATGTCATTGATATTCTGATCAAACAGGATATTACCCTCGTCAATAATAGTGATCCGGTCTATCAGGCTTTCAAGGTCTTTCACCTGGTGGGTACTAATAATGACACATTTATTATCATCGATAGCTCCGGCAATTACCTTTCTAAACTGGCTTTTACTCATAATATCCAGTCCGTTAGAGGGTTCATCCATTAACAGGATCGAAGTATTGCAGGCCAGCGCAAAGCTGATTAACACCTTCTTTTTCTGGCCATAACTCATTTGCTGCAGACTGTTCTCCTGCGGAATATCAAACTCCTGTAAGTAAGTATTGAACTGCTGACGCGAGAACTTTGGATAAAATGGTGCATTGCAGGAAACAAATTTTTCAATCGCCACATCCGGTAAATAAAACTCCTCGGGAACAATAAACGCATCCTGCAAAAAGGCCGGCTGTCTTTTGCCCGGTTCGTAGCCCAATGCGCTAATCTTGCCCTGGCTGGGAAACAGAGAGCCGATGATATTTTTTAACAAAGTGGATTTTCCGGTACCATTCTTACCCAGCAAACCGTAAATATGTCCTGGTGAAAATGACAAAGAAAGACCGTTAAAGATCTTCTTCTTTTTGTAGGAAAAATGCAGATTATGGATCGTTATCATACTTAGTGATTTGGTGTACTATTTATGTAGTACAGTACAAATGTAGCATTAGTTTTTACTTTTCCAAATTTTATTTAAAAAACCTTCATTTTCCATTTCCCTTTTTATCAGCTATTTTTGTCTACTGTGTTAATAGGATAAAAATGAGTGAAGATTTTATCAAGTTTCTGTTTAATAGAAATTCCAGGTGTTTTTCCGGTTTCCCCGATAAAGGGGCAGTAGAAAGTTTTATTGATGAACTGTATACGGTATTATTTCTCCCGAATGATATCGATCATAAATGTGAAGCACAGCTAAGAGGCCAGTTTACTTCGCTAAAAGATAAGTTTACCCATCTATTGCAGGATGTAATTGAAGATGCGGAGGCCATACAGGATATAAGGGATAGCTATTTTGAATCGCTACCGGCTCTTTTTACGCTCTTATTAAAAGATGCAGAGGCCCTTTTACAATCAGACCCTGCGGCTAAATCGCTCGAAGAGGTAATGGCGGCCTATCCCGGCTTTTATGCTACTGCAGTGTACCGTTTGTCGCATCAGTTACACGAGCTGGCGGTTCCGGTATTGCCACGTCTTTTTAGCGAATATGCGCATGGTAAAACCGGCATCGACATTCACCCCGGCGCTACCATCGGGCATTCTTTTAGTATTGATCATGGAACCGGTGTGGTGATTGGAGAAACCTCCCTGATAGGTAATCACGTAAAAGTTTACCAGGGCGTAACCTTAGGTGCATTGAGTGTTACCAAAACCCTGGCCACTACAAAACGGCATCCAACTATAGAAGATAACGTAGTCATTTACTCGGGTGCCACCATACTGGGCGGTAATACAATTATTGGTAAAGACAGTATTATAGGCGGTAATGTGTGGTTAACCAACAGCGTGCCCCGCAACTCCGTAGTTTATCATAAAAGTGAGGTAAGTGTAAAAGACCTCTTACCACCCGACGAAAATATTTTGAATTTTGTAATCTGATTTATAAGGGCAGCGTTTTAGATAAACAGTTTTTACCTGTCGTCTATCAGCTGCCATCGGTCAACTAAAAAATATATACAGTGAAAGCGCAAAACATCCTGCAAACAATTGGTAATACACCTCATGTTCAAATCAACCACCTGTTTGGCAACACGCATAAGGTTTGGATAAAGCTGGAGAAAGCCAACCCGGGAGGCAGCATTAAAGACCGTATTGCTTTGGCAATGATAGAAGATGCTGAACAAAAGGGTTTATTACATAAAGATTCGGTTATTATAGAACCCACCAGTGGTAATACAGGTATTGGCCTGGCCCTGGTTGCCGCCGTAAAGGGCTATAAACTGATATTGGTAATGCCGGAAAGTATGAGCGTGGAGCGCCGGAAATTAATGAGCGTATACGGTGCTGAATTTGTACTAACGCCCCGCGAAAGAGGCATGACAGGAGCTATTGAAAAAGCGAATGAGCTGGCGGCCACTACACCTCATGCATGGGTTCCACAACAATTTAATAACGAAGCCAATACAGCCATACACCGGAAAACAACAGCAGCCGAAATATTGCAGGATTTTCCGGAAGGAATCGACTACCTGATCACCGGCGTAGGTACAGGCGGACATATAACCGGTGTTGCTGAAATATTAAAAGAAAAATTTCCCGATCTTAAAGTATTTGCCGTAGAACCTGAGCTGTCGCCTGTTATTAGTGGCGGCGCACCGGGCCCGCATCCTTTACAAGGCCTTGGAGCAGGTTTTATTCCGGGAATATTAAAAACAGAAGTGCTGGATGGAGCCATCGCTGTTGGTAAAGATGAGTCTTTCGATTACGCTAAAAGATTGGCTAAAGAAGAAGGCATTTTTGTGGGCATTTCCACTGGTGCTGCATTAGCCGCAGTTGCGAAAAAACTTCCTGAAATTCCTGAAGGAGCTACTGTTCTTACTTTTAACTATGATACCGGTGAAAGGTATTTGAGTATTGAAGGACTTTATTAATAAATGCGGTTGACAGATGACAGTGGACACGGAGAACCGGCTGTATGATTTTTTAAAATGATTATTGAGAAACGGTCTACCTACTATCATCCGTCATCTCTCCACTTTCAACCTCCTTACAACTTTCCCTTCACATTCAATGCATCTCTCAGCCCGTTGCCCAACAGGTTAAATGCCAGTACCAATATCATTATAGCAAAGCCTGGAGCCAGGGCCAGCATGGGGTTTTGCGTGATAATGAAGTTATAATTCTCCTTGATCATCAATCCCCAGCTGGGCATGGGTGGCTGTACACCAACACCCAGGAAACTAAGACCGGCTTCTATCACAATGGCCGATGCAAAGTTGGCGGCGGCAATTACCAATACCGGGCCCACAATATTGGGCCATATATGTACTGCAATAATCCGGATATTTCTGAAACCTAACGCCCTGGCAGCTTCTACATATTCCAGTTCCCTCACGGCCAATACCTGTCCCCGCACCAGGCGCGCTACATTCACCCACATAGTAAGTCCTACTGCAATAAACACCTGCCAAAAACCTTTGCCCAATGCCAGGGTAATAGCAAATACCAGCAACAATGTAGGTATACTCCATATCACATTAATGAACCACATAATCAAATCATCGGTCTTGCCCCGGTAAAAGCCAGCTAATGAGCCCAAAACCAAGCCAATACTGATAGAGATGATCACCGTGATCAACCCTACACTTAGGCTGACCCTTGTTCCCACAATCAACCTGCTCAATATGTCACGGCCATAGCTGTCGGTTCCAACCCAATAAGTTTGGGTGATAACGGGTTCATCTGCAAGAGCAGTTTTCGCAAAGCTGATGCGCTCGCTTACATCTTCATCGATGTATTTTTCCGCAATAATGCTATCGCCTTTTATATTGTACTTGTTAATCGGTATAAAATGACAGGCATCCGTTTGTCCGTAAAATAATCGCTGAAAAAACCCGTACGATTCATAGGACTCTTTTTTAACCTGCAGGAATTGTTGTTGGGTACCTGGCTTTTCTCCTCCCATTTCAAGAATGATCCTGTTGGAATAAGGCGACCCATCCGGCGCAATAAAATAGCAGAAAACAGCAATAAAAACAGCAATGATGATCACTACCAGCCCCGCCATAGCGCCCTTGTTCTTTTTAAGCCTTTTCCAGGCCGGGTTCTTAAATATGCTGCTCATTGTTTTCAAATGTAAATCAAAACACCAAATCATTTACCGAAAGAGAGTGCTGGCTAGGGCAACCGCATCTAAAAAAATATTTCAAGCATGAAAAACTCACATTATTAGAGAAAAGCATCTTTGCAGATATGCCGAAATTCCGAAGGTCAATATTTCACCCCTTCAGGGTTTCTTCAAATGCTCCCGGGCACATTACCAGAACTATTCTATCCCTACGGGAGTGTACAATCAAGGCAAAATAAACTGTAAAATCAGAGGCCGTTGCCCTGGAGTACTGGCAAAAACAATAAACCCTATTTCACCTTTCTCCCCTTCCATTCATAACTTCCAAAAGTTCCTAAAAAGCCCGAAATAATGGTATAGCCAATATGCAATGGCTGGAAAAAAAGAAATACTTCAAAAGATACCGGCGGTTAAAAAACCGGCTCACCCTTCCCACAAAAGATAACTCAACCAGGGTTTTCAACACCACAAAAACACCAAAAGCATACAAATAAAAAATATTAAAAAAGGACAATACCAGCATTGCCAAAAAAGAACAATTGAAGAGGTACACCAATAATAGCACTATAAAAATCCTCTTATCATCGTAGCTGGTAGCTTTGCTGGCCCACCTGATCCGCTGGTTAAAGAAAGCCTTCCAGGTAGGCGCCGTTTCGGTTTCTACAATGGCTTCCTTTGATTTGAGATACCCTATTTGCTCCGGGTATCTTTTCCATATTTTGTGCATCAGCAACATGTCATCTCCTGATGCTATATTATCAATGCCTTTAAATCCATCTACTTCATAAAACACGTCACGCTTATAAGCCAGGTTGGCACCGTTGCACATATTATGCTTTTTACCGGCTACCGAAGCACCGGTTATACCCTGCAGGGTTAAAAAGTCCAATGCCTGGAAAATATATAAAACGGATTCCTTCTCCCCTTTTGACGGATCTGCGGCAAAGAAGCTTACCGGTGCTGCCACAAAAACCGGGTTCGTATCATTAATAAAAGAGGCGAATACCTGTAACCATTCCGGTGTAACAATACAGTCCGCATCAGTACACACCACCCACTCATTTTGCGCAGCCGCTATCCCGGTTTCAATGGCTTTCTTTTTATAAGAGTTAATACGGTCTTCCTTTAATTGCAGTAAACGCACTCCTTCATACCTGTTTACAATAGACGCAGTCTCATCAGTCGAGTGATCATCCACTACGATCACTTCAAATAAATCCTTCGAATAGGTTTGCGCCAGTATACTTTCCAGTAGTGCTGCGATATTACCAGCTTCGTTTCTCGCAGGAATAATAATTGAAAATGTGGTTCTGGGTATCATAATATTTTTGGGTGCGTATTCGGGCATGGAGCGCCATTTACCATTATAGTAAAATATAACTACTGCATACAGTACCAACAATAACAATACAGCGACAAAGAAAAAAACCATGTCGCAAAACTAAAGTCTGACCTTTTATTTATCCGATTTATTTAATGGCTGGAAAATTGCGCCTTACAACCAGGCGATCCCGGTTTCTTAAGCCGGATCAATAAATAATTTTATGTTTTTGTAATTCAAAAATCTTCCTAACTTTAATTAGTTGTTAAAACAACTATATGCCAAACAACCATTTTAAAAAAGTGAGCTTTATAGCTTCATAACAGGGATTGCGAGCACGGCCATAGCACGACGATTACAGAAAAAGTTCAACAATGCGGATTTGAATCTGACTATAGAACAATGGAGCGTACTCTATCACTTGTGGAAGGAAGATGGCATTAGCCAGCAGGATCTTTGTCAGGCCACATTCAGGGACAAGCCCAGTATGACCCGGTTGGTTGACAACCTGGAAAAAGCGGGTTTGGTAACGAGAATTGCGTCAAAAACGGACCGTCGCAAAAACCTGGTGTATTTAACGGATAAAGCAAAAACGATACAGGATATGTGTCATGGCTTTGCGGCGGAGACGGTAGAAGAAGCTTTGGCAGGGGTTAGCCTTGCCGATATTGAGATTTGCAGGATAGTGCTGAAACAGGTGTATGAAAACTTAAAATAATTGATTCCTAAATATTAAATTCTACATATTATGAGTGCCGCCAATGATACCAAAGAATTAATAAAAGGAGCCGAATGGCTGATCAAAGAATCATCGCCCGCTTCAACTTTTACCAGTGAACAATTTAATGAAGAGGAGCTCATGATCCGGGACATGTGCACGCAGTTTCTTGAAGCGGAAGTGATGCCCATACTGGACAGGATTGACAGCCTCGAAGAAGGTTTGATGAAATCGCTGGTGCAAAAAGCCGGTGACCAGGGCTTGCTGGCAGGTGCGTTTCCCGAAGAATATGGTGGGCTGGGTAAGGATTTTATTACCTCTACGATTATTAATGAATACCTGGGTGCAGGGCATTCTTTTTCTGTAGCGATCGCTGCGCATACGGGAATTGGCACGCTCCCTATTTTATACTTTGGTACAGATGAGCAAAAGCAAAAATACATTCCCAAACTAATCACAGGCGAATGGCCGGGAGCCTACGGGCTTACAGAACCTAATGCAGGCAGCGATGCGCTGAGCTCAAAAACAACGGCGAAGTTGAGTGAAGATGGGAAGCATTATATCCTGAACGGGCAAAAATGCTGGATCACCAATGGCGGGTTTGCACAGGTTTATACCGTATTTGCCAAGGTAGTTGGAGATGACGGACAGACCGGATTTACCGGATTTATTGTTGAACGCGGAACAGAAGGTTTTACCAACGGGCCTGAAGAACACAAGATGGGCATCAAAGGCTCTTCTACGGTGCAATTATATTTCCAGGATGCCAAAGTACCGGTAGAAAATGTGTTGGGCGAGATCGGCAAAGGACACAGGATCGCTTTTAATATTTTAAATATAGGGCGTTTAAAACTATGTGCTGCAGCATTGGGTGGTGCAAAAATGGCTTTTAACATTAGTGTTGAATATGCCAAAACCAGGGAGCAGTTTAAACAACCTATTGCCAATTTTGGCGCTATCAAACACAAGATCGCAGAAATGGCGATCCGCATTTTTGCAGCAGAGTCAGCCTTATACCGTACTGCGAAATGGATTGATGAATGGGAGCAAAGACTATTACAGGAGGGTAAGCCCTTCAATGAATCCTTGCTGGGAGCTGCAGAAGAATATGCGATAGAGTGCGCCATATTGAAAGTGTATGGCAGTGAATTGCTCGACTTTGTAGTAGATGAAGGTGTACAGATACACGGCGGAAACGGGTACAGCGCTGAGTACAATATATCCCGCGCTTATCGTGATAGTCGCATTAACCGTATTTACGAGGGTACAAACGAGATCAACCGTTTGCTTACGCTCGATATGACCCTCAAACGTGCTATGCAGGGACGATTAAACCTGATGGGGCCGGCAATGGACGTGCAGAAGGAGCTGATGAGCATCCCTGATTTTGGTGGCGATGACGATACTCCATTTGCCAGCGAAAGAAAACTGGTAGCTAATTTCAAGAAAGCGATATTGATGGTATCCGGCGCAGCCGTACAAAAACTAATGATGCAGATCGAAAGCGAGCAGGAAGTACTGATGAATATTGCAGATATGGCGATCAAAACCTTTCATGCCGAAAGTATATTATTAAGGGTCATGAAAATAGCAGAGGAGAAAGGAAATGAGCAGGCCTCGCTACATATAGATATGATGCAAACTTATTTGTATGACGCCGCAGACGCTATCAATAAAAGCGGGAAAGACGCTGTGAATGCATTTGCCGAGGGCGATGAACAACGTATGATATTAATGGGATTAAAACGCTTTACCAAAGCCGATCCCTTCAACACCAAAGCAGCCCGCAGAAGAATAGCGGATGCTGCTTTAAATGCAGGAAAATATTATTTTTAGTAATACCTATAAATAAACTCATTATTCTTGCCGGTTTAAATTTAAACCGGCATTTTTTTAATCGCCATTGGCCTCAACATAGAAACAAGCCTTTTTCACCTAAGATGTCGCTGTGCAAACATGCCGCACTACCATTTGTAGCATGATTTTAGCTGAGAGAAAGTATATTAATTTATAATATGAAAAACCTTACTGACAGCCTGGTTATTTTGATGATGTTGTTAATGGCATCCTGTAACAGTAATTCAAAAAAGAATGATGTGCCTACACCACCAACTCCCGAGCCCCCGGTGATTGATACGCCACTGGTAAAATTGGGTGCCTATTATTTTGGCGGCTGGTACGAGAACTCCAATCATATAAAACCGGCCCTGGTCAATGATTACCCGGAGCGAAGACCCATTTGGGGTTGGGTGACCAATACCCCCGAGGCTATGAAGGCCCAGATAGACCTGGCAGCAGACGCCGGGTTGTACTTTTTAGCTTTTGCTGGTACTTTAATACGCAGGACCTGTCGGAGAACCGGCTGGCCAATAATGCGATCACGCTTTTCAGAAATGCCCCCAATAAAAACCGGTTGAAATTTTGCTTCCTGGTAGCCAATCATGACGGATACCGTATTACCCCGCAAAACTGGCCCACGCTAAAAGAACATTGGAAGAATGCTTTTAAAGACTCCACTTATTTAAGAGTAGATGGTAAGCCATTGATCATTTTCTTTGACCCGTCCAACCTGGTGGTCAATTTTGGTAGCGCCCCGGCATTGAAAACCGTTCTCGACAATTTCAGGGATGAAGTAAAAGCTATGGGGCTTCCTGGTGCTGTGATTGCCGGCTGCCCTTCTACCTCAGCCAATGGTATTTCCGGGGCAGTAGCCGCAGGGTTTGATGCACTGAGCGGATACAATTATCATAGCTCTGGCTTCTCTTCAGAAATTTCAACACCTATTGCCAATATGATCAATGCAGAATCAAGTGTTATCTGGCCCAGGTTTATCAACTCCGGTGCTTATTATATACCTGTTGCGACGCTTAACTGGGATGTTCGTCCCTGGAGTACCACACCACTGACCGAAAAGTACTACACCGGATTTAGCAAGAGTTCCGTAGAGAACTCCGTTAAAACGATCAAAAAATGGATACTGGATAACCCGGCCACTGCTACCAAAGAGAAACTGGGCATCCTCTACGCATGGAACGAATATGGTGAAGGCGGTTGGTTAACGCCTTCCGATATATTGAAGGACAGCTTATTACAGGGGCTTAAAACCGGGTTGAAATAAATATCCCAAAAACAACCGGCTTTTGTTTAGTTTTGTCCCGCTAATTAAAGTGGACATATAACTAACTGATAACTTATGATATCTATGATTCGTATGGCAATGCTGGGCATTTGCTGTTTTGCTATACAACAAATTTCAGCGCAGGGTAAAAACAATATTAAATTCGGAAAGCTATCGGCAATGGATTTCAATGTGACCTCGCCGGCAATCGATACTTCCAGCAATGCGGTTATCCTGTCCGACATCGGCAGTTCCACGTTGGAAGGGAATAACAAAGGTTTTTTCTCGCTCAAATACACGCGCCTGAGGCGTGTAAAAATTCTCAATAAAAAGGGGATGGACGCCGCAGATGTATCTATTTTGCTATACGCCTCGGGCGATGCTGAAGAGAAACTGGATGAGTGTAAAGCAATAACGTATAATCTTGAAAATGGTGAGGTAAAACAAACCAAACTGGAGAATAGCGGCATCTTTAAAGAAAAGCTGAGCAAAAACGCCGTAGTTAGAAAATTTACATTTCCCAACGCAAAAGAGGGTTCTATACTGGAGTATACTTACACCATCACTTCTGACTTTCTTACGCATTTGAGGCCATGGGAGTTCCAGGGCACCAACTGGCCCCGTGTATATTCTGAGTACACCGTCAAAATACCCCAGTTCTTTAGCTATGTATTCCTGGCACAGGGATATATTATGCTGAAAACGGATAACAGCAGCAAAATGCAATCTTTCAACATTTCGGAGCAGAACGGCACACAGGCTTCCAGGCAGTTTACATTAAACGGCTATCAAAATACCAATCGCTGGATCGCCCAGGATGTACCCGCACTTAAGGAAGAAAACTATACCTCTACTATCGAAAATCATTTGTCGAAAATAGACTTCCAGCTCAAACAAACAGAGTTTCCGGGACAAACCCCTACCGAACACATTGGCAGCTGGGTGAAAGCGGCTGAGAACATGCTGAAAAGAGAGGACTTTGGCAATGAAATTACCCGGGCTAATTTATGGCTGAACGATGATATAAAGAAAATTACGGAGGGCTCCGGTTCTCAACAGGAACAAATAAAACGGCTGTATGCCTTTGTACGTGATAATTTCACAGCCACTTATAACGCCGGAGTATTTATTAACGACAATACTACGTTGAAAGACGTTTTCCGTAAGAGGAGCGGCAACGTAGCCGAGATCAATTTACTGTTGATCGCCATGTTGCGTAATGCCGGCGCTACTGCCAACCCGGTAGTCATTAGTACCCGGACGCATGGGTGGGCGCATCCCATTTACCCTTTGATGACCAAATACAACTACCTGGTGTGCGAAGCCATTGTAGACGGGCAACGTGTTTACCTGGATGCCTCCCAGCCCAAAATGGGATTTGGAAAGTTATCTCCCGACTGTTATAACGGACCAGGCTTTGTTGTAAAGCAGCAACCCTCCAATA
Source organism: Paraniabella hibiscisoli (assembly GCF_022512515.1). Lineage (GTDB taxonomy): Bacteria > Bacteroidota > Bacteroidia > Chitinophagales > Chitinophagaceae > Niabella > Niabella hibiscisoli. The sequence goes on from NZ_JAKWBK010000001.1 coordinate 686,240, forward strand.
TTGCCTTCGAAGCTGATTCTGTGCTTGAGCGAAAAGTAACGATGATCTTTCTAACACAGGATGATAAAAATGGCCTGAAAGGAATTTTTAAATCAACCCCGGCTACTATGAATCTACCATTCTTAGAAATAAGCTGGCAAAACAAAACATGGATGAGCTGGTAAAAGACATCCAAAAAAGCTATTCGTTCCCGGTTGCCATTAAAAAACCATTTGTAGATTCGTTAACCCAGTTTGATTACCCGGTGACTGTGGGTTATGATCTGAGTTTTGATTTTGAAGACCAGCCGATTGTATACCTGAACCCAATGTTTTCCGAAATAACCACAAAGAATCCGTTTAGTGCTGCAGAGAGAAAATACCCTGTGGAAATGCCTTTTAAAGTATCCGAAAACTATGTGCTCACCATGGATATTCCTAAAGGATACAAGGTGGACGAAATACCCAAATCGGCCAGGGTAAGATTAAACGAAAGCGATGGTGTTTTCGAATATTTAGTTTCAGCTACCGATCAAAAAATTATGCTCAACTGCAGGATCGACATAAAAAAGCAAACTTTGCTGCCGAGGACTACCAATCACTACGCGAATTTTTCGGTTATATTACCAAAAAGCAAAGCGAACAAATTGTTCTTAAAAAACTAAAATAATGTTTCCCTGCTTATGAAGATTTTTTTATACTCTTAACCTCTATCACCCTTTCATATGCAAGCCGGGCTCAGTATGCCGCTAAAGACATACCGGAAGCGCTGACAAAAAACGCTATGTTGGTAAAACGACTGGATGATATACACGTTGACATAAAAAACCCGGGCAAGGCTTATTATTACCGGCATTATGTGTACACTATTATGAATGAAGCGGCAGACCGTTATGCCTATTTTGTTGACTACTATGATAAGTTTAGAGACATTACCAGTATATCCGGTACGCTTTACGATGCATCGGGTAACAAAATAAAAAATGTAAAGAAAAAGATATAGCCGATGAAAGCGGCACCAGCAGCAGCAACCTGGCCGATGATGCCCGCTATAAAGTGCACAATTTTTATCACAAAAGCTATCCTTACACCGTAGAATACGAGGTAGAGGGGGAAATGAAAGGCATTTTTAACTTGCCCGAGTGGCAACCGGTGTCTGCCCCTGAAATAGCAGTAGAGAAGTCATCACTAACCGTTATCACACCCAAAGATTATGTGCTGCGTTATAAGCAGCTGCTTTATTCGGGCAATGTGGTTACCAAGGAAGAAAAGGCTTTAAAAATACACCAATGGCAGCTCAATGGAGAGGCAGCCAGGCCCAACGAATCATACGCGCCTGAGTGGGATGATATTTCCACGCGTGTTATCATCGCACCATCCCTGTTTGAGTTTGGCGGTTACAGCGGCGAAATGAGCAGCTGGCAGCATTTCGGAAAGTTTATGCTATCCCTGTATAACGGCCGAGATATATTGCCCGCTGATGTTAAAGCCAAAGTACACCAGCTTACCGATCATTTAAAAACCAACCAGGAAAAGATCGCAACGCTGTACCGCTTTATGCAGGATCATACCCATTATATAAGCATACAGCTGGGTATTGGAGGCTGGCAACCTTTAGATGCCACTTTTGTAGCCGACAAAAAATACGGAGATTGTAAAGCACTATCCAATTATATGGTAGCGTTGCTTAAGGAGGCCGGCATTAAAGCCAATAATGTTTTAATTAAAGCAGGGAAAGATGAGACGGATATTTTAAGCGATTTCCCATCCAACCAGTTTAATCACGTGGTTGTTTGTGTGCCGAATGGTAAGGATAGTACCTGGCTGGAATGCACCAGCCAAACAGTAGCGCCGGGCTATATGGGCTCTTTCACTGGTAACAGGGAAGCGCTGTTGGTAAGCGAAAATGGCAGCGCTATCGTTCGCACACCGGTTTATCGTAAAGAAGACAACCTGCAAATACGCCACGTAAAAGCCACCATTGATGGCAATGGTAAGCTTACCGCGAACATAATTACCACCAGCATGGGATTGCAGCAGGACGACTTGCATTCGCTGCTTAACAACAGCTCTCCTGATGAACAAAAGAAAAGGCTGCAACGCATCTTCACATTATCTAATTACGAAGTGCCCAGTTTTACGTACCTGGAAAACAGGGAGGCGGCCTTACCAACGGTAAATGAAACCCTGGAGCTGGTAGCAAACGACTATGCCAGCATTACAGGCAAGCGCCTGTTCCTGCGGCCAAATATTGTTTCTACGTACACCACCAAACTAGCAGAAACTGAAACAAGAACGCATGATATTGTATGTACCTATGCTTTTACAGATAAAGATACGGTCAACATCACCATCCCTGAAGGTTACGGCATAGAGTCTATGCCACCACCCGTAAAGCTTAACACTCCATTTGGAGCTTACAATACGACTTATAAAATTGAAGGCCGTTCTATTTTACTGGTACGTAATTATGAGCGCAATGCCGGTACGTTTCCCGCAAAAGATTATCCTGATTTTGTAGATTTTTATAACAAGATCTACAAGGCAGACCAGGCGCGGATGGTTTTTGTAAAAAAGGAAGAATAAAAAAATTTATGGCTGCACTTGGAAAATTAGTGTTGCATTCTTGTACTGTCATTAAATAGTTCGGATATCAACTGTTTAAAACTTTCCGCAGGTTCTTCTTCATCGCCATAAAGATTAATTTTTAGTGTTCTACTTGAATTTCGAACAGAAAAAATATTATTTCCGTGTCCGGGAAGTCGCTCGTTTGATTTGGAAATGACAAGCCGTTGCATGTATTGGGTTAGTGCTTTTTTAGCATCAGTGTCCAATAGTGGTATAGCCCTGCTAGCAGCAGGAGAAATCGTATCGTTTCCGTAATAGTAATCCAATGAATCGCAGTTATACGGATATACAATATAAGTTAAAGATGCACTGTCTGTTTTCCAATGTGGAACTACTATTCGCTCTTTGTGTCCTCCCCATTCACCACATTCACTAAAACGAGCCTCCAGCGTTAAAGAATCATAAAGGCTGATCTGTTCATCGCAGTCGTTATATCCCTGTTGTTGGGTATTGCAGGACAAAACACCCATGCAAAAAACCAATGATAAAAAGAAACAGAGATTCATTAACCGGTTATTTATCGTTTAATTTCCCTCCGGATATGCATTTCCTTTATGGCAGGTATTGCAGCTGATGCGGGTAAGGAAAGCAGGGTGTACCTTGGTATCGTAATTAAAATAATTCTTATTAATGTCGATCGTCAGCCGCATCATACGGCGGCCCTCCTCCTTAACGGGGTTATCATCTGAGGCAAAATTCAGGGTAGTGTCTCCGTTTTTAACTTCTTGTACATGGCAAAAATCGCAGGTAACTCCAAGCCCTTTGTTATAGGTCTCCATCAGGCTATCCAGCTTTTCCTCGCTTATATCTTTTGGTAACACTTTGAGATTACGCTCTTTGGAAGGTTGTGTGCTTACAAATCCCACCATCAGCAAACAGCCGATTGCCAGCATCACAAATGATAATTTTTTTGAAGCATGTAGCAATTTACACAAAAACCGTCATGCAATTGTCAAGCGTGTAATGAATCCCCCGTTAAAATCTTACCTTTGCGCTCGATTTCAAAAAATAAGATGTCAGAAGTTTTAGCGCCCACATTAACAGCAAAAGATTACGCTACAGACCAGGAAGTAAGGTGGTGTCCCGGTTGCGGCGATTACTCTATATTAGCACAGGTTCAGCGTATTATGCCGGGCCTGGGTATTCCTAAAGAGAATATAGTATTTATATCGGGTATCGGTTGCAGCAGCCGTTTTCCTTACTATATGAATACTTACGGTATGCACTCCATTCATGGTCGTGCTACAGCCATCGCCAGTGGTTTGAAAGCAGCAAGGCCTGAGCTGAGCGTGTGGATCGTAAGTGGTGACGGAGACAGCCTGAGTATCGGCGGTAACCATACCATTCACCTCTTAAGACGCAATTTCGATGTTAACTTATTGGTTTTCAACAACCAGATATATGGTTTAACCAAAGGGCAGTATTCCCCAACATCAGAAGAAAACAAAATAACCAAGTCAACTCCTTTTGGTAGTATTGATCACCCTTTTAACCCGGCTGCACTTGCTTTAGGCGCTGATGCTACTTTTGTAGCCAGAACCATGGACCGCGATCCGAAGCACATGCAGGCCATGCTTTTAAGAGCTAACGGGCATAGAGGCGCTTCTTTCCTGGAGATCTACCAGAACTGTAACATTTTCAATGACGGCGCTTTCGAAATTTTTACTGAAAAAAGCACCAAACCGCTAGAGACCTTATTCCTGGAACAGGGCAAACCGCTGATATTTGGTGCAGAAGCCAACAAAGGCCTGAGATTAGACGGATTCAAACCCCAGGTGGTAACCATCGGTGAAGGTTATAGCGCGGATGATCTTTGGATACACGACGAGCAGGATATTTACAAGGCACAGATATTAACCCGCATTTTTGACGACCCTGCTATTGAAGGTCACTTGCCAAGACCATTTGGTGTGTTTTATGAAACAGATCGCCCTTGTTACGAAGAAATGATGAGCCTTCAGCTGGAAGACGCTATTGCACGCAAGGCGCCGGATCTGAACGCTTTATTGAGAGGTAAAGAAACCTGGACGGTAGCATAAAGCTGGTAGAAAAGTTGAAAAGATAAATAGTTTGTGAGTGGTTTGGCAAGAACGTACACTTATCAACTTTTTAACCTGTAAACTTTTTACCTTTGATACATGTTACTCCGTATCCACCCCAAAGACCCGCAGGAACGCCTGATTAAACAGGTAGCGGAAACGCTGCGTAATGGTGGCATCATTGTATACCCTACCGATACCATTTATGGTTTGGGCTGCGATATTTATCAAACCAAGGCGATTGAACAAATCTGCCGCATTAAGCAAATAGATCCTAAAAAAGCACAGCTTTCTTTTGTGTGCTGCGACCTCAGCCACCTGAGCGATTTTGCCAGGCAGATATCCAATACTACTTACCGGGTTTTAAAAGAGCATCTTCCGGGCCCTTACACTTTTATTTTACCAGCCAGTAAACAGGTTCCTAAAATATTGCAGAGTAAAAAGGATACTATCGGGTTGCGGGTTCCCGATAATAAGATTGTACACGAGCTGGTAAAAGAGCTCGGCCATCCCATTTTAAGCACTACGCTTCCCGGTGAATTTGTGGAAGACTATACCGACCCGGAAATCATCTATGAAAAATACAAAAACCTGGTAGATATAGTAGTGGATGGCGGAATAGGAGGCACCAAACCTTCCACGATCATCAATTGTGTAAATGATGATTATGAAGTAGTAAGGCTGGGCGCCGGCGAATGGGAGCAATAGTCCCTCTCCAATCACTAAAAACAGGTATTGCCAAAATCACTATTTCCGTGATTGTTTAGCTGACCGTTACATCCGTATTTTGTGATATAAACTTCTATACATGAAAAATCATATCCAGCGCTTAATTGCCATTAACATAGCTGTTATTGTACTTTTAACAGCCTGCTCTAATCCCCGATACATCAACTCACCTTCGGTGCACAATGCGGCATTTTTAAGGCAACAGGGCGATTTTAAGATCTCTGCTGCCGGAGCAGGTAACCCTGCCAAAATATTTTCCAGCATTGACAATAATGACAACGATGAGTCTTTGGGCCATTCGGCAGGCTTTGATGGCCAGGTTGCGGTAGCAGTTACCAATCATTTCATGCTAACAGCCAGCGGTAATTACCGGGACGAAAAAGATCATTTTAAAGATGATGATCTGTCGAATATTGACAGGAAAACCGATGTAAGATACAATCGCCATCAGTTCGAACTCGGTGCCGGATTTTTTACCCCGATGGGAAGAAGTGAAAAAGTATATTTTAATGGAGTGGTTGGGGTAGGCTTTGGCAAGATGTCATCTACCGATGCAGTAAACCCCGCTGATGTGGCCCGGTTTAAAAGCTATGAAGCCAACACCTTAAAGTATTTCTTTCACCCTTCTTTTAATTTCTTCTTCAACGACTATATGCGCATGTCCATAGCGCCCCGTTTCTCTTTGCTAAGGCTTAATAATATTCACACCAGTTATACCGATGAGGAAGAAGTAATACTAGGCTATAAGGACGCCCGCAACAAAACATTTGGCCTGTTTGAACCCTCTATACTCTTACAAAGCGGTTTTAAGAACAATGATTGGTTAAAGCTGGACTTTGGTTTCAATTTTGCCAGCGATCCTTTTACCAGTAAAAAATCAGGCAACAGCGACTATCCCGATGTAGATACTTACAATGTACAATCCAGGAATTTCCTGATGTCTATCGGGATCTCAGTTTATCCGGGCAGAAGAAAGTAATTACTTGATCAATAGCATATGAAGGCGATAATATCGCCGTTGAATACGTTAAAATCCACCTTGGCATCAATGCCATTTACATTGCCTTTATCGTTATGTTGCCAAAAGGTCCAGGGGCGGCTGATGCGGGGACTTTTACGCTCATAGTAATGTGCCACCCATAAAGGATATTCGTTAAACTCAGGTCCCATATATTTTTCATAAAAAGCAGCATTAGTGTATATAATTGGCTTTACTTTATAATAGTCCTCTACTATGTTCAGCCATGCCTGTATGCGGGCGCGAAATACGTTTACAGGCAGTATTCCCGCTACTTCGGCGTCTAGCACCGGCGGAAGATCTCCCGGCTCCAGCTTCACGCGGGAGATAAAATATTCGGCCTGCTTTGCAGGATCCTGACTAGGTACAAAAAATGATAGGCGCCACGGGGCATTTCATGTTTCTTCGACTGTCGCCAGTTATTTTTAAATTGCTTATCGGTAAGCGTTACGCCTTCGGTTGCTTTAATAAAGGCAAAATTGAGCTGGATATTCGCCACATTCATCTCCTTTACACCTTGCCAGGCTATTTTTTTCTGGTATCGCGAAACATCAATACCATGAATAGAAAAAGCTACAGGCATATCGATACCAAAAGCCTCGTAGTGCACAAACTTTACCTTTTGAGAATTGATCCATTGAAGCAGGCCAATTACCAGGGCAATTATAAAAATGGCCGAAACAATTAGTTTGATATTATTATAGTTGTATTTCTTTTTCCGCGGCATGGTACGTGCATACAAATATATTACATGCCTGGTAGCCGTTGCCGGCTATCAACAATTTTAACAAGCTAAAAAGGATCTATTGCTGGTTGTAATTAGTGCGAAAACCGTTTTTCCGACTTTCTATTTCATAAAGTATGCTTTCTACTGTAGCAGGTTTGGTGATCTTTACTAATCCGGGCATGCCAATATAATCACGGGCGGAGCTGTATATATAATCGGAAGAATATTGCACCACTCGTTCCTTTACCGGCAATCCATGAATAAACTCTAACTGCTCTGCCATACTCTGCGGTAGTTTCATATCAATCTGGGCTGTTGTATTAATGTCGCCCCAGCAGGACTGTTTGACGGGAGATTGATCAGCGGCGGAAGTGTTTTCAAAATGGGTTAAGAGCCAGGCATTTCTTTCGCTGGGATCACTTTTGATGGCTTCCACAATTTTTCTGCAGGTAAACACAATAAAGTCATCTCTCAACGTTTCCAGGGAAATATTTTCAAGAGATTGACCAATAAAATATAATTTGTTTGACATCAGACACCATCCATATACTACCAGCCCTTTCGCATCGATAAAATGATTTAAACTATGCACGATGATCTGTTTGTACATCGCTTTCGTAAAAATATCTACTGTATCGATAGTCTCAAAGGTGAAGCAATAACATCCATTGTCTTTAATAGGCATCATTTGCTGCTGCGTTTTTCTATACAGTGCAAATCCTATTCCAGTTTTTTTAACAAAAAAGGTTTTGGCTCCTGCGTGTCATTTTATCGGCCTTTAAAAAAGGCAGGTCTTTTTCCATAAATGCATTAACACCCTCCCTGCAGTCATCGGTCTGTAAAAGTTCGCCAAATAGCCGGGCTTCGGCCAAATAGCCTGTTTTATTGACATCATATGCCTGCTGAGCTGCTTTAACCGAAGCCGCTATGGCAAGCGGGGCTTTCGCATTAATAACAGCCAATATAGATTTTGCCTTGGTGATCAGCTGCCCCCTGTCTACCACATGATTCACCAGCCCATAATTAAAAGCAGTCAACGCATCGATCATATTACCGGTTGCCAGCAACTCAATGGCCCTGCCCTTGCCAATTAACTGGGTAAGCCTTTGTGTACCACCATAACCAGGCAACAATCCCAGGTTCACTTCCGGCTGACCAAATTTAGCGTTGTCACTGGCCACGCGGAAATGACAGGCCATTGCCAGTTCACAGCCACCGCCCAGAGCATACCCGTTTACCGCTGCGACAATAATTTTTGGGCTGTTCTCAATTTTATCAAATACTAATTGTCCACGGCGGGCCAGCGCTTCACCGGATGGAGCATCGAGGCTGGTAAACTCACTGATATCGGCGCCGGCAACAAAAGCTTTCTCCCCTGCCCCGGTTATAATGGCCGACCTGATATCTGACCGCTCAATCACTTCATCCAACAGCCTGTCCAGTTCATCAAAAACCGCCTTGTTTAAGGCATTGAGCTTGTCGGGCCGGTTGATGGTTATAAGAGCTATTTGATCCTGGATCTCGAAAACTATTATATCAGATGTCATAAGTATATTTTTATAAAAGAATTTGCCACTACGTAAATGTATAGAAAGCCGTTTAAAAAACAACCGCTGGTATACATTACGTATTGCAATAAAAATAGTTCAGGGATAGCTAATTCTACGCACCACTCGGCTAATTTTGCGGGGTGACTTTCTTAACCATCATATCTTACCTGGGTATTTTTATGTTTGCGCTTGCAGGCGCTTTTAAAGCCCGCGGCGCCAAGCTGGATATTTTTGGGGGATTAGTGGTGGCTTTTGTGTCGGCTTATGGCGGCGGTACCTTGCGGGATCTGCTGTTGGGTGTGCGCCCACTAACCTGGATCAACGACAACCTGGCTTTCGGGCTGGTATTCGCAGGAACGGCGGTTACTTTTTTAGTAAAAGATAAGGTTAACAATTTCAGAAGAACGATTTTCTTTACCGATGCAATGGGTATTGGTCTTTTTACAGCAGTGGGTATAGAAACCGCGCTACAAAATGGCACAAACAATCTTTATTCGCTAATCATGGGTATTATTACCGCTACTTTCGGCGGGCTTATTGCCGATATATTCTGTGGTTACCCACCCTTGCTTTTACGAAAAGGGGAATTATATGCTACCGCCTGCGCCGCAGGGGGACTTGCGTTTATTCTCATCAATAAATACTTCGACTTCAATCGCAGCATTGACCTCAGCATTTGTGTGGTACTGGTAGTGGCGATCAGAATTTACTCTAAGCGCAAAAGACTGACCTTGCCGGAGATATAATTAAAAATAAAAGAATGGCTTTCAGGCGAATTATTTGAACGCAGTAATATCCAGCACTTCTTCGCAAAAACCGTATTCAGCAATATCATTACTGCTTACTACGGCCAGCCTTCCCGAACAATAGGTTTTAATAAGCTGGTTGTATAGTTCTATACCGGCTACATCGAGGTTGGTGCAGGGCTCGTCCAGCAGAACAAGAGGAGTATCAGATAATATGCATTGGGCCAGCTTTACCCTTTGCTTCATACCGCTGCTGTATTCATTTATTTTTTTATGGCGGGCATGAGGCAAATGAACAGCTTCTATTACCGCGGTTACGGACATGCCATTTACAAAAGGCTTAAATGATTGGTGGAAGGTTAAAAACTCGGTGAGGGTAAATTCTTCTACCAGCTCCAGGTAGGGCGCACAAAGCGAGGCATAGTTGAAGATCTTTTCCGGCGCAATAGGGGCATTGTTCAATGCATGGCTGCAGGATCCTTCATTGATGGAAACAGCGCCGCTTAAAACCTGTAAAAGAGTACTTTTGCCGCTTCCGTTAGGCCCGGTGATTGCATAATGCTTCCCCAATTGAAACGTATAATTAAGATTGCGGAAGATCCAGTCCCGGTTATAACGTTTGCCGGCATTATGCAATTGAATCGTCATCGCCATTGGCTTTGCTGTATCGCTTGATGATACCACGGGTACTTTCCTGGATGAAAGTGAGTATTTCGTCTCTTTCTTCTGTTACAGGGAACTCTTCCTCCAGTATCTGAACGGCTTGAGTAACATTCAGCCCTTTATTATAAAGAACACGGTAAATATCAAGAATATGGTTGATCTGTTCGATGCTATACCCCCTGCGCTTTAAGCCCACCGAATTCACACCGGCATAGCTTAAGGGCTGCCTGGCAGCTTTAATAAACGGTGGTACATCTTTACTCACCAGCGATCCGCCGCTTATAAACGAATGGGAACCAATCTTTACGAACTGATGCACGGCAACCACACCACCAAAACCCACATAATCACCCAGTACTACGTGACCGGCTATTTGAGTACTATTGCTTAAGGTACAATAATTACCGATCGTGCAATCGTGCCCGATATGGCTGTAGGCCAGTATCCAGCAACCTTTTCCTACCACTGTTTTCCATTTGTCGCTGGTGCCACGGTGAATGGTCACAAATTCCCTGATCACACAGTCATCTCCAATTTCTACAGTCGTTTTTTCACCTGCATACTTCTTATCCTGTGGCTCAGAACCAATAACAGTACCCGGGAAAATTTTACAGTTCTTCCCGATGGTAGTGCCTTCCTGTATCGTAACGTTGGAACCTATCCAGGTACCCTCCCCGATCTCTACATTTGGGTGAATGACTGTAAAAGGGTCTATTTTAACATTGGTCGCCACTTTAGCGTCCGGATGGATGTATGAGTTGAAATGTATCATTAAACGATGTAATATTTTCTTTCTGCTGTTCGAACACTATAAATTTCCGACATCACCGCACAGGCGGCGTGCAAAATTAAAGATTTGATAATATCCTGCTATTATTTTGGCCCGATAAAGCTTCCAAATTTATAACTAATAGCTGTTAGTTGAATAATTTAACAAACAATATTATTTTTGCACTTAATTAATGAGCAAGCAAGACGAAATAACAGCAGTTACCGGTCCGTGGATACAAGCATTAAAAGGTTTACAACCTATTGTTTGTAAAGAGCAGCATATACCCGGATCCGTAAATTATTCGATCAGGCGTTTTATGCGTGACGAAGATAACGGTACAGAGGATGCAGGGATTGTTAATTATGATTATAAAGGCAAAAGCAACGATCAAAATGGCGTTAAGCTGAGGTTTTGTGTTGCCGGTAATATGTATTGCAGTACCGATGCCTGTCAGAAATGTACTTCGGGAAATACAAAAGCCTGTGCTCAAAGCGTGCCCTCTTATGATGTAGTGGCGGTTGATTATTCAGCACCCCAGCTTTCCCAGTTTGTAAACAGCAAAGTCAATTCCACTGCTACAGATTTGCTGTTACGTTTTAACAAAAAAGATTCTTTTCAGAAAAATATACCACTTTGCTGTAAAACGCGTGGGGTTATTGAGGCCTTGGTGAATCATAAATATACCGGTAGCCTGGAAAATATTTATGTAAACGCTCAACTACAGATGTTGCTGCTCTATAGCATGGACTGGATCTCCGACAAAGAAGAGATACTATCCTGTCGTTTCCTTAACAGCGATGTTGATCGTGAAAAAATAACCCTTGCCCGGGATATACTCATCCAGAGCATTGGCCAGCCTATCACCATTAAAGACCTTAGCCGTAAAGTAGCGATGAACGAGTGCTACCTTAAAAAAGGGTTTAAGGAAATGTATGGTACCACCATTTTTGATTTCTACCAGAATCAGCGAATGGAGCATGCCAAGTACCTTTTATATGAAAAAGGGCTAAATGTTACAGATGTATCTATGATGCTGGGCTATTCTTCCATTTCCCACTTCAGTACCGCCTTTAAAAAACAAACAGGGCTAAAGCCCTGTGAGTTATTACTGCGATAATATTAATTTCGCTTATTATTTCCCTTTCAGGCCGACTTTGTGCCCTGCAATAGCAAAGTACAAGATATATAAGTAACAAGGTAATACAGTGATAAAGTATGCCAGCTGAAAATCCAGCCCTGCTTTATCTTTTAGCCAGGCATATATCAATGGCCATATAGCACCGCCGGCAATACCCATGATCATTATTGCAGATCCCAGTTTGATAAATTTCCCTAAATGATTAATTCCCAGGGGAAAATAGCCGGCCACATTAAAGAGTTAGCCAGCCCAAGTAAAGCAATAAATACAACTGCGGTATAACCACTGCTCAGGTAAGCAATAACAGAAAATAAAATTCCTAAAAGAGCACAAATTCTAAGTGCCTTTTGCTGCGAAAGGTATTTGGGGATAGTTATAATACCAATTACATAACCAATCAACATACCCGTTAACGTAAGAGAGGTAAAGTATTTGGAGATATCAGGACTAATACCCAACTCCTTTCCATATACGCCGATGATATCTCCCGCCATCACTTCAGCTGCCACATATACAAATATGCACAGCGCTCCTAAAAACAGATGCGGAAACTGAAAAATACTTTTATGCTGAATGACCTGACCGCTGGCTTCGTCAATCACATCTTCTTCGGGCTGTATTTCAGGGAGGTGCAGAAACTTAACAAAAACAGCAAACAGAATAAAGATAACAGCTAAAACGATATACGGTGTATTTACTCTTGATAATACATCGTTCAATAATTGCAATTTTGCGTCCCCTGTTGCGGCTTGTATCTTTGCTTCTACCTCGCCCGCATTCTTAAGGAACAATGTGCCCATGATAAACGGTACAATCATTCCTGCAAACTTGTTGCAAATGCCTGCCATGCTGATGCGTTTAGCAGCACTCTCAATAGGACCGATGATGGACAAATACGGGTTTACTGCAGTCTGCAACAATGCCAGGGAAGCTCCCTGCACAAATATTCCGGTAAGAAACAGCCCAAAGGAATGCGAATTAGCGGCTGGAATAAATATTAATCCGCCAAGGGCAAGTACTACAAGACCTAGTACAATACCATTCTTAAAACCCGTTTGCTTTAATATCCATGAAGAGGGAATAGCCAGGAAAAAATAAGCCATATAGGATGCAGTTGCCACCAAAAAGGCCTCTCCGTCACTAAGGCTGAAAGACATTTTGAAAAAAGGAATCAGCGTTCCATTCGCCCAGGTAATAAACCCAAAAATGAAAAACAGCGCGCAGATCGTGATCAGCGGAACCATATAATTTTTTTAAACCCAGGTTGTGTGGCAACACTCATAAACAATTATTTTAAAATGATGAGGTAATAAAAAATAGGGAAGTTGTTGTAGAATGTATCAAAAAAACAAACGGTTGCGCACAATACACAACCGTTTGTTATAAATGTTTATTTGTTTACTATGCCTTATCTGCCAGCTCACTTATCAATTCTGCCACTAAAGCGCTCCAGCCGGTTTGATGGTTAGCGCCCAGGCCGCGCCCGGTATCTCCATGAAAATACTCATAGAAAAGGATGAGCTCTTCATTTTCGGGTTGCTTGTAAAACCAATTGTACGGACCATAAATAGGGCGATTGCCATCTTTATCCTTCTCAAACATGCTGATGACCCTTTTAGCCAGTTCCGTCGAAGTATTGAAAAGATTCATCTGGTTGCCCGATCCGGTCGGATATTCCACCATCAAAGAATCGTGGTAAAACTTGCCTAACCGCCTGATGGATTGGATAATGATAAAATTGATCGGTATCCAAACAGGGCCACGCCAGTTGGAGTTGCCTCCAAACATATCTGAAGTAGAATCGCCCGGATCATACTGAATTGTGTGCACTTCTCCGTTAATCGTAACCGAATAAGGATGCGCTTCATGATATTTAGATAAAGCCCTGATTCCACCACCGGATAAAAACTCCTGCTCATCAAAGAGGCGTTTTAGCATCGATTTTAGCCTGTCGGTCTGCACCATCGACAACAACAGTTCATTTCCATCGCTATGCTCCTCTTTGGGCCAGAAACGGTTGTTCTTGAGCCGATATTTCTTGTACCAGTCAAAACGTTTCGCAAAATCAGGTAATTTTTCAAATACTTCTTTCTTTATAGTAGTCACCGCATATAAAGAAGTAAGCCCTACAATTGACTGAATACGTAACGGTTGTGGCGGCGCATCCCGCATACATAATACATCGTAAAAAACTGGTCTTCTTCATTCCATAAGAAGTGCTCATTCAACGCTTCGGCAATTAAAATAAAATGCTCGAAGAACTTGGTAGCAGCATCTTCAAAGCTGCTATCCACCATAGCGATCTCCAATGCAATGTCCATCATGCTGAGCGCATACACGCCCATCCAGCTCGTCCCGTCAGCCTGTTCCAGCTGAATATCGCCCTGATCGTGATAGCTTCGGTTAAACACACCAATATTATCCAGTCCCAGGAAGCCCCCTTCAAAAATATTGTCCCCCTTCCGGTCTTTCCGGTTGATCCACCAGGTAAAGTTGATCAGCAGCTTATGGAATACCTTTTTAAGAAAGTCGATATCCGTTTTACCCGTGGTCTTTCTTTCTATTTCGAAGATCTCCATGGCCGCCCAGGCTTGTACCGGTGGGTTTACATCACTAAAATTCCATTCGTAAGAAGGAGCTGTCCATCGGGTTTCATATACCACTCCCGCATTAAAAGCAGCAATTGGTTTTTAGCAAATACGGGGTCCACCACCGCCATCGATATACATTGAAAGCTTTGATCCCAGGCCGCATACCAGGGATACTCCCACTTATCAGGCATCGATATCACATCCTGGTTTTTCAGGTGCTTCCAGTCATTATTCCGGCCGCTCTTACGCCTGTCATTGTTCTGCGCAATGCCATCCGAATTAGACAGCCACTTCTCAATATCATAGTGATAATACTGCTTGCTCCACAATAAACCGGCCAATGCCTGCCGCTGCACTTTTGCCAGGTTGCTTTTTACCCCTTTGGGAAATATCTCTGCATAAAAAGCATCCGCTTCCTTTTTCCTTTTCTCAAACAGTTTTTCAAAATCACTGTCAAATGGCTCTTTTTGCTGCTTTTCAGAAAGACGGCAATAGATATCGATGGTTTCTCCTGCTTTTACGGTGTAGTTGTATACCGGCGAAAACTTGGTGCCCGATTTACGCTGGCGCAGCTCATTTACATGCGCTTTATGAATAACGGCCTGGTGAAAAGCATCTTTAGTAAATATGCTTTCATTGGGCTGCCCTGTTACTATCTGGGTATTGGTTTCGTTGTCGGTGTACAAGGCATCATCCGGCTCCTGGTAATAAAAATAATAGTTACCCAGGCGCGAATGTTCAGCAAAAACGGTATTCTTTCCGGCTGGTGAAAAATTTGGCTTTGTTTTTAAACTGCCGTGCTTGGTCCAGCGGTTATAAAACCAAAGTGTAGGTAACACCGTGATGGCCGCTGCTTTTTTATAGCGATTGGTAATGCTTATCTTAATACCGATATCAGTGCTATTGGTTTTGGCATAGGTAATATTTACATCAAAGTATTGACTATTCTTAAACACGTCCGTGTCCAGTATTTCGTACTCCGGCTCTTCCTTCGAACGGTTCTTACTTTCTGTTCTTAGTTGCTCGTAGGGAAAAGCCTGCTGCGGATATTTATACAGGTACTCCATATAGTAATGGCTGGGTATATTATCCATATAGTAATAAAGCTCTTTCACATCCTCCCCATGATTCCCCTCATAATTCCCCACACCAAACAAACGCTCTTTTAAAATAGGATCTTTTCCGTTCCATAGTGCCACTGCAAAACAGAGGTTTTGGAAGTAGTCGGAAATACCCGCCAATCCGTCTTCACCCCAGAAATAAGACCGGCAATAAGCATGATCAAAAGGGAAATACCCCCAACTGTCTCCATACTCGCTATAGTCTTCTCTTACAGTACCCCATTGGCGTTCACTTACATAGGGTCCCCATTTTTCTAAGGGTACTGCTTTTTTTCGTTCTCCTGTAACCTCTTATGTTCTTCTGTCATGTTAAAATCTCTTTTTATAACCCTGCGGTATTGCCCGCAGGTATTTACCAATTAATTCACTAATCACGTGAAGCTAGCCTCCGCGCAATATAACAATTAAAGTAATATGTGCGCCATACACATTGTATATATGGCAATGATGTTCAGAGAGAAAACTGATTCAACATTATCTCATCAAATAAGATAATGCCATTTGTGGTTGATTGGGCTATAAGTAATTAGAATTTGCGGTACACACTGTATAAAACCTTTTTGTCATAATCGCTAAGGGTACCGGAAACGTCGTTTTGAATATAATGCAGCTTAAAGGCTTTGATAGCTGAAGCCTGGTTACTGATATCATAACCTATTACCCGCAGCGCTAATAAAGCATTAAAATCAGCCGGGGGCGTTTGCATATTATAGGTGTCGTACCAATAGCCGAAACCTGCATCAGCAAGGCGTTTCCAGGGAAAATACTTACTGGGATCGCTTTTGCGACTGGGTGCAATATCGGAGTGCGCAATAAAGTTGGATTGCGGAATGCCGTGCTGATCTTTCAGATAATCGAGCAATTTTATGAGCGCCGTAACCTGGGCATCAGAAAAAGGCTCTTCCCCGTTGTTATCAATCTCAATACCCAGGCTGCAGGAGTTCATATCGGTAATGCTGCCCCATTTGCTGTTCCCGCATGCCAGGCACGTACATAGTCGTTCAGCATCTGGTACACAACCCCGTCACGACCTACCACGTAGTGTGCACTGGTTTGGGTTCTGCTTATTGAAAAAGTAAACAAGGTTTGTTCTGCAGAATTTTGTGCGGTATGATGTAATACCACGAAGTTGGGCTTCCTTATATTAAAGTTAACCGAAGCATACCACTGGGCATTTACTGCCGGATTCTTTTTTGCGAAGGATTTTTAGCTATCTGGTTAATGATCTCATCAACCGTTTTTTCGTAAGACGGTTTTGCGTAAAACTGTATGCTATCTGTAATACGTTTATAATATTGCGGAGAGCGAAAACTATATGCCGCTGCATCGTTGCTGGCCGGAGGAGGAGTGTAAGTCTCTTTTTCTCTTTCGGGCCTTTTAGCCTCGGGTATATTGTTCTGCTGATTATTTCTGGTAACCTGTTCAGGCTTTGTAAAAACGGTTTGGTTGGGGGATTGCCGGGAGTTGGCTTTGCCGCCGTATTTTTTGAGGATTTCTATTTAGAACATTGGTTTTTTGAGGCGGCTTATTGCCACAGGCGCATAAAGCCAACAATGCCAAAGCCGGTAATGCTTTTTTGATAAACATCGTATATACTGATCTTTTCTTTACTAAAATGGTTCTTAATACTATATCCGTTCGTATGGTGAAAGTAACGAAATTCATCGTAAAACGCCAACCAGGCTTTAAAATTGTGTGAACAATCAATAATATTTTAAGATTTCATTAATGCAATCCTATCTTTAAAAAAAATTTTATGGACGCACATTTTGGAATGATCGGCCTGGGCACTATGGGCCGGAATCTTGTTTTAAATATTGCAGATCATGGGTTTAAGGTTTGTGGTTACGACCGTAGCGAAGAGCAGACAAAGCGAATGAACGAAGAAGCCGGAGACCGCCCTATTACTACCGTTAGCTCATCAGCTGATTTAATAAAAAGCCTGCGAACCCCGCGCATCATCATGTTCCTTGTTCCGGCGGGTAAAATAGTAGACGCTGTAATTGATGAATTATTGCCCAATCTGGAAAAAGGAGATATCTTAATAGATGGCGGGAACTCTCATTTTGTGGATACCGACAGAAGATATGCAGCCCTGCAAAACTCGGGTATCCATTTTATTGGAATGGGCGTATCGGGTGGTGAAGATGGCGCACGTTTTGGCCCCAGTATGATGCCAGGCGGTAACGAAGAAAGCTATAAGCTGGTACAGGATATTTTTGAGGCGATCGCGGCTAAGGCCGATGGCGAGCCTTGCGTTGCCTTTATGGGTAACAGCGCTGCGGGTCATTATGTAAAAATGGTACATAATGGTATTGAATATGCGGTGATGCAAATGATCAGCGAAGTGTATGGGTTATTGAGAAACGAAGGAGTATCAAATGCCGAACTGCATCAGCTATTTGACACCTGGAACAAGGGTGAGCTGCAATCCTTCCTGATTGAAATAACAGCCGATATTTTCAAACAGAAAGACCCCGAAACCGGTAACGACCTGTTGGACATGATACTCGATAAAGCCAAACAAAAAGGCACGGGTTTATGGACCTCCCAAACTGCACTGGAATTAAACGTACCCCTACCCACCGTAGATTCTTCGGTTTCCATGCGCTACCTCTCTGCATTGAAGGAAGAGCGTACACAGTTTGCCCGTTTATACAATCATCAGAATAGAAAAACCAGCGTAGACGTGGAAGCGCTTAAAAAGGATTGCCGCGATGCTTTACATTTTGGATTTATGATGGCTTACGCGCAGGGGCTGGAATTACTTGCTGTGGCTTCATCCATCTATAAATACGAAATTCCTATTCCTACGGTGATAAAGGTTTGGCGAGCCGGATGTATTATCCGTTCGCTCATGCTCAACGACCTTTACAAGGCTTTCTCAGAAGACGCTACATTAAAGAATGTAATTGCCTCCCCGGTATTTGTACCGCTGTTAAAAGAAAAGAGACCCGGACTGGTAAACTTCCTGAAAACAGCTATGGATGCCGGTATACCGGCCCTGGCTTTTTCAGCATCATTGAATTATTTTGATGCCTATGTTCAGGAGAGACTACCGGCCAACCTCGTACAGGCGCAACGCGACTACTTTGGAGCGCACACTTACGAGCGTATTGACAAGGATGGTGCATTCCATACGGACTGGACGCCAGCAACGTAGAAAGATGATGGTTCATGGATGATAGTTCATAGATGATGGCTGATTGCGATCCCATTTATCTTTCATCAAGCATCCTGAACCTACATCAAGCATCAAATATCAAGAACCCAGTATCAAATATCTTTTATGAGCTTTAAAAGTATACCAGCCAATATTGTCATCTTCGGAGGTTTTGGAGATCTTGCCTGGCGCAAGCTGATCCCTGCATTTTACAATTTATATATCAGTGGCTACCTGCCTGAAAAATTTGCCATTTATGGTGTTCATTACCAGGGCTTACCAGAGGGCGCTTACGAAAAGCATATGCTGGAAGGTGTAAATCTTTTTCAAGACGAGGCAAAGCGAAAGCCGCAGAATGGAAGAAGTTTACTGACAATCTATACTTCTTCCAGGGAGATTTCACCATAGATGAAACTTATACCCGGCTTAAGGCCACGCTGGATGAGAACGACAAAAAATGGAAGACCCGCGCCAGCAGGCTTTTGTATTATTCAGTTGCACCCAGCTTTATCGAAGTGATATCCAATGGTGTAGCGCAGCATAATATTGCATCCCAAAGAGACAAGGACCGTATTGTAGTAGAAAAGCCGTTTGGTACCGACCTCGCATCCGCTAAAGGTTTGAACGATCTGCTTAATAAACTCTTTTATGAGAACCAGATCTATCGTATTGATCATTACCTGGGTAAGGAAGTGGTGCAGAACATTGCAGCCTTTAGGTTCGCCAATTATATTTTTGAGCCTTTATGGAACAATAAGTTTATCGACCAGGTACAGATTAGCGTTACTGAGAGCGTAAGCGTTGGAACCCGTGGCAGCTATTACGATAAAAGCGGCGCTTTAAGAGATATGGTCCAAAACCACCTGCTGCAGCTGCTTTCTTTAGTGGCTATGGAATGCCCGGGCAACTATGATGCAGAAGATATTCGCAGGCAGAAAGTAAAAGTGTTAAAGAAGGTGAGACCATTTACCACCGCAACCGCGGTACAGGACGTGGTAAGAGCCCAATACACCAAAGGTGAAGTAAAGGGAA
Source organism: Paraniabella hibiscisoli (assembly GCF_022512515.1). GTDB lineage: Bacteria > Bacteroidota > Bacteroidia > Chitinophagales > Chitinophagaceae > Niabella > Niabella hibiscisoli. The sequence goes on from NZ_JAKWBK010000001.1 coordinate 706,135, forward strand.
AAGAGCAGGTGGGTTATAAAGAAGAAACCAATGTGGCCCGCAACTCCACTACAGAAACTTATGTGGCCATGAAAGTGTGGATCGACAACCCACGCTGGAAAGGCGTTCCGTTTTACCTGCGTACCGGTAAAAGCCTGGAGAGGCAGTCTTCGGTGATCGTTGTACAGTTTAAAGATAGTCCGCATAAGATATTTAAAGATGATGTGGTACCCAACCGACTGGTCATTAGCATTCAGCCTGAGCAAAAAATAAGCCTGCTTTTTGAAGGAAAAGTACCGGGACTTGAAATGAAATTAAAGCCACTGGAGATGGACTTTAGCTATCATGATTCTTTTATAGAAGAAGCGCCGGAAGCCTACGAAACCTTATTACTGGATGCCCTGGAAGGCGATGCTACACAATTTATACGTGCCGACCAGGTAGAAACTGCATGGAGCATTGTAATGCCGATATTAAATGCATGGAGCAAAGAAAAAGGAGATATGAAAAATACAAGGCTGGTAGCTGGGGCCCCAAAGAAGCTGAAGAGCTGATAAAAGACGGTAAGATCAAATGGCTGATGCTGCCGGAAGAAGTTAAAACAAAAACCACGAAAAAGAAATAAATGCAACATATAAAATTGATTTGGGAGAATGCCGAAGCGTTAAGCATTGCTGCGGCTTATTATTTTGTAGAAAGAAGCAATAAAAGCATTGCAGAAAACGGTCGTTTCACTGTGGCTTTATCGGGAGGCAGCACTCCAAAGGCATTATACAGCCTGTTAGCAACTCCAAAATTCTCAAGAAATATTGATTGGAAAAATGTGCACCTGCTTTGGGGTGATGAACGCTTTGTGCCTCATACTCATGAAGACAGTAATTACCGTATGGTAAAAGAAGCCTTGCTGGACCATGTAAAACTGCCACGTAAGAATATATTGGCCATGCCTACTAAAGGTAATGCCAGTGATTGTGCTGCACAATATGAAAAAGCAATAGCCGATACTTTAGGCAAAAAAATGCAGATAGATCTTACCCTGCTGGGTATGGGCGATGATGGCCATACAGCTTCGTTATTTCCCGGTACAGATATCTTGAACGAAAAGAAAAAATATATTAAAGAAGTTTGGGTGGAGAGCAAGCAAACCTTCCGTTTAAGCTTTACGTATCGCTTAATAGATAATAGCAAAGAAGCCATGTTCCTGGTAGCGGGTGCTGCCAAAGCTCCTGTGGTGAAACATATTTTTTCCAAGAATGCGGCGTCTAAATTCCCCGTGCAGGAAGTAAACCTGAAAAAGGCTCCGCCATCTGGATGCTGGATGAAGCAGCAATGGGCAAGTAAGGTCGCGTACCTATGGCACGCCGACATTCAGTTGATATCTTGGTTACCGATATAAAGTCCCTAACGGGACTTTTTACATTTCTAAAACTGGCCGCAAAGTATTTTTTTGCCTGATATGCACGCCTTGATCCGGCACGGACAAAACATGGGTAGTAGCAACATGCAGTGCATTTATATTGCGTGCCGTAGGTACGCAACTTTACCTACATTTGGCTTGGAGAAAACTCCCGATCTCTCAATTTCTTAACGGGGATCGCGCAATGCTCCATAAATAAAGCGATATGCCGGTTATCGAATTAGAAACATTGATTCATGCTGATATCAACACTTGTTTTGATCTCTCCAGGAGCATCGACCTGCATACCTTATCAACAGCTAAAACCAAAGAAAAAGCTATTGCAGGCCGAACGAGTGGCTTAATTGGTATGAATGAAACGGTAACCTGGCAGGCTACTCATTTCTTTATACGCCAAAAATTAACTTCCAAAATTACTGCTTATCATCGCCCTTTTCATTTCAGGGATGAACAGCAACAAGGCCCCTTCCGGTTATTTGCCCACGATCATATTTTTACCGAGGTAGATAGAGGTACCTTAATGAAAGATATTTTGCGTTTTCAATCGCCAGCCGGATTATTAGGCAGCGTGGTTAACCGGCTTTATACTGACACGATACCTGCGAAATTTTTTAATAGAAAGAAATAAGATGATTAAGCATTTTGCAGAAAACGGACAAGGAACCGTTTTGTTACAGCAATAATAACAGCACCTTCCGTTATCGCCATTATTGATATTTCACCAACCATCAATCCTGGCCTAAATCATTATCCTCTCCCAGATCCAGCTTCGCCTGCTGAAAATCTTTTGGCTTATTGTAATTCAACAACGACTTCATTTTACCTGCCTGCGAAAAGAAATTGTCTTTCCCCGTGTGCAGCTGTTTTACCGCATCATCATATTTACCACGGGCATTGTCCAGGTGTTTACCCACAGCATCCAAGTTTTCCACAAAGCTTACCAGCTTATCATACATTTTTATAGCACGATCTGCAATCTCCATGCTGTTGCGGTCGTTACGTTCCCGTTTCCATAGATCGGACAGGAGCTTTAAGGCTGCAATCAGGTTGGTAGGACTGATCAAAAGGATACGCCTGTCATATGCATATTCCCAAAGGTTGGCATCGCCCTTCAGGGCCGCAAAATAAGCCGCTTCATTAGGCACGAACATCATTACAAAGTCCATCGACTTATCGTAGTCATCGTAAGCCTTCACATGCAATTGCTCAATATGATTTTTTACTGCGCGGGCATGCGCCAGCAGCTCTGCCTCCTGTGTTGCTTCATCTTCTGCCTCGGCATATCTTATAAAGGCGTTTAATGAAACTTTGGCATCTACAATCACATGGCGGTTATCGGGATAAACGATCAGAGCATCGGGCCGCATTTTTTTCCGCTAACGGCACTTAATAGGGCTTTACCATCAGGGCCAAACAGCTGGTACTCCATAAAGAACTCCTCGTTCTTACGCAGGCCTGATTTGTCCAGTATTTTTTCCAGTATCAGCTCGCCCCAGCGGCCCTGTGTTTTCGATTCACTTTTTAAAGCTTTTGTAAGATTTTGCGCTTCCTTGCTTAATTGCTGGTTGAGCAGCACCAGGTTTTTCACTTCGTTCTGTAAAGAGAAACGCTCATTGCTTTCTTTGCCATAAGCATCCTGCACCTGTTGCTTAAACTCGCGGATATTCTGTCCCAGCGGTTCCAATAAGTTTTTCATATTGTTCTTATTGAGCTCGGTGAATGTGCTGGTCTTGGTTTCCAGTATACGGTTGGCGATATTCTCAAATTCAGTATTGAATTTTTTGCTCATCGCTTCCATTTCTTCCTTCTGCGTTTGGAGCTTCTCTGTGAGCGCTTTATTGGTAGCCAATGCGGTCGCTAATTGCTGATGCAGCGTACCCTGCTCGGCTTGCAGATTTTCACTTAGCGAGCGCGTTCTCAGGTACTCATTATTTTTTTCAATAAGGGTTTGCCGGCTGGTATCATAAGCAGCTTTAACCGAGGCATATTGCTGGCGGCTGTTATCCAGCTCGGTGCTTAAAGCTAAAAGATCGGCTTTAATGGTATTAAATTCCTGCTGGCGATGAGCCATTTGTTGCTGTGCCGCTGCCAGCTCGGCTGCATACGTGGCTTTGAGCGATACCAGTTCTTTTTCCAACCCACCATATTTCATTTGAGCTTCATCTTTAACGGCCTGAATACCAGACGCCGCGCGGCTTTTCCCTAAAAGCCACCCAATTAGTAGTCCTGCAATAGTGCCGATCGATACGTAAATAATCATTTCCATTCTTATAGTATATGCTGTCTACGAAAATAACAATTGTGCCATGTAAACCATTACGGTTTCCCGCTTTTGAATTTATTTAACAGAATACCCGGTGCATTTGTTTTTTCAGGTGTGGTTTTTGGACCACTAGTTCTGGCAACAATACATATTGAACCTTTAAATAATGAGTAAGAAAATAGCCATTCTGGCCACCCACGGTTTCGAAGAAAGTGAACTAAAATCTCCCAAAGAACACCTGGAGCAACAGGGCTGGACTACACATATTGTAGGACTTGAAGCAGGTACTATTAAAGCCTGGGCCAATAAGAACTGGGGACAGGAATATATAGTAGATGTTACCATCGACCAGGTATCGGCCGACGATTATGATGCATTGGTATTACCAGGCGGAGTGCTGAACCCCGATAAGCTAAGGGTGAATGACGCCGCTGTTAGTTTTGTGCAGGCATTCTTCGGGCAGGGCAAACCCGTAGCCGCTATCTGCCATGGCCCCCAGGTGTTGATCAATGCCGGTGTAGTAGAAGGCCGCCGTATGACCTCCGTAAAGGCCATCAGCCTAGATTTAATTAATGCCGGCGCCGATTGGGTGGATGAAGAAGTAATTGTAGATGAAGGATTGGTAACCAGCCGTACACCGGAAGACCTGCCTGCTTTTAATAAGAAGATGGTGGAAGAAATCAGCGAAGGCGTGCATGCCTGATTATTCAGTTTACATCTGCTGTAATCCCCGACTGTACTGAAGAGACGGAGGGATTTCTAATGAGCCAGTTGCATGGAGGATTTTTTCCTGGATGCAACTGGCTTTTTATATTAGCCACATTCTAATGTTAAGTCTTATTATCTGCTCTTCCTGAACTGTGTTTGCTGAGTAAATCATTAAAAAAGATTCCAAGGCTCCCCTTGTTTCGACCGGAATGACGATCTATACTAATAGCGGCTGTTTTACGTACCACAGTATACCATTCGCAACGCCTATTCTTTCATATCACGGAACTTTTTAACCACCTCATCGGTTGGCAGCCCGAGAGCCTGGGTAGCATTATAAGCCACCAAATAGTCCGTGTGATTACGATAATTGTGATGTAGCTCAGTAATATTTTCGTCTTCAAAATCCGGCAGAAAATACAAGATATCAATCAGCTCAAATGGATTGGTAATGGTCGGCATCGTGTTCAAAACAATGTCGACCATTTTTTTATCCCGACATATTTGAAAAATGGAATGGGCAATAGTCACTTTTATAGGGCCGATGCTATCTTGCAATAGTTCATATAATTTCGGCAGCGCGGCTTTGGATTTTATATGTCCCAGCCCGATGATCGGCCAGTGATCTCTAAGACTTATCACATCGATCAATTCTGCTTCGGCAATCTTCAATTCTTCTTTTGTTAGCTTGTCCAACAGATCGATGGGAACCCCATCCTTTCTTTGCGCCCAGGTATTGGCTCCTAAAAAAATTTTCTGAATAGGTTGATATTTTTCATCACTTTTTAATAATGTCGGTCTGCATTTTCATTGTCGAACATGCATTTCAAACTCCCAGTGCTTATCATGGTACTGGAAGTTAAATTAGCTAAGCATTTGCCGGCTGAGGTCGGAAGCAGGCTTTTTACAGGCCCATTTTTTTGAAAATCCTCGGCATTGTTTCAGTATCTAGGGCATTCATATCAACCAGATTTAATGATTTGACCATTTTTAGTGTCGCTGTTTTATAGTGTTGGAAATGGGGTGTTTTTAAATGAGCTTCGTATGCGTCCTGGCTTGCATAGATTTCTAAAATTCTTATTTCGTTTACTTGCTTTTTTTGAAACATAGGATAAATTGCAATAACACCACTTTCCAATCTCACAGATGCTTCGGCTTCTTCTTTAAGTATGGCAAGATATTCTTCAAGATAGTTTGGTTCAATTTCTATTTCCGAAATTCTTATTATCATATTGTCGTATTTCTGTTCTTCTTTTTTATTGCAGGAACTAACAATAAAAAAAGTGTAACCATCAAAATGTATGTACTAATTGTTTCATGAATTTTCTTTTATAAGATCTGTTTTGCTAACTATTGTTGATCTATCACAATTAGGTGCTAATTTACTAAAACTATCATCTGTCAATTTATTTCGGTTTTTGAAACCTATCCAAGACACAGCATTTAAACTGGCAGCATTGTCCAGGCCATTTAAATTCCCTGGATACTTCGGCCCTAGCGGTTGAGTATCTTTAGGGACACCGTCAAATCATACTTACCGGGAACGATAGAATCTCTGGCTTTTAAGAACTATATCCGCTGCCATCCGTACTGGTGCTGGTTATAGTTGTTTTACTTTTCAATTAGTTCAATAATTCTTTCCGCTACTTTCTCCGCTTTTCCTGTTGCCGGAGCTTTTCAGGTTCAAACGCCAGTCCCCTTGTATTTCTAAAATATTCGCGAATCATAATTGAAAGTATTAAGATGTCTTTATTGCTTGTTGCCAGGGGATTGATAGCCGGCAGCTGGCTAGTTGTAGTACATCCTGTAGTAAACAATATTAATATGATTATGAGTTTATGCATGTAGCGAGTGATTGGGAATTCTATTAGAAAGCATTTGATACCAGAGTTGATGGAAACCATGCAAATATTTCGTCGTAGTACCTTAATTATCCAGCTGCTAAACGACGCTAATACCAAGGCTTTCAATATTCAATTTTAAAAGTTTTTCCGGCTGTAAACTTGCCTTCAGACTCGGTAATTTTTAACTTCTGTTCAGCAGAAACTCCAATTGTTTCACCGTCTTTCAATATTACATCATAAGCTATTACATAATGTGCCAGGTTGAACATCATTTCATTCAGCTCTTCAAGTGACTTTTCAGAATCAATAATTTCCATTTCTTGTTTTCCAAAGTCAGCAAGTCCATATGTGTAAACAGATTGTTTTCCTCTTTCTTTTCTCAAACCAAAGCAAATCCAATTGTACAGAGGGAGATCTTCTTCACTCATCATTTCCACATTCGCTTGGTAGAAGTTCTTTTTAAAACCAAAGTTCTACCGCCGATATAAATTCCAATTGATTTACTATTATTCATAACAGCAGAAGCTATTTTACTGAACAACAGGTTTTCCAGAACAGAATTTTTCCCGGCATTCATAATCGATAAGACAATGTGTCCTTTATGTTTTGAAGTTTCTTGAACTCCGTTCTCCCAGAAATAGTTGTATGCTGCGGTTTTTTCAACCTCCCTTTCCGGAATTGCAGCAGGAACAGTTGCTATCGCTATATTATATCCGCCAATTACTAATACGGCTGCCTCATCATCTGCTTCACTGTTAGTTATTTTTAGTTCCCATTTTGTCCTTAATTCATTTAGTGTCCCTTTTAGGTCAAATGAATTCAGGTCTTCTAAAAGTACCATTCCTAAAATGGCTGAATCCATATTTGATGAATCCCGGTTCTCTTTTTTAAAAAAACTAAAAAATCCCATTAGTAAAATTCCAATTAATATTATACTTATCGTTTTTCTCATTTTGTGAAGAACTCAAAAGCAGGTGATGCGAGTGTCTGTTTTAAACATTTATTAATAAGCAAAACGCCTACCCAGTTTACTTTAATTGTCTATACTGTTTTTAAGAGCTGTCGGAAAACCTTTAGTGTTCCATTGGCCTCCCCAGGTAGTTTTTGCTAATGTACTTATTTTTGGTAAAGCTACATATAGCTTTCTGCGATATACGTATTTAATAACCATTGAAAAGAGATTCCTAGCCAGCTTTGCAGGTATCGGATGGCGGAAGTGTACTGTGGTATCCGTTTTATTCACGGCGGTATATCATTCGTGTATCAGTGGTGGCATTCGACATCCCGAAAGGGATTCCCCGGTGTCGGGTGATGAAATGTAGCGACATCAGTTATCAGCTTAGCCGGTAAACAAACTCTTCTATTTCCATTTGCCGGGCATTGGCAAAACCTTTATCGGTACCGGTTTTAATAAAGCCGGATTTTTCCAACACTTTTTGCGAGCCCAGGTTATCGAAGGCAACGCGTGCAACAATAGGCCTTGTAGTTTCTATGTTCAGAAATTGTTGCAGAGCCCGGGTAGCAATACCCTGCCCCCAAAATTTCCGATCGATCCAGTAGGTTATTTCTGCATGACCATCCATCACAAATTTAGCCATACTCCCTATAATGTTATCGTCCAATAGAACTGTATGATTATTGGTAGTAGGATCTTCTAAAATCTTTGTGTATTTGGCAATATAAGCTAACTTATCTGTCGGGTCCTTCGGTGTAAATGCCGCTAAATAAATCGCTTCCGGATCCGTTTGAAATAAAAACAGATGCTCCAGATCTGCAATGGTAGTAGACCTGAGTTGTAAATAGGTATCAGCGCTCATTGTATTAAGTGGGTTGCTATCAACAACCCTAAGGTACAACGGCCGGGCGACAGTAAATGCATTGCCACCCCATCAACCCGGCCGGGAATCATAAGTTGCTTCTATTGGTTTGAAAAGTCCACCATCCACTCAATACCATATTTATCTCTGAACATGCCAAAATAAGAACCCCAGGGACTGTCCCCAATAGGAAACTCCACTTGGCCGCCGGCTGAAAGCCCGTTAAACAGCTGATCAGCTTCTTCTTTGCTATCTGCCTGGATCGCAATCTTGCTCCTGTTTTCATTCTCATTTACTTTCCCTAAAAATGAAGGAACATCATTTCCCATCAGCGTATTGTTTTTACCAATCGGCAGTGCGATATGCATGATCTTATTTTCATCTTCTGCTGCTACGGGAAACTCGGCACCGGCCATATCTTTTAAGCGTACGAGCCTGATAAACTCTCCACCGAATACCGATTTGTAAAAGTTGAATGCTTCTTCGGCATTTCCATTGAAGTTGATGTGAGGATTGATAAGTGCCATGATTTTAAATTTTTATTACTATTCAAAAGTACGTTGTTGTCAAAGACAAACAGGGTAGAAAGACGTCAATTGAAAGGGAGTTTGCGTCAAGGGGATGTGTACTAACAATCAAAGCTGCAGAGTTGCATGGGCGTAGCGAGTAAGATGATATTCCGTAAGCTATTATAATTGCCATACAATGTTAGATGCCCTTCTTTTGGCCGGGTTATTAATAATTTCTAATTTTATGGTATGAGAATGACTGTAATGCTATAATATCCCCCGTTTTGTTTGTTTTTCTTAGCAATGAGCTTTGTTGATACAAAGCGTAGTTTTCCTGTTCACCCATTTTATTAAAAATATCAAATCAAGTCCATCGGGAGACCGCAATTATTGCCGTCTGCGGGTGGCTACCAGAAATATGTCACATCTATTAAATAAAGAGGAAATAGAACATTTTATTCATCGTGGCTTTATTAGCCTCGATCACTCATTTTCAAAGGCACTTGCAGACGAGGCTTTGGAAATTCTTTGGAACGATCTCCCCTATGACAGGTCCGATCCGTCAACCTGGACCGAGCCTGTATTTCGTTTGGGAATGTACACAAATGAACCTTTTGTTAAATCGGTAAATACGCCAAAGTTGCATGATGCTTTCAATCAGTTGATCGGTAAGGACAAATGGATTCCTTGTAAAAGCGTAGGAACATTTCCTGTCAGGTTTCCAACCAACCGGCAACCTAATGATACAGGTAAACACGTGGATGCCGGTTTTCCTGGGGCTGACCCGGATAATTTTTTTGAATGGCGTGTCAACGTCAAATCGAAAGGACGGGCTTTACTGATGTTAGTCTTGTATTCCGATGTTGGCGAACACGATGCGCCTACGATCATTTATGAAGGCTCTCATATAGATGTTGCAAGGATACTATCAAATGAGGGAGATTCAGGTCTTTCTTTCATGGAGCTTGCAGGAAAATTAGACGAGTTGCCTAAAAGAAAAGAAGTGTATGCAACCGGCAAGGCAGGCACAGTTTATCTGTGTCATCCGTTTTTGATTCATTCAGCTCAGCCACATAAGGGAAGCCAACCCAGGTTTATGGCGCAACCGCCTTTGTTGTTAAGGGGTGAATTATTGATTTCAGACGCTGATGTAGTATACTCTCCTGTTGAGGAAGCTACTCGTTTAGGAATAAATAAGGCATAATAGGTCTCAGGTTGAAAGAGGTTGTTAATTTAGCAGCCTCTTTCTTTTAGAATGAAGCGGCCCCAGAAGTATCCGGAAGAAACATCAGGTGATCATATTTTAAGCAAACGCACTTTACCATTTTACAAATTCCGTTTAGCGGCTTCAATAGCAATAAACTCGGGTAAATAGTCGGGCGTACATCCCTTGGATACCATCTCGCCTTTGTAGAGCCCCGTTGTTTCACCAATAGCAACACAACGCTTGCGATACTTTTTTCATAAACACCTATCCATGCAGCTGTAAAATTCATAGCCCATTGTACCTCCGGTTGCTCACCAGCAATATTGCTTTCTATGGCAGCCAGCAGTTCTTCAGTGTTGCCGGGAGGTGTTTGCCCCATCCATCTTAACCTGGCCTGGTAGTACCAAAAAATCCGCCTTTGAAGTGCGGAGGGGCTATTTTCCCATGATTCGATTAAAGCTATTGTTTTTTTGTCCTTAGTAAGTTGGTTGGCCATTAGCCAATCGATTAATTGGTTTCTTTCCTCCGACGAGTGTGTTTGCATGTCTTTATCCAACTCGTTAATCACCTCCTGCGATAATAATTTATTATCCATAATTAAAATGGATAGCTGCCGTGGCAGAAATTTACCGAGGCCCAAAGCTCCATAGCAAGGGAGTGATCTTTTTTGATTTCTTTCGCCATTTTTCTCAGGTCACCCAGTTTTGTGCGACTATCAATTTGTTTTAAAATGGCTACGGCTCTTGATGATACTTTCATATTCATTAATTATTTTGTCGATGTCCCCAAACGCACTTGCAAAAGATAGTTCCTTATATTTTTTCCAACTCATAAGGATAAGTATAACCTAATGTTTGAGCTAACTCAGCTCCTACCTCCGCCACCAGGTCTGCCATAGCCCACAAGGCATTCCAATTGTCTGCAATAACGCTGCCCGAAAATGTCTGCTGTGCTTTCAGCCAGGTTGCCGAGTCGAGGTACTTCTTAAAGAGCCTTCCATACTTGTTGGTGGTGATGCCCCAATCGTGCCGATTGGCAATATGCCATTCAATTAGCGGAACCAGGTATTGTGTACGAATATTGGTTTCCGACATAAATTTGGCGTAGAATATTTCATCTCTTGCCAGGCATTTAGCTACATAAGTGGTATCCCACCAAAAGTCGTTGATGACTTGCTGAAATCTTTGGGCTGATGGCTTTTTGATAATGGAAACCTGATAAGTGGGTGGTTGCATAGCGTGGGTAATGCCATCTTTATCCATCAACACCTGATAGCCAATATCCCAGTCTTCAGGTAAATCTTTTTGTTGCAGATCTTCTAAAAATTTATTTACGCTGTATAATTTAAAATCAACCTTTACACCATCATCATATAACACCATTTTCATAGCATGCCGGTTATCGAAGCAGCTTTCATCCTCCTCGATCATGGCAATAGGTTTGCCAAACTGCTGCAGCCAGTTATTATCAGATATGTAGGATGCATTGCTTTCGAAAATAAGTTCAATATCCAGGTCGCTGAATTCATCAACCGGCGCAGACGGATTGGCCAACGAGCTGGTGAGCAAAGAGGCCTTTATGTCTTTATTGTTATTTGCCCAATGGATGATGGCTTTTAATTTCTCGTCTCTTGTTTTCATCGTTCGTATTTATGAATAATTTGCCTTGAGCTACTCTTAAAAAACATTCTTAAATTCAACCTGTAAGCGATGTCTGTTTATCTTATATCCCTGATAGCATATACTGAAATCAAAGCCTTGTCCTGGTTATTTGTGCGGGATCAACTGTTGTAGGGTTGCCTAAACCAAGACTAAAGCACTTGATTAAAAGAAAGCCTAAAATGGCGACAATCAAAATTCCATTTATTAATGGCTTTATGATCATGGCAGAGATATTTACATAAAAAAACTCATTCGATTTCAACATAATCATACTTAAAATCTTACTTTCTAAAATAATAATCAGCCAGCTTGTTCGCGATTATACGTGGATTGGCTTCATCGGTGTTCGTAAGAATAATAATAGAAAGTCCATCATTCACAAAATGCATGAATACCGACCTGAAACCTATATTAGCGCCTCCGTGCTGAACTAAAGGATGTCCTTTATACTCTTCTACAAACCAGCCAAACCCATAGTATTCTTTTGCATCAGCTTTATCTGAGGTTTTAATATAGGGCTGCCAAAGTTTCTCCCAATTCTCCTTCTTAAGAATAATCTTCTTTTCTCTCATAGCCTTTTCCCTTGTATCATATCGGTAGAAGTAGAGAGAAATCCGCCGCTGGGTCTTATGGCATACATAGCGGTAGCGTTGACCAGCGTGTCTTTAAGGTGCATGTATCCGCTGGCACGGTGTGGAATGATGGGGTAAAAATCAGTGAGATAACTATTGTGCATGCCTGCCGGTATAAATAATGCAGCGCGAATATAGTCCTGCCAGGGCATACCGCTCACCTGCGTTATAATTTCAGCGAGCATAAAATATCCAAGATTACAATATTGGAATTTTTCTCCAACATTAAAAACAAAAGGGAGATTATAAGCGGACTTTATAATATCAATATCCGGCTGAATTTTGTTATTGTCATAAGCCGGTCCTTCTCTTTGCAGCCCAGATGTGTGAGACATCAGGTTGTTTATGGTTATGGGTCGCCAGGCCGCCGGAGCGTCCGGAAAAAACTTGTGTACCGAATCATCAATACTCAGCTTACCCTCCTCCATTAGTTTTATAATGGCGGTGGTAAAAAACTGTTTACTTACCGAGCCCAGCCGGATAACAGTTTCAGCGTCTACAGGCACATTCAATTCTACATTGGCTAATCCATACCCTTTGTTAGCCACTGTTTGGCCATTTTTTATTACAGCTAATGAAAGCCCCACGATTTTTTGCTGTTCCATCATTTGCTTAACTATGATGTCAGTACTGTCAACCTGTGCAAATGACAAGGCGGGTATTAGTAGACAAAGCAGCAATTTGTTCATTTAGTATTTGTTTAATGATTGAGGATAGAAGTCCTGCAAAGAAAATAATGGTTGTAACAGAATGATCTCCTGGCGTATATCCTGTAGCATTTAGCCCAGCCACTTTGCTAATGTAACCATTTTTCGGTCATGGATTGTGGATACAATTAATGGCATCCAGGTTGCGCACCTACGGCACGCGCGTCCTGGCGTTGAAATTCAGCTACCAACCAGTAGTTCCTGACGGGACTTAGATCTACAGGGAAGTGTTAGATCAATTTTCTCTTGTAGATGTCTTCCACTTTAGCGTTCAGCATTTCAATTAATTCTGGTTGCATATAATCATAGTCGTCTGGAATGTATAAGCAAACAATCTTTTTGTTTTGGTAAACATCTGGAAAATGCTTTCTGATATGATTTCTGTGATGCCTTTCCATAACTATAATGCTATCTGCCCAGCCTAATATTTCTTGTGATAGAACTGTATGGGCAGTTTTATCAGTTCCCGCTGAGCGAACTTCGAACCTCTTGTCTTCTTTAAATATCTTATTAGCAGTAGCACTTCGCATTCTGTTTACCGTACAACCAAAAAGTAACCTGAGCTTTGATCATTGACCTTTACAATTAGTGGTTGTCATAGAGAATCCTGAAAGTGTTTTTATTAACGCTTATGAAACCTTCTCAAAACAAATACTGCTTTTCACATTTTCATAAGGTCCATAATTAGGAATAACCTGATAGCCCGTTTTACTGTAAAGCCCAATGGCTTCGGGCATTTGGTCCCCGGTTTCTAAAACACATTTAGCATAACCTAATTCTCTAGCCCATGCCTCCAGCTCCTGCAATATTGAAACTGCTATGCCTTTGCCTCTTCTGTCAGGTAGTACATACATCCGCTTTATCTCCATGGCCGATTGGTTGTAGGGTTTCATGGCGCCACAACCCACCGGGACTGCATCATCAAACGCTACTACAACATTTTTAATGAGGTCCATTTTATTGAACTGTGCAAAAAAGTCGTTCGTGTCACCGTTTCGTTTGGCTAAATCCTTGTCTAGTTCAATAACCAGCCCCTTAAAACTGGTATCTTCTGAGTTAGTTCTGTGAATTGTGATCATATACTTTTATTACTTTTATTCAGGTGTTACCTGCTGTAAAATTTATGACTTCTCATTTGTTTTACCGTCATTGCCTTTGCAGTAAATCAGTTCAACCTGGAGCGCTCTGTCGCTGCACGGTTACTCATAATACCAATAGATAAATACACTGTCCCTGTTTTCACAAATTTCTTCTACCGGTTCGTCTTTGATATTGTCATAAGCTTCAAATTCACTTAATATCTTCCCTATTTCAGTTGCATGTTTTTTATCCTTTGTAGCTATGTATTTTTTGCAAAGACATTTAGCAATATCCATTTTTGCATTATGATAATTATAACCTTCGTAGGGCCGGCCGAATACAGACATTTTATATTTCCCCTCACAGCGCAGCACCGTCATGCTTTTGGTGATAGTCGGGTTTAACAGCCTGAAAACCAGAAACAGGCATAAAATAACCGATGCTATTTTGAAGATAGTTTTAATTTTCATAAACAACGCAATTTATGAAATATGGTTTATTGTTTACCCCAGCCGATGCTCATTTCAAACCTTGCCATCAAAGGCCAGATCATTAATACTTAAGAGAGGAATATCAGTATCCCACCCCAAAAGGGAGCATTTCGTATAGTTTAATAATTCAATCTGGTCATGAAACCGTCGTATATCCGAGATTACTAAATTTGTCTTTTAAATTTATAACCGTCTATATGAAAATTACATTCTTCTCTGCCAAACCTTACGATAAAGAAAGCTTCGTTCATGCTAACGAGTGTTATGGGTTTGAATATGAGTTTTTCGAAACAGAACTGAATGCAGCTACTGCCGAAGTGATTCAAAACAGTATAGCGATCTGCGCATTTGTAAATGACCAGCTCAACAGGCAGGTATTGGAAGTACTTGCCACAAAAGGAGTGAAGATCATTGCCCTGAGATGTGCCGGTTTTAATAACCTGGATATAGAAGCTGCGCATGAGCTGGGTATCAGGGTGTGCCGCGTACCTGCTTACTCACCAGAAGCGGTGGCCGAACATGCGCTTGCCATGATCATGACGTTGAACCGGAAAACTCATAAGGCTTATAACAGGGTAAGAGAACAAAACTTTTCTTTACAGGGACTACTGGGTTTTAACCTGTATCAAAAAACAGTTGGCGTAGTGGGCACGGGCAATATAGGTAAAGCGTTTTGCCGGATGATGTTGGGCATGGGATGTAGGGTGCTGGCTTTTGACCTGGTAGCTGATAAGAGCCTGGAAGCGGAAGGAGTCGTATTTCTTCCATTGATAACTTTGCTGCAGCAAAGCGATATCATCTCCCTGCATTGTCCTCTCAACGAACAAACTACTCATCTTATCGACCAACAAACCATCCCCTTTATGAAAAAAGGTGTGATGATCATCAATACAGGTCGCGGTAAGCTAATAGATACCAAAGACTGTATAGATGCTTTAAAAACCGGCCATATCGGCTACCTGGGTATCGATGTATATGAACAGGAGGAAAAGCTGTTCTTTAAAGACCTTTCTTCCCATATTATCCAGGATGATATGATACAACGCCTCATGAGCTTTCCCAATGTACTGGTTACCGCCCACCAGGCTTTTTTTACCAAAGAGGCCCTTGAACAAATAGCTATGGTAACGCTTGATAGCATTGAAAAGCTTGGTAAGGGGGAGCCGCCTGCAACCAACGGGGCTCTTGTTGTATAGTTTTTAAAATAAAGACCATGATCCCCCAACCTTTCCTTTAGCGCCCGATGGCCTTAGGTTGTAAGTAAACGTAGCCATAAAATACTGGCCTATAATATTGCTATAAATGGTGCGCACCGTATTCTGATTGGGAATGATGTCTGTATTACGGGTTTGATTTAAAATATCGTTGGCAAATATTCTCAATACGGCTCTTTCATCTTTGAAAAAGTAAAGTTGACACCTGCATTCCACATAAACATGCGACGATACTCCGGATTGGCAAAAGCATTATTATTAAGATAACGCAATTCACTATCGAAGATCACATGTTTGATATAGCGCATAACAGTTTCGATGCCTATCGTCTGGTCGAAACTACTTTGTGTTGTAAATAAAGGATTGGTATTTTTTACATTCATATAGGAAAAAGAATAGGCGGGAATAACCTCCAGCTTATCGTCCCAGTTAAAACCTATGCTGCTCCATATATTGCTGAGCAAGCAAGCGCGCTGCTGCCGGCTTTCCTGGTTATTAAAATAAAATGGATTTTCCCGGTACTCTGTCCAGGTACCCCAGTTCCATGAAAGCGTAAAACTATTTTTGTATTTAATATCCTGGTTCAGGCCAAAATTGGCAGCCACACGTTTGCTTCCATTAGCATTAATAGGCTTAATGGTTTGCAGGCCGCTTGCATCCATAGTAATGCTTTGCACCACATCATTCTCGGCGATCCAGGCTTCGCCCCAGCTCCATACATTCAAATTATTTTTAGGATTAAAGGTATTGAGGTTCACAGAGATCCTGTCCATAACAGCAGGTAACAGGTCGGTATTCCCCAGGTTTACCAGGTAAGGATTGGTATTGTTTCTTACAGGTATCATGTACGTATAATCAGGCAACACAATATCCCTGTTGTAGTTTACTGTAAGCTTACGATAAGTGATTTCCAATTGTGGCAGTATATTATTTAATCTTTGAACTACCGGGTTGGCCATAAAAGAAAGTTTATTATCAAAATGCTGGTACTGGTATCGTACACCGGGTGTAATAGCCAGGTCTTTTAGCTTCAACTCTAAGCCTGTACTTAGGAAGTACCGATTACTATTCCTTGAAAAATCGCTGCTGAGTTCGTTGTTCCTTGTATTATAAACCGCACCTTGCTTATCGAGCGTAGCAATGTCATTCTTCAGGTTTTCATATTCGTAACGGGCGCCGGCACGCAGAAATAGTTTTTTACTTAATGGCTCCCGGTAGTTGAGGCCCGCATAGGCAAACCAGGTGGGTACGCGCTCCTGCCTTAACTGGTTAATAAGGCTATCATACTGCCTGGGCTGGCGATAGTTGATTTCGGCGTCAGTATAATTATCTACCGACCGGCTGTTCCAGGTAAGGCCCTGGGCCAATGAAATGCGTCGACCGGCTTTCTTTTTGGATAAACGGGTAATAGAAAAATTCTGCCTTAGTATATTATTGCCTGTTTTACCATTTATACCAACCACTCCTTCATTCAGTAAGCCCAGCAGGTTGTTCTCGCCGCTTTGATTATTAATGCTGTTGGTTCTTTCGGTAGCCAATATATAATTGGCCGTAGCATTAATGGTGGTAACAGTATCCGGCTTAAGGTTAATACCTGCGCCAATCGTATGGGTTAAGCCCTTCACCTTCGCATCATACAAAGAACGGTTGGTGATGATGGTGTCGCCATTGGATATTCTCGTAGTCGTGTTGCTTTCCACATCTGTTTTAACACCTCCCAGGTAGTATTGAGCAAAAAAGCTTTTTTATTATTGGGAGAGTGGTTAAGGTTAAACCCGAGGCCGCTACTCGTAGTTACCCCACCCAGGCGGGACATACCTCCGAAGTTGATCCCATTAATAGAAATCGTTGAGCCGAAATTAGAATTATTGGTATTGTTGTTACCACCACCACTTACATCCCGGTTACGCTGCAGTCCTCCAGTTTGCATCAGGTCGGCCCAGCCAAATCCGGGGCGGTTAAGATTGTTGGTATATCCTAAAAGGCTTACCTGCAGTGTATCTCTGAATATATTGGCAATAGCGCCCCCTTCATAACGGCCTCCATTGATACCCGTTCCGCCACCGCCATAGGCCTTACCAAACATACCTTTCTTTACTCCTTTTTTAAAGGTGAGGTTGATCACTTTTCCTACGTTATTAAGGTTGTCATCACCACGTTCCAGCAGTTCATCCTTATCATCTGTAACCTGTATTTTATCGATCACATTGGAGGGAAGATTACGCGAAGCCATTTTAGGATCGCTGCCAAAGAAATTCTTACCATCCACTAATATCCTATTCACCCGCTTGCCGTTAACCATAATATTCCCCTGTTTATCTACCTGTACACCGGGTAGCTTTTTAAGCAGGTCTTCCACCATTGCGTTGGGCAGGGTCTTAAATGCATTGGCGTTAAATTCTACCGTATCCCGCCTGATTACCATGGGCGGTCTTTCTGCAATAACCAAAATCTCCTCTAACTGCGTAGCGGGGGATGTAGCGTAATTGCCCCCAGGTCCATATCCAACGAATCTGCTTTCAGCTGAAATTGCTGGCGATGCACCGCATAACCACTAAAAGATACAAGAATACGGTAGGGAATATTGGCTGCAAGTCCTGGTAATCTAAAGCTTCCATCCTCAGCGCTCAGCCTGTAGGTAACCAAAGAAGTATCCTGCGCCTGGAACACCGTAACGGTGGCCATATATAAGGGCTTTTGAGTGCGGCATCCAGCAGTTTACCTCTGACAGAACCCTGGGCAAAGGATGATGCCGAAATAAAAAGGCAGGCAACTGAAGTTAGCAAATACAAAAAATGTCTCATTAGTGGTTTGGATACGATAAACATAACTAGTAGTAATCGTAAAAACTTCAAGAATGTTACAGTTGCAACACAAACTTTCTACAAAAGGCGTAAATTCCCCTACAAAAGGCATTATGCATAAAGACATTGAAACATATAATGCGGCACAAACGGCAGAAGATGCGGCTATTTGTATGGAATTGTCCCGGCAAATTGATAAGGGTTTACCGGAGGCTGAGAGTAAAATATGGCATGCGCACCCCGTTTGGTTTTTAGAAGGCAACCCCGTAGTGGGCTACAGTAGACTCAAAACCGGACTTCGTTTGATGTTCTGGAGCGGAGCTGATTTTGAAGAGCCTTTTTTAACACCTGGTACAGGAAAGTTTAAAGACGCCTCTATCACCTATGAATTAAAAGACCAGATAAAGACTAAAGACCTGAGCCGCTGGCTGAAAAAGCACGCGATATTCAATGGGACTATAAAAACCTGGTTAAGCGCAAAGGCAAGCTGGAACGACTTAAATAAAAGAGCCGGGGTGTGTTTCCCGGCTTTCTGATAATGATCTATTGCAATAGGCTTTTGACAGCTTCATGTACTTTTTCAAAATTAAAATCACTCACTGCTGTATCCATCAAGCTCTTTATTTCTTTGGTACAAAGGTTTTGAACAGAACCTTCATGCGGGTTATTGATGGGTGTTTGTTCGGGCACCCGGTAAGTACCATCTTCTACCGATCGTCCTACCTGTATGTAAGCATCGCGAAAGGTAACACCTTGTAATACCAGCTGATTCACCAGATCTACCGTAAACAGGTATTTATATTTTTCGTCTGTTAGTATATCTTTTTTAATATCGATATTAGAAAGCATCAGTCCCGCCATTTCAATACAATCCTTTAAGGTTTTAAATGCAGGGAATAAATGTTCTTTTAATAATTGAAGATCCCGGTGATAACCTGATGGAAGATTAGTGGTCATCATGGCTATTTCATTGGGCAACGCTTTAATGCGGTTGCAATGAGAGCGGATGAGCTCGAATACATCAGGGTTCTTTTTATGTGGCATAATGCTGCTTCCTGTGGTTAACTCAGCGGGGAAGCTTACAAATGCAAAATTCTGGTTCAGGTACAAGGTCATATCCATACTCAACCTTGATATGGTGTCGGCGATATTAGCAAGGGCCTGCGCCACAACACGCTCTGCCTTACCCCGTCCCATCTGCGCATATACCACGTTGTAATTAAGGCTGGAAAAGCCTAAGAGCTCCGTGGTCATTTGGCGGTTGATAGGGAAAGAAGAGCCATATCCTGCGGCTGACCCCAGCGGGTTTTTGTTTACTACTTCAAATGCAGCTTTCAGGGTTAGCATATCATCTACCAGGCCTTCAGCATAAGCGCCAAACCATAGTCCGAAGGAAGAAGGCATTGCCAATTGCAGATGCGTATAACCCGGGTACAAATGGTCTTTGAATGTTTCACTCTGTTTTTGTAACAGCTCAAAAAATGGGAGAATAGTATTCACCATACCTTCAATCTCACTACGTAAAAACAGTTTAATATCTACCAGAACCTGGTCGTTTCGGCTTCGGGCGCTATGTATTTTCTTACCTGCATCACCCAGCTTTTGGGTAAGCAGTAGTTCTACCTGCGAGTGAATATCTTCTACATTATCCTGCAAGGTAAATTCGCCTTTTTCTATTTGCTGATAGATCTCCTTCAACGCTGCCTGAAGATCAGACAGGTCTTTTTTATCTAACAATCCAACCGATTCCAGCATGCGTGTATGGGCCAATGAGCCCAGCACATCAAAAGGCGCCAGGTATAAGTCCATTTCCCGATCCTTGCCTACTGTAAAAGTTTCTACCTCTTTAAGCGCTGCTGTATCTTTTTGCCAGAGTTTCATGCTGTAATAATTATGATGGCGTCAAAATATGTATGACCCATTGTTAAAAAGCCGTAGAACGTTTAATACGATTTACGGCTTACAAAGAAACACAATCTGTGCTTATACCAGTATGTTTTGAGGCTAAAATTTAATATTCTTCGTATTCCCAGGTATCGTTCCAGCTACCGTTTGTATACGAGATGGTTCTTTTAGTAGGATACCCAAAGCTATTGTACTCGTAGCCACTTACTGTGTAAGGATCAGTTCTGTCAGGATTTTTAAAATAGTAAGTATAGGTAACTACGTTTGCATCATTACCCGGTCTTGTGTAGCTCAAATATCCCGTCGGATACAGATCCGTTGGGTTCTTTTTATCATCGAAAGCATCTACCGTATAATGATAAGACAGTACGTTAGCCGCTGTATAAATTTCGTTGGCAATGATCCTCCCGGTGCTTCCAAACTTATACTTGGTAATTCCCGTTAACACATCCAATTTATTATAACTTCTTACAATAATAAAATCGCCCTCATAAGTAGTTTCGCTACTATTTAGCTTATTGCCGGTGGTTAATTCAGAGTAAGTTTTTTTGAAAAGCTTTCCATCTTTATACTCAATCACCAGCTTTTGATCGGCAGTAGCAGGCTCTTTGTAGTCAATGGTACCTTCTAAGAGATTACCATTATTATCATACTTTGTAAACGTAAAAGTATATACAAAGCCCTGCGATTTACTGGTGTATTCCTGGGTTCGCATACGACCATTGGCATCGTAGGTATAGGCGTAACTAGCTGTTTGAGTAGTGTTTTTAACCAGTCTTACTTTCTTCTCAGGAGGGGCATCCGACTTATCTTTACTGCAGGATACCAGGCATAGGGCTGCTAATGCCATTAAAAATATTTTTCTCATACTGTTTTTAATAAGCAGCGAAAATAATCAACCTGCCAACGGCAGACCATCGCGTAATCTAGCTAGGCAATGGAAGTGAAAAGGTTAGTCCTGCCTGGAATTGATAAATACATTAGTATTAGGGAAAAGAGCGAAAATGCGCCGTTCTTCCTCTTTGGTTATTTTCCCATTGAGGAGCAATTGTTCTATCTGTATTTTACCCATGGCTTCCGGTATCCGTATGCTGTCGGTAAAAGTGATGCTTAACCTTTTAAAACGATCGATTTGCAGTATTTCAGCCGGCACTTCATTTACCCGTATTTCTATGCCGCCAAATCCATTGTCTTTTTCCCTTTGCAGCCGGTTGACAATTGCAGGATCAGGAAGCGTATCCTTTCTTTTGATCAGCCAGCCTATTTCGGGAGTCAATGCATAGTTGGTTTTATTCTGGCTTAAACCAATAAATCCCGCCCAAAGTTCAAGTGGTGTATCTTCTATAACATTGCCCGCATCATCCAGCACCAGGTAGCGCAGATCAACTTTTGCTATTTCATCGGGGAGTTTTGAACTTCCTGATAAACTGTCCAAATTGTTACGTTTGCCTTCTTTATTATAAGGAAAAAATTTAACGAACCAGCCATCAATTGTCTGGCTTTTATAAACTCCTTTTACATCATGGTATTTAAACATATTGCGCCAGAAATCAGTGTTTACCTTACCAGCTGATGCATTTACAAATTCCTGTAACAAAGGTTCAACTTCTTTCAGCCACCAATCCAGTTCATATTTTTTAAGTGCATGGGTTTTATCCAGTACCTTTTGCCAATCGGCGGTAGTACCTTCGAGTGTTACTTGTGGTATACCACAGCCAATGCGCATTACGATGTACTCGAAATATTGCTTCATGGCATCCATAATGGTAATTTGCGATGCTATGCGTGTAATGGGTGTAGTGGTGGTAAAATCGGCAGTCAGCGCATCAATCAGGGCTTTGCCGGTATAGCTTTCGATCTTTTTCGTAAAAACGGGAAAAACATCCTGCCAGGGGCTTTCAGGATTATTGAGCCGGATACGGTTGTCTTGTACTATTAATGACACCCTCCCTTCATGCTTTACAAAATGCTTGCGTAATGCCTCAGCGTTATTATTTACATGTTGTGCAAACCCTTGTGAAATTAATAACCATATAATATCGGGCGATAGCACTACCGGCCGGTGTTCTGCATAAGCATGGTACATGCCATCAAAAAAGAATGATACCCAAAATTCACTAACGGGCCGGGTGCTTTATATCGTGCTACAAGATCGGAAAGAGCATGAGTTTGATTGGCCATTACAGGGATCGATTCTGTTGCAGCCGCTGATTGCAGGAGCCGTTTGTAGATGTTGGTATCCCGGTTCTCCTCTAAAAGCCTTTGGGGCGGCGTTAATTTTTCAATATCAAAGGTGATGCCTTTTTGCGCGTTTGAGCCCAAAGCCAATAGCAGGCAGCAGGCAAGACAAAGATTTCTCATTAGCATTTTTTGTAATGATGAAGAAAAGGAAAAGATTACATAATCTTTTCTAAAATTTTGATATAGTCTTTTATTCCTTTTTCAATCTCTTCGAGGTAAATAAACTCATCAGCTGAATGACTGCGCGCGCTGTCGCCTGGGCCCATTTTTAAAGCGGGAAAAGGCATTAAGGCTTTGTCTGAAGTGGTGGGCGACCCATACATGGTTTTATCCATGGATAACCCTGCTTTAATAATCGGATGGTCTGTAGCGATGGATGTAGATTTTAAACGCGTGGATCGGGGTTTGATCTCACTTTCTACCTGCTGCTCAATTACTGCAATTACTTCATCAAAAGTGTAGAGCTCATTTACTCTTACGTCCACTACATATTTACATATAGCAGGCACTACATTATGCGCCTTGTTCTCTGTTTCAATTACCGTAACCGACATTTTATTAGGCCCCAACAATGGAGATACTTTTTCGAACTGGTAGCTATGAAACCAATTAATATCTTTCAGGGCATTGCTAATGGCGTTTTCACCCTCGTTGCGCGCGGCGTGACCCGCTTTGCCATGGGCAGTTGCATCCAATACCATGAGGCCTCTTTCGGCAACGGCCATTTGCATGAGGGTAGGTTCGCCTACGATAGCAAAATCGATAAGTGGCAATTCTTTTACTACCGCTTCAATACCATTATACCCCGAAATCTCTTCCTCGGCGCTGGCAACCAACATCACATTATATGGTAACGACTGCGCTTCATAAAAATGAATAAAAGTGGCGATCAACGATACCAGGCAACCACCTGCATCATTGCTTCCCAGGCCAAATAACTTTCCATCTTTCTCAATGGGATCGAATGGATCTAAAGTGTAATTCGGGTTGGGCTTTACGGTATCGTGATGCGAATTAAGTAAAACTGTTGGTTTAGCCGGATCGAAGTATTTATTCTTTGCAATGATATTATTACCCGATTGTTCGGCAGTAACACCAAACTGTAATAAATGCTGTTTAATATGCCCGGCTGTTTCCTGTTCTTCTTTACTGAAGCTGGAGGTTCGTATTAATTGCTTCAGTAACGTTACAGCACTACTATATAGAGTTTGTTCATTCATTAGCGGGTGATTAATGTTCCTTCGGTTGATTCAGTTGTATTTTTTACCAAATCGGCAGCATGGCCAATCAATACTTCTTTCACTCCTGCATTGATCGCATCAAACGCGTTATCTATTTTAGGAAGGATGCCTTCAAATAATTTATTCTCGTCTAGTAGTTGCTGATACTTTTCTTTGTTGATATTCCTTATTACAGATTCATCATTGTTTACATCTTCTAAAACGCCCTTCTTCTCAAAGCAATAGATTAACCGCACATCATATAGTGATGACAAACCTACAGCCAAAGTAGCAGCAATGGTATCGGCATTGGTATTTAAAATATGTCCCTGCCCATCGTGCGTAAGAGGCGCAAACACTGGTGTAAAGCCTCCATCGATAAGCGTTTTCAAACTTTGACTTTCAAACTTTGAAGGTTCAACATCTCCTACCCAACCAAAGTCAACATTGGCTCCATCAATCACCTTTAATGGTCTTTTGGTTGCCGGTATAATATTAGCGTCCGCGCCGGTAAGGCCAATGGCGTTGGTTTGCAAGGCTTGTAACTGCGCTACTATTTTTTTATTGACCAATCCTCCATATACCATCGTAACAATATCAATCGTATCATCATCTGTAATACGCCGCCCATTGATATATTTGGATTGTACACCTAGCTGATCTCCTATTTTAGTAGCGATCTTACCACCTCCGTGGATCAGTATTTTATGCCCCTTTACCTGTGCGAAATCCTTCAAAAAGTTTTTCAACGCTTCAGGATTATCAATAACGTTTCCACCTATTTTTATTACAAAGAGTGTTTCTGACATTGTACTTCTATATAAAGTTTATTTATTTTGAATTCTTGGGACAGTGTCCCAAGAATTCAAAATCACTTCAAACGTTGTATTTCCTTCTCTACATATTTTTTAAGCTTTCCTTTCTGAGGCAGCTTAAGCATATACTTTTAACAAACAAATTTTCATCCATTCCCGCTGTGGCATACTCTACCAAGGCCTGGTCTTTTTCTGCTACGAGCAATATACCAACGGGGAGATTGTCTGTTGATTCACAGATTTCCTTCTTGAAAAAATTCAGGTAGGTATTGAGCTGGCTGATATCACCATGCTCAAACTCTCCGATTTTTAATTCCAATAAAACATGGCATTTTAAAATACGATGATAAAACACCAGGTCAACAAAATAGTGCTTTTGCCCTATGAGTATTTTCTTTTGTCTTCCTTCCAGGCAAAAGCCATTACCCATTTCAGAATAAAACCTTGCAGGTTGTCTAGTAATGCCGCTTCCAGATCGGATTCTTCAACAATATCTTTTACCGGCAATCCTAAGAATTCAAAGGCATAAATATTCTTAACGATGTCAGAAGGCTCCTGTGGCGTTATCTTTTTCGTATAGCTGCTGATAGCTTTTGGGGCTTTGATGACAAACTGCTTCTTTCAAAGTACAGGCTGTTTATTTGTCGTTTTAGTTCTCTTACTCCCCATATCCCTTTGATAGCTTCCACCTCATAAAAGCTACGTTTTAAGGGATCTTCAATTTTTATTAGTTCAGCTATATGTGAAAAAGATAAGTTGGATACTATTTTAGCAGCAGTTACAGTTACTCTTTTTGCTGGTGCAGCTTTTTTAGATTCTTGGGACAGCGTCCCAAAAATGTTTGCTGGTAATAAATGAAATTCTTGGGACAGTGTCCCAAGAATTTGAGGATACACTAAATAGAACTGCCTGCACCTGGATAACTCAGGCGCTGTAAGCCCACGTATAGCAAGCTTTACAGCCATTTTTTCAAGAAGATTTTTACCATAAGCGGCCCTGCCTTTACCATTTTGCTCAAACTCTACTATGTAGTATCCAATAAGATAATTTCTTATGGTTAACGCCTGATTTACTGCGCCGGCAGCTTTTGACTGGAGCTGCTGATGTGTAAATGCAACAGCTTTTATAAGTTGTGCAAAATTGGTCATAGCAAAGCATTATTTTTTTAGCAGCTCACTCAGTACTGCCTGCGCGGCCCACACCCTGTTGCCGGCTTCCTGTGTAACAATACTGTTAGGACTGTCTAATATTTCATCACTTAACTCTACGTTTCTACGTACGGGAAGGCAATGCATTACCTTGGCGTTATTAGTTAACTGCAGCTTTTCCTGTGTCAGCATCCACTCTGGCTCGTTGCTGTAAATTTTGCCATAGTCGTTATAAGTGCTCCAGTTTTTTACGTATACATAATCCGCATCTTTCAACGCTTCATCCTGGTCGTAAATAATGGGTGCATTGCCGGTAAATTTTTTATCCAGTTCATAGTCTTCGGGATGCGTTACCACAAAATCAACCTCGCCCCATGCATTCATCCATTGTGCAAAGCTATTGGCCACACACTGCGGCAGAGGTTTTACATGTGGCGCCCAGGTTAACACCACTTTAGGTTTACGCGGCTCTTTAAATGTTTCTTTAATCGTAACTAGATCTGTAAGACTTTGCAAAGGGTGAAGCGTGGCGCTCTCCAGGCTTACTACCGGCAAACCGGCATATTTAATAAACTGGTTAATATAAAGCTCGCTGTAATCATCTTCTTTATTCACCAGTGAGGGAAAAGTACGGATGGCGAGTATATCAAAATACTTCCCGAAAATAGGCGCTGCATCTTTTACATGCTCTACCGTTTTTCCGCTCATGATCGCTTCTTCCTCAAATTCCAACTGCCAGCCTTCGTTACCCACATTAAATATAATGGCTTCCATACCCAGGTTCTGCGCCGCTATTTGGGTACTTAAGCGGGTACGCATACTTGGGTTGAGGAACAGGCATCCGATGCGTTTACCTTCTCCCAGTTTTTTATCAGTTAAAGGATCGGCTTTATAAGCAAGTGCTTTGGCCGCCAGCGCGTTGATGTCTGTAACATCTAATGCACTGATAAATGTGTTGCCTTTTAAAAGTGACATGGTTGTATGGATAAAGTTTTAATATACTAATTACTGGTAAAAAAACAATGGTTCGTGTGTGTGCACGAACCATTTTAATATTGTCTGATGTATGCACAAAAGAACAAATCTGAAGAATGCCTTTGAAGACCGGGACCGGAAATTATTCTGCTGCTACCGCAAAGGCTTCGATCTCTTCTTTTATTGCATCAACAAACTGCTCGGCATCTTTTTTCTTTAAAGCCAGGGAAGGGAGCAGTCTGATCACGTTCGGCTTGGCCTCACCTGTAAAGATCTTTTGATTCGTTAACAGGTTTTTCTTTAAAGCTGCAATTTCTTCAGGCACATCGAAGCCGATCATTAATCCGCGACCACGTACATTTTGCACTTCCGGAATGGCATTTAATTCATCACGCAGGTACTTGCCCGTCATCACCGCATTACCCATCAACTTCTCTTCTTTCATTACTTCCAACACTGCCATAGCAGCGGCGCAAGCCAGGTGATTGCCACCAAAGGTTGTACCCAATTGGAAATGCTTTGGTTTGATATGAGGAGCAATGATGATACCACCAATAGGGAATCCGTTGCCCATGCCTTTAGCCATGGAGTAGATATCTGCATTTACTCCGGCAAAGTCGTGGCTAAAAAATTTACCGCTACGTCCATAACCACATTGTACTGCATCTGCTATATAAACAGCGCCATATTTATCGCACAAAGACCTGATCAATTGCAAAAATGAATCGCTTGCTACGTTAATGCCGCCTACGCCCTGGATACCTTCAATAATAACGGCAGCTATTTCTTTGCCATGTTTTGCGAAATGAACCGCCAGCGCTTCTTCATCATTAAACGGAAGAAAATCTACGTTTTCTGTTTCGTTTACCGGCGCTACATAATTTTTATTATCTGTTGCTGCTACAGCCAGGGATGTGCGCCCGTGAAATGATTTGCTAAAAGCAACAATTTTCTTCCTTCCGGTATGAAAAGACGCCATCTTCAGTGCATTCTCATTCGCTTCTGCACCAGAATTACAGAGGAAGAGGCTATAATCTTCTTTACCCGATACTTCACCCAGCTTTTTAGCCAGGTCTGTTTGCAGGGGATTTTGAATAGAGTTGGAATAGAATGCGATTTTTTCCAATTGCTCTTCAATGCGTCGTACCCAGTGTGGGTGAGTATGGCCAATGCTGATAACAGCGTGCCCGCCATAAAGGTCTAAATACTGGTTACCTTCACTATCCCAAACATAAGAGCCCTTTGCTTTGGTGATAGTTACATTGTTGAGGGGATACACATCAAATAAGTTCATTCTTTCCTGTAAATTGAAAATAAAAAAATTGCCCGCTTGTAAACGGGCAACGAAATTACTTAAAATATTAATGGGTATCCCATAAAATTATTGTGAAACCCGGCAGTTTGCCTAGTTCAACATTCCGGGTTCTTTTATAATCCTGGCTTTCTTCTCCGACTGAACGGCGTTCCAGCCACCCAACACCACCCGAAGATTATGAATGTCCTGCTTTTTTAAGATAGTTGCAGCTAAAAAAGCTTCCTGGTCATTTTCTCCTATGATGTATACATTATCGTTTTCCTCGATAGCAGCAATTCTAAGGGGATCATTTATTTGAGCTAATGGCAGGCTTACCGCATCCTTTAAATGGCCATTGCCGAAGTTAACGGCGGGGCGGGTATCCATGATCACCAGGTTTTCATCAAATGGTATATCCATGATCAATTCATCTACCTCCACATCAATGATCAGATCAACGGCTTCACCGGCTTTTTCCCAGGCTTCAAATCCACCTTCCAGGTAGCCTTTTACACGCGTATTGGCACCATCGGATAGTTGTTGCAGAAAAGGCTCGAAATTCTGAGCCACATCGCCTACCAGCAAAACAGGGCTGAGGCCAGAACTAATTGAAAAACCCGAGAATGCACCGATATGGGCGCCAAAAATAGCGGGGTCAGAAAGCGAAATGCTGCCCTTTATAAAACCCTGTTTTAATAATTCTGTATCCCTGATATCAATGATCGGAAGTCCCTGTTCTGCCAATTGGCTAAAAGCTTCAACGCTGAGTGCTGTCATGCCTGAGAAATATGGTAAAAAATTAGGATAAAAGCTCCCCAACAAACTTATTCAAGTCTTTCATGCGTTGGGTGTTTACCGTATAATAAATGAATTTCCCGTCACGTTCTGTTTTTACGAAGTCTGCTTTACGCAGAATTGCCAGATGCTGAGAGGCAACGGATTGTTCAATTCTTAGTTTTACATAAATTTCGGTTACGGTTACTTTTTCCTGATTATCAATCAGTTTAAGTATTTGTTGCCGTAATTTGTGGTTAAAAGCCCGCAAAATTAACGCGGCTTTTTTATCGCCAGAGTATCTAATGTTAATTCTTCTCCGGGGCTTTCCTTTACCCCGAATGAAATGTGATAATTGCTCATTTAAATGATCGTGTTTAGAGGGTTTAAAAATACCAGCATAAAATTATTTATCGCAATGCTATTTATATTTCTTTTTTAGATATATATACATCTTTAACGTAATATGGTTCACAATATGCAACATCTGAGAAATTTTTTTCTGATAATATTTAAGCGATAGGGCAATCATGTTCCGCGCATCAATGTTATTTTCTACTATTTCAGCATTAACATTGTCTTTTATCAGTGACCTGAACTTCTCACTACCGTTGCCGGTGAATATGATGTGATCTTCCTTTAAGATATCTGAAAAACTTTCCTCGTTCAATATCGTGGCAAAGGGCTCTTTTATCAGAGTTAAGTTTTTATCAAATAGCGCTGTAAACACTTCCATACGGCGCGCATCAATCATTGGGCAAATATAGCGTTTGGCTTGTAACTCCACCGCCGCTGCAATAATTTGTAGCGTATTTATGCAAATTAAAGGCTTATTTAATGCGTAGCAAAGACCTTTTGCCGTGGAAAGTCCGATTCTTAAACCGGTATAAGAGCCCGGACCATTGCTTACTGCTACCGCGTCGAGCTGGTGAAAATCAAGGTCATTTTGTTTAAAAGCGTTGTGAATTGCCTGATGTAGCCAACCTGCTTGCTCGTTCCTGCTCTCGGTGACCTCAAAAGCTATCACCTCATCATTCCTGCTTATGCAGAAAGATCCTTTATCAATTGCCGTATCTATATTTAAAAGAAGCATTCCTGCAAAAAAATGAATATTGTTTAAAATATGTCTTAAATACATTTAAAGTTTTAAAAACCGTACAAAAGTTCATAGAAATTGTTTATTTAATGGTTCTTTTGTACACTTGCAAAGCTTCTTTCAATTAATGTTTTATGGAAAAGAAAATAATCACTACTACCAATGCCCCCGCGCCCATTGGTCCTTATAACCAGGCAGTTTTTGCCGGAGATACCTTATATATATCGGGGCAAATTCCGATTGACCCGACAACCGGGGAACTCAATAATGCCAGCTTGCAGGATGAAACCCACCAGTG
Organism: Paraniabella hibiscisoli; assembly: GCF_022512515.1. Taxonomy (GTDB): domain Bacteria; phylum Bacteroidota; class Bacteroidia; order Chitinophagales; family Chitinophagaceae; genus Niabella; species Niabella hibiscisoli. The sequence continues at coordinate 736,234 of NZ_JAKWBK010000001.1, forward strand.
TATGAAAAACCTGCAGGCCATTTTAACCGAGGCTGAACTTACTTTCTCCGATGTGATAAAAACTACTATTTTCATTACTGATATGAAACGGTTTGCCGAGATCAATGAGGTTTACGGGCAGTACTTCACCGACAATTTTCCTGCCAGAGAAACCGTTCAGGTGTCCGCCTTACCCAAATTTGTAAATGTAGAGATCAGCATGATTGCGGTAAGATAGTTGTGAGTTGGCAGATGACATTTGTTAGTCAGGTGTGCCTGTCAGCTGTCAACTATAAACTGTCAGCTTTCTCCCTTTGTCAGCGCTTCGTAAAATAAAAGAGCCTAACCTTGGAACTTTCGTACCTTCGTGCGCAATTTTTGAGGCATGAACAGAACACAGGAAGTTTTAAAGGATGTAGTTATCAAATTTGCGGGTGATAGCGGCGACGGAATGCAGCTTACAGGTACCCAGTTTACTACCAATACCGCCTTATTAGGCGCAGATCTCTCCACTTTTCCCGATTTCCCGGCAGAAATAAGGGCCCCGCAGGGCACTATCCCGGGAGTGAGTGGTTTTCAGTTACGTTTTTCATCAGATCATATATATACGCCTGGCGATGAGTGTGATGTGTTGGTAGCCATGAACGCTGCTGCATTAAAAGCCAACCTCAAAGGCCTTAAAAAAGGCGGAAGGATCATTGCCAACACCGATGGGTTTGACAGTAAAAACCTGAGACTGGCAAATTACCCGGATGGTGTAAATCCCATCGAAAACGGTAGCCTGGACGGATATGAGCTGATTAAAATAGATGTAACCAAACTTACCCGCGAGGCTTTGAAAGAGTTTGCGCTGGGCACCAAGGAAAAAGACCGGGCAAAAAATATGTTCATCCTGGGTTTTCTTTACTGGATGTACAACCGCGATATGGAAAACACCATCGGCTTTTTGACCGAAAAGTTTTCTAAAAAACAGGATATCTTAGATAGTAATATCAAAGCCCTGAAAGCCGGTTACAATTACGGTGATACTACCGAAACATTTACCACTACCTATAAAGTTGAAAAAGCAAGGATTGAGCCCGGAACCTACCGTTCTATTATGGGTAACCAATCTTTAGCGCTGGGCTTAATTGCAGCGTCTACCAAGAGCGGACTTCCCATGTTTTTAGGAACCTATCCTATCACACCTGCCAGCGACATCCTGCATGAGCTGAGTCGTCATAAAAATTTCGGCATCCGTACTTTCCAGGCTGAAGACGAAATTGCGGCAATTACTGCAGCTATAGGCGCTTCGTATGGAGGTGCGTTAGGAGTTACTACAACTTCAGGACCCGGTATGGCATTAAAAGCAGAAGCGATGGGATTGGCAGTGATGCTGGAGATTCCGTTGGTGATCATCAATGTGCAGCGCGGAGGTCCTTCAACCGGTTTACCTACCAAGACTGAGCAGTCAGATTTGTTACAGGCTTATTATGGCAGAAACGGCGAATGCCCTATGCCGGTAATTGCCGCGAGCAGTCCTGCAGACTGTTTTGATGCGGTATATGAGGCGGTTAAAATAAGCGTGCAACACATGACACCCGTTATTATGTTGAGCGATGGATATATTGCCAACGGCGCAGAGCCCTGGCGTTTCCCAACCGAAGAAACCCTGGCCCCCATTCATGTAAAGTTCAAAACAGAGCTTTGGGACCATGAAGATAAATTTCAACCTTACCTGAGAGATGAGAACCTCGTACGCCCCTGGGCAGTGCCTGGTACGCCCGGACTGGAACATAGGATCGGGGGTCTCGAAAAGCAAAACATCACCGGCAATATCAGCTACGACCCGGATAACCACCAGACCATGGTAAGGATCCGCCAGGAAAAGGTGGATAAAATAGCAGAGCATATACCAGATCAAAAAATAGATAGCGGTGATCACAAAGGCAAAGTGCTGGTACTGGGCTGGGGATCTACCTATGGTACGATCAAATCTGCCGTAGCAGATTTACAGGCACAGGGCAAGAGTGTAAGTCATGCGCATATACGCCATTTACGCCCATTCCCTAAAAACCTGGGCGAAATTATCCGCAATTTCGAGCATGTAATTATTCCTGAAATTAATAACGGCCAGCTGATTAAAATTATCCGCGACCAATATTTGGTAGATGCCAAAGGTTACCATAAGATCATGGGTATACCTATTACCAAGCACGAGCTGGTAGAAGAGCTGGATAAATATTTTGTGGTGGAACAAGTAGTATAAGACGCATATTTTTTACGATATGGAAGGTCACCGTTTAAACGGTGACCTTTTTTATTTTACGGAAACCATATATATTTCACTCCCGTTAATAAGCAGGAATGCCGGACCATTATTTTTTAGCTCAATGAGATTGTCCTCCCCACTCAATATTTTAAACTGCGTTGAAATATTGTTGAAACTCATATCATAATAGTAATAACCCACTTCTCCGTATACAGGTATAGCAGGAATAAAATGATTGCCACCGCCCGTGATATGCCAGGACTTTCGCATCATGGCGTAACCCGTTTCTTTGATATGAGGATGTTTTCCTTCTAAAAATTCCATTTTTTGAAGAGCATTCTTCACCGGCACCTCCTCCCGCTCCTCCTTCACTATAGCCGCACTGATTTTTTTCTCCAGGGCATAGGGAATTTGAGTAAGAATAAATTCGTCATCTTTGGTTTTTATATAATAGTCGTCACTTGCTACCTGCTGATTATAGGGGATGCGGCTATCATCAAGTTTATACTTAGTATAAAAATACCCAACAAAAAGGGAATCTATAACAGGGTTAATCCCAGATGCTGTATCTGTGTAAATCCTGTAAATGCTGTCTTCAATTGCTCTCAACCTTGGCGACTCATCAATTATTTTTATGGAACGCCGGTTAAAAAGCCGGTCATCTACCCGTAGTAGCTGGTGTCTTCTTTTAAAATAAACAGGCCGTTTGCATAAATGAATTCAGTTGTCGGAAATCGGTTGGTTTGCTGATAATGAAACCGGTAAACAATCATAGCGGCACTATCTCTAAAAACCAGGGCAGAATCATTATAGTAATAATCGTAAACACGATCGAACAATTTTTGAACTACAAATTGTTTATTGGTAGTTGCCGGGAATTCAGGAATTTCCGGATGGAGGTCCTTGCCCGTTTTGTTGAGGCAGGACGAACATAGTGCTACCATCAAGCACAGGCTTATTAAGATACGATAATTCAAACTCCGGCGTATTTTATTCGGTGATACCTTCCAGTTTTAATAAAAAAGCATAGCGCAGTGCGTCTTCTTTTAAATAATCAAAGCGGCCAGAAGCGCCACCATGGCCATAATCCATATTAGTACGCAAAAAGATCAGGCTATTATTAGTTTTAAAATCCCTGAGTTTAGGCACCCATTTAGCCGGTTCAAAATACTGCACCTGGCTATCATGTAATCCTGTTGTGGCCAGTATATTGGGGTAGGTCTTCTTCTCTACATTTTCGTAGGGTGAATAGGACTTCATATATAAGTAAGCGTCTTTGCTGGTTTCGGGATTACCCCACTGGTCGTATTCGTTAGTGGTAAGGGGAATGGTAGGGTCCAACATGGTATTCACTACATCCACAAAAGGCACATCCGCGATAAGGCCATTAAACAATTCACCGCCGATATTGGCTACAGCCCCCATTAACAAACCTCCGGCACTACCCCCATTGGCATATAAATGCTTCGCCGAAGTATATTTTTCATTGATGAGATAAGAGGCGCAATCTATAAAATCAGTAAACGTATTTTTCTTCTTCATCAACCTGCCATCCTCATACCATTGGCGGCCCATTTCCTGTCCGCCCCTGATATGCGCAATGCCGTAAGCAAAGCCCCTGTTCATCAGGCTGACCAGGTTGGCATTGAAATAAGTGGGATAGGAAAAGCCATAGCTGCCGTATCCAATCAGCAGAAAGGGCTGCGTACCATCTTTTTAAATCCTTTCTTATAAGCAATAGATAGCGGAACTTTTGAACCATCTTCGGCTGTTACATACACCCTCTCGGTGGTATACTCGTCTTTATTATACCCGCTCGGTATTTCCTGCTGCTTTAATAATGTTTTTTGGCCTGTTGCCAGGTTGTAATCATACACACTGTTAGGTGTTACCGGTGAGCTATAGCTATACCTGAGTTGGGTAGCATTGTAATCTGCATTAGAAGAAAAAGAAGCGGTATAAACAGCATCTTCAAAAGGCACCAGTTTATTTTCTTTTCCATCTTTAGATAATAGCTGAAACTGGTCCAGTCCGTTCTTCTTTGATTTTACGATCACGAAATCTTTGGTGAGCGTGATTTCTTCAACCAACACATCAGAACGATGAGGTATATAGTCTTTCCAATGCGCTACCCCGGTGGCATTAAATGGAGCAGTGGACACTTTAAAGTTCAATGCTTTATTATTGTTTACAATATAGAACTGTTGGGCATCTGCATCTACTTCATACAATACGCTATCCATTCTTTCCTGGAAAACACTGAAATTGCCTGATGGCCTGTCTGCTGCCAGGTAACGGATTTCCGAATTAGTAAAATTGCCCGAGCTGATGAGAATAAAGTTATCTGCTTTGGTTTTATGAAGGCTCAGGTAATTATTATTGCTTTTTCTTCGTACACCAACTCATCTGCTGCAGCCGGCTCATTAACCTTGTGGCGCCATACTTTTTCAGATAGCAGTGTAAGCGGGTTGTTGGATATATAGAATATCGTTTTATTGTCTGCGGCCCATACATAATCCGAGCTGGTATTTATAATGCCCTGCGGAGTGATATTCCCGGCAGTAAGGTCTTTTACCATTACCGTGTACTGCCTGCGGCTTACGGTATCCTCTCCAAAAACCAGCCATTTATTATCAGGACTCACGGCAGCGCCCGCTATGGAGTAGTAAGCATGTTTTTCAGCCATGGCGTCTACATCCAGCAGTATTTCTTCTGCAGCAGATAAACTGCCTTTTTGCGGCACAATTTGTAATACTGCTTGCCGGTTTCGGTGCGGCGATAATAGAAATAACCGTTCTTAAAATACGGTACCATCTGATCTTCTTCCTTAATCCTCCCCGCATTTCCTTAAAAAGTGTTTCCTGAAGCCCCTTGGTATCGACCATCATATCATCCAGGTATTTGTTTTCCGCCTCCAGGTATTGTACCACTTCGTTGCTATCGGCACCTTTTTTAAAGAAATCGATCATCCAGTAGTAGTCATCATTTACCTTATCTCCGTGAATATCCCTTACATGCGCTTTTTTTGCAGGAACAGGATGTTGTATTTCAGGCCATTTAACAGCGGTCATTTGTGCACTTGCTTTTTGTAAATAAAATAAGGCTATAAAAATAGCTAATATACCATGAGCCCGTTTCATATATTATTTTTAGCGTGAGGAGATGGAGTTTTAGTCATTTAAATATACTTTATTTTAAAGAGGAACATAACTGGTAGCTAGAATTGGTGACCTGTCATATTGTATATTTCAACCTGAAGTTTTTACCTTCAGCAGGAGAAATGGGTCAGTGCCACTGAAATACAAACACCAAACATAAAATAAAGCCCGCTGCAATGTCAACTCCTAAAATAACCGTTCAAGACTTTACCAATAGTCCGAAAGTGCAGAACAATTTAAAGAAGCTACGAGAGGCTTTCGGCACCAACGGTAAGCCTTTTATAGTATCTGATGTGCTGGATGCTGAAGGGCACCAATATGTAAACCTGGTGCAAAAAGGCGGTGGCGTGTTGGGTGTAGCCCTGGTGGGGTATACCTATGTTTTGGAACAGATGGGGGTAAGATTTTTAAGAATGGCCGGTACCAGCGCCGGGGCTATCAATACGGCGATGCTAACTGTTATTGGCAAAAAGCAGGAAGAGAAATCAGGCCGTGTGCTGGACGCCATTACCAATCTTAATTTTTTCGACCTGGTAGATGGGCACCCTGCCGCCCGCTGGGTCATTAAAAGATTTATTACCCACAAGAAATACTTTCAGAGAGTACGTAATGTAGCTATCGGGGTTATTGCCTTGTTTGCATTGCTGCTTGCTGGCAGCATCGTGTCGTTGATACTGGTGCAAAAAAATGAAGGGTTGCTCAACCTGAGCCGTTCATTATTATTGGCGCTGGTAGTAATAATGATTGTAATTGGAGAATTGGTGCATTATATTTTAAAGCTGTTCAGGAAGTTTAAAACGGCAGGCTATGGTATTAATCCCGGGCACTTTTTTTATAACTGGATAGAAAAGCAAATGCGCGATAATGGTGTATTGAACACTAACGACCTGGTCAATAAAGCTGCGCAGGATATTCCGGGCCTTCACCTGCGAAATGAGCATCCGCAGGGTGTGACGGATTTAAAAGGCGATATTACCCTTATCACTTCCGAACTGGTAACCCAAAATAAGATTGAATTCCCTGCAATGGCAGGATTGTTTCGCAGTAAAGGAAAGGATGACCTGCATCCTGCAGGCTTTGTTCGGGCGTCCATGTCTATCCCCATGTTTTTTGAATCTTATTTTATTAAGGATATCCCCTGTGATCTTCCCGAAATTAAAAAACAATGGAAAGATATTTTCGACGAAGACGACCCGCCTTCTGTGGCCCGTTTTGTTGATGGCGGCATTTTGTCCAACTTCCCCATCAATATTTTTTACAACCCTAAAGTGACCGTGCCAAGACTGCCTTCTTTTGGTATTGACCTCGACGATTCAGCACCTGAAGATAAGAGTAAACGTGCCGGCAGCTGGACCATCATGGGTTATTTCGGTCGCATCTTTAATACCATCAGGAATTATTACGACAAAGATTTCCAGCTCAAAAACAAAGTATATTCCAGAGGTGTGGGCACTATCCCGCTGGCTGAGTACAACTGGCTGAATTTTTTATTACCGATACGGAAAAGCTGGCCATGTTTGAAAAAGGTGCGGAGGCAGCTACAAGCTTTCTTTTACAATTTAACTGGGAGGAATATAAAAACGACCGGGCTTTTATGCAGGCTACTATCGAGGGGAATAAAGGATAAGCCTGTCTGAAGGACTCCTTTTGGAGACGAACCGTTTTTCGATCATGATGCCCTTCGTCAAGCTCAGGGCGACAATCATTTTCAATTATGCAGGCTAAGATTGAAGGCAATAAGGGTTGAGAAGATACATTCCTTTTTTAACTTAACCGCTAAGGCGCGAAGGCGCAATGTGCTTCTTTGCTAGACCTCTTCTCCCTTGCGTCCTCGCGCCCACGCGTTTAGACATCCCATGTAATTTAGATATGTCATGTTCTTTTACCTTGGCACTTCCAGCTGTGTGCTGATTGCGATGCGATTCCAGGCATTAATAGTTACCACTGCCAGAATAATTTGTGCTACATAGTTTTTATCAAAAAATTGTAAGGCTTGCTGATAGCTGGCATCAGACAATCCGTGCTGATGGATCAATGTCATTTCTTCGGTTATGGCCAATATGGCTTTTTCTTCCGCAGAAAAAAGGTCTGTTTCACGCCATGCATTCAACAGGAAAATACGCTGGTTGGTTTCCCCGTTTTTTAAGGCATCTTTGGTATGCATATCAATACAAAATGCACAACCGTTTATTTGAGAGGCTCTTATTTTGATCAGCTCCTTATGTGTTTTTGTTAATTGGGTAGTGGCCAGGTATCCTTCCAATCCCAGCATAGCTTTATAGCCCGTAGGTTCTGTTTCGTAAATGTTTAATCTTTTTCCATGATTTATTATTTAATTGATCGATGCTGAATTGGTAATAAGGGATACCGGCGAGCAAATAGCAAGCTGATGCGCCTACCCATACGGAATAATCTAAAGTAGGTTTAAGCCCTAAAGCCAACACCATACTTAAGCCAAAAATGGAGAGCAGGCTGCCGGTTAAAATCGCTACCAGCCTTGTTTTGTATCCTATTAGTAGTAAAATGCCAAACGCTATTTCTAAAATAGTAGCTATTACGGCAGCTACAGCCACCAGTGAGTGGGGCAAAAAGAATAGTAATTGCCCGGTATACGCTTCAAAATTAGCCCAGTTGCCCCAGGTAGACTGGCTGCCCCAGTAACCCAACCGGTCTGCTACGGCAGAAAACAGGGTGGCGGAAATAGCTACTCTAAAGATGAACTGTGCCCGGTTGGTATAAGAAGTTTTTTGTTGCATATTGATCCTTCAAAATTCAATATTACAAAGCTTCTAAAACTTAAACTGGTTTAAGAAATAAAAAAGTAATGCTAAGGTTGATCAGCCACTTTTGCTTTTCTTTCGCGCATTGCTTTTTCGAATGCTTCGATGGTTACTGCTTCTTCCGTAGTAAAAGATCCTATACGGGTACGGCGCAGGCTGCTTAAATAAGCGCCACAACCAAGGGCTGCGCCAAAATCATTGGCCAGGCTACGGATATAGGTGCCGGTGGTACATACTACCCTGAAGGATACGATGGGTAGTGCAGAAGCATCTACTTCAAATTCCTTAATGGTTATTTTTCGCGGTTCCAGCTTTACATCCACTCCTTTTCTTGCCAGCTCGTATACCCGCTTGCCGTCTATTTTTATGGCTGAATGAATGGGTGGCACCTGGTCAATTTCGCCCAGGAAACCGGAAGTAGCATTCTTTATGTCATCTATAGATAAATGATCGATGGGTTGAATGTTTACAGGTTCGCTTTCCAGGTCATAGGTAGGTGTGGTAGCCCCCAGCGTAAAAGTACCGGTATACTCCTTCTCCTGCGCCATATATTCATTAATCCTTTTAGTAAACTTACCCGTGCACACAATCAGCAGACCGCTTGCTAATGGATCTAATGTTCCGGCATGGCCTACCTTTTTTATTTTGATCAGGTTACGTATTTTTCTTACTGCATCGAAAGAGGTCCAGTCGAGCGGTTTATCAATCAATAAAACTGCGCCCTCGGCAATCGATAGTTTGTAAATCTTCAGTAGTCATTATAATAAAAGCAGTGAGGGAATTAATTGGTTGTGTCCTGGTTGGTTGCAGATAGTTCCCGCAAAATATTCTCCAGTCTGGCGTTGAGTGTATCGTAGGGTGTAAAACCTTCGGCTACCAAATAAAATTTAGTATCGTTTACCTGTAGTAACAATTTAGGAAAGCCGGTAACCTGCAGTTGTGCGCATAGTGCAAACTCGTACCGGGCTTTTTCAGCATAGGCCGGGTCTTTCAGCTTTTCATAAAAAGCATCAGCAGGTATCGTGTACTTTTCCAATAAATGCCGGTAGGCTTCGCCATCGCTCAGGTCGCGCGCCCTTCTTCAAACATTGCTTTTTGAAAATCAGCCGCTATAGCCACCTGGTGTTCGGGTAAATATTCTTTAAAAATGCAGAGCGCTATCGCCGGAGTTAAAGATTCGGGAAACCAATCGCTGTCATCCGGGTTTTGAATATGCCAGAGATAATCGGCACCAAACTCCACGCCCGCCAGTTCTTCTACCCTTTTATAGGCTTCGCCAATATATCCTGCCATTGCTTTTATTGGCCTGGCCGTTTCTTTGGGAATCATGCCGCCGCTCAACACTTCAAAGTGAAATTGGTTCTGATACTGAGCTGCTAACCGGGTGATCACTTTACTAAAACCATAACACCAGCCGCAATGCGCATCATAACAATAATAAATAGTCATTCGGCAAAAATAAACCTTGTTGATTAATGAGGTGGCAATGTTATTGAGCAGATGAAAAGTTTTGCCACGAATACACGAATATTTTTCTCCTCATTTGTGCCTGCCCGTCCGGATCAGGCGGGCATTCGTGGCATTCTATAAATCGATTTGTAAAACGGAGGCTACTTAGTCAGCTTCGCATCAATCAGCTCCACCAGCTTTTTAAATTCGGCAGGTTCATAACCAATAGATTGGTAAATAATGGTCCCTTTTTCATCGATCAATATATTACGCGGAATAGACTGCGTAGCGAATTTGCTGAAAACGCCCCTGTCCACATCGGGCAGAATAGGGAAAGTATATTTAAATTTTTCTTTAAAAGGCACCAGTACATCCCAGTTTTCTTCGCGCCCGAAAACAAACAATGCAAATTTTTCGTTTTTGCTGTGCTTCTCCCATACCTGCTTTTGCATTTCCGGCAGTTCCTTGCGACAGGGTGGGCACCAGGTAGCAAACAAATTGATCAGCACCAGCTTGCCTTTATAATCGGCAATGCTTTTTTTCCCCTTTTCTACTTCAAAATTAAATGCCGGTACTTTATCCCCGGTTTTTGTTACCGAGCCGTCGGCATCAGCCTGAGCAAAAGCGGCTAAACCGCCCAACAACATCATTGCTACTATAGTTACCCATCTTTGCATATATACTATTTTTTACCAGGGGAAGATATTATCATTTAAGTGCTTTTATTAACAGCCGTGATCGTCATTTTGTTTACAGATCAGAATAGGGGCGGGCTTTCAAAAAGTTGATCTCGATACGCGACACATTATCCTGGTACGCAGGGTCTACTTTAAGCTGGTTCCATGCCGGGTCATTACTAAAGCTTTTCCAGTTACGGTCTCTCGCAGCCATATCTGCATGCGTGGTCATATACATCAGGTTCGGCATGCTGGCCCCGGCAATCACTTCTCCATAAAATACTGCGTTAAATCCCAGTCTTTTAAATATACCTACTTCCCCACCTTTATTAAACATTTCTACTTTATTATGAAAGAGCTTTTCGGTACCACTTTCATAGCTCCGCAGCTCGTACACCCTGTCGGTTTTTGTATTCGTAAGGCCCGGTTTCACCAATACCGGCGCATCAGCAAAAGCCTTCATCAAAACTGTTTCCATGCGGTCGTACACCTGCTTTATTGGGCGCATTCATATATGCCGCAGCAGCACGCTGGTAGGCGGCATCCTTAGTCAACCGGTCGTTAATGCTGAGCCATTGGTCCGCCCCGCGAAACGGTATCAATACATACATTTTCTTTTGCTTCGCAGTATCGTTAGCCAGGTTACTGAACGCCCCTACCCGGTTAAATCCCAGCCGGTGCAGGGTGGGTAATAGTGCATTTTGAAGATAGTCGTTCAATGCTGCTTCCTGTGTAGCCGAATGGTATTGGTAAATAGTGAGCTGGTAATACTCACGCAGATTTTTCTGCGCATCAGCTTTTGTAACCAGAAAAATAAGACAAAGCAGTAGGGTATGTTTTAAGCGGGTCATATCAAAAAAATAATTTTTAGTTGGGCGCTGTTAAATGGCATGCCGCTGTAAATATAATCGATCGCTGGTATAAAATACCCGCGCATACAGGTGTGCCGGTGAATACATAATTTTGCCGCATGAATATGCTTTCGGGTTTGGGTGATACTATTGTGGCGCTGGCAACGGCTCCCGGTGTAAGTGCAATAGGCGTTATCAGGCTGAGTGGTGCAGACGCCATTCATATTGCTGATAAAATTTTCAGGGGTAAAAACCTGTTAAAGCAGGCTTCCCATACCATTCATTTCGGTCATATTGTTTCTGGGGATGAAGTCATTGATGAAGTGGTGGCTTCTTTATACCTGGGTAAGAAAAGTTATACGGGTGAGAATACGGTAGAGATCAGCGGGCATGGATCGCCTTATATACTGGGCAGGATCATCGAAGCCGCAGTAGCTGCCGGCGCGCGGCTGGCCAGACCGGGTGAGTATACCCAACGTGCTTTTTAAATGGCAAGCTAGACCTGGCACAGGCCGAAGCGGTGGCTGACCTGATTGCAGCTAACAGTAAGGCAGCCCAGCAAACGGCCCTCAACCAGTTAAGGGGCGGCTTTTCGAGCGACTTGAAAATACTGCGCGATGAGCTGATCAATTTTGCGGCGTTGATAGAATTGGAGCTGGACTTTAGTGATGAGGATGTAGAGTTTGCAGACAGGGAAAAATTCAGGACCCTGATCCATAACCTGAAATCGAGGGTTACTCACCTGCTCGATTCCTTTAAATTGGGCAATGCCATTAAAAACGGTATCAGCGTAGCTATTATAGGTAAGCCCAATGCTGGAAAGTCAACTTTATTAAATGCCCTGCTGAATGAAGAGCGGGCCATTGTAAGTGATATTGCAGGCACTACCCGGGATACCATCGAGGAAACATTGAACATACAGGGTGTATTGTTTCGTTTGATAGATACCGCCGGTATTCGCGAGCATAGCACGGATCATATAGAAAATCTGGGTATTGAGCGTAGCAAACAAAATGCGCAAAAGGCGGATATCATTTTGCATCTGCTGGATTTGACGGACCCGGCCGAAGAACATTCTTTTGATTGGCTGCAGGCATTTGAATCGAAAACGATTAAGGTTTATAACAAGTTCAGGCCCTGGTATGCTGCGATGGAAGCGCAGGGTCTATTAGTGGACCCTGTATTTCCAACGATAGATGCCAAGGATGGTTTTGGTATTGATGCTTTAAAAAAGTTGGTATATGAAAAAGCGATTGGCGAAGAAATCAATACCGAAAGCACTATTGTTACCAATGCCCGCCACCACGAAGCCCTACAAAAAATTATTGAAAGCATTGATGCGATTGAAGCCGGTATGCAAAATAATCTCAGTGGCGATCTGCTCACCATCGATATCCGCAGGGCTCTGCATTACCTGGGAGAAATTACCGGGCAGGTAGAGGTTGACCGGGATATACTGGGAACGATCTTTGGCAAGTTTTGCATAGGCAAATAGCCTCCTTCGGCGTGAGCGTTTGGCAACATCTATGATAAACAAATTTTAATGCTAATGAAACAAATACTTCCGATTTTGATAATTTTCATGAGTTGCACAAGCAATCATCGACAGACAGAGAAAATAGATCAAAGCCCAGAGGTTGTAAATAGACCTCTTGAAAATGTGGTCATATTCTATGATCATACAACTTCAGTTGACCTGCAAAAAGACTTATATACGGTGCATTTTATGGATAGCAGCAAGGTTGATTATAAGCTGAACTTTAATGCTGCTGAAAAGAATATAATAATGCAAAGTTTTGAAGACTTAAAGCTTAATCGCCTGAGAGATTCTATCTTTTTCGAAGATCAATGCGTTATCGTTCCTAAAATGTACACAACGATCAGGTTTGTTTATAAAAATGATTATACGTCCATCACGCTTGATGAAAATTGCAAACTTCCTGCCGGCAAGCATGAAGGCGAAGCAAGAAAGATTCAAAAATTCTTAGGGCTTTTTGACAGTATTATTACTACGAAATCGCAACTGAAAAATGCGGTACGCTCAGATTTTAGATATATGTAACCTGATTTCGGCATAAGCCCGGTTACTTTACTCTTTGCATCAGTATTAGGCAGTCATCACTGTACTACTATCCATTATTCTTTACAATCATTGTTACCATCTGTAGTAGCTGCGTTATGTAGGTCGTAAATGTATAGATCGCTACAGGGCTTATTTCATCCGCTGCTGATTGTTGAGATATTGCAGCCATCGTAAATACATGCAGCCACTTTTTCCATTTCCTAAGTGAGGCCTTACTGAAGAATGTTTTTAAATATTGTAAGGCATCCGCATACTCCACTGACTCTGTTGCTGCCTGTTGTTGCGTCAATAGGCTGCGGTATAGTTGCCGGTTTTTATGAAGCAGGCAAGCGGCTTCTATTAACAGTTCTAATTGCCCGGCATAATGCAGGGCATTGCCGGGGCTGCCCCTGTGCCAGCCATACTTTTGTTTGAGTGCTGCCCTGCAGAATGCGTCAAAGGCTTTGGTATGTTCTGCAGGTGTGGCGTAGTTGAAGAATTCTTGTAATATTCCTATTGGCGATGCTTTTAGTGGATTGCCTTTGCAGGTTGCGGCAATGCGGTTTAGGTTAATAAAGTGTTTTTTCATGGTGGTTGATTTTATTGTTTGATGCTTCATTAGTATCGTCATCCCGAGCGCAGCGTAGTGTAGTCGAGGGATCTCCACCTTTTCCTAGTAAATAATCACTACGATGAAAGTGTCTCTATAATTAGCGTCAATGTTGCCCTATCCGAATGGAATTCATCCAGACCGACTTTTCCATATTAATAGGTTGTAGCATTGCAATACCCCATCAGCCTTTCATGATCAAATTTTCTTTGTCCTTTTTTGCTTGTCCAAAAAGAACGAAAAAAGACCCCGGCGGCACTTACGGGCCTGCCGCCGGGATGGGTGCTACTATCAACAGTGAACATAGTGGTGTGTCCGCCCCGTTGTACCTACCGTGCTATGGGCGGACGCTGATCTTATGAATAGTTACTTACGCACGTCTTGGCATTGTTGGTGGAAAGGATGAATAGCGCATAGGCCGGTATCTATCTCCATCAACTACCAATGCCCTTTACATAACAGATGCAGGACCGGTCTTGAAAAAATGGCGTTAAGAAAACAATTGCGTAAGCCGTTAAAAAGCCGCCACTGTCCGAGCCCGTGGGGACTTTTTAACTGCTTTACACTAAGTAAGCGTCCCGAACGTTCGGGACAGGCATTTTAGCGAAACGAAGGTCATTTTTAGCGAAGGCATCACAGCCTTGTCCCGAAAGCATTCGGGATGGCTCAACCTTTTTATCCCCGCCTGACCTCCAATGATATTTTATTTTGTAGTCGGGCAGGAAGAAAAAGGTTGAAAAAGCAAATAATAGTAGCTGTCAGCTTCACTTAAAACCTTCATTCCATCCAAAGTACTGAAGGCCTTCTTCGAACCTTCGGATACCGCAACGGGATGCGCATTCCTACAAGCATCTGCGATCCTAAACATACTGCTTGCAAGCAGCAGCATCAAGGCGAGCCTGAACTGTCATGCATAGTATTCCCAATAATCCCCGGAAACGCTGTAACAATCCGCCCAGCGGCGTCAGCGATTATGGTAACAACCTGCGTAGCACTCCCACAAACATCATAACCCACAATACTACCCGCCTCCCAAACCCTTTGGTAATTGCAGCTTTGCGGCACCGGCTGTGCGGTGGCGGCAAAAGCCTCTTTGATGATGGCAACAATGCGCTCCACGCCAATGGTAAACTTACCCGCGCCGGGGTGGCGGGCCATGGGCGCATAATGCCGCTCCAGTATATGCGCCAGAGTGGAGGCGCTTAAGTACCAGTTATTACGCAATAGCTTTTTATGCTGTTTGAGTGGCAGCTGGTAAAAAATATCTTTATGCAATTGCTGTAGCCATTGCTCGGTATCGGCAATGAGAAATAAAATACGCAGCCATTGGGCCTCGTTAAACGGGTGGTGTGGCGTAGGTGTAGTAACGGCGTTCATAACAGGTGGTTTTAAAAGCACCCGCACAAAAAAGGCGTGGCGCTCAACTTACCGTAACTGAGGCCCTCGGAAGGCCCTGGAACAGATAAGAGAGCTCACGCCTAGGCCGTGAGCTATTCTACTTATCATCTTGTTCCATTTGAAATTTCCGAGGTTTCAGCTACAAGACTCAAAGCGAATGCTTCAAATATTTTTATGAAGTGATCGCAAATATAAATTCTACAACTAAAGTACAACTATTTTTTAAATGTGTGCTATAACTCACTTTATTTTTTCTATTTTCTTTGACCTTGCTGGTGTGACCAAATTTGAAAAAAGATATAATTCAGAAATTAAAGCGTTGGGCGAAAGGATCAAGGCTATACGCATTCAAAAGAAGTTAACGCAACTGGACCTTGAAGTATCTTCTGGCATTAATCGCACCGAAATAAGCCGAATAGAAACCGGCCAAAAAAATGTTGAGTTTATAACATTGGTAAAGCTTGCTTTAGCGTTGGATGTAGAGTTAGTAGATTTCTTTGGCGAAATGGAAGGCTTATAAATTATAGCTACATCGGCAAGATCGAAAAACGAAAAGCTAACATTGTTAGAGTTGGCAAAGGGCCTGAAAATACACCCTAAAAAATTGTTGGATTTTGATTTTGAGGAGGGGGAGTGAGGATTTGATCAAGTTATCTAAATAATACAAGCTGAATAAAAGTATCAGAGGCGACTAGCGAGAAGCCAACTTTAATGTAGATTAAAAATAATTGCAGCCACTAGACAAGAATGAAAGAAAAAACATGGAATGGATGGGAAAGCTTCATCCTAACGTTTATCAAATTGGGCAAACCCAATGACGGAACAGTAAACCTATTTAGAGGCCAACCTTGTGCCAAGCCGCTAATACCAAAAATTGCCAGATCCTTTTCCAATCAAAACACAGAAGCTATTGAGAAAAAGATGCTTAATGAACTTAGGCTTAGGGGCTCTCGTTTTTTGCCGAAGGAAAGTATTAATGATCTTGACTTATTAACTATAGCGCAACATCATGGGATGGCCACTCGTTTATTGGATTGGTCTACTAACCCTTTAGCTGCATTATGGTTCGCATGTAAAGATCGAGATGAATGTAGCGGTCATTTTTACTTCTATAGGGCCTACAGCAATAATTTTTTTGATCCATCAAAAGACGTGGACATATTCAATCTACCGTATACCAAAATATTGCGACCCAAATATAATAACGCGAGAATATTAGCACAAAATGGATGGTTTTCTTTGCACGGCGTTAATCAATCTTTCAAAGATGGAAAATTTGAAGGGAAATTTATAGGATTAGATGAAGATCCAATGCATTTTTAAGTATTTACCATTTTGAAATTCCAGCCACGGAAAAAAATATAATAATGGAGCAACTTGATTGTCTTGGGGTAAATTACGAGTCATTATTTCCAGATATTGATGGGTTATGTAAAAACATCAATATGATTAATGGCATACATAAGTAATGTGATGGAAGACCATATTCAAACTTACTGATAGTTACTTTATGAGAGAGCATGCTTTAGTTTATTCCAGTCAAAGAAATCTCTATCTGCTTTAATTTCATCTTTGAATTTTTCTTCAGGTTCAATCCCAAAATCCGCGAATGACAAAGGGAGATTAATGAGTAACTTATACTTCTTGATGTACTCCTTTTTTATCCAATCGTTTCCTAATAAGGACATTGAGTTATAATATAGAATTATTTGTTCAAAGTTTGACAATTGAGCCCTCAAAGTTTTTAAATACGAATATTTTATTGTTTCGGTAAACAATGGATTATCTTGACGATCTACATATTCAACAGTTTGAAACAAATGCCTAAAATAATGTCCGATTTTAGTTCCATGACCGGTAAAAGGCTGATAGACTTGGATGAAGACTGCTTTCTTACCATTATGCTCAACTACAAGGTTTTTATGTGAAGGCATAAGTAACCCAAGTCGAAGTTTAGCAACTTCAATTTTGGATGCTATCTTGCTATAGCTACTCTTCTCACTCTCCAGTCTTTCTACTGTCTTTATAAAAAGATTTCGGTTACATATTTCGGTGCAATATGAGAGAAAACACTCTGGGTAGTATGACCTATTCCAAAAAAAATATTAAATATCCAAGATTTGTCAGCTCTTCTTTGGTTAGTGGCCGGGCCGGTTTATTTGTATCGTGCATTCTCTCAAGAACAAAATAGATATATCTCAACTCAAAATAATAAGTTGTAAAAACCTTTCTTCCAGTTATAATATCTTGTATATTTTGTTCTTCGACATTCTCCTGTGCAGTTTAATTAGCTCAAAAAATCGATTTTCAAATCTTTCTATTACTGTATCATTAGCTTGCTTAGCGAACTGATTTCTTTGTTCTTTATTAGCTTCATATTGGATATAGAATGCAGCAAACGTCAATATTGCAGCAATCCATGCAATAACTGGTCCCATGGTTCCTCCAAATGCGTCTCCCATCTGGCCTTTTTTTTCTTGGCTACATAGATAATAATATTTTGCTTGAATAAAATCTGGACCAAGGAAAAATAGAAGAGCACTGGTAATCAATAAAAAGGCGGCCAAATAAATTAAAATATTTCTAGATGAAAGCTTCATGTCAGTGTATATTATCATATTTGCTCAAAGCGTTGAACAATTATTTAAGCCATAATTTAATAAGCTTTGAATAATGCCTTGTCATATGCTGTTCTTTATTTCCAAATTTTCACTTTTGAGGCGTCATAGAAAAATAATTCGAGTGGATTCTTTTTATTCTTCCTGTTCTCCTTAAATGAGTTTGCTTTCTTTATTATTTTCTTATTATCATTACTGTCAGGATCTCCATAAATACTAATAAATAGTTTTGACACCTTACCTTTTGGAATTAGGTTTAATATGTGGTCGTCGTTGTCTGCCAAGGAGTGGCCATATATAAAAAGTGTATTTCCTATTGCTGAAAAACTTCTATATCCTCTAGAAAGATAGTTACTATGTACAATTTTCTCTTTTTTCTCTTTGCTTGTTCCCTCTGAAACAAAAACGGGAAAAAAGCTTTTGTCAAGAGCATTCCTTATTTGTTCAATAAGTTTGATGCCAGTATTTACCCAAGTGTATTTTTGAAGCTCAGCACCCTCGTCAAATATGTGAAGAGCTCCATGTAAATAAAAATATTTTGTGTGTTCGTCTTTTCAATATCCCAAGTGACATATTGTGATTTGCCATTGTCGGGTGTTCTAAATCCATCATCATATTTTATTTTATCATTCTCTTGGTTGTAATGCATGATTACCCAATAAAGTAGTAAATCATAATTCAACGTATAAATGTTTTGAAAATGATTCAGGAATGAATTGGCTAAAAAATATTCGTTTTCAGAAATTTCACTTGGATTTTCGGGATGATTTGATGCAATTGTAGTAACCAATAAATTTTTCAATTCAACTGCATCCTGTTCAAGCTCGGCAATTAACCTTTTCCTGGCAGGCAAATAAACCTTTAAAACTCCTGCTGCATTAACCAAGGATTTCATTACTAACTCAAAATCTTTAGTTTTAAGTTTTTCAAATACTTTCTTAATATCAGGATTTAAATTCTTGAAGTTTGCCCTATCGTAGAGCGAGTCGTATCTGAATGTATCCGGCTTCCAAGAAATACTGAAACCATTTCCAAGTAACAAATGTTTTTTGTCGCCAGAAATTCTCAAAGCCTCATCAAATGAAATTAGTTTAGTTGGCATTGTTATATTAAAATGGCATATAGCTCATAAGTGCGCGAAACAAGTACCATAATTAACCTTTTATAAATACTTGCACCGCCTACTCATAGTTTGCTCTAATTATTTAGTGTTGTTAATAGCTATCGGGCAATCTTTGGTGTTTCCATTGGCTTCCCACAGCAGTTTTGCTAATGTACTTATTTTTCGTGTCTTCGTCAAGCTCAGACTGACATTCGTGCCCGATTTTAGTTCGGTCGGGCAGGCTTCGTCAAGCTCTCCAAAGGAATCCGTTCGACAGACTGACATTCGTGCCCAAACCAGGTTCGGCCGGGCAGGCTTTGTCATGATCTCCGGGGAGTCTCCAACAACGTTTTTCGAACCTTTGAAAACGACAACATCGTATCGACATTGGAGCCAAATAAAATCACAGTAATAAAGGATCCATGCAAGTACCCATCCCTAATAACAAAAAATCAAAAAAGATGAACAGGAATAAGCATCCCGCTGTAGGATAAAGCAGTAATAAGAAAAACTTCCGTATACATTTTTATGGGTAAGAACTATACCTGTACAATTGCACCAGGAATTAGTCAAAAACCTGATCAACCAATCAGTTTTAACCACCAAATTGGTCAGCTTTTTTAGGAGGGTCAATCCGTTTTAATCATCCAATGTAGTTTTATATACATTTTGCCAGGTCTATTACTCCTCTCAGCCTGTAAAATACAGGTCCGGAGCGGTCTTTTACTGGTTTGCCGGGGTTGTACAACCCCATTTTTGCGGTTCCGAACCCCAACGCCGGGGTTATGCAACGCGTTGGTTGGCGTAATGCACCGCACTGGCCGGGCGCTGCACTTATCCGGATAGGTTCAATACTCATCCACACCTATACAACATATATCTGTACATATAGCGAACCCCGCCGATGCGGTTCAATACCCTGCGGTTGGGGTTATACAACCTATCCTTCGGGGCAAACAACCGGGGTAGCGGGGTGTAACACCGGGCAGGACAGGTTCCTTATCCATCCAGACCTATAAAACATATATCCGGACATATAGCGAACCGCGCCGGTGCGGTTCAATACCCTGCGGTTGGGGTTATACAACCTATTTCTCGGGGTAAACAACCGGAAAGAAGCAATAAAAAGCCCCGCCGGAAGTGGATGATACTTCGCTGACGGGGTATTCCCAGTTTTCCAACACTCCGGTTAACCAGCCGGATTTTCTGTGGCAGGCTTACCTGCTTTCACAAAAACTGTTTCAGTCCGGCCCACTTTTCTTCGTAGCCCGGCTCATTGCTGCCTGCCTTATAAGCGGTAAAAGCATAATCGGTAAGGGCAGATTGATAATTGTCGTAATCGTGCAGGGTTTTGGCATTGTTCAACCGGTCTACCAGGTTGTTCAACCTCGAAATAATGCCTTCGTAATTGGTGCGACTCTGGTAGTCAGCATTAAACTCGCTCCAGTCTACTTCGGTGGCCGATAAGCTCGTCTGGCTAAGGTTATAATCTCTAACCTTGTTAATAAACAGCTTGTTTTGCTCGTTTACACTGCCATACTTACGCCGCTCATCGGGCGTGAGGTTAATGTTTACGGCCGTTAATACTTGTTCTAGCTGGTTGAGCGCGCTCTGCGCCTGTGCTACCTGATCTGCGCTCAGGTGCACATTGTTAAGGTTGCTGATTGGCATAATTTTTCATTTTTGGCCCATTTAGGTGTGAGCCGGGTTAAAAATTTGTTTTTCGGTTAACAGGGTGCAATGTTAGCATTGCTACTGTTAGCAACTCTAATATAGAACAAAATATGAATAAGTAAAATTTAAAATTTGTATAAAATTACCTGGAGGTTAGGCGAGGACGGTTAGCCTGGTTGGTTGCGTACCTATGGCACGCGTAACCTGGCTATTTTGGCTTTCTACCAATGGTTGTCCCTGACGGGACCTAAACAACAGGAATATCCGTGCTGTGTTGCCGGAATATACTTTTAGACATTAAAACATATTTTGCTTTTTTGCAGTTGCAGGTGTTTGTCACCAGCAAGCCTTGATCGGTTGGTAGTCCCAACCATGGCGAAAAAATCATTAGAACTTAAATAGCTCATCAATATTCATATTATCGTGCAAGCCATTATCCTTCTCAAATACAATTTTTCGATCTTTCAATGAATACCAGACTTTCCAATCCAAAGGCTTATGGTAAATTCCAAACCTGTCATTATCGAACCATTTGTTGGTCCTTACAAGTTTATAAATAGAATCATACCACCACCAGTTACGTTTATCAAAAAGCTTAATAGTTTGAGATTTGTCCTCTATTAAAAACGTAACATACAAACTGGTGACCAGATCAGTCTTTTCAATATATAGTTTCGCGGATTTCTTTTTATCTCTTGACGTTTTGAATGGATAATCTATTCTGAATTTAAATTTGCTTTCTATAACTTCCGTATACGCTCTTTCGAACACAGAGTTGTCCCAGCTGTATTCATTACTTAATTGAAGCATACAATTATGAATAGTATCAAGAAAATATTGATACTTTTCCTGTTGATTGAGGCTTAAGTATTTTTGATAAATAAATTCAGTTGCTATCAATTTCAACGAACCGTCAGTCCAGGTTCTATCCCAAATTTTGTAATATGATGGATCAATACTTACACGGGTTGTGTTAGGCGGCTTGTAACCATACATTTTACTTATATACAAGTCACTGATGTAATTCTGAAGAGCCCTTTCCTGCCAATACTCTGGCGAGCCGGGTAGATATTGAGTTTCTGCGTATAGAGTTATGTCCGAAAAAGGAGTGCTCATGATTTTAGTGTTGTTCGGGGTTTTATATCTGAAACGAAAATCGTCGGATAAGAATCTTATTAATTATTAGCTGTTACCTGAGTTATCTTTTCCCTTCGCTGAATAAAAAGGCCTTTCAGAAGGCTTATCAAATATTCTTTTTATATACTCAAAGTTGTCGGTCATCTGTTAAGGTGCGTGCATTAATGCCATCTCTGGTGTTTCCGTTGACTCTCACAGCAGTTTTGCTAATGTAGTTGTTTATTCTACAATAATTCTATCGATTTTATTTCCAACCGGGATTTGCCCAATTTTTTGAAAAGCATCAAGGATTTGCCGCTTTGATGTTTCAAAATCGTTATCCTGGAAATCCAGTATTGCTATTATTTCATTATTACTATCTGATTCCTTTTTGTCTTCTTCATTAGTTAATTCAGAAATGTAAGTGTCTTTAATTGACGCTGATAATATCTTTTCAATTTCTTCAATTTCGTCTTCGAGTATTTTTTCGCTACAGCATATAGTAAAGGTTAAATCAGGATAAAGTGTATAATCATATTCGATTAAAAAATTAGCGCCGACCTGCTCTTTTGAATAAATATTTCTGGGCTTTAAATACGGTGTATAGTTTTCTGCATTAAAGTCTGTACACCATCCAAACTCAATATTTTCATTATTCCAAATATCAAGTTCGGAGCACTTTCTAAGTTCACATTTTCCAAAGGCTTCCAATAAGCTGTCGCAGGAGTGGCAAATGCAACAGGATCGGTTATATAAACAAGAGCAAATGCATAACCATCTTTATAAATGGTTTTCATGGGAAGCAAGCCTGCCGTTAATAGAAATTTAGGACGTTTGATCTCGTGCGTGACATCTAACATTAAATAAAATTTCTCTTGTAATTGTGACGCCATTACTTCCCGAAAGGAATTGGAAAAACGACCAGCCTCCTTTGTAAAAGTTGCCCACTTATGATATTTAAAATCTTCTTCCATAATAGAGTTGTGGTAACCTGGAAAGTACGAAATGAGTTTACAAATATTTACAACGCCTACCCTGATACCGCTTTAATTGTCAATAATATTTTTATTAGCTCATAGGCAATCTCCGGTGTTTCAATTGGCTCCCAAGCAGTTTTGCTAATGTACTTATTTTTTGTAAAACGAGATACCGTTTTCCGTACTTAAGAAGGTGTACATTCTTGAGGAGATTCCTCGGCTCCACTCCGTTGCGCTCGGAATGACGGTAGCAGGCGTTCTTCCATCCGGGCATCGGTGGCATTAACAACTCCTCTCCGCCCCGCTTTGCCCTTACCATTTCAGGCAGCGCGTTGTTTCATTCCAAAATCAGTTTGCCGTCTTCTTTCAAAATTTCCTTTCCGTCTTTCATTATATAAAGTCTGATTTCGGACATACTTGGGTTTTCAACCATAGTTCGGTAAACTTTGTAAGTATAATGTTCGTTTACAAAAGTAAAAACGTGGTTTCCTCCGCTTCCTTCAAATACTTTCTCGCCATCGGTTAAAATGATATCTGGCTTTGAAGATTCTTTTTCGCCCACCTTCCAGGAAGCATAGCGGTATTTATAATTCGCTAACTCGTCAATCCGGATATGGTATTTCTTTGTTTGTATTTTGTAGGTAGGACTTACCAATGTTTTTAATGAAGTGTGCAGGTTTTCCTTGTCTTTAATAATTAGCGTTTCCCTTAATTTTTTTCAATCTCACTCTGATAGTTTACCGCAGTTATGACGGCGTCACTATAGCCCAGCCACACAAGGCCATTGTCTAGCATAACTCCTTGCCAACCCACAGCCGACCATTGCTCCAATTTGGAATTGGCAATTTTATCAATAAGAGTGGTGTCAAACACCTCGTTGAACCGCTGTTTAAAGGTTTCTTTGTCTCTAATGGGCGGTATTGGATATTCCCTGTGTAAAGGATAATTTATTCTGTTGGCAATTTTGTCAATGTTGTTCTCTTTAAATAAAGCGATAATAGTTTTAACACGCTCAGTTTGCTCTTCGGTAAGATCTACCTGTCTTACTTGTTTGCCCGCCGTGTCAACCGGTTGTTTGTGGGTTGTTACGGTGTTTTTACTGCTGTTTTGATTACAGCTCAACAGCAAAACTGCCAGTGCTATTATTGTTAGTGTACAATGTTTCATTTTGTGTTTAGTATGGGTTTCGTATGATTGCCGATGCTTTTTGGTTTTGCGTTCCGGCAGGCTAGGAACCCAAAATTGTTAATGGCCGGTTGCTTTCTCACTTTTATTTGTCCGTCCGATAATAATTAATATTTCCTGTGAACTCCTATGGTCGCCGTCCTGGTCTGTTGTTCCCCTCTCGTCAGTTGTCCAGTCCATATTTCTGTTTTGCTTTAAAATGTCCCGTTTGTTTGTCGTAAAGGAAAATATATTTTATTGAAATTCTGTCCGCCGGATTTTCAATTGTAAATGGTTTCCCATTCTCAACGTCATACCACAAACTGTCTTTTGTATATTTTCCTAACATCAACTTTTGTCCAGTAAATACGATATCGTTGAAGCCATCTTTGTTTTCGTCTTTAAACCCAATTTTAAGTTCGTTGGGTTCAAACACAGAAAGGTCTTCGTGAGCATCATAAGTCTGAACGTCATAGTCGAAATAGCCCTCATAAACATTCTGTAAAGTGTCTGAAGATATTCTATAAATTTCGTGTCCGCCATTTCCTTTTGCTGTTGCAGTAACTGTCAATAGAAATGGGTTTTGATTTGGAAAAATTGTAACGAAGTCAAACCGTTGTCTCGATAACGATTTTACCAACCCGCCTTCTGTTGTCAAGAGTAGTCGATATTTCCAAGGATAAGTAGCCATACAACCATCTCCGTAGTCATACTCAATAAAAATGTAGTCGTTGTCCGAGCCGTAAATTTTTACTTTTTTATAATTCATGATTTTTTCGTTTGCCTTTTGAGAAGGGCTTTCGTCAACTTCAAGTCCAAAAACTTGTCGCAGGTCAGCAATGAATTTGGTAGTATCTTTTATTGTCGGAAAGTCGGCAACTTGTCTAAATACTGTATCTGCTTTTTCTTGAGTTTCTGTCACAGGTAATTTTTCGTCTTTCGGTGTCTGTTTGTTAACACAACCAAAAGTCGTCAAAGTCAAAATTATCAATATGAGCAGCGTCTTCATACAATTACTGGTAACTCGAAAATATCCGAAAAGTATCGCTCATTAATTGTTTATAAACGCTTACAACACCTACCGATCTTTCTCTTTAATTGTTATCAATATTGTTAATAGCTACCGGGCAATGTTTGGTGTTTCCACTGGCCTCCCAAAGCAGTTTCGCTAATGTACTTATTTTCTAAAACAATATGTGGCTACAGCTTCGTTATGCTCGCAATATTTTTTCCGCAATGGCTAAGCAGTTTTCCAGAGTCCCGATTGTTCCCATATTGTCAGTTTGAAGTTTGTAAAGCCTGTTTGCAATATTATGTTTATCAGGGTTTGTCTTCAATAAATCAAATACTTCAGGAACATAACTTTTGTATTCATCCCTGGGAGCAATATCGTTAATACCCAGAGGATCCCAGTCAGACCAAAGGATGTCATCAATTTTTTTATAAAGTAAAAAATCCGAGTTGGTTGTTAAATTGTTCCTGAATTTCTTATTGCCGTTAAACACCAGAATAGTGGAGCGAACCTCTTCTTCAAGCCCTGTATCATCAAAATATGCTGCTGTATGTAGTGCCAGACTTGCAATATGATGCCCACTGTCACTATCGAATGGTGCAGGGAGCCCCGATGCATTGTAAGTTACTTTGGCAACAAGTTCTGCAAGTCTTAAATAATTGTCCGGCTTATAATCTTTATTGCTGAGGGCAAACGTTCTGATTTGGGTAAATTGTTGATGCGCTTCTTTCCACCGATCTTTATTATCAATTATTGAAAACAGGTTGGTAACCGAAGATGGATTATTTTCTACAAAATCGTTAAAACGGGATAAAACAAGCCCTGCCCAACCTGGCCTTATGTCGTTCGGTAACCTTTGAAAAATTTCTTGTCCGATTTTGATGTTAGTCTTTAGGTCGTAAAGTTCGGTATTCATACAAGTAAGATGGATGATTACAGCTGTTCAATTGCCTGATTAGCAGTTTTGCTAATGTAATACTTTTTATAAAACGAGATATGGTTTTCTGTGCACGGCGAAAACAGTTTTCAGTCGGGCAGGCTTTGTAACCCTGATATATGTAACTGCAATCAACAAATCCCATGTTGGTGTCTGGTTACTTCGTCAGCGTCACTCCATCTCCTCGCATCCAAATGTTACCTTTTTTAAAATTCTTAATATTCTCTTCAGATCTTGTTGTCAACTTAACGAAGTGTAACTTGATTTTATCCCCTTCATTTTGGCCGTCCCAGGTTACTGACAACAAATTATTTTCGTCGATTTCGTATGTGTTGTAGTCGCCATGTATAATATTACCATCAATCATAAATATTAAAGAGTCGGTTTTATAGTTGAGTGGATAGTACTTGGCTATTAAGTTCGGCAGGGAAATAGCCTTAGGGAAATAGTTATTCTTTGCTACTAAATGAATTTGTCTATCATATTTGACGCTGTCAATCTCAACGGGCTTGTAAATAACTTTTAGACTCTCCATAAGTTCTGGATTTGTAGACACCAATAAGGAATGTTTTATAAATCGGTCATTCAAAAAATAGGCAGTTTTCCGGGCTTGCTTTCCCGGGCCAATCGTTATAAGTGTATAAACAGAGGTATCATTTGGTATCCGCTCATGCAATTTTGAAACGTCATTTGTCTTGTTTGTTGGTGTTTGGCCAAAAATATTTGTAGGCCCAATCGCAAGCGCCAATAGTATAAGCTTTTTCATCTTTTACAAAGTGTTTATAGGGTTTCTGCTAAACTTACCACCAACGTTTCGAGTATTGCCGAAGGCGGGGATTTTTAGCACTAAAGTTCAATCGAAGAACGAATGTTTGAACCTGCACAAATGTCCAATCGAAGCAAGTCAGCCCGCCTATTGCCAACCTGATGTTATAGCCAGTTTTTATTTCTTTTCGTTATTAATGATGTCAAAATTAATGAAATTAGTGTCGCTGAAATGCTTGTTACAATTACATTTCCGTATTGTCTGATGTCAAGTCCGCATAAAATTCGTGTCGCAATAATTGTCAAAGCCAAACCTGCGAAAATTGTCCAGTATTTCAAATTTACGTTTTCGCTTTCTGTCTTGTCTGTCGGCAGTTTGTAAACTGCAAAAGCAATTACAAGTCCTCCAACTATTGTGCTTGAATGTTGCAAGATTTTTAAAATTGGAATTTGTCTGCCAAACAATTCAACTGTGTTTGTCAGCGTTGGAATTGTCTGCACGAAGTAACCGTGTTCGTGTGTAAAACTGTCCCAAAGTATATGTGAAGCTGCACCGATGAGAATTGAAATTGCAATTACAAACCAGTTTCTTTTAAAATGTCCGTTCCAGTCAAATTGTCTAAATGCTGAAAATCTTGATTTAAAAATGTCGGCAAGTTGTCAAACAAACTATTGCGAACGATGTCGTGAAAAATGAAAGCAAACAAAAGTCCTAACGGCAAGTCAAACCAAAAAAGTCCGTCAAGTGTATGGCTGTAATTGCTTTTAATTCTCATTCGTAAAAAATATTCAAAGTCCGGTGTCAAACTACCAATTACAAGTGCCGTCAGCGAAAACCATTTTTTCGGCAAGTATGTTAGAGGTAAAACTATTGCTGGATGTGAGAATGTAAATGGCATTTTTTCGTATTTTCTGTCTGTTTACGGGTCGTCCTAAAATTGGCTATAACTCAGAAATATGCAAAACAAAGATCATGATTAGTCGTTTATAAACATTTATAAATACTTACAATGCTTTCCAAGTCTGCTTTAATTGTCAATAATATTGTTAGTAGCTATCGCGCAATCTTTGGTGTTTCCATTGGCTCCCAAAGCAGTGTTGCTAATGTACTTATTTTTTGTAAAACAGGATACGGTTTTCGGTATTTAATTGCCTTCGTCAGGCTCAGGCTGACATCCGTTTTTATTCTTCCCATTTATCAATCAGTTCAAATTTATTGTCAATTAACATTTGTTTAAATTGTGTTCTTGTCAAGCTGTTTCCAAGTCTATAATGAAAATGGTGATAACCCAACTCCAAATTGTAAAAATCTCTTGTTTGCTCATAACCTAGCTCAATTATATTTCCGATAAAATCACGGAATACACCCTCGTCTTTAGTATGTAGTTGTATTTTTTGTGGGCGTCAAGTGTTAAGTTAGTCTCCCGTAGCAGAGAGTGGACTACGATATCTAAGTAGCCATTTTCAAGAGTATTTATCTTTTGAGTTTTAAGAAAGTCGATTACGCTATGCTTGTCAGTGAAATGTTTTGCAACCCAAAGTTCTGTCAAATCACTTTCCCAGTAATTTCTGACATACACCCAAAATCCATCAATCGTCGGTATGAATTCAATTGTTTTGAAAAATGTATCTATTAGATTTTGTTTAGTAAGAACCAGTTCCAGTTCAAAAACTCCATTGTCGTTTGCCCCGTAAGCAACAAAGTTTTCCATAATTAAATCATATTCGTATTCTCCTTCATCAACACTTTTAACTACCCCAATTGGTGGAATGAATTCTTTGTCTGGGTCATCGAACGGATAGGTGTAAGTTGTTGGTCGCATGTAAACATTGTCTGAGATTTTAACCAATTCATTGCTGTTATCAATTACATCAAAGTTTTCAAGCAATGAAGCTTCTGCCAGGTTATGATTTGCAAATTTATATTCAACAGATGCTTTTATTGTCTTGTCTAATGCGTCTCCCAAATGATCGCCATAAGCATAAAAGTTTCCGACAATTCCTGTTTCCGTGTCTTTTTGTCCGTCAATTAGTAAATACCAAAGTTCATTTTTTATCATTCTGAAGTCCTCTTTAAAAAATGTATTGCAACTCCTGGGGACGCGAAATATTCATTTTAAAACTTATGAATACTTAGGACGCTGATCCCTGTTTTTCTTAGTTGTCAATAATATATTAATAGCTATCAGGTAGTCTACTGTGTTTCCATTGGCTCCCAAAGCAGTGTTGCTAATGTACTTATTTTTTGTAAAATGAGATGTGGTTTTCCGCATTTTGTAGAGATGCTTAAGAATGGATGATGTTTGGATTCAAAGCAACTGCCCGGTTGTAGATCTTTACCCATTTATCCAGGTCGATAGCTATTTCTTCTTCAACATCATCAAAGGAAATCCAACAACCGCAGGTTTTCGAAAGTTCAATGAGTTGGTCTATGTCAGGTTTTGAGATGATGCCTTGCCCATACTTTTTGGACCGCTCATAAAACTATTCAATAATACATACTCTAAATTTTCCATCCATCGGGCCGAGTAACATTTTTCACTCAATTCGCTCATAAAATCAGCAAGATTTCTTTGGTCTATATTTAAGTCATTAAGCATTGTGTAAAAAATCAATGTAATTATTTGATGATTTTGTCAATCCCTGGTGTCTCCATTGGCTTCCCAAAGCAGTGTTGCTAATGTACTTATTTTTTGTAAAACAACGTACAGAGTTCCATAATTTCACTACTATCAACTAGCCTTATTGGCTGCAAATTATTGAGACCAAAAAAGCTTTTCAAATGTTCTTTTCTTCTTGACCTCTTCTTCCTTTAGGTTCTCGTATTTTATCCAGTCGTAAGTACCATGCTCGGTATGATAAACGACTACCTTATGTTGTAGTACTTCATCAATTAATCGCGTGAGTGTAACAAAACAATCATCAAGGTCGGCAATTTCATAGCTGCTTATATGTGTATGTACATCCGTCTTGCCATCTGGGGTTTCCAGACCAAATGTTATTTCGCTGTTATAGGTAGCTATCCACATTAAAAATTTACCTGAGTCGCTTTTCAAATCACACTCAAAAGAATCATCGTCATTATATTTTACTGAAGGTAAAAATTCAGGAAAGTTTTTCGCTAAAAAATCAAAAACATATTTTGAAAATATCTTTTGCTCCATTTTTTAAGTATGGCTGGCCTTCCCACAGCAGCTTTGCTAATGTACTTATTATTTTAAAACAATTCGCCGCTCCGGTAATTTACTACTGTGAAAAACATTGCTGGCTAGGGATGTTTCAGACTTTGCGCTCGAGTGATTTCAAGGCAAAAAGTGTCAAGCCTGCATGTCAGTCCGCCTGACACAAAAATCCGCACCTGTGGCAGTTTTTATTTTTCTGTCCAATATTTTTCTTTTAACTATTCAGTCTTTTTAATGTCGCAACCTAATACAAATACCCGGTAAACAGGTCTGTCTATTCCGTTGGTGAACAAATACCACCCGCGGCGAAAATTGAAATGTATCTGTCAATATGGTAGCCGCAAAATATATAAAACGACAGGGTAAAGCAATACCTTTGAAGAACTGATGTGCCTGAGAAAGCGGACATCCTGAACAGTGATAATTTTTTTATCCCGCCAAATGACGACTTGGGTATTGTTAATGTGCAGTGCTTTACAATAATCAAAGTTTAAAAATATATGCGTTTTCCAAATTACTTCCTGTTTCCATTGTTATTTCTCGTACCGATGAGCGATACCATCGCACAATCAATCCGTCGCATCAACGGCTCTTCGATTAATGCAGACAGCCTGGATCAGCGGGTGAAGCAACTGATAGAGAAAGCAAGAGTAACAGGACTTTGTTTAACCGTCTTCAACAACAACCAACCGGTATTTGCCAAAACCTATGGCTATGCCATTGCAGCCACACAACAACCCATGACTCCTTCTACGGCATTATACGGTTTGTCACTTAGCAAGGCTGTTTTTGCTCATTTGGTAATGCAATTGGTTGATGAAAAGAAAATCGACCTGGATAAACCCTTAGTAAACTACCTGCCCCGATCGCTAATGACCTATACGTTTCCGGGGAAGCTCAGTTCTTACAAAGATCTGGAAACGGATGAACGATATAAAAAGATAACAGCCCGCATGTGTCTGACTCATACTACGGGATTTCCCAACTTTAGATGGTTTGAACCGGATAAAAAATTACGTATCAAGTTTGAACCAGGTACTCGGGTCAGCTATTCAGGTGAAGGGCTATATTTCTTGCAGGTGATCATTCAGGAAATAACAGGAAGAGACCTTGAATCACTGGCCAGGGAATATATTTTGCTCCCTGTGATATGCCAACATCCAGCTATGTTTGGCAGTCGGGATATGAGAAAGCATATGCGGTGGGCCATGATGACAAAAACGATAGCACCTTTTTTCCCCGCAGGCCTTTACCCAATGCAGCAGGTTCTCTGACAACCACAATGGAAGAATTTAACCGCTTCTATACCATGTTGATTAATGGCAGGAGGTTGTCGAAGCAATCTTTTAATGAAATGACGCAAAGCCAGATACGCATCCGATCGGTTAAACAATTTGGCCCTCTTTCCTGGAAGGATTCAACTTTAAATGACAATATACAGCTTGGGTATGGTCTCGGGTATGTTGTACTTCATTCACCTTACGGGCCTGCATATTTTAAAGAAGGAAACGATGTGGGTTGGGGCCACTATTGTATTGCTTATCCCGATAAAAAAATTGCGGTTGTGATACTCACCAATTCTCAAAACGGTGAAAGCATTTTTAAAGACTTACTTCAAGAAGCTATTGGCGACATATATACACCGTGGTTTTGGGAAAATTACATCCCCTGGTACCAGCTGTAAAGATATCTGGTTTCGCAGGCAACATCAGAATCAGCCCTTGCGGGTATTTCTCACTAGCAAGCCTCCTCAGGCAAATGAATAGGGCAATAGATCAGTGGTGAAAGCTACCAACTGCGGCGAACTAAAAATTGTAACCAAAATGCAGCCCTGGCTCCGGTGTATACTTGCCCCACTTGTCATCCTTTTGTTTGAAACCATCAGGCATTTTCGTGTGATAAAGGCGACCGGCAACACCGACTGATGGCTGTATAAAAACCGGTCTTTAAATAGCTTCACGTGATAGCCAGCCCGGTAAGTAGTGAAAATATGAAAACCATTGTCCACCTTTTTACCCTTTTCGTTTACAAAAGTTTGGAACATAGGCATTACATGTGCTGCCGCATAAAACCCTTTCCAGAAAAATCTTTGATACACCAGGGCGATACCATAATCTCTTATATAACCCGGGAACTTCTCTTCCGCCTTCCCGTATGATTGATTGAAGAAGGGATTAATACCAAGAGGCCAGGCATATTTCCAGGTGATGAGTTCCAGTGAAACCACATCCCTCCCGGTAATGCGATAGCCAACATTAAGCTGAGCGAGGTTGGGTGGGTTTACGGTAGAGAAATTGCCTAATAAAAACAGGGTGCTGCCCACAAACCACTTTTTGTGGGTGCTGTCTTCACGGGCATATTGCGCATTCAGGGCTAAACTGTTAAGCACTGTTACTATTAAAGCCAACCATAAAATCTTCTTTTGCATGTCTTTTATTATTAAATGACGGCAAAAGTAGAGAGGAACCTCAGCTTAAAATCGTTCACTTAAGTGAAGAAATCGGCTACGCTTTGCTATTTTCCAGGATCCTGGCTCTCAGCCTGCTTAGTGATTGCGGTTTAATGCCGAGGTAGCTGGCTAGCTGGTGCTGTGGCACCCGTTGCAATAGGTCTGGCCTTTTTTGTATTAAGTTGAGGTAGCGCTGTTCGGGCGAAGACGTTCTAAACTGGTCAAAGTCTATTTGCTGCAGCGTTAAACGCTCTTCCGATAGCATTCTGCACAAGGTTTCAAACCTGGGAAATCTGCGGTTAGCATCTGCTTCCATATCCGAATTGGAAACGGTGAGTATCGAGTCTTCCAAACAACTGATATAATACTCGGAGGGCGCCTTAGTTATGATGCAATGAGGTGTTAACACGTCCATTTCGGTGTAGAAGGCTGTTGTCTTTTCTTCACCATCTATCACATAATAGGTGCGGATACATCCCTGCAGGACAAAGTAGCTGTCTTTCGATTGCTGACCTTCTTTAAGTAAGATGGTGCCCTTCTTTACCGAGCGAAAAATGTCGAGTGAAATGATCTCGTTTTTCTCTTCTTCTGAAAGGGACATATACTTTGACAGAAAATTAAATAGTACTTCGTACATGTTGATTTGTTCGGGGGCTTCCATTACAATTACTATATCTGATAACGTTCGTGCGGACGTCGTGGTGAAATTGAAGCACAAATGTTCAATCGCTAATGGGAGCTAAAATAATAAAAAAGCTGAGGCTTGCACTTCAGCCACTTAACTCAAACACCTTTTTACCTGCCCGCATATGATCAGTCTTTTCTCCCTGGTCATTATTTATCACCAGCAAGCCTTCTCATAGGCAACTCAGTGCATATTGTGACCGGTTGGCGAAAAATATCAATCGTGGCGAAGGCAAAAGCCTGACCGAAAAGAAGATGTTTGACTCGACACAAATAGCCAACCGAACATTTCTTTACAGCTTTGGCGAAGCCTGTTGGCCTGCGAGGCATTATAAATATCTTTCCGATTCATTTATCTCCAGGTCGTTAATGCTTGCATATCTTTTTTCATCAGTCCATTTTCGTCAAATTCCCAATTTTCATTTCCATAGGCTCTAAACCATTGCCCATCCTTATTATGATACTCGTACTCAAACCTTACTGCAATCCTATTTTTCAGAGAATGTGCCCAATATTCCTTCCTGAGCTTATAATTAAATTCCTTTTTCCATTTATCTGATAAGAATTGTACGATTTCCGCTCTGCCATTAACAAATGTACTCCGGTTTCGCCATTCGCTGTCTACGGTATATGCCAGCGAAACCTTTTCCGGATCCTGCGAGTTCCAGGCATCTTCAGCCATTTTAATTTTTTGTTTTGCGCTTTCCAATGTAAAAGGTGGAAGCGGATGTTTCTGTTCCATATTGTACTATTTATATTAAATTGTTGATGATAGACTTTGACTTACTGACGATTTCATTTGATTTAAATAATTGACTTTCTATTATAGCGCTTTCAAACAGCAGGTATACATGCGTTGCCAATAGCTCATCGCCGACTAATTGTTTAAAAAAATTTCTCAAATCGTTTTTGTGATCCTGGATAACAGTAAGAATGCTACCCTGTTCCTTTGATATTTCAGATAAGATATTCAGGAAACTACAGCCTCTGAAATCTTCTTTTTCATTCATATAGATAATGAAGTCGAACGCTGCAATAACCTTTGTTTTAATTTTTTTGATCTTGATATGTAATTTAAAAGCTCATCAAACCAATATACATGCCTCCTATTCAGAAATTCAACACATAAGTCGTCCTTTGATTTGAAGTGTTGATAGAAGCTGGCTTTTGCAACATTTGCTTCCTGTATGATCTGGTTAATTCCTGTACTATTATAACCCTGCTGATGAAACAAAATGGAGGCTTGGTCTACTATTCTCTCTCTTGGTGAACTCATAATTCCTGATTGTCTAGCAAAAGTATGAAGAAAATAAATATAAACAGACAAGTCTGTCTATATATTTCTTAAAAAACTCTGACCATACCGAGAGATCGTTTTGCAGGAAACTCCAAAATACAAAACGGATATCTGGCATCAATGGGATACACACGTCTTTAAATACTTAAGTCTTGCTCGTATGGTTTGTATTTATTGCAAGTAATCTTACTATTAATTGCAGGGAACCCCTTCGGTATTTAAATCAGCTTTTTCAGCCATTTGTGTTAGCGAACTTTCTCGCTAAAGCAGTATAAAGTTGCCAGTACATGGCCAGGTTTCGTTCAGTAGGGTGCCGTTCTCTCCGATCATCGTATCCTCAGCCGTTAAACATTTTATGTCTCCTTATTACCTTACCCTGCCTTATTTGCAGGGCATGATACAAGGTAGGAACATCGTTAGCCCATCGTTTCAATGTAAAAATAATGGCTATTATTTCCAGCCTTGTTACCAGGCCAAGCCAAAAGCACATATTAAACAAGACGGTAGAATGACACTCCATAATAATCTCTATTAATGTTGCGAAAAGAACCAGGGTCCACATTTTAGCCCCGATCGAATGCGTTGCAATTTCTTTTTTAAACTTAATGAAACTTATAAGATATGCCAATAGCTCCAGCCCGATGAGCAAGGTAAGCTTTAAAGCTTGCGCGTTAAAAAAACCGGCGCATCTGATATATGCGGCAATTGTAACCGACACAAAAAATACCTGGTCAACTGTTGAGTCTAACCGTCTTAGTTTCTCAGTAGAAACATTCAGTTGGCGTGCAATAATGCCATCAAAAATGTCGCTCAACAATCCAATTGTCAGCAGCGAAATCGCAATCACCGGGAAATACCTGATTTCGACGATGCTCAGAAAAACTATTGTCAACCCCATTATAAGCCTCGAATAAATCAAGATGATAGGCAGTTTATTCATCAGTTATATTATTAACAATTCAGTCCTTTTAATCTGACACAAAGAAACAAAACTGCAAGGCCGGCTTTTTTGATAAATGTCAAAATCTTAGTTTCACAGATCTGGCTCTTTTCCGCCCTTGCTGATGTTTATCACCAGCAAGCGCCTCACCTGAAGTCAATCGACCGATCGTTGAAACACTAATTATGTTAATAAACTGAAAGATGCTTTTATTTAGATAGTTGCGCGGATTTTATTCCTTTTTTCTGATAGTTTTCTTTATTCATTTCATAGTGCATCATGGTCATCATATTTAAGTAGTTTTTCAAAGAATCGAGATTATACGCTTTCCTTAACTTGTCAATATTAGCGGAGTCTGCGAGTCCGATTTTAGGGATGGCTCTGCCCGTGGTTTCCACTTCATAAGTTACTTGTGTTCCAAATAATTGCTTTTCTCCTGCATTTACTTTTACACGGTCGTACAGGTAAGCGTAGTTATTGGGATTGGCATTGTGCTTTTTACTTGCTTGTTCATCGACTTCAATACCTTTTTTGAAATTCAGGGTATTTATCACAATGCTGAACCAGTAGCCAGAAATGCTGCGAGCCTTCTTTTCCTACTTTATCAAAACCAGGAAACCCATATTGATCAAATATAATCTCCACCTGCACTTTGTTGCTGGTAAAAACACTGTCTTTAAATTTTTCCCATTCTTCCCTGGGAAGTTCTTTGTATTTCCCTTGCGGAATATTTGCAGCAATCTGGTCAACATCTACCATGTCTTTCAATTGCTTTTGCAATAAGGCCTGATGGTCCGCTGTAAATTTTGCGGCGCAACCAGCTAAAATTCCGGAAACTAATAGAAACAAAATGGTCTTTTGCATCGAAGTATTATTTAATTATGGATGCTCAAAAGTATGCGATACAAATATCCGTTATAAAGGTTTATAATGTGTATTCCCGTAGCCCGCACCTTTCTTTCATTCATAACTATCCCCTTCCGACTGCTCATCCGGGCTGACAGCTACGTCATCCATTAGTGTAATTGCGGCATAAAACAACGTAGAAAGAGATTCCTCGCCAGCTTCGCAGGTCTCGGAATGTCCGAAGGACTCCTTTGGAGACGGTAGTAAGTGGCTGACATCCGTTTTAGCATTATCGGTGCCTGCTCCCGTCCCGGCGAGCACGGGTGGGCGTCCAGATCATACGTGTATCAGTGGCATAAAATAACCTGTAAACATGGGCAGCTTTAACCTCTATCAGAAATTGGCCTTTAAGCTGCCTACTGCTCTTTAATAAAATCATACGCCGCCTGTATATGATGATAACCTGGCCTGATGAGGCCGAGGCGTGGATTATTAAGATCGCTTATGACCAGCATGGTGAACGAAATGGTTACAAAGTAAATAACCGGCACCAGGAAATGAACACGGCTTTTAATACCATTCATAAAACCCACCAGGAAGCCTATAAGCAGGGATACGGTAATTAGTAAAAGCATAATAAACACTGGTGTCCGCTCATAATTGGCATAGGCATACAGCGTAGCCGCCGCCATAATCTGTTCGAAATACCCGGAGATCTTATCCACCACCTCAGCTTGCTGCGGAGTTGCCTGTTTTTTAAAGCTTCTCAGGTTTTTCCAGTAGGCATCGCTCATTTTTTGGGCCGTGGCAAAAGTGGTCACATCGCCCGTTTTCTCATAAATCAGTTGGTTTTGTAAAAACCGGTCAGCATATTTTGGGTATACCGATGCATGGAATCGGGTAGCTCGCGACTATAGCGATACAACATGTCAATATTATTTACTTCCCTGTGCAGGTTGGCCGAGCGTTCCCGATGCGCATTGCCGGCCTGTAAAAATGTAAAGGAAATGATAAGACCAAAAATGCCAATAATGGCATTTTCGATGCCTGAACTTTCCCAGCTGCGTTTCTTTTTATATACAGCCCCATAACGAATGCCAAGTATCAAAGACGTAAACAGCAGTAACACATAAAATATCATCCCCCATAGCGTGTTGAGCATAACGGTAATTGATTGGTTAGAGGTGATTTACCAATTGAATATACTAAAAATGGCGGACTGTTGCTGACTGCTACTTTAAAAAGATTTATACGGGTTAAAAGCCGTGCCCGCTACCCATACAGGTATTGGGGTATTTTTGTTCACGCCGTAATATTCATATAATTTTGCGAAGGTATCAATCAGCTGAAAGACTGTATTATGAGAAGAACCGCGAAAATTGCTCTTTATTTACAGATACTGCTCATCGCGGTGTTGATGCTGTATGGATGTGGAAAAGATACCAATCCGAAAAAGACAGTTCTAGTGAAACCAATCCTTCAGTTGTTAAACCAGAGCCGGAAAAAATCACACTTTTACCCAACGCGGCCTACAGGGATACGTTACCACAAGGTGAAGGGACCTTACCTTTTGTTGCTACCAATAACACATTTGATTTTACGGGTAGAATTTTTAACGCCACTTCGGCCTACTCCCCCAACCTGTTAATGCCTCCAGGCATAGCCTCTGTTATTGCATTTACACTGGAGGGCGGCAGTAAACGCCCTACGGCATCTCTGGCTGCCACCAACAACAATGCCCTATCTCAGCTCTACGAAATGGGAGTTGAAGGCGGTAATATTTTTGTTAACACCGGTGGAGGTAATTATACCTACCATGGGCCGCTGGGAACATCGCTATTGGCATTTGAACGAACCACCGGTAATAGCATTTTATATACAAAATATACGGATGGAGTAAGAACGGTGCTTTACGATATGGGTAGAATGAGCGATACGTCTGCAAAGTTATATCCAAGGTTCAGTTCTTTAGAAGGTGGCACCAAACTAAAATATCTTCAATCGATCAATACCGTGGTGGTCAACGATGCGGGCAATCCTCTGTCGCAGATTTTTACATTCGAAAGCTATATCGATAATGCCTATTATGCCGCCAACGCCTTGAATGCAGGCGGCCAGAAATGCAAGAATGGGGATGCTGTAATAACCATCCCGGATAGCAAAGGCAATGTAAGTATTAAATATAACGGAGCCAGTGCTCCTACTCTTGGAATACCCAAATATTTAAATGGAAGTATTGCTGTAACCAATCAATCGGATGCAGTGTATCTTTCAAGTGAAGTGGCTTACAATTCATCCGTTTCAACAACTGGCCTCTACAACCTTCCGGAAGAAGTAACGATGGTTTTTAGAAAAATGCCCGGAACTGATTGGGAGGCTATTTCAACAACTGCTGATTACTACATTGGATTTGGTGGCGGCGCGCTTCGGGTAATGAGTCCTGCTGTTTTTTTACCGGGAACACTGCCCGATATTAATTTTAAAGTAGCTATCCTCCATGTTAGATTTTATAAAAGCGGTAGCGCCGATGCCGCTGATGTATGGCTGAATGGCATAAGCCTGGGAACAGTAACGACTTCCTCGGGAATGTACAGGAGCAAAAACAGGAGTATCAGCGTTCATACCAACGCAAGCGATCATGATTTGATTGCCAAATTTTATAAATCCGGGACCATTTCAGACCGGGCAGATTATTTAAAGCAACTCAACACTTATTTTAATGCCAATGAAGGGCCTTTAGCTAATCAGCCTTATGCTTCCAATGTGACCAAATCCAAAAGCGGCAATCAATACACTGCTAACTATGTGTACAATGGCCTTAAGCCTGAAAACGCCTCAGCGGTGCAATATCAATGGTATGAATTGATCAATAATGGAGCTTTCACACATGTTCCCCTGGGCACTACGAAAACGATTACCTACACAGGTCCTAATGCTATAAGACCTACCATAAAAGTGGTTGACAGTTTAGGAAACAGCTGGCGGTATGTAAACGGGCTGTACGAGTAAATAGCTAAACATATATCTTATACATAAGAAAAGAACGAATAATCCATCTTCTAAAGCTGGAAGAGCTAAGGGAGAGTTTACAGTTGCCTGCTAACCGGCGCTTGCTCAAAAGTTATTGATATATATTCGCCCTACATGTCTAATGATTAGCGGTTCCGCCTTTTGTACCTTTGTATTATATTTCTGTATATGAATTTTAGAAACGCAACGATCGAAGATCTGCAGGCTATAAGTGCGATTGAACATATATGCTTTCCGCCCAATGAGGCGGCCTCACAGCAATCTTTCACCCAAAGGCTTACCATTTTCCCCCAGTATTTCTGGCTATTGGAGGTAGAAGGCCGATTGGCAGGATATATCAACGGCATGGTCACCGATCATTCAACTATTCATGATGCTATGTTTGAACATGCTGAGCTGCATGACGAAAATGGAGCCTGGCAATCTGTTTTTGGACTGGCCGTATCCCCGGAATTTAGAAAAAGCGGCTATGCAGGGAAACTAATGCAACATCTTATTAAGCAGGCTACCAGCCAAAACAGAACCGGTATTACCCTTACCTGTAAAGAGCACCTGGTGGGTTACTATACCAAGTTTGGCTTTGAAGACCTTGGCATATCCCAGTCAACACACGGTGGGGAAAAATGGCATGATATGACACTTCGTTTAAAATCAACAGGAGAAAAATAGCGATGAATTATTTAGATGAAAACAGCAGTAACCATTTTAGTCCTGCTACAGCCCCCTGCAACAGTACTATGCATTATATGTTATTAATGAGTCGGGGCCTAAAATAAAAGGGTCATTGGCAATATCGCCAATGTATTGAAAGATCCCCGATTAGAAGGCAAGTTGTTTATTGAACTGGTGGTTTTTGGCGATGGCATAGAAATGCTGCTAAAGGCTAATAATTACGAGGAACTGCTAAAGCCTTTGATAGCGCAGGGAGTGGTGTTTGTACAATGTATGAATACGTTAACAGGGCGTGGTATATCGAGCGAAAAACTATATCCTTTTGTGCACTATGTGCCCAGCGCCAATGGAGAAATTATTTTACGTCAATATGAAGGCTGGGCCATCGTAAAGCCATAAGCCTGGCTTATGTGCGCAACGCCGGTTTTCTTACCGTTTGGCTATTCCTTTATAAATGTATTGACCTGGTTAATGAAATCCTCTGATGCATAGTTGGCAAAGCCCTCATGACGGAATACAACTTTTCCGGTCTTGTCTAAAACCAAAGTAGTAGGCAGGGTGCCGTTGTAAATGGCAGCAGGCACCGTAGATTTTGTTTTGAACATCGGGGTAATATAATTTTTCTTTGCCAGGAATCCTTTGCCTGCTGCCCAATCGTCATCTTCATTAATCATTAGAAAGAATATCTCAGGGTTGTTTTTAAACCTTGCATACAGTGTTTCAATGGAAGGGAATTCTGCGCGACAGGGAGGGCACCAGGAAGCCCAGAAATTGATAAAAACCACTTTTCCTCTCAATGATGCCGTATTTTGAACACCCCCTTTCTCGTCTTCAAAATCGAAACCTGATTCTAACTGAGGTATAGCAGCAGCTTTCTTTTCAATCTTTACATTGTACAATCCGGTACGCATCAGTTGCTGTATTACCCAGGACTTGGCTTCGGGACTTACGAACAGCGTAATGATGATAAGACCCATCAGGAGGGTAAATCCATGTTTACTTATAAAATTGCGTCCGCTCTTTTCAGCTATTTTCTGTTCTTTGTCGCTGCCTGTCATATAATCTACCGCTAAATCTGCTTGTCAATAATTGATCTGCAAAAATACATACAATTAGGTCTTTATATAGTGAGACGCTCCTAATACCAGGGCGTTAAGGCCATCTGCCAGAAAATGGTTTGGCCAAAAACATTTTTGAAAACCTTTTTTCTTACATTGCCAAAGGAAAATCTCTTTTGATACTTTGCCAGGCTCTTTAACTGCTGCCATTACAGGGTTGTTGAATGGAAGTGTACCATAGTGTATGATCCCTATAGATTGAATATAAACTTAAAAACAGACACAGGTTCTTTTTGAGCACGATAGCTGATATACAGGCGGGCAACTCCTTTGTTTTTGAACAGGTGTATGAAGAGTACTACCTGAAGTTATATCATTTTGTGTTAGGTAAAACAAGATCAGAATGGCTGGCAGAAGAAGTAACGCAAACCACATTTGTGAAGCTTTGGGAAAACCGTCAACGATTGAATCCTGAAATTTCGCTTTCGCTACAGGTATTCAGAATTGCAAGAACGACCATGATCGACTATATCAGAAAGCAAAATCACCTGAGCTTTGCCCTTACACAATTAAAAAATAAATCAGGCGAGGAGGCAGATCAGCTGGATAACGAAATAGATTATAACGAAACCAACCGCAAACTGGCAAAAGCTTTAACAGAGCTGCCAGAAATGAGACGGAAGGTTTTTGAGCTCAGCCGCCTGGAGGGAATGAGCTATAAAGATATTGCGGAGCATTTATCTATTTCGGTAAAAACGGTAGAAAAACATATTTCAAAAGCGCTTCAGCAATTGAGGCCGCTTTTACACGGGCTGGTGATGATTGGATGGATTTTGAGAAACTTTATAAAAAATATATGACCGGAGTAAGGGAACGGCCGGTTACAAACGTATGTATTATTAAGGCGCCAGACTGAACGGTGCACATTGTAAGAAAAATGGTTACCAAAGAGCAGATAGAAAGGTTTTTCAGGTATCAGTGTACTCCTTCTGAGGCAGATGCAGTGGTTCGGTATTTCGAGCAGCACCCCAATGAATTGGCACAGTATATGCCTGAGGAAGAATGGGTTGGCTACGAATTCAGCAATGAGCTCGATAGCCAGTCTGCAGGTAAGCTCCTCCATAATATTAAAAGCAGAACAGTTGGTGCCACTGTCGAAAAGAAAAGACCGGTTATTTATTACCTGGCGGCCGCCGCAGCAGTTATTGCGGTTGCTTTTTCGGATGGCAGTACCTGGTGAAGCAAAACCTCCCCGAAAAGGGCGATCCTGCTTTCCGGGTACGGTTAGTGGCGAATAATACAGAGGCGCTGATGAATATCATGCTTCCTGACAGTTCGCAGGTGGCATTATCACCCCATAGCAGCATTAGTTATAAAGAGCCTTTCCAGGATGGCAAACGCAGCATCGAATTAAAAGGAGAAGCCTACTTTGAAGTAGTTAAAAATGCACGCATGCCTTTTGTGGTAGCATCTTATCCATTAAGCACTACTGTTTTGGGAACCGTGTTTTCGGTGAAAAGCTTTGAAAAAGACCGGCAGATCAAAGTGTCATTATTTAAAGGTGTAGTAGCGGTTGGCAATGCCGATTCATCGCGCCCGGCAGTAAGAGCCCCGTTTTACTTATCACCAGGCGATGTTTTGACCTATGATAAACAAAACGGCCAGGTTCGTTTTATATCGGCCAAATCAACTCAGCCCTCATCTAATGATTCTGAAAAGGGAGGCAACACATCCTTACCAGATAATACAATGGCAGACAATAACTGGTACATGTTCAATAATCAGCCCTTAACGGGTGTGCTCGATCAGCTGTCGCTTTTATACAACCAGAAAATATCCTATTCGGCTGAAGACCTGAGTGGTCTGTCTTTCATTGGCCGGATTGATAAAACGGATACGCTTGAAACCATTCTTCAACTAATAGGGCGACTGAACAACCTCCAGGTAGTAAAGGAACCCAATGGCTTCCTGATGAAAAAGCCCGGTAATTAATAGCCCCGCCCTATTGTTCAGCCACCGCCATTAAATCCTTACAAAAAATATTAAAAAAAGAAAAAAGAGGGTAGGGTGTTTTCAATCCTGAACGTATATGTATAAGAAGGGCATTGTAACGATTGCATCGGGCGCACTTCTACCCGGTTCAGAATGCCTGTAATGATTGTTTGAAATTTAAACCATTTAATTAAGTATGATCACTTGTTTAAGAGGAAAACACAGTGTGCTGCTATGCATGCTGGCAATGGCCCTTTTAGGGCAGATGGTGGCGCAGGCCCAAACGCCATCCAACAGTGTGAAGGGTTATGTAAGAGACGAAGCGGGGAACCCGGTCAGTCATGCTACTGTTTCCGTGAAAGACAATAAAACAGGCTTTACCGGCGGTACGGAAACAGATTCTACCGGCTTGTTCAGGTTCAGGGGACTGGCGGATGGAAATGATTATGAATTTACCATCTCTTCCGTTGGTTACGAAACACAAACCCTTTCGGGTTACAAGATCAGCAACGGTGCTGATATTTCATTACTGGTAAAGCTAAAATCCCAGTCTACTGCTATGGACCAGGTAGTAGTGATTGGTTACGGTACCCAAAGGCAAAAAGACCTTACGGGTGCGGTGTCGGCCATCACCTCGAAAGACTTTAACCAGGGTATGGTATTAAGCCCGCAGCAATCTATACAAGGTAAGCTAACGGGAGTTAATATCTCTCAGAATAGCGGTAAGCCCGGCGGTAGCAATACCATCCGTATTCGCGGCGGTACTTCATTAACACAATCTAACGATCCGCTTTATGTGATTGATGGGGTGCCTATTTCAACCAACGCAGGTGTTAGCCAGGCTAATATCAACAGCAATGGTCAGCAGAATGTTTTTGATATGGAGCCTACCAACCCGCTGATGACATTGAACCCGGATGATATCGAATCTATAACGGTTTTGAAAGATGCATCGGCTACTGCCATCTATGGTTCGCGTGGTGCAAACGGTGTAATTGTAGTGACTACCAAAAAGGGTACCGGTGGCGCTCCTAT
Organism: Paraniabella hibiscisoli; assembly: GCF_022512515.1. Taxonomy (GTDB): domain Bacteria; phylum Bacteroidota; class Bacteroidia; order Chitinophagales; family Chitinophagaceae; genus Niabella; species Niabella hibiscisoli. The sequence continues at coordinate 779,999 of NZ_JAKWBK010000001.1, forward strand.
GGTTGCTTTAAATGCATCCTTCGGTGCCTCCAAAGTAGCTAAAACACTGGATGTTTTATCAGCAGATGAGTACCGGAAAACCATTGCAGACCTGGGTCTCACTATTGATGACAAGGGCGCCAATACCGACTGGCAGAAGGAAATATTCAGAACGGCTCACCTGCAGGATTATAACCTTTCGCTATCGGGAGGGACCGGCAAAACCACTTACCGCGCTTCATTAGGATACGGCAACCAGCAAAGCATCATGATCGGGTCGGATCTTACCCGTACCAATGCACGTATCAACGTGAATCACGCTGCTATAAAAGACCGCCTGACTTTTGACCTGAGGGTAAACTATGGTCAAACCTTCTCCAGGCAATCACCTGTTTCTAATACAGTAGGTAGCGAGTTTGCCAGCAGCATGAACTATGAAGCGATGGTGTTTAATCCAACCTACCCCATAAGAGACGAAGCCGGTAATTACTATAACGTACCGCCGTACCGTGTTAATCCCGTGTCTTTCTCCGACCAGGTATTGGATGAGCTCACCAATAACCGTTTTATAGGAAATCTTTCTACGACTTTAAAAATTGTAAAACCACTGAGCTTAAATGTAAACGTTGGCTATACCAACCAGAACATTAACCGTAATTCCTATATCGCAAAGGCGAATTTGCTAGGGCAGGGTCTCGGAGGATTAGCCAGCGTACAGAAGCTGGAAGACTATAGCAAATTACTGGAAACGGTATTACGCTACAATAACACTTTTGGCGATCATACGCTTGACGCCATAGCAGGTTACTCCTGGCAGTATTTTTTAAACAACGGCAATCGTACCGCCGCCAACGGCTTCCTGTCTGATGAGTTTAAATGGTATAGCCTGCAGGCTGCCAGCACCATCAACAGTGTGTCTACCTTCCAGGCCAGTAACAAGTTAATATCATTTTACGCAAGAGCCAATTATAGCTATGCAGACAGGGTTCTTTTTACAGGAACCGTAAGGCGCGATGGTAGTAGCCGTTTTGGCTCAGGTAATAAATGGGGCGTGTTCCCCTCAGGTTCATTAGCCTGGAGAATATCGAAAGAAAAATTCTTTAATGTCGACAAGATCAACGATCTGAAAGTGAGAGTAAGCTATGGTTTAACAGGTAACCAGGAAATAGGGAACCTGAATTCCATCACCACCCTTGGCGCTACTACTACTGGTTATATCGTAGGTGGCAAGAGGATCACTACCGTATTGCCTCAACAATACGCCAATCCTTCTTTAAAATGGGAACAGACCGCACAATTAGATATTGGTTTGGACTATGCGTTGTTCGGTGGCAGGCTGCGTGGATCCTTGGATTATTATGACAAGAAAACTACGGATCTGCTGTTAAGAATTCCGGTACCTACCCCAAGTGCTATCAGTACACAGCTGGCGAATGTAGGTAGTGTACAGAACAGGGGGCTTGAAGTAAGCATCACCGGTGTTATCGTAGATAAAACCGATTTTGGCTGGGAGTCTAATTTCAATATCAGCTTTAACCGCAATAAAGTGTTGAGCTTATCTAATGATCAGTTCAGCGGAAAGAATATCCAGATAGCGCCCTTGCAGGGAACCGTGTCGCTGGGCAGATTCGCACAGCTGGTAATACCGGGTCAGCCTTTAGGCACTTTTTACGGTCCTCAGTTTAGTGGCATTACAGATGGAAAAGAAACCTACGCTTACAATGGTGCTGATACCATTATTGGTGTAGCACAGCCCAAGTATATTTTTGGCTTTTCCAATACGTTCAATTATAAAAGATGGACGTTGAACTTCCTCTTCCGCGGATCGGTAGGCAATGATGTATTCAACCTTACTGCAGCTAATATGAGTTATCTCAGCAACCTGCCGGGTAAAAACGTACTGGCTTCGGCAGTTACCAGCGGCTTGAACCGCGATGCGCCAAAGCAGTATTCCTCCAGGTGGATTGAGGATGGAAGCTTTGTAAGACTGGATAATCTCTCTTTAGGTTATAATGTTAATGTAAAGAACAGCTTTATCTCTTCTGCAAGACTATTCCTTACCGGTCAGAACCTGCTGTTGTTTACCAACTACTCAGGAGTCGATCCGGAAGTAAACTCAGAAGTATCAGGTACCGGCACTGCCCCATTAGGTATTGACTACCTGGCTTATCCGCGCGCACGTTCGCTGAGTGTTGGTGTAAATCTTACTTTTTAATTCTTACTAATTCTAACATCGTTTGTTATGTATAAATATTTGAAATTACCGATGATTGCTGCAACCTGCCTTTTGTTAAGTGCAGGATGCACCAAACTGGATGAAGAAACTTTCGGAAGTCTCTCACCGGATACTTATTACAGGAATGAAGAAGAAGCCCTGTCCTCCGTTGTAGGCGTGTACCAGTTGCTGTCTTATAATGTAGATATTGGTGACCCCTGGCGGATGAAGGAGTTTAGCACCGATGAATTTATTGTACCCGGAAGGGCTAGCGGCGGATGGTACGACCAAAGCAATGTTGACCTGACCAACCACGTACAGGATATTAACAACAATACCGTAGCCCGGGCCTGGGTGAATATTTTCCAGGAGATTGGTACGGCTAACGCCGTACTCGAAAGCCTGGAGTCTTCGCCTAATAAGGATAACCTCAAAACCCTGATTGCCGAAACAAGAGCACTGAGGGCTTATGGCTATTTCTTTGCAATGGACAACTGGGGTAATGTGCCGCTGGTAACCATTGCTAAGCTCGATCCTAAGAACCTTCCACCCAGTACTTCACGTGCAGACGTATATAAGTTCATTGAAACCGAGATGCTGGCGGCTGTAGCTGATATGCCTTCAGTTAAAGATGTGGATCGTACGGCTTACTATCCAAGATTTACAAAAGAAGCCGTGTACACTGCATTAGCTTATATGTACCTCAATGCGGAAGTATACACCGGTACCGCTCAATGGCAGAAAGTAATAGACATGTGCGACCTGGTGATCAATACAGGAGCTTATAGTTTAATGCCTAATGTGATTGACAATTTCACTTCCACACAACAGGCCGCTTCAAAAGAAATTATTGCTGCGTTCACCAAAGACCCAACCAAGAATGCCGGTAACAATCAATTTATACTATACACGCAAAATGCACTGGATCAGAAAAAATACAACCTGCCTTTTGCACCGGCTAATGGTTATAGTACTACACAAGCAGCATTAGACCGGTATGAAGATCGCGACATCAGAAAATCGATGATCCAGTATGGTCCGCAGTTTTACCTGGATGGTAAGCCGCTTACTTACACCAATGGCACACAGCTGGTACTAGTGCCTGTAAAAGATATTGTGGCTGCACAGGATAATGAGGGTTACAAAGTATTAAAATATACACCTGTGGGTGCAGCATTCTCTGGTTTCAATGCCGATAACGACCTGGTACTGGAGCGTTATTCCAATATCCTGTTGATGAAGGCTGAAGCGTTATTCAGAACGTCTAAAGCTTCTGACGCCCTTTTATTGGTAAACCAGGTAAGAAACAGGAGCAATGCCACACCTTTGAATGCGTTGACCATAGGGGATATTGAGAACGAACGTGCCCGTGAATTTCTTTGGGAGGGATGCAGAAGAACGGATATGATCCGCTTTGGAAGCTTCTTCACCGGTACCTGGGCTTTTAAAACCAGGCAGACGGAATCTTTCAGGAAGATCTACCCTATACCCGCAGCTCAATTGGTAGCCAATCCCAATCTTTCTCAAAACCAGGGATATTAAATTTTTTGTGGGGTTTACAAGAGGTCAAATAATCAGATCCCGGCCATTATACAACCGGGATCTATTATTAGTTTTAAAGAAACTGGGAAATGAAACAAAAAATTATAAGAATCTGTTTATTGGTGCTGCTTTTCTTTGGTACCATGGCTCTGGTAACACCTGAAGAAAAAATAACCGTATGGCTGGCAGGTGATTCCACCGTTTGTGATCAACCTTTGGACCGGTCACCGGTAACAGGCTGGGGCACGCCTTTCGCCAGCTTCTTTGATAATACGGTGGTGGTAAAAAATCATGCTAAAGGTGGACGTAGTACCCGGACTTTTATCAGCGAAGGCCGATGGGAGACTATAAAAAAGAGATGAAGGCTGGCGACTATGTTTTTATACAATTTGGCCATAATGATGAAGCCAAAGAACCGCAGTATAAAGATCGATATACGCCCGTTCCTGATTATAAAAAGAACCTGGCTTTGATGATTGGTGATACAAGAGCCAATAACGCAACACCCATACTGGTGACGCCTGTTAGCCGCATGCGTTTCAGTAACGATGGTACTGCGCTCGAAACGCATATCGAATATACCGCAGCCGTATGGGAAGTGGGGAAGCAATATCATGTGCCGGTAATCGACCTGGATGCGCGTAGCCGGAAACTATTACAGCAACTGGGCCCTGAGCCTTCCAAAATGCTTTTCATGTACCTCGATTCGATGCAACATCCGCACTATCCCAACGGAAGAAAAGATGGTACGCACTTTAATGAATACGGCGCCCGCCGTATGGCAGAGCTGGTATTAGCCGAAATGAGGAAACAACAATTGCCGCTGGTAGCACGTATTACTACCCAGGCGGCGCCTTAATATTTATCTAATTTAAACATTGATAATGTATAAACTTTTTGTTACCGGAACTGCACTTTTAATGTCACTGGCCTTAACAGCTCAGCGAAAAATACCTGTCGATTCCAGCTATAATGTAAATCGCGTGTATAGCCAGATCTCTGGCGATTACCCGATAGCAGTGCCAGCGAAAGACAGCCTGCCTGCCCATGTAAAAGCCACGCGCAATCTTGTTTATAATACACTGGAGCATACCCCTTTTGGGAAAAGAGCATTGCATCTTGATGTATTTCAGCCAAAAACCGAAGGGCTGCATCCGGCTGTTATCATGATACATGGCGGCGGTTGGCGCTCGGGCACCCGCTCCATGCAGGTGCCGCTGGCTCAGCAATTGGCTTCAAAAGGATTTGTAACCGTATCGGTAGAGTACCAGCTTTCAATGGAGGCTAAATATCCTGCGGCAGTACATAATATCAAAGCAGCTATTCGCTGGGTTAAAGCCAATGCCGCAACGTACCAGATCGATACCAACCGAATCGCCATATCGGGTTCTTCGGCAGGTGGCCACCTGGCTGCGCTTACAGGGCTTACCAACGGGCTGGCTCATTTTGAAGGAAAACAGGGTGTTTTTACCGCAAGCAGTAAAGTACATGCAATAGTAGATATTGATGGGATTGTTGACTTCCTGGCACCCAGTTCACTTAACCTGGTAAGAAAACCAGATTCCCCGGATATCGAGTGGCTGGGCGGGTCCTATAGCCAAAAGCCCGATACCTGGAAAGAAGCCTCCCTATTTTCTGGGCTACCAAAGAAACGGTTGTACCTATGCTTTTTCTGAACAGTGGCTACTCGCGTTTCCATTCAGGGCAGGATGAACTGATAGGCATGATGAAGGAATGGGATAAATATACCGAGGTGTATAAGTTTGATATAATGGTGCATCCTTTCTGGTTGTTCCATCCCTGGATCGATACTACAGCTGATGTGATGGCAAAGTTTCTGCAGGCCCGGCTGCCGAAGACACTGTGAAATATTTGTGTAGATGCCTGTTTAAAATCATTCCTGCATCATCGAAACGCTTTTTAGTTACAATTCAATCGTAAGTCGTTCTGTTTCTACAGAATCGACTTTCTTTTAGCAGTCGCATAGATAACCACCTTCCCATCTTTTATTGCCCGTCCCCTGCTTCTTTGACCGAAAGAAACAGGCCCGCATTTTGCAGCAAATAGTTGTTAGCATTTCGGATGATAGCCGGTATTTTTGTACCGGACTTGTTGGCTTCTAAACCCGTTGGTGATCTGAGTTAACAACAACCGATTATTCTAACAAGCCCTGTTAAAACCATTCCAATGCACAAAATTGTAACCAGTATACTCGTTCTGATAGCTTTTGCCGTACATGCCCAGGATTATAAACCAGCACCGGTATCTCTTTCCACCAAATGGGGACGTGAAGTAACCGCGGATAATGTTTGGCAACAGCATCCCCGCCCACAGATGCAACGGTCAACCTGGCAAAACCTCAATGGGCTCTGGAATTATAGCGTTCAGAAAAAGGGAGCAGCAAAACCCGGTCAATATGATGGTAAGATACTAGTGCCCTTCGCTATCGAATCTTCTTTATCTGGTGTAGGCAAGCCTTTATTACCCGATCAGGAGCTTTGGTATAAGCGCAGTTTTACAATCCCGGCTGATTGGGCCGATAAAAACATTATCCTGCACTTTGAAGCGGTAGATTGGGAAACCAAAGTATGGGTGAATGGGAAGCAGGTGATCACGCACAAAGGAGGTTCTGATCCATTCCAGGCAAACATCACTCCTTTCTTAAACAGCAAAGGCGAGCAGGAAATTATAGTGGTCGTTGGAGACCCTACCGATAGCGGAATGCAGGCCCGCGGCAAGCAGTCCCTCGACCCGAAAGGTATTTGGTACAAAGCCGTTTCCGGCATCTGGCAAACCGTTTGGCTGGAGGCCGTTTCAAAAGAACATATCGCTAACGTATACCCCATGCCGGATGCAGACCGCAACAGGGTTTACTTTACCTTCCAGGCAGAAAACCTTACCAGGTCGCACGAGTTAAACATCTCTATTAAAAATGGCAATACTATTGTAAAAGACACGACGTTGTTCTTCCAAAACAGCCTGATCCTTCCCATACCCGACCCAAAGCTATGGACACCCTCCAATCCACAATTATACTATACCACTATCACCATTAAGAAGAGAGGAAAAATTGTTGATCAGTTTAATACTTATTTTGCCCTGCGCAAGATCAACATGATCAAAGATAAGAATGGATACATGCGGCTGGCGCTGAATAATAAACCGCTTTTCCATTTAGGTACGCTCGACCAGGGTTGGTGGCCTGACGGGTTGCTGACACCACCTTCAGAAACTGCGATGATATACGACATTGTTAAGCTGAAAGAAATGGGTTTCAATACCATTCGCAAGCATATCAAGGTGGAACCTTCCCGCTACTACTACATGACGGATTCTATCGGGATGCTGGTTTGGCAGGATATGCCATCGGGCTTTATGGGAACCGATCACCCCTCATTTGTAAAACACAACAACCCGCAAGATTGGGTGCGCCCGCAGGAATCGGCGGTTCAGTTTGAAAAAGAATGGAAGGCCATTATTGACCACCTGCGTTTTTTTCCTTCTATTGCTATGTGGGTTCCCTTTAACGAAGGATGGGGACAATATGATACTAAAAGAATTGCAGCATGGACGCAGCAATATGATCGTACCCGGTTGGTGGATGCACCCAGTGGCTGGGCAGACCGCGGGGTGGGTGACGTACTGGATGTTCACCAGTATCCGGGTCCGGCAATGGGCGTGGTGGATCAAAACCCCTGGCGGTCGATGGTGTTAGGTGAGTTTGGAGGATTGGGCCTGGTGGTAAAAGATCATATATGGGACGCCAATAAAAGAAACTGGGGATACAAGACCTACACCGAAACTGATACATTGGTGAAAGAATATACAGAGCTGATGCATAACGTGGCACTGATGGTGAAGCGGGGATTATCTGCAGCTATCTATACACAAACAACCGATGTAGAGGGCGAGGTAAACGGCTTGATTACGTACGACCGGGAGGTGGTGAAAATTCCCGAAACCCTTTTAAAACAATTGCACCAACCGATTTATAATGACGCAGATGGACGTATTCTTTTTGTAAACCAACGAACAGAAACGGACCGGCCATTCATTTTTTCATCGCACCAGCAACCGGCAGCAGACTGGCTAACCGGACCCGTTAAATTTGAAAAAAGCAAACAGCCGGTTGAAGTAAAAAAAGGCAGTAATGTTTATTTATACCAGGACATTGACTTTGGCAAAATCCCTGAAGGGCTGGGCTTAAAGCTATATGCTTCAGGCGATGTAAAAATATTCATTAATGGAGAGTTGGTTTGGCAGGAAAGAGATGTAAGGACCAGGAGGCATTCAGATGATATTAATCTATCCTCCTTTATGCACCTGATTAAACAGTGGAACAATCGCATTGCAATAGAAGTAACAGGCGCTACACAGGATGGCATAATAGACTTCTCTTTATACCAGTGGCTGAAATAATATTAACCTGTAGCAGTTGTATCTCTACCTCTACCCGATCTTAGGTTTCGGTAATGGTACAAAGTCCTGGTCATCACCTGGTACTTTAGGAAAAGCGGCCAGGTTTTGCTCCTGCCAGTTTTGTTTCGCGGTTTCTATTTTTTCCCTGCTGGTACTTACAAAATTCCAGTAAATAAAACGGGGTTCCTCAAAAGGCTCTCCGCCGAAAATATATACACTGGTATTGGCATGTAGCGTAAACTCACAAAGCGTAGCATTTTTTGCGATCAGCAACTGTTTGGTACCATAGTCATTACCCTCAATGTTTACCGTTCCTTCGAGCACATACATAGCCGCTTCTCCAAAAAGATCTTTGCCAATGCTAATGGTTTGCGTTGTGGCACTTTTAATTTCAAGGAAAAATAATTTGCTGTGCACAGGCACGGGAGACTTTCGGCCAAAGGCTTCACCGGCAATTAGCTTATAAGCGATGTCTCCATCCTGCCACGCGGGTATATCGGTTGCCTCCGTATGATGAAAAGAAGGCTCACAATCTTCCAGCGCTGCAGGCAATCCTACCCAAATCTGGAATCCGTGCAGGCTTTTACCGGTATGACGCAAATATTCGGGCGTTCTTTCAGAATGCACTACACCTTTACCTGCAGTCATCCAGTTTACGGCCCCGGGTTTAATTTCAATAGCGCTACCTATGCTATCCCGGTGAAAAATGGACCCCTCGAAAAGATAAGTTAATGTAGAAAGACCAATATGAGGGTGTGCCGCCACATCAAAATTCTGGTAGTCTTTCATATAAACAGGTCCCATGTGATCGATAAACACAAAAGGCCCCACTGATCTTTTTCCCGAAACGGCAACTGGCGGCCTACCAGGAAGTTCCCGATATTAGCCGCCTGCTCTTCATGTATCATTCCAATATTTGACATAATATCAACGATTAAGCTGCTCTAAAAATAATCAATTAAAGTTGATGATAAGCCGGGAAGCTGGGGTGTACCAATCGCTTCCACTCTGGATGCTTTTTGATATAAGCAAATACATAAGGACAATAAGGTAAGATCTGCTTACCCTCCTGTTCTAACTGCAACAATGTTTGTTCAACCACTGCAGCAGCGGCACCTTACCGGCCAAACCCGGATCAGCTTCCGTATGTACCAATGCAACAAGTCCGTCTTCATCTACCTCGTATTCAACAAAAGCATACAAATCATCGACAACTATTTCAAAACGTGACTTTTCTTCTTTTTGCACAAGGGGTATATTTTCAAATTCAGGTTTCATATCTCTTTACAATTTAGGGTTATCTATAAAATTGGTTTTGCTTTCAGAATGTGCATCAGCCCATTTGGCCAATAATCCAGCCAGTTTGTAATGAATGAACTCTTCATCCGTCATCAAAAAGGCTACCAGGGCTGCATCGGGATGTAACAGATCTGCCACTTTGTGCAGTTTGTTATAATCTTCGTGAGACAAGCCTTTATCAATAATTAACAGATCAAAGCTTTGCTGACTGAATGTATTGATCGCCTGCTCCACATCTGTTTCATATTGCACTTCCAGCCCGTCTAACTTCCCGGTTACTTGTTTAAAGCTATCCAGGTTGGTTTTACTATCTGCTACTACGTAAGCTTTTAAGGTTTTCATCATTACTCCTTTTTTATACAGCGAATCTACCGGCTTCTTCCCACCCGGGCAATAATGTAGGTTAAGTCGAAATAGCAGGACAAAAAAAGCAACCCGAAAGTTGCTGTCTTTTATTGAGTCCTTAATGCACTGGCCTGGAAAGCCGTTGCAATAAATAACGCGTCAAAATCCTGTATTTATTCCCGGCGGGTTGTCTATCATAGTTTCGTTTAAAGGCTTGGATCTGAATTTTGACTGATAGTTTTCATTATTGCCTTCTCTTTCTGTGGGGTTAGGTGAGTGCAATACAAGAAACGGATGATCCGCTCCGTTATAGGTTTCCCAATTTACATCATAGGTTACTGTTTGCAACTTTCTATCTGAAGCTTTTACTTTACTACCCCAGCCTCTTGTACTACCTCCGGGTGCTTTGCTCCACCATCCGCCTTTTCCGGTTGCTGGAGTAATGGTTAGCTTTTTGCCCTGCACTTTATAAGTCCCTGTTTCGTAATTAAACAAAATGTCTTTGGCGTACACCGACCAATTTTTTTGCCTGAACAGGTAACGGCCATCTGCATAAAACACATATTCTTTGCGAAAATACCCAGCCGAGTATTGCGGCACACCATTTACATAACCAGAAGTTTCATTAAAGTAGTCCGTCCATAAGCCAACGATAGAGCCGTTACTTCCAGCACTTGTTGTGGCATTTGATATCGCAATAGTGTGTTTGCTGCTGGCAGCGGTTATTTCCAATGATTGAATCAGTGACAACAAATCACCTTGATAAGTATCTGAATTAGCTATTAAAACCACGCTTACCATTTGTCCTCCACCTGTAGCTGTAAGCAATGTTACCATTCCTTTTTGTTCGCCATCAGTATAATTAGCTTTACCTGAAATAATATCCCAGCCATTTTCTTTTACAGGCTCCTGCATAGCGGGCGCATCATTTACCTGTACAGAAGCTTTGATTAACTTATCCCAATCGCTATTGAAATTTCCATTGGCATCTGCATTGGTTGAAGCTGCTTTGGTTATAATAGCAATGGCATAAGCTCCTTTTTCTCATCAGTAGCCAGTAGCTGTATGCCGGCTTCATTTTGCTGCTGTTGCCAGCCTTTCGGAACTGTGAAGTTAACTACACCAAAGTTTTGCTTTTGAGTATAGCGGTGATGCTCATTAAAAGAATGGCATGAACAATCAATAGTATTTTGAATGGGCTCATTGCAATAAATTTATAGTTAGTACAGAAAATGATTTACATCATCGGTGCAGGCGCGGCTGGTGCACCGGGAGCTGGCTTTTTCGTTCTCGCCCTTAAATCAGCCTGGCCGGAGGTATCTTCTAATTCCATTGTCAGCGTTGTCATAAACTGGTTAAACTCACTGATGCAAGTATTGTTATTAGTCAACAGTTGGTAATACAGGGTTTGTTTACCATTACTCAGCGAGTAAAAATAACTTTGTACAGGAGCCAGTTGTTGCGCGGTAGTGCCTTTTGAAAAAAACTAATCAATCCATTGGCTTCATATTTGGTAACTGCACCTTTTTGATTTTGATAAGTAATACCCGTGCCGCCATACAGTGCACGGTATGACAGATACTCCGCATCAGTAGTTACAGCTCCTTTCTCGGCAGCCGAAATAATGATCCTGCATACAATGCCCTTTTTCAACGACTTCTCCAACGTTACAGTCTTGGTTGTCTTCGTCATTTGCCAACCTGCTGGTACTGTAAAACTTGCTTTGCCAAAAATTTCCTGTGCCTTTATCTGGAACAGGGAACAAAGCAATACACATGTGATGAAAATCTTTTTCATTTTTTAGAGTTTAAGAGGATTATTTATTATAGGTGTAATTGGTAGTATCTGTAAGCATTAGCGTATTGCCCGGCTGTGTGTAAATGTTCATTATTTTTTGGGAAACAAGGCCGATATTATTGGTTTGATAAACATACTCCATTGTTTGACGTATGGCATTTTTATCAAGCTGGTTATAATAAGTGGCTTTTTTAGCAGGTATTTATCCGGCTTGCCAAAAAGCGATACAGGCATTCCTGTATTAAAGAAATCAGCCCGAAGTGGTAATGCCGTATACTCATATATCACCGAGTCTTTTGCCGGGGCAATGGATGGAATATTGGAAACGCGTTCAATTGAAGCATATACTGCTACCCCATTTTGATATTTATACTTTTTTATGTTTTTATAGTTGATGTAATCAGACACTTCGATATCTTTTGTACCATCTGCATGATAACGATAGGAGCTTGTTTGAAGGATGCCGGAATTATTGGTGACCCAGTTGCTGTCAATGAGACCCGCTGTGTTGAAGCGGTAATAGATTTTTGCGGCGATATGGCGTTGTTGGTTATCAAAACCTGTGTAAACAACCCATTTTCAAGGGTGAGCCTGTAGTCATACACTAACCCGTTGTAGTAACGCAGGTAATTAATACTTGTGCCGCTGTATATATAGATGCTGGTATCAGCCGAAAAAGAAGAAGATGCTCCTGAGTAAGTTCTTTGACTGTGATAAATCGTCTTCGGCTTATATATGCTATAGTCAATGTCAGGAATTTGCGGAGGCTCATTTTCTTTAGAGCAGGCAAGCAACACAATGCCTGTACAAAAAGCAAAAACTGTTGTTTTCATTATTTAAAGTATTTGTTGCAGTAAAACTAAATGGCTGTAATGCGGTATACAATCGTTAAAAAAGATGATTTCTTCGCTATTTTCCACTTTTATATTTTCAAAAATCAGTATAGGATTATCTCAAAAACCACCACTCCCTAGGCTGTATACCCTTGGACAAACCTGCTCAACTTGAAATCCGTAAATAGCATTTCAATTTTTTGTTGGCAGTATCATACACCAGATTGCAAGTCAGAATTTTGCTCGCTTCTTTTTTGATCGTTACGGTAACGTTATTTCCATTTACCGCATATGTTCCACTCAACTCCCCGGCTTCTGAAATTATGGTGCCGTTACAACTGATAGTACCATCGGCATTAAACCTGAAATTCGAGGCAGACACAAAGCCTAGACCGCTACGGGTTGCACCCGTTGATTGCGAAAATTGAAGAAGCTTTACGAATATTGTCATTAATGGTATCTGCTTTTACCACTTGTATTTGCTTGATAACAGGGAGGATATAGGTTTTAACTGTGCATTTAAAATCCCACCAAAGCAACAGCTAAGCGCTTAGAAAAATACTGGTTTCATAATGCAAAATTTCAATGCGATAAAAGTAGATTTGATCTAAGGCGAAATCCATCTTTAAAAAGAATGATTTATTTCTCTTCAAAAAATCATTAAAAAAGATGATAAACCCCAAGCATCCTGAATACTTATTTTGTAATAGAATTATTAAGATGTAAAATGCTTAAAAAACATTCTTATCAGTTGTTTTGTTGTGTGGCTATTGCTGGCTTTTGGCACAGCCCGGTGGCGCTAAAGATAGCCTGCTGTTACAGTTGAATACGGCCAAAGAAGATACTGCGAAAATCAGGCTGCTGCTGAAAGTGCAAAACGTATATGCTAATAAAAACTATGATAGTTTTTACTACTACCTCAGCCAGGCCGAGGCGCTTTCGCAAAAATTGAGAACAGACTGGTTTGACTTTTACATTAATGCGGGCTACTCCGAATATTATTATTACAACAATGATTATAAAAAAGCAATAGCTTATGCACAAGCCGGCAGGGATGTAGCCGAAAAACAAAACGATTTAAAATTGCTGGCTAAAAGTTATAACAATCTTGCTGCCGTTTATAATCGCTTTGGCAATCATAAGTATGCTATCAACTGTATCCTAAAATGCCTGGACATTTCTGAGAAAACAAAAGACAGCATAAGCTTCCCGGTACGTAATCTTACAGCTTCGGTTACTTATTACAACCTGCTACAGTTTGACAAGGCAATTGTTTATGCTAAAAAAGCTTACGAATTTGGTAAGCTTTTTAAAAATGACTTTGCCATAGCCATGGGCTTAAATAATTTATCAGCCAGTTACTCCCAATTAAACAGGTTGGACAGCGCTATAATAATAAGCGAGCAGCAGCTTGCATTTGCAAAGGAACAGGAAGATGCGGTCAATACCGGTTATGCGCTTATCAATCTTTGCTATGACCATTTCAGGATGGGAAATAATGCGGCTTTAGCAAGCTATGCAGATGAACTTACATACTATAACAGATCGCTGCCCGATAGCCAGATCATCGGCTCGATACGTAATGCCTTTGCATTAAACCTCATTAGCCAGCGTAGGTACGATGCTGCAAAAATTCAATTGGATAGTGGCATCAATATATCCCTGTATATGAACAATGCCGATGCATTAGAGAATCTATACCAAACGGGGGCTATCTTATTCTATTTGCAGGGGAAAATAAAGGAGGGTAGCTATTATGCCTTTAAATATGATTCCATTATTCGTGCCGCTAACATTAAGGAGTTAAATTTTTATACGGAGGAGCTGGAAACAAAATATCAAACCACGAAAAAAGAAAACCAGATAAAACTGCACCAGGCCCAGCTTAAGCAACAATCGGCATTGAATTATTTTTTGCTGGCTTGTGCCGCAGGCTTGCTTATGATCTCAGTACTTACATATAGAAACTATAAGCATAGGAAAAAATTGCAGCAGGCAAAAATAGATGAGCTGGAAACAGAAAAATTGCTCACTGCCACAGAAGCAGTACTAAAAGGAGAAGAGCAGGAACGCAGCAGGTTGGCCAAAGATCTGCACGACGGATTAGGCGGTATGCTTAGTGGCATCAAACACTCGTTAAGCAGTATGAAAGAAAATTTAATTATGACGCCTGATAATGCACAGGCATTTGAACGAAGTATTGATCTACTCAATTCTTCTATCACCGAAATGAGGAGAGTGGCACACAATATGATGCCCGAAACCCTGGTGAAGTATGGATTAGATACCGCATTAAAGGATTTTTGCGCGGAGATAACCGGCAGCGGTGCAGCAAAAGTAAACTACCAGTCTATTGATATGAATGCAACAGCTATCAGTCAAACAGCATCGGTATCTGTTTACCGGGTTGCACAGGAGCTGGTAAACAATGCTATTAAGCATGGCAATGCCAGCGAAGTGCTGGTGCAGCTTCATTTACATCAACAGGAAAAACTACTGGCACTAACAGTGGAGGACAATGGTCGTGGTTTTGACGTAAATTCGTTGGAGGTGTCGAAAGGAATAGGATGGAAAAATATTCAAAGCCGCGTAGATTTCCTGAAAGGAAAATTAGATATACAATCTGCGCAGGGAAAGGGAACATCTGTAATGATTGAAATAAATACCTGATGGCAGTAAATTTATTTATAGTTGACGACCATTATATGGTAATAGAGGGCATACGTTCCTTATTACAAAATGAAAGCAATATTGTATGGCTGGGGCATGCTGCCAATGCCGCATCCTGCCTTAGTTTTTAAAGCAGCAGCAGCCGGATGTAATATTGATGGATGTGAACCTGCCTGACAAAAATGGCACCGAGCTTTGTAAAGATGTAAGGCAGCTATACCCATCAGTGTTCGTGCTTGGGTTAAGTACGTTTCATCAACAGGCCGTTATCCGTAATATGATGGATAACGGAGCTTCAGGGTATTTGCTAAAAAATGCAACAAAGCAGGAGTTATTAACCGCTATATCTACTGTAATAACAGGTAGAACCTACCTGAGTATTGAAGCATCTGTTTCGTTGAGGGAGTCTGCGGATAAGGTCTCTTTAATAACAAGAAGAGAAAGAGAGGTTTTACAACTGATTGCCGATGGACTTACTAATTCGGCGATAGCAGAAAAACTTTTATCAGCATACCAACCGTTAATACCCATAGAAAAAGCCTACTTTCTAAATTCAACGTAAGCAACACTGCCGGCTTAATAAAACTCGCAGTTCAACACAATCTGGTCTAGCGCAGCTACACATTAACCTGGTTGCTTTCAAATTTCATTTTGTCAGTATGACATTCAGGTGTTCGTTCACTATGTATTGGGGCATAAAAAAGCAACCCGAAGGGTTGCCTTGTTTCGTTGGGTTTATAATATATTATTGAGCAAACTCTCCGTCAGCTTTAATACGCACTACATCGCTCACCATTCCGTCGGGAAATTTCTCACCTACTTTAAAGTCTGAACGTTTGATGCTACCTGTAACCTGGAAGGCAGTTGTTTCTTTTTTGCTCATTGGGTTCTGTGTTTTGCCCTTGTACAAAAGGTCCACTACTACTGACTTGGTAACGCCATGAAGCGTTAAATCTCCAGTCAATTTGTAAGCATCTTTTCCAGCTTTTTTAATACCTGTACTTTTGAAAGAAATTTCAGGGAATTTTTCTGCATCAAAGAAATCAGCGCTTTTCAGGTGATTGTCTCTTGCTTCAATTCTTGTGTCTACTGATGCTGTTTTTGCAGACAGGGTAACTACTGCATCACTTAAATCAGGTTTGGCTGATTCCACAGATACGGTAAAATCTTTAAAGAATCCGGAAACATCATTGATACCCAGGTGTGTAACGGTAAATCCTAATTGGGAGTGAGCCGGATCGTTTTTCCACAAATTATTAAACGTAAAAGCCGAGAGGCCTAAAAATGCTGCTGCAATAAATAAGTAGCGCTTCATGTATAAATTAATTTTTGATATGAAACGCGAAGCTAAATCGCTTTGATTTTCCGGCACTTAATGTAGATTAAGAATGTCATTTTTTTACAGAAAAAGTTTGCAACAGGCTTTTTAAAAGGTATGAAATTTTGTTTTGTATTTGACAGGCTGTGCAGCAAATAAAAGCCAAAACCGCTATCTTTACTGCTTAAATTGTCCTGTTTAGGATTAAAAACCCGCTAAACAAATGACGCTGCTTCAGCCCTCATAAATGACTCAATATGGATCGCTATTGGAAATGGTTAATAGGAGATAAGGATCAGTTTTCCTTAGAAGCAAGGGTATTTAATGCAACCTGCATTGCGTTGATCATCTGCGTCTTATTGTATACACCTATTTCTTACTTTATGCTTACGATGGAGCTCTACCTTATTTTGGTTGTAGTAGCTTTTTTAGTAAGTATATTGTACTATTTATCCCGCTTTAAAGGCCTTTCAAAGGTAAGCGCCACACTTTTTCAGATAGCCCTGAATATAGCACTGGTGGTGAACTATTATTACAATTCGGGTATTGATGGTCCCAACCATATTATATTCCTGGTTGCTTTTTTCATTTCTGCGGCTACAGCTCCCATGAAGCAATACTATATATGGTTGCCTCTTAATATTTTGCTGCTCTCGGGATCATGATCATAGAGTATCAAAATCCAGGCTTTATTGAATTAACCTATAGTGATATCACCAGCCGGTTTATTGATATTTTTTCTTCTTATTTCGGGATTGTAATATTCATATTTATTGTTACGATGTTCGTGAGAAAATCTTACAACCGGCAGCGGGAAGAGCTCATTGCAAAATCTATTGCATTGGAAGAGGCCAATAGTACCAAGAACAAATTACTCTCTATTTTAGGTCACGACCTGAAAGAGCCCCTGGCTTCTTTACAAGGTTATCTTGAGCTCCTGATCGATTTCGATCTGGATGAAAAAGAGCGAAAAGAAATGAAGGCGCAATTGCTTACGATGACGCGTAACACTTCATTTATGCTTTCCAATATATTGGCCTGGACGCGTACCCAGGAACAGCGTCTTCGCGCAGACCTTCAAATACTTTTTGTTAAAGATGCTTTGGCTAATGTGGTAGAGCTAACCAGGAATATTAGCCTGAAAAAGAAATATCCTTTCGTATAGACCTGCCTCAGCAGCTCAGCGTAAAAGCAGACGCACAGATGCTGGCATTGATTATTCGTAACCTGTTAATGAATGCAATAAAATTTACGCGCAAGGGTGGTAATATTTGGATAACGGCGGCTATTGCAGGGGATCGTTGTAACATAATGGTGAAAGACGATGGTATAGGCATTCCCGAAACAATACAGCCTGGTATTTTCAGAATGGAGTCTGGTTCAAGAAGAGGCACAGAATCTGAAAAAGGAACGGGATTGGGCTTAATGCTTTGCCAGGAGTTTGCTGAAAAGATGGGAGGAACACTCAATTTTACCAGCCAGGCAGATAAGGGAACGGTGTTTTCACTAACACTTCCGGCGGCACAAATGCCTGTTGCTTCTATTAAAAAAATTGCGGAGTAAATGATAAGACGCTGGAACTATCAAACTAATTGCAACATTCGCTCTTTTATATTTTTGCCCGGGACCACAGCTATTTTTCTTATTACTACATTTATCTTTTAAAAAGGATAAACTAATAAGCAAAGGTTGAGAACTATACCGGTTAATAAAAAGTACATGGCATTTTATGATCTTTCAAAAGACGAAAGAGCTGCTTTATCAGCTACTATAAAGAAGAATCTCAGTAACGCGCTTTCTTCATCGCTTGTAGCAGGCATTATTGGTTATTTTTCTGACGAAGATACCTATATACGCAAAGCGGCGTACCTGGCCATAGGGCGTATTTATTTTGAGCAGGCATATTTACAGGCTTCTATTATTAATTCGTTGAACACTTTATTAGAAAAAGAAGATTTCAAGATCAGGCAAACGGTGATCAATGCCGCCGGCGAAATAGGCAAGCAGGATTTCGATAGTGTACAACACTTTTTCGACAAAGGTTTGTTTGATGCGCATCACTCACCCAGAAATGCCGTTATAGGATCGATCAAAAAGATGGGAGAGGTAAATCCGGAGTCTGTTTTAGCCTGGACAAAAAATACCTGCATCACGATGATAAAGAAATAAGGCGTGAAATATGTCATGGTATTGAATTGAGAGGCAGAAAACATCCGCAGGATATTTTACCCTTATTGAAAGAGCTGCAATATGATGCTACAGCCAGGGTAAGAAATACGCTGGTTCACGTAATAGGCCAGATCGCTTATAAAAAGATTGTTTAGCCACCGTAGTAGACCATCTTAAAAACTGGGATAACCAGCAATTGGTAGCCGAGGTGCTCGAAGAGATCATTGATGTTCATCACCGCTATCGCAATTTTGCAGTACTAACACAGGAAGAAGCACGACAGTATATTATCGAACATTTTAATGATCAGCTAAATGCAAAAGAATAACTACTTTGTAATAACCGGAGGGCCCGGCGTTGGGAAAACCACTTTATTAACAGAACTTGGGAATAGAGGATTTACCATTATTGCAGAAGACGCCAGGCGCATTATACAGGAACAGGTGGCTGCAAATGGCGAAGGGTTACCCTGGAGCAATAAAGAACGTTATGCGCAATTGATGCTGGAAGCCAGCACGAAGTCGTACAAGGCCGCTCAAAAAATAAAGCAGCAGGCAAAAGCAGTGTTCTTTGATCGTGGATTGATAGATGCTGTTTGCTATATGATAATGGAAAGCATGCCTGTCTCAGAAGAGATCAATAACCGGGTAGCTGCTTGCCCCTACTCATCTCCCGTATTTATATTGCCTCCGTGGAGAGAAATTTACCAAACAGATAAGGAGCGTAAACAAAAATGGGCGGAAGCAGTAAGAACTTATGAGGATATGAAACAAACTTATATCAGTTACGGGTACGAGGTTACCGATGTGCCTAAAGATACGGTGGCTAGCCGGGCAGATTTTGTTTTAAAGCTGATTGACCGAATGTCGTGATCACTTTTTAAAAGTTAGTGCACATTACTTCTAAAGATGTACACTAAAATTCAATTTTTAATACCAGTAAGTGCGAAATCACGCCATTGTAATTGTCTGAAAGCGACCTGGCCTGATACTCTATTGGCTCATACCATACAACACCGCAATAATAATGATGGCAATAATGATGGCCACCACAATTTTGGAGGTCGATAAAGGTTTATTACCACTAATCGCACCCGTTTGCCCATTGATAATAAAATGATAGCTTTTTCCTTTAAACAAATACTGGCAAAGCCAAATCGGCAATATCACCTGCTTAAAGGTTTCGCTGGCGTAGCGGGTTTGCACGCTAAGGTCTTTATAAGTATCATCCGCCAGGTGTTGTGCAGCTTCTCTGTGAACACGGTCGTTGATCTCGCTACGGGCCGCGTCAAATGTGTCCTGCAGCGCTTTGTCAAACGCCTGGGCGTGCCACCCCAGTAAATATTCAGGATTAAACAACTCCACCTGTTGCAGGTTGAAAGGATAGATCTTATTGATCTGCTCCTGGGTAATTCTTTTATTTCCACAAATCAGTATATCATCAAAAAAGCGTTCAAAAGAACCCTCACGCCAATACCAGCGGGTGCGCTGCACGCTTTGTGTTACTTCTTTACCATTTTCATCCCGGGTACGGATCGTTTCGTAATAATAAGTTCCCGCATAACCCTCCCATTGATTATAGGTATGGCAATCGAAGGTAAAGAACGGAACATAATGTCCTTCCAGCTTATCGGTCAGCGATAGCTCTTTTAAACTGCTGTCGTTCCAGAAACCTTTGCCGATCCATTGTTTAAAAACATCTAATGCTTCCTGCCTGGATAGCTGGAAAGGTAATATACCCGTAGGTGTGATGGTGCGGGTTTTATAAGCTTCAGGATTTAAAACATTATTGCCGCAGTTGCGGCACTCAAAAAAAGCAATATCAGCCCCAGCCTGTGTTTCCTGGCCACATTTACTGCATTTATAGGTAACCGTGGTCACCGGCTCCAGCGGGATAGCTGCAGCATCCTTAAATATCTGGATATTATTTTCTTCTACAACCTGGCTGCTTTTTTCAATAGGGAACTGTGCGCCACAATGCAGGCACTTTAACGCATTTTTATCTGCATCAAAATTCAGTTCCGAATTGCAATTAGGGCAAGGGTGCTCTTTTAAAACCTGCATACTATAACCTGCTCAGCAATTCTGTTTTTTTAGTATTAAATTCTTCTTCGGTAAGAATGCCCTGCGCTTTTAACTCACCTAATTGCTTCAAGGTTTCCAATATGGCAGTCTTACTTTCTGCTGCATTGGCTGGTTGAGCAGGCTGTGGTTGAGTAGCCTGTCCCATCAGGTTGTTTAAGAGTACGCCGGCTCCCAGTCCGCCCATACTACCTGCTGCGTCATTATCCGCTAATTTCTCCAATGCAATACCTCCCTGCATCTGGTTAAAGTCATTTAGGTTACCCTTCAATATATTCAGCTGCGTTTTTTATCCAGCATCTTTTCTACTTCTTCCGGCAGCGATACATTTTCAATAAAGAATTTTTCAAGTGCTATACCGTAGCTGTCTAATTCTTTTTGAAAAGCCGGTTTTACTTTTTCGCCAATGGCATGAAAATTAGCCGCCAGATCTAAAGCTGTAACATTGGCCTGGGCCAACGCTTCTGCAAATTTGCTGGATACAATGCCCTGTAAGGTTTCTTCCACGGCATCCACCCGCACAAAAGGATTGGTACCGGCAAATTCGGTGATGAATAATTTAGCATCTACAATACTAATAGCAAAATTGCCGAAAGACCTTATACGTACCTGGCCGAACTCCGGATCCCGCATTAGCACAGGGCCTGAAGTACCCCATTTCAGGTCAGTAAACTGGCGGGTATTGATAAAATATATGTCAACCTTAAAAGGGCTGTTAAATCCATATTTCCATGATTTAAGCGTAGTAATCACTGGCATATTGCTGGTAGTTAGCGTATGCAAGCCTGGATTATACACATCACCAAACTCTCCTTCGTTCATCAGCACGGCTACCTGGCTTTCCCGTACGGTTAATTTAGCACCGCTCTTAATATTGTTGCCTTTATCCTGGAATTTCCAGATGATGGTATTGTCTGAAGTATCCACCCATTCAATTACTTCAATCAGTTCGTTCTTAATAAAGTCGAATAAGCCCATTACTATTTTTTTAGAATACCAAATTAAGATTTAGCCCGTGAATTATTGATTATTTTTTTGTTTTAGAGATAGCTTAACCATCTGTTATTACGGTGTGCCGCTTTGTAAACACCATACCACTTACACAGGGGGTACAATACAAGGATCGCCAATATCCATACTCCATAAACAACAGGGAGGAAAAAAGCCTTGAATTCCTGAGGCCGCCCAAAGTTGAAGCCAAAAGCTAAATCGCCGACAGAAAAGCCACTAGCCAGTATTACTAATATTAGTGCAGCGTGTATCAGGTACCAGTGTACCAGGTAAAAAAATAAAGGCACTTTACCATAAACAGCTAGTATTCCTGAAAATCTATTCCGGCTATTGGTAAACAAAGCCAGCAGCAGAAACATAAAGCCCAGGAATAATAATGTATATTGAAGAGAAGGAGGGTACTTATTAACGTTAAGAAACGAAATAAAGGTAAAAGCGCTGCTCTTTTGATAGGACCAGGGTGTACCATCTCCATATATATTGATCGCTCTTAGAAAAAGAAAGGCTGCTATTAGTATAAGCCCTGTCCTGACGCAAATTCGTCGCACAGAGACGGCCTCTTTTAAAAATATCCTGGCCGAGCCAAAGCCTATCAGCATAATAGCCAGCCACGGTAAAGGTGGATAACCATAGATCAGGCTATGCTTGTCGCTAAGCGGTACAAATGCAGGCTGAAAAAGAGCGTTCAGTATTGCGGCAACTACATTTTGTTGGGATAACGCTAATAAAGGCAATATGCCTGAAAACACCATCACCACAATGCCTGTGGCTAATAGGGTAGTGCTGCGCAGCTTTAATAAAAGAGATAATACAATAAAGCCAAATCCAATAGCAAAGATCACCTGTATGAGAATAACGCTGAAGTGTATGTCGAACCAGATACCAAAATTGACCAGTGTTAATTCCAGTACAATGAGCCATATACCCCTGCTTAAAAGAAATAGACGGTGCTCTTTGGTACTGTTTTTTTATTTTGAAGGGACAGCCATGTAGAGGTTCCTGACAGGAAAACAAAAACGGGCGCACAAAGGTGGGTGACCCACCTTGTAAAAAATAGAGGTATAGTGGTAGTTGCCAGATCGGTAGGTTGTTGGGTAAGCGCCGTTTCGTGAAACAGGTCCCGGGTATGATCGAGCACCATAATTACCATTACCAGGCCTCTCAGGATGTCAATGGAGGGGATGCGTTTAGCCATACACCAAAATACAACTATTTATAAACAGATCGTTTTATGTACCTTCAATAAGCGATTACAACCATCCAAAAAATCATGTATTATGGCCGATAATAAAACAAAAGCTACTGCAGAAGATGTAGCCGCATTTATCGAAAAAAGCGACCCAAAAAAGGTGGAGGATAGTTTTAAACTAATAGAGATCATGGAACGATTGTCTGGCGAGAAGGCAACCATGTGGGGGCCATCCATTGTTGGCTTTGGCAAATACCATTATAAATATGCAAGCGGTCATGAAGGGGATATGTGCCGTATAGGATTTTCACCACGTAAGGCCCAGTTCTCCTTATATATTTTAAGCTGCGATAGCCCGGTTCAAAGTAAACTGGTCGATCAGCTAGGCAAAATAAAAAAGCAGTGGCTTGTATTTATTTTAAGAAGCTGGATGATCTGAACCTGGAAGTGTTGGAGAAAATGATCCTGCAATCTTTAAAAGAAACAAAGGAGTTGTGGGGCTGATAACCTTAATTTGCAGTCATGGGTGAGATTAAAAAAGAACAGGCGGAACCATTTATTTTCAGGATGGCTACAGCAGCCGACGCCGATAGTATCTGGGAAATATTGCAACAAGCCATTGAACGTCGCCGGCGGGATGGTAGCAAGCAATGGCAGGATGGTTACCCGAACCCAGACACGGCGCAGGAGGATATTGAAAAGGGCTGGGGTTTTGTGCTTACGGAGGAGGGTGCTATAATTGCCTTCTGCGCGCTAATAGTAAATGACGAACCTGCTTACGATAATATTGACGGCGCCTGGTTAACCAACGGTGATTTCCTGGTAGTACATCGTGTGGCCGTATCGGATAAAGTAGCAGGAAAAGGAATAGCTACCCATTTATTTAAAGCGATAGAACAATATGCTATCACTCAAAATATCCCCAGCATTAAGGTAGATACCAATTTTGATAACCCGGCAATGCTGAAGATATTGGAAAAGCTGCAATATACTTATTGCGGTGAAGTGATGTTACGCGGTGCACCCAGGAAGGCATTTGAAAAGGTATTGGGATAACTAAGATTAAATAGACTGTCGCGTTGTTTTAAGAACGACATGTAATAATGATAAATGTGCAAATTCGTAAGTGCTTCTCTTTTCATTTCATGAATAAGATCGAGTGTATTGTTTTTCACAATAATTCCGGTGATCTCACAAGATATTTTGCGGTAAGAAATTTTCTTAGGTGAAGGAAAGAATCCTTCTTCTTTAATTATATTAAGTATTTTCTCATTCAAGGCTCTGAAATCTTCTTTGGAGGAAAAGGTCAAATCATCAAGGTAGCAAGTAAATGTGAGATTGTTTGTTCGGGCAAAATCATGAAGTCTGCGCGCGACATTCTGCAGTACGAGGTTTGCAATGATGCAGGATGTGGGCGCGCCTTGAGGAAGCTTCCCCTCGACAGTAGTTAATGGGGTTACAATCCTAGCTATATCGTGCGGTAATCCAAATTTCACCAGCGAACCATATACCTGTCTGTGACTGATATTGGGAAAGAAATTTTTGAGATCCACTTTTAAAAAGTAAACATTATTGCAATGCCGAAATGCATTTTGTATATGATTTCTGCCTCTTATCGATCCGTACATATAATCAGGGAAAGCTGATTGAGCCGTAATAAATTCATGGATCGTCTTCTGAATCCGATCAAGAGGGTAGGTTGGTATTCTTAGATTTCTTTTCCTGATGCTGCCATTTTTATCTAATTGCGGCTTTCCATATTTGGTTTTATCTACTTCTTTTTCCTTGTAGTGTTTTGCAATGTTCTTTATAATGTACCAGATATGCTTTTCTGTAAATTTTAGGGTGTTGTATAATGCAGCTTTAGTACTGATCATAAAATTGATAGGGCTCAGACCATTCTCTTGATAATTGTCAAGGTTGTTGCAAACCATTGTTGTACCTTGATGAAACGCCACGGACTTTTATTCTTTTTTAGCCGACGAGTCTTCTTCAATGTTCTGGAAATCTTTTCCAGTTGGAGATGTTCTAATGGAGATAGCTCTTTTTCAAACTTTCTTTGAAGAGACTTTAAGCACATACATAAAGCCCTAGTTTTTAATTGCTTCATGAGATTGATTTTGGTGATGACAATATTGTCCCATGATCAATATGGCCAGTCGCCCATTGCAATAAGCTAACTCTCCTTTTCAAACCCTATCATTCTAATTTGGCGCGCCGCCCCATGCGGGCGCACCCAACCAGCGTAATTACGCTTCAAATACTGGGTCGATCTTCAAAGAACAGAGCTAATTTACTAATGTCTGTAGGTAGAATAACCTGCAGTTGTCAACAATTATTAAACATTATTAGTGATGTTGAACTCATGATAATAATTTCACCTTGCTTAATATCTGCTTCGATTCTATAACCTGTACGCCTCTATGTTTTTGCCTGCCATAATGCAGCATCAACATAGCCAGCTTATGTACCGGCAGGGGCTCCAGTTTTTTAAGCAATCCTAGCTTATTAAAAAAGTGCAATACCGATTCGCTTATTTTTTCACCGGCCCGGTCGGTACCCGGTCTCGATAACAAGCCCGGCCTCAACAGTGTTAAACTTTCAAAGCTCAAAGCTAGAATGGCTTGCTCAAGTTCACCCTTCATGCGGGAATAAAAGACCAATGATTTGGGATTCGCCATACCCGCTGATACTAAAACAAAGGCAGGAACAGCATTCAGACTTGCAGCCCGCGCGAAAGCCAGCTGGTATTCATAATCTACTTTGTATTGCGCCTCTTTACTTCCCGCCGCCTTCAAAGTAGTGCCCAGGCAGGAAAATGCCATATCTCCTCTAACCAGATCCTGCCATTGCCGGGGGTTGTCAAAGTTGATTACCTGCACCTGTAGCTTCGCATGATGCAGCGATAGCGGTTTTCTTACCAACGCAATTACTTCTGTAATGCTTTCATCCCGCAATAATACTTGCAATAGTTCTTTACCGGTAGCGCCCGTAGCGCCAATTAATACTGCTTTCATTAAATAGCTGGTAGAAATTTTCAGGCCAAAATTAATACAGGGATCAACGTCAGAGCATAATAACTACAACTCGCTAAAAAAGCATTGATCCGGCTTTCCAGTTCGGTATTACCAGTGGCTATATTATTATGATCGCGACCGGGGTAAATAAACAATGTCACACGGTCGCCAACGCCCTGCTTCTTCATTTCATTAAATGGCAATTCGGCCTGCGATGCCGGTGTAATACGATCGTTTTGTGCAGCGTGAAGCTGGGCCTTCGTAAGCCGCTTACAGAAATAAAAAGGAGAAGAGGCAATCAGGCGCTGTCTTGTTGCAGCGATGGTGATATGGCCATTAATAAGA
Organism: Paraniabella hibiscisoli; assembly: GCF_022512515.1. Lineage (GTDB taxonomy): Bacteria > Bacteroidota > Bacteroidia > Chitinophagales > Chitinophagaceae > Niabella > Niabella hibiscisoli. Next base: position 806,228 of record NZ_JAKWBK010000001.1, read on the forward strand.
CCATCCAGGAATTGTGCCTTATAAGTAGGGTCATTATACAGTTGGGCCGTCAGGCCTATAAAATCCGAATTAAAAGCAACAGGCGCTACCCGTTTAAAACGCTGGTCGCGTATGCCGGTTAATAATGCCACAGTACCGCCGCGACTGCCACCCCTGATCATCGCCCGGCTGGTATCCGCCTGTTGAAACAGGTAACCCACTGCGTTCAGGCAGGCGATCACATCGTCCGTAGCACCATCAAAAGCATCGAATCTCGATCCTCCGGACAAAGCCGACTTGAGTATTTTACCGTCCACCTCCAGGCTTACATATTGTCCTCTCATCGATGGTATTACATATATAAACGGCAGGTCTTCCCGGGTAACTTAACTTTTACCGAATTGACGGGATCTTCATCAATGCCAAATCCACCGGCATAAAACAACAGCGGCACGCGTTGATCAGTTGCCGGCGCTAACACGGCCGCGTACTCTTTAATATCTCTAACCTGAACGAAATAATATAGGCTGATAATTTCGGATTGACGGCTTGGGTTTCTTCTATCCTGATATCCTGCGGCGCCAGGTTTCGTTGCGACCAGGTTTGTTCCACTGCATTGATCTCAGCGGCAGTGGGCGGCGCAAACAAAGATGCTTTATCTATTCCTTTAAGCACATCTTTCTTCTTACAGGCAAACCAGCTCAACATCAAAAGCAGCAAGGCTGTACAACGATAAGCATTCATTCTGGGAATGTTTCGCGAAATTATTTCCCGCCTTTTAAAGTAATCGTTTAAATTTCACTAATTAACAAAAGATCAACAGGGCCATTTTGAAGGGAAAATCCCGGAGTGCTGCGCATTTAGCCAATCTCTTTATTTCATTATTGAATGCTATGTTTTACTCCACACCCAATACCCGCTCTATCTCCGAATGGTATTCTTTAAATGCGTCCAGATCGTTATGCGCTCCACCTGGAATGGTAATAAATGTCTTGTCAGCACAATCTGCCTGCTCAAACAATTGCTGTCCTAAACCGTAAGGCACTACTTTATCAGCCGTGCCGTGAAACACTGTTAGAGGGCAATTAAGCTTTTCAATACTTTGGCTACTGTTGAATTGAAACCTTAGAAAATACTTTACAGGTATAATGGGGAACCGGGCTTGTGCAACATCCATCATAGTAGTAAAAGGAGATTCCAGTATAAGCCGTTGCGGTTTATTTTCAGCTGCTACCAGGGTAGCAAAATGAGTTCTAAAGACCGCCCATATACGATGATATGGTCTTCGGGAAACTGCTTTTGCAACTCTTTGTAAAAAAAGCGGGCATCGTTTTGCAGGTTTACTTCAGACAGTTCTCCAGTGCTTTTACCATAGCTCCTGTAATCCATCACCAGCACATTATAGTTATATTGTGTGAATGCTGAAGCAATCGTTCCCCACCGCTTTAAACTACCCTTGTTACCATGAAAATAAAGGATAACGCCTTTAGGTTGGGCTACTGTAAAATAAAGCGCATTCAGCATCGCACCATCGGCTCTTTGAAAATGCAGCTCTTTGAAAGCGCGGTCAAAAGAGAACTGATAAGAAGCTTCCAGCTTCTCTGGCCTGAAAATCAACTTTTGCTGAAACATAACTAGTCCCATCATAACTACAATATAGATGCCCGACAAACCATACAATATTTTTTTATGCGATGCCTCATCGTCTGTGATCTTCTCTATAGCTACTGCCTTCGAGGTTAACAGGTGTTTCTTTATAATGAATAATTTCTTCGAGCATTTTATGATAAGGTGGGAAATTATTCAGATTCTTATGTCCGCCGCCAATGACGGTATATAGCCTTGTCCTGTCCGGATTGATACGCGAAAGCTTTACCGATGAAGCCAGCGGGATAAGCTTATCATTAGTGCCATGTATGATAAAAATGGGACACTTTACATATTTGATCCATTTATAAGTAGGCAAAGGAAAACGCATGGCTAACGATAACGGCATAAAAGGCACAAATTGAGCGGCTACTTGTTTAAGGCTATAATAAGGCGACTCCAGGATGAGCATACGGGGATGATTTACCGAAGCCAGTTTGGTGGCAAAACCCGAACCTAGGGATCTGCCATATAAGATGATATATTTCTCTTCTACTTTTCCCTTAAGCTCATTATAGATCATTTGCAGATCCTGCTGAATGCCTTTTTGAGAACGCCTACCTGTACTTTTTCCAAAGCCCCTGTAATCGAACATGATCACATCATAACCATGCCGGGTAAAATCAACGGCAAACTTGCCCCAGCCTTTAATACTTTTGGAATTGCCCTTCAGATAAAGTACCACACCTTTCGGATGGCTGGCTTTAAAGTGCAGGCCATTCACTATAGCGCCATCGTGGGTTTCCAGGTTGTACTCATCTACCTGCTGATTCTCGTAAAAGAACTGGAAGTTTTTGGGTAACTTTTCGGGCTTAAATAAAAAATACTCCTGCAGGTAATAAATAGCTATGCTGATGCCGGTATAAACAGCCAGTATAATTAATATGGTTATTCCCCAGGCAGGCATGCAAGTATTTTGTACTTACAAGATACTAATGTTTATGGTAAATGGACATCTTTGAAAAAACATTAAGGAGTTAAGAATATTAAGACGTCATGTATCCTGATGTATTAATGATTTAAAAAATATTGTCAAAAACTATTTTCAAAAATTGCTAAAAATTAATACCTTAACATATCGATAAAAACCATTGCGCTTTTTTATGCGTCAATCATTTATCATTAAATTTGAGTAAAGAATAATCTAAAGGCTATGTTAGAACATTTGATTGAAAAAGAGGAGATCACTAATTACACGATCATCCCGGCTGAGGAAGACAGATCGGCGTTTTGGAAAGAAAAGCTGGAATATGCGGTACGACTCGGAAACGAGTTTAAAAGCAAAACAAGTATCACTTTTAATACCAGCGACGGACCGCGCACTGTTCACACTACCGTTTGGTCGCTTACAGAAAATTACATTGCGTTAAAGGCAGGAACTTTAATTCCTTTAAAAAGCCTGATCGACGTACATTTTTAAATGCATAAAAAAGCTGGTTAAAACCAGCTTTTTCTTTTTCTGCTTCCACCGCTAAGGCCAATAGCGCCCAGCAGGGAGCGCACAATAGTATTACCGGCAGTACGCGCCACACTTTTTACAATAGGGTTATCAAAAAAGCCCTTTTCCTGTTTTTGCGCTTTGGCCTCTTCTTTCTGCTGTGCTATCTCTTCTTTTTGATTGGCCGCAGCTTCGAGCTTTTGGGTTAGTATTTCGTAAGCACTATTCGAATCAATCACCTCATTATAATGCCTGGCTATTTTAGAGCTGTCAACTATGGCATTTAATTCAGTATCCGTTAATACATCCATACGGCTTTGAGGCGCACGCAACATACAATGCACCAATGGTGTGGGTATACCTTTTTCGTTGAGCATTGTAATTAAAGCCTCACCAATACCCACCTGTGTCAGCAATTCGTCTGTTTTGTAGAACTCGCTCTCGGGATAGTTTTCTGCTGTTTGCTTGATCACCTTCCTGTCTGCCGCCGTAAAAGCGCGTAATGCATGTTGCACTTTTAAACCGAGCTGCGACAAAACCGAAGCCGGTACATCCATCGGGTTTTGGGTACAGAAATAAATGCCGATACCCTTGGAACGTATGAGCTTTACAATGGTTTCTATCTGCTTTAAGAGCGCTTCGCTGGCTTCATTGAAAATTAAATGGGCCTCGTCAATAAAGAGCACCAGCTTAGGCTGATCCATATCTCCTTCTTCGGGACTGGATGCATATAACTCGGCCAATAATTGCAGCATAAACGTAGAGAACAGCTTAGGGCGATCCTGCAAATCGGTTACCCGCACAATCGAGATCATACCACGCCCGTCATTACTCACACGCATCAGGTCTTCCACATCAAAGCTTCTTTCTCCAAAGAAAAGATCAGCGCCCTGCTGTTGCAGCTCTATTACTTTTCTTAAGATGGTTCCGGTTGAGGTGGTAGATACCTTACCATAATCTTTTTCCAGCTCAGCCTTTCCCTCATCACTCACAAACTGCAGTACTTTAATAAAATCTTTCAGGTCCAAAAGCGGCAGCTTGTTATCATCGCAATATTTGAAGATCATGGCTACCAGGCCACTTTGCGTATCGTTAAGGTCGAGTATCTTGGACAGTAGTATGGGACCAAATTCACTTACTGTAGCACGTAGCCTTGTACCTTTTTCGTTGCTTAACGTGAGAAATTCGGTTGGATAAGCTGCCGGCTTAAACTCCACGCCCAGCTGCTGGCAGCGGCTCTCGATTTTTCGTTAGTGCTACCTGCGGCCCCAATACCACTCAAATCCCCTTTTATATCCATCAATACTACAGGTATGCTCGCATCACTTAATCCCTCGGCCAATACCTGCAGGGTTTTGGTTTTACCGGTTCCCGTAGCACCCGCAATTAAACCGTGCCTGTTGAGCGTTTTAAAGGGAATGAACACATCTGCACCTTCTACCACCTGGCCATCCAGCATGGCACGACCTATTTTAAACTTTTCTCCCTTAAAGGAGTAGCCATTATTTACTGCTTCAAGAAACCCGGATGTATTGGACATAGATTTTTATTTGAATATAGTTTTGTTTATCAAAAGTAAATATTCCGCGCTATGATTATACCAGATTTTTAATGGCATGATTTTTACATCTTTAACAAAACATTCATGCACTTATTATTTATGTATTAAAACCATTAACTTTATTTGTGTTAGAAAATATTAAAAACGAATACAATGGAAGCAAATAAACCACATATTTTATTATGCGAAGATGATCCTAATCTTGGGAACGTCTTAAAGAACTATTTAGAGCTGAACGATTATGATGTGACACTTGAAAGAGACGGAAGGCTGGGTTTGGCTGCATTCCAGAGAGAAAAATTTGATCTTTGCCTGTTAGATGTAATGATGCCGCATATGGACGGCTTTACACTGGCTGAAGAAATACGCGATATTGATGCAGATGTGCCCCTGTTCTTCCTGAGCGCGAAAACCATGAAGGAAGACATCATACAGGGTTATAAACTGGGGGCTGATGATTATATCACCAAGCCTTTTGACAGCGAGGTATTATTGCTGAAGATAAAAGCTATTTTAAAGCGCAATGAAGAATTGAACAAGGAAAGCGAGAATAAAGAATATAATTTATCCAGCTATCATTTCAATCCAAAGCTGCGTCAGCTGATCCAGGGTGATAATACACAAACGCTTTCTCCCAAAGAAAATGAGTTGTTGAAAATGCTGGCCGAGCATTTAAATGACCTGTTGCCGCGTGAGCAGGCCTTGAAAAAAATATGGGGCAGCGATACTTATTTTAATGGTCGTAGTATGGACGTGTATATCGCCAAGCTGCGTAAATACCTGAAAGAAGATGACAAGATCGAGATCGTGAATATTCACGGCAATGGTTTTAGGTTGGTAGTGCAGCCTTAAGTCAGTCAAAAGATATAATTAAACAATTAGGCCACGGTTTAAACCGTGGCCTGACGTTTTTTGGGGGTCTATATTAGTACACCAATGTTGAGTGTTTTTTATGGTCTTAGCTCAATCCGGTAAGTAGGCAAAAACTCATTAACAAATGGCTTCAACGAGCGGCTAATGTTGTCTGTAAAAAGTTGATGAGAAGTCCCTGTGGTTTCTGCAATAGCTTCATATAGGTTAGGATCTGAGCCTCATGTACAGGTAAAATATGTTCTATTGCTTTTAGTTCTACAACAATGCAATCATCCACCAACAGGTCCAGGCGCAATTCTGTGTCCATAAGTATATTAGCATAAAGCACTGGTACTGCTATCTGCTGCTGTACGGCATAGCCATTTTGCAATAATTCATATTTTAAGCATCTTTCATAAACGCTTTCCAGCAAACCCGGCCCAAGGGCTTTATGAACTTTTATCGCATAGCCGGCTATTTCATAAGATAGTTGAGTGACTTGTTTTTTAGTCATGGGTGTATATTTCAAGGTTACATTATCAAAGTTAGCAAACCGAAAGTATTTAAATATCTGTTTTAAAACCATGAAGAAATGAAGGCCCATTAAGGCTTAACTGTCCTTAACTTCTTCATGGCTCACTTATTACAGCTTCTTCCATTCAAACGGCGTCCTTTCTAACCATTAAGAGATGAAGGTTCATTAAGGCTCGACTACCCTTAACTCATTCATAGCCCACTTATGGCAGTATCTTCCATCTAAACGGCGCTCCTTTAAACCATTAAGACTTAACTATCCTTAAATCCTTCATGGTTTTAAAAATTCAACTCTAAACTGCTACCACCTCTATTGGGCTTTTTTCCTAAATGCTCATACGCTTTATGGGTAACCTCCCGGCCACGGGGTGTACGTTGCATAAAGCCCTCCTGAATCAGGAATGGCTCATATACTTCTTCCAATGTACCAGGCTCTTCGCCTACTGCTGTGGCGATAGTAGTAATACCTACCGGTCCACCTTTGAACTTATCTATAATAGCCAGAAGGATACGGTTGTCCATATCATCCAATCCATATTCATCTACATTTAACGCCTTTAACGCATGTTGGGTAATGCCGAGATCTATTTCTCCATCGTTCAAAACCTGTGCAAAATCGCGCACCCGGCGCAGCAAGCCATTGGCAATACGAGGTGTAGCCCGGCTGCGTTTGGCTATTTCTTTGGCAGCATCGTTGGATATAACGGTACCTAAAATTTTGGCGGCGCGCAACACAATTTTAGTCAATGTTTCGGCAGAATAGTATTCCAGTCTCGATTTGATCGCAAACCTGGAAAGTAGCGGAGCGGTTAACAAACCACTACGGGTAGTAGCACCAATTAACGTAAAAGGGTTAAGCGAAAGCTGTATGCTACGCGCGTTCGGACCACTATCTATTAATATATCCAGGCGATAATCTTCCATTGCAGCGTACAGGTACTCTTCTACTACTGTGCTAAGCCGGTGTATCTCATCAATAAACAATACATCATTCGGTTCCAGCGAGGTTAATAAACCTGCAAGGTCACCCGGCTTCTCAATTACCGGTCCGCTGGTTTCCTTGATATTTACACCCAGCTCATTAGCCACAATACGCGACAAGGTAGTTTTACCTAAACCCGGAGGGCCATGAAATAATACATGGTCCAGCGCCTCTCCCCTGATCTTGGCTGCGCGTATAAATATGGTGAGGTTTTCAATAAGCTGTGGCTGCCCGGCAAACTCTTTAATCTGCCCTGGCCGGATAGTATTCTCAAACTCACGTTCAGTGGCATTCAGCCCCTGTTTCTCCCTGTTTAAATTTGGATTGCTCATTGTACTTCAAAGATAAATACGAATATCTGAACCGTAACTTATAGGCTACATTAAAAAACCGCCTCTTTGCAGAAGCGGTTACATTTATGGGTTAGTAGTATAGCCTTTTATTTCACAGCCACTTTCAGGTCTACCCTCCTGTTTTGTGCTTTACACTCATCTGTATCATTTGCCGCGCAAACAGGGAATTCAGGACCGTAGCCTTCTGCTTCGACTATTTGCTTCGCTTCAGCACCTGCTTTCACCATTTCCTGGGAAACAATTTTGGCACGTTCTGCTGATACTTTTTTATTAATTGCAGCATCACCCGTATTATCCGTATAGCCGCCTAATTTAATAGCTGCCTTAGGGAAATTCTTAAGAATAGAGGCGATGTTTAGTATTTGTGCCGCAGACTCAGCAGTTAAAACCGATTTACCGGTTTCAAAATATACGCGGTCTAATACTACCCAGTTGGCAGATTTATTTACCGTATCTACAGCAAATGCCGCGTCGCTCAACATATGGTACAGCCTGGCTTCTGTGCTGTTTTCACCTACTGTTAATATGGTGCCATCTGCCAGTTTGATTTCTGTATTGTTACCTACATTGTAGATATAATTACCGGTTGCTGTATCTAATGTTCCGCTGGTAGTTGTTGCAGGAACCAATGCAGCAGCAGTATCCAGCGGGGCCGTTGCAACGGTATCAGCACCCGTAGTACCTGTTCCCTTATTACATCCTTTGCCCATTAGCCACCAAAGCAGGAATGCCAATGCAGCCAACAGTAATAATGGGAGCAACCATTTTAATCCACCACCGCTTTTTTCCGCTTGCTGCTCAGCATAATTATACGTAGCTGTAGATGCCGCCTGTACATCGTCAACAGTTTCGCGTGCCGTACTTCCTAAAGAACCAAGTCCCAACATAGAAGCCAGCGAGCCCAACCCAGACGGCAATGCACTTAAAATATTCGATTTCTGTGTATTTAAAAAACCGGAGAAGCCACTGGTATCCAGGTTGTTTTCTGTTGCCTGTTTTCCCAATAAACCCATGATCAGCGGTGTAACCATGCTGATCAAAGAATTGGAAGAGGATGATTTTACTCCGGCAAAACCGGATATCGCATCAATAACAGCAATTGACTGTCCACCGAAGATTCTATTAAACCAACCGGTACCCTGCGCCTGCAAATCAGCATTACCGAAAAAGAGCTAAGGTTGCCTAACAGGCCTGATGCATTGGCTTCTTTAGCGGCATTCAGCAATTGCCCTGCGTCCGTTTCTGACTGGGTTCCTTTCGCCACTACACCGCCTAAAATGGAAGGTATCAACCCTGAAAGCGCTTTTGAAATGCCGCTGTCACTTTCGCCGAGCAATGCGCTGGCTCTGGAGATCAGATCAGGAGAAACATAGTTCTTTACAAGATCTACGATGTTGATTGACATAATTGTGTTTTTAATTGTTGAAAATTTTTGGTTTAAAAAATATTAGGTGCGAAATTATAAGCCAATATCTTACAGATCTCAAAATCTAGCTGTAACAACCTCATTTCTCGCTAAAGGCAGCAATTATATCGCCCAATAATCCTGATAACTAAAGATTACATACTATTTTAAAACCGATTGATCATATGGCGGGCGGGGCTTGGGGTCTTATCAGCAAAATCATTTAGTACAAAAGTATTCCTAAATTACAATAAAATATTCACCGAAAACGAAACTGATTTTCGGCAGGCTGATAGGCAGTTGTTAAATCGTATCAAAATTGTAACAGCGATAGAATATTTGTATATTACCCTGATTAATTCAATGATATGAGAAAAACCGCACTCAACACTGTTACCGCTATCGCTTTGTTGCTGTCGACTGTATTATTTTCTGCCTTTTCTACCGAGGATCCTAAACCTGGCAACAAGCCCCTTGCCGGCATCTGGGAAATGCAGATCAATAACCGGCCCACCGGAATTTTAAAGATATTAGGTACTGGTGGCGATCTTAGTAATGTGAGGCTAACACCGTTGGGCTTTGTGAAAACGCTTTGGGGATCCTACGAAATACAATCTGACTCTACTTACATTGAAAAGGTAGAAGAGCATGAAAACGCTATATTAAACAAAAAAATGTTGTACTAAAGTATAAAATGGACAATCCCAATGTGCTTACGATAAGCTACACGATCAATAACCTTTATGGTGAAGAAACCTATAAACGGGTACCCTTTACTATCGTCGTAAATTAAAATACGGGCATAAAAAATCTCCGTTAACACGGAGATTTTTGACAATATTTCAATACGCTTTTATATAACAATATTGACCATCTTATTTTTAATATAGATGATTTTCTTAGGTGTTTTGCCCTCTACCCATTTCTGAACCACCTCATTGCCTAATACTAATTGCTCCACTTCTGCCTGATCAGCTGTTAACGCAATCACCAGAGTAGTACGCATTTTACCATTGATAGAGATCGGATATTCTTTACTGGTCTCCACCAGGAACTTCTCTTCCAGCTTAGGATAAGCCGCGTCGATTACTGAAGTAGTATTGCCTAACGCATGCCATAATTCTTCTGCTATATGCGGTGCATAAGGAGCCAGCATGATCAGCATAGGTAACACTTCTTGCTTGTGGCATTTAAGATCAGTTAACTCATTCACCAGGATCATAAAGCCGCTTACGCCAGTATTAAAGCTAAAGCGTTCTGTATCATCTTCTATCTTCTTTATGGCGCGGTGTAATACTTTTTGTTCGGCATCCGATGCTGCATCGGTAGTTATCTGCCAGATCGATTCCCCGTATTGGTTTCCTTATAGAATAAACGCCATAGTTTCTTTAGAAAACGATGCACCCCTTCAATACCTTTGGTATCCCAGGGCTTGCTCATTTCTACCGGCCCCAAAAACATTTCATACATACGGAAAGTGTCAGCTCCGTACTTATTCACCAGCTCATCGGGATTAACTGTATTATATTTGGTTTTAGACATTTTTTCTACTTCTGCTCCGCAGATGTATTTGCCGTCCTCCAAAATAAACTCCGCATTGGCATATTCACTATTGCGCCATTGTTTGAATTTCTCTATATCCAGTTCAAAACCATCAACAATATTTACATCTACATGCAACCTAACAATTGGCGAAAAATTAATGATGTACTCTTTATCCTGTAGCTTCTCATGAACTAATTTATTGATAGCCGCATGATGCTTAAAATCCGAATCAGCTTCATTTAACTCATCAGTTAATTTTGTGGCATAATCGCTGCTTAACATCAACTGAAATTCTACGTTCTCACCAGTGTTTTCTTTGGTCGCAATAGCCTGCATTCTGTATACAAACCGGCTGCTTCCCTGAATCATTCCCTGGTTTACCAGCCTTTTAAAAGGCTCGTCAAAACCAATATAGCCCAGATCATACAAGGCTTTCGTCCACAAGCGGCTATACAATAAATGCCCCACAGCATGTTCTGTACCTCCAATATAAAGGTCCACCTGATTCCAGTAGTCAGTAGCTTTTCGGCCTGCAAACTCCTGGTCGTTTTGCGGATCCATATAGCGCAGGAAATACCAGGATGAACCGGCATAGCCCGGCATGGTATTCGTCTCCAGGTTTTGTGAGGTCCACTCAGGGATGTTCGCTAATGGTCCTTCGCCTTCAGGACCCGGGCTGTAAGAGTCTACTTCAGGAAGGGTTAAGGGCAGCTCACTTTCGTCCAAAGCATAAGCCACGCCATTGATCCATTTTACCGGGAAGGGTTCTCCCCAATAGCGCTGGCGGCTGAATGCAGCGTCACGCATCCTGTAATTTACCTTGCGCTTGCCAATGCCTCGTTTTTCAATTTCGTTGATCACCGTTTCCATCGCTTCGCGCATAGGAACACCATTCAGGAAACCGGAGTTGCTCAACAAAGCATCCTTGGTCGCATTGGCATCTTCCCCGTTAAAATGCTCACCAATAATATTGGTAATCGGGATATTGAATTGTTTTGCAAACCTGTAATCGCGCTCATCACCGCAAGGCACCGCCATAATAGCGCCGGTTCCATAACCTGCCAGCACATACTCACTGATCCAGATAGGAATATGCTTGGTTTCGTCAAAAGGATTTACCGCATAGGCGCCGGTAAAAGCACCGGTAATACGCTTTTCAGCCATGCGCTCCCGCTCACTGCGACTGTTTACATAGTCGATATAATCATCTACTTCTTTCTGCTGTGCTTCGGTAGTAATTTGCCTTACCAACTCATGCTCCGGGGCAATTACCATAAAATCCACGCCCATAATAGTATCGGGCCGTGTAGTATATACAACCACATTAGCTTTATGGTTGGCGATCTGGAACTCAATTTCCGCTCCGGAACTCTTACCTATCCAGTTGGTCTGCATATCCTTCATCGCTTCGCTGAAGTCAACCGTTTGTAAACCCTGTAACAAACGATCCGCATACTCAGTAATACGCAGGTACCATTGGCGCAGCTTCTTTTTAACCACAGGATGTCCGCCGCGCTCACTTACACCGTTGATCACTTCATCATTTGCCAAAACCGTTCCTAACGCTTCACACCAGTTCACTTCACCATAACCACAAAACGCCAGGCGGTATTCCATTAAAATATGCTGGCGGGTAGCCTCATCAAATGATTTCCAGTCGGCTGCATTAAACACATGCAATCCGAAATTAGCCACCTGGTATTTTTCGTTTGGAAAAGGATGATGCCTGTTTCCTTCTGCTTCAAATACTTTTACCAGTTCGTCAATGCTTTCTGCTTTTTGCGTTTTGCGATTGAACCAGCTTTTAAACAACTGTAAAAAGATCCATTGGGTCCATTTATAATACTGCGCGTCGCTGGTGCGAACTTCCCGGCTCCAGTCATAACAAAAACCAATATTATCGAGCTGTTGACGAAAAGTGGCTATATTTTTATCTGTGGATACTGCAGGGTGAACGCCATGCTCGATAGCGTACTGCTCGGCAGGCAGGCCGAAAGCATCATAACCCATGGGATGCAGCACATTAAACCCTTTCAGCCGCTTGTAACGCGCATAAATATCGCTGGCAATATAACCCAGGGGGTGACCAACATGGAGACCTGCACCGCTTGGATATGGAAACATATCCAGTACATAATATTTAGGCTTTTCGCTGTCGTTACTTACTTTATAAGCCTGGCTCTCCTTCCATTGTTGTTGCCACTTCTTCTCGATCGAGTTAAAATTATAGTCCATATAGTACTATTGTTTTGATGATGCCCAATGCACACAGCCTTAAATACGGTTACTTTATTATGCCTTTCAAGATAGCCGAAATGCGCCTGTGCATTAAAAGGCGCAAATTTAAGCATTGTAGACCGGATACACTAAATTTGCGAAGCTGGAAATTTAAAGTCGAAAGCCGCCTGACCGGACGACGGACAGGTTCGATGTTGAGAGCTATTTGCTTTTAAATGAACATGGAACGCTGAACTTTAGATTCTGAACATTTGAACGTTGAACCTTAAATAATTTATGGCGGAAAAAACGAAAACAGTAAAACGGGGTAAGGCTTCCTATTTTATGAGCATATTAGGGGTTACCCTCGTGCTTTTCTTGCTGGGGGTTATCGGCTGGCTGGTGATCAATACCCGCACTTTAGGGCAGCATTTCAAGGAAGAAGTAGAGGTAAATGTTTACCTGCGGGAACCTCTGGCGGCTTCTGACAGTACGGCTTTGGTTCAGTACATTGCATCCAGGCCTTATATTAAAGAGTACATATTTACTACGAAGCAAATGGCTAAAGCCAAATACCTGGCGGATGGCAATGAGAGCTGGGAGGGCATTTTAACCGAAAACCCACTGCCGCAAAGCATTGACTTTAAGCTCAAATCAGAGTATTTGAATGCCGATACGCTTAAGAATATCCGGGTTGACCTGGAAAAACAGACTTATGTTACGGAAGTCACTTATCCGGAGCTTTTGGTAGGTGGGTTAGACAGTAAAATAAGCGTTTTAAATTGGATCTTATTGGGTGTATCTATTCTATTATTATTAGCCGCAATAGTACTTATCGACAACACTATTAGACTTGCAATGTTTAGTAACAGGTTCATTATCAAAACCATGCAAATGGTTGGAGCTACGCGCTGGTTTATCGCCAAGCCGCTTGACATAAGAGCTATTATCAACGGGGCCATTAGCGGCGTCATTGCAATTGTTGCAGTTTATACATTAATACAGGTTTTGGTCAGCCGGGTACCTTATCTCAATACGATACAGGATAATACACAGTTAGCCCTCCTGTTTGCCAGTATGATGATATTGGGAATACTGATCACCCTGGTAAGTACCCATACCAGTGTTTTAAAATATCTGAAGAAAAAGCTGGACGATCTTTATTAACGGTTATTTTAAAAAACAATACTAATATTGCAGTTCTAAATAGTTTATATGTCGGAAAATACAGTTAGCACCTCTGCAGGCAGTCCTGCTCTTTTTGGAAAAAGCAACTATATGTGGATGCTGCTGGGTGTAGTGGTTATTGCTTTAGGTATGTTTTTAATGGCTGGCGGCAGGAGCGAAAATCCCGGTGAATTTAAGCCCGAAGAAGTATACAGCACTACCCGCATCACAATAGCGCCTATATTGATCTTTATTGGCCTTGCTATTGAATGTTACGCTATTTTCAAAAAATCGAAATAGAATCTGAATTTTAAAATATGTCAGGCGATGCACCAGTATCGCCTTTTTTATATAGCATGAACCCCTGATTATGAATCTTATTGAAGCTATTATTATCGCCATTGTAGAAGGGATTACAGAGTATCTACCCGTTTCTTCTACCGGGCACATGATCATCGCCAGCTCTTTTATGGGTATAGAGAAGGAAGAATTCACCAAACTGTTTGAGGTGGCGATACAGTTAGGCGCTATCCTGGCGGTGGTAGTTTTATATTGGAAAAAATTCATCGACCCCTTAAAAACCAGGAAGCTGAAATTTTATTTTAAGCTGCTTGTTGGGGTAATTCCGGCTTTGTTATTGGGTTTTTTATTTTCGGACAAGATCGATGAGCTACTGGAAAGTCCTACCACAGTGGCAGTTTCATTACTGGTGGGTGGTGTTATCCTATTGTTTATCGATAAAGCTTTTCAACGGCCCAAAATTCATTCAGAAAAGGAAATCACTTATGGCAAATCGTTTATGACGGGTCTCTGGCAATGTATTGCCATGATACCGGGTGTAAGCCGCAGTGCCGCCTCTATTATTGGTGGTATGCAGCAGGGCTTAAGCAGGAGCGCGGCCGCCGAGTTTTCTTTTTCCTGGCAGTACCTACTATGGCTGCCGCAACGCTTTACTCGCTATTTCTGAAAAAATGGAATATCGCAGGTGTTGAACATAAGGGATACGAATTGATCACGCAGTCGTCTGACAATATGATCGCCTTCGCCGTGGGTAATATTGTGGCTTTTATTGTAGCCATCCTGGCCATCAAATTTTTCATTAACTACCTCAAAAAATACGGATTTAAGATCTTCGGATGGTATCGTATTATTGTCGGTATCCTCCTATTGATCCTTTTATCGCAGGGCATTATTGGGTAAAACCGTCTTCCTCTCAACCATTATACAAGCCATTAATAGCACCTTATATGAAAATACTATCCGCCCTTGTTTTCTTGACTGTGCTCCTTGGCTGTACTTCTGCTCCAAAACAACCGGAAACAATTACAGCAGATACCTCGATTATTGTAAGTACACCGGTATCAGACACTGTTTCAATTATTGAGCACATCAAAGACGTCTATGCTTCAATAAATAAAGAAAAACTTACCCAAAAATCATTTGAATGGGAAGCCGATACCACCTGCGAAGCGCCTCCCATGGGCGGTACGCTTACCTATTTTTACCGGGGCAGTGAAATAGTAAAAATGCTGAATGTGGGTGGAGAAGATCATGGATCCTGGAAAGAGGAATATTATTTCGATAATAACCAGCTGGTATTTATTTACCAGAACAATACTTATGGCGGAGCAGCCAATCCTGATGAGGTGAGCTATCAGAACCGCTACTATTTTTACGATAACCAACTGGTTAAAAAGATAGAAAGCGGCTCAGGTGTGGAGTTGGATTCCAATGCCATCCAGGACATGGTACAAACAACCTATCGTTTAAAAGATGCCGGAAACAGCGCCGCCATCGCCCGTATATTTTCCTGCCACTCCGAATAGTCTTCGTACTGCTATTGGAGCCGAGGAGTTAGCTTTGGACAGTCCCCAGAAATGGCAATTGCCATTACCAGACACCCGATACTTACCCTGGTAGAACAGCATTCCGAACATATCATATTCTTGTTGGCATAACATCAAATGGCTTATGCTCCAATCCGGTATATGCTCCGTCATTTTTAAATGAATATAAAAGGGAGAATCTATCTTTGGAATAATTAAATTTTATATGACGCAACAAACTGCTTCAAAAAAGTAATTAACGGCTGGGCCATGTACGACTGGGCTAATAGCGTATACAACCTGGTAATTACCACTACCTTCTTTCCTATCTACTTTCTGGCGGTTACCAGCGATCGATCTGACCATAAAGTAAATTTCCTGGGTAGGGAGTTCGTCAACTCATCACTGTACGACTATGTACTGGCAGTGGCCTACCTTTTTATTGCACTGCTGTATCCGATACTTACGTCTATTGCCGACACCAGGGGCAATAAGAAAAACTTTATGCGCTTCTTTTGTTATATGGGTGCACTGGGCTGTAGCGCGCTGTTCTTTTTAACGGCGATACGCTTGGGCTGGGCGTATTTGCGTTTATGTTGGCAGCAATGGGCTATGTGGGGAGCCTGGTGTTTTACAATGCATACCTGCCGGAAATTGCAGCTCCCCAGGACCGAGACAGGATCAGCGCCCGCGGCTATTCGTTTGGTTATATCGGCAGCGTAATTATGCAGATCGTAGGCTTTGCACTGATACTGATCATGACGGACCAGGGACTTGCGACCAGGCTTACATTTTTGCTGGTAGGTATATGGTGGTTTGTTTTTGCACAAGTAAGCTTTTCACGCTTACCCGAGTCAAGCTCTAAACCGGAGAAGAAAGGCAATGTCATTAAAGAGGGATTTAGAGAGATAAGCAAAGTGTATGCTGAAATAAAGAAAATGCCTGTTTTAAAACGCTTTTTGCGCGGCTTCTTTTTTACAGCATGGGGGTACAAACAGTGATGCTGGCAGCTACTATATTCGGCAGTAAATTGCTCAAATTGCCCGATACCAATCTGATTATAACGGTAGTGATCATACAGGTAGTAGCCATACTGGGAGCCTGGGGTATGTCGAAATTATCGGCGGTATTTGGCAACCTCAAGGTATTATTGGCCGTGATCATTTTCTGGATTGCGATATGTGTGCTGGCTTATTATACAGCGGTATTGGCCGAGGGCGGTTTGAATGCGGAATACCTGTTTTACGGCCTGGCGGTATTGGTAGGATTAGTAATGGGCGGGATACAGGCGCTTAGCAGGTCTACTTACGCCAAGCTCATGCCACCCACAAAGGATACGGCCTCATTTTTCAGCTATTACGATTTTACGGAGAAGCTGGCTATCGTAATTGGCATCTTCACCTTTGGGCGTATTGAAGAAGTTACCGGAAGTATGAAAAACTCGGTATTATCACTGATTGTATTTTTTGCTATTGGCTTCTTTTGGTTATACGCTGCTTTGCATAAAGAAAAACAAAATCATCTGGCATCATGAACCTTTATTCTGTTAACCACGGTCATTTTAAACTCGATGGGGGGCCATGTTTGGCGTAGTGCCTAAAAGCATTTGGGATGGACTGAACCCTGCCGACGAAAATAATATGTGCAGCTGGGCTTTGCGCTCTTTATTAATTGAAGATGATAACCGGCTGATACTGGTTGACACAGGCATGGGCGATAAGCAGAGCGAGAAATTTTTGGATACTATTACCTGCATGGCGATGACAACCTGGATAAAAGCCTTGCTGCATTAGGCTTTCACAGGGATGATATTACTGATGTATTCTTAACCCACCTCCATTTTGATCATTGTGGCGGCGCCATTATTAAATCCGGTGAACAGTTGGTGCCTGCCTTTAAAAATGCTGTGTACTGGAGCAACGCCGATCATTGGAAATGGGCCACCGAGCCAAATCCCAGGGAGAAAGCCTCCTTTTAAAAGAGAATATTTTACCGATACAACAAAGCGGCCAGTTACAAATGATCGGAAACCGAATGAGCAGCAGCTCACTGGATACTTCAGCCTTTGCTCCTTACATGCAAGTACGATTTGCAGACGGGCATACCGATGCCATGATGTTGCCGCAGCTACGATATAAAGGAAGGACTATTGTTTATATGGCAGACCTGCTTCCCTCTTTGGGACATCTGCCATTACCTTACGTTATGGCATACGATACAAGACCATTGATCACTATGACAGAAAAAGAAAGCTTTTTGCAGGAAGCATTAGATAACGATTATATTTTGTTTTTTGAGCACGATCCGGTAAACGAGTGCTGTACTTTAAGGCAGACGGAAAGAGGCATAAGAGTTAACGAAATTTTTAAATTATCGGACTTATAAAACAAATCGCCCGTGGTTAAACCACGGGCGATTTGTTATCTTGTATTAAATTTCTTACTTAACTGTAAAGTTAACTTTATTATCGCCCCATAAAAGCGAAACAACACCATCCTTAGCTGCAGTAATATTTAATTGCTCTGAAAAAGTACTTGCTTTTTCAGATTTAACGGTAATCCTTAAAGCATCATCCGCTTCTTTATACTTAAAAGCGCCAAACTGATCCCATTTTTTACTAAATATCACTGTCCAGTAATCTCCATCTACTAATGTAAACAGCGCATACTTGCCCGCTGCCAAAGGCTTTCCGTCTACAGTTACATCTTTGCTTACCTCAAATACGGTAGCTTTATTAGCACCAGTACGCCAAACCTGTCCAGGCAACGGCTCCAGGTCTTTACCAATAGTTCTACCTTTTACAGAAGGCTGACTATAATTGATAGTTACTACCGCACCGCTGCTTAGTTCAGCTTTAACAGTAGCAGGCGGACTTTTAGAGCTGCTTTATCCTGTGCATTCACCAGCACAACAGCAATCAAACTTAATGTTAACAGTAAAAACTTCTTCATTGTATAAATTTTATTAAATAACGCTTTACAATTTTGCAAATAACCTGCCAATTACAAACGTAAAAAGCGGCAATTTAGTATATGCCTGTAAAGCAATTATTTATTAGCTGTAATAGAAAAGCTAATGTTTACTTCGGGTCTGATGAATTTGTCGCCCAAAGACTGATCATTCCCATAAACCAGTCCCCAGTCTGTACGGTTTACATTGAAATTAGCTCTTGCCGTAACAGTAGTTGGAGTTACTGCAATAGCTGCAGGGAAAGTTACATTCTTGGTAACTCCTTTCAAAGTAAGATTGCCTTTTACAGTGTTAGTAGCTCCGTCTAAAACAATTTTATTGGTGCTATCGGGTGTATAAGGCTCAACACTGGTAATTTCAAATGTTGCGGTACCGTTCGCAGCGCCATCAAAAAAGTCAGGAGATAGTAAATGCCCCTTTAACTTGTAAGCACCTGATGTATCGGCGTCAGTTACCTGCAAACTGTTGATGTCAAATACTAATTTACCACCCGTAACAATTGCATCATTTTTTACAAAAAACTCGCCTTCTTTAATGTTGAAAGTTCCCTGGTGCTGACCAACAGGTTTGGTACCAATAAATTGTACTTTTTGCGTAGTGTCTACTTTGTAAGACGCGCCTTCAGCTGCAGATACTTCCTGCTGATCTTCGGTCTTTGCCTCGTCTGCCTTAGGTGCTGAATTGCAGGATACAAATGCAATGGATGCCACCACAAATGATAACGATAGTATTCTCTTCATAATTTGATTTTAAGTAGTTTAAGATTCAGTTTATAACAAAGAGTCCCTAGAAAAGGTTTAAAAAACGCAGCAAATTTTACGCCGGGATTTTCTCGAAGAATATTTTAGTATTTTTACACCTATTTCTACAACCAATGCAAAGAAAAACTGCCATTTTCAAACCTGTTGTTATAATAGCTTTCCTGGTCCTATTTTGCTGTAACAGTTTCTCCCAAAATAAGTTATATGTCTATTACCTGAACGAAAAAATGGAATTTGTCCCCAAAGAGGAGGCATTGGTTATAGGAAAGGGTTCGAAAACCGAAAGCGGCTTCATGGTTTTATTTTATAATCTCGCTGATAACAGGTTACTCTTCCTTGAAAACTTTACAGATTCTGCTTTAAATGTATTGAATGGGCAGCATATTGCCTATCACGCTAACCGTAAAAAGTTTGAGAGCGTGTATTACAAAAATAACCTGCTACATGGCACTTCGATAAAATGGGATAGCCTTGGCAATATGACCGATTCTGCTATCTACTATGAGGGGATGCCCACCTACCTGGTCAAATACCAGTTAAACAGCGATGGCAGCAAACAGAAATTACATGAATTTGATAACGACTACCCTAAAAGAAGACTCACAGAACAGGATATCATCATAACAGATAATGGTGCTGTGGTTACCCCAGCTGTATGGCAGTCCCTGGTTTATAATGGCGCTATACATTCAGGCAGGATAAAGTAAACAGCAACAAGTTTCTTATTTTCAGGTTTAGCGATGCGTATTACAATAGTATAGTATCTAAAGATCCCAAACCTAAAGAAAGTGCTTTTTTAAAACAGGGCAGGAATTTAGTATCAACATGGTTGATATTAACGGTAATAAATTAAAATCGAAAGACCTGAAGGGGAAGGTGCTGGTGATCAATTATTGGTTTATTAACTGTAAACCCTGTCGAATGGAAATGCCTGAGCTGAATGAACTGGTGAAGGAATATAAGGATTCCGCCAATGTAAAGTTCATCGGAATATCATTGGACGATCGTGCTTCTATCAAAGATTTTGTAAAGCTGTCGCCGTTTAATTACCAACTGGTAGCCGATGGCCAAACGGCCGCACATCAATATGGCATAACATCTTACCCCACACATGCTATTATAGATGGTGACGGCAAAGTGCATTTTCATACCGTTAGCTCGCCCCGCCAGCTATTTTACTGGATGCGCAAAACCATTAATGAACTGCTTGAAAAACAAAATCAGCGGCCTCAAATCTAAATTCAATCCTTTTCACCCCGATAAGCAGAATAAAGAGTCTTTATCGGCAACGCAAATATTTACTAATTTCAACTCTGACAACCGTTAATCAATGAAAAAAATATAGTATCAAAACTTTTGCTTTTAACGTCAATACTATCAACGACAACTATTTACAGCGCCGCTCAAAACAGGGTCTATACCTACTACTTCAACGCAAAAATGGAAAGTGCCCCCAAAGAAAAAGCAGTTATAGTAGGCAAAGGGCGAACAGTGGATTCCTTCTACCTTGTTCAGTACTACAAAATGGCCGACAATCGCTTATTATGGTTTGAGCAATTTAAAGACTCTACATTAGAAGTTTTACATGGCGATCGAGTGTTGTTCCATCCCAATAGGAAGGTTGAGGAGAAAAGCCACTTTGAAAACAACAGGCTTACGGGACTTTTAATGAAATGGGATAGTACGGGCAATCTAACCGATTCGGGACATTATAAAGAAGACCACTTACTTTTCGAAGTAAAAAAGCGGTACGTTAATCACAGGTGGCTATACAATGCGATTGAAACGGACAGCATCAACAATACACTTAGAGATACTGACTATGATTCAACCGGTAACAAGTTGAGAGAAATTGCTTTTGTGGGCAGCAGTGGTACATGGACAGAATACCAAAAAGATGGCACTGTTGAGTCGGTTGACAGTGTTTTTACCCGAGAAGATAGAGAAGCTAAGTTTCCACCTCAAAATGGCGGTTGGCGAACCTACCTTGAAAGAAACCTGGACGGAATGGTCCCTATCAGAAATGGCGCAACGGGAGGTCAGGGTACGGTGATTATCCAGTTCGTAGTTGAAAAAGACGGCACGCTTTCTAATATGAAAGCTCTGACTAAAATTGGCTACGGAGCAGAGGAAGAAGTATTGCGCATTCTAAAGAAATCTCCAAAGTGGATCCCAGCCAGCAGGTATGGTAAAATTGTAAAAGCATATCGTAAACAGCCTGTAACATTTCAAATACGCGGATAAAAAAGTAGTTCATTAACTACATATCTCCTGAGCCACCGCCCCACTTAACAACGATACATTTCACCAGTCTAAACATAGAAAAAACAACAGGATTTCCCGACAATAAGAAACCTCACGAACTTGCCGTGAGGTCAATAATACCTGTTATATAAAGCCATTATACTTTCTCCATCTCCTCTTTTACAAATTCCATCAACCCCTTGATATGTGCCGGAGACAGATCAAATTGCAAACCTGCAGCCTCAAACAACTGCGGCAAAGTACGGGTGCCTCCCAAACTCAAAGCATTAGTGTAATTGTGTAATGCCTGTTCTTTATCCTTTTGAAATTGCTGCCAGAGGCCGATAGCGCCTAGTTGAGCAATACCATATTCAATATAATAAAAAGGCACTTCAAACAAATGCAACTGGCGTTGCCAGCTATAATTACGGTAAGCTTCTAAGCCGGTAACATCCAGCGAGGCCGGAGTAAATTCTGTAAGTATTCTCTGCCAGTTCTGTAAACGCTCTTCCCGCGTATGGTTGGGGTTTTCGTATACCCAATGCTGAAACTTATCAATGGTAGCAATCCAGGGAAAATAGTTAATACTCTTTCCAATTGTAATTCTTTCGCTCTTCTTAGCTCTTCTTCGTTTTCGAAAAAAACACCCCATTCGTTCATGCTGAATAACTCCATGCTCATACTTGCTACCTCGGCAAACTCGGTTGGGTATTCTTTAAACCCGGTTAATGGCAACGGGTGCGATAAAAACGAATGAATAGCATGGCCACCCTCGTGCACCATGGTGATCACATCGTTCAATGTTCCGGCTGCATTCATGAATATAAAAGGAGCGCCTGTTTCAGCCAGCGGGCAATTATAACCACCGGGAGCTTTGCCTTTACGGCTTTCCAGGTCGAAACGCTTTAGCTGGCTCATCTTCTCCAGACAGGCTGCGAAAAATGGATCTAATTTTTCAAAACAGCTCACTGTTTTCTGCAGCAATTCGCCTCCTGTTCTAAAGGGCTTCAGGGGCTCTATTCCTGCAGGCTCTGCATCTGTATCCCAGGGACGTAAGCTATCTAAGCCTAGCTTTGCCTGCTTCTTTTTATAAATATCATCAACAATGGGCAATACATACTGCTTCACCGCCTCCTGGAACTGGAAAGAATCTTCCTTGGTATAATCAAACCGGCCCAGCTCTGCAAACCGGTAATCCCGGTAATTCTCATATCCCGCGTTCAATGCCACCTGGTTTCTCTTTTTCAAAAGACCATCATAGAGCTCGTTCAAAGCATCCTTATCCTGTAACCTTCTTTCCGCTATCTTACGATATACTTCCTCTCTTACACTGCGATCAGGATCTTCCAAAAACTTAGCGGCCTGTTGTAAAGTATATTCCTTTCCACCTACTTCAATGCTCATTTTACCGCTGATCACACCAAACTGCTGCGCCTCCACTGCCAGCTCAGACTGTAAGGGAATGTTTTCTTCTAAAAAGATCAATATTCTTTCTTACGTTTCGTAAGTACGTATAGTAAGCAGGTTCTTTCAGCTCTTTCGTAAGCGGATTTTCCACCAGCTTCCTGTTCAACAGATCGGAAAACGGTTGAATTTTAGGCTGGATCTCCATCATAAAATAATTGAATGATTCGGCCAGTGCAGGGTTTTCCGTATCGCAGGTCATTTTTATCTGGCGCCAGCAGGCATCTTCGCTGATCACAGCTTCCAGTTCACTCAAGTCTTTAAGCCATTGCTCCAGATCCTGCAGAGAGCTGATAGTACGCTCTGACAATTCTTTAAAATAGGGCTCCAGCGTTGGCCAGTCTGTTACCTGGAAATCAGCGGGCAATAATTGCCTGGGGGTAGGTTGAATGTCTGCGGTCATAAATTTTCGATGGTTAAGTCCGTAAGTCGGAAAGTCCGCGAGACCGGAAGATCAATAACGTAAAACGTCTAACCTGCCGACTTCCGGACTTCCCTGAATTTCGGTTCTGTATTAAAAATTATTCTTCTGCTTTTTCTTAGCGGGAGCTTTCTTTTTGGCAGCTGCTTTTTTAGGAGCCGCTTTTGGAGTTTCGCCCTCTTCACTTTCTTCAGTTGCTTTCTCTGCTGTTTTCTTTTTTGCAGCAGCCTTCTTAGGCTTTTCTTCAGCTGCAGCTTCTTCTTTCAGCGCTTCAGCCGCTATTTCTGCAGCCGCCGCTACTTCAGCTTCATCTGCTTCTTCCTCAGGCGCTTCTGATAATTTCAGCTCTATTTCATTCTTCTTTAGTATGTCGAACCATTTTACAATTTTCTTCATATCGCTATTGTAAACACGGTCGAAATCCATAACAGGGAACACTTCCTGGAAATAGGCTTTTACCGCCTTATCGTCCTTAGCATCCGGTAAGGCTGCAGTGCTTTTTCGATTGCCTGAAATACCTCTATAAGATTTACATTTTCGCCGGTAGTGTAAATTTCAATACTTTCCAAATGCGAAAACTGGTGAATACGTGTTGACGCAAATTTGGTTGATTTATCCTGTAAAGAACGCACAATCGCACCATCCTTTTTGCTGCTTACTAATTCATACAGGCCAGGTAATCCTGTAACTGCAACTAATTTATAATATTCCATAACAAAAATATTGAGTGGCGCAAGATAAATATTCTAAGCGATTTTATTGGTAATTTTTGATTTTTTAGGATTAAATAGCCATTTATACTACCCAAAACGTTTAAGCAGTCCCTTTCTAACACCAGTTAACCAGCCACTTCTTAATAATTTGTCGCTATACGATCATCTATTGTCGAAATAGAATTTCACACAGTTATCTTATAACAAACAGCCAAGAGAAAATGATTTTGAATTTTATGTAATTGTTATCAATAGCGAAGGATTACACTATTTTGAGCGTCAAACGGGCTAATAAAAAATTTTATGAAGTTAGCCGGTTTTTTGTCTTTTTTCTAGCGTTAAGTATTGTAGGGCAAGCCCAAACGATCAAAGGCACACTAATGGACCCTGTTGAGGGCATTGTTGTTAAGGGAGCCACAGTGCAATTACTCAACCCGTCCGACAGCAGCAATATCCGGTCAACCAGCTCCGATTCTTCAGGAACCTTTCTTTTCACCAATATGGACAGAGGTAGCTATGTATTAAAAGCTACTTCAATTGGTTTCGAAACCTTTTTCAGATCCATTGCTTTAAATGACTCCACACCGTCGCTGGACCTGGACGATGTATATATACCCAAAAAAACCACTACGCTTGAAGGCGTAGTAATTGTGGCCAGCGCACCGGCAGTAAGCCAAAAAGGCGACACTACCCAGTTTAGTGCGGGCCAATACAAAGTAAACCCCGATGCTACAGTGGAAGACCTGATCAAAAAATGCCGGGTATTACAGTAGCGAAAGACGGGACGGTTACCGGCCAGGGAGAGCAGGTAAAAAAAGTGACTGTTGATGGTAAAGACTTTTTGGGGAAGATGCTACGATGGCGCTGCGTAACCTGCCAGCTGAGGTAGTAGACAAAATTCAATTATTTGATCGACTGAGTGACCAGGCTCAGATGACTGGTTTTGACGATGGCAATGCCGTGAAAGCCATCAACATCGTTACACGTGGCGGAATGCGCAATGGCCAGTTTGGTCGTGTATTTGCCGGATATGGCACAGAGAACACTTATTCGGCGGGGGAAATACGAGCTTTTTTAAAGGAGACCGCCGTATTACCCTGATCGGGAATTTCAATAATATCAACGTTCAGAATTTTGCGCAGCAGGATCTTTTAGGTGTGATGAGCGGCGGCGGCGGTCGAGGAGGCGGTGGCCGTGGCGGATTTGGTGGCGGCGGTTTTGGCGGTGGTTTCGGTGGCAACTTTTCCTCCGGTCAATCTGCGGGAATCAGCACAACCAATGCATTCGGTCTTAACTATTCTGATATGTGGGGCAAAAAATTGAACGTAAGTGGTAGCTATTTTTTCTCTAATGGTAAAAACGTCAACGAAACGGAAACCTTTTCTCCCAGTATTACTACCGATGATAGAATTTTGAACCTGGCTACCAGAAGCGCATCGTCATCAAATAATAATAACCACCGGTTTAACATGCGGTTTGAGTATAAATTAGATTCCAATAATACCATCATGTACATACCAGCTGGAGCTTTCAAAACAATAACAGTTATTCCAGCACCTACTCTTCAGCAATTTACGCCGATGGAGACAGTTCCTACATCAGCGATGCAAATAGTAGCTCAAAGAGAAATGGTTATAACATCGGCAACAACTTAATGTACCGTCGTAGTTTTAAAAAAACCGGCAGAAGCCTATCGTTATCGCTGCAAGCTAATTTCACTAAAAACGATGGAGAAAGCTACAACCTTACCAACATTTCAAAGTATGAGGAAATAAATCTCCCCGACGTACGCAATCAATATAGAACCAACCCTACCAACAGTTCCAATTATTCTGCAAGATTGAATTATACTGAACCGTTGGGAAAGCAAGGAATGTTAGAATTGAGCTATACACCGGCAAAACGTATTAACAAACGCAACCAGGAAACTTTTGACTATGATGGCGTGGCTTATACATTGCCTAATACTGCCCAGTCAAACCAATTTGAAAATACCATTACCACACATAATGGTGGCTTCAATTACCGTTTGGGTAGAAACCGTGATAATCAGCTTTCTGCAGGGTTCGATTTACAGTATTCAACATTGTACAGTGAAAGAGTAAGGCCTACTGTGGGAACCGTTGATCAAAACTTTTTGCCTTCCTACCCAATTTAAGATGGTCTAAAAAAATCGGACGCTACGGTAATGGACGTGTTTTCTATCGCTCAGGTACCGACTTCCCGTCAATTGACCAGTTACAGGATGTCATAGACAGCTCTAATCAAACCAGTATTGTGGTAGGTAACCCCAATTTGCAACAAGCCTATAATCACCGCGGGGTATTGAGGTATATCTATGCAAATACTAAAAACAATAACAGCTTTACAGCCAACGCATCTTTTAATGTCATCGACAACTATATTTCTACTGATGTTGTAAATGATAAAGGTATTACCAACACCACCTACATCAACTTAAATGGCTATCGTAACTTCTCGGGTTTATTGGTATACTCCTTTCCGGTAAAATTCATTAAGTCCAATTTCAATATTACCACTAATTATAATTATGGTAAAACACCTAGCAAATACAATGGGGTAATAGGTTTTGTTACCCGAAACACATTCGGCGGCGGCGCAGTGTTAAGCAGTAACGTGAGCGAATTTGTAGACTTCACACTTAACTACGATATCAACTATACTCAGACGACCAGTACGTTAAATAACGCCAGTGCAGGACAAAACTATTTACAGCAAAGTCCTGGGGCCAACCTTAACCTGCTTTCTAGATCCGGTTGGTTCTTTAATACCAATGTATCCTATCAGAATTACAAACTTGAGAATGCCGAAGGAGTTGAGTACACACTTTGGAATGCAGCTATAGGTAAAAAATTCCTGGCCAAAAAGCAGGCTGAGTTAAAACTGTCTGTATTTGACATTTTGAAACAAAATAATAGTTTCAGCCAAACCCTGAACAATTTCAACCTGATACAAACTACCACAACAAGAGTTTTACAGCAGTATTTCATGCTTACGTTCACTTACAGTCTTCGTAATTTCGGAAAAGCCAACACTTCTTCTCAGAGAAGCGAAGAAAGAGGCGACTGGAGAGGCGGACAAGGCACCGGTGGCGGAATGCCAGGAGGTGGCGGTGGCCGACCTGGCGGAGGACCAATGTTTTAAAGGCTTTCACAAATCGTATAAGAAAAATGTAGTAATATCGCTGCCTGAATTTTTTGTATAAACTAAAACTTTTGGTTAGCGAGGAAATACTGGTAGAACAATTAAAACGGGGAGACGAAGCCGCTTTTAAACAGGTTGTGGACAGTTATCAAAACATGGTCTACAACACCTGTCTCAGTATTGTGAAAAGTGAAGAAGATGCAGAAGATTTGGCACAGGAGGTATTTGTGCAGGTATATCAGTCGATTGGCTCTTTTAAAGGAGAATCTAAGCTCTCCACCTGGTTGTATCGAATTGCCACTACCAAATCGTTAGACCACGAACGTAAAAAGAAAAGAAAAAAACGTTTTGGTTTTGTGAAAAGTATTTTTGGCGATGACGCGCAGGTTGAAGTAAATCCACCCGACTTTAACCACCCCGGCGTAGTACTGGATAAGAAAGAAACTGCCGCCGTTTTGATGAAAGCAGTAGACAAATTGCCTGAAAATCAAAAAATTGCATTTATTCTAAATAAAATTGAGGGGTTGAGCTACCAGGAGATAAGCGAAATTATGCAGACAACAGTGTCGGCCATTGAGTCGCTGTTGCACCGTGCAAAAAATAATTTGAGGAAAATATTAGAAACATAAAAAACGTTATTTTACAAGGAAAATGAAAAAATAGCGTCAAAAAGATATAGACAGACATGGGAAAGCCCGGCAGCGGGTAGTTGATTTCCCGGCGAACTATAAAAACCCGTCTGCGGTAAGCAGGCAAAAAAATTAAGGATGAAAAGGTCCAACCTGGAAATAGATGAAATTTTAAACAGCCTGGATGGCATTAGTCGTGCTGAGGCCCGGCCCTACATGCATACCCGCATTATGGCCAGGATTCAGGAAGAAAATAGTTTCTGGACAAAAACAGTTGGATTTTTAACAAGACCAGCGGTTGCCATTGCCTGTGTTTTGGTGGTATTAATGGCCAATGCTTATACTGTACTTAATTCAGAGTACCCGAAGCAGGAGGTTTCAACAATTACATCCAGTGTAGTATCGGATGGTTTACAAAATGAAAACTATATACTGGCAGTTAACGATGTTAATCCCTAATAAATGACGCAAAGCCGATCCAATAACAAAGTTCTCGTATTCATTATTTTTCTTCTTTTATTGACCAATATTGCCGTATTGGCCTATTTTTTTTTTTTTGTGTAAAAAGCCCGAGAAAAAACCTGATAATAAGGATGGATTTGCAGCAGTGCTGAGAAAAGAGGTGGGTTTTAACGATGCGCAGGTGGCCAGATTTAACGAATTAAAAAAACGCACTGGACAGACGCTAAAGCAAAAATGGACCAGATCATTCACATGAAGAATATTCTTTTGATCTGACCAAGACCCAGGATACGGTAGATACAACGGTGATAAAGTGGGCAGACTCGATCGCCAGCCTTCAGAAACAAGTAGAAATCAACTCTTTCAGGCATGTGGTGCAAACAAGAAAAATTTGCACGGCTGAGCAGCAGGTTGCTTATGACTCGCTGATGAAAAAATAATCAACAAAGGAAGAAGTCGTAAACCGGGCGACGGCCCGCCACCCGGAGACCGGTAGAAAATGTCCTCTTGCAACTTTTGCGGGATTTTATCTTCTTATTAGTATAGAATCTTTCAAAATGAACTCAGGCATGACCGATTTTAAGCATACTAACAGTAGTAATCTTGCAGCGTATTCAGCCCGGCAGGTCTATAAAAAGGCCTATACGGAAGCGTTTAACCCTTTAAAAAGTTTGCGGATGAAAACCAAAACAGCATTCGTTGTACTGCTTTCCCTATTGCTGGGTTATGCACCTTTAAGCGCGCAGAATAATGCATCGAACGAAGACATTAAGGCCAAAGCAAGCATGGCTGTGGATGCCCTGGATGAGGCTTTCAAACTGGAAAAATCCAAAAAACAAAATATAGAAGAAATTTTCGTTGAGTTTTACCAGGATCAGCAAAAGCTAAAAAACAATATACAACGACCCGCTTCAGGACTGGCCCAGGGTTTATCCAGCCAGGACTTTCAAAGTGTAAGAAAGAGAAATGATGCGTTGATCAGCGAACGCGATAACCGGCTTAAAAAAGAATTAAGCGAAGATCAATATAAAAAATGGAAAGGCGATATTGAGCCTTCTCTTCACAAAAGAAAAAAATAACCGAACACCTACCGAAGTGTATAAATAATCAACTTATCGGTCCCCACCAGCTCGTCATGATCCTGCACTAAAACCAGCTTATTTCCATCCGCATTCCACACAACCGCATGCAGCTCTTTTTGGGTATAGTCATTTTCACCCTGCTCAGGTCTCTCGTATTTACCAGCCACGCATCCATTTCTTGAGTAATATAAAACAACCATTTGCCATCCGGGCTTAAATATCCTTTGAAATAGTCGGCATTCAATGGGCGGCTTTCTATCAAACGATTTTTCTTATACTTCACTATGTAGTTCGTATCCTCCGCCATAAAGTGCTCATCATCTAAAAACACCAATTCGTCGTTGGCTGTCATAGCAAACTTATAAGTCAGGTTCGTGAATTTCCGGATACCAAAATCCTGCAAAGTATCTTTTTCAGACAATAATAAATGCCTGTATTCACTCGCCATGCCACTACCCGAATCAGCCGGGCTGTAAACAATATAAGCGAGCTTCTTATTGATCAGGTAAGACTCCCCATCAACTCATACAAGCGATACTTAATACCAGGCTGGCGGACCAATCTTGTTCTTTTGCTGGCCAGATCAACCTCACTGATAGCAACCGGTGCGCCATAAGGACCATTCACTTTGTCTCCCGCTTTATATACGAGCTTTAAAGAGTCAACAAAAAAGGGATCGAGCAGATAGTTGTTCAGGGGCTTGGCTACTTCCTGTATTTTCTTGAAAGACTTATTAAATATTTTGATAGTATTTCCTTTGTAGGCTTCTGCATACAATTTATCGGGTCTTTGCAATGGATTTACCTGGTAAGAATAGGCCAAACGGTTATCATTGGTGGAGAATGCCGGTCCCCAGCCATAGTCGATTAAAGATAGCCGACGGGTTTTATAATCCAACATACTTACAACAGGGTCAAACTGCCGGGCATTAATGCTATTGGGAGCAAGATAATTTACGGCTCCACCCGGCAAAAAATGCTGTACATTATTAATGCTGCTGTCTTTACCACTAAGCCTTCGAACAAACGCTATTTCGTTGCTGGTACGCGCAAAAACGGGGTTGAGTATATAATAACCTTTTTGAAACCATTCGGCGGTTTTTTCCACTTTAGGAGGCTGCCCATATAAAGAACTTCCTGCAAGCAGTAAAAAAGAAAAAACCAATACACACACATGCTTAATCATATTCCTTTATCTGTCAATTTGTAGTAAAACGAAATTTTAAGGGAAATATTATATCCCTTATAAGACAGCAGAAACAGCGAATGGTTTTTTGCCCTGGTATAATTTAACAATACGCTTACTGTAAGGTATAAATCAGCCTCGGTCCATCAACAAAAGTTATATCGTATACCAATGATTGGGGTGTTTTGATATTTAACCAGCCTCCATAGATCGTTAAAGAGGATTCTGTATTAAACGATAGCTTGTAAAACTTCTCTGTCTCCAGGCTGGTAATAGTATAAGTGCCGCCAACCGATAACTTTTCTGGTCCGTTTATTCTCGTTTTCAGAAACGTAGAATCAGGATAAAAAGTAATGGTTTCAACATAATCAGGAGCCTTATCCATATTCGTCCAAGGATTAGAAACCGATGTCAACTTATATACTTTTGTTTTTGCTGTATGCTCTTCTGGCATGTTCTTTTCCTTCTTACAAGAACCAAAGGCCAGCAGTATAAGCAGTCCGCCCAGTGCTAATATTTTCATAATAGTTTGTTTTACCGGTAGAACGGCTTTTAGTTGAAAAACGCAACATATAAAATAATAATAACAGCCCGGCAAACGGATTCAACAAGCTGTGTCTCTATTTATTTTTCAAATAATTTTCATATTCTACTGATGCCATAATAAAAGTACCAATGGCTTTACCTTCATTTTTTGTGATGCCCACATCTTTTCCTGCAAGGTAATAATTGATCGTGCCGGTTCTCGATGGGTCTTTGGCAGGCCCCAGCCCGGCGGAAGCACATATTTGAATAATATCTGTTTTGCTGCCGTTTTCTTTGATAAAAGTCTTTAGCAATCCATTATATGCTTTTCGGGCTACCGGGAGGTAGGTTTTGGTATCAAGCAATCCTAAGCGTATGCCTTTTAAATAAGCGTAGGTAAAAATGGCCGAACAGGAGGCCTCCAGGTAATTAGGTTGCATTCCTGTATTATATCTTTTACCGTTTACTACATCGCCTTTTCCATCTGCCTTTGTTGCAGCATTGTAGGCCAGTAATTGGTACCAAACCCCGGATGTTTTGTCCTGCCTTCTTTTTAATCCTTCTGCCACCTGATTATAGATCTTCAAAACAGCCGGGTAATCTTTATGTGTTTTCGGTAAATACTCCAACACATCAACTAATGCTGCAAAATACCAACCCATACCACGCCCCCAGAACTCTTTGCTGGCGCCTAAAAACGGGGCCTGCTGGTTAGCCCAGAAAGAGTTGGCATCTGTTGGGTTAGCAGACCAGGCATGATAGTTCAGTTGCTCCTTTGCGTTGTAGGTGTACTGGTGAATGGTTTTAAACTGGTAAGCTATATCATCCCAGCTTTGCTGCTTATTAGTTGATGTAGTACTATCGCTAAAATAATGTTGCCATTCAGCATAAATAGGAGAGCCCATGTATAAACCATCCAGCCACATCTGATCGGGGTAAACAGCCTTGTGAAAAAGCCGCCCTCACCCGGCAAGCCCGGTGCAATTCTCGAATGATGATACTTTAGTGTATTACGTATCAATGTAGCCGCAGTTTTGTAACGGTTCGCATCTTTCGTATTGCCTTTTCGAAGTTCTTCTTTGTACAAAGCAAAATATATTCTCCCTGCCGGGTAGTCATCAATATTGCTGGGCCTCAGGGCCGATTTCCCTTCCGTGTCTTTAATAAAAGAACCGTCTTCGCTCAGGCTATTATCGGCAAAGGCTTTCACTGCGTTATAGTACGCTGCTTTTTCAGGGTAGGCCTCCCAGGCCTTCATCACTGCATTAGCCACCAGGCCGGAGACATAGTCCCAACCGGTAGTACCTAAAACCGCCTGGTAATGGGTATTGCAGTAAAAATCAACCACCCCGTGCGACTCTACCATTTTCTGAGACCAGGGCTTTTGAGCCTGCATAAATACAGACAGCAACAGCGATACCAACAAACAAGCAATCTTCATTATGTGCATTATTATAAATGTGAACTAAACCATTAAGAGGTTAAAGTTGCCATAAGGTTGCTCAAGCCTCAACCGTATCTCTCTTTAATGGCCTGCAGCTTAAACGGCAGCAGTAAATGTACAAATTACCATTTGATTGCGAGGCAAGTATCCTGACGGCCTCTTACAATCGTCCTATGTTAAATTTTTCAAACCACGAAAATTTAATATTAAATAATTGTTATGTTTTGTAACTTTAAGTAAGTTGCTCATGAAACAGTTGCTGATCATATTATCGTTTGCTTTGCTGCCCTTTTGCATATGGGCCACTGAAAGGAGTGTTTCTTTTAATTTTTATGGAGACAGGATTTCATTTGCATTTAACGACCAGCAATTTGTAAATTTTGGTGAGAAAAACTTTACAGATGCTTCTATACAACAGTTCTATAATGAAGTGTCTAAAGCTGATTATAGCAGCATTTTTACCATGCTCACCAACTACCGGCAAACACAGCGAGCAGACGACTGGTTATTTTACCAGTTGGTTCGAAAAACAGCTGAGCAAATCAGTCCTAAAGCAGATAATTACCTACGGTATACTTTATATAAGTGGTATTTTATGGTGCATTCGGGATATGGTACTATGCTGAGCCAAAACAACGGACGGCTATTATTTTATATTCAGTGCGACGAGAATATCTACAATATCCCTTACCGAATAAAAGACAGTAAACAATACGTATGCCTCAACTACCACGACTATGGCAGCAATATCGACTTCGACAAGGAACCGTTTAAGCCAGTAGCAATAGGGCTGCCAGCCTTTACCAAAACCTTCTCTTATAAAATAGATAAGTTGCCCAATTTTAATGATACGGATTATATCGATAAAGAGCTCCAGTTTACTTATAACTCTTCCGACTATAATTTTAAGATCAAGATCAATTCGCAGATCAAAAACCTGTTTAATAATTATCCGGCAGTAGAGTACAAGGATTTTATTAATATACCGCTCAGCAATGCCACCTATCAATCTTTGATCAGTTTGCTAAAAAAACAGTTAAAGGGATTAAATGTAAAAAGCGGTGTTGATTACCTCATGCATTTTACCCGCTACGCTTTTGCATTTGATGTAGACACTAAAGTGTATGGCGATGAAAAGAGATTGTCTCCAGAACAGACCCTGCTGTCGCCCTACAGCGATTGTGAAGACCGCGTGGGGTTATTCTTTTTCCTGGTGAAGGAAATTTACAACCTGCCCATGATCGTGCTCGCTTATCCCAAGCATGTTACCATTGCAGTAAAGTTCGACAAGCCGGTAGGTAACACTATCGAATATAAGGGCGCCAAATATTCGGTTTGCGAACCCACACCACAACGAATGGACTTAGAGATCGGGCAGTTATTACCCGAACTAAAGAAAGAACATTTTGAAGTAGCCTACGCTTATACACCAGATAATTAATAGCTCCCTGCATTTACTTACCACAGGACCACAATTCTTTCCTGTCTTTTATTTTCGACAAAAAAGTAACACGATTGCTTTCTTCTGAACCTGGTACAGCTTCTCCCTTTTCCGTATAGTAAAGATGTATACATTGACATGCCGGTCCTGCGCAGCCTGTTTCGTAAATGGTGGCACCCTCATAAGTAGCTTGCCATATAGACGGAATGCAGGTGCAGTTTTTAGCCTGCTCAATTTTTATCTTCTTTAACCAGGCCAGATCCTCTGTGGGGTCGCCGGTTTTCTTCGATCCTTCAGATTTATTACAACCCAACATCGTAATCAGGGCAAAGGCAATTAGTAGTAGTTTTATTTTCATAATCAGATTTTTACAGGTAAACGAGTAAAGTTTTCGATATGCAACAACACCTGTGTTAAGTAATTGTAACCAGGTTTATGCCTTTGCTGCTCTTGTTTAAAATAAGAGCGGTTATAGATAACAGCTGCTTTATGCCGGTTATAAATTGATACAGTTTTATTGCTTCCATTTCATCTGCCACCGAGCTGCCTGACAGCGCCGCATGAGTAAAAGCCTGCAACCATCTTTTCCATTTCATTATAGATACCTGACTAAAGAAAGCTTTCAAAAAATTATCCTCCTTTTGCCGTGTTGTGACAGGTGATTGTTTGCCGGATTGTTGAGGTTTTATATATAGCAGGTAAGTTGCTTCTATCAATAGCTCCAGCTGTTGGCTATAATGCAGCAGGTTGGCCGGACTGCCCCTTCGCCAGCAATACTTCTCTTCGAGTGCAGCTCTGCAAAACGCATCAAAGGCGTTGGCGTGCTCCGCATATGTGGCGTAGTTGAAAAATTCTTTTAATATGCCTATTGGCGATGCTTTCAGGGGGTTGCCTTTGCAGGTTGCTGCAATGCGGTTTAAGTGAACGGCGTGTTTTTTCATTGGGTTTTATTTAAGATTTGTATTGCAGATTAGGAGAGTGAGCAGGAACATATTGTTATGTCATGGTGAGCCCGCCAGGATGGCCGGTCGGGCCTGTCCAAAGGTCTTCTTTGGAGACGAACCATGTTTAGGATCGGTGCTTCCCATAGATATATGTTTGTTTTGTTATCAACCGTATTATAGAATCTGTTTCCTATTAATCTTTCCTCCCCTTTTTCTTCCTGCCCGACTACAAACTAAATATCATAGGTGGTCAGGCGGGGATAAAAAGGTGGAGCCAAAAATCAAGCCCGCCCGGACGACCGGTCGGACGGGGCTGTGAAAAAATTGGCTAAAATAATTTTGCAAGCCCAAACCCGCCAAACTCGTCCCGAAGTGCGTGTAATTACTCAATTCCCACGGGCTCGAACAGTGGCGGCTTCTTAGCGGCTTACTTCAATTATTTCTTAACGACATTTTTTCAAGGCCGCCAGGCATCCGTTGGGCTCAAACATGATTTAGTTGCCTGAACTGGTAGGGAGTTGGTGTGCGTAAGCAAATATTAATAGATCATTTGCCAAGCTCACCGTTCAATAGATATTCCTCCGCCAATCGCCCTGGCAACCGATTGGCGGTGCCCTTTTTGCTCCACTTTTTTGGGCAAGCAAAAAACGTGGAAAAACACATTTTACATTTGGGCATATACATGTTAACCATTCAATAAGTGTAGGCACCTTGCAATATTTAATTGATTAATTATGGCTGTGAGTTGTCAACTATCACGCCCGGAAACGCCGTAATAATCCGTCCCGCGGCATCCGCAATAACGGTGACTAACTGCGTAGCACTCCCCGCCACATCATAACCAATGATGCTGCCCGCATCCCAAACCCTTTGGTAATTGCAGCTTTGCGACACCGGCTGCGGGCTAGCGGCAAACGCTTCTTTGATGATGGAAACAATGCGCTCCACGCCAATGGTAAACTTACCCGCGCCGGGGTGGCGGGCCATGGGTGCATAATGCCGCTCCAGTATATGTGCCAATACCGATGCACTCAGGTACCAATTATTCCGCAACAGCTTTTTATGCTGTTTAAGTGGAAGCTGGTAAAAAATATCTTTATGCAATTGCTGTAACCATTGCTCGGTATCGGCAATAAGAAATAAAATACGCAGCCATTGGGCCTCGTTAAACGGATGGTGTGTTGTAGGTGTAGTAACGGCGTTCATAACAGGTGGTTTTAATAGCACCCGCACAAAAAAGGCGTGGCGCTCAACTTGCCGAACTGAGGTACTGGTATACCCACACACAGACAAGAGAGCTCACGCCTAGGTCGTGAGCTATTCTACTTATCCTCTCGTGTGTTAAAAATTACCAGTTTTCAGTTCGAGATTCAAAGCGAATGCTTCAAATATTTTTATGAAGTAAACGCGAAAATAATTTCTATTACGAATATAGAAAGAAATATTCAATTGTAGCCCATAAAGACTACACAATATTTTTTAAACTATTCCCACCTTACGGCAAATAATTCAGGATGGATAATATAGCTGATCAATTTCTTTCAGAGCTAGGGAACAAGCTGGCTTTTTATCGTAAGAAGAAAAATTTAAGTTATAGAGAACTTGCTCAACTGTGTAGTGTTGATCATAGTAAGATTAGCAAAATTGAAAAGGGACAGGTTAATATTCAAATACTAACTATTCTTGAACTGGCTAAGGGCTTGGGTATTCAGCCTAAGAAATTGTTTGATTTTGAGGTAGAGTTGGAGGAGTGAAATTTATTTAGACTGAACCCTTCAGGCTCTTCGAAGGATTCTATCGGACAGGCGAACATTCGTCTCCACTCGAGCAATGCTATATGTCGTTTTTCTTGCTTTTTGAAATTTCAAATTCTGTAAGTAGTTTACCCAGCATACTCTAACGTCGTCAACCATATCTGTAGTTTGGTCAATCACTTCCTCTTTAACTATATAGAACTCCTCCAAACTGTTTATTTTTCTCCGATTTAGCACTCTTGCAATGGTCTTTTCCACAACTCCTTGTAAATCCCTTAGACTGGGAAGGTTATTTGCAGCCAGATCCTTGTCAATGGAACGCTTTAAATTTGGGGGAAATTCTTTAATGTTTGAAACTAAATCCTGCAATCCAGCCTTAAGGCCACGCTTAGCAATTGATTTACTCTTTTGTTCCCACTTATTGAGTATTGCAACCGGGTCGCTATCGTCGTGCAACATTTCAGGAGGAAAGAGTGTCTTATAGTGAGACCAGATTATCTCACATATCTTTTTATAGTAGGAGTAATTTGTATCGTTAATCTGTATTTTCAAATCAAGGGAGTTTAGCTGAAAATGAAGCCGGGATTTACAATTTGCGAATGTTACAATGTTGAGCCCAACTTGAATAAAACCCAATGTTAGCTGCTGTATTTTTAATACTCACTTTTTCGTAGTCAACAATTATTCTATCAATTATTGGGTTGAGAATTCTGAGCCACCTTTGAATATCGCTGGTGTCAAAATAAATAAACCAAATGTCGCTGGAATTGGCATATAATGTATGGTCCTTCTCAAATTTCTTTTTATACCATTTCTGCACGTCTTCCGACATGGTAAATATAAAATGTGATTTTGGTGGCTTAGGAAGTTTGTCCTTTATTTCGTTTTCAGTTTTTTTGATGTAGTCCAATTCGTTTTCTGTCAAAAAATATGGAATTCTGTGTCTGTGCAAACTGCCTCCGATTTCAGCGGTGCTTCCTATTTGTGTCTCCACAATAAATTTGGAACCGGCATATTGGTCAAACCCGTCTTGAGAACATTGAAACCAAATAATCAAATAATGACTTTTCAATTTTTTGTAAAATCCAAGCATTCCACTTTTCGTCTTTTTAAAACCATTAGATTTCAATGCCGGAAAAACTAAACTGTTTATTTCGTTATAAACCTCTGTTGATTTCATGTCTATGAGATTGACCCTTGTTTCCTTTTGAAGTCTGTCACAATATAGCCACTAACGTTTCGGGGCTTTGCGTTCGGGCGGGTTTCGGAGCACAAAACTGTCAATCAGGACTGAACTTGAATAGAAGCACAAAGCTTCAATTTTGTACAAAAGTTCAATCAAAGAACTACCGTTGAACTTTGCAGTTTCGCCCCACTATTGCAAAACCCTTGTTAGCGGTTCGGCTTTTATTTGTCAAACAGTTTTTCAAGTCCATATATTTTGTTCTTAGTTAGCAAGTCAACGATTACATTTTGTAATTCAATTATTTCAGTCTTGTGTAAATTTCTTTCTTCTATTGAATTATCTATACTTATGAATTTATTTTTCAGAGTATCAATTAAGTTGTCGTCACCAAAGTTGGAAGTCAATAGTTTTCTTTTTGCTTCATGGAAAACTTCACGTCCTTCTTTAAGTGTCATGTGGTTTAGTCCGCTGTCATTATTCTCTTCAAAGTCATCTATTCCATCGTCTTCCCAAAAACATATTGCACAAATGTCAAACGAATCTCGTTCGTCCAATGTCAAATAGCCACAAACTGGGCAAGAGTTTTTTAAAATGTCTTCGCTTTTTAAATCGGTTCTTTGTCTGCCGATTTTTAATGCAAAGTTCTTCTGAAAGAATTCTCTTCGCTGATTGAAATTGTCGATATAATCTTCTTGGTCTTTCATTTCAGGGTTGTCTTTTAAGCTGACCGCTAACTCAGAAATATGCGAAACAAGTATCATGATTAGTAGTTTATAAACGTTTATAAATACTTAAAACGCTTTCCAAGTTTGATTTAATTGTCAATAATATTATTTGTAGCTATTGGGCAATCTTTGTTGTTCCATTGCCTCCCAAGCAGTTTTGCTAATGTAGTTGTTTTTTATAAAACAGCATGTGGGTTCCGTAATTTAAAAAGGCATTGCGCTCCCGAAAATGGTTCGTCTCCGAAGGAGTCCTTCGGACAAGCCCGTCCGACCGGCCATCCGGGCGGGCTCACCACGACATTCGTTTGGTTTACTGCACTAGATGATTCGTGCATTAGTGGCATTCAGTGATATGAGAAGAGATTCCCCTCGGTGCGGCAAGTGTGAATAACGTTAGTAAATTACAGAAGCAGCCGGGCTAATCGTTCAACCTGTTTTCGATGTCCATTTGCTGGTGTAAAACCCTGATCACCTCAATCAGATTTTCTTTTGTATTAATCTTGTAGAAAATAAAATGCAATTTCACTTTTGAACATAAATAACCTGCTCTTACATGATTATAATTTTTTCCGGCATCAGGATTTTCGGCTAAATATTCAATTTCGTCAACCAGGAGATTATAGTATCTGTCGGCTTGCTCTACAGACCATTTTTCATAAGTATAAAGCCAGATATTTTCAAGGTCGCTTTGAGCTTCATGGCTAATTTTAAACCTCATTGGGTATTATGTTTCTGATGAAGTTTTTTCAATAAAGCAGCCCTGTCAAAGTTTTTTACAAAACCCGATTTTTCTCCTTTTTTGAGTTCTTTGATCAATTCAGTTTTTTTAGCTTCCTCGTGTTCAAACATTCTTAAAGCAGCTCTTATTACTTCACTTGCAGACGAAAATTTTCCGGATTGAACCTGCGTATTGATGAAACTATCAAAATAATCTCCCAGCAATATTGAAGTATTCTTTGCCATAATTGTAATGTTTGATTAAAGATACCAAATATTGGTATCTTATAAATGATTTAAAACTATTTTCAGAACCGTTCGACCCTGTTTTATTGATGCGACGCGCTTAATTACCCGTGCAGATGTGTAAAAACATCTCCGGAACGGTTGTTTACTGGTCGGTTGGGGTTGTGCAAACCCATTTTTGCGGCTCCGAACCCCAACACCTGGGTTATGCAATGGGTTGGTTGGGTAACGCACTGCACCGGCCGGGTGCTGCACTTATCCGGATAGGTTCATTACCCATCCAGACTTATTAAACATACATCCGGACATATAGCGAACCGCGCCGATGCGGTTCAATACCCTGCGGTTGGGGTTATACAACCTATCTCACGGGGTAACTAACCGGGGCAGCGGGGCGCAAAACCCCGCCCGATAGGTTCATTACCCATCCAGACATATAAAACATACATCCGGACATATAGCGAACCGCGCCGATGCGGTTCATCACCCTGCGGTTGGGGTTATACAACCTATCTCACGGGGTAAACAACCGGGGTAGCGGGGTGTCACATCCGGCCGGACAGGTTTGTTACCTATCCAGACCTATAAAACATATATCCGAACCTATAGCGAACCGCGCCGGTGCGGTTCAATACCCTGCGGTTGGGGTTATACAACCTATTTCTCGGGGTAAACAACCGAAAGGAAGCAATAAAAAGCCCCGCCGGAAGTGGATGATACTTCGCTGGCGGGGTATTCCCAGTTTTCCAACACTCCGGTTAACCAGCCGGATTTTCTGTTGCAGGCTTACCTGCTTTCACAAAAACTGTTTCAGTCCGGCCCACTTTTCTTCGTAGCCCGGCTCATTGCTGCCTGCCTTATAAGCGGTAAAAGCATAATCGGTAAGAGCAGATTGATAATTGTCGTAATCGTGCAGGGTTTTGGCATTGTTCAACCGGTCTACCAGGTTGTTCAACCTCGAAATAATGCCTTCGTAATTGGTGCGACTCTGGTAGTCAGCATTAAACTCACTCCAGTCTACTTCGGTGGCCGATAAGCTCGTCTGGCTAAGGTTATAATCTCTAACCTTGTTAATAGACAGCTTGTTTTGCTCGTTTACACTGCCATACTTACGCCGCTCATCGGGCGTGAGGTTGATGTTTACGGCTGTTAACACTTGTTCTAACTGGCTGAGCGCACTCTGCGCCTGTGCCACCTGCTCGGCGCTAAGGTGCACATTGTTAAGGTTGCTTATTGGCATACTTTTTCATTTTTGGCCCATTGGGGAGGGCCTGGTTAAAAAATAATTTTTCAGGTTAACAGGTTGGCAATATGAGCATTGTTACTGTTAGCAGCTGTAATATACGATAAATTACTAATGGATAAAATCTAAAATTTTGTAAAAAGATCAGGAGCCTAAAACAACGATAAAAAAAATCACTTCAGAATAATTGGCCTATGTTAGTACATAGCTATCTACGGTTATAGAAAAACAGTGGACAGTTAAAATGAAACGAAACATCAACCCTTGTTTTCACCTGTCGGAGGCGGTAACCCAATACTATCAGCAACCGCTATTTAAACCGCTTATATTTCATATACACCAGGTCGGTAACAGCGCCGTTTACATAAGCAATAAAAGAATCTTTGGTGTACCAGCAAAGCTCTTCTTTGTACGTAATGGTTTGTAACAGCGGGTGGCTGGCTGGCAACTTTGCCAAATCAGATTCTGTGGTATATTTCATGTGCAGCCAGTTAATGCTGGAGTCGAGCTGGTAGCTACCCTGCAAGCTGCTCACATCCTTACTAAGTTGATACTCTTTTTTAAAAGTGTCATCGTAATAGAAAAAAACCTGATGGTATAGCCAATGTCCGGCTTTCTTATGGTGCCCTTGCTTAATGTATATATTTCAGAAAGCTCATAAGCTCCCCAGCTGTTATCATTCCTTATAACAGGTTTCCTTATGGGCTCAGCCTTTTTACAGGCTATCCACAGCGGCAGTATAAGAAGTAGCAGGTATATAATTTTCTTCATACAAAAACGCAAATTTAAGCACTTGGTGGCGTAGCTGAAAAATCGTTTAAAATAACTATGTCTATAACGGCTGTTATCTATTAATCTCTTCATGATCCCTCTAAACAAATAAATGCAACGCTACCCTTTCTTTATAAACAAAAGCGCCTCCCGGGGAAGCGCTTTTACTTGCTTTATAGTTGACAAGAAAATTAAAATCTGCTCCAGCCTTTGTGCCAGATAGCATATTCACCACCGGCAGCTAAACCACCAACAAATGTAACAGGTGTAATGAACGGACGAGCTGCTATTAAAGCATCAGAAAATTCATACACTCTTGTACCTGCAGTTGTGTTTACCAACAAAGAGTTTCCTGTTGGAGTCCAGTCTGGATTTGAGTAATCAAACGGACGTGTAAAGTTTACTTCAGGAGCTGTAGTAACTACCCTGTTGCCCGAAGCCAGGAACCAGGTATTTAAAGTAGCCGCACTCATACCGGTAGGTGTACCGTTAACCGTGTAGCCCATAGCTGTTCCAAAGCTTGATGTAAATACAATATTTCCCCTGATACGCAGTGTGCTGTCGTTACCTGCTGCAGAACCAATGTTCAGGTCAGTTGCACGACCTGTACCTGCATCAATTAAGATACCGTTTGTCCAGCCAATGATGGCAGAATTGTACAGCGATAAAGATGAGTTACGACGAATTTGAATAGCAGAACCTAAATAGTTACTGTTGCCCACGTTAGCTGCAGTAGCTCTTGGACCAAAGATGGAAATATTGCTGAACACCGGTCTTGTCTGTGGAGTTAATGTAGTTCCCTGTGCATCGTTATCGCTCTCAAAACCTTCAATTTAGATACATCAGCAATAGAAGAATCGCGGATAATTAAACCAAACTGAACTGAACCGCTATAGCCATTGTCTGTATCAAAATCATCGTCCTGTGTTTTGTAAGCAATGAGATATTTACAATTCACCGTACCGCCAAACCACTCAAAAGCATCATCTTTTGCATAAGATACCTGAACATGGTCGATAGTAGTACCGCTACCTACAGCAGCCATGGTAAGACTGTTAATTTCCTGGTTAGGTAAGTAAGCGTTACCAGCATACTCGATACGGGCATACTGCAATACACCAGAGTTGTCGTTATCTACAGCGGCTGGTGCTACAGCATCGCCCCAACCAGCTACGGCACCATTGGTTGAGTTACTAAAGCCACCTTCGGGAGCATACAGCCTGGTTGTAGTACCGGTACCTGCATTATTAGAGTTGATAGAAGCTTTACCTAAAAGAACTATTCCACCCCAATCACCAGAAACAGGATTAGGATTAGATGAGGTAAAAACAATGGGTTCAGATGCTGTACCTGCCGCCATTATTTTAGCGCCTCTTTTAATGATTAAAGTTGATGCTTCACCGCTCAGGTAGTCACCTTTTACAGTGGTACCTTTTTCTATCGTAATAGTAGCGCCATTATCAATATATACAAAACCAGAAATTGTGTTGTTATCGGCAGCTCTTAAAGTGGTATCCTTTGTAATAGTACCCTTAAGCGTTACAGTTTTTCCGGTTGTACCACCAGTACCACCACCCGGACCGGGAACTTCAATTATAATGGGTTGGCCATCCATTTCTATTTTGCGACATGCTGTGAAACCCAGTACAGCAAGTGCAGCTACACCCAAAATATACTTTTTCATATTTCTTTGTTTTAATATAGTTTTAATTTTTAAAGAGAATAGTTGAATGATAAACTGAACGTGGTACCATATTTACGGGTAAAACGGTAGGCATCAGTGTTCTTTTGAAAAGAGGTTTTACTGTCAGCGTTTTGGTAGAAATACAGTGTTTTGTTCAAAATATCCGATACGTTCAATCGTATTTCTCCTTTCTTCTTTATTATTTTTTGGCTAATCTGCCAGTCAAGAACTGGTCTTGGCGCTTCCCATATATCCGGGATACCACCGCCGGTTGCATCAAACGCTCCCAGGTAATAAATCCTTTGTCCGATCTGGTTAAACAATACCGTAGTATTAAATCCTTTTTCTTCCAGGTCGTACATCAACGCCAGGTTGATCAGGTAGGGAGACTGTCCCTGCATCGGCCTGTCTATTTCACCCGCCTGGTCTTTTACCCTGCTATAGATATAAGCCCCGTTTGCCTGGAAGGTAAAGTTGCGTAATGCATCTACAACATCTAATTTCTTCCTCAACTCAAGCTCTATACCATAAGCGGTAGCTTCGTCGGGGTTTCTGAAAGTGAACATCGCACCACCT
Source organism: Paraniabella hibiscisoli (assembly GCF_022512515.1). Classification (GTDB taxonomy): domain Bacteria; phylum Bacteroidota; class Bacteroidia; order Chitinophagales; family Chitinophagaceae; genus Niabella; species Niabella hibiscisoli. The sequence goes on from NZ_JAKWBK010000001.1 coordinate 850,086, forward strand.
TGTTGCAGTTGTTGTTCAATCGGGTTTTTGAAGTATTTATAAAATACACCGGCAGTTATAGCTTCGCCGGAGCGAGGATACAACTCATAACGAAAATCTAAGTTGGTTACTTTAGTACGCAACAGTTTGGGATCACCCGATACTGCCGCATTCAATTCAAAGTCGTAAATAGTCAGGTCAACCAATTCACGCAACTCAGGACGAATAACTGTTTGAGAACCCGACAAACGTAAATTTGTTTTTGTATTGATTTTATAAGTAGCGTTAAACCCAGGCAGGAAATCCAGTTGCTTGGTATGGTTATGACGTTTGTCCCATGTTTTTACGCTACCAATAAGCTGATCGTAATGCTCGGCACGAACACCCCAAACCATTCTAAACTTATCTGAAAACTGGTTGTCAAACTGTATAAAGCCTGCATTGAGGATGGTGTTGGCCATATACCTCATGTTTTCATTATTAATAGAACCAAAGGCAAACTGGGTGCTGGTGTTGGATGCATCTCCAAAATTTTCGGGCGCAAATATCTGGTCTATCGATAGCCCACGTAAAGAAGCATTATCTCTTGGCAGGTAGTTTGCAAAAAGAGAGGCGTTAAACAAACGATCCTTCGCCTGGAACATATAACCACCTTTTACCGTCTGCTTTTTTCCGAAAAGGTTAAAATTATAAGCAAGGTCGCCACCTGCCGTATAGATATAATCATTGAGCGACTGGAACAAACGGCTACCACTCTCTGGTGTTACCGTATTACCTATCTGCAGCAAATAAGGATTGGTTGTGCCCGATGTACGGAAATACATATACCTTGTCTGATCAGGACTATACCCATCCAACACGTTAAATGATCCATACCACTTGAACTTTAACGGTGTTGCAATGCTGTGCTCACCGGTAAGCTGTGTAGTAAAAAATGTGTTTTGCTTAAATGTGTTTTCACCTCCATATCCTTCCTGATCGCCCATTACAAAGTTCTCACCGCGACGGTTGATGGTATAAGCATTGGTGTTTACGTTTACGATAGACTTAAGACTAACCTTGTTATTGTTATTGAACTGCATTGATAAACTAGCTAACCCGCCTAAAGTGGTTTCCTGGTTATAGCGATCATCATTATAGTTGTAATCAGCACTAAACACCCCTTCAGATAAGGAGTTAAAACGGTTGAGCATCTGGACCCACCTGTTGGTTTTATTGTAGTTTACAGCAAGCGTACCTCCTATTTTTTTCCCAAACAATGTACTTGCAAATCCGCCGTTAGCCTGGAAGTTTACGTTAGGTGATACATTGCTTGCTGTAGCACCCCAGTTGTTGTTCATTTCTTTACCGATAGCTGTTTTTTCAGCCGGCGTAAGCATATTAAACTGATTTTTGGTTGTGTAGCTTTTTGGCAGATCACGGTAACCGTCATCTATTCCTAACCAGTCCAGTTTGCCTCCTTTGGCCTTGTAAAAATCGTTTCCGATAGCCTGGGCGTTAAAACCAGTTCCTACCTGTATATTCAAAAAGTTTTTTGTTGGAATGTCTTTCGTATTAACCTGTATCAGTCCACCAGCCCACTCGCCGGGCATTTCCGGAACAAATGCTTTATTGATAACGATATTATCAATCATGGAAGACGGAATGATATCGAAGGAGAAAGTTTTACGGTCAGGCTCGGTGCTGGTTAACAGTATACCGTTTAACATAGCCTGGTTATACCTGTCGGCTAGCCCGCGCACTACCAGAAATTTACCATCTAATAAGCTGGCGCCTGGTGTACGTTTTAGTACCTCACCGGTATTTCTATCGGGCGATCTTCTGATTGTTTCGGCAGATACAATAGAAGCTACGGTATTCGTATTTTTTGAAACTGGATTGCCGAAGCGGCTGTTTCCATTCTGGCTGTTGTTCTTCTTGCAGTTACCGTAACACCTTCCATGTTACCAGCCTTTACTTCCAGCGTAATATTCAACTCGTTAAAAACTCCGTTTACAGCTTCTACATCTCCAATAATTTTTGATTGGTATCCTATTGCAGAAACTTCGATTTCATATTTTTTACTTCTGTCGAGACCTAATGTGTATCGCCCCTCAACATTAGTGCTTACCCCCTGATTAGTACCTGTAACTTTTACAGAAGCTCCAACTACAGGTTCATTTTGGCTATTGGTTACTTTACCGGTTAAAGATTGTGCGTAAGTGAAACCAGCAGTAAAAAGCGTTAGTATTGTAGCTATAAACAACCTCAATTGCATACATTTAATTTGCTGCAAAGGTGAATTCGCTATGTTACCAGACCGTTACCGCCATATTACGAAATTGTAACGCTAATGTTACGCCAATATTAATTATGCCTATTTTTGTGAAGAACGCTATGTTTAAGGAGGAAGACAACAGGAAGCCCGGAAAAATATTGAAATTCAATATTAAGGAATTATTAAATCCTCTATTTTTAAGTAACAGAAACATCTAACAAGTACTTTTGCCATCAATTTAAAACAATTTGTTATGGGTCTTAACTCAATACTTAAAATTTTCACACCTGCCAGCACGGTATTCTTCGAACTTTTTGAGAAAATCTCTGAAAACGTAGCCAAATCAGGCGCTTTATTAAAACAATTAGTTACCGAACCGGATTATGATAAACGCAATACCCTGGTAAAAGCGCTTGAAGATGTGGAGCATGATAGTGATGAGCTTACCCATAATGTATTTACCGAGCTAAGCCGCAACTTTATCACACCATTCGATAGGGAAGATATCCATGCCCTGGCTTCTGCCCTTGATGATATTGTTGACTTTACTTATTCTGCCGCTAAAAAATCAACTTCTACCGCGTTAACCCTAACGATATGGGTATACAGAAAATGGCAGAACTGATTGAACAAGGCTCCCAGCACGTTAAAACAACTGTGGGTGAGCTGAGAGATATGAAAAAGATCAGGTTAATAACCGAAGCCCTTGTAAAAATAAACAGCATCGAAAACCAGGCAGATGATGTATTCGATATGAGCATTGAAAAACTGTTTGACAGCGATATTGATGCTAAAGAGCTGATTAAAAGAAGAGACATTTACCAGGTAATGGAATTGGTTACAGATAAATGCGAAGACGCAGGTAATGTAATCGAATCTATTATTATTAAATACGCTTAGAGAGCAAAATTTGCTAATATGCTAATTTGCCAATTAGCTGATAATTGCATTAGCACATTAGCTCATCATCACATTAGCACATTAATATATGTTTACTTATCTCGTTGTCATCATAGGGCTGGCGCTTGTTTTCGATTATATTAACGGATTTCATGATGCAGCCAACTCTATCGCTACTGTTGTATCTACCAAAGTACTCACCCCGCTTCAGGCCGTTGTATGGGCCGCTTTTTTTAACTTCCTGGCCTATTTTATTTTCGATCATGGTGTAGCCGAAACCGTTAGCCAGATCGTTTATCCTGAGTTTGTTACTCTAAATGTACTATTTGCCGGTATCCTGGCAGCTATTCTCTGGAACCTGCTTACCTGGTGGCTGGGCATTCCTTCTTCCTCCTCGCACACACTTATCGGTGGTTTTGGGGGTGCAGCAATAGCACATGCTTATGCTCTCGCACCGGCGACGGCCTGGGCATTTGGGAAATAGTGAATAAGAGTAAAATATTACCTACGGTTGCCTTTATTATACTGGCTCCTTTGCTGGGTATGATCGTAGCTTTCTTTATTTCTATTTTCTTTCTTCATTCATTTAAGAAAACAATTGTAATGCGGGTATTGGCTATAGGTGTTATCCTGGGCGCTATATACCTGTTTACTGCGGTTACACACAGTCCTTCACATGAAATACCTAAACTGCAAACCGAAGCAGTTAAGGCGGCCGCTAAATACGAGGAAACGGCTTTGGTCATCAGCCCGTCGGAAACGGATATTCTAAAGAAAAGAGAACTGGACGCATCGAAAGGCAAAATGATGAAGACCAAAAAGACACTTGAAAATGCTGAAAAGCTGATCAACAGTAATAAGCCTTACTTTTTAAAGTATATTTTATTTGGCCATAATATGAAATGGTTTTTATTAACCTTCATACTGGTAAGCATCGCCACATTCTCCTTATTCCTGAGCTCATTGAACTTCTCGAAGGCCGAGCGCTGGTTTAAAAGGATGCAGCTGGTATCATCAGCCGCATTTAGTATTGGCCATGGCGGTAACGACAGCCAGAAGGTAATGGGTATTATTATGGCGGCGTTTGTAGCCTACGACTCTTCCACCTACAGCCTTGATGTGATGGTATACTGGGTGCCTTTAGCCTGTTATACGATGATTGCGTTGGGAACGCTGAGCGGTGGCTGGAAGATTATTAAAACCATGGGTACCCGTATTACCAAGGTAACGCCTTTTGAGGGTGTTGCTGCGGAAACTGCCGGCGCCATTACCCTTTTTGCTACAGAAATGCTTAAAATTCCGGTAAGTACTACCCATACGATCACAGGTTCCATCATTGGGGTGGGCGCTACCAAGCGTTTATCAGCCGTAAGGTGGGGTGTAACAGTAAATTTGATCTGGGCCTGGGTATTAACCATTCCTATCAGTGCCGTATTGGCCGGGCTGGTTTATTTTGTAGTACGAATGTTTTAGCAGTTAAAGTTCTCATTGATAATTCAATAAAAAACGCGCTCACCTTTGCGCCGGCTCAAGCGCAAAGGTGTTTTTGTTTTAAGCCAGTGCCGCTAATAAAAAAAAGGTACATTATTTTCAGTTGCTTTGCATGCCCGCTGCGCTTACCACTATCATTATCTATATAAAACAGACATCTATATGGCAAAAATTTTAGTGACCGGAGGTTGCGGTTACATTGGCTCTCACACAGTAGTAGATCTCCTTCAAAATGGCTATGAAGTAATCTCTATCGACAATAACAGCCGCTCGAATCCCGAGGTTTTAAAAGGGGTTGAAACAATTACCGGCAAAGCAGTGAAAAACTATAAAGTGGACCTCTGCAGCTACGATGATACGCATGCTGTATTCCAGGAGAACACCGACATCGTGGGTATTATACATTTTGCTGCTTATAAAGCAGTAGGAGAATCGGTAGAGCAGCCTTTGATGTATTATGAAAACAATATCAATTCTCTCCTTAATATCTTAAAATGTGTGCGGGAATTTAAAGTACCACATCTTGTTTTCTCTTCTTCCTGCACCGTTTATGGCAATCCGGATGCTATTCCGGTAACCGAGCAAACGCCGGGTAAACCCGCAGAAAGCCCTTATGGCGCTACCAAGCAAATGGGCGAGCAGATCCTGGTGGATTTTGCCAAAGTGGTTACCGACACTAATATTATTTCCTGCGATATTTCAACCCGGTGGGTGCACACCCTTCCATCGAAATCGGCGAGTTACCTATTGGCCGCCCGCAGAACCTCTTCCCTGCCATTACGCAAACCGCCATTGGCAAGTTACCTAAAATGACGGTTCATGGAGCTGATTACGATACGCGCGACGGTAGCTGCCTGCGTGATTTTATTCATGTAAGCGATATTGCGCACGCTCACACACTGGCCATCCAGTTTGCAGAAGGCAAAAAGAATGCAAGCAACTACGAAATTTTCAACCTCGGAACAGGAAATGGCGTTACCGTACTGGAAGCGATCAATGCTTTTGAACGTGTGAGCGGAGAAAAGCTGAATTACGAAATAGGGCCGCGCCGCGCCGGAGACGTTATAGCCATTTACGCTAATAATGACCACGCAGTACAAAGCCTCGGCTGGGATATACAATACGGAATTGACGACATGATGTCTACCGCCTGGGCCTGGGAGCAAAAGTTAAAGGCTGCAACTGCGCCAACAAGCTAGACTCTTATATATTATCTGAAAACAGAAGCCATGTACTAAAGACGCATCTTTTACATGGCTTTTTGATTATAGTAAGAACAATATCACTAATTTTCACAAAAGTTTTATTAAACTTGGTTGAGTTTTAACGATTTTGTGAACTTCCGCTAATGAGCAGGTGGAGATTCAAACCAATAGAATGGCGATTACTTGCCCCACTCTATTATAAACACATCAAACTAGAATGAAAGTATTACTAATAGAAGATGAGCCGAGCGTAGCCAGTGTTATTAACAAAAGTTTGAGCGAAAGCGGCTACAGCATTTCAATTGCGCCTGATGGAAATACAGGTCTCGACTTTGCCTTAACCAATGATTTTGATGTAATCGTTTTAGATATTATGTTGCCCGGTATTAATGGTATGCAGCTCTGTAAAACCATCAGAGACCATAAAATCGATACTCCTATTCTCTTTCTTACCGCATTAGGTACCACCGAAAATATTGTAGCGGGACTGAACGCAGGCGCAGATGACTACCTGGTGAAGCCATTTAAGTTTGTGGAGCTGGAAGCGCGCATAAGAACGCTGGCCAGGAGAAAAGGCGCACCTATTGAGCAGGAAGAAACCTTTAGAGCAGGCAATTTATATGTAAACCGCTCCTCGAAAATAGTGAAGCTAAAAGACGAGCCGGTGAGCCTTACCGCAACCGAGTTCAGATTACTGGAGTTTTTGGTAAGAAATACGAACAAAGTAGTATCGCGCATTGAAATACTGGAACATGTGTGGGGCATCAACTTCAATATGGGTACTAATGTGGTGGACGTTTATATTAATTACCTAAGAAAAAAATAGATACGGATCCGGCTAATAAACTCATTCAAACAGTAATTGGCATGGGCTATATGTTTAAAGTGTAGCATTATGACGATACAGTCTAAGACGACCATATTATTCACCATTCTTACAGCAGCGGTATTCACTATTCTATCGATTGTGGTTTATTACTTTTCGAACAAATTTGCTTATGCTGATTTCTATAAAAGGCTGGAATTAAGGGTGCATATTACCTCCAAGTTCAGGTTTGAGGAGGATCATAATACCACCGAGTCATTTAAAATTATTCAAAACCAGTTTTTAGAACGATTGCCGGACGAAAAATCTTATATCGTTCCTTTATCAACTACAGGCGAACCTCAGCCTCCGTTTCCGCCAAATGTTCCGGACTCTTATTTAAGCAACATCAAAAAGGCTAAAGGAGAAACCGTGTTTTATCAACACCGGCTGGATCACTATGCCGGTATTTTTTATAAGGATGAGACGGGCGACTTCCTCGTTATTGAGTCTGCCGCTAATATTTACGGCGGAGAGATCATCAGGCAACTGGGATATATACTACTCATTACATTGGTGGCTTCTGTTATTATTATTTACAGTGTTGGCCTTTATTTTTCCAAAAGAGCGTTCCGCCCGTTCCGTTATATCACAGAACGGGTTAAATCTATTAGTGAAGGTAACCTGCATTTGCGTTTGAAACAGCAGCCCGGAAATGATGAAATTGCAGCTTTGGTAGACACTTTCAATAACATGCTGGACAAGTTATCTACTGCTTTTGAAGCACAAAACAATTTTGTAAGTCACGCATCGCACGAGTTCCGCACACCTCTTACCACCATTATAGCAGAAGCGGATTACGCCCTTTCGCGCGAACGCCAGCCGGAAGATTATAAACAGAGTCTTGCGAATATTGTACAACAATCAGAAAAACTCCAGCGATTAACAAAGGGACTGTTGGCCCTGGCTCAGTCTGGTTTCGACGGCAAAACCCAGCGTTGGGAAAAAATAAGACTGGATGAGCTGCTTTTTCGCACTAGAGAGAATGTTACAGATGTGGAGCCCGAAAACAAAGTGCGTATCAAACTCCCCGATCTTCCGGAACATGAAGATGATATAAGTGTTTATGGCAACGAGGAGCTGCTTAAAGTGGCCCTGGATAATATTGTTTTGAATGGTTGTAAATACTCGGGTAATGCACCGGTTACTGTTGAGCTACAGCTGGAGAAAAACAAGCCATTATTATTGTTACCGATAAGGGAATTGGTATTCCTACCAACGAGGTTAAATATATTTATGATCCCTTTTTCAGGGCATCCAACACATCAAGATTTGAGGGGTATGGTATCGGCATGCCTTTAACCAGGAATATTATGCGTATGCACAGAGGCAGCATTGAAGTAATTTCTGCTGAAAATCAAGGAACTACGATAAAAGTGTTTCTCCCGCTGGCTAGCCGGCAGACATAATATTAAAATAAGATTAGAGCGTATGGCTTATTTTAATCTTACTCTAATTTAATTCTAACTGCAATCTAACTTTACTCTTAAGACCTTTTAATACCGAAACCGCAGTTTTGCTCTAACAAAAAAGCAAACTATGGTTAATATTTTAGTACCTACCGATTTTTCCCAGGCTTCTTTTCGCCTGGCAGAACAAGCCGTTAAGTCTTTAAACAAAGAAGTAAATATTATTCTGTTTCATATTTATGAAATGCCCTCCGGCATCAGCGACCTGATACGCCCCGAGCCTCCTTACGCACAAATGCTTAACGATGCTTTCAGGCAAAACTGTAAATACCTGAAGTACAAATATCCTGATCTAATCAATAAGATCTGCTTTAAATACCTTACCGGTAACACGCAATCTGTTTTTAATCACTTTACTGATGCTAACGATATTGATATGATCGTATGCCCTGATGAATATGTTTTTGTAAAAACCAATAAAACCAGCATCGACCCTGTTCCATTCTTTAAGAAAAGCAAAATAGCCTTGTTGAAAGACCTGTCTAAAAATAATGTTACTGAGCCGGTAAATGAAGCAGAGGAAGTACATCTGGGTGCGGCACAAGTAGCATTGGCAAGCGCCTAATTTTAGCTGTGCTATACCGGGGAGTAAACAAAATACAGGAAAATAAAATATCGCAATTATGTTACTGAAAAAAATATACCGTTTAAATACGTGTTTGGGAAGATCAAATACGAGATTATTGCGATAGCGGTTTACGCTACTATTATTGCGATACTCTATAATTACTCCCATATAACCAGGATCACTATTCCATTGGCAATACCCGCTATACTGGGAACCGTTATTTCTTTACTATTGGGTTTCAGAAGTAACCAGGCTTATGACCGGTGGTGGGAAGCCCGCCATATATGGGGGCCGTTGTAAACGACTCACGCAGCCTCTCCCGCCAGGTAATGAGCTTTACTTATAATAACTATCATAGTGAAGATGTGGAAACTTTCAGGCAACGTATTATTCGCCGCCAGATAGGATGGTGCTACGCATTAGGCCGTCATTTAAGAAAACAAGACGCCTTAACAGGTCTTGATAAATATATTGATCGCGATGAATTTGAAGCACTTAAAGATATTGAGAATATACCGAGTGCTTTATTAGACAATATGGGATCGGACCTTCACCTGGCGCTCGACAAAGGCTGGATCAACAGTTACCAGCAGGTGGAGCTGGATAGAACCTTATCGAAGCTTACAGACTCTATGGGTAAATGTGAACGTATTAAGAATACTGTATTCCCTCATACTTACAGTTTGTATATACATATTGCCCTGATGCTTTTTATTGCACTGTTGCCGTTTGGTGTAATTGAATATTTCGGTTACGTGGAAGTACCCTTGGTAGTAGCTATTGCAGCCAGCTTTTTACTGATCGAAAAAATGGCGATCCACCTGCAGGACCCGTTTGAGAACAAACCAACCGATACGCCGATGACGGCCATAGCACGGAGCATCGAAAAGAACCTGACACAGTTGTATGCAAAAAGCAATGCCGATAAAATGTATAAGAAAAAATTGCCCGTTACAAACGCCGTTGCCAGCCCTTTAACCAACACTAAACCCATTGAAGAGCAGGAGTATGCTGAAGTGTCTTCTGCTTATGTTTCGAATAAAGAGTATTTTATATTGTAGCCGGACATCGCGTTTAACCAAACGCAAAAAGCGGGGCAATGCCTCGCTTTTTTCTTAAAATATATTCCATCTCCCTGTACTATATAAAAAAGCATCGTGTTTGTGCTTCAGAGTCAGTTTCCCAAGTCTTTCTGCTTTAAACCCGATGCTTTAAATAGCTTTAGCACTGTCATGTAGAGTAGATATCGATTAATTTAAGTAAGCATATTGCTATGCAAAGTTAAAAACACCATCAACCCACAGAACAATTGGCAAGGCTTCCGCTAAATGTTTGCTTCAGCATTTTACCCAGATTCACACGCTTCATTAAAACACTCCCGGTATTACTACCTTCGTTATTCCAATGTTGATGATGTGCCTCCTGGTATTGCTTCAGCGTTTTTACAGCTTCATACATCTACTTTTGTATGCGTCATTCTAACCGGTTATAAAAACAAAACTGTGTTTATATCCAAATCAAAACGTTGCAATACACTTGTCAAAGAATCTGCTGCGATCACAGTTGTAACTTAATCGTTCGTTTGAAATAGTAACTTATCAACTGTGCATTATGAAGATACGAAACTGAAAACCCCATTTCAAAATTTTTGGCCTGTTATATACGCACCTGTTATGAACAGGTTTATACACATTCCTTCAGCACGTAATGCACATTTCCAGCCGCTTTATAAAGAATATTATGGTTGGCATCAATAGTTTTCAAAAGGTATGTCGTCTAAAACTATATTACTTTACAAAAAATATCCGATATGTATCTGTACCTGGTAAAAAGAAGTTTGCTGCTCGCTGTTTTGGGAGAGCGGGGCTATAACAGCCGCTGCGCAGCAAGGGCAAAAGGGGTTTATTGACAAGGTTAATATGGATTTGTCTGTGAACCCGGGTGATGATTTTTATACCTATGCCAGTGGGGCCTGGGTAAAAAACAATCCCATTCCTCCCAAGGAAACGCGTTGGGGAAGCTTTAACCAACTGCGTGATTTTAATATAAACGCCGTTAAAACGATCCTGGAAAAGGCTGCAGCTGATAAAAATGCACCTGCAGGCTCACTAACACGTATAGTGGGCGACTTTTATGCCGCCGGGATGGATAGCGCAGCCATCGAAAAGCTGGGATATACTCCCATAAAAAAGACCTGGCCCGTATTACAGCTATAAAAGATCTGTCGGGTATATTGAAGGAAATGAACTATTTGCGCTCCAATGGCATTGCTTCGCCTTTGTATGGATTCTCTATCGGTCAGGATCGTAAAAACGTGGAGCATATGGTTCCCCAGCTCTCCCAGGGAGGCATTGGGCTTGCCGACCGCGACTACTATTTAAAAGATGATTCCCGCTCGCAGGATATACGGGCGGCCTATTCAACATTCATCATACGTTTATTTACCTTAACCGGTACTTCGGCAACAAAGGCGGAGGCAAACGCAAAAGCTATTTTCAATATTGAAAAGCAATTGGCGAATGCCCAATTAAGCCGCGTAGAAATGCGTGATGCGTACCGCACTTACAACAAATTCAGTGTTGCCGATCTAAGCCGCAAAACGCCCATGCTTCAATGGCCGCAAATACTACCGGCATTAAAAGTTTTGGGCCAGGATTCCATTCTGGTTAACAACCCTGCCTTCTTTGTTACTGCCGATTCGTTGCTGCAATCCATTCCTGTGGCAGACTGGAAAACCTACCTGCAGTGGTATGTTTTGCGTGGCGCCGCACCTTACCTGAACAGTACTTTTGTAGACGCTGGTTTTGCTTTTAACCAGGTTATTACAGGCCAAAAAGTGCCTACACCCAGGTGGCAGCGCATTTCCTCGTTAACCGATGGAAATATAGGAGAGCTTTTGGGCCAGCTATATGTAAAAGATTATTTTAAACCTGCTGCAAAAGCCAGGATGGAAGAGCTGGTAAGCAATCTGAGAAAAGCTTATGCGAGTCGCATACAACAACTGGATTGGATGAGTGATGCCACCAAACAAAAAGCATTGGCTAAGCTGGCAGCGTTCCGACCTAAAATAGCCTATCCTGATAAATGGCAGACCTATGATGGCCTGCTAATTAGCCGTAACAGCTTTTTTCAAAATATGCGAAACGCCGATGCCTGGGGCTATAATTACATGGTTGGCAGGCTGGGAAAACCCGTAGATAGAGAACGTTGGGGGATGACACCGGCAACTGTTAACGCCTATTATAATGCTACATTAAACGAGATCGTGTTCCCCGCGGGAATTCTGCAATTCCCCTTCTTTGATCCTAATGCTGATGATGCCATTAATTATGGTGGTATTGGTGCGGTAATAGGTCACGAAATGTCGCACGGATTTGATGACAACGGCAGTAAATATGATGCAGATGGTACACTGAGAAACTGGTGGACCGAAGAGGATCGTAAAAAATTTGAAGTAAAAGCAGATGCACTTGCCCGGCAATTTGACGGCTACACCGTATTGGATACCTTACATGTAAACGGCAAACTAACCCTTGGAGAAAATATAGGCGACCTGGGCGGGCTGAATGTAGCTTATGAAGCATTTAAAATGACGAAGCAGGGCCAAAGCGATGAAAAGATTGACGGGTTTACGCCTGACCAGCGTTTCTTCCTTTCCTGGGCTCAGGTTTGGCGCACCAATACCTTACCCCAAACAGCGGCTCAATTGCTTAAAACAGATACCCACTCTCCCGGACAGTACCGGGCCATTGGTCCACTGGTAAATATGGACGCCTGGTATAAAGCTTTTGATGTAAAAGAAAATAACCAATTGTATAAAAAGCCTGAAGAACGCATCCGGATCTGGTAGATTATAAATGTTTCTTTTCTTTATACTTAAAACGAAAAAAGCCGCTGAACGCGGCTTTCTTCGTAAATATCCGTATCTGCTTAATTAGCTTTATAAGCCGTTATCACTTTTGAGGTGGATGTTTTTCCGTCTTTATCCACTTGCACAATTCTTACAAACAGCTTGCCTTCGCCACTTACATCTACCTGGTCGCCATTTTTGGAGCAGGAGGCAAATGTTAAACCAACTCCCATTACCATCATTACAGAAAGCAACAGTTTATTCTTCCTGTTTACCAGCAAAAGAATACCAGCTAAAGAGAACAGCGAGATACCCATAACTGCTACCGGCAGGTCAATTGCTTTTGTAAAACTATATTCTATTTTCGAATCTGAATTGCCATTCAATGCTTTGGTGGCAACGCTACCTATATTAACAAACTTTTTGCCATCTGCAGAAACTTCAACATCAAAGCGGGCATTGTTAGACTCTGACAAAGTGCTCCAGTCAACAATCAACCGGTTGCCGGAAATACGCGCTTCTATGGTATTATAAGTTACGGGCAGTACCGTTGTTGCAGGAAAATAGGCAGTTGTTAAATCAGCCAGCCCATCGTTATTGGCAGTATTGCCAGGCCCTTTAATAGTTACAACCCCATCCAATACACCTGTATTGATGTAATAGATACCACCATCAGCCGGTCCCTGTACCGCCACATAAAAGGTTCCGGTAGACGAAAGCGCCAGGCCTGTTACAAGACCCTGGAAGTTGACACCGGCTTCGTTCTTTATCACATACTTTGTTGTAATATTAGTTACAGAAGTGGGCGTATTAGCCGCCGCCAGGGTTGCAGCCGATACATAATAAATAACGGCTTCACCTCCTGTTGCATCCAGGTTCACTAATATATACATATTACCCGAACCATCTATCACCAGGTCACCATTATTAAAATTAGGTGAAAGCGGAATGCCATCTAAAGTTATCGTTCCAAGGTTCTGAAAATTACTGGCGCCACCTGTGGTTCCGTCTGTTAAAAATCTTGAAAGGTAAATTTGCCCGGTGAGTTCCTCGGTGGTAACCATGTACGCCCAGCCATTAGGTGCAGTACCCAGTCGTCTGAAATAAAGAAGGTTATTATCGGCGCCATTCGCATCAGCAGACAATACTACAGTACCAGCCGTAGGAGCAGTGGTTACGCCAGGAGCAGGGTAAGCCGGGATGGAGCGTACTTCAAAATCTCCGGTATTTGTAGTCTGTGCGATGTAATAAATAAATTGTCCATTAGCAGACATGGCCATAGCCGCCGAATTAGTTGTACCATCTCCGGTTGCATAGTTGGTAGAAGTGCCCCCAACAGTTGCATTATTAGGATTAACATTCCCATGCTGGGTAATACCAGTTCCTACGGATATATCATTATTAATGGTGTACAGAACATCCGTTTGCGCGATTGCGGTAGCAAAAGAACTCAGAGTAAGGCTTAAAAGAACAAGAACATTTTTCATAAGATGAAATTTTAATAATAAAAAAACGTTTAGAAGTTTAAAAAAATTATTTGAAAGCATATAGAGACATACGGCGCCAGTACAACTCAAAAGGACCGTAATGATTTTTATTTAACCAGTATTTTGAAAAAAGTATCTGAGCAACGGTAATAATTGCAAAAAGAAGCACAATAGCTGTGCTTGATAAATAAGCAGCCCCGTTAAGCGCGAAAGGCGCAAAAACAATACCTCCTATTATTGACTGTGAAATGTAATTGGTAAGACTCATTCTGCCATAAAAGCGTAACGGGGCAAAATATTGAGCGGGAAATACATTGTAAAGAAATATTATGACAACAATATAGATAAAAGCAAAGGATAGCCCAGACCAGTTTGATAATAACAATGTTATCTCTTTTACAACCGGAGTTCCTATAGCATACTTTCCAAACATCATACTCCCTGCAATAACTAAGACTGGGATCAATAAATAGCGAAGATTCCTGTTTCCTCTTTCAATAATACCGCGAAACGCCCACTCATGCCCAGATAGTACCCCAGTAGCATCAGCCCTATCGTTTGGCTTATTCTCCCAACTTCCAGGGCCCACAAAAAGTTCCCGATCTGCCCTTTTGTAAGATTGGTCCATATTATTTGAAGGACACTCCCTGAGCTATGGTGCTATTTACCTCTTTAATAAACAGGTCTGAATGATAGTTGATAATATTCGCATCTCCGTTAAAGAGATTGATACCCATCTGTATCCATATGAGCGGTTGTAAAAGAAAGAAAACCGCTATAGCGGGCAACCATTTCAAGGGGAGTTTTACCAGCAGTAAAACAATCAATCCTACAATTACATATAATCCCAGTATATCACCGTCCGGAAAAAAATGGCATTAAGGCATGCAAAGGGTATAAGGGTCAATAAACGCTGAAAAGAACGGGTAGAAGCATTCCCCATAGGAGACTTATTTACCAGGAACATGGAAAAACCAAAAAGTAGTGCAAAAATGGGATAGGTTTTATCCAGCAAAAAATGATAATCCGCTGCTTCAATAAACCTGTCGATTTTAGAAAAGAACCTGCTGTGTGAATGCGCACTATTACTGTAGTCAAACCGCGAGATGAAATGCCTTAGAAAGATTCCCAGTAAAGCAAAACCGCGGAGTGCGTCTATGACTTCAATCCTATTGGTTATATTTGTTTTAGAATGTTGCATTTAAATAGAGGGGCGATAGATAAACTGCTAACCAGACCGCTAATGTAAATCATTTAAAAAAGGCAATTAGGTCATTTTTAGACGAAACGGGCAATTTTATCGATGAATACCCTCATTTTTTAGTTAAATCACATAAAAAAATGATTAATATTATAGCAATCGACCTGGATGGGTCTTTATTAGATGATAACAAAAACTTGCCTCCCGATTTCTGGGAAACGGCCAATCAGCTGTTTGACAAAGATATCAATATAGTGATAGCAAGCGGCCGCCCTTTTCATAACATCGCTTCTGTTTTTGAGCCCATAAAGGATAAATTATATTTTGCCTGCGATAACGGCGCTTATGTAGTACATGCCAATGAAGAGATACTGGTCAATCAGCTGAGTAGTGCAGCGATCAAAAATTTGATAGAAATATCAAGACCCATCGAAAATGTATATCCTGTTTTATGTGGTAAACACCTCGCTTATATTGAAAATACAGATAAAGCTTTTACGGATCAGGCTTTAAAATACTACCAGGAATATAAAATAGTGGACGATTTGACTAAAGTAGATGATGTGATCCTGAAAATATCCCTGTGCGACCTGGCCGGATCGGAAACCAATAGCTATCCTTTTTATCAACAATTTGAGAGCGACTTTAAAGTAGCAGTTGCCGGCCAGATATGGTTAGATATTACCAATATAGATGGCAGTAAAGGAACAGCTATAAAAACCATACAGAACCGACTAGGGATTTCGCCCAATGAAACGCTGGTTTTCGGAGACTACCTGAACGATATGGATATGATACAACAAGCGGGCTTCAGCTATGCGATGAAAAATGCCCACCCAAAGATTATTGAGGCGGCCAAATTCATTACAGAGCTGGATAACAACCATGGAGGCGTTACGCATACCATTAAAAAATTGCTCCATCTTTAAACAAAAAGCTTTTCCATACTTTGGGGTATGCTTTTACTGTAGTCTATTTGCAGCGGTTTATAATCATTGACCCAGTTCTCAAAATCACGGGCAAAGTTGCCGTTAATCTTGTCTAATGTCATCACTCCCATATCCCTCAGGGCGGCAGCATTGCAACATTGCTCATACTGCCCCCTGATGGGGATGGCCACTTTTTTCCCAAATGAATAGCTTCGGAAGGTGTTTCAAAACCACCACCTGTAATGATGGCGGAACAATGGATAAGGCTGTGGTTAAACAGGTTTTTGTCAACTGGCTTAAATGTTATGTTGCCAACCGTACGGTCCTGCCGGCTCTGACGGCTGAAAATCTGGAACTGATGTTCTTTAAACGGAGCAAATATTTCTACTAATTGTGGCTCGCAGTACGAAGGCAGGTATACGGTAATATATCCACCATCGGTAGGTGTTGCTTCTCTTATTTCTTTTTTGATAACAGGAGTGATGATAAAGTCATCATAATTTTTAAAGTGCAATCCAATATATCGATCGGCTTTTGCATAACGTTTTAACAACCATTCTCCCGTTTTGCTCTTTTGCGCAGGCCTGGGCACTTTCATGGACTGAAAACTGGCCTGATGTCCGAAATTTACAGAAGGGATCTTTTTTGCAGCACAGGCGGAAGCAGTAATGTAGTCGTAGTCATTAATCACCAGGTCGTACTTCTCGACCGGTAATTCCCTAATCTCTTTCTTAAGCGCTACCGGGTTAATGGCTTTGGCAATACGCCAGTAGTCGAGCGCGCCATTACAGGTATAATAAAGACTTAAGCCCTTGCTACGGTAGGTGATGGGTGCGTCCAATTTTAGGTTGCTGTTATCGCCGCTTAAAAAGATGTCTACCTGCCCATATTGCTGCAAATAAGGAAGCAGCTCCATACTGCGGCTGATATGCCCATTGCCTGTTGCCTGTACGGCATAAAAAATCTTCATATTTATTTCGCTAAAGAATGTAAGTAAAAAGCGATTTCGCTGGTTAGCACTTCTGTTTGCGGTATATGTCTTACCGGCTTTTCTGCAATAATCTCTTTTTCATTATAGGTATATAAATGCCAATCGCCATCATAATATTCCAGTGAGGTCATATTCTCCACCCAATCGCCCGAATTAAGGTAACAAACCGATCCCTTTTCATTGTTAATGACTCTTTTTTGAGGTTGATGAATATGGCCGCAGATAACATTATCAAAACCTTTTTCGATAGCAATGCCGGCTATTTTTTGCTCATACTCATCAATTTTAATAAACCGCTTATTAAACTGCTGCATCACCGTTTTGGCAAGCGATAGCTTTTCTTTTCCGAAAAGTTGCATGATGAAATTGGCAATCTTATTGAAACCCAAAAGCACTGCATAGCCATTACTGCCTAATTTGCCCAAAAATTTGGCCTGTTTTGAAGTGGTATGGTCAAATACATCTCCGTGAAATATCCAGGTTTTTTTCCCGTTTACTTCAATAGCCACTTTATCAGCCAGCAAAAAATTGCCCAGTTCCAGGTCGGAGTATTTACGAAAGGCATCATCGTGATTGCCGGTGATATACACCACACGGGTGCCATTGGAAAGCTTGCTAAAAATCTCTTTAATTGCCAGTATATGGGCCGGGGAAAATATCTTTTACTAAATTGCCATCCATCTATGATATCGCCGTTTAATACCAATAATCGTGGCTCAATGCTTTTTAAGTAGGCAGCAAACTCCTTTGCCCGGGATGCATAGGTTCCAAGGTGCAGGTCCGATATAACCGCCACTTCCACCGGTCTTTTGTTCATGGTTTTTAGAGTTTACCAAAACTCCACCATTCTTTTAAACTAATTGTTACGATAGCATTACCTGATTGTTACCAGTCCCCGCCAAATATTCCTGCTTATTATTTACCAGGCATTTATAATAGGTTCAATTGGCAGAACCATTCTTATTTTTCCAGGACAGGGATTATAAACCGGCTCACCTCGGGTGTTTGGTGTTCTTTTTCATAATGAATTCCATTTTCGCAACGATATCCGGATGTTTTTGTGCTATATTTTTTGCTCCTGTAGGTCCGTTGAAAGGTCATATAGCTCCGTTATTATGTTACCTTTCATCAGGTTCATGCGAACGGCTTTCCAATTGCCCATTCTAAGTGCCTGCTGGCCTCCGTATTCCGGGTATTCAAAATATAAATAGTCATGTTGTTTTTGCCGTTGTGTATTACCCAAAATTTCGGGAAGCATGGATACGCCATGTATATTAGGTGGTGCATTCACCTGAAGTAGTTCACAAAAAGTAGGCATCATATCAATCGTTGCGGAAACCAGCGCAGATGAGGAGCCAGCCTTTACTTTCCCCGGCCATTGCACTATAAAAGGCGCCCGAATGCCACCTTCGCGCAGGTAGCCTTTTCCCCAACCGCCGTTACCCCTGAATGGTCCTGCGCTGTTGAAGAACACCGGGTCTACTCCTGCATTACTTGCAGGACCATTATCACTGCAAAACATAATGATGGTATTTTCATACAAACCATTCTTTTTAGCTGCGCTACTATCTGCCCTACCTGTTCATCCAGCAAACTGATCATGGCGGCATAAGTAGCTCTCGGATAACGACAGGGAAAATAAGATCCGCCCAGGAAGGGCTTCTCCTCTCCAAACTTTTGATGATAATAGTCTACCAGCCTTTTGGGCGCCTGTAACGACACATGCGGTAGTGGCGTTGGATAATACAGGAAGAAGGGCTTGCTTTTATTTTTATCGATAAAGTTCAGTGCAGCTTTTACCAGGTAATCTGGTGCATAATATTTTTGCTGATATACTTCGTAGTTATCCGGATCGAGTTTATCCAGGCTGTCTGGAAACTTTATGGCTGGATCTACAATTTTATTGTCAATAGCTACCCGGTCTTCGTTCTCCCATAAATGGCCATTGTAGTAGGTATGGTCTTGCCGTTGGCAGATGTATCCGTAGAAATAGTCAAAGCCCTGCCTGTTCGGATGCCCCGAACTTGCCGGCGCACCCAACCCCCATTTACCCACCATTCCGGTGGTATAGCCTGCACTTTTCAAAACTTCTGCTATAGTAAGTGTGGAATCGGGAATTGGAAACTGTCCTTCTAAAAAAGGGTTCTCCTCCATTGCCTTAAAATCCCATACAGGTCCACGTTCTCCCCATTCGTGATTTCCACGAATGTAGGCGCTGCCGGAATTAATACCGGTCATTAATAAATACCTGGAAGGTGCACAAACGGCAAACGCATAATGTTGCGTAAACTTTTTACCATTCCTGGCTAATGCATCAATATGAGGCGTTTCTATCTTTTCCTGGCCATAGGCCCCAATATCGCCATAACCCAGATCATCTGCCAATATATAAACGATATTGGGTTTACGTGGTACTTTTTTTGAGCAGAACCAATACCAACTATTAAAAACAGGCCTACTGAAAGAAAAATAAGTTTATTGAGCATAACAAAGCGTTGTGTGCTCAATAAAAATAAGCCATTCGTTGCAACGCTATTTGCGCAAACGATTGTATTATTTTGTTATCCGGAACCAGTCCACATCTATAAAACCTGCATCATTGATCTTTACATCGCTGGTAATAAACAGTCCCACTTTAGATCCGATCCATTTTCCCGGCGTCGCCTTCAGTGTTCCTGCTTCAACAAACTTTTCACCGTCCAGGCTATAGCTGAAGACACAGGTAGTATCCTGCCTGAACTGCATCCTGAAATACACTTCTTTTTGAGCCAGTTTCACTAATTCCTTCTCTGTTTCTTTTCCATCCCGATCGGCTTTTTCGCAGGTGGTGAATACAATATACACACCGTCATTTTTACGCCTGATAGCAATATTGCCATAACTCATTGCCATGGTGGTAAGCCCGGCCTTTTCACCCGTAAATTTCTCGCTGGCGCGGAAGCTGATTTTGGTGGTAACCGTAAACGCATCATGCGGAAATTTTTGTAATAGTACATGAGGCGTGTTCCATAAAGTCTGCCCTTTTTCTACGGGGTGCGCAAACATCCTTAAGCTGCCTTTTTGTGTATTCATAAAACTCCAGGTAGCCTGCGGATTGGCCTGCCACTGCCATTGTAATCCTAATTTCAGATCATTAAACTCATCTGACTCCGCGGGATTTTCTTTAGCATAGGTTTTCCCTACATTCGGCTTTTTATACCGCAACACCGGGTTACCATTTCCATCATTGTCTTTATCTTCTCCAATCACGGGCCAGTCGTTTACCCACTTCATTGGCTGCAGATGCACTACTCTTCCTATTGCATCCTTATCCTGGAAATGCAGGAACCAGTTTTCTCCCGTTTGCGTATCTACCCAGGCTCCCTGGTGTGGGCCATTAACGCTTGTTTTGCCTTGCTCCATCACCACTTTGCGTTCGTAAGGACCATATATATTTTTGCTGCGTAACACCAGTTGCCAGCCAGTAGCCACACCACCCGCAGGAGCAAATAAATAATAATATCCGTTACGCTTATATACTTTGGGACCTTCAATAGTAGGATCCAGCTCATGCCCATCATAAACCATCATACCATTGGTGGTAGTTTTGGTACCTTCTGCATTCATTTCCTTAATCACCAAAACACTTTTGATACCGGCACGGCTTCCTGCATAGGCGTGAGAAAGATATACTTTGCCATCCTCATCCCAGAACGGGCAGGGATCAATTAACCCTGCTCCACCCTCTACTAAAACCGGATCGCTCCACGGACCGGTTATTTTTTTTGCTTTGGTAACATATATACCAAAATCAGGATCGGGATAATAAATGTAAAATTCATTTTTATGATAGCGGATAGCAGGAGCCCAAACGCCATTGCCATGCTGTACTTTATTAAAAACTTCCAGGGGAACCTGGCGTTGTAAGGCATGTCCGATCAGTTTCCAGTTTACCAAATCCTTAGAGTGAAGGATGGGCAACCCCGGCACCTGGTCGAAGCTCGAAGCGATCATGTAAAAATCATCTCCCACCCGTATCGCATCCGGATCAGAATAATCTGCATTCACCACCGGATTGCTATAGGTACCATCACCATTATCAGGGCTCCAAACCTGCGATGTATAAGGCTTCTGTGCCTGCAGGTTGCAACTTAAAACCAACAATCCCGCTACCAAAAATTTTATTTTCATTGTTATCAATTTATTCAGATCAATATCTTTTATTAGTTGTTGATATCTGCGACTGGATTTACTTGCCGGCACTCCAGCCATTAAACATATTTTTTGCCGTATACAGCTTTGCTTCCTCTTTACTCAATTGCTTGGACCAGCTTGCTCTTTTACTCGTTTGGGCCCCTTCGCCTGCGTTCTTATATTCAGCATACTGTACCGTTTGCTCTCAGCAGCAGGCCGGCCCCAGTTATGCCAGCCTTCGGGCTTAATAAATGCGGGCAGCTTCGACTGTATGAAAACAGTCTTTGCAAAATCGCCCCAGGGGCGACCTAAGTAATAGGATACTGTTGGATCACCCGTTACGGAACAGTTCAAAAAAACCATTCCGTAAGCAGCTTCTTTAGGCGTGTTGGCTGCAGTAATATAACTGCCCCTTTTTTGCAGTATATAGAGCAGTTCTCAAATAAGGCAGTGGCGGCGCCAAAAATAAAATCAGTGGTTCCTTCTATATAGCAATTCTTATAGTACTGCTTGCTTTTAGCGCGGCGCCATGTACATAAAGCGTATCCTGGAAACCCAGGAAGCGACAATTCTTAAAACTGATCCTGTCGGCGGAAACCCGCACGGCAACAGCCTGCCCAACCGGCCCTGCACTATTTTCGAAAGTGATGTTCTCTGCAGAAAAGCCATCTCCATAAACAAAAAAAGAGGAGCTGCCTGTGGTACCTATATTCGCACCTTTCTCATTTTGTTTGCTGGCATAATCATCATAAGTAAGAATTACCTTATTGATATCTTCTCCTACAAAACTCACATTGGTCTTGTTGGCAGGTAAAGTCAGCTTTTCCTTGTAGATTCCGTTCTTAATAAAGATCACTGTTCGCTTACTGCCGGATGCCGGAACTGCATTAATAGCTTCCTGCACGGTTGTAAAATTTCCGCTTCCATCTTTTGCTACTACGAAATCGGGCTTCACCGCAAATGCACTATTACTTATGTATAATACAAGAAGCTGCAATAAAAATAGTCTTATCATGATCTTATTTAAAGGGTATCGGTTTTAAAAAATTCATTTCTTTTAACCAGGATTGCAATAAAGGCAACCAAAGCTCTGTTGATCCCGGGTTTTCTGTAACTCTTATTCCATGCCCGCCTTGTGGAAAAGTATGCAAGCTGGCATTCACACTGTTATCAATTAATGCATTGTAGTATAGCAGGCTGTTATGCAGATTGACTGTTTTGTCGTTTACCGCATGAACCAGGAAAGCTGGAGGGGTGGAAGCCGTAACCTGTTTTTCCATCGAATATTTTTCTATCCTGGAGGCGCTCGTATCACTACCCAGGAGGTTAGACCTGCTGCCTTTATGAGCCCATTTGCCCATCGTAATTACAGGAGATAGCAATACAGAAAAATCCGGTCGATAATTAAGCGTGTCATATCTATCGCTTATTTTGGATACATCGCTTATTTGCGTGGACAGCATAGCAGCCAAATGTCCGCCCGCGCTAATGCCCATTACACCCAGCTTTGAAGTTTCGAGGTTCCATGTTGATACATTGGAACGAATGTATTTCATGGCACGTTGCGCATCCTGCAAAGGTGCAATAGCGGGCTCTTTAAGATTGGCCTGATGCGGCAAACGATATACCAAAACAAATACATTAATGCCCAGCGTATTGAACCAACGTGCAAAGTTAAACCCGTTATACACATAGGATGCTCGCTGATAGCCGCCTCCAGGGCAAATCAAAATACTGGTTCCCGTATTCTCTGCTTTATTTGCGGGAAAAACATAGATCCCAGGAGTTCCTACTTTCAAGGCCCGCTCATCTGCAATGCTATCGGGTATCGCATATTTTTGGTTAGGTATCTTTCCTTTCTCCCAAATGGGCAGGAATTCTTGCGCTGTGACTTCCGCAGATACTGTCAGCAATAAAGAAAGCAATATTACTATGTTTCTTAGAAGATCGATTGGCTTATAGCCCGAAGAGATTACGCTGTTTCGCTTCGCTTCAGTTGGAATGACAGAGCCATTTTGTATTATTTCTTTGCCGGCCATTCAAATGGTTTTAAAGAAGTTTGTTTGAACCAGTCTTTTTCGCCCGGCAGATCGGGGTTGCTGCCGGAAGCAAAAATATTCTCAAGCGTGTAAGCAGCGGCTTCTTTATCCGTAAGTTGCTTTGACCATCCAACTCTTCCTCCAATATTGCCGCCGGGGCCCCTGCTTTTATACTCAGCGTATAAAACGGTTTTTTCCACCTCAGGATTACCCCAGTTATTCCAGCCTTCTGCTACCACCTGCGCAGGCATTTCACAACGCACAAAGACAGTTTTTGCATGTGCACGCCAGGGTCTTCCTAAAAAACTTTTGTTGCCTCATCAGCTGCCGTTATTTTACAATCCAGGAAAACATAACCAAATTTTTTACCCGGGGTGGTACTTGCTGCTGTTATGTAAGAGTTTGTTTTTTCTTTAATGGTACAGTTTTGAAAAACTGCTGTTGAGGGACCAAAAATAAAATCGGTAGTGCCCTCTATATGGCAATCTACAAACAACTGTCGTGATGCTTCGCCCGCGCTGAATATAGTATCCTGGTCACCTATGAATTTGCAATTTTTGAATACTGCTTTATCCGCGTCCACATACAATGCAACTGCCTGTCCTACCCGGCCCGCATTATTTACAAAAGTGATATTCTGGGCTATAAACCGGTTGCCCGAAATTTTGGCAGTAAAGGAAGTGAAAGTAGTGAGCTTGCCCCGGCCTGAATAATCGTTAAACGTAATGATTGTTTTGTCTACATCTTCGCCAATAAAAGTTACATCGGTATTATTAGCGGGCAGTTCGATTTTTTCATTGTACACGCCACTCTTAATATAGAGCGTAATAGGCGCTAATGGGTATACCCGCATAGCATCAATAGCTTCCTGTATATACTTATAGTCGCCGCTTCCATCTTTGGCAACGGTAAAAGTATATTTATACTTGTCTGCATTACCAGTTTGCGCGTTAATGTTTATTATAGTGAACAACATAGTGATCACTATCAAAAGAATCCTGATTGAAGCCGTATGCACGGCTACCCATTCCGGCCTGATTGCAACACTACGCGCTCCGGCAGCTACTGCTCTTTCACTCTTATACATTATCATAATGAAAAATTTATCTTTAAAAAGTCATCGATATAATTTACGGCAGGTGTAAACCAGGGCTCAAATAAACAAAATGAATGAGGGCTATTCTCAAACGTATGTACCCGGCTCAGTACGTTTCTTTCCTGTAATATTTTTATATAATCATCCCGGCCTGCATGCATGCGGTCTACCGAGCTATTCAGAAATAATATTGGCGGACTAAATACTGCATAGCTTAAAGGCGATGCGGTTGCCCATAGCAGCGGATTATCTTTGGGTGTATATCCTAACCAATAAGCCGATGCTCCTTCAGCTGATGGATTCTTTTGTTCGCTACTTTCGGCATGTACAAAAGAAGTAGTTCCATCTATATCGATGATCGCCTTTACTTTGGTGCTGATCGCGTTTTTCTGATCATAGTTTTCGAAAGTAGGCATATCACCTGTACAACCAACTAGCGCTGCCATTTGTCCACCCGCTGAAAACCCGGCTACTACCAGCTTTGCTGAATCAACTCTAAAGTCTTTCGCATGTATCTTGATCCATTTAATAGCTTCCTTTATGTCAAAAATGGCGGCAGGAAAATAGGCTTCTGGGGATAGGCGATACTCAGGTGTAAAACAGGCATAGCCTTTATTCGCCAATGCCTTCGCCATATCATGATGTTGGGTTCGGTTGCCCGAACGCCATCCACCACCATGAATGATGATAATGGCGATACCGTTAGATTTTTGCTTTGGATAAAAAGCATCTAATTTCAACTTTCGCTTGCCAATCTCGCAATAGGTACATTCCATTTTTTGTGCCAGCCCCGAAGCATCTACCACCGGCATGGTAATACCGGGATGATATTTTTTTCTTTCAGGAAAGCAGTAGGATTATTAAAAGAAGTATCCCTGATGCCCGTAAGCCCGGTTGCTATTTGCGCATAGCAACAGCCTAAGCTAATCATCATCGCGAAAAGAATAAAGCAGGCACGCTTACTCATTAGTTATTTATTTAACAGCAGGGTTTTTAATTCGGGAAGCCAGCTCAGGAACGAGTGTACGAATATCTTTCAAAACGATCTGGGCTACTTTCCGGGCACCTAATTCACTGAAATGCGTATCATCAACCTTACCCGTTGGATAGTTAGGATGCTCACCCGGCTGCAGATGCACAAATAAAAGTTTAGACGCTTCTACGCCTAATTGTTGGTAGAGGTTCTGCGCTTGCTTGTCCAGATCAATCAGGGGAGTTTTCTCAAGAGTTGCAACATCTCTAACAATCTGCGCATATACATCATGTGTTCCTACCACTTTGCCGGTACTATCAAATTTTCTCCGGGCTACGGGGGTAATCAAAACCGGAGTACCACCTTTTAACCGGGCCTCTTTCACATACTGCACCAGGTTATTTTTAAACTCCGCTTCTGTTGTAGCCGATTTCTTCGTGGGCACTTCATCATTATGCCCGAATTGAATAAAAATATAATCACCTTTTTCGCATTCTTTCATGATCGTTCCCCATAAACCTTCTCTTTTGAACGAAGAAGTGCTACGCCCATTTTTTGCCAGGTTAATTACCTGTACCGTGCTATCCCAGAAGTAAACAAAAGGCATCCCCATCCGTTTTCGGGATAGGCTTTTATATCTTTTATAGACATAGTGGAATCGCCTGCGAGAAAAATTTTTACCTTTTTGGGAGGTAACACAAAAGCCGCCGCAGAGATCAGTAGTAAGGGAAGGATAATTTTCAATTTCATTTGTAAATCTTTATTTTTTACTGCTCGAATGGAGCCTTTAATGATAAAAACTTTCATCATACCGGCCTCATTCGTCTGTTCATTTATTTAAGTGCTGTACTGTTTTTGGACAATTGCTTTTGCCACCTGGAATAAGCATCCAATGCTTTTTGTGGCGCATAAGTATACCAGGCATAGCCGTCGCGACGTTCACGTTCCACTTCGGCAAGCGAATAAACCACTTTACTATCGCGATTGCAAAATAGGGGACGATGTGTTTTTAATTCATAAAAGCGGGTCCAGATAGGAGGTGCGGTACTATCGGTTTCCACCACCCTGTCGCTGCTTGAAATACGAAAAGGAGTATCCATCTTTTCGGCCCTTACGGTCTTCACTACCGTATTATAGATCCGGGAAGCTTCAAACCATTTCATGGCAGCATTAACGGATTTGATCACGCGCTCATCCGGGTGTTTAATGTCCATCAGGAAGAATACAATCCCCACACTTTCCCCATTACAAATGCTGGGGGCTCAAACTTCCTGGCCCAGGCGGGTTGCAGAGCTACTTCATCATACTGCTGGCACCAGGCCGTTAATACGCCGTTATCAACGATCTGTGTATTTAAAATACAGTCGATACCCTTGTTATATGCCTGATGTAGTTTTGTCCTTATCCCGGCGTTAATAAAGTCATACAAGGGTTCGTTCTCAACAATATCTGAAAGCAGGTCAACAATACCCGTCATACCGCCATCGTTGAAGGTAATGTAGCGACTATAACCCTTTTCCAAAGGATAATATTGCGGCCATCCGCCATTAGCATATTGTGCTTCCAGAATATAATTCAGCCCTCTTAGCGCAGCAACTTTATACGCCTCATCCTTTACAGCCGCGTAAGCAATCGCTAAGGCCCTTATCTGGGTATAGCAGGTTCCATTATCAAAAGTGGTATTGAGTGTATTCTTATATCCAGCCACTGCCACTTTTTGCTCAGGGCTAAGAATGGCAAACATGTCGTAATTCTTGGGCCAGCCTCCGTTTGCTTTTTGAAACAGTAGTATATTATCGGCCACCTGTTTCAGGTCGGTGGATTTATACCTGGGCCGACCCGGACCGGCATTGATCATATTTTTACTATCAGCAATACCATACCAATGGCCGGCATTATCGGCAAAGGGTTTTGTATCTATTTCGGATGGTATAGGCTTTTGCGCCTTTGCAAAGGACAGTAGCGACAAAACAAGAAAAAGACAAAAAATACGTTGTAACATGATATCTAATTTTACTGATAACCAACAAGGTTGTTTACTTTGCCCGTTCATTTATATACATCTCGATATTAGTATATTCCTTACTTAAATCATTGCCGTTATTATCAGCCCTTTTAGGGTCTAACCGGTGCTTGATCTCCCATTCATCAGGCATACCATCTTTGTCTGTATCAACAGGCACTTTTGTATACTGATACACTGGCCATCCACCAACTTCTGACGCGTCATTAATAATACCTTTTTCGCCAGATACAGCTTTATGTGATTTCGCTTCTGCTATCAACCGCAGATCCACAGCGTCGTATTTTGGCAGAGATGCACCTACGTTCCCCAACACCAGCTGGTAGGCTTCACGGGCTGTTTGTAAAGTCACTGGTGCTGTAATAGTGAAGGGCGCTGTAACAAGCGCTTGATTTTTGTATAGATCCGGAAACTCTGACAAATCGATACCTAAATTGTTATTGGCTGAAAGTTTTTTATCTCCATGCATCACATTACCGCTCAGATACCACTGCCCAAAACCTTTTGCTTTTGCGGAATTATAATTAGCTTTTACAAATTTCAATTCTTTAGCGGTAGCAGGTCCGGGAATGTAATAGTTATTCACCAGGTTGATGTTCGATTTTCCACCAGGAATATCAACTTCTCCTCCATAACAGGCATTGGCGCTCTTCCAGTTAAAAATTACATTGTTGCGATAATCTACTACCGCCAATGTATCGTGGGCTCTTGAACCGTTGAACCTTACGGTACGGCTGTTTTGATTTGAGATGAGGTTATGGTGATAAGAAGCGTTTTGTCCGCCCCATACACCACCGTAGGCTCTTAGTCCTTTATGATGATTGGCATTGTACAACCCTTCACTAATAATGCTCCATTGCACTGTAACATTTTTGGTATCGTACATAGCAGCACATTCTTCATTGGCCCAGGTAAAAGAGCAATGGTCGATAATGATGTTCTGGCTATTCTCCATACCAAATCCATATACGCCATTCGCTATTTTGGCGCCCGGCCTGGAACGCAGGTATCTTATAATAATATTGCCCCTCACACCGGTTTTATCACCGGCACAATTGATAATAAATGAATTCCCTTTTAAGCAGATACCATCTCCCGGCGCAGTTTGCCCGGCGACAGTAATATTAGAGCGGCTGATTTTTAACGGAGACTTCAGATCGATGAGTCCCGCTACCGAAAAAACGATAGTAATAGGCTCACCCGGATATTCTTTAAAAGCCTGGCGCAAGCTACCCGGTCCATCATCATTTAAATTAGAAACTGTTACTACCCGACCTCCTCTGCCACCCGTGGTGTATTTACCAAACCCTTCGGCTCCGGGGAATGCAGGCGCCTGGGCATTGATCCCTTTGATAATTGTTAAACTAAAGACTATATAAAAAAACTCTTCATGGAACTAGGCTATTGATATACACTTCGATATTCGTATAAGATTGATGAATGTTGCAAACAGATGCATCACCGGGATCATTTATATTGAGTTTGTTCTTTTTCTCCCATTCATCCGGCATCCCATCTTTATCCGTATCTGCGAGTATAGATTGCTGCTTTAAATACGGCCAGGCATTCACCGTTTTTTCATACACGGTACCATGCGAATATCCTCCCTGCACATCAATAAACCGTCCTGTTCTGTTGGTAACTTCCTTAATCACTCTTTGGTCCAGTGTATCCCGTTGCGGTAATATGGCGCCGGCATATTTTATTACTTCTTTGTAAGCATCTTTTGCTGACTGTTCTTTCAAATCAATAACGCGAAAGGCCTGGCCAGCTATTGCCAATTGCTTTTCGTTATCTGTAGTTGCTTTATCTACATGGATACCCAGGTAATTATTTTTAGTTGCTTTATCGTCACCATCAACATAGTTACCCTTTACATAAAAACTGCCATAAGGATGCGTAGTGTCTGAAGTTTTAGTAGGATTTACAATGCGGCTTTGTACATTCTTTTTTGTTTCAGGGCCATATTTATAATAATTATTAACAATATTGTACTTACCATTTTCGCCGCCGTACACATTATTATGTCCCCAGTTGTAGATCACATTATTTCTGAAATCGGCCAGCTCATCTGTTTCTCCTAATCGCACACCGTTAAATCGGGGCGTACGGCTAACGCAATGGGCTATTAAATTATGGTGCGCACTAAAATGGGTCCCTCCCCATATACCACCATAACCATGATGCTCAAAGTCTTTATCGCCTGTTTCAAAATGATAAGAATAATTGAGTGGCTCTGTAATCAGGTTCCATTGCAGGGTTGTGCTATCTCCTTTATAAACAGAGCATACTTCATCTGTACTCCAGCTCATACTACAGTGATCAATCATTATATTTTTTCTTCCCGAGGCGCTAAAAGCATCATCAGCACCGCGCCATCAATCATGCCTTTATTCTGGTAACGGTCTCCCATACGAAACCTGAGAAAACGAACAATAACATTATCGCCCACAACAGAAACAGGATAATCGGCAATACAGATACCGCCACCCGGAGCTGTTTGCCCTGCAATAGTTATATCTCCCTTTATATTTAATTTAGACTGCAAATGAATAGTTCCGGAAACATTAAAAACAACGATGCGCGGGCCTTTTGCCGCTAGTGCTTTTCGCAGGCTTCCCTCTCCATCGTCATTCAAATTACTAACGATCAAAACTCTGCCGCCACGCCCACCGGTGGTATACTTACCAAAACCTTCAGCACCGGGAAACGCAATCGGCCTTTCTTCGATAACAGGTATTGATGCTAAAGCCTGCTGTGATTTACAGGAAAATAAAAATACCTGTCCGACTAATATGCACCATATCCATTTAGAGCCCATGTTTTTATTCTTTATTTTATTAAACCGGTAAGAGGGCAACACAATTTTTCGGTATTACAATTTTTGTTTGTCAGTAATAGCTTTTACCAGGCTATTGATATACATTTCTATATTATCATAATCCTTGTTCAGATCACGGCTGTTAGCATTGGCTTTTTTAGGATCCAGCTTATTGGCTATTTCCCACTCATCGGGCATCCCATCATTATCGGCATCCTTCAATGCAGGTAATGACTTCAACTCCGGCCATCCGCCTACATCGCCCTGCGTATCGATAATACCGTTTTTGCTACCATTGGATCCCTCCTTCGAGAATGATCCTTTTTCACATCATTAAGTATCCGCAAATCAACCGCATCTCTTACCAGGGAAGCGCCCACAAAATTTACCACCTGCTTATAGGCCTTACCTGCATCATAGGTAATGATATTGTTCTCTACAGGGTGTGGAGCAGACAGTCTCATAGCTATTCTCTCCGCATCTGTAAGGTCGGGATAATTATGCTGCATCTGGTTATAAACCCCATAGGTCCAGTTATCTTTAGTACTGCGATCGCTGCCCTCTACATAGTTTCCGCTGATATAAAATTTCCCCCATTTATTATATACCGGAGTTCCGGGTTTCTTGTTTTTATCGGGTGAATAAACTCTTTCTCTTTTTAAAGTAGCAGGCCCCGGTTTGTAATAATTATTAATAATATTGATGTTCATGCCCTCGCCACCGTAAGCACTGTTGTTACCCCAGTTATAATAAACATTGTTGCGTACATCTAGGAGGTCGGTTAAAGCAAACTCGTGATTGGCATGCTCACCATAGCGCGGAACACGACTGTCATGGTGTGCCATCAGGTTATGATGAAAGGTAGCAAACTTTCCACCCCAGATACCGCCATAACCATGCGCTCCTTTATGATGCGCGGAATTGCGTAAGCTCTCGGAAATGATGCACCATTGCACCGTAGTATAATAGTTATTGTATACCGATACACATTCATCTGTGCTCCAGCTCATAGAGCAATGGTCCAGTATAATATTGTTCTTCCATTTACCACCGATCGCATCGCCCTCCTGCTTTGCTTCATCGCCCATGCGAAAACGCATGAAGCGGATAATAATATTGTCTGCCCCCAGGTCAACAGGATAATTTTTCAGAGTGATCCCATCGCCGGGTGCTGTTTGGCCTGAAATAGTAATATCGCTGTTATTAATTCGTAAATTAGATTGCAATGCAATAGTGCCCGAAACGTCAACACACAACCATGCGAGGTCCTTTTGTTTCCACGGCCGCACGCAGGCTGCCTTCGCCGTTATCGTTGAGATTAGTAACTTTTATTACCTGGCCTCCACGGCCGCCGGTAGCAAAACGCCCAAAGCCTTCCGCACCAGGAAAGGCAATTATGATACTCTTAGGAGATGGTAATGTACCAGGCTGCTGCGAGATGCAGTTGCCTGATATCAACACCAGCGGAACTAACAATTTTAAAAACATATTAAAACAACATTGATATTTCTGGATCATTACTATCACCATTTCTTCTTATCCTTTTAAAGAAAATAACCTGAAGTCACCACCATCCGGTGAGCCGACTCCAGGTTCAATTTGATCAGGTAATTAAAACATCCATTGATCTATATTTCATTACCGCCAGCGTGGATCCCCGATACCTTTCGTGTAGATCGGGTGATTTAACACTTCCGGTGTATTCTTGAATTTCAGGCCTTCTACATTATAAATGTGCGCATTCACGTCCCAGGCGGTACCTACTTTTTTACCTTTGGGATAGGGATCAACCATCAGGTTTTCCGGAGCAATAGGCGTTGGACCGGTAATTACCTTGGTTGCTTCAAGGCCACCAACATTCAACACTCCGTTGTTAAAGCCAGCGCCTCTTGTGGTGTTACTGAAAGCCTGGTTATTGAAAATTTCGGCGGAAGTGAAATAAGTAATAGCTCCGTTGGCAGATTTTGATGAAGTGGAATAGTTATCTGCAATATCAAAGCTTAAGCCTGGACGATAAGTTCTGAAGTCCATCCCACTCTGGAAGAAGTCCCTGCTATCACCGGCGGCCTTAACTGACACAAAGAGGTTTTTCTTAACAACATACCTACTGTTGGCTGGCGGATTCTGATGCTGTATCAGGAAGCGCCCATTGGAAACAGAGAAAGCATTCAGGAAAGTATTATTCTCTACCGTTACATTCCAAACAACACTTGACGCCCAGGCCCGGTTGCCATTTTCCCGTACCAGCTGATCCCAGCTCACTCCAATAAATGAGTTGTTTTTAATTACTACATTATTAAAAATATTCGTCCTGTCCGACCTGGCTTCTCCTGTAATAAACGGATAACCACGCCCTGTTACATCGTACATACCAGCATCATGAAACAAGCAGTTATCTACAATGATATTCTCAATTACCTGGCGGTTTGGCCCCTGTGTTCTGAACCAACATCTTACCATACCCTGAAAATTGCAATTACGCGCTTCCAGTTTGGAACAGGTAAACGGCATAGACGCCGAATGCTGGTTGATGAAATAGTTACCGTTAATGGATTTACCCGGGAATAAGGACTGATTGAAAAAGTTAACGGCCAGAGGAAGTTCAAAACTGATATTATCAAAGATCACATCACCCATGGTAATACTGCCAATCTCACCCGCCTGCGCCGGACGTCCGAGTTGGAAATTATTGGCGTTAGAAGCGGTATTGGTAGCGTTATAGCCAAGGCCCAGATAAACAATGGGTTTTGCACCGCCAGGCGAATTCGATTTTAAGGTTAAGCCTTTAGCCAATACCACGCCAGTTGCTATATAGTACTTTTTGCCGGCTTCCAGCATAAATATGGTGCCTTCGGCCAGGGTATTATCAAAAAGGAAATTGTTTAATATCGTATCGATACGGCATGCATTATTTTGTTGTGCCCAGGTATTGGTGGCATCTACCACATGAGGTATCAATATAGGCGCTCCAACCTGTCCCCTCATGCGTACCATGCTGGTGTTGTATAAACGATCCCAGTATCGGGGAACTTTGCTGTTCAGGCCGTTCACTACGTAAAGGGAATTGGGCGTTAACCCGGTAACATCTACATAACCTCTGGCCTTATCTGCTTCTGTTAATTTGATCGTTTGTGAAGGAAGATCCCTGTTTACTGAAGCTGGCTGAACCAATATCTCATCTATCAAAAATTTCCCATTTTCATATTGAAAGCTGGGATTCAAATCCGTGGGATTAGTACTTCCAACCGTTAATTCAAAAAAACACGCATGCTGGTCTCTGTTACTGCCCCGACAGCTACCACATCCGGGATACCCAAACGCTCTCCCATTTCCCACTCTGCACGATCATCGTTATGAGAACCATCCCCAAGTCCATACCATTTAGAATGATAGGCCTCTCCGAGTGGAGAAAGGGTTTGTATGGCAAAATTATGTTTAGTAGAATATTGCAGGTCCTGCTTGGTAATTTTTAGCACATCCGGCCCTACAATGGTATCCCAGAGAATATCGCCAGGAATGTCCCATGAGCCCGATTGCACTTTCATTTTAAGCCGATAACCCGCAGCGCCGTTGATACCATTCCATGTGAGGTACATATCGTTGGTATTTACTACCTGGCTCGCTAGCGGATCACCTGTTTTACCCGTATTTCCCTGGTGGCGAAATACGGCCATAAAGGATGTATTTTCTTCCGCATCGGTAACTTCCCGCTGGTTTTTTCTACAGCCATTTAGGACCATTGCCAGCAAGCTGGCTACAGCGATGTTCAGTATCAAAATTTTAATTTTCATATTGCCTATTTTTAATACGATACATTAATAACCATAATTGTTTTTGTATACCCCATTACTCAGGACAATGGCCTGGTTGGGGAAAGGAAGTATATAACGTACGGGGGCAGATTATTACGATTCAGAGATTCCCAGTTGCTATTGGTACCACCCCTGATAAAGCCACGGAACGAATAAAATATCTGTGCCCTGGGTAATGAAGTATTTTCATCATACCAGGCATAGAGGGTGGCCATGTCCCAACCGGCACCCGGATGCAATACACCTTCCCATGGGTTATAAAACTCAATGATATTTAAAGTGGTATTAGGATAGATGTCTTTATTGCCTGGATTAGCCACACGCCTGAAAAACTTATTAAAAGGAAGCGTTTGGTATTTTTCTGAGCCTTCCATAAAATCACCACCAACCATGGATGCTACAATATAGTACTCCATAAAAGTGTCATACACCACTTTCGAATATAAGTTCCAGCGAACCAGGTCTTTCCAGCGTATATTTTCCCCACCAAACTCCCATTTACGCTCGTTTACAATCGCATTGAAAAATGACTCCTTCGAAACAGACACCGTACTGGTGTAGGCTTCTACTTTCTGCGATTGAACTGAATCGCGAAATGCACGTCTGCGCACTTTTTTAAAAGCGTCTAATGCTTTGGCGCCATGGGTACCATTTACACCATTCTCTACTTCGTTCACCGCTTCTGCATACATCAGCAATACATCTGCATAGCGCATATAAGGGAAATTAATGCCGGTGTTGTTGGTACTCTGACTACCCAAAGCTTTTCCGGGATCAGACCATATTTTAGACCATTTGTTATTATACATGGTATAGTCTGCCAATACCTGGGGGTACCCGTGGCATCATAACTCCACTGACCTACCACATAGTCCTTGCGAATATCCGCCCGATCGAAAGAGTAATGGTAAAAAGCATTCAACCGCATACCGCCACCTGATACACCCCAGACATGCGTAGTAACATTCTCTACACCTGATACAGCCGGACCGGTAACATTGCCCACCGTTCCACTTCCATTCCTTAAAAAGGGAATCTCAAAAATAGGATCGTCGTTATTGGTCACCACGTTATTGGTTTCATCAATGAATACATTTCTATAAGATTTAGTAAGATTATGTTTTCCTGATGTTATCACCGAATCTGCATACTGCATGGCAATTGCATAGTAATCTTTGTAGTCAGGCATTCTCTTCATGGTACCTTTTGTGCCCTCCGGATATAAAGCATACCCTCCTCTTGTTAACGCTATACGGGCAATCATGCCATGACAAAATTCTTTAGATGCACGCTCAATACCCTGGGCAATTTCATTGGCACTTTTCATTCCGGGCGCTGCTTCCTTCAGATCATCGATGAGAAAGCTAAGAATCTCGTTGCGATCAGTAACCGGTATCACGAAATCAGTGCCCAGCTGCATAGCAGGTTTTGTATTAAAAGGCACATCACCATACATTACTACCAGGTCGTGGTAGAACATCGCCCTCAACACTTTCGCTTCTCCTAATTGCTGCGTAAGATCTCTGTCATTTTTGGTAAATACAGGGCTCTTTTGAATGCCATCAATAAAAATATTGGCTCGCTCAATGCCCTCGTAAAGTTTGTCCCACAATCTTTGAACGGTGGGCGCATGCCGGGCGCCATCAAAAGCCTTGAAATCTTCTCCGCTTACGCTAGGCAATTCACCTGCGAAGGCACTAAACTCTACATCGCTATTTAAGGCAAAAGTGTTAAAAAGGCATTGCCGTAAGCATCATTGCTCATCAACGAAGCATATACAGCGGTTAATACCCTGTTAATCTCTTCTTTGTTCCCAAATACATAATTCCCTTCATATTTGGAATCGGAATTCACTTCCAGGAAATTTTTGTTACAGGAGATAAAGCCTATTAATAAAGTGCTGAGAATGAAAATATATTTTCTCATCTTATATAAGTTTATACTAGGTTAAAATGTAATATTGATACCCGCTAAAAAGTTCCGGCTTCTTGGATAACGATTGTAGTCGATTCCCGGAGTCAATGATGTCTGTACATCCACCTCAGGATCATACCCTGTGTACTTAGTCAGCAGAAATAAGTTATAACCACTGAAAAATACCCTCAGGTTATTAATCTTCATGCGGTTGAGCAGGCTTTGCGGCAATCGGTACCCTAAAGTTACGTCTTGTAAACGCAGGAAAGATCCGTCTTCTATAAAATAAGAATGAGTAACTTTTTTACCAATATCTACCGGGTTAAAAATGGTAGCATTAGCGTTCACTTCCTGGTACTGGGTTAGGTAGTTTGCATTGCTCACCATCCTGTCTCCGTAGATATCATCCGCATATCTCCAGCGTTTGTCTGAACTAAATTCCGGTAGTATGTTGAAGTAATTATTCACATTGCCTTCAAAGGATGATAAGGTATAACGTGTAGCGTTATTGACATCAAACCCGTACATAAAAAGAAGTTAGCCGACATATCAAAATTGCCCAGCCCTCCTGAGAGGTTTAAACCTCCACTGAATTTAGGGTTCGTGTTTCCGATCACGACTTTGTCTCTTTCATTCACCACATTAGTTTCACCTTCTCCATCTACAAAGTTTTTAAACTTCGGACGGCCAGGTTGTGTACCAAATAGTGCATCGTTAATTACCGTTCCGGGTTTAGCCACCCAGTTAATCCCCTGCAGATCAAACTCATCAAATCTATAAATACCATCATATACATACCCGTAAATAAGGCCCAGCTGATCGCCTACTTTTATCATATAATCGGCATCCGACGAATTCCAGCGGCTGGATGTCATCCATATAACATCCTCCGTTCCATTCAACTTATCGATGGTTTTTTTATTCGCACCAAAAGTGAAGGTTGTATTGAAGTAAGCTTTTTGTTTTTGTATGATCTGTGCATTAATCGTGAGTTCAAAACCCCGGTTGGTTACCTGGCCGATATTCTGCATTTGTTTTACGTAGCCAGTGGTTGTTGGGATATTACTCTCATACAGTAAATCCTTGGTTGTATTGATATAATATTCCGGCGTGATGGTTATACGATCCTTAAACAGACCAATGTCGAGTGCGAGGTTGCGCTTGATAGAAGTCTCCCACTTGATATTAGGATTAGGAAGTGTGGCGCCGCCGGTGTTGGTGTAATATTCATAACCTGTTTCATTGCTCTCACCCCAGCCCGGTCCTCCGCCCGTATTAATTCTGTATTGGTAACGCCACATATCGTCTTCAATTTCATTGTTTCCGGTAAGCCCGTATGCAACGCGTAATTTAAGCTGCGAGAATAAGTTCTGTTCCTGCATAAACTTTTCGTTGGTCACCATCCAGCCACCCGAAACAGCCGGGAAATGGCCCCATTGATTACCCGGAGCGAATCTCGTAGAACCATCGGCTCTGTAGGTAAGCGAAAGCAGGTATCTTTTCTCAAAATCGTAGTTAGCCTGTGCAAAATAAGATGACAGCCTCACTGGTGAACTCATAAACGATGTTGCCTGCCAGGGCGTTCCCAGGCCAAGGTTTCTCAGGGCTCTTTCCGGCTCTACATCCTTAGGAAAATAACGGGAACGCTGTGAAGCTGAAAATCCCTTTGAGCTAAGAATTTCCTGACCCGCTACTATCTGATAACTGTGTTTTTCCTTAGAGCCCCGATATTCGAAGGTATTAGACCATTGATACCGGCTTCCTCTCGAAGTGGTCATTTGTGTTAAAGGCAAACCATTATTGCTGATCGCATCACGGGTCAGATCGCCCCAAAATTGATCCACATAACCAAAGGACATATTTTGAGAACCCACCGAACGAAAGGTCAGGTTTTTCAAAATTTTCCAGTCCAGCATAGCCTGGTTGGAGAAAGAGTAGTTATTATCCCTTAAATAGTTTTGCTCCAGATCGCCACGAGGGTTATTGTATTCGAAAAGCCTTTCCTCATCCGGATCAATATCCTCTGGCGGCAGGTGCGAAAATTCGCGAATACCATTGGTAGGCCGGTAGCGCAATACACCTATAAGACCGCCCGCGCCTACTGCACTTGCGCCTCCACCTTTTCTCTTGGTATAAGTAAAGCGCGGCACAATCTGCACTTTTACTTTTTTAGAAAGATCTGCTTCAAATTTCGTAAGCACATTGGTTCTTGAGAACCCGGATCCCATCAATACACCATTTTCCTCGTGATGGGTGATACTGGTATTATACCGCATCGTTTGCGTACCACCGTTGAGGGTTATATTATACATATGGCTTAATGGGTTACCTCCCAAAATTTCATCCTGCCAGTCATTACCCTCAAAGCGTTTGTACAAATCAAAATCCATGGGATTACCAAAGTTTCCACGAAACCTTTGGCGGTTGGTATTATTACCCACCACCGCTTCATACTGAATTTTTACAAACTCATACGGATCCATTACTGCTATCTTTCGGGCCAGTGTTCTTACCTGTGTATTATGGTTAAATGTTACCGATAATTTACCCGCCTGGGCACGCTTGGTAGTAACTACCACCACCCCATTACCTCCGCGGGCTCCGTAGATAGCCGTTAAAGAAGCGTCTTTAAGAATGTCGATGCTCTGAATATCTGTAGGAGGAATATCGTTGATATTGGGCACCTGGAAACCATCCACAATAAACAGAGGCGCGTTACTTTGCGTAACGGAAGTACCACCCCTGATACGGATATTGATCTCGGCGCCGGGCTCACCATCTGCCACAGTTACCTGTACACCCGCGGCTTTACCCTGCAAAGCTTCTGCCGCTGATGATACCGGAACACGGGCCAGCATTTTTCCTGAAACAGAAGAAACCGAACCTGTCAAACTTTTTACGGATGTGGCAGAACCGTATCCAATGATCACCACATCGTCACCGGCAACAATATTTTTACCAGGGAAACATGCATGCCTTCTGTTGCTACTATTGTTTGTCCCATATAACCGGTGAAAGAGAAAACCAGGCTGGCAGTATCTCCCGCGGGAACATTAATCGAGAACTTACCGGCAACATCTGTTTGAGTGATAGCAACACCTTCTTTTACGGCAACCGTAACACCTTGCAAGGGAAGTTTTTCATCATCCACTACTGTACCAGAGATCTTTTTAGTTTGCGCATTCGCAGCAGCGCAAAAAAGACCGTCAATAGCATAAGCAATAATCTGTTCATGTGGCTTTTAATTTTAGTTTTAGAACTCCGGAATTACAAAAAATACGCAATCGGTTTCATTTTTATGCCGGAAATAATCCAATCGTTAAGCAATTGTACTTATTTTTTTTGAAGCAGGTAGGTACAGGATAGATTTATTTACGCAAACGTTTTCGATAGCAGTTATTGATGAAGATTTTGATCCTAAAATAGAAACCCGCTTCTTTAAAAGTGCGCACAAAAGCATACATCAAACAGGTTCAAGTACCTGCAAATACTACATTATAGCATGTATTAGAAAATAAAACACTACATCAAAACTTTATAGTAAAACCCGGGCCACTCATGCATCAAAACAAATCGTTCCCCGCAAGGAAATTACTGGCTCTCTGTAACGAGCATTATGATCGCTATTCAACACTAATAGATGGTGGGACTAAAAAGACTGTTTTAAAATGTCAAAAATTGCATCTTTTATAAAAACGGTTACAAAATTTATTTTTATACCCTATTTTTAAACTTTATTTATCAGCAACGATTGCCCAAAATTTGATTTAACTCCATTTTTATCCCGCTTATGCACCCCTCCCCACCTCTTTTTTACTGGTAGCTCTAATTATGTTTTCGCCTGCGAAGGCACAAACAACTGTTGATGGAAAATCTACCTTATGGTACAGCCAGCCGGCTTCCAACTGGAACGAAGCGCTTCCTATCGGAAACGGTCCATTGGCGGCCATGGTATTTGGCAACCCGCTGAATGAGAGCGTACAGCTAAACGAGGAAACAATCTGGGCCGGAGAGCCAGGCAATAATTTGCTACCCAATGTAGCGGCGCCGATTGGTGATATACGCAAGCTGCTGTTTAATGGTGAGTATAAAGCCGCACAGGATCTTTCCAACCAGGCTTTTCCACGACAGGCACCTGCTAATGCCAACTATGGCATGCAATATCAAACGGCGGGGGCTTGTTGATGCGGTTTGCAGACAAAGGAGCTGTTACTAATTTCCGCAGAACACTGGATCTTAAAAATGCGGTGGCTACAGTTACCTATACCAGCAATGGCATTAACTATAAAAGAGAATATATTGCTTCTTTAAAAGACCGGGTTATTATGGTACGCGTAACCGCTGATCGCCCGGGCAGTATTGACTGTGATCTTCAATTACGAAGCCCCTTTAAACAATATACAAGGGCTATAAAAGGAAAGCAATTGAGCTTATCCGGAAATACCTCATCAGTAGATAACAAAACGGGTAAGCTGCAGTACGAAGTAAGAGCATTGCCCATTGCTGAAGGAGGTAGTATACGTGCTACCGACAGCCTGCTATCTGTATCAAAAGCGAACTCATTAACCGTATTTATTTCCATCAGCACTAATTTCATTAATTACAGAACCCTGGGTAATGACCCGGTATTACTGAATGATCAAAGGCTCAACACTGTTAGCCGTAAACCCTTTGCCAGCCTGAAACAGCAGCATATTGATCTCTATAAAAAATACGTCGACCGCGTGAGCCTTGACCTGGGCAGCAATGAAGCTGCTAATCAACCTACTGACGAACGTATTAAAGCCTTTGCCCAAACCAACGACCCCGCGCTGGTGTCCTTGTATTTCCAATTCGGGCGATACCTGCTGATCTGTAGTTCTATGCCGGGTAGTCAGCCTGCTAATTTGCAGGGCAAATGGAATCATTTACTAAGTCCGCCATGGGATAGTAAATACACGGTTAACATCAATACAGAAATGAATTACTGGCCCGCAGAAGTAACAGCCTTACCCGAAATGCATGAGCCCCTTTTTAAAATGCTGGAAGAAGTTATCCGTTACCGGTAAAGAAAGCGCCAGCCAGATGTATGGAGCACGCGGCTGGAACCTGCACCACAACACAGATCTGTGGCGCATCACCGGGCCGGTAGATGGTGGTTTTTATGGTATGTGGCCCATGGGAGGTGCCTGGCTAAGCCAGCATTTATGGCAGCATTACCTGTTCACGGGCGATAAACATTTTCTGAAAAAATACTACCCGGTTCTAAAAGGAGCCGCCTTGTTTTATGTGGATGTACTACAGGAAGAGCCAAAGCATAAATGGCTGGTGGTGGCTCCTTCTATGTCACCCGAAAACACCTACCAGAGCGGCGTTGGCATCAGTGCCGGAACAACAATGGACAATCAGCTGGTATTTGATGTGTTCAATAATTTTTTACAATCTGCCACAATACTCGCCAGCGATGCTTCATTAGCCGATACCGTAAGCAATATGCTGAAACGTCTTCCGCCAATGCAGATAGGCCAGCACGGGCAGCTGCAGGAATGGCTGGAAGACTGGGACCGCGCCAACGATAAGCACCGGCACGTATCTCACCTGTATGGACTATTTCCGGCAGCACAGGTATCTCCTTATACCAACCCTCAATTATTTGAAGCTGCAAGAAATAGCCTAGTGTACCGCGGCGATAAGTCCACAGGATGGTCGATGGGATGGAAGGTAAATTTATGGGCCCGGTTACTGGATGGCGACAGGGCTTACAAATTAATAGCCGATCAGCTTTCACCGGCCTCCCTGGAAACAAAGGGACAGAACGGCGGTACTTACCCCAATCTCTTTGATGCCCATCCACCTTTCCAGATCGATGGAAATTTTGGCTGCACTTCAGGAATTGCCGAAATGCTGTTGCAATCTCACGATGGCGCACTACATATTTTACCGGCTATTCCTACTAATTGGAAACACGGATCTATACAAGGGCTGATCGCCAGAGGAGGTTTTGTAGTTGACATTAAATGGGCTGACGGAAAGGTCACCTACCTGAAAATACAATCCCGCTTAGGTGGTAATTGCAGGTTACGGCTCAACCACTTCCTCAAACCGGTGACGGCTTTTGTTCAATTATGGAAGGCATCGGGAGCCAACAGCAACCCGTTTTATTTTGTACCGGATATCAGGAAACCATTAATATCAGATAAAGCAAAACTAGCAGGCAACACCATCGAAGAAACTGCCTTGTTC
Source organism: Paraniabella hibiscisoli (assembly GCF_022512515.1). GTDB lineage: Bacteria > Bacteroidota > Bacteroidia > Chitinophagales > Chitinophagaceae > Niabella > Niabella hibiscisoli. The sequence goes on from NZ_JAKWBK010000001.1 coordinate 892,351, forward strand.
GATTTTAAAACGATGCCAGGAAAAACATATGAATTTATAAGTAAGTAGTTATCATAAAAAAGAGCAATAGGCCTGGTTATACCAATGGCTGGCTTATTTGTTAAAACCGGCTGCCATTACAGTACGGATAGTGCTATGCTGTGCATAATTCTATATCTTCGCAGCAAAGGTGTGATGCTTGTATGAAGTTTGAAGCTGCTACCATAAAGGATATTGCCAAAGCGCTGGGACTGTCGACTTCGACAGTATCGCGTGCTTTGCGGGACAGCCACGAAATCAGTGAAGCCACCAAGAAAAAGATCAGGGACTACGCCGCAGAGATCAATTATCGCCCCAATCCCGTTGCTTTAAGTTTAAAGGAGAAAAGAACGCTATCTATTGGCGTGGTGGTATCGGAAATTGCCAATACTTTTTCAGCCAGGTGATTAACGGTATTGAATCCATTGCCTATAAAAACGGGTACAATGTTATCATTACCCAAAGCAGGGAATCATTGGAGCGGGAACAAATGATCCTGGATTATCTTACCTCCAGATCAATTGACGGTTTGATCATTTCTATTTCTTCTGAAACCAGCGATTTCACTGGCTTAAAGCAGCTGCACGAAAAGAGGTTACCCATTGTATTTTTCGACCGGGTGGTGGAAGAGATCAACACCCACAAGGTAATTACCGATAATTTACAGGGTGTGTACCAGGCTACACAACATCTTATTCAAAATAAATTTAAGCGCATTGGTATTATTGCCAGCAACCCTAATCTCGCTATCACCCGGGAACGTCTTGCCGGCTACCTGCAGGCCCTGGCAGATAAGAAGATGACGGTGGACAAATCGCTGATCCGTTATTGCTCACATGGAGGCTCAGATGTGGAAGAGGTTGAAACGGCGGTAAAGGAATTGCTAAAGCTTAAAAAGAAGCCAGATGCGCTTGTTTTGCTGGCAGACAAGATCACAACAGAAACTTTCAGCATTTTAAAAAGAGAAAAGATCCAGATCCCCAAAGATATGGGCGTGATCGGTTTTAATAATTCCAAGTATACCTCGCTTTTTGATCCAGCCCTTTCGGTGATCCGCCAGCCGGCATTTGAAATGGGTGAAAAAGCCGCTACATTGTTGCTGAAACTGATTGAAAGCAAGCGTGCTGTCACCGATTTTCAACTGGAAAGCCTGGCCCCAGAGATCATCATCAGGGAGAGCAGCCAAAATAGCCGTTAGATACCCGAATCTTTATTATATTTGCAGCCCTTTCCAAAGGAGTTTGGAAAATGGCCCGGTAGTTCTCCCGAACTTTCGGGAGGATAGAATAAGAGTTCTTACACAAGAAGCAAAACCAAAGATTTGCTTTAATATTGGCCCGGTAGTTCAATGGATAGAATAGGAGTTTCCTAAACTCTAGATACAAGTTCGATTCTTGTCCGGGCTACAAAAGGAATGATCACAGTCATTCCTTTTTTTGTTTTCAAGTCATTTGTGGGTATCGATATACATATGCACTAAACCTTATATGCCGGGCAGTCATTTCGTTCGGGGAAACAAGTTCCCTGCCCGACTGCGTCTTGGCAGGCGGGGATTCTTGTCCGGGCTACAAAAGGAATGATCACGGTCATTCCTTTTTTGTTTTCAAGGCATTTGTGGGTATCGAATACATACGCACTAAACCTTATATGCCGGGCAGACATTTCGTTCGGGTAAACAAGTTCCCTGCCCGACTGCGTCTTGGCAGGCGGGGATTCTTGTCCGGGCTACACAAAAGGAATGATCACGGTCATTCCTTTTTTGTTTTAACGGCATTTGTGGGTATCGAATACATACGCACTAAACCTTATACGCCGGGCAGACATTTCGTTCGGGTAAACAAGTTCCCTGCCCGACTGCGTCTTGGCAGGCGGGGATTCTTGTCCGGGCTACAAAAGGAATGATCACGGTCATTCCTTTTTTGTTTTAACGGCATTTGTGGGTATCGAATACATACGCACTAAACCTTATATGCCGGGCAGACATTTCGTTCGGGTAAACAAGTTCCCTGCCCGACTGCGTCTTGGCAGGCGGGGATTCTTGTCCGGGCTACACAAAAGGAATGATCACGGTCATTCCTTTTTTGTTTTCAAGTCATTTGTGGGTATCGATATACATATGCACTAAACCTTATATGCCGGGCAGTCATTTCGTTCGGAGAAACAAGTTCCCTGCCGACTGTGTTATGCAGGCGCGCCTGCCCGTTCGCTCCGGCAGGCGGGGATTCTTGCCCGGGCTACAGTCAAAGGAATGATCACGGCCATTCCTTTTAATATATCGGTTGAAAACAAAGAGCCTTTAAGCACCAATATCCAACTTATACCCTTTGCCCCGAATAACAACGATCTTTATGTTCGGATCTACTTCTAACTTTTTCCTGAGTTTTGATATAAACATATCTAGGCTACGCCCTACTATTACGCCTTCATCTTCCCAGATCTCTTTTTGCAGCCTGCTTCTTTCTATGGTCTGGTTAGGAGATTGCGCGAAAATGAGCAACAAACGGGTTTCAGTTCCTGTCAGCTCTATGATATTTTCATTTACGATCAATCGACGCTCCTTTGCATTAAATAAAATAGTACCTAGAGAAAACTGATCTGCAGGCGGCTTATTATTATTGGATATTTTCTTCGGTTTGGCAGACCTCAAAAACATAAACCCAACAAATGCCAGAAACGGCAGGCTACCCAGCAGGGTTACCGTCCTTACAATATTGGTATCCGCTGGTTCAAATTTAATATTGATGATATAAGATGCCTTAGGTTGCTTTCTTCCGGTACAGCTTACGATGTCATCTTTTTCTTTCCGGATATAGCAAATCCATAGGCTACACTATTGTTGCCATTCAAAACATTAACGATATAGCCACCTGTAAGCGGGTCGTTAGCTAATAAACGCCTGGTGGTGTTCACCAGGGAGTCTGGTTGAAAACTAAAGTCATTTGCAAAGCTGATGCGGTACTCATTTTCGCCGGTCTTTTTACCGGCAGCACCCTTGAGGTACTGTCGCCAGACTGCAAAAGCAGTTCATGCCCGATCCTGCGAAGCAAAACTTCCCGCCTGGCAATATCAAAATCGTCCTTATCTCTTATGGTGAAAGCCAGGCAGATCACCGCAATAAATGAGAGTACGAGCAATCCGAAAAGGTATTTACGTTTTCCGGACAGGATGCTTAGGCTATCAGACATACTTTACAATTTATTTACAAAGGTTACATTTTTATTTACAATCCTGATTCTCAGGCCTAAAAACATGAAAGTACTTTCGTTGTATCCCTCCTAAAATAATTTATCCATTTTTTTATTAACCAATATAATCTCTGTAGCATGAACAACAAAACAACATGTACCTTTCTAATTGTAGTAACAACTTCTTTGCTTTTTGGTTGCAGCGGCCCTGTAGCAACTGAGAACAAAGAGAGTGCAGTAACAAGCTCTTTACCCCTGCATGTAGATGATAAAAACTATATTACCATAGATACAGCAGAAAGTGTTGTAACCTGGAAAGGCTCTAACCTGCTTGGCTCCAACACCCATACAGGATATGTTTATTTATCCAAAGGAGCATTACTGATCAAGGATAACCAATTGGTGGGTGGCAGCGCCGAAGTTGATATGAATACCATTGAAGACGAAAGCCATGGTAGAAATAACAATCTTGTCAATCACTTAAAAGATCCTGATTTTTTTAATGTTACAACATTCCCCACTTCTACCATTGCAATTACGAGTGTTGAACCAGGGAACAGTGATAATATAAAAATTTCGGGAAACTTAACCATTAAAGGCATCACGCACCCCGTTAGCTTTCCTGCCAAAATGGAAGTTAAAAATGGAATGATTAAAGCCGACGGCAAGCTGGTCATTGACCGGGCCAAATGGGATGTTCGCTATAAATCAGGAAAATTCTATACGCTTTTAGCGGACCAAACGATATCAGATTCCATTGAATTCCATTTTAAAATCGTTGCAAAAAAACAGATAAATGCTAAAGACTGTTTTCGGGAAATCTGGGGTTTCCCTTGTTCTGAGAGAATCAAAAACCTGATTTGCAATCAGTCAAAATACCTGCACTTTTTAGCAAACCAGCGTAAAGCTTAATCCGGTTTTATTTTAAACTACTTCCTGATATTCATTTAACAAAAGGAATGATCGCCTATGGGCCATTCCTTTTCCAGCATCTTTAGTTAACTCAATTCCCGCTATTTAAATTAACTTATGATTGTGCCAGAACTTTAATAAATTCATATAACAAAATTATCAACAGGGTAGGGCTATATGAAAACGGCTGTTCAACAATTATTGCTGGGGTTATTGATGCTGACCCTTTTCGCCTGCAAGAGTACCATGAGCAGGAAAACAAATGTACTTACACAAAAAACAGCTGCAAAACCCGGAGCAACGAAGCAGACCGCGGAACCACAAAATCCGACAGCTAAGACGGGTAATAATGCTACTGATCATACACCCTTTAAAACTAAGTATCCGGGTATAGATGCTTCCACACTGGTTTACCGGTCTCCTGAATATTTTCTTTACAAGGCTGACAGCCTGCAAATGGCTTCTGCAAGAACCACCTATTTTAAAACCCTGGACACGATCATAGCTCAGCTATCTGTTACGCCAGACAACAAGTTCAACCCCGCGGTTAATACCGACCAATGGTATGCAGCAATTGATTTCAATATACGCAGACCCAACTATGTTATCCTGCATCATACAGCGCAGGACAATGCAGCGCAAACCCTCTTCACCTTTTCTGTTCCAAGACCCGGCAGAGAGTCCAGCGCCCATTATGTTATTGCTAAAGACGGCAGCGTATTCCAGATGTTAAATGATTATGTGAGATCCTGGCATGCCGGGGCGAGCAAATGGGGAAGCATTACTGATATGAACTCCTGCAGCCTGGGTATTGAAATAGATAATAATGGAAAGGATGAAGCCTTTACCGATGCCCAGATCAATGCGCTACTTATATTACTACGCTATTTAAAAGAGCAATACAAAATCCCCCAGGCTAATTTTATAGGCCACTCCGATATTGCACCCGGAAGAAAAGATGACCCCGGCAAATTATTTCCCTGGAAAAAGCTGGCCGATGCAGGATTTGGATACTGGTACAATGCCAATGCTTTAAAGGAGCCGCCCGCAGACTTTAATACTACCTGGGCTTTGCGTATAATTGGCTATGATGTTAGTGACATGAAAATAGCGATCGGGGCATTTAATCTTCATTATCTTCAAAAGTCTAATACAGATAGCCTAACGGATTATGATAAAAAAGTGCTGTATAATGTGGCTTTGAAATACATGTAGAGAATCTTGTAATCTTCTTTTACAGACCCAGTAATAAAACATGGTAAATGACTAATGCCTAAAATGCTCACTAACCATTTTATTTTAACAAACCCCTTCTGCTTTACTCATATATTTTGTTTATACTTGCTATGATAACATTATTGCTGATGTCTTAAAAATTAACGATGGTTCTAAAAATTGCATGTTGCTATTGGCAATAATTTTTTTATCTGCCAACGGCTTTTGCCAATCGCCCATCGGCACCTGGAAAACAATCGATGATAATACCAAAAAGGAAAAATCGTATGTGCGCATTTATGAAACGAAAAGCGGCAAGTTGCAGGGCGAAGTGTTGAAAATACTGGATCCGGCAAGGGAAAACGCTACCTGTACTACTTGTACCGGAACCCGGAAGGACAAGCCGGTAAAAGGCATGATCATTTTATGGGGATTGACGAAAGACGGTGACGAATGGTCGGGTGGACAAATACTCGACCCTGAAAAAGGCAAGCAATACAAATGCTATATTAAACCGAAAGGGAAGAATGAATTAGAAGTTCGGGGCTATGTAGGCTTTTCGCTGATTGGCAGAACACAGACCTGGCAGCGGGTACCATAATATTTTTAGTAGTTAATCATTTTAACCTAACTTATGGACTCAGCAAGCAGTATTGGCCTTGTTTATGCTATAAATAGTATTATATTACTCAGATAAATTATAACGCATGATCATTCAAATTAACTCAGACAATCATTTAACGGTAAGTGCCGAATACAGAGAAAAATAGAAGGAATAGTGATGGCAGAAGCCGACCGTTTCCTGGAACATTTAACCCGCATTGAAGTATATCTATCTGATCAGAATTCGCATAAAGATAACGGCGCTGACAAACGTTGCAATATTGAAGCAAGATTGAAAGGCAAACAACCTATTGCCGTTTCAGATGACGGTGAAACTTACGACATTGCTATTAACGGAGCTACTGATAAGCTAGCTACTTCATTGGAAACAATAATAGGTAAGATGCAAAATCATTAATACATCATTTGTTTAGTGTAATAAAAAGATCAGGTTGCTCAACAAGTTGAACAACCTGATCTTGCTTTAATATTTATCTCCAACCTCCTCCTAAATCCTTATACATATTTACCACAGCACTCAGCTGGTTTTTCCTGGTTTCTGCCATCTCCAGCCTCGCTTCCAGCACATCGCGTTGCGTAGTCAATACTTCTAAATAATCAGCTCTTGCAGCTTTGTATAAAGCATTAGACACATCCACCGATTTATTCAACACCTGCACCTGTTTTTGCTTTTGCTCAAAAGTCTGTTGCAGATTACTGATATGGGAGAGTTCATTAGCCACTTCTATATATCCCCCTAATATCGATCGTTCATAATTGTATACAGCCTGCAACTGCCTTGCATTAGCCGTAAGATACTGCGCTTTAATAGCATTCTTATTTATTAACGGCCCTGCCAGGTCGCCTACCCGAAGCTATTAGTGACTCGGGCAGCTTAACTAGGTAACTGGGATTAAAAGCATTCAGTCCCACTACAGCCGAAATATCAAAAGATGGATAGAACTGCGCCCGCGCCACTTTAACATCCAGTTTGGAAGCAGCCAGCTCCAGCTCTGCCTGCCTGATATCGGGCCTGTTAGCCAATAACTGTGATGGCACACCCGTACTAATCGGCGCTAAAGTCGAATTCATAAAGTCGGCTTGCAGCCTGGCTATAGGTTGAGGATACCTCGCCAGTAAAAAGTTAATACGATTTTCTGTTTCCTTAATACCCTGCAGTATTTCAAATTCACGGCTTTCCGTGCTCTTTACTTCCGCCTCGAATTTTTGTACCGCCAACTCTGTTGCCCTTGCGGCTTGCTTCTGCACTTTTACAACCTCCAGCGCGTTCTTCTGTAAGGCAATATTCTGCTTAACAATATCCAACTGGTAGTCGAGCGATAATAATTCATAGTACGAATTAGCCACTTCTGCTATCAGGTTAGACAACACAAAATTTTTGCCTTCGATAGTAGATAAATAGCGGTCTACTTCTGCATCCTTTGCGTTATGCAGCTTGTTCCAGATGTCTACCTCCCAGTTAGCGTTGACACCCACGATAAGATCACCGAGGTAATCGGGCACTTTTTACCAGGCGTAATTTCCGTGGATGCATCACCTGCGCCCTGGCTGGTGTAGCGTCCTGCTTTATCGATACCAACGCCTGCTCGATATCCTACACTCGGCAATAGCTCTCCTTTTCTCGCCCTGACTTCGTTCCGCGCTATTTCTATTTCCTGCAAAGTGATGTTCAGCTCCTGGTTATTTTTTAAAGCTGTATCTATTAATACTACCAGGTTGGGATCGGTAAAAAAGTCCCGCCATTTTACCATCCCGGTATTCGACGTGTCCTGCGAAACGGCATAAGTCTCGGGCACCTCTTTATTTTCCCGCTTTTGAGCTACCTGGGGAACACGGCATCCTGCATAGATCATGCAGGCGCCTAATATCCCCAACGGAGCGAATATGTTACGAATCTTCATATATTTTCTATTGAGTCAGATCTTCTGATAATGGATTTTCATCTTCTATTTTGATCAGTTTTCTTTTAGCAGCAATGCTGCCAAAGATGTAATACAACCCGGGTATGACAATTACACCAAACAGGGTTCCGAAAAGCATACCTCCGGCTGCAGCCGATCCTATGGTTCGGTTACCGATCTTACCCGGACCGTTGGCAAATACTAATGGAATCAGGCCGGCAATAAAAGCAAAGGAAGTCATTAAAATAGGACGGAACCTTACTTTGGCGCCCTGCATGGCCGATTTTAAAACAGACATACCTGCACTATGCTGCTGGGCTGCAAATTCCACGATCAGCACCGCATTTTTACCCAACAAGCCGATCAGCATCACCATAGAGATCTGCGCGTAAATATTATTCTCCAGTCCAAACAATTTCAGGAAAAGAAAAGCACCGAAGATACCAGCCGGTAAAGAGAGGATTACTGATAAAGGCAAAATAAAGCTTTCGTACTGTGCAGAGAGAATTAAATACACAAAGCCCAAACATATCAAGAAGATATAAATAGCTTCGTTCCCTCTTGATACTTCATCTTTTGAAATACCTGCCCAATCGATACCAAAGCCTCTGGGCAGAGTCTTCTTCGCTACTTCATTGATAACACTAATGGCTTCACCGCTACTATAGCCCGGAGCGGCCGAACCGCTTATTTCTGAAGCATTGTACATATTATGCCGGGTAATCTCTGAAAGGCCATATACTTTTTCCATCTTCATAAAAGCTGAAAAAGGAACCATTTCATCATGATCGTTTTTTACATATAGTTTCAGGATGTCATCGGGTAATGCGCGGTATTGTGGCAGGGCTTGTACAATAACTTTGTATTGCCTGTCGAACTTAATAAAACTGGTTTCATAGTTACTCCCGATAAGTGTTGACAGGGTGCTCATAGCGTTATCTATGGTAATGCCTTTTTGTTGCGCCAGGTCATTATCTACCCGCAGCATATATTGTGGAAAACTGGCGCTGTAAAAAGTAAATACCGATGAAAGCTCTTTACGTTTATTGAGCTCTTTTACAAAATCATGGCTCACCTGTTCCATTTTTTATAATCGCCGCTCCCCGCCTTATCCAGCAGGCGTAACTCAAAACCGCCCGCAGCGCCATAGCCAGGCACCGCCGGAGGCTGGAAGAACTCAATGGCTGCACCCGGGATACTTTTGGATTTTTCTTCCAGCTGCTCTATAACCTCCTGCGCCGATTCTTTCCGGTCTTTCCAGTCTTTGAGATTGATTAAACAGGTTCCTGAATTGGCGCCAGTCCCTTCCGTTAATATCTCGTAACCGGCAAGGGCTGATACAGATTTTACGCCATCCACTTCTTCCGCAATACGCTCTAGTCTTTCCGAGATCTCATTCGTCCGCTCAAGCGATGAACCCGGCGGTGTTTGTATAATCGCGTAGATCATTCCCTGGTCCTCGTTAGGTATAAAGCCCGAAGGTACTGTGCCACTCAGCAACCAGGTGCCCACACAAAAAGCAATCAGCAGGCCGAAAGTAATAATGCGACGACTCACCACCCGGTTCAAAAAGCGTATATACCGGTTGGATAAAAGATCAAAGCGCTTATTGAACCCATCAATAAATTTGTCAACCAACGATTTCTTTTTGATATGACCATGATGGTTCTTGAGTAAAATAGCGCAAAGCGCCGGAGTCAATGTTAAAGCTACTACACCTGACAATATTATACCCGTAGCCATTGTGATAGAAAACTGCCGGTAGAAAATACCTACCGGACCTGACATAAATGCTACCGGTATAAATACCGAAGCCATCAGGAAAGTGATCGCTACTATGGCGCCGCTGATTTCTTTCATAGCCTGTTGTGTAGCTTTCAACGGAGAAATATTACTCTTCTCCATTTTTGCGTGTACCGCTTCAATCACCACAATGGCATCATCTACCACTACCCCGATCGCCAGCACTAAGGCAAACAGTGTAATAAGATTTAACGTGATGCCAAAGAACTGCATAAACACAAAAGTTCCTACCAGGGATACGGGCACGGCTATAATAGGGATGAGGGTAGAACGCCAGTCACCGAGGAAGATAAAGACCACGATACCCACCAGTATGAAAGCTTCCACCAGGGTGTGAATTACTTTCTCAATAGAAGCATCCAGGAATTTCGATACATCGTAGCTGATCTCATAATCCATTCCCTTGGGAAAGTTATCTTTCAACTCTTTCATCTTTGCTTTTACATCTGCTATTACCTGGCTGGCATTACTACCATAAGACTGCTTCAATACAATAGCGGCAGAAGGCTTACCATTCAGATAAGAGTACAGGTCATACATAGAGCTTCCAAACTCAATGTCAGCCACATCTTTTAACCTTAACAACTCTCCGTCAGAGCTGGCCCTGACCACAATGTTCTCATATCCTTCCTTACTGCTATAACGTCCCGGGTATTTCAATACATATTCAAAGGACTGCGATCTTTTACCAGAGCTTTCACCTGTTTTACCTGGCGAGGCTTCCAGGCTCTGCTCATTTAAAGATTTCATTATTTCTTCTGCAGATATTTTGTAAGCCAACATCCTGTCCGGCTTTAACCATATACGCATGGCATATTCCCTGTTACCCAATATATCTGCATAACCTACTCCGTCTACACGCTTTAGTTCGGATAGCACATTGATATCGGCATAGTTGTACAGGAAGTTTTCTCCCATTGATGTATCCTTTGTATACAGGTTGATATACATCAGCATGTTCGATTCCTCCCGGCTGATCTTCACCCCTTCACGTATCACCAGCGGCGGCAATTTATTGGTTACAGCGGCTACACGATTCTGTACATTTAAGGAAGCCTGGTTAGGATCGGTGCCCAGGTTAAATATGACCTGTATTACGGCTTCTCCATCATTACCGGCATCAGAAGCGATGTATTTCATCCCTGGTACACCATTGAGCGCACGCTCCAGGGGGATCACCACTGATTTAATCAGGAGCTCGTTATTCGCACCGGGATACTCTGCCGTAATATTCACTTTGGGAGGAGATACCGAAGGGAATTGCGTTACCGGCAGATGTGTTAACGCCAACACGCCCAGGAATACAATAATGAGCGATATAACGATGGATAAAACCGGTCGTTTTATAAATTTTCCAAACATAAAATTCTCTTTAAATAATTATTCTGCTTTTAAATGAAGGTTGCTCATTACCTGGCGTGGTTGCTCATACCGGTATTGTATCTTTTGCTCCTCCTTCACTGTTTGTACACCTTCCAGCAGTATTTTATCATCAGCAGCAAGACCGCTACTTACTATATACAGATCGGGTAATTCAGCGCCTACATTGATCATACGGGCTCTTACTACATGGTTATTGTCAATAACAAAAACATATTTACGGTCCTGCAGCTCATAGGTAGCTTTTTGAGGAATAACCACGGCATTCTTAAGAGGTACGGTCATTCTTACTTTCCCGGTTTCACCATTTCTTAATAATCCATCTGGATTAGTAAACCGGGCTCTGAAAGCGATGTTACCGGTTTCACTATCGAACTCACTTTCTATCGTTTCTATTTTACCCGGTACGCCGAGCGCATCCCCGTTAGCTAAAATGAGACCAACTTCTTGCTGTGCATTCTTTTGAAGATTTTTCTGGTAGTTCAGGTACTCCGGTTCACCCACATTGAAATACGCAAACACCTGGCTATTGTCGGATAAGCTGGTGAGTAAAGCGCCCTCATCAATAAGACTTCCCTGCTTTAAAGGAATACGGTCGATAATACCGCTGAAAGGCGCGCGTATTTCTGTAAATGATAAATGCGCCTGGGCCAGCTTGGTTTCTGCATGAGCCTGCTCCAGCTTGGCCTGGGCCAATGCCTGCTCACTTTTAGAAACGATGTTCTGGTCTGCCAGGGTTTTTGCGTTCTGAAGCTCGATGGCGGCTGCGCTGGCTTCTGCCTTTGCCTTCATCAGCTCAGCTTCGTAAACCTGTGGCATTATCTTAAATAATAACTGCCCGGCTTTTACGTATTGTCCTTCATCTACGTATATCTTTTGCAGGAAACCCCTGCTTTGTGCACGCACTTCGATATTACGCACCGAGCGTATCTGGGACACATAATCTTTATTAAGCGATGTATCTATTTGTAAAGGACTGGTAACAATATATTGTACTTCTTCCGCTTTCTCTTCAGCGTGTGACTTACAGCTTGTTTGGTATATAAATGCGCATAACGCATAAACGATTACTATCCGTTTCATTATATTAGGGAATTATGTATAAGGGCTGATTACCGGCCGATGGCCGTTGCCTTATTTCAGGAAAGAAATTATTGAACGATTGATTTTCAAAGTATAGGATAATACAGCAGTGGTGTATGTAACGATACACGAACAATTGATCCAGGCCTTAATGGCTGGAGTTGGTAATGGTAAAAAATACTGCTGAAAATAGATTAGTATCAGATCCTGAAAACACAGAGCTCGTTACGACTAAGCACCGATACAGGTTGCGATGAAGTTATATACCAGCCATTGGCAAACTGGTCATCTGTTTGAGATAGATAGGCTGAAAGAAAATAAGCAAGAATGCTTTGTAGTTGTTTTCTTACGGGAGCAGAAACCGGCAGATCATCTTCCTCGTCATTGGTACAGATCAGCCGCTCGGTCAGTTCCTGGTCAGCAGCGTTTCCAACCTTGCTGATTTGTTTCTCCATCTGCTGAACCAGGAGATTGATTTTTGAGTTATTCCTGGTGTTATCACTCACATTTCGGCTTTTTGCAAAAGCAGTATCACCTGTATTAAACAGGAGTGTACATAAACAAATACAAAAGATAGCCCAACGCATAATGCCGATAAATTGCTTTTCAAAATTAGTTAAAGATGCCAGGACAGCTTATAACCATACAGCAAAAAAAGGTTAAATTTTAAATATTACAAAATAGGTCCTGATAATTCATGGCTAATTAATAGTTTACGACCATAGTAAAACCTACCTTGCACACTAAAGTGCCCGGTCTCCAATAACTCAAACCGAAGAAACAGCGCTTTATTTCCCCTCACCTTAAAAACATTCATTGTATGTCCTCAAACACTCAAAAAGTAACAAAAGACGAGTTAAAAAAAATGGATGCCTATTGGCGTGCCGCTAATTATCTTTCGGCAGGTCAGATCTACCTTAAAGACAATCCTCTGCTACGCGAACCCTTGAAACTGGAACATGTAAAACAGGTGCTGCTGGGACACTGGGGCACAACGCCCGGCCAGAACTTTGTTTATGCTCATTTAAATCGTATCATCAATCGGTACAACCTCGATATGATCTACATTTCAGGGCCGGGGCATGGCGGGCCAGCTTTGGTAGGAAATACGTATTTAGAAGGTACGTACAGTGAGATTTATCCCGAGATTACCCGGGACGCAGCAGGTCTTAAAAGACTCTTTAAACAATTCTCTTTTCCCGGTGGTATACCCAGCCACGTATCACCCGAATGCCCTGGCTCCATGCATGAAGGAGGTGAGCTCGGTTATTCTTTAAGCCATGCTTTCGGGGCCGCATTTGACAATCCGGATTTAATGGTGGCTTGTGTGATAGGAGATGGAGAGGCAGAAACCGGCCCGCTTGCTACAGCATGGCATTCCAATAAATTCTTAAACCCTGTAAAAGACGGCGTGGTTTTACCGATCCTGCATTTAAATGGTTATAAAATTGCGAACCCTACCATTTTTGCCAGAATTGAAAAGGAAGAGATGGATAATCTCATGAAGGGCTATGGGTGGAAACCTTTTTGGGTGGATGGCGAAGACCCTGTGTATATGCATCAGCGCATGGCTGAAGTACTGGATGAAGTGATGGCTGAAATTAAAACTATTAAAGAAGCTGCTGCAAACAATGAACAGTTTGAACGTCCCACCTGGCCTATGATCATTCTTAAATCACCAAAGGGTTGGACGGGGCCCAAAGAAGTAGACGGATTAAAAGTGGAAGGTAGCTTCAGAGCGCACCAGGTGCCGCTTTCAGATCCTGCACACAATCCCGAACACTTAGCGGCTCTTGAGAAATGGTTACAAAGTTATAAACCCGAAGAGCTTTTTGATGAGGAAGGAAAATTGTTTGCCGAATGGCAGGAACTTTCACCGGTAGGTGACAGGCGAATGGGGGCTAATCCACATACCAATGGCGGTGCATTGATGCGGGATCTGCACATGCCCGATTTCAGAACCTATGCACTCGATGTAAGTATGCGCAGTATGCCTGGCCCTGGCGACACCAAAGTGCTGGGTGCTTTTATAAGAGATGTCATTAGGCTCAACATGCATAACTTCAGGATATTCGGTCCTGACGAAACCTTATCCAACCGACTCAATAAAGTATTTGAAGTTACAGAGCGGCAATGGGTAGCCGACACTTTTGATGACGACGAATTTATTAAAAAAGAAGGCCGGGTGCTTGAAGTGCTAAGTGAGCATCAATGTGAAGGATGGCTGGAAGGGTATGTACTTACAGGCCGGCACGGGTTATTTAATTGTTACGAGGCATTTATACACATCATCGACAGTATGTTTAACCAGCATGCCAAATGGCTGAAGATGACTTCAGAGATAAGCTGGAGAAAAAACTGCCATCACTAAATATTCTTTTGGCATCGCATGTATGGCGGCAGGACCATAATGGCTTTACCCACCAGGATCCCGGCTTCATAGATCATGTTATCAATAAAAAGGCTTCTGTTGTAAGAGTGTACCTGCCACCGGATGCTAACTGCCTGCTGTCTACAATGGACCATTGTTTGAAAAGCCGTCATTATGTAAATGTGGTCATTGCAGGCAAACATGTATCACCTCAATGGTTAAACATGGATGAAGCCATTGCGCATTGCACCAAAGGAATCGGCATCTGGCCATGGGCGAGCAATGATGAAGGCGCTGAGCCGGATGTAGTGATGGCCTGCGCCGGCGATGTTCCTGCATTAGAGACACTGGCTGCCGCATCTATCCTAAGGAATAAGTTACCGGAGCTTAAAATACGCGTGGTAAACGTAGTAGACCTGATGCGCCTCCAGCCCGCCTCTGAGCACCCACATGGACTTAGCGATATTGATTTTGATGTGCTCTTTACTAAAAACAAACCAGTGATCTTCGCCTTTCATGGTTACCCCTGGCTGATACATCGGCTCACTTACCGCCGCACCAATCATCATAATATACATGTAAGAGGATATAAAGAAGAAGGCACTATTACTACACCTTTTGATATGACGGTGCTTAATCAAATGGATCGTTTCAGCCTGGTGCAGGATGTATTGAACCGACTACCACAGCTGGGAGAAAGAGCTGCTTACATAAAAGAAGATATGAAAAACAAACACATCGAACATAAAAACTACATAAGAAAATATGGTGTAGATATGGACGAGGTACGAAACTGGAAATGGGAACTTTCCTAAAAAAGAGTAACTGATATTTATATACTAAAATCCCGCCGACGAAATCAGCGGGATTTTTGCATCCCCCAACCATGCCCTTATCAGGCTCAGATTCAGGTAAAGGTATACTACCATCATCTTTAAAAGCTAACCTCTGTCAGTTACCGCAATGACATAAATCAATAGGCATCTATACCAGGGTCATACTATAAGTTTTTTGTTTGTTACAGCTTTGTTAACACAAAACAGAAAATCACACACAAATGAAAAAGATAAAACTAGTAGCCCTGTTCATATTTGGTTTAAGTATGAACATCTTCGCCCAGGACAGTTACAAGCTGGTGGAAAACAAAACCAAAAACATGGTAACCGGCACTTCTACCCTGCATGACTGGAGATGCGTTGCTGAGAAACAATCTGGCACTGCTGTAATAAAAACAGGCGACATGCTGGAAGTAAAATCGCTGACAGCCCGTATAGCAGCCAAGTCTTTGAAAAGTATAAAAGAGAATGGTAAATACTATGATGATGCGATGGACAAAAATGCATACAAGGCATTGGATGCGGATAAGCACCCCGAAATCGCTTATACATTAACCGGTGTATCGAATATGAAAACAACGGGTACTGCTTCTACTTTTTCTGCAACCGGTACTTTAACCATCGCCGGCAAAACCAATAAAGTAACCTTCCCGGTAAAGGCGGTGGTAAACGGTAATACAGTAACATTTACAGCCACTGTTAAATTTAAACTGACGGCTTTCGGTATTACACCACCTAAAGCGCTGATGGGCACTATTAAGACAGGTGATGACGTGGCCGTAGTATTGAACTCAACCTTTGCTAAATAACCTCAACCAGATTTTTCATCTAAAAAAATGTTTATGAAACGCTTATCATTAGCGATAGCCCTGATCGGATGCGTTAGCCTTGTACACGCACAAGACAATAAATCTATCATCTCCAAACTGCACTCTGATGTACAGTTTACCAGGCCCGGAGATAAAACAGGCTTGAATATGTTTGAAACCACCAAAGAAGATACCATTCCTTACGATGGCCTTAAAGTAAGATTTGGCGCGGGCTTCTCTCAACAATTTCAAAGTCTTACGCACAGCAACTCCGGCGCAGTTGCACTTTACCCGAGACTAGCGCCCGGCTTTGGGATAGCACAGGCTAACCTTACTATGGACGTGCAGTTATACGATGGTATTAAATTAAATCTTACCAGTTACCTGGCGGCAAGACACCATAACGAAACATGGGTAAAAGGCGGTTATATTCAATTTGACAAACTACCTTTTAAAGGCGCAGGCTGGGACAAACTGATGCAGTACGCAACCATTAAAGTAGGACACATGGAAATTAACTATGGTGATCAGCATTTCCGTCGCTCAGATGGAGGTAATACCATCCACAATCCATTTATGGAGAACTACATTATGGATGCCTTTGCTACGGAAATCGGAGGAGAGTTTTATCTTCAAAAAGATGGAGTCATGGGAATGGTTGGTATATCTAATGGCCTTATCAATGGCACTCAGCAGTCTCCAATATTAGCCGCAGGTACCGATACTACAAGTTACCACCGCAATCCCTCTTTCTACGCCAAAGGCGCTGTAGATAAGAAATTAGGAGAAATAAGAGTGAGAGGCGCAGCATCTGTATACTACAATAACAGCTCTGGCCGTAGTACCTTGTATGCAGGTGACCGTACCGGTAGCAACTATTTCTTTGTAATGGAAGGCGCTACCGCTACATCCAAAGACAACTTCACTTCCGGACGTTTCGACCCCGCGCTTACGAACCAGATCCTGGCCTTTCAATTAAATGGTTTTATAAAAGCCAAGGGCCTGGAGCTGTTTGGCACTTACGAAAATGCCAAAGGCCGCAGCATTAATGAGAAAGTGGCCAACTTCGACAAACGCAGTGTAAACCAGTTTGCCGCAGACATCATTTACAGGATAGGGGCCAAAGAAAAAGTATTTATCGGTGGGCGTTACAATACCGTACGGGGACAATTATTAGCCAGCAATAAAGACAAACAAAGCATTGACAGAATGGCAATCGGAGGCGGATGGTTCCTCACCAATAATATCTTAATGAAAGGTGAATATGTAGATCAAAAATATAACGATTTCCCGGCTGCAAACAGAATGGCAGATGGAAGGTTTAAGGGTTTTGTGATGCAGGCGGTAGTTGGTTTCTAAAAAAGCAGGAGGGTGGGGCCACAAGCCGTAGCTCCGCTCTCTTCACAAACACACAATCATGTTACTGGTAAAATTCATATGGGTTAGTTTCTTTTACTGGTTGATGCCGGATCTGCCCGCTCAAACATTTCAAACCACTATAGTTGAGGGCAGCACTTTTACTTTAAAAGGCTCCTCCAACATCAACAAATTTGAGCTCGTATACACAGGCAACCTGGCCAAAACCAATAAGGTACAAGTAGAAAGAGAGCCTACCCGGATGAACATGAAATCCGGTTCGGGAGTGAGCCTGAAGGTGGAAGATTTTAAAAGTACCAATGCTTATATCACCAAAGACTTTAGAAAAATGCTTAGAGCTGATACCTACCCCAACCTGGTTATTGAGCCGGTAAGCGTATGGAAGCTGAAAAACCTGGCAGGAACCGTGTGTGTACTGATCAACTTAACCATAGCCGGATGTACACACCAGGAAACAATCAGCTTAAACCTCACTCAACAGGATGCAACAGCGCTTCAATGCAAAGGCATTCATAAAATATCGCTTAAAAAATATGCACTTGCCGCACCTAAAAAAGCCCTTGGCGCAGTGCAGGTAAATGATGAGGTAGCGATCGATATGTTGCTGAAGCTGCAGTTCAAAAAAATAAAATAATAAAGTCAACACAATATCATCTAACGAAAAAATAACCATTATGATCATTCAATTACACGCAGACAGAAGCCTGAGTATACATGAAGAATACGCATTGAAATTAAACGGCGTAATTGCCAGAGAGCTGGATCGCTTTGCTGAACTGTTAACAAGAGTAGAATTACATCTTGCCGACGAAAATGCGCAGAGAAAAACAAAAGAAGATAAGAAATGTACCATTGAAGCAAAGCTTAAAAGCAAGCATCCTGTGACCGTTACCAGCCATGGCAACACTTATGACAATGCAGTAACCGGCGCAGTACAAAAACTTAAAGCATCCTTAGATACTATAGTAGGAAAAATGCAGCATCATTAATTGTTCATGCTCCTGTAGAAGGCGGTTTGTAAGAGCCGTCTTTTTTATTTCTTTATTGCTTTTTTGCCCATTGCGTATTGTATGCCGCCCAGTATATGTTGTAAAAACAAGGGTTCGCTGTACGATTCATCAGTATGTCCTAAACCGGTATAAAAACACGGCCGCCTTCAAAATTGTGGTACCAGGCCATGGGGTGAAAATCGCCGTTCTTTCCTCCTTCGTAACTTTTCTCATCAATAGTGATCAGCGTTTTTACATCGGGATTAATATTTTTATAATTGTACCACTCATCTTTACGTTCCCATACCCCCGGTAAATGCTGGGTAGAAGCATGTTCTTTATCTTTTACAATCAATTTTGCCACCTGTTGTTTAGGATGACTGGCAAACCAGGCACCTACCATTTTGTTATACCAGGGCCAGCCATACTCAGTATCAGCCGCTGCATGAATACCTACAAAGCCACCGCCACTGCGTATATATTTCTGAACCGCTGCTTTCTGCTCATCATTAAACAAGGTACCGGTAGTGCTTAAAAAATAATAGCCGAAAACTTTTTAAGATACTTATCGGTAAACAGGCTGGAGTCTTTTGTTACTTCTACCTCAAACCCATTATCGGCTCCCAGCTTTTGAATGGCTTCAACGCCTTTCGGTATAGACGCATGGTAAAAGCCGGCAGTTTTGGTCATCACCAATACTTTAGGTTTAGCAGATCTGTTAAAGGAAATGGTGACAAAAGCAACAATTAAAAGGGCAAAAAAGGCAAGTTTATTAGACATGATACATATTGTTTAAATAGCTATATATATCGACTAAAGTAATGTAAATTATTATTACTATCCACATTTTTTAAACCATAAATCGCATGAAACCGAATACTAGCAACACTTTAGCTATATTTGCAGCGCAAAAGGCACCTATATTATTAAATATAAAGATGAACGCCCCAACCAAAATATGTTGGCACATGAGAATAAAAAAGGCGTTATATCCTTTTTAAATGTAAAAATTAAAAACATACGGATGAAAAAGATCACTTTTACACTTCCCGCTGAGGCACTGGGCAATGCAACCGGAGCCATTTTACTTGGAGACTTCAATGACTGGAATTTTGATAAAGGCATCAGCCTCAGTGTACAACCCGATGGCACTTTAGCCGCTTCAGTAGAACTGGAGGCTGGCAAAAGCTACCAATACCGCTTTTTGTTAAGCGATGGCACATGGGTAAACGACTGGGCTGCACAACAATATGTACACGATGCAGCTTTCGGAGTAGAGAATTCTTTGATCATTGTTCCTACCGAAACCATCATAGAAAAAGTAGCTACCATTGCTAAAAAAGTAAAAGCTGCAGTAACGCCTAAAGAAGAAAAAGAGCCGGCTAAACCAAAAAAGAAGCTAAAATAGCTGAGCCTAAGGTAAAAAAGGAAAAAGTAGCCACTGTTGCCAAAAAGCGAAAGCTGAAGCAGCACCTAAAGAAGAAAAAGAACCGGCTAAACCAAAAAAAGAAGCTAAAACAGCTACGCCTGCAACAAAAAAGAAAAAATAAAATAATGGTTGAAAACTGAGAGAAGTTTTCAAAAGCCGCTGGCTCTAAATTTCAGTTCCACGAACCGGCTTCATGACTGAAGCACGCTAAGTTGGCTGTAGCTGCGAAATGGGATCAATTGGCAGCATTACAGGAGAAGCTGATCGGAGGAAAATAAGCATATCATTTTATTTGAAGTAGAGAGCAGGCTCGAATTAGTTTCATCTGCTCTTTACTTCAATTCTATCTATCGTTTTTTAGCAGCATAGAAGTAAACTACCTGGAGGCCTATCAATAAGAGTATGCCCACCAGCTGGTGAGAGATGGCGAGCGCTAATTTATCAGGAGTAAGGTAATTGATCAATGTTAATACACCTAACGTAACCTGAACCAGGGTTATGAATAAAGGCATATTACGCAATTGGTACACAACAGTTCCCTTAGACTGCCTGTATAGCATTACTGTGTATATTATTACCAGCACGGTTATGATGTAGGCTAGTCCACGATGTACAAACTGTATAGCTAACAGGTTGTGCAACAAGCCTCCTTCGGCCATATCCGGTACTAACTGCCCATTAATACTGGGCCAGGTAATGGATGATTTTGCCGCGTGGGTACCGGCCATAAATGCTCCATAAATTAACTGTACGGTCAACAACGCAAATAATAGCCAGGTAAAATTCCTAATCGAAGGAATATGTGCTTTCTTGAAATCGGGCACAGACAATTTCATTGCAAACCAGATCACGTAAACCAATAAAACCAGGGCTGCGATAAAATGAGCCGCTAATCTGATGTGGCTCACGTAAACCAGGTCTGTACCTACACCACTCGCCACCATGATCCAGCCAATAGCCCCCTGCAAAGCGCCCAATACAAATAAAATAATCATGGGCCACAGCATACTGCGGTCAATCTTCTTTTTGTAGATAAAATACGCAAAAGGAACAATAAATACGACTCCCATAAAGCGGGCCCAGTTACGATGCAACCACTCCCAGAAATAAATAAATTTAAAATCGCGAATTGAAAAATAATTGTGGATGTACTTATACTGTGAGATCTGCTTATATTTTTCGAACGCAATATTCCAGTCATGCTCGTTCATGGGCGGCAACGCGCCTAGTATAGGCTTCCATTCGGTAATAGATAAGCCGCTACCGGTCAGTCTTGTTATTCCACCCAGTAAAACCTGGATAATGATCATGCCCGCTCCTATAAAAAGCCAAATGGCCACGGGTCTGTGCTTTTTCAAATCCATAATTGGGCGCAAAATTATAAAACAACTGCTATTTGTACTGTATTAACTTAACAACAAATGTCTGCTCTGGTTGGGCCTGGTCCAAAAATAATTCCCTCGCCTGTCCTGCGCAGGCATTACCCCGAATTGAAAAATATTCCATTCGTCATAACCCTTTATCTTTGCGCCCTGAATTTAAGCGCCCGCCCGCGCCAATAAGTGGCAAGTGAATTGAAATAAATAAAAACAGAAAATGAAAGCATATACTTTTTTAATCCGATACCGGTTGCCGATCTCTATCATTGTATTACTGGCGGGTATATTTACGAACTTTGCAGCTGGTTTTTGGCCGGCATTCCCCCTGTACCTGATCGCAGCTATTTTGATCTTCAGCCATTTCTTCTTTGGACCATTGAGGTTGATACAGGAATATATGGAAAGTGGCGACATGGATGGCGCCGAAAAAGTATTGAACTCTATAACATTCCCCAATCTTTTGTACAAGCCCATCCGTTCGGTTTACTATACGCTGAAGGGTAATATTGCCATGAGCAAACAGGATTTCGACAGCGCCGAAACAATGATGAAAAAGGATTGGACCTGGGTATGCCGATGAAGGAAGCGGAAGGGGCAAGTATGTTACAAATGGGCATGCTGGCCATGCAAAAAGGTAATATCAAGCAAGGTGAAAGCTATATTCGACAGGCTATTAGAAAAGGATTACCTGATAAGGAAAATGAAGCAGCGGCTTACCTGCAAATGTGTAGCATTATGATGAATAAACGCGAGTTTCGCGCGGCAAAAGATTTTTACCGAAAAGCCAAAGCCTGCAACCCTACAACACCTCAAATAGTAGATCAGCTAAAGGAAATCGGCAAGTATATTACCAGGATGCCTGGATAATTAGCCGGTATTTTAAATACGATACAAAAAAGAGATTGTCTGCCGACAATCTCTTTTTCATTACAATATATTGAGGGGGCTTATCGCCCCATTTTTAGCTCAAAATCTGTTTCCCACTGGTTCGGCTTCACATTCAGTTTTCGGTCTATATCCACAATTAGCTCAGGCTGCCGTCGCTCTCAAAAAACTGGCCAGCATCCCATTTGAGATTTTTATTGGTATCGTACAATATTTTCATATCATAATCTCCGGGGTTGTACAGCTTTAACTCAATAGTACGATTGGCAGGTATAGCGAAAGAATTGATCGTTGCGTCTCCCTGGTTGATCAATAAAACGGGATTACGGTCTAAATCAATATCAACAAAAGCGATCTTCACCTGACCATAATCGTCCAACGACTTTGTTCTGAACTTTACGGTATCCTTTCTAACAATTTGCCGGTCAATGCTGTCTGAGGCAAAATCTTTTTCTAAAACCAGGTAGTACGTAGTATCGGGGGTCCAGGCCATATTCATGGTAACGATACGGGAGGTGCTATCTAAAGTCAGCTTATACCCGTTCGCCCTCCTTAGCGTAGAATCCATACTCAGCAATATTTTAGACGTATCGAAAGTTTTCAGCGGGTTTTCAAAAGTCATGGTAAAAGCTGAAAGCAGGTCTTGTTTACCGGACTCCAGGCTATTTTTATACTTGAGCCTCTTTTCCTTACGGTCGATCTCAATTTCCTCCGGTTCAGATTCTTCTTTGGGCTTTTCGGGTTGGTAGGCCCATAGCATTACGGGAGCGGGAGGTTCAGGCGCAACGGTTACCAGAGAATCAGCGAAAGCAAAGATCTGCTCCCCGTTATACATATAGGAGCCGCCTTCATCTTTCATGGCAAACAGCCGGTATTTTCCCGGCGCCAGGTAGCGGAAAAAGAAAATACCGCTGCTATCTACTCTTGTTACATACCGGGGACGCTCTTTCATTACTGCACTATCTTCCAGGTTACTATACAGCATTACCGATAAGGTAGAATCGGCTTTATTGGTTTTGGCCATTTTAACCCGGCCACTTAATTCCATTGAGTCAATATAAGATCCGGTAGACACTACATATAATAGGTCCTTTCCCTTATTTCTTCGTTCAGATCCTTAATGGCGTTGGCAAAATTATACACATAAGTGGTATTGGGCTGCAAAGTATCTTTGATCTTTACTGTAACTGTTCTTAGCTTCCGGGTAACGTCAGGAGTGATTTTCGGAAAAGGAGAAACGATCAGGTTGGAATGGATATCATTCAACTCCACATACTCATCAAATTCAATCTTAATTTCTTTTTTATCGAAATTGAGGGTTTTATTTTGAGGATTTACAGCAACTATTACTGGTGGTAAAGAATCCCTTGGGCCTCCGGATGGCGGTACCACGCTGGCACAACCCGTTTCTGTTAATAAAAAAGCAAAGGCCGAAACCACTACTAAAACAATAGCCAATAAATTTGTAGCGCGCATATAAAAGCAAACATAAAGCGTTTTTAGACAAACTAATTCCCAATTTTCAATTTTTAATTTTCCATTAGCAAGCTCAATTTATCTTTGCAGGATGCAATTTTCGTCCGCGCTGTTAGAATCCGCTGTTAATGAATTTTCACGCCTTCCCGGTATTGGTAAAAAAACGGCCCTACGGCTGGTATTACATTTGTTAAAGCAGGATGAAAGCCAGGTAACCCAGTTTAGTGAAACCATCGCCCGTATGCGGAGCGAAATCCGTTTTTGCAAAAGGTGTTGTAATGTGGCTGATGGAGAGTTGTGCACTATTTGCAGTAATAATTACCGTCAGCAACAAACCATCTGCGTAGTAGAAAATATACGTGATGTGATCGCCATAGAAAGCACACAGCAATTTAACGGTACTTACCATGTTTTAGGCGGTGTTATTTCGCCGCTTGACGGGGTTGGCCCCGATCAGTTGAATATTGATGCGCTGGTGCAACGGATCGACCTTGAGCAAACGGAAGAACTGATATTTGCCCTCAGCCCTAATATACAGGGAGACACTACTATTTATTATGTACAGAAAAAGCTAAGCGGTAAAAATGTGCGCATTACCACCATTGCCAGGGGTATTGCTTTTGGCGGGGAACTGGAATATGCTGATGAACTTACATTAGGCCGCAGCCTGCAGAACCGACTGCCGGTTGAAAAGTATATGAACCGGTAATATTTTATGCTTAAGTTTCTAAAAATGAAAGCATGTAATAAAAAATAAGACCCCTATTTTTGCGGAACCCATTTTTAACAACAGTGGTTACTTAAGCATGCGGTATCAGGTTTCGATCTTCCTTTCTGCTTTTTCTCTTGTCTTTTTCATTGCCGCATCTGCCCAAACCAGGCATCAGTTCACCATTCTTTCAGAAAACGATAGTTACCTTTCGGTAAATAACGATGGTTATTATACCAATGGTATAAAGCTGGCTTATCAATGGAGGTCCACAGCAATCGATAAAAAAATCCGGAGCGGATCAACAGCATATCAGCAGGTCAGAACATCTACACGTCCAGGTTTTCCGGCGAATTGAAAGCAGAAAGACTGGACCGGCCTATTGCAGGGTATCTATATGGCAGTTATCATCAGTCGCTTTATAATCAAAAAGAGCGTTTACTGAAATGGGGTATAACGGCCGGCGTTGTTGGTCCGGCTTCTTTAGGAGAAGACATGCAGAAACTGGCCCACAGTGTGATGCAGATCTATAAGCCTACTTACTGGGAGCGTCAATTACCCAATGCTTTTGGAGCCAACCTCGATTTTGCCTGGTCACCACAACTGGGGCAAACCGAAAAAACATCTAAATGGGATTTTAAACCCTTACTCTCTGCCAGCGCGGGAAGCATTTTTACAAACGCAGGGGTGGGAGGCGCCCTGGTATTCGGGAGGTTTAATAAAAATAGCGCTTCGGCATTTTGGAACAATCATAGCGGCCAAACAAAAGCTGACAGGGAGTTTTTTGCGTACCTGTTTCCTATGATCTATTTAAAAGGATACGACGCCACTGTACAGGGCAGTTTATTTAAGAAAGTATCAACCCTGATTCCAGGAGAACTAAATCCCATTTTTTCCAGTCGAGACTTGGCCTTGCTTATGCAGCCAATAAATTAGCTTTTGGCGCTGCTGCTGTTTACGAAAACAAGCAATCCCGCACACAACGATCGCCCCACTTATACGGCAGCCTGCAGGTAAGCCTGATGTGGTAAACCCCATGCACTCCTAAAAATATTTGGAGAATAAAAAACAAATCTTATTTTTACAGTGTACTACCTAATTAGTACACTAATCATTATTATTTATCTGCTTGTTTTAAACTGTTTAATGTCGCACCTATGCTAATTCAAAACAAAACATGCCTTTTACAAATTATAACTTATTCATTACAAACCTTTAGAATTAGTTAACAATTACTCAACTTATCTTTCGACTCCAAAAACTAAAATATTTTGAATAAAAAAGTATTGCTGCTTATTTTTCAGCTAGCCAGTGCAATAGCTTATTGCCAACCTGCAAAAATTTATCTGAGTCCTAAAGCTGCCGGTGCAGCTAATCAATCCACTTTTATCGACTCGCTAAAATTTTACCCTTTGCAGATCCCCAAAGGTATCGTCATTGGAGAGTGGAGCTATCCCATCGTTACAAACGATTACTTTTTTGTACATAATTATGCCAGCAAAAGTTTACTGGTTTTTAAAAAGGATGGACGCTTTGTGAAAGAAATATCTTATAAAAAAATAGGAGAATATGCATCTCCCAATTATGATAAAAATAAGCAGCAGATGACTTTTCTGTTCACCAACAAAAGTTATTCACTTACCCAAAAAGACCAAATACAAATTAAGACCAACTTCAACAATCCCCGAAGTAAAAAATACTATAAAAAATACATTATTGATTTAACCGACACAACATTTGCTATAAAAAAGGCAGAAATAACAGCCTTTGACATACTAAACGCCTATAATTTAAAAGACGATTATTATTGTACTTATGAAATAGCGGTAAATGAAAAATATAAGGATACTACAGATTATGAGGTAAAAATTTATAAAAACACCACATTTATCCAGGGTTTCTTTCCCTACAATAAACAAAATGAGCCGCGGTATAAATACGCACGCTGGGCTGGTGCTGTTACTAAAGAAACCAAAACAGCGAATGTATTTTACATCACGCGCCCATATGTAGACACTATCTACTCCCTTGCTAACGGCACTATTAATCCTTCATTTCAGGTGATTTTGCCTATGGAAAACAGTATCCCCAAATCGTATTTACAAAACCCTTTTAAAAACGCCACAGAAAGAGAAAATTTTGAACGCAACAACGGATGGCTCATGCGTCAAATTTATCTGCGTTTTGAAACGGATCGTTATATGGGCCTCAGTATTAGCTTTTTCAACAACTACGGTCAATACATTTATGATAAAAAAACCAACGCTACTTACAATATGGATAAGGTTAAACCCGATAGTATATTATATAACCTTCCGTCTTTATTAAGTAGAAACTTTACCGAAGACCAGCGCGGTAAACCTTATACCCTAATTGCTACCGAAGCGCTAAAAAAATGTATGAGCTAAAAGATAAATCAGCTACATATCCTAAAGAACTCGAAGCCGCTTTTAAAGACCCCAAAAACCCTTCTCCTGTTATCGTGGAGTACATCATCAAAAATAACTAATGAAAAACTGTTTTCTATTTGTATTATGCCTCGCCTTTATCTGTATAACGGGCAATGCTCAAAATAGCGTTATAAAAGGCTTTGTAAAAGATTCTGCAACGGGTATTGTGCTAGAATCTGCCACCGTAAGTATCTTGAAAAAGGATTCTTCGTTGATCAACTACCAACTTACAGATGCCTATGGCGGATTTACATTTGACAAACTTCCCCTGAATGCGGAAGTTTGGATGAACGTAACCTATGTGGGATTTAAAACTTATAACAAAAAGTTGAAGCTCGATTCCTCAAATTATAATACTACCATTCTCCTGGCACCTTCTTTTGACGATACGTCGAACGTAACCGTAATGGCCCATATACCCATTAGAATGAACGGAGATACACTGGAGATCAATCCTGCTGCCTTTAAAATGGATCCCAATGCCGTGGTAGAAGATCTGTTAACCATGGTGCCGGGCGTAACTGTTTGGGCTGATGGTTCTATTACAATGAACGGCAGAAAAATACCTAGTGTTTTGGTAGATGGCAAGCCTTTTATGGGTGAAAATGATGCCCGGTTAGCTACGCAAAATCTACCGAAAGACGCCATAGATAAAATACAGGTGTACCAGGAAGTTGACAGAAGTTTGAAACCGGAGGAGAGGCGAAAAACAGACTCCCTGCTTACCATGAACATTAAATTAAAAGAAAACAAAAAGACCGGTTATTTTGGAAAGGCAGGGCTGGGTTATGGCACTACGGATCGATTCGAAAGCGATCTGTCTTTTCAAATGTATAACAAGAAAACTTCCTTTGGTGTAGGCGGCGGTTATAACAATATTAACAAGAACATCAACAATTTAAAAGAGATGTTTCAAAATAATACCTACAGAAATTATAACCCCAACCTTAGAAATGTAGGAAATTTCGGTACAGAGGGCATTAACAAAAACCACTCCTTCGGCGGCGCATTTACTCACAACTTTATTGAAACCACTAATAGTCGCCAAAACGATCGCATTACCGTAAACTATACTAAATCCGGATCAGACAGATATCTGACCAACCAGACTTTTCAAAACAGGACTACTGAAGGCAGATCGCAGTTTATAGAAGATAACAGCGTTACCAACAGCTCTAGTGATAACCACAGTGCCGGTGTAAATTATATTAAAACCAACAGCTACAACGACAATTTCAATATTAATGGGAATGCCTCTTTTAACAGCGGCAACAATAACTCTGTTAGAAAAACGGAAGTACTAGACTCGTTAGATAATAGGGTTAGCATGAACGATGTAATCAACCGGGGTACCAACAAATCGAACAATCAATCGCTTTCGGCTGGCTACTCTAAATATAATTACGATAACCCATTAGCGCAATATAATGTAAACGTAAATGTAAATAATAGCAACAGCGAGTCGAACAGGTATGTAACCAGTGTTTTCAAATCGTTAGTGAATAGCGCAGACGATACCACTTATAACCGGAATTATTTCAATACCTCTTCCAACCTAAGTGCCAATGCCAATATTGGCTACAACGGACTTAAGCGTTTACTATTTGGGCGATTTAACTTTTTGGAATAGACCTTTCTCTAAATCAGGCCATAAGCTATGTAAAAAATGATAGAAACGACAGGGTATCTGATTTTGATACACTTTCGGACACTTTCAAGTCCAACAGCAGGCTCACCAATAACAACAGTAACCAAACGCTGGAATACACGCCATCTCTTTCGCTTAGTAAATCAATATACAAATGGGGCGAAACCTTCTCCCGCAACTTATACGGAACCGTTTCGATCAATAAAGAGTTTAAGCAGGATAATAACTCGTCCTCATTTGCCATTCGTAACCTCAACCGTTCGTTCAATTTCCTTACTTATAACGCAAACGCATATTACAACTATAACAAAAGAGATGATTATTCATATAACCTGGGACTATACTATAGTAAAGGTTATAATTATGCTTCCGTTGATCAACTGTATACTATTACAGACGATGTGGATGTTTTTAATGTAAGAATTGGGAACCCCAATCTTAAAAACAGGGTAAACAACAGTTATAATTTTAATGGCCGATTCAACTCTCAAAAGCCCAAAGCAAAGTATTCTTTTAATGGAGAGTTTAATGCGGTTATAACAAATCGCTGAATCCGGTAACAGATAGTGTGATAAACGATCCGTCCGGTAAAAGAACCTATTATTACATTAATGCTCCCAAAAGCGAATCTTATAATTTGAGCTATAGCCTAAACATTGCCCGAAGCTTAAAGAAAAGCAAACTTCAGTTAATGTATAACGGATCGTATAATAATAATGCCAATCCCAATTACATCGATAATATTTACTCCGAAACCCAAACTGCAAACATTACCAACAATATAAACCTTCAGCTGGCGTTAAAATCGATGGTTATTTTAAACATTGGTAAAACTATCAATAATTATAAAACAAGCCAGTCGGGTGCCGGTTTGAGATCTTTTAAAAACTACTCTGATATTACAAAGTTTGGCCTTACCCTAAACCTGCCCAAAAGCTTTATGATCAACTCAACGCTTGACTATACTAAAAACTCCAATATAGAAAAGCCGATTGTTTTATGGAATGCTTTTGCCAGCAGGCGTTTTCTTAAAAGCGAACAGGGCGAACTGAAGTTTTCGGCTATGGATATACTAAAGCAGTTTAAAAACATCAGAAACAGCGCCGATGGATACGGTACCACAACGCGGATATCCAATGGCCTGCAACAATACTTTATGCTCACGTTTTCCTATTACCCCCGGAAATTTGGTAAAACAGAGCTAAAACGAAAAGAGGTTAAAGAAGAATGGTAATTATTCCTGCTTAGCCAGTTTCTCTGAGTTTTCGGCGAACTGCAGGTTATCAATAAATTCCTGTATTTCGCCGTTTACTACAGCATCGAGGTTATAGGAAGTAAAGCCAATACGGTGATCCGTAACACGCCCCTGCGGATAGTTATAGGTCCTGATCTTGGCGCTCCTGTCTCCCGAGCTTACCAGGCTTTTCCTGTGGCGGGAAATTTCTTCTTCCTGTTTGCGTACTTCTTCTTCGTATAATTTGGTACGCATCATCTGCATCGCTTTTTCGCGGTTGCCCAACTGTGTTCTTTCGGTTTGGCAGATAATTACCGTCCCCGTTGGAATATGCGTAAGCATTACCTTGGTTTCTACTTTGTTTACGTTCTGTCCGCCGGCTCCGCCACTTCGGGAGGTTTCCATTTTCACATCGGCTTCACGTAATTCAAAATCAATTTCTTCCGCTTCAGGCATTACCGCTACCGTAGCGGCAGATGTATGTACCCGACCCTGAGTTTCGGTGTCAGGCACCCTTTGTACCCGGTGCACACCACTTTCAAATTTTAAGGTGCCGTACACATCATCCCCTCTTATTTCTATTTGCACCTCTTTATACCCGCCGGATGTACCTTCGCTTTCGCTTAGCAAGGCAGCTTTAAACCCTCTTTTCTCACAATATTTTAAATACATGCGATATAGATCGCCTGCAAAAATGCTGGCCTCATCACCACCGGTTCCGGCCCTTATCTCCATAATAACATCTTTGCCATCCTGCGGATCTTTGGGAATCAGTAACTGGCGGATATGAGCTTCCATCGCTTCTTTACGTTCCTGCTGATCAGCAGTTTCCAGCTTTGCCAATTCACGCAGCTCTTCATCGTCGCCGTTTAACGCCTCCTTATTAAAGTCAATATCATCCAGCAATCTTGTGTAATCCTTATACGCATTTACAATCTTTTCCAACCCACGGTACTCCTTACTAGTGGCGGCAAACTTCTTATTATCGCTCACAATTTCAGGGTTAGTCAATGCCACACCCAGTTGATCATATTTTGCCTTTATAGCTTCCAGTTTGTCTAACATATTATTCTCTTACTTTTACACGGGTTATCGGACCCGCACCGAACCATTACCCGCCCGGATAAATTCCTTCCCGCCAGAACAATGTTCATCCGGGCAGGCGGCGTGCAAAGTTAAATCATTTTACAAGATGCCTTTTAAGAAGTTACAAGCAGATTTATTATTCGATGGTTACCGCTTCAGGGAAAACCAGGTTTTAGTGACGACAGATAATGGAATAGTGGAAAATATAATTGACGCAACCGAAGCCGGGCAGGATATTGAAATCCTAAAGGGTATTTTATCCCCGGGATTTATCAATTGCCATTGCCACCTCGAGTTAAGCCACTTAAAGGGTCATATTGAGGAAAACACCGGTTTGCCGGCCTTTGTAAGGCAGGTAGTACAAAAAAGAAATTTTTCGGAAGACCAGATTCTGGCCGCAATTGAATCAGCTGAAACTGCGATGTTTGAAAACGGTATAGTAGCTGTTGGCGACATCAGCAATACTTCACATACACTGCCGCAAAAGGAAAAAGGAATATCTGGTACCATAACTTTATTGAAGCCATGGGTTTTAACCCCCAGCTGGCTGAATCTAATTTTAACAACTATCAACAGGTATATGACCTGTTTGCAACGCAGTTTGGCCCTCAGGAGGTGTCCATTACACCTCATGCGCCTTATTCGGTATCCGAGCCACTATGGGAGAAAGTGATCGGCCACGATAGCAACGGCTTATTGTCTATTCACAACCAGGAAACGGAGGAAGAGACGCTGTGGTTCCGGCAAAAAACTGGCGGCTTTGCTGATATGTTTAAGGCAATGGGATTAAATACTGATAGTTTCACCGCATCGGGGAAGAGCAGCCTGCAAACTTATTTTCACCATTTTTTGTCTCAACAGCAGGTTTTACTGGTACATAATGTATACACTGCAGAGGACGATCTGGCGTTCATCCGCGAAACCGGCAACGAAGTATTTTGGTGCTTATGTCCCAATGCCAATCAATACATTAGTCGTATGCTACCCGATGTGGCCATGTTTGTAAAAAATAAAGCGGCTGTGGTATTGGGAACGGATAGCCTGGCCTCTAATCACCAGTTAAGTATCTGGGAAGAAATACAAACCCTGCGCAAAGCCTATACCGATATCCCGCTGGAATTAATGTTGCAGTGGGCTACCAGCAACGGCGCAAAGGCACTGAAAACAGACCATCTATTCGGCAGCTTTGAAAAAGGTAAACGACCGGGGGTAGTACAGATTGTTGACGACAAAATACACAGGATTCTCTAATTATTGCTACTAATATAGCTCATATCAAAAACAGGCTCCAGTTGCCGGATATTCATTTTAGCCGGTGTTTTCTTCATGATCCAGTTACGGATGGCAATACCGGTAGCATTCTTCCAGTGCGACACATTACCGATCATGCGGCTGCGTTTTACGATCTGGTGCGCCTTTTTGATCCTTAATTGTTCATACCTGCCAAAAGCAGCTGCCATATCCCCCGAGCCCAGCAAACTGCCTAAAGCATAAGCATCTTCGATGGCCTGGCAGGCGCCCTGCCCCATATTAGGTGTGGTAGCATGAGCGGCATCTCCTATTAAACAAGCATTACCCGCATGCCAGCCGCTGAAAGGTTTAAGATCGGCCAGTGGCCCCAGAATAATCGTCTTCTCAGGAGTCATCTCAATCATTTCCTGGATATCGGTATGGAAATCTTTAAAAAGAAGGGAAAGACGATGCTGATGTTCCGCGGCTGTTTTTTCATCTGCTACCGCATACCAATATAAGGTAGTGCTATTTAAATACACAAATCCGAACCGGCGACCTCTACCCCAGGCTTCTATCGCCTGGTGGGCATAACGGTCAAGCCCGTTAAAAGAGCAGAGCCCCCTCCAGCAGACCTGCCCGGCTGGCCTGATCAACTGTTTTCCAAATAATTGCTGACGCACTACCGATTTAATGCCATCTGCACCAATTAAACCTTCCGTTTCAAAATGACTGCCGTCGGAAAAAGATAGTTTATACTGGTTGGTTGTTTTTATCTCCGCTAATCTTTTCCCCAGGTATATCTTTTCCTCACCCAGGTTTCGGGCTAGAATATGCTGCAAACCGGCACGGTGAATGGCGAGGTTATGCACGCCATATTTTTGTTCAAAATGGTGAAGGTTGATCAGCGACAAATTACGGAGCTTTTCATCTGTAATACGCATGTAGTTTACCTTATGGCCGGCGGCTTCTATTTCCCCGCCTATGCCCAGCAAATGAAAGATCTGCATAGCATTATTTCCTAAGCCTATGCCTGCGCCTACCGGTTCTATGGCGGGCGCTGCTTCGAATACCTGGTGGGATATACCCTTATTTTTTAAAAACAAGGCAGTGGTTAATCCTCCTATACCTGCTCCAATAACGGATATACTACTCATACGCCGGTTATAAAATGCAAAGGTATTTACTTGTATTGCAGCAACTCGCTAAAAACCAGGCTTTTCATTTCATTAATCGCTAATATTTGGTCAAACTGTTTCGAAACAGGAACTTTGCACCCCTGAAATGAATGATCAACATATGAAACAGTGTCATTGAGTAAGTTGCTCATTGGCTACCAATTATTGAAGACCGCAGATAGTGAAAGCAAAAATTAAAAGAGGATATAGAATTGCCCGTTATGTGGCTTACAAAGAAACATTGATTGACCGGAGAGAACATTTCTGGTCTTTTTTAGGCGCTTTTTTGGAATTGGCGCCATTGCCCTGCTACAAACCAAGCTATCCGAAAGTGATAACTTATTCCTGATCGGGTCTTTTGGCGCCTCCTCTGTTTTGATCTACGGTAGCATTCAAAGCCCATTGGCACAACCCAGGAACCTGATTGGCGGTCACGTTATATCTGCATTGGTGGGTGTAACCATTGCTAAAATCTGTCCACCCGTTATCTGGCTTACTGCTCCACTGGCCGTAGCTTTTTCAATTATAGCGATGCAAATTACCAAAACCCTGCACCCTCCAGGTGGAGCAACAGCACTAATCGCGGTAATTGGCTCAGAAAAAGTAAAGGCCCTGGGCTATTGGTATGTACTATCTCCGGTTTTAACAGGCGGACTTATATTGTTAGCAGTAGCGTTAATTTTCAACAATCTCACGCCCAACCGTAAATATCCTACAGATGGTCGTTTTTCGCGTACGTTCAAATGGGTAACGGCTCCAACCCGGAATGTTATTTCGAAAATAAACCAGAAACGCAGGAAGCGGTAAAATAGATTACCTCATAATCTCTTTTAAAATAGGCAGGGTTCTCATGTTGCCAAAGTCCTGTACATGCAGGCTGTAATACACTTCCATCAGGTCCAGTATTTTACGTCTTGCTTCGGCATTGGCATTTATTTCAGACAGCTCTCCGGGTTGGCGTACCTGCAAAAGCTCCGCCAATATTAAAGCATACTTTTTCTCCAGACTTAAATGGTGAAAAAGGGGGCATCGGTAAACACGCCTTCCTGCACATCAAATACAAAATCCGCGGTTTGGTCTATTTCAACACCAATGCCCTGGGGTAGAAAGCCTAAAAAATGGGTTAGCTGCACTGCAAAAAAACGGGGAAATTCGCCATCACTTTATCATCGCATCGATCGAGGGCAATGAGGCAGTCTTCGGCAAAAGCAAACAATCCATGGTTATCTTCGGGTTGTTTAAGGCATTTACTTAACAACTCTACGATGTAAGACGCAACACCATTTTTAAGCACATCGGTAAAAACCTGCTGATATACAGTTGCAAACCTGTATTCTTTTATACGATTGAGCTGTTTAAACTCATTGTGATACACTTCCAGGTCTAATATGGCCGAAGGCTGAAAAAGCCGATCCGCGAACCTCCTTTCTTGGAGGCGCTGCGTATACCATTCAATAAATAGGATTGTAACCCGAATAGTTCGGTATATACCGAAGCAATGATGCTGGTTTCCCCATACTTCACATTACGCAGCACAATGCCTTTTGTTTTATGAATTTTATCTGTCAATGATAAGAAATAGTACTGCAAGGTAAATTTTAAATCATTGGTTTGGCAAAGAATTGCTAATACTGTAATCTATAACTCTCTCAAAAAAACCAGGTGTTGGCATTGTTTTTTCTTTTTCTTTGCCGGATATCGTAAGAGAAGCTGTATTCAACAACAGTTTAAGAACTAAACATCGTCTAAAAAAACACAATAAATACCGTTTTATGTGGGAGAAGCTGGGTAAAGCCATCATTAAATACAGATTTGTTCTTTTAATACTACTAACTGCCGTTACCGCACTTTTTGCTTACTGGGGAAGTAAAGCAGAACTGGGTTATGAATTCACCAGGGCCATTCCTACC
Source organism: Paraniabella hibiscisoli (assembly GCF_022512515.1). GTDB lineage: Bacteria > Bacteroidota > Bacteroidia > Chitinophagales > Chitinophagaceae > Niabella > Niabella hibiscisoli. Next base: position 927,468 of record NZ_JAKWBK010000001.1, read on the forward strand.
GACCACCCGGTTAATATAGCTTACCAGGAATTTAAAAAGAAGTACGGGCAGGATGGTAACCTGATGGTAGTAGGTGTACAAACCGACCAGTTTTTTACCGAAAAAGTTTTTAATTCCTATGTTTCCCTACAGCATAACCTCAAAAAATACCGGGAGTTCTTGACATTATTGCAGTCCCCGGCGCTGTAAACCTGGTAAAAGACTCCGCCAGCGAAAAACTAAAGGCGCAAAAATATTTCCTGCTGCACCGCTCAACCAGGCGCAAATTGATGAGGGCGCAGCCAGCTTTCTCAACTTACCTTTTTATAAAGGCTTGTTGTATAACCCCGAGTCTAAAGCTTATTTGATGGGATTAACGATGGATCCTGAAATTATCAATTCGAAAAAGAGGGACCTTACCATTAACCAAGTGACAGCGCAAATAGCCGATTTTGAGAAAGCAACCAATGTGGAAGTAAAACTAAGCGGACTGCCTTATATAAGAACCATATTGGCTACACGTATCGCTAATGAAATGCGTTACTTTCTTACTGCATCCATCCTGCTTTCAGCAATTATATTATTACTCTTCTTCCGGTCGGTAAGCTCCATGCTGCTCTCTTTGGGCGTGGTGATCATTGGTGTTCTTTTCAGCCTGGGAACCATACATATCCTGGGTTACAAAATAACCTTGTTAACCGCTTTAATACCGCCATTAATTGTGGTAATCGGTATTCCCAACTGTATTTACTTTTTGAATAAATACCATACCAGCTGGAGAAAGCAGGCCCGTGTTGGAAATGAGGTGCCGGTTCAGCAAAAGAAAAGAAACGCCATAGTAGATATGGTAAGCCGCATGGGTATTGTAACCCTGTTTTGTAACCTGGCTGCGGCTATTGGGTTTGCTGTTTTTGCATTGACCAAGAGCGCTATTTTAAAAGAATTCGGAGCGGTAGCGGGTATTAACATTATGCTGTTGTTTTTTATATCATTGGTGCTGATCCCGATTGTGCTATACTTTTTACCACCGCCAAAGGAAAAACACACTAAATATCTTAATAACCAAAGACTGAACCGCTGGCTGGACCGTTTAGAGAAATGGTCTTTAGCACATAGAAAATTAATTTACATCGTTACGGTAATATTGGTGGTAATAGCGGCTGCCGGTACTTTCAGGCTGCAAAGCAATGCTTACATGGTAGATGATGTACCTAAGACCGATAAGATCTATACTGATCTTAAGTTTTTTGAAAAGAATTTCAAAGGTGTAATGCCACTGGAAATAGTAATAGATACTAAAAAGAAATTCGGCGTAACCCGGAACTTTAAAAACCTGGTGAAGATTGATTCGTTTACCCAATATCTTTCTTCAAGGCCAGAGATAGCACGCCCATTAAGTCTTGTGGAGGGTTTGAAGTTTGCCAAGCAGGCATTTTATGAGGGCGATAGTAGTAATTATTCAATGCCTTCAGAATTTGATCTGCCAGGCCTGGCCCAATACCTGAATATGAAAACCAGCAGCCCTGACGGTAGCAGTAGTGGAAGCGACGACTCGTTTACTAAATTAGTATCGCGGTTTATGGACAGCGCCAAGCAGGAGGCCCGCTTAAGTGTGAATATGGCTGATGTAGGCACCCATGCATTACCCGGTCTTTTATCGGGCATAGAAAAGCGGGCCAATGAATTGTTTCCTAAAGATCAATACAATGTATCCCTTACAGGCAGCAGCATCGCCTTTCTCGAAGGGGGACGCTTTATCATCAATGGGTTAAAGGAGAGTATTTTTTGGGCCTTTCTGCTGATAGCTCTTTGTATGTTGTACCTGTTTAAGTCGATGCGAATTTTACTTTGTTCCTTAATTCCTAATATAATACCACTGGTTATTACAGCGGGCATCATGGGTTGGGCCGGCGTACCGCTTAAGCCCAGTACCGTACTTATTTTTAGTGTGGCCCTGGGTATAGCCATAGATATCACCATCCGGTTTTTGGTTAATTATAAACAGGAATTGACCCACCACGACAATGATGTGCAGAGCACGGTGATACAAACCATCCACAGTACGGGTATCAGCATTATCTATACATCGATGGTTTTAATTGCAGGTTTTGTGATTTTTTGTTTCAGCGGTTTTGGAGGCACGGAAGCCCTGGGATGGCTTACATCGATTACGCTGATAACCGCAACTGTTACCAACCTTATTTTATTACCAGCTTTGTTAATTAGCTTTTCTAAGAAAAAGGATAAAAAGTAATCTTCAATGGGAGTTCAGTTTTTTATTTCCTGAAATTTCCAAGTAAAACAGTATAGTTATTGGCGAAGCTGCGAGCGCATAAGATAAAATATTTCTTGATGATAGTTAGCTGACAGGATTTGTAAATTTATGCCAGTTTTACTTCGTAATCTCTCATGGAAGAAGTTTGTCCGCGATATTTTAGTTTGCCTTCTTCGATTAATTGTAGCAAACGCCAATTGAGAAAGCCATCACTAATACCTTCGCCAATACTTTTCTCATTCATGTTCCCCAATGTTTTCCCAACAATCCTAATAGCAGTTTGATAGCGTTTTGTACAATGCTTCAATAGAGAGGAGTCATAAAAATCAATTTCGCTTCCAGATATATAAGCATCTTCAACGGGTATGCGCAAATGAGAATCATCATTACTTAACTTTTCCCAAAACGACTGCATTTGAGAAACCTCCTGTTGTTCTATCAACCTAAAATCAGGGTATAATTTTGCAACCTGATCCAGGTTCGTTTCGTTCAACGACTTTGGATATATAAATGCTCCAATACTGTGGGTTACGGAAGTATTCAAAAAATCGATAATAAAAAACCGGGAGTAATCCGGTATCTGTAAAAAATACAGCAGTCTCGATGCAGAAAGCATTTCCCTCACATCCGAACCGGTCCATAAATAAATTCTAGGGTAACGATCAATATGACTTTTCAGTGCATCGAGCTGTTTAATGTCAGACTGTACAATATGGGTAATTATGTCTCCCGAAAATCCTTGCGAAATCTCCACCAGCCAATTAATTCTGCGCTGCTTTCCATTTAAAGTATCTAAATCAGCAATGGGGCCGATGGACAAATAATCCTGCAAAACAACCAGATCAATTTTAGCGGCATCATAAATTTCGCTTTGCTGAATTGTAGCCTTGGCCTGCACGCTAAATACAATATGCAGATCCTTTTCAGTCATAAAATAGGTGCTCTATGATTGATTAAAAGAAACAGGTTGATGAGATAATCCCATCAACCTGCTATACATCATTTAAATATTTTTTAGAAGCCCCTGCTGCTGGTTGCTTCATACTTCTGTAAGTTAGGGCATTGGGCCGCTGCTTCCTGATCCACCAAAACATAAAAAGTAGGCACTTTCTTAGTTAACCAATCATCTAGGGTTTTTTGTTTTTTTGTCTCCAAAGCCATGCTCGCAATTTTATTATAGTCATCGTTCAGGTTCATTTTATGAGGCTCTGTTTTCGACTTTAGGTACAAAATTCTTACACCCTGTTTCCCTTGCTCATTAGTAAAAGTAAGAGGCTGAGAATAATCTCCTGGTTTCAATGTGGCCAAAGCCTGCACCATGTCTTTATCAGGTAGCTGATCGATATGAACATAAGTAGAACCGTCCTGGCCCAATACAAATGGACCATAGCTTTTTACAGCATCGTCTTCGCTATACTTGTACGCCGCATCTTTAAAAGATATTTTTCCGGAAACGATCTCAGTTCTCACCGAATCCAATTTAATCTTCGCAACATCCAGTTCTGTTTTCGTTACCGGTGGTATTCTTAATATCATCCTCACTTTAGCATTATCACCGCGCCTGCTTTCCGATTGTATTAAGAAGTAACCAAATTTATTGGACTTTACCGGCATAGATAACTCCCCTGCTTTTAACCGGAAAGCGGTGGACAGAAATACTGGATCCAACTGGTCTTTATCATTCCTGTTCACCTCGTAGGCACCGCCTCTTTCACGACTTCCCGGATCTTCAGAATATTTTTTGCAGCGGCTTCAAAAGTTAAAGTACCTGCTTCAATCTGCTTGCGGTAGTTCATCATCTCGTTGTAAATGTATTCCTCTACTTCTTTCGCAGCTTTAGGATATACATTGATCTGACCTATTTCCAGCTCCGATTCCAGAAAAGGAACACTATCTGAAGGCACCCGGTCAAAAAGGCTTTTACCTCTGTTGGTGTGATGTGCACATTTTCTACTATTTTCTGCCTCATCCTTTGCGATAGCATTTGCTCTTTGATCATATGCCTGGAGTCATCCTTCAGCTGGAAAATAGTTTTACCCGCTACATCCTCTACCGCCTGCTCACTACCAAATTGCATAACCCATCCACGCACACGCATGTCCAGATTAGCTTCTACCTCATCATCACTTACGGGTAAGGAGTCACGCTCCGCCTGCAAAGCCAGAATTTTTGAAATCAGCGATTGTTCCAGAATGGAGCATGCTGCTCCTTCAGGAAGCTGATCTCCATTACGGGCTGCGTCAGCTATGGTATTTTGTATATCCGACTGTAAAATGATCCTGTCCCCAACAGCTCCCAGTATTTTATCAACCACCAGTTTTTGTGATTTCCCCTGCGAAAAAGCAGTTAAACTCAAGGCTATAGAACATAAACCCGCAAGAAAATATTTGATCATAGTTCAAAATTAATCAGCATACATACAAAAGATGAAGCTGAATAGTGCATTTAACAAAAGTTTGATTAAGAAAAAGGAAATGGGGAATAGCTAGTAGCTAGTAGGTGATGCTATATTCTATTTTCCTACTTACTACTCACCACTCCCCACTTGTTATTACAATGTTCTCTTTATTTCTTCCAGCTCGTAAGATTCTACGATATCACCTATCTTAAGGTCTGTGTAGTTCTTAATAGTAAGACCGCACTCCATACCTGTCAGTACTTCTTTAGCGTCATCTTTGAAGCGTTTTAATGATCCCAGTTCTGCAACCGCATTTTCACCGATCGGGTAAATTACAATACCGTCACGTATCAACCTCACTTTGTTATCACGCTTAATCTTACCATCTAACACCACACAACCAGCTACCGTAGCTTTATCGAATTTGAACACCTCTCTCACTTCAACATTGGCTGTAATCTTCTCTTTAACCGTAGGCTCCATCATACCTTCCATCGCACTCTTCACTTCGTCAATAGCCTGGTAAATTACAGAGTACATCTTAATTTCAATACCTGCATTATCTGCCAGTCTTGAAGCCTGAGAAGAAGGTCTTACGTTAAATGCTATTACGATCGCATCTGAAGCTTCCGCTAACACGATATCACTTTCGTTGATCTGACCTACACCTTTGTGTATTACATTAACCAGTATCTCTTCTGTAGAAAGTTTCTGTAAAGAATCGCTCAGGGCTTCTACCGAACCGTCCACATCACCTTTAATGATAATGTTCAGTTCTTTAAAGTTACCCAATGCCAAACGACGTCCGATCTCATCGAGTGTGATATGCTTCTTGGTACGCATACCTTGCTCACGCAGAATCTGCGCTCTCCGGTTCGCGATGTCTTTAGCTTCAGATTCGTCTTCGTATACTTTAAATTTCTCACCTGCCTGCGGTGCTCCATTTAAACCTAATATTACTGCCGGTGCAGATGGTCCTGCAGCATCCTGCTTTTTATTACGCTCATTGAACATGGCTTTTACGCGACCAAAATACTGGCCACTCACCACCAGATCCCCCTGTTTTAAAGTACCATTCTCTACCAGCAGGGTAGCAACGAATCCTCTGCCCTTATCCAATGAAGCCTCGATAATGGTTCCGGTTGCTTCCCTTTCAGGATTGGCTTTTAATTCCAGCAACTCTGCTTCCAGCAATATTTTCTCCAGTAATTTATCGATGTTCAGACCTTGTTTGGCAGAAAGCTCCTGGCTTTGGAATTTACCACCCCACTCTTCAACCAAAATATTCATTTGAGATAGCTGCTCATAGATCTTAGTCGGATTAGCGCCATCTTTATCGATTTTGTTTACCGCAAATATCATTGGTACACCCGCTGCCTGTGCGTGGCTGATGGCCTCTTTTGTCTGAGGCATCACCGCATCATCGGCAGCTACCACAATTACTGCAATATCGGTAACCTTGGCACCACGCGCACGCATGGCAGTAAAGGCTTCGTGACCCGGAGTATCCAGGAACGTTATTTCGCGACCCTCACCTACCTGAACACGGTAAGCACCAATGTGCTGGGTGATACCACCGGCCTCACCTGCAACCACATTCGCATTACGGATATAGTCAAGCAATGATGTTTTACCGTGATCCACGTGACCCATGATGGTTACAATAGGACTGCGGTGCTGCAGGCTGTCTGCATCATCTTCTTCATCCTCATCATCCTCCATCTCCATTTGCTTCTCCATGTCGATGAATTCCACATCGTATCCAAACTCACTCGAAACGAGCTCAATTACTTCAGCATCCAGTCTCTGGTTAATAGACACCATGATGCCTAAGCCCATACATTTACTGATTACATCAGCAAAACTTACGTCCATCAGGCTGGCCAGCTCACTCACACTAATAAATTCAGTTACCTGTAATTTATTATCGCCTGCCTGTACGTTCATCGCATCTTCAGCCTCATTTCTTTTATCCCTTCTTGCTTTAGCCCTCATGGACTTCTGCTTGTTACCTCCGCCGCTTAGCTTAGCCTGTGTTTCACGTATTTTATCCTGGATCGCTTTTTCGTCAATTTGTTTGTCTTCTCTCGGATGCTGATGATGTGGTCTTCTGTCTCCACCTCTGAAGCCACCACCGCCACCGCCGGTGTTATTATTACTACGCTGATGATCTCTGTTACCACCACCGCCGCCACCTTGCTGGAAGGGCTTTTTAGCTGCCGGGTCAGGCTTCACTTCTTTTTCTCGATAGGAATACGTTTACGCTTCCTTTTCTCATCGCGTTTAGGCCTAGTGTCGTTGTCTACCGGCAACTCAATTTTACCTAAAATTTTAGGGCCTTCAATTCTTTCGGCCTTTATTTTAGTAATTTCCGGTTCGGGTTCAGCAACCGCGCGCGGTGTTGGCGCTGGTACTACCGGTACAACAGGTGCAGGCTCTTCCTGCTTTTTCTCCTGTACAGGTTCTTGTACGGGCACTTCCTTCTCTACAACCGGCTTTTGCTCCGCCACTGGTGGTGGTGCTGAAGGCTTTTAGGCCTGGTTGATTTTTCAAGGGCAGAAAGATCGATCTTATCCAAAATTTTCGGCCCTTCAATTTCAGGTGCTCCTATTTTGGTAATATTAATTTCTTTTTCCGGCTCCACCTGCGGCAATTCCACTTCAGGAACAGACTCCACAACCGGAGGTGTTTCTATTATTGGTTCGGGCTCAGGCTCTGGTTCTGGCTGAGGCAAAGGAGCTGGTTCTGGCTGAGGTTCCGGTTCTGGGGAACTTCAACTTCAGGCACAGCTTCCACAACGGGGCTGCTTCAACAACAGGATCCGTTTTAGCCGGTTCTTTCTTTTGTACCAGTTCTTCTTCTTCCTTGCGCTTTTTAGCATCGTTGCCCACTCCTTTTGGAAGGTCAACCTGGCTGCTTTTTAGCTTGGCAGCTTTATCGTTCTGAAAACCTTGCTGGAGCGATGCATACATAGCTTCGCTTAGCTTCGAAGACGGCTTCAGGTCGTCTTTCGGAAAGCCTTTGCCAACAAGAAAATCAACGAGCGTATCCTGCCCAATGTTAAATTCTTTTGCTGCTTGTAATAATCTTGGAAGTTTGATTTCTGACATATAAAATTTTCTCTCCAATTGCCCTCCCGGGACAATTTTTAATTTACCATTCTCACAAAATATTGTTGCCCCTTAGGGTTATTCTCTTTCTAACTCTTCCTGCAATATTCTTCTGATATCCTCTACGGTTTCTTTCTCGAGATCGGCTCTTTTTCCAGCTCGAACGGCGACATTCTCATTACACTGCGGGCCGTATCACAACCAATTTTCTTCAGTGCATCAATAACCCATCCGTCAATCTCATCGCTAAATTCTTCCAGGTCTACATCAAATTCTTCTTCGTCATCTTCAGTATCCCTGTATACATCCAGCTCATAACCTGTAAGCTCAGAAGCCAGTTTAATATTCGCTCCGCGTTTACCAATAGCCAACGACACCTGGTCGGGCTTCAGGTAAATGCTGGCATGCTTACCTTCTGAGTCTAAGCTCATGCTGGTTATTTTTGCCGGTGTAAGCGATCTTTGAATTAATAACTGTGTATTGCTGGTCCAGTTAATAACATCAATATTTTCATTTTTTAATTCTCTTACAATACCATGGATACGGCTACCTTTCATACCCACACAGGCACCCACCGGGTCAATCCTGTCATCATAAGATTCTACCGCTACTTTAGCTCTTTCTCCCGGTTCCCGTACTATTTTTTTGATGATGATCAAACCATCAAATATCTCCGGTACCTCAATTTCCAACAATTTGGCAAGAAAATCAGGAGAAGTTCTCGACAAAATAATAACCGGGTTATTATTTTTAAGATCAACACGGGTTACAACCGCCCTGATATTTTCACCTTTTTTGAAATAGTCCTGCGGAATTTGTTCGCTTTTGGGAAGGATCAACTCATTTCCCTCTTCATCTAGTAATAAAATCTCTTTTTCCATACCTGGTAAACCTCTGCGCTGATGATCTCACCAATTCTATCCTCATACTTTTTCGCCAGCACATTCTTTTTCAAATCACTGATACGACCTGCCAGCGTTTGTTTGGCAGCCAGTATGGCCCGGCGACCAAAGTCAATCAAATCAATCTCTTCGTACAAATCTTCACCTACTTCATAATCCGGCTCCAGTTTCACCGCTTCAGAATACGCTACCTGCGCCAACGGATCTTCTACTTCTCCATCTTCTACAATAGTACGGTGGCGCACAATTTCAAGGTCACCCTTTTCTGCATTCACGATTACATCAAAATTGTCATCGCTGCCATACTTTTTACGAAGCAGTGTTTTAAAAACGTCTTCCACTACTTTCATCATCGTGGGCCTGTCAATATTCTCTGCGTCTTTAAAGTCCTGAAACGCTTCTATAAGATTAATACTTGCCATAGCAATTCATAATTTAAGTATTGCGTTTTACCTGTGGAGGTAAAACATATTTAAAATTTAATTTGAATTTGAGTTGATTTTATATCAGTAAAAGCAATGATATGTTTTACAATTTCAGCTTTTTTACCTTTTCCAATCGTTTCCTCTACTACAATCCCTGCATCATCTACCCCGGTAAGTTGTCCTTCTGTTTTCTGACCTTCGAGCAGTGTTACTTCCACAAACCGGTTCAGGTTTTTTACATACTGGCGATGCATTTTTAATGGCTCGCTCAAACCTGCAGACGATACTTCAAGAGAAAAATCACCCTCAGGGAAAAGTGCAGCTTCTTCGAGTTCTTTATACAAGGCACGGTTATATTTAGCCAGATCACCAATACCCACTCCGTTATCGCCGTCTATAAAAACTTTGATATTGTTAGTGGGTTTTACTTTTATCTCAACCAAAAAATGTTCAGGATTTGCAGCCAAAATTTCCTGAATTTGCTTCTCAACTCTTTGAATTACAGCTTCCATGTTGTGTATGCCGGTAAAATAAATAAGGGAACGCCACCGTTCCCTTTTCTCAAAATCTTGCGCAAAGTTAAGATTTTTTTATTAAAAATGTTGCGTTAACTTTAAATTAATTATTGAACGGCTTGCGATAAAACATTTTAGCGATAAGACCGTTTACCATAGAAAACAAAGTAGTTATAATGGGAGCATTAGGTTTTATTATTTTAGGATTCTTTTTATGGATATTTTACAACCTGTTTATAAAGGTCATCTGGCCTGTTTATAAAACTACGCGGCAGCTAAAAAACAGTTCAAAAATATGGCCGAACAACGTGAGGCTCAAAATACACCAGCCACTCCTCAAAGCACTGAGGCTCCTAAAGAAAAAGTGGGTGAATACATCGAATTTGAAGAGGTGAAATAGTCATTTTTTAACTCGAATGATCCTGAACGATTAGCCATTTACCACTTATTTTTTTGATTATAAGCGTGTAGTGACCTTGCAAATCGCCAATGGTGCGTGTAAGATGCCATTTACCAATTACATTATATGCCTGGGCAGAGAGTTGCTCGATCCGGATAATTGTGAATTGTAGTTGCCCCATAGCCGTTTTATCAGGATACCCCTTTTTATAGTTATCCAATGTATTTTGCCAGCCATAGGTAACGCCGCTTTTCCCCACAAAAACAAGAGAGTCGCTCTTCCAGTAGGTTTGCATAAAAGCATTAATATCTCCTTTATTCCAGGCTTCTGTCTGTTGGCGAAGTACCTGCCTGATTGCCGGCTCATCCTTGGATTGTGCCAACAGCACGGAGTGTAATACCCCAAACAGAAGGATCAACACGAAACGTTTCATACTTGTATTTTATGAAAGATACACCGTTTAAGTTAATAGTGATCATGATTACAATCGGTATCGTGCGCATGGTTATGCATCCTGCAGTACCGGTAATTGATCAGGTGTGCTGCCACAATAAATATAACAGCCGGAATCAGCAGGAGGGTATGATAATCAAGAAAAACCTGTTTGAGCACCAGGAAAGCAATGCCAATTGAAAAAGCACTAATGGCGTTTTACTATGATGATGCCACTTGTAACCATGCCATAATGCATAGCATCCTATTACAAACGCTAAAACAATCATGCCTATTTCAAAGGCCAGGTTTTCAATAATATCTACTCCAAACATCGGAAGTGCCGCCAGAAACAGGGGAAGTACTGCACAATGAATAGCACATAGTATAGAAGTAGTAATGCCTAACGCGTCCCAATTAATTCTATTTCTCATTCAGTTGCAAAGATAAAAAAAAGCAACAATGTTGCAAATATTTATTTTTATACATTTCCCTCAACGAAGCAGATTTATTATCAGAGTTTATAAATTTTGGCAACAAGAGTTTTAAGGGCTTCTATCTGGAGTGGTTTTTTCAGGAGCTTTACTACATTTCTGTCTGACTCGGCTCTGACAATATCCCGCAGATCATCAGTAGAGGAAATCATAATGACATGACTCTTTGCTTTAAATTCATTGGGAAAGGTATCGTACCGTTCTAAAAACTCAAATCCATCCATTTCAGGCATCTGGATGTCGAGAAAGATAACATGCGGAAAGATTTCGGGATTATTGATATTCTCTGCAAGAAAATCCAGGGCAGCTACAGCCGAGGAGAAGCATACGATCTGTTTGAAAAGTTTGGTATGGCTGGCTATACCCGAATTGATCCGTAAATCGAACGAACTATCGTCGATGATAATGAGCAAGTTGGGTGTTTGTAATGCTGACGCCATTATAAGATCTCGCGGTATTAGAGGGTTAAATCTACAACTCGTTGGGTATACGCAAAGTAAACTTTGTTCCCGAATTCACCACCGATTCTACAGAAATTTTTCCATCCAGCTTGGCTAAAGCCTCTCTCACAATAAACAGCCCAAGGCCGGTTCCTTTCTGGTTATGTATCCTAAAGAATTGGTTGAATATTTTATTCAGATGATCGTTTAGTATGCCCAGGCCATTGTCGATAATGGTAATAATGGCATCTAACCGGTTCACCTTCACATCTATTTGAATTAACTTGTTTTGCTCATCCGGGTTCTGGTACTTTATCGCATTCGAGATAAGATTACCAATGATGATCTCAATCCGGAAAACATCTCCAAAAAACTTTTCGGATTGATCGATATTTACGTCAAACTTTATCTTGTCCTCCACATTGTTGGCCAATTTGTGCACTACTATCAGCTCATTAACCAACTTCTGAAAATCCACCTCTTCTTTTATTGTACTATAACGGCTGTTCTTGTAATATTGTAAGGTGCTTGTGATATTGTAATCAAGGCGGGCGCAACAATCTTCTATCAATCCCCAGTATTCATGACCTTTTTCTGACTCATGATAAACATTATCAAGCTTTGCAAGGTTAATAACCCCCAATGCAGAAGCTAAGGGTGCTCTCAATTCATGTGAAATACTATAAATAAAGCGGTTGAGCTCATCGTTGGTTTTCTCCAGCTCTTCTACTTTATCTTTCAGTTCTCTTCTTGTTTTAAAAACATCGTAGGCATTCTGAATACCGTTATTCAGCTCAATTTCGTTCCAGGGCTTTGTTATGTAACGATAAATGTCTCCTTCGTTTATAGCGCCTGCCAGAGCATCTATATCTGTATACCCGGTAAGCAATATCCTTATGGGTTCGGGGTATAGTTTTTTAACCTTTTTGAACAGTTCCACACCAGTCATCTCCGGCATCCGCTGGTCAGATATTACCACATGAACTTCTGTCTGCGATAAAATATCAAGCGCCCCGGCCCCCGAAGTAGCTGTATAGATTTCATACAACCGCCGAAAATTTGCTTTAAAGGAGCTTAAGTTATTCTCTTCATCATCTACATATAAAACTTTAATAACGGTCATAAGAAGATATTGAAAGCTCTCAGGCTAAATATTTTATAGGTAAAGTTATGATAAATTCTGCACCATCTCCAAAATTTGACACCACTTCTATAGTACCGTTGTGGCTATCAATAATACCTTTTACAATCGACATCCCCAGGCCTGTTCCCTGCCCAACAGGCTTCGTAGTATAGAAAGGTTCAAAAATTTTCTCCCGTACACTATCTTTTATTCCGGTGCCATTGTCCTTAATTGATACTTTAACGTGTCCGTCTTCAGAAGTTGTTTGAATAGTTAAAATACCCGTACCCGGACTGGAGGACTGACGTTCGGCAATAGATTGCAAGCCGTTAGTGATAATGTTCATAAACACCTGGTTGATCTTACCCGGTGTACATTCAATTTCCGGAATATTTCCAAATTCTTTATTCAGAACAAAATCGGTAGGGAATGTATTTTTAACGAGCATTAAGGTTGACTGCAGCCCATCGTTTAAATTGGCGTATTTTATATTGGCTTCATCTATCCGGGCAAAATTTTTGAGGTTGCTCACAATTTCTGCTGTACGGTGGGCTCCATCCTTTATTCCCGTCAATAAGGTTTTTATTTCCTCATTAATATAATCGAGGTCAATTTGCTTTTTGTAAGAGTCGATTTCTTTAAACTGGTCTTCTACATTTGCCGACGTGTCTACTTCCTCATATTTTTTGATAACGCTCAGCAGGTCAGAAACATCCAGCTCCAGTGGTTTTATATTGGAAGTAACAAAGTTAATCGGGTTGTTGATCTCGTGGGCAATGCCAGCCGTTAGCTGACCTAATGACACCATTTTTTCAGATTCCACCAACTGACTTTGCGCATTTTTTAACTGGGAAAGTGTGTGGTTCAGGTTATCGTTCGCACTCTCCAGCTCCTGCGTACGTTCGTGCACCTGTTGCTCCAGGATAATATTCTGATCTTTTACCAGTCGCTCATTTTCCAGGGAAACCCTTAAAGCCTCCTTGCGGGCCAGCTCCTGGTTTCGGCGGTAGGTATTGATCCTATCGGCCAGCGCTAATGAAAGCAGTACCGCTTCTACCGCAGATCCTATTTGAAGGGCATAAAAAGTGAGATAATTATAAGGCAGAATGCCCACATTTCTCAATACAAATACGATCACGCTGCATAAGAAGATCGACCAGGCAATCAATAGGGTTTTGGCACCATGAATTTGTTTAACCGCCAGAAAGGAACAAATGCCCAATACATAAAAAGCAGTACAGAATGCCGTCAATTGTACGGCAACCTGGGCGCCTCTGAACATTCCCATTATACCCAAAACCAACGAAATACAATAAAATCCCTCAAAAAGGAAAATACCCCTGTTAAACCGTTTGGATACGCTTTTAAGGTTTAGAAAATTTCGGATAAACTCCAACGCCGCTAACCCGTTAAAAAACGGAACCAGGAAGGCTGCGTAATTATTGATTGCAGGCGTATTCGGCCACAGAAAGCGAAATGTGTACCCTTGCAACTGGGCTTGCGTAATACCTACAAATACCATGTACAGTACATAATAGAAATAGCTACTCTCCCTGGTAGAGAAAAACAGGAACAGGTTGTATAAAACCATTACCAGAATCAAACCAATATATAGCCCGAAGATGAGGTCGTTGGTGGCAATTTTTTCGAAAGTTCTTTCCACATGCCCTACGGTAATGGGTATCAGCAACTGTTCGGATGCACTGACTTTTAGGTAAAACGTTTTCTGCGCCCCCTTTTTTATCTGCGCATCAAACATATACGTTTGATAGTTATACTTACGATTGGCGAACGGGCGCGACTCTGACAAAGCTATGGAGTCAAACCCACCAGATATTTCGTTCTGATAATATAAAACGGCATCATCAATGGTAGCGTGCTCCAGGTTAATCAACAGCTTCGGATCTTCGGTATTATTCTCAACAATAAATTTTACCCAAAAAGACGAAGCGGAAATAAAGAAGCCCGGTACATCTGAAGGGCTTTTTAAGAAGGGTGTTGCAGCGGCCTCATTTACCGACAATGTGCCGGCCTTATCCTCCAGATACTGAATATGATCTTTAGCAACACTGTAAATAACATTCTCTTTGGTAACATTTACTGGTGTCTGTGCTAACAAGTTTACGCTTGCCAATAAAATACAAATGAGAAAAAATAAATACGCATTAGAGGGGTACTTATACTTTTAATAAATAATCCACCAGAAGTTCACCCTTTGGTCCTGTTTCTGTTATACCTCGTTGTATGGGATTGGCAAATAATTCAAAAATCTTTTTACGTTCTTTTTCATCAGCACTAACAAGTGTCTTACTATCGTTAATAACCATCGCAGTAGCTACAAAGTCGTCCTTAGGGTAAAAGAAATCGCCCTTATCACCTAATGAAGTTTCAACAAGGCCTCCTATGCGTTTTCCTATTCTTACAGTAACCGGGGCGCACAAAAAAATATCTTCTCTACATTCAGCTGCATGGCTACCACTACTCCTACACGTGCCATAAAAATACTTCCAATACCCAGGCCTGCCACCTCCATCGAGTTCCAGAGACCACATATTTCAGAAGTTCCGGGTGACGCCTGTTGATGAATGGCCGGGTCATATTGACCGATGGCCGTTTCAATAGGCAAAGGAAATATGCCATCTGCCACCTGAACTCTTGCCCCTCCATATATTTTCTCACGATCCAGGCTTTTGCCACCACCACGAAAGTATTTTCATGATGCATCCAGCTCGTATTGGCCGAAGTTACTTTTGCAACTCCGAAATGAGCTTCCAAAAGACGCCTGTGGCCGTCAATAAACTTGAGGCAGGTTTCAGGATCTGTTGTGGCTTTAAAGGCTCTGATAGCTACTTCCACTAAGCATTTTATTTAATTAATTCCTTAAAATCGATATAATATCTTCCGGAACTAGTTGTTTCTGACAGCAGAATTCTTCTGCACGTGTCAGTAACCATTGCACCACCCAATACCACAGAAGAGGCTAGCTGTGGCCAGGTATTAATACTTTTTCCCATTTCACTTAGCGAATATTTCATCCTGTCTGAGAGGGCTGACAGGTTTACCATGGCATCCAGCATTGGTAATTTTTCCTGGCTTGTAAGATCTTTTAATTTTGTCAGATCAATACCTTCTTCATTTAAATTACCATGAAAAAGCGGTCGATCCGGCTCCAGGTCAAAACGCTCAACATCCAGCATTCCGCGGTCATTGGTATCCATCACCACCGGAATTCTTTTTCACGGGCCTTTACCCTGCTTAAAATTTTTACATCAATACTATCGCATTCTTCAATCAATATGTCGAGCTTCGTATCTTTTTCACCTAAAAAGGTATCGATATTATCAGCAGTAATACCCTCTGTAAAGCAGGTTACTTCGAGAAAAGGATCTAACTCTGCTATTTTCTGGGCTGTAATTATTGCTTTGGAGGCACCCAGGTTGTATACATTGCAGTTACTTAACCGGTTCATGTTGCACAATTCAACCGTGTCAAAGTCTGCCAGGTACAGCGCTCCGCATATACGCTCGGTAGCAATCGTCATAGCAATGGACTGGCCTACCGACAAACCTATAATACCCAACTTCTTAGTTTTGAGCACTTCCAGTTCTTCCGGTTTGATCTTATACAGGTTTCTGCTGGTTCGTACTTTTACAAACTCTTCCTCATCGAGCAGGTGCACCAGTTTCTGCGACCAGGGATAGTATACCCACACACCATAGTCGTTGGAATCTTTTCCATCAAGATAGCGGCTCACCTCAACCTTATATTCATCGGGAGTGAGCTGTTTTTGAGGATTATTTATTTTTGCTAATTCTGATAATTGACTTTCAATAGTATCGTATATTTGTATAGAGGGGGTTTTTGACAAAAGCTCTCTTAGCCTCTCTTGCCCACCGCTCTCTGCCAATCTGTAATATACTGGTTTGTAATAACTATTATATGGTTCAGAAGCCTGATAGCCTAAAAGCATGGTTTTGTTTTGATGATTTAGCAGGATATAAATATAGAACAGAATTTTAACAATATATAGTTTTTATATGCCCGAAAACAATATTTATAAGAATATCTTGTATGTTGATGATGAAATACATAACCTGAACTCTTTTCGTGCTGTATTCAGAAGATCATACAATGTATTTACAGCTTCTTCTGCGAAAGAAGGTAAAGCTATATTGGACGAGAACACGATACACCTGATTATTACAGACCAAAGAATGCCGGAAACAACCGGGATCGAATTCCTTGAATCTATCATTAAAGATCATCCTGCAATACCAAGAATTTTGTTGACGGGCTATACAGATATTAATGCGGTTATAGATGCCATTAACAAGGGGTCTGTTTATAAGTATGTTCAAAAACCCTGGTCTGAGGACGAACTCCGCGAAACTATAGAAAATGCATTAAAAATCTATACTAATAGTAAGAATAAAGAGCAGCTCACAGAGAAACTTATAACTACTAACGAACAATTAGAGTTTTTATTACGCCAGAACCTGCTTTCCTGAGCTTATTTTGCCGGCATCTTTTCTTTTTCAGGATTTTCATAAGAGTGGCCTCCAGTAGTTCAGTATTGTTATTTTCTTCTGTGGAACCGCCCGTTTGAATATATTTCATAAGCCTTGCATCTTCATACATAGTCAATACCAGTGGGTGTATATAATGGCTTTTGCAAACGGATCTTGTATTTCCCAGGTTGGCAGCCACACCATCAATTGCGGCTATCGTATTTCTTTTCATCTCCGCCTGGGTTTCAAATCCACCTATTTTTGCAAACTGCCCTATGCAATCCACAGTGCCTGTCCAGGTTCTGAAATCCTTGCTGGTAAATTCACCTCCCGAAATATCTTTTATGTAGTCGTTGACCTCTCCACTACTAACACTGTGCCGGCCACCAGACTCATCTATATATTGAAACAGCTCTTTACCAGGAATTTCTTTACACTGCTTTATGATCTTTGCGAGACGTGCACTTTTCAGAGAAACATTCTGATACACTCCCTTTTTGCCGCGAAAGCTGAAATGAACCTTATTGCCGTTTATTTTTATGTGCTGATCTTTTAAAGTAGACAGACCAAAAGATCCATATAGCTTCTCATAGACACTATTACCTACACGAATGCCGGTTTTATCCATTACACTTACAACCGCAGCCAACACTTTTGCCTGGAAAGGCTGCGATCAGATAAATGTAAAGAGAGCTTTTTACGGATACTTTTAAGGCCTGACCGAATTGAAGCAGGCGATAAAACTTTGTTTCTTTCCGTAGTGCGCTCCAAAGCGGATGATAACGGTATTGCTTCCTGCCCATTACATCCAGGCCGGTGCATTGGAGATGCCCGTTACGGAGACTGCAGATCCAAACATTTTGCCAGGCCGGTGGGATAACCAGGCTTCGGATGCGGGAAAGCGTATCCGGGTCAGTTACTTTTTTACTGCCTTTTTTGTAGGAAAAGGATTTACCATGCTTTATTCTAACGATCCCTTCTTCAGTGTCGTTTACATAAGTAAGTTTTACTATGCTGGCGCTTTTCTTTGCATCGTTAATGGCGTCTACCAGCTTTTGAGGAGAAACGTTTACTATGATATCGGCGGCTTCTATCTGCATCAAATTATCTATAGAAAAAAGAATGCCAATTCAATGATCCCGTTCATCAGGCAACGGCCAGCTTATTGTATTTGTTTTTATACTCGATAGGAGTAAGGCCGGTAATTTTTTTAAAAGTGGTTCTAAAAGCCTTGGTATCGGTGTATCCTACATCATACATTACCTCGTTGATATTTTTACGACTGCTTTCAAAGCTCTTTTTGCCGCTTCTACTTTCACCCTTTGTATGTACTCCAATACAGAATTACTGGTAGCCTGCTTAAAACGGCGCTCCAGGCTCCGGCGGCCCAGCGCTACAAATGCTGCAATATCGTCGATCGTTAGCCGCTCCTCAATATTTTTTCAATATAGTCCTGCGCTTTTTTAACTTCTTCATCATTGTGATTTTTCTGAGCGGTAAACATGGCAAATGCAGATTGACTGCTGCGATCGATATCAATTGCAAAATACTTGGACACCAGGATAGCGGTTTGCCGGTCGGTATATTTTTCTACCAGGTGCAGCAAAAGATTCCAGTACGAAGTAGCGCCTCCGCTGGTATAAATACGATTCTGCTCAGTAACAATAGAGCCATCCTGCAATATCACTTCGGGAAACATTTCTCTGAATGCGTTCGTATATCCCCAGTGGGTGCTGCATTTTTTACCGTTAAGCAAACCTGTAGAAGCCAGCAAAAAGCACCGACACATAAAGAGGCTATTTCTGCACCTTCCTGATATTGCCAGTTCAACCATTTGATCATTGTAGTATTGGCCGCTACGGCTTTCTCCATGTCTCCAAAAAGTGCGGGTGCTATAACCAGGTCGGCCACTCCGGTTTCTTCCAGCAACTGATCAACTGTTACCGAAAACTGGTTGCCACTAAATTGTACCTGCTTATGGGCGCCTACCAGCTTAATATCGAAAAGAGGTCCGTTGCCGCTTACCTGCAGAAACTCATTTACGGTGTTAAAGCAATATTGGGGTCGGCCACGGCCTGCAATACGGCATGCTCCGGTACTAAAATATAGATCGTTTTCATACGAGAATGATTTGTCACCGCCTTTTTTATAGCAGGCTTTAAATAGAATACGAAAATTAGTACTATTTGAGCGATTACCGAAAAGGCTATTTCAAAAACTTTCCTATGACAGGTAATTGAGCAAATTCTCTCTTTTCAACACGCAGAATAAATAAGAAATAAAGCAGGAATATCAGTGTTGCTACTCCGTAATTAACCCAGAACAACGGAAACTGCTCCTTTACGAAATAATGAATCACATAGCCTATTACAGCGATGATGATATAGGCAATGAGCTTATTTTTAGCATAGGGTATACGGTAGTTCTTCTGCCCCCAGACATAAGAAACAATCATCATAATACCGTAACAGGCGAAGGTGGCCCAGGCGCAGGCAACATAACTGTAAACCGGAATAAATAAATAATTTATTAATATTGTAACGCCCGCACCTATCAAGGTTATATAGGCTCCCGCAATAGTTTTATTTCCGAGTTTGTACCAAATACTTAAGTTATAGTATATGCCCAAAAACATGTTTGCCATTAACAATACGGGAACAACTTTCAGGCCTACCCACATGGGTGATCGGTTATAAAATATTTCCATACGTCCAGGTACAGCATAACGAATAGAAACATCAGGCATAGTGTTATTACAAAAACTTCATTACCCGGGCGTAAGTACGCGGTGCATTTTCGCTGGTAGATTGTTTGAAGAAAAACGGTTCTGCTCCCATGCGAAATGCCTGAACAGATAAGCTTATTAATAAAGATAGTTTGTAACAGGCCGAATATATTCCCACTTCTGCCTTTGCAGCGTCTTCTGAAGTAACAGGAGCCCACCATCCTAACATAATGCGATCAAAGGTTTCATTGATCATGCCGGCAAAGCCTGCAATCATTATCGGGAGGCCATATAATACCAATTGCCGCCAAACAATTTTATCGAATTTAAAACTAAAGCTAAAGAACTCTTTAGAAAGCAAAAGCAGGGTAACAATGCTTTGTATAAGATTCGCAACAAAAACATATCCTACCAGCCATTCCTTATCAAACAGAAAAGCAATGAGGCTATCCGGTTTCGCTTTGGCTATTTGGGGACAGATGCTCAGAAAAAATAAAGCGATCCCATATTTACGAGAATCCCGGATATCTTAACGAATGCAAATTTTCTGGGTTTGCCATCCAGCCTGAGTTTTGCGAAGGGAATAGCGCTCAGGGCATCAAAGAAGATAATGCCCGATGCTAAAAGAACATACTCTGGATGCGCCTCAACCATTAAGATTTTGGGCGAGCGGTACGTGAAACCCAATCAGCAACATACACAACAAAAGGGAGGAGGAAAGCAATGAAATGCTGGAGGTATTAAAAACCGTTTTTTTATCCTGTATTTGTGTAAATCTGAAAAAGGCGGTCTCCATTCCATAAGTAAAAATCACATTCATGAAAGGGATATAGGAATATATAAGAGACTGTTCCCCATACAAAACCTTACCCAACATTAAAATCAGGTAAGGGGTCAGCAGGTAATTAATAAACCTTGCTGCTATAGAACTTACTCCATACCAAATAGTTTGTCCTGCCAGTTTCTTAATGCCGCTCAAACGATAAAAAATTATTGATGCAAATTTAAAGTACTTAAAATAAAACAACGAGTTAATATACCTTTGTCACAGATCATTCATCTAACTCAAATACATTTTATGTTGAAGCAACTGGCAATATTAGCAGGATTAGGTATGTGGGCAACCAATATTTCGGCTCAGGCTTTTGAAGGAAAAGTAAAAAATGGCAAAACGGAAGAGCCGGCTTTGGTCATGGTATATGATTACCCGGAGGCTATTGTAGAAAATGCCTTGCTTGCAAAATTTGCTGATAAACAATTAACCGGAACATTGACAAAAGAATCCTTCCGGTTTTATCCAAATGTTGTAATAGATGAAGTGAGCAAAAGTAAGCTGGACTATTATTTTAAGCTGGAGGGAAACGGCAAAAAAACAGATCCCAAAACCACCCTGTATTTAGTAATGCATGGTTCGGGAGATATAGAAGGCGCCTCGGAACTTTCCGGTCGCGGTAAATCTTTTTAGAGAAGATGGCGGGAAACGTAAAACGCAGCAATGATATTATGGAAATAAGAAAGCAGGAGTCGATACTGGTGGATGAGGAAAACGCGCTTTTTGACCTTCAAAAAACGCAAAAAGAACTGGAAGAGCAACTGCAGGCGAATAAAACCAAACAGGAAACCCAGCAAAAAATAATTGCTTCCCAAAAAATGCTGCTGGACGATCTTAAAGCTAAAATAAACTAGTTAACGGCCTTTAAAGTACCATTGAAGTACTTTAAATAATACAATTTTTTGTTTTCGTAGTGGCTTATTTTACCATTCAGGTAATCAGGCTGTATGTCCATATCGAAAAAGGTTCTGTATTCTGATCCGGCCAGCTTCTTATTAATATCTTTTCCATAACGGTTTAATAAATGACCGAAGCGGTATGTAAGCCCATAACCCCTGAAAACCAGATCGCTGGGTTGTGCGTACATCTTTTTGCTGTAATAAGTTGTAATAGACCGGCTGGTAGCATCTGTTTTGGGGTTAAAAAATGGCGTAGAATAAACAATATCAATGCCTTTATATTCCGGTTTTGCAACGCCGATGTTTTCCCAGGTAGGCATACCTATTACAGTTACCGACGCAAAGTTTTTTATATTTCCCGCTAATTGCTTTAAAATTTTACCGCCAAACTCTGTATCCAGCGAACCTACCACATATAAACCAGCCTGCGTTGGCTGCGTAGTTGCCCCCAATGCCTTTAATGCTATATCATCATTTACCTCCTGGAAACGGATCTTTACAGAATCTTTATAATACTTATTTAAAGTTTCCAATACCGAACGGATATAGGCATCTGAACTTGTTTTACGGGTAAGAACGGTTACCTGCTTGCCCGCATAGCTTTTCTTCATGTAGTTGTACAACCCTTCCAGCTGGGTTTGTATAGTGGGGTTCAATACTACAAAATATGGATTGTCGGTAGCATTGGCATCATTTGGAACAGTCGCATTCAGTACCGTTATTTTCTTATCGGCGCCCAGCCTGGCCAAAGTAGTCAATTCTGTAAGGCTGCAGTTGGCTATGATAAGCTCTACTCCATCGGCCGCACATTTGCTGAATTGCTGCTCCAGGGTTTCCCTTTTCGACTTTGAATCATATACATATACATCTAATGGTATATTCAATGCATTCAATGAGTCGATGGCCAGCGCAGCCCCGTGATAAAATTCCAGGCCATTGATAGAAGATTTGGGGAAAGTTTTGCCTGAATATTTGTAGCTGCCCACATTATCAAAAGCCTCATCAATATAAAGAGGTGTAAATATTGCCAGTTTATGCCGCACACCGTTAGAAACCGGCTGTGCGAAAACTGAAAAAACTACAACAAGCGTTAAAAAACTTAGAAGCGTTTTCTTCATGGTAGGATTTATTAGTTTGTGGCCTTCGCACATCCTATCTCTTACCTGCTTACAGGCACAAGATACAATGCGAACCAGGTTTATCCCGGCTGGCCTATGCACCTGCATCAGGGGGAAATAGCAAAAAACATGCAATCCCGCAAAATCAACAATACTATTTATTTGTTACTCCCACTCAATAGTGGCAGGAGGCTTACTGCTTATATCATACACTACGCGGTTTATACCACGTACATTATTAATGATTTCATTGCTTACATCGGCCAGGAAATCGTAAGGTAAATGCGCCCAGTCTGCCGTCATACCATCCACACTGGTCACCGCACGCAATGCCACCGTGAATTCGTAAGTACGCTCATCACCCATCACGCCTACGCTTTTTACCGGTAACAAGATCGTTCCAGCCTGCCAAACCGTTGCATATAATCCTGTTTCCTTTAAGGCATTGGTATAAATATGATCGGCTTCCTGCAAGAGTCTTACTTTTTCTTCGGTTACTTCTCCCAATATCCTGATGGCTAAACCCGGACCCGGGAAAGGATGGCGATCGATAAGGTTTGCGGGAATGCCTAATTCACGGCCCACTTTTCTAACTTCATCTTTAAACAGATAACGCAGCGGCTCTACCAGCTCCATTTTCATAGTGGCTGGTAACCCACCTACATTGTGGTGCGATTTGATGGTTACCGAAGGGCCATGTACCGAAACGCTTTCTATCACATCCGGATAGATGGTTCCCTGCCCCAATAGTTCAATATTTTCCAGTTTGGCGGCTTCCTGTTGAAATACCTCTATAAATAAGCGGCCAATGATCTTTCTTTTGGCTTCAGGATCAGCGTTATCCTTCAATTCGTCATAAAACATCTGGCTGGCATTAACACCTTTAACGTTCAGCCCCAGTTGTTTATATGTTTCTAATACATCCTCAAATTCATTCTTACGTAATACGCCATTGTCAACAAATATGCCGTATAGCTTATCCCCGATAGCTTTATGAATCAAAGTAGCCGCTACCGTGCTGTCTACCCCGCCACTCAGCGCCATTATTACCTGGCGATCACCAATTTGCTGCTTTAATGCCGCAACGGTATCGGTAACGAAATGCGCGGGTGTCCAATCCTGTGCACAGCCGCAGATATTTACCAAAAAGTTTTTTAAGATCTGTTTCCCTCGGTGCTGTGATATACTTCGGGGTGAAACTGGAGACCATATAAAGGATTAGTATCTTGTTTGTTCTTAAAAGCCGCTACGGGTATACTGTCTGTAGTAGCCAATACTTCAAATCCTTCGGGCAATTCCAGTATACTGTCTCCGTGGCTCATCCATACCTGGCTTTTAACGCTTACGCCGTGCATGAGCACATCGGTTTCGTCGTTTACTGTCATGGAAGCGCGACCATACTCCCGCTTGCTGCTTTTTTCCACTCGTCCGCCATAATTTTTGGCAGTAAGTTGAGCTCCATAGCAAATACCCAGTACAGGCAGGTCCTTTACGATATCTTTTATACCGATAACAGGTGCATTTGGGTCGTTTACCGAAAACGGCGAGCCGGAAAGAATAATTCCTTTTAAATTGCCATCGATTTCGAATGGTTTTGAGTAGGGTATAATTTCGCAGTAAACATTGGCTTCACGTACTGCCCTTGCAATAAGTTGGGTATATTGAGAACCAAAATCGAGAATAAGTATCCTTTCCGTCATAATGCGGCGAAGGTAATATTAATTTGAGATTCCAACCCGATCAACCAAGGCAAGTTTTTCAATTTAGATTCGATTTTATAAATAATAAATATCTTAACACTTTTCGATAACTCTTAAACAGATGGTATGAAATACTTAGGCTTAATATTAATAACTGTTTTGGCAATCAGCTCCTGCAATATTATTGACAGCAAACGCATTAAAGGCAGTGGGAAGGTTACCACGAAAACCTATGATCTGAAAAACTTCTCCAATCTCGACCTGGGCTCGAGCATGGAGGTTTACATAACCCAGGCAAACGATTACAGCGTAAAAATCGAAACGGATGATAATCTTTTTCCTACCTGGATGTGCAGGTACACGATGGCAATACGTTGGAGGTGGATGTGAAGGACAATATTAACCTGGATGCCAGCGGTGAAGTAAAAGTATATATTGCCGCACCGTTATTGGACAAAGTTGATCTTTCAGGAGCCGCTCAATTGCATACGGAGGGCAAATTTGCACAGGATAAAAAGATAGCATTTGACCTGTCTGGCGCATCAAGCGGTAATATTTCGGTGAGGGCGCCCATGGTGGAATTAGAAGCATCCGGCGCCAGTACATTAACGGTAGATGGAGAATGTAAAGATATAAAGGCCAGTGCTTCCGGAGCCTCCACGATTAATTCCTTTGATCTGAAATCAGAAAATGCTGACGTCGAAGCCTCCGGTGCGAGCACGGTACGTGTATTTAGTAGTTTGAAATTGAATGCCAGATCGCATGGAGCCAGCTCAGTTAAATATAAAGGCAACCCTCAGGTTACGCAGGATGTTAGCGGGGCCAGCAGCGTGGGAAAGGATTAAGGAGATGACTTTTGACAGCACTATTAATGCAATATCATTTTTTATCAGAATGCCCCAGGCTCATGCCTGGGTTTATTTTATCCCGCAGGAGTTGCTTTAACTCCTTAATCTCTATGAAACCACCATTGGCCTTGCGATCAAACACTAATTGATCATCTACAGAAATAGCAAACACACCGCTAATAGTCCCAGGTTTTAGTATAACTGCTTCAATATGATCCGTAAAAGTGGTTAAGAATTCCTGCGCCATATAGGCGGCGCGTAACATCCAGCCGCATTTTGGGCAATATTCTATGGTGATGGTTGGTTTCATGATGTAAATTTAAATTCTAGCCGGATATAGACATTTTCTAAATCAGATTATATATTGACTAAACATATCTTGTACCCAAAGTTGATTCATTTTAGGTTTGTGAAAACTAATAAATATGAAGTTCACGCCCATAAAATATTTTTTACTGCTGCAGCTATTAATCGTTTCCATGTTGGTCGAGGCGCAAAAGCAGGATTTTATCCGCATCGGTCCTGTTTATCTGGAGCGTAATGACCAAAATTTAAAGTCGTTGCCCTACCTGAAATACGATGGGAAAGGTATTGTTGATATACGATCAGCAACTGCACAGGAAAAAGCTAATGCGAACCTGTACGAAAAATTAATAACAATAGATCATGAAAAGAAATGGTACGGAGCTTTCTGGAGTTTTGGCGACCCATCCAAATCTGTTGTGGCTTCTTTTGAGAACAATAATGATGAAATTTATGTATCTGAAATAAAAGGGCGGGGGTTTCTTGTTAATGGAAGCGCTTATGTAGAATTAGCGGATGTGCTCCTCGACGAAACGAATGCACATAGCTACAGGTATCATGTAATAAAAAATGACCAGGAAGAAATTGTACCCTGGAAAAAACCGGACCAGTTTATTAAAACCAGTGATGGTAAATTTTCATTTGCTTACCTGGGCAAATTTTCAGGAGGCCCAGGGCAACAGATAAAAATTGAGATTTACAATACTAAAAATTATGCAGATCGTTCTTCTATACTGATAGAATGGGTGAAGATACAAACACCAATCATATCAGGCACGATCAGGTATCAAGTAAAACAACTCCGCGGCATTTTTGATGCCGGTGTGATTGGCATCAACCCAGATTATAAAAGAAATTTCCCGCAGTATAGTTTAGAAAAAGAAGCAAAAAGGTCGAACTTCGTCAGTACTGCCAATGCGCAGCATACAATCATTTATGCTGCAGATTCTTTGGTTGATATAAGCCTTACCACTCACAACAATCCAGCCGTTTCGACCAATGTGTATCTTGTCAAAAAAGAAAATGGTAAAGAAAATCGTATTCTGATAGGTGGCAGACAAAACAAAAAAGTAAATATTCCCCGTGCCCTGTGGCAGGAACCAGGTGATTATAAAATTGAGTTTGTTCCTTTTGCTATAGTGAAAAGAAGTGACCGTGCCAACAAAACCGGGATGTATGAACAGGAGTTTCCCGACAAAAAATTTGTTTATGATCTCACTGTGTTGCCCGACAAAAATCAAAGTATTAAGGTAAGTATCAGCTTCATAGTTTTTACGGCTATCGCGTTAACACTCCTCGTACTATTCTTTATGATATTAAGCAAGTATAGAAGCAGGCTAAAGTTCGAAAAAATACAAAGAAGAGGAGAGCAGGCCCAAAGCCAGTTACAGTCCATACGATCACAGCTTAATCCTCACTTTATCTTCAATGCACTTTCGGGCATTCAAACATTGATGAATAAAAATGAAATTGATACGGCCAACGAGTACCTCTCTAAGTTTGCCAGACTAACCAGAAGGGTTTTGGACGATGCAGATAAAGACCAGGTGAGCCTGGCTGACGAAGCTGCCCTTTTGGATGACTACCTGAAAATGGAGCAACTTCGATTTGGGTTTCAATATAATATTACTATAGATGATAAGCTTAGCGAGGATACATTAATACCCATTATGCTATTGCAACCGCTGGTAGAAAATGCGGTAAAACATGGTATCGTTGATAAGAAAAAAACGGTCTCATTGAGGTCAGCTTTTCAAAAAGCGGTGAGAACTTAATTTTAAAAGTGACCGATAATGGTGATGGTTTTGATACAGAAAAAACTGCTACCGGAAAAGGGCTGGAGCTCACCCAAAACCGGGTATCTTTATCCAATACTATTTATAAAAATACACCGTTGAACTTTTCTATTGAAGCTACAACTACCGGCACCACCGCAATCATCATTCTAAAAACTGGTTATCATGAACGCCATAATTGTAGACGATGAGCCCCATAATATCGAAAACCTGCAGATTCTCCTGGAAAGGCATTGCCCCGATATCAATATCGTTGCGACAGCAGATCACATTGACGAGGCGATCAATATTATTAATACCCGAAAGCCGGATGTGGTTTTCCTGGATATAGTTCTGGGTAAACAAACCGGGTTTGATTTGCTGGCCCGGTTAACAGAAAAGAACTTTGAAGTAATTTTTGTAACGGCCTACGATCAATATGGGGTTCGGGCTGTGAAATCTGCCGCATTGGATTATCTACTGAAACCTGTAGATATAGCCGAATTAAAAGCATCTGTTGACAAGGCTTCTGAAAAAATAAAACAAAAGAAAAAGAATACGCAGCTCGATTTCCTGATGGAGTATATCACTCAGAAAGACAAAGTGCCGGGCAAAGTTGCCCTACCCTTAAGAAATGAGGTCCGTTATATTGAAATCAACGATATCGTACGATGTGAGGCTACCAATTCGTACACCTGGTTCTACTTGAAAAATAAAGAAAAAATACTGGTGTCCAAATCGTTAAAAGAGTATGACGATCTTTTTAACACACAGGGTTTTATCCGGTGTCATCAAAGTCACCTGATTAATATATCTTTCGTCAAAAGCATGCTAAGAGAAGATAGCGGGGCATTGTTGATGCAGGACGGCGAAAAAATTCCTATTTCAAAAGCCAAAAAAGATATGGTGAAGCTGGCGCTTGCAAAAAGCCCTTAACTACACCGCCTTTATAAAAACGTACTATTCTATGCCGGTTAATTAAAAATGGTTGATCTGTTGACCAGAATACTATTATCAACAGATCAACCATTCAACGAGTTAACTAATCAGCTACTTCCTGCTATAATTCGGTGCTTCTCTTGTTACCACCACATCATGCGGGTGACTTTCGTTCATGCCCGCATTTGTAATACGCACAAACTGAGCTTTCTTCAGATCAGCGATACTCTTTGCTCCGCAATAGCCCATACCGGCACGTAAACCACCTACATATTGATAAATAACTTCTTTTAGAGAGCCTTTAAAAGCCACACGCCCTTCAATACCTTCGGGTACAAATTTCTTTACATCATCTTCCGGATCCTGGAAATAACGATCGCTGCTTCCGGTAGCCATAGCACCCAGGGAGCCCATGCCCCGGTAAGATTTAAACTTACGACCCTCGAAAATAATCGCTTCGCCCGGGCTTTCTTCCGTACCGGCAAATACGCTTCCCATCATCACACAATCCGCTCCTGCCGCTAAAGCCTTAACCATATCTCCTGTATAACGGATACCACCGTCAGCAATCAATGGAATGCCTTTTTTAGAAAGGGTTTTGGCCGCTTCCATAATGGCACTTAATTGAGGCATACCTGCACCGGCCACAATACGCGTGGTACAAATAGAACCCGGACCAATACCCACTTTTACTGCATCAGCGCCCGCTTCGGCCAGCGCCAGGGCGCCAGCTGCTGTACCTACATTTCCGGCTACCACATTCAGCTTTTTAAAATTCTTTTTCACTTTCTTCAAGGCATCAATTACGCCTTTTGTATGACCATGTGCACTATCTAATACCACCAGGTCAACGCCAACAGTCTGCAAGGCACTGATGCGATCCAGCACATCGGCAGTAATTCCAATGCCCGCACCTACTAACAATCTTCCAAAAGAATCTTTTATGGCATTAGGGAAACTGGTTACCTGCAAAATATCGCGATAAGTAATTAATCCTACCAGCTTCCCCTGCTTGTCTACCACAGGTAGCTTTTCAATTTTATGCTGGCGTAGAATTGTTTCTGCCTTTTAAGATCGGTGCCAGCCGGGGCTGTAACCAGGTTTTCGCTGGTCATTACTTCTTTCACTTTCCTGGAAGGATCTTGTTCAAAACGCAGATCACGATTGGTAAGAATACCTTTTAACCTGTGATTGCCATCTATAATAGGTATGCCTCCGATCTTGTTCTCTTTCATCAACCTCAACGCATCACCAATCGTTTCATCTTCCAAAAGCGTCAAAGGGTCTAAAATCAAACCGCTCTCACTTCTTTTTACCTTGCGCACATGGGCAGCCTGCTGCTCAATGCTCATATTTTTATGAAGTATGCCCAATCCGCCCTCGCGTGCCATTGCTATTGCTAATGCCGCTTCGGTAACGGTATCCATTGCCGCTGATAAAATGGGGGTATTTAGCGTTATATCTTTTGTAAGACGGGTACGTATGTCAACATCTCTTGGTAACACCTCGCTGTAAGCCGGTACCAACAGTACATCGTCAAACGTTAAACCTTCTAATGCTATTTTGGGGGAATTTGCAGTTGCTGCAGAATTATTTCTTGTTGCCATGTGCAAAATTAAGGGAATGACAATAAACTGGAAAATCGAAAATGAAGATTACACTTAATTCAGTCCCGCAACAACCTTATGGCTTCTACTTTGTTTATTATTCAATCGTTTGAAAAGCGACAGGCATTTGTCAGGCTTTTGTCCATCTTTTATATAGGCTTTATATTCTCGAACATCTACCCTACATTTGCCGGATAACAACGTGTTGATACACTCTTTAGTAAGAGTAAAACCTTTAGCATGCAAAGAGATTTAGAAAACAGAAAGCCCAAAGCTACCATCCTTTTTATTTTTGGTGGTAGTGGCGACCTTAACCAACGCAAACTAACTCCAGCCTTATTCAATTTATGTATAGATGGACTGATGCCGGAAAAATTTGCCATTATAGGCACCGGCAGAACGGATTATAGTAACGATAAGTTCAGAGATCATTTATTGGGCGGTATCAAAGAATTTTCCGTCGTAAAGAAAACCCTCCCGGTAGCTGGGAAGACTTTTCCGAACATATTTCTTATTTAAGAATGGATGTGGACCAGCCTGCATCTTATGAACCGATTAAAGAAATTATCGACAAATATGAAGCTGAGTGGGGCAATGCTGCAGAAGTAATTTTCTACCTGGCCGTCGCGCCGCAGCTGGTTCCTGAAATCACGACCAACCTTCATGGCCTGCAATTAGATAAATCGAAAGATTGCATGCGTATTGTTGTAGAAAAGCCTTTTGGGCATGACCTGAAGAGTTCCAAAGAGCTGAATAAATTGTTGACGGATATGTTTGACGAAAGCCAGATCTATCGCATCGACCATTATTTAGGAAAAGATACGGTACAGAATATCCTCGCGCTTCGTTTTGCCAATGCCTTGTTTGAGCCGTTATGGAACAGTAATTATATCGATCATGTACAGATCACTGCGTCGGAAACAGTGGGTGTGGAAGACCGTGGCGGTTATTACGAGCGTTCGGGGGCGTTGCGCGATATGGTGCAGAATCATATTTTACAGTTATTATGCATGGTAGCTATGGAAGCGCCGGTATCTTTTAATGCCGATGAAATTCGCAATAAGAAATCGGATGTACTGAATGCGATCCGCAAGATCAAAAAAGAAGATGTTCAAAAATACGCGGTTCGTGGTCAATACTCGCAGGGATGGATGCAGGGTAAAGAAGAAAAAGCCTATCGTGATGAGAAAGGTGTAAACCCTAATTCTGGTGTTGAAACATTTGCTGCAGTGAAGTTTTATGTAGACAACTGGCGCTGGCAGGGTGTACCTTTTTACGTGCGTACCGGTAAGTTTTTAAAGGAAAAAACCACCCTGATCACCATACAATTTAAAGAAGGACCTAAGTATGCCTTCCCGCCGGAAGCATCAGAAACCTGGCGCTCAAACAGGCTCACTATCAGCATACAACCCGAAATGGATATCCGGTTGCGTTTCCAGGCAAAGCGTCCCGGGCAAACAATGTCGCTGAATCCGGTAAACATGGTATTCAGCTATAATGAAACCTTCCAGGAACCACAGCCCGAGGCTTATGAAACCTTACTGCTAGATGCTATGATGGGCAACCCTACGCAGTTTATGCGTGGCGACCAGGTAGAAATTGCCTGGGAAGTAATTGAGCCGATTCTGGACACCTGGGAAAAACGCCCGCCGGTGGATTTCCCTAACTATGCCCCGGGAAGCTGGGGACCAGAAGATGCAGAAGCACTGATCGCTAAAGACGGCAGAAACTGGATCACATTACCTCC
Organism: Paraniabella hibiscisoli; assembly: GCF_022512515.1. Classification (GTDB taxonomy): domain Bacteria; phylum Bacteroidota; class Bacteroidia; order Chitinophagales; family Chitinophagaceae; genus Niabella; species Niabella hibiscisoli. The sequence goes on from NZ_JAKWBK010000001.1 coordinate 958,962, forward strand.
CGGTAAAAAAGAGCATTAAAAGTTTACTTTGTAAGATATTAAATGGCGGCAACCGAAAAAGTTGCTGCCATTTTTATTTTTCGCTGGGTTATTGCACCTGCAGATAAGCATTCACTACAAACCTCTCCGGAAATATTTTTAACAAAATAACTTTATTATTCATCTGTAACTTAGTTTTCTAAACTACTGCCGATGAGACATTTTGCTTTCCTTTCTTTAATGATATCCAGGAAGAATAACCTGATATCGGTAATCTTGATAAGACTACATGTTAAAAATGAATCCGGTTTGCAAGTAACATTTTGACGCACTTATACGAAGTAGCTTCAATGAGAAAATTTTCTATAACAATCCTTTTAGCTGTCTTAGCTATAACCATCACTAATGCTGCTAAAATCCAGGGCGTCATCAAAGAAGAGCATGGAAATCCGTTAGCTTATGCCAGCGTAACTATAAAAGGAACTACAGCTGGAACTACGGCCAATAGCAAAGGCTTCTATGCGCTGAGTCTGCAGCCTGGCCGCTACACATTAGTATTCGAATATGTAGGGTTTGTTGCGGTTGAAAAAATGATCGAAGTAACCGAAAATGACCAACTGCTGGATATAACCCTTATCACCAATCAAAACCTGATGGGTGAGGTGATTATAAAAGCCAAGGGCGAAGACCCTGCTTATCGGGTCATCCGAGAAGCAATTAAAAAAAGGAATTATTACCAGAATCAAACAGACTCTCAGTCAGTAAATATTTATCTGAAAGGCATTATACGTACAATTGCTATTCCCGGTAAAGTGTTGGGGCAAAAAATTGAACGTGACGGATCCGACGGCCTCGACTCTGCTGGAAAAGGTGTATTAATGCTTTCAGAGTCTCATCTTTTACTGGATGAGGCAAAACCAGATCGATCAAAAGTTACGGTGTTGTCCAGCTTCTCCAGGGGTAACAATATGGGATTAAGTTTTTCCAAAGTCACATCTTTCTACAGCAATAACGTTAATATTTTTGATGTGAACAGCTCGTCAAGAGGCTTTATATCACCTATTGCAGATGGCGCACTGAGCTTTTACCGGTATAAACTATTAAATACTTATACCAGGGATGGCATTACTATTAAAACGATCAGGGTCATCCCCAAAAGAAAGCACGAGCCACTGTTCTCCGGCAATATTGAAATAGCCGAAGGTAGCTGGCGCATTTACAGCCTGGATCTGCTGCTTACCAAAGATTACCAATTAGAGCTAATAGATACACTACAGATCAAACAATTGCATGGACAGGTAACAGCTGATATCTGGAAAACCAAAAACCAGATCATTTCAATCGGCTTCAATATGTTCAATTTTAAAGGCGTTGGTAGTTTTGTAAATGTTTATAGTAATTACAACCTGCATCCCCGGTTCTCTCCGGGATATTTCGACAATATTGTCATGAAATACGACACCGGTTATTATAAAAAGGATTCCAGCTTCTGGAAACAAAGCCGGCCGATTACACTTGAAGATGATGAAAAGCGATATTATACTTTTAGAGACAGTATGAACAAGGTGCGTGAAAGCCGTCCCAAATCTTACTACGACTCTTTAAGGCGTAAACAAAAGATTACAATATCCAATATTTTATGGAGCAACCAAAACTATAGATGGAACTCACAACAATCAACCACTACCTACCAGTTAAAAGGCCTGATCAAAGGATTGGCCTATAATACGGTAGAAGGAATATCCTTAAAAGTGAACCAGCATTTCAGCTATTTGCCCGATAAAGGCAATTACAATTACCATTTACTCTGGAATATGCGATATGGCTTGGAGAACAGGCACTTTAACAGCTTGGGTACTTTTACCATAACATCAAAGGAAAGCTCTTACCGTAACAGGTATCTAAGCTTCTCAGGAGGTAAAAGAGTGAGCCAGTTGAATAATGATGACCCTATTGATGCGCTTACTAACTCATTATATACCCTTTTTGCCAGAAGAAACTACATGAAACTCTACGAGAACTGGTTTGGGAATATACAATACAATAATAAATTCGAAAATGGATTTAAAATAAATATAGGTGCCAGTTTCGAAGACAGGATACCTCTTGCCAATACTTCATTTTATTCTTTTAATAAGAGCGCCAGGCCGTTTACATCCAATCACCCCGAAGAACTCACTGCCATCGCTTTTGATCGCCACCAGGCATTGACAGCAGATATCACCATCAGCTATCAACCCGGTCAGAAGTATATCCAATATCCTAACCGAAAGGTGTCCATCGGTTCTGACAAGCCAGTATTTACGCTTAATTATACAGCAGGCATACCCGATCTTTTAGGGAGCGATGTAAACTACAACAAATGGAAATTATCTGCCACCGATCATATCAACCTGAAATTGGCCGGACTTTTCAAGTATAACGTTGTCCTGGGCGGCTTTTTGAATGCCGATAATTACTCAATACCCGATATGAAGCATTTTAACGGCAATCGCACTTTCTATAATGTGAAGTACCTGAATAGTTTTCAGCTAGCGCCTTATTACGCTTACAGTAACACTGCCAGACTATATGGTGAAGCTAATATAGAACATCATTTTAATGGGTTGCTAACCAACAAAATTCCTTTATTCAATCAATTAAAGTGGAACCTGGTTGCTGGCAGCAATGCCTTTTATGTAAACCAAAACCAATATTATGCAGAGGCTTTTGTGGGTTTGGAAAATATATTTAAGCTATTTCGTGTTGATTTCATAGCCGGCTACCAACCTTTACTTAAAACTCAATTCGGTATACGCGTAGGTTTCGGCGGGTTTTTAGGTGGTGCTTTTAAAATAGACTAATAAAAAACGGGGTTGGAACCCCAACCCCGTCTATAATACATATTCTTTTCTATTAATCTCTTCTTCCGCCCAAATAGATCATGATATATTGAACCAAAGTAACCACTGCCGCCAGGGCCGCTACCACATAGGTTGTTGCAGCCCACTTCAAAGCGTCTTTCGCCTGTGGATATTCGTTATTGTTGGTTATATTAGTATGCTGCAACCAGGCTAATGCACGTTTACTGGCATCAAACTCAACAGGTAACGTAATTAAGCTGAACACAACCGTAACAGCCATTAATATAATACCTATGAGCAATAGTGTAGTACTACCCGAATATGCCATAACCACTCCAGCCAATAATACCCAGTTTACAATTGTGGAGCTAAATTGTACAGCAGGTACCAGTTTACTACGCATTTCCAGCGGTCCGTATGCTGTCGCATGCTGCACCGCATGTCCGCACTCGTGTGCGGCAACTGCAGCAGCCGAAATACTTCTGCCTTCGTACACATCAGGACTTAAGTTCACTGTTTTTTTGTTGGATCGTAATGATCAGACAAAAAACCGGGTGTGGATATCACCTGTACATCATAAATGCCGTTTTCCCTGAGCATCTTCTCTGCTACTTCTTTACCGCTCATTCCGTTAGCTAAAGGAATCTGGGCATACTTCTTAAACTTACTCTTCAGCACCATCGAAACCAGCATACTGATGCCTACAAAAATCATTGAAACCAAAAAAATGGATGAAGTCATCTATAAAATATAATTTGTTTATGAAAATCAATCAAATCCGGAACCAAAGGCAAAATACTTCAAAAAACCGACTTTTTGTCATGTACAAAAATATTTGGGGCTTTTTTAACCATTCCGTCAATTTAATTACTCATTAATTATCAATCAATTACGAAAAAACATGCTTATCTGCCAGCGTCATTTTATAATTTGTTAACCTGCCGTATTAATAATTTCATTTTTTAATGTTAATCTCAATTTGTACCTTAGTACCAGAATTTAATGGGTTAGTAAGTAAAAGGGCCAAGCGTAAGCGAGGCTTTTTGCTTTATATGCCTTCTTGTTTCAACTCCTTTAATAACTTTATCAGCAAGTCAATTATTCTCACCTTATCTGTTTTTTTAGATAAACGTTAATCGATATCACTTATTGCAACAACCATTCATAAATCATTGAATGTATACGGTTGAGCCTGTAAACTTCATTACCTAACTTTACCGAATGAGTAAAGTGAAGAAGTCTTTTTCTGCCAGAACTGTGGTTATGAAAGTGTGAAGTGGGTAGGTCAATGTCCCGCATGTAGTCAATGGAATAGTTTTGTTGAAGAAGTGATTGAGAAAGCCAATGGTAAACAAAACTGGGATGATTATACAGCTAACGACAAACGTGGATCAAAGGCGGTGGCACTATCGCAGGTTAAAAGCGGAGAGGAGAAAAGAATAACGACAACGGATGCAGAGCTCAACAGGGTTTTAGGTGGCGGCATTGTTAGTGGTAGTATTATATTAGTTGCCGGTGAACCTGGCATTGGCAAAAGCACTTTATTTCTTCAAAGTGGATTGCAGTTGCAGGACCAGCGGGTATTATATATAAGCGGAGAGGAGAGCGAACAACAAATTAAAATGCGTGCGGACCGGTTATATAACAATGGCGCATCCATCAATAACGACAATTTTTTCCTGCTTACCGAAACATCTACACAAACGATCTTCCAGGAGATAAAGAAGCTAAAGCCCGATGTGGTAATCATAGACTCTGTTCAGACATTACAGTCCAATTTAATAGATGCTTCACAGGGAAGCATTTCGCAGATCAAAGAATGTGCGGGAGAGTTTCAACGGTACGCCAAAGAAACCAATACCCCTGTTTTCCTGATCGGGCATATCACTAAAGAAGGAGGCATTGCGGGACCTAAGATCCTGGAACATATGGTGGATGTGGTATTGCAATTTGAAGGTGACAGGCATTATGCGTATCGAATCCTGCGCACGTTAAAGAACCGCTTCGGCGGTACGAGCGAGCTGGGCATTTATGAAATGACCGATAAAGGCATGCGCGGCGTAGCCAATCCCAGCGAAATACTCATTACCCAGAAAGAAGAACAGCTCAGCGGTATTGCTATTGCTGCCACACTGGAGGGCGTAAGACCATTGCTTATAGAAGTTCAATCTTTGGTAACTCAATCGGTATACGGCACTCCTCAAAGAACCGTAAGCGGGTTCGACCTAAGGCGTTTGCAATTATTACTGGCTGTATTAGAGAAAAGAGGTGGGTTTCATTTCGGCGTAAAAGATGTATTCCTGAATATTGCCGGTGGCATTAAAGTAGAAGACCCTTCCATCGACCTGGCTGTTCTTTGTTTTGCCTTTACTTTCATCTTACGAAGATGTTCCATTACCACAAAGTATTTGCTTTGCCGGAGAGATTGGCTTAAGCGGTGAAATACGGGCGGTTAATAAAATTGATCAACGCATAGCGGAAGCTGAAAAGTTAGGCTTTGAAAAAATAATCGTATCAAAATATAACCAATCAGTAAAGCAGAGCCGCCAAAAATTTAATATAGAAGTAATTACTATGGCCCGGGTGGAAGAAGTGTACCAATATTTGTTTTAACTTTATATTGCTGGCAAACAAACACTGGTACTTTTCTATAATCAGATAAGTACATTGTTTCAATAGAGGAAGTCGTTTGCCTGTCATGACCTATTTTGAAACGTAAACACCTAACCATGAACACCGTTACGTTAATTAAGGAGTCGCTGTTGCAGCTTTTTTACCCGCATTTATGTGCCGGATGTGGTTCAGATACTTTGCCTCCCAGCAGTCAACTTTGCATAAAATGTATACACGCTTTGCCCTTGAGTGGGTTTGAGAAGCAGACAGACAACCCGGTAGAAAAAATACTTTCAGGCAGAATTGAATTTGAAAAAGCAACTGCTCAATTATACTTCACCAAGCACTCTTCCCTTCAGCATATCATGCATGCATTTAAATACAAAAGCAATAAAGATCTGGGGCATCAATTGGGTTTGATTATGGGTAATCATTTATGGCAAAGCCACCGATTTGAAGAGGTTGATGCGTTAATACCCTTGCCATTGCATAAGAGCAAGAAAAGAAAAAGAGGCTATAACCAGGCAGAGGTTTTATGCAATGGTATAGCTGAAATCATGAGTATTCCTGTTGTAACAGATGCCGTAATAAGACCGGACGCTACCGAAACCCAGACAAAGAAAAACCGCACTGACCGTTGGAAAAATATGGAAGGAAAGTTTGCTTTGGCCAACAAAAACCTAATTGAAAACAAACACGTACTTTTAGTGGACGATGTTATTACTACAGGCGCGACCCTTGAGGCCTGCGGCCAGGAACTTTTACAGGTTTCAGGTGTTAAGCTAAGTATTGCAACGTTATGTTACGCATCTAAAATTTAATTCATTAAACAGTTAATCATTTTACAATGAAAACTTTATTCTTGACGCTATTATTATCATCTACCTTATTTTTTGCCGGCAATATTTACCAGTTTAAAGTAAATGGCTTAAGCGGTGGCAGTATCAACTTCAACGATTTTAAAGGCAGAAAAATACTGGTGGTAAACACGGCCAGCAAATGCGGCCTGACTCCTCAATACGAAGGACTGGAAGCTTTATATAAAAAATACAAAGGCAAATTGGTAATCGTGGGATTTCCAGCTAATAACTTTAAAGGACAGGAACCCGGAAGCAATGAAGAAATATCTGAATTCTGTCAAAAAAACTATGGTGTAACCTTCCCAATGGCTTCAAAAGTTTCAGTATCTGGCGATGATGTAGCGCCTATTTACAAATACCTATCAGAAGAAGCCAAAAAGAAAGGGCTGGAAAATCCTTTAACCTGGAATTTTGGAAAATTCCTGATCAATGAGAAAGGAGAATTGATCGCGACCTTCTCTCCCAAGACGCAACCTATGAGCGATGATATTTTAAAGTACCTGAATTAGGATTGAGAAAATAGGTTCAGCTGTCAGGCAGGCTAAAATAAGAGTTTAATCATAGCTCCTGCTAAACCTGGAAGGTTGCAATAGGATATATTAAATTGGCATGTATCCAATGAGATAAAATTATTGCATTCATGGCAGGCACATTTTCACAGGTTTATATCCAGGTAGTATTTGCCGTTAAGGGCAGGCAAAACCTGCTTGATAAAGCATGGAGGGGGAGCTTTTTAAATACATGTCAGGTATTATAACAGCAAAAGGTCAAAAATCGATCATTGTCAATGGCGTAGCTGATCATGTACATTGTTTTATTGGATTAAGGCCGGTTATGTCTATATCAGACCTGGTAAGGGACATTAAGAATAATTCATCGAAGTTCATCAATGAAAAAGGCTTTATTAAAAGCAGGTTCGAATGGCAGGAGGGTTATGGTGTTTTCTCTTATAACCACTCTCAGGTGAGAACGATATATGATTATATTCTTAAACAAGAGGAGCACCATCGTAAGAAAACCTTTAAAGAAGAATATGTTGAATTTTTAGAGGCGTTCGAAATCGAATACCAGCCGAAATATATTTTTGATTGGATTGAATAATACCATCCCTTCGGGGTTATGCACCTTCTAACACCTCTATGTAATACGAATGCCATTCCTTCGGAATTAGATTGAGCCAATAATTAGCTTAATCAAAGCGCTTCCAGTAACCGATGAGCAGGAAGAGCGGGATGAATTAATAATACCACCCCTTCGGGGTTATGCACCTTCTAACATCTCTATCTTATACGAATGCCATTCCTTCAGAATTAGATTGAGCCAATAATTAGCTTAATCAAAGCGCTCCTGGTAGCTGATGAGCAGGAAGAGCGGGATGAATTAATAATACCACCCCTTCGGGGTTATGCACCTTCTAACATCTCTATCTTATACGAATGCCATTCCTTCAGAATTAGATTGAGCCAATAATTAGCTTAATCAAAGCGCTCCCGGTAGCTGATGAGCAGGAAGAGCGGGATGAATTAATAATACCACCCCTTCGGGGTTATGCACCTTCTAACATCTCTATGTAATACGAATGCCATTCCTTCGGAATTATATTGAACAACTGACCAGCTTAACTCAAATGTTCATGCAATAGATAAACCAGGATGATTACATATTTGCCCGGTACAAACAGGATATTCTACAAACCCGAAGGGTTGGCATAGCTATAAAAAAATAGATCAACCAAAAAGGAACCCTGAAAGGGTGACATTAATAAACATGCTATCAATTACGTTACATTTGGAATGCATTGAATACTACCACCCCTTCGGGGTTGTGAATCTTGTACTATCGTTATGTTATACCAATACCACTCCTTGAATTAGATCGGCAAAATAATGGGCCTGACTAGAAAGCTCCAGGCAACTGATGAGCGGGATATATGAATAATTTGGGGGCAAACGGAATCTCCCACAAACCCGAAGGGTTGGCATAACTATAAAAAATAGAAATCAGCAATGAACCCTGAAAGGGTGACATTCAATTTAAAATCAATTGCCACTCCTTCGGAATTGGCAACAAAAATTTCCACATACCCGAAGAGTCGGCATAACTATAGAAATATATAACCCGGCAGTAAACCCTGAAAGCGTGACATTCAGTTGAAATCAATTGCCATCCTTCGAAAATGGTACATGCCTATCAGGTATATGTGCTTTACAATAGTAAATTGTTGCGCAACAAAAAATTTCTATAAACCTAAAGGGTGGCATAACTATAGAAAAATAGAAATTAGCATTGAATAATATCACCCCTCCGGGGTTTGCAAATCTTTTACCATCTTCATTCTAGAGAAATGCCATTCCTACGGAATTAGATTGAACCAATAATCAGCTTAACTCAAATGCTCCCGGAAATCGATGAGCCAATGACTAACATATTAGCTCGGTACAAATAGGATCTCCCACAAACCCGAAGGGTTGGCATAACTATAAAAAATAGAAATCAGCAATGAACCCTGAAAGGGTGACATTATATTATCTACGCTGATGTAAGCTATTCTGTTTACATAAGAGTAGTACACAATACCAAAGAGGCCAGCTCGAAACGGCTGGCCTCTTTCTATAAACCTAATGTTTTTTTAAACGTCGTAAGTAGTAGATGCAGTTTCACCTCCACGACCCGTCCAGTTGGTATGGAAGAATTTACCTCTTGGCTCATCTATTCTTTCGTATGTATGTGCTCCAAAATAATCGCGCTGTGCCTGAAGCAGGTTAGCGGGTAGTCTCTCGGTGCGATAACCATCATAGTAATTGATAGCAGCACCTAAACATGGTGCAGGTATACCATTTGAGATAGCTGTTGCCGTTACTTTTCTCCCTTCCTGGCAAGCCTGTATCTTTTCTGCAAAATAAGGATCCAGTAACAGGTTCACCAATTCAGGGTTGTTGTCAAATGCCTCTTTAATATTACCTAGGAAACGGGAACGAATAATGCAACCGCCCCTCCACATCAGTGCAATATTACCGTAGTTAAGCTCCCATCCATATTCCTTAGCGGCGGCACGCATCATCTGGTAGCCTTGTGCATAGGAAATTACTTTGGCCGCATATAATGCATCTCTCAGTTGATCAATAAATTGCTTTTTATCACCATTGAAAGCAGGTGCAGGGCCTGCAGTCAACACCTTAGATGCGGCTACACGCTCATCTTTTACTGCCGATAAGCAACGGGAGAATACGGATTCTGTAATTAAAGTAAGCGGAATACCCAGCTCTAATGCTACAGTTCCTGTCCACTTGCCGGTACCTTTCTGACCAGCTGTATCTAATATTTTATCAATGGTAGGTTCACCATTTTCTTTATGTGCTAATATATCCCTGGTAATTTCAATCAGGTAACTGTCCAGCTCACCCTCATTCCATTCTTTAAACACTTCGTGCATTTCATCAGCAGACATGCCTAAAACATCCTTCATAATCTGGTACACCTCGCAGATCAATTGCATATCACCATATTCAATACCGTTATGCACCATCTTTACAAAATGGCCGGCACCACCATCACCTACCCAATCACAACAGGGCGACCCATCAGCCACTTTAGCAGCTATCCCCTGGAAGATAGGTTTTACCTCAGGCCATGCAGACTTAGAGCCACCTGGCATAATAGATGGGCCCAGCAATGCACCTTCCTCTCCGCCCGAAACCCCGGTACCAATATAACGAAGACCTTTACTTTCTACATATTTCACTCTTCTTTCTGTATCCGGAAAATGCGAGTTTCCGCCATCAATGATAATGTCGCCTTCTTGTAAATGAGGCAACAATGTTTCAATAAAATCATCAATCGGTTTACCAGCTTTCACCATCAACATCACTTTGCGCGGCGATTTAAGCGAACCCACTAATTCTTCTATTGAATGCGCTCCTGCAATATTTTTCCCTTTGGCCCTGCCATTGATAAAGTTATCCACCTTATCTACAGTACGATTATAAGCCGTTACCCGAAAACCTTTGCTTGCCATATTTAAAATGAGGTTTTCGCCCATTACAGCAAGGCCTATTACACCTATATCTGATAATTCTGCCATACTATTTGTAGATTTAATCGTTAGAAAATTTTTGATTTTTAAAACAGAGTGCCAAATTTAAACTGCTTCTGCTTTACAACCAATTAATTCTATAGACTATTAATAAAGCCGGGGAACCAGGGCTATTTTCTATATTCGTTTTAAATCTCACATTATGCGCACGCCCCTGCTATTTTTGTTATTGACTATTCTTGTTGTAGGTTGTCAATCCAAGAAAACCGCCGACCTGTTAATTTATAATGCTACGATTTATACGGTCGATTCTCAGTTTAATAAGGCAGCGGCAATGGCCATTCTGGACGGAAAAATTCTTGCCACCGGCACCCAGGCAGAACTCACCAGTAGCTACAACTTTAAAGACAGCCTCAATGCCGAAGGCAATTTTATCTACCGGGATTTATTGATGCACATGCTCATTTTGCGGGCTACGCCCAATCGCTCACCGAGATCAACCTTTTTAATACAAATAGCTGGGATAGCATTTTACAACGGGTAAGCAGCTATCAATCTCCTACCGGCGATACCAGCGGCTGGATTGTGGGCCGGGGCTGGGATCAAAACGACTGGCCAGTAAAAACTTTCCCCATCAACGAAATGCTGAATGCGCGTTTTCCCGATCGTCCTGTTTACCTGGTTCGTATTGACGGCCATGCTGCTATTGCCAATAACAAAGCATTGGAACTGGCTGGAGTAAAAGCTGGCGATACCATTGATGGTGGCGAATTCGTAACACATAATGGCAAGCTAACCGGAGTTTTGGTAGATAATGCGATGGACAAGGTTGCGGCTCATATCCCTGTCCCGGCAGATAAAAACTTTTAACAATCTTTACAATTAGCGCAGCAAAATTGCTTTGCAAGTGGCCTTACAACCATACATGATTGCGGCTTAAACTATGATGTGGTAGAAAAGATACAATCCTTCCAGGAAAAAGGATCTTTAAAAATGAGGTTGTTTATTTTGCTAAGCGATGCTAAAAAGAACTACGATTACTTAATCAAAAAAGGATCGATTAAAACGGACCGGCTCAAGGTAAGCGGCTTTAAATTATATGGCGATGGAGCATTAGGATCGCGCGGCGCCTGCCTGTTAAAAGACTATTCAGACAAGCCCGGATGGAAAGGATTTTTATTAAGTAGCGCTACGCATTTCGATTCTATGGCAGCTCTTATTGTTAAGAACAAATGGCAGATGTGCACACATGCTATTGGCGACAGCGGCAATCGTGTTTTACTGAATATATATGCTAAGTATCTAAAGGGCGATAATGATCTGCGCTGGCGGATAGAACATGCGCAGGTAGTAAATGAAAACGACTTCCATTATTTTGGAGACTATAAGATCATTCCATCGGTACAACCCACGCATGCTACTTCTGATATGTATTGGGCAGGCGACCGGTTAGGAAAAGAGCGTTTAAAAGGAGCGTATGCATACCGGCAATTGTTGCAACAAAATGGCTGGATGCCTTTGGGAACAGATTTCCCGGTAGAAGACATTTCACCCTTTAAAACTTTCTATGCGGCGGTGATCCGTAAAGACGCAAATGGTTTTCCTTCAGGTGGCTTCCAGATGGAAAATGCTCTAACCCGCGAACAGGCTTTGCGTGGCATGACGATATGGGCGGCCAGAGCCTCTTTTGATGAGCTGGAAAAAGGAAGCCTGGAAGCCGGCAAGCTGGCTGACTTTATTATACTGGACCAGGATATTATGACAGCTCCTGAGCAAGGTTTGCTCCACACAAGAGTATTAAAGACCTTCCTGAATGGAGAGCTGGTATACTCCCGGTAATGATGATCGAATTCAAGAGCTAAAGGTTTTGTCGTTTCACCCAACAAAAACTATCTCTTCAATAATACTACATAAGTTGGAAAGTGGTCGCTATAACCACCGCGGTACACATCGCCATTATAGCTGCGCATAGGATAGCCTTTGTATTGTCCGGTGTTTTCTATCATGTAGGCGGCTTTAAAGACCTGGTGCTTATAGTAAAAGAACCCTGGCTTCATCTTATCTAGGAAGGGAGCAGATAATAGTATCTGATCGAATAAGCTCCAGGCATCCTGGTAGGCTAATGTTCCCATACCGTTTTTATACATCGCTATCCAGGGATTGTAAAGCTCATCAGGCTTCAGGCTTTTGCTATCTCCAGAGGCTTTTAAACCTTTGGTAATACTGTTATCGATAGGATCATCGTTCAAATCACCCATCACAATTGTTTTTACGCCGAGGGCAATAATGTCCAATGAGTCAATCCAGTTTCTCACGGTTATCGCAGCAGCCATCCTTGCTGGCTCAGAGCGTTTTTGTCCGCCTGAGCGGCTGGGCCAGTGATTCACAAATAGTTGTATTGGCTCTCCATCTAGTAAGCCCTTTACCCATAAGACATCCCTTGTATAAATTGCGTCTTTTGTACCAGCCGGAATCTTTACAAAAACAGGCCGGCTTCGCTCTACTTTAAAGTATTTGGGGTTATAGATCAATGCCACATCAACGCCCCTGAAATCTTTGGAATCATAATGTACATACCGGTAACCGCGTGCTGCAATAAGGGGGTGCCGCAGTAAAGTATCCAGCACATACTTGTTTTCAATTTCAGCAACACCTAAGATGGCAGGACCATCAGGATTGATATCTGTGCCAATCTCTGATAAAACCCTGGCCAGTTTGGCCAGCTTATCCTGAAAGACTTTACTGGTATAAGCTTTGGCTCCATAGGGTGTAAACGATACATCATCATTGCTGCCATGAAAGATGGTATCATATAAATTCTCCAGGTTGTAAAATCCAATAATGGCCGAACGGTAGGCGGTTTGAGCGTTGGCAATCCTTCCTGCAATTAGGAAGAGCAATAGTAAATAAAAGTGTTTCATACGGTTACCAGGTTAGTTAAAAATGATAAAATAAAATTAATAAATATTAGGCCTCGTTGCACTTTTTATCAATCAAATTATTTAATTTTATAACGCATAATAACCATATGATAAAGCACATTATCACCGCATCTGCTTTCCTGGCAGCCTGTGAGACCTATGCACAAGCGTTGCCTGCAAAAGACAGTTTACCCAAAGGAGATTCTACTATAGTAGATATCAGAAGCGAGGTTCGCGACAACCTGCCTACAATTATAATTAACGAGGATGACCCCGATGATGAAGGCTCTAATGTGGTGTCGTCTATCTTAACAGCGGGGCGGGACCCTTTTCTATCCGCGGCAGAATTTAATTTCAGCCCGGTGCGATTCCGGTTGCGGGGTTACGAAACGCAAGGCAATGCCGTTTATATTAATGGCATCGATTTTAGCGGCCTCGACAATGGTTTTACCCCATTCGGCTTATGGAGTGGGTTAAACCATACCATGCGGGCACAGCAAAATATTTACGGCCTGCAGGGAAATGATTTTTCTATGGGAGCCATTGCGCTAAACACTTATATAGATATGCGTGCCGGAGCGCAAAGAGTCCAAACCCAGGTCGGGTACGCATTTTCTAACAGGAACTACAACCACAGAATAGTACTTCAACATGGTTCTGGTTTCAATAAAAAAGGATGGGCCTACAGCATGGCTTTTACAGGCCGATATGCTAAAGAAGGATATGTGCCCGGAACTTACTACCAGGGTGCAAGTTATTATGCCGCTATAGACAAAAAAGCGGGAATGCGTCATACCTTTTCCCTGATCAGCTTTGGTGCTCCCACAGAAAGTGGAAGACAAGGCCCATCTGTACAGGAAGCGATGAACCTGGTTGGCACCCATTATTACAATCCATCCTGGGGATATCAAAACGGGAAAAAACGTAATGCCAATGTGCTCCAAACCTTTCAGCCTGTATTTATGATTACCCATGATTATAAACCTGGAGAAAAAGCCGGCTTCTCACTTCCATTGCATATACTTCAGGAAAAAGAAAAAACTCAGGGCTGGATTGGTATAATGCGCCTGACCCCAGACCCGACTATTACCGTTATTTACCCAGCTATTATGAAGCTACAAATCCGTCAACCTTCCAGTCGCTGCTAACTCATTACCAGCAACATCCTAAAGATCTACAAATACAGTGGGATAAGCTTTATGAGGCTAACTCTGCCAATATACGAACCATTCATAATGCCGATGGTATGGATGATAATAATGTTACGGGAAAGCGATCTGTATATATTTTATCCAACCGCGTGAATGATATTAAAAGACTAATGGGCATTATGGTGTACAATAACAAACTAACCCAGGCACTTAGCCTAACGGCTGGCGCCAACTACCAACAACAGGTAAACCATTACTACCAGGAGGTGAAAGACTTATTGGGCGGCGACTTTGGGTCAACATCAACCAGTTTGCAGAAAGAGATTTCCCTACCGATCCCGACGCCGTACAGTACGATTTAACTCAACCCAACAGGATCATAACTTCAGGAGAACAATATGGATACAACTATACTATTACAATGACGCAGATGGCAGCATGGGCACAACTGCTCTTACAACTTCGATCCTTTGACCTTTTTGCAGCAGCCGAAATGTCCTCCACCTCTTTTTACCGCAATGGACTAAATCGTAACGGCTTGTTCCCGGAACTTTCTTATGGCAGGTCTCCCCGGCAAAGTTTTTATAATCCTACAATCAAGGCAGGCCTTACTTATAAATTGAATGGAAGAAACTATTTTTTGCAAACGGCACTTACAGAACGGCCGCTCCTTTCTTTGAAAATGCATATATCTCGCAGCGCACACGCAACACCGTACAGGATGGGCTTAAAAGCGAAACCATTATTTCGGGTGAGACGGGTTATAAACTGAACGCTCCAGGTATAAGGCTGGGTATTGCAGCATACTATACCCAACTCAGCCATGGAGTGGATGTATTAACCTTCTATCACGACCAGTATCAAAATTTTGTCAACTATGCACTAAGTGGTATTGACAAAGTTTTTTTGGCGTAGAAATGGGCGCAGAACTAAAGATCAATTCCACTTTAAGTTTTAATGGTGCAGCTTCTATTGGCCGTTACTATTTCGATAGCCGGCAACGCGCCATAGTTACTGTTGATAACAGTGCTAAAACGCTTGCCCGGCAAACTATTTATCTTAAAGATTACCGCATCCCTTCTACACCGCAAAATGCGTACAGCGCAGGTTGGTTTTATCGGTCACCTAAATTCTGGTATGCCAGCATCACCGGCAATTATTTCAGCAATATGTGGTTAAGTCCAAATCCATTGAGAAGAACATCCGATGCCATTGCAGATGCTGATCCTGAAAACCCTTCAGCAGATGCGATAAAGCGGGCAATTCTTCAGCAGGAAAAATTTGACAACCAATTCACTCTTGATTTTTTTGGTGGCTGGAGCAAACTACTACCGCGTAGCTACTACATTAATAACAGGAGAACCTACATCCTTTTTAATCTGGGCGTAGGTAATCTGCTCAATAACAAGAGTATTCGATCAGGGGGCTTCGAGCAATTACGTTTCGATTTTGAGGAAAAGAATGTAAACAAGTTTCCGCCCAAATATTATTATGCATTCGGCCTCAACTTTTTCGCCAGTATCGGCTTAAGGTTTTAAAATAAATGCTTTGCTATGAAAAGAAATTTACTGAACAAATGGATAATCACTTTGATGGCAATTGTACTGGCAACCTCCTGCAACAGGAAGTTTGATGTACCTCCGGCGAATGCAGATCCCGAGATAGACGCCACATTATCTATTATGGAGCTCAAAAACCGCTACTCCGCTATTGGTGATTTTCAACGTATTGAAGATGAGCACATTGTTTCGGGAATAGTGATTGCAGATGACCGGTCGGGTAATTTTTACAAACAAATCATTATACAGGATGAGACAGGTGGTATACCTGTTTTGCTGGACGCCAATAATGTGTATACCCAATACCCGGTTGGCCGCAGGGTATATATTTTACTGAAAGGAATGATGCTTGGAGACTATGGCGGTACGATCCAGATTGGAATCGACTCCTCCCGGTCAGGTGATGGTCGCTTTTTAAACCTTGAAGGTATACCTCAAACATTGTTTGACCAGTATATTGTAAAGGGTTCATTTAATAATACCGTAACGCCCAAGATTGTAAAGCCTGCCGACTTTACGAAAACAATCAACGATCCGCTACTAAGCACCCTGGTACAAATCAATAATGTAGAATTCAGAGATGCAGATATTAGTAAAACTTATGCGGATCCTACTACCAATATTAGTGCGGTAAACTTCACCCTTACTACCTGCGAAAAACAAAGCATGATATTAAGAACCAGTAGCTATGCACGTTTCGCCGCTTTTAATGTTCCTGATGGGAATGGAGGGCCAACCGGTATACCCAGCATTTTTAATGGCACCATGCAATTGACCATTAGGGACACGACGGATGTAGCATTCACAGGGACCCGCTGCAATGGCCAGGTGCCGGTACCTGTTTTAAAAACCATTGCTGACCTTAAGGCCTACGCCACCGGATATTCATCGGTTCCTGCAGGTGTTTCTATTAAAGGGGTTGTTGTTTCCAGCACCAAGAATGAAGCAGCAGGAAATTATCGCCTGCAGGACGCCAGCGGCGGCATTCAATTGCGTTTTACTACGGGCGCCAATCCTAATGCCGTGCCAGGAGATTCATTAACAGTAAATGTAGGAGGACTTGCACTCAGCACCTTCAATGGAGGATTACAGGTAAACAATGTAGCTGCAGTGGTCAAATCGGGAACAGGTATTATTACGCCCAGACCAGCAACTATTGCCGATATAATAGCGAATAACAGGGAATGGGAATCTACACTGGTATCTATTAATAATATAAGTATTACAGCCAGCACATCCGGCAGCACCGGTTCCAATTACATCCTATCCGATGCAACTGGACAACTTGCGACTTTTGTTCGCAATACCGCAGATATCATCATGCCGGCCGCAGCAATCAGCATCACGGGTTATGTTTCTGTATTTCAGTCTGCAAGCGCGGCGCTCCGCTCGAAACACAGATCACACTCCGCCAACAAAATGATATAGAAGGAGGAACGGGTGGCTATTTTGCTGCAGTATATGACTTTGCTAGTGTTACCAATACGTCAGGCACCACAGATCCGGGAAACCCTCCAACAGTAGAGGGGTTGATCTTTAGCCCATTTTCCGCAGTTGGTGTTGGGGCCAATTCATCCGCAGGAGGCAGATTCTCTTTTACCAACTGGCCAACGGATGTCGCTACCGGATCGGATAGTTTAAAAGGCTCCCCGATTTAAATAAGTATTATGAAATAGTTATAACACCAGGTGCTGGTAAAAAAATAGATCTTAGTAAAATTACATTCACCCTTCAACGTTCAGGAACAGGCATAAGGCAGGTAGTGCTGCGTTCTGGTATGGATGGCTATACAGCTAATTTGTCTGCTGCTATTGTACCTCTCAACAGTAATCTGTCAGTTGCCGCCAACAATATTTTCCAGATAGCCGATGCTGCTACTACTGCACAGGAAGGTTGTGTGGTGATTCCGGGAGAAAGTTTTACCAATATCAGCACTCCAATTAGAGTCCGATGGTACGGATTTAATGCAGAAACAACTGGAGGAACCTTTAGCATCGACAACGTAAAAATAGAAGGGGTCGTACGGTAACCTTACTATCCCCATAAATGGGTATCGGCAAATTTCATCATTTCATGGTATTGTTCTAAACCGCCATGTTTTGCAGTTTTACACTGTAAAAACAATTGGTTCATTTAAAACTCTATCATTATGAAAAAGATAATACTAAGCGCCCTGTTACTGGCCACTATTACCACACAGGCGCAAACAAAGTTTGGTATACAGGCCGGCGCAATAGGCAGCAACTTTAAAGTAAAAGCCGATGGCGATGAAAATGTAAAATACCGGATGACAGCCGGTTTCAAAGCCGGTGTATTTGCAGAAATACCTGTAAGCCAAAACGTATTCATCAATCCTGCACTAAATTTTGTGCATAAAGGAGGCAAGGCTGTAACCCATATAGAGAATGAAGGCGGAAGCGGAGATTTGAATGTGGTTACAAAAACCAACTATCTCGAAATGCCTGTTAACCTGATGTACAAACTAAATGGGGCAGATGCTCAGGGCTTTTATTTTGGAGCAGGGCCTGTTTTAGGCATGGGCCTGGGAGGAGAAATTAAAACAACCGCCAGAGGTACTACCAGTGGCGGCGATCCTATCAACGAAAGTGAAGGCATCAGCATAAAATTCGATGGTAAAAATACATCAGACGATAACGCACACTTTAAACGCCTGGAGTGGGGAGCCAATGCTTTTGCGGGTTACCAGCTTAATAATGGCTTAAGCTTTCAGCTACAGTATCGCCCCAACTTTACGAATGTAAGCGTTGAAGATAATGTATCGTATAAAAACAACTACTTCGGTTTCAGTATCAGGTATAGGTTTTAAAGGACAATTTTCATTTGTAAGAAGCTACTGAGCAGGTAGCTTCTTTTTTGGCAAATTTCAACACTCTGAAAAAATAAATCAAACGATATGAAAAATTGCCTGTTAATATCCGCGATGGCCATTTGTATAGCAGGCTGCACAAAATCCGGCTATAACGCCACGCCTGAGGCCGGAGCAGAGGCACAGCATCCCGTTCAGCCAAAAATTAAGATAGCCGCATATGCATCCAACTATTTTGGACAAAGTATTAAAACCGAAGCTTTAGCAAATGCAATAGCTATACCATCTGCCACCCATGTAGTGCTGGAGTACACCGAACTATCTGGCAATGTAAAAGATGTGAGGTGGTTGATAGATGGAGAGCCAATTGGCAATGGAAACAAGGTATCGGTGTCCGTGCCAACGCTGGGTACTAAAAAACTTACGGTAAATTATACGGATGCTGCCACCAGCAACAACTATACAGAATTATTACAGCTAAGACCTTTTCGCCATGTATATGCAAAAATTACGCTTACAACCCCTGGTAATGTATGCGGTGAAGTGAAGCTGGTTGCAAGCAAAGGGCAACAGACGGTAGAAATAGATTGCAATACCGGAAGGGCTACGATTGAAAATTATATTTTCCTGATCACAGATTACAGTTCTGATGTATTTGTAGGGTATATTAAGGACAATATAATTCCCCAATTGCTGCTGCGGTTAAACCCCGCCCTATGTAATAATTTTTCTGCCGGAACCTACTCTATCGGAGGAAACACTGTGACGATAATTCAATAATACCAGGTTTAAAGACGACTATAACAGCTGTATTCTAAATTTTGGATTAAGGGTAAATGAGGAATAAGATATGCCGGCCATGAAAAAGGCCTTAAAAGTGCCTACTCTCTTATTGTTGCAGCAAACAGTACCTTTGCACCATTTTTAGAAAGATGAATAATAAGCAGTCATGGCTGATCACGGGGTTTATTTTTGCCATACTCTGGCCCTCGGCAGCAACGGCAACTAAGGTGGCTTTGAAAGATGCACAACCATTAGTAGTGGCAGTGTTTAGGTTTGGCATAGCCGCCGCTATTATGTTATTGGTTTCTCATTTTATTTTAAAGAACAAATTGCCACAGGGCAGGGAGTGGCGGCAGCTGGCTATTTATGGGTTGCTCAACATTTCTGTTTATCTCGGCATGTATGTGGTAGCTATGAAGGAAGTAACAGCCAGCGTAGGAGCACTCACCGTGGCTGCCAGTCCGGTTTTCATTAGCTTTTTATCGCTGATCTTTTTAAAGAAGCCGATCAGCCCGCGCATTTTGCTGGCTTTATTAGTTTGCATTTGCGGCTTTGTAGTAGTAGCCTGGCCTTTATTTGCGGATGCATCGGTAACGGCCCGCGGCTTGGTTCTGCTATTGGTAAGCATGTTTTCTTATGCATTAGGCACTATTTATTTTACGTCCCGCAAATGGGAGGGGTTACACCTGCTCACCATCAATGGCTGGCAAACGCTATTAGGAGGCATTTTCCTGCTTCCCTTTATGCTATTAACCTATAAGTCAGACGCTAATCTTTTTCAACCGGCTTCTGGGCAGGAACCCTTTGGCTCGCGCTCCCCGTTTCTATTGCCGCCGTACTATTATGGTTGAGGCTGATCAAACAGGATGCGGTAAAAGCAGGGCTTTGGCTATTCCTTTGTCCAATATTCGGTATCATTATAGCGGCTCTTTTGATGGGCGATCAAATCAGCCTGTTTACCGTTGCTGGTTTAGCAATGGTATTGGCAGGGCTGGGTGTCAGCCATTATGACAAAAAGCTAAATACACCCATGGAGTAGCAGCCTGGAATTAAAATGAAAACATCTCCCTAATTTTACCAACTACATCCGGTTAACTTGGAACAGAAAAAAATATATACTTTTTATCAGATTTTCACCTGGGTACTCCTTCTCATGCAGATAGCCTGGTGCGTGAGAAGCTCATTGTTCAATTCCTGAATGAAATTGAAGATAAAGCAGCGGAGATCTTTATTGTAGGTGATATGTTCGACTTCTGGTATGAGTATAAATATGTTGTGCCCAAAGGATACGTAAGGTTGCTGGGCAAGCTGGCACAACTTTCTGACAAAGGAATACAGCTACACTTTTTTGTGGGCAATCATGATATGTGGATGACCGATTACCTGCAACAGGAGCTGAACATGCCGGTGTATTTTGAGCCAAAAGAATTTAACTGGAATGGCAAACAATTTTTGATTGGTCATGGCGACGGATTGGGCCCCGGTGATAAAGGTTACAAAAGACTAAAGAAAGTTTTCAGAAACCCGGTATGTCAGTGGGCATTTGGTGTGTTGCCACCCCAGATCGGCATTGGCGTAGCCAACTATATGAGTCGCCGAAGCCGGGCTAAAACGGGTAGCTCGGAAGAAGTATTCCTGGGAGCAGACAAGGAATGGCTGGTACAATACTGTAAACAAAAGCTGCAGGAAAAGCATTTCGATTTTTTTGTTTTCGGACACAGACATTTACCCATCGACTTTCGTCTTACCGCAGACAGCCGTTATATCAACCTCGGAGATTGGATCAGCTTTTATACCTACGCAGTATTCGACGGGAATGATATGCAGCTGTTATCGTATCAACATAATGATCATAAAATAGTACGCAACCATTGAGACGTTTAATTATCCTATTTTTTTATTTGCTGTCAGCCTTTTGGCTGAAAGTCAGCCTATATCTCCCGGGCCGATGTTAAAAAATATACCGGGCAATTATGTTTCTTTCTCGGTAGATAACCTGGACAACATTTACCTGCTCGGCGCTTCCAACCAGCTTAAAAAGCTGAATGCCAACGGTGATTCGGTTTCCGTTTTCAACGATATTAAAAAATTTGGAGAAGCCAGCCTGGTGGACGTTTCCAACCCGGTTAAGATACTACTCTATTATAAAGGCTTTTCAACTATTGCCATATTAGATGGTATGCTGAACCTGAAAAACACCATCGACCTGCGCCGGCAAAATATTTTTAATGTTACTGCCGTAGGACTTTCTTATGATGGAAAGATCTGGATGTACGACGATATGGACAATGTATTGAAAAACTCGACGACGAGGGCAAGGTAATCTTTAAAACCTCCGATTTTCGCCAGGTCTTTGACAAAGCACTGACGCCGGTGAAAATTTTTGATCAGAACCGTTTAGTATATCTCTACGATTCGCTGCAGGGCATTTTTGTATTTGATTATTATGGTGCTTATAAAAATAAGATAGACATAACCCGCTGGAGCCATTTGCGAATAGCCGACCAACTGATTACCGGTGTTGCCAATAGTAAACTATACAGCTATAATGTATCTACATTCAAATAC
The DNA here is from genome assembly GCF_022512515.1 of Paraniabella hibiscisoli. GTDB lineage: Bacteria > Bacteroidota > Bacteroidia > Chitinophagales > Chitinophagaceae > Niabella > Niabella hibiscisoli. Next base: position 981,099 of record NZ_JAKWBK010000001.1, read on the forward strand.
GATGAGTGGCCCATCCCGGAAAACATGCTTACCTATCGCCAGCTTTTGTTGAAAGAGGGGAAATTATATGCGCTGGGAAAAGCCGGATTGGAAATGTACCGCCTGCATAGATAGCAATATCACCCCTTTTACCGATGCCAAATGGTTAAGCTGGAATTTTTTTTGAAAAAATGCAAAGAAAATTTTGCTTACTTTTTATTTGCCCAAAAGAACGTTCGCAATATTGGTGTAGCATTATTTACACACTCATTTTCTGACAAAATATTAAATAGCCCTTCACAAATCAATACCACCAGGGGTTATCCAAAAAGTGGTACACGCACTCGCTGCAGTTGTGTAAATTATTCTACACTCGTTTCGCTGAAATGCTTACCTGTGTTAGGTTACAGCGTACTATCCTATCCTCTTCCTGAGCCAGACCGATCACTTTTTGGTACACTAATTGGATTATTCATTCCAAAGAAATCAGTACCTATTTAAAAATATGTAACCTCTAAAAACGAATAAAAATGGAACACAAAGCTTGCATTGATGCATTAAATGATCTTATTCAAATTAATAACGATCGTATTGTTGGGTATCAAAAAGGCATAGAAGAGCTGAAAGACGGTCAGGACGCAGATTTAAAATCTTTATTCAATTCTATGATCGGTGAAAGTACAGAGCACAAGAAAGAGCTGGAGGACCTGGTGGTGGAGTATGGCGGATCTCCGGCAGATGGCACTACTACTTCAGGCAAATTGTACCGGGCCTGGATGGATGTGAAAGCTGTTTTTACCGGTGGAGACAGGGAAACCGTATTAAACAATTGCGAAGCGGGTGAAGATGCTGCTCAGAAAGCCTATCAAATGGCTTTGGATGACGAAGAAGTAATGCCACGTACTAAAGACCTGATCCGCAAACAAAAATCGGCGCTTAAGGCATCACACGACCAGATCAGGAACCTGCGAGATGCAGTTATACATTAGGCAAACTCCATATAAATCAGGCGGCGAAATTTATTTCGTCGCCTTTCCTCTCACCCCTTCTAATCATTTAACTTAATAATATGCGCATATTTCATAATAATACTAACAGCGACCAGGAAAGTGGATCTGCTATCCCGGTTTTATTTACGGGAAGCTCTATTGCCTACCTCACAAACATCAATACGTCGATTAACCTGGCTGAATGGCAATGGCATGAAGAGGTAATTGACGGAAGGCGTACGCGTATTGTTACCGATAAATTACAGGACGAACTGGAGATTTATCCTGTCGGAGCTTTTTAGTTTTAATCAGTTCCTTTTAGAATGCTGAATGATCAGCGCTAATAATTTGTTCTAACCCATTTAATATATTCTAATCCATTAATTTTTAAACCTTATCATTATGGCAAAAGCAAAAAGGCCGCCCCTCAAAAAACAGCTCGGCCAGCAGGCAAAGCAGCCGCAAAAAAATCACCCGCAAAAAAGGTAGCTGCAAAAAAGTAGCTCCCAAAAAAGATGCGGCTACAGAATTGAGGGAGCTATTTGAGCATGGATTAAAAGACATTTATTGGGCTGAAAAAGCACTCACCAAAGCTCTTCCTAAAATGCAGAAAAATGCTACTTCTCCAGATCTTCAAAATGCTATTGCTACACACCTGGAGGAAACCCGCGGACATGTAACTATTGTAGAAGCGGTTTTTGAATCGATTGGGAAAAAGGCAAAGGCTGAAAAGTGCGATGCCATGCAGGGGTTAATAGAAGAGGGAGATAGTATTTTAAAAGAAACTTCGCCGGGGCCTGTGCGTGATGCGGGAATCATAGCAGCTGCCCAAAAAGTAGAACATTACGAAATAGCTACTTACGGCACATTGGCTACTTACGCTAAAACCTTAGGTGAAAAAACAGCCCTTGATCACTTACTGAAGATCTTAGCGCAGGAAAAAATTGTGATGAAACACTCACAGAGTTAGCTAAGGGTGGAATTAATATAGATGCTATGGAATAATTGTTATTACTACTCCATAGCAAGGGGTTGCAACAAGTTGTTGCAGCCTTTTTATTAATAGTCTTCTATTTAGAAGAAGATGGTTTTCTTCAAAGGCGGGCACTATGCCGCCGCAACATTAACGGCAACCAGTCCTTTGGGGCCCTGCTGCACTTCAAAAACTACTTTTAGGTTTTGCTGTAAATCAACCATTGAAGAATTAATGTGCACGAAAATACTTTCCTGCGTACGGGTATCCTTAATAAAGCCATAACCTTTGCTGCTATCGAAAAATGTAACGATACCATTTCGCTGAGTAACAGCTTCCTCATTCAGCTCCCTGCTATTAGCCACTGTAGGTGGTATAGGTAACGATGAAGGACGTTTGTCTTTAGGTGGAGGCGTATCTGATAAATTTCCAAACTCATCCACATAAGCCATCATTTCATCAAGGCTTTTTCCTTTAGAGGTATTTTCTTTACGCTCCTGCTTTTTCTCGTCTTTCTGCTTTTTAGCATTTCTCTTTTTCTGTTCTCTTTCCCTTTTGTTCCAGGTTTCTCCCATTAAAATGTTTTAGATTGTTTAAGATTAATAAAATTGCACAACAAAGATAAGCACCTTACTTAGCTGATGCCGTAAGTTTTGTAAACGAAGCACCATTAAACAGGCGGGATAATTCTACATCACCCGTTTGCTCCCATTGTTTCATATTCTTAACATTTACAACGCGCCAAAAGTTTTTAGCTTTTAACTCGTCGTAATCTCTATGGTTAACAAAAAGGCCAGTTACAGTAGACCTGTCTTTAAAATGTACATTAACAACTTTAGCGGTTGTTTTTGTTTCCAGGAATTTTTCTATCGATAAACTATCCATATATAAATCTTTTAAAATGTTCTGCCATAACTGGCACCTTTTTTACCAACGGCTGTTAGAATAACCCGTTTTTTCTTCTTTTGGACGAGCTTCTATTACTTTAATAGAGCGGCCATCCTGCATAGTACCATTTAAGTCTTTAATGGCTTTTTGAGCAGAATCTTCATCAGCCATTTCAACAAAACCAAAGCCACGACTCTGTTTAGTGAATTTATCAGTTATAACTCTTGCTGAGTCAACTGCTCCGTAAGACGAAAATAATTCGGTAAGGTCTTCTGTACTGAAGCTGTACCCAAGATTGGACACGTAAATGTTCATTTGTAAATTTTTTAATTTTTGAAATAGATTCGAGGAAATGGCAAACTTGTAAAACAAAGGTGGGAACACAAGGTGTTTACAACGAGCAGTAACTCAAATTAACAATGCAAATATACAATTATTACTTCACATAAGGGTATTTTTTTAAAAAATCAACATTTTACCCAGTTTATTTTAACAAATTCTCAATCATTATACACATAAATAGCAGTAGATTGCAGCCCTGCTGCGTTATTTCTTCAAATACATGGCCTGTTCCCATTTTATTTATCTAATTTACCGCAATGAAGTCTTTGCAAAATCTCACCGACCCTGTATATAATGCTGATTATCAGCCAACAGCCTATGATCGGCTTTGGCTCAAGTTAATGAACGATAAGCGGGACCTTCCGTTTATTCATTTGTTGACTCTTATTCATCTTACCGTTTTTCCGTTGGCCATACTTTTGTTTACTAATATTCTTACAGGATGGATCTGGTGGGCGGTTGCAGTTGTCTACTTCTACATAGCCCAGCTTTATTTTAAGGGGCGCTTTGGCCTGATGTTTCATTGTATGTGTCATCGAAAAGTTTTCAAAAAGCCTTACCAATGGTTGCATACGTACATTACATGGATTGTTTGCCCGCTTTTTGGACATGCACCTGAAGGTTATTTTAGTCATCACATGGGTATGCATCACGTAGAAAATAATAATGAAGAAGATACCAGCAGTACCATGCATTATCAGCGGGATAGTGTGGTTGATTTCATCAAATATTTTCTAAACTTTATCTTCCTGGGTGTTATTAATACGATTCAGTATTTGTTCAATCGTAAAAGAAAAAAATTATATACCCGCCTCACATTAGGCGAATATGTGTATATGGCTTTTTGCATTGCAATGTGCTTTGTAAATTTTAAAGCTACAATGCTTGTGTTTATTGTTCCTTTATTGTTTGCGAGGCTGGTAATGATGTTAGGCAACTGGACTCAACATTCTTTTATAGACGCTAAGGATCCGGATAATTTATATACTAATTCTATCAATTGTATTAATACGGTGTATAACCATACCTGCTGGAACGATGGGTACCACATTATCCACCACATCAGACCAGGCTTGCATTATACCGAAATGCCCGCAGAGTTTTTAAAACGAAAAGATGAGTTTGCGGCGCGAAAAGCGATCGTTTTCGATGGCATTCATTACCTGCATATATTTATTTACCTGATGACCAAGCAATACCATAAACTTGCAGACAACCTGGTAAATATCAACGGTATGTTTGATACCCGGGAGCAGGCCATACAGGTAATGCGGGAGCGCACTCAAAAATGTTATAGACCGTTATAGGGCAGGTACATTCATTTACTATTGCGGCTCGTAAATAAGCTGCACTACCCCCGATTGAAACACATTGGTCTTAATCAGTTTTAGCGCTATGCGTTCTTCCAGGTCTTCAAACAAAGGTTTGCCGGCGCCCAGTGCTATGGGATGAACCGAGATGCGGTAAATATCAATCAATCTTTCCTGTATAAAAGTTTTAATAAGGCTGGCGCCTCCATAGAGCCAAATGTCTTTTCCTTTTTCGTTTTTAATGGAAGACACTGCGGCGGCTATACCCGACCGGATAAATATAGCTTTGTCATCTTGCCTGTGCTGGCTGGAAAACACTATTTTTTCTTTTCGTGCACAGCGCTCCATAGGTTTCGCTCTGCCTCCGATGCTTCTGCATTGGGTTGGTAATTTCCCCAGGCATCATAGCTCACGCGACCATAAAAAATGGTATCAATGCCCGCCAAAAAACCATCAAAGTCCATATCGTCATCCATAATGCACCAGTCAATTTCGCCATTGGGCCCCTCAATAAATCCGTCGAGGGTTACAGCAAGGTCTAGTATTACTTTTTTCATAATCGAACAATTTTATCCAATTCTATTTTGTTAGCTTTTTGAATTTTTGAATCGTATTTCCCAGAATATCGCCCACATAAATATTGCCCTCGCTATCTGTTGCCAGATCGTGATACCAGGTAACAGGACCCTTATAAAAACCACTACGGCCTATTCTTGTTTGAAGCTTGCCATCTGTGTCGAAAACTAAAATATCAGATCCGCGGTGTTTCATCTTTAAAAAAGCAACATCATCAGATGCAAACATTTGTAATCCTGTAGGATCCCAATCAACCGAATTAACGGCTCCCCAGTTTCCTGATAATTGCTTTATAAAAGTACCGACCGCATTAAATACCTGTATCCTGTTATTTTCCCGGTCTGCCACATATACCCATCCTTTATTGTTGATAGTTATACCATGCGGAATATTGAACTCACCGGGTTGATTGCCTTTTGTACCCCATTGCGACAGGTATTTCCCATCGGCCGTAAACCGGAGTATCCTGCTATTTCCATAACCATCACTCACATAAAACGACCCATCATCAGCAACTGCAACACCTGTGGGCATATTAAAATGTGCGCTATCATTACCAGCAACGCCAGCTTCTCCTAGTTGCAACAAAAGTCTTCCCTCATGGCTAAACTTAAATACCTGGTGTAAGCCCAAATCTGTTATCCATAAATTATTTTCACGATCTACCGTAAGCCCGTGAGGCATTATAAACAGCTGATCGCCCCAGCTATGCAAGAGCTTACCATTATCCTTATTAATAAAAAGCACTGTTTTTTGTTTGATAAGATCTTGCGGCATCGGGCCAAATAAAGGCCACTTACGATCAGCCCGGTGTAATACCACCACATTCTTGTTCGTATCGAGAGCAATGCCTGTAGGATTACCTAATTTAACTGAGGACGGCAAAGAAGGCCAGTTTGTATCTAACCGGTACCGGGTTATTCTATCTGATCCCAAACCCTTTTTAAGGGGCTGTAATAAAAAAGCTATGATAAGTAAAGCCGTTATTCCTAATAAAATATAGATGGTTTTTTTTATCATGAGGTGTATGGCTTCAAAGAAAAATCAATTATGTGTTCCATCCAAAACTTTACTTCAATGTATTTCATTTTACTGACAACGTGTTATTTAGTGTGACTGATAACCTGCTGCAGTTTAATGCTGCTTGCTGCAAATTGGCATACCTTTTTAATTCTGTTTTTTCGCTGGCCAGTCCCTTTCAGAGCATACCCTATTTCAGCTATCTTCGTTTCGCCAAATTTTATTAGCTTGCCCCGGTAAACATTTTTTCTATGAAGAAAGAAGAAATTCCACAGGATGATGGCGCTTTAGGCCGCATAGCCAAAGAAGTAACTTATGTGGTAGGCGCAGATGGTAAATATGAAACAGCCCAAAGCACCGGCTGGGACGTAAAAACAGACGCACTGAATGTGGCCTGGGGAGAAGTAAATAGTAAAATAGAGGCTGCGCGACAAAAAGTGTTAAATGGCGAAGCCAGTCCCCTGCTGTATTTCATGGAAAAGAAAATTATGGACCTTTCTATACTGTCGGCTTATACCGGCTATTGGAAATGGACCATCAAAAAACACATGAAGCCTTCAGTATTCAGTAAGCTGTCTGAAGAAAAACTGAAAAAATACGCTGAGCTTTTTGAGGTAGGTGTAGATGAGCTGAAAAAACCATTTGGTTGATCTTATTATACCTCTTAAGCCAACGCCTTTAATTAAAAACAAGAAATCAAACATAATTTGGACTCCATTAATCAATCAACCGTAGCAAATGGTTTTCATCATTTGCAGGCCGCTCATTGCGAAAACGGTGTAACTACTGCTTTATTAAAACATTACGGTGTTCATAAATTAACTGAGCCAATGGCTTTTGGTATCGGCTCCGGGCTGTTCTATATTCAACTGCCTTTTATGAAGGTAAATGGCGGTCCTGCTATTTCCTTCAGAACCATGCCGGGTCTTATTTTTAAAAGAACCTGCAAAGCGCTGGGCATTCCGGTAACCCGCAAAAAATATGTATCCCCTCAAAAAGCCATGCAGGAGCTGGATGAACGCCTTATTGCAGGTAAACCAACCGCCTGCCAGGTGGGTGTTTTTTACCTGACTTACTTCCCTAAAGAATATCGCTTTCATTTTAATGCGCATAATTTAATTGTGGTGGATAAACAGGGCGATGATTATATTATCAGTGATCCCATTATGGAAACCCTGGTTACTATGAACAGTTATGAACTGCAGCGGGTACGTTTTGCCAAAGGCGCATTTGCACCGCGTGGTCAAATGTACTACCCGGGCGATCATCTTAACGAGGCTACCGACGAGCAGATCCGCAACGGCATTATTTCCGGTATTAAGCGTAATTGCCGCGATATGCTGATGATCCCCGGTTCCTTTGGAGGGGCAAAGGGCATTGCTTATACCGGCAGAAATATTAAAAAATGGAAGGATAAATTAGGCGATGATAAAGCCCGCGGCTACCTGGCGCAGCTGGTAAGAATGCAGGAAGAAATTGGTACGGGCGGCGGTGGATTCCGTTTTATTTACGGCGCGTTTCTGCAGCAGGCACATGCTTACCTGCCTATGGACGAGTTGTTGCAGATATCTCAGCAAATAACGACTACAGGTGACAAATGGCGCGATGCGGCCATCCAGGCTTCAGGCATTTATAAAGGGCGGCTGGGTACGCAGGCAGACTACGACAACATGGGAGATCGCCTGATTGAGATTTCGCAGCTGGAAACAAAAGCTTTTAAACAATTGAAAGAAGCCATTAAAAAGGCCAAATAAACATTAATGTCAGCGAAGCCTGCCTTAAGTTTGATCAAGCATAAGGCAGGCTTTTTATGTCCAATTTATAAGATGTTACCAGCTTCCGCCAGCGCCACCGCCGCCGCTACGTCCGCCACCCCAGCTACCACTACTGCCTGATGAGCTGCTGCGGGAGCCACCAGAACCCGAGGAAGAGCTTTTTTGTAACTTAGGTAAGATAACAGTGCCGAACGATTGCTTATAGTTACAAAAAGTACAGTCCTGCATTTTTTCGCCCAGGCCCGATGAGCTATAGGTAGCAGCTGTGATTGTTTTGGTATACACTTTATTAAGCGTTCGGTTCTTACATTTGGGACAATCCTCATAACGCCTGTGTTTTCTGCCCTTCCATTTTATTAGCTTGATGGAAGCATCATCCAGGTGTTGCCATATTTCATAGGTAACGGATTTTATTTTTTCTTCCTGTAGCTGTCCCTGGCTAAGGTAAGCAGTTATGCCCTTAATTTCATCGCGATTGATTCTGACCCATTTGCCGGAATGGTCAGGAGGTTGTAAACGCAGTTTTAACCGGCTTTTTCTTCTGAGATACCCTATAAAAAAATGAGCAACAAGGGGCAAACCAATACTATTATCCAATATCTTTTTCAAATTGCCCCAATGCATTTACAATATTTTCTTCGTCTTTATAAGCATTGACAATATTGTTTCGCTGACCAATGTATTTGAACAGGATAAAGATGGAGCCCAAAAACAACGCAATCCAGGGCAATGCCGATATGGTGACTAATCGTTCTATATCGATCTCCAGAAATGCGATAACGAAGAAGCCCACGAAAACAATAACAAATACAAGGGCGCAGCCTCCTGCTATGGCTTTAGCGTCTTTATTTTTGGCTGACGGAGGTATATGCTTTTTGAAAGAAGATAACCAATAAAAGATAGCCATAAAAACAAGAATGACTGCACCTGCGGATAATAACTGATCGCTGTTCTTATACCAAAAAGAGTTCTGCTCTGCTTCTACCTTTAATTCTTTTATGACTTCCGGGTTTTGCAACACATTTTTAATAGCATTCATAGCGTCAACAAGGCCACCTCCATAGTCTCCCTGTTTAAACTTAGGTGCCAGGTAGCGTTCGCCAATCGTGCTTAGGGCTACGTCAGGCAGGGATCCTTCCATTCCATAACCGGTAATAAACTGGTACTTGCGCCGGTCGCGGGCTATAAATACCAACAGGCCATTGTTGTTGCGGCTTTGCCAATACCCCAGTGATTAAACAGGTCATAAGCAAAGTCGAAGTCGCTGCTGCCCTCAAAATCATCAACAGCAACAATCGCTACTTCGGCAGAACTCTGCTGCTCAATATCTACGCATATCCTGTTAAGTATATCAACAGTAGTTAACCCCAGAATGCCGTTGGGGTCGCTCACAAAAGAGTTTTGTCCCTGCTTTTTAGGATCGGGAACTGTTTCAATAGTATATTGACAAAAACCACTGATCGCAATCAGCAGGCAGAGGATAGCTAAAAACTTATGTTTAGTCATAATGATACATACTGCTCAAAGAAGGCACAATTTATTATTTTTAACGGATTGAACCGGTCCCGATCCACAAACACAATAATAACAACTGAATTTATCCCTACATGAAAAAAATATTTGCGCTATTATTTATACTATGTGCTGTTAAGAGCTTTGCTCAGAATAAACTTACAGAAGAGGTTGCCGCCCGGTTAAGCCGGTTGCCTTTACACTGTATTCCTACAGAATTTCCAAATAAAACATCTCACTTAAGTGATGGACCAGATGATGCGCGATTATTACCTCACGAGCTGCATCCCGTATTTTACGGGTGCCTGGACTGGCATAGCAGTGTGCACGGGCACTGGATGCTGGTGAGGCTGCTGAAACAATTCCCCCAACTCGCCGATAGGGACAGCATTATACAGGTTTTAGAACAATCGTTTCAAAAAGATAAAATGGAGCAGGAAGCGGTTTATTTTGGCAAATACACTGCTTCTAAAGGGTACGAAAGAACCTACGGCTGGGCCTGGCTGCTGAAGCTAGACGAAGAGCTATTGACCTGGAATGATCCGCTGGGAAAGAAATGGCACGAGGCTATGCAGCCCCTGACACAAAAGATAGAAGTGTTATGGAAGGATTTTTACCCAAACAAACCTACCCCAACCGAACCGGCGTACATGGCAATACGGCATTCGGACTTTGCTTTGCACTAGATTGGGCCCGAGCTAAAAGAGACACTGCTTTTGAACGGCTGATCGTTCAACGTTCCAAACATTTTTATTTAAATAATAAAAATATACCTGCTCACCTGGAACCTGATGGCGCTGATTTTTTCTCTCCCAGCCTGATGGCTGCAGACCTGATGCAAAGGATCTTATCACCAACAGCCTTTGCAAAATGGCTGGATACTTATTATAGTGCTGCAGGGATTCAACGGATCTGTAAGGCTCCTACGATCAGCGACCGGAACGACTACCAGATCGTGCACCTGGACGGGCTTAGCTTTAGCAGGGCCTGGTGTATGAAGGGTATTGCTCAAAAGTTGCCTGCGGGTCACCGATACAAAGCGCTATTTAAAAATACGGCGCAACAGTTCCTTAATGAATCCTTGCCTAAAATATTCAGCGGAGGTTATGGAGGAGAACACTGGCTGGCGTCTTTTGCCGTATATGCACTGGCTGTGCGATAATACGCTCACGAAAAAAGCCGCAGCAGAAATCTGCTACGGCCTGTCATAAACATCGAGAGTGTTTCTTATTTCAGATCGAATCTATCCAGGTTCATCACTTTGCTCCAGGCAGCTACAAAATCTTTTACAAATTTATCTTTTCCGTCGGAACTTCCATACACTTCTGCAATAGCTCTTAATTCAGCATTCGAGCCAAAAACCAGGTCGGCGCGTGTTGCCGTCCATTTTGCAGTGCCGGTAGCGCGATCTGTGCCTTCGTATAATTCAAGATCCTGCGAAGCAGCCTTCCAGGCGGTATTCATATCCAGCAGGTTTACAAAGAAATCGTTGGTCAACTGCCCGGGAGTATCGGTAAATACACCATGTGCCGAACCATCAAAATTGGTATTTAAAACCCGTAAGCCACCAATGAGTACAGTAAGCTCAGGAGCCGACAATGTTAACAGCTGGGCCTTATCTACCAGCAAAGATTCTGTTGTTGCACCCGATCTGTATTTGCGATAATTGCGGAATCCATCAGCCAGCGGTTCCAGGTAAGCTACTGATTCCACATCTGTTTGTTCCTGGGTGGCGTCAGCGCGGCCAGCGGTAAACGGAACCTGGATATCATGTCCGGCTTCTTTTGCTGCTTTTTCTATTGCTGCAGCGCCTGCTAATACAATCAGGTCGGCAATAGATACTTTTTACCGTCGGCAGCATCGCTGTTGAACTCTTTTTGGATGCCTTCCAGCGCACTTAATACTTTTTGCAATTGTGCAGGATTATTGACCTGCCAGTAACGTTGCGGCGCTAAACGAATGCGAGCGCCGTTCGCTCCACCCCTTTTATCAGACCCACGGAATGTAGACGCGGATGCCCAGGCAGTAGTAACCAATTCGGATACAGTTAACCCCGATCCCAATATCTTAGCCTTTAGGGATGCAATGTCATTATTGTCAATCAAAGCATGATCCACTTCAGGGATGGGATCCTGCCAAAGCAATACTTCTGCCGGCACTTCTGATCCCAGGTAGCGGGCGCGTGGTCCCATATCCCGATGGGTTAGCTTAAACCAGGCTCTCGCAAAAGCATCCGCGAAGGCATCATCAGGATCAGCTAAAAACTTTCTTGATATTTTTTCATATACCGGATCTAGTCTCAAGGAAAGATCGGTAGTTAGCATGGTGGGTTTTTGCTTTTTGTCTGCATCAAACGCATGGGGGATAATATCATCTGCATCTTTTGCTACCCATTGGTGGGCTCCACCGGGGCTTTTAGTCAGCTCCCATTCAAAAGCAAAAAGATTTTCAAAAAAGTTATTACTCCATTGCGTTGGGGTAGTGGTCCAGGTCACTTCCAGTCCGCTGGTAATCGCATCTGCGCCCTTACCGCTTCCAAATTTATTATTCCAGCCAAATCCCTGTTGCTCCAGGCCTGCAGCTTCTGGCTCCTTGCCTACGTTGGAGGAAGGGGCTGCTCCGTGTGTTTTACCAAAGCTGTGTCCGCCGGCGATCAGGGCCACGGTTTCTTCGTCATTCATCGCCATACGACCAAAAGTATCCCGGATATCTTTTGCCGCAGCTATAGGATCAGGGTTACCATCTGGTCCTTCAGGATTTACATAAATAAGGCCCATGTGCGCTGCCGCCAGTGGTTCTTCCAGGTGACGGGAATGGACTGCTCCGGAAGGGTCTTCATCAGACGATACTACGCCATGATTTTTATCGGTACCTTCCACACCTGAAGCATAACGCTCTTCATTACCCAACCAGGTGCTTTCTGCGCCCCAGTATACATCTTCATCAGGCTCCCAAACATCAGCCCGGCCGCCGGCAAATCCAAAGGTTTTAAAGCCCATTGATTCAAGTGCTACATTACCGGTCAATATTAACAGATCGGCCCATGATATTTTATTACCGTATTTCTGTTTAATAGGCCAGAGCAACCGGCGTGCCTTATCCAGGCTCACATTGTCGGGCCAGCTATTTAACGGTGCAAAACGTTGTTGACCAGAACCTGCGCCACCACGACCATCAAAGACCCGGTAAGTACCGGCACTGTGCCAGGCCATACGTATAAATAAAGGACCGTAATGCCCGAAATCTGCCGGCCACCAGTCCTGAGAGTCTGTCATCAGGGCATGAAGATCTTTTTAACGGCTTCCAGGTCCAGGCTTTTAAAAGCTTCAGCATAGTTAAACTCACCGTCCATCGGATTCGATAATGAGGAGTGCTGCCGGAGAATGTTTAGCTTTAACTGGTTGGGCCACCAGTCCCTGTTTTTGGTACCACCACCGCCGGTGTTTTGTTTTAAAGTTCCGTTGTGAAACGGGCATTTACTAATGTCGTTAGAATTTTCCATTTTATACGTTTTCGCGATTGAATAATTGGGAAGCAGAACGCTGATATTTTCAGCATGACAAACTTATCACAACACAAGTATAATCAAAATCGATTAAATCTATATTTCTATAGTTTTAAGCTATTGTGAAATTGAAGATCCGTTAATGCGCAATCCAGTCTTTTACTCCAAGCTTTTCAAATCCTTCATCAAATACTGAAAATCTTCTTTTAAACCGGTGTGTTTAAAAAAAGCGGTAAGCTCCATTAATCTTTTTGCAGATCGAAGCCACGTGCCAATTGAAGTTTTTTCTGGCATTCAGAACAAAGTCTGTTGGGAGAAAGATCTGTTTCGTGTAAACCATTAGAGCCATTCATAACACAGTGGGCAGTTATGCAATGTTTCATTTTAAACATATGTCCTATTTCATGACTCGATATATTGATCAGTCTTTTCAGGCATAGGTCAAAGTTTAAAGAGTCCAATTTACTGTTTTGGAGCCGGTAAATAGAACTCACCCCAATTCTTTTTGTATAAGACGCCAGACCAAAAACATAATTCCAATTTTCGGATGGGAAAAGGTCTTTTTCCGTGATAGCCATCAAGGCCAGTGTATTAGCAGGCTTTTCCTCTTTGTATAAAATATCCAAAACTGTGCTGGCTAATATCTGTTGATGATTTTCGTGGGTTCGAATATCCTTCGTGGGAATGACCCTTTCATCAGTTGGGTTTAGCAAACCAGAAGAGGTTTGAAAAAATATCTGCAAATAGTCAAGTGTTAAGCTGATTGCCTTCCATTGAAGTGGAGTAAATGTTCCTATAGGTTTAATGTAAATTGTCGTTAAGGAGGAATCGTTTTTAATAGATTTTATTGCCTGATATTCTTTGAAACTTTGCCCTGTTTCTTTGTTTCGAAATCTCCACTCGCCTTCCAGCGGCTCTGAAAGACTTATGTCATTTTTTTGACCAGATCAAAATATTGCTCATTTGTCAGACGCCCCGGGTTCCTGTTTGTTTTCCCATTGCAGAAACTGAACAAAACGACAACTAATAAGTAACAGATTGTACGGATAATCATTTTTAGGCTAATGAATACCCAATTTAGTAAATGCCGCCTTTTTAAAAGTAGAAATCCTATCTAATTTTTCGTGCTTCTAAATCAAATCTACTTATTATAACGCCTCAAATGCATTACGGCCTGGTTAGGTACAAAAGTTTTTATATCCCGAAGAGGGGAGCATAGAATGCATTCCTATTTAACCGTAAAGAAAGACCGTTAATGTAAAATGACAAAATCAACCGAACTACAATTTTAAGAAACGGATTCTTTCTTTTGTATCTGGGCTTGTATATAACTGTAAAAGTCCTGGAAGGTAACCAGAGGTAAAAAGTCGCCGGGCTGTACTTTGAAGTGAAAATTGCTTTCGAGAGCAACAACCAGGTCTATATAGTCCAGGCTGTCAAGGTCCAACACCTCTTTCAGACTGGCCCCGGGGTTTATTAATGAGGCATCTGCCTCAAATTCTTCAACCAAAAACGCGTTAGTTTTCTCAATTATTTCCTGCATTTCCATATTTACCACTTTTTGACGATTAGGGTAGAATTAGTTCCCCCAAACCCAAAAGAATTGGACAAAAATACATTTATATTTTTGTCTGTGGTATTTTTTATGATGTTGAGATGTTGCGTATCCTCATCAGGATTCTCAAAATTGATATTAGGAGCAATAAAGCTGTTTTGCATCATCAACGAAGAGTAAATGATCTCGCTGGCGCCCGCCATCCAGCACTCATGCCCTGTCATTGATTTAGTGGAACTTACGGGTGTATAAGCAGCTCCGAATACCTCATGTATCGCCTGGGCTTCGCTGGCGTCACCTGCAGGAGTGCTTGTAGCATGGGCATTAATATAATCTATAGCCTCTGGTGGTAAATCTGCATCTTGCAGCGCCATTTTCAATGATTTTGCGGGCCCCGCTATCGTAGGATTGCTAATATGCTCCCCATTAGATGAGAAACCGTAACCAATTATTTCTCCAATAATATTCGCTCCCCGCTTTTGGGCGCTTTCCAGGCTTTCTATCACTACGGTAGCTGCGCCTCCACTGGGAATCAGCCCGTCACGGTCTTTATCAAATGGCCGGCTGGCACTTTCGGGAGCCTCTTCTTTTACTGAGAATGCACCCAGCGCATCGAAAGTACCCATCGAGAGATGATTGATCTCCTGAGCCCCCCTGCAATAATGCAATTTTGTAAACCCATCTTTATCAATACATAAGCCAACCCTATCGCATGTGAACCGCTCGCACAGGCAGCGCTTACCGTTAAGTTGATCCCTTTCAGTTTAAAAATAGTAGAAAGGTTCATGGTCACCGTAGAATTCAGGGTTTGGAAAACCGCTGCCGACCCCACCAGCATGGTGTCTTTTTTCGCGGATCAGATCGGTAGATTCGATGACCGCTTTAGCAGAACTGTCGTTACCATATAAAATACCCGGCTGTACTTCAGCAATATAAGACTCATCTATACCCGCATTTTTCAACGCTTCGATGGTAGCCATATAAGCATACTCGCCTTCTTCCGGTAGCATAATGCGGGAACGCCTGTCCAGTAGCCCTTTTAGGGAAGGCCGCTCTACCCAACCCGTGAGGGCCGAACGATAGCCAAATTCTTTTCTGACCGGGTCGAAAATAATACCCGACTTGCCGGCTTTTAAGGACGCTGTTACTTCCTGCAGATTTTTACCAATGCAGGAATAAATACCCATACCAGTGATCACCACTCTGTTCATAAATACAAAAGTATTTTTAAAATAATAAATATCAAAAGACTTTGTTACAACAAAAACAGGTACAGGTCGAATGGGATTTAGAATTGACTGCAATCTTATACTTTTGCCAGTAAAGCTTATTTATGAAAATATGGATATCGGCCATTTGCCTGTTTTTTCAAATCAATTTATGCGCACAAAAAAATGATACACTCTATTTTTATAGTGATCATGATTATAAAATAGAAGCCAGGGATACAGCAGAGTGCTTTACCAAACAATTTAAAACAGGCGATCGCTGGGTTCGTTATAAATATAGAATCAAGGATATCGGTATGTATATGTGTGATATTGATGAAAATATTGATTCTGCGTTTACGAAACTAAACGGTATGCATATAGGCTACCAGCTAGGATTGTTGTATGATTCTGGTTATCATAAAAATGGCTTAAAAGAAGGGGTATGGCATTTTTATTATCCGGGCACCAGACAACCCGGAATGATAGCCCATTTAAAAGATGATGCACCTGTGAGTTTTCAATGTTTTGCAGAAGACGGCTCTCCCAAAAAGGAAAACTGCTTTTATGAAAGAGAAGCAGATTACCCTGAAGGCCTGTCCGAGTGGCTAAATTATGTAAGCCGCAATGCAGGTAAGGCATTGAATCGAAATCAGAAAGCGTTAAAAAAATGGGAGAAGGCCAATATCGGGCAGATATTCAGTTTGTAATTGATTCGCGCGGTAAAGTAACAGATGTTGCTATACGCAAGAGTTCGGGAAATGAAATACTCGACCAATATGCACTAGAGATTATTACTAAAAGCAAAAATTGGGTACCTGCCGTGCAGTATGGCCGGTTTGTAAAGGCCTACAGGATACAACCAGTAAGCTTTGAGATAGCAGATTTCCGCTAATACTCTCTCTTCCTTTTTCCCATATTTTCTAAGGCTACTCCATTATGCAGAAGCAGCGTTTTTTAGCGACAGTAGGCCTGGCGTTTGCTGTTTGCTCCAAATTAAAAAGGTTGCATGCCGTTTACGATTTCATAAAGAATTAAGAATAAATGCCTTAAAGCCTAAAATTTTGCAAAGGGCTATGTAACGCCACGATTCTTCTCATCTTAATAGCAAATTATTGATCATTTAAAAAATCGTATCGTATGAAACAAATTTTAACCGCATTAGCATTTTTCTTTTCATTAACCGCTTTTGCACAAATGGGCGAAAAAATTTTATTGACAAAAACTATATCGAGGTAACCGGAAAAGCCGAAATGGAATTTACCCCCGATAAAATATTCATCCAGGTGTTGCTTACAGAAAAAGACAGCAAAAATAAGAATGCCATCACTGAACAGGAGAAACAAATGCTGCAGAAGCTACAATCCTTAGGTATTGATATTAAAAAAGATGTAATGATTAAAGATTTAGCCAGCAATTTGAAAACCGGTTTCCTGTCGAAAGACGTATTATTAAGTAAGCAATATCAAATTATTGTACACGATGGCAAAACTGCCGGACAGGTATTTTTAGCACTGGAAGAAATAGGTATTTCTAATGCGAGTATTGAAAAGCTGGAAAGCAGTAAAATAGAAGAGTATCGCCAGCAAGTAAAAATAAAAGCTATCAAAGCAGCTAAAGACAAAGCAGCCCTTCTTTGCGAAAGCATTGGTCAGAAAGCTGGTAAGGCCTTATACATACAGGAGCAGCAAATTTTTGAGCGTCCTTATGCTATGGCTAATGTAATGATGAAGCAGGCTGATGCAGTTGGCGGAGCAGCCGATCTGAACTTTGAGAACCTGAAAGTAGAAGCGACCGTAATGACCCGTTTTGAAATTCTATAGATCCGTTGTTTTACATAAAAAATAGCCCATGGTTTAAACCATGGGCTATTTTTTATGCTATTAAGTGAGCTTAGCTTATTTAGCGGCTTCAAATTTTTCGGCCACTTTGTCCCAGTTTACTACACTCCAGATGGCCTGAAGATAGGCCGGGCGTTTGTTCTGATATTTCAGGTAGTAAGCATGTTCCCATACATCAATACCCAAAATTGGAGTACCTTTTACTTCAGCTACATCCATCAAAGGATTATCCTGGTTAGGCGTAGAACTTACTTCCAGCTTACCGTCTTTTACGATAATCCATGCCCAGCCGCTACCAAAACGTGTAGCGCCTGCTGTGCTTACTTTTTCTTTTAAAGCATCCAAAGAACCAAACGCTTGTGTAATAGCATCAGCTAATGCGCCTGTTGGCTCTGTAGCGCCGCCTGGTGTTAATATTTCCCAGAAGAAAGTGTGGTTCCAATGCCCGCCACCATTATTTCTTACTGCCGGAGAGATGCTACCTGCATTTTTTACCAGGTCTTCTAAAGACTTGTCGGCATGCTCTGTTCCATCAATTGCTTTATTTAAATTATCAACATAAGCCTGGTGATGCCTATCGTGATGTATTTCCATTGTTTGTGCGTCGATATGTGGTTCCAATGCTTCTTTCGCATAAGGAAGGGCTGGTAAGGTAAAAGCCATGATTGTTCAATTTTTATATTATGATTAAAAAAATAACGGTTTGCCTGGCAATATAACAAATTTAGAAAGAGATAGTTGAATTTGTTACAGGAATAGGCTCAAATACTATTCCAAAATGAGGGTATTGTAATTTATAGTTTAATAACTTATATTTAACATATCCTTAAACTAAAAAAATCTGCATCTATGAATGGAAAAACCCTGACACTTTTTTTCATGCTGCTTTGTTGTCCTTTCTTTTTGCCGGCCCAAACCCGGCAGATAACAGGAACTGTAAAGAACAGTGGTGGCGAACCGGTTGCCAATGCGACGGTGATTCAAAAGGGGACCAATAACACTACAATGGCCGGGGAAGACGGCCGGTTTTCACTTACGGTTACCGGGGCAAATATTATACTTTCTGTATCGGCGGTTAATTACCAGGATGTGGAGGTGAATGCAGGCACACAGACAGTTGTAGATATCATATTGCCCGAAAGTACTACTACTAAAATGGATGAAGTATTTGTGGTTGCTTACGGTACTGCCAAAAAAGTAGTTATACCGGGGCCGCCACGGTGGTAAACGCAGACAAAATAAAAGATATTCCTACTACCTCTTTCGAAAATGCGCTTAACGGAAGAGTAGCTGGACTACAGGTTACTCAGACTTCCGGCCAGGCTGGCTCCACTCCTGCATTGCGTATTCGAGGTATTGGTTCCATGAATGCCTCTAACGACCCTTTGTACGTGCTGGATGGAGTGCCGATCGTTTCAGAGTCGGTAGGCCAAATGGGTAGCTATTTGAATACTACCAATAATATAATGGCTAATATCAACCCTGATGACATCGAATCCATCACTGTTTTGAAAGATGCTGCAGCCTCTTCTTTGTATGGATCCAGGGCGGCAAATGGAGTGGTTATTATCAACACTAAAAAAGGAAAAACGGGTGCGCCTGTAATAAGTTTTAAAACCTCAGTAGGTATGACGCCTACATGGGCTACAGACAATTACGAAGCTGCCGGTGTTCAGGAGCAAATAAATATGCTGTACCAGGTGTTTTATGACCTGAATATCACGGGCGGCAAAACACCTGAAGCAGCCAATACCGATGCTTTGGCAAGGCTGAATACCCGATTTAACCGACATGGCTATCGATTTGAAACATCTGGTACAGACAGGTATCAGAACGTGGCAATTTTGGGAATGACTGATGGTATTGAAAATAGGGAAGGCCGCTATTTTAACTGGGATGAAGTACTGTTCAGAACAGGCTTTTTTACTACGAATGATCTTTCAGTTAGTGGCGGGACAGATAAAACAAAGTATTACTCTTCATTGTCATATACACAGGATAAAAGCAGGGTTGCAGTTAACGAATTTCAGCGTATCGCAGGCCGGCTGAATTTAACTCAAAAATAGGAAGCCGATTAGAACTGGAAAGTAATATCGGTATTTCAAAAAATGATAAATCGGGCTTTAACGACAGCAGGAGTACCGGCTCCAACTACATGCTACAATCGCGTAATTTGCTATGGCCCGTTTACTGGCCAACAGATTATAAAACAGGCTTACCTTTTACTGCGCGCTTTGGTAGCCTTGCTCAAAACAACGTTTACTACGACAACGAGTGGGATAATACAGCCGGGACCTTAAATATTTCTGCGGTTGAAGCTTTAACCGTAAATATACTTTCCGGACTTACGGCCAAATCGATCTTCTCCTACAATAATTCGCAGATTAAAGAACATCTCTATTACAGTGCGTTGCATTTTAGCGGTGTTGCTCCTGTTAACGGCCAGGTACATGAGTTAAGTACCAACATTAATAAGATGGTGAGCTCTACCACTTTAAACTACAACAAAAAAATTCTTCAACATAGTATTGGTGTGCTGGCAGGTTACGAGGCCGAGAAAAACCTAACCGATTTTATGCGTTCCAGTGGTAATAATTTACCATCCAGTTCTTTGCCAACCGTAGTAACAGCAGGTACTACCAATGCCAGTGCTTATAACTGGGGCTATAATATGCAGTCATTTCTGTCACGTGCCGAATATAATTTTTCAGACAAATACTTCCTCTCTGCGTCCTATCGCCGTGATGGAAACTCGCGCTTCGGTCCGGTAAACAGATGGGCGAACTTTTGGTCTGTAGGTGGCGCATGGAATATTTTTAAAGAAGATTTTTTAAAAGAAAGCGAGATTTTGAATGAGCTGAGAATCAGAGGCTCTTACGGTACCAACGCTACAACACCATCTGGAAATTACGGCTGGAGAACTTTACTTTCTTTTACAGACAAGTATATGGAGCAGCCCGGCGGTAGTATCATTTCCATAGCCGATTCAGGTCTTGCGTGGGAAACCAATTACAATACAAACTTTGCTATTGAGTTTGGTTTACTGGAAAGAAGGGTTACCGGATCCATTGAGTATTTTAACAGAGACTCCAGGAACCTCTTGATGGATGTGCCTATTTCAATGGTAACGGGTCTTGGCAGTACATTAAAAAATATTGGCAAGATAAATAACAGAGGTATAGAGTGGAACCTGGGTATAGACATTGTGAGAAAAGAGTTCCTTAAATGGAGTTTGGGACTAAATGGAACCCTCATGAATTCGAAGGTTACAAAATTAAACAGGCAGGGAGGAGCCCAGGCGGGTCAGGATATTATTTGGAATGACCCTACCGGGAACGATGCCAGAGCGCAGTTTATTTACCGCGAGGGGCAGTCTATGCTGGCCTTTTATGGATTCGAGTGGGCAGGTGTTGATCCAACAAACGGCAAAAATGTTTGGTACATCAACGATCCCAATAGTTCCACAACCGGAGATTTTGAATTTAACGGGAGGGGAGCAACCTATACTTATAGCAAGGCCAATCGCATTATCATCGGAAATGGTACTCCAAAAATGTTTGGCGGTTTTACATCAGACCTGGAGTATAAGGGCATATCGTTGAATTTAAACTTTATTTACAAACTGGGAGGTGATTTATACGATGGCGCTTACAAAGATGTAGCCGATGATGGATATTATTGGGAAAGAATACGTTCGCAAGACTATTATGATAATATGTGGACGGACAATAATACTTTAGGAACCTTACCCAAGCTAAGTGGTAATGATCTCACAGACCCCATGCAATATAGCACACGCCAACTTCATGATGCCTCCTTCCTAAGATTGAAAAACGCAACGATTGCTTATCGGCTACCCCATAACCTGTTGGGAGGCATAGGTGTTCGAAATGCAAGAGTTTTCGTGAATGGAACTAATTTATTCACCACAGCCAAATACAAATTGGCCGACCCTGAGGTAAACCAGTTTGCTACACGTGGATGGGAAATTCCATTTGCAAAAACCTACACCTTTGGTATTGAAGTAAGTTTCTGACACCTAAATTGAATTAATATGAACTACAATAATATAAAAATATTATCCATAATAGTCGCCATTCTTTTCCTTTCCGCCTGTGGAAAAGGCTTTTTAGATGTAAAGCCAACGAACTCAGTTCCTGCCGGTACCGCCATAAAAACAGTGGCAGATGCACGGGTAGCTGTCAACGGAATCATGCGGAATATGACCAATTCAAACTACTATGGTCGTAATTTTATTTTATATGGAGATGTAAGAGGTGGCGATATGACCCTATACTCACAGGGTAGGGGGTTGGATGCCTTGTATACTTTCAACCATACGGTGAGCGCCAACAATTTTAGTGGTTTTTGGTCCACTATTTACAATAATATTCTACAAGCCAATAACCTTATTTTCAATATTAATAAATTAAAAGCCGAAGGCTCTACCGAAAATTTCGACAGCTTTTTAGGGCAGGCATTAACCGCCCGCGCGCTCATGTACTTTGATTTGGTACGTATTTATGGAAAATCCTACGCCGATAATAAGTCTGCCTGGGGAGTACCCCAGCCCCTGGAACCATTGCCGGCATCGGCTCAGCCGCTTCGATCTACAGTAAATGATAACTATACGCAAATTTTAAAAGACCTAACAGATGCCGCACCGCTATTGCCTAAAACAAAATCGAATGGTTACCTAAACTACTACGGCAACAGAGCCATTCAGGCAAGAGTGTATTTAACCATGGGCGATTTTCCAGCTGCTCTGACGGCAGCAGAAGATGTAATTAATAATGGAGGGTACACATTGTATAACCGTACCAATTGGGTTAGCTCCTGGGCTACACAATTTGGATCTGAATCCATTTTTGAGTTAGGGATCTTTCCCAATGAAGGCGATTTAACTACTGCCTCTTTAAGCTTTTATTTAAGAAGAAGGTCGCATGGGAACTCGGCAGCACTGGGCTTCTTTGGAGCAAGCGATTATTTTCTAAACCGCCTAAAACAAGATGCTACTGATGTAAGATGGGGCATTATGCTGGCCGATGAAATATCTACTACTGCCAACCCAAGGTTAGAGCATCTTACAAATACAGTGGTACTACTACACTATCGGGAGATGGCAAATCGGCATCTACTACAGCAGTAAACATCAAAGTAATCCGATCTTCTGAAATGTACCTGATTGCCGCCGAAGCTGCTTTTGCAACAGATAAAACCAAAGCGGCTACTTATTTAAATGCCATCCGTAGCCGTGCTCCTGCACTTGCCCCTGCTACTGCGGCTACCGTTACACTTGATATGATCCTGGATGAAAAAAGTAAGGAGCTGTTTACAGAGGGGCAGCGTTATTTTGATATGATACGTTTAAACAGGCCCATCACTTTTAACGATGAAATCTTAGGTCTTACTATTCCAACAAGGCCCAAAACGATCGAAAGGAGTTTTGAAAAGGCGATACTGCCCATACCTATCGGCGAAATAAATGCGAATCCAGGTATTAAAGAACAACAAAACCCTGGTTACTAATTTTAAAAGGCAGTTCATCAAACAACTGCCTTTATCTTTTCCCCTTAAAAAACGCTTTCATCAAAGCAGCACATTCTTCGGCCAGAATGCCTGTAGTAATTTCTGTTTTAGGGTGAAACGGAGACACCGCCGGCTGAATACGACTGAACCCGTTTTTAGGATCGGAGGCGCCCCATACTACTCTTTTTATTTTGCTCCAATACAATGCTCCGGAGCACATCACACAGGGTTCTACCGTTACATACAAGGTGGCCTCTGGTAAGTATTTAGCGCCAATCTCACTAAAAGCCGATGTAAGCGCAATAATTTCTGCATGTGCCGTTGTATCGGTAAGCTTTTCGGTCATATTACGGCCCCTGGCAAGGATGCTATCGTTTTGCACCACTACTGCACCAATAGGAATTTCATCTTCTTCGAAAGCCAGCATGGCTTCCTTCAATGCCAGCTGCATAAAGTATTCGTCCGGATACATTTTTATTATATAATTAGGTCGGACGGAACGCGCCATATATCGAGAAAGTATAAAAAAATCTTATACCCGCGTTTCGTCCGTCATTTACCACTTGTTTTTTATCTTCAAACAAAAATAGATTAAAGCGTTTATACCCTTTAGTTTTATCATTTTAATTCATTGCCATGAGCTATATACCCAACCTGGAATCTTTACGCCATTTTTTTAATAGCGGCGCTAATCAGGAATTAAGCTTTAGAAAAGAACAACTCAAAAAACTAAAAGAAACGATTCTTAAATATGAAGAAGAGCTGAATGAGGCTTTGTACAAGGATTTAAAGAAAAGTAAGGAGGAAGTGTGGATCACTGAAACAGGGTTGGTGCTATCTGAGATCAGCTATTTCTTAAAAAACCTGGATGAGTTAGCTGCTCCACAAAAACCGGCACCAATTTGTTGAACCTGCCGGGTAAAAGCTTTATTATACATGAACCACTTGGGGTTGTTTTGATCATTGCTCCCTGGAATTATCCTTTCCAGCTATCATTAATTCCCCTGGTAGGAGCTATAGCAGCCGGCAACTGTGTGGTGCTCAAACCAGCGAAGCTGCCTTGGCCACCGAAGCCATTATTCAAAAGATATTGGCGGAAACATTTGTGTCGCAATACATCAGCTTTGCCTCTGGCGATGGTGCTACAGTGGTGCCGGAGATGGTACAGAATTTTCGGTTCGATCATATTTTTATACCGGTAGTACTGCGGTGGGGAAAATTATTTATAAGCTGGCTGCCGAGCAATTGGTGCCTGTAACATTAGAACTGGGCGGAAAAAGTCCCTGCATTGTATCATCAAAAGCAAACCTGAAACTGGCTGCCAAGCGGATTGCCATGGCTAAGTTTTCCAACGCCGGCCAGATGTGCATTACACCCGATTATTTACTGGTACATCAATCCGTTAAGGATGAGTTTATTGAAATACTAAAGCAAACCATCACCCAATTTTATGGAGACCATCCCGTAGAAAGCTATGACTACGGACGTATCATCAATAAAAAACAGTTTGATCGCCTGATGGGATATTTGCAACATAATACGGTATTGGCCGGAGGTACCCATAACGAAGACCTGCTTTATATTGCTCCTACGCTGATCGATTCGCCCCAAATAGATGATCCTATTATGCAGGAAGAAATTTTTGGACCCTTATTGCCCATTCTTACTTATACGGATGATGCATTTGCCCTGGATATAATTCAACATAATCCTAACCCATTGGCATTTTATGTATTTACAGATGACAGCAGGGAATCTGATGCTTGGCTGCAAAAAGTGCCCAGTGGCGGCGCCTGTATTAATGCTGTAGCCATGCATTATCTCAATAAAAACCTGCCCTTTGGCGGTAGAGGTAACAGTGGTATCGGGCGTTATCACGGTAAATTTTCGATAGAAACATTTAGTCATGCCAAAGCTGTTTTAAAAGCGGCTACCTGGCCCGATCTGCCAATGGCTTACCCGTCTTTTAAAGGGAGATTAGGATTGCTTAAAAAGATCTTTAAATAAAAGTGGCTTCATGAAAATACCCGGTTTTTTGTTCTTTTTCTTTCTGTTCAAAATTGGCTGTTCCCAATCTATAAAAAAGTACAGCTTTGATATTAACCCTGTCGCATTATACGGTGTTGAACAAGCCACCGGAAAAATACTTTTAGAGCGGCTTGATAGTTTTTTACTGGATATGAAACGGGACATCTCACGTTCGCATGTTATCAGATATGATCCTGAAAATGACGGTTATGACTTTAGTTATTTTTATGGCGCCGGCCGCAATGATTACTACAAGCCATTATTGCTAGTCGCAGAAAAAGTAAGTATTAATGATTTTTTAGTGAAAATGGCATACTTAAGAAGCGACTCCACAGGAATGAAAATGCAATTTATATATAATGTATATGCAAAAAAGAAAACGGCACCTTCTTCTTTTATCCGGGGTTATATTATAACGCATCAAAAATGAAAACACACGTAGAAGGAAATATCAGGTACCGGTACAAAGATAATCTCCATATTGCCCGGTGTAAAGAAATGAATGCCATCAATAACCAGCTGGCAGCCCAGTTTAGGATAGAACCTTTAAAATTCGTTTACTACAAATTTAAAAATGCAAAGGAGTTATTTAACGGTTTAGGGTTCGATTATATTTATAATATGTACTTAGATACAACAGGAGGTTTGAGAAGCAATTCGACCGAGGCTGTTTATTGCGGTAATGATTCTGAAATATATACTCATGAAATAGTTCATTTATACACTGATAAAATATGTAATAACCTCAATTCATTTGCTAACGAGGGGATTGCCACACTGTTAGGCGGAAGTGGAAATATTTCTTACACCAGCGGTATAAAAATGATAGCCAAGCATATATCTGGAAAGTCCGGCCTGAATATCCTGGAAACTTTATTGAACGATACACAGGTAGAGGGCAAAGTATCTATGAAATACTTTTTGAGTGCATTAATCTGCAAAAGAGTTAGGGACAAGTCGGGAATAGATGGTATTAAAAAGTTACTTTGCTCAGGAAACTCTATCGACGACTTTTTAATGCAAACCAATGAACTAATCGGTTTAAACCGGGAAAACTTTAATGAATATATACGGAAAGCAATCAACAGCAACTAGCGTCCACCCACTACTGATCGGCTAATATTTAGTATATTAGTAGAATAAAACACCTTTTATGCAACGAAGAAATTTCCTAGTCAAAACGGCTTTGGCGGCGGGTAGTTTGAGCGCGTTTCCTTTTTTCGCTCATACGGCGGCCTCTTTATCAAGCCCTCCTGATGAGTTAATGCTTATAGGCCCCAAAGAAGGCTACTCGCCACAGGTAGGCACCCTGGTTTCTATGCTCAATTATAACAGAAGCACTATTATCGGCGCAACAAAAGGACTTAGCATAGAACAGCTCGACTACCTGCATGATCCCAAGGCTAATACGATCGGAGCCCTGATACTGCACCTGGGAGCGACGGAAGTGTTTTACCAGGCCAATACCTTTGAGGGAAGAGATGATTTTAATGATGCTGAAAAAAGCTATGGGATGACGCCATGAACCTGGGCGACGCGGGTCGTAAGAGTATTAAGGGACAGGAGATAAAATACTATATCGATCGCATAACAGAAGTGCGGGAAAAAACTTTACGTGAGCTTAAGAACAAGGACGATAAATGGCTAATGGCAATAGATAAGAAATGGTCGAACGAAAAAGGTCGATCAACACTTATTGGAAGTGGTTTCATGTTTGTGAGCATGAGTCCAATCACCGGGGACAAATTACCTGGTTAAAAAGCAGGATGCCTGGCGCTAAAGAAAGCGGGGAATAAGGTTTAAAACCTGAAAGCAAGTAAGATCCCTGTTCTTATTCCTGCCCAGGAGCCGGTAAGGTCCATACGCGCGCCATTGGCATTTACCGAAACCTTTTCGGTAGCAAACGGCACATTAATATCTTGGAGGTAGGTTCTCAGTTCATCCTGGGCTTCTGCAGGTAATGTTTGATTGGCTACACCAATAATATGACCATTAGCACCACCAATGCCGGGACCGGCAATCCAGAGATCCAGACTGAGGCTTTTACCGAGATTCCATTGGGAGCCCAATAATAAGCCCCCGGTATGCCCGGTTAAATCTCCTGATACCCGAACCGAATAAGTCTGGTCTGCTTCATAAGATAAAGTGGCCTCATGCATTTTATATTTTGCAAACCGGTAATAAGGTGCAATATAAAATCCCTGGCCATACCCTTTCCGGCCTAAATAAATACGCAGCTCGGGCGTAATCGCAAAATTGCTGAATTGTACCTGGTTTAGAATATCTGTTACCAGCTCATTGTCGTCGCGAATGACTTCATCCCTGATCAATCTTTTTAACGGGATGGTGGACGCGGGCATTATTCTTCCGGATAAAGCTACCGAAATACGCTTATTCAATACCCTTTCATACTGCAGGGCATAGTTTTTTAAGATAGGTGCAGTGAGGTTGAATTTAACCAGGTTACTTTTTACCTGCATATCCGAATCGACCTCTGTTTGTGCCAGCGCTGCTGGCTGAGAAGCATACTCCTAATAATATAAGCCCTAAGTTTTTCATAGTCAATCAGCAAGCAAAAAGTTATCCAATTTAAACTGCCTGCTAAATGATTTCCATTTTCTTCATCAGGTAGCTAGCACTCAGTGTATTGCAAACACCCTCTTTTAATTGATAATCAAATAGTAATTCATCGTTAATAATGGCAGACTCAAATGCTTTATTAGCAATAAAAGCAGGATATTCCTTTATCAGGTCTGCCACTACCGTATCGTGCGTCGCAATAATGCCAAAAGTATCAAAACCGGCCATTTTACGGATGAGCCCGATAGTACCGTTGCGTTTATCATTACTGTTGGTTCCTCTTAAAATTTCATCCAGTATCACAAAATGTTGCCGTCCCCCTCCAGGCTTTTAATAATGGATTGCAGCCTTTTTAACTCTGCATAAAATAAAGATTCACTGTCCTGGAGCGAGTCGGTAATACGCATGCTTACAAAAACATCAAAAGGATAAAACTCTAATCGGGTGGCACAAACAACAGAGCCGGCTTTAGCTAAAACCAGGTTGGTGCCCAGGGTTCTTAAAAAGTGCTTTTGCCACTCATATTGGACCCGGTAAGTATCACAAACTTCTGATCGTTAAACGACACATCATTGCAAACTCGTTTATGAGACTTTACCAATATATGCCCCAGTGCGGAAGCGCTGAATGCTCTTGCTTCGTTCAGCTGAGGTGCACAAAATGCCGGATTATTATAAGACAGATTACCAAAGCTACCGAGGGCTTCAAACTTTCCTATTAGTTCTAACCAGCCTTTTATATCATGTGCGTGCTGTTGTTTCCAAATGCCCAACCTGTATAAAATATGCACATGAAAAAGGAAAAGACCATTTAACAATAAGCTCACTACCAGGTTCACTACTGTTTCCAGGTAGTTGAATAAGGAGGCTAACTGCCCGATAAGCTTCGAGGCGGTCAAGCCATTTTTCCCTAATTGTTTCTGATATCCTTGCAGCAATCCGGATTGAAAATGTTCTTTCTCTATCGACTTCAGCTGGTTGCTATAGTTCTGTAGTATTTTGGTGACTGAGGTAGAAACCGATAATTGAGCGGTAATTTTCCGGGAAAACGAAAACGCAATGATGAGGTTCACCACAAACAGTTTGGAAAAAAGTGAAAAAGCGGTTTCGTTCTCTGTTGCTATATAATAAATGAGGCTGCCTATTGTTGCCAATGGAAATATCATTAATCCATAATACCAGGGCGCAGTAATCATTTGCGTATCGGTGTCAATCCATTGTATCAGCCTATCCAACTCTTTCTTTTTAGTTTCGTGCAGGCTTCCGTGGGCATATAGTTCCTGCCTGAAATCTATTTTCCCTGATAACTCTTTAATGGCTTCCTGCTTTTCTTTAATAGCCGTAATGTCAGGGTTCAGCAAATCATTGGCCAGCGCTTCTTTCCCAAAAGAAGTACTGCAACGATTCAGGTAAGAAAATAAACCACCTTCGCTAAAAAGATCGAGGTCGTAAGAGTAAGGGTGATGTGGGTTCTCGTACTCTTTGCCGGTATCATAACCAGAGCTATTGGTTTGCACAAAAGCATCTTCCCGTTCATTCCATTGTGCCAACGCCAGGTAAAACTGTTTCTCCTGCTGTACCCGTCCATACCATCTTACCAGCAATAAAAAGGTAACAAAAAAAGTATAGCGCCTATTATGGTGAAAACAGAACCCGTTTGCGAAGACAGGTAAATAAGATAGATAAATACCAAAAAACATAATAATCGTATAAAACTCAACCAACTTAGCTTTTGCTTCAGATCGTTAAACTTTTTGTGAAAGCCAGTAGCTTTTTTCTGGTAAATGGTAGCGTTCATATAGTAGTAAAAATAAACATTGCCGCGAAGAATAAAACACGGATAGTGTAAGAACCAGGCTTTTATGTAAGTGTTAACATCCCTTTTATAAAACCAGAGGGCAGCAACTAGCGACATTTAAAGCAACTTTCACTATAATGAAAATTCGTTCATTAGTACTTTTGCAGAGGCTCTTTTTCGCTGGATGTTTTGCTAAAAAGTGGCATATTTCTAACCTTGCCTGGCTTTCTTTTTCTGTCTTAGTACATATAAGTACAGGCTTTCTACTTTGGTTCTTGCCCAGGGTGTTTTTCGTAAAAATTTTAAAGAGGAGCTAATACTGGGATTATCTGTAAAACATTTGATACGTATTTGCTCTCTAACTTTTCAAACCCCTGGTAATAGGCTACTAACTCTTCTAGGATAGTGTCCAGCCTTTTACCGTGTAAGGGATCTTTTGAAGTTTGCTCCATCTTTTTTAGTAAAAGTAGGAAAAAGATAAGGTTGCCATGAGTGTTTACCGGTGAATGATGAAGGAGGCAGAACAAATAAAACAAATAGAGGCAAAAATTGTTTGTATATTCGGCCCCGCAAATTAAGTAAGGATTTAAAATCCTGGCTTAGCTTTATTTTACTTTTTAATTTGCTTAAAGTAGCGTGTTCGTTTTCATAAGATCCGGTGAAAGGTTTATCAAAAACAGGTTTTTGAATACATCAGGCCCTGAACCAACGGTTTAAAATCAACGCATGATTACTGGCGGTTTAAACAAATTCAATGGCAGTTTTAATTTTCTTTCTGGCTCACTGGTTCTTATCGCTTTTTTGTCAGACTTTTTTCTCCACCGGTATGCTTCTCATAAAATGTTTACCATGAGCAAATTCTGGGAGCGCTTTTTTATGGATTTACCATTTTGCTACAGGGGTCTTCTTTTTTAAATCCCAGGGCTTATGCCATTATGCACCGGATGCACCATGCATACAGCGACACCGAAAAAGATCCCCATTCTCCTCATTTTTTAAAGATGTTTGGCAGATGACGATGCGTACAAAAGACATTTATTTGAATTACGCAAAGTATAAGGTGGAGCCGGAAAAACCCTTCCAGGGAAAATATCCTGAGTGGCCTTTGATGGATAGGATCAGCAATATGTGGAGTGTAAGAATCTTGTTCGGAATCGGATATTTGCTATTCTACATTTTTTTCGCCACCCATTGGTGGATGTTTTTATTACTGCCCATTCATTTTTTTATGGGGCCTATACATGGGGCCATCGTGAACTGGTGCGGTCATAAATATGGATATTCAAATTATGATAACCATGACCATAGTAAAAACTCATTGCCCCTCGACTTTTTACTAATGGGAGAACTTTTTCAAAATAACCACCACAAAAGCCCGAACAGCGTCAATTTCGCCAAAAAATGGTTTGAATTTGACCCCACCTACCCGATTGTTTTGGTGTTGAATAAACTAAGGGTAATACGATTGAGGAGGGAGCCATAGGTGTTGTTAGCCTGCGATGTGCTTTATTGCCTGACTGCGTACCTCACAATAATGTTTTACCTGGGTTAGCGTTTTTCTAGAATCAATGGGGGAACGCCTCCCTGCGCTTAACAGCGCCTGCTAAGAGCAGTGCAAAGCCCTTTTATAGTAGAAAACAGTATTACCCGCACTTTTCGTGGTAATTGATCAGCTCAATAGGTGTTGCCTCGATTTCATAACTGGAATAACGAACAATGATTTCGTCCAGGATGGCTTCTATATCATCGCCATTATTTAGCGTAACCAGCTTACTGCGATATTCTTTAATATTCGGAAGTCCTTTAAGATAATTGGCATAATGGCGGCGCATTTCGTTAATGCCCACGATGGGTCCTTTCCACTCCAGGCTTTTACGAAGGTGTTTACGCACTACGTTCACACGCTCTTCTACTGTAGGAGGTGCTAATACTTCCCCGGTTTGAACAAAATGTTTTATTTCCCTGAAAATCCAGGGATATCCAATAGCAGCACGACCTATCATAACGCCATCTACGCCATACCTGTTTTTGTATTCCACCGCTTTTTGAGGACTGTCAATATCGCCGTTTCCAAAAATGGGGATATGAATACGTGGGTTGTTCTTTACTTTACCTATTAGTGTCCAGTCGGCTTCGCCTATACATCTGGCAGCGGGTGCGCCCATGAATCGCTAAGGCTTTAATTCCCACATCCTGCAGGCGCTCCGCCACTTCTTCAATATTCAGCATGCTATCATCCCAACCCAGGCGTGTTTTTACGGTAACCGGCAACGAAGTACTTTTTACCACGGCTTCGGTCAATCTTACCATCAGGTCCACATTCTTCAATACACCTGCTCCGGCTCCTTTCAGCGCCACTTTTTTACCGGGCAACCAAAATTAATGTCCAACAAATCGGGCTGTGTAACGTCTACAATTTTAGCGGCCAGGGCAAGGCTTTCTTCATCTCCTCCAAAAATCTGGATGCCTATTGGGCGTTCATAATCGAAAATATCCAGCTTGCGGCGGCTTTTAATAGCATCGCGAATCAACCCTTCACTACTGATAAATTCTGTATACATCAGGTCTGCACCATTGTCTTTGCACACTGCCCTAAAAGGAGGATCGCTTACATCTTCCATGGGAGCGAGTAATAACGGAAAATCGGG
The DNA here is from genome assembly GCF_022512515.1 of Paraniabella hibiscisoli. Lineage (GTDB taxonomy): Bacteria > Bacteroidota > Bacteroidia > Chitinophagales > Chitinophagaceae > Niabella > Niabella hibiscisoli. The sequence goes on from NZ_JAKWBK010000001.1 coordinate 1,013,154, forward strand.
TAATGCTATTTTATTGCCTATTTGTACCATTTGCTAACTGAATAATATACGATAATTTGTTGACGATATGTGAGCAGCGCTCTGAAGAGTTTTACACCCTTTTGCGCCGAACGGGCAGGCAACGAAGACGATAACAACATTGCAGTTCACTCAACAATAATTAATCAAAATCCATCAAAACTTTTAATCTTATTTTTGCGCCTACCCGCACATACCCGGGCGGAAATGTTCGGGCGGGCAAAAATACACACTTATTTTAGAAAATGACTGACGAAAACAGGAGTGCTTTATTAAATGATGCACAGCAACGGGGTATGGGAGAAAAGGGTTTATCTTATCTGGCAGGCTTTTTTATGCTGATCGCTTTTGGAGTGGGAGGTATGCTTTTAGGCGGTTTGCTGGGTATTCCGGTTGCAGCGGCCATGAGCGGAAAAAGCATAGGATTTATTACGGAAAACCTGCAAAAACTTACAGGAGACAGCACTTACTTAAGAGAAATGCAGGTAATACAAACTTTTTCAGCTGTCTTCGGCTTTTTATTACCTACGCTGTTTACAGCTTCGCGCTTAAGCTGGAGCCCAATGAAACTGACTGGTTTAAAAGGCGTTATCTTGGGAAAAGATCTGCTTTTAACGATCTTTATAACTGTTGCTGCCCTTGCTCTAAGCGGAGCCTTAGGGTATTTTTCCTTTAAACTTCCTTTTCCTGTGGACTGGCGTATAGCTTTCGACAAAATGGAAAGCAGTTATGCAGAAACTGCTGCAGGTATTATTAACCTGGATTCGATACCGGAGTTAATTATTTCCATTATTGTTTTGGCCCTGGTACCGGCCATTTGCGAAGAGGTTTTTTTAGAGGAGGTTTGCAAAATTATTTATACCGCAATACGGGAAGACTTTGGGTAAGTGTAATTGTGGTTAGCATTATTTTTAGCGCAGTGCATTTTTCAGCATATGGCTTTCTATCCAGGTTGGCTCTTGGAATTATTCTGGGCTTACTTTACCAATATAGTGGAAAGCTCTGGCTCAGCATTTTAGCTCATTTTATTAATAATGCTACAGCCGTGCTGGTAATGTACGTTGCCAAAATGGACGGCAAATCGATGCAGGCCGTATTAAGCGATAAAGAAGGGAGCTACCTGGGTTTCCTGGCCCTACCGGTCATTATCTTCCTTTTTATACAATACCGGAAGAATACCAAAACCTCATTAACTGCATCCGATGGCGTTTAATTGGTCAACTTTCTGGACAAGAGCATTTACCGCACTCATTTTTGTAGCGGTAATGATGTTTGGGTTACTATATAATCAATGGAGCCTGTTTCTATTAATTACCCTGATCTACTTTGGGTGCTCCTGGGAATATGGTCGCCTGGTTGAAAAAATCACCGGTCAGTCGATCCATGCTTATATGAAGCTGGGCACCGCCCTGATTGGATACCATATCGTTCTGTTATTGGGCGCGGGTAACATGCAGCTGGGCAATTATGGTATCAGGGAAAACTTCAGTCTTCCTTTTCTGATATCTGGTTTTATCTTGCTGGTTTGGGGAATTTTTAAAACAAAAATCGTTTCAAAAAAGATGATTGGGTGGCTATTGGGCGGCTTGCTATACACCGCTGTTCCGCTTGGTATGCTCCAAAGTCTTTCTTTACCCGCTACTTACGATATTCATTTGCATGATACATTTTACGTAGTTGCGGCTAAGCACCTCGTACTATTTATTATTGGCAGCGTGTGGATCAACGACACGATGGCCTACCTGGCAGGGTCTGTAATTGGCAAAACACCGCTGAGCAAAATATCGCCTAAAAAAACCTGGGAGGGTACTATCAGCGGTATTATATTAAGCTCTGCTCTGACATGGTTATTGTTTTCACTCATCTTCTTACATACTATCGAATGGCCTTTGGCTATTACCGGGGGTATCATCAGCTTATTCACTGCTGTTTCAGGCACATTTGGCGACCTGTTTGAGTCGAAACTTAAGCAATGGCAGGCGTAAAAGACAGCGGTCGTATTATGCCTGGCCATGGAGGGTTTCTCGACAGGTTTGACTCCGTATTATTTGCAGCACCCGCCATCTGGCTGTTGGTGCAACTGTTTCACCGCTAACAGAATTTGCAACTGCGGGTTTGGTGTTGATATATGAGATATTTTACGTAAGTTTAATATGCTAAATCACTATGAACACCCCACTATTATACCAGATAGCACTCACACTTATTCCCAATATTGGCTGCGTACAAACCCGCAACCTACTGGAGCATTTTGAAGCTGAAGAAATTTTTAAAGCACCTAAACGTTTGCTTGAAAAGATAGAAGGCCTGGGTGAAGTAAGAATCAGGAATATTAAAAGTTTTACCAACTTTGCCGAAGCAGAAAACGAACTGGCCTTTATTGAAAAATATAAAATACAGCCACTTTTTATACAAGACGAAGCCTACCCTAAGAGATTACTGAATTGCTACGATGCACCCATATTGCTATATTATAAGGGCAATACCGATCTTAACCAGTCAAAAATCCTTTCAATAGTAGGCAGTCGCACTCATACTGATTATGGAAAAGAGGTTACCGAAACGCTGGTAGCATCTCTTTCAAATGAAAATGTACTGATTGTAAGTGGGTTGGCCTATGGAATAGACTCTATCGCTCATAAAGCCTCCCTGAAAAATAAGGTCGTAACGCTGGGCGTTTTAGCCCATGGCTTAAACAAAATATACCCGAATAGCCACAAGGATATGGCAAAAGAAATGATACAGCAGGGTGGACTGCTTACCGAATTCAGGCATACAACTAAGCCCGATCGCCATAATTTCCCCAGTCGCAACCGTATTGTCGCGGGCATGGCCGATGCAACAATTGTAATAGAAACCGATATTAAGGGGGCAGCATGATCACTGCGGAGCTGGCCAACGGTTATAACAAAGATGTGTTTGCGATTCCCGGAAAGCTGACAGATAAAAAAGCAGCGGGTCCAATCATCTGATTAAAAACAACAAAGCGATATTGCTAACCGACGCTACACAATTATTAGAAACCATGGGATGGATCAGCACTCAAAAGCGAGACCTGCCAAAAGCGAAGGAATTATTCATAAGCCTTACCCCGGAAGAAAAAGTAATTGTGGACCTGTTGCATGAAAAGGCAATGGTTAGTATTGATGAGATTAACCTGCAGAGCGGCCTGAATAGCAGCACCGTTGCTGTAAGCATTTTGAACCTCGAATTGAAAAATGTAGTACAGGGTATGCCGGGAAAAATGTATAAATTGTATTAAAACGAATAGCCGCCCCAAAGGAACGGCTATCATTAACTTTATAAGGTTTAATAGTTAAGTTCTTGCTTAAATAGCTTCAGAGCGAATATTTTCCGCTTTCATATTAGCATAATCTTCAATTTCGTCTGCAGTGTGCTCAAACTTACCTGCTACATTATCTATAAAATCTGCAAACTGGTTTTTCAGGTCGTTGCCTTTGTCACTAATTCTTCTGCGTGTGTAAGTTCCCTTATCCGGAGCATATAGTACACCCACTATCAGTCCTAAAGCAAAACCTGTAAGTAATTTATTCATAAAATGTTATTTTTCAGTGATTAAAATTCAAATATAGCTACAACAAATTTTTTGCCAAAACCCCTTTTATTAAAATTTATTTAAAAAATTAATCCCGGTAAGAGCGCCCGGTTAACTCTAAAAACAATCCTTCCAGCCCATCTTGCCGGTGTTGCTGCAGTAAATTTGCTAAACTGTCTTTTACAATAATAGCACCCTGATCAAAAAGAGCAACTGTATTACAAAGGTCTTCTGCTTCGTTTAGCTGGTGTGAAGTGTACACCAAAGTGGTTCCCGCTTCATTAATTTCTTTTAAAAAACCAATAATAGCGTTTCTCGATTGTACGTCTACTCCTACAGTAGGTTCGTCTAAAAATAGTATTTTGGGATGGTGCATTACGCCTATGGCCAGGTTTACCCTCCTTTTCATACCTCCCGAAAAAGTCTTAACGGGTTTATTGGCTACTGAGGTTAATCCCATTACCTGTAAAAGTTCCCTGCTTTTTTGCCGGGTAGTTGCTTTATCCAAGCCATACCAGGCGCCGAAAAACTCCATATTCTCTTCCGGGCTCAGGTCATCATAAAAAGAAAAATCCTGAGGAACTAATCCTATCATTTTCTTCACTTCTTCTTTTTCGGATTCAATTTCTTTTCCCCATATTTTAATGCTCCCTTCTTTGTATGGTAGCAGGCCGGTAATAAGGCTCATTAATGTGGTTTTGCCGGCCCCGTTAGGACCAAAAATACCGAACCGTTCACCTGCTTTAATTTGCAGGCTCAATGCCTTGATCAACGACGACTGCTCTTTGTATTTAAAAGAAAGATTTTCTATGAGTACTGCATCCATGCTGCCACGAAAGTAAAAAAACCTGTTTAAATGCCATCCATCTATTGTTTTTACTTTTCATCCTATTAATACTCCAACAAAACCCCATTATCGTTACATTTAGCATTACATTTAATTATAATCAATATTCATTTTAATGAAGAAGCTATTTTTAACGCTCTTGCTGGGTGGTGTATTATGCCAAACAGCAAGGCTCCAAAACAACTACCAGTGGAAGGAAACCAAACCTGCGAATGGTTACGCTTATAAATATGTATCCAACGACCCCATGGACGTACGCATTTATACGCTTTCTAACGGACTTACGGTTATGTTAAGTCCGAATAAGAAAGAGCCCCGCATTGCTTACCGTATGGCTGTAAGGGCCGGCAGCAATACCGACCCTAAAGATCATACAGGGTTGGCGCATTACCTGGAGCACCTGCTTTTTAAAGGCACCGATAAATATGGAAGCCTGGATTGGACAAAGGAAAAACCTAAACTGGATTCAATTGATGCCCTGTATGAAGTGTACGGTAAAACTACCGACCCTGAAAAAGAAAAGAGATCTATAAACAAATTGATGCGGTTTCGGGCAGAGCTTCTCAATACTCTATTGCCAACGAATACGATAAAATGATGACGGCTATGGGAGCGCAGGCTACCAATGCCCATACCTGGGTGGAAGAGACAGTTTATGAGGAAGATATCCCTTCCAATGCTGTCGACAAATTCCTGGCTGTACAAGCAGAAAGGTTCCGCAATCCTATTCTGCGTATTTTCCATACGGAGTTGGAAGCCGTTTACGAAGAGAAAAACCGCTCTATGGACAATGATGGCTGGAAGGTATTGGAAACCACCTACCGTAACCTGTTTCCAACACACAACTACGGTCAACAAACCACTATTGGAACCATCGAACACCTGAAAAACCCTTCGCTTACAGCGATCAGGGATTATTATCACAAATATTATGTACCTAATAATATGGCTGTGATTTTGGCAGGTGATTTTGATCCGGATGTAATGATCAAGAAGATTGACGCCGCTTTCAGTTACATGAAGTCTAAGCCTGTGGCAGAATACAATCCTGCTCCTGAGCAGCCAATTACAAGCCCTGTTGTATCAGAAGTATACGGCCCCAGCGCAGAAAACATCACGATTGCATTTAGAAGTGGTGCGGAAACATCGAAAGACAAACTGATGCTGAACGTTATTGATGGTATTTTTGCCAATGGTAAAGCCGGCTTATTGGACCTGAATCTGAACAAACAACAAAAAGTGCTTTCAGCAGGTTCTACACTTTCTCAATACAAGGATTATGGCATTTTCGAATTAAAGGCTTCTCCCAAACAAGGGCAAACCCTTGATGATGTAAAAGCGCTGTTATTAGGCCAGATAGAAGAATTAAAGAAAGGTAATTTCGATGATAAGCTGATTAAAGCTATTGCGGCCAATTACAAACTGTCTAAGCTAAACTCGCAGGATAATAATACCGTACGGGTGAATAGTATGGTAGATAATTTCATTAAAACGAAAGCAGCAACCTGGCAGGATGATGTAGCCTTCCTGGATGCAATGGGTAATGTAACGAAGGCTGAGGTGTTGGCATTTGCCAACCAGTTCTTTAAAGACAATAACTACACTGTTGTTTATAAAAGAAAAGGAGAAGACAAAAGCATTACCAAGGTTGACAAACCCACTATCACACCGGTTGAAACCAATGCCGGCAAGGAGTCTCCTTTCGTAAAAAATATCAATGCGTTGCCCTTAGCCCCCATTAAACCGATTTGGCTGGATTATAATACCGCCATTCAAAAAAGCAAAATCGATAATGCAGAAGTAATGCAGGTAGCCAACAAGCAAAATGGGTTGTTCAATTTAAATTTCAGGTATGAAATGGGTAAATGGAACAACAAAAAGCTGCCTTTCGCCCTGGATTATTTACAATACCTGGGAACGGATAAATACTCGTCAGAAGAGATCAGCAAAGCCTTTTATCAGTTAGCAGCCAGCTTTTTCTGCGAACGCCGGCAACGAAGAAAGCAGTATCACGCTCAATGGCTTGAACGAAAATTTCACCCAGGCGCTTGAACTCTTGGAGCACCTGTTACGTAATTGTAAAGCAGACGCCGCTGCGCTGGACGGATTAAAGAACCGGATGCAGAAAGCGCGCGCTAATTCAAAAGCTAATAAGGGCGCGATTATGCAGGGGCTGGTAAGCCAGGCTACTTACGGATCAAAAATCCCTTCAACTACAATTTAAGCGATGCTGAACTTAACGCAATAACTGCCGACGAGTTAGTAGCTATTATTCATAGCATGCCAACTTTTAAACACCAGGTTCTTTATTATGGTCCGCTGAGCCCCGCAGCCTTGAGCGCAGCAGTTAAAAAGGTGCATAAAACGCCTGCGAGCTGGACAGCTATACCTACGGCTGAGAAATTTACAAGAGCCGTGCAAGACGAAAACAAGGTTTTCTTTAGTCATTATGATATGGTGCAGGCCGAAATGAGCTGGGCCCGGAACCTGACCGCTTACGAATTTCAAAAAGAAGCAGCGGTAGATGTGTTTAATAACTATTTTGGTGGCGGTATGGGTTCCCTGGTTTTTCAAACCATCAGGGAGTCAAAAGCATTGGCCTACTCTACCTATGCATTTATAGGTACACCATCCAAGAAAACAGATCCATTCTCTTTCATTGGATATGTGGGTAGCCAGGCTGATAAACTGCCGGAGGCCGTATTGGCAATGAACGAGTTGATCAACGTATTACCCGACCGTACTAATGCATTTGAGCAGGCAAAAGGTAGTTTATTGAAAGACCTGGAAACAGACCGGGTTGAAAAAATGGGTATTATCTACAGCTATATTGCGAATCAGAAAAAAGGCTTAACGGGCGATCCGCGTAAAGCAAAATACGACCAGGTGAAGGCGATGAGTTTTAAAGATATACAGTCTTTACACAACCAGGAGCTTTCGGGCAAAAAGTATAGCTATACTATTATCGGAAACGAAAAAAATATTAAAACGGAAGATCTTTCCAAATATGGCACATTAAAAGTGCTTAAATTGGAAGAGCTGTTTGGATATTAATATTGATGATCATTTATTTAAAAAACCTCTTTGCGATGGCAAAGAGGTTTTTTATTGGTAGCTGCAGGGGGCAAACAAAAAGGTGAAAGAATTGCTTCCTTCACCTTTCCATGTATCATTTCTGAATAAATTATACTGCTGTTAATAACGCATACATATAACTAAACCTGGAGCTCTCAGGCACCAGCAAAAATATCTTATCACCTTTTTTGAGCTTTCCGCTATTTAGCAGCTCATCTACCATAAAATAAACAGACGCCGCTCCTACATTACCTACTGAACTCAGGTTTACAAACCATTTTTCATAAGGAATGGTATGTCCGAGTTTAATATGCTCTTCGTAAATCTTGTCTTTAAAAAAGTTACTGCTCATGTGGGGGCAGTACCAGGTAATGTCATCAGGGTTCAAGCCTCTTCTTTCAAATAGCTCGGGTAAAGGTTTTCCACCCAGAGGAACAATATTGGGACTTAAAAGCTTAACGTCCTGCTTAATGCTCATGATGGATTTTTCGTTCAATTCTTCATGGCTAAATTCCAGGTAGCTTTTAAGGTGACCATCCTCCAGCTTTTCTGCACCACAGTACATGCAGCTTTCCATATCATCAGCATAAGAAATCCCTTCAATCCATTCTACTTTCAAACTCAGGCCCTCTGTGTTGGGTTTGTTGCTCAGCAAAAAGGCCGAAGATCCATCTGACAACATCCAGCGTAAAAACTCCTTATCAAAGCTGATGTAAGGATTCTCCTCCAGTTCTTCCAGCTTATGCACTTCATCTTCAAACTGGTTGGCCACTAAAGATGCAGAGAACCTTTCTGATCCGGTAGCCACGGCAATAGCTGCATCCCCTGTTTTAACCGCCATATACGCATATTTAAATGCATGCATACCGGCGCAGCAAACACCACTGGGGGATACTACTTCCAGCTTGCCTAATTCAGGCAACCAACCATGGGTCATCACACCATGCGATGGCATGATCTGGTCGGGAGAGGAAGTACCGCAGGAAAGCACATCTCTACGTTTTTAATGCCTTCAGGGTCGCTTTTAAATAATTCTTTTACTGCCTCTGCAGTTAATTGTGCGTTGGTATGGGTGGTCTTTCCACCTTTTTCCAGTGCATAATAGCGGTTGGTAATACCATTGTTTCTTAACACAATTCTGCGCGACTTAGATGGCTTGCCATTAATATAGCCAAGGTACTCTTCCATCTCATCGTTACTCACCGGATTATTGGGAAAATAATGTGAGGTACGGTTAATATAAACTTCGTTCAATGACATAATTTTTTGATCCTTTTTTTATGAGCATGACTGACGACTATGATTCATCAGTTTTATCACGCCCGCCTGTACCATTAGCAGGCTCGTTTTATAGTTTTGGTCAAATAATATCTTCTCTTTTTCAGTGAATTAACATTTAACCATCTATCAGATACGTTCTCTATACTCTATGCCCCTGTAATATTGCATTAATCTCCTGATCTTCTTTTGCGAAAAGGGCCGGAAAAGTACTAAATCTACCGCTAAAATAATGGGAGATGCTACCAGTAGTGCCACGGCAAGATAATATTTATATACAATAAGTATATTTTTCCTTTTTGCGGGAACTTGTTAATTAGGTCTACCCATTTCTGAAATATCTTACCTGCTTTTCTTTCAATAAACATCAGCGAATACTTTACCGGCGCCGCGCCTATCTGGCTAAGATCCTGCTGAAGACCTTCCCAACTATTGAGCCGCAAGTACTCTTTTACCAGGTTTCCAAATTTGGATGCTCCTGTGATATCTTTTTCTGACACACCAGGTTTGGGGAATATGCCCCATTTCCTATCCTTCCTGCCCGTTCCCAGCCAGTGAAAAATAGTAAAATAGCTCAGGTGATTGGGGTGCCTGTCTACCAGCGCAATATTACCTACCAGTTGTGCGCCAGCTGCCTGCAGCAACTTTTTATTTTTTTCCTGTGCATTGATCCACATATTCCGGCACCCGCTTATGGTAATTACCGGTTTACCTTTAATTAAAGCTTTGAATTTTTCATCCTGCAAAATAGAGCTAAAAGGTATGCTGGGCGAAAGATTCCAGGGTTGCCATCCCAACACGATCAGGTCGTACTGCGCCAGTTTAGTCTGCCAGGGCTCCAATGTTGTCGGAATAATATTAACCGATTCCGGTACGGTATCGAAGAAAACAGGGGTAGACCAAGGAAAAGGGAATTGATGAACTGTTTTTATTTGCAGGTACTCCACTTCGTTGCCATCTGCAATCACCGGCCGCAAGAAGCTTTCGACAATAGCTCTCGTTTGCCCTGATTGTGAAAAGTATACCGCTAAAATTTTTTTCCCATAATGATGCTATTACAGCCCGCTGAGCGCTTTGGACGTTTTGCTGTATGATAAAACTGCTTTTTGTACTACTTCAGGTAATGATTTTAAGGATGCCTTAACCAGCTTTGCGTCATCAGTAATATTTTTATTATAGCCAACAATTTTGGGAGCATTCTCCTGTATCATCAGCCTAAAAACCGGTATTCGGCATTTTTACCCTCCTGCCCAATAGCTGCCTCCAGCAATTTATATCCCTGCTTAAACATGGATAATTTTTGCCCCGGCGTTTTCTGAGCGCGGATTTACGCATCAGCAATGCTCCCTGAAACGCACTCTTGTCGTTGCCCGGCAAAGTGTTTACGGCCTCCAGCTGTTTATTCCAAACTGCTGCACTATTAGAGGCCAGTGCATTATAAAAAGCCTGCTTACCCGAACCCGTTTGTGCGTGCGCAAAAGACATTATTGCAAAAGCAATAAGACAACCGATTATTAATTTCATTTGTGCCCTCATATAGAAGTCTGCAAATTTATAGAATATACCCTTTTTAATCTTAATAAAGTAAAACAATACATTTATGTTTACTTCGGTATTATTTTTGTCAAACCATTAATAACATAATGCCCTCTAAATACTCTCATTTGAAATGAAGTCTTTAGATATTTTTCTACTTTAAAAGACTTTATGATGATCAAGATGAAAAAATCGTTTTGGTGGTTGCTTTTATGTACTGCCAATTTTTAGTTAACGCGCAAAGCGGTTATAAACAAGCAATTGGACTACGATTTACTTCTCATACCACGTTTGATGTGGTGGCATTGTCCTATAAAACCTTTGTTTCAGACCACAGTGCGCTGGAGCTCAACCTCGGTTACGGCGGGAAAAATTATATAGTGCCCAATACCGGTGGAACCACCAGCTACTCTCCGGGTTATAGTATTTCCGGATCTTACCAATATCACGAATTAATAGAAACAGCCTCCAATGAAAATCTCCATTGGTTTGCAGGCGGCGGACTGAATTTCTTTAATATCTCTTCCAAAAACAATGGCTATAACGGATTCGGAACCGGGATATTCGGCACCGCCGGCATTGATTATAAGTTTAAAGCAGCACCGATCAATGTAACAGCAGACTGGAGACCTACCGTATATATTTCGACCCCTTCCGCTTTCTTACCCATTCAAATTGGCACATTGGGGCTAGCCATGAGATATACTTTTTAGTTTATTTGCCGGCAAGCTTTATTTTTGATGCCCGTGGGCAATGAACCAATAATAAAAGCTGATACCGTATCCCGGTCTTTTGCAGATCTCAGGGTATGCGTAATTATTCCAACTTATAATAATACGGCTACCATTGCCAAGGTTATTTCCGATACATTACAGTTTACCGATCATATCATTGTAGTGAATGACGGCTCTACTGATGATACAGAAAAAATCATCAGGGAATTTGATCATATAACTATTCAATCCTATCTACCCAACCGCGGTAAAGGAATGGCGTTAAGAACAGGTTTTAAGAAAGCCATAGAGCTGGGTTACCGCTATGCGATTACTATTGATTCGGATGGACAGCACTTTGCTAAAGACCTCCCGCTTTTTATTGGAAAACTCAACAACGAGGGGCCTGCACTGATCATGGGCGCCCGTAACATGGATACAGCGGATAATGTGCCCGGAAAAAGCAGCTTTGGCAATAAGTTCAGCAACTTCTGGTATAAGGTAGAAACGGGTATTGAGTTGCCTGATACGCAAACAGGCTACCGGCTTTATCCTTTGGAACCCATCAGTAAAATGAAATTTTTTACGCGTAAGTATGAGTTTGAAATAGAAGTGATTGTAAGACTGGCATGGGCTGGCGTGAAGGTAAGCTCGGTTCCTATAACTGTTTATTATCCACCCAAAGAAGAGAGAATCAGCCATTTCAGGCCCTTTAAAGATTTTACAAGGATCAGCATTGTTAACACCGTACTGGTTACTATTTGCTTTTTTATATCTGGCCACGAAACTTTTTCAGAAAGTTTTATAAAAACAAAAACTGGAAACAGGAGTTAAAGCAGATGTTATTAAAGGCCGGAGAATCTGATGTTCAAAAGGCAAACGCCATGGCATTTGGCGGCTTTATGGGTATTATTCCTATTTGGGGCTTTCAGTTGCTGGTGGGCGTTTTTTTGGCTCATCTGTTTAAATTGAATAAAGCACTGTTTGTGCTGGCCGCCCACATCAGTTTTGCGCCGATGATCCCTGTAATTGTTTTCTTAAGCTATAAAATGGGAAAACCTTTTATGGGCAGCCGCGCGGTAGACATTTCGCTCAACAAACAGCTCACGCTTTCTAAAATAGGGCAAAACCTGGAACAATACATTTATGGCAGTCTGTTGCTTGCCGTAGTGGTGGCTGCTTTTTTCTGGTTACTCACTTTTATTTTATTAAAGGTTTACCGAAGAGCTAAAAGCTCCTAAAGAAGTTATGCCTCGCTCAACTACATGCTACCCAACCTGCGTTAAAAAGCATTTCGGCGCAATATGAAAGAGCACTAAAAAACATGGATAATAATTTTTTGATATTTTGCCGCTCCGCTTAAGAACGTTATTTTGGCCCTACCCAATCTATAAGCTAACCTTGCACTTAAACCAACTACAATCGATATTTTTGCCGCTGTTTTTTAAATGCAAAAGATTTTTCTATCCATATTCAATTTCTTCGACAGAAATAAGATCGCCCTTTATGCCTCATTCGCAGGCACATTGGCGCTATTTGCTTTTTTCTCCCTCCGCGTTAAGTTTGAAGAAGATGTTTATGCTATTATTCCCAAAGATGAGAAAACTGAAAAACTAACAGAGGTATTTGGCAATTCGAAATTTGCCGATAAGCTGGTAGTGATGGTATCGTTGAAAGATACCATGGTAACTAAGCCCGATCAACTGGTAAAGTACGCCGATGTATTCGCTGAACAACTGGGAGAAAAGGCAAAACCATTTATAAAAAATATACGTTACAAAATCGATGAAGCATTTACTTACTCACTTTTTGAAAGTATACAGCAGCATCTACCGGTTTTTTTAACCAAAGCCGATTATAAAAAATGGACACGCTGCTGCAGCCGGCTGAGCTAAGCAAATCTATGAGCCGCAGCAGCTCTATCCTGGGTATCCCCGCTTCCAACCCCATCAAGAATATCGTATTAAACGATCCTTCAGGCATTTCATTTCTTGCGTTAAAAAAACTACAGCAATTACAATATGAAGACAATTTCACCTTACACAACAATCATTTTGTAACAAAAGATAAAAAGACGCTGCTACTTTTTGTAGCACCATCTTTGCAGCCGGTAATACGGGTAAAAACCAACAGTTCTTCCAGGTCATCGATCAAACAATTGATAGTTTAAATAAGGCGGGGTTTTCCACTATTCAAACCCAGTATTTTGGAGGAGCGGTGGTGTCGCAAAACAATGCAGCTCAGCTACGAAAAGACACATTGCTAACGCAAGGAATTACGGTGCTTTTTTTAATAGTCTTCCTGGGCATCTATTTTAGAAAAAAAGGGCGCCGCTATTGATATTGGTACCTGTTATTTATGGTGCCGCTTTTTCTTTGGCAGCCATTTATTTTATAAAAGGGAGTATTTCTGTAATTGCCCTCGGTACAGGATCAATTGTGCTGGGCATTGCAGTTAATTATTCTTTACATGTATTCAATCATAGCCGGCATCATCCTGACATCAGGGAGGTGATAAAAGATTTGTCCTTCCCCCTTACCATAGGTAGTATTACTACCATACTGGGATTTCTCAGTTTGCAATACGCCGCATCAGATATGTTGAAAGACCTGGGTTTGTTTGCTGGTTTCAGCCTTATCGGGGCAGCGGTATGTTCGCTGGTGTTTTTACCTCATTTTATTCGTTCTGATAAAAATGTTGTAGTAAAAACATCCTGGCTGGATAAGATTTCTTCCGTGAGACTTGAGTCTAACAAATGGCTGGTAGCCGGCATCATCATCATCACCATTGTATTGTATCCCTTCGCTAAAAAAGTAGGCTTCCAACCGGATATGATGCAGCTGAATTACATGTCTCCCCAGCTAAAGCAGGCAGAGGCTAAAATGAATAGCATCAGCGGCGCTGCATTAAAGTCTGTATATATTGTAAGCGAGGGCAGCAATCTGGACGATGCTTTGGAAAAAAATGAAGCATTACAAAGCCAGGTAGCAGGTTTGAAGGCAAAAGGCCTGATCAATACCAGTTCCGGCGTATCAGATCTATTTATGTCTGATAGTTTACAACGCTCCAGGATCGACAGGTGGAATGCTTACTGGACTGCTGATAAAAAGCAACAGGTGATTTCCCTGGCAACAGCATTGGCTCCCGCTGCAGGATTTACTATAGACGGTCTGGATAATTTCAAAGAATTACTAAGTCGTTCCTACGAGCCGGTTACCGCTCAAAAGCTACAACCGTTACGCAATAGTTTCCTGGACGATTATATCACCGAGCAAAATAACAAGGCTTCGGTTGTAACATTAATCAAAGTACCTGAGCAATATAAACCCCAGGTCTTGGCTGAATTGGAGAAGCGATCAGATGCAACAGTGCTGGACCGGCAGTACCTTACCTCCCGGCTTACACAAATGGTTAATGATGACTTTAACCGAATTGCATGGATCATTTCTTTGATAGTAGCTGTTATGCTTTTATTAACCTATGGCCGGATAGAGCTCATGCTGATGTCATTTATCCCAATGGCGATCAGCTGGATATGGATATTAGGCATCATGACTGTTTGTGATATCCAGTTCAACATCGTTAATATCATTATCTCTGCTTTGATCTTTGGCCTGGGCGATGACTACAGCTTATTTGTAATGGATGGGCTATTGAATGAATATAAAACCGGAAAGAAAAACCTGGCTTCTTACAAATCATCCATACTGCTGTCAGCTATTACTACTGTAGCAGGTTTAGGTGTGTTGATCTTTGCCAGGCATCCGGCACTCAGGTCCATCGCATTCATATCGGTTACGGGTATTCTTTGCGTGGTTATTATGTCGCAGATCTTAATCCCGTTTTTCTTTTCTCTGGTGATCAAAAAAGGATTGACAAAGGTTTTCATCCCTGGACGCTCTGGAGCTGGAGCAGGTCTGTATTCTCTTTCTTTTACTTCGGGTTTGTAAGTGTATTGCTCACTGTATTAGGCTTGTTTTTAATTAAGCTTAAAGTGGTGGGGCATAAAAAAGGCAAGTATGCTTACCATTACCTGTTGTCGAAGTTCTGTATGTCTGTATTATATATTATGGGCAATTTCAGAAAGCGGCAGATCAACCCCCAACGGGAGAACTTTGATCAACCGGCTGTAGTAATTGCCAATCATCAATCCTTCCTGGATATATTGCAAATGGCTATGTTGAATCCCCGGTTGATTTTATTAACCAACCGCTGGGTTTGGAACTCTCCAGTTTTTGGCTGGGCAATTAAGATGGCTGACTTTTACCCGGTTGCCAATGGTGTTGAGAATAGCGTGGATTTGCTGAACACACAAGTACAACAAGGGTATTCGATATCGGTGTTTCCTGAAGGTACCCGTACTTCGCAGCCGCCGATGAAGCGCTTTCACAAGGGTGCATTTTATTTAGCAGAACAATTGAAGCTGGATATAGTGCCTGTATTATTTCATGGGCTGGGATATACCATGACCAAGGGCGATTTTTTACTGAAGAACGGGCCGATTACGGCAAAGTATTTACCCCGGATCAAAGCTGATGATGAGGGCTGGGGAACCACTTACCAGGAGCGGACTAAAAATATTTCCCGGTATTTTAAAGAGCAGCATGAGGCGTTAACCAAAGAGCTGGAGCAACCTGCTTATTTTAAAGAACACCTGTTTTTTAATTATATCTACAAAGGGCCTGTTCTGGAATGGTACCTGAAAATAAAATTGAAGCTGGAAAATTATTATCAGTCCTTTCATGAATTATTGCCGGGGAAGGCAGGTTCCTGGACCTGGGTTGTGGGTATGGTTTTATGTGCTATACCCTGCATTGGGCCAGCCAGGGAAGGAGATCCTTTACTGGCGTGGACTATGATGAAGATAAGATCGCTACTGCACAGCATTGCTTTAGCAGAACCGGGTCACTTCAATTTATGCAGGGAGATATTTCAACCTATCCACTCGAAAAATACAATGGTATTATCATCAGTGATGTATTGCATTATCTCGAACCGGCACGTCAGCAACAGGTAATTGAAAATGCAATAGACAGCCTGGCGGCCGGCGGTGTATTGATCATTCGCGATGGAGATGCCGACCTGAAAGAAAAGCACCAAGGCACAAAATTGACAGAACTATTGTCTACCAAAATATTTTCATTCAACAAAACCACCAATCAGCTTTATTTTCTTTCAGGCAAGATGATCGAAGCGCTTGCTATTAAAAAAGAAGTGGCTTTGCAAAGAGTAGATCATACAAAATATACTTCAAACGTAATGTGGGTTATTACCCGAAAGGAAGGTTGCTAAGTTTTTCAGTTGCAGTTTTTTTTAGTATTTTGGTTAAAACTTTTATAACCCTATGCAACTGCAAATAGAGAATTTGAATAAGACCTATGGGAACCAGTTAAAAGCACTTGATAATATAACGCTTACCATTGATAAAGGAATGTTTGGGCTTCTTGGTCCCAACGGAGCCGGTAAAAGTACTTTAATGCGTACGATCGCAACGCTTCAAAACCCTGACAGCGGAAGTATAAAGCTCGGTGATATTGATGTATTAAAACAAAAGGATGAACTTAGAAAAGTGTTGGGTTACTTGCCACAGGATTTTGGTTTTTATCCAAAAGTTACTGCGCTCGATCTACTCAATCACTTTGCCATTTTAAAAGGCATCAATAATAAAGGAGAGCGTAACGAGATTGTAAGTGCGCTGCTTCAGCAAACTAATTTATACGAAAGCCGCAAGCGCTATGTAAGCAACTACTCCGGTGGGATGCGTCAGCGATTTGGCATTGCACAGGCGCTTTTGGGAAGCCCCCGGTTGATGATCGTAGATGAGCCAACAGCGGGATTGGACCCCATGGAGCGCAATCGTTTCTATAATATTTTAAGTGAAATTGGCGAACAGGTAATTGTAATATTATCCACCCATATAGTGGAAGATGTAAGAACGCTTTGCAATACCCTGGTGGTAATGAATAAAGGCCGCATACTACTTCAGGGTAGCCCGGCCCAGGCCGTACAGGAGTTTCAGGGCAGGATATGGAGAAAGCGAATTGAGAAGAGTGAATTCAACCAATATAAGAACCGGTTTAAAGTGATATCCCAATATGTAAGTGAGGGGAAAGTGATCATCCATGTTCTATCTGATAATTTACCGGATGAAAGTTTCGAACACGTAAATGCCGGACTGGAAGACGTATATTTTTCATCCATTGCTAACAGCTAAAGCTATTCCTGATGTTTAAAGAAATATTTTCTTTTGAAGTAAGGAGCGGGTTTAAGCGTCCTGCTACCTATATTTATTTTGCTATTCTATTCCTGTTCTTTTTGCTCATCGGTATTGCAATGGCGGGTGTGTTGCCTACATCAAGAGCCGATAGCAATACCCTGGTAAACTCTGCCGTAGCCGTCGCTAATGTGTTAAATAGTATGGGTGGTAATATTTTCAGCATCCTGGTATCGGTAATTTTAATTGCATCCGTGGGAGTAGCTATTCAAAAGGATTATCAATACAATTCGCATGCGCTGTTCTTTACCAAGCCCATCTCAAAACCAGGTTATTTTTTTGGGCGATTAGCGGGAGGACTAACTATTGCCTTATTCATATTTTCAGGCTCCTTGCTGGGTTATCTTTCTGGCACCTTAAGCGGAATAGGTAATGCCCCGGTAGGCGCATTTACCTTTTTGAATTTTGCGCAACCATTTTTGTTTTTCACAGTCATCAATACCATTTTACTTGGTGTCGTTTTCTTCTCGTTAATTACATTTACAAGAAGCACAATGGCAGCCTATGTATTTGCAGTAGTGCTTATGGTACTTCAAATAGTAATTGTTGTAATGGGCAATAACGATGACTATAAAAAAGTAGCAGCCATTTTAGATCCTTTGGGGATAAATGCATTAGGTTATATAACCCGGTACTGGACTCCCCAGGAAAAGAACACTCAGCTATTGCCTTTAACAGGCGTATTATTATATAATCGTTTGTTATGGGCGGCCGTGGCTACTATAGTAGGTGCTGTGTCGTATTGGAGGTTTAGCTTTTCCCAGTTTTTGAAACCTTTTACATTGTTTAATAGAAAACAGGTTGACGATGTATTTGATAAACCCGAAAAACAATATGATGCTATTCCGGTTGTAGCGCAACAATTTGGCGGAAGAAGCCAACGAAGCCAGCTATTATACCTGGCAAAATTTGAATTCTACAAAGCAGTTAAACATCCATTCTACATTATCATTGCTTTGTTATGCCTGGGCATTATCATTATCTCGCTGGTACTGGAAGATAAATTTTCACCCTCGCCCACTTATAAAGTGACGTATAAAATGGTATCTTCTGTAATGGGCATTTGTTCTTCCTTCGGGGTAATATATCTTATTTTTTCATCAGGTACCCATATCTGGCGTAATAAAGAAACAAAAATGGATGAGTTGGTTGGTACCACGCCGGTTTCCAACACCAGCCTGTTTCTTTCCAGCTTTATAGCGTTAAGCGGCGCCATGCTCCTGTTATTGCTGATGGCTTTTATTTCAGGCGTATTAGGGCAGTTGTATTCCGGTGTATACCACATTGATATCTGGCAATATATAGTATCGGTAGCAATTCATTTTTTTGAAGTTATTATTGTTATAGGATTTTGCCTGGCTGTGCAGTGTTATGTACCTAACAAGTATCTCGGATTCCTGTTTTCCCTGGTCCCATTGCTTTTTTACCCATAATATTTGGTCTTTTAGAGTGGAATGGAGAACTGTATGATTTTAACAGTATAGGCGCTTCTAAACCCTATTCGGATATGAATGGTTTTGGTGGTGTGTTTTCCAACTGGCCATTCTATAGAATATACTGGATGGCCGTAACCGGGCTATTGGTTTTACTGGCATTCCTGCTGTATCCCAGAGGTAAAGAAAAGTCTTTGAAACATAGGTTCCGCTTATCAAAAGGACTTGTTAATCCGGTCTTTAGGTTACAGGCCACAGTGCTGTTAGTGGTAGCTATTCTCGCAGGCAGTTTTATTTATTATCAAAACAACATACTTATTTATAATCCTTCTTCCAAAACTTCAGAGAAGATGACTGCTGAAATGGAAAAAAATATAAGAAGTATCAAAAGATGCCTCAGCCGCGAATAGTAGCCATCAATGTTAATGCAGATATATATCCCAAAACGAAAGTATTACATGTAAGTGGCATTTATACGTTAAAAAATAACACCAGCCAGTCTATTGATACTATTTACATCGATTACCCGGGCGGTAGAAAAAGCCCGGTAACTTTTTCAAAATTTGGCGTCTCTGTACCATCCAGCGTAATCGATGATAGCCAGGACTATGGTATCCGTCTGCTCAAACTAAAGCAGCCGCTGCAACCAAACGACAGCTTAAATTTTGAGTTTGACCTCACTTTTACCCCAAGGGGTTTGTTCGACCGGATGAATTCGCCGGTTGTGGATAACGGCACCTTTATCCATAATACTATATTACCTACTGTAGGCTACAATACAGATGGGGAACTTTCTCAAAACGCTGCCAGGAAAGAGTATGGGTTAGCCCCGCAACCCCGTATGGCTAAAGTGAACGATAGCATGGCCAGAAAGAATAATGATATATCACGCGATGCCGATTGGATAAGGTTTACTACCACAGTAAGCACAGATGAAGGGCAAATCGCTATTGCCCCGGGATACTTGAAAAAGATTGGAGAGAAGACAACAGGCATTATTTCACGTATGAAATGGATAGTCCTATTCTCAACTTTTATTCTTTTTGAGTGCAGCCTACGAGGTACAAAAAGACAAATGGAATGATGTAGCCATTGAAGTGTATTACCAAAAGGGACATGAGTTCAATATTGATCGTATGATAAAATCGGTAAAACGATCCCTGGATTATTACTCAAAAAATTTTGGACCCTATCAGCACCGCCAGGTACGCATATTAGAGTTTCCCCGTTACGCCAGCTTTGCGCAATCTTTTCCCAACACTATTCCTTATTCTGAAAGTATGGGCTTTATTCAAAAAGTACAGCAAGGGCCCGATAAGATCGATTACCCCTTTTATGTAACAGCGCACGAGGTGGCGCACCAGTGGTGGGGGCACCAGGTAGCCGGGGCCGACGTTCAGGGTAGCGCAGTTATCAGCGAAACATTAAGCCAATATGCTGCTTTAATGGTGATGGAAAAGGAATATGGCAGGGATGGGATGAGAAAGTTTTTGAAGGATGAAATGGATAGCTACCTGATGGGACGCACATTCGACGGGAAGGGAGAGCTACCTTTGATGCTGTGCGAGCGACAGCAATATATACATTACAATAAAGGAAGCGTTGTTATGTATGCGCTGAAAGATTTTTTAGGCGAAGATGTTTTGAACCAGGCACTTCGCAGGTTCCTGGATAAAAATAAATTCAAAGGTCCGCTGTATACCCATACACCCGAGCTGGTAGGCTATATAACAGCCGCTACTCCTGATAGCCTGAAATACCTGGTAAGCGATTTGTTTGAAAAAATTACTGTTTATGAAAACTATGTCGCCGCGCTGAGTTATAAAAAACAACGTGATGGCAAATTTAAAGTGACGCTAACAGTAGGTGCAGCAAAGTTTTATGCAGATAGTGTTGGTAAACAAAAACGGGCTGCCGTAAATGATTATATGGACGTGGGTGTATTTGCCGGAAGGGATACTAACGGTATTTACAAGCCCTTGGTACTTCAGCGTATAAAAATGGATCAACCACAAAAAATATTTGAATTTATTGTAGAGGGGCAGCCCGTAAGTGCTGGTATAGACCCTTATCTGAAATTAATTGACCGCACTCCTGATAATAATATTGTTTCATTTGGAACCTTGCCCGAAAAAGTCGACCTGGATCCCAATAAATCCCAGTTGCCTTTTTCCACGGGGAGCAAAAAATAAAGTGGCTCTGTTTAAAAATAGAAGCGGCCCTGCCTGAACTTAACAGGCAAAGCGCACTTCTGATATCATCTGATGAGATTTCGCTGATGCGTCTTACAGCACCCCGAAAAAGGTTCTTTCAAAACTCAACTGAAAGCTATTGGTCGCCATTCGGTACATATCGCTGCCCAACTGGAACCGGTAACCCAGGTTAAGTTTGGAGTTGCTGTTGAAAATAAGCTGAACGCCCGGCGCCATATCAATATAATATCGTTTGGTATCCAGCGTTTGTTGCGCCAGTATTTCAGTATAGATATTAAAGTTGGTTTGGTTGTAATCCTCATATTTGCGAGGAAACAATAAATAACCTGCAGATAAAGAATAGTTCATTGCCTGATATGGCAAGCGTAATGGCAACTCATCAAATCTTGATTTGTCTAAAACCTGCACATGGCTTACAATACCACTTATAGCCAGTTTGTTAATTAGCTGGGTGGCCACAACTCCAGCTTCGGCGCCTGTTTTATCGCCCATTAAGGCAATTTCATCGTACCTGAACGGCGCTTTGCTGATAGAAGCGTCTGCAAATGCAGCCATTCTAAAATGACGATGCGCCTCATCTTTCGATAAAAACCTGTATTTGCCGTATAGAGAAACAGACTCGAATTTAAAGGCATCCGTATGCATATTCGCAAATGTGCCCGACGCCCGCAGCATAAAGTTTTTGGATAATCCCATATACATTTCAGGCCGGTAACGTTGCACCAGGCTTTTACTGCCGTCCCGCATTCCTTCAGCGTAGTTGGCACTTAGCTTTGCGCTGATGGATTTAGCCGGAACATTAGATGCTGGTTCGGTATAAATGTAAAGCTCCTGTGCGCCCACCCGCATTATCGACAGCAGGAGCACGCATAACGTAATATATCTCACTAATTTAATTTAAAGGTTGAAAATAACCGGTTAATACCCGTCTATACAATGCAGTTCCCTGGTTAGAGGAAATACTAACCAGGGCCTTCGCCTTGTACACTCGTGTTTAAGACAACGATATCGCGTCAATTACCGGTATATGCTCATCGCACTAGCAGTGTCACTAACTAAATAGTAGTGTGATACATTCTTGAGCCTTGCGCTACATCACTGCAGCAATGAGAGGCCTTTCCCGTGTTGATACAATCTTTTTTGTAGCAGCCTTTATGGCCTTAAACGTTTTATCGCTTACAAAATTTTTGTCAACAATGGTAATGGTTTGCTCACCATTCAACACCTGATCTTTAACATTCACAAAATGAAAATTGGCATTGCCGATCTTGTGATGTTTGTCGTTCTCCACCTTAAGGTTATTAAAATTGCCTGTAAGCTTTAAACTACCTACCGAAAAGCCAGCTTCTTCAACCGCCTTACGGATCTGGTCCACATTTACCTCACTTCCTTCTTTAAATTGTATGTTAAAAGCCGTATTCTTAATGTCTGATTTTACTGATTCTACAAAACCTACTTTCTGAAGGGCTTTGTTGATGGAGTTGCTGCACAAAGCACATGTAAGCCCGTTTGCCTGTAAAGTGGCTTTTGAAAACTGGGCATTTACAGATGAGGATAGTATGGCTATTGCCATTATTAAAAGTAATTTTTTCATGTGTATCATTTTAAACAGCATTTTACTGCCATTTTTGTTTTAAGAAAAGGAAAAGACATAGGCATCATGAAAAAGTCGTCGATGCCCACGTTTACCACAAAAGATGAAATGAGTATTTATTTGCAGCAATCTGCACCCGATGCACAGGCTTTATCATCCTTAGCTGTTTTAATTTCAGCTTTTAAGGTTCTTTCGTACTGACAACATCCGTGCAATTTATTATACGCTTCATCAGAGGCTTTGGCGCCTGCGTTGTCATAACCAGCTTCAGCTATCTTCTGTTGAATTTTTGCCGCGCTGGTGTTTTTAGCATATTTAACGGTAAGCTTTTTAGAGTCTGCACTCCAGGACGCATAGGAGGCCCCTGCGGCTTTCGCTGCTTTCTCTATGTTCGATTTGCACATACCGCAATTGCCGGATACATCAAAAGTTTCCGCTTTTTTGGATTGGGCTACGGCTTCACTGTTTGAAACGATTGTAAAAAGGCATGCTAAAAGAAATATCTGTAATGTTTTCATTATATAAATTTTAAAAGTATTAGATAGAATAATAACGGGTACTACCTATTGGGTAGTTGCCAACTCAAGAATCCCATGTACACTAAGTGCATGAGCGCAACTATTCTATATTCTGAAAACATTATTAGCCAGATAAAGATCATTATCAGGCAAAGGGGGCGAATGACTTTGATTGTCTAAATGATTATTACCATTTAAAAGGGTGGTCAGCAAAAATTCGGTAATAATCACCGGCATTTCATCAAGGGCCGGAAGGTTATATACGTATAAAGGAGTTTTATTGTGATCGGTATCGCCCTTAACTAAGGTTTCCTGATCGTTGCAACAACTATGTTGCTCTTTTTCCATTCCACACTTGCCACATTTTTTCTCTTCAGCAGCGAAAAGGGAAACAGATGCCAAACGGTCCATACAGTAATGCGATACCGCAACCACTCCCGTGGTCATCAGCATATAGCATGAAAGTAATATGAACAGTGTGATTTTTTTCATCTGCAACGCAAAGGTAATAACATTCCTTTTCCGTTTTTGTTAAAAACCATTTGTTTTCTACGAATTTTGCTCCTTCGATGACAACCGGTAAAAAATACGATGTGGTAATAACAGGCAGTGGCCTGGGCGGATTGCTCTGCGCTAACCTACTGGCAATGCGTGGCATGAAAGTATGTTTACTGGAGAAGAACAAGCAATTTGGAGGTAATTTGCAAACTTTTTCCCGCGATAAGCAGATTTTCGACACCGGTGTGCATTATATCGGCGGACTTGAAAAAGGACAGACACTCTACCAGGTATTTAAATATGCGGGATTAATGGAGCAGCTAAAGATCGAACAAATGGATGAGCGCTTCGACAAAATTCTTATTGAGAATGATGACCAGGTATATGGCCAGGCGCAGGGATATACTTCTTTTCAAAACAACCTGGTTGGAGCTTTCCCTGATGAACGGGAGGGAATTGTTGCTTATTGTAATAAGATTAAAGAGGTTTGTAGTTCTTTTCCTTTATACAATCTCACCTTAAACCCTTCAACTGCTGAATTATATAAGGGCAATAATGAAAGCGCAGCTTTGGTGATTGCTTCCTGTACGCAAAACAAGAAATTGCAGGCGGTACTGGCAGGCAATAACCTGCTATATGCCGGCGACATCAACACTACCCCATTTCACGTTCATGCACTTATTGTAAACAGTTATATCGAAAGCAGCTGGAAATGCATTGGTGGCGGATCGCAGATAGCCAAAATACTGGTAGCTTCTATCAGGAAAAATGGTGGAGAGATTTTTAGAAACAGAGCTGTGACATCCATTAAGGAGGAAGAAGGCAAAATAACACACGTAGTTACGGAAGATGGTGAGCAGATTAAAGGAAGCTATTTTATTTCGAATATACATCCTGCCGCAACATTGGCAATTACTGAATCGGCCTTATTAAAAGGTTTGTATAAGAAAAGAATTGTGGGTCTCAATCAAAGTGTTTCTTCATTTTCGATTCATATCGTTCTTGAAAAAAGGCCGTCCCTTATGAAAACTGCAATTACTATTTTCATAAAGAGGGGCAGGTTTGGCAATTGAATCACTATACAAAAGAAAACTGGCCGCTGGGGTATGGCCTTTACTTTACCGAGGATCAGCAGCATCCGGGTTTTTCATCTACTATTTCGGTACTAACGCCTATGCGTTATGAGGAAGTGAGTAAATGGGCAGACACCTTTAACAGGGTTGGAAGGGAAGGCAACAGAGGCCTGGCTTACGAGCAATTTAAAGAAGAAAAAGCACAGGTTTTATTGAAACTGATGGCAGAGCGATTCCCTTTGATTGCCGCCAATATCAAACAATATTATACCTCTACACCGCTCACCAACCGGGATTATATTGGCGATGCGGAAGGCAGTATGTATGGTATTCAAAAAGATTACCATGATCCGCTGCAAACGATGATCAGCCCAAGAACAAAAATTCCTAACCTGTTTTTAACAGGGCAAAATTTAAATTTGCATGGCATTTTGGGCACTTCCTTGAGTGCGGTACTAACCTGTGTTATGTTAACAGGAGATGAACGCCTGGTAGATAAGATAAGAGAAGCGTGATGAAATGTACGATGTTAGTTGTACAATGGACGGTATGTAAATTTGTGCTGGATATTTAAAGAGACTTATAAGAAGCAAATGAGCAAAAGATTCTGGAGAAGGTTTTTACGGGTGATAGGAGTGATCGTGTTGCTCTTTGGATTGTTATTTGCCTACCTGGCCTGGGTTTCAAAAATCAATCCGCCAACGATTACCGATTTGTCAGCATCGCAGCTACGAAGACAGCTGGCCGATACTGGTTTATATACCATCAAAAACAGCTGGTTCAGAAAAAGCAACTCAGGTCTCTATGAAATGTATGTGGAAGGGGCGCCTTATGAAAGGGGTACCATTAATGGCAAGCTAAGCGAGGAGCTGGTTAAAAAGCAGGAGGATTATTTCAGCGAGCAGATCAATAAAATGATCCCTTCAAAATCTTACCTGCATTTTTTAAAATACTTTATTGGTTGGTTTAATCGCGACTTGCCTAAGCATGTAACGGACGAATATAAGCAGGAGATCTATGGGGTTTCACAATCGGCTTCAGACGGCTATACTTATATCGGTACCAAATACTCGCGCATTTTAAATTATCACTCCGCACATGATATTGGCCATGCCCTGCAAAATATGATGCTGGTGGGCTGCACCTCTTTTGGCACCTGGGGTAACGCTTCCCAAGACAGTACGATGATCATCGGGCGTAATTTTGATTTTTGGGTGGGAGACGATTTTGCTAAAAACAAAATAGTGGAGTTTGTTAATCCATCAACAGGGTATAAATTTATGAGTGTAACCTGGGGCGGCTTTATTGGTGTAGTATCTGGCATGAACGAAAAAGGGCTAACGGTTACCATTAATGCCGCCAAAAGCAGCATTCCCAGTGGATCTGCCACCCCTGTAAGCCTGGTGGCCAGGGAGATTGTTCAATATGCAAAGAATATAAAAGAAGCGATTGCCATTGCACAAAAGCGAAAAATGTTTGTTAGCGAATCTTTTTTAGTGGGGTCTGCTATAGATAACAAAGCGGTAGTTATTGAAAAAACGCCCGATTCTCTTTCCATTTACGATCCTAATAAGAACGAACCTCGCCTGTCCGGCGGGCAGGTATTATGCACGAATCATTTTCAGAGCAATAATTTCTGGAACAGTGAGCCTAATGTGGAGCAGAGAGAAAACAGCGCATCCGTATACCGTTATCAGCGACTTACGCAGCTGCTTCAGCACAACGGCCTCAACACTGTTCAAAAAACCATTAATATTTTGCGTGATTACAAGGGGGTTAATAATGCGGACATAGGGCTGGGTAATGAAAAAGCGGTAAACCAGTTTATTGCGCATCATGCTATTGTATTTGAGCCCCAGAAACTGAGGGTATGGATCTCTACTTCTCCCTGGCAAATGGGGCAATTCGTATGCTATGATCTGAATAAAGTATTCGCTTTAAAAGGCATGAAGAATAACCGGGAAATATATGAAGCTGATTTGAACATTAAAGCAGATAGTTTTATTTATACGCCAGAGTTTAAGCGGTTTGAACAATTCAGGGCTAACCGGCAATTAGCAATGGATGGAGGCCAGGTGATCCCTGATAGCCTGGTAGCTGAAAATCCCAATTATTATAATAGCTACGTAACTGCGGGGGATTATTACTTCAAAAAAAGGAGTATAAAAAAGCCTTGCCTTATTATCAGAAGGCTTTAACGCTCGAAATAGCAACTGTAGGAGAGAAAGAACGTATTGAAAGCCGTATCAACAAAATACAGAATAATAATAAATAGCACCTGAGGTAGAAGCAGTCCAGGCGCTATTTTATTTCATCTTATTTTGGATACACTGTAGCAATAAAGGATTTATCAGTTGGTGATAGCATTGTATTCCATCCCACTGAAAAATTGCCGATGGTTAATTCTTCCTCCACCGGGTAGTGCATGATAGACGCCTGGTCGTAAGCGCTAAAGTTAGTTTGAGAGGTGGCGTATTTTTGAAACAGGTTTACATCTACCTGTTGAGTGGTCCATCCCTGAGTTTGTTTGTAATATTCATACACCGCCGGCTTGTCCCAGGGTATGTCCGCCAAAGGATGCTGATGCTCATGAATCATCCCTAATGCATGCCCAAATTCGTGTATGGTGGTGCGGCTAAACTCTTCGTCGTCGGTAGTGTTGTCAAACCAGCCAAAGTTCATCGTGGCTTTACCTCCTTTTATGGAGTTGGCGTCATTGCCAATATACGACCACGATCCGCCAGGTGAGAAACTAACCCTTATTGTTGCTTTTCTGTCATTGGTAACAAAATTGAATCTAATATTTGCGTAAGATTCCCATTGTTTGGCAAATGCAATTACTTTATTGCGTACAAAGGTTGTGCCCCCGTTAAGGCTAACGGTTAGCGTAGTGCCATTGGGCCATTGCTTGGTTTTTATAGTGGCGCCTCTCGGGATAGTACCTTCGGGATATAATTCTGTACAAACATGCAGGTTGGCGAACCTGGGAGAAATAGCCATAACGTCTACTTCTGGTTCGTCAACCGGTGGCGCTACTACGCCGTCGCTTTTTTGACAGGCGGTAAAGCATGACATGGTAAATGCTGTTAATACAGCGAGGTTAAGTTTTTTCATAACTAGATACTTGAATTGTTATAAATTGGTTTAATAAAAATCCGATAACCAAAGCTCAGCTCTGTTCGGATAGCAAAGCAAATGATAGACAATTTAATTAATAATTGCAATAAAAACACCATATGATCTTTTTACTCCGAAAAAATTGATTGTAGTAAATTTTCGCTATTATTATCAGACGAAACGAATAAAATGAATAAGCATATAAAAACTGCGGAAACTGAGTTTCCGGTACTTGATCTAATACAGATGCGCTGGAGTCCGCGTGCTTTTGCCGACAAACCGGTAACTGAAACCGATATGCATACCATATTGGAAGCAGGATCCTGGGCAGCCAGCTCCGGCAACGAACAACCCTGGAAGTATGTGTATGCGATGAAGGGAACGCCGGGCTTTGATACATTATGGAACTGCCTGATGGAAGGTAACCAGGGCTGGACAAAACATGCGGCCGTTTTAATGGTGGCGATAGCGCGCAAAACCTTTACCCGCAATGGAAAGCCTAACGTACATGCCGAACATGATCTGGGGCAAAGTAATGCGAGTATGTTTTTACAAGCCGTTTCAATGGGTATCTACCCGCACCCAATGGGTGGCTTTTTCCCTGATAAAGTACGGGAAGTATTGTCGCTACCTGAAGATGAAAAGCCGGTTTGCATGATTGCCTGGGGATACCCGGGCGACCCCGAAATGCTGGATGAAAAGAATAAACAAAGCGAGCTACAACCCCGCAGCAGGAAACATTTTTCAGAGTTCTCGAAAATGCTGTAAAACTATCCATTTTTTGGAAGGATCAGCCTGTATTTGTACCACAAATGAAGGACGTGATACACGTCCGACCAATTCACTCATGCAGCAATACTAATGATAGCGGCACTGTTGCCGACGTCCACATTATTCAGAATACTTATACCCTACGCCCCTTACAGAGTGGAAGAACTTTGGATTGCGACTGTCCTTCTCAAAGTATTTTCTAAAATTCAGGATGAAATTATCAATAGTTCGTGTAGTAGGATAAACGTTATAACCCCATACATACTGCAGGATCTTTTCGCGCGTAACCACTTCATTTTTGTTTTCAATCAGCAGCTTTAAGAGCATCGCTTCTTTCTTGCTCAATTGTACTTTACCTGCATACTTGGTACTGGCCTCCTGGGCTTTAAAATCGATCACGTTCCCTCCAAATGTATAAGAGTTGCCCAGGGTGCTTTTATCCTGCAACTTTAAATTCTTTTCAATGAGTTTATGAACCCTTATTAAAAGCTCCTCCAGGTTAAAGGGCTTGGTCAGATAGTCATCAGCCCCTTTCTTTAATCCCAGCACCTTGTCGGCACTGGTATTTTTGGCGCTGAGCATTAAAATGGGCACTTCATTATTGCTGATGCGAATAGTTTCGGCTACGGCAATGCCATCAACCTCTGGTAGCATTACATCCAGTATAATAAGATCAAAATACTCGTTTTTAACGGCTTTTATGGCTTCATTGCCATCATAGGCGGAAGTAACCTGGTAGTCTTCTAATTCAAGATTTAACTTTAATGCTTCATGAAGATTCTCTTCATCTTCGACTAATAATATGTTTACGGCTCTCTCTTCCATTCTAAATACAGATTCATCAGGTAATAACGTATCAAAGAAAAAATCTAACGGCAAAAATACTTCCCTTTAAATTGTTATTTGTCATTAAAATGTCTGCATTATGATCTTTTGCAATCTTACGGCAAAGGTACAATCCCAGGCCAGTCCCTTTCTTTTTACGGGTGGCTTCGTTTCCTATCCGGTAGAACTTCGAGAAGATCTTTTTCGCTCCTCTGCTGCAATTCCCGGCCCTTCATCTATTACCTGTAACGTAATATCCTCCTCGTTTTTAACCAATATTACTTTTACGGCTTCCTCCTTTTCCGAGTATTTCAGGGCATTCTCCAGCAGGTTATTAACCAATATTTCTAATAAAAGCGGGTCTCCTTCTACATCCACTCCTCCTTCTATATCGCTTGATATTTTTCTTTCGGGAAAGCGTTGCGCGAATTCAGCAACGCGGGCTTCCAGCAGGTTAGAGAAGTCCAGCTCCTCCTTGTTCATTTTATACCATTTTCCCTCTAATTGAGAGGATACTAGTATGTTATTGGTTAAGAAATCCAGTCGTTTTGTTTCCTCCAACGAAGCATGTATGAGTTTCTTTTGTTTTTGCTCATCCAGTTTCTGGTGTCGCAAAAGTGTTTCCAGGTTGAGTTTGGCGATGGCAATAGGAGTTTTCAGTTCGTGGGTAACTGCCATCATAAAATTCTGCTGCTGCTCCTGTATCTGTTTTTGCTGCCGCATGGACCGGTATACAAAGGTGGCGCCTAAAATGATCAGACCTAAAAACACGATACCCTCCCCCGTATTTTATGGCGTTGCTATGATAATCTTCTTTGGTCTTTCTTAATTCGGCCTGGTATTGTACCGGGTCTTTATCCTTATCTATAGTAGTATTTAAATGATTCAACTGGTAGATGTACATTTCTTTGCTTTGCTTCTCCAAAGAAATAAACCACCATACCAGTGCTGCAACAATGTAAAACAGCAATATCCAAAACTTTACAGTAGTTCTTTTTAAGCGGGCCTTTAATCGTTCTTCCATAACTGCAGATTATACTTTGATATTACTGGTTCAATGCTATGCCCACATTTAATATATAGGGGATGGTCTGTTCTTTCATAGCTTGCTGCAAAACAAAGCGGTAAGACCCAGGGCGCAGAAAAACAGGAGGATTTACCTTTATCCTGCTGTAATATATGTCGTCCATGGGTATACCATTCCAGCTACCATTGCTATGGGTTAAAGGCGCATTGATGTGCATAGAGCCAACCGTACGCTTTGCGGTATCCTGTATAAGCAACCGCACTAAAAGTTTATTAAAAGGGAATTTCTGTGTATGCCTTACCACGAGGTATAGCTGGTGACTGGAGCTATCCGTGATCTCGAACCGGATTACTGCATTCTGGTTTCTTTTCCACTCATGCTGCGGCAGATCCACCTGTTTTTCATAAACATTGACATGTTTACAGGAGGACGCGATTGATATAAAGAAAGTAAAAATTAAAAAGTAACGCACACTTACATCTTTGCTGCAAAAGTAAGTGAACTTATGAAGCGCTGTTACAATACGTTTAATACCTGTTCTTTGGCTTTCTCCAGCTCATCCTTCATCATCACCACAATCTTTTGTATGGCAGCATCATAGGCTTTTGAGCCTGTTGTATTTATTTCACGACCTACTTCCTGTAAAATGAAAGAAAGTTTTTTGCCCTTGCTATCGCCTTCTTCGTTTAGTATCTCCTTAAAGTAGTTACAATGATTATCCAGTCTTACCATTTCTTCAGTAATATCAATCTTTTCTATATAGTAGATCAACTCCTGCTCCAGACGGTTCACGTCATAATTATCTTTTCCTAC
Source organism: Paraniabella hibiscisoli (assembly GCF_022512515.1). Classification (GTDB taxonomy): domain Bacteria; phylum Bacteroidota; class Bacteroidia; order Chitinophagales; family Chitinophagaceae; genus Niabella; species Niabella hibiscisoli. The sequence goes on from NZ_JAKWBK010000001.1 coordinate 1,044,333, forward strand.
TTTCTCTTCCAGCAACTTAACCAGGCCTTCGCGCATGGTTTCCTGTCTTAGTGTATCAAGCGGATTGATCTCCGTTTGCAATCTGGCAATATTGTCAATACGCTTCTCTAATTCCTCTCTTAAAATGTTACCCTCATTAGCCCTGTGCTTATTCAAATCATTTACGGCTTCACCAATCAACAGTTTCAGCTGCGACCAGTCTTCATCAGACAATGACTCGCTGCTGGGCGTAATAACTTCCGGCAGTTTAATCAGTGCATTTAAAATATTCGATGTGTCGATACCCAATTCATTCGAAAGGTCTACCAGTGAATGATAATAGGCTTTTGCAAGATCGGTATTGATAACAACAGGTTTGGCATCGCCGGTGTCTTTCAGGCTGATAGTACAATCTACGCTACCCCTGTTGAGCCCTTCGGCCAATACTTTGCGTATATCAAACTCAAAGGGCTTTACTATAGCAGGCAGTCTCAGCGATAAGTCAAACTGTTTTCCGTTCAATGATTTTATATCGATCAAAAAAGTTTTACGGCCTATGATCTTCTCCGCCCTGCCAAAGCCTGTCATTGATTTGAGCATATATACTTGTTTTGTGTAAAGATAATATTTGCAAACTGCTGTAAGGTATATTTTTATACTGCCTGTTTTGTTTTACAATAGGCTCTATTCAATAAGATGTACAAGCCTCCCGTTATAAGGCAATAGCTTTCACATTCCATACTAAAGAATACGAGTATCTTTTAATGTTAATTGTTATTAGAAAAACCAAGGATTACTGATGTGAAAGTGGAAGGCTCTTAAAACAAAAAATCCCTTCAAATGAAGAAGGGATATTTTATATAGATGGGTTAGTAAGTACAGGAAATAAATTTCCCTACACAATATTAATTATTATTTCAACGATACAAAAATTATTTACAAAAAATTTTATTAACAAATAACAAATCAGCTTGTGGATATCGATGAACGATTACAACAATGATTATTACTTTATCGATCATTATGATCATTATTCAATGTATACGCTACTCAATGTGACTAGCTCAAACACTGATGAATAAAGGGTTTCAAAGGACTGGCCTTATACATTCTTTTTCGACGTTTGCGACCAACACCCTGTAAGCTGGTCTTAGTTTTTGTAGTAATCCATAATATATCTTATTTCCAAAAAATTACCTGGTTGTATGATGAGATGCAATACAACAATGCTCTTTGGTTATCATGCAATACCTCAAACACTATTCATTCTTGTTACTGCTATGCTTACAGATGAATAATTTCATGTACGTTTGATAAAATGTTTTTATGAAGTTTGATCATCCCGTTCCACTCATTCAAATAGCCTCACTTATTGGAGCGAATCTTTTGGGAAATACAGCAGCTAGTGCTACAGGCATTAATGAAATTCATGTAGTAGAAGAAGGAGACCTTGCGTTTGTAGATCACCCTAAATACTATGAAAAGTGCATTAACTCAGCAGCGAGCTTTATCATCATTAATAAAGAAACTGGTTTTCCAGACGGCAAAGCCCTGCTGGTAGTTGAAGAGCCTTTTGAAGCCTATCTTAAAATAGTAGCGCATTTCCGTCCTTTTCAACCTTCTATGGATGTGGTAGCTATATCTGCAACTGTGGGAGAAGGCTCAGTAATAATGCCCAATGCTTATCTCGGTAACCATGTGGTTGTAGGTAAGAACTGTACTATCTTTCCCAATGTAACTGTTTTAGATCACTGCGTTATTGGCGACAATGTAGTGATACAAAGCGGCACTGTTATTGGTAGTGATGCATTTTATTATAACAAGAAAACGAATAGGGATATTCACTATAAAAAAATGACGAGCTGCGGACGTGTAGTGATAAAAGATGGTGTTGAAATAGGTGCCGGCTGTACAATAGACAGGGGCGTAACTGGTGATACTATTATTGGTGAAGGTACCAAGATGGATAACCAGGTACATATAGGTCATGATACAGTAGTAGGCAAGAACTGCCTATTTGCAGCACAGGTGGGTATAGCCGGAGCAGCTGTGATTGAAGAGGAAGTGATTCTTTGGGGACAGGTAGGCGTCAGCAAAACATTAACTGTCGGACGAGGTGCAGTTATTAACGCGCAAAGCGGTGTTCCATCTTCTTTACCCGGTGATAAAACGTATTTTGGTTCACCGGTTATTGAGTCTCGCGAAAAAATGAAGGAGATCGCCTGGATCAAACGCATTCCTGAAATATGGGAAAAGGTGAAAAACATTAAATAAAAAGATTGTATGAAATTCGGACAGGTAGCCGATCCCGGCGGTATCAATTTTAAGCTGCCTAAAGACCCCGCAGCAACTACAGAACTGTTATCTAAAGCCAAAGGCAAAGGCTTTGAAGTATCTGTAGGATGTGCCAAATGGAATAAAACCGACTTAAAAGGGTTTTATCCTAAAGGGGTAAAGGATGAGTTGGAGTATTATGCAAGCCAGTTTAATTCCATTGAGTTAAACGCTACCTTTTATAATATGCCTACGCCGGAACAGGTTACCAAATGGAAAGAAAAAACACCCAAAGAATTCAGGTTCTTTCCCAAGCTCACCAATTCAATCAGCCATTTTAAAAGATTAACGCCCGATAGCCTGCCAGTTGCCGAAACCTTCTGCAATGCTATTGCTAATTTTGAAGAGAAACTGGGAATGGCCTTTCTTCAACTACACGATAAGTTTTCACCCAAAGAGTTTGAAAAGCTCACCAATTTTATTGAGCATTTCCAAAAGGAATTCCCCTGGCCGTGGAAGTAAGAAATGAAAACTGGTTTTCTGATCCCCTGCAATGGTCATCCTCTGCGACCTGCTTCAGAAAAAGAAAATGGCGAACATTATCGTAGACACGGCTGGTAGAAGGGACATGGTGCACATGAGGCTGACCACCCCTGAAGCCTTTGTTCGTTTTGTGGGTTGCAATGACGATACTATTGACAAAAAAGACTGGATGACTGGTTGAAGCGTATTAAATTATGGCATGAAGAGGGTTTGAAAAAACTATATTTCTTCGTGCATCAGAATGTGGAACTATCATCTCCCCTGCTATCAGTATATTTTATTGAGAAGCTGAATAAAGCCCTGGGGTTGAATCTGCATATCCCTCAAATGCCGGATAACGATAAGGATAAAGGACAGGGAAAGTTGTTTTAAAATATCGTCTCCAATTCCTTCAACGATCTAACCATGTAAGTGGGTTTAAAATCGTGCACAGCGTCAATATGATTAATAAATACCTGGTCCATACCCGCCTTATGGGCTCCTAAAATATCCGCTTCCAGGTCATCTCCCAGCATAATGCTTCTTCGATTTTGGCTTTAGAAGCATTTAAAGCATAGTCAAAAATTGCTTTATTAGGTTTAAGGCTGTTGCTACCTTCTGAAGTGATCACCTGATCAAAGTAATGATTGATCTTGGAGTTGTTGATCTTATGATGCTGCACTTCTTCAAAGCCATTTGTAATCAGGTGCAGTTTATAACTCTTATTATGCAGGTATTCCAGTATTTCTACTGCATGAGGGAACAGTACATTACGTGTGGGTAACATTTCGAGAAAATGTACGCTCATGGTTTCCGCCAGAGCTTCGTCAGCAATTTTAAAATCGAGCAAAGCTAACCGCATTCTTTTCACGCGCAGCTCTGCCTGCTTAATGAAGCCGCTCCTGTATCTTGCCCAAAGTTTTAAATTATGTGCCAGGTAATTGCGGTAAAACAGCTCAAAATCATCTACCCCCTGCGTTCCAGCTCAAGAGTTTCATAAAGATCCTGCAAGGTAAGTTTAGCGTTTGCGTCAAAGTCCAAAGTGTATGATCCAGATCAAAAAATAAATGCTTATACTTCATTTGAATTGTCGTATTTGGCCCGATATCCTGTAAAAATAAAATACTAAAACTTAAATACAGAACTTTATGCGGTATGTTTATTGCAAATAAAGAAAAGATAATATTATGAATACTGTAGTAATTACCGGTGCATCGAGAGGAATAGGCTTTGCCATTGCTGAAATATTTGCACAAAACGGTTACAACCTCCTGCTCACATCACGCAGCGATATTAATTTATATAAGGCCATGGAAACATTACAGACGAAATATGAAGGCATTGAGATGAGGGCCAAAGCATTTGATTTATCTGTTAAAGAAGAAGCTATTGCTTTTGGAAACTGGTGCCTGCAGCACGGCACACCTCATATACTGGTGAACAATACAGGGAGCTTTGAACCTGGCAATATAGGCGATGAGGCGGATGGTATCCTGGAACGCCAGGTGGCAACCAATCTCTACAGTGCTTATCACGTAACCAGGGCATTGTTGCCGGCTATGAAACAACAAAAAAGCGGGCATATTTTTAACATGTGTTCCATTGCTTCTTTAAAAGCATATCCCAACGGCGGTGCTTACAGCATCAGTAAATATGCGTTACATGGCTTTAGCACTAATCTCCGCGAAGAGTTAAAAACAGAGGGAATCAAAGTAACTTCTGTCTTTCCGGGAGCTGTATTAACCGATTCATGGGAAGGGTTTGACAATAGCGCTAAGCGCATTATGGAGGTCACGGATGTCGCAGAAATGGTATTAGCTGCTTCAAAACTTTCTATTGCAGCCTGTGTAGAGGATATTGTATTAAGGCCCCAGTTGGGAGATCTGTAACGGATTCGATATTTTAAAATTTTGATTGATGAAGTACCTTATTGCTTTTGTTTGGATACTCTTTTTTCTGCGGCCAACGCACAGGACGAAGACTATGTGTCGTTACAGGACCGGTTAAAAAGCAATATCTTCCTTAAAGTTGATGCCAGTAATACTGATTGCTTTGTAGGGGAGCCCATTGTAGTAACTTATAAGCTCTACAGCGCTTTAGCTACCGAATCGAGCATTGTAAAAAATCCTTATTTCGATGGGTTTGACGTAAAAGATCTGAAAGGCAGTTCGGATAATATTGCCTCCAGAGAAACCGTAGATGGAGTAAGGTTTGATGTACACACTTTATTGAAGCTTCAATTAACGCCAAGAAGAGCAGGCAAGCTAACCCTGGGAGCACTTACAGTACGTAACCGTGTAAAGCTGGTAGATAGCCGCGGCAACGAAGATCCCCTCCTTGACGGGGTAGAGGAAGGATACACATTAAACAACGGTTATTTTACTTTGCCGGTATCATCGGTGCCCATAACAGTTTTGGTAACGGCATTGCCTGGAAATTCAACAACGGCTCCATCAACTCAGCCCAACGGATTGGTAGGTGATTTTAAGATGGATGTTCAGCTTTCGAAAAAGTTATTAGCACCCGGAGAGCAGGCACAGCTTACCATAATGCTAACCGGCAGGGGCGACTTTAGTAAAATAGAACAACCGGAAATTGCCTGGCCCGAGGCGGCTGATGTATTGGCAACCAAAGTAGATGAAGATAAGACACAAAAACAGGATGGAAGTGGTTATAAATCTTTTACGATCCCGTTCACTATAAATGCACCGGGCAAATACACTATTCCATCTATTCGCTTTTCGTTTTTTGATGCGCAGGGTGGCCGCTACAAAACCATCACTAATGTACCTGTTGAACTGAGTGTGGTAAGCGAAGGAGGCATTACCGGCAATGAAACAAGCACCAATAAGCAGGATAAAGACATACCTCTGACCGGGATCGGCCTTGCGGCATTGGCAATAGCCCTTCTTTTTACATTGATTATACTTTATAAAAAAGAAAACAGCCGGTTCGGCAGGTAGCAGTGAAGCCAATCCAAGAAGACAGCCCCAAAGACACCGCTCCGGCCACCCTATCTGTCAGCGAAGCCTTAAAGCCCGCAGAAGCAGATATCGATAAACAAGGCAGCAGCTTTGGCGCTTCTTTAAAGGAAGGAGTTCTTAACTATGTGGAAGGTCGCTGGGGTATGCCTGTTCGCCCATATAGCGCGGAGCTTATGCAACAGTTTTTTACAGAAAGAGGCATTTCTGCCAGGGTTCAATCAGAATTGCTGGAACTGATAGCGGCTATTGATATGAATATTTACAGCGGGGAGAAACGGAGACAGACCGGCAATACCTCCTGCATAAAGCCAAAAGCCTTTTACAGCAATTTTAAGCACCGATTTAGCCAGCGTTTACTTCAGGATACTCTTTTTTAAGCGGGCATCTAAAACAAAAGTGCCAAAGGGAAGCAGCGATGCTAAGAAAGCTAAGAAAGCTTTGCCAAAGCTCCACTTTAAACCGATCCACACTTTTAGCAGGTACAGACAAAACAGTACAAATAAAACACCGTGCGCCCAGCCAATATATTTTACCCCTTCAGGAATATTGGCAAGATATTTTAGAGGCATTGCTATCAATAGTAACAACAGATAGGAAATACCTTCAAGGAAGGCAATTTTCATAAAAACTTTAAGATCCTTTAATGCTGGGCTCATAATTTAAATGGTTAAAAGCAAAACAAGCATCGCTCAAAAAAGTTTAAAACGATGCTAATTTTTAGTTAAAATAGTTTTATCTTCACCTTGAAATACACCTTTGGAGGAAGCCCTTTAACGAAATTCATATTCCCCACAAATGTTTTCTTAACGACTAAACCAAATAATCGTGAATGCACTGCAAGCAAGCCGAAGAGGCTTTTTAGGTAACCTGGTTATTTTAACTGCGGGTGTTGCACTAGGCAACAAACCAGGTATTATTCCTGACGGTAATTCATCCACCAATTTAGAAATGCTGTGGAAAAACTTTTGCCGTCAACAAGCGGGACGAAGCTTTTCGGGAGTGGTAAAAACTAAAAAAGAAATAATTCCCTGCAAAGGCCATCAACATCAGGAGGGGCCAATGTATTTCCCCAAAGAAAATATTATAGCACAACCTGTATGGATACATTGGGCTTGTAATAAAACGCGGCCTTCTGATGTAATTGTCAATTTTTACCAACAGGATGGCGGCGTTGTTAGTATCAATCAGTTTGAGTTGAAATCGTTGACACAAATGGCTCTTTTACCCGATAAAAGTCAAGCGCTGGATTTAACCGAGCTGCTAAAGGTAGATGGTAATGGAGGCGGCTATATGCTGTGCAAACAACAATTGGAACCAATAACAGCATTTCCACTACAACCGTAGCTGTAAAAACGCAACAGGCATTTGTTTAAATTAACCCTTTAACAATTTAAGTTTACTATTTATGAACCCATATCTCGGCGCTATATTACAGTTTGCATTTGGCTTTGCTCCTAAAGGCTGGGCACCGTGCAATGGCCAATTACTTCCCATTGCCCAAAATCAGGCGCTGTTTTCACTATTAGGAACCTTTTATGGAGGAAATGGGACGACTAATTTTGCGCTTCCCGACCTTAGGGGCAGGGTGCCAATCGGTTGGGGCCAGGGGCTCGGGCTTCCCTCTTATGATATTGGTCAGCCAACGGGTACAGAAACGGTGAATCTGTCTGTTGCTAATATGCCCCAGCATAAACACCTTATTAATGCTTCTTCAGAAACGGGTGATGCCGGCAGCCCTGCTAATACGTTTTTTGCCAATAGTAATGTTAACGATAATGAGTATAAAACCTCCGGAACCCAGGTGGCAATGAATGCAGCGATGATGGCTAACGCAGGTAGTGGTGCACCTGTTCCTATTATGCAGCCGTATTTAGTAGTGAATTACTGTATTGCACTGCAGGGAATTTATCCCTCGCGTGAGTAGCTCATTAAGCAATAAAGTAACAGCATTAAAAAATGAATTCATTCATAATTAAATTAAAACAGATACAATGGAAGATCCTTTTATCGGCACTCTTTGCATATTCGGCTTTAATTTTCCTCCCCGCGGTTGGGCTTTTTGCCAGGGACAAATATTAGCGATACAGCAAAATACAGCTTTATTTGCACTACTAGGAACGCAATATGGTGGAAATGGGACGACAACCTTTGCCCTGCCTGATCTGCGGGGCAGGGCCCCGGTTTCGCAGGATGTGGCGTCAGGACCTATGGGTTTACAAGAAGGCACATCCTCTATGACTTTGATCACTTCAAACCTGCCCGCACACAATCATTTGATAAACGCTTCATCTGAAGCAGGGAACGTAACGGCTCCTGCAGGTGCGTACAGGGCTGGTACGGGGGCATTAGACAAAGACTACAGGAAGACAGTAACAGGTCCCACAACGGTGCAAATGAACCCCTCAATGGTAGGTAACACCGGCTCCAGTACGGCTTTTTCGATTATGCAACCCTCTTTGGCAGTTAATTACAGCATTGCATTAATAGGTATTTTCCCGTCGTTCGGATAGGCCACAAATGGTGAAATAGTGGAAATAGTCAAAATAAATATTACTATACAAATTTAAAATACTATAAATGATTCCCTTTATAGGAACGATTGCGATGTTTGCCTTTGGCAGGGTACCCAATGGCTGGGCGCTATGTAACGGGCAGCTGCTGTCCATTGCTGAATACGAAGTGCTTTTTGTATTAATTGGCACCACCTATGGCGGCGATGGTCAAACAACATTTGCAGTACCCGATCTGCGTGGAAGATTACCCATAGGTCAGGGTACCGGCCCGGGGCTTTCTCCCGTGTCCTTGGAGTAAAGGCCGGTGTGGAAAATGTTACCTTAACAACGGCACAATTACCTGTACACAATCATCCCATAATAGCTGTATCGGAAGAGGGGAATGTCGCTGCGCCGGCTGGTGCATACCTCGCAAATACAGGTGTATTGGATAAGGAATACAAAACTACGGTAACAGGCCCCACAACCGTACAAATGAACCCTGCAACGGTAGGCAGTTCGGGTAGTAGCCAAGCATTCCCGATTGTTCAACCCATCCTGACCATTAACTTTTGTATTTCATGGGCTGGTGTATTTCCTTCACAAACTTAATCAAAAAGGAACTGTTAAAATATGTCCAATATAGCTTGGTGGAACAGTTTGGAACAACAATGGAAAGATACATTTGGTGGTATTACATTAGGTCATTTTAACCCGCCCACTGTTTCTGAGATCGAACAACTTCACACTTCAAAAGTGCTGAGGCTTGCAGGTCCGGGTGCCCCTTATCCCAATATGGCTTTCCAATTGACAAACCTTTCAGGGATTAGAGATTTTCGGTATTTGGAAATACTGGTGGTTACCCATCATCAACTCAAAAGTATTAAGCCTTTACAATCATTAAAAAATTTAAAATCCCTTTTTCTTTTTAACAATGAAATTGAAAGCCTGGAGGGAATTGAAGACCTGACCGAGCTGGAACAATTATTTGTTCAATTCAATAAAATTGATTCTTTAAAACCGCTCCAAAACCTTACCCGTTTAAAAGAAGTGTATGTAAACAACAATTTAATTACTTCGCTGGAGGGCCTCACAGAGACGCACGCAGATAAGCTGGAAGTCTTTTTTGTAAGCCTAATGACGGATTAAAGCAAAAGGAAATTATTTATGTTGAAAACCAATTAGGCATCAGGTGCAAAGGCCTGTAAAGTAAAAATGAAAACCCATATATAACCTCAAATACCAGTAAAATGAAAAAAATATATACCCTCTTTCTTACCATCCTGCTGTATAGCACTGTTGCGGCTCAAACTATAACAGTGAATGGTGGCTGTATAAGCGCGCCTGTAACATTGACGTTGGGAGCAAACCCAGAGGTTCCCGAAGCCTACGTGGGCATGGGTACGATAAATACTACAGATGACGGGCCTGTATCGGCGGAAATAGCTATTCTTTGGGATAATGAAACTAATAGCTGGGATCTCATGTACGATGGGCAGCCTTATTTCACAAGTACGGCGAATACGTCTGTACCTCCAGGCACAGCCAGCACGGTGTTTTCATGGCAGACAGCGGCCGCTGCGCCTTGTGCGTCCCCAGCGGCTTTATCCGTTACCGGTAACGTAGCACTATGGGTAACCTTCGGTACTATTGATGCGTATGTAAAAGGCAACAATTTACATGTAAACTGGACCACCGAAAAAGAAGTAAACAATGATCATTTCGAAATTGAAGCGTCCACTGATGGAGAAAACTTTACTACAGTAGGCAACGTAAAATCGCAGGCGGAAAACGGGAACAGTGATATTACATTGAACTATGAATGGACGGCCAGCAGCAACCTGCACTTAGGAGTATTTCCTTATATCGCAGTTGTTCTTATTCTTTTGTTATTGGTTCGCCGCAGGAAAACGATATGGCTGGCTTCGGCCGTAATAGGCTTGATAGCAGTTACACAATTAAGTTGTAAGAAAGATAAAGACGCCGTTTCTGGTACAGAAAATTATTATATCCGTATTGCGCAGATTGATAAAGACGGCACTAAAACCTATTCAAAAGTTGTTCGTGTTAACGGGGAGTAATATCCCTAAGACCAACCATTGAGCCCTTAAACCTAAAACCCACTGTTTGTTAAGCAGTGGGTTTATTATTTTATGCAGGGGACAGATTCATCTACACAAACCCTAAAGTATTGTAGTGGCCCCCTAAAATTTTATCCGCATCCGCACTTAACCAGTTTTCTAAAATAGTGGCATATACATCTTTAAAATCAACATTGTATTTTAAATCCCCCTCGTTCAGGTTAGCAAGATCCGGCATAGCGTTAAGCATGCCTTTTTGTTTAAGCCCGCCACTGATCAAAAACATATTGTTGGCAGTTCCATGATCGGTTCCGTTACTGGCATTTTGTGCCACCCGGCGGCCAAACTCTGAGAAGGTGAAAAGAAGCACATCGTTCATGCGGCCATTTTTCTTTAAGTCGTCTGTAAATGCTTTTACGGCATCATTCATTTGGGTAAACAAACGAGTTTGCTGTGCATCCTGGCCCACATGCGTATCGAAAGCTGCCCAGGGAAAGATAATATACTTTGGTATTGATCTCCGAGTAGATCAATGATGCGATGGTTTTAAATCCATTGCCCAATTCTGTATTGGGATAGGTAGCGCCAGTGGGATGTAAACGACTTTGTTTAAAGATATAGTCTGCCGAAGAAAGCGTTTGTGCCATAGTCTTATATAAGTACTCAACCGGCTCTTCGTCGTGGTGATCATGCGTATGATTCTTCATCACATCTTTAAAAACTTCTCGTTGGAAGTACCAAACAACCGCTTAGGGTCTTTTACTGCAATAGCATTTGCCTGCTCTCCTTTGAGGGCAAGGCTTAATACATCGTCAACCTCCAAAGCCTGGGTAGGTTTATCACAACCACTGCATTGCGCATCCAGGTAGCGGCCGATCCAGCCCGTGTTCCAATATTCGCTGCTTTTGCTGGCAGAGTGCCATATATCCATGCTTCTGAAATGAGAACGGTCCGGGTTCGGATATCCCACATTATTCAGAATAGCCATGTTTCCTTCATCATACAAACCTTTAAAAGCTGTAAGGGCAGGGTGCAGGCTTACTTCATCGTTCAATGTAGCCGCCTTATCCATTTTTATTCCAAGTCCTGGTCTTAGCTTATAATAGATATCGTTACGCACAGGTATCACGGTATTGAGCCCATCGTTACCACCGCTTAGCTGCAAAACCACCACTACTTTATTGCCTGGGGGTACCAGGGCCTGCGATTCAAAAGCCTTTAAAAATTTAGGCATCATCATAGATGCGGTGGCTAATGATCCAATCTGTAGAAACTCTTTACGCTTGATTAACATAACAATATTTTTTGCAAGTAGGAAATAGGGCGCGTTAATGCTTAGAATTATTTGTTGACAGATGTTACCCACACTGATAATCATTCTCTATCCTGCTATCTACTTACTATTCCCCCATTAAACTTATCAACACAACTGGTACTCCGGTGTGCTCATTAACTGCACCGTGGCCGATTTTATAAATGCTTCTCTTGATGATTCATCGATATTCTTATTAATAACTTCCTGAACCTTGGGTGAATTTATCTGCAGCAGGTTAGTCTTTATAGTTGCCAAAAGTTCTTCCCGCTTTGTTTTTTCATATTTATCTACATACTGTGGCCAGTCGATCTTTGCATCCACGGCACCGTAAGGTTTTTTCTGCGGAGAGGCTTTAACCGGCACTGCAGCCATTCCATCTGTATTACGTCCCATCATCACATCATCGTCCTGCTTGGGCGTTACATTTAATTCGTCACGATCATAAAACATCTGCGGAATACGCAGCCGCATCATTAAGGTGCTGCTGTCTATCCAGGCCCTGCCGCCAGCCCAGCCTGCTACATTAGGCGGATAAAGAAGCTGTTGCCCTAGTATTTTCTGCATATTAAACAGAGCATAATCATTGTCTAATTTCATGGGCAGCATGCGTTGAATGCCCACTAACAATTCTATAGGTGATTTAATTCTGGCGCCTATATTTTGAGGCTGATAAAACCAGTCGCTGGTAAAAATGGTTTCCATCAGCGCACTGATATCGTACTTGCTATTGTAAAACTGATCGGCCAGTTTTGCTACAATCGTTTTATCTACTTTCTCATTTACAAAAAAACTATATATTTTTTGCGTGATGAATTGGGCGGTTTGCTTGTTCTCCAGTATGATGTTCAGCACGTCATCTCCATTAAAATTGCCCGTTTTACCCAGCACCGTCTTTTCGCCTGTATCATGGTTGTTCTCCCTAAAAACAAATTCACCCTTGCCTGTAGCTGTCCACCCTGTGAAAGCGCGGGCTGCTTCTTTAATATCTTTTTCGGTATAATTACCTCTACCCAGGGTAAAGAGCTCCATTACTTCCCGTGCAAAATTCTCATTAGGGCGACCTTTGCGGTTTTGCTGGTTGTTTAGAAAATAAAGCATGGAAGCCGAACGGGATACTTCTTTTAATAAAGTTCCGAAATCGCTCAGGCCATGTTTTCTGAATACATTCAACAAAAGCTGGTTATAAAATATATTGCCGTTCCTGCTGGCAAAATGGCCATGCCAGAAGAAGGCCATTTTTTCGCGTAACTGCGCCGAAGTGCCTACCATTTCTTTTAACCAATACAAGCTGAGATTGCGTACCGCAGCCTGCTGCATCCGGTTAATTTCCCTGCGCTGCATCTCATCCATGTTTTTACGCTTCTGCGCATCCTGCTGTTGCTCGTATAAGTCTATCAACTCCGAATTGGCTACATTAATATACACAGGCTCTTTAGCGGAAGCTTTTACTAATGCTTTATAATACTTTTCCGGCGAATATTTAGACAGTTCATTCAACTGTTCAACTGCGGGGCCAAAGCCTGCACGCCATAACAGATGCTGATTTTTTAACTGGTTAGAGATTTCCATACGAACAGTTTTTTATAGGACCTTAATAGTTAAGGAAGGTTTAAGAGCCTGTTCAATAATCATACAAAAAGCGTGCGGCAATCATTTATTAACAGAGGTTTATAGTATGGTATACAATGCAACAAGCCCGTATGGAACGGGCCTGATGATAAAATAGTATGTCTGCTTTAATTACTGCTTTGCCTTAGCTTTTACATAAGCCATCAGGTCGGCAGTTTCCTGCTCGGAGAGTTTCGCCTTTTTGCCATGCCCTGCATAAGCTTATCCTGCTCTGCAAATGTGTGCTTTGGCACATGCCCGGTTTCATCGCCGTGGCATTTGGTGCATTTTGCAGATGCAATAATTACACCGCCCGCTTCAACCGATCCGGTAACTGCAGCAGCTACTTCGGGTGTGGGTGGCGTGGCTGGTGGTGTGGGCGTTTTAGACGCTTTGGGTGTACACGCCACTACTACAGAAGCCAGGACGGCTATTGCCAGAATAGTTTTCTTCATATTGAAAATGAGTTATTTTATAATAGTTTCCTTTCCGAAATATGAATGTAACACTTTTGGTAATTGAATGCCTTTTTCCGTTTGATTATTTTCTAAAAGGCAGGCCACGATCCTTGGCAAGGCCAGGGAGCTTCCATTGAGTGAATGCACTAATTGTGTTTTACCGTTTTCGTCCTTAAAGCGGATCTTCATACGATTGGTTTGGTACCCTTCGAAATTGGAGGTAGAACTTACTTCCAGCCAACGCTCCTGCGCAGCGCTATATACTTCAAAATCGTAGGTTAATGCCGATGTAAAGCTCATATCGCCGCCACAAAGTCTTAATATGCGGTAAGGCAACTCAAGCGAAATCAATAGCTGTTCTACATGAGCCACCATCTCTTCCAAAGTTTCGTAGCTTTTGGTAGGATGCACCAGCTGAACGATCTCTACTTTTTCGAATTGGTGCACCCGGTTTAAACCCCGTACATCTTTACCAAAGCTGCCGGCTTCTCTTCTGAAACAAGGAGAATAAGCCGTCATCTTAATAGGCAGCTGCTCCGCTTTTACAATCTCATCACGATAGATATTGGTAACCGGTACCTCCGATGTAGGGATCATGTAAAAATTATCGGCTTGCATGTGGTACATCTGTCCCTCTTTGTCGGGCAATTGGCCCGTACCGTAAGCAGATGCCTCATTCACCATAAATGGTGGCAAGTACTCGGTATAACCTGCTTCTATATTATAGTCTAAGAAATATTGTACCAATGCACGCTGCAACTTCGCCCCTGCTCCTTTGTACAAGGGAAATCCGCTACCGGTCAGTTTAGCTCCGGTCTCAAAATCTACGATATCATATTCTTTAATCAAGTCCCAGTGCGGCTTAGCTCCTGCATACAAGGTTGGTTTGGCACCACCTTCACGTACCACTTCATTGTCTTCCGGACTGTTTCCTTTCGGAACCAGTGCAGATGGAAGATTGGGTAATTGCACGAGGGTCTGCTGTAGCTCCTCCTCAGTAGAGGCTAGTTGCTCCTGAATCGGTTGCAGTTTATTTTTGAGTTCTGTTACTTCTTTTTCTTTGCCTCTGCCGCATCTTTTTCTCCCTTTGCCATCAGGCCACCAATCTCTTTCGAAGCGCTGTTTACCGAAGCCTGGGTGGTATCAAATTCCAGTTGCAACTTTTTACGCTGATCGTCCAACGCGATCACCGAATCCACCAGCTCGGGGGTTTTAAAGTTTTTTACGGCCAGGCGTTCTTTCACTTCCTGCACATTTTGCCTAATCACATTAATTGGTAACATTATGAATCAATTTTGCGCAAAAATAAACACTAGTGATGGTACAGTGGTAATTTTTATATTACCAGCTACTGTGCCAGTGGCAACGGTATTGTGTCACTCTCTTGTTTTGTGGTGCATTTTCTTTCTTTTGCATTGCTAAATAGTAGCCTCAGCTTCATTGGCATTTTGCCGGAATAAAAAGTAGCACATTCATCATAAATCCGAAATCATCCATCCTAAATCTCCTACCTTAGCATTTATGGAAAAGAAGTTGTTTCTGCTGGATGCTTATGCCCTGGTTTTTCGTGCTTACTATGCGTTGATCCGTAGTCCGCGTATTACCAGTAAAAATAAAAATACCAATGCCCAATTTGGATTTACCAATACCCTGGTAGAATTACTCAATAAGCAAAAGCCGACCCATATGGCGGTTTGTTTTGATACGCATGAACCTACAGAGCGGCATATAGATTATGCTGAATATAAGGCCAACCGCCAGGAAACACCCGAAGATATATTGATTGCCGTGCCGGATATCAAGCGCATTATAAAGGGGTTTAATATTCCTTGCGTAGAAACCGACGGCTATGAAGCAGATGATGTGATCGGCACCCTGGCCAAAAAAGCAGCAGCAGAAGGATATGATGTATATATGGTGACACCTGATAAAGATTATGGTCAGCTGGTATCTGAAAAAATAAAGATCTATAAACCAGGCTACCAGGGAGGTGATGTAGAGATTATGGGCCCTGAAGAAGTATGTGCCAAATGGAATATTAAAAACGTTTCACAGGTAATTGATGTATTGGGATTGATGGGCGATGCAGTGGATAATATTCCGGGCATTGCAGGTGTAGGTGAAAAAACAGCCGCCAAATTATTAGCAGAATATGAAACCCTTGAAAATGTGGTAGCTAATGCAGAAAATATTAAAGGCGCCCTGGGGAAAAAAGTAGTAGAAGGCAAAGACCTGGCGATCCTTTCCAAAAAACTGGCTACCATCATCGTAGATGTGCCGGTGGAATTTCATGAAGAAGAATTTAAAGTAAAGGAATGGAATAAAGACGCTTTAAAAGAGATATTCGGAGAACTGGAATTCAGAACCCTAGCTAAAAGGTTATTGGGCGAAGAGGTTGAAGCATCTACGGGCGCTACAGCTCCAGGCGATAAAAAGGCCGGAGGCAAAAGCCTGCAAATTGATCTCTTTGGAAATGTAATCGGAGGTGAAGAAGAAGCTCCGGCTACTCCAGCTACGGTTATACCAGATGATGACGTACCCTCTTTTACAACATTGAAGAAACTAAGTGATGTACCGCATGAGTATACGGCTATTAGCGGGTTAGACGCGGTTAATCAACTCGTACAACAGCTTTCTTCATTTGACGAGATCTGTTTCGATACCGAAACTACCAGTATCGATGCCAACCTGGCCGAGCTGGTAGGCATGAGCTTTTCGGTAAAAGCCGGAGAGGCTTATTGGGTACCCTGTCCTGCAGACCGTACCGAAACAGACAGCATACTGGCAGCATTCCGGCCACTGTTTGAAGATGAATCTAAAACCTGGATCGGCCAGAACCTGAAGTATGACTTACTGGTAATGAAATGGTATAATGTAGAATTTAAGGAAAGCTATTCGATACCATGCTGGCACATTACGTGATTGAGCCCGATGGTAAACGTAGCATGGACCAGCTAAGCGCCAAATACCTGGGATATGAGCCTATTCCTATCGATGAGCTGATTGGCAAAAAGGGCAAGACACAAGGCACCATGCGCGATGTAGAGCTGGAAAAGATTACCGACTATGCCGCGGAAGATGCCGATATCACCCTGCAGCTCAAAGAAACTTTTGCCCCGCTTTTAACAAAGAAAGAAGTACAACGTGTTTTTGACGAAGTGGAAAACCCACTATTGCGTGTGTTGACCGATATGGAATTTGAGGGGATCAGAATCGACGAGGGTTTTCTGAAAGCTTATTCGCAGGAGCTGGAAAAAGACGCCGTAGAAGCAGAGAAGAAAGTATTTGAAATCGCCGGCGTTCGTTTTAACCTGGCTTCCCCAAACAATTAGGAGAGGTACTGTTTGATAAACTAAAGTTGGATGCTTCGGCCCGTAAGACAAAAACCGGTCAATACCAAACGGGCGAAGATGTGTTGCTAAAGCTGGCCGCCAAAGGACATGCCATTGCTGATGAGATCATCACTTTCAGGGAACTGACTAAATTAAAGTCTACCTATGTAGATGCGCTGCCCCAGCTGATCAATCCGAAAACCGGAAGGGTGCATACCACGTACGGACAGGCAGTGGCTGTAACGGGCAGATTGGCCAGCAATAATCCCAACCTGCAAAATATACCCGTAAGAACCGACCGGGGTAAAGAAATAAGGAAAGCCTTTATTCCGCGTGATGCCAATCACATTTTGTTATCCGCCGATTACTCCCAGATAGAATTAAGAATTGTAGCGGGCATCAGCGGTGATGAGAATATGGTAAATGCCTTTAAAAGTGGTATAGATATTCATACCGCAACGGCGGCACAGGTATTTAATGTGGCTGTGGAAGATGTAACCAAGGAAATGCGCTATAAAGCCAAGAGCGTCAACTTCGGGATTATTTATGGACAGGGCGCTTTTGGATTGGCAGATAACCTGGGCATTTCCCGAACAGAGGCCAAAGCGATTATTGATAGCTATAAGAAAGAGTTTTCGGGTATACAGCGGTATATGGATGATACGATCAATTTTGCCCGTGAGCATGGTTATGTACAAACCCTGATGGGTCGTAAGCGCTGGTTGAAAGATATCAACTCAGGCAATTTTACCGTTAGAGGTTTTGCTGAGCGAAACGCCATTAATTCACCCATACAAGGAACTGCCGCAGACATGATCAAGCTGGCGATGCAGAAAGTGCATGCAGCAATGAAGAAAGCCGGTATGAAGAGCAAAATGATCTTACAGGTACATGATGAGTTGATCTTTGACACATTACGGGAAGAAGT
Organism: Paraniabella hibiscisoli; assembly: GCF_022512515.1. GTDB lineage: Bacteria > Bacteroidota > Bacteroidia > Chitinophagales > Chitinophagaceae > Niabella > Niabella hibiscisoli. The sequence continues at coordinate 1,062,306 of NZ_JAKWBK010000001.1, forward strand.
AGATGAATTAAAGCCATTGATACTGGAGAACATGGAAGCAGCACTACCGCTGCCTTTCGGCGTGCCGGTGATTGCAGAATGTGGGCAGGGGGAAAACTGGCTGGAAGCGCATTAGAGAATGTTGGTAATATGCAATGTCTCATTTTTTGCTTCAATTGGGTGTATAACATTTTTAAAAGTTGAAGTGGCGCGTGTCTTCACGCGCAGTGGCGGTATGACTTGATTCGTGTCTCACGAATCATAAAAGTGTTATAAACCCCTTCGATTTGAGTGCTTTAAGGGTGTAATATAAATTTTGTAAATTGTAGGATAAAGGAAACTGAATATGGAAGCCGCTTTAAATAACACACAGCTGGAAATATTAAACCTGTTTTCGAAAGAACAAAGTGAAGAAGATTTGAAGGAAATCAAATCCTTATTGATCATGTATCTTGCTGATAAAGTAGTTCGGGAAGCTGACAAATCGTTCAATGTTCAAAACGATACAGCAGAAATATTTGATCGTTGGGAAGAAGAGCACTACAGGAAAGCAGGGTAACAAAATGGTAGTGACTATCGACTGCAATATTTTTGTTATGAGCCTCACATCAAGATCTCCTTATCACATCATTTGCCCAAAAGCTAACAAAATCACTACAAAAAGATTAGCATCATGCGAATATTTCTTTTTTGATACTGCTAATATCAAATAGTGTCAACGCTCAAAACTTTACGGATGCTGAAAGAAAGATTATTCTCAGCGGCGATACCAGTTCCATGCTAAGGGTCATTCCGCTTATGGAACCAGCCGGCGCTAAAGCGTTAAAAGCGATGTCGAAGGATATTCAATACAATGATCCTTTATTGCCACTACTTAAAAACAGAATGCTGAAGTCTGTATTAGATAGCAGCCGGAGAGGCGTAGGCATTGCAGCGCCGCAGGTAGGCATTAACCGCAACCTGATCTGGGTGCAGCGCTTCGACAAAGCCGGTCAGCCTTTTGAGTTTTACATTAACCCCAAAATAGTATGGCGCTCCTCCATTCTTTGCCAGGGGCCCGAAGGAGATCTTTCTTTTGAAGGCCGGGGAGAGGTAGTGCGCAGCTTTTCGATCATGGTATCGTACACTGATATACAGGGAGCTCAGCATATAGAAATACTGGAAGATTTTTCGGCGATCATTTTTCAGCACGAAACCGACCACTTATTTGGCACCCTGTTTACAGACCGGATTGAAGAGCAGAAAACCAAAAAATTTGTTCCCTTTAAACCGGTGCGGGCTACTACGTTGTTAAAGGAGCAGACTCCATAATATGTTAACTGCAAGAGTCCCGCTCGACTATTGGTACACCCTTACATAATCTACTTCCATCCTCAATGGAAAGATAGCGTCATCTACACCTTTTTGTCCACCCCAGTTTCCGCCCACGGCTATGTTCAGTATCAAGGACATTTTATTATCGAAGGGCCAGTATTCATATCCTTTTTGCTCGTTGGCAAAACTAAAAAAAGGCTTGCCATCGATAGATACCGTAAGCAGCTTTTGATCCCATTCTACTGAATAGACATGAAAGGCTTTTGAAAAATCGGGCACCAGGGTTTTTGCAGTTTTTTGGGTACCGATAACATGGTTATACTTTTTGCTGTGGATAGAGCCATGCACCCATCCCGGATCGTAGCCAACGTGCTCCATAATGTCTATCTCCCCGTCATCGGGCCATTGTTTCATATGCTCTGCCAGCATCCATATAGCAGGCCAGGAGCCTCGTCCGCCGGGCAGTTTGGCCCTTACTTCTATTTTACCCTGAGACCAGGAGGCTTTTCCACGGGTAACCAGCCTTGCTGAAGTATAGTTAAATTGATCAATGGTTTCTTTACGGGCTTCTATTATTAAATGCCCTTTCTCTACCCGTGCGTTCTTTTTATCTCTTGTATAGTACTGCAGCTCGTTGTTACCCCAACCATTCTGGCTGCCTAAATCATAATCCCACTTGGTACTATCGGGCAAGCCTTTATAGTTAAACTCATCGCTCCAGACGAGTTTGCGGTGAGAGCTTTGGGCCACAGAAGTAATAGCCAAAAATGACAAAGCAGTTAGTGTAAGCAATCGTTTCATAGATGTAATTTACAAAAGCACCTGATAATTATGACGAAGGCCCCTACAAATAATGATTGAAACATTGGCTTTATAATACAAAAGGCAGGACGCATTAAAAATCCTGCCTTAAAAAATTATCCGCTCGTACTATCGCTTCTCTGTCAAAAAATAGACGATAACGATTAACACTGTAAGCCCCCAATACACCCTGTCTATTATTAACCAGCGTTTATTATACGCTGCTTTGGACTTTGGATTGTTTTTGTGAGGCAGCATAATATTTGTCCACCGTATTACTCTGATAACGGCCAATAATATTACCATTACTAATACTACAATTTGCCATTGCGCTTCAACATTTTCCCACATAGGCTTTAGTTAACTTAAAAAATACGCTTTCATATATTGTTATGGCAGTTGCTGTGAACTAAAATAATGTCCTACTTCAAGAGTTACTTCTGATCCTGGATCACATTTTGCCTGATAAGCATCTTCTACCATTGAACTAGCGTGTGCATACGTATAATTTCCAGATCCATTCATTAAATAGATGATGATCGCCTCCTTTTTCTGATTAAAAAAAACCTTGTCAGAATTAAAAAATTCTGCCGGTATAGGGCAATCTTCGCTTCCAATAAAAGTGGCATCTTGCTTCATACATTCGATAAATTCGTAAGTTGCTAACGCTAAGCCTATAAAACCGCTAAATCTTTTCGCTCCGTATTTTCCTAGAGATCTTAATACAGTCTTTTTTCTGAATAAGACAAACTATTCCAAAATTGAGTAAATGTAGCACCGCGTATTTGATCGGTTATTTTTCCCTCCATCCATTCAAAAATATCGCATGGTAGAAATGCAGCAACTGCACACTTAACTATTTTCTCATTAGAGTTGCAAGGATTCATTCCTACAGAATACATATTTGGCGGCAACTCGGTAAGAATTGTTAGAGCCATAGCAGCATAACCAATTTCGGGGTTATCCGTATAGTCAAAAATATCTACCAACTCACTATGGTCTATACCATATACATAGTCAAGTAACGCAACAGAGTTGGTCATTAATGTTTGAGTATGTGCTTGTGCTTCAAGTTCAGTAGATGGCGGTATGGCAGCCTCTAGATCAACTCCATAAAAAGTCTCGACAGCGTGGATAATTGTTGCAGGATTGTCAATGGGCTCTTCAGTATCTTGGTTAAATGCATTCTTGTCAAAATTAGCTCGTTCTTTTTCTTCTGTTTCATTTGAAGAAAGTGAACTAGATGCATCATTTTTGGAGCACGAGGGAGCCAAGAATATAATTAAAACAAATAGGTAGCAAAAAAAGATTTTTTCATGGTGTCTAGTTTTAAATCGGTTATATAACGAATATAAAACTATTTTTCCAATAAATACTATTTGTAAATGAACAATTATGAACGATGTAAAATTTAAGCCGCTTCTCTTTTCGAAGCGGCTTAAATTAACGAATGAACGCTGACGATGAGGCAACATTCGATGTCTTTTACTACTTTAATACTATCTTACCAATGCAAATGTCATTGCAATGGCGGGATTTTCTACGCTTGTCATTCTACCATAAGTGGTACCTGCCTCAGAGTAATAGTCCAGTGCCACTTTATTGTTACGAAGGAATTTATCAATGGTTTCTTTACCAGCTTCGGCCATCAGGTTCTGTACATATCCGTTTGCCGCCGATTGAGGTGTTGCTGGTCCGGATACATGCGTAAATGTATATACCCCGTTGGCATCCTTGGTATAGTTGTAGGTAAACCGTGTTCCACCCACCGGTACCAATAGCGGCACCCGCGGTTTGGGTATGCCAACCTGTTACCGTTAGCCTGCGGTTGGCAATGTCAAATGTAAACGTTAATGCACCTCCTACAAAAGTAAACCCGGAGTAAGCATTGTGCAGGTTGTTTACATATTGTCCTACAATTGCAGAGCCGAGAGTAGAGGTACCAGGATAAATTGTTCTGAAATTAGCCTGCAGGCGGAACTTAGCTCCAACCGCCAGGTGCAAAAGTGTTAAGGGGGCCGGGGAAAGCCCTACCTTATATTCTGTTCCTGCAGAGTCGTAAGCAACCATTTCCGTATCAGTTTTCCATTTGATACCTCTAAAGCGAACACCCTCAGAAACCAGCCCGTTAGAGAAATAAGCGCCATCGATACCAAATGCAAAACCACTTGCGGCTGATAATAAACTTTGCTGGGGTGTTAAATAATCGCCATCTACCACTTTTGTAGAGTTATTGATCCACATTTCGATCTTTTTCTCTGTGCCTCCCTGGTTCAAAACAATGTGCGGAAATCCTGCCACAAAATAATTCTTCAGTTTATTCATAGCTGTCAGGTAACCGCCGTTTTCAAAAGAAGTTTTTTCTGCAGCACTGGCCTTGATCAGGTACAGGTAATTTCTGTATCGCTTACCAATCAATATAACCGAATCTGGTGTGGAGCGCAGGTACTCAAATTCGATGTCACTTTGCAGGCCATTGGCATTAGTACCGCCATTTACACTTGCTCCCGGATCCTGTAATGTAGTAATATAATTATACGTATCAAAAATGAGAGACGTATTCATTACGTATTTAATACGGTAGGTAGATGCTTTAAAAGTAGTAGCCGTTGCATTAGAAAAATCAGATAGCATTTTAACGCCATCCTGCCCATCAAACTGCATGTAAAAGCCATACCCCCACCTCTCAAAGAAGTTCTTAAAAAGGCTTTCCATCCGCCGGCACTTTCCAGCAGTTTGGATTTCAACTCTGCATTGCGCTCAGCTACACGCTCTTCCGGCAGGCTGCCAAAGATCAAATCCGGATCGCTGTTTTTATTGCAGCCCAGCAAAGACAGGGCTGCAATAAATAAGTATAATAATTTTCTCATCTGAATATTTTAATTAGTTGTTATTTTAATACTATCGGACCATAGAAATAGTTGGCAGGTGTACCATTTACATAAAATCCTCCGAATGTTCGGAACAATGGACTGCTAGCGGGTAACGTTGTCGGTAACCAATCTGCTATAAACTGCCTATTCGTTAAGTACGGTAAAATTACCTGCTCAAATGAACTTGCAATACCTGCAGCATTCGAATAATTACCTGTCGTAGAAGGCTCAGGAATTTGTTTCGTGAAAGTAGTCAGGCCTGTTGTTCCGTTTGCAACAAACTTAAAGTTGTAATCAGCATTAAATGATGCCCCTGAAGCTGGGTTGGTATAGTTCGCTCTGAAAATCATGGTCGTTGCGTCACTAAACACAAACTGAATATAATTAAGATTACGTGCATTCAATGTAGACATTGCATTCTTATAATTATTATATACGGTTGTGAATGCAGCCGAGCTACCATAAGTCGTATAATGTGCAGCAGATGGATCATATGTAATCGTATTAACCCTGTTATTTAATAACCAATTGGGCAATGTTTGCGAAACATCAGCCGGATCAACTACTCCATAAGACTCTTTTAATACCTTCTGCACTTCAGCCTGCAATGTATTAAAGTCTATATTAAAGTATGTTTTAAAATAGTCTTTCACTTCTTTCTCCTTCCTGCGCAAAGCCGTTTGAGCTGCTGCACTGGCAGTAGTGTTAACATAGTTGTTAAACCAAACCTGGCCTTGAACCAAAAGATGCGCCACCATTTCAGCAAAATCTTCGCCAAAAGAGCTACGGGAGTACTGCGATATAAAGCCTAGCTCTTTAGCCACTGCAGCGGTATTGGCAGCACCGGTCCAGTCAGCTGTGTAATCTGCCTTGCTGGTTTGCTCAAAAGCTGGTGGTATGGCAACGTTTTGGTTAATAATATGCGTAAACTCGTGATGGATCGTACGCATTTTCCGACGCACATCTTCCCCATTTGCAAAGTTCATACTATTTAACTCGTACAACACAACTCTTCGGCCTCCATCAGCTGTTCCCAAAACAATACTACCATTATCATTATAAGAAGGCGAGCCATACAAAACAAATTGCTTTGGTGTTAACTGCTTTATAAAAGTAGTTCCTGCTACCTTTTCGTAAGGCTTCAAAAATACATTCCGTACTGCCTGCATGATCGGCAAAACCCTATTTAACTCTATAGGCGAAATATTACGCACCGCATCTGTAAGGTTTCGTTCAAAACGATACACGGTTTGAATATTATAAGGCAAATTCAAGCTATCGGTCAGCCATTTGTCGATTACGGGATCCGGCGCATAATTGTCGGCGTTATACTTAGAGAGGTCTACATCTAACGGTCCGTCTGATTTACGGCAGGAGCCCAGCACCACCGCAAACAAAAGGATATATAAAATATGTTTCTTCATGTTTGTACTAATTTTTAATTAACGGGGATTTTGTTCAATGCCAGATAATTTAGCCTCCTGAGGAATCTGGAACATCCTGCGGTTGTCATCCGGCTCCAATGTTTCATTGGTTTCAGCTCCGTTAGCCGCCACATGCAAATGCACAGAAGGAATTCTATGCCTGAGCATATCCATCCAACGCATTCCCTCACCCATAAATGCCACTTGCTTAAACTGCAGTATGGTTTTGATCAAGGCCTCTTTATCATCCGTTACGTTGAAAAAGGCTTTTGCCTTGTCTAATGTTACTGCATGGGTGGTAGCGTTATAGTTTACAATACGCACACTGGCAAACAGGTTCAAATCGGCCAGCGCAGCTATATTGTTGCCTTTATTTACATAAGCTTCCGCCCTGTTGATCAAAGCCTCGTCTGATACAAATAAGGGTGTCATTACGTAGGGAAAACCAATACCTGCAGCTACGTTGGTATAATGGAAATACTCCCGGAGAATATATACGGTGTAATGAGGCACCCCATAGCTGATGCCCTTATTATAAAAAGCAGCTCCTGCCACCGTATTACCGTTATATACATTCTGGTATTTAGGTGTGCCGAAGCCGTAACGACAGCCTGCCGAGGCTGTGCTACGCTGGTATACAGAGTAGGTTTCATTTAATAGCAGGTTATAGTTTTGATCCGCTCTGGTAGCCATTTGGTTGAATTCATCCAATGTTGCATTTCTCCAGGCTGTTGCCTGCGGTCTCAAATTTCCATTGAAGTCTCCTCCTGGAAAAATGGCGTTGGCTGCAGCAATAGCTTTATCCCAATCCCCTTTAAAAAGGTAGAAACGCGCAGCAAATGCGTTAGCTGCGGGGGCTGTAAAGTGATATTTAGGCACCTGCCACTGGCCGCCTGCCAGCAATGGAATACCGGCTTCGAGATCTTCCTGTATTTTTTGATATACAGAAGCTACTGTAGCCGCGCTCATACATTTTGATTACTTCTGTTTCAGGCACGGTAACATAGGGGATACCGGGAGAATCATTAGTGCCATTGATCTGGTAGGCTTTGGCAAAAAAGGTTACGAGCATAAAATGCGCGTATGCCCTGGCAACTAATGCCTCACCTTTGTAGGCGTTAGCCGCAGAACCCAGGTTATACTTCTCGATAGACTCCAGAGCCTGGTTGGCAGCGGAAATACCCTCATATAAACCATTCCAATACTCCGTCGGCGTATTGTTACCTGTTGCTTCAATATCTTTCCAGAAATAAAGATCAGGAAAAGGTTCATTAATGTGCCCAACTCCTACACCTTTATCTAATACGTTATCAGAATAGGTTTCAGCCATTGCATAATAATTCCGCTTGGGATATGCAGAGGTTACCAGTTGCGCTACCTTGTCTACCGTATTTACCTCCGCTCGCATGTCGGGGTTTTTGTCGAGAAACTTTTTGCAGGACCCCAGGGAAAAAACCAGTATGATTGCTAGAAATATTTTGTATTTATTGTTCATAGTTGTACGAATTAAAGACCAAGTTTTAAAGAAAATGTGTATTGTCTCGGAATAGGCATGGCAACACCACCATTGTTGAAAAACTCGGGATCAGCACCATTTAATCTTTTATCAGAATATAATAACGCTATGTTGTTACCCACCAGAGCTACCTGTGCATTGGTTAAGCCAACGCGGGAAACCAGGTGTTGAGGCAACATGTAGGCAACCGTGATATTCTTAAACCTCACAAAATCTCCTTTTGCTATACGCTCTGTAGAATAGTTGTACGCATTGTAGGGGTAAATGGCACTGGTAGTACTTCCATTAGCCCTCATCACTCTCAGGTCACCGGTGAGGTTATCCAGTAGTGCTGGAATATTAGTTTTCGTTTCATCGCCTGGCATTATCCACCTGTTTACCATATCTTTTGACATAGATACCATGTCGTTATAAGATGATGCATAGGTAGGCTGCAATCTTACATAATTGCCTTGTGCAAAAGTAAACAAGGCAGACAATGAAATACCTTTATATTCAACCCTGTTGAAGAAACCTCCCGTAAGAATAGGATCTGTGGGACCATGGTAAACCAGGTTATCAACCTTATCACTTTGCAGATAAATATAAGTGTCTTTTTCACCCTCTTCGTTGATATAAGTTGGGTATCCGTACTGGGGGTCTAGACCGTCAAATTTAATAGAGAACAAACCTCTTTGTGAATATCCTTCCATCGGAGCGCCTTCTGCGCGTACCAGCGTCCAGATATTAGGATCTACTTCCAGCTTGGTAATTTTATTTTTGTTGTAACCAAAGTTGAACTGTGTACGCCAATTAAGGCCACCTTCGTTACGAACAACATTTCCACCCAATGTAACCTCAATACCATGAGCCTTCATTTCTCCATAGTTAGCTGTTTTGGTAAACTGACCACCAATACCTGAAGTACGGATAGAACCAATAAGGTCAAAAATATTTCTTTGGTATACATCTACCGTCAGATCTAATCTTCTGTTAAAGAAAGAAAGATCAGTACCTATGTTCAATTCATACAGTTTTTCCCATGTCAGCTCCGAGTTTTCAAGACTGCTGATATCAATCGCCGCTTCTTTCTCATTTTCGTAAGGCCTATAAGTGATCTGGTTGTAGAACACCGCAGATGAGTTAGTGGCGTTACCCAGGCTACCCACCAAACCGTAAGTTGCGCGAAGACGGGCAGATGATAATATTTTATTGTCAGGATTAAAGAAGTTTTCACGATCAATATCCCAGGCACCGGATACGTTCCAGGTAGGCAGCCAGCGGGCAACAGGTGAATTACCCATAAGATTAGAACCATCATACCGGAAAGTTCCGTTCAATGTGTAGCGCTCTTTAAAAGAATAAGCGGCTCTGAACATGGAGGCGACAAAACGGTCATAGCCATATCCCATGCCAAAATAAGGTTGAGCCCCTTCAATCATCTTCTTGAAATAGCGATAATTTGGATTTACGAGTCCCCGTTCTCATACTGATAGGCAATACCCTGGAAATTAGAGTTCTGACGATCTGTATAACGAATCTCCATCATGCCTAATAAGTTGATCCAATGATCTTCTCCGAAACGTTTATCGTACTCTAATGAATTTCTCACGTAATAGTTCTTCAGGCTATTATCATTGGTGTTGAAAAATCCACCTTCAGGTAATACAACAACCGGTAAACTGTTGGGGAAATCCGGATCCTTATACAACTGAATATTACCAGCCGCAATAGTGGCATCACCGTTGGCGCGAAATGCTTCAGCCATATTGGAGTTTTCTTTTATATAGTGCTGTCTGCGCGTATTGGCAAAACGATATGCCGCATCAAAAGAGTAGTTTAAACCAGGAATAATCTTATACTTAAGACCTCCACGAACCTGCATCTCATAAGATTTCAGTTCGAGGTAGTTGTTATTCAACTCATTAATAACGTTGAATGGAGCATAATTCCTGGTAAAGAATTCAGGTTACCCTCCTCATCATAAGGAGTAATCAACCTGCTCGTATTTAAAGCATAGGAGTAAGGGTTGATATCAAAGTCACGGGAATACTGTCCGTAAACAGGATCAGAGGTCCTGGTTAAGGTTCCAGGAGCACGCTGATCTCTCACAGATCCGTTAACACCAAACTCAACGCTCAGCTTGTTGCTTAATTTTACATTGGTTCTGAAATTTGCAGTATAACGGCTTACATTATCGCCTAAAGTCTGCCCATTGTCATTTAAGAAGCTGGTTGAAAAATAGGTTTGAGCCTTTTCCGATCCGGCAGTTACGCTTACAGAATGCTCCTGCAATAAAGAATTTTTAAATAACACATCAAACCAGTCTGTATTCGCTTTGGCATAACGTTCCAGGAAATTCAGGCGGTCCGAAAGTGTATTTTTTAATGCATAAGAATCAGTAGCAGGATCATAGTCATACATAAGGTTGTACATTTTGAAGAAAATGCCCCCGTATTTCCTCGTGAAACCTGGCTATGATTGAAATAACCTTTATTTTCCAATTCCAACATTACAGACATCTGTTCTGCAGAATTCATAATATCGAACTGTTGGTAGCTTGGTTTTAAATACGTTGTGAAGTTGCCCGTATAGTTAACATTAGCACGTCCCTGCGTATTTCTACCTTTTTTGGTATTTACTACAATTACACCGTTCATCGCTCTTGCACCGTATAAAGCAGTAGCAGCAGCATCTCTTAAAACAGTCATAGATTCAATATCGTCTGGGTTCAAACCTGCTACTGATGAACCTATCAGTGTATTGGCGTCACCAGTAGATAACGCTTCGTTAGAAATATTTACCACATCTTCCAGGATAATACCATCTACCACCCAAAGAGGTTTGTTATCACCCGATAATGAGGTAGCCCCCTGATACGAATCTTGGGTGCGGCACCAAAGGTTCCCGACACGTTTTGAACAGATACACCCGCTACCTGGCCTTCCAGCATCCTGGATACATCGGGTATACCATTACGAAGCGCATCCTTAGCAGAGATGGTGGTACTGGATCCTGTAAACAGTTTACGGTCCATAGTATTATAACCTGTTGATACAACCAACACCTCATCTAGCTTGCCTTTTTCATCGGCCTTCAACGAAAATTTAACGTTGGCTTGTCCAGAGTAAGTAATCGTTTGCGAAATCATACCGATATAAGAAGCTTCTAATTGGTCGCCTGATTCTGCATTTATAGAGAATGCTCCATCCACATCGGAGTTAGTGCCTGCCTTTGTACGCAGGTTGGTTATAGTGGCACCTGGCAAAGCCTTATCGTCTTCACCAACGACTATACCCGTTGCTCTTTTAGTGCCTACCTGTGCAAAAGAAGATCCGGGTAGAAAAAGCACTAGAGATAGTAAAAACTCAGCAAAACGTAAACTCCATACGCCCGCTTCCATGGGGTAAACTTCATCATAAGCAATAAATGTTTAGCTTTTGTGATATTAAAAAAATCGATTCAGCAGATCGCGAAAATAGGTTTTGATAAACTAAAAACCTAAAATTTTGTTATAAATGGAATGATTTCATCTAAAAAAATTAAAATCTATATATTAAATATATTCATATTCAATAAATGGCCTTTATACATGGCAATGCAATTTTGTTAAAAACAGATCCATATTTTTAGCTAACCCTAACCAGGTGGGTCATAACTTGATTGAGCAAATTAGTGTTTAAAGCAATCGTTGATCTTGCTAAGATATTGTTTTTGTTAACATAAAAATAACAAGATAAATTTTTTGCATTCATTTATTCTTAATAACAAATTATAAAAGGAATTCAAAGGATAAGACCAGGTTTCGACAGACTGCTTGCGAATTAGCCTCTATTTTTAGATCTTTTCAAATTATAACGAAAAGGCAGTTGTTATTTCTCATAGGCAAATTTTGCACTATTAGCAAAATAACAATGGTGTTTACCTCGCCTCGCCTACCTTCGCCTTATATGATACGCAATCTACTTTTCGACTTTGGCGGGGTATTTTACGACCTCGATTTTAGCAAAACCTCTAATGCTTTCAAAAAGCTGGGATTTGGCGATTTCGACGACATGTTTACCCAATACCAGGCAGACGCCCTGTTTCAACAATTGGAAACGGGTATCATTAGTCCGGAAGAGTTTTATACAAAAGTTAAAACCATCGTAGCAGGACCGGTAACCAGCGAACAGATCAGGGATGCCTGGAATGCCTTATTGCTGGGATACCGGCAAACCAGTCTCGCCTACCTGGCGGATCTAAAAAAGGAATACAACCTTTACCTCCTAAGCAATACCAACCAGATCCATTACGATTATTTTAGCGCACAGCTTTTAGAACAAACAGCTTACCCTTCCCTCGAATCCTTTTTTACAAAAGCTTATTATTCGCAGCAAGTAGGACTTAGAAAACCGGATATTGAAGTATTTGAGCATATTTTGGAGGATGCGGGAATAAAGGCGGAGGAAACTTTGTTTATTGACGATTCTTATACTAATTTTCCCAATGCAGAAAAACTGGGTATGAAAATTCATTTGCTGAAACCAGGCATGCTGATAGAAGACATCGACTATAAAAGCTTCAATTAAAAAAATATCAAATAAACCTTTTGGTTATGGCCGACGTGCTGATCCCGCTTCTTACCCTTATTGCATTGGAAGTTATTTTGGGTATTGACAATATTATCTTTATTTCCATACTGGCCGATAAGCTGCCCGAAAACCAGCGGGCCAAATTAAGACTTTGGGGTATCGGCCTGGCAATGGTAATGCGTCTTATACTGCTTGCTGTTATTTCGTGGATACTAAAGCTGGATCAAAACCTGTTCACCATTTTCGGCATGTCTTTCACGGGTAAAGAGCTGATACTGATCGCCGGAGGTTTATTTCTGTTATATAAAAGCACGAAGGAGATCTATCATAAAACCGAGGAGCCTAACCCTAATGACCCGGCTAATGTAAAAACGGGCAGCTTTCGCAAACTGCTTTCTGAAATTATAGTGCTGGACCTTGTTTTCTCCATCGATTCGATCATTACTGCAGTAGGTATGGTACAGGAGCTCTGGATTATGTACACGGCAGTGATCGTTACAGTGATCATTATGCTGATAGCAGCTAAACCTATCAGTAATTTTATAAGCCGGCACCCGTCCTTTAAGGTACTGGCCCTTTGCTTCCTGATGTTGATTGGCGTGGCTTTACTGGCTGAAGGGTTTGAAGTGAAAATTCCGAAGGGCTATATTTATTTTGCCATGGGATTCTCTTTCCTGGTAGACCTGATACAGATGAAAACAGTAGGAAAGGTCAAACCCCGGGATCCATAAAGATCTGCATAATAAACCCACTGAGCATAGAGCCAGAGCAAATCATTGATAGCACCAGCAAAACGGATAATTTCTTTGTTGATACCATGTAAGCAAGGGAATAACCAAAAACAAACAGTGGCATAATTAAAGCGGGTATAGTAGCCAGCTCAACAATTGCCTGCCCCAGGTGCCCTATGTCTATATGATGCTTTTCAACAGAGTATAATGCAGAAAAATAAGCGGGAGAAAAAACAGCTACTATCAATATCAGCCATTTATTGATCAGGAATTTTGATTTCATAATTTGCCTTTATAAACGCTAAATTATGGAGCGGGCTTCCCGGTAGTTTTGATAATTGTCAAAAAAATAAACGGTAGCAGTACAATCTTGTTATAAAACAAAAAATCCCGGAGCATTCACTCCGGGACCCCAAAATATATTCTTGACGGAAAACTAGTGGCCTTCCCCTTTAGCAGGTTCGGCCGCCGATGAGCCTGAATGAGCTTTAGGCGTGGTAGTTTCTTCAAAATGTTTATCATATTTGTTACGCAGGTTTTTATAAGACTGACCATCTGCAAGAAATGCAATGATAAACCATATAAATAAAGCTAAAGGAACAACGATTGTCATAATAAAATTACGGATCTCATCTCCCAGGTGCATAAACACCGAAACTATGTAGTAAGCTTTTGCAAGCGTCAGGATACAAACAATACCTTTCAATAATAAAATAAAGAAATAAGATGGCTCTCCTTTATGAAGGAAGTAGATCAGAAAACCAATGGCCAACTCAATGATGGTGATAACAGACAATATCATTGTTGTTTTCCATACCTTCTTTTTAAAGGTTGCATCATCAGAATGATGGTGCGATACAGTTACCTCGGGGTAAGCTGCTGAAGGAGAAATATCTTTTGTAGGATCGTAATGATTACTCATAACTTATTTTATTCTAAAACTCTAAATATTCTTAATACTAAAATCTAAATGTCTAACCTCTTATATCAGATAAAAACACAGGAACACGAATACCCAAACCAGGTCTACAAAGTGCCAGTACAAACCAGCTTTTTCAATCATCAGGTAATGCCCTTTATTTTCAAATACATTATTGGAAGTCATTAACAGCATAACAATATTGATAATCACACCACTAAATACGTGAAAACCATGGAAACCGGTAATACCATAGAAGAAACCTCCGAATGCAACAGGACCTTTTTCACGGATATGAACCGCATCGCTGTTACTGATCAGTTGTACCAACTGGTCTTTAGGAGTGGTCAACAATTCAGCGTGAGATGCAGGAGACAAATGATGCTCGCTAACCAAACTAGCCAAAGTTTCGATGGAAGAGTTTTGTAAAGCCGCGGTCACTTCAGGACCATGTACTAAATTCCCCATGGATTGTGCCGGGTAGTTTGGCTGATCAATTCAATTTTACCATCAATTAAGGTAGCATGCTCAGCAGTTAAAAGGTGATGCCACTCCAAAGCCTGGCAACCTAAAAACGCTAAACCTCCCACAATAGTCCATAGTAACCATTTTTGTACATCTGCTTTTTTACGATTATGCCCTGCGTGTACTGCCAATACCATCGTAACCGAGCTGATGATCAGGATAAACGTCATGATACTTACAAACACCAATGGCAAGTTAGCATGACCCGCACCTGGCAATGCGTTAAATACCACGTTGGGATCTGGCCAGAAGTTCTGGCTAAACCTGGTGGTACCGTAAGAAATAAGGAACGCGCCGAACGTAAAGGCATCGCTCATTAAAAAATACCACATCATCACTTTTCCGTACTCTATATTAAAAGGGCTTTTCCCTCCGCTCCACCATTTGGTACGATGTGTGTTTACTGTTGCTTCGTGTGCCATTCCTTAGAAAAAATTTTATCCAACAATTATAAAAAATATTAATAAATACAACCACAAAAGGTCTACAAAATGCCAGTACATGCCCATTACCTCAGCGGGAACTGCACTATACAGTTTGCGCGTTCCAATTAAAGACCTTACCACCATCACAATCAATGCAACAACCCCGCCTAATACGTGCAAACCGTGTAAACCGGCAATTGCATAAAAGAACTGACCTGCGCCCGATGATCCTTTAAAACGGATGTTTTGGTCCCATAATTCACCAAATCCTACAATCTGGCAAACTACAAAAGCCAATCCTAATACTACCGTTACGCCCATCAAAGAACGGTAGCGTTGCATATCACGGGCTTTAAATGACTTAATAGCCATTTGCATGGTAAGGCTGCTTGCTAAAATTACTACCGTAGAAACCCAGAAGATCTTAGGTAATACAATCGTTCTCCAGCCGGTAAGGTTACTTTTTACAATAAAAGCACTGGTAAGACCCGCAAACATCATAATGATACTTGCTATGGCTACCCATAAAGTAAATTTATGAGGATGTACTCTTTTGTGCTGTTCGTTGCTCACTATATCCACGTTCAATTTGTTTATTACCCGTATAACTCACCTTCGTGTACAGGTTTAATTATAGACATTATCTTTTTAAGCTCCTCTTTTCGCTCTCTTTTCTGTTTCTCCTTTGTTTCTGCAATTATACGCTCATAATTGTCATACTCAAATCTACCCCGTTCCTCCGGCATTAATATTAATTGAGGCCCTGCCCAAAAGTAATCAGTATGAAAAAAACACCTGATAAAATAACTACTGCCTCTCTTCAAGTTTAACATTAAGGGGTCCTTAGTCTTCCTGGAAGTCGAAAGTAACACCGAATCACCTGCATGAACCCTAACTGCACACTTTTGTCCATACTTTACTGTTGCAATCTCCTTACCATTGGCCGTTATAATGTAACTTTTGCTATTAGGCAGGTCATATCCTCCCCCGGTCTGTATATATAAAGAACTACGTTACTACTATCTACACTTCCTATTGCTTTGGCCTGAGCATTCGCTAGTGTCATTAAGAAAAAGCACAAACACAAAAAAGAAGCCTCTTCATCTGCTCTGATTTACTATTTCAGACCTTTGCTAATAGTAGCGCCAGTAACACAACCGGCAAATACATATAGCTTCCAAACATCACGTTCCTGGCACTCTTTACGTCCATTTTGCTATATAAAGTCACACACCGCATGATCATAAAAAGATTGGCGATAATGATGAGTGCCAAAGCTATCATTCCTTTAATACCAGCCGAACTACTGATGCCTGTAAAGAAAGGCGCTACGGTAATAGGTACCAGCAAAAGCGAATAAACTAAAGTCTGCAATGCGGTAAACTTGGTAGGCCCTTTATCACTGGGCAATAATTTAAAGCCCGCCTCACTATAATCTTTGTGCGCCACCCAGGCTATAGCCCAAAAATGGGGGAACTGCCACAAAAACTGGATCCCAAACATCACCGCTCCGCCTAACCAATCTATATCCTGGCCCGGCACAAATCCGCTACCCAGCCTATTAAGCAGGGAAGCGCTCCTGGAACCGCACCGACTAATACAGCAATAGAGTTTACTTTTTTAAAGGCGTATAAACAAAGGCATATAAGAAAAGACTGAACGCAGCCAAAGCGGCAGCTGTCCAGTTAAAATAATAGCCTAAGATGAATACCCCTAAAGCGCCGGTAAGCACAGCAAACCCCCAACCCTGTTCGGGTGTAATCCGCCCGCTGGCAATGGGTCGCTTAGCCGTACGTTTCATTAACGCATCTGTATCCTTTTCAACCACCATGTTGATGGTGTTGGCACTACCTGTAACCAACATACCACCTGCAAAGAGCAAAACAATCCGCCACCAGTCAATCAACACATCGGGCACCAGCAGGTAACTGATTACACTGCTAAATACCACCATTATACTCAAAGAGGGCTTTACAAGCTGTATATAATCTTTAAAGCCGGCTCTTTTTTGTTCCAATTTATTACCTGTTAATAGTTAATGGTTCATTGATCCTGGAAAGCCAACCACTCACCATTCACAATTTCCTATTCACCTCTTCCCTTAATGCGAACTTTCTTTATCTCCAATCGGCTCAGTCTGCGGAATGAAATCTCTTCCGTCTTTACCGTAGTCATAAGCCCAGCGATGAACTTCAGGAATTTCTCCATCCCAGTTACCGTGTCCCGGACGAATAGGTGTGGTCCACTCTAATGTAGTAGCACCCCATGGATTTAACTCTCTTACTC
Organism: Paraniabella hibiscisoli; assembly: GCF_022512515.1. Taxonomy (GTDB): domain Bacteria; phylum Bacteroidota; class Bacteroidia; order Chitinophagales; family Chitinophagaceae; genus Niabella; species Niabella hibiscisoli. The sequence goes on from NZ_JAKWBK010000001.1 coordinate 1,079,652, forward strand.
TTCTACCTTTATATATAGAATAGAAATAATTGAACACAAACATCAGCTGAACCGCAAATACTAACACCGTAACTACAGTGATCATCGCATCCAGGCCGTGGAACTGGTTAAAGCTCACCCAGCTGCTCTTATCCAGGTACCTTCTTGGCATACCGGCAAAACCCTGGTAGTGCATTGGCCAGAAAATTAGATATGCACCAATAAGTGTTACCCAGAAGTGGATATAACCCAGCGTATTGTTCATATACCTGCCAAACATCTTCGGGAACCAATGATAAATACCACAGAACATACCAAAGAAGGCGGATACACCCATTACAATGTGGAAGTGAGCGATCACAAACATGGTATCGTGCAGGTGAATATCAATAGTAGAGTTACCCAAGAAGATACCTGTTAAACCACCTGAGATAAATAAGCTTACAAAGCCTATTGCAAAAAGCATGGCTGGTGTAAACCTGATATTACCACGCCATAAAGTAGTTAACCAGTTAAATACTTTAATAGCTGAAGGAACCGCAATTAAGAGCGTCAGCAATACGAATACCGACCCGAGGAACGGATTCAATCCCGTGACGAACATGTGGTGCGCCCATACCAGGAAGGCTAGCACGCAAATCGCAAACATAGAGAACACCATGGCCATATAACCAAAGATGGGTTTCCGTGCGTTAACTGACATTACCTCCGATACGATACCCATGGTAGGCAGGATGATAATGTACACCTCTGGGTGACCTAAGAACCAGAATAAGTGCTGGAACAGGATAGCGCTACCGCCTTCATTGGCCAAAGCTTGTCCGGCAATATAAATATCGCTCAGGTAGAAGCTGGTACCCAGGTGACGATCGAAAATTAATAATACTACGCCTGATAATAATACAGGGAATGACAATACGCCCAGGATGGCAGTAAACAACAGCGCCCAGATTGTCAAAGGCACCCTTGTCATGCTCATACCTTTGGTACGCATGTTTAATATAGTTGCGATATAGTTCAAACCACCCAAAAGCTGGGAGATAATAAACAATGCCATACCAATAATCCAGTAATCCATACCGGCTTTAGAACCTTCTGAAGCCTGTCCCAGGGCGCTCAATGGAGGGTAGATCGTCCAACCACCTGATGCAGGTCCTGTCTGGATAAATAGAGATGCCAGCATTACAATGCTACCACCAAAGAAGAACCAGTAAGATAACATGTTCATCATTGGAGATGCCATATCTCTTGCTCCTACCTGCAATGGAATTAACAGGTTGGCAAAAGTTCCACTCAAACCGGCAGTTAATACAAAGAATACCAGTACTGTACCGTGCATAGTAGTTAATGCATAGTAGAATTCGGGTCTTAATCTTCCGCCTTCAGCCCACTTTCCAAAAAATGTCTCCAGAATGGGGAAGCTTTCTTCAGGAAAGCCTAACTGCAACCTGAACAATACCGAGAACAAACCACCAATGATCGCCCATACAATACCTGTAATAAGGAATTGTTTAGCAATCATTTTATGATCCATGCTAAAAATATACTTCGAAATAAAAGTCTCTTTGTGATGCGCATGCACATGATGATGATCATCTGCATGGTGACCGTGGCTTGCTGTTTCCTGGTGGGTATGTAAAATATCGCTCATAAAAAAATTCGTCTTTAATATCGATCTAAAGGTATATCAAATTATTTTGTAGTAGCTGAATCGGGTTTAGCGGCAACGGCAACACTATCAGCAGGTTTCTTGGCCGAAGAGTCTTTGGCAACAGCTGCGGCCGGAGCTGCAGGCATTTCTTTTCCACTACGGCCTTTTGGTACTGTGCCTTCTGGCTTGCCATCCACTGATCATATTCTTCCTGGGTTTCTACAATAATTTCTCCGCGCATACCTGTATGTCCGGCACCGCACATCTGATCGCAGGCAAGTTCAAATACAAAATTCTCCTGGCCTGTTTCTTTGATCATATCCTTGGTAGTCTTAATAGGCGTAAACCATAAAGTAGTCGGCGTTCCGGGCACCGCATCCATTTTCAACCGGAAATGTGGTAAACCCACGCTATGAATTACATCTTTTGCACCAATTACTAATCTCACCGGCTTATTAACTACCAGGTGTAATGGACCACCAGACACGATATCATCATGTGTAGCAGCATCATCCCAGATCAAACCCAGTGAGTTATCATTGCTCTCGTCAATAAACTTATAATTCTTTTTACCTAAAACACCATCCTTACCGGGGTAACGAAACTCCCACTTAAACTGGCTGCCGGTAACTTCTACAGTAGCTGCATTTTCAGGAGCTGCACCCGTGATCTGAAACCAGTAAACTAAACCAAATGAGATTAATACTGTTAATACAATAGCAGGTACAACCGTCCATATCATTTCCAGCTTATTGTTATGCGGGAAATAATAAGCCTTCTGATTTTCTCTCTCCTGGTATTTAAAAGAATACCAGAATAATAATACCTGGGTTAGTACAAATACAATACCTGTAGTGATCAGGGTATATTTCAACATCCTGTCCACTTTAATACCGTGGTCGGAAGCCGAGCTGTCAAAACCTAAAGTTTTATCAGCCAGGGTATGATGCGCCCAATACACACCAAAAAGACCCACAATCAGAAACGCTAACAACAAAAATGCATTGATCCTGTTAGACTGCTTTCTTGTCCTCTCCTCTCCTTGTACTATTGATACAAATTCAGTAGCCCTTGCAATCTGGAAGGTGATAATGAATCCCAATAATAAAATCGCTATTAGTAAAAAAGTATGCATACGATGTATTGTTCTGTTATGTTATATCTTATTTTTTGTTACCAACTCCGGTACTTCTTTCAATTTTGTTGCGTCTCCGAAGGAGTCCTTCGGACGCACCTTTATACTGAAGTATATATCTCAACTTTTCTTTAAGCCTCCTATAATTATTAAGTATGGTGAATAACACTCTCTTTTGCAAAAGGGTGGTTCTTTACAGTTAAAGGATACTTACTTAATGTGCGGCCCACGATAAACAATATCAATCCGACAAAGAACATAGCAATACCCATATCATAAAGAATAGCAGGTAACTTGTTAGGTGAAACTGCCGGGAACACCATTTGATAAAAATCGAGCCAGTGACCAAAAATAATAAGCAGGGCTACAAAAGTTACTATAGTATAGTTACGCTTGGAGTCGCGGCTCATTAATATTAAAATAGGACCTACAAAGTTGATGATCAGCATGATCCAATACAGAAACGCATACGGGCTTGATTCTGTAGGACTTCCGATCCTGTTAGCAAAATAAATTGTTTCTTCCGGCTGGTTACTATACCAGATCAGCATAAACTGTGAGAACCACAGGTAGGTCCAGAATATAGAAAACGCAAACATAAACTTACCCAAATCGTGTATATGCTCTTTGTTTACAGCAGGTAGCATGTTGTTGTTTTTCAAAAACACCACAAATAATAATATTACAGCTATGCCCGATACAAAGGTGCTGGCAAAAGTGTACCAGCTGTACATAGTACTAAACCAGTGTGCATCGATACTCATTAACCATAACCAGGGTAAAGAAGACATAATAGTTAAAGCAAATACCACTGCATAAAGGGCGGCCATTACGGTATTATCCCAGGCAAACTTTTTCTTGCTTCAACGGTTGCCGGAGGATTGGTATCCAGGCTCCTGGAGCGCTGGCGCATTTTCCATCCGATAAGCGACCAGAAAACTACTGTAGCTAAAGTAACCGAGACAAAGAATCCTTTATTTAAAAATCCTTTTTTATGATTTAAAACTTTATCATGTAACACATGCTCGGTGTCTGTCCAGTGATAAATTGTATGGTTATCGCTGAAAACGATAGACAATAAAATGACAGCGGCAATAATACCAATGGCAGGAACCGCAGAAGAAACGGCTTCCGTTACTCTCGAAAAACCTATCTGCCAGCCACCCCAGGCCAGGGTAGTGGCGCACATAAAGAACATAGCCGCATTCACCACCAATAAAAAGAAGACACTGTTTTGCAACAGGCTTGCCCAAAAACGCGCTTGACTTTTGTGTATTTCCTCTTCACTACCGGTTGCACCGTGCGTAGCAATATACAATGCTATAGCCGCTATCAGTCCCACACCCATTAACACATACGCAATAGTGTTGTACTTCTTGGTAGGTATAAATTTTTCTACTGTTGACATTCCTGTTCTATATTAAATAAGTTCAAATAATTAATTCTTTGCAGTTGCAGTGCTATCTACCGGAGCTGCAGCCGCCGGCGCCTCTTTCTTCGCTGTCTTCGATTTAATATACGTTACCACTTCCCAGCGCTGTTTCGGAGTCAGCTGCGAGGCATAGCTACCCATCTGTCCTTTACCAAAAGTAATAGAGTAGAACATGGTACCTGGTGCCATAGCCACCATATCTGCGGCGTGAAAATCTTTTGGAGCAGCTGAGTAAGGACCATCGCCGCCTTTAAACAGCGGACCATTACCATCTAAACCGGCACCATGACAAATTCCACAATTAATTAAGTATAATCTTTCTGCTTCTTTCAGGTTCACAGTTGCCTTGCTGCTATCCAGCGGGTTTTTTAAACCGGCAGACTGAGCATATCCCAAAGAGTCATGTTTTAAGTCAAAATGAAAAGCCAGATCCTCGCTCCTGGATACAGTACCAGGCACCGGTAACCGGTCATAATGAATTCCTGAATCTTTCAGACTTTTAGTTGGCGCATAGGTTTCATAAGCCACGCTATAGTACATATCAGGCATGTAAGCAATACCAGGATCTTTCCCTGCACCACAACCTGCGGCTACTGCGCTAAGCATCACAACTGCTATATAAAAATATTTGTTCATCTGTTTCTTTCCTTGAGTTGATATTAATTAAACCTGTGGCACTTTCTTTCCAAAACGTACTGTTTCCCTGTCGTAACGCCCAATCCACCAATCAGCTTCACGATGCTGTATTTCTACGCCCTGCGCACCTACACTTTCTAAAAAAGCAATCGCTTCAGCTTCATTAGTTTTATCAGTGCACTCAATAGCCATGGTGAACGTATCATCCGTACTACGCAGGTTAAAGTGGTCCTTCTTTACAAAAGGCGCCAACTGGCATAACCAGCAGAAAGTAAGTACCATACCCACAGCAGCAAATAATACCGTCAACTCAAACATAATAGGTATCCATGCCGGTAAAGAGAAGAACGGCTTACCTCCAAAATTGATCTTCCAGTCAAACGCCAGCATAAAGGTGATAAAACCAATGGCTGTAGAGGTACCGGTAATCCCGTAAATAAAACCTGCAATGTGAAGATCGGTATCCTTTAAACCCATTACCTTATCCAAACCATGGATAGGAAAGGGAGTATACACATCGTGTATTTTGTAACCGGCACGGCGCACTTTCGTTACTGCCGGAAACAATACCGTTTCTTCGTAAAAATTACCTACAACAAATTTCTTAACGTTCATATTATTTTTTGTTACTGGATTCTGGTTACCGGGTTCTCGTAAAATACCCGCCCAAAAAACTTGTCAACTTTTAAACCTGTCTGCCTTTCAACTTAGCTATTAATGATGGTGACTTTGATTGTGCTCAAACTCATCATAGCTCTCCATTTCTTCTTTCGCATATGCCGCTTTATAGCTATCCCCGTTTTTCTTCAGGATATGTTTGATCTCTGCGATCGCAATAACCGGGAAGAATTTAGAGAACAGGAAGTAGCAGGTAAAGAACAAACCAAATGTACCCATGTAGAAACCGATCTCCCAGATAGTTGGCGTGTAATAAGTACTCCAGGAGCTCGGAAGATAATCGCGATACAAAGAGGTAACGATAATTACAAACCTTTCGAACCACATACCAATATTTACAAGGATACTCATAAAGAAGGTAACCAATATGTTACGTCTCATTTTACGGAACCAGAAGATCTGCGGAGATAATACGTTACAACCCATCATCAACCAGTAACTCCATCCATAAGGGCTGTTCACGTTCAAACGGTTTTCTTTAAACGCAAACCACTCATAAGGAGAGGCACTATACCATGACATGAATAACTCTGTGAGGTAGGCAATACCAACGATAGAACCGGTAAGTACAATAACCTTGTTCATTACATCGATATGCTCCATAGTAATGTATTGCTCTAAGGCCAATACTTTACGGGTAATTAATAACAGAGTTTGTACCATCGCAAAACCACTGAATACCGCACCCGCTACGAAGTAAGGAGGGAAGATGGTTGTGTGCCATCCGGGAATTACCGAAGTAGCAAAGTCAAAAGATACGATTGTGTGTACCGAAAGTACCAGTGGAGTAGATAAACCAGCTAATACCAGAGATAAAGCTTCATGTCTCTGCCAGTGTTTGGTGCTACCCGTCCAGCCAAATGCAGCCAAACCATAAAAGAACTTGCTCCATTTTAATTTGGCACGATCGCGTAAGGTTGCCAGATCCGGTAATAAACCAGAGTACCAGAACAACAATGAAACTGTAAAATAAGTAGAGATCGCAAATACGTCCCAAAGAAGTGGAGAGTTAAAATTCACCCACAGCGGACCACGCGTATTTGGATAAGGCATTACGAAGAAACCATTCCACACACGACCCATGTGCCAGATCGGGAACTGGCCTGCGCACATTACCGCAAAGATAGTCATGGCCTCAGCCGCACGGTTTACACCGGTACGCCAGCCCTGGCGGAAGAGTAATAAGATAGCAGAGATCAGCGTACCCGCGTGACCAATACCTACCCACCATACGAAGTTGGTGATATCCCAACCCCAACCAATTGTCTTATTCAGGTTCCACTGGCCCGTACCATACACAATATCCATGTAAATGGATACCACACCAAAACCCAATAAGCCCAATGATATAATGAAACCAACCCACCAGAGTTTGCTGGGTTTAGCTTCCACGGGACGGCAAATATCTTCCGTAACATCGTGGTAGGTTTTGTTTCCTTCTACCAATGGCGCCCTGGCCTGCGATTCGTATCTGATTAATGACATAAGTATCTATAAATAATTCTAAAAGTCAAATTCTAATTCTATTGTTATTGCTTCAGTCGGAACTGCTATCATCCATTAATGATGCGCTCCTTCTGCTGCAGGCTTCGCCTCGTGCCCCGCCTCTGCTCCATGTCCTTCCGCTGCACCGTGATGGTCGTCTCCACCAATGATCTCATCCGTATTACGGATTTTAGCCAGGTAGTTTACGTTAGGCAACACGTGCAATTGCTCCAGTACATAGAAGGTACGCAAAGGATTGTCTTCACGCTCTTTTGTGATAGCGCTTTCCGGATCGTTGATATTACCAAACACAATAGCATCTGCCGCACAAGCCGAGCTACAAGCCAGCCTGATATGTTTATCCTTCAAAGGCACTCCTTCTTTCTTCGCATCCAGTTTAGCATGCTGCAAACGCTGAACGCACATGGAGCATTTTTCCATTACACCTCTTGAACGAACTGTAACGTCAGGATTCAGAACCATACGGGTAAGATCGTCATTCATGTGGAACACAGCAGGGTCTAATTTACCTACTACTGTTTGATCCTGGTTGTTCGGGAAGCTGTCTGCTCCTGTATAATCTAACCAGTTAAAACGACGTACTTTATAAGGACAGTTGTTCGCGCAATATCTCGTACCGATACAACGGTTATAAGCCATCTGGTTTAAACCTTCATCACTATGGTTAGTGGCTGCCACCGGACAAACGTTCTCACAAGGAGCGTTGTCACAATGCTGGCACATCATCGGCTGGAAAATAACGCCTTTCAGATCGTTAGGATCATTTTCGTCAGATACGTAGTAGCGGTCGATGCGCAACCAGTGCATATCGTGGTAACGCAATACCTCGCTCTTACCAACCACCGGTACGTTATTTTCTGCATGGCAGGCAATAACGCAGGCGCCACATCCGAAGCAGGCATTCATATCAATGCTCATACCCCATTTAAGACCCTGTGGCTCATGCTCCGCATATAAAGTACCCGATTTGATATAATCTGCACGGGTTGCACCTTTCTTTTTAGTATAGGTTTCGTACAGATGCTTCGCATCGTCAGCGTAGTGCTCTTTATCTTTTAAGAAAGTTGCCAAAGTTGTTTCTTTAACCACTTCAACCCTTCCTTCGTAGCTATTATGAATCTGCGTTTGCGCCAGTTTGTAGTTTTCGCCCGTATTCGTCAACTCAGCATCAATCGTGTAAAGATTTACACTGGTACCGTTGAACGATGACAGAGGATATACATCAACACCTACTTTTTTATCTTCTCTATGCTCATCTACATAAGTAGTACCTAAGCTTGGCGTACGGCCATAACCCAATGCAACAGCAATTGTGTTATTATCCATACCCGGTACCACAATGATAGGTAGCTTCAGTTCTTTGCCTTTTACCTTTACAGCAATGATCGGCTTCTGAGGATAATACTCATAATCATTGCTCTTATAATCTATTTTCAACTCATCAGCAGTTGAAACAGATATCATAGCATAGTTATCCCAGGTAATTTTTGTGATCGGATCAGGTAACTCCTGTAACCAGGGGTTAGCCGGGTGCGTACCCGAACCTAAAGCATTGCTTTGGTACAATACCACTTCTTTTTTAGAAGACTTAGGTATTGCATTCACCGCAGCTACAGCTCCTTCAATACCAGCTGCCGAATAGGATCCGCCGGAAATGGCTGCTTCACCACGGGTTAAGGAAACGCCATCCTGCAATACTTTCAGGAAAGCTGTCTCTCCACCTAAGCGAGATACCCAGAAGTTTTTAAAGAAATCAGCGTAAGGCTCTGTTTTACCAGCCCAAACCATCAAAGTTTCCTGCCACTGTCTTGTTTTGAACAGCGGTGCAATAGTTGGCTGAAGAAAACCTATGCTGCCTGTGGTAGCTTCACCATCTCCCCAGCTTTCAAGGAAGTGATGTGTAGGTACCAGGTAGTCGCTCAACTCAGAAATTTCATCCAGCTTCTCAGCAAACGAAATCTTAAGTTTTACTTTCGAAAGTGCTTTTTTAACACGATCCTGTTCTGGCCAGGTATATACCGGGTTGGCGCCATATATCATTAAAGTACCAACCGTACCATTTTCAATTTCAGTTAAAAGATCTGAAAAATCTTTATCGATCGCCTGGCGATAGTTTAAAGGAGCCGACCAATCGATGGTTGTACCGTAAGCACCAATTGCATTATTGATCGCGTTTACCAGTAATTGGATATTTACGTCATTGCTGCCGCAAATAACCAGGCCCTGTCCTTTATTCGCCAATAAATCTTTTGCTACTTTATCAATACCTGCTTTAACTTTTGCATTACTGATGGCAGGAGCTGCAACGCTAACACCAACAGCCGCCGCTAAAGCAGCTACCACCGCACCTGTTTCTGAAGATCGGTGGTTAAATCTTTCATCGGCATTTGCACCGGTCATGCTCAGGAAACTCTCAAACTGGTAGTGTTTACTCATTTGAGGGTTCGCTTCATTGATCTTGCGATTTAAAGCGTATCCGTGTTGAAATTCAACGGCTTAACCAGCTGCTTAAAAAGTCGGCACCAAAGCTTACTACTACTTTTTTGCATTCTCAAAGCGGTAAGAAGGTATTGCTCTTTTTCCAAAGCTGGCTTCGTTAGCCAGCAACATACCTGTATAAGAAACGGCGTCGTATTGAACGTGCTTAAAGTTGGGATAAGCAGCTTTAAAATCTGCAATCACCTGTAAAGCAGAGGGAGAGTTGATAGTGCTCGAAAGAAAAACAACCTGTCCACCCGAAGTTCTTATAGCCTCCGGTATCTTTTTATCTAAAACTTCAAAAGTCGGAACCTCTTCAAATTTTCCGCCTGTTTTTTGTTTGGGATGCGTAGTTCTGAATCTGTCGTACAAGTCTAAAACCGAAGCCTGGATCCTGGGGGTAGTGCAACCTTTCACAAAAGAAAGATCGTTACCTTCTATCAGAATGGGGCGTCCGTCACGCACTCTTGCTAATACCGGAACCACATCACCATCCTGGATAAAAGTAGTAGCGTAATAAGAAGCCTCACCCGGTACAATGTTCTCCGGCTTAAAGGCGTAAGGAATGGCTTCGCGTACTTTGGTTTTACAGCTTGCAGCCAAAGTAGCGGCAGCAGTACTAAAACCGAGGTACTTTAAGAAGTCCCTGCGGGGGCTTTTGCGTCTAATAAACCCTTGCTGTCAAAATCTTCAAAAGGCAGCTCGTCACGAAATTCATCGCGCACATTCTTTTGAAAATTTTCAGGGTCATTTATTTCTCCAAAACCTTGCCAGTACTTGTTACTCATATCTTTATCTAATGTGATAATTTGCTAATGTGATAATTTGCTCTTCGCTTCAACACTGGTACCGATGCCCGTTTAGTTAAACCGGCACAGAACCGATCAACTAATTAATAGTGACATTTTTGACACTCCAGGCCTCCGATATCTTTCACCGTTACACTATCCATTTTGCCTGATTTTATGTCATTATGAAACTTCTCGTAAATGCTATAAAACTGATTTCCAGTGGTGGAATCTACATTGAAATTCACTTTCGTTTGCCTGTGACAGTTTACACACCATCCCATGCTCAACTCAGAGAACTGGTAAACCTCGTCCATGCCGGTAATATCACCGTGACAGGTTTGGCACTGAACATTACCCACTCTTATGTGCTGGCTGTGGTTAAAGTAAACGTGGTCAGGAAGATTGTGAATTTTTACCCACTCAATTGGTTTTGCTTTTGAAGCATCCCATGCATCAGGTTTAGCAGGGTCGAAACCAGCGTACTCGTATAATTTTTGTATTTCGCGTGTTCCATCAACCAGGTTACCATTTTTGTCTTTCAATTCAGGTCCGTTATACTTCTGGATCGTTTTGTGACAGTTCATACACACATTTACAGAAGGGATAGCGGCTGTTTTGCTTTCCCATGCATTACCGTGACAGTATAAACAGTTGATCTGGTTTACACCGGCGTGTACTTTGTGAGAGTAGAAAATAGGCTGTACCGGCTCGTAATTGATCTGCCTGTTTACATTAACTAACCCTTTGGTAGTGAAATAACCACCTATTATAAAAAACACGATCGCGAAAATGGCTATATATGTTTTATTACGGTAAATAGGTAAAGAAGGCGCTGATTTTACATTTTCTGCATCGCGTGCTGCTTTTTGTAGGTTAAAGTTAACATAGATCAGAACCAAAGCAACCAGGGCCAGGATCAATGAAACCACACCATACATAATATTATTCTGGCTGGATCCACCTTCACCACCACTTGCGGCCGCGCCACCGTCTTTAGGTGTATCTAACTTACCTGAAGCCTTTGCATCAATATAAGCCAGGATCGCATCTATCTGAGGATCAGTAAGATCGGGGAAAGTAGTCATCGCAGAAGCAGATATTTTCGATACTTCCACCGCTTTCGGATATCCTGAAGCAATCAGCTTTTGGTTATTGCGTATCCACTCATGCAGCTTGCCGGCATCTTCCCAACGTCCCTGAACACCGCCTAAAGCAGGTCCGGTGCTGTTAGATTTCATGTCTCCAGAGTGACAGCTTTGACACTTACCAACAAATAAAGTCTTTCCCTCCTGAACGCCGGCAGCTTCCTGTGCAAAAATGGGAGCAACGGAAACAAGCAGCGCTATTATAAGCAAGGTTAGTTGGTTCAATAAATACTTATGATTGTTCATAAAACGCATAAAATCTAAAATGTGGATAAAAACCTCTGAACGACTGCAAAAATAAGGCGCGCCGTTAACATAACAGCAACAATTTATAACTTTTTTAAACCCGCTCCCAGCTTGAGTTTCAGCCGATTTTTCGTCCTTTTTTTTGAACTCAAAATTTGTTTGTCATTAAAAAGTCATCCCTGCTTGTGTGGTTTTGATGTGAATATCTGTGGTTTCAGGGGCTGTTATCCCTCATTTTAGCTTATTTGAAAAATGTGAATTATTTTGCAGGATCGGTTATGTTTAACAGGCTCAAACAAAAATGGAAGGTCGGCCCGCTGCAGTTATTTTTAATACTCTGCACTTTTGCTATCGGTGGTAGCCTGAGCGGGTATGTTGGCAGACGCCTTATGTCTGTTCTTCTAATAGATAACCGGGTACTATATACTATAATATATATAATACTGGTTACTGCGATCTGGCCGTTTATGGTATTGCTGATAAGCATTATTTTTGGCCAGTATGCCTTTTTTAAAAGGTATTTAAAAGAGTTGTTTAAAAAAATAACAAGAAAACGGACCAATAGTCAATAAAAAGGTCGGTTGTGGATTTAATAATAGAAAAATGAAACAAAAAATAGCTGTTTTTGCGAGTGGTGCCGGTAGTAATGCCCAAAAGATTATTGACCATTTCAGGGCAAGCGAAATTGCAGAAATAAGCCTGATTGCCTGTAATAAACCCGGCGCTGGGGTTTTGACAATTGCGGAACAGGAGCAGATTGAACAGGTACTCATAGAGAGAGAACAGTATAAAAAAGACGGATATGCTGCATTTTTGAAGGAAAAAGGGATCAATTTTGTTGTTTTAGCCGGCTTTTTATGGAAAATACCCCAACCACTGATCGATGCCTATCCCCGCAAAATCGTAAACATTCACCCGGCACTATTGCCAGCCTATGGCGGAAAGGGCATGTATGGCGCTTTTGTACACCAGGCAGTAATTGCAAACGGGGAAAAGCAAAGCGGCATTACTATTCATTATGTAGATGAGCACTACGATCATGGAGATATCATCTTCCAGGCCACCTGCAATATTGAACCCGGAGACACGCCCGAGCAGCTGGCTCAAAAAATCCACTTGCTGGAGCATGCTCACTTCCCCGCAGTAATAGAACAGGTGCTACAACAACACTAACTGCAGTAGTACAAGCCATTATTAATGTAGTTGCAGTTCTATTTGTAAATAAATATATTTGTCATTTATACTATTATAAATTGCCCCTGCTATGAAACAATTAACTGTACTGGCCTTATTATGCTTTTTTGCAGCACCCGGAAAAGCTCAGCAAGCGGCCAACCGTCCCGATTCGGCCTACCTCTTTGCCTATTCCCCGAACGGGGAAATGCCCGCACCGGTTTAGCCTTTGCCTGGAGCAACGATGGTTTTAGCTGGAATGCGATAGGTCCGGAGCATTATTTTGTATACAGCGATTATGGCACCTGGGGCGCTCAAAAGAAAATGTTGAAACCATTTCTCTTTGCCGGCGGTGGCGGAACCTGGCACCTGGTTTGGAGCCTTAATGCAACCGAAAATGTATGGGCACATGCCGCTTCGCCCGACCTGGTTTACTGGGGACGCCAGAGTTACCCGCAAACAGCCCCGGGCAGTAATGTAATAGAACCGGTTATTTCTTCAGCTACCGGCGGTGCGTACACCGTGAGCTGGCAAAGCAACACTAATAATAAAAATGAGGCATTTTCCCTGTCTACCAACTTTAAAACCTTTCCCTCAGCCCAAAAGGGGTTGGCCGGCAGTATCGTAACAATCGCGTTGAAGCAACTATTTTAGGTCAAAAACAAATCGGAACTCTACATAAAGTAGCGTTTAGCCTGGTGGAAGGCCTGCTCAACGCACAAAAAAGTGCCCAATATCAATCGGCACTTTTAACAGAATCGGCAGCTACCGATCCGCAAAGATTCGCTGGGTTAAAACCTGTAGACCTTACACTTACAACACTTCCCGAAAAAGCTAAAAAGATCAGCGACCTGCTGGTAGGCGCTTTTTTGAAGATATTAATTATGCCGCAGATGGGGGTTTGTATGCAGAGCTGGTGCAGAACCGCGATTTTGAATATCATCCGGCTGATAAAAAATACCGGGATAAAAACTGGAACCACCAAACTGCCTGGCGCCTGGGTCTGGGAACTTTGGCAATAGATTCTGTATCACCCATCCACCCCAACAATCGGCATTATGCTGTTTTAAGTTATGACCTGGGAAACCCGGTGCTGATCAACGAAGGCTTTGGAGGCATTGCGATTAAAGCCGGAGAAAAATACGACTGCAGCGCTTTCGTCAGGATCCCCTCTGCAAAAGCAGGACTGATCACCTGGAGGTTATCAGACAAAAACGGGAAGATACTGGGTATTACTTCCATGAAAATTCCGGCAGGAAGCAACTGGAAAAAGCTATCAGCAGTAATAACAGCCAATGCAACTGCTGCCGACGCCTCGCTTGAGCTAATTGCTGAACAAAAAGGCAGCATCCACTTAGACATGGTGTCACTCTTCCCTCAAAAAACATTTAAAGATCGCAAAAACGGGCTCCGGGCCGACCTTGCACAGGCATTGGCGGATATGAAACCCAGGTTTTTACGTTTCCCTGGCGGATGTGTAGCCCATGGTGACGGAATTGCCAATATTTATCGCTGGAAAACGACGATCGGTCCACTTGAAGCCCGCAAACCGATGCGCAATATGTGGAACTACCACCAGACCACCGGTTTGGGTTACTACGAGTATTTCCAGTTTTGTGAGGACATGGGGGCTGAGCCACTACCGGTACTGGCCGCAGGTGTTCCCTGTCAAAACTCTTCGGACGGCGGAGCCGGACAACAATGCGGTATTCCTATGGCGGAAATGGATGAATACGTACAGGATATACTTGACCTGGTAGAATGGGCCAACGGCGATGCTAAATCAACGCATTGGGGCAGGCTTCGGGCGGCATCGGGACATCCTAAGCCATTCAATTTAAAATATATAGGTATTGGAAACGAAGACCTGATCACCGATATTTTTGAGGAACGGTTCACAATGATCTTTAATGCCATCAAAAAAAGTACCCTGAAATGAAGGTGATCGGAACTTCAGGGCCTTTTTATGAAGGGACAGATTATGTTGAAGGCTGGGGTATTGCCCGTAAGCTGGGTGTAGACCTGATAGACGAACATTATTATGTACCACCGGGCTGGTTTATTCACAACCAGGACTATTATGATAAATATGACCGTAAAGGCAGCAAGGTTTACCTGGGTGAATATGCCAGTCACTTACCAGGAAGGCCCAATAACCTGGAAACAGCGCTTTCTGAAGCGCTTCATCTAAATAACCTGGAGCGTAACGGAGATGTGGTAGCGATGTCATCTTATGCGCCGCTTTTTGCAAAAGAAGGATTTACCCAGTGGAACCCCGATCTGATTTATTTTACCAATACCGAAGTAAAATTGACCCCGGGCTATTATGTACAACATTTGTATGGCAATAGTCCCGGCAATGAGTACATTCCCGCGCAAACACAATCGTCCAACAATGATGCGGGGGTAATGAAACGGTTATCTACCTCCATAGTAAGGAACACGAAAACTAATGAGTTGATGGTTCGCGTGGTAAACCTGTTGCCCGTTACAGCCAATATCAGCCTGAACTTAAGTGAACTGCCAACCGGAGGCAAGGCTCAAAAAACGGTTCTCACCGGCAACCCGGCCGACCGGAAAGTAGTGCCCGTTACCGATGAAACCCATTTACAGGCAGGAAAACCGGAACAGCTCCCGCCTTATTCGCTCACTATATGGAAAATTAAGCTCTGATTATCAGTTAGTTATTTTTTTATCAAAGCATTTGCAAATAGTTTGCTTGCTTTGCCGTCCTATTAACTGATTTGAAGCGTCTTTTTTCATACTACTAATTATAACTGCTGCCGGGCTGTTGCAGTTGCAGGCCCAGATCACCGTGAAGGGTACCGTATTCGATAGTTCGGGTACTTATCCTGTTCAGGGCGTTTCGGTACTATCCACTAACGGAGCAGGTACCTCTACCGATGCAATGGGGATTATAGCATCCGGGTAAACGAAACAGATTCAATCTGGTTCAGCTACCTGAACAAACCCACCCGTAAATTTTTGGTGAAAAGCATTAAAATGCCTTACGCTTTCAACATTTCTTTACAAACATTCATTACCCTCTTGCCCGGTGTAAAAGCAAGGGTAAAAGACTATAAGCGGGACTCTATTCAAAACCGGCAGGACTATGCCAAATATTTCGATTATCAAAAACCTGGTTTAAAAGTGAGCTCATTAAGTGACGGCTCCGTTGGTTTTGACCTGAATGAGATCATCAATTCCTTTCGGTTTGGCCGTAATAAACGCCTCTCGATGTTTCAAAACAGGCTGATTACCCAGGAGCAGGAAGCGTTTATTCAGCATCGCTTCAGCAAGTCGCTCATCAGGCGTATTACCGGTGCCAACAACGACAGCACCATCAGCCAATTCATCATATATTATCAACCTTCTTTTCTTTTTACATCGACCGCAGCCGACTATACTTTTCATAAATACATAAAAGACTCTTACGAGCGTTTTACCGCTGGTCTTATGCCTACGCCACTCTGGCTGGAAGGTGCTACTGATGACGAGGCGGTCATCTACCGCAGATTCGACGGCAGGCCTTAAAACCCGGATTATGCTTAAATTGCAGTATGCTCCATTATCTAAAACTACTGGCATTCCTGTTGCTTGCTTATCAGGTATGCCCCGCACAAAACAACTGTGATATCCTTATTAAAAACGGGAAAATTATTGATGGCACGGGCAATAGCTGGTATTATGGCGATATTGCAATAAGAGAGGGTAAAATTACCCGTGTGGGTAAATCATTAGCCTTTACGGCCAAGCAAACCATCGATGCAAAAGGGTTGATTGTTGCTCCGGGATTTATAGACGTGCATACACATATTGAAGGAGATGAAGCCAAAAACCCGACAGCCGATAATTTTATTTATGATGGTGTAACAACGGTAGTAGCAGGCAACTGTGGTGCTTCAAATGTAGATATTGGCAGATACCTGAAATGGATCGATTCACTACAACTCTCGGTAAATGTAGCTTCGCTGATCGGGCATAATGATGTGCGTAAGGCAGTAATGGGAAGGGCTAACCGCGACGCAACTCCAGAGGAAATAGTACAAATGCAAGCCCTGGTGGAAAAAGCGATGAAGGATGGCGCCGTAGGGCTTTCAACTGGTCTTATCTATATCCCGGGTACTTATGCTAAAACTCCGGAAATTGTAGCGCTGGCTAAAATGGCCTCCCGCTATAATGGCGTTTATGCCTCGCACATGAGAGATGAAGGAGATAAGGTTACTGATGCTATCGCTGAAGCTATTACTATCGGGCGGGAAGCCAATATACCGGTAGAAATATCCCATTTCAAGCTAAGCGGCCAGCAAAACTGGGGCAGAAGCAAAGAAACGATCGCTATGGTGGCCAATGCCCGGGAACAGGGACTGGATGTAACTATCGACCAATATCCCTACACCGCCAGCAGTACTTCCATCAGTACTTTACTACCCGATGATATACTGGCTGACGGACAGGATAGTATTGTTGCCAGGCTTAAAAATTCCGCTATCAAAAAAAGGGTGATCGATGAGATGCTGGCCAGATTAAAGAAAAGGAAATTGAAACATTTTAGCTATGCGGTGGTAGCCAGCTACAGGCCAGATAGCAGCTTTAACGGGAAAAGCATTGAAGAGATCAACCTGATGATGGGCCGTAAACATAAGGTGAAAGAAGAAGCTGAAACGATTATTGACATTATGATCAACGGAGGAGCCAGCGCCGTATTTCATGGCATGGGGGAGGAGGATGTAAAGCGTATTATGCAATATCCCTTTAATATGTTTGCCAGCGATGCCTCTATCCGCGTATTTAACCAGGGCGTGCCACACCCCAGGGGTTATGGAACTAATGCACGTGTATTGGGTAAATATGTAAGAGAAGAAAAGGTCATTTCACTCGAAGAAGCCATCCGCAAGATGACCTCGCTGCCGGCCCAGAAATTCCAGCTAAAAGACAGGGGGCTTCTAAAAGAGGGAATGGCGGCCGATATTGTGATCTTCGATGAAAAACAAGTAGCAGACCAATCTACCTATAAAAACCCGCATGCTTACTCGAAAGGTTTTCATTATGTTTTGGTAAACGGGCAGGTAACCGTCGAAGATGAAAAGCATAATAGCAAAAGAGCAGGAAAGGCGTTATACGGAAATGGTTTACTAAATAATTAATTGCGATGTTGCGCTTGAAATGAAAGCTTCGTCAATAATGTAGGTATGCTGTTGAATACGAACAATATTCTTTAACCAAAACAGCTTGAATGAATATGAAAAAACTAACGGTATATGCTTTTATTGTACTACTTGCCGCTTGCAATAAAAATGCTGCTATCGAAGAAAATCCTATAGATAACGGTAGTCTGATTGACTCAAAAATAAAAGTATCGGTAAAAGAATATCTCAACACCCAAAAGCTGGTATTATACTGTGCTACCCAAAAAGCTTATCCCTGTGTCAATTATCACATAAACACAGAGCAAAACTTCAAGGAGAACAATAAACTGAGTGTTACTTTTACGGGTGTTCCGGAAACACAAGTTTGTCTTACCGCAATCGGGCCAGCAACAGCAGAAATTGATTTAAGTACTTTGCGCAACGGTCAGTATGTCATAGAACTGAATAATCTAGGCGTAAAAAATGAAGGATTGCTAAAAATTTCTGATACCGAACTAATTCTTGATTTTAAGGATCAAAAAAGTATTGAAATAATTACACCCGTAACAAAAAGAGTTACTGCCCAAACATATTGGGGAACAATAGGCTACGCCAGGGCATCCTCTGAAAATGCCGTCAATCAATTTATTGAAAAACTTAAAAATATTGGCGCAGCGTTTAATAAGCAAGTGCCAGGGTATTATTATCATTATCAAATAGACAATGACGGAGCAATAGTATACGATGCCCAAAGATCCGGATACTATTTTGCTAAAGGGCTGATTTTTCAATATAACGCGGAGGAATCCAAACTGAAAAATTTAATACAAACAGACGGTAAAGAGCTGTACAAAGATGACGTTTATATTGGTGTTTTCACCTATAAAGGTGAGCAGTTTTATAATTGGGGTAAATAAAACTTTATTCAAATCCGTCGTTATACCTAAACCAGCTGTTATTGTTATTCAATCGAAATCAGCTCCTGTGTTCCCCATTTGGATGTACTTTTTACCACCCCAAAATCAGGTACAAACCATTCGGTCATTTGCATTTTCATAGGAATCGCAATGCCCATATTCATTATCATTTTTGAGTCGTAAGTAATTTTATAGGCGTCCCAGCTGCCCGCCGGTGTGGTGATTTTTTCCTTTGCTTCCACCTTACGGTTGGTAATATCGATGCTCATATTGACCACCATGCCCGACTCGGATTTCATGTCCATATTGAAATTAGCATCGTTCAGCTCCTGCCCTACGCTTAAAGAAGCAGGATACTCCATAAACATACCCTTACCATCTACATCGGTATTCTTAAACTGCTGTGTTTGCTGGGGATTCATCATCATCTTCATATCGATCATTAGCTGGCCGTTCTTGCATTGCATGGTACCGGCCCCGCCTCCTAGAGATTTTCCTTTTTTATCAAACACTTCAGATTTTACTTTAGCACTTGTAGTACCGCCTGCTTTGGTTACACCCGATACTTTATAAACATACTTGCCGTCCTGGTTCCCTTTCCTGTCGAGCATAGCCATGGTAACGGTTTTGTTGTTCTGCAAATAATAGTAGTTACATTGGGCATAAACCCCCGAGCTGATTACCAGTAATAATATAAAAATAAGGCCCCGCATAATGAATAGTTTTAAAGTGCAAATTAGCCCGCTTCTCAACAACCAGCAATCACCTAAATAAGCGAGCGATCATATAGCCTACCGGCTAATGCTTATTGAAGTAACTTTAAATACAAAGCGGCTGCCCAAAGACAGCCGCTTGTTTTACAAAACCAACCTAAACCCATCACCACCTATTAGTTCAACACGCCATACTTACCATTCTGAAACTCCTCCATTGCCTCATAAATCTCTGCCTGCGTGTTCATCACAAAAGGACCATAACTCGCAATAGGCTCATAAATAGGTTCTCCGCTTAATACCAGTATAACACTATCTTTTGTGGCAGAAATATCTACCTCATCTCCATCATTTTTGAATAATACAAAACTATGCTCTTCTATTTCTTTACCATTTTATTAATACTTCCCTCAACAACCAGCAGCGCCGTATTATGGCTGGCAGGAATACCCGTTGTTAAGCTCGCTTCACTCTTCAGCTTTACATTAAAAAGATTGACAGCGGTATAAGTTTCAGCGGCGCCTGCATTACCATTAAAATTACCCGCGATAACATTTACCTCACCTGCATCACCGGGTAATGCAACCTTGCCGATATTTTCTTTGGTTAAAGATTGATAATGCGGTTGGGCCGATTTATCTTTTTTGGGCAAATTCACCCACAATTGTACCATTTCAAAAACACCGCCTTTTGCAGCAAAATTTTCTTCATGATACTCTTTGTGCAAAATACCTGCTCCGGCCGTCATCCATTGCACGTCACCGGGATGGATGACACCGCTGTTGCCCGCGCTATCGTTATGCGCCACACTTCCTTTGTAGGCAACCGTCACTGTTTCAAAACCTTTGTGCGGGTGTACATCAACGCCACGAGGTTTGTCGGTGGGTGAGAAATTAAATGCGGCTGCAAAATCCAGCATTAAAAAAGGACTCAGCCTTTGTTGGGTAACACCGCGGGGAATAAAATTATATACTCTGAAGCCGTCGCCCACCATACCCACTTGTTCGGGGCGGGTAAACACTCTTTCTATTGACTTTTTCATTTTTGTGATCTCCTTTAAAAGCAAAACTAGCTCAAAGAGAAGGCGGCTACAATAACACGGATTAAGTAAAGTAGTTAATATAGGTTAATTGGCTGGGGCAGGAAATGGTGTAACTTTATGGGTGTTGTTTCCCGCCCGCCTGAGTGAAGTTCTTTCGGGCAGACACAGGAGCAAAGGTTAAAACATTGAAGATTCTAACATCTACTCGCTACTTGCTATCCCCTACTAACTTTTATTTCATGCGAAGCACAAAAAGAAGTAAAGGCGTAAAGACTTTTTGCATATTGATTATCGAACATTAAATATTTCCCGGTTCAAACCCTACTTACCACTTGCCGATCCCCACTAGCCCTTTTTCATCGGTTGACTCAACATTTTACTCATAAACTCCGGGGTAATGCCAATATAGGAGGCCACATATTTCTGCGGGATGCTTTGTATTAAAGAAGGATATCTTTTACAGAAATTATTATACCGCTCAACAGCAGTGAGGCTTAAAGCATCTATCAATCTTTGCTGAGAAGTGGCCAATGAACGTTCTGCCAGTATCCTGAAATAGCGTTCCAGTTGAGGTAAGGCCTGGTACATATCTTCTATCTCCGATTGTTTTATCAGAAACACTTCGCTGTCTTCAATGGCATCAATACTCAGGTTAGATGGCGCATTATTAAGGAGGCTTTGCATATCGGCAATCCACCAACCAGCAGGTGCAAACTGTAAAATATGTTCGGTTCCATTTTTATCAATAGAGTAGCTTCGTAAACAGCCCGAATTAATAAAGGCTATATGCTGTTGTATATCTCCTTCCTGGTATAAAAAGGTTTTCTTCTTTAATTTTTTAGTTCTGAAAAAAGAAGTAAATGTTTTTTGTTCTTCTTCATTCAGTGCAACCCGCGTTGCAATACTTTTTAGTAATAATTCGAAAGACATGGTTCAGTTGATGATTTATAGTTGATCCGGCAATACCGTACTTAAAAATTCAATAAGTTATTGATGCATTCTTCCAACCTGGAATGAGCCATAAAATTTGCCTCCAGTTCCTTATTAAACGGGACCGGAGTATCCAGAGAAGCACACCTCATCACAGGAGCATCCAGCCTGTTGAAGCAATGTTCTCCGATCCAGGCGGCTATTTCTGCACCGATACCGCCCGTCAAAGTATCTTCATGCAATACCAATACTTTACCCGTACGCTCAGCAGCCTCTTTGATCGCTTCATAATCGAGTGGCAGCAGAGTTCGCAGATCGAGTATGGCCAACGAAATTTCAGGATGTGAGGCTGCATATTCTTCGGCCCATATAACGCCCATTCCATAAGTAATAATCGCGATATCATCTCCTTTTTGTACCCACCTGCCTTTACCAATAGGCACTTCAAAACTTTCTTCGGGCACAGGGCCGGTTATACTCCGGTATAAAGCTTTATGTTCAAAAAACAATACCGGGTTGGGATCGTTGATAGCAGCGATCAACAGGCCTTTTGCATCAGCAGGCGTAGAAGGGTAAACAATTTTCAAACCGGGTACATGCGTAAACCATGCTTCATTACTCTGACTGTGAAAAGGACCAGCACCTACACCACCACCCGTAGGCATACGTATGACCACATTAGCCGCCTGTTCCCAGCGGTAATATATTTTAGCCAGGTTATTTACGATCTGGTTAAACGCTACCGTTGCAAAATCCGCAAACTGCATTTCTACCACCGATTTATATCCTTCCAAACTAAGACCTAATGCAGCTCCTACCACCACGCTTTCACAGATCGGGGTATTACGTATCCTTTCTTTTCCGAATAGATCTAACAAACCTTCCGTCACTTTAAAAGCGCCTCCATATTCAGCAATATCCTGCCCCATCACTACCAGGTTTTGCTGCTCGGTCATACATTGCTGATGCCCTTCTTTAATGGCTTCTATAAAACGTTTTTCTGAAACCTTACTACCAGCAGCAGCGATCAGTTTTTTCTCCTGCTCATGGGGGCATACACGTCGTTGATCTCAACGCTTGTATGAACAGCTAGCGGAAACGCCTTCGCGTCTGCCTGCTTCAACTCATCTTCAACCTTTGCTTTAAGCTCATCCCTAATAGCATTTCCATCATTCTCAGTCAACACTTCCTCCTGAATAAGATATTGCTCAAAGTTGTTTACCGGATCTTTTTCTCCCAAAGTTCAAATAATTCCGGGGTACATATTTGGTGCCGCTGGCTTCTTCATGTCCGCGCATTCGAAAAGTGCTGCACTCAATTAAGTAAGGTTTTTGATTTTTTATACAGTAATCCCGTACCCCTTTAATGGTGTCGTAAACAGATAGAATATTGTTTCCTTCGATGGTGATGCCCTCAATACCATATCCTTTTGCTTTATCTGCCAGGTTAATGCAGCGATACTGTTCATGGGTGGGCGTGCTAAGCCCGTACCCGTTATTCTCTATTAAAAAATAACCGGCAGGTCCCAAACCGCAGCCAGGTTTAAGGCTTCATGAAAATCGCCCTCGCTGGTACCGCCTTCCCCGTAAAAGCTAGTGATACTTTCCCTTTCTGACCCAGCTTATTGGCCAATGCAACACCAGTAGCTACGGCCAGTTGCGGACCCAAATGTGAAATCATACCACAGATATGATGCGCCTTGCTTCCAAAATGAAAACTTCTTTCCCGTCCTTTACTATAGCCGTTTTGGTTGCCCTGCCATTGATTAAACAGCTGATGCAACGGCATTTGGCGGGTAGTAAATACACCCAGGTTTCTATGCAGGGGCATGACCCATTCATCCTGTTGAAGGGCCAGTGTTGCTCCTACTGCTATAGCCTCCTGACCAATGCCGCTAAACCACTTGCTTATTTTTCCCTGCCTCAGCAATACCAGCATTTTTTCCTCGATCAGCCTTGGATACAAGAGGCTTCGATACATCTGGATGAGCTGCGCATTAGAAAGATTTTTCCTGTCGAAAAGCATAATACAAACGTAGGCTTTTTTAGTGTACGAAGTGTGCAGGCCAGGTTGATATACTTTGTCGATTGACGATGCGCTTACCTGAGGACTCTTTGTGGAGGTCGTTAAAAATCCTGCCCGTAAAATATTTGGCATATAGCTTGTTTAATTATCGTACTTTGTAATACCATCTTATGCTAAAAGCCATATTGGTTACTTTTTTATTGCAGCAACTCTAAGCGTACATGCCCAGTATAGATCTGAACGGTATGACACCAGCTATTATGTTTCTTATCGCAATAAACTAACATTGGGCGCTATTGCAGCCAAAAAGAATACGGTTTTTAAAACAGATGCATCCAGCGCCGAAAATTCATTAAAATACTTATCTAACAGCCCGGGCCGTTTGGGAATTTCGGGTTCCCATGATTTTGTGGGATTGGCTGCTACATTTGGAGTAGGTAGTTTAGATCCATCTTATAAGCCGGAGAGAGGTAAAACAAAGCAAACCAATTTGCAGCTAAGCATTACCGGCAGAAAAGTATTAGCAGATATCTATTTTCAAAATTATAAAGGTCTTTATGTAAACAGCGGATACAATATTTCGCCTGTGGGTATGCCTAACTATACCCGGCCTGATATTGAGACAAGACTTTATGGTACAACAGTAAATCTTATTCAAAACAGCAGGAAATTTAGTGCACAGGCCGCATTTTTACTGGATGCCTGGCAAAGGAAATCCGCCGGCTCCTTGTTATATGGCGGAGAATTTTTTATGGGTCAGCAAAGGGCGATAGCGCTTTTATACCTTCCCAGCTTAAGAATGAATTTCCTCATGCTAATGTTTCGAAGCTGGACTTTATCACATTTGGCCCCGGTATCGGGTACGGCTATACGCTGGTTGTTAAAAAGCATTTTTTTGCTACGGCCATGGCCTCGTTTAATGCGGACGTGAGCTATATAAAAGAAAAAACTGATATAAATACACAGCACGCATTTTGGAAGTTCAACCCGAACATGAAAGCAAAGGGCGCCATCGGGTATAATAGTGAGAATTGGGGCATTGCCTTTTCGTATGTATCCAACCGGTTATTTTTTAAAGGCATGGAAGGCGATTCCCGTTACCTTAACTACAATGACAATTATAAGCTGATGTATGCCCGGCGCATCGATGCGGGTAAAACAATCCCCAAAATCACCCGGTTTGCGGGCAAGGTCATCAATAAAATAGGGCTGGGTTTCCTGATCAACTAAAGGATATTTTAATAGGCCTGAATCAATACTTCAGCAGGAATCTGTAGTTTCTCCCTGATCTTACGGATCATGGCAAGGTTTAGCTTTCTTTTTCCTGAAAGAATTTCTGATTTTCTGGATCTATAGCCGAGTATATCAGATAGCTCCGCATCTGACATGTTCATCTGTTCCATTCTAAACTTAATAGCATCTAATGGATTAGGTTGGGGAACCACATAGTGTTCACTCTCGTATTCCTTAATTAATATAGAAAGCACTTCTAATTCATCAGATTCTTTTGAACCTTCAGTCATTTCCTTTTGCATTAGCGCATATACCCTCTCCAGGGCATCTTCATATTGCTGTTCATTTTTTATGGGCCTTAACATAACACACTTTTTTAATATCAATTTTATCATACTGTTTATGGGTCCCAACCCAAACGACAAAAACAATCTTCAAACGATACTCTACATCTACTACTAAACGAAAGCTATTACCATGAATATTAAAAACTACTCTTTTGTCAGTCAGTATAGATGCATTCCGATACTGAGCTTTTAAATCATTCGGAGTGTTCCAATTCGCCACAGAAACCTCTTCATACCAGGAAAACAGGGCTTGCTGAGCCAACGGAAACATATCCCAGTAATCTTTCAAGGTTTTAATAGCAATAACCCGCATACACAAATATACAAAAATGTTACCAATTTGGTTACACGTTAAAAACGTTATTTATACCACGACCAATTCGTAAAAATCTTCGGGCAATAAATACTTATTGGCAGTCTCCTGCAATTCGTCGGCCGTAATATTTTTAATATTGGATATATAGCGGTTGAAGAATTCGTTATCAAGATCATTGAGAATGATATTTTTCCAGCGGGCAATCATCTGGAAAGGTCCATCCAGGTCACCTAATATGGAGCCCATCATAAAGTTTTTTACCAGCATCAGCTCCTCCTCGTCTATAGCTTCTGTACGGAGTATATCCATTTCTTTATATACTTCGCTGATCGTAGCCTCGCTTACATCGCGCCCGGCTTCGGTGGTGATCATCCATCCGTTTTCGCGCTTATTACCCATCAGGTAACTATGGATGCCATAAGTGTAACCCTTCTCCTCACGGATATTGGCCATCAGCCTGCTACCGAAGAACCCACCTAGCACTACGTTTAACACCTGTGCTTTCAGGAAGTCGGGATGATGCCTGTTTTCAAAAGGTCTTGCTAAACGGATAGACCCCTGGGCACTTTTTTCGTCATTGATCACCCGGTGTTTTTTTGAAGATCGGGCGCTACAACGTGCTGCTTATCAGCAACTACATGGTTATCAAAATCTCCAAAATAAGTATCCAGTAAGGACTCAATATTGCCAGGTAGTTTACCCGCAATAAAGATCTTAAACTGACCTTGCTTATAATATTGCTGGTAAAAATTGACAAGCCCGTCCCGGGTAAGGGCATTAAAATCTTCGTGGCGGCTAAATTGGCCATAAGGGTGCTGTTCTCCAAAAAGATAAGTGTCAATTAAGCGACCCGCAACAAAGCTGCTTTTCTTAAGATTTACATCCAGCTTTTGCTTCATGTTTTGAATGGCAATATCCATTTCACTCTGCAGCAGGGTGGATTCGGAGAAAATATCCTCACTACCGGCAATAATTTTTCAATATGCTTAGACAGGCAGTGGAGCGTTACATGTGCAAATTCCGACCCGCTACTGCGGTTTAAATAGGCGCCATAGTATTCAAAATGATCATTGATCTCAAAGGCTGTTTTGGAAGTAGTACCGTTCTTTAACAGGAAATTGGTAACGCCTGCCTCCAGGTTTTTGTCTTCAAACCAGTTGCCGGCATTAAACACCCACTCTATTTGCAACACTTCCTCGGCCCCTGCATCAATGGCATACACTTCTACACCGTTTCGTAAAACATATTTCTGATAGGGTTGTAGCTGAAGATTAAAATTAACTGCATCTACAATAGCGGCGCTATAGTTCTGTTAAGCATTAAATTGAAATTAAGGCGACAAACGTACACTAAATTTTTGCCGGAAAAGTTCTTTTTTAAATAGCCCGATCTAACCTGCAACAACGATTCATCACATTTTTGTGCAGTTTCGTCACATCTGTTTTATCATTCAGGCGAGAGCGATGTAATCTTGCAGAACAAACAAATAAAAATGAAAGCAAAAGAAATATATAACAAAATTGAGTTCTGGCTGGTAACCATCCTCGCCGCCGTATTTGTATTTACCCTGTTGATAATGAGCAAAGATGCCAATGAAGACAACCATAGTTTCTGGAGATTTCATGAATATAATATCCGGTTTAGCTTTTATAAGCACCTGTTTATTCCCTACCTGGCCCAGATCATCATTTATTATTCCGCTTTTGTTTTTCTTACAAAATATGCCAGTGAGATAAAGGATGAGTGGACTAAGACGGGCTCTGTATTTGGCTCTTTTTTAATTGTTGCTACCCTGATCTCTATTACCAATACCTATATAGACGGCTGGAAATTCGCGCAGTTCGATACCAGGGATGAAGTATATAATGATGTATTTATTGACGGTTTTACTACAGTAGCCATAATTTATATTCTATTTATCACCTACTACACGCTTAAGGAGATCCTTTTTACCGTTTTAAAAGGAAGAAAATTAAGCACCCAGGGGAAAAAAGGACTGCTGTTTACTTTTTTAGCACTGGCCTGCTGGATCTCGATTTTTACGATCCTAATGTCTAATCATGCCAACGAAGTGGCGGCCTTCTGGTTGGTAGGTGTGCCCTATGCTGCACTGATTATGTTTTTACATTTTCGCTTTTTGATCCCGCTGGCAGCTGAAAAAAATACAAAAGCCGCTCTTATTGGTTGCGTATTGTTCCTATCCTGTTTCTGTTAAACCTGCTGGCTGCCGGGCTGGCTTATGGCATCGCGGGTCATGGTGAGTATGGAGCCTATTTTGCAGTATTCCTGATTTTAGGATTTCTTTTTGTTATTCCGTTAAGCTGGTATATTGCCCGCAACCGGGTGGAGAAAGAAGTGCTGCAAACAGCGCTGGGATCCTCACAGGCTAACCTGAGCTTCTTACGTTCACAGATCAATCCTCATTTTTTATTCAATGCGCTTAACACACTTTATGGCACTGCCCTTCAGGAAAATGCCGACCGCACGGGTGAGGGCATCCAAAAACTGGGTGATATGATGCGGTTTATGCTACATGAAAATATACAGGAAAAAATATCGCTGGCGCGGGAAATAGATTACCTCAACAACTATATCGATCTGCAAAAGCTACGTACAGTAACCAGCCCGAATATTGTGATACAAACCAATATTGAAGAGCAGTTTAACCGGCTGGATATATCGCCGATGCTGCTGATTCCTTTTGTTGAAAATGCGTTTAAACACGGTATCAGTCTGCAGCAGCCTTCCTTTATCAATATATCATTACACACCAAAGACCATGTGCTGTATTTCGATGTTAACAACAGCGTGCATATAAAAAATGAGTATGATCCCGAAAAGATGAAAAGTGGCATCGGGTTACAAAATGTAAAACAAAGGCTGGCATTACTGTACCCTAAAAAGCATGAGCTGATCATCAGGGAAAGCGCCAAAGAGTTCTTTATACACTTAACCGTTAATCTTTAATTCATCTCTTAAAAATACTATATGAAATATATTCCCTTTATCCTATTGCTGGTTGTATTAAGCTGCTCCATTAACAGCGACTACATTACTCAAACTGAAACCAAAACAGTAAATAATAATGGAGTACAGACCAAGGTAAGCATTACCAAAAAGCTGCGTAAAATAGATCGGCTACCGGTGTCTATACACGTTAAGGCAAAATATTCAGACAGTGCATACGAAAGCATGGATAGCTTTCTTTACGACAGTAATGGGAAAACAACTGTCACTAAATCCTTTGTGCGCAACAGCGGTGAATGGAAACTGGTAAAAAGTACTGGTGTGGAGCTCTAAGTAATTAAAACATAGCGCTCTCCTTCGTTTGGATATCCATTATTTAATATAGAAATTCGTGTTCTATTTTCGAATCAATTGTGCTCATGGAAATATATCAAAGTGTATATGAAGAATAAATTAATTGCTATTTTAATATTTGTTGCTCCGCTATTAAACGCGCAGTCATCATCGCAACCGCCTAATATAGAACAAACTGTTTTACCCAATAATACACTTTTAATAAATGCGCTATTTGAAAAAGGGTACAATAAATGGAATAAAGATTCTTTAGTAAACATAATGCTACCTGCAGTATGGAAAGAGCAGGACTCCATTGTCGCAACTAACCCCCAAGAGTCAAAAATAATCCGGTACTATTATGCCAGAAAACTCTTTACCTTTTCAGACGGTATAAAAAACAATATGTCGAAAAATTCGGCATGGAAAACTATTGCAGATACCAGCTTTAGCAAAGTTTCTTTGCCGGACACGAGTATTCTTTCATCAAGCGCTTCAGCGAACCAATATGTTTCCAACTTTGTAGCAAACGAGCTATTAAACCTGTTCTTAAACGCCAGAAGAGACGGCGAATTAATCATTCAGCAAACATTAGATCTCCCGATAGATAGTTTGAGAAAAGTGGCAGAAAAATATGGAGAAACCTTTTTAACTATTCTATACGCCCGCAAAATATTGCCTCCGCTATTGCACGAGCATTATCTTACCCGTCAGTTATCAAGCAAAGTTGAAAGTAAAGATTTAATGACCTCCGTAGCGATTTATCAGGAACTAAAAAACCAATATCCTCAAAGCCAATGGCTGGCTTTTTATGAACGTCAACTTAACCAGCTTGATATAATTAACAAGCAAAATAAAAACGATAAAGACATCGTTTTTATCCAGCATGCAGACAGCATCACTTCATTGAAAAAACTGATTTCACCTTTTAAAGGAAAAGTGGTTTATCTGGATATATGGGGTAGCTGGTGTGGTCCTTGCCTAAGTGAGATAGCCTATCATACAAAGCCGTTAAAAAACATTTTGAAGATGAGGATCAACTGGTTTACCTGTACCTCGCTATGGAAAAACCTGCAGATACTGATAAATGGAAAGAGTTAATATTGCTTCATGGAATTAAGGGGTTTCATTTAAATAAATCTGAAAAAACAATAGAACCCTTCTGGAAGGATCTTTTAGGCACTGCAAATATTTCACGTAAGTACCCCACCTACGCCATTATCAACAAGGAGGGAAAGGTCTTAACAGCCGATGCTTATCGTCCCAGTCAGGCGGAAGCGTTGTATCATCAGTTAAAGGAAGCTTTGCAATAAAAAATATAACTAATCTCAGGATTCAACAACAGAAATTATAGGATATAAATCGCTGAATTCAATTACAAACTATAAATGAACGCAATAGCCATAGATGATGAGCCGATAGCGCTGGAGGTGATTAAAAGCCATGCAGCCAAAGTTCCTTTTGTAGAATTGAGGGCAACCTTCACCAATGCCTTTGATGCCATCGATTTTTTACAGAAGAATAAAATAGACCTGTTGTTCCTGGATATTAAAATGCCAGATATTAGCGGCATCGAATTTTTCAGATCGCTGCCCAATCCGCCTATGGTTGTTTTCACAACCGCTTATAGCGAGCATGCAGTGGAAGGTTTTGAGGTGAGCGCCATAGACTATCTGTTAAAACCCTTCTCCTTATCCAGGTTTTTAAAAGCCTGTACCAAAGCAAATGAGTTACTTGCTTTAAAGTCAGGAGCTCCAAAGCATGCTGATCATATCTTTTTGAAAGATGGCTATGAGCAGGTGAAAATTATGTTTGAGGATATATTATACATCGAAGCATCGGGTAATTACCTGAATATTTTCCTGAAAGACCAGCAAAAAATAATGACCCGATCTACTATTAACGATCTTGCATTACAGCTGCCGGAAAACGATTTCATCCGTGTGCACAGAAGCTATATTGTAAGTAATAAACAGGTAGAAAAATTTAATAAACAGGCAGTATTTATTGGGTTTACAGAAATACCTATTGGTAATACCTACCAGTTCCCGGTTAAATAAAAAACCCCGGCAAATGTTGAAACGCATGCCGGGGTTTT
The DNA here is from genome assembly GCF_022512515.1 of Paraniabella hibiscisoli. Lineage (GTDB taxonomy): Bacteria > Bacteroidota > Bacteroidia > Chitinophagales > Chitinophagaceae > Niabella > Niabella hibiscisoli. Next base: position 1,110,552 of record NZ_JAKWBK010000001.1, read on the forward strand.
ATCATATATAAGTTTCGTTAATTCTTAGCCAGATAATATAATGTATTACTGTTCTCAGGTGCCAGTATATCTTTTGCTGCTTTGTTGATGGCGGCTACGGTTACGTCAGCATATTTCTGCAACTCCGTATTCATCATGTTGGCATCGCCCAATAATTCGTAAAAAGCAAGACTGGTAGCTCTATTAAGCACGCTCATATCTTCAAAAGCCATGATGCTCTCGGTTTTGTTTTTTACCTTTTCCAACTCCTCGTTGGTAATCAGGTTCTCTTTTATATCCTGTAGTATAGCTTCCACAGCAGCTTCTGCAGCTTTTACATCCACTCCTTTTACCAGTTTCCCTTCGATGGTAAACAGCCCCGGATCGATGCTGCCAAAATGATAACACTGTATGCTAACAAATAGCTGTAATTCTTTAACAAGCTTCTGGTATAGTCTCGAAGATTCCCCGCCTCCTAAAATATCCGTCAGCAAATCCATAGCATGGTATTGATCACTTAAACGTCCTTCAATATGCCATGTTTTATAAAATCCATCCAAAGGCACATCCGCCTTCACTTCTTCTGTTCTTGCCGCGGTCTGAGGCGCTTCAACCGGCAAGTTCCTACCCGATTTCTCTCCCGCTTCAATATTGCCAAACCATTTTTCAGCTAATGCTTTTACCTGGCTGGTTTCTACATTTCCTGCCACAACCATTATCGCATTATTCGGCCGGTAATGCCTGAAAAAGAACTTTTTACGTCTTCTAATTGGGCCTCTTTAATATGGGATAGCTGTTTGCCAATTGTCATCCACTTGTATGGGTGATTTTTATACGCTAACTCCCGCATCTTAAACCAGGCATCGCCATAGGGTTTATCAATATAATGTTCTTTAAACTCCTCACACACTACTTTTCGCTGTACTTCCAGGCTCTTTTCATCAAATGCCAGGGAAAGCATGCGGTCACTTTCCAGCCAGAAAGCCGTTTCCAGGTTTTCGGAAGGTAATTGGATGTAGTAATTTGTAAGATCGTTAGTGGTATAGGCGTTATTTTCTCCACCTGCCATTTGCAATGGTTCATCATACTCAGGTATGTTTACCGAGCCGCCAAACATCAGGTGTTCAAACAAATGCGCAAACCCTGTTTGGGCAGGGTCTTCATCGCGGGCACCCACATCGTATAAAATGTTCATTACCGCCAGCGGTGTAGATTTATCCTGGTGTACAATCACCTTTAAGCCATTCTCTAATACAAACTTTTCAAACTGAACCATGCAGCGAAAGTAAGGGGAATTATAATTTTTACCATACTGGCTAAAAATCAAAATGCCGGCAATGAGTAAAAACATCTCATTACCGGCATTTATTCGCCAAAATATTGATGCACTAGAATTTAAATGTCATATTTGCTGCAAACCTGCGCGGCATCTGTTTCTCAATAGTAGTTACGAACTGCTTTTGTTTTTTGTTGGTAGATCATTGTGCGCTAAGTAATTTTTTACGATGCGCAAAATTGTTGCGGGTAGCACACAGTGGGTTTACGAATTGCGGAAAAACATTGAACAAATGACAGTTCAATTACAAATAGCCAGCTAAGGCTGTATTCTGAAATTATAATCGCCTACACCCCCTACACGTATTTTAAATCCATCTCTGAAATCGTTGGATATGGTTTGATTGGGAATAGCTTTACCGTTTAGAATATTGATAACATTCATTTTTTTACCTGTAAAGAATCGCCTCTTTTAATAATTACTTCTACACGTCCGTAAACAGCTTGCAGGGCATGTTTTAATTCATTCAGCGACATACCGAATTTTTTATTCACGGCCAGCACTTCATCACCCGGTAGCAGCCCGGCGATATCGGCAGGCGACCCTTTCGGTATATCTCCGATTATTGCACTCCCGTCTACCAGGTACAATTCCAAACCCGAGTAGGCATAGTCAAAAGGATCTCTGTAGAACTTATTAGGTACAATATGTATCTGGCGGCTCCTATAATTAAGGATACAATTAAAACGTCTGAAAACCTCGTTTCCAATCAGTCCGCCGTAGGTAGGATAAGAGGTAATATTATACTCATCGTCAAAAATATTGATGGGTACATTTCTAAACTTATAGGGCCCTATTTTCAACTCCTTCATCACGCTCAGGTCAAAGGATACTTTCCCTCCTAAACCTTCACCTTGTTTTAAATACCTTTTTCGCTTGCTTTTCAGGAGTTTTTTCTCCTCCATATAATCTTCAGAAAAAAGCACCGTAAGTCCCGCTCCCACATCAAACAAATAATTAAAATCGTGTTGAGTAGCGTCTTTCACTTCAGATAGAAGGTAGGGGATAGTTGTTATGCGGGGACGCATGGTATAACCGCCTTTAGGATATTTAATGGTACCATTGCTCCAGAACGACATTTCCTGGTTTTCGTAATCAATTTTTACTATATACCGGCTAAGTAAGGAGTAACCAACAATCCCATCGATCTTTTCGCCGTACAATGCTGATAATACTTCGTAATCGATGATATGAAAATTGAGACTATCCACCACCAGGTTATTGATCTTTAGCTGCTGGTTTTTTAAAAAGCCAACTTTTCGCGTACCACCGATGCCCCTGATCATCCGTTCCGGCTCGGAGGGTTTTAGTCCCATCGTTGCCACAGTAGTAGAGTCGAGTGAGATACCTCCGCTTCCCGTGTCGAGCACAAATGTGAGGGAGTCTTTAAAATTATCCAGCAACGCTTTAAAAACAATAACGCCACCGGTAAACTGTATAAAATTAATTTTTGTAAGCTCCCTGCTTGGCGGGTCAACAAACTCCTCCTGCGCACTAATAGTATGCGTTACAAAAAACAAAGTGAGCAGCAAAAGCAGTATTTTTTCATTACAGAAGCCGTTCTCCTAAAGTTAGCACATTTTTAAGCCATCCCTTTTATTTTGGTACAAACGGTAGAATAACCTTGATTTCCATGGTCGGGGCCACTCATAAATAATTACAGCGGTTGTCCCCGGGCTCACCCACGCTAATGGTATTACATAGCAGATGTATGGATTAATAACCCTGCTTTTCGTACCTTTGTACATAATTTCGTTCCGACTATGGATTTAAGTGATCTCTATAAAAAAGCAGCCGCTTTTGAATTTTTAAGTGTAGAAGAAGGCGTTTTCCTGTATCATAATGCACCGCTCAGCGAGTTAATGTTTATTGCAGATGAGCTGCGCAAAAAGCAGGTACCACATGGTAAAGTTACCTGGCAGATAGACCGTAACGTAAATACAACCAATGTGTGTATTGCCAATTGCAAATTCTGCAACTTCTTTCGCATACCGGGGCATGCCGATGCCTATATAACCGATATGCCTACTTATCGCAAAAAAATTGAAGAGACGGTGAAATACGGTGGCGACCAGCTTTTATTGCAGGGAGGCCATCACCCCAAATTAGGTCTGCAGTTTTATGTAGACACCTTTAAAGCGATTAAAGCGGAGTTTCCGGACATCCGACTTCATGCGCTGGGCCCACCCGAAGTGGCGCATATTACCAAGTTGGAGAAGAGTACCCATCACGAAGTATTGAAAGCTTTAAAAGAAGCTGGGTTGGATTCTCTGCCCGGTGCAGGCGCAGAAATACTGATCGATCGTGTTCGCCGACTGATCAGTAAAGGAAAGTGTGGCGCTCAGGAATGGCTGGATGTGATGCACGAAGCGCATAAGCTGGATATTACCACTTCTGCCACCATGATGTTTGGGCATGTGGAAACCATCGAGGAGCGGTTTGAGCACCTGGTTAAGATCAGGGAGGTTCAAAGCCGTAAACCAGAGGGAACCAACGGCTTCCTGGCATTTATTGCATGGACCTTCCAGGATGTAGATACTTTATTGACGCGCATCCGTGGTGTACATAATCTTACAACGGCCGATGAATATGTGCGTATGGTGGCCTTAAGCCGCATTATGTTGCCTAATGTGATCAATATTCAGGCCAGCTGGCTAACAGTAGGACGGCCCACCGCACAGCTTTGCCTGCATGCAGGAGCCAACGACTTTGGAAGCATTATGATCGAAGAAAACGTAGTGAGCGCTGCCGCGCACCACACCGATTTACTTACAAGTCTATGCAGGATGCTATAAAAGAAGCAGGGTTTGAACCTCAATTACGCAACCAGCTATACAAATGGAGAGAGATACCCGAAGCCATTGTAGAGCAGGTGGTAGATTATTAAATAATACAACCATGATCTTTAGCCCCCGTCATCTTTTTCGATTATCTGGTTTAGCTCTATGCACTTTTATTGTTTTGATTTCCTGCAAATCAACCCCTGAAAGCAGCGATAAAGAATCGGAAGGCGGGAACGAGGCTAATATTGTGCAATTAGACCCTACAGATTCAGCGTACCAGCGGCAGCTCCAAAATGTAAAAGATAGCCTGGGTTATTTTATTGCGCTCTTGAAAGCAAAAAATGAAAATCACTTTGACTTTTTTGCCAAAGCAGCATTTACAGAGGGCGATAAAGCAGAACACATGTGGTTTTCTGCCGATAGCCTTGTTGGTAATAAAGTGGTTGGTCTTTTAGATAATGAACCAGTAGAACTTAAAAATGTTATTTATAAAGATCCTGTAAAAATAGACCTGGGCCTCATTGAAGACTGGGCTATTTATGATAAGGATTCCCTGGTTGCGGGAAATTTTATCACATACGAATAGCAATTCATACAATATATAGCAACAACTAACGACGGCGGGCCTTATAGTATTAATTAAAACCAATGATATGAACGCATCGGCTGTAAAAAAGTAGTAGTAGTTGGCGGTGGCTTTGCGGGGGTTAATTTTGTAAAAAGATTAGCTCAGCACAAAGAGTTTGAAATTACCCTGGTTGATCTTAATAATTATAATTTTTTCCCACCCCTGTTATACCAGGTAGCAACAGGTTTTCTCGAGCCATCAAGCATCAGCTATCCTTTCAGAAAGTTTTTAAGAAATAAGCCCAATGTGCGTTTTCGTATGGCTGCACTCAAACAGGTTGTGCCTGCTGAAAACAAAGTAATTCTTTCCAATGGCGAGTTAAGTTACGATATGTTGGTGATGGCTACAGGCGCCACTACCAATTACTTCGGAATGGAAAATGTAAAACAACATGCCATTCCCATGAAAACATTGAGCGATGCCCTGGCCATGCGTAACCTGCTGCTGAACCGTTTGGAAGAAGCATCAAGAACTACCGACCGGGAGTTAAAAAGAAAATTGTTGACCATTGTGGTAGCCGGCGCAGGACCAACGGGAGTAGAGGTTTCGGGGATGTTTGCTGAAATGAGGCAAAGCATTATACGGAAAGATTATCCCGAATTGGGCAAGGGTCTTAGCGAAATTATATTGGTTGATGGCGGCGATGCGGTTTTAGGGCCCATGTCCGTTGAATCTCAGAAATACTCTAAAGAATCGCTGGAAAAGCTGGGCGTAAAGGTAATGCTGCAAAACCGGGTAAAGGATTTTGATGGAGAAACTGTTTCCTTGATTGATGGTAATGCCATTACTACTAAAAACCTGATCTGGGCCGCCGGGGTATCGGCCATAGCTTTTGACGGTTTTCCGGTAGAGAGCTTCGGGCCTGGGAAACGTATGCTGGTGGATGCCTTTAACAAGGTGCAGGGTACTGAAAATATTTACGCCCTGGGCGACGCCTGCCTGCAAACCACCGATGAAAAATTTCCTAAAGGACACCCACAGGTAGCGCAGGTAGCCATACAACAGGGCCAGCTATTAGCTAAAAACCTGCCTAAAGACCTTTCTTTATGGAAGCCGTTTTTGTATAATGATAAAGGTTCGATGGCCATTATCGGCCGCAACAAAGCAGTGGCAGATATTCCCAAACCCAAATTCCATTTCAATGGATTTATTGCCTGGGCAGTATGGCTGTTTATACATGTAATGTCCTTGTTGACGGTTAAAAACCGGGTTCGTACGCTGGTTAACTGGATCATTGCCTACTTCAGCAAAGACCAGTCCTTCCGTATGATCATTCGTCCGCAGGATAAGGACAAAAATGTGACGGCTTAGCGGGTAAGTGCGGGACGGAGGTTTAGCAACATTTTCTTACATTAGAACATGCTTGAGAAAAACCTGTTATTGGTCATTTCCCTTTTGTTTATTATCACCCTGCTTACGATGCTGGGTAATAAACTTAAAGTAGCTTATCCCATTTTCCTGGTAATAGGAGGGTTGCTCATCAGCTTTGTGCCCGGCGTTCCCGATTTACGCATCAGCCCCGATATTGTCTTTTATATTTTTTACCTCCGGTGCTGTTCGCTGCAGCCTGGCAAATTCCCTGGGCAGACTTCTGGAAATTCAGGCGCCCCATAGCAAGATTCGGCTTTGGCCTGGTGTTCTTCACCTCTACCATCATCGCCTTTCTTTCGCATGCATTAATTCCGGGCTTTACTCTTGCGCTGGGGTTTGTTTTAGGAGGTATTATTTCTCCACCCGATGCCGTTGCTGCTACCTCTGTTCTAAGAAAACTCAATGTGCCTCGTAATATTGTCACCATGCTCGAAGGTGAAAGTCTGGTAAACGATGCGTCGAGCCTTATCGTTTTCCGGTTTGCCTTGCTCGCCGTTACAACAGGACAGTTCAGCTTTTTAGATGCCTCGCAAAGTTTTGTACTAATGGCGCTGGGCGGAACAGCGGTAGGCTTAGGTATCGGCGGCATTCTGTACCTCATTCATCGTTTCTTTCCCACTACTACCGCCATCGATACAGCGCTTACGTTAATCTCTCCCTTTGTGATGTACCTGGTTGCAGAACATCTGGGCTTTTCGGGTGTGCTCGCTGTTGTATCAGGAGGCCTTTTTATCAGTTATCATTCGCACCGGATATTGACCTACAGCTCGCGGTTGAATATTAACGGCGTTTGGGATACGCTTACATTTCTATTGAATGGGTTTATTTTTATACTGATCGGGTTACAGCTACCTTATCTCTCCCGCCATTTTACGCAAAACACCATCAAGGATGCTTTATTCTATGGGATCATTATCAGCCTGGCTGTTATCGCCATCCGTGTGGTATGGGTGTATAGTATCAACTATTTCCGCATATTGTTACACAAAAGAAAACCGCTGAAAGACGAATTACTTACTAATAAAGAAGCTTTTTTAATCTCCTGGTGTGGCATGCGCGGAGTGGTTTCCCTGGCTGCTGCTTTATCTATACCCTTCTTTATTCAGGATGACAAAATGTTTCCTTACCGGTTTTTAATTCTCTTTATCACTTTCGTAGTTATACTCATAACACTGGTCATTCCCGGGTTGACTATTGGTCCATTATTGAAATGGCTTAAAATTGAGGACAAGCAAGCCAGCGAGAAAAGAAAAAATGAGCAGCTGATCAAATTAAGCCTGGCACAGGCAACGCTTACCTATTTAGACAACCATTTTACGGAAGACCTTACAAAAGATGAACATTTTAAGGCGGTGCACCATCGTTACGAACGTGCTATTCAGCTAAGCAAACAGAAACTGGAAGCGATTGAAACAAAAGGCATAAAAGCTACTCAAAAATCTACACCAAGACTAAAAAAATGCTGCTGGAGCTGATTCAATTAAAAAGAACAGAGTTATCTAAATACCTGCAGAACCACACTTTTGATGAAGAATTGATACGGGAAAAAGAACGCGAGCTCGACCTGGAAGAGGCCAGATTAAGAAGTAAAGAAAGCTGATATTTTGTTTTATTTCCCCGACTTTTGCCGCCTTAATTTGCGTTATTTATGGAAAAGTATTTTGTTGACGCTACCTACGAAAATATTGACTATACCACTCTATCGCTACCATTAGGAGAGTATGAGGGATGCACTTTTCATAATTGTAATTTCTCTAATAGCAACCTATGCAAGATATCGTTTATTGATTGTGTTTTTAATCATTGTAATATCAGTAATGCCCAATTATCAGAAGCCATTATCCGTGACGTACAGTTCAATCATTGTAAGATGATCGGGCTGCATTTTGAAACCTGTAGCGACTTTCTTTTTCCGCGGCCTTCACCCAATGTACCCTCAATCTTTCTTCTTTTTATAAATTGAAGATGAAGAACACCGTATTTAACAATTGCTCCTTACACGAAATCGATTTTACGGATACAGACCTAACGGGGGCAAACTTCACCAATTGTGATCTTAAAGGTGCCACATTTGATAATACGCTACTCGAAAAAGCCGACCTGAGTACGGCCTACAACTACATTATTGATCCGGACAGAAACAAGATCAAAAAGGCGAAGTTTTCTAAAGAGGGGCTATTGGGACTATTAATGAAATACAATATTGTAGTGCGTGGCTGATATTTTTCCTTTTTAGTAAGAAGATTTTCCGCATTTAGTAAACATGCCGGGCAGTGCTGGTAATACTTTCGCGAAAAATTTATTCTGATGAGAAAACTATTATTGTCATTACTAACATTGCTGTTATGCCAGCTAACATGGGCCCACGCAGTCTGGATTGAAACACTGCCAACGGGTAGCAAAAACAAAGCCCAGGAAATAAAAGTATTCTTCGGCGAATATGCCGATAAAGATATTACAGCGGCTGAAAAATGGTTCTCCGACCTGAAAGACTTTAAAATTGTTGCGATTGCACCGGATGGCTCTGTAGAAACTTTATCTACGGCGATTGGTAGCGATCATTACAAAAGCAGCTTTACTCCCAAACAGGAAGGCGTTTATACCATCAGCCTGCAACATCCGGTAAAAGATCTTTATCACGGTACCAAGATCAACTATTTCAGCAGTGCCACGGTTAAAGTAGGCAAATCAGATACAGGCAATGAAGCTACCGTTAACAAAAACTTTATCAGCCTGGTAGCAAAAGATGCGGCCTCAGTAACTGCCAACAAAGAAGTAAAAGTGGCTGCCTTGTTTGAGGGTAAGCCCGCGGCAAAAAAAGAGGTACAGGTTTTTGCACCTAATGGCTGGAGCAAAACTTTATATACTAATGAAGCCGGGGAGATCAGCTTTACCCCTTTATGGAGCGGTAAGTACCAGGTAGAGTTCTCACATTCAGACAATACCGAACGTGAAGAAAACGGCAACAAAATCAACAAAACGTTTAATGGGGCTACTTATATGCTCTTTGTAAAGTAATTTTTTCGGGCCTGCTGATCCAACAAAAAAAGGCTTCGTCCTCACCAATTTTCTTTCGATAGCATTATTTAAAGTAAATCTTTGTTACGGTCGTCTTTCTTTAAACCAGGCATATTTTTGCTTGTTGCTTAATGTGAATCAACCGTAATGAAGATTTCTTTAAAAAATAAATTGCGAAAACTCATGTGGGTGCTGCTATCGGCTATCCTGATCATCATTGCTGCTGTGATGATCTTTGTCAATCAAAAAGTTTCGGAAAAGCTCCTTCAGGCGAGCGGCTGGCACGGATCAAAAAATCGCCAAATTACAGGGATGATGCCTTTCAAAATCAAAGTCCTACGCCCAACTTTTCTTCTGACAAAGGCTTTACCGGTGTTTTATACGATTTCTTTTTTAAGAAAGTAAAAGACCTTCGTCCTTCAAAAGATATTCCTACTATTAAAACCAATTTAAATGGTTTAGGCGCTGAAGATGCCCTGGTGTGGATGGGACACTCTTCTTTATACATGCAGGTGGCGGGCAAAAAATTCCTGGTCGACCCTGTATTGGTTTCAGCCTCTCCCTTATCCGCTTTTAATAAAGCCTTTAATGGCGCCTCTACTTACCAACCGGAGGATCTTCCCAATGCAGATGTATTGATTCTCACGCACGATCACTGGGATCACCTGGATTATACAACCATGCTTAACCTAAAAGATCGGGTAGGTAAAGTGATTTGTCCTTTAGGCGTGGGCGAGCACCTGGAGTATTGGGGATTCGATAGGAATAAAATTGTAGAGCTGGATTGGAATGAGCAAACTTCAGTAGATGGGTTTACCATTACTGCGCTACCGGCCAGGCACTTTTCGGGCCGGGGTCTTACCCGTAATAAGTCTTTATGGGCCTCCTTTATGTTACAGTCACCCGAAGGTGGCAATATTTATTTAGGTGGAGACTCTGGCTACGACAACCACTACACCGCTATTAAACAACGGTTTGGCACCATTGATCTGGCTATTTTGGAAAACGGGCAGTATAATGATGCCTGGAAATACATTCACCTGGTGCCGGAAGACCTGGTAAAAGCCGTTAAAGAACTAGACCCTAAAAGGCTATTTACCGTTCACAACTCTAAGTATGCTTTGGCCATGCACGCCTGGAGCGAACCGCTGGAAAATATTTCCAAAGCTGCCGAAAAAGACAGCATCCATCTTATGACACCGATGATTGGCGAAGTAGTACATCTCAAAGACACCCTGCAGACCTTTAAAAAATGGTGGCAGTAAAATGTCACGCGTCTCTCAGAGAAACATAAAACAGTGCGTCCCTCGTTGACGGATTTTTGCAACGACGTAACTTTTATTTTCAAAACTACCGGCAACTTTGTTGGAACTGACTTGTTAGTTAATGTTTACTATTATGGCAGACCCTGCCATGAAATATCAACAATTAACAATCAACAGTAAACCGATACCCCAATGAGTACGAATGTAAAAGCTTTCGGTACAGAAGCAGCTGACGCTGATCTTCAACCTATGCATATCGATCGTCGTGATGTAACCCCACAGGACGTGGAAATTGAAATATTATACTGCGGCGTTTGTCACTCTGACCTGCACACCGCCCGTAATGACTGGGGTGGTTCTAAATACCCCTCTGTTCCAGGACATGAAATTGTGGGTAGAGTTACCAAAGTAGGTAGCGAGGTAACGAAATTTAAAGCCGGGGACCTGGCGGCAGTAGGTTGTATGGTGGATAGCTGTAAAACCTGCGACAACTGCAAACAAGATCTTGAGCAATTTTGCCTGAACGGATTTACGGGTACTTATAACGGTAAAGACAAACATTCGGGCGGCCATACTTTTGGTGGTTACTCCGAGAAAGTAGTGGTAGATCAACATTTTGTTTTAAAAGTTCCTGAGAACCTCGACCTGGCAGCAGTAGCTCCCATCCTTTGTGCGGGTATTACTACCTGGTCGCCCTTGAGGCACTGGAAAGTGAAAGAAGGCAGCAAAGTGGCGGTGGTAGGTTTGGGCGGTTTAGGACACATGGCCTTGAAACTAGCCCATGCCCTTGGCGCAGAAGTTACCCTCTTTTCAAGAAGTGCAGGAAAAACAGAAGAAGCGAAATCATTAGGAGCAGACGAAGTTATTATTTCCACAGACCACATACAGATGGACTCTGTAAGAGGCAAATTTGACCTGATCATCGATACGGTGCCTTATGTACATGACCTGAATCCTTATGTGCAGACGCTTCATACCAGCGGTACTTTGGTTCTAGTTGGTTTCCTGGGTAATCTGGAACCGATGCTGAATACTGCCCCGCTGGTATTGGGCAGAAAATCCATTGCAGGGTCTTTGATCGGTGGCATCGCAGAAACGCAGGAGCTATTGGATTTCTGTGGTCAGCACAATATCGTTTCAGAAATAGAACTGATCAAAATGCAGGATATTAACCAGGCTTACGAGAGAATGCTGAAAAGTGACGTGCGCTACCGGTTTGTAATCGATATGCAGAGCTTAAAGAACTAAGTAATAATATATTCTAACAAGGGGATAACTCACGCTATCCCCTTGTTTATTGGGTAAGAAACAGCCAGCACACTTTTGAACTCTAAATGATCAATCCGCCTACCTATGCTGATCAATTAAAATAGGGTTACCATCCGGATCCGTTAGTGTGAGATATGCGGGACCTGTTGTTGTTTCATCGGCTTCAGCCGTCAACTCAATACCTTGTTCTTTCAGATGTTGCTGCACTTTGCGCACATCATCAAAATCCTCAATATGTTTCGCCTCCTGGTCCCAACCAGGGTTGAACGTAAGCATATTCTTGTCAAACATCCCCTGGAAAAGTCCTATAACTGAAGTGCCGTTTTTGAGCACGATCCAGTTTTGATTAATGTCGCCGCCTTTATAGGTAAATCCCAGCTTCTCATAAAACGCTTTAGAAGCGTGAATATCTTTACTGTCAGGCTTACTGAAAATGCGCCAAGTTTTATGTTATCCATTTGATCCTTATTTTATATATAATAAATGTATTAAAATTTATTTCCCCGAAAAAATCTGATCGCAGTGGTCAGAGTCCTGCACAGGGTATTTATCGCAGAGAGCAAGAGAAGCTGAGATCAAGCAGAATCGTTCGCATTACATGTTCCAGGTTTTATTTCATCAGAATTGAACTATTCCCCGGCGAATCCCCTGCGTCCTCATTTCTTTGTAGTTAGCAGATTTAAGCAACTTTTAGTTATATTTATTGTATCGAAAACGTTAAGTAAAGACCTCTCCAAGGGTCTTTATGTAATATCTGCATACATGACAAGTTCACGCCGTTCGTTCATCAAAATTTCGGGAGCATTAGCAGCACTGGCCGCCCTGCCTAAGTCAGTAAAGGCTTTATACCAGGATGTAAAAAACTTTTTTGTTCCACCCAAACAAACGATCCCACTCACCATTAATATTAATAAAACCCCGTATCGGGTAACTGCCGATACCCGTACTACCCTGCTCGACCTGTTAAGAGAGGAGTTACAGTTGACGGGTACTAAAAAAGGATGCGACCATGGACAGTGTGGCGCATGCACAGTACATATCAACGGGGAACGAGTGCTCAGCTGTCTTACCCTTTCGGCGCAGGCTGCTGGTAAAGAAGTCACTACTATTGAAGGTTTGGCCAATGGAGACAAGTTGCATCCCATGCAGCAAGCTTTTATAGAATGTGATGGGTTTCAGTGCGGATACTGCACGCCGGGGCAGATCATGTCTGCTGTTGCCTGTGTAAAAGAAGGACATACCAAATCGGTTGCAGAAATAAAAGAATTTATGAGTGGCAATCTCTGCCGGTGTGGCGCTTACAACGGTATTGTTGAATCTATTCAAAAAGTAGCAGCTGTATGAGACCATTTAGTTTTACTAAAACGGAAAATGCCGCTAAAGCGGTAGCGGCGAAGAAGGAATTGACCCAGTTTGTTGCCGGTGGTACCAACCTGGTAGACCTGATGAAGAAGCATATTGCGCAGCCCGAAGCTTTGATTGATGTAACCGGCTCGCTTTCGGATAAAATAGAAACCACCGCCAATGGCATACGGATAGGAGCGATGGTTCGCAATACCTTGTTAACCACCGATAATCAAATACTGTCTAAATATCCCCTGGTAGCAAAAGCAGTTCTGGCCGGTGCCTCTCCCCAAATTCGTAATATGGCTAGCACCGGGGTAACCTGCTGCAACGCACCCGCTGCCCTTATTTTTATGATATAACGAGTCCTTGCAACAAGCGCAAACCGGGATCAGGTTGCAGCGCCATACAAGGAGAAAACAGGATGAGCGCCGTAGTAGGTTATAGTGAGCAGTGTGTGGCCGTACATCCATCAGACTTATGTGTGGCACTCGCAGCCCTTGATGCTTCCGTAAACATTATCGATCAAAAACAACAAAAAGCTTCAATTGCCTTTAAGGATTTTCATAGGCTGCCCGGCAATCAGCCCCAGTCAGACAACAAATTACCTGTTAACGCCTTAATTACGTCCGTTGATATGGCCGCCAACCCTTTTCATAAAAACAGTGCTTATGTAAAAATTCGGGACCGCGATTCTTATGCATTTGCCCTGGTTTCTGTGGCTGCTGCGCTCCATTTACAAGATAATAAAATTATGGATGCGAGACTGGCTTCCGGCGGCGTAGCGCATAAACCCTGGCGTTGGCATGCAGCCGAGGTCTATTTAAAAGGCAAAGAAGCGAGCTCTTTACATTTCGAAAAAGCAGCAACTATTGCTACAGAAGGATTGAAACCCTTAACCGGCAATGCTTTTAAAATACACATGTTAAAAGGTGCTATAGAAACTGCGCTGCAAAACTGTTTGACGGGCTAATGGGTTCATTTTAATAAAGATCAATTACGACGAAATATTATTCAACAAAAGCACCGGCTGATAAATAAAGTTTATTATGGCATTTTTTGATGAACCTTTTGATCTGATAGCACCTCCGGAAGGTAGGGTAGAAGGCGTTGCAAAAGTAACCGGTAAAGGAAAATATGCAGCAGAATACGAAGTGGCTGGTATTTGTTATGCTGTGCTGGTAGACAGCTCCATTGCCTCCGGTACCATCAAAAATATAAACCTGCAACACGCCAAACAGGTTGCGGGCTTGATCGATATTGTAACCCATCAGCACAAACCACTCGTTCCCGGCCTGGCAGATGAAGGTAAAATAAAAGAATCGAGGTTCGGACTTCCTGTTTTTCATACCGATAAAATATACTTTAAGGGTCAGCCCATTGCTATGGTCATCGCTGAAACCCTGGAAGACGCCACTTATGCCGCCTCGCTGGTTACAGCCGACTATGACTCTACTCCTTTTAAAGTTGATTTTGACAAAGAGCATCCCTTAAATCCGCTGTCTAATGCGGGAAAAGAAAGGGGCTCTTTAGATGCCTGGGGCAGCCTTCCCCATATAGTAGAAGCTTCTTATAATATAAAAGCAGAAGTGCATAACCCCATGGAAATGCATGCAACTATCGCGCACTGGGTTAGTAGCGATCAGCTTAAACTATTTGATAAAAACCAGGGGGTAAATAATGTACAGCGCAGTTTTGCCCGGCTTTTCAATATTCCTGAAAAAAATATAGAAGTGTTCAGCGAATTTGTTGGTGGGGGATTTGGCTCAGGTTTAAGAGTATGGCCCAGCGCCCTGGCTGCAGTAATGGCTGCAAAGCAGGTAAGCAGGCCTGTAAAGCTGATGTTAACGCGTCCGCAAATGTTCCACTCGGTGGGTTACCGCCCGGCATCCTGGCAAAAAGTGAAAATGGGAGCAGATAATGAGGGCAATATTGCGGGTGTATGGCACCAGGCAAAAACGGAACTTCTGTTTATGAAAGCTTTGGAGAGGGCATCACCAGGGTTACCCGCCTTATTTACAAATTTCCCAACCTGAAAGCAGAGTCATCGATCGTACCACTGAACCTTTCTACACCCACCTGGATGAGAGGACCGGGCGACTGTACCGGCGATTTTGCGCATCGAGAGCGCTATTGATGAGTTAAGCTATAAGATAGAAATGGATCCGGTACAGTTGCGGCTTAAAAATCTTGCCCTGGATAAAAACCCGGATTCAGGCTTACCCTGGTCAACCAACTATATTCATGAGTGTATCGAAAAAGGGGCCTCTATTATCGATTGGACTCAACGAAAAACACAGCCCGCGCAGGTAAAAGAGGGTGATTGGAGTGTTGGCTACGGCATGGCTGTGGGCATGTGGAACGCCGGGCGGGGAAATGCCAGTGCAGGCATCGAAATGCGAAAAGATGGCAGCATAACCGTACAAACAGCAATGACAGATATTGGCACCGGAACCGGAACGGGTATGTATAATATTGCACATGAGGTTACCGGTATTCCTAAAAGCAAAATAAAAATTGAACTGGGTAATTCTACTTTGCCACCTGCGCCCAGCCAGGGCGGTAGTAACGGATTATCTTCTGTTAGCGGAGCTGTAGTAGCTGTTTGCAATGCCTTAAAGCTGAAGCTGGCCGAATATGCTGCAACTATCAACGAAAAATATAAGGGGCCGCGGTTGCGGATATATTACTTTCGGAAAAGGGCATTTCTTATAAAACAGGCAATAGTGAATTTATTTCCTACGAACAGATCTGGGGTAAAAACAAGCTGACGGTCATCGACCTGGAAGCCAGTTCCGGCCCCGGCGATGAAAGAAAGCAATATGCCTTCTGCTCTCTGCCGCCCATTTTTGTAAAGTACGGGTGCATACCAAAACGGGAAAGGTGAAAGTAGAAAAACTGGTTTGCGTGGCAGATGGTGGTAAAATAGTAAATGAAAAAGCAGCCGCTAACCAAATGTCAGGTGCAGCAGTAGGCGGTATTGGAATGGCGTTGATGGAAGAGCAGGTGGCTGATGCCCGTTTGGGTGGACTGGTGGGCAATGACCTGGCGGGTTATCATTTTGCCGTAAATGCTGATGCACCTATTATCGAAGTGGCATTTATAGGTAAGCCGGATGTTAATATAAATCCTACAGGTGCTAAAGGTTTGGGTGAAGTAGGTATTATTGGTGTGGCTGCAGCCATTTCCAACGCTATTTATAATGCAACCGGCAAACGTTTAAGAGATTTGCCTATTACTCCCGATAAAATACTAGATTTAGCCTAAAAAGATCGATGCTTACAGCTATTAATCCCAAATTACCCATGCGTAGCAAGTCGGCTACCAAAGCTTATTATATTGACCGCCTGGGTTTTAAAAACTGTGGTGTGGTTGACTACGATGGCTACCTGATGATAGAAAAAGAAGGTATAGAGATCCATTTTTTTGAGTTCAAAGAACTTAACCCGGCAGAGAATTATGGACAGGTTTATATCCGTACCGATAATATCGATGGATTGTATCAATCTTTACTAGACAATAATATCCCTATTCATCCCAATGGAAAACTGGAAACTAAACCCTGGGGACAGAAAGAGTTTTCTTTGCTGGATCCGGACAATAACCTGCTGACTTTTGGCCAAAGCCTCCCTTAGTCCGGAATTAGTTCCATTAAGATTATTAGGAACCGCCACCTGATTTTCCGCTCCTCAAAGGTTTACCTGTTGACGGGCAACCCTAACAGCATTTTATTTTTTCCAAATGATGTTGGTATCCAGGTGTTTTCTCCTTATATCTGGTAGGTAGTGTTAAATGAATTAAAAGGATTCGGGCATTTTCTTTTATACTGTCCATTACTCCATTTAGGGGTTACCCGGCAGCAGGACAAAGTTCATTACATTTGGTTCTCAAACCAACCAACCATGGCAATCAGGATCTTTATTACAGGAGGCACTTTCGATAAGGAATATAATATGTTAAACGGGCAGTTATATTTTAAAGATACCCACCTGCATGAGCTACTGGAGAAAGGCCGTAACCTGGTGCCTGTAGAAATAAGAACATTGATGATGATTGACAGCCTGAAAATGACGGCTGAGGACCGGGATCTGATTGCTTATCAGTGTGAACAATGTGAAGAAGAGCAAATCGTGATCACACATGGAACCGATACCATGGACAAAACAGCCAAAGTTTTGGCAGAAAAAGTAAAGAATAAGACGGTTGTTATTACCGGCGCTATGATCCCCATAAAATTTGGTAGCTCTGATGGATTATTCAACCTGGGCAGCGCCCTGGCATTTGCACAAACACTTCCCCGGGTATTTATGTAGCCATGAATGGCCGTTATTTCCATTGGGACAATGTTCGCAAGAACAAGCAGTCGGGCATTTTTGAAGAAATTAAATAAAATGCAACAGGGGTAACCGCTTTTGTACTTATAGTTTTCCCATCTTTGCAGGCGCAATAAACGGAACGGAATCAGATTTCAAATATTCCGGCACACAGCTGGTATGGCAAAGTTCCGCGCGTCAAAATAAAAACCAATCGGATGAAAACTTCGAAAAGCGCTGCCATCGGCTTTATTTTTATAACCCTTACTATTGACGTTATCGGCTGGGGACTGATCATACCCGTAATGCCCAAGCTCCTTTCAGAACTGAAGCATATTCCGATTAACGAAACCAGCACCTGGGGAGGCTTACTCGTATCTGTTTTTGCAGCCATGCAATTCATATTCGCCCCATTAATGGGTAATTTGAGTGATCGGTTTGGCCGACGCCCTGTTATCCTTTTATCCCTTCTTGGATTTTGTGTTGATTACATCATATTGGCTTTGGCACATAACTATGCGTTGCTTTTCGTAGGACGGGTATTGGCCGGAATTACCGGGGCGAGCTTTACCGCTGCCAGTGCCTACATAGCAGATATAAGCACTAACGAAAACCGGGCTAAAAACTTTGGATTAATCGGTGCCGCCTTCGGGTTGGGTTTTGTATTAGGTCCGGCATTAGGTGGTTTATTGGCAGGTTGGGGTTTAAGAGCGCCCTTTTATGCAGCGGCAATTCTTTGCTTTATTAATTTCCTATACGGGTACTTTGTGCTGCCAGAATCCTTAAAGCCGGAAAACCGCAGGCCCTTTAGCTGGTTAAAGGCGAATCCGGTGGGATCACTTCTATTCTTCATCAAACACAAGGAAATAACAGGTCTTGTTGCCGGTTTCATTTTCATATACCTGGCAGCTCACGCAGTGCAAAGCAACTGGAGTTATTTTACCATGTTTGTGTTTAACTGGACCGAAAGGCAGGTAGGTATTTCTTTGGCAATTGTGGGCGTACTGGTAGGAGTGGTTCAGGGTGGTTTGATACGTATTATTAATCCTAAACTCGGAGACGAGAAAAGTACTTACCTGGGACTTTTGTTGTATGCTGCAGGTTTGACTTTGTTTGCTTTTGCTTCTCAAAGCTGGATGATGTATGTATTCCTGATCCCCTATTGTCTGGGAGGTATTGCCGGCCCGGCTCTGCAATCGATCATTACAAAACACATTCCTAATAATGAGCAGGGAGAATTACAGGGAGGCTTAACCAGCCTTATGAGTCTTACCTCTATATTTGGACCATTAATTATGACAGGCCTTTTCAATTATACTACACATAAAGAGTCGGCTATTCATTTCCCAGGCGCGCCTTTCTTACTGGGGGCTCTTTTCATGCTGATCAGCGTCTGGATTGCGCGAAAAGTTTTACAAAAAGAACGCAAAGAGAATCCCGAATTGGCCCACCGGCTGGATGAGCCCGCAGCAGAGCAAACCATCACACACTAAACTTCATATAAATACTAAAATCTCCGTTTAGTACCATTTTTCCTCCGAAAAGCAACATAGCAATACCGGGATTGGGCTGTAATTTTGCTTTGTATTACATCAGCTATGACAAAGTTCCCGGTATATAATATCTGCAATATCAGCGCTTCGCCAACGCCACCAGATGAGGATATACTGGTTGAAGATTTTGCCGAGTATATTGAGCGTCATTATGCAAAGCTCAACTACCCGCACCGGCACGCTTTCTATCATATTGTTTTATTTACTGCCGGCAACGGAACCCATACCATTGATTTTAAAACCTTTCCTGTACAGGCGGGCCAGGCATATTTCATGATTCCGGGCCAGGTGCACGGCTGGCAGTTTGAGGGGAAAGTAGAAGGCTATATTATCAACTTCTCTGAAACCTATTTCAAGTCGTTTTTATTAAATTCTGCCTACCTGGATCAGTTCTCTTTTTTAGTGGTAATTGTGACGAAGGCGTAATTCAGCTAAATGAGCCGTCTTTTAAAGAAGGAGCACAATTAATGAGTGAGATGCTGAAGGCCGCTGAAAATGGACAAGCTCATGAGGATCTGATCAAAGTATTGCTACTCCGTTTCCTGATATTGACAGAAGAAGCTTCGGGGAAAAAAGTGGCGAATACCATGCCTAATCAAAAAATGCTGACCCTAAAAACATTCAGAAACCTGATTGAGAAAAATTATCGTCAGCTGAAGTTGCCTAATGAGTATGCCGCGCTGATGTATATCACCCCCATCATTTGAACGCGTTATGCCAGGACCTTACCGGGCAAACCGCCGGTGAACTGATACGCGACAGGGTGATACTGGAAGCCAGGCGGCTCCTGGTAAACGACGAAATGACGGCGGCAGAAATTGCCTGGAACCTGAATTTTAAAGATGCCTCTTATTTCAACCGCTTCTTCAAAAAAGCAACCGGTCTTACTCCTTTCGAATTTAGAAAACAGATTAAATAAAAGAATTGATATGCATACACAAACTATTCCCTCCGTTCAACCTACCGAAGAAAGCAAACCCAGCTTTTTAAAAGTGCTGCAATGTAAATGTCCACGCTGCCGCAAGGGTAATATGTTTGTTGAAAACAACCCTTACAAGTTATCGAGCATTATGAAAATGAACGAGCCCTGCCCTGTTTGTGGTCAACCTTTTGAGCTGGAAGTAGGTTTTTATTATGGCAGCGGCTATATAAGTTACGCACTTTCTATTGCATTAAGCGTTGCCTCTCTTATAGCCTGGTGGGTTTTTATTGGCCTGAGCGTAAATGATAACCGTATATTTTATTGGCTTATTTTCAATGCTGTTTTCCTGCTTAGTATGCAGCCACTTTTAATGCGACTGGCGCGGGCGATATGGTTATCCTTTTTTGTGAGGTACGATAAAAACTGGCGAACCAATCCTCCCAAAAAATCAGAAAGATTAAATAAAGAACAGGGAGGTAACTGGTAGTATTATTGCAGCGCTTCTTTTAAAGCCGCAACATTTTTCTTTTCGCTGCCAATAAAGATCTTGTCACCCAGAATGACTACCGGGCGCTTCAGGAAAGTGTCGTGCTCTAATATATAGTTTTTATAATCTTGCTCTGCCAGGGCTTTATCTTTTAAACCCAGCTCTTTATACTTAAGTGCCCGGCGACTGAAAAGAGACTCAAACGACCCTGATAGCTTTTTCATCTCGTCCAATTGTGCAGACGTCATGGGCTGCGTCCTGATATCCTGCAATTCGAACCCTGTTTCCTCGCTGATATTGGCATCCTTCATGATCTCGGCACAAGTACTGCAGGTTGACAGGTAGTAAATTTTCTTCATAACAATCAAAGTTAAGAGAGAAGAAATAGACCTTTCAAAAATTTTGGATTAAATTGCTGCCAGTCGCTATTTCATTTTATTGTTGAAAAACTAACACTTTGACTTATGAAATACCTGATAACATTAGCCGCTATATTCATGGGATCAGTCGCTTGCGTACACGCTTACCCAATTGCTCCCCGCCCATTGAGGTTACTTGTTAAAGAAAGCCAGCATATTATTGTAGGGTATGTAATCAATGTACAGGATGGCTTTATAAGAAGCGATAAAATAGAAAACGGTAAGCTCATTTCCAGTACTAGTTTTGGACCTGAGATTGCTACCATTAAAGTATTAGAGAATTTGCAAGGCGGGATCACTGCTGATTCAATACGGGTTGAATCTTACGTCAATGTCATTTGTCCCGAACCCGCCCGGTATCAAAAACAAACATGGGTTATTGCCTTTCTGGACAAGGATGAATATGGCCGGTATAGTACTCACGCGTTGAGTTACGGCTTAAAAACCCTTAATCAGCAAGATATCGCTATTTATAAGAAGAGAATCAGGGAAATGCAGCAGATACTGACAATAAATGACGAGAGGGTAAAATTTACAGAAACTATAGAATGGCTCGTTAAATGTGCTGAAATAGAAGTCACCCGAAGGGAGGGTTTAACCGAATTAAACTCCGGACAGGGTTATGTTTGGTTGTATCCGGATGGTAAAAAGCGGGATTTGAGTACACTGGTGAATACGAACCAGGCAGCCAGGCTGAAACCCTTATTAATTAATGCTCAAACTGGCATTAATTGGGGGATAGCCGATCTCCTTTACAGCGCCTATCCAGGTGAGATCGAAAGCTGTTTGATTGAAAATTTAAACACTATAAACAAGACGAATTACCTGTCAATTGCAGAATCTGTCCCCAGGTTAAAAAGCCTACACCACTTGCCGGAGGTAAAACAACTAGTTAAGGAATACAACCTGCTGAGTTTTGATGAAAGGAAAGAAAAATGTGGCGAATGGATCAAAAAACTTATCGCAGTTTATAAAATGAATAAAAAATAAACCGCCAGTACAGGCGGTTTCTGAAGGAGAGAGAGTCCGAAGAAAAGAATTACTTGCGCTGGCTTTCGTTGCAGATATTTTGAATCTGGCTGATAATATCTTTTGATATATTGCTAAAAGTAGGCGCTACTACAGCAGAACCACCCGTGTTATTAGCAATAAGCTGCAGCTGGTAATTAGCCGGATGCAATGAGTTGCCACTAAAAGTGGTGAGCAATACACACTGCACGCCCATACTGTTCGCGGTAGCCGCAAGGGTTTGTAAAAAGCTATCATCTGTTGCATTCGCATTATCATCATCGCCGCTAGCCGGGGCATCGGTAATAATGATGGCCAGCTTCGTAATGTTGCCCCCGCGCCAGGTTCCGGCAAAACTGTTGTTTAAAATTTCATCCAATAACAAATCTCCGGGTTCTGGCCCTCCGATACCCCAACCCATCGGCATGTTGGGGTTATTGTTGAGAAAAGAGAGTTGATTAGTGAAAGAAGTAGCATTTGCCGGTGCAAATTTTTCCATCATCGTAAGATGCTGATCGGTGTTAGTACCCGTTGTTATCACTTTCTTTTGAGCGGCGGGAAGCGCTGTGTAAGCAGGACTGGCGATATAAGAAGGACCCGCTTTTTTAGAGTATTCATCAAAAATACCCAAAGCCAGCCTGTAGTCGCCTCCAGACTCTGCCATAATAGTACTAACAATGCTGCTTACTTCGCTTTTTATAGAATCGATAGCGCCGCCCATACTCCCGGTATAGTCAATCAAGAAGGCTACATCCATACCGGCAGCACAACCAGTAGGAGCTTCATCATAGTCGCACAAAGCCGCATTCTTTTTGCAGGAAATAGTAAAAAAGGCATTATGCATATCAATAAAATAATAAGCGGTTTTGTAAAATGAGTTTTCATAATAAAATTTTTAAAGGGTTGAAAATGGGAGGCTGCAGGTGCAACCTCCCCGGTTGGTTAGGGCTATCGGTTATCAGGACAAATTACTTTGATTTCGGTACGGCGATTGATCTGGTGTTCTCCCTCACTGCAGTCTACTCCATCTTTGCAGCGGTTCAATAATTTTCTTTCGCCATAACCCACCGGAATCAGTCTTTCCTTTTTTATGCCTTGTATTACCAGGTAGTCTACCGCTGCATCTGCGCGCTTTTGAGAGAGCGTCATGTTATAGGAATCCGAAGCTCTTGAATCGGTATGCGATGAGAGTTCTACTTTTACGCCGGGATTATCTTTCATAAACTGTGCAAGCTTGTTCAGTTCCGGCTTTGCATCCTCTCTTATAAAATACTTGTCAAGATCGTAGTAAATATTTTTAAGCACGATCGCTTTACCACAGTCTGTTTTTTCCATGCACACTTCCAGCTTAATAAACAGAGTCTTGTTGCGGTCGAAATTTTGAGTGGTGATGGTTTCTGTCTGCGAGAAATAATCGTTCTTTTTTAGCATATACCGAATAAGCAGCGTTCTGTAAAGCATGAAAAATAAAGGAGCCCTTATCATTGGTGTTGGTTGTTTTTTGCTCAGCTTTTGCATTGTTTGTCAGCACCACCGATGCCCCGGTTAAAGGATTGGCAATATTACATTCTACCACCTGCCCGCGAAGTATAAAACGGTCATCGGTATACAGTATCTCTTTTTGAAGTGTCTGATTAGATTTGAAATCGCTTTTATTCGCAACAGCACCCTTCAGATCTACATCAAATAGCTTTCCGGCTATTGAATAATTATCGGGTGTGATATTATTAAATACAACCACCCCATAATTATTGGTAGTACCGCTATGAATAATTTCGCCATACACATTTTTGAGCACCACATCTGTATTCGGTAGTATTTCGCCGGTATATTGATCCTTGGCTGTAACGGCCAAAGCATAATTATCGCAGGTATTACAATCTTCTTTAGGTGCCGGCTTTTTTTTTTTAGGGAGTTGTATGCTAACTCCGGCAAAAGCTCCCAAAGAACTAATGTCGCAGTTGCAGGCATTACTGCGTTGCACGATGGATGGCTGAGGCCCGGCATTATCACCCGCAAGCGGAAGATAAGCCGCTGAAAATCCCAATTTAGTATCGGTAAGCTCCGGCGTTTTAAAATGCCTCAGGTAATAAACACCTGCATGCAATCCAACAGAGCGGGTAAAATAATACGTAAACTGAGCCTGGGCCTTGGCAGATAATACATTTTTAGCATCATATCCTGCATGATGATTCAGCAATTGAGGGGGCGAAGTAACAGACAGGTTCGTATATCCACCCTTTATATTGGCCAGCCCCCGCGAAGAAACAGTTCGGCGGCAAACTTCTCTGTACGTTGGTATTTGAAAGAAGGACCGATGCCATAGAACATACGGCTGATCTTATCTTCCTTCAGGTCTAATACGCTACTGGTATACGCAGCGGTTGGATAAGTACTTTGGGGACGATTTTGTATATAGTCAAAGTCGCCGCCCAGGCCGAGCCAACCCCAATAATAGTTAAAGCTTGCTCCCGCTGCCAGGCCGCCCTTATAATTAATATAAGTAGTATTGTTATTATAAGTTGGCAGCCAATCATAGCCGCCTCTTAAAGATGCCCCGAAACCATTGCCGGCAGCACCATTTGCGTTGGTTTGTGCTATTATAGCCGTTGCCAGCGTTTGTAATACACATAATAAAATAAATATCTTTTTCATAATATACCTGTTTAAAATGAAGCCTACTCTGTCAGTTTTCGGCATTCCCCGGTGAGTTTATTTACAGGTATATCAGGTATCTGTCTCAATTGTTACCCCTGATCACAATTTTTTTATTGAAGACATTAAACCTGATTCTTGCGGGTAATTTATCGGGTAGAGTGTATTCATCAGTCGCAACAGGTGGGTGCGGCCTGCTCTCATCTGCCAACGGTCAATATCCCGCTCAAAATCCCAACCTTTCCTAAAAAGATTTGTTATCTTTGCGTACTAATTTTCACAGTTATGATTAAAACAGGAAGTCCCGTAATCAGTATATATACAGAAATGACACCCAACCCGGAAACCATGAAGTTTGTTGCCAACAAGCTTTTATATCCAGGTAAGAGTATTGATTTCCCCGATGCGGAAAGTGCCAAACCGTCTCCATTGGCGACAGAATTATTTGGTTTTCCATTTATTAAGGCTGTTTTTATTGCCAGCAACTTTGTTACGCTTACTAAAACGCCTGATGCTGAGTGGATGGATGTAACACCTTCGATCCGCCAGTTTTTGAAAGATTACCTGGAAGAAGGTAAGGAAGTAATTAACGAAGACGAGATCGTCGAAGTGAAAAAAGAAAGCAGTAACGAGGTGTTAGCCGACGATGATGACGTGGTTAAACGTATTAAAGAGTTACTGGAAAACTATGTAAAACCGGCGGTTGAAATGGACGGCGGTGCGATACAGTTTAAAAGCTATAACGACGGAGTGGTAAACCTGATGATGCAGGGAAGCTGCAGCGGATGTCCTTCATCGATGATCACTTTAAAATCGGGTATTGAGGGTATGATGAAGCGTATGATTCCCGAAGTGAAAGAAGTGGTAGCAGAAGCCGAATAATTTTTTCAATTTTTGTTTTTTTGAAAAGCTGTGCATTAAACCGCACAGCTTTTTGTTTAGCCTTACTTTTGGAAAAATCAATTCTTGCAGGAAATTTTTAACCAGTTTATTAGTGGTCTTAAAGCTACTACCCTCCCGGAATACATTGCTGTACTGGCGGGTATTGCCAGCGTGTGGTATAGCCGTAAGGAGAATATCCTGGTTTATCCCTCCGGACTGCTTAATACAATTATTTATATCTGGCTCAGCTTTAAATATCATTTGCTGGGTGAGGCCACTGTAAATTTTTACTATACCATCATGAATATGTATGGCTGGTATTTGTGGACACGTAAAGATGAGCAACAGCAGGTCATCGTTCAGGTCCGTTTTTCATCAGCAAAAGAATGGGGTGGTCAACTTGGTTTTTTCACCTTTTTCTACCTGAGCATCTTTTTTGCATTGAGTTATTTGAAGAAAGCTTTTGCGCCGGGCGCCATTCCGTGGGCGGATGCACTTGCGTCAGCAAGTGCCTTTACCGGTATGTGGCTGATGGCAAAGAAAAAAGTAGAAAGCTGGTATTGGTGGATCGTTACCAATATCTGCGGCATGCCTTTATATTTTGTAAAAGGCTTGGTATTTACATCTGTTTATTATTTTGTTTTACTGATTTTAGCAATAGGAGGGTTGATGAAATGGAGGAGAAGAGCCTATTTAGATAAGAGTGATGGTTAAAAAATCGTAATTATAGGGCCGGAAAGTACGGGTAAAAGTACGCTTTGTGAGCAGCTAGCGGCTCATTATAACACTATTTGGTGCCCCGAATATGCGAGGCAGTACCTGCTGCAAAACGGCACTAACTATACATTTGATGACCTGGCAATAATAGCAAGGGGTCAGCTGGCATTGGAAGACGAGTATGTGGAGCAGGTAAGAAGTCAACAATTATCCAGCACCCAAAATCCCACATCCAATATCCAGCCTCTTTTCCTCGATACCGATATGTATGTGATGAAAGTCTGGTGCGAGTTCGTTTTTGGGCAATGCCACTGGTTTATATTGGATGAAATTGTTGACCGCAAATACGATCTTTACCTGCTTTGTAATACCGATCTGCCCTGGACAAAGGATGAGTTACGGGAGTATCCCGACCTGGAAACCCGGGAAACTTTGTTTAAAATGTATAAAGACCTGCTCATTAATCAATCAACGCCCTGGGTGGAGATCAGGGGTAACAATGATGATCGCCTCAAAATGGCTATTAAAGCCATAAATAAACTACTATATGAACATCGCTATTAAAAAATACTCAGGCATTTATGTTTTGCAGGCGACACAGCAGTTAAATACTACACTTGCTGAGGCCTGGAACTATTTTGCCACGCCAGCCAATCTTCAAAATATAACACCCGAAAATATTGGCTTCGAGATCACCTCGGGCAACAAAGGCGATATGTATCCAGGTAAACTTATTACTTACCAGATATCCATCTTTCCTTTAATAAAAAATAAATGGGTGACAGAAATTACGCATATCGCTCATCAAAAATATTTCATCGATGAACAGCGAAAGGGGCCTTATGCTATGTGGCATCATGAACACCATTTCGAGGAAAATGCAAATGGAGTAATGATGACAGACCTGGTCAGTTATAAACTACCGCTAGGGTTCGCGGGTCGATTGGTAGCGGGCAGGCTAATAGCTAAAAAACTACAACATATTTTTTCTTTCCGTTACAAAACTTTGCAACAGGTTTTTGGTTAATGAGCTGCATTAGATCTTAATACTTGCTCTAACTCGGCCAGTGGTCGTACTCCGGACTGTCTCCAAACCGGCTTCCCATTTTTAAAAACAATCAATGTTGGAACGCCCTGCACCTGGTACGCGTTGGCAGCCTGAGGGCTTTTATCTACATCGATTTTAATGATGGTTGCAGTATCACCTACACGTTCTTTCAATTGATCCAACACCGGTGCCATCATTTTACAGGGTCCGCACCATTCTGCAAAAAAGTCTACCAATACGGGTTTATCCTGGTTGATGATTTCCTGAAAAGTCATATTTGTTCTTTTTGTTCCTCTTAACTATTGCAAAAAACAGACCATCGATTCGTGGCTGGAAGCCATGATTCATGCGGCTCCTATCGATACGTAGATTCGACCTAACTTATTGACCACTAATAATCGCCTGTATATCCCTGTCAGGTCTTAAAAAATTCATCTGCTGTACAATCTTCTTCGTCCGTGCAGATACATAGGGGCTCATCGGTTTTACCGAATACTTTTTAGGGTTAGGTAATGCTGCGGCTATAGCCGCGGCCTGGCTTTGCGACAGGTCTTTCGCCGGTTTTCCAAAGTAGGTTTGTGAAGCTTTCTCCATTCCAAAAATACCTTTGCCCGTTTCTGCTACGTTCAGGTATACTTCCAGGATACGCTTCTTTCCCCATATTTTTTCTATCATGAAAGTAAAATAGGTTTCAAGGCCTTTTCGTACCCAACTGCGCCCTTGCCAAAGAAAAACATTTTTTGCCGTTTGCTGGCTGATGGTACTACCACCCCGAACGCGCCCGGCTTTCGCTGATTATAATCCAGTGCCTTTTGAATGCTTTTCCAGTCAAACCCGTTGTGATCTGGAAAAAGCTGGTCTTCAGATGCGATAACGGCCAATCCGGCATTTACCGACATCTGGCTCAAGGGAACATATTCCTTTTCCAGGCCATGCTCCTGTATCAAACTAATTAATTGCGTGATGGTGATGGGCGGATTTATCCATTTTAAGGCGACGATATAAACGAGCTGGGCAATGAAAAGAACAATGAACGTTCTCTTTATCAATTTCCATATTCTCTTAATCAGCTTCATTCCCTTGCAATATATATAAAAGTTTGATGGTTATCTATTAACAAGCGCCCGCCTGATCATAAAAGATCGTGAAATCACCCAAGGAAAGACAGTTCCGCCTTTCATTAGTGAGGCTTATAAAGCAGCAGTCCCGCAACCAGGGCGATGGAAAAGCCTATCAATATGATACCATTGATCCGGTTGATGAGCTGGATATTGTGTGGCGTAAGCCGGTTGCGTATTTTACCGGCCAGCATAACTTTAGTAATATCTGCAGCAAGCACAATTAGTAAGCAGGTGGCGAAAATAACCACACGTTCCTGTATAGTATGATTGATAACGGAAGAGGAGGCCATGAGCCAATATAAAAATACAGAAGGGTTAAGGGTGTTCATTAAGAAACCGGAAAAAAACATTTTGGCATAATCCCGCTTGCGAAAATTGATCTGAATGGCTTTTCCCTGCTCGTTGATCTTTACCTTTTTAAAGAAAAGAAAGTAGAGCCCCAATGCCAGTAAAAACAAACTGCCGGTAATACCTATACCCTGTTTGTATTCGCTGATCTCCAAAAACAAGGCGGAGAATACATTACTTACCAGGGCGAATGTAATATCACTGGCAGAAACGCCGGCAACAAACGCGATTCCACCCTTATGCCCCACATTGATACTATGCTTGATGATAGAAAAAAGTACGGGGCCAACCGCTATGCTTAACAATAATCCTAAGGTTAATCCTTTAATTAAGCCTTCAATCATAGTGCCGGCAAGATTAGTGAAGTTTTTTAAGGAGCGAAGTTAAATTTTACCTGTGGCCAGGAACTTATCCCAGTTTTCGAGCATATTGCCTTTCATAACCCTGGGGAATTTATTTTGACTACCCAGCTTACCTCTTAATTCCATGAATTTAAGAAATTTTTCTTCGGGTAAAATTTCAATAAAAATATCACTCAGGGCGCTGGTTCTTTCTGTTGCGTAGTCATCATTGATCGCTTTCAAGGTATCGTCAATAAACTTCAGCAACTCATTGGGATCTACATTATCATCAGTAGCAATATACCATTTATGCGCAAAGTAATTCTTATAAGGGAACCCGGTAACAGTGTATTCGGGTATGCTGATGTTAAAATGATTATTGGCCTTTTCGATAGCACAGTTCATATTTTCCACGCTCAAATGCTCGCCCACCAGGCTTAAAAAGTGTTTGGTACGGCCGGTAATAACCACCTCACATTTTTCCACGTTCAAAAACCTGATGGTGTCCCCGATAAGGTAGCGCCAGGAACCTGCATTGGTATTCAGCAGAATTGCGTAGTCCTTACCATACTCTACCTCATCAATCAGCAAAGCTTCTGCATCTGGCTTTACATTCCCGTCAGCGTCGAAATTGTTGCTATCGAAAGGAACAAACTCAAAAAAGATATTATTATTGGTAATCAATTGCATGCCCAATGCATGCTCTTTCATTTTGTAACCGATAAAACCTTCACTAGACAAATAATTCTCTATATAAATAATAGGCTTGCCCAGTAATTTTTCAAATGATTTTTGTATGGCTGGAAAGAAACACCCCCATGCACGAAAACCCCGAAGTTCGGCCAGATTTCGTGAATATTATTAACCTTGTATTTCTCAATGATCATTTCCATGCACATCTGGCACCATGCAGGAACACCTACGATGTAACCGATATCCCATTCCCGCGCATGCTCTACTATTTCCTTGAGTTTTTCATTCCAGTCTTTTAATGCAGCAATACGTCCGCCGGGCTTATAAAAGGTCTGAAACCAAAACGGTCTTTTTTAGCCAGGATACCGCTTAAGTCTCCCGCATACCAGCCAATATCACTTTTTTGGAGATCGGTAGTGCCGCCAATCATCAGAAAGCTCTTCCTCAGTGCTTTTTATTGGCTTCCTGATAGGAAAACACGCTGATAAGCTGGCGTATATAATTAATGGTGTTGCTACGCAAAAGATCTTTGGTAACGGGTATATACTTGCTTGCAGCCTCGGAGGTACCCGAACTCAGCGCAAAATATTCTATTTTCCCCGGCCAGGTAATATCCGGAACCCCGTCAAGAGTTCTTGCCCACCAATCGTTGTAAATTTTATTATAATCGTGAATAGGCACAGCCTGCTGAAAAGACTTTTCAACATTTTTGCTCAGCAGAACCTGGTCAAAATTATACTTTTGGCCAAATTCGGTAAATCTTGCCTTTTTAAGTAGCTTTTTAAGCACTTTACGCTGTTGCTTTCGGGCATCTGAGGTGGGAAGACCCAGGGCCCTGGCAATCGCTTTCGGTATTTTAAAATCTATAATTGAAGCCATAAAACTACTACCTTGTGGGTGCAGCAAAGTTGCAAGATACGATTTTGTGAAAAATGGTTTTTTCTGACCGGATTTATACGATCTCGAAAATTGCTGCAAAGAGATGTTATGGTTTAGGTTGGTGCAAAACAACCTTAAAATCTCTCCCGCTTAACCTTAATGTTTATAAACAAATATAATGATTGCACCCTAAAAGCAGGGAATATACTTTACCCGGTGCTAAAGTTGCCGGCGCGTGCAGTAAGGCTATTGAATTTTGAGGCGAATGAGGGGCGCGGAGGAAACTGCGAATTAAACAATTGCAGACAGGTTTGGGTATCTATGTTTTTGCTAATAAACAAAAAACATAGACAATATTAATAATACAAACAGAGCAAAGATGCCTGCTAAAAAAGAAATGCCCAGAATAAGCAAAAGCTTATCTTTTTTGGATGAGCCGGTTTTGCCCCATTTTGTTTCAGGGCTTTTAATGCCTCCTGCAATCTTTCAGGTGTTTGCTCGTTGGTAAGAAAACTGATCATTGTGTGGTTCATTTCTGTGTATTTAGAAGAAAGCTGCATATTATTGTTCAAAGAAAGCATAAAATAAACAGCCGGAACAGGGGATTTTCCCGTATTTTAATGCCCCTGCCGCATGGCTTCCTATCTTTGCCGCATGTTAAAAACTGTATTACACGAAGCCATCATGGCCGGAGGCGAGCAGGTATCGAAGTATTTCAACCAGACCTTCGAAATAAAGTACAAAGAGGGGCGTAATAACCTGGTTACAGCAGCCGATCACGCATCGGAAAAAGCGATTCTTGAAGTAATTCAAAAAGCTTATCCTGATCATTATATTCTTACTGAAGAAACCGGGAGCTTCCTCAAAACTCCGATTATAAATGGATCATTGATCCTATTGACGGTACGATCAATTTTGCCCATGGCATTCCCCTTAATTGCATATCTATTGGTGTAGAGTTTAAAGGTGAAATGATTTTGGGCATGGTTTATAACCCTCATATGAACGAATTGTTTTTTGCTGAAAAAGGCGAGGGGGCTACGTTAAACGGGCAAGCCATTAAGGTAAGCGCAGAAACGGATGTTATGAAAAGTTGCCTGGTAACAGGCTTTCCTTATACTTATATACAGCAAAATAACGGCCCGATCGAAGTGTTTGAAAGATTTGTTCGGGAAGGAGTACCGGTTCGCCGCCTGGGTGCTGCCGCTATTGACCTCTGTTGGGTGGCTGCGGCGTTTAGATGGATTTTACGAGCATAAACTGCAACCATGGGACAGTGCCGCAGGATTTTTGATTGTAGAAGAGGCCGGCGGGAAAGTAACGGATTTTGAAGGCAACCGCTATAGTCCCTATGAACCGCGGATTGTATCTACCAATGGGCTGATACATGGGCAGCTGCTGGATGTGATTCATGGGGTGAAGTAGGTGTATGAATGTATAATTTACGATGTATGGTGTACGATGTATGGTGTACGATGTATGGTGTACAGTGTTTAGAGTTCCCTTTGTAATTTTGTATAATGGAATGATTTTCCGTAATCCCAAAAATACAGCCTATGAATGCAGAGGAATTAAAACAGCGTACCAAAAAGTTTGCAATTGAAGTAGGATTGTTCACGCAATTATTACCTTACAATAACCTAAATAAGGCCTATTGTAATCAAATCATCCGATCCTCAAGCTCAACTGGTGCCAATTACAGAGCGGCCCGAAGGGCCAAATCGAAAGCCGATCATATTAATAAACTAAAAATAGTAGAAGAGGAATTAGATGAAAGCCTATACTTTCTGGAGTTGCTTGTGGTTTTCAATCCTAGTTTTGAAGAAAAAATAAATAGTATATATAAAGAGGGTGAAATCTTATTAAAAATTATTGTAGCCACCCTTATAACATTAAGAAACAATTAAAAAATAAACGGACCGCGTCCATCGTACTCCGTACATCAAACATAAAAATGTCAGAACGTACAGAAATATCCGATTTGGGAGAGTTTGGTTTGATAGATCATCTTACCAGAAATATTGAACTTCAAAATGCTTCATCACTACTGGGAGTGGGTGATGATGCGGCTGTAATCGACCACTTTGGTAAACAAACCGTGGTTACTACCGATTTACTGCTCGAAGGGGTTCATTTTGACCTCATGTATACACCACTTAAGCATTTGGGTTATAAAAGCATTGTGGTAAACATCAGTGATGTGTATGCAATGAACGCTACGCCCACACAGGTTACTGTTAGCCTGGGATTGAGCAACCGGATAAGCCTTGAGGCTTTAGATGAATTTTATGAAGGAGTTTATGCGGCTTGTAATCATTATGGGGTGGACCTGGTGGGGGGCGACACAACGACCTCTCAAAAAGGCTTTGTTATCTCGGTAACGGCTATTGGCGAAGTAACTCCCGATCGTTTCGTTAAACGCAGCACAGCGCAAAAGGGCGATTTGCTTTGCGTAAGCGGCGACCTGGGTGGCGCATATATAGGGCTGCTCTTCCTGGAAAGAGAAAAGAAAATTTTCCTGGAGAGCCCGGGCGTACAGCCTGACCTTGAAGGAGAAACCTATGTAGTGGGTCGTTTATTGAAACCGGAAGCAAGAAAAGATATTGTTGATTTTTTTGCAGAGCAGGAAATACAACCTACTGCTATGATGGATATCAGCGATGGTCTCAGTTCTGAAATATTACATATCTGCAAGCAAAGTAATCTCGGATGTGTGCTGTATGAAGATAATACCGGTGGCAGAAGAATCACGCCTGGCGGCTTTTAAGTTTGAAATTGATCCTACTTCCTGCGCATTGAGCGGGGGCGAAGATTATGAGCTGCTATTTACTGTATCTCAAAATGATTACGAAAAGGTTTCAGCTAACTCTAACATTAGTATTATTGGCTACATGACCGAGGATACCGAAGGAAGTACCATCATCACCAAAGGAGGCGGCAGGCATGCTATTACCGCACAGGGGTGGAACCCTTTGAAGTAGCCGTTAAGATGATCCCTGTCTTTACGCACGGTGATGTATACCGAAAGCTGATAGTTAGCTATTGCAGCAGGTTTCTGGCGCTTGTTTTGTGCGCTTCCCTGTTTTCATGTGCCGGAAGTCGCAAAACTTTTAATCCAAATAAAAAGTTTAGTGCAGCACAACTGAACGAGGATTACCAGCTATTTCAAAACATCCTCGAGCAAAAGCATCCAAGCCTGTACTGGTATAGCACAAAGAACCAGATGGACAGTGCTTTTACTGCAGGCCGTGAGTTATTAAAAGACAGCATGACAGAGTACCAGTTCAGGAACCTGCTCGCTTTGGTCATTAGTAATATTCAATGCGGACATACTTCTGTCAGATCCTCTACCAGTTACCAAAAGCACTTTGATACCTTACAATCTAAACGCAGTTTTCCGCTTAATGTAAAAACCTGGAAGGATACAATGGTGCTAACAGCACCGGTGAAAAATACACCCCTGTTGCGGGGAGATATCATTGATTCCATTAACGGGGTATCAACAAAACATATTCTTGATACGCTGCTTCGTTTTATTCCTGCAGACGGCAACAACATGATTGCCAAAAGCCAGTTATTGAGCGGCACCAGCTATTTTGCCTCCCTGTATACCGGTGTTTTTGGCTGGCCTAAGCCATTCAGAATTGCTTATACAGATAGCCTGGGCCATAGGCAGCAAACAACCATACAGCCGGTAATTGTTCCTAAAGACAGCATATCCAAAACGAAAAAGAAGCCTGCGGGAAAAGACAGGAAGTCTAAGGCCGAAAAGCTGAAAGAGCAACGCAACTTACAGCTTTGGCCCAATGAAGATTACGCTGTTATGGACCTGGCCACCTTTTCAGGAAGTCCGGGGTTGAAGCGCTTTTTCCGAAAATCATTCAAAACGTTGGCAGATTCTGGGATTGCCAACCTGGTAATTGACCTCAGGTTAAACGGAGGCGGGAGAATTACCAATTCAAATTATTTAACACGTTATTTGGCTGATAAACCATTCAAAACCGGTGATTCTATTTATGCCAGAAGGCCTTCCTTTAAATATGGGCAATTCATCAAAAATAGTTTTACAGAAACTCTTTATACACTGATTCCTACAAGAAAAAAGGGTGATCAATACCATTTCCGTCATTTTGAGAATAAATACTATCAACCCAACAAAAGAAATCATTATAACGGCCACATCTATATGCTTACCGGTGGTTATACTTATTCGGCAAGTGTTTTGGTTTTAAACGCCATCGCCCATCAACCTAATGTCACCATTGTTGGAGAGCCTTCTGGAGGCGCCGCTTATGGGAATACGGCTATGATCATCCCCAATGTAACATTGCCTCACACAAAAGTGCGCTTCAGGTTGCCATTGTTCAGGCTGGTGATGAATAAAAACACTCCGCATAACGGCAAAGGTGTTCAGCCGGATGTGTACGTGAACGCCAGTCCGGGAAGCATTCGAGAAGGCGTTGATACCAAAATGGTTAAAGCGCTGGAGCTGATAAAAGGTTCTAGCCACGAGAAGTAAACGCCAGAGGATATTGTTTTCTTAAGTTGAAGTAGGTCTTTTTATAGGCATCATATTCTGCCTGGCTTGTTATAATAATGATGGCGGCGAAACAGCATAGCAAAATGTGCTGTATTAAACTGTAACCTGGGTCAATATTCCATCCACGTAAAATGAAAAAATACAAATTGGGAGCCTGGATAGCTATTCCCCAGATATTGAAACCATTTTTATAATGGTCGAACACCATTAGTTTTTTAGACGGCTTTTTGAATGACTTAAATGTCGAAATCCATAGCAGCAATCCCCAAAGGCCAGCCAGGACTGTTATTGCGGAATAATACATTTTAAGGTCTTCTATTTCCAAAATGAAAGCCGACATATTTAACACCAGAACTATCAATGCCGTGATCAGCAGTTTGGGATAGGTAAAGTAGCTTTTGAAATGTGCCCAATGCGCTCTTCGATTGCTTTTCCACAATGCATTTTCCCGATCGGCTATCACCCGCGAAAAACCGGTTATACCAAACTCTTTATAAGTATGCATCAATGCGTCTTCAAAGGTCATTTCTACATTGATCTTTTGCTTTTCTGCTATAGCTTCACTTAGGTGATCTACCAGTTCTGATTGCAGATCATAAAAACGAACGCCTTTTCTTTCGCAGAAATCGTATAAATACTGTATCTCCTGATCGGTAAGCATGATGGTTTTAATTGGCAAAAAGAATTGGGTAAGCGTTTTTCGCAGCCTGGTACTGCTGTTTTTTAGCATCCATTTTTGCCAGGAGACCAGCGATCATTTGTAGTTCCAAAAAATAAAAACGATAAATATGATCGTTTGATCGACCGGCGGTATAGTGTGCTGTCTCAATATGTTCAAAAACAAGAATCCCGGAATAATAATCGGGAAAAGATAACCAGATAATCTTTCAGGAGAATAAACGCTCACTTTTTTCCTTGGATTCTTATATTTTCTTTTAAACTGTAGCAGATAGCTTAAATACCATCCCGTACCTATAAGAAGATACAAAATTTCCATATAAATAAGCAGCTCCTTATTTACAAGAATGACCGGTAGTACAAGCAACAGAAAAATCAACAGCAATATTCCTATTCTTTTTAGTGTAAAGTATCTCCATTCTTTAAGTGGGCTGTATTTCTCATGTGCTTCAGCAAGCTGAAGTGCAAGATCCTTCCTGGTAAACTTGCGTGTTTCTTCTTTAAACGCCTGTTCGAAAGATATATGGTAATGGGCACTCATTTGGTTCTCGATCGCTTCGGAAACATGATCTACCAATTCTGTTCGCAAATCATAGAACTCCATCCCTTTATCTTCAAAAAACCAATCTATCTTTTGTATTTGTTCAGGTGTCAGCATATCAGGCTAATTTAGGATTTAGCAATAACTGCAGGGTGTTCTTAAAGTTTTCCAGCTCCAATACCGCTTTGGACTTTTCCTTTTTACCGGCTTTCGTTAGCGAATAATATTTACGCACCCGGTTGCCGATATTTTCCATTTCCACTTCCAAAACACCTTCTGCCTCCAACCGGTGTAACAATGGATATAACGCCCCTTCGGTAATATTCAATTCGCCGGCTGTGGCTTCTTTTACTTTTTGAGTGATTTCGTAACCATACATACGGCCATTATCATCCAGGAGCTTTAAAATAATCGGCTCCAGGCATCCTTTGTATAAACTGGTTTTATTCACTAAACCAAATATACATCAATTACCAATACATTGGAATCTTAGGCATTAGAAAATTTTGAACTCATCCCCATCCTCCCAAAAAGGAAACCGGGTGCGAACATCATTCAGGTGATTCTTATCGAGCGTAATGGTGAAAAGGTCCTCTTCATCTTTTTGTGGTATAATACTTCTCCCAGCGGATCCACGACCATGCTATCGCCACTATGATAAATGTCATTACCATCGGCGCCCACGCGGTTCACGCCTATAACATAGCATTGATTCTCTATGGCGCGCGCCTGTAATAAAGTTTTCCAGGCATTACTTCGACGTTCGGGCCAGTTGGCAACATAAATCAGCACATCGTATAAGCCGCGCCAGTTTTCCCCGGCAGTCTGCGGCACCTGCCTGGCCCAAACGGGGAAACGCAGGTCATAGCATACCTGCAAATTGATCTTCCAGTCTTTAACCGAAGCGATCAGCCGCTTTTCGCCGGCCGTATAATGGTCGTGCTCATGGGCATACGCAAATAGGTGTCGTTTATTGTATACCCCCAGCTGACCATTGGGTAGCATCCATACCAACCGGTTAAAATAAGTTTCATCTCCATTCTCCTCTTCCTCTTTAATAATAAGGCTCCCGGTAATTATTTTTCTTTGCTCAGCAGATATGCGCTTCATCCAGGCCACAGAAGGGCCCTCCATGGTTTCAGCAAGCAACTCAGGCATCATGCTAAAACCGGTAGAAAACATTTCAGGCAATACCACGATCTCCGTTTTGTCCGGAATACTCTTTATCTTTTCCTCCAGCATGCTGAGATTGGCTGCTTTATCTTCCCAAAACAGCTGTGTTTGTACCAGTGTGACGGTTAAAGCATCTTTCATCTTAATCGGTTGAGGTATTAAATAATGGTTGGATCAAATGAGATTCGAATCCTTTCTGTAAAAGATAATCCGTTGCTTTTTTCATTTTTGCAAAACGGTTGGAAGTGCCCCGAAGGCTTTCCCATTTTTGGGTAAATAGTTTTTGGAGCGTTTGTTCATAATCCTCCTCATCTATTTCTTTTAGCCCTGTTTTAATACAATAGGGACTTACGCCTTTTTGCTTTAGCGCCTGCACAATCTTGTTTTTGCCCCATTGTTTGGTTCTGAAATGCCCCCTGCGAAAGATTTGGCAAAACGCTCTTCATTTAAATAATTTTCTTCAATAAGTGTGGAAATTATTTCGTCATGTTCCTTTTTCCAAACACCCAGGTCGTACAATTTGCTTACTACATCGCTATGGCAACGTTCGGCGTAGGCACAGTAATGTCTTAGCTTTTGTAATGCCTGTTCCTTTGTTAAATGCTGCTTTGATATTTGTGGCTTTTCATCCATCACCCCAACCTTTAAACTTCTTCCAGCCTGGCTATGCAGCCAAACTCGTCTTTTAAATAGTCATCATAATGATCTGCCTGCTCAAATAAGTTTTTAAACTCAGCTACACCGGTTGCCTGGGTCATGTCCAAATCGTAGATCAGCCGGCTTAATACAATATTATTTTTACACAGCTTAATACGAGTCCGCTGGGTTTATTGTTTTCCTGCAATAAAAACTGATAGAGCGGTTTGATCTTCTGCGCATCTAACGGCATCTGGCATAAATAGGCATCACCGGCTACAAAATAATTCTCGGGATTATAACTGATTTTAACTTTGGCAGACCCGGCTTTAACGCTCCACATATTGGCGCCATCTCTTGCCAGCCGCACATCTTTGCCCAACTCCTTTAATATATCTTCAATCAGTTTGGCCACGCCCATCAATTCTACCTCTTTCTCCGGCAGCTGTGGCAGTTTTACTTCCGATCCGCAACTGGGACAATACTTATTATTATCAATCGTATCTGCAGTAACCAGGTAATCGCAATTGGAGCACCTGGTTGCCGCATTACCCACATGGGGCAGGTATAAGTCGAGCGCCTCTTTTAACGTACTTACCGGCAGAGCGAAACCCAGGTTGTCGCCACCCTTAATAATAAAAGAGTTAACGCCAATTACTCACCGGCGTAGTTTACCAACGGCCCACCGCTGTTGCCCGGATTAATTGCCGCATCAATCTGTATATATTTTTCTCCGTCACGAATGCGATCTACTTTGGAGATCACTCCCTGTGTAGCAGAATAATTCAGGCCGTAAGGGTGACCTATTGCTATTACATTATCGCCATCCTTCATCGCTTCATAATCGCCCAAAATTATCTCTGGCAATTCAGCTTCTGCGGGAGGCTCCAGGAAGGCCAGATCGTGCTGACTATCGGTATACCATACCCTTGACAACACTTTTTCGAAGGTTTTGCCAGCTATGGTAACTTCGGGGTTATTGGCAACCACGTGGTTATTGGTTACAATCAGCCCATAGTTCTTTAAATAAAACCCGGTGCCTGTACCCGATTGGGTGGCTATTTGTATAATTGCGTTCTGATACGTATTTATAATTTCTTTCGAGTTCATTATTCATTACTTGTTTAACATTCAGCCTCTTGTATTAATTACTAATACCTCTTCACTCATTATTCAAATTCAACAACTCTATCTGGTTGGTAAAGCTTTGGTTGAATCGCAGTAAGCTGGCATAAGAGATCTGGTCGGTATTAAAGTTCATCAGCGGATACTTCTGCCTCCATTGGTTTTGTATCTGCCTAACCCTGCCTGCAATAATATCCTGTTCAAATTTATTGGCAACCGGCATATAAAGCGGTTGGGTATATCCCAGTGCTTTGAAATATTCGGGATAATTTACCTGCATATAAATTTCAACCAATAAACTAACAGGCTTAGGTAAGCTGTAGGAGTATTGGCAATAGGTAAGACCATACTCTATGATCTTGTTGGCAAAGTACTCATGGTTGTTATCTCTGTACCACAGCATATTTTGATTGGCTTCATTAATAGCGTCCGCGATGGTTTTATGCGGTTGAGGCGTTACTATTGAAAAAGTATACCTCGACCGGAACAGGTTTTTAAATACTTCTTCCTTCGGTTTATCACGTAGTTTTTTAAACTCCTCGATCATGTCCCGGTTCTTTTCCACCATTTGCCGGTCATCTTTCTTAAAATAGATGCCGGATATTTTCTCCAGGTCGTTGAGTAACTGCCCTTCAGGAGCAATCAAAAAGTCGATACGATATACCAGTGCTAATAATAAGTAACAAATGCCGCCCGAAAACTTATCTGCATCAACCGTTGCAATTTTATCCAGCGTTTCGGTGATCCAGCTTTGCATGGCTTCGTGCTTTACCTGCTTTTCTGCCTCCGGAATCTCATAAATATGCTCCTGGTCCAGCCTTTCTAAAAATGAAAAGTCCTGAACCAGTAGATCGTCCTGTTTATCGCTTTTGATGGCCAGTTCTTTTAGCCCATAATAAAGCTTACTGGGGTTAGCAGTTTCTATATTAGTATCAAACCTCATGCACAATTCGTTCTCCTGCAGTGCATAGCGGCTGTAATACAGGGCAAAATTCATTTCCAGCAGGCGACGCATCACCGGCACCGACGGCTGCACCATTTTAGCGAGTTTGACCTCGGCAGATAATAGTCCATTTTCCATCCGCCCCCTGATTACTTTCGACCCCTGGAAAAATTCGAAGTTAAAGCGTTCATTATCACCCGAAAAGATCACATTTTTTTGATCATCATCCTTTAAATAATCAAAAAAGGCATTAATGGACTCTATATATTTTTTGTCCTTAAAGAGATTATCGGCATCTGTCCACGGCTTCCTTTGGCTACCGTTTTATTATTATCAGAATAGCGACCAAACGGAATGCGCACTGCGTCGGCGGCAGGGTCGCTTTTCCCTTTTATAAGGTTGATTAGCTTGTTAAACATGCTGTCCTTTTTTTAATAGAGTGGGGGAAGATACAAAACCTTTTGAGAACCGATTCACTTACAAAATCTTAAATATTGGGTGCCTTAAAACTATTTTGGGGAATCTTACATTGTACCCGTTACGGATTGTTTTGTGTTATGCTAAGGGCGAACCCGGATGTAAAATGGAAGTAAATAAACAGGGCCGGAGATGCTTTCCCCGCGGCTAATTTCTATTTACCAGGGGCACAAAGTGGCATTATTATAATAAATTATATTGCGCTCATTCTTTTTTATAGTAGTTTCGCTGCACCCAAAAAACGGATAGAACAATAAAATTTTTAAACGGATGAAGCGAGCATTAAGAATTCTTCTGATACAGAAGGATGATTATTTGGCAAATTCCATCCGGCCACTAAAAAAGATATAAAAACAGACAGATGAAATTTATAGCATCATCGAACGCTTTGCTTAAACAACTGCAGAACCTTTCGGGCGTTATTAACGCTAATACTGTATTGCCTATATTGGAGGATTTTCTTTTTGAAATTGAAGCGAATAGGCTGACCATTGTAGCAACGGACCTTGAAACGGTGATGAGAACCGAGATGGAGATTGAAGCAAAGGACAACGGTCGTGTTTGTATCCCGGGTAAAATCCTGATTGACTCTTTAAAAAATATACCCGATCAGCCAC
This sequence comes from Paraniabella hibiscisoli, assembly GCF_022512515.1. GTDB lineage: Bacteria > Bacteroidota > Bacteroidia > Chitinophagales > Chitinophagaceae > Niabella > Niabella hibiscisoli. The sequence continues at coordinate 1,151,661 of NZ_JAKWBK010000001.1, forward strand.
TGACTTTTAACATTGACAAAAATTTCAGTGTTGAAATTACCAGCGATAGCGGTAAGTATAAAGTAATGGGTGAAAACCCCGATAATTTCCCGAAAGAACCGGCGGCGGATGATACTACATCTTTTACCATGACCTCCTCGGCCCTGGTAACCGCTATCAACAAAACCCTGTTTGCGACCAGCACAGATGATCTGCGCCCGGCTATGACCGGTGTTTTCTTTGAGCTGGATAAAAACGGAATTCAATTTGTGGCGACCGATGCGCACAGGCTGGTTCGTTACAAACGGAAGGACGCACAGGCTACCGGTGGTGATAATTTTATTGTTCCCCGCAAACCGCTCAACCTGTTAAAGTCTGCCTTACCTGATAATGACGATATTATTACTTTAAATTATAACACCAATCACTTTTTTGTAACACACGGTACTACCCGTTTAAGCTGTCGCCTGATTGACGCCCGTTTCCCTGACTATAAAGTGGTAATTCCAACAGAAAACCCGTACAGGCTTACCGTAATCCGTACAGATTTCTTAGGCGCTCTGCGTCGTGTTAGTGTATTTAGTAATAAAAGCACTTACCAGGTAGCGTTAACCATTAGTGGCAGTGAATTACAATTGGCGGCGCAGGATGTTGATTTCAGCTTCGAAGGTAATGAACGTATGAAATGCCAGTACAACGGTGAAGACCTGCAAATTGCCTTTAACGCCAAGTTTTTAATTGAAATGCTGAACAGCACGCATAGCGAAGAAGTGTACCTGGAGCTAAGCACACCTACTAAGGCCGGATTGATCAAACCGGTGGATCAGGATGAAAGCGAGGAACTGCTGATGCTGGTAATGCCGTTGATGTTGAATCAATAGTTTGTATTATAAGATATAATGGCATCGATTTTGCCTTTCAAGGATTTCCCGGCACAACCGGGTTATCGTTCCATTATTATGACAGCAATTTTTCAGCAATTTCGTACAATGCGACACGCTTCTTTAAAAAGTAGTAGCTGTGGCTTCTTGCTTAGCAAATGGTATTTGTTGGCAAGCCTTGCTATATGCTTAACGGCATGCAATTCTTCAGGCAAAATCAATAGCACTGCCGGCAAACCTAAAACAGAGGCGAAGGTGATACTGCCAACGCAGCAGGTTGCAACACCGGCAGGTATCAATTATGTGTATGACTATGAAAACATATTTACACCGGGAGAAGAGAAAAAGCTGGATTCCCTGGCCAGGCTGTTTGAAAAAGCAACCTGATTCCCATCAGGATTACAACAGTAAATGATCCGGCAGTTACGGCCGAAAACTTTGATCAACGCAATAAAATTGTACTCGACGAGTGGTCCGATATTCACGGCAAAAGTGACCGTTGTATGTCCATCAGCATCAGCAGGCAGCTGCGACGCATCCGAATAGATTATGGCGCCTTTGTATTACGCCTGCTTAGCGATGATGAAGCTAAGGCTATCGTTGAAAACCAATTTAAACCTTCGTTTAAGCAAGACCTGTTTTACGCAGGTACCAGTAATGGTTTAAACGAGTTGATGAATACCATCCGAAAAAACATTAAGTTTTAGAATATCCTGAGTTTTAGTGATTAAGAGCTGGGAAACGGCTCAATATTTGCATTGGAGCATTGCTGATAGTTTTTACCCCTAAACTATTTTTATGATCCAACGCACCCTCAACACATTTTTGTCCTTCTGGGCATTCCTTTTTTATCGTTCCAGCTTTTTCGCAAGCAACTCCCGAACTTGCGTACCAGTCCGTAATTTCCGGCAATGGCTTAGCGGCTCCCATTGATATTGTGAATGCCGGAGATGGAAGTAACCGGATTTTTGTGGTACAGAAAGGCGGTACCATACGTGTTTACAATCCGGCACTAGGTTATATCGGAGAGTTCCTTACTGTTACCGGTGTGGCCAATACCGGCGAAGGCGGATTATTAAGCGCGGCTTTCCATCCCAACTACGAAACCAACGGCTTCTTGTTCGTATATTATACCAGGGCTGATAATAATAGCCTGGAAATTGCACGTTACAGCGTTAGCGCCAACACTAATGAGGCAGACGCTGCCAGCAGGCAAATCGTACTCAATATCCCCCACCCGGGACAAACCAATCACAACGGGGAAAAATACTTTTCGGTACTGACGGTTATCTTTACCTGGGCACAGGCGATGGAGGAGGTAGTGGTGACCCGCTCAATAACGCCCAAAACGGTAATAGTTTACTGGGTAAAATGCTTCGTATCAACGTAAACACACTTCCCTATACCATTCCTGCTGACAACCCTTATGTTTCTGATCCGAATGTAGCGGACGAAATATGGGCTATTGGTCTCAGAAACCCGTTCAGGTGGAGCTTTGACCGCTCTAATGGGGATATGTGGATTGCAGATGTGGGACAGGGAGCCCAGGAAGAAATTAATTACAGGGCAAGCGGAACAACCGGAGGGATCAATTACGGCTGGAGATGCTACGAGGGCTCTGTAGCCTATAATGCTCAGGCGATTGCCTGCCTCAGTCCAGTTATATATCTCCTATTTATACCTACGGACGTAATAGCGCAGATGGTGGCCAGTCGGTAACCGGCGGCGTTGTATACAGAGGAACAGAATATCCCGGCCTGGTGGGTTATTATATTTTTGCTGACTATGTTTCGGGTAACCAATGGGTGGTTAATCCATCCAGAACCTTAACAGAACAGCTGACGGATGATGCAGCATTTCCTGCTAATATTGTTGCTTTTGGAGAGGCTGAAAATGGTACCCTTTATGCAGCGTCCCTGTCGGGTAACGCTATTTACAAGGTATTGGATAACGCGGCGTTACCGGTAACCTTTGGAACCATTAATGCGGTTCGCAAAGGAACTACGTTACACATTAACTGGACAACAGAAACAGAAACCAACAACAGCCATTTTGAAATTGAAGGATCTGTAGACGGGAAGACTTTTACAACTATAAAAACAGTTGACACCAAAGCTATAAATGGCAATAGCAACAGCACTATCGAATACGCAGTAACCCTGGACAAAAACAGCCTGGGTATTGTACTGGGCATTTCGCTGCTCACTTTGCTGAGCATTGCCGGGTGGAAATCGGGTAAAAACTGGAGAAAGATATCCCTGTTGGCAACAGCCTTTTTTATTATTGGCAGCGCTTGTAATAAAAGCGATGTAGCGGAAGAGCCCGGCGACAGTACCCTATTTATACGCATTGCCCAGGTTGATAAAGATGGCACTAAACGGTATTCTCAATCGGTGCAGGTTGTAAACCCTTAAGCACTTTTCCTGGTCTGATAAAACCTATTCTCTTTGTAAAAGCTGTAACTCATTTACCGGATTGCAGCTTTTACTTTTTGTGCATTTGTAATTCCGCCATCAATCTTTAAAAAATACTCCTACCTTCGCGCCGCATTGGTTCTTAACATTAGTTTCACAATGTTTAAGATTAAAAGGGAATCAGGTGTAAATCCTGAACAGTCCCGCTACTGTAAGTTCTAAAAAACATTTTGACCAATCTTAGCCACTGTTCCGAAAGGCGGAACGGGAAGGCCGTTCAAGATGAGAATAAGTCAGGAGACCTGCCAAAGCAGATAGATGTTGAGCTTTCGTGGACTGAAGCTTGAACGCAAATGCTTTTTATAGCAACATATTTGTTTTCAGTTGTTCGCAAAGCTGTTTGATTCATTTAATCAAATAGTTAATGCATTATGTTTTAAAAGCCCTGGCAGGCTTATGTTTATTGCTGTTCGCTATGTTATGTCCCAACCCGGCTGGCGCACAAACACGCGATTCCATCAATACCCGTGAGCTGGAGGAGGTACAGGTAAGCGGCAGTAAAAAAGATTCCTGGCGACATCCGTTTCACCCCTGCAAATACTATCGGGTGAGGCATTACAGCGCTTAAATAGTTTCTCGGTTGCAGATGCGGTCCGTTATTTTTCAGGCATACAGTTAAAGGATTATGGCGGCATTGGTGGTTTAAAAACCGTGAACGTTCGCGGCATGGGAACACAGCATGTGGGTGTTTTTATGATGGCCTGCAACTGGGAAATGCACAAAACGGTATCGTGGACCTGGGAAAATTTTCTCTTGATAATATTGAAGAGGTTTCTTTATACAATAGTCAAAATCCGGATATATTTCAGTCTGCAAAAAACTTTGGCAACGCCTCATCCATTTATATTAAAAGCCGCCGGCCGGCTTTTAAAGACAGTCAGTTCCACTATATACGTGCTGCATTGAAAACCGGCTCCTTCGGGCTCATTAATCCTTCTGTATACTGGCAGCAGAAAATAGCGGATAATATAGCCACAACCATTAACGCAGAGCTCATCAATGCACATGGCAGGTATAAAACACGATATAAAAAATGGGCCTATGATACGACCGTCGTAAGGCAAAATGCAGATGTTGCTTCGCAAAGAGTAGAGTTAGCTATACAGGATATTAATAAAGACACCGCTACTCACTGGAAAATACAAGGGTATTTTTATAACTCAGAGAGCGAGGCCTGCCCGGGGCCATTGTTGCAGAACGTTTCTATAACTCTCAAAGGCTATGGGATAAGAACTTCTTTGCACAAGGTTCTTTCCAACATCGGTTTTCGCAGCGCTACAGGGTGTTACTCCAGTTTAAATATGCAAACGATTTTACACGCTACCTGGACACTACCATAAAAAATAGGAGGCGAGCCTCTTAACAATAACTACGAGCAACAGGAGTATTACACTTCACTGGTAAATGAATTTGCTTTAAAAAAATGGTGGAAAGTTTCGCTGGCAACCGATTGGGTTTTTAACCAGATGCAATCCAACTTAGATGAGTTTGCCTATCCCAAACGTAATACGAAGCTGGTGGCTGCGGCTACGGAAATGGACTGGGATCATGTTACCATCTCCGGCAATGTACTCGGCAGCTTTATCAACGAAAGGGTTGAACACGGTGAGGCTGCTACAGCAAAACGGGAAATAACGCCGCGCTAAACATCTCCTGGAAACCCTGGACGGAAATACCGCTTAGCTTTCGCTCATTTTATAAACGTATTTTCCGAATGCCTACTTTTAACGATTTATATTACACGATTGTAGGCACCACGACCTTAAGGCCCGAGTATGCCAACCAGTACAATATAGGTGCACAGTACAATAAGTATTTCTCACAATTAAAACTAGGTTTCAACATACAGGCCGATGCTTATATCAACAAGGTACAGGATAAAATAATAGCAATCCCTGCCAACAATTTATTTCGCTGGAGCATGATCAACCTGGGGGCTGTTGCTATAAAAGGGTTAGATATTCAAACTTCTTACTTCTTCACCGTAAAGAAAAAACTGGCGCTAAATGGTACGTTAAACTATTCATATCAGGAAGCCATTAATAAAACTACGGGACAGCGCTCTTACGGCAACCTTATCCCTTATGCGCCTCGACACAGCGGCTCTGCAACCCTGCAGGCATCTTACCAAAACTGGGGTATTAATTACAGCTTTATCTATACGGGAGAGCGATATATGCTCCCCGAAAACGATCCGCAAAATTATTTGATGCCCTGGTATACGCACGACCTATCGTTTACTAAAAAGCTGGCGTTTCGAAAAACGGCTGTTGTTGTGGCCGCAGAGGTTAATAATCTTTTTAATCAATACTATGATGTGGTTATCAACTATCCGATGCCGGGAAGAAATTACCTGGTAAAACTTTCATTCAATTTATAATTCAACTTCTATGAATCAAAAACAAATTAACGCACTACTCTTCTTTACCTTATCGATCCTGCTAGGTTCCTGCAGGAAAGATCACGAGTACACGCCACCTCCTCAATCAACAGAAGCCGACTCTACCAGTAGTGGTTTTTATTTTTAAATGAAGGAGGATGGGGCTATAACAACGCTACCCTCGATTACTTCGATGTGCATAATGGTATCTACACGAGGGATGTATTTACCAAAGACAACCCGGATGCAGTGTTAGGCCTGGGAGATACCGGCAATGATATTGCATATACGGCAGCAAACTATATGTGGTAATGAACTGGTCAAAAAAATTGAAATACTAAATGCTGCCACAGGTAAACGAATCAAGACGCTTACCGATAATACGCATAAAGCTATAGAAAACGCGCGTTACATCACATTTGCCAATGGCTTCGCTTACCTGAGCTCTTATACTACATCTGAAAAAGGGATGGTGCTTGAAATAGATACCGCTACACTAACCATCAAAAGAGCGGTGGAAGTAGGCCGGCAGCCGGATGAACTGGAGGTAGTGGGTAATAAATTGTATGTAGCCAACAGCGGGGGCTACAGCCAGTCGAACCTGGAAAACTATGTTTCGGTAGTGGACCTTAATTCTTTTACCGTTGTAAATGCCATAACTGTTGCGCCTAACTTAAGACGATTGAAAAAAGACAGCAGGGGCACTTTGTATATCTGTCCATGGGGGACTACCAATAAACTATACGTAGTGGATACAAAGACAGATAAGCTGTCTGATTCCATAACGATAAAAGTGGAAGACTTTGTTATTAAAAATGACACCGCTTATGTATATGGTGCTGATTACGGAACAAAGAACCATTCCTATACCCGTATTGACCTTAAGACCAAAACAGTATTACCCGGATCCTTTATTACAGACGGAACAAAAATAGAGATCCCTTATGGCATTGCTGTTGACCCTAACAATGGGAACATTTATATAGCCGATGCAAGAGACTATGTGGAAGCTGGGGACCTGTTCTGCTTTGATGCGCAGGGACGGTTAAAAAACACGATTAAAAAAACGGGTATTATACCAGGGCATATTGCCTTCTTTAACCGGAAATAATAACTACAATATTTAAACACAAAAAATACACGAATGAAACATTTGAAACTATGGTCGGTCTCTCTCTTTTTCTTATTGCTCTTAAACAGCTGTTCTAAAGATGATGATATGCCGGCACCCGTTATAGAACTATCTGTAACGGAAAAAACCATCCAGACGAAAATAAAAGAAGCGGTAACTATTACTTCCCGTATTGCTGTTGGTACTGCGGTAAAAGAAGAGTGGCATGTAGGCACTCAACTAATCTCTACCAGCAATACATTCAATCATGTTTTTGAAGTGGCTGGCAACTATAAGATCTATTACCAGGCCAGTAATAATTATGGCACCTATAAAGACAGTTTTGATGTAAAAGTAGAAGCGCTGGTTAGAGAAGGTGGCGCCAACCAATATGTAACATCCTTGTTTGAGTTTGTTCCGGCTCCAGGACAGTTCATTAACAAAGCGCCAGGCAACCTGGTAAGCGCAGAAGGTCTTGTGGGAAAAACGGGCATGGTGAGCCTGGGAGCCTGGGGAGGTTACGTAGTTTATGGTTTTGATCACAGTGTTCCGAATAAAGAGGGTAATGATATAGATGTAATAGGTAATGCGCTTACCGAATGGAGTGAGCCGGGTATTATCTACGTAATGGTAGATGACAATGGCAATGGCAAACCTGATGACACCTGGTACGAGCTGGTGGGTAGCGAATTTGGCAAAACAGATGGTACTTATATGCGCAATTACGAAGTAACCTATTTCCGCCCCGAAACTTTAGATAAAGACATTGCGTGGACGGACAACAAGGGCAACACCGGCTTTGTAAAGCGAAATACTTTCCACAAGCAGGCTTACTTCCCTGAATGGATCACAGGCAGCAGCTATACCTTAAAAGGCTCCTGGTTAAAAACAAAAGTAGATCCGTCAAGGCCCACTTATGTGGTATCGCTGCCTTACGACTGGGGTTACGCTGATAATAAAACAGAAGCTTCCGGTGGTGGAAAGGTAGACATCAGCAATGCAGTAGATACTAATGGCAATAAAGTAAACCTGAAGGCCATCGACTTTATTAAAATACAGACGGGTGTATTGGGTGATGGCGGCTGGCTAGGCGAAGCATCTACCGAAGTTATTGGCATTAAGGATATGCACTTTTCAGTAAACACTACCAATAAATAAAAAATCATTTCAACTAATGACACTCTTAAAAAATAATCTGTTCCGCTTATCGGTTATAGCTTTAATAGCTGTTCTTTCAACCGCTTGTTCCAAAAACGAAGACCTGCCAATCGGCGGTCCTGATCCGGTTGAAACAGCGTCCTATTCCAATGGCTTCTTTATTGTAACAGAAGGATCTTACGGACAAACTGCCGGAACCGTGCAATACTATGCTTACGGTGCGGACACCATCGCCACCAAAGTTTATGAAAAAGAAAACCCGGGTAAAGTAACATCAAATGTAGCTAAGACCAGCACCTTGCAATTTGCATCGCTGTACAATAAAAAGCTATACCTGGTGAGTAAGATCAATGGCCCGGTGTTAAAGCTCGATGCAGCAACTTTAAAAGAAGAAGCGCGCTATAACCAGGAAACCAGCAACTGGAGAAGTTTGATTGGAGTAAAGGATAACAGCGGTCTCATCAGCGCAAACGATGGTGTTTATAGTGTTGATTTAAACAGCCTGAATATACAATACAAGCTTTCTTCTGTTTCGGCGGTTAACACCGCGATATGCTGAAAGAGGGTGACTATGTATATGTACTACAATCTAACGGCGCCAAAATTATCTCCACCGGTAACTATTCTTTTGTAAAAGGGTTCAGTAATATTACCCGCGGCTTTGCCAAAACGCCCAATGGTAAGGTTTGGGCATCAACAGGAAGCCGGCTGATCGCCATCGATAAAAACCTGGATACAACTGGTGTAGCGTTGCCTGTTGCCATTGGCTCTTTTGGTTTAGATGCACCTACTAGGCTTACTGCATCTACCAAAGAAAATGCCGTGTTTTATCATTCCGGTGCCAACATCTATAAATATACGGATGGCAGTATTGCTTCTCTAAGCCAGCCTTTTATCACCATCGACATAGCCCCGTTTATGGTATATGGGGCCATTCGCTACGATAGCAATAAGGACTATATTGTTGTAAATGGTATACAGGGATATGGCGGCGCCTCGGGAGTTAACTATTTGCTTATTTATAATGCCAGTACCGGGGCTTTGGTAAAAAATATTAAATACGGTAACGACGGGTCGGTGGTAGATTTTAATCATATTTACTTTCCCGGATTAGCGGTATTTCAATAACTGGTTATTGAAAAATTCTTTTTGAAAAATGTCGCATCATGCGGCATTTTTTTGCCTGTAATTGCGCTAACTTTAATACATGAATTTTGTAATCGCCGCTGTATTCGATAACTACATCAACGCACATGTAACGCTGGGTCGCTTGCAGGAAGAGCATATTAACTGCTGGTTGAAAGACGAAAATACAGTTACGATAGACCCAATACTCACCAATGCTATTGGCGGCATCAAACTTATGGTAGCTGAACCACAGATTGAACGGGCCCTGGCTTTACTGGCAACCGACCGGCAGGAGTACCAGCAGCAGCATCCCTGTCCGCAATGTGGCTCCGAAAATATAGACCTGGTGAGCACGCCACGCAAACCCAGCAATTGGCTGGGCACTATCACCAGCGCCGTATTGGGCGTGGGCTCGGCTACACCTATCGATAAAGTATATCATTGTTTCGATTGCGGTAAAGAATATGAAATGGAATAGTTTATAAGCTATTGTTATCGCGATTTATTGTCATTTGGCAAGAGCCCGTTGCAAGCCTGATAACTAACTTCGTTTATCATTTATTAATAACCAAATTTGCTTAAAATGAAAATCTTAAAACGCATCCTGTTCGTAATACTGGGATTAATTGCACTGCTGTTAATTGTTGCCATTTTTGTACCTAAGGATTACGCAATTACCAAAGAGGTAGTCATCAACAAACCGGTTGCAGAAGTTTTCAACTATGTAAAATACCTGAAAAACCAGGACAATTATAGTATCTGGAATCAGATCGACCCGGGAATGAAAAAAGCTATACGGGTACGGATGGTACAGTAGGATTTATTTATGCCTGGGACAGTGACAACAAGAATGCCGGGAAAGGCGCCCAGGAAATTAAGGCCATTGACGAAAACAAAAAGGTAGATGTCGAGATCCGGTTTGAAAAGCCGATGGAAGGAACCAACCAGGCGTCGGTTATCACAACCCCGATTGATAGTACGAAAACAAAAGTGGAGTGGGGCTTCTACGGCAACAGCCCTTATCCGCTCAACCTGATGAACTTATGCATGAACGCAATGGTAGGTGGTGACTTACAAACAAACCTCGAAAATCTTAAAAAAGTATTGGAAAAATAAGCTGCTATCAACGCTATTGTTAAACCCGGTCCATCGCTGAAGGACCGGGTTTATTTTTGATGTAACTTTAAAATAAGTTACAGACAATTTGCTATAAAACGATCGCCGATGGAAAAAGTCATTGCCTATTTTTCAACATTAGAACAGCGTCCATTAGAACGTATGGCCCTCCTGGTAGGTGGCCTGCTTTTTTCTGGATCATCGAAGGTGCTATCCCCCTGGTTCAGCTACAATACCGGAAAAGCAAGTTCAGACATGCACTTGTGAATTTGGTTTCACCGTAATGCACCTGATCATACACACCGGGCTGGCTGTTTTTATTGTGCTGTTAAGCGACTGGTGCCGCAATGCCGGATTCGGGATGGTGTATTGGTTTAACGCCGGTGTATGGGGCGCTATTCTGATTGGTGTGTTAGCGCTGGATCTCAGCAGTTGGCTGGTGCACTGGGTCATGCATAAAAATCCATATTTATGGCGGTATCATCTTATTCATCATAGCGATAACAAGGTAGATGTAACTACCGGCCTGCGGCATCATCCCGGAGACAGCCTGTTAAGAGGCATTTTCTTTTTGTTGCTGATCTTTATCAGTGGCGCACCTATGTACAGTGTAATGATCTACCAAACACTGGTGGTGATCACCACAGCTTTTACGCATGCCAATATTAGTTTGCCGCCCGTATTGGATAAAACGCTTAGCTACCTCTTCGTTTCTCCCAACATGCATAAAGTGCACCATCACTGGATGCAGCCTTATACTGACAGCAATTACGGTGCAGTGTTTTCTATCTGGGACCGATTGTTTCATACATTTTCCACACTGCATCCCTCTAAAATAAAATATGGCCTCGACAGGTATTATCCCAATGAAAAAGATGAAGATTTCCTGGATCTGTTGAAGGACCCGTTTCTACATAAAAAGAAATTGTGAATTGTCAGTGGTGAATAATGAATCGATTAGCCATGGCCGCAATGGACTATTAACTATTACCCATTATCTATTCACCATTCACTATTTTTGATGCATGAGTAAAGTAATTGCCATGATACCGGCTCGCTATGCGGCTACCCGTTTCCCAGCCAAATTAATGAAGATACTGGGAGACAGACCGGTTATTGTACATACTTACGATGCTGCGTTACAAAGCGGCTTATTTACCGATGTATATGTAATAACCGACAGCGATGTGATTTACGAAGAGATCGTCGGTAGGGGTGGCAAATGTATTATGAGCCTTACTGAACACGAAAGCGGTACCGATCGTATTGCGGAGGCTGCACGCCACCTGGATGTGGATGTGATTGTAAATGTACAGGGCGATGAGCCTTTTATTCAAAAAGAGCCATTGGAAAAGCTGGTCCGCTTGTTTGATAATGACCAGGTACAAGTGGCTTCTTTAATGCGAAAAATGGAAAATGCCGCTGATGCAGCTAATCCGAATATGGTAAAAGTAGTTACCAATAAAAATAATAAAGCCTTATATTTTAGTCGCAGCATTATTCCTTTTCAGCGTGATGCTGACATGACCGTTGACTATTTTCTTCATATTGGCGTGTATGCGTTCAGGAAAAACGCCCTACTCAACTTTACCGGTTTACCCCAGGCTCCGTTAGAGCAGATCGAAAAGCTGGAACAATTACGTTTTCTGTACAATGATATCGATATTTATATGGCAGAAACCAGTTATAAAAATATTGCTATTGATACACCAGAAGACCTCGAAAAAGCAAAAGAGCAAATAAATAGCAATTCATAGTTTGGGTACTGAGAATCCGCCAGAGGTGATAAAGTAAGTATTCGGAGCAAAGACGCCCCGGACAGCACTTGTTTATGCCCGAACAGGGTTATCATCATCCATATTAAAATCTTTTATTTGCTGATGAAGCTTCCTGATCCAGCGGGACCAGAGTTTAGAAGAGAGTAGGATCAGCTGGAAAAAAATGACTACGCTAAAAACAAGCAACAGCGCCTTTTCTTTTGTAAAAAGTATAGAGGATATAAAGAATACAACTATAGAGCTGCTGTATAGCAAAGTAACTATTAGCGAAAAAAGGAAAGCCGCTTTACCCGCGCTAAGTAATCCCAAACAGACTGCTTCAGATTGGATTTTCCCACTGGCTTCGTGAGGGAGAGATAACCCATAATATCATTGAGCACATATAATACTAAACCGGTAACCAGGGCCAGGTTAGCGTATAATGGTTTTTTATCTCCATCGAACCAATCGTAGTAAACAAATAAAAAAGCCAGCAACGCCACTGTTTGAATCAATAGCTTTGTTTTTATGCGTTTTATAACCGGGTGATTCATCATTTTTGTCATCTTGCCTAACTCTTCTTCAGTTCTTAAGTAGCCGCCTGCATTTTTCCAGCCAGATTTTAATTCATTCAGTTCCATAGTTTCTATTTTATTATTGCTTTCAATTTATTTTTGATCCGATGAAGTCTTACCCCGATATTGTTTTCGCTGATTCCGGTTATTGCCGCAATCTCTTCATAGCTAAAGTCTTCCAGGTAAAGCGCGATTATGGCCTTCTCCGGATCATTTAAGCTTCTTAGAGCTTCAAACAATCGCTCTTCATTTTCAGAAATAGTTTCTTCCTGTAACGGATGAAGATCAATAGGCAATTCCGGATAATGGGCAACCTGTACCCCGGGTTTGCGATATATGGCAATGGCCGTGTTTAAAGCAATACGGTACATCCATGAACTCGCTTTTGATGCACCCCTGAAACCGGGGTACGATTTCCATAACTGGTACACAATTTCCTGAACAGGTCTTCCCGGTCCTCCTTACTGTTGCGGTACAGCGCACTTACTTTGTAAATGATCCCCTGATGGTCATGAATGAGTTGCAGAAACTGTTTTTCCATACACCTTCAGTTTTAATTCCTGCCTGATTTAAGCTGCATAATACATAAGTAGCGTAATTAGTATAAAATCTTACAACATCTAAAAAATAATTATCTTTCTTGCATGAAGATGCGTCCTGAAAAATATTTGCGTTACCTGTTTTTACCCAACCTGCTGGAACTCTTTGGTACCGAGCGCACCAAGGAAATTCTTACCGTAAACCCTACCATTATCCCCACGCGGGAAGAAGCCGCTACGGTAATTATTAACGCCTATGTTTATAGTAAGGCTGCGATAAAAGAATACAAAAATATTTCGATAGAAGAGGCTTTATCGCTAAAATGCAATGACCAAATAATCTGGATCAATATAGACGGTCTTAGAAAAGACGACGTAGATCAATTAGGCGATCAATATGGTATTCACCCTTTATTGCGGGAAGATATTCTGAGCATTAACCAGCGGCCTAAGGTGGATGAAATTGATGAGATCCTTTTCTCCCTGATGAATATTCTTTACTATAATGAAGAAAAAATTCGATCGGGCAGGAACAGATCAGCCTGGTATTGGGTAAGAACTTTGTCATTACTTTCCAGGACGATCCTTCAAGAGACTTGTTTAACGCATTGAGAGAAAGATTAAAACTGTCTACCAGTAAAACCCGCGGCAAGGAAGCCGATTATTTGTATTATACGCTGATAGATACCATAGTGGACCATTATTTTATTGTAATGGATAAACTGCGCGACCGTATTGAAGACGTAGAGGAGGAGATCGTTCGCGGTACCAATAAAAGATCCCTTGCTTTAATTAATGTGCTGCGTAAAGAGCTCATCGTTTTAAAGCGTAGCATTTACCCGGTGCGTGATGTTGTAAGCGGCCTGCTTAAAAGCGACAGCGAATTGCTTACCCAGTTCAATGAACGGTTTTATAAAGATGTATATGACCACGTAGTGCAGGCGATTGACCTGGTGGAGAACTACCGCGATATGATCATGGGTATGCAGGACCTGTACATCAGCAATGTAAACCTGAAGATGAACGAGGTAATGAAGGTGATGGCCATAGTAACCTGCGTGTTGGCCCCGGCTACCGTTATAGGAGGTATTTTTGGTATGAACTTCCAGGTGATTCCTTTAAGCGGCCAGCACTGGGGTTTCTGGATTGCAGTTGGCGCCATGTTTATTATTCCCGCGTGGATGTTAATGATGTTCAAGAGGAGGGGCTGGTTTTAATTACAGCCCTATTCTGCACATCAGATAAAATGTAAGAATATTCTGGTAAAAAGCAGCCAGCCTTTGATCTCATTCTTTGTTATTTTAGACACTGTTCCAAAATAACAAATGATCATCATGAAGAAAATTGCAGCCCTTCTTTTCGGCGTTTCTGTTGCCGGTATTTCTTTTGCCCAATCCATTACTTTGGAGGACTACAACAGGGCAGTAAGCTATTTTAGAAATAACCTGGCTCAAAAAACCATCTGGAATATCAGCACTTCACCCAGCTGGCTAAGAGATAGCAGCGGATTTACATATTCTGTTCAGGATGCTAAAGGTTCGCATCGTAAAAAATACGATTTTAAAACAGGCGCTATATCTGATGCAGCAGATGAACCGGCAGGCCAGCGGCAGTGGACGGGTGGCAACCGGCGTCGTAACGAGGAGTCGGCTTCGCCCGATAAAAGCCAGACAGCTTTTGTGAAAGATTACAACCTGTTCATCAAAAATGCTCAGGGCAATAATGAAAGACCGCTAAGCAAAGACGGCGCAAGAAATTATGAGTATGCCAGCTACTACGGCTGGGGAGAATTGATCGAAGGAGAGAATGGCGAAAGGACCCCTCATTTTTCTGTGAACTGGTCTCCCGATTCCAAATGGCTGCAAGCCTATATATGCGACCTGCGTAGCGGCAAAAAATGTACCTGCTCGACTGGAGCATCGACAGCCTGTACAAACCTAAATTACTATCTTATTACCGCGGCTCGCCGGGCGATACAGATATGGTATACATGACCCCGGTTGTGTTTAATGCGGCAACAGGAGCAACCCATCGAATGGACGAGTTCAGGAATGTAAACACGGTTGGCTTTGAGTGGATTCCCGGATCAGCCCAGGCTATTATTTATGAAAGAGAGCGGGGTTATCAGAAAATCAACCTTTACCTGTATGATCCTGTAACCAGGAAAAAGATCTGTTGTATACTGAAAGTAGTCCCACCAACATCGACAATTTTAATTACCGGTTAGTAAACGAGTGGAACCAGATCGTTTTTACATCTGAAAAAGATGGCTGGAAACAATTATATACAATCAACCTGAAAGATAAAAAGGTAACCCGGTTAACCCAGGGCGATTATTATATTAATGATATTACTCTGATCAACGGGAAAACAGGAGATATCTTCTTTACCGCCAAAGGAAAAGAAGGAACGAATCCCTATTATGATTTTGCTTATAAAGTGAATGCGAAAACCAGGAAAACAATGCTACTCACCCCGGAGAAAGAAAATCATGATGTCAGCTTCTCACCCGATGGAAAATACCTGGTAGACAATATTTCAACCATGTCGAAACCTAACCGTGCTGTACTACGTGATGGAGCCACCGGTACAATTTTAAAAGAACTGTCTCAAACGCAAATTAACCTTGCCGAAGGTAAAACACACCCTTTACCCCAGGAATTTACAACACTGGGACGGGATGGGAAAACAACTATTTACGCCGCCATCTGGAAGCCCTCTCATTTTGACCCGGCAAAGAAATACCCGGTTATTGATCAAACCTATACCGGTCCTCATACCTATATGTTCCCCAACGGCTTTGCCAAAGCAATAGGCAGGGGTAACCAGGCGTTAGCAGAGCTTGGGTTTATAGTAGTAGCTATTGACGGACTGGGAACAGCCGGGCGGTCAAAGGCCTTTCACAATATATCCTATAAAAATATGGGGCAAAACCTGCTGGACCATGTAATAGCCATCAAGGCCATGGGAAGGCAGTTTTCATGGATAGATACGACCAAAGTGGGCATTTTTGGCCATTCTGCAGGTGGTTATGATGCGGGACACGCTGTTTTAGAATTCCCTGATTTTTACAAGGTAGCTGTAGCCAGCTCGGCTGATCATGACTTCAGAATGGAAAAAGACTGGTGGCCTGAGATGTATATGGGCTGGCCGGTGGATAGCAGCTATCATAAAGTTTCTAATATTACCATGGCGGGTAACCTGAAAGGAAAGCTATTGATCGTGCATGGAGGTATCGATGAAAACGTGAACCCTTCCGCCACTTTTAAACTGGCTGAAGCCCTGGTAAATGCCGACAAGCAGTTTGATATGCTGATACTGCCTAGTCAACATCATGGCTATGTAGGTAAGGCTTCAGATTATTTCCAGAAGAAACTCTGGAACTATTTTATAGAACACTTGAGAGGGGTAGAACCTATTTGGGATTTCAAATTGAGATAAGCACGAAAAAGGCGGAAAGTATAAGAACACTTTCCGCCGTATTATATTGATGCATTGTTTATTCTGAAATCACCGAAACCGAACGGCTGAATTGGATGGTACCGTCTTTATCAACCTGTGCAATCCTTATATATTTAACATGGTTATCGTTGCTGTTGGCTCCTGCATGATCTCTTTTCTGGCAGGCTACGAAGATTCCCGCTGCAACAACAGCAGTCAGTAGCATCCATTTTCTGTTCCGCTTGAAACTAAATAAGGAGAGCGCTGCAATCAGAGCGGCTCCCAGGGAAACAACTGTTCCTTTATTATCTATAGAAATATTGTAGCTCAGCGAAGAAGCAGATATTCCGTTTACAGCCTTTGTATCTACTTTAGCAATGCGGGCAAAGTTTTCACCATCAAAAGATGCTTCTACAAAAAAGTGATCGTTATTCGTTTCACTTGCTGTTTTCCAGTCCACAAAAAGTTGATCATTTTTTATTCTTGCGGCCACTCCATTAAAAACAACAGGTAATGCCCCATCAATGCTCACCCAAAAATCTTCTGTCTGTCCAACAAGTAATGCTCCACCCGGTCCGAAATTGCTGTTATTGATAAAATCTGCTCTTACCCGCATGCGCAGTAGCTCGTTTCTGGCAGTTCCTGCCGCCGTCAATTTGGCTACCGGAATCTCAACTGAGTGGCTAAAAACACCGGTGCCCGCTGGCGTATTGCTCTCTAATATCAGTTCATCGCTGTCAAATACACCATTGTTGTTGAAGTCGATCCATACTTTACAGGTTTGCCGGTTGACTCCGCCGGTTGTTACCGTTAACTGTTGACCGGTTGTTGCCGCTAATGTTGTTCCCAAATTGCAGGAATGGTCCTGGTAAAATTGTTGATTGTCATCATTGTAGCCATAAGATTGATACGTCAAATTACCCAGTGTTACGTTCCTGGGACCTATTGATGTAATGCTACCATCAGAATTGCTTGCCGGGGCCTGGGTTGCATTGGCCTTAACGGCAGTTACAGGTGGTGGTGTTGAGGCTACAGATGTCATCAATCCGCCCCGGGCAACGTTCAGGGCAGCCATCATTCTTGTGCTTTGCCCTGCTGTAAACCGGTCGAGACAACCACCATAGCCCATTATATTTTTCTGTATACCATTGTAGGGGCTATTATTGTAGCAGGAATTAGGATCCGTATTTAAGATCGCGCAGGCGCCTCCCTGCAACAGGTTTTTTATGGGATCGGTATCGCAAACTTTATCGCCTATTGTTGAACAATTCGTTCCATCAGTCATAGGAGAACAGTCGGTTTGCGAACCGCCCTCAAAAGTATGGTAGAGTCCGAATGCATGGCCCAGCTCATGTGTAAGCGTAGTAGAGGTAGGGGATACTAACTGAGAAGCAATGATCATCATTCCCTCCATCCAGTGAGAAGGCATATTTTGAAAGCCTTCATTCTCTAAGGGCAAATTAGCATAACCGGCCACAAAGGTTCCTACCGGGCCCTCTGCCGCAATTTTCCAAACCACCCAGATATTGTATACCTGGTTATTGGGCCAAAAGCTCAGGCTCCTGATGGCATCGTTATCAGCTCCATCTACAGTTGCCGGCGAATTAGGTACCACAACACCGTTGTCGTTGTAACCCGGCACATTACCCCCATTTACCCTTACAATGCCATCGCTCGGGCTACAGTTCAGCGTTCTTTTAGCCAGTGTAAATTTTATGGGGGTAGAGGCCCCAACACTACGCGTACTGGTTGCAGCAAAGTCGGCACTCAGGCGATCGATGGCGTCTATGATCTGCTGATCTGTAGGGTTTACCCAGCCTGCCGGATTGTTGGATGGCGCAATTACATGCACTACCACCGGTATTTCATAAGCAGGTCCGGGCAATACATTCAGGTTTTGAAACTGCGCCCTGGTTCTTACAATACGGTCAACATCCTGTTGTATTTTATACTCTGTTGCAGCCAGTTGCTGAACATAATCCGGGTTTTTTCGCAGGTGCTGGTTTACAAAATCGAATCCGCAAACAGCCTGTTGGGAAAAAGATATCGTACTAATGAATACACTGCTGATAAGCAGGAAGAAGCGAAAAGTTCTCATGACGCTATGTTGACCTGGTTTTGATTTAGAGTTGATTGATTTATACGGCTGATGCTAAGGTACTTCTTTCCCTTATAACTACATACAACAGATTTTTTTAAACCATCAATTCAAAAACCATCCGGCAATAACAACCACGGTCACAAATACTGCATAAAGTAGTACCTTAAAATAATATCAGAATCTGGCGATCAATCCCTACTTCTTCTTAAACACAGGAACCGTGCTGCAAGGCTCGCCATACATAAGGCTTTTTACAAAAGGAAGCAGTACACGGGTAATTTCAGCATAGGCCTCTTCTCCAATACCCAGGTCTCCACAGCCCTTAATCACCACCCGCTTGTCCAGGTAATCTGCTGTATTAATGGCGTTGATATTGTTGATCAGCAACCTCTTTTTAAGTTCTTCGGAATTTGCTGCAGCCACAAAGCTTACTACGGGTTGCAGGTAGGTTATAATAAGCATATAGGCCCAAAGCGGAACAATCGCATCGGCGGTACAGGTAACTCCCACCGCTTTGCCGGCATATTGCTGCCAGTCGTGCTGCTTTAATGCCTCGCGAAAATCTTTCTCTTTCAGGATCATTTCCATAAATAAATAATCCTTGATATCAAAAACAATCACCTCTTCCAGCGGGTAAAAATCCTCCAGGTTCAGGGTAATAATTCCGCTTTCAGCTACTTTGTTCCTTATAACTTCTTCCATACTTTAAAATAACCATTAATTTCTCTACTTGTTCAGTTACATAAAAACAAAAATCCCGGCCTAAGCCGGGATTGAGTATTATTATTGATCCGTCTATTAATAAAACTTGCTGCGATTGTCTTTAATAGTCGCATCTTCTCTTAATGCCTGCAGTGATTGGAACTGAGCTTGCTGCTTAGCCTGCATAAAACGCATTTTACGGGCTTCCTCTACATTAGCTGCCTGTACCGGCGTGTTACCAATGTTATCCACTCTTACTACATAAACACCCTGAGTACCTGCAATTGGCTCGCTGATCACTTTATTAACATTCGCTTTATTAAATGAAGCACCAATTACTTTAGGCTCGAAACCTAAATTAACCGAAGGCTGTCCGGCAAAACGAAGGCTATCGGCCACTTCAACCGGCTTTTTCAAAGCAGTTGCAGCAGCTTCCAGTGTGGTTACTTTTCCTATTTTGTTGGTGATGATCTCTGCCTTCTTTTGGTTTACCAATAAAGGCTCTACCATCATTCTTGCTTTTGCAGGGCTCATGGTTCCTTCTTTATTGATTTCAGTTACCAAAGCCACTACATAAAAATCACCCACACGCTCAGAAATAACGTCTCCCAGATCTGCATTATAAACTCCTTTTACCAATGCACGTGATGCACCCAGTCCCTGGATCGTAGATCCGGTTGGAGGCAGATCCTGCGCTACTGATTTAAAGATGCCTTTTTCTTTTTGCAATTTAGCTGCTGCTGCATCAAATGTTTTTTGATTGGTAGCTTCTGCTGCAAATTTTGTTGCCGCTTCATTAGCTACGCGGTCTGTTTCTTCACTGGCTTCAATTGGCTTGTTGATATAGGCAATTTTGTACCCTGTTGCGCTACCTTTCTGAGAAAGGATCTCAATATAATGGTATCCAAAATCTGTTTTAACTACTCCTTTAGCGCCTACAGCATTTCCAAAAATAAAATCGTTAAATGCAGGCACCATTTCTCCTGATGGAACATTATCGTACACACCACCATTATTTACACTTCCCTGGTCAGTAGAAAATTTAACAACCATTGAATCGAAATTGGCACCGTTGCGAATAGCCAAAGCTACACTATCCGCCAGCTTTTTAGCGGTAGCCGTGTCCCTGATAGGAATTTGCTGACCCGTTTGAGGATCTGCCTGAGCCGTACCGATCAATATATGCCTGATCTTTACTGTATCCGGCATTGGCCTTGCTGCCACTATTTTAGCTAATGTATAGTTTCCGCCATCCAGGTAAGGTCCGTAGATATTACCCACGCCCACTCTGAGGATAGAATCCTTCATAGGAACCTGTATACGGTTACCACTGATATATCCATCATAGTAGTTGTTAGCGCCTTGCGTCATCAGGTAATCTTTCATATTTCTGGCGCTATCAAAAGCTGATTTTAATGCCAGAATATTTTCCCGGGCCTGTAAGCTATCCGCTCCGTTAGGCTGGGCGTTGAACGCCACATAAGAAATGCTGCGGCTGTCCAATTGTTTAAAGTCTTTTTATGCTTGTCGATATAGCTCTGAATATCGGCATCAGAAACTTTTACAGCAGAATCAGAAATGCTGGTGTATGGCTCTCTCACAAAAGAAACCTTTGAGATCAAACTGCTTTGAGCATTTTCTTTTTCAATCATCCATTTAGGAAAATTGATGCTGTTGGTTAACAGTCCATCATATTTCTGCGCCAGGCGCTGAAACAGCATCTGGTCAATAAACGCATTTAACTGGGCTTTTTGCTCAGCAGTTCCTTTTGTTTTTACCTGGTTAATTTGTTGCTGAGCCATTGCAGGATTATATACTCCTGTTTGAGGATCGGTAAATGCCTGCTTTAACTCCTGTGGAGGGTTAGCGCCAAACAACAGATCGTTCAACTCTTTCTTACCAATTTCAATACCTACTTTTTCGGCCTCCTGGCTTAATAAAACACGTGCGATCTCTGTGTTCCAGGCGCTTTCGTTAGCTTGTTGGTTCAGCATTTCGCCACTTGCGCCCATGCCTCTTTGCTGCATCATCTGTGATTGTTGCTCAACCTGGGCATTGAAAGCTGCAAAGTCTATTGATTCGCCATTTATTTTACCAACACTTGCAGAGTCATCCCTGAAAAGGCTACCTCCGTTCTCAAAAGCAAGCATTACGACAAACATAACTAGGGCCAAAGCAATAATTACGGCCATAACTTTGCCGTACTTGTCCTGGATTTTTTGAATAACCGACATAATATATTAATACATTAAATAAAAGGACGGCAAAAATAGGGTATTTGAAAGTATCAACAAATTGTGGAAAATTAGAGCACTATGCTTAGAACTTTTTTGCTTAACCGTCCAGGCGCGGACGCAATGGGTTTTAAGAGGTATTGCGCTATTTTCCTTGCGTCATAACATCTTTGCGGTTAGGTTCCCGGTGTATAATAGAAGAGAATCTGTATCGGACCTTATAAATGTGTTGGGAGTTACCACAGGCCGTAGCAGGTATAAAAGCTAACCAAACAGGCGATTGACCAAAGTTATGGAAGGATACCGTCAATTTTTTGGGCCAGTTTGTGGTCTTTTTCGGTTACAATATCACCGGCATCGTGCGTGCTCAGCCAAACTTCTACTGTGTTGTATACATTTTTCCATTCAGGATGATGGTTCATTTTTTGCTTCAAGCGCCACCCGTGTCATAAAGGCAAAAGCCTCACTAAAGTTTTTAAACTCGAATTTACGGTACAACTTGTTCTGTTCTTCCTGCCACATAATATTGATTTTTAGAAGATAAGGTACTCTTTATTTTTTATTTTTTCATTGGTGAGCTCCGTAACCAACTGTACTCCCGGAATATTTCGCAACATCGCTTTGATCTGATCCAGGTATTCCTCCGTGACGGTATCGTTTTTCATGAGCCACAAAAAATCGAGATTTTTAAACTCCGGTAACAGATACTCTCCATCATATAAATTATTATACAGGTAATGGCAAAGAGCACTATTAGGCTCGTGATATTCGTAAACACTGAAAAAATAATACCGCTTTTTACGTTTCAGGTTAATTTCAATATCATGGTTAATTCTAAAACTTAGTCCCAGCAAATTATTAAGGTTCCAGCAAAAGCGATAGTCCTTCACTGTTGTTACGATGCCTAGTAATTTGGTGTCGTCAAAAAAATTATCAATTATTTCCTGGGTATCCAGTTCTAATTTCAGAACGGCCATTTATATTTCCTTTACTGTTCGCAAATGGGTAAGTTTGGGGGTAAAGGTAGACAAAAGATAATAGGGCAAATATCTAAAGTTGCTATAAATCTCCGTATTTCGTAAACATATTTAGGGCATTGCCGGTTAAATTTGCGGTTTTACATATTGAAAAATTCAATGTTACATATAGCATTAGCAGGAAACCCTAATAGCGGGAAGACCTCCTTATTTAATTCGCTTACCGGATTAAATCAAAAAGTAGGAAATTTTCCGGGTGTAACTGTAGATAAGAAAACAGGAACCACTTCACTGGGTCACGGCACTGCAGAGGTGATTGATTTACCGGGCTCCTATAGCTTATATCCCCGTCGTCTTGATGAAGAAGTTGCCTACAAAGTATTATTGAACCAGGATGTGCATTTGGTAGCTGATGTGATTGTAGCCGTAGCTGACGCCAGTAGCCTGAAGCGAAACCTGCTTTTTGCACTCAGATCATAGACCTGAAACGTCCCGTGGTAGTTGCCCTAACCATGATGGATATTGCACGGAAAAAAGGCATTCAGATCGATATTGCTGAAATGGAGCGGGAACTGGGAGTACCAGTGGTGGCCGTAAATCCCAGAAAAACAAAGGCATTACAGAACTCAAGAAAGCAATTGAACTGGTGTCGGGCAAATTGTACAAACCGGCCGCCCGTAATTTTATTGATATTGCGGCGCTGGCTCCCGGGGCTATTAAACAGGCCCAACAAGCCGTTCCCCATTTAGGCGATTATGAAGCCGTTCACTACCTGATCAATCATGAAACTTTTGCGTTACCCAATGATGTGCAGGAAAAGATTGAGCAGGCAGAGATCGATAACCAGTTTAATCCAGCCCGAACGCAGGCAGAAGAAATTTTACAACGATACACCCGTATTAACCATATTCTTAGCCAGGCGGTAACTTTCCCTGATCCTCAAAAAAGATCACGGTTGACCGAAAAGCTGGATAATGTGTTCCTGCACCGCTACTTTGGCTATGCTATTTTATTAACGGTTTTATTTCTTTTGTTTCAATGTGTTTTCCTGCTGGCCTCTTACCCTATGGACTGGATAGACGGGGAACCGCTGCTTTTAGCGGTTGGCTGAGCGATATACTTCCGGAAAACCATTTTACCGACCTGCTTGTTAACGGACTGGTTGCCGGGTTGGGCGGTATTATTATTTTCATTCCGCAGATCATGATCCTGTTTGGGTTGATTACTCTTTTGGAAGATACGGGCTATATGGCGCGTATTAGTTTTTTAACCGACCGGGTGATGCGGACTGTAGGACTGAATGGCAAAAGTGTAATGCCGATGATCAGCGGGTTTGCCTGTGCTGTACCCGCTATTATGAGCGCCCGGAATATTGAAAACCGGAAAGAGCGCTTGTTGACGATATTGGTTACCCCATTGATGAGTTGCTCTGCCCGTTTGCCGGTTTATATCATTTTAACAGCTATTGTAATACCCAAAACCTATGTAGCAGGTTTTATCAGCGTACAGGGCCTGGTAATGATGGGACTCTATTTAATAGGGGTGGTTTTTGCCATGGCAGTATCCTGGGTGGCGAAATGGTTTATTAAGATAAAAGAAAAAAGCTTTTTCATATTAGAGTTGCCTGTTTACCGCGCGCCGCGCTGGAAAAATGCCCTGCAGACCATGGTTGAAAAAGCAAAAATATTTGTGCTGCAGGCAGGTAAGATCATTCTGATCATCAGCCTGGTACTCTGGTTTTTAAGCTCTTTTGGTCCCTCTGGCCGCATGGAGCAGGTACAGGCACAATACGAACAGCAACTGGCTCAGTCCAATGCGGACTCTACGTTGATAGAAGAGCAATATGCAACAGCCAAACTGGAAAACTCTTATGCGGGTATTATGGGCAAAACCATCGAACCGGCCATAAGACCGCTAGGTTATGACTGGAAGATCGGCATTGCATTGATCACCTCGTTTGCTGCAAGAGAGGTGTTTGTAGGCACTATGGCCACTCTTTACAGCGTGGAAGATGATGGCGAGGAAAACCTGGCTTTACAGGAAAAGATGCAGAGAGCTACATTTTCAGATGGCACTAAAGTGTTTACCCTGGCTACAGGCGTTTCACTCATGTTGTTTTATGTTTTTGCCATGCAATGTATGAGCACCCTTGCTATTGTAAAGCGTGAAACACGCAGCTGGAAATGGCCCATGATACAGTTGGCCTACATGACCTTTTTGGCATACGTAGTGAGCCTGGTAGCTTACCAGTTATTAAAATAACGATTAACTCCTGTTATCCTTCCGGCAATGCTTTCCACTTTTTTATAACGGATGTGTACAAAAACATAAATAAGAATCCGGCAATTAAAAGATAGGTACTTAGATCCATCCCCAGCTGTTCTATCAACACCGGTGGCATTTGTTTGTAATAAAGTGCGCCCAGTTTTGCCCTGTAATGGTTTTTCTGGTGCATGGAAATGATCCCTACGATCAGCAGGATATAGGGTACGAAACCCACGATGGTGATATTGATGAACACGGCGAGGACCTTCTTCCGTATTTTTCTAAGTAGGATCAGTGGTGTTAGCAAAATAATAGTACCTATAATAAAAGCGAGATAGGAAATAACCAGCTCGTTTTGAATGCTTAAGCCCACGACTACCAGACTTAGGGCAATTGCAATAACAATGCCCGCTATTACCGAAAATAAAAGGGATGACAGACCTGTGGCCCTGAAAACTAAAAGAACCAGCGACAACCCGAATGCCAGCCAACACTGCATTTGAAAGAGAACCGCCCAATAACTGTCGCTCTTGATAGAATCTATATTTCCAAATACATTCTTAAGAGCATTGGCATCAAAATAAAGTTGGGTTCTTCCTTGTTCAAAATACTCCTGCTTCAGGCTTTTGACTCCTTCGACGGGAGAATCGGAAGAGGCTGATACAGAAGCAACAGCGTCTACTGCTGTAGCCACCTCTTCATTGTACTCACGGTTATCAGGCATATTATCTCCATTGTACACAAAGTTTTTAACAACAAAGCTGTCGCGGTTGATCAATGGTAACCAGTTTTTAACCGTTAGATTAGTTCCTATCCTGAACTCTTTAGCCGTTGCCAAAAAAGAAGAAAACAGCTGATGGATTTCCTCCTCACTATTGCGCTTCAGAAGCTGATACAGCTGTTGACTAAGGGCTTGTGATTTCTGCTGGTTTTCATCAAAACGGGGTGTGCCCTTTACATAAATAGCCGGTCCCTCATCATAGTATCCTTCAGTAAATAACACCCTCGAATAATTGAAATAACTTGGTTCGGCTGTCGCTAGAGATGATACATCTACCACTTTATCCTTATCCCAAACCGCCCATGTGCTATCATTAAACGCTTCTGAATAAAGGTGACCCGGCAGTTCGTCTGCTACACCCTCGTCTCTTGATACTTTTTTAATTGTTTTCCTCAAAGTGTAAAACTGGTACTCATCGGTAAAACGGCTGAGGTAGGGCTTAGAAAAATCAATAAAGGCTTCGCCTACTTCGCAATAAAGTGTATCAAAAGGAGCGGGATATCTCCTCCTGTCAATCGTATAGTCTTCCTGGTTGAAGGATAAAAATGCCGCGGCCAGGTTGGCCTGATCCAGCTTTTTATTATAAACAGCATCTGTATATTTTTCACTGATATATCCCTTGTATCCCATTTGATAGGAGGAGTAAAAGGTGGATGAAAGCAGGAAGACAATGACATATATTACAAAGGATGAAAAAAGCTGCCACCGGCTGGTAGGGTAGAAGTTCTTGAAGGCATTATGCCTGAACAATACAATCAGCCACACCACCAAAATAAGCACCGAACAAATAATGCTCAATAACAATATGCCGTTTTTGATATAAATATCATCGGCATTATAGTCCTGTAATAGCAAGGGGTTCTTAAATACATTCCATCCCAAAGCAAAAAAGATCCCGTGTATGGCAAGGGAAACCAGCAAAACCCATGGCGCCCTGGTTATCCATAATAAAGGAAAACGTTCGAGCAGTTGCTTGTCTATTTTATTGATCCAATTTTTCATTTCGGTTTTTTAAAAGTATCAGGCTACAAAGTACTGGCGTGTTGAATGCGAAATATTGCGGATATAAGTTATTTCCGTTTTCTGCCGGCCCAAGGCAGAAAGCACTTCGTCAAACTTTATGGAAGCATCGAAATGAACAATATATACGCCTCCATTATAGGTCATTTTTTGAGGAGCAAGGCCTTCAAACGCCTGGTTCAGTTGTTCCCGGCTGGCGGTTGTTTCTATTTCAGCAATAAGATGATTGGCCTGCTGCCCCGCCAGTATTTCATTGTCGGAATATTGCCCGTTTTTAAGATAGATCACTTTGTCTGATATTTTTTCTACCTCATAAAGCTGCTGAGAGCTTAAGATCAGCGCAATGGGATTATTAACAGAGTTGGCGATCGATTTCAGGTCTTCGAGAATGATCTGCTGCGCCAGAACATCTAAATTAGCCAGGGGCTCATCCAGCAATAGGAGCTCTGGTTTTCTCAGTAAGGTTCGGGCCAGTTCAAATCGCATTTTGTAGCCCGATGAAAGCTGGTGCCACTTGAGATGTTTGTAATTCCACAAGCCCAGCCGGGCAATCATTAGTAATACACGAGGCTCATTTTCCTGCGGCGGATAATGGTAACTTGATAAAACGAGCTTCAAATTATCTTTTAAGCTACCGTACCACTTTTTTGTGCGTTGCGGTATATATACCAGTTTGGTTCTTAATTCGAACTCATCTTTAATTGCGGTGCCGAAATCAAATTTCAGGCTGCCACTACCAGGCTGAAGTTCTTTGGCCAGCAATCTTAGTAAAGTAGTTTTCCCATTTCCATTTTCCCCCACCAGCCCATACACCTGTCCCTTCTTTATGCTTACGGATATCGGGCCTAAGGAAAAACCTCCTGCTCTGTATTGTTTGCGGATGTCATCGGCAACTACCACAGGCCTGTCAATATCCTGCTCCTGCAAACTGATGGCGCTTGTTTTTTGTAAGAGATCTTTTGCTTTTTCAATAAATGCTGCCTGTTCTTGCGGGTACTGTTCTTTCCAATCGGTTAGTGCAATCGCCTGTTGGTACAACTCCATATCCTGGGTATCTGCCACACAGTCCAGCAAGCGCCTGAAGCCCAGGTTAGTGTCATTGTTTTCCAAAAAATCCAGCGTTTCGGCAGCACGGAGCTCCTGTTTCCTCATAGCTTATCTGTTTTACCAAATATACACCACCAATGATTATATCACTTTATGGAGAAAACATTTAACAAAAAATGCCAGGCTTTGTACCCGGCATTTTATATTGCTCAGACAAATATTTACTGCTTTATAAACTCTACTCGCCGGTTATTGGCCTTGCCTTCGGCGGTAGTATTGGGTGCTGCCGGTTGAGACTCACCCTTTCCATCTGTGGTCATTCGGCTATCGCTGATCCCAAACTGCGAAGACAGTGCCTTTTTAACTGCCTCTGCCCGTTTTTTAGAAAGACTGAGATTCGCAGCATCGTCGCCATCGCTATCAGTATGGCCTATAATTTTCACGTTAACGGCTTCATTCTCTGTTAAAACACCTGCTATGTCCTTTAATACGCCATAGCTGGCTGGCTTTATCTTATCACTGTTCACATCAAACAAAATACCGGTAGTAACATATTTTCCTTCTGTTATAAGCTTGCTGCGTGTATCGGGTGCCCCCACGGCAACCCTGATATTACTCATAAAATATTGATCTGCGTCTGAGCTCGGACCGTCATTTCTGAAGTACAAAGAAGATATACCGATGCCATCCGTGAAAGCCCGGGGAATATCCCATATTTTGGCTTCATCTACGTATACGCGCAACCGGCCCTTTTGCCTCCAGATGCTTACCCGCACATTAGTATTTCCGGGCGCTGTAGCAAAGGACTTTTGTTCTATCTCATTCTTGACATTTTCCTGGCCGTTGCCGCCGGAGTACAATACTGACATTCCTCTTTGACCGCCCGCACCCGTAGGATGTAAGGCCACCTCAACCGTTAACTTACTCTCTTGTTGCTTATTGCCATATTTCTGAAAGGTTCTCCAGTTCTTGCCAACATTCCCATCAGTAAAGCCAATAACAAAAAAGCCACTGTAAAAACTAAATTTAGGGGTGCTGGCCAGGTCAAATTCCAGCGTAAAATTTTCGGGCAGGTTAGATACAAATTCCGGGTAAAACACCGTTTCGGTATTGGTCATCAGGAACTTGTTGGGTAGATTATTGATCTTCGACAAAGTTCCTGCGCCATTGGTATTCCAGCGGGCCGGAAAATCACCCAAAGCGTCCTGGCTAAAATCTTCTACCGCTATTACTTTGTTACCGGGTACAAAATCAAATTTGCTGTAGCTTGAAAAACTACCAGAGCCATTACCAGAATTACCTGATGAAGACTCCTCTGAATCACCCCGTTATCCTCCGTTTGCGATGATGAAGATGTTTTCTTACCAGTAGAGCTACTTCCTGATTCTTTTTTTTCTTTTTGAAAATATTTCCAATCCCTTCTTCTACTTTGTCCAGGCCTTTGTCTATGCCCTGATCCACTTTTTGGTTCGCCCGGTTTTCTGCGGCGCGCCTGGCCGCCCTTTTGGGATCAATGATCTGGGCATTGATTATACCAAAGCTGAGCAGCAAAATAATACTGGTAATAATGACTCTTTTCATCGGTTTAATTTTTATTGTGCCTAAAGAAAATGTGAGTGTATTGGATTGTATTATCGCATGTTTACACATAATAATTTAGCTTTAAATACCTGGTAAAAATACTTCTATTAGCAGCCCTGATTAGCCTTATACCCTAAATTAGGTAGGCCGGCAAAAACACTTGTTTTAAAAGATTCCTGATCGTCAAATGTAGCAGACCTCGTTGTTTCTAAAAACTACATGATCATGTGGTTCAGATAGGCGTGACAATTGTGTTAAAGTTTAAATGCCCAAGACATTATATGTCTATTTTTGTCAAAATTTTGATTATGCGTTTTTATAGTATGGCTCTTATTGCCCTTTTAGCCACAGCCTGTAATAGTGGTGGATCAACTGATGCTGAGCCTCAGAAATCATTATCAGATAGCTTGTTGCAACAGGTGTTGGATGGCCATGATGTGGCAATGCCTAAAATCATGAAGCTGCAGCGCCTGCAGAAAGATGTTCAATCACAAATTGACTCATTGAAAAAAACCAGCGGCAATACCAGCCGTATAGCATTGCTGGATAGCACCTTGAAAAACTTAAGCTATGCTGATGTGGCGATGCATGAGTGGATGGAAGGTTTTAAGTACGACTCTTTGAAGGATAATGAGCCGGCAAGGGTTGATTACCTGAAGATACAGTTGGCGTCGGTAAACGAAATGAAGGAAATTGTGCTTTCGAGTATTGCCAAGGCCGATTCGGTACTGGCTAAATAGTATAAATTGAAAGAGCCGGGTAATTACCCGGCTCTTTCAAAAATATATCAACAAGAAGTTATGCTTCTTTATTGTACTCGTCTATAGCTGTACTAAGGTTCGCAAAAATCTCGTCTACCGAACCCTCACCTGGAATGGCTTTAAACTTGTCCCCTTCTTTATAGTGTTGAGCTACCGGCTCCGTTTCGTTGGTATATACCTGGAATCGTTTCCGGATCACTTCTTCGCTGGTATCATCAGAACGGCCGGAAGTTTTGCCACGCTCCAGAAGTCTTCTTACCAACTCTTCTTCATTTACCTGCAAGGCCAGCACTAAATTGATCTGGTTCTTTTTCAGCTCCAGTAATTTATCCAAAGCCTTTGCCTGTGTAATGGTTCTTGGAAAGCCATCAAACAAAAAGCCATTGGCTCCCGCATTTTTTTCCAAACAGTTATCAATAATGCCGATTACCACTTCATCTGGCACCAATTGTCCTGCGTCCATTATTTTTTTGCCTCAACACCCAATGGTGTTTTATTCGCTATTTCGCTTCTGAGTAAATCTCCTGTAGAAAGATGAACCAGTTTATATTTTTCAATAAGATTGGTAGCCTGTGTACCCTTGCCGCTACCGGGAGGGCCAAATAAAACTAAATTAAACATTTACGTAAATTGTTTTGATGTAACTCAACAAATATACGTATCAAAACTAATTTAATGCGGTTACCTTGAGTTTTATTGGAAAATGTGAAAATTGCGTTATGACGCAATCCCCGGCAACTTTTTATACGTATTATTTGTTTAAATTACCAGATATGAAGTATTTTTTACTGATATTGTTAAGCGTTTGCTGCGTATTTCATCAATGCCAGTCTCAAACAAAATCATCCAACGCTAAAGACACAACAAAAATGAATAAAGACAATAACTCTGTTTACTCACGTACTGACACATCAAAAGTGAAAATCAGTAATGAAGAATGGCAAAAAGTATTGCCTGAAGATGTTTACTATATTGCCCGTCAGAAGGGAACGGAAAGACCCTGGACCAGCAAGTACGAAAATTTTAAAGAAATAGGTACTTATTATTGCGCCGCCTGCGGAAACCCGCTTTTTAAGAGCGACACGAAGTTTGAAAGTGGATGTGGCTGGCCCAGCTTTTATGAACCCATCAGCAAAACAAGTATTATTTACAAGGAAGATAAGAGCCATGGCATGGTACGTACCGAAGTGGAATGCGGTCGTTGTGAGGCGCACCTCGGACATGTTTTTGATGACGGACCTCCTCCTACAGGATTACGCTATTGCATTAATGGTGTAATACTCGACTTTGAAAAAGCGAAGCAAGCTGAGAAAAAGTATAAAGAAGAAGATAAAAAGTAGTTATTATCAGATAAAAGCAAATGCCCGGAGTTTCCGGGCATTTGCTTTTTATAGCTCTTTTCTAAAATTCAATGTCGTCTGCCACATTGCCGCCTTGTTCCTTTGCAAATTTCTGCGCATACTCCTTTCTTTTTTCCTCCTGGTAGTCCATATAATGCCTGATTGATTCCGAATTGAAGTCCTGGTTTTGTTGTGTCATCCAATCCATTGCTACCGCCTGGAAATCGGCCAGGTTAATGCCATAATTATCTACAATCCACTGCGCGCCATCTAATCCATATTCATAAGCGGCTGTTCTCGCACCGCAAAGCTCCTCGTAGAAATAACGGTCTGTTTTGAGTTTTTCCAAATTACTGTTGGTAGAGCCGGAACCGATGCCCGGTGTAAGACCGGCAAGTTTAGGGTGCTGGCCTGCAGCAGCAAAATATTCCCCATACTTAGCCATAATGCCATAAGTAGGATCTTCTTTCATACGCTCGGGCCACAGCACATTTACTTCGCCCCAAACAGTGCTATCAATACCAAAAGCTTTCAACAATTCTGCTTCAGCTATTCCTTGTGTCATGCCGTGGGCAATAGCTGCATAGTCATACAAGGAAATGCCATGGATAGGCTCATATAAAGCATTACCTTCTTCTTTCACCTGGTCGAAGCCTGATGTAACAAATCCTGTTAACTCAAGAGAGTTAGCCATTTCAAATTTGGCCAGCTGGTCAAAGTCATGACCGTTCCAATCCATATAAACTTTTCTATACGCTTCTCTTTTTAAGTTATTCTTATCCTGCTGGCTTAAAGGCTCATCTTCCCCGTCAAGATAGTGCTCGTACAGGTTATTGGCCGCTGCTTCAAAATCCTGTGGATCGTAATGCGTTCCGTGGTGCGTCACCGGATCAAACTGGTATTGCGCTATATCTTCGTCGTCCTCATCTTCTTCAATTTCTTCATTTAAGTTTTGGTTTACCGGTGCGCCTGCATTATAAGGTACCGATTCCTTCTTTTTATTTTCTTCTTCGTTGCCCATTAAATTGTTAAAAAACTTTTTAAACATAGGATCTTGTTTTATTCGTTAAAAATTTATGCGATGGTATTATTAAAGTCGGCCAATAGCCTCTGATAAAATTTTTCATTGGAGTGGGTCATGTCCGGAACAATGCTGTTCCATTCATCAAACATAGCACGCAGGTAATGGCGATAGCGTTCAGGGCTGGGGTTGATATTATACTCCTCCAACAGGTGTGCCGTTCGCTCCTCAGCCAAAGTTCTGGCCAAATGTGGCAGACTTTGCGCCAGCGAACTGGGTCGAAAAGTATTTTGCGTGCTGCAGGCAGGGCATTGCAAATACACAGGCGTAAAGTATATTTTATCTACACTGATTGCTGCACCGCATTGCTGGCATTTAAATTTATCCTTTACCTGCTCATGTTCTTCCAATATACGCCTGTAAGTTGCTTCATTGTCTGGTTTAACGGCTTCATCTAACTGTTTTCGCCATTGATCACGTACTGCCTCAAACTGGTCCTGTCTTTCACTACACAGTTCCCTGAAATTATACGCCATAGCGCCGGGCAGCCTGGCATCATCCAGTTGATTTAATAGCTGTTTATAAAACGGGTATACCTGTTGCTCATACACTTCCCTCACTTTTTGATCCATTTGCGATAGCTGGCCTGCAATGCCGCTCTGCACCTGGTAGATGTCCCGATCAAACAAATCCCCCGATTGATCTCTCATCGCCTTTAGCTCTATTACACTGGCAGAGCATAACTCTTCCATCCGGTCTTCCAGCTTTTGAAGAAACGAAAACCAGCGCTCTTTCATTTGAGCCGTTTGCTGCATCCATTCTTCGGGTATCCGTCTCCTGTATTTTTCTTGCCGAAAAGATGTAACATGTCCCTATTTTTCAAAAATATTTTACTGGTTCTCTCTCGAATTATCCTCTTTTCTAATGTTAAGCCCGTCGGTAAGCTTTACCTGCATAAAGGCATGACCGCAATAAGCGCAATGGGTTACCCCATCTTCTTTAGCCCTGCCAGCGCCACAGTTAGGACAGGTATTCGCACCCATATTGGCGTCCTGCGCCTTTAGTTCACCACCATATTTCTCCTGAGCCTGCGCTTTTGCCTTTAGCTTTTCTAAAAAAGAAAGTCCTTTTTTTCTTCCATTATAACTGGCTTATTAGTTCGGCTTTTTTGCTCTTGTATTCCTGTTCGTCAATCAGCCCATTATCAAACAATGTTTTTAGCTTTTGCAGTTTGGCAGTAAGATCATCTGCCGGTGGTGCCGGGTTGGGTTGATGATTGGTTGCTTGCTGCACCTGGTTCATCATAGCGCCCATAGCCAATGCCGTTTGTGTAGCATCGTTCAAAGCGGTACCCGGTTGGCCAATAGCATTAGCAGTATTGAAACGCGTAAATTTATCCATATCCGTTACCATGTTCATATTGGTAACCTTATCATAAAAAGCCGTTACTTCATCAGGCAGGGTAACAGAAGTCACCATAAACTGTGTCAGCTCCAAACCGAATTGTTCGAAATAAGGCCTTAACAGCGGCTCAATCTTTTTACTTAGTTCCGATATATTACCGGCTACATCGGTGATCGTAATATTTTCATTGGACAATACTTCGCCAAACTTAGGCGCGATATAATCCCTTAGCTCATGCTGCAGTTCAAAAATAGTAAACTGCTTAAACGAGCCCGCGTATTTACGAAAGAAGGTAGCCACATCATTTATCCGTATATCAAAGCTCCCAAACGCTCTCACCCGCACCTGTCCAAACTTTGGATCGCTCATTAAAATAGGAGCAGGCGTTCCCCATTTATTATTCACAAAATGGCGGGTATTAAAAAATAGATATCTGCCTTAAAAGGACTTTCGAACCCGAATTTCCATCCTTTTAGTCTTGACAGTACCGGGATATTTTGGGTGCTTAGTTTATGACGCCCGGCCGTAAAAACATCCGCCAGTTGGCCTTCGTTCAGAAACATAGCCGCCTGGCTTTCCCTAACGGTAAGCTGTGCGCCCTTTTTAATTTCCTTATCGGCATCGGCAAATTTCCACATCAGCAAATTTGGATCCGGCGTAATTTCTTCTATGATCTCAATAAATGGTAAGCTCATTATTTTATCTATTTTTAGATATGTAGTCCTGCAAGATTCTTCATATTCACAGGTCTTTGCTTTTCAGATACGTTGGGGGTGAAAATACAATCTTTTGGTAACGGATACACCTATTTCACTTTTGTTGACAAAAATTTTACATCTTCTGTAATATTTTTTCCGCATTATTAATAATTGTTGTTTTTACATTTTTTCTTGCTAACTTTCCTTCTCTTAAATAATTGAATAAAACAGATTGCTCATGTCATCCAGGAGAAAGTTTCTTACCAATAGCTCTATGCTTGCGCTAGGCGGATTTGCGCTACAGTCATTCAACACTCAAAATTTTTCCAGCATTATTACCAGCGCTGCTGATCAAATCAATATTGGTGTGATCGGTATCAAAGGAATGGGCTGGTCTAATACGATGTCCATAATGAAAATTGCCGGTGTTAACCTGGTAGCGCTTTGCGATGTGGACCAGTCCGTGTTAGACGATCGCCTGAAAGAATTGAAAGGCAAAAATATTGACACCGGTAAAATAAAAACCTATAAAGATTACCGCGGCTTGCTGGATAATAAAGATATAGATGCGGTGATTATTGGTACACCGATCACTGGCATGCATTAATAATGATAGACGCTGTGAGAGCCGGCAAAGATGTTTATGTAGAAAAGCCCGTAGGTAATTCGATCGAGGAATGTCGCGCGATGGTTGCGGCCCAGGAAAAATATAATAAAGTAGTGCAGGCGGGGCAATGGCAGCGCAGCCAGCAGCATTTCAGGGATGCTATTGCTTTGGTGCATAGCGGGCAGTTGGGTAATATAAGAACCGTTAAGGTAAATTGCTACCAGGGTTGGATGAAACCCGCGCCGGTTGTGGCCGACAGCGCACCACCTCCCGGCGTGGATTATAAAATGTGGCTGGGACCAGCTAAAACAAGGCCTTTTAACAGCAGCCGTTTCCATTTTAATTTCCGCTGGTTCTGGGACTATGCCGGTGGCTTAATGACCGACTGGGGCGTGCACCTGATGGACTATGCTATTTTTGGAATGAACGCGCCGGTGCCTAAAACCGTTTCTGCTTTAGGCGGCAGGTTTGCTTACCCCGACCTGTACCAGGAAACCCCCGATACATTGACCGCCCTGTATGAGTTTGATGGCTTTAATATTGTTTGGGACCATGCCATGGGTATTGACAATGGCAACTACGGTAAAGATCATAGCATTGCTTTTATTGGTAACAACGGCACGCTGGAGCTGGACCGTGGCGGCTGGCAGGTAATAGAAGAAAAGCGCAGTGAAAAGAAAGTTTCCGTACCGCGTAAAACACCCACCGATAACGGGCTGGATAAGCACATGGAAAATTTTGTGTCGGTTATTCGTTCGCGTAAACTGGCCGACCTTAATTGCTCTATACAAACCGGCGCACATATTGCCACTGTTTGCCAGATGGGTAATATAGCTTTCCGCAGCCAGGAAAAAGTAACCTGGGATAAAGCAGGAGGCAAGTTCACCAATAGCCAACTCAACAAACAATATATGATGGCGCCTTACCATAATGGATATAAGCTGCCCAAGTTATAGGTTAGAATTTATTCTTGTTTAATTATTTTTAATATGCCACCCCTACAGGGCTAACTGCTTTGGAGGGTGTTTTTTACCAGTATTAAGTCCCGTACGGGACGATAATATAGGTAGAAATAGAAGAATAAATGTGCGGGCGGGTGAGCTCTGTAGGAGCGGCATATCATCGTTGGTTAAAAGATTAAACAAATTCGTTGGTATGATCACAGAAAAAGAAGCAGTTAGGATCAGCAAATTTTTAAGTTTGGTTTTGCGTCACCAGCCGGAAACCATTGACCTCGTGCTGGATGAAAACGGCTGGGCAGATGTAACCCCACTAATTGACAAGTGCAATCAAAAGGGGATCACCTTAAACCGGGAGCTACTAGAACACATTGTAGCCACCAATACCAAAAAGCGATTTAGCTTTAATGACCAAAAGGATCAGATCCGTGCCAACCAGGGACATTCCATTGACGTAGACCTGGCTTTATCGGTGCAGGTACCGCCGGATCTTCTTTATCACGGCACCGCAGAGCGATTTGTTTCATCCATAAAAGAACAAGGTTTAATCAAACAGCAACGCCAGCATGTACACCTGAGTGCCAAGCAATCCACTGCAGTACAGGTAGGGCAAAGACATGGAAAGCCGTTTGTGTTTTCGGTATTAACAGCGCAAATGCATCGTGATGGTTTTGTTTTTTATTTATCTGATAATGGTGTATGGCTAACGGATCATGTGCCTGCAAAATATTTGTCTTTTTAACCTCCTTCAGTTCGTCATTTCGAGCGTAGCGGAAAAAAATCTCCTTTCTTTCAGCAGATCCCTCCCCAGCTTCGCAGGTGTCGGGATGACGATAAAGAAGGGCATTGATTTACACCAACACTCCTTCGCTTTCCTTGTCCGCTAATGCCCATTCAGTCTCTACCACTACATCCAACAGCCCTTCCACTTTGCCCGTTAAGCTTCGCAGCTCCCCATCGTTTACCCTGTAGTCTGATGCATAACGGGCGCTGATATAGGCTTTCTGCAACAGGTGCAACAAGCGTTTGCCTGCTTCCGTGTGAAGCGGAAATAAGCTGGCTAGTTGGGGCGATACGAGACAACATAACTGTAATAATCGCTCGATATTGTGCGTTTGAGAATGGTAACCCGTTCCCGCTTTTAGCAGGGCCTGCAAGGCCTGCTCGGCGCATTGGTGCAGCATAAATGCCGCCATTTTATATTGTTGCCGCAAGCGGTACAGCTCCGCACCTGCTAAAAACTCGCGGGCTTTTAATAAACCTTCTTTAATGATCGTTGGGTTGGTAATGGACTCTGTCACCTCAGGTATAGCTTCGTAGTGAATAGCTCCCGCATCATATAGCACAGATCCCTGTTGCCATACGCGCACCGCAAAGGGTGACCCGCCCGCAGCCATTCGATAAAAGTTGCGGAGGCCTGTACCAGCGTGGTTACGTGCAATAACGGGCTGCAATGCTGTTCTATCTGGTCCTGCCACTGGTGCGGCTCTTTATGCGCAAGCTCGGGCAATAGGATCAACAACGTACAGCCGGATAACCACTGTTGGGATGCTGCCGGATCGTGAAAGATGCTTTCATAGTGCTGGTGTTGCACTGTGCTGCCCAGCAGCCATATCTTATCCAGGCTCGCCTGTTTTACAATAATGGCGGCAACCTGCTGCAGCTGCTCCAATGCTTCGGGGTTGAGGTTAACCGGCTTCATAGTTCCTCCTTTTTTGGATGGCTGCGTCTGAGTTGCCGATACCATTTTTTAAATGAGTAATGGTAGTGCTTGTCCCGCCATTGGGTGTAGCGCTTTATCATTTTAGTGGTTCCTTTATCGGGATACAGCTGGCCTATGGCATCCATTTCTTTAAACAGGCTGCGGATATCGGCGGCGGTATAATGCTGCTGCCCGTAGCCATGAGCTATAAAATATTCTACCAGCTGTGCTTTGGCTGCATCGCGGCCCTCGCTGTTCCAGCTGCTATGGGCCAGGTTATCCATAAAATCGGTGAGCAGCCTTTTGGGGTTACCTCCATTAGCTTGCAGAGCAGCAAGAAAGGATACGGCAAAATAAAAGAGAACTGCGCCTGGCGGGCATAAGCGCCGGTTTGCCATTTCAGCTCGGGCTTTTGTTGTTTTTGTTTGCGGTGGTGTGTGGTTGCCATAGTGTAGCGTTTTAGGGTGATGAACAGGCGAACGGACCAACCGGTAGTGCATAAAAAAGACGTGGGTTAGTCCTTACCGATTCTGAGGGTTACGACACCCTGATCTCAAATAAGAACGCCCACGCCTGAACCTTAAAAATAAGGAAAACGCGAGCGATTTACCTTATTCTCCCGAGATCAATGATATGTCGTAATTTCAGAATCGGGAATAAAGCAAATGCGCTTTTATATTTTATCGTATAATTATCAGGTCATGAATTATAGAATTTAATTGTTATGCAATATAACAAAATTGTTACACAATAACAATAATATATTTTATAACGCTTCTTTTGACTGAAAGTAAAATAATTACATTTCTCTATATTGTGTGCTTTAAGAACAATTTAATAGCCTGATGAGTAAAATAATTAAACCAAAGGGCAAGCCGGAACATATCATAATGAACCGGCTGGCAGTTATTTTAAAAGAAGAAAGAGTTTCTAACAAAGAGCTTGCTGAGGCGTTAGATTATGAGCCGGCAACTGTATCCAAATGGGCCACCAACACCATACAACCGCCGCTTTCTACCTTCTTTCGTATTGCCTTAACGCTTGATCGGGACCTGAAAGATTTTTTTATATCGACCAAAGAAATTGAAACAGGAGAGAAAAAGAAAATGCTTAAAGAATTAGCGGTGATTGCCGAAAAGGGAAAGCGGACGGGGAAGGGTAAAAAATAACAAGTGTTGCTGCAGAAGGTTAAAATAGATTGATGGCTACTTAAAAAATAAATTAATTGTTGCATTATAATGTAAAGTGAATTTCATTAAATTCGATTCCTACTTATAATAGGGTCTTATTGTTAACCTTCTCAAATTTACTTTTTACGCTGAATGGATGGTCACCGAATTGATATAGAATTTATAGATGCTTCTGATTGGCAGGAGCTATCATGGTATAGCAGTGGCGGTACCAGGGCTAAAAAGATTTTGCAAAACTCCTTTGGCAAGGAGTTCTATTTTAAATGTTCGGAAAAAAACCTTCGAAAGATGGTAAGCCAGAAAAGCACTATAAGTATGAATTCTGGAATGAAGTTATTGCATATCAGTTGGGTAAATATTTAGGCTTGGATATGCTTCGCTACGATGTGGCTGTGTTCGATGGAGAAATAGGATGTATTAGTCCGAAGATGACAGTTACAGATGAGGAACAATTGATAGAAATAGGCAGGTTTATGACGGCGATAAATTCTGACTTTTTACCTGAGAATTATAAAACAAGAACTGAATATACTTTTCAGTTATTAACAGAAACGCTGGATTATTTTAGCCTTTCCCAGTATTTGCCGTTCTTTTTCAGACGTTGATTTTTGATGCAGTTATAAGCAATACTGACAGACATCAGGAAAATTGGGCATTTATTGGTAAAACCACCTTCTTATCAGAGGCATTAAAACAAGTGGAAGATAATGTAAAGGTTAAGGGTTTTAAAAAGCTTCCCTTGTTACTAAAACCACTCTATCATTGGATGTTTGATAGAAAAAAGAATGAACTATCTAAAAAGGGTAAGGTTTATAAATTGATACATACAGAAGTTTCGAAAACAGCCCCAATCTACGATAGCGGTAGTTCCCTTGCACGGGAATTAAATAATAATAGGATTGATATATTGCTTAAGAACGATGCCGAATTAAAAAATATCTTGAAAATGGAAAGTCCGAGCTGCATTGGAATAACAAAAAATGTTCTCATTATGATTTGATTAAGGAATTGTTAAACTCATCGTATGTGGAAGAAGTTACAAAGGCTTCAAAGTTTCTGAAGAATTGGAATTCAGAGCTGGTACAGAACATTTTAGATGGAATAGATGCTATTGTTCCTGAAAAATGGGCTGAATATCGTATTCCAGACAACAGGAGAAACCTAATTTTAAAATTGTTAACTTCGCGCTTTGAGACAATTATCCAATTATTTCCGTGACAGAATTTGATAAAATATATGTGGTATGGCGAAAAGGCGCGGTGATAGGCGTGCAGCAGTTGGAGACTTAACGAAAGCATCCGATGGGAGATATATTTTTAAATATTTTTCTTCCGCTATTGAATTACAGGAAAAAGAGGGCTTTTCTCCTTATACTGAATTTCAGGATCTTACTAAAGAGTATAACGGAAATGTTATTGAAATATTTGGACAACGTTTGACAAAGAGCGATAGACCCGATATTAGCAGTTTTTACAAATTTTGGGAGGTTGACTCCGACAAAGCGCATGATAAATTTTATTTATTAGGTAAAACTCAAGGCCTCGTTGCTACCGACAACTTTGAGTTTTTAGCGGATTATAAATTTGTGCCTGATTTACACTTTTTGACTGAAATTGCAGGACTTTCAAAATTACAGTTGCCCAAAGGGACTTTTCAAATAGGGGAAGAATTGCAATATGAATTAGAGCCGGACAATCCTAAAGACAAACTTGCAGTAAAATTGTTGCAGAACGGCAAGGAAATTGGATACATAAAAAAGTACCATAGCAAAGTGTTTCACGATGCCGGTACCAACAGGCTACGCTTAACAATTAAGGCTATTGATCAAAATGGTATTGTAAAGCGGGTTTTTGTGAAAGTTTCGGTTTGAAAATAAAAAAGAGCAATTAAGCCCACTACTCCTGTTAGCATATATTCATTTACATTTTAGGACTGGTATACCAAGTTTTATATTTATTTTCTTGTTTTCGTAAATCTCCATACATCTCCTCCTTTATTTGGGTATAAATAAGTTTCAAACCATCCCGTTGATGGATCATATACTCTTACAGGGACACCGCCCCCTATTGTTTTCATAATTAGTGGGATATAAATTTCATCTTTTATTTGCTTCAAGGATTGAAATATACCTGCAAATAAGAAATAAGACATAACGTACATTTTCTCCCAATCTTCAAAGCATAAGCCCTCCAAATTTGCATACTTGTCACTTCCATGATTATCATATATAATTCCGCCTTGAACACATCGATATTGCGAATGTGCAATCGCATTTCTTACATTTCTATTGTATGCTTCGTTGATACTTTGCCGAAAGTTTGGAGCGAAGCCAAGTCTATTAATAATCTGTTCCCGAATATGTTTATTTTTTCCATTCGGGGTTAGCTTGCTCATGTCAAGTGTCCAATCATAGCTTGAACCACTGGCAACATTTACCATTTGAGTCAAGATTCTCAAAAAGTAGTTGTTTTCCCATATGCTTAAATAATTGGCTTTCTCTTTGTGTAATGATAATTCAAACTCTGTCGTACCGTCGAGTCGTATAGAATCTAAATTATCATCATCAGTTATATCTTCGATTCCCTTAGAAATAATGGAGTTGACTTTTTGAAAGTTATTAACACCATCAGTTCCTAAACCAACCGCAGCTTTATTAAACATTATATTTCCATTCTGCTGACATAATAAAAGATCGCCACTGTGCTGCATTTTTAACTTTGCTATGTTAAATATCTCTTGCAATCCATTTCGGATCATTAATTCGTATTTAGTTATGTTATCTATTCTGACCATTACTTTGTATTTTAAAATTTTACTCAGAGATAAGAAAAGTTAAAAACATGAATTATTAATTTGCCAAAAGGTGTCCAACTAAAAAATCTTGCGGCACCGTTCAGCTAAAGAAATATGCGCGGAATTCTTAAGGACGGACAAAGTTACAAATTTCATTTATTTTATAAATTCGTAACTTTGGTCAATGAAAAAAATACGTGAAAACTTATTTGCTACCCGCTTTAAATCTGCCCGCCTGCTCAATGGTTTTTC
The DNA here is from genome assembly GCF_022512515.1 of Paraniabella hibiscisoli. Taxonomy (GTDB): domain Bacteria; phylum Bacteroidota; class Bacteroidia; order Chitinophagales; family Chitinophagaceae; genus Niabella; species Niabella hibiscisoli. The sequence goes on from NZ_JAKWBK010000001.1 coordinate 1,193,635, forward strand.
TTTACAGGATCTTGCAGACGTGTTGAAGGAGCAAGGGCATTCATTAACCAAGCAATCTTTACATCGGTACGAAAAAGGAGAGGTGGAGCCGGATAGTGAGATTACCGGCTGGTTGAGTGACGCGCTGAACGTACGTCCCGACTTTTTACCCGTGCTACCCATGTTGAAATTGGTACAATAGAGTACCGCAAACTGAAGAGCGTTGCTTCGAAGGAAGATGACCGCATTGTGGAACAAACCCGTGAATACCTGAGCCGCTACCTGGAGCTGGAAGAAATACTGGCATTGCCGGTAAACTTTAAAAATCCGTTACAGGATTTTAAAGAGGTAGAGGCATATGCAGATGTAAATGAAGCTGCCCTGCAGCTACGCAAAAAATGGAACCTGGGCGATGATCCTATTTCTAATATAGTAGAGCTACTGGAAGATAAACATATAAAAGTGGTGCCGCTGGATGCTGATATGGGATTTGATGGATTACAGACCACCGTTAACAAAACTATTCCGGTAATAGCTTATAACAGTCGTAAAATAGTAAAGCCCGATCGTATTCGCTTCACCCTGCTACATGAGCTGGGGCACTTGTTGCTACAATTTGGCCCATCACTCACCAATAAACAGGTTGAAACCCTTTGCCACCAGTTTGCCGGGGCCATGCTATTGCCTGAAAAAGCTATTATAAGAGAATTGGGGCAACATCGCACCCGGCTGTATATGCAGGAGCTGGGGCATATTAAAACCCAGTATGGTATTTCGATGCAGGCAGTTGTAATGCGCGCTAAAGTCTGCGGCATTATTAATGACCATTATGCTAAACAGTTTTTCTTCATCATGAATAATAACGGCTGGAAAGTAGATGAGCCGGTAGATTACAACGGGGAAGAAAAATCGAACCGTTTTGATCAATTATTATTACGTGCCCTGGCCGAAGAGCAGATATCAATGAGCAAGGCCGCGGCGCTCAAAAATCAAAAACTGGCTGATTTTAAAAGAGATTTTCTGATGGCATTTTAGCGTTAACTTTACATACACCAATATGCTGCCCTTATGGAAAAAGTGGCTATAACAGATGCCTGCATATTTATCGATCTTTACGAACTGCAATTGCTGACCCATTTTTTTGAAATGGAGTTGGAGGTACATACCACTATCAATGTAATGAACGAGCTGATTACAGAACAGCGGCAACAGTTGCAGGTTTATCATTCTGTAAAGAAGCTCACCATTCATATTGCTGGCGAGGTAGATCAAAAAATTATCCGTCTTAATAATTATCCAAGGTCTCTTTCGGAGAGTGATTGCTCGGTGCTCTACTTTGCTGAAAAGCATAATGCTATTTTGTTGAGTAGCGATAAGGTGGTACGCAATACTGCGAAGAGGCGTTCTATAGACTATCACGGTATGCTTTGGATTTTTGACAGGTTGGTTGCCGCCGGTATGCTAAATAGGAGAGAGGCTGGAAATAAATTACAACAATTGATTCGCTCTAATATCGTTTTTCAAAACAACCGGGAGTTGGTGGCTGAAATGGAAAAGCGGCTCGGCGTGGGGAGATGGCTAATCATTTAAGAACAGATTAAAGCATTTCCTCCGTTTACTTAAGCGCTTTTGTTCAACATTTCGGCGGGTACGATACAACAATCTGCCATACGCACCATATTGTCATTAATAAAATAATATCCGGGTCTACACTTTTTTCGGCGATCGTTTAGCGCTGCTATACCCGCGCGTAGTCCCTGTTGCCGGGCTATTCTATATACATATTTGCTGCAGGTTTCTTTAAAGACGCAACGTTTCCTGCTTTTTTTAGGCACTAGCAGCCAATACAATTGTATTGCAAAAAGTAAAGAATAGCGCATTTAAGCGGGTTGAGAAAATATAACCAACTGAAAGAAAGTGGTGCTGGTTTTAGCATTAATACCAAAACAACCCGGATCGTCTACAACTGTTTCAAACTTTTCTACTGATTCAAATGCCCAGCCCTGTGCGGCAAAATCGTTGATAAGTATTTCTAATTTTTGAGCTACGGTTCCGGTTGTTTCTTTTGTCGTAATGTTGGCCACGTAGGGCACTACTTTGTAGGTCTTCATTGTTATTATTTTCAAACAAAAATATAGTGGCCCAACAACAGAGATTTACGGAAAACCGTAAGAGCAAATATTAAAGGCTGAAGATCAAAAAAGTACTGGTAAGTAAAATAACGCTGCCGCCTGCACCACCGCCAAACGGTCAAAGGACTCCTTCGGAGAGCGTCGCCTGGCCGACCAGACGGGCAGGCAAGACCGACGCCCTATATTCTAAAGGTGAGAACAAAAAAACAATAGCCCTATCTAACAGCCACCTTTTGGAGGAATGCGTTTATAAATCATTTTACCCCCTCGTTCTACATAGGCGCCCGTTACTATTGCATAGGAGTACTTAGGCGCGTGCGATACAGCATGGCCTCTGATGATTATTTTATCGTTCACCTTCAGGCTATGCAATGGCTCCAATTGAGATTTTTCCGGCGAAAAATTAAGAATATAATCGTCACCGTCAATCCTCACCATCACTCCGAAACCTAACCGGGAGCCCGGCGGAAGAGAAAGACTTGTAACAACCGCCTCCATACTGGTAGAATCAACAATATGCTTCCTTACTTTAGCTGCACTGGCCAGCACTTTTTACCTTGCGGAGACGCGGTCCATTTTGTGTACGCTATACCGCCAGGGGTAGCCTCCCATTTTTTCACTTCTTCTGCTTTTATTTCAGCAGCAGAGAGTGGCTTGGGTGTCGGTTTTTGAGCGTTTTCCTTTGGGGTTTCGCGATTCGCAAATACCAGTCCGCTTACCACCACCAGCGGTACAATCAGCGCATAAATAACTCTTTTCATATTTTTTGTTTTTTTAATTAACAGAGATCTAATTCCTTGCAAGGTGGAACAAGGCGAAACTACTTTGATCCTTTCAGCTTGAAGAATTAAGATTGTAAATTAAAATGTAAACATTGTAAATTATTGTAAACAGCAAACTAAGGCGCTATAAACCAACTGCTTAAATATGCACCCTGTTGCAGGATGGGCTCATAAAAAAGGAAAATCGTGATGAGGTATTTTCACCACGTCTTTCCCTGATTAACTGAAAAATTTCTATCGTCTATTCTTTTTTATGAATTACAATTTTGCTTTTGCTTCAGCTGCTGTTACTACTTTGCCAATGGCACCAAATTCATGCAGGTCTCCGAATACTTCAATTCTTATGGATTGGTCTATACCACCCACTTTTACGGCATCAAAGCCACTTTCTGCAATTAATTGCTCTACGATACCGTCAATAGCATGGTCGTCTGTTGCATAAAACAGTACTGCTTTTTCTGATGTTTGAGCAGATGCCTTTGCCAGAGAAGCGGCTCCCAATGTGCCGAAGGCCTTTGCTAGTTTTGCACCTTGTGGAAGGATGGCCGCATTCAATTGCCCTGCTGATTGATTTTCCCCTATGATTTTTTTAAACCCACCGTTTTCATCAGGTGCAATGGGATTAGATGGATCGATAATGATTTTGCCCTGAAGCGCTGTAGCATAGGTTTTGAAAAACTCCTGAATGGTATTGAACCAAACAGATAAGATGATCACATCTGCTTGTTGGATCGCCGCTGCAGTATCTGTAGCGGTTGCCAGGCTACCTAATTCAGCAGCCAACGCTTGTGCATCCTCTAACTTTCTGCTGGCAATAATTACGGGCCGGTTACCGTTTACCAGATTTTTGGCTACTACTTTGCCAATGTTTCCTAAGCCAATGATGGCTACTTTTTGATTCGTTGTCATTACTATTTCTTTTAAATTGTGATTGAATTGTATAGTGCAAAGATGCACCCGTACAAGAGCCCCTTCCAATGAACTGTGTCAAGAAATAGTATTGATGTAGTTTAAGACTTTAGGCGTTTATTACGAATACGACTCAGAAATTCGGGCGTAATGCCGAGGAAAGAAGCTATTTGGGTTTGCGGTAGCCGATTGAGCAAATGTGCATAGGTGTTTAAAAATAAGTCATAGCGCTCATCTGCTGTAGAGCTGATACTTTGCAGCATTCGCTTTTGTAAGCCCACATAACTATTCTCGATCAGCACTCTAAAAATACGGTCAAATTTTGGCGCTTTGGTGTAAAGCGCTATTAAATGCTCATGACTAATTTGGAGCAACATTGTGTCCTCAAGCGCGTCTATATTAAGTTTGGAGGGCATCCTTCCATGAAAGCTTCCAATGTCGGTCGTCCACCAACTTTCTGATGCGAATTGAATAATGTGCGTATTCCCTTTTTCATCAATTTTATACATTCTTAAGCAACCGCGCACTACAAAATTCATGTGGTTGCATACGTCTCCTTCCTGTAAGATGTATTGTCGCCTTCGATACAGCCGTGGTTTGAAAAGTTCCATTACCAGTTTCTTCTCCTCACCATTCAAGGGCATTAGCCCCTCGAAGTACTGGATAAGGGGTTCTATAGAATTTTGCCGGATCTCGGTTTTCATCGCGCAAAAATATCAAAATTCCTGGCGGCATTGAACTTCTTCGAATATTGTTAACAGCCGGTACCAGCCTTAAGTTGAGAAGGGTTTTAAAACCTCCATATTTCATTTACCATGCTATATATGTAGGCGCTTTACTTTCTATAGAAATATTTGTGTATAATTTATGGATAGCATTGTCTCATTTCTTTATCCCATTAAACATCACATTCTATTTCGTTACCAGCTGGTAAACCGTTACCGACTGAAACTTTTCCCCGGCTTTAATACTGTTGAAGGAAAATTGGGATGATTGGGCGAATCGGGGAAATGCTGGGTTTCAAAACAGAAGGCCTCTCGGGCGTTGATCGCGTTGCCATTTCGATCTTTATCCATGCCTTTTAAGGTATTCGCTGTAAAAAACTGGATGCCCGGTTCGGTGGTAAACACTTTCATGGTGATGCCCGACTTAGGGCTAAATGCGGTAGCGGCTAATTCAGGCGTCTTTGAACCCTTTCTTTTGTTCAACACAAAATTGTGATCGAAACCGCCCCCATATTGCAATTGCTGGTTGGGTTGGTCGACCACTGCGCTGACAAGTGCAGGCTTTCTTAAATCAAACGGCGTGTTAGCAACAGGGGCTATTTCGCCGGTGGGCAACATGGCCTCATTTACAGGTATGTATTGATCGGCGTTTACATATACCTGGTAGCCGGTTACGCTACCGCCGCCTTCGAGGTTAAAATAACTATGGTTGGTGATATTGAGCACGGTCTTTTTATCGGTTGTGGCGGCATAGGCAATCTTTAATTCGTTTTGCTCACTTAAAGAAAAAGTGATGGTTACTTTTAAATTGCCGGGAAAACCGTTCTCACCATCTTTAGACAAATAGGCAAGCGTTACCGATTGATCAGCAACTTTTACCCAGTCCCAAACCTGCTCGTTAAAGCCCAGGGGTCCGCCGTGCAGGTTATTGCCATTATTATTGAGAGGTAATTGATAGGTTGTTCCATCCAACGTAAATTGTCCCTTTGCCATACGATTGGCATATCGTCCTACCGTGGCACCATAATTACGGCCGGTTGCCTTAATATATTCATCAATAGAATTAAAGCCTACTACAATATCTACCGGCTTGCCATTTTTATCGGGTATCACCGCGCTCACCAATCTTGCTCCGTAATTAGTAATAGCTACCTGCATGCCCTTTTTATTACTTAAGAAAGCAATGCCTGTTTTTTTACCATTGACTTCCTTATCAAATTTTGCAGGATCCAGGTAGGCGGGTCGTGCTTTTTGAGCGGTTACCACCAATGTGAACAACATACCAATAAGGATACCAGATAAACGTACGATAGCTTTTGTATAGCTTACAGGGGGCAAAGCAATTTTCATCTGGGCAAGATACACCATCGTGCGCATAATTGATTTTTACAACGTTTGAATAGATTTGTTGAGCTCTTTTCACAAACCGCTACCGGACTGATCTGTCGGTTAACACAATAAAACCTGCCATTTACCGACGGGGTGTTTCACTGGCCCTGTTTGCGGGCTAGGTTTGCAGCATGGCAAAAACCTTACTATACACAGCGCCCTATTGCTGATACTGCTTATTTGTTTTTCTACTGCTTTTGCACAGTATACAAACCCCGTTATTATAAAAGGAAAAGTAGTTGATTCCTTACAGCATCCCGTGGCATGGGCTACTATTAAGTTAATGAAAAAGATTCTGTTATTGCTACCGGGGCTGCCAACGAGTCGGGTATTTTTCAATTAACTACTAAAAAAGCTATAACCGCTGTTCAAATTACCAGTACGGCCTATGCGCCTTTTACCAAAGCCATCAGCATCGATAAAGAACCGGCAGCAACAATGGACCTGGGGACGCTTACACTTTCAAAAACATCGGTGAGCTAAAGGGCGTAACGGTTACGGCCTCAAGGCCATTAATTACGCGTGAGATTGATAAGCTGGTGTACAGTACCGAAGCAGACCCTGAAAGCAAGTTCAGCAGCGTGCTGGAGATTATGCGTAAAGTGCCGTTCCTTGCCGTTGATGGACAGGAAAACCTTACCATGAAAGGCAGCAGCAGCTATCGTATATTGATCAATGGAAAGCCATCCGGTATGGTAGATAATGATCCTAAAAGTTTTTTAAGATCGCTGCCTGCATCAAGCATACAGAGCATTGAAGTGTATACGACGCCTCCTGCTAAATATGATGCGGAAGGCTTGGGTGGTGTGATTAACATTGTTACTACCAAAAGAGTAGGAGAGGGCTATAAAGGAAATGTCAATCTCAATGGTGCTTATCCCAATGGCGGACCCGGAGCGGGTTTGTCTTTTACAGCTACTCATAAAAAATTCGGAGTTGAGCTATTTGGAGGCAGTAATCTTTACTATAACCCGTCGTTTGATGGCAGCACCTACAGAAGCACCACCGGCGCAGTGCCTTCTACACTGAACGTTACAGAAAACACTCAAAGAAATGGTCATGGCCGGTATATCGGCACCCAGTTTAGCTACGATATCGACTCGCTTCAATTGCTAACCGCGCAGCTCAATTTCAACGGGTCGCTGAATAAAAGCAAGTACGGACGATTTTCGCAATTGCTATTGGAAGATGAAACACAGCAGTTCAGGCAGCAGACCGACAGCAAGGGTAACGGGAATGGATTTGATGGCGGACTGAACTACCAATTGGGATTTAAAAAAGACAAAGCAAGATTGCTTACCGTATCTTATCGGTATATGCAGTATAAAACCCGCAGTAACGTGGAAAATACTTTTTATGATACGATCAATTATGCGCTGCCCGATTTTAATCAAATTAACAACACCGCTTTTATTGAACAAACCGGCCAGGTGGATTATGTGCAAAATATTAAGAAAGTAAAAATGGAGGCTGGCATTAAAGCCATCTTCAGGGAGAACAACAGCCATTTTAATACACTTGAATTCGATCCCGTTCTGGAACAGTTTATAGCTGATGGAGACCGGCAAAACGAATTTGAAAATAAACAGTCCATACTATCGGCTTATAACACCTACTCCTTTGCTTTAAAAACCTGGAGCTTTAAATTTGGCGCCAGGCTGGAACAAACCTATACCGATATTGATTTCAGCTCTACACAAACCACCATCAAAAACAATTACTTTAACCTGGTTCCGTCTATCGTTATTAATAAAAACAACAAGAACGGCAGCTATTTCAACATCGGGTATAATCAACGTTTAAAACGCCCGGGTATCAACCGTTTAAACCCCTTTGTTGATCGCTCTGATCCCAACTTTATTGAATCGGGTAACCCGGACTTACAGCCTTCGCTCATGCATAGCTTTGATCTGGGCTATGGCATCAACAAAAAGCAATCGGTAAACATTGGCCTTACTTATGCATTTGCTGATAACCTGGATCTTAAAACATCAAGATATGATTCGGTGTCGAGGATCACTTATACTACGTATGAAAACTCTGGCAAAATTGATGCGCTGATGCTGAATGCTAACTTTAACCTGGCTATTACCAAATCGCTGAGAACGGTTGTCAATGGCAGCGTTTCTCATTTTTGGATTGAGAGCGCGGTAGATGTACGCGATATCAAAACACAAAGAACATTGTACAACGCATCGGTATCCAATACTTATACCTTTAAAAAGATTGGTTAGCTACCGCCTCCCTTAATCTTTACAGCGAAAACCTGGCGCCCGCTCAAATACAGGGAACCATTAATGGTTATGTGGCTACTAATTTTAGTGTGAGCAAATCCCTCCTGAATAAAAAACTTTCGCTATCCGCCTATGTAAACAATCCTTTCAACACCTACCGTAATAACCGTACTGAAATTATCTCTTATAACTTCAGAGAAGTCAATACCAACCGCGACTATTTCAGGAGGTTTGGTATGAGTGTTAACTACAAATTCGGTAAGCTAAAAGATGATGTTAAAAAGAGCCGCCGCGGTATTAATAACAATGATGTATCGAATTAAAACTTAGAACAGAGGTGAAGATTTTTTATTTTTGTAAGAGCTGCTTTTTTAATTGCAAATAACTCTTTTTCACAAACGGGACCACGTCATTCCGATCCCAGATAGCTATCGGGACGACGCTGGCGGGGAATCTGCTGAAAGACGGGAGATTTCTCTCTACGCTGTGCTCCGCTCGAAAAGACGATTCTTTATGTCATTGCCTCATTTATTTTGCCCTTCCAAATTTTCTTACTTTTTAAGTCTCTATTCACAAGATCTTGTAAGCATTTTATCCCGTCATTATTTTATCGCCACTTTCTTCATGCCCTCTCTTCCATAAAACACGGGGAAATACATCATCTCTGCCTTAGCCGGGTTAAGGTTATACACGCCCGAATAGCGCGGCATTAATTCAATATCAAATACATATTTACCCTGGCCGAGCTTTGCACAGAAGATGGATGTTTTGTTTTTAAAATATTCCCGGTGGGTTTCTACACCCCAGAAGCTTTGTCGTTTGTTTTCATAACTACAGCCTGCCGGTATTGGCACTTCTATCATTACATACTCCGCATCGGCACGGGCTGTTACTTCTACACGCAGGATCGTTGTTTTTCCTCCCTTTAAATCTTTTGTTTCAAATCCGTTTTGCATAAAGTAAGATCGCATTTCGAAATCTTTCGACACTTTTTCCGGTTGCCTGTTTTGAAATTGCTGGTAAGCCGTAAAGTATACTGGCATATTGCCTTGTTTACTAACCGTTATTTTCTCTCCGGCTGCATATTGTTTTTCAAAGGGGAATGTGCTGATGCGCTCGCCGTTTATTTGTGCCGATGCCGGTTTTGGTTTTTCGCCTTCTTTTAATAAATCGGGTAAGATGGTTTCAAGGATCAAAGAAGACTCATAGGTATTACGCCACTGGCCGTTTCTGCGTTGTTCTAAAAAGTACTGTCTTATCCTGGATAGCTCTTTTTCGTGACCGCCATCGGCTCTTAAAATTTTATACGCCATCAATGTGTTTTGTATACTGTTGTTCCAGAAATGGTATCGCTCTTCACCCCAGTATAGTCCGCCAAACATAGTGGCTTTTTTATACTTTATTAAAGAATCCATTGTTACGGGTATGCCCGCCATTTGTTTAAGTTGCGCCAGCTGCATCCATTCGTATAAACTCTTCTGCCGTTTTTTATAGAGCGAGTCGGACTCTTTCAGCTTTATCCAATCTTTAACGCTATGGTTGTGATCCACCACCTGCAATAACCGGATCATATTCATATCGGCCCTGGCGCCTGCATCTGCTACTTTACCCAGCAGGTATCTATACAAAATATCTTTGTTCAATTGTATTTTGTACCCTTGCTCTTCGGCCATTAGCAGCGCCTCTACTACATGCAGGCTGATCCAGGGTTCTTCGGCTGTTCCCTGCCACCATCCCCATAGGTTTTGCATGGTCTTATTTTCGTTTAGTCTCTTTATAACATCCATGATATGCTTTTCATATTTAAACGGTTCTTTTAAATAGGTTCTTAGTTTCTTCTCAAGCAATAAAGATTTTAATTTGGAGGCCAGCTGTTCGTTACACAGGTATTCATAGTCGCGCAGCTGGCGCATTTCATCCAGCAGTACAGGGAAGACGGATGCCTCTGCTCTCACAGTGCCCGGCCCTTTGGTTTTATCAAATGTATACCGCACTGTTGTATCCCTTTCCATGTAGAAAAAACGGCCCTCTGTCTCTTTCACTCCTGTTGCATAAACCGGTACTTTTCTTTGCTCCCCATCAAAATACCCATTGGGTTGTTGTAAGGTATATTCAAAGTTGAGGCTGTCGGTTCCATTCACTGTAACCATAACCGTATCTATATGTGCATTGGTCACGCTAATACTGTCATTACGCAATTCCCTGCCATTAAATTTAAATACCCGGTTTACGCGCTCCGGTATTGGTGTATAATTCATCAGCTTGCCGATCACGTTAATGCTATCACCCTCTATGGCAAACAAGGGCGATGTAAAATTGGCGCTCAGTGTTTTAAAAGATTTAATAGACGTCTCCAGGTAGCCGCTTTGTTGGTTACCGTTGATAGCAATAACTCTTATTTTCCAGCTGGTAATATCATCAGGGAAAGTAACTGTAAAAGAAGCTTCTCCTTTTACATCTGTTACTAACCTGGGCTGCCAGAACCCTTCATCAGAAAAGTGGGTACGCATTCTTTGTGCTCCGGGCTCCGGCGCGCCGGCCTCGTTTATGATGGTGCTTCCTTTTTTGTTTTGATGATCACCACCCCGTTAGCTGCACGGGCCCCATAAATAGCTGTAGCATCAGCCGATTTTATCACATTTAATGTTTCAATATCATTCTGGTTTAAACTATTGATATCACCTTCAAAAGGAACTCCATCTACGATGAGTAAGGGTTTTTGACTAGCAGCCATCGTGCCGGAGCCCCGTATCATAACACCGGCTACTTTTCCCTGCATCAAGTCTGCAATATCGGCTATGGTTGTGTCTGAAAGTTCGTTGCTGCTAACAGAAGCAACCGAGCCTGTTAGCATTTTCTTTTGTTTAGTACCAAAACCTACCACAACCACTTCTTCCAATTGGCCCTGTTCGGCAGTAAGTTCTACATCTCCTACATTGCCATTGATTGTTTTAAGAGTCAGCTCAGAATAGCCTACCATGGAGATAACAATCTTCCCTTTTTGTGGAACATTTATTTTAAACAGTCCTTTTTCATTGGTGAACGCACCGGCTGCGAAGCCGTCAATAATAACACTGGCGTTCGCAATGGGTAATTTTGTCGATGCATCTATCGCACGGCCTGTCATTGTGTTTCTAAATTGCGAAAAATCAAAATCCTTACTGTTAAATAAGCTGATGGTTTCTTTGGGCACTTGCACTGCATAGTTCCTGAGATTTTTTCCGACTTGATATTTGTATCCAGTTGTTTACTGAATTTATCGGCGCTATTAATGGTAAGGGACTTCCAGCTATAGTAATTAATCCCTCCTGGGCGTACTTCTATCGCTGTTACTTTCATATAACGATTATCCTGTAAAAGAAACAGTATATCATATTTTCCTGCAGGCAGGGTTTGGGTTGCATTATTATTACCATTCAATATTAAAAGCTGGTGCGGTTTTGCCGGGTTGCTGATTAGAATATTTTTCACATACGGCAACCGATTGGTGAATGCAGTGTCGATAGCGTATTTCAAGCGCCCGGCGATGGTATCAAAGTCCATCTTTCCTTGATATAATTGCGTGGTGCGGCTTCGCAGATTCAGGAACTCATTCCAGATGCTGTCATAGTCTTTGTTTCTCAGTACCTGTTGCTGATAGGCTTCTGCCAAAACATGTTTGCTGCTTAATGAAGTATCAAAAGCATACAGGTCTTTATATGATTTTTGCTTGATAAGTCCCGGCAAAAATGTGTATGTGTAACCGGCCTCTTTGAAAAAGCCTGGTTAACAGCAGGTGATTGAAAATAAAGCAAACTGCTTTTTAATGGTCCAACAAGCCTGTCATGCCCTCTCGACCCCAGTAAAGGAGGCGGGTTCAGCCATAGTTTAACACTATCGTCGTGCACAAAGGCCTTAGCGCCTTCAAAATTATCCATCACTTTAATCATATACCGGTTTAGCCTGGCTGCTTCCGAATCATCTAAAACAGGCTTTCTTTTTACCACATGCACTTGCCGGTTAGTTATATCAGCCCCCACGCTAAATGTAGTCTTTACACCCTCTCTAAAGAACATTTCTTTTATCCATATTTCATAGCCAGGCGTACGTAAACGGATACTATGGACACCTGGTGTAATGGCAAATGCATACTGCTGCAGTTGTTGCGCATTGTAGTAAAAAACCGGTACCTCGTCTACATAAATAATATTAACCGCTTCAAAATTTCCCTCCTTCATAACAAAGGGAGCAAACTGTGTAATACTGTCCCTGGCAGGCTCCGTTGTAATGTATAATTGGTTGGGATGTGTAAACCTGTAATAAGCCATAGTATCCAAAGCCAGCTCCCCGGCCCATTTTTGCCAATTTAGCCCGATGCTGCTATTGGCATATAGTTCATCGCTTTCAAACTCAAAAGGCTTTGTTTTTCTCTGGTAGAATACTTTTCCAAATCGAGGGATCTGCGGTGTGCTGCTGTTGAATTTGGATGTGTGTGCATAAGCCGTTACGTCTACATCAGGAACGGGGCTTTCTTTGCATCAAGCACCCTCACTTTCATGTTTACCTTTTGCCCGGGATATACCATATCAGGCGCCAGCAATTTTATGTCCAGCTTATTGGCATTATAAAAAGCACTTATTTCTTCAGTCTGCTCTTGATCATCCCAGAAATAATTAATGCGAAAATGAGCCGCCTGTTCAGTTGAATGTTTCACAACGGTGTCCAGGCGGTTCGTATATCCGTCAATAACACTTTATCACCAGAAAATGCCGTGTACCAGAAAGAAAGTTTATGCGGGTTAACAACGGCCAAATGCAGTTGATTTTCCTTTTGTACAGCAACGGGGTGTATATCGGGTGTAAAGTTGTTAAGCGCTATAGTGGTATCCATTCCATTATTCAGCAGCAGGTGATAATCATGCGCCCGGTAATCAACAGGTATAACTAATGGAAGCTGCACTTGCTGCGAGTCGATGATGGTACCACTGGCTGCATTTTTGTACAGCCATCCGGTTTGCTTTTGTTCTTTGCCTGAATCTGTAAAGTTAAAACTCAGGCTGTCTTTGATAAACTGCGCAGCAATCTCCTTTGTCACTTTAATCTTCCGTGCATCAAAGTCGAGGTATTGATTATTGACCCTGGTTTCGTTATTGCTGTTCAGCATTCGCAGGTTTAACGAGAAGGATAATGCCGCATCCGCGAAAATACTGTCGGGTAATACCAGCTTGGTTTCCCCAACCGGGTCAAGTAGCATATTATTTGTCCATAAGCTATCTTTAATAAAAACAGTGTCTCCATAAAATGCTTTAACATACTGTAAGCGGGCTACGATCTCCACACGGGCATCAGGTACTGCCAGTTCATTTTCATCAGTCGCTTTCATGAAGAGCGTTATGGGTTCGCCCGGATAGTGAGTGTTTTTATCGGTGCGTACATTAAAGCTCAGGGACTTCAGCTCATAATCTTCGTACCTGAACGATCCAGATGTAAGCACCTTTTCCCTGTCGGCGATCGAGTCGGTAAGGCGGACAAAATAATCAGCATCCAATCTTAACCCCAGGCTGTCAGTTAATATAAACTGGTACTCGTAGGCTCCTGCTCTGTAAGGGCTCAGCTGGGTGATGCGCTTGGGTCCATTAGGCCCATCCAACATAACGTGGAGGCTCCTGGATGGTATGTTTTCACCGTTTGCAGTTAATACATAGGCTTTGAATTTTACCGTATCATAGGGCTTATATAAAGGTTTGCTAAATACCATAAAGCTCCGGTATGTTTTTGATGGTAACGGCCTGCGTTTATTTTTTGAAAACAGGCGTTTGATCTGTTTTAACGGAAATATATGCACGATACGTTTCCTGTTTTTTTCTTTCTGCCGATATGCATAATGCTCGTCTACATCATAGGTAAAATAATTACTAACCCCATTATGGACAACTTTAATATAGCCGTCTTCTTCAGGATAGGTATAGTTATAAAGCTTCGCTTTCTCGTCGTATTTTATTATTTTTCCCTTCGCGTTAGTTGCCTTTGCATGCGTTATCCTGTTTCCAATATCGTCTGTTAACGTAAACTGGAAATCCCTGAGATTGTTTACAAATTTCAGGCTTACATTATTCCTTGTGATGAGCTGATACTGCAGCTTATTCTTAACGGGCCGAACCTGTAGGTAGTTGCCAAAAGGAAGCTTTTTACATTGCCTGATATCGGTATAACTGTCTGCCAGCTCATGAAAAAAGCGTCGGTTACTGCCCTGGGGTCCTTTATCAGGAGCTCCGTTTCTTTATCGGTAAGCCGGTATACTTGGGTGACAGGGCCCGATGTAAGGCCATTGCTTAAAGTAGTCTGCGACCAACTGTAACAAACCATTAAAAACAAAAAAATAAGGCAGCATGCTTTTCTCATATCAACAATTGTATCAGCAGGATGCAATTGTTAAATAACTTACATAAAAAAATTAAACTTATTTTGACGCTCGTTTTATTCCATATCTGTTTTCCTTTTCAGAAACCTCTTACCAGCCATGAAAAGACTAATTAATTTCAATGAAGTCTCTTCATAAATACTGTATAGAGTAAGCGAATGATTCTCCTTTTTACTTTTATTTATCTAATAAGGCAACAATATCTTTTTCCTCAATCCAGGAGGTTGCCATATTTTCTACCTGTATGATGTTTTTATTTTCATCCAGCAGAAATTTAAACGGGATAAATGGGATAAAGTAGTTCTTCATCAGTGATGTTTCCCACCCTTTTAATTCAGAGATATTGATCCATTTTTCTATGCCGTCCTTCCTCATTGCTTTGATCCATTTTCCTTTTTCTGTGTCAATGGAAATACTGATGATTTCAAGGCCCTTTTCTTTATACTTCTGATACCAGTTAATTAATTTGGGGTGTGTTGCCCGGCAAGGCCCGCAATCGCTCGCCCAAAAATCTAAAAGTATCGCCTTCTTTCCAGCTACCGAATTAAGCGAAAAATTATTGTCGCTGGTATCTTTCATGATAAAAGGTTCAAACTTCTTTTCTGCCGCAATTTTATCTTTCCTCTTAAAATCTTTAACCAGCAAACTTATTTCGTCGCTTTCCTTAAGTTCGGTGGCAAGCTTCTGTATCAGTACCTTCGTAGGCCCATCGCCAACATAAAACTGTACAGACCTTACCATGCTGGCCAGCACGGCAGCGGAATTGTCAAGCGCTATTACACTATCCATATATTGCACAACCCGGTTTTTTTGCCTGCTCCTAACACTATCCCTATTTTCTCCTTGTGCAGCTTTTACACCGAACCCGCTATAAAGCTGATTTTGAAAATCATTAAACAACTGAGCTTTTGCAGGACCTCTTAACCCAGGTGTTCTTAAAACAATGGACCGTTTCGTTCCTATTGACATCTCTTCACATTCAAGCGTATACTTACCAGGCTCTAACCACAAGGAGTGGGCGCTTGAACTATCTGTTCGGATAAGAAAGGTACGCGCTTCATTTACACTGCCTTCAATCCTAAAACTACCATCTGGTTGTATTATTGCCGGGTCAAAACCAGACAATAACACCTGTTTACTTTTGCTTAGCAAATTAATTCTCCCCTGTATCGAAACTTGTTGTTGTGCATCAGCATAGATTGTCGTTATTAACAGGCACAAAGACAGCATTTTTTTCATGGCTTTTTTATTTTAAATGAATAAGCGCTTGCGTTACGTTTTCTTTTTTGCTTCTTGAAATAGGAATTTCATCTCCATTGTCGAGTATCAGGTAGCCGCCGTCTTCTTTTACCCAACTTTTGATATGCTCCTTATTAACCAAATGCGACTGATGACAGCGGATAAAATCAAAAGCAGCCAGCAATTCTTCATATTCATAAATGGGCCTCGACACAATAATTTTTTCACCCGATGAAAAGAAGAAGCTGGTATAGGCATTGGACGACTCACAGCGGATAATTTCCCGGGGATTTACAAAACGGGTTTCTTTTAATGTTGGTAGTGCCAGTTTATGCGTTGATTTTTGCTCCCGGTTTTTTATTAGTTGCAACAGGTTTTCCAGTTCATAGTTTTGCATTTTGCCTTTTACGCGGTTTTCGGCTTTTTGAACGGCAGCTTTGAGTTCTTCTATATTTACAGGCTTCAGCAGGTAATCGATAGCTGAAAATTTTATGGCCTGTATCCCATACTGGTCGTATGCCGTTATCAGAATGATTTCGAAGCTATAGTCGGTCAATTCTTTCAACATTTCAAATCCTGTTTTCCCCGGCATTTGTATATCCAAAAAACGAGTTGCGGTCTCAGATTCTTTATCAGCACAATTCCATCGTCCGCATTAATAGCGGTGCCCAATACATGCACTTGTGGACAGTACTGCTGCAACAATCCTTCAAGATTTTCTATGTTATTTTGTTCGTCGTCTATTATGATGGTTTGAATCATAGGAGCCAGTTTTTAAATATAAATATTACCTGAGTGTTGTTGTCTTGCCTCTTTGTTTCCCAGCTAATCCGGCCGGTTTTGAGGATACCATTTAATAAATCAACTCTTTCAGCCGTTAGCTTCAGACCTAGTCCGTTTTTGGCTTCAGCATTAAACCCGTCGCCATTGTCCTCAACAGTTATCAGCAAATCATCGTTAATAGCCTTATAGCTTATAAACAAACGGCCATTCTTATACGATTTGGCAATGCCATGTTTTACCGCGTTTTCGATTACCGGCTGCAGCAATAGTACAGGCACTTCAATAGCATGCCGGTCAATTGTATCATCAACATCAATTTCATATTCAAACCCAAACCGAAGCTGTTCGAGTTTAAGGTAGTTCCTGATCAGCTCTATATCTTCTGACAGGCTGATCAATTCCTTCTCACTCTGGTTTAAGGAGTTCCTGAGCAGCATACTGAAGTCGTTAAGGTATTTATGTGCCGCCTCCATATCATTTTTCGTAACAAGGCCTTGGATGGAAGTAAGTGCGTTGAATACAAAATGTGGATTAAATTGCGACTTGATGGATTTTATCTCGGCTTGTGTAAGCTGCTGCTCTATTTGCTGCTTTTTAAGCCTGGCTTGCTGTCTGCGATTTTTTAATAGCAGAGCGATTGAAAACAGTGCCAGCAACGACACCAGACCTGCGGTTAGTTTAAACCACCAGGTTTGATACCACGCATGTTTTATAGTAAATGAATATTCATCAACTGTTTGTCTTTGAAAGGCATACCGCAACAAAAGCTTATAATTGCCGGGAGACAATTTTTGCAGAAAGATTACGTTAGGATCGAAGGTATTGGGTTGCCAGCCCTGGCTATCTTTATCCTTTATAAGATTGTATTCTACCAGTTCTACCGATTTTACCTTATCCTTTAGGTATAAAAACAAATTGTTTTCATCATAGTTAAAAACGTTCTTTACAGAAAGCAGGCTATCTACCGGCTTCAATCCTATATCTCCATAGTAGGTGCTTGTATTAGGTTTGCTAAAGTCGTGCTTCCATTGGTATTTGTATACTTCCACAAAATTCTTAAAAGCAGTGGTGCTGAAGGTAGCAATCACAGACGGCGCTCTTTTTATCCAGGTTGCGGCGATTCTATAGATCGTATCCGGAATCAATAAGTTCTTTACTTCTACAGTAATGCTATTATTTACAGGGGCATTAAATTGGCCCAGGTAGGCCATTTGCTTCTGCTCCGATCCGTCTATATTATATCTGAAATGCATAAAAACCGGGCTAAAAAATCTGACTTTAGTCCATCCCAGAATTTCTTTCCTCTTATTTTCCAAAACTCTGAACCTATATTGTTCCATATTCTGAGAGTCTATACCATACGCTGTTATTATTACTGGCACAGAGTCAAATAATGGCACTGCTATTGAAAAAGGAAAGTCTCCCATAGAGGCATATCCCTTTCCCTTTTCAGGTGTGAACTTAAATGCATCCAGCGCCTTTAATGTTTCTTTTAAATTTAACGCGGTTTTTGTGTACAGGTTCTTTGAATGAAACATCGAAAGAATAACAGGTGTATATTTTCCAGTTGGCTTCCTGGTAGGCGTTGCTACTTCAAAATGATCGTAGTTTTCGCGTATTTTGTCACCATCTAGCTTACCCTTAAGCAGCGGATGTACCGAGTCGACTATCGCTGTTTGGGAAAAGCAGTCAATAGCCGTCAATAACAAAATCGATATATACAATACTCCCTTCATTTACATAGCAAATCAAAACAAAAAACAGAAGAAAAATAAGCCGTTCTTTGAATTTTACCTATTAAGATTTGAATCGAACAGCCCTGATCTAAAATCTCCAATCTTAAATCTTCAAATCGGGTATCTTTGCACGGCTCCAAAAGGTAGTTTGATTTACCATTTTGGATATGTTTTCAATTTTTAATTATGAGTGTACAACAATTATCAGAGCAGGAACAGATCAGAAGAGAGAAGCTGCAAAAGCTGAAAGAAGCAGGTATTAATCCCTACCCGCCGGAGCTATTTCCCGTATCGCATTATTCGGCAGATATTAAGAATAGCTTTACCGAAGAATCCAAAGACCAGTTTGCCCAGGTGAATGTGGCTGGCCGTATCATGAGCATTAATGATAAGGGCAAGGTGTTTTTTATAAAAATACAGGATAACCAGGGCATTTTTCAACTATATGTAAAGCGTGATGAGTTATATCCCGGCGAAGACAAAAGTCTTTGGGATGTACTGGTGAAGCACGGGCTGGACCTGGGCGATTTTATCGGTGCCAGCGGTTATGTGTTTATTACTAAAACAGGGGAGACTTCACTTCATACGCAGTCGTTGACCTTATTGGCTAAATCGCTAAAGCCCTTACCGGTTGTAAAACGCGATGAAGAAGGAAACGTATTTGACGAAGTAACGGACCCTGAATTTAAATACCGCCAGCGCTATGCCGACCTGGTGATCAACCCATCGGTAAGAGATACTTTTGTGAAGCGCACCAAATTAATGAATTCTATCCGCGAGTTTTTGAACCAGCAGGGCGCATTGGAAGTAGATACACCCGTTTTGCAGGCTATTCCGGGTGGTGCCGCAGCCCGGCCTTTTGTTACCCATCATAATGCGTTAGATGTTCCCTTCTACCTGCGTATTGCTAACGAGTTGTACCTGAAAAGATTGGTTGTGGGCGGCTTCGACTGGGTATACGAATTTAGCCGCAACTTCCGTAATGAAGGTATGGACCGCACACATAACCCCGAGTTTACGGTATTAGAGTTCTATGTAGCCTACAAAGATTATTTCTGGATGATGGAAACTACGGAGCAGCTATTGGAAAAAGCTGCACTGGATGTAAACGGAACCACCGACGCGACCATTGGCGATAAAACCATCTCATTTAAAGCGCCGTTTGCAAGAGTTTCTATCTACGATGCCATTAAGGAACATACCGGTTTTGATGTAAGCGAAATGGATGAAGAAGGGTTAAAAGATGTTTGTGGTAAACTGGGCATTCATGTAGATAAAAGCATGGGTAAGGGCAAGTTGATCGATGAAATATTCGGAGAGAAATGTGAGCATCATTATATACAACCAACATTCATCATCGATTACCCTATTGAGATGAGCCCGCTTACTAAAAAGCACCGCAGCAAAGAAGGGCTGGTAGAGCGTTTTGAGCTGATGGTAAACGGTAAAGAAGTGGCCAATGCTTACAGTGAATTGAACGACCCGATTGAACAGCGTGAGCGTTTTGAAGAGCAGGCTAAACTGATGGAGCGTGGCGATGAAGAAGCCATGTATATTGACTATGACTTTTTACGCGCCCTGGAATATGGTATGCCTCCGACATCGGGTATCGGTTTTGGTATCGACCGCCTGGTGATGATGTTAACTAATTCTCCTTCCATACAGGATGTTTTATTATTCCCGCAAATGCGACCCGAGAAGTTCGATTAAAAACATATTCAATTTTTTTGTACGGCACTCCTTAACAGGGTGCCTTTTTATTTTAAAAAGATTAGCACAACTATTGATTTTTTAGATTGTTTTAAATTGATACATTCGTCATATAAAATGTTTTGTATATGAGGCGCCTTTTTATCATTGTAGCCCTGCTGTCGCTTGTTGTTACATTCTTATTAGGTTATTATTTCAGCATTAACTGGTATGTGCTTTTTGTGGGTGTGTTGGCCGTTTCGATCATGGGATTTTATGATATGGTGCAGACCAAACATAGTATTCGCCGCATTTATCCTGTATTTGGGCGTTTGCGTTATGTAATGGAAGAGCTGCGCCCCAAGATATATCAATACTTTGTTGAATCAGATATCGATGGGCGACCCTTAAACCGTATAGACCGGTCTACGGTGTACCAACGTGCCAAGCAGGATAATGATACAATGCCCTTTGGTACGCAGCTGGATGTGTATGCGCCCGGTTATGAATGGATTTGCCATTCTATTGCACCCAAAGGTTTTGATACGCTGGAGCATAATCCACGTGTGTTGTTTGGTAATAAAGATTGTAAGCAACCTTATAATGGAAGTATTCTCAATATATCTGCGATGAGCTATGGCTCTTTGAGCTCTAATGCTGTTGAAGCCATGAATGGAGGTGCTAAAATCGGCGGGTTTGCGCACAACACAGGAGAGGGCGGGCTAAGCGACTACCATTTGAAACAGGGCGGCGACCTGATATGGCAAATAGGTACCGGTTATTTTGGCTGCCGCGATGAGCAGGGTAATTTTTCACCGGAACTGTTTGCTACAAAGTCGCAGATACCGAACATAAAAATGATCGAAATAAAAATTTCACAAGGCGCCAAGCCTGGTCATGGCGGTATTTTACCGGCAGCCAAAAATACGCCAGAAGTAGCCAGGATCCGCCATATAACGCCCGGAGTTACTGTTGAGTCTCCTCCTTATCATACCGCATTCAGTTCGCCGCGGGAGCTGGTTCAGTTCATCAAACAACTAAGAGATCTTTCCGGCGGCAAGCCTATTGGATTTAAATTATGCATAGGGCATAAAAGCGAGTTCATTGCTATTTGCAAAGCCATGATCAGCCTGGACACTTATCCTGATTTTATTACAGTGGATGGTGGTGAAGGCGGTACCGGCGCAGCACCCCAGGAGTTTTCCAATTATGTTGGCGCTCCTTTGCTGGATGGGCTGGCTTTTGTAGAAGACGTATTGTGTGGTTTAAATATTCGCCATCATATCAAGATCATTGCTTCGGGAAAAATTATGACGGGTTTCCATATTGCACGGGCAGCGGCTTTGGGTGCCGATGCCTGTAACTGCGCCAGGGCCATGATGCTGGCCGTTGGTTGTATACAAGCCTTGATCTGTAATACCAATCGCTGCCCAACCGGCGTGGCAACACAGGATCCAAAACTTACCAAAGGATTAGTTGTAGAAGATAAACGCGAAAGAGTTGCCAATTTCCATAAGAATACAGTGAAAACATTTGTAGAACTGATGGGTGCCGCAGGGTTAAGAGGTATGCAGGACATTACCAGATCGCATGTATACCGGAGAGTATCCTTGACCGCTATGTATACTTTTGAGGAAATATTCCCTTCGGTAAGGCCCGGTTCTTTCATTAGTTGCCATGTACCGGAAAAATATAAGGCCGACTACACTTTTGCCAGTGAAGAACGGTGGGGCATACATACCGTAGGAAGCTGGAGCGACGACAACACCAAAGAAAAAGTAGAAGTAGCACAAACGGCATCCGATAATTCTATTAAATAAATCATCTTGTTCTTTATATTCCAATAAACCCATCAGCATGTTTAAAACGCTTTCGTTCACAGCATTTGTTTCTTTATTTTCTTTGGTAGCTGAGGCCCAACCAGGTGCCTCCTCAATGCCACTAAAAAATACTTACGAAATATTAAGTACAGATTCTAAAGAAGCCATTATTAACAAAGCTGTGCATGTGGTGCCTACAGCCAACCAGTATTCCGCATTACGAAATGAGTATATTGCCTTTATACATTTTGGTCCCAATACTTTTACCAGGATGGAGTGGGGCAGTGGTAAAGAAGACCCCCAAATTTTTGACCTGAAAAACCTCGATACCGACCAATGGTGCCGGGTAATGAAAGAGGCCGGTATGAAGATGGTGATCATCACCGCCAAACATCATGACGGTTTTGTTTTATGGCAAAGCCGGTATACCCAACATGGCATTATGGCTACCGGCTTTCAAAATGGTAAAGGGGATATTGTAAAAGAATTGGCCGCTTCCTGCAAGAAATACGGACTAAAATTAGGTATCTACTTATCTCCCGCAGACCTGTTCCAGATAGAAAATCCCGAAGGGTTATATGGCAACCTGAGTAAGTATACTGAAAGAACCATTCCGCGCGCTGTGCCGGGTCGCCCGTTTGCCAATAAAGCTACTTTTAAATTTAAGGTAGATGATTATAACGAATATTTCCTCAACCAGCTTTTTGAACTCTTAACGGAATATGGACCATTAGCGAAGTATGGTTTGATGGTGCCCATCCCAAAACCAAAGGTGGGCAGACCTATAACTATCTGGCCTGGAAGAAACTGATACAAACATTAGCCCCGAATGCTGTTGTTTTTGGAAAGCAGGATATTCGCTGGTGTGGCAATGAAGCGGGTGGTACCCGGGCTACAGAGTGGAATACGATTGCCTATCCATTTAACCCCGACACAGCAAATTACTTTCCTGATATGACCAAAGCTTCGCTGGGTCAACGGGATGATTTATATAAGGCTAAATACATACACTACCAGCAGGCAGAAACGAACACTTCTATAAGAGAAGGATGGTTTTACCGCGATGATACGGAACAAAAGGTAAGAAGTGCTGATGATGTGTTTGATATATATGAACGTTCTGTGGGAGGAAATTCTACTTTTCTTTTAAATATTCCACCGAACCGGGAGGGGCGTTTTTCGGAGAGAGACGTAAACGCACTGCTGGATGCAGGTAAGCGCATTAAAGAAACTTACGGTAATAGCCTGTTTAAAAATGCGAAGGGAGATTTTAAAGTTTTAGATAACAACCCGGCAACTTTTTCTGTATTAAAGAATAACGAGCCTGAGTTGATCATTACCACGCCTGCCGCCGTTACTATTAATCGTATTTTATTGCAGGAGTCGGTTACTACGCATAGCGAAAGAGTAGAAGCACATGTTGTAGATGCATGGATCAACAATGACTGGAAAGAGATAGCGGCTGCCACCAATATCGGCTATAAAAGAATATTGCGTTTTCCTGAAGTAACTGCTTCAAAATTCAGGATACGTTTTACAAAGACAAGAGCGGTTCCTGGCATCAGTACGGTAGCTGCTTTCTATTATAAAACAAGACCACCTCAATTACAAATCGCCCAGGATATCAATGGCCGGGTAAGTATTGTTCCCCAACAGCATAACTTCAACTGGAATCATAGCGGAGAAAATGCGGCCGCAAATATTAATTCGGGCATTGAGATCCGGTACACCACCAATGGCAGCAACCCGGGTAAAAGTTCTCCACTTTACACAAAGCCTTTTGAAATGGACAAAGGCGAGGTAAAAGCCGCTGCATTCAGTAAAACAGAAATGGGCAGCATTACTACTGAATCAATTGGTATTGCTAAAAAAGAATGGAATGTTGTTGCATCCAGCAGTGAGGCAGCCCGGCACAAGGCGGCTTTGTCATTTGACGGGAATAGCAAAACCTACTGGCTTTCTGAAGCGAACGGCGCAACGCAACATATTACTATTGACCTGGGCAAAACATATAGCCTGAAAGGATTTGCTTATACACCTCCAGTCACACATGATAAAGGCATGATGGAAAAAGGTATTATACAGGCAAGCGCTGACGGACAAACCTGGACGACTATCAGCAATTTTGAATTTGGGAATCTTATCAACGACCCAACCAAACGCAGGCACAATTTTCCTAAAATGGTATCTGCAAAATATATAAAGATCGAATCGAAGGAAATTGCGGGTAAAGGCAATGCTCTGGCAATAGCAGAGCTGGACTTTTTGAGTGAATGGTTCAGCACAAATGGAAAGGGTCCGCTCTAAAAAGAGCGAACCCTCTTATATACTCTAAACCCTCATGAAAAAACTATTTGATCAATACGACAGGAGTTGCCAATGTTCCTACATCGGTTACCTGGCCGTAAACAACGTTCACATTATTGACTACTGCATCTTTATAACCAGAGGCGTCAGCTGCATCAAACGAAACGGAATATGTTCCCGTTGTTAAACCTACAAACTGGTAAAAACCGTCTGGTGCGGGTATCGCACTACCCAACGTATCTACACCTTGCAATGCATACACCCAGGCTCCGGCTTCAGCAGGCCTTACATAACCTCTTATCTGCCCGTTAGCCTCATCGGCAAATGCTTTGATAACAGGGCGCATAATATATTTGCCATTCCCGGTTTCGTGTACTTTTACAGAACGGGCGGCATCAAAATCAACCCAAATTTTATAAACTCCATTTGGTAAAAGTTCATGGTGCAGGTTAATTTTAACCACACCGGAAGGCACTGTTAATTTCTCAGTTTGACCATTCACAACAATAGTGTTATTATTTCCAAGTATCAGCCTTATCTGTTCAATCTTCCCGGCAGGCAAAGAAACAGGATCGCCTATCGCGATGGTTTTACCATTACGATAATTAAGTATGTTGATGGGTTGTGCAAATATGGGCGCAATAGGATAAGAGATCCAACCATCATCTGCTGAGCTGTTGTTGATACTTACTTCCTTTATGTCAAGATAAAGGGCTTCATAATTAAGGCCAGGCGCATCTGTCAAAACCAGTTGTACTTTAGCCTGGCCTCCAGTATTGCTGTTGCTATCTTTTTTGAACAGGCCGTTAATAGCAATACGCAAAAGAGAGGTACGGAATAAAAAATTTGTTTCATGGATATTTCTGTTTAATGATGATACAAACATATCCCTGCAACATGAAAAAAGATGAAGACTATAAATGGTTAACCCCGAAAGTAACTCCGAATCGCGTGCCTTTGCCCTTTTCAGATGCTACATTAAGAAGCAGGCCTTCGTGCCGCGCTATAGAATCCACAATGGCTAGTCCCAGCCCATAACCTTCAGCCCGTGTAGCTACCTTTTTGAAACGGTAAAAAATTTCACCAAGTTGTTGTTCATCAATGCCTGCGCCGGAATCTTCAATAAAAACAGTATATGATTTGTTGCTTGCCCCCTGGTCAGTTATCTGAATACTACCTCCGTGCTTGTTGAATTTTATGGCGTTGTTGATGATATTATAGAACAGCTGAAACAAGAGATCCCTATTTATATTTTTTACTGAAGTATGAGCGAGCTGTATATCTAAAACAATTTCTTTTTGTTCTATGCGATGCTGCAATTCTTCTACCACCTGCTCAACAACTTCCCTTGTAATTAAAATATCTTTATCGGCAAACTGGTTATTATCCACCCTTGATATTAATAAGAGCGCATTTACAATTTTTTTAATCGCCTGATAATATGCATGGTCGCTTCCAGCTTTTTATACTGCTCGTCGCTTAAACTTTCATCCTCCGTCAGGTTCTCAATCTTGCTTTGCAAAATGCTGATCGGCGTCATTAATTCATGCGAGGCGTTGGAAGTAAACTCTCTTTCTTTTTCAAATGCATAATTGATTTGCTGCATCAGCCGGGAAATGCTTTCGTCCAAATACAGGAAGTCGTAGGTTGTGCTTTTTAGCTTATCCGCCTGCCGGTTAAACGGGAAGCTTGCCTTCAACAGCCTTGACCGGATGATATATTCCAGCGGCTTTAACAGGTAACGGTTGTAAACGATCTGTATTAATAAAATAAGCAACGCCAGGGGCAATAAAATGTAAATGGCGGTCTGCTGCAAAGCCCTTGCATCAGCACTTATGGATGCCGTTTTTTTACCTATTTCTAAAAGATACATTTGACCTCCTGATCTGAAACTGTGCATGAGTATGCGATAGTTAATCGTATCCCTGTCTACCAGTCGCTGCTCTGTTATTAACGTGTCGGTTAGGGTCTTTTCTTCTGTATGCTCCAGCGATATGTATTCATCTTTTAACATGGAATAGCTACCATAGGCAGAATCTCCCCCAACATAATAGTCAATACCGGTAGTGTTGATCTGTTGCAGTACTTTTTTCTTTTGCTGTAAAAGTGCCTGGTTGGTATTGGCGAACGCAACCTTTTGCATTATTTGCGGTAGTAACACTACAAATAGTATTAATACAGCCAGGGTACTGAGCGTAGTAAATAAAGCAAGCTTGGTGTAAAGGCGCATTATTCCATTTTAATTTTATACCCTATGCCTCTTATGGTTTCCAACCAGTCGATGGAAGCATATACTCTAATTTCTTCCGGATATTTTTGATGTGTACATCAATATAATTAGAGTCGTTTCCCTCGTCAGAAAAATCACCCCATAAATGTTCACTTAACTGTAGGCGACTTAATGGCCTGTTTTTATGTAGCACCAGGTAGCTGAGCAGATCAAACTCTTTTTTGAAAGATCGATCTCCTGTTCCTCACATCTGATGATCCGGTTACGGATATCCAATTCAAATGCTCCTACAGCAGTAAGCGTATCGTTAAGGTTATATTTTCTCCTTGTTATAGCCATCATACGCGACTGAAGCTCAAGCAACGAAAAGGGTTTGGACAAATAATCGTCGGCGCCCATATCCAGCCCTTTAATCCGGTCTTCTACCTGCCCCCTGGCAGTAAGTATAATAATGGCTGTTTCCGGATGATCCTTCCTGAGCTCCTTTAATAAATAAAAACCGTCTTTGTCGGGCAGACCAATGTCTAAAAGTATAAATTCATAATGCCCCGTATCCGTCCGGAGCAGCGCCTCGGCTACTGATGAAGCGATGTCGCATTGAAATTGTCTTCCTCCCAGGGAAACCGCTATTTCTTCTGACAGCGCCTCTTCATCTTCAACAATTAATACTTTCATACGGCTCCGTTAAAATTGATAATAAAACCCCAGAGTAAAAAAGAATTCGTTCGGCCTGCACGTTCTGATGCATTATTTCCCAATAACGATAGCTGGTAGGCAGCCTCCACCAGGTAAGAAGCCCTGTTATAAGACAACGGCAGTTTAAAGTTGTATGACAATACACCAAACTGATCATAACTGCGGCTTTCTTCCCGGGAAGGCGGTGCGCCCTTGCCTTTGCCGTTATTTTTCCTTTCTACAAGATAGGTTTCATAAAACTGCTGCGTTCCTGCAACAATGGTCACCTGTGGGGTCGAAGCGAAAATATGCCGGTCGCGGTCAGTATTCAGCCTAAATTCTTTCGAGTTACTAAGACTTACAAAGAAATCCTGTTGCTTGCCGAAAGAATAGTCTACGCTGATACTGGTATTTAACACATGCTCATAGTTAAACGTCAAGCTGGCCATATGAGGACTTGATGCCTGTAAAAATGGCGATTGCTTTGGAAAAACAGTATAAGCGTAGCTGGCATCCCCTGTAATTTTCGGGATAATGGTAAACTGGTAGCCAGCAGTTAGGCCTGTAGCCGATACAACGGCACTATCAGAAAAAGATGGAACCCTGTAACAGATGCATAAATACCTTGCTTAAAGCGCAGTGTTCCGTTCAACGCTATATAAGGAAGCTTTTTTCCGTAGTCTGACCAAAATAATCTATGCCGCTGCTGAACAGTGAAGCAAGGGTAAAAGTTGTGGCTGAAGCTGCAGTGGCAGAAGAGTCAACACTCCTGCTGTCCGTATTTTTTGTGCCGATACATGCAGCGCAGCAAAAGAAAACAGGAGAAACAAAAAGTCTTTTAATACTCGTTTTATCGGCTTCATAGTAAATACTACTTTCCAAATCCCTTCCCGTTTATCTTTGGTTTAATAACTTTTACCGGTTTCATTTTTATGGGCTTTATCACAATAGCCTTAGGTGCCGATTGATTCTTTGCCCTGGGAACCTCCTTAATTGTTTTATCTGGTCCCTTTGCTTTTTGTTTCGGTGATTTAGGGTCCTCCATTTTCTTTGCGGGAAGGGTGTCCATTACAATGGCAGGCACCGTTACAACTGATGCATTGCAAATTCCGGACCACCCGGCAGTGAATAATAAAAGCATTAAGAATTTCGTCATAACCCGCAAAATATTGGGAAAAATAATCCGGCTAAAAAATAACCTGCAGTTATATACCTTACTGGGTCAAAAGTAAAAAGCTTAAATGAAATTTCGATGAAAACAATAGCCAGGTCATCAGCTTGAATCCAAATTTTTAAATAAGAGCCTCCTGGTGTTGGGGTAGCAGAGAACTTAAGCATTCTGTATAAGAAGGGTACAAAAATATCGGGCGCCCCGAAATGAAGCGCCCGATCATAAAACCGATTCCTGATATATGCTGTCTGCTAGATCTTGTAATACTGTTCCCAATCCTTTCTGGGCGGTGGGCCTACTAAAAGCTCGTTAGCTTTCTTATTATTGGTAATGATCTTTTTCTCGCGGTCGAATTTGATCTTATCTCCTGTCCATTGTGCAATCACACCCAAACAAAATACCTGGCTTAATGGCCCTGCTATCGCAAAAGGTGAACGGGTTTTCTCCTGTCCTTTACATGCCAGTAAAAAGTTTTTGAAATGGTTGGATGGGCTTTTAGGCACCGGTGGTAATTGTGCAGCCATTGCTTTTGCTTTCTCCTCGGGAATAATCGAAAGTGTGCTTCCATGAGAGCTGCCCTTGAAAATAAGATCTTTGGAGTAGATGATCTTGCCAGGATTCAGCTTTGGCCCTTTGATATCGCCGGTGCTGGGTGGCGGAATATTGGGATCTAATCCCTGTACGCCATATCCTTTCGGAATAGGAGGCAGGTTATCCACACCATCATACCACATTACTTCCACCTTAGGCATATTGCCTCTTTTTGGAAATTTGTAGGAAAGTGTGGTAGATGTTGGATAGAAGAAATTATTATGCCCGGTTAATTTTAACGGTTTTACTTCTGTGGGCAGGCCCAGGTTTAAAAACTCATGCGCCGTGTCTAACAAGTGCGCACCCCAATCTCCTAAAGCGCCCATACCAAAGTCGTACCAGCAACGCCATTGTCCGTTTACAAAGTCTTTATTGTAATCATGGCCAAAGGTCTGCATCTGCCAGATATTCCAGTCAAGGGTAGAAGGAGTAGATTCTGCAGCGGGAAATGCTTTGATATTTGTATCCCAGCCATGCCAGCGGCGGGCTGAGTTCATGTGGGCAACAATCTTATTAACGTCTTTGATAATTCCTGCTTCTGTCCAGGTTTTAAACTGGAAATAATTACCTTCTGAGTGACCCTGGTTACCCATTTGCGTAACTACTTTACTATACTTTTCGGCGGCCTTCATCATCAACTCCACTTCATTGAAAGTGCGGGCCATTGGTTTTTCTACGTATACATGCTTGCCCAAAGCCATCGCCATCATAGTGATGGGGAAATGTGAAAAATCAGGTGTCCCGATACAAACAGCATCTATTTCATTACTCATTTTGTCAAACATCTGCCTGAAATCCTGGAAACGTTTGGCCTGCGGAAACTGTCCCATTATTTTTTGCGTTTGGGGAGCACCCATATCCACATCGCATAAGGCGACAATATTAGCCAGACCAGTCTTTGCAAACTCTTCAATAATTTGCTGACCCCTATTACCAATACCAATGCAGGCCAGGTTAACTTTTTCGGAGGGGGCAGTAGCCACCGATCGCAGAAAACTATTTTTAGCAAAAAGTAAATCTGGCAACAGGGCTGTGGCGGCAGTAGCTATCGTTGTATTTTTCAAGAATTTTCTTCTTGATGTGTTTTTTGAACTCATGATGATTCGAAGATATTAGTTAATTTTTCTTTCTTACTTATTCTGTTGTTCAATCTTTTTCACCGGCGTACCGATTTGGCCTATACTTGTGCCAGTCAACCTTAATAAGCTAAAATTACATTCGGTTTATTGAGCAAAAGGGCCGGGAAGCTACATTTTAAATGCAGGTAAGTAACAACCGTATCATCAAATATATCAAAAAAATGTTGTGGTTCCCTGTTTAAATACGCATCAATATTCCACTTTATAATCTTTTTTAACCGGTTGCCCGGTCCATGCTTTTTTAGTTGTCCAATCTGCCGCAGCATCTGTCCAGAATTTGTCTGTTGCCGGAAGGCCCAAAGGCAGGAAACCAAGTGTAGCCATGTACAGACTTCCCGTGGATGTATATTGATCCGCCATCATAGGTTGATGACCGTTGAAACCCAATACCAGCCAGCCTTTGCTATCAAAGTTCTGGTTGCCCTCGTACATATTGTAAAATACTTTTGTCAAAGCGCAACGAACCTGAGCGGGACTTACCCATTCTGGTAATTGTTTCATCAATGCGGTTTGCGCCAATGCCTGGAAGGCTGCGGTGCGGTAAGTAACAGAGCGACCGTAAGCAGGGTAAGTTCCATCGGGAGCGATAATGCGTTCGAGGTATTCGGCATACCTTACCATCCTTTTCACTGACTGCTCGTAAGCTTCATTAACGCTATATACTTTCTGGCTATGCTTTGTCACTGGTTTTGTTTTTAAAGATCCCAGCAAATCTACCAGCATGGGGTGTATTACATAAGAGTTGTAATAATCCATGCTAAACAGGTCCCCATCTTTATACCAGCTATCGCCCACATACCACTCCCTCATCTTATTCAGGGAATAGTCAATCCGAACCGGGTCGAACTGCTCGCCAACGGATCGAAGAAAGCCCTCAGACATTGCAGCAAACAGCAACCAGTTATTGTACGCACCGGTTCGGTCGCGCAATGACTTAAACTCTGAAATATATCGTTGCCTGGTTAAAGCGTCCAGCGGTTCCCACATCGCTTTTGGCGCGCGCATAAAAGCATGGGCAAGGTATGCGGCATCTACAATGGGTTGCCCACCTTGCCTGAAATTTAAGTAGTCGGGGCTTTGCGGATCGGCCGCGCTGGTTAACCCTTTTTGTACCGCAGCTTTGTATTTTTTTCGAAGTATCCCTTCTTCGGTATTATCGTCCGGAAGCTCGAGCCAGGGTGCTATACCTGCAAAACAACGCCCCACGGCTTCCAGGTAAGAAACCTTGCCGGCGTTAAGGTAGTATTCTGGTCCTTTCTCCAGGGGCATATTTTTTCAAGGGTTCCATTCGCCAGGTTCTCTACCACCGGCCAGGCTACTTTATGAAGCGCCTTTACCCAAAATGCCCGGTCTCCGGCACCCTCCCGGATTTGTGCGGGTTTGGATTTTTGAGCAAATACCCATTGCCCCATCATCAATAATACCATTGAAAAAACAATACTCATTAATTGCTTCATTATACAAATTTTTATCGCGGTTATGCCTATTTAATCTTTTTGCCCCAATAGTTCTTCACACCGGTTTGTGCTACAGGTTTTACATACTCTTTTAAGTGCGCTTCGTTGGCGTACAAGATCACTTTATCTCCTTTCTCCATGGTGAGCTTATAGGTACCTGTTTTAATACTTTGCATAGAAACCGGGCTGCCTTTGAACTTTACCTCTCCCTGCAATGCCGGTTGAATGAAAGCGCTTCCCCGGCTAAACTTTCTACCTGTACCCATTTTGTTTTACCTTTACTTCTTACAGCACTCACTGCAAAAGCTCCTTCGGTTCTCAGGTTACTGAAAGAAACATCTTCCCACTCATCAGGTAAGGCCGGAAACAATTTAATAACCCCATCTACATATTGTAGGAATAAAGTGTGGATCGTTTCGGCAGCAGCCAGCGGAGTTTCTATAACAGGTCCGCTTTCGAGATACATGGTATTGGGCTTCACATAACGGTCGAACAATTGATTTAAATAATTTATTGACATATCACCTCGGTTCATCATAGCATATATTGCCGCGCCTCCTGTAAAAGAATATCCCTGCAAGGCGCCTTTAAAGCCATGCCAATGCTCCAGCGACTTCCTGATCAGTTCCCGGTTTTCAGGCTGATCCCAGTTTATTAAAGACAGCGGATAGATCATAAGCAAATGAGAGTAATGCCGGTGCGACTGATCAAAAGCTACATCACGGCCAATACATAAACCGTTCTTATCCTTCGGGTAATCTACCAGGTTGTCCAATACATTTTGCCAAACAGGGGCCAGGCTATCCGCAGGCTCTAGTTGCAAAAGTGTTTTACAACCCCAGCGAAACAGCGACAAATCATAATTGCAATCTCTTGTCACACCCTCGGGATACTCTGGTGAATAGGTATAGGGTAAATGCCATTTTCCATCGGCTTCCTTATTCATGATGTCCAGATAGTAGTTCACACTTCCTTTCAAAAGCGTGAAGAGCTTGTTCTTTAAATGATCATCCATCGTATAACGGTAATGTAGCCAGTAATAATACAAGCACCAGGTAAGATTACCCAACTCCAGATCTGATGGCGTGGCAGTGCTATCCTTTTGAGCATATACTTTTACCGGCTTGTACAGGTTCCTTCCTCCATTTCGTCCCAGTGCAAGTGCATTATGACGGTAGATGGCGGGCACATTCAGGCTCAGGCTTTCCTTGCCCGCATCCATCATATCAATAAAGCCTTCTGCAATGGAAAGCCGGTTGGCCGTATAGAGAGGGAGTACGTGAGTTGAATATTTAAATTAAACCAATAGGCCGGCCAGGGTGTTGTTCGATACCAGGGACCCATCAGATCTAAGGGAGGATTGTTTTTCGCGTTGCGGAGGCTATTTTATATTGCTGTATCCAGTAGAAGCTTTCCATGCGGGCATCCGGAAGAGAGACAAAGCTTAATGGGTAGTACTGATGCCACCAGTTGCGATGCCTGTCAATAAGCCCCTGCGGGTTTTTAAGCAGTGGTGCTGAAAGCGTTTCAATTGTTGCTGCCAGGGAAGACTGCAAGGTATTATATCCTACTGATATAAAATAAGTGTCTTCCGCATGTTCACGATGCCTTATCCATGCTGTAGTATAATCGCCGCCGGCCAGCATGGGTTGCCGGCAATAGAAAACATTGTTTGCATACGCTATTTGAGCCGGCGGGTTGGGTTTATATTCTTTGGGTATATCTGTTACATAAGAAAAAGTGCTCCTTTCGCTTTTTGAAATCACCGGGATAAAAGTCCATGTTGGGTCTTCAGATCCGCTTTTCCTAACCTGGAACACTATCAGATCTGATTGTGATAAGCTGACGCAGCGCCAATGAATGGCTCCTTTTGTAGTAAGGATGCTTCCCGTAGCTTCGGCGTTCCACAAGTGCAGTCTTGCCGTATTTTTTTTATCTTTCCCTTGAGCTTAACTGAAAAATATCCTATTGGCAAACGGGCCTTATTGTATAAAACAGGGGCGGAGTCATCTCTATGATCCGCAACATCCGATCTCCCTATATCGATCCGCAGGGTTTCGGGACCTTCCATATAAACCATGGTTCCCAGCTGGCCGTTACCGGTAAAAAGACCTTCTTCCCATTTGGTTGTTAAAGTATCATATACTAAATCATTTCTTTCAAGAAATGCGGCCCAGTCTATCCCCTTCGCATTTTGCCCGAGTACATTCAAACAAAAACAGTAAAAGGCCGTAATCAAAAAGCTTTTTTCATATCAGTATCTGCATGTCTGCTGTATACAGAGCGTTTGCCGCGTTCCTACCGGTACATGAAACCGTTTAAAATAATGGTTGCTTTTTTCTAACTTGCTATATCGAAGCAATGCTTCAAGGAAATAGTAATCTGCATATACCAATGGCACATCTATTTCCGATTGATGTGGAAGACTTCCCACACAATGTTTGATAATAAAATTGCCGTTGGCTCCCGGCGTTGCCATATAAGTGTCGCTGCTTAAAGATTCTAACATTTTCTTTGCCGCCGATTGATACTTTTTTGCCTGGTTGCTGCTTACGTAAGTGCTTAGCTCTAGCAAGGCGGATGCTGTTATAGAAGCAGCTGAAGCATCGCGGTATAAAGTGCTCATTTTATTGGCATAGGATTTTACACCCGGAGTATAACCTTTTTCATTGGCATTAAAATCCCAGTAAGGTATATAGTCGTCGGGCAATCGTTTACTATTAATAAAATAATTGCTAAGGCCAATGGCCATTTCTAAAAAGCGTGGATCTTTGGTTTCCCGGTAAGTCATCGTATAACCGTAAATAGCCCATGCCTGGCCGCGGCTCCAGGTAGAGTTATCTGCATAGCCTTGTGCGGTTTCGCGGGCTATCACTTTTCCGTTTGTAGAATCGTAACAAACCACATGATAAGAACTGTAATCGGGTCTGAAATGATTCTTCATCGTAGTTAATGCATGGGTTACCGCAATATGCCTGAAACTGGTATCTCCGGATACTTTTGATGCAAAGAATAATAGCTCCAGGTTCATCATGTTATCAATGATCACCGGAAAGTCGTAGGTAGCATTGCCATGCCACGATTTAAAACTGTTCCATGACTTGATCACCCCTGCTGTTGGATTAAAACGGGTACTTAATGCCCTGGCCGAATTAACCAGTATTTTTATACGACTCGTTCCCGATAAGCCTGTAAGCATTGCCATAACTGCAATACATCATAAAGCCCAGGTCGTGATGCTGGGTAAAGGTTTGCAGCGGTGCAAGCTTTTCTGTCCATTTGATCGCTTCAGCCTTCATGCTGTCATCCTTCGAGTTTTCGTATGCGTACCAAAGACTGCCCGGAAAAAGCCGGGTGTCCAGTCGTACATAGACGTGGTTACCAGCTCCCCATTCTTGTTGGTGGTTCGGGGATAAGCCCCCGTTCGGGCCGAAAACTTTTTATTGGCTGCCGGTAGCATGTGGCGAAGCATTAGCTGCGCATTGCTTAATTTTTCGGCTGCAAAAGCTCCATCCGAAGACTTTTGGGTACTCCCTGTTGAAGCGCAACCAACAAGCGTGGATATCAGTGTTGCGCCGAGTATCGTTTTTTTAAACATGGTTAAAATCAAAAATTGATGTTTGATAGATTCGTATAATTATAATTCGAAGCAATAGCCAACTAAATACAACTACTGGCCCCCTTTTTTCGCCAATGTACTGCCGGCCTTTAATATTATAGCAGACTGAAAAGCTCCTACATCTGGCTTATCAGCAGGAAGTATGTTTCCAGAAAAGTCAGCCCCTCCGTTACTCCCGATAAGTTTCCCTCCTTTTTGGCAAGGTGATCCGGGTTTAATACCATACCCCTCAGCTGTTTTAAATCCAGAACCGGCTACCGGATTTATAAACAACGGATCACCATAAAAATTGTCGCTATATACCGCGCTACCCCAGTTAAGCATGGCAAAAGCAGCCGAAGGATAAAAGCAGTTATTATAAAACCGGGTTCTGTTGTCTGGCTTTTTATCTGATAACATTGCTATTGAAGACGCAGTATAAAATATATTGTTTGAAAACACGGCCCCCGAGCCTTCCCAAAAAAGCTTATCCACCGGGTTTTTTATATAAAAGTATTATTATACACGTAGCGATCAGTATTAGTACTGTTTTGAATAAGGAATAGTTTTTTGCCCCTGTTGTACCTACATCATTTACACTTACATTATATCTTACAGTTATGTTTCTGGCATGGTTCATAAAAAGAAAAAAGCCGCCGTTATTATCGTGCGAATAATTATACTCAAAAATATCACCATCCGTAGCCGACAGGCTATCCCAGCCATCGGCATCGAAAGCCATACCATCGTTAGGACCACCACCCCTCATGCCATATACTTCATTACGCGCAACAATCGTGTTAGTACTGCCAACCGTCCAGATACCGGCAAAATTAATGTCGTTAGTCATACAAGCATTGTAAACCGTATTATTTGTTATACGACAGCCCCCGCTTACCTGTGCCATTACAATACCATCGCCATATATATTTTCAATCAGGTTATTATCGAACACAATATTTTTAGACCTGTTGGCCCGATCTCCAAACCCTGTTGTTCTAAGTCCTTCAACGGAGCAATGGGCTATATGACAGCTTTGTACCAACACATCGCTTAGCTTACCATTAATAATAATACCGCCGGCTCCCTTTACATAATTAGGCTGTTTAGCAGTAGCTGCGTTCACATCATGTATATAGCAGTTTTTTATGGTAATATTTGTATTGAATGGCTCCGATCGTCCGCCGCCGTTGACCCTTATGCCGGTAGCAGCATGGTTGATACCATGTGGTACCTTATTCGTTATTTCCAGGTTATTAAGCTCCCAATAAGATACTTTATCTAATAGTAAAGTACTGCTCCTATTTACCCTGCCTCCTCCATGGATCACCGGCTTTATATCTCCTCCATACTTATCAATAACAATCGCGGCACCCGGCTCACCGGAGCCTTTGGGTTGCAGGGTTTCATTCCATACACTTCCGCTCTTTAACAGAATGCGGTCGCCCGGAAAAAATGTTACAGAGTTTACTTTTGAAAGGGTTCTCCAGGGGGTATCCGGGCTTTTGCCGGTATTATTATCATCTCCTCCAGGATCTATATAATAGGTTACAGGCCTGCTAACGCGGCTATCTGTATTGAAAATAGTTGTTTGGGATGACTCCTTAATACAATTTAAAAAGAATACAAAGGGCATTAAGCACAGCAGGTTTCCCCCTTTCATGGTAAAGTTGTTCAAACGGTTTTTATTAGGCTTTCTTCCTGTTAATCGCCAGGGAATGGCTTTAAGCGCTGTTCCCTGGCAATAATTTAATTTACTTAATACACCCAACCTGGGGTGGGTTTCAGATTACGGTTTAACTCTGTTTCAGCCTTTGGAACCGGCCAGGTATACCAATAGTCTCCAACCCACTCATAAGTTGTACCGCCGGTACTTTCTGTGCCACCCCATGCATGTTGCGCTACCTTTTCGTTAAACTTGGTTTCCTTCAGCGTTTTCCAGCGCATTTCGTCAAAGAAGTTTACTCCTTCATTTACAAATTCCCGGCGACGTTCGTCCCGCACATAATTGCGCGCAAGGGTTTGATCAGAAAAAGACAACGCCATTGTAGGTATTCCTGCGCGATTCTTACCAGCTTTACCTTCTCCATTGCCCCATTAAGATCATTTTTTCTACCAGGGCTTCTGCCCACATCAGCAGAACATCAGCATATCGGATAATGGGCTCATCTACAGGGTTACTTTGCCTGCGGGCATATTCAAGGCCTTCGCCTACAAACTTGCGATGAATGTACTTGAACTCTGCCTGGGCATTACAACTACCCGAAGTATAGTAGGTCGCGGGCAGGCTCTTGTTCAGGTTAGGCTCAGCGCTTGCCTGGTCTGAATAATACTTACCAGTCAAAGGAAACCTGTAAGTATACATACCTTCGGCTGTGGAATTGCTGTTTACACCCTTAAAGTCCGCATAGGGTGTAACTACATTATATGCTAAGCGTGGATCCCTGTTGGCGTATGCCTTTTTAAGACGCGCTTCGTTTCCTTCCGGCAGATACAAGGCCTTTACCGTTGCATCCAATTTATTCAGCTCTGTATTAATAGCTGTAGTCACGGTGGCGTGCACATCTGCGCCGTTTACTTTCTGGTCACGGATAAAGAAAACTTTCCTGTTTGCAGTTGCGGACGCACTAACGGCATTCCATTGAGGTAAATAATCTGACCAGCTAAACGGTTTTACCGTATTAGCATCTACTATTACTTCATACAAATTTACTACGGCAGGTGTTACCTGCAGGTCTGTCCAGCAGCCCCTGCTGTCTTTAGATCCCTGGTTCCACGCGGCGCAATATTTTTGCAGGCGCGAACCATACCCGTCAGGTTCCTCAATATATTGTACGCTCATGATCATTTCCTCACAACGCTCGTTGGCTACTTTAAAAAGATCTTTATAGTTTGGAAAAAGCTTGTATCCCATTTCTCCAACTTTAGCGAAATCTGCTACCGCCTGGTCATATTGCTTCGTTAAGAAATATGCTCTCCCCTTAAAGCATAAGCAGCACCCTTGCTGGTTCTACCTTCGCCGTTGATCTGGTTGTTGGGTAGATTAGGATCATTAATGGCATTAAGATCCTGGATGATCTGTGCCCAAACCTCAGCCTCAGGGCTTTGACCTTTGTTGGCTTCCGAAGGGTCTATGGGTTCTGTATAAACAGGTACGCCCAGGCCATCCCTGCCATACAATTCATTCAGCCGCATATAGAAAAAGCACGCAATACTTTACATTCAGCTACCAGGCGATTTTTCTTTGCATCGTTCATGGGCGCCGCAGGTATGTGCGCAATAGCATCGTTAGCGCGGTGTATACCGTCGTAAAGCCATTTCCATTGAAAGGTGAAAGTACCATTGCCCGGATTGACAGCGCTGGAGAACAGATTGTTCAGGTTGTATTCGCCCTGACCACTCATGCCCAACGCTTCAAAACCATAGTAACCCATATTAGCCGCTTCTCCCACAATGCCGGTACTCGGTACAGGCCTTTGTAAAGAATAATAAACCCCTATCACCCCCTGGTCAACCAGGCTCTCGGTTGTCCACATGGTCCCAGAAGAAATCTTGTCGTTTGGAGAAAGATCCAAGATTTTCTTGCAGGATGACATGCTTCCCAACATACCAATTATTGCTATCGAGTATAGTATACTTTTCATGTCTGTATTTTTATTTTTTGGCCATATAGCATCTGCATAAAACCTCTTTACTTTAACCAGGTAAATGGCAGAAACTTTTTATTCTAATTCTTTTGTGTTTGTTAGATCGAGTTGATTAAAAACTAAGCGATATACCTGCTGCGAATAATTTAGCAATAGGGTAAACGATTAGTGAGCTGCCCAATTCAGGATCTACTCCTTCAAAAGCGCTGCTTTTAAAAGTTACCAGGTTCTCCCCGAGAAGAAGATTCGCAGATCATTTATTCGCGCCCGGCCAACCCAGGATTTGGGGAATGTATAACCAACCTGTAAAGATTTTAGCCTGAAATAAGATGAGTTATACAGGTAAAAAGTATTGGAGCTCATTATAGAACTTGCGGAGAGCAGCCTTGGAAACTTTGCGTTAATATTTGCATTGGGATCCGTAGCCGGGTCATAATTTGCGTAATCTGTATGCGCTTTTACAGCGTCATAAGAATAATATTTGGTCCAGGCGTCGGCAGGCATACCATCTCCGGTATTGGCCAGAATGGAACCGTTAGCCCCCGTTCATTAATGTAGTGATAAGAGCCCGTGCGTCCGGCCCAAAGCATATTCAGGTCGAAGCCTTTCCATGCCGCTGTTGTATTAAAACCAAAAGTAAGTTGTGGTGTAGTAGATTTTCCGGTAAACTCCCGGTCGTCGTCATTACCATACCTTCCATCGCCGTTTACGTCGGCCATTAGCGTTTGACCATACCAGATATTGGCGGCACCGGAGCCAACCGTATTGCCCGCTCCGTTACCAAAGCGGTATCCTGCAGCAATCATAGACTTAACCCATTCCAGGTCGGCTTTAGTACGTATCATTCCATCTTTAGGACCTCCGTTGGGATTTACCGATCCGTCGGCATTGGTATAAGTTGCTGTTCCGGAATAAGGTCTGCGCAGGAACCATTCGTCGATCATATGCCCCTCTACGCGGCGGGTATCACCTCCGGTAGAAACATCGGCCAGGTTAATATAGCGCCAGGTAGGATTTCCCCAGATGTCAAGCGTTGCCGGGTCCTGCTCATACTTTAGCGTGCCTTTAAATTTGGTAACATTATTTATATTATAATTCCCATTGATGCTGATGCCATACCTGAAATCACCTACTTTATCATTCCACCCAAGCGTTAAATCAATCCCTGTATTTCCTAAAGAGGCTGTGTTAGACATGGGAGCACTAATATTTCCCATGGTCTGGTAAATAATAGCCGCTGTAAGAATATCTGATGTATGGCGGTAGTACATATCTGCTTCCAGGTTCAGACGTTGCTTTAAAAACCTGGCTTCCAAACCCGCGTTGTACGTTGTCAGCTTCTCCCAGGATAAACCCAGATTTTGAATGGTTTGCTGTATTACGCCATTAGCAACCTGTTCATTAAATACATTGTTCACTTTTTGATACAGGGTTTGCCAGTCGTAATTGCCACCAACCGTATTTCCTAATGTACCATAAGACGCCCTTAATTTCAAGTAGTTAACTGAATTTTTAGCTCCGCTAAAAAAGGCTCATTGCTGATAACCCAGCCGGCAGAAAAAGAAGGAAAGAGGCCGGTGCGGCGACCCGGAGCAAATTTCGAAGAAGCATCTGAGCGGAAATTAGCCTCAAACAGGTATTTGCTGTCGAAAGCATAATTTACTCTTCCGAAGTAGGAGATCATTGAATTCTCTTCTTTTGCGGACCCGCCAATGGCTTCCATTGTAGCTCCGGATGTGATATCCGTTATACTCCAATCGAGCAAACCTCTTTTGGTTGCACTAAACCCGGAATTTTGAGCATAGTATTGCTCGTATCCCAACAGTCCACCAACATCGTGCTTTCCAAATGTTTTTGCATAACGTAATAGAAAGTTGGTAGTATAGCTGGTAGACCTGTAAGAATAACGATAACTGGTAGCCTGGTCTAAATTCCCGATTCCTTCTTTTGGCGTTTCAAAACTTTCGCGAAAGCTGTACCGGGGCAGGTTTTGGCTGTAGTTCTCATCTTCACGCATATACTCACTATAGTTAAACCGGGCTTCTGCCACAATACCTTTCCAGATATCGGCATTAGCATACCAGGTGGTATTGATCCGGGTAAAATTATTCATCCCGCCGTTGGAAGCTACCTGCTGAAGGATATTATCCTTCTGGGTGGTATTAGGTCTTCGCTGGCCCCATATTTTCCATCGTAAATGGGTGTAATTGCAGGAAACGCCTGAAGCAAATAGGTCATTGATGTACTGCCCGGCTGCTTAAACTCTTTGGTAGCGTAGGTTTGCGTACCAAAAGTGATAAGATCTGCAATTTTGGTTTCCAGGTTCACACGCATATTATAGCGTTCCATTCCTGTATTAGAGAGGGTCCCCGGATTGTTTTGATAGCCCAGGGACATAAGATAGGTTGAAGCTTTGCTTCCTCCAGTAACAGACACTCCGTAGCGCTGATAGTATTCCGGCTGGAAAAGGATCTGGGCCCAATCGGTATTTGGATAAGCCAGCCAGTTGGGTATTGTTTGCCCCGTAACCGGATTGGTATAAATACCTCCGGGGTTGGATTCTGCAGCACGCCACTCCTCAATTGTTGCGTAAGCATAATCAGGCGAAGTAGTGGTGGGGTTGGCATTTACCTTTGCTATATTATGTAACTCCATCCAGTCTGCAGTATTGGACATAAACTTCAGATCTGTAATTGCCCTTTCCCTTGCATACAAAGTATTAAAAGTTACCCGGGGTGCTTCATTTTTTTGCCCCTTTTAGTAGTTACCAGAATAACACCGTTGGCGGCACGCGATCCATAGATAGCCGCAGAAGAGGCGTCTTTAAGAATAGAAATACTTTCGATATCGTCCGTATTCACCGGCACCATATCTGCAATGATACCATCCACCAATACCAGGGGAGCGCTGTTATTGAATGAACCGGTACCTCGTATTCGAATAGCAACACTTTCGCTTCCCGGATTTCCATTTCCCTGGGTTACACTTACTCCCGGAGCAGTACCGCCTAAAGCAGCAGCCAGGTTCATGATGGGGCGATTGGTTACTTTATCTGCGCCGACGGTTGAGACCGAACCCGTCATGTTTATTTTTTCTGGGTTCCGTAACCAACAACGACGACGTCTTCCAACGAACCCGATACGGCCTTTAATACAATAGTTATTTCTCCCTGGTCACCAACCATCTGTTCCACAGGTTCATATCCTACGTAAGAAAAACCAATACGCTGCCTTTAGCAGCATTGATGCTAAATACTCCCTCCTCATTGGTATTAGTACCGGTAGCAGCTCCTTTAATAATTACGGATGCTCCCGAAACCGGTTTTCCCTGATCATCCAGCACCGTGCCCGAAACAGGTCCGGTTTGAGCAGCGGCTAAAATGGGCATACAAAACAATAGTTTAAGCAGGACCAAAAAGCGGATCGGTCCAAAAATCTGCATCGTTCTTTTAAATAGCATAGTGATGATTTTTAGAAGTACTGTGTGGTTTTAAGTAGTGCGATCTTGTCGCAGGCAATCTGTTGCAAGATGGTTGCTGTCAATCGTGGGTGGGGGTAATTTCTTAAACGATTAGGGTGAATTTCTTAAACACTATCACAATAGGTTGATTATCAAATAAATTACTTTTTAAACGAAGGCATCTTCTGCTTATTTGCACAAATGTTTTCCTTATTTTGTAACGGTAATCCCGCTCATATATGCCTTTGGTCAGATTGTTTGGATTTTTCTTTTTCTGTTTTGTATCCAACACAGTTGGTGCTCAACCAGTGTCTTTTCATCATTTTTCTGTTGAACAAGGACTGCCTAATTATAGCGTCATTTCTCTTACCCAGGACAAACTGGGTTTTATGTGGATCGGCACGGTTGATGGCCTATGCCGGTACGATGGCCTGCGATTTAAAGTGTACCGGTATAATGCCAAAGACAGTACTTCTTTATCCAGCAATCACGTTATTTCCTTGTTTACTGATTCAAAAGGAGTCGTTTGGGCAGGCACTTCTGCCGGATTGAACAGGTACAATGTAAAACTTGACCGATTTGACCGCATCCCCTTGAACAAGGCAAGAGCGGGTGGTGTTTTTTGTATTTATGAAGATTCACAAGAAAGGATATGGGTAGGTTCTATCATTGGTTTATTTATGATGGATGAAAAAGGAGGCTCAGTAGTTTCCTTTCAAAATAAAACAGCGGGAAATATTATAAAAGCTATTTCTGAAGATAAAAAAAACGGATATGGATTGGCACAGACCAGGGACTTACCTGCATAGAGCCCGCAAAAGAGCCATATCGGTTTTCTCATTTCAGCCCTTTAAAAAGCGGGGCCGGATCACAAAATGCGAATGCTGTAACGGCCATTACACAAGATGAAAATCAGGATCTTTGGGTTGGAACGCTTAACAATGGTATTTATCAATTTAATACGGTTTCAAAAACCGCTTCCATTTTCCAGAGTTCGGGTAAAAAAGTTCCCGGACTGGTTAATAATAATGTGCGGTGTCTCACCTGGCGTAACGGTCAATTATGGATTGGTACACAGGAGGGCATCAGCATTTTAAACCCGTTTTCCAAAACATTTCAAACGGTTGTGCATAAATCCACAGATAAAGCCAGCCTTAGCCAGAATTCTGTATATGCCATTTATAAAGATTCCAACAGCTCCTTATGGATCGGCACTTACTTTGGTGGTGTAAATATCAGCTATGCTTATGATACGCCTTTTTCGGTTATACAAAGTGCCGATGAGCAAAATAGCCTCAGCAATAATGTTGTTAGCAGTATTGTAGAAGATGCGGCACATAATTTATGGATTGGTACTGAAGGAGGAGGCATTAATTACCTGAATAGAAAAACAGGGGTTTTCACTAATTATAAATACCGGCAGGGGCAGGCTAATTCTCTTCGCTCCAACCTGGTGAAAGTATTATACGTTGACGCCGACAACAATCTTTGGGCAGGCACCCATGGCGGCGGATTGAATGTTTTGCAGCCGGGTAGCAATAGCTTTAAACAATATCTCTTAGATACAATTAACAGATCGGAAAATGAGATATCCTCGATTGTTGAGGATTCGCTTCATAATTTTTGGGTTGCATCTAATAGGGGCATCCGGCTATTTAAACGTAATGGCGCTTCATTGATCAACCAGGCATTGGCGAATATAAAGGTTAGAGGTGTTGGAAGACACTTATATAAAGATCGCTTTAATCAAATCTGGATGGCCGGATCGCCAGGCGTTTCCGTTGTTACAGGCTTTGTTTCAAAAGAAATAGATAGTGTTTTGTATGTAAACTGTTTTGCTGAAGGCTATAACAATGAAATTTGGATGGGTGCCGGTGGGGCTGGGGTTGCCTGTTTTGATAGAAGAACACAGCGACTTACAAAATACACGAACACGTTTTTAAATTCACTTAATATTCTGGGCATAATTCCGGGTAATGACCGTTCCTTATGGCTAAGCACCAATAAAGGACTGGTTCATTTTAACCCCAACCTCAATACCTATCAGCTCTATACAAAAAATGATGGTATCGCCGGAAATGAGTTCAACTATAATTCCTTTTTAAAAACCAGTGACGGACTATTCTATATGGGGGGTACAATGGTATAACTTATTTTGATCCCCGCAGCATTAAAAGAAATCC
The DNA here is from genome assembly GCF_022512515.1 of Paraniabella hibiscisoli. GTDB lineage: Bacteria > Bacteroidota > Bacteroidia > Chitinophagales > Chitinophagaceae > Niabella > Niabella hibiscisoli. The sequence goes on from NZ_JAKWBK010000001.1 coordinate 1,237,908, forward strand.
ATATGTTGCCCCACTTATTTTTACAAGTCTGAAGCTGAATAATGAAGAGATCGGGATAAAAGATCAGCAAAAGATCCTGGATGAAAACATCGCTCTTATGCCTGACCTGATTTTCGCTCACGATCAAAATGTTTTTACAATAGACTTTGCGCTGCTCAATTATGTAAAAACAAAGAAAAACCGGTACCGTTATATGCTGGAAGGCTTTGACAAAGACTGGAAAGAAACAGCCGAAGGCTCCGTAACTTATACCAACCTGCCACCGGGCAAATACCGTCTGCTGGTTAAAGGAGCGAACAACGATGGGCTTTGGAGTAAAACCGCCGCTTTATCAATAAAAATAAAACCTCCCTTCTGGCTTACCTGGTGGGCTTATTGTTTATACTTTTTAGCAGCGGCAGCCATTGTTTTTATTATTGCCCGTTTTTTCTTTCTCAGAGAGGTAATAAAAAAGAAGATGAGCTGCACCAGGCTAAGCTTAATTTTTTCACCAATGCCTCTCACGAAATACGCACCCACCTTACGCTGATCATGGCTCCGGTAGAACGGCTGCTTTCAGAGAATAAAAAAGAGTCTTTTATACAACAACAACTTACCCAGGTAAGATCTAATACTAACCGGCTTCTAAACCTTGTAAGTGAACTAATGGATTTCCGAAAAGCAGAAACCAACCATCTCCAGCTGAACCCTAAAAAGCAGAACCTTATTTCTTTTTTACAAGATATCTATGAAAGCTTCAGGGAAATGTCGCAATCCAAAAACATTCACATGTCTTTTGTGCATGACACCGATTTTGCGGAGGTAAATTTTGACGAGCAACAACTGGAAAAAGTATTTTTTAACCTCTTAGCCAATGCATTTAAGTTTACTCCCGAAGGTGGCCATATACAACTGTATGTTGCTACTCAAAAAAATGATATCACTATAAAAGTAACAGACAATGGTCGCGGCATTGCTCCTCAATACCTGGATAAACTGTTTACGAACTTCTTCCAGGTAGCCGATCATGGTTTACAAAATACGGGTTATGGAATCGGGCTGGCCCTTTCGAAAAATATTGTAGCACTGCACCAGGGCAGCATTGCTGTGGAGAGCACTCCAGCTCAAAACGATACGGGCGGGCAAACCATATTTACGGTCGTGCTGCCGCGCAATGCGCAGTTTCCCGGGATCGATATAGAAACGGCTGCTGCACCAAGACCCACCCTTATCACTTCCGCCTCGATTAATGATACATTTTCTGAAGCGAATGCTACGGATGCTTCTGATGCAACCCCTCAAACAATTCTTATTGTAGAAGATAATGCAGAACTAAGACAGTTAGTGAGCGAAACGCTTTCTCATCGTTATCGTATTATAACTGCGGAGAACGGCCTGCTGGGCTGGGACGCAGCCTGCACTGAAATACCCGATATCATCATCAGCGATGTAATGATGCCGGAAATGGACGGCTATACGTTTTGCAAAAAAATAAAAACGGATGAAAGAACCAGCCATATTCCCGTTATTCTGTTAACAGCCAAAAGCTCTCAAAACGAACAGGTAACGGGGCTGGAACAGGGTGCCGATCTATACCTCACCAAACCGTTCAGTACAAAAGTGCTGGCACTTAGCGTGCTCAATTTATCAACAGCGCAGGAAAAGCTAAAACAAAAAATTACAAAGGAGCTAACAATCCTGGACCCCCTGCATACAAAACCCGATGATGTATTAGCAGCAGGCACCATTAAAGAAATAGACAAGGCATTTTTGGAAAAGGTTATCGGCCTGATTGAAGAACATATAGATGATCCTTTATTTGGCGTAGAACTCCTTTCAAAAAAGTAGCGATGAGCGCTCCTGTGCTCTATAAGAAATTAAGAGCGCTAACCAGTATGTCGGTAAACGAGTTTATTAAGCTTCACCGGTTTAAAAAAGCCGCCGCCTTATTACAGCAAACTGACATGACAGTGAACGAAGTTTCTTTCGCGGTCGGGTATGATGACAGAAAATATTTTAGCCGCGAGTTTAAAAAATTCTTTCACCTTACACCCAGTGAGTTCAGCGCTAAATTCAAACACTAATACTCCTTCCATTATTGAACCTTTGCTATGGTATAACTATACTTGCCTTTTAACCTGGGGCTTTTAACCACCAATTTTACGCGGTATATTTCGCTTCCCCAAACATTGGAGAGTCTTTTGTCATCTAACGGTATCTTATCTACTAAAACATTGAAAATAGCTTTGGAATAATGAAGTGCTACTTTTTGATTGTTTTTTTCCAATAACACAATTCCTTCTTTGTCAGTAACAGGTTTTGCTGAAACCAGGAAGTGTATTGCTGAAGGCTCTTTTACAGCGGCCAGATCAAATGCGTCTTCTATCGTCAGTTCTTTATCAGATACTGTGTAACTGCGTTGCCAGCTTTTTACCGCTGCTTCCTTATTGTAGGCTCCACTAATATCCAGGCTAAATTTTTTGTGCCGCTGCTAAAACTAACATTACTTGATTTATACTTTGCTCCAAATTGCTGCGCCTCTCCGTTAATCATTGGCAGGCTATGATAGTTGCTTTGCATGGTCCATATAGAATACCGTTCGCGGCCAAAAGTTTGCCGGGTATAAGTACCAACGCCGGCATCAATAAAAAACGGTATGGTATCTACATACAAAGAAAATGTTCCTACATCGTTATGGTTATGGCTTTCATTATTGAAACCTCCTTTTGCAGCAAAGAAGTAGTTTTTTTTTTTACATAACAGAACTCTGTTTGTGGATACCAGGTATAGGGCGCTGAGGGTAAAGCAGGCGTTACATTAATCATCTCCTTATTATAAGCAATGCTTTGCAGGGTTCTAAATATATCGCGGCCAGCTCCAACCCCCAGGTTTCCATTCTGTTGCTGAATAAGATATGCCGCGAAGGATTCCATCTCTTTACTATTCACTGCTTTTCCAAAACGATAGATCAACGGCGCATCACCTCCACCTATTGCCGATGCATCAGCAAAATTCACCACCCAGCCATTACCTACATAACTCCGTGCAATATACTCGCCCATGTTCTTAATAAGCGGCTCCTTAAAGATGGAGATCTTTCCCCGGTGATATCAGACAAAATCTGCAGGTAGTCGTAAAGTTTACCTGCCGCATGGCCCCAGTAAGACGGTCCTTCTTCACAGGCGCCATCTCCTTTATTATAGTCAATAAAAAGGTCAACCGACCTCATCGTTTTATAAACAGCTTTGGCCAGTTGTTCTTTGTCTTCTTCTATCAAAGCAAAGGCCTGCAGTACATTGCTGTTACACCATACATTCCAGTTGTTCACCACGCGTGATGTGCCGAGCTCAAAACCCATCCACCAAAAATGATTCAGGTTCATATAGGGCTCCAATATTCTTCTCTTTATTTCATACTTCAGGCGTTGAGCAATCAGCGGATCGGCTTTGTTAAATTCTTTATTCAGGAAAAAATAGATCCAGGAGAAGGTCGACCCTACATCACCGGCAACCAGGTCAATGATCTGTTGATTATGATCGGGAAAGTGTTTATTTTTTAATTGTATAGAAAGATGGGCGGATAGGGACCAGGAAGTCATTTCGCAGGCAGCAAATACCCCGTTGATCAGTTGATCCATAAACCGGCCCTTGCCCTCGGCCATTTCTGCCAGGAACAAAGTGGCGATAGCGTTAAGATTTTGATTGTAGGGTTCCTCCATTATTACACGGGAGCCGCTGCGGGAAAATTCAAGATAATCCGTGGCTGTTACTACCTGCCATTTATAACCCAGCTGAGCTTCACCCGCTTTAATAATCCCCTCCTTGTTCGCACCCAAAAATTGGTTCCACCCGTTTCTATCGTTATATAAAGGATACTTTATCCATTGCTCCTTTGATAGCAGCGCTTGTTTTACGCCCTGTTCATCCGCCTGCTTTTGTAAAAGGTTTCGCGGTGTTGATCCCAGCACAGTACCAAACAAAAAGATAAAACAGCTTAGAATAAAAAACGATTTGAGGGCGAAGACAATCTTGGTCACACTATAAATTTTACGGGTAAGTTATAAAAAATTGTCGGGGTTGGCCTGATCAACCGTTTGCTCAAGCTCTTTTTTCGGAACATCTATATTATTTAAACAGGTTCCCGATGAATAAAGACTTCGGGGTCTTAAAGAAATGCAATAAATTTATAGTCCCTAAAACTCATCCTATGTCTGTAAAAAAGAAGATGTTCAGCAAGCCGTTTTTGATCTTTATGATGATTATGCCCACAACCGTATCAACCGTCGCGACTTCGTACAAAAGCTCTCGATCTATGCAGTGGGAGGATTGACCGTTACTTCGCTTATGAGTTTCTTAATGCCGGATTACAAGGGGCAGGTACAGATTGCTCCTGAAGATGCACGCGTTAAGTCTGAATATATTGAATATAAATCTCCCAAAGGAGGTGGTACCATCAAAGGGTTGCTTTGCATGCCAGCCGATAACAAAAAAACTGGGTGGGATAGTGGTAGTGCACGAAAACAGGGGACTAAACCCGCATATTGAAGATGTAGCCCGGCGCGCGGCCCTGGCGGGTTTTATTGCTTTAGCACCCGATGCGCTTACGCCATTAGGTGGCTACCCAGGTACCGATGATGCCGGGCGCGAACTACAGGCCAAACGGAACAGAAACGAAATGTTGGAAGATTTTATAGCTGCTTATGATTACCTGAAAAATAATCAGCACTGTAATGGGAAAGTAGGTGTGGTGGGTTTTTGTTTCGGTGGATGGATCGCCAATATGATGGCAGTAAGAATTAGTACGCTAAACGCAGCTGTTCCTTTTTACGGGGGACAGCCAGCTGCTGAAGATGTTCCAAAAATTAAAGCCCCTTGTTAATTCAGTATGCAGAGCTGGATACCCGTGTAAATGAAGGCTGGCCGGCTTATGAAGCTGCATTGAAAGAAAACAATAAGACCTATACGATGTATATGTATCCCAAAGTGAATCATGGGTTTCATAACGATACAACTCCCCGGTATGATAGGGCGGCTGCAGAGCTTGCCTGGAAAAGAACTGTTGATTTCTTTAAGGATAAATTGAAATAGTCCATGGTCTATTGCCCATGGACTATTGATTTATTTAAAACTCCGCGCTCTTCGGCGTTCTTGGGAAAGCAATTACATCGCGAATATTGCTCATACCCGTAACAAACTGTATCATCCTCTCAAAGCCTAATCCAAATCCGGCGTGAGGTACTGTACCAAAGCGGCGGGTATCCACGTACCACCACATTTCCTCCATAGGAATGTTCATCGCCTTCATTTTTTCGAGCAACACATCCAATCTTTCTTCTCTTTGAGAGCCTCCCACAATTTCACCAATGCCGGGTGCCAGGATATCCATTGCTGCCACGGTTTTCCCATCTTCATTCAGCCTCATGTAGAAAGACTTGATCCCCGCAGGATAATCTGTTAGTATTACAGGTTTTTTAAAATGCTTCTCTACCAGGTAACGCTCATGTTCGCTCTGCAGGTCCATACCCCATCCGGTGATAGGGTATTGAAATTTCTTCTTCTTATTGTGATTGCTGTTGGCCAGTATGTCTATCGCTTCAGTATATGTCAATCTTTGAAACTCGTTGTTGATCACAAATTCCAGCTTTTCGATTAATCCCATTTCGCTGCGCTTGTCCTGCGGTAATTGCTTTTCTTCTTCTGCCAGTCTTGTTGCCAAAAAGTCAAGGTCTTCGCGGTTGTTCTCCAAAACATATCGAATGATGTACTTGATGAACTCCTCGGCAAGATTGGCATTGTCCTCCAGGTCATAAAAAGCCATTTCCGGCTCGATCATCCAGAACTCTGCCAGGTGGCGCGCCGTATTACTGTTCTCTGCCCTGAAAGTAGGACCAAAAGTATAAATTTCACCAAACGCTGTTGCCCCCAATTCACCCTCTAACTGACCACTCACCGTAAGATTGGTCGATCTTCCAAAGAAATCTTCTTTAAAGTTGACAGATCCATCTTCATTTCTGGGCGTATTTTCAAAAGGCAGGGTCGTTACCCTGAACATTTCCCCGGCGCCTTCGGCATCACTCGCCGTAACAATCGGCGTATGTAAATACACAAAGCCTTTGTCATTAAAAAATTTGTGCACCGCAAAAGCCAGGGCATGCCTGGTACGAAAAACAGATGCGAATGTGTTCGTTCTAAAACGCAGGTGCGCCTTTTCTCTTAAAAACTCCAGGGAGTGCTTTTTAGGCTGCAGCGGGTAAACCTCCGCATCGCTATCTCCCAGTATTTCAATAGAAGCTGCTTTCAACTCCATAGTCTGCCCCTTTCCTAAAGAAGCAACAATAGCTCCCGTTACTTTTAAAGAAGCAGACGTGGTGATCCTTTTCAAAAGCGATTCGTCAAACTTTCCAAGCTCGGCCACAACCTGCAAATTGGTATTCGTGCTTCCGTCATTTAAAGCTATAAACTGGTTGTTACGAAATGTACGTACCCAACCCATTACCGTTACCTCCTGCTCCCGATAGCTTTCGGGATCCTGCGCCAAAAGCGTTTTAATTTTGATCCTTTTGTTAAACATCTCACTTTATTTAGGGTTGCAAAGATAAGATGAGCAGCCCGTATCCCTGTTTCTGAGATAAAATGCCGGAAAATTTTGCGTTTCTTCCTACAGAAAATATCCGGCAGATACAGTTCTGTCGTAATTTTGCATCGCTGTTATGAGGAACGCTGCTTTTTTACTGTCAATTTTTTTGTGGTGCTCCTGCTCACAATACCCCAAAGCGCCCATTGCTGCTGCGGCAAAACCCAGCCAGGAAAGGGATTCGCTCATTAGTATTATTGCAGTAGGGGATATGATGTTAGGTAGCAATTATCCAAATTCAAAGAGATTGCCAGGCCGGAATATCCTTCACAGGTTAAAAGATACGCTTCAGGATGCAGACATCACCATCGGCAACCTGGAAGGCGTTATTGCAGACTCCACTACGATTACCAAAAAATGTAAAACGGGTAATAATTGCCATGCTTTTAGAATGCCTCCTCATTTTGCGGCTTACTTCAAAGACGCCGGTTTTGACTTTTTGAGCATTGCTAACAATCATAGCGGCGATTTTGGAGACGAAGGCATTGTACAAACCAAAAAAGCATTAGAAGATCAGGGTATCGCATTTTCTGGTCTTAAAAATGATTGTGAAATTGCCTTATTGCAAAAAGGCAGTTCAACACTGGCTTTTATTGGTGTAGGGCACGGCGGCCGGCATGTTTACATTAATGATTATAAGAAAATAAGCACCGTTATAAAAGAAGCCAAAGAGGTGGCAGACATTTTAATTATATTTTTTCATGGGGGGCAGAAGGGGCTCATGCTGAAGCCGTACTGAGAAAGCAGGAAACCAGCTTTAATGAAAGCCGTGGTAATGTATATGAAATGGCGCACCATTGTATTGATGAAGGGGCCGACCTGGTAATCGGTAGCGGGCCTCATGTTACCCGGGGAATGGAAATTTATAAAAACAAGCTGATTGCTTATAGCCTGGGAAACTTTGCTACTTATGGTAATATGTCCTTACACGGACCCATGGGTTATGCGCCATTGCTGAAGATTTACCTGAATAAAAAGGAAACTTCGTAAAAGGTTCTGTTGTTCCCGTTATACAAAAACCGGGAAATCCGATGTACCCGGCCGCTGATACTGAAAGGAATGCAATCACCAAACTTCAGTTTTTAAGTACCCGGGACTTTCCTTCCAGTGTGTTAAACATCGATAGTGAAGGATTTTTAACAATTAAAAATTTTTGAAGGTTGTCGATTTCTCCCTAATTTCGCAAAAGAAATGACCCGAAGGCTTGTGATCATCTCTGCTAATTATTGATTTTCATTTCAATAAGCGTTCACCAAAAAACAATTTCAATCATTTTTTTTGTTAATCAGCATGCTAAAGCCGGTATTTGATTAATTAAGATTACCCTTATGTATGATATTTTACAATTGAACGACATGCTCGTTCCGGAACTGTTGGATATTGCCGAGCAGTTAAATATTCCTGATGCGAAGAAATTAGATAAGCAAACCCTTGTTTACCAAATTTTAGATAACCAGGCAATTGCAGGGTCTAAAACCGCCTCCACGGATGCTAAACCTAAGAGAAAACGTATTGTTAAAGCCACCACCTCTATCGGAACCGAAGAAGCTTTTGTTGAAGACGATGGAACTGAAGAAAAAGAGGAAAAGTCTAAAGGAACTTCTTCTGACAAAGCTAAAGCCCCGGCTAAAAAAGCCAAAGCTGCAGCTAAAAAGAAAAAGCTGTGTCTAAAAAAGATGATGTAGCTGAAACAGGAGATCTTTTTGATGAAGATAAAGGAGTGGAAGAGTATACTGAAGAATCTGCTGGTGATAAAGATGAGTTTAGCCTCGACCCGGCTACTGCTTCTTTTATTGAGCTGGCATTTAAAGCCACAGAGAAATTTGCCAACCCGGCACCTGTTGTAATAGATGAGCCTGTTGTTAAAAGTTTCACACCAAGAAAAGAAAAAGAAACAGCTTTTAACGTAGAATTCGATGGTGTTATTTTAAGTGAGGGCGTTTTGGAAATGATGCCTGATGGTTATGGGTTTTTAAGATCCTCAGACTACAACTATCTTTCCAGCCCTGATGATGTATATGTATCTCCATCGCAGATAAAACTGTTTGGTTTAAAAACGGCGATACGGTTCATGGAGCCGTACGTCCCCCCGCGAAGGTGAAAAATATTTTGCGCTGTTAAAAGTTGATACGATCAATGGTAAAAGTCCTGAAGAAGTGCGCGACCGGGTACCATTCGACTATCTAACTCCTTTATTCCCGTACGAGAAACTGAACCTGTTCACACGTCCGTCAGATCTGTCAACCCGTATCATCGACTTATTCACACCGATCGGTAAAGGTCAGCGTGGTTTGATCGTAGCACAACCGAAAACCGGTAAAACGATGTTGTTGAAAGCTGTAGCTAATGCTATTGCCGAAAACCATCCCGAGTGTTACCTGATGGTAGTACTGGTAGATGAAAGACCGGAAGAGGTTACTGATATGGAAAGAAGCGTAAAAGCAGAAGTAATCGCTTCCACCTTTGATGAGCCTGCTGAAAAGCACGTTAAAGTATCTACAGTAGCCCTGCAAAAAGCAAAAAGGCTGGTAGAATGCGGACATGATGTAATTATTCTTTTAGATTCTATCACACGTTTGGCCCGTGCACACAATACTGTATCTCCCGCATCTGGTAAAGTGTTAAGTGGTGGTGTTGAAGCCAATGCGATGCAAAAAAAACCTAAACAGTTTTTTGGGGCTGCCCGTAAAATTGAAAATGGTGGTTCATTAACCATTTTGGCTACAGCGTTGATCGATACCGGAAGTAAAATGGACGAGGTGATCTTTGAAGAATTTAAAGGTACCGGTAACATGGAGCTTCAGCTGGATAGAAGATTAGCCAACAAACGTGTTTACCCGGCTATTGACCTGACCGCTTCGTCTACACGCCGTGATGATCTGTTATTAGACAGGGATGTGCTGCAAAGAATGAACTTACTGCGCGTTTACCTGGCTGAAATGAAAACAGAAGAGGCAATGTCGGAATTACTGAAGCGCATGAAAGGAACCAAAAGCAATGAAGAATTTTTGGCGAGTATGAACTCTTAATTATAAAACATTTATAGTTAAAGCCCGGTACCGTCAACGTACCGGGCTTTTTTAATGCCGTAGAAAAACCACTAAAATGAAAACAAGGAAATTTTTTAATTTATATATAGACTCTTACCGGGGTTTATCCACTCCTGCCTGGATGCTGGCCCTGGTAATGTTGATCAACAGAACCGGCGCTATGGTGCTACCCTTTATGGCCATCTATATGCGCGACCACCTGCATTTTTCGCTAGAACAAGCCGGTATTGTTTTGAGCTTTTTTGGACTTGGTTCTTTGCTGGGAAATATTGCCGGTGGTTGGCTCACCGATAAGTTTGGCAGCTTCAAAGTGCAATGCCTCAGCTTATTCCTGGCAGCACCCCTGTACGTTTTAATCGGAAAGCTTCATACAGTAGAAGCACTGTCTGCAGGGATTTTTATACTATCATTTATTGCAGACCTGTTTAGGCCGGCCAATTCTGCAGCAATTACCAGTTATGCCAAACCGGAGAATATTACCCGCGCTTTTTCATTAAACAGAATGGCTATTAATCTTGGGTTTTCCTTCGGTCCTTTTTTGGGTGGTTTGATGGCTGCTATTTCTTATGATCTGCTGTTTTGGGGTAATGCCATTGGGTGTTTTATAGCAGCCATACTTTTTTACAGCTATTTTAATAACAGGCGGGGCAGCAATAATAAGCCTGTTGTAACAGTGGCGCCCAAAGAAAACAATACCCGGCATTCTTCCGCATATAAAGACGTTCCTTACTTATTTTTCGCTTTTATCTGTATGCTATATTTTATCCCTTTCTGCCAATTGCTCAATGCAATGCCTCTATTTTTCGACGAAAAAGCAGGCATGAGTAAAGAAGCTATTGGCACATTGATGGGCTATAGTGGGTTTATTATTGTATTAACAGAAATGGTAATCGTGAGTTTGGTTCAAAAACGCTTTTCTATTTACAACAGTATTATACTGGGTACTTTGTTTATTATTCCCGGGTTTTTAATTTACTTGCTTACTACAGAGTTGTGGGCTTTATACCTGGCTATTTCACTAATCAGTTTGTCTGAAATATTGGTACTGCCCTTTACTTCTACTGTTGGTGCCTTGCGCGCAGGATCTAATAATAAGGGATCTTATATGGCGCTGAACTCACTTGGATTCTCTATGGCTTTTATTATTACGCCATTTCTGTCAACAAAAATAATAGAGTCGTATGGATATTACTATTTATGGCTGACCGATGTGCTGTTTATTGTTGCGGCGCTTGCAGGTTTTATTCTTATAAAAAGATGATGCCCCTGAAAGAATACCGGATCGATGCCACAGAAAGTAAAGAGCGGCACTTGAGAAAGCCTGCTAAAACAGAAACCCGCGCCAGTAGACGCGGGTTTCTGTTGTTCTATAAATTGATTACGAGTATTTAATCCTGATCACATTAAAGGAATATCCCTTTACAGTTATTTCCTGTTTTTTATCCGAGATTTTAATTTTATTTTCTTTTGGCGCTACAGCTTCCGGTTCAGCAATTGTATTGATCTTATTGAGATCATCATTTTGTAAAATGGTATGAACTGCAGTACCGGCCAGTTTTTTTACGCCTTCAAAATTCAATGCAATTTTTTGTTCGCCAGGTAGCGCATTCACCACCTTAACGATAATCTCTTTTGATCTGGCGTCGATCGCAGCCGTGGCGTATAAGCTGTCTTTACCATCTATAATTTTGCTATCTCTTTGAATGGGTATCACTTCTGTACCCTTGTTCAAAGAATACAGCTTTTGTACATAATAACTGGGCGATCCTATTATTTGAAGATTATTCAACCATATTAGATCCGGCGCCCACTGCCATCCATCGTAATGTGCAAATAGTGGTGCATAAGATGCCATTTGAACCACGTCAGCATTGCGTTCCAGGCCTGTTAAAAATGCAGCTTCAGAAAGAGCGGCCTGCCAGTTACTTTTTACAGCCCCGTTGGTGTTGGGTACATGTGAAGCATACTCGCCGGCAAAAACCTTCGACCCGTTTCTTGGGTAGTTATCATAGCGGTTGATATTGCTGAAAAAGAACTGGGGAGGACGATAATAGTGTTCATCTATAAAATCGGTATTAATTGCGCGTAGCTCCGTATTCAATAAATTAAACCTATCACCTACGGGGTCTGTGCCCGAACTGGCGATTAGTTTTATTTCAGGATACTTTTCTTTTAACACTTTTTGAAAAACTTTGAAGCGCTCCAGGTATTGTGGTCCCCAATTCTCATTACCCACACCCAGCATTTTCAAATGAAAGGGTTCAGGATGTCCCATGTCGGCACGCAGTTTTCCCCATTTGGTAGTAATAGCACCATTGGCAAATTCTATTAAATCTAAAGCATCATCTATGTAAGGCTGTATCTGATCCAATGGTACTACTTCGCCCGAATTAAACTGGCAGGCCATACCGCAATTTAAAATGGGGAGCGGCTCAGCGCCTACATCGGAACACAGCTGAAAGTATTCAAAAAGCCCAGTCCAAATGTTTGAAAATAATCCGGTGCTGGGCGATGAGCAAATTCTGTGTTCCAGCGGTTAATTATTAATTGCCTTTCCTCAAGCGGTCCCACCGTCTTTTTCCACTGGTATCGCTGTGCCAGATCAAACCCTTCCACAATGCAGCCTCCGGGGAAACGTATAAAGCCAGGTTTCATATCAGCCAGCATTTGCACCATATCAGCTCTCATACCACCCGGGCGATTTTTCCAGGTATCTCCCGGAAAAAGAGAAATCATGTCAAGGTCGATAACACCATTGCCTTCAAAAACCAGTCGCATCGAACCTTTTTCCTCCGTTTGATTGGCAGAAAAACTGGCAGCCATTTTTGACCAGTCTTTCTTTTCGCCGGGAACTATTTCGGTGCTACCTATAATTTCTTTATTAGCATTCAGCAGTTCGACATGCATTTTTACCTTGCCGGATACCATCTTGTACAAAACAGAAAAATCATAACGCAGCCCTTTCTTAATCCCCATTCCTCTAAATCCTTCGTTGGTTAAAGAAAGTGTGCCCTTGTTCCGGTTATTTACGGTTACCCTTACAAAGCGGGGATTGGAATTATAAATACCTGTACGATTTTGAATCAGTACAACACCCTCCTCAACCGGCTGCTGATCTACCTTCCATCCCATCAACGGCCTGGTAAACTCGAAAGAACGGTTTTTAACCATTTCAGCATAAATGCCTCCATCTGCGCCAAAATTAATGTCCTCAAAAAAACACCCCACATGGTAGACTGGATCGGGGCGATGGGTTTATTTACCGAAACAACAAAAGTCTTATCCTGGGCCTGTGTGTAAACCCCGGTTATTAATACCAGTAGCAGAAAAACATTTCTAAGCATTTGTGGTTTTGTTTTTAGAGATGATGCAAATCTTTATTTTAGCGCAAACGCAATTCGTTAAACAAGTGGATCAAATTTAATTGTTTTTATGACAAATAAAATCATTTATTTTTGTCTTTTATTTTTACTTTCATATTCTTTATAACCTTTAATCCATTCAAGCTTTGACTAAGGAGAAAAGATATCAGCACATCACCAAGTTTACCGTAGCTGTAGACTGTATTGTTTTTGGCTTTGATGGAACAAGGCTAAAAATTTTATTGGTAAAACGTGGGCTAGAGCCAGAAAAAGGTAAGTGGAGTTTAATGGGTGGTTTTGTAAACGACAGTGAAAGCACAGACACAGCAGCCAATCGTATTTTAAAAAGCCTGACTGGTTTAGAAGGGATTTACCTGGAGCAGTACCATACATTTTCTTCCCCTGACAGGGATCCGGTGCAGAGAACCATCTCTGTTGCTTATTTTGCGCTGATTGACATCAACAAGTACCAGGAGTCCATCAATACTGATTTTGAAGCGCAATGGTTTAATATCAAAGAGTTTCCGCAGTTAATTTTTGACCATAACGATATGGTGCACCTGGCACAGAAAAAACTACAATACAAAGCAGCTTCTCACACCATTTTGTTTGAACTATTGCCAGAGAAGTTTACGCTTCCTTTATTGCAAAGTTTATTTGAAGATGTTTTTAATACAAGTTTCGATAAAGGTAATTTCAGTCGCAAGATGTTATCTACCAAACTCCTGATCAAACAAAAGGAAAAAGATAAAAGCAACTCTAAAAAAGGCGCTTTTTATTATAAGCTGGATAAAAAGCATTACCAGGAAAACCTGCACAAGATTTTAAAGCTGATCCCTAATCCAAACCAGATTTTATAAGTTATTATAAAAGAAAAAGGAAGCCGGCCGGCTTCCTTTTTGATATAGTACAGCACTACGACTAACTCTTCGGTGGTTCCGTTTCAGTATCTGTTGCCGCTGTTGTGGATTCTTTATTACCAAAAATATCATTCATCCATTTTTCGGCTCCGGGAAAATGCTCTTTAATAGCATCGGTTCCTTTAGTAGTCAGTTCAGAAAAATAGTCTTTTGCCTGCCCTGCAGTTTTTACGGCATCTTCTTTTAGGTTGTTGGCTTTCTCTTTTAAATTGGCCATCATTTTTTCCTTTTCTTCATCACTCATGCTGGCGTATTTACCAGCGGCTAGTCCGGCAAGGGCACCCAGGATAAAAGTTGCAATGTGTTTATTGTTTACCATAGTTGTACTTTTTAGTTTTTCTTAAAGTTAGCGAAATTTTCCGGGCTTACTTTTTTGGATACACCAACTTCATTTCTTTTACCAAATGCCCTGCTCCTGCAAACTTATCCACGATAAACAGCACATATCTGATGTCCACCATAATATTCCTGCAAATAGAAGGATCATAATTCACATCGCTCATAGTGCCTTCCCAAACCCGGTCAAAGTTTAAGCCTACCAGGTTTCCATACGCATCCAGTGCCGGACTGCCGCTATTGCCTCCGGTGGTATGATTGGATGCTATAAAACAAACCGGCATCTTTCCATTCACTCCATATTTTCCGTAATCTTTCTTTTTATACAGTTCCTGTAATTTTTCAGGTACATCAAATTCGTAATCTCCTGGTTTATATTTCTCCATGAGCCCATCCATGTAGGTATAGTATTCATATTTTTTTCCGGTGGGGAGGAATAACCATTTACATTTCCAAAAGCTACTCTTAAGGTGCTGTTGGCATCGGGGGTAAAAAGTCTTATCGGTAAATACTTCCATCTGTGCTTTCATATACTGCCTTTGTAGCTGGTTGATGGATGTCTGTATTTTATTTAGTTCAGGCGCTACCTCATTGTCATATAAATTAGAAATAGACAAAACCAATTGGGCACCCTCATCGGTAGCCAATGCTTCAAATAATTTTTCGGGTTGGGTATTCAACAGCTCCTTTATTTTTTGTTGATTGGCAAAAAGGCTTTTCCCATATAATTCATTGGCCCAGACTTTATAATCTTTAAATTTTGCATACTCCTCTTTTGCCCGCGGTGCGATATACTCAGATGGTTGTTCGAGGTATAATTTCATCATGGCGGAAAAGATGTCTTTATCCACCGTAATGTTCATTTCCTTTAAATAATTGTCCATCCACTTAATTTCTGCTATCAGCGCTTCAGCGTACTCGGGTTTATTTTTTTGGAATTTAAAGCCCGAATTCTTTGTACCACATTGAATAACTCAATTTTGCTGGTCGTTTCAAGATAATAATCGCGCGTTAGCGCGAAATTTTTTATCTTTTTATAGGCCTCATTGAGCTGGTTGAGCACATTACCGTAGTTGGCTTTCAAAGCGGGGTTATTATTTAATAACCGGCTATACTCGGCTTCATAGTTTTGTTTTTTGGCTAAGGCATTGGTATTCGTCAATCCTAAAACCTCTCCCTGCCATTTTTTCCAGGCATTGCTGATGCTGGCATACTTGGAAGCATACTGAATTTTAATAGCTTCATCCGAACGCATATATTGATCAATAACGGCCAGGGCCTTATCTCTTATCGAAATTTTAGCCGGATCATTTACCGTCATTATCTGGTTAACTGCTTCGCTAGGTAAATATTCTGTAGTACGCCCGGGGAAACCAAAAACCATCGTAAAATCACCTTCCTTCATTCCATTCATGGCAATGGATAATGACTTTTTAGGTTTATACGGCACATTTTCGGGCGAATAAGCTGCCGGTTTATTGTCTTTGCCTGCATAAATCCTGAACATACTAAAATCACCGGTATGTCTTGGCCACATCCAGTTATCAGTATCTTTTCCAAAATTACCTATGGAAGATGGCGGCGCACCCACTAGACGTACATCATTATAAGTTTCTGTTACAAACAGGTAGTATTTATTACCATCAAAAAAGGCCGGATAAAGGCGCCCTCGTAAGCTTCTTTTTTACTTCGTTCAGCCTTTGTTTGGCATTTTTATCTACCAATGACTGGCGCATGTTTTCAGCCAGGGAATTATTCACATTTTTCAACACGGCATCCGTCACATCTTCTATTCTTACAATAAAAGTTACAAATAAACCGGCGTTGGGTAATTCTTCGGCATTAGACTTCGCCCAAAATCCGTCTCTTATAAAATTATGGTCGAGTGTAGAATGATTCTGGATGGCGTCAAACCCGCAATGGTGATTGGTTAGCACCAAACCCTGATCTGAAATAACCTCACCGGTACAAAAGCCTCCAAAACTTACAATTGCATCTTTAAGGCTTCCTTTATTCACATTATATATATCACTGGCATCCATTTTCATACCCAGCGACTTCATTCGTTTTTCATTTAAGGCGTCCAGCAGCTGTGGCAACCACATTCCTTCATCTGCTTTAGCAAAAAAGGAAAATAACAGAACATAAAAAATAAAAATTAACTTCTTCATACTAACTTTTTTTGAAAATTTTACCTGCTTATCAACAGGAAGGTCGTTGTACACAACCAGGTTACAGGATTAAAATTAAAAGATGTCTTGCAGCAGGCAACAGGCATAAAGCGACCATTTTTGAAACACTCAGTATTGAAAGAACGGTGTTTATGCCACTATTTCTCCCCAAAGATATGTGAATAGGCCTTCAAAAATGTGGATATCCCCCTGTGGAACGTTTATATGAAATGTGATTATTAGGTCGTAAAAAGTGGACTGCGCTATGAGCCCCGAGAAAAAGTGAGTTACCGTAAAATTATACCTCAGATATTAACACAATGTAAAATTAAAATGAACCGGAATTTTATTAAGAATACATAATCCACATTTTTGTGTATAACAGGGCTAAAATGAGGGCAGGCACCAAATGCCTATGTTAATTACTATTGATTTCCTGTGGAAAACAATAAACTTCTAATTTTGTAATAAATGTGAATTACGAGTTATCCACTAATTCACAATGCTAATAATAATAAGTTTTCTTTTTAAAATAATATATATAATTATTATTAGGATAAAAGGGAAGAGAACAAAAATTGTTTCAAAAAATTTCAAGTTGCAACGTATCATTGCACCGGATTTAAAACTTTTATACCATGGAAGCAGGAGTATTGGAAAGCGCAAAACAGGAACTGGAAGCCAAAGGTTTTTTGGATGTTGATGTGGATCCTACATTGGATCTTTTCGAAGAGATCAACAAACTGAAAAAGGAAAAGAATGCAGTGATCCTGGCGCACTATTACCAGGAGCCGGATATCCAGGATATTGCGGATTACATTGAGATAGTTTGGGCCTGGCGCAGGAAGCTGAAAAGACTGATGCTGATATGATCGTTTTTGCGGGTGTGCATTTTATGGCTGAAACTGCCAAGATTTTGAATCCAACCAAAAAAGTGGTGATCCCTGATTTTAAAGCGGGATGTTCCTTAAGCGATAGTTGTCCGCCACCCTTGTTTCAAAAGTTCAAAGAACAACATCCTGATCATGTGGTGGTAAGTTACATCAACTGCAGCGCTGGCATTAAGGCATTGAGCGATGTGATTGTAACGAGTAGCAATGCACGTATCATTGTAGATAGTTTTCCGAAAGATCAGAAGATCATTTTTGCGCCGGATAAAAACCTGGGAGCTTATATCAACAAGGTAACCGGGCGCGATATGTTATTGTGGAACGGAGCCTGCATGGTGCACGAGATTTTCAGCCTGGAGCATATCACCAAGCTGAAGCAGCAGCATCCGGATGCGAAATTCATTGCACATCCTGAATGTGAGGAGCATATACTGAAAATTGCAGACTTTGTAGGATCTACTACAGGTTTATTGAAGTATACGATCGAAAACGAAGCTACCGAGTTTATTGTGGCTACCGAAACAGGTATTTTGCACCAGATGGAGAAATATAGCCCGAACAAGAAATTTATACCAGCTCCTCCTGATAATGGTTGTGCCTGCAATGATTGTCCGCACATGAAACGCAATACACTGGAAAAGATTTACCTGTGTATGAAATATGAAACGCCCGATATTATTATGGAAGAAGAATTAAGACTGGCAGCAAAAAAGCCTATTGACCGGATGTTGGAGATAAGCAAGCAGGCAGGATTATAAAAAGAAATGATTATAAATAAAAGAGGCAGTAATATAGTACTGCCTCTTTTATTTTATTATAAACTAACTACTCTTTTTCCTTATTACTTAGCAATGCAGCATCTATAATACGCATGGTCAACACAGCATCTGCTGCAGGCACAGGGTTGGATTTGCCATTAGCTAAGGCCTGGTATACATCTTCGTAATACTGCATGTAGTTACCCATTTCAGAACGTGTTTCTTTGCGTACCGTTTCGCCATTGATGGTAGTATGTAAAAGACCATCGAAACCTTCGGGAGTAGGTATCCAGGTTTCTAAAGAAGGTATAGTATCTTCCAGCAGTTTTACCTCCTGAAGGTCTGAGCGTTGCTGCATGAATGTTCCTTTAGAGCCATTGATAATATAGGCAAAGTAGGATTCGCGGGCAAATACAGTTCCCTTTATTCTTACGCGAAAAGGTTTTGGATAATACAGCAGCACTTCAAAATAGTCATTGGCAATCATGTCGTCACGCATGGCAAAAACATCAGCAAATACTGCTTCGGGAAAACCAAATAGCTGTATGGCCTGATCAATGATATGTGCACCCAGGTCATGCAGGTTGCCTGCTCCCGGTTTGTCACCCTCTTTATGATCTTTACCGCTATGACCGGTACGGTAGCGATCAAATCTCATTTCTGCTTCCTTTAGCTCTCTAAGAGATTTTCCTGTACTACATCTTTTATAGCTCTATAGTCGCCATCATAGCGCGGTTTTGATATACTACTAACAGTAAGTTTTTGGCTTTTGCCAGTTCATACAATTCTTTAGCTTCTGCAGCATTTACGGTAAAAGGTTTTTCCACTACAATATGCTTGCCCGCATTCAAAGCAGCTTTAGCATATTCGAAGTGAGTTTGAACGGGTGTGTTTACAACAATCAGTTCCAGTTCATCATCTGCTATCAATTCCTCAAAAGACCGGTATAGTTTAGAATCAGGATATTTGATCCTGGATTCTTCTTTGTTTCTTTCAACAATGGCGCTTAATTCTAGATGAGGGTGAGCCTGTATAAAAGGAGCATGAAACAATTTTCCGCTCATGCCGTAAGATGCGATACCAGTTTTAATAATGCGTGACATAATCTACAGAGTTAATTTAATAATAGAAGTTTAGTATTATCGCTGTTGCGCCCTGAACCATCTTTCAGGTATTTCGTTACTGCCAGCGGCGAGATAATCTTTATAACTGCAGGGAATAAATGTTTTGTCTGGTAATTGCATCCACCAACGCCTTGTTTTCTTACTTTGTAAAAAAGTAGATTCTATTTCGGCAAAAGCCATCTGGTATTCGTTGAAATGTTCCAGCTGATCAAAAGAAGCTTCTTTTAATCGGCGATGGCGACCATCAATAGTATACCAGATCATGTGGCTGATTTGTTTGGCAGTTAACTCGTCACGGTCTTGCTGAGGATTATAGCCATAAATTCCTATGGACTGCATATTGGTGCTCATGCCGGCGTATTGCATTAGTATGCATGCTTCCTCTCCGTTAAAGCCATTTGGTGTAAGTTGGTTGGATGGGGCATAGGCGTTGGCAATAGCATTAATGTCGAACGAAAAAAGATGACTATTGCGTATGGCTGGTTCTACTTCTTCCATATCTTCTTTTACATGCCCAACTCTGAAGAAATCAAATTTAAGCTTGTCTAAGGTTTGCAACA
Source organism: Paraniabella hibiscisoli (assembly GCF_022512515.1). GTDB lineage: Bacteria > Bacteroidota > Bacteroidia > Chitinophagales > Chitinophagaceae > Niabella > Niabella hibiscisoli. Next base: position 1,257,691 of record NZ_JAKWBK010000001.1, read on the forward strand.
TACCAGGGTGTACCAGGTAACTTTGAAAGCCCAGGTGGTTGTAATGTTTTACATAATTAGGTTCACCTGTAAATATCTCCATCAGGAAATTATCGCTTCTGAACGGTGATTCCATATCAAGATCTATAACAGAATCAACGCCGGTTATTTCTACTAACTGTTTAATATTTTTAGAAGCATTGTATTGTGCCAATGTAAGATCCTGCGACCCACCTATAATGATCACTGTTTTATGAAGTGATTGTAATTCTTCCAGCACGGTTTGGAGGGCCGCCAATGTATCATTATAAGTGGCGCCGTGTTTTATATTGCCAATGTCTGCAATTTTTATTTTTTCATGCCAGTAGAAAAGATTGTATAAATTTTTTCTTACCATTTCGGGAGCGTTGCTTGCCGGACCCAGGTAACCACGTCCTCTTTGTTCACCACATCCTACCAAAATAATATCAGCATTTTCTATATCAGGAAAGGTTTCTGTATAGATGTCGATAGTATTACCCAATTGACCGGGTTTATAAGAATCATCACCAATAATATCTGTGATATTTATTTCACTTAAAAAATCAATTATAGACATGGGCGCAATATAGTTTATTTTGATAGTGGTTGATGAGGGCGGCAATTAAAAGGAAATGCAAAAGAATAATTACTTTACTTTGCAAGCATACTAAACATTGTACATGATGAAACTTCTTGAGAATAAAGTTGCGATTGTAACCGGTGCTGCCAGAGGAATTGGCGAAGCTATAGCTATTAAGTTTGCAGAACAGGGTGCTCATGTAGCATTTACTTATGTAAGTGATAGCAGTGCAAATAAGGCAAAAGCTCTTGAAGAGAAGTTGACAGCATTTGGTGTAAAGGCAAAAGCTTATAAAAGCAATGCGGGCGATTTTGAACAATGTGAAGTGTTTGTAAATGATGTTTTAAAGGAGTTTGGTGTTATTGATATCTGCGTAAATAATGCAGGTATTTCGAAGGATAACCTGTTGCTTCGTATGACGCAGGATCAGTGGAATGATGTGTTAAACATTAACCTGAACAGCGTTTTTTATATGACCAAGCAGGTTATTAAACCAATGATGAAGGCCAAAAGCGGTAGTATCATTAACATGAGTTCTGTAATAGGAATGATGGGTAATGCGGGGCAGGCAAGCTATGCAGCCAGTAAAGCGGGTATCATCGGATTTACCAAGAGCGTGGCAAAGGAATTGGGAAGCCGCAATATACGTTGCAATGCTATAGCTCCCGGCTTTGTAGAAACAGATATGACCAGCTACCTGAACGATAATGCAGGAGCAGAAAAGTATTTGTCCGACATTCCTTTGAATCGATTTGCAAAAGCAGAAGACATCGCTAACGTTACTTTGTTTCTTGCTTCAGATATGAGCAGTTATATCACAGGACAAACAATCAGTGCCTGCGGAGGTCTTAATATTTAGAACCTGAAGTCATACTAGATTTCAATAACCCTGAACGATTTGAACAGGTTATTTAAATATTTATTTTTTTATTATATATTATTACTGATTCGTCTGGGGCTTTAGCTCAGACGCAATATGATTATCACCTGGAGGCCGCGCGGGCAACAGGGATACCCCCTTTAAAAAACCAGGCTCATGTAACATCGCTGGTAAGTAAGAAAAAGCTCGTGCTTATTTTTGCCGGTAGAGGTTACACTATTGCAAAGCTCACACATAGCCGCCCTTATTTAAATCCCCGTTCTTATAAAGCGTTAAAAGAAATAGGTGCTGCCTTTTACAACAGGAGTAAGAAAAAGACGTTTACGGTTACTTCCGTTACAAGAACTTTGTATGATCAAAAGAGGTTATCCCGTGTGAATAGTAATGCGGTAACCAGTAAACTCAGTTCTCATAATTATGGATGTTCCTTCGATATATCATATATCCGTTTTAACAGGAGGAAGGCACCCAATGCAAGATTGGAAAAAGCGTTGCAGGATATCCTTACCCAAATGCAGCGCCAGGGAAAGATCTATTTTATTAAGGAATACAGAGAGAAGTGTTTTCATGTAACCGTTAGATAGATAAGTACCACCAATTATTTGATACATTTTTAGGGAGAATCTTTTACCTTTAAGAAGATTATTTATTTATCATTTTCGGCTTCATGCTGCTCCGACATCTTCATTTTTTAAAGCTGGTTTTCTTGCATAGTTTAACTGCCTTTGGTGGTCCACAGGCTCATTTGGCTATGATGATGAAAACCTTTGTAAAGAAGACGCCTTATGTTACCGAACAGGAGCTGATGGAGTACAATGCATTTTGTCAGCTTTTGCCAGGAGCATCTTCTACGCAAACTCTAACACTTATAGGTTATAAAAGAGGCGGGCCTGTTTTGGCAGCGCTTACATTATTGATCTGGATTTTGCCTGCCTGCACTATTATGTGTGGCTTATCTTTTTTGTAGAATATGTGGAAGGTACCACTAAGCACTTCGATGTATTTAAGTTTATCGTACCAATGGCAACCGGGTTTCTGATTTTTGCCTGTATCAGCTCTTTGCCTTATTCAGTAAAAATCTGGTTACATCCCTGATTGCTGTAGGATGTGGTATAGCTACTTTCTTGTTTTTTGGAAAACCTTTTTTGTACCGATCCTGATCTTACTAGGTGGTTTTATTACTAATCTTAGTAGTAAAAGGATACCGCAAATAGATATAAAACCGGGAAAAATAAGGTGGTGGAATATCTGGTTATTCGGAATTATTTTTATAGTGGCCGGGGTGGTAAGCGAGTTGGCGCGTAAAAATGACTGGGCCAACCGGAAACCTGCCAACTTGTTTGAGAACTCTTACCGGATGGGAAGCCTGGTTTTTGGGGGCGGAAATGTATTGATGCCGATCATGTATGAGCAGTATAGTGTTCGTCCTGATGCAGTAAAAAGCAGGAATCCCAACGCTATTCATATTGATAAGAAGGATATGCTTACCGGTATTGGTATTGTTAGAGCAGTGCCCGGGCCGGTTTTTTCTATAGCATCGTACAGTGGCGGACTGGCTTTGAAGGATATGGGACCAGGCATGCAGGCAGTGGGAGGTTTAATTGGTATGGTTGGTATATTTCTACCCAGCGCTTTATTGGTGCTTTTCTTCTTTCCTATCTGGAACCGGCTTAAGAAGTATTCGGTTATATATCGTTCTTTAGAAGGGATCAACGCTTCTGTACTGGGAATAATGGTTGGATCTACCTTTTATATATTGAAAGATATAACCCTTTTTGATGGTACCAGCCAGGGTTTTGTTAATATTGGAGTAGTAGCAGGAACGGCCTTAATCTTGATTTTTACAAGAGTTCCAGCCCCTGTTATAGTGGCGCTCTGTGTAGGTTTGGGTTATTTTCTGTAGTAACCGCCTTTTTCAATCTCTGCAATAACATTCTCTGGCAAGAGATATTTTAAACTTTTCTTTTCCCTGATAAGCTTTCTGATAGCTGTTGCCGATAGTTCCAGCAGTGGAGCATGTAATACCGTTATATTACCAGGCAGTGTTTTATCTATTTCGAACCCTGGTCTGTTGTATACAAGGATCGAATAATTCTCAAGTATGAATTCAAAATTCTTCCATTTCCTAATGTTCTGGAAGCTATCTCCACCCATAATTATCTTAAATTGATATTGAGGATACCTTTCTGTAAGATGTGTTAGCGTTATAGCCGTGTATGAGGGACGGGGAAGTGTAAACTCTATGTCGCTGGCTTTCAATCTTGTATCTTCTTCTATGGCTGTTCTAACCAGGTGTAACCGGTGGTTTTCGTCTAAAAGAGAGCTGGTTTCCTTCAGCGGGTTATGTGGAGATACCACAAACCACACTTTATCTGCCAGATTCTCGTTCAGGATATGATTGGCAATGATTAAATGTGCGTGGTGAATAGGGTTGAATGAGCCGAAGTATAAGCCAATGGTCATCTTGTATATTATATATTAACCACTATTTGTTTTGCCTCATCTGTTCTGAGGCTCAGTAAATAACCTGCCACAGATATAGACATTGGATCGTTAAATAAGGCTTTCTGTATCACTTCTATCTTTTCACCCGGAAGGCAGCCCATTTCCATCAATTTAAGGAAGATTTCTTCAGTTGTAAATTTAACAATGGTAGCTATTTGTCCAGGCTGCAGATCCGATAATAATAATTCATTTACCATTGGGCAAAGCTAAGCATTGTTGTTTGTGTTTTGTTTGCGAATTTTGGAATATGAATGCAAATGAGTTTATTATACAATTCCATTTTCAAAAGAAAGTAGTTTTAAGAGAACGTAGAAGAATGAAGCAGTTTATTGCTGAAAAGCTTTTGAAGGAGGGGCGTAAATGCGGTTCAGAGATCAATTTTGTCTTTTGTTCAGATGACGAACTATTGGATATCAACCGAAAACACCTGGATCACGATTATTTTACAGATATTATCACCTTTGATTTATCTCAAAAGGGTTCATGTATGCTGGTTTCGGATATTTATATAAGTGTTGATAGGGTAAAGGATAATGCCAAAACAGAGGGAGTTTTAATTGGAAATGAGTTACAACGGGTTATTTTTCATGGATTACTGCATTTAATAGGCTATAAAGACAAATCAGTTGGCCAGGAAAGAGAGATGAGGAGGATGGAAGAGCAATGGATGGAAGATTTTTCTTTGTACACACAGTGAATAGGAATGTTCCACGTGAAAAAGTAAAGCTGTTTTGGCCTGAAATAAAACGTTCCACGTGAAAAACGCACCAGGTAGGAAATAGGCCTGCATAAACACATCCTTCTAATAATTCGTACCTTTGCAAACTTATGTTTCCAGAATATGATGTAATAGTTGTTGGCGCAGGCCATGCTGGTTGTGAAGCCGCTGCCGCTGCTGCTAATATGGGTTCTAAAACCCTTTTAGTAACCATGAACATGCAGACCATTGCGCAGATGAGCTGTAATCCTGCGATGGGAGGGATTGCTAAAGGCCAGATTGTACGAGAGATTGACGCCATGGGTGGCTACTCGGGTATTGTTACCGATCTCTCTATGATACAGTTTAGAATGCTGAACCGCTCTAAAGGCCCTGCCATGTGGAGCCCCAGGGCGCAAAGCGATCGAATGGTATTTGCTGCTAAGTGGCGGGAAATGCTGGAACATACGCCCAATCTTGATTTTTACCAGGATATGGTGAAGGGACTATTGGTGAAAGACCAGCGTGTTGCAGGAGTTATTACAGGTTTGGGCCATGAAATAAAGGCGAAAGCGGTTGTATTAACCAACGGAACCTTCCTCAATGGTATTATACATATAGGAGAGAAGCAGTTTGGTGGAGGAAGAGTGGCAGAAAAAGCAGCCAGCGGAATAACCGAACAATTGGAATCCCTGGGTTTTGAAAGCGATCGGTTAAAAACAGGCACACCACCAAGAGTAGATGGAAGAAGTCTGGACTATACAAAAATGGAAGTTCAGGAGGGAGATGAAGATATTGTAGGATTTTCCTTTACCGATACAGAAAAGATCACTGCTAAAAACCAGCGTTGCTGTTGGATTACTTATACCAGTCCGGAAGTTCATGAAATACTAAAAACCGGCTTTGACAGAAGTCCGATGTTTGCCGGCCGTATCGATGGCGTAGGCCCCAGGTATTGCCCGAGTATTGAGGATAAGATCAATCGTTTTGCAGACAGGGATCGCCACCAGCTTTTTGTAGAACCCGAGGGATGGAATACCGTTGAGATTTATGTAAATGGATTCTCTACTTCTTTACCGGAAGATGTACAATACAAAGCTTTAAGAACAGTACCTGGTTTTGAAAATGCCCGCTTGTTCCGGCCGGGTTATGCGATTGAATATGATTATTTTCCACCTACACAATTGACCAGCACACTGGAGACCAAACTGATTGGGAATCTATTTTTCGCCGGACAGATCAATGGGACTACCGGTTATGAAGAGGCTGCCTGCCAGGGATTGATGGCGGGAATTAATGCGCACCTGAACGTAAAAGAACAGGATGCATTGGTATTGAAACGCAGCGAAGCTTATATAGGCGTTTTAATAGACGACCTTATTAATAAGGGGACAGAAGAACCTTATCGAATGTTCACCTCGCGGGCTGAGTATAGAACATTATTGAGACAAGACAATGCAGATGCACGCCTGACACCTTTAAGCTATCAACTAGGGCTTGCAAAAGAAGAAAGAATGGATAAAACCCGGCAAAAAAATGAAAATGTTGCCGGAATTAAGGATATATTAAAGAGTACAGTAGTAACTCCTGATCAAATCAATGGTTTCCTGGAATCTATTGGATCTTCGAAAATTACAGAGAAGCAAAGAGCTGAGAAGATACTGTTAAGGCCCAATATTGAGTTAACCGATCTTTCGGGTGCATTACCTTTTCTCGAGGAGTCGCTTAAAAGCTATTCAAAAGAAGAGATAGAGCAAGCTGCTATACAGGTAAAATATGATACTTATATTGAGAAAGAAAGAGAGATCGTTTCCCGGATGAGTGAAATGGAAAACCTGAATATACCCGACAGCTTCGATTATAGCAAGCTTTCTTCATTGGGTAACGAGGCTAAAGAAAAGCTCAATCGTATCCGCCCAAAAACATTGGGTCAGGCCAGCAGGATATCTGGTATCAATCCGAGTGATGTTCAGATTTTGATGGTGTATATGGGAAGATAATATATTATAATAAATATTAAATTAATAAATTATTTAATATTTATTGTTGTTCTGAAAACTCCGTCTATGGTTAATCCCATTTTATCCAGATCAAGCGTTTCCTGCCGATCGGTGACTTGGTGATAATTATAGTTACGGAAGAAGGCTGTATTAGTTACCATAAGTGCGCTGTATCCGAATTTCCAATAGTTCCTGTGATCTGAAAGATCGATCCCGCCTACAAAGCCTGGTGCTCTGAATGATTTGGCGTCAATAGAATTATTTTCAAAGTATATCTTTTTAAATTGGTTGGCAAAGCTTCCGCTGAAGGAGTTGCGTGCCAGTGTAATATAATCGCCTTTATCGCCATAAATCCATTTCATGAGTCCTACAGGATAAGTTTGAGAACCAGGTATATCAGAATAGTAACCGATCATCTCCAGGGAAACCATCCCTTTGACAGCTTGTTTTTTATCAAACAATGATTTAGCATGTACATAGCTACCCATTTGTTCTGTTCTGAAGAAAGGAGGTTCTTCTAAAGTATATGCTACAAGTTCTATCCTGTATTGCAACGCCTGATTTTTTAAAAGCCTGGCCAGTTCCATGATACCCACTACTCCGCTGGCATTATCATCAGCACCGGCCTGCTCTCCACATACATCATAATGAGCGCCGATAATAATTACTTCACCATCTGATGGTCCGAAAGATGCAAAAACGTTTTTGTAAACCTGTCCCTCCACTTTGTATTCCTGCATTCCGGTGCGATCAGTATATTTTAAAAATTCCCGGCGAATCCTTTCTGCAACCGTATCGAGCACGACTACATTTTTATAATGGCGGGGATACTCAGTATTCAATATCAGGTCAAAGTTTCGTTTTAAGTTCAAAGTATCAGACAAACGAGTTAGGTTTTTTGCAGCAGATGATATGGGGTAATTTTGAATGATTAAGAAGCTAATCAAAATAAGAACGATTATCAGCAGGTATTTCAGAAAGCGTTTCATAGAAAGCGTTTGAATGTCAGATGATTTTTAATGGATCATCTAAAATATTAAAAGATCAAAGGACTTAGATAAGATGATCCATAATTTTTTGATAAGCTCAATTACTAAATCATATTCTGTTTACTACTGTTCAACAATGCTTGCTTTAAAGCCATCACCCGATCTAGGTATTTTTTGGCTCATCAATTATCTACCTTAGTAGAAGAAACCAGAAGGTGATCATTGTTTTATTATTCCATTGTTCAAGATGATTTTCCTGGTTAAAATTACCAATGATAGAAAACGCCCTCATATTACTTCGGGAAGAATTGTCTGCCTACATGATTGCGCATGGCGATCCGCTTCTGTGGTGGTAGAGAATATCAGTTTATTGGGCGCAGGTAAAGATGACCTGCTTCTTGAAAACCTGGTACTTTCGGTGGTGAATATCGAACAGGAAAATTCGTTGAAAAATGCCGCGGTGTATCAAAAAAATGATAGCTCGGCCATCTACGAAAATCCGCCGATCCATTTAAACCTGTATGTATTAGTATCGGCTAATTTCAATTCAGGAACACCACCCAATAATGGTTACCTGCTGGCATTAAGGAGACTTTCATTAGCTATTAAATTTTTCCAGGGCAAATCGGTATTTACACCTGCCTCGTCAACGATTAGTTTACCAACTCCGTTGAACGATTTATCTAACCCTGAGATCAGTTCGTTAAAGCTCGTTTTAGAACTACATTCTTTATCATTCGAACAGGTCAATCATTTATGGGGTTCCCTGGGTGGAAGGCAAATTCCCGCCGTATTATACAAGGTGAGAATGGTCACTATATCAGAAAGAAAACCGTTGAGAGACGCACCACTGATACAAGAAGTACAAATAAAAACACAAATGCCGTAGTAAACAATTCTGTAAACCCACTAATATTTTAGAACCTTAAAACACAATGTTATGCCAGACTATAAAACTCCCGGTGTATACATAGAAGAGATTCCCAAGTTACCGCCTTCTATTGCTCAGGTAGAAACCGCTATTCCTGCCTTTATCGGGTATTCACAAAAAGCACTTGACAGAAATAATGCAAGTCTTATCAATAACCCAACCCGTATTGCCTCATTGCTGGAGTATGAAACATTTTTTGGTAAAGCAGCCAATGAGGATAACCTGGAAGTAACATTGGTACAGGAACAGACAGGCAGCGTTATTACTAAAGAGACGATATCCGTAGCATTTAACGGAGCAGCTTCCCGGCATACCATGTATTATGCCTTGCAATCTTATTTTGCTAACGGAGGAGGGCCTTGCTATATCGTTTCGGTAGGCACTTTTAAAGGAACCCTGGGAGATTCTTTATCACTTGCAGAAATGAGTGCCGGTTTATCAGCTTTGGCTAAAGAAGATGAGCCGACGTTGATTGTTTTTCCTGAAGGGCAAAATATGGATGAGTCAGAATACTACACCTTACAAAATGAGGCACTGGCTCAGTGTAATCTTTTACAGGATCGCTTTAGTATAATGGATCTTCATGATACCGGCGCCGGCCTGCTTACCGCGGGAGATGTTTCTGCAGCAGCAGAATCTTTCAGAGACGGAATTACCAGTCATTTAAAATATGGGGCTGCGTATTTCCCTAATATCAAAACTGTTTTTCCTTATCAGTACAATGAAGATACCATTAACTTGGTGCATACAGTAAACGGATCACCTGGTAGTTTAAATGGGGCTGCGCTCGCCAATCTGAAAGACAGTTCCAATGCAGCTTATAATACAGCAGCTTATGGAAAATTAAAAACCGCAACGAACAACTTTGGTGTAGTGCTTCCACCCAGCTCTACTATTGCCGGTATTTATGCTGCGGTAGATGCTAACAGGGGCGTTTGGAAATCTCCGGCAAACGTTGGTGTTAATGGCGTTCGCGGGCTTACCTATAAAATAACCAATGGCGAACAGGATTTTTAAATGTAGATACTACGAGTGGAAAATCCATCAACTGCATAAGAGCTTTTACAGGAAAAGGAACCCTGGTATGGGGTGCGCGTACATTGGCAGGCAATGATAACGAATGGCGTTATGTATCGGTTCGGCGTTTCTTTAATATGGTGGAAGAAAGTTGTAAAAAAGCCTCAGGCCAATTCGTTTTTGAACCCAACGATGCTAACACCTGGGTAAAGGTGAAAGCGATGATAGAAAACTATTTAACCGTATTGTGGAGACAGGGCGCATTAGCAGGCGCCAAACCCGAACATGCTTTTTATGTTGCCTGCGGACTGAACCAAACGATGACGGCACAGGATATTTTAGAAGGAAAACTGATCGTAGAGATTGGTATGGCGGCTGTTCGTCCGGCGGAATTTATCATATTACGCTTCTCTCACAAAATGCAGGAGTCTTAGATAATGACCAACATAACTACAAAAAATTAATTTAATTTAAAATAATGAATCATGGCAACCTACCCGCTTACTAAATTTCACTTCCAGGTAGAATGGGGCGGAACCCGCATTGGCTTTACCGAAATCTCCGGGCTCGATGTAAGCCTGGATGTTATAGAATACAGGGACGGCGCCAGTCCTGAATATTCTAAAATAAAAATGCCTGGCATGACCAAGTTTTCTAACATAACATTGAAGCGTGGCACTTTTTTAAATGATAATGAGTTTTATGCCTGGTTGAATACGGTGCAAATGACGAAGATTGAAAGAAGAGATATTACTATATCACTATTAAATGAGAACCATGAGCCGGTAATGGTATGGAAGATAAAAAATGCTTTTCCTGTTAAAGTACAATCTACTGATCTAAAAGCCGATGGTAACGAGGTGGCAATTGAAACCTTGGAATTAGCGCACGAAGGACTTAAAATAGATCTGCCTTAAAATACTATCGGTATGAACCAGTACCCGCTTACAGGATTTCATTTTAAAGCCAGCTTTTTGGGTTTGCCCGGAGAAGCACCGGTAGATGTGAAGTTTAAAAACATCAGTGGATTAACCATGAGCCTGAATACCGAACCGTTGAGTGAAGGAGGAGAAAACAGGTTTCAACACAAACTCCCTACCCGTGCCGCATATAGCGATATAACATTGAAGCGGGGATTTTTTATCAATACAGGTTTATACAAATGGTGTAAGAATGCCATAGAACATTTTGAATTTGTACCACTTACTGTTTTGATCAGTTTACTCAACGAGGAGCATCAACCTACGGTTAGCTGGCGTGTGTTTAATGCGATACCCACCAAATGGGAGATAAGTGAGCTCAACGCAGAAGGTAATGAGATCGTTATTGAATCTATTGTTTTAAGTTATAACTATTTCACATCTGTATAATAAAAAGCCATGCCTGTAGAAATCAATGAAATTGTAATTACCGCTACGATAGCTGAAACCGCGTCTGTTGGTTCAGCCAATGTACATGGTATTCAACAAGGCATGAATAACGCAGACATAGTGAAAGCCTGTGTGGAAGAGGTTTTGCGCGTATTAAAAGAAAAAGAAGAACGATAGTATATGTTTGGCATGTTAGAAAAGATGAGGATGGATGGTTTTAGTAACCCGGATTTTTTTCGGGCTACCTGGGAACTTTTTTCGTTCAGGTCAATCCGGAATCATTTGTAAGAAACTATACCATCAATTACCGGGAAGAAGCAGCCGCAGGTAAAGAGGGTACGCAGTCGCAGTACAATTATACCCAACCACAGGTAATGGATATCGAGTTCTTACTGGATGCCACCGGTGTTATACCTTCTAATGGAATACCGGAACCATCTGACCTGGTAAGTGCTGTGGCGCCTTTAGAACTCATGGCAAAAATTGCCTTGCTAAAACGAGTAGCTTATAATTATGTAGGCGATGCCCACGAGCCACCATTTGTAAAACTCACCTGGGCGTTGGAGACCTTTCGTTGCAGGCTACAATCTTTAAACATTACTTATAAGTTGTTTAAGCCAGATGGTACGCCTCTTCGGGCTTTAATAAAATGTTCTTTTAAAGAGTATATCTCCAATAACGAAAATGCCGCAGTAACATTAGCCACCTCTCCCGATCTCACTCATGTGCGTATTGCGAAGCAAGGAGACTCCTTACCGCTGATGTGTTATAATATTTATGGCGACGAAAACCTGTATCTCGAAGTAGCGCGTGTAAATGGTCTGACTGATTTCAGGAACCTGGAACCAGGGCAGAAAATATTTTCCCTCCCATTCAAAAATAAATGCCGCAAACACGAACCATACCAACGAATCCACCAACAGCAAGCCTGGTCACGTTTTCTATAAAAATAGAAGGGCAGGCCATACCAAGGGCAGTAAGTGTGAAAAACCTGGTAGTATCGCGCCAGGTAAATAAAATACCAAAGTTATCATTAGCCATTGTAGACGGCAGCGCTTCACAAAGCAATTTTGATATTAGCAACCAGGACTATTTTGTGCCGGGAAAAAAATAGAGATCAGCGCAGGTTATAATTCGCAGGAAGAACTGTTGTTTGCGGGGATCATTATTAAACATTCCATAAAGATCAACACAAATGAAACAGCACTAATGGTAGAGGCTGCTGATGCGTCCTTCAAAATGTCCCTCAATCCTAAAGAAAAATATTTAATGATACCACTGACGGCCAGCTTATAGAAGAGATTGCCGGATCTTATGGTATCGACACCGATATAGAAAGTACATCGATCAATTATCCTGAACTCATGCAATATTTTGCAACGGACTGGGATTATATTCAAACCCGTGCTGAAGCAGCAGGTAAACTATGTTTCTGTGAGAATGGTAAACTCGTAGTAAAAACACCGGCGCTGGACGCAGAACCTGCGCTGGACCTGGTTTATGGGGCAACGATAAAAGAACTAAATGCAGAAATAGATACAAGGTTTCAATATAGCGGGGTGCAGGGACTATCATGGGATTCATCAACTCAGGATCTGATTAATACTGAAGCAGCAGCACCGCTATAAATGAACAAGGCAATATTAGTTCTGATGAACTGTCGGCTGTAGCACAGGAGGAGCCGGTGATATTAATGCATGGGGGAAATGTAAAAGAACCCGAAATGCAAAGCAGGGTTGATCTGCAACTGTTGAAAAGCCGTCTTGCCAGGATAAGGGGAACTGTTAAGGTATCTGGCTATGCAGGAGTTATGCCGGGTCACATGATAAAGCTCAACGGAGTGGGTGATCGTTTTGCCGGTAATTCTTTTGTGAGTGGTATTCGCCATGAGATCAGCAACGGACTTTGGGAGACCGTGATACAATTCGGAATTAACCATAAATGGTTCGCAGAGGAAAATGATATACAACCCCTGCCGGCAGCGGGTTTTACGCCATCGGTAAAAGGCTTGCAAATAGGTATTGTGACCAATCTCGAAAATGACCCGGACGGGGAAGACCGCATAAAAGTAAAAATACCTGTAGTAGATAACAATGGTGAAGGTTTATGGTGTAAGATGGCCATGCCGGATGCTGGCGATAACCGGGGGTTTTATTTCAGACCCGAGATAGGAGATGAGGTGGTGGTAGGTTTTTTAAGTGAAGACCCAGGTTATGGAATTGTTTTAGGTTGTTTACATAGCAGCGCCAAACCGGCTCCTGTAAAGGGTTCTAATAACAATCATGAAAAAGGGATCATTACCCGCTCTCAAATGAAATGGATGTGGAACGATGAAAAGAAAACTTTAACAATCGATACACCGGCAGGCAATAGTGTGTTGATCAGCGATGATGAAAAAGAAATAAGACTAAAGGATGAGCATGGCAATAGCATCTCTATGAATAGCGATGGTGTTACCATTCAGTCTTCAAAAGATATCATTCTGAAAGCAGCAGTAGATATAACTGTTGAAGCGGGAACAAATGCAGAGATTAGTGCCGGGGCTTCTTTGAAAGCATCGGGCAGTGCCCAGGCAGAAATGAGCAGTAGTGGCACCACAACAATTAAGGGATCGATGGTTATGATAAATTAATCGTTATGCCAGCAGCAGCAAGAATAGGAGATATGCATGTTTGCCCCATGACAACCGGAACGGTTCCACATGTAGGCGGACCGGTGATGAACGCTTCTGCTGCAACGGTGATCATTGGAGGATTACCGGCGGCAACAGTCGGTGATATGCTTACCTGTTCTGGTCCGCCGGATACTATCATAAAAGGATCGGCAACCGTAATGATAGGAGGAAAGCCGGCTGCAAGAATGGGAGATAACACAGCACATGGAGGCAGCATTGTTGCAGGTGCTGCAACAGTAATGATAGGAGGATAAAATATACAATTAAAATATTCACTATGTCAACGCCATTTGGTATAACGGGTCGCGGTTGGAGCTTTCCGCCGGCTTTTCGAAAAACAACAGGAACCGTGGATATGCTTTTGGATGAGGCTGAAATAAATAGCAGCCTTGAAATATTATTGAACACCGCTACAGGAGAAAGAATAATGTTGCCCCGTTATGGCTGCGATTTAAGGGAATTCTTATTTGAACCGCTGACCACAACCTTAAAAACATTAATGTCTGATAAAATAAAAAAAGCAATTCTTTATTACGAGCCCAGGATCATTGCACACGATGTGATAATAAATGAATCAGAAGAATTGGAAGGGAAAATCTCTATCAAAATTGAGTACACTATACGAACCACCAATAGCCGGTTTAATTACGTATACGACTATTATATAACAGAAGGTGCTGAAATAAGAAACAGGTAATTCTTAGTAAATGGCAGAAAAGAAACCATACGATTATATTTTGCGGCGAGACGGCAGCAGTAGTAGACAAAGAGCTAAAACTGTATTACTGCAACCCGATTATTTTAAGCCAGATGAAAGAAGCCTTGATGAGATTTACCAGTTCGCGAAAAATTTTGCAGCTTCAATAAACTTCTATGAGTTTGAGAGCTTTGAACAAAGCATCCTCACAGATAGTATAAAAGTGGCGGACTGTAAAGATGGAGACTGGTCCCAGTTTTTTCAGTCTGTCGATAGCAGCAATTTAGTAACGGGAAAGGACCTGGATCCTCATCTCGCATTGTACTTCGCTTTTCTCAAATTGTTTGCTCATGCGCAGGATCACATGAACCAGTTTACAGAAAAACATATTGACTTTTATTACAATAAAATACTAGGTCTTGAATTGAAGCCTGGCATTGAAGACAATGCTTATGTAATATTTGAGTTGGCAAAAAATGCTAATAATGTAATATTTGAAAAAGGATCGCTACTTGATGCGGGAAAGATCAATAATATACCTGCAACTTATAGCGTAAATAATGACGTAATATTAAACAAATCTGTGGTAGCCGAATTAAAAACCGGCGTTTTGAATAATGATGCAATAGAGTTTGCACACCGTACTGATACTGCAGATGGAGTATCCAAAAAGCTTCCGGTAGGTCATCCATATTTTGACGCCTTTGGCTTGCGCCATATTGCAGAAGCACAAAAGCAAAAAGCTAAAATAGGTTTTGCAATAGCATCACCGGTTTTGCTACTGAAAGAGGGCAACCGAAAAATAACTTTTTCCATTTCTTTATCGGGTTTAAATGCTGATTTGAAAAAGGCCAACGCAATTAATGCGGTGGAATTATTTCTGACAGGAGAGAAAGAATGGCTGGGCGCCTATGAATGCGTACTTACTTTCGGATCCTTTCAGGCCGGCCGGCAAATGCTGATCATTACTTATTCGCTTTCACCAAAAGATCCTGCTGTAACAGGGTACAACCAGGCAGTACATAAAAACACCTTTAATACTTCGAATCCCTTAGCCCAGGTATTAATTGATACGGGTAGAGCCGGGAATATTTTTCTGCACTTAAAAGCCGTTCGGGTAGAGGATATTAAGATCGATGTAGACGTGCAGAACGTGGGGAGTCTGGAAATGGAAAACGACCTGGGCCGCATCGATTCAAAAAAGCCATTTTTACCTTTTGGAACAACACCCAAAAAAGGTTCGGGGTTTGAGATTTCTTACGAGGAGCTGATGCAGAAAGATGTATCTGAATACCAGTTCCAGGTAGATTGGCTGGGCGCTCCATCCAACTTTTCCAGTCATTATAATCTTTATGGAGGATCGAATAGCAATAGTAGTTTCACCGCAAACTATTCTGCCGCCGACGGAAATAGCGGAACCACTATGCTATTTAATGCAACAGATGCCGCTACTACTGTTAAATGGCCGGCATCACCTTTTATTTTTACATGGTCTCAATGGAGGTTCAAGGCATCGCCGATTGTGTATAAAAATTATCATAGCCTATTTAGCAATCCCAATTATATCGGCGTGCTTAAAACACAATCAACGGTACGGGCAGCCAGTAAAGTTAAAGCACAAAATAGTTGGGCACTTAAAGGGTTTGTTCGCTTTGAATTGAACCGGAGCTTCATGCATGAAGTGTACGGTCGTGTTTTTGCAGAGCAGGCTATAGAGCAGGCCCGCAGTAAAACGGTATCATTGCCGAATCAACCTTATCTGCCAACGATCAAACAGATCCGGCTAAGTTATAAAGCGGCAACACAACAAAGCTTTGTAAATAACAACTCGTTCACAGGCTTTAGTAAAAAAGAAATCCAGCTTTTTCATATTGATCTGTTTGGGCAAAGTGAGCAGCATGGGTTTTTAAAAAGCCGTGCCCAGGAGGAAATGGGGAACGATATTGCAATCGATCAGGCCATTTATTTATTGCCACAGCAACGTACTGCGGCCTTCTATATTGGCCTTGCCGATTTAACTCCGGGGCAAAGTGTAAGCTTGTTGCTGCAATTGGCAGAAGGTACATCTAATGCTGATGCCGAGCCACTGACTATCGGCTGGCATGTGCTCTGCAATAATGAATGGAGGCCATTTACAGGAAGAGAAGTGTTAAGAAATGAAACCAATAGTTTGTTACAAAGCGGAATCGTAACATTAGCTATTCCTGAATCTGCAACGTTAGACAATACTTTGATGGATGAAGGATTCGCATGGATCCGGCTCTCATTATCCGGCGACCCGGGATCAGTTTGCTTGTTTGAAAAAGTATTGGCACAGGCCGCCAAATCAGGATATTACGCTGGTGAGGCTTTCGCCGGATCGGGCAGTATTGAAGCAGGTTCTATCAAAAAGCTGGTAAAGAAAATGGCAGATATCAAACAGGTGTCTCAGCCGTTTTCTTCATTTGGTGGCAAGCCTACAGAAAGTAATCAGGCGTTTAGGTTGCGGGTAAGCGAACGCTTAAGGCATAAACAAAGAGCGGTTAACAATTGGGATTGGGAACACATGGTGTTACAGGAGTTTCCGGAGCTGTACAAAGTAAAATGTTTGAATCATTTTAATGATGAAGATGATTGCTGCAAAGCCAGTCATCCAGGCTCAGTAACGCTGGTTGTTGTTCCCAATGTGGAGGGCAGGAACTTTTATAATCCCTTACAACCTAAAGTGAGCACCCTGGTTCGCCAACAAATAAAAACATTTTTACAGCCCCGGGTATCACTCTTCACGCAACTATTCGTATCCAACCCAGATTATGAAACAGCGCTGCTCGACTTTAAAGTTCGTTTTCTTTCAGCAGGAGATTTCGGTGTATATCGGGACCAACTCAACAGTGCAATAAAAAAATTTCTAACCCCTGGGCTTTCAACAATCCGGAAACCTTATACTTTGGAGGAACGATCAATAAATCAATAGTATTAAATTTTATAGAAGAGCAACCTTATGTAGATTTTGTGACGGATTTGAAATTGTATCACATAGATGAAACTGGTAACCGAAGCGCAGATGTAGATACTATTAACATTATTAATCCCAAAGCTATATTGGTGAGCGCCCTTCAGCATAATATGCTGCCCTTCACAAGCTAAGCTTTATTGTAAATGGACACTGCATCAACCATATCAAAAATTCCGCCAATAGAAAAGACCCTCAACTACTCCGGTTTACGGGAAGAAGGGTTGAAATATATAGAAGCGCTGGGGAGCGATTTTTGGACGGATTATAACGAACATGATCCGGGGATTACGATACTGGAACTGCTTTGTTATGCCATAACAGACCTCGGTTACAGAACGAACCTGCCGATACAGGATCTGCTCGCTTCCAAAGAACATAATGAAGCCAATCTTCAAAAGCAGTTTTTTACTCCGAGGGAAATGCTGACTACAGAACCGGTGAGCGAACTGGATTTAAGAAAACTATTGATCGATATAGATGGGGTTAAAAATGCGTGGCTTTTTAAATCGAAGCAAACCCTGTTCTTTGATAAAAAGGAAAGCCGTATTTTTGGCGCAAAACCTGTGTCTAATCACGCTTTCAGCACATTCGACCTGAATGGACTTTATGATATAAAGATTGAACTGGACGAGGAACCTGTTGCAAAAAACTGTGACGATGATACGGCTCCTACAGAAGAAGAGATCAATGCACGGACAGAAAAAATAAACGAAATGATCCGTCGCGTGCGTCAGGTATTTCATCAACACCGCCCGTTGTGCGAAGACCTTGCTAATGTATCCATAGTAGAAGAACAGAGGATCCGCTTTTGCATGGATATTCAACTGGAAGCAAATGTGGATGCGAACGAGGTATACCCCAGGGTGTTTTATTTGTTAAGCCACTATTTGTCACCGGCTTCACGCCAGTATTCGTTGAAGGAGATGACCAGTGCGCGAAAGGCAAATGGGGA
Source organism: Paraniabella hibiscisoli (assembly GCF_022512515.1). GTDB lineage: Bacteria > Bacteroidota > Bacteroidia > Chitinophagales > Chitinophagaceae > Niabella > Niabella hibiscisoli. The sequence continues at coordinate 1,275,978 of NZ_JAKWBK010000001.1, forward strand.
CGGGTACACGATGGACGAAATATTCAACGGTCCGGTGTTAGACCATGGTTTTTTTAAAGACGAAGAATTGCTGAATGCAGGTCTGCGGCAAACGATTTACGGGTCGGATATTATCAATCTCTGATGGATATACCCGGGATAAAATCGATCCATCATTTCATGATGAACTATTGCGACGGAGCTAAAGCAGAAAAGAATGAATGGATATTGCCGGTGGCTCCCGGAAAGAAGCCGGTGTTATGCTATTGCAAGTCGGCAATAAATTTTTATAAAGATGTTATACCGGTAAAAGCGCCACGGCAACAGGCCATAGAGAAATGGATAGCACTTTTACAGGAAGATCGGGCAATGTCTTTATCGGTTACTTACGATGACTATCAGTATTCCGGAGGGTCATGGAGTAGCCTGGATGCTTATACATCCATCACTAAAAATCTACCTCAGTGTTATGGTGTTGGCGATGAGGGGCTTTCTCCATCCGTAGCTTTTTCACAAACAATAAAAGCGCTGCAGCTAAAAGGGTTCTTACTATTTTTCGACCAGGTGCTGGCAAATTATATTGCACAGCTGAACCAGCTCAAACATTTATTTCAACTAAAGGAAAGCCCTATTGCCGACATGGACACAGGGACCTACTTTTTAAAAGTATAAAAGAGGTTAAAGAAATAGAATGGCTCATTGATGAATATGCAACAATGGATGCGGCAGGAGGTTTGTTAGCCGGGTTGGTCAATCAGTATGATCATGTAACAGACCGGAAGAACCGGTTATTGGATCATCTGCTCTCAAGATTTGCAGAAAATTTTACAGAATATGTACTTCAAATGTATTCATTGGAAGGACAGCAAGCTGCAGAAAAAGTGATCCTATCCAAATCTCTTTTATTAGAAGAATACCCGCAGATAAGTTCGCGTAGAGCCACCGCCTACGATTATTTTAACAGCACTGATAATAACGGAAATGCGATTGCTGTATGGGACAGTAAAAATGTTACAGGAATGGAGCACCGGTTGAGCAGGCTGCTCGGTATTGAGGATTACAGCAGAAGAGGGCTTTCTGAAAATAATGAGGAAGGAATGTTTGTAATAGAACATATTTTATTGCGGCCTGATATTAATTTTCTACAGGAGCAGGATGGCTTGTTTGAGCCCCGGAATTTTATAGCTGTTTGCAGCGGAGCTGATTGTGATGATTGTGAGGTAGATGCCTATTCCTTTAGAATTACTGTAATTCTACCCGCAGAAACCGTTCGTTTCAAGAATGAAGATTTCAGGAATTACATAGAAAAAACTATAAGGCTTGAAACCCCCGCACATATTTATCCGCGTATATGCTGGTGGAGTAAAGACTCCCTTGCGGCTTTTGAACCGGTGTATAAGCAATGGTTAGAACTGAAGCAGACGGGTAATGATGCAACAACTGAGGGCTTAACTGTGTTACAGCAGCTGATCCAATTATTAAACGAAAGAAAAAGCATTTATCCGCCAGGCATACTAAGCGATTGTGATAACCCGGTTGAAAACCCTGTGATACTAGATCAAACTAATTTAGGCAATTTAAAAACCTGATAACATGGCTACGAATATTAAACTGACGCATCCCGTTAACGGTTATTCTATATTTAAAACCAACCAGCTTTTAACTGCAGAGCATTTAAATAGTATCGGCCGTTTCTTCGACTACCAGGATCGGCTTACCAGGGCACGAATGTTGGGCGTGGGTATCGTTTGCGGACTTAACGTAAGTTTCGGACAACGTTCTGTAACGGTTAGTAAGGGCGTGGGTGTTACCAGTGACGGAGACCTGCTATCCTTTGATGCAGACCAGACGTTTTCAGGCATGGCGCCGTTTGATGATAAGGATGCCCAATACGACTGGTTCCGTCCCCTGTTGGAGAACCGGGATACGCCGGCGCTCTGGTATCTGACACAGGATCAGCAGGAGGATGGCTTTACGACCGTATCTGCTTTTTTGAAAGAGAAAATGCTCCTTCAGATTATGTGGCTGTTTTGTATAATAGCCAGTTTGTAAAAGATACCGATAATTGCTCGGGCGAGGACTGTGACGGGAAGGCAGATATGTATAACAATAGTGTACGTGTTATACTGCTACATAGAAAGGAGTATGATGCCATTGTAAAAGAGCATAAATGCAGTGAAGAATATTACCTGCCTGAGCTCGCTATTCCAAGAGTTTTGCTTAATGAGAAGGACAGTATTTTCAGTTATGGAGATTTGCTAACCGCCTACACAACGGGTATCAATAGCGGACTCAATATTTTACAAGAGCCGTTAAAAGCAGCAACAGAAGCCGCTGTGATTTTGCAGGAATGCTATATAGCAGCTGGCGGAAAAAAAGTTTTTTACAAGCAAAGAAGTCTCGGTTCTCGCACAGTTGAACGAATTGGTTAAAACAGTCCTTACCGAAAACAGGCAGGGTGTACAATATGTATATGATCTGCTAAAAGATGTGAACCAGGCCTATGACGACTTTAAAGACAGTACTTACGATTTATGCTATGGATGCTGTGTGGCGTCCGATGCCTTTCCCAAACATCTAGCGTTGGGCTTATTGCAGAATATGACAAACGGGTATTCGAAGTATCGCCAGGAGTTTATTGAATCGCCCATACTGAACAATAAGAATGAAGAGGTAGAGCAGGCATTAAAGTTATTTGCGCGCCTCGCAAAACTGGTCGCCACCTTTTCAATTCCTGCAAGACCGGTTATCAGGATAACCCCATCAGTAGCAATACATGAAAAGCTGGAAAACAAGCCCATTCCATATTACTATGATGTAGAAAACCTGGTGGACGACTGGTCGCCAGTTCTTAGCAGGCGCAATAGAAACAATGCGATTCTTTCTTACCACGCTGCATCCTATTCTTCTTTGCCTCATATAACGCAACCACTGGCTTACAATATCGATAAGTACTCCTTCTTTAGAGTCGAAGGACATGTAGGCAAGACTTATGACAATGCTTACACAACTATCGATAACCTGCGAAAGCAATACGATCTGCCGTTTGACATAGCAGGCGTCCAGTTACAAAAAGAAAGAATAAGGTTCATTCCTCCCCGTGCGATTAAGCCAGGCTTGCTGGATATTTTATACGACAAAGAAAAACTATTGCTGGGTAGCAAGCTCGATTTTATAAAGAAATATAATGATTCGATTGCCATCAATCTTCCTGATGATAATGAATTGGCTCAACCGGCCATAACAAAGGAGTATGGTGACCCCAAAACATTAAAAAATATGGTGCTTACAAAAAAGTAGAGCTGGAAAATCAGATCACCAATGCCAAAACGTTACTGGCAAAACCTGTTTTAGAAACCGCCGGAAAAGTAGATTGGGATGATATGCATATTACCATGGCTAATGCAGGTGCGCAGATCAACAAGAACTCCAAGCTATTTACCACTGCTGCTTACCGTTCACCTATAGAAAACCTGGCCATATTGGAACAGCCCAAAGCTTTGCTGTGGTTAGGTGATCTTTTGGTGAAACAAAAACAACAGGTGGAAGACGGATACATCTTTAGCAACTTCCTCAAACAAAACCCCTCTATGTTGCACAATGCGGTGTTTGTAAAGGCGGTACGTTTGTTTTGGTGTATGAAAAAACGGGTGATGTAGAAACGGTAGTGGCAGACTTTTACCTACCTTATATTGCAAAAGCAGATCTCGTAGAAGCATCGGTTGATACGTCGAATCTTCCTGTAAGGCCTATAAGAGAAATAGATTTTACTATCTCGAAAGACATCATCAAACGCCCTATATTAAATGTTGATATTTTTAATATTAATGACCAGCTTGTAAAAGTCAAAGATCTAACGCAACAATCAGAACGTGTATTGAATCAGAAGATAAACGAGTTTGATGGAAGGATAAATAGAGTTGGTGAGCAGGTATTAAAAAATGAACAGAGCATTATTCAAAAAGTAGATGTAGTAAAAGACCGCTATGAAAGTTCATTCTCAAAGCTAATCTCGTCTTATGACACCGTTGTTACAAAATCAAATGTAAAAGTAAACGGAACACAACTGGGCGAATTTACACGAGAAGAATTTGATTCAATGGTTACAGGAGTTCGAACCGAGTTTAACGGAAAGCTGGGCGATTTCGAAACCAATATGAACAGCAGGTTCAATGCCGTAGCAAAAGACATTACGGAAAGTAAAGCATTGATTCAAAAAGCAAATACCGATATTAATTCGCTGGATGTTAAGATCACATCAACAAGAAGTGAAATATTAACAAAAGCAGACCAGGATATTAAAACGGTGAATGATAGGGTAACTGCAGTTAACAACACACTTGATGCAAAAATCGGTCAGTCGGTAGCTTCTAATGATGCCAAATTGAATAGTGCTATCGCGGGAATTAATCAATCTATTAGTAATAATGCCAACAGCTTCGATCAGAAACTGGCGACAACAAGAACGGAAATTTTAAATACGGCCGATATAACTGCGACCACTAAGTTAAATGCGCAGAAGGAAAGCTTTGACACCTCCATTACAAAGATCAATAATGATATCGTTAAAATAAGACCACGCTAAAGTGTCGAAACAAAGCACATAGTAAATAGGGTTGCGGTAAATACTTTGGGTATTGCTACAGAAAATGCTTTTAAGTGGAGGGCAGAGGTGGCAGATTATTTGAGTGATGATTTTCCGCGACAATTACAAATAATCCTGGATGAATTCTATGGTGCGGATGAACAAGTGCGTATAGACCGCTTGGAACTTAATATTAATCTCGCAAAAGCCGGGGAACAGAATTGTTTCAAAGAGAACTGATATTAGCCTTAAGAAGAGAGCTAACCGATCAAAAGCAGAAAGCGATATTGATGAATTTCAGGACGGTGTAACCGCTGAGCCAGCTATTTCAAACAGATTGCTGGATGCCTGGTTTTTTTATCTCCAAAAAGGATATTATCCCTGGTTTCACCAGCAGGTACTAAGTGCAAAAGAATTAGAGTTATTAGTTCTGGAACATGCTAAAGCCATTGCCCATCAACTTCCCGTGATATTAGAATCATCGCAGGCGCAGCAACGGTTTATATTTGAAATGAACGAATCTATATTACTGTTATTGCTTCCTTTTTTGTGAAGGTAAACCCGCATGATGATCATTGGAAGACGCGTTTGTTGATGAAACAAAACAGGAAGAAAGAGATCATAAAAGCAGGTCAGCTTCTTGTAAAGGCCATAGCAAATAAAGAAGAAATCGATGAACAGCTGTTTATGGAAATGATGGACATTACCAATGATCCAGACGAGCAGGAACCAGGAGAAAATAAAGCGGAGGCAACAGTTCAGCAAGTAGCGCTAAAAAAGAACACCCTATCAGTTCGAAAGCGGAAGATGTTGAGACCGCTATTTGGATACAAAATGCAGGACTTGTTTTGCTGCACCCCTTCCTGCCGGTTTTATTTGATAGGTTATCGGTAACAAATCAAAAAAGCAAATAACGAATAGAGCGAGGGCATTAGCCCTGATCCACTATCTCTTATACCTCGAAGAGGATTATTCAGATGCAAAAATGGTCTTGCCGAAGATCCTTTGCGGCATTTCCTATAATGATCCCGTATCAATAGATTGTGAAATAAACGACGAAGAAAGTAAAGAATGTGATGAGCTTTTGCTTTCAGTGATAGAGTACTGGAATGCTTTAAGAAATACATCAATCAAAGGTCTTTTAGAAGCGTTTGTTTTGAGGAAAGGAAGCTAAGGTTAGAAGACAATGCTTGGCGATTATTGGTGGAGAAGCGAACAGAAGATGTTTTACTCGACCGCCTGCCCTGGGGCATTGGCTACATAAAATTGCCCTGGATGACAACACCTGTTACAACGGAGTGGGGGTGAGAAAATGCTTAAAACAGTAAATGATGCACACATTACAAACAAAAACGAAAGAGAAAAAATCGGCAAATGTCGGTAACCGCTTTTTTGCACCGCTGCAGGCGAAGCTAACTGTTAATCAACCCAATGATGTGTATGAACAGGAGGCAGATGCCGTTGCAGATAAAGTAATGCGTACGATGGATCACTCAACAAAAAGCCCGTTGTTCTTTCCTCCGGTAGGCGCACCACTACAACGTAAAGAACAAAACAGTTCAGAAGCGGCGGCGCCTGATCAGCTAACCGATTATGTAGGGGTTTGAATAATAAAGGCGCCGCGTTAGAGCATCAGACGCAGCAATTTTTTGAATCGCGTATGGGCCATGATTTTTCAAATGTGCGGATCCATTCAGATAGTGTAGCTGCTCAATCTGCCCAGAGCATTGATGCGCTGGCCTATACTTCGGGGAATAATATAGTGTTTAATCAAAACCAGTATCAGCCAGGAACAGATGCGGGAAAAAAACTACTGGCTCATGAATTAACGCATGTGGTGCAGCAAAGCCCGAACATACAACCCTATAGAAGTAAAAAAGCCTTCAACTTCGGAAAAAATGATACAACAACGCTTGTCGAAGATTCCTTTTCCTATAAAAAAGACAAAGACACCAAACCCTGGATAGAGGCGATAACGCTGACCCTGGATACAACAATTACTGATGTGAATGGCTATACAACATATACAGGAACCGGAAAAGCAAGCTATTACAATAATGCTGTAAAGCTGCCAGACATCACATTTACTGCAACGGCCGGGTCTGAGAATTTAGGAATGACTTCAGCGGGCTCCTTTAAAGTAACCCGCATAGAAGGAATTGGTTACAATAGCGGAAAGTATTCTGGTAAAGTAGATAAGAAAAATAGGGAGGGACCTAATAAAAGGTATTCAAAGGACTTGTCGGCAAACATGAGCTTTGCCGTTTTCTTCCATGGAGGAGAGGCATTGCACCAGGGTCCTTTAGATTGGAGCTCGCACGGATGTGTACATGTGGATTGGGGAACCAACGAAATGCAACAGATCAATTATCATAGTGTAATAGGGCACACGAAAGTGGATGTGAAATACTAACAAAGATTACCGGGACAGTGGGAGTAGAAAAAGCTCAAATTAAAATAATACCAATCGGGGAACGATGCACAGCAATTTCGCCATAACCGGACAGCACGGCAATAAACAATCCGCCACCAATCAAGGATTGTTTATTCAGCCTAAGCTGACTATCAATCAACCTGGTGATAGCTACGAGCAAGAAGCGGATGCGGTTGCTGAAAAAGTAATGCGAAAAGATAATGCGGGTAGTGGGGGCGCTGCTTTTTTAAGCCGTTGCATCAGCAGGAGGAGAAGCAAGTGCAGCAACCAAGACTGCAGCTAAAAAAATCGGATACGGTTGAGCCAGACATCCCTGAAAACACGGAAAAGTTTATTGGCAACATGAATAGTTCTGGTCATTCATTGCCGACACGCACCCGATCTTTTTTGAGGAGAGAATGGGGCAGGACTTTTCAAACGTAAAAGTTCATACCGGAGTTGTTGCCGCTAAATCAGCACAGAGTATTAATGCGCTGGCTTATACAACCGGAAGCGATATTGTTTTTAATAAAGAACAGTATCAACCGGAAACAGAGAAAGGCAAACGATTGCTGGCTCATGAATTAACACATGTGGTGCAGCAAAAGAGTACAACCAAAGGCGTGCAGCGCAGTTTAGCGAACATAGGAGCAACCATTTCGGCGACCAACCAACAGGCCATCAGGAACAGAATAAGTTTTTGGGACGTGCCATTGGCGCCAGCAGTGGTTTCTACCGGGGCACTTGAAGACTATTTCAGGAAATCTCCACCCAATGCATCCATCGGGTTCTCCGGTACAACAGTGATCGACGCATCTGTTACCCAGACAACCGCAACGCCACAAAGTGCAACATTTGATGTTGCAAGAGGGCTAAGTAGTTTACCCGGCCACTTTGTAAGTACGCATAATATGCCGCAGAACTCAACAGCTACCATCAACATGGATCTTTCTTCCTTTGGCGGCCAAGCGGGTATTTTTAGAATTACTTATTTGAACGCTAATCCCGGTTCCAGCGGAGCGGCTCAGCCGCAATTTCACCTGGAATTTGTGTCTGCAGCAAGAACTACTCCTGCATTGACAGCCCGCCCGGGTACATTTGCCGTTGGCGGACACGATTTTACAGCGATAGGCTGGCCAGATGATCGCTATGACGAATTAATCGATGTAATGAACCGCGTTCCGGCCACCGCTTTGAGCCAAATAGCCGGGATGAGATTTAGGTATAGAAGCCAGCTTCTTCAAACCATAACACAATTAGGAGAAGACGGAGAAGCATTATTACAAACAGGTGTGTCGGCAAATCAGAGAGAGATAATAGTATGGAGTACTGTTACCAGACCTACAATACTTAACTATAGCGGTTTTACACGAACAGCCTATGTGGTAGCGCATGAAATAGGTCACTGGCTTGACTTTAACCCCATTTTCCTGGCTGCAAGCGGCACTGCCGCAGACTCTGCGTCGGGTTTTTACAGGTTGGGGGCCAATGGTGCTTTAACAGAGGGGCAAACAGGCGTACCCGGTTCAGCCGGTTAAACAGTGCTAACCCCTCGGTTACTAATTATGGAACAACCGACCTTAAAGAAAGCTTTGCCGAGTATTTTGCCATGTATGTTACCGACCCGGCACAGTTAACACTTTTGAGGCCAGATGTTTTCGCATACTTCCAGTCTGCCTACCCGTAAAAAGGAAGGTTAAAGAATACTCTGGAGTGAACCCAACAAAGTACATATTCAATTTAATATGGCGAAGGAATTAAACCATTTACGCGAAGGCCTCGACCTTCTGAGCACGGCGATAAGTCAGCGTCTGTACTACTTTTTCAGCAAGCAAGAGCAGGCCCCGGCCAAGATCTTACCCACAGATATTGCGGTTCCTAAAATAAAATCAATGCCCGCTCTAAATGCAGAAGAGTTCGTAATTATAACAATGGCCCTGGCGCCGCATATTGTTCCCGGCTTTTTCGATACTGCAATTCAGCAGTATTTACCGCAGGGTGGGGAGTTCCCCGAATTAGGGGGAATAAAAACAGGTAATCAGCGAGGAATGCAACCCACGGGCGAAACGGCTTTATTTGTATTGGCAGGAATGGATGTAAGCGAGCGGCTAAGGGTTTCCCGGTATTTCTCCGCCGACCATTTTTTTATAAAAAAATATTTTGTGGTTGGATACAACACTGTCGGGCGAACCCACGTTCAGTGCTAAACTGGTTTTATCACAGGAGTATGTGGATCTGTTATTGATCGGAAAGGCTTCAAAGCCCCGTTTCAGCAGCAGTTTTCCTGCAAAACATATTGAAACCGGATTAGGATGGGATGACCTGGTATTAAGTGCTGAGGCGATGCACCAGGTGCAGGAATTGCAAAACTGGCTGCAGCATAAAAAGACCTTAATGAGTGGTTTAAAAATGGATAAAAAGCTGAAGAAGGGCTATCGTGTGCTTTTCCATGGTCCGCCCGGAACCGGTAAAACGCTAACGGCAACTTTACTGGGGAAACATACAAAGCGGGAAGTTTATCGTGTTGACCTCTCTATGGTCGTGTCGAAGTATATCGGGGAAACGGAGAAGAACCTCGAAGCTCTTTTTAACAGGGCAGAAGCCAAAGACTGGATACTCTTTTTTGATGAGGCTGATGCTTTATTTGGTAAAAGAACAGGAGTGCGTGATGCGCATGACAAATATGCCAACCAGGAAGTATCCTATTTATTACAACGGGTTGAAGATTTTGATGGGCTGGTAATACTGGCATCTAATATGAAAAGCAATATTGATGAAGCTTTTATAAGACGGTTTAACGCGATTATCAAGTTTATGCAACCCACTCCAGATGAGCGGGAAAAGATCTGGAAAAATACTTTCCCCGAAAAAATGGAGTTTGGTAACAATGAGGATGTTCCGGCACTGGTAAAGCAATACGAGCTTTCAGGAGGAAATATCGTAAACGTGGTTCAGTATGCTTGTCTTACAACACTGGCGAAAGGGAAAAAGAAATTTTTTAGGAGATGTAGTTGAGGGAATAAAAAGAGAAATGCATAAAGAAGGTAAGCCGTTTTGAATGGGTGATACTTGGGGCAATCGATCAATTTTTAGGACTGGGCAAACTCAATTAGTGGGCCAATATCTCCGCTGTCTGCTTTATGTAATGCCTTAAGATATAATATTCTGAGCTCACTACTCTTCGAAAGGCTTCGGCTGCCATGTAAATACTGGTCCGTTAAAAACTTTTTCAATAATGACGTCTGCCATGAGGCGGGAATGTCTGCCGTTGCCATTAGGAAAACAATGAATAGAAACTATCCTGTGCTTGAAGCGAACTGCAATTTCTATTTCGGAAAAGATCTTGTTATCAATCCAAAAAACGCAATCATCAAGCAATGACCTTAGCTCTATCCCGATTTGATATTTATCTACACCGATGTTTTTATTACTTTTTCTAAAGGCGCCTGCCCATCCCCAAACGGACCCATACATTCTTTTATGAAGCAGTTTTATAAACGTTTCTGTAAAAACCTCCTTTAGGGTGAATTTTTTGCGTCGTTCAATTGTCCAGCGTATTGCTTCTTCAATATTGCGTTGCTCTAGCTCATCCAATTCGCTACGTGTTGAAATAGTTGGGAGAAGTAAACCTTCTTTTTCGTCCAAATCAAGAGGCGTTTGCCCTTCTTCATATTTTAGGTAATCTAATCCCATAGCGACCTGGGCATTTCTTTTTTAGGTCCTCCGTCATATCAACAATCGCTTCTTTAATACGTTGATGGCTATTTTCCTGGTCTTCCAGTATCATTGTGGTAGAAGTACGCATAACGATCTTTTGAGCCAATTCTCTAGCCCTGATTTCTATCATTTGCTCAAGTGACCCTTCTTTAGGAATGAATCCGTAGACCAGCTTCATATCTAGTGCATTTCCAGCTTCACGAAGACTATTAAGACTAATGCTTCCCTCAGCTTCATTCTTTTCTATTTTTTCACGCCTTGTGGAGTAATTAAAAGTCGGGTACCCAACTGTTTTAATGAAATGTTGAGCGTTTTTCGAATGAGGTTCACCCATCCTTCTTTGGGCTGTTCGATGTTATAAAGAGGCCTGATAGATTGCAGTCTATTGTCAAGAAGTTTGATAACAAGTTTATTGTTTTTCATTTTTCAAAAGTAAACCAATAAGTTTAAAGACAAAATTATTTTTAAACTTATTGGTTTAAAAATATGACATATAGTTAACTCTAACCAAAACTTTCAGAATATCAGCACAATAGGCATCAGAGATATCAACTTTTCCTTTTTCGATTAGCAAAAATTTATGCTTAACCTCCACAATTATCCAAATTATTTGACCTGATCCAAAAAAGGATATATACAGAATGCATCGCGTATGGAGTTATGGTGTATAGGTTCAGAAAAGCAAAAATCCACTCTCAAAGAGTGGATTTTTTGTGGTGTGGGCCGGCTCCGAAACTTCGGAGGAATCGGCGATGATCCTAGCCACCAATTTCAATATCGAAACGTTGCTTTACAATAATTTTAAAGTTCGAAAAGAAAACAGGATCGTTAATAAGCTGTTCAGTAAACTTTCGGGATTTCATTGATTTAATATATCGCTCAATCTTTAGTGCATTGGTTCTGTTTGCACAGTTAATGAGTTTTACTATAACCCAGTCGTTGGTAAACCTGGTACTGGCCGCAGCATATTTTGCAGTATTATGTTCGGCCAACCTGTTTTCGGGAAAAGCAGACTCCCCGATATAATATTTCTGCGTTGCAATCGAAAAAAGGATATATACATAATGCATCGGGTATGGTGTTATAAGTTCAGAAAAGCAAAAATCCACTCTCAAAGAGTGGATTTTTTTGTGGTGTGGGCCGGGATCGAACCGGCGACACAAGGATTTTCAGTCCTTTGCTCTACCGACTGAGCTACCGCACCATCCGTAATCGGGTTGCAAAAATAGTGGTTTTTTTATAACAATGTGAATAATTGTCAAAAAAATGTTAGTTACATCCCATATTCAGCTAAAAACTTGATTCGCATGATCTTAAGCTGCTCCCAATTGAAGTCAAATTCTGCCAGTTCCTGCTGTGCTACGTCCAGGGACGAGGTTTCGCAGGTTTTGAAGTATTCGATAATTTCCTCCTGGTCAGCTTCGTCAAGCATTTCGTCGATCGCATAACCGAGATTGAGTTTGGTTCCACTGGCGGCGATGGTTTCCATTTCCTCCAGGAGTTCCGAGATCTTCCATCCCTTGTTCTTGGCAATGGTTTCCAACGGTATTTTTTATCCGTTTGCTGTATAATATATACCTTGTTGCCGCTCTTGTTTACCACGCTCTTCATCACGAAATCATCCGGCTTCACGATATTGTTTGCCTCTACATACTGTGCAATCAGTTCAATAAAGGGTTTGCCGTAGCGCCTGGCTTTGGGACCGCTTACGCCCTGGCATTTCTCCAGCTCCTGTAGTGTGGTAGGGAACATGGTTGCCATATCCTGCAACGATGTTTCCAGGAAAATTACCCAGGGAACCAGGTTTACTTTCTTGGCCTGCTTCTGGCGAAGTTCTTTCAGCATTTCAAAGAGTTTGTCATCTGCTGCAGCACCTTCCCCGTTTCCTTCTCCAGCCTCTTCATCATCACCCACAGCGTCTTCAAACTTATTATTAAGAACGATAGTAAAGTTTTTGGGTTTTTTCGTAAAGTCATTGCCCTTGTCAGTAAGCTTTAATACGCCGTACTCTTCTATGTCTTTCCTGATCAGCCCTTCCAGGATCATCTGCCGTACAAGAGAATTCCAGAAATGAGCGTCACGACCCTTACCAGCTCCAAAACAGGTTAACCCTTCGTGCCGGAACATTTTTACCTGCGGGGTAAGTTTACCACTAACGATATTAACCACGTAATCTGTGGCAAATTTCTCATCCAGCTCCTTCAGTGCTTTAAGTGCTACTACAACTTCGGCTTTGGCTTCAATCTTCTCTTTCGGATGTTTACAGTTATCGCAATTACCGCAGTTTTCTTCCAGGTAATGTTCGCCGAAATAACTCAGGATCACTTTTCTCCGGCACACGCCGCTTTCAGCGTACGCAACCGTTTCATTGATCAGCTGGGCCCCCACTTCGCGCTCACTCAAAGGCTTATCGCGCATTAAGTGCTCCAGCTTGCTAACATCTTTATGAGAATAATACAACACACACTTGCCTTCCAGGCCATCTCGTCCGGCCCGGCCTGTTTCCTGGTAATAATTCTCAATCGATTTGGGAATATTGTAATGAATAACAAACCGGATATCTGGTTTATCAATACCCATTCCAAAGGCAATGGTGGCTACAATAACCTGTACATCTTCGCTTAAAAAGTCATCCTGTCTTTTAGAACGCAATTTTGCATCAAGACCAGCATGATAAGCAACTGCAGTAATGCCATTGGCTTCGAGTATACTGGCAAGTTCTTCGGTAGTTTTACGGTTAAGAGTATAAATGATCCCGCTTTTATTCTTCATCCCCTTAATAAAACGAACAATGCTTTCGTCCGTTTGGTTCTTTTTTATCTTGGGAAGAATTTCGTAATAAAGATTTTCCCTGTTGAAGGAAGAAATGAAAATGTTAGGATTACGCAGATCAAGGTTTTTTACAATGTCGCTCTGTACCTTAGAGTGGCCGTAGCCGTTAAGGCGATAACCGGCACTTCTGCATTGATCTGGTCCATCATTTCCCTTAATCTTCTGTATTCGGGGCGAAAGTCATGGCCCCATTCACTGATACAATGCGCTTCATCTACCGCGAAAAAGGAAATATCCAGGTCGCTGAAAAAGGCAAGGTTTTCCTGTTTGGTTAAGGTTTCCGGCGCCACATAGAGCAATTTTGTTTTGCCCGAAAGCAGATCGTCATGAACCTCTTTTATTTCCTTCTTATTTAAAGTAGAATTGAGAAAGTGAGCTACTTCGTCATTGCTATTATAACCCCTCACCAGATCCACCTGGTTTTTCATCAAAGCGATAAGCGGTGAAACAATGATGGCTACTCCTTTTAATATTACTGCCGGCAACTGGTAGCATAAACTTTTTCCTCCACCGGTTGGCATTATTACAAATGTATCATTTCCTGCAAGTAAAGACTCTATAATGGCCTCCTGCTTACCTTTAAACTGTTTGAATCCAAAGTTCTTCTGCAATTCTTTTTGCAGATCTATTTTAGCCTTCGGCTTTTGCTCAGGTTCTTTTTTGGCTTTTTTGGAGCCGCTTTTGCTGATTTAACTCCCATTATATCAAATCCATAATATTTAAAAAATCAAGTGTAAAAAGATACACCAGTTCACCCTAATAAAAAAATATTCTTTAGAAAGGGGGTGCTAAGTTAGTCTAACTAATGAAACGATTAAAAGCAAAAAAGGTTAAAGTTTCTTTTGGCTGTTGACGCGTGTAGAATATTTCAGGCAAAATAATCTTTCCGATGTGTTTATTCATTGAAAGTCAGCTAGTCCCGTTTTCTTTTACATCATTCAAATTGATTAAAGAAAGCTTTTTCTTTTTAAATGTATAAACCGATATTTTTGCCTTTTGCTGTAAATCATGCCACAATCACCTAAAAATATAGCCCTCCGTGTAATAGCAATGGAAGCTTCGGCTATCAGCGACCTGGGGTTGTTGATTGACGATCATTTCGACAAAGCCATTGAGTTATTACAAAACTGCAGGGGGCGCGTTGTTTTGAGCGGAATTGGTAAAAGCTCTCTGATTGCACAGAAAATAGTAGCAACATTTAACTCTACCGGAACGCCATCTATTTTTATGCATGCCGCAGATGCCCTACATGGTGATTTGGGAATTGTGCAGGATGAAGATGTAGTTATTATTTTAAGCAAAAGTGGCAATAGCCCTGAAATAAAGGCACTGATACCACTTATTAAGAATTTTGGTAACAAGCTGATCGCAATTTCAGGAAACAATCAATCTTTACTGGCTCTGCAGGCAGATGTTTTTTTAGACACAACTGTACAACAGGAGGCTTGCCCTAATAACCTGGCGCCCACCACCAGCACCACAGCACAGCTGGTAATGGGTGATGCTTTGGCTGTTTGCTTAATGGAATTGAGAGGTTTCAAAGATGGAGACTTCGCAAAATTTCATCCGGGGGCACTTTGGGGAAGAAACTATACCTGCGCGTGGCCGATGTTTGCGCCCATAATGAAAAGCCCTCAGTATTAGCAGACCAAACATTGAAAGAGGTTATTGTGGAAATAACCAAAAAGCGGCTGGGCGTTACAGCAGTAGTAGACGAGCAACAAAATTTGATCGGTATTATTACCGATGGCGACCTGAGAAGGATGTTGGAAAAAAATGCAGATATTGAAAATATTGCAGCAAAAGATATTATGACGCGCGCGCCCAAAAGTATTATTGCAGAAGAGCTGGCAGTTACAGCATTAGACATGATGCGCAGAAACTCCATTACCCAATTAGTGGTTACCAATGGAACAAAATACTCGGGTATTATACACATTCACGATTTATTAAAAGAAGGGTTAATTTAATTTATGAATAAGAACCATTATGTGGCAATTATGGCGGGTGGCATTGGAAGCGGTTTTGGCCAAAGAGCAGAACGAGTTTTCCAAAGCAGTTTTTAGATATATTAGGTACAGGTAAAACCCTCATACAGGCTACATTTGCACGCTATAGTAAAATTGTTCCTGTAGAGAATATCTTTATAGTAACTTCTGAAGATTACGCCAATATTGTTCACGATCAACTGCCTGAACTACCACAGCAAAATATTGTGGCAGAGCCGTTCAGAAAAAATACGGCGCCCTGCATTGCGTATATCGCATTTAAAATTCATGAGCTAAATCCGGATGCGGTGATGATTGCAGCGCCCGCAGATAATCATATACTGGACGAAGAAAATTTCGGCGGTGTAATGCATAAAGCCCTGGATTTTGTATCGCATGTAAATGCATTAACCACCGTAGGCATTATGCCCACGCACCCCAATACGGGTTATGGTTATATTCAGCACGAGGGCCCCGAAGCGGCACCTGGAATTTACAAGGTAAAAACCTTTACCGAAAAGCCTAACCTGGAGCTGGCAAAGACCTTTATAGAGAGCGGTGATTTTTTATGGAACAGCGGTATTTTTACCTGGAAGTGTAAAACCATCATAAGCGCGTTTGAGCAGCATCTGCCCGAAATATTTGAGCTATTCGATGGAGAAAAAGATAAATTCAATACGCCGGAGGAAAAAAGATAATAGAATCTATTTACTCTCAGTGTCCGAGTATTTCTATCGATTTCGGAATCATGGAAAAAGCGAACAACGTTTACATTATTCCGGCTTCTTTTTCATGGAGTGATCTGGGTACCTGGAACAGTGCCCATGCAAATATGGAAAAAGATTATTTTGATAATGCTGTTGTGGGTAGTAATGTAATGGTTTTTGATACCCACCATTCTATGATCCATACTTCTAACAAAAAACTGATATTGGTACAGGGGCTCGAAGACTATATAGTGGTAGATACAGATGACGTACTGATGATCTGTAAAAAGGAAAAGGAACAGGAAATAAAAGACTATGTTTCTGAGATCAAAAGAACCAAAGGTGATAAGTATTTATAAAATTACCGCATATTCGGCGTAATTTTAAGTAACTATGTTAAGCAGCTACCCGGTACAAAACATTCTGTTTTTGGATATTGAAACGGTGCCACAGCACCCAACCTACAACCAATTGGCTGAAGATTGGAAGGGGCTTTGGGACAACAAGGCCGGCATGTTATTAAGGAACAGGGAAGAAGAAACTCCTGAAACCATTTATGAGCGGGCAGGAATTTATGCCGAATTCGGCAAGATTATCTGCATCAGCTGTGGCGTTATACAGGGACCGGAAAATAACAGGAAACTGGTAATTAAGTCCTTTGCAGGTACAGATGAAAAAGAGTTGCTCAGGAATTTTAGCGAAATGCTGGCTAAATGGAGTCCCCCGCCGGTAGAAGCAACAGCGAACCCAAATACCTTTGCGCCCATAACGGGAAAGAGTTTGACTTTCCCTATATATGCAGGAGGCTTATAATCAACTACTTACCAATCCCGTTGCTGTTAAACATTGCCGGAAAGAAGCCTTGGGAAGTGAACCACCTGGATACGATGGAGTTGTGGAAGTTTGGAGATTACAAAAGCTACACTACGCTTAACCTGTTGGCTCATAGCCTGGGGATACCCACTCCTAAAGATGATATTGACGGCAGTATGGTAGCTAAAGTGTACTATGAGGAGAAAAACCTCGATCGTATTGTTACCTATTGCCAAAAAGATGTGATAACGCTGGCGCATATATTTCTTCGCTTTATGGGAGAAAGCCTCTTGCCGGCAGAATCGGTCGAAATAAAATAACAATCTGGCTACGCCAGGCCAGTAGCTTTCTTGATAAAATATACTCGTTCTGCCAGACACAAAAACACAGATATACTCCCATATTTAAAAATGTTATGGCCTGCAAGCCTGCATTAACCTATTTTTAACCGAAATAAAAATATATTTGCGCCAATCTAAAATAGTTATGAAGAAAATTTTATTTGCTGCATGCGCTTTATTTTTGCAGGAAGTGTATTTGCCCAGTTTGATACTACAAGTACACCCGAATTGGTGGTGAGCGAGCCAGCTAAAAAACCAAAGAAAAATACAATCTTACCAACCGCGCTAACGACCATTTTTTAGTGCAGTTGGGTTATACTAACTGGATGGATGCGCCTGATAGTATTGCAACGAAAGGTTTGTCAAGGAGCATCAATGCTTATTTTATGTTCGACTTTCCTTTTAAAAGCTCTCCCAAATTAAGTGCTGCCATTGGTGCGGGTGTGGGTACAGACCATGTTTTCCTGGATGGGAGCTTTGCCGATGTAAAAGGAAGAACCACTACCATGCGCTTTTATGGTGGTGATACTGCGAATGTGGATGTGAAAAAGACAAAAGTAGTTACCAGCTACCTTGAAGCGCCAATTGAACTCCGCTATACTTCAAACCCGGAGCAGAGCGACAAAAGTTTCAAAGTGGCAATTGGTGTAAAAGTAGGAACCATGTTGAAAGGCGGAACAAGAAGCCGTATCACAGAACCCGCTTCAAGCCCTAATTACCTGCTAAAAGAGTCGAGCAAAACATATTTCAATACTACCCGTATCGTAGGTACTGCCCGTATCGGCCTGGGACACTTTACATTGTTCGGAACCTACCAGTTTACCAGCTTACTGAAAGCGGCGCTGGTCCTCAGCTAAAGCCGTATACAATAGGTCTTAGCTTTGGAGGGTTGTAAAAAGAAAAAACTACATTTTTTAGAAAAGCGGCAGAAATGCCGCTTTTGTTTTGAAAAGAAGTCTGCTTAAAACAGAAAAAATTAGTATTACATTCGACATGTTATAATAGAGACCAACACAACACATGCAGTTTCACGATATCAGCTATTTAAAGAACGGAACGCGCCGGCAGCAGGAGGTGTACACCGTTTTACACCAAAATAAGATTTTGGAAACGCTGCAGGCATTCAACCCGGTTTTGGTAGGAACGATACCTATTAATGTAGATATTGAGAACAGTGACCTGGATATTATTTGCTGCTTCGAAGACAAAAACCTTTTCAGAGATACAATACTGAACCTGTTTAAAACGAGTCAAGATTTTTCTATTAGGGAACGCGAAGGCGAGGAGGAGACCATTATCGCCGGCTTTTACGCTGATGGCTTTATGGTTGAGCTATTTGGCCAGCATATCCCCTGCTGGCAACAATCGGGCTACCGGCACCTGTTGATAGAGCATCGGTTGCTGAACAAATATGGAAATACATTCCGGGAAAAAGTAATTGCTTTGAAAAACCAGGGTTATAAAACAGAGCCTGCGTTTGCGAAGTTGCTGGGGCTGCAGGGCGATCCATACCAGGCACTGCTTCAACTGGAAGTTGATGCGGAAGAGCAGTTAAATAACACCAATGCATATTGATTTAATACTGGATGCCATTTATTCGCTTCCCCCCGAATCCAGGGGCAGGCTTACTCAAGATATAAAAGAGGTCTCTTATCCAAAAGGGTATATCCTGCTCCGGGCGCAAAAAATAGAAAACTCCATCTACTTTATCAAAAAGGGAATAGTAAGAGCCTATGAAAGCAGTACCGAAAACGAAGTTACTTTCTGGTTTGGGCAGGAGGGCGATCCTGTAATTTCTATGAAAAGCTATATAAAAAGCCAGAAAGGATATGAAGATATTGAGCTGCTGGAAAATACCGAACTCTACCAGATCTCAACCCAAAAACTACAAGCGCTTTTTAATGAAGATCTGCATATTGCCAATTGGGGAAGAAAGCTGGCAGAGCAGGAACTGATCAAAACAGAAGAGCGGTTGATTGCCATGCAGTTTAAAACGGCAACGCAGCGATATAAAGACCTGCTGGAGCAACAACCCGGATTATTCAACAGGGTTTCCTTAGGTCATATTGCATCTTACCTTGGCATCACACAGGTGAGTTTGAGCCGAATCAGGGCCGAAATACGATAGCTCGTTTTTATCATTTGTAAAAAAATCGTCGGGCTAATAACAGACCTTTGCAGTAAATTAAAAATATGAACTGGATTATTTTAATCATCGCCGGATTATTTGAAGTAGCATTTGCCTCCTGCCTGGGCAAGGCCAAAGAAACATCTGGTACGGAAATGTATGCCTGGTATGGAGGGTTTTTGGTAACGCTTACTATAAGCATGTTGTTATTGATAAGCAACGCAAACATTGCCTATTGGTACAGCCTACGCCGTTTGGACCGGTATAGGAGCCGTTGGTACGGCACTAATGGGAATGTTCTTTTTTAAAGACCCGGCCAGCTTCTGGCGCATCTTTTTATCATAACCCTGATAGGTTCTATTATAGGATTAAAATCTGTATCCCATTAAACTAAGCGTCGGACAAGTTTGCAGCATATTTGCTGCAGGCCTTTGAATGGTTTCTTCTAAAGGGGTGTAGGCAAAACCTGGCAAAGCCTTGAGTAGTTTAGCATTATCAAACCGTGTAAAGCTGTTGGCTACTTTAGCGCTTTCCCTGGTAAGCAATGGCTTTTGACCGCTGAAGAATGATTTAAGCTTTTCTAATCTCCAGGCTACACCCGACAGAAAGGGTGTAGCTTCTTTGTAAGGTCGTTTCTTTCCAAAATTGTCGGCCATGGTGTCGAACAATTTACGGAAGGCCAGTTGTCATTGCAAACAATATAGCGTTCTTCCGTAATGGGGCTTTTTAGCAACATTACTGCGGCCCTGGCTACATCTTCCACATCCGTAAAACCATTAACGCCGTTAGTATACCATTTAAACTGGTTGTAAGCACTTTTAAAAATACCGCTGCTGCTTTGGTTCCAGTTGCCATAGCCCAAAACGGTGGCCGGGTTTAATACAACACCCTCCAGTCCTTCGGCAAAGCCTCTCCATACTTCCAGCTCGGCCTTAAACTTACTGATTGCATAATGGGTGTTAGCATTGGAGTCTTCCCATTGGGCCTTTTCATTCACCGTTCCACCCGTTAGCTTTCGGCCTATAGCCGCAACCGAGCTTATGTAAATGAGCTTGCGAACACCAGTTTCCAGTGCCGTGTTCACTACATTTTTTGTACCCTCTATATTCACATGGTACATATTGCTTCTTTCTTTTTGCTAAAAGAAACAATGGCCGCGCTATGTATCACTGCATCTATACCCTGCATGGCATCTTCCAGGGCAATAACATCTAAAATATCCCCCTCCACCCAGTCTACTTTATCAAAAATGGCTGGCTCAATAAACTCAGGCAAACGAGCAGTTGAACGTTTAATAGCTCTTACAGAAAAGCCTTGTTGTACCAGTTCTTTAATAATATAGGCGCCTACAAAACCAGTACCACCGGTAACAAGAATATTTGAGATTTGAGGTCTGATGTTAAATATTTGGCGCAAAAGTAAAATATTATCTGCTCTTACTGCTATTTGATATTAAAGTAGCCGGTTCCATGGTCTTATTGAATATAATGGCATCGAATACTTGGGGCCAGCTTAACTTTTTCAAATAAGTATATCCAAAGGGACGCATTTCCATTGTTTCATTCAACCATTGTCCATTTTTTGTTTTACTCAGGGTCTTTAGGTCAAGGAAAAAATCATCATACCCCGTTTTTTCAAAATAATTTTCCAGTGAAGTGTTTGAGGCTTCTTCAATATTACCAGAATAGCGCTTGTTTACCCATTCATATCTACCTTTAAACGCCGTAAATCCAATTGAATAGATATCGTTTAAACCATTTTTTTCAATAAAATCTCCCATGGTAGCCTCGCCGGGTGAAAGAAGTGCCTGTCTGGAAATATGAGAACTTGCAGCCCAAACTATTATTTTTTTACCAGGGTACATTGTTTTTTGCAGCCAGATTAAATTTTCTGCCATCAGGGAGTCTCTGACTAATCCATAGTTTACATTAGGGAGATTATTTACACCGGCATTTTTAAGTGCGCAGGAAGAAAGGCGATAATATTCTTTAAATGTTGACTGAAACGCTTTGCCTGAACCTCCTTTATCGTGTCTAGCCGGGGAATTAGTTCGCTTGTAAAGGATAAGAATACCTGCTGTTTCTTGAATAGTGTGTCGAGTAACGCTATTTTTTCATCTCCCTTTTTGTTTCGTAGCGTTTGACCCAGAAATAGTAAGCCGTAGTAATATTTTACAAACTCCTGTTTTGTTTCAACTTTACCAAACTCCAATTTTTTTGAAGAAATATAATTGAAAAACGGGAGTATAAAATCATGGCTCAGGAAGGAGCCCTCAAGTTGACAGTCTATACCAGTAACAATAAGGGGGCGTTCTGATTTGATGGCGTCGTTTATATAATGAAAAAGGGGTTGTACCTGTTCCGCCTTACCCCACAACCCGTACGTGCATAGCTGTAGCTTTTCTAAAGGAGTAGGGTCGGTTTGCGCAATTTGATAAGCTGCTTCGGCGTTAAAAAAACTGCTTTCCCACGCTAATACGTCAAAGCCCATTTCTCTATGTAAGAATTTTACCAGTTCAACCTTGCTTTTAAAGGCTGTACCATCGCCATGTGTTTCCTCACCCAACATTACAATTTGAGCATCACCAATATATTTTTTCAATTGGCTAAAATCGTTTTTTACAGATAAAGAGGGGTCTGGCGAAAATGGAACTACATGTTTCTTGAGCCACAAAACATTCTGCTGAGCTGTGCAAAAATAAAAGCAGAACATTAACGCGGTAATAAAGATTGATTTCATAGTTTTATTTTTTAAAAATGTTGGGATAATAGCATGCCCTATGATGAGTTTCATCAAAAAAGCAACAATATATGATCAGGTTATTATTTAATCAGGTTCAATATCTATGATATCTCCGGGTTTACAATCCAATACTTTGCAGATAGCTTGCAGGGTATCAAAGCGCACACCCTTTGCTTTACCGGTTTTTAAAATGGAAAGGTTGACAATAGTAAGGCCTACTTTCTCTGACAGTTCAGTAAGGCTCATTTTTCTTTTGGCAAGCATTACATCTAAATTTATGACAATGGGCATTGATTTTTTTTAGATGAAGGATTCGTTTTCTTTCTGAACGTCGGCTCCAACTTTAAAAACCAGGGAGAAGACTATCATCATTAGTCCAAATATTGTTTCTGAGGATAAGAAGTTAAAGTAAGAATCAAGATGATATGTAGAATCATTCATTCGTAACGTATTGATGGTTTTAATAAAATATTCTCTTTGCAAACTGTTTATGATGGGAATTAACAGGAAAAAAATACCAATTAACATTAACCTTCTTGTATTCCCGGTCGTAAATATCTCATTTCGACATAAGGCACCGAAAAACATTTTTAATTGCCAGGCAGACAACATAATAATAAAATAGTACAGATAGTACAGTAATTGAAATAAAATGGCAACGGGGTGAAAAAGCTCCTTATTAGATCTAAATCTTAAATTGACCAGAGCTCTATTATGTGGCTGAACTACTGTTGTACTATTGAACCAGTTAAAGAGCCGTTTATTAGCATCAACAGTATCGGTATTTGTTTTGAGCGGCTTAGTCTGTATATGATTTACCTGATACCCTCGTTTACTATGGCTTAAAGACGGAGCGCCGTTGGTAAAAATTTTAATAAGCAAAAGCAAAAGGGTGAATAGAAATACAGCACCCGTTATTCTATCCAACAATTTAATAATTTTTGAATTTGCTATATTCATTTGTTAGGATTTAAAATAAAAATAATTTTAAAACAAAACAAATAATATTTATTGTTTTATTTTAAAAAATTAAACCATGACGACAAATTGAAAAAAATAAAAACCCCAAGGTGTTAGCACCCCAGGGTTTAAAATATCATAAGTAAGTAAAAATTATTTCTTCCCGATTCTGTACAACTTTCCATGTGCACCATCACAAACCGCGTAGAGCGCTCCATCCTTTCCCTGCTGCACATCCCTGAAGCGGTCCTGGCGGTCGGTTAATAATCGCTCTTCACCCACCACTTTATTATCTTTTATTTCAAGCCTCACAATATGTGACCCGCTCAAACAGCCGATGAAAAGGTTATTCTTCCACTCTGGAATAAGATCACCCGAATAAAAAGTCATACCACTGGGAGATACTACCGGATCCCAGTAATAAACCGGTTGTTCCAGGCCCTCTTTCTGAGTAAGGCCCTCTCCAATTTTACCGCCACTATATTCTAAACCATAACTGATGGTGGGCCAACCATAATTTTTGCCTGCTTCAATACGGTTTACCTCGTCACCACCACGGGGTCCAAATTCGTTTTCCCACAAATCTCCGGTTTGAGGATGAATAGCGAGGCCTTGTACGTTTCTATGGCCGTAAGTATAATTTTCCGGCATCGCGCCAGCTGTATTGATAAACGGATTTCCATTGGCTGGCTTACCGTCTTTGGTAATCCGTACAATTTTGCCCAAACCGGTAGCAAGGTCCTGCGATTTTGGCCTGGTTTGAAGGTCGGAGCGCTCTCCGGTGCTCACAAAAAGGTGTCCACTTTTGTCAAAAAGAATACGGCCTCCATAGTGAAGCGTACCTGCAAAAGCAGGGGTAGCTCGATAAATCACCACAGGATTATCAATCTTTTTTCGTCATCTGCCAGTCGGCCTTTGGCCACAGCAGTTAGATTTCCGCCTTCAGCTTTTTCTGAAAATACCCAATAAACCATACGATTACTGCCAAAATCCGGATCCAGGGTTATACCTAATAAACCACCCTGACCTTCCGAACTTACGGCGGGCAAACCTAAAATAGGTGTGGACAATTCGCCGCCGGTAGTTGCGATACGCAGGGTTCCGCCCTTTTCCGTTATTAATAACCGGCCATCCGGTAAAACCGCAATTCCCCAGGGGTTTACCAGCCCTTCCGAAATTACTTTGATATCCAGCTCTGTAGATGTTTTCATTCCTGCAACCCGGGTTTGTCCCTCAAATGCAGGTTGGAAAGTACTATTAGCTTCTTTGGTTTCAACCGGAGCTAAATTACGGTGTGGAGTCTTTTTCAGCCGTTGCGTCGGGCTTAGGCTCATGGCTGTTACCGCTACAGCTGATCAGAACCGCAGAGCTAACTACCGCGAAAATTTTGGGGATCATTGACGTCATTTTTATTTTAAAAATAGGTTTAAAGGTGTATTATTAATGCAACTGCAACAAATAAAAAGCAGAAATCCTGCCGGGCTATCGCTTAATTTCACGAATTTCGCGAAAATTTTTACCGGGCCTTTTACCGGCATACCGCATAAAGATCCGTTCACTAAATACATCATTTACCTTGAGTAAAAAAGGTTTATATGCTGTTTTGATGGCATTATTACTGCCCCTGGCTTGTTATTTAATTATCCGCCACTACAGCAATGAAGCAACATCGATGCCGCGGCATTATATGCCCGACAGTGTGAGTACGCGCCTGGAAAACGGCAAACAGGTTACGGATACCCAATGGCATAAAGTACCAGATTTTGCGTTGATCAACCAATTGGGCGATTCTGTTCGTTTAAGCGATTACGAAGGAAAGATCATTATTGCAGATTTCTTCTTTACGCATTGTCCGACTATTTGTCCGGCTTTAACTACCAATATGCGTACGCTCGAAAAAGCGATTACCAATGCGCAAAGAGTAGGTGATAAAACCAATACCAATATACACTATATGTCGTTTTCGGTTGATCCCGAGAGAGATTCCGTTGCCCAGCTGAAAAAATGGGCGGATCGCTTCCAGATCAATCCCGAACAATGGGACCTGCTTACGGGAGAGAAGAAAACGATCTATGATCTGGCGATTAACGATTTAAAGTTAGGCCTGGTAGACGGAAAGGGAATTGATACCTCGTTTATACATACCGATCACTTTGTGTTGATAGACGGCAAGCGCAATATCCGGGGCTACTACCATGGGCTCGATTCTGCCGATCTGAAAAAGCTTTCCCGCGATGCAGTGTTGCTGACGCTTGAAAAAGACAGGAGCAAAAAGGGGGATTGCCCGTGAAATTGCTGGCGATTGTTTTCTTAATTGCTGCAGTTGCTGTGGGTTTATTTATGATTTTATTTAAAAAGAAAAAGAATGCTGAAGGCTAGTTGGAAGAAAAATGATAAAAAGGCGAATTGGCTGATCTTATCCTTTTCGGTAGTGGTTTTTTTAATTATCGCTGCTTTAGGACGTGTGCACCTGAAGGTGGACCTGGGTTTTGATGTGCATGTTTTTGCGTTGGCCAACGCAGTGATCAACTCTATAGTAGCTGTGTTACTAATTGCCGCATTGGTGGTAGTTAAAAAAGGGAACTACGAGCTTCATAAAAAAATCATGCTTTTTGCCATGGTTTTATCCATTCTCTTCCTGGTAAGTTATATCTGTCATCACCTGTTTGCAGGGGACACAAAATTCGGAGGCTCAGGAGGATTAAAAACCTTTTATTATATCATCCTTTTTACACATATCCCTTTGGCAGGTATTATTCTTCCTTTTATTTTATTCACCGCTTACAGGGGTTTGGTGGGAGAATATCCACGTCATAAAAAAATTGCCAGGATCACCTGGCCGCTCTGGTTATATGTTGCTGTTACGGGTCCGATCATATATATACTCATCAGTCCGTATTATTAAAAAATATTTACAACAGGTTTAAAATGGCCATCCCCGCAGGACGGCCATTTTTGTGTAAACACATCAGCGGGGGAAATAAGTTTCCTCCTATCTTCGTTTTAATATAAATAAGAAATCAATGAACGTATTTGAAGTACGCGGAGGCAAGAAGCTACAGGGGGAAATAACACCACAGGGCGCCAAAAATGAGGCCTTGCAAATAATAAGTGCGGTGCTGTTAACACCCGAAGAAATTACTATTAATAATATACCTGATATATTGGATGTAAACCTGCTCATAGAATTACTTTCAGAAATGAACGTAAAAGTGAACAGAACCAGCCGCAGTACCTGCATTTTTAGGGCAGATGATGTGAACATAGATTATTTGCACAGCCCTGAGTTTAAAAAGAAAAGCGGCCGCCTTCGCGGAAGCGTGATGTTGGCTGGCGCGATGCTGGCGCGCTATAAAAAGGCCTTTATTCCTAAACCGGGGGAGACAAGATCGGGAGGAGAAGGTTGGATACCCATGTGATCGGGTTTCAGAAATTAGGCACGCAGCTCGATTATAACCAGGAAGATGGCTTCTTTCATCTTACAGCTGACGAGCTCAAAGGTACTTATATGTTGTTGGATGAGCCTTCTGTAACAGGAACAGCCAATATTGTTATGGCTGCAACCATGGCAAAGGGAACTACTACCATTTATAATGCAGCATGCGAACCCTATTTACAACAATTATGTAAAATGCTTAACCGCATGGGTGCTAAGATTAGCGGAATTGGCAGCAACCTGTTGGTGATAGAGGGCGTGGATTATCTCGGTGGTACCACACATGCGATGTTGCCCGATATGATTGAAGTAGGCTCTTTTATTGGCTTAGCTGCTATGACAAAAGGAGAGATCACCATTAAAAATGCAGGGATTAACGATCTGGGAATTATCCCTGAAAAGTTCAGACAACTGGGTATTGCCATGGATTTTAAAGGCGACGATATACATATACCATCGCAGGATAATTATACCATACAAAAATACCTGGATGGGGGCGTTCTGACTGTTTATGATAATCCCTGGCCTGGCTTTACCCCCGATCTGTTGAGTATTGTGCTGGTAACGGCCATACAGGCAACGGGAGTGTTTTAATACACCAGAAAATGTTTGAAAGCCGTTTGTTTTTTGTAGATAAGCTGATCGAGATGGGCGCACAGATCATCCTTTGCGATCCGCACCGAGCCGTAGTTATTGGTTTGGAGAGAGAACACCAATTAAGGGGTATAACGATGAGTAGTCCGGATATACGTGCTGGTGTGGCTTTGTTGATCGCAGCGTTGAGCGCAGAAGGAAAAAGCACGATTCAGAATATAGAGCAAATAGATAGAGGGTACCAGAATATTGATGCGAGATTACAGGCTCTTGGAGCAGACATTAAACGGGTAGCGGGCTAATCCGGTTAACAAGTTGATAAGTTTAAAAGTTGATAGGGTTTTTATACTCGTCAACAAATTAACAAGTCAACATATCAACTTAACGAATGAAATACTACAATACAAAAGACTGGATCGGCATTCTTTTTAAAGTAACAAAGGCAGATGTACTAAGAAAGCTCTGGTGGATTTTGTTGATCATTGCAGCGTATTCTGGCTTTATTGCCTACCTGGAGCTGGGATATTGGAAACTCTCCGATAAAAGTGTGATCAAAAACCTGCCCATACTTCATTCTTTGTTAGGCTTTGCAATTTCGTTGGTATTGGTATTCAGAACCAATACCGCCTACGACCGGTGGTGGGAGGGACGTAAGCTTTGGGGTGCATTAATGAATAATTCCCGCAACCTCGCCCTAAAGCTATCGGTAGTATTAAGAGAAGATCAAAAGGAAGAGCGCGAGTTTTTTAGAAAGATCATACCGGGTTATGCGCAGGCCCTGCATCAGCATTTATTGAAAGAGCGTACCAGGGTGATGTTGTTTGATGAAAATGAACAAACAAAAAAATTATCTCGGCAATTGATACGGATAAGCACGTACCCAACCAGGTGGCCGGTTTAATTTATGAACATGTAAAAAAACTGTATAGAGATGGAACCATAAGCGGAGAAGTATTGCTTTTTTTAAATAACGAGCTGCAATCTTTTAGATGTATGTGGCGCCTGCGAGCGTATTAAGAATACACCCATCCCATCATCCTACGGTATTTTTATTAAAAGATTTGTGCTTATTTACCTGCTTACTTTACCCTGGGGCTATGTATTTCAGCTAGGTTATTGGGTAGTGCGGTTGTTGTTTTTATCGCTTATGTGCTTGCCAGTCTTGAGTTAATTGCAGAAGAAATAGAAGACCCCTTTGGTGGTGATGAAAATGATCTGCCCACACATAAAATGGCCGATAATATCAGGATAAGTGTAGAGGAGATATTGTAGCAAATAGCTGCAATGCAAAAGGCCATGGATTTAATCCATGGCCTTTTGCATTGATATCAATATCAAGCTGTATACATAGTCTTATCCTTTGCTTAACCGTCTCTCACAAACTTAATCCTTCAAATTTTTTACTCCCGGCACAAATACCGTAATTTGTGTATGGCTTCCCACAACAAAAAAATTATCATTATTACCGCTCCGTCCGGAGCAGGTAAAACCTCTATCACGCATTTTTGCTGGAAAAATACCCGCAGCTTGCGTTCTCCATTTCTGCTGCCACCCGTTCTCCGCGAGGTAATGAGGTAAATGGTAAAGATTATTATTTTATGAAAGTGGATGAGTTTCAGCAAAAAATACAGAAAGGTGAATTTGTTGAATGGGAAATGGTATATGAAGGCAAATACTACGGAACGCTCAAAAAGAGCTGGACCGGCTCTGGAAGGATAACAGGTGTCCCTTATTGGACATTGATGTAAAAGGCGCCATACATGTACAAACCCAATACCCTCAAACGTCTCTGTCTATTTTTATTGAACCGCCATCTGTAAGAGAACTGGCAAGAAGACTGGCCAGCCGCGGAACCGAAACAGAAGAGTCCTTACAAACCCGGGTAAATAAAGCAGAATATGAAATGTCCTTCAGCAGCCATTTCAATCATACTATTGTAAATGATGATTTGCAGGAAGCCTGCGAAGAAGCTGAAAAGCTGATTACCGAATTCTTATCCAAATAATTGATCTCTACAAATAAGCGGAGTATCAGGTATTGGTGAATGAATTAAAATCCCCTGGCAGCCCCTTTTTTATAGATAATTGGTTAGTAGAGGAACTAAAAATTTTACAGTTAATATTTGGCTTACAACACTCGTTATTCAAACCCGCCGTTGTATCTTTAGAATATGGATATGACACTTATTTCCTGGTGCGCCGCATTGTTCTTTATGATGTTTTTTGCGGGCATAGAAATGGCTTTTTATAGTGCCAGCCGGCTGAACATTGAATTAAAAAGAAAGCAGGATACCGCAACCGGCAATCGCCTTGGGCGTTTTATTGATTCACCCGCTGTGTTCCTTGGTGTAGCTATTACAGGCTACATTATTGCGTTAACTATTTTTGTGTTACTCACTGCTGAAGTGGCTGAGCCGCTTTGGGAAAAGCTACCTGTGAATGCCCGGTGGGTGCAAATTATACTGGAAGTTCTTTTTAATGTTGGCGCTCATTTTTGCTGAGTTTATTCCCCGGGCGCTGTTCAGAGCTAAAAGCAATGCCTTACTCAGTGGGTTTTCTCTTTTTTCAGTTTCTTTTTCTGGCTGTTTGCACCTTTTGTGCGCGGCATGTTCCTGCTTACTAACTGGGTCCTTAAATATGTTTTTAATGTTCGCCTGGATAAGAGCAAATCTCCGTTGAGTAAAAATGAACTGCGTTTTGTTTTTTCAGACGGCATTAAAGAAAGCTCCAAAGCAGAAACCAGCACGCAATTGCTGGAGAACGCACAAGAGCTGCCACATATCAAAATCAAACAATCGATGGTGCCCCGCAAAGAGGTAATTGGCGTAGATGTGAAGACATCTATCAATGACCTGCTGCAAAAGTTTATCGAAACCAAAAGAACGCGGATCATTATTTACGAAGATTCCATTGATAATATCCTGGGCTATGTACACCAGCTGGATTTGTTTAAAAAACCCGAAGATATCAGGAGCATTCTCATCAATATCCTGGCGGTTCCGCAGAGTATGAATGCGGCAGACCTCATTTATAAGTTTAGCCACGACGCCAAAAGCATTGCCTGGGTGGTAGATGAATTTGGTGGCACAGCAGGGATCATTACTATGGAGGATGTGCTGGAAGAGCTTTTTGGAGAGATCCTGGATGAGTATGATACCGAAAAATTTGTGGAGAAACAGATCGCAGAAGGCGAGTACATATTTTCCGGAAGACTGGAGCTGGACTATATCGAAAAAAATACGACCTCAATTTTGAAGGGCACGATACCGAAACCCTCTCGGGCTATATCATCAACCATCATGAAACCATTCCTTTACAGAAAGAGCGCATCATTATTGGCGACTACGAATTTGATGTGCTGGGTGTAACCCATACCCGTATTGAAATGGTAAAGCTCAAAAAACTAAAATAATCCGTTACAGAAAGATCATGGAAGATGGTTTACGGAAAATATTGCTTTGTCATAACTCAGGATTTTTAATAGGAAAAGGGATATCGCATCCAATGAACAATCAACCATAAACTATTAACTATAAAGTCGCATCTTTGCGTACTTATTTTACGTACATGGCTATAATGGATTTTTTTAAGAAGAGAAATCGGGGTAATGAAGATGAAATGTCCTTCATTGATCACCTTGAAGAATTGCGCTGGCACTTAATACGGTCGGTTTTAGCTGTTGTTATAGGGGCAATCATCGTTTTTGTGTTTACCGACTTTTTTGTTGATGATATTGTTTTTGGTCCCACAAAGGCAGACTTTATTTCTGCGGAGTGGATGTGTAAAATGGGCCAGGCCGTTGGAGTAGGCGAATCACTTTGCTTTAAAAATGGCGATACCCCTCAGTTCATCGAAACCACCATGACGGGCCAGTTTATTGCCAACTTTACGGTGGCGTTTATAGGAGGTTTTGTATTAGCGTTTCCTTATATATTCTGGGAAATATGGAAGTTCGTAAAGCCGGCGCTTTCTGATAAAGAGAACCGCCAGGCATCCGGAATCATCTTTTGGGTATCCCTGTTGTTTTTTATCGGTGTGGCATTCGGGTATTTTATACTAATGCCCCTAATGGTACAATTTTACTTTAATTATAAATTAAGTGATAAGATCACGATCATGCCTACGTTTTCAGATTACCTGGAGAATATGACCTATACAACAGTAGGCGTGGGGCTGCTCTTTCAGTTACCTTTATTGATATTGTTACTCGCAAAAGCCGGCATTGTAACAGCGGCTATTCTTCGTAAATTCAGGCGTCATGCTTTTGTTGTAATTTTGATTGCAGCAGCAATTATCACTCCCACCACGGATCCGTTTAGCCTCGCAGTAGTAGCAGCGCCATTATACCTGCTATTCGAAATAAGTGTTGCATTGGCGGCGAAGGGTGAAAAAAGAATGCTGAAAAAGCCACCGAAGAGTGGAGCTAAATAAAACCGATCATTATGGAAACAACATTTGATCTAAGCAAACCGATAGCGATAGCCTCCGATCATGCGGGTTTTGAAATGAAAGAATTTGTTATTTCATTCATTGAAGGGAAAGATCTGGGCTTTAAAGACTTTGGTCCTCCCTCCGATGATGCCGTAGACTACCCTGATTTTGCGCATCCTGTAGCACAGGCTGTAGAATCCGGCGCTTGCGGTTTTGGTATTTTACTTTGTGGCAGCGGTAACGGAGTTGCCATAACGGCTAATAAGCACCAGGGTATTAGGGCAGCGCTTTGCTGGGACGATGAGATTGCCGCCCTCGCGCGTAAACATAACGACGCCAATATTCTTTGCATTCCTGCTCGATTTGTTTCAGAAAGTACAGCCGAAGAAATGGTAGAGGTATTTTTAACTACTGCTTTTGAAGGTGGCCGCCATGCTACCCGGGTCGACAAGATCTCCGGAACCTGATGGGCAACAAAACCATCTGCATACTTCATTTGGTAGTTTAGAAATATACCATTCAGCTTACGTCTTAATGTGCCTTAGGCCCAAAATGATTAATATAGCTGTAGCCATCCTGCCTCCATCTACGACACAGGAAACAGAGTGTTGTATTCCTTTTTATATTTTGATAAACGGTAGGCATTTATTACCTGTTGTTGGTTACATTTACAACTCAACAAGCAATTTTATATGGGAAAGAATTTTCTATTAGCTGTATGCGCGCTTGCCAGCGTTAGCGTTCAGGCACAAAAACCGGCAGATCCCCAACCTTTTGCCAAAACAATCACCACGACCGACCTTAAAAAACATCTCAATATTATTGCCGGTGCAGAAATGGAAGGTAGAGATACCCCTTCTCCGGGACTGGAAAAAGCCGCAGTGTATATTGAAACTCAATTTAAAGCCTTTGGTGTACAGCCAGGTAATAAAGATAGTTATCGCCAGTTTTTTGATTTGGAAAAAGATAGCGCGTCTACACTTACCTTAAATATCGGAGGCATTGCTTTTAATCCCTGGTCCGATTTCGCTCCGTGGATGCAGATGCCGCAGCAAGCAGACCTGAAGTTCAGTGAGTACGTTTTTGTAGGCTATGGTATAGTAGATGAAAAGAGAGACGATTATAAAACAACGGATGTAAAAGGCAAACTAGTTATCCTGCTATCTGGTCAGCCCGATGGTTTCAAAACAGATAAACCCCGGAGACAATCACCGGTTTTTACCGCTAATAAAATAGCCAATGCAAAAAGAAAGGTGCTGCAGCGGTGCTGATTATTGCAGATCAGCTGCCTTCACAACAACAGCTCAACAATTCATACAGGCCTAAACCCGATGTAGCAACACAGGAAGAAAGTAAAGCTATCCCGGCTTTTTTGTTAATGATAATGTGGTTAAAAAAGACGGGCATTCCATCAGCGAGATCAAAGCTGCTTTGGGCAACGGTGTTGCAGACCCCATCATTCGCCAGATGCCGGTGACCCTGCAATATTCATCAGGCAAAAAAATAGCTACGGTTAGCAATGTGGTAGGGCTGGTAGAAGGTTCTGATAAGAAAAATGAATACCTTTTTGTTACGGCGCATTACGATCATGTTGGAATGGACGAAAAAGGAAATATTTATTATGGGGCAGATGACGATGGCTCAGGCACCGTAAGTGTAATGAAAATGGCGGAAGCTTTCGCGAAAGCAAAAAAGAAGGAAAGGGCCCTCGCCGCACTGTGGTGTTTATGCTGGTTGCCGGAGAGGAAAAAGGTTTGTGGGGCTCTGAGTATTATTCAGAACATCCTATTTTTCCTTTGGACAAAACAACGGCAGACCTGAACATTGATATGATTGGTCGTATTGATACCGAAAGAATGACCGCCGATACACAGAACTATGTATATGTAGTAGGTCACAACAAGCTAAGCACCGACCTTCCTAAAATAAACGAGGGCGCCAATAGTAAATACACGAAGCTGGTACTGGATTACAAATTTGATGATCCTAATGACCCTAACAGGATTTACTACAGAAGCGATCACTACAACTTTGCAAGAAAAGGAGTACCCGTTTTTTTTTTTATGATGGTATGTTAAAGGCCGATTATCATAAACCAACGGATACCGTGGACAAAATCAACTTCCCCTTAATGGCTAAAAGAGCCCAGATGATATTTTATACAGCCTGGGAAATGGCTAACAGGACCGATATGTTGAAGCGCGATTTAAAATTGACGCAATAAGAAATAAAACGTAACTTACGGTTGGTCTTTTAAACAGGATCAAAGAAACCGAAACCCATCATAACAACAAAGGGACGCGATAAGCGTCCCTTTGTGATTTTAGAAGCTATCAATGATTCTTATGGGGCCGTATATTTTTTCAATTCTCTTTTACTCATCTCCTTTGTAATTATTTCTTTGCTGGAGTAAGAAGTGTACGTTTTTCTGTGCAATACTTCTTTTTTAACCTCTCATATAACGAATTATGATGAAACTTTTTATACAAATCAAATCCAGCTGTTCTTAGCTTATTATTATAGAAATGAACTGAATATGTGAGGTTTGAAAACTTTATATACGAGTTTTGAAATAAAATTTCGGATGTGGAAAGCGAAATGGGTGTAAAGACATTTGGATCTCGAATGTAATCCTCCAGAGAATTTTTACAGATTTTCTCAGACAAAAGGTGTGCTCCTATTTCGAACCAGTTAATTGACGGTAAGTCCTCAATTTTTTGAATGGCGTCCAAGCAATCTTCCATAAGTTTTGATTTGGGAGGTACTTTAATATTTGATGTAGCAACTACACAATTATCAATACCAAAAAGCTCCGTAGCAAAAGCATAATCTTCTTCTGTATTGAAATGCTTAAGACACACAACATCCATATCTGTCCACCAGCCTCCATATTTGTAAAGCAGCTCATAACGAAACCAATCTGAAAAAGCTGCATAGCTCCCATATTTATCTTTGAAAATTTGATGTTGCGGTAAGATATTAGTAGCATCTCTTAAAATAATACCTTTAGGAACTTCAATTTTTTCGTAAACATATAAATGAAATTCATGCCCATGAAAAAGATATGAGTTAATGCATAATAAAGCTAAAGGATTAAGAGGGCCTCCGACCCAAAGACTTTGAATAATTCTGTTTGAAATCATAATACTATTTATATTTTTAGTTTTTGGAATTTCTAACAGTGACATTTTACAGCATTATTGCTGATAGAATCTCATATAACATATGCTTATATCTAAACTCATGAGTAACCCCTACATTTGGTATTTGTTTAGATATCTAATTAAAAGTACTTAATATAGGTAGGGTTACTAAACAACCTAAAACCTACTTATTGAGTGAGGTTGACTTTATAATACTGTTATATACTCTTTTCAACATCCGCATATCCTTAGTAATAATGAGAGCCTGGGCTTTTAATCCAGGTCTATACTGCAATACCATATGCTGATTTGTAGTAAGGCCTCTATCCAATCGTACGGTTCCTAGAAATCCACTGTCAATAGCAACCGTAGATATATAGTCTAATGTTCCTGAAACAAAACCTGTTTCGTGGTAAGGATATGCATGAAACCGTAATTGAACTTTCATTCCGGTATCTACTTTCCCAAAATTATTTTGAGATAGTTTTACTTCAGCATAATATTTACTATCTGAGGGCTTTACATAACCTAAAAGTTTTCCTTGTTCAAAAACTGGTTTTGCTGAATTGGCAACACAAAAACCACTTGTCCATCAATTGGTGATTGAACAGTGTACTTACTCAACCAACTATCTACGTTACTTTTAAGTGTGTGTAGTGCTTGTTCGAATATCTTTTGTTGTTGAAAAATATCATGGTTTAGCTGGTCTATATCTTTTTGTTTATCTCTAATTTGGCTTTCTTGAGAAATGATATCTACATCAATTTGATGTTGAGCTTTTTGCTTGTTTATGAGGGTTGATTGAGCTTGTCGATATTCCTCAGAAGAGATAACTTTTTCCTTGTACAAAATCTCGTTCATTTCAAACGTTTTTTTCGCCAAGTCATTTTCCTTTTGAGTGAACTTTCTTTGGTCCGCGGTCTTCCCTTTTATTTGCGTTAACGATAAAATGTCACTTTGTAGCATGCTTTTTCTTTTATAAAAGAAGCCATTTACCAAATAATCATTATATTGTTGCCAGGCGGTTATAAAAGTTTGATATGGCACCTGTAATTCTCCAAGATTTTTAAATCGATCATTAAACAATGCTGAAAGTTTAACAGGATTATTTTGCTCTAGAAAAGCGGAGCTGTTTAATTTTTGGATAGGCTTATTATTTCTTGTGTATTCGCGTTACTTTCTATCCACGCAATAATCTCTCCTTGTTTTACTTTTTGGTTATTTTTCACCAAAAGTGCTATTAGGTGGCCACTTTGTCGGGAAATGATTTCTTTAGGAGCATTCTCTCCTATTAAGATTGCATTAGCTTCTATAATATCCGGATATCGAATAAACCATGAGGCGCCGATCAATGATAATATCACCATCAAAAATAATAGGAGGGACCATTTCTCGAAGAAATCGGGTTTACGGCTAACAATCTCTTGAGCAATTTCTGATCTTTCCCAGAAGTTTTTATTCAATGCGACCTCATACATCTCTTCATTGGAAAGTTCAGCAATATCTACTTTTGAGTCTTTCATAGGTTAATTTTCTGATTTGTAACTAATTCCCCAGCTCAAGTTGATTTTTTACTAGTTCATAGTATTTTCCTTTAAACGCCGTCAATTCTTCATGAGTGCCTTCTTCTGCAACCTTGCCTTCATTCAATACTACTATCTTATCAGCATTTTTTACAGTACTTAATCTATGGGCTACAACTATTACAGTTTTTCCCTCAAAAAAGTGATGAAGGTTTTCAACAATTTCTTTTTCGTTATTGGCATCTAAAGAGTTAGTGGCTTCGTCGAAAAACATATATTCTGGATTTTTATATACAGCTCTTGCTATCATAAGTCGTTGCTTCTGTCCTTGGCTGACGCCCATCCCTTCCGCACCCAGTTTCGTATAATAACCGTTTGGAAGTGACTCAATAAAAGAATCTATATATTTGCAATTTGACAACTTTGAAGTAAACGATTTGTATCTATGAGATCATCCCCTACTGCTATGTTACGAGCAATACTTTCGTTAAAAATATAGCCATCCTGCAATACTGCGCCGCAAGTGCTACGCCAGTATTTGTGACTAATGAAACTGAACTTAGCTCCTGCTTTACCCTGTTTATTATCAGAATTATTTTCTCCTACACGGATATCCCCTTCATATTGTTCATAAACTTTAAGTAAAATTTTGACAAGCGTAGTTTTTCCACTTCCGCTTGTACCAACGATTGCAGTGACTTTATTTTCTGGTATTAACAAGTTAATATTTTCCAATACCGGACTATTTCCCCCGGATAGGTGAAGGAAAGGTTTTTAATAAGGATGCTTTTGTTTTCGGGCAATTGAGATATGTAGTTTTTTCTAGCATCTTCTTCATCATCTAATTGATGAATTTCATTTAGCCGTTCCATACTTATTCTAACGTCCTGTAAACTTTGAAAAAGCTTACCCACTGCTCAATAGGTCCGTTCAACTGACCAATTACATATTGCACAGCAAGCATTGCGCCTAATGTCAACCGCCCATCGATTACTAGTGTGGCTACAATAAAGCTAATAGTAATACCTTGTATTTGGCTGATAAAAATAGCCCCAGCGCTTTGAATTTGACTATAATTGAGAGTTTTAAATCCGAGTCTAAATACATTGGCCTGTATATTCTCCCATTCCCAGCGCTTTAGTTTTTCGGCATTATTTAAACGTATTTCTTGCATACCTTGAATCAATTGCAAAGTAGCACTATTCTCTTTCACAGAAAGACTAAAGGTTTCATAGTTTAATTTTCTTCGGATTCTTAAAAACATCTGCACCCACGCGAAATAAACAACGCTACCGATGCAAAAAACAAAAAATAGCTGCGAGCTATAGATAACTAGTACTATAGCATATATAATGAAATTAAAAAAGAAAATAACGTACTTAAAGCTGTCCAGTAAGAAACCCCTGTATAGTGCGATGATCTCCTATTCTTTGAAGTGTATCTCCTGTTGGATGAACATCAAAATAGGAGATTGGCAATCGGGTAAGTTTTATCCAAAAATCTGATAGAATCTGTATGTTGAGAATATTCGATATTCTCAACAATATCCTGCTTCGTATAAAGCCTACAATTGTTTGGCTGAAACTTAGCATTATTTGGGCTAGTAGAACAATAACTACAAATTGAAGATTTTGAGTATTGATACCTGTGTCTACAACACTTTGAGTGAGGAAAGGAAAAATCAGGGAAAGTATAGACGTGATAATTAATGCTAAAAATACTTGCATTAATTGCAATCGAGCAGGTCTCAAATATTGTAATACAAGGCCCCAATTGAGTCTATTTTGCTTCTGATTCTCTAACTCATAAAATTCGGAAGTGGGCTCTAAAAGGAGCGAAATTCCAGAGTCCTCTCCTTTATCATTTTGAGAAGAAATCCAATACTTTTTGAAATCGGATATGGCATATCGGATAATGCCTTTTTCTGGGTCTGCGATTGAAACTTTACGGCGCCCCATTTTTATAAGCACAACAAAATGATTGTGATTCCAATGTAATATAGCGGGTAAAGGAACTTCTTCCAATTTTCGCATGTCGACTTTAATACCTCTAGTTCTGAATCCTATTTTCTCAGCTGCGTCGCTAATACCCAGCAAAGAAACTCCTGTTTTATTGAAGCCTCCCATTTGACGAAGCTTGTCTGCATTAAAGTGTTTTCCGTAATACCGAATAATCATCCTAAGGCAGGTTGGCCCACAATCCATAGCGTTTAGCTGGCGATAAAAGGTAAAGCGTCTCATAGCGTTTCGAAAATCATAAACAAATATTAAAAAATATTTTGAAAAAGAAAAGCAAAATTATCTATATCTTTAAATCTATGTTTTAACGAAACGACTAACACTTATGAAATTGCTAAGCTTGCTTACTCAACCAATGGATCACTGTGAAGACGCAACGGCACGTTTGTTGAAAGAGTTGAATATACAATATACGAAATCCCATTTGCAGAAAGAGCTAATAGAACATCCTAATTATCCTTCTCTAGCTTCAATAGTAGATGTAATGGGTATTGTTTATAATATATCGAGCGTGGCGATTAGAATTTCGGCTGAAGATTTTAAAAAGAGTTCGGATTTAGACTACCCACTTCTAGCTCAAATTAGGAACCGAAATATGCCTCATGATGTTTTTGTTGTCGTTACAGGTTTTTCCAACGATACTGTCACGCTATATAATTCAGGAACAAAGAAAAATGAAACGCTAAGTTTTGACACCTTTAAAACAGTTTTTAAGGAAGTGATTCTAGCTGTAGAAACTGGAAGTAAAACAAAAGAACCCAACTATGAGAAGCATTTGAAAGCTGAGCAACAAATACTTTTGATTAATTCAGTGGCGTTATGGTTACTTCCTTCTATAACGTTGACGATAAGTTTAATTTATTTGTACGGTAGTTTTACAGGGTATGCACTTACAGCTCTTGTTACATTGATTTTGATATTATCAGGCTCTTTCATAACTTCTATTTTGTTGTGGCATGAAATAGATGAATTTAACCCTGTTATTAAGCAAGTTTGTCAAGCTAGCACAAAAGTAAATTGCTCCGCGGTTCTTAATTCTAAAGCTTCAAAAATTCTAGGACTAAGCTGGAGCAGTATTGGGTTCGCATATTTTACTGGAATGCTTCTTTGGCTGTTAGTGACAGGTGTTTCTCATACTTCACTTGTTCTTTCTGCATGGTTCAATCTTGTAACATTAGCGTATCCCATATTTTCTATATACTACCAATGGAAAGTAGTTAAGCAATGGTGTTTGCTTTGCTTGGGAGTTCAAATAATTTTGCTATTCTTGTTTATCACGGCACTTGCTGGAGGTCTTTATAATACATCGTCATTTTCATCATTGACAATTCTTTCTTTATTTAGTTTTTTAGCTTCTTTCAGTTTTACTTTTGTTGCTATTCTTGTACTTATTCCTGTGTTACAAAAGGCAAAGACAAGTAAGCAAAAGACGATTGAATTACAACGTATAAAGCATAATCCTTTAGTATTTGAAGGAGTACTTGCGAAGCAAAAAGAAATAAAGAAACCATCTTACGATTTAGGAATAAGTATGGGTAACCCCGGTAGTACTTACAGATTGATAAAGGTTTGCAATCCCTATTGCGGCCCTTGCTCTGAAGCACATCCAATAATCGACGATTTGATAGCCAGCAATGATGAAGTAAGTTTGCAAATCATTTTTACGAGTACAAATGATGAGAATGATAGCAAAAAAGACCCGTAAGCCATTTGCTAGCTATTGCATCTGAAAATCATGAGGATTTGACAAGGCTCGCTTTAGATGATTGGTACCTAAGCGAACAGAAACATTACGAAACATTTGCAGCCAAATACCCGATTGATAATGAGCTTTATATGCAAGAGGACAAAATTTCAAAAATGCGAGAGTGGTGTGAGAAAGCCGAAATTAAATTCACCCCAACGTTTTTTATAAGCATCAACAATAGTAGTAGTACTCCAAAATTTTTTCAATTACCCGAAATTTATTCAGTAGCAGACCTAAAATATTTTTTCAGCATTTAATAACACGTCTAATGTCGTTAGTAAAATCGATTAAGCGATTAGAATATGCTAATTTCCTAATTAGAAAAAAAGCAACCGGCGATTTAAAAACCTTTGCAAAGAAAATGAAGCTTTCAGAACGTGCGGTAAAGATTTTGGTATCTGAAATGCGGGAGATGGGAGCTTCAATACAATATGATCGATCTAGAAAATCTTATTATTATTTGGAAGAGGGGGAATTTTGCATCTCTAAGTTTATAAAGTATGGGGAAATTTTAAGCAGCAACGAGGCTGCCAAGGTGGGAAAACCCGAAGAGCTATGTTTTTCAGAAAAAGCCATTTTCATATTATGTAAAGACACCTAGAATTTTATTCGGGGCATTTATACTGCCTTCAGCCACTTTAGTTTTGCGTTGTTATTTAACATTTAAATACGAAATAAAACAAAAAATGAAAAAGTTAAAATTAAGTCTTTCAAACATGAAGGGAGCAGAATTGCTAACAAGAGAACAGTTAAAGAACGTTATGGGAGGAAGTGGCGGAACGGGAGGTGGAGGTGGCGTTTGTAATTGGGGGCCCTGCACTTTGTCGATTCAAGACTCTAGTGGTAATTGGAAAACAAGTAGTGGTTCTTGTACGTATGGTATGATGTGGAATAGTCCTGGTACTTGTTATTGCGAGACTGGCTCAGGAATTATTCCTGTATATACAAACAATTCCACTAGTCGCTGCAATCCTTAGAAGATTCGTTCGACGCTGTTGATAATAGACCATTAGAATTGGTGTATAAGTTTCTAATGGTCTATTAGTATTATCAACAGAATGATAAATCTCATAACATTCGATTTATATTACTGCAATACAATAATAGTCCTTGATATACGAAAAAGCTATTTGCAATAAAATACTTAATCGGCGATGGCTATTACTATAGTAGAACGCTAAAAGTTGTAGATTGAAACATTTGTTCTCTACTGGTAGAAAAAGTTGAAGTCTCGCTTCAATATTTTTAACCTTCGAGGGAAAGATATTCCTGCTTATTTATTTGCTTTTAAAGCTTAACCATTTCCGTCGGAGAACGTTTGTACACAATTAATAACAGCGGTCTCAGTTTACAAAAAGACACTTCATACTATTTTTAAGCAAACTAAAGTAGGAAATCGCTTAATTATAGTAGTCAACTTAATAGTATTTAATATATGGTTATTTGCCAAACTCTATGGACCCAAAAAAGAATCTTATTAGTGAAAATTTTGGGTGGCTCTCTCCTCAATACCATTTAATGGGTTGGGCTCTCAGTTGTTTGAAGCTTACTAAGAACTATGAAAATGTAAAACTTTATACGGACCTCAGTGGGAAACGTGCTTTAATTGACCTACTAGGCCTGCCATACACGGTTGTATTCACAGACTATGATGACTTGGATATTCCGCAACATTTGTGGGCATTACCCAAACTACTTACTTACGCAAAACAGGAGCAGCCTTTTTTACATGTGGATGGAGATGTAATGCTTTGGGAGCCAATTGATGGAACTGTTCTAAGTGGTGAGATAATTGCTCAAAACCTTGAAATAGGAACGGACTATTATAAAAGTCTTTTCGAGCCTTTAATTAGTAAACTGGATTACGTACCTCCAATTTTAAAGAAAAACCTTACTTCCAGAGATATGAGGTCATATAATGCTGGAATCATAGGTGGGAACGATCTCATTTTTTTTAAAAAATTTGTTTCACATGCCCAACGATTTGTTGCGATAAATAAGAATTGTAAATCAAATGACAATTTAAATATAATTTTTGAGCAACTACTACTATTCTCACTATCAAAAAAACATAAGAAAAATGTTACATGCCTCAAAATGGAGGGGATTCCTGATTTTGGATATAAGTATAAAGATTTCGCCGATTTTTATAATGTTGATAGATTAAAATATTTGCATTTAATTGGAGAGTTTAAGCGAGACAAAGGTGTTTGCGACATGATGTCTCGACATCTTTTGCAAGAAAATGAAGAGATTTTTTTAAGGATTGTAAGCCTTTTTAAAAAGCAACATTATTTTTACAATACCAAAATAAAACAAGAGCGTATTAAAAACGACTACAACTTTTTTACATTTCAGAACACCAACAACTTCTTAAAGAGTTTAAATAAAAATTATGTTTTTAAAACCAACCATATGTTGGCTAAAGATGTTTCAAATTCGAAAAATGAACTCTTAAAAGAGTTATTCAAGTATGAAAAGAAAATAAAAAAACATGTTCTAAGTTTAATAGACTTGGGCCTATCACTTTAAGGCAGTTAGAAGATAAAGCGATGGCATCAATTAATTTCATTAATGCATCATTTAACGAGCGCATGTTGATAAAACTTCAAAGAAATGATTATGCAGAAATATTATACTCAGTTTTTGAATGGCCAACTATGAACATAACGGAGAACGGCATGCTGAGTATTAGAAGCTCAGATAAGTCTAATATTGCCATAGGTATTATTCCAGAACTTTTTTTTCAGGGCACAGAGAGATCGTGTTAGACGAGACCTGTATAAACATTATAGTTCTTACGAAGGAAGAAATTTCATTTGAAGAATTATTAAATAAGATTAGCTTTTTATTCGCTCCTTCCGAAAATGAGGAAGAATATAAAGCTTTTTGCGAACTAATAGTTATTAAAGTTAATTTTTTAATTCAGAACAAATTATTATTTGTAACTAATAATAGTTAGAGTGTAATCATCAAGAGCTTACATCTAGAAATGCTTTGGAATACAAAAACACAGCCTCCATATAACAAGGAAGACTAAGGCAAGAAAGCAGGCAGGTTTAGGTACCCGCTGTAAGGCAGGCCCGA
This sequence comes from Paraniabella hibiscisoli, assembly GCF_022512515.1. Lineage (GTDB taxonomy): Bacteria > Bacteroidota > Bacteroidia > Chitinophagales > Chitinophagaceae > Niabella > Niabella hibiscisoli. The sequence goes on from NZ_JAKWBK010000001.1 coordinate 1,319,161, forward strand.
ACAGCTTCTAGAGTGAAATATTTCCTGTTCTCTATCTGCTGTCTGCACTATGAAGATATAACCAAAGTTTTAGAATAAAATCAAGCTGAACAGTTTTATATGAATGAATATTCAAAAAATAAACCAAGAAAGTATAAGGAACGGTCAATTTCTGTTATTATGCCTACCTATAACAATGGGGCGTTTATTCGAAGGGCACTGGCGAGCCTTTTTGCTCAAACCATTCAAGATTGGGAGCTAATACTAATTAATGATGGTTCAAATGACTATACAGAAGACGTGATAGAGGACTATAGGCAAGATAGCCGTGTACGATACTATAGGAATGACCAAAATAAAGGTTTAGGAAATTGCTTAAATATGGGTATAGAATATGCCAACTGTAACTATATCTGTTATCTGCCTTCGGATGATATCTACTTCACTGATCATCTATCGAACCTTTATAACAGTTTGTCGGCATCTCAAAACATAATACTTAGTTATTCTGGGTTATACTATGACAATACTGATAACTTAGGTTCTGGGTTATCTACTAAAAAGACTCTTGGCTTAATTCCTAATAGCTCTCTTCAGCTCGTACAGGTTATGCATAGAAAGGGTTCTTGTAAATGGATTGAACGAAATGAATTAGTAACTGCAGATCTTGACAAAATGTATTGGGGTCAATTACGCGAAGAAGGAACATTTGTTGGAACCAATATTATATCCTGTGAATGGGTAAGTCATCCTTTCCAGCGTCATAAAATAATTAGTACAACAAAAGGCGGAGGATTGGCTTTTTACAAAAAGTATTACCAGGTAACCGAGCAAATAAAGTTTCACAATGTTAACGATACTTGTATAGATGAGAACGAGAATGCCATCAAGTTTCAGCAGGCACATTCATCTCCTGGAAAATTAAAAATTCTTATAGTAGGCGAACTTGGGTTTAACCCAGAAAGAATTTTAGCCTTTGAAGAAGATGGACACCAATTATACGGGTTGTGGATTAGCAATCCTGAAATTCATAACGCAGTAGGTCCTTTTCCTTTTGGGAATATAGTCGATTTGGACATCAATAATATACAATCTCAAATTGAAAAAATCCAACCTGATATTATTTATGCACTGTTAAATTCTCAAGCTGTTAAATTAGCCCATTATATAATGGTCTCTAATCCCCAAATCCCCTTTATTTGGCACTTCAAAGAAGGGCCCCTTTTTTGCCGAAATTATGGTATATGGAACGAAATGGTTGAATTGTTTTACAATGCAGATGGTCAAATATTCATCAATAAAGAGTGTAAAGATTGGTTCAGTCAAATCATTGGAGATGTCAACTCCCAATCCCTTATTTTAGATGGAGACCTTCCTCCGTCAAAATGGTTTATTAAAAAGAGGTCTTGCCTATTGTCAGAAACAGATGGCGCAATACATACGTTAGTTTCTGGAAGGCCTTACGGTATCAAGCCACAAGATGTTGCTATATTGTCTAAATACAATGTTCATTTACATTTGTATGGTGAGTTTTATCACTCTATGTGGTCTGGATGGGTTGATCAGGTGAATCAAGTTGCAAAGGGACATCTTCATGTTCACCCTCATTGTAAACCCGAAAATTGGGCGAAAGAGTACTCAAAATATGATGCTGGTTGGCTGCACTGTTTTGATAGCCTAAATAATGGAGAGTTAATGAAATGCTCTTGGGATGATTTAAATTATCCTGCAAGAATGTCTACCTTGGCTGCTGCAGGCCTTCCGATGATACAGAAAAATAATGAGGGCCATATAGTAGCAACACAAGATTTAATAACAAACCTTAAAACCGGACTAATATTCGATACATTTGATGAGCTTGGAGAATTATTAAATAACAAGTCTATAATGGATGAAACCAGAAAAAATGTTTTCAAACAAAGGCTGAATTTTTCATTTGATCACTATTTCCATGAGTTGATTCACTTCTTTGAAGAAGTGATAAAAAACACCGGGAAAATAATTGTAAATCGTGACCTCTTAAAATCGATTATTGCCAAATATTTCAGGTAGACAACCAACATCTTCTTCACAAATCTGGGTTAGACAAAAGGCTAGAGTATTTAAAGGCTTTTGTTGCTAAGATCAACAAAACTTCAATGTTTTCCGCTCAAAAGTATGACTATTTGATAGTTGGAGCTGGACTTTTCGGTTCAGTGTTTGCTCATCAGATGAACCAAATAGGAAAAAAATGTCTGGTCATTGATAAACGCAGTCACTTCGGTGGAAATGTTTATTGCGAAAATTACGAAGGAATAAATGTACACTGCTATGGGGCACATATCTTTCATACCAATGATGAAACGATATGGAACTTTGTAAATTCCTTCGTAAAATTTAATAAATTTGTAAACAGCCCTCTTGCTTATTTTAATGGTAAGATGTATAACCTCCCCTTTAACATGAATACCTTTAGTCAGTTGTGGGGAGTGACTACTCCAAAACAAGCCGAGGAAAAAATACGACATCAAACGTTACCTTATTTAGGTAAAATACCCCAAAATCTCGAAGAGCAAGCACTTGCTCTGGTAGGAGACGATATATATTATTCTTTTATTAAAGGTTACAGTGAGAAGCAATGGGGAAAGAGAACAACAGAACTTCCTGCTTTTATTATTAAGCGGATTCCGCTTCGATTTACGTATGATAATAACTACTTTAACGATAAATATCAAGGAATACCTATTGGCGGTTATAATGGATTGACTAAAGAGTTATTGAAAAGTGTAGAGGTTAGGCTAAATACTGACTACTTTGTCGATCGTGCTAGTTTCGACACACTAGCAAACAAAATAGTTTTTACAGGCACTATCGATTCTTTCTTTGAGTATAAATTGGGTAAGCTTGAATACAGAAGCTTAAGATTTGAACACGAAACGAAACAAATTGAAAACTTTCAGGGGAACGCGGTAATTAATTATACACAAAGAGCAATACCATACACGAGAATTATAGAACACAAACACTTCGAATTTGGTAAGCAACCACATACAGTCATTACTAAAGAGTTTCCTCAGCCTTTTTCTAATCATGCTGAGCCATATTACCCAATAAATGACATATATAACAATAAACGTTACAATCAATATAAAGAGTTGGCAAGCACAAAAAAAAACATCCATTTTGGTGGGCGTCTAGGAAATTATCAATATTTCGATATGCATCAGGTGATAGCTGCAGCTCTAAAACTCGCAAAATCGGAGGCAACTCAGTTATGAAAGATTTCTTCTTTTCTTTATTGTTAAAATGAAGATTGCTGAGTAATTGATTACATGGTATAATAGCCGGGATCTGTTTTCTTGTAGGAGATTTCCACCGACTTGTCGCTCTTGCGTTCAGAGGTAAGCTCTAATTTTCTCTCTTGTGCGTAGCCCGTAAAAATAGAGAAGGATAGCCCTAAAATAATAGGTAGCTTTTTCATAGCAGTTTTTTGTTTTAATAAAAGCAAAAATAATTAATGGCATTTATATAATGCGAAAAAGCATAATGAGTTCTTTTAAAATTAATAAAGGCCTTACCTACATTTTTCCAATGTAAGTAAGGCCTGATTCTATAAATTGTAATTAACGTTACCAGCCCAGTATCCAGGCAAACATCAGCGGAGCAACAATAGTTGCATCGCTTTCTACAATAAACTTGGGTGTGTGTATGTCGAGCTTACCCCAGGTAATTTTTTCGTTAGGCACCGCACCGCTGTACGATCCATAAGATGTAGTGCTATCACTGATCTGGCAGAAATAGCTCCAGAAAGGAACATCATGCCACTCAAGATCCTGGTACATCATCGGAACCACACAAATAGGGAAGTCTCCGGCAATACCGCCCCCGATCTGGAAGAAACCAACACCTTTTCCAGATGAATTATTGCGGTACCACTCGGTAAGCCATACCATATATTCGATACCGCTTTTTACAGTAGATGCCTGCAGCTCACCCTTCACCACATAGCTGGCAAAAATATTACCGGTGGTGCTGTCTTCCCAACCCGGGCAAACGATCGGCAGATTTTTTCTGCGGCAGCTACTATCCAGCTATCCTTCGGATCAATCTCATAATACTGCTCCAGCTCTCCGCTTAAAACGGTTTTGTATAGAAACTCGTGAGGGAAATAACGTTCTCCATTCGCTTCAGCATCTTTCCATTGTTTGACCAGGTGCTTTTGCAGGCGGCGGAAAGCTTCCTCCTCAGGAATACAGGTATCTGTAACACGGTTATAGTGGTTCTCCAGTAAATCCCACTCTTCCTGTGGCGTCAGATCGCGATAGTTGGGCACTCTTTTATAGTGGCTATGCGCCACCAGGTTCATTACGTCTTCTTCCAGGTTGGCGCCGGTGCAGCTAATGATATGTACTTTGTCCTGGCGGATCATTTCGGCAAGCGAAATGCCCAACTCGGCAGTGCTCATAGCTCCGGCCAATGTCACCATCATTTTGCCTCCTTCCAGCAAATGGGTTTCATAACCCTTTGCGGCATCCATTAATGCTGCTGCATTAAAATGGCGGTAATGATGTTGAATAAAATTTGAAACGGGTCCTTTGTTCATGATTCAAAACTTTTGATTCGCCTTCAGATCACAAAAGCGTGAGACATTGCGGACCGCAAAAATATCTATTTTTGATATGGAAGAAGGTTATTCTTTTCTTAACTTACCTGCTTAATAAGATCCTATGTATAGACTATTGACGCTCTTCATTTTTCTCTTTTTCAATAATGTGTTATCGGCACAAACGGAAGAACCGGTTACTTTACATACAGCAACCGGAGATCTTTACGGCAGTCTTATATTGCCTGCAAATAAAAACAAGTTCGACCTCGTTATATTGCAGGTTGGCTCCGGTCCCACCGACAGAAAGGGCAACAACCCGTTGGGTGTCACTGCTGACAGCTACCTGATGCTGGCTCATGAGCTGGCGAAAAACAATATAGCCACGCTACTGTTTGATAAGAGAGGTGTGGCTGCAAGCAGGGAGGCCGGCAAAGATGAATCGAAGTTGGTTTTTGATGATTTTATAAAGGATCTGGAAGAATGGATAGAGCTTCTAAGAAAAGACAACCGGGTTAAAAAATTAATAGTAGCGGGGCACAGCGAAGGCTCTTTGATAGCCATGGTTGCCGTGCAGCACGTAAAAAGCGATAAATACATATCTATTTCAGGACCTGCAAAAGCAATTGACGAAATTATAACCTGGCAGCTCAAAAAGCAGGCGCCCGCATTGGCTTCTGCCGCCGATTCTCTTTTTAATAAAATGAGAAAGGGAGAAAAAATAGACTCTGTTCCCCCATGCTATTTACACTTTTCAGGCCGGGCATACAATCCTATATGAGCTCCTGGATGAAATATAGTCCTTGTGAGGAAATAAAGAAAGTGCGTATACCCACACTAATAGTACAAGGAACAACTGATTTTCAAGTGCAAACCAGTGAAGGACAGGAGCTAAAAGCATGTAAACCTGGGGCTCAGCTTGCTCTGATAGCAGGAATGAATCATGTGTTGAAAACCGCTCCGGAAGATATTAATCAAAACCGGCTACCTATACGCAACCATCCTTACCCATTGTACCCCAGCTGGTAACAGATATTGTAACGTTTATAAAGAAATAATATGAATTACTTAGCTCATGCGTATTTATCATTTGGCAACGAAGAAATTTTGCTGGGCAATATGACGAGTGATTTTATAAAAGGCAAAAAGCAGTTCCTGTATCCGCCCGTGGTGCACAAAGGCATTTTGTTACACAGGGCTATAGATGATTTTACAGATACCCATCCCGTAACACAAAAAGCCAAATCGGTTTTCAAAGCTGCATACAGGTTATACAGCGGCGCATTTATAGATGTTGTATATGATCATTTCCTCGCAATAGAACCAACCTCTTTTGCCAATGAAGCGGCTTTGTATGATTTTTCGCAGGCAACTTACCAGCAATTGGAGAAGCAAAAACCAATCATGCCTCCCCAGTTTGAACACCTGTTTTTTTATATGCAATCGCAAAACTGGTTATACGGGTACAGAACTTTGCCGGATTTATCAAAGTTTTGGAGGGTTGGTGAAAAGAGCCGCATATTTGCAGGATAGTGCCCCGGCAATAAAGATTTTTGATCAGCATTACCATTTTTTGCAAAGTTGCTTTGATGAGTTTTGGGAAGAAATCAGGCTTTTTGCTTTTAATAAAATGAAGCAACTATTGTCAGATAACCGAACTTTGCCTGGTTAAGTCGCAAAAGCCTGGTGCTTTACATTATATTGAAGAAGATCGCCAAATAAAAAAGAAGATGAAAAAATGGATGTTTCTGGCAGCCAGCGTTATTGCCGGCTCGCAGTTTGTCGTTGCGCAGCAGTGGGCGCCTGTAGATAAGTCCCCCTTGACCAGATCTACTTTCCCCTGGACTACCCATCGCTTAAAGTAAAAGGAACAAAGGAGCCCTTAAGGCTGAGGGTTATTTACAGCCGTCCCAATAAAGCCAACCGCCAGGTTTTTGGTTCCGAAATGGTTCCTTATGGTAAAGTGTGGCGATTGGGTGCGAATGAAGCAACCGAGCTGGATCTTTTTACCGAAGCAAAAATCGGGGGTAAAAAGTGCCTGCGGGCAGGTATACCATATATGCGCTGGTAAGTGAAAAAAACTGGACATTCATCATCAACAAAGAAACAGACACCTGGGGAGCATTCAAATACGATCCTGCCAAAGATGTGTGCCGGGTAACCGCCCCTGTGGAAAAACTGGAGAAGCCCATTGAATCACTCACTATCGATCTGGAAAAATCGGGAACCGGAGTAAACCTGGTAGCCGGCTGGGATACCGTTTCTGCCACTTTACCCATCTCATTTTAATTTATTATACCCAAGTACATGTCCGTATTTTGTAAATGTTTATTTGCCTCCTCCTTAGCGATCAGTTTGTTGATGGGGTGTAAAGAAAAGCCCGCCACATCCGGTACTACAACACCAACACATCAGTCAGCAAACACTGATTCTACTGCAATACGGCACCGGTTATAGAAGACAACAATATTTATGCAGATGTAGATATCTCACCCATGGATATGAGTTATTTTCCTGCTAAATACCCCCAGCAAAAAATTGCTGACCCAGCAGTGCCGCCACCGGTAATGCGGGTCATATACAGCCGTCCCCATTTGCAGGGCCGCAAGCTTTTTGAAGAAATTCTTAAATATGGACAAACCTGGAGACTTGGGGCAAATGAAGCTACCGAACTGGATATTTTTCAGCCGGTTACGATCGGCGATAAAAAAATACCGGAAGGACGATATACCCTATATGCTATTCCTAAAGCCGGTTATTGGACGATTGCTATTAATAACGACCTGGATTTATGGGGCTTAAGGCAGGACACATCCAAAGACCTGGTAAGGGTAGAAGTGCCTGTTACCTATTACAATCCTGTAATGGAATACTTTACGATGGTGTTTGAAAAATCCAATAGCGGGGCCAACTTGATTATTGCCTGGGATGATGCTTTGGTGAAACTTCCGGTTAAGATATAGAACCCTCTAAAAACAAAAAGGGAGAAGATAAGAATACCCCCTCCGTTGTTTTACATGAGAAAATTTTGAAGCTAATTATTTGTCGCCTCTTTTATATTTTGATACTACTTCTGTTTCACCAACACTATTGGCATTAACATGTGTGTAGTTTTTGTCATCTCTTAAAACGATCCGGTAGTTTACACCATTTTTGTTCGACACTTCGGTAACACCCCAGATCTCTCTATCCTTAAATTCTTTTTCACAGCATAAAGCACGTTAGACGGTAAATCTTCTTCTTTATAGTAACGAATAGTTTGTACCAGATTGCCTTTTGCATCCAGTAAAGCGCGTGTTTTTACATTGTTATCACCTACAAAATAGGCTTCAAAATGATCGCCGGTATTGGTCCAGCTTACATTGATGGCCTCTTTAAAGATCTGGCCAAAAGTTTTCAGTACATATTCATTAGCTGGTTCCACTGTACTGGCGGAGGCGCTGCCAATTACGGCTAACATAAAAGCGGTTGAAAGAATTAAGTTTTTCATTTTATTAAGTTTTAATTGTTTAGAGATTGTTGTATTCTTTTTATTTGTTTCACAAACATACATCAGCTTGAAGCCTCCTGTCTAGCACTTATGGGTGAACGATCCTAAAACTCCCGGTGAATGACGGATTTTCTACCGCCAAACCCACCTTCATCATGCAACCTTTCTATCCTCATTATCTGCGCTTCAACAAGGTAAAGGTATCCGCAGCGGTAGCGCTTTGGCAAGTGAATATTGACCAACGGCAAGCCCTTTCCTGTTAAATATTTTTAACGAATGGACAGATTGATTGAAAATTATCAATGAATGGTCAAAAAACCGTTTAAACGGTAACGGACTTATTAACTGTTTGTCAGCGCGATACGCCCGTTTTAGGACGAACGGCAAACAACTACGAAGATTTTCATAGATTGATTTGAATCAAGGCGTAGGGTTGAAGGATTTCAAGATCGTCTTACTACTTTGCAGGCTCGTGTAAAGGCAGTTTAATTACCCATACATTCGTTATTTTCTTTTTACCTTGCGCTAACCGGCTACCCTAACAGCCGGTATAAAAAAGAAAATAAATGAAACGAGATACCAAGATCATCCACGCGGGCGTGGAGCCGGATCCATCAACCGGTGCTATTATGACGCCAATTTTCCAAACCTCTACTTATGTGCAAACCGGTCCCAATGAGCATAAGGGATACGATTACTCCCGTGCTGGTAATCCTACGCGCACGGCGCTCGAAAATGCTTTTGCTTCATTGGAAAACGCGAAGCATGGCTTAGCCTTCAGCAGTGGGGTTGCTGCAACAGATGCGGTGATCCGTTTATTGAAGCCGGGAGACGAAGTGATTGCGGCAAGTGATATGTATGGAGGTACTTATCGGCTATTTTCCAAATTATGGGCCGATTTTGGTATAAAATTCATTTACATTGATACAACCCAAGTGGAAAATATCAGCGCGGCCATTACAGGTCAAACAAAAATGATTTGGGTAGAAACGCCAACAAACCCGTTGATGAATATTACGGATATTGAAGCTGCAGCTGTAATAGCAAAGAACGCTGGGGCGTTACTGGTGGTTGATAACACTTTTGCATCTCCCTATTTACAAAACCCCTTAGACCTGGGCGCTGATATCGTAATGCATTCGGCGACCAAATATCTGGGAGGGCATAGCGATGTAATTATGGGTTCCCTGATGATGAATGATGATGAGTTAAGGGAAAAGCTGTTTTTTATACAAAAAGTAGTGGTGCAGTGCCGGGGCCCGTAGATTGTTTTTTGGTTTTACGGGGCATTAAGACCCTGCATGTTCGTATGCAACGGCATTGCGAGAACGGCAGAAAAGTGGCTGATTTCCTGGCCCAACACCCCAAAGTGAAAAAAGTATATTGGTGTGGATTTGAAGACAATATAGGTTATACGATAGCCCGGAAGCAAATGCGCGATTTTGGCGGCATGATGAGTTTCGAACTGGCCGATGAATCTATGGATGCCGCAGTAAAGGTTTTAAAAGGAACCCGGGTAATAGCCCTGGCAGAAAGTTTAGGGGGAGTGGAGTCGCTGATCAACCACCCTGCAACCATGACCCATGCATCAGTACCCCGCGAGGAAAGAATAAAAAATGGATTAAGTGATTCGCTGATCCGGCTGAGTATCGGCATTGAAGACGCCTACGACCTGATAGAGGATCTGAAGCAGGCGATAGGATAAACGATCTTCAACGTCTAATTAAATTAAAACCTGGCAGACTTTAGGACCCGCCAGGTTTTATTGTAAATGTCCAAATTTTACCGAAATTAGCCGATTATTTAGAATAAAAGAGACATGACGCAACCATTAAACGATGATTCTGCAAGAAAGCTGATCTCCAATCTTAACAATAATTATGTTCATTGGGATAAGTTTAAAGACATGCAAATACCCGAGCCAGATTACAGGATGGATATCTGGTCAAAAGTCTTACGCGAACGGGATCAGGGCTTTTACCGCTGCCTGTCTTTTCCTTCTTTCAGCATCAAATGGTGGGTTAGCAACAGCCTGGAATCGCAATTGCACAAATTGGATATCGGGCTCGCGGGCGGCCGCGATTTGCAGGTATTGCTTGAACCCAGGCATATACACCGGCATAAAACAAACGCCCTGCTGGATGAAAGTATCAGTTCGGCGCAACTGGCGGGTATAACCGTATCGAAAAAAGCGGCTAAAGAAATGCTGCTTAAAAAGCGGGCACCCCGGGATGTAAATGAGCAGGCTTGTGTAAATATCTATAAGGCGTTACAACTCGCGTATGCAAAAAAGAAGAAAACCTGACAGAAGCATTATTGCTCCAGTTGCATCAGGCGCTTACCAGAGACACGATAAAGCTGAAGGGTATAGGTCAGTATCGCACCAATAATAAAGTAGATCTTTCTACGGTAGACCTTTCGGGCGGATACAATCCAGCTGATTTGACCTTTATCCCAGCGATAGCAGAACAGCTGATATCCTTTTATAATGATGATACCGAACCATTCTTTGTACATCCACTGGTAAAAGCTGGTCTTATCCACTACATTATTACAACAGCGCGTCCTTTTAAAGACGGTAACGGCCGTATCGCAAGGTTGCTGGCGCAAATGTATTTGTTGAAAAAGAGTATTGGGTGGCAGAATTTATTTCAGTTTCCAATGTTATTTCCAAATTCAGACAACAGTACCATAAAACTTTTTCACAAGGGCAAACAGACGAAAATAATGCGGGATATTTCATCCAGTTTTATATACAGTCGGTGCAGATGGCATTTAAATCGCTGCGAGACTTTGCGCTGCGTATCAGCAAAGAAAAAGTAGAAAAACCAGCACAAAAAATACCAGGTTATAACGAAAGGCAAACCACTGTATTGCAATGGCTCAGGGAAGATGGAGAGAAAATGATCACCATACGTGAGCTGCGTTCCGTTTATGGTGTATCTAAAGAAACAGCCCGTACCGACCTTACTGTATTGGTTGAGAAAGGATGGATTAAGTACTACAATATCAACAAAAAGACCTACGCTTTTGTAAAAGGCGAGGGATTTGATGAGCTGGCAACAACAATAGAGGCATTCTAAAATACGACAACATAAAAAAGAGATTTTGAAAATAATAGAAGGCGGGCTAAAAGAATTCCTGGATAAAAAAGTGGCGCAGTACGAAAAGCCTGACTTTATAAAGGATGACCCTATTTGTGTACCTCACCGTTTTTCTAAAAATCAGGATATTGAAATTGCAGGTTTTTTAGCTGCAATTTTGGCCTGGGGTAATCGTAAAAGCATTATCAGCTCCTGCAACCGGCTATTAGCGGCTATGGACAATGCTCCCTACGACTTTATTTTGAACTTTGAAGAGCAGGACCTGAAGCCCTTCCTGGGGTTTGCCCATCGCACGTTTAATGCAACCGACCTTTTTCATTTTTTAGACTTTCTGCAATATCATTATAAAGCAGCTGGTTCAATATCGCTTGAAACAGCTTTTTCAAAATACCTGAAAAAATCCGATGCAGATATAGAGCCCGCCTTGGTTAGTTTCTATAATTCCTTTTTTGACGAAGATATTTTTCCCGACTATCCCAGGCGCACCCGCAAGCATATTGCAACACCGTTTAAAAAGTCGGCTTGTAAACGGCTCAATATGTTTTTGCGGTGGATGGTAAGAAGCGATGCTAAAGGAGTAGATTTTGGTATCTGGAAAACGATAAAACCCTCGCAGCTGGTTTGTCCGCTCGATGTTCATGTAGCCCGGGTTGCGAAGCATTTTAACTTATTACAGCGACCCGGCAACGATTGGTTGGCCGCTAAAGAGCTTACTCAAAATCTGAAATCGCTGGATGCCAAAGACCCGGTTAAATATGATTTTGCATTATTTGGACTGGGGGTAGTGGAAAAATTTTAAATGTATGGCAAAAAAATCCCGGCCGAAACCGGGATTAAAGGTCTCATCGAAAATCGATTTATTTCTTTCCAAACATCAACTCCTGCACTTTCTCTTTGTCTTCTTTCTCTTTTTCAGGTCGAACATGGTGCCGAATACATGATCCCAGGTTGTGCTGCTTACGCCAAACCCTTTATGCTCATCTTTATAATGATGTAAATGATGATTACGCCAAAGTCCTTTCATCCATTTAAATGGCGGGTTCCATGCATGAATAGCATAGTGCATCGTGCCATACATCAGGTAACCCAACATAAAGCCCGGGAAGAACATAAAACCATAACGACCCATGATGAGGTAGAAGAGGCTGAATAAAACGGAAGCGATAATAATACTTGGAACCGGCGGCATAAATAAACGCTGCCTGTCTCGTGGATAATGGTGGTGATTACCATGCATAACGTAGGCTATCTTTTTGGCCGTTGGGTTATCGCTTACCCAATGAAAAATAAACCGGTGCGCGATATATTCAAAAAACGACCAGAAAAAATGCCACAAAAAATATAAGAAATACATACCCCACAGAAAAATTAAGCGTAGTGGCACTATAATACAGCAAATAAGAAATCACCGGAATATAAATACCCCAAATAACCAGTGGATGTGTTTTTGTAAGCATCTCCAGGTAATCATTTTTAAAAAGCCTGGCTTGTCCTTTATTATGAATTTTTTCAAACTTCATGCGGTAAAAGTAAAATAAAATTGAAAAACGTTAAAGCATCCCTGCTTCAAACTCAGTATATACCTTGTTCTTATTAACAAAAATGATGCAAATCAATGAAGTTCAGAACAAATAGATGATCAAAAAGTTCTGAAACACCGTATTAAAAACTACCTAGTCATATTCCAGTTTCCATTTACTAAGGTCAGGGCTTCCATCTCTTTTTCTTTTTAGTTCGTATTCGTAGATCTTTTCGCCAATTTCCCTGAAGAATGGGTAACCTGTTTCAATATATTCGTACTTGTTATCGTTAAGTACCTCGTCTTTGTTTACATAAATACAGGCACTTAGCATAAACTCTACGTTGTTTTTAAAATCAACGATATAGCAAACATCTGTAAGAAAACCATGACTCCAACCTGTTTTATTGAAGCTGCGGATATGATCCGGTATTTTTTGCTTTCCGTCCTTAAAAAAAAAAACTTGGTATAGCTATCAAAAAATTCAGCCGTATCATATTGTGGGAACCGGCTTTCGGACGGCATCTCCGACATGTATTGATATAGCTTTTTATAATCATCCTCGGTCAGGTTAAATCGTTGTTTTTTGGGAATGGATTCCGGAAATAAGGCTGACTGCATCATTTGCTGCAAATCGGTTAGTGTAGCTTTATTGTGAGCAGTAAAATCATAAGGCTCATTTACCAGTTGATCATCCTGGTCCAGGTGGGCTTTACCTATTAATATTTTTTTATTAAAGTCGAAAATTGCATTACTTGCCGCCGCGCTTGAGTATAAAGAGTATGGCCATCTTTCCGGAAACGGATAGCATTAGTATGGCGGTTTTCTTCCGGGGTCATTTTTACGAACCGCCGTGTAATACGCATGTTTTTATAGCCCTTTTTCCAAAGCGTTTCATTTAAATACTGCTGACCGCAAAATTCATACAAACGGTTATAGGCATCGTTATCGCTTACTACAAATATCTTTTTTACATAGTGATCGATTGTTGGCATACCGGAAGCGGATGTTGGATCAGCAATTACCCCGGTTTGGCCGCTATAACTGCTATCAGTAAGCATGGCAGTATATTTATCAATACCCTTACTTTTTAAGGAATTGATCTTTTCCAGTGCTGCCAGAGCCGTAGGCAACTTAACCATGGACGCCGGGTAGAAGTAAGAGTGATCATCAACATTGAGATAGAAGTTGGTGAATTTGGGCAAATTGTTTTTATTCCGGTCTATTTTGGTGTAAATGATCTGGTACCTGAAGGTATCGGGTTGATCCAGGATCTTTATTAATAGTGGAGATGCGTTAGATCTAAGCTGGTCTTTCAGCCATTGGCTATTTTTTGTTTGTGCCTGTACCATTGTAAAACAGATGAAGAATAAACCAGTAAGTTTAAGCCTTTTCATTAGTAAAAGTTAAACCAGAATTTTCAAACAAACTTAAAGTGTTTGGGTGCCACAAAGCGCAGTTTATACCGTTTGCTGACAAATAAAAAGTATTAGCGAAATTTCAAATCGCAAATAGCCATTACCTTTGGCGCGCAAAAGTTATATGAAGGATGCGTCCGGCAATTAGTAGTTGCAGGATATAACAGCCTTTACCGTCCGTCCGTCGGGTATCAGACACATTAAAATAAATACATGAAGCAGACCCCTTTCACACAGAAGCACATTGATCTGGGAGCAAAAATGGCCGAATTTGCTGGTTATAATATGCCCATTAGCTACAGCAGTATTAACGAAGAGCACCATACGGTAAGAAAAAATGCCGGTGTTTTCGATGTGAGCCACATGGGTGAGTTTATTTTAAAAGGAGAGAATGCTTTAGACCTGATACAGAAAGTAACCACCAACGATGCGTCTAAGTTGAAAAACGGACAAGCGCAGTACAGCACATTTACCAACGAGCAGGGTGGCATTGTGGATGACCTGATCGTTTATTGCGTTGAAGAGAATAAGGTATACATGCTGGTGGTTAATGCAGCCAATATTGACAAAGACTGGAACTGGGTGTCGCAACACAATAGCGACAATGTGGAAATGCACAATATCTCTGAAAAAACAGCTCTTCTGGCTATTCAGGGGCCGCAGGCAACAGCAATTTTACAACCGCTTACAGATATCGATATTTTAAACCTAAAATACTACACGTTTGCGAAAGGCAACTTTGCAGGCGTACCTAATGTGTTGGTAAGCGCTACGGGGTATACCGGAGCCGGAGGTGTAGAGATCTATTTCGAGGATAAAGATGGCGCTGCCGAAAAGATCTGGAATGCTATTTTTGAAGCTGGCACACCCAAAGGGTTAAAACCTATTGGTTTGGCAGCCCGCGACACGTTAAGATTGGAAATGGGCTATAGCTTATATGGCAACGACCTTGATGATACAACAAGTCCGCTGGAAGCTGGTTTGGGCTGGGTAACTAAGTTTACCAAAGATTTTACGGCAAAAGAATTACTGCAGCAGCAAAAAGCAGAAGGTGTTAAACGTCGCCTGGTAGGATTTGAGCTGGCCGACAAAGGAATTCCCCGTCATGGTTATGAAATAGTGGATGACGCTGGTAATGTTATAGGGGTGGTTACATCTGGCACCCAATCTCCCACTTTAGGAAAAGCCATTGGCCTGGGCTATGTACAAACAGGCAAAACGGCAATTGGCTCCAATATTTTTATAAAAGTTCGCGATAAGCAATTGGCTGCTACTGTTGTTAAAATGCCGTTTGTTTAAAGCCTCAACTATAGATAAGCGAATGCACCTATTTTTTTAACCAAAGAATTCGGGCCTGCCCGTCCAGATCAGGCGGGCATTCGTGGCATCATAATTTCTAAAAGAATGTCTCAAAAACCTACCCTTTATACATCTTTGTCCCCCGCACTTTTACATTTATACGATGTAAAAGATACCGTTGTGGTAGTGATCGATGTTTTTCGCGCTACATCTACGATAGCTTCAGCGCTGCATAATGGCGCTCAATATATCATACCGGTAGATGCTGTTCCCAGGGCTGTGGAAATCAGCCGGGAGGTTGGTGGAATAGCCGCCGGCGAACGGGACGGCAAGCTGGCAGAAGGGTTAAGCCACGGTAATTCTCCATTGGAGTATACCAAAGATTTTATAGAAAATAAGATACTGGTACTCACCACCACCAATGGTACCAAA
The DNA here is from genome assembly GCF_022512515.1 of Paraniabella hibiscisoli. Classification (GTDB taxonomy): domain Bacteria; phylum Bacteroidota; class Bacteroidia; order Chitinophagales; family Chitinophagaceae; genus Niabella; species Niabella hibiscisoli. The sequence goes on from NZ_JAKWBK010000001.1 coordinate 1,334,984, forward strand.
CTCCTGCACATGGCATTGGCAAACGGTGCAGATGATATCATTACAGGCTCATTCCCCAACCTGAGTTCTGTTTGCAATTACCTGGTCAAACAAAATAAAAATGTGATTCTGGCCTGTGCCGGATGGAAAGACCGCTTCAATATAGAAGACACTTTATTTGCAGGGGCTGTGATCGACAACGTAAAAGATTATTTCACCATTCATTGCGACAGCTCATTAATGGCGCATAATCTTTATACACAAAATAAATCCGATCTTTTAAAATTCGCCGAAAATCTTACCCATTACCATCGGCTGGTAAACCGTTTTGGCTATATCGAAGATATTGAGTTTTGCCTGACAGCTGATGTGGCCGACGTATTGCCGCTGTATAAAGAGGAAAAGCTGGTAAGGGGCTAAATGCTCTTTATCAGGGATTAATATCGGGGCTTGATAGGCTCCGGCAGTGATAACGAATGATTCTCGGTCGGTCCGTAACACCGTATAATTTGTCCAACAGTTATTCCCATCGGAGGGAGAATCAAAAATCTTCCGCTGAGTGCATTGCCATTATGCGAAAAGAGAGATTCAAATCTTCCAAAGACATCCCATTCGCCGATGGCGTCTTTAATTAACTCACTTTTTATAATGAAGGGAATAATTAATTTTCCGCTGTGTTTTCTTGTTTTTGCATACTGGCTAATCGCATTCAAATCAATTTTTGGAAGAACTCTTTTTAACTCTGCTTTTTGCCAATCGGGAGCGCTGTCCGTAAAAAACACGCTGTCACAGTTATATTTATTGTTTATTTGAATTACCAGCAATGCTTGTGTGAAAAGTGCGGTATCATTCTCATGAGAAGCAAAGGCATCAAATCTTCTCATCAAGCTATGGGTAAATCTTGTTATGTTAGTATCTGTTTGCGATAAGCCGGTTTGACAAATATGAAGCAGTAGGAAAAAAAAGAAGCAGGTTTTGCTAAGCAGGTTGAAATTTTTCATAATACATCTTTCAATGTAAGATGCTCAGAATTGTTTTTTTCATAAAAAACGTACAAAGATACAGCTTTCTTTTCACCTCCTTTCCGGAAATAAAATATTCATCAAAACCTATGGAAAAGCGGAAATCTTTCTTTTATTTTTGCCGATTGTCCCATTTGCACGGCATTGCGGTGGTACCCCTTAAAAGGTTTGTGGGTATTCAAAATACAGATGAGCATTAGTACAATACAATTAATAGACGACCCTATAAATTAAAAGAACAAGTTTTGGCATTACCCCATATTTTAAAGCACGTTTATACCAACGGAACAGATGAAGTGATCAGGCGCGGAAAGAAAACCCATGCATTGGGCTTCGTAGAGTTGGTGGAGTTTGATAAGCTAACCGGCAATATTGTTTTCCGGGTAAAAGATGATACTTACAGCAGTTTCTACAAAGTATATATTCAAAAGTACAGCGACCCTAAACAGATATCGCTACGCTGTACCTGCCCTTATAACCTGGGGGATATTTGCAAACACGAAGTGGCTTCCCTGTTCCAGCTTCAGGAGCTTTTAGATAAAGGACAATTAGGCGACGAGGAAGTGTACTACGATCAGCGTCACACCGTAGTAAAACTGCGCAATTTCGACCTTCGCTCTTTAAGGTCCCTTTGCAGCAGCGAAAGCTTTAATGATGCAGAAAAATTTTTGCAGAAAAAGAAAGTAAAAATTATTTCGGCTAAGGATGAAACGGTGAAGGCTAATGTAGTGTTGCCGGATAAAGACTACATAGTGGTTATCCGTAAAAACGACGAAAGAAATTTTGATACCAGCTGTGAATATGAAGACACGGAATTTCCGCTTTGTTTGCCCAAGGTGATGGTCTTTATGCAGTTAATGAAGCAACACGGGGCGGAATACTTTGATACCATTCGCAACCGGGACGTTGAAAAGAACAAATTGCTGGAAGCCTATGGCTACTCGCTGGCCGATGACCTGAAAGGTAAATTTGAATTTGTATTTAAAGATGGCAAGCCTTTTTGCGTGTACTGGATGTTAAAATAAAGCGGGTTAATACACCCGGCGCACTTGTGGCTAAACCCATAACAGCACAACCGGTAGCAGAGGCTGTGGCCGAAGCGGATGTAGCGGTTGAAACCGCCAGGAAGTCGACAACCAGGCTCGGATTTGTACTGAACTTTAATAAAAAGATATACCCCTATTTTTCGATTGATACGATAATTGGGGAAGCTAACGAAGACCAGAGCGGCTTTGCCGGCAAGGTAGAATTACTGGATATCGCTAAATATATTGACACAGCTAACTACGATCCTGCAGATGTTACGCTATTGAACAATGTACGGAAACTTCAGGATGCCGAGCTTAAAAAATATATTATCCGCAACACACCCTTTACCGACTCACTGGAAGAGCCTACGCTTACCGGTGAACTGGATGAAGAGCAGCAGAAATTAGCAGCCGAATATTTATTGCCCCGCATTAAAAAACTATTGGCTGATGGAGGTGAAAATCCTTTAGCATTTATACTACCTGCGGGCAAAAAGTTTATTACGCAAAACCTCCAGGGAGTAGATGCAATGGATAGCCCGGCGACCATTGAGTTTTTTATAGATAAGAATGGCGATGAGTTTACCTGCGAGTGTTTGGTGCGTACCCGTGGCATGGTACATGGAATTGAAGAGAATGAAGCACCAACCTCATTGGTATACGTGTATAACCATCAGTTGTTTGCCATGCCCGATGCAGATACCGTTGCATTGGTACAACCGTTCACTAAGGATGGGAAAATTACAATGTCACTGGAAGAGTGGCCATTAAAGCTGCACGAGTTTATTCTCCCGGTTTCAAAAGATTATAAAACCGACTTCGATCCGTCTCTTTTACAAACAATTAAAGGCGCTGAGCCAGAGGTAAAGCTGTTTTTAACCGAAAGAGGCGATTACCTGGTGTTCAAACCGGTTTTTTCATACAAAGGACATGAAACCAGCGCTTCCGGTAAACCGGTAATGTTGATCCCCGAAGGAGGAAAAGTACTGGCCATACACCGCAATAAAGAGAAAGAAGAAGCTTTTGTACAAAGACTGCAAAACCTGCATTCTAACTTTGTGGTGAATGAAGAAGACGGAACCTTAGCATTGAAAGGCGTAGAAATATTAAAGGAAAACTGGTTCTTTTTGTTTGTAGATGCGATGAAGGAAATGCAGGTACCGGTATTTGGCCACGAAGCACTGCGCAACTTTCGCTTTAATACCGCTAAGCCGCAAACCAAGATCTTCATCAGTAGCAATACCGATTGGTTTGATGCCAAGGTAGACATTATGTTTGGCGAGCAAAAAGTATCTATTTCTGAGGTAAAGCGCGCATTAGCAGCTAAACAGCAATATGTACAATTAAATGATGGAACCCTGGGTATTTTGCCTGACGAGTGGCTGAAAAAGTACTCGTTGCTATTCAGGGTAGGAGAAGGCTCTAACAATAAATTAAAGCTTTCACAGTATCATAAGAATGTAATAGATGAGCTTTTTGAACTGAAGAATGAAGAGGAGTTGCAGTTTGAGCTGGAAGAAAAATACAACCGCCTGAAAGATTTCGAAAAAATCTATGAAGTAGATGCGCCCGAGCATCTGCAACCTATTTTAAGGCCCTACCAGTTGGCCGGATTTCAGTGGTTAAACTATCTCCAGCATATTAACTGGGGTGGTATCCTGGCCGATGATATGGGTTTGGGTAAAACGATACAGGCCCTGTCCTTCCTGCAGCACTACAAAAGCAATCACCCGGACATGAAAGCCCTGGTAGTTTGTCCCACCACACTTATTTATAACTGGGAGAATGAGATCAAAAAATTCGCACCATCTATAACTTATTGTATTCACCATGGTAGTACCAGAACCCGTAGTTCTGACGAGATCATGAAGCACGATATTACCATCACTACCTACGGTACCTTGAGAAGTGATATCAAGCTTTTCCTCAACGTTAAATTCGATTACCTGGTATTGGATGAAAGCCAGGCGATAAAGAACCCGGCCAGTAAAGTAACCCGTGCCGCATCGCTATTAAACTCCAAGCATCGCTTATGTATGAGCGGTACGCCTTTACAGAATAATACATTCGACATCTACGCCCAGATGAACTTCTTAAACCCGGGTATGCTGGGTAGCATGGAGTTCTTCCGGCAGGAGTTCGCAATCCCTATAGACAAATTGGGAGAGCAGGAAAGAAAAGAGCATCTGCGAAAGATCCTTTATCCATTTATTTTACGTCGTACGAAAGAACAGGTGGCTAAAGACCTGCCTGAAAAGCAGGAGATGATCCTTTGGTGCGAAATGGGAGATGAACAGCGCCGTATTTACGATGCTTACAGGAACGATTACCGGGATAAGATATTAGGTACTATCGACAACCAGGGTATTGGTAAGTCACAGCTGACCATTCTGCAAGGTTTGATGAAGCTGCGCCAGATATGCGACTCTCCGGCCATACTGAACGAAGAAGATGTTTTTGAAAATCATTCTATCAAGATTGAAGAACTTTCAAGAGAGATCACCGAAGACATGAGCGATCATAAAGCCCTGGTGTTTTCGCAGTTCCTGGGTATGCTGGGACTGATTCGTCAGAAGCTCGATGAACTGGGAGTAAAATATGAGTACTTCGATGGCAGCACTTCCGCTCCCGATCGTGAAAAAGCGATACAGAATTTTCAGAAGAATGATGAAGTGCGCGTATTCCTGATTTCTTTGAAAGCGGGAGGTGGGTTTGAACCTTACGGCAGCAGATTACGTGTATATCGTAGATCCCTGGTGGAACCCTGCGGTTGAACAACAGGCGATAGACCGTACACACCGTATCGGTCAAACCAAGAATATTTTTGCCTACCGGATGATCTGTAAGGATACCATTGAAGATAAGATACTGAAGTTGCAGGAAAAGAAGAAAGCGCTGGCAAAAGACCTGATCTCCGACGAATCGGGATTTGTAAAATCGCTGACCAAAGAAGATGTAGAGTATTTATTCAGTTAGATCGTTAACCAGTAATGGAAATGCCGCAGAGTGAAGTAGAGGGATTAAGCGACCTGTTTGATGATGGACGTAAACCCTTGAAGAAACTTTCGACAATACGTAATATCGGTATTTTGTTATGCTCCTGTATCATCGCTGGGAGCGTACTCTATGCAGTGGTACCCAAAAGAAATGGAACCAGGGACTTTTTTGGAAAACTATTAACCGAAAGAGAACTGACACGAAATTTAATACTGGGGATTACTGTTTCTTATCCGGTTATCGCGTTTGTTATTGGGCTCTTAGTAGGTCTTTTGCCTTACAGAAAAGCAGCGTTTAAAGACAAGTACGTTCCCTTTTCCCTGGTTACGCTGCTTGTTTTGTATTTATTAATAATTTTTTGGGTGTTAGCTTCTTTATTAATGTCATAGAATAATAGTTATGAAATTCCGTCGTCTTATTTCTTTACTGATCATTACTGCTATTTTGGTTGCTTTTTTTACCAATCCTAAAGAAGCAGATTTTAGTAAGTTTGTTCAGCCAACTGCTGCAAGGGTAAGCTCCCCTCCATTGATTGAATACGAAAGCAGGCTGATTTACTCCAATGCAACCGTAACATATTTTAGTCGGGTATCAGAACAGGGTAAGTTTGTGGCTGCTGCCAGTAAGGAAAAATATATCGGCTTATTCGGGCGATTCTGGCGCATTAATAACTAGCGGCATTTTTTAATGATCTTCTGAGAAGACTGGTAATACGCACTGCTCTCACTCACCTGTTTAGCAAATGCCAGCGCCTCCGGCTTCCGGTTGAGTTTATAGGCCGATAAGGCTGCAAAAAATGCTGCGTCTTCTTTATAGGCAGACTCGCCTTCCGATAACGGTTTCAGCACCTTCAGGGCTTCGTCATATTTTTCGTCTTTACCAGTGTAACCCCATAAAAGAAATTTGCTGTAGCATCTCCAGGTTCTGATGATGCCTGCTCCCTCAGCAACAATAAGGCTTCTTCATATTTTCCCTCGTTAAATAATTGAGCGCCTTTATTAGATAACTCTTCTGATCCCCTAACCACAGCCTGTGGCATATCTGGAACAGTATAGTTCTCAATCCCACCCGGTAAAGAGAGGTAAAGAATGAATATCGCCGCAGCAGCAATAGCGGCCACCAGGTATTTTTTAATAGAAACTACTTTTGTTTTTGGAGCCCCCTCTGTTTTGAAATGTTGCTGCGTAAGGGGGTCCAGTATTTGCTTCAGGTTGGTAATATCAGGCTGGTTACCGATCTGTCGTTTTAGAATATCATCAGCCTGTAACCAATCTGCATAATCCTGTTTCAATTGGGCATCGGCTTGCAATTCTATTTCAAAAGCAGTGCGTTCCGGCTCGCTCATCCATCCCTCCGTATAAGCTTCTATTTTTTCAAAATTGCTCATGCTGCATGATTTTTATTGTTTCTTACCAATGCGATCAATTCTGCCATGCAAAGAGACTTCTTCTTCCTCAGGTAGGCATAACTTACACCAAGTTCGTCAGCGAGTTCTTGCTGCGATTTGTCGGTATAACTGCCAATGATGACTTCACGGCACCGCTCACTGATTTTTTGAAGCATGGCTACCACCATTTCCTCTTTTTCTAAAGTGGCAGTGAAAAACGCCGCGGCTTCATCATCTTTGCCGGCTACCCAGGTATATCCATCATCAATTGATTTTGTTACCCCCTTTCTTTTATTTTTTCAACCTGGTTGATCCACTTCCGTTTACAAATCAACAACAGGAACGCTTCCAGGGGGCAGGTTAACGCAAAGCTTTTATTTTGAGCCAGTTTGTATACGTCAATAATCGCTTCCTGGAAAATATCACCGGCTTCTTCTGCATCAGCGCCTTTCGACAATAAAAATTTCTTAATACCAGGCGCAAACAGCCTGTATATCTCTTCAATCTGTTGAGAGTTATGCTGCCTGAGGGCTTCAATATATTGTTGATCGGCGTGCACAAGGCTGGTTTGTAGCAAGCTAATGTAGGAAAATTCCGTTCTGTAATAATAATTAAATAAATTTAGGCAGCCATTAAAACCGGGGTAACAAAATATACTCCTCATTGATATACTGGAAAAACTGCCGGCGTGAAATATTTTTATACGTTATTCTTACTGATACTTTCTTTTACGGTTACCGCTCAACAGGCGGATAGTACCATTATTGCAACAGCAGACAGCAGTAATAAAATGTCATTTTCTATAAAATTACCTGCGCTAACCCAAATACCAGGTGCACCTGCTCCTTTTTATACCTATCTCTGGGATTTTGGCGATGGCCATTTCAGCACAGCCGAAAATCCACAACACTTATATGCAAAAGCAGATACTTATGAAGTAATGTTGTACGCTGTAAATAACTATGACGACGGTAAAAAGCCCCAGCGAAAAACACAGAAGATACAGGTCAACAAGTCGTCGCCCATAAAAGATAATGTGGCTTCGGTTGCGGAAAAAGATTTTTTAAGGCCAACGGCATGTTCGAGCTCAAGTATAACTGCATGGCCAAACCCAATGATACCCTGGTGTTGATTGTGGGATGGAAGAACAGGGAGGCGGAGCAACAAAAGGGCCGTCTTTACCTGATGCTCAATGAAAAACAGTTTGATCAAACCTGTTTTGACACATCAGACTTCAGAACCTATAACAGCGCGGCTGCTTTAACAGCGTTTACAAAGACGACCGAAATGCCACTGTTACAATCTGATCTGCTGATTACCGAAAGTGGAAGTCCGGCCTCTAATTTCCCCATAAATGTGAAGGCCGCAGAAGCAGCGGCTTTGTTCTCCAATACTACTGCTTTATACAAAAATGTATTCAGTGCAGATATAGAAAACACTCCTGCCGGGGATGCCCGTTTTTCTTTTTACAACTGCATGTTACACCCGAAATGATCAAAGACACGAATGCCACACTTACCATAACCGGTGTATATGTTCCGGAAAGGGGAAAGCCTGTTATGCACAAGCTAAGTGTGCCGGTGGTCAACTCGCACGACCCCAATAAGATGAATATCAAAGGCGGTCGTATCAGCTATCGGTTTCTTAAAAAGTACAAGCCGCTAAATTACAAAGTGCGCTTTCAGAATAACGGGGAAGGTCCCGCCCGTAAAATTGCACTGGATATGACCATGGCGCGGCTTTAAATCCCGAAACAATACGGGTTACAGATATGTCGCCGTTTTGTCCACCTTGTGATAGCCTGGCAAAGGAAAAGCGGGGTTGCTGGGAGCTGGTGAAAAATGAAAAAGGAGCCGTATTTATTTTTCATGGAATTTACCTGGCAGGGACCAATCAGAAAGGTGTAGAAGATAAAGACAGCACCAAGGGCTTTATGGAATTCAATATCGTTACCCGCAAAAAACTAGAGAACAAGCCCTTCAGATCACAAACAGCCATCTATTTTGATAAGAATGAACCGGTGATAACTAATTATGCTACCGGCCGGTTTAAAAAAGTCCTTCTCCTATATTGATGGCGGGCTATGAAAACGCCTTTGGCTCCGGTGCAACAACCAGCAATGGTATTGTTACCGGTGTAGGAGTAGCCCCGTTGGCACCTTATCTTCCTTACCTGCAGATGGAGTTGTATTATAAACAGGGTTTGAAAACTTCTGGCGCCAACATCGTTGGCATAGATCGACCGGGAATAATCAGGATAGGCGACAGACAGGAATATGCTTATAAAACCTTCGACTCCTCACAAACCCATTCCATAAGCCAGGTAAGACTGGTGCCGCTTCAATTGCGGTATAATATCGGCAATTATTTTTCTGTTGGTGGCGGGGCAGCTGTAACAGCCGATATGGGTGGGAACATAGAAACCGAAAACGCGTACCACATAATGGGCGCCAACGGGGTAATGGTTGAGCCGTATAAGATAATGCAGACAGAAAAAATCAAAGCATTCAGCAACTGGCGTTTCCAGCCTTTTGTAGATCTGCAGGTAGGGAAGGTAAAATTAGGCCCCCACCTGGGTTTTCGGTATTACTATAACGGTAAAAACAGTAGTTTCGGATACATGTATGCAGGATGGCGTTTTTAATTCACTCCACACATTATTTCAGGAAGGCGCTCAAAGGCCTTTTGGCTGGGCTTGCGATGCTTTTATTAGCCAATACTGCTCTGCAGCATAACCGGTCGACAGATGTTTATACAAATCTGAAAGAAAAAGACTCATTACTGGCGTATATCAATTATGCTTTTGATGCAGTCGATGAAAATCCGGCGTTGGTTAATAAAGCCGATTCTATATTCAGTAAGATCTGGCGCAAACCTGCATCCTATGATGAAAAGCTAAATTATTATCACCTGTTGATTAACATTGGTTATCATTTGCTGCAAAGCAGGCAGGTAAGAGCATCAACCAGCTGGTACGAAAAGGCGCTGTTATTTTACGAAGAAAATAAAACTGATAGTCGGCTCGCTGGCGAAATGGAACTCCAGGAATATATCGGCAAGCCCCTCGGTAATAACTATACGAGAATAGGGGATTTTAGCAAAGCCATCGCTATACAACGGCAGGTGATCGAGTCTGCTATACAAGAACATAAAATGGAAATGCTTCCCGGATTATACGCAAATCTGGCTACCACTTATTTTTACATGCGGGATTACTACAAGGTCCATAACATCATTAACCTTGCCATTGGTAGCCTGAAAACGCCTTCGCAGGATATTGCTGCCTTATTGTTTAATTTGAAAACAGAAGCCTACCTGGAAACAAACCAGTTAGATAGTGCTGATTATTGGAATCGGAAAGCCTTGTTAATCCGGCCAGGTAATAACACAACCTGGCGCCAGGCCGCCTTAACGAATAGTGCACGTATTTTAAGCAGTCAAAATAAGCTTTCAGAAGCGCTATCCTATTTGCAATTGGCCTGGGATATTGCCGGAGGATCGTCTATAGAAGACAAGGCCCGGCTATCTAACGAAATAGCAGTTAATCTTTTTAAGAAAAATCAGTTGCTTCCCAGTAAGGCGTGGTTTGAGCGAACGCTGACATTTTTTAAAACTGATTCTTTGAATTTGTATCCCGACTATAACGTAACAACGGCCATGTTTGGCCTGGCCCTGTGTTATGAAGTGCAGCAACAAATAGATAGCAGCTCTTACTGGGGAACACAGGCAGTTCTGAACGATTACTATACCCAGCAACTAATCGATCCGTGGCTATATAGCAAGAGTAATATCTATTCTAACGAAGCTCAAACCAATTATTATTGCCATTCATCACTGCTGGTTTGAAGCCACTCGCAATGAAGATTTTTATGGAAAGCGCTATGGATGACCGAGCTTTCCAAGGGACGCAAGCTGATGTATGAACAAAAAAGATCGGGGAACTGGAAGAATGATGCAACCCTGAATAATGCGGACTTAAGTGAATTACGTAACGACTACCTGTTGTTGGCACAGGCTACCGCTACCGGCGAAAAAGAATTAATAAGAGAAAGAATTGCCCGTCAGGAGTATCAACTTAGCCTGAAGGGAAGCCGATTTTCACAGTCGTTGTCCGCACCCTCATTTACTGATTTCAAAAACCGGGTCAACGAAAGTCGTGGTATCAATAACTTGATCAGCTATCATCACACCGACAAGGCCTTGTACACAATAAGAGCAAACAGAGAGGGCCTTTTCAGCTTTGTTGACTCCGCTGTTGGAGAGTTGCAGGATATACAAGACTTCACCAACAAATATTTTTATGCAGGTCCCCAGGCGTTTAGTAATAGCCCCGGAGACTATTTTAAAAAAGCTCACGAAATCCTTAAAAAGTATTTACCGGGTAAAATGGACAAAGAGGGAGATTATATCATTTCTCCTTCTGGCGGCTTACACGAGCTACCCTTTGAGGCGCTGTCCCTTGATGATAAGGGTAGCGGGTATTTGGGCGTACAACATGCGATTACTTACCAATTCTCCCTGCTGCAGCTTACTGCGCCAGGTAAAGCTCCCGCAGCGGCCGTTCATGTTTTTAGTTTTGAAAAAGAGCACCTGGGATTTCCTGCCCTGCCGTCTGCAAAAGAAGAGGCCAATTTTCTGCGAAAACAATTTGCGGGTACTTACAGCAGCGCAACGGCTACAGCCGATAGCGCTTTTTATAATTCATTAACGGAGCATAACATTATCCATCTGGCTTCCCACGCTGTGGCGGGAGACAGTAGCCAGCAGCCGTTCATTGTACTTCAAAAAAATTGTATTTAGGGCAACTTCAATACAATATTGCTAACTGCCCGTTGATCGTATTATCTGCCTGCGAAACAGGCAAGGGTACCAGCCAGCAGAATGAAGGCATCATGAGCCTTGGGCGGGCTTTTATCGGTAGTGGGGTAGGAGGTGCTTTATCTACCCGTTGGGAGGTTGATGATGCGGCAACGGCCAACCTAACCCGGTTTTTTTATAAGGAGCTTGATGCGGTGGGTTTACCCGCAAAAGCATTGCAAAGGGCCCGGGCAGCCTATCTAAAAGAAAACACAGCCATTTCTGCGCAAAATCCATGGTTATGGGCCGCTTTATTATACCAGGGTAAGAATCATACTATACTGATTCAAAGCCCGAGGCCAGGAGGCATTAAATACATCATAGCCGGAGTAGTTGTGGCAGCTTGCGCATGTATTTATTTTCTTTTGAAAAGGAAGAAATAAAATATTTCCATTTATGGGGTAACAATTGTTTGGGGCACCTGATATGCCTGTAAACAAGTTCGAAAACATAAAAACCCCATAGTTATGAAAAAGATATTTTTACCCCTGGCCCTGGTTACTGCAACCTTTATCGGTTTTGGATCCTGTAAGAAAAATGATGCTCCGGTTATTCCAGGTATCGACGACCAGGCATCGGCCCGTATGATGCGGGCTTTTTTGAGAAGCATGCACCCAAAACGGAAACGTTCAGTTTCGATGCATCTGCAGGTGGTACGATCACTTTAAAAAGCGGCACAAAAATTACGTTCCCTTCTAATGCTTTTGTAAAGCCTGATGGTTCTCCTGTTACAGGACCGGTAACAGTTAGTGCAAAAGACATTTTAAAGGCCAGCGATATGATATTGGCAAACAAGCCTACAATAACCGCTTCCGGAGAGATGCTGGAGTCTTTTGGAGAAATAATAGTAAATGCCAGTAAGAATGATACTGCACTGCGAATAAATCCTGTAGCAGTACAACGCCCCCCAACAGTAATGGTTCCCGTAGGTACTGCTACCGGAGCTAAACGTGAGGCGCCCATGTGGGAAGGAGATACAACGGTTTCGTATACCAATAACGGTTATAATCATGAAAATCAGCCAACATCGGTTACTGTTCAATATTCCGTATCTAAAGGAATAGATTGGAGCCAGCTCCTGGCTGGGGCGCTGTGAGTGGCGGTACTACTACGTTCCCACTTGACGCTTTGGGACAATGGAGAAACTGCGATGCGCTTTATAATGATCCTAATCCTAAAACCACTGTTCTGGGATACTTTGGAGATAAATTTAACGGGCAAACGGGTTCGGCAGGGCAAACCCCAAGCATGTTGTTCTTTAAAAAAGCCGGAACCAATACCTTGATCAACTACTCAGTAATGATATTAAACCCTGCACCAGGTAAAGAAGGATTCTTAAGCTATCAAAACTCTATGCCGATAGGAACTTCGGGTACTTTTTAGCAATGAGCGCAAAAGACGGGAAGTTTTACGCTGAGATGAAAGACGTAACATTTGGAACACCGGCAGCAGGAAAAGACTTTATCTCATACAGTTTTTCCCTCTCCGAAGTTTCTGAAACACAACTTCTTAATTTAATTAACCAGGTCAATACCAAATAGAATCTAATCTTAAATTCAATGTGAAGGGTTGCTTAATGGCAGCCCTTTGCGTGTAATAAAGGGGCTGAAATTAAAAAGGTCCTTCCGTAGAAACGGACTGACCTCTAACGATTGCTTGCCATATGAAAAATCTTCGAATAATCTATTTTATATCACACTACACTTTTCTTTCTTCTCTGTAATAACCCCTTTGTGTTATTGTTACACAAAATTAATTGCTAAAGCGACAAATATAAAAGCAAGTTATTGTTGGTTGATGCACGCCCAATAGGTTATAGTGTTGTTAAAACCCTTTACAGTACTGCGTTTAAAGCCCAAAGAAAAAAGATACCCAACCATGAAAAATAATTTAGCAAATCAAAAAAAGTAGCTGTAAGGTTTTATCAAGCAGGAAGGAAAATGAAATGGTAGAAATGGCTGAAAATAAAAAGGGTCCTTCCGTAGAAACGGACTGACCTCTAACGATTGCTTGCCATATGAAAATCTTCGAATAATCTATTTTATATCACACTACACTTTTCCTTCTTCTCCGTAATAACCCCTTTGTGTTATTGTTAAGCAAAATTAATTGCTGAAACGACAAATATAAAAGCAACTAAAAGGTGTTTTACGCTTACTCAACGATCTGTTTTTTTGCTAAACCCGCTATACCAAAGGATTTCGGAGGTTTTTGTGCCATATGCCCAAGTTCTAAAAAACATTATCGATGCTAAGAAGAGCGTATACAAAAAGTCTTTAAAGATCAGATTGGAGATTGGCCAGGTGTTTCAAGTCAAAAATGTCCGAGACTAAAGCAGTGCCAGCCCGGGCTGAAATTAAAAAGGTCCTTCCGTAGAAACGGACTGACCTCTAACGATTGCTTGCCATATGAAAAAACTTAAAATCTAACTTCTTTGAAGCTTTTCGCTTCTGAATACAAAGATATATTACAAATGAGATGCCGAATAATAAGTTAATGTTAATATTTTCACCTCAAACACCGCTAAAAAACTACGAAATGCTGTCTGGCATTGCATTACAGGCTATTTGCTTTATTACATCCAAACACCTGCAAATCATCACTGTAATTGATCTGAAACAAGTATTTTTCTACTTTTTATTAACATCTTTTAAAAAAAGTTTAAAAAAAGTTAATCGGTATATAAAATAATTATACCTTAGCGAACCTTTATATCGAGAAAACGAACTGGATGTAAAGACAAACTCCTACTAAGCGTAGCAGGTGTTTTTAAAAAGACCTCTAATTGATTGCCTCTAACGATTGCCGGCCATGTGCTGATTTAAAATGTTGATCCGGGTTTTTTTCCCGGATTTTTTATTGCCTTTATCAACAAGAACCTTTAATTAAAAAGGTCCTTCCGTAGAAACGGACTGACCTCTAACGATTGCTTGCCATATGAAAAATCTTCGAATAATCTTTTTGAAGTCCTTCTGCACACAGTCTCTCCGCACTTTTCAATAACCCGTTTGTGTTATTGTTACACAAAGCTAAGCAATACAAGTACCGTTATAAAACCAAGTTGCAACATCTTTTTTCTTTTTCAAGCATCTATATTTTTCTGTAACCCGCTACCATAGTAAGTTTCACGCCTTGCAGCCTATCATACCCAAGCAGTAAAAACCTGTGAAAAAGGTAGTATTTTCCGCGTTTTTTCGATAATAATTAAAAGGTCATTTAAAATATTGGGTATAAACTGACGTTTTATTAAATGGCGACTTCCTGACGTAAAAGAGATAGGGTTACTTAACATTTTCTTGTAAATTGAAATTATTCTAATATCAGTAGATTTGTAACTATGGCGAAGACTACTCCACAATCTCAGGGTTCTTTTTCTTTTTTGATGAATCGGACAAGGCTGATCCGGCACCTCAGCCTAGAAAGCATGTGCTCCGGCCTCCGGCGCAGATAGAAGCCATTGAGGAAGAAGTAATGCAGCCTGAAAATGTTGACGCAGCACCGGTTTCGGTTGAACCTCAGGTAGATTTAGTAGAAGATGCGAGTGTGTTGGAAGAGGATAATGCTATCGAAATAGAGTCCGAGATCCATTTTGAGGAGGAAGAGGCTGCTGCGATTGATTTTTCGCGGGAGGCTTTGGAGGAGGAGATAATAGAAGAGCGCACTTCTAACGACCCAATCCATGAAGCAGCACAGGAGAGAAGAAGCTCCAGGGGACGGAAATCAGTAAAGGAGCATAGCATTGCGGCCGAAATGATAGAAATGCCGGGAGATGATGTGCTTTACGCCAAGCAGTATTATAGTATGGGAGAAGTTACTTCGATGTTTAAAGAAAACCACTCATTAATCCGTTACTGGGAAAGTGAGTTTGATATACTTAGACCCAAAAAAATGGTAAGGGTGACCGTTTTTTCAGACCCGTGGATGTAAAAAACCTTTACCTGATATATGATCTGCTGCGCAGGCGTAAATTTACTATAGAGGGCGCCCGTGACTACCTGAAAAATAATAAAAAAGCGGATGAAAAATTTGCAGCCGTACAGTCACTTGAAAAAATAAAAGCGTTTTTCCTGGAGCTGAAGGCTTCCCTCTAACAATTGATGGGCTTAGGCAATAGTGAGTTACTATTAATAGCGAACCAACTAAACCATTCTTTTTTAATACTGTTACATAATGTTGCGGAAGGTATTAGGCTGTTCCGGGATTTTTCTTAAAGTAATCTGATGAAGAAATTAATAATATTATTCTCTTTTCTTATGGTATTGAACCAGTCTGAAGCCCAAACCAATGAGACCTTAAAGGACCGCACCGGTAAAAAGTTGCTTAAAGGGTTTGTGACCGACAGTATTTTGAAAGCAGATCCGGCGGAGTTTAAGTGGTTTGAAGAAAATGAAAATGTATATAATCCGGCGGAGCCGGTGCTCAATAGTTTTAAAGCCCAAAAAGACAGCGTGAGTTTTATGGTTTTCTTCGGAACATGGTGTCCGGATTCTCATTACGTGGTTCCCCGGTTTTATAAAATTCTGGAAAAGGCGGGTATCGATAAAAGCCGGATAACGCTTTTTGCACTGGATAGGACCAAAAAGGATGCGGCGCACTTTGCTGCTAATTTTAATATTCAGCACGTGCCAACTATCATTGTTTTGAAAGGAGGCAAGGAAATCGGCCGGGTAGTAGAATACGGCATTAGCGGCAAGTTCGATGAGGAACTTGCAAAGGTGTTAAACTAAGCTATACAGCGGGTTTTGTAATAGTAATGCTGGTTGATTTACCGGCTGTGTCCACTCCAATATTTTCCATCAACTGTAGTACCGCCAGGTTTACCTCCTGCTTTACCTGGTTATATTTTGCAATATTTTTAGGTTCCATATAATAGTCTCCCGTAATGATGAGGGCGCTTGATGTTATTTCAGTTAAAAACAGGTTGAAGTTCTGAATTTCCGGGCGGGAGAGAAGTTTTTTAACGCCACTCAGCAATTCCTCTACTTTAGAGGGAGCAGTATCTACACCTATCTCTAGTCTTAAATCGGCGCGACGTTGCGTTCGGTTGCTCAGGTTATCCAGCACACTATCTACCATTTGCTTATTGGGAACGGTAATATAGGTTTTAGCGTCGGTGCGAATGCGCGTGCTCCGCAATCCTATTTTTTCAACAACACCACTAAAGCTGTTTACCTTAACGGCATCTCCCATTTGAAATGGCTTGTCGAAGAAAATAATAAATGAGGCGATCAAATTTTCCAGGCTTTCCTTGAGTGCCAAAGCAATAGCGGCGCCCACAATACTTAACCCTGTTACCAACCCTTTCACATCATAGTTGAAAGTATATTTTAAAACCAGCAACCCACCAATAAGACCAATTACTACTTTGATGAAATCTTTGAAGAAAAAAACCAGCTGGTGATTGCCTTGGTCGCCGTTTTGCATGTAACGGTTTTTGATCAGCAAAACCACAAAGTCCATCCAGACTTGATCAAAAAACGGAAGAACGTAATGATCATCAGCGTGGTGCCGATCATGCGGAGTAGCTCCTTAATCCCGATCTTATAAACCTTAAAATCCAGCACTGATGGAAAAGTTAGCCGATCGAGGGCGACCAATGTGATCAGCACCGCAATAAATAAGCCTAATGGCTTCGCGATAAGGTTTTTAAATATAGAGGGATCAATATTTTTATAACGGCTTTTAATAAGGTAGGCGAAGAAAGATGCGATATAATGCGCAATAAACCGCTTAAATAAAAACCCCAGAAATATGATAACGGCCACTACCAGGTAGCTTTGTAGCGTATTGTCTAAGTATACCTGTTGTAAAAAATCCTTCATTCAATCAATATAAAAAATTAATTCAAAAGTAAAAAGGTATTTGTCCGGCCAATTTTGAATATCTGTTTACTGGCATACCTTTGCGCTCAAATTAAAGCGAATAATGGCAGAATGGGAAGGAAAATCCAAAGGAAATAAAACCGGCTATGGGATTTTTATCGCGATTTTGAAAAAAATGGGCGTGCTTCCTGCATATATTTTGTTGCTGTTTGTAGCAGCGTATTATTATTTATTCAGCTGGAAGTCTTCTCGTTCTATTTGGTACTACCTGAGAAAGCGACTCGGTTTTTCCATTCCTCAATCCCTGGTGAGCCTTTATAAAAATTATTATTGGTTTGGCCAGGCGCTGATTGACCGGATTGTAATGATGGCAGGCATCTCCAACAGGTTTACTTTTAATTTTGACGGAGAGCAGCATCTCCATGAAATGGTTGCCGCAGGTAAAGGCGGCTTGCTTTTAAGTGCGCATATCGGCAATTGGGAAATTGCGGGTCATTTGCTGAAAAGGCTGAACACCCGGATCAATATTGTGATGTATGACGGGGAGCACGAGCAGCTAAAACAATACCTGGAAAATACAACCGGCCAGCGTAACGCCAATATTATCGTTATCAGGGATAATCTTTCCCATATCTATGAAATAATGGAGGCGCTTAATAATAATGAGCTGGTATGTATGCACTCTGACCGGTTTCTACCGGGGAACAAAACGCTTAAAACTGATTTTTTAGGTAAACAGGCTCACTTTCCACAAGGTCCTTTTGCGTTGGCAACCAAATTAAATGTGCCCGTTACTTTTGTTTTTGCATTGAAAGAGTCTTTTTTCACTATCACTTTTTCGCTACCCCGGGTGTTGTTTATCGAAATGAACCCGACACCTCTTCAGAAAAAGTGCTGGAAGCGTTTGTAAGAGCTATGACGGAGAAGGTTAAATCGTATCCTACACAATGGTACAACTATTACGATTTCTGGAAATAGGTATACCCGTGCATAGTCGGTAAGTTTCCTTACTTTTAACGCCGTTAAAAAACGCTGTGAGTATTTCAAAAAGTATATTACCCTATATCCCGCAGAGAACGCCCTTTGTAATGATCGACACCCTTGAGTCCTGCGATGAAAGCGGAGCATCTACAACATTTGAGGTAAAAGCAGATAACCTTTTTATTGAAAACGAGCAACTAAGGGAAGCGGCTTTGATTGAAAACATCGCACAGACTGCTGCTGCACGCATGGGCTATATATGCCATCAGGAACAAAAGCCTGTGCCTGTAGGGTTTATTGGCGCGGTACAAAATCTTAAAATAAGCAATCTACCTAAAATTGGGGATACACTTACTACTGCAATTACCATAAAGAACCAGATATTTAACGCCACGATTATCGAAGGCGCTATTTCCGTTAAAGGGGAGTACCTGGTTTCCTGCGAAATGAAAATATTTATATCTTAAATACCTAAAAAAACAAAAAAATGAAATCGCAGTTATTATTGTTATTGATGGTTTTAACGTTTGGCATTACATCGAAAGCTCAAACCTTATCGGAAGTACTGAATAACACCGAAACACCTATTTTTTATTATGGAATCGACTTCACCAAAGCGCGGTTAATGGGCGACCCCAACGCCAACCCGAGGGATATTGTAGAGCGCCAGTTTGCGGGTATTAATGCTCTGATTATTAATGAGTATAAAAAATATGATGTTGCGAAGGCATTCAGGAGAACTGAACTGGCAAATGATCTGAGCTTTACAGATAAAAGAAACGAGAAAGCTGACCCGGACCAATTGTTATCAACCAAATCTGAAGATTTTGACAGGCTCAGCGAGAAAGACATACAGACCCTGATCAGCGGCTTTAACGGTGGATCTAAAACAGGAACCGGCCTTGTATTTGTTGTAGAGGGAATGAGTAAAACAAAAAAGCATTGTCGCTTTGGGTAACCTTATTCGATATAAAGTCGAAAAAAGTATTAATGACCAAACGCATGGAAGGTGCTTTAGGATCCGGCTTTAGCTTTAGAAATTACTGGGCTACCGGCTTCAAGAAAGTTATTGATCAGATTGAAAAATCTGAATACAAGAAATGGAAGTCTAATTAATGAGAACACTGAGTCATACTATCGAAGTCTTAATCCGTTTTAACGAAGCCGACCCTTTGGGCATTGTGTGGCATGGGCATTATGTGCGCTATTTTGAAGACGGCAGGGAAGCTTTTGGCGAGCAATACGGGATTGGGTACATGCATTTTTTAAGGAAAACATTGTAGTACCCATTGTTCATGCGGAATGCAATTATAAAAAGTCGCTCAAATTTGGCGACAGCGTAATTGTGGAGTCAACCTATCATCCCTGCGAGGCCGCAAAAATAATTTTTAGCTACAGGTTGTATAAAAAGGCGGATAAAAGCCTGGTCGCTACCGGCACAACAACGCAGGTTTTTTTAGATAAAGACACACAAACCTTATTATTAAACAATCCTCCATTTTTCCTGGAGTGGAAAAAGCAACAACAATTGTTGTAGCGCAGAAATAAGGAGTTATGAAAAGGGTTTTCCTGATTGCAGATAATATTGTGTCTCCGTTTGGACTTTCTTCAGCAGCTAATTTTTCGGAGATAGCAAAAGGAAATTCGAATGTGCAGCTGCATAAGGCCGGTGCAAGAAGTCCAAAAAATTTTTACAGCGCACTTTTTACGGAAGAGTTCTGGCAACAAAATACACTCCCATCATTCACAAGATTTGAATCCCTGCTTTCTTTATCCATAAAGGGCGCTTTAAGCCAGCTGGATATTGACCCGGCAGATGGAAAGACCGGCCTGATCATTTCGTCTACAAAAGGAAATATTAGCTTACTAGAAGAAAACGAGATCACTGATTCGCTAAAAAAAGAGGTCAGCCTGAGTGCATCGGCACAAAAAATAGCCCGCTATTTTGGTTTTAGTGCAAAGCCGGTAATTGTTTCTCACGCCTGTATTTCGGGATTAGTGGCATTGATCACAGCGAAGCGGATGCTTGACGCAGGGCTTTATGAAAACATTGTGGTGGCTGGTGCCGATTTGATCACCCGGTTTGTATTATCAGGCTTCCAGTCTTTCCAGGCGGTAAGTGATGAGCCTTGCCGTCCGTTTGATGCCGCAAGAAAGGGAATCAACCTGGGAGAGGCGGCTGCAACGATGATTCTTTCTGTACATCAGGGCTCTTCTGAATCCATTGAATTAAAAGGTGGTGGCGTCAGTAATGATGCCAATCACATATCTGGACCGTCAAGAACCGGACAGGAGCTTTTTATGGCCATCCAACAGGCAATGAAGGAGGCTCAAACCGAACCAGCACAGGTAGACTTTGTATCATTGCATGGTACAGCAACACTGTACAATGATGATATGGAGAGTAAGGCGATTAACCTGGCCGGGCTTCAATCAGTTCCTGTAAATAGTTTAAAAGGTTATTACGGTCATACTTTAGGTGCCGCCGGCCTGGTCGAAAGCGTGATCAGCGTTCATGCATTAAGAGAAAATATAATTGTTCCTACTAACGGCTTTGAAACGCCCGGTACTGCCGAAAATATAAACGTTTGCAGTACTTTGCAGCACAGCGAGTTGAAGACCTGCCTTAAAACCGCATCTGGCTTTGGCGGGTGTAACGCAGCAGTGGTGTGGGAGAAGAACTATTAGTAATTCAGTCCCTTATCACGAAGAGGGTACTACAAAATAAAAGAAATAACAAACCAATAAATGACGAATTTTTACGCCAAAGACAAAAAATCTGCAATAGATGCCAAGCATCACGCACAGGTAATTGCACATGGTCCGATCGTATTTCAGGTGGCCCGCTTGTTGAGAGATAAAGGGATTCTCAAAGTCGTAGAAGATAACAAAGCGGGTATTACACTTGCCGGTATAGTAGAACGAACAAAAGTACCGGAATACGGCGCAAGGGTATTATTGGAAGCAGGCCTTGGAATGGAAATGGTAACAGTAGATGAAGAAGGAAATTACTTCCTTTCGAAGACCGGCTATTTTATTTTACACGATCCGCTTACTAACGTAAATATGAATTTTGTGCAGGACATTTGCTACAAAGGTCTGTTTCACCTGGAAGAGGCGATTGATACAGGCAAACCTGCAGGGTTAAAAGAACTTGGTGGCTGGAACACGGTTTACGAAGGGCTGTCTCAATTACAGCCGCAACAGCAAAAAAGCTGGTTCGAATACGATCACTTCTTTTCTGATATTGCATTTCCTTTGGTGCTTAAACATATTTACAAGCCAGAGAATCACATCAAAAAATTACTCGAAATTGGCGGAAATACGGGTAAATGGGCGTTAGCGTCCACGAAATTTGACCGGGATGTACGCATCACTATTGTTGATCTGCCCGGTCAGGCTGCAATGGCCAAAAAAATATTGAGGACCTGGGTTTGGCCGGTCGCGTTGACTTTTATCCGGCAAACGTTTTAGATGAATCGGTAACGTTTCCCCCGGCTATGATGCGGTTTGGATGAGCCAGTTCCTGGATTGTTTTTCTGAGGATGAGATTGTTTCTATCATGAAGCGCTGCGGACAGGCATTAAACGAGGAGGGCGCTATTTATATCCTCGAAGCCTTCTGGGATAACCAGCGTTTTGAAACAGCAGCTTTTTGTATCCAGCAGTTGTCTATCTACTTCACAGCGATAGCTAATGGTAACAGCCAAATGTATGATAGTCGTGTGTTTAAAAAAGCCATCGACCGGGCTGGTTTTGACATTGTGGAGGAAACAAGTGGTATTGGCTTAAGCCATACTTTATTAAAATGTAAAAAGCGTAAGTGATTAATTATTAGCTGAAATACCGGCGTTCAAAATTAATTTTAAACGCCGCTTAAAATTCAACTGCTCCGAACGTTAAAAATATCGAACTTTAAATCTTAATATCAAACGCATTTTATGCAACCCGAAAAAGTAGACGTCCTTGTCATTGGTGCCGGTCCGGCAGGTACCGTAGCCGCTTCCATTGTAAATCAGGCTGGTTATAAAGTTAAGATCGTGGAAAAACAGGAGTTTCCACGATTCGTGATAGGGGAAAGCCTGTTGCCGCGATGTATGGAAGCACTGGAAGAGGCAAAGTTCCTGGATGCTGTGAAAGCAAGAGGCTACCAGCAGAAAAACGGAGCCAAGTTTGAAAAGCAGGGCAAGATCTGTAACTACTTTTTCAATGACCAGTTTACCGATGGCTGGGGCTGGACCTGGCAGGTGCCTCGTGCAGACTTTGACCATACGCTGGCTAAAACAGTAGAGAGCCAGGGAGTGCCCGTGGAATACCAGACGGGTGTTACAGCCATCAATTTTCATCCCGATGGCACTTCTACCACAACTGTAGAAGACAAGGATGGCAACAAAAGAGAAATATTCGCAAGGTTTATTATCGACGGAAGCGGCTATGGTCGCGTAATACCCAAATTATTTGGAATGGAGCGCCCGTCTAACCTGCCTCCGCGTAAGGCCGTGTTTACACACCTGGTTGATACCAAACGTTCGATGGACGATGAGCCAGACCGTATTACTATTATCGTGCATGATAAAGCGGTATGGATATGGGTAATCCCTTTTTCTACAGGTATTACTTCTGTGGGATATGTGGCAGATCCGGGATTTTTTGAACAATTCACCGTACACAGGAAGAGATCATGCGGTCGCTGATTGCTTCGCAACCCTATATCGCCGAGCGGATGAAAGATGCTGAATTGGTGTTTGAGCCAAGGGTATTGCAATCATGGTCATCTACTACCGATAAGTTTTATGGAGATGGGTTTGTATTAACGGGTAATGTAACCGAGTTCCTTGACCCCGTATTTTCATCAGGTGTTACATTGGCTACCGTATCCAGCCAGATGGCCGGGAAGCTGGTGGTTAAAAAATTGAAAGGCGAAGCCGTGGACTGGAACAAAGAATACATGGATATTATGATGCAGGGCGTTAATACCTTCCGCAGCTACGTAATGGCCTGGTATGAGGGTACCCTGGATACGATTTTCTTTGCCGATGATCAGGATCCCGAAATAAAACGCAAGATATGTTCTGTATTAGCCGGTTATGTTTGGGACCTGGAAAATGATTATGTAAAGAACCATGATACCGCCTTAAAAAAGCTGGCAAAAACCATTCATTTAAGAGACAGCATTACTTACATTAATAACGGATTTAAAGATCCCGCGTAGCATTGAGTTTGAAGCAAAAGGATATATATATATCAGGCAGCGTTTGTATTCGCAACAGAACAGTTCGATCGGGAGATAAGATAGTCTTTAAATCTGACGAATCCGCAGATTTGTTCTCATCCCTTTACGAAAAACTGGATATCGATTACCCAAAGTTTTTCAAAATGGATGCGTTATGCAAGCTGGGTACTGCAGCAGCACATGTTTTATTAAAGGACTTTGATAAGAGTGCTTACCAACCACAAGAGCTGGGTATTGTTTTATCCAACAAAAGTGGCAGCATTGAGGCGGATATTAATTATTTCGAGTCATCCAAAACCTTTCCCAGCCCTTCGCTGTTTGTGTACACCTTGCCCAATATTGTTATCGGTGAAATAAGCATCCGGTACGGATTTAAAGGGGAGAATGCCTTTTTCATCAGCGAGCAGTTTGATCCCGAATGGATCGTCTTTTATGTAGGGAACCTGGTGCAACACCAGGGAATTAAAGCCTGTATCTGTGGCTGGGTAGATGTGGAGAACGATGAATACGATGCCCGCTTCTTTTTAATAGAGCAGGGAAAAGATAATGGGCTTAACTTTACGGCCGATAATATGAGAGCAGTTTTCTCTCAGGAATAAAACATATTAAAGAGGAATTTTTGATGGATAAGAAAGAGCTGATATACCAGTTAAAGCAACAGATTATAAAGCAACTCAACCTGAGCGGCAAAACACCTGAAGATATAGGAGATGATGATCCGCTTTTTGTAGAAGGATTGGGCCTGGATTCGATCGATGCTTTGGAGTTGATCGTATTGTTGCAGCAGGAGTATAATATCAAGCTAAAAAATGCTGAAGAAGGGCAAACGATCTTCCGTTCTATAACCACTATGGCCGATTACATACTGGAGCAACAAGCCGGCGCAGCGAATTAATGACCGCTCCTGTTTACATATCAGGCGTAGGTGTTATATCCGCTATCGGAAGCAATGTTGCGGAGAACCTGGAGGCGCTTACTTCCGGCAAAGCCGGGATGCGGGCAATGCAACGTTTACAGTCTATTCATAAAGACAGTTTACCGGTAGCAGAAGTAAAGCTGAGCAATGATGAACTGGCTGCTCTTACCGGGTTGCCAGCCCACACCAGCCGCACAGCTCTTTTAAGCACGGCCGCAGCCAGGGAGGCATTGGCTGGTTCGGGTATTGATATTGCTAACTGGCGTACCGGTTTTATTTCAGCCAATTCGGTGGGCGGTATGGATAAAACCGAAGATTTCTTTGACGATTTTCTAAGGGATAACAACAGTGGTCATTTACGCGAAGTGGTCAACCACGAATGTGGTGCTGTAACAGAAATTACCGCCGATGCCCTGGGTATCAAAGATTTTGTAACCACCATTAGCACGGCCTGTTCATCATCGGCCAACAGCATTTTCCTGGGCGCCAGGCTGATACGGCAAAACAAGCTGGATGTAGTGATCGCAGGAGGCACAGATGCCCTGACCCGGTTTACCTTAAACGGATTTAATACGCTGATGATACTCGACAGTGAATATTGTCAGCCATTTGATGATAACCGCAGGGGGCTCAACCTGGGAGAGGGCGCAGGATATGTAGTATTGGTTTCCGACACAGTAGCAAAAACTCTCGACCAACAACCCAGGGTAGCTATTACAGGATGGGCTAATGCAAATGACGCGCATCATCAAACCGCATCTTCACCTGACGGAAAGGGCAATTTGCTGGCCATGAGTGGCGCGCTTAAAAAAGCGGGTTTAAGTCCAGGCGATATTGATTACATCAACCTGCACGGCACCGGTACCAATAATAATGATATAGCCGAAGGAACAGCAATCAGGACCTTATTTGAGGGCGCATATCCCGATATGAGCTCTACGAAATCTTTACCGGTCATACGCTGGGCGCCAGCGGCGGGATAGAGGCAGTGTATGCAACCATCGCCATTGAAAAGGGTATCGTGTTTCCCAACCTGCGCTTTGAAACCCCTATGAAAGAACTTCCATTTACTCCTGCTGTTGAATTGCAAAGCAAAGAGATAAGGCATGTTATGTCTAACTCCTTTGGCTTTGGAGGCAACTGCTCTTCGCTGGTGTTCAGTAAGGTTTAAAATACAGAAACCCGGCTACCCCCTCTATATTAAATAATCTGCCCGGAGCTTTCGGGATTTGCGTAATATTTGGATTTTTTGGCAGAGAACATGAAATGTCGTTCATTTGCTTAAACGAATAAGCATTAAGTGTTGTTGAACGACTTTTGAAGCACCTGCGCCGTGTACTAAAGGCTCACAAGAGTACGGCCTGTTCTTTAATGGGGGTTTTTTCCGCTAATCGTTACAACATTCGTAAATTGTGAAGTTCTAATTAATGATTGATACTGGTTCCCGATGATAAAAAAAGAGTTTCAATAAAGGATATTGCAGAAAAGGTGGGCGTCTCAACCGCACTGGTTTCTTACGTGTTAATGGCAAGGAGCGGGAAGCCCGGGTAGGAGAAGAGATTGCTGGTAAAGTGAGAAAAGTGGCCGCTGAAATGAATTATCAACCCAACCTGATAGCAAGAGGATTAAAGTTTGGACGAACCAATACCATAGGATTGATCGTTGCTGATATTTCAATCCTTTTTTGCAACACTGGCACGAAGCATAGAACTGGAAGCGCAGAAGAATGGCTATACCGTTCTTTTTGGAAGCAGTGATGAACAATTAGACAAATCTCAAAACCTGATCAATACCTTTTTAAACCGCCAGGTAGACGGCCTGATCATTACACCGGTTGCGGCTCCCAGTTGCAGATCGAAGAGCTAAAAGCAAAGGGTGTAAAATTTGTTTTAATGGATCGTGGGTTTAAAGATGTAGAAACGAATGTGGTGGTTACCGATAATCATGAGGCGATGTATAGTGCTGTAAAATTGCTTACAGAAAAAGGGTACCGGAAAATTGGTATGATTGCTTACGACACACCGCTAACCCATATGCAGGATCGTATACAGGGTTATAAGGATGCGCTAAAAAAGCAGGAATAAAGTTTAGATCGGAATGGTTGAAAAAAGTGCCCTACCTCGATTATAAAGAACATGTTGCAGATGCTATTGCCCAAATGCTGAAAGACGGCGATGAGGTAGATGCGCTTGTGTTTGCTACCAATAGCATTTCGGTACAGGCATTAAAAGTCATTCATTCCAGGGGTATTAAAGTTCCCGATGACCTGAGAATTATCAGCTTCGATGAGAGTGATACCTTCGAGTTCTTTTACTCAACCATTACCTACATTAAGCAAAACCTCAATGAGATCAGCGAAAAGGCGGTTCAGTTGCTCATTAAAAACATCAATACTTCAGCACCTAAAACCGCCAAAGTAATAGTCCCTTCATCCATCGTTTTAGGACAAAGCAGCAAATAAAATGTAACAAAAATTGGTGAATCCATATTAATCATGTACGTTTGCTTAAACGTATAAGCAAGCCAAAAAATCCATTTCAAAAACAAGCCACATGAAGAAGATTTTATTTTTATTAGCGATTGTAATGACTGCAGGCACTATTAGTGCGCAACAAGGAAAATTTAATGGTCTGGATATGAGCCTGGGAAATTTGTCCCGCCTGTCCGACGCTCAAACCCGTTCTATTAGTCCTGAAAATTTTACAGGAGAAAAGGGTAAGGGTGCAATGGCCGACCCGGTTAAAGATAAAGGCAAACGTAATATAGCCAATGCCGCCAGCGAAGCAAGAGACCTGGGTAAGGGGTGGAAAGTAAATCCTTTTATTATTATTGAGCCGGGTGAAACTTTTACCATGGCTGATATTGCAGGTCCCGGTGCTGTTCAGCATATCTGGATGACGCCTACCGGTAATTTTAACCTCTCTATTTTCAGGGTGTATTATGATGGAGAATCCGAAGCCTCTATAGAAAGTCCGGTTGGTCCATTTTTTGGAATCGGCTGGAATGAGTTTTCGCCGCTTAATTCTCTGGCAATAACGGTAAACCCGGGCAGCGCTTTTAATAGCTATTGGAAAATGCCATTCCGTAAAAATATTAAGATTACTATGCAAAATACCGACAGCCAGCCCATGCGTCTTTACTACCAGGTAGATTATGCGCTTACAGAAGTGGGGAGTGATGAGGCTTATCTGCATGCACAATACAGAAGAAGTAAACCTAACTTAGGCTCCTTACATACCATTGTGGATGGAATAAAAGGTAAAGGTCATTATGTGGGCACTTACATGGGCTTAGGTGTAACCAATAACGGCTGGTGGGGTGAAGGCGAGATCAAATTCTTTATGGACGGAGATAAAGAAAATGCCACCATAGTGGGCACAGGCACGGAAGACTATTTCTGCGGATCGTATAATTTTGAGAACAAACGCACACATCAATACCAGGAGTTCTCTACCGCTTATGCCGGTTTACACCAGGTATTAAAGCCTGACGGATTATATGGTTCACAAATGCGCTTTGGCATGTATCGCTGGCATATTATGGACCCCATCCGCTTTGATAAAGATTTAAAAGTAACGATACAGGATCTGGGTTGGAAGTCTGGCGGCCGGTACCTGCCACAGCATTCTGACATTATTACGGTAGCTTACTGGTACCAGAGCGAACCTCACCAGAAGTTCCCTAAATTGCCGGATGCAGGTGTGCTGGAAGTTAACTAAGAAGCAATTGCCTGCTCAGGGTTTGCTATCTTATAGTCTATGAATTTAAAAAATAAAGAATGATACAACGTGTCTTCATCTTGCTGTTGGCCGGAACCAGTATACTGTCCTGCAACAGCGAATCAAAATCAAAAGATTCTTCAACAGACAGCATTACAGCGAATACTACTATGAAGGAACCAGCCAGGGGGAGCTTTGGGTATGATGTTAATTTTCTGCAGCAGAAAGATAGCAACCTGATTGTTCTTAAAAGCGAAGATGGGCAAAGCCAGGTGATTATTTCACCCAAATACCAGGCTAAGGTGTTTACTTCTTCTGCCGATGGTGCGAACGGGAAAAGCTTCGGATGGGTAAATTATAAAGCATTTGACGGGCCGGTTGATGCGCACATGAATGCGTACGGGGAGAAGACCGTTTATGGTTGGGCCCGGAAGGTGGCGTATTTTCTCTATACTTTAAACCGGGTGCCAAAATGGAATTCACGAATTGGAAAACTCCGGATGCTATTGATACAGAGAGCTGGGCGTTGGAGTCTGAAAATGGAACCACAGTTGCCATGAGTAAGCATATGACGCTTACCAATTATGCAGGCACAAAACTTGAAATACAGGCCAATCGTGCCATTTCACTGGTTGCACCAAGGGATATCAATGCCGACCTGGGAATTGAACTGCCACAAGGAACAAAATCGGTAGCTTTCCGCACCAGCAATAGCCTGACCAACAAAGGGCAAACTGCATGGGACGAGAAAACAGGAGCTCCATGCATGTGGAACCTGGATATGTTTACTCCTTCCGAAGCCTGTACTATCGTTATTCCTTATAATAATGCAGCCAGCGGTAAAGTGGCTACCACCGACTATTTCGGGGAGATTGCCAAAGACAGGATCAGCTATAGCAACGGTATTTTATATTTTAAAGCAGATGGTAAATCCAGGGGAAAACTGGGAATTCCACCTGTAAGAGTAAAAGATTTTGCAGGAAGTTATGACGCAATTGACAATATACTCACTATTGTAAAATACGATATCAATCCTACAGGGAAATACCTGAACCAGGAGTGGCGCACCGACAGGGCACCTTTCAGCGGTGATGCAATGAATGCCTACAACGACGGGCCATTGGAAGACGGAACACAAATGGGCCCTTTCTATGAAATCGAAAGTGTGTCTCCCGCAGCATTTTTAAAGCCGGGAGAAAAGCTTACGCATAATCACAACGTATATCATTTCACCGGGGACAAGTCTTCGCTAAGTGAAATAGCAAAAAAGGTATTAGGTGTATCGGTGGAAGAAATTGAAAAGCATTTAAAAAATAGTTATGGCAGTAAAAACGAAAAAGAGGAGTAACAACTATCCCAAAATAGGCATTCGCCCGATTATTGATGGTAGATTAGGCGGTATCAGGGAGTCGTTGGAAGAGACAACCATGAATATGGCGAAGGCCGTTGCCGCTTTATATTCCAGGGAATTGAAGTATCCCGACGGCTCGCCTGTACAATGTGTGATTGCTGATACAACGATCGGCGGTGTTAAAGAAGCGGCGGCTTGTGCTGAAAAATTTGCTGCCAGCAATGTCGGGGTTTCTTTATCAGTAACACCCTGCTGGTGTTATGGGTCGGAAACAATGGATATGAATCCGCTGGTTCCTAAAGCCATCTGGGGTTTCAACGGTACGGAACGTCCGGGTGCTGTATACCTGGCTGCTACATTAGCAGCGCATAATCAAAAAGGCCTGCCTTGCTTTGGTATTTATGGCAGGGATGTGCAGGATATGGGTGACGCTACAATTCCTGGTGACGTAAGAGATAAGCTGCTGAATTTTGCCCGTGCGGGTATGGCGGTGGCCATCATGAAAGGACAATCTTACCTGGCCATTGGCTCTGTATCGATGGGCATTGCCGGTTCAATTGTAGATCCTCAGTTCTTCCAGGAGTACCTGGGTATGCGTAACGAGTACGTCGATTCTTCTGAAATACTCAGAAGGATACAACTGAATATTTTCGACCCCGAAGAATATAAAAAAGCAATAGCCTGGGTAAAACAAAATTGCAAAGAAGGAAAGGATTATAACCGGAAAGAAAAGATCAAATCGAGGAAAGAGAAGGATAAAGATTGGGAGTTTGTTACCAAGATGACGATGATCATTCGCGACCTGATGGAAGGCAATCCGAAGCTGGCTGAAATGGGCTATGCAGAAGAGGGACAGGGGCATAATGCGATCGTAGCGGGTTTCCAGGGGCAACGCCAATGGACAGACTTTTTACCTGATGGCGATTTTTCAGAAGCGATACTTAACTCTTCGTTTGATTGGAATGGTATTCGCAATCCGTATATGGTGGCAACAGAAAACGATTGTTACAACGGGGTATCAATGCTCTTTAACTATCTGCTTACCAACACCGCACAGATCTTCGCTGATGTACGTACTTACTGGAGCCCCGAGGCAACCGAGCGTGTGTCTGGCTGGAAGCCAGATGGAAAAGCTGCAGATGGCTTTATCCACCTGATCAATTCCGGATCTGCCACATTAGATGGAACGGGTCAACAGTCTAAAGACGGGAAACCAGCTATGAAACCTTTCTGGGAGATTAAGCAGAAAGAAGCAGACGCCTGCCTGGCGGCAACTACCTGGAGCCCATCCAACAGGGATTATATGCGTGGAGGCGGCTATTCTTCAACCTTCTTAACCAAGGGAGAAATGCCGGTTACCATGTGCCGCCTTAACCTGGTTAAAGGTCAGGGTGCTGTGCTGCAGATTGCGGAGGGATATACGGTTGATCTGCCTGGCGAAGTACATGATACATTAAATGAGCGTACTGATCGTATATGGCCAACGACCTGGTTTGTGCCCAATCTTACGGGGCAAGGACCATTTAAAGATGTGTATTCGGTAATGGCGAATTGGGGAGCCAACCATGGTGCCATCAGCTACGGGCATATAGGAGATCAGTTAATTACACTGGCGTCTATGTTGCGTATACCGGTGGCCATGCACAATGTAAACCCAGATGCTATATTCCGTCCCTCGGCCTGGGGAGCTTTTGGTATGGATGCTGAAGGATCCGATTACAGGGCTTGTCAGGTTTACGGTCCCTTGTATAAGTAATACCAGGAAGAGGATTAGTGTTCCTGTTTCATTGTAAACCGGGGCAGGGGGTTAAAGTAAAAACGAGCAACTTGTTAAATGCAACATTTCAATAAGCAATATCAGGTTAAAGGCTGTGAGGTGGCAAAAGCCGCCTTTCAGCCTTTTTATACAAAGGTTTGCGCTGTTTATAGGTAAAAGATCAGACAATGGTCTTACAAACTGTTCTGTAAATGGCGTAACATATTGCCAATGCGCCTATCTTTGAAAGGCCTAAAAATTTAAAATAGATTCTTGTCATGAAAAAACGAAGCCATCTTTACGCAGCATATAGTTTTTGTTCTATTCAGCGCCTACAACAATAGCGTATATTTTTATCTTGTCAGCCAATAAAATGTTCATACAATTTTACTAATTCAATATGAGTAATAAAAAATCACTTTTTGTTAAAGATGGTGTTAACTATGCTGCTCCCTTTGCAGCCATCAGCGCATTATTTTTTCTTTGGGGTGTAGCCCATGGAATGCTGGACACATTAGACAAAAATTTTCAGGATATGCTGCATTTAAAAAAATGGCAGTCATCCTTTATACAGGTTTCTTTATACGGCGCCTACTTTTTAATGGCAATACCTGCCGGCCTGTTCATGAAAAAATACGGCTACAAAAAAGGTGTTATATTCGGACTGATTCTATTTGCTACCGGGGCCTTATTGGCGGCCGCAACAGCGCCTTTGCAATCCTTTGTACTTTTTCTGTTATGCTTGTTGGTAATAGGTGCCGGCCTTACAACGCTTGAAACAGCTGCCAATCCTTACACAACAAAACTGGGCCCCCTGAAACAGCTGAAAGACGCATCAACTTTTCGCAATCCTTCAACGGCTTAGCCTGGGTAGTGGGGCCACTGATTGCATTGTATGTGTACGGCAATCAGAGCCATGTAGAGGGTGAGAAGATGATCTCTATTGTATTACCATTTGCTATTATTGGTTTGACCGTATTAGCCGTGGCCTTTGTTTTTATGCGCTTATCGCTACCAGAGATTACAGAGGCAGATGAAAATGCAGCGCATGGCGGCCATGGTGTTTCTTCTAATCAGGTTGGTGATGTGGAAGTTACTGATCCTGCTGATCCAAGATACGTGTCCATAAAACCATTGGCAGAAAACCGGCATTTTGTACTGGGAGTTATTGCCCAGGCTTGTTATGTAGCAGCCCAGACCGGTATTTTCAGTTACCTGATCAACTTTGTTAGTGATCATGACATGCATCCGAGGTTTGATGTGAAATATGGTCCGTATTTTCTGTCTATTGGGTTTTTATTATTTATGTTGGGTCGAATTACCGGTAGCGCCATGATGAAATATTATAAACCAGCCAGGCTGTTGGCGGTGTATACGATAGCGGTTTGTGTTTTATTGCCGGTGGTAGCAGCTAAAGTAGGCTGGACTTCGTTGATCGCGTTATATGGGATTTTCTTTTTATGTCGATCATGTTTCCCACCATTTTTGCAATGGCCATCAAAGGCCTTGGCAGTAAAACGAAACAAGGTTCTTCGTTTTTGGTAATGGCTGTGGTAGGAGGTGCTATTTTTCCTCCGTTAATGGGGTGGGTTGCAGATACCTATGGAATGGCTAAAGGCTTCCTGGTACCTATTCCCCTGTTTATTTTTATTTTACACTATGCCGTAAAGGGGCATAAAATAATAGCTTAACTCCCGGAAGATCCGGGAGGCTTCTTGATGATATAATAAAAGCGGCGCTACAGGTTTATTATAAACAATTAGGCCGCTTTTTCTGGAAGTCTATGTATAGCATTAAAAGAAAACGAGAAAATCTTGCTTAATCGTTTAAGCTTTGTTATTTTTCTATATTTCAAGAAACTGGTAATCTAAAAATCGTACTGATGAAGAACCGGCTTTTTTCATGTCGATCGTATTGCTCTTTGTACAAAAAATGGAGGCTGGCGCTGTAAATCCTGTGCCGAAGGAGCTGCAGGCCTTTGTGAAGAATATCGAGGCCAATACCATTAATGGAACAAAGGCAAGTCTGTCATTCAAAACCGTATCCAAGAACCTGGTATATGTTTCAGCTGTATGGCACCTGGTTAAACCGGTAGCACAAGACAGTGTATCCATAAGGATCAGCCCTGCATTTATTCCCGGGTTCCATTGGGCGCCACATCTTACACCCAATAATAACAGCATTATAGCACAGCATGTTTTCAGAGCACCCGCTATGCTGGCATCTAATACTAACAGGCTGCTGGTGATTGTTCCGGATCTGGACCTGTTAAAAAAGCAAATCCGGTTCCCTGGTATATGGATATGAATGCCCCGCAAAATTACCTGGAACTAGGCCTGTCGAAAAGCAGGGTAGAAGAACATGTGCTGTATGTACGTGATAAAGGTGCTGTATTTCCTAAAGGCGAATTGCGCATGGGTTTTTATTTGATGGTTTCGGATAAAACAGAAGACATCGAAAATCCCTGGAGACGGCCGCTGCAGCTGATGTGGAGCAAATGGGGCTCGCCACTATACCAGGCTGGCGAACCATTACATCAAACGGACCTGGAGCCTTATGTAAAACAAACCTATAACTGGGCTTTCAATAGCTGGAAGCCTTCCGTTTGGCAGGAGTTTGAGCTAAACGGAAAACATGTTGGAGCACCTGTATTTATTGTAAACGTTACCCAAAGCCCCAATTATCAGGCCCCGGTTGACGAGCGGGAGTTTCGCTCTGTATGGAACCAGGCATGGTTCAACTCCTTAAGATCAGCACAGGGTTTATACCGTTATGCGAAGCGTAAGAATAATGACACATTAAAAAGTCTAGCATTAAAAACAAAAGAGCTGGCACTTTCATTTCCGCAGCATAAAGGACTTTTTAAAAGCGTGATTGCAACCGAAATGGAAGAAGTAACCATAAACGGGAAAAAGTATCGCCGGTCTAAAGGATGGGATACGAAGTATTTTGGAAACTCCAACCGTAACCCGTTTACCTGGGATGCCAGGCAATCGCCCTACCATATTGCAGACATGAGTTATACCGCTTACTGGATGATGGTTTGGTACGATGAGCTGGAAAAAGATGAGCGGCTGATACAATATGCCCGGGAGTACGCAGATGCGCTGTTAGGTTTACAGGATAAAGACGGTTTCTTCCCTGCATGGCTGAGTCTCGACGCCTGCCAGCCAATGGGCTACCTGGATCAATCGCCGAAACCAGCCTTTCTATAACCTTTCTGCTAAAGATGTTTAAACATACTAGCAAAAAGGAGTACCTGGTAAGTGCTACCAAAGCCCTGGATGCGGTGGTTAAAAAGATTATTCCTGTGGGGCAGTGGGAAGATTTTGAAACCTATTGGTCGTGCAGCAGAGTAGGTAGCCAGGATTGGGTGGGTGAGAAAATACCACGTAACAATATGTTTAAGCAAAATAATTTTTGCATTTACTGGACAGCTGAAGCTCTTTTGGAGATGTATAAAACAACCGGCAATAAACGGTATCTGCAAAAAGGGCAGCGTACGCTGGATGAACTGCTAATGTTCCAGGCTACCTGGCAACCTCCCTATATGGCCATCCGTACATTAGGTGGCTTTGGAGTAATGAATGCCGATGGCGAATGGAATGATTCGCGCCAGTGCTTATTTGCAGGATTGATTATTGATTATGGAAAGGTGTTGAAAAGCACGGAGTATATTCAAAGAGGACTGTCGGCTTTGCGGGCCTCCTTTACTATGATGTATACGCCACTCAATCCTCAAACCATGAAGCAGTGGCAAGCCAAATGGCCTTTCTTCGGTTCAATAGACTTTGGATTTATGATGGAAAATTATGGGCATGGGGGTGAAACCAACGATTCGGGGCTGGGCATTGGAGAGTTCACGATCTATGACTGGGGAAATGGTGCGGCGGCCGAGGCATATAACAGGCTGTTCGACAGATATGGGGCTTACATATTCAGTAATTGATCTGCCTCAAAAGACGCATTACATATTGATCTGAATAATCATCAACGCTAAAAATCAATAACGTGGCAAACAGGAGATCCTTTTTAAAGAAAATGGGTGCCGGTAGTATTGCGGCATTTGTAACCCCGGGATTGCAATCACAGCAAGATCATCAACCCACATCCACTGAAAAGCATCGGGATATTCCCATCGGGAAAACCGGAAGGATACACCGGGGAGATCAACTGAATAAAGTAGCATTCCCATTAGGAGGAACAGGTGCGGGCATGTTCTGTATAGAAGGAACAGGCGCTATATCGCATATGTCTGTGAGAAATAACCCCGAAATGTTTTTTGAGCCTGCCATGTTTGCTGCATTGAGTATAAAAATATAGCTAACGGTACCAGAGTTTTAGAAGGCCCCGTTCCGTTATGGAAAAAATTTGGACAAAGAGACGCTGGCTTAGGAGGTACGGGCGGCGCCACCTGGGGCTTACCAAGGTTTAAGAATGTGTCGTTTGAAGTGCAGTTTCCCTTTGCCTCCATTTCATTGAACGATGATAACCTACCGGTAAAGGCTGTTATAAAAGCCTGGAGCCCTTTTATTCCCGGTGACGAGGATCAATCGGGTATGCCAATAGCCGGACTTGAATACAGTTTTGAAAATATAAGTAAGAAAGCCGTCGAAGGTACGTTCTCCTATAATAGCAGAAACTTTATGAGCCAGGGAGAAGTGGTAAATTCTATAAAGCCTGTTAAGAACGGGTTTATTCTCTCATCAGCAGGTTCTGAAAAGTTCCCTGAAAGACAGGGTGAATTTGCCATATTTACTGATACCGAGGATACTACTGTAGATCATTGCTGGTTCAGGGGCGGCTGGTTTGACGGGCTTACCATGATATGGAATAAACTGGAAACCGGAGCCGTTGAGGGAAACCGGCGGTAGAGAAAGATGCACCCGGCGCGTCCCTGTTCGTACCGTTTAGTTTAAATCCCGGCCAAAAGAAAGTCATTAAGTTATACATGTGCTGGTATGTACCCCAAACCAAACTTCAATTTGGAGAGGTGGATGCAGAATTTAAAAAGAAGGTCGAACAGGACCCACTTTTACAGTATCATAAACCCTGGTATAGCAGCAGGTTTTCCAATATTAATGAGGTGGCCGATTTCTGGAGATCGAGTTATGCCGAACTATATAAAAAGACGCAATTATTTACAAAAGCTTTTTACAATAGCACCCTGCCGGCAGAAGTAACAGATGCCGTGGCTGCCAACCTGACGATTCTGAAATCGCCAACGGTACTCCGGCAATATGATGGCCGGTTCTGGACCTGGGAGGGATGCGGCGATAACTGGGGTAGCTGCCACGGGTCATGCACCCATGTATGGAACTATGCACAGGCGGTTCCGCACTTGTTCCCGGCCTTGGAACGGTCGTTGCGTGAAACCGAGTTTAATGAAAATCAGAACGCCGAAGGGCACCAGGTATTCCGCGCCAATTTACCCATCTCACCAACAACCCATAATTTCCATTCGGCAGTAGACGGACAGTTGGGTGGTATTATGAAAGTATACCGGGACTGGAGAATTTCGGGAGACGATCAATGGATACGCAATCTTTATCCTAAAGTAAAAAAGAGCTTAGACTATTGTATCAACACATGGGACCCCCAACGGAGAGGCGTTATTGAAGAACCACATCACAATACCTATGATATTGAGTTTTGGGGACCAACGGGGTTTGCCACCACTTTTTACCTGGGGGCATTAAATGCGATAATAACCATTGGCAAATACCTGAAAGAAGAGGTAGATTCTTATGAAAACTTATTAAAGGCAGGGAAAAGTTACCTCGAAACAAAACTGTTTAATGGGGAATACTTTATACAGGATATCCAATACGAGCACTTAAAAGCTGCTAATCCAGCCACAGCTCAATCTTTTGGGGAGAATATTCCCAGGAAGCCATAGCGCTACTAAAAAAGAAGGTCCTAAATACCAGTATGGAAAAGGGTGTTTATCGGACGGCGTACTGGGCTCCTGGTTGGCTGTGATGTGCGGACTGGAAGACGTGGTAGATGCATCAAAAATAACCAGTCATCTGCGCTCTGTTCATAAATATAACCTCAAAGAAAAGCTTACTGACCATAGTAATCCGCAGCGCCCTACGTTTGCCCTCGGCAGCGATGGGGGCTTATTGCTGTGTACATGGCCCAAAGGAGGAAGGCTTGCATTACCTTTTGTTTATAGTAACGAAGTGTGGACAGGAATTGAATACCAGGCTGCATCACATTTAATGAGGATGGGAGAAGTACAGAAAGGCGTAGACATTGTAAAAGCCTGCAGAGCACGCTACGACGGGTCTGTTCGTAATCCCTTTAACGAATATGAATGCGGCCATTGGTATGCCAGGGCGCTATCTAGCTATGGACTGTTGCAAGGATTGACCGGTGTGCAATATGATGCGGTTACGAAAACGCTTTTTATCGATTCCCGAATTGGAGATTTTGTTTCTTTTATTGCTACCGCAACTGGTTTTGGCAATGTTGTATATAAAAACAAACAAGCCGTTGTAAATGTGGCATACGGCCGAATTAAAGTTGATAAGATTACAGTGAAAGGGGGATGAACGCTGATGCTTTGGGAACCCTGTCAAACAATGTCGATGAACCATTAACCGAAAGGCCTTCTGATGCATTTCAGAAGGCCTTTTAATAAGTACTATTTACATAATCAGGCAATAACAGGCGTATCCAACTCTTTTAAAGAGTTTTGTATATCTGCATCTGTGAGTTCATGTCTTACAATTTTGCCCTCGAAATAATCCTGGTAGGCTTTCATATCGAAATTGCCATGACCACATAAGTTAAACAGGATCGTTTCGCTTTTGCCTTCACGTTTGCAACGCTCAGCTTCTTTTATAGCAGTGGCAATACCATGGGTAGCCTCCGGTGCCGGAATAATACCTTCGGCTTTAGCGAATTTAATACCGGCTTCAAAAACTTCCAGGTTGTCGTGGGCACTGGCTTCTATAAGTCCATCTTTCAATAATTGACTAACAATAGCACCTGCTCCGTGATAGCGAAGTCCTCCCGCATGTATAGGTGCCGGCACAAAATTGTGGCCCAGTGTATACATGGGCAGCAATGGTGTCATGCCTACGGTATCGCCAAAGTCGTAGCGAAATACGCCCCTGGTTAATTTTGGACAGGAGGTAGGTTCGCTGGCAATGCAGCGGATCTTTTTGCCCTCTTCAAGATTTAATCTCAGGAAAGGAAATGATATACCTGCAAAGTTAGAACCACCGCCAAAAGGCGCAATTACCACATCCGGAAGGTCACCTGCTTTTTCGAGTTGTTTATGCGCTTCCAGTCCGATAATAGTTTGATGTAATAATACGTGGTTTAATACACTGCCCAATGCATACTTGGTGTCTTCACGTTGAGCAGCCATTTCTACTGCTTCAGAAATGGCAATACCTAAGGAACCCGGACTATTGGGGTCCTGTGCCAATATCTTACGCCCCGCTTCAGTAAGATTACTGGGAGAAGGGATCACATTCGCACCCCAGGTATTCATCATAATTTTACGGTAAGGCTTATGCTCAAAAGAGAGCTTTACCATGTATACCTCGCATTCTATGTTAAAAAGGTTACAGGCAAAGCTTAAGGCACTTCCCCACTGACCTGCACCCGTTTCAGTAGTAATACGCTTCACACCCTCTTTCATATTATAATACGCCTGTGGAATTGCTGTATTAGGTTTGTGAGAACCGGCCGGACTTACCCCTTCATACTTATAGTATATCTTTGCAGGTGTGTCCAGCGCTTTCTCTAACTCGTATGCCCGGTACATTGGCGTAGGCCGCCACAGGCTGTAAATATTTCGAACCTCGTCAGGAATGGTGATCCATTTTTCAGTAGACACTTCCTGTTTAATAAGCTCTTGTGGAAAAAGGGGCGCTAAAGCCTCCGGCCCGATGGGTTCTTTGGTGCCGGGATGTAATGGAGGCAATGGCTTGTTGGGCATATCGGCAACAATATTGTACCATTGTTCAGGTATTTCCTGCTCCGACAGTGTGATTTTTCTTGTTTTCATTTGAGAAGTCGTTTTATTTGGTATGTCCCTCAAAGTACATGAAATTTTTCATTCATAACATAATACGAAGCATACAAAACTTATATAGGATCGTTAAATACAGGCAGTAGATTCTTCTTGTTTTTAAAAGCAGTAAAACCGGGTAAGATTATTGGCCTTGAGCAGCCCCGGGGATATACTGCTAATGACCAGATGGGTGAGTTGATACCATTTTTTGATATACATTCGCAGATATCAATATTTCATGGCCAATAGTACCACCATACAGCAAATAACGGACAGCCCTGTTTATATACATTCGGCTGACGCTGTGTCGCCCCAGGTCTCTTTTGATCAGATGCTTGACGCTCCTTTAAATTATTCGGGAGATCAGCTGCGTTGCGTTGAGCCGGATTATACAAAATATGTGGATGCGAAATTAATTCGCCGCATGAGCCGCATTATTAAGATGGGCGTTGCCGCAGCTTCTGAAGCCCTGTCTCACGCAAATCTGCAGTCGCCTGATGCCATAGTAACCGGCACCGCCTATGGTTGCCTGGCCGATACCGACCAGTTTTTAACAAGGCTGGTAGAATTTAAAGAAACCCTGCTTTCTCCAACCGCTTTTATACAGTCTACTCATAACACTGTTGCAGCGCAAATAGCGCTGATGCTGAAATGTCATAATTATAATAATACCTATGTGCACAGGGGCTCTTCTTTCGAGGCCGCCTTAACTGATGCTATTTCTTTATTGGAAGAAGGTGATGCGCAAAAGGTGTTGGTAGGTGCTGCAGATGAGATTACAGAAAAAAGCCACGCTATTTTAAAACGGTTTGGTTTGTATAAGACAAACGGAGATAGCTTACAGCTGGTTCAAAATGAAAGCAAAGGAACCATGGCAGGGGATGGGGCCGCTTTTTTTGTGGTAAGTAAAGAGTCACAGAATGCGCTTGCTCAACTGACAGGATTTACCAATCATTATAAATCTGAAGAGCCGTCCGTTACGATTATCGATACTTTTTTGAAAGAAAAGGGTATTGCCCTGACAGACATTGACCTGGTGATCACCGGGAATAACGGGGACCTTACAGAAGGTAAACATTACAAGCAGTTAGAGCAACTTTTTGACAAGGACAGGTTAACCACTTTTAAACAATATTGTGGCGAATATCCTACAGCTTCAGCCTTCGCGTTATGGATGGCAACCCATATGGTAAAGAAAGGCTCTTTTAACAATAAGCCGGTAAAGCAACTTTTAGTATATAACAATTACCTGCTCAGCTACCCTACGCTTTATTTGTTGAAGGCATGCTAACTTTCAGAAATACGAATGTCGTTTTTGGAGTATTACTTTCGGCACTTGTTGTGTCGGATCTGCTGCAATATAATGTTCCAGTTATAATGTACTCCCTACTCGCTATTTCCTACTCGCTACTGCTTTTTTATGGAAGCTACTTTGTGCAGTCGCAGTTTTATATGAAGACGATTTGTAAAGGGAATACAGATCAAAAAAAATTGCATTAACCTTCGATGATGGACCCTTAGGCAACCATACGCCACAGATCTTATCCATATTAGAAACCAGTAAGGTAAAGGCTACCTTCTTTTGCATCGGTAAAAATGCAGAAAACAATACAAACCTGTTAAGAGATATTCATCAGCAGGGTCATATTATCGGGTCGCACAGTTATAGCCATAGCTTTTGGTTTGATCTGCTTTCTCCCAAAAAAATGGAGGCCGACCTGAGTCAGGCACATAACCTTTTAAGGCAGCGTTGGAGCTTGACGTAAAATGGTTCCGGCCGCCTTATGGTGTTACCAATCCCAATCTTAAAAAAGCTGTGGAGCGCATGGGCTACACGGCAATAGGATGGAATGTGCGATCAATGGACACAGTGGCAAAGGACGAGGGGGTGTTACTAAATAAGCTAAAGAATGCTTTGAAGCCCGGGGCTATTTTTTTATTTCATGATACGATAGACATAACCGTTAAAGTATTACCTGACTTTATCAGTTGTGCCCGGGAGCAGGGCTATGAGATCGCACCACTGGATAAACTACTAAATTTGCAACCTTATGTTGATTGAAAATCTTTACAAGCTCGATACTTTTGATAGCGAAGCACAAAAAGCCGTGGCATCCATAACCCTCAATGCAAACCACAAAATTTTCGAGGGACATTTTCCTGGCCAGCCGATATTACCCGGTGTATGCCAGCTACAAATGGTAAAAGAATTGCTGGAAAAAGCAACAGAGCGAAAACTTTTTCTTTCGGAGGCGGCCAACTGTAAATTTCTTCAGATGATCGATCCCACCCAAACCAATGTGTTAGTTATTACTATTGATTATAAAACGGAAGATGAAGCAGTAACCTGCAATGCGGTTATCAAAAGCGGGGATGCTGTTTATTTAAAGATGAACGGCAAATTTATAAATGCCGGATAGAAGAATAAACTATTTCTTAATCCCACCAATCAAGTGGATCACCATATTATCTTCCATTTCCTGTGCCGTATGTGTTTTAGCGCTTCTTTGCCAGAATTCTAATCCACGAACGGAAGAAAGGATGTTTAACACCACTACAGGGCATTAAAGACTTTAGCTCTCCTTTTTGAATGCCCGCTTCCACAATGGCTTCCATTCTTTTTACATAATCGCGGCGGTGGGTGGCAAAATGTACCAGTTTATCACCATCGAGGTGCATCCACTGGCTTACCATAACAGAATACTCTTCAAAACGATTCATCATCATTTTAGTATGAAAGCGGATCAACGACTCGATCTTTTCAAGCGAAGTGCTGTTTGACTTTTCCAGATTGTCAAGATGTACTTTGCATTCTTCAGATACGCCATCAACAATCTCCTCCAGTATCTGTGCTTTGGATTGAATGTGATTGTACAAGCTGGCTGCCTCTATGCCGATCTTCTCCGCTAAATCACGCATGGAGCTGGCAGCAAACCCTCTTTCCCGGAACATTGCTGCCGCGGTAGTAAGAATCAACTCCTTCTTTGCAGATTTTTTCTCGCCATCATACCCATATTCCAAAGCTATGTTATTTTATTGTAATCTTCCCCAACTACTCCTGTGGTTAAGCCCCAGGTTGCAGGATAATCATGTCCAACTTTTACAAATGTACCATGGCTTTAATAACCCCTGTTTTAGGATCCAGCCATGATTCAAAGTTATCTTTAACAGCATCGAAAGTAACCGTATGTGTTATATAGGTTTTAGGATTCACCAGGCCCGCCTTCATACTTTTGATCACATGTTCAAAATCCTCACGCGTAGCATTACGGCTGCTCATCAATGTTGTTTCTCTTTTATGGAATTCAGGATGACTAAAGGAGAACGGTTCTTTTTGTAACCCGATCAGCACATAATTTCCGCCATGCGCCAGGTAATTAATAGCATTATTAATAGCCCTCAGGTTACCGGTGGCGTCTATTACAGCAGTAGGCATATCGCCTTCCGTAATTTCTTTCAGCTGGTCTGCCACGTTGCTATCCATCGCATTTACAGTAGCATGTACATTCAGGTGTTGGCGGCAGAACTCCAGCCGCGCTTCGTTTACATCCAGGGCAATTACTTTAGCGCCCGCTATGCGCGCAAATTCCATCGTTCCCAAACCAATAGGTCCTGCGCCGATTACCAGCACATAATCACCAGCTTGTACGTCCGCACGTCTTACACCATGTGCACCAATAGCCAGGGGCTCCACCAGGGCCAGTTCATCAAAGCTAAGGCCTTCGCCATGTAGCAAATACTGAGACGGAACCAAAATATACTCCTTCATCCCCCGTCAATATGTACGCCAAATACTTTTATATCAGTACAGCAGTTGGGTTTGCCTTTACGGCAGGCAATGCAGCCACCACAACTAAAATAAGGTATAATAGAAACCGCCTCTCCCTTTTCAAAGCCAGGCGCATTATCAAAATCAACCAGCTCGCCCGAAAGCTCATGCCCCAGAACGCGCGGGTAGTTAAAAACGGCTGCGTGCCTTCATAAGCATGCAGGTCGGTACCACAGATGCCAATTCTTTTTATTCTGATCAATGCATGGTCGGCCTTCAGTTCCGGCTGCGTGATATCTCCATACTCAAACTGACCAGGTAAAGTACATATTAATGTTTTCATCTTCTATAAATGCGGGTAATTATTGTCTATAAGTTGTTCTTCCTTCATTCTTTGCCAGAAGTCGGCCGGGATTTCGGCGTTCGCCATTTCGATATTTTGCTGTACTCTTTTAGGATTACTGCTGTTTAAGGCAATACTTTTCACCCCGGAACATGCAGGCCAAAATAAATAGCTGCAGCGGGCGGAGTAATATTATATTCGGCACATAGGCTATTGAACTTATCGCGCCAGTTGTAATAATGCTGATGTTCAGGGTTATTGCGGTCGAGCTGTATATAATTGAAGTAATCGCTACCCATCAAAAACCCCCATGAAAAACGGCAGAATTGATCACCGAGATATTTTTTGGTGCAGGCCGGCAACAAAATCAACCAGTTCTTTCGGATGATGATAGATCGTATAGCTATTGGCAATCATCACCCAGTCCAGCTGTACATCTTTGGCTATTTTTTCAATTGATCGCCAGTCTTTGGCCCCAATTCCAACGCCTGCCACAACCCCTTTATTCTTCAGGTCTGTTAAAGCCCTGTAGGCCTCCAGTATATCATCATATCTTTTTTGATAATCGTACTCACTTGTTGCTGCGGCGAGGTACTCATCCGGATCGTGAATAGATACCAGTTGAGCGGCATAATTTCCCAGCAATTCGTTGCCCTCTTCAAAACATCTTAAAATACCATCGTAGCTTATTTGCTGCTCTGCATCATGCTTCAGGTTATGCCAGATGCCTTTTTCAAAAGTAGGTTCTGGTGTAACAAGTGGCTTCCTAACCCAGGCCAGTTTATTGCTGATCAGCACCTGGTTTTTTTGTATTCCCAGGTCTTTTAAGCAGGCTCCCAAAGATTCTAGCGCCAATCCTGCACC
Source organism: Paraniabella hibiscisoli (assembly GCF_022512515.1). Classification (GTDB taxonomy): domain Bacteria; phylum Bacteroidota; class Bacteroidia; order Chitinophagales; family Chitinophagaceae; genus Niabella; species Niabella hibiscisoli. The sequence goes on from NZ_JAKWBK010000001.1 coordinate 1,379,038, forward strand.
ATATTTGCCCGCACTATCGAAAAGAGGCGTTTCTGCAGAGGCCTGGATATAAGCATTTACAATTTCCCGCTTATCCTCATGTGCCATTTCTTTATAAAGATTTCCCAATAAACTGGTTCCGGAAATCACTTTGGGTAATTGTAGCTGCATATTATTAACGAAGTAAGAATTTATTAAGCAAACCGCTTATTAATAAAGGGGCATAAAGATAAACGCATTCTTGTATTGACGATAACATTCACTAAATAAAAGCGTTTTTATAACAAATCAGGCATTAATTTGCCGGAAGGTTATTACATAAAAGTCGTCTCTTAAATAGGGCGACGATTTAAATATAAAGCGTATGAAGACAAAGTTCGTATGGATATTAGTAATGAGTTTATCCCTCCTGCAGGCACGGGAGCTTTTTGCTCAGTCTTTCGGGTCTTATGAAAAGCATCAGTACATCAAAAATAACGATACTTTGCCCTACCGGCTTTTGTTGCCTGAAGGATATCAAAAAGGGAAAAAGTATCCGATGGTAATTTTTTTGCATGGTGCGGGAGAAAGAGGCAACGACAATGAAAAGCAGCTGACTCATGGAGGCGCTTTATTTGTAAATGAGGCAAACAGGCAGAAGTACCCGGCGATAGTAGTATTTCCTCAATGTAGCCAGCAATCCTACTGGAGCAATGTAAAAATAGCAGGTAGCGGGGCCAACAGGGTCTTTGAATTTAACAACGGTGGCACGCCTACAATCCCAATGCAGTTGCTGTTAGAGCTGATGAAAGATCTTGATGGCAGGTACGGTATAAAAAAGCAGCAGGTATATATTATGGGACTAAGTATGGGAGGCATGGGTACTTTTGAGCTCGTAAACCGCCTGCCTAACTTTTGCAGCTGCCATTCCTATATGTGGTGGTGCTAATACCGCTACAGCATCTAATCTTAAAGGAACAAAATGGTGGGTATTTCATGGTGGTAAAGACGATGTGGTTTTACCCAGGTATTCGGAAGAAATGGTGGCGGCTATGAAGGCAAATAAGGTGGATGTTCAATTTACATTATTTCCGGATGCCAACCACAACAGTTGGGATGCCACTTTTGCTCAGCCCGGATTGCTGAACTGGCTTTTTAGCCAAAGCGGAAGCCGCCGGTGAGCCTTATTATGGTCTTGTTAATTTTAATAAATACAAAGGACAAAACATTAAAAACATGTTATTTTAGCGAGGGCGGAAAAACTTTTTAAGTAAATTTGTTATAATGCTAAGCCGGTATGTAATTTGCTATGAATCAATACCCGCTGCCTATAACACGATTGCGTTACGGCCCATTTTTGAAATATTTATATAGGAAAAATTTTATTGGAATGAAGAAGTCTACATATAGCTTGATAGGATTAGTGTTATTAGGTGTTGCTGCAACTACTGTAACCGGGGTGGTGTGTAAAGTGCGTAATAAAAGATTACAGCGTCGCCTTATTGATGCAGCGAATGAGGGTTATGAGACCGCCCATGATATTATTTATCCTGACAATTACTCCCGCAACGAGAAAAAGCTGCGCTATGGCCCCGTGTTTTAATTTTTTACCTGTTTTCTTTTATAGAATATCTATGGGTTGATGACACCTGCTCCGCTGTAAAAAACATAAAGGCCTATTGTTACATTTGCTTCCATGCGCAGATTCTTTCAATACTTATTAAGAAGACCCATACTATGGCTTTCCGATAAGTTTTCTTCGCGCCCGGATAAAGAAAGAATTTATAAAGCCCTGAGTAAATTGTATGAGGATATCATCAATGAGCCAGGAAACAAGGGAACTGTTATTTCTCTGGATGATTTTGACGGACGTTTTATTATTTTTTCAGATCAACATAAGGGAAACCGTAACGGTGCCGATGACTTTACTGTAGCAGAGGCCAGTTACATGGCTGCGCTCGCGCATTATGAACAAAATAACTTTTGCCTGATTAATCTCGGTGACTGCGAGGAGCTTTGGGAAAATCTTTTCTGGCAGGTAAAAAAGGCGTATAAAAAAGCGTTTGAGCTGGAAGGAAAGTTTCTTTCGAGAAATGCATTTATCAAAATCTTTGGTAATCACGATCTGTATTGGGCTAACGATCCGCTGGCTTCTTTTGAGTTGAAGAATATGTATAATCAGGAGGTAAAGATTTATGAGGGCGTAATATTGAAGGGCGCAATCAACAACCAGCCCTTTGCAGATACTATGCACCCATGGCCACCAGGGCGATGCCAATAGCGATGGCAATGCGTTTACCAAGTTTTTTATTGCGCGTATATGGGCGCCTTTACAGGCTTACCTGAGAATTAACCCTAATGAACCATCGAATAATATATATAAAAAGACGCTACATAATGAAATAATGTATGAGTGGAGCGCCACGCAGAAAAACATGATGCTCATTACCGGCCACACGCATCAGCCGGTTTTTGAATCACTTACACATATAGAACGGCTGCACCGGCAAATGAGGTTTGCCGAAGTGCATAAAGATGAAGCGCTGGTGGCAAAGATCAATGAAGAGGTTAAAACCTATCAAAAAAGGTTTGATACTTTGGAGGCAGACTATGCTGCTATAAAACCTACCTATTTTAATACAGGGTGCTGTTGCTTTTCAGATGGTGATATAACAGGTATAGAAATAGAAAGCGGTTTTATTCGCCTGGTAAAGTGGCAACATAAAACCGCTGGTCCTTCAAGAATTATATTGGAAGAAAAGGCGCTGGCAGATCTGGTGAGCCCGCCAAACAGCCAAAAATAGTATCACGCATAGCCATTTCTATTATTGTAAGGGTACCGTTTATATAAACGCCCTTTCTACCTCGATACCAATATAAAGCTGTGTTGCAGTCCCTGGTATTGATTGTAAAGGATTACCCGATCAATTTGCGTAAGATTATGTTCGTTCTTATAAAAGTGAGCGGGCAAACTCTGTTCCGCCAGCGCCTGGCAGGCCAGCCACAAGGCAAAAGACGAAGACGTGGGATATTCGCCTGTTAAATGTTTAAACCGAACAACAGGGATAGAAGATCCGATAGCAAGCTCACAGCTTGTATAGCCTGGTAGAAACCGGCTGTCTCCATTCTCACCACTAATGAACAATGTGTGGTTGATATCAGTATTATAAGTGCTAAGAAAATTCTTAAACCGGGCTTCAACCTGCTCCTGGTCCATACTTTGGAATGCTTCAATGGCATCTATACGCCCCAAAGCAGCTGCAGCATTATTATTTATAACGAACATCGCTGCACCTTCTCCGGCAATGGTCCCTGGAGCAGTAGAAGTATAAAGGTCTTCATTCGATTTTGTGCTGTCGTACCAACCAGCCAGCTGATCTATATTATAATTGTAGGAAGATATTTCATCTATACCGCCAACGAGGTATTGTGTGTCCGGTTTTTCAGCCAGGCTCATCTTCGCATCGATCAATGCATTTTCAAATGCTAATCCGTTATGAACATGGGTAGCATTATAAGCCCTGTTCTTGGTAATAAGGCTAAGTTGCCCGGCAATAGCATTGGGTGTGCTTTGTACAAAGTTAGCCGGCGTCAGCAGTCCTTCCTCATAATCAATGATCTGGTTTAGAAACTGTATACAGTCCTCCATGCCGCCATTAGCCGTTCCTATAATAATGCCATCAACGTTTACTTCTTTTATTAAGGGCAACCCTGCACCAATGCCCATCCGCACTGCCTTGCTCATTCTACGTAACATGCCAGGTGGTACGCCCCCGAGCTTTGGTTCAAGGGCCAGTAATTTGCCGGCTGAAGAAGGATGTATTGCCTCTAAATCAACAACACCGTTGGTTTGCTGTGGCGAAATACAAATGTGTTGATGGATATACATGATCTGGTAATTTGAGTTAACAGGTTTCGGGTTGACAAGACCAATCGGGAACCTTTTATAATTCAGGCAGAAAACCCGCGGTTAGTCTTCTTTAAACTGCCCGGGCTGGGTCTGGGTCCTGAGACTCACGCTTACATTTTCGAGAAAATAAGCGAAGTACAGTTGCCTCCAAAGCCAAACGAATTAGACATAATATGTTGAAGGTTTTTCTGCTTATATGTCGTAATGGGACTAAGTCCTGTAGCAGTAATAGCCTGCGTAAAATGCAGGGAAGGATATACCTCCTGGTGTTGCAGGCTTATAATACTGTATACTGCCTCAATTGCACCTGCTGCACCCAACGTATGCCCGGTATAGGATTTGGTGCTCGCGAAATCGGGCGGAGTACCAAATAAACGAAGCATGGCAGCACTCTCTGTTTCGTCGTTATTTTCTGTTGCTGTGCCATGTGCATTAACAAAGTTGATCTCTTCCGGAGATAAACCTGCTACTTCCAGTGCTCTTTTCATGCTCAGATAAGGCCCTTCTCCTTCTACAGAAGTGGAAGATGGGTGAAATGCATCATTACTGTTGCCGTAACCTCTTACTTCTGCATAAACCCTTTTGCCGGATGCATCTTCTTCCCTTTCCAAAACCAGGAAAGCGGCACCTTCTCCCAGGTTCAGGCCTTTTCTTTCGGAATCGAAGGGCCTGCAAGGTTCGTCGGCTAAGATCATTAAAGCATTGAAGCCATTCACGGTATATTTGGAAAGACTGTCTACGCCTCCTGCAATTACCTTTTTAGCTAACCCGTTTTTCAACAACCGTGCCCCGTACATAATGGCGTTGGCCGATGACGAGCAGGCCGTGTTAAAGGTATTGACAAGACCTCCCACATTAAAATAACGCTGTAAAAAACTGGTATTGGCGCTATTGGAATAGGAGGTAAGATAAGGAGAGTTGCTGATGCCCGCGGCATTGGCATCTGCATACATTTCATCAGTAAGGCACATGCCGCCAACGGTACTGCCGCCAATAAGGGCGGTGTCGTTACCAGAGAGGTCTTCCTTTGACAAATTTGCGTCAATAATAGCCTGCTTCGCAGCATGCAGGGCCAACAGATCGGTTCGGGTAGCTATATTATTTTCAATACCCAACTTTTCTGCCAGCAATTCAGTTGACTGGTTGATTTCTCCAAATGGTAATTGCCCGGTGTACCTGCTATTAAAAAACCGGGCTTTTCCTATACCGGTTTTTGCATGAATGAGAGAATCACGATTTTCATCAGCTGTTTCGCCAATGGCAGTAATTATACCAATGCCGGTAACTACTATACGGCTCACGAGGGGATTTTTTTATTTAGTACGATGCTGCTCAATGTAATCTACCATCGTATTTACATTGGTCAATATTTTTCTACCTTCTTTCGGGTCCTGTATGTTAATACCGTACTCGCGGGAAAGCATAACAATCAATTCAATTGAGTCAATCGAGTCTAATCCCAATCCCTCACCAAACAATGGCTCATCGTCTTTAATATCAGTTGGGTTCACGGTGTTGAGATTCAAAAATTTCACAATTTGCTCTTTCACCTGTTGTTTCAACGCTTCTTTTTCCATGTTACTTTTTTAAAAGTATTAAGCTCCAAAAATAATGACTTCGCCACAAATTTGTCAATTTATTAATAGACGCTGAGAATCTTAATAATGCGTATTACAGTGCGGTTTCCCCACTCCGGCAACTTACTTTCATTTGTTACAGCGCTGCTGTCTACATTTTGTTTGCTGCGCTTCAACAACTATGAAGTAATTTTGTTTCTCTAAAAAGAGTTCCCGTGCGTAAAAAGACCATCTATTATCTCGTTTTCTTTGTTGCCTTATCCATAGTTTTTTATGGTATTGTTTCCTGGTTTATACCGGGTTATAACGACAGGAAGCTGGAGCCCATCAGCAAAGTGGCCCAATTCCGGTTCACCAACCAGGATGGCCAGGCGGTAACGAATACGGATGTGGATGGTAAGGTATATGTGGCTGAATTCTTTTTCACCACCTGCCCCGGCATTTGCCCGATGATGAATGACAATATGAAGCAGGTGTATGAAAAGTTTAAAAATGAGCCTGATTTTCGTATTTTATCCTATACCTGCGACCCCAAAACAGATTCAGCAGCGCGGTTAAAAATGTATGCCGACTCGATGAAGGTAAATACAGAGAAGTGGATATTTCTTACCGGCAGAAAAGATAGCTTATATAATATGGCCAGACTTAGTTACTCTATCGATGACCCGGCTAATAACCTCACCAACGTTGAAGACGATTTTTTACATAGCCAGTTTTGGGCATTGGTGAATAGGAAAGGAGATGTTTTAGCTATTTATGACGGTTTGAAAAAAGAGAAATAAACGGTTTGATCAGGGATATTGAAAAAGAACTCAAAAATTGATAATGGGAATGAGGTCCATAGAAAATATACTGAAGGTTAACAAGCTAAGTGTAACAGCCGGCCGGCAAAAGATATTGCAGCTTTTTCTGAATAGCGGTGGCGCATTGGCGCATGCTGATATAGAAAAAATGCCGGGGAGCATTTTGACCGGGTAACTATTTACAGAACTTTACAGGCTTTTGTAGAAAAAGGATTGATCCATACCATTCCCACTTCTGATAATTCTATAAAATATGCACTATGTAAAGATGATTGCGGCGAAGGACACCACCACGACCATCATGTGCATTTTGTATGCAATGTTTGTAATAATACTTTTTGCCTGGATAGTGTAGTAACACCGACAGTTGATTTGCCGGAAGGATACCAATCAGCTGAATTAGAGGTAGTTGCAAAAGGCGTTTGTAAAAACTGTGCCCCAGGGATCAAAAAAGCCCTGATGTAGAAACATCAGGACTTTTGATTAATGTTTTGATTAGGGATCTAAATTAGAAGCTTTTTGCAAAAAATCCAAAAAAATCCCTTTTATTGATACAACGCAATTGCTATTCTTTTTTGCCGCCTACCAATGAATACAGTATCGAAGAGCCGAGTGATAATAAAATGCTGAATGCCAAAGCCCACCAAAACCCATCTACATAAACACCTTTAAAAAAGTTTGCCGCCAGCAATACCATAAAGGCGTTGATCACCAGTAAAAAAGGCCTAATGTAAATACCGTAACCGGTATGGTTAAGATCACCAGTATAGGCTTCACTACCGCATTTAATAATGCCAGCACCAATGCAAACAGCGCTGCAGTTTTCATATCAACAATTCTAACGCCGCTTAAAATATTTTGTAGCAGGTAAGCAATAAGACCAGTGATCAACACTTTTAGTATAAAATTCATTTTCAGCTCCCGATTTTTGTCAGAGTATAAAGATAGACACTAATGCCCTATTATTAAAGGCATTATTATATCCTTAAGTTTTTGTTGAAAAATATGCAGGCGTTTTAGTGTATGTTTATTACAAATACATTTGCATATGCGGCGCAAAATTATCTACCTTGTTAATCCTGTTTCGGGCACCAGCTCAAAAGATAGCGTTCAGAATACTATTGCAGCAGAAACTCTGAAGTCTGGTATCCCTTTCCGGTTTTTTCCTTCGGTAGCTAATGGTGATTATTCTTTCCTGGAAGAAACAATCCTTACAGAGAAAATAACCGATATTGTTATTGTAGGCGGAGATGGTACGGTAAGCCAGGTGGTGGACAGCCTGATGGCAATGCCCGTTCAGTTTGGAATTGTGCCCTGCGGTTCGGGAAATGGCCTCGCCTTCGGTGCAGGTATTCCCAAAACAATAAAGAAAGCGCTTGCGATAATTTTTAACAATCATTCTCAGCAGGTTGATGGCTTCCGGATTAATAAACGGTTTGCCTGTATGCTTTGCGGTATCGGGTTTGACGGCCAGGTGGCGCACGATTTCGCAAAAGCCAACCAGCGCGGGTTGGCTACCTATGTAAAAAAAGTTTTCAGTAATTTTTTTACGGCATTACCTTATTCATTTAAAATAAAACTGAATAACAAAATATTTACTACCGAGGCTTATTTTATCAGCATTGCCAATAGCAACCAGTTTGGCAATAATTTTACGATAGCCCCTAAAGCCAGCCTCAACGATGGGAAAGTGGATGTAGTGATTGTTACCGATCAATCTAAACTCACTTTATTATATAATACCTTTATGCAGGTGGGAGGCTTAAATGGCCTTCAGAAAAAGGAAAACATTAACGAAAACAAAAGCGTTATCTATTTTCAAACAAGTGAAATACGCATTAGCAATTATGGAGAAGCTCCCATGCATATTGACGGTGAGCCTGTTGAGACCGAGAAAAAGATTCATATTGAAGTACAACCTTCCTGTTTTAAATTGCTGACCAGTAAAGACGGTTTATAATGGAAGAATTAGTAAGATTGGAAAACTGTTTCAAGCCAGAGCTTGCGGATGCGGTTGTGATGAAGCCGGGCGTGGCTGCTATGCAGGTCCTGTTTTTGCAGCAGCAGTTATATTGCCATCCACCTTTTACCATCCACTGCTCAATGATAGCAAGCAGGTAAAGGCCGGAGACCGGGAGATATTAAAAGTTTATATTGAACAGCAGGCCCTGGCTTTTAGCGTGGCGATGGTAGATGTGGAGGAGATAGATACCATTAATATTTTAAAAGCATCTCAAAAGGCTATGCACCTGGCACTGGATAATCTTTCCGTTACGCCCCAGTTTGTATCGGTAGATGGCAACTATTTTATACCGTATAAAACGCTGCCACACCAATGTATTATTAAAGGAGATGGTAAGTATGCCCATATTGCTGCGGCCAGCATCCTGGCTAAAACCTACCGGGACCAGTATATGCGCAATTTGCATGAAAGCTTTCCCCATTACAATTGGTTCTCTAACAAAGGGTATGGCACTCTGGCACACCGGTTGGCAATAGACAGCCACGGACTAACCATTCATCATCGTAAAAGTTTTAAGATCACTTCGCCACAACTGGAGATTTTTGAGGAGGGAGAGAATCCCTAATTCTTGGGATAGTGCAGGTAAAAAGCAATATAATTTTTAATTTTAAGGTTGATTTCACCCCATCAAAACCATAAAAAATATACGGATGAAAAAAATATTGTTATTAATAGGAGCTGCTCTCACGTTAGGGCTGCAATCGTATGCACAAGGCAGTACCGCCAAATCCGCTAAGAAAACTGAAAGCGACGATAAATCGGAAAAGTCCACCAAAGCTTCTTCTGAGAAAAAGAAACTTCCGAGGAACGTGATGAAAGAAGAAAAGAGGATATGCGTCGGTTTGGTCGTTCACAGGCCGATTTCTGGAAGAAAGAACATGAAAAGCAGGTAGCAAAAAAAGAAGCCAAAGAGGGAGGTAGCAGTTCAAAAACCAAGGTAAAGGAAGATGACGGCGATAAACCGGAGGCAAAAAGCGAAGGACCGCGAAAGCCTCCTCCTCCCCCAACCCTTTTAAAAAGAAAAAAGCAGGAGATGCTGATGACGAAAAGGGATCCAATGTGAAGGAGGACAAAGCCGGCGAAGAAGGACCGAGAAAACCTCCTAATCCTTTTAAAAAGAAGAAAAAAGAAGCTGAAGAATAATAAGGATAGTTTGAAAACCCTTGCATTTGCAGGGTTTTTTTATGAGCGTTTAGGTTTCGCAAGCCTAATAAAAAGTGAAATCAGGAGTCTGATGCAACCTGGATCAGTCATAAAAGGTCAAATAATTAACAAATGAACCATGCGCATGGCACAACATTTGGAAATTAGAAGATTGTTGAATCAAAAATCCATTTTATGAAGAAATTCGTTGTAATCTTATCCCTGGTTTTATTTACGTTGATCAATAGCGAAGCCTTTTCTCAGCGGCTACCGCCAAGGCCTCCTCATCCCCATAAAGCACATCATTACCGGGGACATGTGGTTAAAAAGAAATACGTAAAACATAAGCATCCGAAAAAGTCAAAACATTATTATGCCAGGAGCAGCCGTTATCGTAAAGCGCCCGCCAGGAGGCATCATGCTATAGCGAAGTATCATCCACCGAGACCACCGCGTCCGGCCTTACCTCCTCGTCCACCGTTACCACCCCGTCCATTTTAACGGAAAAGATATATTGCTACACCGGCCTCAATGCGGTGTTTTTATTTCTAATAACATGAAACCTGCATTGTATATAGCATTTTGCGTTTGCAACGCATTAAAAGGCTTAATTATTCCGCCTGTCCAACCCCCAGATCAACTTGGTTTGAATGGTATGCAGGAAATTATTTTCACTTAGTCTGAGCAGATTAATAGAAAATTTTTCTTTTCGAATTGCAAGTGACACATTTTTGGAAATGATTTCTTTACGAGAGTCAAGGGCGCAAATGATCTCATCTCCGGCTTTCAATTTCAAATGAAATGATGCTGTTATCGTTTACGACCAGCGACCTTACATTGAGGTGATGAGGTGCCACCGGGGTAATGGTAAAGTTTTCCGAATCGGGGAAAACGATAGGGCCGCCGCAGCTTAATGAGTAACCGGTAGACCCGGTAGGTGTTGACACAATCAGGCCATCGGCCCAGTACGTATTTAAAAGTTCGCCATTGATAAAAGTATGGATCTTCAGCATAGAAGCCGTGTCTCTTTTATGGATCGCAAATTCGTTAAGACCAAAAGGCATATCGCCAAATAGCGGCATGTCTGCATCTACATGTACCAGCGAACGCTTCTCACTAATATAAGTTCTTAACGCCAGCGCTTTAATAGCCAGGGTAAGATTTTCTCTTCCGATACTGGACAAAAAACCGAGCCTTCCAAAATTGATCCCCATTATGGAAATGGGTTTGTCTTTAATCAACGTAATGGTATCCAGCAGCGTACCGTCACCTCCCAGGCCAATAATAAACTCTACGTCTTTGTCCAGTTCTTCTGCCGTGGTGAAGGTGGGGGTGTGATCAGAAAGGTTTAAATGAGGCCTCAGACTATCGAAAAGAGGGCCATAGACCACATATTTGAGTCGGTAGTTTTTTAACTCCTCAAAAAAGTCTTTACATCTGCATAAGATGCTGCATCAATGCCACGGCTGTATACGGCTACCTTCATGTTGCTTAGTATAATGTCTTCTTGTGTAAATATAGACCGTTTTCTCCTAACTGGTTAAAGGAGAACTCCAGCTTCAAAGTAAAATCGTAGTCTGTAAAGATGTCTAACCCGAAACCTCCACCATAAAGCATACGATTGGTCAGGCTATTGGCCCAGGGTTGGGTATTGCGTACATAACCCGTATTACCATAAACTTTACCGTAAATTTTAAGGGGTATTAGTGTTGATGTATACTTCTTAAGTATGGGTAAATTAAGGCTGAAGTTAGCGAGCTGTTTGGAGAGCGTTGCATTTAAAATGCCTCCTGCAACGCCATCTATTACATAGTTCTCATAGCCACGCAAGGTAAGGTCTCCATAACCCAGGAGTTGCGAATTAAGATAAGGTTGCTTAAATGGTAGCTTTAAACTCCCCAGGGCAGAAATACTATAAAACATTTTATCGTTGATATGCCAGCTCCCCTGAGCTTTGGCGCTTAGTTGCCATACATTCATTCTACTATTAAATCCCTGCTTGGCCAACATTACTTCATAGGCATATCCCTGAGTTGGATAGGGAATATAATCAAGGTTTTGATAAACCAATTTGTAATAAACCCTGGGATATTTAACACTTGTAGCCCCATTATTTAAAAATTGGGGATTTTTCAAAACTACTGAATCTGATACCCGCAAGGTATTGTATCCGATACCAAAATAGTGACGCGTGAAAAAGGCCGGACGGTAAGAAAACTCTGCGAGCCCTTCGAAGAAATTTTTAGGATAATCATCGCGTTCGTTATGAAACTCCTGCCGGTTGTCGAGCGTGATATGATTGATTTCATGAGTTTTGCCCAATGCCAGGCTCATATTAAGTCCCCATTTCAGGTTTTTATCAATATAAGGGCGGTTATAGCTTAAAAGAAGTTGTTTGGTATACCCTGTAACGAAGTAAAATCTTAATTTATCGTTATTACCAGTGGCATTATCATACATGAGTTTCACGCCATAGTCAACCCGGGAAACACTCGCGCCTCTTTTAAACAGCCACTCATTCAGGTTGCGATCTACCGGCTTCAGGTGAGGCAGCGGTAATAAATACCATCGTTCTTTTACCTGTATTTTAACATCGAGGTAAGGCCCATCTATGTTAACCACTCCAATACTAAAGTCTTTAATTGAAAAAGAGAGAGGTTGAGCAACTGGGTTTTTCCACGGGAAAAAGGTCAGGAATGTCTTTAATTTGTACAACATCTTCTTCTTTAAAAGGTAACTCCCTCAGCATAATAGCCCTGCGGGTTATTTTATTGCCTTCAATATAAATATGCCTTATAATAAAGGAGCTCTCCTGCGGGGAATGGATATGGAGTCGGGCCAGAAGTCATTGGGAGCAACAGGCGAGGGCGATTTTTTTAAAGTGTCTACCATTAAGGTAGCACTGTCCATTTGTGCGATTGCAGCCGGGCTATTGCCCAGTAAAATAAGTAGCCACAATGCATATTTTTTTAACCAAGGCATTCTTACATCACAAAAGGTTCGGATTGTATTTGAGTGGCGTACTAAACATTGAGGTAGCTCATCAGATTTTCATAGTTGCTTTTAAGCTCATTGGTATATAATTCTTCACCAAAATAGTGCTTAACGTCATACTCATACCGTTGAAAAGTGGCAACAATATCTGAAATTTCCAGTTTGTTTACTTTCAGGGTAATGAGCATTTTTCCTGTTTCAACATCTCTTGAGGTATTCAACTGCGTAATCTGTGCGTCATTACTTTCAACCAGCCGGCAAATTTCAGAAAAAGAATATTGCTGCGGGTCTACTTCAAGCACCACCAGGGCTCCCGGTTCATTGATCTGTAAAAACTCTGCGATATCCTGTAATAAATGACTGGTTTCTATAGTTCCGGTCAATTTGCCTGTGTTGTCTACTACAGGTAGAATACTTAAATGAGAAGCAACCGCCAAGGAAACTGCTTTTAAGAGGTGATCTCCGGCATTAACTGACACTTTCAGCAGAAAATGCTGGATGTCTTTTATTAACTGGCTCTCATCTGCGTTAAGCAGGGTTTCTTCTTTTATAATACCAATAAACTCTTCACCCTCGGTAACAGCCAGTTCCTGCACCTGGTATTGGTACATGAGCCGTAGCGCATAATAAACCTTGTCAGATAATTTAATCTGAGGAAGGTTTTCAAAGGGTAAATTGGTAACTAACATTTTGCCTCTTTTATACTAAGACTCCCATTTTCAGGCTTCTGTTGCAATGGAGGAATGTTTTTTAAGAAATTGAATAAAATACTGTTGAATTCTTCAGGAACTTCCATCATAGGTGCGTGACCGCACTTGTCGATAAAGTACAGTTCGCTATCGGGTAACAGCTTATGAAATTCTTCTGCTACGAACGGTGGCGTAATATTATCATTCTTCCCCCATATCAGCAATGCGGGAATTTTAATTTGCTGCAATTCTTTTTCCAGGTTATTCCGGATGGCGCTTTTTGCCAGGGCGATGATTTTAATAACCTTTAAGCGGTTATTGGTAATCGAAAACACCTCTTCTACCAACTCTTCGGTTGCCATGGCCGGATCATAAAAAGTATAGGCTGTTTTTTTCCTGATATACTCCCTGTCGCCACGTTTGGGATAACTATCACCCATGGCGCTTTCAAAAAGACCCGAACTTCCGGTTAAGGTAACTGTTTTTACACGGTCACTTTCATTTTTCAACAGGTATACTAATCCTACATGGCCACCCAGGGAATTACCCAACAGGTGAATATTCTTATAATCCCTGGTTTCGATAAAACGATGTACATATTTGGCCAGGCCGCTTACACTGGTATGTAAAATATCCATATCCAGCAAAGGCAGCATCGGCACTATCACTTTATTGTATTGCTTAAAGTGATCTATCAGCGGTTTGAAGTTGCTCAACGCCCCAAACAGTCCATGCAACAACACGAGCGGTTCTCCTTCTCCCTCTTCTATGTAGCTAAATTTATCGTGTTGCTTTATCTCGTACTGCATTATTAATTCTTATGTTATCGCCGCTAATATATTGATTTTACCAAATCGATACCATTATTAGCAGTTATATTTTAATATTATTAGCAAAACCAACGCTAAATCCCGTTTTCTATACCAAATAGCATACGAAATCAACACTTTTCATTGGATATTTCCCGGTTAATAAAAATAGAATATTCGGAAGAAATTTACAAATCACTTTCCAAACATCCGTTCGATCTGGTCTTGTTTAAATTCCAGGTAGGTGGGATTGCCATCCGGAGCTATGTTAAACGGGGTGCATTCAAACAAGTCTGTTAATAGCTGCCTCATTTCTCTTTCTGTCAACCGGGTTCCGGTTTTTATAGCCCGCTGCCTTGCCAGGGAACGCACCAGCCTTTCCCGATTGGATATCTTAATCTCGGTATTAAAGTGTTTGTACTGTTCAATCGTAAAGTCAACGATCTGCTTTTCATTGCCCGTATCCAGGTCGGCAGGCGTACCTTGTATCACAAATGTATGATTACCGAGAGGCTCAATTAAAAAACCCAGCACTTTAAAATAAGGGAGTAGCTCATTTAATATAACTGCATCTGAAGGGGACATTTCCAGGGTGGGAGGGAACATGCTGCTTTGTGTAGCAATAGGTGTGCCTTCTATTGCACCAGACATTTGCTGGTACAGTACTCTTTCATGGGCCGCCTGCTGGTTGATCAGCAAAAAGCTGTTTTCTGTCGGGTATAGGATATAAGTATTTAAAACCTGAGCCAGGTCGGTATGTTCATCTACGATGTAGCTGTTGCTTTTGGGAGATGAAAATATTTGAGGTGGCGTTTTTTCGTAGTCAAACAATGCCTCTTCTTTTTCACCGGTTCGTAAAACTCCTTCCAGTGTTTTAATTCGGACGAAGAGGGGCGATCGATAAAATGTGCCTGGTGCTGCTGCGTAAATCCTTTATAAAGGAGAGGCGGCTGCTGTTTCCTGCTGGTCGGACGTAAAAGGCCTGGAGACAGAGGACAGGTTTTGGATAGACGCGTCCAGGTTGAAGTCCAGCGTAGGCGTAATGCTGAATTGCGCCAGCGCATGTTTAACTGCTGCCTGAACAAAGGCATAAACGATCTTTTCATCCTCGAATTTGATCTCCTGTTTGGTAGGGTGCACATTCACATCCACCTGCTCTGGATCTATTTCGATAAAAGCACATACATGGGGAAACTGTCCGAAGGGATCATTTCCTGGTAAGCATTCATTACCGCATGGTTGAGGTAGGGACTCTTAATAAACCGGTTATTGACAAAAAGTACTGGTCTCCCCGTGTTTTTTGGCCGTTTCGGTTTCCCGGTAAAGCCATAAATATTCATGTAGTCTGTATCATCTTTTACCGTAACCATTTTGGCATTGTAATGGTTTCCTAAGAGTTGTACCACTCTTTGCTTCAATGTACCTTTTTCAAGATGAAAGAGCTGCTGGCCATTGGAGGTAAGGGTAAATAAAATATGCGGGAAAGACATGGCAACCCGCGTAAATTCATCTACTATATGACGCATTTCTGCGGCATTGCTCTTTAAAAAATTGCGCCTCGCCGGAATGTTGAAAAAGAGATTTTTCATGGCAATGCTGGTGCCATTAGGTACGGCAACGGGTTCCTGGCGCATCACCGTGCTGTTTTCAATTTCCAGCAAAGTGCCTGCATCATCCTCTGCCCGCTTAGACTTTAGCTCCACCTGGGCCACCGCTGCAATGGATGCTAGTGCTTCGCCCCTAAATCCCATGGTTTTAATATGGAACAGGTCTTCAATACTTTTTATTTTGGAAGTTGCGTGACGCTCAAAGCACATGCGTGCATCGGTTTCGCTCATACCGCTGCCATTATCTACCACCTGTAAAAGGGTTTTGCCAGCGTCTGTAATAATGAGTTTGATTTCAGTAGCGCCTGCATCTACGGCATTTTCCAATAGTTCCTTTACCGCACTTGCCGGGCGCTGAATAACCTCACCGGCAGCAATCTGGTTAGCAATATTGTCGGGTAATAAAACTATTTTATCAGGCACGTTTCACAAAAATTTTAAGCCTGTAAAGGTACAACAATCGATGGTTAGTGGAAACTTAAATCTGTACCTATTAAGTACCAGCGATTAACGGGCTCAGATCCCCTCAGCAAAATAGGAGGTTTAACTTTTTAGATCCCGGATAATGAGTTCAGCATCATAGCTATCTCCGGCGTCATTGAATGAAAGCTGGTAGTTATTTCCATATTCGTTCTGCAAACGGGAGATCGTGTTTTCAAGGCCTATTCCATATCCTCTTTCTTTGGGGCCAGCCGTTTTTTTGTTTTTTACGGAGAATCTCAGGTAGCCTTCTGACGTATTCAGCTCCAGCGTTATTTTTAGCGGGTTTTCCTGCTCGTGCAGTTCGCCATGTTTAAATGCATTTTCTACTAAAGTGATCAAAACCAGGGGAACAATTTTGATATTACCCGCTTCATGGTCTGGGGAGCTGTGTACAGGATCGATAATTTATTTTCGAAACGCATCTGGTTGAGTTCTATATAAGCCTCTATAAATCTCATCTCATCTTTCAGCAAAACCATTTTGTCGCTGCTTTCCGTTAAGGCGAATCGCATGATGTCTGAAAGCTTTAGTATTCCGGCAGCAAGCTCCTGGCTTCTACCTAAACTGGCACTGGCATAAAAAAGTTAAGCGTATTGAGCAGGAAGTGTGGATTGATCTGCGCTCTTAAGAATGCAGTCTCGGCCGCATGTCTTTTATTTTCTGCAAGTTTGGCTTCTTCCCGTTTCTGAACCAGGTCTTCAAAAAGTAGAACATCAGGCCAAACAGGAAAAAATATAAGTAGTTGGCAATAAAGGAAGCAACAAGCATTTTGCCCGTAACAGCAGATTGGGGCATTTCAGGGGTGTTGTAGGCTATTTGCACAAAGTAACACCAATGCGCGCCATAGCTTATTGCCATTCCCAGCAGCAACCATAAAATGCGGAGCCAGTAGTTTACTTTTTCTCCTTTTTTAGACAGTTTCAGTGCTGCATAAGCGCTGTAAAACGGACAGATATTTACAAAAAGGGTTCTAATCAAAAATAAACCAGGAGTAAAGTAATCCTTAACACTGAAATTCAATATAGCTGAAAGTGTCAGCCAAAATACCCAGAACGCGATATGTACTTTTCTAAAATCTTTTGCAGTTTCTACTTTTAATATAGATCTCATTACAGGCGTTGATTAGGCTGCAAAGTAGTAATAATTAAAAAATAAAGGGAGTTTAAATATAATAACCAGGAGAGGTGATAATCTGGCATGTATTTTCGGAATAGGCCGTTTAATGCTATTTCGTTAAATTTTTACTGAATGTTTATTATTGTTTTGGCCAGGAGGAACTCTCACAAAAAATTTTCATTCATTCCATGTAGAATTTATGAATAAAAAATTTCGTGTACGTTTGTAAGAACCGTATTATTTCTGAAAATAACTTATAAAATGAAAAATCGAAGGTTAGTCGTTGCCACTATATCAGTATTGTCGTCTTTGTTCGCGGGTGCTCAATCTACTCCTGCTCAACAATGGGTGGATCGAACCTATAAGACGCTGACGGACGATGAAAAGATCGCGCAGCTGGTTATTATACGGGCTTATTCTAATAAGGGCGTAGAAGCCAATGTGGTAAATGATATTAAAAGGTTTAATGTAGGGTCTATTTGTTTTTTCCAGGGTGGGCCGGTAAGGCAGGCACAGCTGACTAATTATTACCAGGGCATAGCTAAAACGCCCATTTTAATTACGATTGATGGGGAATACGGCTTGGGGATGCGCCTGGATAGTGTTACCAAATATCCCTACGCCATGACACTGGGGGCTGTTACCGATGCTTCGCTCGTGTACCAAACCGGTAAAGCTATTGGCGCGCAGCACAAGCGCCTGGGCGTGCACGTAGATTATGCTCCCGTGGTAGATATTAATAATAATCCCAACAACCCGGTGATTGGTTTCCGGTCTTTTGGAGAAGACAAATACCGGGTAGCGAGAAACGGCATTGCTTTTATGAAGGGTATGCAGGATGCGGGCATTATGGCTACGGCCAAGCATTTTCCCGGTCATGGTGATGTGGACGTTGACTCTCACCTGGATCTTCCGGTAATTAATAAAACCCGGGCGCAGCTCGAAAACCTGGAATTATACCCGTTTCGTGAATTGATAAAAGCAGGAGTACAAAGTGTTATGGTGGGCCACCTGTCCGTTCCTTCAATTGATAATGGCAAAAACAGGGCTACTTCTATTTCTAAAAATGCAGTGAACGGATTATTGAGAAAGGAATTGGGCTTTGACGGACTTACTTTTACCGATGCCCTTGAAATGAAGGGGGTAGCGAAGTATTTCCCCGGAGGCACCATTGCCGTAGAGGCGCTTATAGCCGGTAACGATATGCTTTGTTTGCCTGAAAGTGTGGAGGGAACGATTAAAGCGGTAAAAGATGCTATTAAACAAAAAAGACTGACCTGGCAGGATATAGAGCAAAAAGTAAGAAAAGTGTTGCTGGCAAAATACAATCTTGGAGTAACCAACCAGCCGATTGCCATCAATAACCTGCTGAACGACCTGAACTCCGAAACCGATGCGGTTAGAAAAAAGTGGCGGAAAAGGCTTTAACCTTATTAAGCCTCACAACTCCCAATACTTTCAGGAATGATTTCTTTACCTGGCCTTTAAAAAAGAATAGAAAGGTAGCCTATGTTGCTTTTGGTAATGGAAGCAGAGAGGCTTTGGGAGATCGGCTAAAAGAAGATTTTAATGCAGACGTATTCTATATCAATTATGCGGATGCTGTGGGTAAAGGCGGAACTGTAGTAAAAAAGATTATAGATGGTAAGTATGACGATGTTGTGATTGGATTTCATGATATAGCAACCCGTAAAGGCAGTACGAATTACGGCATTACACAAAGCGCTATTCAAAACTGGTATGCATTAAATAAAACCAATGCCATTACCCTGGTGTTTGGCAGCCCCTTTGCTGCGGCCAGTTTTTGTACGGCTAAATCGCTGGCCGTTTGCTACGAAGATGATATTGTTTTTCAGAATACCGCAGCTGATTGGCTGCGTGGGGATTTTGTAGCGGCCGGTACTTTGCCTGTAGGTGTTTGTACTTTTAAGCAGGGCGATGGCAAACTGGTATCTCCCGGCGACCTCACTTACCTGGAACCGATTGGGGATGAACGCTTCGCTGCGGTAGATTCTATCGCTATTGAGGGAATTAAAAAAAAGCCTATCCTGGTTGTGTTATACTGGCCGCTAAAGATGGCCAAATTGTTTACCATAAAGCTTTCGGAAGCTTCGACTACGACAGCCTGGATGCAACGCGTTTAAACAGTATTTTCGACCTGGCCTCTGTTACCAAAACTTCAGCCGTTACGGTTTCTATTATGAAGATGGCAGAGCAGGGAAAAATCGATTTAAAAAAAAAGCTGAGTGATTACCTGCCATTTACTAAAAAGACCAACAAAGCGAACCTTACATTAGAAAACATTTTATTGCACCAGGCCGGTATGGTATCATTTATCGGTTTTTATAAAGAAACCATTGACTCCAATGGTAACCCCAGGCCAGAGTTATATAGATCATCACCCCAGGAGGGCTTCACTACGCAGGTAGCCAGGGACCTTTACCTGAGAAATGACTGGAAAGACACTATCTGGAAAAGAATATTAGAAAGCCCGGTGGTGCCACAGGGTAAAAAATACGAGTATAGCGATAATGATTTCTGGTTTCTGGGCAAGATCGTAGAAACGGTATCAGGAAAACCCCTGGAGCAATACGTGCAGGACAGCTTTTACATACCTCTTTATATGAAAACTGCGGGTTACAGGCCCCTGGAGCGTTTTCCGTTATACGAGATCGTTCCTTCTGAGAAAGAGACCGGTTTTAGAAACCAGCTGATACAGGGCACGGTGCACGATGAGGGTGCTGCTTTAGGCGGTGGGGTTGCCGGGCATGCCGGGCTGTTTTCCACTGCATACGACCTTGGGAAATTATATCAGATGCTGTTGAACGGGGAGAGTTAAATGGCCACCGGTTTTTTAACTGGGAAACCGTGCAGGATTTTACTGCGTACAGAAGTTCGATTAGTCGCAGGGCTTATGGTTTTGATAAACCCGAAAAAATACGGGTGGAGGGGTGCAAACATACCCCAGTGGTTTGGCATCTGCTCAAACCTTTGGTCATACCGGGTTTACGGGTACCTGTGTATGGGTTGATCCCAAGTATAATATTGTTTATGTATTCCTGTCTAACCGGGTAACGCCTACACGTAACAACCCGAGGCTGGGCACTTATAGCATCCGCGGTAATATTCAGGACGCGATTTACAAGGGCCTGGGAGTAACTAATTAATTCAAGTTGCTAGTTAATTGGTGAGTTTATTTAGGGTGAAAGCCAAAATAAACATCGCGAGTTTGATCAGAAACCCTTTAAAGGTGACTGCATGTATTTTTCGAAGGAACAGGGCTTTTATTTCACTAAAAGAAGTTTCTATTCCTTTTCTCTTTTGCTCTTTGATGAACCGGATCCACGGCTCATCGGGTCTTCGGGAGTTGCTTTTTCGCTGGATCATTAACTCAATCAGTTCTGCTTCTCTCATATCATCTTCCACCTGATAATCGGTATAAGCAGAATCTCCATAAATCTTACTTTCAGCAGCCACTGCCAATGGCAGCTTTTTCAAGGCCTGTACATCACTCTCACAACCGGGTACAAAACCAAACTCTACCGGGATGCCTCAGCGTTGACTAGCACCTGCACTTTTACTCCATAGAAATATCGACGCATGCTACACTGTTTACCTCTCCATTGCTTTCCTTTGAGTAGTTTACAACGACTGATCCGAATATTATCACACACCGCTACCGGGAAAGAATCAATCACATATTCTGACGCTCCTGCCACGCTTTTTAAATAATGACCTAACTGCCAAAACAGGGATAAAACCAACTCACTGACGCAGTGAAGTCTCCGGTTAAATCGACTTTTGTCCAACATACCTGGAACTAATCCTGTCATCTTCATAAAGTTCCTGCCATTATCCAAATGCCCTCCAAAATAAAGAGCGGATACTAATGCCGTCGTTATTACCTCACTGTCGCTGACTCTGCGACGACTATCTTCAAAATGGCCAATCCCTTTTAAAATATCATCTACAATACAAAAAATCCTTATAATTTTATCTTCCGTGAGCATCTCGATTCATTTTTAAGTGTGGTAACTCTAAAATAAATCTTTTTGATGCTCATTTTTTTATTGCTTTACTAGCAACTTGGGTTAATTAGGCGTATTGTATATTCGCTGTATGAAGTGGTTTCTGTTTTTGATGATACTATTACCCTTACTTTCCTGTAAACAAAACAGCCGTAACATAGAGCCCGCCGCCTATTATTGGAAAAGCCAATTTAATCCGGGTGAATTTGAAAAGAAGAGATTAGATAGCCTACAGGTGCAAACACTTTATATAAAGCTTTTCGATATAGCCTGGAATAGTGCTACGATTCAGGCTTTACCGGTAGCTAAGCTATTTACCAGGGACACGGCTTATCTGCGTAGCAAAAAGATCATTCCGACCGTTTTTATAACCAATGAGGTGTTCTATAAACTGGATAGTACAGGGGTGAAATCACTGGCAGGAAATACGGGCTCCTTAATACAAAAATATGTATCGCTTTACTCACTACATCATGTACCGGAAGTGCAGATCGATTGCGACTGGACAAAATCTACCCGCGATAAATATTTTTACTTTTTAAACGAAATAAAGGCGCTGTCAATTGCACCGCTGCTATCTGCTACCATCCGGCTGCACCAGGTAAAATATACCAGTTCATCGGGCGTACCTCCGGTGGACAAAGGCTTGCTCATGTGCTATAATATGGGCAATCTGCAAAAAGAGAAAACAGCCAATTCTATCATCGATCCTGAAGAGTTTGGTAAATACCAGTCTTCTATAGAGACTTATCCATTACCATTGGATATAGGCCTCCCTCTTTTTGACTGGTATGTATTGTTCAGGGATCATCAATATGCAGGACTGTTTTCGTCTATACCCATAGAGATATTGAATACTTTTGAGAAAGAAAATAAGCAGGTGTTTAAAGTAATGCGGGATACCATCGTTAATGAGCGGTCGTTAAAAGCCGGGGACCTGTTGCGATATGAGAATAGCCCGGTCGGGGCGATTAATAATATGGTGGATCAGTTAAACAAAACGCTCACCACAAAAAATCTGCACGTAGCTTTGTATCATTGCGATTCAACAATTTTAAGTAAATACCTTTTACATGACCTGGAAAACTTTTACAGCGGTTTGCGCCGTTATTAGCGCGGGGCTGGTTTCCCTTCCTCAAAACATCATCGGATGTGGCGGTGGCATTGATCCTTATGATTATTACCTTAGCTTCTTTAACCAATATGCAGCCTCGCAAGTACAGTATAAGCCCTTTTTTATACCAACGAGCAGTTCTTGTTTGATTATGAAGAGCCGGTAAGCGCTGCAGATGTACTGGTGAAAGAATGGGTAGACTTTACCGGTAAAACGGTTTCAGAGAAAGACGCCAATGCTTTTGTGATGAAGTTCCCAGCAAAGGATATCAATACGCTCTATTACCATATTGAAAAAAACGCCTGCTACACTGCCCGATTCTATCAGCCGGAATGGTATGTCGCAATATTTCCTGAAAAACAAAAACATGGAGGCATTAGGATATATCTTATATGCCAAAAAAGTGGAACCTCATGCAACAGGCATTAGTGAGTGGGAACCGGAGAAACGGGATAGCATTGTAATGGACCGGCTGATGAAGAACGGCCTGCAGCTCTATACCGCAGCAAAGACCGACCTGTTTAAACTAAAGTATGCTTACCAGGTGATACGGTTAGCGCATTATAATAACCGGAGCAACGATGCTATAAAGTACTACGATGAAATGGTGAGCGCCAATACTACCCAAAGTGTTTTGCAACCCATGAGCCTGGCATTGAAAGCCGGCGCTCTATTCCGCACGGGAAAGAACCATGAAGCAGCGTATTTGTTCTCTAAGGCATTTCATCAGGGCCAGGCTAAAAAGATCTCCAACTACTATGGCTTTGATTGGGCAGTGGTTAGAACCGATAATCTAAAACAGTATCTTTCGTTTTGTAAGAATGATGGTGAGAAAGCGGATATGCTTTCCTTGTTTGCATTAAGGAATCCGGATAATGGCCTGGCTTTTTTGAAGCAGGTGTACCAGTTAAAGCCATCATCTGATCTATTACCTACATTGGTCGTAAGAGAGATCAACAAGTATGAGGAGCGTTATTTAACACCACTTATCGGGAAGGAGTATAACAGCGGCTTATTGGGCATTAGCTATTATTACCAGTATACGGGTAAAGAAACGGATAGTCTTTTGCGAAAAGAAAAACCTGAGCTGGGAGCGTTTGTTGAGTTTGTTAATAACATAAGCAAGGACGCTAAAGTAAAAGACCCCGCCTTAATGCAGTTGTCCGCAGCCTACGGGGCGTATGTATTGCGAGACTATAAAAAGGCCAATAGCTTGCTTGCTCCGCTAAAAACAGCAAACCTGAATGCCCGTTTGCAGGATCAATGGATGCTGACCAACCTGTTGGTGCAGATCAGTAGCCAGGATAAGATTGATGCAGCTTTTGAAGAAAAGATACTGCCTTCTCTGAGATGGTTATATAGCAAGTGTTTTAAAAACGAAAAAGAAAAAGGCGAGGAAAATGTTTATTATTATGGCAATGAAGAGAAAGGTCAGTCGTATAAATTTTACAGGAATGTTCTGGTAGATATTCTATCCAAGCGTTATAAAGCACAGGGCAATTTAGATAAAGCATTGCTGGCTATAGGTTCACCCGAATCATTAATGCCGGAGTATTACGATCAGTCAACCGAATTTTTAAGAAGTCAGTTGAATGGACAGCAAGCCGAGGCCTTATATCATTTTTTAGCGGCTAAGAAGTTCACGCCTTTCGAACAGTTTTTAGTAACCAACAACCGGCTAAAAATTAAGACAGTAGCCGATTTTGCGGGTACGGCTTATCTACGCGATCACAATTATGATAAGGCCATTGAGTGGCTGCAAAAAGTGCCGGGACAAAATAAAGTGATTGAGAAAGATCCTTTTAAAGAATTGCTTTATGATCAGGAAGAGCGTTTGCCCGGAGATAAGGTAACCACCAATAAATTGGCCTATGCCAGGGAAATGAAACGCCTGCAGGGACTGGTAAAAACCGATGCAGCTAATGCGGCCCAACATTTATACAAGCTGGCTTTAGGTTACTATAACATTACTTATTACGGTTATGCCTGGAACCTGGTGGAATACTGGCGCAGTGGTGCAGATGGATATTATGTACCTAAAAATGCTACTGATTTCCAAAAGGATTATTACTGCGCTACCACGGCGGAAGCTTATTTTAAAAAAGCCATGGAAGCCAGTACCAATCAGGAATTTAAAGCAAAGTGCCTGTTTATGATGGCTAAATGCAGCCAAAAACAGCTGCCGAAGCCACAGTATAGCGACTTTGGCAATTATGACGAGTATCGTCAGAAAGCCGATAAGTACGAGGTTGAATTTACCCATAACCGGTATTACCCGCAATTGAAAGCGCAATTTGGCAACACAAAGTTTTATAAAGACGCTCTTACAAGATGTTCTTACCTGAGTGATTTTGCAGCAAAATAAGCCGGTGGCAGAAATTCATGAAATTCTAACATTATTTTGTTTTTTTCTATACTTTTGCTCTCCCTTAATCGGAAAGATCTTTTTCACATATTTTGTCGTTTTACGACACCGGTCCTATAGCTCAGCCGGTTAGAGCATCTGACTCATAATCAGAGGGTCCCTGGTTCGAGCCCAGGTGGGACCACAAAATTTAAACTCCTGTAATTTGCAGGAGTTTTTTATGCAAAATTCTTCGCCAATTTGAAAATCCGAAACGCTTTTCGGAGGGTGATAGAGAATTTGCTAAGTCATTACTCATAATCAGAGTGCCGATAGCTATCGGCACTGGTTCGAGCCCAGGTGGGACCACAAAATTTAAACTCCTGTAATTTGCAGGAGTTTTTTTATGCAAAATTCTTCGCCAATTTGAAAATCCGAAACACTTTTCGGAGGGTGATAGAGAAGTTGCTAAATTATTACTCATAATCAGAGTGCCGATAGCTATCGGCACTGGTTCGAGCCCAGGTGGGACCACAAAATTTAAACTCCTGTAATTTGCAGGAGTTTTTTTATGCAAAATTCTTCGCCAATTTGAAAATCCGAAACACTTTTCGGAGGGTGATAGAGAAGTTGCTAAATTATTACTCATAATCAGAGTGCCGATAGCTATCGGCACTGGTTCGAGCCCAGGTGGGACCACAAAATTTAAACTCCTGTAATTTGCAGGAGTTTTTATGCAAAATTCTTCGCCAATTTGAAAATCCGAAACGCTTTTCGGAGGGTGATAGAGAATTTGCTAAGTCATTACTCATAATCAGAGTGCCGATAGCTATCGGCACTGGTTCGAGCCCAGGTGGGACCACAAAATTTAAACTCCTGTAATTTGCAGGAGTTTTTTTATGCAAAATTCTTCGCCAATTTGAAAATCCGAAACACTTTTCGGAGGGTGATAGAGAAGTTGCTAAATTATTACTCATAATCAGAGTGCCGATAGCTATCGGCACTGGTTCGAGCCCAGGTGGGACCACAAAATTTAAACTCCTGTAATTTGCAGGAGTTTTTTATGCAAAATTCTTCGCCAATTTGAAAATCCGAAACACTTTTCGGAGGGTGATAGAGAAGTTGCTAAATTATTACTCATAATCAGAGTGCCGATAGCTATCGGCACTGGTTCGAGCCCAGGTGGGACCACGAAATTTAAACTCCTGTAATTTGCAGGAGTTTTTATGCAAAATTCTTCGCCAATTTGAAAATCCGAAACGCTTTTCGGAGGGTGATAGAGAAGTTGCTAAATCATTACTCATAATCAGAGTGCCGATAGCTATCGGCACTGGTTCGAGCCCAGGTGGGACCACGAAATTTAAACTCCTGTAATTTGCAGGAGTTTTTTATGCAAAATTCTTCGCCAATTTGAAAATCCGAAACGCTTTTCGGAGGGTGATAGAGAAGTTGCTAAATCATTACTCATAATCAGAGTGCCGATAGCTATCGGCACAGGTTCGACATCAGGGAAGCTCCTAGCATTAATTCTTATAAATTTGTGGCAGTCTTTTATGCTAAAAACACCCCGCCATGCCAGTCTGTTATATTTTGTACAGTAAAGCTGTGGACAAATTCTATATAGGTGCTACGAGTGAAACTGCATCAGATCGTTTTAATAAACACATTCAGGGATTTTATGAGAACAAGTATACGGCGATGGCGAAAGATTGGGAGATCTATCTTGCAATTGAATGCATAACAACGAAGCAGGCTTTCGCTATTGAGCGACACATAAAACGCATGAAAAGTCGCAGGTATATCGGGAGTTTAAAATGCTACCCGGAAATGATAGAGAAGTTGCTAAATCGTTACTCATAATCAGAGTGCCGATAGCTATCGGCACTGGTTCGAGCCCAGGTGGGACCACAAAATTTAAACTCCTGTAATTTGCAGGAGTTTTTTTATGCAAAATTCTTCGCCGCTTTGAAATTTTGAAATGCTATTCGGAAATGACAAAGTAGTTATTAAATAAATGCTTACAGGCAGAGTGCCGCTCGCAATAGTCATTGAGAACTATCGCCATCAGAAGTGACGCAGCCTATACTCTTTGGGAGACATTTCGTACTTTTTTTTAAAAATTCTGGAGAAATAAAAAAGTGTTTCAAATCCGGTTTGGTAGGCGATTTCAGTTATTGAAAGATTAGAGGCCTCTAAGAGTTCTGCGGCTTTTGTTAGCCGGATCTCTAAGTGATATTGATTAGGAGAAACTCCCGTTATATATTTAAAGTCTTTTCTAAACTTGGAATAGCTTACGGCAAGCTTTTTTGAAATTTGGGTCATGCTGGTTTTTTCTCCAATTTTTTCCTGCAGCAAAAACTTAGCTTTTGATATATATTGAAAATCATCTTCCTTGTTTTCTTCTTTATAAACAGAGGCATTATATGCAATGGCCAATATCTGTAATGTTAATCCGGAAATTAACTGATGGTAACCAGGGCTGGCGCTTTTTATCGTTTTAATAAGCGCATGAAAAATAAGTAAAAGCTCCTGACTTAGTCCTACATGTATGATGGGGCTTTTTTATTAAAAAAATCAGACTTCATTAATTTACGTGGATAAAACCCGTTAAACCCAACCCAATATTCCTCCCAGCCTGTATTTTCAAAAGGCTTATACCTATGCCAAACGCCTGTATGCAGCACAAAACAATCTCCTTCGTTAATTTCTTTCGCTTCCAAATGAGCTGTTTCTAAAACCCCGCTTCCTTTTATAATAAAAACCAGATAATAATCCTTTAATACTCTTCCCCTGTTCCATGTGAAGGTGTGTGAAAGAGGGTGCTCTGATTGATTGGATATGATTGATGCTCTTTTATTGTTGAGCAGCCAACTGTAGTAATATATAACCCCACATATCTTCGGTAGAAGTTTTAGCCAGGTACTTATGAAAGTTTTGCATATTTTATACAGGTATCAAAAAATATAAAAGAACATTTTTTATTCATTGTAATATACAACAACTTATTTACTGCCTGTAATGCCTGTGTAATTGAATAGGTTCATCTCTATTTTAAAGTGCCGATGTTGTTTATCGGGGCCGGTTTTAAAAGAAGTTGTATATATATCAGTTTAATAAGAGTTTACACGCCATTCGATATGAGTTACTGCAGTATAAAGCATCTTTCAAAATATATAATAGACATGTCACTAATCCGTGAAATAGAGGCATGGTAAGAGACCTTACGTTTTAGTTTTTACTACTGCATTTAAAAAAATATCAAAAAGTGCAAATTATTTACGAAAATGTATAACCACATCCGTATTATAGTGAGGTATATTTGGTGAAGAGGTGTTACTTAGAATAAGTAAAAACGACTTGCTTTTTAATTTGTAATTTTTATTAAACGATTGTGAATTCTATGCTTAAGGTAGATGCCAGTACCGCTTTGTGCCCCCTTCTTTCCGTTTTATTACACATACTGAGCCCCGATTAGGCAGGCTATCATATGTATACGCCTAAGTAAAGGATAAAACGATTTTGAACTAAATGCTTACTAAAACTATTAACAATGAATAAATCATTACATAGACTACGCTATAAAGAACTCCTTTGTTTATTATTCCTGTTCTCACTCTGTATATTAAGTAATGCGCAAAACGAAACCAAAATAAGCGGCACCATTACATTAAGCCGCTCCGGCGATGATCTGACAGGAACCTCTATTAATATAAAAGGTAAGATTGAAGCTACTACTACCAACTCCAAAGGGGAGTTTAGTTTGAATGCTAAGTTACCCGCTACGTTAGTTATTTCGAGGGTTGGGTATAATCCACTAGAGGTACCCGTAGCAAGCACCGAGCCGATTACCATAATGCTTTCGGAAGGTAATAACAATATGAATGAAGTGGTAGTGGTTAGCTATGGAACCAAATTGGCGAAAGATATTTCAAGTGCAGTAAGCACTTTCAACTCAAGCAAAGCAAAAGATATACCGGCCACTGAGTTTGGGCAAAAGCTACAAGGGCGCGTATCCGGTGTGCAAATTAATATGGCGAATGGGCGCCCGGGGCAGGGGATTGATATGCGTATTCGCGGTGCCGCATCATTGGGTGCGGGCTATCAGCCCTTAATTGTTGTAGATGGCCAACCGCTTTCTGGTAGCAACAGCCGGTCTGGTGATATGAATGTGGTTAACCCGGACGATATTGAAACTTTTACCGTATTAAAAGATGCTGCTGCTGCTGCATTATATGGAGCAAGGGCTGCAAATGGAGTAATATTAATTACTACAAAACAGGCAAAAGTTGGCCGTACCAATGTTACACTGGATGCTTATTACGGTTGGCAACAGGTGCCTGAAAAGGGAAGAATAGGCATGATGAATGCAAATGAATTTGCAACTTATATGAAAGGCTATTATGAAGATAAGGCCACATATGAAGGATACACAGGTGGTATACCAGCTGATTATGCCGACCCCGGCAAATATGGTGAAGGCACTAACTGGTACGATGCATTATTGCAAAAAGCTTCTATGCAAAATTATTCTGTGAATCTTTCATCCGGGACAGAGAAATTATCCTCATCCTCAACAATGTCTTATTTTGACCAGGATGGTGTGTTAGCAAATACAAATTTGAAAAGATTTTCGTTTCGCTCTAATAACGAATACCGTCCAGGAGATCGGTTTAAAATTGGGTTGAACCTGGCGCCCACCTACCAATTAGAGTTAAACACGAGAGCTTTTACAGATGGCAACAGGCAGATTTTAGGGAATGCTCTTGCGGCCTCTCCCCTGCAACCCATTTATAATGGCGTGGGCTCGTACAATTCCAAAGCAAGCTCATTCGGGATGCTTAATTTAAACAACCCGGTTCAACAATTAGATCTTGCGGATGCGAATGCAAAAACATTTCGAATGTTGGGTAATGCCTATGCTGAATTTGCTATTCTAAAAAATTTAAGGTTTAAAACTACTATGAACGGAGACGTCGCTTCGTTTCAGGACGATCGGTATTTAGGCACCATGTATGGAATAGGGCTGGGCGCTACCGCCTTACCCAGGCCGGCTTCCAACTCAAGCGCTTCACACAGTTCGTATGACTATACTTTTTGGTTAAATGAAAATACATTGAATTACAATTTAAAAGCCGGGCGGCATTCTTTAGACTTATTGGCTGGTTATAGTAGCCAGAAGTGGAGCCGGGAGTTCCGGACCATTAATGGTTCCAATTTTGCAAACGATGCCATTACCTGGATATCTGGCGCGGCCGTTACCACAGGCAGCACTAATAAGGAAGCCTGGAGCATGGCCTCCTATTTTGGAAGATTAAGCTACGATTTTGCTGGGCGCTATTTACTAACTGGTACATTTAGACGCGATGGATCTTCCCGTTTTGGGCCTACGGTAAAGTATGCTGATTTCCCCTCAATTTCGGGCGGTTGGATAATTAGCGAAGAGCCTTTCTTTAAACAAAACAAAGTGATTAGCTTTCTAAAACTAAGGGCAAGCTATGGCGAAACAGGTAATTTCAACATCAATAATTATACATTTGTTACTAACGTTGCTGCAACCAACTATGTTATCGGTGGCGCACTAACTCCGGGATTTTCCTTATCTCCAACATTAGGAAATCCACAGGTTACCTGGGAAAGTTCTGCACAGGTTGATATAGGCGCTGATATCAATTTTTTTAAAGACAGAATCATTTTCTCTTACGATTATTACAACAAAAAAACCAGCGATATGCTCTACCTGGTTACACTGCCGTACCAATCGGGGTTTACCAATATGCAGATGAATGTTGCCAAATTTAAAATGTGGGGTCATGAGTTTCAGGTCAGCTCCAGAAATATGGTTGGTGCGTTTGAATGGACTACCGATTTGAATCTTTCATTATTAGATAACGAGCTTACAGAACTACCTCCCAATACACCTTTTATAGGAAACAATACAACCTATGCCGGTTTTAACAGAACTGTTTTGAATGGCAGAATCGGACAATTCTATGGTTATGTATTTGATGGGGTATACATGACTCAACAGGAATTTAATAGCCAACCCAAGCATAGCACATCAACTGTGGGTTCTGTAAGAATGAAAGATGTAGACGGCAATGGCGTTATTGATGCAAACGACCGCACCCTGATTGGTAACCCTAACCCACGCTACATTTATGGAATTGCCAACAGTTTCAGGTATAAAAATTTTGATCTGAATATTGTTTGTTACGGGCAGGGCGGCAATCAGATATTGAATGTAAACAGACAGGATATTACCAACCTGGATGGTGTAATGAATGTTTCAAAAGACGCAATAAACAGATGGAGGTCTGAGGCTAATCCTGGTAATGGATTGGTACCCAGAACGAGAACTGGTACCACAGAATTATACCGCCTCGCTAATTCATCATGGGTTGAAGATGGGGATTTCTTTACCGTAAAAAATATAGCGTTGGGTTACACTTTTAAAAGAGATTTATTAAAATATGTAAAATCTGCCAGGCTTTATGCAAGCGTGCAACAGCCCTTCGTGTTTACTAAATATAGTGGCATGAACCCAGAAGCAAATGCTACTAAGGATGATGCTGTAACCGCTTACGGTCAGGACTTAAGCACATTCCCCATTCCCCGCACATTTATGATTGGTGCCAATTTCAACTTCTAATGTCAAACTATTACACAATGAAAACATATCAATACTTATTTGGGTTAGCGTTGTCAACCATATTTATATGCTCATCCTGCAGCAAGGATTTTCTCACCTTATACCCGGAAGGAAATCTGAATGAAGGCACATTTTATAAAACCGAAGCCGATTTTCAACAGGCTGTAATTGGTGCATACGTGCCAATGAGAGATATTGCTAACAACGCTTTTTGGATGGATGAAATGCGATCGGACAATGCCACATACGACTACTATGAAAAAGACAGAGGAAGCGCAGCCCGGGAAAACATTTCAACCTTTATGGATGACGCTACTAATGGTGTAACAGTTATCCGCTACCAGGCAAACTTTACAGGAATTGCCAGAACAAACGCCATTCTCGATCATATTGAGTCAGCCTCGATATCCGACTCAATGGAAAACCAGGTTATAGGAGAAGCCAAAGCTTTGCGCGGGCATTATTATTTCGATCTTGTAAAAACTTTTGGCGGCGTTCCATTGCAATTGCACGAAATACTAAAATTGGATGATGCTTACCTGCCTCGTGCTACTGCAGATGAAGTGTATACCCAGATTATTAGCGATCTTAAGGATGCATTAAACCGCTTGCCAGCGCCCAAATTTACTGCAGCAGAAACGGGGCGGATTAATAAAGGTGTGGTTGCCACGGAACTTGCTGCCGTTTATATGCAAAAGAAGGATTATGCAAGTGCCATACCATTATTGCAAAGCGTGACTGCAATGGGCTATAACCTAATGCCGAATTTTAAAGACATTTTTAACCCAGCCAACAAAAATGCCAATGCTAATAAAGAATTAATTTTTGATGTGCAGTACCAATCCGGTACAACAGGACAGTCCAGCAGCTTTATTTATCGTTTTATTCCTAACACGCCCAACACAACATTATTTTTGGGAGTTAACTTTAACGTAAATGGTTTTGGCGGATGGGATGTTCCAACGGACAATTTAATTGCATTATTTGAAACCGGGGACACAAGGCTTGATGCTTCTGTCGGCGTGGCTGAAGGTAGCCTTAACGCTTCGCAGGATTTTATTGCATCGAAATTAGTAAGCGCTGTTGGATATGTTGCCCCCGCAGGTGTAAAAGCAAAATACTTCTGCAAGAAATTTTATTACCCACCCTATCCCAACCTAAATCAAAACACAGACCAGAACTGGACATTATATCGTTACGCCGATGTGTTGTTAATGCTGGCTGAATGTTTAAACGAAACAAACAAACCGGGTGAAGCGCTGCCTTATGTAAATCAGGTACGGACTCGCGCATTTGGAAACAATACACGTAATATTACAACATCGGATCAGGTTGGATTGCGTAATGCCATTGCACAGGAAAGAAGGGTGGAGCTTGCATTTGAAAACAAGAGATGGCATGATTTAATAAGAACCGGTCAGGCTATAACAATTATGAATGCCTATGGTATTACAGCCAAAGCAAAATTCCCTATTTATTACCCCAATCATTTAACGTTACTGAAAACAAATTAATCTATCCCATTCCGCAAAGAGAAATGGATTTAAACAAAAAGCTAATTCAAAATCCGGGGTATTAAGTATCACGAAGAAATAAAGACTTCATCGGCATCGGGTTATAGGAGTACTTATCCAATCATCTTTGGTTGCAGCTTGATCGGATATCAGTTTGCTGACACAAAATGTCTATGCACCGGAAAATGCTGGACACGAAACCAAGGGTTGGAAAATCTGAACGATACAATGGAAGACTGTTACGTATGGTTCTAACCGCATCTCAGGCTGCGATGCCTGGGTTTACTTACTAATTATTGACAAAAATTTATATACATGAAAAGCGAATTGACACAAGAGCAGATAAATTATTATAACGAAAACGGGTTTTTAATAGTAGAGGATTTTCTTTCTCCAACCGAGCTGGAAGAATGGAGAACCGCAGTAACTGAAGCCATCGCCGATCGGAATGGGATAAAGATCCCGGGTCAGAATATAAAAGTAGGAATGGATGATGGCATTAATGAAGACGCAGAATATTTTTCGAAAGTGTTTGACCAATTATTAAACCTTTGGCAAACAAGCGACAAAGTAAAAGAAATAATGCTGGATGCCCGTATCGGAAAAATGGTTGCAGAACTCGCAGGTGTAGACGGGGTACGTATCTGGCACGATCAGGCATTGTTTAAAAAGCCCTGGGCCAACCCAACGTCGTGGCATTTAGACACCCCTTTTTGGTCTTTTTCGGATAGAAGGGCTTTATCTATTTGGGTGGCATTAGACGATGCGACACTTGAAAATGGCTGTCTCTATTTTATACCAGGAGCTTTTAAAAAAACCACGTTTGAAAATAAAGGAATCGGTAAAAACATGGATTCCATTTTTGATGTCTATCCTGAATTTCGGGTGGTGAATTCAGTAGCAGCAAACATGAAAGCAGGCAGTTGCTCTTTTCATAACGGGCTTACCATACACGGTGCGGGAGCTAATATGACAAGTGGATACCGGCGAGCAATGACCTGTGCTTATATGCCGGATGGCAATGTGTTTAACGGGCAGGCGAATATTTTACCCGAAGATTATTTGAAGACTTTACAAGTTGGCGACGTGCTGGATAATGATTTACAAAATCCTTTGATTTACCGTAAATAATTATTGAATTGAAAATTAAATTTTTTGCCCGAGGTGGGGAAGCGAGCATATTGAATGGAAAACATTTTTAACAGATGTAAAAAAGCTGGCTACTCAGGTATTGAATGGTTCCCGTTTGCAGAAGCTTTTGATAAAAATGAAGTGTTTGGCCTGCTGGCAGATTTACAATTGGAACATGCATTTGTAATGACGGTTACAAAACCTTTTTCTGATGCGAAAGAATACTGTGCATTGTTGAAGGAGGATTTGGAGCAATTGATTGGGCTTTGCCCGGTGAACCGGTTGCCATTATTTATTTCTGCGCAAACCGGGCGGGAATATTTTTCCGAGCCGGAAATTTTTACAGCACTTTCTGTTTGTGATGGTATAGAACAACAATATGGAATTCCTATTTATCAGGAAACACACAGAAACAAATGGTCGTATGTAGCACATAATGTTTATCGGGCGCTGCAACAAAAAGAGGATCTGAAAATAGCCTTGGATGTATCGCACTGGTTTTGTGTTTCTGAAAGTTATTTGAACAACCAGCAACTGGAGCTGGCAAAAGCAATTCAGCATACACACCACATTCATGCAAGAGTTGGGCATACTCAGGGCCCCCAGGTTTTTGATCCCGCATTTCCGGAATACGCAGAGGCATTAAACGCCCATGTTAATATTTGGGATGAATGGATGAATGTACGAAAACTAAAGGGCTATGCAGCATGCACGATAACCCCCGAGTTTGGACCACCGCCTTATTTGACCATCGGCAACAGGGCTATTGATGCGCAAAAAGAACAGTGGCGCTTAAACTTATGGATAAAACAATTTTTACAAAACCGTTTTAACCAGGTATAAAAATGAGAAGAAAGAGTTTTTTAAAAAATGTTCAATACTAACAGCAGGAGGATTACTATATAACCAAATTTCCTGGGCACTTGAAAATAAACAGGTAGAAGCCCTGTCAATAGACCAGTTATACCAGTTGTTCAAATCGCCGGATATGGTTTACCGTCCCTTTGTCAGATGGTGGTGGAATGGTGATAAAGTTGAAAAAGATGAATTGTTACGGGAGCTCAAATTGCTCAAGGACGCGGGCATTGGTGGTGTAGAAATTAATCCTATAAAATTTCCGCAGCGCACCGATGATATGGGTATAAAATCGTTGATGTGGCTAAGTAAAGAGTGGACTGATGCATTGGATTACACGCTCACCGAAGCAAAAAAATGGGCATGACCTGTGATTTGATTGTTGGCTCCGGGTGGCCTTTTGGTGCGGAGTATTTGCAAGGAGAGGAGCGGGCCGATATCATGACGATTGCTGTAAAAAAGTATCAGGGTTGATGGAATTTGAAGCGCCGATATTCGACTTTCTTAAGGAAGCCGATCCCGCAGTAACAAGCCCCTATCCGCATAGAGAATCGGAGGTGATAAAAGTGTTTATGGTTCCTGATCCAATGAGTGATTTGAATGAGACAATAGATTTATCAGATCAAATTGCTTCGGGGTTTATTAAAGTAAACATACCAAAGGGCAATTATGCAATATATGCATTGGTAAAAACGAAGGCTTTTTTACAGGTAATTAATGGTGCACCCGGCGCTAACGGTCAGGTATTAAACCATTTTAATAAAGCTGCGGTTGAAAAGTATTTGAACCACATGTCTGATACTATTGGAAAACAAATAGGTTCTTTAAAAGGCAGGGTGAGATCTTTTTTGTTGACAGTTTGGAGTTGGAAGGGGCTAACTGGACAGCAGACATGGCTGACGAATTTAAAAAAGAAGGGGGTATGATTTGATGCCTTACCTCCCGTTGATTATGTGGCGGATTGGTGGAATGGGTAATGTGTATGATTATAATTATGGAACAAAATTTACAGATAAATTCCAGGAAACAATTGAAAGGGTAAGATGTGATTTTGACAGGACAAAAGTAGAATTACTTAGAGAGCGGTTCCTGTTGCCTTTTCAGAATTGGTGTACCAAGAATGGTGTATTATCGAGGGCGCAGGCTTATGGCAGAGGCTATCATCCTTTAGAGTCTAGTTTGGTGGTTGATATTCCCGAAGGCGAAACATGGATCAAGTACGGTGTTGGTGAAGAAATTTCTGAGACCGATTATCGTATTGGACGAGCTTATACCCAGGCCAATAAATTCGTTTCTTCCGGGGCACATCTTTCGGGTAAAAGGCTGATTAGTTGCGAAGAATGTACCAATACGGACATGGTGTTTAATGCAACATTGCAAATGATAAAACTGGCGTCAGATCAAAGCTTTATTACAGGCATTACACATTCGGTATATCACGGGTTTAATTATTCCCTAAAAATGCGCCATTTCCGGGGTGGATACGGTATGGGAACTATATGAGTGAGCATAATACCTATTGGCCTTTTTTTAAATTATTAAACGATTATAAAGCCCGGGTATCAGCACTGTTGCAACATGCTGATATGCATGCCGATATTGCCATACTACCTCCCTTGTATGACAGTTGGGGTAAATACGGGGCGCCTAACGAGCCTTTTCCATCTTTAACATACCCCGATAACCTTTCGCTTATATGGGAGGCAGTGCAATGGAATGGAAATGGAAGCGATTACGTATCTGATAATATTATTAACAAGTCTGAAATAAGCAATGGATTTCTAAAATATGGTGACAGAAAATATCATACACTTATCCTTGTAAAAGTAGAAAGCCTGGAGCCTGAAACGGCTAAAAAAATTGCGGACTTTGTTAATAGTGGCGGCAAAATAGTTTGCGTAGATTATCTCCCCAATAAATCAATAGGTCTGACAAATGCAGCTGAAAAATCGAAGCAGGTGAAGCAGGTATTTGATGAGCTACTGACCCAAAAGAAGCGGTGTATTGTAAGAGAATCGCCCAAAACTAATTACGCATTATGGTACAGGGAAATTCAACAGGAGTTGGGTATTGAGCCTTATGTCACTATTGAAAATGGAAATCCTTTTATACAACAGGTAAGATACTCAACCGCTGATTGTGAAATACTATTAATCCTTAATTCAAATTATAATAAAGCCTTTGATGTTACAATAAAAGCGGCCGACAATATCTTAAAAAATAAGGACTGCTATTATTGGGATGCGGTGTCGGGCAATATGTACACGCTGGATGCTAATCAAGGTATTGCACTTGCGCTGTACCCGGCAGATATGAGGGTAATCATTTTTTCAAAGAAAAAATATAAGAACGTCCAACCTTATACAGAAGTAAGAGAAATAAACGATGGAGATACTCAGGTCAATAGCTCTTGGGCGGTGTCGTTTAATCATATAGACGGAACAAAAAACACAACTGTTTTTAATAAATTGATAGACCTTAAAGAAACAGCTGAATACAGAGATTTTGCCGGCACGGTTGTTTATAAAAATAAGCTTACAGTTACT
Organism: Paraniabella hibiscisoli; assembly: GCF_022512515.1. GTDB lineage: Bacteria > Bacteroidota > Bacteroidia > Chitinophagales > Chitinophagaceae > Niabella > Niabella hibiscisoli. The sequence goes on from NZ_JAKWBK010000001.1 coordinate 1,416,331, forward strand.
GATAAGAAAGTTTCACACATCGACCTGGGAAATGTGCAGGGCATTTCACAACTTTTTCTGAATGGCAAAGATCTCGGCACGCGTTGGTATGGCAGGCATTTATACAATGTATTGTCCTATTTGAAGCAAGGAGAAAATGATATTGAAATAAAGGTGACAACAACAATGGGCAACTATATGAAATCTTTATCCGATAACCCGGTTGCCCAGTATTGGACCAATGGCAAACGTAAGCCACAACCGGTATGGTCGTTGGGTTTAATCGGACCTGTAACACTATTCTAAAAAAATCAACGAAACTAAAATGAAGAAATTATACGTTTTTTTATTGATATTGTTTTATAGCAAAAGCATGCTGGCAAAAGACTTTGATGTTTTAAGCTTTGGCGCAAAAAGCGATGGTATAACACTCAACACATCCGTCATCCAGGGCGCGATAGATTATATTACTGAAAATGGCGGAGGACGCCTGGTGTTTGAGCCGGGAAGCTACGTTACAGGAACCTTTTATTTGAAATCAAATGTAGTGCTGCATCTAAAAAAGGGTGCTGAAATAACAGGGTCTACCAATCCCTTTGACTACGAAAAAATAAATATATAGGATGGACATCGATGATTTTTGCTGTTAAGCAGGACAATATCGGGATTACCGGAGAAGGCACTATTAATGGCAGAGGCTTTCTTACTGCCAATAATATGGTAACCTACATCCATAAAAAATTGGTAGTAGATCCGTTGAAGCTGGATCGTCCAAATGAAACAAACAGACCGCAAAATATTTATTTCCGGGAGTGTAATAATGTTACGATTACCGGTATTTTTCTTAAAGATCCCGCGAGTTGGAATCAAACCTATGATCAGTGCAAGAATCTTTATGTGGATGGTATTACGGTTGATAGTAAAGCCTATTGGAATAATGATGGAATTGATGTAGTTGATTGCGATGGTGTGGTTATAAAAAATTCATACTTCGATGCAGCGGACGATGTGATCTGTTTCAAATCTCATGATGCAACTAAAATTTGCCAGAATGTAGTGGTAGATAATTGCACGGGAAGATCAAGCGCCAATGGTTTAAAATTTGGGACAGTATCCCGGGGTGGTTTCCGCAACTTTAAGGTTACCAACCTTAAAATAATTGATACCTATCGATCAGCTATAACATTTGCAGCTGTTGATGGGGGAATTATTGAAAATATATTAGTGGATGGGGTTAAATCAATAAATACCGGCAATGTTATCTTTTTGCGTATCGGGGACAGGTGGAGCAAGGGCAATAAGCCATCGATGAATAACGTTGTTATAAAAAATGTATATGCCGAAGTACCGTTATCAAAACCCGATTCGGGATATAGTTATGAAGGGCCTATTGAAGATCTTCCCGGAATATTTCACCGTCGAGTATTGTTGGGTTACCGCAGTATAAGATAACTAATGTAACATTAAGCAATATAGAGATTGTGTATCCCGGTGGTGGAAACCCCAATTATGCTAAAGTAGGTACATCCAAACAAGAGCTGGAAAGTATTCCCGAGATGCCCGCGGCTTATCCTGAGTTTTCACAGTTTAAAGAGCTGCCGGCATGGGGTTTTTATGTAAGACATGCAGAAGGAATTGTGTTTGATAATATTGTTTTTAGAGCCAAAGAAAAAGATTACAGGCCAGCCATTGTGTTTGATGATACAAAAGATATTCAATTGAAAAATGTTGAAGTAAAAGAGCCTGATAGTAAGGGCAAAAAAGAAATTATTTTACATAATTCTACAAAACGTAACTAATTAAAATTTTAATTTCTTAAGCCAAACAATATGAAAAGAAAATTGACCATATTAATTATCTGGATATTAGCCTATGCCAATGTGAATGCTAAAGAATATAATGCCTCTCTATTCGGTGTGCTGTCTGATGGAGTTACAAACAACACGGCGTCGATACAAAAAGCAATTGATTATATAAATGAGCAGGGTGGCGGTACACTTGTGTTTTACGTGGGCAGATATATTACAGGAACCGTCCATCTTAAATCTAATGTGTATATAAAGTTACAGGAAGGCGCCATACTCGTTGGCGCTGCATCTCCTTATGAGTATAAAAGTCAGGCAACCATACAAGGGTTGGTAATAGCCGAGGGGCAGCAGAATATCGGCATTTCCGGCAAAGGAGTAATAGAGGGGAACAGTACTAATTTTTTAAAAGCCTTAAAAAAATTAATGGATGCTGGCTACATTAAAAAGAATTGCGCCAAAGCCTTTTAGCGTTTAATAATTGCTCAAACGTACAGATAGATTCGATCAACGTATGGGATGGTGCATATGAAGCTTTGAGTTTTACAGCATGCAAAAAGGTAGGTATAACATTAATTAGCGTTGAGGGAAAAAATATTCCTTCCTCATCAGGCATAGTCGTAAAAAACTGCGAGGATATAGCCATAAACAATACATTTATAAAAGTAGTCAACCAGCCTCTTGTAAGTATTGATAACCAAAAGCTCGATATTCAAAATTCAAAAACCAATACCGGAGCCTCATTAAAGGACGATCTAAAATAATTTTCGGATAGTCCTTCTTATCAAATTATTTTTTATGTGCTGGTGAGGCAAAGATGCTAACAAAGTGGTAGTCGTTGCCTGTATTCGCGAATCGGCAAATTTTGCAGCCACAAATAGTTGCTTTGTTGTTTTAAAGGTTCACTCGTGGTAGCGGCGGCAGAAGAGGATTGTCGTTGATTGTTACTGCTATGTTTGCGGGTAAGGCCGCAAGCTGGTGAATGAATCTAAGCCGCCGTGGCAATTCAGCAAATGTCATTTTTAATTAATCAGATCACCAATAAAACCGTCATACATGAAACTTAAATACCTGATTACAGGTCTTCTAATTTGCTTTGCCATTATTATTAATACGGATGTTGGCGCAAGTGTTGCGCCGCGGCAAAAAGTACAGTATCTTATTCCTGATGTATTTCCTTTACAATTTTCTCAGCAAAATACTTTATCCGGTTACTTGGGCAGCAGGTATTTTCAAAACGTAAATAACCGGCTGCTTAAAATTGATGAGCAGGGGTTGCTTGATGGATTTTTAAACAGGCCTGGTAAGCAACGATGGGTTGGCGAACATGTTGGGAAATATTTGGAAAGCGCGGCAAACACCTGGACTAATACCCAAAACATCCCACTTAAAGTTCAAATGGACAGGGTGTTTAATACACTAATAAGCACACAAAAACCGGATGGCTATTTGGGTACCTATCTCCCCGAAAATTATTGGACTTCCTGGGATGTGTGGGTTCATAAATACGATATATATGGATTACTGGCCTATTACAAGGTTACGGGAGATCAAAGAGCCATAGATGCTGCTATAAAGATCGGGGATTTGCTTTGCAATACTTTTGGCGATGAGCAAGGGAAAAAATATTTTGAAAGCAGGATCTCATACAGGCATGGCAGCTACCTCAGTTCTTGATCCGATGCTCGATTTGTATATGTGGACCGGAGATAAAAAGTATTTCGAGTTTTGTAAATACATTATTCGCTCTTACGATTTTGCAGGAGGCCCGGCAATTGTTCAGACTCTTTTGAAAGACAAACAGGTTAATAAAGTTGGTAACGCAAAAGCTTATGAAATGCTTTCAAATATTTTAGGATTAGTTAAGATGTATCGCTTAACCGGAGACGAAAGCTTATTGTCCGTTTCCAATAATGCTTTTGATGATATTACATCAAAGCGATTATACATTACCGGCGCCAGTAGCGATCATGAACACTTTGTAGCCGATAATATTTTAAAAGCCGATACGTCAGCGCACATGGGCGAAGGATGTGTTACTACTACCTGGCTGCAATTTAACATGCAAATGTTTTCAATAACCGGTAACCTTAAGTTCTATAATGAAATTGAAAAAAGTGTTTACAACCACCTTTTAGGTGCCGAAAACCCTCAAACAGGTTGCGTTAGTTATTACACGCCATTAATGGGCGCAAAGCCTTACCGGTGCAATATCACCTGTTGTTTAAGCAGCATCCCGCGTGGTATTTCTTTAATCCCTCTAATTAACTACGGCCGGGTCAATAACATACCAACAATTCTTATGTACGAGGCGGCAAATATTAAGGACAGTATTGATGCAGGAAAGGAAAAGCTAAGTATTGGGTTGGATATTAAAAGTGAATTTCCGGGAAATGGTAAAGCCACTATTTTAGTAACGCTTCCCAAAAAAGCAAAAGCAACGTTTCAGTTACGCGTGCCGGTTTGGGCTACCCGATTTACAGCAATCATAAATGGCAAAACTTATACGGGTCAATCCAATCAAATTATTAAGATTGAAAGGTATTGGAACAATAAAGATGAAATTTCAGTTTCATTCAATATGCCTGTTTCTACTATTGATGGCGGTAAAAGCTATCCGGGATATTTTGCGATACGAAGAGGGCCGCAAATTTTGTCTGTAGATCGATCAATAAACAGGAATTCAAATTTATTTGATGATATTGTTTACCCAACGGCAGGCAAATACAAGCTGCTTGAAACCAACAGCAAACTACCAGCGGGCTGGGCAGGTGGACAGTGTTATACCATGCAATTACTTTCAAACAGAGATAAACCGAAAGAATTGGTATTGGTTCCTTATGCTGATGCCAGCCAAACCGGCGCAGAAGCATTTGTATGGATAAAAACCAATAAAAGCAGCACTGATAGGTAAAAAGTATATTAGAATTATAATGGGACCGCCCGTTTATTGAAGGTTGAACTCCTGTATATTTACAGGATTTTTTTTTATGTAAAACGCAATGTTACACCGGCCTTTATGTTTCGTACGCAACGTTGTCAATAGCTTTTATGGCCGGGAAGGTAAATTTCGATAATTATTGAAATTATTTTTAACTTTATCGGAACCCTCAAATCAACGACCATGACTACATCTATGACGGATGAGCAATTCTATGCTGACTTGCGCCAGTTACCCAAGCCCAGTTATCCTTTTGCCGACTACATCCATCCCGATTTTAAACAATTACGGCAAAAATATTATGACTGGATCGATACCGAGTATATAATACATAGTAAAGATGCACGTGAAAAACATAAAAAACATCATTTATCTGATATTGCAGCACGGGGCTGTCCTTTTTGAAATCAATAGACGAGTTACTTCCCCTCGCCAATTATACAGCCAATGGTGCAATGATGGATGATTACTTTGACCGATGCTCGCGTGACAAAATGCAGCACGTAACGAATAGCATTCATGCCTTGTTAACGGGAGATGACCCCAGGGAACCTGCAGAAAATGGCATTTTACATTTATTCTGGGAGCTCAGGCAGGATGCCCTTAGGTTTGACTTTCCTGAACATATCTACAAGAGGTTTGTTAATTCAATCCGGGCCACATTTAAAGGATTTGCTGAAGAGAGAATCTATTACCGGACCAATTCGATTGCGCCACTTCCGGTTTACCTGCTTAACAGAGAGGCTACCAGCGGAGTGCTACCCTACTGTGACTATCTGCTGCTGCAAAAAGAATACCGTCAGCTGCCGGATGAAATTATTGATCATCCTCATATTAAGCGTGTCCAAACTATTTGTTGCCTCATGATAGGGATCCATAATGATATCGTCTCCTTACCAAAAGAGCTTCATCGGGAAGGGGATACAATGAATCTTGTAAAAGTATTACAGCAGGAATATCAAATACCGGTTCAGGAAGCTTATATGAAAGCGCTTGAACTGCACGATAATTATTTAAAAGAATTTTTGTTGTTACAAGACTATTTGCCGCCATTTGATCACTGGCAAAATATGGTTTATGATTATATCCGGGATCTTGGAGTAATGGTATCCGGAGTATATGCATGGCATATCAATGACACTTCCCGCTATGTTAATGGTGGCTATGTAGAAGGAGAATACGTAAGTGGAAATAAATTATAAAAATCAAAATGCAAGGCAACGCTGGACTTTTTAAAGCCATTCATCAAAAGCACATGAACGAGCATAACTGGTGTCGGTTGGTTTATAGGACTATCTTTAACTAACTACCCTTAGCTGTTGTAAGCGGATGCAAAATATCTGAAAAGGATACTACCGTATGTACTTGGAACCAATAATGTATATTGCAGTAAGCAATGCAGCCGCAATGTATGTACAGGCTACAATGACGGAGTTAATATGAACACAATTTTTGTTAAAAACATGGTTTGCAACCGCTGTATTATGGTGGTGCAAAGCGAGTTGGAAAAGCTGGGTTTGAAAGTTGTTGACATCAAACTTGGAGAGGTGAGCGTTGAAAAAGAGCTCACCGCTGAAGAAAAGATCAAACTGGAAAAAGCATTGTTGTCATTTGGCTTTGAGGTGATTGATGACAAAAAAGCCCGGATTATTGAAAAGATCAAGAATGTAATTATTAACCTGGTTCATTACCAAGACAATGATATTAAAACCAATCTTTCTGAAGTATTGAGTAAAGAACTGCACCAGGACTACAACTACCTGTCTCACCTGTTTTCGGAAATAGAAGGCACTACTATTGAGAAATATTTCATTGCACAAAAAATAGAAAAAGTAAAGGAACTGCTGGTTTACGATGAGCTGTCTTTAAGTGAAATAGCCTTCCGTCTCAATTATTCAAGCGTAGCTTACTTAAGCAACCAGTTCAAAAAAACAACGGGATTAACTCCCAGCTATTTTAAGCAAATCAGGGAAAAAAGAGAAAACCCTTAGATGAGGTATAAATCTTACAAATCAAATACATAATTACACAATAGCTGCCACGGCTTCTCTTGCGACCTTTATTAAATAAAATAAAGCAAGAGATATGACTGCAAATACTATTCAGGAACCCGTTTACATCCCGTTGGAAGATGTTGAAAGCGAACACTGTGCGCTTATTGTAGAAAAAGGATTAGCCCAGGTAAAAGGCGTAGAAAGCCATAAGGTAGAGCTTAATAACCGAAGAGCTGTTATTACAGTGAAGGATAACGAAGTGGTTGCTGATGCTGTGAAAGCCATCAAAGACCTCGGTTACGGGGTCTCTACCGCTAAGAGAACATTCCCTGTGTTGGGCATGACCTGCGCTTCCTGTGCGGGCAGCACCGAAAGTATCGTAAAATACCAGGAGGGGGTGGCTAGTGCATCCGTAAACTTCGCTACCGGCAATCTTACGGTTGAATATTTGCCCAATATAACCGATGCTTCCAAATTGCAAAAAGCTGTTCAATCTATTGGCTACGACTTGTTGGTAGAAGACGAAGCCCGGCAGCAGGAAACACTGGAAGCCATCCACGAAGAAAAATTTCGCAAGCTAAAAAACAAAACGATTTGGGCAATATTGTTGTCGCTGCCGGTAGTAGTAATCGGTATGTTTTTATGAATGTGCCTTATGCTAATGAAATAATGTGGCTGTTTGCTACACCTGTAGTATTGTGGCTGGGCAAAGATTTTTTGTTAACGCATGGAAACAAGCCAAACACCGGTCGGCAAATATGGATACATTGGTAGCATTAAGCACGGGGATTGCTTATTTGTTTAGCGTATTCAATGTATTGTTCCCGGCTTCTGGCACGAGAGGGGCCTGCACGCGCATGTATATTTTGAAGCAGCTGCTGTTGTAATTGCGTTTATTCTTTTAGGAAAATTGCTCGAAGAAAAAGCCAAGGGCAACACTTCTTCAGCTATTAAAAAATTAATGGGTCTGCAACCCAAAACAGTACTGGTAGTACGGGCTGATGGAACAGAACAACAGGTAGCTATTGAGGAAGTGCAGGCTGGTGACATGATACTGGTTAAACCAGGAGAGAAAATTGCGGTAGATGGCATCGTAATATCCGGCAGCTCCTATGTAGATGAAAGCATGCTGAGCGGTGAACCTGTTGCCGTACTAAAAAAGGAGAACGAAAAGGTATTTGCGGGAACTATTAACCAAAAAGGAAGCTTTAAGTTTAAGGCGGTAAATGTGGGGAAAGAAACCATGTTAGCCCATATTATTAAAATGGTACAGGAAGCCCAGGGTAGTAAAGCGCCGGTACAAAAACTGGTAGATAAGATAGCCGGTATTTTCGTTCCGGTTGTAATAGGCATTGCTATCCTCACATTTGTACTGTGGCTGATTTTAGGTGGCGAAAATGGAATAGTACAGGGACTGCTGGCTGCTGTTACGGTATTGGTTATCGCCTGCCCTTGCGCATTAGGGCTGGCTACTCCCACAGCCATTATGGTCGGCGTAGGTAAAGGCGCCGAAAAGGGAATCCTAATAAAAGATGCGGAAAGCCTGGAGTTAGCCAAAAAAGTAAAAGCCATTGTGCTTGATAAAACCGGCACTATCACCGAAGGACGGCCCAGGGTTACCGATATCCAATGGCTGAACCATGATGATACTGCCCGGAATATTTTACTGGGAATTGAGAAACAATCGGAACACCCCTGGCAGAGGCGGTGGTGAAACAGTTGGATGAGGTTGTAGCTGCTTCTCTACACTCATTCGAAAGTATTACTGGTAAAGGAGTAAGAGCTGTTTATAACAAGGAAAACTATGTAGTAGGCAATAAAAAGCTATTGACTGAAAATAATATCGTTATTGGTGATGAGCTTTTAAGCTATGCGGATGAGTGGGGCCAACAATCCAAAACTATTATCTGGTTTGCCAATAGTAAACAGGCACTGGCTGTTATTGCTATTGCCGATAAAATCAAAGAAACATCGGTGGCAGCGATTGGCCAACTGCAGGATATGGGCATAGAGCTATACATGCTTACCGGTGATAACGAGGCCACAGCAAAAGCTATTGCACAGCAAACGGGCATCAAACATTACAGGGCAGAAGTATTGCCACAACACAAAGCCGATTTTATAAAAGAACTGCAGCAACAAGGCAAAGTGGTAGCAATGGTGGGAGATGGGATCAATGATAGCACGGCACTTGCTACAGCAGACGTAAGCATCGCCATGGGCAAAGGCAGCGATATTGCGATGGACGTAGCGAAAATGACAATCATTTCTTCCGATCTTACTAAAATTCCGCAAGCCATTCGTTTGTCAAAACAAACAGTTAGTACGATTAAACAAAACCTGTTCTGGGCATTTATTTATAACCTGATCGGCATACCTCTGGCCGCAGGTATTCTTTATCCCATCAACGGCTTCTTATTAAACCCCATGATCGCAGGTGCGGCAATGGCCCTAAGCAGTGTGAGCGTAGTAGGCAATAGCCTTCGTTTGAAATGGAATAAATAACCAGGGGGAATTCTGTCATCTCCAAATCTTATAAATTAAACAGGAAATAACATAACAGCGATCATTGAAAACTGATCCAATTTTGTAATATTAAAATAAGAAGAAATGAAAGAGGTAACCATTCTTATACCAGATATGCAGAGCGCACATTGCCAGGCAAGAGTGAACAATGCTGTAAAAGCAATAGAAGGCACTCAAATTAGCAAACTGGAAGCGGGGCAAATAACCGTTTCGCTGTCTTCAGATAGCGATAAAGAGAAAATAGTTGTGGCTATTGAAAAAGCAGGTTACAGCGTTCCCTTAAAACATGAACTATAATAAAATTAAAAAATCAGTAAAATGGAAAATAAAGAGTTTCAGTTCAAAACAAATATTAATTGCGGAGGTTGTGTAGCATCAGTAACCCCCCACCTCAACAACGCGGCAGGCATCTGCGAATGGAATGTAGATACTACTAATAAAGATAAAGTACTGACAGTTAAAACGGAAGGAGTTACCCGTGATCAGGTATTGGATTTGATTAAAAAGGCAGGATTTAAAGCTGAGCCATTGGTCCGGGAGTAAAATATTCAATAATAAAAATATAAAATTATGAAGAAGTTATTTTTTGCAACAGTAGTAATGTTATTGAGTTTTTCAGCATTTGCCCAAAACACAAGCGCATTGTTGAATGATTATATCAAGGTAAAAGACGCCCTGGTAAATGGCGATGGTAAAACCGCAGCACAGGCTGTCAATGCATTACACCAGTCCTTAAAAAACGAAGGAAGCTTTGCACAAAAAGATGCATTACTGAAGGCAACCGATAAATTAAGTAAGGCTGGTACCATTGAAAAGCAGAGAGCAGCATTTAATGATGTTTCCACAAATATGTGGCAATTGGTAAAAAAATCAGACAAAGTAGGTCATGCGATACACTACCAATACTGCCCGATGAAAAAGCATATTGGTTAAGCAAAGAAAAAGAGATTAAAAACCCTTATTATGGTACTGCTATGCTTAACTGCGGCAAAGTAGCTGAAACAAAAGAATAGCCGTAAACGAGGCATCCTCATTCTCAGAATATATCACGTAGATCGTAAATTATGTTTTTAAAAAAGTTATTATCGTTAGCATTGCTGGCAATCGGTATTTCTCAAATCGCTGAAGCTCAAAAAGTAGTTCGCTACGATTTGTATGTAAAAGACAGCACGGTTAACTATGCCGGAAAGGAGAAAAGAGCCATAGCTGTAAACGGGCAAATACCGATGCCCACCTTGGAGTTTACCGAGGGGGATACCGCAGAAATTGTGGTGCATAACCAGCTAAAAGAAGGCACTTCCCTGCATTGGCATGGCGTATTTCTGCCTAATAAAGAAGATGGGGTGCCATTTCTTACACAAATGCCTGTTGCCCCGGGGAGCACGTACACGTACAGGTTCCCCATTATCCAGAACGGTACACATTGGTACCACTCTCATTCGGGTTTGCAGGAGCAAATAGGCATGTATGGCAGTTTTATTATGCATAAAAGAGCCGGAGATAAAACAGTTAGAAAAGGGATTGATGATCTGCCTGCTGTTCCGGTTATAATCAGCGAATGGACCAACCTGAAACCTGAAAATGTGCATCGTATGCTACATAATGCAAGCGATTGGTTTGCTATAAAAAAGGCGCCACGCAAAGCTATGCTGAAGCTATTAGAAGCGGTCATTTTAAAACCAAGCTTACTAATGAGTGGAAGCGTATGCTGGCTATGGATGTGAGCGATGTATATTATAACAAAGTGTTGTTAAACGGGAAGAACGTAACCGAGCTAAAAAGTATTGATGGCAGGCCGCTCAAGGCAGGCGATAAAGTTCGCTTGCGTATATCGAACGGGGTGCCTCCTCCTACTTTTGGTTGCGCTACGCAGGCGGAAAAATGACCGTAGTGGCAAATGATGGAAACGATGTAGATCCCGTAGAGGTAGACCGGTTGATTATTGCGGTGTCGAAACGTATGACGTAGTGATTACTATTCCCGAAAATGGAAAAGCTTACGAATTTATGGCTACTACAGAAGACCGAACCCAGTCCACCAGTTATTTTATTGGCGATGGTGCAAAACAATTAGCAGGGGCTATGCCGCGCCTCAAGTATTTTGAGGGAATGAAGATGATGAACGATATGATGAAGATGAATGGCGACCTGGACGATATGGGCATGAATATGAGCCTCAACCAGATGGATATGAACGTTGTAATGTATCCAGAGATAACGGGCCCGGAAAAGAAGAAAAATAAAGAGCCCGGATCCCATGATCAAATGGCCTCGATGAAGCAGGATACTGCTTTAGCGGGGCATCAAATGCAGGGCGATGAAAATACCAGCCGTTATAATGCCAATGCGCTAAGCAAAATAGTAACACTCAACTATTCCATGCTTCAGTCGCCCAATACCACTTCGCTTCCGGCTGATGCACCGGTTAAAGAGCTAAAATTTACACTCAGCGGAAACATGAACCGCTATGTATGGAGCATGGATAACCGGGTGCTTTCAGAAAGCGATAAGATACCGGTAAAAAAGGAGAGGTATTGAGGATCACCATTTACAATAATTCCATGATGCGGCACCCGATGCACCTGCATGGCTTCGACTTCAGGGTGATCAACGGGAAGGGCGAGAAGTCGCCATTAAAAAATGTACTGGATATTATGCCGATGGAAACGGACACCATTGAGTTTTTGGCTAATGAAGAGGGAGACTGGTTTTTCCATTGTCATATACTATATCATATGATGGCAGGCATGAACCGCGTTTTTGCAGTGGATGACTATAAAAACCCGCTCCTTCCCGATAAAGCAAAAGCCTATAAAATGCTGCAGCGCGAAAGCAATATGCCACACTTTATGATTCAGAACGATTTTGCTACCAATGGCAACGACGGTGAGCTGATGCTGATGAACGCTCGCTGGAGCCTGGGAACAGAATGGCGTTTAGGATATAATAATATGCATGGTTACGAAGTGGAAACGCACCTGGGGCGCTATATAGGAAAAATGCAATGGCTGATGCCATTTATAGGATTTGACTGGCGTTACCGGAAAATGGGAAAAGACGAGCATGAGAAAAACATCTTTGGGCAGGTAAATAAAAAGGACAATAGAGCTGCGGTAAGCCTGGGGGTGATGTACACCCTGCCTATGTTGGTAAATGTGCAGGCAGAAGTGTACCACGATGGTATATTCCGGTTATCGCTGATGCGCGAAGATATACCGGTTTCGAAAAGATTACGGGCCGGGTTTATGGTAAACTCCGACCTGGAGTATATGGCCGACCTGCGTTATATTATTACACGAAATATGGGTGTTCGTACCCACTACGATAGCGATATGGGATTTGGAGCCGGAGTTTTGATCAATTATTAACCATCGCAAAAAGAAATCTTAGAGCCAGGTCCCCATTAGGCCTGGCTTTTTTAATATTGTTTTTCATTTTCCATACCTTTTCGATCCCGCTACACAAGCTATTACGCCAATTGTCACCAGCAATATACCCCAGCTTACCTGTTCCTGCAATATAAAAGCCGCCAGTGCCAGTCCGAAGAAGGGTTGCAATAATTGTAATTGACCTACCGATGCCGCGCCGCCCTGCGCGAGGCCTTTATACCAAAATACAAAGCCTATGAACATGCTGAATAAAGACACATAGCCCAAGCTGATCCACGCACCGGCATCTATATTTTCAAAAGTCCGTGGCATGTAAATAAAGGATAATGGTGCCATAACCGGCAGCGCAAGCAACAGCGCCCAGGAGATGACCTGCCAGCCGCCCAGGGTTTTGGAGAGTTTGGCGCCTTCGGCATAACCCAGTCCGCATACGATAATAGCCGCCAGCATCAGCAAATCGCCTACCGGAGAAGCCGTAAGTCCCTGTGCAACAGCATAGCCAATAACCACCAAGCTGCCCATAATAGAAAACACCCAGAACAAAGGCTTAGGACGCTCACCCCCTCTCCATACACCAAAGAGTGCCGTGGCAAGAGGGAGTAGTCCTACAAAAACAATAGAATGAGCCGAGGTAATATGTTGTAAAGCTAATGCGCTTAGTAACGGGTAGCCTAATACAACACCCAGCGCAACAATAAGCAACGGAATAACCTGCTTGCGGTTCGGCCGCTTTTCTTTAAAAATACTTAGCGCTGCCATAGCCAGCAGCCCTGCAATGGTAGCGCGCGAAAAAGTAAGGAACAAAGGACTAAAACCCAGTATCGCCAGTTTTGTGGCCGGCAAAGATCCGCTAAATAATAAAACACCAATAAAGCCATTGAGCCATCCATGGGTAGCCGCTTCTTTTGCCGGTGTAATGCTTATATCATTCATGAAGTTGATTTAAAAAACAAAGCTCGGTAAAGGACACAGATAAACACAGTCACAGTTTTTGTTATTTTGACGGACACAGTTAGCTTTGCAGGGTGAAGAAAGAATTTTTATATAACGAAATAGCAGGTAACATTGCCCACCAGATCCGGAACGGTGTTTAAAAACCGGCGACCGCCTGCCGTCGGTGAGGATGTTAAGCACGCAACATGGAATAGGCGTTAATACTGCCAAAAGAATATTCCTCGAACTGGAGGCGCAATCCCTGATAGAGTCTAAACCAAAGTCGGGATATTTCGTAAGCATGCCGGGTTATATGAAGCTGCCGTTACCCGAAGCCAGCAGGCCTTTGGCTATCGCAAAAACGCAGAACCCGATCAGCTCATTAATAGTGTTTATTCTAATATAGCTCATAAAGAACTTACGCTTTTTTCTATTGGTGTACCCTCGGGTGATTTGCTGCCACTGGCCAAGCTAAAAAAGGAAATTGTTGCAGCTACCCGTGAGCTCAAAGATGGGGGCACCGAGTACGAGCCTTTACAAGGCAACGAGAAGTTAAGAAGAATGATCGCCGCCCGCTCGCTCAACTGGGGCGGACGTTTAAAACAAAACGACATTATCACCACCAATGGCTGTATGAATGCGCTGGCCCTGTGCCTCATGGCGGTAGCTAAACCCGGCGATACCCTGGCATTGGAAAGTCCTTGTTATCCCGGCATTTTGCAACTGGCTGTTAGTTTTGGTTTAAAGGTTTTGGAGCTACCTACACATCCGGTTACGGGAATAGATATGGATGCTTTTAAAAAGCTGCTGGCTAAAATAGATCTATGCCTTCTGGTTCCCAACTTCAATACGCCTCTGGGTTATTGTATGCCCGATGCGCATAAGAAAGAAGTGGTATCCATTTTAGCGCAACACAATATTCCATTGATTGAGGACGATACCTATGGCGATCTGCATTTTGGCGCGGAGCGACCTAAATGTTGTAAGTCTTTTGATAAAGAAGGTAATGTATTATGGTGTGGTGCTGTTTCCAAAACATTGGCTCCAGGTTACCGGGTGGGGTGGGTTGCTCCGGGAAAATATAAAGAGCAGATATTGAGAATGAAGTTTATTCAATCTTTATCTGCTACTACTATTATTCATGAGGCGGTTGGTAATTTTTTGCTTACCGGCAGGTACGACAACCATCTTCGCCAGCTTCGTAGAACTTTGCAGGATAATTATAACCAGTTTGCACAGATTATCGCTAATTGTTTTCCTCAGGGCACTAAAATCAGCCAGCCTCAGGGTGGCCTTGCTTTATGGGTGGAGTTTCCAAAGCAAATAGACACAGCTGAATATACAACGATGCCTTGAAAAAGCGCATCAGCATTGCGCCGGGAAGAATATTTACATTACAAAACCAGTTTCAAAACTGTATCCGGCTTTGTATCGGCCTCCCCTGGACGGATAGCCTGGGAACCAAATTGCAGCAGTTGGGCAAGCTGGCCTGTAACTTATAGAAGCTTGTAGCAGCCCCGTAGCCGGGATTCATGTCCTCACGAATCAGGAAGCAGGTATCCTTCTCTTTTCAAAACATGCTACAATGCGTATATTTAACATTATTCTGAATATACTTAAGTCTATATCAAATGGATCATTCACAAAGAATATACAAATTGATCTTTGCAGGTGTGTACCCCATGTACATTCAAAAAGCAGAAAAGAAAGGCCGTACCAAAGAAGAGGTAGATGAGATCATCTTCTGGCTTACCGGCTACAATGCCAAAACCCTGCAGCAACAAATTGATAAAAAATCAACCTTCGAAGCCTTTTTCAACGAAGCGCCACAGGTCAATCCTAATGCATCCAAAATAACCGGTGTTATTTGTGGTTACCGGGTAGAAGAGCTCGAAGATCCTATTGTTCAAAAAGCCCGCTACCTGGATAAATTAATTGATGAGCTCGCCAAAGGCAGGAAGATGGAGAAGATACTGAGACAATAAACGCTGATATGGCCTGTCGATAACACTAAACCGTACCGGATACGCTTCAACCGGAAATTTATAAAAACTCCTGTTAACAGCATTCAACCAACAACAATCACATTCTTAATGTAATACAGCGATACTGGGTAATTTTTTCCCAAACTGCATAATTAAAGAAGAGGAGATGGCTAACCAAATTACCCCTAATCCTATGGGTTTATAAAAAGTAACTGCGCAATCGATAGCACAGAAATTAGGCTGGTTTAACGGACAGTTGTATTAGGAATTAATATAACTTCAAAATAAATCAGCGCTTGAATATGGATAAAGCTCAGCTTTTATACTTGCAGAATCGTGTAGCATATGCCCGTGACCAGGCTGCCTATAAGAAGCTGTACCTGTATTTCCATCCTTCTATTTATAAGCTGGCGGCTATTATCGTTCACCAAAAATCTTTGATCGAAGAAATTGTTTCTGATGTAATGATTCGCATTTGGACCATGGAAAACAGGCTGGCGTATATTGAGCATCTAAAATCCTACTTGCTGGTAGCCACAAGAAATACGGCGCTTACCTATCTTAAAAAGTATAAAGAAGAGAATCATCTTGAAATAGAAGAAACATGTGAGACACCTGTAGGGGCGAAATGCCCGATCAGCAGGTAATAGCCACAGAGCTTTCACAGATTATAGAAGCTGCAGTAGCTGCGCTTCCTCCTAAAAGCCAGATGGTTTACCGGCTTATTAAAGAGGAGGGACTTTCTTACAAAGAAGCATGCACCATCCTGGAGATATCGCAGAAAACCCTGGAAGCCCATATGTCTGCTGCTTTAAAAAAGCTCCGGCATACACTGGATGGCTATCTGCTGAAAAAAATTACTGACCGCACTAAGGGTAAATGTTATTTCTGTAGTCTTATAGAAATATACAGGAAAGGAAAATGCAGGAGGAGCGCTTTTTTATATTGTTTACCAGGAAATTGTCGGGCAGTGCCTCCGCGGCTGAGCTGGAAGAGCTGGAGGGCATTTTGGGCCAGCGTCCTGAGTTACGCTTCTTTTTGACGAACTCATAAAGCCTGCATCTCAAAATGATAAGGACCAGGAGCGTGCAGAGATGTCTTACACATCTGACGTAATGAACATGCAGTTGCGCGGCTTGTGGGATAAAAATGCCTACCAACCGGGCAGGCCTGAAGCTAATAAAAAGCCAGTAAAAAAATATCTCATCCCCTGGCTGCGGTCCTGGTTATAGCTGCCGGAATTGGCTTTACCCTGCTAAAACAAAAGCATGCTGATATACCTACCAGCAACGAAACGGCAACAACCAGGCGCTCAAAATCAACAGTAAAGCTGCCGGATGGCACTATTGTAATGCTCAATGCCAATAGCAGCTTAAAATACGACGAGCATTTTAAAACCGACAAGCGGGAGGTAACGCTCCAGGGAGAAGCGTATTTTGATGTAGCCCATGATTCAGGACGGCCCTTCATTATTCATACCCCCACTGCCGATATAAAAGTATTGGGAACTGTTTTTAATGTACGATCATTAAAAAATGGATATTTCGAAACAGCGCTCATCAAAGGAAAAATATCCGTTTTTCTAAAAAACCAGGCCGAAGGAAACTTTGTGCTTAGCCCCGGACAAAAATTAATGGTGCAAAACAGGGCAGATAAACCGGGGACGCGGGGCAAGGCCAGTGTGGTAAAAATTGATTCGATTACCGTGGTAGATAGCCTGATTGCAGAAACCTCCTGGACGCGTGATCAGTTAGTTTTTGCAGATAAACCGCTGGTTGAAATAGCCGCCGAACTGGAAAATATTTTTGATGTAAAAATTATATTCCGATCTGATAAATACAAGCAGATACGCTATAACGGTTCTTATAATGATGCGGATCTGGACGAAATATTGGAGATCATTAACATGTCTAAACCCATAAGGTATCACCGGGAAAAAGATACAGTTTTCATAGAGTAGTTCATTAAACCAAAAACTTTTAAACGAAATAGTATGAGTAAAAAATAAACGAAGAAAAAAGTCATTTTAAAAAAGGAGAATGCTAGCACATTCTCCTAAGTAATTGTCCACTAAAGCGTCAACTTCAGTGGTCTTGATTCATTAACTCAAAACAAATATATGCAAAATTGCACTTGCTATAAAGCGAGGGCTGTACGCCTGTGCTTTAGGAAAATCTTCTTTTTCATGAAATTATCTCTTCTGTTTCTCGGCCTGGCACTGCAGGTTTCTGCTACCAACTATGGGCAAACTATCAGCCTTAGTGAAGAGCAGGTATCATTAAACGAGATATTTAAAAAAATTGAAAAAAATCTCCTTACCGCTTTTATTTTTCCAGCGATGTATTGCCTCAAAAACATTTTACCTCTGTTTACGCAAACAAGGCCAGCCTGGAAGATGTAATGAACAAAATATTAACCGGGGTAAATCTTTCCTGGAAGTTGCTTTCGGGTAATAGGGTGGTTATTGCTGAAAAGCTGCCTTTGCTGGCACAGGATGCTACGGTAAGAACCATTACCGGGTTGGTAACAGACAATACCGGGGCGCCTTTAGAAAACGTATCAGTTGTAATCAAAGGAACAAGTGCAGGCGTGGTAACATCCGCAACGGGCAGATTTTCTATTAATGCGAACGAAGGTGATGTGCTGGTGTTTTCACGCATTGGATACCAGGAGCAGGAGATAACAGTTGGTGCACAGGATACCATAGAGCTTGTGTTGCAGGCAGCCCAGGGCAGTTTAACAGAAGTTATAGTGGTAGGCTATGGTGTGCAGAAGAAGGGAAGCTTAACCGGCGCATTGCAAACGGTAACCGGAAACCAGTTGAGAGATATTACCACTCCTTCGGTGGAGAATATGTTGAATGGTAAGGTGTCGGGCGCATTTGTGGCACCAGGCTCCGGCCGCCCGGGATCAAGAGGCGCAGTGGTTATCAGAGGCCAGGCCACTTTAAGCGGCACTACTAGTCCTTTGTGGGTTATTGATGGGGTAATTGTAGGATCAGGCGCAGGCGATTTGAATCCGGATGATATTGAAACCATGACCATTCTTAAAGATGCCGCGTCTACTGCCATTTATGGATCGCAGGGTGCCAACGGCGTAGTTGTAGTAACAACAAAAAAGCAAGGGCCGGCAAAACAAGTGTAAGCTATTCAACCCGCATGGGTGTAAGCACGCTCACCAACGGTAACCTGAAAATGATGAACGGATCGGAACTGTACGACTATTATGCGTCATTTGCCAATGCAGGCACCATATCTTTCCCACGCTGGAATGCTAATTTACGCAACAGTAATTTTGATTGGTGGGATTTGGCCGTACAAAACGGGTTCACTCAAAACCACAACGTTTCCATTGCCAGCGGAACGGAGAAACTACAGTCTTACCTCTCTGTTGGCTACTACGATGAAAAAGGAGCGGTAAAAGGCTACGATTATACACGCTATAATGCGCGGCTTACACAGGTGTATAAACCATTTAAATGGCTACAGGTGAAACCTGCCGTTGTAGGCTCTTACCGGCATGTAAAAAACCGCGAGTATTCCACCACAGCAATGTACTCCAACTTTCCCTGGGATAGCCCATACGATTCTGCGGGCAACCTGGTGGGACATCGTTCCAGTCGCTGGGTAAATAGTGCCGGAACCAATTACCTATATGATTTGCAGTGGGATCATTCCGAAAATAAAAACTACGAATTAATGGGTAACCTCGACTTTGAGGCAAAGCTTACCAACTGGCTTACTTTTTCTTCCGTAAACAGTTACCGGTACAATACTTATTCAGCAAGTGGCTATAGCGATCCCCGCTCCAACTCCGCTTTAAATGTAAAAGGACGCTTAACAGATTATAGAGACGAATATGCAAGACGTTATACCAACCAGATGTTCACGGTGAACAAAACCTGGGACAGGCATGTTTTGTATGCTGTTGCCGGTTACGAATTTAACGACTACTATGCCAAAACGCTCGACGTTTACGGTACCGGCTTTATCCCCGGGTTTGAGGTACTGGATGTAGTGGCGAAGCCTGAGCGTACAAAAGGAAATATTAACGAATGGGCCGTTCAATCTTACTTGTCTAAAGCAAACTACACCTACGATAACAGGTACCTGTTGGAAGCTTCTTTGCGCAGGGACGGCGCTTCTAACTTTGGAGACAATGCCAAGTATGGCAACTTCTTTTCGCTTAGTGCGGGCTGGAACATTAATAAAGAACGCTGGTTTAATGCCGACTGGGTAAATATTTTAAAACTGCGTGCTTCTTACGGTTCTGCAGGTAACCGACCCAATACCCTGTATCCGCAATACAGTCTTTATTCTGTATCAACAGCCGCCAGCTATAACGAAGATCCGGGTGCGCTGATTAGCCAGATCGGCAATAAAGACCTTACCTGGGAGCGAACCTATACTACTGGTGTAGGTGTAGATGCGGCTTTTTCAGCAACCGGTTAAGATTAACGCTGGACTATTATAATAAAAACACCGATAACATTTTGTACATGGTTCCCATAAGCGGGTTAACCGGTGTAACCAGCATTTGGAGAAATATAGGCGAAATGAATAACAAAGGGATCGAGGTATCCCTGGGAGGAGATATCGTTCGTAACGAAGACTGGTTATGGAGCCTCGATGTTAACCTGGGTTATAATACCAATAAGCTCACCAAACTATATCCTACAAAGAATGCAGATGGCACTTATTCGGTAAAACCTGTAATCATCGGAGACGGTTTGGGCATAGCAGGCTCTGCACAACGTGTATTAGAACCGGGCCGCCCGGTTGATACCTATTACCTGAAAGAGTGGGCGGGAGTAAACCCGGAGAATGGTTCGCCATTATGGTATAAAGTGCAGCGCGATGCCAATGGCAACGAAACAGCACGGGATACTACTTCAAGGTATGCACAGGCTACATTTGAAAAACTCTACAGGGCATCTCCTACTTTCTTCGGTGGATTTTCTACTGCACTGCAATACAAACAATTTGATATGAGCGCAGTATTTGGTTATGCCGTAGGCGGTAAAATTTATAACTATTCAAGGCAGGAGTATGACTCTGATGGTACTTATACCGATCGTAACCAGATGAAGCTGATGCCCGAATGGAGCCGTTGGCAGAAACCGGGCGACATAGCGACACACCCGGTAGCCAGGTACAATAATACCCAGCAAGGCAACCAAATGTCTTCGCGTTATCTCGAAGACAGGGATTTCCTGCGGCTGCGCTCACTTACGGTTGGTTACAATGTAAAGCTTAGCCGGTTTAAAGTAAATAACCTGCGTGTGTTCTTTGCCGGTGAAAACCTGTTTGTTATTACCAATTATTCAGGAGTAGACCCTGAGATACCGGCCAACGACGGCGCTGTTTTAAGCTCTACCGGTCCATCGGTATACCCTGCCACCCGCAGGTATATGTTTGGATTAAATGTGTCATTCTAAACATATACAGCAGCAATCTTTATCAATGCTATTGCTAAAAATGATAGCGGTCGAAAACAATAAACATTTATACGAATGAAAAAGATATTTATCATACTACTTATATCGGCGCTGTTCACCTCCTGTGATATAGACCGGTATCCTTACGGATCCATGGACTCAGATAGAATCGTTACAGATCCGGAAGCTTCCCTGCAGTCTTTATTAAATGGTACTTACGCACAATTAAAAGCCTGGTCCGATCCTATGCATCGTTGCGGCGAGTATGCAGGAGATAATATAATGATCAGGGGCTCCTCTACCGACGCATTTTATGAGTTTATCTCATTCTCCCGTTCCCCCAATAACGGCCGCTTAAACCAGTTCTGGAACTCTGGTTATAAAGCCATCGCGCAGGCCTCCAATGTTATCAATATGATTGAGGAAGGAAGGAAAAAGTGAAGACATTGATAATAACCTGGGAGAATGTTATTTTATACGGGGCATGTTATATTTTTATTTTGTAAGAGCTTACGGGCGTCCGTATTATCAAAGCCCCGAAACCAATCTGGGTGTGCCTATTGTTAATGGAACACCTCCCGATGTGATCAACCTGGAGCTGCCCGACCGTGCCACTGTAAAAGCTACTTACGAGCAGGTGATCAGCGACCTGAAGAAAGCCGAAACATTGCTTACCAAAAAGAAAGGTCCCGTATATGCTTCAAAAGGCGCAGCCCAGGCCATGCTGTCGCGGGTTTACCTGTATATGAGCGGTACCTACCAGGCGCCCAACAGGGAGTATGCCCAACTGGCGGTTGATTATGCCGATAAGGTAATCAGCACCGGTGGCTATTCATTACTGCCGCGCGAACAGTTTATGAAATACAATACCCTGAAGCCGGAGAATAATGCCGAAACCATTTTTGCGGTAAAACGGGTGGCTTCTGAATTTTCAGGTTTTGATCATTATTACGGTGTAGGCGGTATGTATGCCAATATTGGAGGAATGGGTTGGGGTGAAATGTATGCCAGTGCCAAGCACATCGCTTTATTGAATGAAACCGGGCGTAACGACTGGCGCCCTGCCAAATACAAAATTGTAGATGCCCGTGCAGCTTTTATTGAGCCCACCTATGCGGCCGGTGGCGCTGAAGTTTTTCGTTTTATTAAAGAAGATGGTCCTAATGTGCTCAATTATGTACAGGCAACTATTACACGCAGCGGAGGTACTATAACTTGTAAAGAGGGAGATATTACCTACACGCTCACCCCGGTTGATGCCGCACAGGAAATTTATTCTGTACTGTATAAGGATGGAAAAACATATACCGGTGTTATTGACAATTTCATTTCTCTTAACCGTGTGTATCCGCAGTTTTATATTGTAAAATGCTCGCGCGAAGGCGAAGATTCACATCTTCACTCCCCGCTTATAAGCAGGTTGGGAGAAGTATATTTAAACAGGGCCGAGGCTTATGCAAAGCTGGGTAATTACAGCCAGGCATTAACCGATTTGAATACCATTCGTACGCGTTCTATAGCAGGTGGCGGCTATTCGTCGATCGATGCATCCAATGCAAGCGAACGAATAGATAAGGAGCGCCAGCTGGAGCTTGCTTTCCAGGCAGAGCGCAGCTATGATGTGTTTCGCAATGGCGGCTCTTTAACGCGTCGCTATCCTGGTCCTCACCAACAGTTTGAAGCAATAGCACCCACCGATTACCGGGTGGTTTATTATATTCCTCAGGACGCCATTAATTCTTATCCGGGAACATTAACACAGAACCCAACTCAATAATTGGTAAACACGTTTATTGGAAAAAAGCTTTGCAAATACTGCAAAGCTTTTTTAATGCATTGATTCGTTTTTAGGTATGGAGCATCTGCAGCCTGTGCTGCTAAGGGTTATTGTATTTTTTGTTTAGAAGGCAAAATAATATCCTGAAAGCTATCCCATTACAATATGCATATCATAGCTGGCCGACTGCCGCGCCAGGTTGCCCAATAGCTGGGGTGCCACCGATTTTTCAAATGCATTCTCTTCTTTTGCATCAATGCCAAATGTTTCAAAAAGAGACATAAAGCCTTTGGGGCTATGCACATTCATAAAGCGACAGTTTTCGGTGCCCGCATTTTTAAAAGTATGGAGTGTATTAGCTGGTATATCGATGCTTGAACCTGCCTTAACAGTGACAGCCTTGTCGCCAATTAGAATTCCATTTCACCTTCGATTACCATAAAAAGTTCATGATAACCCTGGTGATAATGAGGGGGAGGGCCCGGTACGCCCGGTGCGCTGATGCCTTCCATTAAATCGTAATCACCTGAGGTTTCGTGCAGAATAATTTGGTGCCCCATGCAAACCAGCTCTTTGTTCGATTTCATTTTTTTAGTTTATTAGACGATTGTCTCACGAATATAGAACTTAGTTTTCGCAATCACAAATTTTTATAAGATATTTGTCTCATGAGTAACGATAACATATCGAGTGGCCGCATCAACCAGAAATTGAAAACGCAGCAACGCATACTGGAAACAGCCAGGAAAATGCTGCTTTCTAAGAAAGATTTTTCTTTAGAAGATGTTGCTGCCAAAATGCAGATCTCCAGGGCTACTATTTACAGGTATTATCCCAATATCGATATTCTTTGTTTGGATGTAGCCATTGCCATGACCAATAAAGACCCGGAAGACTTTTCTTTTTACGTAAAAGATATGGACCTGGCACAGTCTCTCTTTTTATGTGCAGGACTACTTCAACAACCTGATACAAAAGCATGAAACACCGTTTAGAAAGTACCTGAGCCTGGTGCTCGATAAATCGGTAAAGGGCGAAAAGGCCAGCGCGCACCGGGGTGGCAGGCGACCTAAAACACTGGAAGTGGTGATGCGGCCTTTTCGTGACGAGGTTGGAGACAAGAACTATGAGAACTTAAAGAACATTGTAACCGTACTTTGCGGTGTTGAACCGTTGATCGTTAATAAAGATGTGAACCGCCTCAACAACAGGCAATCTAATGAGCTGTTGAAATGGGCATTGGAGATGATTTTAAAAGGTATTGCTGCCGATAAAAAGGCAGGTAACAATAAGCCCTACTTATTTTTCCCGTTGCAGCAGTATTGCTGTATCAGGTGAAAACATCACCCGGTACTAAAAGCAGGTATTGACTAAGCAACGTATCTTTAAAAGATGATGAAAGTAGCGGTATTGCTGTTTAATAATTTTGAAACCCTCGATGTTTTCGGGCCGGTGGAAGTATTCGGCAGACTTGATGGTTTATATACCATAGCGTTTTATTCACTGCGTGGCGGCCTCATCAGCAAGCAACATGGCGTTGTTCTTTCGACCGGTAAGCTGGAAACCATTACTAACCCGGTTGAAATTTTTTAGTTCCCGGCGGTTTGGGTACCCGAACTGAGGTTAATAATTTGGCGCTCATCGAAAAAATAAAAGCAATATCCGATCAAAGCAAATATGTATTAACGGTATGTACCGGCAGCGCCTTGTTGGCCCGAACCGGTTTGCTCGATCATAAAAAAGCCACTTCCAATAAAAGGGCCTTCGCCTGGGTAAGCGGTAACGGACCACATGTGCAATGGAACAAAGCGGCCCGCTGGGTAGTGGATGGTAAATTCTATACCTCGTCCGGGGTAAGCGCAGGCATTGATATGTGTTTAGGTTTTTTGAGAGACCGGTACGGGATTGAATTTGTAAGAAAACTGGCAACTGAAATAGAATACAACTGGGTGGAAGATAGCAGCGATGATACCTTTAAGGCGATGTGATTCAATGCATAAAACTCGCTGGTGAAAAACACCAGCAAGGGCTAAAAAAATGAACTGCCTGACTATTAGAAACTTATATTTATGAAAACAGCCGAAGAGCGAAAACTGGAAACAGAAGAATTATTAAGGGAACTGAATATGCCGTATATAGACCATTTGCCTTTCATCGAAGAGGAAACCGAAACCCGGCTAAGAACCGCACGGGAGATCGCAGAACGGATTCTGATTTTAACCTATCTGAATTATGTATCAGAAGTTCCTGCAGATGCTTCGAAAGTGATCGTATTTTTGAAAGCAAATGCACTTTGGGACAAAGTGTCGCCTGCAGAAAAAGACCTGTTCCAAAAAAAATCCTAACGAGGCAGGAAGAGGTTAATATTTCCTGGCGTACAGAAGCCATTTGGTTATTGCTTTGGGCTATCCATAAAGTTGAAAATCTGGCACTCCCCACTCACGAAATTGAGCCTAACGATATCTTCGAAAGGCTTCCTGAGTTTTTAAGTGACCCGTCGGGTTTTATTAGAGAAGCCATGGTCAGACCCACTTCAGCAATTCTGGATATGTCTGATCTTGTGTACCGGCTCCATTGGGCAGCAAAAAACGCAGACCTGAATAATGAACCTATGCCTGGCGGACTCAAGTTAAGCATTGTAATGGAGCGGCACTACGCCATCAACTGGCTTACTTTTTATGCTGATGACTGGGACGATATAACATTAGATACCTAGAAGTATCTTTGATTAGTATAGAAATTTGCAAATGAAAAACGAATTAAAATATCTGGAGCTTAAAACAGGTTTTTCCGACGATGGCCCGGCATGGATCGGGTATGTATCTTTTTCAAAAACGGGGAGAATGCTGTATTTTAATGGGAAGGCTTTTCATGGAAATGGGCACGGCAACTGTTACGATGTTGAAAGCGGGGAGCTGTATTGGATAACAGGTATAAAACACAATGGCGATAACCGGCATCCATTGGGTAAAGGTGTGATTCATATGGACAAGGATGCTGTCGAAGAATATGAATCAATTACCGGGGTAAAAATTGAGAATAATAAAAGCTATAAAATCATAACAGTTCAATCTACCGATAAAAGCCGGATTCGTCAAATGATGAATGAAAAGCTATAAAGTGAATGTAGAAAACAGGAATCATTTTCAAGGATAAAAAATGAATAATGCGGATATTCGTCTTACTTATAATATTGCAAGGATTAAACCAAACTGCCAGAGCCGATACCATTGATTACTGGCATGTTTACTACAATAAGATCAAGATAAAGGAGTATAACCTTAATACGAGAGAAACAGTTATCTTAAAAGCCAGGGACATAAAAAAAGCGGATAAACTTGTAATTAAATACTTTCGGGATACACCTTGCAATAACTGTGAATCGGCTATGACAATCGAAAATGACAAGCATGTTGTGATCTTGAAAGGAATGGGAAGAGGAACTTTTAACCCTGTCGGTATCTCTCTTTACGATCTTTTGCAACACCATATAAGAACTAAAGAGAACATTTATTCAGTTTTTTACAATGAAGGTCAACATAGGCTGGAAAAAGAAGATCCGATTTTTAAAATTAAATTGGAGTAATATCTAATCGTGATGATGAAGAACAGCAAATTCACCAGGAGCATAATGATTCGTTGTAATGCAGAGACTGCATTTGACTATACGCAGGATTATGACCATCGTTTGAATTGGGATAGTTTTTTAAAAAAGGCGGAACTTGTAGAAGGAGCAAAAGCTGCAGGTCTGGGTGTTAAAGCCTGGTGCGTTGCTAAAAACGGGTTGGGTATGGAAACCCAATATGTGTCTTTTAACCGTCCGAGGGCAACAGCCATTAAAATGACTAAAGGTCCCTTTATGTTCCAATTGTTTTTAGGGTCGTGGACCTTTAAAGAAGTACAGGCAGAATTGACAGAAGTTGTTTTTTTATACTCCTTCAGGCTCCGGTTTCCTTTTAACATGATAAGTGGTACAATCAAAAGAAATTTACAGACGAACGTGGAACAAAGGCTAAGAGATCTGAAAAGCGTTATTGAACAGTCGAAGGCATAAAGCAGGCGAAAGACAAAGTTTCTATGAGAACAAAAAAATCAATAAGACATGATGAGCAAGGGGAGCGGGAGATTGAAAAAGCAGTTGCAAGATTTTCGCAGCGCCTGATGTCGGATTCTAAATGGGTAAAACTAATCGGAAAGTTAATAGAGCACATTGACAAAGTATGCAAAGTAAAGTTTAAGAAAGTGCAAAGTGATCAGATAGGCGAATTATACCTGGAAGCCGACACGGCGTTTGGCTTCGATTATTGGGAGGACGGATTTGAAGAACACAATTCTTTAGGAGGCGTATTGGCATTTAAAGAAATTGAATACCTTTTATTTCCTAAGGTTATCGATAAGGACGAACCTGTTGAGCAGGATATCAAGTATATCGAGGAACTGATAAAGAGTATCGGAGACTTTTGCCTGGATATAGATGAGCAGAGGCTAAAGCTAATTGGTTACAGAGCATAAAATACGATGCGCTTATTAAATCAAAAGTGACAACAACATACAATATCAATTGGCTAACAGATAAGTTTCAGAACGTCGATCATCTAAGTTATCTTTATTTATGGGGACTTACGAATAAAACTGGAGCAATTACCTTCAAAATCGTTCTCCCAAGGAGAAGACCATTTACCAACTAATCTATCTACTACCGCAGGAATGTAACGAGTCTTATGGGTAATCTGCTGGCTTTAAGGGCTTTAAAAGGTCACATGAAGAAGACAAGCATCAAATAATGAGAGATTTATTAGCTTTAATACTGATCGATTGGAGAACCTTAATTCGCGGCTGGCTGCTGTGTTTTGCCCTGTCTTTTCCCTTTATGTTTTTACCCACTATTGTTGCCAATGGCTGGTTGTTGACCCCGCTTTTTCGGCGTATTCCTCAGGCCACATTATATGCAGGCTTGTTTGCTTTAGCAATAATTATTGCGGCGGTTGCGCAGAACTATCAGTCGCTGGCTGCCAGGAAGAGGATCTTTGATCAACCGGCATTTGAGCGCCTTTCATTTTACGGTAGGCTTGATGGTTTAGGCAGCATGAGTAATCACATTGAAACATTTTTAGTAGGAAAAATCAGCAAGTATTTTTTCCGGATTAATATAATCGACCCGGGAGCTGCAGTACTTGAAATAAAAATCGTTCCCTTTATCGATTTATCTGCTGATCCCGATTTGATGAAACAGATAGAGCAGGGCTCTAACTTTCCCGGGGAGTTATTTTTCGGGCAGGTGATAGGCTTAACCCAAAGTGAACTCCAAAGCGAGACGATTCTGTTCGATCGGCTAAAAGAATGGGATAAAATATTAACTGAACATGGAGCATTGCCGATAAATGTGGACGTGGGTGAACTTTGAGACTTGAAGTCTTAAGTAACAAATTAATCCCGGGGCGGCACCCTAGGGAGTAGACCCTTTACTAGCTATCCTTCAGTGCCAATGATAGGTTTACAATCTCCATAGTTATTGTTATTCCGACGCCCGCGAAGCTGGCGAGGAATCTGCTCGATTCAAGAGACCTTTCGGCTGCGCTCCGCTCAAGATGACGATTCTTTTTTGGCATCGTTCTATTATTAATAATTCTTGCCACGATTGATGTTTTTCATCAACCGCCTACAGCCGCCATTATCTCCAAGATTGTCTTGCTATTTCCTGCCAACCTGTTTCTATTGATTAAAAACACCATCAGGCATTTATGCTCCAATCCCTTTTAATCTATCTTTGCCCCCTTTTTAGCCACCGGTTTTGCGGACAAACCTTTTCCAGGCAATGCGCTACAACCTTTGGCAATTGACCCATACCCTTACGAACAACTAAACATACATGAGCAACTGCAAAAACTGCAACGAGCCCCTCACTGGTAAATATTGTGCTGCCTGTGGACAGCCTGCCCAGCTTAAACGGGTAGATTCTCATTATATCGTACACGAAATAGAACATATCCTGCATTTTGAAAAAGGCATTTTATACACCATTCGTGAACTCATGCTCCGGCCCGGACAAAACGTGCGGCATTTTCTTTCCGAAAATCGCAGCCGGCTGGTAAAGCCCATTATCTTTTTAATTGTAGCCTCACTGATCTATTCGCTCATCAACCACTTCTTTCATATTGAAGATGAGTATATGAGTTTCGATGGAAATGAGGCCTCTGCCACCGCAGCAATTTTTGCATGGGTGCAGGCGCATTATGGCTATGCCAATATCATCATGGGGGTATTTATCGCCTGGTGGACGAAGATCTTTTTCGCAAGCACGGGTTCAATATTTTCGAAATATTGATACTGCTTTGTTTTGTAATGGGCATTGGCATGTTGCTATTTGCGTTGTTTGCCATTTTAGAGGGTGTAACACATCTCAGGCTTATGCAGTTTGGAGGTATCGCCGCCCTTATTTATTCCGCCTGGGCCATCGGGCAGTTTTTTAGCCCTAAAAAAGCAGGCAGCTATATTAAGGCCTTAATTGCTTACCTGCTTGGCAGTCTCAGCTTTGTTATTGTTGCGGTAGCTATTGGTATTATTATCGATCTGATATTTAAGAAATAACGAAGTCATCTTATTAGACAGATTAATTGGAACTGGCATTTAGGTTTATACATGTTGCCGGTTGGTGTTTAATGTGGCCTTGCAAAAATGGCGTCAAAAAAACAATTGAAGTAAGCCGTTAAAAAGCCGCCACTGTTCGAGCCTGCAGGGTCTGAATAACTGCCAGCAATTATGGAGCGAGTTTGGCGGGTTTAGGCTTACAAGATTGCTTTTAGCCATTTTTTCAAAGCCTTGAATTTTTGCTCCACTTTTGTTTCAAGACAAAAGTGGAAAAAGAAATAGCAGAACGCACATTTACTATTAATCAATTGGATGAATTATACAATTTACGGACGAAATATTAATGTTAACATAACTAGCCAATACTAAACGAGGTGCCTCTAAGGGAGGCATGCCCACCTCCGAGGTGGGTTGGGATGCCTGAAGCCTGGGTTCACCCACCAAAGATCTAAGTTAGCAGTTCTTCTACCTTTGCCATCGCAGCCCGCGGCTTTGCTGTTGCGGTAGTAAGATAACCCTACCTGTATTTGAGCTGAGTTAACCCGGTAAGTACCTGAGCTGATGCATTGTAAAGCAGAGAGCTGAGGATGTTTACCCAAGTTCGCCCGATGGTTTTATGAATTGGAGAGGTATCTTCCTGAGTTCGCGAAGCTCCTGTACCCGGCCGCGAAGGTTAGGGCTGGGGCGACTAATTTTAGAGCTTTGCGCGCGAAGTCTTTCATCCAGCTGGCAAAGGTCTGCATTATTCGGCCGAAGGTTTTAATCCCGCCGCCGGAGTTCGGCGCCCTCAGCCGAAGCAAAAACTTAATTGGCGAAGGAAAAGGTTCGCGAACTCGCGGTAGGGGTGGGTAAAGGTGTGGAACATATAGTTTGTCTTTCTGTATTTGCTAAAAATCAATGGAATACTATTTACATAGTGCTCAACATAGGTGGAACTAGTTGAGAAGACATCAACTCAAAGAAGCGAAGGGTATGCAAAACCTCACTGTGTTGCTAAGGCTGAAGTTGCCGGGGAATCATTGTTGTTTCGTTTATTTCGTTTAATTTTGTATTGTAACAAAATGACAAATCATGGAGACAATAGAAAAAGTAAGTAAGGCCGAACAGAAAGTAGCTATTGAATCCTACGATGCTTTAGCCGCTGTTATCGAACAATTAAAATCGAGCAACCCCGAAATAGAAATAGAAGAAACCGGCGAGAAAATTAAGATTCCTCTTAAAGCCCTGAAGTTTTTAGGACAAATGCTGAAAGCAATGAGTACGGGAAAAATGATTTCCCTCGTGCCTGTCGCTACTGAAGTAACTACACAACGGGCGGCAGAAATGTTAGGATGTTCCCGGCCACATATCGTTAAGCTTTTAGAAAAAGGAGATCTAGATTTTACCAAGGTTGGGAAGCATCGGCGCATTAAATTTGAAGATGTTGTTCAGTATAAACAGAAAATGAAAGAAGAGCAAAAGAAACACATTACAGATATCATGAGCTCTGACGAAGAAAGCGGTTTGTATGATTCATAGCGTTCGGTTTATAGCAGTACTCGATACCAATGTAATTTATCCGGTTGAGATAAGAGACCTGCTATTTTGGTTTGCACACTATGATCTCTATACCCCAAAATGGAGCATTCATGTATTTGATGAGTGGAAAGAAGTGATGATACGTAAAGGCGTTAGCCTGGAAGAAGCAGAGCGGCGTGTAGCTAGAGCTAATCTAGCTTTTCCGGATGCGCTGGTAACTAAATATAACGGTTTGATACAAGGCCTTACATTACCCGATCCCAAAGACTGTCATGTT
The DNA here is from genome assembly GCF_022512515.1 of Paraniabella hibiscisoli. Taxonomy (GTDB): domain Bacteria; phylum Bacteroidota; class Bacteroidia; order Chitinophagales; family Chitinophagaceae; genus Niabella; species Niabella hibiscisoli. Next base: position 1,447,479 of record NZ_JAKWBK010000001.1, read on the forward strand.
TTGGCTGCTGCAATAAAATGCAATGCCAATGTGATAGTAACCAATAATCTCAAAGATTTCCCGCTTGAATACCTGGCCTCATTTGGCGTTGATGTAAAATCGGCCGATGACTTTCTTACCGATATTATAGATTTAAACCAGGCGCTGGCTATTAAGGCTTTCAGAGAATTGGTTTTAAACAGGAAAAACCCTGACCTGGATGAATACGAGGTTTTAGACCGACTTAGAAAAGCGGGTTTAACTGATACGGCCAATTATATACATGCACTTATATAATGTTCGCCTCTTTCATAGCAATAAGAATATAAATGATTTAATAGTAAATGCCTGACGAAACACCGCTCACAACCAATTGCTCAATGAAAAGCTAAGGAAGAAAATATGAACTTTCAACTCAACAAAAATTGAGCGAACTAGCTGGCTGGTTTAAATTGAAAAATGGTTAGCGAAATTGATACAGTGACTTTTCAGTACGACATTAATAAAACAATAATTACAGTGTTATGAGATCTTATCTTATTATTATACTTTTAACATTTGCCGCTTGTACTTTCCAAAGCAATTCGAAAACTACTGAAATAGACCTTGCCAATAAAAACTTATCAGCAATTCCAGACAGTATTTTTTCTCTGACTCACCTGGAGTCTTTGCAATTAGGAAACAATTTTACACTGTATCCACCTTTATCAGCGTTAGGTGCTGATAAGCCCGAAGGTGAAAACTTGAATAAAATAATGAAAATTCCAGGGAGTATAAAAGTTTTGTATAAGTTACGCTTTTTGGGTATGTGTTTTAACGACCTGAAATCGTTGCCAAGCGAAATCGGTGAGCTTAGAGCGCTTGATACATTAGATCTTTCTTTTAATGAGCATTTAAACATCGCAGCAGAATTTGAAACATTAAAAGAAATGACATGGCTCAAATATCTCAACGTTATTGCAACAAATACTGACACAACTACAATTAGCAAACTACGCAAAGCACTTCTTTATACCAAGATCGACGCAACACCTGAAGACCTGTAGGCTAGTCGCCTGGATAAAAACCATAAGAACTCGTAAGTAATTATAACAATTAACTCACATTTGTGTGCGGACGCATATTTCTGTTATATCGAGCTGGTAGCAACCTCGTTGACCAAGCCACGGTTGTCATTCGGCTAACGAACTTCCCAGCCTTCTCAAAATCAGCTCCCGCAACCGTGCTTCATTTTCGTCGCCCCAATTTCCCAGCATGGCAATTACAGGGATCAGTGTTTTACCAAACTCTGTTAAACTGTACTCTACTTTTGGCGGCACTACTGCGTAAATTTTCTTTTCAATTAATTCATGATCTTCCAGTTCCTTCAGTTGCATATTGAGCACACGCCTGGTGGCATCAGGAATTTTTCGCTGCAGCTCACTGGGGCGTTGATGTCCCTGGTGGATAAACCACAACAAACGGATTTTCCATTTGCCATACAGCACTTCACCTATTAAATCCAAACCACAATTCAGGTTCGGCAACATTTTTCTTTCATACATACAACAAATGTAAACCTATGTTCCAAATGGCACAATAGGGGATAAATTTATCACTATGTGAATCGTATTTCCGTACTTGTAAGAACTAAGCATAAGTCTCATTTTTGCCCTAAATACATAAACAATGACACAGGATTTTAATTTCAACAACGAACTTTCCGGCAAAATAGCATTAGTAACAGGCGGCACCAAAGGCGCGGGAAAAGCAATAGCAGAGCGGCTGCTGCAAGCCGGAGCCACACTGATCATTACTGCAAGAAATGCACCGGAACAGGAAAGCGGCAACAGGCACTTTATAGCCGCTGATTTAAGCAAAACTGAAGGAAGCAAGAAGGTAGTTAGCGAAGTGCTGTCTACTTACGGCAGGCTGGACATTCTCGTAAATAATCTGGGTGCTTCATCCACGCCAGCGGGTGGCTTTGCTGCGCTGTCAGACGAAGATTGGGAAAGCACCCTGCAGGCCAATTTGCTGGCCCCGGTACGGCTGGACAGGGGCTTTCTGCCGCAAATGATAGAAAATAGAACCGGTGTTATTATTCATATCGCCTCCATCCAGGGCATATTGCCGTTGTATGATTCTACCTTGCCTTATGCCGCTTCAAAAGCCGCATTAATTAATTACAGTAAAAGTTTATCCAACGAAGTAACCCCAAAAGGCGTTCGTGTGCTTACGGTTTCACCCGGGTGGATTAACACAACGGCATCGAAAGCCTGGCTGGGCGAGATTGCCAGAAATGCCAACAGCACGGTAGAAGAAGCGCAACAAAGTGTTATGAATGCTTTGGGCGGCATACCGTTTGGAAGACCAGCCGAGCCAGGGGAAGTGGCAGAATTTGTTGGCTTTTTGGTATCGCCAAGGGCAAAATATTTAACAGGAACCAATTTTGTAATCGACGGTGGCACGGTGCCCACTATTTAATAAACCTTAAAATTTAAAATCATGAATTTACCAAATGTAATAGCCCGGTTAGTAGCCACACAAAACAGCTTTGACAGCCTTGGCTATGCCCAATGTTTTTCTGAAACCGCTGTGGTTTTTGATGAGGGCAAAACACACCAGGGAAGACCAGCAATCGAAGAGTGGATTGCAGACTCTAACCAGCGATACCGGGCTACGATGAAGCCTGTTGGCTTTGAAGAAAAACAAACGGAAAGCATTTTAAAAGCAGAAGTTGCAGGTAATTTTCCCGGCAGCCCTCTTGTACTATCGTATCATTTAGTAATTGTGGATAAGTTGATACAGTCATTGAAAGTTACGGGTTGACAAACAGCGCAGCAGGTAATACTTTTTTTGACAAAGCAGGGCTGAAGTGCATACTTCAGCTTTGTGCTGCTGATAGGTTCTGGAGATTATTACCCTGGAATTCTATATCTAAAATTTTGGTCAATACGTAACAGGATTGTTTCGCTTATATTTGAAGTAACCTTTTGAAAAAAGGAGATCAAGATTATTTCCATTCTACTTTAGCTAATATATAAGAGTAAATGCTCAACGAAACACCGCTTACAACCATTCAGCAGTTAGAAACTTTAATTGTCATAGATCGGTCAATACATCCGCTAAGGCAAATCGCATCTTCGTTTGTTGGCGCTATGAACGACTGGGATACCGAGGGTCAGATAAGCATTGCTGAATTCATCAAGGAAACAAAAGATTTTTTTGGTACGCCACTCACAATAGATGCAATCAATAACAAGCCCATTGGTCTTTCTAACAATAGCGCCTGGAAATATGAGGCAGGAAGCTCCCTCGTTGAAATGATCAGGCTTTCTCAACAAGTGTATCAGCAATCGGATTTTGATCAGATCGCTGAGGATATGATTAGCTATTATCAAAAGCAATTAGAAAAAATAGACTTCCTGGCAGATCTTAAATATTTAGATACATCAGAAGGCGGACGCAAAACTCCCGCATTTTCAAAATACCGGCCACAAATTAAGTTCGGCTTCGACGATATGCAAACCTCCGGCGAGCAGACTTTTATTAATAAAACTGTTGTAAATCCGGGAGAAGAAGTGGAAGCATCTATTCGTATTATTGCAGTAGATCATTTTAAAAACCGGTTACAGGAAGGAATGGCCTTTGAGTTTCGGGAAGGTCCAAGAATAATTGGAACGGGCGTAATTGTACAATTGCTAAATGAAAAGCTAAGAAAGAAAATATGAACTTTCAACTCAATCAAAATTTGGGAAACTGGCTGGCCAGCTTAAACGGAAAAATCGTTAGCAAAATATATCAGGTAGATTACAATGAAAAGCGGCATGAAGACGATTATTTACCCTGGCTATTTTTGATCACGTTTGCAAACCATTATCAATTTTTACAAATAGAAGGAGACTTAGACGCAGAGCATATTAAAATAGACCTATTTGAAATGGACGTATTAGAAAGCGGCTTCGTGAATACAACCTTCGAGAGGAACCTCATTTATGGCAGGTCTATCCAACAACAAAAGATGAAACGCTCGGGCAATTGATCGATAAGCAAATTGAACTGATTGAGTATGGTATTGACAAAGACGAGTACGAGATAAGCGGAACTCTTATGAAAGGCGAAAAAGATGTTTTTAGATTTATCCGCTTTTACTGCGAAAATACCATCATTACTGTTTTTGAAGCTATGGGGTTAGGCATCTCGGATGATCCTTTCTTTAAGTTGAGCTTTAGTAATTCATTTGATACCTATAATACCAGTCCTGTTTTATAAGGCTCATCCCATTGATTGTTCTATTTTCTTACCCCGTTTGGTGTTTTTCACCAAACGCTTTATCCTTAGTAATGCTTTTTCAATCTGGTTGTGTTCCCGCCGACCCCTAATGCCATTGATTTACAATCAATTTACATTGTTTACAAATCAATTTACAATGTTTTGCGGGCAATTCATACCTACCGTGTTTATGTTTGTAGAGGTATTGATTTAAAAATTGGATCGTAAAGAAATAGGAATAAGAACAGCGTATAATCCCGGAAAATGCCCGTCCCCAATTTGGCTTGTAAACAGAATTGATATTATTTAACCAACAAACAAAAATCATGAAAAGAGTTACTTATGCATTGATGGTATCGCTTGTGGTGATAAGCGGGCTGGTATTTGCCAATCGCGAAAATAAAAATGAAACGCCTAAAAATATGGCACCGCAACCACTTACTGATGCCGAAAGGAGGGCGGCAGTGAAGCAATGGGAAGCAACGCCCGAAGGTATAAAATACAAAGAATGGGAAGCTTCTCCCGCCGGTAAAAAAGTGTATGCCAGCGAAGCTAAAATAAGGAAGCATATTAAAGGGTATACCAATATGGAGGCCGTGGTAACGTCTCTTTCACTTCCGCCCGGCTCAAGATTAGGTTTCGGGGTGATGGTTAGGATTGACGGTGCCGACTATATTCTGAGGTTTGACGATAAGCCGCAGCAGCTAACCACCTTGAAGGTGAACGACAAAATAATAATAAAGAGCCATGCCGTATCGCACGCACCCAAATATGCCTATCCGATCATATCGGGAGAATATGCAGAACGGGATGGTAAAGTGCTTTATAGCCATCTCCCCGCAAAGGTGGTTGTTGAGGAGTATACAACCAGGTGCTTTGTTTCCAATTCTTGTTTTAGCGCTCTTTTGGGGGCGCTTTTTTCTTCTTGATTGTTATTGCAATAGTGTGGCTAAATAAAAACGTTGGTATAGTTTACAACTATTGAATAACAAATTAAAATAGTGAGTAACATTTAATAACAGAATGGTTTCGCCTATATTTGAGTTAGCTGCAATATTCCCAAATCATTAGGAGAAAAGATGACACCGGAACTTAAAGAAATAGAAAAACAAATCCCTGGAAAACATAAATTTGGATTTACTCCAAAGTATAAATCAGATTTCCATACTCAGCTTTCTGAAAAATCATTTTTTGCAATTACAAACCAGGTATTTGAAAAGCTCGAATGGAAAGTAATCTATATTGATGAGCATTCGACTAAAGCAAGACGAAAAACGAAAAGCCTGGGAATGACTCAATATACGGAATCCATCACTGTTTCATATGATTATGGTAACGTAACAATAAAAAGCGAATCTTTAGGGAATGAGATTTGGGACAATGGAAGAAACTCAAAAAGAGTTCGTTTATTTATTAAAGTGTTTCAAGATATTGCAAAGACATATAATCGAGAAGAGTTAAAACAATTGGAAAAAGAACAAGAAGCCGAAGAAAATTGGGATGATTATCAACTTCCTTCGGAATTACCCGCACCTAAAAAAGTAAAAACACCTAATATTTTATTTCCTATCGTAATCGCAATTTTGACTTCAATTATTTTAGCATTTGCATTAGCAAAAATTTCAATAACAGGAAAATATATGATTTTTTTGTTTGAGTTTGCAGTAGGGTTAGGCATTGCATTTTCCCTAAAACTTGGAATTAAGCTTGGAAATTATACAGATATTATCAAGTTAAGAAACATATTAATTGCATCAATAATAATTGTTTTCATCGGAAATCAAATATTTCAATATAACATCGTTGTAAATGAAAACAATTTGGGAGGAATAGAATTTTTTGGATTTATAAAATTAAAGCTGCAGCAAGGTTTAACAATCAAAACATTAAATCTTGGAAGTATTGGACTAATTATAAGTTGGGCGATTCAACTGGGCTTAACATTCGTATTTGGTTATTTATATTTGATGAGATTTTTAATCAATTATGTTATTAAACGGGTACCACAAGAAGTTACGGATTTTGCATTCTATCATTTTATAAAAGGAAAAGATGAACAGCAAGTTAGACTGGAATTATCTGCTTTAGGATGGTCAAATGAAAATAATCAAAATGAAGTTTTCGAAGCAATCGACGGAATCCAGGGAAACAACGAAATGAACAGAACAACTTAAAATATTACGGCTAACGAGCAGTTCGGCAAAAGAGCGCAGAGCAGCTAGGTTGAGCGTATGTACTTAATTGTGCTGCCAATGTTGTGGGCATTAACTACGTTCTCGCAAAGCCTAACCTTTCCGCTGCTTTTTCCGCTCTATTGCCAAGCCACAGAATTATTACGTACTCCTAATTAACACCACTTCATATGACAGAGCTATCACCTCACAGGAAAAAATTCATTGACGACAACTTCTATGAAGCACAGGCAGACAAGGAGCTTGACCGACAGAAATTTAACCTATTGACAAATCCCGAGGAACTTCATTATCTGGCTGATCAACATAATTGGGATGACGGGGTGACGATATTACAATGGATTGCGGAAAGTAAAAACTGCAGCCAGGCCACTGCATTGCAAATTTTTTGGCTGGCACAACCACAAGACTTTCAAACCTACAAATTGACGGAAAGTCTTAAAGACGATGATGCTGATCAAACCTTTAGCCTGCTAAAAACGATCTACAAAAACTACCAGGAAGGTTTTTATCAAAAAGCAGATATACATTTTGACCCGGCCATTCATATAGAAAAAGAACAACAGGTTCCAGACTTTATGAAACAACCCACAAACGGAGAAGAAACTTATATTTATTTAGACAAAAACGAGGTGGATAGTTGGTTTGGCGAAGGTTTAGCAAATAAAATAACCCGCTGCGACAGCGCCATGGAGTTGTTTAATATTGCTTCCTTTACAAAATCGGTAGACGCGGCAAAGCTAATTTTAAACCATCCCTTATGTGACAAAGGAATTGCAGTGTTGCTTTTTTGGCGATTAAAAACCTTTGCCAATATGTGGTACGAAACCAACTCGATGGCGGCAGATATCATTGGCAAAATTCGTAAAAATGAATTTGCTGAAATGGTGGCGTATCATCCAAAGTTGGATAAAGAAATCAAATTGAAGGAACCAAAGCCTAAGTGGGCAATACCGGCAATGATGAAGCAAAAAGTTTAATGGCATCAAACAGGTTTTCTGCCCTCGTTGGGTGTTTTCATCAACCGTTTATAACCAAATGGCTTCACATATATTTGAGTTGGTAGCAATAAATCTAAGACCCTGCAAATGACAAAAGACGACTTTTTAAAACTATTAAGACATTCATCGACAACTGCATATGACTTTGCAAAAAACTATGTTATTGATGACTTGCCGAACAATTTTAAATATTCTGTGATTTTGAACGCTTCCTCTGACGACCACAGTTTGACACAATTCGACATCTATCCTAATGACAATGACAAGCAAGTTGAGCTTATAAAAGAAAATGAAGTTGCTGAACTTTTATGCAGGAAAGACAAAGTTCCTGTTTGGATAGACATAGCTGTTGAATGCGTTTATAAAAGAAACACAATTTTCAAACTACTTTGTGCAGGGCGTTATTCTGACAACCCAGAAGAGTTCTATTATACCGGAAATGGGACAGGACCATTTGGAGTCAAAAGTCCAAACTTACCATTCGACTATGTAGACGGAAATAAATTTGAACTTAAAAAAATACAAAAAGTCGCTATTAAATTAGTTGAAACGAAATTAAAATGTTGGGAGTAAGAGTAAAAATAATTGAGTTTGTGGATGACTCACAACCAGGTTGGGTTCGCTGTGTATTGACAGATGCATTTGGGAGGAAATGGTTTTTTATGGAGAAAGTTCCAATTGTTACAGCTGACTATTTAGACGAAAAATCTTCTTATCCGCAATACGGTGTAATCAACTGTGTAATTATAAGTGAAAACGGAAAAGATAACCATATTAACATTGACACAAGTAAGCCTTATGGAGTTTATTCAGAGGAGGACAATACGAATTTCACGATTCTTAAAACTCAACTAATTGACGAGTAATTTTACTGCCACCAACAATTGGTTTTGCAAGAGTGCGGCTGACAGTCATAGGCTCAACTTCGGTAATTTTATTTGTTCCTTGGTTGGTGTTTTTCCCCAGCCAATCAGCTTCTATAAAAGCGGTGCTTAGCAGCGACAACAGCGTATAACTAACATAAACGTTTGTATTGCTTACAAGTGACTGACAGTAATTCGAAATTTCAGGCAACAGTTAATAACCAATGGTTTCACATATATTTGAGTAAGTAGCAATAGAAAAACCTATGCAAACGAATAGAGAATTTTATTTTTCAGTTGGGATAAATGACATTCCCTGGGATAGGCTGGTTCATTGGTATGGACGTGCGACTGACTTTCCGGCTTATTTTTATGACCTGCTTTCCGGCGAGCCAACGCGGCAGAAGGCTGCTATTGACCAAATTGGAATAAACATCGAGCATCAGGACGGCATAATGATGGCAACACCATTCACCTTACTATTCCTGTTCCGACTTCTTTCTTTCGACAAGACTAATAAAGAACAGATCCTAAGCAAAATTTTGACCGTTGCAAAAGCCGCCCAATTTCAGCTGCAGCTTTATGAAAATCGAGAAACACCTACGACCATTAATAGCATCCGGGAACTGCTAAGTGGGAAATATATCTGGCCGGAATTTGAAAGCGAACACCAGGACGAAATAAATGGGGAAGTATATAATTACGATGATGTGCATTATTATTGGCTGAAGTATACTTTTGATATTATAGAGACATTTTCATTTATTTTGGCAAGACTTACTGAGAAGAATGAAATAGATATTTCCGGTCAAATTCTGAAAATTATCGAAAATCAGCGATAACATGTTTGGACTATTTTCAAAGAAAAATAAAAGTGAATGCCCGATCGACATGGAAACAAGGCTATGGATGGAAAACGCTTTTCTTTGGTTGGCTACTCAATTCGGACATGATAATATTGCTACAAAACCAATGCTCTTACCACACCTGAGCATTTCCCCGTTCGATATGACGGCTCAGAGGAATCATTAACCAGGACAGCAGCAATTATAGCCAGGCAAATGGAGCTTGAGATTAGTGAAATCAACCTCGACACTTATGAGCAAAGTCTTCAGGAGTTCAACGGCGGCTTTGGACATCGTATCTGGACTGAGGTAGACAAAGGCAGCGGTGAAGAAATGGCTGCGGGCCTATACTTTGATAAAAACGAGCAGGGAAAGTATGAGATCTTTATTGAAAAGAGGAATTTGAATGATCCCGAAAACCTGGTGGCAACAGTTGCCCATGAGTTTGCTCATATCAAACTTTTGGGAGAGAAAAGGCTTGATTTTAATGATGAAGAGCTGACAGATTTGACGCCGGTTGTATTTGGCCTGGGAATATTTAACGCGAACTCATCTTTTAAAGAACATAAAACATACGATGGTTATGGGCACAATAGCATCGGCTATTTAAAACAAAAAGAATGGGGGTATGCGCTTGCGCTATACGCGTATTTCCGGGAAGAAGAAAACCCGGACTGGATAAAGTACTTAACGCCCAACATAAAATCTGATTTCAAAAAAGCATTGATTATATAAACGCCAATACGGACAAGGTTTTTCAAGAGCCCTATAAAGGCGATAACTAACACTTATAGCATCTTTCAACTCTGGTTGCGCCTTAGTTGGTGTTAGAGCATTGAATATTAATGACACTCTTTCGTCTTTTTTGTTAAAGGAGACCTCTCATTACGTCCACGATAGTTATCGGGACTCCATTCGACGTAATGACCCTTGTATGTCATCGCCTCATTGATTTTGCTTGCAAATTCCCTGGTCAAAAAGGCAACAACGGCGATGTAGGGGAAGGCCAACAATGGCAAAAATGCATTGTGTTTGCCAAAACAATATAAAGCCACATGCCCTACCTATACCAAAGCGATACAGGAACGATACACGAAGGATACAGCCAGGATATAGAAAGGATACAGCCAGGATACAGAATGGATATAGCCAGGATATAGAAAGGATACAGCCCGGATACAGAAAGGATACAGAAAACATGTGCTTTGGGATCAGAAGGGGTCAGGAGGGATCACAAGGGATCATTAGGTGTCATTAGGGATCAGAAGGGATCAAAAAAATAAACCGCCCCATTGATATCCTAATTTTATAATCGACAAATGTTTTAAAAATGAAACACAAATACCATACAACCCCGCTTGTTAGCTTTGCCCATATTTTAGGCGCTGCCGATGTTTTTGAGGTTGACAGAGAATATTTTTTGCATGCTGAGAATAGCGTAATTCTCGGTTGGACTTTTTTCACCAAACACTCGTATCGTGTTTGGTGCTCATTATGAACCATTCTGTCTGCATGGTTTACAAGCATTAAATAGCCATTTAAAATATTGAGCAACATTTTATAACAGAGTTGTTTCGCATATATTTGAGTTACAGACAACCATATGAACATTGTGCAGAAATATGATAACAAAAAAAAATACTAATAGCTGGGCTAACTTTAATAGCGACAATAATAATAATTAAAATGGGGTTATTTGACTTTTTAAAACCAAAATCCAGCAACGGGCAATTTGTTAATGAGGCATCTTTCAATAGCAACCGAGACAAACAAATGCAAATGACGCCGCAAACACTTGGCGAATTAAGAAAACTTAATGTTACGGCTGACACGGAATTAAAACTTGAATATTTTTTTACACTAACGCGGCAGACAAGGCAGAGCAATTGGCAACTGAAATCCGCAAATTGAATTACTCAGTTCAATATGGCGTTTCGGCTGGTGACAAGAAGTTGTTTATAGTAACCGGATGGACAACAAAAATGAAGATCGCAGATGAAATTGTAAAACAATGGACAAAAAAATGTGCGAACTTGGATATAAATTTGACTGCGAATTTGACGGTTGGGGAGCAGACCCAAGACCGGCCCCAAATGATAAAATAAATATTACTGAAAATGCGTTTGACGGACTTCGGTATGGCGTTTTCTGTGACAGCAAGCCAACTTGGACTTTCATTACCAACAGACAGTACAATTGTTTATGGAGTAATTATGGATTGGGAAATGGGTGGTTCGACAGCAACAATAGCTTCTTATCAGACAGGTGACGCAAGTTTGTATTTAAGCTCAGGCGGTGGCGTTATCGGTGGTGGACAACACGAGAATGTTAGTAATGCAGCAAAGCGATTTGTGAGTTTATCACAAACCTTTCTTTACAAAGCGACAAAAATCGAAACGAAAACTTTGCCGACAACAGACCAAATAAAATTCTATTTGCTAACAAACAAAGGGATGTATGGTGGACAAGACATAATGAATAACTTTGAAAATAAATCTTCCAAATGGTTGCCACTATTTGAAGAAGGAAATAAAGCCTTAACCGAACTCAGACAAACAACGCCAGAAAAGGAATGACAAAATGACTGCTTGTAACATCAGTTGGTAATAGTGGGGTAGATACTTGTCAGATCATCATTTGTAGTTCTATTGGGCGTTTCTACAAAATATTAGGCTAATGTTCTCCAAATATCGCCTACCTCTTCGCCCTGGTTGGGTGTTTTCACCCACCAGTCATCTTTTGGCACTCTTGGCAGATCGCGCTTTATAATAATCAAAATCGCCGCCGTTTATTTATTTTTACGGTATCTCCATATGTACCAACAATTAGAAACCGAGCGCCTATTCATAAGGCCTATAACAACGGCAGACAGCCCATTTATACTTACACTGGTAAATACGCCCGGCTGGCTACAATTCATTGGCGACCGGCATATACACAACAGCCATGATGCTGAAAAATATATCCAGAAGATCCTCGACAGCCAAAATTTCTTTTACAGCGTTTTTGAAATTAAAGCAACCCAACAGCCCATTGGTATCGTAACTTTTTTATACCGGGATAACCAGGAGTTTCCCGACATTGGGTTTGCCCTCTTACCTCAATTTGAAAAGCAGGGCTACGCATTAGAGGCCAGCCAAAAATACCTGGACGAAATTATTGCGCAAAAAATAACGCCCACTGTTATCGGTATTACCCTTCCCGAAAATAAAAACTCCATTCAACTACTGGAGCGGTTGGGGCTGAAATTTCAGCGCTATGTTATTAAAGACGATGAGCGGCTAGCAGTATACGCTATCGACATTCAATAGTTACAGACGGAGCTTAGTTCAGTATTTGAGCGCCTTACGGTTTTCCGTAAGAAAGGCATTTAGTGCTACAATATATTTGAAGCCATATAAGTCATCATATGGCGCAGCGCAAACAATACAACCTCAATACAAAATACGGCCGGGGCAAAGCCCGCGAGCAGGCCCGGTACAATTACGATAATGGTACACCCGAATACCGGGCCGATATTGACAACATGAAAACCATTGCCTGGCTGGTGATCATCGTAATTGCCATTATAGTAGGAGCGATCACTTATTCTGTTTCAGGTACAGCAGGGTTGGTTAAATGGCTGAAATAAGAAATACGGGAAAAATACCCCCTTTATAATTTGATAATGTTTTTTTATTTTTATGGCTGTACCAAAACGTACTAAACATGAACGATTCTTAGCGAGCAATAAAAGCACATTTTCATAAATCGTTTGCAAGTGTTTTAAATAATTATAAACGATTAAAACGCTTAAATACTAAAATAAGATTTTGAGCGTCAACATCTGACAAAACTATTTCGCATATTCGAGTTACCTGCAATACAATCAACCCATTCTGATAGATGAAAATATTTTTAAGTTCGACTGCTTACGACTTATTGGACTTCCGAGCAAAAATTGTTGAAGTATTAAATAAGAATGGACATGAAGTTATTTTTCATGAAAGTCCAACTTTTCCAGCGAAAATAGACTTGCATTCACATGACCAATGCCTGCAAGCTATTGAGGAATGTCAAATGGTGTTATGTATTATTGACAAAAGATATGGAGGGAGATATAGCGGAGATTTATTAAAAAAGAAAAATCATTCAAATTTTCGATTTCAGGGTTTGATGCGAAAGGCGAAAGATTAAAAGAAGAAATTGATATGACAGTCGCAAAAATGAGTATAACATGGTGCGAATTAGAAAGAGCATATACTTTGAATAAAAATGTAATCACATTCTGCAGACAACGAACTTTGGATGAAAAAGATACCAGACGACATAATCAATATCTAAAAACATTCAAACCTGCTTATGCTGAAAAAAACGAGTTGTTTGACCTGATTGATTGGATAACTAAACAACGAAGAAATAATTGGATTGTACCATATAGTACTATTGTTGATTTTGAAGAAAAGTTAAAAGTTTACATCGATGAGTATGATAAACTCAAACTGAAAACAACAGTTAGTAAGAAATATACAAAAAATAGAATCTGCATAATTGTAGAGGGGGAAATAGATAGAATTGTAGTTCAAACGCTTATCAGAAAATCAAAAATTCAGGGAGACTTTGTAATTATTCCTTCTTATGGAAAATATAGAATTGTTCAGAATACTAATGACTATATAAGACCATTTGCTGAAACCTTTGACCAAGTAATTGTGCTTGTCGACACAGACGCAAAAACCCAGAACAATTTGAGACTTTCAAGAAGAATGCACAAACTCTATTAGATAACTTAATAAAACCAAATGTACATTTTTACGGTGCAAATCCAGAAATAGAAGCATGGATTGTTGCAGGTATAGATGAAGATTTGTATAGAAAATATGAAGGTTATATAACAAAAGAGCTGTTTAAAGATTTTTATGATATACCCACAATTGACAATGTTAGAGCTTATATGAGGAAATTCAACATTGCACAAGCTCTACAATTGTCAAATGATATGCAATTATTTGTATCTTTTCTAAGAGACATAGCATTCATGGAAAGAATCTAAAATGTACTGCAGGTAACACGGGTTTTGCGTCAGGCGGGCTGAAGTGCAAAATTCAACGATAGTTTTTCAATTAAACTTTATTAATAAATTGAAGCTTTGTACTCCGAAACCCGCCCGAACGCAAAGCCTCAAAACGTTAGCGGCAATATTTGGGCTACCTTCCTCAATTAAAGCACCTTTCAATTTTCTATAATGAATAAGACAATTACTTTGAAAGCTGACACATTTAAATATCCGACAAAAGAAGAACGCAAAAAAATTAACCAGGTTATTTCTGAAGTTAAAAATATAGAAGTTGATTATAAGTCTGCAACAATAGCAATATTAGAAAATGAGCCCTTTGAAAATGCCATTAAATCCGAAGACATATATTGGTGGAGCAACTGCCTAACTAATCGACTCGGAAAGTTGAGAGAAACTTACGTTTATGTGCAAACTCATTTTTTAAGAACGAAAGAAGACGTATCAAAAGAATCATTAAACTCTTATACAGACAAAATACTTCTTGACTATTACATAGAAATTTTTTATTACTTTTATTTTTCTTCGAGAGACGTTTTGGGACAATTAATTAATTTAGTTGAAGACTTAAAAATTGAGGAAAATAAAATATTTCTAAACGAAAAATTTGTAGAAAAAGTCAAAACATCAAAAACCAAAGAGGCTTTAAATGACTTTCTAAATAACACTAAAGACTCCTACAAAATAAGAAACTCATTTAACCATAGATTCACACCCACACATATTGACAATCGAGCAACAAAAAATATTACAAAAGAGGACAATACTATTGGATTCAATATACCCGCTGAAATAGAAATTGAAACATTCATTGACGATATTGAAAATCTAATGAATCAAATATCTAGCTTGATGAACATACTTAGTAAAGAAATTAAATAATACTGCTGCTAACAAGCGGTTTTGCAATAGTGCGGCTGACAATCAAAAACTCAACTTTTCTACCACTGTTTCGCGTTCGCCCTTTTTTATTAGCTTCTAAAAATGTAAGTTAGCAAACAAAAATGGCTACGGCTCGCAGAAGTACAAAACTGAACTTTTTGTTCACTATTGCCGCACCATCGCAAAGCCGCCAACCGTTAAGAAGCGGCAGCATCTACTATCAAGCCTTACCCTTTTTGCTGTTGATATATTCAGTCGCTTCTTCATTTGAAATCTTATCCATTATAGTGCCCAGCTTGGTATAGGTAAAACCCATGGAATCTAAAAGCAATTCAATAGTTGAAATTTTTACATCAGACTTACCAGAGAATACATCAGAAATAGTTGCTAACCTTAAGCCTGTTCGTGATGATATCTTATCATAGCTATGATCCAATGATAGATCATTGATACCTTCTTTCTTATTTTTTAAGTGTTTCTTTTTATTGATGAGCAATAGCTTGTTTAATGCGCAAGCTAATTTGAGTTGAGCTGGTATTTTATCCTCATTCAATTTCATTTTGGAAAAGAACAATAAAAAAATATTTTTTACTTACGGTGTAGCGTAAGTATTGTTTTTTTATTATATTTACAGTATGGATTAAAATCAATAATATTGAAGTTTCATATAAACTAATTTGAAAGCTTCACTTGGAGTCTCGTTCTGAAATAGGGCAAACATTAAAGAACACGGGAGGATAAGATGAAGGCTCGCGTCTTTGCGCGAGCTCTCTTATACGTGTTCGGCCTGCCCGGCCTTCAGAACGGTAAGATGAGCCTCGCGCATTTTTTATGCACTCACCTCACCAACGAGACTCATCCACCGCAAACCAGGATGAGTATGCAAACACCTAATAATACCGTTGCTAATACAAGCACCCATAGCCGGGCGCCTCCTGCCAAAGTATTGATAGCATTAGTTCTTTGACAGGATTGTTTTTAATTTCTTCGAACCTTTTTGCTTGTCTGCCACAGGCAGGCTTGTCCAAAAAATCCCGATAGCTATCGGGACAAAAAGACCCACCGGCGGCACTTATCCCGAAAGCATTCGGGACCGGGAAGGGTGCTACTAGCATCTACGAATATATGGTGTGTCCGCCCCTCTGTACCTACCGTGTTATGGGCGGACGCTGATCGGTGAATATGAATGTTCTCGTCCCGGTATCATTGACTCCGATTAAATATCTTAATCGATAGTACTAGTCCCATCATTAAGTCGAATGTTTAAACGGCCTTGATGCACGAGCGTTAAAAAAATGGATGGAGCGAAACGTTAAAAATGCCCACTGTTCGAGCCCGTGGTATCATAGTAAATATTATGGTCTACGTAGCGTCCCGAACCTTCGGGATGGCATTTTAGTGAAGCGTAGTCCATTTTTAGCAAGGGCATCACTCCCGATAGCTATCGGGATGACTTTTTGCTCCACTTTTGTGTTAAGACAAAAGTGGAAAAAGCAGTTTGCGAAGCAGATGACGAAATGAAAAATTAGGCTGAACGAGCATACGACTTCTAACAGGAGATTTCTCCACGCGCTCCACTACGTTGCGCTTGGTCGAAACGACGATAAAGAAAAGCTAAGGTCTCCGAAAAGGCCTCAGACGTAACAGGAGATCTCTCCCCGTCCATGTAGGCCGGGCAGGCATGCGCTCCTGCGTCGCTTAGTCGAAACGACGATAAAAAGAAGCGATGGTCTCCGTAAGGAATCTCCTTAGAGCTTATTCGAACTTTTTGGAATTGGATGTCGAAGGGTTTGAGCCAGCATACGCGGATGATCGTCTTTGGTAGTAATGCTCAATAGGAGTTTCGTCCGCCTTGCAAGCGAAAAGGAAAATGAAGCGGAACGGCGATCCCGCCACGGCGGGATCAAAGCCTGAAGCGCCCATTTTCCGCCAGGGCTACGCAGCGCTGCTCGCCTCAAGACTGACTAGTCCCGAAACTTCGGGATTGGTTCTTTTGTATGCACGGATGGTTGGTAATGACAAAAGAACGGAAAAAGAGACTGCATTTGTCTTCGTAAAAGGAGATCTCTCCCCGTCCATACGGCCGGGCAGGCGCGCGCTGCGCTTCGGTCGAGACGACGATAGAAAAGGGCTACTGCCTTCATAAGAAATTTCCAGGAAAGGCTCCTTAAATCGTTCAACGCTACGGCTACCGGAATGAGTGATATCCTCACCCTAAATAACTGGAACAAAATAACAAAGCAGTAAACGCTACTTCCGTTTCTTCTTTGTCTTGGCTGTTTCGTAAGGCGTTTCCTCATCAGCTGCAAGCGGCAACTGCTCGGCAGGGTTTAGGTCGGCGCAAACATACTCCAGCAGGTTGCCGGGATCAACACCAATAGCCAGGGCTATCAAATACAATTCCTCCGCCCGTAAATGACTGCGATCATTTAGCGTTAGTTCGTTCATGCGGGCTTTGGATAACCCGGCTTTGCGTGCTGCTTCCGACTTGTTTACAGAACGCTGCGACAAAAACAATCCTAATTTAGTCATTGACCTTAAGCGTTTTAGATGTCAAAATTCACACATTAAAGTTAGTTCAAAAAATACCCACTTCATAGGTTGAAAATAAAAAATAATTCTATACCTTAGTGTAGAATTTCTATACGAATATTCGTTTAACCTATGCTAAAAACACAGTTATGTTAACACCATTACATCTACAGGCTGTGGCATCGCCACTATTATGCCCTGTTTTCGATGAAGCCAAATGGCTTCGCGTGCTATTTACCATCAGCGATACCGAGCAATGGCTGCAGGAGCAGCAGGTACAACATCTCTATCGCCTGCCACTAAAAAATCATAGAAAGCTGCTGCGTAAAAACTGGTACCTGGGCGCTTCTGCTTTAGCGCATATTGTAGAGCGGCACTACTACAAAATCTCCCGGCATCCGGCTACCGGTAAGTTCACTATCGATATCCCGTATATCATTGCCCATATCCGCGATGCATTTCAACAACAGCCGGAGCCTATACCCCAAAGCAGCAACCTGCAAAGGGTTTGGGATGCCGGCGAGCCTATCGGTTATGATGATAAAGGCAATACCGTGTCTGTACTCACCGTAGTGTCTGATGCCGCAGGTAGCATTATTACGGCGTTTCCGGGCAATATCCATCAATCTTTAACCTAAACCTATGAAGTGAGTATAAAAGTCAGCTAGCTACAATATAAACCAGGCAATGATGATTTTTATGCGAATTCCCTGTCTGCTGACAGGCATCTGACCATTTTAAAATAAAAAAATAACAGATGAAAAAGCACCATTTACACCCCGGGTATTTGCTGAACCGCATTGCGGCCAACTATAGCGGCAACCCGGCAAAGGCTGATCCTATGCGGGTATTACAATCCTTTTTGATTATGCCGGGCGTGCCGAACAAATAAAAGCTTTTGATGATTATTGCCGTGCCGCCCTAAAAGACAGCTATAGCTGGTTGCGCGGCAGTCCGGCCAATGCCTTGCATTATGGCGAGCAGCTGGAGTTATTAATAGAAGCCTGTTACCTCCTGCACCAGCAGGAGGGCCGGTACCGGTGGTCCGGGTACAATGCCGTGGCTGTGTCTGTAGCAGAGTTTCCCGTACTGCTTAGTTCAAAGAGTTTGCCAACCCTATGGGTTTTATTGCTAAGTTTTTTGAAAAGCGGTCTTTACGCCGCTGGAAGCAATGGCTGCACCTGTTTACTACAGCTGCTTTATCCAACGGTTCACTGGCAGAAGAAATGGATGCGGCCGATATTTTTACTTGTATCAACTATATGAAAAAGCTGGTGGATACTGCATCGCGCCTGTTAGCATTGCAGCAAGGCTAGCAGTGGTTTTCAGGTAATGCCGCGTTGCCGGGGCGGCCTGGCCGGTGGGTAATTACCCTCGGGCAAACAGGTCGCTCATGGTAACCTCTGCCACCACACGCCCGGTAAAATCTTCGTTTTTCTTTACGCCAAACGTAGTGATAAGCGTAGGGAAGATGGCTTTGCGTGTTTGAGTTTGTCCGGTAAATACGGCTACTTTTTGCTGCACTTGTGGATGGTTTTTACATTATTTATAATTGTCCATAAAGGCATAAAAACTTAGTAGTGGACAGATATAAAAACTTATAATTGTCCATAACTCCCTTTTTGCAATGGCATTTCCTGGTGTTTTTGAGCGTATGGCTATTGCTGTAATCATTTGAATTGCAGTATATTTATTGCTTTCACCACCCTCTTGTTTATGAAAATAATAAATATGCGATTGATAAAACCAGCCCTGCTATTGGCGTTTACCGTTTGCTACTGTATTGGGTTGGCTCAAAAAGGCCGGTTGTGCTTCGCCACGACATTCCGCTGGATTCAATTCGCTTAAGCGATCCCTTTATACTGGCCGATAAAAAACAGCCACCTATTATATGACCGGTACCGGTGGCGGTTTATGGAAAAGCAAAGACCTGAAAACCTGGACCGGCCCTTACCGGGTAGTGCAGGTAGATACCAATTCGTGGATGGGCCCGAGGCCTGTAATATGGGCAGCCGAATTACATGAGTATAAAGGACGGTATTATAATTTTGCCACTTTTACCAACCCGGCAGTAATGATTGATACCGTAAAGGGAAACCCTATTGAACGCAGGGCCAGCCATGTGCTGGTAAGCGATCAACCCGATGGTCCGTATGTGCCCATGAAGGATAGGACTTACTTACCCGCTAACATGCCCACCCTGGATGGCACTTTTTGGGTAGATAAAGATCAGAAACCCTACATGGTGTATTGTTACGAATGGCTACAGAACTGGGATGGTACTATTGAAAAGATAGAATTGAAACCCGACCTGAGCGGCAGCATTGGTAAAGGGCATTTGTTGTTTAAAGCCAGTGCATCGCCGTGGAGTAAGGAGCGTGATGAAAAAGGTAATATTATTTTTAATAAGGTAACGGACGGTCCTTTTTTATTTAATACACAAACAGGCCGCCTGGGCATGTTATGGACCAGCTGGATCTTTAATGTATACACACAGGGTGTAGCTTACTCTGAAAGCGGCACACTCGATGGTCCCTGGGTGCACGAAAAAGAACCCATAACGCCACCCAATTTCGGCCATGGCATGTTGTTTAAAACCTTCGAAGGCAAGCTGCTGATGTCCGTACATAGCCATAGAGAAGACAAGCCCGGTCAAATCATTCGCATTCCCCATTTATTTGAAGTAGATGACTCCGGCGACCGGCTGGTGGTAGGTAAAGAATATCGCCCCGGCCGTTGATGTCATTAGCAGGTTTAAATCTGGTTAAAAGAGGTTAATTAACATACAGAGAAATTTAATGCAGTAAGGTACTTTAGTAGCTTACAAAGAAATGGGTGAATGATGAATGACGGTTATTGAAGTGATATGAAGCGTTGTCAGGCTGAGCATGTCGAAGCCATAGGGTCTTAAGCGATGTCTGTCAATACCCTTCGTCTTCCGATAGCTATCGGAACAGGGTGACATTATGGTTAATTGGCCCATTCAACTACTAAACCCCTTTCTCCTAAATACCATATATGCGAAAAACGCTTATTGTCCTCTCTCTTTTATATACAAGCTTCTCAGGGCTGGCCCAATCCCCTGGGAGCGGCTGGCCAAAGCCCCGTCCACACTACAGATAGAGCAAGGCTTCGACACCTATCGAACCCCGAATTTATTATAAAGCTGGTACGCGCTTCACAAACCGTTGCAGCCCTGCATCCCAATAGCCATCCCAGTTTCGACTTTACCCCGGCGATAGCCTGAAAGTGCGAAGCAGCAATGGCCTGTACCACCTGGGCGATCTAAACCTCAGGTTAAAGCAACCCGGCGATACTGCCTGGAAAAGCTTTTCAACAGCGGCCGCACGTAAACCGGTAGCCGCTATTAAGGCTACTAATGGTGTTCTTGCCGGAGCTGATATTACCCCAACTTTTGCTGCTGATATGCCTTTGCAGGTAAAGCGTTTCTGGGAGATAAAGAATAATAAACTGCTGTTGCGTTTTGTATTGCATAATGCCACAAAGCGGCCTGTCGAAATAGGCGCACTGGGTATGCCCATGATCTTTAATAACCTTATTGAAAGAAGAACATTGGAGCAGGCACATGTACAGAATGTTTTTTACGATCCGTATATAGGAGGTCGTGGGGGTTATTTACAGGTAACCAGATTAAACGGTCATGCGCCATCACTGTTGGTGTTGCCGGAACCTAATACTTCGTTTGAAGCGTATAACCCTTTACTGGATGATCCGACGCCACGCGGCATTGTGTTTGAAGGTTTTTACGAATGGATGGCTTTGAGTAAGGCTTATGCCGAAAAGGAATGGAAACAGGCAGAGCCCTGGAATAAGCCTACTTCGATCATTTTACAACCAGGCGAAACAACAACTTATGGTGTGCAACTCATATTGTCAGGCACGCCGAGGGATATTGAAACAACGTTGAGAAAGAACAACCGGCCTGTTGCTGTAGGCATACCGGGCTATGTAATACCCACCAATGTAAAAGGCCAACTCTTCCTGGAATATAAAAGCCCGGTACAGCAAATAGAAGTGGCACCTAACGATGCGTTAGCGCTTACTAAGATAACCGCTACTGATAAAAGCATACAGGCTTATGCTATAGTTGCAAAGTTATTTGGCCGGGCCAGGGTAACCATTACTTATAAGGATGGTATGCAACAGGTGGTTCATTACAAAGTGATCCATCCGGAGCGAAAGACCATTGAAACATTCGGAAATTTTTCGACCACCAAACAATGGTATGATAATAAAAACGATCCCTTTCACCGGTCGCCGGGTATTATTACTTACGATTATGAAAAACAACAACAGGTAGACCAGGATAACCGTGCCTGGATAGCAGGCCTGAGCGATGAAGGTGGTGCGGGCGGTTGGTTGGGGGCTATGATGAAGCAACTGGTATTGCCCAATAAAACAGAGATCGAAAAGCTGGAACGTTTTGTGGATGAAACCTTATTAGGCCAAATACAGGTGAAAGAAGGGCCTCAACAATACGGTGTCAAAAAAGCCTTTTTATTACGAGCCGGATTCGATGCCGAAAGGCACTTACAGCAGCAATATTAATTTTAAAACCTGGTCTGCATGGCCTTTAAAGGAAGCCAATAATCTGGGTCGCGCCTATAACTATCCGCATGTAGCAGCAGCTTATTGGGTATTATACCGGATGGCCAGGAATCATAAAGGCTTAACCACGCACCATAATTGGGACTGGTACCTGGAGCATGCCTATAATACCATTACCGGTATGATGGAACATGCGCCGTATTACACGCAGTTTGGTTTAATGGAAGGGTCGGTTTTTTATTTTATATTAAAAGACCTGAAGGCTGAAGGCAAAAAAGAAATGGCCGACAAGCTGGAAGCCATTATGAAGAAAAGGGCTATTCAATGGAACAAGCTGGAATTTCCGTTTGGCAGCGAAATGCCTTGGGACTCTACCGGCCAGGAAGAAGTATACATCTGGTGCCTTTTCTTTGGATATGAAGATAAGGCCACCGTTACGCTGAATGCCATATTAGGTTATATGCCTACATTACCGTCATGGGCTTATAATGGTAATGCCCGCCGCTACTGGGATTTTTTATATGGTGGAAAAACGCAACGCATAGAACGTATGATCCATCACTACGGATCGGAGCTGAATGCCATACCGGTGCTTACCGAATACAGGAGAAAGCCCAACGACCTGTATTTGCTGCGCGTAGGCTATGGCGGTGTATTGGGGGTATTGCTAATATTACGGAAGATGGTTTTGCTCCCTGCGCCTTTCATGCGTTTCCGGCAAGTTTAAAAAATGACGGCATTAATGGAGATTATGGATCGGGCTTTTATGGCTATGCCATCAATACCGCTACCTATATTGCCCAGGATAAAAAATTGGGCTGGCTGGCTTTTGGCGGAAACCTAAGCGAAAAGGCCGGTTGGATACATGTTGATATTACTACAGCGGCGCAAAGGGATATTTTTATTGCCCCGGTTGGCTTATGGATTACGTTGGACGCGGGCCAGGTAAAAGCCATTGCTTATAACAAGCTCACCAAAGAGATCAGGTTGACATTGGCCCCTGCTGATGCGCATACCTGGGCTGCTTATTTCAGGTTAGAATCAACAACAGTATCGGCCACAACATATAAACCGGTAACGAATCTTTCATTAGAGCAGGGGCGCTTTGCGTTGCCATTAAATGATGCTACAACAACCGTAGTATTAAAACCAAGTAAATAGGAATTAGTAACTGCTACGGAATCGTTTTTTTTACGCAACTAAACATTTAACCCCGCCTAATAAAGTCGGGAAGACGCGAGGGTAAAGCTGTATAGAGTGTACGGATGGGGCTTTAAGACTACATTTTATAAGATATGTCAAAGGAAATTGCTCATGCATGCATATTTACGAGCGCCTTTAGAATCTTTGTAGCAACCAGCCATTGCAAACATATTCGTGTATTAGTGACATTTTTATGCTTCTACTTTTACTTTCGAATGGTTCGTACCCCGAATACACGACCGGCTGTTTTACCATTGGTGGATTGAACTTTTACCCGGATAGTTGTTTTGTCTTTAACCAAATCCACAGGCAGGCTGTATTCTTCATCAAAGAATTTACCAGGCTTGCCGCCTTTTAGTTCTACCGATGCTACTTTTACATCATCTACCAGTATGTCGAAGCTGCGGCCCTTGTCGTCGCCAATATAGCTAAATAACAAGGCCGTTGGTTTGCCAGCTTCTACTTTCATGTTAAAAGAAAAGAAGCCGTCTCTTCTTACTTCACGCCCGCTGCGACCATAAGCCGCATCAACATAAGATTGTTCGCTGGCTTTAAGGTCATGATCACGTTCGGGCTGCATTTCACCGATGCGGAAATTATCGATGGTTTGTGTTTCTATC
Organism: Paraniabella hibiscisoli; assembly: GCF_022512515.1. Lineage (GTDB taxonomy): Bacteria > Bacteroidota > Bacteroidia > Chitinophagales > Chitinophagaceae > Niabella > Niabella hibiscisoli. The sequence continues at coordinate 1,471,469 of NZ_JAKWBK010000001.1, forward strand.
AGCTGCTGGCGCTTTTTCTCTGCTTCGTATTCTGCTTGTTTAGCCAGCCAGTCCGCATTGGTAAAATAGTCCCAGTAAACGCTGTAATGATTATCAATATTCTTATAGAACGGTGTCAGCTTCACATCAAAAGGTTTGCCGGTATTTTTAGTTTGAAAGGTTAAGGGTGCCGAAGCGTCTTTAACGATCCAGTCAGTCACATTGCGGTTATCCGTCAATAGTACCGGTATGCCATACACCGGGTCTGGTGTTTTTTACCCAGATCCCCGCCAACACCAGCGGCCCGTACATCAGGGCCACACGATTGGCATTGTCGGGCATGGCTTCGGCATATAAATTCATTTCGAAAGATACCTGCACCTTATCATTATTACGCCACTTATTGGGTACAACAATATAACCCTCATCGTTAACGGTTGTGTTAACGGTTTTGCCATTGATGGTTACAACAGGTATACCCTTGTTCCACCAGGGGTGACGAATTTTAAAAGAAAAGGTTGAGGGCTTTTGAGTGGTAACGGTAAAGCTGGTGGTATTGGCTTCGGGATAAGCAGTGTTTTGTGTAATACTTACTCCTTTGCTTCTCCAGTTGAGCTGCGAAGGAATAAACAGATTGACGTAGAGGCTGCCATCAGCCCCTTCAAAATAAATACTCTCGGTGTATTTGGTATGATTTTCCATGCCACTGCCCACACAGCAGGTAAAGCTATGCAGGGAGTCGCTGAAATGTTTTTTAGCGCCCATGCGCAACGGCTCAAAATAGAGCATCATGGCTGTGTTGGGGTTCTGTGAAGCCAGAATGTCATTGTATAATGCTCTTTCAAAATAGTTCATCAAAGTAGCCGATGGCTTCCAGGCAAAAAGCTGACCGGTAAGCTTGAGCATATTATAAATACAGCAACTTTCAGCTGTATTATCGCTGAGCGCATCGCTGAGCTTACCGGGTTGGCCCAGGTATTCGTAGTTGCCGTTGCCGCCCGTTACATAGCTATGATGGTTCACCAGTATATCCCAGGTTCTTTCAGCAATGGTGGCATCGCTTTTATTGGAAGTAAGGGTGTACTGCCTGGCGGCACCAATGGCTTTGGGAATATTGGTATTAGAGTGTTTGCCTGCAAGCGGATCAGGCTGCCCTTCGGCCAGGGGTTTCATTACGAAGTCGTCATAAAATTTATAAGAAAGATCCAGGTACTTTTTATTGCCGGTAATGGCATAAATATTCGCCAGTATATCATTCATGCCGCCAAATTCGCAACGCAGCATTTTTAGCCTTTGCTCCTCGGTTAAAGGGTTGACAATAGTGGCTGTCCAATCGGCCATTTTAATGACCGCGCCCAGTGCTTTGGTGTTGTTGCAATATAAGTAAGCATCTACCAGTCCGGCCATTACTTTATGTACCGTATACCAGGGTGCCCATCCGCCATTAAGGTCAAAACCACCACTTTTGATCTCACCCCGCTGTACGCCATAAAAAATAGAATCTTCTTTGGGTATGGCGCCAACATAGCCCGTCTTCCGGGCATCCTGGCATTTGATCAGCTCATCTACTATATAATCCACTTTTTGTTTAAAGCGTGCGTCTTTCTCCGAAGCATAGATCATAGAACAAGCCGATAGATAATGACCCAGGGTGTGGCCTGAAAGGCCCTCGCTTTCCCATCCGCCATAGGCGCTGTCTTTAGGTTTGAGGCCGGAGTTCTTATAAAACCGGTTCAGTAACCGGTCTGCTTTCAGCGAAAGTATATAATCACCATTGATCTTCATAGCATGCTTAAACGGACTTTGGCCGGTCAGTTTCACATCTTTCAAGCTAAACGCGTAAGCACCTGCCTTAATAGTGGGCTGTACTTTGAACAATGCATTACTTCGCTCAGGTATGTATGACTGAGCAAAAGCATTGGCTGAAAAAGAAGTGCTGCAAGGGTGGTGGTATATTTAAATCGCATGACAGGATATTATTAAAAGGACAAGCTCTAAAGTAAAAACTGTTTCAAAAACGGCATACGCGCATTTTAACAAAGACTAGGCGTATGTTAACTAAACAATCGGGGTTCTGTTTTTTAAAATTGTTTTGGTGGCTGATTTAAAATAGCCGCTTTTTATTACCTTGTGGGGGCCGATATGTTCCGCAGAACCATACTTTCTACCATTTGTCTGTTGCTTCTTGTTGAGATACTGCAAGCGCAGGATGCTTTTAAAGTTAAATACCTGGACAATAACCAGGGTTTATCTAACAACTCTGTAAAATGTATTTTCAAGGATAGCAAAGGCTATGTATGGTTTGGTACCTACGATGGACTGAACCGTTATGACGGGTATGAATTTAAGGTGTTACGCAACCGTATTAATGATAGTACTTCATTACCTCATAATTATATTTCTGCATTGAATGAGGATAATGATCATAATTTATGGATCGGCATGGGACAGGGTGCTGTAACCTACAATACTTTTACCAATGTAGTGTCACCCGTTTATTATTACCCGCATCAATCTTCGCAAAAACATAAGGTAAGTGTTTATATTAACAGTATAGAGAAAGATAGCGAAGGAAATATTTTTTAGGTACCAGCGGTTTGAGTGTATTAGTGCGGTTTAAGGATCAAAAAGAAGCGGTGCAGATACCACTTTATAATGCAGATGGCAGCTCCAATATTTACGCGTTCGTTCAGGCTATGTATGTTGACCCGCAAAAGCGTACCTGGATCTTTATAGCGGGGTCCGGCTTATACCGCTTTAATTATAAAGCCCGGAGGTTGGATTTGGTTAATGCCGATATCCGTAATTTTTACGTAAACAAAATCGTAGCGGATAACGCCGGTAATTTATGGCTGGGTACTTCAACAGGCTTGCTGAAATACATAACGGCTGCCAACCAGGTTAGCGCTCACTATAATACAACCAACGGCAGACTAAGCGCCAACTATATTACAGCACTTAGTATGGAAGGCAATGACCGGCTTTGGATTGGCACAGACGGGGGAGGGGTGGATATATTGAATACAAAATCCGGACAGATTAACGTTGCCAATAGTGCCAATAAGCCGGGCGGTTTGACGAGCGAATCGGTGCTAACGATATTTATTGATAAAGAGTCTCGCAAATGGGTAGGGACGAATAAAGGTGGTGTGAATGTATTTGATGTGATAGGGAACGAGTTTCGTACCGTACAACGCAATGCTATTTACCCGGGACTTAGCAGCAACTTTATCACTTCTTTTTTGAAGATCAGCAAAATAATCTTTGGATAGGCACTGAAGGCGGTGGCGTAAGCGTTTGGAACGCCGAACGCACCCGGTTTTCAACTTACAAAGAGCCTCAACTCTCCAGCAATACGGTAAGCAGTATGACGCAGGATGGGGAGGGCAATATCTGGATGGCTACTTTTGGTGGAGGTGTTACCCGTTTGGGCCCTGGAGGGAAGGCCGACCATTTCAGGCTGATCAACCAAGGGGATGGGTTTGAAAATAAGATTGCCATTCGCATTTACTACGATTCAAAAAAGAACTTATGGGTGACCACCTATGAAACCGGGCACCTGTATTTATATAATAAGCAGCTGAACCGCTTTGAAACTTTTGATGAATCGCTGGGAGACCTGATGTCGATCAAGGAAGATCAGGCAGGTGTGTTATGGGCCGGTAATGCGCAATCACTGATCCGCATTGATCAGCTAAATAAGCAACACCAGTATTATGAAATAGGGAAAACCGTAAGGGCTATTTATGAAGACCGGCAAGGCCGCTTCTGGGTAGGCTCTGAAGGTGGGGGCTTGGTATTATTTGACAGGAAGACGGGTAAGATTGCCAAACGATACAGCGAAGACGAAGGCCTTTCGAGTAATACCGTAATGAATATATTAGAAGACAGTACCGGTAACTTATGGATCAGCACTGCCAATGGGCTTAATAAATTCAATCCCCAGTCGGCCAAGTTTAACCGCTTTTATGAGTCGGATGGATTGCAAAGCAGCCAGTTTTCTTACCGGGCCGCTATTCAATTAAGGTCAGGGGAGCTGGCTTTTGGCGGTAACAACGGGTTTAATATCTTTTACCCGCAAAGAATAAGGCCCCGCACCTTTTTCCCGAGGTTGGTTATTACCTCGCTGAGGGTGAATAATAAAGACCTTTCTCCCGACCTGGATTATGAAATGAACGGGAGCGGGGATATTACCCGGCTGACGGTTCCTTACAATGAGGCCCTATTATCGCTGCAATTTGCGGCACTGGAATATTCGGCGCCCAATAAAATACAGTATGCTTACTACCTGGAAGGCTGGGATAAGGATTGGAACATGACCGGTAATACCCGTACGGTTACTTATAATAATATACGGGAGGGAACTTATACTTTACGGATCAAATCTACCAATGCCGAAGGCGCCTGGAATACAGTAGAAAAAGTGATGACCATAAAAGTATTGCCACCATGGTTTCGTACCTGGTGGGCTTACCTGCTTTATTTATCAGCAGCAGCAGCCATGGCTATTCTATATATCAGGTATAAAACCAGGCAGGCTAAAATGAAGTACGAGCTGCAGCTTTCACAGGTGAATGCTGAGATGCGCAAAGCTGAACTGGAAAGTGAGCGGATGGAAAAAGAGGTGCAGAAAGCAGAGCTGCAAAAACACATGCAGAATACGAAAAAGAAAAAGCGGAAAGAGAGACTGAGCGGGTAATCAACGACCAGGAAAAAGAGATCAATGAGAAACGGCTGTCTTTCTTCACCAATATCTCGCATGAGTTTCGCACACCGCTTACACTCATTCTCAACCCGGTTAAGGATTTGATTAAACAGTACCAGGGACAGGATAAGGAGGAACTGCGGATTATTGGTTTGAATGCAACACGATTGCTAAGCCTTACAGATCAGTTATTACTATTCAGAAAAATAGAAGAAGGTGCAGAGGGATTACAGTTAAGCCGGTTTGATTTCAGTAAATTATGTAATACAGTCTTTTATTACTTTAAGCACGAAGCAAAAACAAAAGATATCGCTTACACCGTTTCGGGAATAGAAGAGCCCATAGAGATTTGCGGAGATAAAAACAAGATAGAGATCATTTTGTACAACCTGATCTCCAATGCCTTTAAATATACGCCCAGGGCTGGACAGATTGATATACATGTGGTGCAGCAGGATGACGAGGTACAAATAACGATCAGGGATACCGGGGCAGGTATACCCGAGGGTACAGGCAACGCTATATTCGATCGTTTTTACCAGGCAGAGGGGCATATAAAGCTAGGCTTTGGTATTGGCCTTTATATGGTGAAACAGTTTACCGAAATGCACAAGGGTGCTATTGGCTACCAGAGTATGATAGGGAAAGGCACCGCATTTACCCTTCAGCTGCCGCTTGGGCAGGACAAATTTGATGCTATTCCTCCGGAAGAGGAAGAAGGAAGCTCCATCATGACTGCGGATGATTTCGATTCAACAGATGAGGAGGCCCCGGCTTTGTTTCCCGAAATGCCTTTGCTAACCACCAAAAAAGCCATTATTGTGGTAGATGATGATGAAGAGATGCGGAATTACGTGGCTTCGGTGTTCGATGATGAGTTCCTGGTATACAAAGCACAAAACGGTAAAGAGGCGCTGAAAATGGTGACAACTAAGAATCCAGACCTGGTTATCTCGGATATCTCAATGCCGGAAATGGACGGAATTACCCTTTGTGCTACCATAAAGGGTGACGTTAATACGAGTCATATCCCGGTAATCTTACTTACAGCCCACACGTCGCAGGATATAGAGCTGCGGGGAACAGAAGAGGGCGCCGACCAGTATGTGACCAAACCTTTTAACAAAGAGTTGCTGTCAGCCAAAGTAAATGGACTCTTTAAAAGCCGTGCCAGCCTGCAGCAATATTTCTATAACCAGGTTACGCTTAAAAAAGATGTAGCCGAGCAGCCTAATGTTCCGGCCGAGTACCAGGAACTACTGGATAAGTGTATTGCCATTGTAGAAAAACATCTCGACGATAATAGCTTTAATATCGAAACCCTGGCCCGCGAAATGGGCATGAGCCATTCTTATTTATATAAACGTATCAAGCTGATATCGGGGCAATCGGTAAACGGCTTTATCCGGTTTTTGAGGTTAAGAAAGGCCGCAGAGTTCCTGATCACTACCAACGATACGGTAAGTGAAGTAGCTTATTCGGTGGGCTTTAGCGATGTGAAATATTTCAGGGAACAGTTCACCAAACTGTTTAAAATGAAGCCTACTGATTACATGAAGCAGTACCGGGGTAAAATAAGCGGTAATTTAAGAATTGGCAATTCTGACGATAACTAGCCGGTTTGTGGTATTTAATATTGATTTCTTTTGCTAAATAAACCAATTTACCCCGTTTTTTATACGAATTTCTCCATGATTCCGGCAACAGATTTAGCAACTTTACAGGGCTTGCCGATAGCTTGTTGTAAAGCCGTCTGATAGTGCATTCTTTACTTAATGATAGTGTAACAGCGTATGATCAAAAAAACTACTGGTGGGTGGGGCTTGTTTTATTGTTTCCGGTTTTGCTGAAAGCCCAGGCAAAAACAACGCCTTCAAAATATGAAGGTTATCTTTTTACTTATTTCACGGGGAATAGTAAAGAGGAAGAAGCCATCCGTTTTGCGATCAGCACCAATGGCTACGATTTCCAGGCACTCAATAATAATCAGCCGGTAATAGCGTCTTCGGGCATCAGCTCAACAGGTGGTGTGCGGGATCCGCATATTTTGCGGGGTGCAGATGGTAAGACCTTTTATATGGTTGCAACTGATATGGTGTCTGCTAATGGGTGGGACTCTAACCGGGCGATGGTATTGCTTAAATCAACCGATCTGATCAACTGGACCTCGGCAATAATTAATATTCCGCAAACTTTTAAGGCTTTTGAAAAAGTAAACCGGGTGTGGGCGCCACAAACCATTTATGATTCTAAAAAGGGCCAATACATGATTTATTGGTCGATGAGAGCGGGTAATGACCCGGATGTGATTTACTACGCGTATGCCAATAAAGAGTTTACAGCATTAGCAACAGAACCCAAACAGCTGTTTTTTAGTCCGAACAATGGTGCCTGCATTGACGGAGATATTGTGGAGAAAAACGGCAGGTTTCACCTGTTCTTTAAAACCGAAGGTCAGGGTGCTGGTATAAAAGTGGCTGTTTCAGACAAACTAACGGAAGCATATACGCTGCGCGAATCCTATGTACAGCAAACCAAAGACCCGGTTGAAGGGGCTGGTGTATTTAAGCTCAATGATGGTAGCGGATATATTTTAATGTATGATGTGTATACCAAGGGGCGTTACCAGTTTACGAAAACAACGGATTTTAAAAACTTTAAGGTGGTGGATGAACAGGTATCGATGAACTTTCATCCGCGGCACGGTACAGTATTGCCGGTTACTCAAAAAGAAATAGAACGTTTAACCGCAAAATGGCTGAGCGTTGCAAATGTGTTTGGCTCCGCACAATCCAAACAAATTAAAAAGAACAATATAGTGATGGATACGGTAGCTAAGAAATTATGGTTACCTGTTTTAGCCAATACCTCACTCAATAAGTTCGATCCGCAGTTCAAAAATTTCCAGGGGTAAAGATCTCGGCGTCTGGCTCAGATTTTTCCAAGAGACCGGTTGCTTATACTGTTTCAATAACAGGCCGTAAGCCCGAGACCTGGCAGGTACAGGTATTACAGAACGGAAATCCGGTATTAGCCGGCTACTATGCCGATCCGGAGATACTCTATTCCGAAAAAACCAAAAGGTATTATATCTATCCTACCAGCGATGGCTTTACCGGGTGGGCAGGTAATTATTTTAAAGTATTTTCTTCAGCTGACCTTACCAACTGGAAAGATGAAGGCGTGATGCTGGACCTGCCTAAACAGGTTAGCTGGGCCAACCGCAACGCCTGGGCGCCCTGTATTATTGAAAAGAAGATCAATGGTCAATATAAATACTTCTATTACTTCACAGCAGCCCAGAAAATAGGCGTTGCCGTGGCGGATGAGCCAACTGGACCATTCGTTGATTCGGGCAAGCCCCTGGTGGCAGACAAGCCTGCAGGAATAAAAGGCGGGCAGGAAATTGACCCGGATGTTTTTACAGACCCTCAAACCGGCAAAAGCTACCTCTACTGGGGGAATGGCTATATGGCGGTAGCGGAGCTGAATGAAGATATGATCTCTTTTAAAACGGCATCGCTTCAAATAATTAAGGTAGATAAAACCTACCGCGAAGGAACCTATGTTTTCTACAGGGAGGGAACTTATGCACTTCATGTGGAGCGAAGATGATACCCGTAGCCCTGGTTACCGGGTACGATATGGCACGGCTACCTCACCAACCGGCCCTTTAACAATACCTGCTGATAATATCGTCATACAAAAAAATGAAGCGGAAGGCATTTATGGAGCCGGTCATAACTCGGTAATACAAATACCGGGAACGGACGACTGGTATATCGTCTATCATCGCTTTACTTATCCTAACGGTATTAAAATGGGCAGTGCTGCCGGGTATAACCGCGAGGTATGCATTGACAAGCTGGTATTTAATGCAGATGGCTCTATACGGCAAACGATTCCTACACATAAAGGAGTAACTGCCATAAAATAAAAAATCAACAATTAGTTTCATTCATTCAATCAAAACCTTACAATGGCCCGCTTTCTTTTTCTCTTTACGCTCATCGTTGCAACAAACTGCTTCGCTCAACCCGGATTTGGCGATGCTCATAAGATCAACAACGGTTGGCAATTTACTTTGAATAGCACAGACTCTGTAGCTGAAAAGCCTGCTCAGTCCGCGTCCTGGCAACCCGTTGACCTGCCTCATGACTGGAGTGTACGGCAGAAGCTAGACCCCAAAAATGCCAGTAGCATGGGCTATTTATCAGGGGGTATTGGCTGGTATAAAAAAGAGATCGTAGTGCCTGCATCCAATAAAAAAGTGTACCTCTATTTCGAAGGAGTGTATAATCGCAGCGAGGTTTTGGTGAATGGACAATCGGTAGGTAAACGGCCTAATGGCTATATCTCTTTTATGTACGATATAACACCTTATTTAAAGCCAGGCAAGTCCAATGAAATATTGGTGAAGGCCGATCATCACCGGGATGCGGATTCGCGTTGGTATACGGGATCGGGTATCTACAGGGATGTGTGGCTGGTATATGCCAACCCGGTACATATAGCGCAGTGGGGCGTTTACGCTTATCCGCAGATGACAGACGGATCTGCCGTATTGAATATTGAAACGGCTATTGAAAATAAAGATGCTAAAGAAGAACAACTAACCGTAGTGCAGGAGCTGGCAGGACCTGATAAAAAAGTGGTTGGCCAAAGCAGTACTTCTGTTACAGTGGCGGCTAATAGTTTGGGCAAAGTCGTTGCGGCAATAAAAGTGGCTAATCCCAAACTTTGGAGTTTAAACAACCCCACATTATATACACTACGCACCAAAGTGCTGCAAGCCGGTAAACAAATAGACGCATCAGTAACTACTACCGGATTTAGAAAGTTCAGCTTTGATGCGAATAAAGGATTTGCATTGAACGGTCAATGGATGAAAGTAAAGGGTGTTTGCCTGCATCACGATGCCGGTGTTTTGGGTGCGGCAATGTATAAAGATGTTTGGCGCAGAAGGTTACTGCATCTGAAAGAAGTAGGTGTAAACGCCATCAGAACCAGTCATAATCCGCAGGCAACGGTGGTTTATGAATTATGCGATGAGCTGGGTTTACTGGTAATGGATGAGGCTTTTGATGAGTGGGAGTTTCCCAAACGCAAATGGCTGGAAGGATGGAATGCCGGTACACCTGGTTACCAGGGTACTTTTGACTTTTTCCCTGAATGGGGCGAAAAAGACCTGGCGGATATGGTGCGCAGAGACAGGAACCATCCTTCTATATTTGCCTGGAGCATTGGCAATGAAGTAGATTATCCTAACGATCCTTACTCGCACCCTGTTTTAGATGGTGGTGCGCAAACCGGGTTCACCCAAAAAATATTTGGCGGCTATAAAAAGATGCGCCCGATGCCATGCGCCTGGGTGTAATTGCTAAAAAGCTGGCAGCCGTTGTGCGCGAGTACGACCGGTCCCGCCCGGTAACTGCAGGCCTTGCCGGTGTTGCCATGTCTAACGAAACGGAATACCCATCAGCATTGGATATAGCGGGCTATAACTACACAGAAAACCGTTATACCAGTGATCATAAAAAATATCCCAACCGTGTTATATTTGGTAGTGAAAACCGGCACGACCTGAGCGCCTGGAAAGCAGTTACGGATAACGAACACATATTCGGACAGTTTTTATGGACGGGTATAGATTACCTGGGCGAATCTGGCAGATGGCCTTCGCGTGGTTTTTATTCTGGCTTGCTGGACTTCGGCGGCTTTATAAAACCAAGAGGCTTTTTCAGACAATCGCTCTGGGCCGAAAACCCGATGGCTTATATAGGTACTTACCTGGTGAAAGGTGGCAACAGTTCGCAGGATGTACTCTCACAATCAGAAGGAAAAAGAGAAGAGTATCTGTCAATGGATGCCTGGGCATCATGGAACTATAAAGAAGGACAAACCGTAAGAGTAGTATGCTATACGAATACGCCGAAGGCAAGATTGCTGCTGGATAATAAAGAGGTAGGAGCGATAAAAGAGTACGATGGCAAAACCGGCATTATTTATTGGGATCTGCCATTTAAGCCAGGCGCTTTGAAAGTAGAAGGTTTGAATGCTGCGGGTAAGCTGGTAACTGCTTATACAGTTGCAACTGCGGGTGAGCCAGCTGCTTTACAAATCATAAATGAGAGTAAGAAAGATGACCAGATAAAGCAGGTAGCTGTGCAGATAGTGGATGCCAAAGGAAACCCGGTTTACACGGAAGACGCCAATATTACCTGTACTGTATCAGGCGGTGAGCTGCTGGGACTGGAGGCAGGTGATAACAGCGATATGGGCGACTATACCGATAACGTTCAAAAAACTTTCAGGGGCAGGTTGCTGGCTTACGTAAAGAAGCATCAAAAGTCCGGGCCGGTTAAAATAACCTTTAGCACACCCGGCTTAAAAAATGTAGTGATAACCCTTTAATTGATGGTACGATCAATACTAAAATAGTCCCCATGATTTTATCCATTATTTTTTCGGCGCTTGCTTTGGTGAGCCCAGGCGATACTACCCAGGCAAAGAAAACTGCGGATGATTATAAGCTGGTATGGTCTGAAGAGTTCAATAAAAAGGGAGCTGTTGATACTTCTGTATGGCAGTTTGAAAAAGGCTTTGTGCGTAATAATGAGCTGCAATGGTATCAGCCACAGAATGCCTGGTGTGAAAATGGTAAACTAATTATTGAAGCCAGAAGAGAAACCAAGGCAAATCCCCGTTACAAAGAGGGGAGTAATGACTGGAAAGAAAAACGAAAGGAGATTCAATATACATCTGCCAGTATTAATACCCGCCAGTCTAAGACATGGCAGTATGGTCGTTTTGAGATTCGTGCTAAAATTATTGCAAAACCAGGTCTCTGGCCCGCGATATGGACATTGGGCGTAAACGGGGAGTGGCCCTGGAATGGCGAGATCGATATCATGGAATATTATAAGGGTGATATCCTGGCTAACGTGGCTACAGGCACCAATAAACGGTGGAATGCCAAATGGTTCAGTACACATAAGCCAGTGAGCGCCTTTAAACCCAATTGGGACCAGGCGTTCCATGTGTGGCGGATGGATTGGGATGAAAACTCTATCAAACTTTTTGTAGACGACCTGCTGCTGAACGAGGTAAAGCTGAGCGATGCGAATAATCCTGACGGAAGCAACCCCTTTAAACAACCGCATTATTTGTTGCTCAACCTGGCTATAGGCGGCGATAACGGAGGCGACCCTTCAAAAACGGAGTTCCCTAGTCGCTACGAGGTGGACTATGTAAGAGTGTACCAGAAAAAATAGCTTACCCTGTAGTAAAGGCAGCCAGTACAATAAACCAGGTAAGTTGTTGATCTCTTTCTTGTATAGAGGAACTTCTTTAACAGGGAGGTACTTGCTATGCCTAATTTAGCAGGCCCGTTCAGTTCGCTCACCCGATTAACAAAGGAATTCCAGAACGCCAAACGTTCAGAGGTCCCACAACAACCTGTCAAAAAATCAGTCTGCTACTTATTTATTGATCTTGAAACCATTATAGGAAAATTTATTTTCTTCCTATACCAAAATCACCCCTCTTTTATAACGATTTCTCCCCGCGATCCGGTTGTTCGTGAGCTATTTTCATTCAACAATAAGGGCTAATAGTGTTTAGCTTTTAGCTGTAAGCGTTGTATTCATTTAAATATAAAAACGATTGTTTATGCAAGCCAAATTAAAATTTCGGCGCTCAAAGCTGCTGAATGGTGGTGCCCTGTTATTCCTCATGATGGCACTTTCGGTTGTTACCCACGCGCAGGTTACCATTAAAGGAACGGTTACAAGGGCAGATGGAATGGGTATTCCGGGAATATCTGTGGTAGTAAAAGCGTCTACCAATGGTACGGTAACCAATGACCAGGGGAACTATACTATCAAGTCGAAAAAAGGAGACAGGCTGGAGTTTTCAGGAACCGGCTATGTATTACAGGAAGTGGAAGTTGGAGATAATGATGTGATCAATATAACCTTGCGCGAAACCAACGTATCAATGGATGAGATTGTAGTAGTGGGTTATGGTACTATGCGAAAAAAGATTTAACTGGTTCTGTTGTTCAAATCAGGCCGGACGATCAGGCCAATGCTAATCCCAATACCGTTCAGGACATTCTTCGCGGCGTTCCTGGTCTGCAGGTGGGTTACGATCCATCCGCCAAAGGAGGCGGTTCGCTGCAGGTTAGGGGCCAGCGTTCGGTATATACGGCAGGCGGGCATAATAATCCATTAATTATTTTAGATGGTATGATATTCTACGGGGAGCTCTCCGAAATTAACCCTGATGATATCGGCCAGATTGATGTTTTAAAAGATGCTTCTGCGGCTGCTGTTTATGGGGCACAGGCTGCCAACGGTGTGATCATTATTACTACCAAAAAGGGTAAAGTGGGTAAGCCGGTAATTAATGTAAGCGCGAACGCGGGTCTTACTACCCGTAGCGCTTACCGGGGCGTATATGGCCCTGATGGTTACATGAAGTTCAGGGAAGATTGGTATAAAAAGGACACCTACGGGCTTAATGCAGAATCCGGGAGCTACGAGGCTTATCAAACCGGTACTTTAAAAGGCAAGCTTGGGTATTATGATAGCCCGGATAATCTTTCTCAATATGGAATTACTTTGGAGCAATGGCGGGCTTATACCACTAATGCAGCGGGTGAATCTGATGCGAGCATTTACGCCAGACGTCTGAATCTAAACGATCTGGTACTCGCTAACTATGTTGCGGGAAGAACTTTTGATTGGTACGATCACACTTTTCGTACCGGGTTTAACCAGGATTATAACGCCAGCGTATCAGGCGCCAGTGATAAAATGAACTACTACCTTTCATTTGGACATTTAAAAAATGAAGGAGCCGTAACAGGCAATGTATATCGCGCCACCCGTGCTAATATGAAGCTGGATGGTAAGATCACTAAATGGTTACAGGTAGGCGCTAATGTTAATTTCCAGGACCGTAGCGATGGAGACCTGCAGCCGGGGCTGGGACTTAATTATTGGGACAATAACCAGATACGTCTGAGCCCCTATGCTTCTTATACAGATTCAGCAGGAAACCTGGTACACCGCCCCATGGGACAGAATCAGGGCTACGCATATAACTTTGATTTTAATAAGCAGTTTATTGAAATGGAGAAGGGCTATACTGTGCTAAACAGTATTCTTACTGCCAAGATCACTTTGCCGTTCAATATTACCTATTCTTTTAACGCCTCGCCCCGATACCAGTTTTTCTACGATCGCTATTTTGAGTCTTCAAAACATCCGGACTGGAAGGCCTCCAATAACGGGCTGGTAAACAGGGAGCAGGCAAAACGTTTCGACTGGTCGCTTAACAATACGATCAACTGGGAGCAAACATTTGCAAGAAAACACCGGGTAAACCTTACACTTGTGCAGGAAGCTGAGGAGCGCAGATATTGGCAGGACCGCATCGAAGCCCGCAATATTTTACCATCAGACGCATTGGGCTTTCATAACACCGCCAACGGCGATAAAACAAGAAGCAGCTTCTCTTCTTCTGATTCGCGCCAGACCGCGAATGCGTTGTTTGGCCGCTTATTTTATTCGTACGATAGTAAATATATGCTTACAGCAACCGTACGACGTGATGGGTATTCTGCATTTGGCGCTAATAATCCTTACGGAATATTTCCATCAGTAGCATTAGCCTGGGCATTCACGAACGAGAAGTTCTTTAACTGGGAGCCGATGAGCACGGGAAAGCTACGCCTGTCTTATGGTAAAAATGGTAACCGCGCGCTCGCAGATCCTTACATTGCCCTGGCAAATCTGGGATCAGGAACCGGTCGCTTCCAGGGATACCTCGATGGCTCGGGCGCCTTGGTAAATATGCGTTATTTATCGGTAGACCGCCTGGCGAACCCCAACCTTCAGTGGGAGAAAACTGCTGCATATAATGTGGGCCTTGATTATGGCTTTTTGAACGATCGTATTTCAGGTACCATCGAGTATTATGTAATGAATACGCACGATATGATCATGAGTCAGCGCCTTCCCGGTTTTTCTGGTTTCAGCAGTATTGCCACCAACCTGGGAGAAGTTTCCAACAGAGGGGTCGAGTTTACTATCAGCACCCTGAATCTGAAAACCAATATACTGGAGTGGAATACTACGTTGAACTTTTCTTACAATAAAAACCGGATCAAACATTTATATTATCAATACGAGAATGTGCTGGACGCCTCAGGAAATGTGATCGGTACCCGGGAAATGAATGACAATACGAACGGTTGGTTTATTGGTCAGCCTATCGGTGCTATATGGGACTACAGGGTGACAGGGATCTGGCAGGCAAGTGAAATAGAAGAAGCAAAAAAGTATGGGCAAAAGCCTGGCGATCCAAAGGTGGCTAATAACTACACTGCTGATGATAAGAAGAACACTGATGGCTCTACAACTCCTGTATATAATGATAAGGACCGGGAATTTATGGGACCAACAGCTCCGCCTGTACACTGGCAGCTGCGCAACGACTTTACACTTTGGAAATCCCTGGCGCTCTCCTTTAATTTATATTCTTACATGGGACATAAGTCTATCGACTGGAACTACCTTAATCGAGATAATGATTTGGCTCTTTGATCACTAATGGACTGAATACATTTACAAAGGAATATTGGACGCCACAAAATGCAACCAATGATTATGCAAGACTGGATGCACAGGGACCAGGTGGTGTAGCTTCTCCTGGTAAAGTGTATGACCGCTCCTTTATCCGCTTCGAAAGCATATCAATGGGTTATACGTTGCCCCGAACCTGGACCAGTAAATACCAGATGTCTAATGTAAAAGTATATGGATCGGTGCGTAATGTGGCGGTATGGCAAAAAGACTGGCAGTATGGCGACCCTGAGACAGGAGGGCTAGCTACAAGGATTTTTTCACTGGGTTTAAACGTTACTTTCTAAAATATACAGACATGAATTTACCGATATATAAAAATAGAAAAGCATTATATACACTTACACTCGCAGCAACTGTAAGTGGTGCGCTATTCCTTGGAGGCTGTTCTAAAGAGTTTTTAAAACCAGATCCATTATCTTTTTACGAGCCAACTACTACCTTCAGCACAGAAAGCGGGCTACAGGCAGCGTTGGCGATGGCAGACCGTCATATTCGTACTTACTGGACCAGTTTTGAAAATCGTAATATTTCTGTTCCTATTGGTACTGAGTATTTATTTTCTGAGTTAAGCGTTGCTTCTAAAACGGATGATGCATCTCTCTTTGCAGATGTGCCCACGCAGTTAACGCCTATCGGAGGCCCCGGGTATGATGCGGGAAACTGGACTACTTATTTCTGGGACCAGACTTACGAGGGTATTAAATATGCGAACACTATTCCCAGCTTTATTAACAATGTAACCGGGTTAGATGATGCTACTAAAAACGCCTACCTGGGAAGGGCTTACTTTCACCGGGCATTCCGTTATCTTTCGCTGGTATTCCAGTTTGGAGACGTACCGTTAGTAACTAAAATCCTGGAAGTACCCAAGCAAAACTACAGGTCCACCAAACGTGAGGCGATTCTGCAAATGATCACTAAGGATATGGAGTTCGCGATTCAATGGGTACCCGAGCAAAAAGATATGATCTATAAGGGCATGGTGAATAAAGGCGCCTGCCGAATGCTTTTGATAAAATGCTACCTGGCTACGGGGCAGTTTCAGAAGGCAAAGGATCAAGCAGACATATTGATCAATCAGTCTGGTTACGAGCTGATGAAAAATAGCTTCGGTACTTTTATAAATACTTACTCGCCTCAAACCTGGCAGGTAACACGCAACGTGATCTGGGACCTGCACAGGCCGGAAAATAAAATGATTGCCGCCAATAGGGAGGTAATTATGGGCATGCCTAACCGGGGAGCTACAGCGGAGTCGATGATTGACTTTTTAACTCTGCGTATTTTTGGTCCGAGTTATACCAGTGGCTCAGATTTAAAAACGCCTGATGGTAAACAGGCTGTTCAAAATTATGCCCGAAACAATGGTAGCTATCGCCAGAATTATGATTATATAAGATCGATTGGTCGTGGAATTGCCACCTGGAGATTAACTTCTTTTGCTACTAAAGAAATGTGGAACGTTAATGGTCAAAATGATCTGGGAGACCTGCGGCATAACAGTACAGTTGGTAACTGGGGTAGAATGGACTCTATAAAATACAATGATCCCACCAGTACCTGGTTTGGTAAGAATTTGCTCTTCAACCATCCAACAACCGGGGCTTTGTTGTGCACCGATTCATTACGGGTTTGGTTTGACTGGCCTCATTATAAAATATACCTGCAGGATGTAGTGGCTGAGGCTAACCAGGGAGCCAACCAGTTCAACGGCGCTACCAACGGAAGCAATGCAGACTGGTACCTTTACCGACTGGCAGAAACTTATCTGTTACGCGCAGAGGCTAAATACTACCTGGGCGACGCAGCAGGTGCAGCAGCAGATGTAAATGAAGTAAGGAAAAGAGCGGGTTGTACCCAACTGTATAATACCGTTACAATAGGAGAAATTATGGATGAAAGAGCCCGTGAATTGTACCTGGAGGAGTGGAGACATATGGAGTTAAGCCGTGTTTCTTACTGCCTTGCACTAAGTGGTAAACCCGATGAGTGGGGAAATTCCTATGATGTGAATACTTATGATAAGCAGGATGGCACCGGTACAGGCGGCGGCAGCTATTGGTATCAGCGTGTGGTTCGCTATGGTATGTATAATAAAGGAGAGATTGCTGTAAGGCCACGCACAATTAATTATCGCATGGCAAAGCATAATCTTTACTGGCCTATACCTAATTCAGCCATAACAGCAAATAACAAAGGGCAGTTAGCTCAAAATTTTGGTTATGATGGATACAATGCAAATACGCCGAAATGGGAAACCTGGGAAGAGGCTGTAGCTGATGAAAGCAAAGTTCAATAGTTTAGATCATTTGAAGATTGGTATAGATAATATAATTGGGCTGTCTCTTTTACAGAACACAATAATTAGACAGCCCTTTTTATATATCGATTGTAAAAAATGTGATATCGAAGTGATTTTTGCTTTTTGCCGGCTGCTTTAATGAATTTACCCCCACAAAAAACGAATATGCCCCGCTGTTATTCTGGTTGAAATGGCATATTGCAGGCAATAGGTCTGCCGATTTAAGTAATCTGAATTTTAAATCGGCTCAAAACTAATCGTCTATGAATTTAAAAATTTTGGTTGTCGCTATAGCCTTTTTGTTTCAGAACAAAAGTGAGGTGTTAGATGCAGAGGCGCGTAAATATCCATCCAGAACGGAAGTACTGTCTCATATTCGTAAAGTAAATGATTATTGGCAAAGAACGCATGTTAAGCCTGGCTGGGCTTTTTGGGATGTGGCCGCTTATCACACAGGCAATATGATGGCATATAAGCTCACAAACAATGATGTTTATAAAACCTATTCGGAAAAGTGGGCAGCGCATAACAAATGGATGGGTGCCACATCTAACAACAAGGCCGAATGGAAATACAACTATGGCGAAACCAATAAACATGTTCTTTTTGGTGACTGGCAGATCTGTTTTCAAACCTATATCGATTTGTATAATCTTGATAAGGTGAAAGATCCGAAAAAGATAGCCCGTGCAAAGGGGGTAATGGAATACCAGATGAGCACACCGCAAAATGATTATTGGTGGTGGGCAGATGGCCTATACATGGTAATGCCGGTGATGACCAAAATGTACCATATTACGGGCAACTCCTTATATCTTGATAAAATGGGACAATACTTTGAGTATGCTAACAGCATTATGTACGACTCTGTGGAAAAGATATATTACAGGGATGCCAAGTATATTTACCCCAAACATAAAAGCGTAAACGGTAAAAAAGATTTTTGGGCGAGGGGTAATGGTTGGGTAATAGCGGCACTGGCAAAAGTGTTGGAAGATCTCCCGGCAAACGATAAAAACAGGAAAGAATATGAAAATAAATTTTTAGGTCTTGCTGTTACGGTGAAAAAGCTGCAACAGCAGGAAGGTTACTGGACACGCAGTATGATGGATCCCCAGCATGCGCCAGGACCAGAAAGTAGCGGCACGGCTTTTTTACTTATGGTTTGTTATGGGGAATCAACAATGGATACCTGGATAAAGAAGAATACTGGCCGTCTGTACAAAAAGCATGGAATTTTCTTACAAAAACGGCTCTGCAGCCCGATGGAAAAATAGGGTATGTGCAACCGATAGGAGAACGTGCTATACCAGGCCAGGTAGTGAATAAAGATTCTACTGCCGGTTTTGGAGTGGGCGCTTTTTTGTTAGCTGCGGCAGAAATGTACAAATTGGTTAAATAATAGTATGATCATGAAAATGAAATACAAACTGCAGGTTTTTCTTTGTTGTGTTGTTATAAACATGGCAATGTATGCACAGGCACAGCAAAAATTACAGCATTTTAAGCCGGGTGAACTGTGGATGGATGATAAGGGCAATCATATCAATGCCCACGGAGGCGGCATCTTATTTTACAACGGTATGTATTATTGGTTTGGCGAGCATAAAGGGGAACGGTCTAACAATGCTTATGTTGGCGTAACGGTGTATGCTTCAAAAGATCTGTATAACTGGAAGAATGAAGGCGTAGCATTTAACGTCAATGATGATAAGGAAGTCTCACGCAGCGCGGAGCGATTATAGAAAGGCCCAAAGTTATTTACAATAAGCATACAAAGCAGTTCGTCATGTATTTTCATCTGGAACTGGCGGGGCAGGGTTATGGCGCTGCTTATGCAGCTGTGGCTGTCAGCCATAAAGTTACAGGTCCTTATACCTTTCTACGTGCTTCAAGAGTGAACCCTGGTTACTGGCCGTTGAATATGCCGGGGGCGATCGCAGGCAAAGAATCAATCCTGATGATTACAAAACCTGGTGGACCGCTAAATGGAGAGAGGGCGTGGAAAAGGGGCTGTTTGTGCATGAACATTTGTACAGCGGCCAGATGTCAAGAGATATGACTTTGTTTGTAGATGACGATAACAAAGCCTATCATATTTATTCATCAGAGGAAAATCTAACACTGCATATTGCAGAGCTTTCTGATGACTATACGCAACATACAGGCAAATATATTCGTATAGCGCCCGCAGGCCATAATGAAGCACCTGCCATTTTTAAAAGAAACGGGAAATATTATATGATTACTTCTGGCTGTACGGGTTGGGACCCTAATGCCGCCAGGCTTTTGGTAGCAGATCAGATAATGGGTGAGTGGAAACTGCTACCCAATCCCTGCGTAGGTGATGGGGCTGATAAAACATTTCAGTCACAGGGAACTTATATTTTACCTGTAGCCGGAAAGAAAGATGCTTTCATTTTTATGGCTGACCGCTGGCGACCTAAAAATCCCATAGACGGACGCTACGTTTGGCTGCCTGTACAATTTAAAAATGAGTTGCCGGTTTTAAGTTGGCTGGATGAATGGGATTTAAAAGTATTTGACTAATAGAGAGCGATTGTATATGAAAAGTTTTTTTATTTTAATTGCGGTAAGTATTTGTTATAGCCAGTTGTTATATGGGCAGGGTGGCTCCATGAGTTGGGACACCGTATTGCAGCAGAAGAGAGTTGCCAATCAACCTGCTTTTAAGGTAACCAATCCCGACTATAAGAAAAGCCCGAAAACCGGTATGACCCGGGAACACTGGAAACAAATGGCTTTGTATTTACTAAGGGGGCATTTAGCTATGTCGACAATATCGACGATCCCATGCAGTTTCCCCGCGAGCCGGGCAAGAGCTATCCCAGGCAAGCTTCGCAGGTTCCTACTGAAAAACTCGAAGGTCTGAGCCGCACTTTATTTATTGCCGCACCTTTGTTGAAAGAAGACTCCAACCTGGTATTGAATAAGGTTCGCGTGGCAGATTATTATCGCCACCAGATATTAAACCTCTTAAACCACCAAAGCGAATCCTATATTAAACCGCAGGATAAGAACGGTGGGCCGAGCCAGATACTGGTAGAATTTGGAGCTTTAGCGGTATCCTTATTTTATGCGCCCGAAGTATTGTTTGATCCTTTAACCAAAGAGCAACGGGACCTGTTAGCGCATACCATGCTCAGTTATGGTGATGGTAAAACTGTTCCTTCCAATTGGAAGTTCTTCAACATATTTGTATTGAGCTTTTTCAAAAGCAAAGGCTATGCGGTTAATGAAAAACTATTAGTTGACTACCTGGATAAATCCCTGGATCACTACCGCGGAAATGGCTGGTATAATGATAACCCAGCTTACGACTATTACAGTATGTGGGCCTTCCAGATGTATGGACCATTATGGGCTGAATACTTTGGAAAGAAATACTATCGAATACGCGCAGAAATTTCTAAAAACTTTGATGACCTCAAACAGAAATATCCTTTTATGTTTAGTAAGGACGGCAATATGATTGTTTGGGGAAGAAGCATGACTTATAGAATTGGTGCGATCGTTCCATTTACTTTGATGGGGTTACAAAATGATCCGGCAGTTAACTATGGCTGGATGCGCCGGATCGCCTCCGGTGTGATGAAGCAGTTTATAACACACCCTGAATTTATGAAAGACAATGTGCCTACACTAGGCGTGTATGGTCCTTTTGAACCTGCGGTTCAGCCCTACAGCTGTCGCGGAAGTGTGTACTGGATGGGCAAAGCTTTTTTTGCATTGATGTTACCAAAGGATAGTCCGTTCTGGACTGCTACAGAAAATGATGGCGCCTGGGAAACGGAGATGAAAAAGGAGAAGTGTACAATCGTTTCGCAGATAGCTCCAATATTTTGATAACCGATTATCCCAATATAGGTGCATCTGAAATCAGGGCCTGGTGCAAGGTAAAATTGATAGGCGCCTGGGAAACTTTTCGCGCCAGTGAAAATTATAATCGCCTTTCTTATAACAGCGCATTCCCCTGGCAGGCAGATAGCGTGGAAGGTGTAGTGTCTATGAACTATCTCATCAAAAATCAAGACAAGGAATGGGAGCCGTTGAGACTATACGATTTTAAAAAATTTGAAGAAGGTATTTACTATCGTGATGCGGTATTGGAAACAAATCCTGGTGTAAAACTAAAGCTGACGGATATACCGCTTGCTAATGGTATCCTTAGAGTTGATAAGATCAGTTCGCCAGTTGAAACTGAAATAAGGTTGGGACATTATGCATTACCTAAACTGGCAAAAAACATTACTACTTCACACAAAAAAGTAAAAGGCAAAGATGTTGTGATTATAGACAACGGTGTATACCAATTAGCCATGGTTAATTATGAGGGATGGGATAAGGTATACGATGTTAATACAACGGGTGTTCATCCTCAAAGTAAAGATAGCAGGGTAATTAATGCCGCAACCAATGTGGCTGCTGAAAAAGAAAGGACATGTATTACGCTGATGCTTTGGAAAAAATCCGGCGAACGTTGGTCAGATGATGAGCTAATACCCGTTAAAAAAGTAACAATCATTAATGGAGTGACAGAAGTGCAACTCTATGGCAAGTCGAAAGAACTAAATATAAGATAGGCTAAGCCTTGCTGATGGGAAGGAAAAAAAGGTCTGAGTGCCAGCTTATCGTGTAAATATAGTAAGCAGGAATTCTTAACGAACAGCCGTCATAACTGTATAAGTATTGGAGTATATCATGGAGTGCTCAAAGTGGCTCCAGTACTGCATTACAATACAAACGATACGGTGTAAACACATGAGTTAAATTTTGGTTAACAACGGTTAATATCTAACAATGAGTAATAGAGAAAAACAGATACTTTTATAAAAGTAGAATTGACAAATATTGTATGAGCTTGCGATTAAACAGAACATAATTTGACTGGAGAATTTATATAACAAACCAAACTTTTCGATGATGCAGAAAGTGTTGAAATTGAAAATTACCGACAGATAATAGCCTTTCGTTGCTGCTGTAGCAGATAGACAAAGCTTTTTTCGATGCCATAAAAACCGGCCTCCAGGGCTGGCTGGGAGAGGTATGCACTTCAACGAAATGCACGGAGCTAAAAATTATTTTTCATTTAAACCTTACAAATCAGGTATGCTTATTCGATTTTACTTTAGATGCTTACTTGCAGTTGGTCTTGCCTTTATCATACAAGGCGATGCTATTGCACAGCAGCAAAACATTGTAGTAAAGGGTACTGTTACTACAGATGCAGGAGCGGCGCTTGCCAATGCTACCGTCTTCCTTAAAAGCGACTCTACCCGGGCTACACTAACAAGCGTGAACGGTGAATACCAGTTGGAAGTACCCGCTAATGGTACGCTTATCTTTTCGGCCATAGGCTTCGCACGAATAGAGCGGTCGATACAAGGAGAGTCTGTTATAAACGCCACCCTGACTGCACAGTCTACGACTATTGACGAGGTGGTAATAACAGCATTTGGTAACAAGCAAAGACGATCCAGTATGGTTAGCGCTGTAGCTACTATTAACCCCGAAGAGTTAAAAGGGCCTACCAGTAACCTAACTACTATGATGGCGGGCCGGGTTGGCGGTATGATTGCCTACCAGCGGAGTGGTGAGCCTGGTGCTGATAATGCCCAGTTCTTTATACGGGGACTGGGAACATTTGGTACCGGCAAACAAGACCCGCTGATATTGATAGACGGTATTGAGTCAAGCAATACAGATATGGCACGTTTACAGCCCGACGATATTGCTGCCTTTAGTGTATTGCGTGATGCGACTGCGTCTGCTGTATACGGTGCACGGGGCGCCAATGGTGTTGTTTTAATTACTACTAAAGTAGGTTCAGCAGGTAAAACCAAGTTTACATTACGCTCAGAGGTTACCGCGTCTTCCAATACACGAAATTTTGAGTTTGCTGATAATATTACTTATATGCAGTTGGCCAACGAGGCTGCACTTACCCGCAATCCGCTGGCTCCATTACCTTATTTACAAACTAAAATAGATGCAACAGCCCGCCCGGATGCCGATCCATTGTTATATCCTAACAATAACTGGATTGAACAACTGGTAAAAGATTATACGATCAATACCCGTAATAACCTGAGCATTGCCGGCGGGTCTGACAAAGCCCGCTATTATATCGCCGGAACTTTTAACGTAGACAATGGTGTATTAAAAGCGGAAAAACTTAACAATTTTAATAGCAATGTAAAGCTGATCAACTATAGTGTAAGATCGAATGTGGATCTGAAGCTTACCCGTACTACAGATGCCGCTGTTAGGGTATATGCCCAGTTTGACGATTATAAAGGACCCTTGCTGGGTTCGAACGGGGAAAACGGTGGCTCGCGCATTTTTAGAACTGCCATTTGGGCCAATCCGGTAATGTTCCCGGCAATTTATCCCTCCTCAATGGCAGAGTTTCCAACACATCCGCTGTTTGGTAATGCCATCGCGCCTAATGGAGGTCTGTATGTAAATCCTTATGCAGAAATGGTGAAGGGCTATTCGGAATATAACCGTTCTAACGTGCAGGCGCAAATCGAATTGAAACAGAATCTCAATGCAATCACGCAAGGTTTAAATGCACGGTTGATGTCTTATGTAAGAAGAGAGTCTTACTTAAGTGTATCCAGAAATTACAATCCCTATTTTTATACGACACAGCTTACCGATGGTGAGGTAACCTTATTAAGACTCAACGGTGGAGGCCTGGGTTCAATAGGAACCGTAGGTACAGAGTATCTTAATTTCTCAGCCGGTTCGAGAGATGTGCTGGCTACTTTTTATACGGAAGCAGCGCTCAATTACGATCGTGCTTTTGGAAAGCATACGGTAGGTGGTATGCTGATCACTACGCTGCGTAACTATGTGTCTGGCAATATGAGTAGCCTGCAGTTATCGCTGCCGGCGAGAAACCAGGGACTTTCCGGAAGATTCAGTTATGGATATGACAGCCGCTACCTGGCGGAGTTTAACTTTGGCTATAATGGATCTGAACGTTTTGCAGAAAATAGCCGTTTCGGATTCTTTCCTTCCTTTGGCTTAGGGTATGTGGTATCTAACGAGAAGTTTTTTGAACCGCTTACCCACGTTATTAACAACTTTAAATTAAGAGCGACCTACGGGTTTGTAGGTAGTGATCAGATCGGTAATTCGGCCGATAGGTTCTTTTATCTCTCAGAGGTTGGTATGAACAATGCTGACTACGGCGCCACTTTCGGAGAACTGTATGGTTATAACAGGCCCGGTGTATTAGTGAGCCGTTATGCAAATCCAAATATTACCTGGGAAAAATCAGAGCAAATAAATCTGGGTATGGACCTGCGTTTGTTCAAAGCCTGGGAGCTCAATGTAGATGTATACCGTAACAAGCGCAGCAATATTCTCAGTGGCCGTACTTATATACCAACCACAATGGGGCTCCAGGCCAGCATTATAGCTAACACTAATGAGGGTCAAAGTGAAGGCATAGATGTAATGACTACTTACAACAAAGACTTTGGTGGAGGATGGAGCACTCAGTTACGGGGCAATTTTACCTATGCTACCAGTAAAGTATTAAAATATGATGAGCCTACTTATGGTGAGAATGAATGGTTTCTTTCCCGGGTAGGCAACTCAATGGCGCAACGTTACGGTTATATAGCGGAGCGTTTATTTGTAGATGACTACGAGGCAATGAACTCGCCTATACAATTTGGAGGTACGCCTGGTGTGGCTAATGGCGGATCTTATGGCGGAGGCGATATTAAGTACCGTGATGTTAATGGCGACGGCGTTGTTGATAACCGCGATCAGGTGGCTATTGGCTTTCCTACTTCTCCCGAAATTATTTATGGATTTGGAGGTACCATAGCGTACAAGAGTTTTGACCTGAGCTTGTTTTTTCAAGGTTCAGCAAGATCATCGTTCTTTATTAACTCCGAAAACATAGCTCCATTTGTATTCAACAACGGGAGCCAGAACGCCTTATTGCAGGTTATTGCAGACAGCTATTGGAGCGAAGAGAATCGCAACTTATATGCAACGTGGCCGCGCTTAAGTCAAAACTTCGTCAATAATAATAGCAGGGAAACGGTGGCCGGCGAGACATCAACCTGGTGGATGCGAAATGGTAGCTTTCTACGCTTCAAAAAATGCGGAGCTCGGGTTTAATCCTCAACCGCGCATCATTAAAAGGTTTGGGCTCACTTCAATGCGGGTTTACTTAAGCGCCACCAACCTCGCAGTATGGAGCAAGTTCAAAATGTGGGATCCTGAGATGGGTGGCTCAGGCCTGGGTTATCCTATTCAGGGCGTCTACAATTTTGGTTTACAGGTTGCTTTTTAATCATCGTCTTACATAACTCAATATAAAATGAAAATCTATACTTTTTTACCGATGTTATAAAAAGACATATTGTGGTATTAGGAGCAGTATTGCTTTTAGCAGGCTCATCCTGTAATAAATACCTTGATATAGTTCCGGATAATATCGCTGTTATCGATAATGCTTTTACCATGCGTATTGAGGCAGAGAAATATTTATTTACCTGCTATTCTTTTCTTCCCCGTAATGGTGATCCCGTGTATAATATTGGCTTTTTGGGAGGTGATGAAATATGGCTTCCGCGTAATCCCAGGGATTTAGACGCGTATGCATGGGGTACTTTAAACATATCCGGAATCGCTACGGGCGGGCAAAACGCGGCAGAACCTCGTTTAGATGCATGGAGAGGCTGGTGGCAGGGCGGAGGCCCGGGCGATCGGTATGGACTTTGGAAGGCTATTCGCAACTGTAATATTTTTTGGAAAATGTAAAGGACCTTAGTAAGGTGCGCGATCTTCGATTAGACGAGCGTACACGATGGATAGCGGAAGTGACCTTCTTAAAAGCCTACTACCATTATTATCTTTTGCGCATGTACGGCCCTATTCCTTTAGTAGATGTTAATATCGATATCAGCGCACCAGAGGAAGAAGTACGCATTAAACGAAAACCATTCGATGAGTGTGTAAATTATATTTCTGATCTGTTGGACCAGGCTGCGCCTAATCTTCCATCTGTTATTTTAGACAGAACAACAGAGTTGGGTAGAATCACACGGCCCATAGCTCTTGCCATAAAAGCAAAGCTTTGGTTAATGGCCGCCAGCCCGCTTTTTAACGGTAATCCGGATTACACAAGCTTTAAGGATAAAGATGGGGTAGCGCTTTTCCCTGCCAGCTATGATGCCACTAAATGGGACAAAGCTGCGGAATATTCAAAGGCAGCTATTGATGCAGCCGAGGCTGGAGGGCATAGTTTACACCGGTTTTTGGGTACTACGTTTCAATTGTCCGACACAACGCTTCAACAGCTGAATATCAGAACTGCTATGACGGAAAGATGGAGCACAGAACATGTTTGGGCCAATCCAAACAGCAGGGCAGGATTTGATATGCAGGCCCGTGCCATGCCTAAACTGGCAGCCGAAGCAAGTGGACAGGCCAGGATGCAGTTTGCCGCTCCAATGAAAATTGTAGAAATGTTTTACTCAAGCCATGGAGTACCTATTAATGAGGATAAATTGATTGATTTTAGTAATCGTTACACTACGAGACTGGCCGTTTCTTCAGAAAGGTTTTACATAAAAGAAGGCTATGAAACTGCCCGTATCAACTTTGACCGCGAGCCTAGGTTTTATGCCTTTCTTAGCTTTGATGGCGGTGTATGGTATAAATATGACAGCCCTTCCAATACAGACGAAAATACTTGGGTGGTAGAGGCTAAGTATACACAAGCCTCGGGAGCAACCGATGCCCTGGGATTTTTAAACGAAACGGGCTATTTTATCAAGAAACTGGTAGACTGGAATGCCACACACACCAACAGCAATCAGGGTATTAACTATCGCGATTACCCATGGCCGGAAATCCGCTTGCCTGACCTGTACCTGATGTATGCTGAAGCATTAAACGAGAGCCAGGGTCCTGTAGGCGATGTATTGCTATACCTCGATAAAATCAGAACGCGTGCTGGTTTGGAAGGTGTTGCTGCTGCCTGGTCCAAGTACTCAACTAATCCGTCTAAGTATACCACAAAAGATGGCATGCGTGACATTATTCACCAGGAAAGAGGTATTGAGCTATCGTTTGAAGGGCAACGTTTCTGGGATCTTCGTCGCTGGAAAAAAGCTGCAGAATCAATTAACCAGGCCATTACAGGGTGGAGTGTATACCAGGATAAAACAGCCGACTATTACCGGGTGCGCACGATCTATACACAAAACTTTGTATCTCCACGCGACTACCTGTGGCCCATACGAATTGACGATTTGAGAGTAAATCCTAATCTGGTACAAAACCCAGGGTGGTAATAAAAACGAATAAATATTCTTAAAAACTTTATAGCTATGAATAAAGTAAATATACTGATCTGCTTTCTTGCTGTTTTGATAGGAACAGGGTGTGGCAAGGAACGAACGCTGGAGCCGCTTGAAAAAAATAGCCGGCCTCCGGGAAAAATATCAAATGTGCAATGGACTGCCGGACCGGGCAAGGCTACCATTACCTATGCACTTCCTTCAGATCCGGATTTGCTATACGTAAAAGCTGTTTACAGCCTGGCTAATGGACGCGAGATGGAAGTAAAAGCCTCTTATTATATTAATAACCTTACGGTGGAGGGATTCGGAGATACAGAAGCGCATGAGGTAAAGCTGTATGCTGTAAACAGGAGCGAAGTGGCTTCTGATCCTGTATCAGTACAAATAACGCCACTTGAAAATCCTATCTGGGGTGTTTTCCGAAGTCTTGCAATTACGCCCGACTTTAGCGGAATAAGGGTTACAGCCAAGAATATTTCAAAATCAAGTATGGCATTTGAAGTGTTCGCAGAAGACAGCACCGGTGTTCTAAAGCCAACAGCCAATAATATTTATACTTCAGCTGAAGATGTAATCAGAACGATCCGTGGTTATGACTCTATTTCGAGAAATTTTGCTGTAACAATAAGAGATCGCTGGTTAAATTACAGTGATACATTATTTGCAAAGCTTACTCCCTTGTACGAAGCCGAAATACCAAGATCAGGCTTCAGGGCCGTAACATTGCCGGGCGATGTAGGACTACATACATCCACGCCTATGACTGGCATGTGGGATAATGTTGCAGATTGGTGGCCTAATATCGTAATGACAAGTTCGGCAGTGCTTACGCCGCAATGGATCACTTTTGATATAGGTAAACTGGCTACGCTAAGCCGTATAGTGATTTATGATTACGGCGAGTATTATAATGGACGTACTTACTTTTATGCGGGTAACCTGTTAGACTTTGAAATATGGGGTTCCAATAATCCTCCTTCTGATGGCAGCTTTAACAATTGGGTAAAGTTGGGCACATTTAAGTCTGTAAAACCATCGGGCACTCCCTACGGTATCAACACAGCAGAAGATCTTGAAGTAGCAAGAGCAGGTATTAGTTACACTTTTGATGCCGGAATGCCTAAGGTAAAATACCTCCGTATAAAGAGCAATAAAAACTGGCAGGGAACCACCTATTTTGCCATTGCAGAAGTTCGAGTGTTTGGTGATCCCAGATAAGTAAAAACAATTTTAATCACTAAATTTCTTCAAATGATCAAAATAAAATGCTTGAATATTTGCCTGGTTGTTGTAATAGCAACCTGTGCTATCGCACTCCTGCTTTCCTCCTGCTCCAAAGAAGATGCTTATAAAAAATTTACAGAAGGGGGCGAGATTGCTTACACTGGTAAGCTGGATTCTATAAAAATATACTCGGGCAAAAACAGGGTAATCATCAGGGGCTTGTTACTCGCAGATCCTAAGGTAACCAAGTGTGTTATCTACTGGAATAACAGGGTCGATTCGGTGGTTGTTCCGGTGACGCGTACTCAAAATGTGGATACACTCATGGTGGAATTGAAAAATTTGCAGGAAGGAGTACACAATTTTATTATTTACACCTACGATAACCTGGGCAACGAATCGGTACCAACTTACAAGGCTGGAAGGGTATATGGAGAAAGGTATTCCGGCACACTTTTAAATAGACCCATTAATAACGCCTTTACTAACGAAGCCGGGCTTACAGTCATCGATTGGGGTGCTATGGACAGGTTAAGCGGAATTTTTGCTACAGATATGACCTATACGGATGCTTCTAATCAGCAACGAACTATTAGGGTTCCAATTGATTCTGTTGCTACCAGGCTTACTGATTTTAAAGAGAAAACCAGCATACAGTTCAGAACCTTGTTTAGACCTGATACCTTAAGTGTAGATACATTTTATACTACCTACACAACAAAGTATATTCCCAAGTTTAGTCAGACGGATCTTACAGCAACATATATTAAGAATGCCGGACCCAATATTAGGTATAGCTCAATCAACAGCGCTAACAGGTGGGGTATTTTGGCAGATTGGACCAGCAATGCGGCTATAAATAATGCCAGTGGGTTTGGTTCTCTTGAGCTAAGGTCTGGTGTTGGAAATATATCGATGGAAGCAGGTTGGGGTTTGCCGAATGTAACCAACGGGAAAATTTTTCAAACGATAACACTACCAGCCGGCACTTACAGGTTTAGTATAGATATGACTGAATTTAATACGGGCGGCTCGAAATTTATTTGCGTTGCTGCAGGTACCACATTGCCAGACGTAAGTGGTGTTACCGGTGGCAGTATTGGATTTGCGAACCTTGAAGGCAAAGTGATGGAATTTACTCTGGAAGAAACAACCCAGGTTTCCATTGGCTTTGTGGCAACCCTCACAGCACCTTCCGGGGAGGCCTGTACAACAAGATTAAATCGGTTAAATTGTATAAACTGGAATATTTGTAGATGCTTTTACTTCAGCATTAAATAACAGGGCTTTTTGAATGAATATGTTCTTTCGAAAAGCCCTGTTTGATTAACCCAATAACATCTTTTTGGTGTATCATCCACTGTTTAAATTAACCCATGAGATTGAGACGATATTTCTTATTTGCAATGATCCTGCTTTCATCTTTGTATCTTAACTCCTGTTCAAAAGACGAGGCTGGCACAATAACCCCTGAGGAGCCGGTGGCCCCGGCAGTAAGTGTAGCAACTATTACCACTGTCGTTCCCCATACCATTACTACCGTTGAAGCGCAAGCAGGAGGTCGTGTAACCAATAACGGTGGCGCAACAGTTACAGAGCGAGGTATCGTGCTGGGCACTGCACCTTCGCCTACCGTAAGTAATATAAAATTTAATACAACCACAGCTTCGGGCGATGGTTCTTTCACCAGCAGGTTAACAGGCCTGTCTGCCTCCACCAAATATTATGTACGGGCGTTTGCCGTTAATGCTGCCGGTATCGCTTACGGCAACGAATTATCTTTTACAACTGTGGCAATCGGGTCCGCTACTTTTAACATAGCACCTTTGTACATTATTGGTAACTCCTTAGCTCATTGGGAGGTGGAGTTAACGGCAGATGGTGGGGACCCCGTAACCGAGCGTGGGCTTTGCTGGTCGCTTACGGAAAATCCAACGATAGCGGATAGTAAAAGCACTGATGCCGGGAAAGGAATCGGAAAATACACAGGAGCTATAACCGGGTTGCAGCCTCAAACGGAATACAATGTACGGGCTTATGCGAAGAACGGTGGAGGTATCAGCTATAGTGCTAACATGAAGTTTAAAACAATTCGCAAAGGCAGCCTTACTTATACATTTAATAAATCGGCTAGCCCTTCTACAGAAGAGCAGGCCGCTTACACCCGTTTGCAAATAGCTATAGACAGTGCTGTATGGTATGTAAACAATTATACTTCTGCAGTGAAGCATGTATGGTTGAACTATGTGCCCGGCGTAGCTACTGCCGATGCTAACAATGAAGGTTGGATGCGCTTTGGAACGGGAGAGGGATATCAGAATCTACGCACGATGCTACATGAACTAAACCATACTTTTGGTACCGGTACCACCAGCTGGTGGACAGGGAAAATAGTAGGAGGTAAATACCAGGGTGTCTTTGCAAATGACTTACTAAACAAAATACAAAAATCTACAGGAGCCCAGATCAGCGGCGATACGCAGCATTGGTGGCCGTATGGGCTCAACCAGAATTCGGAAGTGACTTCCAGCCGGGACTATGTTTTTAACTGCCTGTTGATTGAGCAAATGAGAAGGGATGGTTTATCTGCAGCTGGTGTATGGATACAATAAGTAATGCTGCTTAAAGATGTATTAACAACAGTTTGCCAATAAGGAAAAGAACTTTATATCATTAAAATAATTGAAGATGAAAAAAACAATGTCATTGCTGTTAACTTGTTTAAGTGTAGCAGGAGTGTACGCCCAAACAAAACCCGATTGGGAGAATCCTGAGGTATTTGCAATTAATAAAGAAAATACAAGAGCGACGTCGTTGCCTTATGCAACAGAGAATCAGGCCTTGCAAAATGAATACAAAACCTCTCCCTATTTTAAGTCACTAAATGGTAACTGGCAATTTTGCTGGGTCGCAAAAGTGGCTGATGTGCCCGCTAATTTTTTCGAGGAAAGTAATTATAGTCCCATTACCACGGGACCATGGAAAAAGGCAATCCCAACCAGATCAATGGCAAGTCAGACTGGACTTTGATGCCCGTACCGGGTAACTGGGAGTTCAACGGTTTCGGTGTTCCTATGTATGTCAATACAGGTTTTGGGTTCCCTAAAAACCCTCCTTTTATTAACAAAGATGATTCTCCAACCGGCGCCTATCGCTACCAGTTCGACCTGCCGCAAAGCTGGGATGGACGTAAAGTGTTTTTGCACTTTGAGGGTGGCACCAACTCCATGTATGTATGGATCAATGGTAAGAAAGTGGGTTATACTGAAAATGCAAAAAGTCCCGCTGAGTTTGATATTACGCCTTACATACGCACAGGAAAAAACCTGCTGGCTTGCGAAGTGCATAAGTTTAGCGATGGCACTTATCTCGAAGACCAGGATATGTGGCGCCTGGGAGGTATTAACCGTAATGTGTATCTCTATAGCACGGCGCAAACCCGCATATTGGATTTCTTTTCACATGCTGATCTGGATGCTTCTTACAAAAATGGCTTGTTCAGCACAGATGTGAAAATTAAAAATTATGGCAACAACGCTGCCGCGCAAACAGTGGAAGTATCCATTTTTGATAAAGCAGGTAAAAAAGTGTTTTCTCAAAATAAGAAGCTGACTGTTCCTGCAGGTGCAATTGATTCTTTATGGTTTGAGGGCACCGTTAAAACACCACTGCAATGGACCGCAGAAACGCCCAATCTATATAACATGCTCATCACTTTAAAAGATGAGCGCAATGCAGTAGTAGAAGCGACTTCTCATAAGATTGGTTTTAGGAAAATAGAATTGAAAGATGGACAGGTGTTGGTGAATGGCAAGAAGGTTTTATTTAAAGGCGTAAACCTGCATGAGTTTAACACCAATACGGGTCAGGTGGTTGATTCGGCTGTGATGTTACGTAATATACAGTTGTTTAAAGAGCTTAATATTAATGCCGTTCGTACTTCGCATTACCCTCAGCAACCTTTATGGTACAAGCTTTGCGATGAGTACGGCATTTACCTGGTTGATGAAACCAATCTCGAATCGCATGGACTGGGTTATGGCCCGGATAATGTTTCTAATTTCCCTGAATGGCAGGAAGCCCATCTTGACAGGGTAAAGCGTTTGATAGAAAGAGATAAGAATCATGCATCTGTGATCTTTTGGTCTTTGGGTAATGAAGCTAGTAACGGTAAAGCATTTTTTACCATGTATGACTGGGCTAAGGCTCGTGATAAGAGCCGCCCTGTACAGTATGAGCAAGCCTACCAGCGGGATCGCAATACCGATATTATATGCCACATGTATCCTTCCTGGGAAAGTATGAAAAGGGACGCGGCAAAAGACCTGAAGCGTCCTTACATTATGTGTGAGTATGCACATGCCATGGGTAATAGTATGGGTAATTTCCAGGATTACTGGGACCTGATGCGAACCAGCAAAAATATGCAGGGTGGTTTTATCTGGGAGTGGTACAATCACGGTTATAAAACGAAAGACGAACAAGGCCGTGAATATTGGGCTTATGGCGGCGATTTGTATGGGTACAACAAGCTCAATGAAGGGAACTTCTGTATGGATGGTATTATAACTCCAGATCAGCAATACCTGCCCCATACGCACATTGTAAAAAAAGTGTATCAGAATATACTTTTTGAAGCAAAGGACCTAAACAATGGTATCGTTAATGTGATCAACGATTTTAAATATGTTCCCATTACACCCAGGGACTACACTTATAAATGGGTGCTGTTGAAAAACGGCGATACGGCTGCAACCGCCAACTTTGATCTAACTGTAGCCGCCGACTCGAAGAAGGAAGTGAAGCTAAGCCTGCCTAAAATAAGCGCCGGACCAGGTAACGAATACTTCTTGCATGTATATGCTTTAACCCGCAACGCTTCCCGATTTTTACCTGCAGGTTTTGAAGCTGCTAAAGGCGAGTTTGCATTAAGTGGCAATAATTATTTTGCAGGAGTAGTAGCCACCGAAAATAAAACCTGGGAGAAAAAGAGGAAGGAGAAAAGGTAACGATACAAGCCAGTGGCGTTACTTATGAGTTTCAGAAAAACTGGCGGGGATTAAGCTCTTTTAATCCATCCTCCTTAGGCTGGTTATTTGGAAAACATCCGAAAGTAAATTTCTGGAGAGCGCCAACCGACAATGATTTTGGAGAACAGGCCCAATACAACCTTCGCTTATGGGATGCGGCTTCGCATAATCAAAAAACTAGTTTTAAGAACGTAGAGGAGAAAGATGGAACAATTACTTTCAACTACGAAATAAAACCTACAGGCATCGAAGCTATCGTTAATGTTTCTTACACCGTTAATAAAGACGGCTCTTTAACGATAGGTGCACATTATAAGGGGTTATCCGGCGATTTGCCGGAAATGATGCGTTTTGGAATGAACATGGAATTATCTAACAGGTTCAGCAATTTTTCCTGGTATGGCCGTGGTCCCTGGGAAAACTATGTTGACAGGAAAGAAGATGCCTTTATGGGTGTCTGGAAAGGAAATGTAGCCGATCAGGCTTTCCCTTATTACCGTCCTCAGGAAGCGGGCAATAAAACGGATGTCCGTTGGTTGACCCTTACCGATAAGAATGGAAAGGGCATACGCATCGTGGGAGCGCAACCGCTGTCTGTTAGTGCTACCAACTACCGTACTGAAGACTGGGACCCGGGTACCACCAAAAAACAACAACATGCTTCAGATATATTATCTGCTGACCGTGTTATACTCAATGTTGACCTGTTCCAGAGAGGAGTAGGCGGATTGAATTCCTGGGGCGCCAAACCATTGGATCAATATCGTTTTAGAGATAAAGAGTATAGCTATCAGTATACGATCAGCGTTATTCAGTAATATTAAATACAGATAATTATGTGACTTCAAGCGTACCGTTTAAGCGGTGCGCTTGTTTGTTTTATAGCAAATGGTTAATGACTACATTACCTTTCTTATGACCTTTATCTACATAACAGTGCGCCTGTTTTAATTGGTCAAAAGAATAGATCCTGTCGATGACAGGGACCAGCTTTTTGTCTTCAATCATTTGGTGCAGCAGGTCCAGGTAAGCTTGCTTTTCATGCGTCATTGATTTCACCGAGCAGAATACTCCGCCCTTTTTTAAGATCGATCGGGTATCCGACCTGCTTATTATCCCAACAGCATCCATTACAATATCAAAAGAATCTTCCAGCGCTCCAATATGTTTTTAGTGTAGTCTACAGCTGTATCGGCACCCAGAGATACAACCAATGAAAGATTACTATGGCTACAAACTGCAGTCACCCTGGCGCCGTAATATTTTGCTATCTGGATGGCATAGCTTCCAACGCTACCAGATCCTCCATAGATCAAGATGTTGTCAGATGACTTGATCTTTGCTTTTAAAAGAATATGAAGCGCTGTCATAGCGCCGATAGGCAATGCCGCTGCCTGTTCAAATGACAATGTATCAGGCATTTTAGCTATCACACCCCATCTCCACGTCTCGGGAACTACCAGGTAATCGGCGTAGGAGCCGGCGTTTAAACCTGTGGCAGTGCCATACACGGCATCTCCTTTTTTAAATTGAGTAACGGTAGCTCCAACTGTTTCAACAATCCCGGAAAATTCATAACCAAGTA
This sequence comes from Paraniabella hibiscisoli, assembly GCF_022512515.1. Classification (GTDB taxonomy): domain Bacteria; phylum Bacteroidota; class Bacteroidia; order Chitinophagales; family Chitinophagaceae; genus Niabella; species Niabella hibiscisoli. The sequence goes on from NZ_JAKWBK010000001.1 coordinate 1,507,307, forward strand.
TAGGCCGTCTGGGTTTGCGTATACCAAACACCAAACGCATTAACAGCGTTTTGAATGTAGAGCCGGGAACAATTCCCTGCCTCACATAGCTCACTCCTGGGGTTACGGTGGAAGCGTGAACTTTTACCAGGAGATCTTTACCTCCGGGTGTTGGTATAGGCAGTTCGGCCAGTTGCAATACTTCTGGTGGTCCGTACGATTGATATAAATAAGCTCTCATTTATTTTGATTTGAATGTAAGCGAGCCGAATGCGTTGGCTGCTGTCAATATTTCAACACAAAATAATCTGGCAAACAAATTTTGCCATTCACTTAAGTTAATAAATGAGGGACCAACAAAACATCAACCCTTGCCTGCAACCCGGCTACGTAAACGACTTAATGATTGCGGAGTGATGCCAAGGTAGCTTGCCAACTGGTATTGAGGTATTCTCTGTATCAGGTCGGGCCTGGTGTTTTGAAGGTGCAGGTAACGTTCTTCGGGTGAAGACGTTTTGAAGTGATCGAATGATGCCTGGTTTTTGGCCAGCTGTTGTTCTGAAAAAATACGACAAAGTGATTCTAAACGTGGGAATTTTTTGAATGAGTTTTTTTGAATCGCATCATTAGACATAAGGATAATAGAATCCTCCACACAGGCTACGTAATAAGCAGATTATTTTTTGCTAATGACGCAGAGAGGTTCCGGGGATTCCAGTTCGGTATAGAAGGCGGTTGTTTTCTCCTGGCCATCTACCAGGTAATAACATCTGATGCAGCCCTTCAACAAAATATCCGTTGGAGGTATACTGACCCGCTTTTAATAAAATATCATTTTTAGAGAAGTGTTGAAAGAGATCAAGCTCCCTGATAAATTGTTGTTCCTCATTGGTAAGCTCTATGTACTGATCCAGGTAGTCGAACAAAACTTGACTCATATCGTATTTAAATTATTGAATGAGAAACCCGCTGCTTTGCTTTAAGAAATTATGGCTTTAACAGCGAATGATAAATCATATAGTTCTCCTCGTCAAAGCAAACAAAAATTACTTTTTGAATAACGGCTTGTGCTTTCAAAAACTCCTGAACTGCTTCAATAGCAAAGGGTGCCGCCTCGCCTTTCGGAAAACCATAAATGCCGGTACTGATGTTGGGAAAAGAAATGCTGGTTACATTGTTTTTTTCGGCGAGTTGAAGACTGTTGTAATAAGCAAGGCGCAGCAATTCTTTTTCTCCCTGTTGACCACCTTGCCAAACCGGGCCAACCGTATGTATCACATATTGTGCAGGCAAATTGCCGGCCGTGGTAATAACGGCTTGTCCTGTTTTGCAGCTTCCTGCCTGGCTCGTATATTTCTGCAGTCTTCCAAAATTGCCGGACCGCCGGCGCGGTGAATAGCGCCATCTACACCTCCACCCCCTAAAAGTGAGGAATTCGCAGCGTTTACAATAGCAACTACTTCAATTTTGGTGATGTCTCCTTTTATCAGCTCAATCATATCTTTTTATTTGCAAACTGAAGTTAATGCATTGGATTGGTTTGGAAACAGTGGTGCAGGCGTAGTATGGACAAAACGTATTTGAACTGTCCGCGAGCCAAATATGTTTTTTTGAAATCCCGCGAGGGATGAAATAATTATAACAGGGCCTGACTAAGGTTCTTGAAACCCCGAAAGGGGTGACATATTGAATGCGGCTGTTAGGGTTCTTTTGTTTGAAATGCCAGCCCTTTAAGCTAGATATGGACGTCTCTGTAAGATTTATTAAGTACATTTAAATTTCCTAAACCCTGTTATATGTTTACCCGTTATCTGTCTTTTTTACTTTAATAGCCGTTATCTTAATGGCTTCCTGCTCATCGCCGAAAACTGCTACACATCAAACTCCGCAGACTGACATAAAGCCTGCGTCTGTTCCCGATGCAGTGAGAGAATTCAGAGCTGCGTGGGTAGCTACCGTGGCCAATATCAACTGGCCCAGCAAACCCGGCCTGTCCGTAAGCGATCAGCAAAAAGAAGCCATTACATTGCTCGATTTCCTACAGCAACATCATTTCAATGCAGTGATATTCCAGGTAAGGCCGCAGGCAGATGCATTGTACAAAAGTACCTTAGAACCCTGGTCGTACTACCTTACCGGTCAGCAGGGAAAAGCTCCCGAGCCGTTTTACGATCCATTACAGTTCTGGATCGAGGCGGCGCATAAGCGCGGACTGGAATTGCATGTGTGGTTGAATCCTTACCGGGCGCATCATGTGGCAGGTGGTCCCATCAGCGATCAGTCGCTGGTAAAGACAAAACCCGGCCTGGTAGTGCAATTAAAAGAGGGTTATTGGTGGTTTGATCCCTCGTTAAAAGAAACACAGGATCACGGCGTAAATGTAGTGATGGATATTGTAAAGCGATATGATATAGATGGCGTGCACTTCGATGATTATTTCTATCCCTATCCTTCTTATAATAAAAATGAAGATTTTCCCGATACGGCCAGCTGGAAAAAATATCAACAGGCCGGGGTGATCTATCCCGCGGTGATTGGCGCAGAAAGAGTGTTAATGACTTCATTGAACGTTTATATGGCGAAATAAAGAAAGAAAAAAGCATGTAAAATTCGGACTAAGTCCTTTTGGTATATGGCGACCTGGTTACCCGGCTTCAGTAGAAGGATTTGATCAGTACGAAGAATTGTATGCAGATGCTAAATTGTGGTTGAATAAGGGTTGGATAGATTATTTCTCTCCCCAATTATACTGGCCTACCAGCAGGCTGACACAAAGCTATCCGGTTTTGCTGGGGTGGTGGTCAGGAGAAAATACCATGAACCGCCATTTATGGCCGGGAATAAGCGTTGGTCGCGATACAAGCTCCGTAAATACTACCGAGGTGACCAATGAGATCATGATCAGCCGCGGCATCACTCCTAAAAGCAGTGGCGTGGTGCATTGGAGTATTTCTTCACTTACTAAAAATCCCAAACTTGCTCAGGCCTTACTGGATGGCCCCTACAAAAAACAGGCGCTGGTGCCACCCAGCGGTTGGTTAGATAACATTGCTCGGCTGCGCCAAAAGTTAGCCTGAAGAAAGAGCCGGAAGAAGTGGAAATTAGCTGGACTCACGACCATAAAAATGATGTAGCGCAATGGGTAGTATATTATCAGTATGGAAAAACCTGGGGGTATCAAATACTGAACAGCCAACAACAGTTGCTGCGGTTAAAAAAGGCCCAGGGTAAAAATACTTTGAATAATGTGGCCGTAAGTGCTGTAGACCGGTTGGGAAATGAAAGTATAAAGGCGGCCATTTTCCCCGATATCGTGCATATTGAACTCCGCAAGGCCTGGAACGCCAGCGAACCAAAACCCTTTAAGCAACAGAAACCCGTGCGTATTACGGTTCATCATGAGGGAGGCAGGGTTTTATCGGATACCGCAAGCGCTACCACGCGTTTGAAAAATATTCAAACCTGGTGTATGGGACCGGACAGAAAATGGACCGATATTCCCTACCACTATCTGATCGCACCCGACGGAACGGTGTATGAAGGACGCAACCCGCTTACTGTTGGCGAAACCAATACAGAATACGACCCCTCCGGACATTTGCTGATCTGCTTTCTAGGTAATTACGGTCAGCAAAAAATGAATCAGCACTTGTTGGATGTACTTTCCAGGCTGATTGCTCACTTCTGTATTCAATACAATATTTCACCCGAAACCATCTCAACCCATCGTGATCATAGCAAAATGACCACCTGCCCCGGTGAAAATATTTATCCTTACTTTAAAAATGGCTACGTAAAACAGCGGGTTAAAGAGCTGTTGCAACAGATTGCTATTACTAATAAAATCTAATGTATTAAAATAATGTCCAACGGGCAAGATGATGCATTTAAATTTAATGGATATATATCATCGTTTTAAATCCCACAGGGATGTAATAATTGTAAAGATGTGCCAGGTAAGATTTGAAAGTACCCCGAAGGGTGTGATATTTTGTTCCTCCGGGATTTTAGAATATCTGCGAATATGTTTCCCGGTAATTATGTCGGCGCTGCCTGTACTTCATTCGGGATTTCAGCCTTAAGTATTTTTTAGATGAGTTTGTGCCTGGCATCATCTAAAGATGCCATACATTTAAAGCCACTTTCCTCTAATTTTGGCATTGCAAAAATTTAGGTATGGCAATGAACTGGGTCAATTGTTTTTCTTCAAAAAGGTACGGCATTGAGTATACAACAGAAGATGAGCGAAGCGATTTTGAAAGAGACTGGGATCGCATCATATTTTCTAGCCCCTTCAGGCGTTTGCAAAACAAAACACAGGTATTTCCTTTACCTGAAGAAATTTTTGTACATAACCGCTTAACGCATTCGTTGGAAGTAGCCAGTGTTGGTCGCTCTTTAGGAGGTCTGATAGGCGAAAAACTCGCTCAGTTACCTGATGTTGCTGCTGACAGCCGTGCCACCGATTTTTATACCAGTAACCTTAAATATGTAATAGCCGCTGCCTGCCTGGCACACGATATGGGGAATCCCGCTTTTGGTCATTCCGGGGAAGATGCTATTTCTAAATATTTCCGGAAAAGGGATACCAACAAGCCTGATGATATGGCATTTAAGCAATTGTTTACGCCCGCGCAGTGGAAAGACCTTACGACCTTCGAAGGAAATGCGAACGCGCTACGGATACTGACCATGCATCAGAATGGCCGGGCCAAAGGTGGTTTCCGGCTTACTTACAGTACATTAGGATCCATCATCAAATATCCCTGCGAGTCGCTGGGTTCTGGACGGAAAGGTGTTGCTCATCAAAAAAATACGGCTATTTTAATATTGATGAGCCGGTTTTTTTAGCTATTGTGAAAGAACTGAACATGGTGCCGGATGAAGGACAAAATTTAATGGTATACAAACGGCATCCCTTTGTTTTTATAGTGGAAGCAGCAGATGATATCTGTTATAATATTATTGATTTTGAAGACGCTCATCGCCTGGGCTTACTTGATTATGAAGAAGTTCGTGATAGCTTTATCAGCATCATACAGCATCATACCAGCAATATAGAGCGTGTAAAACAAATTGCGGAAGACCTGCGCGCCGACCCTAATGAGTCGATAGCGTACCTACGGGCCAAGTCTATCAATGTATTGATCAATAAGTGCACCGAAGTGTTCTGGCAGCACAGGGAGGAAATTCTAAAAGGCGACTTCAATCAAAGTTTGCTGGATGCTATACCCGGTATGCAGGAGGCTTTGAAAAAATTAATGAAGTATCGGTGGCAAGAATTTACAACGCCAAAAAAGTAATTGAGTTGGAGATCGCAGGTTTTCGTATCATGTCGGGCCTGGTAGAAGATTTTGTTGCTGCGGCGCTAACACCGAAGGATGTAAGAGATAAAGAGCATAAAAAATATTGGAGTTATTACCTCAACAGTTCCGTTTTGAAGATGCCGGTTCGCCGTATGAAAAAGTAATGCGCATGCTGGATTTCATATCGGGTATGACGGATGTATACGCTTTGAAGCTTTATCGTAAGCTAAGGGGGATTGAGATGTAGCATAAGACATTTCGTATATTTTTAAACCTGTGCAACCGGTTGTTCGTTTGCATTTCATAATCTGCGCTTACCTTTGATCAGACTTTTGAGGGCCACTTTTATGGAAACGATAGATAATTGGTATTGCAATCACAGGGGGAGACTTTTGGCTATTGCTTGTCAAAAGGGCTACAGTTACGAGGAAGCAAAAGATATTGTACAGCAGTTCTTTCTGGATATGCTCCAAAAAGAGCTGGGCGAGATCAACAATCCTGAAGCATTTCTGCTTACGGCATTTAAAAACCGTTTAATTGATCTGTATCGCTCAGGAAAGTCGGCGCCTGCATTTGAAACAGCGCCTGACGTGCCATCCACGCAGGAGATCATCGAAAACCTGGAATCTGATGCGGAATTGATTGAAAAAATTTCCCGCGCCTACAAGAAGTTACCCGCCCGATATCGCCGCGTTATCTATATGAAATACTACAGGGGCTTAACCACTGAACAAATTGTTGAAGAAACCGGGTTTACTTATCAAACGGTTTATAATAATCTATCCAAAGGTATTCAGTTGCTGCGGCGTAATCTCCAGGATAGCTCAGGCAATGTTGCCAACCTGAAAATGGCGGCTCTGCTGGGTATTTTATTTTCTCAAATTTTTTTGAATAAAAGCGATTAGATTTTTACAGGTCGTCCGTCTATATTAATAAACGGAGCTTCGCTATTATGCATTATTCTGTTGACGATCTGGTTATCAACGACTCATTTATTGCTTACTGTACAGAGCAGCATGCGGATGATATGGCATTCTGGGATCAATACCTGGAGCAGCATCCGGAGGCGCTACCGGTTATCGAAGAAGCCAGGCTACTGGTATTGGGGCTGAAATATATGCTGCAGAAAAAGCAAAATGAACTTTCTGCCAGCGATGAAAAAAGCGGGCACACACTTTATGTACCGGAAGCTACAGTGCAACAATTAAACCCCGTTAGTGATACAAAGCGAACCTATACTTTTAAAAGAAGATGGGCCTTGGCTGTAGCCTTGGTTGTCTTCGAGAGTAATGGCCCTGGGTATTTTTTACCAAACTACCCGGTCTGTAAATAGCAATCAAAAACCTGTCGAAAAAATTGCTTCAACAAAAACACCTGTTGAATCAAAACCAGGTGAGCTTAAAACATTGGTATTGCCGGATAACTCCGCCATTACCTTGAACATGGGCTCCACTTTAAAACTTGCTGAAGGATTTGGCACTGATAACAGGAATGTTTACCTGGATGGAGAGGCCTTTTTGATGTAACGCACAATAAAAATCTTCCTTTTGTAGTACACGTAAAAAATTATAAAGTAAAAGTGTTGGGAACAAGATTCAATGTAAAAGCCTACACAAATGACAGGATTAGTGAAACCTCTTTGCTGGAAGGAAGTGTGCAGATTATAGTAAATAAGAACGGTAAAGACGAAGTATATAAAACATTACAGATCAACCAAAAATTTACAATCAAGGCCGATTCCTCAGCTCAGCCTGTTAATGCTACTGAAAAAGTTTCGGGAGAAGTGGTTCCCCTTTCTTACTACGATGAGAATCAAACAGTGGAGACTGCCTGGGCCAAAGAGCTACTCATTTTTGAAGGCCAGTCCATGGAAGAAATTAAAAATGTTCTTGAGCGTAAATTCGATATGAAGATCATCATAGCTGACAAACCGGTTCGGAAGTACATGTATTCAGCCAATTTCAGCAACGAATCCATCGATGAAATATTAAAAGCTTTGCAATTGTCCTATCCATTTACCTACAAAAAAGAAGGAAATACGATCATTATAAATAAATAAACTATGCAGTAAAACCATCGCCAACAAAAAGGGAGCAACGGATTGCGGCCGTTCCTCCCCGGTAATGAAAAATGGAAGGGAAAAGCCTTCCACCTTTTAATTAAAACCAAAATAAAAGTATGAAAAAAGTGCTTACTTGAATAGGCGGCTCCATGGGCTGCTTAAAAACTGTTGTTTATGAAATTATCTATTGCCCTGCTATGCCTCACCGCAATGCAGGTTGCAGCAACAACACTTCGCTCGCAGGAAACGGTCTCCCTTAACCTGGACAAAGCCAAACTGTCTTCGGTGCTTAAAACAATAGAAAAGAAATCTGACTTCCGTTTTGCATACAGCAATAAAGTAGTTGATAGAGTTGCCATCACGCTTAAAATAAAGAATGTGTCGGTGCTACGGCTGCTACCAACGCTGTTGGAAGGAACCGGTCTTGAATTTCAGAAATTAAACGATAAACTTATTGTTGTAAGAGAGAAGACCCTGGCAACTATTATTGTAAAGGGCATGGTCGCAAATAATAAAGGGAGCCTGTAGCCGGGGTAACCATTACTTCAAACAAAGGAGAAACTACGGTTACCGACACTAAAGGTGAATACAGTATAGAGGTGAATGAAGATGCGGAACTTACTTTTACCCATATCAGCTATAAATCATACATAGTAAAAGTAAACGGTCAAACCTCGATCAATGCTGTATTACAGGACGCGGAAAGATCGCTGGATGAAGTGGTTGTTACAGCGCTCGGTATCAAACGGCAGGAAAAAGCGCTCGGTTATGCTACGCAAAAAGTAAGCGGGCAAAGCCTTCAAACAGTAAAAGGTGTTGATCTGGGAACTTCACTTACTGGTAAGGTAGCTGGATTGGTAGTTAAAAATTCTACAGAGTTTAATGGACGTCCATCGCTTGAAATGAGAGGCGAATCGCCGTTGGTAATTATTGACGGCGTTCAGTATTCCAACCTCACGTTAAGAGATATTCCAACTGACGATATTGAAAGCATCGACTTTTTGAAAGGACCAACAGCGGCGGCCTTGTATGGTGCTGGTGGTAAAAATGGTGCCGTAATGATCTCTACAAAGAAAGGCAAGGGCAAGGGCGTCTCCGTAGATTTCAATACGAATAATATGTTTACGCTGGGATATATCTCCATCCCTAAAGTGCAAACTTCTTACGGGCATGGTGAAAATGGAAAGATAACCGATGACTATGTTTGGGGACCTAAGTTAGATATAGGCGACAGCGCAATGCAGTGGAACCCTGCTACAAAAAAGAAGAAATGATGTTGCTGAGTTCAAGGGGAAAGAACAACCTGAAAAACTTTATGCAAACAGGCCTGATCACCAACAATAATATCAGCGTTACTCAAACCGGCGACAATGGTTACTTCAGGGCGGGCTTGAACCATATTTATAACAAAGGCCAGTTCCCCAATCAAAAATTAAACATTACCAATTTCACCATGGGTGGTGAAATGAGAGTGGGTACTAAGTTTTCGATGGAAGCGCATATGGGTTATACGCGCAAAGAGTCCCCCAGGTATGGGGCTCGGGCTATGGCGACCAGGGCTATCTCTACCAGATATTAATATGGACAGGCCCCGAATATGACCTGAGCCAGTATAAAGATTATTGGGCGGTAAAAGACCAAAAGCAAAACTGGCTGTATAAAAACTGGTATGATAATCCCTATTATATTGCGTATGAAAAACTCTGGGGTCTTAACCAAAACCTGATGAATGCCAGTTTCGTGGCTAACTATAAGTTTACCAATGATCTTAAATTGATGGTACGCAGCGGTTATGATTATTATAAAAATGAAGACGTTGTTAGAAATGCTATTGGTGCTATATCTACAAGGGGGCAATCTACAGGAGGTATGTCTTGGTCCTGGAATGCAAAAGGAATGTATGGACAGAATCAGACCTGGGGATTCACTACCACCAACGATGCGATCCTAAGCTATCAAAAGAACTTTGGTAAGTTTGGCGTAGATGTATTGGGTGGAGGCTCTATACGTTATCTCGAAGATCGTCAGCAGGGAGCCCGTACACGCAATGGTTTAAGCGTACCCGGCTGGTATTCTTTGGCAAATGCAATACCCTCAACAGTTGCAGGCCAGGATGCTATTGTAAACAACTACGGTTATCGGAGGTCGCAGGTGAACAGTGCCTACGGTAAAGCCACTTTATCCTGGGACAATGCCCTTTTTGTTGATGTAACGGGGAGGAATGATTGGTTCTCTACACAGCCTAAGTCAGAGCGGTCTTATTTTTACCCTTCTGTAGCAAGTAGCTTTGTTCTTTCCGAGTATATTCCGTTACCCCAATGGGTTAACATGTGGAAGCTAAGAGGCTCCTGGACCTTATCAAAGTCTGCGGCAAGTATGTATGAAATCAACAGAACCTATTCTACCGGTGCTGTATGGGGCAATGTTTCTGCTTCTTATCCAAGCAATTTGTATCCGCTCGATTTATTACCTTCCTCTGAAAGAACCTGGGAAATTGGTACAGCTGCGTACCTGTTAGGCCAGCGCTTACGCTTGGATGTAGCTTACTTTAATAAACTATACTACAATACAAAAATCTCTCAAACCATCTCTTCTGCTTCCGGTTTCGGAAGTACCTGATCAATAGTGACGAACAATTGGTTAGAAGAGGTTTAGAAATTACGCTTGACGGAACGATTATTAAAAACCAAAATCTTACCTGGAACTCTCTGGTTAACTGGTCATTCCAGCACCGCTATTATCATCAGCTCGATCCGGAATATTCTTCCGATGATGCTTTCACGAAAGTGGGCAATCGTTACGATATCTATAAGAGAGAACTATTTTTAAGAGACCCCGGTGGAAACATTATACATAGAAATGGCTACCCGGTAGAAAGCGATTATCAGTACCAGATGGGATATGGAGATCCTAACTTCTCGTTTGGCTTTTCCAATACCGTTAACTGGAAGAACATCATTTTTGGAATTTCAATTGATGGGCGCATAGGCGGGTTAATGTATAATTATATCTGGGATAAAATGTTTGATACGGGGGTACATCCGGATACCGATACCAAAGAGCGGTATGATGAAGTGGTGAATAAACTGACCAATTACATAGGCAAGGGTGTGAAAGTAGTTTCCGGTACGGTAGAGTATGACCAGTATGGTAATATTACCAGTGATACGCGCCAATACGCACCCAATGATGTGGCTGTAGGTTACCAGAGTTATATGCAGGATATTTCGGGCAAGGGCGAGCATGGTGTTATGAAGGAAAGCTTTGCCAAATTGAGAGAGATCTCTATTGGTTACCAGTTGCCTAAATCCTTCCTGGGTAATTCAAAGATCAAAAATGCATCAGTTTCGCTTACAGCTCAAAATGTATTGCTGATAACCGGGTTCAAGTATTCCGATCCGGACAGAGATACGGAAGATTTGAATGCACCTTCTCAAAGAATGGTTGGTTTCAGCATTAAGCTGGGATTATAATTACTGAACCCCAAACAAGCACAATCATGAAATTTATATATAATAAGCTATTTATAACCGGAATACTATTGGCAGCACTTACTTCCTGCAGCAAGTTTGATGCTATCAACAGCAACCCTGATACCAGTAACACGGCAAATCCCGAGTGGCTGGCCACATCGATCCTCGGTTCTATTACCGTAAGTGATATTTCAAGCCAGAAATCATTTATACAGCCTTTTCTGTTAAGCAAATACATGATCTGGAAAGAAGGAGGCCCCGAGTCTTTTCAATACAACCGGTTTGGACGTGCCAACTTTAATAGAATGACCCCATTGCGTAATATCGCTCCAATGATTGCGAATGCGACCACCGAGGAACTGAAAAATTCGTATACAGCGTTCGGTCATTTTGCGCGGGCCTGGCAGTTTTTTCAAATGACGATGCAGGTAGGAGACATTCCTTATACCGAAGCCATCAAGGGAGAATCAGAAAAAATACCAAACCGAAGTATGATACACAAAAGGATGTTTTTATTGGTATTCTGAATGAACTGGATCAGGCAGATGAGCTTTTAAAAAAGGTACTACATTTTCCGGTGATTTTATATACAGTGGTAATTTAACCAAATGGCGCAAGCTGGTTAATTCATTCCAGCTGCACGTTTTAATAAACCTGTCGAAAAAGACGGGGAAGCAGGACTGGATATCGTATCCCGTTTCCAGAAGATTGTAGCAGAACGCCCCATAATGGACACTTATACCGACAACTTTGCCGTTACTTACCTCAATGCTGCAGGTAGCTGCTACCCTTGGTCAAATACCCCTGTACAGGTTAACCCCTTTGTTATTTACTCCGCTTTATCTACTACTTTTATTAACCCGATGAAGACCAACGGAGATAGAAGATTGTTTTATGTGGCAGAGCCGGCTCCGGCCAAAATTACAGGAGGACTAACTGCTTCAAATTTCGATGCATATATGGGCATTGAACCTTCTTCAAAAATGGCGGATATTGTGGCAGCTTACAACGCTGGTAATTTTTCAGATTTTAACAAGCGATACGTGAGCTTATTTAACGCAGAACCGGTGGGGCTTTTGTGTGCCTGGGACGTCAAATTTATCTTAGCGGAAGCGGCTGTTCGAGGCTGGATTACCGGAACGCCTGCCCAAACCTATTATGCTGCGGGTATCCAGGAGTCCATGAAGTTTTTGGCTAATTATACTCCGGCAACTTATAATCATGGGGTAGCGATGGATGCGGAATATATCAACACCTATCCTGCAACAACAGGTGTAGCTTTAACCGGCAGCGCCGATAACCAGATCAGGCAGATTATTTCACAAAAGTATATCGCCGGGTTTTTGCAAAATTGCGATTACAATGCCTGGTATGAAAACAGGAGAACAGGTTATCCTGCTTTTGTGCTGAATCCTGAGACCAATTTAAACGACCCTACCTCTAAGTTTCCTTTGCGCTGGTTATATCCTTCTTCCGAATTGTCGTATAATACAGATAATCTTACGGAAGCGATCAAACAGCAGTATAATGGTAACGATAATGTGAACGAAACGATGTGGCTGCTTAAATAGCGCTGACAGCACCTGTATTTATAAAAACTTTGGAGTACAATGGGCATAGACTTTTCACGGAGAGATTTTTTAAAGAGAGACAGGATTGCTGGCGGGAGGCGCGGGAGTATTTTCCGCGTTTCCTGATGCTATACAAAAGGCAATGGCGATCAACCCTGCAAAGGGGACTACTTTTGAAGATGCCGAACATATTGTTTTGCTGATGCAGGAGAATCGTTCCTTTGATCATTGTTTTGGAGCGCTTCGTGGTGTACGGGGTTTTAATGACCCCCGTGCGCTCAGGCTGGCAAACGGTAACCCCGTATGGCTGCAAACCAATAAAGACAATAAATCCTACCTGCCTTTTCGGCTGGATATGCAGAACACAAAGATCACCTGGATGGGTGGGCTGCCGCATACCTGGAAAGACCAGGTGGATGCCAGAAATAACGGCCAATACGATCAATGGCTGACTGCAAAGAAAACAGGCTATAAAGGCTTTGAAGATAAACCCATGACGCTGGGTTATTATACCCGGCAAGACCTTCCTTTCAATTATGCATTGGCTGACGCTTTTACCATTTGTGATCAGCATTTTTGTTCGTCGTTAACGGGCACCACCCCTAACCGCCTTTACTTTTGGTCGGGAGCACTTCGCAAGGATGGATTAGCTGAGAATCCAGCCCTGGTGCGAAATCATGAAGCCGATCATAATGCTGAAGTTAGCTGGAAGACTTTGCCGGAGCTATTGCAGGAAAATGATGTTTCGTGGAAGGTATACCAGAACGAACTGAGTATACCGTCTGGTTTAAATGGGGAAGAAGATGCATGGCTGAGCAATTTTACCGATAACGACCTGGAGTGGTTTTCCCAGTATCATGTACGCCGGTCAAAAAAGTATGAAGCCTATTTAAGTGGCAAGCTGGCAGAATACGATAAAAGCCTGAAAGAGTTAAAAGAGCGGGTTGATAAAAATCCGGAAGATGAAAAAACGCAACGTGTCTGGAAAGGCTTAACCGAAAGAAAGCAATTCTACATTAAAGAATTAGATCGTTGCAGGGAAGAATTGAAAAAGAGCTAAGTGACCATGAGCAGGCTTTGCACAACAATGCTTTTGTAACCAATGAAGCCGATCCGCACTATCACAGCCTGGAAGAAATAACATACGATCATAAGGGTACCCAAAGAAAAATGAATGTTCCGAAATCAGATGTGTTGGCCAATTTCCGGAACGATGTAAAAAACGGAAAACTTCCTGCTGTCAGCTGGCTGGTAGCCCCTCAATATTTTTCTGATCACCCTTCGGCTCCCTGGTTTGGCGCCTGGTATGTATCAGAAGTGCTAAATATCCTCACACATAATGAAGAGGTTTGGAAGAAAACCATCTTTATTTTAACCTACGATGAGAACGATGGGTATTTCGATCACGTCTTACCTTTTGTGGCGCCCGATTACAGGGATCAAAAAACCGGCGCTGTTTCAGCAGGTATCCGAAATATAGCCAATGAGTTTGTTACGTTAAATGACGAGATCAACCAGAAGGGAGTGTCTAAGCCGAATGCCAGGGAGCATGCGATCGGACTGGGATATCGTGTTCCATTTATAGTAGCCAGTCCCTGGTCCAGGGGCGGCTATGTAAATTCTGAAGTGTTGGATCATACCTCCGTTGTTCAGTTTATTGAAAAGTTTGCTTCGCGAAAAACAGGCAAAAAATTGCAGCTGGATAATATATCAGATTTCAGGCGTGCAGTATGTGGAGATATGTCATCCGTTTTCAGGCCCTATAACGGCGAGAAATTACCACAACCCGACTTCCTGAAAAGGGATGCTTTTTTACAGCGGATTAATGAAGCCCGGTACACACCGGCTCCTGAAGGCATACATCCGGTAGATAAAAATGAAGAAGGGTTATTGAGGCAAGACCCTGCCGCTACAAAAAATATTTCAGGCAGGAAGCAGGTACTAAACCCTCTTCAGCATTGCCTTATGAGCTGTATGCAGAGGGCGCTATCGATAATAACCAGATGAAGTTTGAATTTGGTGCAGGAAAGGCATTGTTTAAAGAACGGTCTGCCGGGTTTCCATTGGTATTGTACGCCTATGAACCTTACCTCAGTCCTGATGGGAGTGAGAAGATAAGGAACCGTAACTGGACATTTGCTGTAGCGCCCGGCGAGCGTTTGAAATATGAAATTCCATTGAGTGGATTTGCAACAGCAGCCTATCACTTTGCTTTGTTTGGTCCTAATGGTTTTTTTCGTGAGTTAAAAGGGGATGGCATTACATCCATTACTACCAGCTGCGGCTACGAACTGGGCACTGTAAAAAAGAAAAGACAGGTTAGACTAACCATCAATAATTCAGCTAACAAGGCCATAGCGGTGCATATAAAAGACAATAGTTATGGTCAGCCAACTATTAAACGAACAGTGGCGGCGAAAGCCGCAACGGTACTGATTTTGCCGCTTGATACAACGCAGGGTTGGTACGACTTTTCAGTTTTGTGCGTTGATGATAAGACTTTTGAAAGACGGTATGCCGGAAGGGTGGAGAATGGGAAAGACTCCATCAGCGATCCTGCAATGAGCTAATTCATTTGTTTTGCTTTAGGCATAAAACGTTGATCATTCTCATCAGAGTCCTTGTAGTGTTTTCTTGTTTCCTGCAGCTTCTTGTGCATCATCTTTTTGTGTCGGCGTAACCAGGGTCATTGTAAACATTATTCAGCTCTTCAGGATCTTTTTGCAGATCGTATAATTCCCATTCGTCTGTATCATAATAAAAATGAATCAACTTGTACCGGTTTGTACGGATACCATAATGCCTTTTAACCATGTGAATGGAGGGGTACTCATAATAAGTATAGTAGATAACATCCCTCCATTTCTTTTCTTTGCCGCTGGCTAATTTTCTGAAAGATTTTCCCTGCATGTCTTTGGGTGCTGCTACCCCGGCATAATCGAGTAGGGTTGGCGCGAAGTCGAGATTTTGTACCAATGCGTCTGAAACTGTTCCCGCAGGTATCTCGGCCGGGTAGCGCACCAGCAAAGGAGTTCTTAAAGACTCTTCATACATAAATCTTTTATCAAACCAGCCATGTTCTCCCAGGTAAAAGCCCTGATCTGAAGTATATACAATAATCGTATGCTCATCCAGGCCATTTGCTTTTAAAAAATCAAGCATCCGGCCCACGCCATCATCCACTGCGGCAACGGTACCCAGGTAATCCTGCATATAACGTTGGTAGCGCCAGCGCATCAGTTCCTTGTCGTTCATAGAGGCATAATTCTTTTTAAACGCCTCCATAATAGGATTGTACACGCTGTCCCAGCTTGCACGCTCTGCCGGTGTCATTCGGCCAAGATTGTTATTAAAAGCGGCTTTATCCCAGCTCAGGTATTCCTTAATGCCCAATTCATCCATCAGGGTTGGTGGGATCTTATTATCTCCTGCCCAGTTCATGTGTTTTAAAATATTCATCTCAGCAGTTCTGGCAGCAGTACCTCTGTTGGTATAATTATCAAAAAGCGTTTTAGGTTCAGGAATGGTCATGCCAGTATAAGTAGACAAATGCCTGAGCGCCGGCAACCATTCGCGGTGAGGTGCCTTTTGATGATAGAGCAGGCAAAAGGGCTTTTCCGGGTCCCGGTTTTTGATCCAATCGATGGCCATGTCGGTGGTAAGGTCGGTAACGTATCCCTTCAATTCTTTCTTAGTGCCATCAATTATAAAATTGGGATTATAATATTCGCCCTGGTCAATCAACACTGCAGAATGATCAAAGCCCTGTGGTAAACCGTCCATATGTATTTTGCCTATGAGTGCTGTTTGGTAACCATGTTGTTGCAACTGCTTTGCAAAATTGTCCTGGTTCCAGTTAAACCGCGCTTCATTATCTACCTTGCCATTAACAAAACTGTGTTTACCTGTAAGCAGAACGGCCCTGCTGGGGGCACAGAGTGAGTTGGTAACAGTGGCTCTTGTAAACAAAATGCCTTCTTTAGCCAGCCGGTCAATATGAGGTGTTTTATTCAACCCATATCCATAAGCGCTGATGGCCTGGTAGCCATGATCATCGCTCATAATGTAAACGATATTGGGTCTTTGCTTTTTAGAAAGGTTGGATTGCCCTTTTGTACTTTGCCAGGTACAAAAAACGATCAGAGTCCAGGTTATTTTCTTTAAAGCCGCCTTCATGTGGATTGTTTTGTCAATAAATGTACAAAACAAATAGAAGCGGCAGTGCTGCAAGGGTTGTTAAACGGAAGCGGATTAAAAAAATAATACTGTGGTAATGTGTAAAAATAAAAAGGGAGAAGATAAGAATACCCCCTCCGTTGTTTTACATGAGAAAAAATTAGATCAGCCTATTGCCAGGCTGAGTTTGTCGAAGCTTATTTGTCGCCTCTTTTATATTTTGCTACTAACTCTGTATCGCCAATGCTATTGGCATTAATATGAGTGTAGGATTTGTCATCTTTTAAAACAATGCGGTAGTTCACCCCGTTTTTGTTGGCTACTTCAGTTACCCCAAATACTTCTTTGCCTTTATATTCTTTTTTAACTGCGTAAAGCACATTAGAAGGAAGGTTATTCTCGTTATAGTAACGAATGGTTTGGATCAGGTTGCCTTTCGCATCAATAGTAGCACGTGACTTAATGCCATCGCTCGTAAAGAATGCTTCATAAGTATTCCCTGTATTTGTCCATTTCACATCATCCGCATTTTTAAAAAGCTGGTTGAAGGTTTTCTCTGCTTTTGCAGTTACCGGCTCAACGGTGGATGCTGCAGCGGTAAAAGCCATAGTCAGCATCATTGCGGCAGAAAGAATTAAAGTTTTCATTTTATTAAGTTTAAATATTTTTTTAATTGTTTCACAAACATACACCTGGAGCAAGGGCGAGGTCAACAGCTAAATGGTAAACGACACTTAAATTACCGGTGAATAGCAGTTTTGTCTGGGTGAAAGTCCTGCTCTTATGCAACCATGGTTTGTTTATTTGTTTTTAATTTAGAGGAGTAATGCATTATTCCCGTCTCGATATATATTATTCGCAACAACAGGAATAATGTTACAGTTAAAAAGAATTTTTTTAAAGAATGACAATTGAAGACTCATTTAAATGCCTCATAACAAACTATGCTGCCAGTAGCAGCAGGGTTGATGATTATTGGAACGAGATCGTTTCCTGTTATACACAGCCACATCGGCACTATCATACACTTACGCATCTTAACTATTTAATAACAGCGCTTGCCGAAATCAATACACAATTGAAAAAACCGGATGCCGTACTGTTGGCGGCTTACTATCATGATGTCATTTATGATCCGTTGCGATCGGATAACGAAGAACAGAGTAGTGTATTGGCCCGTGAGCGATTAGCGCAGGCTGGCGTTCCTGATTGCATTACGCAACAAACGATCGTTTGCATTATGGCTACCCGCTCGCATGTGTTAACTGAGAGCTCCGATGCTAATTATTTTACAGATGCCGACCTGTCAGTTCTGGGCCAGGCTCCGGGTGTTTATGAAAAATATAGCAGCGATATCAGGAAAGAGTATGGAGCCTATCCCGATGTGGTTTACCAGCCGGCACGCAGGCAGGTTTTATCAGCTTTTCTGCAAATGCCCCAAATTTTTAAAACCGGTTTCTTTTGTCAGAAATATGAAGCACAGGCCAGGCTCAACATAGCTGCCGAAATTGCATTAATAGATAGGGGAGGGCGATAGGGTGTATTTCAAATTTTCGCTAAAGTCATGCCGTTCGAAGTGGAGCGTCTCGGAAATAGTAGAGATTTCCTCGGGCCGATGCATGAATCATTAATATATCGCTGCGATACAGCTCTACCCCTTTGTGATTATTGTTTTATTAGTATATCACAGCTATGCTGCTTTTATTGTTTTGATCATTGCCGCATAGCGGCATCGTATTAATATCTGCCATAATAATTCGTCAGTTATCTGAGCTGCGTAGCAGTGATATATTCTGTTTCATACAAGAGGAATTGATGCGATCGCACTGGAGATTTCCCGACAGGCTCAAAGGGATCTACAAAAGGAACTATAGCATAAGCGAAAATTTGAATTGCACCCAAGCGATAGTACCTATTGCTACAGTAGAAATGCTCATTGTATCTTTGGGGAGAAATACAGTAATTATGGATGTAAAAATGCTTACAATGTGTGGGCACATCAATATGATACCAATAAAAACAGGACAAGAGACCTGGAAGCAATATCATTAAAGGCAACGTTAAATAATATTCAATTTGATAGCTGTTTGGAAATAGGATGCGGCACGGGTAAGAATACACAATGGTTGTTAACCAAGGCCAGGCATATTACCGCAGTAGATCTATCTGAAGAAATGTTATCAAAAGCAAAGCAAAAGACCGATGCGGCGCATGTGCAATTTTTTCAGGCAGATATTAATGAGAACTGGTCTTTTGCGCAAGGTGTATATGATCTGGCTACTTTTAGCCTCGTGCTGGAGCATATTGAAAACCTGGATGCAATTTTCGAAAAGCTTTCGGAAAAGATCAAGCCGGGAGGCCATGTTTATGTGGGCGAGCTACATCCTTTTAAACAGTATAGCGGCACAAAAGCAAGATTTGAAACCGAAGATGGTACTGCTATTGTAAACTGCTTCAATCACCATATATCAGATTTTACCGGGGCCGCTGTAAGAAACGGGTTTCAGATAGTAGGGGTATCAGAATACTTCGATGACGATGACAGAACCGGCCTGCCGCGTATTCTCACTTTGTTATTTAAAAAGAATTAATCTAAAAGGCGATTGATGAAAAGCAGTTTTTAAAGATCTGGATGGTCTTCCTGTACTCTTCGTTTGCTTTTCAGGTATTTGTTATATACAATTTCCTGCATCGGCCTGCCGGCCACCTTGCTTTCCAGCCAGGAGATAATATCCAGGTAAGCCAGCGAGCGGGTTTCAAAACGGTTACCCTCCAGGTGCTGCACTTTTTCCAAAAAGTGTTCAAATTCGGGTTTCAGCTGGCGGTTGGTAAACTTAAAGGAGTTGCGTAAGAAGCGGAACATTTCCTGCTCAATGATCGTCAGGTTTTTCATACGTGACATATAGCGGAATACCGAACGCGTAAGCGAGTCCATCAGCTCCAGGTTGCCCAGTTCGTAATGCGCCAGCAAATGCATCAGGCGTGCATAACATTGCAGGTCCGTTCTTAGCTCCGATGAATCGTTGATGATCTTTTGCAGGTAATCGATACAGGTACTGTAATCCCCCGATAAATAATAGAGCAGGGCGATCTTATAAGTGATCACCATCACCCGGTGCTTATCCAGGAAAAGATCGTACTCCGCCATTTTTTCTTCGATCTGCGGAATGGCTTTTAAGCCTTCATCGCACAGGCCGGTAATATTGTAGAAATTGATCTTAGCGCGGCTATATAAACAAAGGACTGAACCGTAAAGTTTTCGTTATCCTGTACCCTTTTGCTTTGCGAAAATTCTTCAAACTCTTTTAGTACAGCTCTTAGCTCCGCATAATTGCGTAAATCAAAATGGGCATTCAGCAGGCTATGGTAACCCTTAACCAGGTGACCCGTTTCAACACGCATCATATTCGGCATCTCTTTAAACAGATCTACCCATTTTTGTGCATAACGGTAATACATTAAAAAGTCTTGCCTGATAAATGCATACCAGGTATAACATTGATAAAAATAAAGTCTTTCATAAAAACCTTCCTGCTGCCCGGAGCCTGAAGGCAGCGACTGGCGGAAAAACTTCTTTACTTTTTCTTCCTCATCCTCATTACGGGCATGCCCGTTGGCGATAAAGAATCCGTACATCTGTAAAGAAAGGTTAGAAAGGCGGGTGATCATGTCCAGTTTCCGGTTGGCCGCATTGGCTTCTTCCGATAACTCGTCAATACGCGTCTTAAAAGTATCCGTTACATTCAACGCTTCAATTCTTTTTCAAGGGATAATAACAGCGGCAGGAAGAAGAATTTCTGGTTCACATTGGCAACTTCCTTAGCCTTATCTATTGCGCGCAGACTCTGGAAGAACAATCCTTTTTTGTAAAGAATATGCGCCGAGTCAAATAGCTCGTTTAATTGCAGGTCGAGACTGTCGTTACTCTTCAATAAACGCAGGCTTGCCAGCAGTTCTTTGTACAAGTGAGACTTTAAATTGGATAATTGGGGCTTGGTAACACCCTTCATTTTCTTAATGAGCACTTTTTCATCATAAGCATCCATTTTATCCAAAACATCAAACAGCTTGATGATCTTAAGGTCCTCATTTCCCGAACTACGGGTAATGTACAATTTAAAGTGCCTTTTCTCTGCTTTCTCTAAAGAAAGAATCAATTGAAACAATATGTCGCTCGGCTTCTTCGGCATTTAAACAAAAATAACTTTAATAGTAAAAAAAACAATAAATATTGTTGAACATAACTGAAAAATAACTCCGAATCGATTGTATTATAATGTTTTTTGATGAATGGGTACCCATTTGGCATGCTATTATACCTCAAAATTGGTATATGCAAACAAATGGGCATATATTATCTTTGTGCTGTGATTGAGAGACAGAGAGGGAAAAGACAAGAAATAGATTTTTATTAAGATTTTTCATATGGCAAGCAATCGTTAGAGGTCAGTCCGTTTCTACGGAAGGACCTTTTTTATTTTCAGGCCATATTATAAAAAAAGCGATGGAATAAATCCATCGCCTTCGAAATATAGCAAAGCGGCTATATATTATTTAGGCTCCAGGGCCTGTTTAATCCTGTCTTGTAAATCCAGTAAATGATTTTTCGAAGCGGCATCTCCATAGCTGGCTGCAGCGCTGCGCAATTCTGCAGATACCGTACGTAATTGACCTTTTACTACAGACATAATATCACTGGTAGCAAAATTGATCTCTCCACCTCTTGATAAAGCAGCCTGCTCTTGTTTTGAAGGATTAGCTAAAGTAATTAACTTCTCTACAAAAGATTTCTGCAGCTGTCGGCGATACACGTCAATAGCTTTACGGGATGCCAGCTCGGTAAATACCGATTTTCTTACATCACTCAACATTTCTGTAGCAGCGTAGGCTTTTGCACCTTCCCTCGCTTCTGCGCTGATCAGTTTGCTAAGCGTTGAAGGATTGATAAGGATATTTAATGCCCTGTCCTGTACACGGGATACCACGCTTAAAGGTTCCTGCCCGGTTAAAGCAGCATATTCTTTTTGCACGATCCATGTAGGTGTAGTAAACACGTTGGTTTGTAACCAGGCCATTGCTTCTTTTTGCGTTGACTTATTGGTGAACTGGTATACAGAACCTGTTTGTTCCACACGCTTCGGGGTGCGTTCGATGCCACCGATATTATTGGTAACATGACCAATATAGCGGCCAAACTGGCCCACGATCTCACTGTAAATTGTAGACAGGTTGGTATAGTCTTTAGTAGCCTGGTGAGTATATTGAGGCAGGTTGGCAACAATACGTTTCAGGTTTTTAATACCATAAGTGCTTGCCTTCATCGCATTATCACTCAAATCTTCCGTCTGGCTTCTTGGATCATCGCGATTACCTTCGCCATCTCCCCACCATAAACGTGATTTTTTAATTTGTCAATAGTAATCTTATTTAACAATGCCACTTCCTGGTCTGCATTTTTAGCTTCGGGGTGCCAACGGTAACCCCATTCAATCGCCCATGTATCATAGTCTCCAATGCGTGGAAATAAACCTTTCTGTGCAATATTATCTTCCGGCTGTGCGATATAGTTAAAACGCGCATAGTCCATGATGGATGGTGTGTGGCCATTCGCTTCCACCCATGCTTTATCTCTCAGTTTTTCCGTTGGTACGGTAGAAGAAGATCCAAAATTGTGTCTTAATCCTAATGTATGGCCAACTTCATGGCTGCTTACAAAGCGGATTAACTGACCCATCAGCTCATCATCAAACTCCATTTTACGGGCCTGCGGATCAACCGCCGCTGTTTGGATCATATACCAGTTACGCACCAGGCTCATTACATTATGATACCAGTTGATATGGCTTTCCATGATCTCTCCACTGCGGGGGTCATGTACGTTCGGACCACTCGCATTAGGAATATCTGAGGGTTTGTAGATGATCGCGCTGTGGCGGGCATCTTCCAGGTTAAAAGTGCTGTCTTCCGCATAAGTGGGCGCCAGCTTCGCTACTATCGCATTTTTAAAGCCTGCTTTTTCAAAAGCGATCTGCCAGTCGTTTACACCCTGTATCAGGTAGGGGATCCATTTTTTGGCGTGGTAGGATCGATATAATAAACGATCTGCTTTTTAGGCTCTACCAGTTCACCGCGTTTGTATTTTTCGATATCCTCGTCTTTGGGCTCCAGCCTGTAACGTGCTATATAACGATAGCGGTCAACACCCTGCGGATTTACATCGAAATCAGTAATGTTTTGTGTGGTAAAATAACCCACCCTGTCATCGAAATAGCGGGGCTGCATCGGAACTTTGGGTAATAATACCAGTGATGTGTTTAGCTCAAAAGTTAAAGGAGCGCTCACCGCGTAAGGGTTAGGAGGCGTTCCCGGAGGCGTTACCGGCGTGTAACTATAGGTCTTTACCGTCTTAACCTCTATATTGGTTGGATAGCTTCTTACACTTTGAGTATAAGACCTGTCAGACTGCAACATGCCCAATCCTAATATTTTTTTATCACCGGGGAAAAGAAGAAGTAATCATTATCTCCGTTTATATAATCGGTAACATCAACTACTGCGGCTGCATTATCAGGCGACCATGCTTTTACATCAAAAGAAGCACCAATGGGTTGAATATTACTATTCATCACATTACGATACATTCCTTCTGTACTGTCGCGACCTATTTCCTGGAAAGAAGTACGTTTCAGGTAAATACGGTTATTAGGCCCTTTTTCGAAACGAACAGTACCCGAATTGATCTGGTCTCCTGCATAGCTGGCTCCGGTTCTGAAACCGGCTGCTGCCTTTGATAAGCGCGATACCACCAGGATGTCGCGATCTTGCATATCATTAGGAATCTCAAAAAAGTATTTATCCTCTATTTTATGCAGGGTAAACATACCTTTCGTCGTAATAGCTTTTGCTGTAATTACTTCTTTGTAGGGTTTGGGTTGGCCGGGAGGGCCTACAACAGCTTTTTTGGTAGTATCAGCTTTGGTCACAGCGGGCGGCGGCTGATTTTTTTGTTCCTTTTTGCGCATGAGAAGCGGTAGTTTGCAATCCCAGTAATGCCAATAAGGAAATAGTCAAAATTCTTTGCATGTGTTACAAGTTGGGGATTTAGTTTGAGAAAGAAGCGAATTTACTAATTGAAAGCACATGAAAAATCGTTTTTTGATGAACGGCAGTGTTCTGGTTAATTTGTTGATACATTATTATACTTAGTATAAAATCTTTGATGAATCTTTAATATCGCCGGTTGAAAACTTGCAATCTTTTTGAACCGTATCTTTGCCACCCTTAAAATAATAAGATGACCAGCAGCGAAATACGCGAACAGTTTTTGGAGTTTTTCAAAAGTAAAAGCCACCATATAGTGCCTTCGGCCCCCATTGTAGTAAAAACGACCCTACCCTTATGTTTACCAATGCGGGTATGAACCAGTTTAAGGACTTTTTCCTGGGCAATAAAAAAGCCCCAATCCGCGGGTGGCCGATACGCAGAAATGTTTGCGAGTAAGCGGTAAACATAATGACCTGGAGGAAGTGGGCGTTGATACCTACCATCATACTATGTTTGAAATGCTGGGCAACTGGAGCTTTGGCGATTACTTCAAAAAGGAGGCGATTGCCTGGAGCTGGGAGTTATTGACGGAGGTATATAAAATTGACAAGGACAAGCTCTATGTAACGGTTTTCGAGGGAGACGAAAAAGAAGGATTACCCTTTGATCAGGAAGCTTACGACGAATGGGCGAAGTGCCTGTCCGAGTCGGGTATGTCCGAGGCGGAGATTGCCGGCCGTATCTTAAAAGGAAATAAGAAAGACAATTTCTGGGAAATGGGTGATACAGGTCCATGTGGCCCCTGCAGTGAAATACATGTAGATTGCCGCTCGGATGAAGAAAAGAAAGAGGTAGCAGGCCATACGCTGGTGAATGCCGATCATCCGCAGGTGATAGAGATATGGAATAATGTATTTATCCAGTTCAACCGTAAAAAAGACGGCAGCCTGGAGAGCCTGCCGGCCAAACACGTAGATACCGGTATGGGCTTTGAGCGCCTGGTTCGGGTATTGCAGGGTAAAACCAGCAACTACGATACAGATGTATTTACCGGCACCATTGCAGAAATAGAAAAGATCACCGGTAAAACCTACGACTTCAGTGATACCAAACAGGCGATCGCTTTCCGCGTACTGGCCGATCATATCCGTGCTATCAGTTTTACTATTGCAGACGGACAATTGCCTTCTAATACAGGAGCAGGCTATGTAATTCGCCGCATTTTACGCCGTGCTGTACGCTATTATTACTCTTATTTAGATTATAAGCAGCCATTGCTGCACCAGCTGATCCCAGTTATTTCCAGTCAGTTTGCAACCGTGTTCCCTGAGCTACTTCAACAGGAAGCTTTTGTAACCAAGGTGATCCGGGAAGAAGAAGACTCTTTCTTAAGAACATTGGAGAAAGGACTGAAGCGAATTGACGATATCGTTCAGGCTTCAACAGGTGGCGAAATCAACGGAAAAGAAGCTTTTGAGTTATATGATACCTATGGTTTCCCCGCAGACCTCACAAGACTGATCGCTTCAGAAAACAACCTGCAGGTGGATGAAGCAGGGTTTAAGGCCGAAATGGAGCAACAGAAAAACCGTTCAAGGGCCGCAACCGCGGTTGATACCGAAGACTGGATATTGGTTACAGAAGAAACGCCTACTACATTTATTGGTTATGAACAACTGCAGGCGGTAACACATGTAGTAAAGTATCGAAAAGTAAAGGCCAAGGGAAAGGAACAATACCAGCTGGTATTACAAACCACGCCTTTTTACGCTGAAAGCGGAGGCCAGGTGGGCGATAAAGGAACCCTTCAGTTTGGCGATGAAAAGGTACTGGTGACAGACACCAAAAAAGAAAATGACCTGATCATTCACTTTACGGATAAATTACCCGGGCAGATAGAGCTGGAAGTGTTAGCTTCTGTAAATGCGGAGGAGCGTGCCCATATCACTTGCAACCACACTGCAACGCACCTGTTACATGCGGCTTTAAAACAGGTATTGGGAGCGCACGTAAACCAGAAGGGTTCCATGGTATCTCCGGAAGTACTGCGGTTCGACGTGTCACATTTTTCAAAAATCACAGACGAAGAGATCAAACAGGTAGAGCAGATCGTTAACCAGAAAATACGTGAGAATCACCCGGTAGTGATCAAAGAAATGCCAAAAGAAGAAGCGATGAAGCTGGGCGCTATGGCATTATTTGGCGAAAAATATGGAGATACCGTACGCGTGGTAACAGCAGACCCTGCATTCTCATTGGAGCTTTGCGGCGGAACGCATGTGCAGCAAACCGGTAATGTCGGTTTGTTTATTATAACCTCAGAGGGAGCTGTTGCGGCCGGTGTCCGTCGTATTGAAGCCTTAACCGGGCAGGCGGCTTTCGACTTTGTTGCTCAAAAGCTGGAGGAGCACAAGCAGGTAACTGAAGTGCTTAAAAGCAAAGAGCCATTAAAAGCGATTGAGAAGCTTTCTGCTGAAAAAGCAGCCCTGGAGAAAAGAGTAGAAAGGCTGGAAGCGAAAGGACTGGTTGGTATTCGTAATGAATTACTGCAAAAAGATGAGATCATCAACCAGGTGAACTTCATTGGGGACATAGTAGAAGTAAGCAATGCTGATGCCTTGAAAAAACTTTGTGCCGATTTAAAGAATCACCTGAAAGATTTTGTGATCGTGCTTTGCGCCAACATCGGAGGTAAGCCATTTGTAGCAGTAAGTGTTGCGGATAATGTGGTAGCTGCAAGGGGTTTGGATGCCGGACAGATCATTAAGCAATATATCGCACCGCTGATCAAAGGCGGCGGCGGCGGACAAAAACACTGGCTACAGCTGGCGGACAGGAAGCTGGTCAGCTACCGCAGGTGATCGAAGCAGTAAAGAGCCTTTTATAATTAATATGACCACATTCTCTATAAGTCTCACGGAAATTCAGCCGTGAGGCTTTTCTTTAGGCGTAAAAATTGTATTAAGAACACAAATACACATTATGCCTGAAGGTCCTTCCATTCTACTATTAAAGAAGCAATTACAGCCTTTCGTGGGTAAAATAGTGAAACAAGCAGGCGGTTATGGGCCAATGTCTACCGGTTGGCTGAAAGGCAAGAAACTGAAAGACATACAAACCCATGGCAAGCACCTGTATTTTATTTTTACGAACGGGGTAGTTCAGCTTCACCTGGGACTTTTTGGAGATGTATTAGTCAACGAACGTAAAAAAGTGAACCGGAAGTTTTACCTGGAATTTGCCCATGGAGAAATTAACGGCTATGTGGTAAGTGTAAAGAAAGTAGAAGGTGATAAAAAACTTTATGATCCACGTACTGATATTTTAAGCGCAGATTTTAGTGCGGCCCATGTAAAATCATTGGTTGGGGAGCAACCGGAGAAAGACATAGCCGGGCTATTAATGGACCAGAAAATCTTTGCAGGAGTGGGTAACAAAATAAGGGTGGAGGCTTTGTACAGATCGGGCATACACCCACTTAGCAAAGCAGGGAAGATTCCCTCCAAAGTTTTAAGTAAATTGATAGCCTCAGCGCGCAGCTATGCCAAAATCTTCTATAAAAACCTCGAAAAAACAGGAAGCAATAAAGATTTTAAAGCCTATCAGCAAGAGCATGATCCGCAGGGCAACGAAATCACTATGAAATATTTAGCCAAAGAAAAGAGGAAAGTATATTTTAGTGAACGCAAACAAAAATTATACACCTGATCGAATGCTCATTGTTTAGTACCTTACTATTATGTCTCTTTTAGAATGATACCTGATAAGCATGATGTGCTACAGGACGAGAATGCACCGGCTGAGAAAAGTACATTCCGGCATTGGCTATATGTGACCATTTTCCAAAGTAGTACACCCGCCGGGAAAGTATTCGATATAGGGCTATTTATTCTCATATTGGCCAATATTGCCCTGCTTATCCTCGAAAGTGTTGAGTCGATCGCAATTGCCTACGACAAAGTATTCAACCGGCTCGATTACTTTTTTATGATCGTATTCAGCATAGAGTATCTCCTCCGTTTATATTGCGTTAAAGAGGCCAAACGTTACGCCAAAAGCTTTTACGGTATTGTTGATCTGCTGGCTATATTACCTTCCTATCTTGAATTTATATTGCCCAACTGGCACATGTTAATGATCATTCGCTCTTTCCGCTTGTTAAGGGTCTTCAGGATATTCCGCATGGTTCGTTTTCTCGATGAAAGCCGCTATATGCTTTTTGCCCTTTTGCGAAGCTTTAGTAAGATCATGGTATTCTTATTTTTTATCGTGCTGTTGACTGTCTTTCTGGGATCAGTAATGTACGTATTGGAGTATGAGCATAATCCGGGCTTTCATAGCATTCCGCAAAGTATTTACTGGGCCATTGTAACCATCACTACAGTGGGTTATGGAGATGTGGCGCCTGTTACAGCCGTAGGAAAGATCATTGCCTCTTTTATAATGATCCTGGGTTATGCCATCATCGCCGTACCAACGGGCATTATGTCTGCCTCACTGGTTTCGCAGTACCGCGATATGGATAACGACGACAGAGCTTGTACCAATTGTAATAATCGAAACCATGCAGCCGATGCTAAATTTTGTAAAAAATGTGGAACCCAGCTTCCCGGAACAGGAGAATGACCCTATTTTAGAAATTATGAAAGTGATACTGGTGTAGATGCAAAAATATCTGCAAATCTTTAACAGTTCCGAAACGTTTCGTATTTCTTTTTTAGCCTATCTTTGAAATACGAAGACTAACGTAGTTTGGTTTTTCAGTATTAAAGAAGACAAAAATTTTTAAAATGAAAAAATCTTATTGATTACCGCCGCTGCCTTACCCGGAATATTATGGGCTCAGCAGGATAATGGCAATAAAAAAGAAGTGGAGCGCATCATTATCACCAAAAAGGGTAATGAAACGGGGAAAATGAATATCGTGGTGGATGGTGAAAACATAACGGTAAACGGAAAGCGGTTGGAAAGGATGAGGATGGGAATGTAACCGTGAGACGTTTGAAAATTAAAGATCCCAATACCTTTAACTGGTCGCCGGAGATAGGGTTTAATGATGAATCAGGCAATGGAAGCCGACAGATCAGCATTTTTCGTGCTCCCAATAAAGCCATGCTGGGGGTAACTACCGAAAAGACCGATGAAGGAGTGAAAGTGATGAGCGTAAACGATGAGACCGGAGCAAAAAAGCAGGTTTAAGAGAGGGAGATATTATCACGAAAGTAGACGATAAGGTGATTGAAGCTCCGGATCAGCTATCTGAAAGTCTGAAGGATAAGAAGCCGGGCGATAAAGTAACTATTTCTTACAAAAGAGATGGAAAAGCAGCTACTGCCACTGCAGAACTGACTAAATGGAATGCGCCGCAGGTAATGACTTTTAGTAATGGAAGCGCTAACTTCTCTACACCGGATATTAATTTTGAAGAGTTGATGTCACGGATTCCTAATAATGGGGATAATGGTAACTGGAACAATCGGAATGAGAATATCCGTATTTACGGGGCGCCTGCCTTTGGCATTAATGCCTCTGGTCCAAAATTGGGTGTTAAAATACAGGATGTGGAGAAAGGCTCGGGCGTGAAAATTATCGAACTGGAAAAAGGCTCGGATGCGGATAAAGCTGGGTTAAAAGAAGGGGATATTATTCAGGAAGCAAATGGAGCTGTTGTAGAAGGAACGGATGACCTGTTGGCGCAAACCCGTAAAAGTAAAGGGGGATCTACGTTAAAGCTGAAGGTAGATCGTAACGGGAAAGCACAAAATATAGATGTTGTATACAGTAAAAAGCTAAAAACAGCCGACCTGTAACGTCGAACAAAAAGAGTTTTCTGATTGTTGTTTAAATATAGTTTTTGAAGGTAGAATGCCTGAAATTTTCGGGCATTTTTAAAAAAGTTTGTGATTTAGGGTTTCGAAAGCGGTGGTGCCAAACACTACGGCTTTTTCTTAATTGGGTTCATTGATGGGGCTTTTTCAAATTTCAAACCCTAAATAAGAAATCCGCCTTATTTTTACAGCCTTCCATGAGTACAATTAATGATCAATACGAAATAGTTATAGGGCTTGAGGTTCACGCCCAATTGCTAACCCAAAGCAAGTTGTTTTGTGGCGATAGCATCGCTTTTGGGGCAGAAGCTAACACGCATGTAAGCCCCATTACACTGGCACATCCGGGTACTTTGCCTAAAATGAACCGCCAGGCTATTGGCCATGCCATTAAAATGGGACTTGCTTGTAACTGCGAAATAGAAAAGAAAAATTATTTCGCCCGCAAAAACTATTTCTACCCTGATTTGCCCAAGGGCTACCAGATATCGCAGCATACCACCCCCATTTGTAAAGAGGGGTTTGTGCCGATTAAAACCGAAGCCGGTGAAAAAATGTGCGGTTGAATCGTATTCACATGGAAGAAGATGCCGGTAAAAGCCTGCATGACGTTAATGAATACAATACGGCCGTGGATTATAACAGGGCGGGTACACCTCTTATAGAAATTGTAACGGAACCGGATTTACGCAGTAGCGATGAGGCTTTTGCCTATGTGAGCGAGTTGAGAAAGCTGGTGCGCTACCTGGGCGTTTGCGACGGGAATATGGAGGAAGGAAGCATGCGCTGTGATGCGAACGTATCCGTAAGAAAAAAGGAGATGAGCAGCTGGGAACCAAAGTGGAGGTAAAGAACCTGAATTCCATCCGTAATGTAAAACGAGCCATTGATTTTGAAGCGCAACGCCTGATCGATATGCTGGAGGCCGGCGAAACCATCAAACAGCAAACAAGGAGTTTTGATGCGAACAACGGCACTACATTCGCTATCCGCGATAAAGAGGATGCAGAGGATTATCGTTATTTCCCCGATCCGGATCTGACACCTTTTGATCTGAAAGATGATTTTATTAACGAGATCAAAGCTTCAATTCCGGCTTTGCCGGCTGAGCGTGTTGCTCTTTATTGCTCAGAATATAAGCTACCCGAGTACGACGCTTTGGTGCTTACTGAAGAAAAAGAAACCGCAGACTACTTTGAAGCAGCTATTCAGCACACAAAGAATTATAAGGCAGTGGCCAACTGGCTGTTAGGCCCGGTAAAAAGCTGGATAAATGATCATTCCCAATCGATTAACGATTTTGAGCTGAAGCCGGACCAGATTGCAGCCCTGGTTCAATGTGTAGACGATGGAAAGCTGAGCTTTTCAACCGCTTCCACCAAACTGTTCCACCTTTTATTGGAGAATCCAACGATGGAGCCAGCTGTACTTGCCGAACAAAATAACCTGATCCAGCAGTCTGACTCTTCGGAGCTGGAGCCGGTGATAGATGCGGTATTAGAGCAGTTAGCAGATAAGGTGACTGCTTACAAAAAAGGAAAGAAAGGGCTGTTGGCTTTATTTGTGGGAGAGGTAATGAAGCGTACGAAAGGCAAGGCAGACCCTAAAAAGACCAATGAGATTATATTAGAAAAACTAAAATAGTATATAAGTTCATGGGAAATGGTTCATGCGTTTTAATGAACAATGAACTATGAACCATCAACTTTCAAAAAATGAAAAAGATACTTTTTGTAGCATCGGCCCTCCTGGTACTGGTTGCTTGTAAAGATGATAACAAGAAAAACAGCTTCACTGTTTCGGGTAAAATCACCAACGGCAGTGGTAAAATGGTTTACCTGGAAGAAGTACTTATTGGCACAATGCGGCCGGTTATTGTAGATTCTGCTGCACTGAACAGTGACGGAACTTTTAAGATTGAAACAGAAACCGGTGAGTCGGCGATTTATAATGTGAGGTTGGATCAGGCTATGTACCCGGTGGCATCGGTTATTAATGATGGGCCTTCGGTTGAGCTGGATGTAGTAATGAACAAAGAAAATAACCAGTTTTCTGAAAAATACGAGGTGAAAGGTTCTCCCGCCAGCGAAAAAATGAAGACATTTATGTTTGCCTTCAACGAAAAGTTGCAAAATGTGTATGCCCAGGCAACTAAAATCGACAGCCTGCACCAGCTGAGCAAACCGGATAGCGTGATTGCTCCTTTATTACAGGCAAGGGCAGAAGGTACATCTTACTTAAGAGATCTTACTTTGAGTGAAATTAAAAAGTCGGATAATGCTGCATTAACTATGTTTGTGTTGGGGTATTACCAGTCTTCGGCCAGCAACCCGGCGGTTGGGCTAGAGCCTTTAAGTAATGAGGAAGTAAATACTACCGTTGCAGATATTATCAAAAAAATCCTGCTCATTCCGGGCTGGCAACACTACAAAAAGACCTCAAAGCGCAGATGGATAATGCGGGGAAAGGAAATTTAGTAGGTAAACCGGCACCTGAATTTACGATGCCTGATGTAAATGGCCGCCCTGTTGCATTAAGTTCTTTTAAAGGGAAATATGTATTGGTTGATTTCTGGGCGAGCTGGTGTAAACCCTGCCGCATGGAAAACCCGAATGTGGTAGCCGCCTATAACAGGTTTAAGGATAAGAATTTTACGGTATTAGGCGTTTCACTGGATCAGGCTAAAGAGCCCTGGCTAAAAGCGATTAAAGCCGATAAGTTAGACTGGCCTCAGTTGAGCGACCTGAAATTCTGGGAATCTCCTGTTGTTGCTTTATATGGGTTTGAAGGCATTCCTTTCAACGTGTTGCTTGATCCGGAAGGAAAGATCATTGCACAGGGGTTAAGAGGAGCCGATCTGGAGAGCAAGCTGGCCGAACTATTGAAATAGCTTAAGCCTGGTTATAATATTGATTACCAAAGTATGAGGGTTTGTAACCCATTATACTTTGGTTTTTTTCATTATAAGAATAGGATCCTTCTTTATTTTAATCCTCCTAAAATATAAGGATCTTAAATATTCACTCACTTAAGCTATATTAATGCATCATTAAGAACTATTCTCGTAAATTTGCGTTTCTTTTCCAGTATATGAGTGATGCAATTAAACACGAATGCGGCTTAGCCTTTATCAGGCTTCGCAAAAGTTTCTCCCATTATTTAAAAGAGTATGGAACCGTAATGTGGGGGCTGAACAAGCTATACCTGCTTATGGAAAAACAGCATAACCGCGGACAGGACGGGGCAGGAATTGCCGCTATAAAGCTGAATGTGGAGCCCGGCCATCCTTTTATGCACCGTATCAGAAGTGCGCAACCCCAGGCGATTGGCGCTTTGTTCCAGAATATTGCCGAAGAAGTAAATGAGCTCACGAAGTATAATCCTGAGATCGTTAACCACCCCGGATTAATGAAAGGGCATGTAAAGTTCTTAGGCGAATTGCTTTTAGGGCATTTGCGCTACGGAACCCAGGGTAAAAATAATGCGGAGTTTTGCCATCCCTTTCTAAAAAGGCATACTATGACTACCCCGACCTGGCGTTAGCGGGTAATTTTAATTTGGTGAATACCGAAGAGCTTTTTGCCAAACTGGGCATAGAGCCAGGCCCTTTTCAAAAACAGAGTGACCTGGCGGCAATGATGGAAATAGTGCATAAGCACCTGGTAGATGCTGATGAAGCATCCCCGGCAAAGCCAGATATTAAGAATGTATTGAAAGAAGTAATTCCCCAATTTGATGGTGGTTTCACTGTGGGTGGGGTAACCGGAGATGGGGTAGGCTTTGTTTTCCGCGATCCGCACGGTATCAGGCCTTGTTACTACTATGTTGATGACGATGTTATTGTGGCAGCTTCAGAGCGTGCAGCTATCCGTACTACTTTTAATGTCGGCGAAAACGAAGTAAAAGAATTGATGCCGGGCAATGCGTTGATCGTTCATGAAGACGGCAGCTTTGAAATAGAAGCGGTAGTGGGACCCAAAGAGCGTAAAGCCTGTAGCTTTGAACGGATTTACTTTTCACGCGGTAGCGATGAGAAAATATATAAAGAGCGCAAGGCTCTGGGCTTTAACCTGAGTGAGCAGGTATTGAATGCGATTGACTTTGACTTAAAAAATACGATTTTCTCTTATATCCCTAATACTGCGGAAGTTGCCTTCCTGGGCTTACAGAAAGGCATGCAGATGTATCTCAATAAAATTAAAACGGAGCGCATCTTAAGCTGGGGAAAGGACTATGATGAAGAGAAGCTGGAAGAGATGATCAGTCGCCGCATCCGGGTAGGTAAAATTGCCATAAAGGATGTAAAAATGCGTACGTTCATCACAGAAGATGCCAGCCGCAACGAAATGGTTCAACACGTATACGACATCACCTACGGCACGGTAAGGCCGGGTATCGATACGATTGTTATTATTGATGATTCTATTGTGAGGGGCACTACGCTGAAGCAAAGCATTATTAAAATGCTGGCCCGTTTACAGCCTAAAAAGATCCTCATATTATCCTCTGCTCCGCAGATCCGTTACCCGGATTGTTACGGGATCGACATGAGCAAAATGGGTGATTTTATAGCATTTAATGCAGCGGTGGAAATACTAAAAGATCGTGGGCAGGAAAACCTGCTGCATGAACTTTGGCAGCAATGCAAAGATCTTAAGGCTCAAAACCTCCTGCATACGGAGAACCTGGTTCAGAAAATTTACAAAAGCAGCACCAGTACCGAAATTGCTAATAAAATTGCAGAAATGATCACACCTAAAGACCTGGGTCTGCCGGTACAGGTGATCTTCCAGAGCATTGAGGATCTGCATAAAGCCTGTCCTAATAACCTGGGTGACTGGTATTTTACCGGTAACTATCCCACTCCGGGTGGAAATCGCGTGGTAAACCAGGCGTTCATGAACTATATGGAAGGAAAGAACGAAAGGGGATATTAACTCATCGTTTCAAGATAAAAAGTCCCCGGCATGCATCAGGCCGGGGATTTTCGTTGATAGGGATATTTGATTTTATAAAAATGACAGAGCAACAAACCTAATTTTTTTGATGAACACAACTGAAAATAAATACATTTGATGCCAAAAAACTTCCTTACCGCAAATTATTTATATGAAGACCTTGATCATTGTCAGACATGCAAAAGCAGAGCAGGGCTACGGAGTAGATAGCAAACGCAGGCTTGAAGAAAGAGGCCACCGCGATGCGGCTCTTATGGCACAACGGTTATTAGATAAAGGCTATAAAATCGATAAGATCTTTTGCAGCCCCTCTGAAAGAACCAAAGAAACGGCTGTTTATTTTGCTCAGGTGCATCATGTAGCAAGTAAGGATATTAAATACTTTGAGGATTTATACCTGGGCGACACCCTGCAGATTACCGAGGCTATTAACTGGTTGCAGGAAAATGTAGCAACACTGGCGGTTATTGGCCATAATCCGGGAGTTACTAATTTTACGAATGATGCTACAGGTTCCGATATAGAATCATTGCCAACTTCGGGCATCGCCATTATTAAAGTAGATTGCGATGACTGGCAGCAATTTAATGATGCTCAAAAAACATTGGTTGAAATAGATAGCCCGAAAGGAAGCTAATTTGTGTACGATGTGTGGGTTGTACGGCGTACGTACATCAAACATCGTACATTGTACATATCCTGTCATCTTAAATTATGGGACAAAAAAACTAATCCGTTTTGCGGAGCTCCTTACTTTCTCAAATGTGCTGCAGTACCCCGAAAATATGTCGGGTAGCTGGCATGAGCACTTCAATAATAACAATCCCCTGGTTTTAGAACTGGCCTGCGGAAAAGGTGAGTATGCTTTAGGACTGGCTCGAATTCATCCTGATAAAAATGCAATAGGGGTTGATATAAAAGGCAACCGTCTTTGGGTAGGTGCAAAAAAGCCATACAGAATAATATATCAAACGTTGCCTTTTTACGGGCACAGATTGAGCAGTTGACGCAATATTTCGCAAAAGATGAGGTGGATGAGATCTGGATTACCTTCCCTGACCCGCAATTGAGATTTTCGAAAGCAAAGAAGAGGCTAACCCATCCCCGGTTTTTAAGAACCTATCAGCAGGTATTGAAACCCGGCGGAAAAATACATCTTAAGACGGATAGCCCAGACCTTTACCGGTTTACCAAGGAAGTACTAACCATGTATAACTGCAATGTTATTGCTGATACGGATGATTTGTATCAGCAGGAAGATCGTGCTGAAGAATTAAAGCTTAAAACGCATTATGAAGCGCTTGACATAGCGCAAAGCAGCCGCATTCACTACCTGTGTTTTACTTTACCCGAGCCATTAGCGGGTCCTGAAATGGATGAGCAGTTAAAAGAAGCCATACGGTATGAGTTGGATAGAGGGTGAAGACTATTACCAGAATGCCGAGGGCCTGGTAACCTTAACTGCAAAATATTTGCGGGAACGTGGTTTTTGTTGTGGTAAAGGTTGTTTGCATTGCCCCTATGATTATATAAGAGTTCCCGAACCGCTTCGAACCGAATTGCTCGATGAAAGAAAAAAATAATACAGAAAGCGGATAGCTTAAAAGCCATCGTACCCTCTGGTCAGCAAGATCTTGATTTTTCCGAACAGGTGTACGAAATAGCGCGGCAAATACCTAAGGGGTGCGTTACGTCTTACGGTGCAATCGCCAAATGTATCGGTACAGGAAAGTCTGCACGGCTGGTAGGTTGGGCTATGAGTGCCTGCAGCGGTGTAAAACCTAAAGTTCCGGCACATAGAGTTGTAAATAGCGCCGGCGTATTAAGTGGCAAGCTGGCTTTTAAAACACCTACCCACATGGAAGAGCTTTTGGAAAAAGAAGGTGTTACCGTAAAAAATGATAAAGTAGTAGATTTTAAAAAACGTTTTTGGGATCCATCAATTGAAATGCAGTTTTAAGCGATTTGAGCTTCAATGGCTTTCTTAAGTGTGGTAAGAGCAGCTATGCTTTCTGTTTCATTAAAGGAGCCAAACCCCAACCTCATTGCCGTAAGGTCTTTGGTTTGATATAACAATGTAGTTGGGAGTTGCAAACCCTCCACGAGGCATTCTTTTGCAACCGCCGAAAGATTGAGCCGGGCCTGGAACGAAAGCCAAACAGCTAAACCTCCCTGTGGTAATTTATAATCGATTCTTGAGTGAAGGGTTTTATTTAAATGATTACAAAAGTGATCGCGGCGCTGATGATATACCTGGTGCGCTTTTTTCAAATGTCTTATTAGTTCTCCTTCGGCAACCATTTCTCCCAATACCTGCTCCATCATCAGGTCTCCGTTAAAATCCACAATGGCTTTCAGCTTGTTTATTTCTTTAATCAGGTTTTCGGGGCCCACAATAAACCCTGTTCTGAAACCGGGAGCCAGCGTTTTACAGAAGGAGCCGAGGTATACCACCATCCCTTTATCATCTATGCTAGCCAAAGGGAGGTCTACTTTCATGTTAAAGCTGAAGTCATAGTCATAATCATCTTCCAGGATGATGAAACCAAAGCGATATGCCAGTTCCAGTAATTGTAATCTTCTTTCTGTACTCAGTATTGAGGTAGTGGGATAATGGTAGTGGGGAGTGATATATACCATTTTTACCGGGTGTCGCTTACAGAGCCTTTTAATCGCTTCTACATCAATGCCGTCATCGTCAACCGGGACTGGTTTTAGCATAGCGCCCGCCTGCTGAAAAACCATATTAGCTTTGTGATAGCTGGGGTTGCCTACTACAACAAGGTCTTTTGGGCGCAGTAATATCTGAGCAGCCAGGTATAGATTCATTTCCGTACCACGCGTGGTAATAATGTTTTTAGGAAATGCTCTTAAACCACGCGTACTGTTAAGGAAATTGGTAAGCTGATTTTTAAAAAAATGTTTTCGCCGCCAGGCCGGTAACCCCATAACCGGCGGTTTACTTTTCGCCCAAGAGCAGCAGCGTACCTTGCCGCCAGTTCCTCGGCATAAGCCAGCCTGATATCCGGTTGCCCGTCATCAAAGGAAAGTTTAAATGAAACGTTATCAAAAACATGATCAAGAAGGGTATTGGTTACAACCGGGAAACCGCTTGCTGCAGGATAAGATACTA
The DNA here is from genome assembly GCF_022512515.1 of Paraniabella hibiscisoli. Lineage (GTDB taxonomy): Bacteria > Bacteroidota > Bacteroidia > Chitinophagales > Chitinophagaceae > Niabella > Niabella hibiscisoli. Next base: position 1,544,837 of record NZ_JAKWBK010000001.1, read on the forward strand.
GTTGCCCTTTAATTGTTACCGCTTTTTTATTCTTTACAAAGCAGCCCTTGTTGGGTAACACAGTAATCCAGCCTTGCATTTCGAGTTCATTAAAAGCCGCTACAACTGTTTTTCTATGGACGCCAAGCAAACTGCTCAATGTTCTCGTGCCGGGTAGCTTATGATTTGCAGGCAGATGCCCACTACCGATTAAATGGACCATGCTTTGGGCTATTTGCAGGTAAACAGGAGTATGCTCTTCTGTGTCGATACGGATCAGACGCTGATAAGGAAAAGTAACCGGACTACTCATTTTATTAAAACCGGACTACTAGCCGGCAGCTGCAAGGTAATAGTTTTGCACAGATTTATTAAAACTGAAACATTAGTAATGAAAAGATTGAAGCGTTTAACCGTACTGGTTATTTTTATGATTGCAGGAATGAGAGGGGTGGCGCAGGAGCAAACCCTGGATCCCATTACGGTAACTTCTTCTCTGTCGGAGAAAAGGAGCTCAGAAACCGGCCGGAACATAATGATAGTGAGAGGGGAAGATATTTCAAAATTGCCGGTACACTCACTGGATGAATTATTGAAATATATCCCTGGCGTGGAAGTACAATCCCGCGGGCCACAGGGCGCTCAAAGCGATATAAGCATTCGCGGTGGTACCTACCAGCAGGTGCTGGTGATATTAGATGGCTTGAGGCTGAACGATCCCAATACCGGGCATTTCTCCGCCTATATTCCCATCACACCGGCTCAAATAGATAGGATAGAAGTGCTAAAGGGAGCATCCGCGGCTATTTATGGGTCAGACGCAGTAGGTGGGGTGATCAATATTATTACGCGTTCTTTTAATGCAGCAGCACAAAAAGCAATACCCTGGTGCAGGCCCAGGTAGCAGCAGGGGAACATAACCTGGTTAACACGAATATAGGAGGGTATATTCAGTCAGGGAATTTCAGTGTGGATGCCGGACTGCTGTCCAATCATTCAACTGGGGTACAACAGCGGGGCATAAAAGGATATTTTCATAATACCTCTGCTTCCGTTGGATTAAACTACAAAATAAATGAGTTTTGGAACATCTCTGCACGCAGTACTTACGATAACAGGGATTTTGCTGCCCAGAACTTTTATACCACTTTCGCTTCAGATACAGCTACCGAAACTGTAAGCAGTTGGTGGCACCAGCTAAGGGTCGGTTTTCAAAAGAACAAATCCAGATTAAGCCTGGATGCAGGCTATAAGACACTGGACGATGAATACCTTTTTAATAGCGCATCTATTGCCAATGAAAATACTTCCAGGCTTTTCCAGTCTTTATTACTGTTTCAACAGCAATTAAGTAGTAACACTTCGTTAAATACAGGTGTCAATTATCAGCATAAGGTAATTGCTTCTAACGACAGGGGAAATCATTCATTGAACATAGCAGCGCCTTTTATCAGTCTTTCACAAAAATTGGGCACTTATTTTAGCTTATTACCTTCTGTGCGGGTTGAATTTATTGGAGATAATAATCCTGAAGTATTACCCCAATTAAACGCGTCTTTCCATATCAGCAATTGGCAGTTAAGGGCCAGCGGTGGCAGAACGATAAGGGATGCAGACTTTACAGAACGATACAATAATTATAATAAACCTATTATTCGGAGTGGCAGTGTAGGCAATCCCTGGCTGGTACCTGAGGTTTCGTGGAGCTATGAAGCTGGATTCGACTGGTTTTATCAGAATTCGCTAAGGGTATCGTCCACTTTTTCCAGCGCTTTCACTCCAGGCTTATAGATTGGGTTACCACGCCTTACGCAAATATGCCCCGGCAGGAAAAACCTGGATGCTTCTGGTTCTTTTGCTTTAGCCAAGAACATATCAGAAGTGAATACTACCGGTTTGGAAACCGACATACAGTACATCGGTGCAATAAGCGAACAGCAAAAACTGGTTATAAATGCGGGACTGGTATGGTTATATAGCAAGAGTAGCGAAGCTAATCCATCCTTTTACATATCTTCTCATGCCAGATTTTTGAGCAACTTTAATGTGCAATATCAGTTAGGGAATGCAGCGCTCAGCTTTACCGGTATTTACAAATCCCGCCGGCCACAACAGGCGCCGGGCATTAATGCTTTTGTTAGTAAAGACTATTTCCTTTTGAACGGAAGGGCCTCTTATAGCTTGGTAAAACAGAGACTGGCTGTATTTGCACAGGTAGACAATATTTTTGACAGAAGCTACAGCGACTTGCTGGGTGCAGTAATGCCGGGCAGATGGTTGCAGGGCGGGTTGAGCTTTAAACTGTCGAAATAAAATAAGACGAATAATGCTCTGTTTAATAAAATAAGGGATTCATTTGAGTATGCCGTATTCGAATGACTCTTATTTCATTTATACTTACATGATAAGTTATTCTAAATTTATGAATTTCAAAAGCTCTAAACGCGGGGTCGTTATTGAGTCTATATTTATCGGCAGCATGCCTATGCGGATTATCAGAGAGTTGCTTAATGCAGGAAAAAATATCAGCCTTCACTTTTTCTGCATTTTGAAGAGAGTTTTTTCGGATATAAATAAAAGCCTGTTTAATGGCATTGCTTGCCTCTATATCTATGATGACTTTTAGCGTAGCCATTACCAGGTTCTCATTTCTTTTTCGAGATCTTCCATGGTTATATAAATCCCTTTGTCTATTCGCTCCATGGCCTCGTCTAATTCTTTATTATATCGGGCTACAGAGGTTTCATCAACGCTGTTTGTTACTGGCTTCAAAAATGACTTCATCATCTCAATAAGAGATTTTTTTGCGATTCATCAAGAAGCAAAAAGTATTTTAAGAATTCTCTGTCAATAACTGTTGCCATACAAATCCTGTTTTTACAAATTTATTTCTTTTTGATGCATTTTAAAGCGAAAATCCGGCAATTTGCCGGATTTTACAATGATATTTCAGCATTATACTAAAACCGCTTTTTCTTATAATTACCGTTGTTGTTGCCGTTACCGTTGCGGCGATTGCCGTTATTATTGTTGTTGTTATTATTGTTACGCTGCTGCTGGAACTTATTACGCTTTCCAAAATTGTTGTTCTTAGAAAGGGCCAGATCCTGCTTCATGCTATACGCTTTGACGTAAGGTGTATTGGTAAATTCCAGCTGACCATCGGTAATAGAGTTTAATTCGCTTTGGATCGCGTCATCATGAACTACCTCTTTATGCCAGTTATTATAAGCCAATTTCATGTAATAAGCAATAGCATTAGCAAATCCCTGGCGTTTCTCAGGATCTTGTTCTGCCAGTGCTTTATCAATAATGTCTTCCAGGTTCTTACCCAAATGTGAAAATCTTGAAGAACGCTTGGGATAAGGTATCGGCTGTGGTTTTGCCTTATACGTTTCTTTTGTGGGAATGGGATAAGGAGAATCTACCTTGAGACTGAAATCTGAAATTAAAAATAAATGATCCCAAAGCTTATGCCTGAAGTCCTCAACGTTTTTGAGGTGCGGATTTAAAAAACCCATTAATTCAATTACCGCTTCAGCGTTACTTTGCCTTCTTTCAGGATCTTCGATAGCCTGTATATGTTCCACCATTTTCTGTACATGTCGACCATACTCGCGCATCGCCAGGTGGTTTCTAGTAGTATTATATTCCATAAAAACTTTTGGTAAAAATGTATCTGCAAACAAACTTTTGTGTGGTGTTATACCTTTGCAGCTATTTAGCAAAGATATAGGAAAAACGTTTATTTATAATAATGGCAATAATTTTAGATACAGATGGACTTACAGGTGAAACCTATCGGGGATATCTGCAAAAATTACTATTTACTAAACTGGCTGCTTCGCTAACCGGGGAGCAGTTTATCGGCACATCCGCTACTGGTACTCAGGATCTGGCAACTGGTACAAACGCCGGCGATTTACCTGCGCAGAAAGGATTATTTTATCAAAGAAAGACGGAGAAATGGTTAGAGCAGCTAAATGCGTCCATTTTTATCAGCTTTAAAAGAATGTTAAAAACCAACTATCCGCTGAAACAGGTGCTCATTATTGCCGGTGAAGAGCAGCTTCATGACGAAAAAATGGTTCGTTCGGCAACCGCTATCGGTATCGTTTCGGCAGGCTTACACCAGGTTTTTAGCGAAAAGTATCCTGATCTGCTTTCAAAAACTATCCGGATTAATGGCATATTAGATGAGCGTATGCCTGTGTATACAACCATTGATGATATCAGGGAAACCGTGGCATCCGGCAGGGAGTATTTTATTTTAGCAGATTTTAATCTGACGCCTGAAACGCTCACTACGCTTTTAAAAGGCTTTTCGGCGTTTAAAAAAATGCTGCACAGCAGCTGGAAGTTCATGCTGGTATTGCGATCGGAAGAAACCATCAGGCGGATGGATGTGGAGCAGCTTCTATCCAATTATAAGTACCGGGAAGATATAATTGTGACTAACGAAGATCTGTTGGCTGAAAAGTTAAGAGATGCTTACGTCCTCGTAAGTATGGATGGGTCCGAAAGGCTTCCATTACCTGTAATTGAGGCTTCAAGGGGGAATACGCCCGTAATAGCGCCCGAAACGTTGACGCTAAAGCAAATTTTCGGAGACACCATTGTTTATCCGGAAAACAATACCAGCGAAGCCATCGGAAAAATGCTCATGAAAATGTATAAAGACGAAAATTTCAGGCAGGCTCAGAAGAAGAAGCTGGAAAACAGATCCTTATCATCTGGCTGGGAGGATACCATGCTGGCATTATCCCGGCTATTACGGATCGAATCAAAAGAAGGATAAATGCTTACTTTTGCGGCTTAAACTTTCGAAATCTAAAAATACTGATGACAAAATCGACAATTACTATTGATGTGCAAATGGACGAAAACCGTGTACCGGACTCCATACAGTGGAATGCTACTGAAAGTTCAGCGGATAATGCACAGAAAGCCAAAGCCATGATGATATCTTTTTGGGACAGTGCGGACAAAGCGGCTTTAAGGATTGACCTTTGGACCAAAGACATGATGGTTGACGAAATGGCCGATTTTTTTACCAGACGATGATGACCATGGCCGATACCTACGGCCGTGCTACCAAATACCAGGACCAGGTAGCTGAGATGAAAAGTTTTGCAAAAGATTTTTATAAAAAATTCCAAACCAAGCAGGTAGAACAAAATAAAGCGGGGTAGGGCTTGGCTAAAGCACTAAATAGGCTTCAGCAACTTAGGTAGTAGTACATTATTTACAGATCTTTTCACTTTGCGAATGAGATGGTATTCTTCGCGGTAATATGATATTTAATTGAGTTTTAAATTAAAAGACATTATTGTATTTGAAGACGAAAGCATCATAGGCCTGAACAAGCCGCCTGGTATGCTTTCCATTCCGGACCGGGAAGCCTCTGAGCCCAGTTTAAAGGATTTGCTGCAGCAACAATATTCCGAAATCTACACCGTGCACCGGCTGGATAAAGACACCAGCGGCCTGATTATTTTTGCAAAAACCGCCGCAGCGCATAAACATTTTAGCCGCCAGTTCGAAGAAAGAAAGACCGTTAAGATCTATTTGGGATTATTGATAGGGTCGGTGCAGCCTCCTGAAGGCACTATTGATCAGCCCATCGCCGAAAATATGACCAAGCGGGGCAGCATGCTGATCCATAAACGTGGTAAATCTGCGATCACCGATTACCAGGTATTGAAAGACTTTAAACAATATAGCTGGGTACAGTTTCGCATACACACCGGCAGAACCCACCAGATACGCGTGCACGCCAAATTTTTGGGCAATCCTTTAGTGGGAGATCCTATTTATGGAGATGGCCGAACTATATTACTGTCGTCCTTCAAAAATAAATTCAAGCTGAATAAAGATACGTTGGAAGAAAAGCCCCTGCTCAGCCGCCTGGCCCTGCATGCTTTTCAGTTAAGTATAACTGATGAAAATGGAAAGCTACTGGAGCTGGAAGCGCCGCTGTACAAGGATATGAAAGTGACTATGATGCAGCTGGAGAAGTTTTTGAAGAGGTAGTTGTTAATCAAAACACCATCTGCTTAGATTTGATACACCAGTTAAGGCAATGAATTGTATTGCAATTCACCGTAGTACAAAGTTTTTAATTACAAGAGACTGTTTAGGAGATTAGAGTTAGCTTAATCAGCCATATTTAAAATGCAAGAAGGAACAAGATTTTCATCTCATTCCTTCTTGAAAGTTTTTAAGGTTAAGAAATGTAATAGCAGCTCTTAAAATTGTCGATTCTCTAGGTTACATTGCATCCCCATTCGTTAGTGAGAAAGTGGCCTCCCCTCCATTATGAGGAGCCGGTCCATTTGTACTAGTTATGTCAATTGAAAGCGGTTGTGTTATCAAGCTCGAGTAAGCATTGTTGGTTAACGCGTATCCCCACCATCCGGTGTAATTATTTAAAACATTATCATTAAGTACTTGTGCCTGGCCAAGATACGATTGATTATTATATGGTATTCCGGGAATGTTATTCAACTCTGAAGGGTTAGAAACTAAATAATCAGATCCTAACACCACACCCTGATAATCGTAAACGTTACTGCCAATTGCCCCCTTAGGGTATAGAGGACCGTTCACCAGATTATGTGTCCCCATTGGCATGAAAACTATATCAAGTTGACCAAATAGGACTACTGCTTCAACACCTCTCTTGATCCATGTACCTAAAAGATTTCTCGATTGAAAATTTGCTTCTACCGTGATGAATCCCCTAACTCCGTTGCTTATAGTGCTAACGTTAAATAGACGTAGTCTCGCATATCCCCTACCATCAGAAGGATGAGGAATGCCAGAAGTTTCATTTCCCTGATTCCAAAGCTGATTTCTCAATGACCATCTTAAACCAGGACCCATAGCTGTCGATGATATGTTTCTGGCCGTTGTTTTACCCACATTTGCTGGGATTGAATACTTATGTAGAGTAGGATCAGAATTAATTAAAAGACTATTATCAGAGCTAAAATGTTTCTTTGACTTTAGAATATCAAGTACTTCATTAGGTCTTTTATTTAAAAATGTTACGGCTTGATTAGCTCCAAAATATATAACATCATTTTCAACCTTTACAATTCCATCTTTGTTTATCAAACAGGCTTCTAGTGAGCCAGAAGAATTGATTTCATATGAGGTATCTGTTGGTAGAACAATTCCTTTATACTTTGCAACATAATGATTGATTCTATTTTTGTACTCTGTGATGGAGGTAATGCTTTCTAATTGGTTAACGTCATCTAAGAAATTATCATACTGAGTTTTCATCGATTTAAATCCTATTTGTTTCTCCCAATTTAGCCGCTGTTCGCGTGTTATAGATGCTTGACCCATTATTGCATTGAAAAAGCTTGGTAATTGCTAAAATGCAAAATTCCATTTTCAACAGTGGTCGGAGACTCAACATTTTTTTCTTCTGATAGATTAGCTGTATTGAAATCTTTGGAACATGATAATAAGTAAGAGACTAGGATTAAAAAAATCCATAACAGGCTTTGTTTTTTCATAGTAATTGATGTTTTTACTTGGTGAGCAGCGAATATATTAGCTTTTGTTTAGAAACCAAAAAATTATGTAGAAATAAATACAGTATAGTAGTATCAAATCTATAATTCACTTAAGCGAATAGTCTGTATGCGTAACGTTTTCGCTATTGTAAGCAATTTAACTAAATGCTAATATGCCTTAATTATGGATATCATTATTACTAGTCGACTTGCAAAAGTTTAGAAAAAATGATCGTTACTGTTACGTCTTTCTTTTTAGCGAAAATTTTTTTGTTGCATTCTTGTGAGGTTTCTCGTTTGAAAAGCATCGTTATCTTTGAAAGAATGAAGGACACTTAATACTTTTGCTGCTGAGGGCGTATGTTGGCAGATTTAAAAATATAATTGATGAAGGTTTACGACTGTTTCACTTTTTTTAACGAGTTAGATCTTTTAGAATTCAGATTACGACTTCTGGAAGATTATGTTGATTATTTTGTTATTGCAGAATCCAATCTGACACATGCAGGGCATTCTAAAGAATATTTGTATGAAGGAAATAAAGATCGATTTACGAAATGGCACCATAAAATAATATATCTACCAATATCCCAGACTACGGAAGGCTTGCTCTTTAATGAAAATGAAACTTCATACAATGTTGAAAACGGGTCATGGAAACTCGAAAATGAACATCGTAATGCATTACTTAAAATAGTTAGCCGTTTGAATCCTGAAGATCTAATAATACTGAGTGATTTAGACGAGATCCCCGACCCGGCAATTCTTAAAACATTCAGAGCTCCTGAGTCTCCAATGGTTTTATCAATGCTATTCCACTATTACTTCATGAACTGTCAGCATTCTGGCCATGAAAGGTGGTGGAATGGTTCAATTGTGTGCTCCGGGAAGGACTTTAAGCAGCATACACCGCAGTCTTTAAGAGATAAACGTGACGGTGGACTGCCTTTAATTAGAAAAGCTGGGTGGCATTTTTCTTATTTGGGAGGGCTTGAGAAAATTAAATATAAGCTACAATCTTTTGCTCATACTGAATTTAATAAACCGGAATACTTAGATGATAAGAATATTCTTTCCTCATTGAAAAAGGCAAAGATGTTTTAAAAAGAAAAGGAACGCATTTCCGATTTGTACCGATAAATAAATACCCTAAGGATTTAGCTGATCTGATGGTTCAATACCCCGCATTCATCTCATCTGTGCCTTTAAAAAATAAGATTAAAGAATTGTTCCGCAGATATGATGCTACACAATAGTACTGTAACAAGCGGTGACTTTAGCCTTGCCTAATATAGCAGTATTTCAATCTCACTGGCCTTATTATGAATAGGCAGGCTTAAAAAGATGCTTTAATTTATAACGATACTGGCATTTAGTTCTGTAAAATTTGATGAAGGACCTTTGACAAAAGCTGCCCGAAACGCTTTTGCAACTCCTGTTTAAATTCATCTTTAACTTCCTGAGAAAAACTGGAGCGGGCTCTATAATATGCTCTTATGAACCGGCAAAGTCCTTTACGATACATCTTATCTGAGATATAGTCTTCATTTATCATTATATGTAAAACCCGCACTTCTTCTACAATTCCTTTCCCTGTTTTATACATCTTGCCACTAACATCATTGTCATGCTTTCTAAAGTAGTTAAGCACGCGGCCGCTGATATGTACTTTACCTATGGTTGCAAGTTGTACCCAAAACAGCCAATCACCACACATCTTAAAATCCATAAACCGCTTTGATATCAGATCATAATAACTCTTTTTCCATATAGCCATACTGGCATTAAAAATGGAGGTCTTTTCTATCATAAAGTCCCGGATAAATGCAGGTCCATCTTTGATCTCAGATAGAAGTGTATGATGTGAAGTAAAACGAATTTTGTTGTAGCCATCAACACAATAAGCCTGGCAGTAACTCACCGCACAATCAGGATCAGATTCTATTCCATCGACCAGGTATTTCAGCATGCTGGGTTCACACCAGTCGTCGCTCTCTGCAAACCAGATATATTCCCCTTTTGCTAGCCCAACACCCTTGTCCCACTGCTTAAATGTGCTACCAGAGTTTTTTTCGTTGTATATAATACCGGATATCTTTGGATTCCCTCGATATTTTTCAATGACATTCCTGCTATTATCAATAGAAACGTCGTCTAGTATAATTAATTCAAAATCCTGGAAAGTTTGATTTAGAATGCTGTCGATTCTTTCCTGTAAATAAATTCCGTGGTTGTAGTTAGGTAGTATAACTGATACTTTGGGCATTGAGAATATAAGCTTTATTAATAGGAGGCTTTTGCCATTTTTAATACATGTTTTAAAGCGCGGGGTATCGGTCTGCCTGTGGCCTGGTAGGCTCCCGCACGCATGCTGCAATAGGATATTAAGTGTATGATTTTCCCTGTGTTATTTGATAGAATTGCTTTTGCCATCTTTTTGTAAATCTTTGCTGAACGCCACAGGCTTTTTTCAAAGGGTTGCCGAAATTGGCTTTATACTCAGGCATTACTTGTGTCATAATCAAGTCATAATCGATGTGTCCGCCGTACGCCAATCGTTTCATGTAATTTAAGTTAGCCCGGCTCGCTGGGATAACGTGGTTCATTTTTAAGTCTGGCGATCGGCCGGCTGCATAGCCACTTATAATACAACATAACACCATTTGAGTGTCTTCTCCGCTGCTTAATCTATTCCCCTCTCTCCCTTTAAGCGTGAAATTTCCGCTTTCAAACATATTGACGTATAATAAAGCATGTTCGGTTTTTATGCACAAGCCCGTGCCGAAGGGGTAGCAATCTTGCCAGGATCTAAGACATGCAAAAACTGTGAAGTCATCATGTCTCTCCTGGAAAAGTTCCATCGCTTTAATTTTCAAATCGTCATCAACTCCATCAATAAAATTCACCCAAACGTTTCCGGGTCCCCATGCTCCAACGGATGAGTGTTGTTCGATCAATTTTGAAAGTACCTGCAAATAGTCAGAATGAGGATCATTGTCTCCGTCAAATATAACAATATATTTACCCCTGGCAGCCTTTATACCTGCGACCCTGGCATGACTGATCCCCTGTTTGGGTTCGACTAATGTAATCAGGTTAGGGATTATTTTCTGTGCATTCTGAACGATGGGATAGGTGTTTAGTGACGGGTTGCTATTATTATCGACTAAAATTACCTCTAGCGATATATTTGATGTATCCAAACCATTTACCGCATATATACATTTTGATAAAAGGCGCTCATCGGGGTTATACACACAAATAAGGATAGAAAAATCAATCATAAGTTTACTGAATACAAATAAAAATCTGGTCGAAGCATATAGCGTCGCTAAAATGTCAACCTTAATACATACACGATAGGTTACTTAAGCCTCCATATACCCGTTAGCTCTGTAAGTATATTTAAACAAAACGGTTTCCCGGTAGATCATTTCGTTGGGTACATAGTTCGCCCTGGAACTTCTTGGATGAAAAATATGATATCCTATAGCAGCCATTTTAAGCCGCTTCTTTTTAATTCCCAGGTTAATTAAGCGCTCTCCAAACTCATAATCTTCCCATCCCCAACCTTCGAAACCGCTATAATAACCATTAACTCTTATATAATCTTCACGCCAGAAAGCCAGGTTACAACCTTTTATATTGTAAGATTTTTTCGGATTTACCCAAAAAAGATTGGAAAAAGAGGTATCCTGAAAGAGTTGAAGCGGCTATATATGCCTCTTGCAAACGGATGCAAACCTTCTATATTTTTATCATCTAACAGGTCCTGACTTTTCCATTCTGTAAGCATGGTCCGGCTGCCCTGTATAAAAATCCTTTTTAGCGGCTTTGATATGATCGGCAATGAACTCGCGATGCATTATTATGTCACCGTCAATTTCTACCACATAGTCTGACTCAATTTCTTTAAAGGCTTTGTTTAAAATAAGGCTCTTCCTGAAACCAAGATCCTCGTGAGATACATGTTTCACTGGTATACCGTAGGCTCGTTTAAATCTTTCAATGCTATAAACGGTGCGTAAATCATCCCCATCCTCGGCAATGATAATTTCATCGGGCATCCGACTTTGATATACCACACTTTTTAATACAACTTCCAATGCCTCCGGCCATTTATAGGTCGAAATAAGTAAGGCTACTGTAAAAGGAGTTTTAATCATAAATTCATCTCGGTTTTCTATTTTTGAACCGGCCTCTCCGATTCTTCGTTTTTATACAACGAAAAGAAATATAAAAACGCAACTCGCCCCGGCCGGTAACAAAAAAATAATTTAATCTTTCACAATTTTCGTACCAGTGCAGCTTTTTTATAATACAATAAGAAAATGAGCACTTCACAAAAACAATTATCTGAAAATCAATTTTTTGGCGAAAGATTATTTGCAGTTTAGTTATCGATGGGGCAAAATTAATTTTTTTAATGAAAACCATGCAATAAAAAAGAACGATGGCTGTTATACTACTCTTAAACTCAGGTTTATATGTCGAATAAATTCTTTGAAGGATCGATTCTGTTGCCTAATAGGGTCTGTTGAAGTGTTTGAGCGCAAAGGCTGATCTCAGCCTAAAACCTCTTGGTATAAACTCCAGTATTTATCAGCAGCATTATTCCAGTCAAATTGCATAGCCCAATTTATCAGGTTTGTTCTTGTTTCAGTATTTATGTCGCTATTAAGGAATTCAGCAGCAGTTTGGCTTATAGCTTCTGCGCTGAAATCGGTGAAATATCGGGCATATGGACCACCAATTTCAGGTAAAGAAGTTGCATTTGACAAAATGACGGGTGTACCAAATTGCATTGCTTCCAGAACCGGGGCGCCAAAACCTTCGGCTAAAGATGGCAGGCAGAACGCTGCACAATTCTTATAAAGCCAGTACTTTTCGCTTTCAGTAATAGCGCCAAGAATATGAACCCGGTCAGCTACGCCAAGCTTTTGGGCGGTTTCCATTATATATGTTTTATAATCTTCTTCACCAACGACTCCTGCAATTACAAGTGTGTAGTCATTTTTCAAAAGCATTGCCGGCAATACATGAAAATTTTTTTCCGGTTAATAGTGCCTAGTGCAAAAAAGAATGTTGTATTAAAACTGCCGGTTGGTTTGTCAAAGTTTTGGTAGAGCGGTTTATTATGCCCATGATAGATGACTTCTATCTTATCACTATCTACGTTAAAAGCTTCAATAATATCCTTTTTTACAAAATTCGAAATTGCCACAATTTTGTCGGCCCTTGTCACCAATTTTTGGATTTTTTGGTGATGCTTATGCTGCATTTCTGCCGGGATGCCCTCGTGCAAGAAATTCAGATCGTGAATGGTTGCCACTATTTTAGCATGCATTCTTTTGGCTGGAAAATAGTTGCTTCCCTGGAAGGTGCAATGCCAGATATTGCAATTGGGCACATTTTTAGGCAAAAATTTATGAAGGTGATTTTGGATGACATAGTTACTATCCTTGCCAAAAACGCCTTTCTTATTTTCGGGGACGTAAAATGCGAGATCGCTATTTGGGGGTTGTTGATGAAGCAGGGCGTCGCCCAATTGTTTGCAGTAAGAATACAGGCCGTTATACGCAAACCGCATTCTTTCACAATCGAGTACTACATGTCTGTTATTGTTCAATTTCAAGGAAGGCATGATAATAAATGGTCAAAAGGTAGAGTTCTGAAAATGGATTTAACGAGCTGATGATTACTCCGTATATAGTTTCCAATACTTTTTGGCAGCAATATCCCAGTCAAACTGCATGGCCCAGTTAATGAGATCCTGGCGTGTGGCTCCTTTTATACCTGTTTTTATGAAGGTGTCAGCAGCTTGTGTAACAGATTCTGTATTCATGCTATTAAAGTAAACAGCACAGGGTCCGCCCACTTCAGGCAGCGAAGTAGATTTTGATAATATTACAGGCGTCCCTAATTGCATCGCTTCTATTACAGGCAAACCAAAGCCCTCAGCCAGTGAGGGAAAGCAGAAGGCCGCACAATGTTTAAAGAGCCAAAATTTTTCTTCTTCTGAAACGGCCCCGATCAGATGCACTCTTTTCTCTACCCCCAGCGCTTTGGCTGCTTCAATTATTCTATTATAATAGGTGGGGCTTTGGGTAATGCCGGCTATAATGAGGTTGTAATCATTATTCAGCAACATCGCGGGCAAAACGTGAAAATTTTTTTTATCTGTAATCGTTCCGATGCTAAAGAAAAAGGGCGCGTCACTAACCAGAGATGCTGGCCTTTTGAACGACCTGCAAGTGGGAACGTTTCTCCCATTATAAATAACGCTTAATCGTTCTGCATCTACCTGAAGATACTCAAGAACCTGTTGTCTTACAAAATTGGATATGGTAACAATATGCGCCGACCGGTCTGCCAGGCGCTGCAGCTTTTCCAGGTATTTGGTCTGCTTTGCGGATGATTTACCCTGTGCAAAAAGTTGAGATCATGAATGGTCGATATGATCTTGATCTGGCTGCTTTTGGGAGGCAAATAATTACTGCCCTGGTAGGTACAATGCCATATATCGTAACGGGACACTTTTCTTGGGAAAAATTTATGTAAATGGTTCTGAATCAGGTATTTTTGATGATTCCCGAATACACCCACCTCTTTTTCCGGCACATAAAAAGAAAGCTGATTGACCTGATCGTTGTTCTGCCTTACCAATGCTGATCCCAGCTCTTTGCAAAAGGAATAAAGACCCGTATACGCGTACTTCATTCTTTCACAATCGAATATAATAAGTCTGTTCACGTATTGGTTTATTAATATAGACTAAGGCCAACCGGCAGTCGCAGCCTTGTTTTTTTATTAAAAATAGGAAAATTGTGCTGTACGTAGCTTTTATTTCAATAATGTCGTTTGTCTGTATAAACAACTGTGATCACGATGTATGAAAACACTCATTGAGTTTCACCCCATGCAAAGTTGTTAAGCAAATTTTCGGTCTGCATTCATGGGCTTTTTATACGCTTTGCTGGCGGCGTTAAAACTGTAAAGTAAAGGCGTTAGAGGTAGTATTGGCATCTTTTTCGCAAATTTGTATCCATGACCAATTTTATACCCATATTTCCCTTGCAGGTAGTGGTATTCCCTGGCGAGAACCTGAACCTTCATATTTTCGAACCCCGGTATAAACAACTGATATCCGAATGTTTTGAGCAAAAAAGCCGTTTGGAATACCTGCGGTGATCGGGAGTGAATTGAGAGATTATGGATCGCTGATTTATATTAAAGAAATTGCCGCCACTCATGCCAACGGGGAAATGGACATCAAGACAAAAGGAGATAAGGTATTCAGGATACTTGAATTGATTAAAACCATTCCCGACAAATTATACTCCGGTGCTATTGTAAATTACCCTCATAATGAACTGAGAGGAGATCAGCAGGTGATGAAAATGCTGGTTGATAAAATGAAAGATCTGCATGCCAGCCTCCAGGTGAAAAAGACTTTCATAAGGACGAAGGGGATCTGACTTCCTACGATATCGCCCATCATGCAGGACTTACAATGGAGCAGGAGTACGAGTTTTTACAGCTAACCATGGAGCGGCAGCGACAGGAATATTTGAAAAGGCACTTCGAAGCTACGCTGCCGGCCGTTGACGAGATGAAAAAACTAAGAGAAAAGATACAGATGAACGGACACTTTAAAAACCTGTCTGGGTTCGATCTGAAATAGATTTTTTCTGCCGGGCTACGCAGGAATTCCCAGCACTTTTCCTACCTTTTTAACTGATCAACTTTTTAACTTTTCAACTATTCTGCCTACTTTCACACTCATGTCCACAACCCTTTGTTTTGACTTTGGTAATACAAGGAGAAAAGTCGCTGTTTTTGTGAACGGGGAAATCACAAAAGTGTTGACGTTAGAAGATGACGCCAGCGCCACCATTAATTCTTTAATAAATACTTATCGGCCCAACAGGTCGATACTGTCTTCTGTTATAGACCATAACGCTGAATTAGAGGATTTGCTGAAAAAAACACCCGGTTTCATTTACTCAATCATGCGTCTAAACTTCCTATTACTACGCCTGTTGGTAAACCAGAGACCATCGGAGCCGACCGTTTGGCAATAGCGGCGGGCGGAGTGCATTTTTTCCCGGGTAAAAACCTGCTGTTAATAGGTTTAGGAACCTGCATCACCCTCAATTTTGTAAATAAGTATAAAGAATTCCTGGGTGGGTCTATTTCGCCTGGTTTGGAAATGCGGTTAAAATCCCTGCAATACTACACGGCAAAGCTCCCTTATACGCCCGCCAGGGCTGACGTTCCACTAATTGGTTATGATACGGATACTAATATACTTTCGGGCGTAATTTTAGGAATGGCCTATGAATTAGATGGGTTTATAGATGCATATAATGCTAAATTTGACAACTTTAACGTGGTATTAACCGGTGGTGATACACAACATTTGGCATCACACGTTAAAAACAGGATATTTGCCGACCCTGATTTAATATTTAAAGGTCTTTATGCGATTAGTGAAATTAACAATGCTTAGGAAAAGAGAACTAGCAGCACCCCTGGCATTAACTATACCTTCAATTTTTTTATTCATTGGAGCGTCAGCGCAGGATAATTCTCCTATTCCAGGTATGGTTTGGGAAATCAGGCGCCAACAACCAATGTGGCCAACAGGGGAATGGGTGGTGTTGCAGCTGCATATAACGATCCTTATACGGTCAACTATGCCAATCCGGCATCTTATTCGTTTTTCCAGTCTTTACAGGAGGCTAATTCAAAAAAATTGAATTCCGGGAGAATCGTTTTCAATATTGGAGCAGACGGCCAGGGACGTACTCTTACCGACAAGTCAGAAACGAATAAATTTACCTCACCTAATCTATTATTCAGCCATGTAATGATAGGTTTACCCTTGAGAAAAGATTGGGGTATTGCTTTTGGCGTACGTCCCATCACCAATATCAACTATAAAATTCAGAATAACGGCAGAACCTTCGATCCCAACAGCGGGAAACTGATTGACTCCTCTTCTACATTGTATGAGGGACAGGGGGCGCTTACCTGGGTTCGCTGGGAACAGCAGTTAAGTTTAAAACCGGTAAATCGCAGTACCTGAGCCTTGGAGCCAGTGCGGTTATATGTTTGGAAGCCGGGATTATAATACCCGTTTATCGCTGTTCAACGATTCTACCCGTTATGCCAATGCGCACTATGAAACTAAAACCAGTATCGGTGATTTTTATTTTGATGCAGGTTTGCAATATCATTTTAAGGCCAGCGAAAAAATTTATATGAGCCTGGGTGCTTATGGTAACTGGAAGCAGGACATCAGAACTAATGCGAATACAGTTGCTCAAACCTTTACTTATAGCACAGAAACAGGCTACATTCCAATAGATACGGCTACTTTTACAAAAGACGAACGTGGCAGTTTCATATATCCTTCGAGCATTACAGGAGGGTTTATTATTCAGAAAGTGGGCGGCGGACCGGAAAGAGAAGCCGGTTGGTTAATTGGTGCCGACTTTACGAGTAATAACTGGAAACAATACCGTGTTAACGGTTTACCCGACGCTGATGTAAGAAGCAACTGGCAGGCTAAAGTGGGAGCTGAATTTCACCCGGCCCCTAAAAATAATTTCTTCAGCAGAACTTCTTACAGGGTGGGTGCATTTACAGGTCCGGATTATATCTACACCCAACAAACGAAAATACCAGTACTGGGTATTACCGCCGGTCTTGGGTTACCCATTGCAAACTATAGCTTGATGAGCCGTCAGGCTAGTATGATCAACCTAAGCTTTGAGTATATTAAGCGGGGTAATAATAACAATATTCTGCGAGAGAATCTGTACAGGCTTTCAGTTGGATTCTCGCTTACCGATCTGTGGTTTGGTGGAAAAACCAAGTACTACGAAGATTAACCGTGTTTCATCGATATCTTCGCTTTTTATTCAACCATTAATTTTGAAAAGGTTTTTAATCGTCATAGCAGCTTTGGGTTGGTTCTCCTGCGAAAACAGCGAGAGCGAGATCAAAGCCTTGTCGGACAAGAACATTCAAAAAGATGAGTCCATTAAAGTGGAAAGCTTTCTTTCGCAAGGCGGTGTTGTAAAAGCAAGACTAACGGCCCCCGTAATGCTGCGCGTGATGGCTCAGCGTATGGTAGATACGCCCTATGTAGAGTTCCCTAAAAAATTACATGTAGATTTTTACAATGAGCAGAAAATTGTAGAAAGCGGCTAGACAGCAAATATGGTCGCTACTTCGAATCATTGCAAAAAGTGTACCTGCGGGATAGCGTAAGGGTGGTTAGTATTAAAGGCGATACGCTGACCTGTGATGATCTTTGGTGGGACCAGGGTCGGCAAAAGTTTTATACAGATAAGCCAGCCAAACTCAGAAGACCGACGGGTCTTATAGATGCAAAATTGGGCCTTGAAGCAAATCAGGACTTCAGTGATATTCAATTCAAACAGGTAAAAGACAGCCGTATCTTAACGGAAGAAGGCGCTGTGCCTAACAGCCAATAACGATTTAATCTTTGATTAATCACAGCTTTAATTTTGCTGGCAAGGCCAATTGCTGTTGCTTTTTAGTATCTTAACCTGAGCAAACACTATTATTCCATTTTCAACCTGCGAGCCATGTCATTAAAAAATAAGACCGCATTTATTACCGGAGCCAGCCGCGGTATTGGTAAAGCTATTGCCCTTCGCCTTGCTAAAGAAGGTGTAAATATTGTTGTTGCCGCAAAATCTGTCAGGGAGAACGAAAAACTGGGTGGCACTATATTTACTGCTGCAGCGGAGATTGAAGAAGTGGGAGGAAAAGCGCTGGCCGTACAATGTGATATCAGGGATGAAGTAATGATAGAGGATGCCGTTGCTAAAACAGTAGCACAGTTTGGCGGGATTGACATTGTTATTAATAATGCGTCGGCCATAGCGCTTACAAAAACTGAGGAAACTAAAACCAACCGGTTCGACCTCATGCATGATATTAATGTGCGGGGTACTTTCCTGGTAGTGAAAACCACGCTTCCTTATTTAACTCAATCAGCACACGCACATATTCTTACCTTATCGCCACCCGTTAATTTAAACCCCAAATGGCTGGGAAATCATATTGCTTATACCATGAGTAAATATAATATGACGATGATGGCTTTAGGCTGGGCGGAGGAATTTAAAAAGAATCCCATTGCCTCTAACTCCTTGTGGCCGCGCACCACTATAGATACTGCAGCGGTAAGAAATTTGTTAGGCGGAGAGACGCTGGCCAATATGAGTCGTACCACGGATATTATGGCCGATGCGGCGTATCATATTCTTAAAGAAGCTCCTGCCAATTGCACCGGTCACAGCTTTATTGACGAAGATATTTTAAAGCAAAATGGTATCGAAAATTTCGAGCACTATGCCGTAAAAAAGGAGCGCCTTTATATACTGACTTATTTCTTGACTAAAAGCTTTACAGTTCTTTAAGAAAAAACAGGCTATTTTCTCAATAAATAGCTAAAACCGATGGTAAAAACCCTGTTTTGTACAGTATTTGATTAGGTAATGATTGAGCACAACGCTCCATTAATCTTAACCAAATTGAATTATTATGGACAAAATGGAAAAACTGGAAGCAATGAATAAGGTTTTGCGGGAACTGGAAGATCTGAAAAATAGTGAAACCTCAGTGTTGAAAAAGGTGGCACAGGTAGAGGCCGAAAATATAAACCTGGGTATTGGTTTATTGGATAAAAAACTACCCGATATTCATGAGTATTCAGATAAGTCAATTGAAACTATAGATGGCCTGCTCAATGAATTTTTGGAGTACCGTGATAAATTTGTAAAAGACAATAACCTGACTCCAAGCGAAGAAGTTATTTCATAATTGGTTTTTTATTACTAGGGGTTTAGCAAACTGCCCGCAATTTTTAGTTGCGGGCAGTTTCTTATTCTGTAGGTTGAGCGGGTTCAGATTGTTGTTGTTCTGAACTTCTGATGGCTTCCTCCAGTATATAGTCTTTACGTTTGAGCTCAAAGTTTCTACCCAGGTATAGTTTACGCACCTGCTCATTAGCAGCCAATGCCTCAGCTGTTCCCTGTTCAAAGATTTTTCCGTCAATCAGCAAATAAGCACGATCGCAAATAGACAGGGTTTCGTTTACATTGTGGTCGGTTATTAAAATACCGATATTTTTAAACTTCAGCTTTGCCACAATACTTTGAATATCTTCCACCGCAATAGGGTCAATACCGGCAAAGGGTTCATCTAATAAAATAAACTTAGGATTCACGGCTAACGCCCGCGCAATCTCTGTACGTCTGCGTTCACCTCCACTCAACACATCACCGTTACTTTTGCGTACGTGGCCCAATCTGAATTCGGCCAGTAAAGACTCCAGCTTTTCTTTCTGTTCGGTCTTATTCAGCTTCGTCATCTCCAGTACGGCAGAAATATTGTCTTCCACACTGAGTTTTCTAAATACAGAAGCCTCCTGTGGCAGGTAACCAATACCCATCTGGGCCCGTTTGTACATGGGTAGTTTGGTGATGTTCTGATCGTTCAGGAACACATTTCCCTCATCTGGTTTAATTAATCCTACTACCTGGTAAAAAGAGGTTGTTTTGCCCGCACCATTAGGTCCCAGCAATCCCACAATTTCGCCCTGGTTTACTTCAAACGAAACATTATTTACAACGGTACGTTGTCCGTAACGCTTCACCAGATTTTTTGTACGTATGGTCATTTCCATAAGGCACAAAAGTAACATGCTAATTCGATAATAGTGCTATGTGTTTCTGTTAAAAAGCAAATCAAAACATATAATGCCTGTACTTGACCAATGTTTGGGAGGGTTTGACTTTTATAATTAACAAAAGGGCCTGAAAGTACCCGGATAGGTGATAAGATTATTGGGCGTTTATACAATGTTGTGGCCCTCCTCCGAATGATATCTCAAAAAATATGGAATCTATAAAAGGCAGAGCGGGTGTTTGAATTACGGTAAACAAAAAATCAGATCAGGTGTTTGCCGCTAAAATTTCCTCTACATATTTTCTTTCATTGCAAAGCCTTGGTACTTTGTTTTGACCTCCGAGTTTGCCTTTTAGCTGCAGCCATTTATTAAAACTGCCTTTAGGCATATTGTGTACTTTGGGTAAGCTAAGCGCTATGTTCTTATACCGTTTTGCTTCATAGTCGCTGTTAATGCTTTGCAAGGCTGCATCAAGTTCGGTAACAAAAGCATCAAAATTGGCGGGTTCCTTTTCGAACTCAATCAGCCATTCGTGAGCCCCGTTGTTATTGTCAGAAAAATAAACAGGGGCTGCTGTATAATCATTTACCACAGCACCGGTTTTCTTACAAGCTATACCAATTGCCTGATCGCTATTGTCCACAATTACTTCTTCACCAAAAGCGTTAATATAGTGTTTTACCCGGCCGCTTACGATTATTTTATAAGGCTCTTTCGATACAAATTTGATGGTATCTCCCAGTAAATAACGCCATAAGCCACCGTTGGTGCTGATCACCAAAGCGTAATTGGTGTGGAGCTCTATATCTTTCAAACCAATTGTTTGTGGATTGGGGGTGCCATATTCGCTCATGGGCATGAACTCCATGAAAATGCCATGATCGGTAAACAAAGCCATACCCTCATCACCCGGTATGGCATTAGCTGCTGCAAAAAAATCCTTCGCTGGCATTATAGCTTTCCAGGTAATGAATGGGCTTGCCAATAATACTTTTAAATTGTTCGCGGTAAGGTGTAAACGAAACGCCGCCATGCATATACAGCTCCAGATCGGGCCATATTTCAGCAATCGTTTTTTTACCCGTCATCTCCAGCAATCGCTTAAACAGTATCAGGGTCCAGGTGGGAACCCCACTGATAGAAGTTACATTTTCATTGACGGTTTGAAGCGCCATTTTCTCCAACTTATCCTCCCATTTATCCATCAGCGCAATCTCCAGGTCGGGCGTACGAAGCCAGTGACCCCAAAAAGGACTATTTTGTAAAAGCACAGCGCTTAAGTCTCCGTATTGCGCTTCGTTATTAACCGGGTTAATAGTATGGCTACCTCCCAGTACCAGCCCTTTCCCGGTGAGCATGGCGCTGTCCGGGTTATAGGTATAATACATCGTCAATACATCCTTGGCTGCCTTAAAATGACAATCTTCCAGGCTTTCCTCGCTAATAGGTATAAACTTGCTTTTGTCGCTGGTTGTACCACTGCTTTTGGCAAACCAGAATATAGGACTATTCCATAGCAGGTTTTGCTCTCCCTTCATCATCCTTTCGATATAGGGCTTGAGGTCGTCATATTCACAAATAGGAACAGCCTTTTTAAAGTCTCTTATATTATCGATATTATGAAAATCGTGCTTGCGGCCATATTCTGTGTACTGGGCTGAAGTTACCAGGTTTTGAATAACCTCCCTTTGAGAATCTACAGGATGGCTACGCCAGGCATCAATACGCCATTGACGCATACGGGCAAGAGATGATATGGCAGGACTTAATAGAGCCATGGTGAGTTGCGCAATATTAATACAAAAGCTTAATAAATAAATGGGTTATGATGGGAATCATCGGCAACTGTGAGCAATATCAACTGTAACCCAACAAAAGCGGTCAGATAGCGCCATGTTAAATTTTAATCAAAAAAATTAATATAAAGAAAATGTAACAAATCGTAAATTTTAGAAATTTTTATTTTGTTTTGCTTTCTGAAACTTTTGTTATATTTGGTTTCATAAGTTTTCGTTTTAAATAAATCGAAACTTCTATGCAAAGTATTTTTAACCGCGATTATGTCTTGCAGCAACTGGCCTCCCAGGAGATCTGGGATGTGTTGGTTATTGGTGGTGGGGCTACAGGGTTAGGTGTGGCGATGGATGCGGTATCGAGAGGGTATAAGACCCTTTTGGTAGAGCAGGCCGACTTTGCCAAGGAACATCCAGCCGTAGTACCAAGCTGGTACATGGCGGGGTACGCTACCTTGCACAAGGCGATATAAAGCTGGTGCGGGAAGCTTGCATAGAACGGGGGTTGCTTCAAAAAATGCACCTCACCTGGTGAAAAATCAAACCTTTGTCATTCCAGTTTATAATTTCTGGGATAAAATAAAATACACGCTGGGCTTAAAGGTTTATGACTGGATTGCCGGTAAGCTCTCGTTGGGCAGATCGGTATTTATAACAAGAGCCGAAACCCTGGAGCAGTTACCTGGTATTAAAGAAAAGGGACTGTTAGGAGGCGTTTTATATCACGACGGGCAATTTGACGATTCGAGATTAGCTATCAATATCGCGCAAAGCGTGGTTGAGAACGGCGGATTTGTACTAAATTATGCTAAGGTGACTGGCTTGCTCAAAAACGAAAATGGCAAGCTTAATGGCGCTACGGTTGTGGATGAAGAAAAGGCAGAAGCCTACCAGGTAAAAGCCAAAGCAATTGTAAATGCTACCGGCGTGTTTGTCGACGATATTTTAAAAATGGATAATGCCAAAGCCGGGCAAACAGTAGTGGCGAGCCAGGGGATTCACCTGGTGGTTAATAAAAAATTTTATCCTTCTGCGCATGCATTAATGATCCCGGAAACCAGTGATGGCCGCGTGCTGTTTGCAGTACCCTGGCATAACGAAGTGGTGCTGGGCACTACCGATACACCTGTGGGCAAGCCCAGCATGGAGCCTCGGGCATTGGAGCGGGAGATTGACTTTATATTACAAACGGCATCGGCTTACCTGCATGATGCGCCTACCCGTAAAGATGTTTTAAGTGTGTTTGCCGGTTTACGACCCCTGGCGGCACCCCAAAATGATTCTCAGAAAACAAAGGAAATATCCCGGAGTCACAAGATCATTACCTCCTCATCTGATCTCTTTACTATTATTGGCGGTAAGTGGACCACTTTCAGGAAAATGGGGGAGGATATGATGAATATCATAGAAAGTCATTTGCAATGGCCGTCTCAAAAAACCAAAACCGAAACTAAAAGAATACACGGCTTCAGCGAAACAGTTAACTGGAGCGACCCTTTTTATTTTTATGGCAGCGATGCCCCGGCCATCAGGCAACAAATTAATGGAGCTCACCATACATGGTTAAGTGAAAGCCTGAAAATACACGAGATGCAGGTACGCTGGGCGGTACGGCATGAGATGGCCCGTACAGTGGAAGATGTTTTAGCACGCAGAACAAGGGCACTACTCCTTGATGCAAAGGAGAGCTTGCGAATATGTTCTGATGTAGCGCATATTATAGCTACTGAATTAGACCGGGATAATGACTGGATCGACGAGCAGATTGACAGTTATACGAAGCTTGCAGAGCAGTATCAATTAGCTTAAAAGCCGCTACAGTACTGCGTTTGCTGCGGTATGACTATTTCGATATTATCTTTTTATTATCAAAAGTTGAAAAAATTATTACCATTTTTTTCGTGTGATTTGGAACGGTTATTAACACTTCTTTTGCAAACCAAAAAATAAGCTACAATGTCCTTTTTAAACAAGATTCCTCATTTTCGGCAAAGAAAATTATTGGTTGTGCTGTTGTTAATGCTATCGGGCATGACAACATTTGCGCAGCAGCGTATGGTTACCGGTACGGTAAAAGATGCAAAAACAAAACAGCCTTTGGCGTTAATCAGTGTGCAGGTAGAGGCAAGTTCAAGAGGTACCATGACTGATAACAAAGGTGTGTTTACGATTCAGGTTGCTACTGGCGAAAGATTGACATTTTCAGGCGTAGGCTATGCTACAAACCAAATAGTTATGGACAACAGAACAACACTAAATGTTGAGCTGGTGGCTGGTGAGGGTGAGCTGGAAAATGTGCAGATCACCACGGCCCTGGGTATCAAAAAGAAAGCCCAGGGAATTGGGCTTTGCAACCACTACTTTAGAAAACGAAGATTTAACCAATGCGTTGTCTAACAACTGGACAGATGCTCTTTCAGGTAAGGTTGCAGGTTTAAACCTGGTTCGCTCTAATAGTGGGCCTGATGGTTCAAATAAAATTATACTTAGAGGTGAAAATAACCTTACGGGTGAAAATGAGGCATTGATCGTTGTTGATGGTGTTGTAATTAACAACGGTAGCGCCCGGCGTTCTGCAAATGGCAGCGATCAGGTTTATGGTGTTGGTAGCGATAACATGCCTGCTGACTACGGTAGCGGCTTGAATGATATCAACCCGGAAGACATCGAGTCGGTAACGGTTTTGAAAGGGCCGGGTGCAGCGGCTTTATATGGTTCCAGGGGTGCTAATGGTGCTATTATCATTACTACAAAATCGGGATCCAACAGAGATAAAAAGAAATGGAAAGTATCTTTAAATTCCAACTACGCATGGGAGCAGGTAAATAAATGGCCTGACTTGCAATATGAGTATGGTATTGGCTTAGATGGCCAGGCTGACTTATTAACCAACACCGGCACCTCATCGGCGTACGGACCAAAATTCGAGGGGCAACAGTTTACGAATCAATTTGGGCCAGGGCTGCAAACAAGAGATGCACAGAATGCAACACTTTGGCGCCCTTATCCGGGAAAACATGGTGTTAACGGTTATTTCGAAAACGGAGAAACATATACTAATTCTATAACACTGGCACGTAGCTGGCAAAAAACAAACCTTAGACTGTCTTACACCGACGTAAGGAATAGCTGGATTACCCCGAATACAGGCTACCAACGTGGAACTTTTGCGCTTTCGGGTGACACGAAGATTACTGATAAGCTTAAAGTTTCAGTAAAAGGCGGTTATACCAACAAATCGAGTGATAATATTCCCGGTGCGGTTATGGTAACCAGTCCATTATGTATTGGTATATTTTCTGGCAGCCCAATGCGGATATTGATTGGCTGAAAAACTATTGGGTGAATGGGCAGGAAGGTCGAAAAATATTTTATCCGTATTCTACCTTTCCTGAAAACCCCTATGCTATAGCTTATGAGTTCTTAAACGAATATGAGCGGAATAATCTAACGGGAAACGTTCAGGTGAGTTACGATTTTACGAAGGACTTAAGCCTGATGGTGAGACAATCGGGTGATTATACCATGGATGACCGCGCTCAAAAGCGACCATGGGATGCGGGATCTAAAATGATACGCGGCAGCTATCGCACCCAGGACATTACTTCGCAGGAATATACTTCAGATTTCTTGTTAGGCTACAAGAAGCAGCTAAACAGCAATTGGGATTTGAAAGGAACGCTTGGCGGGAGTATTACTAAAAACAGGTATAGCAGAGAAGACTTAAGGGCCGATGGGCTTTTATCTCCCGGCGCCTACACTCTTGATAGTGCCGAAACAGACGTGCAGTCCTATCCATACAGAAGTATGTTCGAATACAGTAGTTTGTACGCGATAGTGAACGCCGGCTATAAAGATTATTTGTATTTAGAGCTGACCGGGCGCAGAGACTGGACCAGTACGCTCGCCAATCCTTATAGAAGCAACTCAGTTGGGTTCACGTATCCGTCTTTAAATATTAGCTATATCTTATCGGAAGCTGTCAAACTTCCTTCAAGTATCGACTATGCAAAATTAAGAGCGTCCTTTTCTAATGTGGGTAGCGGTGGTACAGTACCTTATCGTACTTCTTACGGATATGGCCCGCTTCCTATGTACGATTCATATGCGAATGGCGATTATTATTCTGCCCCATTGGTTTTGGTAAAGCCCGATTTAAGGCCGCTGCGAACCGTAACATACGAAGTAGGAGCCGAAATACAAATGCTTAAAAGGCGTCTTGGTTTAGATATTGCCGCGTATATGGGTAATACAAAGGACCAGATACTGCAATCCATTATAGACCGTTCGTCTGGTTACAGCGGCGAAATTATCAATGCAGGTAAGGTTCGCAATATAGGTTTAGAAATAGCGTTGAATGGTACACCTGTAAAAGTTAAAGCAAAAAATGGGTTTAAGTGGGATGTTAATGTTACTTTTTCCAGCAATAGAAACAGAATTATGGAAATTCCCGACTCCTCTGTAGTGTTAGGAACCGGAGCTGTAGGTAGTGGCCAGATTGTGGCAAGAGTTGGAGGTAGTATGGGTGATATGTATGGCCGGGGCTTTGTACGTTCTCCTGACGGACAGGTGGTTTTTGATCCCGTAACCGGCAACGCTAAAATTACCGAAGGGGTAGTGTTTATAGGTAACACCATACCGAAAGGCAAATTGAGTATTCAAAACGCATTTTCATTCAGAAACTTCAGAGTCTCTGCCTTATTCGATGGACAGTGGGGTGCAGTAGGTCACTCATTAATGCATTATAAAATGGTAGAGCAGGGTAAACTTAAGGTAACTGTACCTGGCCGCTATAATGGTATTATTGGCAATGGCGTATTAGAAGTGTTAGACGCCAAAGGAAATGTAACCGGATATAGGAAGAATGATGCAGTGGCAACAGATATAGATGAGTACTATCGATCGATGATGGGGGTAGATAATGCAGAAGGAAGTTCATTCAGCACTGACTTCATCAAATTTAGAGAAGCGCGCATAGACTATACGGTACCTGCCAGACATTTAAAAAGACTAGGTATTGATAGAGTAACGCTTGGCCTTTATGGCAGGAACCTGTTTATCTGGTCGCCATGGCCCATGTTCGATCCCGAATTTGGTACTCTGAGCGGAACCGATATTACACAAGGATTTGAAATGGCTCAGTTCCCTTCCACACGTACTTTGGGAGCCAATTTAGTAATTACGTTCTAAACATTAAAATATTTGACATGATAAAGAATATATTATTGGGAACTTTATTGCTGACATTTGTGCTGCAATCCTGTACCAAAAGATATGACGAAATTAATACAAACCCTAACCTTCAACCTGTCGTAAGTCCCGAGCAATTATTTGCACCTGCGCTTGTAAATATTCTGAGCATCAATATGTCTCGTAACTACAGTTTCAATAATGAGCTGATGCAGGTTACGGTAAATATGGGTGATGGTGACGGTAAGGTTTTTCGTTATGATATTCGCACTACCTGGGGTACACAGCCCTGGAACAATTTGTACTTGCAGCTTACTAATCTTAAAAATGTATACAGTATCGCTGATACAAGCAGCAGGTATAAAAATGATAGCTATAAAGGGGTTTCTATAATTCTGCAGTCCTGGGTATACTCGATACTGACAGATACTTATGGTGATATACCTTATTCAGAATCGAACCTGGGCAGGCTGGAAGATGGTGCCAATCGCAGGCCGAAGTTCGATAAGCAAAAGGACATTTACATGGCTATCTATGATAGTCTTGAAGTGGCGAATAAAATTTTAGAGCAAAGTAAAGATACCATCACCAGTAACTCCGATCCTGTATTTAAAGGCGATATAACCAAGTGGCGCAAATTTGGCAACGCTTTATATATGCGCCTGTTGTTGCGTTTGTCTGGTAAAAGCGAGGTTGCTGCAGCGGTCGTTTCAAAATTTCAAAATATTATAAATAATCCTGTACAATATCCCATTATTTCAAGTAATAGTGAATCGGCCATTTTACGTTGGTCAGGCAGCGCAGTAGCAGCCGAGCCCATGTCTTCTCCGTTTAACTCGATGCGTGTGCAGGATTTTCGTTCTCCGGGTCTGGGAGAATTTTTTATAGGCAATTTGCGTAACTGGAACTCTCCTCTTATACAAACTGCTGCGCGCACGGCACCAACAGCATTAACCGTTTAGGTATTGCGCAGGGCTCTAACGCCTGGTCCGGTATACCTTCAGGTTATGCTCCCGGCCAGGATGTTTCAAAATCGTCTTACTTTTTCAGTAGCGATCAAAATACAACCAACCAGGTTACAACTCCCAGAATTAACATGCAAACAGATCCACTCACGGGACAAATGCTGAATTACTCAGAGGTGCAATTTATGTTAGCTGAAGCGGCATTAAAAGGCTGGATTAGCGGAAACGATTCTCTTTATTATAATAAGGGAGTATTGGCTTACATGCAAATGTGGTTACCTACTTCATTCACTCAGGCCCTCCTTACTTCAGGCGGTACTACCGGCGGCGGATTTTTAGGCGACGCAGATATATCTTACCTGCCGCACCTTTCTTTCGACGAGAAAATGGATCTTATTCATCTGCAAAAATATTACGCTTTGTTATGGTGCGATATGCAACAGTGGATTGAATATCGACGTACCGGACATCCGGTTTTGCCTAAAGGTCCGGGCTTGAGAAACAATGGTGTTATGCCTGCAAGATTGAACTACCCGGTAGAGGTTCAATCTACCAACCCTACGTACTATAAAGAGGCGGTTGCATCGCAGGGACCAGACAATATAGCTACACAAGTGTGGTGGCAAAAACCATAACCCATTTTATTAAAAGCAACATCAGAAAACGATAAAAAAAGAGATAGATGAAAAAAATATTTTAAACAGCTTTTTTATAGCCTTGGTGCTTTTGGCTTTGGGTAGCTGTAAAAAAGGAGGCTTTGGCAACTATCCCGGAGGTGTACCCTACGAATATATTGCAATATTCGATATTCGAAATATATACAAAGGCCAGGATGTACAGTTAACCAGGGATGCTTTAGCCGGAGCAACATTCTTACATGCGATAGTAACTTCAGATCACTCCGGAGGTAACCTGCCTGAAGGCTTGCTGGTTTTGCAGGATAATCGCCGCAATAACTGGCTGAGAGGGATTTGCGTAAACCTTGGTGCCGATGCAGCTAATTATCATCCGGGAGACTCCGTAAAAATAAAAATTGAAGGCGCTACGCTGACCCGTAAAGATGGGGTATTACAAATTACTGATTTATCAGCCAGTGATGTGGTTAAGACTTCTTCAGGCAATGAAGTAACGGTTACAAAAATAGATGCAGGCGCCATTTTAGCCAATCCGCAGACGTATGAAAGTATTTTTGTAATGGTCACCAAGGCTGGGTTTACGCCAGTCCCTCCAGAAGGTGCTTTAATGAAGGATGAAGAATATGTGAATGATGGTTTTGCTACTATACGGTTAATTACGAACCCTAACGCTGTTTTTGCCAATGACCCTGCCCCGGGGTTGGCTGTTTACAAAGGGATTACTTTTAACACTTTAGATGCGGCTGGCAAATTAATTCCACAACTAAGACCCAGAATTAAGAGCGATTTGATTTCTATGGGTAATATTTCTTTGGCTCAACCCCTTATTATTACCGGTTTGCAGCGCGACCCGCAAGGGGGCGACGGTAACTACGAGTATGTGCAGATGATGGCTACTAACAATGATATCGATTTTTCTGTAACGCCTTATTGTATTGTGTTTACCAATAATGCCGGAGCTTCCACACCGTTGGGTGCTCCTGCACATGGGTGGGCTACAGGAGGCCAGCGAACTATTAAGTGGAATATAACATCTGGCATTGCCAAAAAAGGACAATTCTTCTATTTTGGAGGAACTACCAAAATGATTAACGGATCAGCATCTACTCCTTACACCGGGGATAGCTGGTATGCAAAACAATTTATCACAACAACGGGCTATTTTAATGCGGGAGATGGAGGCGTTGTAACGCCTTCCGCTTTTGGTTCTGCTACAGGTACTCCATCGGGCCCTTTTGCTAACTCTGGTAACCCATGCGGTGTGGCTATATTTAAAGGTATCAACATCAATAAAGAATCGGTTCCGGCAGATGTGATTTTTGTGAGTTTAAAAGGTACAGGAGGCTCTTTGTACCAGCCGGCTACAGAAACAGCACAAGCGCTGGGGTATAGGGTAACTACAAACGATTGGTACGATGCCGTAAATCCTGATAACCTGGAGCCACAGCCGTTCGCAAGAATGACAACGGGTGCTTTGGGTATCAACACCAAAAGTGTTCCATACTACACAGCAGATTTGGGGTATTTCGATTTGTTAGGAGGCGTATATAATACAACATTAGGCAGGTGGACCAAAGCACGTTCCGAATCTACCTTTATAGACCTAGAAAAGACGTCTACCTGGGCTGAAATAGAAACAGGAGACAATGTTACCAGGCTGGAAGAGTAGTACATCAATGTTCTTTATTATTATCGGTTTCAGGTCATATTGCTTATTCAATAACTTAAAAATTTTAAAATGAAAATCAAAAGCATTTACACCTTATTTGTTGTGTTTCTTATTATCGTAGGGAATATATTCCCTTCACAAGTTAACGCAACAATGCAGGCGACTACCGGCTTACCTAGTTGTCATACATCATTAATTGGCCGGCTCGGAAGTTTCAACTGTTCGGGTTATGGCGAATATCTATCTATAAAACCGCTTACACTTACTAAAAATGATCCTACGAAACCCTATTTGA
Organism: Paraniabella hibiscisoli; assembly: GCF_022512515.1. GTDB lineage: Bacteria > Bacteroidota > Bacteroidia > Chitinophagales > Chitinophagaceae > Niabella > Niabella hibiscisoli. The sequence continues at coordinate 1,575,625 of NZ_JAKWBK010000001.1, forward strand.
AATTAAATATACTGGATAGGGACACCGTAGTTGTAGAAGAGGATAATGAACAAAAAATTGTAGAAGTACGGGGAGATATTGTTTTACACTTCTATACAGATGCAACGATGCAGTATTTTGGAAATGCGGCTTATGTAACGGCTAGTATAAGTATAACCGGAGCGTCAAGCCCGCTTATAACTACTATTGAAGAAGTGGAGAACTACATTCTTTATGATGCAACATTAAGCAGGAGCCATTATTACAAGGATGGAAGTGGTAATTGGGTTTTTGGTTGCCCCGCCGGTTAATACTTCATACATACTTAATTCCAGTAGTGAATATAATGTATTATAAAGTTTAACTTAAAAGCGAAAGGGTTGGTTAGCATTTTATCTTTTGTTGCAGTAAAGAAGATGAGGGAAATGGCCTTATCCACGTGCTTCTTTATGCTATTGTCGTGTTTATGTACAGCAACTTGTCTCGGTCAAATAAATTTTGATGCCCAGGCTCACCGGGGCGGTCGCGGACTGATGCCTGAGAATACTATTGCTGCAATGCGGGATGCGATTGACTGGGGAGTAACTACCCTGGAAATGGACCTGCAGCTAACCCGGGACAAACAGGTAATTGTTTCGCATGACCCTACGTTCAATGCTAACTTCGCCATTACGCCACAAGGAGATACAATGACTGTCGCAGCCGCACGTAAAGTCATTCTTTATCAGCTGCCTTACGATTCGATTGCGAAGTATGATGTAGGGCTTAAGTTCAACCCTGAATTTCCCAGGCAAAAAAGATGCCTGCCATAAAACCACTTCTGGCTGTTTTGTTGGACAGCACGGAGGCCTATGCCAAAGCAAAGGGCAGGAAAATTCACTATAATATTGAAATCAAATCTAAGCCGGCTGGAGATGGTATTTATTACCCGGACATCGCCACGTTTGTTGACCTGGCGATGCGTGTGATAGACAGCCGGAATATTACTGATAGAGTGGTGATTCAATCTTTTGATATCAGAGCTTTGCAACTGCTGCATCAAAGACATCCGCAATACGCTTTGTCTTACCTTATCGATGCAAAAGAAAACAGAACCTTAGCTGAATTGACCAGTGCTTTAGGATTTAAACCCGAAGTGTTAAGTCCGAATAGCGCTATAGTGAGTACTAAATTGATTAAAGATTGCCATAAACAGGGTATAAAAATAATACCCTGGACGGTTAACGATGCAGACGGTATACGAAAGTTGAAAAAGATGGGTGTGGATGGAATTATTACCGACTATCCGGATTTGTTTTCTCAATTGTAAGTTCTATCTTGGTATAATAAATTAACGATTGAACGAAGCTTGCAGGTTTAGTATATTAGTGAGTAATGCGAATTGGGTTTAAACCATTAAGGAATTAAGAAATGTTAAGTACAGTTCCTATGGCATCAATGGTTCGTTACTATGATTAGTGATGAACGCGGGTTTAAACAACTTAAGAGTTAAGGACGATCAGGAGGCATTTTCTTAATAACCTTAACGACTTAATGTTCATCAATGTTATTATTATGAAGCGTTATTTATAAAATAATACTGTTCCTGATATTGAACAATAAAACGATTGATTATGTCAAAATACATCCTGTCATTTGACGCGGGCACTACAAGTTCGCGCGCTATTGTTTTCGACAAAAAGGGCGACATTATTGCGGTTGCTCAAAAAGAATTTCAACAGATATTTCCTAAACCCGGTTGGGTAGAACACGATGCCAACGAGATCTGGAGCACCCAGATAGGTGTTGCCGCAGAAGCTATTGTAAAAGCGGGGATAACAGCTACAGACATTGCTGCGATAGGCATTACCAACCAGCGGGAGACCACCGTTGTATGGGACCGCGCTACATCACAACCCATTTACCATGCTATCGTTTGGCAGGACCGCCGCACCAGCGATTACTGCGATGAATTAAAAATAGATGGCACGGCTGAAATTATTAAAGAAAAACCGGGCTGGTAACCGATGCTTATTTTTCGGGGACCAAGCTAAAATGGATATTGGATAATGTTGAGGGCGCCAGGGAAAAGGCGCAAAACGGAGAACTGTGTTTTGGCACCGTAGATACCTGGTTGCTCTGGAAATTAACTAACGGCAAATCGCATTGTACGGACGTGAGTAATGCATCACGTACCATGATCTTCAATATACATACCCTGCAGTGGGACCAAGAACTGCTGCAGAAAATGAACATACCGGCGGCTGTATTGCCTGAAGTGCGCTCCAGCAGTGAAGTGTATGGGCATACCCAACACCTGCTAACATCGGCCGAAATACCTGTAGCAGGTATCGCAGGCGATCAGCAGGCGGCCTTATTTGGCCAGATGTGCACCCATGAAGGCATGGTAAAAATACATACGGCACGGGCTGCTTTATGTTGATGCATACCGGCACACAACCGGTTGTCTCTAAAAACAACCTGCTAACCACTATTGCCTGGAAGATCAACAATGAAGTGCATTACGCTTTGGAAGGCAGTGTATTTATTGCCGGAGCAGTGGTGCAATGGCTGAGAGACGGATTAAAAGTAATTAAAAAGTCGGCCGATGTAGAAGCATTGACGGCTACAGAGCAGGACAACGGCGGGGTGTATATGGTGCCGGCGTTTACCGGCCTGGGAGCGCCTTACTGGAATCAGCATGCAAGGGGCATTATTGTAGGATTAACCCGCGGCTCCAGCGATGGTCATATTGCCCGTGCTGCCGTGGAGAGTATTGCTTACCAAACAATGGATGTACTAAAAGCGATGGAAGCCGATGCCGGGATTACAATTAAAGAAGTACGGGTCGACGGTGGCGCTACAATCAATGATTACCTGATGCAGTTCCAGTCCAACCTGCTCAATACAGCGGTAGTACGACCTACGATTACAGAAACTACTGCGCTTGGGGCAGCTTACTTGGCTGGACTGGCAGTTGGTTTCTGGGAAAGTGTTGATGAAGTGCAGGCTTATTGGAAAAAGGAAAAATCTTTTGAGCCTTATATGAAAGATGAGGTTCGAGGCAAACTTCAAAAAGAATGGAAGCGGGCGATAAAAGCTGCACAGACCTGGTCGGAAGAGTAATTCAATGTTAAAACTGCGGTTGCTTATACACACGTAAACCTTAAACAGATTTCAATGAACATATTTACAAGCGAATTAGTAGGTACGGCTATTCTTATTCTATTAGGGAATGGCGTGGTAGCTAATGTTGTACTTAATAAGACGAAGGGTAATAACAGTGGCTGGATCGTTATTACGTTTGGTTGGGCCATGGCTGTTTTTGTCGGCGTATTTATTTCATCTAAAGCGAGCGGGGCACATTTAAATCCGGCGGTAACACTGGCTTTAGCTTACCTGGGTAAAGTCGAAGGGGCTCTGATCCCTTCTTATATCGGGGGCAAATGCTGGGCGCTATGTTGGGTTCCTTATTGGTTTGGCTTACTTACCGGCAGCATTATACCGCTACGGAAGATACAGCAGCTAAACTGGCTACCTTTAGTACAGGGCCGGCAATAAGAAATACTTTTCATAACCTGGTTACAGAAGCTATCGGCACTTTTGTGCTCATATTCGCAGTGTTATTTATTATTGCACCTGCCAATAGCTTAGGCGCTCTCGATGCTTTACCCGTTGCCTTTATAGTACTGGCTATAGGCTTAAGTTTAGGAGGGGCAACCGGCTATGCTATCAATCCTGCGAGAGACCTGGGCCCTCGTATCATGCATGCCCTGTTGCCCATTGGTAAAAAAGGCAGTAGTGATTGGGCTTACAGCTGGATACCTGTTGTAGGGCCAGTTCTAGGGGCTCTGGCAGCAGCAATGATTTTTAAACATTATATGATGTAGTTTGCCTTTGCTTCTTTAGCTTTTAAGGCTCATTGTATCAATGATTATTTTGAACCAGGGTGTATATTTGTCTGGATGAGCTGAAATGTCCTGTTGAAGTGAATCCATTGATGTGAATTTCCAGTTGGCTACTTCATCTGTATTGATAACAGGGTTACCGCTAAATGTTCCAACAAATACATGATCATACTCATGCTCTGTGAGGCCATTGTCAAATTCGGCTTTGTAAATAAACTCAAATGACTTTTGCAGGTCGCATTCAATCCCCATTTCTTCCTTAAGTCTTCGAAAGGCTGCGTCTTTTACATCTTCATCAGGATATGGATGGCTGCAACAGGTATTGGTCCATAGTCCGCCACAGTGGTATTTGTCAAATGCCCGTTGCTGCAAAAGCAGTTCTTTTTATCATTAAATAAGAGTACTGAAAACGCCCGATGGAGGACGCCTTTTTGATGCGCTTCCAGCTTCTCCATTAATCCAATAGGTTTGTCATCTTTATCAACGAGTACTACCTGCTCATGTAATGAGTTCATGTAGCGAAGATAAGATTTCGTGAATGTAATTGGTGTCCGGCAAAGGACTAAGTACATTCCACATTATAATATAAGGCTTTGTTGCGTTCAGTTTCGATTGAACGTCATTCTAAATAAACCATAATTTATGAGAAACACGTTTTTAATAACCCTGTTTTTAGCAACTGCTATGATATCTATTTTTACGGGTTGCAATAAAAGAAGCGGCGGCAGGGGATGTGATGTCTCAAGAACCGTTTATTCAAGAGAAGTGGCGATGGTGTTATCTTTTATAAACAAAGACAGCATCAATCTTCTAACAACCAAAGAAGTGAACCCCAGGATATAACTGTGAAGTATGGTGGTGTGGATGTAGATACGCTATTGGTTTATGATGGAAACAACCCTCAAACTCTAAAGTATTTATCAGTTCTGAACTTCACTAAGACCGGTGAAAATACACTAACCATTTCCGTTAGGGGGATACCACACACCTAAGCTTCAACAGTAAATGGGTGCCGGGAGGCTGCGCCGGACCCAAAAAGGATCTTTCTGATTTTAAAGTGGATGGTAAAGTTGTGACATCAACATTGACATCCGAGCAGGTATATGCAAGGGGTACTAAAATGAATATGAATTTTATAAAGCTTTACTTTATTCTGTAAGCGCTGTAGCAATTTGGACAACCTCAGAATGTTTATGCTATGAGCAGATATGAGCAGAGCTAACAAAAAAGTCCCTGCCAGTGGCAAGGACTTTCTCGAGATAACTAGAAAGTTGTTATTTACTCAAAAACATGCTTCTGTCTTTATAAAGCTGTCTGAAATAGGGATCTTTTAAATCTTTAATAAAGCGGATGGCTTCACCTGTACTTTTCATTTCAGGGCCTAACTCCTTATTCACTCCCGGGAACTTATTAAAGCTGAATACAGGCTCCTTTATAGCAAAGCCTTTTAGCTTCTTTTCAAACTTAAAATCTGTCAGTTTATTAGCCCCCAACATTACTTTAGTAGCGATGTTCAGGTAAGGGATCTGGTAAGCTTTTGCAATAAATGGCGTAGTACGCGAAGCACGAGGATTCGCTTCGATTACAAACACGTTACCATCTTTAATAGCAAATTGTATGTTAATCAAGCCCTTAATGTTTAGCGCTCTTGCAATTTTCTCAGCATAATGCTCCATGGTCGTTACTTCCATTGGAGAAAGGTTGAAAGCGGCAGCATGGCGTGGCTGTCACCACTGTGAATACCAGCAGGCTCAATATGTTCCATCACACCCATTACGTGGAAGTTTTCACCATCAAAAATGGCATCCACTTCTGCCTCCTGGCAACGATCCAGGAAATGATCGATCAGGATCTTATTACCAGGAATATGTTTCAGCAGGCTGATTACTGCTTTTTCCACTTCTTCATCATTAATTACAATACGCATGCGCTGACCACCTAATACATAGGAAGGGCGAACGAGTACCGGATATCCCACGCGGTTGGCTACTTCCACGGCTTCATCCACCGTCCAGGCTGTTCCGTAGTCAGGGTAAGGGATCTTTAAGTCTTTCAGCATATCGCTAAAACGACCACGATCTTCGGCAATATCCATATTATCAAAAGAAGTACCGATGATCTCCACGCCCAGGTTCTTGATCTTCTCAGCCAGCTTTAAGGCTGTTTGTCCACCCAGCTGAACAATTACACCTGCAGGTTTTTCGTATTCGATCAGCTCACGTACATGCTCCCAGTATACCGGCTCGAAGTATAATTTGTCCGCCATGTCGAAGTCTGTACTTACCGTTTCGGGGTTACAGTTCATCATAATGGCTTCGTATCCTGCTTCTTTAATCGCCAGAAGTCCATGCACGCAGCAGTAATCAAATTCAATACCCTGGCCGATGCGGTTAGGGCCACTACCTAAAACAATGATTTTTTGCTTTTCGGTGATTTTTGATTCATTATGTGTTAGTCCGTCGCCTCCAAAAGAAATGCTCGGACTGTCAAACGTACTGTAGAAATAAGGCGTTTTTGCTTCAAATTCTGCGCTGCAGGTGTCTACCATTTTATAAACGCGGTTAATGCCTAAAGTTTTACGTTTAGCATATACCTCGTCTTCTTCAGCACCTACCAAAGCCGCTATCTGTGCATCGCTAAAGCCGTTTACTTTCGCTTCGCGGATGATCTCAGTTGTCAGATCTTCCAGGCCCAGCTCAGTTAATTTTTTCTCTATTACGCAAAGTTTCTGTATCTCAGAAAGGAACCAACGATCGATACCATTAGTGGCTTTCGATATGGTACCTACTGATACACCAGCCATCAGAGCATCCTTGATTCGGAAGATCCTGTCCCATTTCGGAGTTTTGATGTATTCCAGTAACTCCTCGCCATGCATCAGGCTTTTACCATAATAGCCCAACCCGATCGCATTATTCTCCAGGCTCTGGCAGGCTTTCTGTACCGCTTCGTTAAAGCTGCGGCCAATAGCCATTACCTCACCCACACTCTTCATCTGTAAGCCAAGGGTATCGTCGGCTCCTTTAAATTTATCAAAGTTCCAGCGTGGAATTTTTACGATCACATAATCCAGCGCCGGCTCAAAATAAGCTGATGTAGTTTTGGTGATCTGGTTTTCCAATTCATCCAAATTATAACCGATAGCTAGTTTCGCAGCAATTTTTGCAATAGGATATCCTGTTGCTTTTGAAGCCAGGGCCGAAGAACGGCTTACCCGGGGGTTGATCTCGATAGCAATGATTTCTTCAGTAGTTGGGCTCATAGAGAACTGAACGTTGCAGCCTCCTGCAAAATTCCCCAGGTCGCGCATCATTTTAATAGCGGTATTTCGCATCAATTGCATGCCGGTGTCGCTCAGGGTCATAGCCGGAGCTACGGTAATGGAGTCGCCGGTATGTACGCCCATTGGGTCAAAGTTTTCCACTGTACATATAATACATACGTTGTCGGCATTATCGCGTAAAAGTTCCAACTCAAACTCTTTCCAACCCAAAATAGCCTTTTCTACCAAAACCTCGTGAATGGGGGATGCCTGTAAGCCTCGGTTGAGGGCTTCATCCAATTCATCTTTATCATGAACAAATCCACCACCGGTACCACCAAGGGTAAAGGAGGGGCGAATTACCAGCGGAAATCCGATTTCCTGTGCAAATTCCTTTCCTTCAAGGAAGGAGTTGGCTGTTTTGGCAGTGGCCACGGGTACGCCCAGTTGAATCATCCACTGGCGGAACTTTTCGCGGTCTTCCGCTTTGTCGATCGCTTTAATGTCTACACCAATAAGCCGTACATTGTGGTGCTGCCAAATGCCCAGTTCCTCAGCTTCTTTAGCCAGGTTCAAAGCGGTTTGTCCGCCCATAGTAGGCAACACCGCATCAATGTCATTCTCCTGCAGTATCTGCTCAATGCTTTCTACTGTAAGGGGCAACAGGTACACCTTATCCGCCATCATAGGGTCTGTCATGATAGTGGCGGGGTTACTGTTGATCAGTATTACTTTAATACCTTCTTCGCGTAAACTTCGGGCGGCTTGCGTACCAGAGTAGTCAAATTCACAAGCTTGTCCGATAATAATGGGGCCGGAGCCGATAATCAAAACTGATTTTATAGAAGTATCCTTGGGCATTTTTTTATTTTCCTTTTTACCTAAAAAAACAAATTGCGCAAAAGTACGGGTTTGAAGGGAAAAGGGGGCTGGTTTTTTATTATTTTATCATCAAATGTGAGCTCCCGTTTGGATTTTTGTTTGCTGTGGGTATTATCGGGGTCGATCAGTCAAAATTTAATGCGTATAGTTTTTCTTTTTCCAAACGGCCTTTTAGTTCGATGGTCCCGATTTCCGTAATGATGTAAGAGAAGGGTTGATGAAAATTGTTCATAAATCCGCCCGAAACGATGAAAGGTTGCCCAAATTCATGGCATTTTCCCCGCAGGCGGGCCGTGGTGTTTAATGTGTCGCCGCTATAAATCAGGTCCTTTTTTATAATACCAACAAAACCAGCGGTTACGGATCCACAGTGCACACCCGCCTTGAATGTAGGAACCGCCCCATATTTATCTCTATAAAATTTCTCTCTTCTTTTTAATATATAAAAAGCCTGGCGGATAAATCGTAATGCATAAATTTTATTTTCCGGCGATTCTTTCCACGATAACACAACTTCGTCACCTACGTACTGATAAATTTCGCCGCCATTAGCTAATACCGGTTGGGTGATATCCGAAAAGAAATCTCTCAATAGTAAGAAATACCGTTCATGCCCGATTTGTTCAGCAATGGAAGTGGCATCGTTAATGTCGAGGAAAATAAAAATTCGGTTTTCTATTTTAGGTTGATGATACTCGCCACGCATCATACTCCAGAAACCACCTGGTCCGTATTTATCAGTAATTTCAAGCCATACCAGCGACAGTAGAGTGAGTAGCCCCATGTCCAGCATGAAAACCAAAAATCCCCTTGTATATAATATATCTTCAAAAAAGCGTTCTGAAAACCGGGTGATCGTTCCATTGTAGCTAAAAACAAAATAAGCCAGCAACATGAAGAAAGCTACAATGATAAACAGGCCCAATGCCAGGGCGAGTTTAAACAGGAAGGCCAGCCACAGGGCATGTTTTCGAAATGCATTACGCAGGTAAAAGATCAACGTAGCCGAGACCGCAGTTCCCATAACAGCAAAAGACAGGCAGAATATAAACAGGGAGTGATTGCTTAATAACTGCTTTTCAATTTCCAGAATGTTGAACAGGAAGAGAATGCCAAATAGTATCCAGATCCCACAAAGGGTAAACAGCATTTTTAACCTGAAGTATAGAATACGTTTGGAAATCATTTTATGGTTTAAGCATCGTGCAGCAATTTAAAAACGGTAAAGCAAAAATAGAAGATCAGTTTGTATCTTAATTGCATTTTTAAAATGAACATCAGCAGTTTTTCCAGAGTTGTTGATGCTGTATTTCTATGGGTAAGAGATAATGATCTATTTATATCAAAAGGGGGTGGGAAGTTTCGCGTGTTTCTCAACCAGAGTATCTATTCGTTATAATTGATACAGATGGCTAATAGAGAGGCCCGGTTGAACGTTCAACCGGGCCTCTTGATGTGTTTTTATTGTATTTTTTACTAATTGAGTATTTTAAAATACTGCCTGGCTGCTTCATAATTTTTTAAATCAACACCCTGCCTGGCCGCGGCAGCGGCAATGCCTCCGGGAATAATAACATATCGATATTCTAAAGATTGCGGGAGGTTTATCATAACCGGTTGTCCGGGAAAATCTTCAGGAACTGCACTTGTAAACCTGCATGAATTAAAAGTGTGCCTGTAAACAAATATCTTTCCTGGTTTATAAAAGCAATTAACCGAATTGGTAGCACCTCCGGCATCTGAAATATAGGGCATTTGGTATGGTCCAATACTTCCAATTCTAAAATAGGTAATTATGGTGCCTGCATTTAAAATTGTAGCAGTAAGCAATGGTGCATCAAGATGCCTTACTCTATAGCAGGTGCCATCTACTGTAGTATCTCTGGACTCATACGGGCTGGTCATCCAGGCAGAATAAATAACATTTGTAGCGCCTGTTGCACCTGTTGGTCCTGTTGCTCCTGTAGGACCTTGTGGCCCCATTGGGCCTTGTAAGTTTACCGGTACCCCCAGGCACCTCCGGTTTTAGGACCGTATAACAAATAGGTTGTTTTGTCTAAGAAGTAATCTCCCTCTGCACCTAATGCAGCATCAGGTGCACCAGTGCCGCTCAATATTTTTGATCCTGGCGTGCCAGCGGCACCTGCACCGGTAGCTCCGATGGCTCCAGCAACACCCGCAGCACCAGTAGCACCAATGGCTCCAGTATTTCCCTGTACCCCGGTAGCACCGGTAGCACCTTGTATCCCCGTGGCACCTGTCGCACCGGTAGCACCTGTAAGGCTTAAAGGTGTACCCCAGCTTGCAGCTGTTTTGGGTCCGTATAATCTAGAGCTATTAATATCCAAATAAAAATCTCCATTAACGCCAAGGCTGGCAGCAGGAGCGCCCGACCCGCTTAAAATCTGGCTTCCGCTGGGCCCCTGAATACCTTGTGCGCCGGCAGCGCCCTGTGGTCCTTGTGGTCCGGCAGGTCCCGTATCACCTTTTTTGCAGGAAATGATAAGTAACAGTAAAAAGAAAGCGTAAAAAACAGGCCGATATACCATTTGTATTTTTGTTTCCAGCGCTGTTAGACTTCTAGCATTTTTCATGTTTTAACTTTTTAAAATATTTAACTTTAGTTTATACAAATGTATTTTATTCGGAAACGCATGAAAATCACTAATAAAGGTGACCTGGGGGATTAACGGACCTAACCGCCTGTCAATTTTCAATTCCCTATTTTTGACCCATGTCGAAGAAAATTTTATTGCCTTTTATATTATTATTGACAGGATTTGTTTCTTTTGGCCAATTATATAAAAACCTGTATATCCGCAAGGCTATTTTAGGTGGGTGACCAACCTTAAGCCAGATATCGTGGCTAATATGGGAGAATTAAGGTCGAATCACTGGCACATGGGCCTTGATGTGCGTACTAATAGCGTGGTCAATCAAAATGTATATGCGGCGGCCGATGGGTATATTTCTTTTGTAGGTATTGAGCCGCTAAGCTGGGGGAGATGGATCATTATAAATCACCCCAATGGCACTTCTACTTTATATGGGCATCTGAATGATTTTAGAGATGATCTGGAGCGTTATGTAACCGAACATCAATATGAGACAGAGTCCTGGAAAACTGCTTTAACCATTCCGCCGGGGCTTTTCCTGTAAAAAAGGTGATTTTATTTCTTTCAGCGGTACCACGGGCGGCTCCCAAGGCCCACATGTGCATTGGGAGGTTATTGATACCAGGTCTGACCGGCGGCTGAATCCAACTTTGTTTGGAACTCCGATTGCCGATAATATTCCTCCCACCGTAATTAAACTAGCTATGTACGACCGGAATAATTCCGTTTACGACCAGACCCCGGTTCAGTACAAGTTATCAAAAGCTGGCGGTAATTACACGGTGCCTGGTGGTGTCATTACTACCAGTCTTGATAAGCTGAGTTTCTCTATACAGGCTTACGATACCAGGAATGGTACCGGAAATCAGGATGGAATTTACAGTGCGAGACTTTTTGTGGATGGGGTTGAAAAAAGCAGCTTTTATATTGATAGCATCGATTACCCGGATAGCAGGTATATGAACTGTCATGTAGATTATAAAATGATCAGCACAGGTGGTAGCTGGATGCAGCACACTTCTAAATTACCAGGTGATTTAAGCGGAGTATACTATGATCTGGGACTGAATAACCTGATACATCTTAACGATACGCTATTGCATAGCGTGAGAATAGAGGTGGCTGATGCCAATGGAAACCAATCGGATATCAATTTCAATATCAGGAATAATGGTGCAATGGCGCCGGCAGTCAGATCTTACGAGTGGCAGGCAGCAAGGCCCAACCGGTTGAGCAAGGCTTCATTTGAAGTAAATATGCCATTGAATGCCATTTATGATAAAATGAATACAGGCTACTCCAGTTCTCCGTCAGCTGCATTGAATAGTGTTTCAGCAAGACATAAATTGGGCGAGACCTATATACCTGTTCACAGTAATTTTGAAGTGCGGATTAAGCCGGATAAATATATTAGTCCCGAAAACCGCAATAAGATCGTTATCAAAAGAGTAGGTAAGAATACAACAGTACGAAAAGCTGTATGGAATGGAGAATGGCTAACTGCCCAGTTTCGAGATTTTGGAGTTTTTGAGGCGTTTATCGATAATGCGCCACCTTCTGTTAATGCATTAGGCAGTGGTGAAGTGGTAAACTTAAATAAAGCAACCCGGATCACTTTCACACCGACGGATAACTATGGCATTGCCGATCTTAGGGTGGAAGTGGATGGGAGCTGGCTTCGATTTACCAATGATAAAGGGCGGAACTGGATCTATAATTTTTCGGATGGAAAAATAGCTACAGGCCAGCACGAACTAGCCGTTATAATAACTGATATCGCCGGAAATACAACGCGCAGGAGCTGGCAGTTTGTGAGAGGCGTTAATCCTCCCGTAGCTACAAAGCCTGCTACTACTAATCTTTTAGAAGAAAAAGAGCGGGCCCCGGTTATCAAAAAGACACCGGCAATTACAAAAACAACGAACAAGGCAAGCGCTAAAACTGCAGCTGCAAAAAAGCAGATAGAAAAGCAACATCAAAGTCTTCTTCTAAAGCATCCTCAAAAACATTAGTAAAAGCTCCGGCAAAGTCCACTGCAAAAACATCCTCAACGACCAAAAAAAGCAGTACGGCGAAAAAAGAGAGCACAACCAAAACAGCAACAACAAAAAAGACGGCCATTTCTTCTAAAACAAGTGACAAGAAAACTACTACAAAAAGCAGTTCGGCTAAAACAGGCACTACAACAAAGAAGAAATAGCATCTTCAGGAATTAAAAAATCGATAATCGCTTCATGGCTACACATTTAAAAGAGGGGCAAAAAGCTCCGGCATTTACAGGAAAAGACCAGGACGGAAACAAGATTTCTTTATCACAGTACAAAGGGCAAAAAGTGGCGTTGTATTTTTACCCGCAGGATCTTACACCCACCTGTACTATACAGGCCTGCAACCTCAGGGATAATTTTACATTGTTGCAACAGCAGGGAATTGCAGTGATAGGTGTTAGCCCGGATGATGAAGCCAAACACAAGCGGTTTGAACAACGCAATGCCCTTCCGTTTCCGTTAATTGCAGATACCAATCATAAAATACTGGAGAAGTATGGTGTTTGGGGCGAGAAGCAAATGTTTGGTCATAAATACATGGGTGTATACAGAACCACGTTTTTAATTGATGAAAAAGGAATCATCAAAAAGATCTTGCTGAAACCTAAAAGCAAGCAGCATGCCGAAGAGATCATCGAAAACTTTTAGTCAGTAAGATGTGTTCCATTGTATACGTCGTGAACCGGAATAGTTACATCAACAGATGGGAGGATTAAATGATCGGCGAGCTTTTTATATTCTTCCAATTCCCAATGTCCGCCTGTGTTGATGCCGAATACTTCTATATTTACTGATTCTGAATCAATCAAAATATATTCTTTTAGTGAAGGAATATCGCGATACAATTTAAATTTTCCACCACGGTCATAATTTTTTGTAGATGGAGAAAGAATTTCTATCAACACAACAGGTAAGATCATCGTATCATCATCTTCCTGCGACGAAATAAAGTCACCGCAAAAAATAGAGATATCCGGGTAGGTATACAAGGTATTTTGCGGAATATGTATGCGAAGATCACTTCCGTAGGGTTGACAGCGTTTACCTTTTAATGATATGTATAATTCACCTAATACATTTTTGGAAATCACATTGTGTTTTCCTCCAGCCCCGGCCATAGCAAAAATTTCTCCCTGGAAAAATTCGTGTTTGGTATCGGACTCCTTTTCCATAGCCAGGTATTCAGCTGCGGTGTAAATGGCTTTGCGATAGGCTGCTTCAGGTTCATTTAAGATGTTATCCATATCTGCAATTTACTTAATTTTTGGGGATGCTCTAGCTTTCAAAAGTTAAAACGGGAGAATACAAGTGTTCTGATATTACTTTAAAACAAAAGCCAGCAGTCTGTTTTAAACCACTGGCTTTTATATGATTAATTAGAGATTATATCAGGTTATTAGCCACCAGGTATTCGGCTACCTGAACAGCATTAGTAGCAGCACCTTTACGCAGGTTGTCGCTTACGATCCACATATTTAATGTTTTAGGTTGTGTTTCATCGCGACGGATGCGACCTACAAAAACCTCATCTTTTTCGTGCGCGTCCATTGGCATAGGATATTGCTGGTTAGCCAGGTCATCAACTACCACAACGCCTGGAGCCGATTCCAGCAGGTTTCTTACTTCTGTCAGTTCAAATTCATTTTCGAATTCAATATTTACGCTTTCGCTATGACCGCCCATAACCGGTATACGAACGGTAGTTGCAGTTACTTTAATATTGTCATCACGCATAATTTTTTTAGTCTCGTTCACCATTTTCATTTCTTCTTTGGTGTAACCATTATCTGTGAACACATCAATCTGCGGAATAACATTTAAATCGATAGGGTATTTGTAAGCCATCGGGTATTCACTGGCATTGTTTCTTTCACCCATTAACTGATCTACTGCTTTAACGCCAGTACCTGTTACGCTCTGGTAAGTTGATACAACAACACGTTTAATTTTATATACTTTATGCAAAGGCTGAAGCGCTACTACCATTTGTATGGTGGAGCAGTTAGGATTTGCTATAATTTTATCGTTAGTCGTCAGTATATCTGCGTTGATCTCAGGAACGATCAATGGTTTTGACGGATCCATTCTCCAGGCAGATGAATTATCTACCACGGTTATGCCTGCCGCTGCAAACTGAGGAGCCCATTCGGTTGACGTGCTTCCTCCAGCCGAAAATAAAGCCACAGCTGGTTTTGCTGCAATGCCGTCTGTCATGCTCACCACTTTATATTTTTTCCCCTTGAACTCAACTTCTTTACCCACACTTCTTTCAGATGCTACCGGAACCAGTTCCGTAACCGGAAAGTTTCTTTCAGCCAATACCTGCAACATTTTGGTGCCCACAAGGCCGGTGGCGCCCACTACTGCAACTTTCATTTTTTATTTTTTGGTTTTAGATATAAAAAAAGCCTTCCGTATTTACGGAAGGCCTGTTAAAAAATTTATGTTCTGCACACAAAAACTACAACCTTCCGTTACGGATGTTTCTTAATCTTTGTATGTTTCTTTATTGTCATTGGGTTGCAAAAATAGATTGATGACTGAAATCAACAAAATATTTTTACCCGAACGGGTTTCTTTAACGTTCATTTGGCGAATTAAAAAGTAAAGGAAACCACAAACTCCCGCATACATTGCTGCTGCCTGGAGCTGGTTGAACCTAATCAACGACCCTTTATTTTGCCTTTACAGGAATGATTTGTGATCTTTTACCTGCTCCTGACTTCTGGGCCAGGAACCACATAATGGTAAAGGATGGGATAATGTCCATGCCGGGCATAATCTCTTCAACAAAGTTGAAAATACCACCAAATACGCCTTTCGCACCACCGAAGGTTTTAGCAAAAATGATGGCCGAGATGGGAGCCCAGACTACATCTGAAAATTCTCCAACTCCGGGAATGGCGAAAGACAGGTAACCAATAGCATCCATAATAATACAAAACAACAGGGATGGCGATTTCTGAATATTTGTCATTTTTAAAGTTTGTTTCAAATAAGAGGTCAAATATTGAGCAAAAGTTGTACGGGGCATCGCTGTTCACCGATCTTTTAAATAGGTATACCGACAATTAAAAAGCGGACCTTTGGAGCCCGCTTAATTAATATAATTGATTTTCAGCCTAAGACAATTCAGCCTGGTAGTTGGTTAATTCTCTAAACTGCTGAACTCTCTGGTTAATATCTTCTTTGGTAATTTCCTTGAGGCGTGTAGTTCCAAATTTTTCTACACAAAAGCTGGCTAAAGCGCTTCCTACGATAATAGCTGTTTTCATATTTTCGAAAGAAATATCGCCTGTTTTTGCCAGGTATCCGATAAATCCACCTGCAAAAGTATCACCCGCACCGGTAGGGTCAAATACCTCCTCTAATGGCAGGGCCGGTGCTACAAACACCTGGTTTTCGTGGAACAATAAAGCGCCATGCTCCCCTTTTTTAATGATCAGGTATTTAGGTCCCATTGTAAGGATTTTTTAGCTGCTTTTACCAGGGAAAACTCTGCCGTTAACTGCCGGGCTTCGCTATCGTTTACCAACAGCACATCTATCTTGCTGATCACTTCTTCTAATTCTGGCAGTGCTATGTCCATCCAGAAGTTCATGGTATCCAGCACAATCAGTTTCGGTCTTTGAGTAAGCTGGTTAATAACGCTCAACTGAACAGCGGGGGCCAGGTTGCCCAGCATTAAAAAGTCTGCACCCTGGTAACTTTCAGGAATTACCGGTTTAAAATCACCCAATACATTTAATTCTGTAACCAAAGTGTCACGGGTATTCATGTCCAGGTGATACTTACCTGCCCAAAAAACGATTTCCTGTCCGGCACTATTTCAACAGCCTCCGTTTCAACACCACGACGGCGTAAGTCTTCGAGTTCTTCTTC
Source organism: Paraniabella hibiscisoli (assembly GCF_022512515.1). Lineage (GTDB taxonomy): Bacteria > Bacteroidota > Bacteroidia > Chitinophagales > Chitinophagaceae > Niabella > Niabella hibiscisoli. The sequence goes on from NZ_JAKWBK010000001.1 coordinate 1,592,180, forward strand.
AGGGAAATCATATCCCACCACCGATACCTGTTGTATCGGCTGTACAAAATTGGCCGCGGCGTAAGCGATATAGGTACCCGCTCCACCAATTATTTTATTCGACTTGCCAAAAGGCGTTTCAATGTCATCAAAGGCCATGGAGCCTACTACTATAACAGACATACTTCAATTATGATTTGCAACCTGTCTCTGCCGACAGGCAGGTTTACGATTGTAATAACGGCGGCAAAAGTAAGATTAATGCAGAATGTTTAAGGTTTAAAGTTCTGGCGTTCAATTGTAACAATTCCAATCGTTAACCTTAAACCTTGAATTTTAAACCGGGCGCGGTTCCCTATACTAATTCCTTCCTCAATCTGGCAACCGGTATATTTAATTGTTCGCGATATTTCGCTACGGTTCTGCGGGCAATATTATAACCTTTTTCCTGCAATAGTTCTGTTAGTTTCTCATCGCTTAAAGGGTGTCTTTTACTCTCAGATTCAATCATATCGCTCAGGATCTTTTTTACCTCACGTGTAGAAACCTCTTCACCACTATCGGTGCTGAGTGATTCGCTGAAAAAGAATTTTAGCCGGTAAGTACCAAACTCGGTTTGCACAAATTTACTGTTGGCCACGCGACTTACTGTAGAAATATCCAGGTGGGTTTTCTCCGCAATATCTTTCAATATCATTGGCCGGAGCGAGGTCTCATCGCCTGTAAGGAAAAACTCTTCCTGGTGACTCATGATAGCGCCCATGGTGTCGAGCAAAGTATGCTGCCGCTGTTTAATAGCGTCTATAAACCACTTGGCTGCATCTATTTTTTGTTTTATAAAAAGAACTGCCTCTTTTTGCTGTCTATCTTTTTTAGTACCACGACTGTACTCCTTCATCATATCCCGGTAGCCTTCGCTGATGCGCAATTCGGGCGCGTTACGGCTATTGAGCGTTAACTCCAGTTTGCTGTTGTTGTTAAGAATGAAGAAGTCAGGTACTACATAACTCTCCGCCTTATTTACCGATCCGATATTACCTCCGGGTTTGGGATTTAACCGGATGATTTGCTGCATTACTTCTTTTAATTCGCCATCTTCCAGGCCAAGGCCACGCTGAATCTTTTCATAATGCTTCTTGGTAAACTCGTCAAAGTATTTTTCGATAGCTACAATGGCAATGTCTACATCTTTTCCTTCGGCTTTCTGCCTTCTCAATTGTAGTAAAAGGCATTCAGGTAAATCTCTTGCACCCACTCCTGGTGGGTCAAATTGCTGAATTTTCGAAATAATATCATCCACTTCTTCTACAGAAGTCTCAATGTTTTGTCTGAAGGCCAGGTCATCTACCAACGCGGGGTATCTCTTCTCAGATATCCGTCTTCGTCTATACTGCCTATGATGTGTTCAGCGATTCTCTTTTGCTGATCACTTAAGGAAAGTAAGCCCAGTTGGCTCACCATCAAATCATAAAAACTCGCTTCATTTTTAACAGGTAGCTGTCGGTTGTCTTCATCGTCTGCGTAATTGTCTTCCCGGGTTTTATATTCTGCAATTTCGCCGTCGTCATCGTGCAGGTACTCGGTAACATCTATGTTCTCATAATCATCAACGCTTCCGTCCTGTTCTTCATAATTGTCGGACTCCTCAGCATTATCACTGAACTCATCGGCATAGGGGTCTTCATCTTTATGCGCCTCCTCGTCTACTTCAAGGGCGGGGTTTGCTTCGAGCTCTTCTTTAATACGCTCTTCCAGGTTAGCCGTAGGCACCTGCAGTAATTTCATTAATTGAATTTGCTGGGGAGAAAGCTTTTGTAAGAGTTTTTGTTGTAGAGATTGTCCTAGAGCCACCGTTCAAAAATTTCATTATCAAAAATCGAGCCTAACTTTACAAAGATAGCTATCTGGGTTACTGAAAATATTTTTTATTGTAGTTTTATTGACGTATATTTTTGGGTTTCTACCACTTATCCGAAAAACGAATACATTAAAGGCTTCCAATTAGGGATCATACTTCCGGGATTTTTCTTTTGTACAATTTGCTGTTTTTTTGCGGCACTATTCGTTGACCAGCCCTACAATGCGGTACTGTAGCGGCTTTGAGCATGTTGTGCTGGCTGGCGCTGTATTTTGTGGAACGAAGTTTTGCAAAATCGTTTTTAGCTCAATAGAGGTAAAAACGGTAAAAATTTTTCTACACTATCCGTCGACCGCTTATCAAATTATTAAAAATATTTTAACGTATTTTTTAATAATGTATTTAAAACACATTAACTTTGTGTTAACTAACGGTTGTTGTCTTGTTGCTTTGCTATAACCGTATTCGTGAAAACTGTATTCTTTATTAATTAAACGATCTTAAATGAAAGGCTTGCAATTCAGGAGGGAATCACCTCTGCGCATCCGTACCCATAATTGGGCCGGGTTGTTTCTGTTTTTTTTAGCAATCTTTTGTGGCAGCGTAGGTTTTGCTCAAACTATTACCGTTAAGGGTAATGTAATGAGCGATGCCGGTTCGGCACTACCCAATGTATCTGTACAGGTGAAAGGTTCTTCCGCAGGTACCGCGACTGACTCCTCTGGAAATTTTACTATTAATGTGCCTAATGCCAATGCTGTTCTTGTTTTTTCATCTGTAGGATACACAGAAAAGGAAGAAGCGGTAAATGGCAGGGAGGAAATAGCCGTAGTCTTAACAGCTTCGGCAGAAAACCTGGAGCAGGTAGTGGTGATTGGTTATGGTACGCAGAAAAAGGAAAATGTAACCGGAAGTATTGGCGTTATCTCTTCAAAAGACTTGCAGGATCGTCCCAACCCTAATCCGATAAGCTCTGTTCAGGGTAAAGTTTCGGGTGTGCAGATTCTAAACTCTGGTGCGCCAGGCGGCTCGCCCAGGGTTGACATTAGAGGTATTAGTTCAATTACAGGCAAAACAGTTTTTATTGTAGATGGAATGATTACCGATGATATATCTTTCTTAAATCCTCAGGATATTGAATCGATGAGTATTTTGAAAGATGCGTCAAGTTTGGCGATTTTTGGTGCGCAGGCATCGAACGGAGCCGTAATTATAAAAACCAAAGCGGGAAGAGGAAAGCCTGTCTTCAATCTTAATTCTTATGTAGGTGTGTAAAAAAAGTAACCAATATTCCCGAGATGGTTAATGCAGACCAATATATAGAGTTGTATAACGAAAAATTGAACAACGAAAAGGTTGCAAATCCTGTTTATCTTTCAAGAGTTGATACGACAGCTAATACCAATTGGTTTGACGAAGTTTTTAAATCGGGGATCATTCACGCTACGGATTTTTCTGTACAGGGAAAATGGAAACCATTGGGTTATTTTTTAAGCGTAGGTTATTTAGATGATGGCGGAACGCTCAATGCCGGCAAAGGTGTAAACTCCGGCAACAATTTTAGAAAGTTTACTGCTAGAGCCAATTTGTCGTACAAAATTTCTAACAGTATTACAATTGGGAACAATTTTACCTGGAGTAAAATTAATACCAACAATGCCAACAATCCATTGCTCACGGCGTACAGTGCACCTCCGGTTTATGCTCCATTTAATCCTACAACAAACGATTATACATTCTTTTCTTTGGTTTCTTTAGCAAACCCAAGAGCTACTCTGGATTTATTTCGTTCCAAAAACGACGAAAACAGATTTTTAGAAAATATTTGGGGTGAAGTAAAATTCCTAAAAGACTTTACTTTCAAAATCAGCTATTCGATAGACAATAGAAATGTAAGCCGTTATAATTACACTGCCATAAGTTCTTATCTGCCTACGCCTAACCGGGCTACTTTGGAAGATTGGGACGAAGACTATAAAAACTACGTTTGGGATAATACGCTTAGCTGGAAAAAAGTTTTACCGAACATAATTTTGAAGTTCTTGCAGGTTATTCCCGATCTCAAAGCCATTACAACGGAATTTGGAGAAAGGCCTGGGATGTAGATTTCACCGGCGATGAGTCTTCGCTTGATATAGCAAAAGGTGTGGATCAAATTGAAAGCGACCATGTTCGATATCCTGACAAATTAGACCCGTACAAAAACAGGATCGAATCTCAGTTTGGAAGAATTAACTACGATTATGCAGGTAAATATCTTATCAATGCTTCGGTAAGAAGAGACGGTGCTACAGGTTTTTCTTCTGATGACAGATACAGAATATTTCCAGCAGTTAGTGCGGGTTGGGTAATCTCCAAAGAGAGCTTTATGAAAGACCAGGATCTTTTCAGCTTCTTAAAACTTAGAGGAAGTTGGGGTAGATTGGGTAATCCTAATGTTACCCGGGCTTATACCCTTGCAACTACAGTATTCAACGATGGCGCATATTTTGGCGGTGTAGGTTTTCCTGCTGAAACCATCACCGAGGTAATAGATCCCACTATTGGCTGGGAAACTACAGAAGGTACTGATTTTGGTTTAGAAATAGGGTTCTTACGCAACAAGCTTAAAATAGAAGCAACATTGTTCAACAAATTATCAAATGATGTAGTGTATAGAATTAATCAGCCTGTAGTTTCAGGGGCCAGCAACGCATCAAGTTTTATTACCAATGCGTATTCTTTTAGAAACAAAGGTTTTGAAGGCGCGGTAAACTATGATGGCAGATTGGGCAATGCCTTGAAATTTGGTGTTTACGCAAACATTACCACTTTAAACAACAAAATTACCGAAGTTTACGGGGGCTCATTTAATGAACCCGGTCCTTTCCTTTTTGGTAATACTATTGTAAGATTGCAGTTAGGACAACCTGTTGGCTCTTATTACGGCTATAAAGTTGCTGGTATTTTCCAAAACCAGGCAGAAGTAGATGCAGCACCTACCCAAAATGGTAAAACAGTGGGTGGTTTCAAATTTGCCGATTTAGATGACAATGGTTTGATAGACAACCGGGACAAAACTTTCTTAGGCAGCCCCGTTCCTAAATTCACTTATGGTTTTGGTTTTAATCTAGCCTATTACAGTTTAGATTTTGGTATAGATTTTCAAGGTGTTCAGGGCAACGAAATTTACAACTATAATAGGGAGCAGCGCTTCGGAAATGAAAGCTGGGATTTGGATATGTACAATAAACGTTGGCATGGAGCGGGAACGTCAAATACCAATGCTATGATTACCAACAATCAGGCGATCATTGTACCAAACAGCTTTTATGTAGAGGATGGTAGCTATTTTAGAATCAGAAATGTAGTAATGGGATATACGCTTCCGCAGCGCACTTTACAATCCCTGGGCATACAAAAAATAAGATTTTACCTAGGCGCACAAAATCCTCTAACAACATTTAAATACAACGGATTTTCTCCGGAAATCTTAAATAGTGACAGGGTGCAAATGGGCGTAGATAATAATATCTATCCGCTTTCTGCGACTTATACTTTGGGCGTAAACGTAATATTTTAAAACACTAGAAATCATTTTGACATGAAAAAATATTAATCATATCAGCTGCGTTTACATTGCTAATATCCGGTTGTAAGGGCGACTTTTTAGATATTCCTTTGGAAGGGCAAACAGAGGCTCCGGAATTCTTTCAAACGCAAGACGATGCGCTCAAAGCTGTAAGCGCCATTTATACTTTTTTAAGAAGCTGGGATAATTCGGCCTTCCCGTATCAATACCTGTTTGGTGTTCCGGCAGATGATGTAGAGAAAGGCTCTAACCCTGGAGACGCCTCATTTATAAATGCCTACAATAATTTTACTTTTACTGAAAGTGATGATGGTGTGAACGGTTATTGGAACGGGCAATGGCAGGCTATAGGCCGTACGAATCAGGTTATAACCAATGTTCCAAACATCAATATGGATGCAACATTAAAGAATCGCCTTGTTGCGGAGAGCAAAATGTTGAGAGCCTACTTTTACTTTAACCTGGTAAGAATTTATGGTGGCGTACCTATCTTCGATGGGCTTCAGGAGAACTATAATATACCCAGAAATACAGTAGAAGAAGTGTACGCATTCATTGCAAAAGATCTTACGGAAGCGGCAGATGTTTTGCCTCAAACATATTCAGCAGCCGATTTGGGAAGAGTAACGAAAGGCGGTGCACTGGGGCTTTTATCAAAAGTATATTTATATCAAAAAAACTGGCAAAAAGCCTATGATGTTTCAAATCAGGTAATAGCATTGGGTTATAGTTTAGATCCGGACTTCAATCATCTTTTTAGAGTTGCCGGGGAGTTTGGAACCGAATCGGTTTTTGAAGTAAATTGCGATTGTAAGCCCGGTTTTGGCGGTTCTCAATATGCCGAAGTGCAAGGTGTAAGAAACCTTTTTGGTTGGGGGTTCTTTGTTCCTACTACAAGTTTAGAAAGTGCTTTTGAAGCAGGAGATATTCGCAAAGAGCTCACAATTTTAAGGCAAGGAGAGACCACGCTTGAAGGCGATTTAATTCAAAAAGGAGATCCTTTGGCCGGAGATATGTGGAATCAAAAAATATATGTTCCTAAATCGGTTAATAATAATACCTGTGGATATGGTTCTGTACAAAACATCAGAATTTTGCGTTTTGCAGAAATATTATTAATCAATGCTGAAGCAGCAAATGAATTAGGTAATTCTGCTGTTGCTGAAACTCAATTAAATAAAGTAAGAAAAAGAGCCAATTTGGGAAATACAACAGCCACTACACAGCCGACTTTAAGAACGGCAATTTGGAAGGAAAGAAGAGTAGAATTGGCAATGGAGGGTGACCGTTTTGTGGATTTGGTAAGAACCGGTCAGGCTGCAACAGCATTGGCTTCCCTGGGATTTCAAGCCGGCAAAAACGAATTGTTTCCGATTCCTTTGCTTGCTATTAATCAAAGTAATGGAGTGCTTACACAAAACCCTGGATACTAGTGTCAAGAGCAAGCAATAAATATTCAATTCAATTTAATTGTTTGGTATTTGATGCTTTGCGGGAAATGGACTTGTGTGTTTTGTAACAGACACGCAAATGGTTAAACAACGAGCCAGGTCATTGTAAATAGCGTCAAAGGAGTTGCTGATATAATCAGTAGCTCCTTTAAAATTGTATAAAAGCTGGTAGCTATAAAGACAATTTTGTCATAGAGTTTTTTAAGTCGATGGAGTACTGCAAGTTGGTTATTTTATTTTCCTGTATACTACTACTTTCTTGTGGATCGAAAGAGGGGCAATGACCCAACCTGTTGATATGGTAAAAAATCCATCTTTGTATGCGGCAACGTTGAACAATACTTTATTAAGTGCAACTTTATGGAACGCATCAGTAAGCCCGCTGATAAAGCTCACCTTTTCTCAGCCGCTCAAACCTGCTACAGTAATCACTTCTGTAACATTGAAGGGTAACACTGGTAATGTCATTCCTGTATTAGCGACAGTTACGAATGGAGATTCCGCAATTCTTGTTCAAAGTATGGCTTCACTTGCTTATCTGACGCAGTATACTCTAACTGTATCCAAGAACCTTCAATCTGCATCCGGCGGTAATTTACAAACCGCAGTTAATAATAGTTTTGTTACACATCTCGACTCTTCCCGAAAATTTCCCACACTTACCAATGAGCAGCTTTTAGATAAAGTGCAGCAGCAAACATTGAAATATTTCTGGGATTTTGCGCATCCAACAAGTGGTATGATCAGGGAGGGTAGTAAACATTCGCCTGATATTGTCACCAGTGGCGGCACTGGTTTTGGTGTAATGGCTTTACTGGCTGGAATGGAACGAGGGTTTGTTAATAGGACAGAGGGGCTTGCGCGCATACAAAATATTGTTACATTTTTGAAAGACAAGGCGCAGCGTTTTCATGGCGCCTTTCCGCATTGGATGAACGGGGCTTCGGGAGCGGTGATCCCTTTCAGTGCTAATGATAACGGCGCCGATCTGGTGGAGACCTCACTGCTGCTGATGGGGTTAATAACGGCTCGCCAGTACTTTACCGGTGCAGATGCTTTAGAGACGAACCTGCGAAACGATATCAATGGCTTATGGAATGCCGTAGAATGGGATTGGTTCCGGCAAAACAGTCAAAATGTTCTCTATTGGCATTGGAGTCCTTCGGCGGCCTGGACCATAAACCTTAAAGTGCAGGGATGGAATGAGTGCCTCATTACCTATGTGCTGGCGGCATCCTCCACCACACATACTATTACAAAGGATGTTTATGACAATGGCTGGGCCAGGAGCGGAGCCTTCAAAAATGGCAATACTTACTATAACTACGTGCTGCCATTAGGTGAAAATATGGGTGGTCCGTTGTTCCTGGCACATTACTCTTTTATGGGTATTAATCCTAACGGGTTGAGTGATGCTTATGCTAATTATCAAACACAAACAAAAAATCATACACTCATCAATTACGAATATTGTAAGGCAAATCCAAAAAGTTATTATGGTTATAGCGATTCGGTATGGGGATTAACAGCGAGTAATATCAAAGATGGTTATACTGCTTCTTCACCCACTAATGATCAGGGGTTTATAGCGCCTACTGCTGCTATTTCTTCTATGCCTTATACGCCTAATGAGTCGATGGCAGCACTGAAATTCTTTTATTATGTTTTAGGAGATAAGCTGTTTAAGGATTATGGCTTTGTAGATGCTTTCTCTTTGGATGTCGTAAAGAATAATGGAGCCTGGTTTGCGGACACATATCTGGCTATTGACCAGGGACCTATTATCGTAATGATTGAAAATTATAGATCGGGCCTGCTATGGAATTTGTTTATGAGCGCACCGGAAGTAAAATCGGGAATGAGAAAACTGGGATTTAATGGACCCGCTTTGTAAAAGAAATGCTTTTGAGTTTTAAGAAATTAATTTAATCCAATACTTTTGCAGAACTTGAGATCCGATAGTATCCATAACGATGACCTTATTGGAGACGAACTTCGCCAGCTTCAGCATCAAATACAAAAAGGAGATACGGCTGCCTTTACACGGCTATATAGCATCCTGTTTAAGCGATTGTATAGCTTTTCTTTTTCGATAGTAAAGGTGGCTGATCTTGCCCACGAAGTGGTAGAAGATGTTTTGCTGAAGCTTTGGATGCAGCGCGAAAAAATAGATGCGATCCAAAACCTGCCGGTATATCTATATGTAGCCGTTAAAAATCAATCACTAAATAAACTGGCACTAAAAGCCAACCAATGGCTAACCGAGGACTTTGATGAGTTGACTCCTGAAGTAGCTACTATTCAAAATGATCCCCTCCGGTTAATGATTACCAGGGAGATGCTTGACAAGATCAATGAAGCCATCGAAAACCTGCCTCCACGTTGTAAAATGATTTTCAAGCTGGTTCGGGAGGATGGACTTCGTTATAAGGAAGTGGCCGAAATTCTCAATATTTCTGTCAATACCATCGATGTACAAATGGCCACTGCTGTAAAACGCATCTGTGAGTCGCTGGGTGTTTCGCCTAAACAGCCTTTTTCTCTTTTTCAGAAAAAAATAAAAAAATGCTATTTTTTATAGTAGATGATTTTCATTCTACTGTCCTTTATGGTATAACGGTTGTCTGTTTGCTATAATGAGGATTAACGAAGAGATATGGAAATTAATGTCGCGCTGCGTTTTTAACGAAGCGACTGACGAAGAAATGCAACAGCTTCAGCAATTGCTGAATGATGATCCAGGCCTACAACAACAGTATGACTTGATCAGCCAGGTATTTAAGAACGCAAGTGCTCCGAATTTACCAGATCCTTATAATTACGAGTTACAAGCTTTAAGCTTATTGGATAAGGCTGAGAAAATGGAAGCTCTGGCAGGCCCAGAAACAGTAATCCGTCCCATAAAAAAATAAAATATTGGCTGGTGGCTGCCTCCATAGTTGCATTGATAGCGACAGCAGCCACAGTCTTTTATAATACAGGAACTAAAAAAAAGAACCACAAATTGCCGGCGTTACCAGGGATGGAGAGCGAAAGCCATTGGTGCTGACGGATGGTACTAAAGTATGGTTAAATGCAGGATCGAGGTTAAGTTACCTTCCCGGGTTTAGTGCTGCCACGCGTGAGGTAATGTTGGAGGGCGAAGCTTTTTTTGATGTTACTGAAGATAAATCGAAGCCCTTTGTGGTACATGCCGGGCATGTATTGATCAGGGTACTGGGAACCGCGTTCAATGTAAAAGCTTACCATGAAGATCACTCGGTAACAACCTCCTTATACAGAGGGCTGGTTAGCATTACGCGGGAGCAGGATGGACAAACAAGTCAACCGATTTTGTTGTATCCCCACCAGAAAATAATACTGCCTGTAGATGCGCAAGCGTTGGGTGACCAGTCCGCTTCCCCGAAAGAGTTGGCTCCTGTTAAGATAGAATTTATGGATAGCTCGCAGGCAGAACCTAAGCGTATCGAAACCTCGTGGATCTACAATAGGCTTGAGTTCAGGGGAGATGATTTTATAACACTGGCTTATAAACTGCAGCACTGGTTCAACATTAAAGTCAATTTCGGTGATGTGGCAGTACAGCGTTTAAGCTTTAATGGTTCTTTCGAAAAGGAAACCATCGATCAGGCAATGAAGGCGCTTCAACTCGCCAATCCCTTTTTGTATAAAATAGAAAATAATGAGGTATTTATTTATTCTGCTCCATAGGCTGCACCTGCATTAAAGCCGTGCAATAGTAATTATAAAAATAGTTAATCGTAATGCCTGTCACAAATGAAATGATCGACGGGCAATAATCAAAAAATCAACAATCGAAATGAAATGCTTGCAAAAAGATGTTGCTTATCTGCACAAAACTAAAGTTGTACTTGCCATGAAATTGATGCTGATGTTATTGCTGTTTACTTTTAACCTGAATGCAACAGGTTTTAGTCAGCACCGCATCTCGCTAAAAATTAAAAAAACCGAGATTGCTGAAATTTTCCGCACATTGGAAAGCCAGTCTTCTTACCGGTTTTTGTACAACAACAATCTAAGGGATTTGAAAACCCGGGCGTCGGTTAATGTAAAAGATGCATCTATAGATGAAATACTTCCTGTTTTATTATTCCATACCAATATGACCTATCATAAAATGGAAAATAACCTGGTAGTGATTAAGGAAGACCCTTTGGCTAAGAAAGATGTAACAGTAACGGGCCAGGTTACCGATAGCTCCGGTGCTCCGCTCTCAGGGGTTTCGGTACAGGTAAAGAATACCGATATAGGTACTGTTACAAATAACGAAGGACAGTTCAGTATTAGCGTTCCCGATGCCAATAGCATACTGGTTTTTTCCAGGGTGGGTTATGAAACCGTAGAACGTAGCCTGAATGGTTCGACTTCTGTCGATATTGTTTTACTGGCATCACAGGCTATATTAGACCAGGTGGTAGTGGTAGGGTACGGAACGCAAAGAAAAAGAGATTTAACGGGTGCTATTGCCTCTGTAAGTGGAGAGGAAATAGCGCGAATGCCTAATACTAATCCGATCAGCTCTTTACAAGGTAAAGTAGCCGGTTTAACTATTTCTAATTCTGGTTCACCTGGCGCTGCTCCGGTTGTGAGAATAAGAGGCGTCAATAGTACCAATAACAGCAATCCTATTTACGTGGTAGATGGAATTATACAGGATAACATTGATTATTTAAACCCTGGCGATATTGAGAGCATTGATGTTTTACGCGACCCATCTTCCATAGCCATTTATGGTCTCGCCGGCGCTAATGGTGTTATTGCAGTTACTACTAAGGTAGCAGCACGCGGGCAAACAAGGATTAACCTGGTTAGTTCGGTAGGGATTAATAAAGTACAAAATAAAATTGGTGTTACTGATGCGGAAGGATTTAAAAAACTATATAATGCACAGCTTGCGAATTTGGGAGCTCAACCATTTGACTATAGTAAGTATACCGCTAATACAGATTGGCAGGACGAAATTTTTAGAAATGCCATATTCACCAATCACAGTTTAAGTATTTCGAACAATGGTGAAAAAGCTACTACCTATTTAAATGTTGGCTACGCCAAGCAGGAAGGCGTGGTTAAAAACGGAGCTTATGAAAGATTTAATGCCCGGTTGAAAGAGGAACTGCGTGTTAATAAAAACATCAAAGTAGGTGGGGAGATTACAGGAACATACTGGAAGGCAGACCCTACAGAAGCATCGGTAACCAATGCGCAATGGGCGGCGCCCATTGTGCCTATACAAGCAGGTCCAGGCCTTTACTACGCCATGCCTTCGTTTCAAAAGGCACAGGTCGGAAATCCAATAGCCGCTATTGACAGGGGTGATGGTACCTCTTTAAATCGGGGGTATAGATTTGTTGGAAGTCTTTTTGCGGAGATCAAATTTTTGAAAGATTTCACCTGGAAGTCTATCGTGTATGGTGACATGGGCTTCAATAATGCCCGTTCGTATAGCCCATTACCTTACAGGTTTATCAACCTCGGTGAAAATGGCCCATCTGATACTGCTTACGACGACAGGGTTTTCACCAGTGTTTCGCAAAGCCAGAATGAGTACAGGCGCTTTCAGCAAGATCACACTTTAAGCTGGGACAAAAATTTAGGGGGAGGACATAGGTTTAGTGCTGTAGGTGGATTTACATCGGTTTATACCGATAACACGCAATTAAGTGGAAACCGTAGAGATACTACCATCAATGTCCCTAATAGTCCGGATTTTTGGTATATCAATATTATCAATGTAGCTAACCCTGGAACGTATGGAGGCAGTGGTGGTAAGAATTCGTTGGTGGGTGCTTTTGCCAGGGCAAGTTATTCTTTTAAAAATAAATACCTGCTGAATGCAACAGTGCGCCGTGATGGTAGTTCAAAATTTGCAGCTTCTAACAGGTGGGCTACGGCAGGAAGTGTTGGTTTAGGATGGGTGTTAAGCGAGGAGGATTTTCTCAAATCTGTGGAAAAAATCAATTTCCTGAAATTGCGGGGAGCTTGGGGTAAGCTAGGAAACTCGCAGGGCGTTCCCGATAATTTATACCAGCCAGGTATTAGTAATGCAAGCACAGCTGTTTTTGGAGATAATGTATATACTGCTATACAGGCAGCCTATTTATTAAGTCCTGATGTGCGTTGGGAAATGGTGCGAGGTATAGATTTAGGGTTAGATCTGAAAGCGTTTGATAACCGGTTCAACATGGAGGTTAATTTTTATGACAGAACTACAGATGGTATTTTAACCAGCCTTGAAATTCCCAATGATCAAAGAAGATTGTTTAAGAACCTGGGTAAAATTACCAACAAGGGTGTTGAAGTCACTGCTGGCTGGAGCGATCGTTTCGAAAGTGGGTTTAGTTATGGCGTAAGCGGCAACTTTAGTTATAATAAAAACATTGTAAATTCTATAGGAGACAAAATTAATTTCCAGATCATAGGTAACGGTGGAGCCAATCTTACCGAAACCGGCAAATCGATAGGATACTTTTATGGATATCGGCAGGAAGGTATTTATCAAACACCTACCCATATACAGAATAGTCCTTATTTTGCTAATGCTCTTCCGGGTGATATCAGGTATGCAGATATTAATGGCAATGATACGGTCACTACAGCGGATAGAACCTACCTGGGAACACCATTTCCACCTTACAGTTTTGCCTTTAGCTTTAATGTTGGCTATAAGGGCTTTGATCTGTTGGTAGACGGACAAGGCGTTGCAGGCAACAAAATTTATGCGCAGCGTAGAACATCCAACTTCGCAACATTAAATTATGAGGTAAACAGGCTGAATGCATGGACCGGTCCCGGCACATCTAATATCGAACCAATACTGGATGCTACCAGGGGAAATAATTACCTGTTCAGTAGCTATTTCCTGGAGCCGGGAGACTATTTCCGCCTACGTACCGTTCAATTGGGCTATTCCTTTAATTCGACACTATTACAGAAAGCTTCCATCAAAAATGCACGCATCTATGTTAGCGGCCAAAACGTAGTTACATGGACGAAGGCGACAGGGTACACTCCTGAAGCACAGATAGGAAGCATTACCGGTGGTGGTGCTGACAACGGCGTTTATCCGATTCCTTCCACCTACACTTTAGGTATTAATCTTACTTTTTAATAAAAAGACTATGAAGATATTTAATTATAAAATACTAATTGTACTTGTATTTATCACTTCGCTCATGAGTTGTAAGAAATTTCTTACAACCGAAAGACAGGGGCTTACACCGCTGATAACTATCCTTATCCGGGTGGTTCGGGCCCTTATGATCAATATGTATTTGGCGCTTACAACGATTTAAGAAGTTATCATGTACATGTAGATGGATTTTTGAATGCAACCAGCATCAGGAGCGACGACGCAGATAAAGGTAGCACGCCAGCAGATGGCGGTGCTGACGTTGCACAGATGGAAAACTTCCCGGTGTTGCCAACTAATGGGCGTTGTAATTCTCTTTGGACTGGCTACTACGGGTTGATCAATAAATGTAATAGTGCAATTGCTAATATTGACACCTTGAAAAATATAACGGCAGGAGAAGATGTAAAGCTGCAGACCAAAGCAGAAGTGCGGTTTATAAGGGGGTACGCCTACTTTATGCTGGTGCGTCTTTTTGGTAATGTACCTATTATAGATACTATTTATGCCGATGTTTCTACCCAACCGGTAGTACCTCAAAGCACACCGGCACAGATTTATGCTTTTATAGAGAATGAGTTGAATTATGCTATTGAGTACCTGCCCTTAGAATGGGATAAATCTAAATTTGCTGGGCGGGTTACAAAAGGCGCTGCCTATGGTATGCTAGCCAAAGTTTATCTTACGCAAAAGAAATGGGCACAGGCCTCAGCTGCTGCCCAGGCTGTTATGAGTTCAGGTATATATGATCTCTCTGTTCTTTACAGCGATATATTTAGCGAGCAGGGAGAAAACAGCAAAGAATCTGTTTTTGAAGTGCAAGCTACAGCAGATGCAACCGTAAGAGAGGCCCAGGGTACGCAGTACTCAAGTTTGCAAGGAGTTCGTGGATCTGGCATCTGGAACAATGGATGGGGATGGAATGTGCCCAGCGATATTTTGGAAGCTCAATATGAGGCCGGAGATCCGCGTAAAGCAAGAACCATACTTTATTCAAGTACTGCTACCCAACAAAATACCTCCATGTTTGGAGAAGTGATGCCACTGTATCCAAGCCAGGTGCCCAATCCGAAGTATAATCATAAGGTACTGGGAAATCCTACGCTCAGAAATTCTATTAGTCGTGGTTGCTGGTGGATGAATATTCGTATACTCCGTTATGCCGATGTTGTATTGATGTACGCTGAAGCTCAGAATGAATTGGGCAATACAGGCGCAGCCCTTACTGCGGTTAATTCGGTGAGAGCGCGTGCAAGAAGAGGGGCAGCAGCAACTGTACTACCGGATTTGGTAATTACCGACCAGGGGTTGATGCGTGAAGCGGTTTGGAAAGAAAGAAGAATTGAATTGGCAATGGAGCATGAGCGCTTTTTTGATATTGTACGCTGGGGAATTTCGCAACAGGCATTACATGCAGCTGGTAAAACTAATTTCCTTGCCAGTAGAGATGTTTTGCTGCCTATTCCGCAAACGCAGATTGATCTGAGCAAACAGGTTTTAAAACAAAATCCGGGGTATTAGTAAATAATAAGTCAAAAAGAAGATTATGAATTTTAAGAAAAATATACTTCGTTTATGTACAGGCATGGTAGCCCTGATGCTGCTGTTTGTTGCCTGCACCAAAAACGGTAATCCGAATAATTTGCCTGAAAGTGTTCCTGAGGCAGAGTATACAGGCCAAACCGGCACTGATGTTATTAAAGTACTTGCGGTAGGCAATAGCTTTTCTGAAGATGCTATCGAGGCCCATCTCTATAATCTTGCTAAGGCCGATGGTAAAAAAATTATCATTGGTAACTTATATATAGGAGGAGCCTCACTGGAACTGCATGTAAAAAATGCCAACAGCAATGCCTCTATATATGAATATAGAAAGGTGGACACCGCCGGTGTACGTAGAAATTATACAAAAGCATCCATTGTCACTGCTTTGGCTGATGAGAAATGGGATTATATAAGCTTTCAGCAGGTAAGTCAGAACAGCGGTCAGTACAATACTTTCGAGGCGTCATTGCCAACGCTTTACAATTATGTGAAAGCACATAGCAATAACGCTAATACAAAGTATATTTTGCATCAAACATGGGCTTATGCGCAGAACTCCACTCACGACGGATTTGCTAATTATAACAAAAGCCAGGCTACAATGTATAGCGCTATCGTAGATGCGTATAGCAGGGCTAAGACGTTGATAGGAGCCAGTATGATCGTCCCTGCAGGAACCGCCATACAAAATGCCCGAACCAGTGTAGTTGGCGATAATTTTTGTCGAGATGGCTATCATCTTACCATTCCTATGGGAAGGTATGTGGCTGCATGCACCTGGTATGAATCTATTTTTGGAAAGAATGTAGTGGGTAATGCCTATAAGCCAATAGAGTTGTCCGATTTTGAGAAATCTATTTGTCAGAATGCGGCACACCTGGCGCATCAGAAACCAGATGGTGTTACCGAGATGGTTGCTTTCCAGGGTGATGGTAATTTCACCGGGTCGATCTTTGTTAATTTTGGATTAGCAGCTGCGCCAACAGGCTGGAATGGCGTTACCAGTTTTAATGCCGGAACCTCAGTGGCATTAAAGAACAATACGAATAATTATACGGGCATTGGTCTGACTATCACAGAAAGATTTAATGCAGAAAACACTGCAGGAGAAACAGGAACAACAACAGATTTTAATATGTCCAATGCGGTTTCTTCTACATCATTTTTTGGTAACTCCAAAGGCGCATTCAACGGTATCATAGTTGCTCAAAGTAAGGTGAAAATAACGGGTCTTAATAAAGATTTGAAATACAATTTCTGCTATTTCGGCTCCAGGTCTGCATCAAGCGATAATAGGGAAACTAAATTTACAACAACAGGTGCTAATGAATCTGTTGTAAGAGTAAACACATCTAATAATAAAACCCAGGTTGTCTGTGCCGAAAATATAACTCCTACTGCAGCGGGTGAAGTGGTAATTACTGTTACGTCAGGTGAAAACAATAATAACAGTAGTGGTTTTTATTACCTCAACGCTATGCGTATAACAAAAGGACAATAATAGACCAGATTTGTTTTCAAGATAGCTGCAAAAAACTGCAGCTATCTTTTTTAGAAAGCGATTATATTTAATAAGAAATAGCCTGTTTTTTACCATATTTGTATCCGGTTGTTGCTATGTTCTTCTGAAGAAATTATCGGGTATTATATACATAGCTTTCGCATTGCTTTGTTCAATTAAAAAAGTTCTCATGAAAACAAAATTGATCCTTATCCAGGGATTTTTTTCCTGCTATTTTCGTCGTTGGCAATTGCACAAAAAACAGTTGCTACAAAACCGGCGGCAATACCCTACACCGTTAAGGTCGATAAAAACATTTCCGATTCGGCCCTGGTAGACCTGGTGCAGAAGCAAACCCTGCGTTATTTCTGGGATTTTGCGCACCCGGTTAGCGGGTTGGCCCGTGAGCGTAGTAATATCTCTTTTAACTACGGTCCCGAAGTAACTACTACAGGCGGAACGGGTTTTGGTATTATGGCTCTGATCGTAGGCGTTAACAGGGGATGGATTGAACGGGATACCGCAGCCCGGTTTATGCTAAAAATGGTAAAGTTTCTTTCCAAAGCGGATGCCTACCACGGGGTATTCCCTCACTGGCTGGATGGGGCAACGGGTAAAACCATTCCTTTTAGCAGGAAGGACGATGGCGCCGACCTTGTTGAATCCTCTTTTTTGTTCCAGGGCCTTTTAACGGCCAGGCAATATTTTAATGGCAACAATAATGTTGAACGCGATTTACGTAACCGCATTAACTGGTTATGGAATGACATAGAATGGAACTGGTTTACCAACGGGGGCAAAATGTATTATACTGGCACTGGAGCCCTAATAATGGCTGGGCAATGGATTTCCCGGTGCGTGGATTTAACGAATGCCTCATCATGTATGTGTTGGCTGCCTCTACCCCTAATGAAAAGTACCAGGTTCCGGCTTCCATCTATCACAGGGGCTGGGCACAAAGCGATTTCTTTATTAATAAGCGAAAGTTTTATAATTACACTTTACCGCTGGGTTTTGATTATGGCGGACCTTTATTCTTCTCTCATTACTCTTTTCTGGGACTTTCTCCCAAAGGTTTAAAAGACCGTTATGCAGACTACTGGGAGCAGAATCAAAACCATACATTGATCAATTACAGCTATTGCGTAGATAATCCCAAAGCTTTCAAAGGTTACGGGGAGAACTGCTGGGGACTCACTGCCAGCGATACTTACAATGGATACGACGCGCATTCTCCAACCAACGATCATGGAACCATAACGCCTACAGCCGCACTTTCTGCATTTCCTTATTCGCCTGCGCAATCGATGAAGGCACTGAGACATTTCTATGTGGACCTCGGAGATAAGATATGGAGTCAATATGGCTTTACGGATGCCTTTAACCAAACGCAAAACTGGTATGCAACATCACACCTGGCAATAGATCAGGGCCCGATTGTTGTGATGATAGAGAATTACAGAACAGGCTTGTTGTGGAATCTTTTTATGAGTTGTCCTGAAGTGAAAAATGGTTTAAAAAAACTGGGTTTTACAAGTGAGTACCACCGGTAAAAATACAATACAAAAAAGCCGGGTAGAGCGGTTAAGCGATGATGCTTTGCTGGAACTGGTGCAGCAACGCACGTTCCGCTATTTCTGGGAGTTTGCAGAGCCTCACTCAGGTATGGCGCGCGAGCGCAACCGCGATGTATATCAGAATGTAGTTACCACCGGTGGTTCGGGCTTTGGAGTAATGGCCATTATAGTAGCAGTGGAACGGAAATGGATAACAAGAGTGGAGGCGGTTGCCCGCATAAGTAAGATCCTTGCTTTTTTGTCCCAAGCAGATCGATACCATGGTGCTTTTGCTCACTGGATAGATGGAAGCACAGGCAAAACAATTGCTTTTAGTAAAAAAGATAATGGAGCGGACATAGTAGAGACTTCATTCCTGTTCCAGGGACTTCTAACGGCGAGACAGTATTTTACGAAGAGAGATGGAGAGGAAAAAGAATACGCGAGGCAATTACCCGGTTGTGGGAGCAGGTGAACTGGGAATGGTTTACGAGAGGGCGCGATGTTTTATATTGGCATTGGAGCCCCGAACATCGATGGAAAATGAACCTGAAGATCGAAGGGTATAACGAAGCGCTGATCACCTATATATTAGCCGCAGCTTCTCCCCAATATGCCATCTCTAAAAATGTATATGATAAGGGTTGGGCCCGAAACGGCGATATGAAAAATGGTCAGGTTTTTTATGATGTGAAACTACCTTTGGGACCCGATTTTGGTGGTCCATTGTTCTTTGCCCACTTTGGTTTTGCAGGGTTAGACCCACGCGGTTTAAAAGATGGTTTCGCTGATTATGGTAAACAGAACCTGGCGCACGTAAAGATCAATTACCGGTACTGTGTAAATAACCCTGGCGGTTTCAAAGGGTATGGCAAAGAAAGCTGGGGTCTCTCTGCCTGTGATTATAAAAAGAGATACCATGAGCAGTCTCCGCTAAATGATAATGGAACTATTTGTTGTTCGGCTGCCCTGGCCAGCATGCCTTATACACCCAAAGAGTCCCTGGCAGCGTTGCGTTATTTTTATGAATCATTAGGCGATAGGATTTTCGGGGAATATGGGTTTACCGACAGCTTTAATCAAACACATAACTGGTATGCCGGTTCTTACCTGGCCATTAACCAGGGCATCACTATTTTAATGATAGAAAATTATCGGACCGGTTTGCTTTGGAACCTGTTTATGAAGGATCCTGATGTAAAAAACGGTTTATTGAAGCTGAACTTTAAAAGCCCCTGGCTAACAAAATAGTTTTTATGATACCCGCTTTAAGAATAAACAGCAGCAAATTTGCGACGCTCCATTTAACGGTGTTGCTACTATCATCTTTTTTGTGCTTAACACTTAATGCGCAGAAGGGGAATGCAAATAAAGCCAATACTTATTGTAATCCCATCAACATTGATTACGGCTACACTCCCATTCCCAACTTTAGTACCTGGGGAAGGCACCGGGCAACAGCCGATCCCGTGATCGTTAATTACAAGGGCGATTATTATTTGTTCAGCACTAATCAGTGGGGTTATTGGTGGAGCAACGATATGTTGAACTGGAAATTTATATCTAAGAAATTTTTGCGCCCCTGGAACGCAGGTATTTATGATGAGCTATGCGCACCAGCAGTAGGCATTATCGGAGATACCATGCTGGTTTTCGGATCTACGTATTCTCGTAATTTTACTATATGGATGAGCACCAATCCCAAAGCTAACGAATGGAAACCCCTGGTAGATTCTTTTGACATCGGCGGTTGGGATCCTTCATTTTTTACGGACGATGACAAGCGATTGTATATGTATAATGGTAGCAGCAATAAGTTTCCCATGTATGGTGTAGAGTTGAACAGGAAGACAATGGAACCGCAGGGGACAAGAAAAGAAATGTACCTGCTGGAGCCCTGGCGTTTTGGCTGGCAACGTTTTGGCGAGCACATGGATAATACCTTTTTAGATCCGTTTATTGAAGGCAGCCACATGACAAAATATAAAGGGAAATATTACCTGCAATACGGAGCACCTGGTACTGAATTCAGCGGTTATGCTGATGGCTTACTGATAGGGTCCGGTCCGCTCGGCCCTTTCGAAGCACAGTCTGATCCGTTAAGTATCAAGTTAGGAGGCTTTGTACGTGGAGCAGGTCATGGAGCTACTTTTGAAGACAACTTTAACCGCTTCTGGCATGTATCCACTACGGTACTTTCTGTAAAGAACACCTTTGAACGTCGCCTGGGTATATGGCCAACCGGTTTTGATAGCGATGGAAATATGTGGTGCAATACAACTTTCGGAGACTATCCGCATTATATTCCCTCGGGAATTGTAAAAGATGGCTATGGAGCAAATGGACTTTCACCTTATTTTACGGGCTGGATGTTGCTTAATTACAATAAGCCGGTGCAGGCATCCTCAACCTTAGGCGGCTATGTTCCTAATAATGCAGTGGATGAATTGATGAAAACCTACTGGAGCGCTAAAACAGATCGTAAGGGAGAATGGTTTCAAACAGACCTCGGCAATACCTCCACCGTCAACGCAATACAAATCAACTATGCAGACCAGGATGTAGCAGACGATCGGTTGGGTAAGTTTACTGATCAGTATCATCAGTATAAACTATATTATTCGGTGAACGGAAAAAATGGAACACCCTGGTTGACAAACGCGCTAATAAGACGGACATTCCACATGAATATGTACAGCTGGATAAGTCAGTACAGGCGCGTTATATCAAGCTGGAAAATATACACATGCCAACGGGCAAATTTGCGTTAAGTGGATTTAGGATATTTGGAAACGGAAACGGAGCCAAGCCTGTAGCTGTAAAGGATTTTGTAGTGCTTAGGACAGAGAAGGATAAACGTAGTGCCTTCATAAAATGGAACCCGGTAGATAATGCATTTGCCTATAATATTTTTACGGCACACATCCGGATAAATTATATACCAGTATTATGGTACATAGTAATAACGAATACTGGATGAAGGCGATGGATTCTCAGAAGTCCTATTATTATTGTATACAGTCTGTTAATGAAAACGGGGTGAGTGAAAGAAGTAAAGTGATTAAGGTGGATTAACTTATTCTCGCCCGGAGGCCTGCGTGACTTATATCAGGCAGGGGACAACATAATGATTCGAGGGCGCCTCGAATAGTTGAAATAGCAGGAGGGATTTCTGTTTGAGGCGTCCTCGCCTCAAACCCTTAAGTTATCGCCTCATGGCGATATGAAAAACATAAACTATGACTTACGAATTTGCAGATGGCTATAAAATAAGAGATCAGAGCGGCTTGTATTTTATGACTTTTACGGTGGAGGGGTGGGTCGATCTTTTTACGCGGGAATTGTACAGGAATATTTTCGTTAAAAATATGATCTATTGTCAAAAAGAAAAGAGTTTAAGGGTGGGAGCATTTGTGGTAATGAGCAATCATGCACACGTCATCTGGCAATCTTTAACAGGGAAATTAAGCGACACCATCCGGGATTTTAAATCTTACAGCACAAAGCGTTTTATCGAAGCCATCCATAAAATGGGAGAAAGCAGAAGAGACTGGCTCTTGCATATGTTTAAGTATTATGCGAAAGGAACCAATCAAAACAAGGATTATAAAATATGGACTAATGATAACCATCCGGAAGAAATTACATCGGAACAGTTTCTTAGAGTTAAACTAAATTATATACATGAAAATCCGGTCAGGACAGGTTGGGTGAAAGAGCCAGGTGATTATATATACAGTAGCGCTTCTAATTATGTAAACGGGAAAGGTATTATGGAAATAGATTATTTATTTTGAAGTTTGTTGCGAGGAGGCCTACCCGACTTATATCAGGCGGGCGACAAAAGAATAAGGAAAGGGACGCATGAAAATAGTTTTTTTGCTTAGTATATGTCGCCAGGAGCCGACTACATAATGATTCGAGGCGAGGACGCCTCGAATAGGGATTGCTGCTGTTGTATATACATCAGCCTGAAATATAAAAATTAAAATTTGCTATATGATAAAGAATGCGTTATTGTCAGTTGTTTTTCTTTTCGTTTTGGTGGGCATAGCTGGCGCCCAGGTTGGTGATGCAGCTATGAGCAGTTACATCAACAGCCTGATGAGCAAGATGACACTCGATGAGAAAATTGGTCAATTGAATTTACCCAGTGCCGGTGAATTTACTACGGGTACAGCTACCAATTCTGATATCGGTGTAAATGTGAAAAAGGGATTGGTTGGCGGGCTCTTTAATATTAAGGGCGTAGAAAAGATCAAAGCCATTCAAAAAGTAGCGGTAGAGGAAAGCCGCATGAAAATTCCCATGCTGTTTGGTATGGATGTGATTCACGGCTATGAAACCACATTCCCCATTCCGCTGGGTTTATCCTGTACCTGGGATATGAAAGCGGTAGAACAATCGGCCCGTATTGCGGCCATCGAGGCCAGTGCCGATGGTATTGGTTGGACCTTTAGCCCGATGGTAGACATCTCACGCGATCCGCGTTGGGGAAGGGTTTCAGAGGGCAATGGAGAAGATCCTTTTCTGGGATCGCAGATAGCGAAGGCTATGGTAAAAGGATACCAGGGAGATTTAAAGTCCAATAGCAATATACTGGCCTGTGTAAAACATTATGCCTTATACGGCGCCGGCGAGGCGGGCAGGGATTATAATACGGTGGACATGAGCCGTATCCGGATGTATAATGAATATTTCCCTCCTTATAAAGCGGCTGTGGATGCGGGGGTAGTAAGTGTTATGGCTTCTTTTAATGAAATTGACGGTATTCCTGCAACAGGTAATAAATGGTTGCTGACCGATGTATTGCGCAAGCAATGGGGTTTTAAGGGGTTTGTCGTAACGGACTATACCGGCATCAATGAAATGGTAGATCATGGCATGGGGGATCTGCAAGCTGTATCGGCGCTTGCTTTGAAAGCCGGCGTGGACATGGATATGGTAGGGGAAGGTTTCTTAAAGACACTCAAAAAATCTTTAGCAGAAAAGAAGGTGACGGCAGCAGAAATTGACCTGGCTTGCCGCCGTATGTTGGAAGCAAAATATAAACTGGGCTTATTTAAAGATCCTTATAAATACTGCGATGCAACCCGCGCGAAAAATGAAATTTTTACAGATGCTAACCGGAAAGTAGCCCGGCAGATCGCTGCTGAAAGCTTCGTGCTTTTGAAAAATCAAAATAATGTACTGCCTTTAAAAAAGCAGGAAAGATTGCTTTAATTGGTCCACTGGCCGATGCTGCCAATAATATGGCTGGTACCTGGAGCGTGGCTACCAAACAAGATAAGTCGATATCCGTTTTAGCGGGATTAAAACAGGTATTAGGCAATAGTGCTGAAGTCCTGTATGCAAAAGGAAGTAATCTTACTGCAGATGCCGTATTAGAAGAAAGAGCAACTATGTTTGGCAAGGACTTAAAACGCGATAAACGCAGTGAAGAGGAGCTGGCCAAAGAGGCATTGGAGATAGCCGCAAAATCAGATGTGATCGTTGCCGCCATGGGCGAATCTGCGGAGTTTAGTGGTGAGGCCAGCAGCCGATCAGATATTGATATCCCTGAAACGCAGCAAAAGCTCCTGAAAAAATTACTGGCCACAGGCAAGCCCGTAGTATTAGTACTGTTTGCTGGTAGACCGCTAACCTTAAGCTGGGAAGAAAAAAATGTACCGGCCATCCTGAATGTTTGGTTTGGCGGAAGTGAGGCTGGTACTGCTATTGCGGATGTGTTATTCGGAGACGTAAATCCTTCGGGTAAATTAACTATGAGCTTTCCTCAGAACGTGGGACAGATCCCTATTTATTATGCACACAAAAATACCGGCCGTCCATTGGCTGAAGGTAAATGGTTCCAGAAGTTCAGGAGTAATTATATTGATGTAAGTAATGATCCTTTATATCCTTTTGGGTATGGTTTGAGTTATAGTTCTTTTACCTACAGTGATGTTAAGTTAAGCAGCACTTCTTTAAAGGGCAACCAAACTTTAAAGGCCAGTGTTACATTAACCAACTCCGGCAAGTTCGATGGACAGGAGGTAGTGCAGCTTTATATAAGGGATGTTGTGGGTAGCGTAACCAGGCCAATGAAGGAGCTGAAAGGATTTCAAAAAATGATGTTGAAGGCGGGGAGTCAAAAACGGTGACCTTCAGTATCACACCCGAAGATCTCAAATTCTATAACAGCAACCTAAAGCACGATTGGGAGCCGGGTGAGTTTGAAGTGATGATCGGCAGTAACTCCAGGGATGTGAAAATGCAAAAACTTAACTGGGCAAAATAACTCGCCCCAATAAACAGGCCACGGTTTAAACCGTGGCCTGTTTATTTTAATAATATATCGTTCTACCCTTTCTTTACATATTTGGTAAGAATAACAATGGTTTGGTCATTTATTTTTCCTTCGATCTGTTCGGTATTGTCCGGTACCAGCCTTATTCGTTTCACAACGGTACCCTTAGCTGCAGTAAAGCTGGTGCCTTTTACATTCAACCCCTGGGTAAGTGTAACTGTGTCGCCGCTCTCAAGCGTATTGCCAAATACATCTTTATGTACTTCGGCCACCTCAAAGGCACTTAACGCCCATTGAATAACAGGCTCTTCTAACTCGATCGATTGTATCACATCATTAGCCCAATCGTTTTCCTTACAAGTATACAATAACCGGTAGCTTAAAGCCTGCACTGCAGGTTCTGCACTCCAGATGCTTCCTTCCAGGCATCTCCAGTATTCGCTTTTATCCTCATTTTTAATAGCAGTCAGGCAGGTGTCACAAACTGCTACCTGGTTGTCGGTTGCCGAATCATCTTTAGGACTTACCGTATACTCTTGTGTTGCGGTTAAGGTAGCGCAAAGCTCACAGGTTCCTCCACTTCGTTCTGCTAGTTTTGTATTGATTGACATATTAATTTTTTTAAGTGCCGCAAAAGTAATATTAATGCGGTTGCAGCGTTAATTAAAAGATATTGTGTTCAATCTCCTGATATAAATTGAATAAGATCAATTTTTTTAATAAAGAAGTATGAAAAATGATGTGATTGTTGAAACCCAGATGTTGATTCGTAAACCTGTAGAAATTGTTTTTAATGCCTTTATAGATCCGGTAATCACTACCAAATTCTGGTTTACCAAATCGAGTGGTCCACTGCAGGAAGGTACAACGGTAACATGGGAATGGGAGATGTATAAGGTGACCAGTAATGTAACCACCAGGAAAATTATTCCCAATCAATTGATCTCTACGGAATGGGGGACGCCCTTAACTACTGTTGATTATGAGTTCAATGCATTGACAGAAGATACTACTTATGTAGTTATAAAAAATTACGGCTTCGACTTGTCGGGTAGCGAGTTAATAGCCGCAGTGATGAATAATACCGGAGGCTTTACCACGGTACTGGATGGTTTAAAAGCTTACCTGGAGTACGGTATTGAACTAAACCTGGTGGGTGATAAGTTTATCAAAAAGTAACCTGGTATTGCGGACCTTTTGAACTTTGCCCGCAAATGAGTGCCCGGCATAGTTTCTGCTTGTAGAGGGGAATTACTTATATTTGTTTTGACGCTTGCTTGCACAATGCACGAAGATATATTGCCCGATAACGTTTTTACTGAGAAGTGGAAGCACTTGATTGCCGATGGTAATGAAGATGCCTTCAGGGAGATGTTTAATGCCTATGCTGCCCGTTTAACGGCATTTGCTTTTTCAATTACCAAGAACAAAGAAGCTGCTATAGAAATAATGGATGAAGTGTTCATCAAAATATGGAAACATAAAGAGCAGCTGGTACAGGTATCTAATATTACTACCTACTTGTATACCGCAATCAAAAACACCTCCTTGAATTTCTTGTCTCATAAAAGCCGGGAAACGCACCTGCAGGCTTTTGATTTTATCAATATTGAATTGATGGAAGAAGACAGGCCCGATCAACGACTCATCTCATCTGAAATTTTTACAAAAATTAAAAAGGCCGTCGATGCGCTTCCTCCCAAATGCAAAATAATTTTCAAGCTGGTTCGCGAAGACGGCCTGAAATACAGGGAGGCAGCCGAAGTGTTAGGCGTTTCTGAAAAAACGATAGATGCACAAATGGTTATAGCCGTGAAGCGTATTGGAGACGCTGTTGGTAAATATTTTGATTACTTTCCTGCAAGATTTCAAAAAAGTAAATTCTTTTTAGGGTCATCTCTTCTTTTGGTTGTCTATTATAATAGAGCAGCTATATGCAGGAAAAACTGGCCATACTATTATCCCGTAAATTATCAGGCGAAGCAACACCTGGTGAGTTAACAGAACTGGAAGAATGGATCAGGAAGCATCCTGAGGATCACTATATTATTGAGTCGGTTCAATTATATTGGTATAATATGCCTGCGCAGGACTTTTTCAATATTACAGATAACAGCCACTTTGAGCATATATTGAATAAAGCAGAGATACCAGTTATTGCAATAGCTGAACAACAAAGGCCAGGAAAGAAAATTCGGCCGGTTTGGCTGAAATGGGCTGCAGCCGCCATTTTCATCGGTATTACAGCAATAGCCGCGGTAATGTTCAACCGGCAACAGTTGCAAAAACAAAGTGCTACAGCAGAGAATGATATAGTCACTACCCGGGGCACAAAATCAAAGATCATCTTACCGGATGGAACAAAAGTGTGGTTGAATGCGGATACCCGGCTGAATTTCGATAAAGCGTTTAATGGTGCGCTGCGCGAAGTGTACCTGGACGGTGAGGCTTTTTTGATGTAGCCAAAAACAAAGACCGACCTTTTATAGTGCATACTTCAGATATTGATATCAGGGTATTGGGTACGGCTTTTAATGTAAAATCTTATAAAGAAGAACCTACTATTGAAGCCACCCTTATCCATGGTTCTATACAGGTAACTAAACAGAAAGAATGCATACCTAAAATAATACTCAGCCCTAATGAAAAGCTGGTATTTAACAAGTTGATCGGGAAAGTGATAGCGTCGCCCCATCCTTTGCTGACAGCCAACGAAAATGAGCCTCAGTACCTGGTATCAAAAATTGCTGTAAATGAAAGCAATGATTCCTCGATTGTAGAAACCGCCTGGATCCACAACAGGTTATTATTTGATGGCGACACGTTTAAAGAACTGGCGATAAAAATGGAACGCTGGTTCGATGTACAAATAAAATTTAATAATGCCGAAGTAGCCAATTACCGGTTACGAGGAGCATTCGAAGACGAAACGATTGAAGAAGCCTTAAAAGCCTTGCAACAAATAGCCAACTTTAAATTTACCGTAAGAGATAAAACTGTAACGATAGCCAAATAAAAACCGGAGAATGCTGCAACATCCACCGGTCGTAAGATAAACGGAATGCCACTTTACCGGAGGAATTCCTATTGTTTAACTCTAAAATCAAAAGTATGAAAAAAACGTACTGAGGGGTTTTCTATTCCCTTCAGGGGCGCTGCTCAAAACCTTGCTTGTTATGAAGCTTGCTATTGCAATTGTGTTGTTTACTGCTTTTCAGGTACAGGCCGGCAATGCCTCGGGCCAGGGTATTTCTATTAACTTAAAAAATACCGATGTAAGAACCGTGCTTACAGCCATAGAAAAAAGCACGCGTTACCGCTTCATTTACAATTATGATTTAAGCGGGCTTAAGGCCCAGCTGGATTTTAAAGCCAGAGAAGCTTCATTAAACGAAGTGCTGAGTAAGCTACTGGAAGGCAATAACCTGGCCTATAAAAAACTCAATAGAAACCTCATCGCTATAGTTTCTACGATTGATGAAGAGAAGCGGCAGATAGAAGTCACCGGCAGGGTGACCGATACCAAAGGTGATCCCATACCGGGTACATCGATTACCGAAAAAGGTACTACTAATGGTGTTGTTACTAACAACGACGGAAACTATAAAATTACCGTGGGCGATGGCGCCGTATTGGTAGTGAGCGCAGTAGGTTTTCAGCAACAGGAAGTAATTGTTGGCACGCAAACAGAGATCAATGTATCGCTTGAAACTTCTGTATCCAGTTTAAATGAAGTAATAGTGATTGGTTATGGAACACAGCGCAAAAAAGATCTGACAGGTTCGGTGGCTGTTGTGGATATGAAGGAGCTAAAAGCACAGCCTGCGGCAAGTCCACTGGAAGCATTGCAGGGCAAGGCCGCTGGTGTGCAAATTGTAAATGACGGATCGCCGGGGCAACACCACAAATCCGCATTCGTGGTTTTAGTACGATCAACAATAATGATCCGTTATTTATTATAGATGGAATGCCTTACCAGGGCAAGCTAAGCTGGCTAAGCGCTAATGATATAGAAAGTATGCAGGTGTTAAAAGATGCGTCTGCGGCATCTATATACGGATCAAGAGCGAATAACGGTGTAGTGATCATCACTACAAAAAAGGGTAGATCAGGAAAACCCCAGGTTAACCTGGATATTTATTACGGTAGTCAAAATCCTAACCGTAACAGGTTCCCCACCTATTTAAATCCACAGCAATTTGCCGACTATTTATTTACCGGCTACAGAAACGCGGGATTAGATCCAACCCAAACCGACTATTATGGTACCAATGCTAATCAGCCCACATTGCCCGAGTATTTATTGGCGGGTGCTGTTAATGGTCAAAAGATCACAGCTGCAATGGTAGATCCCTCACGATATAAGTATACCACTAGTCAAAGTACTTTTTACCAGATCACTAAAGCCAACCAGCAGGGCACCGATTGGTTTAGAACAATAACTCAAAATGCGCCCATGCAGAACTACCAGCTTACGGTAAGCGGCGGCTCAGAAAAATCTAATTACGCAGTAAGCGGTGGTTATCTCAACCAGGATGGTATTGTAAAACATACAGGATTTAAACGGTATACGATAAGAGCTAATACCAACTTCACCTTACTAAACGATCGGCTTCAATTGGGTGAAAATATCCAGTATTCGAGAACCCAGGGGGTAGGCTTTGCCACCAACGTAAATACACCGGGTAGTTATATGGGCGAAGGCTCTCCTATAGGATGGGCATACCGTGTTCAAACCATTATACCCGTATACGATATTATGGGAAATTTTGCGGGTAGCCGGGGTAACCTGCTGGGAAATGCGGAAAACCCTCTTGCGGTACTCGTTCGCGGAAAAGATAACTTAAACACGAGCAATCAATTTTTTGGTAGTGCTTTTGCCGATCTGAAAATTCTGGAAGGCCTTAATTTACGAACAACTTATGGCGTACGCTATGAAACCTGGAATGGTGTTGCGGTAACCTATCCAAATCCCGAACGGGCCGAAGGTAGTTACGATAACCACTCCTTTAGTGAAAATATGGGTTGGGGTACCGACTGGACATGGTCGAATACGTTGACCTACAAAAAGCAATTCAACGAAAATCATGAGATCACTATTCTGGCAGGCACCGAGGCCATTAAAGCAAACGGCCGGATTTTACGAGGTTCCGCTAATGGTTTTTACCTTATGGGCGATATGAATTATTATTATATGAATACGGCTAATTCTTCGCCCGTTGCAGCTAATGATATCATACAGCCCAGCTCTCTTTTTCGATATTGGGAAGAGTGGACTATAACCTGATGGATAAATATCTTATCTCCGCTACTTTACGCCGGGACGGCTCCTCCAGGTTCGGCTCAAATAACCAATATGGTAATTTCCCGGCAGCCAGTGTTGCATGGAGGCTTTCTAATGAAGAGTTTTTTAAAAGAGTTACCTGGATCAACGACCTGAAACTTCGGGCCGGCTATGGTGTTACGGGTAACCAGTCCATTCGCGATTTTGAATTTCTGAAAAGATTGCAAGCCTCTCTGAATAATTCATTCTACCCCATCAACGGAAGCCTGTCAAGCGGTGTATGGATTGCGAACTATGATAATAAGGATGTAAAATGGGAGCAGGCGCAATCACTCAACCTGGGTATAGATTTCACTTTATTTAATAATAAGCTGGGTGGTTCATTTGATGTGTACAATAAAAAGACCACCGACCTGTTATATGTATTGGACCTGCCGGCACAGGCTATCGGGGGCGGGCAATCGCCTTTTGTGAACCTGGGTAATATGAGTAACAAGGGATTTGAAATAGCATTGAATTATCACTATTCGAGCCTAGCGCCGATCAATCCTTTTTCTTTTGATGTAGGAGTGAACCTTTCAAGAAACATCAATGAGTTAACCAAGCTGGCCGAAGGCGTTAAAAGAACCTTCCTGTTAAGCAATCGTTCGGTGCAACCATCCGTACTACAGGAAGGCCTCCCTTTGGTGCGTTTTATGGATATAAAGTAGACGGTATTTTCAAGTCTGCTGACGAAATTGCGGGTGCAGCTACACAGCCAGGTGCCCATCTCGGCGGCTTTAGGTATGCTGATATATCTGGTCCCAATGGCACACCTGATGGTATCATTGACGATGATGACCGTACCTTTATAGGAAATCCACATCCCGACTTTATTTACGGCTTTAACCTGAGTGCGCGCTATTCTAATTTTGATGTTTCATTATTTTTTAATGGTTCGCAGGGGAATGATCTGTTTGATATGACGCGCTTATACACAGACCTGAGCTTGTTTGATGGAGCCGTAAGTGATAGAATGCTTAATGCGTGGAGCCCCACCAATACCAGTAGCAATGTCCCTGCACCATACAGAGACCGGCCTGCAATTGAAATGCTTTCCAACAGCTACTTTGTACAGGATGGAAGCTACCTGAAGCTGAAATTGCTGCAAATAGGCTACAATTTTAAATTTAAAGGCGTTTTGCAAGACAAGGTAAAAAACTGCAGGCTATATGTAAGTGGCACTAATTTGTTCACTGTAACAAAGTATACGGGTTTAGATCCCGAAGTTACTTCCTCACCAGGAAGCACCGCGCCTGGGCTGCACCGGGAGTTGATATGGGTATGTACCCCATGTCGCGTCAATACCTGGTTGGGTTAAATGTTACATTCTAAAACAGTGATCATAAAAAAATAAACTACGATGAAAAATTTATATAAATCTATTTTTATCCTCTACCTGCTATTGGTCATTTATTCCTGCGGGAAAGGATTCCTGGACCAGAAACCTCAGGCTATTCTTTCGGAAGAGCAACTAAAAGGAACAAAAGGAGTAGAGTCTGCATTGATTGGCGCATATGGAATCATGAACGGCAATATAAGCGGCACCTGGGGCAACTACTCCAGCTCACCCAGCCAGTGGTTGTTTGGGGAAGTGGGTTCCGATAACGCGCACAAAGGCAGTAATTCCCTTGATCAGTCTCCCATGAACGATATTGAGCTGCATCGGGTTGACCCCTCCAATGATAACTTGCCTACTATGTGGCGGGTGTACTACGAAGGTATTGGCCGCTGTAACTTAACCCTTAGCCTTTTAAAAGCAGTACAGGAGGGAAGTGGTGAAAAACTGAGCGATCAGAGAGCAAAGGAGATTACCGGAGAAGCCAGAATGTTACGGGGCCATTATTATTTTTTCCTGGCAAGAGTGTTCAAAAACATACCTTATGTAGATGAGACCATGAGTACACAAGAGGCTGCTAAAGTTAAAAATGATAAGGAAATATGGCCCATGATCGAAGCAGACTTTAAGGCTGCCATGGATAACCTTCCTGTAGAGAAACCACTGGGAGATGTGGGCCGCGCAGATAAACTGGCAGCACAAGCTTATTTAGGAAAGCTTTACCTCTACCAGAAAAAATACACCGACGCATTACCCTTGCTCCAGGATGTGATAGCCAAAAAACCTGCGTTAAACACGCTTGCTTTTGATGCCAACTTTAATATTAAGACAAAAAACGGTCCCGAAGGCATCTTTGTTTCGCAAAGCATTATCAACCCGGATGGTAGCGGAGACAACGGTAATGTGGGCGATATGTTGGGCGGTCTCTATGGTGGTCCTATCAACTGTTGCGGATTCTTTCAGCCTACGGTAGACCTGGTTAATGCATTTAAAGTGGATGCCAATGGACTGCCTTTCTTAGACGGTAGCTACAGGAATAATCCCTTTGTATCAGATCAGGGTTTAACCGGCGCCGAAAAAGATAATTATAAAGTGAATACGGCCATTGCTTTCGATCCCCGCCTGGACTATACCGTAGGCAGAAGGGATGTGAATTATCGTGATTGGGGCGTGTTGCAAACCTCCTGGATTCGGGACCAGGCTTTTAGCGGTCCCTTTGTTGGTGTTAAACAAATGATCAATGTTGCCGATATGGATGGAAATGTTTCTCCGGGTACCAGCAATATTACATCTCAAAATGTAAACGTCATCCGCCTTTCGGACGTGTACCTGATGGCTGCGGAATGTGCGGTTGAAACCAATGCGCTGCCGTTGGCCCTTACTATGGTAAACGCGGTAAGATCAAGGGCCGCCAGCCTGCCGGTTGTAAGAGCCAGCTCTGGCGCTGCTGCAGCTCAATATAATGTAAAGCCATATACCTCATTCCCCAACCAGGAGTATGCCCGCAATGCGGTTCGTTTTGAAAGAAGACTTGAACTGGCTTTGGAAGGTCACCGGTTTTTTGACCTCGTGCGCTGGGGGACTGCCAAGTCGGTATTAGAACCGTTTATGGAGTTTGAGAAGAGATTTGTTGCGGCATCAAGAACTATAACATATACGGACAAGAACAATTATCTGCCACTGCCACAGGAGCAGATAGACCGGGCACAGGGGACTTTAACCCAAAATCAGTAACCATTCTACCCCTCAAAAAAAAATTCCCATCTCAAAACAGATGGGAATTTTTTATAAAAAACAAGAATAATTCGTGGCTATCAGGTGGCGCTCGTAAACTGCTTCAGGAACCTTACATCGTTCTCGCTAAACAGGCGGATATCATTAATACCATATTTCAACATGGCAGGACGTTCAACACCCATACCAAATGCAAAGCCGGTATATTTCTCCGGGTTGATACCGCAGTTTTGTAATACATTGGGATGTATCATACCGCAACCTAAAATTTCTACCCATCCCGTTTTTTACAAATATTACAACCGGTACCGCCACAAATAAAGCAGCTTACATCCATTTCAGCACTGGGCTCCGTAAAAGGAAAATAAGAAGGGCGGAAACGAACGCGGACATCCTGGCCATACATTTCCCTTACAAAGAAATATAAAGTTTGCTTCAGGTCGGCAAAAGATACATTCTCGTCAATATATAATCCTTCCACCTGGTGAAAAAACAATGGCTTCTGGCACTGATGGTTTCGTTACGGTAAACGCGACCCGGGCAAATAACACGGATCGGCAGTTTCCCTTTCTCCATTTCGCGTATCTGGGTATTGCTGGTATGTGTACGGAGCAACCAGTCTACTGCACTGTTTTCTCCTGCATCTACATAAAAAGTATCCTGCATATCCCGTGCAGGGTGGTGCTCGGGCATATTCAAAGCTGTAAAATTGTGCCAATCATCTTCAATTTCCGGGCCCTCAGCAACGGCAAATCCTAATCTCTGGAAGATGGAAATGATCCGGTTGCGCATCAACGATATAGGATGACGGCTTCCCAAAGGCGTTTCATCTCCGGGAAGACTTAAATCAATGGACGCAACCTGGCTTTCAGCGCGGTATTGGCCGCCTTCAATGCTTCCAATTTTGCCTCGGCAAATTGTTTAAATTCATTCAGTATCTGTCCCGCTTCCCTTTTCTGCTCGTTAGGCACATTCTTCATTTCGCCCATGGTTTCTTTAACCAATCCCTTGGTACCTAACCATTTAATACGAAATTCTTCTACCTGCTTCTCATCCGCAGCATTAAAAGCGTCTATTTCGCTTTTATATGCGGCTATTTTTTGTAACAACTCCTGCATAGCCTGCAAAGATAAAGCAATGAATTATGTATTTTTGGTAAATCGGTTCCGGATGGAAAAACTAAATGCAGCAAATGAAAAACAATCTAACTATTTTATCAGGCTTTTTGATAACAGCACTTCTTTTTCCTGTAAGAAAAATGAAGCTTCTATTGCAAAAAATGAAGCGGAGGCTTATCCGGCTACGGGAGAAAGAACCTATACTAAGGGTGAACTTAAGGTTGAAGAAAGCTGGAATACCGGTTTGCCCGTTGATTTTTCGGGAATCTGGAAGGTCATTGAATTTAATGGTATAGTGGCTGATGATAAACAACCTTTAGCGATACTAACGGTAGCCAGCGATACTACAGTAAATATGGCTGCGAACTGTAACTCATTTATTTATAAATATAGAATAAATGGGTCTAACAAAATATCATTAAATGCTTACTATTCTTCTGTAATGGCATGTAAGAATTTTTACCTCGATAAAAACATAATGAGTGTTTTTAATACGGTAGTTCAATATAAGATACTGAATAAGGTATTGAAATTGGGCGATGCAGAGGGTAAAGTTTTTATGATCGCTACAAAGTAATACACAAACCTCACATAATTATTTATGCTATAGCTGCTCGTTGGCTTTGTCCCTGCCGAGCGGTTGTTTCCGCCTGAAATTAAATTATGAAGTGTTTTAAACACTACCCGTAATTTTGCAGCCAACAAAAATCAGGAATGAAGGTAATTGATCACATTAACAGAGCAAAAGAGAAAAACGAAACGCTGATCTCTTTTGAAATACTTCCGCCGCTGAAGGGTAAGGGAATAGAAGGACTATATGACCATATGGACCCTTTGATGGAGTTCAAACCTGCTTATATCAATGTTACCTATCATCGCAGCGAACATGAGTTCAAAAAAATCCTGATGGCAGCTTTAAAAAAGTAACCATCAGGAAGCGACCAGGTACTGAAAGTATTTGTGCTGCGATCATGAACAAATACAACGTTGACACAGTGCCCCACCTTATTTGCGGGGATTCAGCGTTATGGAAACCGAAGATGCCCTGATCAATTTAAACTACCTGGGTATTGATAATGTGCTGGTATTACGTGGAGATGCAGCTAAAAATGAAACAGCTTTTATCCCTCAACCGGATGGGCATTTATATGCTGTTGATTTACTAAAACAGGTAGTAGACCTTAATAATGGTGTTTATTTGGAAGAAGAGCTGCTGAACAGCCGCAAAACCTCTTTTTGTATTGGTGTTGCCGGATACCCGGAAAAACATTTTGAAGCGCCGAACATGCAAACAGACCTGGCTTATCTGAAAGCCAAGGTGGACGCAGGCGCTGACTATATTGTTACCCAGATGTTTTTCGACAACGCTAAATATTATTCTTTTGTAGAAGCCTGTCGCGCCAATGGCATTAATGTGCCAATTGTACCAGGACTGAAACCTGTTTACAGCAAAAAGCAGTTAACCATATTGCCTAAGATATTCTCGATCGATCTTCCACAGGAACTTTCCAACGAAATAACGAAATGTAAAAACAACGCAGAAGTAGAAAAAGTAGGAGAGGACTGGTTGCTGGCACAGAGCCAGGACCTGAAAAAGAACGGAGTGCCGGGACTGCATTATTACACTTTGGGAAAACCTGGCATTGTAGCAAATGTGATCCGGAGGCTCTGATTATTGTGCTTAAGCAATGCATTTGAGCTCATCATATAAAATATAAATAATTCTATGTACGATGTTTGCTGTACGATGTACGTGCAGCAAATCAGAATACTATATCGTACATCTAACATCGTAAATCGTACAGATATTGGCTCGCAAGAAGAAAAATATAACACTCGAAAACGTATTAATTGAAGATTATGCAGCGGAAGGAAAATCGCTGGCACGTGTAGAGGGAAAAGTAATTTTTGTGGAACAGGTGGTACCTGGCGACGTGGTAGATATATGTCTTACTAAAAACAAAAAAGATTGGGGTGAGGGCTGGCCTTTGCGTTTTCATTCTTACTCCGACAAAAGGGTGGATCCGTTTTGTACGCATTTTGGCACCTGTGGTGGTTGTCAGTGGCAGATGCTGCCTTATGACCTGCAGTTACAGTATAAGCAAAAACAGGTACAGGATAATTTAAAACGTATCGGGAAGGTGCAGCTACCAGAAATCTGGCCGATTATTGGTGCAAAAAACATTAAACGATATCGCAATAAGATAGAATATACATTTGGGACAGACGAGTTTTTAACCAAAGAAGAGTTTAACAGGCGTAAAGCAGCTGCATTGAGCGGTCCTTCAGATGGAGGGGATTTGATTAGCCCGGGCGCTGCCGGCTTTCATGCCAAAGGATCCTGGAGCAAAGTGGTAGATATTCAAACCTGTCATTTGCAGTCGGAGCCAACCAATGATATCAGGTTAGCTATTAAAAAGTATGCTTTTCAAAACGGGCTTAACTTTTATAACCTGCGGGAGCAGCATGGCTTTTTACGCACGATGCAGGTACGCCTTTGCGAAACCGGCGAGTGGATGGCCAATATTATGGTGGGTGAGGATGATCCGGAAAAGATCGAAGGGCTGATGCAGTTTGTATTGGCGCAATTTCCTGGCATAACCTCTTTATTGTATACTGTTAATACCAAAAGAAATGATAGCCTCCACGACCTGGAGCCCGTAGTATACCACGGGAAAGGTTATGTAATTGAGAAGCTGGAGGATTTCCAGTTTAAAATAGGACCAAAATCCTTTTTCCAGACCAATACCCGCCAGGGCGAGGAATTATACCGGATCACACGCGACTTTGCCGAATTAACCGGGAGAGAGACTTTATACGATCTGTATTGCGGTACGGGTAGCATCGGCATATTTTGTAGTCAGAATGCCGGGAAAATCATAGGGGTAGAAATGATTGATGCTGCTATTGAAGATGCCAAAGAAAATGCGGCGCTCAACAACCTGGATAAAACACATTTCTATGCGGGCGATGTGATCAAGGTTTGTGATGATGATTTTTTTGCCAAACATGGCCGCGCAGACGTGATCATTACCGACCCTCCGCGGGCAGGGATGCATGAAAAACTGGTGCAGAAGATCAATGAAATGGCAGCTCCTACTGTGGTGTATGTAAGCTGTAACCCTGCTACCCAGGCCCGCGACCTGGCTTTACTGGATGAAAAATATATGGTGACTAAAATTCAGCCGGTAGATATGTTCCCGCATACGCTGCATATTGAGAATGTGGTGCAGCTAAAATTGAGGTAACTACAAATAAAACTTATTAAAAAGCCCGGAACGACTGTCATACATTAACATCGTTCCGGGCTTTTTTGTACAATGATGCGGTTACTACAAATCTCCCATATCGGCTAATTCGGCCTTCATCAAAAATGTATTATAAGGCATCCACATCGACATCAGGAAATAGAGGTTATCGCCTGTAGCAGATAATGGGTGAAGGTAGGAGCCATATAATTGAGAATAGGCACTACCAGCCGCCAGTTCGTAAGGACTGCTCCAGGGACCGGTAATGTTTTCAGCTGTTCGCATGGTAATATTATACCGGTCTTCGCTAAAATACGTTAGGATCCATTTGTTGTGTTTGGTATTATAAACAAAAGAAAGTTCACCCACCTTTTCGTTGATGAGCACTGTTGCCGCCGACTCGTTACCGGGTATCCATTGACTACTGGTGCTGTTCCAATATTCATATAGGTTTTGGTTTTCAATATCAGCCTCTTTAAAACGGGCCAAATAGGCCGGGTTAATTCTTCCTGCGTGCGTGCCCATCATGTACACATAGCCATCCTTTTTGAAATAACCCACCATGCCGAAATTGCTGTTGGCAGAAAACAATACGGTTTCACATTTCTTCCATGTCTGTCCGTTATCAACCGATTTGTATAAACCCGAATAATTGATGATCCATCCGGTCCAGTTTCTGATATTAAAGTAATGTACATAATCTGCTCCATTTGCCCGGATTGCTGCCGAAGGTATGGATGTCAGGTTTCCGTTTCCCGACTGATCTTTTCCACCTGGCACTATTTCCCTGGCGCTGCCGGCATTATCTGTTGCCATGCTTCCAAATGTAAGCCCGTCATCTAGTTGGGTGTCGGTAGAAAATGCCAGCACATTAGAGCGCCAGCTACCTCCATTAGGGCCAGGATTAGCGGCATTTGGAACAAAGTCCTGTCCAAATGTGTCGCCAAAAATATCCCGTAATTGTTAGGTTGCATCTCCCAAACAATGCCCAGGTCGGTGCCACCCACATTCCATTTGCTGGCTGTATTATTCGGGTTAGGAAATGATTCGTTACCAATGGGCTTACCGTTACGCGGGCTACTCGCTGCATGCTTCTTATAAAAAAGCCCCGGCGATTATCTACATTTAAGGTAAGTATGTTTGATGCATTCCCATCTTTGTAGTGAGCTTTCAATAATAATTTAAACGACTCAGGGTCCGTCGGCTGAATAGCGTAGCTAAAGCTGTAAGATGCTATCAGCTCGCTGCGGCTTATTTTGTTGCTGTAGCTGTTTCCGCCACTTTTTGTAACGGAGATATAATCTATAGCATCGAGA
Source organism: Paraniabella hibiscisoli (assembly GCF_022512515.1). GTDB lineage: Bacteria > Bacteroidota > Bacteroidia > Chitinophagales > Chitinophagaceae > Niabella > Niabella hibiscisoli. The sequence goes on from NZ_JAKWBK010000001.1 coordinate 1,631,158, forward strand.
TTTTTGAAACTTAAAGCGGCAGACACTTTTTTCGTTTGCTTATCGGGAACAAGGAGCGTCTGGCTTGCTGTAATTTCATCTGTTGGTGTAAACAAATCTTTTTCACCCTCTTTTTACAGCTAAAAAGCAAACAAAGAAAACACACCCATATCGTGTAATGTATAGGTGTGATTTCTTTAACCGGGATTACAAATTTCTTAAACATTAATATCCGGGGTTTTGTGTATAGTTACCTTTTGCCCAATTGATCTGAGGTTGAGGGATCGGGAAAAATTCATCACGTCCTGATGTGAACTTGGCAATATTAAACCATGAGAACCTGGTTTTTTCGATAGCGAAATAGTCATTCATTGTTTTCTCTAAAATACCCCAGCGTTGTAAGTCAAAGAAACGACGTCCTTCTCCTGCCATTTCCAAACGATTTTCCCATTGCATCGCCTTCAGGGCAAAATCCTTGGTCCAGTTACAATTAATGCCCGGCTTATAGGTTTCTATGCGGTAATTTAAAACAGGCTGACCATTGGCTTTAACCAGGCGGCTCGTGCTGTTTGCAGCTCTCTGGCGAATTTTGTTAATAGGTTCCAGCGCTTCCTGGTGCCTGTCCAGTTGAATAAGTATTTCCGCTTTCCACAGCAAAACTTCATCGTACCGGATCATTCTTTTGTTCATCGAGTTAAATTGCCATCCGTCGTATAGTAAACATCCGCAATTGGGCCGGGGCAATTCTTTAATCGATTTGAAATAGCCGTATTCTGCTGCATTACGAACGCCTTTGTTTTCAAAGATCAGGTTCGGATCATATTTCCAGGGCAGACCCGGTGCAGCAATAGTATGACTGAACCGCGGATCAAAGCTGTTATTAGCAAAATAGTTGGCGGCACCATCTGCATAGCTGTTATTGTTATATGTGTCGAATAAGGGCAAACCGTCGGCGCCTGTTTTGAAAGCGTTGCCCATAGCGTAGCTGATGTGATGAAAGCCGCAGCAGGTAAAGCCTCCCCAGTTAAATGGATGGTTCAATCCTTCGCCACGATTTATTTTTCCACCGGTAGAGCTACCATCATTGATGGAATACTGAATTTCCCAGATGGACTCTTTGGTTTTGTTATCAAACCCAACTTCAAAGTTGTCAGAAAAGTCAGCCTGCAATCCTACTTTAGCGCCTTCCTGGCCGGTGATCTTATTGATATAAGTTAGCGCTTCAGTCAATCTGTCTTTATTGATGTTAACTACCTTGTGCATGTCATCCTGCTCATAAGCCATAAACATCAATGTTCTGGCCACCATTGCAGTGGCTGCATTTTTATCTACCCTTCCTTTGTCCTCCTGGGTATCGGGTAGCCGGTTTTCTGCATCTTTAAAATCGTTCAGAATTTTTTCCCACAGATACTGATCGTTCGGATGGGTTTTGTCCCTGTTAGGCACCGCTTCAAACTCCGCAGTAGAGCCTACTACATTTTCATCGATATAGGGAATATACTTAAAGAACTGTTTAAGTCTGAAGTGTACAAATGCGCGGATGAACTTTACCTCGCCGATACGGGCGTCCCTGGATGGATAGGCTTCTGCGCTTATCAATTGCAGTTTTTGTATGGCGGTATTACAACGTTGAATGATCTGGTAAGATACGTACCAGGGGTAGTCAAGTGGCCAGCCGTTAGGGTTTAAGCCCACAAATGTTTCCATATTATGCCAGCCATCGCCATCCCAGGTTCCACCACCACCTTTATATGAGTCATCGGCCCGCATAGAACCCGACCACCAGGGAGAAAACGGCGAATCGAAAGATGGTATGTCGGTCATTCTTGCATAGGCGGCAGTAACAAAACCGTCCATGTCTTCCGGCTTGGTCAATAAGCCTTCATCTAAAACCTGTTTGGGTGCAACATCAAGATACCTATCGCATCCTGTAAGAAACAGGGTTAAGAAGGCGGATAATAAAAAGTATTGATACTTGTTCATGGTGAATAATTTAGAATGTAACATTAAGTCCTAAGGTGTAGAAAGCGGGAGTCAGGTAGCCATAGCCTGGCATCTCAGGATCGAAGCTGGTGAACTGGCTATTTTTAATGGTAAGGATATTTCTTGCCGACGCATATATTCTCAGGTGTTGCATCCTTGCCCGCGCTGATATTTTTTCGGCAGGGTATAGCCCAATTCAATATTTCTCAGCTTCAGGTAAGAGCCATCTTCTACAAAATAACTGGACATGCGCAGCTCCGCATTTTGATTGGAGTTAGAGATGGCCGGGATATCAGAGTTGGTATTGTCAAAATACCAGCCACCTAAAATACGGGTAGGATGGTTTTTATGCGCCGGTACACTTATATTCCATAGGTCTGATTCGTATTTCCAGGCGTTCAGCACCTTATTACCAAACACGCCCTGGAAGAATACATTCAGATCAAAATTGTGGTAGCCCAAATCGAAAGTGATACCGCCAAAGAGTTTGGGATCTAACACGCCGATATAAGTTCTGTCATTTAGTTCTTCTATCTTTCCGTTTCCATCCAGGTCTTTGTACCGGATACGCCCGATAGCCTTGCCCGTTTGCTCGGCATGATTGTCTACTTCTTCCTGGGTTTTGAAAATGCCATCTGCCACTAATCCATATAAAATATTGGGGCTTTTTCCTACCACATTATCCTCTTTACCATTTCCAGGATATTTATTAATGACGTTCTCTGGTATACTAATGATCCGTGTTTTGTAGGTTCCAATGTTCGCTGAAACCCCGTATTGAAGGCCGTACGTTGTTTTATCCTTATAGCCTAATTCAAATTCAATCCCCTTATTATTCATAGCTGCACCATTGATCCAGGGCTCACCGCCTTCTCCCATAGCCGCGATATAGGGTGTTTGTACCAGTATATCGGTGGTCTTTTTGAAATAATAATCAAACGAACCATTTAAGCGATAATTGAAAAGACTAAAATCGATGCCCAGGTCAGTTTGTTTGGTAGTTTCCCATCTCAGGTCAGGATTGCCCAGCCAGGTTCTTCTATAGCCCGAAAGCAGGGGGCCGGTTTCATTTCCCATAATAGGATAGGATGTGCCAAAATAATCTGTAGTAAATGGTGTGGAGGTATAGCCTCGTGGTAATCCCTGCACGCTACCGTTGGCGCCCCAGCTGGCTCTTATCTTCAGGTCTGAAATAAAGCTTAGATTTTCCATGAATTTCTCCTGGCTGATTCGCCAGCCGGCAGAGAACGCAGGGAAAACCGCATACCGGTGATTCACTCCAAAAAGCGATGAGCCATCTCTTCTTAGCGTGGCAGATAAAAGATATTTCTGATCGAAAGCATAGTTAGCCTTGGCGAATAAAGAATAATACACATATTCATCAGCTGTGCTGCCTAAAGAATACTTGTCGCCCGTAGTAATTCCTAAGTGTGCAAAATCTCGGTCTTCCAGGTAAACTCCTTCGCGCCTGGCACTGAATCCCTCTTGTACAAACCTTGTGTACTCAATACCTCCCACGGCATTAAAACTATGCTTCCCTTTATTCAGGTTATAAGCTAAAGTATTCGTCCAAACATAGCTTAAGGAATGTGACTGCGTGTTGCCTACATAATTTTCTCCGTTACTGCTTCTGCCACCGGTTTCTGACCACTCTTTATCCAGGGCGCGGTTATAGGCGTTACCATAGTCAATTCCGAATTGGGTACGGGCAGATATGCCTTTCCATATATTAAGATCTGCAAAAACATTACCAATGATCTTTACAAAATGGTTGGTATTATCTTTATTGTCAGTCAATACGCGCACCGGATTGGTAAAGTCGTCAAAGCCTGCCGCCCCGGCCCAGCCGCCGTTAATATCGCGAACAGGAACTGCGGGAGGATTAATCAGGGCCCAACGCAACTCATTAGCATCCCTGTATTGTAAATAAGAAATGGCCAGGTTTTCGCCTACTTTCAAACGATCGTTAATCAGGCTGTATTCTGTGTTAGATCTGATAGAGTACTTCCTGAAGAACGTATGTATTTGCGTTCCCTCATTATTAAAATAACCGAGCGAAAACAGGCTTTTAGATTTATCCGTACCCTTAGATACTGTTACCTGGTGCTCTGTCATGGTAGCCGGCCGAAGAATTTCATCCAGCCAGTTAGTGTTGGATCCTCTTACCGTTTTATCTGCATTGAGCCATTCTGCAGGTTTTACCGCATCCAGCACTGCTCTGCCATCCGCGTCTCTGTGCCAGGTGAAATCGTAGGTTGCGGGTAAGTTTAAAGGGGTGCCGTATACCTGCTCATCGTAGGCATAGGCTCTGAACATAGCGGTACCATATTGCTCTGCATTCATTAAAGTAGGTTTTTGAGTTACCTTACTTTGTGCCAGGCTTCCCGAGTATTCCACTTTGGTCTGGCCCGTTTTTGCCTTTTTGGTTTGAACCAGTATTACACCGCCCGATGCCCGTGCTCCATAGATACTGGCCGATGCCGCATCTTTTAAAACCTGCATAGACTCAATATCAGCGGCATTGATGTCGCGAAGATTTAAGTTCTCTGTAGGCATACCATCCAGTACGATAAGGGGCCTTACACTTCCCGAAAGAGAAGAAAGTCCCCTGATCTGTACCGTTACGTTTTCCGCGGGGTTGCCGCCATTGGTCGTAATATGTACACCTGCCAGTTTACCTGTAAAGATTTCATGGCATTGGCAGATGGGTTTTTGGCGATATCATTATTGGTAGCCATGGATATGGCCCCGGTAAGGTCTTTTTCTTTTGTACCATATAACCCACATACACTTCCTCAAGCAGGGCCACTTCATTTTCCAACGCTACATCAATTACGGGCAGGCCCGCCACTGCCCGCTCCTCAGCTTTTTTCCCTGCGTACGTGAATACCAATATTGCTTCGTTTGAGGCGACAGCTATCTCAAATTGGCCGGCACTATTGGTAACCGTAGTGCTATTTGTTCCTTTTATACTTATGCTCGCGCCATTTAAAGGGGTTCCTGTTTCCTTTTCAGTAACAGTACCTTTCACTATTCGGTCCTGGTACATATTTACAGCATTTGCGGATGCATGCAGACAAATAACCTGGCAAAAAAGGAAACAGGCCAAGATCATTTTGCATGTATTATTCATTGTTTTCTTCTTCATAATATTTGAGAATTGGTTCCGGTTCTTTAATTTGGATTCTGTTTTCGGCTGCTATTTTCTTGGACAGCTTTATCCGGTGAGGTATATTATTTTTTCGGTATAAATGCTAACCGCCCGGCTGATTGTTTTCTGATTTTTCATTTGCTGTTTTTTATCTTTTTAATGAATTTATCTGCGGCTAAAGGGCTGATGCCAAAAACAAATGTGCTCCCCTGCATAAATGGCTCTTTCAGCTCAAAATTTTCAAAAGCAATGCCTCCGGGAATGGGAGACTGACTGGCCCAGTAAGTGTACCGGCCGTTTACCAGCCCTTCCCGCTTGTCTTTGCTATGCCTGCTGTACCAGTATTGTGTTGCTTTTGCACCATAGTATTTCCAATGGTTGTTGGTCCCGGTGGCGTATACCGCATCAGTAGGATTTTTCTCATCCGGTGCAGCAATAAAATAGGTCTGGCCTCTCCTGTCTTTTATAAAATCGCTAACGGGGAAATGAGCGTGGGGTGTAAACCCATCTTCTTTGTATTGGGGCCAAAGTGCTCCAGAGAAGGTCGTCCCTGTTTCTAAGTATACATTTCGCAGGCGTGCATAGTTTCCCATGGTAGCCGTAACAATAAAATGGTCGAGGGCCTTTGAGCGAGCCGCAGCATAGGTTGTAATTTCCACTTCGTAGGGTTGGTTCTCATAAAACCGCAGCCTTGTATATACTATTGCTCCATTTTCAAAGGGTTCTGAATAGATATATACGGTTAATGTTTCTACCCCGGCTATTTTTTCAACTATGCCGGTTGCGGGTGTATTTTCCGGCACCGGAGTGGTGCTCAGGGAATCATTAGCGCTCCAGAATCTTTTACCTCTTTTGTTGTCCAGTTGACTCATTTCAAGTTCGGAAAGACCGCGGTGCTTATCACCCTTTATCACAGGCTCAAAAGCTATAAAGTTCATTACCTCCATCTTTTTGTGGCCCAGGTAGGACGTGTATATACGTAATAGTCCACGTGGACCGGGCAATGGAGCCAGGCCTATCTGTAACCCTTTTGCATGGCCCCAAACCGGTTGTGCAGGCATCTCCTGTGAAGGCTGTACCCATAATCTCCCTGTGTGGGGAGGTGTTAGCTTTTCCCATTCCTGCGCAGTAACAGCAGTGTAAGTGAGCAAAAGAAACATGCAGGATATAAAAGCAGCATAGAAATTTTTCATACAAACAAATTGATTTCTTATCACCGGTTGATGTATATTTCCTCCAACAGGCGCCGAAAATTCTGTGAATAAAGTTTTTGGCGAACCGGCTGTTTGCCACTTTATGTATACTGCGTATATCAGCTACCTCTTACACTGGAATAGGCAACGCAGTGAAAAAATGATCAAAGCATACCCTATAACCCATGTGCATGTCAATTACTTCTTTTCACCCCGTTTTAAGTCACAGAATTTATTATCGGCTTAATCGTTTAAGCATTTTCTAAAAAAATATTTCGAAGCAAGCGCCTTACAAAAATACTGCTTAATCGTTTAAATTGCCAAATTTTTGATCTAAAAAATTACCAATTATAAATTTTGCGTTGATGAATGAAATGGCAAACTACCGAAAAGAGAACGGCTTTACCGGTAAACATCAATCCTCAAGCCGGGGAAATAGGATGTATTGAAAAGTAAAATCAGTTGTTGGGTTTAAACTTAACCGGGGTATTGGGTTATTGACAGCGTGCATATTGCATTAAAAATAGACTTTAAAAGAAATCCATAAACTATCTTTGTCCGATGAGTTTTAATTACAGGCCTGCAGAAAAGTTTCCTCCGGCGGTTAAGAACCTGATCATGATTAATGTGCTGGTTTGGGTGGCCCAGTTGATTTTTGACAACCGGATGGATCCGGTTTTTATGGGAATAGGATATGAGGGGGATTTACTTCAAAAATTGCATTGTGGCCTGTTGGTAGTGAAAATTTCCGCCCCTGGCAACTGGTAACGCATATGTTTGCGCATGCAGCTTCGGGCCAGTACATGTTTTTCCATATTCTCTTTAATATGTTTGCCTTGTGGATGTTTGGGCGTATTTTAGAAAATGTATGGGGCTCTAAACGTTTCCTTATCTTTTACATGATATGTGGATTGGGTGCGGGCGTTGCTCAACTATGCACCGATTCTGGCATGGCAGTTGGTGCATCAGGTGCTGTTTTTGGTGTGCTGGTCGCTTTCGCAATGACATTTCCCAATACCGAGCTGTATATGATGTTTATACCCATACCTATAAAGGCCAAATGGGCGGTGATGGGTTTAATAGCCATAGATCTTTTTGGCGGGGTTTACCAGGTACAGGGCGATAGTATTGCCCATTTTGCTCACCTGGGTGGCGCCGTAACCGGCTTTATTTTAGTGAAGATATGGAACAAAAGAAACCGGAGAACGTTATATTAGCAGACGCATGCAGATCAGCGGCAAATTGTAAAAAGAAGATTATCTATGGCGATTTCAGATCGAAATTATGATTCACGGCTTTCCTTTGGAACGAAAGTAAACCCTTTAGTGGTGCTGATAGGTATTGCTATGATCATTTTCGTGGTACTTACTTTTTTCAGAGGCCTTACAATTCTAAAACTACCCGAAAATGGCGATGTAACGGGTGTTTTTAATAAAAATGTACTTTGCTGGTTTGCATTGTCAGGCGATACAGCCCTTGCGTTGGGGAAACCCTGGACGGTTTTAACCTACTCTTTTGTACATACCAATATCTGGCAGTTGTTTGCCAGCATGATATGGCTTTGGAGTTTCGGGTATATCTTAGTAGACCTGACCGGTTTTAAGAAAATTGTTCCCGTTTTTTATACGGAACAATTGCCGCGCTGCCGCTTTCCTGCTGGCAAAGAGTTTTTTACCCGTTTCGTTGACCGATACCCAGTATTTTTTAGGAGGAGGACCAGCTATTTTAGCGGTTTGTGCTGCTGCTACAACAATCAGCCCCAACTATAAAATATTTCCGATGCTTGCCGGGGGTATTTCATTATGGATATTATCTGTTATTTATTTAGCTATTGACCTGGCAACGCTGCCCCTTAATAGTCCTGAACTGTATATTGCTCATCTGGCAGGGGCTTTAATGGGATTTCTGTTCATTCTGTTACTGAGAAAAGGGATTGATGGGAGTGAGTGGATGAACAATTTATATGACTGGGTAACGAATATTTTTTCAACCCGGAAAAACCGGAACATCGTAGAAAACAGATCAAGTCAACACTTTTTTATAATGCAACAAAGGCTCCTTTTTCAAAAACGCCTAAACTTACTCAGCAAAAACTGGATGAAATTTTAGATAAGATCAATCAGCAAGGCTATGATGCATTATCTGAGGATGAAAAAGAGTTTTTAAAAAGAGCCAGTAATGAAGATTTAAAAGGAAAGTAAAATTTACAGATTCTCCAGCGAAATCTTCTTTTACTTGTCTATCTTCCGGTTGCAAACTACATCATGGGACTTTTTGCAAGAATAAGCAATCGGGTACTGTTTGTAATAAATAGTATAGTTGTCCTGGCCTTTTTATTGGCTTGCATCAACCCTTATATCAACCCCGAAGAAGCGCCTTTACTCTCGTTAATCAGCCTCGCTTTTCCCTTTTTATTGCTGTTGGTTATTGCCTTTCTTATATGGTGGCTCTTTGTAAGGAAAAAATGGGCACTGCTATCTGGTATTGCCCTGTTGCTGGGCGGCGGAGAAATCACCAACTTTTTTGCGGTAAACTTCTTCAGCTCTTTTGATGAGAAAAAGGAAAAAGACCATGTGCGTATAGCTACCTGGAACGTTGCCCGTTTTATAGAAATGGTGAAGAATAATAATATGGGCAGTCAAACCAGGTATAAAATGCTCAAGCAGATCGGCCAGGTAAACGCAGATATTTTGTGTTTCCAGGAATTTTCATCATCTGTAAAACAGGATTGGTATAATAATATAGTGGCCGTGGGTAAGGGATTAAACTATCCCTATCACTATTTTTCGCACGAAAAAGATGGCGACAGCTTGTTTAATGGCAGCGTCATATTTAGCCGGTTTCCTATTGTTGATACGGGCATGGTAAGATTTCCACGCCCTACTTTGCCCGAAGCGTTGGTTTTTACGGATATTAAAATGGGTAAAAAAATGATCCGTGTCTATACCACTCATTTACAGTCAAACCAGTTCAGAAAGGCAGATCTATCTAAAATACAGGAGTTAAAAGGCATTAAAGGCAATGTTTGGGGTAATGCACGATATATATTATCCAAATTAAGTGTAGCCATTACCCATCGTAGTATACAGGCCGATATGATCAATAGCATACTGAGCAATAGCCCGCACCCGGTTATTTTTTGTGGCGATCTTAATGACGTACCCAATTCCTATACTTATAAAACGATTAAGGGCGATATGCAGGATGCCTTCCTGCAAAAAGGTTTTGGGGTGGGGCGTACCTATACCTCACTGTCTCCCACACTGCGAATTGACTATATTTTTACCGATCAAAACTTTGGAGTAGACCAATGTAAGCGCATTACAACAAAGTCATCTGATCACTATATGGTGGTAGCAGACCTTAAACTCAGATAGTCTAAAATGTCCCACCCGTCGAAAAAAAGGCTTAACTGATCGAAAACCATTATTTCATACATGAGACCTGATTTACATTCGATGCTGAATAGTAAAACGGGTTATTATGAAGGTAGCTGCATCTCTTTTGTTGATTTTGTTTTTCGCAGGCATAAGGGCTGATGGAGAAATCAAATGGTAAAACCCGATGAAGTAAGGTATTCATAAGAATACTCCAGGTAGATAAAGAAGGAAAACAAACCTATTCAAAAATTATAAAGTGAGTAAATCCCTAGAAAACTTCCAATATCTAATCTAAACATGCCGGGGCTTCAATCCCGGTTTTTTATTGCCTTAGATATCCGTTATTTTTGCAATCTTTAGAAATGTCAGAAGAAATGAGTGAGTTAAAAGTATATAATTCGTTATCAAGGCAAAAAGAGGTTTTTGAGCCGGTTACTCCGGGATATGTGGGTATGTATGTGTGCGGACCCACAGTGAGTGGCGAAAGTCATTTGGGGCATGCAAGACCTTACGTAACGTTTGATGTTTTGTACCGGTATTTAACTCATTTGGGATATAAGGTTCGTTATGTGCGTAATATAACCGATGCCGGTCACTTTGAAGAAGAAGGCCGCCAGGCAGAGGATAAAATATCGCAAAAAGCAGTGTTGGAGAAACTGGAGCCCATGGAGCTGGTGCAGAAGTACACCAATTTGTTTCATTGGGCCATGTTGCAATTCAACAATATACCTCCTTCGATTGAGCCTACTGCAACCGGACATATTGTAGAGCAGATAGAGATGATTAAGAAACTGATTGCTGAGGGGTATGCTTATGAGAAAAACGGGTCGGTATATTTTGACGTAAAAAATATGCAGCTAATTACGATTACGGAAAATTAAGTGGACGGAAGATAGAAGATCTGCTCGAAAATACGAGGGAGCTGGAAGGGCAGGGCGAGAAAAACAACCAGGCAGATTTTGCGCTTTGGAAGGCAGCGCCGCCGCAGCACATCATGCGCTGGCAAAGTCCATGGGGAGAAGGATTCCCTGGCTGGCATATTGAGTGCTCGGCTATGGCAACCAAATATCTGGGAAAGCAATTCGATATACATGGGGGTGGTATGGACCTTCAGTTTCCGCACCATGAAAGTGAAATTGCACAAAGCACTATTTGCAATAATTCAGCACCGGTTAAGTACTGGATGCATAATAATATGATCACCATCAATGGTCGCAAGATGGGAAAAAGCTACAATAATGTAATCAAACTTACAGAGTTGTTTAGCGGAGATCATCCTTTGTTGAGCCAGGCATTTCATCCGATGGTGGTAAGGTTCTTTATTCTGCAGAGCCAGTATCGGAGTACGCTTGATTTTAGCAACGAAGCCTTACAGGCATCTGAGAAGGGGCTGAAAAGATTATGGGAAGCTTATGAAAACCTGATCAAACTTCAATCAAGAAGCGGCGAATTAGCTATGGATGCAACAGATAAAGAGCTGGATCAGAAAGTGAATAAGCTGGTAGATGAGTTTGAAGAATTTATGAATGATGATATCAACACTGCTAAAGTGTTGGCTAATATGTTTGAACTGGCTCCGGTTATTAATGGCATAAAGGATAAAACAGTAGATATTACTGCTTTATCTGCCAATACTTTTAACAAGCTGCAAGTTCAGTTTAAGACTTTCCTGGAAGATATATTCGGGTTAAAAGGCGTATCAGCTGCCGACAACGAGAAGCTAAAAGATGTAATGCAGGTGCTTATTGACATACGTAAAGAAGCAAGAAGCAGGAAAGACTTTTTAACTTCTGATGCGATCCGTAATCAACTGGCGCGTATTGGTATTACACTTAAGGACGAAAAAGATGGAACAGTAAACTGGAATGTTGACTAGTGCTAGTTCATCAATTGGGCTTTAAAATTCAGCAAAGCCCATTTTTTTCGAAAAAGCTTCTGAATATCACATCAAAGAAATATTGATGCTATTGATAGCATCCTGAACTTCGTTATTCATGTACGCTCCGTCGAAGAAATAGGCACGACCGGTATTTACGAAGCGGTCGAGTAATTCTTTTTCATCTTCTTTCAATAAAGGCGCGAATAATTCATCTGTACTGATTTTTTCCACAAGTGCCTGAAACCTGGTTTCTGCGCCCGATTCTCTAAGCTGGTGAAGGCGGGCCTCGATAACCTGACGCTCCAGCGTTTCCCCAAAGAAACTAAGCTGGCTACGGTAGTCATTGATGATGCGAATATTTTCCTCAATGTCCTGGTTTAAAGCTTTATAAGCCAGGTAGTGTTCTTTATATTGCTCCAGCTGGTTATTTTGAATGGCTTTATGTAAGAAGTACTGAAAAATAGCGCTGTTGTTTTGAGCGATCTTCTCCTTATTACTTTCAATTTGCCCGTCAATTTGTTGTATGATTTCAGGAATACCCTGTTTCTTGTACTTATTACCGTCATAATCAAAAGTTTTTATGCGGTGCTCTTTATTATTCAACAAGAAGTTAAGTGTTTCCTTGTCGTTAGCAAGAGCTGTCATTTCAGTTGCAAGACTTAATTTATCGGTGCTGAATAAATGGTTAGCACTGACTTCATGCTCCTTGTTATTAAACTGATCGAATTCAAAATTTTCGGGGTTAATATTATCGTAGTAGCCATTAAATACTTTAGGTAAGGTTGATCTTTTGAATGTGGAGAGATAATCCTCTTGAAATGCATCCAGCGACTGTATGTGAGGCACTTTTTCATAGTTGACAGATTGAAATAATTGCTCGGAAAAATAAACCTGGTAGTCTTCAATATGATTCAGCAGGTATTTTGCGATTTCGCTATCATCGGTTGTAGGTGTTGAATACTGTTGCAGGTTTTGTAACCTGTCTTCCAGTCGGGGGTGCGAAGCCCATTGATCTTCAATATTCAGTTTGGATAAGTTCAACTTCGTAATATCTGTTAAAGCAATAGCAGGTACTCCGTTTTTTATTGCAATGTTTTCTTCTGTGGCAATAAAGTTGAGCAGCCAGGTCGATTTATCGTAAATATTGTCCGTTTTAATATTGGCTTCAATTTTTCCCTGGTAATAATTCAAAACACGGTCGCGAACACCGTCTGCATAAGGTAAGCGCAGTAGCGCATTCGACAAAAAATATCCATTAGTACTTATTGCTGCAATATTATCTGCGTGAAACTCCATTTCTCTTGATAGCGCCGCGTGATTGATATTTAAAACCTGGTACAGTTGTCTCAAAATCCACTGAATAGCTTTAATGATATTGCCCGAGAGCACCACGAATACGGCAATAAGTCCGTGAATATTGGCAATGGACTGCATAGCATTACCATACGAATTGTTTTCATAAAGCAAATTGTGAATGAACCGGTTGGTGGTGTAGATGTAGCTGCCAATCTTCATTGTTTTTTGAGAAAAATGCCCGAACTCATGTGCGATGACAGCTTTCAGTTCATTCTCTGTCAGTACATTCACTAGTCCAATCCCAATAGCCAGGTTTTTCTTAGTTGGGAAAAACAAGCTTAAAAAAGTGGAGTCATAAAACACAAAGGCGTTAACATCGCCGGCGAGATAAACTTTTTTGGGTTTGTCGGTGCCAATCTGTTCAGCAAGTGTATAGATCATCTCAAATAGCCGGGGCTCATCTTCCTGGTAAATCTCTTTCAGGTTAGATCGGTCTGCCTTTAAATTGGAGAAGAAAAATTTGAAAAGAAAGAAAAACACGATTAATCCGGTAGCCATCAATCCAATCGCCCCAATGATGCCCCAAAGCCCTCTGACATTGGTAATGATCGCCAAACCTATTTTTAAGCAATAAAACGCCAGGATAGCAGAAGCGATTACCAATAAAATATACACAATAATAAATAAGATAATAGAGAAGACCGACTTTTGGGCACTCCTTTTAAATTTATTCGATACGTTAGCAGTTATGTGAGACATCTTTTGAATTTGGTATAAATATAAGACGTTTTTTTAACCATACAAATGCAGCGCTATTAACTGTAAATTACTTTACATCAGTTCAACTCCCAGGCTACGAAATGCTAAAAACTGTTACATTTGCCTCCCTGTGTATAAGCTTTTGGCAACTATAAAAAAGACTGGCGTATTCTTACGCGTGACAAGGTAGGGCTTACCCTGATGTTTGTAATGCCCATTGTGCTGGCTATTGTCATTACCACTGTGCAAAACAGCACGTTTGAGCTGGTGAATGATAAAAAGGTACCTCTCTTGCTTTTAAATAAAGATGAAGGTGTTGCAGGCAAAGAGCTGGAAACAACGCTGGAAAAGGGCGGTATGTTTACAATTAAGAAACTGTCTGCCGGGCAGGATGAGGAGTTGCTAAAGCAAAGACTGCAAGATAAAGATGCTTTGCTGGGACTGGTAATACCGCAGCAGTATTCAGCTGATGTTATGGCGAAATCAGAAAACGTTGCAGGGCAGGCATTACAATCTGTTGCGGTTAGTGCAGATGGTAGTTCGGGTTCCCAATTGCCGGCATCTGCTTCTGTTGTATTATTCTACCATCCTGTGTTACAGGCTTCATTCAGGCAGGGTATTGACGGCGCACTGAACAGCGTGTTGCAGATTGTACAAAGTAAATATATAGTACGGCAACTGTATAGCGCTATCAATGATTCTGCGGCTATACCGGCCGACCTGGAACAGCAGATACTGACCAATCAAACACCTATACAACAGTTTTCAGTATCAAAAGATGGGGGCACACTATTGTAAATGCTACGCAACACAATATCCCTGCATGGACAGTGTTTGCCATGTTCTTTATTGTCATATCGTTAGGAGCAAGTATCGTAAGAGAAAAGAACAGCGGTAGTTTTATGCGACTTAAAACCATGCCCACTTCTATTACCCTCGCAATAGTATCTAAACAGATTGCTTACGTGATCATCACCGTTATGCAGGCGCTGGTTATTTTCTCCATTGGCAAATGGATATTCCCGCTCATTGGTTTACCGGGGTTAGATTTTCCTCAGGATAAAGCAAGTCTTTTACTGGTTATTATTTTATGCGGCTGGTGCGCTGCCAGCTTTGCTATTATGATTGGCGTTTTTGCCAAAACCCAGGAGCAAAGTAATGGTATCGGTGCGGTTACTATTGTACTGTTTGCTGCTATCGGGGATTACTTGTGCCGGCATTTGCGATGCCACAATCGATGCAGAGCCTGATGCGCATATCTCCGCTGCATTGGTGTTTGGAAGCCTTCTATGGTTTGTTTTTGGAAGGAGGGAAACTCAAAGATATTGTTACAATATTAATTCCAACCATAGTGATGATTCTGTTATTCCAGCTAATTGCACATTGGGGAATGAAGAAGCAGGGATTGGTGTAGGTTAAGCAAATACAGTTGGCAGATGACAGGTGATAGTTGGCTGTTGACTGAAATAAAAGGTATTCGAATCGCAGGCCTTATTTGATACTCACCGTTTTATTTGTTGAATATTTTCGTCTATCATCTGTCATCTGCGTACTGCCATCTTTATATCGTCCATTGGTCGTGCACAACGCCTACCAGGTAATACTTTCCACCTATTTCTTTAAACACTAACCTAACAGATTTCCAGTCGATACCTCCGTTCTTTTTGGAACCCGGGAAATGACTTTCAGTAAAATCGCTGCCTTCGTATTTAGATTTAAGATTGTTTATTGAATTGCCTGTTTCAATGAAATTATTAATATCATACTTTTCAGGCGCCACAAAATTGGCGTCGTATACAAACTTTTTAAAGTATTCGGCTGCTGTAAGACTTATTGGATCGCCGCTGCCATCAAAACTGCCCCAGTTTACCTTTTTGTTTTTATTAGTAGTAACCAGTGTATTGAACTCTTCCCGCGAAAATTTCCTGTCCTCGCCGGATACGGTTGCATAGGGTGAAAAACGAACCCCTTCTTCCGGGTGTATCAATGAGTCCAGCTTTGCATATTGCTTATCTTTAAAGATGGTCAACACCTCTTTGGTAAGGCTGGTCAGTACAGAATCTTTGCTAAGCCTGATCTGAGCCGAGTCAGGCTGAGTTACAGTAACAAGTGAATCAGCGCGCTCGCCAATATCATAAGTAGTTGAATCTTCGCCGGGTTGGCCGCTGCCTTTTTTATTACAGCCGTTTTTACAGCCGGTGATCAATACGCTGCCCACCATCAAGAGCACAAAAAACTTCTTCATTGCAATAAGATTTTTCTTGGGATAAAGGTAAAATGCAATAGACTATAATAGTTATAACAAAGGCTTAAAACTAAAATGGAAGGTCATCTTTAGAATCATCATAGTTTACATCGGGAGGCATTTCGTCAGCATAGCTGCTATTACCACCACCTGATGCGCCACCCGCTGCTTCCACCTTCCAGGCTTTCACATCTGTGTACCATCTGCCATTATATTCCCTGCTCTCCACATCGAAAGATATATTGAGGGTATTACCGATCTGGAGGGCACTTTCATTGATCTTATCACCCCAAATAGAAATACATACTTTCTTAGGGTATTGTCCTCCGGTTTCCACAATAATGTCTTGTTTTTTCCATTCTCCATTCTTGCCCTGGCCTTTTTGCAGGGGTAACATCTGTACTAGTTTCGCTGTTAAATCCATAAAATATTTATTGGCACAAAGATAAAGGCATTACCAATAGCCGGTAAGTTTCATTGCGCTTTTCATTGCCCCGCGCATTATTTTTGTAAAAATTGATTATTATGCGCATTCCATCCATTGCAGCCTTAGCCTGCCTTTTGTTTACTATGCCTGTAATAGCGCAGGAAGACCTGGCCTATCAAAAGCCTTCAGCGTCTATTCTGGCTCTTACTGACTACGAGCCTGCCCCTTCTGTGTCTATGGATACGAAAAAAACTATATGCTCTTGTCTTACAGGAGCGTATACAAAACCCTGGATGACCTGAACCAGGATGAAATGCGACTGGCGGGATTACGCATTAACCCGGTAACGAATATATCCGCCACTGTTACTTACAGTAATAATTTAAAGATCCGGAAAATAAAAGATGTAAAGGCAGAACCTACCCAGGTATCGGGTTTACCAGCGAACGCGAGGATTACTTATATATCCTGGAGCCCTGACGATTCAAAGATCGCATTTACCAATACCACTCAGGGTGGGGTGGAACTTTGGATAATAGATGTAGCTGCCGCTACAGCAACAAAGCTTACTGAAGCTAACCTGAACGCCAATATGGGCATGCCTTATACCTGGTATAAAGACAACAAAACATTGCTGGTGAGGATGATCCCGGCGAACAAAGCTGCGTTGATCGACTCAAAAAAGATCTCCCTAAAGGACCGATCGTTTCCGTAGCCGAAGGTAAGGTGTCGCAAAACCGAACCTACCAAGACCTGTTAAAAAATAAAACGGATGAGCAGAACTTTGAAACCCTGGTGAGTGCTGAATTATATAATGTGAGCATTACGGGTGATAAGAAGCTGTATAAAACGGCTGACATTTACGATAACCAGTCTATTTCTCCGGATGGCAACTATGTAATGTTAACTACCATTAAAAAACCGTTCTCCTATATTGTTCCGCTAAGCAGGTTTCCGCAGGCGGCTGCTGTTTACGATTTACAGGGCAAAGAAGTGAAAATAGTTAACGAAAAACCGCTGGTTGAAATAATGCCAAAAGGTTTTGGGGCGGTAGTTACCGGAAAGAGAAACATGGCCTGGCGTGCTGATCAACCAGCATCTCTATATTTTGTGGAAGCGTTGGATAAGGGCGATCCTGCTAATAAGGTGGATTACCGGGATGAGCTTTTTACCTGGGAGGCGCCTTTTACTGCCGCCCCGGTGTCTATTGCTAAAACAAAGCAGCGTTATGGGGGTATAGTTTGGGGCAATGCATCAACTGCCATTTTATTTGATAGCTGGTACGACACCCGCAACCAGAAAACTTACCTGATCAATCCTTCAGCGTCTGGCCAGCAGCCACAGTTGGTTTTTGATCGCAACTACCAGGATATTTACAGTGATCCGGGGACTTTTGAAACAAAGGAAAATGAATATGGGAGAAATGTGCTGGCTATTGAGGGTGATAACCTCTTTTTAATCGGAAAGGGATTCACCAAAGAAGGGCAGTTCCCCTTTATCGACGAGTTTAACCTGAAAAATTTAAAAACAAAAAGGTTATATCAAAGTGCTGCTAAAGATAAAATGGAAACCATCTATTCTATAGAAGACCTTAAAAACGGGGTTGCTTTGGTACAGGTACAGTCTTCCAACGAATATCCCAATTATTATTTCCGCAATTACAAAAAGAAGATAGCGCCTATACAGATCACTTTTAATAAAAACCCGTTTGAAGCCATTGCCCATGTGCATAAAGAAGTAATTCATTACAAACGTGCCGATGGAGTAGATCTTTCGGGAACCTTATACCTGCCGGCAGGATACGATAAAACGAAAAAAGAAAAATTGCCATTGTTGATATGGGCCTATCCCCAGGAGTTTAAAGACAAAAACAGTGCGGGTCAAAGCGATAAAAATCCCAATGAATTTACATTCCCTTATTATGGATCCTTTGTATATTGGGTAACCAAGGGTTATGCAGTTCTGGATGATGCTTCATTCCCGATCATCGGTGAAGGAGCGAAAGAGCCGAACGATAATTTTATTGAACAACTGGTTGCAAATGGTCGCGCGGCTATCGATGCTGTAGATAAACTCGGTTACATCGATCGAAGTAAAGTGGCTGTTGGAGGGCATTCTTACGGAGCATTTATGACAGCTAACCTGCTTACCCATTCCAATGACTACGCCTGTGGTATTGCACGCAGCGGTGCGTATAACCGAACTTTAACGCCCTTTGGTTTCCAGAGCGAGCAACGTAATTACTGGGATGTGCCGGAGATTTACAATACTATGTCTCCCTTTATGAATGCACAAAAATCAAAAAGCCGATTTTGCTGATTCATGGAGAAGCAGATAATAACCCCGGCACCTTTACGCTGCAAACCGAACGTTACTTCCAGGCGATTAAGGGGCTGGGTGGCCAGGCAAGGATGGTGATTTTACCTAAAGAAAGCCACGGTTATGCTGCTAAAGAAAATATACTACATACGCTTTGGGAACAGGAACAGTTTTTAGATAAATACCTGAAAGGGAAGTAATGCAATAGGTTGACAAACAGGAACGGCGTTAACCCTGTTGTGGGGTTGACGCCGTTTTTATGGATTTACCACAATAATAGTTTTGCTGTATTCTTTTTTCCATCCCCGTCAATCTGAGCAATACGCAGGAAAATTTTAGTGTTGACAGATTCAGGCCGGCTGCCACTTTTCGAACAACCCCAAAGCGTGGCTGTTCCTGCAATGAGCATTATTAAGAATATCTTTCTGTTTTTTGCATCGATCAAAAAGCACAGCAAGAAAAAATAAATTAAAACCGGTAAAAACATTACCTGAGGAGCTTCTATAGTGTATTCGTAATGCAATGGCAGGTCTGAGTTACCACTTAATGCTAATGATTGTATGGTAGCCAATTTCTTAAACTGCTTTCCGTCAGCAGATACTTCAATATCGAAATAATCATTGTTTGTTTCGGTTAGTGTGCTCCATTTGACAAATAGATGCTGGTTTTGTACGGTTGCTTCTATAAGCCCAAAATGAACAGGCAATACGCTTTCATTTTCAAAAGCTCCCATGTCTATATGGGATCCTGCTATGCGGTTCATGATTGCTAAATCCAGTTCGCCCGACTGCACAGCGTAGCCGGTTGTGTTGGTTTGCGGATCTCCCGCATTAATACAGGGACTGGCAGCCTGTAACTTGTATTCCGATGTAAAAAGCGGGGCTGAATTGATGTTGCCGGTACCGCTAAACCCTCCCTGGATATTAGAGAAGGCAATATGTATTGAACTGTTGGACAGGCTGGTAATGGAGTGCGTATTATCCCAAAAAATACTGTTTTGTATCAAAAAACTATTGGAGTTGTTGAAAATTGTATTGCCGTTAGCATTAGTGTAGGGATGATATATATAAACATTGTCGGCGATTGTGCAATTGGTTACGGAGACAACATTAGCTTGCGCCCATATAGCAAATCCTGCAAAAGCAGCATTGTTGTAAAAAATACTGTTTTGTATAGAAGCACTACCATTAGTGAGAAATATACCTCCACCGTTACCGCTGGTTCTGTTGTCAAAAAAACGGCAGTTACTAATATTTATAACTCCATCGCTGCAAAACAATCCGCCCACACCAGTACCCCGCCCGCCGGTAATATTCATCCTGTCCAAAACCTTTTTCCCATCCCCGTCCATCTGAGTACCGAGCTACCATTTCCTTTTAAAATAGTGGGGGCGGTATTGGGGCTGCGTTCATGCAAACTGGTTTCGTTACCAGAAAATCCCCCATAGATATTTAAAGCTTTTGTTAGGTTAAACCATTGATTGTTGCCGGGCTGATAGGTTCCTGCTGCGATCCATATCGTGTCGTTATTTGCTGCAACATCTATTACGGCCTGCAGGTTATTGCTTGCATTAGCCCAGCTACTCCCATCAGCCGAACCGGAGGCTGACGGCTTTACATACCGGGTATTTTGTGCCCTGATGGAGAAAACAGAACCGGTTAGAAAAAGTAAAAAAGCAGATTGGAGGAGAATGTTTATTGATTTATATAAGGGGGATTTCTTTTTCATACCGTTACGTTTATTGTTCTGATATCCTGAGAATCTTACTATAGGTTTTTTTACCATCTTTATCAACTTGTACAACTCTTAAGAATAAGTTGTTACTGTTGCCTGATGACTGATCCTGCTTCGAGCAGCTCCAAAATATTACTCCTGCAATGAGCAGTAAGGCCGCCAGTCCTGTTTTATATCTTTGCATACCAGCGGGGAGTAGAAGCAGCAATGTAAAAGTTGCCGCTCCCAAAACGGACATCAGTTGAGATATATCTGTACTATATTGATAGGTTAACGCTGTATTTGAGAGTCCTGCTATTGCTCTTGATGCTACCATGGCAATTGTTGTAAACTTTTTTCCATCTGCCGATATTTCAATGGCAAAATGATCGTTATTAATTTCCGATTCGGTTGACCAGTTAATCAACAGCTGGCCGTTTCTGACAGCGGCTGACAGGGCTCCAAACACTACAGGCAGTGCAGTAGAATTGCTTTCATAAGCCCCTATATCAATAGATGTTTGGGCAATACGGTGATTACCTCCCAGGTCTCCGTTACCATAAGTGCTATTATTGTAAAAAGTTCCATTGCCTGAGTTGATGGCCGGGCTTCCGGGTTGCAGGCTAAAGTCGCCTGAAGCGGGATTGGCAAACGCGGGGTTGATTGTTATTATATTGGAACCTGTTATGGTTCCCTGGCGTGTGGCATTGAGAATAGAATTTTCGATGTTGATGATTGGGCTGCCATTGCTTACAGCTATTATGTTGGCCGTGCCATTGTCCGTCCATAATATGGAGTTGTAAATATTGTTCGCCACAGGATTGTTCACATCCAGCGCACTGCTTCCCGGGTTGTACGCGGTAGTATTAACGAGCGTAAGGGTAGACTGAATGTTGTAAAAGGGAGTATAGTTGTTATTAGCGTAGGCCAGGCTGTTAACAACGGTTGTATTGCCTCCGTTTCTAACTGATACGGCCGTGCCCTTATAAGTTCCTGCAAAGCTTGTACCGGGGCCTATCGTATTATTGATAAATGAGGTACTATTTACTTTTAGTATTCCCTGGCCAAAAGTATTAATGCGGCACCCACTCCACCGTTGGCACCACCCTGGGAGTAATTATCCACAGCATTATTTGAGAAGGAGCATTTGTCAACGATTACCGAAAATATACCGGGAACACCGTATCCGGCTGCATCCAGCTGCATTACATCAATTGCAGCCCCCGAATATCCTGCATAGTTATTTTGAAAGGTACATTGTTCTATACTAAGCGCGTTACTACCTGTAGATATGCCATAGTAAGTTAAAGCCCCGCTGGAAAAAGCGCGGTTATCCGTAAAAATGCAGTTTCGTATCAGTGGAGTAATATTGACGGAGCTGAAATTGCAGGAAATGAATATGGAGGAACCGGTGTATCGTGGGTATAATGAATTAAACACACTGCCTGCATTGGCGTTACCCTCCGAAAATGTGAAACCATCGACGATTAGCGAGTTGTCAATAGGTTGTGGGTTGGAAGGATTCAGCTCAATCACCATGATGTGATAACTATTATCGCTATTGGAGGCTGTTGCGCCAATATTACCACTTAGAATGGTTGGGTTGGCAGCAGTATTTCGTTGCGTTAAATTAGTTTCGGTACCCGCAAACCCACCGTATACCTGTAAGTTATTTCTCCTGATATTAAAAAAATGATCGCGGTTATTGGTGGTGGACGGATAATAAGTACCCCTTGCTACCCATATTTGTGTAACAGAGGCATTCGCATGGGCTGCGGTTAGCGCCATTGTAAGGCTTTGATAAGCGTTTTGCCAGGAACTGCCGTTGTTACTTCCTGTGGCGGCATGGTTTACATAAATGGTTTGAGAGAACAGGAGTGGGGCATAAAAGTTTAATACGAGCAAAAAGAATAAAAACTTTTTCATGATTGGGTCAATTTTGAAAGGGCTAAATAGAAGATTGTAGAAAAGCCGATGATCTTCACGAAGATTTATTTTGCAGGTGCTAAAGGTGAAGCTTTGCAACCGGGTCTCCAAAACGATGAAAGGATGAAATGCGGACAGAGGGCGGACAAAATCCGGACAATCGTTATTTATTGTAAATCAATCACTTATATTTTGTATGAAATAAACAAAATAGAGGGGCACTTCTTTTTAGGGCTGTGATGAGTAATCTTGTTAATTGTTTGGATAGGGATATGCTTCGTTTCCGGCGGCTATAAACCGGCTTGCATTTGTTATTTAAAGAAGGCGGTTAGTTAGAGCGGATCCGGTACTCGAAATAGTACCATACCGCCACCAGCAATAATAAACCGATAAAAATGATGATCACCATATTTATAATGTGCCTGCGTTGTTTCATTTGTACAAATATGGCCTTTAGGGCGGCCTGCGCCAAAATGCGAGGCGGACAATTTCAGGACAATCAGGAAAGTGGTGATGAAGATGCTCAGCTCCTGGTGGCTAAAGTTTTCACGTGGTCTTCCAGACTTTCATCTGTCGCGAGCTTTAAAATAATTCTTAAGCGTCTTTTGCTACGGGCTACACTCTCTTTACCTATACCCAGCACATTAGCAATTTGATAATTATTAAGCTGCAGAAAAATAAGCGCTGCAAGTCGCTCCATCGCCGGAGTGAGCCCTTCATATCGCTCCCCGAGTTGTTGAAAAAACACAGGATAGGCCTTTGAAAACTCCTGCCGGAAATTTTCCCAACCAGCTTCCGTGAGCAGAGGCTCCGCCAGTAGCTTTTCTGCTACTTCATGGGTTAGGTCCTTCGACTGATCGAGTTGCACCCGAAGCGAATCAATAAGATTGTTTTTCTCTATCAGATGGCGGGTAAAAACATCAATTCTGTCCCTTGCATCTGCTACCTGCTGCTCGGCCTGTGCATGCCGCTCCCTTGCTTCTCTAATCTTAGTTTGATCACGGGTTCTTTTTTTATTGTATAAAAGCAACACAATGACGGTAAGCAACAAAATACCTACCAGGATAGCATTGCGAAGACTTTTCTCGCGGTTAACTGAAGCCTGAACCAGAGTTAAGGAATGTTGCAGGTTGTCAAATGCAATTTGTGCGTTAACAACACTCAGTTCGCTTTTTTCAGTCGTTCCTTCTCCTCCTGTTTATATTGGTTCTCCAGTTCATAATAATAAAAAGCACTGTCTATATTCCTTTGAATGCGGTAGATATTAGCAAGGAGGCCGGTTGAACTGATTAATTCGGCGGTTAGGGTATGTTCCTTAGCTATAGCCAATGCTTCAGCTGCAAAAGAGGCTGCAATGTTATATTTGTTTTGTTTATAGTAGAAAGTAGATAATGCATTTTGTGCTATGGCAATATTGAGCCAATCCCCACATTCCCGGCTGGCCTGCAGGTAGGCATTCAATAAAGGGGCCGCAGCATCGAAGTTACCCTCGCTGGTATAGGTGCGACCTATATTGCCCTGGGCTATTCCCGTCCATAACCTGACAAACCTGGGGTCAACATCGTTCGATACAGATGCTATAATATGGTTATAAAACCAGCGGGCACTGTCTGGCTTATTTAAATTACGATAGGAAGCGCCGAGTAAATCAAGCTG
Organism: Paraniabella hibiscisoli; assembly: GCF_022512515.1. GTDB lineage: Bacteria > Bacteroidota > Bacteroidia > Chitinophagales > Chitinophagaceae > Niabella > Niabella hibiscisoli. Next base: position 1,655,064 of record NZ_JAKWBK010000001.1, read on the forward strand.
AAAAATATATACTCTCGGGTCGCGGTGAATGCTGTCTAAATTCCAGGTTTTAAGTCCCTCCTTTCCATATACTATACATTGAGCATAATTGCTTTGGCCGAATAAAACAGCGCTGATGCCAAAAAAACGATTATGTACATAAGGAAAATGCGAAAACCCTATGCCGCGTTGTATTTCTACAGCTTTCAGGTTATAAAGCAAATGTGTTTCACCTGATGGCGGTATGTCGGCCCTTATACTATAGAGTTCGGCATTTAATTGGGGATCGTTAAGAGGATAGGCTATTTTGATAACGCTGTCAATAACACCGTAGTATCGTGATGCCAGTCCTTGTTCTCTTGCTGCCATTATTTCAAACATCATTAACCGAACTCCCAGCCTCCGGTCCGGATGCTGGTCTACGTAATGATGCAGCTGGTTAATATCATGCCAGTAGCGTTTTGTAGCAACGGGGTCGTTTTTGGTTATGCGAAGCGAGTCGAAAAATACCTGAGAGGCGTAGCTTTGATCTTTTCCGGTCTTTTTCCAGGCTTCGATATAAGAGCTGAGACGCTTAGGTTGTGCCAAAACAACCATCTGGCAGAGAAGTAATACAGTGCATACAGTCAATTTTAATCGCATGGGCATGTACTGTAAAAATAATCGTTTGCCGGTAGATGTACTTGATGTTGGCTGTGTTATTTATGGGAAAGAAGTGCCGGTGAAAGAATATCCTGCTTGACAGCAAGTCAGGTATTGGGGGGCGCTAAAAATTTTTATTTCGATCTTGCGCCTTCAAAGCGTGCAAATACACCTGGCTGCAGTATCCGCACTCTTAAAATAATTCCATTACTTTGCCATCATTACAGTATGTCAAAACAGCTTTTTATATCGCCACAGGGCCTGCAGCAGGCAGATGAACAACCACCGTACCCCGTACACCCTATATTGAAACTATTCGCTAATTTTCTGTCTTACCTGTTTCACCCGGTATTTGTGCCGATCTATGTAATAGCGTTCCTGTTATTTGTAGAACCTTTTTTATTTGTGGGCGCTTCGGGTCCGGAAAAAATGTTAACGCTGGGCAGAGCTTTTATTAACTATACCTTTTTTCCGGTTATAAGCGTGTTATTGTTAAAAGGGCTTAACCTGATCAGTTCTATTAAATTAAAGGAGCGAAAAGACCGGATCATACCTTTTATCATTTGTAATATCTGGTATTTCTGGATCTGGTATGTATGGCGGGGTTTGCCAGGAGTACCCAATTACCTGGTGGTTTTTGCTTTTAGCGTTTTCCTGGCTTCATCCATCGGACTTTTATCTAATATCTATCTAAAAATAAGCATGCACGGTATCGGTCTGGGTACTGCAACCGCCTTTCTCTGCCTACTGAGCTTTGATCCTTCATCCGCTAACATCACTATTTACCTGGCACTTGCTATGTTAATTACGGGGTTGGTAGGTACATCCCGCTTACTGCTTTCAGCACATACACCACGGGAATATTACCTGGGTCTGGGCGTAGGAATGCTGGCGGTTATTATTGCTAACTGGGTTATTTGATTAATTTTTTAAATATGACTGAGTCGGCTTAATTGTGTTCGTCGCATTGATTTCAGCCTTATTATCTTTTTTATTGACAAAAATATTATATGAACGGTAGTTAGTGAATATCGTTTTTTATTAGTTTCGTTTAACTAACAGGCACCTGGTCTTTTATATTTTTATTTTAATTCTTAACAAAATCAGATGAAGAAAATCAACATTGGCCTTTTGTTGCTGGCAGGCGCATTGCCCGCTATGGCGCAAAAGGTGAAGTTTACAGAATTCGATTTGAGCAATGGCATGCACGTAGTGTTGCATGAAGATCGTACAGCGCGGTGGTCGTTACATCGGTAATGTACCATGTAGGTAGTAAAGACGAAGTGCTGGGTCATACCGGAATGGCGCACTTTTTTGAGCACTTGCTGTTCGAAGGGTCGAAGAACATAAAAAAGGGCAGTTCATGAAAATAGTTTCCCAGAACGGGGGACAAAACAATGCCAATACCAGCCAGGATCGTACTTACTATTTTGAGGCCTTCCCCAGCAACCAGCTTGAAACCGGCCTTTGGTTAGAAAGTGAGCGCCTGATGCATCCGGTAATCAACGAGGATGGCGTTAAAACGCAAAACGAAGTAGTAAAAGAGGAGAAGAGATTGCGTATCGATAACCAACCTTATGGTAACCTGATCGCCTCGGTATTTAATAAGCTGTTTACCAAACACCCTTATCATTGGCCCATTATCGGTAGTATGGCCGACCTGGACAATACCAAACTTCCCGACTTTTTAGCCTTCAACAAAAAATACTATGCACCTAATAATGCGGTATTGGTAGTAGCTGGCGATATAGACCCGGTTAAAACCAAAAAACTGGTAGAAGCTTATTTTGGTCCTATTCCTAAAGGTCCGGCTATTGAAAGAGTAAATATTAAAGAAGATCCTATTACACAACAAATTGTTGATACTGCTTACGACGCGAATATCCAGGTTCCTGCTATTGTAGCCGCATATCGTACCATTGGTATGAAAGAGCGTGACGCGATTGTACTGGACATGGCTTCGCAGATCTTAAGCGGAGGCGCCAGCAGTCGCATGTATAAAAAATGGTAGACCAGAAGAAGAATGCAGTAGCGGTGCAGGCGTTTAATTATACCCTTGAAGATTATGGAGCCTACCTCACTTTTGCTATACCGAATGGTAACCAAAGCCTGGACAACTTGCTGGCGGATATGGATGAAGAAGTAGCCAAGCTGCAAACTTCTCTTATTTCTGAGGCGGAGTTTACCAAGCTGCAAAACCAGGCGGAAAACGACTTTGTAAGTGGTAATAATACCATGATGGGGATTGCTGAGAGCCTGGCAAGTGGTTACACTTTCCACGGAAACACCAATTATCTGAATACAGAACTGGACCTTATCAAGTCTATCACACGCCAGGATATCCAGGATGTTGCTAAAAAATACCTGAATAAAAATCAGCGTGTGGTGCTTTATTATTTGCCTTCAAAGAAAGAAGAAGCTGCTAAATAATAGCTCTGGTTATCTGAAGTATTTTAAAAATATTGCGTAAGCATTAAATAATCAATTATGAAGAGAGTTTTTATAGCATCTGCAGCTTTGTTCTTTTGTACGGCGGCATTTGCACAAACCATAGACAGAAGCAAAAAGCCAAAAGAAGGCCCCGCTCCTGTTATTAAAATAGCCGATCCGGCAAAATTTGTTTTACCTAATGGTATGACCGTGCTAGTGGTAGAGAATCATAAACTACCCAAAGTAACGGCCAGTCTTTCTACCAATCGTGGAGATATTGTAGAAGGGGATAAAGCTGGTGTTATCGGTTTGATGGGCGATATGCTGAATGAGGGCACCAAAACCCTTTCCAAAGAGGCATTTGATGAAAAGGTAGAAGTGATGGGTGCTTCTGTTTCGTTAAACTCCGGCGGCGGATATGTGTCGGCTTTAAACCGGTATTTCGAGCCCAGTCTGATGTTGATGGCTGACGCTTTAAGAAACCCGGCTTTCGAAAAAGAAAATTTTGATAAACTAAAATCGCAGGCCGTAACTAATTTGAAATCGCAGGAGAAAAATGCAAAATCTATTTCTTCAAGGGTAGTAAATGCAATCTCTTACGGAAAAAATACAGCGAGAGGAGAATTTCAAACAATCCAGACTACGGAAGCCGTTACAATCGACGACATTAAAAGCGCTTATCAGAAATACCTGAGCCCGGCGAGCAGTATCTTGACTTTTGTGGGCGATATTACTCCGGCCCAGGCTAAAGAGTATGCCACCAAAGCATTTGGCAGCTGGACCGGTAAGAAAATTGAAATTGTGAAAAGCACGCCGGTGGCAAACCCTGCAAAAACGGAGATCGACCTGATCGATGTGCCTTCTGCAGTACAAAGCGAGATTTCAGTAGGAAATTTAATTAATAATCCGTTTACTAATCCAGATCATTATGCGCTGGTGCTGGCCAATCATATTCTGGGAGGTGGTTCTGAAAGTAAGTTATTTATGAATCTCCGGGAGAAGCATGGCTTTACTTATGGCAGCTATAGTAACCTGCCTGCAGATCGTTACCAGACGATGTTTAAAGCCGGCGCTTCAGTGCGTAATGATAAAGTAGATAGTGCTGTTGTGGAAATGGTAAGAGAGATTAACAATATGCGTGCGGGTAATATTACTGCCGAAGAGCTTGCCACTGCGAAAGCCGTATACAATGGACTTTTTGCTTTAAGAATGGAGAATCCGCAAACTACGGCAAGCTATGCATCTACTATTTTGATCAATGGCTTACCCAATGATTTTTACAGAACCTACCTGCAAAAGATCAATGCGGTAACTGTGGCTGATATTAAAAGAGTAGCGCAAAAATACCTGAACAGCGCCGACACCCGCATCGTAGTAGTGGGTAAAGCTTCGGTAGTTAAAGAGGGGTTAAGCAAGTTGGGCTACCCGATTAAGTTGTATGATATTTACGCGGCTCCTGTAACTGAAGCGGCTATGGCTCCATCGGCTAATGTTGATAAAAGCATTACGGCGCAAGCAGTGGTAGATAAGTATATTGCTGCAATCGGCGGTAAAGAGGCATTATCTAAGGTAACTTCTATGAGCTCTGATATCACTATGAACGTGAGCGGCCAGTCATTGGGCGGTGTGATGAAGAATGCAGCGCCTAATAAATCATTTATGCAATTGTCGATGGGCGGCATGACGGTAATGAAAAGAGTGTTCGATGGAAAGAAGGGTTACCAGGAGCAAATGGGACAAAAGAAAGAACTGGGTGCAGATGAGGTTGCAGCGGCAGGCGATACAAAGGGGCTTTTCCCTCAACTGTATTACAATACAGGCGGATTTAAATTAAGCGCTCCAACTGTTGAAAAAGTAAACGGAGAAGATGCTTATAAAATTATTGTAACTAAACCAAGCGGCAAAACGGAAACAGAATACTATTCTGCAAAAACAGGATTTCTCCTGAAACAGGAGGGTAAAGTAAAGGCAGCAGGCCAGGAATTAGAACAAACTATGGAGTTTAGTAATTATACTTCAGTAGGGGCTTTAAAATTACCGGGCACCATGACACAATCTGTTATGGGGCAAAGTTTTGAAATAGCCATGAAAAAACTACAAGCTCAACGAAGGTGTTACGGATAAGGATTTTGAATAGTTTGGCCTGTATATAGCATAGAAATATAACCTTCAAATAAAGTAAAAGACGCATCAGCTGTTGCGTCTTTTGCTATTTGGGGCCTAAAAACCAGGAATTCTGCCAATCTTAACGCAAAGACGCCAAGGTGCGACGATTACGTCGAGGAGATTGCGCTATTTTCTTCGCGTCATTGCACCTCGGCGGTTAAGTATTTGATTGATGAAAAATAAATCCAAATAAATTAGCATTATTGTACTAAATATATTAGTTTTGTTGTTGATAATTATTTTAGACAGGAGATAGCTAAATTGTAATTTTGGATTATGGCAAAGACAGATAAATCACCCGAGATAGACGTTAATAACGAGAAGTTTAAAGCACTAAAGCTTACCATGGAAAAGATCGACAAAGATTATGGTAAGGGTAGTGTAATGATGATGAATGAGAAGGCTGTGGAAGCGCACGCAGTGGTTTCTACAGGTTCTATTGGCCTTGATACGGCGTTGGGCATTGGCGGCTTACCTAAAGGTCGTGTAATCGAAATATATGGTCCTGAATCATCTGGTAAAACAACTATTGCTACACACGTTATAGCAGAAGCACAGAAAAAGGCGGTATGTGCGCTATTATTGATGCGGAGCATGCTTTCGACAGCGTATATGCGCGTAAACTAGGCGTTAATGTAGATAACCTTTTAATAAGCCAGCCCGATTACGGTGAGCAGGCATTGGAAATTGCAGACCGTTTAATCCTGTCTGGGGCACTGGATGTAGTAGTGATTGACTCTGTAGCAGCGCTTGTACCTAAGAGTGAGCTGGAAGGAGAAATGGGCGACAGCAAAATGGGATTACATGCCCGTTTGATGAGCCAGGCTTTACGTAAGCTTACTGCAACCATTTCCAAAACCAATACCATTTGTATTTTTATCAACCAGCTTCGTGAGAAGATCGGAGTAATGTTTGGTAATCCTGAAACGACTACAGGTGGTAATGCATTGAAGTTTTATGCTTCTGTAAGATTGGATATACGTCGCCAGACGCAAATAAAAGATGGTGATGAAGCAATTGGTAACCGTGTAAAGGTAAAAGTGGTAAAAAATAAAGTGGCACCTCCGTTCCGTGCTGCTGAGTTTGATATCATTTTTGGCGAAGGTGTTTCCAAAACTGGTGAAATCATTGACATGGGTGTTGAGCTGAATATCATTCAAAAAAGCGGATCCTGGTATAGCTATAACAGCGATAAACTGGGACAAGGCCGTGATGCAGTAAAAAGCTTATTAAATGATAATCCCGAGTTAGCAGGTGAAATAGAAGCTAAGATCAGGGAGAAAATAGAAGAACTGAAGAATTCTTAACAGGTATATTTTATTTGACGGGTTAGTAGAACCGCCTCTTTCGGGGCGGTTATTTTTTGTTTATCCCGTAGCGGCATGCTTTTACCGGGTCAATGGCCAGCTGGTGCGGCTACCGGAACCATGCGGATTTTTAAGTCAAAATAGTTATCTTCATCGGATATAGCTTTTATGCATGGGGCGTTTTGTAACTATTAAGGATATAGCCAAAAAATTAAATATTTCTGTCTCTACCGTCTCACGTGCGTTAAGAGATACTTACGACGTAAACCAGGAAACCCGCGAAAAGGTATTGGCATTAGCGAGTGAGCTCAATTACCGGCCCAATTTTAATGCGATGGGCCTGGTGAACCGTAACTCGCACAATATTGCAGTCATCCTGCCATTTATCACCAATTACTATTTTTCTACCGTCATTACAGGCATACAGGAAGTAGCTTATAAGAATGATTATAACATTATTCTCCATATCACCAACGACTCGCCTGAGCGCGAACTGTCTATTATAAAAAATCTGGCAGTCTCCAACCTGGATGGATTGTTAGTATCCGTTTCCACCAATTCTGATGCAGGAACCCATTTTCAACAGGTGATTGACACGGGTATTCCTATCGTATTCTTTGACCGGGTATCAGATGCTGTTCCCACTTCGAAAGTAATGCAGGACGACTATAATGGCGCGTTTGAAGCCGTTGAGCATTTAATTGAACGGGGATATAAAAAGATTGCCCATATAGCAGGACCTGAAGGATTAAGCTTTACACAAAAACGTAAAAAGGGTTACCTGGATGCCTTGAAGAAGCATGGTCTTCCTGTAAAAGATCGATGGATCGTTTACTCTGGTTTTTCCCAGGAAGACGGACAGCAGGATGCCGCAAAACTGTTTAGCCGTAAAGACCAGCCCGATGCTATTTTTGCAGCGAATGACCGGAAGGCAATTGGCGCTATGGTTACATTGAAGGAAAAGGGGCTGCAAATTGGAAAGCAGGTTGGCGTAATAGGTTTTACTAACGATCCTGTTTCAACAGTTGTTACACCTACCTTATCTACTATTGCGGAACCGGCATTCGAAATAGGCAAAAAAGTTGTGAACTGCTGCTAAAGCATATTAACAAGCGCAATTTTATAGCCGAAGATGTGATACTACCCGGAACATTAATAGCAAGAGCGTCTACGCTGCGCTAGCTGTTGTCGCTGCTATAAATAACATTTCCCTCCACGATCGTTTTGCGGATCTGTATATCCTCATCAAACAATATCAGGTCGGCATCCTTGCCCACTGCTATCGATCCTTTATGCGAATCAATACCCATTATACGGGCTGGGCTAAGGGTGATCATTTTGATGGCATCGCTTAAAGATACTTCGGCGAGGTTAATCATATTCCTTACCAGTCGGTCTGCTGTAGCCACACTTCCTGCAAATGAGCTCCGGTCGGGCAACCAGGCCACTCCTTTGTCCACCACTACTTTTAACCCCGTGTCCAATCCTCCCAAAACACTATCGCCTTCCGGCATGCCGGCGGCGCGCATGGCATCGGTGATCAATGCAATATGGTCTGCTCCCTTTATTTTATAGATCAGTTTTAATAAGGGCGCTGGTAAGTGAACACCATCTGCAATAACCTCTACATCCATTTCATCGATCAGGTAGCCGCTTTCAATGACACCTGCATAGCGGTAGCCATTACGGCGCATTACCCCCGACATGCCTGAGTAAAAATGAGTAGCTAGTGTATATCCATTTTCAAAGGCCTCTATCACTTCTTCATAAACAGCATCAGTATGAGCTATGGCCGGTAAAATACCCCGCCTTCGCAAAAATTTGCCCATTGCTACAGCACCTTCCAACTCCGGGGCAGAGCTCCAGCGCTTTATCGAAGAAGATGCTTCCACTACTTCTTTATATTCTGCAGGATCCGGATTGCGGATATATCTCGGATCTTGCGCGCCACGCTGATTCATCGAAAAATAAGGTCCTTCCAGGTGCATACCCATTAGCTGAGCGCCATTCGTATTCCTTTTATTGGCGCGTTCAAATACCTTCAGTGTTTCGAGCAGGTTCTTTTTCTCACTGGTAAGCGTAGTGGGATACATGGCTGTAGTGCCATAACGGGCATGGGTTTCGGCAATCGTAAGAAACGCTTCTTCTGTTCCATCCATGAAATCGGCTCCGCCTCCTCCATGTATATGCAAATCGATAAAGCCCGGCGAAAGGTATAAGCCGGCAGCATCAATTTCTGCAGCGCCGTCTATCTCAATATTTTTATTGTCAATACTTTCAATCAATCCATTCTTTATAACAACTATACCGTCGTTCACAATATCCTGCGGGGTGATGATTTTTGCGTTGACTATTTTAAGAAATGTATCCATGTTTAAGATTTTAACGACCATTTTTTTACTTTATGGCCATAAAAGGCATAATAGATAAGGTAAAGGTAGCAAGGTATTAATATCCAGTACGCTTCTTTAACACCCTGCATGTCTGCCAGGTAACCGTATACCAGCGGGAGTAATCCATTTCCACAAAGCCCCATGATCATAATAGAGGCGCCCAGCTTTGTAAATCTCCCCAGCCCCTTCATGGCCAGTGGCCAGATGCCGGCCCAGATCAACGAATTGGCAAATCCCAATAATACCAAGAACCAAATGGATAGATCAGTGTCATGTCCCAGGAATAGTACCTGTGTTTTTACCAGTACGATCAATAAGGAGAACACGCAGCCCAGCATAGTGAAGAGTTGAAAGGCTTTCTTCTGGCTGATGAATTTAGGTATGGCAATAACCCCGAGCATGTAGCCGCAAATGGTAGCAAATAAAGTATAGGACGGAAATACTTTGGCTTCCAGCAGTGGTATATGCATAGAAGTTGCATATCCGATAATAGTATCAATGGAAATAACCTGTGTACCTACATGTAGAAAGATAGCCACAGCGCCCAGGATAAGAAAGGGGAAATCAAAAATGCTTTTCTTACCGGCATTGGCTTTAGACAGCTCGGCATCTTCATCTTCTGTATTGATCTCAGGCAGCGGTGATTTCAATATGAGTAACCCTAGTAATAACAACACAATGCCAACAACCAGGTAAGGGATCATTACCCTTTGTATCAATTCATCCAGAACTACCGATCTTGCGGCCGGGGTCATAAGGGGGATCTGTTTAAAAAGCTCCGTATCTGTTTTGCGCAGTATTACCGCGGCAAAAATCAGCGGCGCCAGAATACCGGCCCCTTTATTGCAAACGCCCAGTATGCTGATGCGTTGCGCGGCCCGCTCTATGGGGCCGAGAATAGTGATATAGGGATTAGCTGCAGTTTGTAAAACCGATAAGCCTGTTCCCAATGCAAATAACCCCGTTAAAAACATACCATAAGTACGGGTGGCTGCTGCTGGTATAAAAATAAAAGCTCCAATTGCCATTATAGCAAAGCCAATCGCCATGCCTTTTTTAAAGCCGGTTCTTTTTAACATGTAGGAAGATGGAACTGATATAACCAGGTACGAAATATAGAAGGCGAAGGTGACAAAATAAGATTCGAAAGTGGTGAGCTCGCAGGCAATTTTAAAGTAAGGGATTAAGATGGCATTGACCCAGGATATAAAACCGATCACGAAAAATACAACAGCAATAATGCTGATGGATACAACGATCCTTTTACTATCAGGGGACTGAGTGGGTATATTAATAGTTTGTTCTTTCATGATAATCGTTAGGCGTAAGGCCCAAAGGGCATTACATTGTTTTTGCTAAAATATCGATAAATGCTACTTTACCTACGCTAAGAAGCGGATAAATGATTGGCAACGTTACCGGTATCATTGCCGATAACGTTACCGTTGTTTTATTGGCCCTTTCAGGTTCGTTCGTATTGCTTAATTGATACTTTTGGTTACAACGATGCTTTCATCGCCCAAACTTTAAAAACAGATATCAATGGAAATGATGGTACTAAAAGATAAGTACGAATTAGGAATTGCCGCCGGGAAAAAAGCCGGCGAGCTGATCCGCAATACAATTAATGAAGCAGGACAGGCCAATATCATACTGGCCACCGGCACCAGCCAGTTCCAGACGCTGGAACAATTAATAAAAGAAGATATCGACTGGAGCAAGGTAGTGATGTTTCATTTAGATGAGTATATCGGGCTGCCGGTTACACATCCCGCCAGTTTCAGGAAATACCTGAAAGAACGTTTTTTAGAGAAAGTACCCGCATTGAAAGCATATTACCTTATTAATGGTGAAGCAGATGCAGAAGCTGAGCGCCTGCGTTTGAATGCTATTATTCAGCAGCACCCGATTGATGTTGCATTAGCAGGTGTTGGAGAAAACGGGCACCTGGCTTTTAATGATCCTCCCGCAGATTTTGAAACTGAAGATCCTTACCTGGTAGTCAACCTGGATGAGCAATGCCGCATGCAGCAAATGGGAGAGGGATGGTTTGCCTCGCTGGAAGAAGTACCTGCACAAGCCATCAGCATGTCGGTAAAGCAGATCATGAAATCTACACATATCATTTGTTCGGTTCCGGATGGCAGAAAAGCACAGGCGGTAAAAGACAGTATTGAACAACCTGTAAACCCTGTATATCCTGCGAGTATCCTGCAATTACATGCATCCTGCAGTTATTACCTGGATCAATCTTCAGCAGCATTGTTGAGCGTAACCTCTCAATAAAAAGGGATATTAAAGATTCTTAAATTAGATCCATATGAAATTATTCAATAGATGGCTTTTATCAGCGGGCTTCTTATTAACCTGTTTTGTTGCTGTTGCGCAAAAAAATAAGGAGCTGCTTCGCCTGCCGAATATACCTGCAGATGGGGTGCCCTTTGCACAGATATTCGATAGCAGGGTGAAAGACGCTTCGGTATATCAAAAACAAGGCAATAAATTTTATTTTATTTGGGGCGCCACAAAACCCGATCCGATCCAGGGGGTAACCATCAGCAAATATTTCCCCTCGTATCGTAATCCCGAGCGGCATCTTGATATTGAGTGGTATAAAAAGAACCACCCGGATTGGGTCATGTATAAAGAAGATAAGGTAACACCGGCCTACGGCTATATATATGACTATGGCGGACTGGTTCCGCTGGATGTATCCAATCCTGAAGTGCGTGAATTTTACTTAAAGGAATTTATGCTGCCGGCGGTTAAACAAGGCTATAAAGTGGTGGCAATGGACAACGTGGATCTGGGTAACTGGCCGGGTGCAGTGGGCAGATATGAAAAAGGGAAATGGGTACAGCTATATACCGGTAAGAAAAATGACAAGGCCTTCCAGGAAAATATGATCGGGTGGATGCGTTACTTATCGGAGACACTGAACCCAATGGGTGTTCAGGTGGCGGCGAACATCAAAGCAAACAGTGCTCCGCAAGATGTGGTGTTACGCATGATGCATTCCGTAAATATATGGCTGGATGAAAATGGGTTTACTCATACCGGTAAAAATATTACGGGGAGCAATTGGCAACGACAATTCGATTTTTTAAAAGAGATCGCACCAATCAAAGGATATGTTTCTATTAACCAGGTAGCCGGTGCTGTGGAACAGACCGATGTAGCGCAGATCGAATGGGTAATAGCTAATTTCTTATTGATGCGGGGATCTCAAAGCCTTCTGGCTATTACACCATTTATTGATAAGAAGGCGATCTACCAGGAATTTCACTACCGCCCCGAAATGAATGTAATATATAGGATCGCCTGTAGATAAAGCCGTTCAGCAACAAAACGCCTGGACGAGAAAATTTACCAAAGGAATGGTTGTAGTTAATCCTTCAGCTACAGAAACGGTAACCGTTACCTTGCCCAAAGGCAAGTGGAAAACAATAAGCGGCCAGTTAAAACAAAGTGTATTACAGGTAAGGCCCGCTTTTGGTTTTGTATTAACCAGGCTCTAAACGCTTCTATAAATTTAAAAATGATTGACTAATGAATAATAAGTTCAATATACCCTGTTTTGTGCTTGCGATTATGGGCGCCCTATTAACAACGGGCGTCTCAGCGCAATCGGCACTACCAAGGCGGAGCCTAAATGGGTAGATGGGTTCCCTGTAGTGATGATCGGCAACTGGGATATCAAACCCACTTTCAGGCGAAGGGTGGGCGCTAACCCGGTATGGATTGATGAGATCTTTAAAAAGGAATCGACCGAAGAGCAGGTGAAAAAATATAAAGACATGGGAGCCACCCTGGTAATGGCATTTTTTATAAGGGCTTTGGCTTGAATGCCGAGAAAGAAGAAATTGATGCTACCCGTAAGCTGGTTGCCAATTGTAAAAAATATGGATTAAAAACAGGTGCTTACATAGGTTCAACATTGCCCTTTGAAACCTTTTTTGCTGAAGTGCCGGAAGCAAAGGAATGGGTGGCGCCGGATTACCAGGGGCAGCCTGTTACTTACGGAAGCCAAACCTTTCGCAAACTGGTATACTTTCAGCATGAGGGATACAAAGCTTATATTAAACGCGTATTAAAGATAGCGGTAGAAGATATTAAAGTGGATCTGATTCATTTTGATAACTCTTCCGTACAGGCGATTGCTCCAGTGTTCTATCATCCTTTGGCGGTTCAGCATTTCAGGGATTTCTTAAAGAAAAAATACACGCCCGAACAATTAAAGCAAAGGCTAGGCTTTAGTGATGTTCGCTTTGTTGAGCCACCTACTTATAGCAAGAGCATTGGCATACTGCATGATCCTTTGTCTCAGGAGTGGGTCGACTTTCGTTGCCGGCAGCTGGCTGACTATTACGGGGAAATGGCGCAGTACATCAGAGCCTGAACCCGGAAGTAGCAGTAGAATGTAATCCGCATGGCTTAGATGGCCGTAATTCGATGTGGAATGAAAGCGTAGACTTTGCAAGGATATTGCCACACACCAATTATTTTTGGACAGAAGGGGAGCAGACGGGTTTGTCAGAGAATGGAGCATTGCTTTCCAAGATCCGTACTTTTAAAATTGCCCGCACTTTTGATAACCGTGTATTTATTAAAACTAATGATAGTCAACTGAAGATGGCTGAAGCGTTGGCTTATAATAGAGAAGGTATAGGATTGATCGGCGGCATGGAAGAAATGGATGGAGGGAACTATCATGCACCACTGCCACTAACGCAAGAGCAAAAAGACTATATTAAGTTTTTCAAGGAGCACTTTGACTACTATAAGGGAACAACGAATATCGCTGATGTGGCGGTCTTACATACATTTAACAGCATGGCTTATAACAGCGACCTGCCTTATCAAAGCACTTTTCTTTTTGAGCAAAGTCTCATCCAGGGAAAAGTTCCTTTTGATGTGATCTTCGAAGAGCAACTCAAAAACCTGGATCGCTATAAAGTATTGGTTTTGGCCAACCAGGAATGCCTTACAGATGAACAGCAGGATCAGGTGCGTTCTTTTGTACATAAAGGTGGTGGCCTTGTTATAACAGAGCATACCTCTTTGTATAATGCCTGGCATCAGAGAAAAGAAAATTTTGGCCTGGCTGACCTGATCAAACTGAAAGCCCCCGATTGGCATGATCGCCGTACTCCGGAAGCTATTCTGCCAGTATCGGAACAGCGTAATGAAATAGGAAAAGGACGTGTCATCTATTTACCTGAAGTTATTCCATCTGTGCCCAAACCAACAATGGTGCCTATGGCTGGCCCTTATTTTAAACTGGCTAAGAATCATCAACAACTGATTGATGCGGTTCAATGGGCTTCCCGAAATAATTTATCTCTCCTTATAGAAGGGCCGGAGACGGTAACAATGGAGCTATTAAAACAAGAGAATAAAAACAGGCTACTACTGCACCTGGTTAATTTCAATTATGAAAAAGCTCCGGCAGAAAATCTTACAATAAATCTTAAAATTCCGGAAGGGAAAAAGTACAAAAGCTGACGCTTTTAAGCCCTGATCGCAAAACAACGGCCAACAACCTGACTTTTACACAGGAAAAAGGAATGATACAATTTGCGATTCCACAGGTGAAGTTATATGAGCTGGCGGCTGTAGAGCTCAAATAGCTTATCCATTAAATTCATAGTATTAGACTTTATTGTTCTCCCTTAATATGAACGGTTCTCACGCAGAGAGCCGTTTTGTTTACGGACATTGGTGGCTGGCATATAACCCAATGCATGACATTAAACAGGTATATGCATAAAAACGCAGCTATACAATACTTAAAGCTCTGCGATATCTATATGGAGTGTGGGTTTCGCACCGCAGCTGTATTGGAAAAGGTTATTTTATTAAGATTGCTACCGGGTATAAAAAAGCCAGGCAGTAGACTCCACTGACTGGCTTAAGAATTCATTTATATCCAAAGTATTTCGTAAAGAGAATTAGTCCAATAGAACTGCCCGTAAAAAACTATTTTACCAGGTATTGCACCAAAGGAGATTGTATGTCTTTTAAGCCTTCTCCTGCTAACTTAGCTATCGCTGTAGCTCCTGCTTCAGATAGATGAGTATCATCCTTTTACCTTTGGGTAGTTTGGTAAATTTACCCGGCTCTATATATATATACAATTGTTTAGATGCTTCCGGCCCTAATTGTTGAACGAGCCCGCGTGATTTTAGATTAAGATCTATCAATGGTACTTTCATCTCCTTCGCCAGTGTTCTAACCTCGCCCAAGTAAGCTTCAAAACTATTAGGTAGCAGTGTTCCGGTTTTATCAAACTTTCTTCGGGTTATAGAGGTGAAAAGTACGGGTATACCTTTTTCGCTCTCGTTTCGGATATATAGTTGATGAGGTTTTGGCGGTAAGTACTGTGCGGGTCTGTATGACGCAGGCTGTCATCCTTTTCATCGTTAGGCCCGAACATAATAAACACGTAATCGCCTGGCATTACCTGGTCGATTGTTTTTTGCCAATAACCTTCCTCCCTGAAACTTTTAGAGCTTCTGCCGCTTCTGGCCATGTTTTTAATAACTACTTCTTCAGTAAAAAACTGTGGCATCATCTGCATCCATCCACGTATGGGATAATTATCTCCGCCAAAGCCGTTCAGGTATCGCTGATCGTAATCGCACATAGTGGAGTCGCCAATAGAATAAATCGTTATTTTCTTTGTTTCCGTAAAGCTGTATAAAAATAACAAACAACCCAGGGCAATAAACAATCTTTTCATATCCATGATTTTAAATGATTCATTCAAACTTGATGTTTTGCTAATGTAGTTTTTTTTAAGGCTGAGACCGGTGTAGCGCCCGCAAATATCATCGGCATCGTTACCGATAACGATACCGGTAATTTTTACTGCTGTCTTTCGTAGAAGAGGATTAAAAATATATATCTTGGTTTTCATTAACGAAAATGTTTGCCCAATTGCTTTTGTGAGATACGGTACGGAACGAGGCCGGTACGAGTAAACAGCAGGTCCTTTAATGAGATAGCTGATGCTGGCTACTAATGTAAAATACAGTAGGCGTGATGAACTGATTGTATTAAAATTTTTATTCTTAATGAAGCATCGAAAGGGGTTATAAATATTTTCGGTCGTTCTTTATCCACAGCGTGAAGCGTTCAGGAAAGTATCTGACCGTAAAACAATAAAAATATACGGATGAAATTAATTGCAGTATTGCTGTTATCAGCTTTTAGTTTTTCTTTTGTTTCGCGCAAAGCAACCGCCGCATCAGTGGTGAGGTAACAGACTCCGCAACCGGTGGCCCTCTTGCAGGGGTAAGTATATTGGTGAAAGGTAAATCAGGTGGAACGCAAACCAATGCACAGGGTAAGTTTACGCTGACTGTTCCTGCTAATGACACATCAACTACATTACTGGTGGAGCATGTAGGATACCAGGCACAGGAGATCACTGCGGGTAATGAAAAGCTATTACATATTGTACTTGCCGCAAGTATGTCGCAGATGGAAGAAGTAGTAACGATTGGATATGCAACCGTGAAGAAAAAGATCTCACCGGATCCGTGGTTTCGCTTAGCAGTAAGCAATTAAAAGATATTCCTGTAAACTCACTGGCAGAAGCCCTTACCGGGCGAATGGCGGGCGTGCAGGTAACTACTTCAGAAGGGGCTCCGGGTGCAGAGGTTCAGATAAAGATCAGGGGTAATGGCTCTATTACACAGGATATAGCACCGCTTTATATAATAGATGGAGTACAGGTGGAAGGAGGACTGGCAGGTCTTTCACCGCAGGATATAGAATCGGTAGATGTACTAAAAGACGCGTCTGCTACTTCTATCTACGGGGCAAGAGGCGCTAACGGGGTAGTCATTATTACAACCAAAGGCGGCAAAGAAGCAAAGCCTGTTATCAGCTATAATGGCTTTGTAGGTTTAAAACAACTGGCCAATCGCCTGGAAGTATTAAGTCCTTATGAATTTGTTGTGTCGCAATATGAAAGAAGCCGTGGCACAACAGAAGCGCAGACTTCTTTTGCTCGTATATACGGAAACTGGGATAGTTTGGGTGTATACCGCGATATACCTGCCATTGACTGGCAAAAAGAAACATTTGGTAATGATGCCTGGATGCAGACGCATAACGTAGGGGTTGCGGGCGGCAATAAAACGACCCAGTATAATTTAAGCCTCACGAGTAATAACGAAGATGGGGTGATGCTTAACTCTGGTTATGACAGGAAGCTGATCAATTTCAGGATGGACACACACGCGTAAGCAATGCATTAAAAGTGGGCTTCAATGTTCGTTACGCCAACCAGGCTATCACCGGTGCCGGTACTTCAGACGGAGGGGCTTCTACTTACAATATGCTTCGCCATACTATTAAATACCGGCCTTTTGTATTAAATAATTTATCGCCCAACGACCTGGATGAGGCTTACTATGATGAAACCAATGCAGGCAATGCTTTAGGTATTATCAACCCTATACAACTCAGCAATGCACAGTACAGTAAGAAGCTCAGTTCGCTTACTAACCTGAATGGCTATGCCAACTATACATTTAGCCCGAAATTCTCCTTCAGATCTACAGCCGGTATCAATTTCAATAACCAAACCTATCATACGTTCTTCGACTATATCACATCCAAAGCCCGTACTCAGGGTGCCAGTATGCCAATGGCCGGGGTGTTAACCAATAATGTATACAACCTGTCTAACTCCAACGTATTAACCTATACCAATTCAAGAAAAAGCAATCATCGTGTAGATGTGCTATTGGGTAATGAGCTGTATAATGTGAAAGCAAAAAGTACCGATATACAACTAAAGAACTTTCCTGTAGGCATTACTCCCGACAAGGCGCTGAATCAGCTAAACATTGGTACTATTATTCCAACCTATCCCCAGTCGGGTAGCTATGAAAGCCGTATTGTATCTTTTTTACAAGAGCCAACTATGCGTATAAAGATAAGTTCTTAGCTAACTTCAGCTTGCGGGCTGATGGTTCTTCTAAATTCGCACCAGGCAATCAATGGGGTTACTTTCCTGCCGGTGCGGTGTCCTGGCGTGTTTCTAAAGAATCGTTTTTGGAGAACAGCAAAATTGTATCCGATCTGAAGATCAGGGCTAGCTACGGTGCTACAGGCAATAACCGTATAGACGATTACCTGTACATGAACATTTTTAGTCCTACGGCTAAGTATGCGCTTAACGAGCAGGTGGTGCCGGCTTATATGGTGGGTAGCCTGCCTAATAAAGACCTGAAATGGGAAACCACTATTTCGAGAAACATCGGGGTGGACCTGTCGCTGCTGAAAAACAGGTTATCGCTTTCGGCGGACGTTTACCTGAATACGGTAAATAATCTATTGATCGATGTGCCCATACCGCCAACTTCAGGTTATAGCACCCAGTTGCAAAATGTAGGAAGCCTGTCAAACCGGGGACTTGAAATACAGCTTAGCGCAACGCCTATTCAGAAAAACGAGTTTACATGGACCACAGAGTTTAATATCTCTTTTAACCGTAATAAAATTGAAAAATTAGCAAATGGGCTAGACCAGTATTTTGCTTATTCTGGTTTTGGTATTTCCGGTCAGCCGGCGGACTATATTGTAAAAGCCGGTCAGCCCCTAGGCACGATGTATGGCTATGTTTCCGATGGTTTTTACAGAACCGGTGATTTTAATTACGATGCGGCCACCAGTGTCTATACATTAAAAGAAGGCGTGGTAGATGTAGCCCAGGCAATAGGGATAGCACAACCTGGCTGGATGAAGCTCAAAGATCTCGATGGAAATAATATAATTGATGAGAATGATAAAACCATCATCGGCAACGCTAACCCTAAATTTTCGGGAGGTATTAACCAGCGGTTTACTTATAAGAACTTTGACTTAAGTGTCTTCCTGAATTTTGTTTATGGTAACCAGGTATATAATGCTAATAAAATTGAATTTACCAACGGTTATGGCTCTCATACCAATTCCCTTGCCTTTATGAAAGACCGCTGGCGTACCGTTGATGAAAACGGTAATGTATTGCAGCAGGTGGCTACCGTGTCGGGTAAGCAGGTGGTTACTGGCGTAGCGCCTGAGCAATTGGAAGCCATCAACAAAGATGCAAAATACTGGATCCCCATCAGTGGAGCAGGCGCCTGGTATCCTACATCCTGGGCAATGGAAGACGGATCTTTCTTAAGAATTAATAATATTACCCTGGGGTATACCTTACCACGCAATATGCTGAACAGGATCAAATTTAAAAATGTAAGGGTGTACGGCACCGTCAATAATCTTGCGGTACTTACCGGCTATTCCGGGTATGATCCGGAAGTGAATACCGGAGGGCCACCCCGGTTACGCCAGGGGTTGATTACTCCGCCTATCCCAGGAGCCAGGTATATATTGTCGGATTAAATATTTCATTGTAATAATAGGGTTATGACAAATCAAAGAATAGTACCATTGATGCTGGTTGCTGTAGCATTATTGTTTACAGCATGCAAAAAGTACCTCACCCTTGAGCCACAGTCGGCTTTTGGTGAAGACTATATGTTCAGTAGCGTCATTAATACCAGAAGCGCTGTACTGGGCGTGTACGATCAACTAGCCGGCGACCAGGGTTATGGTAGCCGCTTTAGCCTCATTTATCCCTACGATAATGATGAAATGATAGGGGTAACCAATGCATCGGCACCAGATAATAGCTCTCGCGATATGGCACGTTATAATGTGCAGCCGACCAATGCGCAATTGTTATTACCTTTTAATCAATTGTATGCAGGGATAGAGCGTGCAAATATCTGTATCAGGAATATACCGGGAATGAGCTTGTATAGAGATGGAAGCGAGGCCGATAAAAAGAGTTGCAACGGTTATACGGTGAAGCGCTAACCTTAAGAGCCCAGTTTTATTTTGAACTGATTCGTAACTGGGGCGATGTACCCGCATCATTTATTCCATCAATTGATCAACCCAATCTTTTCCTGGAAAAAACCGATCGGGACGTGATTTATGATAGCCTGATAGCGGATTTAAAAAGAGCAGAAGATCTGGTGCCCTGGCGTACAGAGGTGAGCTCTGACGAGCGTATTACTAAAGGAGCCGTAAAGGCGTTGCGTGCAAGGTTAGCCTTGTATAGCGGGGGTACTCACTTCGTAAGTCGGGCAATATGGAGCGGCGGGCCAATTATACAGACTACTATAAAATTGCTCGCGATGAATGTTATGAGGTGATGCAGAGAAGGGATCAGCACACCTTAAATCCCAGTTTTCAATCGGTGTTTAAGGATGCGCTGGATGCGTATAAAATAGATCCGTATGGAGAAGTGATGTTCGAAGTGGCTATGGCAAGGGAGGTGGATAGCAAGTTGGGGTATTACGATGGTCCGCGGTTTTATGTACCCGGAAATACAGCATTGTTAGGTAATGGCTCTATCCGCGTGATACCGGTGTATTTCTACTCCTTCGATTCGATCGACACGCGTCGCGATGTAACCTGTGCTCCTTATTACAATAATGCCGACAATTCCAAAACGCTGCAAACGCTAGTGAATATGACGAGCGGAAAATTCCGGTCAGACTGGATAACGCCTGCCCTGGCTTCCGCAATCCAGGCCACTGGTATCAACTGGCCGGTTATTCGCTTTTCTGATGTGTTGCTGATGTTTGCGGAAGCCGACAATGAATTAAACAACGGTCCTACACCCGCCGCCAAAATGGCTTTTGAAGAAGTGCGGAAAAGGGGTTTTAAAGGTAATGAATCAAAAATAGGTACAACGCCAGGAGATAAGGACGGCTTTTTTAAAGCCCTTTTGAACGAGCGTTCTTTTGAGCTGGGAGGAGAGGGTATCCGCAAATATGATTTGATTCGCTGGAACCTGCTTGGCGAAAAGATCACTTCGGTGCGTAGCAATTACACCAAAATTATGAGCCGGGAAGCTCCGTATAATAATCTGCCACAATACCTGTTCTTTTTACCGGGAGCACAACAATTAACATTGGGCAATTCCTTGTATAAACCCTCACCAACAGCTATAACAGGCTATACACGTGTTAACTGGACGAGGGCCATTACCGAAGCCTGGATCACTAATGTGGCTCAGCTCTATAAACCCAATCGTAGCGAACTTTTGCCCATACCTCAGGCGGTAATTGATGCCAACCCCAAAATTACCCAGGACTATGGATATTGATAAATGGGTATATGAATTCTGAGAGTTAAACCGCCTTCAGGGGCGGTTATTTTTTGCAAAATATTAAGGACTTTTATACAACGGCAATAAATAAAGCGCTGTCTGTTAAATGTAAAAACTATTAAGTATTAACAATAAAACTTAGTATATGAATAAGCATTTAAAATGGACGGTACTGTTATTAGTAGTAGCTACATTACTGGTAAGTTGTAGCAGTACCCAGTATGTGCAAAATGACCGGGATTATGACCGTGGGCGTAGCGATAACTGGGTACTCCTGGGCGAACGACGTGTCGATTCAAGAAACCGCGACGAAGCTATTTACCCCAGGGGGCGATATAATAATTTTTCGCAACTCCGGTTTACAACTACAGGCAGGGATATCAACTTATATGGCGCAACCATAGTGTATGATAACGGCAGACGGGAGTCTTACAAATTAAATGGAAATAACCGTACGGTAAGGTTAAGAAATCGCAACACTAATATACGGCAGATCAACCTTGACTACAATACGGGACGGTATGACCGACGCTCTAATCAGGGGTCTATTTTAGTCTATGGCAGATAAGAAAAAGTATAAGAGAAACAGCCGCTGGAGATGAACTAGCGGCTGTTTTATTTCCCATTATTGGCCTATAATTTTACCAGTTTGAATTTTTGAGCATTACCTGTGTTTTTGGTCCATATCTGTATTTTGGTGCCATTGGTACTAAATCCTCCATTTACATCCAGGTTTTTGTCCGATGCACATGCAGGTGAAAAGTATAGTAGCCATCGCCTACATAATTAGGTGTCCATCGTTGAGCCGCAGCGTTAGCATTTGTATATACCTGTATTTGCGTGCCATTAGCAGATGCGCCGCTCCTTACATCCATCACTTTAGTAGTATCTGCCAGTGTTTTTAAGGCAAACTCACCATTGCCCAGGCTTCTTAATAACCATTTTTGATTATTGGAAAGCGGATTATTAGGTGTCCATAATGCTACTACAGTACCGTTGGGCGGAACACCGCCACCACTTACATCCAGCACACTGCTGTTGTTTACTGCCGAAACAATTTTATAAGTGGCCCCATTTTCAATAAGACCTGCATTATCATCTGTAAGTGTGCTGGGCTCTATGGTTGGGGCAGGCAAGCCAAGCCCTGCTATTTCGGTATAAATACTTTCATTAACCTTAAAGCCCCATTTTCTAAAAAAGGTTGTCAGGTTCTTACCGCTGATGGTACATGCTTTGAGCATGAAATAGCGCATCTTCTGCTCATCCGTGGTGCCCGTTGGTTTCTCTACCCGGGTTTGTTTGTGCAGGTTGATGTAAAAAGCATCGCCAAAAGCCAGCCATAACTGATGGAACATAAACAACCGCGTGAAGTTCCCGTCCGACATGTAAGTATTTAGGTTAAAGTCTTTATCAGTATTGGTATTGGCGATGTAGTTTAAGGCGTTAGTGGTGGAAGTGCCTTTTAAACGGTTAACCCCACCACCGCTTATGGCACGTTCTGCAGCGAGTGAATAAATGTTCACCGTCACCTCTCCAAGGGTAGACCATTTCCAGGGTTGCTGCTGGCGCATATGTCCCAGCTCATGCCAGGAGCCCCAACCATTGTTCACCATATTGGGGTAAGTCAGGCAATCATTCCACAGGCCCGGCGCAAACCAGGTTCGGTAATAGCTGGCTGCGCCCCATAAATTCCGGGCGGGCGATTCTACCATCGCAATCTTGTGCGTAGGTTTCATGTGTTCCGGAGCTGAGTTGTCAAAGCCCGATATATAGTCTTCTCCAAACTCAACAGCCCTGTCTATTAACTGCAAAATGGTATTGGCATTGGTATTACTCGTAGCGCCGGCGCGGGTTCTACCAGTAACCAGGTAGGTGCTGTTGTTTACCAGCAGCACATCAGGTGAGCCGGTATAGGTGGTTACCTGCGACTCCCAGTCGGTAGTTTGATCTTTAATAAACAACGGGGCTCTCACAGCGCCACTGTTAAAAGTGATTTTTACCTTACCGGCCGGAGTGCCGCTGGTGGTATAACGTATCCATACCAGCCCACCATAAGTATCTGATGATATGGTATTGTTACCAGCCGTTAGCTGTACTGAACGCGGGTCCCAACGTAAGGTGTCCCTGGAGTAAGTGCCTATCAAAAGTTTGGGCAGTGTAGTGCCACTTAATTGTTGCACGGTAAGGGTCATAGCAACTCCCGGAGGAAGATAGAAGCCCGTGGGGTCAAAGTCCGACCAGGGATTACCCAGTTGTAACCTGTTAAAAGACTCGGTGGTTCCCATGATCTTCTCAGTGAATTCCTGTTCAGTACTTCCTAAAGCCCCCAATGGTACAGGGTTAACGGAACGGTTCATTGTTTTTTCCGGACCGGTATTTTCGGTAATCAGGTTTTTCTTGCACGATACTATAGACAGTGCGGTGATCACTGCTATGGTTAGTAGTTGTTTCATTTATTGGTTTTAAAGGTGATATAAATAGAGATACAGCGAACTACCCGGTAGTAGAGAAGCAAAGCAACAATTGTGTAACCTAAGATAGATACGAGTTATACATATTCGGCCGGACAAACGTTTGCGCTAATTTGAGAACGATCTTTGTATTTGTAATGTGTTTTTAGTACACATTAATTAAAATATCCTATTTTCGCTTTTCTTTTAAAAAATATATGAATGAAAAGATTGATTGCCATGGTTACCATGATGCTCGCAATTGCCTGTTCCAATGCACAGGTAATACAATCGCCGGACGGTGCACTACAACTTACATTTGAGGTTAAGGATAGTATTGCCCTTTATAGCTTGAACTTTAATAACCAGCCGGTTTTGTTAAAAAGTAAACTTGGACTGGAGATAGCCAATGGACCATCTTTTAAAGAAGGATTTGGCATTAAAGATTTCAAGATCAACAAAAAAGATGAAAGCTGGCAGCCCGTTTTAGGAGAGGTAAAACAGATACGCAACCAGTATACCGAATTGGTTGTTTACCTGGCTCAACCTGCTTATCAACGGGAGATAGTCATACACTTTCGCCTGTTTAACGATGGGGTGGGGCTGCGTTATGAATTTCCCGAGCAGGCTAATTTAAATTACTTTGTGGTAAAGGAAGAAGCTACGGAGTTTGCATTGCCGGGAGATGCCAAAGCCTGGTGGATACCAGGTGATTATGATACGCAGGAATACAATTATACCACGTCGAAATTATCGGAAGTACCGCAATTATTTGATAAAAGCTATGACGGTAATGCGTCACAAACCATTGCACCCGGCACCCTGCAAACACCATTAATGATGAAAACAGATAATGGGTTCTATCTTAATTTTCATGAGGCTTCATTAATTGATTACCCTGCTTTACATCTAAGCCTGGATGAAGATAAGTTCGTACTAAGATCTCATTTAACACCTGATGCACAGGGAAAGAAGGGATATATTCAAACACCTTTTCAAACACCCTGGAGAACAGTAATTGTCAGTAAGAAGGCAGAAGATATACTGTCGTCTAAATTGGTGCTCAACCTGAATGAACCTACTAAATATGAGAATACTGATTGGATCAAACCTGTAAAGTATGTAGGTGTGTGGTGGGAAATGATCATGGGTAAATCTACCTGGAACTATGCCAATATTAACAATGTGCACCTGGGCAGAACGGATTATTCGAAGCTGCAAACCAATGGTACGCATGCAGCCAACACGAACTATGTTAAGAAGTATATCGATTTCGCAGCAAAGCATGGTTTGGATGGTGTATTGGTAGAAGGCTGGAACGAAGGATGGGAAGACTGGTTTGGCAAATCGAAGGAATATGTATTTGATTTTGTAACGCCCTATCCCGATTTTGATATGAAGACATTAGCGGATTATGCCAGTGCCAAAAATGTACAGCTGATCATGCATCATGAAACCTCCTCTGCCGCAACTAATTACGAGCGTCATTTTGATACCGCTTTTGCGTTTATGGATCGATATGGTTATAAAGCTGTAAAAACAGGCTACGTGGGCAATATTATTCCGAGAGGCGAACATCATTACAGCCAATGGATGGTGCAACACTATCAACGTGTAATTGATAAAGCCCTGCAGCACAAAGTAATGGTGAATTCACATGAGTCGGTACATCTTACCGGCCTGAATCGCACTTACCCTAACTGGATTGCTGCAGAAGCTGCAAGAGGTACAGAATATGAAGCATTTGGAGGTAATAACCCCGAGCATACCACCATCTTACCCTTTACGCGGTTAGTTGGTGGTCCTATGGATTATACGCCCGGCATTTTTCAAACCAGGCTGGATTACTATTTTCCGGGTGATAAGCGATTTGTACAAACAACCCTGGCTAAACAATTAGCCTTATACGTAACTATGTACAGTCCATTGCAAATGGCTGCAGATATTATCGACAATTATGAAAGATTTCCCGATGTTTTTCAGTTTATTAAAGATGTTGCGGTTGACTGGGACGATACAAAAATACTAAGCGCAGAACCAGGCGATCATGTATTAATTGCCCGCAAGGCCAAAGCAAAAGATGAATGGTTTGTTGGGGCATTACAGATGAGCAAGCCCGGACCTTAAATATCGATTTTAGCTTTCTGCCCGCCGCGCGCATTATGAGGCAACTATTTATGAAGATAGTGAAGACGCGGACTATATAAATAATCCACAGGGCTATCATATTTATAAAAAGATAGTAAGTCGCAAAACAAAATTGTCCGCAAGGCTCGCCCGGAGTGGGGGTATAGCGATCAGTATTAAAAAAATTAGCATTCTGATAAAAAGAAATTATCCGCAAGCCGCCTTCATTTGAGGCGGCTATTTTATTGATTAATAGCAAGGTCGGTTAATCCCGGCTTGAAAATTGCAATGTTCTAAACCGTAAAATTATTGTGATGATGGGGCGCAGTGTGTAAAAAATTCCCCACTATAAACTATTCAAAAAATTTTAAACAATAGCCGGATGAAAATAGCAAGGCCCGTTGATGATTTTGTGGCAAAGATGCGAGAGTATTTTACCTCCGAAGGAACCTATCCCTTTAAAAATGAAGATCCTTTCAGGCTAGATCTCCTGAGCAACGCGCAAATGGAATCGCATGGAGTACGTGTTGCAGCCCAGCATGAAATATTATCAACAAAGCAACCCGATAAAGTATTGCGGAGGCTGAACGATAATGAAGAAGTCATCGTGAAAGTGCAGGAGATGCTGGCAGAAACCATTAGAGAGAAGCAGGCCATTGCGCCGGCCAGCGAGTGGTTTTTAGATAACCTTTACCTCATTAAAGAGCAGATCAATATTTCCCGAAAACACTTACCTAAGGGATATAGCCAAACACTTCCTATTCTGGCTAAAGGCAAATCTGCAGGTATGCCCAGAGTATATGATATTGCTCTTGAAATTATTTCGCATAGCGATGGCCGAATTGATGTAGCCAACCTTACCGCTTTTATCAATGGATATCAAACTAAAAATGTTTTAACCATTGGTGAGCTATGGGCTATACCCATCATGTTGCGATTCGCGATCATAGAAAACATCAGGCGCATTGCTTCCAGGATAGCCATAGACCGGTTGGACAAGAACGATGCTATTTACTGGTCGGAAGAGTTTATAAAAATTGCACAAACAGAGCCGCGCAGTATTATCATTGCAACAGCTGAAATGGCGAAGAGTGATGTGTCGCTCAACAGCGCTTTCGTGGCCGAATTTACCAGGCGTATGCAGGGTAAAGGGCAGGGACTGGCGATCCCTTTATCCTGGATCGAGCAGCAGCTTTCGGATACCGGACACTCTGTAGCTGAGCTGGTGAATGTACATAACCAAAGCCAGGCTGCAGGCCAGGTGTCTATGCGTAACAGCATAGAGAGTATCCGGTTGTTGAAGACAACTGAATGGAAAGAGTTTGTTGAAAGTGTAAGTGCAGTAGAGCAGATATTGCAGAAAGATATTACGGGTACTTACCCATTGATGGATTTTGAAACACGTGATTGTTATCGCCATGTGGTGGAGTGGATCGGTAAGAAGTCGAAAATGGCAGAACATGAGGTAGCTGCTTTGGCCGTACACCTCGGTGCCAAAAGAAAGGAATCCGGCAAAGCCGAACGGCAGCATCATGTGGGTTATTTTTTAGTAGATAAAGGGCGTGATGAATTAATAAAGGCAGCTGGTACACAACTGGATTTAAAGGACCATTTAAAAGTGTTCTTCCGGAAAGAAAGATTGCCATTGTATGCAGGGTCTACTTTTCTGTTTGCCATAGTGGTAAGTGTTTTACTGGCGTTGACAATATACAGGGAAACCCATGCAATGGTATTGAGCATAGCTACGGGTATTTTACTTTTTGTGATACTTGGACATTTTGCTACGGTTGTCATCAACTGGATATCGACTATGGTGGTAAAACCTAAGCCGCTACCCAAACTTGACTTTTCAGGAAGAATACCCGATGTATACAGAGCAGTAGTGGCTGTACCTTGTCTTATCGGGTCTAAAACTGGTATTGAAGAACTGGTGAGTGATTTAGAAGTACGGTATCTTTCCAACCCTCAAAAGAATTTGTACTACTGCCTGCTAACAGATTTTGCAGATGCGCCACAGGAAACAATGCCACAGGATGATACACTGCTGGCTTATGTTAAAGAAGAGATACAGCTGCTGAATAAAAAGTATGCAAAAGAGAATACGGAAGACCGGTTCTTCCTTATGCACCGTGCACGTAAGTGGAACAAGAAAGAAAAAGTGTGGATGAGCTATGAGCGTAAAAGAGGAAAGCTCGGCGAGCTGAATAGCTTGTTGAGAAATAAAGGGCATGATGATTTTTCGGTGATAGTAGGCGATACATCAGTGCTGGCCGACGTGAAATATGTAATTACCCTCGATGCGGATACGCTATTGCCCAGGGAATCTGCCTGGAAGATGATCGCAACTATGGCGCATCCGTTGAATCGACCGGTGATCAATGAAAAGAAAAAGAGGGTAGTGGAAGGATACGGTATTCTGCAACCCCGTACGGCTATTAACCTTCCCGCAAAGACCAGCTCTGTTTATGCGCGCATGCATAGTAACGATTCCGGTCTGGATCCATACACCCAACTGGTGTCTGATGTGTACCAGGATCTTTTTGAAGAAGGCTCTTTTATCGGCAAGGGGATCTACGATATCGATGTGTTTGAAAAAGTGTTGGGTAAAGCCTTTCCTGAGAATCGTATCCTCAGCCATGATCTGTTAGAGGGCTCTTATGTGCGTTCGGGTTTATTAACCGATGTGCAGCTTTTTGAAGACTACCCTGAAACCTACTGGACCGATGTAAGCCGCCGCCACCGCTGGATAAGAGGTGACTGGCAGATCGCAACCTGGGGCCTGCCCTTTGCACCGGATGACAAAAACAAGTTAAAGCGTAACTATATTTCATCTCTGTCCAAATGGAAAATATGGGATAATATCAAGCGAAGCCTGCTCACTCCTGCCATGTTGCTCTTGCTGGTACTGGTATGGCTCTTATTTCCTAATCCCGGTGGCTGGATGATCGGCTTTATGGTGTTCTGGTTTTTTATGCCCGTTGTTACCGGGTTCATACAACTCTTCAGGAAGCCGAAAGACCTGGATACCCGATCGCATATTGCGGAAGTGATTGAGTCTTTTAAAAAGAGCGTAGCACAGGTTGTTTACAATATTGTAGTGCTCCCCTTTGAAGCATTTAAAAATGCAGACGCTATATTTTTAGCCAATTGGCGCCTGCTGCTTTCCAAGCGCAGATTATTACAGTGGACACCTTATGCTGCTCAGAAGGCAGGGGGAAGAAGAGTATTGCCAGTGCCTATAGTTATATGTGGCAGGCCATTTTACTGGTAGCTATCATAACAGCCCTGGTGATTATTTTCCAGCCTGCCTCACTTTTTATAGCAGGTCCTTTTTTATTGGTATGGTTTATTTCACCGATTGTGGCCTGGAATGTAAGCAGGCAGCGGAGTCGTAAGGATTTCTCTTTATCTGATTCAGAAACGGATTTCTTACAGGTGATCAGCCGTAAAACCTGGGCTTTCTTCGAAGACTTTGTGGTAGCCGGAGATAATTACCTGCCGCCGGATAATTACCAGGAAAAACCAATTGAGGTAACGGCGCATCGTACTTCTCCCACCAATATCGGTCTTTCTACACTGGTCAATTTATCGGCTTATGACTTTGGATACATTTCACTATGTAAGCTGGTAGAGCGTACCCAGAATACCTTTAATGCACTGAATGATATGGAGCGCTATAAAGGTCATTTTTATAACTGGTACGACACTGCCAATCTTCAGCCGCTTTATCCCCGTTATATCTCGGCGGTAGATAGCGGAAACTTTGTAGCCAATATGCTGGTGTTGCGTCAGGGGTTACTCGAATTACCACATGATAAAATTTTCAATCAACAATTTTATAAAGGGTTGCATCATACCTGGAAAGCGGCGATGCAGGCAACTCCCGAAGCACCGATGATTTTTAAAGAAACAGATAATTATCTGGGTCGGTTAGCCCAATCGCCGGTAGAAACATTAGGCAGTCAAAAAACTTACTTTGAAAAATTACTGCAGCAGCTTAATGTTGTAAAGGCTGATACAACTGCCAATACCAATGCAGAACTGCAAGGCTGGCTGGCTAAGTTTGAGGCCCAGATTGCCGATGCACAGTTTTCACTGTCGCTCTTAACACCGTGGGTAGATTTATTGCCGGTACCTAACGGACTTGAAGCATTAAAAGACTTGGATAAGATTCCTTCTTTAACAGAGATCCGGGATCTGCAGGAAAATCTGTTGCCGCTGATTACCGAATTGTTGAACGACGCAGGCGAACATCAACAATGGTTACAAAGCCTGCAGGTGGCAGTACAATCTGCACATAGTCATGCATTGGAGAAACTCAGCAAAATAGAAAAGCTGGTGAATGAGTGCGCTGGCTTTGCAGAAGTAGAATATGATTTCCTGTATGACGAAGACAAGCACCTGTTCCACATCGGTTATAATGTAAGTGAAGATGTAAAAGATAAAAGCTACTATGATATACTGGCATCGGAAGCTCGCCTGGGTATCTTTACGGCCATTGCGCAGGGTAAAGTGCCGCAGGATAGCTGGTTTGTATTGGGCCGGCTGATCACCAACGATGGTACCGCGCCGGTATTACTTTCCTGGAGCGGATCGATGTTTGAATACCTGATGCCCGAACTGGTGATGCCTTCTTACGAAAATACTTTGCTGGAACGAACTACGCGGGGTGTGATACAAAATCAAATAGATTATGGCCGGAAAAAAGATATACCCTGGGGTATTTCTGAATCTGGTTTTAACCTGGTAGATGCACATCTCAATTATCAATACCAGGCTTTTGGTGTTCCCGGTACAGGCTTAAAAAGAGGATTGGGACAGGACCTGGTGATTGCACCTTATGCCACTATGCTGGCCTTAATGGTAGAGCCCGAACCGGCATTGAAAAATCTATTGTTATTAGCAAAAAATGGATTTGAAGGTCGCTATGGATTTTATGAGGCAGTAGATTATACGCCATCAAGAATGCCGCGTGGCACAACACATGTGATTATCCGTTCTTTTATGGCCCACCACCAGGGAATGGGGTTTTTATCTGTTGCCCGTTTACTGTTGGGCGAAAAAATGCAGCAACGATTTGAGCGCGATCCGCAGTTTCAGTCCGCACTGCTACTATTGAAAGAAAAAGCGCCCAAAGCAACCAACTATTATACGCAGGACGATAGCGCTGCCAGCAAAACGGTAGCCAGCCATGAGTCGCATATAAGAATTATTAGAACACCTAATACTACAACGCCCGAGGTGCAGTTGCTTTCCAACGGGCGCTACCACATGGCTATCAGTAATTCAGGGGTAGCTACAGCCGCTGGAAAAATATGGCGATATCCCGCTGGCGGGAAGATGTAACGGAAGATAACTGGGGAACGTTCTGCTATATAAAAGATGTCTCCAGCCAGGTGCTCTGGTCCAATACTTATCAACCTACCCGTGCAAAACTGGAAGTAGATGAAACTATATTCTCGCAGGGGCATGTAGAGTTCAGGCGCGTGAATAAAGATTTTGAAACAAAAACAGATATCGTCGTTTCTCCTGAAGATGATGTTTCTATCAGGCGGATCAAAATAACGAACAAGAGCAATAGCATTAAAACACTTGAAGTAACGGGTTATACCGAAGTGGTCATTGCGCCGCAAGCAGCTGATGAGGCACACCCTGCGTTCAGCAATCTTTTTGTGCAAACCAGGATCAGCGAAAATGATAAAGCTATTCTTTGTACCCGGAGAGCCAGGTCTAAAAATGAGCAGCCACCATGGATGTTCTTTATGATGAATGTAACGGGTGCGGACAAAGAAGAAATATCTTTTGAAAGCGACCGGATGCGTTTTATTGGCAGAACTCGTTCGCTGGCTGCGCCATTATCAGTCGTTAATAACGGGCCTATGTCCGGCACTGATGGTTCTGTATTGGATCCTGTAGCCGCCATCAAATATAAGATCACGCTAAAACCAAGACAAACGGCTACATTCGAAATTGTAATTGGTATAACAGAAACGGAAGACAATTGTAAGCACCTGATTGATAAGTACGATGATATGTACTTAAAGAACCGGGCGTTCGATGTCGTGGACACATAGCCAGGTGCTGTTACGGCAGATCAACGCCAGTGAAGCCGAAGCGCAGTTGTTTAATTCTATGGCCGGGCATATATTGTATGCGAACGCCATTCATCGGGCCGAATCCAATATCATTGCAGGTAATCGCAAGGGGCAATCTGGTTTGTGGGGATACTCAATCTCCGGCGACCTTCCGATAGTATTGGTAAGAGTACAGGATAGCGATAATACGGCATTGGTAAGGCAGCTAATTAAGGCGCACTCTTACTGGCGCATGAAAGGCCTCGCTGTAGATCTGATTATATGGAATGATGATTTTGGTACTTATCGTCAATTGCTGCACGACCAGATCATGGGCTTTGTAACGGCCATGGGGGGCGCTACAGTAGACCAGCCGGGTGGCATCTTTATCCGCCAGGGCGATCAGCTTTCGACTGAAGACAGGATCTTATTCCAGACAGTTGCCCGCTTAATTTTTATGATAATGCCGGGAGCCTGCAGGAGCAAATGACCAAACAAAAGCCGGGCAAAGCGTTACCACCTGCATTGAAAATCACTGGGCAGCATCTTTTTGAATCAGATGAACAGGTAGTTTTGCCGGATAACCTCGTGTTTAGCAATGGAATTGGCGGTTTTACAGCCGATGGTAAAGAGTATTTTATATTAACAACAAAGGATCAGACTTCACCAGCGCCGTGGGTAAATATTATAGCTAATGCGGAGTTTGGAACCATGATCTCTGAAAGCGGATCAGGTTATAGCTGGGCTGAGAATGCTCATTCTTACCGGCTTTCGCCCTGGAAGAACGATCCGGTTTCTGATAAAACAGGAGAAGCGTTTTATATCAGGGATGAGATCAGTGGTAAATATTGGTCGCCTACCCCATTGCCATGCAAAAGTGATAAGCCCTATATAACCCGCAATGGTTTTGGGTACACTGTTTATGAACACATAGCTTTTGGTATAAAATCAGAAATGTGGGTTTTTGTAGATGTTAACGATGCCGTGAAGTTTACTATTGTAAGAGTAAAGAACGTTTCATCCAAACCCCGAAAGCTTTCCGTTACAGGTTATGTGGAGTGGGTGTTGGGAGATACAGCGACCAGTACGCGAATGCATGTTGTTACAGAGAAAGACCTTGAAACCGGTGTATTGTTTGCGCGCAATCATTATAACAGCACATTCGCCGAGAGAATATCGTTCTTCGATGCTGATGGCGCCAACAGGTCGTATACCTGTGATCGAACCGAGTTTATTGGCAGAAATGGGTCATTGGCTAAGCCCGAAGGATTATTTAGAGAGAAGCTGTCTAACAGGTATGGTGCTGCACTCGATCCCTGCACAGCAATACAAATAGGTGTAGAGTTGCTGCCGGACGAAGAAAAAGAAGTTGTTTTTAGGTTGGGTAGCGGTAAGTCGGAGCAGGACACACGGATACTGGCAGCTAAGTATAAGCATGCAGACTCCGTTCATGAAGCTCAATCAAAAATTCATGATACCTGGAATCATATACTGGGTAATGTATTTATTAAAACACCCGATGAGGCATTCAATGTGATCACGAATGGCTGGTTGGTATATCAAACACTGGCCTGTAGAATATGGGGCCGTAGCGGTTTCTACCAATCAGGTGGCGCCTTCGGATTCAGGGATCAGTTGCAGGATACTTTAGCGTTGATGCATACTCGCCCGGATGTAACAAGAGGACAGATATTGTTAGCTGCATCCAGGCAATTTAAAGAAGGCGATGTGCAGCATTGGTGGCATCCGCCAACAGGACGGGGGTGCGCACCACTTGTTCCGATGATTACTTATGGCTGCCCTACGTAACAGCCCGTTATATTGACGCAACCGATGATATGGCCTTGTTGGATGAGTATGTTTCATATATCGAAGGTCGCCCGTTACGCCCCGATGAAGAGAGTTATTATGACTTGCCGGTTTTCTTAAATGAGTGGGAATCCGTGTATAATCATTGCAAAAGAGCTATTGATTTTGGACTGAAGTTCGGTGAACATGGTTTACCGCTGATTGGCTCAGGCGACTGGAACGATGGGATGGATAAGGTGGGTGAACATGGCAAGGGCGAAAGTGTATGGCTAGGCTTTTTTCTGTATGATGTATTAATGAAGTTTTCTGTAATTGCGGATAACTATGGCGATAAAGAGTTTCATATCAAATGCATCAGCCAGGCTGAAAAACTCAAGGATAACATTAATAAAAATGCCTGGGATGGTGAGTGGTATCGCCGCGCTTATTTCGATGATGGTA
Organism: Paraniabella hibiscisoli; assembly: GCF_022512515.1. Lineage (GTDB taxonomy): Bacteria > Bacteroidota > Bacteroidia > Chitinophagales > Chitinophagaceae > Niabella > Niabella hibiscisoli. The sequence continues at coordinate 1,689,063 of NZ_JAKWBK010000001.1, forward strand.
CGCCTTTGGGTTCCTCGCAAAACGAAGAGTGCCGCATTGATTCTATTTCGCAGAGCTGGTCAGTAATTTCAGGAGCCGGTGAACCCGAAAGAATAGAGCAGGCCATGGCTTCTTTAAACGAGCACCTGGTAGATCGGGAGAATGGCATCATTAAATTGCTGACACCGGCTTTTGATAAGTCGGATCTGTACCCAGGCTATATCAAAGGCTATGTACCCGGTGTAAGAGAAAATGGCGGCCAGTATACGCATGCAGCTATCTGGACGATGATGGCTTTCGCGATTAAAAAGGACCGTGAAAAAGTTTGGGAGTTGTTCTCAATGGTTAACCCGGTAAACCATGCAGTTAATAGCCAGGAAACCCATAAGTATAAGGTAGAGCCTTATGTGATGGCTGCTGATGTTTACGGCGTAGCGCCGCATGAAGGGCGGGGCGGCTGGACCTGGTACACGGGCTCTGCAGGATGGACTTACCAGTTAGCATTGGAGCATATCTTAGGGTTGCAGAAAAAAGGCAATAAGCTTCACATCAGTCCTTGTGTACCCGATAGCTGGCCCGAATTCGAGGTGAACTATAACTTTGGTGCTACGCTGTATAAAATCAAAGTGTTGAATGAGCAAAAAAAGGACAGCGTTCAAATAACATTGAATGGAACTGAAACGGGCGAATCCTTTATTTTGTTAAATGACGAAGGTGGAGAGCAGGAGGTGTTGGTAGTGATCTAGTTCACCATATCATAGGCACCTACTATAAACGAAAAGAGGCGAACCGATCGCCTCTTTTCTTAGTTATGATTGGTAGTAAAGCTATTTTTAAAACCTGTAAGTAATACCTATTCTCATGTTTCTTCTTGCTTCAACAATGTAGGAGTAATAAGGAACTGCTCCTTTGAGGTTGCCAATGCAGTAGAGGGGGTGGTCATAGACCCGGCAGTCATTAGCCTTTGATCATTCAGCAGGTTATTTACCAGCATGGAGATGGCGTAACGACCTTTTTGATAACTGATACCACCGTCCGCTCTGAAGTAGTCGGGGAAGTTCGTGGTTTTTGAAGTACCTACTACGCGACCTGTTTGTGATTGAATGCCACCCGATAAACCAAATCCTTCTAAGAAGCCTTGTTGAACTCTATACTGCAACCATATGTTGGTTACACTATACGGCACGTACGGCGTTCTATTACCAACGGTGGCAGCTGATGCTGTAGTAGTTGAAGCTTTGGTTATTCTCGAGTCAGTATAAGCGTAATTGGCAGTCAGATTCAAGCCAGGTAAAACCTCGCCCACTATATCTACCTCAATACCTTTTGAGGTGGTTTCTCCGGCCTGTATATTAAACGTTTGGTTGCCTACTACATGAGACGCATCGGGATCTGGCACTAATGCATTCACCCTTTTTATATTGTAAACAGATATGGTTGACATCCATCTGCCCGCAAACCATTCTTTTTTGATACCTGCTTCAATATCGTTACCACGAATGGGCTTAAATGCGTTGCCAAAGAAATCGGTGCTGGCAACCGGTACAAAGGTTTGATCAAATAAGGCATACACTGAAGTGGATTTATCAACAGAGTAGCTCAGGCCCACCCGTGGAGAAAATACTTCATCCTTTTGATCGGCAGCACCTGTTTTCCCAACATTTTTCATATCAGTAAATCTCAGCCCCAATGATAGGCGTAGTTTTTCCTTAAAGAAAGACATTTCATCGTGTATAAATGCTGATGTATAAGTGCTTACACTCATGTAGCTACCTGCCGCTGCTCTTGTATATATACTTTTGGAACGGTCAACTACAGGGATCTGGCTGGCTGGTAAACCATACCTTGGGTTGTACACATTAAATAATACACTGTCAGCAAAATATAAATCTGATTTTAGTGTTGGGAAGTCTCCCAGAATTTTTTATTTCCAAAATCAGCACCCATTAAAATGGTATGCTTTATCGGGCCGGTGTATTCAACACCGGAGAATGAAAACTGGCCGAACCGGTTTTCACCCGCTTCATCAGACATGCTGTAGTAACGGCTCATGCCTCCATCGGCCGTTAAGTAATTAGCCCAGGTACTCGTGGCTTTCATTCTAAAATTGAAATAGGCAATTTGTGCATGTGCCTCCCAGCGATCGTTGATCTTATGATCAAAGTATACATACGCACTATGATCTTTTAATTTTCCGGGCTCCATGGCTGGATCACCATAAAAGAAATTATTTCTAATTCCGGGATCAGCGTATTGTTTGGGAGAGAAAGTGTAGTTGCCATTCGATAAATATTTAGACCCCTGAAAATTATATTCTAATGTTACTGAAGTATTGTCGCTGATAAGATACTTCAATGATGGAGCCAGCACAGTACGGTTGCTGTAATTATATTTGGTAAAGAAATCTTTTTGTTGCGCAGACGCCGCAATTCTATAAAGCAGTTTGCCATCTTTGCTGAGTTTACCATCAAAGTCTAAACCACCGCGGTAGGTGCTGAAACTGCCCATAGAAAAATTGACAAGCCCTTTGGTTTGTCCGGTTGGTTTCTTAGTTACTACATTATAAAAACCTCCTGGCTCTCCGCTGGCCAGCATAAAGCTCCCCGGACCTTTTACAAACTCAATCCTGTCAATCATGATAGCATCTTCTGCAGTTGGTCCCCAGGATGCTTCAATATTCATCCCGTTTCTGAAAGCCGGGAGTTTAGAGCCACGCATTCTTATATTGGCGTATTGATTATCCCAATGTCCCTGGCGTATAACTCCACTGGCATTACGGGTAACTCCGTCTACTATATCAAATACCTGCTGATCAATTAAAACATCAGATGTAACCACCTGTATGTTCTGCGGCAAGTTGAGAATGGGTGTTTTAAGCCTCATTGAGCCACTTAAATCATCTACCTTATAACGGTTGCGGGAACTTTTTATAATGATTTCTTCCAGCTCCTGCAAGCTGCTGTTGACGGTTATAGAAATATCGGCAGTTTCATTGTTGCCTACTTCAACTGTTTGCTCTACGGGTTCACTGCCTATAAAGGATACCACAATGGTATACGTACCGGCATCTAATTTTCGAAAGTAAAACACGCCGTTTTTATCGGTTACTGTGGTACGGTTCGTATTTTTTACCTGCACCGTAGCGTTGGCTACCGGCTTATTATCTGAACTATGAACGGTTCCTTTAATAATGGAAAGTGGTTCATTGGCTGCTGCAGCTGTTACAACAAATGCCAGCATCAGCAAGAGAGGAGACTAGATATTTCATAATAAAATCACAATTTGCGCGCGAAATTAGAATGAGATTAGAGTTTGTCATTTACGATATCCGGAAAATTGAACACCGCGATCGGGAAAAACAAAAGAAATTTTTAATGACAAAGGGCCGATAAGTATATATCAACCCTTCTATTACAATATCTTATGTGAGTTTATAAAGTTGCCGGTTCTGACGTGGCCACTTTAATACTTTTTACCTGCGGTTTAATTGCTTTGGCTACCGGCTTCTTTTTCTTTTTACGTTTGCCCCACCATACTAAAAAGCCCGTCACGGGCAAACTGGCGCCGATCAAGGCTCCAAAGAAGGCCAGTATTTTTCCTGGTAAACCTAAAATAGAACCTACATGTAGATCGTAGTTCATTCTACGCAATTTGGCAGCGCCGGAGACTTCACTGTAATTTTTATCATATACCGGGTTATTGCCTTTTAACTCTTTTCCTGTATGCTGATCAAACACAAAACTATACCGGTCATAATATTTACCCGCGGTTGGGTATACACTGATATTGATAGCGCTTTTAGGTTTTGCCGTATCCGCAAAATTGTAATAAAAGCCCTCTGCTTCAGGGTGGGCTGCCGCTACTGTATTCCAGGTCCTATCCATAATTGCGGCTGGCGTATAAAATTTACCAGCTTGTAATGAGTCTGAAGTTGCAGCCTTAAACTCGGGCAGGCTATCACCTCCCGATGTAACCCAATATAGACCATTGCTGTACCATTTAATACCGTATACCATACCAGTAAGTGCAATAATGGCCAGTACGATGAGTGCATAAAAACCTAACACATTATGCAGGTCGTAGTTCACCCTCTTAAAGGAGGCTTTGGTTTTGATGGTAAAAGCCTGTTGTTTAGCAGCTTTGGTCCATTTGCGGGGCCACCAGAGTACAATGCCGCTAATCAATATAATTACAAAGATTAAAGTGCTGTAATTAACAATGGGACGGCCTATTTCGTAAGGCAGCCACAAAAACCGGTGCCCGTTTAATATAAACCGGAAAAAATCGGTTTCCCCTTCTTTCCGCTCTATGGTGCTGATCACATCGCCTGTATAAGGGTTGATTCTTAGTATAGTGTTACCCTTCCTTCCTTCACCCAGAGAAAGATAAATAGCATTGCCCTGTTTATAAGAGGCATAACCTACTCTTTTGCCGGGATAAAGCGAATCTGCAATTTGCATTAGTCGCGAGGGCGCTATCACCGCTTCTCTTCGATGGTCTACTTTGGTTTCGGGTTCCAGCAATCCTGTGATCTCTTCATTAAATACCCAAATGCAGGCACAAAGACAAACCACCACCATAATGGCGCCTGTAATTAAGCCCAGCCAAAGATGCAGCCAGGCCGCAACACGATAAAATAAGCTGCGTTGTTTCTTCTTTTTCGGGGCTTTGCCGTTTGTAATCATCACCGGTATTTTGAAAAATGAACGGCGAAATTATACGCAGGGCAAGGCAAGCCATTTACGAGAAACGGAAAATTTTAAACATAAAAAAGCGGCCGAAGCCGCTTAGAAACTTATTAAACTGATAATCAGTAATCTTACTGGTTAATGGTAAAGCCGTTATCAGCAGCAAATTTTGCCTGTGCCGATTGTAAATTGGTCATAACAGCGGCCTGGCCGTTGATGATATTGGTCATTTCATCAGCCCCTTTCATTCTTTCCTCTTCTGTTTTCGCCTCACCTATTTTTTTGTAGGCAGTATAAATGCTTTTAATGTATTCGAAATAACGGGTAGCGATCAGCTTAAAATCTTCGCCCCCTTTTCCAACAGGCTCCAATTTCTTCAATGCGTTGATCCTGATATCAACAGTATCTTCCATGGCTTTGGCCGAGCGGGCAATTCCGTCGAAATCTTTTTATCGCCTCTTGCCTTTATTGCCGCCTCTGTGGTTAACAAGGGTTCAGACATGGTTTCCTCCAATGCCGCTACCTGCTCATAGTATTGGCTTGCCGTAGCGGGCGCTGGCGTATCTCCGTATCGGCTGTTTTAGACTTACAGGCTGTAAAAGAAAATGCAGCAATAGATGCAATTATAAATAGCTGTTTCATTTGTTTATTTTTTAAGACTTGAGCGTTCCAAAAAGTATGCCCGAAAGATAAGGATATTCACAATCAATTGAGTAGAACCATCTATGCATTTATTATAAGTGGTAGCGTCGCTTTTGCAGGAGTAATAAATAAGCGATGCCTGTTTTAATTATGATGTGTGTTCAGTGGATATACTTAAAATGCCGGATTCAGGTGTATGGGCTCAAATTGGAAAGGCGGGGACGTGCGTATTTTCGCAATCGATTGCGGTTTTTGTAAGCATTACAGCCGGTGAATCGTTTATTTTTGAAATAATTCCGGTTGGTTGCCATAGCTATCTCGATTGAAACCGATTCCGGACTTTTATTAACAAATAAAGTGAAATGATCAAAAACATTTTTGCAGCCATTATTCTTGCCGCTTTTTCCACAACAGTTCAGGCGCAGTTTAGCTGGAGTAAACTACCTGAAGTAAAGACAACCTCATTTAAGAAGGACAGTTTCAATATTGTAAAGTATGGTGCCATATCTAACGGAACTGTACTGAATACAGAAAGTATTACCAAAGCCATTAAGGCATGCAGTGCTAATGGCGGAGGTGTAGTGCTAGTACCATTCGGTATCTGGCTTACCGGGCCGCTGGAGCTTAAGAGTAATGTAAACCTGTATGTACAGAAAGGAGCTATGTTGCTATTTACAGACGACAAAACAAAATATGAAATAGTGGCCGGTAGTTATGAGGGCCGGAGCTCAGCGCGCAACCAGTCGCCGATATGGGCCAAAAATGCAGAGAATATTGCGATTACGGGTGGCGGTGTGATAGATGGCAATGGTGATATATGGAGAGGCCTGACCAAATCTGCTGTTACAGAATCCTTCTGGAACGCAAGAGTGAAATCTGGCGGTGTTTTAAGTACCGATGGTAAACGGTGGTATCCTTCGGAGCAGTTTAAAGTAGTGAGCGAAACAAAGCGTAGCATGCTGCTAGAGCCAGGCAAGCCCTTGAGCGACTATGCAGATATGAAGGATTATTTAAGGCCTAACTTACTGGTGCTTACGCAATGCAAACGCATTTTGCTGGAAGGGGTTACCTTTCAGAACTCAGGAGCCTGGAACCTCCATCCTTTAATGAGCGAGGACCTGATCATCAGGAATGTAACGGTGAAAAATCCCGACTATTCCCACAACGGAGATGGTTTAGATATTGAGTCCTGCAAAAACTTTATCGTGGAAGATTGTGTGTTTGATGTGGGCGATGATGCTATCTGCATAAAATCAGGGAAGGATGAAGAGGGCCGTAAACGCGGTATGCCTACGCAGAACGGTATTATCAGGAATAACCTGGTGTATAAGGGCCACGGTGGTGTAGTAGTGGGTAGTGAAATGAGCGGCGGCACCAAAAATATTTTCATTGAGAACTGCCTCTTTGTAGGAACTGATAAAGGATTACGTTTTAAATCGGCACGCGGTCGTGGTGGTGTGGTAGAAAAAATTTATGCCCGTAATATACAAATGCGCAATATAGAGCAGGAAGCCATTTTCTTTGATATGCACTATGCGGTAACTTTTGCAACAGATGGTATAAGAAAGATCGATACTACTTTTGGCGAAGGTACCCCGGTGTTCAGGGACATGGAGTTTGAAAACATCGTTTGCGATGGTGCAAAGAAAGGCATTTTTGTACGTGGCTTGCCCGAGGCTGCCATACAAAATATCCGCATAAAAAACACAACGCTGATCACGGACATTGGCGCCGAGCTTATCCTGGCGGATGGAATAATACTGGACCAGGTGAAGTTTGAAAGCAAGCAGAAAGACCCTGTGGTATTCGTGAATAACAGTAGTAATGTAGAAATTAACAAGGCCGTTTATCCGGCAGATACAAAACTATTCATTAAGGTTTTGGGTGGTAGCAATATCAAGGTAGACAAAACACTGGTGAATGCAAGGGATGTGGCGAAATGGTAATAAACAGGTATATACCTCCAAATAATACAAACCCCGGAAGTTGATCTGCTTCCGGGGTTTATATTTTACAACTATTATAACTGAACACAATAATTGAAATTTGACCAAACTAGCGGTTTACTTTTTCCATCTTAAAACCGGTACTGGTGATATATTTCCCTGCATCGGTAATCATAAAAGCCTTGTATTGCGGGAACTGTTTCAACAGTTTCAGTCCGGCGTCTTTACCTAATACCATAATGGAAGTACTAAAGGCATTGGCCATTTCCGTATCGGGTCCTGTAATGGTTACACTGGTCAACCCTGTTGCGGGGTAGCCTGTTGCCGGGTTAATGATATGTGTGTAACGCTTGCCATCGATCAGTGCATACTTTTCATAGCTGCCTGATGTAGTAATGGCCCCGTTAATAGCTATAGCGCCCACAAGGTTGTTACTTTTAAAAGGGTCGTTAATGCCAATGCGCCAGGGCCTGCCATTAGGCTGTGCGCCCCAGGCCTGTATATCACCGGTGGCATTGATCAAACCGGCTGTAATGCCTCTTGCTATCATCATGTCCCTGCATTTATCTGCCGCATATCCCTCACCCAGTGCTCCAAACCCTATTTTCATTCCGGGTAATTTTAAGAAAATGGTAGAGCTGTCTTTATTGATGATGATATTTTTATAACCTACTTTTTGTTTGGCTTTTTTAACAGCCTCCGTCGATGGCATAGTCGTCATCGTGCCGTCAAACTTCCATATCTTTTCCATAGCCGCAAAGCTGATGTCAAAAGCGCCATGTGTTAATTCGGATATTTTCAGCGCACGTTCCGTAAGCTCCAGTAATTCCGTATCTACTTTCACGGGCCGGATACCGGCATTCCGGTTCACCATTGAAACCTGGGTTTCGGGTTTCCAGTCGGAGATCAAAAATTCGATTCTTGATATTTCTGCAATAACCGTATCAATATTGTGTTCAGCAGTGAGGGAATCCTTTGCTACTATCGTAATATCGAAATTTCCACCCATTAAGAACGCGCCACGGGTACGCTTTACCTGCGAGAAGCGGATATGGACAGTATCAGAAAAAGAGGTAATATTATATGTTTGAATCGCATGCATGTTTTTTATCTGGATCTGCCAGATTCTTTAACTTCCGGAGCTTATCCAATTAATAACAATCTGTAAGCACTTTTCCCTGCTCTACCAACTCTGTAAGTTTGACGTTGCTTTCAGTGGCACAAATATCCTCTAATACTTTCATAACATCGTTCTGCATAGACAAAGATCCGCAAAGCATCAATATGCCGCCCTCTTTTAATGTTTGTAAAACAGCATCACTGTTTTTTAGTAAACGATGGCTCACATATTCCTTTTCCTCCTCACGCGATAACACCAGATGAAGGCCGGACAGCGTTCCTTTTTTCAGCTGATCTTTTAAAAACGGCTCGTATAAAGTAAAGGAAGACCGGTTACGAAACCCACAGTAAAGTTCAACCGGTAGTTTCCTGCGATTCTCACTGATCATTCCCAGGAAGGGTGCAATACCCGTTCCGTTGGATACCATGATGATTTTTTTGCCCGCTTCGGAAAACGGAAATGTTGGTTTTTAACCAGTTTCACTTTGATTTGATCCCCCTGCTGCAAATTATTCAGAAAGCCTGAGCCTAACCCATGTTCATGTAGCTTCACACTCAGTTGCATTTCTTTACCGATCTTTCCAATGGAGTATAATCTTTCACGGTGGTCATTTTTAGGGTAGATCGCCAGCAGATCTCCGGAAACTGCATGCCTGAGTTTCAGCGATTTTAAACGGATCATAAAGCTGCTTTCTTCATCTGGCACCGTACGGCTGGTTACCGAAACTTTTTTCAGTTCAGTAGTATCAGGCTCCAGCAATTTGCGGGGCATCATCATATTAAACCCAGTCTGGCGTGTCCACTCGGTTAACCAATCGCTGAAATCCTGCGGCGACTTGTCATTAACGGTAAAAACCGGCATTAGTGCCTTTGCCCATTTTGTACTTTGAAGCAGGGTTGCCACGTCAAATGCAAATTGACAAAACTGGCGATAACTCCTGGAGCCAAAACCTACGATAGAAAATTGAATATCCTGTTTCTGGCTATACTGTTGTATACGATCAGCCAGCTTTTTCGCATTAGAAGGGGCATCGCCCTGGCCATAAGTGCTGGTCATGATAACCAGGTGTTCAGCATTAGGAAATGCAGCAAAGTTGGAAAGGTCGCTCAGGAACACTTTTTCGCCATGCTTGATCAGCTGAGTGTAAATAGCATCCGCAAATTTAAAAGTGCCGCCGTTTTCTGATCCAACCAGTATGATAATCCGGGCATCTTTTGCTTTGAACTTATTTTTAGACCGTCCCCGCCTGCGTTTTAAAGTAATAGCAAAGCCAGAGTAAATAAAGAAGAGAATATAAGCAGATGCCAGTGCCATGATCAACGCCCAGATAGTACCCGACCTGCCCGTATGCCAACGCAGGCTGAAATTAGCCAGCTGGTAAGTCGTTGTATAATCCTGTTGTGCCAGTATATCTCCGGTGAACTGGTTGATGCACAGTTCCCGGTCCTTGAGCTGAACATTGTAATAGTCTTCCGGAAAGTCTGAAAAAGGGTATTGAAGTTTCTGAAGGCTGGAGAGTGGGGTTTGTTGTAAAACAGCAAATTCAGCCAGTTCTTTTAAAGGCTCTTCTTTGATCTGACTTTCGTCGATCAGCGCACTGGCTTTAGCGGGGGCGGCATAAACCGGTATACCGCCATGTAAGTTCCGGTGAGTGCAATAGCTAAAATAAAAAAAGTGAGATGCGGCCGAATACCACATGGTAATATTGGGCGAAGCTGGTTTTCTCTACGTTGGAGAAAAAGTTCTTCCAGCCGTTTTGCCTTTGCACCACCAGGAATATACCCGATACCGCAATTAGGATCAGGAGAAAGGCGGTAATGCCCATCAATATCCTTCCTGTTTCGTGTATAAACAGCGACGGTGCAAAGTAGTCATCCATTGGAACAGTGGCTTTTTTCAGTAGGCTTGCCGAGTATCTTGCCTGTTACCGGATCTACATATACCTGTTGGTCGCCACCTTCTTCAGTTGCGTATTTAATTAAAACAAAGCTGTGATCGTCAACAGATACTTCTTGTATTCCAGGAAATTTTTCCTTTAACAGGGGTACGGTTTGGGCTAAAGTGAGCGTATCAAAACCAGCTGCTTTGTAATCACGGGACTTTTCTATAACCGGTTCAAATGCGAGAAATATACCTGTTACGGAAGCTATGGTTAATAATAAAAAGAAGATATAGCCAGTGTTAAATGGCTATATCTCCAGACTGAAATGATCATCGTTATTTTTATAATGTTGACGGGCTTCTGTCTTGTCAACCTATTAACTTTTGAACTTAACTACCACTAAACCTTATGTACCTGATATAACCCTTACCATCCGTTTTGGCAGCCAGGCCTGCGGTAGTAAGCGGTACTTCTGCATCCTTTGTGTGATACTGTTTCTCCTCAACGGCGCTTTCAAAACGAAGCGTGTACCCGGCATTCAATTTTTTGCTATCAATTGCCAGCGTTACTACGGCACGATCACCTCCACCTATGGAAGCACCGGTTACAGCGCTTATTTTTTCCTTACTCTTTGCCTGGAATTTATACCACTCTTTTAAAGTGTTGAACCATTGTTTATCAGGTCCCAATACCCGAAGTGTTTTCTCGTATTCACCCTTAGGATTCATTAATGATATAATGACGTAAGCCTTTTCACCCTGGTAACTGTTCATCTGTATCATGCATTTGTAGGAGCTGGTTTGTGCTACGCACGCACCGCCCACTAAAAACAAACTAAAAGCAATCAGGCTTTTTATAATTAATTTCATGTTTATTTTATTGTAAGAAAGTAATAGAAACATTGTTGTTTTTCAAAAACTCATTCTCTTTAGCCAGGTCATAAGCGGTTTCTTCAAATCCTGTTTTCAGGTCTTTTTCACGCCCAGGGCAATTAATGATTTCAGTATCTGATCATCTTTGGCAGTTAAGGCAGCTTTGTGTAAAGCAGTAGCGCCTTCTTTATCCTGTGCGTTGATGTTAGCGCCTAATTCAGCCGCTTTTTTGATCAGGGCCGGATTTTCTTTAGCAACTGCCAGGTGAAGCAACGAGCTGCCATCGCCCTGTGGCGCAGTTACATCTAAACCTTTGGCTTTTAACAAGGCTAGCTTTTCTGTAAAATCATCTCCCTGTGGTTGTGCCTGTCCTCCGCCCATTGCACCAGCAGGTCTGCCTTCCCGGAAAGAATTGAACCAGTGATAAGCCAGGTTATGTCCGTCTTTATCCACTAATTTAATAGCTGCACCTTTTTGTAATAACAAATTCACCACTTCGGCAGAGCCATTGGCTACTGCTTTTGTTAAAGCCGATTCGCCTTTTTCATTTACCGCGTTAACGTTGCTAGTTTTAGTGAGCAAGGTAGTGATCAGGGCTACATCTCTGCCTCCCGCTGCGTTGATCAATACCGTATTGCCTTCATTGTCTTTTTTGTTGATATCAACGCCTTTGGTAAGGAAATAATCAATCAACTCTTTGTTAGGGCGACGTGCCAGGGTATGTAAAATGGTAGCTCCGTCTTTGGGATTGATCGCTTTTGGGTCCAGCTTTAATTGTTCTACCAGGTATTGATACACATCTATCCCATTTTGAGACATCCTCGATCCCTGTGTGGCAAAGAAAAGCGCACGATTGGTAGGTCTAAGGCCTTTTGCCATTAACTTTTGCATAATGTCCCGGTTACCCAGCTTTGCTGCATAATCAACCGCAGTGCTGCCATACTCGTCTTTGTCGTTGAAGGATAGTCCTTTTGTTACCAGGTAGTCAGACAGGCTTAAATCTTTGTCATTGGCAACTCCCATTAATAATAATGTAGCGCCGTCATCATATTTCTTTTTGGGGTCTACTCCAGCTTTAAATAAGGCGTCTAATACCGGGATGTTTTTACTTCCGCCTGTAAGCGCGTTAGCTACAACAGAAGTGCCATGGCTATCGTTGAGGTGTACGTCTGACCCTTTTTCTATCAGGTAGTTGATCAACTCTATATTGCCCCTTGATGCAGCCCAATGCAAATAAGAAGCACTATGGTGTGTTTTTTCATGACACCATTGCCTTCCTGCTCCACCATAAATTTAATGGTCTCCAAAGGAGCCTCATTTAAGATAGCTCTTGCGGTAGGGTCCCATGACGCCGCATCAGGTTGCGATGGACTGTTACCTTTGGCGATCTCTGCTTTTACCTGGTCAACCGTTGGCTGGTTTTTCCAGAACTCCGGATTCATTAAGGTATTGGTATACTGAGCTGCAGAAGGTCCTCCCGGACGTCCGCCACCACCCGGCTGTGCGTAGGAAATAATAGTGAAGAGCGTGAAGGCGCCCAAAAATATTTGCTTCATATAATTTGTTTCAGTGTTTTATGAAATTCCTGTAAAGAAAAACTGAGCGCGAAGGTAAAAACAGTTGACGGCGGGCAGGTTACGAAATACGGAAAACTTAGGACGCAAGCCGGAAAACTTAAGGGAGTAAAGGGCTATTAGAGGGTATAGGTCAGCAAGATATGCTTGATATTCCTTAACTCCTGCATCGTTCGTAAGTGTAGCGATAATGGTAGCCGTGGCTTAACCATTAAGAAGTTAAGAGTAGTTAAGTCTGTAATTTCTTAGTGACCTTAATTCCTTGGTGGTTTATGATTGATGCAGATACCGGGGGCTTAATCATTAAGAAGTTAAGAGTAGTTAAGTTTGTAATTTCTTAGTGACCTTAGTTTCTTAAAGGTTTATGATTGATGCAGATATCGGTGGCTTAATCATTAAGAAGTTAAGAATAGTTAAGTCTGTTTGTCTTAATGACCTCAATTCCTTAATGGTTTACAAAAACAGCGGAATTCAATAAATTAAGCCCGACCTCTCTTATAAAATGAACCGGATGGTTACCCAACTAATTTAAATTCTGAGCAAGGGTATAGGCTTTCTGCATATCAGGAAATCCATACCCATAGGGTAATATAGGATTGGCATAACGGTCTGCAGATTGTCTGATGATGTCTCTTATTTGCTGATTGGTCAGGTTGGGAAATGCCTGCCATAAACAAGCTGCCATGCCTGTGATTGCCGGTGCTGCAAAAGAAGTTCCGGTTCCTGTAGCAATAGTACCTAAACTCGTTATACGGTAAGCCCCCGCGCCCATTGCAATAACATCCGGTTTTATCCGCCCATCAACCGTCATGCCGCGTGAACTGGCAGTGGTAACGGTTCCTGCCGCGTTGGCCATTCCTATTGCCAGTGCTCCCGGCGAGTCTGCCGGGCTGCCTACAAAGCTGCCATCATTACCTGCTGACACAACCACCAATATACCTTTTGAAAAAGCCATAGATACTCCACGGGAGGCATGAGCGGTAGCTCCATTGAGTATTTCGAATGTGTTAGTCATGCCCGGTAATGGAAATTCTTTATAGCCTAATGAAGTGTTTATTACGTCCGCTCCGACACTGTCGGCATATTCAAGTGCATTTACATAATAATCTTCCTCAATGGGGTATTCGTCTATATTGTCTTCGGATGTAAGCAACAAATAACTGGCTTCGGGTGCAGCGCCAATATACTGGGCGGGTTTGGCGCCACCGATAATGGAGAGCACGCTGCCGCCATGTTCATCCATAAAAAACGGATCAGGTTGTTCGTAAACAAATGATTTAGCACCCACCAGGTGCAGGTTGTTCAACATAGCGTTCCTATTGGCATCCTTAAAGCCGGCGTCAATTACGGCGATAAGCATATTACGTCCTTTAAAGCCCAGCTGGTGTAGCGCATTGCCTTTATTCTGCCTGATATTTTCGTAAGCCGGGCCATAAACACTATTGTCCGGGCCTATAGTAATATTAGGTGCTGCTGCATTACCGCCTGGAAAACTCCAGCTGGCTATAGGACCCTGGTAAACATTTTTTCTTTTAGCCCATACTACTTTGGCATCAGCTACAAAAGGAAGCGCTTTATACTTTTGAAGCAGGGTTGGATCATTCACATGTACGCTCACCGTTTTCAGCCATTTGCTTTTGGCAACAATAGTTCCGCCAATTTTTGCGATCTCCTGCAGGTATTCTTCTGCTATAGGCAGGTCATTTTCATCTACATTTATGGATTGCTTTTGCCTGCGTTGCAGGGCTCTGGCAGAAAGAAATCCGGAAGGGTTGCTGAGCGATAATGTGGCATGCCTGCCTTTATCTTTTAATATAAGGCGAAGCTTATAAACATTAGAATCGGTAACAGTTACAGCGCAGCGGGCCAGCTCCTTGCCATCTTTTCCCTGGGCTATTACATTGGTTTGCCCGGCCCATTTAGCCTCAATAACACCTTGCGAATAAAAAGCTACTATCTGTTCGTTCTCAGACTTCCATACTACTTCTGAAGCAGCAAGCGTGTCTTTATCTTTCAGCACATAAAGCGGTATTAAATAAGAATCATTCAAATTGAGTGTAATGCTCGCAGGACTCACAGAGAATTTCGCCGAGGGTGGTTCTGGTTCCGGTAGTTTTTCTTTTTACAGGCAGTCATATGCAACAGTATGATCAGGCAGGAGATGATCCATAAACTCAACCCGGCTGATATGCCTGTAGCAGCTGCTTTTACGATATTATTTTCTGGGAATCTATTCTTCAATTTGTGGAGGGTATTTATTTCCAAATTTACGACAAATGCCATGCCCGTTTTATGTAAAAGTTTGTTCTTCAGTACTTCTGCCGGACGGTAATAACAAAGCCCGCCGGGTTAGGAATAACACAGCGGGCTCCTTATAAATATTTAGATTAATAAGCGCCTAAATAGAAGCTACCTGATTGGTTTTTCAATTTAGCACCTTTGGTAACCTGCTTAGTTTTCCAGTTGATCAAATACAGGTTGCCGTCAACACCATTAGGTGTCATAGGCACGTAAGCGTAATCACCTGCTACGCCAATATGCTGAAACTGGCCAAAAGTACCGGTTAAAGCTTTACCTCCATTTTGAGCGGCTGTAAGACCAGAGAATCCTGCATCTGTTTGATTTTCAATAGTCAGTTTAGTAGCAGTTCTTGCATTTACGTCAACTAAAGCAATATACCCGCCGGCTACTCCTGTTTCAGTATATAAGACAATACCAATACCGTCCTTTATATATCTCCATGCGCTAATAGCTACGTTGTTGGCCGTTCCTAAGGCTGTTTTTAAATTAAAGTTATAGCTGTTATCGTATTCATTAGTTGTACTGCTGATGCGCAGGATTTGAGAACCCGAAGTAGCTGTTGCCTGGTAGACATGTCCGTCGGTGCCTACATACTGTGTCATGGTACGGTAGGAGTGGTTATTTACTTTGCTAATAGCTGGATCTACGTAAATTAATTTAGGATTAGAAAGTGAAGGGTAATCAACGACTAAAGTTGCCGTTCCTAAATCTCTCGTACCGCTGCTCCACGCCTGATTTCCTGAAGTGTTGATTGTTGATTGTTTGGTGGGGTCTGTTCTACTTAAATTACAGCCGATAAAAATTTTAGTTTTTGCTGCATTTAGTACTGGCACATCGATACGACCAATTTGATATCCAGCTTTAGTTTGCTCTGCAGTAAAAGGGATTGTAAATTCTGTCTGCCTCGTAATTTGGGGATCGTTTAGGTTCAATACCGCTATTTTCGCTGTGCTTTTTACGTCAATAAAATCAGCGCCGGCACCTGTTCCACTTGCCTGTATGGTGGAAGAGGCATATACACCTACTCCAATGCCATCAGCTGCAACCACCCAGCGTGGAGAGGAGCCTAAGATTGGCTCTGTATTAACCTCTTCGCGGGTATCAGCAAAATTCTTTTGACCCTCAACTTTGTATTTGTTGAAAATGCCTCCATCTGTTCCTGTGTATTGGATATTATAAAGGAAATTGCCATTTGTGGACCCCTGCACACGTGCAGTACGCTGAGACCTCAAGCCGTAACCACTCGCGATGGCGTTTACTTCGAAATTAGGGTTGATGGCCTGGTCCAGTGTAATCGCATACGCCATGGTACCACCATTGCCTGCAGTCCCTTCACCGTCAGGGATAGCAGCTGTTAAGGTAACATACTTTCTTTCCCATGCATCAGGACCTGAAGGGCCTTCGGCAACGGGGTTATCACTTTTTTACAAGCGCCCAAAGTACGGCTGCCAGTACCGCGCCAAACATAACTTTTGTTAAAAGGTTATTGTTCATATTTGTTGGTTTTTTATCTGATGGAGTTTACCTGGATGAACATTTCGAATGGTGTCGACTTGCCAGGTTTATTCCATATTGTTATTTATTAAAATTGTTGATGGTATAGTTTAGTTTTAAGAATAAGGACCTCCCGGGTTTTTGAACTCCGAAATTGTCATATACTTCTGCATTGAAAATATTTTTACAATCCAGGCTCACTACCAATTTTCCTGTAGGAAAGCGATAGCTGGCGCCCAGGTCATTAGGAAATTGTGCAGGTGTGGTAAACCACTCCGACTCTATCCATATCGTGCTGAAAGGCGCCACGTAGCCCAGGTTATAATAAAGATTCAACACAGAGCGCTTCTGAAAAACATTGTTTAATCGGTATTGAACATTTCCGTTTACAGTAAAAAAGGGTTCATTAGGTACTTGCCTGTCATAAAGAGAATGTGGATTTCCTCTTTCATCGGTTTCTACTTTAAACAAAGAATTAAACTTAGATAGGTTGAACATGGCGTTGAGCCGGTTGTTGAAAATGTAATTCACTTCCGCCTCAAAACCTACCGATTGGGTTTTGGATAGGTTAACAAATTGTGTTACTTGTATATCTTCTACCTGGTTTTCACGCCCCTCTATTACCGGGTCGATACGGGTTTGCTGTATAATTTTATCATACCCGTTTCTCCAAAAGGCATTGGCATAAAATGACCATTTATGTTTAGCGGATCGCGATATATTATAACGGGCCCCGAGGTTATAGTTGATAGCCATTTCGGGCAGTATATCCGGGTTGGGTAACAGGTTGTTTTCTGGCTCACCATAAATATGGCGATCGGTAGGCATGATGAAAGACTTATCAGCAGAGACAATCAGGAATCCATTAGTAATGGGCTGATAAGAAAGTGTACCGCCAAAACCCCTGTTATCTCTTTTGGTTTTGTTGTTTTCATAAACCAGTACTCCCTCTGTCTCTCTCAATGGGATAGTTTGATCCGTAATATAGACAGCATATTTACCAAAAACATTTGTTCTGAGTTTTCCTTTCAACAGTTCTGACTCGTAATTTAAGGCCCATATATTGGTAGTTAACTCATTCTGTGTGATCCACCTGCTTCTTGCGGGATTGAGCAGATCTTTATCGTTTCGGTTAGAGTTTTCAAATTTGTGATTGAGTGATACACGATGACCTGAAACGATGGTGTAAGCCAGGTTAGAACGTACATTGGATATGGTTCGATCTATATCACTTATTATAGCTTCCCCCTGCTGGCCTCTTCCTGGTTCGTATCCGTAAGTTTCGGGTGGACCTTCAGAGTTTTTAACCAGTAAAGTTCCATCCCAATTATACCTTAGACTGACAGTATCCTGCAAATAAGTATTGCGCATGCTGTGTACAGCATTCACTGTCAATGCAAGCCCGTCCACAAATAGATTTCTTTTGGTATAGTTTAGGCTGAATACATGCGCCTGGTATTCATTGAAGCGGCCAAAATAAGGTTTGGTCATGGTGATGCCATGAGGAATTTCTTTATAGGAATCTGAAATATTATAGCCTACAAAGAACTGGTCAGCCCATTTTACATCAGTAAAACCCAGTTCGAAACGTCCGCCGATGGTTTCAAACTCATCATTGGGTCTTCTTGTGCGATAATTTCGGATGATACGTCCTCCGGGCAAAGTATACTTGGAAAACTTGCCCCACATTTCATAGTTATTGTCAGAGTGGCTAAAAAATCCTGAAGCACGGCCTGTTAGCCCATTTTTCTGATTGCGGTACAGCGTACTAACGTCCGCGCGGTACGTATTAAAAGACCCGTAGGAAAGAGCAGCCGTAATATTATTGGCAGACGCATCTTTCTTCATTACTACATTAATCGCTCCTCCAATATAATTGCCACTCAAATGCGCCGGTAATACCCCTTTATAAACTTCTATTCGCTCTATCATGGCGGCGGAATATTATTTAGATTGAAAGAAGAACCATATGTAGAGATCTCAATGCCATCCAGAAAAAGGCCGATGGTGCTTCCCGACATACCGTTCAGGTTATATTCGATGGGTGATCCCTCACCGCCATTTTGCCGAACTCTTACGCCTACCGCCCTGTCTAATAACTCGTTAGTGGTTAAATTCCGTAGGGAAGCCTCTTTGGTTTCGATAACGGTTACCGCAAAGCCTTGTGTTTCTAGTGCTCTTTTTTAGTTACGCCTCCAACAATAACTTCTTCCAGGTCTTCCTGCTTCGATTTTTTTAGCCGGATATTTAAAATGACTGTTTTGTCTTCGGTAATATTAATTTCAGCATTCTGGGACTCGTATCCAACCATAGTAGCAGTTACGGTATGTTTGCCGGCTGGAAGGGATAAAAGATAGGCGCCTTTGTTGTCGGTAGTAGCAAAGATGCTATTATTCGTTACGCCGATGGTTACTTTTTCTGCGGGTTGCCCTTTTTCATTGGTCACGGTTCCTTTTACCACGCCGGTTTGTTGCGCCTGCAGGTTTGGACAAAAAAGACAGCCATGCTGCAACATATTACCCACACAATTGTTTTGTTATATCCCATCTGCTTACGCTATTTATTCCAGTGGAGGGGGAAAAGAGCCTGCCCGGCGTTTAAAAACGGCTGTTGGTTCTTACAGGATCGTCCGCCACTTTTCAGGGTGCAAAGGTGAAATGGTTCATTTACTGGAAACGGAAAAGCAATAACGCAATCGGGAATTTCATAAAAATTCCGCATTCCGTAAGCCTTCCGGAAGAAAATAGCGGATTTTTGTGGTGAGATCAAAACTTTAAGGCAGGATCAAAAATGGCAAGTGTACGACCCATGCTTAGTAATGAACTATTAAAGGAAACGGTAATTCCCTACTCAGACCTATTCCAGATGGAAGAGCATGAAGTAGTGGAGTCGCATAACAGCGACCTTTTCGATCCTCATAACTGCGATTTCTACGAGTTTCTGACCAAAGACATTCACTTTATACGCATATTGGGCAATTCTGCTCAAACCCACGAATTTTCCTTTAAAAGCTATAAACCTTATGTAAGCCTGGTGTTTTCTTTTAAATGCCGGGGTATTTTTAACAACAGGCTTACGGGGAAAACCTTTGCCGATGTGCAGCATAACCAGAGCAGCCTGATATTTATCAATACCCAGGTATACGATAATTCCTGGATCAGGGAGGCAGACTCGGAGCTTTATATCATTAATATTGAGGTAGATTATTTTAAACGCTTTCTTTCGTCCGATAACCCGATGCACGAAACTTTTTTCAGTAGCCTTAATGAAAACAACCCTGTGCTTTTAAACGAACGAAGCATAGAAGTTACTTCCCGAATGAAGTCTTTGCTGTACGATATGTTTTTGTTTGAACATAAAAGCTATTACAAAACCCTTTACCTGAAGTCCAAATTTATAGAGTTGCTGATGCTGCAGTTTCAGGAATATGAAACACTCTATAAAGCAATGCCTGAAATTTACACCAGCGACAGCAACCTGGAGAAAATGTATGATGTAAAGGATATTATTGATGCCGATATCAGCCGCTCCTGTACTTTGCTGGATCTTGCACAGCAGGTGGGCACCAATGAATGCTACCTGAAAAAGCATTTTAAACAGGTATTCGGAACCACTGTTTTTGGGTATGTGCACACCCAGCGCATGAACCGCTCCAAAGAGTTGCTGATCAACGAGGACATGAAAATTGCCGAAGTAGCAAAATTATCCGGCTACAAACATGCTTCCCATTTTACCACGGCCTTTAAAAAGTATTTTGGTTACCTGCCGCACCAGATCAAATTACTATTGATCACCTTATTCCACCAGTCAGAACTTGTATTCGAACTGGAAGCTTTAGCCCTCCTTCCTGTTTAAAGAGTAATTTATTCTGCGGTTTGGGATGAGTCGGGCTGTTGCATAGTCGCTTCCTCCGGTGTTACATCTGGCTCATCCCCTTCTTCAGGATCTGCCTCCAGTTCCTCTTTGGTATATTGATGGTAAGGTTCGAATGTTTTTAGTTGACCGTTGTACACCAGCGCATCTTTGTTATACTTGAATTGGATAATAATGCCATCCAGGGGCGAGGGCTCCAGCTCAGTTTTGTCAATAAAAATCTTGCTTCCTTTTTTAAAGGAATTAATAATGGGCAGGTCCGAGCTATACTCTTTCCAGTATAAAATGTCACCCAGACTCGAAATAACAAAGAGTGCGCTACTTTGAAAGTCTTGTTTTTCTAATAAGAAAGCCATATCGGGTTTACCCTCCTGGCTACGACCGGTAAAATTGCCAAACGCATAAATTTTTGGTGCGCGGTCTTTAATAGATGTTAGATGATATTGCCCGTCCCCATCCCCATCCTTCTCGTAATATTTATTATCCATAAATATTTTTACAATAGCCCTTTTATAATTGACCGGAATATTATCGTATTCGCTGATGCGGAAGGTAGCGCCTTTCCAGTATTCATAATCCTGCATAGTAGCCAGGCCGTGTTCATCAGCTGTTGCATCAGTAGCATACTCCACATCATTAGACAGGGCCTGCGTAAATCCGTCTTTGATACCTGCATCATATACAAATACCCCGACGGCAATAAGTATCAGTACAGCGAGTACTGCAATCCACAACTTTTTTTGCGACTACCTGTTTTTGCTTGCTCTTCCATGTTTAGCGATCTATGTTTTGATAAGCCTTGAATAGAGTGGCAAAATAAGCAAGTTTTAGATATTATAAGTTTTAAGGATGCTTTTTTCGATAAGGTCACAAATTACTTCGATAAAATATCTTCGAATATTACTTTGATAACTGACGGAGGAGTATGCCGGGTAGTTGATCAGAATTCGTATAGTTTATAATGATGGATGCCATTTCATAGCAAAGTAGCATTTCTGACACTATCAAAGTGAGGCAGGACCTATTATTCCTCCTCGAAAAACCGCTCCACCAGCGGCACAATAAAATCGCTGTTTTTATAATCAGGTTTCAAGGTGGTAATCTCACCCATATAACCGCCATGGCCGCCGGGTATAATAGCTAACCGGCAGTTCGGTATCAGCTTTGACATAGCAACTATATGTTCTGAGGTTGCTACATCCTGGTCACCGTTTACCAATAAAACCGGCGCTTGTATGGATTGTATTTCAGCATCGCTAAATTCTTTAAAATGGATCATGCGGTTGGCGCATTTCTGGTACATTGTCATTAGTTTGGCACTATCGGGTGTAACGGCTAGAAACGCATCCTTATAAGCCTGGGGCATTTGCTCAAATGTGCCTTGTTTCATAAATTCCCAGAACTGCGGGAAAGTGCCATTCTTTTTCAGCAGGGGAGAGCCTGCAATGATTTTATAACAAAGTTGCGGATGCCTGATGGCCATTTGTAAAGCCGTATTAGCACCATTGCTGAAACCGAAAATATTGGCTTTGCTAATACCTAAACTTTTAAGCAATGAAGCCACATCATCGGCATCCTGCTCGAAAGAAAGTTCGCTGTTACGATCACTGGTGCGACCGTGCGCCTGCAGCTCCACGCCAATAACCTGATGGTTAGGTGCCAGCAAAGGAATGATCCTGCCAAAACTGGTTTGAATGGTGGAGCCGCCTCCGTGAATTAACAATAATGGTTGGCCCTCGCCATATATTTCATAATACATACTAATGCCATTTACTTTGGCATGGCCCGATCTCATGGGAAGGGTATCGTTAGTTGTCATATTATTTGTTGCGTTTATGGCAGGTGGGTTATTACAGGCTGTTATCAATAAAACAGCAGTTAGAAAGATAATGATTTTATGGATCATGATGTTGGGTGATGTGCTCACAAGGTAGAGATTTTACAATTCTGTTAGTTAATTAACCGCAGAGAGCCAGAGAAATAGAGATAAAGCAGCGCATTGTCGATTACATATTAAATTGTACTTCATCAGGATTGAGCGACATCTCCGCGTATTCTTTGCGTCCTCTTTGCTTTGCGGTTAACTTCTTTCGTCTAATCGTATATCACCCCTTAATTGTCGCAGATGCACTCGCTGTATATTCTTTTTACATACCATCTTTGTATGGTCAATGAGTGGAGCAGCAACCACGCAAACGGGCGACACCGAAAAGCCATACGAGTAGGATAAATCTAATATTATGTCTGACAACAACGTTTCACTACACAGGGTGCTTAAAGCATCTCCCGAAAAAGTATACCGTGCTTTCACCGAAAGCCTTGCCATGGCCGCCTGGTTGCCGCCTTATGGGTTTCTTTGCACCGTTCATGAAATGAATCCTGAAACAGGCGGATCTTTTAAAATGTCATTTACCAATTTCACCACTGGCAATAGTCATTCTTTTGGTGGTAAATACCTGGAAGTAAAACCGAATGAGTTTTTGAAATATACCGACCAGTTTGACGATCCTAACCTGCCTGGAGAAATGGTAACCTCCGTATGGCTATCAAAAAACCTCGCGGGTACTGATATTAAGATCACCCAGGAGAATATCCCGGAGATGATACCCGCTGCTATGTGCTACCTTGGCTGGCAGGAGTCGCTCGAAAAGTTGGCCAAACTGGTAGAGCCTGAGATACCAGATGCATAATTGAGCAACATTCTATACACAATTATGAAAGATCAGCCCGAGGTTGGTCTTTTGTTTTTAAGAATCAGGATGTTTTACAAAAACGGCGGAACCCTCGCCGGTTTATCAGCAATAATGATTTCATTGACCGCTGCTATACTCGATTAAACATTTTATCCGCGTGCTCAATAAGCATTTGTGAAAGGTTCAGGACGCCTCTATACTTTTTAATGTTTTCTATTTTATATTTAGCCATTTTTAAAGAAGGAATCTGGCATTACCTGAATGTGAAAAGGTAACTATCGGTAAATATTTTTGTATGGATTTACTATTGAATGGGTCCGGAATGGATTATAGAATTTCCCACCTTCTTTTGAAGGCAAAAAATATTTAATTTGCCAGGATCAGAATATGTTTCGCCTGCTGCCGGTTGAGTTAAGCCAGGTATTTATATTGAGCAAAGACCGGAATATGAATGCCGTTGTCAGGCACCCTCCCCAATAGCGCGCTTAAATTTTATGATAGTTGTTTTTCACGAACTAACGAGAAATGCGGGCTTCTAAACAACATATTTACAATAGGGGGACTCAAGCTTTGACATGTAAGTTTATTTTCGTCAGATAGAGCTGTTGAGGTCGTGATTGGTTTTCGAAAGGTCAACAATTTTGAGGCGCATGCCCGGGTGCAAATGGGAGACCATATTATTGTTGGATCAATTGGCGCTGAAAATTTTCAGAAATTAGGCGTGTGGGTGTAGCTGAATTCCGGATTATCTGATTAGATCTCCCCGGTCTCTGATATGTGCAGCAGGGATTTAATGAAAAAAGCCCCGGATTAGCGAGGGCTTTAAATGATGATGTCGTATAAATTAAATAACTGTTACGTTAATTGCATTTAAACCTTTTTGACCATTTTGAACCTCGTAAGACACACGATTGCCTTCACGGATCTCGTCTACTAAACCTGAAACGTGAACAAAAATGTCTTGACCACCTGTTGAAGGTGTAATGAAACCGAAACCCTTGGTTTCATTAAAAAACTTAACTGTACCTTCTTGCATAAAATTCTTGTATAAAAATTAATAAAGAACAAATATACAAAAGAATATTCGTCATGTGTTGGAGTGTTTGCTCTTTAGCAGCGTAATCATTTGCCTAATGATCGCCCTACCGGGCTGCACATAAGGCATAACACGCTGAATGATATCACGGTAGAAATAATCCGGCGATAAGCAACAGTTGCTGTATTCTTTAAGAAATAAGGCAAGTTTAGTAGGGTTTACTCATCCTGGGTGTTTATAATAACGAATGCCTGGCGTGCAGGTCAATCCTTGCCGCCGTGTGTTTTTAGATGTGCAACGTGAGATGCAACGGCCTCATACATAGAGCCATGCTCTATATAAGGTATATTCAGGTCGGTACATGCCTGTTTGATTATTGAGCTGATGGCAGGGTAATGAATATGAGAGATCTTTGGGAATAAATGATGTTCAACCTGAAAGTTAAGCCCGCCCACCCACCATGTTATGAGTTTATTGGTGGTTGCAAAGTTTGCCGTGGTTTTTAGCTGATGCAGCGCCCATTCGTCCTCCATTTTATTAGTTGGCTGTGTTGCTGTGGGAAAAGCTGTTTCCTCAATAACATGTGCCAATTGAAATACCAGGCTAAGTATAATGCCACTAGATGCAGCGAATACCAAAAAGCCTATGCACCAGGGCACAAAACCAACCATCAGGATCGGCAGGATAATGAATAAATACAAATGCAATCCTTTGAAAAACCAAAACAGGACATGGTCAATACGCCTGAATTTTTTAAAGGCACATTGCCTACCTTATTACGGAAGTACTTTTTATAATCGGTATAGAAAACCCAGGCTATGTACAAAAGTCCGTACAGGAGCCAAAAGTACATATGCTGAAATTTGTGAAAGCCGTGTCGCTTTTGATGAGGCGCCATTCTTAGCAGTATGCCAGCTTCTATATCATCGTCCACGCCTCCAATATTTGTATAGGCGTGGTGAACGATATTGTGTTTGGTGTTCCACATAAAGCTGCTTGCGCCTAAGAGATCCAAGGTGTAGGCCGCTGCCATGTTTACCTTCGTATTATTGCTGAAACTGCCATGTGCGCCGTCATGCATCACATTAAATCCAATTGCGGCAGTTAGCAGGCCCAGGAAAAGGCATTCCGTTAGCGCAAGCCATGCCTGCGGCGTATAAAAACCAGGTGAACATATATCAGTATATAACTAAGGATCAGGAAAGTTGCTTTGACGTAAAGACCTGAGTTCCCTGTTGGCGCTAAATTATTGACCCGGAAATACTCATTTACTCTTTTCTTGAGCTCAGCATATATCGAAATACTGGGGGAATAAAATTTGGGGGTAATTATAGCTTTATTCATTTGCAATCATTAATGTAATAAGTCGTTACTAGGAGAAATCTTGGGAATTTGGTATAAAAAACATGTTAGTCGGATACTGTTCTATGTGCCGGTATAATGTACCTCTGATATGCAAATATAGCCTGTTACTACCGCAATGGACTGTTAATAGTGTCTGTATCTATTCTAAGTTTCAATTCGCAGAAGTTTATACGTCGGCCTTTTAAATTCCTCACACATCTGAGCTATGTAGTTCATGTGAAAGGATAAGTCTACTTCAGCAATTTATATCATTTTCGTATTGATCTGGATAAATGATATTGCAGGCAGTCCTCATTAAAAAAGGCCAACCTTAGTTGACCTTTTTAGCTCCCCCTGCTGGACTTTTATTGAACCAAATTTTGTATGATTTGAAAGCACTTGTTGAACTTACCGATAGATATAATAGATGACCTACAAAATTTCAGTATCTGAACGTATACGAGATCATCAGATAAGCCCATATCGGAATGCGTTTATGATCGGGAAGTTTCTTCAAATACTCCATTTGCTTTTGTGCAATGTAATACGAAAAGCCCTGGTTAATTTCGAGGTTTTTGATGGGTGTAAGTCTGATCGACAGATCATTTTCAAATCCTAAATATTTCTTCTCATTCATTCCCTGGTCGTTTATCAGTGGATGCTGTATATAAAATAGATGATAATCTGACCTGATCGATATCTTTTTGCCGACAGGGAAGAGGGCGAACAAATAAGGGTTAACCAGCCCCTTATTATTTACGTCTGCCGGAAATTTTGTAAAGAAGTTCATGTTGCCCATAAATTTCCAGGCCACCCCATAAAGTACGTCGAAGTTATTAGATTGATAATCGGAGTTCGTTTTATCGCCGCTTAGGATTTCTGCACCCAGTCGAAGGGTAACGGGGCGGTAGGTTAGCTTTAGCTCCGGCTGCAGGTAGTAAGCATTAAGCCGTTTGTTGGCGTTTGCTTTGCCATATTGGTAGTACCCGCTTACAGTAATATAAAGAATCTCTCGTTCCCATTCAATGCGGCCACCACTTGTAAACCGCTTGTAGATTTTCTGGGTTTTAAAAAATCTACAGCATTAATCGTAGTAACTGTTACTGCCTCTCCGGGGCGGTAGGCAAGGTGGTGAATCAGCAGCCACTTATATTTGTGGTCTGCAACCGGGGAAATGTTTTTATCAAGCCATGGTTTGTATTTGCGGGTTGCTAATGTAAAAAAATCAGTTGAGAGCTTAGCGTTGTTGTAGGTTAGTCTGAGACCTTCGTGCGATCTGCTTTGTTGCGCCCAGGGGGCATCCGAAAAAATTCTACCATTGTCTAAAAGAACGCCCTGTCTGCCTATTTTAACTGTAAGGTTATCAAAGACTTTTTCTGAAGGTATAACTCGAAAGCATTGATGCCGCCGACAGAAGAAGGCTTATCTCCCTTACCCCATAAATGGATTTCCTGTAAGGAGGTGTGAAACAAAAAGTCCTTTTGAGAGTAGCTTATATTGAGTCTATTTCGCTGGCTCGCATATAATTCAGTTTGAACGCTGTCATTGGTAATCTGGCTATAACTATTTCTGTATTCTACTCTAGGTCTTATTTCAAGGCTTATGGATAATTTTTTTGTAGACTGCTATCTTGGCCTCTCACGCTTCCGGAAAAAAGTAAGCCAAAACATAGACAGTTTTTTAGTATGTTTTTCGAACTTTCCATTCTAATAAGTCGGGAAAAATAAACTAAATTATTAATCTACAAAATTAGTAGATTAATAATTTGAAAGAAAAAAGAGATTCAAACTATCTGCTTGAATCTCTTTTTGTCATTACTGCTCCCCCTGCTGGACTAAATTTGAACCAAATAACTCAGGATTTGATGAATTTTGTGACATTATTTGATTGAAACACCTATCATACTATGACTTCGAATAATACTATAAAAGACGCGTTTATATTAATGATTTTCAATTATTAGATTATCATTTTCGTCTACTTTAAGTAATAAAGGAGTACTGTCATAGCTAAACATGACGGGTGAATTACCAGCCCATTTGATGGCGGCTTTTATCCTTTCAAATAATTCTGTGCTATCATCGAGAATATAATGAATTTTTTGGTCGATTTTTTCGACTTCAGACTGCGTTTCTAATATTTGATCTAGTTGTTCAATATAGATACGCTGGAAAGCTTGTTCATCTTTGAATTTTTCAATTCCTGAGAGAAGTTCACTTTTTTGTTTTTCCAGTCTTTCGACTTCTTTTAGTGTTGAATAGACTTTTTCTAAAAAATCCTTTTCCGTTATCATTAACTTTTATTTTTTACTTAAAAATACCCTAAAAGTAGCTCGGCTTTTGTAGATAAAAAACGGGAAAAATACCCCTTTTAAATACCTTAACTAATTGTACTTTCCAGTCAGTAATTCATTTTGGTGAGAAATTGCCGATGAAATAGAAAATTATAACCCAAATTATCACTGCATGAAGAGTCTTATCATCCTCTTGTTATTTGCCATACATTTAGTTGCTTGTAAAAGTAAGAACTCTAAAAGCATTACAGACGTAAAGAGTGTAGTTATTTCAAATGTAGGGGAGTTCATCATAACTGACAGTTCATTGGCAAAAGAAATGGAAACTGTCGATACAATTCCTGAAAATTCATTAGACGAAGATCAACTCAATCAATTGGTTCCTTTGCGGTTTGACTCCGCGATAGGAATTCAAGTTTTAAAAAATTACGCTAGTTATGATCAAGTCCTAAATGAGCTAGTTGCCAGGTAGGAGCTGGGATTATATACGATTTTGGGAGATTCAACTATACGTAAATCTGGCTTCAACAGGGCAAGACTATTCGAAAAAATAGAGACAGCAAAACTTATTGAGGTGAGAGGCTTGATTCAATCGTTAGAAAAAGCAATTTACAACGACAGGTCATTTCCGATTTATAACATCCTGGATACATCAAAAGTTGCCTACGCAAAAAAGTCCTTTGCCTTTTGAGTAAAGCAAAGCTTCCTCCGAATATACTTTCTAGGAAAATAACTACCGTCGCAATAGATCGCGATCTGTTATCGATTGCAAAAACATATAATATTTGTGAAACATCGAAAAGATGGAAATATGATAGAGATGTTCAATTTTCCGAATGTACGGCTTTTGCTATTTCCGAAGATTTGGTGTTAACCGCAGGTCATTGCATTGACGCAAGTAACTTTCGCAATTTTTATTTTATGCTTGGTTTCGATAGGGATCCTATGAGTAGCATTACAATAGATAGTTCTAACATTTTTGAGCCAGTAGAATTCATAGACGGCATTAAAGAAAGCTCACGGGGAATGGATTTTGCACTTATACGAGTGCACAAAAAAATCCCCCAAAATAAAATATACTCATGCTCTAGTGTGAAATCACTACAGAGCCAAGAAAGATTTTATATGGTTGGGCATCCTTTGGGAACATATGCAAAGATATCTATAGATGGGATCTTATTAGAAAACACGAATAAGTATTATTTCCAACTAGCGATAGACGCATTTGGAGGGAATTCTGGATCTCCCGTATTAAGCGAGTTTGAGCATAAAGTGAAAGGAATTCTTATCTCCGGGCATACCGATTTAGTCGAAGGGAAAAGTTGTTCCGAATTTGTCTTTTGCGACTCGAAAACCCATTGTTCAGGTGAAAAGTCTTTAGGATTTCCAGTGTATTTGATCGCCCGAAGGTAAAGGCTTATTTGAGCAAACATCCACTTCCTAACAATCTATAAAAGTAAGTAAACACTAAAGAGATAATGTTTCTCCTCAAAAGGGACAGAAAATCTAATTAGATATTTTTTATCAAAAACTAACAACAATGAAATCATCTCTATTTAGCTACCTTCTGATAGTTACACTGATTTTTTCGGAATAGAAGTAAAAGGACAGGAACAACTACTTCGAAAAATGGTTGACGCGAAATCAACACATAAAAGAAGTTTGCCTCAGTACAATTTAGATAAATCAGTTAGTATCCCCTCCGGAGGCAGCGCCTTGGGTTTTACAGGTTTTAATCCACAGATTGGCGGAAAAGGATCTATTATCAAGCTAACTGGCACCGGTTTCAGTGATGGGATAAAAGTTAGCATTGGAGGAGTGCCAATGAAAAAATTAGCGTCACGAGCTCTACAGAAATTCAGGTACAGTTGGAGGAAGAAGTAAATGGGGAAATTGCAATTACGTCTTCAAAGGGACAAACGGTTTCCTTGTCTGGTTTTAAATACGTTGGGCCGCCTGAAATTATCTCTATTAGCAAGAAGAAATTGGAAGAAGGTGACAAGCTTAATATTGTCGGAAAAAATTTTACTAATGATGTAGATGTCTCGATTGATGGCATAGAGCAAACTGTAACTATATTGAATGATACTGAGGTTGAATTGATAGTCGAAGGGCCTGTAAGTAAGGGGTTAATTAAATTAAAAACGCCTGTAGGTGAGACTTCTTACGGTGGCAGTACACCATTTGATGCCGCAGCCAATATCACTGTACCATTGCAAGGGCAGGGAATAAATATTATTCCGACTCCGACTTTTAATTTTACCCAAATACATGGAGGCGATAATTTTGGTTTTCGACTTGGATTATGGGGGAACATGCTTGGTACTGACAGCACAATGGAAAAAGTGGTTAGCAACTTACTTGTCCCCCAAATCAGCTTATTTGGTTTAAGAGGTGAGGGACTATTGCGCCTTACTAACTTAGATCAGAAAAATAGTGTGGGCTTATCTTTTCAATTAAACCTTCTATTGAAGAAGGTCTCCTACTATGATACTAGCAGTAAGGATGTTTCTTCCTTCAACCCATTTGTATTGCATCCCAAAGTCGGTATGACGTTTAACCTATTCAACAATTACGTCTTCATCGGCAGTTATCTGAACTTGCTTTCAGTTGCAAAAGAAAACGAGAAATTCGAAACATTTTTCAGTACTAGAAAGTCAACATTTATTTATCCAAACTTCAATTTGGGAGGAATTTTTGATTTTGAAGGAAGTAAGCAGAGTATAAAAGTTGAACTGGATCTTGTAGTTCATAATGGCGAAACACGAATGCTGTTCCAGACGAGAGATAAAGTAATTCCATATCTTAAAATTGCACTGTTAAGCGATTTGTAGGATATAAAATATTCGTAGTAGCATTGTTTAAATTTTTTATATCGTGAATTTCTTAATGCCTAATGACGCAAGCTAGTTTACAGGTACGGTTTGGGAAGTGGATCGCGGCGTAATGACGGGACGCAGCTAACTACCAAAAAGGAGCATATCAAAAAGAAGTGCTCGGACACGCTCTGCTTTTCTTTAAAAATCTAAAATTTGCATTTAATAATGCACCCAATTTATCTAAGCCCTTTCATGTTTAATATTTTTGGAAATGTCATTTGAAAAGTCTAACTTCAGAATCTAAATTATTGCTGCAATGAAACTTGACACTACTTCCCCCAAAAGTCTTCTCTTGAAAATGAGAGTCAATCTGCAAAGCTTAAAACGATTCACGAACTCAAGGATACAGAAGCAAGAAAGCCAAAAGCGCTTGAGTCACTGAAGGCCAAACTGAGTTCATTAGCGGCGTCGTTACCTGATGATGAAAGGACGATGCTTGCTCAATTAGTCGGGAGTGATGCTGACGAGAAACAAACCAACTCTAGCTACGAAAATCAGGTGCATACAAATCCGCAACAGTCGCATAGCACTGGTGGAGGGATCGAAAAGGAAGTATTTACTAAGCCTCAGCAATCGCACAGTACTGTTGGCGTTATTGAGAAAGCAGTTTTCACAAAACCGCAACAGTCGCATAGCACTGGTGGAGGGATCGAAAAGGAAGTGTTCGCTAAGCATCAACAATCCGTTAGTACTGACGATGGGACAGGCCAATCCTCGCCCTCTGATCAAAATAAGAAGACTCAGGACTGATAATTATATAACTTTATTTACTCGCTACAAATAATCTAATGAAATGGAGCTTCCGTTTTTTAACTTCATCGATACCTTAGATGACGACGAACGTAGTATACTTAAAACTGCCTTATCTCAAAAAATAGATCGTTATTTTGATTCGAACAATCATTTGCAGATAAATAGTGAAGACGAAAGAAACCAGTTTGATCAATTAGCAATGTCCCTCAAACGTCTAAGCGTTCATTCTAATATCATTCCCGCAGATGGAATTTTATATCAGGGTTTTCCGGCTTGGTTAAATGAAGAATTGTTACAAAAAGTAATTACCGAAGGAGAGGGCCGCCGCTTGGAACCTTTGGAACAAATTGATCATTTCCTTGGGTGTGGTGGTTTAATTGCCGACGAATTATCTGTATCTGCTGAGCTATTAATGTTTATACAAAATTTGGTCCCAGTAGTTGTAAGTCCTACTGGAATCGCTAGCTATATTTATTATGATCAAGAAGGGGCAGGAATTCGCCCACACGTCGACACTGATGTTTTTTCACTGAATTTAATTTTAATGCTGAAACATGAGGTAAGTTCCAGTTATATGCCCTCAGCGACCATCGTTTTTCCTGCATTTATGGAACCACAGTCTTTTAGGTTAAAAGTTGGAGAAGTATTAATAATGTACGGCGGCAACGTGATCCATACAAGATCCAGAATTGCTCCAGGGGAAATTGTCCATCTGCTTACAATTGGCTTTAATTTAAATATGAAATCCGCATGACAAAAGAGGAATTCTATGCAGTTGCTACACCAGGAAAATTTAAATCTATCGCTGATCAACTGAATGATGACGAGCGAGATGTGTTTAAGTACAAAATATCCAAGCTTTGCGTGGAGCAGCTTGTCAATAACTTTGACATCGACTCAAATCCAACCGAAGTTGAGCGGCTAAATACTGCTTTAGAGTGCTTGTCAATTATTCATCCGTACAGTCATCGTATTCCTGAGTATGGCCTTGCTTACAAAGGCCGCCCTGATTTCATGACCGACGAATTACTGTCAAAGCTTCAACAGGAGGCGACAAAATTCAGAGAAGAGGCGGTCATAAATCTGGAACAATTTATAACATGTGCGGAAACACTGGATAAAAGTTCGGTCGCTGAGACATTAGAAGACATGCAAGAACTGAACGATCTAGTTGAAAAGCATGCTGGAAAATGTCTGCCTAGTTTCATTTCAAACTATATTTATTACGATGAAATTGGCCATTGCAGTAAACCTCACGTTGATAATGGGTTTACGGCGGTGACTGTAATGATAGCTTTGAAACACGAGTCTAATTGCAATAATTTAAGTTCTTCTAGTGTTGCTTATTGGCCTAAAAAAATAGACTTGATTACAAACTCAAGCCAGGAGAGCTTGCAATTTTCTTCGGGGCAGGCACTCTTCACGGGAGAACACCTGTTGGCGAAGCGGAGTGTGTACACTCTCTATTGTTAAGTTATAGGCCACAATTATGAGGAAAGAAAATGATGAAATATACACCTGAAAAGATTTTCACAAAAAATCTAATTCTAGAACCTATTAAAGTCAGTCACGCCGCCTTGTTGTTCACGCAGCTGCAATCAGACAAGTTATATACATATATTCCCGTTAATCCCCCAGAAAGCATCGACAAGTTAGAAAATAAATACGAAAGATGGTCAAAGGGAGGATCGGATGACGGCAGAGAAATCTGGTTGAACTATGCAGTTTATCATCGATCGATCGATAGTTATGTAGGAACTCTACAGGCTACTATTCAAAAGCAAGGTAATACTTATATAGCCTACGAAGTATTCCCTCATTTTTGGCGTCAAGGCATAGCTAAAGAAGCATGTCAGAGTTTAATTGACTACTTATTTAAAGAATTCAAATTGAAGAGAGTCATGGCGCATGTTGATACTCGAAATATCGCATCGCAGAAATTACTTCAGTCATTAGGATTTAGCTTAGAACAAACATTAATAAATGCAGATGAGTTTAAGGGCTCGAAGAGTGATGAGTTTGTATACGCTTTAGCGAGCCACAAATGAAGATAATCACCAATTACCCATATTTCTGAATTGCTGGAATGATGAATTAGGCCGGTCGCAAGCAGACATATGAAATATCTTTGTTTAGATCGCAAAAGAATCACGGCCAATATTGGACGAAAACTTTTGCCGGATAAAGATTAGCGGCCTTTTCTCTAAAAGAACAAATGGGTTCAGAAATGAACCCATTTTGTCATGACCGCTCCCTAACTGGACTATTATTGAACCAAATAACACAGGATTTGCAAGGAATTGCCCAGTTATCTTCATTGCGAGTATTGGACTAAAAGATAACTTTTGACTGCTAATTACGATTTCCGTAAGTGTATTGGTAAGCTTCTTTGTATATCTTGATTGTATTACTATAGAACTGGTTGAGCTTTTTTTCTCTCAATTTCGGTTTTATTGAACCGAATATATGGTCTATGTCTTCTTCATTATTCACTGCCATGCTCAGATTCACGATAAGGCAAAGTATGGAGCCGTTTGAAGTGGGAGCGAATTTGGGATAGAACAAAGGCACTGAGTCAGAATCAAATACTCTGATGGAATCCATAGATTCTAGCGTTTGTTCCGTGTGCTTTTCTGCTACCCCATAAAATTGTAATGAGTCAGCAATAGAGTAGGCTTCATTAACAGGTTCCCCGAAAAATGCACGATCTTCTAAATCGGCAGTAATCATTCCTGTTGATAGGCCGCCACGTATACCTACACCCAAGTCGAGTAAACTCATTTGAAGTCTCATAATTGAGCCGATAAAATGCAATGTTGCGCCCTGGCTTAAATCTTTTGAGATGAGAATAATTGAATCAGCACAAATAAGCCCTTTAACAACAGAACCTCTAATATCTTCATGTTCTTCGTCATCCTGTATTACTCTTATTGCTACTGGTTTTTCAATGTCTTTAATAATTGATATAACATTGGCCATCAATTCTAGATGCGCAGACAAATCGCTTGTTATCCGATTTTTAAAATAGGATAACTTCATAACGGTGATCATTCTTTCCGCCGTTATGGGCCAGTTGTTTGTTTTGGTTGTTGCCATCTAGTAGTGTCGATAATGAATTATTTATTTTGAAACGTCTTCGTATACAAGAGTTTTAAATATAATATTGACCAAGCCTCGAGTTAGTAAGTCGTCTTTTTAAACCCTGGATAGTAGACCGCTTCGGTCATGATCTCTTCAAAGCAAGTGATACTCAAAAATACCCAATGTTATAATATCAAAAACGGGGAAATTCCCGGCTCTAGGTTATGATCATTCGTACCGCAGTTTAAAAAAGTGGGTGTTATTTTACTCACTTGCAGTTCTTCGAATCTCCGCTAATGATAGAACTGCGTTATAAATATCTGTTCTAGACACCTGAAGTCTAAATGCTTCAATTACTGCGTCATCAAACGCTATTCGATCACTTTGTTCTAACTCATCAGCAATTGGCAAAATGCCTCTCTGTGTTAATGGAAGAAAGGCAGCCTTGATTTGATCAACCTGATCCGCGTTAAGTTGGTTGGCATCAAGTATGTGCATATAATTCTCTATGCGATCTTTATTGAGATCGAGTGCTCCTAAACCTCTCCCAAAGCCCATGCCTTCAATCATGAACATAGAAATTGCAGTGTTTAATAGTGCGTGGTGAAGATCGATATCCACTTGTTCATCCCTTGGTTTCAGAGTTACAAGCCGTTGATCTGCAAAAGATGGTGGATTTACTCTTCCTACGAATAAGCGGTCTCCATAGTTTATAAACATCACTAAATCGGCCAAACTATCGGTGTTCATCTCATACCAATGAAGATTGTTTTTCGAAAGTTTCTGTATATTCTCTGCGGTAGAAAAACGTTGTATCCAGCTTAATGCTCCTTGATGCCCTAGCGATTGCAGCTCTTCTTCTGTCCGGGAACAAGAAAACGCCTCACGAGAAGGGGTCATGCTTAAGGTTCTAAATTCTGTAGGACTTTTAGCCAACGGTCGTAAATATTCTGCTTCGATATTGTGACCAGTTTGCGGATAAAAAATTCATTCATACCTCTTCTTTCGCCACGTCTAATTTCAAATACAGTATTTAGGGAAATTAATGGAAGTTGCAGAACCCAGTCGCAATTTACGAATTGAGCATTTCCGCCAAGACCGAGGGTGCGGAAAGATGTCATGTTAGTTTGGCTTACCGTCCTAATAGTCATTGTATCGCTTGCCGTATCACCTAATTCTATTTGAGCGGCAGCAAGTCTCACAATTTCTTCATCTTCCATTTCTTCTAAAGGGCAGGTCAACACAACAAACTTAATATCTCCACTCGGCTGGGCTGGATCGTCCTTCTTATCCATGATAAGAATATTCGTTATAACATCGCTATTTCTAAACCATCTCCCTGCGCCGGACGTTATAACGCATTTTAAATCATAGTAAGTAGCCAGCTCGGTGTAAAAGTCATCGCCCCAATCTGTTCCTAACCATGAGTTCGTTATGATTATACCTAGTCGGCCACCGCCCCCTAGTAATGGGTAAAGAGAAAAGGGAAGGTATGCAGCAACATCAGCTCTGCCAGTGAAACTTCTTCCGGCCAGCATTGTAGAATAAACATTATCCAAAGCATTTCCAAACTGACTTCGTCCGGCTTGCGCAACAAATGGTAAATTGCTGGTTATCGCTTGAAACGTGCCGAGACGTTCAGAAAACACGGTACCTGTTGATGGATTTCTAAAATCTATGTTTGTTGTAGGGGTAAGGCTGAAAGCATCTTGCTTGAATATCCTTATAGGCATATGCATTAGACTGGGATTTGCTAAAGCAAAAGTTGCGATTTGGACAGCCTGTGGGTCCTGATCAGAAGCATAGACTGTTGCTGAGGCTTGCTCTGGATTGACTCCCGCAGCAAGTTTATTTTCCAAGGCAGCACGGGCTATAGTTCCGCTTCCGCAACAAGGGTCTAATATTCTATCGCTTTCCAAATCCCGCATACATATATTTACAAGTAATCTTGCCAGCTCTATCGGCGTGGGATATTGGCCTCGTAGCTTCCTTGTTGCTACTTCAACCGTAGCTTCAAGAATACCTGAAAGTTGAGCTTGATCGACTGATCCAATCCTTAAATCGGAAAGAAGATGGTTAAACTGTTTAAGATGATCCCAAGCTTTGGCCGGTATAAATGATAAACCAAGGCTATCGGAAAATATTGTCCAAAAGTTGCAGGCGTCTGAAAGTTGTGAGAACAGGGCTAACGCTTGGGAAGGCGTGGTTTCATCATTTATGGATGAAATCGTCTGAGCTCGCATGTCCCTTTCTCTCAGAATATGAGCGAAAAGAAACTTTCCAATCCAATTGGAAATGACTGCTTGTGCAAGAACCTGTTCTTTTGTTCCTTTGCCGTATTCTGCGCTGTAACGATCCCACCAAACTGTAAGTTCATTTCTGAACCCTGCATCCCTAACAGCGGCTCTTCGTATTGCCTCAGACGTTTCGCCAGCATTTTCCATTATTAGGCCGGTGATTCCACCGCTGCGATAAGCCTCTATGAACTGTCTTCCTTCTAAATCACCTCGGTCGAATTGGTCATTTAAGTAGCTTATTATGTCGGCGGCGAGAGTTTCCCATCGTCTCCGATAGGTACTTACTGCTGTACGCGTTGTAATATCTGCTAAATCATTCCATGTTCGTTGAACTACATAATTTCCCTCTGTATTACGAACATAAAGTATCGCATTGCTGACATTCCAAAGTAAAAAGCTATCAAGACCTAATGCTCTTGCCTTCGTCTCGGCATTACTCCGAAATTCAAAATCATCAATTCGTGTGTCAGGCATTTTCAGCTCCCATCCTTGCAGAATGCGAGCTGTTTCTCTGTCACCGAATAAAAGTACGTCGGGGAATAATGCTCCGCCGTCAGTGCGAATGGTTTGTTCGCCACCTGCGTCTTTGATTGAACGATTATTCTGCGAAACAATTGTTTTGACATGACCGATCAGGTCAATAGCCCAAGACCGCTCATTATAAGCGGCTATAGATTTACTCATATGGGAAGTTTGGTATCGGCAGAGATTAGAGCATTGACATCCACCATTCCCCGTTTGTTTTTTTGACCGTTTTTAGCTGCGGGGTGTAATTCCGAAAATAGAGGAGGGGCAGGCTGCCGATTTTTAAAAGCCTGTTCCACTTCGATTAGTCTTTCTTTGGCGACGCCTATATAATCGATTTGTTTTTCTTTAAACAAATGAACTTCTTCATTTTTCTCTATACCAATGAAACGTCTTTGCTCTAATGCGGCTGATACTAAAAAGCTCCCGCTTCCAAACGCATTATCCAACACTACATCGCCTTCATTAGTAAACATGCGAATAAGATAACGACCCAAAGCAACCGGCTTTTGAGTAGGATGCCACACTCGACCACCAGTTTCACTCTCAGCAGTTTTACAATAAAGTGTATCTGTTGGGTATCTTTCGCCCTCGCTCTTAACTTGTACTGGTTTAAAATCGCCGTAACTACCAGTATACTGTGCTTTTCTAATTCCTTTGTTGTAGGGCTCGCCAGGTGACATCACAGGTGTGTAATTCGGTTGACTCCCATAAAATATACAGATGTCTTCATGTTGACGAAGAGGCTGTCTTCTAGCATTTAGGAAATTGGTTGGTTTGCTTTTTATCCAAACAAATTTGTATCGAAACCATTCCTCATTACTCAGAATAAGTTTTGCTGTAAAAATTCCCTGTGAAGACAGCGCAATGACGCCTTTAGGTTTGATGACACGCTTGTATTCTTTCCAAAGTTCTTCAAGGGGAATTACGCTATCCCATTTATTTTGGGTTGTACCGTAGGGCAAATCACATAGGATCATATCAACGGACTGATCGTCTATCCGTTTCATGACGTCTAGGCAATCCCCCTGATAAATATTTCCACCCAAGTACTCCATTTAGGATAATGCTGAATTTTATGGTTTTGAGCTTATTAACCGACGATCAGATGAAGCGTAATCCATAAGGAACGCGGATAAATATTAGCGAAGATATCGAATTCGCTTCTAGAAATCCTAAAAAATTTAGTTTTTTGCCGTCGAATAAGCTACTGATGTCAAATATAAAGCAACCGTAACTAACTCTAATCACCATGAAAGATTTAAATTACATTTTTCTAAATTTGGCATTACACAGAAATTTAATGATATGAGTGATGAGTCTTTCGCAAAAACAAATGTCACGATCAAGATGCTTTTGGAAAGCAAAGTTTTACGATCAGGTACTGAAATATTTTGTCCAAATTCGACAGTAAAAGGATTTATTAACCACGACGGTTCGGTATCAGTAATAATTGGAAATCAAGAAAAGAACTTTGAATCTTTAAGCGGCGCAGCAAAATATATTGAAGGTAGAAGTATCAATGGCTGGATTTATTGGCGAACTAATACTGAGAACGGGCAAGTAGCACTCAGTGATTTTCGAGATGCTTATTTAAATCTTTAAAAAAGAGGATGATCATATTAGTGCCTATCACATTAAAACCGGCGCCTATTGTTGGGCAATCGCCTCTTAAAATTCATTTGAGCGCTGTCATGTCTTATATTATGAGCTTCAATTTCTTGATTGACCTGTCTTATGTTGTTCAATGTTTGTGTAGCCCATATGAGCCATTGCCCGTCGGTAGTTACTTTAACAAATTGTTCACGAGCGAGCAGAGCAACTATAGCATACCTTCCTAAGCGGATCGGGAATAGGCAATAGAGGGAGTTTTTCAACTGATTATCCGCTTCTGAATTTGTACCAAGAAAATCGAAAACAACAGGAACCTTACTAGTAATCCATGCCGGAGGAAAACATTCCTCTACGAAGTCAATTTTAAAAACACCTTGGCTGATTTGCTGAAAGCGTTCCGCTTGCTTAGCAAAACGGGGGAAATCTCGCTTTAATCTAGTACCATCGACAATCCAGACGAGATTTTGATAAAAGGCTTCGCGTGCTAATTGTTCGTTTGGGTCGATGTGCGAATGCTGAAATTCAAGCGTAATGCCTTTGTCTGTGTAAATGTCCGCTCTATGTGGTTCATTTGTATTCTTATCAATAAAAGAAACTTCTCTAAATTCTTCAGGAAAGTGATTCTTCCATTTGCGATGCCATTCCGTTTCAGGTTCCCACCAACGATCACAGTCTTTAATTATTTTGTGCGCCCAATGATGCAGCTTAATGTTACCGCATTTGGCAATAACTTCACTTTTGCACTGTTCACAGATACCTTTCTCTCCCTTTAGAGCTTGAGATCGTTGACCGTTTACTAATGCGTATTGCATCGAAAAACCTTTTATAAGTGAAGACTGTAAATCCTCAACTTAATGAACATTATTTTTTAAATGGCTATTAAATTAACTCGTTCCTGAATAAACCCAGCAATCTTATCAGGCGAGAATTTACGAGCATCGACATACCCATCTGTTTTAAAAACTCCGTCAACGGCTCCGTCGTCAGTTCGGATAAACATCACACGGTTATTTTCTCGTTCCATAATGATTTCTCTGATTGCTCTAAACTCAATTCCACACCAATCTTTTTTCTGATAATCTGAACTAAGAAAAACCACATCTAATTTTGCTCGTTTGTAAATTCCCTGAAGTAAAATATCCAATGATGGTTGTGCGAGTTGTGAGACATAGTTATTATCATAAAAATATCTGTTCGGACCAAGTGATCGTTCTAACTCGGTCACAATTTCTTCTACAAGAGGTCGAGATTCACCAGGGAAAGAAAGCGCCACGTCAAATACATGATTAGAAACATCTACGGCATTCACAATGTCTCGCATGTTTGAAGGTATTTTTATGCCCTTTGCGTGTAACTCTTTTAGCAAGTTCACATCTTTGAGTGCCCAGTGCGTTCTATTCAATTCAAGTTTTCCGATATCTAGGTCAAAAGACATTTCGTTTAATTTTTCAAATGTCAGGAACTCCTCAATTGTCCTGATATCATATTCGACTTTAACTTTGTCACGCCGAACTTTAATGTCGCGCACATAGCCAAATTTTGGTGACTGTTTACAAGATGCCTCATAAGCGAAAATCGATGGCAAACGTTTCAGTTCACTAATTGATGCTGGATCAAATGCACCGAATTTTCTTGTCAATTCGGGATCGGTATATTCACGAATACAGCGAGGTAATTCAATTTCAAAAGGTTCTCCATTCCATTCTTCTGAATCACCTGACACAAACAAATTAAACAAGGGGCCGTGGGATGGTGTTTCGGTCAAGCTCAGCAAACCTTGTAACGTAAGCGTATCTGTGAAAATTAGATCGAAAAGACTTTTTAACTGAGGCCAAAGTTGGTCATAAGGGTTTGGAAGTTTTTCCGTATCATAAATAGGAAGTGAATTGTCACCTGTAAGTTTCTCATACAGAAGTGCCAATTGGGAATATTTGCGAGTAAAATTATTTACGCCTGTCCATTTTGCATGATCTGGCGTTGTACCATTAATTACCACTTCCATGGCTTGTCGTAGAGCAGATACTTGTATAGACAGCTTAGCTAAAGATATTTCATTCTTCATGACTAATTATACCTAGTTAATATAGCTTATAGTATCAGGAATTATGTTGACGAGTCCATGAGATAATATATCTTCGATCGAGCATCCCGCCTTAATCATCCAATAAGAGGCTTCTTCCGTCTCGGCTTCTGCATAAAAGGGATAGCCTTCGACCCATTCTCTAGTCACAAAACTTTTTGCTTTGGCCTTTAAAAAGTTAGGTTGCGTTTCTTTGTTATCGATGTTTCCTAGATTCACCATTCCTCCAGTGGTTAAAGTCTCGACAGTAGTCCCCGTAAGGATCATCCAATAAGAGTTCTGCCCTGTCTTGGTTTTTGCACAAATCGGATAGCCTTGTATCAATTCCCCTGATGGAGATGTTACCTTCGCTTTAAGGAGCTTTGAAGATATTTTTGAAAAGTCTTGGTTACTCATCTTTTTTACAAATATAGAAAACAGATATAGAAGTCCTATACGGAAAACCGTAAGGCCGGATCATAGTTTTACCAATAGTGAAATCAGGGCAAGATTGTCGACGTCAACTTTTATTTTGACGCCGGACGGATATTCAAGTGTGATTTTTGGGGACACTTCTTCTTCTATGGCGGTTTCGACATATTCATTTCGCGGTTTAGAAGATGTGGAACGTGTTGCCTTGGTCTCGGCTTCTGAAATCCTGTTTACATCTTGCTGGTCCCTCTCTGGAAACAAATTTTCAATGATCGTTCCAGTCCTTAAAACCTTCATGCGGGATAATCCTAATCCTGACGCATCTCTACTTACTACATCGATGTATCGGGAATAGGGACGATGCTTGAAGTCGATCAGCCACGCCAGGATTTCGACATTCTTTTCACTCGTATTAATTGCCAATTTTAGAAAATTGTTGAGGGGTTTGAACTTGTCGGCATCAAACCTTTTAATTTTTGTAGGGCGAAGTTCTTCATTTTCAGGGCATTGGAAGAATGATTTTAGCGTATAAAGATCTGCTTTTGTGTATCGATTTCCGGTGAAAAGCAGGTGGCATTCCGACCTTAAACTTGCAGGCGTTGGATGCTTTAAATTAAAAGAAAGCTCGCCGCTGGCTTTTTTTTTCGAATAGTTCCAAAACTTCTGTTCTGTAATTGTCCATTTTCTGTTGTTATTTTTAGTTATTAAATTCAATTTTTTTGAAAGGCTGCAATCAAAAAGGCCTGCTCAAGAATGAGCTGGCCGTTGCTAACCTATGAAAAAATCATTGCGATCAATTCTAATCTCGAACGTTTTTTATTCTATGATTTTGTAACCATTCTCTGAATCCCTCTATGTTTTCAGGAAAAAATGTACGACATTGCCGTTTTTCAATAAAATAGTAAAAACACCTGCGGCTTCGATGTATTTGTATAACTCATCTGAACTGTATTCAAAGCCATGGTAATAGGCAGCGTCGGTCATTTTTCTTCGAAAGCTAGTGAAAGACAAATTTACAAAATTGATTATATCAAAAAACGGGAAGATTCCCGGTTGGGCTGTTACATGGCATCGTTTTTCTTTTTTCGTCACTTTTCATTTTTTCATAGGTTTCTTAGCCATTAACGCCAGGAGTTTTCCTTCATCCTTCTTAAAGCGTTGCCGCAGTATTGCGGCTCTTTTGTGTAAACGTTCGTCCCTGTGATATGAGAAGATAGAAAGAGTATATTGAATTTCCGAAGCCAGAAGATACTCGCTGCTATCTTCCAGGTGTGAGTACTGCCTTGTGAAGAATTCCCGCTGTAGACTTCTACGAATAGTTTTAAAGGCGGCTTGCCTGTCAAAAGGCGGTTTTTCAGGTTCGGGATTTTCTTCCTTTATCCCGAAAAAGCGGAGGCTGAAGGCATTTTCCAGTTATAGGAGAACTCCTTTCTATCTACGTATGCCCAGGCCACTTCATCCAGTAGATTCACCGAAAACTTTTTTGTCGAGAGATTTCTTTTTAAAATGATTTCGCGGCTTCCCCGGAGAATTCGTAATAACGGGTATAGTAGTCGTAGGTGAGTTTTTCGCGGTGATCGATTAGGAAATCCGTTATATCAATTTCTATTTCGAAGTTTTCTCGCTTTAAGGGATAAATGTATTTTTCGGCAAATGCCTGATAAATATTTGCAGACCATTCGGTATACCGAAATATATGTGAGCAAATAGCCAAGGCGACTATTTTAGCGCCAGCGCCTTGATGACCCCAACAAAAATCTTGCTCCTTCGAAGCGAATGCGGGGCGCAGTTTGGCGGCTTGCTTAGGGTTGATTTCTTCTCCGTTTACCCAAATGCGACCGTTGTAACTTTTTTGATGGTAATAGAGTTCTTCTTTTCAATCGAACCCTTGTCGAAGTCCATGACATACAGATTGTCGTTGATCTCGTATTCTCCGTCATATTCACCTTTGATGATGAATTTGTGAGACGTTAGGCTCGTCTTGTCTGTTTTTTTCGGCATAGCTGTAGTTTTTCAAGCCTTGACAGAAGCATTTAGGCGATAACTGGTGCAATTTCTGACGGCTGGTACAAAAGCTTTATTAAATCAGCAGAATTCCTATAAAGGTAGCTATTGTGCCCAAATTTCGTATGGTATCAGCCGCATAGGAATATATTGACAATTTACTTCGATTCAGATATTCATACTGTATGCGAACAAATGAACCACATCGTTTATCCAAGATCGCCCGGTCATCTCCGCGAAAGTTGGTCGATAGAGGGGATTCAGGACTTTGTTGGGATAGCGGCGATAGCGTCGACCTGCATAATTTTCTTACTCAAAATTCTATTCATGTACAATTAGTAAGGATCGTAACCAATGCAATGCGACCTAGCGGGTTACACCCAGGCGGAATTGCAGTAGTAGATCGCGGGAAGCCGACCAAAGAAGGCCAAGTCGTACACGTAAGATATAATGGTCATGAAGTGATCCGTCGTTTAATCAAGCGGGCAGGGCAATGGTTACTTGTAGCGGATGACCCTCGTATAGAAGAACTGTTGATTACAGATGAGGACATAGTTGAAAAACTTGGTGTCGTAACGGCGGGTATTATTTTGCTTCATAATACCTAGGCAAATAGATACATCAGAACATTGTCATATAATTTGCTATTGAATAATACCTTGTATAATTGTCGTTGACTCTTTGCCTTTGTTCGATAGCAATCGTTTAAAGAAGTTATGGTACCAAAAAACAGCCTCTTTCGGGGCTGCGTTTTTATTGAAATCATTTTAGCTGTATTTTTCTAACCATTCTTTTTTCTGTTCGAGACTTGTGCCATTACCACAGGCTTTTTGGTTAAATTTGTGACCCATTAAATCTTGCCTGAACGCGATCAGGGCTAATAAGCTGCCAATAGAAGACTTGTATATCCATATTTTCAAAATGGATTTTCATGGATGAACAACGATTTTGTTGAAATTGGATACTTCTAGTGAGCAACTGAAATCCTTTTTTAAGGAGCA
The DNA here is from genome assembly GCF_022512515.1 of Paraniabella hibiscisoli. Taxonomy (GTDB): domain Bacteria; phylum Bacteroidota; class Bacteroidia; order Chitinophagales; family Chitinophagaceae; genus Niabella; species Niabella hibiscisoli. The sequence continues at coordinate 1,733,445 of NZ_JAKWBK010000001.1, forward strand.
ATTATGACAGCAGATAGTAAAGACTCCAGTATTTCGTTTTATGAATTAGAACAAGCCTACAAGATTGCAGCTCGTATCGTTGCCGTCTTCGGAGACGCTTACTTGCCTTCATTTCAAAGGTTACATGAAGAAGTTCAAAAACGTAACAAACAGCAATCGCTGAAATCTATAGCCTTAGATATTGCCAACAAATCAAGGGCTTTCGACAATTAAATTATGGCTTGCATTTCTTTCTTTTAAGAGATAAGTTCTCTTCGCTGAAACGATGAAGGTCGAACCCAAGCATATACCCAGAATAATACACATTGGTTGTAGGCGAAAGTTTTATCTAGTTGTTATTACATGATTAAATATGATGCAGGAATAATATGGCAATCCTCACGGGTGCGCCATTACTTCCTAAAGGGAAGATCATCCTCACCAAGATAGTCATTGATAACAACGAAAATTTGCCTCTTTAGGCAAGCTTTCGGGCATTTTGCCGTCCTCGTTTCACCCAAATTCGAACCCAAAATCGAACCCAGCGAGGGGCTAATGCAGTATGTTATCAATCTTGACGGTCGCTATTATTTCAGCCGCCGTGTACCATCTGAACTCATTGAATTCGATAAGCGTAAGAAGATACGTTTTGCGTTGCGAACGGATAGCAAGCGAGAAGCCTTACGTCTCGCTGCAATCAAAAACGCAGAACTTGAAAGCTATTGGCACCAGCTTGTCCAAACGGGAAAGAAGCACTGTCATGACCTTTATGAGGCAGCGGTCAAACGTGCTTCGTTATGGGGAACGCAATATCAGACTAATCAAGAATTAGCGGATGGGCCGATTTTGGAGCTATTGCGAAGACTCCAGCAAGTCGACAAGCAGAACGATAACCCGCATCATGTCGAAGCCCTCTTAGGCGGCGCACCGAAGCCTGTCATCAAGCTTGATGATGCATTAAAGAAATATTGGGAATATTCCCGAGAAAAGACACTTGATAAATCGCCCAACCAGGTGCGGAAGTGGAAAAATCCCCGCAAATTAGCCATCCGTCACTTTATCGGTTGTGTCGGCAACAAACCGATAACTGAGTTGACGCGAGATGATCTTTTGAAATTCAAAGATTGGTGGATCGCGCGTATTGAGGAGGAACATTATGCGATCAATAGCGCCAACAAAGATTTTATTCACGTTAAGTCTGTCGTTTCCACGGTTAATAAAAACCTGAAATTGGGAATCGACACATCCCATTTATTTATGGAACTTATACTTGAAGATGACGATCAACGTCAGCGTCGTTCTTTCGAAACTGATTACATTCTGAATAAGCTTCTTAGTCCTGCAAATCTGGAAGGCCTGACCGATCAAGAAAAATGCGCCGTATATGGGATTGCCGAATTAGGCGTAGGCTTAACAGAACAAGTCAATCTTGATCCGTGCAATATCATTCTTGACGATCCGATCCCGCGATTAGTTTTCATTCCCAAAAAACAAAAAGGACTGAAAACGAAATATCGGCGCCGGGAAATACCTCTCATTGGCTTTGCGCTTGAAGCATATCGAAAATGTCCGAACGGTTTGACTGCCTACACTGATGCGCCTGACCGTTTATCAAGCGTTGTAGGAAAGCATTTCAGGGACAAAGGGCTTTACCCTACGGACCAACACACCCTTTATTCACTGCGGCATAGCTTCCAGGATCGCCTTTTAGAAGTAAATGCGCCTGATCGTGTGCAAGCGGATCTTATGGGTCATAAGTTTTCCCGTGAAGCTTACGGTAAAGGAGCTACCTTAGAAAAGAAAATGGAATGGTTGAAAAAATACAACTCAAATCTTAATCTCGTCGGTAACATGATTGATGAAAAACGCATACAATAGTGTTAATTCTATTGACATCGATGCGAACCGAACATTCATCGAGATGGATAATGATGGATAAACATAATATTGTTTGACTTTCAGTTCGTCGTTTTGATATCACCATCGGCTTCGCACTATGAAAACCTTCATGGTTATTTTAATCAAAACATTGAGAGCCGCATATAGATGTTAAACAGTACGTCAGTTGATAATCTAAATATTTTCACGCCATCCATTATTGTAACACCCGATGTAGCGAAAGTTATCGGTAAGAAGAAGCTAAGCAAGTCCATACAAACCTGTTGTCCGAAATGTCAGATGGCATTTTTAGTTGATGATCCTTGGCTGCATACGAAAGAAGCGGCATCCATCGTCGGTTTTGAGCCTGACACTCTCGTAAAACACAGACATCTCGATAAACGCCGTATTCCATTTCTAAGGATCGGAAGAACGATCCGTTACCCGCTTTCCGGATTGATCGGCTACAAAGCGCAAGTACGAAAAGAAATGGAAGCGCAATTAATACCGTAACTTGAAAATCGGGAAAGGTGTTGCTGTAACAACATCCTTTCCCAAACCACGCTCAATATCACAATTAAATCTATCGGAGATCGCATGAACATCGAACAGGCGAAAAGCATTCCGCTTGCGCAAATTTTAGATAAACTAGGTCATCAACCAACGCAACAGAAAAAAAACGAAGCGTGGTATCGCTTTCGTGATGAGAAGACGGCAAGTTTTAAAATAAACATACCTATGAATGTTTGGTATGATTTCGGGGTCGGTAGAGGCGGTGGTGCGATCTCGTTTGTTCAATACCATTTGGAACTGTCAGGCGAAAACTTTGCCGTCACTGACGCTCTAAGATGGTTGACAAACATGATGGGGAATACGCCTAAGATATCACCTGTCATTCGCAGTAACGAGAAGGAAATATCTACCTCATCCTCTCTGTTTGTCGATAACGTTTCCACCATTAAACATGAGTTACTGATTGAGTATTTGGAAAAGCGGGGCATTCCGGTAAGCGTCGCGCGCCGTTACATGAAAGAAGTGAAAGTGGTTAACCGTGAAACGAAAAAGTATTTCAAAGCACTTGGAATGCGTAATGAAGACGGTGGTTGGGAAGTGAGGAACGCGTATTTTAAAGGCTGCATTGGTAGAAAGAATATTACCGTCATTCGTGGCTCTGATCCTAACTCAAATGGATTCCATGTATTTGAAGGAGGACTGGATTTCCTATCGGCAATCATTCAAAAGGAAAACGGACAACATTTTAAAGAAGACATTTATATTAGTCATTCCGTTTCCATTCTGCCTAAAGTCACGCCTTATATCAAAGACTATGAAAGATATGAGGTTGCTTATACATGGATGGATAATGACGAGGCGGGGAAAAAGGCAACGGTTTCCCTGGATAATTTTTTCAAGACACAGGATCAGCTTTTACACAAACCTCAAAACCGCCTATATCGACCATACAAGGACGTTAATGCGTGGCACATGGTTAAGATAGGTATCGAATAGCATTCGACTTATTACAGATATACATGAAAGAAGGATTATTGTTTTGTACTTGTTTTCCGAACCCGAACTAACCCGACTTTTTCAAAATAATCAATCTCGAAAAGACGAGATGGATAAAGTGCCAGCCGCCAAATTATTCATACCTGGAACAGGCTGTGCCTGGTTGATTACGGAACTAAATAGGTATAACCAATCCAAAGGATCAGGTCTGATTGATCTCGGTAATAATAATGTGACTTTTGGAGAAATTGATATTGATGAAATAGTCAGTTTTGCCGTAGGTCAAGCTAACCATGTCAGGCGCGATCCGTATTTCATTGGGAAATATCCCATCCGTACTTATCTATCTGCTGCTAAGGCATACGGCTTTATAGTTGAACAAGATACTTTGCTTGCGAAGTGGACACCGCATAGGCGATCTGGGCCTTCACCTGGTTCGTAAAATGAAAAATCATTTGCTTTCCGTTTTGAGGTAGTTGAGCGATGAGGCGGTTAATCCTGCCCGAACCACTCCCTTGCTTCCAACAATAATTTTCCCCGTCCGTCAGACTTCCTCGCGCAGCAAAATTACTGCCGGACGGTCGCTTAAATTCGTGCCTGCATTTCCCGTCATCGTCAACCCCAACGAAAGGAAATAAGATGACCGATTTATTTACCCCTGAACAATATCGACAGCAAATTTCTAACGGTATGCCTGAAAACTACTCGAAAGATCACTATCCCGTCGTAAGGTTACATATACTTTTCACAGGTTGCGAATGGCTATTGACCGAGCTTAACCCCGAAGAGCCAAATATAGCTTTTGGCTTGTGTGACCTGGGTCAAGGATTTCCTGAACTTGGTTATGTTGACCTCGACGAGGTTAGATCAGTAAAAACTGTACCGTTTCCAGTTATGCAAGATGTCTTTTTTAAAGGTGAGTACCCGATTAGCGTTTATGCCGATGCAGCTCGATCTATTGGGGCCATCACTATAGATTCCGAAGAGGTGAAGCGTTTTGTAAAAACGGAGCCTACACCTGACCCGTCGCCTTAAGTAATTAGAAGCGCCCCTTAATCGGGGCGTTTTTTATGGCTCTACGTTAGCCTGGGTTACTATAAACTGATCGTTGGTTTCAATAGACTTATAACGTTCCGAAACGACAGCTATGATGTAAGGTTCGTCAGCAAGGAACCTGTTAAAAAGCAAGTCGAACCGATAACCTTTCAGGGTCATTTTAAACGATACGAAATGAAGAACGAGCGAGTTGGGTTCGCTGCGTGTATCTAATATTGAAGCTTGCAAGTCTGGATAAACAAAACTTGCTTTCCGCCCGTCTTCCCAAATAATGACAAGCTTTTTGGTGATATTATGCGGGGCATGAAAGCTGTTTTCTACAGGGGTAGGTTGACCCGTGGGGTCACTTTCCTTAATTTCCCGTAGGATGTCATCAAAGGGTGAGTTTCGGCTCATAGTGCTTGATCCTGGGTTGAGAGACGGGGCTTTCGGATATTGTGTTGACTATAGTGGCTGCATGACGTTTGCGACGGATATGGGCATGAGGACGGCCATCTTTTAACGAGTGGGTAAGCTCTATGGCACTAAGGCGGTCGCCGTCATGACTGACCTGATCCAACAGTGATTGAACATCATCGGTATATATTCGTACTGCCTCACGGCCGCGAGACACGGAGACGTAAAATTGTTTCATATCACTTGCGGCAAAGGTGGCTGAAGGTTGGGCGATAAAGACCGCATCACAGGTTTTTCCTTGTGACGAATGAGATGTAACACAATAGGCATGATTGAAATGGCCGAAATTTTCCGCCAGCTTGTATGATACTTTACTAGACGTGTTAGTGACGATTATGCTGCCATTTTTATCAAATCGTTTGACGGTAAAAGTTTGGCCGTTATTAAGGCGTTTCCTGTCTTGATCCTTACCGTTTCTTGTAATGACAATCTGATCCCCTTCGGCAAGAGGTAGATTTTCAGTACGGAAGACATCGAAGGCGTTATTTTTCTTTTCACAACAAAACTCTTCTATCTCTCCTTGATCGTTCCGCAAGATAAGAGCTTTGTTTTTTGTACCCGTTACTTCCCAACGGCTACCACGTTTGATCTGCGCCTGGTTCTGGTTGAACTGGATGATTGCGCCAATACGTATGTTACGGATGTCCTGTTTTTCCGCATGGGTAAGATTGCAATTGATCAGGCGTTGTACGGTTTTATCACAGCCGTTGAGCTTGCCGGATTCTTTCAGGCGTTCACGTATGGCAAAAGTGACCGCTCGGCCTTGGTCGTGAGTAGGTGATACCGCAAGAACCGTCTTGCCGGCTTGTAAGGCTTGCATATAATCATCTGCAAGTGTGTCAGCTAATTTATCCGCCTCAATGCTTTGAACGGCACCCATAACGGCAAGGCGGTCAAAACCATCCTTAATTTGACCGCGTGAGATTGCTTCGACGGCTTTGCGGTAGTTTTCACAGGTTTGGCGGTATACGCGATTTACCTGGGCCGACTTTATCCCTGCCACAGTATTGAGAATACGCAGAGCATCACCTCTTATGACACTGGCGTGTTGACGCGTGTCACCACTTAAGATCAGACGCGCATCTTGTTCCGTAACAATCCGAAGCAGGGCCGTCATGTCTTTCGTGCCAAGCAATCCAGCTTCGTCAACCCACAGCACTTGTCTTTTCAGTTGTTTTTGCAAAGATGATGACGCAAGAAGTTTTGCCACGGTTTCGGCATCGCTAAACCCTTCATCCCGCAGTACGCCACGGGAAGCTTGCGCGGTGGGGGCTACAACAAAGACGCGCTTGCCTTTATTGAGTATCATACTGACGGCTTCTTTCATAAGTGTGGTTTTACCCGTTCCCGCGCGACCTGAAATAATAGAAACTCGATCCGAAGTTGTCAGTACATGAGATATGGCTTCGGCCTGTTGTCCTTTTGAACCAAGCTTAGGTGTATGACGATAAAGCGGCATAAGCGCACCCTTGCCATGACAAGCGAGAGCTACCATGGATTTTTCTTCGGCCAGTGCTTCTTGTGTCGTGCAAACGATTTTATGCTTGTCTTTAATCCTTAGAATTCGCTTATCCGCTTTGAAGGACTTTTCAATATCGCTGATGGCGATATGATCCATCCCCAAGGCGAAGCGAAAGGCAGTTTCAATATTCGTCGATCCTGCATGACGGACGCGCGTTCAAAACCTAGTTTTAATGCGTAGTCAATACAATCCTCAGCAACCATGTTAGCAGGTGCTGATCTAGGAGCATGACGAATGGGGGCGTCCGAGCCGATGCCGTCTTTCATTCCGGCATCTTCAATCTGCTTTCGCCAGTTACGCTTTAATTCCGTAAGCGTTACGTCTTTTGCTTTTTCTGACGATAGCGAGTACCTAACGTATCCAGGTCATTGGCATTAGTGATTTTATAGTCTTTGGCAAGTTGACCGAGTTCGTCAGTACGTTTTGAAAATAGCCTTATCACCTGTTCAGGTACACCGACCACTTCGAAGGCGTTTTTAGTGGTACGAACGGCATAACCTAATTTAATCAAGCGATCAGACAGGGTCTTGTGAAACAGCGCTTGATAATACGGCATATCTCTTTGAATATCGCGAAACTGTCCGGCTTTAAATTGCCGATCAATGGCGCACCAGGTCTGGTTCATGACAACACAATGGATATGCAAGTGAGGATCGCTCAGTGAATTTTTAACGGGCCTTGCGCTTTGGTGCACAAACTCACCCCAAAGCAATTGCCCCGTCGGAGTATCACAGTCTTGCCCCTTTTTCCGCAAGCGTGTTTTAGCATCTGCTTCGATGCGCAACATGGTGTCATGTACGCTGTCGCGGAAAGCATCTATGATATGCGAATTTTTTGAAAGTACGTTTAAAACTGATACTGATTTCGGCGCGTGGAAATTGAGATCGTATGCGATAGTACGATTTTGTTTTGTACGCGGCGTAAGGGGCTTGCCTGTTACAGGATGGCGATTGTCGCAAAGCAAATGAAAGGCTTTACTTGTCATGTCATCTTTTAGGCCCAAACGTGTTTTCAGCCTGCCATGAAACGACCCGGGAAGTTCCTGATCGTTCACATAGTAGTTTGTGCGACCATTTGGAAACTCCGGTATAAGCTCGTCCTTGAAGTAGTTTTTGGCCTGGGCTGCCGATTTGCATTGGTACATACGGATCATGCCGATTGCTTATCAAAACCTTTATGTCGGTTTCAAAACAATCCGTCCGTGTCCATTACAATCCATCTGATCGAAGTTTGGCTTATTCACCTTATCGTGCCGTTGGTGCCAGATGGTTTGTGATGGATCAGGTCATGTATTGGCGGTCTCCTGCTATCAGTCGTGTCATGGTCGGCGTACAGGTGATTAACCGAAGCCGCTCCCGTCTCCAAGCATAATTTTCCTCTACGTCTGCGACGTATTCACCCGCCCATCCAAAATTAGACTTGGTTTGGTCACTAGTTCTTCGGTTGTCGATCCCCTGTAACCAGCCACTCATACAGGAGAAAAAATACATGACGCAAGTCCTCACTCAACAAGAACAACCACAAACATTCAAACGCCGCGATCTGCACCAACAAGTTACCGATACAATTGTTCAGCAATTGGAAACAGGCGTAGTTCCCTGGCAGCAAAGTTGGAAAGGCGGTAATACCCGACTATTCGACATTCCCGCTAATTTCAGTACAGGTAAGAAATACAGAGGTATCAATATCGTCCTGCTTTGGTGTTCCATGTTCGACAAACAATACTCATCAAACGAATGGGGTAGTTTCAAGCAATGGCAAGCCAAGAAGGAATCCGTTCGCAAAGGCGAAAAGGGAAGCCTAATCGTTTACTACGATACCCTTGAAAAGGAGGTAGATGGAAAAATCGAAAAAATCCCTTTTCTGAAATCGTCCGTCGTCTTCAACCGATGTCAGCTTTCCAGTTACACGCCTGACGAACAACAGCCGGAGAACATCAATCAAATCTCTTTGGTTGATCGCTTGGATCGTGTCGAAGAGTTCGTTTTCAACACCAAGGCTGATATCGAACATAAAGGTACCACTCCTTGCTATATTCCTTCCCAAGACAAAATCCTTATGCCTTATGGACATACTTTCAAGGACACGGAAACCGCTACAGCAACGGAAGGGTATTACTCAACGTTGTTACACGAGCTTACGCACTGGACAGGCAGCAAGGCCCGTATGAAGCGGGAAGGCGGTAAAAAATTCGGCGACCAGAACTACGCCGCAGAAGAATTGGTTGCCGAGCTTGGAGCGGCTTTCCTTTGCGCCGAGTTTAAGATCAATAACGTCGAAAAAGGCGACCAAGCCAGCTATATCGCCAGTTGGTTGAAAGTCCTAAAGGATAACAAAAAGTACATTATCACTGCCGCTTCCGAAGCCTCAAAAGCCGTAGAATACTTACAGACGCTACAGCCCAATTAATAATGGTTAAGCCCTGGCTTCGGTCAGGGCTTTTCTCTTATAGCTTGGTAAGCCGACAGCGTGTTTTACAAATAAGACATCTTCCCTAAGCACAGCTTAGGCGTATGTCGGCTCAGTTTATAGTTAAAATGGAGCTCCAGGGGGCATATTAACTAAGGGTAGCTATAATGGCTAATCTTTATTAATATGTCGCGGAATAAAGAATATTTCTCTATTGTAGCGATCCCCTAAAAAGCCTCTAAACGATACGAGCGCGTCAAGCTGTTTGAGCTTATCTTTATGTTCGATTTTGATTTCGAAAAGGATGCAGTTTTCACCATGTGATAAAGTAAAACCGTTGGAAACGTTTTCAAACCAATAATCCTCTTTATGTACCAATTCGATTTTTTCGAGTTCTTTGATTACTGCATCTTGATTAAGAATAAATGGGCAGTCAACAAGTGATGACACTCCCATCCTGAACTCAAGGTTGCTGATAATAGCTGCGCCAAGACCAACGTTTCGGATATATACCTGCCAAACTTCGCAGGATTCTTTGTTTTTGCCAGCGGTTTCCTTTATTGTGATAGCTGATTTATACCTAATCGTGGGCGAAGCCCCAAAACAAACTGATGTCGTACAAGCATCGCACCGACAAGGGTAACAAACAATGATGCGGCAGAAGAAGTATCGAGAATTTTTAAGGATATAATTTTTGAGGGTTCAATATCAAATAACAAAAGATTTTCTTGTACAATCGCATACAAAGTAAGAACGAAAAAAACTGCGGTAAGTATAATTAGGGAAACGTGTAATAAATCAAAAGACCACATTTGTTGTTGTGGTCTTGGTTTTGTAAAATCCCGGTTGAGGGTAGTTAGCCGTTTAATTTTAAGCTCTCAAACATTTTAGTGACTACATCCTATGATACAGTCTATCGTACCTATGTTAGTGAGAATATGAGACTTATTGGCAGGTGTCAAGACTACTTCGTTCAATTGTAGCTCCTGTTCCACCTCGTCGGTACTGTAATGGGCGCTACCTGATAATAAAGTAGTAGTACTTGCTTCACTGTGAAAATGTTCGAAAACTTCGTTAGGTTCAAGAATGATCTTTGCCATAGCTTTTGTATTTTGATTGTTAGTTATTAAATCCTGTTTATCTGTTTTAGAAGAGTATGCACCGTACTTAAATGCCATTTGGTATTGCCACCCGTAAAGGTTTTGATGTGCCGTTCGTTTAAAACATCTGTTAATGCGCGTATACTTTTAAATCCTTTAGCTCGAAGTTTTAAAACAATCGGGTTCATTTTTTTGGCGAAACGTTCATAATCTTTGCGCCGCTTATCCAGAACACTCCATATTGAAGTACCCAGTTTAACGCCCCGCCGTTTGGCCTCATGTAACGCAGCTTTGGTTCTTTTACTAATCAAGCGAGACTCCCGTTGCGCGTTAGCCGCTTCTATATGGAGTTCGTATTCATCTGCGTAGGGTTTGTCTATCGCAATAAACGGCACTCCGGCTTCCATCAGTGTCGCCGTAAATAAAAGCCGACGTGACAGCCTGTCCACGCGAGAAATAAGCAATGTTGCATTCAGTCTTTTGCATTCAGCAAGGCATTCATCAATGACCGGACGGTTACGGGAAAGACCGGATTTTCTTTCGATGAACTCTGCTACTATCTTAAACTTATGCCGAGCAGCGAACTCGTATACCTCTCTGCGTTGTGCAGCCAGACCTAAACCACTTTTGCGCTGGCGGCGTGACGACACTCGGAAATGGGCGATTGCTTTTTTCATTTTCTACAGGTTTTCTCCCGTGAAAATCATTATACCGTTCGCTAATGAAGCTTGTATTAACTTCGAACAGTTGAAGAGAATAATTAGTGTTTTTGTATTGGGGGACAGAATAAAAACGCCATAGCACAAGGCTTTTGGCGCTTTCGTCACTTTCGAAAGTTCATTGAAATTAGCTGCTAAGTGTTCGTTCATGGTACAAGTTCCATGAACGAACAAATTGTTTTGTCTAAAACCAAATAAAATGTAAAAAGATATTGTAAGAACGAACATTGCTTTAAAACGGCACTTATTCTTCGTGCAGCTTTGAATGTGGAATTAAAAGATTCGTTTGATTTAGACTGACCGTGAAATTTATTTGCTCTTCTTCATCGGCAGAAAAAGCTCACCGCATTCTACGCATTTTATTTTAAGCCCGCATTTACCCCATACGCGATAGCGGCAATAACAATTATATGTAATTTTTACACCTGACAACCCTTTTGAGTTTTGTCCGCCGTTGGCAAACCAATTTAATAATTTAGCATTGGGTAAGTAGGGGAGTTTTGCATCAATGTCGTTGTTTTGTTTAATTTCTTTAAATGAGGCTTCGAACAAACCACCTTTTATGATGTAATCCAACATTGCCCGTCCCGTTCTCTTGCCGCCAGGGCGACCTGTGTTCGATGGCATCAGCCCGATTGCTTCCATCTTATCCCCCAAATTCTGTTGTGGTATCGATGTGGCGATGCAGTACCATTAACCCTTTGCCAAAGATGGGCCATCTCATGCACAAGGGTAGAGTGCCATTCTTTAATCGTTCGCTTCAACAAATCCGGATTTAAAGAAATTTCATGGACGATTTTGTTTTTCTTATCCTCCCAACGTTCAGGAGCAAAAAAGCCCATAGTATTTCTTCGACGTGAAAGATTGATAAGGCATGGCGGCAGTTCGTTGGCAAATAGCGTTAGATTATAGTAATCAAAGATGTCTTATAGCGTATTAAATTGTTGCTTAGTGATGGCCATATTCTTAATTTGTAATGTACGTTAGAAAGATAACATTTCGGCGTTACTATTTTTACACTTAAGAATTTGCACATACAGACATATTGTCTAAGCAGTAGCTTTGGCGGATTAAATATTCAAATCTAACCTTTCAGTCTCCGCAAGAATATAGAGTATCATTTTTGGTGTGAGAGAATGGTTTAATCCTTTTGGATAATTATTTTCTGTCTCCTTGAAAAAGACTGTATTGTAAAAGGTAAATCATTCTCTTCGAGATCATACTCGGTATACTCATATTTATCAATTGTACCATTTGGGTAGAGTAAAGCTAAAGAACAACTAAACTCTGAATTTAATGAGCCATGAAACACATGTCCCTTGTTGTATTCTTTTTTGTTAGGTGAAAAGAGGTCATTAAGTGATTCGATATTAAAAATATATCCCCATGCTGTTTTTTCTACAGCATTATTATACCGGTGCATAAAATCTGGTAAATCAGACATATATAACAATCCTGAGTCCATATAATAAAAAAATTCAGCATATCTTACTATTTCTTTTTTACTGTATGTACTGTCTATATAATCAAAACGACCCATTACAACATTTTTGATAGACTCATCATAAGTGTTGAGAGTCATATGCATTGTTTGTTCTATTACTTTTTCATCTTTCATGCTAAAAAGTACAAACCATTTATTGTGAAAATAATTTCTTACATTTTTTCGTATTGATTGACGCTCTTCCTCACTTTTATTTTCATGTTTAAGTCTCCTTTTAATAGAATATAACCATTCTTTAAGTGCCCATCTTTCAGTAATATGCATTTTTAATTCGGGGCGTTTTTTATAAATTTGTTTTAGTTCATCTGATAAGAGGTATAATTCTTTTTCAATATTCTCAGATGCGGTAAAGTTGAATAAACTAATAGACTCTTTGCTTTCTAAAGGAGGAATTATACCATGGCGAATATCAATGTCTCGTTTCCAAATATCAAACGAGTTTTTTAGTTCTTTGTAGGTGTTTTGGTCTTTTGAGGGGAGTTTTTATACATTGCTTCAAAAGTTTTACAAAACTTCGAATATCTCCATTCTTCAAGGGTAAGATTTTTATGGCCGTTTCGAGCTGCACTTAACTTGTTTTCTAATGTACCAGAGACAATATCCTCACCAATCTCCTTACCAATGTAAAGTATAAAGCGTTCATAGTATTTTTTGTTCGCAGCAAGCCCCAAGTATGTTTCCCACACATAGATTGTGTCAGCGAACTTTTCAAATAAGATCAATTCAACACTAGTTGTTGTCGGTTGTAATTCAATTGAAGTGATATCCATATCAAAAAAATACCTCTGAAATTAACAGGGGTATTAGCAAAATACATTATTTAAGATAAATTACTAAGCTTTAATGATGCCGAAGTTCTATTTTTCTTAAATAGGGATCATCTCTTAATCGTTTTTGGGCGTCATCAAGAAAATCTTGTTGTTGATAAACAAAATTCATGATGTCCTTTTTCAACTCATCGAATGAATGAGCTTTTTCTACTATTGTTTCTACAACTTTTAATGGACGTTCCGTGCCATCTAAATAGCCATAAAAATAAGTAGCATTGTTGTCAATTTCACCCAGACGTTCGCGCCAGTCTTTTACCGTTAACGGTGATAGCGTTTCACTTATACGTTTTGCCATTTTTGCCTCCGAAAGTAGACTTAACATATACCGCCGACCGTGCCGAGTCAATAGATTTATGGTAATAGTATGCTTGTTATGATAAAATCACATAACTGTATGATTTTATCACATTTTGTCGTGAGATGTGCCGTGACTTTTTTACGCATTTAAGGCGTTAACTGTCATTAGCTTTGTATTGCAAATCACAGAACAGCTACTCCGGTGATCTTCGGTAGCTACGAACGGAACAGCCTATTACTGGTTTGCACTTTGTGGCCGCAAAGTTTAGTAAACAGCATTTTTAAGTTTAAATAGTTTAAGCCATGAGTAATTTTAACAAGGCTGCTGAAGAAGCAGCGCGTAGGGCTAAGCGTGAGGCAGAGGAAGCTAAAACGCGCCAAAAGCAGGCTGAAGAAGCTGCCAATCGCGCGAGAAAAGCCGCCGAACAAGCTAAGAGTCTAGCTAATCGAAAATAGACGCCCTGTTTTACAATAGGTATTATTAATAACCCGCAGCCGTCGATAGCGCTGTTTACGCTTGCGGGTTATTTTTCACTCCTTTCGATCCGAAAGAAATTTTTCAAACAAAATTTAATCGTCGTCATGACCAGTCAGCACTCATGTATGAGGTTGGTGGCCGTGCCATGCTCAAGAATCACAAAATTTATAAATTTAAAAAAGACATTTATGAATAAGTACAATGAAATTGGCAGATGGGTAAAGACTTCTTCCAAACCTCGTATATACATGACGCTGATGGGTGACAAGATGATTGTTTGTAATCTTAATCACGTCATTATAAATGATGACCACTTTTACGGTGAGATGAATATCTATACAGCCTTACAGGAGTTCAAACGAAAAAGGTTCCCAAGAAACGATTTCGAATAGAGCGGTACCTATCCACCACTTCAACATAATCCGCATAAACAAAATGCGACTAAGCTTGCGGGTTATTTTTTATCCTCACAGCTCTGTATCAGACAGACATTTAAAAACAATAATAATTTTTTATGCAGAATAACAAAATTTCTGCGGGTTCACGAGATGTGAGCCTGTGGCAACTCTTTGACCTGTTCAAAGACCTTAGACAACCGGAAGCGCCTGTTAAAGTGTTTCTATATATTATCGGAATGGTGCTAACCCCGATATCCTTGGTCGGAGCTTTGATGGGGTACAAAAAAGCATATACGCGCTTTGGTCTTCCTAACCAGGAGAAGCCATTACTGACAAACTTGAAGTCGATTTATTGGGCGGCCATGTTTATCGGCATCGTGATCGTTTGGGTATTGGTGGCTCTGGCCGTAGTCATCCTGATAAAATTGACGGATGTATTGATGGGCGGAGACGTGGGTGTTTGGGCGACTTTCGGATTTCTGCTTATCAATCTGATTCTGTCAGCTTACATTTTTTATTACTTCAAACGCTGGCAACTTTCTATTCTCAATCACCTCAACGAAATCTCTCGTTTCGGATCTGCTAAATGGGCGGATGAAAATGACTTGGCCGATCTTGAAAGACAGCAGGGAATTTATATCGGCGGCGGAATCTACGCTTATAAACGTAACGGTCATTTTTTGACTTTAGGCGGCACAAGAGGCGGCAAAGGCACCAATCTTATTATACCGAATCTCTTAGGCCTTAGCGGCTACACGGGGTCATGGTTCATAATTGATGTTAAATCAGAAATAACTAAAATTTCAGCGCGTTTTCAGCAAGACAACGGTAACAACGTATATATTTTAGACCCTTGGGCACTTTATACGGATAACGGCGCTACTTATAATCCGCTTGATCTAATTACCGGGCAAACCAACCCCGATAACCTGATTGATGACATCAGCATCATTGCGGAAATGATCGTACCCAAAGAAAAGAAAGGAGAGGCGTTTTGGGACAATAAGGCTCGTTCGATGATTTCAGGGATGATCCTACATCTGATAATGACAGAAACAAAACCGAATCAAACGCTGACCAAAATCTGGGAGTGGCTGCGATTGCCAATGGAAGGTCAGGGCGGTTTTGAAGATTTGCTTTCCGATATGGTGGTAAGCGACAGCGCCATAGTAAGGGCTACGGGAAATGAGTATGTAAGTATTATCCATACTTCGGAAAAAATGTTTCAGTCCATTCTTGCGGTTGCTCATGAGAAAACGGATTTTTAAAAAGCATTGCGCTTCAAAAATCGCTGGCATCTTCCAACTTCGATATAAAGAATATCACCAACGGCAAGACAACGCTGTATGTCATTATCCCCCCGATAAACTGGATTCACATTATCAGTATCTACGCCTTGTCATGACAACCGCTTTGCGTAGTGCCGTGAGAAATCATGACAAACGTATTACGTTTTTATTAGATGAGTTTGCGGCGTTGGGTTACTTGCCAGAAATGAAGACCGCTCTAAGCACATATGCAGGATATAATATTACCATGTGGCCGATCGTGCAGGATTTGGGACAGTTGAAATCCATATACGGGGAAGTATGGGAAACTTTTATTAGCAATACTGCAGTACGTAATTTTTTATCAGTCTCGGATGTGTTTTCATTGGAGTATTTATCTAAGCTTATGGGTACAAAAACCGTCGTCACCTATGATGAGAAAGGTAAGCCGAATACCACATCAAGACCGCTTGCGACTCAGATGAAATCCGCAGGGCAAGTGCAGAATCGATATTTACAATAGTGGAAAACCGCCCACCCGAAGTATTTCCGAAACTACCTTATTACGAAATGCCGACGCTCGACGGTCTGCATGACCCTAATCCTTATTACAAACCTTAAAATATTTTTCTATGGCAGCAGATAACATTAAGGGACGTCATACTAAAGAATTGGCGGACTTTAAAGAACAACGTAAAAAAGCTTGGTCGGAACTCCTGAAAGGGCAAGATGATCGGCTAATGGAAAGCGATGATCCGAAATTGGTTTACCGTTTCGCCCAAGAAAGAGAGGACCATAATAAACGGTACAAAAAAGAAGAGGCTGAACTTTTCAAGAAACATTGGGATGAACTGCAAGAATACAAAAAAGGAAAAAGCCGAGATCGTTCCAAAGACGAAAAGGAGATGTAATTAACAAAGTGAGGGTTCCCGCAAGACGTGGTTTGTCCTGACAAACCCGGTCTTGCAAGGGGAAGGAAATCCTTCCCCGCTTGACCCCCATCCTCAAAAGCAAAAAATATGACAAAAGAAAATAAGAGTGGGAAAGCAAAGAAGTCTGCGAAGATTGACCTTCGCGTAACACCGGAAATGAAAGAACTTTTCATTACCACGGCCAAAGACGAGGGAATGACTGTTACAGCCTGGGTATTGTTCCGCACCTTTAACATACCGCCACTTAGGGTGGTCGCTACTCCGACAGGAAAAGCTATGATCGCCTTGGCAGCGAACTTAGGTAAGATCGCCAGCAACGTCGATCAAATCCGCAAAGTAGTAGGCGAAAAAATATATTATACGGACGATGTAAAAAATATTCTAATTCAAACATTGTCTGGCATTCGCACTCTATCGGATAAAATCCTGAATGATCCTTTCTGTGGGAAGACGGCGCGCAAACCGGGTATGGACGTGCTTTCAGAATTTTTATTAAAGTTAAAGGAAGTCGGCGATGACTGTAATGACATGGCCCAGGCTATGAACGATAAAAGCTTTTATTCAATAACAATAAAGGAGTCAGTCGTCGTACAGGTCATGGAGAGAGTAAGCATATTGTCCGAAAATATTATAAATGTATTGCAAGATGACGACACGCGGCGGGATAAGGGGGAACGGGGCGCAATTAGCGAACTACCTGCTAAAGAAAGCTGATAACGACAACGTTTTTGTCTTTGACATACGTGGAACGGTACACTCTCATGACTTACGCAAGTCACTTCTGGAAATGTCACTTACGAGCGAGCTTACGAAAAGCGACAAAGGATTATACCATGTACAGATTTGTCCCCCTATCGGCGCTGATAAGAGAATGACACGGGAGGATTGGCTTCGGGCGGCAGAGATACTTGAAGAGGAAACGGGATTTACAAACCAGAAACGGATTATGGTGATGCATATGAAAAATGACCGCTTACATATGCACGTTGCCTATGAGAGGTATAATCACGAAAAAGGCATCATGATCTCCAACAGCTTTTCACGACTTGCCCAGGATAGGGCACGGCAGCGCATGGAAGTTGAGTTTGAGCAGGAAAGAACGCCTGAGCGAAATATCAATCGGCCCTTGATCAAAGAAGAGTTGACCAAGCTTTGGCATGAAACACATACGGCACAAGAATTTGTTATTGCAGTTTCTAAAAAAGGTTACGCTATATCCGCCGGAACGCAACGGCCTTACATGGTGATTGATGAAACGGGCAGGTCGTTTGATTTGGTGAAGCAGTTGGATAAGGTGAAAACCAAAGATGTGCGAGAAAGATTCAAAGATACTAGGCTGGTTAAAGAAAAGAAGCGATCAGCCAGGTGAGGGAGAGACAACAGGCCGATAAGAAAAAGGAAAAGAAAAGGCGACGATTAATCGGGAAGCTTTAAAGAAAATCGCCAATGATAATTTCAGGCAGATAGAGGCGATAAAACCTGTGATGGCCAAAAAAGATTATTCCATCTCAATAAGCTCGGGTATAAAGTCGTTGGTACACGCCGATAATTCCTTATCGGCAAATGATTCCGCCAAGCCTTTAACTAAAGAAGAATGCAAGGCAATCGAAAAGCGGAAGGCGTTAGATAAACTCAAAGCCGAGCGGCTACAAAAGGCCAAAGAGTTTAGGGAAAACGAGCGAGACTTGTAGCGTCGAATGACAACGACGGATCATTTATAATAAGTGTCGGGCTAACATTCAAAGCAAGTGCTAAATCGTATAATTGAAAAGATCGTTGCACAGCGTTTGGTGTCGATCTGTCCAGGATCATGCAGATTTCATACTCAAGAAAGGCATAGTCGGCATTTTCAGTTGAATATTTGTAGTCGGCATTTGAATATTTTTTATCAGCGTTCTTGCTATCGGAATATGCTTCATCAGGCGCGTCATACAACCGCATTCATCGCCTCTGCTATAGAACAGGCGGCGACTGTAAGAATTGTCATTACAGGCAGTTACTTTCTTTTGAAACATCTTAAAATATTTCACATCACCATTAAAGTAACAAGATATGGATTGGATAGAATTAGAGCAAAAACATAAAAAAGAATGGGAAAAATTTGAGGAATTTAAAAAAGACGCCCTGGAAAAAATAGATAAGGCCAAAAGAGAAATGTATGCTGCCTTCGGGGATCATGAGGCAAAAATTCCGATGAGTGTTTTTGAGAGAGTCCGGCAAGACAGGGATCAATGGCAGGAAGCCTGGGGAGATAACGGATTTAAAGCTAAGTATCTGCTTGCCATTCATGACAACGAAAGGAAAGCGTTAAAGCAACAAGTAAAGAATAAGACCCTTGAATACATGAGACAGGGAAAAGAAAAACAGAAACAATTAACAAAAGGCCGTGAGCGAGACGACTAGACATTTAATGTTAACGGAAGATGAGTTGAATGCGTTCGAATGGACGCATCAACTTTCATCAGAAAGGAAATTAGAGTTAACTTTGCTGGTCTACGAATTATCCCTTGCAATTTATAATCTCCAATTTCCTAGTGATGAATGACATTAACTACTTCCACCGCTTTGTTTCGAAAAAAGATGAGACCAAGATAAAACCGAATTTATCGGTTTGGTCTTACACCCGTGTTAGCTCAAAAGACCAGTACGACAAGAATTCGTCGGTTGATAGACAGATGGAAGCTAACAAAGAATACGCTGCCGATAATAATTACAATATTACTGAAGAGTTTGGAGGAACTTATGAGAGTGGCAAGTCAGATTTTACCAGGAAGGAATTTACGCGCCTTATTGAAAAAGTGAAATCAAGCAGGAGCAAGCCTATAGCCATCCTTGTTTACAAAATGAGCCGTTTCTCTCGCACCGGGGGCTCGGCAATCGGGTTGGTGAATACACTTGTTGAAGATATAGGCGTACATCTGATTGAAGTTTGCAGTGGGCATACAACGATGACGGAAAGAGGAAAGATTGCCATTTACGAAAGTCTTTTTCATGCCGCAAAAGAGAATTTGGAGAAAAAGGAGATAGTAATTCCAAGCATGATCGCTTCTTTGAAGGCTGGAATATGGATAGGTAATTGTCCGACTGGTTATGATCGATATGGACGCAAGGTGACGAATGAGAAATATTTCTCTTTCAAACAACGCATAGTCATTAATAAGGATGGGGAGCTTTTGAAGGAAGCCTGGCAATGGAAAGCCTCCGGTCTTTATAGTGACGCCCAAATTATCGCTAAATTATCTGCCAGAGGTTTGAGCATTAGTAAGCAGAAATTGAGCAGTATGTGGCGTACTCCTTTTTATTGCGGGATTATAATTAACAGGCTGCTTGATGAGCCAGCAAAGGGTAATTGGGAGCCTATAGCGACCAAAGAGACTTTTATTAAAGTTCAACAGGTACTGGAAAATAATATCTCGGGCTTCCAGCATAACAAAGAGGAGGAGGCAAGGCCGCTTAATCGACTGCTGAAATGTAATGATTGCGGCAGTCACATGGTTGGGTATTTGGTAAAGAAGAAACAGCTTCATTATTATCGGTGCCTTAAATGTAATGGGGTCAGCGTTAATGCCATGACGACGATACGCTCCAAAAGAACTGGAGCTAATGAGTTATTTATTGAACTTTTGAAGAAGTACAGTGTTCCGCACGAAATAGCGCCATTAGTAAAATTACAGCTCACTAAAATATTTAATCATTATAATGAGGGTAATTCTGCCAATGAGAATGCTTTAACATCGCGCTTTGCTGAACTGGAAAAGAAATTGAAGGCGCTGAAAATCCGTCACGGATTGGGTGAGGTTGACAGGGAAACCTATGACCTAACGTTTAATCATTTGAATGACGAAATACGAAATGTGACCAAAGAATTGAATACCCTAAGCCCTAAATTATCTAACCTCGAAAAATTGCTATCGTCAGCAATGGATGTTCTCACGAAACTTAGTCAGATATGGGATTCCAGCAAATTGGAAGGCAAGAGAAGGGTTCAAAAAACACTGTTTCCTGAGGGAATTTACTACGACGCTAAAAATCACGAATATCTAACCAAAAAAGTGAACAGCTTTCTTTATCTAACTGATTATCTATCAAACAGTTTTAAAGGTGAAGGCATAAAAAATCCCACCTAAATGGTGGGATGTCTTTTGATGCTCCCCCTGCTGGACTTGAACCAGCGACCCTCTGATTAACAGTCAGATGCTCTAACCAACTGAGCTAAGGAGGAATACCTGTTTTCCCTTTCGGGGTTGCAAAAATAGGGATAATTTTATTTTAAACAACAATTTTTGAAATTTTTTTACTCCGAGAGCCTGGCTGCCTCTTCCAGCGCCTATCTGTGGGCCTCATACTGTTTCGCGGGAATAAACTCCCTGATCTGATCGAACCATTCAGCATCGGGCGAAGGTGGGAGCTCAATAGCTTCCTCCAGCTGTTGTAAGTTGCTGATACCAGTAACCACACTGCTAACAGCAGGATGGCTTAACACATATTGTGTAGCTAATGCAGCAGGGATGGATTGTGTAGAAGCAACTCTATCCGTTAAAATTTCTGCAGCCAACTGTACCGTTGAAGGAGGATGACCCAGGTATTCTTTGGGTTTTTTGCCTGCCAGAAGTCCCTGAGCCAATGCGCCCCGTACCATAACGCCTATACCGTTCGGAAGTAACAGGTCTAGTATAGTTTCTTCCGGTCTGCGATCTAAAATAC
Organism: Paraniabella hibiscisoli; assembly: GCF_022512515.1. GTDB lineage: Bacteria > Bacteroidota > Bacteroidia > Chitinophagales > Chitinophagaceae > Niabella > Niabella hibiscisoli. The sequence goes on from NZ_JAKWBK010000001.1 coordinate 1,754,484, forward strand.
TGTACTGCAGCATTACTGAAATGATATTAGATTTCTCAACATAGGTCCTGATCACATTGGGCCGGATGCTACTGATGCCATATTGCCTGATCTTACCCTGCTGCACTAACTGCTCAAAAGCTTCGATCGTTTCATCAACAGGATCTTCGATAGTACCTCCGTGCAGTTGATACAGGTCGATATAGTCGGTTTGCAATCGACGCAGACTTTTATCCACTGCTTTTAATATATAAGCTTTTGTGGGGTTCCAATCCCAACCACTGCCATCAGCCCTCCATTGATTGCCCACCTTGGTAGCCAGTATTACTTTATTTCGCACCGGCTTCAATAATGCGCCTATCAACTCCTCGTTAGCACCCTTATCGTACAAGTCAGCAGTGTCAAAATAATTAATACCTGCATCAACAGCGGTATGAACGATATCTGCAGCCTCATCGCGGGAGGTTTTTAGCAAAGACATACAGCCTAACCCAATTTCGGAAACTTTTAATCCTGATTTTCCAATGGATCTGTAATTCATAATAAAGAATGTTAAATACTTGTTTTTTGGACAAAATACCTGCCGTAATATATGCCTAATATGATGGAGTAGCCCGCTAAAAATGATTATATTTAGTAGGAGTTATATATATTTACTACGATTCTAATTATTTAATGCTCACCCTATGACCATTGAGGAAGAAATTAAACAGAGCAAATTTGCAAGTTCGTATCAGAAGCTGGCGTTCAACATTATTCATAGTAGTCGCTGGCTGGAGAATTTTTTAAAAAAGCGTTTTAGCGAGCATGATCTCACCATGCAGCAATACAATATATTGAGAATATTGGGGTAGTCAGCCCGCCCCGCTTTCTACTTTACAGATACGGGAACGCATGATCGATAAAATGAGCGACACCAGCAGGATCGTGGACCGGTTGATACTTAAGAAGCTCGTTACAAAAAAGTGAGTAAAACGGATAGCCGCCTGGTAGAAGTACGTATAACCGAAAAGGGGTTGGAATTGCTCGCTCAGCTTGATGATACTGATGACAAAATAGCTTTATACCTGGCTAATCTTACCGAAGAAGAAGCTGCGCTCGTGAGTAACCTGTTAGATAAAATGCATACCAAAGCCTAGCCATTAGTGCAAGTTGGGCTATTTTTGCGCCTATGCAAAAGTTGAAAGCCCTGTTATTGGTTATCTTATGTGTTGGTATAATTAATTCTGCGTGGACACAGCAATATGAGTTTCGTGGTGTATGGATCGCTACTGTAATGAATATAGACTGGCCGCCGCAAAATGCCAGTGTGGAAGCTCAAAAAGCAGACTATATAAGGCAACTGGATATGCATCAGCGCAATGGGATGAATGCGGTGGTGGTGCAAGTACGCCCTGCAGGAGATGCTTTTACCCTTCTCCGTACGAGCCCTGGAGCCAGTGGCTAACCGGTACGCAGGGAAAAGCGCCTGTGCCATTTTATGACCCTATGGCTTTTATGATACAGGAGGCACATAAGAGAGGTATGGAGTTTCATGCCTGGCTGAATCCTTATCGGGCAGAATTTACAGTTGGAAGATCGTCCATTGCCCCCGATCATATTATGCGCAAACATCCCGATTGGTTTGTGACGTACGGAACAACCAAATATTTCAATCCGGCCAATATACAGGTACAAAATTTTGTAATAGATGTAATTAGAGATATTGTGCGGCGCTATGACGTAGATGCCATTCACATGGATGACTATTTTTATCCTTACCCGGTAGGAGGCAAGCCTTTTCCCGATGATTATGCATATCAGCGCTCCGGTACTACACTGAGCAAAAATGACTGGCGTAGAAGCAATGTAGACTCTATCATTAAAAACATCAATATTGCTATAAAAGCTACCAAGCCTTATGTAAAGTTTGGGATAAGCCCTTTTAGCGTATGGCGCAATTTGTCGGATGACTCACAGGGCAGCGATAGTAAGGGCGGCTTGACCAACTATGATCATTTATATGCCGACATCCTTCTATGGTTGCGTAAGGGCTGGGTAGACTATGTAACACCTCAGTTGTATCGCGAAATTAATGATCGGCTTATACCGTATGAGAAAATGGTGAACTGGTGGGCAGCCCACAGTTTTGGCCGGCACGTATATATAGGCCATGGTATTTACAGGGCCACCGAAGCGAATACCACTGCGGCATGGAGAAATCCTAACCAGTTGCCCGACCAGATAAAAATAGCCCGCTATACCCCGGTATTGAAGGCAGTGTTTTTTATAGCAGTAAGATATTTAAAAATAATCCGCTGGGGTGGAATGATTCACTCAGGAATAATTATTATCGCGTACCGGCTAAAGTGCCGGTAATGCCCTGGCTACCACCACGACCAAAATGGGAATAACAAATATCAACATTCTTAGTGAAGTAAATGAACCTCGCAACAGGAGGAAGCAGATGATCTTTCTGTTAAACAAGAAAATGTGCTTAAACTAATTTGGCACCCTTAACCCGGGAATCTATATTCGTGAAAAATTAAACCTTTTGAAATGAGAAACCTGGCCTATCCTTTACAATTTACTTTTAAAGTTACCACCATTGCCAACGATTTCCAGGCTATAGATGCCCATGGAAATACCATAGCTTATGTGCGGGAAAAGATCTTTAAGCTAAAAGATAATGTAGATGTGTATTCAGATGATACCAAATCGCAGAGATTGTTTAATATAAAAGCGAATCAGTGGATAGATTGGAGCACCAGCTATAAAATGACCACCGACGACGGACAACCTTTAGGTCGTATCGGCCGAAAAGGATGGCGCAGCATGTGGAAAGCGACCTATGAAATTTTCGATGGCCAGGATCAAAAAGAGTTTCATGTATCAGAAGATAATGCCTGGGTAAAAGTGGCAGATGGATTTCTAAGCGAAATTCCACTCTTAGGATTATTTTCCGGGTACTTTTTTAACCCTGGTTATTCGGTTTATGATAATCATGGTACTAAAGTAGCGCAGATCAAAAAGCAAAAATCTTTCTGGGGCCGCCGCTTTAATGTGGATCAGCTCATGCCCATGAACCCGGCCCAGGAAGAACGCGTTGCATTGGGATTAATGATGATGATCCTTTTGGAAAGAAGAAGGGGCTAAAAGATTCAAAGTTGAAGGTTCAATATTTATACCTGTTTACTAATCAACCAGTTAACAAGTCAACCAATTAACTAATTAACATTCCTCACCCCATCAGCTCCTTCATCAGTTTATCAAAATCAGCTTTTAATGTGGCCAGATCTTGCTCTACTGCACTCAACCGTTCCTCAAGATTCGTTTGTGTAGGAGAAGATGCCGCGGGTGCGCTCTCAGTTGTATAAATATCCAGGATGTTGACCTCGCCAAATAAGTGCATGTAGCGGGCTTCTTTCTGGCCCGGTTGCCGCTCCAGTTGCTTCATATAGGGTTGGTCACCCGATGATAATTTTTCAATTACTGTTTGAACCTCGGCCAGGTCGTCAAATTCGTATAATCTGCCCGAGCTACTGTTGATCTCACCCGGTGTAAGAGGACCTCTTAAAAATAATAAACAAAGTACAGCCAATTCATCCGGCGTAAACTCATAATTCAACGCAATAGTATGGCGGTATTTAATCACACGACTGCCACCTCCGGTTACCGTAGCAGCCAGTCCTTTACGTTTCAGGCGGTCCAGTATCAAGGTTACGATCTGCTCATCATAATTCACCACCGGGTTGCGGGATGTTTTTTGGTTGCATGCGGCGGTAAGCCCGTTTAAGGTCATGGGGTAGTACTCCGGCGTTGTTTTGGATTTTTCCATCAAAGCGCCTAATACACGCAACTCTTCACTGTCTAAAACCGGTAAAGGCTTTGGTTGGGTCAGTTCTGTACTCATAGCCGTAAAAATACATTATTGGTGATAAACATCAGGGTTTACTATGGTGGGTAATGGTTCGTTTTTTAATCCTGCAATAACATTCTTCGCTGCCATTACAGCCATGCCATTACGGGCTTCTTGTGTAGCTGAGCCTATATGGGGTAATATGCATACATTGGGCATAGTGAGTAGCGGATTGTCCTTATCCATTGGCTCGGGATTGGTCACATCCAAACCAGCGCCCCAAATAGTACCTGCATCAAGCGCTTCCTTCAGGTCCGTTTCATTATGCAGTCCGCCACGCCCGGTGTTGATGAATATGGCATTGGACTTCATTTTACTGAACGCCTGTTTATTAAAAATACCCTTGGTTGTATCCGATAAATTGGCGTGCAGTGTCAATACATCACTTTGGGTCAGTAGCTCTTCAAAGCTTACGTAGGTCGCATCCAGCTCCTGTTCCGCTTTTGCATTAGGTTTGCGGTTATGGTAAATGATGTTCATGCCAAACGCTGCTTTACATTTTATGGCCATTTCATAACCAATATTGCCCAGTCCAAACACACCCAGTGTTTTGCCATACAGTTCCTGCCCTAAATGGGCTACAGGCTCAAAGCCCTGCCATTTCCCGTCCAGTATTTTTTGTAATTGAAGAATGCTTTGCGGCTCACAGCCAGCATCAACAGGAAAGCAATATCGGCAGTAGCCCGGCTCAATACATCCGGTGTATTGCCCACAGGAATTTTTAAACGGGTAGCCGCTGCAATGTCCACACTATCATATCCAACAGAAAATAACGAAACGACTTTCAGGTGTTTACAGGTTTCCAGGAAATGTGCATCAACCTTATTGAAGCCAGCGCTTACCAATGCGTCATGTTGCAGGCATTGGGCAATCAGCTCCTGCTGGGGAAGAGGTTGAGTTTCGTCGTGTATGGTCACTTCATTTCCTGCTTTTTTATTAATTGAATACAATTTCGGGGATCTGCCTGGTGATAAATACTTTCATGTTGTAATATTTTAGATGGCCACTAATGCACGAATTATATGTCGGGATGTAATGTTACTTATAATAGCTGATATCGTCTTTAATTCATTCATACCCGGTATGCGCTTCAATAATAAGGAAAAAACTGTACCTTTGCCATCTGCAAATTATTATCTGTAGCATGTAATACCATTTCTTTTTTGATTTAGACAGGCCATTGGCGTTAAGAGCGCTGATCCATTTTTAATTTCTAAAAGAAAGAGACATGCTGATACTTCAGAGCATTTCCTATTTACATCCCAATAAAGATCCCCTTTTTAATCATCTCCATTTTTCTCTTCAGAAAGGTGAGAAAGTTGCATTAATTGGCAATAATGGAACGGGTAAATCTACCTTGTTAAAAATTATTGCCGGGCAGTTAATACCCGCTTCCGGTGAAATCAAATCAGATGCGGATCCTTACTATATACCACAGGTATTCGGCCAGTACAATCACCTCACTATTGCACAGGCTTTGGGAGTGCATGAGAGACTGCAGGCTTTGCAGCAAATTCTGCAGGGCAACGTATCCGAAGCCAATATGGATATTTTAAACGAAGACTGGACGATAGAAGAGCGCTGCAATGAAGCCTTAGAACAATGGGGGCTTAGCGGTTTTAATATGAACCAGGTCATGCATACTTTAAGTGGCGGCCAGAAAATGAAAGTCTTCCTGGCTGGAATCCATATTCATCAACCCGAATTAGTGTTAATGGATGAGCCAGGCAATCACCTGGATCTGGCAGGACGAAATCAATTGTATGATTTTATCAGCCACACTTCAAAGACACTGATCATTGTAAGTCACGACAGGAAGCTATTGAACCTACTTAACACCATGCTGGAGCTAAGTGCCGAAGGCATAACAGTGTATGGAGGTAATTATGATTTTTATAAGGAGCAAAAGCAAATAGCCGACAATGCGTTTCAGGACCAGTTGCAGGGGAAAGAAAAGGCTTTGCGAAAGGCGAAGGAAAAAGAACGGGAGACGGTGGAACGTCAGCAGAAACTTGATGCCCGGGGTAAAGCTAAGCAGGAGAAAGCCGGCGTGGCCCGCATTATGATGAATACTTTGCGCAACCAGGCGGAGAACAGTACTTCTAAATTGAAATCGGCACATGCCGATAAAATCAGTGGTATATCGCAGGAGCTACAACGATTGAGGTCGGCTGTGCCCGACCTGGACAAAATGAAGCTGGGCTTTGACGATTCTGATCTTCATAAAGGCAAGCTTTTATTTAAATCAGAAGGGCTCAATTTTAATTATGGCCCTGGCAATATCTGGAAAGAAAACCTGCCGCTCTCTATTGCGAGTGGTGAAAGAATTGCGTTAAAGGGATCCAACGGATCGGGAAAAACTACTTTGATCAATATTTTGCTGGGTAATTTGAAGGCTGGTGAGCATCCGGTTTATAGCGCCATTAATCATGCGGTCTATATAGACCAGGAGTATTCGCTGATCAATAACCAGCTGAAAGTATACGAGCAGGCGCAACTGTTTAATACGGGCTTACTACAGGAGCATGAAATTAAAATACGCCTGAACTGGTTCCTGTTTGGCAAAGATGACTGGGATAAACCTTGTGCTGCCTTAAGTGGCGGTGAGAGGATGCGCCTGTTGCTTTGTTGCTTAACTATTGCTGATCAATCACCCGACCTGATCGTATTGGATGAGCCCACTAATAACCTGGATATACAAAACATAGAAATGCTTACCCATGCCGTTAATCATTACAAAGGAACATTGATTGTTGTATCGCATGATGCGTATTTTTTGGAACAGGTTGGCGTTACAAAAGTTATAGAATTGAAATAGCCGGCAATATTCCTTTACCATTTACCGGCCCGATCCGTTATTCACCGACTTTTTTATGCCACGCACAGTACTTTGTATTGCCTACTACTACTGATGGCCAATATCTTTGTATCACATTAGTTAAGCAATGAATATTGAGAATACACAAAGCCAGATGCGAAAAGGAATACTAGAATTCTGTATTCTTTCGATCATTAAACGCGGAGAGGCTTATCCGAGTGATATTGCGGAGGAGATGAAGGGAGCAGGGTTGCATATTTTAGAAGGAACTTTATACCCCCTGTTAACCCGGCTGAAAAATTCGGAGATGGTGACTTACCGCTGGGAAGAGAGCTCAGGCGGGCCGCCCCGCAAATATTTTTCCCTAACTGAAAAGGGACATGATTTTTACCGGGAGCTTCAACAAACATGGGACGAACTTTCGGGAGCCGTAAATACTTTAACTCATACATCCGTATAACTACTACTACCAACAAACGATATAACATGAAACAGATAATCAACATAACATTAGGCGGCAGAAGCATTGCAATTGAAGATGCTGCTTATGCAAAAGTGCAGGCTTATACCGCCAGCCTTCGCGAGTATTTTAAAAACGAAGAGGGAAGGGATGAAATTGTGGCAGATATTGAAGCCCGTTTTGGAGAGCTGATGAATGATAAAATACGCAAAGGAGCAGGTCATATTACAGAAGCTGATGTTGAGGAAATGATCACTGCAATGGGGCGTCCTGAAGATTTTGATGCGGCTGCACAAGGAGCAGGCCAGGGGTATACACCTAATTTTACGGTGAATGAAAAGCGGAGGCTTTACCGCGATTCTAATAACAAAATATTAGGCGGTGTTTGTAGTGGGATCGCCAATTGGTTAAATATCGACCCTACAGTGGTAAGAGTGTTATTTGCCATTGTTTCTTTCGGAGGTTTTGGAGCAGGGATCCTTATATATATAGCATTGTGGATCTTCTTACCGGCCCGCAGCATCGATGCGTACAAGGGAAAAAGAATGTTCCGCGACCCGGATAACAAATGGTTTGGCGGGGTAGCGGGTGGTATGAGCGCTTATTTTAATATCAATCCTAATACCATTCGGGGCATATTAGCCCTGCCGTTAATCATCAGCATTTTAAAAGGGGTGAATGTATTTGGATGGAACAATGACTTTGACTTTTTCCCTAACCTCGTGTTCAGTGGTCTTACCGGTACTTTTATTTTCATCTATATTGTTTTGTGGATTGTTTTACCGGAGGCGTTGACTCCTTACCAGAAAATGGAAATGCGCGGACAAGATATAGATGTGAATACCATCAAACAAAATGTACAGAACACGATGGGCGATTTGGGGGAACGTATGAAGAACTGGGGTAAAGAGGTGCAGGACTCTGCAGAAAAATTTAGCAAACGGGCAGAAACATTTAGCCAGAGCAGGGGCAAGCAATTAGGCAGGGAATTTACCTATGTAGCACAAAAAGGCGGACGGGGTATAGGTTATGTAATTGCAATGATATTTAAAGCTATTTTCATAATTATTGGTGGTATTATCGCTGTTTCCCTGCTGGCCGTATTTCTTACATTCCTCTTTAGCGGGTTTGCATGGGCCCCGGTAAATAATTTTTATGGACCAGTGAAACACAACAAATGCTAGGCTGGGGTACGCTGATCCTTTTTATAGGTGCACCGATAGTAGGCCTGGTGGTTTGGTTAATAAGAAAAGTGATCACTGTACGTACACCGGGTAACTACTTAAACTGGACATTTGGCGGTTTGTGGGCAATTGGCTGGGTGTGCCTGATGTTTTTTCTCGCCAGCATGTCAACCGATTTTAAGAGATATGAATCGGTAGAGGAAGCTGCCGTAGTACAACAACCTTCCCAGGGTAAAATGATATTTAAAGTAAGCCAGCCCGAGTTAATGTATGAAGGCAATTTTGGCTGGATGAATGATAACGGTAATGAGTTGGATGGTTTTAATATCACTGCCGATACCTTAAAATTATCGACTGTTAATCTTGATTTTCAAAAAAGTGAAGACAGCCTGCCTGTATCATGTTACTATTGTAAAACAAGCGATGGGTAAATCAGATGAAGATGCTTTGGCAAGGGCTAAGAAAATTAAATACTCGGTAAGCTCTGCAGATAGCATATTGGATTTGCCTGCCGGGTTTGCAATAGATAAAAACAGCAAGTACCGTGCGCAAAATGTCTTGGTGCTGGTTCAGATACCCGTAGGCAAAAAATAAATATTGAAGGTTCGGTTTTTTCCAAGCTGAGCAATGTAAACATTGAGTTTAATAATGGCAGAAGAAGGGTAAGAAGCTCACGTTATGTTACCAATGGTTTAAGAAGATATCGGTCTAATACAGATTATACGATGCAAAGCGATGGCAGTTTGAAGAGTGATGATGATACGGATGTTGTTAAAAGCGGCGCTAAAACCGGCGATGATAATTACCGTTGGGATGGAAAGAGTGATTCTACAACAACAGATTCATCTAATGTTATTCCGCCCGCAGCGCCTGTGCCTCCACCACCTCCTGGTGCTGATACTGCTGAAGTATACCACTACAACCAAAGCCCGTCGCAAAGCAAAAGCAAAGAGGAGATGGCCAGAGAATTGGAACAGAAGCAAAAAGAGATTGATGCATTAAAAAAGAAATTGGCTGAATAATGAGTTTTTCAAAATGTAATAAGCTGGTTCAGTCACTCCTGTTATTGGGAATGTTCCTGGGAGTAGTAAGTGTCGCTCATGGACAGGAGAGCAGGTCTTCAGATCTATACAAGGCGCTAAAGCATAGAGACAGCCTCATTTTTGAAATAGGGTTTAACCAATGTAACCTGGCCCCATACGATACATTGATCAGCGATGACCTGGAATTTTATCACGACAAAGGTGGCCCTTCTTATGGCAAAGCTGCATTTATCGCAACTGTTCAAAAAATATATGTAGTGGAAGCTTTAAGCCGAAACGCGAATTGGTAGATAGCAGCCTTAGAGTATTCCCGATGTACAATAACGGCGTATTATATGGAGCTATACAGGAGGGTGTTCATCTTTTCTACATAAAAGAGTCCAATACCTGGAAGCCTACGGGGACCGCGGCATTCACGCATTTTTGGTTGATAGACAACGGACACTGGAAGTTAAAACGCGTTTTAAGTTATGATCATCATTAATGAAAAAGAGCCCATGGTTTAAACCATGGGCTCTTTTTCATTAGAATTTGTAAGCCAATCCTAAACCATTTTTGGTGGACTGCAGGGACATTTGTCCTCCACCATATTTTTCATTTTATTGTTGCCTATCACCCACATGGTGATACCTCCTCCAACAGAGAGCGCGCCGAATGCGATCCCCAGGGCGCCAGCCACTATTTTCCCGTCTCCATCGGTAAGATCACCATCATAATAATCTCCGCTGAAATTGTACCCGTTGTTTTGGTCATTACCATCAATGATCAATGCGGTTCCACCAATGATAAGCCCGGCTCCCACACTGGTTAATATAATGCCGCCTGTACGCATTTTTTTAAACTTGCGGTATTTCTCTTCATTATAATTAAAAGTAGCAGCGGTATTGTTGGTGAAGATGCTTTTACGTGAATCTTCCACATTCACCTTGGCAAATTCCCTTTGAAATGCGGCATTGACTGCGCTGTTGTCGGTTTGAGCCTGCGCAGTATAAAGGCATAGGCTTGCAATGGTTGCTGTTAGCAGCTGTTTTGTCTTCATATTGAATAGTGTTTAGTTGAATCACTAAAATAGCGACTATTGGCGTTATCAATTGTTAGGATATTGCTAATCTGCATTTGCGCATACGATTGTGCAGATTGATGAATCGCCTGGGGCATTAACTACTTTTGCTATTTGCATTTTCAATCATCCCGATTCGTCATATTATGTTTCGAAAAGTTTTTTATAAATTATCTTTTTTAAGTATCCTGTCTCTTGGTTTTAGTATACATGTTTTGGGGCAAACCAATAATGTGCCGGGTATTGCCACTGCTAAAACGGTCAATAGCACCACTGTAGAATTAAGGCTTAAGAATGACCGGCATATCCTTGTCGATTTTTATGGGGATCATATTTTCAGGTTGTTTGTCGACAGTTCTGCTAAACAGCTGCGTGCACCAGAGGCTAAACCGGAGGCACAGATCCTGGTAGATCAGCCCCGTAAACCTGTTGAAAAATTGTCGCTGACGGAGCAGGAGGGGCTTTCATAATATCAACGGGGGTTATTACTGTGAGGTTCGATAAAGCCTCTTCACAGTTTTCAGTAGTTAATAAAGAAGGGCAAACAGTTCTGCAATCCGTTGCGCCCGTCAGCTTTGATGATGCAAAAGCTACCCTAAAGCTAAAGGAAGGAGCCAATGAATATTTCTACGGCGGTGGCGTGCAGAATGGGCGCTTTTCTCATAAGGGTAGGGCTATTGCTATAGAAAATCAGAACAGCTGGACAGACGGAGGAGTGGCGTCGCCCAATCCTTTTTACTGGAGTACTAACGGGTACGGCGTAATGGGTTATACTTTTAAAAAGGGTAAGTATGATTTTGGTTTAAAGGAAAAAGGCGTAGTTACGCTGTATCATGAAACCAGCTATCTCGATTTGTTTTTCATGGTGAATGATGGAGCAGCTGCATTGCTGAATGATTTTTATCAACTGACGGGCAACCCGGTGCTGCTACCCAAATTTGCATTTTACCAGGGGCACCTGAATGCCTATAATCGCGACTACTGGAAGGAAGATACCACAGGTATTGTGTTTGAAGACGGAAAGAAGTATAAAGAAAGCCAGAAAGATAATGGAGGCATTAAAGAATCGCTAAATGGTGAATTAAAAAATAATTATCCATTTTCGGCCAGGGCTGTTATCGATCGATACAAGCAACAGGATATGCCTTTAGGCTGGATACTGCCCAACGATGGATACGGTGCGGGTTATGGCCAAGCTGGTACATTAGACAGCAATGTGTTGAATCTTAAAAAATTTGGAGACTATGCCCGTAAGAATGGAGTAGAAATAGGTTTGTGGACACAAAGCGATCTGCATCCGAAATCAGATGTTAGTGCGTTATTGCAACGGGATATCGTAAAAGAAGTAAAGGATGCCGGTGTACGGGTTTTGAAAACAGATGTTGCCTGGGTAGGAGCCGGCTATTCTTTTGGCTTAAATGGTGTGGCAGATGTAGCAAAGATTACTTCACAATACGGCAATAATGCCAGACCCTTTATTATATCACTCGATGGCTGGGCTGGCACACAACGATACGCAGGTATCTGGACGGGAGATCAAACCGGCGGACAATGGGAGTATATCCGTTTTCATATACCCACTTATATTGGTTCGGGGTTGGCTGGTAATCCTAATATCAGTTCAGATATGGATGGCATTTTTGGTGGTAAGAATGTTCCGGTAAATGTGCGCGATTTTCAATGGAAAACTTTTACACCCATGCAGCTGAATATGGACGGCTGGGGTTCAAATCCCAAATATCCCGAAGCGCTCGGCGAACCTGCTACATCCATCAACCGGAACTACTTAAAGCTTAAGTCAGCGTTAATGCCATACACCTATTCAATAGCAAAAGAAGCAGTGAATGGGTTGCCAATGATCAAAGCAATGTTTTTAGAAGAATCTAATGCTTATACGCTCGGTGCTGCTACCAAATACCAGTTTATGTATGGTCCTTATTTCCTCGTGGCGCCTGTATATAAAGATACCCGTGCAGACAAGTTGGGCAATGATATCAGGCATGGCATCTATCTGCCTAAAGGCCATTGGATCGATTATTTTACCGGTGAAAAATATGAGGGCGATCGCATTATTAACTACTTTAATGCGCCTTTATGGAAACTGCCTGTATTTGTAAAGCCAGGCGCTATTATACCCATGGCTAATGCCAATAATAATGTGCATGAGATCAACACAAAAATGAGAATGTACGAATTGTATCCGGCAGGCCAGTCGAAATTTACAGAATATGATGACGATGGAGTAACAGAAGCCTATCGGGCGGGTAAAGGCGTTACTACCGATATCAGCATGAGCACTACAAAGGATGTTGCCTCTGTTGTTATCAACCCCGCACAAGGAAATTTTGATGGATGGATGAAGGATAAAGAAACAGTGCTAAAGTTTAATGTATCCCAGCCTGCTAAAAAAGTAACAGCCAGGATCGGTAACAAAAAAGTTAAGATAAAACAAGTGCTCACCCGCACCGCGTTTGATACAGAATCGAATGTATATTATTACGAGGCAGCGCCTGATTTTAATCGTTTTGCCAGCCGGGGTAGTGATTTTGAAAAACAAAAGATCGCCAGGAATCCACAAGTGTGGGTAAAGCTGGGAACGACAGATATTGCCAAAAATAAAATAGAGCTATCCTTAAGTGGCTATGTGTTTAATATAGAAAACAGCTTCAAAAAAACAACCGGCCCTGTAAATAAGCTTACCGGCGTGGCTATCGCTGATACCAATGCTAAGGCCTTCAGTTTGCAACCTCACTGGACCAAAGCTGCTAATGCAGATTTTTATGAGATCAGGTTTAACGATATGCTATATTCTCATATCACGGATACTTCTTTCCTGTTAGACGAACTGCAACCCGAGTCCAACTATAGCCTTGAGGTGAGATCGGTAAATAAAGATGGTTACTCCGATTGGGTGGCTGTAACAGGTAAAACCAAAATGAATCCTTTACAATTTGCTATTAAAGGTATTGTTGGGCACAGCACAGCTTCATCGCAGGGAGGTGAGGGTATTAGTAAGTTGTTTGATTTTGATGAAGACAATAACTGGCATACTAAGTATGGAGAGAACGCGATACCCTTCGACCTGGTTATGGATCTGAAAAGTGTGAACCAGCTGGATAAGCTGCAGTACCTACCGCGTAGCAGTGGCTTTAACGGAGTGATCCTTAAAGGGAAGATCTATTATAGTATGGATAAAAAAGCATGGACAGAAGCGGGACCTATTGAATGGAAACGAAGCAACGAAGTAAAAGAATTTGTTTTCGGAGCAAAGCCAACGGCGAGATATATTAAACTACAGGTTACTGAAGGGGTGGGCAATTTTGGTTCCGGCCGAGAAATCTATGTATTCAAAGTGCCGGGTAGTGCTAGTTATATTCCGGGTGATATTAATAACGATGGAAAGATCGATCACAACGATCTTACTTCTTATACCAACTATACGGGTTTGCGTAAAGGTGATGGCGACTTTGAAGGATATATCAGCAGTGGCGATATTAATAAAAATGATTTAATTGATGCATTCGATATCTCTAATGTTACCACACAGTTGGATGGCGGTACAGCCCGGGACTCTGTTGCGAAGCTCAATGGTAAATTAATATTGATCGCTAATAAATCTACTTATAAGAAAGGGGAGCAGATAGAGATACAGGTGAAGGGGCAAAGCCTTAGCAGTGTAAATGCTTTGAGTTTTGCATTGCTTTATGATGCCGGTAAATATGAGTATGTAGGGGTTCAATCTGTTAACATGCAAGCCATGGAAAATCTCACTTACGACAGGTTACATACCAACGGCAGCAAAGTGTTGTATCCTACTTTTGTAAATGTGGGCAAGAAGGAGCTGCTTAATGGCACCAATGAATTGTTTATTATAAAATTAAAAGCCAGGCAGGATCTGAAATTTGATCTCAAAGCAATGGATGGTATTTTGGTAGGAAAAGACCTGGATACAGAGGATTTTTAATTTACTGTCTTAATGACAAAGGCGATATGCGTTTTTAATGCATATCGCCTTTTTATTGAATAGATAACACTTATTGCTTTACTGTAAAAGAATACTTGCCAGAGCCGGTTTCTACTATTATATAACCATCTTCCTGTCCGGCAACTTTTATAGTTTTTGATGAAGATATAGCCAACCCGCTTTCTGTTACCTTTTCGGCGTCCGTAGAGGGAATATAAATAGTCGCCCTGGTATTAGCCGGTATTTCTACCTCCATACTTATTTGAGTGCTATCTTTTTTCCAGGCATTACTTAGGGTGCCATAATACGTTTTTAGCGAAGCGCTGGCATGTGTGAATTTGCCACCGATATGTGGTTTTACCTGTATATGCTTATAGCCCACACCGTCTTCATAAGTATCAAGCCCCACCATTTTCCTGTACATCCAGTCTCCGATGGCACCATAAGCATAGTGATTGAAAGAGTTCATCGTAGGGGTCTGGAAGGAGCCATCCGGTTTAGTACCATCCCATCTTTCCCAAATGGTCGTGGCCCCCATCTTCACCGGGTAAAGCCAGGAGGGATAAGTATCCTGCATGAGTAGTGTATAAGCCAGGTCGTTATAGCCAAACCGGGTCAGTACATGACATAGATAAGGTGTGCCCAAAAAACCTGTTGTAAGATGGTTACGGTATCTTTTGATATTTTCTACCAGTCGCTCAGCTGCTTGCTTACGGCTGCCTTCGGGTAGCATGTCAAACTGAAGTGCCAGTACATAGGCTGTTTGCGTGCCTGATACTAACCTGCCGGTGGCTGTAACATATTCCTTATTGAATGCGGCCTTGATCCTTTTTAACAAATCAGTATAAGCAGCCACATCGTCATTATGACCCAACACCCTGGCGGTGTTAATCATCAATTGTGTAGAATGTGCATAAAAGCATTGGGCGATCAGGTGCTTATCTGTAACGGCGCTGCTGCCATCGTTGTCATCAAAAGGCCGGTAAAAAAGCCAGTCGCCAAAATGCCAGGTGGTATTCCATAGATCGTCTTTGGTAGTACGCCGTACACTTTCAACAAAGGCTTTCATGCTATTATATTGAGTGGCCAGGATGCGTTTATCGCCATAAGCGATATACATATCCCAGGGAACAATGGTGGCGGCATCGGCCCAGCCTGCGCTATTGCCATCCTTATTTAAAACGTTGGGGATTACATGTGGCACCAGTCCATCTACCTGGTCCGCTTCTACGTCGCGCATCCATTTGGCAAAGAAATTATTCACGTTCATGTTGAAGGAGGCTGTTCTTGCAAAAGCCTGCGCATCACCAGTCCAGCCAAGGCGCTCATCACGTTGCGGACAATCGGTAGGTACATCCAGGAAATTTCCTTTCTGTCCCCATTGAATATTGTGCTGTAGTTGGTTGATCAGTGAATCGGAGCTGTTAAAAACACCAGTGGGTTCCATATCAGAATACAAGGCATAGGCGGTAAAGTGCTCTGGTTTCAGCTCGCCTGGGTAACCTTCAACTTTTACATACCTGAATCCCTGCCAGGTAAAATAGGGATGAAAGGTTTCTTCGCCACCACCTTTTAATATATACTTGTTTTGAGCTTTAGCAGCGCGCAGGTTTTCCGTATAAAAATTCCCTTTTTTGTCCAGCACTTCTGCGTGTGATAGTAGGACAGAGTCTCCCGCATTCCCATTTACTTTCATTTCTACCCAACCAACAAGGTTTTGCCCGAAGTCGATTACTTTTTCACCGGCTGGTGTTATGATTATCTTCAGTGCTTTAAATGACTCCTGCTTTTTTACCGGTTCATTTACCGTGGTAATGATGTGGGTAAGCGGGTAATCTTTTACCTGTACCGATGCCCAGCTTTTATCGTCATAATTATTGGTATTCCAATTTAGTTTTTCCTTACGGGCGTCAATGGTTTCGCCATTGTAGATCTCGGAATAAGTAACAGCGCCTGTTTCAGATTTCCAGCTTCCGTCGGTAGCTATAATCTCTTTACTGCCATCTGCATATTCAATATTGATCTGCAATAGGAGGCCCAATGTTTTGCCATAAATATTGCCATTATTGTTCCATCCCAAAACACTCCGGTACCAGCCGTTGCCCAACATGGCGCCTATGGTGTTGGCCCCTTGTTGTACAAGAGGGGTTACGTCATAACACTGGTATTGCAGTCTTTTATTGTAGGAGGTCCAGCCAGGTGTTAACCAGGCATCGCCGATCCGTTGGCCATTCAGGTAGGCCTCATACATACCGTGCGAAGTAATATAGGCGGTCGCCGATTTAATTTTTTTGGCGCTGGAGAAGCTTTTCCTGAAAAGCTGCGATGGTCTAGTAGGTGCCTCAGTTATTCCGGATTCAATCCATTGTGCTTTCCAGTCGGAAACGGTCAGCAATCCCATCTGGAAAGCTGCAGGAGTACTCCAGGTGGAAGCTTTGCTATTCTGGTCCCATATTTTTACCTGCCAATTATATTTTTCATTGGCCAGTAAGGGGCTTCCTTTATAAGCTACATGAACGGAGGAGTCGGAATTCACCTTTCCCGAGTTCCACACGATATGCTTACCATTACTTACTTTGATCTCGTAAGCGTTTTGTAGCGTATTTCTTTGTTTGCTTTGTATTTGCCAGGTAAACCGGGGTTGCGAGGTAGTTATCCCTGAAGGATTTATTTCATTCTCAACCAGGAGTTGGTTTACAGAAACCTGTCCAAAGCAAAGGGTGCCAAGACTGATCAGGGCAGTGGCAAGCACGGCAGTTTTTTTCATCAGCAATATTGTTTATACGATTTAAAAGGAATCGTATAAAAATAAAGCAATAATGCTATAACCTGCTGTTCTGCTGAATTAAAAATGATTTACGCTTCTTCTTTGGTATTCAGCGCCTTCCACAAGGCGTCCTTCAGTTCTACCAATCCCTTCTGTGCAACAGAGGAAATAAAGAAGTGTGGTATGTTGTCAGGCATTTCGGCGCTGATTGCCCGCTTCAGTTCATCATCCAGCATATCGCTTTTACTGATGGCGATCAGCATTTCTTTATGCAGCAGTTCTTCATTATACTGCTCTAGCTCGCTCAGCAAAATTTCAAACTCTTTTCGATGGTCATTGCTATCTGCGGGTATCAGGAACAATAATACAGGGTTGCGTTCTATATGACGAAGGAAGCGATGTCCAAGTCCTTTTCCATCTGCGGCTCCCTCTATAATACCCGGTAAATCAGCGATACAGAAGCTACGTCCGTCGCGGTATTCAACAATGCCGAGATTGGGAGTAATGGTAGTAAATGCATAATCAGCGATCTTGGGTTTGGCAGCAGTAATCACTGACAGCAAGGTGGATTTACCTGCATTGGGAAATCCTACCAGACCTACATCTGCCAGTACTTTTAATTCCAGAACCTTCCAGCCTTCTATTCCCGGTAACCCTGGCTGTGCATGTTCCGGAGCCTGGTTGGTAGGTGTTGCAAAGTTGTGGTTACCCAATCCACCCTTTCCGCCAGGCAACCATATCACCTGCTGCCCGTCTTCCAGTATTTCGGCTTCTTTTTCACCGGTTTCTTCATCTATTGTAATAGTGCCCAGCGGAACTTCAAGAATAATATCTTTACCGCTGCGACCAGTACATTTATTATGACCGCCACTTTCACCATCTTCCGCCAACACGTTTTTATGATAACGCAAATGCAATAAGGTCCATAGGTTACGGTTTCCCCGTAAAATAATATGAGCACCACGACCGCCATCGCCACCGTCAGGTCCACCTTTGGCAGTGAATTTATCTCTTAAAAATGCTTAATACCAGCTCCACCATGCCCACTGCGGCAGTATACACGTATCTGGTCTACAAAGTTGCTTTTCTCCACGTTCTAAATAATTAATAGGGGGCAAAGATACGCCGAACCTTTAAAGTGGAGGAAAAAGCCTGAAATGACTACCGCATTCCGGTGTATTCAAATCCTTTTTCCGTAAGCTGATAGATGAATTTGCGCGGAGTTAGCTGGTCGCTTTTACCTACAAAAGGAATATAAAGCGTGCGGCTGGATTCGTTGTAAACAATTAATTGCAATGGTCTTTCGGGACGATCGGCAACACTGGAAAAATCGAAATTGATACTGATAGCACTCAGGGCATTGCCGTTGGTATGAAAAATGGGGGCTTTGTCTTCCAGCTTATTGCCATTAATGGTATAAGCAGTAATGGTTTGGCTGTGATCTTTATTTGAAAAAATGGCATTGGTGATGACCAGGTAATAAGATTTGCCGCCGGTGGTGACATTATATATCCCCGAGCAATAGCTGCCAATATCGCCGTTAACCGGGCGATTTTCTGAGTAAATGACACCATTATGTCGCCATTGATAGATGGTACGAAACTCGTGCATGGTGCCTCCTAGCCAGGTGTCCCAACTATAAATTTTCAGATTTTTATCGGGCGACATCCTGATAAAGCAAAAGTTACTATCAACAAGTTTGGAAAATTTATAGTCGAAAGTCGCCGGCTTAGAGGTGATCAGGCGTTGGAACTCTTTTTCAAACCTGTCAGAATAGATGGCTGCACTATCCGGATCAGAATAATGGAGGTCGACTATTTTCGCGTGCAGACGGGCACAAGAGAGTTCCTTCTCCGCAATACGGTTCACCTGCGAAGAAGCACGATTGCCAACAACTGTCAAAAAAGTTAAAAGAAGCAGGATTCTCCAGTGCATGGGGATTTTCTTTACCGGCAATTGGATGGGCCGCTCGCTGGCCTGGCTATTCAGGCTTTATCAGCCTTTCTTTTTCGCTGCCGTATCCAGTTTAATATTTTCTCTTACCTGTTTCCAGTAATCCCTGCCGTAAGAAACAAATATCTCGCTCCCCGCAGGTATGGGAGTTTTAGCTTTAATATAAACCCGGTTATCTTCTTCGTAATATTCTGCATTGTTTTTCAAACCAGTAACCCGCGTAAGTCCGGCAGCATCGTTGGCATAACGTCCTAACGATTTCAGGTCTTTCGACGCATCAATAATATTTTGCTCGTCAATAAAATAAATGTATGGGTTATCCGCATCATCTTCCACTTCGGCCCAGGTAGCCCGGCGGCCGATATATTCCGTGATTACGGTACCTTTCGCAACATCAACGGCGGTAAATAGTCCTTTGCCGGATTGGGGGATCGTTGAGGTTTTAACTTTTAAATGCTTTGGGGGTAAGCTCATGCAGTGGAAGTATTTTGCTTGCGAATATATTACAATGTTCTGCACAAAAGCATTCCCTATTAATAAGTTTTTCCAATGGCGTCACAGGCCACTTTCAATAAAGCATTGTCATCATTGGCATCATGGCCCATTTCCCAGAACATAAACCCGCCGCCGTTAGTTTTAGCGGATAAGGCTTTTTGTTTAGTGCTTTCGTGTCCTGTATAGTAGGTCGTATACGCCGGTCCCGTTGCGGGCGTAATGATGGCCGAATCGGACAGATGAACAGGGGATGGCCCTGACTGGGTAGCAGTAGCTAATATGGTTTTAAAAGATGTGGATATCTGTGCCGCGCCTGAGTTGCGACCATAAGCCGGGATACCCAGAACAAATTTTTCTTTGGGCATGCCCCGGGTGTTGATCCAGTAATTGGTACAATAATCAACGAGGGCCATATTGCTGTGATGTTTATAGGGAGCGCTGGTACTGAAATCATCGTACACCATTACATTGAAGAAGTCAGTATAAGCAAATACCTCATTTTTAAGCCCATCTCTTACCGCTCCGGCATATCTTCCCGGGGTGATTGCAGCAGACAGGTAGTACTTCCCGTCAGTATGCAGCGAGTCTGAAAGCTCCTTCATCAGCAATGCAAATACAGTATCAGTTCCATCTGTAGTTCTCGGGTACTCGTAATCCATATCAATACCATCCAGGCTTTGGCTGCGCACTTTATTCATCAGGTCTTTTACAAGAGTATTGCGGCGGGTGGCGTCTCTCAACAAGAAAAAATTAGCAGAAGTTCCATTCACAGACAAAAAAACCTTTGCTCCATTGGCCTTTGCCTTGGCATATAAGGCGGTAAAAGTTGTAGAAGACGGTATGTCAACGGTTGATGATGCATTAATAGCTGCAAAAGCATAGTTAACCACGTTACACATTTTAAACATCCGGTCAGGATACTCTGATACGCTACGGTAGCTGGGGAAATACTGGATCACCATAAAGCCCATTGGGGCAGGAGGTGTTATTAGCTGGTATTTAAATGATGTGGCGGTTGTAACAGGGTTTTGCGCATTGCCCATACTGTTTTTGGGCTGCACATACCAATAGTAGGTGTTGGACAAGGTTCCGGCGGGAAGACTATGCACATAAAAGCTGTCACTAAGATTGCTGGCGATGACAGTGGCTGTATTGGCGCTGGTCCCCAAAAATAGGTCGTAGGCCGTAGCGCCATTCACATGTTTCCATTGCAATGTTATGTTATTGGTCAACTGGGTTGTTCCATTGGCAGGACTTATATTGGTGGTGGTGCCTGGCGGTGTGCCGTAGGTAAAAGAAGTAACGGACGAAGAACATCCGGTGGCTGCTTTATTATTTCCTTTCGGAACTACATACCAATAATAAGTGGCGTTAGCGGTTGATGGCAGGGTATAATTGTAGGAATTTCCTGAAATGCCAGGTACTGCCAGGCTTAAGCTGGTTGGCGAAGAGCCTATATATAGATCGTAAGATGCTATGCCGGTAACGGCGGTCCAGCTAAGAGTTACACTGGTAGTGCTCACACTACTGGTGTTAGCGGGCGCAATATTGGTGGTACACGGCAACGGTTTATCATCAATCACATCTTTCTTACTACACGAATAAAACGCCAGGCTTATTATTGAGGCCATCGACAAAAAATTAAAAATTTTCTTATTCATACGGTAAAGGGTTGGTAGCTCTATAAAAATAAGTCATTTTAGCTGAAATAAATGAGGCAAATGGCCATAATTGCGGTATTGTATTCAAAAGGGCTTATTTGATGAGCGGTTAGGCAAGAGGCAATCATTTTGTTTTCTTTGTAAGTTTGGTGCGCTTTTCAAAAAGTACATGTGTTTTCAATTCAAATTATATGATCATGATTAAAAGATCTCTTGTGGTGATGCTGTTGCTGGTGGCAACGGTTTTTAAATCCTTTGCAGATGAAGGTATGTGGCTGCCTCATTTATTAGGGCAGCAGGTTTATGCGGATATGGTGAAAAAAGGTCTGAAGCTGACAAAGGAGCAATTATATAGTGTTAATAAAAGCTCTCTGAAAGATGCGATCATCATTTTTGGCGGAGGCTGCACGGGAGAAATAGTAAGTGCGGAAGGATTGATCTTTACCAACCACCATTGTGGCTATGGCGCTATTGCCGGAGCAAGTACTGTTGATCATAACTATCTGAGGGATGGTTTTTATGCCAAAAACAAAGCTGAAGAAATTAAAACAGCGTTGACGGTTCAGTTTTTAGTACGCATAGAAGACGTAACCAAGGAAGTGACTGATGCACTGGGGAAATTATCGGGTGCTGAACGTGCTAACAAACAAATGGAAGTGATTGCAGCCATCAATAAACGATTCAGTGATGCTGATAAAAGTATCGATTGCCGTGTTAGTCCCATGTTTAAGGGCAATCAATACCTGGCTTTTGTATATGAAATATATAAAGACATTCGCCTGGTTGGTACGCCTCCGGAGAGTGTAGGTAAGTTCGGTGGTGATACCGATAACTGGGAGTGGCCCCGTCACACAGGAGATTATTCTATTTTTCGTGTATACGCAAATAAAGATAACAAGCCCGCAACCTATGATGCAGCCAATGTGCCTTTAAAACCCAAATGGTTTTTACCGGTTTCTTTGAAAGGCGTAAAAGAAAATGACTTTGCGATGATCTGGGGTTACCCTGGTGGCACCAACCGTTATGAGTCTTCTTATGGAATTAAGCTGGCTACAGATGTAAACAATCCTACATTGGTGAAGCTGCGCGACATGCGTTTGAAGTATATGTTTGAAGAAATGAAAAAGATCCGGCTACCAAATTGAAGCTGGCATCCAGCTACGCAGGTATTGCCAATTACTGGAAGTTTTTTGACGGTGAGACTAAGCAGTTGCTTAAATATGATATTTACGGCCAGAAAAAAGCAGCAGAAGAGAAGTTTAATACCTGGGCAAAGGGCAAAACAGAATACCAGACTCTTTTTGCAGACTGGGGCAAGGCTTATGAAGACTGGAAGCCTTACGCGGAAGAAAGAGTGTATTTAAACGAGGGTATTCTAGGTTCGCCGTTGGCGGCTTTTGCTGCCAGTGTAAGAATGGCCGTCACTGCGAAAAATGCCGGTACTGAAGAAGCGAAAAAACAGCTTAATACACGAAGAGCCGCGTTCCTGGAGGCAGAAGACCGGCCATCTGACGAGAACATACTTGCCGCCTCTACCAAATGTTTTTGAGAATGTAGAAAAAGACCAGCAACCCAAGGGCTTTTTTGAAGCTTTGCAGCAGAAGTATGGTCCTTTGGATGACATGGCTACCTACAAAAAATATGCAGCAGATGTATTTAAAAACACAGCAGCATTCGATGATGCAAAATGGACAGCATTAGTAAACGGAGCGAACGCAGAGCAAATTAGTAATGATCCCGCAGTTAAACATGCTGCCGCATTTATTGACAATTACCGCGCAAAATTTGACCCGGCTTACCAGCAATTCACTGTAAAAAATAATGACTACGGAAGGATATACCTGAAAGGAGTATTAGAGATGGATGCTGCTAAAGCTAAAATGATGTATCCTGATGCGACTTTTACGATGCGTGTAAGCTATGGCCAGGTAAAACCTTACCAGCCTAAGGATGCCGTTTCTTATGATTATGTAACAACTTCAAAAGGATTGCTGGAGAAATACGTGGCGGGTGATTATGAATTTGACCTTCCTGCAAAGCAGATTGAGTTGATTAAGAAGAAAGACTTTGGTCAATATGCTGACCCGGTTAGAAAAGACCTGGTGATCGGTTTTATTTCTTCCAACGACATCACGGGTGGTAATTCCGGCTCACCGGTGATCAATGCCAACGGAGAACTGATTGGTTTGGCTTTTGATGGTAACTATGAAGCTTTGAGCCATAAGCTGGCTTTTGATAAAGACCTGAACCGCACCATTAATGTTGATATCCGCTATGTATTATGGTGTATCGATAAATTGGGAGGCGCTTCTAATATTATTAAAGAATTGAAACTTGTTAAATAGTTTAATTTTTCGTACCCTTTGGAGAAAGGACAGGCTTCGGCCTGTCTTTTTATTTTATAGCATCTGTGTTTTGAGCGCAGGTTAACCGTTGAGGAAAGAGAAACAGAGTTTACGCAGAGACGGATCAGTACTTCATTTGAATTAAGGATACCTCCACGTAATCTTTGCGTGCTTGTTTCTCTGCTGTAAAAAAGCTGGTGATATCTGCGTTTTAGTGAGTCTGTTGTTCCGAATAAAAAATTTCCTGTAAGTTTAGCCTATGGATAAAGCACTGATCACGAAAATAGAACTGCACAAACTATCTGTTCCTTTAAAAGAACCTTTTATCATTTCACTGGGACCTATTTACAGCGCCGACAATGTGGTGGTAGTGGTGCATACCGAAGCGGGTATTACCGGCTGGGGAGAGTGTAGCCCGTTTATGAGTATTAACGGGGAGAGTGCTGATACTGCCCTGGTAGTTGCGAAATATTTTGAAAAAATATGGTTGGGGAAAGATGCCCTGCAGATCGAAGCGCGCATTAATGAGCTGGATAGTGTGATATACGGAAACAATAGCATCAAAAGTGCTTTTGATATGGCCCTGTACGATATTGCAGCCCAGCTGGCCGGCCAACCACTCTATCAATACCTGGGTGGATCGAAAAATAAAACAATTGAAACGGATTATACAGTAAGTGTTGGAGAGCCAACAAAAATGGCGGCAGATGCGTTAAAAATAAAGAAAGCGGATTCCCGGTTATAAAGGTAAAGATCGGGAAGGGGGCGCAAATGATGTAGAACGGATCAGGGCTATACGGGAAGCTGTGGGGTATGAAATTCCTTTAAGAGTAGATGCCAACCAGGGCTGGGGTTTTGAAGAGGCTATTGCTACATTAAAGGCATTGGAGCCATTTAAGCTACAGCACTGTGAAGAACCCTTACCGCGGTGGGCTTTCATGCAATTACCCGAAATACGCAGGCAGAGCCCGGTTCGCATTATGAGCGATGAAACCTGCGGCGATCACAACGATGTGCAAAGATTGATCGACCTGGAAGCCTGCGATCTGATCAATATTAAGCTCGGTAAAAGCGGTGGCATTTTTAAAGCCTTAAAAATGATAAAGCTGGCTGAAGCTCGTAATATAAAGATCCAGATCGGCGCTTTTCTCGAATCAAGGATCGGCATGACCGCTTTTGCACACCTGGCTTTATCAAGCGATCAGATCATCTACTTTGATTTTGACACCGCCCTGATGTTTAGTGAGGACCCCGTTGAAGGAGGCATTATTTATAAGGAAAATGGAGTGATCGAAGTGCCCGAAGAACCTGGTATTGGTGCCCGTTTAAAAAACAACAGATGATGAATCAGCCTTTCTAAACTACCCGGTAATTTTGTGTTGTGGATTATATAAAGGAATATAAACAATTTGTAAGTAGTTACTATTTTAATGAAGCCATACGAATCACGATAGGGATTACGTTGCCGGCCATCGTATTCAGCTATTTTGGCAAACTTGAAATAGGGCTGATCCTGTCTTTGGGAGCCATGGCTGTCAGCGCTTCTGATATTCCCGGCCCTATCCACCAAAGACGTAATGGCATGCTGGCCACCGTGGCGCTTATTTTTCTTTCTTCAGTCATAACGGGCTATATCAATCACCACCCGCTGCTATTGGGCATAGGACTTACTGTATTTTGTTTTTCGCTGAGTTTTATTGGCGCTTACGGCGCACGCGTTAACGCTATTGGTTTTGCGGGCATACTGATCATGATATTGACGCTGGATATGCGAGCTGAAGGAGCAGAAGTGCTTGTTCACGGGCTTTTCCTGGTAGCCGGAGGCCTTTGGTATACCATGCTTAGCCTGGCTTTATTCGGGGTTAGACCTTACAAGATCATCCAGCAGGCATTGGGCGATAATATCATTGCCATTGGCGACTATTTTGGTACCCGGGCGCTTTTTTACGATAAGAATGCTGATTACGACAAGATCTATAAAATGCTGATGGAAGAGCAGCAACAGATACAGGACAAACAAACCCTGTTGCGTGAAATGCTTTTTAAGAGCCGTAATATTGTTAAAGAATCTACTGTAACAGGGCGCACATTGCTGATTATCTTTACCGAGTCCATTGACCTTTTTGAAAAGTCATCCGCTACTTTTTATAACTATGATGCCATGCACAAGCGTTTTGATGACAGTGGTATTTTAAGCGCTTTTCAGCGGATGATCTATGTAATCGTAGACGAGCTGCACCAGATTGGCCTGGCCGTTCAAAGTGGGCGCCCGCCTCGGGCTACCCGCAAGCTTAATAATGAGCTGAGACTATTGCAAAACGAGTATGAAGCATTTGCCAATAAATACCGCACTCCGGAAACATTTGACGCTTTGGTGAATATGCGAAAGCTGTTACAGTCGGTGGAAGAAATCACGCTGCGTATTTATACCTTACACCACTATACCCGCTATGACCGAAAAAAGATAAAGGAGTATAAACTCTCCGGCAACTACGAGCATTTTGTAACTAAAACGGATCTGGATATTGAAATATTGAAAGAAAACTTTTCGTTAAAGTCCAATAGCTTCAGACACGCCGTTCGTGTAACGTTAGCCTGCATATTGGGTTATGGCGTAGCTAATTTGCTGGAGTTACAATATAGTTACTGGGTGTTGCTCACGATCATTGTAATATTAAAGCCTACTTACAGTGTTACAAGGCAAAGGAATTACCAAAGGCTGATAGGTACTTTTGTAGGTGCGCTGGGCGGACTGGCCCTATTATACCTGATCCCCACGCAAAATGGCAAGTTTGCAGCGATGATCTTTTTGATGATTATCACTTATAGTTTTATGCGCACCAAATACCTGGTGAGTGTTATTTTCATGACAGCGTTTATCATGATCTTTTTTACCTGCTGAACAGTCATAACTTTTATGAGATATTTAAAAGCAGGTTGATTGATACGACAGTGGGTTCGATCATCGCTTTTATTGCAGCTTATGTATTGGTTCCTTCCTGGGAAAAAACCCAGTTAAATACTTATATAACGAATGCGTTGAAAACGTCTAAAAAGTATTTTGAAACAGTGGCTACTACTTTCGCCACCGGGGCATTGAACGACCTGGAGTATAAGCTAAGTAGAAAGGAAGCGTTTATTGAACAGGCCAATTTATCTGGTGGTTTTACCCGTATGATGAACGAGCCAAAAAGCAAACAGGGTGACCTGAAGAAGATCCACCAGATGGTGGTACTGATCTATACCTTAAACTCTCATATTGTTTCGCTGGCAGGTTTTGTAAGAGGGTTTACCAACAAGTACGGTGATGAGGATTTCCATGCGATCAAGGATGATATAACGGCCGAGCTCAATGAAGCCTTATTGCTGATAGAGCATAAAGAAGTGGCCGAAGCTCAGCATCATGCTCCTATAGAGCTGAAGGAGGAACTAGATGAACTGGTGTCTAAAAGAAGACTGGAACTACAACAGGGCCTTGTTGAAACAGAAACCAGGAAAGTACTGGTAGAATTTAAACCTGTCGTAGACCAATTCCTGTTTATCAGCCGTATTGCCGGCGATATCAAGAAACTGGCCAAAAGCTTTTAACGTTGGAACGCAAGCAACCCATGCTGACTGGCTGTAAAAATGTCCCTGAATATTCTATTGATCTCTGACGCGGAACTGGTGGCTGCCAACCCGCAATAGGGGTAAAGAGTTGTAACCGCCGTTCTGCAGGTGTTCACTAACAGGCGACTTGTATCTGCGATCTTTTTAATGCTCTTCTTAGAAGGCTGTCCCTTGGAAAGAAGCTCTTCCCAGGATGTCTGCACTAATTGGTATAGCTGTGCTGACAACTGGTTTATTTTTTGTTGCTCGGCACCGATCCTTTCAATCGCTGATTCATAAGCGGTAGCACCAATTTTTGATTGCCTGTTGGCAACAATATCCTGTGCCAGTTCTGTAAAATGACGGGTCATTCCCAGGGTATTAACGGCGATAGTAGATTCAGCCAATGGCATAAAAGGGTATTGGTAGATAGGGTCACTCAGACTTGCATGAGCTGCATCTATAAGAAAGCTCTGGTCAAATGGTACTTTAAGGTCTTTTACGCTAAAGCTATGACCCGCGGTCGCAATCAGCCCCATCGTATCCCAATCTTCATGAATGGTGACATCTCTTTTATTGAAAAAGAATGAGCGGATTTCCGGGCTTCCGTCATCCTTTAAAACAGGGCTGCCGTTTTCTTCAATGGTGCAGTTCGCTGTAAAATGAGTAAGATGCGGAGCACCGGTAGCATAGCGCCAGAAGCCGTTCACAAGGTATCCGTCTTTTGTCTTTTGGGCTACTCCGCTCACCGCGCCACTGCCGCCAAAGCATACTTTAGGAGATGAAAAAATGGATGCGGCTTTCCGGCTATGAATATAGCCTGCAAAAAGATTCGCACCTGCACATAGGGTGACGGTCCAGCCAAGGCTTCCATCTATGTAAGCCAGGTCTTCCTCGTAACCTAGAGCTTCAGGTAAGCTTAATCCCAATCCTTCATATGCTTTGGGCAGAAAAAGCTTGAACCATTTTTCTTGGTAGACGATCTTTAGAAGAGCGTTCGGTAATGTGCTCTTCTGTTCGGCTTGTTTACATAATCTTCTAAGTAATTCAAGCTGATCCTTACTCAAAGCTAAAGGCTGTTTTTTGTTCATTCTTTTTAATGGTTTTGTTCCAGTCGATATAACCCAATACGGCAATGATGAAAAGGAACAGGGTTAAGAGGGCGTAAAGTGGCAATCCTTTGTAAAATAATAGCGGCACTGCAAATGCATTACTGATGTTCAACAGGATCCAGTTTTCGATTTTTCTCTTTGCCAGCAGCCACATACCGGCCCAGGCGGTAGCGCTTACCCAGGAGTCATATACGGGTACGGTCGAATCTGTAAATTGCGTCAATACGGTATACAGGATAACAAAAGCACTTACAACGATGCCGATTGTTTTCAACCATTCAGTTTTTGTTGCACGGGTAACGGGAGGCGCTGCATGATCCTTTCGTTTTTGCCACCACCACCAGCCATAAATACTCATCACCAGGTAATACATATTCAGCGCACTTTCGGCATATAATCCTGAATGAAAAAAGATATAAGTTGATATAATAACAGAGACGATACCGCAGGGGTAGAGCCATATTTTATTGGCACGAGCCAGCAGTACCTCCGATACACCAAAACTTACACCCAGCCATTCAAGCGCAGGCACGGCTTTTAACTGTTCCAAAAAAGGTGAAACCACTCACTTAGGTTCATAACGATACATATTAATCAACCCACGGAAGTGTAATAGAAAAGGTAAAATCTATTCCCTACGCCGGCATTACCCGGATCAGGTTATTGGGTATAATCTCAGCCCGTAATATTAAGGCACCCCATGAGTAAGGCGAAGATAATGATTTTTTGCGGAGCAATAACACGAGCGTATTTCCAGACATAGCATACGGACACGCGATTTCGCAAGTAAAGTAATTGTAAAGCAAAGCTTGTAGCATTACTAAGTAAAACCTGCTGCAAGGCACATAATAATGCGTCTGTTATATAAAAAATTTGATTTTTATGTAATTTTACTTTTTAAAATATGTATCTTATGAAAAACATAGCTGCCTTAATTCTGGTGAGTTGTCTTAGCATTCTTTCCTGTTCGAAGCAAGAAGAAAACCCATTGCTAAAACGGAAGAAAAAGAAGAGGAGAAAAAGAAATTGCGAATACTGATGGTGTCACTGTTCCCGGAAAATTAGATTCTTTACTGCTCGGCTCATGGCGATATATAGGTAGTGCGGTAGATCATTCCCCCTACTTTTTGAGGCGGATCCGTCTAAAGAAAGCTTGATTATTTTTCGAAATGACAATTCTTATATAGCAAGCGAGCGATCAAGAATGATTGATTCCGGAAGGTTTAGGGTATTGGATACCACCTATTACACCTCAAGCCCAAGGCGAATGCTCAATAAAAGATCTGCAATGATTGGGGGACTGGTGAACCCACCATGTATTATATTTTATTAAGCAATGATACGCTGAGTCTGAGCCATGGTTTGGGTGGACCAAAGTATAAAAGAATTGTAAAGTAATTGTAAGTCTTATTGATATATCCGGCAGCTTATCTCTATATCTAATGGATAGTACTCCCTTTCAATACTTTTATTGCTGAACCTTCAGCCAACAGAACGGACCTTGGCTGCATATTATTCAGAAACGAAAATACAGGACCATATGATAATTCAAAGTCAACGTTGATGCTGTAGTCTGTTACCTGGTAGGTTTGCCAGCGTGGATGTTGTACTTCGTACTCGCCGGTTTTTGATCGTCCTCTCTGAGTATATCCCCAGTAATGCTCAGTAATAAATTCTGCTTCGCTTCCTGCAGCAATATCTTGGGAACCGCACTTGCGTTAATGACCATCTCGTGCCATTGCTGTTTTTTCCAGCCATAAGTGATTGTTTGCTGTTCTTTCCCGATCTGCCATTCGTGGCGCATGGGCAAAGCCTCATAATTTTCGCCATATACATTATTGGCCACCCAGGCAATCATCGTTTTAGGGACAATCTCTTTAATAAACACTACACCACGTTTCCACTCACTTCCATCTTTATATCTCACATAAAAACGCAGGTTCACTTCCTCAAAACTTACGTGGCCCGGTATTTTAATTCCCAGTAATTTAGTTTGTTGAAACATAAATCCCACCAGGCTTACATAGCAGACGCCGTTCCAGGTATCCAGCTCAGTTTTATAAGGAATAAAAGGTTGCAAAATAGCCGGATCTATAGCGTAGTTGGCCATTGCCAGTTTACGCCATTCGGCTGATAGGAAGGTGGTCATAGGTCAAATCTTATTTCTTAGTTTCATTGAATGTTACCCTAACAATATTATCCATTGGTAATGGACTTATAGTAGCAGTGAACTTCTTTCTATGAATGTTATTAAAGCGATCCAGGTATTCTATAAATAATTTTAACTCGGGATCTCCTTCACCTAGAAGAAATTGTAAATCTTTTGTAGCAAATAGTTTTGCATAGACTCCCCACATAAGAATTGGAAGATTTATATTGGCTACTTCTTCTGGCTTTACATAACTATGTGTAGGATATGGGCCTACCATATCGTCCTTAAAGTAAATGTATCTACTACCTATATAATTTGCCACTTTGTCCTTATTGTAGTTCCATTGCACGGTAACATGTTTAGCAATGCCGTTTCCAATATTTTTAATCGTTCCAGCGGGGAATGGATGGTATTTAACTTTGTCATCGATAATTAAACCGACTTTGTATTTTGCAAATGGCTCTCCGTCCGGTCTTTGAAACCCGTCAACCTTTTCATCTATTTCTTCTATTCTAAGATTTAAGGGCATAGGGTACAATATGGGTTCATTGCTTACGAATATTTGCTTATAAGCATAATAAATGGCGAGGACAGTAGCTAAAGAGCCTACTATGGAAAAATAGTTGGTTAGTTTGTTGTCATTTATCTTTTGTGTAAAATCGATATTTTCTCTGTATAGGAATAAAAAACCTAATAAAAATGAAGTGAGAAGGAAGGGGATTAATACTTTTTTAAGTCTTTTTCATGTCTGGTCAATTACACTGTACTTCGTCATTTACTATTTTATTCCCTCCAACTCTTTTTGTAACCTGAACCCGCCTGCTTCGCATTCGGGCAGGCATTTCAGTATTACTTCATCCCCTCCAACTCTTTTTGTAACCTGAACATTTCGTCTCTTAATTTCGCCGCTTCCATAAAATCGAGATCACGCGCCGCTTTCTCCATGTCTTTTTCGTTTTGGAGATTGCTTTTTCCATCTGGGGGATGGTCTTATACACTACTTCATCTTCTGCAGCCACTGTTACCAGGTCTTCATCAAAACCGATAGCCAATGGTTCTTTTTCGTCAAACCCTTTGATATCTAAAACGCTGGTTTGTTTAAATACATCTTCCTTCGACTTAACTACTGTACGTGGTGTAATATTGTGTTCAATATTATAAGCGATCTGTTTCTCCCGGCGACGATTGGTTTCATCAATGGTGCGCTGCATACTGCCCGTCATGGTATCAGCATAGAAAATCACTTTGCCATCTACATTTCTTGCCGCACGTCCCGCGGTCTGCGTTAAAGACTTCATTACGTAAAAACCTTCCTTATCCGCATCCAGAATGGCAACCAGGCTCACCTCCGGTAAATCCAGTCCTTCTCTTAAAAGATTTACACCTACCAATACATCAATTTCGCCCAGGCGTAGCTGCCGCAATATTTCCACACGCTCTAAAGTATCTACTTCGCTGTGGATATACTTGGACTTGATATGAATACGATGCAGGTATTTATCCATTTCTTCAGCCATGCGCTTGGTTAGTGTAGTTACCAGTACCCGGTCGCCTTTTTCACCGTTTTATCAATCTCATCCAGGAGGTCATCAATCTGGTTAATACTGGGCCTCACCTCGATCGGAGGATCCAGGAGGCCTGTAGGCCGTACTACCTGCTCAGCAATCACACCGCCTGTTTTCTCCAGCTCGTAAGTATCGGGGTTGCCGATACATAAATAACCTGGTTTTGCAGGCTTTCAAATTCGTGGAAATTCAGCGGGCGGTTATCCAGGGCCGATGGTATGCGGAATCCATAATCAACCAAAATCAGTTTCCGGCTCCGGTCGCCGCCATACATACCACTGATCTGTGGCATGGTCTGGTGACTTTCATCCACGATCATCAGGTAATCCTTCGGGAAATAATCGAGCAGGCAGAAGGGGCGCGTGCCAGGACTTCTCCGGTCAAAGAAGCGGGAATAGTTTTCAATACCGTTACAATAGCCCAGTTCTTTGATCATTTCAATATCATACTCTACCCGTTCCTTAATACGCTGGGCCTCTATCAGCTTGCCTGTGCTGGAAAAATATTCTACCTGTGCCGTCATTTCATCCTGTATCTCGTAGATCACCTGCTGTATCATATCTTTGGGAGCTACATAAAGGTTGGCGGGGAAAATTGCAGCATTACCTATGGTCGAAATTCGTTTATTCGTTGTTACTTCAATGGTCTCAATCTCTTCAATTTCATCTCCGAAAAAAGTTACCCGGTAACCATGATCGACATAAGGAAGATTGATATCTACGGTATCGCCTTTTACTCTAAAAGTACCCCTGGTAAACTCAATAGTCGTACGGGTATATAATGAATTGACCAGACCATGTAAAAACGCCTGCCGCGAAATGGTTTGTCCACGTTCAATTCGGATAATACTGTTTTCATAGTCAGCAGGGTTACCTGCGCCATAGATACAGCTCACAGAAGCCACCACGATGATATCTCTCCTCCCGCTCAGCAAACTGGTAATCGTACGCAGTCTTAATTTATCCAGTTCTTCGTTGATCGCCAGGTCTTTTTCGATATAAGTATCACTTACCGGTAAATAAGCTTCGGGCTGATAATAGTCATAGTACGACACAAAATACTCCACCGCATTTTCGGGAAAGAACTGGCGGAATTCACCATAGAGCTGAGCTACCAGGGTTTTATTATGGGTGATGATCAGTGTGGGCCGCTGCGTGTTTTGTATCACATTGGCCATGGTATATGTTTTACCACTACCCGTTACACCTAGCAGGGTCTGGTATTTTTCTCCATCAAAAACGCCTTCAGTCAATTGCGCGATAGCGGTGGGCTGATCACCGGCGGGTTGAAACGGGGTATGTAATTTAAATGGCACTAAATAAAAGTTGTGTTTAGGTAACAAACGTACATCAAATTTTTTGTCCATTAATTACACAAGCAATGGATGAAAAATTTTAAGGGAGTTATCCTTCTACCAAAAAAGTGTAATAAAATATATAAGGTAATTAAGGAAAATAAGGTTGGGAGGCTTTAACCAGAATATTTTTCAAAAAGGACCGCCTGCAATTAACACCATTTTAAATGGTTGCATCATTAAGAATTCTTTAAGAAAAAAATGACAATCAGCTGGTTATATATGCGGTTTTTAATGTGGTTTTAATATGGTCGTCTCTTTTTCTAATTGAATTCTAATTTGAGCTTTATATGGTTCTAATACCTCCGTGGTAGCTTTGCCTCAGGTAAAAAAGGGTAAAATAATGGAAAGTACTGGACCCTAAAAAAAGGAAAACAATGAAGAAAACATTTATTATAATAACAGCAGTTTTTGCGGTACTCGCCTGTTTATCGTTCACTATTAAAGCATATCACGATCCTGAAACAGTTATCCTGGGCGCCTGGAAAGAAGTGCATTGGGAGTACGACAGGGTATATCATAGCGCGCATATAGACAGGGCTATAACGTCTGCTCCACAAGAAGTGAAAGAAATGTCTACCACAGACCTTGGAATTATTAATGCAGAAAGCTGTTTAATCCGGATGGCAGCCTTATTTTAAGCAGTCATAATAAGAAAAAACAAGCCAGTTGGAAAATTAAAGGACGTGGCAATATTCTGATGATCACTTATGATAATAACAGGGTAGAGCGGTATAATATAGCCAGGCTTACGAAAGGTAACCTCGAGTTAAACTTTGATACAGACGCGAACATTCGGGGGATTGCAAAGGTTAGTTGTGTGAAAATTTAAAAAATTATGTTACGTAAATATAGTAATAGCAGAACACTGGGGGACAACGTGAGGTTGGGTATATTAACTGCCCTTGTTGCCGGTATGGTAAACGTGGCTTCACTATTATTATTCCTGTCCTTCTCGTCTAATGTTACCGGGTATTTTGCCATTTTTGCTTCGGAGCTGGTAAGCGGTAATATCTACCAGATCGCTTTGGTAGGTTCTTGGATATTCCTCTTCTTCTTTGGTAGCTTTGTATCCAATTTCCTGGTGATCAACCTATCTGAAAAGAATAAATACCTCGCGCATGCGCTTCCTTTGTTGCTGGAGCTGGCTTGTATTTTAGCAGTAGGCATTTATGGTACTTACTGGTACAAAGGCTCATTACATGAGTCGGAGTTGTTGTTATCCCTGCTTTTATTTGCTATGGGTTTACAGAACGGGCTTACTGCCAGCATTTCCAATTTTGCGGTAAAAACTACGCACCTCACCGGTGCAACCACTGATCTGGGGGTATTGGCCTCCATGTTCACCAATAAAAAATTCAGGAATAAAAGAGAGCTGAGAGATAAAGCGACTTTGATCTTCTCCATTTTTATATCGTACGTTGTAGGTGGAGTGCTGTTCGCTTTGTTCTATGAAACCTTACAGTTTAAGATGTTCTTTATCATCGCGGCGTTCTTACTGGTGGTGATCTTATATGATTCTTATAAGGTTTGGATATTAAAGTTAAAGCGCTTTCGTATTAACAGGAGGCAGAAAAGTAGTATGCTGGTACCTTCTTATAGCAAAGAGCACCATAGCTAAAGCTCTACTGGTACAACATGGGGTACCAGCTAAGAAGGCAGGCCAATAAACCAACCTTCCTCCCTCTCTTCTATTGGATAGGTTTTTAAAAAATATCCTTCACCTGAGACATTCCTGCCATTCTCCAGGCTGAACTTGTATCTGTGTAAAGGACATACGATCTGTTGCTGCACATTAACATAGCCACCCACTAAAGGCACTGCTGCATGCGGGCACTGAGCGGCACAAGCAAAAGCTTTGTCAGCCACGCGGGCGATGCAGATCTTTTTCCCGGCTACTTTAATCTCAGCCAGGTTTTCATGATTGAAAGGTATTTCGTTTAAATGCAGTGCAAATAAATGCCAGGTATATTCTTTATTCATCTTAAGGAAAAGCCCAAACTGTGTTCTCAACACGAGATGGCTCTTTAGGTTTCTCACAGCGCTCACAGAGAAACGGAGGCACTGAGCATTTGCTTATTGAAAATTGAGTATTGAATATTTGTATCAAAAAAACAGAGGCGTCTAAACTAACAACTCATTACTGATTATTCATTCTTGCCACACCCCATTCACTATTTCCAATTTACTTTTTATTTCACACCCGCCTGAACAAAGTTCTTTCGGGCAGGCAGCGCGCAAAGAAGCAGAGTCGCAGGGGAATTAATGAGTATTGATATATTGAAAATCGAATGCTGAATCTCTTTTATCACTACACTGCTGGGAGTTGATAAAACACTGTTTACTCATCACTGACTATTCTTTTTCTTAATCCCTACTCGCCACTCGCTATACCCTATTTTCTAATAAAACATCGTCTTATAGGGATAACGTATCGCATATAGCTCCTTCACCTTATTCAGAATAGTTTCGCGCAGGCCTTCTACATTACGTCTTTCCGTTGCAGAAACAAATACTACATTTCCCTGCAATTCATTGCTCCAGCGGTCATAAAGATCCCGCAATATTTCTTCCTTGGTTTCGTCTCCCAGCCATTCGTCAAAAGTTTGCGTTTCGTACAGGTCCATCTTATTAAAAATGGTAACCGTTGGCTTATCGAAAGCCTTTAATTCCTGCAAGGTCTTATTCACTACAGCCAGTTGATCTTCATAGTTTGTGTGGGAAATATCAACCACATGCATTAAAATATCTGCCTCGCGCACTTCATCCAGCGTGCTTTTAAAGCTTTCTACCAGGTGGTGAGGTAATTTTCTTATAAACCCTACGGTATCACTTAACAGGAACGGAGTGGTTTCAAAAACAACCTTGCTGGTAGTAGTGTCCAATGTAGCGAACAGTTTATTCTCTGCAAATACATCACGCTTGCTCAACAGGTTCATGATGGTACTCTTGCCAACGTTGGTGTAACCTACCAGGGCTACACGAATAAACTCTCCACGCTCTTTGCGTTGGGTGAAAGCCTGTTTATCTATTTCGGCCAGCTTTTTACGAAGTAAGGTAATTTTATCGCGAACAATACGACGGTCGGTTTCTATCTCTGTTTCACCGGGACCACGTGAGCCAATACCTGCTCCCTGTCTTTCCAGGTGACTCCACATACCACGTAGCCTGGGTAGTATATATTGATATTGGGCCAGCTCTACCTGGGTGCGTGCCTGCGCCGTTTTGGCACGACGCGCAAAAATGTCCAGGATCAGATCCGATCGATCGATTACTTTTATTTTCAGTTCTTTCTGGATATTATTGATCTGGGCTCCGCTCAGCTCATCATCAAAGATGACCAGGTCGATGCCATTAAAAGATATGTACTGCCGTATTTCTTCCAGCTTACCTTTTCCCACAAAAGTCCTGGAATCAGGGTGTTGCAGCTTCTGCACAAAGCGTTTACGTGTAACAGCGCGGCTGTTTCCGCCAGGAACTCCAGCTCATCCAGGTAGTCTTTAACCTGCTGCTCTGTTTGGTCTTTTTGTACAACGCCTACAATAACGGCCGTTTGTTGGTCTTGTATGATATTCTTCTTTTCTAACATATTTCACCTCAAAGTTAACAAAAATGCTGCCGGTTAAAGGTTTATGACAAACTGTACGTTTTATTGGATAGGAGATTGGCTAATGGATATGTGTGAAGTGGGAATAGTGCCGGATATTAGCTGAAAGATACCGATGGCTAACTCATAAACAGGCTTTATGGTTTGTTTATCATTGGGAAATAAGTAAATGGTTACCTTTGTGGGCTTTAAAATTTGAAATCAATTGAAAAAATTCAGGAGAATATTTAAGTATATCGCTTTATATAAGGGCAAAATTGCGCTGTATATTTCTTTGACAATATTAGGCTCATCTTTATCAGTCGTTTCTTTAGGGATGTTGGCTCCGCTTATGTCGATCATTTTTAACGAGCCGGGTATTGGCGGGCAAAATATTTTGAAGAAGCTTCCGGGGGAGATTTTCTGGGAAAGGAGCTGGTGCGATTGGTAAATGAAGGGCACCAGATGCAGGCGGTATTGATATGTTGTATTTTGGTGATTGTTTCCATATTCTAAAAAATCTGCTCTTGTATCTTTCTTCGCTTTTGTCCGTACCTGTCAGAAGTTCAATTACCATTCATTTGAAAAATGATATGTATGCTAAGGTATTGTCGCTGCCCGTAGGATATTTTTCAGATCAGCGAAAGGGCGATATCATGAGCAGGATGACGAATGACGCCGCTTTAGTTGAAAGTTCGATTATCAATACTATGGAGGGGATGATCAAAGACCCGGTGTCGGTGATCAGTTACCTTGTGGCGATGGTAGCCATTAGCCCCAGCCTTGCCATGTTTTTATTGATCCTTTTACCAGCTACGGCTTTCATTATCGGGCGGATTAGCCGCACATTAAAAAACAAAGCAATGCAGCATCATTAAGAATTGGTGATACGCTGGCGATCCTCGATGAGACGCTAACCGGCATTCGTATCATTAAAGCCTTTTGTGCCGAAAAGATCATGAATAATCGCTTTGTTACCTTAAATAATACCTTACTGGGCATTAATAAAAAATGGCGGCCAGAAGAGATCTGGCTTCACCACTTACCGAATTACTGGGCGTTGCCGTTTTATGTATTATCATTTATTTTGGGGCGAACCTCATCTTAACAGGCGATTCTTTAACGGCAGGCGACCTGATCGCGTTTATTGCCATCTTCGCCATGATGATTAATCCGGCCAAGTCCCTGTCTACTTCTTTCTTTAATGTACAGGCAGGTTCTGCAGCTGTCGAGCGCATAGAGGAGTTATTAAACACACCTGTTAATGTTGAAGATAATGGCAAACAGCAACTGGCATCGTTTGACCAGGGTATCGAGTTTAGAAACGTGTCTTTCTCATACAATGAAACGCCCATTCTCAAAAATATCAACCTGACCATTCCTAAAGGAAAAACCGTTGCCCTGGTAGGTAGCAGTGGCGCCGGTAAAAGTACGCTGGCCGACCTGGTGCCTCGTTTTCATGATGTTACAGATGGGGAAATATTGGTAGATGGCGTAAATATTAAAGAGTATAGCATTCAGAGCATACGGGAGCATATAGGGATCGTAAGCCAGGAGCCCATCCTGTTTAATGATACGATCGGTAATAATATAACGCTAGCCCATCCCGATGCATCGCAGGAGGAAATAGAAAGCGCTGCCAAAGTGGCCAATGCCTTTCGCTTTATTGATGGCAAGCCAGAGAAATTTGAAACCAATATTGGAGACAGGGGAGCGAAGCTCAGCGGTGGTGAAAAGCAAAGGGTGACGATTGCACGCGCGGTGCTAAAAATCCGCCGATTCTTATTTTAGATGAAGCCACCTCCTCCCTGGATACAGAAAGCGAAAGGTTGGTACAGGATGCCATCAACAATATGATGCAAAACAGAACTTCCCTTGTTATTGCGCACCGGTTGAGCACCGTTCGAAATGCGGATGAAATTATTGTATTGAATAAGGGCGAAATTGTGGAAAGAGGAAAGCATCATGAGCTGATGCAAATTGAAGGGGTGTTTACCGCAAATTGGTAGATATGCAGGAATTAGGCAAAAAGCTTGCTTAAGAGGGACCGTATAAAAGTCATAGAAATTGTTTATAAAGAAAGAATGAAGCCCTTACGCGAAAAAATAGAAAGTGCAGAAACGGGATTACTGTTGTATAGTTTTACACCTCCGAAGATCACCACTGAGCAAGACCGCCTGGAAGTGATTGCCACCAAGCAACTGGAACGCATGAAGCACCTGGATGTGGATGGCATTATATTGTACGATATCCAGGATGAAAGTGACAGAACGAGTGAAGAGCGTACTTATCCTTTTATTCATACAGTTGCACCCGAAACCTATTATCGAAATTATTTGAGTAAAGTGGGCCTGCCGGTGATTGTATACAAGAGCATCGCCAATCAAACCAGCGATAGTTTTAATAGCTGGTTAATGGATAATAAGGACCTGGAACATTTTGTTTTTGTAGGCGCGTCATCAAAAGCCCAGGTGGATAAAACCAATTTTAGCCTCACAGATGCCTACGATCTGAAAAGGACAAGTCACAATCAGCTGCTATTGGGTGGGGTGACTATACCTGAGCGACATTCCAAAAAGGGAGATGAGAATAAGAGGATCTTTAGTAAAATACAAAATGGATGTAGCTTTTTTGTTTCACAATGTGTTTACAATGTGTTTGATTCCAAGAACCTCTTGTCTGACTATTATTACGATGCGCTGGAGAATACTTATGAAATGAAACCTATTTTCTTTACGCTCAGTCCCTGTGGTTCCATCAAAACACTCGAGTTTATGAAATGGCTGGGCATTGAAGTGCCTAAGTGGCTGTACAATGATCTTAAGCATTCAAAAGATATCCTGGAAACATCTGTTCGTACTTCTGTAATGATTGCTAACGAACTGATAGACTTCGCTGCATCCAAACAAATTCCGATTGGATTCAATATCGAAAGTATCTCTAATAAAAAAGATGAGATAGATGCTGCTACCGAAATATTAAGCAGGATTTCCGGTCGCTTAGGAAGATGAGTTTCCCGGCTTGTATGGAGAAGTAGCAGCGCAGATCACAATGAATATTGATTATTGAGAATTGAATGTTGAACATTAAGTGTTTCTTCCTATTCACCACTTGCTACTCCCTACTTGCTTTTTTGTTTCACGCAGAGTGCGCAGAGAGACGGAGGCACAGATAGTTTGATATATTGATACTTGAACATTGAGTATTTCTTCTTTCTCACTACTTGCTAATCCCTACTAGCTTTTTTGTTTCAGGCAGAGTGCGCAGAGAGACGGAGGCACAGATAGTTTGATATATTGATGCTTGAACATTGAGTATTTCTTCCTTCTCACTACTTACTAATCCCTACTAGCTTTTTTGTTTCAGGCAGAGTGCGCAGAGAGACGAAGGCACAGATAGTTTGATATATTGATGCTCGAACATTGAGTATTTCTTCCTT
Source organism: Paraniabella hibiscisoli (assembly GCF_022512515.1). Lineage (GTDB taxonomy): Bacteria > Bacteroidota > Bacteroidia > Chitinophagales > Chitinophagaceae > Niabella > Niabella hibiscisoli. The sequence continues at coordinate 1,794,907 of NZ_JAKWBK010000001.1, forward strand.
CTCACTACTTGCTAATCCCTACTAGCTTTTTTATTTCTCGCAGAGTGCGCAGAGAGACGGAGGCGCAGAGAGTTTGATATATTGATACTTGAACATTGAGTATTTCTTCCTTCTTACTACTTCCTAATCCCTACTAGCTTTTTTATTTCTCGCAGAGTGCGCAGAGAGACGGCGGCTCAGAGAGTTCGATTATTTGCTATTGAGAATTGAATGTTGAATATGGTGTGTTTTTTCCTTCTAGCCACTTGCTAATCCCTACTGGCTCTTTCCTAACAATCCTTACAAAACCTTCTGTAAATAGCTTCATATTGCGGAATGATGGCATCCATATTATATTGCTGGGCATGCTCAAAAGCACCCTGGCGGAATTTCTGTAAAGTAGCGTCATCTTTTAAGATCTCAATAGCCCGCTCGCTCATCACTTTCACATCACCAACATCTGCCGTATAGCCCGTTATACCATCAATATTTACCTCTTTTAAGCCGCCTGCATTGCTCGAAATAACCGGTACTTTAGAAGCCATGGCTTCCAGCGCAGCCAGTCCAAAGCTTTCATATTCCGAAGGCAGTAAAAACAGATCGGCAATAGCAAATACATCTTCAATTTGTTCCTGCTTGCCTACAAAGATCATTTTTTCAAAAATCCCCAGCTTGCGTCCCAGGTCTTCGGCGGGCAGCCTTTCAGGTCCATCGCCCACAAACAGTAATTTGGACGGTATTTCTTTTTGCACTTCGTGAAAGATCTCCACCACATCGGGAACCCTTTTTACCTGTCTGAAATTGGAAGCGTGCAATAAGACTTTTTCCCCGTTGGGTGCGAGCACTTTTTTAAAAGCATCGAACGGTTTGCGGTTAAACCTTTTTACATCGATAAAATTATATACTACTTCAATTTCTTTCTTTATATCAAAAGTGCTGTGGGTTTCCTCGCGCAGGTTTTGCGATACAGCCGTAATTACATCGCTTTTATTGATGGAAAAAGCAACTACAGGAGAATACATTTTATCCTTTCCTACCAGCGTTATATCTGTACCGTGCAGTGTGGTAACCACCGGTATTTCATATCCTTCATCCTGCAAAATTTTCTTAGCCATATAGGCCGCCGAAGCATGAGGAATGGCATAGTGCACATGAAGGAGATCAAGGTTGTAATTCTTGATCACATTTACCATGGTACTGGCTAATGCTGTTTCATAGGGTGGAAAATCAAAAAGCGGGTAGGTAGGTACCTGTACTTCGTGATAATAAATATTGGGATTAAAAGCGCTCAGTCTTACTGGTTGCTGATATGTAATAAAGTGTACCTGGTGGCCTTTTTGAGCCAAAGCTTTACCTAGTTCTGTGGCTAATACGCCACTGCCACCAAATGTTGGATAGCAAACAATACCTATTCGCATATGTTAAAGATAGCCGTTTCTGTATTTATTAGTCTTTTCTGCATCGCAGCAGTATATTATTTTTATAACATGAGCAAAGTCAGGGGATCATCTATGCTGCTGAAAAACCAGGCATAGTTTACCCTTTATATTCGACAATCTGCTTTTTGACAATCTCCGGTAAAGTAATCTGATCCTTTAATCAGGCCCAGACTTTTTATCTTTACTCAAAACACATACCATAACATCATGAAACATAAATTGTTTGTAGCTGCATCTTTATTTTTTAGCATGAACCTGCTGGGCCAGCATTCAGATGAGCAGTTCATTAGTAAAATAGCAGATGAAATTCTTACCAACGCCAAAGCCTATGATAACCTGCGCACACTAACCAAGACCATTGGTGCGAGGTTGGCCGGATCTCCGCAGATGTATAAGGCAGAGGCCTGGGGTTACCAGCTATTGGAGCAGTCGGGCAGTGATCGGGTGACGAAACAACCGGTAATGGTGCCACATTGGGTGAGGGGCGGCAAAGATGAGGCCTCCGCTGTTTTAAAAGGGGTAAAACGAAATCACTGAATGCGATCGCGCTGGGAAATTCTATAGGAACAGGCGCTAAAGCTATTACAGCACCGGTTGTATTGATTAATAATTTCGACGAGCTGGAAGAGAAGAAAGACCAGCTAAGGGGAAAGATCGTTTTTTATAACTATAAATTTAACCCCGCTTTATCCGCACTTTTGAAGCCTATGGGGATGCTGCCAAATACCGTTCGCAGGGACCTTCCCGTGCGGCTAAATACGGCGCTATAGGTGTAGTAGTGCGTAGCATGAGCCATAGCGTAGATAATATACCGCATACGGGCGGCACGCGCTATGATTCGATGTATGCTAAAATTCCGGCAGTGGCAGTAGGCCTGCGTGATGCTGACTGGCTGGCGGCTGAATTAGGGAAAAATACGCCGGTAAAAATCTCGTTAAAAACCAATGGACATTTTCTGCCTGATGCGGAAGGCCATAATATTATTGGCGAATTGAAAGGGACCGAATTCCCGGATCAATACATCACTATTGGCGGTCACCTGGATAGCTGGGATAATTGTGAGGGCGCGCATGACGATGGCGCGGGCATTACCCAAACTATAGAAGTTTTAAGAACCTTGAAGGCATTGGGTTATAAACCCCGGCATACCATAAGATTTGTATTATTTGCTAACGAAGAAAATGGAGCAAGAGGCGGAGATCAGTATGCCGAAGTAGCGAAAGCCCGTAATGAAAAACATGTACTGGCTATAGAAAGTGATGCCGGCGGCTTTACACCAAGAGCATTCAGCTTTAATAGCAGTGATGCGGTATTTGAAAAAGTAAAAAGCTGGTTGCCGCTTATTGCTCCCTATGGTTGTAGCGAATTTACCCGTGGTGGCGGTGGTACCGATATTGCACCATTGAAGGAACAACTGGGTACACCTTTATGTGGCTTTTTGCCAGATTCCCAGCGATACTTTGATATTCACCACGCCAGCACCGATACTTTTGAATCGGTTAATAAAAGAGAGCTGGAACTGGGCGCTGTAAACATGGCTGCATTAGTATACCTCGTAGATAAATATGGATTGTAAACGAATTGGATTATGAGCTTAAATGTTTTAATGAAAAAGGTGTTCAAAAGTCGAAGACAATCTTTTTATTTTGGAAGGTATGAAGTGTGTTATCAAATAATCGATTCTCAGAGCCTTCAAGAATCTTTGACACGCTCTCTTTTGGTTTACGGCCTAATTTCAGGGATACAAAAAATTCCAGCCTAAACTCGAGACCTGCTACATTTTTGGCAAAATAACTATTAAACAAATATTTAATTAAATATTTGTTTAATGTATTAAATATGCCTATTTTTAACTAAACGACCTTATTTTAAAACACGCGCACAAATTTACTGTCAGAAAAAAATGTGAAACACCTGTTAGTACTTACACTGCGCCTTAAATTAATTTATGAGAAAGAACACTAAAGGCACAACTGCTATTGCGATTTTTCTTTTATTTCTTATAACTATTTTTCATTCCTGCAAAAGGCAAGATAGCCTTATTAAGTCTGAGCCCATTAACCAGTTTGAAGCTAAAGCCTGGCTTCAAAAAAACGGTTTGGCTTACAAAAATGAAACAATCTCGATAAAGGGCAAGTTAACAGGCAAACTCAATTGGGAAAAGTCTAGTCAATATAATTGGCGAGGGAGAGATTATATAGATATACCGTATGACTTTTATGGCCAACCTTTCATTGGAGGTAACACTGACCTTCTAACAAATTCTTTCAATCTTGTTATTAGAAAAATGCCGATAATAACTATGAAGCAGCCTTAAGAACTACAACTTATGGAGTCTCCATTAACAATGAAAGTGACGATAGTGAGGTGCTTCAGAGTTATATGCTAATAAACGGAACTAAGTCAAATGCCTGGTATAGCGATATGCAGCTCCAAAATCCAAAACTCTCCAAAGACATTACTAAGGATGAACTTCTCCAAATAACGTCAAATCAAAAAACGATCAGTAGATATGTAGAGGGAGATGACTGTAGTTATACCCCTGTCTATACTTATACAAATTGTAATTATTCTATGGGTGACACGGTAGTTGTAGTGCTGTGTCCGACAATTACATATTTAAAAATTTGTTCTGACCTTCCTCCAAGCACTGTACCTGGCACAGTATTCCCTCCAATAGGAGTAGGTGGAACTCCTTCTGGAACTATCCCACCAGGTACAAATACCTCAACTGATCCATGTGCAAGCGCAGCAGTTGCAATGGCAAAGCTTAACAACACTTACCAAACAGCAGGCATTCATGATTCAATTAAAAACTTCAATAATTTATATACTAATGCTTTTGAACAAGGATTCTATATAATTGAAAAACGAACATACGATTCGCAAGATAATACTAAATATACTTCTATCTATTACACTTCGCCAGTAGAGCAATCACCATTTACAAATTCTATTACTTTAGGGTATGCTACAAAAATAAATGAATATATTGTTGGTTTTGTACATACGCATCCTCTAGCTGGAGCTGCTGGTCCATCTGCTGTCGATATATATACCTTGGCTAAGAAAGGTGTCGATTTTATAAATAGTGCATGGGATCCCAAAAGAATAAATTATTTAGGGAACTTTATAATGGCAGCAGATAGCAGTATATATGGTTTAGCTGTAACCAATAATGCATTCGCATTAAATTTTTATAATAATACAAAAAGTACTTATTTAGATGAAAGTACAGCATCTTGGAAAAAAGGTTCTCAAGCTGAAAGTATATTTAGTGAGGCCTTTAACACATTTTATAAAGCTTATGAAGGCAACAGTAACAGACACAATCTCGCCTTTGAGGCAGCCCAAGTTGAAACATTAAACAAGCTTAATACGGGTGTGACGATGGTCAAATACAATAAAAACACAGGCAATTTTGAGCCTGCTGTTCAAAACATTGTCCCCAGAAGGAAGGACAATGGGCACATTGTTGTAGAGACTCAACTGGAGCTCCGATGACCACGACCTCTAAACGTTGTTAAATTCTTATTACCTTTAAAAAATTCATCATGAAAAAAATATCATACTAATTATTATAAGTCTAAGCTTTTTTAATTTCATAAATGCTCAACCCTCCCGCGTTGTTCAGGACACGGTTGGTCATTTGAAAAAAATCGAAGCTTTAAAAGCCAACTATATAGGTCAGCCATTTTCCAAGTTACTAAGTGAAATGCCAATGACTTTTGTAACTTTTGGTCCTATAATGTCCAATTCTAGTGATGTGTCACAAGAACCTACAACTATTTTCATGTTTTTAAACCCCACTACGGCTGAAGATTATCGATACCCTTATATGAGAATTATTTGGCAGACACCTTTAGATTTTAATGCATCTGACGCAGTTGCAAGGTTATCCAGCCCTTTTGGAAGCTGGAACAGTACAGCAATAGCACACTATCAGAATGCTATCGTAGAAAATATACTTATTGGCGGCCGGGGATCCAACAGACCTGCACCTCCAGGCGGATGGGCTAATTGGACGGGAGGATGGTATGCTGCTGGTAAAAAGGTGATTAAAACTAAAAGTAATGGAAAATAAAGATTGGTATTGTTGAATACATGATGTACCTTTTTCTCTCAAAACCAATTTTTTTAAATCGAAGCCAATGCGAACCTTTACACATTTGTATGGGAAAGAACTAATAATAAAATAGCTCTGGTAAATTGCTTACACAAAGACGCAAAACAATAAAGCCGCTTCAAATACTTTTGAGACGGCTTTATTGAGAAGGCAAAGTTTAAGGTGTCGGCACCCTTACTGCATCCGGCAATTGATACTCTATTATAAATGTTCCCTCCATTTTAATAGTAAACGCAAACCGAAGATTCGCATTCAAAAGCCCGACAGTTGACCCGTCAAACACAATATTTTTTCGGGGATACGATAATAGATCAGGTGCCCCCAATCGGTGCCGCCTGCAATATATTTGGCTAAAGGAAAAGGAGCCACTTCGAAGTCGCATACCAAAGCCGTGTCGGTAAATACAACCGGGTTGAATTTGGCGTAGCTCAAAAATGTAGGCCGGTCGCCTCTTGCAATTACCTCTCCCTTGCTTGGATTAAACGGTGATCCATTTTTATCTGAAATCTTTAAGATGATTCTTGCACCGTCTGCCGACACTCTTGTAAACTTTAGTATGGGATTTCTTTTGGCGAAAGTAGTGCCCGCCAGGTCAAATGCATTGTCTACATTATCCTCAATCAGGAACATATCTTCCTGTGTAGGGTCTACTACATGAATTCTTCCAAATGAGGGATAGAGTCTTGAGCCGGCGCTATTGGTTGCCTTGATATCGAAATTATAAATTCCCAGGGGAAGATTTAAAGCGGCTTTGTTAAACGATAGCTGCCCGCTTGCTGTATTAAAATCCATGGGAAGAACCGAAACGGTTTCTCTTTTAGCATTCAACAAAGCAACGGTGGTATCCGTTTCTGCATTAAATGACATGCCGGGTTTAAAAACGGTTACGTCGTATTTAGTGTTAAATGCTTCCGATAAAGGTTTCCCCGAGCTGTCTCTCAGGTTGAGGAGTTCGAAGGTAATGGGAGGGGTCGATCCATCGGCAAATATTTTTGCCGATTGAACGAGCGCCAGCCCTCGCTGTGCGTAAAGATCGGGGGATGTATATCTGAGCGTTTCGCTTAAAAACCCTGTTGAATCTTTTTACAATTGATAGCGCCAAAAACAAGCAGGGTAAAAGCGGGTATTAAATATTTTCTCATTATTTACCTGTTTAAAATTTGATTTGAAAATAAATGCGTCTAATTCGCATTGTTGGCATTAAAAAATAACCGGTGAAAGCCGTCTAACACATGTACCACGCCATTGGTTGTCATGATGCCGGACGATTGTACCCATACTACTTTATCCACCTCGGGAGTTGGAATAGTGGAGGGGTCAAGCACTTCGCTGTCATCTCCACCAATAACCTTAGTATAGGTTATGTAGTCCACGTAATCAACATAAGCGCCATAATTGTAGGTTCTGGCAAGACCCAGTTTAATACGGGTATTGGTCATGCTTCCGAAATTAGATTGGTAGAAATTGCCCTTGGTCGTCAATACGGTTCTGCCCAATTTCTCCGGGAATATATAGGTCTTTAAAGAATCGAGCCGCCATAAAGGAATACTATCAAGCGTGTAGGTGATGTTCTCATCGCCCAGTTCTATGGCCCTGATATTCTTCATGGCTTTTAAATACTCATCCACTCCATAATTGGTGGTAGCAAAAAAGTGGTTTGCTGGTTTACCGCATCTTTCAAGCCGGCACGGTCAATGAGGCGTACCAGCGACGAAAATACAGGCTTTGACTTCAGGTAGTCATAAGTGGTCATATTTACATTTTCGTCAGACTTACCGCCATCCACCGCATAGTCTTTTTACAGGACGCGGCTATGAAAACAACGCCGATCATAATGACTGTCAGAATTTTATTTTTCATGTGTATATTTTTTATTGATTCTGGCCACATGGAATTCCACATAAAAATTTTTACCGCATCGGGTATAAAGTTTATTCGAAAATTTTTACGCTTCATTTCATTATTACAGTTTATGTGAATGAATGATAATTATACTTTACCGCGCCAGTATAGTGTTTGGGTAAGGAATTTGTTATCGTTGAACAGGAGCGGGTAAATGGGCCAGTAAAAACCTTCGCCTCTAAACCGGGCAGTGCTCATCCAGCCAATAAACTCCGTATACATCCTGGTGCGTAAGAGGTCGAAGTAAACATGCCCCTCCATATATAATTCCTTACCTCTTTCGAGCATATACTCCCTGGTCAGGTCGAACTTAGTATCGGTTGCGCTAACCCTTATCGATCCGGAATGGTTCCTGTCCCGGAAGAAGTTAATGATCTGGGCAGCAGTGCTGAGGTCATTTTTGTATAAGGCCACTTCGGCTTGCAATAGGCGCATATCACTTAATCTGAAAACAGGGATATTATTGCTCAGGTAGCCATTGGTTCTGTTGCCCGGGTTGCGGTAAATAATATTCCTGTATTTAATAAGATTGGTTCCCTGTGTGCCCGATTTGGCAAAATTGTTTCGATACCTTACTTCTCCCTCGTCCGGACCGTTGCCTCCAACGAGTACCAGGTCGTCACCAACATAAGCGTAACCCGGACCCATTCCTGCATCGACAACACTGGTAACATCTGTCTCCACGCCACCTAAGGTGGTATAATACCTTGTGCCAATTACTTTTAAAGGAAGGAACTGCCAGTTTCCGGAAAGATAAACAAAGCCTTCCCCATACCCGGTTCTTTCCACACCGTAGTGGTTATCGATGTATTGGTCGGGTACCCAGAATCTCGGAGTAGAGCTATAGCCTTGCACATAAGTTCCTGTTAGAAAGCCCAGGCCAATATGATAATAAGCGCCTTCCTGGTTATTCTCGCTCATGGCAACTTCAAAAATGCTTTCAGTGGAAGGGTTGATAAACTGGTCGCCATACTTAGCCGTATCTACCAGTGAATAGCCGCCACGTGCAATTAATGTATTTAGCGTGGTATCGGCGCTGTTAACGTCGCTCATGATGGGATTATCGGTGTTGACATTGGTCATCGTAGCCCGCCACAGGTATAAGTGAGCCAAAAGTGCATAAACAGAACCCCTGTTCGCAATCACCCCTTTTTCCTGTATGGCTTCATTACCCCAGTTAAGCATATTGATAGCGGCATGGCAGTCGTTTTCAATTTGTTTCATAACGTCTGCCTTTGGAGAACGTGGTAATTGCGGTGCGCTCAAAACATCATCGTACGCTTCGGTAACCAGAGGCACATCTCCCCAAACCTTAACCAGCTGAAAGTAGCTTAAGGCCCTTATGAAAAGGGCTTGACCCATAATTTTGTTTTTAAAGGATGCTACATTAATCACGTCTTTAGCCAGTTTATCATCTGCTATCAGTGGGATCTTTTTAAGGATGATATTACTGTAGGCAATGGTTTTGTAAAAAACGGTCCAGTCGCCCAATGTTTGTATATTATACTGGAATGTAAAATCGCCTCCCTGTATGCCTTCCAGCCCATCGCCATTGTAATTGATAGTAAGATAGCTGGTCGATGTAGTTTGCGCGTCGCCATACATATTGTAGCGGAAGGCATTTTCTTCGTAAGATGAGGTGGCTGTAAAAGATGCCCTGAGCAAGGAGTAGTTGCCTGCAATAGCAAACTCGCAATCCCTGGCAGTTTGCCAGAATACCTCGTCATAGGTAGAGTTTTGCGGCTGTTGTTCTAATATTTTTTGCAGGAGCTCATGCTGATAAGCCAGCATAGCGTTAGCAGGAGTAAAAGATATCGGTATTTAATATTGTATTGCATTTTTTTAATTATTTGGAATTAAAAAATCTGATTGAAAATGCCTGTACTAAAACAGCACCTGCAGACCTAATGTGTATTTTTAGGAATGGGGTATCCATCTCCCGCATACTCTCCATAAGAGTTTACATTCTCTGCATCGGGTAGTAGTTTTGAAGCCTGCCAACGGGCTGCGTTATCAAGTGTTCGAATATTTTGAAACTGCCCAGTCCCCATTTTTTTATTATAGGTGCGGGTATATTGTATTGGAGGTTAATATTTTTAAGCCTCACAAAATCACCTTTGGTTAAGAAAAAGCTTTGAGCGGACGTATAGTAATACAGGTAAGTACCCAGATCATATTTAGCGTAGGTGGCATTGTCTCCCGGCTGTCGCCAGATATTGATCGCATCCAGGTTAGGTGTTGAGTATTGTGCAAAATTGTTTTGCGGGTCTCCGGAAGTAGAATTGCTGAATTGATCTGCCAGGAACAGGTTCAGGATATCGCGTTTAAATACAAAATTGAAGAACAGCCCAACCGTGAAATTATTCCAGGTAAAATTATTCGTCCAGCCTCCTGTGATCCTGGGGTTCGGGTCACCCATCGGGATTTTGTCGGGGTTGATCCCGCTGTTAAATACATCGGTAAAGTAATCGCCGTCTACATCCTGGATGTAAAAGGAACCAGCAGTAAAGGTCCCGTTTGAGTTCCTGTATTTAGCACCTGTGAAGGGATTTACAGGTATATCATCTTCTGTGGCAAAAACACCTAATGTGCGATACAGGTAGAAAGCATTGATAGGACTTCCTACTGAAAGAATATGGGATTTGTCAAAACGATCTCCATCCATTACAAGATCCCTGTTGCCATTAGGCAGGTTCATGATCGCATTTTTATTGTAGCTGATGTTTAGCCGGCTAAACCATTTAACCGGGCTGCTTTGTGGTAAAGGATTTGCAGCCAGCGTTAATTCCACCCCCGCGTTTCTAACACCAATGGCATTGGTTAAAGCTTTGGAGTAGCCGGTGGTTACCGGCAGGTTTACGGAGAACAATTGTAAAGAGCTTTCTTTATTATAAACATCAATGGAGCCGGAATACTTTCCTTTTTCTACTTCAAAGTCCAACCCAATATTCCATTGTTTTGATTTTTCCCAGGACAGGCTGGACTGTGCTGCACCATCTCTCAGGTTGGGGGTAATGGCGGTTACGCCGTTGTAAGAGCTGGAGCCCTCATTCCCGGGGTAAGCTCCTGCGTTAACCGTGTAAAGATTGTATTGCAGGTAGTTCCTTGAAGGCAGGCTTCCCGAGGTGCCCAGCGAACCTCTTATTTTAAAAAGATTGATGGCCGAAGAAAAATCCTGGAAGAACTTTTCTTCAGACAAGATCCAGGCGGCAGAAGCTGAAGGGAAGAAGCCCCATTTATTACCGGCACCAAACCTCGACGAGCCGTCCCATCTTCCCGCAAACGAGAACAGGTAACGATCTTTGAAATCATAAGACAGGCGACTGTAGTAAGATAATAATCCATAGGCCTGGTAGTCAGAATAAGCTCCCAGGTTTTTAAGTAAAACACCCTGCACCACTTTTATATTATCAGATGCTCCAAAGGATCCTGAAGCAGAAGTGTTTTCAAAAACATTGAACTGGATATCCTGGCCTACAACGCCGCTAAAATTATGTTCGCCCCATTTATTGGTATAGGATAAATAATTAGAAGTAAGCATATCCTCGATCTGGTCGCTATAGGTATAAGAATAGTTACCCAGGAAACTTTCCATGGCACTGGTACGGTTATAGTTTCTTCTCGATGTGGAATATTTATATGAACTAAGCGAATTGAGTTTCAAATGCTCATTAAAAGCATAAGAGAGGTTCAGGTTCATATTAAAAACATTGGAAAGGTTTTTATCGAGGCTTTCATCATAAGATGCCAGTATCGATTCCTTTTTGGCTTCACTTAAATTAAAAAGAGAAGATGGCATATTGCCTGCGCCTAAACTAAACGGGTTGATATTCAGATTTTCCAATCTTGGATCAGCGCCTAGTCCCCGGCTCCTGGTGGTACGGGTGAAAAACAGTATAGGATTTATTTCCAGCTTGCCCTTCATTGCTTTGGACAGCATGTTGAGCCTGGCAGAATATCTTTTAAATCCGGTAGCCTTAATAATGCCCTGCTCGTCATAGTACCCTGTACTAAAGCGGTAGGTAGACCCGTTTTCACTTCCACCTGAAATACCCAGGTCTACATTATTGATAGAACCTGATTGGTAAAAAGGTCTTGCCAGTCTGTATTACCGTTAAATGCCGGATTTAAACTGTCTGTTAAGAGGTAGGGCAACTGTTGCTGCTGTGCATAGGTAAGCTGATCCTGGAGTACTCTCAACTTCTGTTGTCTTTCTGTGGTTCCAAGGGTAACTTCACGAAGCTTTGGGCGTTCGGTGTACCCGGTGAATCCCGACAAGGTGACTCTGGGAGCGCCGCTTCTGCCTTTCCTGGTAGTTATGAGTATTACGCCATTGGCTGCTCTGGATCCGTAAATGGCGGCGGCAGATGCATCTTTCAGAACATCTATCGATTCAATATCATTGGGATTGATGCCGGCCAGGTAGTTGATGCCTGTGCCCGATCCGGGTGTTACATATTCCTCATTAGATTGTGGTACACCGTCCACTACATACAGGGGTGAACTTATTACATTGTTTTGATCCCACTGGGAACTGACTAATGAACTACCCCGAACGCTTACGGCTGCTCTTGCTCCGGGGTCACCACTAAAGTTCTGAACGTTTACCCCGGAGAGGCGTCCCTGCATTAACTGGTCAAAACTCGACATAGGCAGATTTTCTATTTCCTTACCGGAAATGCTGGCAATAGATGCAGTAGACTTTTTACGGGTTACTTTTTGATAACCAATAAGCACTACTTCCTCCATATTGCCCTGGTCAGCATCTAGCGGGATATCTACCTGAGTTTTACTCTCAATAGGAATGACTTTCCTGGAAAAGCCAACTGCAGAAACTTCCAGAACGGGCTTGGCTCCCGTGACGTTCATTGAAAATGAACCATCTTCGCCGGTTGGTACACCCTGGCTGGTTCCTTGTTGCATAACTGTAGCGCCGGGAATTGGATTTCCTTTTGCCATCATGTACCTTTCCGGTAATGGGCGTGGTTTGCGCTAAAACCGCGTGCATGCTCGCAAACAGGCATAACATGCACAGAAAAAATTGCTTTTTTTTCATTCGCAGGTTTTTGTGTTTAGTAAATTGAAATGTTACAAGTGTGGCAGATATCTCTCTGTAAAACGTTTTCTCTCTACCAAAATATTAACATTATTTTAATAAAGCAACACACATTTTAATTATTTTAAAAAGTGGGTAAGATCGTGCTACTGGAAGTTAAAATGCGGTTAACCCTTAGTTAGAATTGGATTAGAAAACCGCGAAAACATACAGAAGTTGGAGCTTGTTGCTGGTTTTACACGGAAAAAAGCCGAAAGCAAACACTCAATGGTTGAAAAGGATCAAGGGCATTAAAGAAAGAGGAGGTGAGTTTGGTTGGAATTGTTGGGGTTAGCAAAGGTGTAAAGAACAGAAAGGGTGGAGGTTCAAAGGAGCTATCTTAAAAAATCAGGCTTCATGTCATGAAGTGCATAAAGCCTGAATCATATTTTTGTATCCTGCGCAGGGCCGGAATGAATGCTAATGAGCGGTTACATTTTCACATCTACCGAACCTCCTGATGTAGAGGCTTCTACAACAAGATTGCCTTTACCCAGCGAGCCTTTTACACGATCTTTTTAACAGTACCGCTAAAATTACGGAGCTCCGAAATGCGCACCTTATCCCCTTTTAAGTCCAGCTGCGCATCTTTTGTTTCCGGCATATTCAAGTGAATGCTGCCGCCGGAGGTATGCAGCTTAACAAAATCGCGGGTAGCTTTAAGATCTGCCGTAATTTGGCCGCCGCTGGTTCTGGCATTAAGGTTACCATCTATTTCTTTTAGATGAATACTGCCCCCAGAAGTTGCCGTGCTGAAGTCACCATTAACATTCCTGGCTGAGATGGAGCCGCCGCTTGTATGGGCGCTTACTGTTCCGGAGAGATTAGACAAATGCAGGGAACCTCCTGATGTATTGAGTTTAACGGTACCGGCTAAATCGTCAGCAGTGATCTGGCCTCCACTAGTGGTAAGATCTATATTCTTTGAAAGATTTTTACGGTAATACTGCCTCCGCTGGTTCTGCCGGTTACCTCACCTTCAATATTCTGTACGTTCAGGCTGCCTCCACTGGTCCGGATATCGGCATTAACCTGGTTGCTGCTGTAAACAATAAAAGAAATGCTTAGTGAGGTTTTATTCGACCATTTTACATTTTTTCTTTTGGCGGTTGCGGTTAAAATACCCGCCTGCGAACGAAGATCTATATCGTAATATTCGTTGAGTATCTGCTGAATTTCAGATTTTGTTTTGCGATCCCCCCAATTATTAGGAGTAACGTACATTTCTACCTTGCCCTCATGCTCACCACCTTTTACCTGTATCGATCCCCGCTGGTTTCTACTTTCAGGGTTTTAATAGTGGCAACATTAAATGACTCGGTTCGATAGGGAGATTCTCTATCGGACTTCTGGGCTATAAGCGCCATTCCAAAACAAAGAAAGATCGCAAGCAGGAGGGTTCTCTTCATAAAACAATTTTTTTAATTTGATAGATGATGGCTAATCAGTATCCTGACGACCAATACCTATTAATCGTATAAAGCTTTAAAATGTTACACTTGTTTTGTACCGCCGCTGATTACTCCTCTTCTTCCTCAGTTATTTCGTCCAGCTTCACGTATAAATAATTGTCTTTTACAAAATTACACCAGTGGCAATCGGCCTTGCCGCAACCTTTGTAAAAATCTTTCGCCTGTATTTTGTCCCATACCGTCTTTATCTGGCCTTTTACGGTAGCCACATCTGTCGGTTCAATAACTACCTTCAGTTTCTGGAAATTATTGTTACTGTCGGGTTCAATAAAATCAAACTCGGTGCTCACTACCCGCCAGTCTTTTAGTTCATAGTTGTCCAGCAAAATTTTATAGAATACTGCCTGTCTCCAGTAGTCGCCGCCATCCGGGTTCTTTTCTCCCGGCGCTTTTAGTTTCGGCAATGCATTATCTACATTACCGGTTTTATAATCCACCACATTTACTTCTTTGCCGTTAAATTCAAGCTTATCCAGCTTTCCTTTAAGCGGCACCCCATCTACCACTACACCTTTAATATTGGTTTCCACCGACACCACTTTATTCCAGCTATTGACATACTTTTTGTAGTAGGCCGGAATGATGATGGAACCCTGTTCCATTCGCCTGGCATAGGCTTCCCGGGTGAAGTTCTGGCGATGGCGCATCATATACCAGCTGAAATCATCGATCATGGTTTCTACAGGTGGGAAGCTTTCCGTTTCCCGCAACTTGCGGAATAATCTTTCCAGCGCAAAGTGTATGGCGCTCCCGAATTCCGTTGCTTCATTTTTACCGGAAGGTATTCGTAATAGATTCTGGTAATAAAATCTTAAAGGACAATTGAGATAGGCGCTTAATGCTGTTACATTCATTACAAACCTCGATAGCAATCCATCGATAAAATCATCTTCCAGGCTATCTATAACCGGTTGTTGCCCGGTGAAAAGGAGGTGCTGAAACTCGATCATTTGTTCGGCGCTGATCTGCGGCTTCTGAACGGTTAAAGCATGCTGCTCCATAATCTCGGCGATAAACATCGATGGTTCCAACTCTTTACCATCAGCATTCAACCGGGCATAAGAGATATATAAATACTTTTCGGCGCGGGTAAGCGCTACATAAAAACCCGGCGTAATTCTTCTTCATCGCTTGAACCGGATTGGGAAGAGAAGATGGTAGCAGGCAGCTTGTAGCCCCGGTTCATTTTTCTTTTCTTTTCCCAGAAGGAGGCGTTAGCGCCTGCCAGGAATACATATTCGAATTCCAGCCCTTTACTTCCGTGCGAGGTAAGCAGGTTAACACCTTTGTCATTCCCGGTTGTTTTAACCAATGGCAGCGGAATTTTTTCATGCTCCATTAACTGCAATAGTTGCACCAGGCTTGCCAGGTTCATAGCTGGTTTACGGCGATGTTCCTCTTTAATGAAATCGTAAAATGCCGAGAGCGATTGCATCAGCTCTACCTTGAACGGGCTGTTCATAACATAGGTAAGCACACCACCATTGCGAATAATATTGTCGATCAATTGCTGAATGGTAAGATTAGGAACATCGGCAATTAATTGCTCTATTACCATGGAGCTGCGCTTTAAGCTGGCATTCAAACCTTCATCAAACAGATCCTTTGCAGGTGCATTGGCTTTCTCAGATAGCAGCTGCCTGAGTGATGTGCTTTCTCCCTTAAATCGTTTCTGGTTAACTTCTACGTTAATCTTCGCAATTTCCAGCGGCGGATTTTTATAGAAATCAAAATGCAGTATTTCAAATAACAGCTCATCACCCCCAAAAGAAATATCATGTTCAGCTTCCAGGTAATATAATAAGGTAATGATCTTCCTGATGAACGGACTTTGTAAAAGATTTGTACTGCGTTTGCTGTAAAAGGGAATGGCTTTTTGCCTTAGGTAGTCGGATAACTCTTCCCCGTATTTATTTTCTTTATAAATGATAGCGATTCGCCCCGGTTGTACCCCTTGCCCCATCAGGGCTTCTATTTTAAAAACAATACCGGCCATCTCATCGGCCATGGTATTATACTCCCATATTTCAGGTGCATGCTGCAACTGATTGATAGATGTGTTGGCTGCCAGCAGCTCTTTACTGAGTCCGGGTATTTGTTTAATAAGCCGTTCTTCGTTGCGATTGATCAATGTTTTGGAAACATCCAGTATAGGCTGAATGCTACGATAGTTGTTAGTGAGTACGATCTTTTTAATGTCATTCTCATACTGTTTTGCAAAGTCCAGCATGTTCTGCACATTCGCGCCCTGGAAGCGATAGATACTCTGGTCATCGTCACCTACAACAAAAACGTTAGGCTGTTGCCAGTAACTGATCAGCAACTGAACAATTTTATTTTGTGTACCGCTGGTATCCTGAATTCATCGACCAGTATATACTGGTATTTTTCCTGGTAATCGAGCAGCAGGTTTTCGTTTTCTTCAAATGCGTTGATCACCCAGTTGATCATGTCATCAAAATCATATCGCTTGTTCGCGCGCATGATCTCCTGGTAGTTTTCAAACTCGCCAATGGCGGCACGTAGTTTATCCATGCGCTTCAGCTCATCGAAATAAGCCGGTTTTCGGTCTCCTTTCTGCCATTTTCCTGCGCGGGATGTTTTATATACATAGGCTTCATCTTCTGCCATTTCCTGAATATAGGCGTCGATACGGTCTCCGATATACGCGGGTGTCCATCCTTCGCGCTTCATAGCGGAAAATAAATTGCTTAAGGGATCGGCTTCAAAGTAAACATCGCCCCGGTATCTTTTAAGCGGGTGTTCTTTAGAAAATTTATCAATTAACTGCTTAAAATATTCTACCTTCTCCAGGTCAGAAACGGGGTCCAGGGAAGTTTTTTCAAACAGCGAAAGATTATCCTGTATTACATCATTACAAAAGGCATGGAAAGTGTAAATGTTTACCTTGTAAGCATCGGCGCCTATAAACTGCTGCAGCCTTTTGCGCATGGCTACCACACCCGCGTCGGTATAAGTTAAACAAAGAATATTTTCAGGTAATGCATCCGAATCCAGCAATATTTTCCCGATACGTGCTGCCAGTATCTGTGTTTTACCGGTGCCTGGTCCGGCAATTACCATTACCGGTCCTTCCAGCGCATCCACCGCTGTTTTTTGTTCTGCATTCAGGTTTTTGTAAACTTCGTTAAACTGCTTTTCCAGTTTTTCTTTAATGATAGGCATGCGGCAATTTAGTGGAAAAGCCGGAGAATTAAGGCAGGGTATCCTCAATAGGGAGAAATAGGGTTGCCGATAATCAGCAATGGGAAAATGAGTGCTTTTAAAAAAGTGCCTCTTACCCGGTATAGCAGATGAGAGGCATTTTTAAAATGAAATGGTTTTAATATTGAGGCGCTTTATCCGTAAGCGTGTGAATAAATGCGATCAACAATTTTTTTCTTGCGGGGTTAAGTTGAGCGGTTCATCAGAGAGGGTTTGGTTATCTACCTGCAATCCAAGACCAATGCCACCGCCACGGTCGTAGAAATCAATCACTTCGTCCAGTGTTTTATAAACGCCATTGTGCATATAGGGACCCGTTTTGCCTGTATTTCGAACCGTCGTGGTTTTAAAAGCGTACAGGTAAGGTGCTACATTAATGATCTTGTATCTGCCCGTATCCGTGTCTATGTTTTTACCATCTGCAGTTAAGGGAACACCCAGCACTTCACTTTCGGTTTTGGTAAAGGCAGGAGGCACAACGCCATTGAACAGGGGAATAAAATGACAGCTGGCGCATTTGGCTTTTCCTGCGAATAAATTAAAGCCGGCAATTTCTTCCTTGTTCATAGCTTCATTATTACCCCTCATATATTCATCAAACCGGCTGTTGAGGCCGATAAGGCTCTTAACATAGCTGGCTATAGCAGCCAGGATATTTTCTTTAGTGATCGTATTGGCATCGTAGGCGCCTTCGAACAGTTGAACATAAGCTGTATCGGTTGACAGCTGTTGTATAGCCAGTTCAAAGTCACCATGCATTTCGTCACTGTTGCTGATTACATCACTTGCCTGGTGTTCTAAAGAGGGTGAGCGAAGATCATAAAACATGGATGTTTGTAAGGCTGCATTTAGTAGCGTAGGAGTGTTTCTCAGAAGCGTTCTACTAACATCTAGTGCTGTGTTTTTGGCTAACCCGTCAGTAAAATACAGGCCTGGGTTATGGCAGGTAGCGCAGCTCCTTTTTTAGATGCTGATAATATATTGTCGTAGAATAGTTTTTTGCCGAGTAGTACCTTTTCACTCAGTTGGGGATCTGCGGAATCTGATTCCTGGAAATTGGGATCAAAAATGTCTTTATCAAATAAAGTAGCCGCATTGGTTTTTAAAAGACCCTGCAAACGTATTGGCGCAATACCTGCCTGTTCCTGCTGAGCTGTAAGGGTACGCGTTACTGGATTAGCATAGTCTTTTATAAACACCATTCTATCGAAAGCATCAAAATCGCTGTTCGTATCCAGGTAGCTGACCGCGGCATTTATTTTTTCGTTCAGATCACTTTTTCCTTCCAGGAAGGGGATGATTGCCGCCAGTTCATTGAGTGATACCGCAGCTTCTGCGAGGCCTGTTTTAACAGCAGGGGCATCGAAGCCGGTAATGCCGAGAGTAATGATCCTGAACACCTGCTTTTTAATAGCATCATATAATTGCTCCTGGGTAAAAGCCGTGGCTTCGATATTTTCTTTTATAGAAATACAGTAGCTTTTTAGTAATACCGTTTCATGTTTCAAAGTGGCATAGTCAATAGAGTCTGCCAGGATTAATTCTTCCATTACCTGTAAGCCATGTGGCTCTCGCACCACTACTTCCGGTTGTTCTATTTCGGGTAGGGGGCACCGTTTACAAAGCGTGCGATTGATGGCATATAGTACTCAACGGCCCATTCGAATTTTTTATATTGAGCTCTAAGGGTTTTAAAAGCCATTACCAGTTTTTGCTTTTCAGCGGGATGCTCCAACAAGGTTTGTATACTGTCGGTCAGATGGCTTTCAAAATCATCAACCTGGCGGGTAAGATGTTTTCGGAGTTCGGCTACAGAATGCTCTTTTGTACCACAGCTCAAAAACTGGATAGACAGCAGCGCGGAAATACCAGCAATTACAAAAAAATCTTCTTCATTATAAATACATAAACCTTGCCCGGTTAAGGGCAAGGTTTATTCTATTGATTCAATAAATTTTATCTCGGAACGTTGGTCAGAATCACTGTTTGGCCGCCTTCTTTATTGGTGCTGCCACCACCATCAGGATTCACAAACTTATCTTTCTGCCAGGTGTGCGGGTGAATATTCAGGATGAAGGTATTCGGTACGCCGATTTCGTTAGAAATATCTACCATCGCCCCAAACTCCCAGCATCCCAGTCTTCTTTCTGTATTTTGTAAAAACGGCTTACCCATGCTGCATCCTCTCTTTTATGATCCATGTTAAGGAAAGGCTTATAGGTTTTATTGGCAATGCTGTACTGCCAGATATAAGAGTCGTGCTTAGCTGCAGTATAATAAGAGTCACCATCTTCCTGTATGTAAACATAATTTTCTGTTACACAAAGATTATCCGGGTTGATCAGGTCATTGCCTGGGTTAGAGTCGCCTTCAGCAATTACTTCTATTTTGCCTTTGGTAGGGTCAGCGCTGTCCAAAGAAATTTTATAAACCCGTCCCCACATGGTATAACCCGCCTGCGGATTGATCTTATCCGGAGATTGACCAGTGGCAGTGAAATATACCTCGCGGTTATTTTGAGCATTTCCTTTTCTGTAATCTATGTCTTCTACGCGGGAAAAGCGAATGGCTTTTAAATCATTTACGGTAGTGTTGATTTGTGCGCCGGTTAAGCCTACTGCATTCGGTATTTCAACAAACTCCACATCGTAGCTTTGGCCTTTTACTATATCCGTTTCTACCTGGTTGTTGTCTTTTCTTTTAACGGCATACAGTTTACCATTTTTCAGGTCTCCAACAGTGTTAGAAACATACATCACCAGCTGTCCTGCGCTAACATGGCCGGTTTCCCAGCTTTGATCTTCTCCCATGAAAATAACCGTTTTGCCAGGATAGGCGCCTTTAGGTAAGGGGACTGCATTTTCCATCGATGCTTTTCCCAGGGCTGGTAAAGTTCTGTCTGTTCTTCCTTTTTCGGCTGCAGAGCCTAATGGGTTAATCCCTATGATCATACTTTCAACACCAGACTCCTGTGCTGTTAAGAACATCGGGCCAAAACCATGCTCTTCTGTTGTAGCCAGTGTTGCTGAGCAAAGTCTTTTGGCGCCGCCGGTATAATCGATGATATAATCACCTTTTACAGGTTTTAAGTTTCTGTCGAGGTAAACTCTCGAAACGGATTGATTGATCTCATGGTTATTCAACATGATATAACCTTCGCCATCAGGGTTTCTCATAAAACCAGCACCATCGGGCTGCGCACCATAAATGAAACTTGGACTTTGTTCCAGTACGTCCTCACTGCTAATCAAAGGAAATATGTTCACGCTTTTGAAAGCATCCTGCATATAAACCAGGGAAGGTGTGATGGATTGAGCTTTGATGGTTTCGGGTGGTGTAACAACAGGTGTATCATTTTTGTCTTTCCTGCACGCCACAAATGCCGTAATAGCAGCGGCTGTTACCGCAGTAGGCATAATAAATTTTTTCATTTTCGAGTTGTTTTGACAAAAAAATGACATTAAAAACCGAAAACGATTAAGGCAATTTGAACAAAAGGTTAGGTAATTGTTAAGGAGGGTAATGCAGGCAAGGAGATACAACTAAATGTAGTTCCTGTTTTTGAGTTCGAGATACTTATTAATGGTGTTTACGGTTAATTGCTCCGGAGTTGTTAGAATACTCAATATGCCATTTTGATGAAGCTCTTTTACCATTTGCTTTTTTCAAATGCAAATTTTTCTGCAATGGTTTTTACATACACTTGTTCCAGGTCTTCCGCATTGGAGTGAATCAACTCCTTAATAGCCGTGTTTTCAAAAAAACAACCAGGAGCAAGTGATAATGCGAGATCTTTTTAAATGCCGGCATTTCGCGTTTCAGTCCTTCCAGCGATTCAAAATTAGTAAACAGCACTACAAGGCCGCGGTTAGTAACCCTGTTACGAATGGCCGCGTATAATTTTTCGTAATCAGCTTCCAGGAACTGTGTCTGTTGTTTGTACAGAGATTCCAGGATCAGGTTCATGTGGCCTGGCTTTTTATCCGCTGTAATAAAGCTATCCACTTTTTCAGCAAAAGTGACCAGCCCGGCTTTGTCCTGCTTTACCATTGCTACATTAGACAGTACCAGGGAGGCATTAATGGCATAGTCCAGCAGGGTCATACCGTCAAAGGGCATTTTCATCACCCGTCCTTTATTAATGATGCAATAGATCTGCTGGCTTTTTCATCCGTATAGTTATTGATCATCAGGCTACCCTTGCGTCCGGTGGCTTTCCAGTTGATCGTGCGGTAATCATCACCCCGCACATATTCTTTAATTTGCTCAAACTCCGAACTATGTCCTAGCCTTCTTACTTTTTTATACCAGCCTCCTGCAGACGGTTGCTTATTGCCAGCAATTGGAAACGGCGCATTTGCACAAACGAAGGATACACTTTTACCGTATGTTTTGCACTAATCGCATAACGGCGCCTGGTGAGTTTTAAAGGACCGGTTACTATAATATTAATATCATCAAATGTATACTCACCACGGGTAAATGGCTTGACCTGGTAGGCGAGGGTTTCCGATGTTAGTGCTGGAATTGTAAGCGTTCGCTCCCAGTCGCGTATCTGTAGCTGAACGGGTAGCTCATCTATAATCAAAGTGTTGACCGGGAAATTGTACCGGTTGGAAATAAATAAGGAGACAGGATTGTCATCACCAATGCTGAGTCTTTCGGGCAATTGCCGGGTAGCTATCATACCGCTTTTTTTGAATACAGTAATGCCAGGTCAGCAAAAACGGCAATCAAAAGCAGTAGCAACAGCAGCGAGGCAATGCTATAGAAGGGATGAAAAAAATACCCCGCCATATAAAGCACGGAGCAGGCCCCGCCGATGTAATAAACAATTTTATTTAGATAGAAAGATTTCAAATCAGTGAATAGTGAGTAGTGAATGGTGAGTAGGAAATAAATTCTGCTTTTTTCTCTAAACTACCTCGGGATTTCCAGCCCGTTAATGATCTGTTTAATAATTTCATTTTCATTCACCCCTTCCATTTCTTTTTCGGGAGAAAGAATAATACGATGACGAAGTACTGGTGGCGCTACCCTGATAATGTCTTCCGGTGTTACAAAGTCACGGCCCTGTATAGCGGCTGTTGCTTTTGCCGCATTCATGATCGCCAGTGAAGCCCGTGGCGATGCGCCCAGGTAAATGGCTTTGTTATTACGTGTCTGATGTACCAGTTTGGCGATAAAGGCCAGTAATTTGTCTTCGATCAATATCTCTTTTACCTGTTGTCTGAGCTGGTTGATCTGTGTGCCGTTCAATGCTGCGTTTACATTGTCCAGTGGATTGTTATTACCCATTTTGTGAAATAGTGAAAGTATTTTCAATTCCTCTTCTTCCTGCGGGTAAGGTACTTCGATCTTGAATAAGAAGCGATCCAGCTGGGCTTCAGGTAAACGATACGTTCCTTCCTGCTCCACGGGGTTTTGGGTGGCCAACACCATAAATGGGGCATCCATTTTATAGGTTATCCCATCAATCGATATTTGTCGCTCCTCCATCACTTCCAACAAAGCCGCCTGTGTTTTAGCCGGAGCACGGTTGATCTCATCTACCAAAACAATATTGCCAAATACCGGTCCTTTTTTAAATTCAAACCGGGCATCAGACGGATTGAATACAGGTGTTCCAATTACATCCGACGGCATCAGGTCGGGCGTAAACTGGATACGGGCAAACGCGGCATCGACCGATTTGGCTACCAGTTTGGCCGTTTGCGTTTTAGCAACACCCGGCACCCCTTCAATCAACACATGACCATCTGCCAGCAATGCGGTAATGATGAGCTGAACCATTTCATCCTGGCCCACAATTACTTTGCGTATTTCATCCGTAATATTTAAAACTGCCTGGTTAAGCGCAGTTAAATCGATACGGTTCTCAAAAATCGGTTCTTCCATAATCTGTTTTTTATTCGTTGTTATGAAACGCTTCAATGTTTTTTTGTAAGGCGATCAGCTCTGTATCACTAAAAAGAGCAGCCTTGTTAATACGGTTTATCTGTGTGACAATATCGTTAATTAATGATTCAGATACCCCCGATTTATAGCTCAGTTCTTTTACAAAATCCTGGTCGGTGGTTTGTGCAAATATCTTGTATCGGGTTCTGATATGCTCCATAAAATAAGCGCTCATTTTTTGAGCAAGATTGCTGTGATCTCCGCTCATAATACAATAATCCCATTGTTTTTACAAACTCCAGGGAGTCATTAGTGGGGCTATCGATAACCGGAATGACCCGTTGCCTGCGACGCAGCTCGGTAAGTGTATAAACAAGCAGTAATGCCAGTGCGGTTAAAATACCCGCTCTGAAATAATTATTTTTCATAATGGCTGTAAACCAGCCTTTGTCGTTTTTGCGGGAGCGGGAACGGCTAAAATATTCATCCCATATTACCAGCGGGGTAGAAGCCGGGAAGAGGGAGCATATTTTTTCAAGGTATTGACTATTGTTGCCATACAAAAGAAAATAGTTACTAAACGCTAACGGCGATAAGTGGATATATAAATTTCCCTTGCCCTTTTTAAGGTGTATCAGGTTGGGTTCGCCGTTATCCCCCAACCTAAAATACTTGAAATGCTGCTGTCTGTTTTTTCAAAGAAGCTCTCCATTAATAAGCCTGGATAGGCGTAAGTGTTCGAGCCGGTAAAAAAGGATGGGTTCAATAATGCACGCATCGTATCACTTTCATGACTTCCAAAAAGGGTAATAGCTGTAATTTCTCGATTTGGCAAAGGCCCTGGTGAAACGTGTTACCTGCTCGTTATAAACAAAAGTGCTTACGAAAATATTGTTACCCCGGTCAACAAGTGCAATCAGGTCATCTATCTCATAATCCTGCGGATAGAACTGCGGTTGAAGGATCACGTATAACCGGTTAGACAGGTTGTCCCCAAAAACCTTACTTTCTCCCGGGTAGTCGTAGTTGATCTTAAATGTGGCTTTTGGAAAAAATTGTTTCAGGCTTTCATGAAAAACAAAAGCGCCATAAGGATTTTTATCCCTCTTGTTGAGTGTTATATAAGTGCTTACCTCCTTATTCTTTTTCCCGCTGTTTACTACAAACAGGTAAATGATCAGCGCCAGTACCAACAGCCCTATTATATATGGTAATGCCTTTTTCACTATTGTCCGATCTTTTTATGAAAATTAGTAAATAGCTGATCCACTTGTTCATACTGAGCAGGGCTAATAGGGAAGAGGCCATACCAGCTGTACTCGTATTGCCGGGTTAAACCCGAAAAGTCGGAATAATGAGGTGTTGACCTGGTTTGTAGCAGGTAGTCGAAATTGGTTTTATCGGGTTGATAATGAATAATATCTTTTTCCGATAGTTTTTTCAATACCTGGAGATAGTGAAGCCTTATAGCCAGCCGGTAATTTTGGTTGTCCAATGCTTGTTGTATGGCTGCTGTATAGTCAATAGAAAAAATATCTTCCGGTAATGCTTCCGAAGCAACAGCACGAATAGCCGCTGGTTTTTTCTGAAGAACAACAGGTTGTTGGCCGACAAATACCAGGCTAAAAGAACGAGCAATACTATTACGGCAACGTATATCCATAGATCGGTCAGTAAAAAATCTATCTCGGGAAATTTAATAGCACCCGGTTTAGGAATACCATCGGTTACATAATCAAACTTGCTATCTTTTTCAGATTGTCGATATAATGGGCCGGTAGTTTTCGCCAGGGCTTCTGCGCATTGTCCGGCTGTAACCTATCAAATGCATTTGTTTCAGCACGTTGCAGGAGTCTTCATAAGTTTCTTCGCTTTCGTACTCATCATCATATTCCCCGTCTGTTTGATCAATCGTGTCAGCAGGTTCTATAAGCGCGATGGAATCAATGACGTTATCTTGCGCCTGGCAGGTATGGTGTAGTAATATACCGGTCAGCAACAAAACAAACAACAGATGATACCTTTTAAAACGCATAAGATTTACCTGCCGGACAGGTTTTGTACTTTTTCTTTTTATTGAGGCGGATGGGATAAATAATAAAATACCATACTACAAAAACAGTGGAAGCAGCAGTGATCAATGAGGTTAGCCAGGAAGCATCATTGTACAGCCTGGTGATAAGACCTTCAAAAAGGCTGCCACCACAAAAACAGGAACGATGCCTATCATGATTTTTACACCATCTTTAGCCCCTTTCTAAAGGCTTCTATTCTTTTTTAGTACCGGGAAACAGGAAACTCTTGCCCAGTACAAATCCGGCCATGCCTGCAATAATAATTGCGGTAATCTCCAGCATCCCATGTACAAACACTACCAGCCAGAACTGGATGCCATAGCCATGTGATGAAAATAGCTCGTCAAAAACGCCTACCATCGCGCCTGTTTCAGCCAGCTTGTACATGGTAGGTATACCGCAAAAAATACCCGAAACAAAAAAGAGAAAAGCCACTTTAATATTATTGATCATAATACCCAGCCAGCTGAGCAGGGGATTCCCCCTTCATATATACCAAAAGGATTGCCTTTCTCAATGTTTTCGATGGTTTGATCTACATAGCTACTTCCGAAGAAATTACGCGCTACTTCTATATCCTGGCGGGAAACAGAAAAACCTAACAGGAAGAAAATGGTGAAAAGCACAAATGAGAATAATAAAGTTATGTGATGTTTCCGGATGGTAAGCGGTAATTCATACATCCAGAACTTTTTCAAGCGACTGCTTTCTTCTTTCCGGTTGCGATAAATATCGAGGTACATCCGGGCCGCCAGCTTATTCAGGTAACTGGTAGTTTTACTGTTGGTATAAAAAGTTTTGGCGTAAGCAAGGTCATCCACCGTTTGGGTAAAGGCACTGGCCATTTCATCAGGCGATGTGGGTGGTTCAGCTTCATCCTTTTGCCAACGGTCTTTGTTCTTCTTGATAAATAACGCCTCTCTCAAATCAATGCGGTTAAAAATCTAAAATACAAAATTTATAGAGGCCGCAAAGGTTTTTTATGTAAAGAACTGGTTGTAGTTGCAATTAAACGAAAGGCAAGCAGGGGTTAAGACGTAAAATTGGTTTTGAAGTACTCCACACTTTCAGCAATCGCATGCCTGATATCCTGGTAGCGCATTCCCAATTCTTTAACAGAGGTAGCGTTGCTGTAGTAGTTTTTAACGCATAAGATCTGCATATTATTGGTGCATAAGCTGGTGCGTATGTTGAACCGCCTGAGAATGTCTCCCATATAACCGGCCAATCGTAATAAGAAGGCCGGGAGCGGGATCAGCCATTGTTTTTGACCGGTATGCTTTTGTAGCAATTTAAAAAAATGACGGTAACTCATATTGTCGGCTCCGGCCAACAGGTAGCGTTTACCATTTTCAGCAGTATGGATCATTCTTTCAATTCCAGCGGCAACGTCTTTTACCGCGACGAAATTTTTACCGCCGGGGGATAGAAGAGCAGACGTCTGCGCATGCCCATCAGTATAATGGCTCCGCTGCTGGGTTTGCTATCATACGGACCTAGCATAAAAGTTGGATTGGCAATATGCACTTTTATTCTTTCCGTTTGTTGTAGCAGGTAGGTTTCGGCCTCCGCCTTACTTTGCGCATAGAAAGAGGCGGTAAAAGGCTTTCGCATGGGCTGATCTTCCGGTACTGTTATGTCTTCTTCTTTAATCCCGTATCCAATGGTGTTGGCAGTACTTACATAAATGAATTGCTTCACGCCGGCGGCGATAGCCCCCTCTGCAAGTAACGCCGTAGCTGCATGGTTAACACGGAGGTAGTCGTTATAACGGATGATGTTTTGCTGCGTAAGTGCAGCTACATGTATTACACAATCTGTCTCCTTTAAATGAGCTGACAAGTCGGCGGTAAGCTCACTTTGTATCAGTGCCAGCCTGGGATGCGCTCCAAAAGGCAGGTTGCGGATATTACGGGCAACCCCTTTACATGATACCCCATCTCCAGTAAGAGCAATACCAGGTTAGTGCCGAGCAGACCGCTGATACCCGTAACCAATACCGTCATTGAATTTCCTTTTTTATATTATGCGTGAGTAAAGGTAGCTTTATCCATATAGGCAGTAAAGCCATTGCCAGCCAGCTCCAGGGATTTACCATGATCACCCGGTCTTTTTAAATAGTTGTCGTATGCAGCGGCCTGCTACTTTTTCCGGTTTCAGCAACGTGAGGCGTCCAATAAATCCCAACTTTTTAATACGGCTGGTAACCTCATCGTTGGTAGCCATGGCACCCGGATTTACTACGCTTACCACCACACCGGTATTTTTTAATTCTTCGCTCAATCCCCTGGAGAAAGAATGGATAAAAGTTTTTGATGCAGGGTATACCGTCTTATATCCAATCGGGGAGAAAGCCGCCATACTCGATACATTTAAAATGTAGGCTTCTTTTTGCTGTAATAAATTAGGCAACAACTGGTGGGTGAGTAGCGAAGTAGCAACCACGTTTACCTGCATAATGGTATCGATATACTGCATCGACGCTTCGGTGAATTTTTTGGTACCACCCATGCCTGCATTGTTAATCAGTACCTGAACGTTAAAGTTTTGGTTAATCCAATTGCAAAGCGTCGACACATTTTCTTTTACCGACAGGTCTGTTTCATAATGATGCACCTGGACCTGGTACGTATTACTGATATACCTCGCAAATGCAGCAAGATTTTGATGCGGCAGGCTTATGAGCACCAGGTTGAGCTTCTGCGCCGCCAGTTCCCGGGCGAAGGCGCTTCCCAGGCCCTGGCTGGCACCGGTTATAACGGCGTATTTTTCTTTAGAGTATGACATGATGTACTAAGCTGAGTTTAACGAATATTGTTGGCAATGCGGTTGCTAAACAGACAGACCGGCAACAGGAGTATGGGCTTTTCTTTTTTATACTTCCTGATAAAGTATAGTAGGATACTTGCAATGAGCATGGCTGATATTTTAAAAGCTTATAATTTTCTCACTTTACCCGATCCGGAGATGCTGGTGTTAATGGATGGGTTGCCCGAATACCATACATCGCCGCTACCAGATATCTGCACATCCAGCTTATTGTCGGCCCACAGTTTGGCTTCACCGGAACCCGAAACCTTAACCTTGGCCTTTTCGCTACGCATGGGCTGGGTATGGTAGTCTCCGTTACCGGTGATGCGGATATCCTGGGTGGTCACCGTTCCGCCGTTTATTGAAATGTCGCCGCTGCCGGTGATCTCAGCGCCTACGCTGGAGGCGGTTAATTGGGGGATGGAGATATTGCCGCTGCCACTTACTCTTAGATCCAGCGAACTGGTGTTAATGTCAGAATTAAAACTAAAATTACCCGAACCCGAAATGGTGGCGCGGTTATAGCCGGGTTAGAGACATAGATCGTAACACTGCCTCCCCTGATATTGACATTGGGCTTGGTTTTTAATACCAGTGTATTGCCTTTTATTTCAGTAATAATATAGCCCTGTAAATTATCTGCAGCTTTTACGATAACAGACTTTGAGGCGTTCTGAATAAATTCTACATTGCCGCTGAAGGCTGCCTCCACTTTGGAGAAATCTCCTACAGTCCTTGTTTCTTCTACAGCAGGGCCATCAGGGAAGACTTTTTACATCCCGTGGTAAAAGTGATCAACGCAATTAGGAATATGGATAATAACTGTTTCATCTGATTTATTTTATTTGTTTTATGGTTTGATTATAAATTGAAATGTAAACCTGCTGTTGCGCCCAGGGTTAATGCGAATGAGTAATCATCGTCCCGGTACTTCCAGATATAATTATCGGAAAAGATCTTGGAGTCTGAGTATTTATATGTATTGACCGAAGGGCCTAATGTTATCTCCATTGCGGGCGTTATTTTATACCCCAATAAAGCTCTCAGCGATTCTGTATGTTTATAAAAGGTGAAGTCTGTTTTAGCAATACTTACCGCTTCGGCATTGATCCTTAGTTTTTGAGAAAGTGGTATCCGGTAGCCTATTCCCGCTTCCATTTGCAATACGGTTTTCTTAAGTTCAGATCCGGCCCCAACCCCTAATATACCATAAGTTTTACGGCCACCCGTGCGTAATACAATATTGGCCGATGCATCATCGTAAACCTGTATGCCTATTTGCTTTTCACCGTTCTTTATGATATTCAAAAAGCCGATCGGGTAATCGGAGCTATCCGCGATATTGATCAATCCGGCTATTTGTACACCTTTGACAGACCGTGCTACGTTGATCAGTCCTGCAATTTGTACATCGGCATTTTGGGCGATATTAACTAATCCTGCAACCTGCAATACCTCGTAGCTGCTGTAATTACTTAGTCCGCCAATCTGTATAAACCCGTTACCCTGTTTCTGATTATGCAGGCCGGCAATTTGTATTCCCAATCCATTTTCAGCGCCATTATATAAACCAGCAATGGAAACACCTTTGTTAGAGCCGTTTACCTGGTTTACTAATCCGCTGATCAAAACACCCTTATTGCTGCCGTATAGTTTAGTGCAAAGCCCGGCAATGGCCGCACCTTTATTGTTGTAATTGACACCTTGTAAAGCGTGTAAGGCAAAGGAGGGGCTGATATTGCGGGCATGCTTTCCTGGGTGCTGACAGGCGTTACAAAACCCAAATGAACATTGTTGGCTACGGGCTCCTGGGCGAAGCAGTAAGAAGTAGCAACAGATAAAAAAGAGAGTAATAGTTTGTTTTTAAAAAGCATAATTAATGTATATACTTCTAATACACATTAATAGGTGGTTACCCCTATGCCGTCTTAAAAATATTTACGCCCACCGAAAAGCCCAGGTGTAAAGCATCTTTTTACCTTCCATCAAAGGCAGCATATTCCTGCTGAAATTTTTGTAGTAAGCGCTGTTTTCCTTTTCAACAGGCAATTGGTATTGCAATCTCGGGCCCGCATATAATTGGATGTTTTTATGCAGCTGGTATATCAGCAAAGGTTGAAGAATGATATTACTGTAGTCTGTGTCAAAATTGTCCGTAGGCGTATAATGAAGATTAATCAATTCCGTGGACATTTTAAGTTGGTTCTTTAGTCTCCATTCGCTTCCCAAACCATAACCAAAAAAGTAATGACCTCCTTTAATATCGCTGTTGAGCCACCCCACCTGTACAATATTATATAGTTGATAACTGCCCGATTTGTAGGCTATGTTTACCTGCTGGTTTTCCTGAACAGATATGGATAAAAATGTTTCCCATTACGACTATAATTGAATGGTCCCAGCGAAATGCCATTTAAAGTATCAGCCAGGTTTAGGAAGCCCAGCTGGAAACCGTTGATCTTTTTGGCGTAATTCACCAATCCGCTTACCTGCGCGCCCTTACCCAATTGCGTGGCAATATTGGATAAACCTGAAAGCTGCATTCCTTTTTTGAAGTCACGGGTATAATTTACCAGCCCGCTCAATTGCAAGGCCATTCCTACATTTTGAGAATTATTCATCAATCCTCCAATCTGCAAGCCGTTGAATAGTTGTGTCCGGTTGTACAATCCGGCGATCTGTAATCCTGTTGTATTGCTTTTATTAATATTGGAAAGTCCGCCGATCTGGAGCGCCTGTACGTCTCCTGTAACATAGTTGTGTAGTCCGCCCAGCTGCACACCATTTACCGTACCACCTACCACATTAAACAGGCCACCTATTTGTACCGATCGCACATGCTTTTGTACAATATTGAATAAACCACCCAGTTCAAAAGCATCTACCTGTGCGGCATATCCCCGAAAACATTAAACGAGATCTTATTTTCCTGTTGTCCCTTTAAAGCGCTTTTAGTGCCAATGCCCGGCCAGAACCCGAGTTGAAATTTACGTTCGTAGAAATAGTTTTTAAGGTTAAGGCTGTTGAATTTTTGTTTAGTGCTGATGACACTTCGCGCCAGCCAATGCCGCTCAATAGACTGAACGGTAAAGGTTTCTTCCGTAGTTATATTGGGTGTTAACCCGATCTTTAAAGGAGTATTGCTTTTTCCTTCAATTATGAAGCTGGTATCATAGTAAGATACCCGGTTGGCAATAAGTTTTACATCGCTGTTTACAGGTACCTTAATAGAGAAATGCCCCTGGTCGTTAGACATGGTACCGAGCTTCAGATTCGGTTCGTAAACCGTCACATATTCAACAGGTTTTTGATCGGTATGATCAAAGAACTGTCCCTGTATGGTAATATATTCCGTTTCTTTTTTGCGGATAACTATTTTATTGTTGTTTACAATATAATAGTACTCTTTGTCCAGTAGCCGGTCTAACACTTCTTTCACCGGTGCATCCGTCGCCGTAAAGGAAATTTTCTTCTGGTTTTTAATAAACTGGTTATCGTAAGAAAAATAAAATCCCGCCTTCTTCTCTATTTGCATTAAAGCGTCATACATGGTGGTGTTCCGGAAATCAACTGATACTTTTTGCTCTAATATTTTTTCCTGGGCGAAAAGCGAGTAACTAAAAAACAGCAGTAGTAAAGAGGCGCAATATTTTCTCAAAAGGGCTTATTTAGAAATGAAGTATTGGTTATGATCTTTTTAGTCCAGGTGGCATTGATCATCAATGCAATATTCTCGATGATCTGGTCGGGCGATTCCGAATGAATCAGGTAAGTGCTGGTTACCTTTTTATTTTCAATGCCTGGCGCTAACTGCAGCTCAATATTGTAAAGATTTTCCAGCATCTGTGCGAGACTATCCACCCGCATATCTTTTATTTTAATGATCTGGGTGCGCAGCGCATCATTAATGGTGCTATTAAATGGCAACACACGGAGCTGGTTAGTGCGGTTATCTTTTACAATTTTCTGATCAGCAATAGCTACAACGCTTTGGTTACCGAACGATGCCTTCACTTTACCGCTATGTACAAATACCGTATTAAAATCTTTTCCCTGCTGTATGGTGAACGAAGTACCCAGCACCTCTACATCCATATCATTAATATGAATAATAAAGGGCTTTGCCGCGTTTTTAGCAATATCAAAATAAGCATTGCCTTTAAGGGT
Source organism: Paraniabella hibiscisoli (assembly GCF_022512515.1). GTDB lineage: Bacteria > Bacteroidota > Bacteroidia > Chitinophagales > Chitinophagaceae > Niabella > Niabella hibiscisoli. The sequence goes on from NZ_JAKWBK010000001.1 coordinate 1,827,096, forward strand.
AACCGTTCTGTTTTTTTATTGAAATCCCCGGCCACTAATAAATCAGCTTCTTCGTAAAGTGTCACCTTACTTTCATCCTTCAGCTCAATGATACGATGTTCCTTCTGAGCGGTAAACTGCTCGGGTTTAGGATTGTTGATCAATAAAAACATAATCACCAAAGCGGCAACCGAAGCTGCTACTGCCAGACCTTTGCGCCAGTTGAAATGAACAACTCTTCCTTTATTAACCGAAGCTGCAGGCTTTTCTTCTAACTGTTGCTGGAGTTTTTTCCAGGCCAGTTCTTTATTGTATAGGGTATAGGCAGGGTTCACACGGGAGCTTTCCCATATCCTAACCGTATCCTCGTATATTTTTTATGTTCAGTGCTTTCAGCAATCCATTGCTCCACCTCTTTCTGTTCCGAAGTGTCCAGCGTCTGCTCAAAGTAAGCTATCAATTTATGCTCCATATATTATAAATTGATGAGTTGAAGAATGAATAAAGGCACAATAGAAACAAGGTATTCTGTTAAGCCGCTGCGTAAAAATTTTAATGCTTTCGACATCTGGTTTTCCACTGTTTTAACAGAAATGCCCAGGGCATCTGCTACTTCCCGGTAGCTCAGTCCTAATTGCCGGCACATATAAAAAACAGTTGCACATTTTTCCGGAAGCTGGTTAACAAGGTCCTGTATCTTCTCATGTAATTCTTTTTGTTCTGTATGAATGTTATTGTCAGCTCCCGCACCTCCCGCCATTTGATGTTGCGCATAACCAGCCTTTACTCCTTTGTGCTTTAATTGGTTCAGGCACTCGTTTCGAACTGCTGTATACAGGTAGGCCTTTACCGTTTCCGGGTTCACCGATTCCCTGTTTTGCCAGAGTTTGATAAAAACATTCTGCAATAGATCGTCCGTATAGGTTTCCTCCCTTAAAATAGAGAAGGCGTACCCATATAGCGCTTCATAATGAAGGTCAAAAACATTTTTATATTGAACACTGTCCAAAGCCATCAGCGCTACAAAAATAGCATCCTATCTATACTACAACCTAATATTCGTTTACCCCTACGCCTTGCCCGAAATTTTTTAGTTTTTTTAACGCACTGGCGATCATCGGGGTTTTTTTGTTTTGAAGGGCCTATTTTTACATGAAAGCAGCCTACATGCCTATTATAAGTGTACCCACAAGTTTTAATATAAGCCTTGAGTTTGATGCGCCGGGTCTGGGCAGGCGTTGGGTAGCCTTGCTGCTCGATATGGCGGTGCAGGTATTGTATATTATATTGGCTAGTTACCTACTCAATAAGGTCTCATTTGGTTTTGGATCTGATGCTGGCTTTAATCAATGGGCAATAGGGCTAATAGTGATGTCTCCCGTTTTTTTATATCATATTATCTTCGAGTCCCTCACTAACGGACAAAGCATCGGTAAAAAAATAATGAAATTACGGGTGGTGAGCATTAATGGGGGAGGCCTTCCATCAGCCAGTTACTGATACGATGGCTGTTGCGCATATCCGACCTGTGGATCGTGATTCTTTTATTTATGCTATTCTATATTCTGGGCGGCGGGGGAGATACAGAGGGACTGTTAGCCTTTTTATTTGGAATGGGATTTTTGGTTACGGATATTATTCTGGTAGCCAACTCAAAAAAAGCGCAGCGGATAGGAGATGTCCTGGCGCAAACGATAGTTATCAAAACATCGGTTAAAGAGAGCCTGCATAATACTATTTTCAGAGAAGTGGAAGAGGGGTATGTGCCTAAATTCCCTGAGGTGATGCGCATCAGCGATAAAGACCTGAATATTATCAAAACCCTGCTGAGCAATGCTAAAAATTCAAAGCACCACGAGGAATTAGATCTTGCAGCTGCCAAAGTAAAGAGCTACCTGAAAATAGAAACAGATATGTACCCGTACGAGTTCCTCGAAAAATTGCTGAAAGACTATAATTATTTGTCGGTGAAATAGCGGTTATTTACCACCAAAAGCTATTCCCAACATGCTGCCAAGTGACGACAATACAAATAGGGCGATAATCAGGAACATAATAATACCCCATATTTTGAAATAACGTCCCAGGCTTTGTAAGCCCATGGTGAGTTTTGCCGGATTTGCATTGCCAATGCCGGTTTTTGCTAATGAAGAAAAACGGAATAAAAAGTAGAATGCCAGTATACTGATCACCAGGGAAATAAATGCTGAGACATAGGTGCTGCCCTGCATGAGTTGCTGCATATCATCTTTGCTAAATCCCTCTTGGGCGGCTGGTACCGGTGGTAAGGGGCGGGTGAGTGTTGCTACTATGCCTGCCAGGGAGCCAGCTAAAGATATGACAGCGGCTATGCCAGCTATTTTTGCGGCAGATAAAATATGTTGATGCCATAAAGGTCTTTCGTTCGAAAATTGTTGATCAGGCAGCATGAGTTAAAAAAATTAGAAAGGTTAATGATCAATCGTAAACCGACGAAGATGATAACTGCAATGAAGAAGTTTTTCAGGTAAACAAAGGCTTGCGATAATAATGCGTCATTCTGCTGCTGAATACCTTGCAATAGCAGCTGAGATGCTTTATATAAATAATATAATACGACAGCTGCAATAAAAAAGGCAACAAAAAAAACGGCAACCAATACCCCGTACATACCTTTTAATGAGGGAATGGAAGTTACCGCTGTTTGTAAGATTTGTGATCCGCTAAATAACATTAATACGACAACAAATGCACCTATTGCAAATCCGATAACGGATATTAACCTGATCCATTTGCTGATTTCCAGCAAAGCAGTTTTATCCGCATCTGATAGATCGTTGTCAAAAATGTCCTCCTGCGGCTCCTCTTCATGTATCATCCGGCAAAGATACTGGTTTCATCCAGAGCATGAGAAGGCTCCAATGACTATTGTATATTGTTTATTGAAAATTGCTTGTTGAATATTTCCCCCACTCGCTTTTCTATTTCTCACGAAGTACGCAAACAAACTGTGTATCGAACATTGAACATTCCTTTCACTCGCTGCCAAACATCTCCAACTTGCTTTTGTTTCACACGGAGCGCACAGAGAAAAAGAGGTGCGGAAGCTTTTTGGATGTTCTAAATTTCAAACCTTGAATCCGGAACTTTAAACCCCCTCACTATTAACTATTCCCTGCTAGCTTTTCTATTTCTCACGAAGTGCGCAAACTGTGTATTGAATATCGAACATTGAACATTCCTCCGACTCACTACTCGCTACACCCCACTCGCTTCCCCCATCAACCCCTCCACAAACGGAATAATTGTTGGTTTCCCCGCATCCACCCAATGCAGATCCGCCTGTCTTTTAAACCAGGTCATCTGGCGTTTAGCATATCTGCGGGTATTTTGTTTGATCTGTTCTATCGCCTCCTGGCGGGAAAGAATTCCGTCAAAATGATCAAACAACTCACGGTAGCCTACCGTTTGCAAGGCATTCAGGTGCTTATAGGGTATTAGTTGTCTCGCTTCTTCTTCCTGTCCGGCCTGCATCATCAGATCTACCCGCATATTAATTCTTTCGTACAACTTTTCCCGGGGTAATTCGAGTCCCACCTGGATGATCTGAAACGGACGAGGCTGTTTGCCCGAATGGCGGAAACTTATAATGGATTGGCCGGTACCCAACACTACTTCCAATGCCCGCATCAGGCGTTGCGGATTTTGCATTTCACCTGTTGATGAAAAGAGCGGGTCGTACAACCGGATCTGTTCCTGCAGCCAGCTTATACCGTTTGTTTCATATTGCTGAATAACCTGCTCCCGGATCGATGCGGGTACTTCCGGTATGACGTCCAGACCTTCCACTAATGCCTTAATGTACAAACCCGTGCCACCGGTAACAACAACAGTATCATGCCGGGAAAAAAGCTCCTGCAAAAGGTTTAAGGCATAATTTTCATACCAGGCTGCATTAATATCCTTCTGTATATGATGGGATGCAATAAAATAATGGGGTACCTGGTTCAGCTCTTCAACAGAAGGACGGGCAACGCCGATATTCATTTCTTTAAAGCACTGGCGACTATCAGCCGATAGAATAACCGTATTAAAATGCCGGGCAACCTCAATGGCATGCGCTGTTTTGCCCACAGCCGTTGGGCCCGCAATAACAATAAGTGATTTAGAATTTAACATTCATATTGCCGGCTAGTCTTCTTCGTCCTGGTACTCATCAGAGGCTTCTACACTCAGGTCTTCACCGTCTTCGCTCTTCTCATTAAATCCTTCCGCACCCCGGGTAAGATCATATTTCTCCTCAATATCGGCAAATTTGTCGCCCAATAGCCCTTTTGTGCCATATTGTTTGGGCCCAATGCCCTCGCTGCGTACTACGGCTGGATACTCCTGGCGGCTATCCGCCTCTTTAGATACGTTGATCAGCTCGATCAAAAAGTTCCAAAACTTATGAAAATCGTAGGTATAAGTAAAACGCTGATTGGTGTTTTTACTTCAGAGCCGATGGTCGTTTCGCTCATGATCAAAGGGTCTACCCTGTACTGTTTATTATATTTTTCCAGCGAGATTTCACGGCCCTGCTGCCAGCTGTCGTTGCTGCGATAAAAAGTAGCCTGGTGTTTATTATCAAACTCGTAGGCTTTCAAAATCGTCTCATGCAACTGCAAAAAGTTTTGCGTATGCTTAATCACTACATCACGGTAAATACTGTCGTCCTCCTCAAAATATACTCTGAATTTTAGAATTGCCATACGGCGAATTTACGGAAATGTGTGGAGATGGGCAGCTCGCTCAATTCAAAATTAATTACATGAAATATTTTTAGTATATAATGAAAAGATGTACCCGGGGACAAGCGCAAATCGTAACCCAATTCCGATACCCGAATAAAACTAGCGCCCGCTAATTACGGGAAACCGTAAGCCGTCGTTAAATGATCCTGTTAAATTGTACTACTGGCGGATTGTATTTAAAAAGTATATAAATTACCTGCCTGTATCCACATCATTTTCATAAAATTTAGTAGAGCGCTGTACCATGACTGATAGTAATACCATTCAACTAAAAAAGAGGTTTTCCCGTTTCTGAATATTTCACTTTACCTCAATAATATACCATTGATACGTGAGCTGGTGATCTGTAATGAGGGAGCGGAAGATAGCATTGGTTTACAGGTGCAGGTGCAATCGGATATACCCTGTATCCAGCCATTCAGCTATGCTGTTGCACAGGTGCCGCCGGGTAAGGAGATAAAGATACCGGTAGAAGGGCTGATGATCAACCGCGATTTTATAAGCCATCTGTCAGAAACAGAGAAAGCGGTTATAACCATAAGCGTTCTACAGCAGGATACGGTATTAGTAAGTGAAACGGTAATGATAGAAGTTTATCCACTGGAATATTTTGGAGGATTCCAGGTTTTGCCGGAGCTCATTGCGGCTTATGTTACGCCCAATCATCCTTATGTATACCATGTCAAACGGAAAGCGATAGAAGTGTTGGACAGGCTTCGGTTAAAAGCTGCATTCGATGGGTACCAGCAAAATAGCCCGGAGAGTGTTATGCAAACCATGTCAGCCATTTACACCGCTATTCAAAGTGAGGAAATTGTATATAGCTCGCTGCCTCCCGGCTATGAAACTACCGGGCAGCGGCTTCGGCTGTTAAATACCCTTCAACAGGAAAAGTTTGGTAATTGTATCGACATCAGTTTATTGTTTATCGCCTGCCTGGAAGCGGCAGATCTGAATCCCCTGCTGATCGTTACACAGGGACATGCTTTTATAGGATGCTGGCTGCAAGATGATAAGTTTGCTGAAGTCATCAATGACGATAAAGCCGCTATCACCAAACGGCTGAGTAAAGGGATACGGGAACTGGCAGCTGTTGAAGCTACTACAGTTTGTAAAGGCAATAAGGTTAGCTTTCTCGAAGCCTTAAATATGGGAGAGGCACAATTGGTAGAGAAGGAGGATTTTATATTATCAGTAGATATCAGGCGTGCCCGTACGGCACGTATTCGTCCACTGCCATTATTGCACCAGGGAACAACCGCGCAGTTGGATGAGGCCGCGGCAGAGGAGGCTCGGGCGGTTACTATTCAGCATAACTTCGACCTGGGAACTATTTACCAGGATGAGCTTGTGGGCGGAGCTAAAGCAACTACCAAACAAAAGCTATGGGAACGCAAGCTCCTTGATCTTTCTTTACGCAATAACCTGTTAAACCTGCGCATGACGCGCAATATGCTGCAGCTGGTAGATATTGATATCAGCCATTTGGAAGATACGCTTAGCGATGGCAAAAGCTTTTCTATTCTGCCACATGCTACCGCTGAGCCTTTGCGACGATATAATCTTTTTGCGCAGCCGCTTCATCATTCTTCTCCGCTTTACCAGATGGCGAATGAGGAGCTCAAATATAACCGCCTGTTGACGCATTATCACCAGCAGGATCTGGAAAACATACTGGCTTACATGCATAAGAACGCAAAGCAAGCTGTAGAAGAGAATGGCTCCAGTACTTTGTTTTTAGCGGTGGGGCTTTTAAAATGGTACGATATAAAAACACCGGAGCAGCCAAGATTCGCTCCTATATTATTGTTGCCGGTGGAGTTAAGCCGGCGTTCGGTTAACAGCCGGTTTAACCTCAAAAGCAGGGAAGAAGATACCATGATCAATATTACCCTGCTGGAGTTTTTGAGGCAGGAGTACCAGTTGAATCTGAGTGGGCTGGAACAATTGCCCTATGACGATAAAGGTGTGGATGTGGCCAGGGTAATGGGCATTCTGCGTCGGGCGATTATGCAGCTGAAGGGCTGGGATGTAGAAGAACAGCTGGTATTAGGTAATTTTTCTTTTAACAAGCTGATACTATGGAAAGATATGGTGCAGCACCCAGAGGCCTTGCTGAATAGTGATATGGTGCGCAGCCTGGTAGAAGGTAAGCTGGTATCAACGGAAAGCCATACAGCAATTGATGAGACTGATTTTGATGCGGTAGCATCTCGGTCGCTGGCATTACCTATTGCTACCGATGTATCGCAAATGGAGGCGGTGATCACAGCGCAAAAGGGGCAGAGTTATATTTTACATGGGCCTCCGGGAACAGGTAAGTCGCAAACCATTACCAATATTATTGCCGATGCTTTATACCGTGGTAAGCGCGTTTTATTTGTAGCTGCCAAAAAAGCTGCGTTGGACGTCGTTCATAAGCGTTTGGAACAAATAGGACTTGCGCCATTTTCATTGGAGCTGCACTCTAATAAATCAAAAAATCGGATGTACTGGCGCAGCTTGCAGCAACATTGGAAACTGCCCGGCAGGGCGTAGCCGCCGATTTTGAGCAGGAAGCCAAAAGGCTGGATGTAGCCAGAGAGCAGATCAGCCAATATGTAAACCTCCTGCATCGGAAACAACCATGGGGCTGGAGCCTGTACGAAGGGATTACCGCATTGGAGCAATTCCGGGATCGGGTAGTACAGCCCAAATCCATGCCCGAACAGGTTTTAAAGGAGCTGGATGCGCAACGCTGGCAACAGTGGCAGGATTGGTTGCCGGCTTTCCAGTCCATTGCACAAATGATCATACATCCTGCTGATAATCCATTGGCAACGCTGCAACTCCCGGCTTACACTGCTGCGTTACAAGACGAAATGGAAGCGTCCATAAAAAAGTTAGCTGGCTTATTGCCTGCTTATCAGCAAACACTTCATTCGGCCGCATCAGCACTACAGTTTCCTTTACGTTATCAAACAAAAATACCCAGCAACAATTTGTAACGGCAGTACAGAGCCTGAATAGCCTGCCCGATATGCCCCTGTCTTTAGCCACCTACCTGGCCGACCGGGAAAATTACAGCACTTACGAAGACTGGAAGCAGCATTTTCAACAACATCAATCCCTGTTAAAAGCGATCACTGATAACTATAATCGTAGTATTTTATCGGCGGACATAGCGGGTATTGAAATGGCGTGGAAGCAGGCAGAGCAGTCCTGGTTTCTTCCTAAATGGTGGAATAAACGGAAGCTAAAGAAGCAGCTATCCATCTATAAACACCAGGCTATTGAAAATGAGAACGAGATAGTGCAACTCTTTCAGCAGCACCGGCAACTGAAAGAAGAAGCAGCGCTGCTGCAGCAGGTACGCTACCAGGGGGTGCAGCAAGCGTTAAAGAATTTATACAAAGAAGAGCAAACCAATATTGCTGATATTGATGACAAAGCCGGGAGAATACAGCAACTCAATATACTGCTTCAACCTTTTGGGAGAACAGCCTTGCTGCAATGGCTGGGGCGGTTGCAACAACAGTCATTATTGTATACGGATGACGTAAAAGGTATACAGCCCGCTTTGCAACAGGACATACAGCAAAAGGCAGCGCAAACATCCGGGGCTGTTCAGCAGTTTGAAACGTTAACAGGAACGGCTTTGCCAACAGGCGAGGGCTGGACACAGGCTGCGCAGGAACAAATTGGGGTATTGCAAACGCATTTACCGCATTTAAAAAACTGGATGAACTATGTGCAGCAATCCAATACCGGTAAAAGGCTGCAGCTGGATTGGCTGATTGCGGCCTTCGAAAATAAAGATTGCATGGCTGCTGATATTACTACTTATTGTCATCATGCTGTACATCGCGGCACAGTTCAAAAAGTGATCGGTCAACACGAAGCATTGAGCTTGTTTAACGCAGGTCTGTTTGAAACAAAAATCGAACAGTATAAAAAAATAGCAGAAGAATTTCAACAGTTAACCATACAAACATTGCGTACCAAACTCGCGGCTCAATTGCCCAATACCGGGGTGGAAGCGATACAAAGCTCAGAACCCGGTATCCTTCAACGGGCCATCCGCAGCCGGGGACGCGGCATAAGTATCCGTCGCCTGTTTGATCAATTACCCACCTTGTTACCTCGCCTGGCGCCCTGCATGCTCATGAGCCCTATTTCAGCAGCTCAGTATTTTGATGTGGATGCGAATCATTTCGACCTGGTGATCTTTGATGAAGCTTCCCAGCTGCCTACCTGTGAGGCCATTAGCGCACTGGCAAGGGCGAAGCAGGCTGTTATCGTGGGCGATCCCAAACAGATGCCACCCACTTCTTTTTCACAACTCAGAAAACAGACGAGGAGGATATAGAAATAGAAGACCTGGAAAGTATACTAGATGATTGTTTGTCTCTATCGGTTCCTTCCAAATATTTATTGCGGCATTACCGCAGCAAGCACGAAAGCCTGATTGCTTTTAGTAATGCGAATTACTACGAGAACAAGTTACTTACTTTCCCTTCGGCAGATGATCTCAACCGTAAAGTGCAGTATCACTATGTACCTGGTTTTTATGATAAAGGAAAGACCCGTACCAATAGTTTTGAAGCCGATGCGATTGTACAATACATCCGGGAGCATTATACCGATCCTCAAAGGCGCTTACGCAGTCTGGGCGTTGTTACCTTTAGCCAGACCCAGCAAAGCCTGGTGGAGGATAAACTGCAGGCCCTGTTTATGAAAGATGCGGCGCTGGAACAATTGGCCAATGAAACAGCAGAACCTTTATTTATTAAAAACCTGGAAAACGTGCAAGGTGATGAAAGGGATATCATATTGTTCTCAGTGGGTTATGCGCCCGATGAACAGGGGAAGATGTTTATGAATTTTGGTCCGCTTAACCGCAATGGTGGCTGGCGCCGGCTGAATGTAGCGGTAACCAGAGCTCGTTATGAAATGCATGTGTTTGCTACTTTAAGTGCCGACCAGGTTGATTTGAGCCGCACTTCAGCCGAAGGCGTTGCAGGACTAAAAGCTTTTTTACAGTTTGCACAAAATGGTCAGCTGGCTTTACGTGTACAGGATATGCAGCAGGAGCAAGCTGGCTTGGCCAGGACGATTGCCCAACGCTTACGGAACAGAGGGTTGCAGGTGAAATGCGATATCGGTACATCCGGATTTAAGGTGGACATAGGAATTATGCATCCCGTTAAAAAGCAACAATACCTGTTAGGTATTTTGATCGATGGGGATTACTATTATAATGCCCGCACGGCTAACGACAGGGAACGTGTAATGCCGGTTGTATTACAATCGCTGGGCTGGAACCTGCACCGGGTATGGACGATGGATTGGTATGAGAACAGTGAAAAGGTTGTTGATGCTATTATTCAAAAAGTAGAATGGCTGTCGCAACAGCCCGATATAGTTGAAGAAGGGCAGCCGGAAGAAACCTTACCGGCTTTGACTCCAATAAAACAACAGATCGAGACTGAAACATCCAGCGTGCCTTTGAGTGCAGTAACCCAGCGAAGACCCTACCAGTCGCAGCCAATAGCCCAGGCGCCTCATGCCAGCAGTGAAACCATTTATGAGCCGGATAACCGCATACGCATTCAACAACAAATAAAAACGCTGGTAAATGCTGAAGCGCCCATTAGCAAAAGTCTGCTGTATAAAAAGGTGTTGGCTGCATGGAATACCACCCGCACCGGGGCCAGGCTGGAAGCCTACTTGCAGGAGATCATCAACGGGACAGGTGTAACTACTACATTGCATCATCAGGCTTTTTATTGGAGCAATGCTGATCGTACTATTGACTATTACCGGGATAATAGTATAGAAAAACGTTCCATCGAGGACATTGCGCCGGAAGAAATAGTAGTGGCCATACAGGAAGCCGTGACGCACAATCTCAGCATCGAAGAGGAAGAGCTCATCCGTTATCTCTGCCGTGTTTTTGGCTTTGCCAAAGTGGGTAAACAGATTGATAATTTGCTGCGCTATGCCATTGATGAGGCGGAGAGGGGAGGAGTGGTGAAGAGAGAAGGCGGAAGGGTGAAGATCGGTTAGTAATTATTGGAGAACAGACCAGGGTCAAATCTTGTTGGAAAAGAAGTAATACAAATTGAACTTACAAGGTAGTGGTCGGGGATTAATCTCCCGGGATAGACGCTCCGGGAACGGGGCGTTTCGCGTTATTACAGGGCACAAAAAAGGCGAGTTGCCCCACCTTGAATGTTTTTACAACACTAACGGGAACCTCGTTCTCTTTTCAGTATAGCCCGGATTGCTTTTTTATAGCTTCTATCATAACTCCCGTTGTCGGTTTGATCATCATAAATAACAATATCAAAATCTTTAATGGCATCGCCTTCTATTTTGTAGAAGCTGGTCCATATTTTACCGGACATTACATAATTGGATATAAGATCGTATTGCGGTAAATAGACTGGGTTTTTAATTTCTTCAAACCCTTGACTTTTTCAGCCTGTTATTGACTGTATCGACCAGGTATAAATAGTAAGTGTGGTTGCTTCTTACATCTGAGCCATTTTGTATCAAAATGTCTGGAACATGATCATTATTAAAATCGTCGAACTTAACGATCCTCATGGTAGTGGAAATGGAATCAGAAAGGATGGGAGTATATGCTCCGCGGAACAGCCTGCTTAAAGTGAACAGCGTATTAGGATGGTCATTGTTTTTATCGACCGGATCAAAAGCAACAAAAGTGATTTTATAGTTTTTGTTCGGATAAATTGAATCGCAGGCAATCGCTGTTATTTTAAAAGAGGTGTCAATTATACTGTTTTTTGAAGAAAATTGGATTGTTTGCGGCCGGCCAGCACAGCATGCCATCAGGATCGATAAGGTGAAAATAAATTTTGTCATAAACAGGGTTCTTCCATAACCGATCAAATTTTGCCAATCAATTTCAAAGTTTTAAGATCATAAATCCCGATTTCGTTTTTGTCTGTTTTGTCATACTTGCCATTGCCATTGGTGTCATAATGCCCCGCAATCACAATAGTGCCAGCTTTTTTATTAACCACCCAGGTTCGCACAAATAGTTTGCTGCCAGTAAGCTGGACTTTTTCTTTGCCATCTACAGATAGAACTATTACTTGCTTAGGTCACTCCAGTCGATACCTTTTTTCCCGTCCAGGTCAATCGTCTGAGCTGATACAATTATCCTGTTGATTCCTAGTTCGTCAATTTTTACCTGTTCTATTTTTTCAAAGTATCCTTCGTTGGGAAAGTTAACCTGATTCGTTTGTGCTGTTTTGGTATCTATGAAAAGCAGGTAGCGGTTTTTAATCCCATCCATTTTCCCCCAATGCTCAACAGTGGCAATTACGTAACTCGATCCTTCAATTTCTGTGAGTTTATTAAAATTGGTATAGTTGTATTTGTCCTGCCCATGTATGGTTAATGTGAGCATGGTTAAGAAACAAACAAAAAATTCTCTCATTTCTGATATTTTAAATCTAAGTTATATCGAAAAGTGTAAGATTGAAGTTATAATTGTCGGGGGCAATGTTAGCAACAGCAATAATTATAAGGCTATTTCGAGAATTCCTTTCCAGCCAGATCTGTTTACTGGTAATAATGCTCACCTCCTATCCCAATAGCCCAGAAATTTTTTGCCCTTGCCAGATCCTTTTCAACGTCAGCCCGGGTTTGTCCTGGCAAAATCGTTCCAATACCTTCAACAATGATACCTTTTAATGGCAGAAGCGTGATTTTCCTCATCTGAATGTATTTGTAATCATACTTTACCTAATCTGCCACCTGGCCTGTCTTTACTTCCCCGGATCGTATATAACGTGCAATGATCACTCCTGTTGAAGTTACAATATGCTCAGCTAAAGTATAAGATTTTGGAACTGCAGCGGTATCAAAAAGCCTTTTGCCTCTGCCCAGTAATATGGGATGGATTTTAAGCCTCAGCTCATCCACCATATCATTGCTTAGCAACAGATGAACCAATTCGCTGCTGCCCCATACCTGTATTTCCGGTCCGGCTGATTCTTTAAGTTGCTGAATATCTGCAAGCATTGTTATAAAATGAGTATTATTCCAATCAGATTGATTTCTGGTTGTAGAAAGCACATATTTGTTTCCTTCGTTAATGCCCGGCCAATAATCTTTATGATGCGGCCAGTATTGCTCCCATATTTCAAATGTCTTCCTTCCTAAAAGATAAGAGGCGGGTTTTAGTTCTTCCTGTACAACCTGGTTGTACGACTCATCACCATAGGGCTCTGTCCACCCACCATACTTAAATCCGTCAGATTTATCTTCTTTCGGGCCGCCCGGCGACTGAATGACACCATCAAGGGTAATCATGGACAATACAATGATCTTTCGCATGATTGCTGAATTTATTAAGACATGAAGATCGGCAATAAAACAAGATTGATATAGTTAATTCGCGACAAAGATCAGGTGTCAAAACGACGTCTTAAAATAAGTCAATAGACTAGCTACAGAGGAATTGATAATTATTAACTAAGATCCTGTTCAAAATTTATCCAATAGTTTTATTGTGTCTCTTTTTGGCTGCAACTTCGTTGAATTTTTCGCCTTAGGCGTTTTAGACTATGGCTGCAAAACCCGCCTCGTTTCGCTCAAAAATACCCTGTAATAAATTCTATAATACAAATTTAAACAGGCTCTAAGCAGCAGCTCTTTTCTTTACAAGCAGTTTTAGCAACAAAGCCTTGGCCAGAATATACCTGATCCTGACTTTTTCAGCAAGGGTTACCTGGCTTTTACCCAGTAAAACAGGATCCTTTCCGTTGATATTGGTGGCGTTGTTTTCATGTCTTCGGTACAAAATAAGCGGATCGTCTATAATTACCGTGCTGGCATAAATACAGGCTAGCGCCCATATCCACCTGTCGTGCATATACATATTCCCGGGGAAAGGATGTATCTTTTTTAGCAAGCTTCTTTTAAAGGCCATACAGCATCCTGAAGTGGGCGCCCTGAATATCTTCCACATCACATTTTTGCGATTCATATCAGAGGACGCATATTGATAAAAAGGGAATAGTACATCGCCGTATTTATTTGTTACCAGGGCATTGCTGGCAACCAGGTCGAAATTTTGAAGATGATACAAGGTGACCGATATTTTATTATCAAGCCATATATCATCCTGGTCCGACAAAAAATATAAGAACCTTCGCTCTTGCTCAGCACAAACTCAAAATTCTTTACCAAAGAGTTGAAGCGCACACGATAGAAACGGATCCTGGGGTCATCGAAAGATTGTATGACACTTACCGTATCATCGGTTGAGTCATCATCAGAAATAATCAATTCATCTTCCCATGTCAATTGTTGAAGGATGGATGATATTTGTTCAGCCACAAATGCTTCGCCATTACATGTAGCCATGCAGACGGAAATTCTTTTGTTTACAGGCACCTACTGGTATTAAATGATCAATTAGTTGGAGTATCCCTGTTGATATTTTAATAGCCGTTCAACGGGTTAAACGACTTTTGTTTGAAGTACTAAATATTAAATATATTAATAAGTTGAGTAAAAGTATATATATTTTTTGAACATAAAAATAAAAGAGAATGAGTAATTAATGCAATTGAGAATCTATTTTTATTTATTATTGTAATCCCTTACTCCTATTAGAATAATTAGCGTTGGATTTTTCTTTTTGAGTCCGCATGGCGATGTAGCATCACTTTAGGGAGCATTAAGAGTAACTGTGTACATAATGAGAAAACTATCTTCTATACAGGTCACTAAGTCCTTTCTTCCTCCAATGGAAGAATATATAAAACTGCTTCATCCGGCCTGGAGCAGCAACCAGTTGACCAACGGAGGTTCATTGTTGTTACAGCTGATGGACGCACTAAAGGCCTATTTAAACGTTTCGCAGGTTTTGGTAACAGCAAATGGAACCCTTGCATTACAAATTGCTATAAAAGCTTTAGCGCTAAGGGGAGAAATCATTACCACGCCGTTTAGCTACATTGCTACAAGTGCCGCAATAGCCTGGCAGGGTTGCGTGCCTGTATTTGTAGATATAGAGGAAGATCATTGGTGCATAGATGCTGATAAAATTGAACAAGCTATCACGCCGAATACCAGCGCTATTTTGGCTACACATGTTTTTGGTAATCCCTGCAATGTGGAAGTGATTGAAGAGATAGCCTTAAGGCATGGTCTTAAAGTGATCTATGACGGAGCCCACTGTTTTGGTGTCAATTACCTCGGCCAGAGCATTTTTAATTATGGAGATATCAGCGTATGCAGCTTTCATGCAACCAAATTATTTCATACCGCTGAAGGAGGCTGTTTGATCACTCCTGATGAAAAGCTGCTTGAAAAGATAATGTGGCTTCATAATCTGGGGCACAATGGTCCGGTAGATTTTCATGGGTTGGGTATAAATGGAAAAGCCAGTGAGCTTCATGCTGCAATGGGACTTGCCGTATTGCCACATGTCAAACCTCTGGTGGAAAGCAGAAAACAACGGGCGGCAATTTACGATGGGCTTCTTCAACCTGGATTACAAAAAATACAATTGCGAAAGGGAACGGATTGGAACTATGGATACTATCCTGTTCTGTTCGATACAGCGGCCAAAATGTTCGAAATAAAGGCTGCCCTGAATGAAGAGCAGATTTTCCCCGCCGCTATTTTTATCCGGCGCTTAATAAGGTTGAATATCTGCGTGGACTGGAAATGCCCATCGCAGAAGATGTCGCCTCACGGATTTTATGCTTACCGTTGTATCATGATCTGGAGATAGAAGATATCGAATGCATTACATCAATTATCAATAAGGTTGTATAAAGAAAGCAGAACCTGGACTTTCAAATGAACTTGAATGAAGACAAAGAAATTAATTGTATACGGGATTGGAGCTCAGGCTGAATTGGCTTACGCTTATTTTGAAAAAGATTCTGAATATAAGGTTGTAGCATTTACAGTCGAGCAGTCTTACTTATATAAAAATGAGATGTTCGGCCTTTCTGTGATCCCTTTTGAAAGTATTGAGCGGCATATAAAATCAAATGAAGCCGATATGTTCGTTGCCATTGGCCCTATAAAGCTGAGCACTGTTTTAGAAGCCGTATGTGATAAAGCAAGAGAAAAGGGATATGCACTGGCAAGCTTTTGCTCTTCTGTGATAAAGCATAGCTTCGAGCCATCTTATGGCTATAATTGTTTCTTCGACAACGGATGCCGGCTTCATCCATTTATAAAAATTGGCAACGGCGTTACTTTAGGTGGTACGGGAATTGGTCATCATGTTGAAATTGGGGATTTTAGCTTTTTATCCGCTGCTACACTTGGCGGAAATATTATCATAGAGGATCATGTTTTTATAGGTATGGGTGCTGTAATAAAAGAAGGCGTTCGTATCGGTAGGGGAAGTTTGATTGGAATGGGCTGCCTTATTACGAAAGACGTAGCACCCTATTCTGTTTACGGTGTTTCGGGCACCAAAGTCAGGAGAGGAGTGGATTCCAGAACAATACAACTGTTTAAAGAGAATAAATCATCGTTTAAAGCACTGTGAGATCAGGGAAAAGGAATATCTTATTTATTACATTAGGCGATCACACAGGAGCTGATCTCGCTGTATTAAAGTTAGCCGATGCTTTGCGTTTGCAAGGGCATAATATCCAGGTTTTAGTAAAGAATAAAAAAGCATTTAATCCTGCAGTAACTGAACTTCCCGCAAAAATAATCATAATCCGGATACTAGCATAATCTCGGATAAAAATGGTAATAGCAGGGTATTGATACGTGATCCCAAGTATCTTTTTAATTCTATAAGTGAAGCGCATTCGTACCAGGATGCAGAAACTATTATCAAGCACCTGAGATTCAATCCCCATATTGTTTTTGTGGGTCTTAGCTTTAATTTCCTGACTTCCTCCGATATTTTGAAACTTTCGGAGGCTACTAAAGCCATAGTGTATAATCTGGCGGTAGATATGAACCACTTTACCGGTGGTTGTCATTTTGCCTGGGATTGTGAAGGGTACAAAGTCGGGTGCCATAACATTAACTGTCCTGCCATCCTGGATCAGAAATATAAATACGTTGCTGGCAGCAATTTCTTGACAAAGCAGGAAAATGCAAAAAGAGGGAATTTCAGAATGCTGGCGGGCACGTTGTGGACGAAAAGGCAGGCCAAGGAATCGCTTATATATCAAAACCAGGATCCGGTTTTTAATATTTCAAGTGTGGTAGATACCGGCATTTATAATACACGGCAGCGGCCTGTTGCTAAACAAATTTTTGATCTCGATCCCGATAAATTCTACATACTTGCAGGCTCAGAAAATACAAAGGACGAGCGTAAGGGATATGCTTATTTTGTTGAAGCCATCAACCTTTTCTGGCAACAGCTCTCACCCGATCAAAGGCAGAAAGTAGCCATACTTTCTGTAACAAGAATGCTGGATGAAGAAGCGCACCGTTCTATTAAATTCAGCAAAAAAAGCATACCCTATATAAAAGATGAAAGATTGTTGGCATTGTTGTACCAGGCCGCCGATGTGTATGTGAACTGTTCTGTTGAAGATTCGGGGCCGTCTATGCTAATTGAAGCTGCCGCTTGTGGCACCCCCATTGTTTCTTTTGATATGGGGGCTGCAAGGGAGTTTGTACTGCCGGGAAAAACCGGTTGGATGGTAAAGAACAAAGATGTGCAGTCTCTGGCAGAAGCACTGGCTAATGCCTACCTGATGTCGCCTGATTCGCGTTTAAAAATGGGAACCGCCGGGCATCATTTGGTTTTGGAGACGGGGTCTTTACAGCAAGCCGTTAGTACAATAGAAGATATTCTCACCTATCATCAGAACGATTTTCAAAACTTCGAAAAATCGATTTCAGTCGCACTATGTACTTACAACGGAGCCGCGTTCCTGCAGGAACAATTAGATAGTATTTTAGGTCAGGACCTCCCACCCAACGAAATTATTATTTGCGATGACGGCTCTACCGATGATACATTAAGCATCCTGGAGCGATATCGGCAAAAGTATCCTGCTATAATCAAAGTCATCTATAATAAGCAACAACTGGGATCTGTAAAGAATTTTGAAAAGGCCATTAATCTTTGTTCCGGCGACATTATTTTTTTATGTGATCAGGATGATATTTGGTTTCCTCATAAAACAATATCAGTGGTCAATATCTTCAATCGTCGTCCCGATATTAAGGCGGTTAGCCACAATCTTCAAATTTGCCTGGCTGATAAAGAACTTACCAATCTCACTATTTGGGACACTACAGGTTTTCTGCATTACTTAAGGAGTGATTATCAGGATAAGAATTACTTGTCACACACTGTTTTTTTGGCAATATAGTAACCGGTTGTGCCTTGTGCATCAGGAAGCCGGCAACACCCGTATCATTCAAGCAGGATGTTGAACATGTAATTCATGATTATCAGCTGGGCATCCAGTATTTAATACAGGATGATATTCACTTTCAGGATGAATGCCTGGGTTTGTACCGGCAACACGCTGGTCAGCAAATAGGAGCGGTAATGGATAAAGTTGTTTTGCATACAAGAGCGGTTAAAATGTATTACGAGCTAGGCAACCCGCTTTGGAATTTACTTTACCTTAAAAAAGAATGAAGCGTGAAGGGATTTTTAAATATTTAGAGAAATATCACCAGCCTTTATTGAAGCCACTGTATCAGAAAGCTTGGAATAACAATATCAATAATTCTATGCGTCCGCAAAACTGGGCCAGGCAATCTGCTTTCCTGCTTAATATGGTATTAGGAAGGGTGATGCGCTTTTTAAAACATCGTTAATCTATGGGCTGCAATAAATCTATTGCAGTAACTTGCTCTGCTCTTCTGCTGGCCTAAATGATTATTGTATCCTGCTCTGGTTACGGTAGATCCACTCTTCATGCGAGATAATACCCCATTCAGGGTGAGCATCACCTTCCAACACAGATATGAACTCCAGCTGGTGCCCGTCCGGATCATTAAAATAAATCGCAATGGCGGCATCCAGGCAAATACCATGGGTTGTTGGGTGCCGTTCTTTAAAAAATTGTACGGAAGTAAGTCCCGTTCAAGTAGAAAATCAGTAGCATTATTTACAATAAAGTGTTCGTCGCATCTAAAAGCAAAATGCTGCGGATAGATCTGTGATTGGGGTTTTTCCCAAAGCCCCAGCATAGCTTCACGTGGCTTTCCCACCCAAAAGAACGCAGTGCGCCTTTCTTCCTCATAATAACAGGGAGTAAGGCCTAAAATGTTTTTATAAAAATTGACGGAATTTTCCAGGTTTTCAACGAATAAATGTGTTTCGTACAGTCCTTGTATCATGGCTGAATGTTTAGTATGATGCACTTCTGTTTGCAAAGTAGCTTTTGATAGTTAATCATCAATAACACAACAACCCTGGATGCAATTGGTTGAGCAAAGGCACCAATGTATATACAATAAGACAGCTAACAATACCTACCTCACGCTTACCAGCGGGCTGTTGAAATTTTCATTCAACCATTTCAACTGGTTGTAGCTATTAACAAACTTTAGCCTCAATTCAATAAGCTTTTGTTCTGCTTCCAATAATTTATTTTCCTGGAGTTAATTAAAAAAAGTGAGCTTTCACCATTGCCGAAACGGCTTTCTTCTGCACTAAGCAAACGCCGGTAATTACTGATATTTTGCTCCGCAATAGTGATCTGGTTACGATAATTAATCACTTCATTTCGATAGGCAATAACTTTAGTATTAAGTTCCTGCTGTTTATAATCAGTATCCAGCTGGTTCTGCTCAATTTTCGATTTAGCGATCCTGTAGTCGGCTCTTGCTTCTCTTAATAAAAGAGGGATCTCCAGCTTTAAACCGTATTGATAGTTGTTTTGAAATAACGGAAAATAGTCTGCTTTATATTGTTCCTTATTAAAAAAGTTGTAGGTGAAGTCAAGCTTGGGAAGCAAGCTTTGTTGTTTTAACCGGCGCTCACTTTCCAGTACCCGTTGCTTCCGGGTATAATATTGAACGGCAGCGTGCTGGTTCAGCGGCTGAGTTTCCAAAGCAGCCAATAAAGTGCTGTAATTTTGGTAAGCGTTGTTTTCAATGAGATTTTCAGCCGGCGCTACTGCTGCATTCAACTCATAAGGCTCTCTGTCTTTGGTCCACATAAAAAGCGAAAGTTGCTGGGTAGCTTTTACAAATTTCAGGTAGGCATCCTGTAGCTGCAACTCAAAACTTTGAAGCTGAGATAAGGCTTCAGTTGTATCAATAGCCGCACGTTCGCCATATTCAAGTGTTTTTGGGTGAGCCTCAACCGGTCGCGGTTCACTATTACTGTTTGAATCTGTAGTTGATATATTTCATAGTGCTTTACCCAATCCCAGTAAATATTTTCTGCATCGAGCATTAGCTGGTTGGTCAATATCTGCTGCTCTGCCTGTGTCATCTGCAGCCCGATACGGGCCTGATCTAATAAAGCCCTTCGCTTGTCGTATAGCAGGTTTTTAGCGAGTGGTACAGTAATGCCAAATTGAAACAACCCTCCTTTGGTTACACTATTGTTGAGTTTCTGCCCGTCAATATAATTATAATTCCCATTCAGCTCTATGCCATACCAGGTGGGAATGCCCAGCTCTACATTTGTTTCTTTATAGTAGTTCAATCCATCAATGGTTTTAGCACCGTTTTTGCCATTCACCAGCGGATCAAAGTTGCTACGGGCTTTTTGTATTTCGTCGCCGGCAATCCGGTTTTGCAATTGATAACGAAATGCCAACGGGTGATAGTTTCTTACTATAGCCAGAAACTCATTGTGGGCCAGGCGTAATGTGTCCTGCCCAAAACAGTAGCCGGACAAGCACATTGAGACGATCAGTAAAAATATTCTATTTAGATTTGTCATTACTGCTCGAAGTTTTTTCATTTTTCACCGTGTAGTAGTCTGGCGGGAACCCGTTAATATTTCGCCACAGTTCATACCAAACCGGTACATCATTTAATATAGCTATACCTTGCACACCAGCGCCCATTTTTAACTGAGGTGGCCAGGGCTTCCTCCCTTTATCTTCAACCGCTAGTGCTCTAAAAAGCCCGTTAGTGCTAATATTGCTTTCTACCGCTATCACTTTTCCCCTGAATATTCCATAGCTGGTATTAGGCCAGCCTGAGAAGACAATGGCGGGAAATCCATCGAAAACAAACATCACCGATTGTCCTGCTTTAACCAGTGGCAGGTCTACTGGTTTGATGTAAATCTCAACTGCGTAATCTACATTGCCAGGCACAATCGAGCCAATGCTTTCACCATCTTTTAATATCTCACCTATACCGGATTTGTTAAGTTGTACTATCTGCCCGTCCTGAGTCGCAATAACGGCATAAAGACCGCGGCGTATTTTATAATTAGATACCTGGTTTTGAAGCTTGGCTATATCTCCTTCGCTACTTTCAATCAGGCCCTTGCTTTGAAATAGTTCTCCCTGCGTTTTGTTTAGCTTTTCCGAGTAATCCTGCACAGTAGCACTTTGCTCCAGGTTTACCGTAATAATTTCCTGCCGGGTTTGTGCCAGTTTATTTTGAGCAGCCGTTTTTTTGGCAGTGGCATTCTGGTAGGCAATGCTTCTTTGCTGTAGCTGCGTTAAAGAAACCAGGCCATCATCATACATTTTTTTCTGCCGTTGAAATTGGTCTGTAGTTAACTCAAACTCATTGTTGGCGGCTTCCAACTCTGCTTCCTCTGCCGCCAGCTTGTTGTTGAGCTGACCCAGCTTTACTTTCAGTTGTTCAAGTTTCAGGTCTCGTCCGCTTGCCAGGGCATTTAATTGCGCGTCAGTGGTGTTTACCTTGGCTTCGTAGTAGTCTCTTACGCCCTGCTTTGCTTTCACCTGCTCCTCTGTACGGTCTATCAGCAGCGGGTCCATGTAATCTTCTTTAATCTCTGTGAGTTGCAGTATTGTATCTCCCTTCTTCACAAAATCGCCATTTTTTACATGCCATTTGGCAATACGCCCGGGTATGGGCGAGTTCAATTGCTGAGGTCGCTGCTCCTGTAGTAAAGAAGTTACATTGCCTTTCACTTTGATATTTTGTGTCCAGGGAAGAAATAAAATAATCACACATAAAACCAGGAAAATGTAAAACCAGCGCTTTACCCTCGACTTGCGGTTGTAATGATAGATCTTATTAAATGATGCTAACTTCATGTTGTACAATTTTAGGTATCCACCGGGCATCCGTTGCTCAGATTAATTTACAGTACTTATTCTACCTTTATTAAGAAACAGGGTCTGGTCTGCAATCCCAATCAGCTCTTTGTTTTGCGAAACAATAACGATAGTTGTATGCTTTTTAATCTCCTGCAGATAGACGATCATTTTTGCTGAAAAATGCTGGTCCATGCCGGCCACCGGGTCTTCCAGCAATAACAGTCTTTTCCTGCCTATTGAAGCCCTCAGCAATAAAATCTTTTTCCTCGCGCTGAAGGATAGCTCGGTATCGGTTTCACTGAGCCTGGTGAGCAAACCTTCGGTGAACTGGCTCGACAGGTTTTCTATGCCCCATTCCCTTGTGAGAGCTACAATGTCATCAGTGCCTACATCTTCACGTCCCAGCAGTATATTGTCGAGCAGCGAACCCTTGATGATCGCCATATCTTCGAGGTAGATGCCCGATGCGTCCCTGAAAGAATCCTTTTTAAGGTTCTTGAGCGGGATCTTGTCAAATAAGATGGTGCCGGCGGTAGGTTCGTAAAAACCAATGATGATGTTGAGTAGTAAAGACTTCCCGGCTCCCAATACACCATTGATCACAGTAATACTATTGGCCGGTATACTGAAATTGAGATTTTGAAAAATGGGTTTCTGGTCGCTGAAATGAAATGAAACATCGTTAAAGCTTATTTCCATGCCGCTGCCGGTTTTCTCCACCTCAATGTCAGATGATGGTTCTTCCTCCAGGTCTGTTACCTTGCTTAGCTTGGTAAGTGAGGTGATTACATCATAATAGCTTTCCAGGCTTTTTATCAGTTTCTCTACTGCTGTTAAGATCATGAGCACCACAATTTCCGTAGCTACAAAGGCGCCGATATTCAACTCCTGGTTTACCAGCAGGTAAGTGCCTATGGCGAGCATCAGCAGCGTGATCAGTACTTTGAAACCTATGATGGTCCAGTATTGAAATAGCAGCACTTTGAAGTGAGCCGTCCGGTGTTCAAGGTAATGCGTTACCCTTTCGTCGGTGCCCTTTAGATGGGTATGTGCTTTTGAATTTACTTTAAACGTTTTTACGGAGTTGGCAATATCTTCCAGCCATGAAGCCACTTCGTATTTTTTGTCGCTCTCCTGCAGGCTCGATTGAATACCCGAGCTCATGGTTAACCTGAAAATGACGATAACGATGATTATTACCAGGGCTCCGAATACCAAAAACCACGGATGGTAAAACGAAAGCAGTACGATGCCAAACAATATTTGTATCAGGGCAGTGGGTATTTCGAGCAGCAGTTTGGATATACCTTTCTGCAAATTGGGGGCATCGAAAAAGCGGTTGAGCAGCTCTGGGAGATAGTATTTTCTGGAAGCTTTTAAATTGATCTTCGGGAGCTTTTCAGCAAATGCCAGTGAGTATTCAACAAATATTTTCTGCTGAATTTTTTCGATGATCTGCATAACTCTTATCCTGAAGAAGCCGGCCATAAAAGTGCCAGCCACCACAAAGCCTATAAGCAGGTATAGGGAGGTCACCATCGTGGCTCCCATTACAAAGCTTACAATGGCCTGTACGCCCAGCGGAATGCTGAGCTGTACCAGGCCGCTAAGGACTGCATAAAAATAAATGCTGGCTACATCCGCCTTTTCCTTGGTGATGTATTGAAAAAGTTTTCGGGTCGTAAAATTAGTGTTTATTGGCTCTGCCATTGGCTGATTTATTTTAGGGCGGAAAACGCCAGTTGATTCAAATAATGGAGCACATATTCTTTGTGCTGCTGCCCTGAAAGATTATCAGTAAGGGAAGGGAGGTGCTCACTGAAAAACTGCTGATCGTGTGCGGTCTCAAGCAAAGTGCTGGCCAGCGACCTGGCATAGGGGTAGCCTGGCCGGATCTCGAGGATAATGAGGCTGATTCGTTTGCAAAGACTTTTAAGTGGGTTGAACGCCATTTCTTTATTGATGGTATCCACCTCTTTAACCAGGTATGATTTGCTGCTCTCCGATATTACGATACTATGTAGATGCCCGAGGTTATAGTCCATCAGCTGGCGTTGCTCTTTCTGACAATGCGTTATGATGTTAAGGATCAGTTTTAATTTATCATAAGGCGCCGTTTCTGCCGGAATCAACATCTCGCTCAGGAATTCGAGATAACACCAATACCAGTTTAAAATATAGATCAGCAGGCGGTGCTTCGAGGTAAAATAACGATAAATAGTGGCCTCGGTGGTGTGAATTTTCGCGCTGAGCTTTTTAAAAGTGAATTGCTCAAACCCCAATTCGTAAATAAGGTCTATTGAGTGCTCAACAATGGTTTTCCCCAGATCACTGCTTTCCGGATCCTTCACATACAGGTGTTGATTCAGCTTGAACTTTAATAAAAACTCCATATAAATACCCCGGATTAGCGTAAAAATGAATAACAAGAATACAGTACGGGTACAATATTAAATAATAGTAATACTATTTTTAGTGGATAAGAAATATTCTAATTTGATAGTAAGGTTTCTAATATTTTTTGCCATCGGCGGCGAGGTCATTTGTGAGATTTCCGAAGCTTGAAATGACTTTCGGAAGCGCGTTTCAGCGTATTGCGGCAAACAGGAGCTATCCGGAAAAGCAGCTTTTACGGCTTTATATTCTAATGGTATTCTAATCTTTATTAGCTTTTTTTAATCTGTAGATAGAGATCAGCGGTACTAAAAAAACCCCTCGTGGAAACGTGGGGTTTTAAACCAAAACTAACTGCTTATGAGAAAAAGTTTATTTGTGTATTTATATATAGTAAGACGCTCCTCTTCTTGTATTCCTTCGCTCTTAAATTTCGTTTAACATTTTTTTAAGTTATCATCTTAACGGACGATTGATACTTCTGACCTGTACGACAACAAACAATCATTATTGTTGAGTGATCCGTCAATTTTTTAAATAGCAGATGTACTAATTATGAGTTGCTGATATATTCATCTTCGAGAGGCGGTAGTTTTTTGATAAAACTATTATTGAGCGAAACCACCGAGGAGGCCGAGTATAAGCCTATGAAGTTGTTATTGTAATTGTAGTCGATCAAGGTCAACTTTACCAGTCCGTCAATAGCCAGTTCTATATAGTTCCCAAAACGGATCAGTTTAAAATGATAGGTATAGTTGGGATTAATAGTAAACTGACTGTCCTGCAAAACTTTAAAATGAAAGTTCGACCGGATATCAGCTTCATTGAAGCCCCAGGCGCGCACTTCTATATGCCCGTTTACAACATCAAAGGAGTAGTAGTAACCAGAACCGTCTTGATCCATATCTGTTACCAGTCCCAGCTTTCCCATACCTTCTACAGAGAGAACACCCTCCCAGATAAAGTCATCTGCAGGTTTTTCTACCACGAACAATTCATAGCCACTCCTTGAACCAACAACCCAACGGTTATCCTCAACCTTACAGGTCGCCGTGGGGTTGTTAAATAAGCATCGCACCGTATTAAAATGATTCTGATCAAGAACATCATAAGCCACATCTTCCCAATGATCAAAACTTTTCAACAGCAAGCGTCCTTTTTCATCAGTATCTAATTGTTTGGGAGGCAGAAAAACGCGATGAGAGTTAATCAGCCCCGAAGTATAAAAGAAGGAGTAAATCAGTGTTTTGCCGTTAATACTTTCAACAACCCTTGCTGCATAATTACCTTGTGGTAACAGCACATTGGCATGAAAGGCGTGATATTCTCCCAGAAAAGTTTCACTAAACCAGTAACGTACTTTTACGTCTTCCGGATAGAGGCAATAGCATAAGAGCGTCCGTTTAATTCGAATACACAGGGGCATTCAAGGTCATCGTATACCATGGGCATATGCAAAGGCTTCAGGTACTCAACCTGATCTCCATCCTGCTTCAAAAGTCCTATGCAGCCGCGTCGTGATACGGGTCCCCATGCAGACCTGGCACATATAAGATAATATGCGATGTTTTCATGGTCAATGCGATAGGGATCTCTGAAACTAAGCCATTTGCGTGGGCTGTCATCCATGCTCTCATAGTAAGGGCCTTTCGATTCGATAGGGAAAATGCCCTGGTTCTTTTTCTCCCAGTTATAAAGATCGTAGGATACAGCAAGTCCGATCATCGAATTGGTTCCTCTAAGCTTTCGTTGAAGTCCCGTGTAATACATCTCAAACCGTTCTCCTACTTTACAAACATGCATGGTCCACAGCATATCATCATCCCACTCGCCCGGGTCGCCTACAAACAGCGCATTCTTTACTCTTTTCCATGATATACAATCGTGGGACACGGCATGTGCGATATAATCATGGTTAGGTATAATCAGATGAAACAGGTGGTAAATGCCATCATGAAGTATGATGGTTACATCACCAATTTCCCAGTCGCTAAATCCCGATCCTGTATAAAAACTTCTTTGTATGTTTTGCATTTGTTTAAAAATAATTATATTTCAACCGCTCAAAAACCACACCTATAAAAAAGGAAACGCTCCGGAAATGTTTAGCACACAAGGAAATAGGTCTTAAAAGCGTTCCATAATATATCCGTTGTTCCGGCGGATCATAAAAAAGAATGATGAAAAATTATTATATCCAATTATTCAGCCCCCATGGTTTGATTAGATTTCACCAGGCAGAAATAGGGCGCGATAAAGATACAGGAGGACAGGTTAAATATGTATTAGAATTGCTCGAAGCGCTGTCTAAACATCCGCAGGTAAGAAAAGTAGATTTATTTACCCGCAGGATTACGGACAAACGGGTATCTGCCTCTTATAGTCAGCCTATAGAGATTGTAAACGAAAAAGCCCGCATTGTAAGGGTTGATTGTGGCGGGCAATTGTACAAAGAGAAAGAACAGCTTTGGGATCACCTGGACGAGTTCATTAATAATACTATACGCTTTAATGAAGACGAGGATGATTACCCGGATGTATTGCATGGCCACTACGCCGATGGTAATTACATAGCATGCGAGCTAAGCAAAATTTTTGCTCTGCCTTTAATAGCAACAGGCCACTCTTTAGGTAGAAATAAAAAGCGCATATTGTTAAGCCAGGGCTGGGAAGAAAAGAAAGTGAATGACCGCTTTAATATGCAACGTCGTATTGACGAAGAGGAAAAAGTGATAGCCAATGCAGATATCGTTATTGTAAGTACACAGCACGAAGTAGATACCCAATACCAGGATTACAGTGGTAGGTCGCAGGCTAATTTTATGGTGATACCCCGGGTGTGAACAGTGATGTGTTTTATCCCTACTATAGATTGGAAATGCCTGCATTTGCCATGACCATTGAGCAGGAGCAGGCCTTATATAAGATCAATTCTGAGATTGAGCGATTTTTATTTAATGCCGACAAGCCATTGATCTTGTCCATTGGTCGCGCAGATAAGCGAAAAAACTTTGAAGCCATTATTACCAGTTATGGGCAGGATAAAGAGCTACAGGCAATGGCAAACCTTGCCATTTTTGCCGGGGTAAGAAAAGATATATCGCAGATGCCCGATGATGAAAAAGAGATACTGACAAATCTTTTATTGTTGATGGACAAGTACGATTTGTATGGAAAGATGGCATTACCCAAGAAAAATGATCCGGGAGTGGAAGTGCCGGAAATATACCGCATCGCTGCCCGCAAAAAGGGCGTTTTTGTAAATGCTACACCAGGGGAGAATTTCGGTTTAACGATTGTGGAGGCTGCAGCCTGTGGTTTGCCAATTGTTGCTTCCCCAACAGGTGGCCCTAAAGAGATTGTGGGCAAAGCTAATAACGGGCTGCTGGTTGATGTGGAAGATACCGCTGCTATTGCTACCGCGCTTAAGAAGATCATAGCTGATAGAACATTATGGGATCAGTATTCTGCTAACGGTATCAAAGCCGGAGCAGAAGACTATGCGTGGAATAAACATGCAGAAAAATATGTGGAAGCAATAGACGGCATTTTCAGAGAAAAGTCCGAAAAGTTCCAGGCACAAACCTCTTTCGGCCGCAAACTGGCTGATGCGCCATTGTTTTTAATAAGCGACCTGGATGGGACCCTGGTAGAAGGAGACGATATTAGGGGACTCGACGAGTTAATGGATTGGTTGAGGCAAAATCCTAAAGTAGTATTCGGTATTTCCAGTGGCAGGAATAAAGCCCTGGTACAGGAGGCGCTCAAAAATATCCGTTGGTAAATCCTGATATACTGATCTGCTCTGCCGGAACAGAATTGTTTTATACCAAAGATTTTATACCCGATGTAGGGTGGGAAAAACACATCAATCACCAATGGAAACGACAATTGATCGTTAATGCAATGGAAGGCCTGCCCGGTATCACAGCACAGGGCGCTGATGCGCAGTGGCCTTTTAAGATCAGCTATTTTGTTGGCAGTGATTTTTCAGGGGATGATTTGGCTAATGTTAACAAACAGCTATATGATCGGAAACTGCCGGCAAAGGTTCTTCTAACAGATAATAAATACCTCGATATAATACCGCGCCGCGCTGGCAAGGGTAATGTGGTAAGATATCTCAGCTATAAATGGAAGCTGCCTATAGAGCAATTTATAACTGCCGGAAATGGAGGTAACGATATAGATATGCTGCAGGGCCAGGCAAAAGGTATTGTAGTAGCTAACTATAGCGAGGAGCTCAATGTGCTAAAAGGTAAGCGAAATGTTTACTTTTCCGCAACTTCACTTTCCAAAGGAATATTAGAAGGAAT
Source organism: Paraniabella hibiscisoli (assembly GCF_022512515.1). GTDB lineage: Bacteria > Bacteroidota > Bacteroidia > Chitinophagales > Chitinophagaceae > Niabella > Niabella hibiscisoli. The sequence continues at coordinate 1,855,737 of NZ_JAKWBK010000001.1, forward strand.
AAATTTTTATGCGAAAAATGCCAAAAGGCAGGACAAATCATAGTTTTTGAAGGACGAGGTGTGTGTTGCTGATAAAATTAACAATACTTTCATGTTTTTGGCATAATATTATATATTTGCTCATTAATTATACGTTTTCTACTGTTTTATAAATGGAAACAGATGTTGGCGTGTAGCTATAACTAATAGACCAAATAAAAAAGTATGAAAAATTCAAAATCTCTCGGCCTTGTTTTGGGGCTATCTGCTTGTGTAGGCAGCCTAAATGCGCAGGTTAGCCCTTCGCATCCATATACCGCACCCCACCCGATATATGGTTCTTTTTCTGTTACAGATTCTAATTACTACAACAGCAAACAACTGGCTCAGCACAACGAGTTTATGGTTGGCAACCACGACTACCCCGGGAAACCGAAAGATATGTGGGAGGTTGGTATTAAAGGCGGTATGTTTACCATTGGCGGCGATGTTGACGCCAAATTAGGAACTCCTGGTTTTGGTATACATGTTCGCAAGTCTTTAGGTCACACATTATCTCTTCGTTTAGAGTATATGTATGGTATTGCCAAAGGACAAAACTGGCAGCCTTCAACAGGCTATACAGCCGGAGGTTATGCTAATCCCTGGTATTATCGCTATACAAAAAATAGTGTATTGCCGGGCGGCAATGTTTGGGATCCTATCGACTACCCTGGAGTATACTATAATTACAAAACAGATGTTCAGGAGTTAAGCCTGCAATTATTGGCTAACATCCACAACATTCGTTTTTATAAAGCACAAACCGGTGTTACTCTATATGCGTTGGCCGGCTTAGGTGTTTCCACTTGGAAAGGTCGTGTAGATGCTATGTACGAAGTAAGAGGAGATGCTGAAAGCGCTGCTTACGATTTTAGCTCAATTAATAACACTGGTGTTTATTCCAATCGTAAAGACATTCTTAAACAATTGAAAGATCTTCAAAATGGTGAATATGATACACCCATTGAAAGAGATCCCAGCAGACCTTACTCTGATATGTTCCGCGGTAACATCGCGCCTTCTGTGTCGGGTGGTTTAGGTTTGGCGTTTCGTTTAAGTTCCCGCGTCAACCTGGCTATTGAAGACAGGGTGATCTACAACGGTTCTGATTTATTAGATGGTGTACGTTGGGATGAAAACAAAACTTTGTCTCCGGATAAAGACCTGATGAACTACTTAACGGTAGGTTTGAACTTTAACTTAGGTAGCAAAACTAAAAGAGTGGAACCTCTTTACTGGTTAAACTCAATGAATTATGCTTACGGAGAATTACGCAGAGTACCTGAAATCGTTCTTCCGGATGCTGATGGAGATGGTGTAACTGACCAATTTGACCAGGAGCAAACTCCAGCTGGTTGCCCGGTTGATTTACACGGTGTAAGCCTGGATACAGATGGTGATGGTGTACCTGATTGTAAAGATAAAGAACTGGTTACTCCAACTTATTGCCAGCCGGTAGATGCTGATGGTGTAGGTAAATGCCCTTGCCCTGCAGGTTGCGAGCAGGAAGTTAAAAATGACTGCGCAGCATCTTTAGGCGCTTTACCAAGCATTCACTTCGCAGCAAACTCTAACAAACTTTCTGATGACGCAGCTGGTACTTTAGCAACTGTAGCATCTAAACTGAAAGCTAATCCAAACTGTAAAGTAGTAGTAGTAGGTTACTGCGCAGCTACTAAACGTCAGCAGCAATTAAGCTGGGATCACGTAAATAAAGTGATTTCTCACTTAGTTGAAAAAGAAGGCGTAAGCAGCGACAGATTTATCTTCAGCTCAGGCCAGGAAGGTGGTGATTGCGATGCAGTTGACATCCGTGCAGCTGCTCCTGGAGAAGACGGTCCAAACACTGTAGCTCCTCCTCATCCAAATCTGCGCAAAAACTAAGTCACTTTTTGCTATAACATACAAGTAGCCGCCTCAGCAATGAGGCGGTTTTTTATTTTGGTGATATTGATTAGCTTTGCAGGTAGTATTACTAACCTATAATGCTCCATTTATTACCCTAAAAACTACAATATGAAATCAGTTTTTTTATTGTGACAGCAATTGTTCTTATTTCCTGTAGCAACGGACCCAGGCAGGGAGATGAGAGCTCAATAGACTCTACTATTTCGACCGCAGATAAAATCCAGCCCATTGTCAGCGACGAATGTTATTTGTTTATAGCCGCTAAAGATACCTATGCTTTAAAAATCAATATTGCAGATACAGTGGTTAAGGGCACTGCGGTATTCAGGAACTTTGAAAAAGATAGCAATTATGGAACTGTAGAAGGAGCTATGAATGGTGATGTCATGCATCTTTGGTATAACTTTCAATCGGAAGGAATGAATAGTGTGCGTGAACTATACTTTAAAAAGAACGGTGATCAATTAATTACCGGCATCTCCAATGAAGCAACCAGGGCTGATACAGCTTATATGCCCGATGCCAAAGCGGTTAGCTATACCGGCCCTGTTTATGTTAAGGGTAATTGTTCAGATGTGCCGCTACCTTAACAAGGCACGCCCAAAATACTTTGTCTGCCATTAATAATCGATGCACAGTTACTGATTAATATATTGATTTGCAACACCTATTTGAACTACTCGAACATACGAACCGCAGTGTTTTTCTTACCGGCAGGGCGGGTACAGGTAAAACTACCTTTCTGCAGAATTTTGTACAAAAAACAGATAAGAAATTTGCTATAGTGGCGCCTACGGGTATTGCAGCTATTAACGCTGGAGGTACCACCATTCACTCTATGTTTGGGTTGCCGTTAACGACCTTTGTTCCTACGGTTGAATTTGTAGACAGAAATGAAGCGATCAATATTCCGAACCTGCTGCCTCATTTCAAATACCGGAGAGATAAGCTTAAGTTACTAAGAACATTGGAGATACTCATCATAGATGAGGTTTCCATGCTGCGATGTGATGTATTGGATATGATGGACCTGGCTTTAAGAACGGCCCGTAAATCGCCACTTAGGTTTGGTGGTTTACAGGTGCTCTTTATAGGAGATCTTTACCAGCTACCTCCGGTTGTGAGGCGGAGAGCGAGCGTATCCTTCAAAGCTATTATAATTCTCCGTTCTTTTTGAAGCTAAAGCATTGGAGGGCTTAAGTCTCCTGACCGTTTCGTTGACTACGGTATACCGGCAAACAGATCCGATTTTTTTAACTATGCTGAATGCTATAAGGGATAGTGATATAGAGAACATTAATTTTAATTTGTTGCACAGCCGGTACCAACCCGATTTTGATCCGAAAGAATTTTATGTGCATCTGGTATCGCATAACTATATGGCCGATGCTATTAATAAGCAGAGATTAAGAGAACTAAAGGGCAAAAGTCATATTTATAAAGCCAAAGTGTCCGGCGAATTTAAACCTAGCCTTTTTCCGAATGACGAAGAGCTGGAGTTGAAGGAGGGAGCACAGATTATGTTTATCCGGAATGATAAGGATGAAAACAAACGCTTTTACAATGGTAGGCTGGCCACTATTACCGGGCTTAGTGATGATGAGGTAAAAGTATTGCCCCAGGATGAAACAAGAGAATTGAAGATTGCACGGGAGACCTGGGAGAACAAAAAATATTTTATAGACCAGGAGAATAATGTGGCTGAAGATGTAATAGGAAGTTATGAGCAGTTCCCTTTCAAGCTGGCCTGGGCTGTTACTATTCACAAGAGCCAGGGGCTTACATTTGATAAGGTGATCATCGATGCCGGGAAGTCATTTACCAGTGGCCAGGTATATGTAGCCCTAAGCCGCTGCAGAACCCTGGAAGGTATAGTGTTAAAGACAAAAATACCCGCACAAGCCATTATCAACGATCCGCGCATACAGGCTTTTCAGCAGGAAACAGATGCGGGGAATCAGATTGCTACTATTGTAGCAGCTGAGCAGTATAAATACGTAGGAAACAAGCTGCTTCAAAAACTCAACACACAGGAGCTTTTATCCGAAGCAGAAGAGTGGGAGACCGCTATATATGAAAGCACTGTTATAGATAAGACAGAGACATTGCCTGTTGCGCAGCAGATAATAGAAGCATTGAAAGAGCTGGAAACCGTATATGGGAAATTTGCAGCATTTTTAAATCACCGGCTTCAGCATTATATGCAAACTCCCGAAGAATGGCAACCTATTGAAGAGAAGAGTAAAGGTGCCGTAGGCTTCTTCTTTCAGAATGTCAACGAAAAAATATTTGCTCCGGCAAAAGAATTGTATGCAGAAACCAAAGGTGCTAAAGGTTTAAAAGCGTATAATGAAGTGTTAAAAGGGCTGATTGATATTATTGGTTCCTATCTATCCGTTTTAAAAGATGCCAGGTTATTGGATACCGCGCTAATGGAAGGAGAGGTACTGGTAGTTGAAAAAGCCGTTGCAAAAAAGCCAACACATGTTACCAGCTTCCAGCTTTTTGAAGAAGGTAAATCTCCTGATGAAATTGCGGCACTGAGATCGCTCGCTAAAGGAACCATACTGGGGCACCTGGCGAAAATGGCATCCGTAGGCGTACTTGCGCTCGAACGTCTTTTCAGCCAGGAAGATATCAGGCTGTTTGAAACCCGGTTTGCACAACACAAGTTTAAAAGCATTACCGAGTGGAAACAGGCATTGCCGGACTCCTGGGATTATAACGAGATCAGGATACTGGTGAACCATTATACTTATAAGGCCAGCCGGTAGCATTTGATATGATCCCGTAAATTAGCTATCAGCATACATTTGTCGATTGAATACCTTTAGTATCTGAAAAACATACCATGAAAGCCTTCAAAAAGTTCTACTTATCACTCCTGTTATTGGTAGCAGGGTTTGCTAATGCTCAGCAGCAGGATACCGAATTTACCAAAGGTTGGTTATTGAACCTGAAATTAACCAATGGTGCTGTTAGTAATTTTAAAAGCGCCGCACCCGATCTTTATATAGGAGGCTTGTCTCTGAATCCGCAGCTAACAGTGGTGCCAGGCGTATTGCGATTGGGAGCTAACCTTGGAGGGGCTTATGCTAATAAAAAATGAGCGGCCTCTTTGGCCCGATGGCGGCGCTAAAGCTTACAGAATTTGGGACAAAGAATTTCGGTACCCTGGCTAATATGCATCTGATCGCTGAGGCTAACTGGGGCACCAATAAGCAACAAATGGTGGGTGGAGGACTAGGCTTTGAGATATTATCGCTGGCCCATATAGGCATCACTGCGCAACGGGATTATAAATTAAATAATTGGTGGCTGCAATCTTTTATCGCAATAAGGCTGAACAAACAAAAACAAGATACCGATAGATATGCCCGGTAAAACATTGTACGTTTAAAAATATATGCAATGAAAAATGCGCTTGTTATTAGTGGCGGTGGTTCCAAAGGGGCCTTCTCGGTAGGAGTTGTAAAAGACCTGATGAATATCTACCAGCTGGATTTTGATGTGTTGGTGGGGACCAGTACGGCGCCCTGATTGTTCCGTTGGTGGCTTTGGGCGAGCTGGGGAAATTGGAGCAGCTTTACACTTCAGTTACCGATGAGCAGATACTGATAAAATACAATATCGGCAAACGCCTGAATGCTCATTCCATTTTTACCGCAGGTCCTTTGGCCGATAAAATCGATGCATTGTATACCGATGACTATTTTAAAAGATTGCAACAGTCAGGCAAAGAAATTTATTTAACCACTACCTGTCTGCAAACCGAAGAGCTAGTAGTATTTACTACAGCACAAAATCCGGTAGAAAGCAGTTATTATAAAATCAGGAAGATTATCAGCGCCGATCAGTTCAGAAGGGCAGTATTAGCCTCCTCCAGTCAACCGGTATTTATGCCTCCCGTTAAAGTAAATAAAACCGTACCAGGAGAGTCATTTCCTGAACATCAGTTTGTTGATGGTGGCGTACGGGAGTATGCAGGCCTTGGAATTGCGACCGATGCAGGTGCTAATGAAATTTTTACCATTATCCATTCCGCCCGGAATGTAAAACAGGATAATGCTGAGCAAACCAGCTTATTTAATATACTGGAAAAGACCATATCCATTTTTATTACAGACGTAGCCGCAAACGACCTGTATGGACCGCTGCACTACAGCCAGGGATTGTCTTACATCAGCCAGGTTAAACAGAAAATGAAATCAATGGGTGTAACGGATGCCGACATTGAGGACTATTTCAATGTTGACGAGATCCCCGGAACCTATCAAAATAAAGAACCGCTAAAAATACACCTCATACAACCTGAAGATGATCTGGGTGGTGGTCCGGGTGGATTGGTATTTAACCCGGCAGAGATGCAGGGGATGGTGCTGAAAGGACAGCTGGCGCTACAGTCCTATGTAGCTCATTTAAACAGTAATGAGGTGGACTGGGTTTGAATTTGATATCTGTCAATAAATATAGACGATGAGTTTCATTCATGTTTTAAGGTTATCTTAGGTTGTTTTTGTTTACAATAACTGCGAATCTATGGATATCGGACGTTTAATATTTTAATATGGCCCCCTTTAAAAAAAGCTGATATCAAGGGGTGTTATACTTGTTCTGGTAATTGTCCTGCTGATCATTTCCTGTCCTTTACTTTTTCTTGCATATCAATATGTAAAAGATAACCCCGTTTGAAATACGCTACTATCAACGGTTACATTGATGATGCCAGTCGCCTCAACGCAACCCAGGTCTTTGAAGTGGCGGATCCTGGAAGTGACTCCTCGAAATCGTTGTTGATCATAGCTCAATTGGTAAAACGGGCTTCGTTAACAGGGAAAAAGATTTCTATAGGTGGAGCCAGGCATTCAATGGGAGGTCATACTATTAGTAAGAATGGCATTTACCTGGATATGAAGCCACTCAATTACATGCAGTTAGATACTGTAGAAAATGTGCTTACGGTGGGGGCGGGGGCATTGTGGTCCGATATCGTGCCTTATCTCAATCAATATGGCCGTTCTGTCGCCGTAATGCAAACCAATAATTCTTTTTCTGTTGGTGGATCAATTAGTGTTAACTGCCATGGCTGGCAGCCCAATGTACCTCCCATTGCACACACGGTTGTGTCTATTCGAGTTATAACCTCCCGGGGTGATGTAATAGAATGCGGCCGTGATCAAAATGCAGAACTGTTCTCTTTGGTATTAGGTGGTTATGGATTATTCGGTGTTGTAGTTGATGTGAAGTTAAAGGTAGTGCGCAATGAAATGTATACAGCCCGTCAATACATCGTTAATAGTAATGAGTATGTGAAAGCATTCAGAGAGCTTAGTCATAATGCCAGGGTGGCGATGGCTTATGGCCGGATCAATGTTAATCCGGATAATTTTCTTGAGGAGGCAATTATTTCTACGTTTGAGAAAGATACAGGAAATGTATCAGCTGCTTTACAGGACGGGCCTTACAAAAAGTTAAGGAGAACGGTTTTCAGAGCCTCTGCCAACAGTAATTATGGAAAGAACCTCCGATGGAAGGCCGAAAAAATGATGGTTTCTTTAATCAGGAACAAAAGGTTCTCCCGTAACCAGCTTCTCAACGAAAGCGTAGAAGTGTTTCAAAATACGGATACCAGCAAGACCGATATTTTACATGAGTATTTCATCCCGACGGCCTCCGTATCCCCGTTTATAGATTCCTTGAAAAAAATAATCCCCTCTTACAATACCGACCTGCTTAATATTACGATTAGAAATGTTGAAAAGGATACAGATACCTATTTAAGATATGCTTCCACTGAAATGTTTGGTTTTGTAATGCTTTTCAATCAGTACCGGACACCTGAGGGCGAAGACTACATGAAACGCCTAACACAAAAGCTGATAGATGTTGCTATTTCTTTTAAGGGCACTTATTATTTACCCTATCGCCTGCATGCCCAAAAAGATCAGTTTTTGAAAGCGTATCCCCAGGCCGACTCTTTTTTGTTTTAAAGAAAAAATATGATCCGCTTGAAGTTTTTCAAAATACCTTTTATGAAAAATATAAGTGAGGAAGGTTAATTACTGAGAACGCCTATTTCCCTGGCCTTTATTTTAAGAAATGCCAGCGCTGCCTCCCGGTTGTTTTCTACTACTCCATCTAATATTGCATCTTTAAGACTATCTTTCAATATGCCCACCGGCCTTGATGGGCCCAGGTTGAATAGCTGCATAATTTCCGACCCGTCAACCGGCGGTTGCCAGGTTCTTATCTGGTCCTTTTCTTCTACCTCTTTACAACGTTCCCGAACCAGTTTGAAATTCTCAATGAAGCGTCTTACTTTCTGCCGGTTTTTACTGGTGATGTCTGCTTCGCAAAGCATCATCAGGGCATCGAAATCTTCACCTGCATCAAACAGCAGGCGACGGATAGCCGAGTCTGTAATGTCTTCCTTGGTTAAGCTGATGGGCCGCAAATGAAGTTCTACCAGCTTTTTTACAAAGCGCATTTTTTCGTTAGAGGGTAACTTCAGTTCATTAAAGATCTTCGGCACCATACGTCCGCCTACTACTTCATGCCCGTGAAATGTCCATCCGTGGCCGTCTTCAAATCTTTTGGTAGCCGGCTTGGCGATATCGTGTAATATCGCCGCCCATCTCAGCCAAAGGTCATCGGAGTGTTTGGCCACATTATCCAGTACCTGCAAAGTGTGGTAAAAATTGTCTTTATGGCCATGACCATCTACAATTTCAGCACCGGCCAAAGCGACCATTTTGGGAAAGATCAGTTTCAGCAACCCTGTTTTATAAAGCAGGTCAAAGCCGATAGAAGGTTTGGTCGCTTTGATAATTTTATTCAGTTCATCGGTTATGCGTTCCTGAGAAATGATCTTAATACGTTCTGCCTGCTCCGATATGGCTAGTAATGTTTCACTGGCTATATTAAAATTAAGCTGCGTAGCAAACCGAATGGCGCGCATCATCCGCAGCGGATCATCGCTGAAAGTTTGTTCGGGTTCTAAGGGCGTAACAATGATTTTTTGTTCCAGATCTTTTATTCCCTCAAAGGGGTCCACCAGTTTGCCGTAATCAGCCTTATTTAACGAAATTGCCAGCGCATTGATAGTAAAGTCCCGCCTTTTCTGATCGTCGGCCAAAGTACCGGGTTCTACCTGTGGTTTACGGCTATCGCGCCGGTAGCTTTCTTTGCGGGCGCCCACAAATTCGATGTCGAAAGGCTCCCTGGTGTGTGGCAGAAGGATATTGATATGCGCGGTTCCAAAGTTTTTGAAAAAGCTCACGCGCGGAACAGGTTGAAATTTGGCCGCCACTGCATTAGCGAGTTCAATACCATCTCCTACACAAACAATATCCGCATCCTTCGTGGGACGGCCCAATAGTTTGTCGCGTACAAATCCACCCACAAGATAACTTTCGAGCTTCAACTCCTGGGCTGCTGCGGCAATCCGGGCAATAACTAACTGTTCGGGTTCGTTTAATTCAATATCCATGCGGCGACAAAGATAAATGAGTTTGCAATTGTGGATATTGTTGTTTATTGCGTCTTATATAGAGGTACTTTATGAAAGATATAATCCTATTCTTTTTCCTGGTGTTATTATTTACAACCGGCAGGGCGCAAAGCGATGTTTGGACCGCTTACTGGAATGCTGATACTACGTTGTACGGATTTAAGAATAACAGTGGGCAAGTGACAATAGAACCCCGTTTTTCAGGTGCAGGCGTCGCCCGGAAACTGGAGCATATTATGTCTGTAATAGAAGAATCTCCTGCAACGGGAAAATGGTCTGCTTATTTTCTTACCCGCACCGGCAAAAAACAGGTTTCGACAGTCTTTATTTTTTTGATAATGCGCCTGATTGTGAAAGTGAGGGATTTATCCGGTTCAAAGATCGTAAGCTGGATAAGGTAGGGCTGTTAAACCGAAATGGAGAAGTGGTTGTTCCTGCTATCTATAACTATCTGGATAGGGTACAGAACGGCCTGTTGACCGGCTTAACGGGCGCTCAAAAGAAACAGGATGGTGAGCATTATCGTTGGGAAGGTGGCGAAACTATTTTGCTGGATACAACCGGTAAAATATTAATCAGATCTTTTACAGCGCCCTACGGTATCAATCTTTATTCTTTAAAGATATCGAACCAGGCGGTTAATGATAGCTGCCGCATTAGCTATAAAGCGGCGACGGTACTTTTTATTCTTTTATTGATTATGAAAAAGAATTCGCAACCTGGCTAAAGAACCTGTTGCTTACTCTAAATATGGATGTGTTCAAAGCGCATGTTTTTGATAAAGTATCTTATTACACGGATGAAGACGGTTGGGTATTTAAAAACGGGAAGGATTTTATTGATAAGAACTACCAGGTTTTAAAAACTACTTTACAAAAACTACGGCAACCTGGCTGCGACTCGTTTATTACCCGTAATGGCCTTAACCCTTTTATTTACGAATCTGGTGAATACGAAAAGTATTTTGATAACTGTAACCAGGCAAAGGAGTGGCAATACCCGCAGATGAGTATCCACTTTAACCAGTACAATAAAGGCCAGCTGGATCAGCAGGAAAGCCTCGATTTTTTACGCACAGATGAAGGGTACAAGCTTATTAGTGTGCATATCAAAGGAGCCACCTTTAAATAACTAACGGATAACATCTACTTCCCCGTCTTTCCAGCGGATGATAGAAGAAGGCTGAGTAGGTTCGTTATCATCCTGTCGGTATTGAACAATATAGTCAACACCATTTTTGATAGCGTCGCTGATGGATGCGTAAAAAGGCGCTGCTGGCTCCCCGGAAATATTGGCCGAAGTGGATACAATGGGTTTCCCAAACCGTTTGATGAGGGCCTTACAAAATGTTTCGTCACAAATCCGGATGGCAATGCTTCCGTCGGCAGCAACCAGGTTTTCCGCAAATCCTAGTCCATGTTCATAAATTACGGTAGTGGGTCTTGTTGTGGTATCCAGATAGTCAAATAAACTGAGGTCAACAGCCGCTGTATACTGCATTACATCGCGTTCCGTGGCTACCAGCACAATCAGGGCTTTACTATCGTCTCTTTTTTCAGTTCATACACTTTCTTTACCGCTTCTGCATTCGTGGCGTCGCAGCCAATGCCCATACTGTATCGGTGGGGTAAAGAATGGTGCCACCTGTTTGCAGCACTTCAATGCACTTTTTGATATCTTCTTCGAAATTCATGGTTTATAAAGCTGAGTTATACATATTCATTACCGATTGCGCATATTGATCAGTAGAGAAGCGTTGGATATTTTGAAAGCCTTTAGCGATAGCTGCATCCCTGTAAGTGTCATCTCCATAAAATTTACGGAAACCTTCGGCCATTTCTTCTGGCCGTTCCGGGTTGGCCAGGAAGGCCGCATCGCCTGCTATTTCCGGCATGCATGAGGTGGTGGAAGTAATGACCGGCACACCACCCGACATAGCTTCAATAATGGGCATGCCAAAGCCCTCATAAAAAGAAGGGTAGATCATTGCGGTGGACAACTGGTACAATGCAGGAAAGTCTTCGGTGGCAATAAACGGTTTTTTACCCTGGGCTGCCAGCTGATCGGACAGGAAGATTACTTTTTCTTCCAGCTTATTGTCAGCAAGGTATTGTTTTACTTTCTCTTTATAAGGCCCGCCTTTCCCCACTACAACCAGGGGAATAGGAATGTCATTTTGTATCAATTTAAAAGCCTTGCAAATATTCAGCAGGTTTTTTCTTTCAATAATGGTTCCCACATGTAAAAAAAACTGTGGTGGCAGGCCGTATTTCCCCGGATAGCGGCCTTTTTATCATCACCTTCAATTGTATTAAAAATGGGGTCGCAACTTTGATACACAACATCGATCCGGGCAGGATCAGTGCCATATTTATCAATAATATGTCCCTTGGTTTCTTCGCTGATGGCCATGATCTTATTGGCATGATTGCAGGCATATCTCAGCTTGGTTCGGTATATTTTTACGTCAATAGGCTTAAAATCCTGGGGATATAGCTCGGGGAAAAGATCGTGTATAGTCACCACTGATGCTATGCCCGTTTGGGGAATACCCCTCGGGATTTCCTGGCTGGGACCATGGTAAAGGGCGATCTTAAGTTTTTGAAGGTCTTTGGTCACCCATTTACTACGCCAGGCGCTGCTTAATAATTTGTGAAGCGATTGGGTAGGCAAAATCTCGTGAATATTGGCGGTGCCTGGTGTAAAAAGTGTTCCCGGTTTGGGATTAAACAAAAAATAGCTGTGTTGCGGATAATGGGTAGCCATTAACTTAATCAATACCCTGCTAAAAAAACCAAGTCCTGTACCATTGTGGTAAGCCCGTTTGGCATCAAAACCAATATTCATGTGGCAAATATAACTATAGACTATTGACCATTGTCCATTGGTCTTTTTTTAGTAGACTGGTTTTGCCCGCCACCTTCGCATGTTATGCAAACCCCGCATTCATTGCCTGTACAATAATGATGGTAGAATTTTACCTCAAAACGAGCATTTTTAATCGGTATAGTTCAGGTTTCAAGGTTTATCTTTGCCCACACAAAATTTTATCATGCAAGATCTGATCATAGAAGCCTGGGGTAACAGGGACTTACTCAAAGACAAAAAGTACAGCGATGCCATACGTGAAGTAATTGAGGCATTGGATAAAGGACAATTGCGCGTAGCAGAAAAAAGGAAACCAAATGGGAAGTAAACGAGTGGGTGAAACAAGCCATCCTGATGTACTTTGCCATTCAGCCCATGCAAACCTGGGACGTAGCGCCTTTTGAGTTCTATGATAAAATGTTGCTGAAAAAAGATTACGAAAAGCAAGGCGTACGCGCTGTGCCTCATGCAGTTGCACGTTATGGAGCATTTTTAGGCAGAAATGTGGTATTAATGCCTTCGTACACCAATATTGGCGCCTATGTTGATGAGGGTACCATGGTAGATACCTGGGCTACTGTAGGCAGCTGCGCACAAATTGGCAAAGGCGTGCACCTGAGCGGTGGTGTAGGCATTGGCGGCGTATTAGAGCCATTGCAGGCCAACCCGGTTATTATCGAAGATGGTTGTTTCTTAGGTAGCCGTTCTATTGTTGTAGAAGGCGTAATTGTGGAGAAAGAAGCGGTGTTGGGTGCGAATGTAGTGTTAACTAAAAGCACGCGTATCATTGATGTAAGTAAAGAAGTTGCCATTGAAACCAAAGGTCGTATCCCTGCGCGCAGCGTAGTGATTCCAGGCACATATACAAAGAAATTTCCGGCTGGCGAGTACCAGGTACCTTGTGCGCTCATCATCGGTAAACGCAAAGCAAGTACTGATCTGAAGACCAGTTTAAATGATGCTTTGCGCGACTTTAATGTGGCGGTATAATTTTTCGGGTAAAAGTGCTATATTCATTTACTGCATTGCAACTTGTGTTGTAGTACAGGATAAAACTTTTAGTCCATGGTCCAATGGCCATGGACTTTTTAATTAAGAACAGGCAAAACGTCTAAATGATCAAAGCAATTGTATACAGGTCAACCGGCAGCTGGTATTCGGTTAAAGATGAGCAGGGGAACTTTCATAATGCCCGTATGAAAGGAGTGTTTAAGATAGAGGGGATTACCAGTACCAATCCTATTGCTGTGGGAGATGAAGTAGAGATTGAAGTGGAGAACGAAAAAGAGGCTACGGCTATGATCACTCAGATCTTTCCTCGCAGAAATCATATCAACCGGCAATCACCAAGGGTAAAGCACCACCAGCATATTATTGCAGCCAATCTAGATCAGTCGTTATTGGTCGCTACTTTAAAAGATCCGAAAACCTCTCAGGGTTTTATCGACCGTTTCCTGGTGGTAAGTGAGATGTACCATGTGCGGCGATCATTGTTTTTAATAAAACAGATATTTATCGCGATAAAGAATTCAGGAAGCTGGAAGAGTTGAGTGCTATGTATCGCTCTTTAAATTACCAAGTGCATGCGGTAAGCGTTGAAACCAACCAGGGTCTCGACGCATTACAGGAGCTGCTACAAGATAAAACGACGCTGGTAAGTGGACATAGCGGCGTGGGTAAATCCACCTTTGTTAACTACCTGCTGCCTGGCAAAGAAATAAAAACGCAGGATGTAAGTGGCTGGAGCGGCAAGGGTATGCATACAACCACATTCGCCAATATGTACGATCTGCCTCAGGGCGGGCGGATCATAGACACACCTGGTATTAGGGAACTGGCTGTTACCGGCCTCGAAAAGGAAGAGCTGTCCCATTATTTTCCTGAAATGCGGGATCGGTTAAATGATTGCCACTACAACAACTGCATGCATATTAACGAGCCCGACTGTGCCATTAAGCAGGCTGTAATTGACCAGGAAATACATGAGGACCGCTATGTGAGTTATGTGAATATTTTAGATAGCATGGAGGAGAAGGGGTATTAGCGCATCGAGTTATTGAGCACTTCTTCTCTATTGTAAGCGGAACATCCTATAATTGAAAATACAAAAGGTCATCGGGAACTTTAAATAGCCTTACTTAAACCATCCCGCGTACTTTACATAGTTATTAGCGATCCGGTTGATCTGTCCGTTTACCAGCTCTTCTGAAATATCTTTTACTTTTTTAGCGGGAACGCCGGCATAAATGCTGCCTGCTTCACAAATAGTATTTTCCAAAACTACGGCGCCTGCGGCAATAATGGTATTGCTATGCACCACAGCATTGTCCATTACAATGGCCCCCATGCCAATCAGCACATTATCGTGTAAGGTGCAGCCATGCACAATGGCGTGATGACCAATAGAAACATTGTTGCCAATGGTCGTACTGGCGCCCTGGTAGGTACAATGAATGCAGGCCCCATCCTGTACATTTACTTTATTACCCATTTTTATATAATTCACATCTCCACGCAACACCGCATTAAACCAAACGCTGCACTGTTCACCCATCTGCACATCTCCCACAATGGTGGCGTTCGGCGCTATAAAACAGTCATTTCCAAATTGAGGCTCTTTTCCTTCTACGGGTAATATTATGGGCATATAGTATTGTTTGGGCTAAGATAGGTATGAAAACAAAAGGCAGAAGGCTAAAATGCTGAATTTATTTATTCAATCCTGCCTTCTTATTAAAAATCAGCGGGCAAAATATAAAAATCTTAAAATCATGGTACATTTGCCCGATGCAGGAAAAAATTGAAGCCATACAGGATCTTTATAAACAATGGAGCGGTAACGAACCCGCTTCTATCGATGTATTACAGCAGGCAGGTAGCGAGCGACGCTATTTTCGTATCTGGGATAAAGAGGGCGGTTCGGTGATCGGAACGTACGGCGCTAATGTGCCGGAGAACAATTCCTTTTTATATTTCTCAGAAAACTTTTCTCAGAAAAACTTACCGATCGCGAATATTTATGCGGTAAGCGAAGACCGGCAATTTTATTTACAGGAAGATTTTGGAGATGTATCCCTTATTAACCGGTTAGAAGGAGAAGGGTATACGCCGGCTATCTACAATCTTTTTAAAGAAAGCCTGCAGCAATTAGCCCGGCTACAGGTAGAAGGAGATAAAGACCTCGACTATACCAAGTGCCTGACCAACTCCGAGTTTGGTAAGCAGGCGATTATGGCCGATCTGCTTTATTTTAAATACTATTTTTTAGATGCTTTACGTAAGCCTTACGATAAACAAAAGCTGATCGATGATTTTGAGGCGCTAAGTAATTACCTTACGCATACCGATCATAAGTTTTTTATGTTCCGCGATTTTCAAAGCCGGAATATCCAGGTAATGAAAGACGACTCCGTTCATTTTATCGATTACCAGGGGGAATGAAGGGGGCTCCGCAGTATGATGTGGCATCCCTGCTTTGGCAGGCCCGGGCAGCGCTGCCCGAAGACTGGAAACGTAACCTGCTGCAGGATTACATGAATGCGCTGGAACCTTTGCTGGACCGGCCTTTGAACACATTGAACTTTATTAGCCAGTACAATGGCTATGTATTAATACGACTGCTGCAGGTACTGGGGGCTTACGGGTTCAGAGGACTATTTGAAAGAAAAGCACATTTCCTTACCAGCATACCACTTGCATTAAAAAACTTAAAATCTTTTCTGCAAACCCATCCCATGGGCATTGCCTTACCAGAGTTTGAGAAAGTATTACAGATATGTGTGGATGAAAGCATTATCCAGCAGTTTACACCCGTTCAGGCTACAGAAGATACACCTCTGGTGGTTAAAGTGTGCAGCTTCTCCTTTAAAAAGGGATTGCCGATTCATGATGAAGAAAATGGTGGTGGTTTTGTTTTTGATTGCAGGGGCATTCTAAACCCTGGTCGCGTAGAAAGCATGAAAAGCCAGACCGGGCGTGATAAAGAAGTGATACAATACCTGGAACAGCAAACAAAAATGCCGGTGTTCTTGCATAGCGTTTTTGATGTGGTAGATATAAGTGTGGAAGATTATATTAAGCGTGGATTTGAAAGTTTGTATGTAAGCTTTGGTTGTACTGGTGGTCAGCACCGCAGCGTATATGCAGCTGACGCATTGGTAAGGCACTTGAAGAATAAGTTTAAAGTGAAGATCGAATTATGCCATTATGTGCAGGATGCGAAGAACTGGTGCAATTAAAAGTCCATAGTTGATAGCCGATAGACCATAGTTAATACAATAAAAGATGGCTTTCAAATTTGAAAATCTTAAAGTTTGGCACCTGGCAGCAGATCTGTCAAATCAGATTGACACGCTTACCAAATCATTTCCTTCTGAAGAAAAGTATAGCCTGTCCAGCCAGATAAAAAGAGCGGCTGATTCTGTGGCATTAAATATTGCAGAAGGATGCACCGGGCAAAGTGATCCCCAATTCAAAAGATTCTTAGGAATTGCACTACGATCTGCTATTGAAGTGGTTGCTGCGTTATTTTTAGCTCGGGGGCGTAACTATATATCAGAAGAGTCGAAGCGGAAATTCTATACAGAGTATGAAATACTTTGTAAAATGATAACCGGATTAAGAGACTCATTGTGAAATTAAAAAATATTTGAACTTTAAACTTCTATGGACTATCAACCATCGACTATTGGCCTCTCTCAATCCATGATCTTTTGTGCCGGCCTTGGCACCCGCTTTAAACCCTGGACAGACAAGCATCCCAAGGCTTTAGCGCCGGTAAATGGCAAGCCCTTGCTGCAACGCAATATTGAATACCTGCAGCAGTATGGTATTAAAGATATTATTGTAAATGTGCATCACTTTGCTGACCAGATTGAGGAGGCTGTAGAAGCCAGCAAAGGCTGGGGCTCTAATATTATCATTAGTGATGAGCGGGACAGCGTGCTGGAAACCGGTGGAGGATTACTTCATGCAAAAAAACTCTTTAAACCCGGCGAGCGTTTTATAACCTGCAACGCCGATATATTAACGGACCTGGATATTAACGAACTGCTGAGTTTTCATGAGCAGGAAAAATCCCTGATCTCATTTGCTGTGAGTAACCGCAAAACCTCCCGGAACCTGCTGTTTGACGAAAACAATGTGCTTTGTGGCTGGAGGAATAACGCAACAGGACAAGAGCGCATATCTGTACCCAAAGACAATCTGGTGGCTAAAGGTTATGACTGCGTGGTGATATTTGAATACGAGGTTTTTGACCATATTAACTTTACCGGAAAGTTTTCACTAATCGATTTATATCTTGATCTGGCAAAAACACATAAAATTGTTGGTTTTGAACATGCTGGTGACCGATGGGTAGATGTAGGAAAGCCGGAAAGTGTGGCGGTGGCCGAAGCAATGTTCAGCTAATTTCCGTATATTAGTAAGAATAGCTATGATAACCTATTCTACAACAAATAAGGTCTTTTTAGGAGTAGCAGCAATAACCGTTCTAAGCCTGGTTGCCTCGTGGTTTGTGAGGGATATTGATCAGCTAAGAGAGCCTCTTGTACTGATTACAGCTGCATGTCTTTTGTTCATGTTTGTTTATGCTGTATTTTTTCCTGCCTACTGGGGTTATTTTATAAGAGTAACAAAAACAGATATCGGTTTTAATTTGGAGTATCTGAACCAATGCAATGAAGTACAAAAGAGAGAAAAGATTAATCTTGAAGATCTTGTTAGCTTCTCTTGTTTTGATCACTCCAGCCAGGTTTTAACACAAACAAGGCTTGTTTTCAGATCTTCCGGCTCGGTAAAAAAGTTCACCCTTTTGCATAAAAGCAGGGTGAAGGGTGTCGAATTGCAAACTACCGAAATCATCGATCTGATACTGGGGAAAATAGCTGTTTTTAACCAGCAGAGGCCTCACCAATTTATTGAAAGAACACTCAGCTTCTTTTCCAGTAAGCCGGGGCTTTACACCATAATAGCGTTGGCAACCATTCTCGGTTTTTTGGTTCTGTCATCGCAGGCAAAAACTGAAAAGGTGATACTTTGCCTGTTTGCCTTAGCTGCTATGATTTCTGCTCTAATGTTACGCAGATGGAATGAACTAAAGCAGATCGAAAAAAGCAATAAGCGGCTTTTGGATATTGCTTAAGGTCTGCTTCAAAATAAAAAAGGTTGATAAGCCTATAACTTATCAACCTTTCAACTTTTTAACCTGATTACTACATACCCGCCGCCTGCATCGGGTTCTTTCCTACGCTTTGACCGCGGCGTGGGCCCGCTTCTGTTTTTTGAGAAAAAGCTTTGAACCTGGTAGGTGCAGGGATAGTTCCCCAAACATTATTGGTTACATCAATATCCGCAGTTTCCTGCAATGGGTCTAACTGTATTGAAGCGACCTCTTTATTTTTTACAAAGAATTTTTTCACCTTTTGCTCGTTGTAGCGCCATATCTGGGCCGGGATGCGATCGGTTTCTTTGCTGCCATCTTTATAGGTCCATTCGATAATGATAGGCATTACCAATCCGCCTTTATTGCTAAAACTCAGTTCATAAAAATAACTATTAGCAAATTTCTCTTTGGCTTCAGAAGTTAAAGCAGTTACTGTCATCGGCATTTCTATGGTGAAGTTCTGTGTGGTGTCAACCTTTACCTGTCCACGGGCATATTGCCAGTAAAAATCCCTGGCATCCGGATTCAGATCCGTATAAAATTTTAGGGTCTTATCTTCCCTGTTGCGAATCTTGGAAATGTCATCATAGGGATTTGTTGCCGGGGCGTCTACTTTCTTTTGAGTGGAACGGCTTTTAGGCATCTCGCTGTTTAAATCTGCTTTAGCGTATTTTACAGTGTCCAGCGAAATATCTACCGGTTGTATCCCATAAAACCAGCCGCGCCAGAACCAGTCAAGATCTTCACCGCTGGCATCTTCCAGGGTGCGGAAAAGATCGGCCGGAGTGGGGTGCTTAAAGGCCCAGCGGCGTGCGTATTCTTTAAATGCAAAATCAAACAGTTCTCGTCCCATCACCGTTTCGCGAAGAATGTTTAATGCAGTAGCTGGTTTGGTATAAGCGTTAGGGCCGAAACCTATAATATTTTCCGAATTACTCATTACGGGCTCCAACTGGTCCTTGGGTAATTTCATGTAATCCACGATCGCACCTGCCCATCCTTTTTTGGTAGGGAATTTATTATCCCAAAGTTCTTCGGTTAAGTATTCAACAAAACTATTGAGTCCCTCATCCATCCAGGTCCACTGGCGTTCATCGCTGTTAACGATCATCGGGAAAAAGTTATGACCTACCTCGTGTATCACCACACCCAACATGCCATTCTTTACACTCTCACTATAAGTGCCGTCTTTTTCTGTTCGTCCATAGTTAAAGCAGATCATGGGATACTCCATGCCATTGGCTGCTTCCACGCTTTGAGCTACCGGGTACGGATAAGGAAACGTAAAATCGGAGTAGGTTTTAATAGTATGTGCTACGGCACGTGTAGAAAACTTACGGTAAAGTGGGTAAGCCTCCTTGCCGTAAAAGCTCATACACATAATTTTTTTACCATTGATGAGCTGGGGCATTGCGTCCCATACAAATTTCCTGGAAGCGGTCCATGCAAAATCTCTAACATTATCAGCCCTGAAGGACCAGGTTTTCTTTTGAGTATGCTTGTTTTTTTCCGCTGCAGTAGCCTCGGCCAATGTTACAATCTCGACGGGCTCTTTGGCATTGCGCGCCTGGTTGTAACGTCCCATCTGTGCCGCCGTTAAAACCTGTGCGTAGTTCTGGCATTCACCTGTAGCACCCACTACATGATCTGCAGGAACGGTTATCTGCACATCATAGTTGCCAAAAGTGAGGGCAAATTCGCCACGCCCGGTAAATTGGTGATTCTGCCAACCCTGAAAATCGCTATATACACAAACTCTCGGAAACCATTGGGCCATGGTATACAGGTTATTGCCATCTTCTGCGAAATGCTCATATCCGCCACGACCACCATATTTCATCCGGTCACTGATTTTATAAGACCAGTCTATTTTGATGATATACTTTTGACCGGGTTTCAGAGGGTTGGGTAAGTCCACCCGCATCATGGTTTTGTTGACCGTGTATTTCAGCGCTGCGCCATTCAGGTCTGTGAGTTTTTTTATTTTTACCCCATAGCCGTTATCTGCCTTTCCGGACTCTTCTTCCTGCGTTGCCAGCATATTATCCGTCATCACCTGTGGCATTCGCGATGATGTCTGGTAGTTGGCGTTATTGATATTGCTGTGCTCATTCTCATCTAGCTGAAACCAGATATAAGTGAGTTCATCAGGCGAGTTGTTGAAATAATTCAAGGTTTCGCTGCCTGTTAGTACATTGTTTTTTTCGTCCAGCTCACATTTGATGGTATAGTCGCAACGTTGCTGCCAGTATTTAGGCCCTGGCGCACCACTTGCGGTACGATACTCATTGGGCGTTGGGAGGATGGTTCCCAACTGCTCAAATTTATTGCCATGGTTGCTGGTAGGGTTGTTTTGAATATCCTGGGCGATAGCAGTGATACTCAATGAAAGACCAGCGATAATACATGATAGCTTTGACATATTTTTTATTACTGAACCTTAAAAACAGTTTTTGATAGAAAAAATTGTAGGTAGCGCAAATATCGATTGTATACAATATGCGCTGTTCTGAAATCAGAAAGGAACTCTTTCTATAGCCATTTTGGCTGCAATAACACATACAGCCAGTGATACAACGAATATATAAATTCTTTGAGGAATTTTTACCATCTCCATTAAAACTTTACCCAGCAACAGAATGATTAATACTACCACAATCTGCCCAGCTTCCAAACCCGCATTAAAGCCAAACAGCCCCCATCCTAAAGACTGGTCGCTGGCCAGCATCATGCGTATAGAATTGGCAAAGCCCAGGCCGTGTATGAGGCCAAAGAGCAAAGCCAGGAAGTAATTGGTATTTACATTTTTAACGGGCTTGCCATTCACCATATTCCAGCCAGCGGTCAACACAATGGTCACCGGGATTAGAAACTCGACCCAGGCAGAAGATATCCGGATTGCATCCAGCACACTTAACGCTAGTGTCAGCGAATGACCGATGGTAAAGGCTGTGACGAGGATCAGCACTTTCTTCCAGTCGCTGAACGTATACACTACGGCCAGGGCGAGGATAAATAATTGATGGTCCAGCGCATCAGTGCTGACAATATGCTTCCATCCTTCTACAAAATAAAAACTGAAATCGCTCATAATATTTAAATTCTCATGCTCCAACACAACTTCTAAAGCTAAATTTTTGTCATAGTATTATTTTCGCAAAATATGTCGATGGTATTATTACTCAATAAATGGCTGTTAGGCTTGTTTTTGCTGAATGCAAATGTACATCCCTATCATGTAAGTGCTACGGAAATGGAGTATGACGTAAAAAGTAAACGTGTGGAGATCAGCACTAAAATTTTTACAGATGATTTCGAAAATGTATTGGCTAAATTATATAAGCAGAAGATTGACCTCTCCAATCCGAAACTTAAAGTGCAGATGACCGTGTGGGTGAATAAGTATATTACTACGCACCTGGCTTTAAAGACTAATGATAAGATACTTCCCATAAAACTGTATGACTGGGAAATTGATCACGAAGCGGTGTACGTATACACTACTGCCGAAGCACCTGCGTTTAATAGTAAAAGCATTACGGTAGAGAATAATGTATTGTACGATCTTTTTGACGACCAGGTGAATATTGTGCATTTTATTTATAAAGGAAACCGTAAAAGCAACAAGCTGGTGCATCCGGAAACTAAAGTTTCTTTATCTTTTAAAGAAGCGATCAGTTGCCACGCCACCTTTACAGGTTACCGTTTATCACATTTTACTTCTGTTAACGATTGACGCGCAAAAATTGCATTAAATTCAACGTTTAAAATTTTTACATGAGACCTAAATTTCTTTATTCTTTTTTGTTGACTTTGCTGGCAGTCCCGGCTTTTTCTCAAACAACTTCTGTATATAATGCTAAGGAGGCATTTAATCCGCAGTTTTATCCTTATCCGGGAAATGAGTACCGTAGCGCCTCTGGCGAGCCAGGCGTTAAATACTGGCAAAACCGGGCAGATTATAAAATCAATTGCTCTATTGATACGGCTAACCATAAGGTGACGGGATCGCAGGAGCTGGTGTATACCAATAATAGTCCTGACAACCTGAAATTTCTTTGGTTGCAGCTGGATCAGAATATTTACCGCAAAGATTCTCGTGGTTCAGCTACTACTACCGCTTCAGGTGGGCGCTGGGCCAATACCGGCTTTACCGAAGGGCAGGTGATCAAATCGGTAGCGATAGAAGTAAACGGGAAAAAATATACACCACAGTTTACGATTACAGATACCCGCATGCAGGTATGGCTACAGGAGTCATTAAAAAATGCAGGTAAGGTTAAGTTGATCATAGACTGGTCTTTTGAAGTGCCTGTATATGGAACCGATCGCATGGGGCGCCTGCAATCAAAGAATGGTTGGGTGTATGAGATCGCCCAATGGTTCCCCCGCATGTGTGTGTATGATGACCTGCAAGGCTGGAACGTATTGCCCTATGTAGGACAGGGTGAGTTTTACCTGGAGTATGGAGATATCGATTTTGCGGTAACCGCTCCAGCTGATATGATCATCGTGGGTTCGGGAGAATTATTAAATCCTGCCGAATGCCTTTCTCCGGCCGAAGCCACCCGTTATGCTAATGCCAAAACCAGCGAAAAAACGGTAACGATCCGTAGTGCTGAAGAGGTAAATGCGGGCATTAAGACTGCCAGGAAAACAAATACCTGGAGATTTAAAATACAGAATACAAGAGATGCCGCATGGGCGGCTTCCAAAGCTTTTGTTTTTGATGGAGCTAAAATAAATTTACCCAGCGGTAAAAAATGCGTGGCATTAAGCGCTTACCCGGTAGAGTCAATTGGCAACAACGGATGGCAGCGCAGTACAGAATTTACCAAAGCCTCTATTGAGCATTATTCTAACAAATGGTTTGAGTTCCCTTATCCTGCAGCAACAAATGTGGCGGGTATTGTTGGAGGTATGGAATATCCGGGCATTGTGTTTTGCGGATACAGGGCAAAAGGCGCCGGTCTCTGGGGAGTAACAGATCATGAATTCGGCCATAGCTGGTTCCCCATGATTGTAGGAAGCAATGAAAGAAAATATGCCTGGATGGATGAGGGCTTTAATACTTTTATCAATAGCTTTTCTACAAACGCATTTAATAATGGAGAATTTAGCAAGCAGTCAACAGGCGATGAGGGAAGAAGCTCGTTTGGCGAAAATGTTGACGGTTTGTACACCATACCTGATGCAGTTCAGCAGAGAAGCCTGGGCGTAACCGCTTATTATAAACCTTCGCAAATGCTACATGCTTTGCGGGACAATGTATTAGGTGCAGAACGGTTTGATAAGGCTTTTAAGGAATATATTAACCGGTGGGCCTTCAAACACCCTTCACCCTGGGATTTCTTTCATACCATTGAAAATGTTGCAGGAGAAGACCTGTCCTGGTTTTGGAGAGGCTGGGTATTAAATACCTGGAAGATAGACCAGTCCGTAAAGGGAGTAACATACAGGGATAACCTGCCGGCTAATGGTGCAGCCATTACTATCGAAAACCTGGAACAGATGCCTATGCCTGTGAAAATATTGGTTACAGAAACAAACGGTAAGCAGCAAACTGTAAAGTTGCCGGTTGAGATCTGGCAGCGTGGAAACGCCTACACTTTTGTAGTGCCCACTACGAGTGAGCTGAAAGAAGTAAAGATAGATCCGGATAACCAGCTACCTGATTGGAACCGGGTTAATAATAGCTGGATGAAGAAATAGGCTGTCTCAATCGCTAATTTTTTATAACCTCACAGAGTCAAACCTGTGGGGTTTTTTTATTGCCAGGATAAATGAGACCGATGCCAAAATATTTTATGGAAAAATTTGCTATCGGTATCTCATTAAAAAAGCACAACTATGGACAACATAGAAACAAACCAAAGCCAAAGCCGCGTACAGCGTGGCTTTGCCAGGAAACAAAAAAGAGCATCGCTGCGGATAGACATGACGCCCATGGTGGACCTGGGATTTTTGCTTATTACCTTTTTTATATTTACCTCGTCCATGAATGATCCCAAAACAATGGACCTGTATATGCCTGAAGATGGTCCGGAAACACCGATTGCCGAATCGGGTGCATTCACTATACTTTTGGATAAGGATGCTGGTATTTATTATTACGAAGGCCAGCCAGCTAACAATGACGTTAAGATAAAGAAAAGCTCTCTTTCGGATATCCGCAAAGAGCTAATTCGAAAAAAACAGGAAGTAATCAAAAACTATAAGCCGGATAAGGCTTGCGAAGAAAAGGCCGTTGCTAACCAAACTACCCTTGATAACTGCCGGCAAAAAGATCTGACTGTTCTGATCAAACCTACTACTGATGCCAGCTACCAAGCGATTGTGGCAATGCTGGACGAAATGACGATCAACAAAATTGCCCGCTATGTTTTAACCGAGCCTGACGCTAAAGACCTGGCGCTACTTCAGACCATAAAGTAAACATTGCAATTCGTCAGCAAAAAACTAAACCCGGTTGGGTAATGGGAATGGTATGCATTTTACCGAGCGTAGGCGTGGTGCAATTGGAATACAATTTCAAATCACAATTTTAAATAAACAATTATGGAAACAGCAGCTATTCTACGGGCAGATATGCTCGACATCGTTTTCGATGGAAGAAACAAAAATTACGGAGCCTATGAGCTTCGCAGAAATTATCAACAGCGCATGACAAAAGCACTTTTAATAACAGCAGGAATTTGTATTGCTATAGGAGGGGGTGCCTGGCTGAAAAGTACCTTTGCGAAAACAGTAGATGCCGATCTGGTAAAAATAAGTGATGAACTTACAATAGCAGACATTAAGCCTATTGAAGAAGATATTCCCGAACCGCCACCACCACCTCCGGCACCTAAGGTAGAAATACCGAAAATACAGACGATCGCTTTTACCACCCCTGTTATTACCGACAAGGAAATTGTAGAGCCGCCGCCCACCCAGGACGCGTTGGCCGATACAAAGATCAGCAGTATATCGCAGGATGGAGTTAAAGATGTGGGACTTGTTGTAGCTCCACCGTCGGATGCTGTTGGAAAAGGGCTTTTAGTAGAAAAGGTAAAAGATGATTTTGATGCGAACAAGATTTTCTATAGAGTGGAGATCGATGCCTCTTACGTGGGTGACTGGAGGAAGTTTTTAGAACGGAACCTTGTAGGTGAAGTGCCGGTGGATAATGGGGCCGCACCGGGTACTTATACCGTAATTATTCAGTTTATTGTAGATGCCAGCGGTAATGTGAGCGATATTAAGCCACTTACCAACTTTGGCCATGGTATGGAGCAGGAGGCGATGCGGGTGATTAAAAAATCGGGTAAATGGAATCCTGCAAGGCAAAATAGCGAGCTGGTAAAAGCCTATCGCAAACAACCTATTACCTTCCAGGTGTTAGAACAATAAAAAGTCTTTTCTTCTCTTCTTTCTTAATGGCTGCGGTGTGCAAATAGTTTTATTTGTGCATTCGCAGCCATCTGTTTAGGCAATAAGCTGTAATTTCGCAGCACAAAAAACAAATCGTACATGACGCTTCATCGTGAGGGAAAAGGCTCAATTGCCATCGCCGTTATTTTATTTCTGTTGATCAACTTCATTAGTTACAAATATTTATTCGCTTATCCGGCTATTTTCTATTTATTGCTGTTGATTACTTTGGTATTGCTGACACTGGTCGTGTCTTTTTCAGGATACCCAACAGGAATTATACCCTGGGTGCAGATACCGTTTTAGCGCCCTGTGATGGTAAGGTAGTTGTTATAGAAGAAGTGGACGCTGACGAGTATTTTAAAGACCGAAGAATACAGGTTTCTATATTTATGAGCCCTTTAAACGTGCACGTAAACCGTAACCCGGTAAGTGGCGAAGTGGTATACAACCAATACCACAAGGGTAAATACCTGGTGGCATGGCATCCAAAGTCATCTACCGAAAATGAGCGGCATAGCAATGTATTTAAAGCAGCCAATGGAAAGGAAGTATTAACCAAGCAAATTGCGGGTGCCTTAGCTAAACGTATTGTAAACTATTTATCGGTAGGTGATAAAGTAGCGCAGGCCGGAGAGATGGGATTTATTAAATTTGGTTCCCGTGTAGATCTTTTACTGCCACTGGATGCTGATATTAAGGTGAAAATCGGCGATATTGCTGTAGGTGGCATTACAGAGGTAGCCCGGTGGTAAATTTTACTTGAACTAAACCATTAAAAGAAACAAAATGAAGCATATTTTTTATTAGCCGCATTGGCTTTTTGTATCACAGCACAGGCGCAGCGCAGCTATGAAGAACAGGTGCAGAAAACAGTAGCCCAGTTTGTTAAAGCACTGGAAGATAGCGACCTGAAGTCTCTTAGCAGCTTGACGGTACCTAAATTAACTTATGGCCACTCCAGCGGTAAAATAGAAACCAAAGACCAGTTTTTGCAGACTTTTAAAACCGGGGCCTCAGATTTTGTGAAGATCAATATCACCGATCAAACGATCGATGTTGCAGGAACTACAGCGATAGTAAGACATTTGTTTGATGCAGATACCAATGATAATAACAAGCCGGGGCACGTTACATTAAAAGTAATGACCGTGTGGCAAAAGCAGGGAACGAAATGGGTGCTGCTGTCCAGGCAGGCAGTTAAACCTCCCGTACAATAATATTAATTTGATATAAAGTAAAAAGAGTGTTTTCGGACACTCTTTTTTTGTTACCAGTCTTTTCCAACGCTGCCGCCAAATTGTGTTTTTTGTTGGATACTTTACGCTGCGTATTTTTCTCTTTTGCTCCAGCCTGTCTAATTGTTGCTGTGCCTGGCTCTTGTTAAGTTTAGATGGCGCTTGCTGTGGTTTATCTTCGCCACCTCCACCACCACCACTTTTCTTCAGTTCGGATAAAGCTTTTTGCAAATTTTCTCTGGCATCCTTGTCCTGGCTATTTAGCCGCAACGCTCGTTTATAAGCCTCTACACTTTCTTCTATTTTATTTTGATTACTGTACACTACACCCACATTGTAATGGGCACCTGATCTCAATATACTAGTTGCGTTGGGTGCTGCGCTCACCTCGTTATACGCTTTCAACGCATCTTCAAATTTTTTTGTTTGTACAAAGCGGTGCCTTTATTTAAAAGCGCGGTATACTTATACGGCGCTTCTGTTACCTTATCGTAGCGGGATACAGCCTCGTCAAGTTGTCCTTTTTTAAAGAACTCATTTCCCTCTTTAATAAAGCTTTGCTGGCTTTGCGCTTTACCAGGCAATACAGCAACAAAAAATAATATGGATAAGGCGGTAATTCTTCGCATCTCTACTTTTATTAATGCACTAGCCAGCTGATCACCTTGTTGCTGGCTTTTTTCCTTCTGGTAATAACTGCTCCCCGATCAGCAACAAAATCATAACAGCAACAAACACCCAGAAATAATAAGAAAAGCTCATGAGGCTCGTGTCGCCGGTTACTTTTTTGTCTATTTGTGAAAGATTGGCCGCAACCTGTTTAACAGCCGCATCACTATTTTCCAGGTGTACATAAACACCATTGGTGTTAGCCGCAATCTGCTTTAATTCCTGTTCATTAAGTTTAGAAATAATCTCAACGCCTGTTTCGTCATCAATTTTATGTCCCCGGGTAGAGTCATCCGGAATAAAGCTGCCGGTAGGAGACCCAATACCTACGGTATTCACCATTAGTCCGCGTTTGGATAGTTCTTTCGACAAATCGATGGCTTCCTCATCGTGATCTTCTCCATCAGAAATTAAAACAACAGCCCGGTATTTAGCATCTCTGTCCCCAAAAGCCTTCATACTTTCCTGCAACGCATCGCTGATAACAGTGCCTTTCATTGGTACTGCATCGGGAGAAGCTTCGCTTATAAACATCTGCGCAGCTCCATGATCTGCGCTAAGCGGCATCTGCACATAGGCTTTTCCTGCAAAAAGAACCAGGCCAACGCGGCTGCCAGGCAGGGCATCCATCATTTTACTGATGAATTGTTTGGCGCGTTCAAGTCTGTTGGGTTCAATATCTTCCGCCAGCATACTGCGGCTTACATCCAGGGCAAAGACCACATCAATGCCTTTGCGCACGATACCATCACTACCGCCAGGCTTGCGCAGGTTCATCACCGCCAGTACGCCCATGGCAAATGCAAGGCAAACCAATATAAATTTTAAGGTAAAACGTTTGGGGCTATACCGGTGTATTAGTGCTTTTACCAGGGATGGACTACCTATATTTTTACAACACGCTTTTTCCATTTTTTTACACCTAAAAAAAGAAGTGCAAAAATCAACAGCGCTGCAAAAAGCCAAATGAAAATGTTGTATTGAAATTGAAAGCCCAATAGATGCTGAGTTTATCCCAATGATCCAACTTTCCTGCCAATAACACAGGTTTTGACAAAATTATGAAACGGCTGCTTACATCGCTCCTTCAAAAAAGCCATATTCCTTTAAAATATCCTTAAGAATTTTTAGCCTTACCTCTTTCATATTGTAATTGGGGTCGGGAGATTCAACATTCAATACAAAGAAATAAGGATGCTTATTTTCCTCAATCCATCCTACAACCCAACCCAGGGAGTGACCTTTATCGGTAAAACCCCAACCAGTTTTATAGCCCAGTCTGTAATTAGAATTGTCTTCAAACAACATGGCATGCTTTACCTTTTGCTGGTACACTTTGAAAAAGGCAGGTCGTCAAAATACAGTTGTTTTACTATACCTAAATTCTGATCAGGAGTTATTCTAACTGTATTGTCCAGCCAGAAACTGTCAATTTTGGAGATTTTATAGAGTTTTTATCCTTGCCTGCTCCGTATTTTAAAGAATCCAGCCAAAACTGCATCGTGTCTCTTCCTATGCGGCGGGCAACTTCCTGGTAATAGGGTACAGAAGAAACGCGAAAAGCCTCATACATATTAAGATCTTTGTTCCAGTCTGGTATATTACGGGTAACACCGTCCCAGGGAATTACCATGCTATCGCTGGAGATCTTACCGGTTTGCAATCCGATAAGAGAATTGATAATTTTGAAGGTAGATGCAGGCAGGTAAGTACTGTCGCGGTAGCGTTTAAGATTATAGACCGTAAATAGACCGGTGCCATTATTATACAGTGCAAAACAACCGGTAAGCTGGTGAGCATCTAAATATTTTTTGGCGTATCATCTTCTTTCACATTGTTTTGAGTACAGGACGTGAGTAGGCCGGCCAGAACCAGAAATAGGAAAATAGGAAAGTGGTTCTTTTGTTTAAACGGCTGGTTTACACGCTTTAATGAATCATGTGGGGGTACGGGCTCCATATTAAATCTGCTATACATTATATTATTATTGTTCTAACGGGTCATAAATGCTGCAAAAATAAGTTTAGCGTTGGTTCGGGTTACTATTTTAATCTTTTTTTAATTGGCAGATGGCATAAGTATTGTTATATTACTATATATAAATAATTATGCAGGAGACGATAACTACATATAACCCGCTTAACGATTACCGTTTGATTTTAGATCCCCCGATGGCGGTGAAAAGGAAAATTGCTGCAATAAAAACGGAGTTCGATCAGGATTATAAGGGAATAATCATCCCGGGCGGGCAGGCATTTATTTATTTAGCTGAGTTTTCGGCTCGTGAACTAAAGGAGCAGGACATCGTCGATCAACTTAACCGGATTGCATTGGGCTTTATGCCTTTCAAATTACACCTTAGCAATTTTGAGCAGTCGGAAAAGAGTGAAATTTATATACCACTTGAAAATGACCTGCCTGCTCAAATGCTTGTAAATAAATTAGAAGCAACAGAAAGTTTGCCTGAAGGAGGAAGGATTAATCGCCTGCCCAGAATAACCATCGCCAAGGGTTTGCAACCCTATCAGTTTGTGAAAAGCTGGAAAGAATATGAGAAAAAAGTTTTTCAGCCACTTTTGTGGCCAACAAAATGCTGTTATTAAAGCGAATGGAAGGTTTTAGCAGCTGGCAGGTGCTAAAGGAAATGGAATTTCAAAACCTGGTTATCACTTTCTAACGGTTTTTTAGCTGCTTCTTTAAACCTTAATATAGATTCTCTTCTTATCCAGCCACCAGCAAATGGCCCACATAAAAATGATAACGGTTAACGCATAGGCCAGGGAACCGAACTTCGGATCTCCCGGAATATGACTGTAAATTTTTTGTAAAGGAAGTTCCAGAAGTTAACACCTTTATCGGAGGTGAAAAGTCCCGCTGTTTTAGGTAAAAAAGCACTGAGGGAAAATATAAAGAGCGCATTTTTGCCAAATACCTCAAAGAAGCGGGTAGGAAAGCCTTTGTAGTTTTTAACTTCAATCAAATAGATCATGGTACTAAGCGTAATAATAGCTAACCCCACAGTGTATATTGTATAAGAACTGGTCCATATTTTTTGTTAATAGGGAACACCATGTCCCAGCAAAACCCTGTCAATAGCAGTGCCACCCCTGCAACAAACAAACCGGTAAGCATTTTATAAATCGCCAAAGGCTCGGTTGAGCTTGCCGTATTTTTAATATAAGAGCCTACAAAAAAACCGAAAACCACCTCAACGATGGCTGGTATGGTGCTCAGCAATCCTTCCGGATCAAAAGCAACGCCCTCTCTTTATACATATGAGGGATATGCAGGATGATTTTATCCAGGTCTGTACCAATCCATCCCTCAAGACTATAAGGATCTGTGGGGTTGCCCAGCAGGCAGATAGCCCAGTAGGCTAATAAAAGAGCCATCGAGAAAAACCAGGCGGCTTTAGGTTTCAGGTAAAAAGCAATAACAGAGGCAAAAAAATAACAAACGGCAATGCGCTGCAAAACACCAAAAATGCGCACCCCTTTTTCACTGTTGTGTTGGTTTACCCAGCCAATGAATTCCAAACTGCCTTCATGCCACCTTATAAACGGATACCAGTTTAAAAAAAGGCCGATAATAAAAATGAGAACAGAGCGTTTGATCACTTTTCTCCAAAATACACCCTCTCCCTGCTCCTTTAGCCGGGGAGTACAAAACCATAGCATTACCAACCGCAAAAAAAAAAAGGGGAAAACAAGGTCGGTAGGAGTAAGGCCATGCCAGGAGCATGCTTTAGCGGAGCAAAAATGTGCGACCAACTGCCGGGTTATTTACCAGTATCATGAGGCAAACAGTAGCCCCTCTAAAAATATCTAACGATCGGTAGCGTGTCTTCATTTTTGAATGATAATAGCTATAAATATACTATTTAGTGATAGCAAATACCAGAAAACAGCATGGCAGAGAAAGTGAAATATGAATTTCATCGTAAACTGCCATACAGTTATATTTGCAAACTGTTCAGTTTATACAAAAAATTATTAGAATCTATGGCTAAAAAGACCATCGTTATTACAGGTGGAGCCGGTTTTATCGGCTCACATGTGGTGAGGTTATTTGTAAATAAATACCCTGATTATACAATAGTGAACCTGGATGCCCTTACTTATGCGGGCAATCTGGAGAATTTAAAAGATATTGAAGATCAGCCCAACTATATTTTTGAGAAAGCCAATATCGTTGATGCTGAAGCTATAAAAGCCGTTTTTCAAAAGCATAACCCGGATGGCGTTATTCACCTGGCCGCTGAAGCCATGTGGACCGGTCAATAACCTCGCCATTGGATTTTGTATATACGAACGTTATTGGTACGGTGAACCTGTTGAACGTAGCCAAGGAGCTCTGGAAGGGTAATTATGAGGGCAAAAGGTTTCATCATGTATCAACTGATGAGGTCTACGGGGCTTTGGGCGATACGGGATTCTTTACCGAGGAAACTTCGTACGATCCTCATTCTCCCTACTCAGCATCAAAGGCTTCTTCCGATCATTTTGTATATGCCTATGCCGATACTTATGGTTTGCCTGTTGTTTTAACCAATTGTTCTAATAATTACGGGCCTAATCATTTTCCTGAGAAATTGATCCCCTTAATGATCCACAATATCATTAATAATAAACCATTACCGGTTTATGGTGATGGGAAGTATACCCGCGATTGGCTCTATGTGCTGGATCACGCCAGGGCGATCGACCTTGTTTTTCACGAAGGCAAAAATGGAGACAAATACAATGTGGGCGGATTCAACGAGTGGAAGAATATTGACCTGGTAAAATTGCTGTGTAAGCAAATGGACGAAAAACTAGGTCGCGATGCAGGTGCCAGCGAACAGCTGATCACCTTTGTGAAAGACCGCCCCGGCCACGATTTAAGATATGCGATCGACGCCACCAAGATCAATAAAGAATTAGATTGGTCGCCTTCGGTTACTTTCGAAGAAGGCTTGTCTAAAACCATCGACTGGTTTTTAAGTAACAAAGAGTGGTTGGAAAATGTAACCAGTGGCGATTACCAGAAATATTATGATAAACAGTATGCAGAATGATAATAGACGCTGGATATTAGACATTAGATGTTTTATTGGTTAATTGTAAAAATCTGATTTGATGCATAATTTCAAAGAATTGAAAATCTGGTAAAAATCTATTGATGTTTGCGTGGATGTATACAAGGCTATTGTTGAATTTCCCAATTGGATGAAATTCAAAAAATGAATCGAGGCTTGCAACAAATGCTTGAAACGGCTCAGTAATTTTTCTAACTTCTTTAAATCTAATATCTAACATCTATATAATGAAAGGAATCATTCTGGCCGGTGGATCCGGTACGCGTTTATACCCTATTACCAGGGCGATCAGTAAACAGCTGATGCCGATTTATGATAAGCCCATGATTTACTACCCGCTATCTGTATTAATGATGGCTGGTATAAGCGAGGTCTTAATTATAACAACACCGGAAGATAATGCCAGCTTCCAGAGATTGTTGGGAGACGGGTCGCGTATTGGCTGCCGGTTCGAGTATGCAGTGCAGGAAGTGCCCAACGGGCTGGCTCAGGCATTTGTTATAGGGGCAGAATTTATTGGCAACGATAAAGTAGCTCTTGTTTTAGGAGATAATATTTTTACGGATCAGGTTTAGGTACACAGCTGAAAAAGTTAACAGATGTAGACGGCGGCTATGTTTTTGCCTACCAGGTAAGTGACCCTGAAAGATATGGAGTGGTAGAATTTGACAACGAAATGAAAGCTATTTCTATAGAGGAAAAGCCCAAAGAGCCCAAGTCAAATTACGCAGTGCCCGGATTGTATTTTTATGATAATTCGGTAGTGGATATTGCCAGGCAATTAGAACCGTCAGCAAGAGGGGAGTACGAAATCACAGATGTTAATAAAATATATCTGAAAGATGAAAAGCTGCATGTGGCAGTTTTGGACAGAGGAACTGCATGGCTGGATACGGGGACCTTTGACTCTCTTACAGATGCTTCAGAATTTGTACGCGTTATTGAAAAAGGCAAGGGCAGAAAATAGGCTGTATTGAAGAAATCGCCTGGCGCAACGGATTCATAAATAAAGAACAGCTAAATGTATTGGGTGATGAGCTGATTAAAAGTGGTTATGGAGCCTATCTGAAAAGGCTCTAATAAAGCTGATTCGTGTAAATTAATTATACAACCGTACTCAAACTTTATTTTTTATAGAATACATTTGCGACTAGTACAAACCAAATTAATAAAAGCCTTCTAAGTTGCCGGTATTTAATAGTACGGCAGTCATCTCATTAAAAAACAAATATGAAAATAGCTGTAGTTGGAACGGGTTATGTAGGTTTAGTAACCGGAACCTGTTTTGCTGAAACCGGAAACCTTGTAAACTGTGTTGATGTAAATAAAGCAAAAATCGACCAGTTAAAAAAGGGTAAATGTCCTATTTATGAACCAGGATTAGACGTTCTGCTTCAACGGAACATAAAAGAAAAACGAATCCTTTTTACTACAGATTTGAAAGCAGCAGTAGATAAGTCCGACATCATCTTTCTGGCATTACCCACACCTCCGGGCGAAGATGGCTCAGCTGATCTGAAGTACATCTTAAATGTGGCGGAAGATCTTTCTAAAATCATTAAGGAATATAAAGTAATCGTTAATAAAAGCACTGTTCCTGTGGGTACTGCAGAAAAAGTAGCAGCGGTTTTGGCAAAGAACCTTTCAACTGATTTGTTCGACGTGGTATCTAACCCGGAGTTTTTACGTGAGGGTATTGCTGTTGATGACTTCTTAAAACCAGACAGGGTGGTAATTGGTACTTCATCTGATCGCGCCCGCGATGTAATGAACGAATTGTACCAGCCATTTGTACGCCAGGGTAATCCTATTTATTTTATGGATGAGCGTAGCTCGGAAATGACAAAATATGTAGCTAATTCCTATCTCGCTATGCGTATTTCCTATATGAATGAAGTGGCCAATCTTTGTGAGTTGACAGGAGCTAATGTTGACCTGGTGCGTATTGGTATTGGTAGCGATAGCCGTATCGGCAAACGGTTTCTTTTCTCCGGTATAGGTTATGGCGGAAGTTGCTTCCCTAAAGATGTACTGGCCTTACACCACACTTCAAAACAGAATAAGTACGATTTCAAATTGCTGGACACTGTTATGAAGGTGAACAAAAGCCAGAAAAAAGTACTGTTCGGAAAAATAAAAAGGTTTTATAAGAATAGCCTGAAAGGTAAGAAGTTTGCTATGTGGGGATTGGCCTTTAAACCCGAAACGGATGACATCAGGGATGCGCCTGCTTTAGAACTGATCAACGAGCTTTTAAATGCCGGTGCGGAAGTAACGGTTTTTGATCCGGAAGCTATGTCCAATGTAAAAGCGTTATTGGGCAACAAAATCAAATATGCAAGAGACCAATACACGGGTTTAAAGGAAGCAGATGCTTTATTGATCGTTACGGAATGGAGCGAGTTTAGAAATCCTGATTTCGAGCGCATGGTAAAGAATCTGAAATCCAAAGTGGTTTTCGATGGAAGAAACGTGTACAGCCTGGAAAAAATGGAAGAGTTAGGCTTTTATTATAATAGCATCGGACGTAAAATTGTCAACGGTAAAATCTAAAACATGAAGAAGAGAATATTAATTACAGGAGCAGCCGGTTTTTTGGGTTCTCACCTCAGTGATCGTTTTATTAAAGAAGGCTACCATGTAATAGCCATGGACAACCTGATCACCGGTGATCTGAAAAACCTGGAGCATCTTTTTCCTAACCCTGATTTCGAATTTTACCATCACGATGTAACCAAATACATCCATATACCCGGTAAGCTGGATTACATTCTTCATTTTGCGTCACCAGCCAGCCCTATCGACTACCTGAAAATACCGATACAGACGCTGAAAGTAGGAGCAATGGGTACGCATAACTGTTTAGGTTTAGCAAAAGCGAAAGGCGCACGTATATTGGTGGCTTCTACCAGCGAGGTTTATGGCGATCCTTTAATTCATCCACAAACGGAAGAGTATTGGGGAAATGTAAATCCCGTGGGCCCGAGAGGTGTATATGATGAGGCCAAACGTTACATGGAGTCTATCACTATGGCTTATCATACTTTCCATAATGTAGAAACACGTATCATTCGTATTTTTAATACCTATGGTCCCCGCATGCGACTTAACGATGGCCGCGCTCTTCCAGCGTTTATCGGTCAGGCATTAAGAGGTGAAAATATTACTGTTTTCGGCGATGGCTCTCAAACGCGTAGTTTTTGCTATGTAAGTGACCTGGTAGAAGGTATTTACCGTTTATTATTAAGCGATTACGTAAATCCTGTGAATATTGGAAATCCTGATGAGATCTCGCTTAAGGATTTTGCAGAAGAAGTACTGTCTTTAACCGGCAACACAGTGAAAATTATTTACAAGCCGCTACCCGTAGATGACCCCAAGCAAAGAAAGCCGGATATAACTAAGGCAAAGGCCATTTTGAATTGGGAACCGACAATCAACCGGTCAGAAGGGCTAAAAAATACTTACGAATATTTTAAGTCGCTGCCACCCGAAGAATGGTTTAAACAGCCAAAAGAATTCGCGTCTTCTAAATAGCTTATCTATTCAGAATAAGTATTTTAGCGGCTGCGAACTTTTGTGGTTCTGAACACGTCTACTACCCGACGGCCACCTAATTTTGGCGGATCAATTGACAGTTTGATAGCATGAAACTGCCAATTGTGGAGAATTATAAAAATGAGAACTGTAGTATTGTCACGCAATCGTGTTCGGTAAAGTTTTTGTAATATTTTGCTTCAACCAGAAAGGATTAATGTTTAAGCATTAATTTTGGTCACATTTCTTCACAAGAATAAACCCCGGGCAGCATGGAAAAAGAAAAAGAGTTCAGCGATTTATTGGTTGACAATGCAGGGTTTTTGAAACCTTTTGCGGTTAACCTTACTAAAAATAACGAAACAGCAAATGACCTTTACCAGGAAACCCTGTATAAGGCATTGGCTAATAAGGAAAAGTACAATTCGGGTACTAATATTAAGGCATGGTTATTTACTATCATGCGGAACATTTTTATCAATGATTACCGTAGAAATGCAAAACGCAGAACGGTTTTCGATAACACACCCGAAGATTACCTGATTAATCTACGCCAGGTATCTGTATCTAATTCGGCAGAAAGCAGTTTAAGGCAAAAAGAGATTGAAGCAGCGGTTGACGGGCTTCCTGAAACTTTCAAAGTGCCTTTTAAACTATATTTTGAAGGATATAAATACCAGGAAATTTCTGAATACCTGGATGAGCCATTAGGAACCATTAAAAGCCGTATCCACTTTGCACGTAAGTTATTAAAAGAGCAGATCAACCGATATTAAAATATAAATCCCGCCGAAAGCGGGATTTTCTTATTGTGATCGTCGATGAATACAAGGCAACAAATTGCATCTAAGCTTGTATTGAGTGCAAAGCTTACGGTTGGCTGTGAGCTAGTGATTAAGACTGGCTTTTAAAACAGTTTGGGCACTGTCAGCAGCTATAACCAGTCCTGCAATCATCATAATGACATCTTTTATCACCAAACGCCCCGCTCCCGATAAATAGGGAAACCCATGCTGTGGCGTGGGAAAATCACCGCCAAGGTTGGGAACATACACTTCTGGTGTGGTAATTAAAAAGGAAAGCGTTACGACGGACATTCCCGCACTTAGAATACCTCCCCAAAAACCTATCCTGGGAAACCAGATGCCCGTTAAAACCAGCAAGCCGATTAAAACAATAACCGAACCAAGGCCATACGAAAAAATATAGGTTCTGTTTTCTTTATGCCAGTCGATATTTTTTTGCACAGTTTGCCCTTCCGCATTTTTATAGAGCTTGTATTCGGCAACGGGTTTTCCTTCGCTATTTACGGCGATCTTACCTGAATTCTTGTAAAAGAAGCTCATCAGCGGACTATTAATCACGAATGGAACAATGCCGTCTGCTTCATACTTAAATGCCTTTAAGCCTCCTATCCATGCCATTACGATAAATACAGCTACTCTTAAAAAGTCAATAAACAAGTCTTGCCATGATGCAAAAAGCCTGAATAAATTTTCCATATACTTTATTATTTAATTCAGGTCGAAATTAGCAAGCCCCCTCAATCAGGGGAATGGATGGATACGGAAAATACATAGACTATTTTGCCGCAATAGATATTCCCACTTTTTTCCGGAAGATTTTAGGAGAAACGCCTACCGATTTTTTGAAAAAACGACTGAAGTAAAATTCGTCTTCAAACCCGAGCTCGGCTGCTATTTCTTTGATGCTTTTAAAGGTTAAGTGAATAAGTCTTTTAGATTCCAGTATCAAGCGCTCCTGTATAAGAGTGGAGGGTGTTTTTCCAAAGTGTTTCTTAACCTGTTTACTAAAAGCGTCTACGGACAGGCCATAGTGCGCCGCATAAAAAGAAACAGACCGGCTGGTAAGAAAGTGTTTTTCCAGTAAGATCTGGAAAGAGGCAAGGCCATTTTTTTCATAGTGGGCTATCCGGTTGTCAGCGATGTCTATTTGTTTTTCTTTACTGCTTAATGCCAGAACCAATTGCAGGTAAGACCTCATGATAGACAGATCAGCACTTTGCCGGGAGTTTTCAATGGTTTTTATTTTCTGAAAAATAGTAGCTATTTCATCGAAAACAGTATCGGGTACCAAAATCAGAGGGCTCTCATAGATATTGTTGAAGAGAATACCGTTACAGGCAACTTCTTCCTTATGGTATTCTATACAGTAAAAATCTCCGTGAAACCGAAGCAGGTCCACAACTGGTTTATTAGTTTCGTTCCATTGAAGTAGCTGGTAGGGTGAAAGAAAAACCAGGCTTTTGCCTTCGCAGGTGTAGGCTGTAAAATCTATAGAAAATTCAGCAGCCCCATCAAACAACAGGATAAGATAATAGGCCTCGTTAAGCTCATTCAAACTTTTGGGATGGGTAAAGCGCTCCGTTTTTATAACATCGTTCAAGTGTGTATTCTTTTGTTCTGCGAAGTGTAAACTCAAAAGTAAGCATAATGGGTTGATCCGTCAGTAAGGCTCAACAAAGAATACAGGACTTCTGCGTACATCATAACTGGTGGCTGCTATCTATAAAGACCAGATGATTCCGCGCTTTTTATCAGGCATACCATTTAAATTCGCGGTCATAACTTTAGTGCTATCAGTCATCAATCGCAAATATTATCAAGTCCTATTGCTTATTTAAAGGGTGTAGGTCCGCAAAGGGCAGAGCTGTTGCAAAAAGAGTTGAGTATTTTCACCTTTAACGACCTGCTGCAACATTTCCCGTTTCGCCATGTTGATAAAACAAAGTTCACCCCTATTGGCGATGCTACACCGGCCGATGAATACCTGCAGTTTGTAGGGATATTAGAGCCCTTTCAGGTAATCGGGCAAAACAGGGCGCGCCGTCTTGTTTCCCAGGTAAAAGATAAAACAGGTGCCGTTGAAGTAGTATGGTTCAGCGCTATTAACCAGATCCAAAAATGCTGCAGCCAGGGAAAGCTTATATCGTTTATGGAAAGCTGTCCTGGTTTATGAGCAAGCCTCAATTAGTGCATCCTGAAATTGAAGCATGGACTCCCGAAAAACTGGAGGAAAGGCTTTTTTGGAACCGATCTATCCTTCTACGGAGAAGCTGAAAGCTAAAAACCTGGGTGGAAGGCAATTAGGCAAGCTAACCCAATTATTATTACCTCACGTAAAACCGCAGGACATACCGGAAAATTTTCCTCAGAAAATGATAGAAGAGTTGAAGCTCATGCCTCGTTTTGAAGCTTTCCAACAGATCCATTTTCCGCAAACACAAAAGCATTACGAGGCCGCTCTGCGTAGGTTGAAATTCGAAGAAATTTTTCTGGCCCAGATGCGTATGAACCTGCTGCGTTCCCAACGGCACCGGTTTTCAAAAGGTGTTGTTTTTGATGCAGTAGGCGATCACTTTAATACTTTCTATAACCAGTATCTGCCTTTTGAGCTAACCGGCGCGCAAAAAAGAGTGCTAAAGGAAATAAGAAATGATACCGCCCGTGGAAAACAAATGAACCGTTTGCTACAGGGTGATGTGGGCAGTGGTAAAACTATTGTAGCATTGCTTTGCATGCTGCTGGCGGCAGACAATGGCTTCCAGTCCGTATTAATGGCGCCTACGGAGATCCTTGCCCGGCAACATTTCCAGGGTATTTCATCGCTCTTAAAAGATATGAATATCCGTGTGGCCTTGCTTACCGGATCGGTAAAAGGCAAAGAGCGAAAACCCATCCTACGGGGTGTGGCTGATGGCAGTATTCATTTATTAATAGGCACGCATGCGGTTATTGAAGATACGGTTCAATTCCAAAATCTGGGACTGGTAATTGTAGACGAACAGCACCGTTTTGGCGTAGCGCAGCGGGCCCGGCTTTGGGAGAAAAACCATACTCCGCCGCATGTATTGGTAATGACAGCTACGCCCATACCACGTACACTGGCTATGACGGCCTACGGAGATTTGGATTATAGTGTTATTGATGAACTGCCACCGGGCCGGCAGCCTATACAAACAGTACATAGACTTGATAGTGACCGCAGCAATGTAATGGACTTTTTGAAAGCAGAAATTGCTTTGGGAAGACAGGTATACGTGATCTTCCCTTTGATTGAGGAAAGTGATAAGCTTGACTATGAAAACCTGATGCGCGGTTACGATGAAATTAAAACATATTTTCCCGAACCAGAGTACTGGATCAGCATGGTGCATGGCAAGCAGCCTGCTATTCAGAAAGAAGAAAATATGCGGCGTTTTGTGGAGCATGATACGCAGATCATGGTATCTACAACGGTAATTGAAGTAGGTGTGAATGTGCCGAATGCCTCCGTAATGGTGATTGAAAGCGCCGAAAAATTTGGCCTCTCGCAACTGCACCAGTTACGCGGCAGGGTAGGGCGCGGCGCTGAAAAGAGTTACTGTATTTTGTTAACGGGTAAAAAGCTGGGTAATGTGGCGCGCGAACGTATGAAGATCATGACTTCCACCAATAACGGTTTTGTAATAGCTGAGAAGGACCTGGAATTGCGTGGTCCGGCGATATTGAAGGTACCCGCCAAAGTGGTGTGGTGGACTTTAAGCTGGCGAATATTGTAAATGACAGAGCGATGGTGGATGCAGCCAAAAAAGTAACCGAAGAAATACTAACCGATGATCCCGATCTCTCTAAGCCTGAGAATGTGGCATTGAAAGAATTTTTACAGTCACAGAAGGGGAAGACGATCTGGAGTAAGATATCTTAGTACATTATAATGATTAGAGATCCGGCATTTTATTCTAAACTAATCCAACTCTTTTAGTTCCTTTTCTATTTCTTTGATATCAGGGAGCTGCGATTTAATTTCTTCGGGTACAACTTTTGATAGTTGGTAGTCAGATATACCCAAGGCGTTGGAAATCCCCATGAGACTATACTCAGCCACAACTTCATTTTTGCCTTTACATAGTAAGAGCCCAATAGTTGGGTTGTCGTCTTTAGCCTTTAGCTTATCGTTAACCAAATTTACGTAGAAATTAAGCTGGCTGACATCACCCGGTTGAAAGGGGCGTGCTTTAAGCTCCACAACTACATAACACTTCAGTCTGGTATGATAAAAAATCAGATCGGAGTAAAAGTCGCTGCCGCCGATCTGGAAATGCTGTTGCCGGCTAATGAAAGCAAATCCTTTTCCCAGCTCGAGAAGAAATTTAGTAACATGATTGGCCAGCTGGGATTCTATATCTCTCTCGTCAGCGTTTTCTTTGGCTTGTACAAAGTCGAAAATGTATGGATCTTTTAAGAGGTAGTTAGCCATATCCGATTGAGGAAGCGGAAGGATTCTTGCGAAATTTGTGATCTTTTTGGCCTTGATCTGTCTTTCGAATAAGTTTCCTTCAATTTGAAGGCCTAAAATATTTCTGCTAATGCCACGTTCTATAACGTGAAGCATATACCATAACCTTTGCCCGATGTTAGGCACTTTGTCCATTAATACAAGATGATGAGACCAGCTGATCCTGGCCAAAATTGATTGGAGAAACAAATCATTATATACCTCATTTTGTGCAGCAGGTTGCTGCATTTTTTTGGTTTGGTGGCTACTGCTATTTTGCATTTGTGCAGCAACCTGCTGCACAAATGTGGTAAGCGTTTTTTGAACTTTTGTAATGCTCGTCTCTTCTGAGCGTAGTTGTTCCGTAGCTATTATCAATTGCTCTATAACAGGTCGTGGATAATCTAGGGCAAATTTACGCATGTACTTAAGATTGCGTACAGAAAATCCTTTTAGTTTTGGAAATTCGGTTTTTAAATCCTTCGCTAACAAGTCGATGATTTTAGCCCCCAGCCTTTTGCTGATTGATGCTGAAGTATATGTTGCCCCAAACTCCAATATAGTAGCAGCATTTGACTATTGGCAGCGGAAACCACCCGAACCTGCGCTTCCGCAATTTGCGTTTTAACCGCTGCCAGAAATAGTTTGTAATTATCATTCATATAAGTATCTTATCCGGAATATCCATATTCTTATATAAGATCAGTGTTTTCACTGCTAATTTAATCGAAATAAACAGAAGGATGACAGGTGCCAATACAACAGTAAAAAAACACACAAAATGCATTTTTGTTAGTCTATTCCAATTTACAATAGTGAAGAGCCCTTATTCAATTTCGTGGCAATAGGTAGTGAACGATTGCCGTAGGTACGCAACCTCTAACCGGCAAGACTTTTTTCCAATTCAGATAGCCTGTTCTTAATAAGGTCCAGCTCGTTGAAAATATTTCCCCTGCCTGATGACTTAAAGGCTGATACCAGCCCAGAATTGTTTTTATTGCGGTTATATCGCTAAGTGCTATTGTGTATGTACCCATGGTAAGATAAGCTCCGTGTGTTTTTTTACAGAGGCAACCAGTATAGCAGCGTCAGTATAAATAATTTGTGGCTGCGATGCGTTAATCTCGTCGTCTTTTGCTAATAGTATTTGATCATTTCCAAAACGGTTGTCAATAATAGTAGCATTTTTGATGCTAACCCAGTTGGCATTCTCCGGGAAAAAACCTGTTGGTTTTTCATCAGCAATGTTTTTGGGGCTTATCTCCGGAACTTTAAAGTGCGCTACCTCATTAACAGTGAGCTTTTTATTAATAAAATCATCTACACTTACGCCAAATATCTGGGATGCCCTTGTAAGCGTTTCTATTTTCGGTTCTGCTCTTCCTTCTTCATAAGAACTTACTGCTGCACGGGTTAGCCCCAAAATATCTGCCAGGTGCTGTTGCGTGTAATTCTTTAAGCTGCGTATCTTTTTAATGTTAGAACCGAAATTCGACATGATTTAATCTGTTTTGGCAAATGTAAGTAACATTATTGCAAATAAAAATAACATTGTTAAAAAATATTGCTAATAATATTTGCACATTTGAAAATCAGTTTGTAGATTTGTTATCAGATTGTACAATCTATTTATAAAAAACTTAAAACACACTGAATGGAGAGTTTTTTAGTAAAGTAAAAAACTATGTAACCGAGCTTGACTATGAAGTTTTATACGAAAACGAAAACGATGGCATCATCGTCATAGACAAGCAGGAATATGGAATCAGAAATATGGTACTGGGCGTTGCTAACCCTATTTTAATTGTTGAGCAGTACCTGTTTAATTGTAATAGCGACTCGGTCTATCGGGAGCTGTTGATCAAAAACAGGGATATTGTACACGGAGCTTTTGTGCTGGATGAAACCGGCGAAAAAGTGATCTTTCGTAACACATTGCAGGTAGAGTCGCTCGACAAGCGCGAACTGGAAACCACCATTAACTCGTTATCGCTGTTACTTTCAGAATATTCGAATGAAATCATGAAGTTCAGCAAATAATTTATCATCGTTAAAAAAGAATGCCATGAATATTTTTCAAAGACTTTTTAAAATAGGGCAGGCTGAAACCCATTCGGCCATCGATAAGCTGGAAGATCCTATCAAAATGATTGAACAGGGACTTAGGGATCTGCATACCGAACTGGACCAGGCTAACAGGGCCTTGGCCGAAGTAAAGGCCATGCACATCCGACGCGGTAATGAGTTGAAACAATATCGTGAAGAGCAGGAAACTATACATAACAAATCAGTATTATTGCTGAAGAAAGCGCAGGACGGAGCAATACAAAGTGACGAAGCTGACCAGTTAGTAAAAGAAAATCTAAGGAAGAAAGCGGATATCACCCGTAGAATAACAGAGGCTGATCTGCAGGTA
Organism: Paraniabella hibiscisoli; assembly: GCF_022512515.1. Classification (GTDB taxonomy): domain Bacteria; phylum Bacteroidota; class Bacteroidia; order Chitinophagales; family Chitinophagaceae; genus Niabella; species Niabella hibiscisoli. The sequence continues at coordinate 1,899,837 of NZ_JAKWBK010000001.1, forward strand.
GCATCTTTACAACAGCAGGTAACCGGGCTGGAGGGCAATGTTACCAAGATCAAATTGAGCATTACCCAGTGGGAAAGCGAATTGAAGACACTAAAAGCCAGGGTTAAGGTAAGCAATGCTACGCAACAGATTAACAAGCAGCTGATGAAAATGGATTCTAACAGCGTGGCTTCTATGCTGGAGCGTATGAAGGATAAGGTACTGGATGAGGAGGCGCTGGCGCAGGCTTATGGAGAAATGAATCAGAAAGAAGAGAGCAATGATGAAAAGGTAAACAAGATCATTGAAGAGATTTCGGTTGAAGATGAATTAGCTCAATTGAAAAGCCAGCTGGGAATTGAGAATGCCAATGAGCAGAACAACACACCATCCTGATTGATATTCGATGTTTTCTATAAAAAAGTTTAAACAATGAAGCTGCTTGATAATAAGCCGGTACAATCCTTTATGGCTGTAGTGCCGGCTCTACTCTCTGTTCTTTGCTTTATAGGTTATTTGCTTTTTTTGTTTCGGTATTTGGCGTTACCAATAATATTCAAAATGCAGATGAATTACCGTTTGATTTTTCAGATGGCGTGAGTGCATTTTTTATTGCGGCTTTTGTGCTTCCGGTACTTTTTATATTAAGCACTGTTTATTTTGTGCTGCACGCAGCCCAAAATCCGCTGCTCGAAAAAGGCAATATGCGCATTGTATGGATTTTGATCATCATCTTATTAAGCGGAGTCGGAAACCTTATTTATTGGCTTCTCGAAATACGAAACAAAAGAGCCGAACCTGTAATTGGCGATGCGCTGCATCGCAAAAAACAGGCCGGGTGGTCGGGCGGCTTGTATATGAAAAACTAACTATCAATTATAACATCAATCCAAACCAACATGCAGGAGTTTTTTCACATCGCTTTTTCCAAGGTAAATTTTATAGCAACGCTGTTTGCCATATTGTTTGCTATTTACTGGATCATTACCATTTTTACAGGTCTTGACTTAGATGTGACCGATGCGGACGCTGATATAGATCATGATCACCCCGAAACGCAGCATAGTGGAGACAGTGCCTGGGAAAGTGTTTTGAAATTCTTTTATATCGGCGAACTACCTATTCTTTTTATACTCTCCCTGGTAAGCATTTTTATGTGGCTGTTCCTGGTCAATATTACGCCGGTGCTGGGATGGGAGGATAAATGGATCGGTTTTGTTTTATACCTGCCAGGATTTATACTAGGTCTCCTGCTAACCAAAGTAGTAGCCATGCCCTTCCTTAAATTGTATCGTATGTTCAATCATAAGGGCGAACAGAGCATTGACTTCATCGGCAAAGTGGGTACGGTGGTCGCCGGTATCAAACAAAACAAAATCGGGCAGATAGAAATCAAACATGAAAGCGATGTGATTAGGGTATATGCCAAATCGATGACCGACGAAGAATATAAAACCGGAGAGCAGGTGATCATCCTGGAAGCCTCATCTGACGAAAAATTTTATTTAGTACAATCTTACAACCTATAACTATTAAAACAACTCAATTTATGAATTACTCGTTCTACATTACTGCTGCTTTTTTAGTGCTCGTCGTTATCGGGCTCATTTTCTGGCTCATTTCTATGTACAAAAAAGTTAGCCAGGGTAAAGTACTGATCCGTACCGGCCAGGGCGGTGTGAAAGTATTTTTCAATGCCGGCCTGGTTATTCCCATCTTACATAAACAGGAGGTGATGGATATCTCTGTAAAAAAGCTCGATATTGAGCGCATGGGCCGGGAAGGGCTGATATGTAAAGACAATATGCGTGCAGATATCAAAGTAGCCTTTTTTGTGCGTGTTAATAAATCAGTAGATGATATCATTAATGTCGCGCAAACCATTGGCACCGACAGGGCGTCTTCACATGAAACATTAACGGATCTCTTTGAGTCTAAATTCTCGGAGGCGTTGAAAACAGTTGGTAAGAAATTTGATTTCATTGAGCTGTATGAGGCACGTCGTGAGTTCAGGGAAGAGATCATCAATATTATTGGTACCGATCTGAACGGATATGTATTGGATGATTGTGCGATAGATTACCTGGAGCAAACCCGTGTAGAGTTATTGGACAGGGAAAACATCCTGGATGCAGAAGGTATTAAAAAAATTACCGAGTTAACAGCGGTGCAAAATATAAAATCAAACCAGATCCGCAGGGATGAAGAGCGTACCATTAAGAAGCAGGATGTGGAAACCCGGGAAGCCATATTAGAATTAGAGCGCCAGTTAAAAGAAAAAGAAGAATCGCAGCGCAGGGAAATTGAAAATATTAAATCGCGTGAGCAGGCAGAAATTGATTCGGTGAAGGAAACCGAGCGTTTGCGTTCTGAAAGAATAAGGATACAAACAGAAGAGCAGCTATTGATCCAGGAAGAAAATAAATTAAGACAGGTGATTATTGCTGCTAAGAACAAAGAGCGTGCTGAAGCCGTAGAAACAGAACGTGTATTGAAAGATAAATACCTGGAGTTAACAGAACGTGAGCGTGTGGTAGCATTAGCAGGTATCGAAAAAGATAAGGCTCTTGAGATCGAAAAGAAAAACATCCAGGACGCGATTCGCGAAAGGGTGGCCCTGGAAAAAACAGTGGTAGAAGAACAGGAAAAAATAAAGGATGTGCAGGTGTTGAAGGAAGCTAATCGTTTAAAAGATGCGGCAGTGATTAAAGCCAGTCAGGATGCTGAATCTAAGATGATTGAAGAAGTGAAGAGAGCCGAGTCACAGGAAAAAGCAGCAGCTCACGAAGCGCAGAAGGTGTTGATAGAAGCGAATGCCCGCAAAGAAGCTGCAGGTAAAGAGGCAGAAGCGCGTAAAGTAATAGCAGATGCTAAAGCCAAAGAAGAAGCGACTGTGGGCATGTCTGAAGCGCAGGTAATGCTTGCCAAGGCTGAGGCGTTAGAAAGACAGGGACTGGTAGATGCGGCAGTAATAGAAAAAACAGCCATTGCTGAAGCTGCGGGCATAGAAGCCAGGGCAGAAGCCAAACGTAAAGAAGGGTTGGCCGAAGCGGAAGTGATCCGTGAAAAAATTGTAGCAGAAGCAAAAGGTATGGACGAGAAATCTTTAGCCATCAAAAAGTTGAATGATGCGGGTAAGGAGCACGAAGAGTTCCGCCTTACCTTACAGAAGGATAAGGAAATTGCCTTGGCTGAAATTCATATCCAGAAGGATATCGCAGAAGCACAGGCCAGCGTATTAGGCGATGCATTCAGGAATGCGAAGATCGATATCGTGGGTGGTGACAATACCTTCTTTGATAACGTGGTGCGCCAGGTGTCGAATGGTAAAGGGCTGGATAAGCTGATCGATAATTCTTACCATTTGTCACAGCTGTCTGATAACCTTTTAGGCCAGGGTGATGGCGAAGAAAATATCATCAGCAAGATCCGTAACCTGGCTGATAAATACGATGTAAGCAGCGAGGATATCAAAAATCTTTCTATAGCAGCATTAGTGGCCCGTATTCAAACATCAGCAACAGGATCTGACAAAGGCTTTTTAAATAACCTGCTCAGCTTTGCAAAAGGATTGGGTATTGAAAATAAAAAATACAGCAGCTGAAGGGGTAGATGTGAAATGCATAACGGATGGCATGATGAACCGTCCAAAGGACTCCCTAGGAGATGGACCATGATTGAAATAGTGAGTCCTTCGTCAGGCTCAGGATGAGATTCATTTCGATATATTGGCTCTTGCCAGGCCCAATCGTGGTATCCGTTTTGCGTTTCTTAATCAAGATTATTATCGCAAAATATAAATGCCCTGTTTCATCGTTTCGAAGTACAATACTATGCCAGAAAATACTACTGAAATACAAATGGACTCCGGCGCCTATGAAGTCATTCTTCAAAGGCTGCAGGTACAGAAAAATAAAATACTGGATAATGTGGCATTGCTGAATAAGGAACGTAAAGAAGTTTTCGGTGCCACAGCATTTGAGTTACTAGCGAACCTCAGAATAAATACGGCCAATAATTGTGTAGCCAAAGATATTCTGGCTCTGGGCAATCTTTGCATATTGGGCTACAATGTGCAATTTGGCTTAAAGCAGGATATCGGTATCGCTGATGTATTTAGCATTTACCGGTTCGATGGTAAAGAGTTTGCCGGCCAAAACCTTTCGGTATTGGAGCAGGAGGAGTTTATAACAGAATTTAAAAACCTGTATAAATATTATCGGAATGCTTCTTTTTCCCGCTTTCATGTAAAAGGCAATTTACTCTACATGGTGTTTCAGCAAACAGCCAATGTGCAGGATATAAAGGTTTTTAAATGGCTGATAGATGGAGAACGCCTGCAGTTTATGGATGGCCGGAGTGCGCATGAAGTGAAGTACCCGTCGCAACATGATTTTACCTGGGAGAAAGCTACGCGCGATATGCAACGCACCGGTAAAAATCCGCATGTCTCCATCCTCGACCGCGTTTTCGTGGAGACCATTAACGGCGATCTGTCTATTAAGATAGAAGACAACACAGATACGGGTAAAGGAATTTATCATGAAGATGTAGAGCAGAAGGATCAGACTTTGGATGACGGGGAAATTTACTATGCTGACCTCGGCAACATCATCCTTTTACGCATTAAGCCCTATCTCGAAGAGGAGCGCTATTTTATTTTTAATGACCGTTTGAAAACAGTGATGCGGGTGGATACACTGGCCGATGCCGGATTGCTGTTGCCGGAAGGGCAGGGCGTGTTATTGTCCAACGGTTATTATTTACAGAACGGTGAACATAAGATCTTTGACCGTAAGCTGGAACAGGTAAAGTATAGTGGTCGTATTGATGCACCTAATGGAGAAGATTTTTGTATGTATTTTACCAGGAAAGCAGCCATAGCTATATCCTGCTTTCTTATAATGTAATTGAGCAACAGGTGCAAACACCTATTCTTTGTAATGGTTTTACCATTTTTGAGAACGGGCAGTTGTTGTATTTTATTTCCGAGAAAGACCCTACCCGGCATCATTTAATACAGGTATGGCAAACTGCTTTTACCAAAGAAATGATGTTGAATGAAACCTTGAGTCAGCATCACTTGTATAAAATAGGCAACAAGCCTATTGTACAGGCGATGGCCGAAATAAGAGAATTGTTGGTATTGCTGGATCAGCCGGATAACTATGAAGGTTTGTATGATGATATACTGGATAAAAGCAGGGATATTTATGACTCTTATTTCTGGATGCAGGATAACAGTCGCTACCAGTTTGCAGCAGCGCTTACCGATTTGAAACAAATAGCCACCAATGCCATTGATGAGTTCAAAAAAGTGGTGGAGATGCGTTCAAACGCCGCTAAATTGATGGCTGACGCTGAAGAAAAAGTTTCGAAGCTCGTATTTGATGTACGTACATTAAAGAAAGAAACACTGCAGGATTATGTAAAGCTGTTGTCGGCCTTGCGATTGTTGAAAGGAGAGCTGATCACTTTAAAGAAAGTAGCTTACACCGATGAAGCTGTATTGACGGAACATGAAAAGACATTGGCCGAAAAATCGGATGAACTGTCTAAGGCCTGTGTCGAATTCCTGCTTCGCGACGATGCATTGCAACCCTACCAATTGCAGATACAGCAATTGCGGGAAGCCTTACCGCAGGCTGTAAAAGTGGTGGAGGTAAAGGTACTTGAAAAACAAAGTACGGAGATAGCCGGCGCATTGGAAATGTTGATTGATATCATCAATCAATTAAAAATTGATGATGCTTCACAGTCTGCAAAAATCATTGAAAACATATCGCAGTTGTTTTCCGGTTTAAATCAACTGCGCACACAAATACAGAACCGGCGTAACGAGCTTAATAAGAAAGAATCACAGGCCGAGTTTCAGGCTCAGATGACCTTGTTGGATCAATCTATTATCAACTTCCTCGACATGGCCGATAGCGCCGAAAAGGTAAACGAGTATTTATCTAAATTGACGATACAATTAGAGGAGACGAAATGCGATTTGCGGATTGGGATGAAGTACAGGTGCATACTTCAGAAAAGCGGCAGATGTTGTATGATAGTTTTGAAGCGAGGAAAGTTCAATTACTCGAGCAAAAAAATAAAAAGGCAGGCCAGCTACAACAGGCGGCTGAGCGCATCATAGCCGGTGTTAAGAACAAAGCAAAAAACCTGGAGAGCGAATCGGAGATCAATGCCTTCTTCTCATCAGACCTGATGGTAGATCGTGCCCGCCAGATGGCGCAGGAGCTGGCTGCTATGGAGGATGCCACTAAAAGTGAAGAAATATTACAGCAATTGCTGGTAGTGCAGCAGGAAGCAATTCGTAATCTAAAAGATAGAAAAGAGCTGTATGTAGACGGGGCGCAGATACTGGCGATGGGCAAATACCGCTTTGCCATTCAGTCGCAGAATGTAGCATTGACACTTACGAATAGGGACGGCGTTTATAATTATCATATAACAGGCACTTCTTATTTTGAGCCCGTTCATCATCCGGAGCTGGAGTCGCTGAAGGCTGTAATGGAACAGGAATATGTGTCAGAAAGCAAAGTCGTTCCGCGGGCGGTATACCTGGCCTGGCGTATGCTGCAGCAATATTCAGCTGATATTAATCCAGCTGCGGCCGAACTGGAGCAACAGGTAAATATGTATCTCACTGCGCATCCGTCTGAGGGGTATGTTAAAGGAGTGCATGATAAGGATGCGCTGTTATTGGCAACCCATTGGCTGCAGTTAAGAACAGACCTGGGTATATTGAGCTACTTGCCGGAAGAGCGTGCGCTGGCACATATCTTCTGGCATTACCTGCCGATGGAAGAAAAGGATGATCTTACACGCAAGATTACAGCGGTTAAATTTTTAAAAAGCCATTATAGCCAGCAGAAAGAGATTGAGCTTTTCATAAACGAGGCAGCACAAAGGATAGCTGCTTTTATTCAAAAAGAATTTCCTTACATCGACTTGGATATACAGGCCGCTGCAGCTTATTTATATGGAAGCCCGGCAGGTGTTACCATGGTGTCGCATACTGATAACGAAATATTCGCAGCCTTTAAAAAACACCTGAAAGCAGATTTTATCGATAAAAAATACCAGGAGTATATGCAGGAGCTCAAAGATAAACCTGCAATGCTATGGGCATTGGTAGAGAGCTGGCTGTATCGGTTTTCTGTAAAAGAAAAGATTGATATTCCTGCTGATCTTATGATGGAGCTTACCGCTATGTTGATCACTGAAGGTAGCAGCCGTATAGAAATAGATGAAGATCACCACGCGATTGAATTAAAGGGATTGCAATCGATCACCCAGGAAGGCGCTTTTGTATTGGATCATTATCACTGGGTAAGAATATTAAAAGATCATAATGCTCATGTCGTTCCGCAGTTTTTGCGTTTACAGCAATTAAAGAAGGAATTACTGCTGGAAAAAGACAGGCAGCTTCGGTTAGAGAATTTTAAAACAGAAGTGTTGACCTCTTTTGTAAGAAACCAGCTGATCAACCAGGTGTACTTTCCGTTAATAGGCGCTAATTTTTCCAAACAAATAGGAGAGTCAGGCGATGCCAAGCGTAGCGACCGTAGCGGGTTATTGTTATTGGTGTCTCCGCCCGGCTATGGAAAGACTACTTTAATGGAGTATATAGCCGACCGGCTTGGCCTGGTATTTATTAAGATAAACGGTCCTTCGCTGGGGCATAGTATTACATCAGTAGATCCGGGTGAGGCAAAAGATGCCGCAGCCAAAAGTGAGCTGCGCAAGTTGAACCTGGCTTTAGAAATGGGAGACAATGTGATGTTGTACATTGATGATATACAACATTGCAATACCGAGTTTTTACAGAAATTTATTTCGCTGGCTGATGGACAACGTCGGATGGATGGAGTGTTTAACAACGAGCCTAAAACATACGATCTGCGGGGCAAACGTTTCGCATTGGTAATGGCTGGCAACCCCTATACAGAGTCTGGCGACATATTTAAGATCCCGGATATGCTATCCAACAGGTCTGATATTTATAACCTGGGCGATATGACTTCGGTAAACAAAGCCCAGTTTGAAATGAGTATGCTGGAGAATGCTTTGATGGCCAACACGCATTTGAGAAAGTTATCACAAAGTGGCACGGAGAACCTGTATAAGCTGGTAGCTTATGTACAGGATCCCGAACGTAATCTTCCCAATCTCGATGGTAATTTTACCGCTTCTGAAATACAGGATTTTATACAGGTGGTGAAACATGCACTGCAGGTAAGAGCTACAGTTCTGAAAGTGAACGAAACCTATATTCAATCAGCAGGGGTAATGGATACGTTTAGAGAAGAACCGCCCTTTAAGTTGCAGGGTTCTTATCGTAATATGAATAAGATATTATCTTCTATTATTCCTATTATGACGTCGGCAGAGGTGACAGAACTGGTATCCAACCATTATAAAAACGAATCGCAAACGTTGACCAAAGATGCAGAAGCCAATCTGTTGAAGCTAAAGGAAATTATGGGACTGCTAACAGAAGGGGAGCGTAGTCGCTGGGAGGATATAAAGAAGGAGTTTAAAAAGTATCGCATGCTGAAAGGCCTGGGCGACCAGGATAAATTCTCACAGATCATTGCACAAATGAACCAGTTTGTAGATGGATTGGAAGGAATTAAGGACGTGTTGAGGGGGAAGTCGTGAGTTGGCATGGTTGAACTACCTCCTGTTTTGTAAGACGATACGCCGGTTGCCAGGCGTTCAGTCCCTTTAGGGACAAGATAATGGTAGACTATTAAAAGAGCCAATATTGCGTGCCGTAGGTACGCAACATGAATTGTTCGATTATAAACAGGGTAAGGGCGAAATATCTATTCAATTTATATAAAATGCTATAGGCTGGTATGTTTAAAGATTGATATTGTTGTGTCTTACAAAAGCAGGTATTGTTGTTTAACTTTACATTAAATCAGGTGAGTGTATATCGTTTCACATATCGATAATGATATTCTTACCTAAAAAGAAGATAATACTTACTAATAAAGGATATTACATCAATGGATCAGAAACAACTGAACGAATTAACAGATGAGGAGTTATTGCAGGAAGTCAAAAAAATGAAGTCTGAAGCGATGATTAACGCCGGATTTATTGGCTTTTTAATCGGCATTGTATGTTACAGTCTGGTAAAAAATGGTTTTGGTTTTTTTATGCTGATCCCGTTATTTCTCATATACAAACTGATCAATAAAAAGCCTAAGTACAATAAGCAAGAATTGGAACAACTTCTAAGAGAGCGGAATTTGAAATAGCCTGTAGTGTATGGCTTATAACGTAAAAACACTAATCGATGCTAATACCTAAAATTAAACTAGTATCACAACCTGACTCGGAGGATGCAAAAGAAGTGCTGGGATATCATTGGAATGATGTTGCAGGTACCAGGCACCATCTTGGAGGAAAACCAGACGGAATGTCTGAGGATGAATATCCTGTTTGCGATGATTGTAAAAAGCCTATGACATTTTATGCACAAATAGATTCTATTGGCGAAAAACTTGACCTGGCAGACTGTATGGTAATTCACAATTTTGTTTGCTTCGATTGCTTTAATGTAAAAGCTATTTTGTCACAAACCCAGGTGTAATGCATATTCAAGGCTAATTAAAGAATTACGAGGCATATGTATCAACACCTAAATATATATCATGCTTGAAATAAATAAAAAAGAAGATATCATTATCCCATTTAACAAAATAGGCGAAGTTGATTGGGAAACAAAAACGCGACTGATCATTGAATCCATTGCTGAAAATTGGAACGATGATTTAAAGGAGCCCCTTGGTATTGATGCAATCTCCGAACTAGAAAGTAGGTTAGGGACAAGTCTTCCAGAAGGATTGCGTTTATTTTACCAGACAGTTGGACTTGCAGATATCGGCGAGCAATTGCAAAGCTTTGACGAGATAGGCTGGCTAAAAAATATCTGGGCAGAGCAACCTCAGTACGGTCCGGACTTTACAGAAGAAGATCTGGTTCATTTACCCTATCTTGTTTCTTTTAGTAACTATTTGGGAAACGGTAATATGTTCTGTTTTCATAGTGAAACAAAAGAGATCTATTATTACGATCATGATAGCAAACCCTATCTGACAAAAATGTTTGAACATGTTGATGACTACCTAAAGGGCTGTTTAATATTTGCACAGTCTGACCTTTTTGGGGAAGCCGAACAAGACGAGGTCGAGAGATGGGCTGAAGAGATCGTATCTGACCTGGTAGGAGAAGATACTGTGAGGAAATGGAGATATTAAATGAAAACTGCCGTGAAAAGAGCATTTTAGGTATGGTTATTTATTTCAGTTGCGTGCTTTCTAGTGATATAAACCAGCTACCCAGTATGTATTAATAAATATTTCAACGAGGGTTAATAGGCACGGTCAATATTGAGCAGGCAAAAGCCTTATATGAGTGAATAGAAAATTATCGAGATTAAAGTGGTTTTAGTGAAAAGTCTCATTGCTGCTCTGAGGCAAAATGAATCATTTGTGTTACTAACTGTTTAATCAGAAAATCTATGAAGCAACAAATACTGGTTGTTATTTTTCTCCTGTTAGCACAGGCTATTCACAGCCAAAAAAGTGAGTCTTCCAAAGCCCCGCCTGGGCGGCTATCGAAAAAGGAACAAAAATCGAAGCGCAAAATCGCAGTTGTATTAAAACGAATGTCACATCTCTAACAGACAGGCTGAAAAAGTATCCCTTCAATGTGGCATCCCGGATTCAGGTTGTTTCTTTTAATCGTGGAATTTATTTATTGGATAGACAAATGGTAGAACAAGACAGTTTACCTCGAATCAATGACTCTATCATTTATGCAAAACTTCAAGAGATCAAAACATTAACCCATTTCCGGGTTGATCAACTGACTGATCTTTTCTATAATTATGGATACAAAGGGCCAATTTCACGTTTTAGTGAAGCGGGTTGTTATATGCCGAGAAACGCTATTCTTTTTTTAGACCCAAACGGTAAGATCATAGAGCTGATCGAAATCTGTTTTGAATGTGGCAAAATGTATGCGAGTTCTGAGAACGTATCTTTTGGAGATATGTGCGATCAGAAAATGGATATGCTATTTGATTTGTTTAAAAAAGCTGGCATAGCATACGGGATAACCAAGGGCAGATTTTTTGGTAATGAACGATAATGTAGTTGGGAAAAAATAAATTATGATAGAATGGAGGCCCATATCTTTAATAGAGCTTTATGATCAGATTTACAAAACGGAAACAAATCTGAATGGCGAGCTATGGAATTTTTGGCAACTGATTAAAATTGGACCTGTAAAATGGATAGAGACTGGATATGGTAGTGAGGGTGGTGGTTTTTGGGTGGTGGCCATTTGCGGAACGAAAATTATTTGGTACAATGATATCGAAGAAGGATTCAATATATCCAATTACAATGTCTATGGTGAGATCGATGGATATTTCTGTAACCAGGATGAATTAAATGAAGCAGTAACCCGGCTGTTTGACTTGGTAAAATTTGGCGGTGATGTTATTGGGCACGGAAGTTCACCTATAAATTTGGATTGAAATACTCTTTATAAATGAAAACACCGCAAGGCAATAGGTATCAGACGGGCACCAAACGATTGTTGGCTGCAATTATTGATGGCTTAGTTTTTATTCCCCTTCTCTTAATGGAGGATTGGATAGCTAAGAATGCTGCTCTTTCAATAGCGGTTGGCAGCATAATTATAATGGCGTTGCTACCTTTGGTATATTCAATTTTTTTACATTATAGATACGGGCAGACATTAGGAAAATGGATGGTGGGGGTGAAGGTATTGGATTCGACAGAAACAAGACGCTTAACATTAAAGCAGTCGGTGTTTAGGGATAGTTTTTTTCTGATCATTGAAATAGTTACGTTAGTGTATTTTTTATTTCAGGCTAACAAATTAAATTATCTGGAGGATGGATATAATGATTTCGCCGCTCAGCCTGTTTTCTGGTGGACCATTGTTGAGCTGGAGACCATGTTGACTAACAAAAAGAGAAGGTCAATACATGATTGGCTGGCGAGGTCAGTTGTTGTAAGATTGTAGATGCTGTTTTGTTTTTTAGAAAGGGAGGAAGCAACCGAATTGTGGTCTGTATAAATGATTAAAACAGTTGAGGGGATGTAAATGATATTAAATCGGGATTTAAAGGGTAGACGAGAAGTGCGATCAATCACATTCTATGAAAGAGGCTGTAGTATCAGTCCTGTTAGAGACGATATCTTGGTAGTTGATTCAAGGACGATTGCCCTGCGTGCCGTAGGTACGCAACCATAAGATTTTTATCTGTTATAGGGGAATTTACTTTGGGCGATAGGTTTTGTTTTGGGCGCTCAACCTATTCGGCGGGGTTCTTTATATATCCGATGGGGTTCTAAACCCCTCGCTTGGGGTTCTGAACCACTCCGTTGAGGTTGATGAACCTGTATTTTGGGGTTGTACAACCTCAACTTCGGGGTCTGGAACCACAAATCCGGGGTTCGGAACCGCAAAAATGAGGTTGCATAACCCCAGCGGACCTGCAAAAGACCGCTCCGGACATCTGTTTTATACATCCGGAGTAGTTGTGAACTCCGCCGGATAGGCTTTGTACCCCGCTGTTGAGGTTGAAAACCGAAACGGATAGGTTGCTCAGCCCCGATCGACAGGTGTCAAACCCGCTAGGAGCGGTTGTGTACATGTCGGGATCTATCTTGTATAACATCCTAAGCAGTAATGAACCCCATTGGATGAGTGTAGAATTCGCTGCCATAGTTATAAATGCAGGAAAAACAGCTAAATTAGCAAAACTGTTGAGGGCTGCAAGCGCGCCAAATTTCTAAACTGTCAATTGCTATTGTATGAAAGCTATAATCATAACACCGCTACTTTTATTTTTTGCATCGTATCTTTTTGCACAAACCCCTGTTATAAAATATCATGATAATGGAATAAAGAAATCGGAAGGATATGTAAAGAATGATGTTTATGACAGTACATTTATTTCTTACTACAGTAATGGTAACAAAGAGTCGGAAGGCAGTTTTAAAAACTGTAGCTACCGCACTAGTTCTTTGGCTATTGTACAGGCACCATTTTGCTATGTAGGTGAGGGTACAACGAAGCCGCTTAAAGGCATTAAAAATGGAGAGTGGAAATATTATTACGCTAATGGGATAGTTAAAAATATTGAAAACTTCAATTGTGGTATTAGTGTAGGGCAGGAGCTCCTGTACGATTCTGAAGGCAGGCTACTGGAGCGTGCGTTTTATAATGCCGGTGATTTAATTCAGCTACAGGAATATTACCCCGACGGAACCTTGAAAATGAGCTCCACCAAAGTATATGAAATAGACGAAAAAGGGCGTAAAAAGAATGGGTTCAAAGAAAACATATCGGAGTATTATGAAACCGGAATTCTTAAATGTTTAAAAACCGTTAATGAGGCCGGCCTGCCAACCAGCAGATATGTGGAGTACTGGGCTAACGGGTTTGTGAAAATGGAGGGCAATTACAGGGGCGGTAAAAAAGAGGGTGTTTTTAAAGAATACTATGAAAACGGAAATACAAAGTTTGAAGGTGTTATCAAAAGCGATATACCGCAAGACAAACAGTACTTTTCAAATGAGAAGGGCTCCGTTACGAAAGTAGAAACCTGGGAAAAGGGTAAACTGGTAAAGACTGAAGATAAGAGCGGGAGCTGATGTGAACTGAAATTCAAAATCATCAGTAAAATGCATATAGATAAACTTAAATCATTTTTAGAATTACAAATAATCTGGAAGGATGATAATATGTTTGAATTAAAAGTAACGGCTTCAAATGGTCGCTATTTTGGAATAACGGAAGTTTATGATACAACCGAGTCGCTGTTTAATTTTTCTCAAATGCTGATTAATTTTCCGCACGAAAACAATAAGGCATTTCATGAAGCGGGCTATAGAGAGAGTTATGCTTATTTTTCTGTGAGTTTTTATTGTATTGATAATGCAGGGCATATTGGAGTTCAGGTAAGTTTAGAAGATAGCGTAGCAACAGAATTCAGGCCAGAAGAAAAACATAAATTGAAATTAGAGATCGTTGTAGAACCTCAAGCAATTGTCGAATTTCAAAAACAATTAAGCCGACTTGCAATAAAACAGGAAGGTATAGTAACGCTTTATGGTAGGGATAATAGAATCGAGTATAGATAAATAAGATGAAAGGAGTTTTTACATTCATCATATTGTCACTATTTACTGTTAAAGTATTCTCACAGACCTCCATGCGTACAATTGAACAACTTATTGATACAACTGACCCCGGATGGCCATTGGTAAAGCAATGGATCGGCTCGGCAAAGAATAAGGTAGAAGTATTACCTGTTGATACGACAAAAGCAAAAGTGGCTTTGTACAACACACAGGTTACAACCCGCTCGCCGATGGGAGCCGTTGTATATATGACAGGCGGAATATTAGTTGACGATGGATGGATACGAATATTGGGTTCCGGAAGTGAAAAGCTGAGCAGATCTTTGCCGGAATGGAACAAAGGGAAGGCATTTAAAACGTATGGAGAACGGCCTCCATTTTTATTGATTGCGGATGATGTATTAGGTGGCTTCTTTATGATTAACGGAGGCGCTTTGGGCAGCGATCTGGGTAAAGTGTATTATTTAGCTCCAGATAATTTGGAGTACGAGCCACTAGATCTCACCTATACTGAGTTTTTAAACTTTTGCTTTAATAACGATCTGGAGGATTTTTACATAGGGTATCGCTGGCGCAACTGGAAAAACGATGTTTCAAAACTTACCGGAGACCAGGTATTTAATTTCTTCCCTTACCTATGGTCAAAAGAAGGGAAAGATATGAGTCGAGTTTCACGAAAGGCCGTTCCGGTTGAAGAGCAATATAATTTGAATCTTGATTTTAGAAAACAGCTTGGACCTGATAAAAAGTAAGGTGTAATTTTCAAAACAAAATATGATGGACCAAAACCACGAAACATTTGATACCTGGAACAAAATTGCATCCATATACCAGGATAAGTTTATGGACTTAAGCTTATATAACGAAACCTATGATTATATCTGTAATGCGGTGACTACTCCTAAAGCCAAATTATTAGAGATTGGCTGCGGACCGGGAAATATTACGAAGTATCTTTTATCTAAGCGGCCCGACTTTGATATTTTAGGAATTGATATTGCGCCCAATATGGTTGAGCTGGCAAAATCAAATAACCCCACAGCTCAGTTCGCCGTTATGGACACACGGGAGATTATATCCCTTGCCACAAAATACGACGCCATCATTGGAGGATTTTGTATGCCTTATTTATCACCTGTTGAAAGTGATGAATTAGTGACTCATTGTTATGATTTATTAAACGGGAACGGGTTGATTTATCTAAGCTTTGTAGAAGGCGAGCCTGCTCAATCTGGTTTTAAAGAAAGTAGCTATGGCCGGGTTTACTTCCATTATCATAATTTAGATAAGCTGAAAGCACAACTTGTTGCAACAGGATTTGGCGAAATAGAAATTTTCAAAGTGCCTTATAAAACATCGGACATAGATTTTGATATGCATACGATATTGATAGCTAGAAGAACTTCAATCTGATTTCTACTGGTAGAAAAAAATCCCCAATTAGAAACATAAAATATTTTCCTTAGTTTTGTATCCTGTAGGATACAATTTTAAAAATGTACTTTATTGAGAAAACACCAGAATTTGACAAGTGGTTCAGGAAGCTGAACGACTTGAAAGCAAAAGCAAAAATTTTGTTCAGACTTCAAAAATTGGAGGATGATGAATATTTTGGAGATTGTAAATCGGTCGGAAATGGAGTCAGTGAACTGAAAATAAACTATGCGAAAGGGTATAGAATTTATTTCAAAGAGACGCATGGAAGGATTATTATTTTGTTAATGGGTGGAGACAAATCAACTCAACAAGAAGATATCAAAAAAGCAAAAGAGATTTGGGAGAGATTAAAAAAGTAAAAAATGGGAACATCAAAATTTGATATAGCAGATTATTTGGATAGTAGCGAAATGATCGCCGAATATCTAAATACCGCTTTGGAAGAAGGAAATGACACTGAGATTGTAACGGCGATCGGCAATGTAGCTAAAGCCATCGGTATGACTAAAATAGCCGAACAAACCGGCATGAGCAGACCTAGTTTGTACAAGGCATTATCTGACGGGGGCAAACCACAATTTTCAACCATCATGAAAGTTTTAAAAGCTGTTGGCGGACAAATTAGAGTGGATCCGATATCTGCTTAATAAAACTACATCGATAATAACCCCGCTATGCGCATTTTTTAAAGATAGACATTGGTGGACATTACGCACATTCAAAATAAATCTGTTCAGGTTGAAAATTACCAAACAACTTTTCTGACGCTAAAAGTTGATGGCCGATTATTTCGTTTAGACTTTATTGATAAAAAGGAGTTCAAATTGAAAAAAGGTATACTTGGGCAACTTAGGATTTATGAAACCCGTCCATTACTTATTGATTACAACGAAAATATTGTGACGGCCTATATAAACTCAAAGCCAGAGCATTTTGATGATTTTGTAGCAGACTTTGCAAACGCAATAAACGAAATAACTAAAGGTTGGCGTAGCTGGGCAAATTATGTAACGGACAGAAAAATAAACTCTACACTAAACAATTTCTTAAACAATGTCAAAAGAGGAATAGGAAAATTGATGGAAGCTCCTTTTTCAATTACACAAATAGCAATCAAAGTCTGCGATAAACATAATGTTGCCACAAAGATGTTTGGAAATGAGTTAAAACGGGAGAATTTTAAATTAATGCTAATTGGTGGTGATAATTATGTAATTGCAAAGGAGTTTAGAATACGACAAAATTAACGATGGAAATAAATGCTATTGTGCGTTAAGTTCAGTCGGTTATAAATTGTAAATAGAGCAGAATACCTTTAATGTTAGCGGTGGTATGCTTGCTTCTCTCCTCAAAATCGAACTCAAAATCAAGCAGTTTTTTAGGGTGTATCTCTAGTCCCTGGGCAATCGCTACTAAAATAGATAAAGTAGCACTATGTTCTCCATTAATAATTCTGTACACCTGTTTGGTTTCAATACCTCCTAAAGCGGCCACCACTTCTGCAGTTTTTCGTTTTTGCTTAATGAGCTCCTTTAAGTGAGCACCAAATGCATTCAGGTATTTTTGATTTCTGACTTTCACTAAATGAAAGTGAAATTTATTTGCAGAAATAAATTGTCAAATTTGACAATTTAAAAATATTCTCTTAGCTTTACTATGTAATATATTTGCGATTCTTCATAAACTAATTTGAAGCAGTTCGCTTTGAGTCTCGCTTTTGAAACCTCGGAAATTTCTATAGCAACGAGATGATAAGATGAATAGCTCACGAACCTAGGCGTGAGCTCTCTTATTCGTTGCTGGGCCTCCGAGGGCCTCAAAAGCGGTAAGTTGAGCGCCACGCCTTTTTTGTGCGGGTGCTTTTAAAACCACCTGTTATGAACGCCGTTACTACACCTACACCACAACACCACTCTTTTAACGAGACCCAATGGCTGCGTATTTTATTTCTCATTGCCGATACGGAGCAATGGTTACAGCAATTGCATAAAGATATCTTTTACCAGCTGCCACTCAAACAGCATAAAAAGCTATTGCGTAATAACTGGTACCTGGGCCCCAGCACATTGGCGCATATACTGGAGCGGCATTACGCGCCTATGGCCCGCCACCCTGGCGCGGGTAAGTTTACTATTAGCGTGGAGCGAATTGTTTCAATTATCAAAGAGGCTTTTGCAGCCACGCCACAGCCCGTTCCGCAAAGCTGCCATTACCAAAGGGTTTGGAATGCGGGTAGTATCATCGGCTATGATGTGGCGGGGACTGCTACACAGTGGGTTACGGTTATTGCGGATGCCGCGGGGAGGATTGTTACGGCGTTTCCGGGAGTAATAGTTGACAGCTCACCGCCGTAATTGATCAATTAAATATTGTAGGGATGTCTAAGCTTGTTGAATACTTAACATGTATATACCCGATGTAAAATTTGTTTTTCCACGTTTTTTGCTTGCCCAAAAAGTGGAGCAAAAAGGGCACCGCCAATCGGTTGCCAGGGCGATTGGCGGGGGATATCTATTGAGCGGTGTGCTTGGCAAATGATCTATTAATATTTGCTGACACACGCCAGCTGCCTACCTACTTGCAATTAAAACACATTTAAGCCAAACGGATGCCAGGCGGCCTTAATGTATGAGCGTTAAGAAAATGGATGAAGTGGAGCGTAAAAATGCCTGCTGTCCGAGCCCGCGTGAACCTGGTGCCTGCCTCGCTCTGCGAAGCGAGTTCAGGCATTTTAGCGCAACGCAATTCATTTTTAGCGCAGACATCACAGCCCCGTCCGACCGGGTCATCCGGGCGGGCTTGATTTTTGGCTCCACCTTTTTATCCCCGCCTGACCACCAATGATATTTTGGTATGTAGTCGGGCAGGAAGAAAAAGGTGGAAAGATAAAAACGGGTTCGGATTTCAAAATCGGAACTGTAAAGCATATACGTTGGTGAGCCACCATACGCCGTAGGCAAAACCTGCACAAACAGTATAGCAGCTAACTGTAGAAACACTTGTTGCACATTAGAGATCTAAGAACTTTAAAATTGTTTTCGATTTCAGACATGGTTCGTCGCGTCCATCATGACATTGCTTTATAAATCAGCCCAACTTCCCTTATCTGCAATACAAAATCTTAAATCAACCATCATGAAAAAACACTTTCACTTTCACTTAATCCGCATAGAGGCAACATACAAAGGCAATCCATTAAAAGCATCGCCAATAGGCATATTACAAGAGTTCTTCAACTATGCTACGGCAGCAGAACATGCCAAAGCCTTTGATGAATTTTGCCTGGCCGCGCTCAGTAATCAGTATAGCTGGCGCAGGGGCAGCCCGGGCAATGCCCTGTTTTATAGCGAGCAGCTGGAGCTGTTAATAGAAGCGGCTTACTTGCTGCATCAGCAACCCGAACTCAAGGGCAGGCGTTTTAAGATGTTAAGAGACACGCTGCAATCCTTTTTCAATTATGCTTCATTAGCGAATTGGAAAAACGGCATTATGCTTTTACCCACGCTGCGCTTTCTAATAGTTCCGTGGCCGATGAGTTACCTTCTACAGTCATATACAAGCATATCGCTTATATGAAGAGATTGGTAACAGCGGCTGAAGAAATTATATTAGCGAACCATTAAAAGTTTTTAGAAATACCTATGCTGGCAGTTTTCCCAAAGGAAAGGCCAAAAGAGCTGGGCTTTTTATCACTATCTTTTTGTCCATATTTCTGGTACTCTATGCCGCCAATAGATACATTTAAACCAAAGTTCTTTTTGATATTGACAAATACAGCGGGAAATAGTCTCAACCGTACACCGTTAAAAGAGGATTCTTCCCTGGTTAGCTGGGTTACACCTTCCGGGTAGTCAGCGGAATAGCTCGTTTTCGTACCTAAATCTCTCTTCCCACTCATATAAAGACCTTCCAATTGGCCAAATACCGAAAAAATATCTGATAGTTTCTCAGTGTACCTTAAAAAAGGGCCCATAATCCAGTCTTTCCCTTTGGAGGTTGTTTCAAAATTCATATACCCAACACCCATGTAGTAAACGTCCCTGACATTTTCGTATTTACTTGATATTACAGAGAGCGTAGCACCCGCCGTCAGTTTTTCACTAAACTGGTAGCCGATATAGGGAGATAACTCACTGGAGCGACTGGTACCATTCGTTTCGGAGGTGGTGCCCATGATCAATATGTTATCCGTTTTTTTGAACTCAATATTTCCACCTATTAAAACCGTTCCTTTTTGAGCAAAGCTGATATTGCCTAGAGCAATACTCCTGCGGTTAGCAACAAAATTTTTTCATAATTTGTTAGTTTGATTTTGCTGCGCAAGATAACAAATTGCCTCTTTATGGGCAAAGACCGATGTTGAGGAAAAAATGTTTGCTGAAATTGCCGGTTTGGCATAAATTTAAATGGGAATACTATTGTTAAGCCATTTAAATTCAATTAAAAAGCGAAAATTATCATTTCCTTATCTGGCAATTGAAAAACTATAAAATAGAATCATATGAAATTATCTGAACTGAAAACCGGCGACTGGATATTATTAAACGACAATGGTGTGGAAAGGGAAGGCACTGTTTTACGTGTAAGCAATGAAGACAATAAAGTGTGTGTGGATAATGGGATACAGGAATTTTGGTATGAACTGGAATACATCAAGCCGCTTCCATTGAATGAAGAGCAGCTATTAAATCTTGGCTTTGAAAAACTGGATGTCGGAAATGGCGTAAAATATGGCAAAGGCGCCTTTAGAGTACATGTGCCATCTGAAACTGATTTTTCAAAAGTAGAAGTATGGTACCGTGAAGACCGGCGATTTTTCGATCATCCGATGTATGTACACCAGCTTCAAAATATTCATTTAGACATGACCAAAGTGCAGTTAGAAGCCTGATTATCAACAATTATATAAAAATATTAGTTGAGATGTGGAAGAAATTCCTGTAAACTTTTCAACATATCAACTTTTTTCTTACTTTGCGTAAGCGAAAGGCCTGTTCTGAAATTTATCGGAACAGGTTTTTTTATTCACCCAATCTCCGTATCTTTGCACCCCTAAAATTTTTATGGCTAAACAACCCTTAATAAAGCAAGACGGAGTCATTTTGGAAGCCTTGTCCAACGCAATGTTCAGGGTGAAACTGGACAATGGACATGAAATTTTAGCGACCATTTCAGGAAAGATGAGGATGCACTACATTCGTATTTTACCTGGTGACAAAGTAGGATTAGAAATGTCGCCTTACGATTTAACCCGCGGGCGCATCAATTTTAGGTATAAAAATTAAGCTTCAGATCTTAAAAACAAACAAGATGAGAGTAAGAGCATCAATAAAAAAACGCAGCGCGGATTGCAAAATTGTACGCCGTAAAGGAAAGCTGTACATCATTAACAAAAAGAATCCTCGTTACAAACAACGTCAGGGTTAATTTTTGATATTAGTATTTAAACTTTAGAATTTAATATTTATTTATGGCACGTATTGCCGGTGTTGATTTACCAAAAAATAAAAGGGGCGAAATAGGTTTGACCTATATCTACGGAATTGGCCCTTCTACGGCTAAATATATTCTGGATAAGAATAGCATTGACCGTAACAAAAAAGTAAATGATTGGAATGATGACGATTTGAACGCCATCCGTACCACTATTACTGAAGAGCTGAAAGTAGAAGGACAACTGCGTAGCGAAACCCAAATGAACATCAAACGTTTATTGGATATCGCTTGCTACCGTGGTCTTCGTCACAGAAAAGGGTTACCTGTTCGTGGTCAGCGTACTAAAACTAACAGCCGTACTCGTAAAGGTAAACGTAAGACAGTTGCCGGTAAGAAGAAAGCTGCTAAGAAATAATTAGTTAGTGAGTTAACAAGTTGATCAGTTGACAAGGTTGGTTATACCTGCTTTGTGAACCTTTCAACTTGTTAGCTTTTTTACTATATAGGCTTCACATTACTCAACTTCTCCGGATCGCAACCGAGGCCTGCGGGAGGGTAGGTTGGGGGTTCTGTTTCGAGGCTTCGGAACGGAATTTTATTATTTAATTTAAAGATTACCTCAGTTCTCATGGCAAAAGCACAATTAAGCGCGAAAGCAGCCGCAAAGAAAAGGATCGTAAAAGTAGATGCCTTCGGCGATGCGCACATTTCCGCAACATTCAACAACATTATCATCAGTCTTACCAACAAAACAGGCCAGGTTATTTCCTGGAGCAGTGCTGGTAAAATGGGCTTCCGTGGTTCTAAAAAGAACACTCCTTACGCGGCTCAGATGGCTGCTGCAGATGCTGCAAAAGTAGCATTGGATGCAGGTTTGAAAAGAGTAGACGTTTTCGTTAAAGGTCCTGGTTCTGGTAGAGAAGGTGCTATCCGCTCTTTATCTCAGTCTGGTATCGAGATCGTTACTATTAAAGATGTAACGCCGCTTCCGCACAACGGATGCCGTCCGCCTAAAAAGAGAAGAGTTTAATTTTATGTACGATGTGAGATGTACGGTGTGCGTTTTCGTATATCAAACATCTCACATCGTACATCTTACATATTTTTGAGCCATTTCGGTTTCATTTTTAATAAAGGGTACGCAATTAATTTTTTCCAAGGCTTTTTATCGATTGCAGTACCGGTTTCTAAAAAAGCTTAAATGAAAGTATAATTATGGCACGTTACAATGGTCCTAAGACCAAAATCTCCCGTATTTTCGGAGAGCCTATTTTAGGTAATGGTAAATGGTTGGGTAAAAACAGTAACCCTCCCGGTCAGCACGGTGAAAAACGCAAACGTAAAACTTTAGGTGAGTACGCTTTGCAGTTGCGCGAAAAACAAAAAGCTAAATACACTTATGGTGTTTTAGAGAAACAATTCCGCAAAACTTACGAAGAAGCTAACCGTCGTAAAGGTGTTACCGGTGAAAACCTTATCAAATTACTTGAGTCTCGTTTAGACAACACGGTATTCCGCATGGGTATTGCTCTAGCCGTCCTGCAGCACGCCAGTTGGTGAGCCACAAGCACATCGAAGTAAACGGCGAAGTAGTGAACATTCCTAGCTATTTATTAAAAGCTGGCGACGTTATCACTATTAAAGAAGGAAGCAGAAGCCGTACTTCTATTACCAGTGTTGTTACTCCTAAAAACCCTAAGTTCAGCTGGGTAGATTTTAACGAGACGACTCTTACCGGTACTTTCATCACTTATCCTGAAAGGGAAAGCGTTCCTGAGAACATTAAGGAACAACTGATTGTTGAATTGTATAACAAGTAATTTGTGTGAATGGTCAATAGTGAATGGTCAATTACTATTCTCACTATTCACTAATCACTACTCACTATAAAAATCTAAAATAGGTATGGCAATTTTGAATTTTCAGCAGCCTGATAAAATCATTTTACAAAAAGCATCTGATTTTGAAGCCCAGTTTGAGTTTGCACCATTGGAGCCAGGTTATGGCGTAACCGTTGGTAATGCACTTCGCCGGGTTTTATTAAGCTCTTTGGAAGGTTATGCTATTTCGGCTATTAAAATAGAAGGTGTTGACCATGAATTTGCTACCATCAAAGGTATCAGCGAAGACCTGGTTGAGATCATCCTGAACTTAAAACAAGTTCGTTTTAAGAAACTGGTTGATCATGAGGTAGCTAACGAGAAGATTTCATTGTCAGTTAAAAATCAGGCTCAGTTTACCGCAGGCGCAATCGCCGATGGTACTCAGTCTTTCCAGATCATGAATCCTGAGCTGGTAATCTGTACTTTAGATTCTTCTGCCAAACTGGACATCGAACTGACTATCGGTAAAGGCCGCGGTTATGTTCCTGCTGAAGAAAATGCAGTGAAAGATGCACCGGTTGGTTTAATTCCTATCGACTCTATTTACACTCCTATTAAGAATGTAAAATACAGCATCGAAAATACCCGTGTGGAACAACGTACTGACTATGAAAAATTAGTTATGGAAGTTGTTACAGATGGCACCATCCATCCTGAAGATGCGGTAAAGCAAGCTAGCCGTATCCTTATTCAGCACCTGATGATCATCACTGATGAGAACATCACTTTCGATAACAAAGAAGAGAAGAAAGAAGACTTAGTGGATGAGAATACGTTGCAATTGCGCAAAGTATTGAAAACTCCATTAGAAGATCTGGATCTTTCTGTACGTGCATTTAACTGCCTGAAAGCCGCTAAGATCAACTCTCTGAGCGAGCTGGTACAGTATGAGCAGGAAGACCTGATGAAGTTTAGAAACTTCGGTCAGAAATCTCTTTCTGAGATCGAGCAGGTATTAAACGAAAGAGGTCTTGGTTTCGGAATGGATCTTCAGAAATTAGGTATCGATAAAGACGATTATTAAAAAGAACAATTAGCTAATATGCTAATGTGGCAATTTGCTAATAAAAGCACGTTACAACATCAGCATATTAGCACATTAAATAGTAGGCTGCAATTCCCTGACTACGGTGCAGTTGAAATTATTAACCGGTTTGATTTTTTAACCTTAAACATCAAACCTTAAACAAGAACAAGTCATGCGTCACGGAGACAAAATCAAAAATTTAAGCCGCACTAAAGCGCACAGAGAAGCATTATTGGCTAATCTTTCTAATCAATTAATTGAGCACAAACGTATCGTAACTACTTTGGCTAAAGCTAAAGCATTGCGTGTGTTTGTTGAGCCTTTGATCACTAAAAGTAAGGAGAACACTACACATCAGCGTCGTATTGTTTTTAGTCACCTACAAGACAAAGAAACAGTTAAAGAATTATTTGACAATATTGCTGCTAAAGTAGGCGGTCGTCCTGGTGGTTATACCCGTATCATTAAACTAGGCGCTCGTCCTGGTGATAATGCGGAAAAAGCGATGATCGAATTAGTAGACTACAACGAAATTTACGGAAACGGTGTAGGCGAAGAAAAAACTGCTGCTAAGAAAACACGTCGTCGTGGTGGTAGCGGTAAAAAAGCTACAGCGGCTCCTGCTGAGAATGCAGAAGTAGTTGCAGAAGCTCCGGTAGTAGCTGAAGAAGCAAAAGCTGAAGAAGTAGTAGCTGCTGCACCTGCAGTAGAAGAAGCTCCTGAAGTTCCTGCTCAAGAAACAAAAGAAGAAGGTAACGAAGAAGCGAAAGCTTAATTGTAACCAGACTAATAAAGTTTAGCGCCTCACGAAAGTGGGGCGTTTTTTATTGCCATATAAAGAATGTCTCCGTATTATTGCAATTGTAGTACTGGATTGTTATGGCAAAAAGTGTTTGTTGAAGACAGAGGGTTTAATTACAGAAATCTGATATGCTTTATAATTATTTATAATAGGGGAGGCGATCAGCAAAGTAGCCAGTCGTTGGTGTTAACTTAGTAATACAATGATCCGGTACTGGTTTGGATTTGATTTTAGCAACTATAATCGAACAATACCACCGGGCCTAAGGTGGGGTTGCGGTATAACTGCGTATAATTATGAGCACGCCTTGATGTTATTGAAAAGCAAAGTGTTTAAGAATGATATATTGCCGGAGACCTTTAAATATATAAAGAATGTAAACATTAATACACTGGATCAGGGACATGTTATTTCCAATATGAAGCCTCCGATTTACTTGGGCGTTTGGTTTCCTATCGGATTTGATTAAAGCTGAAGCCGGGATTAACTATTCAAGAAAAGGCAATATTATGAATGTAGAGGAATTAAAGACGATATTAAAAAGCTTGAATGTACCAGACCAATGGTACGCTATAAATGATGGGTTAAAAGCAGATGCCTTGATATTGTACGAAAACTATAAGTGCTGGGAACTTTTTTATTATAGCGAAAGAGGAGATAGGCTAGATCATAAAGTGTTTGAAACGGAAGAGGAGGCCTGTTTGTATTTATTGGAGAGAATTAAAACACAGGCTAGCTTCTTAAAGCGGTAAGCGTTGTGTTAATTACACAAATAAAAAGAGGAGCCTGAAGACTCCTCTTTTATTTATAAATAATAGTTAAGGTTGGTTATAACCAACTTCCAACAAAGGACTCGCTAGCTCCTTTATCATTGGCTAGTTTTCTTCTCCTCGCATTTACTTTACGTTTCTGCCTGAACATGGTAATAAACATCAACGGGATAAAAAGGAAGATAGCTGGAGGAATTCCCAGGAAGGATATCCATTTACCGCCATACTGCTTCTGCATCGGACGTTTTAATCTTTCTGCAATCAGGTACATACTTGGTACCATAAACAGTGTCATAAAGAATGCGAAGATCAGACCGAAAATGATGGTCCAGGAAAGCGGCTTCCAGAAAGTTACGTTGTCACCTCCAAAGAAGATCCTTGGATTCAACTCTGCAAACAAAGTAACAAAGTTGATATTGAAACCAACGGCTAGCGGGATCAGGGCCAATATAGCGGCTAATGCGGTAAGTAATACCGGGATGATACGGGTTTTACCGGCTTCAATAACAGCCTCCCTGGTTTTCATGCCACGCGATCTTAACTCATCGGCAAACTCAATTACGAGGATACCATTCTTAATAACAATACCAGCCAGGCCGAGAATACCTACACCTGTCATCACCACTGAAACAGTCATGCCGGTCAATGTAAAGCCAAGCAATACACCAATGATACTAAAGACAATTTCAGTGAGGATGATAACGGATTTACTCATTGAATTAAACTGCATCACCAATATTAACAGGATAAGACCCAAGGCAATTACCAGGGCTTTACCTAAAAATGCTCCTGTTTCAGCCTGCTGCTCACCCTCACCGGTTTGTTTAATGGTAACGTCATCGCCGGTTTTACGGAATCCTTCAATGGCGTTAGCTATATCGGCATTTACTGCGGTTGGAGTATAGCCAGATAGTACGTTGCTTCTTAAAGTGATCACACGTTTCTGATTCTTACGCTGAACACTACCCAAGGTGTTGGAGTAATCAACCGTTACCAATGAACTGATCGGAACGCTTTTAACCTGGCCGCTTGCCATATCTCTAAAGCGAATGGTCATGTTCAGTAAATCGGTAAGACTTTTACGCTGTACTTCATTGCTGCGTACATATATTTTATACTCATCTTCACCATCTTTTATCTTACTGGCTTCATTTCCAAAAAGGGCTGTACGCAATTGCATGCCTATCTGTGCAGAAGAAACCCCTTCGCTTAAGGCACGCTCCCGATTTACGGTTAAAGCAATCTCAGGGCTAGCCAGATCCACGTTCATTTTCAACTCTTCCACACCGGGAACCTGTACGCTATCCAGGAAGTTTTTCAGGTCAACTGCTGTTTTGATCATATCATCAAACTGCTCGCTGGCTACTTCAATATTTACAGGCGGGTCAGTAGGTGGACCGTTTTGTTCCTGCTCTACCGATACCTCAGCCCCTGGTATATTTTTGATGGCGGCACGTATCTTATCCAGGTAAGGTCCTGTTTTTACGCCATGCCTTTTTTCATATTCTACAAATGATACCTGTACACGTCAAGCTCGCTTCGCGTACTCCTGTCTCCACTGTTAGGGTCTGCGGCACCTACAGCTACGTTGGCGATCACACTTTCGACAACCGGGTTTTTCTTGTTTTTAGCAGGATCAATCTCTAATGCCTGGTTTACTCTTGTTTCCAGATACCTGGTAACAGAATCGGTATACTCAACATCAGTACCTGTAGGCAGTTTCAAGTAAACATAAATAAAGTTGGGATCAGAGCTGGGGAAAAATACTACCTGCGTTCTGCCGCTTGCACTCGACATGCCGAACATGATAACCGACACAACCAGGAGGCCAAATGCCCCAACCAGCAACCATACCGGCTTCCAGCCATTTACGGCCCATTTTAGTAGAGACTCATAATGGTCCATGATCCAGGGGAGTACCCTGTTCTGGAAATTATGTATCCATCCTGTAAAGAAATAAGAGTTTAATGCAGTCAGTATTGCTAAGGCCAGCGATAAATTACCCACAAAGAAGAACATGCCGCCTTCAGGTCTTGAAGCAAAGCCTAGCAAATCGAACAGGATGCCTATTGCCACCATAACGATAAAGGCCCTGGATTTGAAAACATCTGATTTTTTCTTTTCATGATGATCTTCAGCATGGTTCATAAAATCTACTGCAAACACAGGGTTCATGATAAATGCTACCAGGAGAGATGCGGCTAAAGTAAAGATGAGCATCAACGGCAGGTAAACCATGAACTTTCCAATAATTCCGGGCCAGAACAATAGCGGGAAGAACGGAGCCAGCGTTGTTGCTGTACCAGCTAATACAGGAACAAATACTTCACCGGCCGCCATCATTGCAGATTTCTGGGAATCGAGTTTTCCTTTGGCCTCAACAAATATGCGGTGCGTATTTTCGATTACTACAATCGCATCATCCACGATAATGCCCAGGCCAAACAACAGCGCAAAGAGTACCATGAAGTTCAGCGTAATGCTACCTCCGATAATGATCTCTCCCAACGGGATAAACATAAAGGCCACGAACATACTTAGCGGTACACTCAATGCCACAAAGAAGGCGTTGGTTAATCCCATAAAGAACATCAGGATCACTAATACCAGTATAAACCCAATTACAATAGAGTTTACCAGGTCGTTAAAAGAAGTACGTGTAGAAATACTCTGGTCACCCGTAATCACAACGTTCAGATCTTTAGGAAAAAGATCTGCTTTCATTTCCTCGGTGATCTTCTTTACCGCATCACTGGTTTCTATCAGGTTCTCACCCGAACGTTTTACGATATTTAAGGTAACCACATTTTTGCCATCCAGGCGCGCATAGCTTTCGGTTTCTTTAATAGTATCTTTTATCGATGCGATATCTTTCAAATAAACCGGGTTGCCGCTGGTGTTACGTAGTATTACCTTTTCTATGTCGTAGGCTGTTTTAAACTGACCTTTCAGTTGCAGGTTACGTCTCATGTTACCCACCTCCAACAAGCCGCCACTAATATCCATGTTCTCATATTTAATGGCATTGGCAATGTCATCAAATGTAATGCCTGCAGCTTGCATGCGGGCATTATCCACGTTTACCTGGAACTCTCTTTCCGGTGCACCCACCATATCTACCCTGGTAATTTGAGGCAGCTCTTCCAGTCGATCCTGCATTTTGTCCGCGTATTCTTTCAGTCTTACTCCATCATAATCACCACTCAGGTTCACATACATGATGGGCATTTCTGAAAGGCTCACTTCCATGGCCGTAGGCTCCTGGGTTAGATCCGTTGGTAAATCCTGTTTGGCTTTGTCAATCGCATCTTTTACTTTTTGAACGGCTACATCCACCTTCACATCGGTTCCAAATTCTACCTGTATCGCAGAGTAATCCTGCACAGAGGTACTGGTTACTTTAGATACCTTTACGCCTGTGATACCTTTGATCTGTTTCTCAATAGGCTGCGTAACGAGGTTTTCCATATCCTTAGGTGAGTTACCTACGTATATAGTGGAAACATATACGGTAGGGATCACCACATCGGGAAAGCTTTCTTTAGGAAGGGTAACAAAAGTAGTTACTCCGAATATTGACACAAAAAGTATAAGCAGGTAAACCGTGGTGCGGTTTTTAACCGACCAGCTGGTAGGCTTAAACTCCTTGAATTTTTCAGTGAAATTTTCTAAAACACTCATATCCGAGTTTGTTTATAGTTTGAAATTATGTTTCAATAACAACAGTTGCCATAGTCAACTATCAACTGCATACCGGCAACTTATTGAACCGGTGTGGTAGTAATTACCTGACCATCATATACGCTCTGAAATCCTTCAGTGATTAACTGATCGCCATTGGCAAGCCCTGATTTGATTTCCAGCCGGTCTTTGTACAATTCACCCGGTATAACTCTTTTTTACGCGCAACTAGCTTTTTGTTTTCTGTAATGGCTACCAAAACGAACTTGCCCTGCTGGTCAGTTTGCAAAGTATTTACCGGAACCGTGATTGCATCCGGCCTTGAATAATCTTCAATCTGAACTCTTGCAATCTGGTTAGCACGGATAGCCGGATCAGAAGGTACATTAGCTTCAACATAAAAGCTACGTGTAGATGGGTCGATCAGCTTACTTACCACTGAAGCTTTAGTTTCAATTTTCTTGTCATTTGCTTCAGGTAATGTGACAGTGATAGAGGAACCCACATTAACACGGTCCAGGTAGTTCTCAGGTACATTTACCAACAGCTTGAGCTGAGAAGTATTTACAATGGAGATTTGTGCACCCGTAGCGCCCATACCTGTAAAAAGCTCACCCACTTTTATATTCAACTGGTCAATAGTACCATCGATATCTGCAGTGACATTCGAGAAGCTTAACTGCTCGCGTGCTGCACCAGCCTGTGCTTCTGCTGCCTGTACCTGAGCCGTTAGCTGATCTACATTGGCCTTGGCCTGTATCACCTGCATTTCAGCGCCAATATTATTATCCCAAAGATTTTTTTGACGCTGGTAAGTGGTTTTAGCCAGCTCCAGTTGCGTTTTAACTGTAGCTACTTGTTGTTGTGCTGCAGTTACCTGTTGGCGTAATAAGGCATCATCCAATTTAAGAAGGGTTTGTCCTCTTCTAACGCGGTCGCCCTGTTTTACATACAATGCGCGTACGATACCTCCCTGGCCGTTACGTGGAGCAACATAGGCATTTTTACGCGCATCAATTTTACCTTGCAAGTCAATGAAATGATCAAAATTGTCACTGCCGATTTTTTCAACGGATACCAGTTTTGCTTTTACGAAACCGGGGTCTAAAGCGGCAATTTCATCGTTCAATTTATTAATCTGATCCGATATTTTCTTTTGCTCGCCTTTTAGTTTTTCCAGCTCTACTTTTTTATCGTTTAGTGCGCTGTTTTGTTCTTTTTTACCACCACCGCAGGATGCTAAGATGGCCGTGAAGGCAACTATCGATGTTAGTTTTAATATATACTGCATATGAATTGATTTATAGTTTGGGGTTTATGGTTTATAGTTTGCCCGATGCTTTCAGGAAATCGACTTTTGCTATTACTGCATTATAGAGCGCATTGTAGTAGTTTGTTTGCGAAGATTGCAATTGTACACGGGCAGCGTCAATTTCTATTTGGCTGCCAGTTCCAATTTCATATTTCTTTTTAGTTTGTTGGTATACCTTTTCGGCCAATTGCATATTATTTTTCTGATAGTCCATATCTGTTAAGGCAGATCGGAAAGTGTTTAAAGCAGCTTCGCGCTCATTATCTATATTGTTTTTCAACGCCTCTACCTGGTTTTGGGTTTGTCTGAATTTAATCCTTGCCTGTTCTACACGAGCATTTGTGGCAAACCCATTAAAAATGGGTACTGATAATTTCAGAGAGAGGGCACTTACAGGGAACCAGAAGGCACTGGAATTATACATTTTTCCCAGAGTGCTCGCCATCGTCATTTGGTTCCAATATCCCGAGAAGGCTAGCGTTGGAATTTTACTTTTTATAACGCTGAATATCGTATTCATTTAATTTAAGGCCAAGCTCAGCGGTTTGATAATCCAGGCGTTGGGCATAATTAAAGCTGCCTGTTTCCAATGCCCCTTCTTTAATTTCATCATCACTTAAGTCGTCTGTCAGGATCAATTGATCTTTCACTGGCATACCCATTAAAACTTTTAGTCCGAGATAGCCATTATTAACCGAATTTAATACCTGAATTCGCTGGGACCTTACATTTGAAAGTTGTACTTCGAGCTTATCTATTTCCAGCTTTTCAACGAAACCATTGTCATACATGATCTTGGTATCATGTATGTTTTTCTCAATCAGCTTCATGTTAGAGTCGAGCAGAGCAATCTGTACCCTGCTTAACACAAGCTGGTAATAGACTTTAGTTAGAGAGGTGCGTATCTGTTCAGCTGTAACTTCGGCATTCTTTTCTTTAAAGTCAATAAGTGTCTTTCTTGCTTGCAAGCCTGTAAAAACCTGCCCGTCAAAGAGTATCTGGCTTACAGAAACACCTGCGGAGCTATTCCATTTGATGCCAAAAGCAAGTCGAAAATCTTCCGTACTGGGGGCCCCATTCTCGCCAAATCCGGGTGTTCCGGCAGGAATAATCGAGAATGGTATTTTCAGATTATCAGTAACATCTGCGCTTCCATTAATCTGAGGAAAGGCAGTTCCTGTTACTTCTCGGTTTACCTGCTCTTGCAATTTAATATCCAACAAAGCATTTTTCACCTGCACATTATTTTTTTGTGCATACTCTAAAGCCTGTTGCAGGGTAAATTGATGGGTTTGCTGGGAAAAGGTTGTTTGAGCAAAGACGATAAGCAGCAATGCCACCGTCGCTATTTTAGTTCGTATCATCAGTAAGTGGTTTTATTGGTTCGGTTTTGTATTTATTGATCATTCGGGTACCTTTTGGTGTTGCAATTCCGTAAAGGAACAGGATGAATATTTCTTTTTGTAAAGTGCCCAGGTCTGTTTTCATAGCGTCGTAAAAGCTGCGCTGAAAAGGCAAATTGATACTTTCTACTCTCAACCGGCTCACAAGGGCTACATCAACATCTTCTCTGAACAATCCATCCTTAACACCCCATTCTATGCTTTGATGAATGAATTTGTACAGGTAATCTTCTTTAAATTTTAAGAACTTTCTATACGCCGCAGGGTAATATTTCTGCATATCAAACAAGAGCACGGGATTCAATCTACGCATCATTTCAGATACAGAGGCTGTAGCCAAAAAACCTTCATGGATCGCATTTTTGGCTTTTTGCCTGCAGTTTTCACAATTGGCATGGTTGGTTTCCAGGATCATGCCGATGGTATCTGCAACCAGGGTTTCCTTATCGGTGTAATACTGATAAAGCGTCTTTTTGCTCATTCCTGTTGCAGCTGCAATATCATCCATGCTCACCCGCCGCATACCCAGTTGCATAAACAGTTCTTTTGCTTTTTCTCTTATCCTTGTTTTATTGTCTACCACCATTGCCATCGTGCCGCGAAACTAAGGAAACTTTTTCGGGGCTATAGTTTCCTTACGAAATTATTTTTTACCTGCACTGGTTTTGAAAACGGGCTCAAAAATAAATTACCTTAAAAAAGAACAAATATTTTTAGGTCAATGACCGTTTAAAGGGGGTAGGTGGTAAAATGGTCTCATTCCAGATCAATAAAAGATATAGTATCTTGCGCCTCAAATGCCTAAATATCTTTCCCATACCCCTAAGGATACCGTCCTGAAAACCTTGTTTCGCTACTTTGTTCAGGGGGTGATCATTCTTGCGCCTGTTACCATTACTGCCTATATTCTGTATGTTGTGTTCGACTGGATCGACAGCCTGCTGAGACCAGTATTCACTACGCCGGGAGTAGGTTTTGTGTTGATTATCGCATTTATTATTTTTATCGGTTGGTTAAGTAGCTACTTCATTATGGAGAGTGTGATCAACTTTTTTGATCATTGGCTGGAGCGGACACCAGGCATTAAGCTAATTTATAAATCGATCAAAGATTTTTTCCAGGCTTTTGCCGGGGATAAAAAGAAGTTTACCAAAGCCGTACTTGCTAACGTATTTAACAACGATGTCTGGATCGTAGGCTTCCTAACGGATGACGAAATGGATAAGTTTAATATGGGACATGAAATGGTAGGGGTGTATGTGCCTCAGGCATATAATTTTGCCGGCCAGTTATATATTTTGCCAAAAGAACGCGTAAAGCCTATTGAAAACCTTACTGCCGGCGATGCCATGAAGTATACAGTAACAGGCGGGGTGGTAGAAAGTTAGTTAGTATTAAATATATGGGAAGGAAAATTCTGATAGCAATAACTGGGGCAAGCGGATCTATTTACCCTGCCCAGATGATTGATAGGCTTTTAAAGCTAAAGGATCAATGGGAAACACTTGCGGTAGTGGCTACAGATAATGCCATGGAAGTGTGGCGGGTAGAAATGCAGGAGGCTTTTAAAGAAAAAGAAGGGGTCTTGTATTTTAATAAGCATGATTTCTCAGCGCCTTTTGCATCAGGTAGTGGCCAGTATGATACCATGATCATTGCTCCCTGCTCTATGGGTACTTTGGGGCGTATTGCGAACGGCATTTCCAATGATCTGATCACACGTGCGGCTGACGTGGTTCTGAAAGAACGCCGGAAGCTGATATGCGTGGCGAGGGAAACACCTTACAACCTGGTGCATATTCAAAATATGGAAAGGATCACCTTAGCCGGCGGGATCATCTGCCCGGCTACACCTTCATTCTACAGCTTGCCGCAAACTATTGAAGAGTTGGCTGCGACCGTAACAGATAGGGTATTGGATTTGGCGGGGTTCGATATTCAGAGCTTTAGATGGGGGCAGTAAAAAGCCGGCTCCTTTTAAGAAACCAGCTTATATATCTTAGGCGCCGTTTTACTTAGCCTAAATCGACTTTGAACGGAACTTTTTTAGGAGGCAGACACTGTTTGTCATCACATGTCTGATAAGTAACAGTTCCCGAAATATTAGTTTTGGCTGCCGCCTTCAGCGTTATTTTCTGAACAAAATTTACTGTTTTCGAGTATTGATTGGCACTGGCGCCTACGCTGGCATCATGAAACTTTTCCATTTTACCCACTTCTTTCACAGCTCCCTCCAGCTTCACTAACGGATTGCCGGTAAATGAAAACTTGGTCGGAATGTTGATCGCATCAGCAGGCTGTGTCTGCGAATACAAATGCCATCCATTATCCATAACGGCAGTCATGTGTATTTCGTAAACCTTTGCAGATATTTTTTGCTGGTAAATTTCCAGCTTACCGGATTCAATTGCGCTTGAGCAGCAGTAACCACTAATATGGTTGTCAAAAGGAAAACTAACTTTTTCATCTATACATTTATGTTTTTAAAGCAAATTAAGATACAAAATTAACTACTTGTAGATGCTTTTTACGCATCTTTGGTTGTCTTATGCCAGAGGATAACAATTTCAACTGCTTTTTGTTTTTTAAAACCTTGCAGCATTGGCATTAGCTACCACAAATTACTATACAGCTGATTGGCTACGATAAAAGCTATGGTTAGCCAAAATGATATTTTCGGGTATAGTTTTAATTCTGCATTTAAATAGCCATAGCCATGAAATGCAGCAACGGGCACTAAGGCTAACACCAGGTTTTCTGATGTTTTTCGATATCGAATAACCCCGCAACTATCGTCACTGCCAGGTAGCCAAGAAATAAGTACCACCCCTTTCGTATATGAACCAACATTTTAGCCGAATTAGCCTGCACATAATACATGCCGGCCAGTAATGGCGCCAGAAGCAAAAATAAAGCGCCGGCATGCCAAAGCGAATACCTGATGTCTGAACTCAGAAAAGAAAAGTGGTAAAAGTAGGAGGGTACTTCCAGCTTATCATTTAAAAACAAATAGGTACCATAGAAGTAATAAGGACTGATTAATCCTAACAAAAGTATAATCCAGTCCGAAAGCCTGAAAGGTCTTAGTACTAATAAAGCTAAAAAAGCCCAGGCGACGAAAAAGAGTGCCGGGAAGAAGAACAAAGAAGCCAGCCCAATAAGCAACGATGCATTGAAAATATGGTTTTTTACATGGTGCGATTGATAAAGCAACTTAAATGCTGTTAGCAATAATACAGATGCTACCAGGTTAGATGACAACATATTAAATGAAGGCAAAAAGGAGGTAATGAGCATATAAGCCATTCCAGACAGGAAATTAGGCTTATTCATAAAGCGGTCGGTGTTGATAAAGCTGTTCAGTATAAATGCAATCAACAGGTTCAGGCCAAAAGCGATTACAGCAAAAACAAAACCGCTGCCGTTAGTGACACGATCTAAAAAGCCGGTTAAATTGGTATAAAAGATACCATCGCTTTGCTTTATAATAAATCCCTTTGCATGAAAAAATGCAGGCAGTTTTATGAAAATGCCTAAAATGATCAGTAATATAATATTGCCCGGCGTTTTTTGCCTGAAGATGCCCGTCATGAGCAGTTTTGTATTTCAACACAAATAAAGTCAATAAATCGGACTAATACATACATTCATGCTGAAATAACCTGTATAAATGGTGTAAAGAGCATTTGTAAGCGTTGCTAACCTGGATTTGAATCGGTATGAAAAAACTCCGGCCACAATTAGCCGGAGTTTCTAAATAATGATATGTTACGTGTTTATCGTTCTTTATAGTTCTACTTTGGCAAAAGAAATATTTCTTTTGTACGAGTAGGGAATGATCAATTCTCCCGGCCCGGTTTGCTTACCATATTTGGGCATAAAGTTCAGGCGTTTCTCCGGGGCTTTTATTGGCTGCCCTTTACGGATGGTGCCATCGTTGCTGATCATAATATTTTCCAGATCGGATATTTTTCCTGAATTGTTCATTAAGAAAACGATACCATTAGAGCCGGGAAGTACCTGGTAGGAGATACTGCCATCAGTATTGTTTTCGCTCTGCGATTTTACGATAACATTATCCCAGGTTTTATTACCCTGTGCATCGAAGGAGAATATAGCAATATTACCAGCATTAAATTGTTGTGAGTTGCCTCCCCATGCGGATCCACCCCAACCGGGTCCCCATCCGCCCCACCAGTAGCTGCGATAGAAGAAAGGTGAATAATAAGAATAGGGCCACCAGCCACCCCAACGGCCCCATCCCCATCCCCAGCCAGGTCCCCAACCGCCCCACATGCCCATGCCCATTCCCATACCTCCCCATCCCCAACTACCAGCACCCCATCCGCCCCAGCGATCCCAGTCGTTGGTATTATACAGGGCTTCAGATGCTACGGTAAAACTACCGTCGTCATTTACAATGATATTATTGATGAAAAAGTTATTGAAGGCGCTTTTGCCCGATCGTCCTCTTGCTCTTTTTTCAGATCTTCATCAAATAAAGTAGTTTTTTCGAAAGCTGCTTTACCCGTGTTTTTTCCAGCCCGTAAACATACAGCCCTTCAATATCACCACGTTTTTTGGTGCTGTAAAAGGAAGATAGCAGGTAACGGCCGCTGGCATCATCTACCATCAGCTTGATGTCGTCAAGGAAAAGGTCATTTACATTCAGCTTGTGCTCCTCATAAGTGTCTTTGCCCGCCGGTTTTTCAATTAAAGCGGCGTCAACAATATTGCCATTTGTCTGGCGATGGTATTTAATAAACGAATAGCTACCATCATTTGCTACACTATGGCCTGTTAAATAATCACCTTTATATTCCATCGGCAACGAAAAACGGCTTTCACTTATGGGCTGTAGTGAGGCATTAAAAAGTTTGGTAGTAAAACGAAAAAGGCTTTTATCTTTTTTATTGATTTTGAAAACCATTAGCCTACTACCATCATTACTCGTAACAATGCTGTATATTTTATTATCCGTTTTGTAAGCGATCATGGTAGTGTCTAAAACGGTGGGCTCACTTAAGATGCGACCATTAGCTTCAATAGGTACTGATTTTAAATATACCACATCTCCCTCCTGGTGTTGAAACAGGAGGTGACGATGATTATCTATATTATAAAATGAAATATCCAGTATATCATCCCTTTTAGGAAGAATAGTCAACGGCACTTCCTCTCTCAATTGCATATTGTGATCATATACCGAAATACGATGATTGCCTTTTACTTCTTTGTAAACGAGATAGTTATCAGCGGCTTTGCCTAAAATCTCAAAATTCATTCGCTCTACATCCTCTTTGTTCACGGGCGCATACCTGATCGATTGCGCGTAAATGGAGAGAGAAAAAGAGCAAATGCAAGTATGGATAGAAATATGCGTTTCATTCGTTTGTTTTTATGTTGAACTTTGGCCTGATATATACCCTGTTTGATGCTATTTATGGTCAATACCTTCCAGGAACGCTCCTGATTTAACCAATTTTATACCATAAAGTTACGAATACATTGAGTATCGATTTCTAGCGAAGTCAGCTAATGCAAATTATAACTTTTCTTTTCAAAATATAAGGGTAAGTAATTAAAAATAAAGTTTTTTTCATTTGAAGCCTTTTATATAAACTTTGTATTCTTTTATTAAAAACTAAGAGATCTTATCTGGTGAAAGCTCACACTAATAAAGCAACTGCGGCGGGACTGCTTATTGCTTTAGGTATCATTTACGGTGATATTGGAACATCTCCTTTATATGTATTTAATGCTATTATCGGTAACCGGCAGATTACCGAACAGTTGATAGTAGGTACGTTATCCTGCATTATCTGGACCTTGACGCTACAGACAACCATCAAGTATGTTATTTTGATTTTACGGGCGGATAATAAGGGTGAGGGGGGACCTTTGCTTTGTATGCATTGGTAAGACGACGACGAAAATGGCTGGTGATTCCGGCTATGATAGGGGGCTGCGCTGATAGCCGATGGTATCATTACTCCTCCTATGACCATTACTTCTGCTATAGAGGGTTTGAAAATCCTTCCTGCTCTTAAAGATTTGCCTACTTCCACAATAGTCTGGATCGTTCTCGGTATTTTAGCCGCCTTCTTTTTCTACAACAGTTCGGAACCGCTTCTATCGGTAAAATCTTCGGCCCCATCATGTTTATCTGGTTTACCATGCTGGCGGTGTTCGGTGCCCTGCATATTGCAGACGATCTAACTATATTTAAGGCGTTGAGCCCGTACTATGCGATTGAATTTTTAATTACCTATCCGCATGGGTTTTGGTTGCTAGGCGCTGTTTTTCTTTGTACTACCGGTGCGGAGGCGCTTTATAGTGACCTCGGGCATTGCGGCAGAGATAATATTCGTTATTCCTGGATATATGTAAAAGCCTGTTTGCTGATTAACTATTTTGGACAGGGGGCCTTTTTACTTTCGCACTATAATAAACTCACTGTTACCGATGATATAAGGCAGGCTGTAGGTATCAACGCCTTTTTTAACCTGATGCCGGAGTGGTTTATTTTGCCTGGGGTGGTGATTGCGACAACAGCGGCGATAATAGCGAGCCAGGCGATGCTTTCAGGAGCTTATACGCTTATCAGTGAAGCTATCCGTTTAAACCTGTGGCCTAAACTCAGGATCCAGTATCCGTCAGAGGCAAAAGGGCAATTGTTTATTCCGGCTGTAAATACTATTTTGTTTAGCGGTTGCGTTTTTGTGGTGCTGTATTTTCAAAAGTCTTCTAAAATGGAAGCGGCTTATGGGTTAGCCATCATTGTAACCATGATTACCACCACAATTCTTTTTGCCAATTACATGGTATTAAGAAGGATCAATAAGGCATTTATCTACGTGTTTCTAATAGGCTTTTTTATAGTAGAAACTGCTTACCTCGTTGCACTGCTGGAGAAGTTCTCTCATGGCGGTTATATTACACTGATGATTGGAGGTATTATGTTCCTGGTAATGTATGTGTGGTTCAGGGCCCGGAAAATCAAAAACCGATATGTAGAGTTTGTGCGGATGGAGCACTATATATCTAAAATTCAGGAGCTCAGCAACGACAAAAGTGTAGCCAAGCATGCTACACACTTAATCTACCTGACCAGTGCAGATAATCCGAAGGAAATTGAGCACAAAATCATCTACTCCATACTCAATAAAAAGCCTAAGAGAGCTGATATCTATTGGTTTGTACATGTGGATACGGTAGATGATCCTTACACATCAGAATATAAAGTTGATCATATTATACCAAATGATATCATCCGTGTTGATTTCAGGCTGGGATTCAGAATACAACCTCGTATCAACCTTTTATTTAAGAAGGTAGTGGAAGACCTGGTGCAGAATAAGGAAGTGAATATTATGAGCCGTTACGAAAGTCTGGCTAGCAGTAATACAGTAGGCGATTTTCAGTTTATGGTAATGGAGAAGTACCTGAGTTTGGATAATGACCTGCCGTTTATTGAGAAGGTAATTATGAAGCTTCATTTCATGATAAAGCATATCAGCCTGTCAGAAGAGAAAAACTTCGGGCTCGATTTATCGAATGTCACGGTAGAAAAGTTCCCTCTGGTGGTTTCGCCCGTGACCAATGTAAAGTTAACCAGGATCGACCAGTGGACTGATCGTGTTTAAGAGGCTTTAATATCTTCTATACGCAGCTGTAGTGTTTTTTGACCATTCCATTCGTTTTCGTCAATTTTAAATACTACATCAAAAGGCTGTCGATCTTTAACCAGGGCGAACTTATCAGCCATATTAAAGCCTATCCCGGTAAGGGTAATGTCATCTTGTTTTACTACGAGGCGCAGGTGATTTTCTTTTACAATTTTGCTGTAGCCTGTATCTACTACTTTTCGGACAATAAAAACCGGCGTCATATTTTCCGGTCCAAAAGGTTCCATCTGGCGCAGTATATTGTAGAAAGATGTGGTTATTTCTTTGAAGGAGATTTCTGCATCTATTACTATTTCCGGGATCAGGTGCTCCTGGCGGATAGATGCAGACACCACCTCTTCAAACTTGTTCCTAAAGAGGTCTACATTATGCTTTTCAAGTGTAAGCCCGGCTGCAGCAAAATGTCCTCCGTATGCAAGCAGGTACTCTCTACAGGCGTGAATAGCTTCATACAAGTTAAACCCAGGCACGCTTCTGGCGCTTCCCGCCGCATAGTCGCCACTTTCGGTTAACACTACTGTGGGTTTGTAATGATGCTCTATTAACCGGGAAGCAACAATGCCAACAACGCCTTTGTGCCAATGGGACTGGTATACAACGGTCGATTTCTTTTCAACCCAATGTTGATTTTCTGAAATGATGGCCAATGCTTCTGCTGTAATATCGGTGTCGGCTTCTTTCCTGTCTGTATTATCACTGTGTAGTAGTTCAGCATAGTGCAAAGCTTCTTCGTAGGTGTTGGCAATAAAAAGTTGTACCGCTTTGCTGGCATCATCCATCCGGCCGGCCGCATTAACCCGCGGGGCTATCATAAATACCAGGTCGTTGATATGTAAGGGTTGCTTAGCTCCGCCTAATGTAGCCAATGCTTTTATTCCCAGGTTGGGGGTTGTATTAGCTTTTATTAATCCATAAAATGCCAGTACCCTGTTTTCTCCGTTCATGGGAACAATGTCGGCGGCAATGGCAGTGGCTACAAGGTCCAGGTATTCATAAGCGTTCTCTAACGGAATATTCATTTGTTCACACAAAGCACACATGAGCTTAAATCCTACGCCGCAACCGCAAAGTTCTTTAAAAGGATAGTTACAGTCTTTCTGTTTGGGATTCAACACAGCAACTGCATCAGGTATTATTTCATCCGGCATGTGGTGATCGCAAACAATAAAATCGATACCCATGGTGTTGGCATATTTGATGAGCTCTACAGATTTTATGCCGCAGTCTAGCGTAATCACCAGCGAAAAATTGTTATCCCTGGCAAAGTCTATTCCTGCTTTGCTGACACCATAGCCTTCTTTGTAGCGATGAGGAATGTAAAAACCTACTTCGGCATGTAGTTTTTTAATAAAACTGTACATGCTAGCCACAGACGTTGTGCCATCAACATCATAGTCTCCAAACACTAATATTTTTCGTTGGCATCAAAAGCCTTCAGAATACGACTTACGGCCTTGGTCATATCCTTCATTATCCATGGGTTGTGCAGGTGCGAAAGTTTTGGCCGGAAATAATCCCTCGCTTGTTCGAAATTTTGCACGCCCCGTTGTACCAGGATGCGGCAAAGCGTTGCGTTTATTTTAAGCGCTTCTTGTAATGATGATACATTATTGGGATCAGCTTCCAGTATATTCCAGCGTTTGGTCAAAATATTTGCATTGAAAATGGTTAACAAAAGATTGTTGTTCATGGGTTATCTATGAGATACAGCTTGAATAGCACTATCTAGCATAAAGTTCTTATTTCTATCTTATATAGCAATAGGAATAATGGTCCCATCTGCTAATATTTTCTTTCCGTCACATAGTCTACCAGGTCTTTCAAACCCTGGCGATATTCGTTATCAGGAAATTGCATTAAGATATCAAGCGCTTCTTTTTGTATTCATACATCTTTTCAGTGGCGTACTGTATACCACCTGTGCTTTTCACTACCTCCAGCACCCATGCAACTTTCTGCTTGTCGTTATTATTGTTTTTTACGATGCTGATCACTTTTTGACGGGTTGATTTGTCGGCGTTATTGAGGGTATAAATCAGGGGGAGCGTCATTTTCTTTTCCTTAATATCATTTCCGGTGGGTTTGCCCACATCTTCACTGGCATAATCAAAGAGGTCATCCTTAATCTGGAAGGCAATGCCGGTTTTTTCACCAAATAGTCTCATTTTTTCAGCATCCTCGTCATTTTGGGTGGCCGACCATGCGCGGCGCTACACGCTGAAGCCAGTAACGAAGCAGTTTTATTTTTGATGATCTCGTAATAAATGTCTTCCCTTAAATTAAGATTGCGTGCTTTTTCGAGCTGAAGTAGCTCTCCTTCACTCATTTTTTTACTGCATCGGTTAAAATGTGAAGAATTCTGTAATCGTGGTTTTCGAGAGAGAGGATGAGACCTTTAGCCAAAAGGTAATCTCCCACCAATACTGATGCCTTATTTTTCCAAAGCGCATATACGGAAAAAAACCTCTCCTTTCCAACGAATCATCCACCACATCGTCATGAACGAGCGTAGCTGTATGCAATATTTCAACAAGCGAGGCTGCCCGGTAAGTGGCTTCGGTAGGCGTTCCTAGTAATTTGGCGGATAAAAAAACAAACATCGGCCGCATTTGTTTACCCTTTCTTTTTACTATATATCGCAATATACTATTAAGGAGCGGGGTTGGACTTTTAACGGCCGTTTTGAATCGCTCTTCGAAACTATCTAATTCATTTTTTATTAAAGAAATGGGTAAATTCATAATAATAATTGAGCAAAATAAGGAATTTAAAGGGGCATTTTTGATTTTTTTGCATAGTATTTGCTTAGCAGTGCATACAGCAGATTTAATTATTTTTTAGGTTAAAATTTGTTTATTTAACAAATGGCTCTAAATTTGCTGAACTTATTAAGAAAATCATTTTAAATCTTAATCCTTAGTTATGACAAGCAAAAAGTACCAATTACTAGCAGGCCTTAGTTGCCTGGTTGCGTCAACAGGCTTTGCCCAGGTGAGCCCGTCGCACCCTTACACCGCCCCACATCCGGTGTATGGCACATTTTCTGTGACAGATTCTAATTATTACAACAGCAAACAATTGTCTCAGCACAATGAGTTTATGGTTGGAAACTACGACTATCCTGCAAAACCAAAAGACATGTGGGAAATCGGCATTAAAGGTGGTTCCTTCTCTATTCCTGTAGCTGACGTTGATGCTAGATATTTAAACTCTTTCGGTTTCGGCGGACATATCCGTAAATCTTTGGGACATGTGATGTCTTTAAGATTAGAGTACGTTTATGGTGTTGCTCAGGGGTTGAACTGGAGACCGTCAACACAAAGTTATATGGCTGAAGGAGCAAACTCTCCTTGGGCTGGTTACGGTGGCCGCCAGATATACCATAATTATAAAACAAAATCTCAAGATCTTTCTTTGCAGGCTTTGTTTAACTTAGGTAATATCCGTTTTTACAAAAATCAAACTGGTGCAACAGTTTATGCTTTAGCGGGTGTGGGTGTTAATACATTCAAAACAAGTGTTAATGCTTTAAATGGCAGCAGCCAATATACTAACTTCCCATCTCAGGGAGATGTTTACGACAATCGTAAAGATCAGTTAGACGCGATCAAGAATATTTTAGATGATTCTTATGAAAGCCGCGCTACAATAGATGCTTCTAAAAAATGGAGCAAAACATTTGCTGGATACATAACTCCTTCTGCAACAGTTGGTGCAGGCGTTGCTTTCCGTCTTTCTTCTCGCGTTAATCTGGCTCTTGAAGATCGTTTGATCTTTAACGGTTCTGATATGTTAG
The DNA here is from genome assembly GCF_022512515.1 of Paraniabella hibiscisoli. Classification (GTDB taxonomy): domain Bacteria; phylum Bacteroidota; class Bacteroidia; order Chitinophagales; family Chitinophagaceae; genus Niabella; species Niabella hibiscisoli. Next base: position 1,943,258 of record NZ_JAKWBK010000001.1, read on the forward strand.
ATGGTGTTCGTCGTGACGAGAGCGGAACTTTGAGCCCTGATAAAGATTGGTTCAACTACCTTTCTTTAGGTCTTAACTTCAACTTAGGTAGCAAAGCGAAAAGAGTTGAGCCTCTTTACTGGTTGAACCCATTAAATTATGCTTACGGAGAATTACGCAGAGTTCCTGAAATCGTTCTTCCAGATGCTGATGGTGACGGTGTAACTGACCAATTTGACCAAGAGCAAACTCCTGCTGGTTGCCCTGTTGATACTCATGGTGTAAGCCGCGATACTGACGGTGACGGTGTACCTGATTGTAAAGATAAAGAGTTGATCACTCCAACATATTGCCAGCCGGTTGATGCTGATGGCGTAGGTAAATGTCCTTGTCCAGAAGGTTGCGCTCCTGCTCAAAGCGATTGCGCTACTTCTTTAGGTGCTTTACCAAGCATTCACTTCGCAGCAAACTCTAACAAACTTTCTGATGATGCAGCTGGTACTTTAGCAACTGTAGCATCTAAACTGAAAGCTAATCCAAACTGTAAAGTAGTAGTAGTAGGTTACTGCGCAGCTACTAAACGTCAGCAGCAATTAAGCTGGGATCACGTAAATAAAGTGATTTCTCACTTAGTTGAAAAAGAAGGCGTAAGCAGCGACAGATTTATCTTCAGCTCAGGTCAGGAAGGTGGTGATTGCGATGCAGTTGACATCCGTGCAGCTGCTCCTGGAGAAGACGGTCCAAATACTGTAGCTCCTCCACATCCAAATCTTCGCAAAAACTAATTAGTTTTTTACTAAAGTATATCAGCCCTTCTCGAAAGAGAGGGGCTTTTTTTGTGCATCATGTTCTAGCTACAATGCAATATTTAAGATCCAATTAAATGATATTGGGGCTTTCTTTATTTGGTACTATTGGCTCTATATCAGGCATTTATATAGATTGCTTAACTTCAGTGTATAGTGACATTCATTGGCCTTTATGCATGTATTTTATCATTTTGTGACATACTTTTTTGTATTGTCTGCAAAATGTTGGAGAATAACTGAGCGAAACTCTTAATTCTCCTGATTATAGTTTATATGATTGTACTTTACATCAGTTACTTCGTTATCTGTGTTTGTAAGTTATAAAGTGGTAAGCTGACTTTGGGTTTGCTCAAAAATCAGAAGTGCACTCAATCTTATAACGGGCTCTTGGTTTATTGACGCGTTGTCGTGAGCAGGCGCATAAAAAGATCGGATGCTACTTGAGCATCCGATCTTTTTAATGTAATATTCTTTTTGTTTTGGGGAGTTAATCTTCCATCTCCTCTCTTATTTCTTCGCTAATTTTAACCAGCACCTTATCAATTCGATGGCCATCCATGTCCATTATTTCAAAATCAAAGCCGTTCCATTCCATTTTATCCGAAGCAATAGGAATGCGTTTCAATTTATGTAATATAAAGCCTGCAATAGTATCAAATTCCTGTCCCCCTCATTCATCCAGTCTGTCTTATCAAAGTACGAAAGGAAGTCATAAAAAGGAAGTTGCCCGTCCACCAAAAATGTTCCATCATCTCTTCTGATTACCTCGTATTCGTCATCGTCGTGCTGAGGCATATCGCCAATGATGGCTTCCAATATATCTTTAAGCGTAATCATTCCTAATACGCTTCCATATTCATCTACAATAAAGCAGGAGTGCAGCTGCGATTCTTTGAACTTCTCCATCACCTTAAACGCTGTATTGTTATCCGGAACAAAAAGTGCTGGCCGCATCAGGTTTTTGAAGGGGATATTGTCATTGTTAGTATACAGGTCCTTAAGAGAAATAACACCCTTTATATTGTCTATTTCGCCTTCACAGATAGGATAGATGGAATGAGGTTCTTTTAAGATTTTTCCCTGATAGTCTCTTCTGTATCCGTTGTGTTGAACCAAACTATATCGCTTCTGTGCGTCATCAGCGAAGTAATATTACGATCACTTAGATGGAATACGCGTTCAATAATTTCCTGCTCTGTCTCTTCCAGGGTACCTTGTTCTGTCCCTTCATTAATAATTGCTTTTATTTCCTCTTCGGTAACCTGCGAGTCGTCCGATTTTACGTTGAATATTTTGGTGATAAGCCTGGTAGATTGTGTAAGTAACCAAATAAACGGGAAGGTGACCCAGCTAACAACGCGCATAGGACCTGCAACAAACTTGGCTATTTTTTCAGGAGATGCTAAGCCAATTCTTTTTGGGATCAATTCTCCAAAAACCAGTGAAAAATAAGTGATTAAAATAACCACCACGGTAGTCGAAATGCCTTTACTGTAGGGTGCCAGCGAGGGGAACTGTGAAACAAAAAGCTCAACATCCCCGGTTATTTTGTCGCCTGAATAAATACCCGTTAAAATACCGATTAGCGTGATCCCGATTTGTACAGTGGAGAGAAAATGATCAGGGTGATTGGCAAGTGCCAGTGCATCTTTAGCCTTTTTGTCGCCTTTGTTCGCCTGGGCTTCTAAACGAGCCTTACGGGCTGATACAAGAGCTATTTCAGCCATAGAGAAAACCCCGTTTAATAAAATAAGTAGGGCAATTATGAGTATTTCCATTAATTTAAAATTGATTGCTTATCGAATTTAGGAAATCCGAATTTTTTGTTGAATAAATAACCAGATAGTGAACCAATTAAAATGCCCAGGAGCGTACCCGATACTACATCAAAAGGATAGTGCACACCAACATATATCTGGGCAACTCCGATGATGCCAGCCCACACAAAGAGAACCCAGGCATATCGGAAAAAGCTTTTAAAAGTTACAAAAAGAAGGTAGCAATGCCAAAATGATTAATGGCGTGATTAGAAACAAAGCTAAAGCCACCACTACACCTGCCCAAAACCATTCGTACATGTCCAATCATCTCCGGGTCATTGCAAGGCCTTAGCCGTTCAAAACCTTCTTTGAAGATCCGGGCTCCCACAATATCAGTGCAGGCCGCTGTGGCTAATGCAAGTGCCAGCCACCACCAGCCGTTCCTTTTAAAATTAATTACAGTAAAAGCTGCAATGAAAAGATAGAGAGGTCCCCAGGTAAATGCATTACGCATAACAGGCATGAAGCTATCGAAGAGGGAGTTGGCCAATTTTATATTGATCCATTCAAATAACCATCGGTCAGCACTTACAAACCAATCCGGTAAGGGAATATAACCAGGTATATCCATAAGATGCAAAAATAGTGATACTCGTTAAATTTGATGTTAAGTCGGCCAAATATATAATGTGTTGATCGAATAAATCCCGATTCAGAATTTACAACTTCCTATCTTAGCGTTTATGAAACGTAAAAAATTTATTACCTCGGCTGTTGCAATGGCTTCGGTACCTTTTTTACATATTGATGCCCGACCGGCCATAAATAATAAAAGTATAATTCCTCCTTATCTGAAGCCTGGCGATTTGATTGGTATTACATCACCCGCAGGTTATACTACGCGGGAAGGAATTATTCCTGCTGCTACTTTATTACAACAATGGGGCTATAAAATTCGTGTTGGGTTTACTATTGGTAAGCGCGATCACACATTTGGGGGCACAGACGCAGAACGATTGTCAGATATGCAGGCAATGTTAGATGACCCACAGGTAAAGGCCATAATGTGTGCCAGGGGTGGTTATGGAAGTGTAAGAATTGTGGACGGATTGAACTGGGACAAATTCAAAGCCAATCCTAAATGGATTATTGGCTTTAGTGACATCACCGTGTTGCATTCCCATCTTCAAAAAATATGGGAATAGCTTCTATTCACTCTAAAATGTGTAACAGCTTTCCTGATGTATGGGCCAATGCAGATCCTTTACAAAAAGATACTATTGAGTCGATACAGCGCGCTTTGAGCGGCCAGCGTATGGAGTATACGGCTCCCTTCAGTAATTATAATCGTACCGGGAAGGCAAAGGGGATACTGGTTGGAGGTAACCTGAAGACTTTAGAGAGCCTTGCAGGTTCGGCATCTGATATTGATACGGATGGAAAAGTACTCTTTGTAGAAGATACCGGTGAATATTTGTATAGTATAGACCGTATGTTCTGGAATTTAAAGCGAACCGGCAAATTGTCCAAGCTGGCAGGATTGGTAATTGGGGGTATTAAGGTGAAACAGGATGATCCCTCGGAATATTTTGGACAAACTATTTATGATATTATCGCAGATAAGGTAAAAGGTTACAGCTATCCGGTTTGTTTCGATTTTCCAGTCGGGCATCAAGTTGATAATTTCGCTCTAAAATGTGGAGTTATACATGAGCTTTTCGTTCAATCAGCGGGGAGCAATTTAAAAGAGATCTAAAAAAATAAATTGATTTTTTGTCGATGATTATAAAGACGCCTCCCTATTTACAACCGGGAGATACCATTGGGATTGTATGCCCGGCAGGATATATGGCATTTGAGAAAGCTGCCGAATGTGTGAGGATTTTGCAGGAGGAATGGGGGTATAAAGTAAAAGTAGGCAGCACATTAGGTAGTAAGTCGGAGAATTATTTTGCCGGAACAGATGGAGAGCGGTTAAACGATTTTCAGACGATGCTCGATGATGATGAGGTACAGGCCGTACTATGCGGAAGAGGTGGTTATGGAATGGGACGAATTATAGACCAGGTCAACTTTAAAAAATTTAAAAAGAAACCCAAATGGGTAATTGGTTTTAGTGATATTACCATTTTTCACTCTCATTTGTATTCCAACTATCATATTGCATCTTTACATGCGCCCATGGCTGCAGCCTTTAATGATGAGGGATATCTAGACAAGTATGTCATTTCTCTAAAAGATGCGCTGGAGGGTAAGTGGGCCAGGTATACCTGTGAACCTCATGACCTGAACAGGAATGGGGAAGCAATAGGTGAATTGGTAGGTGGAAATTTAGCCTTGCTGGTAAACGGAATTGGTACGCCTTCTGAAATTAAAACCAAAGGCCGGATACTTTTTATAGAAGACATAGGTGAGCAGAAGTATGCTATAGACAGGATGATGCAGCAATTGAAAAGAAGCGGCAAGCTTAAGAAGCTTGCCGGCCTCGTAGTGGGTTGTTTTGCTGATACCAAGGATACGGATCGTCCCTTTGGTGCGACCATTCAGGAAATCATTTTAGATGCTGTTAAGGAGTTTGACTATCCCATTTGTTTTGAGTTCCCTGTAAGTCACAATAAAGAAAATTTTGCTTTAAAAATCGGTGTCGGATATAAACTACGTGTTAACTCAAAAAAGGTATCGCTCGATGAATAAGGGGGATCGCCGATCCTAATCCCTGACAACTTTTATGACCCTGGAATAAGTAGGCGAACCGTTATCTACGTCATGTTGAATAATCCTCAAAAAAACCGGTTGATTATCATACTGTGGATTATTAGATTCTTTCGCACAGGAATAAACAGCCATTACAGCCAGTAAGAGGATGCCAATACGCACCATACGGTTTTTGAAAAAAGAAAGTAGCAGTATTGCAATTGATAATCCCCTAAAACGGCGGAGTTGCCCGAAAAGCTATAATTTAAAGGTATATCTGAATTGCCTGACAGGGCTATGGAAGAAACTTTTCCAATTGTATGCCATTCTGTTGCATTTGATGATACCTGAATCTCGTAGTCTTTACAATTGGTTTCCCTAAGACTTTGCCAACTTACCTGCAAAGTGCTATTTTTCATTCTGGCATTAATTTCTCCAAACTGAATAGGCAGTACAGAGCAACTATTATTAATTTCCCTTACAAAAGCGTCATTAAAAATGGTGGTAGTTCCATCGCTATTGGTAATTATTATATTTTTAATGACCAAAAAAAGGTTCCTGTTCTTAAGTATAGGGTCGGCCGATATTGAGGTAGGATAATAAAGCGTGTTATTGTTGATGGTTAATGGGGAGTTAGAGCCGGCAAGGTGGTAGTTAATGTCACCATCGGAATCGATGGCAGGCGCATCATCTATAATATTGAAAAGCCCGTCCCCGTTTCGATCTACATATACGTCGATGTTTACATCCGCGGCTGTACTGCTTGCATCTTTCGCTATTGTAAAGGACAGCAAATTTGCAGGTGTAGCACAGGTTACTGCACCACTCGCTATTGGACCTAGCGCCCCAAAAGTAAAGCCCGGCATTGCGCATTGGACCTGGTTAGCACTAGCACCATTGGTTGACCACGCATCACCGGTAAATGTAGGAAGTGTGCCGACACATGGCCCCGGCAATGTTATTTTTACGTTTTCTATCAGATACCTGCTGGTAGTGCCGTTAAGAGGTGTTTCTGTTACAGTAATGCCCGGCATGGTACTGGCATTGGCCATGGGCACAGTGGCATCGGGAGGATAATTGGTGTAGAACGTGGATGGATTATCAAAGCTGTTGATACCAATGTTAACCAAAGAACTGTAAAGGATTCCTGATGACGATCCGGCGTTATCTACAGGCAGGGTTGCGTAAGCGAATGGTAATGCAGTTCCTCCGGAGCCAAAATGATACTTACTTTGCTCCCATAAATGAACAAAAATATATTTGTTCCCTCCGTTGACCTGAATGTCAAACTCAAGATTAACGAGATATTCACATTGCCCTGTAGAGGAATTGGAAGTAATGCTGACGAATTGAACTGTAGGACTTACGAAGGTGCAGGATTGTGCGAATAAACGAGTCGCAAGCAGTACCAAAGAAACTGCTACGGTTACGGTAAACAAATTTTTACGAATGGCAAGCTTCATAGTTCAGGCATTTTGGATTAATAATCGGGAGGCGCAAAGCGCCCCTATTTGCCTGATGAAATTAGAAAAGCATTGAACTTATTATAAAAAATTCTATGAATTGGCCCGGCAAAACGTTGAAGTGCCTGTTTTTTTCAATAAGCCATTGGGTGATCTGAAAACTAGTGGATTTGTAACAAGAAGTTAGTTTGGGGTACTAATGAAGGAGGACATACACCAGAATATGATGTTGATTTGTGCTGAATTTTTATAGTTTGTATCCATAAAAAAGCCGATTCCAGAATTTCCTGAAGCGTCAAAATAGTAGTGAACGGAGTAGACCTACAAAAAATCCCCAACATTAAAGATGTTGGGGACTTCATCAAAAACCATTAACCATTAAACCTTATCCTATGAAAATTCAATTCAAAATTACGAAATAAATTATATTCATGCAAACGATTGTTATTTATTTTTGTAAATTTTCACATTTTTTTATGATTTAATTGTCGGATTATCAGATGTTTCCCCCTTGCTGCGCTAAATCGGCTCAAAAGCCTCTTAAAAAGTGCTTTGGAGTATATAAAATCCGAGGGAATAGATGTTTAAACAGGGATTACTTTAGTTTAATTCAATCATTCCTAAAGTAGAACTATGCAATTGGTATTACCCAGAATAGCAGGGACCTGATTCGTTTTCCAATTAATTGGCTGGTATTGTGTGAATGGTCGTTTGGGCGGCTTAGGGCGCTGAGGTCTTCGTGGCGGCGCACAGGCAGATAATAGTATGATTGATATAGCTAAAATTGAGCACATCAAACGATTATAGAGGGTATTCATAATTTCATTTTTGTACCAATGATGCAACAAGTAGGCCAATTGAAATTACTTTAATGGGCGATAATTTTAAATAGAAAACCGCCCTTTAGAAAAGGCGGTTTGAATAATGTTCCAGTAATATGTATCTTAGAAAGTATACCTGGCGGATACACCTACGTTCGGGTAAAAATTATTGTATCCATTATAGTCGAATGCCTCAACAATATTGAAAGTCGGTCTAATATCTGCTGAAACAGCTAATGGAATTTTTTAAATTTATAGTCTGCACCTCCGGTTGGGAATAATCCAACGCCAAATCCTTTGTAGTAATCGTTATTCGAGAAAGTATTCGATACTACTACTCCACCACCCACGAACCATTTTAGGCCATCGACTGGTTTAATGTCGAAATGATGTTGATACGCTCCTGAAGCGGCCACATTTGTCCATCTCGTTCCCCCAAATCTTTCGGGACGAATACCTAAGTTGAATTCAAGTGCAGATGCATCATTCAAAAATGTTTTATAAGCTGCCGAAGCAATGTCATAATAACCGCTCCCAAGGCGAAGGCCAATAGATTGTTTGTAACTGCTTTGCGCAAAAAGAGCCGAGCTTAATGAAAGTAACGCTAATACAAGTGTCAATTTGATTTTCATAAATATGTGATTTGTTTAAAGGTCGCAAATGTAATCTATTTCTGCCTTAATAAAATACCAAGATCTAGGTAGATGTTAGAATGCTATTTGCTATATACCAACAACTTCAATAGGTATGTAAACGAAAAAAGTTTGCATAGTACTATGCAAACTTTTTTAAATCTGGTATTAATATACTTTATTAATAGTCTTTGTTGTAGTCGCTGCTACGGTCGCGATATCCGCCGCCGCCGCCATAACCGCCGCCGCTTTTTCTGTAACCGCCGCTGCCGCCGCTGTTACCACCACCGCCAAAGCTTCTTTTTTGTAACCACCGCCACCAGCGCTGCTACCGCCTTCTTTTGGACGGCTTTCGTTTACTACGATATTTCTACCGTCAACTTCTTCCGTTTAAAGCAGTGATTGCAGCTTGTGCTTCGTCATCATTAGCCATTTCTACGAAACCAAAGCCTTTGCTACGGTTAGTGAATTTGTCTAAAACGATTTTAGCAGAAGTTACTTCACCATGCGAGCTGAATAAATTCTGTAAGTCCTGGTCTTTCAAGTTCCAGCTTAAGTTACCAACGTAAATGTTCATTTTTTTGTTTTAAGAAATTTTAAAGAAAGTGAGAAACAGTAACCAAGATCAATGAACATTTATGTAACATGGAACTTTAATACTGAATATACACCATAATAATATTACAAATATACTGGTAAATTCATCGTATCCCCAATAATTTTATTTTATCAAATAATTACTAAAAACGCCCGACCTAAAAGGACGGGCGCTGTAAAACATTCTGAGAAGGAGCAATTACTCTGCAATCACTTCAAAATCAAGTTCGGTGGAATGACCGTTTCCGAAATCGATAGTAGCTTTATGCGTACCTAATTCTTTTTTCTTCGTTAATGTGAATTTTTTACGGTCGATTTCATAACCTTTTTGCTCGCGGATCGCTCTGCTCAGCTGTAAGTTGGTTACGCTACCGAAAATTTTACCAGATGTACCGGTTTTAGCTCCGATTTTAAGAGGAGATGCGCTTAGTTTGCTAATAACATCGTTAATAGCAGCTAACATAGCATCTTCTTTTTCTTAGCTTGTTTCAGCCTTTCTTCCAGCTGTTTTTTGTTGCGGCGCTGTTTTCAACCGCTAATTTGCGAGGTAATAAAAAGTTACGTGCGTAACCATTTTTTACAGTTACTACTTCGTTAACACCACCCAAATTATCTACATCCTGTATTAAAATTACTTCCATTGTACTATTTTTTAGTTCCCTTTTGCCCAATCGATGAATTGTGACTGTCTCCACCGGTGTGGATTAGGGAAGGTTACTAATATTAAGCTAGTAGGGGATAGCTGGTAGTAAGAAGAATATTCTACTGGCTACCTACTATTTTCTACTTGCCGTTTTTCTATTTCAAAAGATCCGTTACGTAAGGTAAAAGAGCCAACTGGCGTGCTTTCTTAACAGCATCAGATACTCTGCGCTGAAATTTTAAGCTATTACCCGTTAAACGGCGGGGTAACAATTTACCTTGTTCGTTCAGGAATTTTTTAAGGAACTCTATGTCTTTATAATCAACATAGCGGATGCCATATTTTTTAAAGCGGCAGAATTTTTTTACGCGCTTGTCAGTCTTAATGGCCGTCAGGTATTTTATTTCATTCTTTGCCATAATATTAAGCCTCCACTGCTTTTTCGGTTCCTGTTTTCACGCCTTTAGCCTTTTTAGCATTATACTCAACGGCGTATTTGTCGAGTTTAGTGCATAATTGACGAAGTACTGATTCGTCGCGAAGAAGCTGTATTTTCAGCTTCTCATTGAAGTCGGATGGCGCAGTATATTCCATAACCCAGTATAAACCAGTGGTTTTTTTCTGGATCGGATACGCCAGTGATTTCAGTCCCCATGGGTTTTCGTGAACGATAGATCCACCAGCTTCAGTTACCATACCGGCAAACTTTTTCTGAGCAGCTTTAAACTCGTCTTCACTTAAAACAGGGGTAAAAATCACCATCAATTCATAATTGTTCATTACCCTGAAATTTGGTTAAAAAATAAAAAAATATCCCCAGCTTTCGCTAAGGGGCTGCAAAGATACAGTTTTTAACCGAAATCTGAAAAGCCTTGATGAGGGCGAGTACCACTGGGAGATTTTGTATTTTAACTTATTGAAAATAAATATGTTACTTTTCGTAATTGATAACCAGCTTGCCAATAGTGCTTCCGCTTTCTAACTGCCGGTGGGCCGTTTTTAAATTGTCAGCCGAAAGGCCATCTAAAGTTGCTGTCAGAGTGGTTTGCAGGATACCCTTATCAAAATATTCGGAGGCTTTGTTAAGAATATAATGCTGCTCTGCAATATCCTTTGTTTGAAACATAGAGCGGGTAAACATCAACTCCCAGTGAAAACTCACGCTTTTAGATTTGAGCTGACGAAGATTAACGGGTTGCGTTGGGTCACTAATGGAGCCGATGGCGCCCTGTGGGCTAATTAATTCCGCGAAAGAATCCCAGTATTGGTTGACATCAACGAAGTCGAGGATAAAATCCACCTGCTGGAATCCGGCGTTCCTTACTTCATTGACCAGATCGCGGTGATTCACTACATAATCAGCACCCTGTTGTTTGCACCACTCAACAGATTCTGCCCTTGACGCAGTAGCCAGTACCGTTAATCCAGCGATTTTTTTGGCTATTTGAATGGCAATTGAGCCTACACCACCGGCCCCGCCAATGATCAGGATAGTTTTACCCTGGTCTTTTTCATTAATGCGCATCCGGTCAAATAGAATTTCCCAGGCAGTTAATGTAGTAAGGGGCATTGCTGCCGCTTCGTTATAAGTAAGCTTTGCCGGTTTTTTACCCACAATGCGTTCGTCTACTATTTGGAATTCAGAATTGGAGCCGCTTTTTGTGATATCTCCTGCATAGTATACTTCATCGCCTTTTTTGAAAAGGGTTACGCTGTCTCCAATCTCTTCAACAATACCTGCTGCGTCCCATCCTATAACCTTTGGGTCTTGCAGCATTTTTTTTTTTTGTGCTGTTTTGTCTTATTTTATAGTCTACAGGGTTTACACCTGCTGCCTTTACTTTTACCAGTATTTCATATCCCTTGGGCTTCGGTACTTCCATTTCAAATTCAATAAAACTATTGGGTTCATCAATGGGAAGTGAGGTTTTAAATCCTACGGCTTTCATGTTAATATTAATTTTTTGACGATAATTCGTAGTACTAAAACAGGAGAGACTTTGAAATTGTTTAGGTTGCGGACTAGCAGATACAAAAAAGTTCTTCCTTCGAAGAACTTTACTACTCAGCCTAATTAAGGATTATTGATTATCGCCCAGGCTGTACTCATTGTTTTCTTCATCCTCTTCCCCGATATCTTCGTTCTCATCATCGGCTTCCTGCCCAGGAACATCGAGGTCTTTACCGTCCTGCGTGGTTTTTTCGTTCAGCTTCTCGCCCTCGAAATCCCTGTCATCGAGCCTGGCCCGCTTTAAATCGTCGTCATCGTCTGTACCAACGGTCTCAGTTTCTCGTAGTAATTCCCGTTCCTGGCGTGTAACATTGGTGTCATCATTTTGATAGATATCTTCATTCTCCGTTTCTTCTTCTTCTTCAAAAATGCCCACTCCTTCCTCATCATCCGACGCCAGGGTCAGATCTTCTTCCTGGTTGGCTTCCGGCGGTTTCACATTGGCCTGCCCCGGAATATCCTCTACATCAGGCAAGTCGATAACTGTTTCTTCAGGCTGTAACTTTTCTTTGTCTTTTTCCGAATCATGTATATCGGACGTATTTAAGTTTGTCATAGATAAAAGGTTTAGTGAATAACTTAGGAAGACAAATACAATGCCACGCCTAACAGTTAATTCAACGAAAAAGCCCGGCTACGTTGGCCGGGCTTAAGATCTGACTTCAATACTTTATTTGATCTCCTCTTTAATATCTTCCATTAGCTTGTGAGCTATATGATTGGCTTTACTTTCAAAATCACTTTCAGAATAGATGCGGATAATAGGCTCAGTATTAGAGGTGCGTAAGTGAACCCAGTCGTTATCAAATTCTATTTTTAATCCATCCTCATCATTAATCGGATTTTTAGCATATTTCTTTTTGATGCTCTTAAAGATAGATGCTACATCAATACTGCTATCCAGCTCAATTTTGTTTTTGCTGATAAAGTAATCAGGATACTGACGGCGCAAAGAACCAATGCTGCCTTTTTGGTTTGCTAAGTGAGATAAAAACAGGGCAATGCCAATCAGTGCATCACGGCCGTAGTGAAAGTCGGGTACAATAATACCGCCATTACCTTCTCCGCCAATTACTGCATTAGTCTCCTTCATCTTTTTCACCACGTTCACTTCACCCACAGCAGAAGGTGCATAAGCGCCACCTCGTTTCAGTGTTACTTCTTTCAACGCTTTTGTGCTGCTCATGTTACTTACAGTGTTGCCCTGGCGCAGGGATAATATGTAATCAGCAACTGCTACTAATGTGTACTCTTCGCCAAACATGCTGCCATCTTCACAAACAAAACAGAGACGGTCTACATCAGGATCTACAGCAATGCCCAAATCGGCTTTTTCTTTAACCACGGTGTTGCTCAATTCAGTTAAATGATGAGGCAATGGCTCGGGGTTATGTGCAAAATTGCCAGTCACCTCCTTATTTAACACAACGATATTATCAATACCTAGTGCGTTTAATAATGCCGGAACAAAAGTAGCGCCTGTAGAATTGATCGCATCTACTACTACTTTAAAGTTTTTGGCGGCAATAGCTTCTTTGTTTACCAGGGGATAGTTTAAAATTGCATCAATATGCTTCTGCATGTAGGAGTCATCTTTTGTAATCTTTCCCAGTTTGTCTACCGGTACAAAATTAAAATCCTCCGCTTCAGCAATACGTAACAATTCCTGGCCCGTCTCGGCAGAAATAAACTCGCCTTTTTCATTTAACAGCTTTAAAGCATTCCACTCTTTGGGGTTATGGCTGGCCGTTAAAATAATACCACCATCAGCGGCTTCCAAAGGAACCGCTATCTCAACCGTGGGAGTGGTACTGAGGTCAAGATCAACTACATCGATGCCCATTGCCGATAAAGTAGACTGCACCAGGTTGCTCACCATAGCGCCGCTGATGCGGCCATCGCGGCCAATCACCACTTTTACTTTTTTATCTTTTTCTGCGTTCTTTTTAAGGATAGCGCCGTAAGCTGCAGTAAACTTTACCACGTCAACCGGTGATAAGGTATCCCCGGTTTTTCCGCCAATAGTACCACGAATACCAGATATACTTTTGATAAGAGGCATATACTTATTATGATTTTTTTATATGATCAGGGCTGCAAATTTACGAGCGATGCACTTATTAGCGGAAAATTGTGGATAATATTAATGTTAGAAAAGATAGAAAGTTGAGTGGATAGCGATGTTGAAAGCAGTAGTTAAAACGAAGTTCGGGGAAAACGAACGATCGTTGTAGTTGAGTTAAGGATGCAGTTCCGGGGGCTATATTCTGCTGCTTACTCAATAATAATTACTTTTGCAGGCTAATTATAAGTATTAAGAAGGTTATGACTGAATTTAAAAGAGTACTGGTTACCGCTGCATTGCCTTATGCCAACGGTCCCATACATATAGGCCATTTAGCAGGCTGTTATATTCCTGCAGATATTTACGTGAGATTTCAACGTGCGCAAAATAAAGATGTGAAGTTTATTGGCGGAAGCGATGAACATGGTGTGCCGATCACTATACGTGCTATGAAAGAAGGTGTATCTCCACAACAGATTGTAGACCGGTACCACGAGCAGATAAAGCACAGCTTTGAACAAATGGGTATCTCGTTCGATATTTACTCCCGCACATCAAGTCCTGTTCACATGAAACAGCTGCTGCTTTCTTTAAGAAATTATATGACGATGGATTGTTTGAGGAGAAAGAAAGTGAGCAATATTATGATGAGAAAACAAATACTTTTTTAGCCGATCGTTATATAGTGGGTACCTGCCCGGTTTGTGGTAATGATAACGCTTATGGAGATCAGTGTGAGAAGTGCGGAAGCTCCTTATCTCCTGAGCAATTGATCAACCCGCGCAGTGCGTTAAGCGATGCCATACCGATTAAGAGAAAAACAAAGCATTGGTACTTTCCCTTACAGAACTATGAGGAGTTTCTGAAAAAATGGATCCTGGAAGGACATACCGAATGGAAGAATAATGTATTTGGTCAGTGTAAAAGCTGGTTGGATAGCGGCCTGCAAAGCCGGGCTATGACACGGGACAGTAGCTGGGGCATTAAAGTGCCTTTGCCTGATGCAGAAGGTAAAGTATTATATGTTTGGTTCGATGCTCCCATCGGCTATATATCTGCAACCAAAGAATTAACAGAGAACTGGGCCGATTACTGGTGTAAAGAAGATACCAAGTTGGTTCATTTTATAGGGAAAGATAATATTGTATTTCACTGTATCATCTTCCCGGCTATGCTAAAGGCACATGGTAATTTTGTATTGCCTGATAATGTACCTGCGAATGAATTTTTGAATATTGAAGGTGATAAAGTGTCTACCAGCCGTAATTGGGCGGTTTGGGTGCACGAGTACATTAAAGATTTTCCGGGCTGTGAAGATGTATTGCGCTATGTGCTTTGTGCCAACGCGCCGGAGAACAAGGATAACGATTTTACCTGGAAGGATTTCCAGGACAGGAACAATAATGAACTGGCATCGATCTTCGGCAACTTTGTGAACCGCACATTTGTTTTAATGCACAAGCTATGTGGCGGTAAAGTGCCTAAGCTGCATACCGATGTGCTGGACGAAAAAGATAAATCAATTATTGCTGATATTGAAGCAGCAAAAGGTAAGGTTCAAACCGCTTTGGAGAACTACCGGTTTAGAGATGCTTTATATGAAGCCATTGATTTAAGCCGCAAGGGTAATAAATACATGCAGGAAAAAGAGCCCTGGATTGTGGCTAAAAAGCTGGCTGAAGATCCTGAAGCTCAGAAAAGCATTGATAACTGTTTGCATTTATGTTTGCAACTAACGGCCAACCTGGCTATCCTGGTTAATCCGTTTCTACCGGCAACGGCTAAAAAAATGCTGAACATGATGAAAGTGGTGGATAAAATGCTGGACTGGGATAATGCCGGAAAAATTAACTTATTGAGCGTTGGTTATTCTTTGCGTGCGCCGGAAATTTTATTCCGGAAAATTGAAGATGCTGAAATTGAGGCCCAGATCCAGAAATTAAAAGCAGGTAGCCAGCAAAAGCCCGAAGCGCCTGCAAAAGCAGTAGAGAAAGTGGAGAGCGCTGAAGCCGTATCTGAACTAAAACCAGAGATCGTTTTTGATGACTTTGCTAAAATAGACTTAAGGTCGGGCACTATATTATCAGCAGAAAAAGTGGAGAAGGCTGATAAGCTCTTAAAATTGCAGGTAGATCTTGGTTTTGAAAAGAGAACCATCGTGTCGGGTATTGCTCAGCATTTTGATGCAGCAACAATAGTAGGCAAAAGGGTTGTAGTAGTAGCTAACCTGGCTCCCCGTAAAATGCGAGGTATAGAGAGCAATGGTATGATCCTTATGGCAGAAGATGCAACAGGCAAGCTGATATTTGTAAATGGTGAAGAGGGAGCCGTTAACGGCAGCAAAGTGAGCTAGTGTAAACATATAATAAGACTGTAAAAGGCTTCTCATTTTTGGGGAAGCCTTTTTCTTTAGGGATACTGCTATATGGATCATCGATGTAACAAATGTAAAAGGCGACAAAAGCTTTTGGTAGACGTACATCATGTTGATCGACCGTATCCGGTTATCTGTCCACTTGTTGCAGACATCAATCTATTATTGGTTTTTAAAGGTTTCCGGTGAGATAGTTTTACAGCAGTAACAATTTTTAACTTCTAAAATATCTGCAATGAAAGCTATAAAAATAATCCTGCTGGCTTGCCTCCTTGTTATAGGATCAACCGTTATGGGGCAAAGCAAAAGTATAAAGATAAAGCCCTGGGTATGTACCAATGGGTTCTGGGTTGTAGAAAGCAATGTTAAAATGCCTCTTTTAAATAAGATACGGTTTTATACCAACAGCGGTTTGCTGGTGGAAGAAAAAGAAATGAATGGTACGCGGCTAAATGTTAAGAGACGAAAAGTAAAAATAGAATTAAAGCAAATGCTGGAAACCGTTATGTTGGCCTATGAGCAACAGCATAAAAGTGAATGGGCAAAAAGACATTAATATTTTTCTTTAGCACAATTGGCCCCGTGTCTTTCCAGGCATGGGGCATTTTCAATTAAATGCGTTGGTCGACGAAAATTGCGGTTTGGACAACTATTCCTGCAAATACTTTTTTCAGCCAGGCTTCCATCGTAATTTTAAAATGATTCATGGAAAAGTATCCTTTTATATTTTCTGACGAAAGAAAGTATCGTGTCAGGCGACATGTAGCTTTTTGGACATTCTGGTGGATATTCCAGGCTTTTTTATATTCTTTTATCGCCTGGAACAGCAATGGACGATATAATGAGCGATTGATCATTGCTTTCGTAGAGTCGTTCGTATTCACCTGGAGCCACATGTTTCTAGCGTATATGCTGATGTATTTGGTGATACCCCGTTTCCTGCTAAAGCAGCGATATTGGACTACTGCCCTTCTAACCGTAGCTTTGTTTTTTGCTACTGCATGGCTTTCAATGTTGCTCGGTAATTATATTATCAACCCGGTTATTAATATTATGGCCGATCTCGGCTATGTTTTCCGGGATGAGATGAAACCGATCATTATTCACCGGTCGATGATGGGTGGACTTAGAGGAGGCCTTACTACGGCGGGTATTGCTGCCGCCATTAAGCTAATGAAGCATTGGTATGTCAAAGAGCAGCGTAACCTGCAGCTGCAAAAGAAAATGTGGAGTCGCAGCTCCAGTTATTAAAAGCACAGGTGCATCCCCATTTTTTATTTAATACGCTCAATAATATCTATTCTCATACACAGGATACTGCGCGGTGGCAGCCAAACTCATTACAGGTTTATCTGATATACTCCGTTTTATCCTGTATGAAGGTAGTAACGCTGTGGTTCCGCTGTCTAAGGAGCTGCAAATGATACGCGATTATATCGACCTCGAAAAAGTAAGATATGGAAACCGGCTAGAGTTGCATTTGGATCTGCCTGATGATACGGAGGACTTGTATATAACGCCTTTGCTTTTGTTACCGCTGGTCGAAAATTCTTTCAAACATGGAGCCAGCAGCATGTTAGATCAGCCCTGGATCAATATGAGGGTAAGCCTGCACAATAATCGCATGCAGTTGAAGCTGGTTAATGGTAAGGCAAGCATTTCGCAGCCATTAAAGTCTTCAGGGATTGGCATACAAAATGTAAAGACTAGACTGGCATTGTTGTATCCGGGCAAGCATGAATTTAATATCACTAATGAGGAAGAAGTATTTATTTTGAATATGAAAATAGAACTGGAAAAGAAACCCAAAATGGCTGTAGTGAAAAATATCTCCCCGGTAGTTGAAAATCTGCAAAAACAAGTATGATACGTTGCCTGATAGTTGATGACGAGCCGCTCGCAAGGGATGTGATCCGGAGATATATTTCGGAAATTCCTACGCTGGAACTGGTTGGAGAATGTGCCAACGCCATCCAGGCTTTCACTGCTTTGCAGCAGCAAGCTATTGACCTGCTTTTCCTGGATATACGTATGCCTCAGCTAAATGGAAACGATTTTTTGAAAGCGTTGAAAAATCCACCCAAAGTGATTTTTACCACTGCATTTTCAGAATATGCTTTGGAAGGTTATGAGCTGGATGTAGTAGATTACCTGGTTAAGCCTATTCCATTCGAACGATTTCTGAAAGCCATTAACAAGGCCTTCCATTTTAGCGATGTTAAATCAGCTGCACGCCCGGTGATCGAGGATAAACGATCAGAGTCGTTTGTATACTTCAGGGTTGATCGTAAAATGGTAAAAGTAATGCTGGGGGATATTTTGTATATCGAGAGTATGAAAGACTATGTAAAAGTATTTACCCCCGCTGCTAAGATTGTTACCAAACAGTCGATAAGTTCGGTAGAAGAAATGCTGCCTGAGCAGGATTTTATCAGAACGCACCGCTCGTTTATTGTATCTGTTCAAAAAATCACTTCTTACACACAGGAACTTTTAGAGGTCGATAAAACAGAGATTCCCATAGGTAAGTTATACCGGAACGAGGTAATGAAAATGCTGGACCATCGATCCGATCACCTGAAGACACATTAATCAATGGGGCGTGGTATTTTAAATGTACTATGAAATCTAATCGAACGATAGCCTGTTATTACTGTTTTCATTGAGATCTTCGGCATTATATTCGGTCTTTTGTGTATATTTAATTATATGCGCCTGCCTTCGGCATATAAATTGACTATCTAAAGAGGCCAAATAGCAATACTTGAAGAAGAAGATTAATTTAAGAGAACTAAAGCTAAAGAGACTCCGGTTTAAAAGGCTTAGGTACCGTACCCTGCTTATTCTGCTGGGTATTGTAGCTACTGTTGTTCTTGCATTTAATTTCTGGTTTATCGATCATGCCGAAGAAGCGCTTGAGCAAATTGTGTATTCACAATCAAAAGGCAAATTAAAGTTAAAAGTATCCAAGTTTAAATTTAACTGGATTAAAAACAAAATCGAACTGCAGGAGGCATCCATTTTCAGTACCGATACAACAGCTGCCACCAGCTATGCCGTTAATACAAAAAACATAAGTATTAAAGCCAGGGGATTTTTACCCTTACTTTTTAAAAGAGAAATTTTAATTGATTCTATAAGATTAGTATCTCCGGGTTTGGTTTTTACGCGCAACAAACCCCGGAATAAAGTAAAGGATACTACCAACGATAATACTTTTTCTGTAGCGGAGGAGATGGGGCGTATATCTAAATCGATAACGGATGCGATCAATGTGCTGCAGATAGATAAGTTCAGGCTCGATGATGGCAGCTTTTCTCTTATCGATAAAACCAGGGCCGGCGAGCAACCTTTTGCCGTAAACAATATTTACATACAGCTCGACAATTTGCAGGTAGATACCACCACCGGTAAAAAAGGGCAACAAAAAATATCTTTCACTGACAATATAGCCGTAAGAACTTTTAATCAGACTATTGCTTTTCCCGGGGACGGCATTTTATTGCGTTTAAAGACTTCAGGGTAAACCTGCAGAACCAGCGTGTGGAGTTTGACAGTTGTACTTTAAGAGCCGTAAAGGGGACAGTTCCCGAACGGCATTCAGGATATTTTTTGATAAACTACAGTTAACCAATATCGATTTCGATTCTTTATACAGCTCTGAAACAATTATCGCAGATTCGGTGTATTGTAGTCGCCCGCAAATTTTCCTGGATATCGACGGGGACCGGAAAGATAATAGCAAAAAGAAAGAGAAGAAAGTTGGCGTAGAGCGTGTTGATGCTGTAATACAGCAATTGCTGGGAGATATGCGATTAGGATATGTGGGTGTGAAGAACTCAGATATTGACGTCAACACTATTAAGAACGGGCGAACCAGTACTTTTTCTTCCAGGGACAACAGCTTTGAAATATACAAACTGGCAGTACGACAAAATGATCTGCGGCCGATTTCACTGGAGAAGTTTGTAATGTCCTTGCACAATTACGAGAATGTGATACGCGATGGTCGTTATGCAATTGCTTTTGACAGCATACGTTTTGAAGATGACATTATCAATTTGAGCCAGTTTAATTTTAAAGAGCTGGATAAAGGTAAAGTGGTAAAAAGCCTGGCCATGCCCAGCTTCCAGGTAAGGGGACTTTCGTGGGAGTCGCTTTTATACGAAAATGTATTCTCGGCGCAAAGTGCTACTTTCTACGATCCTAAAGTAAATTATACTCTTAACGGTAGCAGTAAGAAAGGACGGGCCAAGAGTTTATTTGAAACACTAAATAATATAGATGATGTAATGGATCTGCAAAACCTGGGCATCTACCGCGGTGATATTCAATTGAACTTTAGTAAGGGCGGTTCTTTACGTCTTACCAATACAAACCTGGATCTTCGTGCCAATGATTTTACCAGTGCAGATAAGATAAAAAATGTACAGCGATCTGTAAATGTTTTGAGCTTCGATAAAGGCCGTTTTACAAAGGGAGATCTGGTGGCCGATTTGAACAAGGTGCATCTCTCAGAGAATAAAAGCGGTTTACGTGCCGCCAGCATGGAAGTGAGGGGCAATGGCATAAAGGCTAATGCACACAATATTTTTATAGGTTCAGTTATTTTAGACAGTGCCAGCCAAAGCATATTGGTGGATGGCGTGAAATGGAATAAAGCAACGGTGCACATGTCGCCGGGCGCTAAAAAAACGCAGGGGCTAAGGAAAAAAGAGCAAAACGCCGCTGGTACTACGGGGGATCCAAGGAGCTAATACCTCTCTTGATCTTACTTTAAAAAACAACCATATTACCGGTAGTTTTAACACCATACTACTTCAGGAGTTTACAAAAAATGCAGCAGGCAAGCCCGAGATCAAGGGATTGAGCCTTGACGGTGAAAAAGTGCTGTTGTTAGGACCTGATCTTCGGGTGTCGGTAGACAGGCTCGATATTAAAGACAGGAATCATAGCGTTATAGAAGGGATTGAAGTACAGCAGCAAAACGAATTTGATACGATTATGGCTGTTGTACCCAGGCTTACTATTATTCCGAACATAACTGAGGTAGTAAGCGGCAATCTTACCCTGCAAGGATTAGTGTTGCAGGAGCCACGGGTGAGGGCTACTATTGGAAATAAAGATAGTACTGCTAAAAAAGATAAAAAGTCTACCACTATAGAGATTGGAAGCGCACTACTGCAAAAGCCAGACATCGACTTAACGCTGATTAATAAACAGGACTCTGCCAGCTATATACGTTGGGATGGCACAAAGCTGAACAGTTATCTAAAGATCACCAATCTGAAATCTACGCCGGAAGCTCCGTTGAAGGCAGATCAGATTAAAATGTACCTCACCAACTTTGAGTTCATTACGGCCAAAGCCAGGAAGTATGCCACCAACGATAATAAACTCAATATTGAACTCAATGATGTTTTGCTGGCTAAGAACAGCGATGGCAAAATGGATTGGAAAACCAACCTTAATATTCTCTCCCTAGATCAATTGGCTTTTGACAGCCTTGGTAAGAATAATGCAATACTAGAGTTAGATAAAGGCGATGTAAGAAATGTAGCATTAAATTCAAAGTATATTGGCAGTGTGGGTGATATTATTACCAACAGTACACATCTGAGTATCAATGGTACCAACGGTAAATTTGCTACAGGCAAAAATACGCTGCAGTGGTATGGCTTTACAGTGAAGGATCGCGTGCTGGGAGTTGATTCATTCAGCCTGGTGCCCAAACAATCTGTTGAGGAATACCGTATAGCAAAAGCCTACAATGAAGATTACCTGAGCATTAAAACCGGAAAGATAGTAGGAGGGCCTATTGATCTTGAAAAGTATAATCATGACAGTATTTTAAGTATTGGGCGGATAGAGTTGAACGATGTAGATCTTTTTACCTTTAAAGACAAGCTACAGCCTGATACCGCCAAGCGCTACAAGCCATTGCCTGTAGAAATGCTGCTAGGTTTAAAAAGCAGTTTGAATATCGATAGTGTGAAGCTGAACAATATGCATGTAACTTATTGGGAGATCAACCCTAACACCGACACATTAGGTATTATACCGGTTTCTAATCTCAATGTGTTGATGCGGAATATCAAAAATTATAATATCAAGCCTAACGATAGTATTTATATACTGGCCTCTGCAGATGTACTCGACCAGTTGCATACTACTTTAGACGTAAGCCAGTCCTATAGTGATACTACCGGGTACATGCGGATGAACCTCACAACCGGCCCGATGGATCTTGCTAAATTCAACACAGTATTGGTTCCCCTGGTGGGCGCTAAAGTTTTTGATGGGCAGTTGCAAAGCCTGCAGGTAAACGCTATCGGAACCAATGATGCAGCAATAGGTACAGCACACATGTATTACAGGGGATTGAAGATCGGTCTGCTTAATAAAAAGGATTTGCCTAACCAGACCTTTATGAATAAACTCGTGAGCAGACTAGCCATGGCATTGATTGTGCGGAAAAATAACCGGGGAAAAGAATCGCTGGTGTTTTTGAACGCTGGCAGGATAAATCGCCCATTAACTATATCATCAAAACAACGCTCGAAGGCATAAAGTCGGGTATTGGTTTGCCAGGCGCCAAAAAGAAGCTTAGGAAGTACAACAAGAAAGTTGCGGCGGAGAAAAACTAAGTTTTATTTAAATTGCCAGGAGCCTCCAGTAAGATGAGGTATGGATTGCTCTGTTATTCGGCAATAAATTAGTCCTATAGAGACTTCATATTGATAATAATATTTTACAAACAGAGCCTAACCACGTAGGGGTGGCAGATTAAAAAAATAAGAAGAGTAGTATGAGCTTAGTTTCTATGCCGGATGACCTTTATTTTAAAGGCTACCGGTTTTCTTTTAATAAACAGGCAATTCCCAAAAATGTAGTGTTCCGGTACCTGTCTGGAGAAAGCTACTGGGCTAAAGACATTTCAATCGAAATGGTAGAACGATCTATAGAAAATTCGATCTGCCTGGGCATTTATGATAAAGACGGATTGTTGGCAGGTTTCGGTCGCATGATCACTGATCGGGCAGTATTTGCTTACCTGGCTGATGTTTTTATATTGGAAACCCACCGTGGTCAAGGGCTTTCGAAAATAATGGTTCAGGCATTTTGCGATCTGGCGGAACAATTCCAGGTGAGGCGCACCATGCTGGCCACTCTGGATGCCCACGGGTTATACGCTCAGTTTGATTTTGAACAACTGCCTAATCCTGAATGTTTCATGACCCGGAAAGGGGTTACTTATTAGCACCTCGGTTTATTTGTTTTATTTGCGGTAACTTTGCAGGCTTTAATCGCCCGGCTTTGTTATGGAAAGAATTTATTTAGATAATGCAGCAACTACCTCGTTGGATAAAGAGGTGCTGGACGCTATGTTACCTTATATGACCACTCATTTTGGTAACCCTTCTTCTATTTATTCGTATGGAAGAGAGACCCGTTTGGCTGTGGAAAATGCGCGTAAAACCGTGGCGAGGTTACTGGGGGCACATCCTGGTGAGATTTTTTTACCAGCGGCGGCACAGAGGCTAACAATACGGCAATTTTGGCTTCGTTAAGAGACCTGGGCTGCAAACATATCATTACCTCTCCAATTGAGCATCATGCAGTATTACATACGGTTTCGCATTACAGCAATGATGGAATATCTCATAGCTATGTAAAACTATTACCCGACGGGCATGTTGATTTAAAAAACCTGGAAGAGCAGTTGTCCAATGCAGGTGTAAAATGCCTGGTGAGCCTGATGCATGCGAATAATGAGATCGGCAATCTCTTAAGCATGAATGCGGTGAGTGCTCTTTGCAAAAATTATGATGCCCTGTTTCACTCAGACTGTGTGCAAACGGTAGGGCATTATCCCATAGACTTAAGCCGTACACCAGTAGATTTTATTTCAGCGGCCGGTCATAAATTTCATGGTCCTAAAGGAACGGGTATTTTATATGTGAGTCGCGAACTGCAGATAAAACCAATGATACATGGTGGCGGTCAGGAACGTAATATGCGGGCGGGCACTGAAAACATTTATGGCATTGTAGGGTTTGCCAAAGCTTTAGAACTGGCTATGGCCAACTATGAGAAAGATTCCGCCTATATTAAATCACTCAAGGCTTATATGGCAGCACAGCTGCTAGAAAAAATACCTGCAGTAACTTTCAACGGGGACTATGCAGGTAGTTGTTATACACGGTATTAAATGCATCCTTTCCCTTAACAGAAAGATCGGAGATGTTATTATTCAATCTTGATATCAATAATATTTGTGTTTCAGGAGGCAGTGCTTGCAGCAGCGGCGCCAACCAGGGCTCGCATGTAATTAATATAATTAGCGGCGACCCCAATAAAGTAGCTATACGTTTTTCCTTTTGCAAGCATAATACAAAAGAAGAGATTGACCTGGTGATTGATAGATTGAAAGAATTATTATAATCACATTGGAATGATCAGTAAATAAGAACACCGCCTTCGGGCGGTTTTTACTTTTCGGTTACCCGGTATTCGGGATCATCCATAATGTCTACCTCGATTACACCCCCGGCATTGGCTAACAAACGTCGGCAATCTGCGCTCAGGTGCCTTAATCTTACCGTCTTGCCCAGGTCGGCATAGCGCTTGCTTAGTTTATGCACAGCGTCGATGGCGCTCATATCGCTGATGCGGCTTTCTTTAAAATCGATGATCACGTTTGGAGGGTCATTTGCCACATCGAACTTTTCGGAAAATGCTGTAGTAGAACCGAAGAACAAAGGCCCATAAATTTCATAGTGTTTAACACCTTCGGCATCGGTATATTTTTTGGCCCTGATGCGTTTGGCACTTTCCCAGGCAAAAACAAGGGCAGCGATAATCACGCCTATCAACACAGCCAACGCCAGGTTGTGTAGCCATACAGTTATAGCGGCTACCAGTATGCCCACTATAATATCCGCCTTCGGCATTTTGTTGATGATACGAAAGCTGGCCCATTCAAAAGTGCCAATGGCTACCATCATCATAACACCTGTTAATGCGGCCATGGGCACGCGGCCAATAATGGGTGCGCCAAATAGTATAATGGCTAAAATGGTTAATGCCGCAATGATGCCTGATAAACGGGCCCTTGCTCCAGCCGACAAATTCACAAATGTTTGCGCGATCATAGGACAACCACCCATGCCGGTAAAAAAGCCATTAAGCAGGTTGGCGGTGCCTTGTGCCAGGCACTCCCGGTTACTGTTGCCTTTGGTGCCGGTGATCTCGTCTACCAGGTTTAAGGTCAGTAATCCTTCTGTTAAACCCACACAGGCCATCACCAGGGCGTAGGGGGAAATGATCTGTAAGGTCTCCAGGTTAAAAGGAACCGAGGGGATATGAAAGGGAGGAAACCCGCCGGCGACCGATGCAATATCTGAAACGGTTTTGGTGGAGATACCGAAAATTTCTACTACCGCAAATACTGCTGCAATGGCAACCAATGATGAAGGTATTGCTTTAGTTATCTTAGGAAAAAAATAACAATGGCAATGGTCAGCGCTACCAGCCCGATCATACCGTACAAAGGCATTCCTGAGAGCCAGGCATCTCCACCAGCTGTTTTAAATTGATTAAGCTGCGACATGAAGATGATAACGGCCAATCCGTTGACAAAGCCATACATCACCGGTTGTGGCACCAGTCGAATAAACTTGCCCAGTTTCAGCAGGCCTATCAATAGCTGAATAATGCCAGCCAACGCAACAGCAGCAAATACATAGTCAATTCCGTTCGACTTCATCAATGCAATCAAGGTAACCACGGTCGCGCCTGCTCCGCCAGAAACCAGTCCTGGACGGCCTCCCAATACAGCTGTCACTAACCCCATAATAAAAGCTGCATATAATCCAGTTAGTGGGTTAAAGCCAGCCAGTATGGCAAAGGACAGGGATTCCGGGATCATCGTCATGGCCACGGTAAGTCCCGCCAGTATTTCGGTACGATAGTTTACTTTTTGAGAAAAGTCGAACAAACGGAGAATAGGGGTCATATTTTAAAAAGTTGCAAAGGTAAAGAAAGGCAATTACTGCATAAACTGGCTTATTTTTAAGCAATAACGATTGTTGATGACCGCTTAAATATTTTATATGAAGACCTCCATCAAACATATGGCTTGGGTAATGGCATGGGTAGCTTGCTGGTTTACCAACAGCGTGAGCGGACAGGCTGCTGGTAATAATTTCAGGGTGATAGCTTATTATGCATCCAATGCTGCGAATATTGACAGTTTTGCGATTGATCAGCTAACGCATATTATTTACAGCTTTTGCCATCTGAAGGGCAATCGCCTGGAAGTAGATAATAAAGGAGATTCTCTTACTATACAAAAGCTGGTATCATTGAAAGTGAAATATCCCAAGCTTAAAGTGTTGCTGTCCCTGGGTGGTTGGGGTGGTTGTAAAACCTGCTCCGGTGTTTTTGATACAGACGAAGGCCGAAAAGAGTTCGCAACGTCCGTAAAAGAACTGGCTGATTATTTCAAAACAGATGGCATTGACCTGGATTGGGAATACCCCGCCATAGAAGGGTATCCTGGTCATCCGTTTAAACCGGAGGATAAAAACAACTTTACGGCATTGGTAAAAGCCTTAAGAGTTTCGCTAGGCCAGGAACAGGAAATCAGTTTTGCGGCCGGAGCGTTTCCGAAATTCCTGGAACAGTCCATCGATTGGGCTAAGGTAATGCCTGTAGTAGATTATGTAAACCTGATGAATTATGATATGGTGCATGGTAATACCCCACATACAGGTCATCATACACCTTTGTACAGTACGGATGATCAAAAAGAATCAGTACATGCCTGCGTAAGTTACCTGGAATCTATTGGAGTTTCTCGTCAGCAAATGGTAATTGGCGCTGCCTTTTATGGAAGGAGCTGGGGCCAGGTTGAGAATGTCAACCATGGGTTGTATCAGCCAGGAGTATTTAAAAACTTTTTATCACATAATATTTTTGACCGGATCGTTAATAAAAGGATGGATTTGCTTTTTATTATGACGAAAAAGCGCAGGCTAGCTATGCCTATAATAAAGAGCAAAAAATCTTTGTAACCTTTGATGATGCGGCGTCCATCCGTAAGAAAACGCAATATGCGTTGGATAAGGGCCTGGGTGGTATTATGTTTTGGGAATTGAGTATTGATAAGAAAGAGAATGGTTACCTGAGGGTGATCGATGCTGTGGTGAAGGGAAGGATAGTTGACTAGTTGGTTGGTCTGTTGATAAGTTGACTGGTTGACATGGGACGGAGCTTGTCAATTAATTAAATACCCGAGATGTCTGAAGCGATCGGTTTTGGATATTTGGTCGCCCCTAGTCAACTATTTTAACTTGTTAATTAGCTCACTACTTGTGGTTGACGCGAAAGAATTTTTGATACTAGTGAAAAACTAAAAATGCCCGGAGCGTGTAACTCCGGGCATTTTATTTTAAATGTTTTGAGGAAATTTCCCGTCAACTATTGAATCTGTCAACCGTCCTCTTCCCTAAGTAGCCCATCCTTTATCGCCTTTTTGATAAGGCATGCAGCCATCATATTTCCCCGGAACGGCAGAATAACGCAATGCTTTCGTAGCGCCCGGCTCAGAAGTAAAGAAGCCCAGTAATGTCAATTCCTTCATCATACTAAAATAATGTTTTGACATACGCGCTTTTCCATAGCCGAAGTTTCCTTTCGATCTTTCTACCGAATCCTTGGCATTTTCTTCTTTATCGAGCGCCGCTTGCTTCGTTTTATAATCGTCCGTGCCGGTATATTCTTTAGCCTCTTTATCGAGGGCCGTCAGCAATTCTGTTCTTTGCTGTGGCTGCATTTGCATAAAGCCATTCTTGTATTTATCCTTGCTTATTTTCTCGATGGTACTAAGTCCGTCTTTAAAAACTTGCTGGTCCTGCGGTGTATAACAATCGCGTACCATCGCATGCATAAATTCGCCCACTCTAGCATCTTTGGCTCCAGGAGTTGTTGTTTTGGGTAAAATAGTTTCCGCTATTTCATCCAGGTAAGCTATTTCATCCTTGGTGAAAAAATCAGGAAGTACTTCGGCCCCTGCTTCAGCGGCTTCTTTTTTAGGGGTGGTTTTACAACCCGTCTGAATGAACAATTCTGCTCCCAAAACAGTGCCGCCCACTAGTAGCGCAACTTTTTGTACTGCTTGTCTTCTGTTCATGTTAATTTATTTAAAGATGACAGATGATAGTTGACGGATGATGGTCCTGAAAATCTACTCTGTCGTTTAAAGTGATACTTAGTTTATTAGTAAGCTTGCGATTGAAGTGGCCCAATAGTGTGCTCGTCAATTGCGTACTTTGTTACAAATTTCCTTTCTTAAGTTCGTTTACTGCAAAATCTGCTGCGCGGGCGGTAAGTGCCATATATGTAAGTGATGGGTTCACACAAGCCGCACTGGTCATGCAGGCGCCATCGGTTACAAATACATTTTTAGCATCCCATACCTGGTTGTTGCCGTTTAGTACAGAGGTTTTAGGATCACGTCCCATACGGGCGGTGCCCATTTCATGTATGCCCTGGCCAAAGCCGTATACACTATCATAAGTATGTACATCTTTCAACCCGGCTGCCTCCAGCATTTCAGCAGCATCATTCATCATATCGGCACGCATTTTCATTTCATTTTCTTTGATCTCTGCGTCGATATTCAAAACCGGCAAGCCCCATTTGTCTTTCACATTCTTATCCAGCGTTATTTTATTGTCATGATAAGGCAGTATCTCTCCGAACGCACCTAGACCCATGGTCCATGATCCGGGTTCAGATAATGCTTCTTTCAACTCAGCGCCTACACTATATTCTGCAATAGTACGCTGCCAGTTCTGACGGCTGGCGCCACCCTGGTAGCCAAAGCCACGCAGGTACTCTCTTTTATCATTACCAATATTTCTGAAACGCGGGATATAGATACCACCTGGCTTGCGCCCGAAGTAGTATTTATCTTCGTATCCCTCTACTTTACCCGAAGCGCCACAACGGAAATGATGGTCCATCAAGTTATGACCTAACTCGCCGCTGCTGCTGCCCAAACCACCTTCCCACACATCTGTTGCGGAGTTCATCAGCACCCAGGTAGAGTTCATTGCAGAGGCGCAAACAAAAACCACTTTAGCAAAATACTCATAGGTTTGGTTTGTTTCCGCATCAATGATCTCCACCCCTTTTGCTTTCTGCGTGTCTTTATCGTAAATGATCTTTGTTACAATGGAAAACGGTCTTAGTGTAAGATTACCGGTTTTCATAGCCGCAGGCAGGGTAGAAGATTGCGTACTGAAATAAGCACCGAATGGACATCCCAGCCAGCATTTATTGCGATATTGGCAGGCTGTCCGACCAGGCAACGGCTGTGTAATATTGGCAACCCTTGCGTTCGTCATAATACGCGAGCCTTTGTAATGTTTTTTAACCGGTCTGCTACATCTTTCTCTACACAGTTCATCGGCATAGCCGGCATCAGGTGACCATTCGGATATCCCGGAAAATCTTCGTTGGTACCATTAATACCCGCAAATTTTTCTGCATAAGTATACCAGGCGTCCAGTTCTGCGTGCCGAATGGGCCAGTCTACGCCCACTCCGTCCTTGGCATTTGCCTCAAAGTCGATATCACTATGGCGATAGCTTTGACGTCCCCACATTAATGACCGTCCCCCTACATGGTAGCCACGGTACCAGTCAAAGCGCTTGGTTTCGGTGTAAGGGCATTCTTTTTCATTTACCCAATAATCAAGATTGGTTTCATTTAAAGGATAGTCTCTTTTTAAAACCGGATGATCTTTGATCATTTCCTGTGTACGTCCGCCACGATGTGGGAAATCCCAGGGATTTTTATTAGCATTTACGTAGTCCTGTACGTGCTTAATATCACGCCCTCGTTCCAGCATAATGGTTTTCAATCCTTTTTCGGTCAGTTCCTTTGCGGCCCATCCTCCCGAAATACCACTGCCAATAACAATAGCGTCATAAGTGTTATCTGCCATATAGAAGTTTTCTTTTAAATATAGTTTTCGAATAGTATAACAAGCTGTTTCATTGCAAGCAGGTTTTAAAGATATTCAAAAACACCGAAATCAACCTGTATGTGAAAATATTTTCCTTTGGAGCATGAAAAAGCCCGGGGTTAACCGGGCTATATATTATAATTATTCCTAACGCTGAAAGATATATACTTCTCTACCTGTTGCAGTAGAACGCTGAAGTGTCATTTTTGCAAAAGAGCCGGCCAGGTTTTCCTGGATTTTAAATTCGTCTCCTCCATAAAGAATGGACTTTGTATCGAGGAAAGAATAAGTTTTTGCATCTGCCGGATTTTCCACACCACTGGAGTTATAAAAATGAACCTTATTATCCGATTTAAATTCAGCGTATGCAGCTCCCTCTGTAAGATTATTGGAAGTTGTTGGTTCGGAAGAACTACCCAGGTAAATTTGATGCGTTACTTCCCATTTACCCGCTCTTGCATTATTCCGGATGGTATCCAGTCCAAGCCCATCGCGGGTTTTGCTACAGGAAGCAAATGAAAATGAGGCGATTGCCGCCAATAAATAGCACACTGTGATTTTTTTCATTACAAGTTTTTTTATTACGGATTTTAGCTCGCTAAATACAAGGAGTGCGCCAGGCAAAAATTGGTTGCATTGGCTCAAATAAACAAGGATATTTTAAAAAAATTATCTTTGCAGCATGCAAAACAACACAGATACAAGGTTTCAGGAAGATGTGGATGTAATGACGCTCACAGCTTCATCCTGCCAGCTGATTGTTTGGAATGATGAAGTGAATACTTTTGAATGGGTGATCGAAACATTAATGGAAATATGCGGGCATAGTTTTGAACAGGCAGAGCAATGTGCTTATATTATTCATTTTAAAGGTAAATATGCGGTAAAAAATGGTCCCTTTGATGACCTGAAGCCTATGTGTGAAGCTATTATCGACAGAGGTATTAATGCTACAGTAGAAGAAGTGGTATCTTAATCTAACTGCTTTTTTCATTTTTCTATCTCTCATTTTTAAGAACAATAATGGCAATTTTTGCCCTTGATGAATCCATACATTTTCCTCCCGTTCACCTAGCCGAACCAGATGGTTTACTGGCAATTGGCGGTGACTTATCGAATGAGCGGCTTTTGCTTGCCTACCGGTCAGGAATCTTTCCCTGGTATAGCCAGCCGCCGATACTTTGGTGGTGCCCCGACCCTAGATTTGTGCTTTTCCCTAAAGAATTAAAGATCAGCAAAAGCCTGAAGCCTTTATTGAATCGAAATGCGTTTGAGTTTACAGTGAACAAAGCTTTCAGACAGGTGATCAGTCATTGTAAAAATGTAGACCGTCCCGGTCAGCCAGGTACCTGGATTGGTGAAGAGATAGTTGAGGCCTACTGCAGGCTGCACGAATTGGGGTATGCGCATAGTGCGGAGGTTTGGCAGGAAGGAAAGCTGGTAGGTGGGCTTTATGGCATCAGGTTGGGGAAAGTGTTTTTGGAGAAAGTATGTTTAGCCTGGTTAGTAACGCGTCCAAGTATGCTTTTACCCGGTATGTACAACAATTGATAAGCGAAGATGTACAGATGATAGACTGTCAGGTGCATACCGAATACCTGGAGAGCCTTGGTGCTGTCATGATCGCGGGAACCGAATTTCAAGAATTGTTGAAGCATTAATTGTATAGCGAATCCGGAGGAATCAAAAATCCCGGCAATCGCCGGGATTTTGAAACAAACTAAAACCTCGTTGAGAAAATATTGGGTAACATATCGCGCCAGGTGGGCCAATCATGCTTATAGTTTTCGCCCCAGTTATCAAAGTCGTAAGGAATGCCTTTATCATATAAGGTTTTTGCAAACTCTCCGCCTGCCCGGGGATCTTCGTAAGAACCGCTACCCGTTAAAATATGCATATGATTACTGCGCCTGATGTTTTCCAGTATATGGTGATCTGAAAGATTGGGCATATAATGTTGCGGGCTGTTGAAGTACACATTGTCATCCATATAGCCGTTACTATAATAGGTGAGATCATAAACGCCGCTCATCGCTATCACACCGTTGATCAGGTCCGGGCGTTTTAAGAATAAATTCATACTGTGCAGTGCTCCAAATGAAGCGCCGCTAATGAATACAGGGGTGTCCGGGCTGGTTTCGCTTTTGATGTAAGGGATTACTTCGTTGTATATATAATTATTCCATTGTACATGGCGATTCGATTTGTCCCATGGCGCCATGTTATTATTCATCCAGCTTTCGTTGTTCACACTGTCTACTGAAAACACTTTCATTTTTCCCCGTTAATGAAAGGTGCCAGTGAATCGATCAGTTGAAAACGCTCATATTCCAGGTAATCTGCAGCAGCAGTAGGTACCAGCAATAATGCAAAGCCATAATTGCCATAGCTGACAATGGGCATTTCTTTATTTAAAGATGGACTGTGCCAGCCAAAAACCTTTCTATTCATATATTAATTTAATGTTTTGTGTAAAATAAAATATTAATGCCATATTCGGCAATATTTTACCCGTTTGAAAATAAAAAACGGTTTAATGTGAATAATTGCGGCTGATAAGAATTGATAATACCAGGCTGAGTTCTGCCGGTTATCGACCTGATTCTGCTAATTTTGGCGTTTATTAAAAAGTTGAGGAAATGAAGTTGATACAAACCGCGGAAAGAGTGTCGCAATTGGATGCATCAGATAACTATGTTTACCAAAGATCACTGTTGGCTTATGATGAGGCAGCCAGACTGGTGTCGGGAGATGTATTGGAGATTGGCACTGGAAGTGGCTATGGGATTGAGCTAATTGCCTCCAAAGTAAACCGTTTTGTTACTATTGATAAGTTTGAAAATGACAATGTAGCTCCGCTATTAAAGAAGTATTCCAATATCAAGTTTCTGAAAATGAATATTCCTCCTTTTGAGGGTATTCCGGATAATACTTTTGACTTTGTGATCACCTTTCAGGTAATTGAGCATATAAAGAACGATCAACTATTTACCAAAGAGATCCACCGTGTATTAAAACCCGGCGGTAAGCTGATTGTGACTACACCTAATAAAAGTATGTCGCTCACACGTAATCCCTGGCATATCAGGGAATACCTGGTCCCCGAATTAAGAGATCTGCTATTAAAGAATTTTGCCAGCGTAAAAGCCCTGGGCGTATATGGTGATGATACGGCGATGGAATATTATCATGCGAATAAAAAGGCAGTGGAAAGGATCACCCGCTTTGATTTTTTGAATCTTCAGCACAATTTGCCCCGTTGGGTATTACAGGTGCCTTATGATTTGCTGAATCGCTGGAACCGTAAAAAGATGCTAAGCAGTGATAATGAAATGGTGGCCAAGATCAAAATGAGCGACTTTTTTATTGCAGAAGCTGGTAATGACTGCCTGGACCTGTTTTACGTTGCAGAAAAATAATTTAGTAAATTTGAGTACTAAATGATTAAGATATGAGTGTACTGGAAATGCAATTGGCAGCGATAAAAGAAATTACAAAGCTGGAAGACGAAAATGCGCTGAGGGAAGTGCTGGAACACCTGGCTAAAATATCATCAAAAGAAGAACAAAAGCCGTTAAATCTATCTCAGCATTATAATAAAGTTAAAGAGCAATACGGCAATGTATTGCAAAAACTTGCGCAATGATATCTCTTGAGGATATACTAGTATTGCATGATTTGTCAATAATGGACTATGGTGGTTCTAAAGGGTTACGTGATAAAGGCCTTTTAGAGCCTGCCATAACACGACGGTTTCAGACCTTTGGAGGCGTGGATTTATATCCCTCGGCTTTTGAAAAGGCAGCTGCAATAATGGAGAGCATTATTGTTAACCATCCTTTTTCCTTTTGTAGATGGTAATAAAAGAACCGGAGTTCTGGCTGCAATAACGTTGTTGCTGGAGTATTCCCAACAGGTAAATGCCAACGAGGTAAACCTATATGATTTTGTTATAAAGGTATCAACCGGGGAAGCTAAATTTGATGATATTGTGCAATGGCTCAAAGCTAACACATCAGCCGTTTAGCACGTCTTTTATTGCCTGTGCTTTAAGCAGGCTTTCTTCCCACTCTTTTTCAGCATCGCTATAAATCGTAATTCCTCCGCCAGCCTGAAAAGAAAGGTATTGGGTAGTTTGATTATACATAATACTCTGATTACTACATTGAAGTCGAAATCTCCCCTGGTTGTATATAGCCTAATGCTCCTGAAAAAATACCCCGCCTGCTTTTTTCATATTGATCAATCAGCTGCATCACCTTTATTTTAGGTGCACCGGTCATGGAGCCCATGGGGAAAGTGGCGTTAATAATATCCGCAAAGTTTGTTCCCTTGTTTACTATTCCGCTGATAGTAGAGATCATCTGGTGTACCTGCGGAAAGCTATAGATGCCAAAAAGCTCGTCTACCTGCACAGAACCTTCTTCACAGATACGGGAAAGATCATTGCGTACCAGATCTACGATCATCACATTCTCCGCGCGATCTTTTTCACTTTGAGCCAGCGATTGTCTTTCTTCCTCTAAATGATCGGTAGCATTTGTTCGACGTAGCGTGCCTTTTATTGGCTGACTGAAAATGCGGTCATTTTCTTTTCGGATAAATCTTTCCGGGCTGGCGCATAATAACCATTTATCGTCTAGCCGGTATAGCGCAGAGAAAGGGTTGGGTGATTTCTGGTTGAGTTTTTCGAATAAAAAGAATGGATCTGTATCTGCCTGGTCAATAAAAAATTCCTGGCAAAAATTGATCTCATAACAATCGCCACGTTGTATATGTTTTTTTAATTGCTCAATGGTGGCAATATATGCTTCGCGCGTCATCCTGCTTTGCACAGGAGGAAGTGGCTTTTCTTCGCCTTTTGCAACCGCTACAGAAGCCTTGTTAATAGTCGTAAATACCTCAGCAGGATCGTTAGCTTCAATCGCAAGCCTATGGGCCTTACAGGTTATCAGAATCTCTGGTTCGAAGAAAAATATGTTGGGAAAGAGAAGGGCGTCTTCTTTTTCGGAATGGCTGATTTTTTCGGAGGTGTTCAGCTCATATCCTAAATGTCCAAACAGCCATCGCTTACTTTGGTTGTTAAATGCCCGGAACCCTTCCAGTGCATTGGTTTCGGAAGATTGAAACATGGCATTAGCACCTGCCGCAACCACGAAGTCGTACTCGCCCTGGTATTGGCTGCTGTCTAAAAAGCAAAAAGTGTTGAACTGTTTTAACCAATTCAACACTTTTTGTTTAAAAACATTAATATCTTCTACTACAAAATTGCTGTGCAATTGAGCTGATCAAATAAAAGGTTTATTAATAATCATCATCTTCGTCATCGAAATCGTCCTTACCACCGCCGCCAAACAAATCTTTGAACTCATCGTCAACTTTAAAGTCGTCGTCATCATCAAAAGATTTTTTGCCGCCGCCAGATTTACCTTTTGATTTTGGAAGATCGAATTCGTCAAAGTCTTTGTCCCAATCTTCGCTTTCTTCGGGCTTTTCCCAATCGTCATCCTGGTCTTCCACATCATCATCGTCATCCTCTCCTTTAGCAGCTTTTCCTTTTTAGGGGTTGCTTCTTCGTCAAGGAAGTCTTCGTCCTCGTCAAAGTCTTCTTCGTTTTTCGATTTTGATGAAGTTTTTTTACAGGCTTTTCTTCATCGTAAGCCTTATCCGTTTCACTTGCTTTGGATTTATTTGATTTCGCCATGATCTAATAAATTATACTGTAAATTTTATTCTAAGTTTTTAAATAGCCAAATTTTTAAAAATAATTTTTCCAAAAAAATTATACAACGATCAGTTGATCTCTTTCCGGTCCGTTCGATATAAAATCTACGTTTACGCCCAGGTATTTATTAATAAAAGCGATATAGGATTTTGCTTTTTCAGGAAGTGTCTCAAAGTCTTTTATCTGGGTGATATCGGTATTCCAGCCTTCAAATTTCTCCAATACGGGAACATAGTGATCCAAGTCGAGGCGCAAAGGAATTTCCGTTAATTCTTTGCCTCCTTTGCTGTAAGCTGTGCAAACCTGCAATTCTTCAAAACTGTCCAGTACATCTGCTTTAGTCATTACAATTTTAGTAACACCATTAATCATGCAGGCAAAGTCTAAAGCTACCAGGTCAATCCAACCGCAACGGCGCGGTCTGCCTGTTGTTGCGCCATATTCATTACCTACATCACGCAGTTTTTGCCCGTCTGCATTTTCCAGCTCCGTAGGGAAGGGGCCGCTACCTACACGGGTGCAATAAGCCTTGGTAATACCAATAACCTCTTTTATGTGCTGAGGTGCGATACCCAAACCACTGCAAACGCCGGCTGAAATAGTATTAGAAGAGGTTACAAATGGGAATGTACCAAAATCAATATCCAACATACTTCCCTGCGCGCCTTCGGCCAGTACTTTTTTCCTTCTTTTATAAGCTTGTTCAGGAAATATTCACCGTTAACGATATTCAGTTCCTTCAAAAACTCTACTGCTTCGAAAAATTCTTTTTCATCGGTACTGATATCTTCGGTAAAATGATATGTATTGATCATTACCTGGTGCTTCTGACGCAGCTGCTCGTACAATTCTTTGAAATTGTCCTGCAGTAAATCACCTACGCGTAAAGCATTTCTGCCGGTTTTATCCATGTAAGCAGGGCCGATGCCTTTTTCAGTGTTGAACCGATTTTGCTTTTACCTTTTGCCTGCTCCGAAGCCTTATCCAGCGCCCTGTGAGTAGGTACAATGATATTGGTACGTTCTGAAATGAAAAGGTTCTTTTTAAGATCAATACCAAACTCTGCTACCTTTTCGCATTCTTTTTTAAGTGTAATAGGATCTAACACAACACCATTACCAATGATGTTTATTTTTCCTTCGTGAAAAATACCTGATGGTATCTGGTGCAGCACCAGTTTCTTGCCATCCTTGTATAAAGTGTGACCAGCGTTAGGGCCACCCTGAAAACGGGCTATAACATCGTAATCCTTAGCAAAATAATCCACAATTTTACCTTTCCCCTCATCACCCCACTGTAGCCCTAAAATTACATCTACCATCTATTGTATTTTTTGGTTTTAAAAATTGAAGTGCAAAAATAAGGGTTCGGATTACGAAAAAGAAAATCAAATGGACTGTTGAAAAATATATAAAAATGCCGCCGATCCTGTATCAGCACTATTCATACGCCTATGATACTTTCTCGGCAGGTAATTGTAGAATATTTTGAACTAACGCCTGTTATTTTGGTAAATCTTCCGTATCAAAACGTTCAACCGATTCTATTCCTCCCACTTCCAGCAGCCTGTTTACCAACACATCCAATTCCTCCTTGTCGTGAACGAAAACTTTGATATTGCCCTCAAATACTCCTTCGGTTGCCTCAATAGTGAGTGCGGCAATATTGATCTTTAAATCTCCTGAAATAAGATTAGTGATCTTACTCACCATACCCACATCGTCAATACCTATTATTCTAACACCTGTAAGGAACGAAATCTCTTTGTTTTTAGCCCATTTGGTTTTTACAATGCGGTGCCCGTAGTTGGCCATCAATTTAGCCGCGTTGGGGCAGTTGGTTCTGTGAATAGTAAGGCCTTTTCCTGTAGTAACAAAGCCAAAAACGTCATCACCCGGTATTGGTTTACAGCAATTAGCCAGGTTGTACATGATTTTGTCACTGCTTTCTCCAAAAATAATTAACTCAGCATCTTTGGGATTATGAGCCGGCGTTGCATGAGGCGTTTCATGTTTTATTTCTGTAATTCTGACAGGCTGCGGCGCTTCTAAACGGTCGCCATGTACTTTAAAGTCTCTTAGTTCTCTTAAGTCAATATTTTTTATAGCTATCTGGTAAAATAATTCCAGGTTAGACTGAAGCTTATAAAACTGGGCAATTGTTTCAATATTACCCTGGTACATAGTAACGCCCATCCCTTCAAACTTCCGCTGCAGGGTGTATTTTCCTTCGTCGGCCACCTTCTTCTTCTCCTCCTTCAGGGCTTCTTTTACCTTGTTCTTAGCCTTTGCGGTTACTACAAATTTTAACCAGTCTTCCGAAGGTGTTTGCTTGTTACTGGTAATGATTTCAATCTGGTCCCCGCTGCTAAGTTTGTGACTGATAGGCACCAATTTATGATTGACTTTGGCGCCAATCGTTTTGGCCCCAATGGCAGAGTGAATAGCAAAAGCAAAATCAAGTGCGCTGCTACCTGCCGGTAACATTTTAATATCCCCTTCGGCGTATAAACATAAATTTCCTCGGTCAGGAAGCTCGTTTTAAAGTCCTGCAGAAAATTAACGCTGTCCAGGTCTTCGTTATTAAGCGACTCTCTTATTTGCTGGAACCATTTGTCAAAGCGGTTTTCGCTGGCGGTACCTTCTTTGTATTTCCAATGCGCCGCGAGGCCCTTTTCCGCTATTTCGTTCATGCGTTTGGTGCGGATCTGCACTTCAACCCATTTACCGCGGGGACCCATTACCGTTGTGTGCAATGCCTCATAACCATTGGCTTTTGGATTGCTCACCCAATCGCGTAAACGCTCGATAGAAGGAGTGTACTCATCTGTGATCAACGAGTAAACCTTCCAGCATTCCTCTTTTTCTTTTTCCTGTGGGCTATCTAGTATAATACGGATGGCAAAAAGATCGTAGACTTCTTCAAAAGAAACCTGCTTTTTCTTCATCTTATTCCAGATGGAGTGAATGTTTTTGGGGCGCCCGTAAATCTCAAAATTAAAATGGTTTTTTTCCAGTTTTTCCCTGATCGGCTTGATAAACTCATTTATGTATCGGGTGCGCTCTCTTCTTGATTCGGCCAATCTCCTGGCGATATCTTTATAAATATCCGGTTCCAGGTATTTCATCGCCAGATCCTCGAATTCGGTTTTTATGCCATATAAGCCCATCCTGTGGGCAAGCGGTGCAAAAATGTAAACTGTTTCGGAGGATATCTTTAGCTGCTTTTCGCGCTTCATGCTGTCCATGGTGCGCATATTGTTGAGGCGATCGGCCAGCTTGATCAAAATAACCCGGGGGTCATCGGTAAGTGTTAGCAAGATCTTTTGAAATTATCAGCCTGCTGAGATGTAGTGGTGTCAATAACATTGGAGATCTTGGTCAACCCATCTACAATGCGCGAAATCTCAGAGCCAAATTCTTTTTCAATATCCTGTAGTGTGACGTCCGTATCTTCCACTGTGTCGTGCAAAAGAGCACAAATAGTAGAGCGCACCCCCAGTCCAATTTCCTCTACGCAAATTTTAGCTACTGCAATGGGGTGTAAGATATAGGGTTCGCCACTTTTGCGGCGCATACTGCTATGCGCTTCTGCCGCCATTTCAAAGGCACGACGTATTAAGTCTTTATCTCCCGGTTTCAGCTTATCCTTAAGGAGCCGCAGTAAGGAGCGATACTCTCTCACAATAAGCTTTTTTTCTTCCTCTTCGTTTAAGTTGTATTTAGGTTTTTGCTCTATAGTCTTCATTGTCTGTCTGCTGCGTCTGTTCTTTATATAACTTATCTAATATGCGCTGTATGCGGCTTTATAAATGTAATATATAGAAATATAACAATTTCAAAGCAAGAAAGATGTTAGTTGCACTGCAATAATCATGTCATAAATTGTGATAACAAATTGCATTACAAGGCATATTTTGCTTTATAACCGCTGCGGAAGCATTACGCGTTAAAGCTGTGAATTAAAAATTGCAATATTAAATAAAAGCCGTACTTTTGCTGCCCTTCCGATGAAATATCGGGATTTTGTTCTTTCCGGATGTGGTGAAATTGGTAGACACGTCAGACTTAGGATCTGATGCCGCAAGGTGTGGGGGTTCGAGTCCCTTCATCCGGACTTTATAAATGTTTAATGTTTTAGGTTAAAAGCCCGCCTGATCGGACGCCCGCCTGACCGGACGGGCAGGGGCAGGTTTAAAGTCAGTAACCTTGAACTTTAAACTTTTTAATTTTAAACACAATCATGGCTACAATTACTAAAGAATCAATAGGCCAGTTACACGAAAAGATCAGTGTAAAAATTGACAAGGCCGATTATTTCCCTTCTTTCGAAAAATCTCTAAAAGAATACAGCAAAAAGGCAAGCATACAAGGTTTCAGACCTGGTAAGGTTCCTGCTGGTTTGATCAAAAAATGTATGGTCCTTCTTTATTTACCGACGAAATATTAAAGTCTGTTGATAAAGAACTGATTAATCATCTGCAAACAGAAAAAGCCGAGATTTTTGGGCAACCGCTTCCTATGGAAATGGAAGTGCCCGCATTTGATCTGAACAATCCGGGAGAATATACTTTTAATTTTGAAATCGGTTTGAAACCCGAGTTTGAATTAGCTGATTTAGCAAAAGCTGACATTACCGGCTATAATATCGATATTACTGATGAGATGCTGAATGAAGAAATTGAAAGACTTCAGAACCGCTACGGTAATATGACAGATAAAGAAGCAGTAGACGGAGCCAACAATGTTTTAAACGTAACATTTGAAGAGGTAGATGCTGACGGAAATGTGGTTGAAGGAGGTCTTAAAAAAGATAACTCTTTGCTGTTAAGCTATTTTGCCGAAGCGGTTCAAAAAGAACTGAACGGTAAAAAAGCGGGCGATAGCTTCAATATTATTTTAGCTGATGCTTTTGAAGATAAAGAATTAGAATTTATCGCTTCTGATTTGGGCCTGAACAAGGATAACGAATCAGATAAAAAGAAAACTTTCAAACTAGACATCACTAAAGTATCTGAACTGGAAAAAAGAGAGTTGAATGAGGAGTTCTTCAATCAGCTTTTCCCGGATGGTAATGTAAAGACTGAAGAAGATTTCCGTGCGGCTGTAAAAGATCAGGCTTTCAATTACTGGGCTTCTCAAAGCCGTAACCAGATCCAGGACCAGATCTTCCATAAACTGGTAGAGAATACAACTATTTCATTCCCTGAACCATTTCTACGTAAATGGCTGATCACACAGAATGCGCAGGAGCAGGAAGGTCAACCTGCTAAAACTGAAGAGCAGATCGACCAGGAAATGCCTACTTTCCTGAACCAGTTAAAATGGACGCTGATCTCTGAAAAAATTATGAGAGACCAGAAGATCGAGGTAAAACAGGATGAATTAAAAGCTTTCGCCCAGGCACAGTTGTTCAGCTATATGGGTGGCATGATGCCGAACGATACAGAACAGCCATGGGTGAATGATTATATAGACAGGATGATGAAGGATCGTAAGTATGTAGAAGATGCTTACAACCGTATCCAGTCTCAGAAAGTATTTGAGTGGGCTGAAACACAGATCAAACCTGTTGCACAGCAAATCAGTGCTGAAGACTTCTCTAAAATGGTAAACGAGCATCAACACGCTCACCGTTAATGGAGGTTTAATATATTAATTCTAAGGCGCTTTTTAAGCGCCTTTTTTATGGAGTCAGCCCAATGCTTTCAGAATGTTTTAGCGCCTCGCTACTATCTAAAAAGTAACAAACAGGGATCTCTGCCCGAGACCTGATCCAACTCAACCATTACCGCCTGCTTTCGCCGCCTGCCCACACATCTTATATAAACACAGGAAATAAGCTCCGGGAAATTTTTTACCAGCGAGCTATATATGTAAGGGTCGTGTTGAGAATCATCTCCCAGTAAAACAAAACGTTGGGTGGGATAAGCTTCCAAAATTCTTACGATACGCGCAAATTTACTCGCGTGATTTTTCTGTCCGCTTTTGAACACATTGGAGAGGTTCTGTATTTGATTCAAAAGGCAAATCCCATCAGGCATAGCATTCTTTTCAATAAACTTTCTGATAAAATCGTATAAATTCCATTCACTGCTGCTTACGTAAAAGAATGGATTGGGCTTGTCATAAGTTGTTTGGGCCAATTGCAAAGCCTGGTAGTGTTTCACTACCCCGTCAAAGGGTTTACGACTATGTGCATTACGGGTCAGTAGCAATTTCAGGCGCTTTAAAATAGACTCGAATGGGATATTAAGAAAGTATCATCGATGTCTGAAATAAAAGCGAACTGATTGGTTTGGGGTATTATGATATGGGAAATCGCGGTGTTCAACAATTGCTGGTCAGCGTTACCTTTTAGTGCCACTTCTACCTTGTATTTGCCGGGCTCCAGCGGCTGTTCGTTGGGCAAATCAACAATAAAAAATCCATCCGCTGCCGCATTGGTTTCAACTATCTTTCCTTGCCATTTTACCTCGATCAATGCATCTGGCATTGTTTTTATCATAAATGTTTTGAGCAATGCAAGGGTATTGTGGAAAAAGCCGTTTTTGTAGATTTCCCTGGGTGATGCAGACTGTGTTAATGCATGGCCCATCAATGTGCAGTGAGTGCTGTTGCCAAAACCTTCGTAAACCTTCAAATGAGGCTTTTTGATGAGGTGTAATTTTTTATGAATGGCTTCTTTAAACACGTAGTATATTTTATGCAGGACAAAATTTTATTTGTAGTAAATGAAAGCTCGGGCGAAAACAATAACGACTGGCAGACAGATATTGAATCCTATTTCAAAGAGAAAGACGTAACATTGGATTTTTACTATCTTCCTGATCCCGTTGATTGCGATTCGCTTGATCAGTACATAAAAAGTGCCAAAGCAACTAAAGTAGTTGCGGTTGGCGGCGACGGTACAATTTCGCTGGTTGCAAAATCTATAAAGGGTACAGATATAATCCTGGGTATTGTGCCTGCCGGCTCTGCCAATGGAATGGCCAAAGAGCTGATGATACCTGCAAAGCTTGAAGAAGCCCTGCAAATAATTGAAAGTGGCAGGCAAACAAGTATGGATACCATTCTTTTGAATAATAAGCACCTTTGCCTGCATTTAAGCGATGTTGGTATTAACGCGCAGCTGATCAAAAATTTTGAAGATGGTGATACCCGGGGAAAATCGGTTATTTTAAAGTAGCCTGGAAAACAATAGTGCGGAGGCAGATATTAGAAGTGACCATAAAAAAGAGGAAAAAGCTTTTGCCACAAAGCCATTATGGTCGTTATTGCCAATGCAGGCAAGTATGGTACCGGTGCTGTTATTAACCCGGATGGCGAAATTGATGACGGCTTATTCGAAATTGTGGTAGTAAAACGCCTTACATTTTGGGGATTTGTAAAGATCATGCTCTCCTGGGTTTCGACAATAAGAATATCGAGATTCATCAAACCAGGTCTGTGGACATACTGGCCAAACACCGGGCGCATTTCCAGGTAGATGGTGAATACATCGGGAAAGTAGATAAAATAACAGCAGTTATCCAACCTGGCAACCTGCAAATTATGCTGCCTTCAATTTAGCCTGATCTGAACGATAACTGCCCAATTGGCCCATATAATACCGGCCATTCAGTCAACATGTCACA
Source organism: Paraniabella hibiscisoli (assembly GCF_022512515.1). Classification (GTDB taxonomy): domain Bacteria; phylum Bacteroidota; class Bacteroidia; order Chitinophagales; family Chitinophagaceae; genus Niabella; species Niabella hibiscisoli. The sequence continues at coordinate 1,986,505 of NZ_JAKWBK010000001.1, forward strand.
GTTTTTTTGTGTTTTTGTAAGTGGATAGATATTTGATCGCATCCACTTGTACATTTTTCATTATTAGGGTTTAAACCGAATGAAAAATTTTATGTACGTTTACTAATAATCAATTTTAGAGACTTATGACCTTTAATTCAGAATTTGAAAAATACGCCGTAAAGCATAAGGGCATTTCAAGTAATACCCTGCATAGCTACGGTAATCATTTGGTTACAGCACTTACGCCTAATATAATAGAGGAGCGTCCCATGAATGTAGCGGTTATGGATGTTTATAGCCGGCTCATGATGGATCGTATCATATTTTTGGGCTATCCTGTTACCGACGAAGTGGCCAACATTATCACTGCCCAGCTATTGTTTCTCGACAGTACTGACCGTGTGCGCGATATCAATATGTATATCAACAGCCCGGGTGGCAGCGTATATGCCGGATTAGGTGTTTATGATACTATGCAGTACGTATCGCCTGATGTGGCAACTATTTGTATCGGAATGGCAGCTTCTATGGCCTGTGTGTTACTGGGGGCAGGTACCAAGGGCAAGCGTGCAGCACTGAAACATTCCCGTATTATGATGCATCAGCCAAGTGGCGCTATCGGAGGACAAGCCAGCGATATCGAAATTACGGTGAACGAAATCCGCAAGCTTAAAAATGATCTGTATGAAATCGTGAACGACCATACCGGCAAACCTATTGAGCAAATTGAAAGAGATTTTGAACGTGATAAATGGATGACTGCTCCCGAAGCAAAAGAATACGGCTTGATCGATGAAGTGTTATTAGTTAACAAAAAGAAATAAGTAATACAATGAACTTTTCAAATATATATAACAATAAATGGGCGCGTCCCATCGTAAGCGATGACGAGGGTGAAGAAGAAGAGCCCAAAGAGCCACAAGATAAGCGCGATGATTTGATGATGTTGAATAAGCGTCTGGAGCAGATGTTCTTTGATAAAAGAGCCGTGTATTTGTGGGGTGTGGTAGATGATAAAAGCGCCCGCGAAGTAACGACCAAGCTATTATTGCTGGAAGCAGACAAGCCTGGTACGCCGATCAATTTCTACATCAACAGCCCGGGTGGAGTGGTTACCAGCGGAATGGTAATATATGATACTATGAAAATGATCACCAGCCCGGTGCACACCATTTGTATGGGCCTGGCGGCTTCCATGGGAAGTATCCTGTTAAGCGGAGGTGAGAAAGGTAACCGTTACATTTATCCTCATGGAGAAGTAATGATCCACCAGCCATCATTGGGCGGCTATATACGTGGTGTGAGCTCTGACCTGGAAATACAGGCTAAACAGACGCAGCGTGTAAAACATATCGGTGCGAAAATACTCGCGGACAACTGCGGTAAAACCATAGAGGAGATCATGCGCGATTTCGACCGCGACTACTGGATGGATGCTGAAGAAGCTATCAAATACGGTATCGCGGACAAAATAGTAGAAAAATTATAACTTTTATAACAACTACTTGAGACTCTGCGTAGATTAATCTATTGAATTTTAAATAATTAATCGATTTTGTTAGCAAAACTTTAAGTAGGTAATACTTTTTAAAAAACCACTTGTTACAGGTGGTTTTTTTAACTTTGTGATTATATATGAAGGAAAAAATATCAGGTTCTGTTTTACACTGTTCGTTTTGTGGTCGTAGCCGCGATGAGGTAGAAATACTTATTGCGGGACAGGATGGTCATATTTGCGAGAATTGTGTAGAACATGCCCAGGAAATAATAGACCAGGAACTACATCTTAAAGAAAATCCCCAGGCCCAGGGTTTTTCGCTGAACGTGAAAAAGCCCATGGAAATCAAGACTTTTTAGATGAATATGTGATAGGCCAGGACGATGCCAAGAAAGTATTGGCAGTTGCCGTTTATAATCATTTTAAAAGGTTAAAACAACGGTCTGGTAGAGATATCGATCCACATAATGAAGTGGAGATTGAAAAAAGCAATATCGTAATGGTTGGAGAAACCGGTACGGGTAAAACTTTGCTGGCGCGAAGTATTGCTAAAGTGTTGAATGTGCCTTTTGCAATTGTGGATGCAACCGTGTTTACTGAAGCCGGTTATGTAGGTGAAGATGTAGAGAGTATTTTGACCCGTTTGTTACAGGTTTGTAATTATGACGTGGAGGCTGCTGAGCGTGGTATTGTATACATTGATGAGATCGATAAAGTAGCCCGTAAAAGCGATAATCCAAGCATTACCCGCGATGTAAGTGGTGAAGGGGTACAACAGGGGCTGCTGAAACTGCTGGAAGGGACTGATGTTTTGGTTCCGCCACAGGGAGGCCGCAAGCATCCTGATCAGAAGCTGATCAAGGTAAATACACACAATATCTTATTTATTTGTGGTGGTGCTTTTGATGGAGTAGATAGGATTATCGGTCGCCGGATTCAAACCAATACGATCGGTTTTAATGTGGATAAGGCCCAACAGGAGGAGATGAAAAAGAACCTGTTGAAGTTCGTCAATTCGCAGGATTTGAAAACCTTTGGATTAATCCCCGAGCTTTTAGGAAGGTTGCCTGTAGTAACCCACCTGGAGCCATTGGATGCAGACACGCTCAGGGACATTCTTACAGAGCCGAAGAACGCTTTAATGAAGCAGTATAAGAAGCTATTTGAACTGGAAGGTATTGAGTTAAAGGTGGAGAAAGAGGTATACGATTTCATGGTTGAAAAAGCGGTAGAATATAAACTGGGGGCCAGGGGCCTGAGAAGCATTTGTGAGAGTATACTTACGGATGCCATGTATGAACTGCCTTCTTCTTCTGAAAAGTCCTTTACGCTTACCAAAGACTACGCCGAGCGTAAATTCAGCAAGAGTAAGATGGGGTTGGTAAAAGCAGCTTAACAAAATATCCTATTGTAAATTCAAAATAAAATTTAAAAATGAACGAATTAGTAGAAAAGTTAAAGGCAGAAGCAGGGCTGACAGATGAGCAGGCCGCCAAAGCTCTCGAAGCCATTAAGAGTTATGTGGTTGAAAAATTTCCCATGCTGGAAGGTGCTGTAGGTAATCTTTTCGGTAGCGGTAACTAACAATATAAGTTTTAAACTTAATTTTATAGCAGGCCATGGCCTGCTATTTTAATTTCATCATATGCCAACATTCGATCCCAAAGTAGACGCTTACATAGCCAGGGCTGCTGATTTTGCAAAACCAGTATTGGAGCATTTCAGAGCCATCGTACATAAGGCTTCGCCTGATATCACTGAATCTATTAAATGGGGCGTTCCCTCCTTCGATTACAAAGGGAAAATGCTATGTAGCCTGGCGGCATTTAAACAGCATTGCGCATTAGGTTTTTGGCTGGGTGCCCAGATAAAGACTTTACAGCCGTACCTGGTAGAAGTGGAAGACCGGGCTTCTGAGTTTGGCCGGATTGCCCATATTAAGTCAGTGAAGGACCTTCCCAAAAATATGGATCTGTTGGCCGCCGTTAAAGAAGCCATTGCATTGGCGGATGCGGGTGTGACTTTAAAACGTGCCCCGGCAAAAAAATGGCGGAACCAGCGGTTCCGGAAGTACTGGCCAAAGCTTTGGCAAAGAATAAGACAGCGAAAGCCGTCTTCGAAAAATTTGCGCCTTCGCACCGTAAAGAATATATACAGTGGATAACCGAAGCCAAAACAGACGCAACACGCGATAAGCGCATCACATCTGCCATAGAATGGATTGCCGAAGGAAAAGGTCGAAACTGGAAATATGAACGGAAATAAGCTAACTATATAAGCCGCCCATAAAAGGATCGGTAACAGATATACGTCCTGTTTCTACATGGCCGGCATATTGCTTTTTGAATACCTTATTGCCATTTATTGCTAATGTAAAGTCGTACCATCCGCTGCTTTTTTCAGATCTATTTTTATCGACTTGTTAGCACCAGCACCAATAGTATATTGTTGAAGCCCTTTGCCATAAGCATTGTCAGTCAATGATAGTGTTACCCCGGTACTGCTGCTGTTTGAAATCTCCAATATTACATTTCCGGTATAGCGGCACTCAAGCCCTTATTCTCTTCGTATTTGCAGTTGATACTCAATGCCGGATCCTGCGTATCGCCCTTGTAATGTCTGAAAAAGCCGTTTGCACCATGTATACAGAGATCGTAGATTTGGCGATCAAAACTGTTCAGATCAAGGCTATCCGTCAGCACATCTTTTTCTTTTACGGTGTAAAACCAATTTCTACCGGCTTCCTTTTTATAAGTTGAAGGAGTGTAAACATTGAAAGCGGTGCCAATACCCTGCTCATTAGCCCCTGCATTAAATTGTAATTCAACTGTGTTCTTGTTTTTATCAAGATGGCAATCGGCGTAGAGTATGTAGGGAAGTGCACAGGCAGGCCGGGTGCCTTTTTCCTGTTCTGCCATCCACTTTGATGATTGCCCGGAAAATGACTGGTTCTTATTGATGCTCTGAATGGCAGCTTCCGATAAAGGTTTCGGAACCACCTGCGCAGGTTTGTTTTTTGCATTCTGAATACCGTCAATTACCTGTGTTTTCTTTAGAAAATCGGGCAAAGGATAACGCTCGCCATTGTAGGGCCTGAATACAGAACTAAGGTCTCCACAAACATGTCTGCGCCAGCTACTGATATTGTTGGAGACAATATTTTTCCCGGTTTTCTTTTGCAGGAATTTTTCCAGGAACATTAATGTAGATGTGTGATCATGTATCTGAGAATTAACAAAACCACCCCTGCTCCAGGGAGAAGCAACAATCATCGGTACCCGGTAGCCAAGACCAATAGGCCATTTCTTCATCCTGTCAAAGTCGGAGTCAATATCAATGCCTGCAGATACTTTACCGGTTGTTGGGTCGCCTGGGTTAGGCACTACAAAAGGTGGAAGATGATCATAGTAACCATCGTTCTCATCGTAATTCAAAATAAAAATGGTTTTCTTCCATACCTCCGGATTTTTGGTAAGTATATTCAATGCTTCAGAAACATACCAGGTGCCGTATAGCGGAGAGCTGGTATGGTCAGAAAATGCTTGAGGTGCCGCCAACCAGGAAACAGTAGGTAGGTTACCTGAGTCTACATCTTTCCTGAACTGGTGGAAAATATCACCGGCAGGTATATTTATCGTTTGCTCGGTGCCTTTATCATCAGTAAAACTGTAGGATCTTAACTGTAGGTATTCTTCCACTTCCATATTATTAGAGAATGCCTTGTCAATTAAATTCTTTTCCTTTTGGCTAAGCTGATTGTATTGTGCCAATACTTCGTCTGCTGCTAATGCAGGCTTCGCTCTTGCATTTCCGTGTTTGCGAAAGTAGGCTGCCAGTTGTACACGATGTCGTTTCACATATTCAATGGCATTATCGCCGTAATTACCCAGCCAGTAATCTGTTCGGTCATCCAGTTTTGCTGTCCAAATCTCGTTCTGGTAGATCTTCCAGCTGATATCATTATCTTCCAGTAACTCCGGGAAACTGCTCCAGTCAACATAAGCGCCATTGCGAGATTCTGCCTGAGAATTATTTACGGCAGGAGTGGTGTCGCCGGTTAAACGCTCCCTGATAGTGCCCGTCCAGAAAAATAAACGGTTGGGTGTTGTGCCGGTGAGCGAAGAGCAGAAATAGTGATCGCAAAGTGTAAAAGCATCGGCCATTGCATAATAAAAAGGCACATCTGCACGATTGAAATAACCCATGCACATTTCTGTTTTTTGCGGTATCCATTGATCGTACTTGCCGTTATTTCTTGCCCGGCTTTGGTCTGGCCAGGAATGAGGAAGCCCTCCTGCCAGGTTACCTTGGTTTTATTGATGTCTATATGAAAAGGTGCATGGGCATCGCCGTTTTTTGCCTTTTGTATCCAGGCTTTGTTTTTGTCGGGCAGGGTTTTAATTCGGGGATCGTTAAATCCACGTACTCCTTTCATACAACCAAATATATGATCGAAGGAGCGGTTCTCCTGCATCAGAAAAACAATATGTTCTGCATCGTAAAAGCTAGTGCCCTCTGGGGCGTTAATGGAAAGGGCTCTTTTAATACTCGATGGCAATACGTTATTTAAACCGGCAGCTCCTGAAAGTACGGCTGCATTCTTTAAAAAATCTCTTCTACCCTTGATCATATGGCGCTGTTTTTTGATAATTGTAATACACTTCTAAAGATATAAGACCCGGTTGGGAATAAAGAGGTTGTCCTAAAAATCCCGGACAACCTCTTTTTATTCGGTAAGGTAATGGTAAGTGGAATCTGTAATGACTAGTAAAGCAGAGCCTCCCGAATGTAATCTTATAAATTAATTATAAAATTGGCCTGCGATACCCAGGTGCCATTGTCATTATAATATACGGTAATTGATCTTGCCTGACTACAACCTGCCTCTGCTTTAAAAAAAACACCAAAGATGTTTTCTGCGGATGTAACTGCTGTATATGTAACCGGACTGCCATTGACTACGGTATAAAAGGGACACCCGTCATCGCTTACCACTTTAAATTTATTACCAACATTTAGGTTGTTATACTTAAAGTAAACCGATTTTGTGTAAGGTGATGGAGGAGCGGGAGCAGGGTGAACTGTAATGCCCGTAAGCTTACTTTCCTTTGAACTGGTTGCGTCATTGCCTTTGATAGCTATATCCATGTTCGATATGGATACTGGTATGTAAGAGGTGAGCGAAAGAGAGAAAATCAGCAATGCGATAATTGATAGGTTCTTTTTCATGTTGTTGTGTTTAGGTGATAAAAATTAAAGAGTGCTAAGATTGATCTGTTGTTTAGTATTGAAAAGGCCTCTCGGTGTTCACGTTTTAAGAAACATACAGTAACATGTTAACCTTCACAAGAGAAGGTTAACATATCATTATTTTACTCCCACCCATACGGCTGCTGTAATTTGGGGTTTTGTGTTGTTTGAGAGACTGGTATCGGAAAGTAATAGTATTTGGGTGCTACAAATGTTCTTGGAGCTACTCCCGTTACAATAGCACCGCCGGTTTCTCCATTTTCCAAAGGAATGCTACCCGATTGACCAAAAGTTCCTATTCTATAATATACAAGTGTTACTCCAAGTGAGTTTTTTATTCTTTGATCAACTGGCGGAATAGTAGCGGCTCTACTGATCAGAATAATGTCGGGAATATTATCACCGGTCAGGTCATACTGGCCCAATCCAGAGAAATACATGCCCTTAGGATATTGCTCAAACACCTTGCCTCCGTTCCAGCGCATCAAATCATCATACCGGCGACCTTCAAAAGCAAATTCAACTCTTTTCTCTCTTCTTATCTCCAGGATTACTCCTTTATTTGCGCCAGTTACATCTGGGAATTTATTCGCTAAAACAGGATCAGGGTTTGCATTTGCGGTAGCCATACTAAGAGTAGGTATACCCGCTCTTGTTCTTAATAAACTCACGGACTTGTCTATATCTGCCTGGGTAAGGGTGCCTAACTCTGCGCTCGCTTCTGCATAGGTAAGCAATACTTCTGCATATCGTAATTCAGGAACGTCAGCACCTCCCCTGATATTAGGATCCACACTGTTTTGATAACCTTTCTTTTGATAATACCCTGTAAATCCGGCACTCAGCAGAGGCACAAGAGGCGTCGTAGCCGGGAGTCTTACAAATCCGGGAGCCATAAAGGCAACATATATTCTTGGATCGCGGTTCTTGAACTCATCAACATATAACGTTTGCTGATAATTGGGGATGCTTGTAAATCTAGATCCGTCAGCCATCAGATATTCCTGCACCAAGTCTCTTGATGGCGATTGCTCATAGTTGGCAGATACTACACTGTTGATATCTGAGCCGCTTTGTTTTGCTACATCATAAATTGTATTGAGAATGACTTCCTTGTTGGCATTCAGATCCTGACTTACAAATAGGTCTCCATAATTAGGCGTCAATGAAAATTTTCCTGAAGCTATGATATCATTCGCCTGACTTTTAGCAAGATCCAGAAAGCGGGTGGCGGTGCTTTGCAAGCTTAGCTCCGAATGATACTTTCTGTATGTACCTTCATGCAGTGCCAAACGTGCGTACATGGTTTTCACGGCCCAAAGTCCGGGTGTTCCTGTTGGTACGCTCTCTTTTACGTTATTTGCAGCAAAATCAAGGTCCTTGAAAATGCTATCTATTATAAGTGTTCTTGGGTCGCTTGCTTTATACAGGCTTGCGGAATCTGAAGCTTCAATTGCATGGCTGTACCAGGGAACGTTAGAGTATACTTTTACTTTGTCCATATAAAACAATGCCCTGTAGTATCTGGCTAAACCTGCGTAATGATTTTTTATATCAGCCGAGGCATTTGCGGAGGAGTAATTATCTAAAAAGTAGTTGATATTCCTCAAGGTAGACCATCCCCAAAAGCTTGGCGTATTGTCTGGCGATATATTTCCCGAGAGCATATTTTTCATCCTTACGTTCCCGGTAGTAGCGTAGTCGTCTGTTGATTGCTCGTCACTGTTTACGTAAATGCTGGTTCCTCTCTTGCTCAGCATCCCATTCACATACAGGTTTAAGTCACTTTCTGTTTTAAAATATAATTGGGGAGAGATGGCTGTTTGTGGATATCGGTCCAGAAATTCCTTTTTGCATGAAGTCATTGCTATAAGCGATAGACATATGTATATGTAGTTTCTCATTTCTTTTGCTTTAAAATTTGCACGATAGAATTTAAAACGTAACATTTAGGCCCAAAGAATATTTTCTTTGGTATGGATAAGCCCATCCATACCCGTCAATTATCGATTCAGGGTCTAGATACTTTTTGATTTTAGAAAATTCAGTGATGTTATCACCGGTAAAGAATAATCTCAGACGGTCAATTCCAACTTTCTTCGTTAACTGGTGGGGAAGAGTATATCCTACAGTTATATTTTTAACCCGTAAGTACGCTGCATTCAGCAAATATTTTGTTTGTGCGAGATCCAGCCCGTAGTCCTTTCCTCCTTCATGGTAATTGTTGTCAGCCAGCCACGATTGTAGTACCGGGTAGTAAGAATTCAAATTCGCATCGGCGAGCCCTGCGTCAATATATGCTTTAGGAAGCCGGCTCTCTCTTCTGCAGAGGCTGCTTCAGGACGGTAGAAATCAAGTAACCAGGGATACATGTTAGCATAGGGTTGCTGATACAAACCCCAGAATAGATAATGTTGAGGATAGTAATCCATTTTGCCTACGCCTTGTAGAAACACGGATAGGTCGATATTATTCCATGACATATCAATGTTAAAGGAATACCGATACCTGGCCTGACTGTTACCAATTACACGTAAGTCTTTTGGATCTTTGTCGCTAAGACCTTGTATTATTTTTGTCACCATCCTGATCTATATATTTAGGCCAGCCAGGCATGATTTCGAGGGCTCCCCATGGAATTATTGCCGATTGATCTAAGCTTTTAATATCTTCCTCGTCTTTAAAAAATCCATCGCTTTCCAGCCCCCAAATTTCTCCAACTGTTTGTCCTTGTCTCCATGAAGCAGAGAACAGGCCAAGAGGATTATCGTATTTAGTAATTTTACTCTTACTATCCCATAATTGAGCTTTCAAATTATACGTGAATGGTTTGTTGGCAATTATAAAGCTGTTATTATATCCAACAGTTAATTCCCAACCGTTTGTTGACATATCAGCAGCATTTTGTTGGGGTGCGTTGCTGCCTAAAACCGCTGGTAAAACTTTTGCAGGTCCCAACATACCTGTAGTTTTTCTTATGTAATAATCAAAGGTGATGTTTAAATGATTCTTAAGCAGTCCTATGTCTGTTCCAAAGTTGTTTGAAGTAACGCTTTCCCATGTATAATTGTTGGGATCAACAGAGAGGTTGGGAGCCGCTGTAACGGGTAGGCGGTTACCACCTATAAGATAACCGGAAGTTCCGATTGGCAGATTCTGAAGATAACCATAATAGGACACAGACTGATTACCTTGCTTAGCGTAAGATGCACGTAATTTGAAATTGGAAATTGCATTATTTAGACCATTCCAGAAATTTTCTTTGTTGACAACCCAGGCACCTGAAACTCCCGGAGTAAACGCCCATCTGTTATTAGAGGGGAATCTGGATGATCCATCTCTGCGGCCAATAAAGTCAAGTATATAGCGATCTTTAAAAGAATAGTTTAGACGACCAAAATAGCTTCGGATTGCATAGTCATAATAAGAGCTGCCAAAGCCAGATTGAGAAATTGATGCAGAAGTATTGTCAACTGTTAACGAGATATAAGGCAGGTCTCTTGAGATAAGCTGGTTGCGGCTTGCTGAAGTAGGGTCCCATTGATAATATTCCTGGTTGTAGCCGGCAGTTAGTCCAAAACTGTGTTCTCCTATTTTTTTATTGTAGTTAGCAAATAGGTCATAAATGTCTTGCACAACAGTTCCATTTACCGCAGAAATAGACCCCGGTGAATTGACCAGTCGAACGTCATTAGGGCCGTATCCAACCTGAAATGGAAGGCTGGAATAGTTGCCCTTCCAGAGTTCGCGCTTATTGCTCATCGATCCTGTAATAACAAGGCTTTTATCAAAGAAATTAAGGACACCTCTGAGAATGTTGTTAAATCCGAAGCGGGTTTCCAGGTTTCTGCCTCCGTCAACCAATCCGGCGGCTAATAGACCCGCGCTGTTGTTGGCCCAGGTGCCATCCGGATTTTTAACTACGTTAACGGGTTGGGTGTAATAAACGTCAGTTACATTATAAGTGGGTAAATCTTTTTCAATTGGTAGATGGTCATGTTGTCTTCGATTTTTAACCATGACAAAGGACTTATACCAATATTCCCTCTAAATCCACTTCTTGTCCAATCATTCTTTGTTATTTTGATCAGACCATTTTCTTTTGTATAGTCAGCAGACAGGAGGTAAGTAATAGGCATTTTTCCTGTAGAAGATCCGCTGAAGGCAAGATTTTGATAATGCGAGAAATTGCTCTTGCTAAAAAAGTAGTCGTTAAAATTATTACTTCCCATGTAGGCCCACTGTGTTGGGTCGTCCGGGTTGGGTCTTACGTCCTCAATAGAAGGGTCTTCTGAGCGTTGCTTCGCCCATTCTTGTTCCCAGGGAAAGAAGGTTCCATAAGAGTTGTCGTTCCAGGGGAGTTTTCAAGAGCTACCCGTCGTAGTTTTTTATAAATATAAGGATCGGTGATTGGGTCAGGCATAACCGTACGTTTTGATAACGCAAAGTAGTTATTGTACGAGATCGTCTGGCGTCCCCCAAGCTTTCCTTTTTTGTTTCGATCATTAGAACCCCGAAGGCGGCACGTGCGCCGTAAATAGCGGCAGTTCCACCATCTCTTAATGTAGTGATTGATTCTATATCGGTGGGATTTAACCTTAACATATCGTCTATTTGAGAAGCTATCCCGTCAATTAAAATCAAAGGTGAGCCGCCGCCGCCGTTGATAGATCCCATGCCCCGAATATTGATGTTGGGTGTGGCACCGGGTGCACCGCCGGCATAGGAGATATTAAGGCCGGCACTCAGCCCTTGTAGGCCTTGCAACACGTTGGCAACAGGACGGTCTGAAATCTTTTTCCCTGCAATCTGATCTACAGCGCCTGCAACATTTGTTCTTTTACGGGTGCCGTATCCCACTACCACTACTTCGTCCAGCCCCTGCGCATTTTTTTAAGAATAATGTTTAGAGCACCTGATGTACCGGTTTCAAAATCTTCGGTAGAGTAGCCAATTGCCGAAACCGTTAATAAATCTCTTGAATCTGCCGATACATTAAAAACGCCCGTACTGTCGGCCTTCACAGCTATACTGGTTCCCTTTACGGAAATAGTGGCACCTGGTATAGGAGCGCCTGTTTCATCCTTTACGGTACCTGTTACCGGCCTGGTTTGTGCAATAGCCGATGTAACCGCAAATAAAAAAAACAGCAAAGTAGATAGTTTTAATTTACTCATTGCAATTGTTTTTAAACTGAAAAAATATTTTAGCGATAGATATGATGGTGAGTCTTCTTTTATTCAGCGTCGTAAGCAATTTCACAAAGTACCATAACCGGTAAACACTGGCGCAGCAGGAGGATGTAGTTCGAGACTCGAAAATAACACACCTCTGTTTGTTAATGCAAATATAAATTGAATGAACATTCAATTTATATTAAAATTCAATGTTGCGCAAACGTTTGCATTGGCTGGTTAGCCTTGCTCCTGCTTCCGCAAAGCTGTGGTATGTATTCCTTTTGTGTTCAGGCAGATAATGCGTGTAAAATAGAGCTCTCATATTTTTATGGTTTAAACATTTAAAGGGCCTTAGGGCGCACTTTCAAAGAAAGAACAGTTTTCTTTTGTAATCAAAAAATAGTTTTCACGTAAGGAAATCGAATGCACTGTATCGGTACGTCAAAAATATATGGCAATACAATAGTAAAAAAATTAATTGAATGAACATTCAATTAATTTAATATTAATTTTGTGTTATCTGTTTTTTATTGATGAATTATGTCTATATTTATTTTTAGTTACCTTCTGGCAAAACGATATTGTTTGCTGATTATTTACAGGTTTTGACACCAGCTCTAATATAACCAATATGGGAAGACGAAGCTTAAAAGACGCGCGACAAAAAGAAATTATTGAAGTGTTTTACCAGATAGCTAAACAGGAAGGCCTGGAGAATGCTTCATTAGCCAAAACGGCAGAACGGGCGGGTATGAACCCCAGTTTGATCATACATTATTTCAAAAGCCGGGAGCAGCTTGTTTATGGGCTTATTGAATTTATACTGGATCGATACCTGGAAATATTTAATGTGCCCGTTTCCGCCAATAGTACGCCAAAGACTATATTGCTTAAAATTATTGATAACGTTTTTTCAAAGAAATGGAATGTTCTGTTTGATGATAGCGTTTCTTATAGTTGCTATGCATTAGCTTTACGCGACGAAACTATAGCGGGTCGTTACAGACAATTGCTAGAAACGCTTCGTAAAAACATGGAACAGTATATTAGGGCCTGTAAAAAAGAAGGGTTGCTTCAGGTTGCTAACCCGGCAGTTACAGCGGATCTTATTTTTGTATTAGTAGACGGCGCCTATTATTATCTGAGTTTGGTAAAACAAGAAAAGGAATACGAAGCAGGACTCAAGCGTTATAAAAAGCAGGCTATAGCCTTACTTAATTTTGTTTAGCTTTTCTAAAAAGATCGCTATAATCGCAATGACAGCTATGGAAAGCCATGCTAGATTGCATATTAAATTGGGGCCATCATTCATATAAACCGCATGAATAATCAAACCCAGCGCGCCCAGTATATTCAACACATGATAAGCAGGTTTATTAGCCTTTACTTTATTGAAACTTACCAGCAAATACGCAAGCAGGTAGAACCCGGTACCCACCCAGCCAACAAGGGAAGATACTGATTCACTTACGAAAGCTTTTAATAGTATGGCGGTTGTCAAATCAATGCAATACATAATAGTACTTTAATTTATTTGCGTTCGTCTGAGCTCTAAAAGATTTAAGGCGTTGGGAGGAAAGCCCGACACATTTTTTTGTACCAGGTGTATCACTTTATCGTACCACAGTGGTACTACAGGGGCGTCGTTAATAACTATCTGATCTGCCTGCCGGTATAACGTGTACCTGATCGAATCATTCGTTTCTTTTATTGCCTGTTCAAATACTTTGTCAAAAACCGGGTTCTTGTACCGGGTATAATTGGGTGGTGCCGGGTTTTTTGAATAAAAAACAGAGAGATAGTTTTCCGCATCCGGGTAATCGGCAATCCATCCACCTCTGAAGAAGGCTGCTTTGGAGCCTGAGGTCATTTCGAATAGCAATGATTTTTGTACTACTTCTACTTGTACCGGTATGCCTATTTCCTCCAGTTGCCGGGCTATAAAATTGCCAAAATCGGCATAAATAGAAATAGTTAACAGCTTAACCGGCTTTAAACCTTTTCCTCCCGGGAACCCGGCTTCCTGTAATAACTGAGCAGCCTTGTTCGGGTCATAGGTGTAGCCTTTCACCAGCGAATCGTTGAATGACGGGAGGCCCATCGGTACAAAACCGCTTTCAGCAGGAGTGCCTAAAGAATTTCTTAAATAAAGGATCATCTTACGCCGGTCAAAACCGTAGTTAATGGCCTGCCGGATCTTTCTCAGCCGGAGCGCTGAGTTTTTGACAATGGGGCTGCTGCTATCTACTAAAATTCCAAGGTATTCTATGTTTAAATAAGGCTGGGTTTGCAGTTCGATTTTATTTTTCCATATATCGCGAAGCGTTCCTTTTTGGTAAGCACTTCGTCTTTGAAACTGGGGTCGAGCTCATTGATAAAGTCTAGCTGGCCCTGACGAAATAAAAGGAATTCTGTGGCACGGCTATCTTTAAAGCTTATTTTAATGCCGTCGAGATAAGGTAAACGGTTACCGGTACTGTCTTCTTCAAAGTAGTGCTCGTTTTTTCCAAAGATCAAGGCCTGACCCTCTTCCCATTTCACAAATTTAAAAGGTCCGCTACCTACCGGGTGTTGGCGAAAATCCTTGCCGTATAACCGGACTGCTTCCGGAGCCACAATAGAGCAATACTGCATAGATAAAATGCCAAGGATCGGTTGGTAAGGCTGTAAAAGCTTTAGCTGGAATACCGTATCGTTGAGGGCCGTAAAGGGTTGAATACTGTCGGCTTTGCCGTTAAAGATCCACGCGCCTGGACTGGCTGTGGACGGGTCGATGATGCGGTTGAGGCTAAACACTACATCTGATGCAATCAGCCGCCGCCCTTTGCTTTGAGGAAAGCAGGCATCATTATGAAACAATACATCCTGCCGTAAATAAAAGGTGTACACTCTTTTATCGTCAGAGATCTCCCATCTTGTGGCAATGGAGGGGCTGATATTAAGGCTATCATCAATTTCTACCAGTGTGTTAAATAGCTGGTGGGCCGGCCACATGGTAGACTGGTTTTTGGCAAAAGCAGGATCAAGAGATGCGATGCCCGTGTACTCGTTATAATGAAAGATTTTTTTGCCGGACCTGTTTTTGGTGGAGCAGGAGCTGATAAAGAGTACGATGCAGGCAGCTACCCAAAGCACATGTGAGGCCCGCCTGCGGGCACGCCATAAATCAGCTGAATAATATACACGACCGTTTATCAATTTATAAAACAGATTTAATGTTGAACGGTTAAATTTACAATTCAATCAGGGGTATATGTTTAAAAACTTTTCCAAAATAGTTGTTTTATTTTTTATGACCATATCTGTGTTACCGTCACAGGCACAGCTTGGCATTTCTAAAAAAGTATTCGCCAGGCAGGATACGCTGCGAGGCAGCAATGGTGTGGGAAGGATAGGATGGGATGTATTACGTTATGATATTTCAGTAAAACCCGATTTTGTGTTAAAGACCATCAAGGGGGAAAATAAGATTACGTTCTACGACTCGGGCGCAAAATCGATGCAAATTGATTTGCAGGAGCCTATGTTGATTGACAGCGTTGTGTTTAACGGAAAACAATTGTTGAAAAAACGGGAAGGAAACGTTTATTGGGTCGAGTTCAGAAAACCTGGAGTTAAATACAAGATAAAGCCTGGTCCACAGGAAATTACCGTCTATTTTCATGGAACGCCTAAGGCCGCAAAGAATGCGCCCTGGGACGGAGGTTGGATCTGGCGCAACGATGAAAAGGGCCGTGACTGGATCAGCGTGGCTTGCCAGGGCCTGGGCGCCAGTGTTTGGTATCCTTGTAAAGATTACCAGGGAGATGAACCAGATAAAGGTGCTTCTTTAGCCATAACGGTACCCGATACACTAGTGGCGGTTGGTAATGGCCGCCTGGCAGGTGAGAAAAAATGGCGATGGTACGGCTACCTGGACCTGGGCAGTGAAGAATCCTATTAACAATTATAATATCATTCCTTACATAGGTAGGTATGTCAATTTCAAAGACCAAATGAAGGGGGAAAAGGGCGTACTCGACCTGGACTACTGGGTATTAGATTACAACCTGGAAAAAGCTAAAAAGCATTTTGAAGTGGTAAAACCTATGGTCACCTGTTTTGAGAGCTGGATGGGGCCTTATCCTTTTTATGAAGACAGCTACAAGCTGGTAGATGCTCCTCATTTGGGCATGGAACACCAGAGTGCTGTGGCTTATGGTAATAAGTATGGTATGGGGTACCTGGGAAAGGATTTAAGCGGAAGCGGCTGGGGATTGAAATTTGATTTTATTATTATTCATGAAAGCGGGCATGAATGGTTTGCCAATAATATTTCTTCGAAGGATATTGCCGACATGTGGATACATGAAAGCTTTACTAATTATAGCGAAACGATGTTTACGGAATGCCAATTTGGAAAGAAAGCCGGAAGCGAATATGTGATCGGAACCCGTAAAAATATAGCCAACGATATACCCATCATTGGCGTTTATGGAGTGAACGAGGAGGGTAGCGGGGACATGTATTATAAGGGAGGCAATATTACACACCATCCGGCAGGTGATTGACAACGATGCATTGTTTAAAAATATACTACGCGGACTGAACAAAGATTTTTATCACCAGACAGTAACAACACAGCAGGTGGAGCGCTACATGATTCAGAAAAGTAAAAAAGATCTGAGTAAGATCTTTGATCAATACCTGCGTACTACCCAGATCCCCCAGCTGGAATATAAGGTAGAGGGAGACGCCTTATTATACAAATGGGCAAATACCGTAAAGGGTTTTAATATGCCTGTTTTACTAACCAATGGACGTTGGCTGCATCCTTCAGAGTCCTTTCAAAAAGTAAGCCTTAAAGAAGCAGGAGGTAAAATAAACGTGATCCCGGATTTTTATATAACCGTTAAAGAAATATGATTTTAAGGGATGCTTTTTAGTTTGCAACTTAAAATGTTTTAAGTTTGGAGATTGACCTAAAGGTCATTTAAAACGTAAACCGGCAACTTTACAATGAGTTCAAAAATCAGGCGGCAAAGTATTGTTTCATCATTGGTTGTTTATTTTGGCTTTTCAGTTGGTCTACTAAATACATTCTTTTTGCAAAAGAAGGTTTATTCTCAAGTACAGAATTTGGGCTCACCAAAATCTTTATAGATGTTGCTGCTTTAATGGCTTCGTTGTCTACCCTTGCAATGCCATCGTTTATATATAAGTTCTACCCTTATTATAATGATAATTTAAAACCTAGCAAAAATGACATGCTGGCCTGGGCACTTGTGGTTAGCCTGGTTGGCTTTGCTGCTGTAACTATCCTTGGTGTTGCTTTTCAGGACCTTGTATTTAAGAAATACAGCGAAAACTCTCCCCTGTTTGTGACTTATTATTATTGGGTGTTCCCAATGGGTTTGGGCCTCACTTTATTCAACATACTGGAGGCTTTTGCCTGGAATTTACATAAATCGGTTTTTACCTCTTTTTTAAAAGAGGTAGAGTGGCGATTATTAGTGACCATCATCATTGTTCTGTTTTTTTCAATATTATTCCCGATTTTGACTTATTTATTAAGTTATACGCTTTTACTTACCTGGGCATAGCCGCAACGCTTTTGGGCTACCTTGTTCTTACTAAAAAGGCTCATTTTACTTTTCGGGTGAGCCGCGTAACAAAAAAATTTCTGAAGAAGATTACTCGATTTTGTTTCTTTATGTATGGCACCAGCGTTATTGTAACTTTATCTACCGTTTTTGATTCCTTTGTTATAGGTGCTACGCTTGATGATGGGATGGCGAAGGTGGGTATTTTTACCCTGGCATATACACTTACGAGCCTTATCCAGGCTCCCCAGCGAGGTATTATCGCTGCTACCATTCCTCATCTTGCGCGGGCATGGAAAGATAAAAACATGCAATCTATCCAAAATATTTATCACCGGTCTTCAATTAACCAGCTAATTTTTGCGGTACTCATACTTATATTAATCACATTAAATTACCAAAATGCTGTTATTACTTTTAAGCTAAAAGCTGACTACCTGCTAGGCTTTAATGCATTTGTTATTCTGGGTCTTACACGCCTTGTTGATATGGGAACTGGTGTTAATGCGCAAATTATTGGTACATCCAATTATTGGCGGTTTGAATTACTAAGTGGTTTAGTGTTGCTTGTTCTTATGCTTCCTCTCAATTACCTGCTTACAAAGCGGTTGGATATTATCGGTCCCTCGTTGGCAAACCTTATTTCTTTTTCTATTTATAATATGGTTAGAGTTGTGTTTCTCTGGAAAAAGTTCAGATTGTTTCCCTTTACGATGAAGTCACTTTATACGATATTGCTGGGGCTTGGCGTGTATATTATTGCCTGGTTATTATTTGATAAGCTGGGTGGGTGGACAGGTTTATTCGCGCGATCTATTTTTGTACTGATATTATTTGCTACTGGAATCTTTTTCTTAAAGCCTTCACCTGATATTAAGCCAGTTTTAGACTCGTTGCTAGATCGGGTATTTCCAGGTAGAAAGAGAAAGTAAATAGTTATACACCTATGAACCGTCGAAAATTTACAAAAATACTGGCCTGCCTGGGTGGTGCCTCGGCATTAACGGGCTTATATGCCTGGCAGGTAGAGCCCTTTAGATTAGAGTTTGTTAGAAATAAAATGCCGGTACAAAATCTGCCTGCTTCACTGCATGGTAAAATACTCATGCAAATAAGCGACATGCATGTGGGTAGGGTAGATAAAGCTTACCTGATTCAATCACTAAAGGAAGCGCAGGCCTATCAGCCGGATATTGTTGTTTACACGGGGGATTTTATTACCGAAAATGACGGGTTGGAGTTTGATGAATTACAGGATGTGCTCAGTCATAAAGTGAAGGGAAAGCTGGGGACTGTTGGCATCCTGGGTAATCATGATTACGGCAAAGGCTGGTCGCAGCAAGAAGTGGGTGACAGGGTAACGCGGTTGGCGACAGAAGCAGGCATTACCATTTTAAGAAATAACGCTGTAACAATAGAAGGATTAAAGATTATCGGGATCGATGATTTGTGGGGCACCAATTACCAGCCTGAGATTGCTATGGCACATTACATTCCTGGTGCTGCAACTGTTGTGCTTAGTCATAATCCTGATACCTGTGATGAAGACATTTGGAACAATTACAAGGGATGGATATTGTCAGGACATACACATGGCGGGCAGGTAAAACCTCCGTTTTTAAAAGCGCCCATTGTTCCTGTAAATAATAAAAAATATACGGCGGGAGAGATTCAACTTGAAGATGGCAGAACCTTGTATATTAACCGAGCATTAGGGTATAAATGGCAGGTACGATTTAATGTACGACCCGAAATAACCATTTTTGAGCTAGAACCCAGTTAAAACTCTACCACAATACATTGGAAGGAGCCAGTTCATAAATAACACCAAAACCAAAGCTATAATATATATTGGGATTATTAATGCCGCTGCCGGTACGACCATCCAGGTTTTTAGAGAATAACCTCGCATTACCCTCGGCCAATAATTTTACACGACTACTTACCTTGTATTTCACACCGCCGCCAACAGGCATTACAAATCCTATTTTATCACTGCTCTCTTTGGTAGCCATGGTAGAGGAGTAATTAAACAAAGTGTAAGCCCCGACACCCAGGTTAACAAAAGGCGTTACCTTATGACTTTGCAAATCAATAAAATCGTACTCTCCTTTAACCGTAAGTTCAGCCATTTCTGTTTGAAACTGACCATTAGGCTTATAAGCCTGTGATGCTACATTGGAATTATCAGCTCTCATACGGCCGCCAAACGCCTCAGCACGTAAAAATAGTTTATCCCAAACTTTATGTCGGTATACAATTGATGTATATAGTGATGTGTGACTGGCAAAAGATGCATCAACTGCAAAGCGGCCTGAATAACCAAGAGCTCCGAAATTAACACCGATACTATTCTTTTGTGGGCTAAATTTCTGCGAAAAAGCGCTTAAAGAGCTGACAATTATTGCTGAAACTATTACGATTTTTTTTAGAGAGATGGTCATAAGGAACGAGATTAGGGTCACACAATCTTACTTAGCCCAATTTTTTGAGCTTAAGTTATTAAGTTGTTTCTGGATGATTTCTGCCTGGTCTGCTTTTAAAGGAGTATTGCTAAACCCATTCTCAGCATCCAGCGACGATTTCTGGATAGTGCTTTCAAAAAGCCTGTTTTCAAAAACTTCTTCCCAGGTTACGTAACCTGATATGTTAAGTGGATTAGTAATATTATTACGTACCAAGGCTTTACGCAGGTCAGGGTAATAAACCCAAAAAACGGCATGTTCGCTGTTTTCCATCGTATAACCGTCAGAACTTGTGTAGCTGGCTAAGGGGGCAATACCCAGAATTCTTACGTAAGTTTTGCCATCGGTTTGTTAAATATCCACTCTTCCTTTAAACGGAATTTGTAAATAGAATCAGGAGCGACATCCCTCGCTCTCACCTGGTAGCCAGCTATATTACCTTCCATATCGTATTTAGCTACGGTGTCCACGCCGCCGCCAAATCCGGCAACAGCTTCGTCAAAGCTAATAGGTGTGGTAAAACGGTCATCTACGTTACTGAAGGCCTGTACACTATCATCTTTAATAGCACGTAACAGAATATTGATGAGTCGTTTATCATCGTCACCATCAATCGATTTATTGTAAAAGTAGCGCGCGTTTTTTTGTGTCCTTGCATCTATTGTACGCCAAACCCTTACCCTGTACATGGCATCTGCAGCATATAATTGTGTATAGGCTAATGGAGTAGCAGCGCTATCCGTATGATCGTCTTCAAGAATATTGTCTTTTCTCATGGATTGCTTAGACGTACCGTATAATCCACCCTCACCCTGATCTTCTACAACTTCAATAGGAAGGTCCGGAGCCCTGTTGTATTCTCCACTTTCTCCAGACTGAGCAGGAGTAGTTTTGCTTTTAGCGTCTCCTTTTTTGGTATCTGCAGTCTTTGTATTAGTTGTTTTTGTAGGAGTGGACGGGCTGTTGTCGTAAGCGCTCCTTCGCTGAGCTACCAACGAACTGCTGATCATTAAAAACAATACTATACTACAAGTAATACGAAATTTCATTTCTTCAATTTTTATAAGTATTCATGGCTCACAGACGAATATTTTCATATCCCGGTTGCCCAATGTGATAAACTAACCCGCAAACATTAAACCAAATCGTATATTTAGAAAAGGTTAAATGCTATTGGAGGTAATGTCCTGGTACCGCCAGGGCCGGAAGCTTTTATTTCATCAATGGTAATGGTACTTCCTGGTCGGGCTCTTTCGATAAGACTACGTGCCGCATTAAAAGAATTGCCTGAAACTGCTTTATGCATAAACTCAGGATAGCCTGCACCCGTAAATGTCATCGTATATTCTACCACTGTAAACTTAACTCCTTCAAATACAAAGTTTTCTAATTCAGCTCTAACTCCCGCCTGGGCCTTAAATTCGTTTACGCGCATACGGCCACCGCGGCTTGCACCCACCATGGCTGTAGGTGTAGGTACTGATTTTACACGGAAATCGAAGCTTGTAGATTGTTTACCATCATTGATAGTAACTTTTGCAGTTCCAGGTGTAGTAACCTTAGCAATATATTTACCACCGCTGCCCGAAATAGAGCCCTGGCTGATAGATACACGCAAATTGGCCGCATTGGTTCCACTTCCGCCACCTACAGAGATGGGGTTGTCCAGTCCTACATATAATACTTTTACTGCGTCTGCGCTTACGGTAAGGCCCGTAGGAGAAGCTACAGTATAGGTAATGTCTTTTGAAAGAGTTGCCGTTGTTCCATCGGGTTTTACAAAAGAAATATTTACTTTCCTGGTATAAGTACCCGGTCCACCTGCTGTTGTTTTGTATTCTGCAAGGCCGTTTGCATTCAATGGTACTGCAGCTCCATCGATTGTTACCGTGGGTTTGGCATTTTTACTGAAAGCTCCAACACCTGCGGTAATCGTGAATTCGCTACCTGGTAAAAGGAACTGCGCATTGGCTGTAGCCAAAGCCTGGAACTCATCATACACCACCTGAACTTCACCGATCTGGTTGTGGCAGTATTCAACTACCTGAGCTTCAGCATTTTTGATATCACTTTGGAATTTTGAAAGAACTGTAATCGCAGCAATGGCCGGGGTTCTTCTAAAATAAGCATCTTCCCAGTTTTTGTTGCTTTTGTTTTGCACGTCAGGCATGGTTAAATCAAGCGGTAAACTGTTTTGAAACTGTGCATTGATTTTAGCATCAATTCCAAGCAAGCTCTTTTTATAATCGTTCAATTTGTTAAACAGTTGCTGACCACCATCTCCGTCTACCAATATTTTAGTAGCAGCATTGGTATTTTTGGCGTTAAAATGCCCTCCATTTGCTCCACCTGCTTCGTTTGTTATCTGGCTCTTTACATTATCTATATAAGCCACCATTTCGTCTGATAGTTGTTTGGCACGCTCTGCCTTAGGCTTCCATACTGCGGCCAGATCTCTTGTCTTGGGATCATTTAGCTTGCCTTCAAGTGATGCAAATATGGTTGCTGTTTTTTTGTCGATTGTAGCGTTGGCATTGGAAAAGCTTTTATCCATTGTTTTAAAAGCATTTAATACCTCGCTCGATATATTTAGTGCCAGCAATGCTGTGAGCACCAAATACATCACGTTAATCATTTTTTGCCGGGGCTCTTTAGGTAAAGCCATAAATTATTCCTGATTTATGAGTTTTGATTTGAGACACAGAGTGCTCCTATTCAATTTTATATTTTGAAAACCTTATGCGCCAACGCTATCGTTTTAATGCAATAAAGCTCTTAAGAAAAATACCGATATACTGTTACGTTACAATAATCGGTAGCATCATTATCTATGCGCCTTTCATTTGCATAGCAGAGATCATGCTGCTGTACACCTGGTTTAGTTTGGCAAGATTTTTTGCCAGTTCCGCCATCTCTTTTTGAGTTGCTTTTGCATCTTCAGCACTGTTAATCAATGCATGAGAAGTTTCTGCCAGCTTATTATAATAAGTATTCACCCTGTGTATTGACAGCGTAGCTTCTTTTACCTGCTTGGCGTATTCTTCAGTTTCTACCACGCTGTTCGAAGCGCTGCTTATCTTATTGATATTAGATTCAAGCGATCTAAAGCCCTCGCTTAAGCGGTTTAAAGAGTCAGGAGTAATATCTGCGGCTTGCAACATTTCGTCCATAGAGGCTAATGCACTGCCGGTACGCGATGTTTTGGCAGGACCAGCTTCAACTACTGCAACTGTAGGGTTGTCGTCCAATACCTCAGGCTTAAAGGCATACACTAATGCATATATTAAAAATACCAATGCCTCTGTGTACATACCAAACTTCAACCAGGTGTCAGGATCTCCGATAGAGTGTGTATTAGTTAATTTGAACAGCGCTCCTAATAACACGGGCACAGCGCCTAAGGAGAAGAAAATATTCAAATAACGCTGAATGTTGGAGTTTTTTTCTGCCGGCATATACTTTATTTTTATTATGTTTTTTTGATTTTATTGATATTGTAATTTATTCGGGAAGGTTAATTACTACGCGGAAGCCGATATAAGAGTGCGTAGCATCCATATCCTCGTAAGAACGGTTGCCGGTGGTTACCATGGAGGGAGAATCTTTCCAGCTGCCACCTCTTAAAACCTTTCTTCTTTCGAACTTTGATTGAGATTGCGGTGTACCAAATTGTATATCCGGGTTGAACCGGTTCTGGAAGTTTTCACCGCCTTCATAATAAGAGGTAATCATCCATTCTGATACGTTATCGGCCATATTATATAAACCGGCCTGCCCTTTTTTACTGTCATTCACAAATACAGGGAAGATTTTACCCTGGGCTTCAACATTGCCATTTTCATCATCCGAAGATTTTGAATTTTTAGAT
This sequence comes from Paraniabella hibiscisoli, assembly GCF_022512515.1. Classification (GTDB taxonomy): domain Bacteria; phylum Bacteroidota; class Bacteroidia; order Chitinophagales; family Chitinophagaceae; genus Niabella; species Niabella hibiscisoli. Next base: position 2,010,327 of record NZ_JAKWBK010000001.1, read on the forward strand.
GATTTCTTTTTCTCGTTACCCGCAATATCCAGGCTGGCTGCGTAGGACCACTCGGCTTCTGTTGGGAGACGACATTTACCACCTTCAGCCATTTTGTTTTTAGCCTGGTAAGAATTAATTTTTTGCTTGGTCATCCAATCACAAAAGGCATTTGCCTGGTTCCAGCTTACGCCTACAACCGGGTAATTCTGGAATTTCGGGCTGCTGAAATAGCCTACGGCCATCTGCTCGTTGTTGGAGTAACCAAAATCCCTCATCCACGACAATGTGTCCGGGTAAACAGGAACGGAGTATTTGTAAATAAATTCACTGGGTGCTTTGTCTTTATTCTCTTTTTTGCAGCTTCCTGGTAGTTAAATCCTTGTAACAGGTACACCAATTTAAGAGGATCAATAGCTCTTTTGTTATTGATGGTTTTAGACGGGTCCATTAACAAATCGCCCAGCTGACTCATGATCTGCGGATCCGAATAGTTGATTTTTGACGCTAATTTCCAGTTTACCGCAGTATCGCCGGCAACAATAGTAACATATTCGCCGCCCAGAGTACGCGCCGCGATAGAATCTCTTACCCAGTAAACAAATTCTTTGTATTGCGCATTCGTGATCTCAGTCTGAGAAAGATAAAAACCACTGATAAGTGCCGGTTTAGATAGTTCTTTTTCAAAACGGACGAGGTGTCAGATTGGTCCCCCATTATAAAAGTGCCGGTAGGGATTTCAACAACTGATAGCGGCAGGGTTGCAGAGATATCAGATTTTTTACTAACTAGTTTTTTTAATCGCTGTCCTTTTTGTGCGTAGGAAAAGTTTGTCGCCAGAAAAAGAACAAATACTACAGCCAGAAGTCTCTTCATGTTATATCAGATAAGGTTTAAAACTTAACAAAACTCCTTTTTTGAGCAAAACATATACCAAAAAACAGTTTTGTTTCGCAAATATAAGCGTTGAGCAACATTTTAAATCCTGCGATTGGTTGGAGGCGGCTTTAAATTGGATAAAACCCTCGTTTTAACAGACCAAAGCTGTTTTAGGTAACGATTTTTAATAATTAATTTATAAAGAAATTTTTATATCCGGGCAGACTGAAGCAAAGCCTGTTGAAGGTCTTTTATTAAATAATCTGCATCTTCCAGCCCGAAATAAAGTCGTACGTGGCGATGACTTTCATTATCCTCCTGGTAAACGTCTTCTTTTACAAAGGCACAGCGGGGAATTACCAGGCTTTCATGCCCTCCCCAGCTTACGGCCATTAAAAAATGCCGGAGGCTTTCACAAAATTTGACAATAGCCGCCCGTTTCCTGTTTTTAATTACAATGGTTACCAATCCCAAAGCTGCTTTCATTTGTTTTTTGGCGAGCTCGTACTGGTCAAAGGATGGATGAAAGGGGAAAATAATTCGTTCAATTTCCTCATGCGATTCTAAAAACGGATAATTTGAGCAGTTGTCTGGTTGATGCGTTCCAGCCGCATGGGGAGCGTTCGCAGGCCCCGCAACAACAGCCAGCCATTAAATGGTTGCAATCCGCTGCCAATGGTCATGAATTCCGTATCAAAAATTTTCTTCATCATGGCGTTCGTGCCACAAAGAACACCACCCAGGGTGTCGCTGTGACCACCAATGTATTTGGTCGCTGTTTGCATGGCAATATCAATACCTAGTTCCATTACATTCTGATAAATAGGTGTGCAATACGTATTGTCAATAAACGTAATGATATTGCTGTGTCGGGCAAATTGGGCAATCTCCTGCAGGGGCTGTAGCTCGTAGGTCCAGCTATTGGGCGATTCAAGATAAAACAAAACAGTATGCTCCCGGGTAGCCTCTTTCCAATTATCCAGCAGTTTACCATCAATATAAGTTACCGTTACATTAAAGCGTGGTAAAATGGAATCAAACATTTTTTTAGCTGAGCTGTAGGGGTTTCTAACCGATACAATATGATCTCCGGCTTTTACGTTGGCCAAAACTCCCGCGAAAATAGCTGCTGCGCCACTGCTAAAAAGTAAACAATCTTCGGACCCTTCCAAAGCTGCCAGCTTTTTACGTAATATATCGGTGGTGGGGTTAATGCCACGGCTGTAGATATAGTCATTCCTTTCGTCTTCGAAGGCATTGCTAAAGCTATCCACATCCTTAAAAGAAAAATTGCTTGCCTGCCAAATAGGAGGTGCTACGGCATTAAAGTATTGATCCCTGTTTTCTCCTAATTCGGTTATTATATGTGAGAGGTCCATTTTACGACAACGTTTTTTTATTTTTTCTATAGAAAAGAAAATAGATGGCTATAAAAAATGCCAATACAATCAAGCCCGTTAAGGCTGCATGGTCATTTTTTGGTAATCTACCGCGATACTGATGGCCAGAAAAGCGTAAGCCGCGATAAAGATAACCGGCAAAAGCGGATAAAGCTTCATGCTATAGATCCCTGTACCGTCCAGATGCCGGGTTTTTCGCCTGAAATAAAAAATGCTTCCGGCTGAGAGTGCCATTCCAAAGCAGTCGAGAAAAATTGAAAAACTCAGGATACGGTCAAATTCTTCCGCCCAGAAAACGACCAGTACTGCGATCATGGAAAAAACGGTAAGTGATGAAGTGAGCACTCCGTTTTTATTGGTTTTAGAAAATAAAGCGGGTAGTACTTTGTCATTGCTCATGGCATACATTACCCGGGGGTTGCTTAACAGAGAGCCGTTGATATAGCCTAAGACACCCAGGAACAATAATACCGACAGGATATTTTCTGCTTTTGTTCCCAATACCTTTGAGGCCATAATGGCTGCAATGTTTTTACTGTCTTTCAACTGCTCAAAACCAATTACCCGTACATAAGCATAATTTACCAGCAGGTACAAGGACACGATAATAAAAATTCCCCAGAAGATGCTACGCGGCACGGTGCGCGAAGGGTCCCTGACTTCTTCTCCAAAATTGATCGTTTGCTGGTAACCGCCATAGGTAAAGCTCACTGCTACCAGGCCGATGCCAAATGCTTTAATATAATCACTGAAAGAACCGGAAGCAGCACTATCTGCCTGTATAACGGGAGCGGCAGGCGCAAATACAACCGAAACGATCAGCAATAAAACCATTCCGATTTTGATTACCATTAAAATGTTCTGGGCTCGTGAGCTTAATTTAAGTCCCAGCATATTCACCCCATAGAAAATAACAATGGCCACGATAGCGAATAACAGCTCTATTGTTTTGATATCTTTTGAGGCAGGAAATAGCACGCCCGAGAGATATTCGCTGCCCACTAAAGCTACCATAGCCAGGGATGCCGCATTGCTTACCAGAATAATACAATTTATGGCAAAAGCAATGGAAGGGTGGTAGGCATAAGAGAAAACTTTATAGTATCCGCCTGTGGCAGGCGTTCGGGACCCTATTTCTGCATAGGTAAGTGCTCCGCAAAAGGCAACAATACCTCCAGCCAGCCAGCATAGAAAATAAGTAAGAACATCAGGAGTTGCTTTTGCTACATTTACAGGCGCCCTAAAGATACCCATACCGATTACAAAGGACACACAGATCATGGTGAGGTCGAAAAGACCAAGCTGTTTTTTCATTCGTGAATTTTTGTGGGCAGCAAAGCTGCAATGGTGGTGATACGCTGTTTTCTCAAGAATTGTTTTTAAAAACGAATGATTGCCGCCAGCAGTTGAGGTTTCTAAAGGCGTTTTGTTAGCATTGAAGATAAAGAATTATTTGAAAGCAATATCATTCTTTGGTTCCCCGAAATAAGGAGGAAATGATAGGTGTAAATCATAGGGAATTATAGTCCCCTCAATTGTATTCCTGATTAAATACGCATATTTGTATATTGATATATGGAGATTGCCGGCTACATCACTGCATTATTAATTGGTTTAACGCTAGGCCTTATTGGCGGCGGCGGCTCTATATTAACGGTACCTATACTGGTATATCTTTTCCAGGTATCGCCGGTACTGGCTACCTCCTATTCATTGTTTATTGTAGGCGTAACCAGCCTGGTGGGTTCTGTAAGCAGCTTTGCCAATAAAAAGGTAGATATTAAAACGGTAGTTGTATTTGGAACCTTATCAATAATTACGGTTTTCTGTATCCGTCATTACCTGATACCGCATTTGCCTGTTTTCATAATGATTAATGATCAGGAGGTGCCGGTCTCGCTTGTTACCATGTTGCTATTTGCCATCTTAATGATCGCTTCTTCTTTTTCAATGATAAGAGGAGAGCCTGATAAAAACAAGACTGTGGTGCATAAGGCCGGGATTGCCAAGATAGCTTTATATGGTATAGCTGTTGGACTAGTAACGGGTTTGTTGGGCGCCGGCGGTGGTTTTCTGCTCATACCTGCTTTAACGGTGTTGCTCCGGCTTTCTATAAGGAAAGCCATTGGCACTTCGCTGGTGATTATCACACTCAATAGCCTGATAGGTTTTGCCGATGATGTAACCCATCATGAAATGGATTGGCCATTACTACTAAAGATAACAGGGATATCTGTTTTGGGAATCCTGCTCGGTTCTATGCTGGGGCAAAAACTGGATGGGGGCTTTTTAAAAAAGGGTTTCGGATGGTTTGTGTTATTAATGGGCATTTATATTCTCGTTCATGAGCTGACAGGTATTGCAGGGTTATAGCCGAACAGTTAATTGAATTATCTTTATAGACATGATAGAACTGATCAAAAAGCCCTGGCCCTGGTATGTGGCCGGCCCTTTAATAGGACTTATCGTACCTGCCTTGCTGTTGTTAGGTAATAAGCATTTTGGAATATCTGCCAACCTGAGGCATATATGTGCAGCCTGTTTCCCGGCTAATATCCCGTTCTTTCAATACAATTGGAAAAAAGAAATCTGGAACCTGTTCTTCGTAGGTGGTATTCTCACAGGTGGGTATATAGCCGCGCAATGGCTCTCTGATGGCAATGCGGTTTCCATTGCACCTGCGCTGGCTTCAGAACTTCGTTCATATAATATTACCGATACCCAACACTTGTTGCCTCAGGAGATTTTTAGCTGGGAGCATTTATTGACCCTGAGAAGCTTTATACTGCTGGTTGTGGGAGGTTTTTTGGTAGGATTTGGTACCCGTTATGCGGGTGGCTGCACCAGTGGTCACGCTATCATGGGACTGAGCAACCTGCAATGGCCCTCCCTGGTAGCTACTATTTGTTTTATGGCAGGTGGCTTTGTAATGGCTAATGTTTTACTGCCTTTTATTCTGAATTTATAAAAATAACCCGATGAGTGATAAGATTACTGATTATGAAGTTCAATCATCAGAGAGCTCCATGCCTGTCAATACCAGCACAATGCATAATTTAAGGTACGCGTTGGTCGGCATTGTGTTTGGAATTGTATTTGTAAGGGCCGAGATCGTTTCCTGGTTCCGGATACAGGAAATGTTCCGGTTGCAAAGTTTTCACATGTACGGAGTAATAGGAAGTGCAGTGCTGGTAGGTATGATCTCAGTGTGGCTGATAAAGAAATCAGGTGTGAAAGCCATAGATGGTATGCCGGTAACCTTTCAGCCAAAGAAATTTCATAAAGGACAGATTTTCGGCGGACTAATGTTTGGACTAGGCTGGGCTATGACAGGTGCCTGTCCTGGCCCTCTGTTTGCGCAGATCGGATCGGGTGTAACCGTTGTGCTGGTTGTATTATTGAGTGCCGTTGCCGGTACCTGGATGTATGGCTATCTAAAAGAAAAGCTTCCTCACTAAGAGAAAGCTTTCTGAGACTATGAGCCGATCCTAAAATATTGTAAATACTTCCATCTTTTGTATTTTATCTGCCTCCTCCCGGGCCAGCACTTCCGCCTGCGCTGGTAACCATTGATGATGTTGTAAATGTAGTGCCCGAAGCTGCGCTGCCTTTCATGTAAGAGCCGCTGGTATACAAACCATTTAAGTTGGTGCCACCGGTTACAGCGCCTCCTGTATATACAGTATAAGAAGTGCTGGCTTTTAATTTAGGACTCGAAAATAATAGGGTCGTATAAGTTCGGGGTACTGTAAAAGTTAATGCTTCACTGGAGCCGTCGGTGGCTTCTATGTGAATAAGCTGGCTGGCGCTTGCGCCTCCCAATCTTACTGAACGTTGTGTACTTACATTTGCTGTTGGCATGCTGGTTGCCCCTCCTATGCCTACGATAATTCCTCCCGTAATTTTAAAAGTATTGTTATCGCAATCAAAGCCTTCTTCTGGTGAGCCGGCTCCTACAGATACTGTTTTACCACCGGTTATTGTTAAAATTCCATTGGAGTCGATGCCGTCATTGTTACTGCTATATACATAAGTAGTGCCTCCATTAATGTAAAGGGCTTTGCCGGCATTTAAGCCATCGTCGTAGGTCTTCAGTACAAGTGTACCATTGTTCAGCGTTAAAGTGCTCTTGCTCTCAATACCTTCACCACTTGTTGTGGTAATATTAAAAGTACCGCCATTGATGGTCACATAGGGGTCGATGGTAGCATCGGTATCGTATGAGGCCGCTATGCCATCGTCGCCGGTTTGTAAGGTAAAAGAGCCATCGTTAATTACGATATAACCTTCTTCGCACTCAATACCATCACTGGTTGCCTTAATATTCAGGGTTCCTCCATCCGCAATAAATGCATCATTCGTGTGTATGCCGTCTGTAGCCGCGCCGGTGATATTGATGTTGCCGCTGCGTACCCGTACATAGTCATCACTAACGATACCATGTTTATAATTGCCTTTTACATTCAGGGTTCCGTTGCCACTAAAAATCATTTGTCCTTCGCTGAAAATGGTTCCTTTCATGTCTTCGGTGCTGGTTGCATAACTAAAGCCATCTGTAAGTGTATTAGTTGTATTGTCAGCAAGCACAATAAAAGATCTTTTACTCGATTGAATATTAATGGCGGGTCCGTCATTATTGGTAATGCTCACTCCGTTAAGCGTCAGTTTAAACTTATTGTCGCTGTATATTTTAAGCGATCCGTTTGTTGTAGTTCCTGAAACAATATATTCTACGGCTTTAGCGGTTGATGTGATAATGACGTCGCCATTCGTTTCGGTGATGCTCACTCCCGATGCTGCCAGCGGATTAGTGATCGTGTTAGTTGTTCCAAACGAAATAGATACAGTGCTGGTAAATGATGAGTTCTCAATCAGGTCATCTGCATTGTAAGCGCTATCTGTATTACCCTCCTTCGCCGTACTGATAGTAGCCACATCTTCAATGTTCAGACTGGTGCTGCTATTTCCCTGACCATTGTTTTCAGAATTGCCGTTCTCTTCCTCTGTTTCGCCTGAAGTGATATCAGATTTAGAGCAGCTAATTGCAAATGCACTTAGAAATATTGCACAAATTATCAGTCTGATGTTTAATTGTATGTTCATATCTGTTGATTTTAAAATTCGGATAAAGCGTGTCTATACGGGTAACTCTATTAATAGAAGAATAGATTCTTTACCTAAAGATTCTATACCCAGTGAATGCGTGTTCCATACATTCAAAGCATCCGCTCATGCAGCAGCCTTCCTTCAATTTCGAATGATCCCTGTATGACAAAGCAAAAACTGGATCGGTGATGTTGGTCTGAATAACAGGTTGTCTCTCTTCTCATTTCAAATTTCCCAAGAGATAGTTTGACCCTCTCTTTATTAAATACATCGACCAATTCATTTTTACTATCATCAAGATTAAATGCATACCTGCTATTGCCACTGTTTTGGAAGGTATTGTTATCAAGGTATAATAGTATAAAATTGACAAGATGTTCTTTGTAGGGATTAAGCACTTTCAATGCGGTACCGGCATCTATTATAATGAGTTCTCCGCAGGCTATTTCAGTCTCTGTACTATCGGTTTCGGCGATAATACTTCCTACAATAGGTATCAGTATGATAAACCCTGTTGAATGGTATACGGCTGATTTCCCGCCTGCCAGCGTTTCATCTCTCATTGCCGTAAGATTTTTGAAAGCGGTTTGCTCCCTAAGAATGCTGATACTGCGCCAGTCCTCTGTTTGAAAAATGCGATGCCCGTCAGCTAAGAATATTGTTGCTGATGATTGATGTTGCATGATGTTGGTATTGAATAGAGTAAATGCTAAGAAATGGCTGGAGTTTAATTAGTTCCGTTTGTACCATTTTCCTCTCATTGTTGTTGTTGTCCGGATCAAGGGAAACCAGCAGGTGCTCTCCGATTATCTCATGTAAAACAACGGGGGCGCTATAAAAGATAACAGCCACTCTGTGCGCGTTCTTGTTATTGATGTTGGAGTCAATGATCTCAAACCTGTAAAGGTTGAAGGGGAGAACGGTTATGCCCAACGTATTTTGCACATATGGTATTTTCCCGAGCAGGGATATATGGCCCGCGATAGCCGCACTGACAAGAAAATGCAGTTTTTCTGCTTCCGGTACCTGGGCAACCAGTTGAGAAAATGTAATATGCTTTTTATCAGTATTAAATAACTGGAATTGCATTCGCAACTCTTTATAAGAGTCTTCAAATACATAGCGTTCCCAATGAGCCTTGCTTTCTATATCTATTACCCTGCGATAAGCGAGTTGTATTAATTTCATTGCAAATAATTTTACAATCAGGTAATTGAACAGTTAACCATTTACATTAATGGTATGCGTTAATGTATAGCCATTGGAAATGGTTCCTGTTACAGTAGCCAACTCCAGCGAAAGGGAATCAGAGAAAACATTATCTCTCGAATTCTGTGTGTCCTGTGTACCTCTCGAACTGTATGGACTAGCCGTTGTATAAACAGTATTGCATACGTCTGTCGGGAAAGCAATTTGTGTAACAAGCAAAGAAGTACCGCTTGCATTGTAAACATGCACGTGAATATGTGGCGCCCTGCCCGAGTACCATCCCGGGAAAATAGAGGTGAAAGTAACAAGCCCATCGGTACCGGTGGTTTGTCTGCCCCGTAACCAATGTACAGACGTGTAATTAGTAGATTGCATACCCGAACCGCCATATTCAGAATAGTTGCCGGCTGCATCGCAATGCCATACATCTACCATGGCGCCTGCCAGCGCTGCGCAATTATTGTTTTTGTTGGTGATCTTTATTTTCGCCGTCAGCACGACTCCGGTTCTGTCGCCTGTAATATTGGATTGTACCAGCGAAGAGGGGGTCTTTGTAGGAAAAGGTCCCTCGGTTTCGGTAGGCGTTGTAGTACAACTACTATCGATGGCTTCTTCCGTTTCGCTGTCTATTACATCGTTTTTAGAGCAAGCTTTCGCCATGGGAGCTACAAATGCCACACCAAGTGCAGTTAACCCTTTTGATAAAAATTGTTTTCTTTCCATAACCTTGATTTTTTCGTTCCATACAAGGTTACAACCCCGCAGAAGCGAATAAAAATCCGATAGGTGAAATGGAAAAATGTATCGGCGAATCACCTAAAAACTTGTTAACGGGGCTTGATCCTGGTGAGTACATCAGGCAAATAGCTCTCACTCACAGGAAGCTCCAACCCTGTAGAAAGCCTGATTTTCTACCCGATAAAGAGGCCAGGTGATCCGTGGCTACAATATAACTTCTGTGTACGCGTATAAATTTTTTAGGGGAGAGCTTGAGCGCTATTTTCTTTAAAGACATCAATGTCATTACCGGCTTGCTGTTACTAAGATGTATTTTGATATAATCGTCGAGGCTTTCGATGTAAACAATATCGCGGAAGTCTATTTTTATCATCCGGTATTCCGAATAAACAAAGAAGGGTTCCAGTTCATCAGCGGTGTTGCCTATTTGATACCTGGATAAAGCCTTTTGAAAAGCTTTTTCAAAACGGTCAAAACTAAAAGGTTTGAGCAGGTAATCTATGGCCTCCAGCTCAAAACCCTCCAGGGCAAACTCTTTATATGCAGTTGTAAAAATGATCATAGGTCTTGATTGCAACTGATTCACCAGGTCAATCCCATTGATGTCCGGCATATCTATATCGATAAACAGCAAAGAAGGCCGGTGCCGGTTGATGTAATCCAGGCCTGCTACTGCATTGTCAAATGTTTGGGTAAGGTCGATCTCGTTGATTTGGGTGCAATATTGTTTGATGATCTCCAATGCGAGCGGCTCATCATCTATGGCAACAGCGGATAGTTTCATGGGTACATGGTTTTAGTTTAATGTCTTCGGCTGTGATTACTACTTACAGGTATTTTATGGAAAGGAGACCTTGAACAACTGGTCGTCAGGAGTTATCCCAAGCTTGTAGTTGTTCTTGTAAAGATGTTCAAGTCTCTGTGTTACGTTCTGCAAGCCAATGCCTGCTCTTTTTGTATCATCGGCATTTTTTATAACCGGGTTAGATGTTTCCAGCCGTATCAGATCGCGATCTACATAAATGTGTATATTAATTTCGGATTCAACATTATTGCTGATGCCATGCTTGAAACAATTTTCTACAAAGGACATCAGGATAAGCGGTGCAATCTGCGCATCGCCATAAGTTCCGGTTACAGTATAATGAACGGTTACCTTTTTGCTAAGCCTTATTTTCTGTAAGGCAATATAGTCGTTGATGCAGGCTATCTCTTTCTCAATCGGTACAAAGTCAGTACGGGCCTCATCTGTTACATACCTCATAATATTAGAGAGACGTAAAATACTGGAAGCGGTTTGCTCATTTTTGGTGATCGCCAGCGCATAAATATTGTTGAGCACATTAAAAAGGAAATGCGGGCTGATTTGTGCCTTTAAAAAAGCCAGTTCGGCATTAGCTTTTTGAGCTTCAATGAGCGCTTTATTGCTTTCGGCTTGCCGCCATTGTTTGGAAAGAACAAGCATAGCGCTTACCGCCATAGACATGAAAAATAGTATCAGGCTGATAATGTCTATTCTCTGGCCTCCCTCGGGTCCGGGACCCATCTCTCCGCCAGGTTCCCGGCCATTGGGGTGAGGCGGTGGAAATCGTCCTTCATTCCCGTTGGGTGGGGGGCGGAATTGTTGGGCTCTATTACTTCTGAACGTACGCATCGTCTGTTCAAAAGGTTTCATATAAAAAGTGCCGGCGAGTAAAAGTATAAGCAGGGCTGCAAATGCGGTATACCTCTTTTTTAGAAACAAATGAGGCATTAAAACATACTGGTTCAGGTAAAATATAAAAATGTAGCATGTTGTGAAAAGAATGAATGAGCCTGAAAAAATAACCTGCAGAACTGTTTGGTCGCCCGTATTGCCGTTGTGCAGAAATGCGGCTACCAGGCAGATAAAAAAAAGCCAGCAGAGTAAATGGGTAAGTATTTTAAGGCCGCGTCTGTTCATGCTAAAACAAACTTAATACATTTCTGTACTTTTGCCGCGATTTTTGGTCTCCGCGGTAGCGGAGTTAAAAGGAAGTCCGGTGTACTTGTCTGCCGCAGGCACGGAGTCCGGCGCTATCCCCGTAGCTGTAAGGTTCAGGAATGATACATTCCTTTTTCGCACAGGACCCACTGTCTGCCGCTGGCTGACGGGAAGGGAGCGAAGCTGAACCAAGCCAGAAGACCTGCCAACTATCGTACTATATTATTCAGGCTTTCGGGTGAAAGGCGTGAAATGTAACCGCTCCTGCGTTTATATTTCCTTTGACCTGGCGTTAAACTAAAACACACTAAAAGTGAAAAAGGTAATTTTATCGATGTTGGCATTTACATCAGCCGCATCATTGATGGCGCAACAGGATGTAATTAATCAAAACCTGGAGAAGGTAACAGTAACTGCAACAAGATTTCCAAAAAAGCTAAGCGAAACAGGCAAAGTGGTGAGCGTCATCAGCAGGGCGGATCTGGATCGGGCAGGCGGAAAAGATCTGGCCCAGGTATTAAATGAACAGGCTGGAGTAATTATTAACGGAGCCAATAGCAATGCTGGTAAAGACAGAAGTGTTTTTTACGAGGTGCGGCCAATGCTTATACGGTTATTCTTATAAACGGCGTGCCTGTAAACGATCCTACGGGAGTAGGTGGTGCCTACGACCTGCGAATGCTGCCGGTAGAGTCGGTAGAAAGAGTGGAGATTTTAAAAGGAGCGCAGAGCACGCTTTATGGAACCGATGCGATAGCGGGGATAATTAATATCATTACCCGCAAGGGAGAAGGGAAAGCTGCGAATTTGTATGGGGGCATCAGCTATGGACGGTATAACACCCTCAAGGCGAATGCAGGGTTAAATGGCAGCTTCAAAGAGTCCTCTTACAACCTTTCTTTTATGCATGACGAAACCGGGGGTATTGCAGAAGCAAAAGATACACTGGGTACGCAAGATTTCCCTCGTAATGGTATGCTGCGCAACTCTTTGAGTATGGATATAGATGGCGCGGTTACCAATAACTTTCATGTAAAGCCATTTTTCAGGTATGCTTACTTTAAAAGTAGTTTTGCCAATGATGCTTTTATAGGCGGCGCTAACCGTTTTGCAAGCGAACTACTTTCTGCCGGAACACAGGCTCAATATCGTTTTGACAAGGGAACCCTAACTGGTATCTTTTCGTTTGATGACGTAAAAAGAGAATATCCTGATGGTTATGTAAAGTCTTACGAAGGAAATAAGAAAACTGCCGAATTGTTTAATCAGGTGGATTGGCACCAGCATTTTCAAACATTGCTGGGAGTGAGGTATGACGATATTTCCATGAAAAACCCTAACCCAACTAACCTGGATACCAATATACAAATGGTGAGCCCCTATTTGTCCTTGTTCCTGAGGGATTGGAAAGGCTTTAATCTGGAAATGGGAGGGCGACTTAACAATCATTCAAAATATGGGAACACATTTACCTACTCTGTTAATCCCTCTTACATAGTAAACAACCAGGTGAAGATTTTTGTAAATTATGGAACTGCGTTCCGGGCTCCGGCTTTGTCTGAATTATATGGCTCGTTTGGTGCTAACCCAAATTTGAAGCCCGAAGAATCTCACACTTTCGAAGGAGGTTTGCAATACACCAGTATTAATGATAAGCTGGATATACGAGCGGTTGTTTTTAAAAGAAATACAAAAAATATCATAGCCTATCAAAATCAGCAGTATACCAACTATAACCAGCAAAAAGACCAGGGACTGGAAATAGAATCCTCTGTAAAGATTAACGATGATCTTCAATTAAAACTGTTCTATACGTTTGTTGAAGGAAAAGTAACTACGCCTGCTTCGAATGGCGATACCACATATAATAATTTATTTAAACGCCCGCGGCATACATTTGGATTGAATTTAGGATACCAGGTTACGCCCGCTTTTTATGTGAGCACTCACTTCCAGAATTTTGGCAAAAGAAACGATCTGTATTTTGAATCCGTTCCACCTTACGGGCAGCGAACAGTACCGTTGGCTGGTTATCATCTTTGGGATATTTATGGGTCTTATTCGTTTTTGAAATCAAAAATCAGTGTTTTTGCGCAGGTAACTAATCTGTTAGATGCTGATTACTATGAAGTATATGGTTATAGTGTTTTGGGCAGATCATTAAATGCAGGGATCCGGTTCAGGCTCTAAATGGTTGGGCCGGCAAGAGCAAGCTCAACTATTCGAATACCCGAAACAATCATCTATATTCGTATAGCATTTGCTATTGGTAACCAACAAACCAGCTGATATGAATTTAAGCTACAAAGAAATTCTTACTGTTGCTTTTACACTCTTTGCTATTATTGATATTATAGGATCGGTGCCTATACTTATTTCTATAAAAAACAAAGCAGGCGGCATCAGGGAGTTTAGGGTTACCATCATTGCAGGGGCATTAATGATTTTATTTTTATTCCTGGGCGGGCCAATACTAAATGTATTGGGACTCGATGTTAAATCTTTTGCCGTTGCCGGTTCCATAGTAATTTTTATACTCGGACTGGAAATGGTTTTGGGAATCGAGTTTTTTAAATCCGACGGAGATGTAAAGGCGTCAACCGTAGTGCCCCTGGCATTCCCGTTGATTGCCGGATCCGGAACGTTAACCACCATTATGTCATTGAAGGCCAACTACGGGGTATACACCATTCTTTTTGCTATTGTATTAAACCTGATTGTCATCTACACGGTTCTTAAGTCATTAAGTGGAATATCGAAACTTTTAGGCCCTAGCGGATTGATTGCTATCAGGAAATTTTTTGGGGTGATCCTATTAGCCATCTCTGTAAAGATCTTTGCCGCAAATGCAGCGGGGTTACTCAACCACTAATTGTTGGGACGATAATAAAAGCTACTGGTTTAAGTAGCTTTTGAGTTATGTAGCAATAATCTTATTTCCTGTTATCCCAAAGAGGTTTTTTACCCGAAGGTTTTACGGATGTTTTAGCCTTAGAAGGATTTTGATTGCTATGGTAGGGGTCCTGTGCGGAAGCTTTGAAGTCTTCCGGCATATATTGCTGGTTAGGAGTACTGGCAGCAAAAACAGCCTCGTCATTTTCTGCTTCCGGGGTGACAATATTATTAACATCTGTATTGGTAACCTGTTCTTCACCTGAATTAGCAGATGTTGAACTAATGAACTCACCGGTGTCAGAGGTTTCTCCCGGCATTTTTGCTTTCGCTTTGGCAGGCTTTTCCCTGGTCTTTTTCGGCGATGCTGCTTTTGGAGCAGCGGATTTTACAGCCGATTTTTTAGGAGCTGCCCCGCCTGCCGGACGCCCGCCTGTACCGGTACGGGCAGGGGCAGGTTTTTTAGCGGGAGATTTTGCCGGTGTCGCCTTTTTCTTTGCTGCTGCTTTTTTAGTAGCGGCTTTTTTGGGCGCCACCTTCTTTGGAGCAGCCTTCTTAGGGGCGGAGCTTTTTTAGGAGCAACTTTCTTGGTAGCGGCTTTCTTTGCTGCAGTTTTTTTGCAGGTACTTTAGCGCCTTTTTCACGCGCTTCGGAAAGACCGATAGCTATTGCCTGTTTCTTACTGGTAACTTTTTTATCTGAGTTGCCGGAGGTAAGCGTTCCTTTTTCATTCTTTTTACTGCGCTCTTAACCGATTTTCCTGCAGCTTTTGAGTATTTAGCCATGATGTTGGAATTTAAGGGAGGTTAGAAAATGAATTAGAAGTGTTCTTTAGCAGTAAGAATTTCAAAAAACGTACCATTAATATATATACGATGTCCATTAAAATGCGCAGGAGTAACCTTTTTCGCTTAAATTTGCGCCCTGCTAAATGCAGCAGGCCTCGTAGTACAATGCCCGCCCGGCTGAACGCCGTTCGGATGGGGATAGTACAAGTTCCGACTCTGAATGTTTTTTTCGGACGGTATGAAGCTTTAACGCATCAATGGGGAGATGTTCTTCAAATTATTGGCCTCGTAGTACAATGGATAGTATAAGAGTTTCCGAAGCTCCAGATCCCAGTTCGATTCTGGGCGAGGCCACCAAAAACACCGCTTACTTTATATTATGCCTATGTGATAAAGAGTGTAGCCTTTGATTATTACTATAAGGGGCACTGTGCTGATTTAACCATACGACTTCAGGAGCATAATACAGGTAAAACGTCTTCTATTCGCAAGTATATCCCTTTTGTATTGGTATATTTTGAGCAGTTTGAAACCAGGCTGGAAGCTGTTGCTAGAGAAAAGTATTTCAAAACTGGCGCAGGCCGAAGATTTTTGAAGACTAAGCTAAAGGATAAGGAATCATGAGTTTCCGAAGTTCCGGATCCCAGTTCCCTGCCCGACTGCGTCATGCAGGCGTGGGATTCTGGGCGAGGCCACCAAAAACACCCCTTACTTTGTATTATGCCTATGTGATAAAGAGTGTAGCCTTTGATTATTACTATAAGGGGCACTGTGCTGATTTAGCGACACGACTTCAGGAACATAATGCAGGTAAAACGTCTTCTATTCGCAAGTATATCCCTTTTGTATTGGTATATTTTGAGCAGTTTGAAACCAGGCTGGAAGCTGTTGCTAGAGAAAAGTATTTCAAAACCGGCGCAGGCCGAAGATTTTTAAAGACTAAGCTAAAGGATAAGGAATCATGAGTTTGCGAAGTTCCAGATCCCAGTTCCCTGCCCGACTGCATTGTTCCGGCATAATCTTGAGCAATTATTTAAATCCTTAGGCCGGCGGGCCTGCCCGACTGCGTCATGCAGGCGTGGGATTCTGGGCGAGGCCACCAAAAACACCGCATGCTTTGTATTATGCCTATGTGATAAAAAGTATCTCCTTTAATTACTACTATAAAGGGCACTGCGCTGATTTAGCGACACGATTTCAGGAACATAATGCAGGTAAAACGTCTTCTATTCGCAAGTATATCCCTTTTTAGTTATTGCATTCTCCGGTGTTTTAAGCAACTGTTGCGTTTACACCTGCTCCTGCGTTTCCAGTTTAAAGTAAACCTGATTTTTAAACCAAGCTACAAAAACCTGATTTTCGTAGCCATAATTATTGCAATATGAATAAAAAACTATCTGTTCTGGCTTTGTCCTTGTTAGCCCTGGGTGCCATTGTTGTTATCTATTCCTGCAGTAAAAGCCATGCAGCGGAAAATGTAAATTATCCTAAAGCATTGGCAGACTATGGCGATTTTAAAGCTTTGGTGGGACAGGTGGAGGAGCACCGGCAAAAAGATTAGTGAACCTGAACGATTTTTTAAGAATGCAGAAAGAGCCCAACACAATTGTTTTGGACACCCGTTCTGCCAACCGTTATGCTGCCAGGCACTTGAAAGGCGCCATTTCGCTTCCTTTTACGGATTTTACACAAGCCAACCTGGCGCGGCTGATCCCCGATACTAAAACAAGAGTGTTGATCTATTGTAATAACAACTTTATGGGCGATCAGGTGAATTTTGCTACCAAAACGGCGGCACCGTCAGCAACTAATAATCATACACCGGTAACATTGGCCTTAAACATACCCACATACATTAACCTGTACGGCTATGGGTATGAAAATATCTATGAATTAGATGAGCTGGTTAATATGACTGATGGCCGGGTTCAGTTTGAGGGAGCGGTGAGATAGCATCGCTGTCTTAAAATTCATAAACCCGCATCATGGAAAGCTGCCGGAAAGTTATTTGGCTATAACCCATCCGGCAAATGTGGCCAGTAGACCTAACAGGAGACTTCCCAAAGTGTAGGCGAAAAAGTAGGTGTATTGCCCTTCTTTGAACAATGAGAATCCCTCATTTGAAAAAGTAGAAAAGGTAGTGTAGCCTCCACATACACCGGTAACCAACAGTAGTTTCCAATCCGAAGTGTCCGATGTTTGTTTGCTGAGAAAGCCTAACAGGACCCCTATCAGCAAGGAGCCCGATATGTTTACCAGAAAGGTCCCCAACGGAAATTGATTTTGCCACCATTTGCCTACCCAGGTTTGTGCAAGGTATCGGATTACGCTTCCGGCACCGCCACCCATAAATACCAATAAAGCCTCTTTCATTGTTTGATTTCTGATCATTCAAAGATATCCCAAAAAAGAAAACTCCCGGCTCGCGGGAGTTTTCAGTTGTTATAGTGGTGATTTATTTTAATGCAGATAATGCTGCTTCGTAGTTCGGCTCCTGCGCAATTTCAGGTACCTGTTCTGTGTAAACGATCTGTCCTTCTTCATTGGCAACCACTACTGCGCGGCTCAGTAAACCTTTCATACCGGAGTCCGCAATAGTAACACCATAATCAGCGCCAAAACTCCCACGGAAATCCGAGAGGTTTTCTACATTATTCAATCCCTCTGCAGCACAAAAACGCTTCAAGGCAAAAGGCAGATCCTTGGATACATTAACAACCACCGTATTGTCAAGAGAACTGGCTTCCTCATTAAATTTTCTTGCAGAAGCAGCGCAAATGCCGGTGTCTATGCTAGGGAAAATATTCAGCACTAATTTTTTGCCTTTATAGTCTGACAGGCTTTTTTCACTAAGGTCATCTTTAACCAGGGTGAAATCTTTTAACTGGCTACCCACTGCAGGCAATTCGCCTGTTGTATTCACTGCATTACCTTTTAATGTAATAGTCGACATATTTGCTTTTTTTGATTAATTGAGTATTTAAAATTACTTCGAACAAAAGTATTGTTAATTAAGGTTGCGCAGCTAACAGAAAAAACAAATTTGTATTGGTTATAAATTTCATATATTCATGCCAAAATAACGACGGCTATATTACAGACTGCAAGGCATTTGTATTAATTTAATGGTTATTAAATAACCATTTATAGGCATTAAATAATCATTAAACATTACTTCTTTAATCAGAAAAAAATAACAAAGAAAAATTTTGTTATAAATTATTTTTTGTTAGAATTGTAATCTATTTCACAAGCTTTAATATTTAAAAAACTAAAAAAACTAAGATCATGGCTGAAAATCAAGCTAAGCCGGTAGCGGCAGCAACGACATCTGTGCAACCTAAAAAGAGCAGTAACGCAATCTCCTGGCTCGCACCCATTTTGTGTGTAGTGGCAGGTTATAGCATTTGGAGATTTGGTATGGGTAATCCCGAAGGATTTAAGGCGCCTGACGCAGCAGGTGGTTTTTGGCCTCACCACGTTGGACCTAAAGGGGCATTTAACGCGATCTACGAAGGTGGTATCATTGTACTTCTTCTGATAGGAATGTTGTTAGTGGTTATCGTATTTGCAATCGAAAGATTCATGACCATCAGCAAAGCCTTAGGTAAAGGAAACATCAGCAACTTTATCCGTAAAGTACAGTATCACCTGGCTAATAAAAATGTTGACGCAGCTATCGCTGAGTGCGACAAACAAAAAGGTTCTGTAGGTAATGTAATGAAAGCTGGTCTTCGTCGTTATAAAGAAATGATTAACGAAACTGGTTTGGAAACTGAACAAAAAGTAGTTGCTATCCAGAAAGAAGTTGAAGAAGCTACAGCTCTTGAGCTGCCGATGCTTCAGAAAAACCTGGTATTCCTTTCTACTATCGTATCTGCTGGTACACTTGTAGCGTTATTAGGTACGGTAATGGGTATGATCCGTTCTTTCGCAGCATTAGGTGCGTCTGGAGGCGGTGGTGATTCTTCTGCTCTTGCGGTAGGTATCTCTGAAGCCCTTTATAACACAGCTATTGGTATCGGTACTTCTACATTAGCATTGATTTTCTACAACATGTTAACTACACGGATCGATAGTATCACTTATGGTATCGACGAGTCTGGATTTACTTTAACTCAGTCTTTTGCTTCTTTGTACAAATAATAAGTGTAACAAAGACGAAAGTTGATTTTATGGAAATTCCGGATTAATTCGTCTCATATCAAAATAATTATTCAATATGCCTAAACATAATATAGCCAAAAAGTCGACTGATACGGACATGACGCCCTTCGTGGACATCGCATTCCTTATCCTGTCGTTCTTTATCATGGCTACTAAGTTTAAACCGGCTGAGGCAGTTCCCATTACGACCCCTAATTCGGTTTCATCTCAAAAATTACCGGAGAATGATGCGGTAATGATCAGCATTGATAAAGATGATAAAGTATATTTCTCTATCATGGCTCAAAAAGATCCGCAACTGGCGAGAGATATTATTAAAGCTGCAGCACAGGCGAGAAATATTCCTGTAACTGATGCACAGGTTGCTGGTTATTTCCCTGGCGATATGATCGGTGTTCCTTTCAACAAATTAGGAGCGTTCCTTGCATTATCGGCAGATCAGAAAAAAACATACGTTCAGGAAGGTGTACCTGTAAAAGATTCTGCTAATAACGAATTGTATTACTGGATCGCTGCTTCTCGTAGCGTTTTTGCAGGTCAGCCTTTAAAGTATCTGATTAAAGGTGATAATGTATCCAAATACCCTGCTTTTAAAGCAATAATTGACGCTTTAAAGAAAAATGATGAGCAGAAGTATAACCTGGTTACTATGCCTGAGGGTGCTCCGTCAGGAACTGAGTTGTGGGTAGAGCGCAACACCAGCAAAAAATAGTTTTTAATTTTTTTAAACAGAATTAGTTATGGCAAGTTTAGATACCGGCGACGGTGGCGGACATAAAAAAGGCCCCGGCGTTAAGAAAGCCAAGAAGCTAAGCACAAGGGTAGACATGACGCCGATGGTGGATCTCGGTTTCCTGTTGATCACCTTCTTCATATTCACTTCTACCATGAGCTCTCCAACAACAATGGACCTCAATATGCCGAAGGATACGGATAAGAAAGAAGAGGAAACTAAGGTGAAAATGTCAGGTGCGCTTACTATCATGGTCGGCAGAGACAATAATATCTTTTACTATGAAGGAGAGTTGACCAACGAGAATGCCAGCCAGGCATTTAAGTCTTCAACAATCAAAGACATAAGAGATATCATTATCAAGAAAAAGAAAGAGGTGGAATCAAGGTATGTTACCGATGCCGCTTGCGAAGCAAAAGCCCAGGCAGATGGTAAAGATCCCAAAGATTGTCGGCAGAAAGACTTCTTTGTATTGATCAAACCAACTGAAGAGGCGAATTATAAGAATGTAATTGATCTGTTGGACGAAATGACCATTAATAAAGTAGCACGCTACGCATTATTGGAGCCATTCGACACAGAGAAAGAGCTTATTAGTGTATCGCAAGGTGCAGCACCGGCAGCAGCAGCGCGGCGCAATAAAAACCTGATGTTAGTTGTGTGGAATTTTCCGACACCCGCATCTTATAATTAACAAATTAAAAGAACAATGGACGCCAATAAAATTTTAAGTACCGACTTCTTGGACCTTCTGTTTGAAGGCCGCAATAAGAGTTACGGCGCCTACGAACTTCGTAGAAGCTATAACAAAAGATTGTGGACTGCCCTCGGTGCTACAGGTCTTGGCTTCGCTTTAATTGCAGGAGGTATATTCCTGAAAAGCCAGATGAAGCCGCCGGTAGATGAGGATGCAGTAAAGATCAATGAAGTTACTATACAACAGATCGAGCAGGAGAAGCCGGAAGAGCCGCCACCTCCGCCACCACCGCCGCCGCCCAAACAGGCACCGCCTCCAAAAATTGAAATGAAGGCGTTTACACCTCCTAAAATCGTAAAAGATGAGGAAGTAAAAGAACCACCACCTGCGGTTGAAGAGCTGAAAGAAACCAAAATTGGTACGATCAGCCAGGAAGGTATCAAAGATATCGGTATAGTTACACCACCTGCAGCAGCAGATGGAGGTAAGGGTCTCGTTGAGGCTAAACCGGTTGAAAAAGAGCCTGAAGTGTTTACCAAAGTGGAGGTTGATGCAAAATATCCTGGTAACTGGCGTTCTTTCCTCGAAAGAAACCTTGATGGCCAGGTTGCTGTTGACAACGGAGCTTCTCCCGGAACTTATACTGTAATTATCCAGTTTATTGTGGACGTTGCAGGAAACGTAAGTGATGTAAAGGCATTAACAAGCGTTGGTTTTGGAATGGAACAGGAAGCTACGAGGGTAATTAAAAAGTCTGGTAAATGGAATCCGGCCATTCAAAATGGTAGAGAAGTAAAGGCCTATAGAAAGCAGCCGATTACTTTCCAGGTTACAGATCAATAATTTGTACAGTATTCAAAACAACCAATATTTAAACCCGTCTTTTTAAGGCGGGTTTTTTATGTGCCTGCTATTTTTGAATTGAAGAGGAGGTAGAGGCTTGTTTACATCAGGGACGAGTACCCTGTTTTTAGGAACCTTAATTTGCTTCTTTGATAACAACAGAGATCTCTGATATTCATTTATTATTGCTTATCTATGCCATTTCAAGTAATTGATGGAAGATGGACAATTTTGTTGGAGCATACTGTGCAACGCGGACTCTTGAGAAGATTGAAGAATAAGCAGGGTAAAAGGGGATTGGCTTATCTGTGGTGCCAAATGAGCTGGCATTTGAGGAGGATGGTAGGGAAATAAAAAACCGCCTCAAAGGCGGTCTAAAGTTTATTATTACGAATAATGCTAGTTTCTATATTCAGGATTAATCAGCATTTGAATAGATTCGTTCAGCATCTCATTTTTCTTAGATAAAAATAAATCCATCTTCTCTAAAGGTAATTTGAGCTGGTAAGTAGCATTGGAAGCGAGTACCTTATCCATACTGGGATTTAGGCTGCTGAATTCTTCCAGGCTCATCTCCAGGTGCTTTATAATAGCTTTCGAATTATAACGGCCACTAATGGTTTGCACTTTTACGTCTTTGTGCGTTACTTCATCCTTAACGGTTGCCATCATTGCAAGCGCCTGCTGTTTGGAAACAGTTGTGATTCCGCCTTCACCTTCCATTATATAATGGGTTGCAATAAATTTTTTAACATGGTTACGGCTTTCGGTAGGTAAATGATACTGGAGTTTCCAGAAATCACTGCTACCTGCTTTAGCAATAGCCGAGTTAACCCGGCCTGGTCCGCAATTATAAGCAGCAACTACCAATAACCAGTCTTCATAAATATTAAACAGGTAATTGAGGTATTTACTCGCCGCTTTGGTACTTTTCAGGTAGTCTCTTCTTTCATCCACACCACGGCCAACACGTAGTCCCATTGTAGTGGCCGTACCGGGCATAAATTGCCAGGGACCTACCGCACCTACCCATGATACAGCAGAAGACTTTAAATTAGATTCAATTACCGCGAGATACTTTAATTGTTTGGGGATATTATTCTGTGTAAGAATATCATCCATCATATCAAAATAAGGCTTGCCCCAGGCCTGCAGCTCTTTTAAGTCCTCGGAGTATTTTTCCATATAATCCTGAACAAAGCTAAGCGCCTGCGGATTCAGGTGTTCCATGCTAACACCGTTTAGTGTGTTTGCTTTGGTTGATGAATTACCAGAGGCTTCGAAGAGATTTTTGAAACCGCCTTTAGGATCTGCTTTTTTAATAGCTTCGGCATTATTATTGACTCCGGAAGATATTACCAAAGGGCTTATTTGCCCGAAAGAGAGATAAGACAGAGAAGAAAAAGAATCACCATTCCGCAATGCTTCACCACCAGTTTTTTATTAATCATTCTTTGTAAAATGTTTTTTAAAAAAGGTCAATTAAAAGTCTATGGTTTGGTTGTAGTAGTTATTCGAATTCTTAATAACGTTTAATTCTCTAAAATATTGTTGCAAAACGAAAGCAAAGATAATTCATTAAAATGAGCAGACATCAGTTGCAGGCCAAATGGCATTTGATTGCCGGGGTGGGAGAACAAGGGCACTGCAATACCGGGTACACCGGTTAAATTGGCTATAACTGTGTAAATATCAGCGATATACATAGCCACAGGATCCTCCATTTTTTCGCCGATCTTAAAGGCGACAGAGGGTGAAGTTGGTAAACAGAGGAAATCGAAATCGTTGAAAATCAACGATAATTTATTTGTTAAAGTTCTCCTTACTTTTTGGGCCTGGGTGAAATAGGCGTCGTAGTAGCCGGAACTTAATACGAAGTTCCCGAGCATTATTCTTCGCTTCACTTCCCACCCAAAACCCTGCGAGCGGTTTTCTTTGTAAAAAGTATCAAGGTCGGTAATAGTCTCTTTATTGGCTCTAAAGCCATATTTTACGCCGTCATATCTGGAAAGGTTAGAAGTAGCTTCGGCTGTTGTAAGAATATAATAGGCCGGAACGATATAGTCAAGCAGGTCGAAATGCACTTCTTCAACGGTATGGCCCTGACTTTTCCAGTCTTCAAGCTTATTTTTTACGGCTTTTGAAATTTCAGGATCCAAACCCGGATGAGACAATGCTTCGGGGAAATACGCGATCTTATATTTTTGCCGGTTTCCAGCTGCTTAGAATAAGCCGGAACTGGCTTCTTGGACACCGTACTGTCAAATTCGTCAGCGCCAGCCATTACTTCAAGCAGGAGGGCCGCATCTGCAACGGTAGTAGAAAAAATACCTATTTGGTCAAAAGACGAGGCGTAAGCGATCAAACCGTAACGGGAAATGCGCCCGTAAGTAGGTTTTAAACCAATGATCCCGCAAAAATCTGCCGGTTGTCTCACCGAACCTCCGGTATCGCTTCCCAGCGAAACCATGCAAAGTCCTGCTTGTACGGCAACTGCCGATCCGCCCGAAGATCCACCTGAAATACGCGTTTCATCTGCGGCATTTAATACCTTTCCGTATACAGAGTTTTCGTTGGTAGATCCCATTGCAAACTCATCGCAGTTCAAACGCCCGATAATAATTGCGCCTTCTGCTAATAGTCTTTCCACAGCAGTTGCCGAAAATATCGAGGTGAATCCTTTGAGTATGTTGGAAGCGGCAGTTAACTCATGCCCCTTATGGCAGATAACATCCTTAATGCCTATCACAACCCCGTGTAGTTTACCTTGTGGGGTTGCTAATTCGTCCAGCTCTTTTGCACGGCTTCTTGCTTCTTCGGCATACACTTCTACAAAAGCATTTAACTGCTTTTGGGCTTCAATTTTTTGAAGATAAGTTTCAACAGTAGATAAGCAAGATGTTGTACCCTCTTTTAAGTCCTGATGGTACCGGGCAATAGAAATGAAATCTGGCAAAAGGATGGCTTTTGTAAGTCAGGAAAAAATATGGAAGAATAGTTTATTCGGCTCTTTTAGGTTCGCTTGTGATAGAGTTTGCGCTTTCTTCTATTTCTTTTTTAACATTGTCCTTAGCATCGTTAAACTCGCGCATACCTTTACCTAAACCTCTCATCAATTCAGGAATTTTACGACCTCCGAATAACAGCAGCACAATTACCAGTATAATGATGATTTCATTTGTACCCAAAGCGCCCAATAGTTGAATTTGTGTCATGATCAATAAAAATTAGTTATCAAAGATACGAGAAGAATACAAAAGCAGATGTGAACTTGTTTAAAAAATCGGCAATCGTATTTATTTAAAGAAGGTAAAGTAACAAAAAATCCCGCCGTTTGGGCAGGATTTTTATTAATATCATTAGTTGAATTATGCTTTTTCTGCAGCAGCTTTCTTCGCACTTTTAGCGCCAACAGCCATACGTTTTTCACGGATACGTGCGCTTTTACCGCTTCTTTCTCTCTGGTAGAACAATTTAGCCCTGCGAACCTGGCCAACTTTGTGTAATACAATAGAGTCGATATTAGGAGAAGTAAAAGGGAATAATCTTTCAACACCTACGCCGTCAGAAATTTTTCTAACTGTGAAGGATGCAGTAGCACCGCTACCTTGTATTTTAATAACGTCTCCTTTGAAAGACTGGATACGTTCTTTATTTCCTTCTATAATTTTATAGTTTACAGTAACATTATCACCTGCTTTAAAAGCTGGAAATTGTTTTGTCTGTGTCAATTGCTCGTGAACGAAAGCTATCGCGCTGCTCATAACTTATTTTTTTAAGGACTGCAAAGGTAGGGAGAAAATTTGAAATTTTAATAGAAGTTCTATAAGTTTTTCTTTGAGTGCAATATTATAACTCAGAAAGCATGTCAACCGAACTTTTTCTACTTCAGCTTTACGTGCGCGATAACGCACAATGCCTTTTCCCGTTAACAATATCGTAAGTGCAGTTAAAGCACAGAAGCCCATCACCAGCCCGAGTGGTGTGGCTGTTTTGTCGTGAAAGACGCTGACCATAGCCGAAGAAAGTGCTCCTGTTGCCATTTGAACACAGCCTAAAAGTGCGGAGGCGCTACCGGCATTTTGATCAAAAGGCGCCAACGCAAGTGCGGAAGCATTGGGAAAGGTAAATCCCTGGCAAGCCAGGAAAATGCTGCATAATATAATACTGCTCGTCATACCCCACCAGTTGTAAGCAAAGCCAACGAATAGTAAAATGCCGGCGCAGGTTTGGAAGAATATGGCTCTGGGTATGATTTTTTCGCTGGATGTGACCCTTAGGATCTGTGCGTTTATTTGCGTTGCCAGAATAAGTGCACCGGCAATCATCGCAAATATCCAGCCGTATAGTTTTTCGCTGGCTCCAAAAACCTCCATAAACACATGTGGAGACCCGGCTACATAAGCGTACAAGCCTGCTGCTGTAAAGGCGCTGGCAAAAGTATAGATTACAAACTGGGGCTGTTTAAAAACGTCGGCAAATCTTCTGAGTATAGCGGGTGGCGCCAGGGAGTAATCCGGAGAAGGTTGTTTACTCTCCGGTAACAGGAAAATGCACAACAGTAAAATAAGAAATACAATAGCCAGCAAAATGATAAATACATAGCGCCAACCGATAGCCGCAGTTACATACCCCCGATAGTAGGGGCCAATAGCGGCGAAACTCCAATTACGAGCATGAGCAGCGAAAATACTTTTGCACTTTCTTTTACATCGAAAAGATCGCGCACCATGGCACGGGAGGCAACCATGCCGGCACAACCTCCCAGGGCCTGCAGAAATCTGAAAACAATCAACATGTTCACTGAAGTAGCAACTGCACAACCGAGAGATGCCAGAATATAGAGGCTAAGGCCAAAATAGAGCGGCTTTTTACGCCCGTATTTATCTAATAGCGGCCCGTATAATAACTGCCCTGCGGAGATGCCAATAAAAAAACTAGACAAAGTGAGTGATATATTGCTGACATCAGTTTGCAGGTCTTTGGCGATATTAGGAAATCCCGGTAGGTACATATCGATAGAAAATGGTCCGATTGCACTGAGGAGGCCTAAAAGGAGTATTTTTAAAAACTTATTATTATTGCCCTTCATAAAATGAGATATGTGTTTGGGGCAAGCAAGAGTATGTATAAAATGAGCAGCGAAGCTAAGGCAATTTTTGGTAAACAGGAACTGCTGTAGTTTCGTGTGGCAAGCTATATTCTGTTGAAAACTGGCATTATACCCCATTTATTGTTATGTGTAACGCAGTACACCTATATTTTTGCAGGGATTAAACAACTTTTTCATGCGTGTGCTGCTAACATTCTTTCTGGTTGGTTTTTGGGGAAATACTGTATTGGGGCAGAACCCGTATATCGATTCTTTGGTCCTGCGTATTAGTGGTCTACAGGCGACAGGAGCCGACACGAACTACCCGGTGGGTATATTCCCTTCACAAAGAGCTTATTTGCCCGGGCGAAAACCTCCGAAGGAAGATGATAATATATTTTTACGGGGCTAATTGCCTGGACTTTGAATGATATAAAGGAAGAGTTATCCGAAAAGAACCGGACAATTGTAGCTGCCATGACCGGAAAAGCAACTGCTAATTACTACAGGTACCAAAATAAAGATGGCAGGCCGGTATATAATTTCTGGCAAACCCAACCATCGAGACATTTTCCTAATAGCCGCTATTTTTCTCAACGCAGGAAATACATAATACCCGATGACCTGGATGATACTGCCATATTATACTTATCTGCCGATTTTAGCGATAGCCTGAAACTGGAAGTGAAGAAGCTGATGGCTGAAAATGCCAATGGGCAAAAGAGAGGGATCAGGAATACCTTTAGACGTTATAAAAAAATACCGGCTTATTCTACCTGGTTTGGCAAAAACATGCCGGTGGATTTCGATATCTGTGTGCAGGCGAATGGTATGCGGTTTGTATTGGACAATCAATTGGCATTGAACCGGTATGATAGTGCTACCATCCGTTTGATGACGGATATGGTGCTCGACCGTAAACATATTAAACGCCCGCACTACATTCCCCGCATTACCAGAACACTGCTATTATTTTATACCACCTGGCCCGCCTGGTAGCAGCGCACCCCGGCATAATTTATTGGCTACATTAAAGCCGATATTGATCAAGGATCTGAAAGCAGAGATGCAAAGGGCTGATAATGAAATGGAGCTTGTTTTACTGCAAACGTCGCTTATAAAACTGGGAAAAATTCCGGGAGAAAAGATAGTTGTTTCCCGCAAGGATTGGGACCGTTTTTATTTCTTCGTGGCTAATATGACTTCGGTATTTCCTAATCCTGTAAAAGGGATTTTTGCCAATAGCAGGAAAACGAATTTCTTTTACAGGTCGGAGGCGTATTATCAAACACTGTTACTCGAAAATGAACTGTGGCGGCTGAAACGATAACCGGCCTGGCTTATTGATTAAATAATTGCTGCTTTTTTCTGCTTTTTCCGTATCTATACTTTCCCTCATTTCCCTGAATTCGTTACGTTCGGGTTGAGGTTCGCCAATATAAGCCAGCAGCGATTTTTTCACATGTCCTTTCTTTGCCTGCTTATAGGCGTCTTTATTTTCTTTTACCAGTTCAATGATATCACCTTTAGTGGCTATCCTGAATTTATCTTTTTCCTTAATGAATACCATTTCATCGTCGCCCTCGGCCTGGTAAAACTGTTCTACATTCCTGTTGAGCTTGGTGAGCCAGTATTTATTGTCAAAGTTGATGAAAGCCTCCATTCCTCCGCGTCCGTTGCGGCTCAGTTGTTTTACCTGGGATGGTGTGTAAGTCAGTTCTTTTCCTTCAGGCGTTTTAATCTCTACAACACACAGATCATTTTTAAATTTTATAGTGCCGCTTCCTGTGATGGTAGTGCCATCCTTCAACTCTGCACTAAAAAAATTACCCGATGGCGCATTTTTAAACTGCCCGTTAGGTGGATCGCCCGGCCTGTCTCCGGGGCTTCGCATACCGCCACCGGCCCCACCTCCTCCCGGACGTCCTCCACCCATGCCACCGCCGCCAAATTGTGCATGCAGGGTTGATAGAGTGAGAAGGCTGATAACCAACGGGAGAAAACGCTTCATTGGAAAATTTTTATTACCCGAAAGTACAGATTGACAATGCTGACAAACTTAAATAGGGTGGTAAAGTAATATTAAAGTTTTCTGAACACATTTTTATAATGACTGGATTGCGAAATTACTATAATAAGATCTCATTTTTTCCTAGTATTAAGTACTTAATTAACCCAAGTTGCTAGTAAAGCAATAAAAAAATGAGCATCAAAAAGATTTATTTTAGAGTTACCACACTTAAAAATGAATCGAGATGCTCACGGAAGATAAAATTATAAGGATTTTTTGTATTGTAGATGATATTTTAAAAGGGATTGGCCATTTTGAAGATAGTCGTCGCAGAGTCAGCGACAGTGAGGTAATAACGACGGCATTAGTATCCGCTCTTTATTTTGGAGGGCATTTGGATAATGGCAGGAACTTTATGAAGATGACAGGATTAGTTCCAGGTATGTTGGACAAAAGTCGATTTAACCGGAGACTTCACTGCGTCAGTGAGTTGGTTTTATCCCTGTTTTGGCAGTTAGGTCATTATTTAAAAAGCGTGGCAGGAGCGTCAGAATATGTGATTGATTCTTTCCCGGTAGCGGTGTGTGATAATATTCGGATCAGTCGTTGTAAACTACTCAAAGGAAAGCAATGGAGAGGTAAACAGTGTAGCATGCGTCGATATTTCTATGGAGTAAAAGTGCAGGTGCTAGTCAACGCTGAGGGCATCCCGGTAGAGTTTGGTTTTGTACCCGGTTGTGAGAGTGATGTACAGGCCTTGAAAAAGCTGCCATTGGCAGTGGCTGCTGAAAGTAAGATTTATGGAGATTCTGCTTATACCGATTATCAGGTGGAAGATGATATGAGAGAAGCAGAACTGATTGAGTTAATGATCCAGCGAAAAAGCAACTCCCGAAGACCCGATGAGCCGTGGATCCGGTTCATCAAAGAGCAAAAGAGAAAAGGAATAGAAACTTCTTTTAGTGAAATAAAAGCCCTGTTCCTTCGAAAAATACATGCAGTCACCTTTAAAGGGTTTCTGATCAAACTCGCGATGTTTATTTTGGCTTTCACCTAAATAAACTCACCAATTAACTAGCAACTTGAATTAATTAGATGCATTACCATTTATTTTTTCTTTCTTATCTTTTTTCCTCATTGACTCATTGTAAACCGCAATAGCCTTTTCGAGGTTGCCTTTATTGGCGTGTTGTACGGCTTTTTCATTACCTGAGACAAGATCTAAAACTATGTCCTTAGTGGCTTCGGCTATATTTCCATTTTTGTCAGTAACATAAAACAAATTTGCACCCCAAAGCATTGGAGTATAGGTTTTAATTGTTTCGTTTTTATTATGGCTGGCAATCCAGTATTTACGTTGTTGTGGCAGGCCGATAACAGAGTCTGCATTATTAAATTTATTAACAAAAAGAATTTGTTTAGTTTGCTCTGGAAGTATTTCCTTTATTGTAGAGCCCTTCTTTATTTTTATTACAGACCGATCTCCTTTACCTGTTATTGATCCTTTTATTCGTATGATGCTGTCATTCGTAAACGTTACTAATAGCCATATATTTTTATATGGATCTCCGTTACCATAATACATTGGTGTGTAAACAGAGTAACTAGATGGTATTTTTACAGGTCCTTGGGGTGTTGGAACAGTTGTGGTGGTGCGGAATGTTTGCCATTGTGCGTTCGCACACACGCAAATTATCGTCGACGAAATAACTATCAGTAGCATTTTTTCATAATGTTAGTTTTGAGGAGTAAAAATACGTGGATTTAATAAAATAGGAGGCTGTTTTTTGACTGTAGGTGCAAGTTCTGATTTATAAAAAAAATAGCCGGTCTCACAGGGAAACCGGCTGTTTCAACTATTTATTAAGCAATTATCTTGCTACGTTTACCGCTCTTTTTCACGGATAACGGTTACTTTAATCTGTCCGGGGAAAGTCATTTCTGTCTGGATCTTCTGAGCGATCTCAAACGAAAGCTTGTCGCTGTCCTGGTCAGTTACTTTGTCAGACTCTACGATTACACGCAGCTCACGGCCTGCTTGTATCGCATAAGCCTTTTCAACACCAGGGTAGCTGGTAGCCAGGTTCTCCAGGTCTTTAATACGTTGCAGGTATTGCTGCATAATTTCCCTGCGGGCGCCGGGGCGTGCACCACTGATGGCATCGCAGGCCTGTATGATAGGAGAGATCACATATTGCATTTCTGCTTCATCGTGGTGGGCAGCGATAGCATTCACTACAGCCGGGTTTTCACCATATTTTTCAGCCAGTTTTGCACCCAGCAATGCGTGGCTCAATTCACTTTCTTCATCAGGCACTTTACCAATATCGTGTAACAGACCAGCACGCTTAGCCAGTTTGGTCATATTCTGGTTCATACCTAGTTCGGCCGCCATGGTAGCGCAAAGGTTCGCCGTTTCGCGGCTGTGCATTAAAAGATTTTGACCATAAGAAGAGCGATAGCGCATGCGGCCTACCATTCTTACCAGTTCTTTATGCAGGCCATGTATGCCCAGGTCGATAACAGTACGTTCACCAATTTCCATCACCTGCTCCTCAATTTGCTTGCGGGTTTTTTCTACCACTTCCTCAATACGGGCAGGATGAATACGACCATCCGTTACCAAACGCTGTAAACTCAGGCGTGCAATTTCCCTGCGCAGTGGATCAAAACAAGATAGCAAAATGGCTTCAGGCGTATCATCAACAATCAGGTCTACCCCTGTTGCAGCTTCAAGTGCACGAATATTACGACCTTCTCTACCAATGATCTGGCCTTTTACCTCGTCGCTTTCCAGGTTGAACACGGTGATCGCATTTTCAATGGCCTGCTCCGCAGCGGTACGCTGAATGGTTTGAATGATGATTTTGCGGGCCTCTTTATTAGCTTTTTGCTTAGCCTCATCAATAATTTCCTGCTGCAGACCTATCGCTTGCGTATGCGCCTCATTTTTAAGACTTTCTACCAGCTGAGTTTTAGCTTCATCAGCAGTGAGGCCAGCGATCTTTTCCAGGCGGCGTATATGCTCTTCCTGGTGTTTTTCCAGCTCCGTGCGTTTTTTGTTAACTACTTCAATCTGCTTATTCAGGTTGTCTTTAATAACATCATTGTCTTTTACCTGCTTTTCAAGATTGGTTTCCTTTTGGTTTAAAGACTGTTCTTTTTGTTTAATACGGTTTTCGCTTTCAGATAACTTGCGGTTACGTTCGTTTACATCTTTGTCGTGAGCCGATTTTAGGGAAACAAATTTTTCTTTAGCCTGCAATTCTTTTTCCTTCCTGACGTTTTCTGCATTGAGTTCGGCTTCTTTTACAATGGTTTGCGCTCGTAAGCTGGCTTCGTCGATTTTTTGTTGTGTGTTTTTAGCGAAAATAAATTTACCCGCCACTATGCCCAACACCAGGGCCACTGCTGCTACAATAATTATTGTGGGTTCCATTAAAAGTCATTTGTTTTTTCTTTCGAAAAATGGTTCTATAATTCTAAATATCAAAAAAATACCCAACCAACGGGATGGGTAGTGGGCGAAGATAAAAATAAATTTGGTATTTAAGATTGAGATTTGGCGAATCGATCTTAAAACGACAACGATTTGATTTTATAGGTAGAAGGTGGCTCGGTTCAGGCTCCTCTGGTTATTGCTATTGAAGTTCGCTATCAATTAATGATTCTATCTGCTCCAGTTTGCCCAGCAAATGATTCTCATCGGCTATAGAAACATTTTTGTTCTTACTTTCTGTTACAAACCAAACCAATACCATTGATATATAATCCTGCATGTCTTTGCCCGGTATCTTGGTTTTAAATTCAACAATTTTATCATTGATAATGCGTACCGACTGGCGAACAACCTGTTCATCTTCAGGAGACATTTGCACCCGGTAGATCCTGTCGGCGATATTAATATTGGCGGGAATCAGATTTTCTTGCATGATAACGATGAAATAGTGAGTGGTGAGTAATAAGTGAACAGACTATCGACTATGATCTATCAACTATAAGCTTTCTTATACACTTAACAGCGCAATACATTTATCAATTTCTTTAATATATCCGTTGATCTTTTTTCAAAAGCTTTCTTTTCCTCCGGATCCATCATAGCCTGGCTGTATTTTTTAGCATCGAGCTGATGTTGCAATGCTTCGGCTACATCGGCCGCTTCGTTAAATTGCAGCCGGGCATCCGCCAGGGTTTCTTTTAAAGCCTGGTTTTCCTTCTTTATAGAAGCATTTTGCTTTGCCAGCAATTGCAATTTCTCCTGTATCTGCTTTATTTTGTCTTCAAGAATCTGCGACATGATCGATGTTTAAAAGTTCAAGACGGAAGGTTTAACCTATATTAAACTGCTTACTTTCTGATCTCGGCCTGTAGTTCTCTCTCCAGGCTTTGCATGATCTTTTTCATCCAGCCGTCAATCTCACCATCAGTCAGTGTTTTTTCTTCATCGAGAAAGGTGAAATTCACCGCAATAGATTTTTTATCTGCGCCTAGCTTTTCACTTTCAAACACATCGAATAACTGGATCGACTGTAGTTTTTTCAGGTTCAGTTTTTTTACCTGTTCTTCAACCGCCACATATTTCAGTTCTTTCGAAATAATTACAGCAATATCTCTTTGTACTGCCGGAAATTTAGAAAGTGGTTTAAACTGAACTTTATCCGCTTTTGATTTTTTGAGAATCAGGTCCCAGCTGAGGTCTGCAAAAAATACCGGTTGTTTAACATCAAATCTTTCCAGCATTTTCTTACCCACTAACCCAATCTGCCCGATTACTTCTTTTCCGGCTAAAACAGCCAGGCCATATTGCAGTTGTGTACTGCTGGCTTCATCAAAGCTAATTTCACCAATACCGGCCAGGGTCAGCACTTTCTCAACGGCTCCCTTCAACGTATAAAGATCATTGGCGGCTCCTTTTCCTTTCCAGGCATCAGCCTGCTTTTTTCCCGTGAGATAAATGCAAATATGCTCAGGCTCTTCAAATGCCCCTTTATTATTAATAGTATAGGTTTTACCATACTCAAACAGGCGAAGGTTCTCATTTTTGCGGTTGAGATTATGTGCTATGATCTCCAATCCTGTTTCCAGCATTTGCGGGCGCATGATATTCAGCTCCGCGCTTAAGCTGTTTTTCATCTTTACCACGCTGGCCAACTCTGCTTCACTAAAGTAGGCTTTGTTGGTGATGGAATTGGTCAATGTTTCGTTAAAACCAAGCCCTACCAGGTAATTAGCTACTTTTTCCTTCAGCACTTCCGCCGCCCTGTTTTCTTCTATCGCAGGAGTCATCGTAATGGAAGAAGGGATAATTACGTTATCCAATCCATCAATACGCAATATTTCTTCTACAATATCAGCCGGCAGGCTAATATCGGGCTTGTGATAGGGTACAGCTATTTTAAGCGAATCGATATCTTCTTTTTCAATCACAAAACCCAGGGCCGTCAGTATTTTCTTTACTGCATCCGGGTGATAATTTTTACCACTTAACTTTTTAAGGTAATGGTATTTAAGCGTTACAGATGTTTTTGGTTTTTCTTCAGGGTAAATATCAATAATGCCTGAAGCTACTTCGCCACCGCAGAGTTCCAGGATGAGCTCGGTAGCCCGTTTCAGAACATTCACAGTCGCCGAAATATCGGTTCCTTTTTCGAAACGGGTAGCGGCATCAGTTCTCAGTGCATGTGAAAAGGATGTTTTACGGATGGTGATGGAGTCGAAGCAGGCGCTTTCTAAAAAAATGTTTTTAGTAGCCTCAGAAACGCCACTGTTCAGGCCTCCATAAACGCCACCGATACACATACCGCCGTTTTCGTCGCAGATCATGAGATCAAAGCTGTTCAGTTTTCTCTCTTTTCCATCAAGTGTAACGAAGAGGGTATCCTGTGGCAGGTTCTTAACAATAACTTTTTTGCCTGCGATCTGGTCTGCATCAAAAGCATGGAGTGGCTGGCCGGTTTCATGCAATATGAAATTGGTAATGTCTACCATGTTGTTAATGGGCTTTACCCCGATGGCTTTCAACTTATCCTGCAGCCATTGCGGACTTGGGGCAATAGTTACATTATTAATAGAAATACCACTATATCTCGGGCAGGCGGTAGTATTTTCTACGGTAACCTCCAGCGGATTTTTACCTTTAAATGCGGGCAGGGCTTTTATAGCCGGCAGTTTCGGACCACCGTTCTTTTTATCATGATGAGCCAGGTAGGCAGATACATCCCTGGCTACACCCCAGTGGCTCATGGCGTCCATACGATTGGGCGTCAGGCCAATTTCAAATATGGTGTCTGTATATATATTAAACAACTCGGCAACCGGTGTTCCGGGTTTGGATGTTTCAGGTAATATCAATATACCCTCGTGAGAATTGCCTAAACCTACTTCATCCTCAGCGCAAATCATGCCCTGGCTTTCTTCCCCACGTATTTTAGCAGCTTTCATCGTTACGGGTGCTGCGTTAAGCGGGTAGATGGTAGTGCCAATAGGCGCCACTATCACTTTTTGCCCAATTGCAACGTTCGGTGCACCACAAACTATTTTCAGCGGCTCGGCAGCCCCGGTATTTACCGTGGTTAATTTTAGCTTGTCAGCGTTAGGATGCTTTTCGCAGGTAAGCACTTCTCCTACAACAAGGCCTTTTAAACCTCCTTTATGCGATTCGTAAGCTTCGATAGCTTCAACCTCCAATCCGATCGATGTCAAAATCTGGCTCAGTCTTTCAGGTTGCACTTTTTCTAACTGCCCCGCCTGTGCGGCAGGCAGGTACTCGCTCAGCCAATTATAAGAAATGGTCATTTTAAATAACAGATTTTTGCCCGAAGAACCCCTTCGGGGAGCGCAAAGATACGCAATGTTTAAAGTTTAGCTAGCAATTGCATGCTGGTTGTGAGCAAGAAAAAGGAACTCCCCGGCGATTTGCCGGGGAGTATTGGTTTGGATAATGGTCAACTTAAAATGCTGTATATTTTGAATACTTTCTATACTACTTCATTCCGCTACCCGCGAATGAGGACAAATGAAAATGAAAGAAAAATCTACGAAGGCATTGAACACACTAAATGGAGGGTTTAGCAGGGGTAAACATATCAGATTTTGTCCAGACTCTTCTTCCACTTCAATTATCGTTTTACATTGCTAACTATAGTCAGCATCAGGTTGGCAACGGCGATAAAACAAGATGTATTTTGATTTCTACGTTTTATTGCGTTGATTAAGCACCCGATTATACGTTCTCATGCGTGCGCTTTTCTCAAACTGCGTTGTTTGAGAACTAAGACGATAGAAAACTGCATTTAGTAACACAGGTATTAATATTTTTTTATGACACTTTAGCTGTAATTACAAGAAGTAAGCAACCGCGTACTACCAAAATGTGCATAACCTGTGTTTTCGTGTACGGAAAATGTTTGGAAATAAAGATTTTTTTCTACCCTTTTTCAGGTCTAAATTCGCCCTTTGGTTTTAACGGGTAACACACCTCAACTAATTAATTTAACAGAATTACAAGTAGGATTGCACCCAATGAATCGTTGGTAATAACTGATGACAGGACCTTTTATCGTTTGAATTGAACAATGGACCCCATTAACTT
Organism: Paraniabella hibiscisoli; assembly: GCF_022512515.1. GTDB lineage: Bacteria > Bacteroidota > Bacteroidia > Chitinophagales > Chitinophagaceae > Niabella > Niabella hibiscisoli. The sequence goes on from NZ_JAKWBK010000001.1 coordinate 2,046,415, forward strand.
AAATAAAGACAGGAAGCAAAAACGCAGAACGAGCGCTGGCAGTGCAGCTGATGTAGGCACCCTGGTGTATGGCAAAGTACCGCCGCAGGCACGCGAACTGGAAGAGGCCGTTTTAGGAGCGATCATGCTGGAAAAGGGCGCTTTTGATGCGGTTATTGAAACCATACGTAACCCTGAATGCTTTTACGTAGATGCGCATCAGCGTATTTTCCGTGCTATACAATCTCTGGCTAATAAAAGCCAGCCTATTGATATCCTTACCGTGGTGGAAGAACTGCGCATGAAGGAAGAACTGGATATTGTAGGGGACCTTATTATGTGACCAAGCTTACCAACACCGTAGTTTCGGCAGCCAACGTAGAGTCGCATGCCCGTATTATCATGCAGAAATTTATACAGCGTGAATTAATACGGATAAGTGGGGAGATACTTTCGGATGCTTATGAAGATAGTGCTGATGTTTTTGATCTGCTGGATGATGCGGAGTCCAAACTGTTTGAAATAACCAACTCACATATGAAGAGTACGATGCAATCCATCGACTCTGTGTTGGTGGATACCATCAAGCGTATCGAAGACCTGCGTCACCGGAACGAAGATGTTACAGGAGTACCGAGTGGTTTTAAGCCTTTGGATAAGATCACTTACGGTTGGCAGAATAGTGATTTGATCATTCTGGCGGCAAGGCGGCGGTTGGTAAAACAGCGTTTGCCTTAAACCTGGCTCGTAATGCCATTATGAATCCTTCGAAGCAGACGCCGGTGGCTTTCTTCTCTCTGGAGATGAGTGCCGCTCAGCTGGTTCAGCGTGTATTATCTGCTGAAAGTGAGATCATGCTGGAAAAAATTGCCCGGGGTAAAATGGAAGAGCATGAGATGAAGCAGTTATATACCAAGGGTATACAGCGATTATCCCAGGCCCCGCTTTTTATTGACGATACAGCCGCCTTAAATATATTTGAGCTACGTGCTAAATGCCGTAAGCTGAAGAATAAACATAATATAGGAATGGTGATCATCGACTATTTGCAGTTGATGAGCGGTGGTGGTGACAATAAAAACGGCAACCGCGAGCAGGAGATCAGTACCATCAGCCGAAACCTGAAGGGTTTGGCAAAAGAGTTGAATATTCCCATTATCGCCCTGTCCCAGTTAAGCCGTGCGGTGGAACAAAGAGGTACGAAAGAGGGTAGCCGGGTTCCACAGTTGAGTGACCTTCGGGAATCGGGAGCGATTGAGCAGGATGCGGATATGGTTATGTTCCTCTACCGCCCTGATTATTACGATATCAATACCAATTCGGAAGGAGAAGATCAAAAAGGTTTGACCGAGGTGAAGATTGCTAAGCACCGTAATGGTTCGCTTGACACTGTAAAATTAAAAGCCTTACTGCATATTCAAAAGTTCATTTCCTGGGATGAAGATCCATATAACGCCATTGGTTTAGGCGGAGGTACCTGGCGCCCGGTAAATGATGATGCAGATGCAGGTGGCGGTGCGGGAGCGAGACTCTTCCAGGCTCAAAGCAAGATGAACAATATGAGCGATGATGAGCTGGATGAAGCACCTTTTTAGTTGATGGATGACAGTTGTTAGTGGGCAGGTTAATACCTGGACGCTCACCAAAACTCAATAAACAGTTTGTTACCTTATTTCTACATACAGCAGCTTGAAATTAGTTCTGAAATTTCCAAAGGTGAGAATGGAGAAGGTTGGTTTGCAGGATTCCCGGTAGATCAGCCGAATGTTTTTTTGAGGATGAAGAACAAAAGAATGCGAAAGGCGTAAGACTGACTTTAGGGGAAGAGAACGATCTTAATTCAGGTATGACCATTACCCTCGATGAAACCAATTCCAAACATGCGATCCAGGTACTGAGAATGAAAGTGGGTGATCAAATGCATCTTACAGATGGAAAGGGACACCTGATTACAGCTACTATCGTTAATGATCACCGGAAGCATTGCCAGGTATCGGTGGATTTTATAGAGCCAAAAGAAAAGCAGGGGAGTGAAGTAACCATTGCGATTGCACTCACCAAAAATGCCAGCCGTTTTGAGTGGTTCCTGGAAAAAGCGGCAGAGCTGGGTGTTAGCAGGGTAGTGCCGCTGATAACCAGGCGAACCGAAACAGAGAAATTTAAAGAAGAGCGCCTTCAGAATATATTAGTAAGCGCCATGTTGCAAAGTCAGCAAACCTGGCTCTTACAAATGAGCGCTCCTGTTGATTTCAATAAATTTATCGCCACCCAGGAGCATACATCTGCTACCAATAAATACATTGCCCATTGTATTGAAACAGATAAACAGTCCCTTAAATACAAATCCTCCTCTTCACTGATTTTAATAGGTCCCGAAGGTGATTTTACTGCAGAAGAAATTGAAGCTGCTTTGAACAGCGGCTATCAACCTGTTACCCTGGGAGAAACCCGTTTGCGAACAGAAACTGCCGGTATGGTTGCTGCAACATTATTAAGGGTTGGCTAATTAGCGATCTTAACTTTACTATGTTTGCTGAAAATTCGCTACATGTTAAAGGCTATTGTTAATGCGACTGTTTTTACCGGTTCTGAAATTGTAAAAAATACCTCCATTCTTATTGAGGATGGAAAGATCCTTAAGATAGATGCTGCTGTACCCGATGGCGCTCAAATAATCGATGCTTCAGGCAAAAACATCGCACCTGCTTTTATCGATATACAGCCCAATGGAGGCTATGATCTGTATTTTTCCAAAGAACTATCTGAGGCTTCCTTACAGGATATGTACCAGGCCAGCATTGATCATGGTACGGGCTATATACTACCCACATTGATCTCTTCCGGCTTTGAGACTATTCTACAAGGAATTGAAGTTGTTAAAAAAATTATGCAGCAGCAACCCGGCGTATTGGGCATGCACCTGGAGGGGCCTTTTATTAATGTTGGCAAGAGGGGTGCGCATCCGGCTGCTATTATTCGTAAACCTACTGATGAAGAATTGCAACAGATCATCGCTGCAGGTAAAGATGTAATAAAGATCATCACCATCGCTCCCGAATGTTTCACAGATGACCAGCTGCAGTTGTTGCTGGATAGCGGTATTAATATTGCAATAGGCCATACTGCTGTTACATATGACCAGGCTCAGTATTACTTTTCAAAAGGCATTCAGCTGGTAACTCATTTGTACAATGCTATGAACCAGATGGGCCACAGAGAATGTGGGTTGGTAGGGGCGATATTTGACAACGAAAATGTTTATGCGCCCATTATCCTGGATGGAGGTCATTGCCATTACGCAGCGGCAAGAGTGGCATATAAGCAAAAGGGCGATAAACTTATCTTATTGTCGGATGCTGCATTTTTAGGTAGAAAAAACAGGTATTCGATTGGGAAAACTTAAGCATCAAAATGGTTGATGGCTATTATCGCGATGGAGCCGGAAATTTAGGCGGTGCTGCCATATCAATGATTGATGCGGTTAAAAATGCTATGGCACACTTAAATGTTACTTTACAGGAAGCTATTGAAATGGCGACCAGCCGGGTGGCAAAAGCTATAAAAATGGATGACCGGATCGGGTTTATACAGCCAGGCTACGATGCACGATTTGTATTATTTGACGATGATTTAAATTCAGTTGAGTTTTTAGCAGGTAATTGTTTAAACGTCACCTTCGTCAAATGAAAGGGCGATATGCTTTTGCTGAGCGTCCATCTTTCTCATAACAATACCGGCTTTTTCTAACATTTTTTAGAAGCGATGAAACTATCCAGTGTAGCATATTTATCTGACAGGTAGATTACTTCACCGATGCCTGCCTGTATGATTGCTTTGGTACATTCGTTACAAGGGAAAAGTGCCGTGTAGATCTTGCATCCGTGAAGGCTGATGCCTATATTATTCAAAATGGCGTTTAATTCTGCATGGCATACATAGGGATACTTCGTTTCTAAAAATCGCCCTGCTTCTGCCAGGGAAATTCATCGTCACTGATACCAATGGGCAAACCATTATATCCAACCCCTACAATTTTATTCTGGGTATTTACAATACAGGCGCCTACCTGGGTAGAAGGGTCTTTACTGCGCTTGCCTGAAAGTAAGGCTACTCCCATAAAGTATTCATCCCAGCTAATATAGTTTTCTCTTTTACCCATTTCTCAATAGTATCTTTTTTACAAAATTATCGGAAATGAGTGATCCTATTGCAGGAACTATGATGTATGTGCTACGCAGGTATGATGGTCTCTGCAACTGTGAGGTATAGGTCGTATGCTTTTTGTGCGCCCCGTAATGCGCTTTCGTGATCTTCATATCGATTGATGACTTCCAGGAATTGTTTCCAACGTATTCCGGTCTGGTTAGCATAAACATTATAATAGGCTAATGGCAGGGCCGCTAAGGAGTCATTCTTTTTCAACTGCTTTATGATAAACTGTCCGCCAAGGGTAGCGCCTTCCAAAACATATAATGCGCCCAAAGCCTCAGCTTCATTGTCAAAAGAGGGTGGACGAATAATTAAGTTATCATCTGCTAAAAGGTTAATGCCGGAGCCAATCATGTCTTCTTCCAATGCAGGCAGTTTAGCTCTTTTGATAAGTTCAATTTCCTTTTTACGCGTTCTCCCAATACAGTAAAAATGATGGGTTCGAGTAAGCGGTGTACACAATAATTAACCCGCAATACTTTGTTGTAGTCAGAAAAGGTAAGACTCCCGTCCATAATAGCTCCGGCAAATAATGCCTGCTCCAGCCTGGTATGCAAGGGGCTGTTGTCGTCTTTATAACATTACTCAGCATTTAAGCAGGTGTGTTTTGAAATACAAGGTAGAAAGCGGTCCCTTCTCCGAGGTTACTGATGCACCAGGCATAACCTTTGTGCTTTTCCAGGATGGTTTGCACAATTGGTAAGCCTATGCCAGATCCTTCAAATTCACCGGCATTCTGGCAACGATTAAACAGGTCATATATATGAGCATGATCTTCGGGTGGAATACCGATACCGTTATCCAATATTCTGTAGCAGGTATAGTTATCTTTTTTAAAACCACTGATCTCCACCTTGGGGTTGCTGGTTTTTGAACTGTATTTTAAAGCATTGCCGATGATGTTAGAGAAGCAATGATAAATAAGGTGATGATCGCCAAATATTTCGGGCGTATTGCCTATTACAATTTTTGTTTTATGGTACTCGTGAGCTATGGTATGGTCGCTTACAATGTCATTAATGAGTATGGCAACATCTACTTCTTTAAATGTGATCTCGTTTTTATTTATACGGGTAAGTTGGTTGACGCCTGATATCATCTCACTCATCTTGTCAACGCTCGTCATTATTTTTTTAGTAATCTCTTTTTCTTTAGGGCTCATGGATTCTCCGGCCAGTAATAACAACTGGGCATAAGATCTGATAACCGTTAGCGGCGTTTTAAGATCATGAGAAACCGTATAACTGAAAAATTCCAGGTCCTTTAATACGGTTAAGCTTACTGTTATATTCGGAAATTTGCTTTCTTTCTTTCGCAAACGATGACTCTATCAGTCCTGTTACCCTTTGGGCGGAACTGATTTCTTCGTTGCTCCAGCTTTCAGATTGCTGTGTAATATTTTCTCTCCATACAGCAAAGGATTTACGGGGGATGTATTGCTGTAGCTGCTTGTTTCCCTTAACAGGCTGGGTATCCTTATCATGTGGGTTGCCCGCCCATTGCACTACATACCGGTTTTCTTTTTTGAACCAAACCAAATAGCCTTCTTCAATATTTAGCGGAGCGATGAGTATGCCGCTGGCTTTTTTATAATACTCAGCGGCCCTTTCATCTTCTTTAGAAAACTGTTGCGTGTAATGCAAACCGTATGTGCGTTTGGCTTTATACCATCCAATGATGGAAAGAATCTGATCTCTTTCGGGCACCAACCCGTGGCTATACAGCTGACCATCAAACATCATGGCGAAACCTGTTGCGCTGGTAGTTTGTAGAAAATGTTGCAGCCCCTTGCTGAGGCTTGATTTAAAATTATGCTCCTGTATGATCAACTCCTGCAAGCGCGAATAATTGACGGTGTATTTTCTTTCGGCCTGTTTGGAAAGATCCTTTAATTTTTCAGATATCCGTGACATCATTACTTTGGCAATGAGCAAAGTTGCCTGCCTTACTTTGTAGTCAATGATCTTAGGAGTGCTGTGATGACAGGAAACCAGGCCCCAAAGTGCATTGTCATCCATGATAGATACGCTATAGCTGGATGTTACTCCCATATTTTTTAAGTACTCAATATGGGTGGGAGATACGGCACGTAAAACAGAATAGGTGAGGTCCAGCGGAGCGGGGTAGACGAAATGATAAGCGGCGTTGCTCCCCGGCTTCGTGCACCAGGCGGATATGATGATTTTTTTATAAAGCTCCCGCGCCTGCCGGGGTATATCTGTCTCCGGATATCGCAATCCCATAAATGGTTCCAGGTCACCGTCTATTGCTTCTGCTACTACCTGTCCGCTTCCGTCTGTATGAAACTGGTATACCATTACACGTTCAAAACCGGTGATACGCTTGATCTCCGAAACAGCTGCATCCATAATATCAGCAATTACATTTTGGCCGATAACGGTGTCTACTATTTCAAAAATCTTGTCGGAAACATCATCGTCCTGCAAAACAGGTTCTGTTTCAAATAATATATAATTACTGCTAAAAGAATGGATCAGGTAATAACTAATGTCATTGCAGGTTATTACCGGGTAATGATTGGGCAAACTTTCGTCGCCCTTGCTTAATGATGCAGCGTAGCGGGAGAACAAAAAGCCAGGGCCAATAATAAGCTTATCTAAAATCTTACAATGTCTTCCGATAATATCATTGGCGTTAATGGATAGCAAGCTATCCACATTTTCGCTGACATGGGTAATCTGTTCTTTGTCTTTCTCTATCCCAATTAAAAATCCCCTGTCCTGTATTTTACCCAGAATATGGATCGGTTCGGTATGGCACTGAAGTATTGAAGAAGGATTACTCATAAACGGTTTTGGGGACTATTCCTTGAACACGGTAGAAGGTAAATGTAAATATTGTTTGCGATATATAGCTTATAAACGTTTTTGATTGCGGTTTAGTATTGAGTTTCATGGAACTACATTGTTAAAATTTTTAGACATACTATGGAATGCTGGTGGAGCCGCATCCTAATTCAAATAAACGGGCAATGAAAATTTATTTAATAACCATGCTGTTTTGGGTGGGATGTGAACAGGCCTCCGTTCGTTCGGCGGTTCGTGAATACCCTGCTGAGTCGGCTTCAAATATTGATGCTTTTCGCAGTGTGGGTGCTATCAGGGAGCCCGCGGGTTCTAAACGGATAGATTGTAAAGAAGGTTCCTTTGGGCATTGGTTAAGGAAGGTGACCTTAAAATCCGGCAACGAGGTTTTCCTCTTTAATGGCCGGCTTAAACCCAACCAGCAAGCACAATATGCAGTGATGGATATCTCTGTGGGGAAAAGGGACTTACAGCAATGTGCGGATGCGGTGATGAGGCTTCGCGCTGAATTTCTGTTTGATCAAAAGCGTTTTTCTGACATAGTTTTTGCCGACAACCTGGGAAAAAATATACCTGGACCGGAGGTAACGATAAAAGTAGTTTTCCTAAATACTTAGATCGTGTATTTGGAATGTGTGGAACTGCCTCACTGGAAAAACAGCTGAAACCAGGATTAGTAAAAAATATTGAACCCGGTGATGTGCTGATCAAAGGAGGTTTTCCCGGACACGCAATGATCGTAGTGGATGTGGCGATTGATGAAAAAGGGAGACGATGGTTTATGCTGGCGCAAAGCTATATGCCTGCGCAGGATATACATGTAGTTAAAAATCCTGATGCAAATAATAGTCCCTGGTATAAAGCAGATGAGCTACAGGCGATTAATACGCCCGAATGGACCTTTACACCCGGCCAGCTAAGAAAATGGTAGAGGGCTTTAAAGTCAATAGCAGGTACTATGATTAGAATCACTATTTCAATTGAGTTTTATCATGAGTGGTGATTTTTGGAGGAACTAGCTTTACATCATCTTGGCTAAAATGCAACTATATATTTCGGAAAGCACCCGACCCGAGGATGTGAAAAATTTCTTTTCATCCTGCTACCCGTTTCTAAAGATCGAACTTTATAAAATGGAGAAAGATACTAATGTGGGTCGGGGTAAAAAGCATAGCCCTGTGATGGATAAATTTGTGGATCTTCCCGGGGAAGGTGTTGTTGATATTCATAGCGATATCACCGTTGCGGAGCTGGGAAGCAGCTTTGCAGGTTTTGGCCTGCGAACGGAAGTGTTTAGAAAAAGCGGGAATGTGTGGGTGGCTACCCTGCTTACCGATAGCTGGACGCTTCAGCAACAAAATAACGCGGGTGAGGAGATCACCAATAATACCTGACCTTGTTTAGTAAGGCAGGTTCTTTAATTTCCCTTCGTTTAAAATAATAATACTTCCGCCTTTAATATCAATCAGCTTTTCTGCTTTAAAATCTGACAGGGTCCTGATCAGTGATTCTGTAGCGATCCCTGTAGCCTGGGCCAGGTTGTCTCTCGATAACCTGATTTCTTTGGTATCAGGCGATTCTGCTTTAAATTTCTCCAGCATTGCGGTTAACTGGTAGGCTACTTTTTTCGCAATGAGTTATAGGCAATGTTTAGCAGACTTTCTTCTTTCTCCAGCACATTATGTGTGATCAGTTTAATAAACTGCCTGGCAACCTGCATGTCGGCGGACATCAGCACCAAAAAATCATCCTTGGGAATCGTCATGATTTCTGCATCTTCCAATACTTCCGCACTCTCTTTATATACAATGTTCTCTAATATATAAGTATATCCGAGAAAATCACCTTTGCCCAATACATTCGTGATCAGCTCTTTCCCGTCATCATTCGATTTGAAGGTTTTAACCTTGCCACTTTTTACATAGTATACCGCCTTAGGCCTTTGTCCTTCGGCATATATTTGCTGTTTCTTTTTATAGTTATATACCTCCCGTTCTTCTGAAATTAAAGGAACATGCGTTACCTTTTTTACATTCGTCAAAAAGCTATTAAGCGAGTCGGAACTTTCAATATCCCTTGTCAGCTGCTGTTTCACCGCTTCTGATTTATGTAACCTCATCTCAACACCTTTTAGTAATTCTATTCCTTCAAAAGGCTTGGTGATGTAGTCGTCAGCGCCTAGCTCCATCCCCTTGCGGAAATCTGTCTTCTCCGATTTTGCAGTTAAAAATATAAAAGGAATGCTATTGGTTTTGGGATTTTGATTGAGCAGGTATACTACACCATAACCATCTAATACGGGCATCATAATATCACAGATGATGAGGTCGGGAATTTGCTCAATGGCTATTTCAGTTCCCAGTTTACCATTCTCCGCAGTAATTACCTCATAGCCCGATAGTTCCAGTATTTCGGCAATATTGTCTCTTACTTCGTCGTTATCTTCTATTACAAGAATTTTTTTCATCCTGTGATGTAGGTTTATTGAGGGATATGTATTGTGAAAACAGAACCTTTTTCCAGCTCACTTTTAAATTCAATAGAACCATTCATGAGTTCTATGTACCGTAATACGATATTTAAACCCAGGCCGGTACCCTGGATATTTACCGCATTTTTTGCCCTGAAGAACCGTTCAAATAAATGAGCCTGGTCTTCCTCAGAGATACCAATACCACTGTCCTTTATAGAAAGTAGCACTTCTGAAGAGCTGATATGGCAAAGTAATACAATGGCACTGTTTTCCGGGGAAAATTTAATAGCGTTAGAGAGTAAATTGATGCATATATTCTTTAGCAGCCTTTCGTCGATCACTATCGGCCGATCACCACTAAAGTCAGTCCGGATCTCCTGACCAGGTTTACAATGTACCGACATCTCATACCACATCGTTCAGCGCTTCAAAACAAGCTTCGGCGCTAAACGTTTCAGGTTTTGCCTGCACAATTCCTTCGTCCAGTTTATCCAATGATAAAAAGTCATCCAGTATCATCTTCATATCATTAACCGCATGTTTAATACGATTGATATGTTTGGTTCTTTTACCGGGTTCATCCAGGTCATTATACTTCTCCAGCAAAAAAGAAGAAGACAGGATGGTGCTCAGCGGCGTTTTAAATTCATGCGAAGCCATCGATACGAACTTGGATTTCATCTCACCCAGGTCCTTCTCTGTTTTCAAAGCTTCGCTTAACTCCAGCTTCGACTGCTCCAGAGCTGAAAGCGTTTCCCGCAACATCTTAGTGCGGTCATCAATCTTCTTTTCAAGTGATATGTTGAGCTGTTTGATCTCTTTGGTGACCTGCTCCAGTTCTTCCTTTTGTTTAAGTACAACCTCTTCCTGGTGCTTACGTACCGTTATGTTAATTACAAAAGCAATACGAAAAGCTCATTGCTTACTGTGTAACTACTCAAACTTACTTCCACGGGGAATACGCTGCCGTCTTTTCTTTGTGCATAAAGGTCCCTGCCATGTCCCATGGAGCGGGGAGTTGGGTGTTCATAATAGTCTTCTCTATAGCCCTCATGACGGGCTTTTATCGCTGGGGGAGTAAAATTTCAAGCGGCTTTTGAATAATCTCGTCCTTGGCATAGCCAAAGTCTTTTTCTGCCTGTTTATTAAAGTTAATGATCCTTCCATTCCGGTTGGTTACCACAATGCCAATAGTAGCATGATCAAATAAGGCTTCGATCCAGTTACGCTGGTCTTCGTTGGTATGTTCAAAAACTGGTGCATGCAGAGTTAATGCTCTTCTGTTGGCGGAAGAGGTTTTTGTGCATCTTCCAGAGAAGGCGCATTTAGTTTAACGACATGTGGTTTTTTCTTGCGCATTACCATATTGAGTAGTTCTACAATAAAAGAGAAGGCCATGGCAAAGTAGATGTAATTTTTAAGATGGAGCTCATGCGCCATATCTGCGTTCCAGCCTTCTACAATAAGGCTTACGCCAATCATTACCAGGAAAGATAGCGCCAGCATTTTTAAGGTTGGATGTTTCTCAATAAATGCCGCGATTTTAGGACTGAACGTAAACATAACGATCATTGCTACAATAACAGCAGCTACCATGATCTCCAGGTGCTTGGCCGTACCGCCTGCCGTTATTACACTGTCAAAAGAAAAAACTGCATCAATAACCAATATCTGCGCAATAGCCTGTCCGAAACTTAGTTTCTTTTGATTTTGGGCGTTGGCAGATGGATCCTCACCCTCCAGTTTATGATGTATTTCTTTTACGGATTTATAGATAAGAAACAAGCCGCCTACCAGCATTACGATGCTTGCCAGGTCGAAGCCCTTGCCAAACCAGGACTCCGGAATAATATGTTTGCCTTTTTGCGCCAGCAGCCAGCTTAATCCCGCCAGCAACAGGCACCTACTTAATATGCCGGTAACCATCCAGGTACGCCTGGCTTTCTTTTGCAGGCTAACTGGCAGCCTGTTTAAAATAATGCTTACGAAAATAACGTTATCAATACCCAACACTACTTCCAGCACTACAAGGATTAGAAAGCTAAGTAAAGATTCGAACGTAAAAAGTTCGGAACCGGAAATGAATAATAGATCCATTTTATATGTTATAAGGATTTACAGATTTGTTTTACAATATCGGGGCCCTGGTAGATAAAACCGGTCCATACCTGGATTAAAGAAGCGCCGGCTGCCATTTTCTCACGGGCGTCAACCCCGGTAAAAATACCGCCCGAGCCGATAATAGGAATGCTTCCGCCTGTTTGTTTGTGCACGTATTCAATAATACCCGTGCTTTTGGCGCGTACCGGCTTTCCGCTCAATCCACCGGCACCTATTTTCTCCTGCTCAGCTACAGGTGTATTTAATCCATTACGATCGATAGTGGTATTGCTGATCACCAGTCCGTCTAATTTAACCTCAGATGCCAGGTCTATTACATCATCAATCTGTGATTGGGTAAGATCGGGTGCGATCTTTAATAGAATAGGCTTAGCCACTGCTTTACCGTTATTGATCATGGCCAGGTTCCAGATGATCTTGCGAAGCGATTCTTTTTCCTGCAACTCCCGTAAACCAGGCGTATTAGGACTACTCACGTTCACCACGAAATAATCTACATAATGGTGTAGTTTATTAAAGCAGGTAGCATAATCCTTCCAGGCATCTTCATTAGGTGTAACCTTGTTTTTACCAATATTGCCACCAATGATCAATGGATATTTGTCCTCGCTTTTAGCTTTTCTTTCTCTCCATTTTTTCAATCGTTCGGCAATAATATCCGCTCCTTCATTATTAAAGCCCATCCGGTTGATCAGTGCCTTGTCCTCTGGTAAGCGGAATAGCCTGGGCTGTGGATTTCCGTCCTGAGCCAGTGGAGTAACGGTTCCTATTTCCACGAACCCAAATCCTAAGGCTTCCAGCTCATTCAGATAACGGGCATTTTTATCAAATCCCGCACCCAGGCCAACCGGGTTTTTAAAGGTCATATTTAAAAAACGGGTCTCGTGCCGGTCATCAGGCGGAGCAGCGATGGCGCTCACCAGTTTCTTTCCGGCTTTGGACGCGGTAAGCAGGCCTAGCTGGTTCATAGCCATATAATGGGCCTGCTCGGCCGGGAACATAAAGTACAATTTGCGCAGTAGTGAATACATCGGGTGCAAAAATAAGTATTCTAATAGCCTGTTTAAGTTTATAGTATAGAATTTCTTACAGGTTGGCCTAGAGCGAAACAGGTATTCCCGAATTTTTGGATACAGCGACGGTTGAAATGGATATGGCGTAAAACCTTTAAGGATACAACTGGATCCGTTTAATACAAGCGCTGCATACTGTTATAAACTTTAAAATCAATACCTGTAAAACAATAGCTCTGATGATTGAGGGAAATTGAATTGATCCTTATCATGATTATGGTTACCGGTAGCTTAATGAGGCATCCAGGTATTTTTGAAATGAGCAGAAATACTTAAATTTGAGTAATAAAGTTGTTTATGCAACTAATTATTCAGTATCAAATAGTATTGCCATGGAAGCATATATTGTTGCCGGTTACAGAACTGCAGTAGGAAAAGCAAAAAGAGGCGGATTCCGTTTTTATCGCCCTGATGATCTGGCTATTGAAGTGATCAAAGGGCTTATGAGCAGTATTCCGCAGTTAGAGCCTGGGAGGGTAGATGATGTAGTTGTGGGAAATGCTGTTCCCGAAGCCGAACAGGGTTTGCAGGTGGGACGCATTATAGCCGCCCGTGCCCTGGGTATTGCCACGCCGGGTATGACGGTAAATCGTTACTGTGCCTCGGGTTTGGAAACTATTGCAATTGCCAGTGCCAAGATCAGGAGTGGAATGGCTGACTGTATTATTGCGGGCGGTACAGAAAGCATGAGCCTGGTACCCGCTTCGGGGTGGAAAACCGTGCCTTCTTATTCCATCGCCAGTGACGCACCCGATTACTATTTGAATATGGGATTAACAGCCGAGGCTGTAGCCAAAGATTTTAATATTAACCGCCAGGCGCAGGATGAATTTAGCTATAATTCGCATCGCAAAGCAATTGAAGCTATAAGTAAAGGATATTTTAAAGAGGGCATTTTACCAATCGACGTGGAAGAGATCTATCTTGACGAAAAAGGCAAAAAGCAAAAAAGAAGTTTTGTAGTAGACACAGATGAAGGTCCCAGGGCTGATACCTCTCTAGAGGCTTTGAATAAGCTGAAACCTGTTTTTGCAGCAGGCGGTTCGGTAACAGCAGGCAATGCTTCACAAACCAGCGACGGCGCTGCTTTTGTGGTAGTCATGAGCGAGAAGCTGATGAATGAATTGCAGCTGCAGCCGATTGGCCGATTGGTGGCCTCGGCCGTTGCGGGAGTTGACCCGCGTATTATGGGGATAGGCCCGGTAGCGGCTATTCCAAAAGCGTTGAAGCAGGCAGGTAAAAATCTTAGTGACATTGATTTAATAGAATTGAATGAAGCCTTTGCTTCGCAGGCGCTGGCTGTGATACAAGAGGCCAAACTGGATCCGGAGAAAGTAAATATTAATGGAGGAGCCATTGCACTTGGGCACCCACTGGGTTGCACCGGTACTAAATTAACCATCCAGGTATTAGGTGATCTGAAAAGGCTGGATAAAAAGTATGGCATGGTTACCGCCTGTGTGGGTGGTGGCCAGGGTATTGCAGGTATAATTGAGCGGCTATAATGCGGAGGCCGCCGGGTTCTAAAATTTAAAATGATCAGGTTTAAGGTTGATTCAGACTTTAAACCTTTTTTAATGACTTGATTAATCATTCTTTATCTGATAACGCAACAAAGTACTTTTATAAACTGTCAGCAGTGGATGTAAAAGTTTTTACCCGGAATTTCGTCTAATCAGCATTGTCAACCTAATCCTTACTTAAAGAATGGCGAAACCTTTTTCTAAAACCCTTAACCTGGTGAACATCGTTAAGCAGCTATGGCCTTTTGTAAAGCCATACAAAACGATGATTTTCGGTACCCTGGCCCTAACTTTAGTGGGATCTCTGGCAGCCCAGGTAAACCCATTGGTTTTAAAATATACGGTAGATCATGTCGATGCTTTAATACAGCTACCCGATCCGATGAAAGAAGGGCTAAGGCTATTGACCGTTATTTCGGTAATACTTTTTGCAAAAGAGATCATCAATATTTTTATACAGTTCGGGCAGAAATTTTATGGTGAAAAGATCCGTATCAATGTAAGTAATAGCCTGGCGCAGAAAGTGATCCGGCGTATCCTTACTTATCAAATGGGATTTTTTGCGGCGCCGGACAACCAGTCGGGGAAATTGCAGACGCGAATAGACAGAGGCGTTGAAAGTCTTACCCGGTTGGTTCAAAATTTCTTCATCGATATACTGCCTTTATTCTGTAATGCGATTTTAGCCCTGGTCATTATGTTTATGGCCAACGTTTATGTAGGTCTTATTGCGATTACTATATTGCCCGCATACTTTTATGTAAGCGCCCGGCAGGCAAAAAAACTACAGGGTGTAAGGAGACAATTAAGAGGTGGCCGGGAAAATAAAAGCAATGGCTTGCTCAATATCATCGATTCGATGACTGTGATCAAAAGTTTTGTAAGAGAAAATGTTGAAGAGAAAAAACAATTAGTCATACAACAACAGCTAACCAATGATCAGCTCTATACCAGGCGAACCAACTTTACCTACGATGGCGTTAAATCTTTTATTGAGCAGATAGGCGTTGTATTGATCATTATTCTAACAGCCTACCTGGTATTGAACCACCAGATCAGCATCGGCGCCATTATGCTGCACATCATGTTGTTCAATAATGTATCAGCGCCCATCAGGCAATTGCACCGCATTTATGATGAGGTAAACGATGCTTTTATTTATGCAGAGGCTTTTTCCAGATCATTGAAGATGATGAAGAAATTGAACAGACCGGTACACACGCTGTTACCGAGGCTGAAGGCACTTTTGAAATGAGGCAGGTAGATTTTACTTACCCGAATGGTACCAAAGCACTGCATGGAATCAATCTTAAAATTGAAAGAGGGAAAACCACGGCCCTGGTAGGTTTAAGCGGCGCGGGTAAGAGTACTATTCTCAACCTGCTGAATAAGTTTTATGAGCCGGATAGCGGAGAAATACTACTGGATGGCATCAATTTAAATGAATATGAAAATGCCTCACTGCGTAGTGAGATAGGCCTGGTGCTTCAAAAGAATCACATTTTTAAAGGAACCATTGAAGATAATATAAGGTATGGGAAAATAGAAGCTACTCATGAGGAAATCATAGCTGCTGCACGAAAGGCCTACCTGCACGACCAGATCATGGAGTTACCCATGCAATACCAGAGTGATGCACAATTATTGAGTGGGGGCAGCAGCAGCGCATCGCTATAGCACGGTTATTCCTGAAAGATCCTCCGATTATTTTCCTGGATGAGCCCACTGCCAGCCTCGATGCCATTGCAACGGAACAGATTAAAAACAGTTTGGATGCGATTAAAGAGAATCGTACGGTGGTTATTATATCACATTCCATTTCCCAGATTGTTGATGCAGATATTATTTATGTGCTAAAGCAGGGGCAAATGGTTGAAAGTGGCAAGCATGAAGACCTGGTAAAAAAGGAGGGGTGTACAAAGAAATATTTGATGCTTCTGCGCGTAGTCTCAATATAGCCCGTCTTGCTCAAACTATGAATAACTGAGTTTTTCCGCATCTCGTAAATGGTTTTTCCCGATTTCGAAAATGAATAAAGAAGGGTGATGTTGCTTTTGTTTTACAAAAGCAATCGGGCTTCTCTGGCTTTTTCTTCCCGCCTCAGGTGGTTAGTTTTTGAGAGCAGGCCCGCCTAATATTTTAGTCGGGCAGGCCCACCAATAATAAGTATAGTTTTCCTTAAGCAGATAGTTTTCGAGAGTGCACCGTTTATTTCTATAAGGGGTGCTTTTTTTTGTAAGACGGAAACGCGGTACAGTCCGCAAAATGCCTGATTCAGGTTTTCCTTGTTAACTTATCAACTATTAAACTAATCAACCAGCCTACGGCACATTAATATACTTGTGTATTTGCAGGCTCAGTTCCCATTTGGGATTTTGTTTGATGTAATCAACGATAAGCGGAGTCATTACATCTGCCTTGCTCCATTCCGGTTGCAGGTAAAGTTTGCAGGTGTCAGAAACCTGCGCTGCAAAGCTTTCTCCCCAGGCAAAATCAGATTTATTAAAAACGATGATCTTGAGTTCATTAGCTACCGGAAGTATTTCAGGTAGTGGCGCCTTAAATTTTTTCGGTGAAAGGCAGATCCAGTCCCAGCTGCCGCTTAAGGGTGAGGAACCTGAGGTTTCAATATTGGTAGCAATCCCTTCTTTTTGAATCGCCGCTGTGAGGTCATCCAGGTTATGCATTAGTGGCTCTCCGCCGGTAATCACTGCCAGGGGAGTGTTGGACGCTTTTATCGTGCTTACGATCATGTCAAGCGACATAACAGGATGGCCGTCAAAGGACCAGCTATCTTTCACATCACACCACACACAGCCTACATCGCAACCACCCAGTCTTACAAAGTAAGCCGCACGGCCCTGATGAAAGCCTTCTCCCTGGATGGTATAGAAATGCTCCATAACAGGGAAGACCCCGCCCGCTTCCAGAGTGGAAGGAATTATTTGAGATTTATGATTTATAGCTTAATAATTTAGATTCTCCTAATCCCTATCCACGCATGATTTATAGGTATTCTTCATCAAAGCCGCGATGGTCATAGGGCCTACACCACCCGGAACCGGCGTGATAAAGGAACATTTAGGAGCTACCTGCTCAAAATCAACATCACCTGCTAACCTGTAGCCCGATTTTTAGATGCGTCTTCCAGTCGGGTAATACCCACGTCTACTACAACGGCTCCTTCCTTCACCATTTCCGCCTTTAAAAACTCAGGCTGCCCGATAGCTGCTACAATAATATCGGCCTGGCTGCAAATTTCGTTTAGGTTTTCCGTTCTGGAGTGGCAAACGGTAACGGTACAATTACCCGGATTGGTATTATTGCTTAATAAAATGCTCATAGGGCGACCCACTATATTGCTGCGACCCAAAACCACGGCATGTTTACCTTTAGTGGCAATATTATTATGTTCCAGCAACAACATAATGCCGTAAGGCGTCGCCGGGATAAAGGCTTCTGCTTCTCCCATGATCATCCTTCCTATATTTTCAGGGTGAAAACCATCCACATCCTTGCTTACGGCAATAGCTTCAATCACTTTTTTCTCTGAAATATGGGCAGGTAAAGGCAATTGAACCAAAATTCCATCCACCGACATATCCTCGTTCAGCTCCTGGATCTTGTCCAGCAGTTTCATTTCGCTCACTTCTTCTTCATACTCTATTAGGGTAGAAATAAAGCCAATTTCGTTACAGGCTTTAACTTTTGAGTTCACGTAAGTTTGGCTGGCACCATTGTTCCCCACCAGTATAGCCGCCAGATGCGGTATCTTTTTACCTGTTGCCGCTCTTTGGGCTACGTCTATTTTAACGGTATTCAGTATCGTTTTGGCCGTCTTTTTCCATCCAGTAATTGCATTTTGCAAAGATGCATCAATTTTTTAAGAGGAGGCAAAATTTGTATAAAAAACTAACTATTGTTAGTTTGATAGTTTTTTTAATTAATTTTAATCAATATTTTTTGTTAATGTATTAATGTGCTTTTTTATAATTTGTTGATTTTTAGATGTGTAAGATATATTTTTTATCTAAAATTTATTTTTATTAAGAAAAAATTAATCTCCAATGATTTTTTTGTTAAAAAAATATAACTTGCTTATTGCTAATTGATGGATAGTTTCATTAAAAGTATTCTATCCCTTTTAATCCGATTTGATCAATTTTTAACAAAAAAGTTTTACATGAGAAAAATTCTATTGCTTTTAGCAATGTTTATGGGATTTTCGTTTCTGGCTTTTTCTCAAACCAGGACGGTAACCGGAACAGTGGTAGATGAAGCAGCTGCTCCCGTACCTTTTGCTTCAGTTGCGGTAAAAGGAACCAATACCGGTGTGTCGGCCGACGCTGACGGTAAATTTAGTATTACAGCTAATAATGGTGTTGTATTGGTGGTTTCAGCTGCGGTTATAGCACTCAGGAAACCACCGTGAGGGGAAATACTGTGAATGTAGTTTTGAAAAAGGGGAAGGAGAAGTTATCGAAGAAGTGGTGGTGACGGCTTTGGGTATTCAGCGCCCTCCAAAATCACTGGGATATGCTACTGCTAAGGTAGATGCTGAAGTACTTACCCAAGGTAAGGCGGTCAACGTCGCTAATGGTTTACAAGGCAAGGTTTCCGGTTTAAATATTACTACCATTAATAGTGGTGTATTTGAAGAAGTTAAAATCAATCTGCGAGGTATCCGGTCTTTATTAGGTAGTAATGACCCCATGCTACTGCTGGATGGAGTTCGGTGGCACTTTCTTATTTGTCTTCTTTAAGTCCTAATGATATTGAAAACGTAAATATATTAAAAGGTTCTTCGTCTGCTGCTATTTATGGTGCAGATGCCCGTAACGGGGTAATAATTGTTACTACTAAAAAAACCTCAGCACGTCCTACTATCACAGTAAGTAGCAGCGCGCAAGCTTCAAAAATCTCTTTCTATCCGAAGTTTCAGACAACATTCGGCAGTGGTGGATATGGGGATTATATACCATTTGAGAACTGGTCTTGGGGGCCAGCCTACGATGGCAGCACGCGACTGGTTGGGGATGTTTTACCTGATGGTAGTTCACAGATGCTACCTTATTCACCGAACAATTCCAGAAAAGAATTTTTTAATACGGGTTTGACATTACAGAATGATGTATCGTTTAATACGAAAGACTTTTATGTAAGTTTATCTGACGCAAACATTAAAGGAATTGTACCAGACGATGTAAATAGGAGAACAGGTATCCGCTTAAATACGGGGAAAGAATTTGGCCGGTTCAAAGTGCAGGCCAATATGAACTACATCCAATCTAACTATGATATTTTTGACGATGATGCCATGGGCGATTATCACGCTTCTCAGAACGTAGGTCTGAACAGCGGATTAATGAACTTGATTTTTAATACACCAGCGCATATCCCAATTACATCTTACAAAGATTTTGAGAATAATCCCTTTGCACAGTATAACAATTATTTCAACCATTATGGTTTGAATCCTTATTTTGCTTTGGACAACTGGCGTCAGAAAGGCCGTATCCAGGACTTTTTGGGTAATTTAGAATTAGGTTTAAAGGTTACTGATTGGTTAAATTTTACCTACAGAGCAGGTTTGACATCCAGAGCTGACGTATACACACGGACTTCAAAAGGTGAGGCTGCAAATGCTTTCGGCATCAGCCGTGGCCTGACTTCCATACCAGCAATGGTGAGAGAGTACTCTAACACAAGTACGCGCCTTTCATCAGAAATATTTGCGAGTGTGAATAAAGACCTTGGAGACGATTTTAAATTGACAGGAGTAGTAGGTAATTACATTCGTGCATCAGAATCACGTAGTACGAATGTAGGGGCGACCAATCTGGTTATCCCTGGCTTATATAATATTTCTCATAGGAATGGCCAGCTTGTAGGCGCATCTCCTTTTGAACAAACACGATTGGTGGCTGCTTATGCAAGTGCGGGGTTAGGATATAAAGGCTGGGCGAACATTGAGATTACCGGCCGTAATGAGTGGGTTTCTATGTTGGCGCCTGGTAACAATTCTTATTTCTATCCTGGTGTGAGTGCCGCATTTGTAGCTACTGATGCCATCAATGGTTTGAAATCTGACGTATTATCTTTCCTGAAATTGAGAGGTGCCTGGAATAAAGTAGGTAGCGCAGATATCGCTCCTTACCAATTGGCCTCGACTTTTTCTCAGCCTGCGGGGTTCCCGTTCGGATCCATTCCGGGTTACACAGCTAATGACCGTGCTTTTACAGTTAATTTGAAACCAGAGTTTGTAACCAGTTCAGAGGTAGGTGTTGAAGCCTCTTTCTATAAAAACCGTATAAACTTTGAAGCAACTTATTTTGTTCAGGATAACACTGACCAGATCATCCCTATTCAGGTATCGGGAGCAACTGGTTATACTTCATCCTTAACCAACGCTGCGTCGTTTAAAAACAAGGGAATTGAGTTGGATTTGAAATTGACCCCATTGGTTAAATTCCACGAGGGAGGATTTGAGTTCCGTGCAAATGCTACTTATATAGACAATAAAATTACTAAGATCGCTGATAATTTAGAAGAGTTGGCTATTGGTGGGTTTACCAATTTTGCTATGAACTATGCGCTTAAAAATAGCCCGGCATTTTTATGGAGAGCTGTTGATTACTTAAGAGATGATCAGGGACGTGTGATTGTAGATGCGGAAACTGGTCGTCCGAGTGCTGATCCATTACTGAAAACTTTTGGACGTACACAGCCATTATGGATTGTGGGTTTAAACCCTTCTGTGTATTGGAAAGGTTTCAACTTCTCAGTGTTAGCTGAATATAGAGGTGGACACTACGCATATCATGGTATAGGCGATGCTATGGCCTGGACCGGTGTTTCGGCATATACAGCCAGGGGGTATCGTGATGCTTTTGTATTCCCTAATTCTGTTTATGAAGACCCTAACAATCCGGGGACTTATATACCTAACACTGATATAGCTGTAAATAATGTGAATGACTTTTATACTGGCGAATATAGAGATGTCGCTACTAACTTTTTAACCAGTGCTGCTTCTTGGAGAATTCGTGAGGCTTCGTTAAGCTATGAAATTCCCGTGAGCAGATTGTTCGGAGAAGGTGTTATTAAAGGAGCTAATTTCTCATTAACAGGAAGAAATTTATTTCTTTGGTTGCCTAAAACAAATGTTTATTCTGACCCTGATTTCAATTTTACTACTTCTAATACTGGTGGTGTTGGAACTTCACAGATTAACCCTCCAATTAGAACTTTTGGTGCCAACCTAACTTTGATTTTTTAGGCATTGAAAGAAAAAGCATTTTTAATTCGTAAGATTAAAATTATAAAAATGAAAAAAATAGTTTCAATATTATTAATCACAGCGCTAGCATTAGGATTTACCGGATGCAAGAAATTCCTTGATGTCAATGAGAATCCCAATAATCCTACAGATGAGTCAATAACGCCCAATTTGATCTTATCTTCAAGCCTTACCAGGATAGCTGCGCAAACTGCGACATCCTATGCTTCTACTGCCCGATGGATGGGTTATTGGTCGCGTTCGGGCTCCTATGGTCCTAACCCGGATGAGGAAGCATACAGGATTACGACAGGATTTGAAACAGGTGAGTGGACAACCTGGCTAGACATTATGAACGACGTTAATATTATGGAGAAAAAGGCCGTGGCTTTGGACCTGGATTTTTATACGGCGGCTGCCAAAACGCTAAAAACCATTGGGTTTATGTACCTGGTGGATCAATATAACAATGTTCCCTACACAGAAGCATTTGACTTAAATAACAATATGTTCCCTAAATACGACAAGGGGCAGGATGTATATAACAGTTTATTTGTAAACCTGGATGAAGCACTGGCATTGTTCCAGGGGGTGACTGACGTAAATGCAGAGAATAAACAATACGATATTTTGTTTGGAGGTGATTTGACGAAGTGGAAACAGCTTATTAACACCCAAAGGTTAAAACTTTCGTTACGTTTGGTAAATGTACCAGGTTTTACGGCAAATACGCAAATTGCTAAAATGAGTACTGATGGTTTTATCAGCACTTCTGCTAATGTTCAGCCTGGTTATAAGCAGGATCAGAATCAACAAAACCCCTTTTGGAACAGTTTTAAAGCTCTATATGACGGTAGTGTTGCTGATAATTTTAACAGGGCCAATAATTATGTATTAGGCAAATTCAGAAGCAATGGTGATCCAAGGTATACCCGCGTTTTCTCCGCCGTTAGCGGAAATTATGTAGGATTTAATTACGGGGAGGTTATTTCGAATGCCCCCTTGCAGCTAATTCGTCGGATGTCGCCGGTCCGGGTCTCGCCAAGAGTGCTGATCAACCACAGTGGCTGTTCACGAGCGTGGAATCGAAGTTTTTACAGGCAGAAGCAAAAGCGCGCGGCTGGATAACCGGTAGCGCGCAAACCGCCTATAATGAAGCAGTGACCGAATCTTTTACCTGGCTCGGATTAACGGCTACTCAGGCAAATACTTATTTAGCTCAGGATCTGGATATTGTTAGGTGGCCTGCCGCTAGTGCGGCTCAGGTACAAACAATTGGTATGCAGAAATACCTGGCATTGATTGGTATTAACAATTTTGAAGCCTGGGTAGATTACAGGAGAATTGGAGTGCCTACGGACTTGCCCTTATCAATGCATCCGAGCAGAGGAAGCAATATCATCCCTTTAAGATTGCATTATCCTCAGGCTGAGTACAGTTTTAACACTAATGTAGTTTCTGCTGAAGGTACAATTGACCCCCAGACAAGCAAGATATTTTGGGACGTAAACTAATTTTTATAAAACTTAATGATTATAAGATGAAAAAATAAATATTTTTTTACTCCTTTTGGCAGTGTCCGCTTTTTTCAGTTCTTGCCTAAAAGACCCTAATATAACGGATGATCTGCTGTATGGAGATGAGGGAATAGGGAAAACTGCTGTGATTGATATACCAGAAGGCACAGAGATCTCAAATTTTATTGATAATACCCCTGGTGAACGTGTGGTAGATTTAGTAGAATTCAGGTATGGCTATAATGATCCTGCTCCCCAGGATATTGTAATTGAATTGGAATATGATCAGGAACTGTTGGATGCTTACACGGAAGAACATGGAACAGGTCATGTTATTCCTACAAAGTATTCATTAGTTAATGGTATGAAGGTTGTTATTCCTAAAGGTCAGAGAAGTGCTTTCTTTCAAATAAAAGTTACCCCATCAGATTTTTTGGGGGAGAGTACGCTTTTCCCATAAAAATAAAAAGTGTAAGTCCGGCCACAGTGGCAAATCAATTGCGGAATCACAGTGTTATTGCTTTTGGTACAAAAAATAAATATGATGGTATTTATTCTTTAAATATTACTACCATAGGATGGAGCGCATTTGGTATTTCTGAAAATTTACCAGCAAATTTCCCTAGTGGTATTCATTTGGTTACCACCGCGCAAATACGGTAAACATATATTCACCTTATACCCAAAATGTATTACAGGTATGTTTTACTACAGACAATGCGGCGTTACTCAATTTGGAAATGCAGCTCCGTTATTTACATTTGATTTGACTTCCAATAAAATTATAAATGTTACTAATCGTATAGACGATAGTCCACGCGGCAGGAACTTTATTGTGAATCCGGCTGCTCCAGGTACTCATAATGTATACAACCCTGATACCAAAGAGCTTACAGCTAATTATTTATTAAGGCAACCCGGTAGACCTGATATGACGGTGATTATGAAAATGAAATATACAGGAGTACGATAATTCGAATTAGATATGCAGGATGGCTACACATTAGCCATCCTGTTTTAAAGATAGTTATCAATAAAAACGGCTTTTATGAAAACGATATTTATAACTTTTGTTTTTGCAGGCCTCTTTACTCATTGTTTTGCGCAGGGAACCTACGTTGCCAGACCTGTTAGCGGTTACCCCCTGGTTGGAGGCAAAACAATGGATATGAATGTAACCTGGAAGGCCATTGATGTGTCGGCTTTCAACGGGATTGCAGGAAGCCCATTTCTTTCAACTGAATATCGACAGGCGTTTATCAAAACCCGAACAGGAGAGCAATTCAATAACGCCTGGATAAAGTTTAGTACTTATAGTAACGAAATCCTATTGGAAAACGCAAGCCAGTTGGTCGCTTTAACAAATGTCGATTCCGTAAGTTATCTGGATGAGGCGAGTAGCAGAGGCAAGTCTAATGTTATTCTTAAAACAGGTTATCCTGCAATTGAAAACAAAACCTCAGAAAGTATTTATCATATACTTGCTTACCGAAATGATCTGCAGTTTTTAAAGTATTACCATACAAAGGTTGAAATGGTAAAAAAGATGGGTATGCCAGATCAGAAAACCTTTGTGACTACCTCCCATTATTATTTGTATAATTCCACTGATAAATCTATGAAACGTATCAAGTTAAACAAGAGTCTTATTGATGAATTTACAAGTTATGAAGGTGCGAAAAAAAGGCGGCGGAATTGTCTACAAACTTTAAGGAAGAAAAAGAAGTGATCAGGTTTTTTAATAGCTTATGACTGGATCTAATGAAACAATTTCTATCAATTTATCTTGCCTAGGGTAGGCCTTGCGGTATAGTGAACCAGTGTACTCGAATAGCAACTTTTGCTGACTGATTGATACTTATTGATACGATCAAGTAGAAATTACGGGACTTCACCATTTTTCCCGGAGAAAGAACTTTTGAGGATAGGGTTACTTTTTGTACTTTTTATTCCTTGATTTTAATCAATATTTTTTCTTAAAATTCATTTTTTGTTTAGAGGTGATTACTACCGTGACTGCTAAGTGTTTTTCTTTATTTCTGATTTTAAATATTATATATATATATTATTGTGTAATGTGTGTTGCGAAAGCACAAATAATTGATGTTTTTTAAAAAATCCTCTCTAAGTTATTACATCGAGTCTAAAAGATGTCTATTGGTTTTTTATTTTTCTAATAAAAGAGTAGTTTTTTTTATTTTTTCTAAAAAAAAACAATTTTAGTTAAATTGACATATTAATTTAACTAAAATTTTACATAGTTTTAACCCGATATTCAAATTTTAATTTTAAAAAGTTTTTAATGAGGAAATTCAAGCTACTGCTAACAGCTGCCTTATTGCTGATAACAAGTCTTGCCTGGTCACAGACTAAGACTATAACTGGTAAAGTGATTGATGAAGAAGGTAATCCGATATCGTTTGCTTCCATTTTAGAGAAAGGAACAACCAATGGTACATCTGCCAACACTGACGGCGGATTTAGTCTTACTCTTAAATCGGGAAATACAATCGCAGTTTCTGCTGCTGGTTTTCAATCCCAGGATGTAAGTATTTCAAATTCATCTTTAACAATTGTACTTAAAAGAGCCAGCGACTTACAGGAAAGTGTGGTTGTTACTGCGTTGGGAATATCAAGAAACCGTAAGGTACTTTCTTACAACCCTCAGGTTATTAAATCAGATCTTTTGCAGGACAAGGGTGATAACAATCTGTTATCTCTTTTACAAGGTAAAATAGCGGTGCTGATATTGCGGGATCTAGCGGTTCTGCAGGAGCTTCCGTCAATTTTATTTTACGGGGTATGACTTCTATTTCCAATAACAATCAGGCGCTGTTTGTAGTTGATGGAGTTCCTATCAGCAATGATGTAGATCAAACAGGAAGTACGCTATATGGTGTGCAGCCCTCCAATAGAGCTTATGACTTGAACCCTAATAATATTGAATCTGTATCTGTTTTACCTGGCCCTGCAGCTGCTGTGTTATATGGTTCAAGAGCAGCAAGTGGAGCGGTAATTATAACAACGAAGAGAGGGGCTGGTGGAAAAGGCAAAGTATTGGTAACCGCATCTACCTCATACTCTCAGCAGAAAGTATATGGATTCCCTAAGCTTCAGAACGAATATGGACAAGGCGCTTCAGGTGTTTTTAGTAATACATCAACGTTTTCATGGGGGCCTAAATTTGGATCAACACCTTCTCGTACCAATGGGTTAATTGCTGTTGCTGATCAGGTTGTTAATGGTGTTCAGTATAAAGCTGGCGACATTATCCCTTTTCAGTCGTATGACGATAATCTCATAGGTTTTTTTGAAACAGGAAGTATCTGGGATAATAACTTTGGTATTAACGGTGGTGATGATAAAGGTTTTTTAATATCGCTCTTAACAATAGTACCACACAAGGTATCATGCCCAATACCAAGTTCATCAGAAACAGCGTAGAATTTAATGCCGGGTCTCAGCTCACCGAAAAACTTAACGTTTCGGGTAGTGCAAAGGTGATGAACTCTATACAGGACGGTACCACACAGGGAAATGGGGGTAGCAGTGCTATGTTCAGACTTTGGCAGGTAACAAGAAGTACGAATCTTGATTACTACAAAAATAATTACGAAAATCCTGACGGAAGCAATAACTGGTTTGTATCGGGTGTAGATAATCCATTCTGGGCGGCTTATAATAATCCGGTAAGAAGTAATTTAATGCGCTTTATAGGACAGGTGAAAGTTGGCTATGACTTTACTCCCTGGTTAAATGTAGCTTACAGGATTGGTGCAGATTATTATACTGATCGTCGCAAAAAATATCCGCCCTTGGATCTACTGCAGGTTCAGGTCTTGGACAAGTAACTGAAGATTTTTTCTGGAGATCTGAGTTGAATGGAGATTTAATGATCAATCTGAAAAAGATCATCTGTTTGGTTCTGATATTAATGGAAGTTTGTTGTTAGGACAAAATATTAACCAAAGAGTATATCAAAATCCTTATATCGTATCTTCTAGCCTAGCGCTTCCCGACTTCTATAATGTTAGTAATGGCTCTAATTTTAATGGAACAGGGGAATATTCTTCTAAAAGAAGACTTCTGGGACATTTTGCACAACTGAACCTCGGCTATAAAAGCTATTTAAATACTGAGTTTACAGCGCGTGTAGATCAGTCATCTACTTTGCCTGTGAACAATAATACCTATTTGTATTATTCTGCGGGTGGTAGTTTTGTATTTACTGAAGCATTTAGAGAGTTAAGATCTGATATACTTAATTTCGGTAAAGTTAGGCTGAACTACGCGCAGGTTGGTAATGACGCTCCTGTATACAGTATTGATAATAGTTACTCTTCATGGTCTTTCGGAAATAATACAGGTTCGTTCAGTTTCCCTTATGGAACTTTAACAGGCTTTGGTGCATCTGGAACATTACCGAATGCGAACTTGAAGCCAGAGATTACAAAATCTTTTGAAGTGGGAGCTAACCTGGGTTTATTAAAAGACCGTGTTACATTAGATTTTACAGCGTACTGGTCTTCAAGTATCAATCAGATTATGTCTATTTCAATACCTGCCGCTAGTGGATATACAAGTCAGTATGTTAACGCGGGGAAAATTAATAACAAGGGTACTGAGATAAGTTTAGGTATTACCCCAGTTAAAAATTCAGAGGTTACATGGACAATGAACTTCACTTTCTCCAGGAACAGAAATGAAGTAAAAGAATTGTTTGGGGATATAAAGACTGCTAACGTATCCGGATTGCGCTTTGGTGGTGTTTCTCCTTCTGCCAGAATTGGTTATCCCCTTGGTGTGATAGTAGGTAGTAAAGTGCCTAGAAGTCCTGATGGGCAATACCTGATTGATTCCACTACTGGTAACTTCGCAGTACAAATTACTGACCAGGTTGTGGCAGATCCTAACAGAAAATGGATAGCAGGTTTAGTAAACACAGTTAGCTATAAAGGGTTCACTTTATCTGCTACTCTTGATTATAAGTATGGCGGAGATATTATGTCATGGACAGTTGCTACGCTTCGCTCGAATGGTTCTTTATATGAAACAGCAATTGACAGAGAAAGTCCAAAGATTCTGCCTGGTGTAATAGCAAGAGCTGATGGAAGCTATGTTCAGAACAATATTGCTATTCCGGCTCAGGTTTATTGGAATACAAACATGGGAGGAATTGGTGGTAGTGAATTTACGGTGTTCGATGCAACTACATTCAGGATCAGAGAGGCTTCTTTAGGCTATGATTTTTCAAATCTTGGAGTTAAAAATAAATTCGTTAACGGACTGAAATTGGTGGCTTTTGCAAGAAACCTATTCTTCTCTGCCCCTAACAGTCCTATCGATCCTGAGTTAAGCACACAAGGTGCGGGAAATATCAGAGGACTTGAACTACAAAGTGCTCCCAACACGCGTTCATTCGGAGCTAGTTTAAAAGTTACTTTTTAATTAGTTTATATTATTAAATGATTTATGATGAAAATTATATCTAAATATACTTTTGTAGGATTGTCTTTGCTTAGTCTGGTGTCTTGCAAAAAATTTATCGACGTTAACCAAAACCCCAATTCTCCTACAGATGTCCAGCCAAAAGTATTGCTGCCGACTACTTCGATGGGGATAGGATTTACAAACGTAAATCAATTGGGGCTGGCCGCTGGCCTGATGGTTCAGCATAACGCAGCAATTGCGCAGTGGACGGCCTTTGATGTTTATAATCTCGACGGTCAGACAGGTATAACCAACGCATGGAGTTTTGAGCTTTATAATGGCATTATCAATAATCTACGGATACTTATTGAAAAAACTCAGGAAACAAGTCCTGCTTATAGTGGAATAGCTAAAATTCAGTTGGCTTATGCATTTGGACTGGTTACAGATTTGTGGGGAGATGTTCCTTATTCGGAAGCGGGCTTTGGCTTAGCCAATACATCTCCGAGGTACGACACTCAACAGGACATTTACAAGGGTAATGCGGCCTCAGGTATTACAAGTCTTTTTGATTTAATCAGAGATGGGATTGCTGATCTCGACAAAACGTCAACTCTGAAACCAACCACGGATGATCCAATTTATGGAGGCGATCTTGCTAAATGGAAAAGAGCCGGAAATTCATTAATCTTAAAGTTTGCAATGCAGATGTCGAATGTTGAGTCGGCGTTAGCAAAGTCCACTATTGAAACTGTACTGGCAGGTAATAATTTCATCAATGATAATGCATTGAATTTCAGCGTTCCTTTTGGAACGTCAGCAGGAAATCAAAATCCGGGTTATGTACGCGACATTATCGGATCGTTTAAAAACAATCAGATGCTTAGTACAAGGTTTCTAACATTAGCCAGGTCATTAAACGATACTGTAAGATTGGCAAAGTTTTACACAAAGCCTAACAATGTATTTACATCGTACGATAATGGTGCTACTGTAGCTGCGGTTGCTGCGGCCAACAGGTCACAGTACAATGCTTATGTTGTTGGCGCTACAGGTGAAGGGCCAGCTAGGTTGATAACTAACCATCAGGTAAAATTCATCCTAGCGGAGGCTGCTATTCGGTATGGCATTTCTGGTGATGCGAATACGTATTACCAGGATGGAATCAAAGCGTCAATGCGACTAGCGGGGATGACCGATGCTGAAATAAATGCGTACTTTGAGGGTAATCCTGCTGTGGTAAACCTGGCAGGTACGAATGAGGATAAAATCAAACAAATTATTACACAGAAATATATATCTCTTGTTGGAAATGGTATTGAGGCATACAATGATTATAGGAGAACAGGTTATCCTGTATTGGCAGTAGCTCAAAATGCTACGGGAGACGATCCAACAACAATTCCTAAGCGATTGCCTTATTTAGCTACCGAAGCCAACAATCCTAATCAACCTAATCCAAGACCAAAACTAATGTAAAAGTTTGGTGGGGCTTATAATCTATTAATACAATAAAAACCAATTATATGTTTAGACTTTTTTATAATGTTTTTTTCGGGCTTTTTTGGTTGCACTTATTTCCTGTAAAAAGAGGAAGCCTTCTCAATTACAAATCACGAGCCTGAAGTGCCAGTTACTGTATTAAATCAGCAAGCTAGCTTCGTTGTACCAACTGTAACAGGCTCCAAGGCTTCAGGGACGTTTACAATTGAACTCGGGATTCCTGAGAACTCAGGACGTACGATCAAAGAGATATCGAGGGTGGTATATACTAGTTCTTCTACTGGTGCTGCAAACCTGCTTAAGGTAGCTACGTTCACCAACACTGCTGCATCGGGTTTTTATGTGAATACGCCCATCGCAGGCAGTGGCACTAAAGTTACTTTTTCATCTTCGTTTGATGAATTCAAAACCAAGACATTACAAACTGCAGTGGCAGCAGCTGTACCTGAACCAACGGCAAATAGTGCGTTAATCAACCGCTTCTTCCATTTTATGGTTACTTTAGATGATGGTACGAAGCTCATTCCAATGGGAGTTAGAGTACTGGTTATCCCATAATAGATTGTTAAGCATTTTAGAGCAAAGCTTTAAAGTCAGCCGTTCCCGAACAGGGACGGCTTTTTTCTTTATCTTCACCTCCAAATTAATAACATGCAGAATCAACAAGAAGGAAATCAGCTGAATATCGAAATTTCAGAAGAAGTGGCAGAGGGAACTTATGCTAACCTGGCTATTATTACCCATTCTCACGCAGAGTTTGTATTCGACTTTGTAAACATTATGCCCGGAACGCCTAAAAGCAGGGTGAAGTCGAGGATCATTTTTACACCTCAACATGCCAAGCGTTTTATGAAGGCATTGGTAGATAATATCGAAAAGTTTGAAGCCATGAACGGGACAATTAAAGACCTGGATGAAACCCAGATCCCGGTAAACTTTGGCGGTCCTACCGCGCAAGCCTAGCTCTATTGATGGTTAATAGTTCATAGATAATGGCTGTGATCGATAATAAACCATCTTCTATGAACTATTCCCTATCTGTATTTTTTCCTTCGATTGCTGTCCTCTGTTTGCAAAGGCGGATCGGGCTTCTGTTTAATCCAGATCGTAACCTGTTTGGTCTTTTCCTTATCCGACTTTAGACTAACGCTTACAGTTACTTTGGCTACATTCGGGTTATCAGGTAAAACCAGGTCATTGCCTTCAAATTTGCCATAGTCTGTTTTAAAATCCAGCTCTTTGGCGGTTAAAGGTTTCCAGTTGCCATCACTCATTTTTCCATCTACGTTAATATAATTATGAGTGCCTTTTTCAGGCTATCAGTATATAAATGGAAATGAATACTCTCTACACGCTGGGCCTGTAGTGAGCCAATCAAAAAAGAAATATAGCCGATAATAAAAGCTTCATGTTATATTGTTCAACCAATTGACGAGCGAACTAGTTAAAACGTTGTAATACTGTCAATTCCTCTCAAGCTGCCTTTTATATAACTGTATGGTGTTTTCAAAACCCAGGTAAAGGGCATCACAGATCAATGCATGTCCAATACTTACTTCATCCAGCCAGGGAATGTTGTTGGCAAAAAAACGGAGATTATTCAGGTCGAGGTCATGACCGGCGTTGAGTCCCAGTCCGAGCTCCTTGGCTTTCTTCGCCGCTAATACATAAGGGGCAATGGCTTCATCCCTGTTTGCATGATAGTGCTTCGCATAACCTTCGGTGTATAATTCGATGCGGTCGGTGCCTGTGGCTGCAGCGCCTTCTACCATGCGCTCATCCGGGTCTACAAAAATAGAAACCCGTATACCGGCATTTTTAAAAACGCCAATGATATTTTCAAGATAATCTTTATGAGTAATGGTATCCCAGCCATGATCGCTGGTTAACTGCCCCAACGCATCCGGAACCAATGTAACCTGATGTGGTTTTGTTTCTAATACCAGGTCGATGAATTTTTGTTCGGTACAATTGCCTTCTATATTGAACTCCGTGCTCAAAATGGGCTTGAGGTCACGAACGTCTGCATAGCGGATATGCCGCTCATCCGGCCTGGGGTGTACCGTGATCCCATCTGCCCCAAACCGCTCAGCGTCTTTCGCCATTTTAATAAGATCAGGATTGTCGCCGCCCCGCGAGTTTCTAAGCGTAGCAATTTTATTTATATTTACGGAGAGTTTCGTCATATCAATATCACTTTAGAGCACCGAAGGTACTATTATCATCCTTTTTGTGAGCGCTTAAAAACAGCAGTAATACCTTCGTTGTTTGTTATTGTTTACCCACACCAATTTATTCAACTATTATGACTTTTAAATTTATTGTGCTACTGTTATTCACAGTTTTCGCGATGGGCTCAAGGGCTCAAACAAGCCCTTTGCCGGCGGATACTATCTTGCAAAAAGCTTTTAACAAAGCAAGACTGGAGCATAAAAAAGTGTTCGTTATATTTCATGCCTCCTGGTGTGGGTGGTGCCGAAAAATGGATGCTGCTATGAACGACCCGGCCTGTAAGCCTTTTTTTGACGCAAATTATATAGTTGAACATTTAACTATCCTGGAGTCGAAAGATAAAAAGCACCTGGAGAACCCGGGGGCAGAAAATTTATTTAAAAAGTATGCGCCGGCTGACTCGGGAATTCCCTTCTGGCTGATCTATGATGCAAACGGAACACTTGTGGCTGATGCTAAAATGCCGGATGGAAGCAATGCCGGTTGCCCGGCAACAGTCAACGAGGTAACACATCTGATCCGTACACTCAAAGCGTCTTCCTCCATAGATGAAAAGACCAGTAAAATTATTTTTGAACGTTTTCGCAAGAATGAACCGGTAAAACAATGATAATCAAAAACAGGCATCGCCCAAATTAGGGATGCCTGTTTTTTTGTAAAATCTTTAACAAACACTATTTTTATACCTACTTATGATATAAAATATTATAGAGAAACACCGGTATCCGCTGGAGAAGTTATTTTTCAGCGGATATTTTTTTATTGCAGCTGCTGCTCAGCCACCAGGGGATTATTCGTCTCAACTTTTCTGTAAAACCGTTTCTGAAAAACGAGCAATGTAATAACGCCGGTAGAGATGGCCATGTCGGCGATATTAAAGATGGGGCTGAAAAACTCGAAAGGCTCACCGCCTACCCAGGGTAACCAGGATGGATAAGTGGTTTTTACCATCGGGAAGTACAGCATATCTACCACGCTGCCATGGAGGAAAGAAGAATAGCCCTTGCCGCCCATAGAAGCAATACCGCCATATCCTACATAGTCGCCTACTGCAGCGTCAAAATGTAGGCCTTTATCAAACAACATTCCGTAAAACATGCTGTCAATCAAATTACCTAAAGCGCCTGCATAAATAAGCGCCACGCAAACCATAAATCCCCTGGAATATTTTTCTTTTGCAAATTTTACGATCAGCCAGCTACCAAAAATAACAGCTACCAGCCTGAACAGGGTCAACGCTACCTTTCCCCTTCATTACCAAACTTCCACCCCCAGGCCATACCACTGTTCTCTATAAAATGTATACGAGCCCAATCCATACCAAAAAGACGAGTAACTTCACCAACAGGATAGTGCGTTTTGATGTATATTTTAACCACCTGATCTACTATGAGAATCAGTAGAATAATAATAATAGATGTGCTTAATTTACCTGCCTTCATAAGGTTGCAAAGATGATTTTTAATTTTTAAATTTCAATGTTTAATTTACCAGCTTTAGGCAAAAAATTGCTAAAAACGCGTATTCCCGGTAATATCCGGCTCTTTTAAGAAGCAAATTTTGGCCGCAATAGACTTGCTGGCCTATTCACTCCAATATACTCTTTTTACTCTTTGGGAAATGCCCGTCATTATTTCATAAGGAATGGTACCGATTGCTTTGGCCAGCTCTTCCACGGGGAGTCCATCACCAAAAACAATTACGTCATCACCTTCTGTCACACCTTTTATATGGGTAACGTCAATCATTACCATATCCATACAAACCGTGCCTATAACCCTGGCTTTTTTACCTTGTACCAGCATATAACCCACACCGTTACTTAAGCGCCGGGAGTAACCATCTGCATAGCCGATTCTTACTGTCGCGATGGTAGACTTGTGCGCAGCCACGCCCCGTCGATTATAACTTACCGTTTCACCCTTTTGGATTTGCTTGAGCTGGGCGATGGTGGATTTTAATGTAAGTGCCGGGTGTAATTTCTTAGCTATTTTTTTGCCCCGATACCGTATAAGCCAATGCCTAGCCGAACCATATCCAATTGCAGTTTCGGGAAACGGGCAATAGCTGAAGAGTTGGCTATATGAGTAAGAAAATCATATCCGATTTCTGCTTTTAGTAGACTGGCGGCCTCTTTCAGCAACTCGTATTGATGCAGGGTAAAAGCATCTTCAACCGCATCCTCGCTGGCGGCCAAGTGGGAGAAAACAGATTGTACCTTCAGAAAGCTGTTATTCTTTAACTGTTGGGCTAGTGCCGGTACGTCCGTTATTGCAAATCCAAGCCGGTTCATACCGGTTTCAATTTCAATATGCACCGGGTAGTGCTTCAACCCCGAATTTTGTATATGCTTCCCGAAAGCATCCAGTTGCTCAAAAGAGAAAAGATCTGGCTCCAGCAGGTGCTCGGTAATAACATCAAATGCGCTTGGCTCCGGGTTTAATACCATAATAGGGATAGAAATGCCTGCTCTACGTATTTCTACGCCTTCATCGGCGTAAGCTACTCCCAGGTAATCAGCTTTATGATATTGTAGTAAACCAGCTACTTCCGTTCCGCCGCTACCGTAAGCAAAAGCTTTCACCATCACCATCATTTTTGTAGATGGTTGCAGCAGTTGCTGAAATGTTTTAAAATTATGAGCAATAGCATTTAAATTGATCTCTAATATCGTTTGGTGGGCTTTCTGCTCCAACAACGATGCAATCTGTTCAAATTCAAATACACGACCTCCTTTTACCAGTATGGCCTCGTCTCTGAAGCCAAAGGAGTGCAGGTGCTGTATGAAATCAGCTGTAGTAAGAAAAAATGATGGTCGATCTTTACCCTTTTGGCAGTGATCAACGAATGCATCACCAATTGCATTTTTCTCCAATACCTATGAACCGGGCTATTTTATGTTTTTGCAATTGCCCCAGAATGTTTTCGTATAATAATTCGGGATCACTGCCTGCCTGCAAAAAATCGGATAAAATCACCGTTTTAGAAAGCCCCTTGGCCTGTTGCTGCAGAAAGTGCAGGGCTATAGATAAGGAATCAATATCGGTGCTATAACTATCATTGATAAGAATGCAATTGTTGTTGCCTTTCTTAAACTCTAAACGCATATTTACAGGTTGAAGCAATGGTACCCGTTCCTGTAGCGCGTGAATGTCTGTTTCTAAATAGAGCGCAACCGTGCAAGCTGTAATGATGTTTTCTATGGAAGCGGCGTCTGTAAAAGACGTCTGAACTGAAAATTTATGCCCTGAATAGTTCAGGTTTATTTCAGTGCCTGCATTTTTCTTCTTTATAGAGGTTACCTGGAGTGGAAAGGTCTTTTTTTCCCCAGTAAAAAGTGGGTGTTGATAGCTGGTCTACCTGCTCTTTTATAAGTGTATCATCACCATTGGCAATAATTACACGGCTGTTTTTAAAAAGAAGTAGCTTCTCCTTTAGTTTTTCAGCATTGTTTTTAAAGCCTTCGCTATGTGCACTGCCAATATTGGTGATAACGCCAATAGTGGGTTGAATAATTTCCTGCAATTGCTGCATTTCGCCAGGTTGGCTGATGCCCGCTTCAAATAAGGCCAGGTCATTAGTGGGTTCTATTTCCCAAACGCTCAACGGCACACCTATTTGTGAATTATAGCTTTTAGGACTTCTTACAATAGTCTTATCTGCCTGCAAGAGCTGGTACAGCCATTCTTTTACGATGGTTTTGCCATTGCTTCCTGTTATACCAATTACCTCTATATCAAATTGGGAACGGTGAAAAGAAGCGAGCTTTTGCAGCGCGCCCAATACATTATTTACTTCCAGGAATATGGCTCCCGGGTAACCCTTCGCACTGATTTTTTCTGAAACTACAAAATAGCGCAGGCCTGCTTTATACAATTCGGGTATAAAGAGATGTCCATCTCTTCTGGTGCCAGACAACGCAAAAAACAGGGAGGACTCGGGGTTGATCAGCTTCCTGCTATCTGTAAGTAAGGTATAAATGGATGCCCTGGGTACAGATTGCCCGGATAATTTAAGCGCGTGTGCAATATCCTGTAGCGTATACATGACCCTTATTAATCGTTTGGCGTGTCAGCAATCTTGTCATCCTCATCAGGTACTCCTTTTCGTTTTTTCAAAATCGAGTAAACGATGCTGCCTGTAATACAAAGTACAATTACCAATAGTGAAAGCACTACCTGTTGCGATTTTCCTAACCACTGCGAGATCCAGTGTTCTCCCAGCATTTTGGCTCCGATGAAAATAAGTACGATGGCGATACCTTGCTGCAGGTAATCGAATTTTGTAATAGCTCCTCTTAACAAAAAGAATAAGGAACGGAGACCTAATACTGCAAAAATATTCGAAGTGTAGATCACCATTTTGTTGGTAGAAATACCCATTACTGCAGGAATAGAGTCTACTGCAAAAACCAGGTCAATAACAGAAAGCATAACTACTACCACAAATAGCATCGTGTAGCGTCTTTTTCCATCTTCTTTAATCAAATACTTGCCACCACCATCATGTGGGACCACCGGCAACACTTTTTTGATCCATTTGTAAACAGGATGTGCCTTCGGGTCAAACTCTTCATCATCGCCGGCAGTAAACATTTTAATACCCGTATAAACCAGGAAGGCCCCAAATACATATAATATCCAGTGAAAGCGGTTTACCAGTTCCACACCTACGGTTATGAAAATAATACGGAAAACAATGGCCATTAATACCCCGAAAAGCAACGCACGGCTATAGTAGATCTCTTTAACCCTGAATGCATTGAAAATTAATATAAACACGAAAATATTGTCGATACTCAGGCTTTTTTCCATGAGGTAGGCGCTGAGGTACTCAATGCAATGGTTTTGTTTTCTTCAAAAAGGAGGAAAACGAAAAAGCCAAGTCCTAAAGCCACCCAGAATACAGATTGCCAAAGCGCTGTTTTAATGGTAATAGCCGTGTTCTTCTTGCTAAAAAGCCCCATATCGAACACAAGGGCAATAACGATTACAATACCAAATACGAGGTAAGAAATTTGATCGGGTGTCATGAAATTGTTGAATTGGATAAGATATAGAGGTGCTACACTGCGAAACTTTCGCCGCAGGCACAGGTGCGGGCTGCATTAGGGTTATTGAAAAAGAAGCCCTTGCCGCTGAGTCCCTCAGAAAAGTCAAGCATAGTGCCTAACAGATATAAAAGACTTTTCATATCTGTCACTATTTTAATTCCATTGTCTTCAAAAACCTGGTCTTTAGGTTTTTCTTCGCTGTCAAAGTCCAGTTTATAGCTCAAGCCCGAGCAGCCGCCGCTCACCACGCTCACCCTCACAAAGCTCTTTGTTCCCTTCTCAAGGTTTTCAGCAAGAATTTGCTCTATACGAGCTTTTGCGGTATCACTTATTTTGATGCTATCTGCAGAAAATGTATTGTTCATCCCCATTTTTTTAATAACTAACGGCCTTCCTGCTCATTTGTTTAACTGCTGCCGTATAGCATGTGTAAAATGCAAAGTTACCACATTATTGAAAGAGTTGCAGCACCGGCCTTCGTTATATTTTAGCTGGCTCATGCACCATAGAATTGAGATAAATGGTTGTTTATCAGGTAAATTTGCAAGCAGGGAGCGAATAAAACAGGATTTCTTACTTTTACCACGATTCGTATTGATTGTTTAACCGTTTTATAGTACTATGAAATTACTTCAACCTCTGATCTTATTTATCTTCTTTTTTGCTCCTGCGGATTGAGTGAACGGGAAAAGGCGATGAAGCATAAAGAAACAGAACTCAACGACCGGCAGCAGGCATTAGTGTTATGGGAGCAGCAGCTCACTCAAAAAGAGAGCGCTTTAAAAGACCGGGAACACCGGCTGGATAGCACTAAAAGAGAAATAGACTCGGTAGTGATACATGGTCCGTCGGTTGTAGGCAAATGGCAAATAAAAATGCAATGCGTAGAAACCTCCTGCGCAGGCTCTGCCATAGGAGATGTAAAAACAGAACAGTGGGAATTTGCGAGCGAAGGAAATGAAGTGATAGTAAAAGCCTACTCGGGCAAGAATTTAACCCGTATTTATAACGGAAGCTACACCAGGCGGGGTATGCAGCTGGTAGATAAAGGCGCATTGAGTGCAACAACAATGGAAGTAACCTTAAGAATGTTGAATGAAAAGAAAATGGATGGGTTGAGGGAGATTACCTTACCCGATTGTAAAACAACTTATTCGATCACCGCCGACCGTTTATAAAAGAGGTGTAAATATATGGTGCTACTACTTTCGTCTTTGGATTTTAGCCTGCCGCTGACCAACCCGGTGATCATATTCGCCCTGGTGCTTTTTATTATTTTGTTTGCGCCCATTATTTTCAGCAAAATAAAGGTGCCGCATATCATCGGGT
Organism: Paraniabella hibiscisoli; assembly: GCF_022512515.1. Classification (GTDB taxonomy): domain Bacteria; phylum Bacteroidota; class Bacteroidia; order Chitinophagales; family Chitinophagaceae; genus Niabella; species Niabella hibiscisoli. Next base: position 2,084,961 of record NZ_JAKWBK010000001.1, read on the forward strand.
TGATCATTGCAGGTGTATTGGTGGGGCCTCACGGGCTGAACCTGTTGAAGCGTGATACCAGTATTGTATTGTTTGGTACGGTGGGCTTATTATATATCATGTTTCTGGCTGGCCTTGAAATAGATTTAGCCGAATTTAAAAAGAACAGGAAGAAAATATTTGTTTTTGGGCTACTCACTTTCCTGCTGCCGCTTATTTGTGGTACGTTGGCTGCTTATTATATTTTAGGATACAGTTTTTTATCCTCTCTTTTACTGGCCAGCATGTTCTCAACACATACGCTGGTAGCCTATCCCATTGCCAGCAAGTATGGTGTTATACGCAACCGGGCAGTAGCCATGGCAGTGGGAGGTACTATGATCACGGACACGGTAGCCTTGCTTTTACTGGCTGCTATATCCGGTATGGCAAAAGAACAGGTGTCTGCTACATTCTGGGTACAATTGGGCTTATCCTCTATCGTTTTTGTATGTGTTGTATTGTTCCTGTTTCCTGTAATTGCCCGTTGGTTTTTTAAGAAGTTTGACGATAGTGTATCTCAGTATGTTTTTGTATTGGGAATGGTTTTCCTCGCATCCTTTCTTGCAGAAGCCGCAGGGATAGAAGCGATTATCGGGGCATTTTTTCGGGGCTTGTTTTAAACCGGTTTGTACCTCACAGCTCTGCGTTAATGAACCGGATCAATTTCGTAGGTAACGCCCTGTTCATTCCCTTTTTCTCATAAGTGTGGGTATGCTGGTAGATGTAAAAGTACTGGTGAAAGGATTGGGTGCAGCTAAAGTAGCTGCGGTGATTATTGTGGTTGCTTTGATTACGAAGTATGTAGCAGCCTGGGTAACTCAAAAATATTTAAGCTTACAACAACCGAAGGCCGGATGCTTTTTGGCCTTAGCGCCTCCCATGCTGCTGCCACGCTGGCTATTATCCTGGTGGGTTATAATATTATTATCGGGGAAACGGCTACCGGCGAGCCCATTCGTTTGCTGGATGAGGATGTACTGAATGGAACCATATTGCTGATTTTGGTGAGCTGCGGCGTAGGGTCTTTCGTGACCGAAAGATCAGCTAAAAAGCTGGCCTTACAGGAGGATGAGCAGATACCTGATGTTGAAGCGGCCGAAACGAGTGAAAAATATTGATTTCTTTAGCCTACCCGGAAATTGCCACAGATATGGTGGACCTGGGAGTACTGTTGAAACCTAAAAAAGCAATGTTCCGCTTTACGGCCTGCACATTGTAGCTGACGCAGCAGAGGGATCCAATGCTGCCGGAAGAGGTAAAAAGATACTTGAAAATGCCGTATCGCATGCCGCAGCCTCCGAAAATACCATGAGCCCTTTAATGAGGTACGACTCCAGTATCAGCAATGGTATTGTTTATACCATTAAAGAACAGCAGGTAACCGATATTGTTATAGGCTTACACAAAAATGCAGACCAAAAAGTTTTTTTGGAGAGGTGGCCGAAAATATCATTAAAAGAATTTACGAAACAATTTATGTATACAAACCTGCACAGCCGTTTAATACTTTAAAACGGATGATCGTTGCCGTTCCTCCCAATGCGGAGACAGAACCTGGTTTTGTGCATTGGTTGCAAAGATAACGCTGCTATCGCAGGAATCGGGGATGAAAGTTGGTTTCCATGGAATGGGTGCAACGTTGGCTGCCATACAGTCTGTAGCCCAGCGGGATAATAGCAACCTGCAGACCTCTTACAATGAATTTAATAACTGGGATGACTTCCTGATTTTTACAAGAGAGTTGAACACTAACGATCTGTTTGTGATCATTTCTTCGCGTAAGGGTTATAACTCTTATTTGCCCCAGTTCAATAAACTGCCTTATTACCTAACTAACTATTTCAATAAGCTCAGCTATATCATACTGTACCCTGAGCAATTAGAAACAGGTATCAACATGAGTGATATTCAACAAGCAGATGGTAAATTAATTGAAACGCTGAGTGAGCAGATTGGGGCTATCAATAAGGCCGGTAAATACCTGCGCAATCTCTGGAAGAAATAGCTGCATTTAACTGATCTTCTGCCCGTTTTTTACCGGTTTATCAGGTGTCAATAAAGTAACTTCTTTATCGGCGCCCAAAACACCCAATACCAGGCATTCACTAAAGAAATTGGCGATTTGCTTTACAGGGAAGTTAACTACGGCAATCACCTGCTTATTGATTAGCTCTTCGGGCTGGTATAGCCTGGTGATCTGTGCTGATGATTTCAGCGTACCGAGCTCCTCTCCAAAATCAATCAACAGTTTATAGGCCGGATTACGTACCTCAGCAAATACTTCTGCCTGTACAATTGTTCCAACGCGAATATCTATTTTTTCAAAATCGTTCCAGCTTATCGATTCAGCTATGTTCATAAATATTAATGTTGAAAGCCTGTAAGTTTTGTTTCATCAAAGTCCAGTTGCATTTCCAGGTTGCGCAATACCACATCGTCAAATTTACGCTCCCGGCGTATTTTATGTAGTTCTACCCTTTGCAATTTAATGATATCCCTTATCACATCCCGGTTACGTGCAGCGGCAGCCTGGAAATGTTCGGAGTGGTCAATGCAGCTGAATTTATCGGTCAGTAGCTCCAGCTCATTCTCCAGCTTGGTTTTCTGGTGACGAACCAGGCTATTTTCGGTAAGATCGCCGCCGTAATCATTGTTGATCTTTTCAAGAGCGACCTGTTTCAATTGCTTTTGTATAATGGCTTCCTGCTTTTCATGAGGAACTTTTACTTCGTCCTCTTCTACCTTTATCCATCTTAAAACCGCCGGCAGCAGTAAACCTTGTCCAACCAGGGTGATGAGGATGATCACAAAAGTGACGAACAGGATAATATTGCGATGCGGCAGGTTTAAAGGGATTGACAGCGCTGCGGCTAAAGATACCACGCCACGCATAGCCGCAAAGCTGATAATGAATGGTTCCTTCCAATTGGGCTTAGGCCGGGTAAGCCGGATCTTTTTAAAACAGAACCCCGGTAAATAGGCTAATGCGTAGCTGTAAAGCAGGCGTAATGCGATCATGGCACCACCTATAATAACAGCATATTTGATACCTTCTGCAATAGAATAATCTTTCATGCCGGCCACAACTACCGGTAGCTCTAAGCCAATGAGTACAAATACAATGGCATTAATGGTAAAAATCAAAGTGCTCCAAACAGCACCGGCCTGTATACGCGCAGTATGGCTTAAAAAGCAATGAGAGTGGTACGACATCATTAGTCCCCCGCTCACCACCGCTAATACACCTGAAAAGTGAAAATGCTCTGCCGTGATATACATTACATAGGGAACAATTAGGGTAATAATCGTATCGATATTAGAATTAGACGGGATAATGCGTAACAACGCAGAAAACAGGTAGCCAACAGCCAGGCCAATGGCAATGCCCATAACGGCCATCATAAAAAAGTCGCCCAGGGCCTGCTTAAACACAAACTGGCCGGTTAGTGCTGCCGCAAGAGCAAATTTAAAAACAATAAGACTGGAGGCATCATTGATCAGGCTTTCTCCCTCAAGTACCGTAATTGTTTTTTGAGGTATTTTCAGGTGTTTTAAAACCGAAGTGGCTGCTACCGCATCTGGTGGAGAATTGACACCTCCCAAAAGAAACCCCATGGCGAGCGTAAGCCCTGGAATTAATGAGGACGAAATATAAGCCACTATCAGCGATGTAAGAAATACCAACCCAAAGGCCATCCAGGAGATCTGTTTCCGGTGCTTCCAGAAATCTTTCCAGGATGTAAACCAGGCTGCTTCGAATAATATGGGCGGTAAAAAAATAAGAAATACAATATCGGGATCAATCTGAAATGCGGGCATACCCGGAACAAGGCTGACAATCAACCCTGCAATTACTAAAAAGATAGGGTAGGCTACTTTCAGCTTCTGACCGATAAGCACCAGCATCATTACACTAAAAGCAACTGCTATAGCAATTAATACATAATTCTGAATCATATAAAACAATTTGAATTGGCCTTCAACTTAAACGAAAAATTTCCTCACAACAACATTAATGAATTTCGCCTGGATTGCCTTTTGGAAAATTCGGTTTAGAATAACATACAAAGATTGCTTTTTGTTTATTGGCCTTCACTGAGTCTTTTAAGCTCCTGCAAACTAAGGGCATAATTGGTTGCTATAGTTTTTTGGGGGTTTTTAAACAGCGTTATAATGTTGAGCGGATAGGGGACATTACTATTGAAATTAATTTTTACATGAGTAGTGTTGCTTATTGGCTGTAAGCTGATATATGTTTTTGCGCGGGTTTTATAAGGGGCATAAACCATGATGTCTAACGTCACATCTCTGAAAGTTGTGAGCTGTGAAATGGTTATGCAACCTTTTCCCAGTTCAGTACTGTCACTTTCCCAGCAAAAACTCGATCCAGAACGGCCTTCATTTCCACCAATAGACGTTTTCATCATTTTATCACGCTTAAACCATGCATTCCAGCTATTTAAGGCTGTTAAATTGCTTGTGAAATTCAGACGTCTTCAACGGGAGCATTTATATGAATGGTTTGTTGAACCTTAATATTGCTATCTACAAATGCAGCGGTGATCAAAACCATCGCTGATAAGACGAGTAAGGCAATAAGCAATTTTTTAAGAATACCCATTTTTGAGCGTTCAATTTCCATTAAATAAACAGTTAACTTTTTCGGCTATACCTATAGTTTTGTAAAATCTGTTCAAAAAATTTCGGGAATCTATGATAGAGATGCGTTGTTAATATCAGTTCAGTTCATTGTTTAGTTCCTAAAGTTAGCAAAACCTTGCTGAAAAAAGATTATTTGTAAAATACTGTAGAAAAGAAATTTAAACCTGCCATTAAATACCTGCGGTGTTTTTGCTTTGCAACAATACTAACGCCATCTCCATTATTCAGGCATCAAAGCTCTATTGAAATTGTTTAATCAATATGTTCTTTTCTTAAAATTTCGTTTTGCTTATTTTTTCACTGTGAGGCAGATACATGGGCAAGGCGGCAGATCCATACCAGTCCAGGAGGTCATAAGTCAGCAAGCCTGTTTTAATCGCGGGATCAGTAAGAAGCAGTTTTTCAGCTTCTTCTTTATCCCTGGCTTTTAAAATGAATAGTCCCCGGTATTGTTTATCGTTTTTGCCGAAAGGGCCTGCTACTACCAGGTAACCGTCTTTTACCAGCTTGCCAATATTCTGCATATGGCCCGAAAAAACCTGCTTCACAGAATCCTTATCAGCAATTGTAACCGGGCCTGTCTTTAGTATCACCAATTGATACATTTTCATACCCCGTTCATCGGAGCCCAGGCTGTCGGCCAAAGATTTATTATAGTCAGGGTTAGCCTGGGCCTGAGAAACTGAAACAGTTACAAGCACCAGCAGTAATGCAAAAAGAAAGCGGCTCATCATGTAGAATTAAAAGTGATCAATAATTTTAAAAGCCAAATTGGCTAAGGTGGTGGTCAAGGTGTTTGGCGAACATATTATTCCATTCCGTTCGGGAGAGTACGCCAAATGAGTGAGATTCTTTGCCTTCAAAATGGGCACCACCCAGTTCCTGTGTTTGGATCAGGTAGTCGATCAACCTCTTTTTTCCGCCTCGTAGTTTCTATGATCAGCAATAATAAATGCAGGAGCAGTGCGCATATTACGCGGATATGGTTTTTCGTTTACAATATTCTTTTTACAAACTTTTTAAGGATCCATTTCATTAAGCCCTTAGGCCTGGGATGTTTACCCGGCTCATACAGCATTTCATAAGGTACATTCACATGCGCCAGCATCTGGTCTACCGTCATTTTACCCCAGTGCGGTTTTGTTTCCGGCGTTAAGTTATTGATCGTGCAATAAACGCTACTACGCCCTCCGAAGAAAACAAATCAGTCATTGTTATTTGGTTTATGTAAATGTACGCCATACATACCTATTACCTGCGTATAATTAATTACATGAAGGTACATGACGGCAGTCTGTTAAATCTTCGTATTTTTAAGGCTATCTCTATAAATCAAAAAATTATACATGAAAAAGATTCTTGCTGTTGTTTCGACGTTGTTATTGGTTTCTATGTTACATGCTCAAAAGAGCTTTTGGCTTTTTAATGGTAAAAACCTGAATGGATGGACAGTGCACGGTACTGAAAAATGGTACGTAGAAAAAGGGGAACTGGTTTGTGAAAGCGGTCCTGATAAGGAGTATGGCTATTTATCAACCGATAAAAAGTATAAAAACTTCGAACTGACTTTAAAATTTAAACAGGAGGCAAACGGTAACAGTGGCGTATTCTTTCGTTCTTCGATTGAAGGAGTAAAGATTAACGGCTGGCAGGTTGAGGTAGCTCTCTTAATAATAATAACCGGAGGTATTTATGAGTCTTATGGACGCGGGTGGATGGTAAAGCCTAAACCTGAAGATGAGAAATGGTTAAAAGTGGGCAAATGGAATACGATGAAAATACGCGTGGTAAATGACCAGGTAACTACATGGCTTAACAACCACCAGATGATTGATATTACCGATTCGAAAATTGGCGCAGCCAATGGTTTTATTGCCTTGCAGATACATGACGGAGGTGGCATTAAAGTGCGCTGGAAAGATATTGTTTTGAAAGAATTGTAATGATAAAACAGGTTTTGGTTGTAAAATTCTTCATCCACAAGCTATTGCTTTTATTAGCCTATTCGTGGTAATTGAAATACATTTGCGCCATGAGCGATAAAAAAGTCAGAGTACGTTTTGCCCCCTCGCCTACAGGGGGCTTACATTTAGGGGGTGTTAGAACCGTTTTATATAATTACCTTTTTGCAAAAAAGCACGGCGGTGATTTTATTGTAAGGATAGAAGATACCGACCAGACCCGTTTTGTTCCGGGGGCGGAGGATTATATTTTTGAATGCCTTAAATGGGCAGGGCTGGAACCGGATGAGAGCGTACAGCATGGAGGAAACTACGGCCCTTACCGGCAAAGCGAACGCAAGGAGTTGTATAGAAACTATGCTGATCAACTGGTGGCGGAAGGACATGCTTATTATGCTTTTGATACGCCCGAAGAGCTGGATCAAATGCGTCAGCAATATAAAACTGATGAGAATCCTGCTCCCCAGTATGACCAGAAGGTTCGTATGCAAATGCGTAACTCACTAACGCTGGATGGCGACACGGTGCATGAATTGATGCATAGCGATACGCCCTATGTAATCCGCATTAAAATGCCCGAAAACGAGACCGTAAGCTTTAATGATATGATACGTGGGGAAGTGAGCTTCAATACTTCCGTAGTGGATGATAAGGTTTTGCTTAAAGCGGACGGTATGCCTACTTATCACCTGGCGGTGGTAGTAGACGATCACCTTATGGAGATTAGCCATGCTTTTCGTGGCGAAGAATGGTTGCCCAGTGCACCGGTGCATGTATTACTGTGGAAATACCTTTTTGGAGAAGATAAGATGCCGCAATGGGCGCATTTCCCGCTCATACTAGGTCCCAACGGAAAGCTTAGCAAGAGAGATGGCGCAAAATACGGTTTCCCGGTTTTTGCAATGAACTGGAAAGATCCTAAAAGCGATGAATTAACCGAAGGATTTAAGGAAAAAGGATTTTTACCAGAAGCTTTTATTAACCTGTTGGCAGTGTTAGGCTGGAACGATGGTACAGAGCAGGAACTCTTTTCTATTGAAGAAATGATCGATAAGTTTTCGATGGACCGTGTGCATAGCGCGGCGCCAAATTCGATTATGAAAAAGCGAAATGGTTCAACCAGGAGTGGATCAAAAAACTGGATGCACCGGCTTTAAACCCCAAGGTGCAGAATATACTTTCTGCCAGGGGTATCGAGGTTCCCGATACTGCATTGCTCAATAAGGTAATTGAACTTGTTAAAGATCGCTGCACGCTGCTTACCGATTTTTATGAGCAGTCTTCTTATTTCTTTACCACTCCCCAGGTAATTGATCTGGCAGCTATTCAACCTAAGTGGAATGAAGCCAAGACATTGTTCTTCCAGGAGGTGATAAGAAACTATGAGTTGTCTACTCTTTGGGAAGCTCATGACCTGGAAAATAATTTTAAGGAGATAGCGGCAGTTAACCAGCTTAAGCCGGGAGAAGTGATGCTGCCGTTGCGTATTATGCTGGTGGGAGGTAAGTTTGGACCAGGTGTATTCGATATCGCCCAGATTATTGGCAAAGACGAAACTATTAAAAGAATTGAAAATACATTAAAGCAGCTGAGCACGGTTAATTAAAATGCTAATTAACAGGAGCCATTAAGGATAAGATTTAAGCTATCATTTGTTGCCAGCTTGATCATATGCCTTGATGGCTTTTTTTGTTGCCAGTTCGCGCCAGCTTAACGTTAATACCTGTTTGAGCAGTTGTATATCATAGTGATGAACCCACATGCAGATGTAGGGGTAGTTTTTGAAATGTTCGGGCAGGTGAAACAATTCCGGGTGGCTATCCAGGTACTGGTCTCTTATTTCAAAGCTGAGGCGTATGGGAATAAAGCTGCCTGTTTCATGCAGGCGGCACATTAATTTCCCTCTTACTTTCACCGATGGCGTCCCTTCGTGTGAAACCGACTCTTCCGTTTCAGGAAAAGATAGGGCTACCTGTTTTACGGTTTCAAAATCTGCGGGATTGTATGAGGATAGCGGAGATTTCATGATCAGGTCTTTTTATTTATTGTTGAAGCCATTCTGCTGCCGTCATCTCAAACCTGATTTCATTTTTACCATTAGTTCCTGTTTCTTTCCATCCCGCTTTTCTATAAAAATTTGCGGCCCTGGTTCCGGGGGCAGTGCCCAGCCATACTGTTTGGGTAGTTTGAGTAAAATACCAATTCATCATCGTGTCGTGCAGAAGCTTGCCAACACCCCGGTGCTCACAATCAGGATGCACAAATAATGCCCATATATTATGGTCTTGCAGATCGGCAATAGCGAAGCCTGTCAGCTTGCCGTTTTCTTCGCAAACCCATCCCTTTCCTCTTTCCTTAATAAAGTGTGCGCAGTCTTCGTTCGTTACTAATCCCGGATCAGAAAGCCGGTTTTCTTTTACCGCATTTCTTATTATTTGTATCTGGGGAATATCTTCTATTTCAGCCTGTCTGATGATCATTGCTCCGTTTTTAATAATGGTATCAAGGTTTATCACGCCCTATAAACCGTTCTTTACCTTTTAAAAAGTTAATTGCACGAATAGTATTTTTGCTAATGCTTTCCTGCGTTTTCAGACCCGAGAGATACCGGTTGATCTCTTTTCGCAGGTAAGGCGCTAATTGCTCATATACTACTTTTGCTTCCTTATCTTTCTTAAGTGCCTGCTCAAATACCTCAGGCACCTTTATTTCAGGCGGGGTGGCATGATTACATGCAATAGTGACTTTTAGTTTTTCTCCAATACGTTGGGGTGAATTAGCTAGCATTTGAGTATTGATGTACAGCCGCCATTCACCTCTAAATTTAACCAGTGTTTGGGTGTAAGGTTCTTGATTGATTGTTCCGGTAACAGGTATCGGCCCTTTATCCCTGCCTGCCGAATCGAAGAGGCATTTAAGAATTTTTCCAGGTATTGGTACAAATGGATTGATGCCAATAAGGTCCAGAACTGCCGTAAATGAATAAGTGTTTTTTCTGCCATAGCCTGATCTATTTGAGACCCACTTTACCGGTGCACTTCATTATTACAATGTTAAAACACTAAAGTTAAAGCATTATAGCTGTTCGGCAAATGGATGTCAGCATTTGGGCGAGTAAACAACCTGCTTCATCGAAAAAATAGGCCCATTCATCGAAAAAGTCTCTCATAATCCTTTCCGCATATTTCCTTTGTTCTATAAAGGAGCCTCCGGGCTTCTGCGATAACTTCTAAACATATTTGATGATCCTGATAATAGCCCATAATATCAAGGTTAATCAAGTGCCATTCGGAAGTTGGCAACTGCCCTAAAATGCTGCTGTAATTTTAAATAAGTTTTTATGAAACCGCTTCGTAGTGCCTACTTTTTATTTTGTTGTGTAATAGCATCAGATTAGCAGCGTGTTTTTACGGAGCTATTCAGCATGTAGCATCAATACACCTCATAATTCCCTCTTCATAAACATATTTTCATTGTCTGATGATTACCGCCCAAAAAGTAGACAAACCATTAGTTGTTGACCTGCTGGTTCAATGTTTTTGCAATAGTAAAAGCATCCATTATATTATAGAAAAAGAAGGTAGAAGCGAGAGCCGTATCAAAGTTCTGATGTCTTACGCTTTTGACTATTGCATGAATTATGGAGAAATATTTCTGTCGGATGACAGACTCGCTTGCGCACTGGTTTTATATCCCGAAAAAAAATCTTATCGATCGAGTCTATCTGGCAGCAGCTAAGTCTTGTAATAAAAACTTCGGGAGCGCAGTATTTTAGAAAAATTTCAGCAAGGCAAAAAGTGATCAGGCAGATCCATCCGCATGATCTGAAGTTTCACTTGTGGTTTATGGGCGTGAAGCCAGATGCGCAACGAAACGGAATTGGCAGCCGGCTTTTAAAAGAGCTTATTGCCAATTCTAAACAGCAGCAACGTATATTTTGCTTGGAAACACCTGACTCCAGGCATATTCCCTGGCTACATAAACATGGCTTTGGTATTTACCGCCAGCTCGATCTGGGGCATTTGCTTTATTGTATGTTTCATAAAGATGTACTTTGGAAGGCGCATCCCTTTGATCAGGCCTGGAAACCTGATCGGGAAAAGAAAGATAAATTTTTAAAGGGTGGACTAAGGTTGGTATAGCTATATGATATAAGCTTTATAGGATTGGATCAATTCTTTGATCCGGTGTTCAAGATAAGCATTGCCCTTCCTTCGAGATAGGATGCGATAGAAACGGCTTCATCAAGATAGGATGATTTTTTTGAAGCGTTCCAGAGTTCGGGTGGCTTTTGCAGATTGGTGATCCTGTCAGCTAGTTTAACGGCCCATATTTCTTTAGGAAGCGCTTTGATTCTTTTTAAACTATCCGGCATTTGTTCTGCCTTTGGCAGCGCTTCATTTTTGGTTAACGCCAATACTCCGGCTGCAATCTCTTCGCTAAATATTTTACTTAACTCTTCATAACTGGTCGGCGTGTCTTCAATGGTGTCGTGCAGTAAAGCAACCTGAACGGCGAGTGTTATATTGAACTCCGTTGAGTGATGACTTGCAATTAGTATTTCCATAGCTACATTGCAAACGTGTACGAGATAGGGCAGTTGGGTGCGGTTATCGTTTGACCAGCATGTTTTTGGGCAGCAAAATTGATGGCTTTCTGATAAGAGGATTGCAGATCTGTAAAAGATATTTGCATTACATTAGATTTAAAAAACAGAGGTAATAATTTAGCCAACAGGAACCGGTAGCAGAAGAAGATGCGGCTTTGCCGATCAGAATTGTTTGGGCTTTTGTTGTTGAGCAGCTGATTCAGCAATTTCAGTAATTCGTTTAAGCCGGGTCTCAGGTCTTTTGGCTGATACGATCCAGTAAAGTATCATTTTTTTAACCGACTTGCTGAGTGTTTCAAAATAAGCCTTCGATCCTTTATGGGCTTTGAACAACTTTTCAAGATCCGGTGGAATCGTTAAAGCATCCACTTCATCGAGTATATTCCAGGTGCCATTTTGCCGGGCGATTTCAACTGTTTTATGTCCCGCTTCGGTCATCAACCCGGCTTCTGTTAGTCGTGCAAACTTATCTTTGTTTATTTTAGACCAGGTACTTTTAGGTTTTCGTTTGCTGAAAAACTGTATGGAGCTTTCTTCATCCCGTTTCTTTTTCGTGCTGTCGATCCATCCAAAACAGAGTGCTTCGTCTACTGCTTCGCTCCAGGAGATTGTTGGTTTCTCAGATGCTTTCTTATACATGACCACCCATATATTATCCAGCTTTTTATGGTTTTTCTCCAGCCATTTTCTCCACTCCTTGGTGTTTTTGGGATAAAAGCTTTCAATTGGTTTTTCTTGCATACAGCGATGGTTTTAAATAAATAGGGTGGTATCCTGTGCAAACAACGATTTCGTGAATTTTTTATCTCCTGACCTTCCTATTGATGAAGATGAATACGAATGATAGTATCATGAAAAGAGCCAATATGATCAATGCATTGATCAGCGTTTGCTGCAGTCCTATTTCGGTAACATTTATAAAAGGGTAGGGATAGAATCCGGAAATGCTACCCCTTGCCAGTGTAAAGATGAGATAGGCCAGCGGGTAAATACTCCAGGAAAAGATCAGTGCATATCCTAATCCTTTTTTTCGAAGAAGCTCCAGTATATTAAAGCGCCCAGGGGAATAACAGAATGTAATAGTTCATCCACGAGTTTCTGCAGGCCCTGCGGATCCCATATATGTCTTAGCGCCACCTGGTATACCAGGCCCACAATAAGGATATAGACGGTTATGGCGGATAGTACACCTTTTGTAGAGGTAATACGGGCGCCGAATAACAGGGAGGTAAAATAAGTGGCAACAATAATATTGGTAAGAATAGTAAAATAACTAAAGAACCGAATGGTAGCCTCTTCAACTGAATTTGTATTGTTGTTGAGCATTAAAACATATTGGGCTATTACGGCAAACCAACCGGCTAATGCCAGTAGGCCGGCAAAATATTTTTGCATAGTATTGTAGTCTATTGTGTAACTGGTTGTACTCTACGGGTAAAATTATTGAGTATTGGTTATATTTTTACAGATACATTCGGCATTTTTTCAAATATATCCTGCATGTATTTCCTATGGTTGGCACCAGCAATCACTACTACCTTTTTAAGATTTAATGTCCTGGCCTTCTTTACCACGTTGTCACACATACCTTTATTTCGCATCAACCACCAGTGTATTTGTGATAGCATTTCTTCTTTAGGAAATCCTGGTATATTGTACATGTCAGCAAAGTAAAAATCTCCTGAAGCTAAAATAGCTGATGCTTCGTTGGTGTTTAACCATTCTGTAAACCGGGTTGATTTTTTTCTATGTCTGCGCATGCTTCAAATCCTTTAATTCTCTTAGCTAAAATGCTCTCCAGTTCTTTTGTATAAGAAGCTGTAGTGTCTTTTTAAAAGGCTCAAACCGGTCATAAAATGCCAGGGCAGATGCAGACCAGTTTAGGTCATAATCCTGGCAATCCATAGGTAACAGTTCCCGAATATCCATTTCCTGCATCAAAGGAAATGCAATCAATGCGTATTCCGAAGTTTTCAACCTTCTCATACTCCGGCCAGTCGTGTCTAAATTAGGGCTCAATAGATTATTGACGTAGTTTTCAAGCTGAATATTGGGTGATTTTTGTAAGTGATCCCATACTTGCCAATATTGATAATGTGCATTGGATACATCCTGGTTCAAGTAATAGGCATGTGCCAAATCTGCTTTTAACCGATAGTTTTTGGGGTTTGATAATACCTGTTTTTTTAAGCTGTCAATGGTGCCGGAAAGCCGTTCAGTTTTAATGTCTCTGTTATTCCTAAGTATTTTCAACCGCTTAATATTATCCTCTTTGCACCAGTAATCCATAACCAGCTGTTCGTCTTCTTTACTCAGGAATTCGCCAAAGAATGCAGTTGGTTTAAAGTTCCGGACTTGTGCATAGAGATTGGACAGGTCCTGCTGGGGGATTTGCTGTAGTTGTGTGCGACGCCTATTAATAATACATCAACTTTTTGCGCGTATGTATTAAAGGTTGCGAAAAGAAAAAGTAAAAAGGAATATTTCATGTTTATAAAGATATGTTCAACTTTTTTTGTCGTATAGTATTTTGAAAATATGGGTGAGGGTACAGGTACAAGCCAGCGGCTTTTGAACGACGCGTATTTATTTTTTCGTAAGGCTTATTCCCTCGTTGTATGAGTCAGAAATTCAGTAAAGCTATTCTCCGTTAACTCCACTTTCATCTCTTCATCTTCATGATCGAGAACGATTACTACTGTTTTGTCTTCATAAAATTGTAGGGCAATTAGATCTCCGCTATCCACTTCTCCAATGGGTAGTAAGTTAAATTGTAATGCTCCCCATAGCTCTGTCAGCTCGGGATGCTGAGGGAGTTTTAATGTCATCAATTCGGTCTCAAAGTTATCGGGGTAAAGCCCAAAGAGATCGCATAAATAGCCACTCACGGGTACAATAATATTCTTCAGCTCGCAAACGCCCCCATTGTACTTCAGTAGAAACTCTTTGTAGTCGGCCGGGAGCGTATAACCTAAGGCTTTTTCAAAATGCAGTAGTTCGGCTTCAGTTGGTAAACGTTTTGATTGTTTAGCAAGTGTTACCGTTGTTGCGATATTATTCAAAATTATCTCTTTCATTATTTTCAATGGAGTTTAAGTTTCTGCGATACCACCTACCTGTTCTATTTGATCGTCTACAAACTTGAATTCAAGACCATGCTCTTCGTCAAGCTCATAACGAATGATCAGGCGGATTGTTTTTTCGATACCCGCTCCCGTTAATGGATGCCGGCTTGGTGTATTGTAGTTTGAATTTTTAAGAGGCGTACTCATGCTTAAGATACGAGCCTCTGCCGGTACTGCAGATAAATCGAATGGAGCACTAATGGTTACATCTAAAACACCTAGATGCGCAATAGTTCCGTTGGGGCTTTCTCTTCCAGTAAATAATTATCCCAGTTCATTTTATTGTGTTACATATTTTTGGGTACTGATTGTATCTGCCAGTGGCATTGGTGTGGAATACAGAGCTGTTAATCTTTTTGGTGATCACTAAATTCCTAAAATAGGCTTCTGTTCCCGGACCGATCCATAAGCCGATGCTTCCTTTAGCATCAGCGCCATGTTTTAAGTCCGAGACAATCAACGTGGGCTGATTGGCATTATGAACAAATAATTTTGCTGTGTTTCCCTGTACTTCAATTTTTATTTTTGTCCATATACCCACCTCTAAATCTACATACGATTCATATTTCTCAGGGAAATCTTTACGCAGCTTATACCAGGGGAATTCCGGGTAAGATATATATTGAGCAGAATGGTTTCTCCGAACCTGGTCTGCGGCCCGTCCGTTTGTTGGACGCAGGTAGAAGCATTCAAATCCAGCGTTAGAACTATCTATTCGAAAAGCGATGCCTACAAAGCCCCGGGCTCCTTCTGATGCGTTTTTCATAGGCTGACCGGCTAATTCAACTTCGATAGTGCCATTGTGGAAATAGGACTTTTCCAGTTTGGCTATTCTCAATTCGGTATCGGCCTCCCGATCAATATCTGTTACTTTTACCGATCGCTGTTGCTTCAGCACTCCGGCCTGCACTGCTACATTCAGCGCCTCTAAATGTTGGGTGTCTGTAAGCGGGTATAATTTTTTCCCCGATTGGCTTTGGGCTGATAATACAGCCAGTACACAGGCCAGGAGTACAGTAAAATGCTTCATTGTTATGCGTTTTCAGGTCTGTTCAGAATACTTTTTCAGTTATCCTTATTAATATTAAAAGTATCAAAAGATATAATGCCAAAATCGTTTACCGTTTTTAACCGATCTGTTTCTTTTACCAGCGCTTCTGCATCCGGATCATTGCTGTTATTTAGTTTGTAGCTTATGAAATGATCTTTGTAAAGAAACCATTTGTTTTTGGCTTTATCGAATTTAAAAGTGGTAACATGTTCCCAGTGCTGCCCACCTGCAATGCCATGTTCGATCGAAAAGAACCCATTTTTTATGGTTGTTCCGGTAAACGGGTCGCCAAATGCGCCTCCGCAATCTATACAATAAACAGCATTGTCGTTTCGGATAGCAAGCTGGTAGCTATGGTCGCTTTGTCCTAAAAGTAACAATAGGGGGCGCTTATCGGGTTTGTTTGCTGCATTATTGGAAGTGCTTTCTTTCGTATTCTTCCGCAGCACCAAGATATTGTCTGTTCGCCCATCGAGGTTGGCGTCGCCTGACGAGATATTGATGGCCGAATAACCTTCCGGAACAAACATCTTCAATGACTGAGGTAAGTCGTCAATTGCTTCATTAAATGTGGGGTGTTTGTTTTCGCCATTCACTATGCCTGAACCAGGCTGAGGGGCGCCCGTCGAAAAACTGTCTTTTTGATCACCCTCAGGATCAGGGATCAATTCCCTATTTTTCTCAGGGGTATCATTTTTAGCGGTGCTTTGTCCGCAGGAAAAACAAAAGAGCGCAAAAAGAATAATAACTACAAATTTCATGGCTGTCAGGTAGCAATAATCAAGCCTTTGTTAGTTCAAGCGATTGTTGGTAGCTGTTGGCGCTGTTCGAGTTAGGTAGCTAATGGCTACCGGTTAGCAATGTGGAATAATATCGGCCCTTTTGCTACTGTAATGCCAATGCACTATTGCCTTCTATTTTGTTTGTAGCTGTTAGTCCGGGAATTTTCTTAAGATTTCGTCACCTTAAATTTCGATTTATCCTTATAGGCATATCTTTGCACACTTAAAATCTGGCTGTACAGTTGCTTCTCCTTAAAATAGATATGTGAAAAAGGAGGAAATACTATGCAGACATGAGTAAATAATTCAATCACTTTAAAATTAAATTTATGCCGAAAAAGACAGCTGAGCCCAGAAAGAATAAGCCTACACAGAAGAAAAGTTCAGCACAAAAAAAGCGAATCCAAAGAAAAAGCCCGTTAAATCAAAGATGTTGGGAGCCCGGTTCAAAAGCCGGGCTTTTTTATGCCTCTGTTTGAGTTTTGATTTAGGGCTATAGCACCAGGTTTTTCCTCCGGCGATTAAAAAAGCGAGAATGCTTTAGATATAGTGAAAGCGATCTGTCTTCTGTTTAGGTGGTGTGCACAACGTTTTAGGTATTGCTGAAGACGGGGATTTTTAAACTAAAGTTCAATAGAAGAACGAAGGTTGAACCTTATGCAAATGTTCAATCGAAGCCATCCAGCCCTGCTTTGGCAATACCTTGTTACGCACGGGCGTTCTTGACATTCGGTATCTGTTAGTTGAAAGATTGTCTGAACTTCAACGGCGAAATTTTTGTCTTGGTTTTAAATAATTTGCTGAATGATTGCATATGCTCAAATCCTAAATCGTAAGCAATTTCACTCACCGTTAATTCTGTGGTTGATAATTTTTCCTTTGCTTTTTCTATTAGTTTTTCGTGAATATGCTGTTGCGTATTCATACCCGTTAATGTTTTGAGTAAACTCCGCAAATAGGTTGGAGAAACATTTAAGTTATCAGAAATGTATTGCACAGTTGGCAGTCCTTTTGAAACTAAATTATCACTGTTGAAATAATCGGTAAGCAATGCTTCCAGGCGATCTAAAATTTGATGATTTGTTTTCTTTCGGGTAATGAATTGCCGTTGGTAAAAGCGTTCTGAATAGTTTAATAAGGTTTCAAGGTGGGAAATGATAATGTCCTGACTGAACTGGTCGATGTTGGCCTGATACTCGTTTTTGATATTTTCTACAATGCTGTTGATGGTCGTTTCTTCTTTTTCTGATAGAAACAATGCTTCGTTGATTTCGTAGCCAAAAAAATCGTATTGTTTTATTTTTTAGCTAAAAATGTGTTCCATAAAAAATCGGGGTGGATAAACATCATCCAGCCTTCTATATTTTCCGGAATGTTTTCGCTTTCTCCACGCAATATTTGCCCGGGCGATAAAAACGCCATGATACCTTCGTCAAAATCGTATTGTTGCTGTCCGTAAAACAATTTATTGCATCCTCGTTTTAAGGTAATTACATACAAATCAAAAATAACCGCAACAATTCCTGTATCCTTTTTTGCTTAGACAAATCTGCAATTTCAATCAACGGATGATGTGGTTTGGGCAAGCCCATTAATTGGTGCAATTGAGAGATGGTCTTTATGCGGATGGGCTTTGCCATAATGCAAATTTATTTAATTTTTGAAAGGATACTTTAACCAAATCAATACCAACGGCATAATCAAAAACGGAATTTCCATCAATGCCATTTTAAAATTTCCTGTTCTCATTGCCAATGCCATAATAATTAATATGGAAATAGCGTTGAGCACATTACCTGCAAAAAATGTTTTTGGAATAAGTAGCAATACGCCAATTAATAATGTAAGCCCGGCGAAGATGGGTATCATTGGCTCCGGTATACCCAAGTCGTTCATCATTTTTAACGATTCGGGATGTTTTTTGTAATTAAATGTATCCCATCCGTGTTTGAATGCCAGAAAAACCGACACTGCCAACAACACCAAAGAAATTATACTTTTTATCATCGTTTATTTTTTTAAAATTAAGGCAACTAACTTATCTAATTCTTTTAAATTTCATTGTTTTACCTAAAAGCGAAATGCCTAAATATCCTCTGAAATGAAGTTCGTTTTCACTTTTCAATTTAGCATTCAAGCTGTAGGTATCGCCATCGCTGGGGTTGTATAATCTCCCCCTTCGTATTCGCCGTCGTTGTATTTCAAATTTGTAATGTTTACAATGCCTTGCCTGGAGCGGGTTTTAAGGAATTTATTGGGGTTGTTAAAATCTTTCTTAGGTGTTTCACCATCGGCTTCAAACATATTAGAAGCCCAAAGTAACCTGCCAGAATATTTACCCTCCTGTTTAAAAATTTGAAATTTTAACTTCACTTCACCGTCAATGCTTTCCCAATTACCAATAATTTTATCGGCAGGCTGTTGGGCAAAAGTTACCATCGATGCCAGTAACAAAATGCCTGCAAATAATATTTTTTCATTTTTTAGTTAATTTTTTTGGGAGTAAATTCCAACCTTATCTTTATATAGCTACAAACATTAAAATTCAACCTTTGCAAGAATTTCTGAAACTTCCACAATTTTTTTGCAACGGCTATATCATTTGCTTGTTCAGGAATTTTTGCAATGGCTGGAAAGCCACGTGTTTCGCCCATTTTGTTGGGACCGTAATACACTCCACCTTTAGCCTCTGGCGAAGTAGCTGCAAATAAAGTGGGTAATGCTCCTTGCGATTGTGGCTGAAATAAAAATGGGAAAAATCTTCGCATAATACCTGCACTACTCCATTTTCCGGCACCAGTTATCAATAAATTGGTACGAGAAACACCGGGGTGAGCAGCAAGGCTTTTGATGCCCCAACCGTTCTTTTCGCTTTGGCGTTGAAGCTCTAAAGCAAACATAAGGTTTGCAAGTTTTGCCTGACTGTATGCTTTCCTGGCTTATATAAAGTTTTTGACTGAAGGTCTTCGAAATTAATTTGACCATCACGATTAGCGATGCTTGAAACGGTAACCACGCGAGCATCTGGGGCTTTACGAAGCAAAGGAAGCAATTGTGCTGTTAACGCAAAGTGGCCAATATGATTTGTTCCAAACTGTAACTCAAATCCATCTTTAGTTTCGATCCTGTTAGGCGGTGTCATAACCCCTGCGTTATTGATGAGGAGATTGATAGCTTCTCCTTTGGCAAGCATTCTTTCTGCAAATTTTTTGATAGAAGCTAAGTCAGCCAAATCTATTTGTTCAAAACTTATTATTGCTTTTGGATGAAGTTGAAGAATTTTAGCAATAGCCTCAGTTCCTTTTTGAGTGTTTCGTCCCATCATGATTAGGTTCCATCCTGCGGATGATAATGCCAATGCATCTTCGTAACCAATACCTTCTGTACTGCCTGTTATTACTGCCAAACCCTTGCTTCTTTGAGGGATATTTGCTGCTGTCCAATTTTTCATTTTAATTATTTTGTTGATGCAAAGATGGCACAGGTATGCTTGTTGGATGTATCCAAAACGACTGTTGTTGTAGTCGAAAGTGAATTGTCGTATAATCAGTTCGTTATTTTCCAGGTGTGTAATTTTTTTTATCTATGTCTTTTACCTTTGCTGCAGGTCGGGAGTTAGTATTCTGTTTGCCCGTAACCGCTGCTGATTGAAAATATGGTGATGAGGTTATGTACAAAAGCTGATCGATATTGTTAGCGGGAACTGAAGCTTAGATTTGCAAATAGCTGATGTTGCAATGTCAAGCCCAACTTGCATAAATCTCAATGTTGTAGGCATACTCTTCGTTCACTGTGTTTTAAAGTCGCTTCGCTTTTTTCGGAACTTTGCCATTTTGAAAATCTTGTCTTTGAGTTGTGTCGCCCAAATCCATTACAAATGTGTTCCACTTGCCTAACCAGTTTCTTACAGCACAACTCCAATTGCCTGTTACTGTTTCTGAAAATTGCCAAAGTATATGATAACCTTCTTCATTTGAAAATCCTTCATTGTCCGCTTGCAATATACCTTTAGTCTTGTTCCAGATTTTTGTTTTTATATTGCTGACAACTTCAAAATTTCCATTCTCAAAAGCAGCATTTAGCATTTGAAAAGCATAAATTACTTTTACCTTATCAAAATAATTTGTCAACCATTTAACCGCACCAGATGCAGGTTTACAGTCTTGAATATCTTCCTTAAACTCATTAAGTTCTTCTTGTCCTAATTCGCCTTCAATAACTGGATTTCTTTCTAATTGAGCTAATGGTTCTCCGTCTGCATTTAATATGTCAAGCGTTGTCCACTTGCTTGGTTCCTCGGTTGGGTCAAACTCAAGCTTTGCAGTCAATCCATCTGCCGATAATGATTGAATGAGTTCGTTAATATGAATGTCTGGGTCTTGTGAACCTAATACTCTGATGTAATATCCCATAGGAAAATGTTGCTTTAGAGTTGTCTATAACGTTTTTGAACTTTGCGTTAGGGCGGCAATACCTGGCTGCCGGCAGGTGGGGGAGTACAAAAGCCGATAATGTTACTAATGTTCAATTGAAAAACTGCTGTTGAATTTTGTACTTCAGTCAGCCTAACGCAAAACCTGTGTTAGTAGTTGTGATTGTTGTCTTTATAGTCTCAGGTCGTAAATTTGGTTATTGTCAATACTATATTGAACAGACCACCAACATTCTTTTGTTTTGTCGCTTGTATATTCTATTTTTCTCCATTCATCTTGTCCACCACAACGTACAGAAACAAACTCAATTTTTATTATTTTTTCTCCTTCAATACTTGTCATCCCGAAGTAACGTCTTTTATAATATTTCAACTGTTCTTGCAAAGGCACTTTTCCGTCAAGACTGTTTACAAAAATTGTTTGGTTGGTCTTTGTTCTCGTTTCCAAATAGTCAAGTAGCTTTTGTTCTGCTTCGTCAGTTTGAGATGTTGTCGGTTTGAATCCTATGTACTTGTCACAGGTATTGCTTTCAAAAACGACAAAGTCTTGAGTGTGCTTTCTTTCCGAGTCATTACAACTAGTCAGAAATAATATTATCAATATGTAGATTGTATGTCTTAACATAACTGCCAACGAGCAGGTCGGGAATTGCATTCCGTGTGCCCCGTAACTGCTGATCACTAAAAATATGTTACTGAAGTTATGTACAAAAGCTGATAGTTATTCTTTAGTTGGACCTGAAGCTGGGATTTACAAATAGTCGATGTAAAAGTGTTTTGCGCCCAACCTGTATGATGCTAAGTTTTAAGTTTTTCATTTAGCAATTTATAGTTTTCTGTTTCTGTGTCAACCGTTAGTTTAGCTAAGATATTAAGAGCATTTTTCTTGTCAATTTGTCCATAAACGTCATAAGCACTATACAACAAGCTATTGAAAATAGATTCATGATTTATCTTGTCAACAAGTAAACTGTTATAATGAGTTTGTTTCAAGTCAAACGGTACAGGACCGGCATTTTCTAATAGACGTAGTAACGCTTTTATATTCGTATAGTTATTGACTAACCTGTAATAGTTAGTACTTGATCGTACAGTCAGGGGCTAATTTTTAAATTTTCAAAAGGGATACAGATTAAATTAATTAGGCTGCTGGACTCACTTGATCCAGCAGTTTTTGTTTGGCTAAGGTAAGCGATTCTTTAAAAGTTTGCAGTGGAGTTTTACCAAAGCAAAATCTGCCACTGTGAGGTCGCTCATTGTTGTAATGGTCCAGCCACTCGTCCAGATCATTTTGTAAAGTTTGAAGATCCTGGTAGAGCTTTCTTCGGAAGGCGATTGCATAGAACTCATCCTGCATGGTACGGTGTAAGCGTTCGCAAATTCCATTACTTTGGGGATGGCGCACTTTCGTTTTGCTGTGATCTATACCTTCAATCTGTAGATATAATTCATACTCATGATTTTCGGGTCTTCCGTTAAACTCAGTTCCTCTATCAGTAAGTATTCTGAGCATTGGTATTTCATGTTCGTCAAAGAATGGAAGAACTTTATCATTGAGAATATCTGCCGATGTAATAGCATGTTTGCTTGTATAAAGCTTAGCAAAAGCTACCCGGCTATAGGTGTCAATGAAGGTTTGTTGATAAATCCTACCTACACCTTTAATTGTGCCAACATAATAGGTGTCCTGGGAACCTAGATAACCAGGATGCTCCGTTTCAATTTCCCCATGGGCTTCTTGCTTTTCTTTTTTCCGTTCCATCGCTATAACCTGGGCTTCCGTAAGGATCAAACCGTCCTGAGCTACGCGAGCCTCCAGAGCCTTGAGACGTTTTTCAAAAATCTCCAGATCATGCCGTTGCCACACACAACGAACGCCAGCTGCTGAAATAAAAATACCCTGCTTGCGAAGTTCATTGGAAGCTCTGGATTGGCCATAGGCTGGAAAATCGAATGCCATTTTAACAACAGCATTCTCAACTGCTGGGTCTACACGATTTTTGGGAATGGGTTTACGGCGACTTATTTCTCTGAGAGCCTCTTCTCCTCCAGTCTCATAGAGTTGTTTAAGACGGTAAAAACTGTCACGGCTAGTACCCATTAATTTACAGGCACGAGTCACATTGTTCAATTGTTCGGCTAAATTGAGTAAGCCAACTCTGGATTTGATTAACTTAGTTGCAGAATTCATAATCTGACTTTTGGGGGTTATTAATTTAGTTTGTCGTTACTCTAAATTAACCCCAACTGTCAGATTAAGTCTTAACTTCTACAACAACCCTTGCCATGTATCTCTAACCGTGGTTTCGTCTTCAAAAAAATTGACCCACAAAACGTATCCAACAGGGTCTGCATAATAGTTCTCTGACGCTAGGTATTTCATGAACTGCTTCCAAATGATTTCTTTTTCATTCTGGGAAATAATTTCTTTGTTTTTTATTCCATGATAGAATGGTGTCAGGAAATGATAATAACTGGGAAATGTTTCATATAGTTGAAATCCTAAAAAAATCTTTTGAGAGTTCTCCAGGGTAGAGTACCATAATTTGTCAGAAATTTCATCAAACAAGTCCCATGTATCTTCCGGTAGTTTTTTATTGACACCTTTCTTACCACAGTCAATAGAAGCTAGCTTGGCTTCATTACTGAGTCTTTTTACGTCAGACTTGTTTAATTTGTATGCAGAGAATATATCGTTAAGGGTTTGCATAAGTTTAGATACATAATTTTCAAATATCCGGAACTACGCTGATGTTTTAAATTTGTTGAACTTCCCTTTTATGTAATTGTATTGTATCTACAAGCATCTTTAGCACGACGCAACTTGAATGTCCTTAATACAAACCAGGTTTTTTGTGCATCAAGCTACCACAAAACAGTCCTAATGGTTCGAGCAGAAAATATTATATGATTATTTAGGCCGTTCGCAGTTATGCAGCAACTACCGCTGACTGGCAATCAGCAAATTCAGATCTGTATACTTCAAATCGAATCGCTGACTTAAATAAAAATTGGTGAGGTGTCCTTTAAACAGGTATATGCCATTACGCAGGTGTATACGATGCCAGGCCAGGTCTTCAATACCACCTTCTTCACCAGCATCTATTAATAACGGCATTAATACATTACTGATAGCCTGGGATGCTGTACGTGAGAAACCAGATGGTATATTGGGTACACAATAATGGATCACACCGTACTTCATAAATATGGGCGATTCATGCGAGGTTACTTCTGAAGTTTCAAAAACGCCTCCACGGTCGATACTGGCATCAATGATCACAGAGCCGGGCCTCATGCCACTTACCATTTCTTCGGTTACGATCATGGGTGTACGGCCGCTTAAATTAGATAAACAGCCTACGGCCACCTCGCAGGTGCGCAGTTGTTTGGCCAGGAGTTTGGGCTCTATTACCGAGGTCCATAATCTTTGTCCAATCGTATTCTGCAGGTTCTTTAACCGGCTTACATTATTATCGAACAGTTTCACTGATGCGCCCAATGCAAGGGCTGCGCGTGCCGCATATTCACCGACAATGCCTGCCCCAATAATAATAACTTTGGTGGGGGCTATGCCCGAAATGCCCCCCAATAAAACACCCTTGCCATGGTTGGCAGAGCTTAGGTATTGGGCGGCTATTAACATTACGGCACTGCCCGCAATTTCGCTCATACTGCGTACGATAGGGTAGGAGTCCGTGTCGTCT
Source organism: Paraniabella hibiscisoli (assembly GCF_022512515.1). GTDB lineage: Bacteria > Bacteroidota > Bacteroidia > Chitinophagales > Chitinophagaceae > Niabella > Niabella hibiscisoli. The sequence continues at coordinate 2,109,311 of NZ_JAKWBK010000001.1, forward strand.
TTCAGATTTTCAAATGATAAAGCAGTAATCTTCTTTTTCATCATCGTGCACAATACTTCCGGCTGTAGCACCGATAAATGCAAGGGTGAAATGATGGATTGATTCATTTGCAGTAAGGGCAGATCCTCTTCAATAACGGGGGCACTTTTTACGAGTACCGCGCCTTAAATACCTCCTCGCGGCTATACACGATTTTTGCGCCTGCATCGGCATAGTCTTTATCGCGAAAATGAGAAGCTTCTCCCGCATTGTGCTCCAGCATTACATGGTGGCCATTGTTTACCAGCACGTTTACGGCATCGGGCGTTAAGGCGATCCGGTTTTCCTGGAAGGCAATTTCTTTAGGTATTCCAATGGTCATACCTTCTCCCTTTAATTTGATGTCCAGGGTTTCTTCCAGGGTTTCATAACTGAAAGAAGTACTGATAACAGGCTGTTTTTTGCTCATACGGGTAATGGAAATATCCTGAGTTTATCTCGGTTTATATTGAATACGACTTTCCAAATTTACTTGTTTTTACGCTATTTCCAGCGAGCGGTCTGTCTCGCCTTCAACGCGCAGGTATACCGTTGCCGTATCATCCGGGAACAACCCTTCCGCTCTTTCGGGCCATTCAACAAAGCAATAATCGCCACTGTACAGGCAATCTTCTACACCGGTGCGGATAGCTTCTTCCTCATCCTTCAATCGGTAGAGGTCTATATGATACAGCCGCTTTTGGGCGCCATCTTCACTGTAGCGATACTCATTAATAACCGAAAAAGTCGGGCTGCTTACCACGTCTTCTACTTGCAGCAAATTACAGATGGTGCTTACGAGTGTCGTTTTCCCTGCCCCCATTGTGCCATGTAAGGCTATCACTTTTCTGTCTTTCAGCTCATCAAGCAACCATTGGGCAGTTTGATTAATTTCGGCCAGGGTATATTTTTTATAGTAGACATGTTAACTAAATGTAGAGCGCAAATATCTTTTATTATTACTATTAAAATACAATTCAGCGACTTGCTTTACACCTCTTGCGACTTTGCCGACTTATAAAAATCATAAGTATACGCGTTGTATGGAAGCAGTCGTTGTGAGAATAATTTGGCAGTAAAGCACCCTATTACGATAGGGATGAATAAGCTGTATCCGTTAGGTACGAGGTTGCAGGCCAATATTAATGCCGTAAAGGGAGCGAAGATGGCAGATGAGAGCGTAGCGGCAGCACCCACCAAAGCAAAATTCAGCGGCACCAGGTTTGTATGAAAATAATTATTACAGAAAATAGCTAGCAACAAACCGAGGAAAGCTCCTGCCACAATGCTGGGCGCAAAAACGCCGCCATCACCACCAGCGCCTAATGTAAGAGAAGCTGCCAAAGGCTTTAACAAGATCAGCGATGCCAGGAGTAATAATGAAATATGTTCTTCATTGATGGCCGTTTCAAGAATATGATTCAAGCCATGGTAGCTATCTCCGTACAAAACGGGAAAGCATAGAATTAGAAAACCAACTACCAAAGCCCCGAGGTTTACTCTAAGGAAATTATTATGGATCTGCGCAAAAAGGCTCTTAATGCGTGTTACTAAAAAAGTAAAATAGACGGCCAGTGTGCCGCTTAACAAACCCAGCAATACAAAGAAAGGAATGGCATACCAGTTCCAGTTTTTAATATGAAAATGGAGTAGGGGTTCATGATCAAAAAAGAAAATAAAAGCAGCAGCGATGATGGCAGAAGCGGTGCAACTAATAACCAGTGATTTTCGCAGTTTACGGGCAATTACTTCCATTGCAAATAGCCAGCCGGCCAGCGGACTTGCAAAAAGTACGGCGACCCCTGCGGCTACACCCGCGCAGATCAGCTCTCGCTTATACATTTTAGCGGAGAACTCCCTTTTATATCCCATATTGCCTACAGTAGCCGTGGCTACTACTGTTGATACTTCCACACCTGTAGAACCACCGAAGATCACCGTAAGAAACCCATTGATGTAGTGCGAGGGGATTTTAAAAAAGGGAGATGTTCTTTCTCTGGTCAAGGGTTTTATAGATCTCTGTAATGCCCTTGTTTTTGCGATTCAAAAACAGGTATTTACGGAGAAAATAAATAGCCGTAATGCCAATAGTTGGCAGCACCACGAACAAAACCTTGTTGGTGGTTTCTACTTTATTAAATACCCTATGCTCGAAATATTCTGTAAGATGTTTGAGAGAGAATGCCAGCAGGCAACTTATTAAGCCAATGAGAATAGAGATGAGTACCAGCTTGTAATAATGATGTACGATGACTTTTTTCCTTTCCACGCAATTCCAATTTAATTAAGGAGCAGGGAAAGGCCCTGCCCCTGTTTAATATTTGGCAAAGGTAACAACTGTTGCTGTAAACAGTTGCTGCGAATAGTCATCTGGTTGATTGTCAATATTATCCTACAATTCTTAACCTGGCATAATTTAGCAGGATCTTTTTTCCCCGTTTGTATTAAACTTTATTAAAGCCATAGGATTGTGGCTGGCGCCTTCCATTTTAATGATCTCTCCAAAGCCAAACTTTTGGTGTTCTACCTTTTGTCCTACAGCCAACTCTGCTACTTCATTGGCTACAAAATTTTCTGTAGGGGTATGATCGGTAGCCTTTTTTTCTATCTTGGGAGGTAAATAGCTGGGGGTGGTTGTTTTTTTTGCTTGGTGGTGCACCATACTTTTTTCTGCATCTTCGGCAGCTTTTTTGGTTCCGCTCTCCCAGGAAGTCTTTTGTGACCAGCCACCACTAAATCCTCCGTTCGTGCGTTCAAAAGCACTTCCTCCAAAACCGGTACTCATCTTGGTACCGCCACCTGCATAACTGCGATCCAAAAATTGTTCGGGTAACTCTTCTATAAAACGGCTGGGCTCGTTTTGCACCAGCTGTCCAAACTTATATCGGGTATTGGCATAGGTTACCCATAGTTTCTTTTTAGCCCGGGTTACTACCACATAAAAAAGACGCCGCTCTTCTTCCAGCTCTTCCCTTGTATTAATACTCATAGCGTTCGGAAACAGCATTTCTTCCAGCCCGGCCGCAAATACACATTCAAATTCCAGTCCTTTTGCTGCGTGAATAGTCATCAGTTTTACCGTATCGGCATCCGGGTCTTTCTCGTCTGCATCGGTAAGCAAGGTGATCTGCTGAAGATAAGCGCCCAGGCCCTTATCCACCACCTCGCCATCCTCGTTATCCGGGCTTTCCACCCATTCTTTAATAGAGTTGAGCAACTCCTGTATGTTTTCGTAACGTTGTAATCCTTCTGTGCTTTTATCATTGAAAAGCTCTCTCACCAGGTTGGTATTCTTACCTACGTGAAAGGCCACTTCATAAGCATTTTGTTTTTCCAGCATGCTGGAAAAACTCCTGATCATGGTCACGAAATTGTTGATCACTTCCAGCGTTCCCGCGCGGAAGCCGTGTTGAGCGGCCTCCACCAATATTTCCCACATAGTTTTATTGTGGGTGTTAGCCAGTAAAATGATCTTGTCTATAGTTGTTTTCCCGATACCTCTTACCGGGTAATTGATGATCCTTTTCAGCGCTTCTTCATCGCGGCTATTGATGATGAGACGGAGATAGGCTACCAGGTCTTTAATTTCTTTGCGCTGGTAAAAGCTAACGCCTCCATACATGGTATAAGGAATGGCCATGCGCCTTAGAGCTTCCTCGAAAGCACGGCTCTGAGCGTTGGTACGATACAGTATTGCAAAATCCTTATTCAGGAAATGATTACGCAGTTTTTGCTCCTGTATGCTGTCAGCAACAAATTTGCCTTCTTCATTATCCGACATGGTTTTCACAATGCGGATCTTTTCACCTTCTGCGTTTTCTGTAAACAGTACTTTAGGAATTTGCCCCTTGTTTTTGCCGATCACATCATTGGCTGCATTGATGATCGTTTGTGTACTGCGATAATTCTGCTCCAGCTTTACCACTTTTACTTCATCATAGTCTTTCTGAAATTGTAAGATGTTCTGTATGGTGGCGCCCCGGAAGCTATAGATGCTCTGGGCATCATCTCCCACTACGCAAACATTTTCATGCATAGCTCCCAGTAGCTTGATTACCTCGTACTGAGCAGGGTTAGTATCCTGGTACTCATCAATCAGTATATATTTAAATTTATGCTGGTACTTGCTTAATGATTCCGGGTTGGTTTTAAGCAGCTCATAAAACTTCAGTAACAGGTCGTCAAAGTCCATGGCGCCATTCTTAAAACAGCGCTTGCAGTAAGAGTCGTAAATTTTGGCTATGGCCGGCCGGTTGGCGCGTAGGTCTTCCTGCTGTGCATAATAATCGGTAGCATAATCTGCCGGTGAAACCAGCGCATTCTTGGCGGAGGAGATCCTGTTGTATACCTGTGCCGGTTTATACAGTTTATCATCCAGGTGCATTTCATTGATCACAGCCTTTACTACACTTTTGGCATCATCCGTATCATAAATAGTGAAATTATTGGGATAGCCGATCCTATGAGCTTCAGCTCTTAAAATCCGCGCAAATACACTGTGAAAAGTGCCTATATATAAATTGCGTGCCTCGCTACCTCCTAAAATATGTTCAATACGTTCTTTCATTTCACGGGCGGCTTTATTGGTAAATGTCAGCGCCAGTATATTAAAAGCGTCTATGCCACTAGCCATCAAATGGGCAATCCGTGTAGTTAAAACCTTGGTTTTGCCACTTCCTGCACCCGCTATAATCATAATTGGCCCCTGAATATGTAAAACCGCCTCTTTTTGCCGCTCGTTCAATCCTTTTATATAATCCTGCATGGGCGCAAGGTACGAAGAGCCCCTGATTTATACGGTAGGCCGCCTGTAAAAAAGTATTGGTTGCCAATTTTCATCATTGGGAAAATTAATACTTTAACAAACCCGCATTAAACCTCCTAAGTTATTTGTAGTCAGATAACTGTTTGTAAATGTTTAACAATAATTAGCAGAGAGTTTGTCCTTTAAATATCATCTAATCAAAAATTACACAAGATGTATTTATTATTGAAGAAAATAGCGGTTATTGGTTGTTTTTTACTTATAACCAACGCGTTACTGGCGCAGGAAATACCGTCTAGGGCAAATGATGGAGTAAGTAGCGCTGCTCCAAGGGAAGCTCGTAAGGATGCTTATTTTAACCTGAAGCTGACCAGGGAACAGCAAAAAGAGCTGCAGGTAGTTAATAAAGAAAACAGGGAGAAAGTAAAAGAGATCGCTGCTGACAGTGCATTGACTCCAAAGGAGCGAAAGGAGAAAACACAGGCAGCCAGAAAAGAGCTGGTAGAAAAACGTAAGGCAGTTCTTACGGCAGAGCAGTATGCAATGTATGAGCAAAACCAGAAAGAGATTAAAGAAAAGGGTGCCATTAGTCCTGAAAAAAATGTGGTAAGTAGTGCGGAGAAAAATAAAGGAAAAGATCCCAACGGGTTGAGCAGGGATGCGGAGAAAAAGACATCTAAAAAAGGGAGGAGTAACTGGAACGATTTGCAAATGACCGGTGAGCAACGGGAAAAGATGAAAACAGCCAGCCAGGATTATAACTCACAAGTACAAACTATAAGAAACAATATTTCACTTACGTCATCGGAGAAGCAAGACCAGGTGCGGAATGTTTACAGGGCGTATGAGATGGAGGTGCGCTCTATACTGACCGCGGAACAAAAATCGAAATGGGACGATCAGCAGAGGAGGGCCAGGATGTCTATGTCGACCAGGGAGCTTCAGAACGACCGGGCCAGGAGAGGTCTGACTAATTAAGGTCCATATAAATAAGATCAAATGCCTTTGAGCAGGCGTGTTGGATAATTCAATTAAAACAAAAAAAGAAAACAATGAAAAAGCAATTTTTCTCGCTGCTGTGATCAGCGCTTTCAGCATCACCGCTACTTACGCACAGGACGCACCTAAGGAAAAACCTAAAGGGGAAGCACGCCAGGGCGGCGAAAGACGCGGCGGCGGATACAATGCAGCTGAAATGTATAAAGATCTGAACCTGACCAAAGAGCAGGAAACTAAGTTGAAAGACCTGAACGATGAGCAAGGCAAAAAGATGCAGGAGTTAAGAAATGACAACTCTTTGAGCGATGATGCGAGAAGAGAGAAAATGCAGGAAATGAGAAAGGACAGAATGGAGAAAGAAGGCGCTATTCTCAATAAAGAGCAAAAAGAAAAACTGGATGCTAAAAGGAAAGAAAGAATGGAAAGAGGCGGCAACAGAGGCCCTCGTGAAAATAAGCAATAAGCGTTCTTATATAATAGTATTCTGTAGGCCACTTTCTTTGAAAGTGGCTTTTTGTTGAAGCATTAGTATCTTTGTTCTTTAATTACTGTTGAAAAACAGCAAAATAGTATACATGAAAAAAATAGATCCCCGCTTTCAAAAGTTTGCTAAAAAGAAAAGCAATGCTGCCATAAAAGAAGGTTTTAAGCAAGAAAAGAGAAAGTACAAAAAAGAAAAGGCTGAGTTTTTGAACAAAAAAGAAAGAAGCCCGCGAAAAGCAGATTGCAGGACCAGTGATCGAGCGTGAAAAAGTGGTTTTGGAGCAAATGCCGCTTAACAAATACCTGGCGCATGGTGGGGTGAGCAGTCGCAGGGAAGCTGCTGATCTTATTAAGGACGGCAATGTAAGAGTAAATGGCAATGTAATAACCGAGCCTGGCTATAAAATGTCTGACGGGGATGAGGTTACGGTAAACGGGAAGAAGATCTTTATCACCAAAAACCTGGTTTATATCCTGATCAACAAACCCAAGGATTATATAACAACCACCGATGATCCGCAAAAGCGTAAAACAGTACTGGACCTGATCAAAAAAGCCACACAGGAGCGGGTATACCCGGTTGGAAGGCTGGATCGTAATACATCAGGAGTCTTATTAATTACCAATGATGGAGAGCTGGCACAAAAATTAACACACCCAAGTAACGAGGTAAAAAAGATCTACGCCGTAACATTGGATAAGGTACTCGAAAAAGGAGACTTTGATAAGATATTGAAAGGTGTAACACTGGAAGACGGGCCAGCTTATGTGGATGTATTGGCTTATAGCGATGCTAATGACAGAACACAAATAGGCGTAGAAATACATAGCGGCCGCAACCGTATTGTTCGCCGGATTTTTGAAAGCCTGGGGTATGATGTAAAAAACCTGGACCGGGTAATGTTTGCGGGACTCACCAAGAAAAATGTGGAGCGAGGTAAATTTCGTTTTCTTACAGAAAAAGAAGTACGTAACCTGAAATACTTAGGAAAGGATAACAGGAATAAAGGCAATGGCCAGATGGCTGCGAAGAAAAGAAATCAGCCGGAGGATATGGATGACGAAGTAGTGGCTACCGCTAAAAGAACGAGGAAGCCCGTTAAAAAAGAAGGCTACTCTGAAAAGTCTTACAGCAAGCCGTCTGGCAATGGCTTTAAAAAAGAAGGCTATGCAGGGAGTGCTCCGGCAAAAAGAACTTTTAAAAAAGAAGACTATTCAGGAAAGCCGTACAATAAAGCTACTGGCGCTGCTAAGAGAGAGGGATATGCATCTAAAGGGTCGGCTGGAAACACGGAAAGGCCTTTTAAGAAAGAAGCATATACAGCAAAGTCGTATCCTAAATCTGCAGGCGCTGCCAAAAGAGAGGGATTCGCGCCAAAAGCTCCTGCGAAGAGAACTGATAGATCTTTCAAAAAAGACGATAGCAAGGGAGCGTCTTATTCTAAAACCGGAGGCTCTTTTAAAAAAGAGGGTTATGCACCAAAAGCTCCTGCTAAAAAGATGGGGAAGCCATTCAAAAAGGAAGGCCCATCCGGCAGAGGCTCGGCAGGAGGTTATAAAGGAGCTTCGGGATCTGCCCGACCAGCACGGCCGCGTAGAGACAATAACAAATAACTTATAAACTGATCAATATATTAATATGTCGTTAGAGCAAACTATTAATGCAGATATTAAAACTGCTATGTTGGCCAAAGATGCCAACGCGTTAACCAGTCTTCGTGCAGTAAAAGCCGCTATACTTTTGGCTAAAACTGCTGAAGGTGCAAAAGGAGAACTGAGTGCTGATGATGAAACTAAGATCGTTCAAAAACTTGTAAAGCAACGCAAGGACTCGCTGGAAATTTTTGAGCAGCAAAACAGACCTGATCTGGCTGAAAAAGAGCGCCAGGAAATAACCGTTATCGAAAAATATTTACCTGCTCAACTTTCTCGGAAGAATTGAAAGCAGCGATTCAGAAAATTATTGCTGAAACCGGTGCTTCTTCTCCTGCCGATATGGGCAAAGTGATGGGCGTAGCGAGCAAAGCTTTATCTGGCAAAGCTGAAGGCAAAGCTATTTCCACTATGGTAAAAGAGTTACTGGCGTCTTAACAATATAATACGCATCATGATACTTAGCTGCTTGCTCCTAAACTGGTAAGCAGCTTTTTTATTGCGGGTAATATTTTTGTATGAGAAAATAATAAGGCGCAAAATGATGGTGCAGGAAATCGTCTTTTCCTTCGTCTTTAAATTTTTCGTCGTAGGCTGCATCTGGTATCAGTACAATCGGGCTTCCTGCTCTCATATAGTTGTTAGATGCAGCATAAGCAGGCTGTTTAAATTGCGGCAGCGCCTTTTTAATAGCCATCTTATAGATGGTTTTTCCCAGGTACTTGGTATACATTTCCTGTGCCTTTCTTGGTTTTCGGTTTACCCTGCCATATAAAATACCGCCGACAAATCTTACACCGAATTTTTGCTTTTTCAACAGCTCCTTTGTTTTGATCAGCGGGTTAGGCAGACTCATGTCCTGTATGCGCTGAATAGTGTAGGGTGACTCTGGTACCCAATCTTTTCGGTTGACAATGGTATAGCCCCATCCGTCGCGGGTTATGTTTTCATAGTCGTAAGCGTAATACATATTGCCCGGTTTGGGCGCAGCGCTACAGTATGTTTTAAACTGTATGTCTTTAGGCAGTTTGCCGTCCTGTTGTAAATAATGCAGGTAGGAGCGTAGCAGGAATGCAATAGCGGCTCCCTGGCTATGACCGAATAGGTATATGTCCCGCACGCCTTTCTGGTAAAGATCCTGTATTTTCTCAACCATATCAGGAGCCATTGCTGCCAGCGAAACCGTCCAGCCTACATGTACCAAAGCCTGCTCGTCAGATGAAAACTTATAGTTGAATTCGGTCGAATCGTTCATGTGAAGGCTGCCCTTTGCCGGAATCATGGCCGCATAAAAATTAGCCAGCCAGCTCAGCTTGTCCCCGATCGTTCCTCTGATAGATATCGCAGCTGTATTGTCGGCTCTCAGGTATAGGGACCATTGATTTTTAAGCCCAACTTCGGGAGAGCGATAAAGCCTTGTGTAAGGGTCTTTGGTCGTCTTGCGCAGGTTACTGTCGGGAATACTATTGCCAAAATAAAAGAGGGAGAATAAAGATATATACTCCTTTACATCAAAACCCGGCTTTAATTTGGTTTGGGCCTGCAGTGCATAACCACCTGACAGTAACAATGTCGTAGTCACGCATAAAAAATAAGTAGGCGTTTCAATTTGATTTCTTTTAAAGGTGTAGAAGACTTTTGGCTTTGGTGAATTTACTACTAAGATTTTAAAGCATAAAAAAAGCCAGCGGTTTAAATCGCTGGCTTTCCAAGGAAAAAAATATTACAGTGTTTTCAGCACATCATTCATAGCTCTTACTGCATCAGCACTTTTATTGAAAGTAGCCTGCTCTTCATCGCTTAATTTAAAATCGAGTATCTGTTCCCAGCCATTTCTACCAATAGTAACGGGTACTACAAGAGAAATGTCGCTTTGGCCATATTCTCCTTCCAGGAAAACACCGCTTGAGATCAATTTTTCTCATCACGTAAAATACTTTCTACCATAGCCGCAGTTCCCGCGCCGGGTGCGTACCAGGCAGAAGTGCCGATCAGCTTGGTCAGCGTTGCTCCGCCAACCATCGTGTCTGCTACAATTTTTTGTTGCTGCTCTTCGCTCAAAAAGTTGGTCACTGGCGTACTACCCCATGTAGCATGTTTAATCAGCGGGATCATAGTAGTGTCGCCATGACCGCCAATTACCACGGCGTTCAGATCTGCCGGAGAGCATTTCAACTCCTGGCTCAGGTAGTAACGAAAGCGGGCTGAATCTAAGGCGCCACCCATACCAATTACTTTATTTTTAGGTAAGCCAGAGGTAGTATAGGTCAGGTAGTTCATCGTGTCCATCGGATTAGACACAACAATGATAATCGTATCAGGAGAATGCTTTAATATATTTTCAGTAACACTTTTTACAATGCCCGCGTTTACGCCAATCAGTTCTTCTCTGGTCATGCCTGGCTTACGCGGCAAGCCCGATGTAATAACTACCACATCAGAGTTTTCGGTAGCCATATAATCGTTAGTTACCCCTTTGATTTTGGTATCAAAGCCCAGCAATGCTGCTGTCTGCATCATGTCTATCGACTTTCCCTCTGCAACACCTTCTTTTATATCTAATAGAACAAGTTCTGAAGCCAGCTCTTTGCGGGCGATATTGTCGGCACAGGTAGCTCCTACTGCACCAGCTCCCACTACGGTTACTTTCATTTTGTATTAATATTTTAAAGATGACCAATCGGTTAGTTACAAATGTAGTGAAATGAAGCATACAAATCCGGGAACTATTATATCATTAACACAATGGAAAGGAAGCATGCTGGCGAGGCTGTTTTTCATATAAACGGAAGACATATTTTCTTGCATTCAACTTATTTGTTTTTCACACTAAAAAACGAAATGTATTGAGGGGGCTGCTATCAGCAGGATTTAAACGGATCATTCAATGCCCTGTTGTTTTCAGCTTTCAAATATTATCTTTGGTCTATAATCTATCAGTATGGAAAATCAGAAAGGCGGTTTTTTTAGCGGATTGAAAAAGATGATATTTAAAGAGGAAGATGTGCCCCTCTCTGCGCAACCGACCGAACCAACTCCGGTTAAAGTCGAGGAACCTGCAGCGGTCGTATCTCAACCTGCCCGTTCGCCAGATACCAGCTCTGTGCCAATAGAGGCGAGAGAAGATGCTGCAAAGAAGGCCTATCAACTCATTGAGTCCATTAATCAACCAGGTGTGGATTTTTTCGAAGTGTGGAATGCCGTGGAAGAAAGTGGTGGAGAGCAGGCTGCGTCCTTGAAACAAGCGTTTAACACCTTGAAATTCGCTGATAAAACACTAACCAAAGAGAAGCTCTTGAGCAGTGGCAATTACTATAAGAATGAGTTGCAAAAGGCGTTGGATAATGATGTTCTGAAAAAGAGCGGAGAAAAAGCTGCTATTACCAACAAAATCAAAGAGTCGAAGGAAACCCTCATAGCGGAGGTTAGCTCGCTGGAAGAGCAGGTGTTAAGATTACAAAAAACGATTGCAGAGAAACAGGCTGAATTGTCGAACCTACAGGCGCACTGGCAGCCTAAGCTGGAAGATATTGAGAGGAAGATCCAAACCGGGAAGCATGCGATTGAGGGCGTGATTAGTAAAATGCAAACATTGTTGAGCTTAGCAGACAAAGAGTTGTAAATGCTTTCGAAGATCTTTGCCTCACGCTTCTGTAAGAATATGACCTGGAGTACATTTTTTAGCTTCTAAGCGTTTAGATATTGGCCGATATTAGATCTGTATTTACCGATTTACACTTGTATTAAACCTTGTTTTATCAGTAATTTTACGCATAAAAAATTAATTAATGACCACATCCAACAACCATTCGCTCGCTAATACGATTCCCGCATCGTTAAAAAGTCAGCTTCCTATTTTCCAGGTGATAGGAGACAAGTTGCCTGCGGTAGTTAAAACCCCTGAAGCTAAGAAAACATTCAGCGCCCTCATCTTTTGGGTATTGATGATAGGAGGCGTTATTGCTTTTGTAAAATACCTGCCCTTATTGCTGGAGTATGCACAAAAGAGTGTATTGTTTGTATTGTTTGGCATTGTATTTATCGTGCTGCTGATGCTGGCCCCTAAAATAATTAGTGTCCTGCATAGGTTAGGTACCGTGTTATTGTTTAAAGGCGAAAAGGCCATTATCCGCAATAATCCTATTGAATCGTTGCAGCTATTATCGCGTGAAGCAAAGGATACTTTAAAACGTGTAAAAGAAAAAATAGCTAACGTAGATGGTGTGCGTATTGATATGATCCAAAGTGGTGTAACGGCACAAAACGCCGCACAGGAAAAATATACTTTCGCCAAAAGGTTTACTACCGAAGCCGGTAACCTGGAGTTAAAAGGAAAAGAGGCAGAACAGGCGCAGGACAGGGAGAAAGCCAACGCGCTGAGCCGTGATGCCAAAGAAACCCGTACCAAGGCTTTTTTACTGGGAAAAGAAGGTGAGGCTGAAGAACAGAATGCGCGCAGCTATGCACAGTATGCCAACCAGTTTGCCAAAGTGCTGGAAGTATTAAAGGATAATGAAAGTGCCGCCCGTATTTACGTGAGCACGCTGGATAGTAGTATCTCCATCATTAACAAAAAATGGAAGCCACCAGCAAAATGAAGAATGCCACAGATGGTTTGGCAGAAGTGTTTAATATCAAAGATGGCTGGGTTTTCCAGGAAGCGATGGGTGCTGCAACAAGTGCCATCAGTCAGAATATTGCGGCCATACGTTCTAACCTGGAGTTCCTGGATCAGAATAACTCCGTAACGGTTGGTGGTACACCAAGCCAGGAGGAACTGACCGCATTCATCCAAAAAGTAGATCAGAGAAATCTAACCAAATTAAATGTGAATGAAGTAGGGCAGAGCTATCATGAATTAACCAACGATGAAAAGGTGGATAAAGGCTTTTCACTCTTGGACTAAATCTGATCTTACTACTATTTACTTAAAATTATTTTTTACTAAACTCAACTATAATTAAAATGTCAAACGGATCAACATGGAGCAGGCTACGCTGGCCGGTAAAAGCGCTCATAGTAGGTATACCTCTTGTAGGTCTTATCTGGTATGGTAGTCAGAACGAAAAAATAAAAGAAAAATTAGCTTCTACCGATGAAGTAACCACAAGCGAAGTGGTAACTGACGGTGGTAAAAAGGAAGGTTCTGAAAATACTGCCACCGGTAGCAGCGAACATAGAAGCTTTGCTTATCAGCCCGAAAAACCGGTTAACGGCGAATTAAAAGGGGTAGTGGAAGTAGGCGCCTCTGGCTTCAACTCGTTTGTAGTTAAGATTGATAAGGAGAAAAGATGGGAAGTAGTATCCAAGGAATTTGGCAACTCCATGGTATATGAAGGACTGGCTACCGCTGATGATATTCGTCAGGGACTAAAAAAATACCTGGCTGGCATGTTTGATAAAGGCGTAGCTAATAAGAATATGCATTTCGTGATTTCATCGGGTGCACAGAAAGAGCCAAAAACCGACGGCATCGTTAAGGAACTTAAAAAAATGGGTTATGTAGTAAACCTGGTTACCGCCGAGCAGGAAGGTAAACTGGCATTGAAATGCGTGCAGCCGGCTTCTTATAAAGAAAGCTCTTTCGTAACCGATATTGGTTCCGGAAATACAAAGCTTTCCTGGTACGAAGGTTCGAATCTGAAAGCCGTGGAAGCGGAAGGCGCCAAGTATTACGAATTGAATAAAAGCGACGAGTCGGTTTATGATAATGTAAAGTCAAAAGCTAGCGCTATTCCGCAAAAAACAGGGATGTATGTTTTATTGTGGGCGGTGTGCCATTTGAGCTGGCAGATCAAACCAAGCAGGATGGAGAGCGTTATACCGTATTAAAAGCTCCGGCTGATTACAAATCAGACAAGGCTAAAACAAAAGCAGGCATCAATATTTATAAGGCGCTTACAGATGCTACTGGCTGCGATACCTTCGTTTTTGATTGGGATGCCAACTTTACTATCGGTTTTTTGCTGGGCCTTCCTTAAAAAAATTGTTGATTAGTTTTGTACCATAAAAAGAAATTTCCCTATTTTTGCAACCCGATTGAGAAATCGGAGCAGGATTGACCCATGGTGTAACGGTAGCACTACTGATTTTGGTTCAGTCAGTTAAGGTTCGAATCCTTATGGGTCAACAAAAGAGCAGGTTCTAAAGAACTTGCTCTTTTTTTGAAGCAACTTTTAGGACTGGTTATTTTAAAAATGAATATTTTTGAAGATGCTTAAAATCGGAATAGTAGGAGTAGGACATTTGGGAAAATTTCACCTGAATAACTGGTTGGAAATTAATGATGTAGAAGTTGTTGGTTTTGTTGATCCCAATGATGAGATCGCTGCCGATGTGATAGAGAAGTATGGTATCAAACGTTTTTTTGATACGGATGATTTTTTAAGCCAATGCGACGCGATAGATATTGTAGCGCCTACAAACTACCACTACGAGTGGTGTGAAAAAGCCATTAAGCTGGGCAAGCACGTTTTTGTAGAAAAGCCTTTTGCACATACCATGGATGAGGCCCGCCAATTGGTGAAACTGGCTAAAGAGTCTAATATTAAGCTGCAGGTAGGACATGTGGAGCGTTTTAACCCTGCGTTCCTGGCGCTGAAGGGATTCGATCTGAAGCCTATGTTTATCGAAGTGCATCGGCTGGCGCAATTTAACCCTCGCGGCACCGAAGTGAGTGTGATACTGGACCTGATGATCCATGATATCGACATTATTTTAAGCCTGGTAAAAAGTGATGTGAAGAAGATTTCAGCCAGCGGTGTGGCGGTAATGACCGATACGCCTGATATTGCCAATGTGCGTATTGAATTTGATAATGGTTGTGTAGCGAATCTTACGTCAAGCCGTATTTCCATGAAGAAGATGCGTAAGATGCGGGTGTTTCAGAAAGACGCTTATATAGGTATTGATTTCCTGGATAAGAAAACAGAGATCATTAAATTGAAAGAAGACCAGGATACCAACGTTTTTGCATTTGACATGGCCACGCCAACCGGCACCAAAACGATTGCTGTCGCTAATCCGCCAGTGCCGCAGGTAAATGCCATTAAGCGCGAACTGGAAGAATTCAAGGATGCGATTAATAATAACACGCAGACCGTTGTTTCTGAGATCGATGGTTTGAAAGCAATGGATGTGGCACACCAGATACTGGCCAAGATCGGTAATACGAGCATCGCCGGGTAAATGCAGTGAGTTAATGTAGGTGGCGGGCAATGATGCTCGTCCAACCAGCAGCTGCTAAACCCTTTCCGCGAGCACCTGTCCGGCAATAGCCAGATCTACAGGATGGGTGATTTTGAGATTTTGCTTTTCTCCTTCCACAAGTGTTACCATCATGCCAAAAGCTTCCACTACGCTGGCTTCATCGGTAAACCAATCTTTATAATCAATATTAAAAGCGGGAATTAATATCTTGCTGTGAAAAACCTGTGGTGTTTGTACCATAACAATTTTTTCACGGTCTACAGCCTCATTCATGCCATCTTCATTAATCATGCGCAGGCTATCACTGCTTTTAACAACAGGAATTGCTGTTCCCATTTCCAGGGCAGTTTCGTAACATCGATGAATCAGGCCGGTAGTTAGAGCGCAACGCACTGCATCATGTACAAATATAATGGCTTCTCCTTCAACCATTGAAAGGCCGTTTTTTACAGAATCAAACCGGGTAGCGCCGCCAACAGCGATCCTGATGCGGTCATTTTCAAAATAGGCATCAATAATCTCCCTGCCCATATCAACATAGTCCTCTGCCAAAACTAATACAATTTGCAGGTCTTCATATGCCGATAGAAATGTATTTAAAGTGTGATACAGAACCGGCTTGTTCTGCACCATTAAAAACTGTTTAGGCAAATCACTGCCCATTCTTTTACCGGCACCGCCCGCCACTATTATCGCAACTTTGTTCATTCGTCAAAAATATCAATATTTGGCTTCCGGGATTTAAGATTTTTTAATTTTGTAGCGATAAAGCAAACCCTGCACCTGTTTATATTTGCGTATGAACTATCAGCAAACCTTAGACTATATGTATGCCCGACTGCCCATGTTCAGCAAAATAGGCGGACAGGCTATAAAAAACGGTTTCACCAATATTATTGCACTTTCTGAAGTATTAGGCAATCCGCATCAAAAGGGGAAGTTTGTCCACGTAGCAGGTACCAACGGTAAGGGATCAGTAAGTCATATGCTGGCTTCTGTTTTACAATCGGCAGGTTATAAAACAGGCTTATATACTTCTCCACATTTAAAGGATTTCCGGGAACGTATCAGGGTTAATGGTGAAATGATCGGCGAACAGGAGGTGGTGGATTTTGTTGAACAAATGCAACCGGAAATTGAAAGGATACAGCCTAGTTTTTTTGAGCTAACGGTAGCAATGGCTTTTGATCATTTTACAAAACAGAATATCGACATTGCTATTATTGAAACAGGCCTTGGGGGGCGTCTGGATAGCACTAATATTATTCAGCCATTGCTATCTGTTATTACCAATATCGGTTACGATCATGTACAGATACTGGGTAATACATTGGAAGAAATTGCCGCTGAGAAGGCAGGTATTATTAAACCCGGTGTACCGGTAGTGAGGTGAAAGAGCTTCCACAACCGAACCGGTATTTAGAACTAAGGCTACAGCCGAAAATGCACCTGTTTTTTCGCCGGGGAGCGTTTACAGGTAATGGACTGGAGACAGTCTGAATATGAATTGATCGTATCTGTTGCAGAAAACAATAAAGCCGATCACAGGAACTATCACTTAGATCTGACGGGTCAGTACCAGACCAAAAATCTTTTAACGGTGTTGGAGAGTTGTCATCAGTTGAAAGCAAAGGGTATTGATTTACCGGATACTTCTATAGAACAAGGTTTGAGGCAAGTGAAAAAACTAACCGGTTTACATGGACGGTGGGAAACCATACATCAGCATCCCCGTGTTGTGCTGGATGTTGCCCATAATGAAAGTGGTATGCAAGAGCTTCTAAATCAACTGGAGATAACCACTTACCATCGCTTACATATTATATTGGGAATGGTAAAAGACAAAGATGTTGATACAGTGATAGCAATGCTGCCCATCAATGCTTCTTACTACTTTACGAATGCTAATATTCCCAGGGCACTGCCGGCAGGAATACTTAGCGAAAAAGGTGCGCAGCGAGGGTTAACCGGGCATGTTTTTAACGATGTAAATGAAGCATTGACCGAAGCCAAAGCGCATGCTCATCCTGATGATCTGATATTGATATGTGGAAGTGTATTCCTTGTAGGGGAGGTAGTAGCGCATTAACTTGCTACTCACTCCTAAGTGAGAATTGTTGCCTGGATGCTTTAATAGCAGGTATCCAGGATGCCAGGAAGGATACGACCAAAACGGTGGTGGCTACTAAAATAAAGTCAATGATCCTGAGCTCTACCGGGAAATAGTCTATGAGGAAGGAGCCGCCCTCCAGTGGTACCAGGTGGAATTGCTGTTGTAGCAAAACTACTACCAGTGCGATCAGCATACCAATGCCACCGCCAATGCCCGCCAGTAAAAGGCCTTCACTTAAAAATATTTTCAAGACCAGGTTTCTATTAGCACCCAGGGCATTTAAAACGCTGATGTCTTTACGTTTTTCCAATACCAACATGGTAAGCGCGCCGACCATGTTAAAGGCCGCAACAACAAGTATAATGCAAAGCACTGCGTAAAATATCCAGCGCTCCAGGTTCATAATAGCATAAAGGCTTTGATTTTGCTGGTAGCGGTTTTGTATTTTAAAGCCTTTACCAAAAAGAGTAGCTAATTCCTGCCCTACTTTATCGGCTTCGTCGGGATTATTAACTGCAATCTCAACACCGCTATAATCATTGGCATTAAGTTTCATCGCATTTTGCAGGAATCGTAAATCGGTAATGGCGTACTTATTATCAAAGTCTTGTTGAATCATAAAAGAGCCGGCAGTATGAATGGTGTCACTGCTGATGTCTTCCATTTCATTCAACTCCTCCGAGTTGTTTTTTCGTGGGATATAGATAGTTAAAGGAAGTACATCGCTACCGGCCCTGATGCCTAAAGTGCCTTCAATGCCAACGCCTAATACAGCATGGGTTGCTGTTCGTTACCAATCCCGAATTTACCGGAATAAATATGCCTATTCACGGTTGTGGTAGTTTCATAGTTATTGTCTACCCCTTTCAAATGAACGATTGCCTGGTTGTCGCCATTCTGCAATATTGCTTTCTCTTCTACTACCAATGCAAAGCTCCTGATACCTTTCACCTGCCTGAGTTGCTGTAATTGTTCGGCAGATAAGCTCAATGTTTTTCCTGATGCCGGGCTGATCTTAAGATCCGTATAGAAAGACGCATATAAAGATTTAACCAGGCCTTCAAATCCGTTGAAGACGCTAAGCACAAGAATAAGCGCAGCAGTGCCCACCACCATCGCTACAATGCATATCCATGATATGATATTAATAGCATTGGTCGATTTTTTAGCTTTAAAATAACGCCACGCAAAAAGAGAATACAATGAATTAGGGATTTATAATTAAGGAAGATTGCTCTTGTCAATACGATCACTACTCATCACAGATCACTGACTTACTCATTGTTCGCCGTTAGCTTTTCTTTCTTCTTCAATTTTTTTGAACAGCTCTTCCATTTTAAAAACATGGTCTAAGGTATCATCGGCAAAGAATCGCAGAACGGGCATACTTCTTAGTTGATGTCTTACGGCAGCGGTCAATTCTTTTTTATTTCATGATGACGCTCTTCCACTTTTTTAAGCGCTGCATCTTTATCGTTCACCTGGAAAAAGCTCAGGTAAAATCTTGCTTCCAGCAGATCGGGGGTGATTTTTACTGCAGATATGGATACCATTCCCCGCCGATCATATTTAATCCCAACTTTTGAAAGATGGTATTCATTTCTTCATTTAATAAACCAGCTACCTGCTTTTGTCGCTTACTCTCCTGCATAATCATTCATTTTATAGATGTAAAAGTAGCTACTTTGTTGGTTTTTGAGGATATATTTAACAATATAAGATAGTATCTAATGCCTTGTATGAGCGTGTTGGGTTCGGTGATATACCCTTAAGTGCCTGGCTAAGCTGTTAGGCTTTTATGTATCAAAGGAGCCTGTTTTAATCTCTTGGCCTATCTTTTTCCCCGTTTTTATAAGATTAGCCTTCGTATTCCGAAGTGCTTTTGCCAGGCTTATACCAGGCGGATTAATATTGATCAAACGGTCAAAATAATGATGCAGCTTTTTATTGTCTGCCTCTACTTTTCCGCCAACTCCAATCACTTTAATTCCGGCTTTTTTACTCTTTGTGCTACACCAAAAGGAGCTTTGCCTTCTAGTGTTTGTGCATCTAATGCTCCTTCTCCTGTTATGACAAGATATGCCTGCTGCAATAGCTGGTTAAATTGAATGGCATCCAGGAAAAAATCAATTCCATTTACAATTTTGGCATCGCACAGCACCGCCAGCGAAGCGGCTACTCCTCCGGCTGCACCACCGTGAGGGAGGGAGCTGATCCTGATGCCTGATGTTTGGTGTACCACTTTGTTAAGCCGCTTCATCGATTTTTCGAGCGCTGTTATGTCGTTATTAGTTGCGCCTTTTTGAGGTCCAAAGATTTTTGCTGCACCGTTAGTACCTAATAGTTTATTCTTCACATCACATAATACGATCAGTTCTGTTTGTAGAAGACTACTGTCAAATCGCGAAATATCGATGCTATGTAAATCAGGAAGATCGCCAGGGAGATGCCTTATTTCAATGCCTGCGCTGTTCAGGAATTTTACCCCAGAGCCTTTAAAATGCCGGTTCCTCCGTCTACCGTTGCGCTGCCGCCAATGGCCAGCAAAATTCTTTTCGCCTTTCGTTTCAGTGCCTTTTTAAGCAGGATGCCTGTGCCGTAAGTGTTAGCCCGTATCGGATCATATTCCGCAGGTTGCAATAGTTTTAAGCCGGAGGCATCTGAAAGTTCTATAATGGCTGTATGATCCTGGGTATAGTAGACCGGAGCAAAGATGGGCCTTCCCAGGGGATCGACCGTTTTATAAACGCGCTTCTTTGCTTTTAAATGTAATGCCAGTATTTTTCCGGTACCGTCGCCACCATCACCTACAGGGCAGCAATTAACGACGGCATTAGTAATACTGTGCTGCAGACCTTCCGCTAATGCCGTCGCTGCTTCATCAGCGGGCAGGCTGTTCTTAAATGCATTGGGCGCTATTAAAATATGAACGGCTTGTTGTTTAGAAAGCATTACTGATTTTATAAGCCCAGGCTTGCTGAGTGTTTAACTCACCAGGCAAAAGGACAGGCGCTGTTATCGTTACATTTTGCCCCTGTTGTTTGTAATTTACTTTTCCCTTAAAGCCGAGTAGTTCTACCGATCGGGCTTTTATACCGGGAATGGTTACCTGTTGTTTCCAATTGGTGTGCAGTACATACAGATCCTTTCCTTTACGGGTGAAGAATACACTTGTATCTTTTTGCAGGGGAGCCTCTTTCCATGCGGTAGTGCCGTAAATAGCGTCGCCATTGATTTGTAGCCAGGCACCTATATCTTTTAGTCGCTGCTGCATGATCACGGGGATAGTACCATCTGCCGCAGGCCCAATATTCAACAGCAGGTTGCCGCCGCGCGACACCACATCAATCAGCATGTGCACCAGCTGGCGGCTGGTCTGGTATTGCTCCAGGTTTTCATTACGGTTATACCCGAAAGATTCGCCGATACCCCGACACTCCTCCCAGGGTCTTTCCAGGCTGGCTTTGCCGCTTCCGTATTCTGTGGTGGTAAATCCGCCATGGTTGCGACCTCCGCCCCAGCGGTCATTGGTTACTACCGTATTTTTTACAGGCGATTCATTATATAGCCAGCTTAAAAACTCGCGGCTTTTCCAAACTGTATCACTGTGATCCCATTCACCATCGGGCCAAATAATATCCGGCTGATAGCGGTTAACCAGGTCTTTTAGTTGCGGCAGCATGTGCTCATCAACGTATTTGTTTACATCCTGTTTGTATAAAGGGTTATACCATTCGTATAAGGAATAGTAAAAGCCCATGTGTAAACCTGTTTTTTAACAGCTTCACTTAAATCGCCTGCCAGATCGCGATGAGGACCGGCATCATAAGCATTCCAGTTCCATGATTCGCGGCTTGGCCAGAGGGCAAAGCCTTCATGATGCTTGCTGGTCAACACAACGTATTTGGCGCCTGCATCTTTAAAGAGTTGTGCCCATTGAGTAGGTTCAAATAATTCTGCTTTAAATTGGGTTACAAAATCCTGGTATTTAAAGTTGGGGCCATAGTTTTTGTTATGGAAGTCAACAAATTCTTTGTGTATTTTAAGCTTAGTATTATTGAGCCGTTCCCAATACCATTCTGCATAGTTGCTGCCAAAACCATCAGCATTAGAGTTGGTAGCCCATGCAGGAACACTGTATAGTCCCCAGTGTATAAATATTCCAAACTTGGCATCCGTAAACCATTGGGGTATGGGCCTGGACTCGAGTGAGCTCCAGTTGGGCTGATAAGATTGAGCCATCATGCACTGGCAGGAAAAAGCCAGGGCCAGCAACGTTATAATTTTTCGCATGAACTTAATTTAAGTGATTTCGCCTTTTTCCAGGCAGTATCCAAACCTACACAAAAAAGCGACTGATTCTTTTGCCGGTACTATTTTTTAAAAAGTTCTATGAAAATCTTAAATTTTTTGCCCCCTGTTACAAAATAAGTTGGATATACGTCCTTAACTACAGATCACTTGCTCAGGTGATTTCAATAAATCGAAAACAAAATGAAAAAGATTCTTTTCTATCTTTCGCTGATACCGCTGATGTATAGTTCTGAAAGAATCAGCATTGATCATATTTTATAGCATACTGTTCATGATGAGTTTATGGCGGCTTTCCCAGGCGAAGCGATGGCAGGTCGTTGGTTTTATGCTTTTATATTTCGGGACTTGTAAACTTTTGAACTTAATCGTAACTTCGCGCCTCGATGAGCACGGATGTGTTGCAGAATTTTTATATTAATGATACCCGCTGTTTACAAATAGCGGAGGGGCTTTCTTTGTTCCGTCCATCAGAAATAGCCCTTACAGGTCTTTTTGGCAGTTCAGCTCCTTTTGTATTTGCCGCGAGTGCAGGATATGCGCCTGAGTTTAATCATGTAATTGTTTTAAATGAGTCGGAAGACGCGGCATATTTTCATAATACACTGGAAAACATTACCG
The DNA here is from genome assembly GCF_022512515.1 of Paraniabella hibiscisoli. Taxonomy (GTDB): domain Bacteria; phylum Bacteroidota; class Bacteroidia; order Chitinophagales; family Chitinophagaceae; genus Niabella; species Niabella hibiscisoli. The sequence continues at coordinate 2,131,483 of NZ_JAKWBK010000001.1, forward strand.
GAGCGCTGGATATTTTTTATTTTCCCTCCTCCTTTAAAACCAGGAAGAATTACCGGCAGCTGAATGCTTCGCATGTGATGTTGAGAACAGAAGCACTCACAAAGCTGGCCTCCCATACAGATGCGCAGCCCGTCAGGAAGAAGATCCTGGTAACTTACCCCGAGGCTTTATTCGAAAAAGTAGTGATCTCCAAAACCTTATCGGAGAACATAATACATATAAAAACTGCCGATACTATCGACATCGGTCAATTGCTATTGAAGCTGGATCAGTACGGTTTCGTACGCAGCGATTTTGTGTATGAGCCGGGGCAGTATGCTTTACGCGGGGGCATTTTTGATATATACTCTTTTGGTAATGAAAAACCTTATCGTTTTGAGCTGTTTGGCAACGAGGTAGATTCTATTCGTATTATCGATCCTGAAACTCAATTAAGTGAACGTAAGCTTTTGTCGGTATCCATTATCCCGAATGTAGATACTCAATTTGGTTCGGAAGAAAGAGTGTCACTTTTCGATTTTCTGCCAGCCAATACCGCCATCTGGCTACAAGACCAGGAATTGTGCGTAGAGCGATTAAGGGATCATGAGGAGGAATTGCAATATTTCCTGGAGATGTACCCTGCTGGTCAGGCGGCTGCTAACAGTGATGATGAAAAGCTCTTTAAAAAAGATATTTCCCCTGATGATTTTATAACGGCCGATAGTTTGGCTGAGGCGCTGAAAGATCGATCTGTTTTTCATTTCGGTGGCAATAGCTATACGGCCAAACAGGAATTTGAATTTAATACGAAATCGCAGCCGGCATTTAACAGGCAGTTCGATTTGTTGATTAAAGACCTGAAGGAAAAAGAAAAGAAGCAATATAATATTTATATTTTTTCAGAGAATTCGAAGCAACTGGAAAGGTTGCAAACCATTTTTGATGACCTTAAAGCAGAACTGGTATTTAACCCTGTGTCCGTTTCTATTCACCAGGGATTTATTGATGATGATCTGAAAGTAGTTTGCTATACCGATCACGAAATTTTTCAGCGTTATCATAAATACAGGGTTAAGCAGGCGTACAATAAGAGCAAGGCTATAACATTACGAACCTTACGTGAGCTGCAACCTGGCGATTATGTAACACATATCGATCATGGTGTAGGTGTTTATAGCGGTCTGCAAAAAATGGATGTGAATGGTAAGCTACAGGAGGCCGTGCGTCTTATTTATAAAGACAAGGATGTACTGTATGTGAACATCAATTCCCTCCATAAAATTGCAAAATACACCGGCAAGGATGGCAGTGTGCCAAAGGTTAACAAGCTGGGTAGTGATGTATGGAACCGCCTCAAGGAAAAACCAAGGCAAAGGTTAAAGAAATTGCCTTCGATCTTATTAAGTTATATGCCAAACGTAAAGCTCAGCAAGGCTTTGCGCATACGCCGGATAACTATTTACAGAATGAGCTGGAAGCTTCGTTTATTTACGAGGACACGCCTGATCAAAGTAAGGCTACCGCCGATGTGAAGAAAGATATGGAGTCTGCTTCGCCTATGGATCGACTGGTTTGTGGCGATGTGGGTTTTGGTAAAACGGAAATTGCCATTCGTGCAGCCTTTAAAACCTGTGTAGATGGCAAGCAGGCAGCAGTACTGGTTCCAACAACGATTCTGGCTTTTCAGCATTATAAAACTTTCAGTGAGCGTTTGAAAGATTTTCCTGTTACAGTAGATTTTATCAACCGTTTTAAGAGTGCGAAAGAGAAAAAGAAACGCTGGAGAAATTAAAGGCGGGTAAAATTGATATACTTATCGGTACCCACGGCATTATAGGGAAAGAAGTAAAGTTCAAAGATCTGGGAGTGCTGATCGTAGATGAAGAGCAGAAGTTTGGAGTAGCCCATAAAGAAAAGATCAAGACCATCCGTACCACGGTTGATTGTTTAACATTGACGGCGACACCAATTCCACGAACGCTGCAGTTTTCTTTAATGGGCGCCAGGGATTTGAGTATTATCAATACACCGCCACCTAACCGGCAACCGATACAAACTGAGGTACAGGTGTATAATGAAGATTTTGTGCGGGAAGCTGTTTACTTTGAAACAGAGCGTGGCGGACAGGTGTTTTTATTCATAACCGCGTAGCTGGCCTGGCCGAGATGGCAGCTATTATCCAGGGGCTTTGCCCCGATCTTTCTGTAGGCTACGCGCACGGACAAATGGAAGGTCATCAGCTGGAAGAAAAGATACTCGATTTTATAGACCGCAAATATGATGTGTTGGTTTGTACCAATATCGTGGAAAGTGGTGTGGATATACCGAACGTAAATACGATTATTGTTAACAATGCGCATCATTTTGGCCTAAGCGATTTGCACCAGCTACGTGGCCGGGTTGGACGTAGTAATAAAAAAGCGTTTTGTTATTTGCTGGCGCCGCCGATGAGCACATTACCCAGCGATTCACGTAAGCGCCTGCAAACATTGGAGCAGCATAGTGAACTGGGCAGTGGTTTCCAGATAGCGATGCGTGACCTGGATATACGTGGTGCGGGAAATTTATTGGGCGGTGAACAGAGTGGGTTTATGGCCGAGATAGGTTTTGAAATGTACCAGAAAATTCTCGACGAGTCTATTCGTGAATTAAAGCGTACGGAGTTTAAAGACCTGTTTAAAGAAGAGATCAGCAAGCAGGACGATTTTGTGCATGATTGTACGATCGATACCGACCTGGAAATTCTTATACCAGATGAATACGTGGAGAACATCACAGAGCGACTCTCGCTCTATCAGCGTTTGGACAACTGTGAGAATGACCAGGAGCTGGAGGAAATGCATATTGAGCTGGCCGATCGTTTTGGAGCAGTACCACCACAGGTCGATGATCTGTTTGAAACTGTAAAATGCCGTAGGCTGGCTATAGAACTAGGCTTTGAGAAAATGAGCTTAAAAAGTGAAACACTTCGTTGTCATTTTATTAACCGTCCGGACTCTCCTTATTTTGAATCTAACATCTTCCAAAAGATCATAGAATACCTGCAGATAAAAACCAACAAAGCCAGACTCAAACAAACCGGCAAATTATTCTTATTAATAGCTGATCCTATACCTTCCATGAAAGAGCTGCACGAGTTTCTAAAAGATATGCATGCGTTTGTCGCAAGCCCTTCCTGAAAAGACGATGCTATATAATTGTTACAGGCGATTGACGTGAGCCGTGTGGCCAAGTAACTTAGAGCCATATACACAAATTGTTTTAGTAAACCTTCCGGAGCTTTGCAGAAACAAATTCATTTAACATGGAAAAAGTATGGTTTATTACAGGAAGCTCCAGGGGACTGGGCAGAAGCATAACAGAAGCCGTTTTAAAAAGTGGCGATAAAGTAGTAGCAACTGCGAGAAACAAACAGGATCTGCAGATATTGGCTGATCAATATCCCAACCAGGTATTGTGCTTGTCTTTAGATGTAACCGATAAAGCAGAGATACTATCGTCTGTAAACGAAGCGATCGGATACTTTGGTAGAATTGATGTATTGGTAAATAATGCCGGATTTGGAATCACTGGTGCAACGGAGGCATTCACAGACGAGCAGGTAAGCAGCCAGCTGGAGGTGAACCTGGTAGCGCCCATTCAAATTACGCGTGCGATATTGCCATATATGAGACAGCAACGGTCGGGACGGATATTGCAAATAAGCTCAATTGGTGGCAGGGTAGGTAACGCGGGCTTGAGCTTGTACCAGGCAGCTAAATTCGGGCTGGCCGGCTTTGCCGAATCGTTAAGCAAAGAAGTAGCCCACTTGGGGATAAAAGTAACATCGGTTGAGCCTGGTGGCTTTAGAACGGATTGGGCCGGCACATCGATGTCATTTGCTCCGCATGTAGAAGGCTATGAAACAACAGTGGATGCTTCCAGGGAGTTCCTGAGCTCTGGTAAATTTGTTCCGTTGGGCGACCCCGCAAAAGCAGCGAACGTAATTGTTGACCTGGCCAACCATCCTCAACCACCTGTGCACCTGGTGTTAGGTAGTGAGGCTGCAGCCATTTTGCAAAAAGCAGATGCAATAAGAAAGGCAGAAATGGAGCAGTGGCTACCTGTTTCTTTGTCGACAGATCATGATGAATCGGCAAAGTTTTATGAAACAGCAGCCGGCAAAGATTACCTGGCGCTTAAAGGGATTGAAATTTAACGATCGCTTTGCATCGCTATTGTTTCTCCTTGTATGTTTAAACGGGTTTAATAAGTATCTTGGATAATATATAATGAAAGAACAAGAAGATCATCAGTTGCGGCCCGGCATTTTTTACTCCTGCTATCACCAGATCAGCAGGGATGGCGAACATTTTGTACCAGAACACACTTTAAGTTTTGTTACAGCCGGTTCGTTGATACTGAATGATGGTACCAGGGAGTATCCATCGCAGGAAGGGCGTTTGAGATTTATAAGAAGAAACCAGTTACTGAAATTTATTAAACACCCACCGGCCAATGATACTTTTAAATCAATTAGTATTTACCTCAGCCAGGAAATATTAAAAGAATTTAGCCTGGCACATGGTGTATATGCAGGTGGTAAAGTACGGAAGCCTGGAATTGTTGACCTGGAGAGAAATAAATCGATGGAAACTTATATGGATTCGGTTATTCATTACCAGGAAGCGGGTTGCCTGGATAATGCCTACCTGGTAAAAGTGAAAATTCATGAAGCTATTTTGTTGCTTTTGCAATTACATCCTGAGTTAAAAGAAGTGCTGTTTGAATTTACTGACCCGCATAAAATAAACCTGGAAGCATTTATGAACCGGAGTTACCAGTTTAATGTGAAGCTGGAACGCTTTGCTTATTTAACCGGTAGAAGCCTGGCCACTTTTAAAAGGGATTTCGGAAAAATATTTAATATACCTCCACGGCAATGGTTGCAAAAAAGGCGGCTTCAGCGCGCGCATTATCTGATTACTGAAGAGGGTAAAACAGCTTCTGATATATACCTGGATCTGGGCTTTGAAGATCTCACGCACTTCTCGCATGCGTTTAAAAGAGAGTATGGATATTCTCCTAAAAAGGCAGCCGGTAACTAATGGCAACAGGCAGTGGATTAGACTGTTTGTTGCTTTTTCATCATTTAGGCCGCAAATGATTAGATTTACTTTTCGAACCCAAAAGTATGGCCAGAACAAAACAGCTTTCTAAAGATATTTCTAATACCGGGTATACGGCAAATGCCGGCATGCAGAGAATCATGAACCGGGACGGAAGTTTGAATGTGCAGCGCAAAGGCCTTAACTGGTGGCAGCGCAATAGCATTTATCACACGATGATCAGCCTTTCTCCGGCGCGATTCATGCTGGTAGTGTTTTTATTTTAAACTTCCACCAATTTGCTTTTTGCCTGTATTTATACCTTGCTTGGTATTGATAAATTACAGGGTATTGATCCTGTATCTGGTTTTGGTGAAAAATTCATGCAGGCTTTTTTCTTTAGCTCTCAAACACTTACAACGGTAGGGTATGGGCATATCAGCCCCAAGGGGATGGCCGCCAATATTGTTGCATCGTTAGAATCTTTTATTGGCATCATGGCCTTTGCCATTGTAACTGGTTTATTTTTTGCCCGTTTTGCCCGGCCTCGTGCTTTTTTAAGATTTAGTGATAACCTTATCATGTCGCCTTTTAAAGCATCGGCTGCTTTTATGCTAAGGGTTATATCAGCAAAAAATATTTCGCTTACTGATGTACAGGCCGAAGTAACCACCGCCTTTGAGGTGGAAGAGAACGGCAAAAAAGCACCCGCTATTTTCAGCTCCCCCTGCAGTTCAGCCGTATTAATTCCCTTGCCTTATCATGGACGGTGGTGCATATTATTGATGATAAAAGTCCTTTTTATGGTTTGAGTCTTGAAGAAATAAAAAATAGCAATCTTGAGGTTATGATCAATGTAAGAGCTTTCGATGAGCATTACTCCAATACCGTACAACAACGGATTTCTTATAAGGGCAGCGAAATTTTATATGGCGCCCGGTTTCTTCCCGCTTTTGCTCCTTCAGAAGACGGAAGAACTACCATTTTGAAAGTAAAAAAGCTCAACCATCATGAAAAGTTGGAAGAAGCGCATGTAGCCGCTATACTCGAAAAGATCAAATTGGATCAGAGAAAGAGTGAAGAAGCAAAGGACTGATACTTATGTGCTAACTGATAGAGCTGTAGCCCCTGTTTACACTCTTTTTTACCAACTATCCAACAGCCGACTTTTACTTTAATCTTCAATTAATTACGTTTTTTTGTAACCGCTTTCCCATCTTATTTTTCAGTATGACTGAAAAATATTTTATGTTTTTTCTGAATCATACTGCTTAAACCCGATCCGATTTCTTCGTCCCGTAGTACTTTGTTTTTCAATCAGCTCTTTTAGCACCACGAAAATATTTTCGATATCGCGCGTATTGCCTTTTACTTCTTTTTCCAATTGAGCAAGATGAATCAAAATGTCTTTATGAGTAAGCGCGTGTTCCCGAAGTTGTGTAAATACCCGGATAATGCGGATATTAACTTCAATGGCTGTATCGCTGTTTAGAACACTTGATAACATCGCCACCCCCTGTTCGGTAAAGGCGTTAGGCAGTTTACGTGTACCACCCCAGCCGGATAAACTTGATGTCGCAATTTGCGACATCAAGTTGTCAAACTCTTTTTGGCTTAACATAAACATAAAGTCTTTGGGAAAGCGTCTACTATTTCGTTTAACTTGCTCATTCAGGCGCCTCGTCTCAACACCGTACATTTCAGCCAGGTCCCGGTCTAGCATTATCTTCTGACTACGCACTACATAAATGCGGTTGAGTATTTTTGCTCAGCAACGAGCGACTGCAGGTTAGCCTTTGCCATTGTATATTTATTGAGGTGTTATAATTTAGCTGGTATTGCAAGGCAGTTAGCCTACTACTAATTTACATCATTTAATTGATAATTTCTTGGGAATTGCCTGGTAGAAAAGTTGTAAGAGATGGACTTGTCAGTATCCCGGCACATGGATGATAGTATCATTAAACGAAAAACCTCCGCTATTATCTATAGCGGAGGTTTTCAATATAATAAAGCAACTACTAGAAATACTTTGTTTTGCCCGGTGTAGCTATCGGGTAGTTGCCGTCAGCATCGGGAACAATCGGCGGTGTAGCGCTGAAGCTGTATTCCTGCGGCATTAAACTGATACCACTATTTAATGCTTTCTCAAAATCAATTACCTGTCCACTATAGGTAGCCATACGTCCGATGATACCTGTTAATGTGCTTTTGGCGCCGTGCTCGGCATCGGCAAATTTATATTCGCCTTTCGCAATGGCAGCAAACAATTCATCGTGTTCGGCCTGGTAAGGATTATTCTCTCCTTTTTTATCGAACGCAAAAAGAGTATTGCCTTTATTGTCTTTAATTACGGCAGCATCTCCATAAATTTTTCCTTTGGTACCAATAATGAGCTCATCTACCTTACTCATCGTTCTGGGTATATGGCGGCACTGGCTGTTCATAATGCTGCCATCGGCATAGTGGAATTCTACAAAATGGTGATCGTATATTTCGCCATACTTTTTATCGGTGCGTACCTGGCGTCCACCTAAGCCCTGGGCTTTTACCGGGTAACCGCCCTTAAACCAGTTGATTACATCTATATTGTGTACATGCTGTTCTACTATATGATCGCCACAAAGCCAGTTAAAATAATACCAGTTGCGCATCTGGTATTCCATTTCTGTTTGTCCTGCCTGGCGCTCTTTCACCCATACGCCATCGTTGTTCCACCAGGCCTGGGCAGAAGTAATATCGCCGATAAGATCCTTTTTCTTAAATAGCTCGCGATAGGAGTTCTGATACCTTCTTTGCAAGCCTACCACTACATTCAGTTTTTTTGTTTAGCAATCTCGGCAATATCCAATACCTTTTTAATACCAGCAGGATCAGTAGCTACCGGCTTTTCCATGAAAACATGTTTGTTCTGCTTTACAGCTGCTTCAAAATGGATAGGGCGAAATCCTGGAGTACTGGTAAGGATTACTACATCGGCCAGGGGAATGGCTTTTTCGTATGCATCAAAACCAACAAATTTTCTTTCTTCAGGCACATCTACCCGGCTTTTGTCGATGCCCGATTCGGCAAGGTTGCCGGTAATCGATTTATAGCAGCTGTCAAGGCGGTCTTTGAACGCATCGGCCATAGCTACCAGCTGTACATTTTGTTTGGTGCTTAATGCTTGTATAGCAGCACCGGTACCGCGTCCGCCGCAACCGATCAGCGCTACTTTAATGGTTCCGGCCGAACCCGAAAAGAAATTGGCATTGCTTAAGAATGGTGCAGCCATCAATCCCCGGTAACCAGGGTTGTTTGCTGTACAAATTTTCTACGCGTTGTTTTATTGTCCATTGTTGGTTGTTTTGATATATGTATTTAAGGTGATTGGTATGTTTGAATTGGAGGCAATATCTCTTATTTTATGTTGATCACTCATTACTCATCGTTGACTACAAACTCAGGTAAGTCTCAAAGAATTTCTCAGCTTCTTCCCTGGATGGTTGCTTTACCGGACGCACGAGTCTGAATCCCACAAAGGCGCATCTGCATTCCACCATTTACTTTTAGGTATCTGTGGATCGCGACGGTTCCATATAAGATCAGACTGCTCCCGGTTGGCACTGGTTAATACATTGGCTGGGTCATTATAGTCACCACCGCGTACCACCAAAGGATGTTTGCTGGTAGGTGTATTAAGAGGATCGGTTGCACTTTTCCCCAATTTGGTATAGGCATCTGCACTATACTGATCCAATACCCACTCCTGCACATTGCCCAACATATCGTAAAGTCCCCAGGCATTGGGCTTTTTCAACCCCGTTTTCTGATAACGGTCGCCACTGTTAGCAGCGTACCAGGCATAGTCCTTTAATTGGGTACTATCATTGCCAAAGGGGTAAACAGTAGCAGATCCGGCACGGCAGGCATATTCCCATTCGGCTTCAGTGGGCAGGCGGTAAAACACACCCGTTTTTTCATACAACCATTTGCAGTACATGACCGCACCATGTTGCTTCATGCTATTTGCAGGAAAGCCACCTTCTTTACCCATGCCTAGCGTCATTTCAATATAAGGGCGCGACGGCCGGCTAATGGCGTCCACGTCGCTATTCTCTGCATAATTTTCATCGTTAAGATAAAGTGCAAATTCATCATGGGTCACTTCTTTGGCGCCCATCCAAAAAGCGCTCAGCGCTACTTCGTGTTCGGGTTGTTCGTCAGCTTGCTTAGAAGACTTGCTACCCATTTTAAAACTACCGGCTTTAATGGGAACCATTTCAAACTTACAGCGCTGCCGGGAATAGCTTGTTCATATTTTTCGAATGACTGATTTTGAGCGTTAAGAGCTGCTGCCATTGCAGTGCAGGCAGCAATCAATACAATTTTCTGCATGGCTTAAAGATATAGAAATTCAGCGAAAACGGTTTTGCGCAAACGGTTGTTTAGGTTGATTAGGGAAGTTTTGTTATTTTTCACAAAAAATAGTAACGATGCAAAGAAGGTCCTTCTAAAAAACACACTGCTTACTACGGGTTCTTTTGCAGCTGCAACTGCTGCCTTTAGCCAGACTAAAACCAATATTTCCAAAGGTCAGCCCTTTCATTTAGACTATGCACCGCATGAGGGGATGTTTGCCACCAGCGGAGGTAAAGATTTTGTCGATCAGATCAAGTATATGCACGACCTGGGTTTCAGGTCCATTGAAGATAACGGAATGGCGGGCCGCTCTACAGAGCAGCAAACAAAAATCGGAGAAACGCTGGCTAAGCTGGGCATGCGCATGGGTGTTTTTGTGGTGCCGAAAGGTGGTAATGGCGCTAATACGCTTGCTGCAAAAAAGAAAGAGCACGTTGATATTTTCCTGGAGGGCTGTCGTAAATCGGTAGAAGTGGCCAAGCGCTGCAATGCTAAATGGGTTACGGTGGTGCCAGGAGATTTTGAAAAGAACCTGCCCCTTTCCATACAAACAGCCAATGTTATTGAGGCATTGCGCCGCGGTGCTGAAATATTCGAACCGCATGGTATCGTAATGGTTTTAGAACCACTGAGTGATACACCTGATCTTTTCCTGCGTTATTCTACCCAAACCTATGAAATTTGCAAGGCAGTAGATAGTCCCAGTTGTAAAATATTATATGATGCCTATCACCTGCAAAAAAATGAAGGCAACCTGATTAAAAACCTCGAACTCTGCTGGGATGAAATTCCTTACATACAGGTGGGAGACAATCCCGGGCGTAAAGAGCCTACGACAGGGGAGGTTAATTACAAAAACGTATTTAAGTTCCTGCACGAGAAAGGCTACAAAGGTGTTGTAGGTATGGAGCACGGCATGTCCAAATCAGGCAAGGATGGAGAAGACAGGCTGGTGCAGGCCTATAGGGAAGTGGATAGTTTTGTATAGGGTGAAGTTGATGATAGGTTGACTGGTTTATTGGTTGACTGGTTGAAAAGAAAACGCCTTGTCAACTTATTAGCCAGTCAACTAACCTCCCATTATTTCAACTCCCCTAACCTGGTTACTATTTAATAACTATAAAAGCTATCCTCAGTGCTCATTTATAAATCAACTGGTTAAAAAGCACACTCTCCTTATCAACAAGTCAACTTGTCAACCAACTTACTTCACCTCTCCCATCCATTTCTTCACTAATGGTGATAATAATAATATTAGTGCCCCTGCAATAGCCGATGCTATGGCAATCTCTTTTAAAATAGTAGCATAATAGGGCAGGGAGGCGATAGCATTATTTTGAACCGATTCGGGTACACTCATCATCTTGCCGATCTTACCCGCCAGGAATTCACCACCCGCGCTGGCGAAGAACCAAACTCCCATCATTACCGCAACCATTCGTACGGGCGATAGTTTAGTAACCATCGACAGTCCGATAGGAGACAGGCAAAGTTCTCCGGCAATGATAAACATATATCCCATAGCGAAAGCAAATAAACTGATCAGTCCGCTTTCTGCATTTAAACAGGCCAGGTAAAATACTAAGAAGCCGATTGACATGAGTAAAAAGGCAAAGCCGAATTTTACCGGAGTCGTGGGTTCCAGTTTTCGCTTGGCTAGCCAGGTCCACAACCATGCAAAGAAAAAGCTTAGTATGACCACCCAGCCCGGAGGCAGGAAGTTGTTTACCGACAGTGCCGGAAGTTCCGTGCCCATAACGTGCATGTCTACATTGCGCATGGCAAACAGGTTGAGCGAGCCGGCATTTTGTTCATAGAAGGCCCAGAACAGGATGGAGAAAATGATCATGAATAATGCTGCTATCAGTTTATTTCTGCTGGCTGCATCCATGCGAAAGGCCTCCCATAATACATAGGATATAGCAATTACACCCAGTACCGCCATAAAGTAATCCATGATCTCATGGCGATTAAAAAGGGCTACCACCACCGGAACGATCAATAAAGAAGCTACATAAATTAATTGCTCGTTGGTAATGCCGATCGTTCTTTTTCTAAGCGCTACCAGGTTGGGCGGAAGACCGCGGTGCCCTAAAGATTTCTGACCGATCACAAAAACGATCAAGCCCAGAACCATGAAAATACCGGCTAAGCCAAAACCATAATGCCAGTTAATTCTTTGCCCCACATAACCACAAAGCAATCCTCCCAGTGCAGCACCAATATTGATACCCATGTAGAAAAGCGAAAAACCGCTATCGCGCCGGGGATCATTATCTTCATATAAAGTACCTACCAGGCTGGATATATTGGGTTTGAAAAAACCATTGCCACAAATGATAAAAGCCATACCATAGAAAAAGCTCCACTCCTGGGGTAGGGCTAACACCAGGTGCCCGATGGTCATTAAAATGCCACCATAGATCACCGCTCGGCGATACCCCAGGAAACGATCAGCCAACATACCTCCCAGCATGGGCATGGTATATACCAGCGCAGAGTAGGCGCCTAGTATACCATAAGACTTGGGTTCATCAAATTTCAATTCCGTCACCATGTAGGCGATCAATAGCGCCTTCATTCCATAGAAGGAAAACCGTTCCCACATTTCCGCAAAAAACAATAGGTATAGTTGGCGGGGTTGTTTGCTGATAGCTCTTTCTGTCATATAGTCCAATTAAAAAAGTCCTAAAACTTGTTCAGGACTTTGCGCAATAAAAATAAAGTAAAATTATCTGATACCGTGCATGAGTTTTCTGATTACCGGGGTAAGCAGTATAATGAAAACACCCAACGCCATAGGTATGAGCGTGAATATCAAAAAGAAAGTCTGCATGTCGTATTTAGCCGTAATCTTATCAATTTCGCCACCAATGCTCCCTGCAAGTTTGTTGCCGATAGCAATAGCCAGGTACCAGATGCCAAACATAATACCGATCATTCTACCAGGTACCAGTTTACTTACGTACGATAAGCCCACAGGAGATATAAAAAGTTCTCCCAATGTATGAAACAAATAAGCCAGTACGAGCCAGATCAAACTAACCTGTGCCACTTTTGCCCCTTGCGGGATGGAAGATGCTCCGATAGCCAGCGCAGCAAAACCAATACCTAGCAGTATCATGCCGATACCATTTTTTACTGTAGCAGGCGGATTCAATTTGCTTTCCCATATTTTGGATACTAAGGGAGCGAGGCTAATGATGAAAAGCGAATTCAGGATACCAAACCAGGTTGCAGGTATTTCAGATTTTTCTTCTGCATACTGCTGGCTAAGCATGTATATTACAAGTCCCCAAATTAGTAGAAAGCCAAAGGCCAATACAATATTGCCCATACTGTATTTTTTGAATGTTTGTCCAAACAATTTTGCTAAAACAAATGATATGATCAGCATGGGAATAATTGTAATTAATGTATTAACTACATTAAAAATCACTTTTCCTGTTCCTTCCAGGATCCTGTCTGTGTAATCTTTTGCAAAGATGGTCATTGATCCGCCGGCTTGTTCAAACGACGCCCAAAAAATACGGTGATGAAGGCAAGCACTACAATAGCGATCATACGGTCTCGTAATACGGGTGCATATTGCGTAATTCTTTTTACAAGAATAAAAAGAAACAGCGCTAAGGCTATCAGGATAACAAAATTGCTGCCATCAAGGGTGCCTACGGCAAAATTGAAAAGATTGAAGGACGTAATTTTGGAAACAGGATCATTAATGACCCAAACCAACCCGATAGCAGACACAATTGTTATAATGATCAGATCGAAAGTAGAAAAAGGGTTTTTAGGCGAATTGTCAATATTTTCCACAGTTGTTTTGCTCTCTACCACCTCGCCTTCGGTGCTTTCAGCTACCTCATTTAACTGTTCATTTGTTTTGGGTTTCAGGCCAATTTTACCAAAAATTCCCTGGGTGAAATAAAACTGCAACATGCCCACGAGCATGAAAATACCTGCCAACCCGAAGCCCCAGCTCCAGCCTACTTTTTCTCCCAGGTAACCGCATAAAAGCATTCCCAGAAAAGCACCGGAATTTACGCCCATATAAAAGATGGTATAAGCTCCGTCTTTTTTTCCGGGTGTGATTTATACATCTCAGAAAGAATGGATGTCATATTAGGTTTGAAAAAACCATTTCCGAGAACTAATAATATAAGACCCAGATATAGGAAAAAGGGATTAACTTCTATAGCCATGGATGCGTGGCCCAGCGTCATTAGCGTAGCTCCGACTACCACAGCCCATCGATACCCTAAAATGCGATCAGCAAAATATCCACCTAAAATAGGAGTAAGGTAAGCCATTGCTGTGTAAGATCCGTATAATGCAAGAGCGTGTTCTCGCGGCCAGCCCCAGCCTGCATTGTCTCCGATTAAGGAAGATGTTAAAAAAGGACTAAGAGCGCTCTCATACCATAATAGGAGAACCGTTCCCACATTTCCGTAAAAAATAAAACAAATAATCCTGAGGGGTGGCCTAATACACGGCTCTTAAAAAGTCATTTTCGGTTGCTGACATACGAATTAAATTTTATACAAGATCAGTAAATATAGTAATTTACCCGAATGCATGTGCAAAACTATTATAAGCGGTTTTCCCTCAAAAATTACCTCATTCATTCTCACAGCCTTCATTAGAGATTTGTTACCTTCACGACCTTTAAAAATAGCGAAAAATGAAAATATTGATATTGGGCGGTGGCGGCAGAGAACATGCGCTCGCCTGGAACATTAAAGAGAGGGGAAATAGAAAGCACGAGTTATTTATTGCCCCCGGCAATCCTGGTACAGCACAATGCGGCACCAATATTAATATAGCTATTACCGATTTTGAAGGATTAGGAAGCTTTTGCCTGGATAATGCTATTGAAATGGTAATTGCAGGGCCTGAAGAGCCGCTGGTAAAAGGAGCCTGGGACCATTTTCAGCAGGACGCGCTAAAACATATTCATTTTATCGGTCCATCGCAGTTCGGAGCACAGTTGGAAGGAAGCAAGGCTTTTGCCAAAGCTTTTATGCAACGCCATGATATTCCCACAGCGGCTTACCGCGAGTTTACGGCTGAGCAGTTTGAAGAGGGAGTGAATTACCTGCAGCAGCACTCTTTACCAATTGTGCTAAAAGCCGATGGTTTAGCCGCAGGCAAAGGAGTGGTTATTTGCAGCACTCATGCTGAATCGATCATCGAATTTGAAGCCATGCTGGTGCAGGCCAAATTTGGAGATGCCAGCAAAACCGTGGTGGTAGAACAGTTCCTTGATGGGATAGAGATGAGTGTGTTTGTACTTACTGATGGCAAAGAATATGTATTGCTACCCGAAGCGAAAGACTATAAGCGCATTGGCGAAAAAGATACAGGATTGAATACGGGCGGAATGGGGGCGGTAAGCCCGGTACCTTTTGCAACAGACGATTTTATGCAAAAAGTAACAACGCAGGTTATTGAACCAACCGTAAACGGATTGGATAAAGAAGGAATTAACTACACTGGCTTCGTTTTTATTGGTTTGATCAAAGTAAATAATGAGCCTTTTGTAATCGAATATAATTGTCGCATGGGCGATCCTGAAACAGAAGTAGTGATGCCTCGTTTGAAAAACGATCTGGCGGCACTTTGCCTGGCTGCGGCTGAACACAGGTTAGCAGGTATTCCTATCGAAACCGACCCACGTACGGCAGTAACGGTTGTGGCAGTTAGCGGTGGTTATCCGGGAAATTTTGAGAAAGGCTACAAAATAGAAGGACTTAAAGATGTAGCGGCCGAAACAATTGTCTTCCAGGCAGGAACCAAAGAGAAAGAAGGCCAGGTGGTTACCAATGGAGGCCGTGTACTCTGTGCTACTTCTTTTGGGGCTAATACTTCTGAAGCAGTGGCCCAGTCGAGAAAGGCTTTATCACAGATAAGGTTTGACGACATGTATTACCGGGGAGATATTGGCTACGAGTTTGAATAGTTCTTATACGGCAATAATACATGGCACTAATCTTGTCTCTTCGAAACGGTTCTTTTGAACTGGTGCTCATTCTCTAAACTCTTGAAAAAATATACAATGCAGGTAAAAATGGTAGCTTTCATCGTATCCCTTATGGCTTTAACTGCCGGTGCCCAGGCACAGGGTAACATAGATAATGATACAAAAAGAAGCTGGCAGCCCAGCCGCCGGTAACCGTAAAAACCACGGTAGGGCCTTTGGTTTTACAGCCTCCTTTTAAAACTGAGTCTGCTAATAAAAACAGCAGAACGATTAACTGGCCGGAGGGGGTGACGCCCAAAGCACCTGAAGGGTTTACAGTTACCCGGTTTGCCGACAAGCTGGATAATCCACGCTGGACCTATGTAGCGCCTAACGGCGATTATTTTGTTGCTGAAGCAGGAACGCGTAAAAGTGCCAATCAGATTACTTTATTGAGAGATACTGATAAAGACGGTAAAGTGGATGAGCGTTATGTGTTTATCAATAACCTCAACCGTAATTTTGGGATGCTGGTATTGGGTAATCACTTTTACATTGCTAATACTGACGGTGTATATCGTTATCCATACAAAGCGGGTGATATTAAACTGGAAGGAACCGGTGAAAAAATCGTATCGCTTTATGCCGGTGGGTACAATAATCACTGGACGAGAAATATCATCACTAATAAGAAAGGCGATAAGATCTATATTACCGTGGGTTCGGCCAGCAACGTAGGAGAACATGGTATGGATGCGGAAAAAGGTCGTGCGTTGGTATACGAAGCGAATCCTGACGGGACTGATTTGAAAATTTACGCGAGCGGTTTACGGAATCCTGTGGGCCTGGACTGGAACCCGGTTACCGGTGAGCTTTGGACCGCAGTGAATGAACGTGATGGTTTGGGGGACGAAATAGTTCCAGACTATGCTACCAGTGTAAAACGAGGTGGCTGGTATGGCTGGCCCTTCAGCTATTATGGAAAAGTAAAGGATCCGCGCTGGGCGGCTGATCCACATGAGGATATGGTGAAGAAATCTATTGTTCCTGATGTTCCGCTTGGACCGCATACAGCTTCTTTGGGACTGGTTTTTTATAAAACGGGCAACTTCCCCTCGAAGTATAAAAACGGTGCTTTTATAGGCCAGCATGGCTCCTGGAACCGCTCAAAGCTATCGGGTTACAAAGTAGTATTTATCCCTTTTGAAAAAGGTAAACCCAAACCAGCCATTGATTTTCTGACCGGCTTTATTGCGAGTGATGAAAAAAGTGAAGTGTACGGACGGCCTGTTGGCGTAGCGGTAGCCACAGACGGCTCTCTGCTGGTGAATGATGATTCGGCGGGTATTATCTGGAAGGTGAGCGCGAAGTAGTCTGAAGTTGATAGTTGACAGGAGGGCGTATCGAAAATTGTGCGTTGAATATTTCCACCCTCTTTTCGTCATTCGATGTTCCCTACTTACATTTTTGTTTCCTGTAAAGCCCGCAGAGAGACGGAGTTGCGGAGAATGATTGTATACTGATTATTGAAAATTGAGTATCGAATATTTTGGTTCCTACTCGCCACTAGCTATTCCCTACATCCCTATTCTCCTTCTCTATACTCCAGAATATCTCCCGGCTGGCAATCCAGTGCATTGCAAATAGCGTTCAATGTTTCGATACGTACAGCTTTAGCTTTCCCGTTTTTAAGAATAGACAAATTGGACAAGGTAATGCCCACCCTTTCGCTGAGTTCGTTCAGCGACATCTTTCGTTTCGCCATCATCACATCCAGGTTAATAATTATCGCCATGCTACACGGTTAATTCGCTTTCTGCTTGTAATACAATACCTCGTCTGTAATATCTGGAAAAGTATATACTTAATGCACCGAAAAACAAGTAAATACCGGCACTGGAAGAAACTTTGTAGGATGAGTACCTAAAGTTTTTATCAGGTGCCAGTTTAAAAGTATTTATCCAGATATCCGATAACACCTGCTAATAACAGGATACGCCCGATTTTATAAATGGCTTCAAATGTAGCCTGTTCGAAGCGACCTTCGCTCTGCATATTTTTTATTGCCTTCAACACGTACCACAAACCAGTAAAAGTTAAAATGAATCCGAAAACTTCTCTCAACAAAAAATAAATTCCCCAGCCAGAGTTGGGGTGTATTTCAAGTTTATAATCGGGTTTAGCTATCAATCTTGAATGAGAGATGCTGTCTGTTTGTATCAATGTGTCATTAATTTGAACCGGAGTATTTTTCTTTTTTGTATGTCTACCTCCATCAGGCTTTCCCCGGTAAAATATCTGTAAAACTGCGGAACTATAAAAAATAAAGTGATTGCAAGAAAAGCTGTGAATAAAATGTAGGTTTGGTGATTGGCCTCCTTACGGGTATAGGTGTACATTGTTAAATTTTAAACAGTTAAGTTATTTTCATTTTGAAGTTCAATGCCTCTCTTAAAAACATAAGCGACAACAAAAAGTGCAATGCTCATAAAGATCCATACATCAGCTCCACCCAGGTAGAGCGACTCTAAATCGGGCATACGAACTCCTTTTTTACTCAACCAGTCGGCACAGCTTGCACCCAGGATGGAAAATAAACCAATTAAAAGAGCCAGAGAAGCAATCCGTAAAATAAAACGCTGGGCAATATTGGTAAAAGGCTGTTCTATTTTTAATTGCTTATTATGAAGTATGCTGATGATCAGATAAAATAGAACGGCTTTTAGTGCTGATACAATACCTATGACCCCTACCTGCGTAAAGAAAAAATTATGCCCATACTTTAAAAGATCTCGCAGATCGGCCTGTTGCCAAAGATAGGGGACAGCCTCCGGTTTTGCCAGTACGAAAATGGCGTTGGTAATAAACCCGCCCGCTTCAATGCTTAGCCCCACAAATATGATCCAGGCGATGATGTAGAGCAGGGTTAGAATCACCTTTGTTTTTGGGGACGGCTTCCAATTACCCTGGGATACTTCGTTTGAAGCTATATTAACTGATTTCATTGTATCGATTTTAAACAGTGAATTCATTTTCTTGTTGAATGGAGTAACCTTTTTTAAAAGCCTGATATAATGCACCGAAGACAAATCCTATAAACAGGAGTTTGCCGGTATTGTAAAATATTTCCGGTTTAATAATAATACCCCTGTATAGCTTATTAAGTACCAAAAAACAAGCTAAGTGTATTAAGCAGTATATAGCAGGCACAGATAGAAAAACATACATTAGCGTTCTTAGGATTAAAAGATTTATTGAGGTGAAAATATTGCCTTTTCTTATTTCCATTATTAATCTTATTATCCCTCCTGATGAAATGATAACTAAAAGTAGTATTAATGCAATCATCAAAAAAATCAGTAAATATTTCAGAATCTGGTATGTATGCTCGGCTACCGGCAGCATAACCGAGTCGACATCTTCATCATAAAAGAGTTCTGAATGGGTGATTGTGTTTCCGTTTGCTAAATAGCCGTGTCTGTTCTTTATAAAGTAAACAGACGCATTCGCTTCAGACTCTCCAAATGATTTAAAGGTTAACCCATTAAACGTAAAAAAGCAGATTGAATCTATTTTTGCTGAAGTTTCTTTTTGTAAAGAATGATAGAAACCATTTTGAACCTCCCGTTCATCTAAAAGGCCCTTCTTTGTAATACTCCTATGGGAGAAATTAAGCCATCATAAACAACGCCTTCGCGATAGTACTGTAAATTAGCCAGACTATCAGCCTGTCGCTTATAAGCTGTATCAAAAAAGTAGCATTTAGAGCCGGAGGAGCAACTATTATTTTTTCATGCTCAAAATGAGGAAATACAAATAAGAAAAGTGCAATAACGGAAAGTACAACAGATAATATAATGGGACCTGATCTCTTATATCTTTGTCGCATGGTTTGAAAGTTTGAACGAAAGATAATAATTATTTATTGAATTACAATAAATTTATTTTGTTTTGCAAGTACTTGTTTTAATCTGGCTTAGCATTTTCAATAGAATTTTAAACGACCATTTACCAAGATTAGCATTTAACAAATAGCTATCATTTCGTCTGAAGAGCGTCCACTATATTTGACACTTTAACTGCTTTTTCTTTGTGAAACATTACATGCTAATCGGTTGGTTGATCGGTATACTGGGTACAGCTAGTGCTCAAACCATACCTGTTTTAGATCCGGCCCGGGCCGTGGATACCAGCTTTTCCGCCCTTTTTGATGATGTAGAAATTATTCCTTTGGAAACCAGGCCTGCGTCTGTTTTCGGAATAGTAAAACAATTACTGGTAACGGATGAGTATTTTATTATTCTTGATCCGGATACGGACGCTGTCCTGTTCTTTGATAAGAAAGGACGTTTTCTAACAAAATATAAAAACAAGCAGCGGCGTTACCGGATCAACTTTATCCAATTAGATCCCGCGCATAATGCACTGCTTATTTTCAGTCAGAACAAAAACTATAATGTCAATACTGCAAAACTGCAGTCTTACCTTTACAAGGAGCAACAAAAGAATTTCGGGAACTGGTAAAAAGTACCCGGCTTTATTTGAATGACCTGGGAACCTTACGGCCAGAAGAGTTAAAAGCATCGGCTTACCTGCTCACTAATCCAATACTGCTTGGTTCCGGAAGCTTCACCTATAGTTTTATAAAATCGAACAAGATCGATAAGGATACACTGGATTATCAGCTGCAGATCGTAAATGATAATGCTGTAATAAAAAGCTTTTTCCCCTACAATAAAAAAAAGGATACCGCTTTTATTAGTCCAAATGCCTGGCAATGCAGTTTGAGCACCACATTAAATGATTCGGTATTATGGGTTACCAGACCATTTGATTCCACTATTTATTCTTTGACGCCTGCTGCTCTAACCGAAAGCTACAAAGTAGTCCTACCTAAGCAAGACGCTGCAGAAATGTCTTTTGGATCAGAATCTGCTTCATTTTTTGATGGAGAATCATTTAGTATATCTGCATTCAATTTGGTGGGCGGTAGAACCGGTAATACTATTGACTTCAATAAGAATGCCATTGGTCATGTGGTTAGTCTTAGCCGGTTTCTTTTCTTCAGTATCCAATCTTTCCCTAACAACTATTTCATTTATGATAAGATCAACGGTAGTATTTATAACTACAGGCAATTGAAGCCAGATAGCAGTAATTATATGTTTCCTGCGACCGGGGCTATCCTTGCTTTTGATGACAACAGTATTTACCAGAGCTTAACAGCGCGGAGTCTTTTCCGGAAAAGAAAAATGCCATCAAGTCGAAATGGCATTATCAGCAAAGTCTTGCCAGGTTTTATAGCACTGCAAAGGAAACGGACAACCCTGTATTGATACGTATCCAACCGAAAGAAAGGAACAGCGCAAAATGAAGCAGGTGTTGATCATAATATTGTTGCTGCAGTCAGTTGTTTCTTTTGCTCAAAAAGCCGGAAGCATTAAGGGGGCTGTTGTCAGTTCTTTAGATAGCGCTGCTTTACGCGCAGCAACGGTAACGGTTTATAAAAAAGCTGATTCATCATTGGTTAATTACCAGATAACCAGGGAACGTGGTGTTTTTGAAATTGCCGACCTTCCTTTAAAAACAGCATTATTTGTATCGATAACGCATACAGGATATGCAGGGTTTTACAATGCTTTTTACCTGGACTCTGCTCAAGCCCACATGGATCTTAAATGGATCGGTCTTATAAAAGATACCGGGCAGTTAATGGAAGAAGTGGTAGTGAAATCAGTAGCGCCTGTTACGATGAATGGAGATACATTGGAAATTAACCCGGCGGGAATTAAGCTGGACTCTATTGAAGTGGTAGATGAATTATTGTCACGGGTGCCGGGCATTACCAGGTGGCAGGACAGCTCACTTACTATTAATGGCAAAAAAGTAACCAAACTTTATGTAGACGGCAGGCCATTTTTCGATGGTAGCTTTAATATGGCTGTTAAAAACCTGCCTAAACATGCAGTTGATAAAATTCAGGTATACCAGGAGAAAGATATTTACAAACAAACGGCGGCCGATATTGCTAAAGACTCTACAGTTGTTTTGAATATTAAGTTAAAGCCCGACAAGCGAAAAGGATATTTTGGTAATACGAATGCACAGGCAGGTACGAATGACAGTTACGGAGGGAATATGTCTTTACAGGTGTACAATAAAAAAACACATTTGGGTTTTAACGGTCATGGCAATATAGTGCGGAACGCATTGGGCGATATTGAGCCCGTGGTTGAAAACAAGGATTTAAATCTGCGTAGTAACTGGGATCTGGGTACAACTTTCAGGCAGTACTTTAAAGAGAATGCGGGTTTATATAATGACAGATCTTTGAATGGCGGCTATAATGTATCAGGTAATCGAAATAGCGCTGTAACCAACCGTACCACTGTAAAAAATCTGGCTGATTCTAAATTGACGGATATTAATGAAGGCTATAACCTGTCCAGGTACCTGCGGCAATCTGCTAATGGTTCTTATGATGTAAGGAAAAAGAAAAATCCTTCTCTGCTAATGCCAGCTATGCGAGGGTGGAAAGTAGTAATGCTTCAGAAGGAAACATCATTACTTACAGAAATGATTCTATTCTTGCCAGCCGCTCAGCCAATAAATCTCAGGGTGAAAGTTCCAATAACCAGTTTAGTGTTAATGGTGATTACAACAATATGTCGGTAAATGAAGATCCAGGAGCCGGAAGTCTCTCCATTAATTACATGTTGAACTATGACAA
This sequence comes from Paraniabella hibiscisoli, assembly GCF_022512515.1. Classification (GTDB taxonomy): domain Bacteria; phylum Bacteroidota; class Bacteroidia; order Chitinophagales; family Chitinophagaceae; genus Niabella; species Niabella hibiscisoli. The sequence goes on from NZ_JAKWBK010000001.1 coordinate 2,153,642, forward strand.
CAGTTTGAGCAAGAGTAATACCTACAGCCGGTTTGACGCAATATCTGACAGCGCTTACAAAAACCTGTACAACAGGAAATATATTAACAGGAATTCCAACTTAAATGGCAGCGTTGGTATTCATTACAACGGCCTCCGTCAGCTAATTTTTAAAGACCATAATCTTTGGAATATTAATATGGGTTGAATAGTAGCACACAATATAGCAGGTCGGATATCAATGCAGATGTAAGCGATAAAGACAGTGCAACCAATACCTATATCGCTAACGAAGAACTGAGCAACCTCAGTGGGGTTTCCAACATAAATAACAGAACGGGGTTAAGATTAGAGAAGAATTTCTTTAAACGTATAACGGATCGCTATGAACGAACGATACAGGTGAGTACTAATTTGCAGAGCCAGTTGCTTTATCAAAAAAATACATCAACCTTAAGCTACCGCAACCGTACTTTTATTTACAATTTTTTTACTCCGTCAAGCAGTATCAATTATAACTATAATAAAGTCGATCAATACAATATTGGCATTGGACTTACACATAATAGCTCAGCCAGTGCTCCAACCATCGATCAGTTATATCCTATTCAGGATAGCGCCGCCAACAGGTATAATATGATAGTTGGCAATCCTAACCTGAAGTCTAAGTTTAATGACGCATTTAATTTTGATCTTTCTTTTAATAAGAGTAACGGCTTCGAAGGGAAGAGATCTTTTAATGTGAGTTTGAGCCTGGGGTATGACAAGGAAAGAAACGGCATAATAGATAGTATTATTTACGACAACAACGGCGGACGCACTACTTACTTCATCAATACACCAGGTTCTGGAATGTTTAATACCAGTCTTAATATTGGCGTTTTTCTCAAATTCAATAAGACGACATTGCAGGTTGGAACCAATGGTGGATGGGCGAACGGGTATACACATTTTGCTGCGGGTCGCGGGTATAGCAATGCGCTGAATGGGTCCATGAATGTAAATGTTTCCCATCCTTTAAAAAAGGGAAATATCCAGTTCAGTTATCGCAGTGGTTTTAACGCTGCTGAAGGACCACAGTATATTAATATGGAACGGTTAACCTATAAAAATGAAGGTCAGAACCATTCGGTATCCATTGCTTTTAATATACCTGGTGTTATAGATCTGAACCTGCAGCAGGCTGTTAACAAAACAAGCGCTGAACAGTTGGGATCTGCCAATGCTTATCCTGCGGCCCAAACACGGTCTTACAATACAACAGCTCGTTTAACGATTAAAGTGCCCAAAAACTTTAGCCTGGGAAGCAATATCCGTTACAGCAATAACATTTCTGTAAACGCTCAACCTATAAAAAATATGAATTGGGATGCCAATGTGGGCTATATGTTCCCTAAGACAAAGATGTTTGAAACACGTGTTTCTGTCTTTAATATATTGGGACAAAATCAAAATGTCAGCAATGTCTCATCAGGCAATATTACAACTACTTCTGTAACGCAGGGGCTGCAAAGATATTTCCAATTCACGCTCTCTTATTTCCCCAGGCAATTTGGTGGCCGTGCCAGAAGATCGCATGTAATGGATGAAGCAGATTAGATTTTAATTGTTCTATTAAACATTCCCTGGCAGCTGGTTCCTGGATTTGACTTGATGTTTTGTAACCGTTTGCAAACTCCGGAACACTATTCAACTATTTTACTAATCATTCCAAAAAGAGCCGGGATGAATTGCGTAAGTGATTAATAATTAATCAAGTATTGCATTAAGGTAATAGGTTCGTTGTTTTCGAATGTTTGGCTTCTAAACTGTTTTTTCTAATTTGTCTTCGAATTTAGGTCATACCCTCTGTATTGACAGATCGATTGCGGTTTTATAAAAGCAGTAAAAATAATCGTCAGTTATATGAAAAAGAAAGCCTGGTAATCCGGACAATTTCGCGAACGCTTCAAAGTTTGATATGCAGTTTTTTTGAAAGTAACTCCAGGAATCTGCTTTCACAAACAGTGTTGCTAACAGCAGCTAAACCGGCTTTACAGGAATTGAAAACGCATGTCTGTATGAAAATGTCTATACAGGCCGTTAGAGCCCTACCGATATCTTCTTAACTCAATCCAAACAGGAGAACGATTAAGCCGTTAAGGTAAAAAAATAAGATCAACAGTTTTGACTCCATACAAACAGATCAGGCCTCTGTAAGGAGATCTGGCTATGCGTTGGTTAGACAACTCGCCAGGTCAATAACATTCAAGTAAGTCTAAAGTAAAAAGTTTATGAAGTATAAGTATTTAGTAACAGCTATTACAAGAATTGCATTGTTGCAATTAATTTGTACACTATCCTTTCCGGATAGTTTGTTTGCTGCCAGCTCCCCGGAGCTGAGCGCTACAGTGTACCAGGCACCGATAAAGGGTACCGTTCGAAGAATTGACGGCACTCCATTGGTGGGAGCCTCAGTCAGCATTAAAGGGAGTGAAGTAGCCACCACGACAGACGAGAACGGGACATTTACAATTGATGCGGCGACAGGGCAAACATTAGTGGTGACTTTTGTAGGATACAGTACCAAAGAGGTGGTTGTTTCTGAAACGGAAGAATTAAACATCAATTTAACCGCACTGGAAAGCAATCTTGAAAATGTGGTGGTAGTAGGGTATGGCACCATGCGTAAGAAAGATCTTACAGGCGCGATCACCCAGTTGAAACCTGATAAAATTGCAGACGAGAATCCCCGTACAGTGCAGGATATTTTGAGGGGCACACCGGGTCTTACCATCGGGTTAGATGCTTCTGCAAAAGGCGGTGGCTCCATTAATATACGGGGGCAACGTTCGGTATATACGGCGGGTAATCATAACTCACCCTTGCTGATTTTAGACGGAATGATCTTTTATGGCGAGCTATCGGAGATTAATCCGGATGACATTGAACAGATAGATGTATTAAAAGATGCATCGGCTGCAGCTGTTTATGGTGCGCAATCTGCCAACGGAGTTTTGATCATCACTACCAAAAAAGGTAAACAAGGTAAGCCCAAAATTAACTTTACCTCTAACCTGGCGCTTTCTACTATGGGAGTGGATCGGCCGGTTTGGGGCCCGGAGGGTTATATAAAATACAGGGAGGATTGGTATACAGCCGCAACTTATGGTCTAAATACTGCCACTGGTAAATATGAGCCCTACCAGATGGCGGGAGATCCGTCTCTGGGTAAGCCGGGGTATTATGAAAAACCTACCGCCGATATGTTATCCAGGTATGGCATAACTTCAGATCAATGGAGAGCTTATTCGACTAATGAAGCAGGCGCTTCTGACGACCTCATTTTTGCACAACGTATTGGCCTTGGACATAATGTTTTGACCAACTATCTTGCTGGTAAAACATTCGACTGGTACGATCACAGCTTTAGAGACGGGGTTAACCAGGATTATAATCTCAGCGTTTCGGGTGCCAGTGACAAGATCAACTATTACATGTCTGCCGGGTATCTTTCCAACCAGGGCGTTATTGTTGGCGATAATTACAGGGCAGTTCGATCTAACCTGAAAGTAGATGGAAAAATAGCTAACTGGTTAAGTGTAGGTGCTAATATTAACTTCCAGGATCGTTCGGATGGAAATATTGCTACCAACTGGGGCAATGCTATTACGTTTAATAGTCCTTTTGCTTCTTATAAAGATGAGAACGGTAACCTGGTTGTGCATCCACAGGGTTCAACACTTACCGGGCTGGTGAGAGGTTATAACTACGATTTTAACCGGCAGTTCCAGGACCTCGAAAGCGGCTTCACCGTTTTGAATTCTATTTTTACTGCAAAAGTAAAACTGCCTTTTAACATCAATTATTCATTTAATGTTGCTCCAAGGTATCAATGGTTTTACAGGCGCTATTTCGCCTCTTCAAAGCACCCCGACTGGAACCCGCTTACGAATAACGCAGGCGTTGAGAGGGAAAGCAAAAAACGATTTGACTGGTCGCTCAATAATACCATCAACTGGGAGCATACTTTTGCTAATAAGCATCGCGTTAATGTAACCCTGGTGCAGGAGTCGGAAGAACGTGAATTATGGGAAGACTATATCAGGGCTCGTAACATAACACCTACAGACGCTTTGGGCTTCCATGAAACATCTACCGGTGATAAGCTGCTAAGTGAATTTGATTCTTATGATGCGCGTCAGACAGCAGATGGTATGTTGGGCCGGTTATTTTACTCCTATGATGACAGGTATATGTTTACCGGTTCTGTACGTCGTGATGGGTATTCTGCTTTTGGTACTTCCAATCCCCGCGCTACATTCCTTTCTGCCGCATTAGCCTGGACGTTTACTAATGAGAAGTTTTTTAAATGGGATGTATTGAGCAATGGTAAACTGCGTTTATCTTATGGGCAAAACGGTAATCGATCGCTTGAGAATCCTTATATAGCATTGGCGGATCTTGCGCTTGGTACAGGCACGCAGGGATATGTAAATGGCACAGGAGATTATATACAATTCTACTACCTGAGAATTTCCCGTATGGCCAATAAAAACCTGCAATGGGAAAAGACAGCATCTTTCAATGTAGGTCTGGACCTGGGTTTTCTTAACAACCGTATTACAACGACATTGGATTACTTCCAGATGTCTACTACTGATATGATCATGAACCAGTCCCTGCCTAACTTTTCAGGATTCAGCAGCATTACTTCCAACCAACGTGAAGTGCAGAATAACGGGATTGAAATATCCATTAATTCCCGCAATATCGTTCGGCCGGATTTTAGCTGGAATACCACCTTCGGTTTTTCTTATTATAAGAACAAGATCAAACATCTCTATTACCAGTATCAGGATGTGCTGGATGCCAACGGCAATATCATCTCAAGCAAAGAGGTGGATGATATTAACAACCGGTGGTTCATTGGTCAGCCAATAAGCGCTATCTGGGATTATAAAGTAACGGGTATATGGCAGGTTAATGAAATAGAGGAAGCGAAAAAATATGGTCAACGCCCCGGAGATCCTAAAGTAGAGAATAGTTATACGGCAGATGATACCAAAAACGCTGACGGAAGTACTACTCCGGTTTACAATAATAATGACAGGCAGTTTCTGGGACAGACCCAGGCTCCCGTTATGTGGTCTTTGCGCAATGATTTTACCTACAAAAATTTCAACTTCTCTTTTAATATTTATTCCTACATGGGGCATAAGATAAGAGCAAGCGGAGCGTATCTGAACCAGGATAATGGTACATCAACTATTAGCCAGGGTCTTGCTAATACCTACGAAAAGCCCTACTGGACCCCTGGAAGTCCCAGCGATTTCTGGGCCCGCCTGGAGTCAAAAGGACCGCAGGGATTGAATGCTCCTCAAAGAGTGTTGAGCCGCTCCTTTGCCAGGTTGGAGAATATAACATTAGGATATACATTACCTGGTAAACTAACCTCATCAGTAAACATCGAAAAAGTCAAAGTATTTGGCGCCATACGCAATGTAGCCGTGTGGAAAAAGATAATAACTGGCGTTACTGGGATATTGAAACAGGAGAAATGGCACCAAGAATATTTGCGCTTGGGTTAAATCTAACTTTTAAACGAATAGAATATGAAATGACCATAAAAATTTTCGAGCAAATTCATACCCAAAGCGATGAAAATTTTTATGCAAAATTCCATGTGGCTAAAAACATAAAAAATCTACACATGAAAACGAAACTTTTTTATATACAGGCGATTGCTTTGATAAGTATGTTATCTGTTAGCGTACTATCGGGTTGTACAAAGGATTTCTTAAAACCCGATCCGCTCTCTTTTATGAACCCGATATTACATTTGCTGATCGTGCAGGCATAGAGGCAACTACTTACATGCTAGACAGACATCTACGTACTTATTGGAGTCATCTTTCGACAAGAGATATATCGGTACCTATGAACACCGAATATATGCTGTCTGATATAGCAGTGTCTGGCAAAACGGATGATGGTAATATTTTTGCAGACGTAGCTACCCGCCTTACTCCAACTGATGGTATGCATGATAATGATATAAATATGATCTCATTTTTCTGGGGAGAAACGTACAACGGTATCAAATATGCTAATACCATTACAACCTATATAGATGGCGTTCCTGGCCTTGATGAGACTGCTAAACATGAATTTCTTGGCAGAGCCTATTTTCACCGGGCTTTCCGCTACCTGGCGCTTTGTTTCCAGTTTAAGGATGTGCCACTGGTAACCCGAATCTTAACAGACGGCCCTAAGCAAAATTATAAAACTACCAGCCGTGAGGCCATCCTGGAAATGATCACTGCTGATATGGAGAAGGCCGTAGCATGGGTTCCCAATCAATCGCAAATGGCTTATGTAGGTATGATCAATAAAGGAGCCTGCCGTCAATTACTGCTGAAATGTTACCTGGCTACAGGCCAGTGGGATAAAGCCATTGCTCAGGCCGATACGTTGATCAGCCATTCGGGTTATGCTTTGATGAGCAATACATTCGGCACATTCGACAACCCTGCACCTGTTGCATGGCCCATTACACGCAATGTGATCTGGGATCTGCACCGGCCGGCCAATAAGGCAATTGCTGCCAATAAAGAAGCCATCCTCGTGATGCCCAATCGTGAAGGTACCGATGCTACAATACGATATAAGTCTATGCGTAACTGGGGGCCTATGTGGAACCAGGCAGCATTAAAGTCCCCGGGTGGAAAAGTGCTGCAATCTTACGCCAAAACCAATGCAAGTTACCGGGCGTTATATGATATCAATGGTGCTTTCGGAAGAGGAATAGGCATGATTCGTCCTACGCATTTTGCCCAGTATGGCCTTTGGAGTGTTAACGGTGTTAATGATTTAGGCGACCTGCGTCATAACAGTACTGTAGGTAACTGGGTACGCATGGATTCCTTAAAATATAACGATCCTACGGATCCTTTTTTGGCCAGAAGTTGAGACTGTATAACGGTAACACTCTTTTATGTACTGACACGATCCGCAGCTGGTTCGACTGGCCGCAATACAAAATTTACATTGATGACCCGGTATTTCTGGCAACTCCCGGATCTAACCGGAATGACGGAGGCGCTGCTGACTGGTATTGCTATCGTTTGGCAGAAACTTACTTGTTAAGGGCAGAGGCTAACTTTTATAAAGGCAATATTGCACAGGCTACTGCCGATGTAAATGCAGTAAGAACCAGGGCTCAATGTAGTCAGCTCTACTCAACCGTAACCCTGGGCGATATTGTTAATGAACGTGCCCGGGAATTATATATGGAAGAATGGCGTCACATGGAGCTAAGCCGCATTTCTTATAGCCTCGCGCTAAGTGGCAAGGCTGATGAATGGGGAAATACTTATAGTGTAAATACACTATCCGAAAATAATTACTGGTACCAGCGTATTCAGCACTATAATGATTATTATAATAAAAATAAGGTAGTTGTAAGAGGGCGTAATTATGCAATAGCACCGCATAATATTTACTGGCCTATTCCTCAGGGCGCCATAGATGCGAATCTTTATGCCAAATTACGCCAGACGCCCGGCTATAATGGTTATGACGCTAATGTTGAAGTATGGACCAATTGGCAGGATGCTGTCGAGGATGAGAATACAACGGGCAATTAAATTCAAAGGTAGTTTTGGCGTTCAGGCAGTATATGTTATAGAATACGTGATTGTCACTTTTAATAAGCCTCAAAATGCGCGTGTTTTTATTTATATTTTTTGTTGGATCGTCTTATCGGGTAGCAGTCAGAATCTTCATCCGGTAAAAAGACCCAACATATTATTTGCCATCAGTGATGATCAAAGCTATGAGCATAACAGTTTTTCAGGATGCCGTTTTGTAAAAACACCTGCTTTTGATCAAATTGCAAAAGAAGGTGTTTTCTTTAAAAATTGTATCGCAGGTTCTCCGGGTTGTGCGCCGTCCCGAAGCTCTATTGTAACCGGACGTTATCCCTGGCAGAATGAGCAGTCGGGCCAACATGCGTCCAGCTGGATGAAGCAATATGTTTCTTTTATTGATTTAATGGGGCAGAATGGTTATCAAACAGGATATACCGGAAAAGGGGTAGATCCATTTCAGTATGCCCGCAATGAGAACGATACACTGTGGCGGGAAGAAAACGCCGCCGGCAAAAGTTTTAATACAATACGGTATAAGGCCGGGGATGTTACAGATACAAGGCCGGCTAAAGGACTAAGTGATATAAACTACTTCCAAAACTTTGTCGATTTTCTAAACAAGAAAGCAGATGGTCAACCCTTCTTTTTTGGTATGGCGCTTTAGAGCCACATCGTGGCTATGAAAAGGATTCATGGCAGAAGAGTAAGAAACGACTTGAAGATGTAGATGTACCGGCTTTTCTGCCTGATAACGAAATTGTAAGAGGAGATTTACTGGATTATGCAATAGAAATTGAATGGTTTGACTACCACTTACAACAAATGCTGCAATATCTAAAAGAAAAAGGGGAGCTGGATAATACCATCGTCATTGTAACATCTGATAACGGAATGGCCTTTCCAAGAGCGAAAGCCAACAGTTATGAATATGGTATTCATGTTCCGTTTGCAATGAGCTTTCCCAAAATGTTTCCGGGAAGAAGGGTTATTGATCGTCCAATCAGCTTTGTCGATATAGCGCCAACGCTGCTTGAGTTATCTGGAATTCCGTCAAAGGGAATGATGCCGATTACGGGAAAGAGCAGGGTAAACCTTCTTAAAAATGAAAAGCTTCCGTCCATTGCTGATGAGGCTGATAAATATGTTTATTCCGGCCGGGAGCGCCACTCTTATTCGCGTTACCAGAACCAGGGATACCCGCAGCGGGTTATCCGTAGTAAAGAATATCTCTTGGTTTGGAATATGAAACCCGAACGGTGGCCTTCCGGAGATCCCCAGGCTGTTAATCCTAAAAATAAGCCACAACTGTTTCCAAAATACGGCATCGATAAAAATGGTCGCTACCATTCTGATTGGGCTTTTACAGATATTGATGCAGGACCTTCTTTGTCATTCATTGTAGAAAATCACGATGATAAAAAAGTCAATTCTTTTTCAGGTGGGCTGTTGACAAACGACCTGAGTTTGAGTTGTATGATGTATCAAAAGATCCCGGCTGTTTAGTAAATCTTTGTGGTAGGAGTGCTTATACGTCGATCGAAATAGAAATGAAAAATGCTTTAAAAGAAAAACTGGGTAAAACAAAAAGACCCACGTATTGTGGGTCCTGATACTGAAATATTTGATTCTTATGAGCGATATTCGGGTCCTATGAGGGAGTTTCCTGAACTGGGCGAACACTAAAAAACTATTCTATCGCGCTACAGCCCCAATACTCCTTTTAGTTTACCATATCCGTTACGGCTTACATTGATCTTTGCGCCATTTTTCAAAATAGCAACATGCCCGTCTTTTTCATAAGGGTCGATGCGGGTAATTTCCTGGATGTTTACAATAAACGAACGATGACTGCGTACAAACATATCTGCCGGCAAAAAGGATTCAAAAAATGACATGGTCTTATTCTTAAGGTAATAGCCTTCTTTGGTAAATATTTTTACAAAATCATCTGCTGCCTCCAGGTATAATACTTCCTGTACCGGGATGATCTTGATCTTACTGCCATTTTTAACCACAATGCGATTATTGCTTCCGGGTAACTGAGCATCATTCAGTAGTTCTTTGGTATTTTCTACAGCCGCTGGGCGATTCTGTGCCGAAAATTTAGCGACTGCTTTGTCAAAGCGTTCCTGGTCGAAAGGTTTCAACAGGTAGTCAATAGCATGGGCTTCAAAAGCCTTGATAGCATATTCATCAAAAGCGGTTGCAAAAATTACTGCAGGAGGGTTTTCCACCAGTTCCAGCATTTCAAATCCGCTGATTTTGGGCATCTGTATATCCAGGAAAATAAGGTCGGGCTCATGTTCCTGTATTGCTTTCAGGCCTTCAAAGCCATCGCCGCATTCAGCCACTACTTCCAGCTGCGGATGTTTTTTCAGATATTCTTTAACCATGCTCCTGGCTAAAAACTCATCATCTATAATTATTACTTTACTCATACCTGTTGCGGAATTTTTACGGTTGTTTCAAAAATAGTATCGTGTGCAGCGGTGCTTAATAAATCATTTCTGGCGAAAAGCAAATATAGTCTCCTTTTAATAGAAGATAATCCGAAGCCCGTTCCTTTTTGAGGTGCAGCGGTTTCAGGATCGAATGGGTTTTTAACGCTAATGATCAGTTCATTGCCTTCTGAGCGGCAATCGATGGTGATGAGTGTTTGCCCGGTTGTATCATAAAGGCCGAACTTAATAGCGTTCTCAACAATGGGTTGCAATAATAAGGTAGGCAATAAGGCTGGTTTGCAACCCTCGCTGATATCAATTTTTGTTTGCAGTCGGTTGCCAAATCTTACTTTTTCTATTTCAAGATAGAGGTTCAGATATCCTATTTCCTCTTCCAGGGAAACCATTTGCGATTCTTCTTTCTTCAGCGTGCCTCTCAGGAAATCGGATAATTGTTGTACCATTTTGCGTGCCAGTTGAGGATCCAGGCCTATTAGTGCATTGATCGAGTTCAGGCTGTTGAAAAGAAAGTGGGGCTGCAGTTGCTGACGCAGCTTAAATAGTTCTGCTTCCCGGGAAAGTGCTTCTACATCTGATTTTCTTTTGGATTCTTTCTGCCGCTCCTGCCAGTTGTACCATAAAATGGATGCGGTAGTGACGATGGTGAGCACCAAAAAGGCGAAGGCAAAACGTATGATCAATGAGTTGTGTAAAAAGTCGAGATAACTTTTTTGACCGGTAAAAAGGATCTTTAAAAAGCTATTGGAAATCAGCAACCATAAAAGCGATAACACCAGTGAGGATGCTATAACGCCGACATACTGGTAGGATGTTGGCAAATAATATTTAGTAATGTTCAGCACGAGCAGGCTTGCCAGAAGCAACATGGTTATACTAAGCAAGCTGTCACCCAGCACAATACTGATAGAAAAATTTAAATCATTTAAGATCAGCGCCTGCGCATTTACCAGCACCACCCAGCCAATAATTAGCGATGCGATAAATCGTTTTGCTGAAAGAGGTGAGGCCATCGGGTTGGGTTGTGGTTATTTTAATCTAAACTTAAGTCCATGGCTGTTAAAACCATGGACTTTCCGGTTGAAATATGTTGATTTCAGGTACTGGCCGGTCTACTAAGGCCCCTGATTTTTAGAAGCTTTTAATGTCAATACCTCCGAATATTACGGTTCCCTTTATCAAAAGTGTTTTATTGATTTCGGGTAATCCTTTTAAGATACGCTTATCTTTTACTTCACCCATAATCGCTACAGCTTCTGAAATCACGTTCCAGTTAGAGGGCACAATTAAAGTAGCTCCGCCAAATAAGGCTGTAACATCTAAAACGGCGGTTCCGTTCATATCAGCCTGGGAAAGATCGATTTCGGTACCTCCGAATACATTCGTCATATCACCGCCTCTGAAATTTTTAGAGAATACTTTCTTTTTAGAACCACCGAAAATAGAGGTAGTGTCAATATAATCCTGTCCGGAAGCACCAGCAAGGGGAGAGGTACCACTCTCATCAAACTGGATATAGTTTTTAGAACCTTTAGGCCTGAAAATAAAGAATAGACCTGAGCCAATTAAAATAATGGGTAAAATAAACCGTTTTAATTCTCCAAAAACGAAGAACTCGTTAATAAGGAATATGGCGCCGATCAGTACCATGATCATCCAACCCGGCCCTTCGAAATTTTTACGCACCCCTATGAAAAGACCTAATGCGATCAGGAACATCTGCCAGGAGAAAATAAAATCAGGCAGATCTATACCAATACGCCTTAATAAGTAAACGACGCCTATAATCAGCAAGAAACCGCCTATCCAAAGATGGCTCTGCGACTGTTTGGGGCGGAAATTGTTAGGATCTGGCTGCTGGTAGCCACCTGGCTCACTTTTATACATTTCTGTGTTGTATGGATTGTTTTCGCTCATTGTTTTCAATTTTAAGTAAAAATAGCACGCCTTAACTCCCCTTGCAATAGATTTATTGTATGTAAACTTAATATATCGGTGAATGGCGGAGTTGGGTCGGTCAGTAACAGTGCTAATTTTCTGCTACCCTCACAAATTCAAATTTAGTGCCGTCAAAAAGACCTTTATCGCTCAATTTAAGGGCTGGAATCACCAATAATGCCATAAAAGACAAGGTCATAAAAGGAGCGCTTAGCGGGCTGCCCATTTCTTTAGCCATGGAGTCGATAGCGGTATACGCTTTGGCAACTTTGTATCCATCTTCTGTGCTCATTAACCCGGCAACTGGTAAGGGTAGTACGTTTTCTTTAACACCATTAACGGCGCTTACACCTCCTCTTTGGGCTATTACCAGGTTTACGGCTTTGCAGATACTTTCGTCATCTAAACCTACCGCCACAATATTATGACTGTCATGTGCTACCGAAGAAGCCAGTGCTCCTTTTTAAGGCCAAAATTTTTGATAAAAGCAATGGCAACGGGGGCATTTTGGTACCTGTTGACTACCGCTATTTTGAGAATATCATTTTCAACATCGCTAATGATATATCCGCTCTCGGTTTTGGGTGCTGCAAAAAGCTGATGGGTGATCAATTGTCCGTCTAAAGCTTCGATGACTCTTATTTGAGTAGCTCCATCTGACTTAACAGCAAATGCGTCAGCCGTTTTGGTGGCGCAATTAAAGTTATTAACCAGGCCCGGCCTTTGCGATGCAATCAGGGTTTTGCCGTTTTCGGCAACCAGCTGACCGTCAATATAGCTTTGTATCACCTCGAAATGGCTCAGGTCTTTTACCAGTATAAAATCGGCAGGATCTCCTGCTTTCAATAATCCACATCCAGTTTATAATGTTGAACCGGATTGATGCAGGCCGCCTTCAATATTTTGAAAACATCAATGCCTTTTTCTACAGCCCTGGCGCAAAGCTGGTTGATATGACCAGCCTCCAGGCTGTCGGGATGCTTGTCGTCGCTGCAAAACATAATCTGGTCGGGGTATTCGTGAAGCAGCTCAACTAATGCCTCAAAATTTTTAGCAGCGCTTCCTTCCCTGATCAGTATTTTCATACCAAGGCCCAGTTTATCTAAGGCCTCTTCAGCAGTAAAACATTCGTGATCGGTGCTGATGCCGGCATCGGTATATTTTCGGGCGTCTTCACCTCTTAACCCAGGCGCATGACCGTCAACAGGCTTTCCCTGTTCCCGGGCTGCCTGTATTTTTGCAGTACTTCGGGGTCGCCGTTGAGAACACCGGGAAAGTTCATCATTTCGCTAAGGTATTTGATCTCTGGTTTACTGAGCAATGCTTTTACATCATCCACACCCAAAACAGCACCTGCTGTTTCAAAGCTGGTGGCCGGCACACAGCTGGGCGCTCCAAAATTGAATTTAAAGGGGACTGTGTTTCCGTCATTAATCATATATTCCACGCCCTCCATGCCGCATACATTAGCTATTTCATGCGGATCGCTCACCGTTGCAACGGTACCATGTACCACCGCCAACCGGGCAAATTCAGAGGGGATCAGCATGCTGCTTTCGATATGAACATGGCTATCTATAAAACCGGGCAAAATAAAATGATCAAAGCTTTTACCTTCAAGCGGTTCAATACTTTCAATCGCCCCATTTTTTACCTTTATGCTTCCCGGATAAATTTTAGATGCTCCGATATCTACAATATTTCCTTCGATATTCATAGGGTTAAAAGTAACGTATTTTGAGGGCTGGTTATCAGGAAGTTTATTAAATTTCCGGTAAGCCGAATGTACCCAATTGAGTTTGAATTTAGCTATTTGTATATTTGATCATTATTGATCCAAACTATCTTTATGAATCAGCAGCTTTGGAACGAAATACTAGCCTACAACCTGGATACGCCTTTTAGTGAATACGGTTTTTCTTTGAGGCTGGTTAACGAAAATTACTGGACTAAGGATTTTACAGAGCTTGCAATTTTGGAGTATAAGAAATTTATGTATCTGGCGGCTACCTCTGATATGATGGTGTCACCATCAGGGGTTATTGATGTCGTTTGGCATCAACATCTCATATTTACAGAGTCTTATGAAGCTTTCTGTAAAATGCTTGGCAAAAAGATACAGCATGTCCCGTCTACTCACAATAAAGAAGATTTTCAAAAATTCCGTTCGGCAAAAGAAAGAACGGCACAATTGTATGAAGAGGCTTTTGGGACGCCTCCATCTACAATATGGGCTTGCGATACCATGTACGATAGCCTCAATCTTCCCAAGGCTAAATTAAAAATAAGGTCCTTTGTAAATTGGGGTGTTCTGGCAATGGTTGGTTTATTGGTGCCGTTTTATTGGCTTTTAAAGCCTTTTTACAGTCGGTTTGATAATCCTGAGTTTATGTATGTCCTGGTAGCATTAACAGTTGTAGTTTTTGCAGGATTGGAATTTTTAAACCGATACCGACTCACAAAAATAATCGGGCTTTTCAGTCGGGAAAGTTTTGCATATAGTTTACGGCCTATGGAGCTTGTCTATCTTAAGACTCAAAAGTTAGAGAATATAATCAATGGGACTTTAAATGAAATGTTTGAAAAGGGCATGGTTTACATGGATAAGGATGATAGGATAAGCACGGGTGTTGATCAAAAGCGGAGCCTGAATGAGGACGAAGCACAGGTAGTGATGACTTTGAATGAAACAGGTTCGACATTTTATTCGATATTAATGGCTACGTTGAAAAGAAAGCCTGTTTTTAGCAATATTGCCAATAGTATGGATGCTTTTAAAAAGTACGTTTATAAATCCCGGAAATTTAGCCAATTATTTTACCTGAATTTTTCTATTATCGCCATTTTGCTTCTGCTAGCTTTCACCAGAATTATTACGGGCATTGAAAGAGATAAACCCGTCTTTCAAATTGTGATATGTACTGTTCTCCTGGTTGTAGCGGCAATATTTTTTCTAATAAGGTTAACCGGGCAATTAGGCACCAATAGTATACCCCGGTTATATAAAGATCAGATCCTGCCCTCGAGACCGGCGGAGAATAATTGGCAGTGGACCTATTTTTTAATGGGAGCTGCGGTATTGGATATTTCTTTAACGGCTGTTATAGATAGAGGGGGAGAAACGGGGCTGATAGTACTGGTTCTGGTAGTGGTGATGATGGGTCTTCCTGCGGTAGTAATTGTGGAAGCTCATGCAGTAGTTGCGGGGGATGCGGAGGAGACTAATATTTCAGCTATTAGTAAAGGGCAAAAAAGAGAGGCGCTAACCTCTCTTGAAATAATTTTTTAGTTGGTTAAAATACCCTCTTCCAGTTCCGTTACCAATTGTTGCAAATGTTGCCCGATCCATTCAGGAATCGTCTGTTTAGAAGATATTGACCAGTCATTGTCATTTTTGCTAAGCCTGAAAAAATACGGTTTCCCCTATCATCGGCAGTATCTACATCAAAAACATAATCGCCGGCATTATTGTTTTTTTTGTAGTTAAACTCCCTCAATCTTCCGCTGATTTTTACCAACCTGCTAAAGTGTATGATTTTTACAAATGATGTATGCATTTTCCAAATAAGATATTTAAATACCTCGCAAATATTGTACCGCCAAGATGAGTTTTAAAAAGTACAGTATAGGCGAGAGTGCCATTAACCCGTCTAAGGTAAAATAAAATAAATAATCATTCTTGGTTTTTATGGCCCGATTGTACAAGGAAAAAGTTAAGATGATAGGAATCAACAAAATAAAATTATCCACAACGCCTAAATCGGAAAAATAACCAATGAATAAAGCTGTAACGATGTTAAGTATTATGAAAATATTAAACACTATTTTTATTTTTGAGGCGGTAATAGCGTCACCAGGCTTTTAACACCTGTTAGTTTGTCGTAGTCTTTATCCCTGAGATCAAATAGTATACATATAGGAAAAATAAGTGTAAAACGATTGATAAAAAGATGGTATACACAGGGTTCCATGGTTTTTCTACAATAAAAAAGGGAAGGGCCGATGTAACATAGGTCCACATCAATGCGAGCAATATAGTTTTCCCCAGAATAAACTTTTTGAGCGTTGTAAAGGGCCGAAAGGGGAATTTAGGCGCAGTATACAGCAGCGTTAAAAAGATAGCAGGAAGTATCCACTTGATGTACCCCAATTCCTTCGCCAAAAAGAAAGCACAACCAATGGAGCTAATGACAAAGAAAGTAGCATGAAGCCTTTTGTTTTTGCTGAGCCAGGGAGTACGGGATGCCGTCGTTTCTGTAGTCTCATCGGTAAGATACCAGTGAATACTATAACTAGCCAGTGTTGAAAAGAACAAAAAGCCCGCGAAATGGGCCGGCGGAAAACCTAATGAAAAAACATGAGTGCTATATCCAGCCATTGCCACTGCACAAAGGGCTATGAAAATGTTGCTGAAAATGATAAAATCAAAAAACTTTCTATTGTAAGATGCCTGCAATGAAATTACTTTTGTTGCTCAAAAATATTTAAAAATACATGGATATCGGAGACAACCTTGCCAATGAAATTTTCAGCGGTTCATTTGATTTTGATAAAATCTGTCTGAAGGTATTCAGTTTTCAATATGAGCATAATCCTATTTATAAAAAATATGTTGATGCGTTGAAAATAGATGTGTCTAACGTAAGTAAGCCTTCAGATATACCTTTTTTGCCCATTCGTTTTTTCAAAACCCATGACGTTGTTACAACGGTTTTTGAACCGGAAACAATATATGAAAGTAGCGGTACTACAGACACAATCAATAGCAGGCATTATGTAAAAAGTAAAAATATCTACGAAAAAAGTTTTTTGACAGCTTTTGAGCATTTTTATGGTAACCCGGCAGAGTGGTGTGTATTGGGCCTATTGCCCTCCTACCTGGAGCGTCAGCATTCATCGCTGGTTTATATGGTAGAAGAATTGGTACAACGTAGCCGCCATGAAAAGAGTGGCTTTTATTTATACGATTTTGAACAATTGAATGAAACGCTGCGGGCATTGGAGCAGGCAGGACAAAAAACGCTATTGATTGGAGTGACTTTTGCTTTGCTCGATTTTGCGGCACAACACCAGCTATCATTGCAACATACGATGGTAATGGAAACCGGCGGTATGAAAGGCCGCCGTAAAGAAATGATCCGGCAGGAAGTGCACGATGTATTAAAAAGGCTTTTACGCTCCAGGAAGTGCATTCGGAGTACGGAATGACGGAGTTATTATCCCAGGCTTACTCTAAAGGAAATGGTTTGTTTCAAACCCCGCAATGGATGCGTGTACTGTTGAGGGATGAGGAAGATCCGCTTACAATAAAACCCAACACTGGTACAGGTTCAATAAGGGGATTGATCAATGTGATTGACCTGGCCAATATATATTCCTGCAGCTTTATTGCTACCGACGACCTGGGCGTTTTATATGGAGACAGTCATTTCGAAATAACAGGAAGAATGGACAATAGCGATTTGCGGGGATGCAGCCTGCTGGTTGTTTAAGTTTTTTTCTTTTTGGTTGGTTTAATGTTCCTTGGTGCAGCAAACAAACCGGCGAGCTCTGACAGTGATTGACTGATCTCCACTGTGTTGAGGCTAAATAGGGAGACCCCCATCTTTACACATGCAGCGGCAATGTCAATAGCTTTCTGAATGTTCTGAAGCTGTTGGTAGGTCTTCCAACCTAGAGGTAACGCTCTTAATAGACTCAATCGATGTTTCTATCTCGTCCATTACGAGTGTAGCAGATGTGGTATATAATTCATCCGACCGGTTGAGTAATTGCTTGTGATAACTTTTCAGGTCTTTTTTCTGACTCGCATTCAGCTCTTCGTCATGCTGGATACGATAGTCGCCTACTGCTTTTGCAAAAGCAAGAAATTGGTCAGCAAGTGCTGTTATCTGTTTTGAAGTTAAGGCAGCCATTACTATAATTTTTTCAGGGTGTTGAATTCGGTGATTAGTTTAGATAGGGTGGCAGAGTAACCCGCCAACTTGCCTGCCAGGTTCAGGTTTTTATCATTTAAACGATACCTGTTTTTGTTCAGCTCATTATGGCCTTGCGCAATTGTGCCTAATTGCAGGGATAATGTTTCAATACGTTTGCGGATCATTTCAAGTTCGGTTATTGAGCTGTTGTATTGTTCAATGATCAATTTCTTTTCGTAGGCTGAAATGTCCTTATTCTGAAAAAGGTCGAAGGTGTAGGCTTTCAGTCTTTCTTGTTGGGTGTTGAGCCTGCCTCCCAGGTTACCCACCAGGTTGAACTGTAGGGCTTCAATGATCACCTGCAAGGGCTCATTTGCTTCGGCTATGTATTGTTTTAGTTTCTTTTTGCGATACCGGTTAGTAACAGCATTGGTAAGGGTTGTGGCTATTTTTTGAAAAGCCACAGCCTGTCTTTCGGAAATGATAATATTACCTATTTTGCCTGCTGTTATATTACCCGCTAAACCTTCATAACTATAGCTGGTCAATTTATTGTCGGATAGTTTAATAAGACCCTCCATGTAAAAATTGGTAACCGAAAACAAGTTTTGTATAACACTATCCGCTTTGGCTTCCAGGCTGCAATTACAGTCATTCGCTAACAGCTTTTGCTCGTCTAATTGCTCGTATAAACACTTATCCCTGCAAGCCTTATTAAAACTGTAGTCAAGGGTTTCGAAACTTTGCAGGGCTTTTACTGAAGCGGTACTGTAACCTGATACATACCTGAGCGATGAGCAGCTCATGCAAAAAAGCAGGAGCAGGCAACATAATGGTGGCGTAGGCTTCAGCATTTTTAATCTTTGCTTAAAGTTAACCTACTTTAATAACAAAACCCGGCATAAGCCGGGTTAATAAGTCTCATATATTGTTATCATTAAACGTTAAACCTGAAGTGCATCACATCTCCGTCTTTTACCAGGTATTCTTTACCTTCAATTCTAAGTTTTCCTGCATCTCTTGCAGCTGCTTCCGATTTATAAGTTACATAGTCGTTATAGCCAATCACCTCAGCTTTTATAAATCCCTTTTCGAAATCGGTATGAATTACTCCAGCACATTGAGGTGCTTTCCACCCTTCATGGAAGGTCCAGGCGCGCACTTCCTGTACGCCAGCCGTGAAATAAGTATTTAAGCCCAACAATTTGTATGCAGAACGGATTAAGCGATTTAAAGCAGGTTCTGTCATCTTATATTCATCCATAAATAAAGCTTTGTCATCCGGGTCTTCCATTTCAGATATCTGCGCTTCAATATTATTGTTCATTACAATAATTTCTGCACCTTCTGCCTCGGCTGCTTGTTTTAGCGCTTCAGAAAATTTATTGCCTGTGTGCATAGATGCTTCATCTACGTTAGCCACATACAAAACCGGCTTGTCAGTAAGTAAAAAAGATCGGCAATGGCTACTTTGTCCTCTTTGCTTAGATCCAGAGCCCGAATACTTTTGCCTTGCTCCAGGTGCGCTTTGCAGCGTTGTAAAACCTCAACTTCAGCCTTGGCTTTAGGGTCAGTTTTAGATTGCTTTTCTTTTTTTGAATTTGTTTTTCTACGCTATCCAGGTCTTTCAGTTGTAATTCTGTGTCTATAATTTCCTTATCGCTAATGGGGTTTATGGCGCCCTCTTCTCTAAGCACATTATCGTCTTCAAAACAACGAATTACATGTATTACGGCATCTACTTCGCGAATATTTGCCAAAAATTTATTACCCAGCCCTTCTCCTTTGCTGGCCCCTTTTACCAGGCCTGCAATATCTACTATTTCAATTTGAGTAGGTACCGTGCGATCGGGCTGCACCAGTTCTGCCAGTTTTGCAATACGCTCATCCGGAACATCTACCAGGCCAACATTCGGTTCGATAGTACAAAAACGGTAGTTGCTGGCCTGCGCTTTGGCGCTGTTACTTACCGCGTTAAATAAGGTTGATTTTCCTACGTTGGGTAAACCTACTATCCCTGCTTGTAAAGCCATATTATTTTAATTTGAATAATAATGTTTTTTATTAAATCTGGTTCATTCACCATAAAAGTCTGCAAAGGTAAGTATTTTAAGCGGAGGCTAACTCTTACAATAATCTTCTTATTTTTGGTAATGGATTTTAAAGGGCTGCTTTCTTCCATTTCAAAAACCCATGTATTGCTACAGCGATCGGCTGTAAATGCGGTAAACCTGCATATTACACTTCGTAACTGGCTTATCGGGTTTTATATTTTTGAGTACGAGCAGAAAGGCGAAGACCGGGCGAAATATGGTGATCTGCTTTTGGAAAAGCTAGCCAAACGCATTAAGATCAGCGGGCTTTCTGAAACAAATCTGAAAAATTTCAGACGGTTTTATCTTTGTTATTCCTCAATAGGTCAGACAGTGTCTGCCGAATTTCAACAGTTAATACCAATAGGTCAGACAGTGTCTGACCTATCTAAGCCAGTCGTAGCAAGTGTTTCAGGCAACCGGATTGTATCTCCGATAAAAGGAGTTACTGCTGCTCAATACAAAAAGCATGTTGTCCAGTTATTTGCTACGGCCTCTTTTTCGCATTTCACTGAGCTCATTAAAATAGACGATGCTTATAAGCGGCTTTATTACGAAATGCTATTGATGAATACGCAGCCATCGGTAAGAGATTTAAGAAGAGCCATTCATACTTTGTCTTATGAAAGAACGGGTCTATCGCAGAATAAGAAACTGTCTCTACAGGAAATTGAGAAAAAGATAAAGCCTGCACAGGCTACCGATGTGATCAAAGACTTTTACTTTTTCGATTTTTTACAATTACCACAATCGGAGACAATACATGAAACAGAGCTTGAAACAGCGCTGTTAACGCACCTGGAAAAATTTATCCTGGAGTTAGGAAATGGCTTTTGCTTTGAAGCCAGGCAAAAAAGATTGCTGATCGGCGATGAATATTTTTTGTAGATATGGTATTTTATCACCGTATTTTACACTGTCACGTGCTGATAGAGTTAAAAGTAGAAAAGTTTGTAAGCTATTATGCTTCGCAATTAAAAGCATATCTCAATTATTACGAAAAGAATTGCAGGACCGAAGGTGATAACCCGCCTATTGGTATTTTACTGGTAACAGATAAAAACAATGCGATGGTAGAATATGCAGGAGCTACTGTTGAAGAAAAGATGTTTGTATCTAAATATGCGGTAGTGTTACCTACCAAAAAGCAACTGGAGGACTTTTTGAAAAAAGAACTCAGGAAGTATAAAACAAAATAAGAGAATTAAACAGTATGGTATTAAGCAGAATCTGGAGTGCCTTCATCATTATAGCTTTGGCAGTGGCTGTAGGTAGGTTTGTGTTTCAGGATGATCAGAAACAGATATTTACGCAAATGGTAACGGGCAAAAGTGGCGATACGACTTTTGTTCAAACGGTAGACTCATTACTATTGCCGGCTTCAGTACACAGCCAAATAACAGCCGGACTGAACGGAGTAAAGTGGGAGGGACACCAGGTGATACCTGCGGGCAATGGACAATTTAAAATTTTTAAGCTGCAATCCACCAACGGTGTTTTTGAAACTACCAAGGATGCAGTTACGCTATGTATAGGGCTGATTGGGATTATGGCATTGTTCCTCGGTTTTATGAATATTGCTGAGCAGGCAGGCGGCGTGCGTTTTTTATCGCGCATTATCGGCCCTTTTTTTCAAAGATCTTTCCCGAAGTGCCCAAGAATCACCCCGCCATGGGACATATGGTAATGAACTTCTCGGCCAACCTCTTAGGATTGGATAATGCAGCTACGCCATTTGGGATTAAATCCATGGAAAGCCTGCAGGAACTCAATCCTGATAAAACTAAAGCCACCAACGCGCAGATCATGTTTTTGTGCCTGCATGCATCGGGCTTAACGTTAATTCCAACCGTTATTATTGCCGATAGGGTAGCCTTAAAATCGCAGTTTCCCACCGAAATTTTTATACCCTGTATGATCGCCACTTTTGTAGCAACTATAACAGCCATGGTCATTGTATCTTTTAAACAAGGCATTAAAGTATTTCAGCCTGTAATTGTAGCGTGGGTGTTGGGGATCACTGCCATTTTCACAGCGCTGATTGTATATGTACGCATGCTGGATGCAAAAGGCATTCAATTGTTTTCTACCAGTTTAAGCAATGGATTGATTTTGCTGATCTTTTTATTGATCATAGCAGGTGCTATTTACAAAAAAGCGCCTGTATTTGATGCTTTTGTGGATGGCGCTAAAGCTGGCTTTGAAACAGCAATAAGGATTATTCCATACCTGGTGGGTTTGCTGGTAGCCATCAGCTTACTAAGAAACAGTGGGGCTTTTGATTTTATTATGGAAGGCATCAAAGCCATATTTGCTTTTTTGGTGGCGATGCACGAATTGTAGATGCTTTACCAACCGCCATTCTAAAACCCTTCAGCGGTAGTGGCGCCCGCGCCATGATGATCGATACATTGAAATCTCACGGGCCGGATTCTTTCGCCGGTAACCTGGCTTCGGTATTTCGTGGTTCAGCTGATACCACTTTTTACATCATTGCTGTTTACTTTGGCGCAGTGGGTATCAAAAATACCCGCTATTCAGTAAGCGCTATGCTGCTCGCAGATCTGGCGGGTATTATAACGGCGGTGGCGGTGAGTTATCTGTTTTTTGGATGATTGTTAGGGAGATGATTCTATTAATATTCTTCTCATTACAGACTTTCCGTGATTTCTATTGTAAGCGCCCAACTTTTTTGCACATAAAAATACCCCCAAAAGCATTTTGGCTTGTTGGAGGTATAGTAAGAAGTTTTATTACTCTTATTAAGCGATCTTTATTTAGTATAGAAGAAGGAAATAAATGGTCGCCTAGGTTCTGTCGTACCTGCGAGTCCGTTGTAGCCCATAGCAAATCCTGTATACTTTCTACCAGTATTAAGTGTGTTAACACCATCATAGGTGGCTATTGCAGTTCCTGCAGTTCCTGAGCCGGCAGCCCTGACAGTCCACACTTTATTGGTTTGGGAGGTGTCAATCGAAAACTCCGGACTGCTTGCAAGGTATGCAATATTGGGAGCTAAAAGCGTCGGGCCAAAATATAGATCTATAGCTGGCACATTAGGCATTAAGTTCACAACTTTGAATTTAGGTAGTGCACGCTGGTCAATCGTCAAGTCTTCTTTAAAAAGCGCTGTTTTGATATTGGCTCCAGTATCCGCTACATGAAAGGTATATGTCCGGCGTCCGCTAAATTAATAGTGCCATCATAAAAGGTGACAGAATCATTGCTGGTTCCTACATTCGGAATGCTAAATTTTATTTTGTTGGTGCCAACAGGTACCGCTAAATAGTCTCCAGTACTAAGCCCGCTGGTATTAAAGCCCCCTCCGGGATATGGATATCTTGCCGTAATTAGCCCACTTACTTTTGTTTCGTTGATTTTGATCTGAAAACTTGGATTTGCACGCTTTACGGAGGTGTAATTTATTTTCAACCTGGCAAAGTGGCTTATATCTGTATCGTATGTTGACTTCATCACTTCAGCTAAATCTTGTTTACATGCTCCAAAAACTGTTGCCAACAGTAAGACTGCTATAAATGTTTTTTTCATAAAAATATCTTTTTGGATAATTTTTGATCTGATATTAGGGTTGTACGATCCATAGTGTTTTGGTATGATAACTTTGGCTTCCTTCTCCCGCTGCGCCTATTTTCTGTAGAGAGACTTGGTTCCAAACATTCTCCGAATTGAAACGAGGATAGTATCTATAAACGAAAGCACTTGGATTTCCTGGCCAGGGTTGATTTCCTGCAACTCTGATATTAAGTGCGTATCCACGATAAACCTGTTCATTGGTTTGCGGGTCTATATCAGTATAATGATATCTTCTCATATCCATCCAGGTTTCCAGAATGCCATGCCCAAACATTGCAATATATTTCTGCATCATTATTTTAGTTAGAGTTAAAGCATTGGGGTCAGTGGGGACGATTGCAGGATTACTTAGGTAAGCATTGCGATTTGCAGTAGTAATTTCTTTCCCAGCTGGTATCGCGAGGTTATATACTGTAGTTAACATGTCAAAATGCGAATTGATTCCATCCTTAAACGCCTGCAAAGATGTGGCCTTATCTCCTTTTTTGAAGGCCGCCTCTGCTTTGATAAATTTCATTTCAGCCGCTGTCATAACCGGTATGGGAGAGTTATTTCTGAATATAAACCGGCAGTTTTGGTCGTTTGCAGGGCTTGTATTGGAAGCTGTTGGATTCTGAGTGATACCGTGAAAATTTTCTGGTCTGTCTGCGGCTGCCAACACAGCCTGACCTGCTCCGGAAGCAACCCCAACTATTGTTCCGTTGGTGTTGCCTCTCAACATGTACCACGCTCGGGGATCAGGCACTCCGGCAAATTCTGGGTTTATGCCATTAAGCATATTTGCAATGTAGGCAGCTTGTCTAATTCCTGTCGGGTTTGCTGTTGTAGTTCCTGCAAAATTGGCTCTTAATGGCCCAAAGAAATTATTCGTAGCGCTTAAAGCGGTGGCCGCAAATTTTACACTGGCATTATCTGCTATCGTGGTCATTGCCCTATCTGCATAATAAATTGCGGAATCCGGTTTGTAAGAGGCTTTATTGGAGAAATGATTATAGTAGCGTGCTAACACTCCGTTAGCGAATTTCTTCCACTTTTCAATATCTCCGCCATAAAAAAACTGATCCGCTTCTGCAAGTTTGGGGTCTGCAGTAGCTTTATTGAGATTTTCTAATGCTTCGAAGGCACGCAATCTTATGCGATCATAAGCTGCTTCTTCAGAATCGTAATTGAATGTAGTTAAACTCGTATTAAAAGCCTCGTTTACTATTACTTCTCCATAATAATCTGCCACGAGCATCCATCCCCAGGCTTCAATCGCTTTTCCTATTCCTACCAACCCCCATCTTTCTTGCTCCGCTGCCCATTCCATCATTCGCTGGTTATTCTGACCAATGTCATAATAATGTGTACGCCATGTAGATTGTGCAACATCACCCACGCCATTATTATAGCCCATGGCATCAAAAGTGCTGTTGGCAAGGTAAAAAGAAAAGTTTTGAATATAAGCACCCACATATCTGGCATCATTCAGCGGACCGTGTCCTGCATAATTGCCAGCCATAGAGGCAACTATCTGGGGTAAAAGGGTTTCCGGCTCAACTTTAGAATAACTGTTTGGGCTAAGATAGGCATCATCTATCATTTTACTACAACCTGTTAAAATAACGGCAGCAGAGAATATGATCGGAATAATTATTTTCATTTTGCTAAATTTTAGAGTTGGGATTAAATTAAAAACTGGTTCTGAGACCCACATTCACGCTTATAGGCATACCTACATTTCCGTAATCGAAGCCAAAACTACCCACACCCCTGGATCCCGCTGTGGTCCCATTTACCTGCGGATCAGCTCCTGTGTAATTCGTGAATAGGATTGGGTCAGTAACAGTTGCGAAGATGCTTAAGGATTTCATTACCTTCTTAAACGGTCTTATGTTGTTCCCAAATTGATAGGCAACTGTAATATCCCTTAATCTGAACCAGTTTACATCTTTTTGGATAAACTCTTCCTCCGGCATGTTAAGATTGTAATACGCATTGTTGTAATAAGGTGTTACTACGATTGTATTAATTGTTGGATTGTCTGTATTCTCCAGGCCATCCTTCAAAATTCCGTCAACTATTCTGGGCACTTCTCTATCTGCAGTCCGCATGCTTCTTCCCATACCAGTTAAATAGTCATCTGTAGCATTAAAAATGTCACCGCCTACTTTTAAATCCCAAAGCATACTTAGCGTCCAGTTTTTATATGAAAGGTTATTAACCCAACCCAGTGTAAAGTTGGCGTTTCTATCGCCTCTAACCTTAAACACCTGATCGTTTACTGGTAAGCCATTAGCCGGGTCTATCAATATTTTACCATCTTTATTTCTTTCATAGCCATAGGCTGTAATGGTAGTTGTTGGTAAACCTACTGCGCCACCACCTCTGGCATTCCCGTATAACCAAGTGTCAGAAATATAAAATTCAGGAACGTTTGGAGGTAACGATGTTATTTCATTCCACATCTTGTTGAAATTGAAGCGGGTTTTCCAGTTGAAATCACTACCCTTAATCGCGTCAAGCGATACAACAAGCTCCACACCTTGGTTATTATTGCTACCAACGTTCAAGGTGTTCAATACGAAGCCTGTTCCATAACTAGCCCGAAAATTCTGAACGATAAGGTTTTTATTAGACGTGTTATAATAGGTAGCGTCTACGCTAAGCCGATTCTTAAATAACCTAAATTCAGTACCCAGTTCAAAAGTGTTCTGACGTTCAGGCTGGAGGTTGGGATTAGCATTGGTGAAATCATAATAGAAACCACCTCCGCTACCGGTATTGAAAAGGAATATAGATTGATTAGCATAGGGACTGGAAGAACGTGCTGTGTTTGCTAAAGATCCCCTAATCTTCCAATAACTTACTGGTGAATTTTTGATCTCTGGGATCAGGTCAGATAGGATCATACTGATACTCGCTGCTGGATAATTGTATTTCCTGAATTGTTTCGGGAAAATAGACGATTCTTCAAAGCGGTGAGAATAGGTAAAGAAAATTGCATTGTTCCATCCAATCATTGCTTCTCCAAAAGTGGCGAACTGTCTGTTGATTGAGTAATTCGGTTCTCCATTTCTAAACTGTTGATTAAATAAAATAACCCTTGTCGCCGGATCTGTATTGGCGCTGTCTGTACGGGATGCACTTTTTAGGTTGTTGCCATTTATTGACCAGGTTTGCGTCTCATAGTCCTGCCACATTGTACCAACCAATAAGCGAGTGGTAAACTTTCCAAACTCCTTTCTAGCCGTCGCCGTAATCGTATGATTATAGCCATAGTAATTAGTGTAATAATTTCGTTGAACACCTTTTTGAGCCCTCGTGGTATAAAAAGACATGGAATCGTACTGTTGATAGCCTTCAGTTCTATAATAATCATATCCGAACCGGCCGTTCACTGTTAACCATTCGAAGGGCTTTATATTAATTCCCAATGTACCTGTCATACGATTCGTTTTATCTTCTCCAGGGTTTTTGTAAACGTTATAGAAAGGGTTGTCTATTTCTCCGTTAGGATTTGCATTAAACAGTGGGTCTTTCAATCCATTCGCATCAACATAGTTTCTTATATCGTTGTTTGCTGGCCAGGTTAGGAGGTTCAGTAAATAACCACTTGCGCCCCTAAGTACTTTATTGTTGGATGTACTTGCATAAGAGAAAGCTGGAGCTATATCTACATATTTCCCGATTTTAGTACTATTACTAATCCTTAAATTATATCGCTTATAACCGTTGGCAGGTATAAAACCGTCTTGATCAAACAAAGAGCCCGATACTCGGAAATTAGAAACTTTGTTACCGAAATCCAAAGCCAGGTTATGTGTTTGGGCAAAACCAGTTTTAAAAAATTATTTTTATTATCAAAAAGTTGGTCAGCCTCGGTGTAGGCTGGTCCAAATGCGCTAAAAACTTCCTGAGATAGTCCATTAGATCCACTCCTATATTTGTCAAAAGTTTCCTGAAAGCGTATCAGCTTGGAGAACCTGAAGCTATTGTCATAGTTTATTCCTACTCCTTTCTGAGTACTCGACTTTTTGTAGTGATAATGATCGCACCAGAGCTAGCCTGACTACCATACAAGGCAGTGGCTTCGGGGCCTTTTAACACCGTCACACTGGCAATGTCATTCGGATTAATATCTGAAATCCTATTTACAAAGTCCTCCCTGCGATTCTCGGTAGTGCCCGTTAAACCTCCTGTATTAGTAGTACTATTGTCCATTATGACGCCGTCTACTACAAACAATGGAGAGTTGTCCAGTGATAATGAGTTAAAACCCCGTAAAACAATTTGGCTGCTGGCACCTGCCATTCCAGAAGTTGGGTTGATCGTTAAGCCGGCTATACGTCCCTGCATGCTATTCAGGAAATTTTCCCTTTGTGCTTCTTTCATTTCATCACCATCAAGACTTTGTGTTGAGAATCCAAGCTCTCTGGGGTTTCTTTTTTGATCCATAGCAGTAACAACCACTTCCTCAAGGTTGTCCTTTGATTGGATTAGCGTTATAGACAGCTGCGTCTCGTTTTTAAGTGTTACGGTTTGTGTCTCATAGCCGATGAAAGAGATTTGAAGTATATCTCCGGTAGCCGCTGTGATATTAAACTTTCCATTTACATCAGTTGATGCCGCAATGGCCGAACCTTTGATGATTATGGTTGCTCCAGCTAGACTTTGGCCCATTGCATTGGACACTACACCTGTCACCGCTCTTTTTTGAGCCCATGTATACAGGGGTAGGGAACAGGCAAAAACCAATGATAAAAGCAAAGGCAAAAGAGTTTTCCTCATGATTTTTTAATTTAAAAAATATAATTGTTCTGATTGTCTACATTACAGTTACGCCAGCCTCCTTAAAAGGCGTTAAAGTATCATTTGAAGGATCCAGCTCAGTGATCAGGTAATCGATTTTTTCTATTTTGCACACACTGATAGGTTGGTAAGTTTGCAGTTTTTCCGAGATCGTCATGCAAATTACTTTGGATGCCGAACTTACCATTGCCTTCTTTATTTGAACCACTTCCCAGTCATTGTCGGTAAGGCCATGCTGAGTATCAATTGCATTGGTGCCCAAAAAACATAAATCAGCATTTACATGACTGATCTTCTGTATGGCTTCAGCACCAACCGTCAGTTTCGAGTCTCTCGATAATTTATCGCCAATTACTACTACATCCAATTTAGGATGCGCCATACAGGCATTGATAACAGGAATGCTACCCGTCATGATCGTCACCTTCAATTGCGGAGGCAATGCTCGTATTAACTCTAAAATAGTGGTACCGCCGCTGGTTAATATAAACATCCCATTATGTATCAGCTGTAGGGCCTTGCTAACGATCTGCTTTTTATGGATCTGCGAGTAAACATTCAAAGGTGTAAACTGCACTTCATTAAATGCCATCGACAACGCACCTCCATGAACTTTTATCAACTGCCCTGCTTCCGACAACTCCTGCAAATCCCTCCTTATAGTATCCTCAGAAACCGCGATCTCACTACATAGGTCCACACTCAACACTTTGTTATGCAAATTGAGTTGATGTAGTATATACGCCTGTCTCTCTTTCTTTAGCAATCGATTAAAGTTTTGTTAAGGATAACTTAAAGATAGTGTAGTTTCCCGCAAAAACCCGCAAAAGGCAGAAAAAATTTGCAAGTATTTTTTCGAAATTTTTTTGTTCACTGGCAATACCATCTAATACACAAAAAAGCCGAACTTTTAAGTAAAGTCCGGCTTAAAATATGGTTTAGGTAATATTTTTAATTCTTAGACTCTTTAATAAGAGCAATAAAGTCATCAAATAAATATCTTGAATCGTGTGGACCCGGTGTGGCTTCAGGGTGATATTGAACCGAAAAAGCAGGTTTACCCTTAATACGTATGCCCTCTATAGACTGGTCGTTGAGATTTACGTGCGTTACTTCTACTTTATCAGAAGTTTTGATAGATTCAGGATTAACGCCGAAGCCATGATTTTGCGTAGTGATCTCAGATCTGCCAGTTATGAGGTTCTTTACGGGGTGGTTCAACCCTCTATGACCATGGTGCATTTTAAAGGTCTCAATCCCGTTGGCCAGCGCTAAAAGCTGATGGCCCAAACAGATGCCAAAAACAGGCTTCTCTTCATTCAGGATCTCTTTTACCGTATCAATGGCATAATCCATGGCTGCCGGGTCGCCGGGGCCATTAGAAATGAAATACCCGTCAGGATTAAAGCTTTTCACTTCTTCCAGAGAAGCTTTGGCCGGGAAAACTTTTACATGTGCTCCACGCTCCACCATGCAATTCAGAATGTTGCGCTTCGTGCCATAGTCCATTACCGCAATCTTTACCTCAGAATTTGCATCACCCAGCTCGTACGCTTCTTTGGTAGATACTTTTGAAG
Organism: Paraniabella hibiscisoli; assembly: GCF_022512515.1. Taxonomy (GTDB): domain Bacteria; phylum Bacteroidota; class Bacteroidia; order Chitinophagales; family Chitinophagaceae; genus Niabella; species Niabella hibiscisoli. Next base: position 2,183,622 of record NZ_JAKWBK010000001.1, read on the forward strand.
CCAACTCCTGTCCACTCATATCAGGCGTTTCGGCAAGCTTTGATTTAAGCTGCTCCATATCAAATATTTCGGAAGAAATGATGCAATTCATTGCGCCCTTGGTGCGAACGTGAGATACCAAGGCCCTCGTATCTACACCATGTATGGAAACGATATTATTCTTTTTCAAATAAGCGTCCAGCGATCCCTCAGCTCTTTTGCGGGAATAATTTTCATTGAGATTTTTAGCAATAACACCCAATACTTTCACGCTATCACTCTCCACATCCTCCGGAATTACGCCATAGTTGCCCACATGAACCGCATTCATTATTACGATCTGGCCATAATAACTAGGGTCGGTAAAAACTTCCTGGTAGCCAGTCATACCCGTATTAAAACAAATTTCACCGGTAGTAGTGCCAATAGCACCGAAAGCGAATCCTTCGGCAATAGTTCCATCTTCTAACAATAAAATAGCGCGGGCTTGTGTTTCAGACATGTATTTTTTCTTTTTTGTGGGCTCAACTTCTATTCAGAAGCATTGCACCATTGTACTGAGGAATAAGTTTTCAACAAAAAATCGCGCAAAAATAGGGCTAAAAAATCAGATATTTAAAAGAAGCATTACATTATTTGTTTGAAGGTGTTATTAATTTCCTTTGCTCATTGCCTGGCGCTTCATTTCTGTGGCCAATGGTGCACCAAGATACCTCTCAATCAGTGCATGTACGCCATAAATAACGGGTGTCATGATAATTGCCACGATAAATTTATAAATATAATTGCCCATACATATAGCCATTACCAGGTTCAGGCTCCAGGGAGTGCCTTGATTGCCCGATATGCGGGGGCCTATGTAGAAAGCTATAAAAAGCACTACAAAACTGTCGATCAGTTGTGACACCAGGGTAGAACCGGTTGCCCGTAACCAAATAGCTTTTTCGCCGGTCATTCGCTTAATGCTATGAAATACAAGTACATCCAGGATTTGTCCTATTAAAAATGCGGCTAGCGAGCCAATAATGATCCACGAGCCCTGTCCCAGGATAACCCGGTAGGCTTCGTTGGCGTTATCAATTTGCTGGTTTTTATAGTTGCCAACCCAAAATCTGCTGGTGTTAATCCGATAGCCCCCTGGAACATAATAAAAGTGTACGCAATTAGGGCCGCCGCCAGAAAAGATAAAAATCGCACCCCTTTTACACCGTAGTATTCATTGATAATATCTGTCATAATAAACACCACAGGCCATAAAAGAACCCCGGCAGTCAAATTAAAAGAAAAGCTATTACCCAGGATACTTAGGTTGAAGGGCTCAATGCCGATCGTTTTCTCCAGTGAAAACAACTTTACGCCAATTACTTCTGCAATAATGGCGTTGGCAATAAAAAAACCTCCCAATAAAATGAAAAGTTTGGTGGGTTTATCGTTGATTATAGTACGGATCATTGAAATAAAAGATGAAAATTAAGAGAATAAGGAGCATAATTATATTAGAGATGATCAGCCAGCGGGGTACAAGCTGTGCAGGTTTTTTGCCGGTAACAGTTAGTATAAGGTAGAAAACACCTGTCAAGGGGAGCATTACCATGGCTAATCCGTACCCGGCCATTATGATAGTAGACGCCAGACCTTCATTCTCATTCCAGGAAGTGAAAAGCAAAGAAAAGGCCAGTAACATGAAGAGCCCGCATAAAAAGGAAACTCGCGACAAAAATATTAACCAACGCATAAGCGAATTTATCCGGCAAATTTATCATTATTTTTAGCCCGGATGAACGCTGCGAAAATTTTTCAGTCTTTTATAAAATAAATATAATCCTTAAAAATTTCGACAACGTTTCATATAAAATAGTATTATTTTGCTCCATCCCGCAGGGTTCTATGTATGTAATGGCCAAGCAATGTATTGCAAATCAAGTGTGCGACGCAAAACCGTTCATATATATTCAGCTGCCGGGCTCATAAAAATAAAACTTTTATAATGACTCCTTGGCTGAAGAAGGCATTGCCGCATGTACTGGCTATCCTGGTTTTTTTAGTAGTAACGGTACTATTTTGCAAACCTGTGTTGGATGGGAAAACACTTAATCAGCATGACACGGGTATTGACGGCTGGCGGGGTTCTGCGCAAAATGCTTTTGATGTGAAAGAAAAAACGGGTACTATGCCGCTCTGGAGTACTAGTGTGTTTAGCGGTATGCCCAATTACCAGATTGCCATGGAGGGGAAAAGTGCATTACCTGTAGACATTAATAAAGTGTTTGGCCTGGGCTTGCCTAAACCCATGAACTTTTTCTTTATTGCCTGTGTGTGCTTTTATATTTTATGCGTTGTATTAGGGCTCAACCCGGTAATAGGCATCCTGGGGGATTGGCATTTGCCTACTCCACTTATAACCCACTTATTATAAGCGCAGGACATGAAACTAAAATGCTCACCATCGCTTATATGCCTTTTTTGTTGGCTGGTCTGTTACTTATTTTTAATAAACGTTACTGGATCGGGCTAGCAGTGGCCACCCTTGGCGCTACATTGGTGTTGATGGCTAATCACCCGCAGATTGCTTATTATTTTTTATAATTGCCGGTGCGGTTACGATTGGTTATGTTATTGTGTGGATTAAAAATAAAGAGTTTAAACACCTCGCGATATCGTTTGTGTTGAGTGTTGTGGCTGCATTAGTAGGCTTAGGATGTTATTCTTTAGCTTTTTTAACAACTAATGAGTATACTAAATACACCATGCGTGGCGGTAAAAGTGTGGAGATCAGTGGCAGTGAAGTGAAAGCGGCCAATACCACCGGGCTGGATGCAGACTATGCGATGAGCTATAGTATGAGCCAGGTAGAGCCGCTGATCATGCTGATGCCCAAAGCGGTGGGCGGAAGTAGCGGGACGATGTTAAAGGAAGATTCTAAAGTAATTGAAAAGCTCGCAGCAGCGGGTGTACCTGAGATGCAGGCAGCCCAATTTGTAGGCCAGTTTCCTGCGTATTGGGGTGGAATGACCAAACCCGGAGATTATTCGGGAGGCCCTGCTTATATCGGAGCTATTATTTTTGTATTGGCTGTTATTGGATTTGTTATAGTAAAGAATACTTTGAAATGGCCGTTGCTGGTTGTTTCTGTATTAGCTGTTTTGATGAGCTGGGGAGTTACTTTTTTGGCTTCAATGAATTCCTGTTTAATTCTTTACCACTGTATAATAAGTTCAGAGCTCCATCTATGGCCCTGGTTATTTGCCAGCTTACCCTGCCTCTAATGGCCACAATCACCTTGTATACCTTGTTCTTTGAAAAGAATGCAGGAGATTTTTAAAGACAAATTTTAAAAAGATCCTATATACTTTAGCTGGTATTACTGCAGTACTGGCATTGTTATATATCGGGCAAAGTTATTCCTCTGCGATTGACGATCAGATTATGCAGATGCAGATGGACCCTAATGGCGGCGATACTTTCAACCGTGCTATTATTGCCGGTATGAAAGCCGACAGGCAGAGTTTATTCGGTGGCCAGGTAATGCGTGCTGTACTATTTATGGCGCTTGTTTTAGCCGGTATTTATGCCGTTATGAAAAATATGATTAAACCCGCAATAGTTGTAGCTGTTTTAGCGGCAATTAGCATTATAGATCTGTGGATGGTGGATAAGCAATATTTTAGTGATGATCTTTACATTGCTAAAGATGAGATAACTAACCAGATCGAAGTACCTACAGCAATTGACCAGGAGATTTTTAAAGATAAGGACCCGCATTTCAGGGTGTATGATGTTGCAGGTATGAATAAGAACCGTGTGTCTTATTTTCATCGCTCGGCATTAGGATATTCGGCGGTAAAGCTGAGGGTGTATCAGGATCTCATAGAAAGGTATTTCACCGGAGCACCTAATGAGCAGATACTTAATGCGCTGGATGTACGATATATTATCAACAGGAGTGAAGATGGACAGGAACATCTTATTCCTAACCCCAATGCTTATGGAGCTGCCTGGTTTGTAAAAGCTGTTAAACCTGTTGCAACCGAGGTGGAGGAATTGCAGGCAATAGGTAGTACGAATTTGAGAGACACTGCGATTGTTCCTCAAAGTGCATTGAAGTCAGGAACTAATCTAAATGCAGACTCTGCTTCATCTGTAACGCTGGCGAAATACTCCAACGATGAAATTGAGTACAATACCAACAGCACTTCAGGAGGTTTTGTTGTGTTGAGCGAGGTATATTATCCTGCTGGATGGAATGCCTATATTGATGGAGAAAACGGATATTGTAAAGACGAATTATTTCATGCGTGGCCTGGTCGTTCCGCAAGGCAAACATAGCATTAAACTTGCTTTTGAACCGGAAACAGTAAAAAGAGGTATGACTATCTCTTATTTGAGCTCCTGGTTACTGATCATTTTGGTATTAGGCGGTTTCTTGATGCAATGGCGGGTGGATAAAAAGAGGACAGCTAATAGTCGACAGCTGGCAGCGAAGGATTCATAGTTTATAAGCGCTATCAACGTCATTGCATATATTCAATAACCAGTATCTAACATCTGGTATCTCGTTCATCATGCTCAAAATAGCTTCTCTTGTTCCCTATAAAATTATTCCTGCTGTAACCGGTGGGGAGAAGGGAATATTTTATTTCCTGAAGTATGTGGCACGTTACGCTGATATAACCAGTTTTTCAGTGACGGAAAATGCGGGAGCGGTAGAACGCATAAACTTTATTGATGTTTTGGGCAGTACTCATAAGAAAAGCCGTTATGCCGATTTTTCAGTTTTTCGTAAAATAAAAAACACATGCCGTTCACTTGGCATTAAGCATATCATTGTAGAGCACCCTTACCTCGCATGGCTGGGCGTGGCTTTAAAGAAATGGGGAGGCCTCAAGCTAATTATCCATTCCCACAATATTGAAGCGGCTCGGTTTAAGAGTGTAAAAAAATGGTGGTGGCCTATTCTTTATCAGTACGAAAGATTTGCGCACCGCCAGGCTGATTTTAATTTTTTCATAACTGAAGAGGATAAAGACTATGCAATAAGAACGTACCGGCTTGATACCAGTAAATGTGCGGTTGTCACTTATGGAATAGAACATGCAGAAGCACCCTCTTTCGAAGAAAAACAACAAAGCAAGAAGCAGGTTTGTGAAGAGTTAGATTTGCCCATACATACAAAGCTCATCCTATTCAACGGAACGCTGGATTATGCGCCTAACCGGGATGGGCTGGACCGGATATTAAAGGAGATTAATCCGCTGCTTCAGCAACAGGCTGGGTTTTCTTATAAAATTATTATTTGCGGATTAAGATTGCCGGCGGAGTATAATCGTCTTAAAAACTACGAAGGGCAGCACATTATTTATAAAGGCTTTGTTGAAGATATTAGTATTTACTTCAAAGCAGCAGATCTTTTCATCAACCCAATTACAGATGGCGGGGGTATTAAAACGAAACTGGTTGAAGCGCTGGCAGCAAATACGCCTTGCGTTTCTTTTAAGGCAGGCGCTTATGGTGTGCCGGTAAATGTCACGGGCGATCATTTGTTGGTTGTGCCGGATGGGGATAATAGAGGATTCGCCAGCTCGATAGAAGAGCAGCTTTCTAATCTTCATAAAGATATACCAGAAGCTTTCTATGATCACTTTAGCTGGGATGCTATTGCGAGAAAGACAATGGCTATAATTGAAGGGTTATAGCACCTTGTAAAACGTCCTTCTGTTCAGCAATATGTCGAAAAAAACTTTAAAGAAGAAAGCACATTCTGGGAATAGCCTTGCCAGGATTTCCACTCTTGTCGCATCCCTTTCCTAACAAAAAATGACTTTAATAGCACAATGATAAAAAATAAGGGAATAGTAACTAAGTTGGCAACCAAATGAAATAGATACCACCCAAAGCCAAATTCCTTTCTGAATCTCACAAAATTTGACAACAAAATTTGATATCCTTTTTATCAGAAAGACTTTGATAACCCTTGGTTTTCGAATCATAAGCGTTATTGGAGCTACCTCCTTCCAAGTGTAAAACATTGAAGTCTCCATAAATACAAAGCTTTCCTGCTTTTTTTAAACGACTGCACCATTCGCTTTCCTCAGCATAAAGGAAAAAATCTTCATCAAAAGAACCCACCTGAGCTATGGCCGATTTTTTTACCATCAAAAAAGCGCCGTTAATCCAATCTACCTCTATAGTAGTTGTGGCATTAGCTATATTTGTTTTTTAACACCACTTGAAATTGCTATTCTTCGGATCATCCTGCCAATGTAGGGCAATGCCATGAGATAGTTAAGTCCTCCTCTTAATACATAGTTGCCTGAAATTTGAGGTGTTCTATCAACATTAAGTAGCTGTACTCCGCAGGCAACAAAAGAGTCATTCTCTAAACGGGTGAAGCAATTATGGATAGCGTTATTTTCGTTTAAGGTATCTGAATTTAGCAGCAAAACGATTTCTCCTTTGGATACTTTAATTCCTGCATTATTGGCTCTTGCAAAACCGCTGTTATATCCCATATCGACCCAGCGAACGAAAGGATGAGAGGTCATTATCAGTTCCTTGCTATTGTCAGCCGAATCGTTATCCACTACAATGATTTCCGTCTCATTAAATGAAGCAGTACTAACAATCGTATTGATACAATCGTTTAATAATTGCGGAGTTTTGTAATTGACTATGATGATAGAGTAACGAATCAATTATGTAATTTTTTTTATTAAAAAGGAAGTGAAGTGTCATGAATATTTTGGACATGAATCCATTTCTAAGCAAAGAACGAGGAATTTTTGCCTGCCAATATATCATCGATTTTATAACGGGGTGTACGTTCCCGATATAGCCCATTGCTATGAATTGTTTTGGATGTATAATGGAGAAATTTCTTAAAAATCGCCAATTGTAATCATATACTAAAATGTTTTCAAGCTTTTCAATACCCATTTTTTGTAAAAAATGAAAGTGCTCAGGTATTTCTACTGCTGCAATATTTTTCGTATAGGAAGTTACCTGTGTATTACTGAGCGAAACTTTAACGAGTGGTTGGGCAATATATATCAGCTTTTCTGTTTCCATACGTCTTCTATACATATCAATATCTACGAGCCATTTCAGTTGAGCGTCGTATTCGTGTTTTTCGTCATTTTTATACATAGTAACGCTGGGAGGACCTATAAAGTTTTTAGCAACTAGTATTGCAGGTTCTTTATCGGCCTGTAATAATCTAAATTTTTCGGGATAGATAGCTTCTTCCCTTTGTTGGCTTTCATAAAAATTAATGTAAGCGGAAAAAATCAATCCCTTTTCATTTTTTTGTGCACAATCGGCAAATTGTGTTAGGGATTCTGCATTTGTAAACCAGTCGTCGTCATGCATCAATTTGATCCAGGAGCCCTGGGCTAGCGAAATAGCTTTATTCCAGTTTGCCGGTGTTCCGAGGGAAACCTCGTTTTTATGATAAGTAAGTGTTATCCTGTTCACATACTTTTCGCAAAGCACTTGTACCGAATTGTCAGGGCTATCATCAGTAACAATCACTTCAAAGTCTTTGAATTCCTGGTTGACAATTGATTGCAGCAACCGGTCCAGGTACTCAACTCTTTGGTAAGCAGGTATACAAATGGATATTAAAGGCATACTAAGCAGGCTTTTCAGCTATTGTAAACAAATGTAGCCGATGGATTTCTCTTTGAAAATTTACTTTGAAACCGCAAAATTCCAACAGTTCATGCATTGTTTCTAATGAAAAAATATGATGATGGACACAGCGGTTATGAAAATTGTCTGCCGTTCTTTTTTCAGCTCCTCTTTACCCTCAATGCCAGGGTCTTTTTCAATACTATGCAGATTGATTACTTCTTCGAAATGTGTTGAGTCTGTTTCGCCAACCTGGTTATGGTAATCATCCACCAGGTGTTGAAAAGTAGTATATGGGCGATTGATATCGAATGTAGCTTCTTTATTAGGTACTATTACCACCAGTTTTCCGCCGGGCTTTAGCACTTCATACCAACGTTTTAACGCTTTGGCAGGATTTGCTATATGCTCCAGGCTATGGCATGAAAGCAAAAAGTCGTATTGATTATTTGCTATATCGTTGAGCTCTGAGGCTTCTGAAATATATTGTTTTCCTTTTGGATAACCCTCCAGGTACCGGTAGGTTTCTCCGGCTTCTATTTCGCCTTCCCACACCGTACTGGCATTAAAATTAACGCCGTCAATACGCCCTGCGTATAGATAAATGGGGTAGTAGCTTTTTTGCCTGAAGAAGGCACTAGGTCCGCCAATTTCAATACCAGTCTTCTCTTTTAATGCTCGGGCAAAGCCAATTGTAGGACGCTTTTCCGGATGTTTAAAAGCACTGATAGCCGTTATGATTGCATGTGATATTTTCATTGTATATTTTATATCCTTAACTTGGCAAAATAATTTCTTTTAACTCATAATGGAAAAAGTTTTTGGTGTAGTTATACTTTATAATCCTGCTGACGACATTAAACAGCATATCCAAACCTATCTTGATAAAGTTGACCGGCTTTTTGTTTTCGATAACAGCGAACTGATCGCTGACCGGAAACCGGAAGAATTGGGACATAAGGTTGTGGTAGTAGCCGACGGCGTTAACCGGGGAATTGCGGAGCGATTGAATACAGCAGCAAGGATGGCAATTGCAGAAGGCGGAAAATGGTTGCTTACTATGGACCAGGATTCTTTTTTTCAGACAATGTTTTAGATCGATATTGCAGTGTGTGGATGATTTTAATAATAAGGATGATGTAGGGATGTTTGGCGTTGAATACGAAAAAAATAACCGTCAGTTGGGTTGCGAGTCAGAAATTACAACGCAATTGATTACCTCGGGTAGTGTGGTTAACCTGCTTTTGTTTGCTGAAATAGGTGGGTTTGACGAGCAATTGTTCATTGATGAAGTAGATTCAGAATACTGTTTCAGGTTGAATCAGAAAGGATACCGTACTATTAAGTTGAAGAATATATTCCTGAACCATTCGCTTGGGGTGGTTTCGGCGCATCGCTCGTTAAAGAATTTTAAAGAAACACCCCGCACTTTACATTCTCCTTTACGTGTTTACTATATGATACGTAATTATTTGTACATAAGCCGGGCCTATAAGCAGGGACAGCCGGCTTCATTTGCTTATAGAAGAATTGCTCTGGTGAATCGGATAAAAAATAATTTGTTATATGGTAAAGATAGAATGCTCCTGGTAAAATACCTTTGGTTGGCATATTGGCATTTTAAAACGGGCAAGATGGGGAAATTTAAAAAATAGCATACAATCAAATGGCGTCAGTAGTTACAAATATTATTAATGGAATTGGCAAAAATGTCGGTAGGGTAGCAGGTAATCCATATAAAGAATTAAGTATTGGCTGGTTTGATCTGCGGATGCTCAAGAACAGTCCTAAGCAGGATCATTATAAACAACGGTTCTTAAATGGTTTTATTACTTTTAACAGTGTTCCTGAATTTCTTTACGGTATCAACGAAATATTTGTAGATCATATTTATCGTTTCCAGGCAAAAAATGATAGACCGGTAATACTAGATTGTGGCGGGCATATAGGCCTGAGCGCTATCTATTTTAAGCGGCAGCACCCTAATGCCCTGGTCACGGTATTTGAGCCTGATGCAGGCAATTTTGAATTTCTGAAAACTAACCTGGCATCGCAGGGATATGGCGATGTCGTTTTGCGTAATGAGGCAATCTGGATAGAAAATAAAATGCTTACATTTAACTCTGAGGCTTCCATGTCCAGTAAAATCGCTACCGACAATGAAACTGATGGGCTTATGGTAAAAGCCGTTCGCTTAAAAGATCAATTAATCACCGAAATTGATCTTTTAAAGCTGGACATAGAAGGTGCTGAATATGAGGTATTGAAAGATATAAAAGACAAATTACACCTGCTCCGGAATATATTTATTGAGTACCACGGGCTTTTTGCCCAGCAGGGCGAATTAATGCAGATACTACAATGGGTAAGCGAAGCCGGTTTCACCTTTTACATAAAAGAGGCTCATAATGTATATCCGCAACCGTTTAGCAGGCAACAGAACGACAAAAGTAGCTACGACGTGCAGCTAAATATTTTTTGCTTTAGGAATTAGCAGTTTCAAGGTATTCTAAAAATTTTCGCATACCCTTACGTTTTTCCTCATCAAGCTCATAGCTCAGGTTTATGGAGAAGTACTTCTTTAAGTCATAAACTCCATTGTAGTGTTCGTCGGCTATTTCATCTATATGCTGAAGACCGTAGGCATTGGCTTCGTCAAACTTTTTAATGAAATCATCGGGTAATTGTTTGGTGCTCACCCAGGCCGCAAAAACAAAAGGCAGGCCTGTTGCCGTTTTCCATTCTCCCGCCAAATCATAAGTGTACTTGAAATTAGCCCGCTGTGCCAAAGCCCTGTCGCCTATAATCACTGCTGCGGTATCGCCTTTAATATAACTGATATAGGATTCGTCAGTTGCATTTACAAATTCAGGAGTTATTTTCCAATGATTTTTTACCAGCCATTTTAATAAATTTACCGATGACCGGCTTTGATAGTCCAGGTATATTTTTTTATCTGAGCAATCGGTTGTTCGCTGAAAAGTGCTACGGAGGCAACGTCACCCACAGCGCCAATGCAGTAATTACCGTTAATGAAAAAATGCGGAAGTTGCGGAATAACAGCTACCGGCACCAGTCCCAGGTCAATTTCGCCGGTTTTGAGCTTTTCTGCCAATGAGGCAGGGTAGGCTTCAATCAATTCAATTTCATCTTTTATGGGGAGTCTTTGCAAACCATAAATCAGGGGACGGGTATTTAAATAGCTCACAATTCCAACTCTAATCTTCTGTTCCAATCTTTATTCCTTTATTTTTGCGCGAAATTAGCAGGTTTTAGGTTTAATGTTTCTGGTTCAGCGTTAAACTTTAAGCCTCGAACCTGTCCGACCGGCATTGAGCCGGACGGCTTTTAACTATTAAATACGGAGCATGTCTTTAACCGCTATTTCGCCTATTGATGGCCGCTACAGTAAACAGGTACAAAGCCTGCAGGAATATTTCAGTGAATATGCATTGATCAAATATCGTGTTATTATTGAAATTGAGTACCTTCTTTTGCTTGCGGATAAAAAGTTCCTGAAACTATCAGCAGGGGCAAAAAAGCATTTACGCGAATTGAAAGAGAACTTCAGCGTTGCTAATGCAGAAGCTATCAAAGAAATAGAAAAGACTACAAACCACGACGTTAAGGCGGTGGAATATTTTTAAAAGCGGAACTGGATAAGACGGATGCACAGGAGGCGAAAGAGTGGATCCATTTTGGTTTAACGTCGCAGGACGTAAATAATACAGCAATACCTCTTTTGTGGAAACATAGCCTTGAGTTTGAGTTACTGCCGTCTTATTTAAATTTACAAACCCATTTACACCAGCTGGCTCAAGATTTTAAAGATATTCCTATGCTGGCTAAAACCCATGGTCAACCTGCCTCTCCAACCAGGCTGGGAAAAGAAGTCATGGTTTTTGTAGAACGTTTAGAGAACCAGATCCGCTTGTTTTCCTATATACCCGTTGCTGCAAAGTTTGGCGGAGCCACCGGAAATTTTAATGCACATCATGTGGCATACCCCAAAACAGATTGGATAAAGTTCGGTAACCATTTTGTTGAGGAGGTGTTAGGGCTGCAAAGAATGCAGTTTACAACTCAAATAGAACATTACGATAACCTGGCTGCTCACTTCGATTGTATCAAACGTATCAATACTATTTTATTAGATCTGTGCCGTGATATCTGGACTTATATCAGCATGGAGTACTTTAAGCAGCAAACAAAGGCCGGCGAAGTCGGTTCTTCAGCTATGCCACATAAGGTGAACCCGATCGATTTTGAAAATGCCGAAGGAAATATCGGTGTTGCTAATGCCATGCTGGAGCATCTTTCAGCAAAATTGCCGGTAAGCCGTTTGCAGCGCGATCTTACTGATAGTACTGTTTTGCGCAATATAGGAGTGCCTGTAGCACATACCATTATCGCCATCAAAAGCATTGAGAAAGGACTGAGCAAGCTTGTTTTAAACGAACAGGCATTAAAAGCAGACCTTGATAATAACTGGGCTGTAGTCGCCGAAGCTATTCAAACCATCCTCCGTAGGGAAAAATATCCCAATCCTTATGAGGCGTTAAAAGAGCTGACTAGGGGAAAAGACGGTATCACTAAACAGTCCTTGCATAAATTTATCACTTCACTAAAAGTGTCTGCTGAGGTAAAAGCGGAGCTGAAGCAAATTACACCTCACAATTATACGGGTGTGGTAGCTAAGTATTAGTTTTTCCTGGAGCGTACTACTTTTCCATGAAAGGAAGCATAAAGTTGTGGGTTAAAATAATATTCTTCGAAATGTAGCATACCATTTTTAAGGGTAATATAATCCCATAATACGGTCATCAGTATACTGCCATTTAGCCTATTTGAGTAGGTGATTTTTAAAGTAGTTCTATCCGTAGATTGGATTAGTTCCCACTTAGGAATATCATGGGTGTAACCAACATTATCCACTTCATATCCTGTAAAATCTTTTTGAATAGATAATATTCATTGTCAAAGCTTTGGGTATAACCCTGTGTTCCTCTTGAATATCCTACAACATTATTTCCCAATAAGCCGTATACCGATTCCATTTTCCATTGGGCAGATGTCAAAATGTTGATGTCAACTAAAGTATCTTTTGGGGTCTGCTCAACGATGGTTTTCTCCTTCGTGCAGGACATTGTTATTGAGGACAGCAATATAAGGACGGAAAAAAGTGCAATAACACAAGCTAGTTTTGTAGTTTTCATAGATTTTTATTTTTACAGGGCAAATATAAATAAAAGCAGCGACGTATATTAACCAGGATGCAGAAAGTTCCGGCAATGCATAAAAATGCCGCAGTAATTTTACACTGCGGCATAAATATTCATTCGGGCTGCTAAGAGTTAGTCAGCCTTATGTATTTCACTGGTGAAATGAAACTTTATATCCGGGTTATTACTAATCTCCGTATTTAAAAACCATTCGCTCTGGGCCAGGTAAACGTCATGGCCATCTTTGTCTAATGCTGAGTTGGCTTGTTTAAAACGAACAAAGTCGTGTAGTTTTTTAGCATCATCGGAGGTAAGCCAGGTGGCTTTATAAAATGGTAAAGCTCGGAACTCAACACTTGCCCCATATTCATGCAGCAAGCGGTACTGAATTACCTCAAACTGAAGCTCACCTACACAACCAATAATTTTTTTAGTGCCGCCAAACTGGGTAAATAACTGCGCAACGCCTTCATCGGTTAATTGCAATAGTCCTTTTTCCAGCTGCTTGGTTTTCATTGGGTCTTTATTCACCACCTCTTTAAATATCTCCGGAGAGAAAGATGGAATACCGGTGAAATAAAAATCTTCGCCCTCTGTTAATGTGTCGCCAATCTTAAAGTTGCCAGTGTCAAACAGGCCTACTACATCGCCTGCATAAGCGTCTTCAATTACACTTTTGTCGCGCGCCATGAAAGAATAAGGATTACTGAAACGAACATCTTTATCCAGGCGTACATGGTGAAAATATTTATTGCGCTCAAAACGGCCGCTGCAGACCCTGAAAAATGCAATCCGGTCCCGGTGCTTGGGGTCCAGGTTGGCGTGTATTTTAAATATAAATCCACTTAGCTTAGGCTCTTCCACTTCTACTTTCCGGGCAGAAGTTTCACGGCTTTGCGGCGTCGGAGCAATGCGGATAAAAGTGTCCAGCATTTCTTTAACACCGAAATTATTAATAGCACTTCCAAAAAATACAGGAGATACTTTTGCCGCTAGGTAGTCTTCTGCATTTAATTCACCATTCACGCCATCCACCAATTCTACATCCTCTCTCAGGATAGCTGCATCGGCGGATCCAAGCATTTCTTCCACCACGTCATCGCTTAAGTCTGTTATCGCTATCGATTCATCACCCTCAGCCTTGGTGTTTGCAGCAAACAGGCGCAGGTTTTTATCATATAAATTATATACACCCTTAAATTCCTTACCACTGTTAATGGGCCAGGTCATTGGGTGCAACTGAATGTTGAGCTCTTTCTCAATTTCTTCTAAAAGATCGAAACGGTTTTTACCATCCCGGTCCATTTTATTAATGAAAACGATCACCGGGGTATCACGCATACGGCAAACTTCCATTAAACGACGGGTTTGATCTTCCACACCATTTACACTATCTACCACCAGGATAACGCTATCTACAGCAGTCAGTGTGCGGTACGTGTCTTCTGCAAAATCCTTGTGGCCTGGAGTGTCTAAAAGGTTGATCAGTATGCCATTGTACTCAAAGCTCATTACGGATGTAGCAACCGAGATACCTCTTTGCCTTTCAATTTCCATAAAATCTGAAGTGGCCGACTTTTTTATTTTGTTGCTTTTTACCGCGCCGGCAACCTGTATGGCCCCTCCAAAAAGCAGGAATTTCTCCGTCAGCGTTGTTTTACCGGCATCGGGGTGACTGATGATGGCAAATGTGCGCCTACGCATGATCTCATCGTGAAACTTCATAATCTAAAATCTTAAAAGGCCGCAAAGATATTTGTATTTGGTGAATAGTTCATCGTCGATAGTCCATAGACCGTGGAAGCTTATCCTTCCATCTTTTTGAGGCACTTCATAATATCTACGCCCCGACCCAGTACCGGCTTGAAAATATCTCCAATTTTGGCGATACGCTTTGGAATAGTATGTATGTCAAATTGTGAGGGATGTAAGCCCTTTTTTACTTCTTTCCAATCTAATGGTGTAGAAACCGTAGCACCTTTTTTAGGTCGCACACTGTAGGCGCTGGCAATGGTTTGTCCCCGGCGGTTTTGCAGGTAGTCTACATATATTTTTTATTACCTCTTTTTTCAGGTTGCGCTCCAGGGTTGTAAAATCAGGCAGCAATTCTGTTACCTTCATCGCTGTGAGGTGCGCAAAGTTTTTTACATGCTCATAGTCATATTTATTACCCATGGGGACAAATACGTGTAGACCTGAGGAGCCGGACGTTTTGCAATAAGATCTTACGCCGCATTCGTCCAGTATTTGTTTGGTGGCCATGGCTACATCAATTACCTGTTCAAAGGTATTTTTATCGCCAGGATCAATATCAATGATGAGATAAGTAGGATGCTCCTGCTTTTTAACCGTGCTGTTCCAGGGATTCATTTCTATGCAGCCAAGGTTGGCCAGGTACAATAATGTTGCCTTGTCATTGCAAACTATGTAATCAATGTTTTTATT
Source organism: Paraniabella hibiscisoli (assembly GCF_022512515.1). Classification (GTDB taxonomy): domain Bacteria; phylum Bacteroidota; class Bacteroidia; order Chitinophagales; family Chitinophagaceae; genus Niabella; species Niabella hibiscisoli. The sequence continues at coordinate 2,198,894 of NZ_JAKWBK010000001.1, forward strand.
ATTGCTTTCCGAATACACTTCTACCGAATTAACCCAGTCCGGCGCACTATCCCCCGCATCTTTATGATAAAAACTGGGTCCTTTAATACCGTTGGGGAAGCGATTGAGGCTTTCTGGTCGGTCTTTCAGGTAGGGCAAAATAAACTTAGACATCTGGTCATAGTAAGCGATCAAATCGCCCTTCGTATAACCTTCATCCGGCCAGTACAGTTTACTTTGATTGGTAAGCTTTACCTCCTGCTTGCCTATTTTAATTGTTGTATCCTTTTCCTTTGCTGTATTCTCCTTTTTGGACGCTTTGGCAACTGTTGATTTTAAATGCTTTTCGGTTGTATTTTTTGCTTTGGCCATAACTTTTTCATTTTTGGGAATGATGACTTCTTGGGGAGCTTTGTCAACCCTTAAGCCGATAAAAACAGGATGCCTGAAAATATGCTCTTCGGTAAGCTCTGAGTATTTGATAGTAGCTACCAGTTTAGGCTGTACCCAGGTGGCAGGCATATTGGTTTTGGGCGTAGTTGCAAAAGGCGAGGTTTTCCTTATCAGCGGCTTTAGTTTTTGATACATTTCATCGAGCGTAGCAGCATTAAAGCCTGTTCCCGTGTGCCCGGCATAAACCAGTTGATTTTTTTATAGCGGCCCAAAATCAACGCACCAAATTTTTGCGTGAGCCTCTCGGTTCGGTAAAGCGGCGATAATGACTTCCTCGGTGTTATGATGTTTGATTTTCAACCATTCGGCCGTGCGTCGTCCCTCGTTATAAGTGGAGTCGGCCCGTTTCGCTATCATTCCCTCCAGGTTGTTGTCTTTGGCCGCCTCAAAAAAATCAATGCCATTTTTTTCTACATGATCGCAATATTTTATAAAATCATTTTCTATAAGGGCTTCTTTCAATAACTCTTTTCTTTGAATATTGGGAAGAGCGGTGGTTTCATGACCATTTAAATACAACAGGTCGAAAACATGGTATACCAGGGGAACTTCGGGATGCTCGCCAAAATGTTGAAGGGTTTGAAAATCGGGCAGATTGTCTTTGTTATACGCTACAATTTCACCATCCAATATCATCTCGTGTTGCTGCTCTTGCAGCGCTTCGGTGATGGGAGCAAATTTTTTGATGAAGGATATACCATTACGGGAATACAATTTTAATTCTTCGCCAATTTCAGCAATAGCCCGGTATCCGTCCCACTTAATTTCGAAGAGCCATTCATCATCATTAAAAGGCTGATCTCCCAGGCTGGCCAGCATGGGATGTACGAATTTTTTAAGTTTTTGTTCGCCGGAAAGATAGGCGGCGTAATGCTTCAGGTTAGTTTTCGTTGAACTGTTTTCGGGCTTTGGCTTCGGGGACCGGGCTTTTTTTTACAGCCTGCTTTTTCTGGACCCCTGTCCGGGCCGCTTTAGCCTTCACCGCCTTTGTTACTTTAGATGTTTTATTGGTAAACTTCTCTGCATCGTATTTTGTAGTTACGGCATATTCGTCTTTATGTTTGATCAAGAGCCAGGCATTACCTGCATCCTCTGTCTTCATTTTTACCAGGGCAAATTCACCCTTTAATTTTTTGCCATGCAATATAAATTTCAGGGAGCCTTGTTGTAGTTCTTTAAGCAATATAGTCTCATCTCTTTTACGGCTTTCTTTCTGAAGTGCTTCATAAGTTCCTTCGTCCCAGATCTCCACTTCGCCTGCGCCATAATTGCCTTCAGGTATGGTGCCCTCAAACGTTCTGTAATCATAAGGGTGATCTTCTACCATCATCGCTAATCGCTTATCGGCTGGGTTCAGTGAAGGACCTTTGGGTACCGCCCAGCTTTTCAATACGCCTTCCATTTCCAGCCGGAAATCGTAATGAAGCCTCGAAGCTGCGTGCCGCTGTATTACAAATTTGAGTTGTTTGCCACTTTTTGTCAATCGGCCCTTAGGCTCTTCCGTAGAGCTAAAATTTCTTTTCTTCTTATAGCTACTGAGTGTTGCCATAGTTTAAGATGCCTTCTTTTTGCCGACAGGCTGGCTTTTAATTGTTCCATCAGGTCTTTGGTTTTAACATGCGCCACTCTTAATTTAGGAGTGGCTACTTTTTTGCCTTTGGCCTTGGCTTCAATCACTTTCATTAACTTTTCTGAATAAGTATTTTTATAGGCCGAGATATCAAATTTTTCGGAAAGCTGCTCTATCAAGGTTACGGCCATTTTTAATTCGGCTGGCTTTACAACTCGTTTGGGAATAGTAAGATCACTGGTTTTTCGAATTTCCTGGTCGTACCGTATTCTTTGAAAGATTATAATATTGTTATAAGGCCTTAAAATGCCCAACACTTCTTTGTTACGCATTACAAAAGTGCCGACGCCGGCCATTTTTGTTTTTTGAGGGCATCTGCCAATAATGCGTATGGCGCCTCCCCGTTTTTTTGAGGTTCCAGGAAATAAGGGGTTTCAAAATAAATGCTATCTATTTCGTCTTCTTTTACAAAATGATCGATTGAAAGTATCTTGGTTTTTTCGGGCATCGCTTTCTCAAAGTCTTTCTCATCCAACACAATGTATTTACCGTCATAGTCATAGCCCTTTACAATATTCTCCCAGGCTACTTCTTTGCCGCTTTTCTCATTTACCCGTTTATACCTGATATGACTATGATCTTTTTATCGAGCATATCAAGATCCAAACTGCTTTCTTCGGTTGCCGAATAAAGTTTAACCGGTATGTTTACCAGCCCGAAACCTATTGCGCCTGTCCATATCGCTTTCATAAGTGCATCATTTTAGACTGTTGCTAAAACAAAATTGATACCAAGGAATTCTGCTGTTCTGCGCTGTCTCTTTAAAGTATCTTAACAAGTTGCTGCCTGTTATCTGTCTATCTTAGGGATATTTCTTAAAATCTGATTTATTTTTATCCCATAATTTTTAAATTCAATATGAAACGAAGCCTGCTTTTTTGTATCTCCCTGTTTTTGATGGTCCATATCAATGCTCAGAAACCCAGTTCCGGCAATCCTGTTTTTCCCGGCTGGTATGCTGATCCCGAAGTGGCACTTTTTCAAAAAAATATTGGATATTTCCCACTTATTCAGCACCTTATAATAAGCAGGTTTTCATGGATGTGTTCTCGTCCAAAGACCTGGTAAACTGGCAAAAACATGAGCGGATAGTGGATACTGCTGCAATAAAATGGGCCTGGAGGGCCATGTGGGCGCCTTCCATTGTAGAAAAGGATAAAAATACTACCTGTTTTTTGCCGCCAATGATATCCAGAGCGATAATGAAAAAGGCGGTATTGGCGTAGCCGTGGCTAATAAACCAGAAGGCCCTTATAAAGATTACCTGGGCAAACCGTTGATAGATAAGTTTCACAATGGCGCACAGCCCATCGATCAGTTTGTTTTTAAAGATAAGGATGGGCAGTATTATATGTATTATGGCGGGTGGAGACATTGCAACGTAGCCAAGTTAAAAAAGACTTTACCGGTTTTGAGCCTTTTGCTGATGGTACGATCTTCAAAGAAGTAACCCCTGAAAAATACGTGGAGGGGCCATTTATGTTTATCCGTAACGGGAAATACTATTTTATGTGGTCAGAAGGCGGCTGGACAGGCCCCGATTATAGTGTAGCTTACGCGATAGCAGATTCACCCATGGGGCCGTTTAAAAGAGTAGACAAAATTCTGCAGCAAAACCCGGCTATTGCCACAGGGGCGGGGCATCATTCTATTTTGCAAATACCGGGGAAGGATGAGTACTATATTATTTACCATCGTCGCCCGCTTACGGAGAAAGACGGGAACTCCCGTGTGGTATGTATTGATAAGATGGAATTTGACGCTCAGGGCTTTATAAAAACCGTACAAATAACCAATGAAGGGGTGGCTCCAAGACGTATAAAATAATTGTACCTATTACAATTATTATTCGTTTTTTCTTTATTTTAGCAGAAATTATTTAGCTGCCATGTCTCAAGATGTATATGTGATAGGTGTCGATTACGGGTCAGATTCCGTAAGATCGGTGATCCTGAATGCCAGGAATGGAGCAGAAATTGCTTCCTCTGTTTTTGAATACCCGCGCTGGAAAAAAGGTTTGTACTGTAATGCTGGAGCTAATCAATTCCGGCAGCACCCGCTCGATTATGTAGAGGGGCTAGAGTTTACGGTCAAGAATTGCCTGGAAAAAGCAGGTCCTGATGTAGCACAAAAAATAAAAGGTCTTTCTGTTGACACAACGGGTTCTACTCCTGTGGCAGTGGACGAAACGGGTACTCCATTGGCTTTGAATCCGCAATTTGCAGAAAATCCCAATGCGATGTTTGTTTTATGGAAGGATCATACTTCTATAAAAGAGGCGGATGAAATAAATACACATGCCACTAAATTCGAAACCAATTACTTACAATATGTGGGTGGCATTTACTCCAGTGAATGGTTTTGGGCTAAGTTGCTGCATGTATTTCGCGCAGATGAGGCGATACGCAACGCTACTGCCAGCTGGGTAGAGCATTGTGATTGGTTGCCGTTTCTGCTGACAGGAGGAACTAACGTAAAAGATATTAAAAGAGGCGTTTGCTCTGCTGGTCATAAAGGCCTCTGGGCAAAAGAGTTCAATGGCTTTCCTCCGAATGATTTTTTTGCAACCCTTGATCCATTGCTGGACGGCTTTACCGCTAAGCTTCCTGCTGATACCTTTGCGGCTGATGAGGCCGCAGGTAACTTATCCGCAGAATGGGCAGAACGCCTGGGTCTGGGTACAGATGTGGTTGTAGGAATTGGGGCATTTGATGCGCACATGGGCGCTGTAGGCGGACAAATAGAGCCTTATTATTTAAGCAAAGTGATGGGCACTTCTACCTGCGATATGCTGGTGGTGCCTACCGAAGAATTTGGTGATAAATTGGTTCGGGGTATTTGTGGACAGGTGCCGGGTTCGGTTATCCCTGCCATGATTGGATTAGAAGCAGGGCAAAGTGCTTTTGGAGATATTTATGCCTGGTTTAAAAACCTGCTGGCATGGCCTTTACAATTTGTGGAAGATGCTGAACTCAGAAAATCTATCGAATCTAAAATAATAAAAGAATTATCTGAAGCAGCGGCAAAATTACCACTGCATGAAGATGATGAATTAGCGGTGGACTGGCTGAATGGCCGTCGCACGCCCGATGCCAGCCAACTGCTGAAAGGCGCTATTAAGGGATTAAACCTGGGTAGCGATGCCCCGGCTATTTTTAAAGCACTGGTGGAAGCCAGCTGTTTTGGCGCCCGCGCCATTGTAGATCGATTTATTGATGAAGGTGTTCCTGTAAGGGGGCTGATTGGGGTAGGTGGAGTTGCTAAAAAATCGCCTTATATCATGCAAGTAATGGCAGACGTAATGAATATGCCCATCAAAATACACAAATCAGAGCAAACCTGTGCTACGGGTGCTGCTATGTTTGCGGCAACTGTTGCGGGTGTTTATGAAAATGTAGGACAAGCCATGGAGGCCATGGGACAGGGATTTGATGTGGAATATCACCCTATTCCTGAAAATGTAGTATACTATGCTAAACGCATGGAGCAGTACAACGCTTTTGGAAAATTTATTGAAGAAACAAAATAGTCAATGGTCCATAGTCAATGGACCATTGACATTTCTATACAATTTAAGATTTCATGAATTACAAGTATATACGTGAAGCGGCTTATGAAGCCAATATGCAATTACCTCAATTAGGACTGGTATTATTTACTTTCGGAAACGTAAGCGAAGCAGACAGAAGCCAGGGACTTTTTGCCATTAAGCCAAGTGGTGTAGCGTACAGCGACCTTTCGCCAGAGAAAATGGTGATCGTAGATTTTGATGGTAATACAGTGGAAGGGACTTTAAACCCTTCGTCTGATACCAAAACACATGCAGTTTTGTATAAACAGTGGGAAGGTATTAATGGAATCGTACATACACATTCTACCTATGCTACAGCCTGGGCACAGTCGCAGCGCGATATTCCTATTTTTGGCACTACCCACGCTGATTACAACACGGTCGATATTCCCTGTGCTCCACCAATGAGTGATGAAATGATCAAGGGAAACTATGAGTATGAGACCGGCTTCCAGATCATTAATTGTTTTAAAGAAAAAATCTGGACTATAAAGAGGTGGAGATGGTGCTGGTAGGCAATCATGCTCCTTTTACCTGGGGCAAAAATGCTGCAAAAGCGGTACATAATAGCGCAGTTTTAGAGCAGGTAGCTAAAATGGCTTTACTTACTGAGCAGATCAATCCACAGGCGCCACGCTTAAAACAAGCTTTAATTAATAAGCATTACGAGCGCAAACACGGTCCGGATAGTTACTACGGGCAGGCTGGGTAGTTGACAGTGAATGGATGACAGCTGACGGGATTATTATAGCTGTTATCCTTTCTAAAAAATTGTTGAGAGAAGGTGAAAATGAGTTTAAGGTAACTGCCATCTGTCAACAGCCAACTGTAATCTAAAAGAGGACACTTGCACTACAGTTGAAGAGTGCGACGCCCGTTCGAACGGATTTCATCCGGGCGGGCAATGTTGATGAGTTATATTCATAAGTTGATAACAAAATAAAAAATAGTTTCATGACAGATCTGAAAAAGTTAGAGGTTTGGTTTGCCACGGGTAGCCAGAATCTTTACGGGGAGCAAACATTGATTGAAGTAGCTGAACACTCAAAAGAAATTGCAGACTTTATTAACGCGCATGCGTCAATTCCGGTTACTGTTATTTACAAAGGTACCTTGAAGTCAACTGAGGAAATCTATAATTTCTGTGCTGACGCTAATCACGATGCCAATTGTATCGGTGTCATTACCTGGATGCACACTTTTTCACCTGCTAAAATGTGGATCAATGGTCTGAAGATCTTACACAAGCCATTATTGCATTTCCATACCCAATATAATCGGGATATTCCATGGGGCTCTATCGATATGGACTTTATGAATACCAACCAGTCGGCACATGGCGACAGGGAATTTGGTTTCATGGTAAGCCGCATGCGTAAAAGAAGAAAAGTAGTGGTAGGGCATTGGCGTGATGATAACGCTATTGAGCGTATTGCGGTGTGGACACGTGCAGCAGCAGGCTGGAACGACTGGCAGGGCGCCCGCTTTGTGCGTTTTGGCGACAATATGCGTTATGTTGCAGTAACTGACGGCGATAAAGTAGAAGCTGAATTGCGTTTTGGTTACAGCGTGAACACGCATGGTATTGGCGACCTCGTGAAAGTGATCAATGATGTAACGGATAAACAGGTAGAAGATCTGATCGCAGAATATCATGAGACTTATAATGTAATGGAAAGTCTGCATGCGAGAGGCCCTCAATACCAGTCGCTGGTAGATGCGGCAAGGATTGAGCTGGGACTGCAGCGCTTCCTCGAAGAAGGCAACTTTAAAGGGTATAGCGATACATTTGAAGACTTGTATGGCATGAAACAATTGCCTGGCATTGGCTCCCAGAGAATGATGGCCCGCGGTTACGGTTTTGCGGGTGAAGGCGATTGGAAAACAGCTGCCCTCGTACGTGCCATGAAAGTAATGGGGGCCGGCTTACCCGGCGGTAACTCATTTATGGAGGACTATACCTATCATTTCGACCCTAACAATTCTTTGGTTTTGGGTTCCCATATGCTGGAGATATGTCCAAGCATTGCCAGCGGAAAAGCAAATGTTGAAATACATGCTTTAGGCATTGGTGGTAAAGAAGACCCTGTACGCCTGGTGTTTAATGCACCTGGTGGTCCTGCTTTAAATGCTTCCGTGGTAGATATGGGCAACCGTTTCCGTTTATTGGTAAACGAGGTAGAAGCGGTAGAACCGCAGAACGATCTGCCTAAATTGCCGGTTGCACGCGTGCTTTGGAAACCTTACCCTGATATGAATACCGGTTGTGCTGCATGGATTTTGGCGGGTGGTGCTCACCATACCGGATACTCTCAGAACCTGACATCCGAGCATTTGGAAGATTTTGCTGATATGGCGGGTATTGAGTTTACTTTAATCAGTAAAAACACAGAACTCTATAATTTTAAGAATGAATTGCGCTGGAGCGATGTATATTATCAGTTGAATAAAGCTTAAAAAAAATTGCGTTTTTCGATTGTTTTATTGATTATATTAGCAAACTTTTTAAAAAAATTTTAATTGCTGTCATTATGAGTAATAATTTAGGTACGCTGGACTACATAGTGTTTTTTACCTATTTTGTCCTTGTTTCATCCTATGGTTATTGGGTTTATATGCGTAAGAAAAAGCGACTGTTTCGGCATCGCATGATTATTTTCTTGCAGAAGGCTCGTTAACCTGGTGGGCTATCGGAGCCTCTCTCATCGCTTCCAATATTTCTGCCGAGCAGTTTATCGGGATGAGTGGAGAAGGTTTCTTTGTAGGGGTAGCTGTTGCCGCTTATGAGTGGATTGCGGCGGTAGCGCTTATTATCGTAGCCGTTTGGTTTATTCCTATTTATTTAAAGAATAAGATTTATACGATGCCGCAGTTTCTGGAAACACGGTATAATAAGTCTGTTTCGCTCATAATGGCCGTATTCTGGCTGTTTTTGTATGTAATTGTTAACCTTACTTCCATACTTTACCTGGGTGCATTGGCTATCGACACCTTATTGGGTGGCGGGTACCTGCATGTTATTATGATCGTATTGTTAATAATGGCATTGCTGATTGGCTTAGGAGGTATGAAGGTAATCGGTTATACCGATGTTATACAGGTAGCTGTTTTAATCATAGGTGGCTTTGCTACCGTTTATATGGCGCTTCAGATCGTAGATCAACGAATCAATGGTGCGGCTGTAGGAAGTGCTATAGCCGGATTTAAATCACTAATGAATGAAGCTCCGGGACACTTTAAACTGATGCTGGATAAGCCTACGGTAACTACTACCACTTTGTCAATGCCGGAAAACCTGGATGTGCAGAAGTATGTAGTATTACCTGGTTTGGCCATGTATTTTGCCGGTCAGTGGATCGTAAACCTGAACTATTGGGGATGTAACCAATACATTACACAACGTGCATTAGGCGCTGATTTAAGAACCGCACGTACCGGTATTTTATTTGCAGGTTTCTTGAAACTGTTTATGCCCATTATCGTAATGCTGCCAGGTATTGCTGCTTATGTACTGCATAGTAAAGGACAGTTGCCTGGTTTTGACGGTGTGAAAGATGGTGCTTATTCGGCAATCCTCGGATTTTTACCGGTAGGTTTAAAAGGGTTGGCTGTAGCTGCTTTAACTGCTGCAATTGTAGCTTCTTTAGCAGGTAAAGTAAACAGTATTTCAACCATTTACACTTTGGATATTTATAAAAAATATATCAAGGCAGACGCTACAGAGATTCAAATGGTAAGAACCGGAAGATGGGCCATCATTGTTTCCATGCTAGTAGCTTTAGCGTTTACCTGGACAGATGCATTGGGGATTGGCGGTGAAGGTGGATTTACCTTTATTCAGAAATATACCGGTTTTATCAGCCCGGGCGTATTTGCCATGTTCCTGCTAGGTATGTTCTGGAAACGTACAACGGGTACTGCAGCGCTGGTAGGTGTAGTATTAGGTTTTGTACTAGCCATATTCTTTAACAGCTATGCGGTTGAGCTCTTTGGTAAGGAAACCTGGATGTACACCGCCTTTACTTACGAGAAAATGGAAAAAGGCGTGGTGCATACCATTACAGAAATTCCATTCCTGATCAATATGGGCTGGTCTTTTGTAATTACCATTCTGGTGATGATTGCCATTAGCCTGGCAGGTCCGAAAAACAATCCAAAAGCATTTGCAATAGACAGAAGTATGTTCAAGGTAGATCCAAGAACACTGATACTTATTGTAGTTACGCTTTTATTAATTACAGCTATTTACGTTAGGTTCTGGTAAAATGGCAAAGCAGTATATTTACACCGGTCAGAAGATGCTTCTGGCCGGTTTTTTTGTTGACAGAAGTTCGAGGTATAATTTTTGCGAATACCAGAGCATGGATAATTATGAGGCTTTTGCATCCCATGAACTGCGACAGTGGCAGTACAAAATGATGAAGAATCCCGGACTGCTGGGTAAATTGTCCAAAAAGGCGCAGGATAAGATTAACTCCTTTATACCGGAGAAAGTACATAACGGAATTACTACAGTCATCAAACAAATGATTAGAGGCGTTCTTTTTGGCGCCAAACATACCACGGCAAAGCCACTTCAGGCTGCATCATTATTTGAGCGGGAGCTGGTTGTAAAAGAGAAAATAAAGTTGTACAGAAGTACGGCTGCGTTAGAAGGTGGCGTAACCGGCGCGGGAGGTTTTTTTTAGGCCTGGCTGATTTTCCGATACTCATTGCTATAAAACTAAAATTGCTCTACGAAATAGCAGCGAGCTATGGATTCGATCTGGACGATTATAAGGAACGTATTTATCTGCTGCATATCTTCGAATTATCATTTTCCAGTAGGGAGCATAGCCGGAATGTTTACAAGAAACTGGTTGATTGGGACCGTCAGGTGGCAGGGCTACCAGCAGATATTAACCAGTTTGAGTGGCGCAGGTTTCAGCAGGAATACAGAGACTACATAGACCTGGCTAAAATGGCGCAATTACTTCCCGTTATTGGCGCTCCTGTTGGTCTTATTGCAAACTATAGTTTGATAAAAAAATTGGGAACCACTGCAATGAATGCTTACCGGATGCGATTACTAAAAAGTACCAGTTCGGTTGCTTAACTATCTTATCCCTTTAAATCATATAAATGAAATGTACCTTTATACCCCTCGCCTTAAGTTTTGCTGCCGCAGTTTGCAATGGAACCGACGCTAACGATCATAAAGTTGAAGGCATTGCAGACAGTACAAAAAGACAGGAAGACGCGGTGCAGCATAATAACATCGCTAACGCAGATTCTATCGCAGCAGATAACCATGTACTCCCTATCGATACTGCCGCGTACAACAAAAAAATGCGCTGGATGGCTAATGGCGATAGCTCCGGCAAGTGGCCTGCAAAAGGACCTTATCCGTTAAAGGGAGCTTTGTTGCCTTTTAATCGGGTCGTAGCGTATTATGGTAACCTGTACTCTACCCGGATGGGTATATTGGGGGAATTACCTAAAAAGCAAATGCTGGAGAAGCTAAGGGAAGAGGTTGGCAAGTGGGAGAAAGTAGATCCGGAAACGCCCGTGATACCGGCATTACATTATATAGCCGTTACAGCCCAGGGAGAGCCGGGCTCAGATGGGAAGTATCGTTTGCGTATGCCTTTCAAACAAATAGATACTATTGTTAGCTGGGCTAAAGAAATCAAAGCGCTTACTTTTATCGATGTTCAGGTAGGGTGGAGCAGTTTGGAAGAAGAGCTCCCGAGATTTGAAAAGTATTTTAAGCAGCCCAATTTCCACCTGGGTATTGATCCCGAATTTTCGATGAAAGGCGGCCAGAAGCCGGGAAGTGTAATAGGAAGCTTCAATGCCGATGATATCAATTTTACCATCGATCTGCTGGCGAAGATTGTACGCGAGAACAAATTGCCTCCTAAAATACTGGTAGTGCATCGGTTCACGAGCGATATGGTAGCCGATTACAAATCGATTAAAAAAGTACCTGAAGTGCAGGTGGTAATTGACATGGATGGCTGGGGAGGAAAAGAATTGAAAGCCGGTACCTGGCGTCGGTACATTTACGAGCAACCGGTGCAGTTTGCCGGGATTAAGATTTTTTACAAAAATGATCTTAAAAAGGGCTCCAAAGGGATTTATACGCCGGCTGAGTTAACCAAATTTAAGCCGATACCACTTTATATACAATATCAGTAACTCTATAAGAAATAAAAAAACCGGTAACACTGGTTACCGGTTTTTAAAAGAATGTATACAATTTTTAGTAGTCGCCTAAAGTTTCGGGCAATTGCTCAAGTGCCTTAGCTAATTGCTCATCATTAGGAGCAATACCGTGCCATCCGTGGTCGTTTTCCATAAAATCTACACCCTTACCCATTATGGTATGCATCATAATAGCAATAGGTTTGCCTTGTCCTGAAGCTGCTTTTGCCTTATCCAGCACTGCAACCACATCATCCATGTCGTTTCCTTGCATTTCCAAAACATGCCAGCCGAATGCTTCAAATTTTTCGTGCAGGTTGCCCATATTCAACACTTTTTCAGTAGGGCCGTCAATTTGCTGACCATTCCAGTCTACTGTAGCCACCAGGTTGTCCACCTTATGGTGAGCTGCAAACATTACAGCCTCCCATATCTGGCCTTCGTTCAACTCTCCGTCTCCATGCAAAGAGTAAACTAATTTATCGTCATTGTTCAATTTTTTGGCTAAAGCTGCACCTATTGCAACGCTTAATCCCTGGCCTAACGATCCGCTGGCAACTCTTATGCCTGGTAAATGCTCATGCGTAGCAGGGTGACCCTGAAGACGGCTGTTGATTTTACGGAAAGTAGACAGCTCTTTTGCATCAAAGTATCCTGAACGTGCTAATACTGAGTAAAATACAGGAGATATGTGACCATTGGAAAGGAAGAAAAGATTTTCATTTTTGCCTTCCATATTAAAAAGATGGATCGTGCTCCATCACTTTGAAATAAAGTGCTGTTAAAAAATCGGCACAACCAAGAGAGCCGCCCGGGTGACCACTCTGAGAACCGTGTACCATTCTAACTATATCTCTTCTCACCTGAGAAGCTGTTTCCTGCAAAGTTGCCATCGTTTCAGTTTTTGATGAGGTGCAAAAATGCAGTTTTTTTATAAAAGCCTGAAATATTGTTTAGGCCGCAATAATATAAAAAATGGCCAAAAATTGTTTTTAACCGGAGAATGGCTACTTTTGTGCCACCTTAATCCTTATCGAATGCTCCAAATATTAATAACAGCTATAATTTCGTTTATAGTTGCATTTTTAGCAATTCCTGTGATCATTCTGATCGCAGACAAGAAAAAATTGTTTGATATTCCGGATGAGCGTAAGCTTCACAAGCATACAATCGCCTCTTTAGGCGGTGTGGGGGTTTTCATTGCGCTTACTTTTTCGTCGCTGCTTAATATTTCGTTTCAGGAGAATCCGGAGTTCCAGTATTTCTTTGCGGCTCTTTTTATTATGTTCTTTATTGGCCTGAAAGACGATATCATAGCGTTATCTGCATTCAAGAAATTTATTGTACAGATAATTGCAGCGGCCATCATAATTCACCTAGGTGGAATTCGGATTGACAGCTTATTTGGCATCCTTGGAATAGAAACGCTGGAACCTATGTATGGTATTCCGCTTACTTATATTGTTATAGTATTGCTGGTAAATGCTTTTAATCTTATCGATGGAATTGACGGCCTGGCCGGCGGTTTGGGCCTGATGGTTACTTTGCTGTTAGGAACTTATTTTTACCTGGGTGGGTTACCGGCTTACGCCATATTCTCTTTTTCTTTATCGGCAGCTCTATTAGCATTTCTTATTTTTAATTTTCATCCGGCTAAGATTTTTATGGGTGACTCGGGTTCATTACTAATTGGAATGGTTGCCTCGATCCTTGTACTAAAATTCGTTTCTGTAGCGTCAAACCCTTCGGCTGTTTTGCCCATTACCTCTGCCGCCGCAATTGGCGTATCTATTTTGCTGATACCGTTGGCGGATACCATCAGGGTTTTTGCCATAAGAATATTAAAAGGGCGTTCTCCTTTTTCACCCGATCGAAATCATATACATCATATATTATTAGATAAAGGCCTAAATCACTCGTCCATCGTACTGGTTTGTGTATCTGCCAATATTATCATTATTGGAGCGGTATATTTTGGCCGGTCTATGGGTAATATGGTACTTATGACGTCAGTTTTTGCTTTAACCTTTTTAACTATGGGTGTTTTGTATATTACATTACCTCGCAGAAAACTGGTTCTTCAACGCCAGATCATTTCCAGTTTGAAGGCTAAAAAAGCTAACTCAAAAGTCATTGATCTTTCTACCAAACAGCATATTCCTATCGAAAAAGTACAAGGTTAATTATTCTGTTCCGCGGGTGTCTTAAATTTATTGCATTTTGTTAGCTTTGCCACACTTCAAAATATAATATATGCAAGATCAAATTGATAAGATTGTAGCCGCCGCGGAAGAGAGTATGAAAAAAGCCATTTCGCATTTGGAAGCTGAATTAGTGAAAATTCGCGCAGGCAAAGCCACCCCACAGATAGTTGACGGCATCATGGTTGATTATTATGGATCATCTGTACCTATTGGTCAGGTAGGAAATATTACCGTAATGGATGCCCGTACACTCAACATTCAGCCCTGGGAAAAAATATGCTGCAACCTATAGAAAGAGCCATCATTGCGGCAAATATTGGTATCAATCCCCAGAATGACGGTATAAATATTCGCTTGTTTTTGCCCCCATTAACGGAAGAGAGAAGAAAAGAGCTGGTGAAAAGGAGCCAGGGAGAAGGCGAAAACTCAAAAGTAGGGGTGAGAAGCGGCAGGAGAGACGCTATAGAAGCGATTAAAAAATTACAAAAAGATGGACTGAGCGAAGATGCATCAAAAGATGCCGAAGCCAGTGTGCAGCAACTTACAGATAGTTATATAGCTTTCGTTGAAAAGCATTTAGTTGCAAAAGAAAAAGAAATCATGTCCATTTAATAAAGTGCCAACAATGAGCAATTACAATCTTTCCGAAATTAGTACCAGGGCTCCGGAACATTTTAAAAAAGAAGATTGTAAAAAAGAAACCCAGTTAATTTTGGAGGAGCTGGATGAACTCCAAAACCTGTTATATGCCGGGGGCAAACACGCCGTACTCATTATATTGCAGGGAATGGATGCCAGCGGTAAAGACGGAGCTATTAAAAATGTGTTCGGTCGCATGAATCCGCAGGGCGTGCAGGTAACATCATTTAAAGTTCCTACTGAGGAAGAGCTGGCCCACGATTTTTTGTGGCGTATTCATAAAAATGTACCCGCGAAAGGTCATATAAAGGTTTTTAATCGTTCTCACTATGAAGATGTATTGGTAACCCGTGTACATGGCTGGTGCAACGATAAATTGGCCAGACAACGTTTTGATGCCATCAACAACTTCGAAAAACTGTTACAAGAGCATGGTGGTACCCACATTTTAAAGTTCTACCTGCATGTTTCTGCCGAAGAACAGGCTGAAAGATTGAAAGAAAGAATGAGTAACCCAGCCAAAATGTGGAAGTATAATGAGAACGATTTTAAGGAAGCGGCCCTGAGAGATCAATATTACAAATACTATAAGGAATGTTTTGTAAATTGTAGCCAGCCCCAATGGCAGATTATACCTGCAGATCAGAATTGGTATAAGGAGTATTGCCTGGCAAAAGCTTTAAAAGAGCATTTGGAAAAGCTGAAGATGAAATATCCTGTTTTGCCACCGAAAAACTAAAGGGAAGCAAAAGCACTGGAAGGTGGCGCTAAATTTGTTTATGTAAATCAAAATTTTAACTATGGGATTTTTAAAAGAATTTAGAGATTTTGCCGTTAAAGGTAATGTTGTAGACCTCGCTGTAGCGGTGGTAATTGGAGGTGCATTCGGCAAAATTGTTACTTCATTGGTTGAGGACATTATTACTCGGCTATATTGACACCGGCATTGGAGAAGGCCAATTTAAAGAATCTCAGTGAGTTGACATTTCCGGGAACTGCCATTAAATATGGGAACTTCCTGTCCCAGATCATATCCTTTATCATAATCGCGTTTGCACTGTTTTTGATTGTAAAGGCGGTTAATAGCTTTAAACGCAAAGAGCAGGCCGCAGCACCTGCGGGTCCCTCTTCAACAGATCAGCTGTTAATAGAAATCCGGGACGAATTGAAAAAAGGCCTTAATTGGCAGTTTAAAATATTAATTTCGTGAAGTCCTGCTTTTACGGCAGGACTTTATTATTCCCCAATAAAAAGACACAGTGACAAATTCCACCTACCAAATAAAGCTTTCTCAATTCGAAGGTCCTTTCGACCTTTTACTGTTCTTTATTGAGCGTGACGAGCTGGATATCTATAATATTCCCATTACTCAGATAACCAATGATTTTCTCGACTATATCCACAACCAGGATGCATTGAATATTGAGTTGTCCAGTGAGTTTATTCTGTTTGTATCTACATTAATGCGTATTAAAGCAAAAATGCTGATACCACGTAAGGAGCTGGATGCACAGGGAAATGAAATTGATCCGCGCGAAGAATTAGTAAGTAAATTACTGGAGTATAAGAAATTTAAAGAGGCGGCAGCTTTAATGGCGGAGAAGGAAGCCCTTAGAATGTTGATGATTAAAAGAGGAAACATTCAAAAAGAGCTTTCGCATGTGGGCGAAGAAGCAGGAGAGGGGACCGAAATACAAGCACTGTCTTTATTTAAACTTATGAAAGCCTTTGAAAAGGCTATGCAGAAGTATAGCGATCGGGTTAACACGCCGGTGCACACGGTGGTTCAATATAGCTATACTATGGAAACCAGCCGCGGACAGGTTATCAATTTAGCTCAGAGGGAGAAAAATGTGTCGTTTGAGAAGCTATTTGCGGTAGCAGAAAATCGTGTTCAGGCCATTTTTATGTTTCTTTCGGTACTCGAATTGGTACAGCAAAACTTTCTGAAGATCATGATTGGAGAAGGGATGAATAATTTTATTCTTGAATTTGTGGAGCCTGAAGACCGGGATCCGGATATTGAAGTGAGCGATATTTCTTCTTTTGATTAAGAGGAATAATTCTTGCTTATAAAACGCAATTGTCTCTAAACATCATAAAATAATAAAATAACAACAAATGAAACGCTTCGCAACTGCCAATTGGCAAGGATCAGGTAAAGAGGGTAAAGGAACCAATTCTACCCAATCAGGCGTATTGAACAACGCTCAATATTCTTTTAAAACACGTTTTGAAGATGGAAACCCGGGAACAAATCCCGAAGAACTGGTGGCTGCGGCCCATTCAGGCTGCTTTACCATGAAGCTGAGTTTTGTATTGAACGAAGCCGGATTTACCGCCGATAATATCGACACTAAATGCACGATCGATTTCCAGGACGGCGCTATTGTGGGAAGTCATTTAGACATTACTGCAACAATTCCAGGAATTGATGATGCGCAGTTTCAGGCCGCAGTAAAAAATGCTGAAGAAAACTGCCCGATCAGCAAATTGTTGAATACAAAAATTACTTCAACAGCTACTCTGGCTTAGTCTGATTGTACATAATGTATAGAAAAATCCCCGTCAATCATTTTGAACGGGGGATTTTGTTGATATATAAATGTTTGATTGCCTAAATTTTGAAGCCCAAGGTCAACAATACTCTTGAGTTGTTGTTTTTAATTTGTGCCGGGAAAAAATCATTGGTAGTTAAGCGATAAGGGAACAATACATCTTTTCCGAAGCTGTGTACATAACCCAGGTCGATGAAGAACCCTCTGTTACGGTATCCTAAACCACCGGTACCCTGCAGCAATTCGCCTTTTTCGCCTGCAATATTTTTGTAAGGGTTACCATAATAAGCACCACCAAAACGAACAGCAATGGTATTGAATTTCAGTTCAGCACCCAGTCTCGCGTTAACGGCACCTTTATAAGCATTATCTATAGCATTATTTAAAGGCGTGAAATAGTCATTATTGGCGCCCCGATCGTCTCTTGTTGTGCGGAAGTTAGATGCCATATAATTTACATACTCCACATCACCCGATACAAAACCCTTCTGGCTGCTTACATCGTTCACATTACCAAACAGCAATGAAAAGCTACCCATGAATTTGTAAGGCGTATTCAGGTTATAATCATAAATCAACTCGTTGCTGGTATTTTGTTTGTCAATATCATCCAGATTAGCACCAGCTGTAGCTATATAGCTATCACTTAAAGAATAAAAAGTAGGGGAGTGCGCTGCAAAACCCAATCTTAAATTCTCAGTTGCTTTAAAAACAACACCAGCCTTTACGTTAATACCAACACCTTTTGTGATGAGATCGTCATCAAACCATGCTGCATCAAAACCGTTGCGGTTGTTCCGGGGTCCTGCTCTGTATATTGCCTGGTAGCACCATATCTCAGCATCGGAATACCAATAGTACCACCCAGGTAAACCCTGTCATTTAAGTTGGCAGCACCCGCAATAGCTAATTCAGTAATACCACCATTAGTAGTAATCACCTGTCTTTGTTCCAAACCACTTGCTCTTGCCAGATCTACAGCGGTGGACGAAAGGTCTATGTTACCGCCATTGGGAGTTTCCTTAATCCACCCCGACTTAACTGCAAGGTCTGAACCATATTCATTTGTTCCATTGTTGGCAACGATGTCGTCTATAAAATAGTCGGCCATAGAAGTACGGCTTAGCTGGCCACCTTTATTGGAATAAACAACACGATTATTAAAATCAGCTAATCTGTTGATGGCAATTCCAAAGGCTGAGCTTTTAAGTGAGCCTCCGCCATAGGAAGGTTTACCCAAGACAAAACCTGTTGTTCCAAGGAAGCCCGAGCCTTTATTTTCTTTTTGAGATACTCCTAGGTAAGTACTGCTGTTGTTTAAAAAGTTACCACCGCCGGATATAACAAAGTCTCCGGTTTTATAAAACCCGATGTTAGCGGGGTTGGAGAAAATAGTTGAAATCTCTCCACCTATAGCACCATTCGCATTACCTATAGCCTGAGAACGCGCAGTACCGGAAGCTTGTAACCAGGAATACCTTAAGGCATCCTCTGGTGTTTGTGCCTGGGAAACGCTATATGCAGATACCAGCATTACAGCCAGAAAAACTTTTTCATGTATAAAATTTAATAGGTTTAAAGTAGTAATAATAATCAACACACACTTAAGCGGCTATACTAAAATCTTCTGCCGCTTCCGCCGCCGCCGCCAGTGCTTCCACCTCCGCCGCCACCGCCAGAACTACCGCTGCTTGATGGAGCAGAATAAGACGGTGATGAAGAAGGTTGCGAATAGCTTGGACGACTATCATTACTCCTGGATGGTGGTGAGTAGGTATCCCGGCTATAGGTTTGTCCCTGGTTGTAAGAACGATTATAGCTTCCTGTATTAGCCGAACGGCCATAAGAACCTGAGTTGCTGGTATTGGTACTTACGCTGGCATTGCTTCTTACACCATAAGTGCTTCTGTAAGTGCCACCGGTTGGATTAATATATCCGGGTGTAGTTCGTCCGCTACCGCCAGTACCAACGCTCATATTTCCACGCCCTCCATAGCTACCCAGGTTGCTATTGGTTCTCGGACCATAATCAGCCCTCCGGCCTATGGCTACACCACCGCCATACCAGCCGCCGCCCCAGCCCCAGCCGGATCCATACCAGCCATTGTACCAGGGGTCGTACCAGCCGCCCCAGCCGCCGCCCCAACCAAATCCACCGCCCCAGCCAGCATACCAGGGACTATTCCAGCCCCAGCCACCCCAGCCGCCGCCCCAGCCAAATCCACCACCCCAGCCCCAGCCGGAGTACCAGGGGTTATACCACATATTCCAGTAGCTAACGGGGCTCCATGGGTTATTCCAATACCAGGGGTCATTCCAATAAGCCCAATTATTATAATAGCTGAAATTATAGCGGTCGCCATAGTACCAGTCATTCAGATCATTCCAACGGTTACGGTTGCGCACTTTCATCCGCAGGTAGCGGTCGTCATAGTCTTCATACTCCTCGTCTGCATCATCATAAGTACGATACCTTCTTTCATCGGTTTTTTTAATTTTTGCATACTCTTCCTGGGTAGGAGCGGGCGAACTATACACGTCGTCAGGTGTTTGCCCGGTTCGGTAGGCAGTAGAACAGCTGGCTAGCGCCACCATTATACCTACGAGAAACAGTAGGGTTGTAGATTTTATTTTCATTTTGGCCATTTATATATATTTAATAATTGTTTTAGTTGGGCTTAAAATTTACATTTGCGATCCCTAAAATAGCAATTTGTAAAAATAACACATTATCCCCTAATTGTTGTGACGCTGAAACGTGATAAAAGGATGCACAATTTGCTTTTAATTCACAACATTTTTTGTTAAAAAAGGTTGGTTGGCGAAATAGTGGTGAAAATGAAGGGTGAAAAGATATTTTAAGGAACAGGAATATGGATAAACGGCTTATTATTAGCGGGTTTTAAAACATAACAAAATTATGAGTAAAGAAATTACATCAAGACAACAGGACTACTCACAATGGTACAATGACCTGGTACTAAAAGGCGGACTGGCTGATTATTCTGCTGTAAGAGGTTGTATGGTGATAAAACCCTATGGTTTTGCCCTTTGGGAAAATATGCGTGATGCGCTGGATAAAATGTTTAAAGACACGGGACATGTGAACGCTTATTTCCCGCTTTTTATACCTAAAAGCTTCTTAAGCAAAGAGGCGGCTCACGTAGAAGGTTTTGCAAAAGAGTGTGCGGTGGTTACGCACTATCGCCTTAAAAATGACCCGGATGGAAAAGGGGTAGTGGTGGATCCTGAAGCAAAGTTGGAAGAGGAACTGATCGTTCGGCCTACGAGTGAAACAATTATCTGGAATACTTATAAAGACTGGATACAGTCTTACCGCGATTTACCCATTTTGGTAAATCAATGGGCGAATGTGGTTAGATGGGAGATGCGCACCCGCCTGTTTTTGCGTACCGCTGAATTTTTGTGGCAGGAAGGTCATACTGCGCACGCAACGCAGGAAGAGGCAGAGATTGAAGCAAAAAAATGTTGGATGTGTATGCGGAGTTTGTAGAAGAGTTTATGGCCGTTCCGGTAATAAAAGGGGTGAAAACAGAAAGTGAACGCTTTGCGGGCGCCGTTGATACCTATTGTATTGAAGCGCTGATGCAGGATGGTAAAGCACTACAGGCTGGTACCTCGCATTTTTTGGGGCAAAATTTTGCAAAAGCTTTTGATGTTCAATACCTTACGAAAGAGAATAAGCAGGAGTATGTTTGGGCTACCAGCTGGGGTGTTAGCACGAGGCTAGTAGGCGCATTGGTGATGGCGCATAGCGACGACGAAGGTTTGATCTTACCTCCGAAAATTGCTCCATTACAGGTAGTAATTGTACCTATTTATAAAGGAGAAGAGCAAAAGGCGTTAATTGACGCCAGGGCTACAGAGATACTAGCTGACCTTAAAACCATGGGCATAAGGGCTAAATATGATGATAATGATAATAACAGGCCGGGCTGGAAATTTGCGGAATATGAGCTGAAAGGTGTTCCGGTTCGTGTAACCCTGGGCGCGCGAGACCTGGCAAACAACCAGATAGAAATTGCCCGCAGGGATACGAAAGCCAAAGAGTTGATTCATGCCGATGGAATCAGCCAGTACATTGACGGATTATTACTGGATATCCAGAACAACATGTTTAAAAAGGCGAAAACCTACCGGGATGAACACATTACCAAAGCCGACTCCTGGGAGGAATTTGTACAGCTCTTAGATAACAAAGGCGGTTTTATTTTGGCTCATTGGGATGGTACCGCTGAAACGGAAAACGAGATCAAAGAAAAAACAAAAGCTACTATTCGCTGTATCCCTATCGATGAAATGGGAGTTGAAGAGGGTGTTTGTGTATTGAGTGGTAAGCCTTCTAAGCGACGCGTACTTTTTGCAAGAGCATATTAGTAGTATTACTTTTGGGAATAAATATATCAGCCGGGAGATTTCAGAGTTTCCTGGCTTTTTTCATTGCAGACGGCAATAAAAAAGATCCCTGAAAGGATCTTTTTACATTTAAAATGAGGTTGTTATACTTAATTCTTTTTGATCAAAGCGGTCATAGGGTTACGCAGGTTTTCAAAGCTGGTCATATCAATTCTTACCTTACCTACTATAATCGGGCTTTCAATTCTAACGGGTACGTGATTGGCATCGTCCGTTACCCAAACCGTCATTTGTTCACCACCTTCAAAAATGGTTCCTTTTATAGTTAAAGGTTTGAATTTGATAGTATTAAACTTGCCGTATTTGGTACTTACCACTTCTTTTCCGAGGTAACGTACATACATCGAATGCACTTCGTTGTCCAGGAAAACATTAAAAGGTATTCTGTCGTTCACTTTTAAGCCGTTAAAATTGATATTTCTGGCATAAAAAACAGCGCTTACCACGTCATGTGCACAAGCAGGCATTTTAAAAACGCCTTCGCTGCTGATAGCGGTATTGGCTGCACGATTAAAATTGACGTTCTGGTATTTTTTATAGCCGCCTTCGTCTATGTTTCTTACAAATTTTAGAGGGAGCAAACTTTCGGCATCCATATAAGTTTCATAAGTGTCCTTTGCTTTGTAAGCCCACTCGTAGGAAGGCAAAGTATGTCCTTCGCCCACTACATGATATACATTTTTACCGTTTAATTTTTCCAGTGTGGTTGTGAAAGATCCTGCTCCGGCGGTAACATTAATCAGTTTGGCTGCTGTGTAATAAACAACAAAGCCCACTTTTTCCCCGGCTTTAAAAGCAGTATTGGTAATCCCGCATTTTTGTACAGATTCGTTTTCTTTCACAGCCGGCAGCCTGGTATTAGCCATTGCGGCAATAGCAAAAAGAGAGAGTACAGATAATTTAAGTGCTTTCATTTCTATTTTTAAAAATATTCTTAATCCCCAGTATCAGCAAGCTCCCGATCAGGGCCGGAAATACCAGGTTTATTAACCATATACTTAACGAAGTTAAGCTTACGCCCAAATGGTTGGTTGTAAATAATCCCATAAGCTGGATGCTTAATTCGTTTTTTAAGCCCAGGTCAGTAAAAAGTGCAATAGTGGGTATTATTGCCATCACTAAAAACATCACACTTATTCCCATCCAGCTTTGAAATACAGTTACATTTACATCGAACAGCTGAAACAGTAAAAAATACTGCAGGCTAAACACTGAAAACCGTATCACAGACAAAGACAAGAACTTTACAAGCAACGTTGCATTGATATGCTCAATAGCCTCAATGGCCCACGAAAATTTACTGACCTGCGGCAATTTATCAATAATTTTTATTAGCCAGGGCAGCCGGAAATAAAATAACAGTAGTGTAACAATAATAATGGCCGAAACCCATACAAAAGCATTGATAAATGCCTGTGTAGCAATGCCTGCGAGTACCAGATCCTGCTTTATAAATAGTAATGCGGCCAGGCCCATTGCAAATGTGACGATGAGCTGGCTCATATTCGCAACAACGGTCAAAGAAATTGCTTTGATGCGGTTCCCTTCGCTCATATAGAGCACCCGCCCAAAATATTCCCCAATACTGTTGGGTGTACTGATAGAAAAGGATATGCCGGAAAGAATGGCTTTAAACGCCCTTCCGAAACTAATATGTTGAACCCTCTTTACCGCAAGCATCCACTTATAGGCTTCCAGTCCCCAATTAACTATCATTAGGACTACTGTTATTAAAAGGAAGAGGATATTGGTGCTGGCCAGCGATGATTTAATACGGGAAAGGGACGCTTCGAGGCCTTTCTGACTGCCGATCTGATTATAAATAGACCAGGCCAGCCAAATAAAGAGCACCGGCCCCAAAAAGTAATTGATGAATATTTTAATATTTTTGTTCACCTTCACAAGAAGGTAAAAATAATATCTGTTTGCAAGAATCTTCCAAAATAATATTGGGTATTGATCCTGGAACCATCATTATGGGTTATGGGATCATCGCTTGTCAGCGGCAAAAAATACAGTTGCTGGAAATGCACGCGTTAAAACTGCCGGCAAAAAAGAGCAACTACGAAAGGTTGAACCTCATCCACCAAAAAGTAACAGAACTTATTAAGACCTACCGACCGACAGAGTTTGCTATTGAAGCGCCATTTTTCGGAAAAAACGTACAAAGTATGTTAAAACTGGGTCGTGCGCAGGGGGTAGCTATTGCAGCAGCAATGCATTATGATCTACCCATAACAGAGTATTCTCCTAAGAAAGTAAAGCTGGCGGTAACCGGTAATGGTAATGCAGAGAAGGAGCAGGTATGGAAAATGCTGCAGCAAACTATGAATATCAAGGAATTGCCACAATATTTTGATGCAACCGATGCGCTGGCAGTAGCGGTGTGCCATCATTACCAGATCTTATCGCCTATTCCTTCTTCCGGTAGTTTCAAAGGTTGGGATGACTTCATTAAGAAAAATCCTGAAAGGGTAAAGTAAGCAGTTTGAGAACTGCCAGGGAAATTGAGTAAATTGCAAGTAAGATGGCCAGAGCGGAAAAAAATATGAGATAACGGAAGAAGAGGATTTGTCTTCGGTGGTAAACGAGCCCGAGGTGCCGTTCATGAAGTGTTTCTCTTCACAAGAAGAAGCTGAACATTACAACATAAAGAAGCGACTGCAAAAGTCAGATATGGAACGCTTACAGACCCTTTGCCGGCTGATACGAATAGGTAAAATGTTATCCGGAGCCAAAACTGTAGGGTAATTCTTAATAAAGGGTTATCGTGAAAAAATAAAAAGAATTCAGGAAGAGGGAGATGGTAATTCATAGCCTCTAAAATTGATCATTTATTAACTTTTCAATCCTCAAACCTGCCAATTTTCCCATACTCCCCTTATCTTTGCGCCAAATTTCAGCGAATTATGGGTTCTAACGGCTTCAAATCCTTTATAGTAGCGGCTTTCAGCCTATTTTTAGTCTTTGCAGGACAATCTGCTTTTGCGCAGCATGAAGAAGGGCACGAATCTGCCCCGGCAGAACAGCATGAGGCTGGCGAACATGGGGCAGCTACAGAATCGGCTTTTAACCCGGGCGAAGCTATCCTGCATCACATTGCTGACTCGCATGAGTTTCACTTCTTTAATTTTAAAAAGAGTGATGGTACCGAGTTTCACGCTACTTTACCTTTACCGGTTTTGGTATATTCTCCGCAAAGAGGTTTTTCGGCTTTTATGTCTTCCAAATTCCACCACGGACATGAAGTGTATAATGGCTACAAGCTGGAGCATGATAAAGTAGTACCTGTTGACGCTAATGGTAATGTAGATGAGTCTGTAAAGGTTTTCGACTTCTCTATTACTAAGAACGTATCACAAATGTTATTGGCTCTGATCGTTTTAGTATTGATCTTAACGTCGCTGGCTAAAAAATACCTGAAAGGTCAGGGTGTAACATCGGCTCCCAAGGGTTTTCAGAATGCAGTAGAGCCGGTTATTACTTTTGTACGTGATGATATTGCCAAACCCAACCTGGGTCCTAAATACAAGAAGTACCTGCCTTACCTGTTAACTGTATTTTTCTTTATTTTAATTAATAACATTTTTGGGTTACTGCCTGGTGCCGCCAACGTTACCGGTAACATTGCTTTCACAGCAGTTATGGGTATTATATCTTTCTTTGTCATTCTGTTCAGCACCAATAAGCATTATTGGGAGCACGTATTTTGGTTCCCCGGCGTACCTCTTCCGGTAAAAATCCTGATGATCCCAGTGGAGTTGCTAGGTGTATTTACAAAGCCTTTCGCGTTGATTGTGCGTTTATTTGCGAACATGACTGCGGGACACATTATTATCCTGAGCTTTATCAGCCTGATATTCATCTTCGGAGAAATGAGTAAAGGAGCAGGATATGCATTCTCACCTGTTTCTATAGCGTTTGCCGTATTTATTTACGTAATTGAGATACTGGTTGCATTTATCCAGGCGTATATTTTCACCAATCTTACTGCTGTGTTTATTGGTGGTGCTATTGGTGATCATCATTACGAAGAAGATGTGCATCCGCATCATTAATTTGTTTTCTATTTTTAATTATATATAAAATCACAATCATGGATTTATTAAACACTTTGTTGGAAGTAACTGGTAGCTGGTCTCACGTAGGTGGAGCTATTGGCGCTGGTTTAGCAGCAATTGGTGCTGGTTTGGGTATTGGCCAAATCGGTAAAGGTGCTACCGAAGGTATCGCTCGTCAGCCAGAAGCTGCAAACGACATTCGTGGTGCTATGATCTTAACTGCAGCCTTTATCGAGGGTGTTGCCCTGTTTGCGGTAATCGCAGGCTTATTGGCTGTATTGAAGTAATAGCTTCATCAAAAATTTTACTGCATCTAAAGCAAAGGGCGGCGGGTGCAGTATTAATTTAGTTCTTTATTATGTCGATATCAGTATTTTGATCTAAAGATCGTGATACTGCTATATATCATATCAACTATTAGTTTACATGTTTAAAAGTTGAAAGGTTTACAGGTGCGCCCTGTTAACTTGTCAACTTATAACTTATCAACTTTATAAAACAATGGGATTAGTTACTCCAGACCTCGGTTATTTTGTATGGGCACTTGTAGCCTTCTTAGTGGTATTCCTGATACTGAAAAAGTTTGCCTGGAAACCTATTTTAAAATCTTTAAACGAGCGTGAGCAAAATATTGCCGGCGCTATTGCTTCTGCTGAAAAAGTAAAAGCAGAAATGGCCCAGTTGCAAAATGAGAACGAAGCTTTATTAGCTAAAGCGCGTGAAGAAAGAGCCGCTTTATTGAAAGAAGCACGCGAGACAAAGGATAAGATCATTAACGAAGCGAAAGAGCAGGCTAAAACGGAAGCATCCAAAATTATTGCTGATGCTCAGCAGGCTATTAATGCTCAGAAAATGGCTGCTTTAACCGAAGTGAAAAATGAAGTGGGCAAGCTGGTTGTAGAAGTAAGCGAGAAAATTCTGAAACAGGAATTGAGCGGGGCTAACAAACAGGAAGCACATATCAACAGTTTGGTTGACAGTGTTAAATTGAACTAGTCGATTTTAGATCGGTTAGCAGGGTAGTAAGAATATTAATCTGAAATATTAAATTGTAATTATAAAATGCTGAATCCCCGGTTAGCACATAGATACGCAAAAGCACTACTGGATATTGCGGTAGAAAAAGGACAGTTGGATCAGGTGTTTGCAGATATTCAGTGGTTGCAGGCTGTATGTAAATCTAACAGCGATTTTGTGAGTTTGCTGCGTAGCCCTATTATTAAGGCAGACAAAAAGCAGAAGATTGTTGAGGCTGTAGCTAAAGGCAATATTGGTGAGATTACTACTGGTTTTATCCGTTTGCTGATAAGCAAGGCAAGGGAGTCTTATTTACCAGAAATACTTACCGAGTTTGTGTCTTTATATAAGAGACATAATAATATCAATACGGTAAAGCTTACAACTGCTGTTGCTGTTAGTGATGCTACCAGGGATGGTATTATTGCACAGGTGAAGAAAGCAGCAGGTGTTGAAAAAGTAGAATTGGAAGAAACGGTAAATCCTGATATTATTGGAGGTTTTGTGTTGGAGATGGGCGATAAGATGGTAGATGCCAGTATCGCCTATGATCTTAGAGAGGTGGCTAAGCAATTTAAGAATAACGACTTTATTTATAAGGTACGATAGGATATTCTTGAATACCAGAGATTATTGAGTCTGCAATATATTGCAGACTTTTTATGCATGCAACTCTCCCTTAAACATTATCGTCTTGTGGTTACCAATTTAACTTTATGAGGATACCACCTTTTTTAATTATTCTTTTTGTTCTTACCGGATCGATTTTGCCAGCTAGTGCACAGAATAGAATTAGCAATATTGATCTACCTGCAGCGCAGCAGTTGCACAAAATCAAATTATCCGTTTTAGGGCTTACGTACCAATGGGAGAAACCTGTTAGCCGTAAATCGGTGATTACGCTTGAAGGCGGTGTCGCTGGTGGTATGTCTTTTAGCGCAGGTTCTGTTAGCGGGACCGAATTTCGGTATGCAATAGTTCCCGAATTGGGCATCGGTTTTAGAAACTACTATAACCTGGACAAACGTTTTAAGAAAGGAAAGAAAATAGATAATAATGCCGCCAATTTTATAGCAACAGATGTTTTTATAAACGGTAATCCAATCCTGTCTTCGGGCAACATAACAGCACGGGAAGCGGTTGGCCTTACAGCTGCCTGGGGTATGCAGCGATCTTTGTCCTCTCGAATAAATTTTGAGTGGCAGGCCGGTGTAATCGGCGGCACCGATTTTAAAGATTGGGTGATAGCCCCGAACTTGAGAATTGCTTTTAGCTTTTTAGCAGGGAAGAGAGGTTCCCATTAAAATTGCTATTTTTTTTACTATATAATTGCCAACTTCGCTTCCATCATCTTTCAGCATTTTTAAAGAAAGCTCCTGTTGATTGGCTTTTACTTTTATCAGCGTTCTGTTACCATCTTTAGGTCCGCCTCCAATAATGATGGGGTAGCTATGTTTACCTTTTTCGGGTGCAAACACTCCGAACTTGTGGGTGTGGCCTGAGATTACTATGTCAACTTTATATTGATCAAAAAGCGGTGCAAATAATTCACGGCAATGAAGGGGACCATGCCAATCGCCCGAGTAAAAGTGAGGGATATGCATCATTACTACTCTGAACGGTGCTTTTTTAAAGGCTGGAGTTTGCATCTCTTTTTCCAGCCAGGCGGCTTGTTCCCTGCGATACGAATCAAAATCTACAACACCTGCATACACAGCGCATCATCCGGCTTGTCTTCGCCGGTGTCAAGCACAATATTATAAACAGGCCCCCATTGGTAAGAGTAGTAATATTTACCAGAAGGCGATGTAAAATAGTCAGCCAGTTCGCGACTGTACTTGCCTCTTGTTTCATGATTTCCTCTTACAAAAAGAAAGGGTTTGCTACTTGCAAAGCTCTCCAGGCAGGGCGCGAGCATGTGGTTGATGATCTGCTGTTCGTCGGTTTGATAGTCGAACATATCACCGTTAAAGAACACATAGTCGTACGGATCATTTCCATTCAGCTTCATTAGGTGAGGTATAGATTGAGGACGATCGTGAATGTCATTCATGATCAGCCAACTCACTTCTTTGGCTTTGGGTTCTACAGTTTTGAAAGTACGGGTATCACTGGTAATGCTTTCTCCATAAACCAGCTTATAAGGTTGAAATTCGAGAATTTCTTTAGAAACTACACGATAGGTATAGGTTGTATTAGGTTTTAAATTGCTTAAACGAACTGCATTCACCCTATTGTAAGCATTTACCAAACCATCTTTAATTTCATGCGCTTTTTGATTGAGCTGATCTCCTTCTCCATATTCTACCCAGCTATAACAAAGCTTGTTGGTAATCCACATAATGCTCATTCCATTTTCTGAGGGAGCCTGCAGGTAAGGCTGTGACAAAAAGATATGTCCTTCTGCGGGATGGGCTGACAGCTCATTTATGTTTTTTACAAGGGGTGTTGTGTTACCAACGCCCAATACACCCAGAAGACTTGCTTTGGATATATTTCCAATAAAATCCCGGCGTTTTAATGACGACTTTGTTTGCATAACAGGAGTATTTAGTTCGATGGACTTATAATACGTTCTAACCCATCTTTAGCAGGGCGTGTAAATTTTTATAAAGATAGGAGATGGCGCAGGTTATTTGCAGCGCAAACGTTTGAACTAAATGTTATCTTTCAGTACCGTCTTAAATCTGAGGATAGTTAACGACGCTATGAATTTTTATTTCTAACGCGTTTATAAATCCTGATGGCTAGCATCAAAATGATTACCAAAAGTACCGTGCCTACAAGTCCCCAAACCAGGCTGATGCCTTGTTTTACTACCACAAGCATCACAATGCTGATCAAAAGAAGGGTGGCTGCTTCATTCCACATTCTCAGTTGCTGGGAGCTGAGCGTGAATAGACCTTTTAATTGTTGTTTGAAAATGCGATGCGTGTATAAATGATATCCATAAAGAAAAACCACTAAAATCAGTTTAAGCAACAACCATAAACCTTCTTTGTGTAGTAAAACAGATTGCCAGGAACCCTTAAAGAGAACGGAGAGCCCAAAGATCAAAGTTAAAATTGCCGATGGCCAGGTTATGCCGTACCAGAGCCTTTTCATCATAATGGCGAACTGTGATTGCAATGCCTGTTTCACTGCAGGTTCTTTATCATTGGCTTCTACGTTGTATATAAGCAGACGCGGCATGTAGAACAGGCCCGCAAACCAGGTTACAACAAAAATGATGTGAATGGCTTTGAAATATAAGTAAGACATGTGAATAGTCAATAGTGAATGGTCAATGGAGAGGTGATTAGTGTTGCATTCTGGCGTTTATTAGTCCCGTTACCAGTTTAAATGAATTTTGCAAATCAATCCCCAATTGACTTAGTGGTAAATTTTTTAAATAGTTTAAGGCTTCAGCAGCATCAAGAATTGCATCAATCTCAACAACCGAACCTCTGGCTATTTCAAAAAATCTTTTTGTTCAGCTTCTGACTTCCTCGATGCTCCTTCGGCGATGTTTAACAAATTAGATAATGCGGCTCTTCTCATTTGAGATGCCATGGCAAACTTCTCGTAATCGGGCAGAGCATGACAAAGTCTATAACATTCAATTAAAAGATTTTTAGACACTTTATAAGCTTCCAGGTTTTGATGATTTAATTTTAAAAACATAGGTAATAATTTAGCATCTTAAAGGTACCTAAAAGTCTTTATTCACTCTTCACCTGACTACTCACTTTCTTTCGATATAATTTTGGGATGATGAGTTACTGCAAAATTGAGGGAATTAGCAATAAAACAAAACTTATTGGCTTCAGCATGTAGCTCTTGAGCTTTGGCCGCCATTTCTTTTGACGAAACAGTGACAACCGGATGTAAGGTTACCGAGATAAATCGTCCGCTGCCATTGTTTTGTTCCTCCATGATCCCCTCGGCATTGTCTTCATAATGGAGCACTATAATCCCATTCGCACTGCATAAATGCAGGAACCAAAGCATGTGACAGTTAGAAATAGAAGCCAGAAATAACTCTTCGGGATTATATTTAGCCGGATTCCCTCTAAAGGATGGATCTGAGCTGGCTGCTATTTCCGGTTTATTTGCAACAGCAATGATATGGTCTCTTGAGTAACTGGTGTATTCAATTGTGCCGTTGTCATCATGCCAGGAAACAAGGGTTTTATAATGATGTTTTTTTGTCATACAATGAAAAAGCCCCTGAGCGGCTTTAAGCTTATTGATTAATAGACATTCTTTCGTACGGAGCGTCTTTGGCTTCGTCGATCAATTGCACCAAGGCATCTACCCATATATCACTGGTATTAACGCAGGGGATATACTCATATTTTTCTCCTCCGTTGGCTATAAAATCCTCCTTACCTCTTTCTTCAATTTCTTCCAGTGTTTCCAGGCAGTCGCTGATAAAAGAAGGACAAACTACCTTCATTTTCTTTACGCCTTCCTTAGGAAGGTTAGGCAGGCGCTCCTGTGTGCTGGGCAATAACCAGGGGTCGCGGCCCAGGCGGCTTTGATAACTTTGGGCCCACTGGTTTTTCTTTAATCCTAATTTTTTAGCAACCAGTTCGCTGGTCATGGTTACCTGGTGCCGGTAACAGGTAGGGTGTGAGTCGCTGGATTTATAACAGCAATTATCTACCTGCATGCAATGTTGTTTAGTAGGGTCTGTTTTGAGTACATGACGTTCAGGAATGCCGTGATAGCTAAATAGCAGCTGGTCGTAATCATCCTGTAAATAAGGCTTCATACTTTCCGCTAAAGCGTTGATATAGGCGGGATGCTTATAAAAAGGCGGTACGGTCTTTAATTCAAAGCTGTAATTATATTTTTTGTGGATTTCCTTCATATAAACCACAGCTGTTTCCCAGCTGCTCATGGCGTAATGAGGATATAAAGGTACCAGGATCACTTCTTCCAGGTCTGGCATTTTCTTTAATAAATTATCGTAGGCTGTTTTAGGGTTGGGCTTACGATAACGCATGGCGATTTCAACAGGTTCTGTCACTTTTTCCTGCAGCGCTTTTTGCAGGCGCTCAGTAAGCACTACTAATGGAGAGCCCTCTTCCCACCAGATGGTTTTGTAAGCTTCAGCTGATTTGGGAGCCGGGTTGGTACAATAATCCCCTTTACGAGTAAGGTTCTTAGCCAAAGAGGTTTGTCTATTACCCGCTCATCCATCAAAAATTCCTTCAGATACACTTTCAGATCAGGTACACTGGTACTGTCGGGCGAACCCAAGTTCATTAATATAATTCCTGTTTTCATTATTCAGTTCGAAGCAGTTTTTAAATGGCTGCTTTAAGGGTATTCTGACAAGGCTTGCTATATCTGCATATAGTATTGAGCAGTTTATGTATACGATACCATCCCTGTCTGAATGGACGGGAGTAGCGTTCAATAGTTATTCTTAAGCCAGATCAAAATTTTTTTGCAAAGGTAACAAATAGTTGTGGCGACGCCGCTAAGTAAAGTATGATTTTGATCATATTATACAATGATATCTTTTTTGCCCAGATGACATTTTTATGACGTGCAGATGGACAACCTTATATACATTTGCACCACTCAAATGTCTGCAGAAGATTTTCATATTTCAAAACAAGTACTCGATAGGTTTTGCGTTGCGGGAATCAACTACCACAAGGCGGATACCGCTACCCGGGGCCTGTTTTCCATTAATAACGACCAGTTTGCAAAACTGGCATTAGCTGCCAAAGCAGCCGATCTAAAAAGTGTTTTTGTTGTTTCCACCTGTAACCGTACCGAAATTTATGGTTTTGCCGAGTCGGTAATGCAGTTGGTGAACCTTTTATTAGACCAGTGCCGTGCGGACCGGAGCACTTTTTTTGAGTATGCTTATTTAAAGAACGGCAATCCGGCGTTACAGCATTTGTTTAATGTGGCTTCTGGTTTGGATTCACAAATATTGGGAGACTACGAAATACTGGGACAGATTAAAAAAGCAATAGATCTGTCAAAAGCCAACAATATGATCGGTCCGGTGATGGATCGTACCCTGAATTTTGTATTTCAGGCCTCAAAAAGAGTGAAAACGGATACCGCGCTTAGCAATGGAACTGTTTCGGTATCGTTTGCTGCCATTGAATTATTGCAGGCGATTCCGGACCTGACTGAAAAAAGATATTAGTGATAGGGGCAGGTAAATTTGGTGCGAATGTTTGCAAAAACCTGGTGACCTACTTTCCTGGTGTAAGCCTTACGGTAATGAACCGCACTGATGACACGGCTTATGCATTGTCACAGGCCAGCCGGATTTTATTTTCATCTTATAAAGACAAAAGCGAAGCCATTGCAGAGGCTGATGTAGTTATTGTATGCACCAATGCCAATGAGCCTACAGTGCTGCCTTCGCACTTTAACGAAACCGATGACAAGCTGATTCTCGACCTCTCGGTTCCGGTGAATGTACACCCTGATGTAAAACAAATGAAGGGTAAGCTGGTGATTGATGTGGATGAGATTTCTACTACTATTTTAGATAAAACCCTGGCTAAGCGGAGGGACGAAGTGCCTAAAGCGGAAGCCATTATAGAGTATTACACCCAGGAGTTCTGGCAGTGGTTAAAAGACTATCGTTATGCCCTGCATTTAAAAACCTGGAAAAGTAAGCTCGAAGAAATTGATAAATTGCAACTGCATCCTTGTGAGTTTGCCAGAGATGCGCAGCTAAAACAACAAACGGTGAAAGCCCAGAAGGCCGTAAAACAATTAGCTGTAAATCTGAAAACAAAAAATGATAAAGGCTGTCAGTTCATCAATTTGATCAATGATTACCTGCAAATGTCCTGATGCAAAATAATCCTATCCGAATCGGAACCAGAGAAAGTCAGCTGGCAGTATGGCAAGCCGACCTGGTAAAAAAACTACTCGAAGACAATGGCCACGCTGCAGAGCTGGTTTTTATAAAAAGCGAAGGCGATATCGACCTCGTTACCCCTTTATATGCAATGGGCGTGCAAGGCGTATTTACCCGTAGTCTTGATGCTGCTTTGTTGAATAACCGCATTGATATAGCCGTACATAGCATGAAAGATGTGCCGGTGCAATTGCCGCAAGGTATTGTGCAGGCTGCGGTGCTGGAAAGGGCGAGCTATAAAGATATTTTAGTTTACAGAGAGCAGTTGACGGATGATAGTATCACGCAGATCCGTCAGGGATTTCAGTCAACTGACAACCAACAACTGTCATCTCTCCTTATTGCTACCAGCAGTATTCGTCGCAAAGCACAGTGGCTCAATCGTTATCCCGGTAGTGTTGTAGAGAATTTGCGGGGCAATGTTAATACCCGTTTAAAGAAAGTAGAAGAGAGTAATTGGCATGGAGCCATTTTTGCGGCGGCAGGCCTGGATCGGATCAATGTAAGGCCTCAAAGCAGCATTGACCTCGATTGGATGTTACCGGCTCCTGCGCAAGGTGCCATTATGGTGGTATCCCGTAGCGGAGACGAGAAAATATTGGATGCTTTCGCGCCAATCAATCATGCTGACACAGCCACTGCCGTTAAGGTAGAAAGAGATTTCCTGAGCGCATTGATGGGCGGCTGTTCTACCCCGATAAGCGCATTGGCTGAAGTTACCCCGGATCATATCCTGTTTAAAGGGAATATTATATCGCCTGATGGCTTGCAAAAAGTAGCTGTTGAACTCACTTTTGGTAAAGAAGAGGCCAATGAAGCCGGAACAAGTGCGGGACAGCAGGTTTTAGAGCAGGGTGGTCGTGAAATTGTGAATGCATTTAAAAATGCAAAATAGAAGGATACAAATATTAAGTACTAAAATCCTTGATGAGGCACTCCTTGCAGAAGCAGCCAATCATGAAATTGACATTGCCTGTCTTCCTTTTATTGAGACACAGGCTGTCGCTGATGAGGATCTCATTGATTCCCTCAAGCGCTTAAGTGGTCAACCCATCACTGCTATATTTACCAGTTCGAGATCTGTTACAGCGGTATCTGCACTGATAAAGGAAAGCGTTAGCTGGAATATTTATTGCCTTTTCGGGGCTACAAAAGAACAGGTACAGATACATTTTCCTCAATCAACCGTATATGCAACAGTTGCAGATAGTGCTTCATTAGCAGAAGAAATAATAGCAGCTGGAATTAAAGAAGCTTATTTTTTTGTGGCGATAAAAGAATGGACACCATCCCTGAAAAGCTGGCTGGCAAAACCGATTTAAAGCAATTGATTGTGTATACCACGCACGAAGTAGCTCATGCCATAACACAGTTGTTTGATGGTATATTGTTTTTTAGTCCGAGCGCTGTCAAAAGCTTTTGCAGTGTGAACAAGGTGGGGCTGCACACTATTTGTTTTGCAGTAGGGAATACAACAGCAGGATCTTTAAAGCCTTTTACCCAAAACATAGTGGTTGCTGCTACCGCAAGCGGGCAGGCAATGATTGATAAGGTGAAAGAGCAGTTTAGTCAAATATAAAGAAGCAAAGAAATATTTTAAGTAATCAAAAGATGAAAAGAGATACTACTATAAAAAATGATTTATTGATCAGGACCTTATTGGGTGAACCCACAGAACGCACACCTGTATGGATGATGCGTCAGGCGGGGCGTTATTTACCAGAGTATATCAGGTTAAGAGAGAAATATTCTTTTTTGAAAGATGCCAGAACCCGGAGTTGGCTTGTGAAATTACTTTACAGCCGGTAGATATTGTAGGTGTTGATGCCGCAATATTATTTTCTGACATATTGGTAGTACCCCAGGCAATGGGACTGGAAGTGCAGTTGATAGAAAAACAGGGACCTTTATTACCTGACCCGATAAAAACGCAAAGTGACCTAAGCCGCGTTAAAGTGCCTGATGTAAATGATACGCTTCATTATGTATTTGATGCGATTAAATTGATCAAGCAGGAACTGAACGGAAGGGTTCCCTTAATCGGTTTTGCAGGTGCACCATGGACTTTACTTTGTTATATGGTACAGGGCAAGGGCAGTAAGACTTTTGATGAAGCCAAGGGGTTTTGCTACCAGAACCCGGAGTTGGCGCATACCTTGTTACAAATGATCACAGATACTACTATCCAATATTTAAAAGGCCAGATAGCCGCCGGTGCTGATACCGTACAGATATTTGATAGCTGGGGTGGTTTATTAAGCAAACATGATTTTGAAGCTTTTTCGTTGCAATATATCCGCCAGATAGTAGCTGCGGTAAAAGAGGATGCCCCTACCATCGTTTTTGCAAAAGGGGCCTGGAGCTCTTTAGGTGAAATGGCGGCAACAGGCGCTCACGGATTAGGTATAGATTGGTGCATTGAAGCTCCGGTGGCCAGGCAATTTGCTGGTGCAAACGTAACTTTACAAGGGAACTTTGATCCGGCAAAATTATTATCGCCGGTACCAGTGATACAAAAAGAAGTAACGCAAATGTTAAAGGATTTCGGACCAGGAAGACATGTTGCCAACTTGGGGCATGGTATTCTACCTAATGTACCTGTAGATCATGCCAGGGCATTTGTAGATGCGGTAAAAGAGTTTCGTTTTTAAGTAGCAGCATAGTGAATTGCACAACAATGATCGATACTTAAAGCTTTTTCAATTCAAAGATGGAGGTATGAAAAAGATTGTTGGATTATTAGGGCTATTAGCTTTTTCTGTCTCATTAGTAGCACAGGCGTTATACACACCGCGTAATGTTAGAGCTGCTTATGACAGGGGAACCAGGTCTGTTCAGGGTCTACCTGGTTCAGGTTACTGGCAAAATAAGGGTGTTTATGATATTAGTGTGCGGGTTGAACCGGTATCCAAAACAGTTACGGGTACAGAAACTATTCTGTACAGTAATAACAGTCCTGATACCTTGCAAGAACTTGTTATTCGTTTTGTCAATAATCTGCATAAGCCCGAAGCTCCCCGCTATGATTATTTTTCAAAAGACTTTTTAACGGAGGGGTTGAAAATAAAGACCCTTTCGATTGACCGTTTTGTTTATAAAACAGATGGAACAGATTGGGGAACTGTAAATGCAATTGAGCTGGCAAAGCCTGTAGTTCCGGGGCAACAAGTTGAAGTGAAAATGGAGTGGTCGTACCCGTTGTCTAAAGAAAGTGACCGCGAAGGTCAAATAGATCCTCAGACTTTTTTTGTGCGTATGCCTATCCGCGAATCTCTGTATACGATGATTACAACGGCTGGGACAGATTGCCGCACGCAGGAAGGCAGGAGTTTTATAATGATTTTAATGACTATAACCTGAAAGTGCAGGCTCCTAAAAATTTTGTAGTATGGGCTACAGGAACACTACAAAACGCAGCCGAAGTATTATCGCCGGAGGCTGCTAAAAGATTTACATCATCTCTCTCTACCGCGGATGTAGTTCACGTGGCCACAGCAGCGGAGATGAGAGAAGGAAAAATTACTGCACAGCAAGACTGGAATACCTGGCATTTTACTGCTGAAAATATTACAGATGTAACTTTTGCACTAAGCAATCACTATGTATGGGATGCCGGAAGTATTGTTGTAGATCCGGTTACAGGAAGGAGGGTTAGCATGCAAGCCGCGTATAAAGAGGGTGCCGCAGATTTTAAACAATATGTAAACTGGGGTAAGTATTGTCTTCAATGGTTCTCTTCCAAGTGGCCGGAGTACCCTATCCGTATCCAACCATGACTGCTATACAAGGGTTTGCAGATATGGAGTACCCTATGATGGTTAATGATGCGTCAATTGAGGACTTAAAAGATTCGCGTTTAACCCTCGACCATGAAGTAGCACATACTTATTTTCCTTTTTATATGGGTACCAACGAAACACGTTATGCCTTTATGGATGAAGGTTGGGCAACCGCTTTTGAATACCTTATTGGAATAGAAGAGAATGGTAAAACCTATGCTGATTCTGCGTTTAAAGCATTGCGTGTTCAACGTTATATACAGGATCCTTCAGCTGAACAAGATCAGCCAATTATTACCATGTCATCCCAATTAAGCGGAGTGGGGTATGGTAATAATGCTTATGTAAAACCGGCATTGGCTTACCTGGCACTTAAAGATCTGTTAGGAGATACACTGTTCAAAAAAGCTTTGCATCAATACATGGTCAACTGGAATGGTAAGCATCCTATTCCCTGGGACTTTTTTATTCTTTTAATACAGCTACTCAACAAAACCTGAACTGGTATTGGAATAACTGGTTTTTTAGCAATAATTATATCGATCTGCGGGTAAAGCAATAGATGCCAGCACCGTGCAGGTAGAAAACATAGGAGGGTTTGCTATTCCCTTTGATGTAACAATATTATTGGCCGATGGCAGCGAGAAACTCACGCATTACAGTCCGGTAGTTTGGCGAGGTACAAAGGCAATCAATATTAAAGCATCCACCAACAAGAAGATAAAAAGTATTGTAATAGACGGAGGTGTTTTTATGGATGCTACACCGGGAGATAACAGTCTTTCATTATAAATGGATATCATGAATGTAAAAGAACAATGGATTGAGTTTATTCACGACCTGCAAAACCGCATTTGTGCTGCCTTGGAGCAGGAAGACGGGAAAGCAAAATTTGTGGAAGATCAATGGACACGGGAAGGCGGCGGCGGCGGCAAAACCCGCGTGATAGCTAATGGAAATGTATTTGAAAAAGGCGGTGTTAATACTTCGGTTGTATATGGAAAAGTAACAGACACCATGCGAAAAGCATTGAACATCAATGGTGATCAATGGTTTGCTGCTGGGTTAAGCCTGGTTATACATCCTTTCAATCCCTTTGTACCTACAGTGCATTGCAATTACAGAATGTTCGAGCTGTATAACGAGCAGGGAGATACTATTGACAGATGGTTCGGCGGGGGTACGGACCTAACACCTTATTATCTATTTGAAGAGGATGCTATCCATTTTCATACTACTTATAAAAATGTATGTGATGGTTTTGACAGTTCGTTCTACCCCAGGTTTAAAAAAGTATGTGACGATTATTTTGTGAATACACATCGGGATAATGAAAGGCGTGGTATAGGGGGTATTTTTTACGATCATCAGAAGGCCGATGATCATGAAGATGTTGATTTATGGATGAATTTTGGCAAGGCCTGTGGCAATGCGTTTATACCAGCTTATCTCCCTATTGTTGCCAGGAGAAGGAATGACGAATTTGAGCCTTCGCATAAATACTGGCAGGAAATAAGGAGGGGGCGATATGTAGAGTTTAACCTGGTACATGACAGGGGTACCATTTTTGGCCTTAAAACCAATGGCAGAACAGAAAGTATTTTAATGAGCCTCCCTGCTACTGTTCGATTCGATTATAATTACCAGCCGGTACCGGGAAGCGCAGAAGACCGGTTATTACAGGCTTGTAAACACCCAAGGGAATGGGTGACGACTACTGAGATCACTGAAGAAGATTGGGCGTCCCGCGTTAATAAATGCTGATATTGCACACCCAGGTAAACATAATACTCATGAAGCAGCTGTTCATCTTTTTATACTATTGCCTTTTATTGGCTCAGCTCAAACAAAGACCTGGTATAACTGGAAAGGATTCCCTTTAGAGGTTTTTGAAAAGCCAGATGTTAAAAGCCGGCAGATTGGTACGCTTGCAAAGGGCAGTAAAGTAGATGTAGTGGAGTTCAATAAGAACAGTTTTTTTCCTATCTATTTGTGTTATTATGGCGATACTGTAACAACCCGCCCTGAGCAGTATGCCGATAATGAAAAGCATGTTTATACATTAAAATCGGAATGGGCTAAAGTAGTGCACAACAATAAAGAAGGATATGTGCCTGCAGCCTTTTTGGTGCATATACCCATAAAAACTATCCATAAGAAAAAGACTTCTGATGAATATATCCCCGATATTCCGATTAGTGATGCTTTAAAAGGGTATTTGGGAAAGCCGCTCACTTACAAAAAGCAGCAACTGGAGAAGCAGGATAAGGATGAGATCCATTTCAGTGAAAGTTACACCTTTAATGGCG
Source organism: Paraniabella hibiscisoli (assembly GCF_022512515.1). Classification (GTDB taxonomy): domain Bacteria; phylum Bacteroidota; class Bacteroidia; order Chitinophagales; family Chitinophagaceae; genus Niabella; species Niabella hibiscisoli. Next base: position 2,238,603 of record NZ_JAKWBK010000001.1, read on the forward strand.
GGTATACTTACAAGGCTGTTCAGCAATATATGGAGGAAGGTGGCGCGGGCGGGGAAACACATACTTTATTTCTGCCTTCGTTTTCGCTGCATGAGGCGGTGCTCTTTTTATTAGAATTGCAAAATGCCCGTGCTTACCGGCCGGAGGATGTAAAGAGCTTTAATAAGTTAAAAAGTGCTTACGACTATTTCAGTTGGTGGTATCAGACCGTAAATTATGATGACGATGGTAATGAAGTAAAATCAGCGAATATGTATAATTTCCAGTATAATAGCGAGGGCGGTGGAAGTGGTGTAAAGTTTATACAAAAGAAGGATGGGGTGGAGGTGGAATATAGCTTTGGCGGATGCTGATGAATCTATTTCGGAAGATTTTTAACAATCTGCAACTGGGGATTTGAGTATTCTGACCTAGGAGAGATCAAATATTTATAGCACTAATGTTTGAGTGGCCCCACGACCCCAGCGGGGTTGAACAAAGGGGGTATTTTTGTCGCTACTGATAAAACAAACAAATCAAAGATAAAAAAGTGATGTCTGACATAGGATGTCTGATTTATGAAATAAAGCAGGATCGCTAGAAAAATCGTACATCTTAAATCATACATCCGAAATATTATATTATGTACTTACAACGTAGAAATCGTATTACACGCAGATCAGGAGCCATCAGGAGCTTATTGGCAGAAACAGTGTTGACACCCAACGATTTTATCCTGCCTTTATTTATAACCGAGGGGAAAGAGGTGATAGAAGAAATACCCTCGATGAAAGGATATTACCGGCGTTCGCTCGATAAAACCATTGAGGAAGTGAAGTTAGTGTGGACTCTAGGTATAAAGGCGGTATTGCTGTTCGTAAAGGCGCTCGATGAAGTAAAAGATAATACTGGTAAAGAAGCCTGGAACCCCGATGGCTTGATGCAACGAAGTGTGAAGGCGATTAAGGACGCCGTGCCTGAAATGGTTGTGATGACGGATGTAGCTCTTGATCCTTATTCTGTTTATGGCCATGATGGTATTGTAGATATAGAGAAAGGAACTATCGTAAATGATCAAACGGTAGAAGCGCTGACCCTGATGAGCTTGTCTCATGCTGCTGCGGGGTTGATTTTATTGCGCCTAGTGATATGATGGATGGCCGTATAGGGGCATTCAGAAAGGCGCTGGAAGAAAATGGGTTTACAGATGTAGGTATCATGAGCTATAGCGCCAAGTATGCCAGTTGTTTTTACGGTCCTTTCAGAGATGCACTGGATGCGCTCCTGGCTTTGGCGATAAAAAACTTACCAGATGAATTACGCTAATCGACTCGAAGCTATCAACGAGACATTGCAGGATGTGGAGCAGGGAGCAGATATCGTGATGGTGAAACCTGCAATGGCCTACCTGGATATCATCAGGGACATAAAGAATAATGTGACAGTACCTGTGAGCGCTTATCATGTAAGTGGTGAGTATGCAATGATCAAAGCTGCTGCTGAGAGAGGCTGGCTGGACGAAAATAAAGCGATTCTCGAAAGTTTGACTTCTATTAAAAGAGCGGGCGCAGATTTGATAGCCACCTATTTTGCAGTTGATGCAGCTAAGTTGTTGAATAGTTAATGAGCCTGGTTACAAAATATAATATCCCTGGTCCCCGGTACACCAGTTATCCCACGGTTCCTTATTGGGAGGAGTCATCGTTTTCAACAGACCGATGGAAAGCATCCCTTGTTAAAAGCTTCAAAGAAAGCAATGCCACGGAAGGCATCAGCATCTATATCCATCTACCTTTTTGTGAAAGCCTTTGCACATTTTGCGCCTGTCATAAGCGTATCACCAAACGCCATGGTGTAGAGAATCCGTATATCGATACCCTATTGAAAGAGTGGAAAATGTATACGGAAATAATGGGAGAACGTCCCCGCATAAAAGAACTGCACTTAGGTGGCGGCACACCTACTTTTTCCAGCCCGCGAACCTGCAAAGGTTGCTAGAGGGTATATTTGAACTGGCAGATATTGATACACATCCTGAATTTAGCTTTGAAGGACATCCTAATAATACAACAGTTCAGCATCTGGATACCTTGTATAATATGGGTTTCCGGAGGGTGAGTTTTGGCGTGCAGGATTATGATCTTAAAGTGCAGCAAACGATCAACCGCATACAGCCATTCGAAAAAGTGCAGGAAGCAACCAGCGCTGCACGTGCTTTAGGATATGCCAGCATTAGTCATGATCTTGTTTTCGGACTGCCGCATCAGACATGGGAAAGCATGAAGCATACCATTGAAAAAACCATATCATTAAAGCCCGACCGTATCGCTTTTTATTCCTACGCGCATGTTCCCTGGGTGAAAGGTGTGGGGCAAAGAGGTTTTGATGAGCAGGACCTTCCCGGTCCTGAATTAAAAAGAACGTTATATGAAAACGGTAAGCAGCTATTGCTTGATCTGGGCTATGTAGAAATAGGCATGGATCATTTTTCGCTTCCAACGGATAAGTTATATCAATCGGTATTGAATAAAACCATCCACCGCAACTTTATGGGCTACTCGTCTTCATCTACCCAGGTAATGATTGGGTTGGGAATGTCGGCCATCAGCGATAGCTGGTACGCATTTGCTCAGAATGACAAATCGGTGGAAGATTATACCGAACGAATTAACAAGGGCGATTTACCTGTTTTCAGGGGACATGTTTTGAATAGGGAAGACCTGGTGATAAGAAAACATATTCTGAACCTGATGTGTAATTTAGAAACATCCTGGCAGGATGAAAGAGTGCAGTTGTCCGAAATGCCTGATATTCTGGAACGTCTTCATGAAATGCAGCAGGATGGTTTAATTGAAATAGCCAATAATCATTTGCTGGTAACAGAAAAAGGCCGCACTTTCGCGCGCAATATTGCAATGGCGTTCGACCTTCGGCTGTTACGTAAACAGCCGCAAACCAGGATATTTTCAATGACCGTATAAAACCACAGTATGATAATAAAAGTGCCCATCAATAAATCGAAAGCTATTAAGAGGTTTACATTCTTTGTAATACTGCTTCTGATTTTTACCTTAATGGCTATACAGCCGCAGCTGTTTACCAGAAGTAGCAGCACAGGTTTTATAAAAGTGGCCGGCTTTATCGGGTCTTTTATTTTTATTATCGGAGCTGCATTTATGGCGCAAAAAGTGTTTAACAAAAAGCCGGGGCTCATCATTGACAATGATGGTATAGCGGATGGCTCTCTGGGCGTATTGTTTCCCAAAGTAAGCTGGGCGCAGGTTACGGAGATCGGGCACCTCGAAAGCAATGGTGATCATTTTATCAAAATAACCATTAAAGATCCTGAAAAATATATGGCTGCTGAACCTAACCCGCTAAAGAGGAAAATGCTGGAGATGAATTATAATACGCTACGTACGCCGGTTAACATCGCGGCCAGTCGTTTAAAAATGGATTTTCAGGAGCTATATTCGCTCATACAAAATAAGCGGCAGGCATTTAGGAACAGCTGATGTAATCAACCATATATTATCAACTAATTAAAGGAATAGTAAATTATGTATAGTTACGAATCAAGTAAAGCCTTATTCGAGAGAGCGCAACAAAGCATTCCCGGGGGTGTTAACTCGCCGGTACGGGCCTTTAAAAGTGTAGGTGGCACGCCCTTGTTTATCAAAAAAGCCAAAGGCGCTTATTTGTATGATGCAGATGATCAGCAATATATCGATTATATCGCTTCATGGGGCCCTATGATATTGGGGCATGCTTATGAGCCCGTTGTAAAAGCCATTTGCGAGAGAGCCCAGTACTCCACTTCCTTTGGTGCTCCTACCGAACTGGAAATTGAAATGGCCGAATTGATAAGGTCGGTTGCGCCAAATGTAGATCTGATAAGAATGGTGAGCAGCGGTACAGAAGCTTGCATGAGCGCCTTACGTGTAGCAAGGGGTTATACCGGTCGTAATAAGTTTATCAAATTTGAAGGTTGTTATCACGGCCATGCCGACGCTTTTCTGGTAAAAGCTGGTAGTGGCTTAGCTACTTTTAATATACAGACAGTACCAGGTGTAACGGCTGCGATTGCTAATGACACACTGACCTGTGCCTATAATGATCTGGAGGCGGTTAAGAAATTGGTTGCAGAACACAAAGAGGAGGTAGCTGCTATTATTGTTGAGCCGGTGGCAGGTAATATGGGTTGCATTCTTCCCCAGCCTGGTTTCCTGGAAGGCCTGCGGCAGGTTTGTGATGAGAATGGAATCGTATTGATTTTTGATGAAGTAATGACAGGGTTTCGTTTGGCCTTGGGTGGCGCACAGGAGAAGCTGGGAGTGGCAGCTGATCTGGTTACCTATGGTAAGGTAATCGGGGCGGGCATGCCGGTAGGGGCCTTTGGGGGTAAACGTGAGATTATGGAAGTAGTGGCGCCGCTGGGTAATGTGTACCAGGCAGGAACCCTAAGTGGTAATCCCATTGCTATGATCGCTGGTTTTACTTTATTAAGTGAGCTGAAATCGAACCCCGCTTTATTACAGGAGTTGGATAATAAAACCTTATACCTGAAAAACGGATTGGAAAAAGTGTTAAGCAAATGGGGGCAGGCATATTCCATTAATCATTTGGGTAGCATGATCAGCGTGCACTTTGGTGACAAGCCGGTAACTGACTTTGCCAGTGCGGCTGCATGCGATATAGAGCGGTTTAAGCAGTTTTTTCATGCTATGTTGAAAAGGGGCATCTACCTGCCGCCATCTGCTTACGAAAGCTGGTTTTTAAACAATGCGCTGAGCTATGAAGACCTGGATAAAACGGTGCAGGCAGTAGCAGAAAGCCTGGTAGAACTATAATACGAAAGATATAAACGGGGGATGGGGCAATTTATTTAAGTTGTCCCATTTTTTATTATTTTCGGTAACGTAAATCGAAACAACCTGTTGCGCAACCTTTTATTGATACTATATTTTATACCTTTTTTGTGGCGCAGGACGCACACTACATGAACTACCTGCATTGCAGGCTGGTGAATATTGCACAACCTGTTAGCCAGCAGTGCGATTGTGAGCAGCTTTTAACTTCTTCGGAAAACGAACCAGCATCCCCTGAAAAACAACCCGCAAGCCACGTACATGCACATCTCGATGTATATTTTTATCATGCTAAGTTTTTAAAAGCAAACGAACCGTTCGTAAGTGATCATAGGCAGGCTTATCCTCTTTTGAGGGATCAGGTTTGCGAGGGCATATATCTACTTCCCTGGCGCCCTCCGGCATTTCTATCTTAAATAACATATATCAAATCAATCACGAAAGCTTTTCCAGCTTTCGTGTAATGCTGTATGGGTAACGCATGCCTATGCGCATACTATTTCTATTCAATCATTTTCAAATTATTTAAGATGCAAAAATTAATCGCCTCAATCATATTATTCTTATCCTTTCTTTTAGTAAATGCCCAGGAAAAAGCGGCACCCGATAAAATCATTTATGGCCAATGTAGTATTAACGATTTAAAACAAGCTCCTTACGCAAGCTGGTTTAATACAGGGTTTGATTCTTATATTCCTGATTCGCCGGTAATTGATCAGCTGAAAAGGATCGGCTATAAAGATGTTTCAATAGAAATTGTATTCGGTTCCTGGTGTGGAGACTCTAAAAGAGAAGTACCGCGGCTACTCAAGGTTTTATCTTCTGTTGCATTTCCTGAAAAACAAATAAAGCTTATAGGTTTGGGCGGCACTGATTCGATTTACAAAAGAAGTCCAAACGGAGAGGAGAGAAGGCAAGGGTATTTATCGGGTGCCTACATTTATTATTTATAAAAATGGAAAAGAAATAAGCCGTATTAATGAGTTCCCGGTTTATACATTTGAAAGAGACCTGTTGGCTATTCTTTCTGGTAAGACGTACACACCTAACTATGCAAGTTTTACACTCATCCATCAGTGGGAGCAAGAGGGTGTGTTGATCCATCGGCATACGAATATGCGAAGCCTGGCAGCCATGCTCAAGCCCTTTGTAGACAACGAGCACCTGTTAAACAGTGTAGGCAATTTATTTGTAACACAAAACAAAATAAAAGAAGCGCTAAGTATTTACAAAGCTAATTACCTATTATACCCGGAGTCGGATATTGCTATATCCGGGCTGGGCAAAGGCTTCTTGAAAAATGGAGAAATAAAAACAGCGATAGAATACCTGGAGTATGCTTTGCAGGTAAATAAAAAGCCTGAAAATGTAAAAGACATATTGAAGGTGCTGTATGAAGCCAAAGAAGCGGAACGCCTTAAGTAGAAAACGTTTATCAGGATCAAGCTGCCCCGGGGCAGCTTTTTTTATTATCCGGCACTGGTAATCAGTATGCTGAAAACGGATAGGATTAAATGTTTTTCTCTTGACTGGATGGGGGAAACAATTTCAAACGTTGTAATTAAGTATTAGTTGTTATCCATGATTAAAAACACTATTTTAGTTAGGATTATTAACGATGCCATAAACCTTCCAAAAAGGATTTAACAGACTTCTAAAACTTGTTTTGTACTAATCAATCGAAACTGTAGTTTATAACGATTCGCTGCAGCTTCATTTATTTTTTTTGAATAAACCTAAACCGATGCTGATAATAGCAGACATGCTGTTATTGGTATCTATTTAACGATTAAAGCTTTATTTATATGAGAAAAAACAATCAGTTATTTTTCAGGGCAGGCTTGTGCCTGTTATTATTCCTCTGTATTTCGTTTGTTTCTTTTGCTCAAAATGCGAGGCCGGTGTCTGGAACCGTCAAGGATGATAAGCAGCAGCCGCTTGCGTCAGTGAGTGTTATGGTAAAAGACTCTAAGCTGGGCACCATAACTGATGAGCAGGGGCACTATTCTATTCAAAACGTGCCGGCAGGCGCTACCTTGGTATTTAGCTATACGGGGTATCCAGCGCAGGAAATCAGGCTAACGAATCAGCCCAGTATCGATGTGGTAATGACGGCCAGCTCATCCGACATGAATGAAGTCGTTGTAATCGGCTATGGTACCGCGCGGCGTAAAGATTTGACAGGTGCTGTAGCATCTGTACAAGCTACCAAACTAGAGAAGGAAGCCCCCGATCGGTGCAGGATCTCTTGCGGGGAAATGCAGCTGGTATGGTTATCGGTCAAAGTAACCCTGGCAATACCGCCCGTGGTGACGCCGATATATTGGTGCGTGGATCTGGTACGCTCAAAGCAGGCAGTAATCCGTTAAACGTAGTAGACGGCGTTATCTTTGACGGTACATTCGCTGACATTAATCCCAATGACATTCAATCTATCGACATCTTAAAAGATGCGAGCGCTACAGCTGTGTTTGGTGCAAAAGCTGCTAACGGCGTGGTATTGATTACCACTAAAAAAGGTGCAGCTGGTAAACCCAGGATTACGCTCAACGCAAATTTAGGATTTGTAGAGGCCGCCGGGATGCCCCGTGTAATGAATGGGGAAGAATTTTTAGCCTGGCGATACGATTATGAGATTGGAAGAAGAACCCAGGCTTTTCACAACCAGTATCCCGAAATGTTTATCGATCCGAGAAAACTAAGTAGTAATATTAATCAACTAACCTGGTATAATTACGATAAAACAACTCCGGCTACTTCCGTAACAGATGAAGATCTGGTTCGCACCTGGTTGACCCGGCTTGAACTAAGAACGCCCGAAATAGACAACTACCTGGTTAACAAAGTAACGAACTGGCAGGACCTGGTTTTTAAGAAAGGTTTTCAACAGGATTATACTGCAGCTGTATGTATCTAATAGAAATGAAAATTCTAACTACTATTTTTCTCTGAATTATGTGGACAGAGAAGGTATTGTTGTTGGCAATCGTTTCACCAATTTCAGAACCCGTTTAAATCTTGAATCCAAAATTACTTCATTTTTAAAAGTAGGTGCCAATACCAACTTCGCGGTTAGGGATGAGGGATTTCTTCAGGCAGATTGGGGACAGTCTGCCATTATTTCTCCTTATGGGTCTAATAATCTTGACGATCCAAGCAGCCTTTATAGAAGGCTTCCCACCGGAGATGCAACACCTGTAAATCCATTTCATGACAACTTGTACAGAGATCGGAAGGATGCTTACAATACACTCAACTCTAGTATTTATGGTGTTATTACCTTACCTCTTGGATTCGAGTTTCAGAGTAATTTTACGCCTTCATTTACCTGGCGGGAATACTACAATCACGAGTCATCTAAAAACCCCCAATGGGCGGCTAATGGAGGTAGCAGCGAACGCACTTTCGAAAAAACCTATAACTGGCAAATCGATAATGTGCTTAGATGGAAAAAGCAATTCGATGATCATAAACTGGAGGTAACGCTCTTGCAGAACGCGGAAAAAGGACAGTTTTGGAGAACGAAAGCTACTGCCTCAAAATATACACCCAGCGATATTCTTGGCTACCACCGCCTGCAGGCAGGATCGGTACCGTTAAATGAAAGTAATGATACCTACCGGACGGGAGACGCTTTAATGGGCCGCTTGTTTTATTCTTTCAAGGATAAATATATGTTGACCGGTTCTGTGAGAAGAGACGGTTTCTCTGCCTTTGGAGCTCAAAACCCACGCGCTACTTTTCCTGCTCTTGCTTTTGCATGGGATTTCTCTGAAGAAGCATTTATGAAATCAACATCCAGCTGGTTAGATTATGGTAAGCTGCGACTATCATGGGGCAAAAACGGTAACCGTGATATTGGTCAGTATGAAGCCTTATCAGATATGACATCAGGTTTACACCCGTACATTGATCAGACAGGTAAAGTTTACCTATCCTCCCAGCTTTATGTAAACCGGATGGCTAACCTGGGCTTAAAGTGGGAAAGTAAATCATCCTACAATGTCGGGTTAGACTTTTCTATTTTCAAAAGCAGGCTGACTGCTACAATTGATGCGTATACGGCGACAACAATAGATCTGCTTGTAGATCGGGCCTTGCCGGAAATTATAGGATTCAATAGTGTTGCAGCAAATCTTGGACAGTTAAATAATAAGGGTCTTGAGTTTTCTTTGAATGGCAAAATCCTGGAGAAAAAGAATTTAGTTGGAATTCAGGACTCATCTTTATGATCAACCGGAGAAAAATAGTTAAGCTATATGGTGATATGATTGATGTGAAAGACGCCCAGGGAAACATCATTGGTCAGAAGGAAGCTGACGATATTAAAAACAGATGGTTTATTGGCCGCGATCCTGATCAGTTCTGGGATTACGAACGTACAGGTGTCTGGCAGAATGGTGAAGAAATTGCCGCAGCTAAATATGGAAACCAGCCAGGAGACTTTAAGTATAAAGACCAGAACGGAGATAGCGTAATGACGGATGCCGACAGGGTTTTTCTGGGTTATAAAAGCCCTCGTTTTCGCTGGACCTGGAGAAATGATTTTGACTATAAGGCGTTTACTTTTTCCATTTTTATTTACTCCAACTGGGGGCAAAGAGAGCAGTTTAACAGATCGGCTAACAATAACAGTTTTCCTGACAGGTCGAGTGATTATGTACAGCCAAGATGGACTCCCAATAATCCCATTAACGACTATGCACGGATAGGTTCCAGAAATATTGGTACCAACTATGTTGAACGGTCTTTTATAAGATTGGACAACCTCTCACTATCCTACGGTCTGCCGCAATCTTTTCTAAAAAAGATCAGCATTCAAAGTGCCCGGGTGTCTGCCGCTGTAAGAAATGTTGCCTTCTGGGCGCCTCACTGGAAATATGGTGATCCCGAATCGGGAGGATTTCGTACCCGGAATCCAGACGGGAATGAATATACGCCGGGCCAGCCCACACCTCGTACGTACAATTTGAGCATCAATTTAACACTTTAATTTTCCTCTTATGAAAAGGATTCTATTAATAAACATTTTCTTATTCTCTCTAATGGCACTATTACTGGCTGCCTGTAATAAAGAATGGCTCAAACCCCAACCGCTCTCCTTTTATGAGCCCGGTGTTGCTTTATCTGATGCGCAAGGCATGTATTCGGCCATTACCGCTTGTGAAAGAAATATGCGGCATGAGTATTTTGGCGATGCTGCACCTGCTATTACCGAGATCATACAATCTGAGGTGGCGGTTGAAGGAACAACAGATAAGGCCGGCCCTCAAATGAATATGGATATTTCCCTACTACCCGATGCGCAGCTGAATAGTAACGATTTCACAAAAGTGGGTTGGTACTGGTACGAGGGATATAAGGGCATTAAATACGCCAACCTCGTAATTGCGCGCATAAATGATGCTACGTTTAAAGATGAAAATGAAAAAATGCGGTTCTCGGGGCGGCCTATTTTCACAGAGCATACAGGTACTTTAAGCTAACACACCAGTTTGGAGATGTGCCGTATATCGGTGATGAAATCAACGAACCTAAATATGATTTTTATTCTTATGACAGATGGAGCATTTTGGAGAAAATGAAAAAGGATATGGAATTTGCCTACCAGTGGGTTCCTGAAAAAGTAGACAGGGGCCGCACTTCCAAATCGGCATGCGGCGTTTTACTCATGAAAATTTGTATGTCGCTAGCCGACTTTGATCGAGCCATTGCGGTAGGAAAAGAAATCGTGGCGCTTCATCCTTTGATGAAAAACAGGTTTACAGTCAATGCTACAAAACCTAGCACTAATTTGATGTTCGACCTGCATAGTGTAGAGGCGAAATTAGACATGTCAAATACAGAGGGTTTAATGTATGTGGTATCTTATCCGCTGGTGGACGGTTCTGATAGAATTCAAACCATGCGAAACGCTGTTCCCTTCTGGAATAGTGGAGCGATCATAACGCCCGATGGAAGAACAGGAACCAGTGTTGATCTTGCAGCAAATGAAACCGACGTTTCACTGAATTTAAACAAAGCTTATGGCAGGGGTATTGGCAGGTTGAGATCCACCTGGTATTTTACCAATGAAATATGGCGCGCCGATAAGGAAGCCAATGATACGAGGGGAATATTAAATAAAGATAGTTGGAGAAAAATGACAGATCTGCGATACAACCACCCGTCTTTAAAATCGGGCAATAACCAGTGGTACGCTAAAAATTTTGTAAAGCCGGCCGCCATGAGTGTAGAGGATACCATACGAACCTGGTACTCCTGGCCACATTATAAGGTTTTTGTTCCTGACCCAACACAAAGCGGGAATTGGGCCGGTGGCGAAACACCCTGGTATATTTACCGTTCTGCAGAGGTGTACCTGATGCTGGCAGAATGTTATTATTGGAAGAACGATCCTGCACAGGCAGCCATTAATTTGAATGAAGTACGCACCAGGGCCGGAGCAGCTACCTTAACCGCTGCTGAAATAAACATTGGAGAAATATTGGATGAAAGAGCGCGTGAACTGTATTATGAAGAAAACCGGCATATAGAGCTGGTGAGGATCGCGTATATCTATGCCAAAACAAAGAAGCCATGTGAAATATTTGGAGGCCGCGTTTACCAACTGGAGAATATAAGCGGCCCTGGAGGTAATAATGCCAACATAAAGCAAATGGGCGTCAACTTCTGGTATGACAGGGTGGTAAGCAAGAGTAATTTCTACAACAAAGGATTAAAGCACCGATGGGCTGAGTATAAAGTAAGTGTACACCATATGTTATGGCCAGTGCCGGCTAATGCGATCAATACAAATATTAAGGGAATCATTAATCAAAATATAGGCTACCCGGGCGCTGAGAAAAATGTAGCTCCATTAAAAGTGGAGTGATTTTAATAGAAAGTTCTTTTAAGTTTTCAGGTGTTGAATAAGGGATGGTTTTCGGCATTAAGGCTTCCGTAAGGGAGCCTTAATTATAGAGTCTGGTTTATTTCAAACGTTGTAATTTTAATAGATACTTGCGCTCTAAGTCCGAACCTTTATCTTAGTAGTCTCACATATATCAAAATGATTTTTGCTTGCCTGGCGATTGCAATATTGGATAGAACAAGCGCCGGCTTTAATCTGATCTTTTACGATAGTAAATTTTAAAAAATGTCGTCCAACACAAAAAAGGAAGAAGAAGTTTTCTAAAGAATTCTTTTACACTTACTGCCGGTGGAATATTGCTGCAGGGTGCGCCAACCATTGTTCCTTCTACAGTTTTTGGCAGAAATGCTCCCAGCAATAAGATCAATATTGCTCAAATAGGCTGCGGACGGATTGCCCGTACACATGATCTGCCAGAAACATTTAAGAATGATGTTGCCCGGATTATCGCCATTGCCGATGTTGACAAATACAGGCAGCAAAAGGGGAAGGAATTGATTGAAGGCTGGTATGCAAAAAAAACGGGCCAGGCAAATTATATCAACGTAAAACTGTACGACGATTACCAGGAGCTTCTTGCCAGTAAAGATATAGATGCTGTTATCATCAGTACACCTGATCACTGGCATGCGCAGCCTGCAATGGAAGCTGCTATGGCGGGTAAACATATCTATCTCCAAAAACCTACTTCGCTTACAATAGAAGAAGGCAGGCACATGAGTAATGTGGTAAGAGCCAAAGGCGTGGTGTTTCAATTAGGTAGTCAGCAACGGTCGGTTAATCCCTGGCCACAATTTAAAAAAGCGTGCGAGTTAGTTCGCAACGGCCGTATAGGAAAACTAAAGGAAGTACATGTGGGTTTGCCTGCTGATCCGCCCGGTGGCAATACAGCCGAAATGCCCATCCCCAAAGAACTGAATTATGATAAGTGGCTGGGGTCTACACCGTACATCTATTATACACAAGACAGGGTTCATCATCCTACTGACCTGGATTCACGGCCGGGTTGGTTGCGCCTTGAACAATTTGGAGCCGGCATGATCACCGGTTGGGGCGTGCACCATATTGATATTGCTCATTGGGGCATGAATACTGAATTGACGGGGCCAATAGAAGTAAGCGGCTCGGCACAGTTCCCAAAATCTGGTTTGTGGAATGTACATGGCGATTATGAAGTGGAGGCTAAGTATGCGAATGGTGTAACCATGCATGTGAATAGTAAAAATCCGAATGGTGTAAAGTTTGTTGGTACAGATGGGTGGATCTTTGTATCCCGCGGTAATGTGGGCGTTACAGCAACCGATCCCACCAGTGGCGACAAGTCTCAGCCTAGGGCCTTTAATGCCAGCAACCCGGCTATATTGCAATCGGTGATCCAACCAAATGAAATTCATTTGTATGAAAGTCCTGAGCAGCACCGCAACTGGCTGGAATGTATACAGAATAAAAAAACTACCATCAGTCCTGCGGAAATAGCGCATCGCTCCTGTAGCGCCTGCCTGGTGGCTTTTGCAGCCATGAAAATGGGAACTAAATTGTACTGGGATCCTGCTAAAGAAGTATTTAAAAATAATACCGAAGCCAATAAGCTGTTAAGCAGACCCCAGCGTCATCCTTATGGTACCAGTTATGTTTATAATAAATTCAAAAAATAGTATGATTCGCAATGTGTTCATTTTGTCTTCCGTTATGGCTTTAATGTCTTGTAATTTCAACGATACAAAGAAAGAAGAAAAGGCTGCTGATTTCACACTGGTAACACTGGATCCTGGGCATTTTCACGCTGCCCTGGTTCAAAAAACAATGTATCCGGGTGTAGATAGCAACGTGTATGTATATGCTCCGGAAGGACCGGATCTGCAATTGCACCTGGGTAGGATAAATGCTTATAATACAAGAGCAGATCAACCTACTCACTGGAATGAACAACTGTATACAGGGGCTGATTTCTTTCAGAAAATGATTGCCGAGAAAAAGGCAACATCGTGGTAATGGCGGGCAATAACCAAAAAAAGACAGAATACATTTTTAATACGGTTGATGCAGGCATGAACGTGTTGGCCGACAAGCCAATGGTAGTTAACAGTGATGGATTTGAACTGCTTAAAAAGCTTTTGCAAAAGCAGACGAGAAAAAGGTATTGTTATATGATATCATGACCGAGCGTTTTGAAATTAATACCATGCTGCAAAGAGAATTTTCACAGGTTAAAAAACTCTTCGGCGACCTGGAAAAAGGAACACCCGATAATCCTGCAGTAACCAAAGAAAGTGTGCATTATTTCTACAAGTTCGTTTCGGGTAATGTGTTACAAAGACCATCCTGGTTTATGGATGTAATGCAACAGGGGGAAGGGATTGTGGATGTGACCACTCATTTGGTTGATCTGGTGCAATGGGAAAGTTTCCCGGGGCAGGTACTGGATTATAACAAAGATGTGGCGCTTGTTTCAGCCAAACGCTGGCCCACCAATATGACGTTGAGTCAATTTGCCGCGATCACCAAACAAAGTGCTTTCCCGGAGTATTTGAAAAAGACCAGGTAAATGACAGCACTATAGGCGTTTTTAGCAATGGAGAAATTAACTATACATTAAAAGGGGTGCATGCCAGGGTTTCTGTTACCTGGGGGTATAAAGCGCCGGAAGGCACCGGAGATACTCATTATTCTATCATGCGAGGCACCCGTACCAACCTGATCATAAAGCAGGGGAAAGAAGAAAACTATAAGCCCGTTTTATATATCGAACCGGTTAATAAAAAAGACGCCGATTTTGAAAAAGATCTGAATGAAGCTTTACAAACCGTACAGGCTCAATTCCCAGGCGTTGTTATAGAGAAAACTGCCAAAGGCTGGCGAACAGTGGTGCCTGAGAAATACAATACCGGGCACGAAGCACATTTTGGCCAGGTTACAGAAAGCTATTTAAAGTACCTCAAGGAAGGCAAGCTCCCCGATTGGGAAGTGCCTAACATGATCACCAAATATTACATCACTACCTCGGCATTGGAGCTGGCAAAAAAATCTGCTGCTAAATAATGGAATGGATCAATCTGCTTAAGAATTGGAAACGTTGTATCGGCCTTGCAGTACTGCTGAACCTGCTGGTATTTACCTCCGCCAACGCGCAACGTATTGCTACTTTACGAGCCACAACAACGGGTAAGGAATTGTTTAATATACCTATGCAAACTGCATTGGATGCAATTACAACATTGCCCGATAGCAGCCTGCAATTAGTAGAAATACGAAATGGACAAAAAGTAAATATCCCTTTTCAGATTACTTCAACCAGCGATGGACGAAATCTGTGCTGGATGATAGCCCCTTCGGTAAAGGCAAGCAGGGTATTTGAGTTGATACGTGTTGCAGCCAAGGGGAACTTCCCGATGATACAGGCAAAGGAAAGCAACGGTGCATTAGTGCTGGAAGATAATGGGAAAGAGCTGTTGCAATATCATTTTGAAACAGTTTATCCACCGGCAGGTATTGATACTGCTTAAAGCGCAGCGGATTTATACATCCTTTAAATACGCCGTCAGGTCATGCTTTAACCCGAATTAATGCGCCCGACCACTATCATCATTGGGGTTTGTGGAATCCATGGACACATGTGCGGTTTGAAAACGAAGTGGTTGATTTCTGGAACCTTAAAGACAGGAAGGGGACCGTTCGCTTTTCAGGGTTTAATGCTATCGAGGCCGGCGCTGTATATTCAGGCTTTAGCGCTTTGCATGAGCATATTGTTTTTAAAAAGACGGTACCGAAAAGACGGCCATCAATGAAGTTCAAACAGTAAAGATTTACAAGGCACAACCCAACGATCAGTATTATATCCTGGATATTACTTCGCAATTGAGCTGTGCGGGTTCAAGTCCTGTGCTGTTACTGGAGTATCGTTATGGTGGTATAGGCATCCGTGCAACAGAGCAATGGGATAATAAAAACAGCACTACTTTAACCTCAGAGGAAAAGACCGTAAGGAGGCCGATGGCAGTACTGCCCGATGGTGTCTTACGCAGGGAAGTCTCGGCAATGATTTCGGGGGCTGGAAATGATGAGCCACCCCATCAACTATAATCACCCCGAACCACTAAGAGTATGGCCCGAAAACTCCAATGGCCGTGGCGATGTCTTCCTGAACTTTTCTCCCACTAAAAACAAAAACTGGTTACTGGAGCCTGGCAAGAGCTACCTGTTAAAGTACCGCTTTCTGATTTTTAATGATAAGCTTAGGCGTGCCCAGGCCGAAGAAGCATGGCAGTCTTTTGCGCATCCTCCTAAACTTCTTATTCAAAAATAAATGGCCGGATAAAACTGAACCGATGATGCTTAAAAATATAATGAAGATGAAATATAGTCTGATATTAATTTTGTTGATGATAGTTCTCCCGGCTGCTTCGCAGGCACAAACACCTGTTAACTGGAAGACGGTAAAGGTTTTGGTGTACAAAAAAATGGCAAAGGCTATGTGCATGATAATATACCTTATGCTGCACAGGCAATCATCGACCTTGGAAAAAAACATGGCTTTAAAGTAGATACTTCTTCCAGCCCGTCAGTAATGACCGAAGAGCATCTAAAGCAATATCGGATGCTGATCTTTACGAGCACCAATAACGATGTGTTCGATACAGATGCCCAACGCCTCGCTTTCAGAAGGTACATTGAAGCTGGTGGTGGATTTGTCGGGGTTCACTCAGTAACGGGCACAGAGCGTAACTGGCAATGGTTTAAAATGATGTTGGGAGGAACCTTCTCCTGGCATGCGTCCTTTCAAACATACACTGTACGTGTAATAGATACCAAACACCTGTCTATGAAAGGCACGCCTGCGGTATGGAGTAAAGCCGACGAATGTTATTTCGCCAAAGAGCTATACCGGGACCGACTCCTGTTATGGTTAATGATTTCTCAACCATTGATACCAGTAACGTAAAACAGAAAGAGCTACTTAATAAAAATGCGGGTGCTTTCGCCACTTATTTCCCCAGCGCCTGGTACTATAATTTTGATGGAGGCGTTACCTGGTGCACTACTTTAGGGCATGATAAAAAGATTATTCCGATCCGGTATATTTAAAGCATATCATGGGGGCATCGAATATGTGGCAAGTGCTGTTAAGAAAATTGATTTTTCAAAATCCTATGCAGTTTCTTTCAACGAACCGGTGAGATACTAATGCACAATAAGCTCGCAGGGTATTTTTATAGATACAGGCGGGGCCGATTCAGTAGGATTGTTGATAAGATTCATGAGCAGGTCAGCAGCTTTTAATCCCATTTCGTAGGAGTTCTCTTCGAGCGAAGCTTTGGGTTTGGTATCGAGGTACTTGATAAGCGGTAGATTGCCAAAACCAATGATGTCTATTTTACGAACCAGTTTCGGATGATGGATCTTTACATAATTGATCGCATCCAGGCTCACATATGTTTTAAAAACAAAAAATGCGGTGGGTGGATTTTTAACTTTCAACAGATCCCTCATCGCCCGATGCGTTTGCTCTTCAGAAAAGTCTACCTCCTGCAACAGCTCAGCGTCAAAGTCTATTTTCAGCTTTTCCAGGCCCTTTTTGTATCCTTCCAATCTTTGATGGCTGGTGCTCAGCATTTTGGGGCCCATTAAATGAGCAATACGACGATGGCCGAGTTGATATAGATAGTCAATGGCCAATGTGCCTGCATGTATATTGTCTGCAGTGACATTATTAAAAACAGGTTGACCAAATGAGCGGGTAAGGAATACTACGGGTATGCCGTTCTGTTCCAGCTGCGTAAACAGCTCGGGTTTGTTGGTGTTTTTTGAAATAGTGATGATCACCCCATCCACCCGGTTGCTGATGAGATTTTTAATGATCTGTTCTTCCTTATCGGCATCTTCGTGCGATTGGGCAATAATTACCTGGTATTTATGCTTACCGGCTATTTCTTCCACACCGCGTATGGCCGCTACAAAAAACTGGTCTATCAGATCGGGTATAACAATGCCAATAGTAAATGACTTGTTTTGTTTAAAATGCCTCGCAGCTTCATTGGGTACATAATTCCATTCCCTGGCCAGTTGCTGCACCCTTTCCTTCGTCAAATCACTAATATTAGCATGATTGCTCAGCGCTTTCGAAACCGTTGAAACAGACATATTCAGCTTTTTCGCTATGTCCTTTATAGTGATCCCTTTTTCACAGGCAAAATATACAAACTATTTCGGTAAGTTCCCCGAATTAGTGAACAGGGCGCTCAAAGGATATTTTTGGCTACGACTTATATATTTTGTTCTTTTGCTACCTTGTTTAATCAATTCTACATATAATGATACAGGTGGGCGGTACAAAACTGTCTTTGAAAGATTTCGAGGAAATTCTTCTTTATAAAAAGCCGATTGCCCTGGATAAGGCTGCTATTGAAAGAGTACAGGCATCCTTTGATTTTTTAAAGCAATTCTCCAATCATAAACTTATTTACGGCATTAATACCGGATTTGGGCCAATGGCTCAGTACAAAGTAAGTGATGATAATATTCTTCAGTTACAGTATAATCTCATTCGCAGCCATAGCAGCGGTGGAGGGGCGGTACTAAACCCTTTATTGGGTCGCGCTGTAATGATTGCCCGGTTGAATAACCATTTGCAAGGCTATTCTGGTGTGCATTTGGAGCTAGTCGAGTTAATGACCGCCATGATCAATGCAGATCTTGTTCCCTGTATTTATGAGCATGGAGGTGTGGGTGCCAGTGGCGACCTGGTGCAGTTAGCACATTTGGCTTTGGGATTAATTGGAGAAGGCGAGGTTTGGTACCAGGGACAATTAATGCCTGCTGCACAAGGATTTGAACAAGCCGGTCTGAAACCCCTGCAGGTGCATATCAGGGAAGGTCTTTCGCTCATCAATGGTACTTCTGCAATGACGGGTGTAGGATTATTAAATATCATCCGTGCGCACAAGCTGGTTGATTGGTCCGTTACTCTTTCGGCTATCACGAATGAGTTGATGGAAGTGTATGATGATCATTTCTCTCATGAGTTAAATATTGTAAAGCATCATAAAGGGCAGAATCATATAGCCGCGGCATTCCGCGAGGTTTTGGCTGGTAGCCAGATGATCCGTAGCCGCTCAGAGCATTTATACAATCCGGAAAATATTCAGCACGATGTGTTTGAAGATAAGGTACAGGAGTATTATTCCCTGCGTTGTGTAACACAGGTGTTAGGCCCTGTATATGATGCACTTATGCAGGCTGAAAATACCGTAGTAAACGAACTGAACTCGGTGAACGACAACCCGGTAGTGGATGTCGCCAACCAGAATATATTTCATGGTGGTAATTTTCATGGCGATTATGTATCCTTCGAAATGGATAAACTGAAGATCGCTATCACCAAGCTTACGATGTTAAGCGAACGCCAGCTCAACTACTTCCTCAATAGCAGGTTGAATCAAAAGTTTCCGCCATTTGTAAACCTTGGTGTACTTGGATTTAATTTTGGAATGCAGGGTATTCAGTTTACAGCCACTTCTACCACGGCTGAAAACCAAACCCTTTCATTCCCAATGTATGTGCATAGCATCCCTAACAATAATGATAACCAGGATATTGTAAGCATGGGCTTTAATGCGGCTCAGCTTACCAAAAAGGTGATCGACAACGCTTTCGAAGTTATTGCAATACAGGCCATGACCCTTTTGCAAGCCGTAGACTACCTGGAGTGCCAGGAAAAAATGTCGCCTAAAACAAAAGCGGTATATGATGCCCTTCGCAATATCTTTCCAAAATTTGTAGAAGATAGTCCGCTGTATAAAAGCCTGGCTAAAGTACGTACATGGCTGGAGGCCAATGCGCCAGCAACTGTGTATGGCTAGGTTTTATGTAACCGGCGGCAGTGTAAGTGGCACCGGTATTGCCACGCCCGCCTGTACCATTCGGGCAGGCTCAGTTGATCGTTCGGTTATGATATCAGCAATACAGAGGGGACTAAGGCCCAGCCAACCGAAAGGTCGGGACATGCGTTTCAATAGCAGCATTTACTATTAACAATTATCCATCAACTATTAACTAAATATGAACTGTGCTCTTGTAACCGGCGGCTCGCGTGGTATTGGTAAAGCCATTTGCATAAAATTGGCTACCATGGGTTTTTACGTTGTAATTAATTACAAAGGCAATCAGCAAAAAGCGGAGGAAACACTGGCTGAAGTAAGGGCCGCAGGTAGCGATGGCGAATTGTTGCAATTTGATGTAGCCAATCGCGAAGAAGTGCAAACAGTATTAAATGGCTGGATGGAAGCCAATACGAATAAAGTAATTGAAGTATTGGTGAATAATGCAGGTATTAAGGATGATGTACTGCTGATGTGGATGAAGGACGAACAATGGGATAATGTATTGGACACCAGCTTAGGTGGTTTCTTCAATGTAACGCGCATTATTGTTAATAGCATGCTGCGCCAGCGGTATGGCCGCATCGTAAATGTAGTGTCTCTGAGTGGTTTAAAAGGGTTAGCGGGACAAACCAATTACTCTGCAGCAAAAGGTGGTGTTATTGCTGCAACCAAGGCGCTGGCACAGGAAGCGGGTAAACGCAATGTAACAGTAAATGCGGTAGCACCCGGCTTTATCAAAACAGATATGACCGTAGATATTGACGAGGCTCAAATGAAGCAACTTATCCCTGCCAACCGTTTTGGTACGCCTGAAGAAGTAGCCCATGCAGTAAGCTTTTTTGTAACAAAAGAAGCGGGTTATGTTACCGGACAGGTGCTTTCTGTAAACGGCGGTTTATACACATAATGAGAAGAGCGGATCACAAGTGCCGCTAAAGTCTAATATCTGACATCCAGTATCTAACATCCAACACCTTACCATTTCATCAATGCACTGGCCCAGGTAAAGCCGCTGCCAAATGCAGACAAACATACCAGGTCGCCTTCTTTTACCTTACCGGCTTCCCAGGCTTCACAAAGTGCAAGCGGTACAGAGGCGGCAGTCGTATTGCCATATTTCTGGATATTGTTAAATACCTGGTCGTCACGCAAACGAAGTTGTTGTTGTATAAACTGTGCAATACGCAGGTTGGCCTGGTGGGGAATCAACAGCTTTAGATCTTCGGGTTGATAGCCATTCTGATTTAAGGCTTCATAAATCACTTCCGGCATTTTTACCACGGCTCTTTTAAAAACAGCCTGTCCGTCCATATAGGGAAAATATCTTCCTTGTCCAGCAACTCCTGCGTTATAAATATATTGCCATACGGACTTTCGGGAACAGGAGGCCTCCATTGAGGATTATGTACACCGGCATGAAAACCGGGGTTAGGCATGCTGAGTATCTCTGCGTCAGCTCCATCACTATGTAGATGTGTACTTAATATGCCGCGATCGGGAGTAGGAGAAGCTTGTAGTACCACGGCTCCGGCGCCATCGCCAAAAATTACAGATACATTGCGGCCCCTTGTGCTAAAGTCCAGCGCATAAGAATGAATCTCGGCGCCAATAACCAATATATTTTTATACATACCAGTTTTAATAAACTGGTCGCCGATGCTTAAAGCGTAAACAAAGCCACTGCATTGGTTGCGTACATCCAAAGCGCCAATCTCTCTCAGACCTAATAAACGCTGCACCAAAACGCCACACCCGGGGAAGAAGTAGTCTGGACTTAAAGTGGCAAAGATCAAAAAATCAATATCTTTTGCGGTAACGCCGGCACGTTCCATAGCGAGCCTGGCTGCGTTAGCACCAATAGTAGCTGTAGTTTCCTCAAAGCGGGTCGCATAGCGTCGTTCACGAATACCCGTACGCTCCTGTATCCAGGCGTCATTGGTATCCATCACCTTGGTCAGGTCGTCGTTGGTAACCACATTTTCGGGAACATATTTTCCTATTCCGGCAATAATCGTCGAGTTCATACTAACAAGTGTTATTGATAGCAAGATAATAAATACCTGCAATTTGTAACAGTTGTAGTGTGAAATAATTACAGTGAAGGAATGCTGTATTAAAGTGCCCAGGCTTTATCTCCTTTTTTATAAGGGTACGCGCCGTCATAACGACCCGGCGTTTCAACATAACGCAGGGCTTTGGTCATGCCTTCTTTGGAAGAAAAATAGCCCCAAAGCGTTAATTGTCGCATCATTGCAAAGTAATGAGGTGGATAGTTTTGTTTGATATAGCTTGCGCCGAAGTTATGTTTAGCTTCCTCAGCCTTAATCCACGC
This sequence comes from Paraniabella hibiscisoli, assembly GCF_022512515.1. Lineage (GTDB taxonomy): Bacteria > Bacteroidota > Bacteroidia > Chitinophagales > Chitinophagaceae > Niabella > Niabella hibiscisoli. The sequence continues at coordinate 2,260,572 of NZ_JAKWBK010000001.1, forward strand.
CTCCTGTTGTTGGTTAAACAGGTCTTTTTCTTTTTGTAAGCTTCTGTTTCTTTATACTCTTTGGCTTGCTGATGCAAGCTGGTCAGGAATGCTTCTTTTTCGCTAACTGATAAACTGGTAAATGCTTTTTGATACTGCTCTTTACAGGCAATTTTAAATGTCACGATCCCCTTAATAAAATGGTCCTGCTCTATTTTGGTATAACAGTCTGTTACAATCTGCTTCATAAATGCGCCCACCAGGGCTGCTTTGCCGCCGCCCGAATCGGGTGTAGTAGGGATAATTGTTTCTGCTATATCATCCAATAGGGTGAGGTCGTCGGCACTGAATAAGCTGGCTGAGGTTGAGGTATTTTTACAGCCGGATAAAAACACTTCAGCGCCAATAATGGCTCCTCCTAATAAAACGGAAACACTTGCTAAAGCCTCTCTTCTGTTCATAATTCTTAGTAGTTAGATTTTTAGACGATAGATAAAGAACATTAATTGGTAACTATTACAGATTTCCCTTTTTAAGTTCAGCTACGGCGTAATCTGCGGCACGGGCGGTAAAAGCCATATAAGTTAATGATGGGTTCACGCATCCTGCCGATGTCATAAATGAGCCATCTGTTACAAACACATTAGGCGCATCCCAAACCTGGTTCCATTTGTTTAGTACAGAAGTTTTCGGATCATTGCCCATACGCGCGGTGCCCATTTCATGTATGCCTTGTCCCATCACGCCATCCTTGTCAAATCCGTACACATCCTTCACACCTGCTTTTTCGAGCATTTCCTTCCCATCTTCTACTATATCCTTACGCATCTTTTTTCATTGTCTTTTAATTCTGCATCTATCGCCAGGATATTTAAACCCCATTTATCCTTCCTGTTTTTGTCGAGCGTAACCATATTCTCGTAGTAAGGAAGTACTTCACCAAAGCCGCCCATCCACACCCCCAGTTCCCGGGTTCGCTAAGTGCTTCTTTTAATGCAACACCCACCGCTATATCGTCCGCTGCTTTCGAACCCCTGTTTCTACCGGCGCCGCCCTGGTAACCAAAGCCGCGGAGATAATCTCTCTTTTCATTGTTCAGGTTCCTGTAACGTGGTATATAAACGCCATTCGGCCTGCGGCCGTACACATAATGATCTTCATAACCCTCAATTCTGCCTCCTGCGCCTGAGCCTAGGTGATGATCCATTAAATAATGGCCCAAAGCTCCACTGCTGCTGCCCAGGCCATCGGGCCATACATCTGTAGCAGAGTTAAGCAACAGCCAGGTACTATTAAGGGTGGAAGCATTTACAAAAACTATTTTAGAGCGGTAGGTATAAGTTTGATTGGTTTCTGCATCCAGCACTTCTACACCCGTTGCCTTTTTTTGATCCTTGTCGTATAGTATTTGTGTAACTATACTCATGGGGCGAAGGGTGAGATTACCTGTTTTAACAGCTGCCGGCAGGGTTGATGACTGGGTGCTGAAATAACCACCAAATGGACAGCCAAATTCGCATTTATTGCGGTATTGACAAGGTGTTCGTCCGGGCACCGGGGCAGTTAGGTGTGCACATCGGCCAATAATCATACGGCGTTGATCGTTATATTCTTTTTAATGCGGGCCGCAATATCTTTTTCAACGATGTTCATCTCCATAGGAGGTAAAAACTGTCCGTCGGGTAACTGCGGGAGGTTTTCTGTACTTCCGCTTACACCAATGAATTTTTCTACTTTATCATACCAGGGCACAATTTCCTTATAACGCAGGGGCCAGTCGATCTCTATTCCATCTTTTGCGTTGGCTTCAAAATCAATATCGCTCCACCGGTAGGTTTGCTTCCCCCATAACAAAGAACGACCACCCACCTGGTAGCCACGAAACCAGTTGAATTGTTTGATTTCTGTATAAGGTGTTTCGGCATCATTGGCCCACCAGTCCAGGTTCTTCTCATTAGGCCCAAACCCTCTGATGCGATTTACATAAAGCTCTTTCTGGGCTAAGGTAAGATTGCCATGATGAGGGAATTCCCAGGGACCTTTTGCAGTATTTACATAGTCTTTGATGTGTTCTACATTCTTGCCCCGCTCCAGCATCAAAACTTTTAATCCTTTTTCGCAGAGTTCTTTAGCAGCCCATCCTCCGCTAATGCCTGAACCAACAACAATGGCATCGAAATACTGTTCTTTCATAAAATTCAATCGTTTTAATTATTATAGCACTCAATGGTACGAACAGCTTTGGTCGTATTCAGTAAATAAAGGCAAGTTCCCTTGAGTAAAGCGAAAATATAAATTTTCTACGAATTGAAACCGATTTCATTTTTAAGTAGCAAAACCTAAAAACCCGGATAAACGTATCCACGTTAATATTTGGGTATATGTCGTTTCTTAGACTATTTCACACGTTTCTGTAGATCATCTACTTTCAGGTTCATCATACGTCCCACTTTTTCTTTATTGCGGTAGGTGATGATGCGGAGCTGCGATGCACCTTTTGGAATGATCAGCGGTTCTTTGTAAGCCGGGTAAAAATTATCGGGAGGTGAATTGTCAAAGCTATAATGCATGGTTAAGCCGCTGATCTCTGGTGTGAGCTCAACTGCGTACTTGGCATTAGCCAGTTTTTTAACTGTTACAGCCGGATCATACATTGCGGGAGAATAGTTGGTTTCCGCATATTGTAGTCTTTTAAAATGATCTTCGGTTTTAGCTACAAAGCCATCCCAGTTCTTTTTTCTTCAGAAGACCATAATGACTCTGCAATGGCAAACCCACGCGGCCAGGTCATATATTCCGCATAGCGCATGGTATATACCTGTTCGGTCCATAAATTGGCTTGTCCTCCCAAAATATATTTCGCATTTGCCCCCTTAGGCAGTGGATTAAACTTATAAGACTGGTTTAAAAGTAGCTTCGCATACACGGGAGATTCTACGGATACATCGCCCTGCATATAATCGATATATGCAAAAGTGGTTGGGCTCATTACTACATAATGGCCTTTTTGAGACGCTTCTATGCCAGCCTTTTCTCCGCGCCAGCTCATAATAGCGGTAGAGGGTGATACACCTCCTTCCAGCACCTCATCCCATCCCATCATTTTCTTGCCCTTTGCTTTTACAATAGTTTCAACCCTTTTTTCGAAATATGCCTGTACTTGTGGAATGGTCTTTAATCCTTCCCGCTTCATCAAGGCCTGTACCTGTGCATTCTTTTCCCAGAAATTATGCGGAGCTTCATCGCCACCCAGGTGTATATATTCAAAAGGAAAAAGTTGAGCTACTTCGGTAAGCACTTTATCCATAAAACCGTATATTTTTTCATTAGCCGGGCAAAGCGTATTATCTAAAAGCGCAATAGGAGGGGCGCCGTGCGACCAATCCATAATGGGTTGACCATAACGGGGCTGGTATTTATCCGCTCCGGGTGTGCAGGATAACTCGGGATAAGCGGCAACAGCAGCAAGGCTATGACCGGGAACATCAATTTCTGGAATAATATTTACGAAACGCTCACTGGCATATTGCACGAGTTCTTTAATGTCTTCATGCGTGTAAAAGCCGCCGTAGGTTTTAGGCTCGTTAGGTTCAGGCGCTCCAAAGCTGTTAAAGGTACCTGTTCTGTCGATCCTCCAGGCGCCCACTTCGGTAAGTTTGGGCAGGCTTTTAATTTCCAAACGCCAGCCTTCGTCATCGGTTAAGTGAAAATGAAGCATGTTGTATTTGTACCGAACCATGGCGTCAATATATTGCTTTACTTCATCTACTGTAAAAAATGCCGCGATACATCCAGCATCAAACCCCGCCAGTTGAGTTTAGGCTGATCTTTGATCTCTACTACAGGTATTTCCCATTTAACGTTCTCAACGGGTTGTTTACTTTCAATAGCGGGTGGTAGCAATTGCAATAGGCTTTGAACACCATAAAATAGTCCCGCTGGTTTATTGGCTTTTATTAAAATTTTGGTTGAGTTAACAGATAAGGTGTATCCTTCACCACCTAACTGATTCCCCGGTACAAGCTCTAATAATATATTGGCCTGTTTAATATCTGTAGTGGTTGATGCAGTATAACCGGTAGCCGTAGACAATTTTTGCTGCAGGAATTGTATTGTTGGTGATAGTTCTTTAGAAGCGGGTGCTGATATCCTGATCTCCTTGGGTAGCTCAAAGCTTCCCGACCCCTTAATAAGAGATGCAGGTTCGGGGATGACTTTTACAGATTGTTGAGCGTGGACCGTTAGATACGAAGCAAATAAGAGGAGGATAATAATAGAAAAAAGTTTTGTCATACAGAATTTTTTACGAGCGATAGCAATAAAATTGAAGATACGGAAACTGTACAAATGAGAAGATGCTAATGGGCTTGTGTGTATTTTTAATACAAAAAATTACAATGGTTATATAATTAGCATGTTAAGGGTGACTATCTTGCACCAATTTATTAAGAATTACAAAGAATTTTTTCTGCTTTATGATGATTCAATTTATAATACTGCTAATAGGCATCATCCTTTTTGTATACCTGGCGTTCTCTGCTCTTAAAAAAAGAATAAACCTTTAGTAGTGCCATTACCTGCAAAGTATAAAGATCTATTACAGCAGCATGTGGCTTTTTATCAAAAGCTGGACGAAGAACAAAAAGAAGCATTTGATACAAGAGTTCAACATTTCCTGGCAACTACAACTATTACCGGGGCGGGCACGGAGGTTGAAGACCTTGACCGGGTGCTTATTGGCGCCAGCGCCATCATCCCCATATTTGGCTTTCCCGATTGGGAGTATGTGAATTTAGAGGAAGTACTATTGTACCCGGAAACTTTTAGTCAATCTTTTGAGCAGCAGGGTAGCGGAAGAAATATATTAGGGATGGTAGGCACGGGTGTAATGAATAACACCATGATCCTTTCTAAACACGCGTTACGTGAAGGGTTTAGCAATAAAACCGATAAGAGCAATACGGCTATTCACGAATTTGTGCACCTGATAGATAAAACAGATGGAGCGACAGATGGTATACCCGAGTTGCTGTTAAAACACCAGTATGTAATGCCTTGGCTCAACCTGATGCATAAAAACATAAAAGAGATACAGGCCGATAAATCTGATATTAATCCCTACGCAACCACTAACCAGCAAGAGTTTTTTGCTGTTGCGGCCGAGTACTTTTTTGAACGACCACAATTAATGAAAGAGAAGCATCCGGAGCTGTATGGTATGTTAGAAAAAATGTTTCATTCGGCAGTTCATCCTTAGTTGTCAATCTGGCAGTAGTAGTTATCTACCAGCTTACCCGTCTTAAAAGAAGCGTACGATGGTTGTCTAAAAAAGCCACATAATAGCTTTTGCCAATTTCTTCCGCCGAAATAAAGGCTCTGGCGATTTTATACTTCGTTGTAGTAAGTGCCGCTTGGGTTTCTGGTGAAAGCCTGTTGTCCCTGTTCGATTCGGTAAATCCTATGGCCGGCAGGTGGTTCATGAGCCGGTTGTATATTTCCTGGCTCGTCTGCACAACAAAGACGGAAGTATAATCTCCAAATTGATCGGGGAAGCTCGCCGATTTATAAAGAAACCTGGCTTCTTCAGGGAACGGCAATCGGGTTATCTCCTTATAATCAGTTTTATAAAATGACTCATGGGGAAAATCGCTGTCCATACCATATAGGTAAATCCTAATAGCGGAATCAACGTGGCATATTTAAGCAGGCTATCGTGGTACTTGTTCTTAACATATCTGTATGCCAGGTAAGTAAACACGACAGGCGCAACCAGAAGCAAGAGCAGGATTAATAAAAATAAGGCACCCATACAATGACAACTCCAATGCTATTGACCCGCCCAGGGTGTGCCGAATATACCAACAGCTAATTCTGCCCATATTATAAAACCTATAAAAAGAATCACTGCTGCAGTAAGCAAACGATAAGGCATCCTTTTTATTTTTCTTAAAGCCAGTTCAATAACAAGTCCGGTACTGAGTAATAAAACGCCGGCTACTACGAAATCTGATGAACTCCAATTGACTTCATTACTAAACTGCATGGCAATTGCTGGTATTGTTAGTAAAAATGCAACAGCGCCTATAATGCCGGCTAATCTTTTATTTTGTGTAATCATTTTTTATTTTTTAAAAGTACTTTGAATTGCAAAGTAAATGAATGTTTGTAATATCGGCAAAATATTTTTTTAACCAATACAATGCCTCGGAGCAATACGGGTTTCAACAATTCTTCTTTTTGTCTGTTGTACTTTTGCACAGATTTTTATGAGTACCGCAGCAACTATTATCCAGCCCCGAACATTTAAAAATGTAAAACAACTACCAGAAGCTAACAGGAGAATAGCCACCTGGATATCTTTTCTGCTCATACCACTTTCGGGACTGATCACAGATATCTATATTCCATCCATGCCGCACATGGCTCAGGACCTGCACCAGCCGGAGCATAATATACAGTTAACCCTTACTTTATTCCTGATCAGCTATGGCGCATCCCAGTTTATTACGGGCAGCCTTATTGATAGCTTTGGCCGCTTCCGGCTCACTTTGTTTTCACTGGTCGTATTTATTTTCAGCAACCTGGTAATTGTTAATACCCGGCAAATAGAAATGATCTATGCTATGCGCATTGTGCAGGGCATTACCACCGGATTTATTGTGGTGTCTAAACGCGCTTTTTTCGTTGATGTATATGAGGGTGAAAAACGAAAGCATTACCTCAGTATTATGTCTATTGTTTGGTCATCAGCACCTGTTATCGCCCCTTTTATAGGCGGATACCTGGAGAAGTATTTTAACTGGCAGGCCAATTTCTACGCCCTGGCAGTATATGCGCTCATAATGCTGGTATTGGAGTGGGTTTATTCAGGTGAAACATTACAGAACAGGCGTATTTTCAAAGGAGGACAAATATTAAAAGATTACCGCTTCATGCTAAAAGATAAAAGCTTTGCCTGGGGTATTGCCATGTGCGGCCTGTCCTATGGCGCAACAATGGTCTTTAGCTTGTCAGGCGCTTTTATTATCGAACACCGGTTGCATTTTTCCCCCGTAGTAGCCGGTTATGCTGCGCTGTTAATGGGCCTGGCCTGGATGACCGGTGGTTTTATTGGTAAGGCCTTGCTTAATAAACCCTTTTTACCTAAACTAAAAGTCAGTAATGTGCTGCAGCTCATTTTCGCAGTAGGAATGATCGGCATGGCTACATTTTCTTATAATATTTATACCTTATTAAGCTTTGCCTTTTTGGTACATATTTGTGTGGGTTTCATCTTTAATAATTATTTCGCCTTCTGCCTGGGACGGTTTCCTGCAATGGCTGGGATGGCCAGCGGACTTACGGGAGGTGGTGTATATATTGTTACCTCAGTTGCGAGCTATACCATCGTAGGTTTACTGCAACCACAAAATCAACAAGACCTGGGCTATAGTTACCTGGTTACAGGCATCTTATCATTTCTTATACTTCATCTCCTTTTAAGAAAAGTAAAAGCAAAGTAACAAGCTACTCGGGTAAAACTAATGAATAGGATTTGCCGGCCTTTATCGTTAATGAGTTACCACGCAACCAGGGATTTAATGTTCTCAACACTTTATAAGTAGTGCCGTTACTACGGGCAAAATTGACCAGGTTAGGAATATTTTGGCTGACGTTTACCGTTCGGGTTTTTAACTCAGTATACCGGTAGCTGCCAGATAAGTCATACCCCAGTTCATCTGCATTAGAGAGTAAATGTTTAAAAGTTAGAATGCGGAAAATATAACGATTGGTTTCTTCGGGCAAAACGAGGTCGTAATAATCGTTGGAACCTTGTTGAGTGGCTCTTTGGTTATAGCCTCCCATACCGCAGTTGTAGGAAGCCGCAGCAGCGGTCCAGTTGCCAAATTTATTATAGGCTTGCTTTAAATATTTGCAGGCCGCTTCAGTAGATTTTATGACGTGGTAGCGCTCATCCACCGTTCCCGATACCTCCAGGTTATAACCAGGCGCTGTAGTAGACATAAACTGCCAAAAGCCCGTCGCACCTACTTTTGAAATAAGATTTTGCAGGCTGCTTTCTGCAACACATAAATATTTAAAATCGTCCGGAACATTATTAGCCTTCAATATCGGTTCTATTTGCGGAAAGTAACGCTCTGCCAGCTTGAGAATATATACTACATTCTGTGGCTGAAAATAGTTATAGGTGAGTTCTCTATCTAATTGTTCTTTTATTTCCCAACGATCTAAAGGAACTGTTTCCCCGGCAAAACTCATACTTGCGGGTAATACTGGTGCTTTATACAAACCAGGTACAGCTATTTTTTCCACGCGGTCGGGCTTGCCTTTAAAGCCCAGTGCACTCATTATAGTAAAACAAACACCTATGCCTGCAAAGAACATCACACCGGCAATAGTAATTTTTTTCATTAGTTCATATTTAAAGATAAAGGAGTGCCTCGCGTCGCGTTGAACCGGCTACCATGGCTCTTCTTCAAATATAAACATTCGCAAAGAATATGCCTCTCTAGTTCGAGGGTAGGGCTCTTTTAATCTGCCTGATATGTCGTTCGTTGTGGTAGATTACCACCCTCAGTGTATCGCCAAGCCTTAATTTAATGAAAGAGGAAATACTGATGGATGTTCTGATGGTGTTAAGATTTGCGTTATAGCACTGCTGCAATAAGTCCAGCATGGTTTGTAACTGAAGAATGAGTTGAGTAATTACCGATCTGTCTAAGTTGCTGTTCAAAGGATTCATTGCCGCAAATGTTTTCATCTTATTCAGCTTTTCTTTGGGGAGCATACTGTTTGCGAAATAATTACCCAGCCATCCGCTTTTAAATACAGGAGTAGCATACGCCTTGCTTTCTTGTATGCGTTTTCTTATTTCCGGTAAATAAAAATTGCCATACCGGTTTAAATGCTCAACACACTCTAATGCGCTCCAGTTGGTTGCATTGGCTTTTTGGGTTAATGCCCGATCAGGAAAAGCCTGTAACTGCTGAATAAAAGACAGATGCTGTTGGGTTAATTCAACCAAAGCATCCAGTAATTGTGTTGCCGCTATTTTCATATTGCAAAAATGAGCATAGCTGGTTCGCTAAACATTGATAAATGTCAACGTTTTTTCAATCGCGATAATGTTTCGGCGCTCATGCGCAGATAAGCAGCAATATACTTGTTCGCAACTTCCTGGAATAATTGAGGGCTTCTTTTTAGTACCCGTTCATAGCGTTCGCGGGGCGATTGTATCAGTAAATCCTTTTCGCGCTCTATCTGCTGCACCACCAGGCCTTCCAGCATCTTTATCCATAATAAAGCGCCTTTTTCATTTTGTTGTATAAATCCGTTAAACGATTTTTTAGAAACGATCTTAACCTGGCATTTCTTTATAGCCTGGATATAAAATTCAGAAGGGCGCTCTGTCAGAAATGAATCCAGCGAAACAATAATATTGCCTTTATAGCCAAACCGAACAATACGCTCCTCGTCTCCGTCAACAATATACGCATATACGGTTCCATCCTCTATATAGTAAATATTGGTATCTGTTGAGCCTCCTTTTTTAAAAAGTCACCTCTTTCCAGGGTAATGGTCTTTTCAAATAACCCATTAGAATCCAGTAGTGCTGCAATATCAGGAGGCTTCATCATCTTTAAGAGCGCTTGTTAAATATTTATTGATTGGTTGAATCAAATCTATTTTCTAATTTCACCGGCAAAATACTAATTTATGAATGAAGATGTAATACTGGTATCGCAGGCTACTGATGTAGAAAGAGCCGTTTTTTATAAAAAAACCTACCTGCATGTAGCAATGGCCATTTTAGCTTTTATGGTAATAGAGGGATTTTTACTGAGATCAGTTCCGCAGGAGTTTATAAAGCAAATGATGTCCGGAAGGTTTATCTGGATGTTTATTATAGGGTTATTTTGGGTAGGTAGCATATTAGCAGATAGGCTTGCTTTTTCTGTTAGCCGGAATATGCAGTACCTGGGTTTAGGGCTGTTTGTTTTGCTGGAAGCGATTATTTTTCTTCCTGTTCTTTACATAGCATTAGTAATGACCGATGGTGCAGCTGTAGTGCAACAGGCTGCTGTAATTACCCTGTTTATGTTCGGTGGACTTACAGCTGTAGTTTTTTTGACAAAAAAGATTTTTCATTTTTAAGATCTGCCCTGGTTATTGGAGGTTTTGTAGCATTAGGACTAATTGTTGCAGGCGCTATTTTCGGCTTTAACCTGGGTTTGTGGTTTTCGGTTGCTATGGTAGCACTGGCTGCCGGCAGTATTTTATACCAAACCAGCGAAATAAAAAATAGGTATGCTACCGGGCAATATGTAGGCGCGGCTTTACAGCTTTTTTCTTCGGTAATGCTGCTGTTTTGGTATATTTTGAGAATTTTAATGTCGAGAAGAGACTAAAAACTGGTTATACTTTAATACAACAAGGCCCCGTTAGTTACGCTTACGGGGCTTTACTATTTTAGGTTATCTGTATATTAATAATAGCACGATGTAGGTTTGGCTCAATAAAAGCCGTACCTTTGCGGTTTTTTTGGGGGAGTAAATTTTTTATGAATTTGCAAAATTCCCAAGATTTCAACCTAAAGGCATGAATTTAAGAAACATAGCTATTATAGCACACGTAGACCACGGTAAAACTACCCTGGTAGATAAAATATTACACGCTACCAAGGTGTTCCGTGACAACCAGGATACAGGTGACCTGATAATGGACAGCAACGACCTGGAACGTGAACGTGGTATCACCATTTTTAGTAAGAACGCATCGGTTACTTATAAAGATTTTAAAATCAATGTAATAGATACTCGGGTCACGCCGATTTCGGAGGTGAAGTAGAGCGTGTATTGAAAATGGCTGATGGTGTAATTCTTTTGGTGGATGCTTTTGAAGGCCCCATGCCACAAACCCGTTTTGTGTTACAAAAAGCTTTGGCTCTGGGGCTTAAGCCAATTGTAGTTATTAATAAAGTTGACAAACCTAACTGCCGCCCTGATGAGGTGCATGATGCAGTTTTTGACCTGTTTTTCCACTTAGATGCAACTGAAGAGCAGCTGGATTTCCCTACCTACTATGGTTCGGGCAAAAATGGCTGGTTCAACGACTCTTTAACCGAGATCGATAATATCGATCCTTTGCTGGATGGTATCATTAAATATGTACCACCGCCGCAAATCCACCACGGAACTCTGCAAATGCAGATCACTTCCCTGGATTATTCATCTTTCCTGGGTAGAATCGCTATCGGTAAAGTAGCTCGTGGCTCTATTAAAGAAAGCCAGCAGGTTGCTTTGGTACAGGCTGATGGTGCTGTGAAAAAGATTCGTGTAAAAGAATTGTATGTTTTTGAGGGAATGGGCAAGAAGAAAGTAGCTGAAGTACATGCCGGCGATCTTTGCGCTGTTGTAGGTATCGAAGACTTTAATATTGGTGATACAATCGCAGACGTGGAAAATCCGGAAGCATTGCCTGTTATCAGTGTAGACGAACCTACTATGAACATGTTGTTCGGTATCAATAACTCTCCTTTTTATGGTAAAGACGGTAAATTTGTTACCAGCCGTCACTTGCGCGACAGGTTGACAAAGGAAATGGAGAAAAATCTGGCTTTGCGTGTTGAGGAAAGTGAAGGTGGGGAAAGCTTCCTGGTTTATGGTCGCGGTATCCTGCACCTGGGTGTATTGATCGAAACCATGCGCCGTGAAGGATATGAGCTAACCGTAGGTCAGCCACAGGTATTAGTAAAAACAATCGATGGTAAAAAGTATGAGCCATACGAGACTTTAGTGGTAGATGTGCCTGAAGAGTTTGCGAGTAAGGTAATTGATCTGGTTACACGTCGTAAAGGCGAAATGCTGATCATGGAAACCAAAGGTGAAATGCAGCACCTGGAATTTGACATTCCTTCCCGCGGTTTGATCGGTTTACGTACACAAATGCTGACCGCTACTACCGGTGAAGCAGTAATGGCGCACCGTTTCAACGATTATCAACCCTGGAAAGGAGCAATTCCCGGCAGGAACAACGGAGTGTTGATCTCTAAAAACCAAGGCAAAACCACAGGTTATTCTATCGATAAATTACAGGATCGCGGTACTTTCTTCGTAGATCCGGGTGAAGAAGTTTATGCAGGCCAGATCTTGGCGGAGAACATCAAGCCAGGCGACCTGATCGTTAATGCTACGGAAGAAAAGAAATTAACGAACCACCGTGCCAGCGGTAGTGATGATGCTACCCGTATTGCTCCTAAAACATTACTTACATTAGAAGAATGTATGGAGTATATCCAGCATGATGAATGTATCGAGGTTACTCCTAATTTTATCCGCATGCGTAAGGTAGTGCTGGATGAGATTGAGCGTAACAGGCAGGCTAAGAAAATGTCTGCTGACGCATAGTCTTATAATTCAAATACTTATACTTAAATCCCGGTCATTTCCGGGATTTTTTATTGATATGAAATGTAAATTCCGTCAGTATATTGACTGAATTAATATAAATACCGTCAGTATATTAACTTAATTAATATAAATTCCGTCAGTTTAGTTATATTTGTATAGTGTTGAACCGCGCCTTGTTTAATAAAATGTTATCGGATTGCTCCCGGCAAAAGGTCTCCCTGTTAGTGGGAGCCAGGCGTGTTGGAAAAACAGAGCTATTGCTAAAGATAAAAGAACATTTTTCTACCGACTGTATATGGCTGAACGGAGAAGACGAGGATACGGAACTGATTTTAAAGGAAAGAACGGTTGCCAATTACACACGCCTTTTAATGGGCAAAAAATTGTTGATCATTGATGAGGCGCAATACATACCCGATATAGGCCGGAAAGTAAAATTGATGATAGATGAGATAAAGCCACTTCATATTATCATTACCGGCTCCAGCAGTTTCGACCTGCAGCAAACCGCCGGAGAGCCTTTGGTAGGGCGCACATTAACTAATATTATGTATCCTGTTGCACAAATGGAGCTAGCCGCAACTGAAAATACATTGCAAACCAAACAAAACCTTGCAGACCGGTTGATTTTTGGCAGCTATCCGGAAATATTGAGTATTTCATCTATTATGGAAAAGCAGCAGTATCTTAAGGAGCTGGTGAATACTTACCTGCTAAAAGATATCCTGGCCTTTGAAGACATCAGGAATCCTCAAAAGATGAAAGACCTGCTGATGCTACTGGCCCTGCAAGTGGGAAAAGAGGTCTCCCTCGAAGAGCTCGGAAGAAACCTGGGGATCAGCAAGAATACTGTAGAACGGTATTTGGATCTGCTAAGTAAAGTGTTTGTTATTTACAAGCGGGGGGCTATAGTAAAAACCTTCGTAAGGAAATTGTGAAAAGTAGCCGCTGGTATTTTGTTGACAATGGGGTGCGTAATGCACTTCTTAACAACTTTAATTTACTGCCCCTGCGGCAGGATGTGGGGTTGCTCTGGGAAAATTACATTTTGAGTGAGCGTATGAAATACAACGACTATCAGTTCAGGGTTGTAAATAGTTATTATTGGCGAACCTACGATCAGCAGGAAATTGATTTAATTGAGGAGTCGAATGATTTTTTAGAAGCCTTCGAAACAAAATGGAAAGAAAAACCAGTTAAAATACCTGCTGCATTTGCCAAAGCTTATATAGGTTCCGCCTTTCATGTTATTCATCAAAATAATTACCTGCCATACATTACATAAAGCGTAATTTTGCCTCCTGATGAAAAGGATTGTTGTAATTTTTATTTTTCTGTTATCAGGCTTAAGTGCTTTTGCGCAATGTTCTATTTGTACCAAAACGGCACAACAGTTAGGTGATGGGCCTGCACATGGCATGAACAGCGGCATCATTTACCTGGCTTTTATTCCTCTTTTAGTAATCGGCATTGTGGGTTACCGCTGGTGGAAAAGTGAGAAAGCTTCCCGCAAATAGCAGGTTCGTGGAATAAAAGATAGCATTAATCGATTTTTTTGAAAATGGTACTGGAAATAGTTGCAAATTGCCCTGCAATAGATCAACTCGTTTTTTAAACATTTTAAAATATCATTCCAATGCTTGAGCAAATCCTGGACCTTGTTAAACAACAGGGCCAACAATCTGTGGTTCAAAACACCGAAGTACCTAACGAAAGAAACAATGAAGTTATGATGGAAGCTGCAAGCACCATAACCGGAGGTCTTCAAAATATGCTAAGTGGAGGCGGGTTACAGAATATTATTTCCATGTTTTCAGGTGATCAGTCGCAAGGGCGCAATGGCATATTAAGTAATCCCATTACCAGTATGATGGTAGGCCATTTGGCTAACAACCTGATGAAAAAATGAACCTCAGTCCCGCAGTAGCGAACACTGTAGCTAATAATATTATCCCCGGCGTTTTAAATAGTCTTGTAAGCAATACCCAGCAGCAGCGATCCTGCTAATGCAGGGTTTAACCTTAATAGTCTTATAGGGGAATTAACAGGCGGCAGTAAAGCAGCTCCTCAAGCCAATGGTATTGACTTCCAGGGACTTATTGGCCAATTGGGAGCAGATACCAATGGCGATGGTAAAGTAGATTTATCAGACATTATAGGCGCCGTAAGCCGTCAGTCGCAAACCCAGCAACAAGCCCAACGCCAGAGTGGTGGAGGTATTGCAGATTTGATTCAGGGTTTCTTCAAATAAATTCTTTTATTGTGAATTTGGCATAGTTTCTGCTACTATTTAGTCAGTTCTTTAGTCACAGAATTTAATTCAAAAAGGCTTTTAAATTACTTTAACAAGTCTTTCAAAATAAAAAATGCTCTTGTACGTTTTTAATGTATAAGATTTAAGATAGTCAATTTTCTCATAAGCAGTTAGTTTTGGTTGCGACCCCTGTTTCCACAGGGGTCTATTTTTTCTAAATACTTTAAGACTAAAAACCAGACCTGCGATTGCACCAGCGCCATCTGCAACTACATCCCAGAGATCATAATCGCGGTGAGGCACAAGGTACTTCTGAACGAGTTCCATCAGGTAGCCTAGTAAAATACCCGCCAGTGTAATCCATATAAATTTTCGGACGAGGTTGCCGGAATGCTTCTTTAAACTTACCGCCCAGCACCATAAAACAACAAAGAGCGCAAAAATTCCAAAATGCACCCATTTGTCAAAATAAGGAATACTTAAAAAGGAAGATTCTTCAGGAAGGTCAGATCCGGGTATGGACAGCAGGAAAACAATAATGGCCGACCAAAAAAGGGCCGGCCAAAAACTATTCACTAATTTTTTCAAATTCATCTGTTTAGTATAACAAAGGGATTATCCCGTTACGGCTTCGTAGCCCGCAGCATCCAGCAAACCATCAACATCTGCAGGGTTGTCTACCGTCATCTTGATCATCCAGCCCTCACCATATGGGTCGGTATTCACCAACTCAGGCGCATTTCCTAAAGCCGGATTTAATTCGTTAATGGTGCCATCTACAGGCAGGTATAAGTCAGATACTGTTTTAACCGCTTCTACCGTACCAAAAACTTCGTTCGCTTTCAGCGCTTTTCCAATTGTTTCTACCTCAACAAAAACAATATCGCCCAACTCACGCTGTGCAAAGTCTGTAATGCCGATGGTTGCAATATTGCCTTCCAGCTTAATCCACTCATGGTCTTTAGTGTAGCGCAATGTATCAGGATAACTCATAGCTATTTAATTGTTTAATTTTTGAAATACAAATATGGGTAAAAGCATTGACTTTATTTTGAAACTGTCATTTTTTTGTCATTCGGTATTTCTGTTAGATAAGTGGGGTCAATATCTTTTCTTTCAAACTGTAACATTCGGGCATTTTATCCGAATTATAGTAAATGCAGGATGCTGCCAAACCATTTAAATGTTATTTCATCACTTTTAACGGACGTTTTATACCATTTACCGTAAAATGCTTTGCATCGGATGGGGCTGAAGATAGCTTTGCTGCACAAACCAATTTTATGCGATCGTTATTTTTGTCTTTATTTTTTACCGGTGTTGTATGCTTTGCCAATGCCCAAACCGTAACCGGGAAGATCACTGATGCTGATACCAGGCCAATGCCTAATGTATCCGTTTCTCTCTTAAAAGCCGCCGACTCAACTTTGGTAAAGATGAACCTTACAGATAAGGACGGCAAATACCAGTTTGAAAAGGCCGAAGAAGGTAAATACCTGGTAATGGCTACCAATGTGGGCTACGTGCCAATGTACTCACCGCTTATCAACCTAAATACAGGTAAGGATACTAAACAGGATATCGTGTTAGAAAAAGCCAGCACTCAAATGGCTGGCGTAGTAGTTACTGCCAAACGACCGATGGTAGAAGTGAAAGCCGGTAAAACAATCGTAAATGTAGACGCCTCACCCACCAATGCAGGTTTGAATGTTCTGGAGATACTGGAAAAATCGCCTGGTGTTTCTGTAGACAACGATGGCAATATCAGTGTGAAGGGTAAAGGCGGTGTTCTGGTGTTGATTGATGATAAACCTACTTATATGAGCTCCACTCAGCTGGCTACCTTTTTAAGGAGTTTGCAGGCCAGCGGACTTGACAAGATCGAGATTATGACCAATCCGCCGGCCAAATATGATGCGGCTGGAAACTCAGGTATTATCAATATCAAAACGAAGAAGGGTACGATCAAGGGAATAAATGGAAATGCTAACTTAAACTATGCTAATGGATTTTATTCCCGTTACAACGGTGGATTGAATCTTAACTACAGGAATAACAAGGTAAATTTATTTGGCAGTTATAATGGCGGGCACTGGGCTAATAAGAGCACGCTGACGCTTGACAGGAAGTTCTTAGCGGAAGATAACTCAACGCTGAAAGGTTCTTCGGACCAGGTTTCAGAAAGAAGTAATGGTGGCGATTATCATAATGCTAAAATAGGTATGGATTACTACTTCAATAATAAAAACGTGGCAGGTGTAGTTGTGAACGGGAATTTTGGTAACTGGAAGGAAACCCAAAACAGTAACTCCAATTTGCGTGATGCATCGGGTGATATAGAATCCAGAATCAAATCGCTTGCGATAAATAAAACGAATTCCAATAATATTTCTACCAATCTTAATTATAAGCATACTTTCGATTCCGCAGGTCATGAACTGAGCGTGGATTTTGATCAGGCTTACTATAAGAACCAGGGCAGTACCTATTTATTAACCAAACCTCTTAATGCGGCGGGACAGCAATCATTTATAGATATTTTTCTTTTAGGGGATATTCCCTCCGAAATCAATATTTATAGCGGTAAAATAGATTATGTAAAATCTTTATCAAAATTCTTAAAGGTTGAAGCCGGGCTTAAATCAAGCTTTGTAAATACGGATAACAGGGTAATGTATACCCGGAAAGACAGTATGGACTGGATGAATGATGCTAAGCGCAGCAACCATTTTATATATAAAGAGAATATCAATGCTGCCTATGCCATTTTTTCATCGACTCTTAAAAAATGGGAGCTGACAGCAGGATTAAGGGTTGAGAATACGGTTGCGAAAGGACATCAGATGCAAAATGACTCGTCTTTCTCAAGAAATTATACCAACCTTTTCCCTAATGCCGGTGTAACATTTAATGCAAGCGAAACTCACCAGTTAAGCCTGAGCTATAGCCGTCGTATCACCCGTCCCGACTATGACGATCTGAATCCATTTGTGTTTTTCCTCGACTCATTAACCTATGGCCAGGGTAATCCTTATCTGCAACCACAATTCACCAATAATATAGAGTTGAGCCATACATTTAAGAGAGTACTAACTACCACTATCAATTATACGCAAACCAATGATATTATAGCTGAAATGCTGAAACAGGATACAGAGAACAAGATCACTTTTCAAACCAAAGAAAATTTTAGTAAGATGAAACAGCTGGGTTTAGCGGTATCGCTGAATATGCCCGTAGTTAAGTGGTGGACGTTAAACCTGTATGCCAATGTATTCAACAATCACTACACAGGTATTTACAGCAACGGTAAACGAAATGACCCGGTAGACATTCAGCTTACAGGATTTACCGGTAATATGTCTAATACTTTTACCTATGGCAAAGGTTGGTCCAGCGAAATTAGTGGCTGGTATGGCACCCGTTTTATGGAAGGGTTGATGGTGAGCGGGCAGATGGGCGCCCTGAATGCTGCCCTGGCAAAGGAAGTACTTAAAAAGAAAGGAACCGTAAAACTGGGCGTAAGAGATATTTTCAGAACGCAGATTTTTAACGGATACGCTAAATATAGTGACGTGGATGTGGATATCCAGAATAAGCGGGACAGCCGGCAGTTTACGCTCACCTTCAACTACAGGTTTGGTAACAACAAGGTAGCGCCTACCAGGAGGCGAACCGGTGGCGCCGGAGACGAGCAGAACAGGGTGAAAAGCGGTGGTAACTAAAAAGCGTTCAATTTATATGTAGAGAAGCTGTCGGGCAACCGGCAGCTTTTGTTTGTAATGTACCATTTATCAGTTGGTTAGAGTTGAACAACGGCTTATTTAAGCAGTTGACCGATACGGATTGCCATTTAACCGGATTTTTTTACCATTTATCGGCAACTACTTTTACGACAGTTATTTTACAGGTAGGTTTGCATATCGAAAATTATCAAATCAAAGTTTTTTTATGAGAATTCTAGTGTTGATCTTATGCCTGGGTGTGCTACTACCAACTACGGCAAATGCGCAAAAAATTTCCGGAACAGTTAAGGATGCAGATAGCAAACCATTAAATGCAGCCACCGTTACCCTGTTGAAAGCTGCGGACTCTTCTATTGCGAAGCTGAACGCTTCAGACAAAAGCGGTAGCTATACGTTTGAGCATATCGAGTCGGGAAAGTATATAGTGCAGGCGACAGCAGTAGGTTATACAAAAGCCTATAGCGCTCCTTTTGAGTTGGCTGGCGCCGATAAGAATGTTCAGGACATTACCTTAACTAAAGTTGCAACTGAAATGTCCGCTGTGGTAGTTACAGCCAGGCGGCCAATGATCGAGGTGAAAGCAGATAAAATGATTGTAAATGTTGAAGGCACCGTAAATGCTACCGGTAATGATGGTATCGACCTGTTAAGAAGATCTCCTGGCGTCCTGGTAGATAAAGATGATAACATCAGCATGTCGGGCAAAAATGGAGTGGAAGTGTATATCGACGGAAAACCAAGTCCGTTAAGGGCGCTGATCTGGGTAATTACCTTCGTTCTTTGCAATCGTCCAGCATTGAGAGTATAGAACTGATCACTAATCCCGGTGCGCGCTATGAGGCTTCAGGTAACGCCGGTATTATTAATATCAAATTGAAAAAAGATAAGGCATTGGGCACCAACGGAACGGTTAATGCTGGTTATAATGTGGGTGTATTTGCTAAATATAATGCTGGTATATCGCTCAATCATCGCAGCAAAAAGGCCAACTATTTTGGTAACTACAACTACAGTCGAGGTTTAAACTACAATAAGCTTACTTTATATAGGGAGATTAGTGGTCTGAATAGCACTAAGGATACCATTTTTGACCAGGTGTCAAATATGAAAAGCCAAAGACAGGCACATGGTTTTAAGGCGGGAGTAGATTATTACCTGAACACTAAAAATACATTGGGTGTTATTTTAAGTGGTAATATTTCCGATAACACCAACAGAACCAACGGCCCGATGAGTATTACACCAAGAGGTAACGCCGTGCCTGATCGTATACTTGAGGCCAATCCGGTAATGGAAGGTGATCGTAAAAACTACAATGCCAATGTAAACTACAAGTATGCAGATACATCTGGTCATCAATTGAACATTGACCTGGATTATGGCCGTTATGAAAACTATACCAACCAGTATATTCCTAATATTTACTATACAGGCGATCATGCTACGGAGATCTCAAGAAATATTTACAGGATGGTTACGCCTACTGATATTAATATTTACTCGTTTAAGGCGGATTGGGAGCAAAATGCCTGGAAGGGGAAGTTAAGCTACGGTACTAAAATCGGGTTTGTTGAAACGTTCAATGATTTCAATAGGTTTGATGTAAATGGCGCTTCCGAAGTGCTCAATATCAAAGAGTCAAACGTTTTTGATTACACGGAGAACGTGAATGCATTGTATGTAAATTATAACCGCCAGTTTAAAGGATTTATGATACAGGTGGGTTTAAGAGGCGAGAACACCAATTCGAATGGCGTTTCTACCAGCGAAGTGACTGCCGACTCTACTGTGAAAAGAAGCTATACAGATCTTTTCCCAAGCGCGGCTATTACGTTCAATAAAAATCCCATGAGCCAGTGGAATTTTACATTCAGCCGTCGTATAGACAGACCTAATTACAGTAACCTGAACCCTTTCAGGTTTGCGTTGAATGATTATACTTATCAGGAGGGTAATCCTTACCTGAAGCCACAGTATACAAACAGCTTTGGTATCACGCATACCTTTAAGTACAAGCTCAATACTACTTTAAACTATAGCCATATTAAGGATCTGTTTGCACAGATTCTGGATACAGCTGAAGGAAGTAAGTCATTTCAGATTACACGTAATTTGGCTACCCAGGATATAATAGGTCTTAATGTAAGCTATCCATTTAGCTATAAAAACTTCATGCTTTTTTCAAACCTTAACTCCAACTACTCTATTTATAAAGCAGATTTTGGAGGAGCAGGCAGGGATATAAAAGAAGAAGTGTTTAGCTATACAATTTATACGCAGGGATCGTACAAATTTGCTAAAACCTGGACCGCAGAACTTACGGGTCTTTATATCTCTCCTTCTATATGGCAAGGTATTTTCAGAAGTAAAGCAATGGGTTTTGTGGATGCTGGTATGCAGAAAACCATAATGCAGGGAAAAGGAACCATTAAGGCAAGTGTAAGCGATATTTTCAAAACCATGCGTTTCAGGGGCGATGCCAATTATGCAGGAGCTTTGAACAGGGTAGGAGCTAACTGGGAATCTCGCCAGTTTAAAATTAACTTCACTTACCGCTTTGGTAGTGCACAGGTTAAGGCTGCAAGACAACGTAAAACAGGTTTAGAAGAAGAAAATAAACGTACAGGCGACGGTGGAGGAGCACCGGGCCAGCAGTAATAAAAGCTTAGTTTTGTTGGTTTAGTAAAAGTTGCCGGCTATTGTTGGCAACTTTTTTGCATTATAAAGGTTATGAAATGCTCTTTATTTTTTTAGTATCAGCCAGTTGGCTGTTAAGTTGTAATAACTCATCTAACCTGGGTAAAAGCAGCGATGAAAAAGACGCTGTTGTTGATCCCGTAATGGTGCGTGATTCTGTTGTGATTGTGGATAGCATTACATCTATGGATACCGCCTCTGCCATAATGCCCGCCGAAACTGTTATACAGGTTCAAATTCCTGCGGAAACTTTACCGGTGACAAGGTTGCCTAAAACGCTTACATCAGATCAACAGTCCATACATGTTACCATAACGGATTTAGAGGTAGGTCAGCTGCGGATCAGTATCAATCATAGTAAACCCGATGTCAATATTCGTATCAGCCAGGTGATCCGACCTGATGGAAGTATGGACGGTCCGTTTGGCCAACAATTGGTTTATGATATTAAACAACGAGGTAACTACACGGTCATTATCAATAAGAGTAATATGGCTTCAGGCTCGCAGGTGGGGGATGTCTTTATTACGATGGAGCGCTAATCAATTAGGTATGATAATTGCCTTTTATTACTGGGCAATTGATGTTGAATAGCTTTTAGCTTATTTTATTTTTTAACATAAAAATTTTAAGATATGGACAACAAAAACCTGAAAGAAGAAGAACTAAAAAGGATAAAAAAACAGACGAGCATGCAGATGCGTCAGTTAAGCCTGATCCTGAAACCCTGGGTAAAACAGACCCACAGGAAGATATGAAAGGTCCGGTGTCTTCGTTAATGCAGAAAGGCAGCAAGGTGATGGAAAGTAATGAAAGCAAAGAGAACGCCAGCAAGAGGCACGACGATAATATGTAGCAGGCAAACATGCATAGAGCGCAGGCTCTATGCATAAATATCTTCAATATCGTTTTTATATTTCTCCACTATTACTTTGCGTTTCAGGCTCATCTTAGGGGTCATTTCTCCTCCATGTACACTCCATTCAGTAGGTAAAAGCACAAATTTTTTAATTTGTTCAACATGATTGAAATTGACATTGTGGTGGTCAATTACTGAGCGGAAAAGATCATGTATTTTTTGATCTTTTACTATTTCAGCATGGCTCATTTCAGGTACCCCATTCTCTTTCATCCAATCTTTAACGGCAGTAAATGATGGAATAATCAGGGCGCTTACAAATTTTCTCTCGCTACCCAAAACGATGATCTGCTCGATGAATTTGCTTTCCTTCATCTTATTCTCAATAGGTTGTGGCGCTACGTATTTACCACCGCTGGTTTTAAATAACTCTTTTTTACGGTCGGTTATTTTATAGAAGCGGTTTTCGATAATGGTGCCGATATCACCCGTGTGCAGCCACCCGTCTATAATAACCTCTGCTGTTAACTCAGGATGTTTATAGTACCCTTGCATAACACTGGCGCCTCTTACCAGAATCTCGCTATCTTCTGCTAATTTAACCTCTATGCCGTCAATGGGTGGACCTACTGTGCCAAAAAAGGTTTCATTGTTTTGCTTACGGTTTACACATATCACCGGACTGTTTTCTGTTGGTCCATAGCCTTCGTAGATAGGAATGCCTGCTGCGTTAAAGATGCGTAACAATTTTTCGGAGGCAGCAGCACCGCCTGTGATGATAAAGCTGATATTTCCTCCAAGCGCTTCCCGCCATTTACTGAATACCAGCTTCCTGGCAATATTTAGTTTGAAAGAGTACAATCCTCCCGGAGGAGTACGGTTATCATATTTTAAGCCCAGTGCTACACTCCAGGAGAACAGCGATTTTTTGATACCGCTTAATTCATTGCCCTTGGCCATAATTTTCTCATACACTTTTTCCAGTAAACGAGGCACGGTGGTAAAACCATCCGGCTTTACTTCTCTTAAATTATCGGCAATCGTTTCGAGGCTTTCGGCATAATAAATAGAGATGCCACTAAACAGGTAGATATAGCTTACCATTTTCTCGAAAATATGGTTCAACGGGAGAAAGCTCAATACCTTGGTTTGAGGCTGATCCGGAAACGGGAAACTGGCTTTGGAGAAAAACACGTTGCTTACAATATTGCCATGGCTAAGCATAACCCCCTTTGGAGTGCCGGTAGTGCCGCTGGTATAAATAATGGTAGCCACATGTGTGTTAGGTATTTGTTTCTTGATGGCGGCCGCCTGTTGCAAATGCTCATCAGATGCCAGGTTCAATAATTCTGAATAATGAGCAGCCCCGTTTACTTTATCAAAAGTATAGATGCCTTGTAGGAAATCACTTTTTAATGATTGGATTTTGGTTAGCAGTTCCCCGCTGCTCACAAAAATATATTTAGCTTCTGATTCGTTTAAAATATATTCCAGCTCCTGCGTGCTGGTAGTAGGATACATCGGAATAAGTATGGCGCCTATTTGCTGAACTGCCAGATCGGTAAAGATCCACTCAGGACGGTTGTTGCTGATAATGGCTATTTTATCACTGGTCTCAGGGGTGAAATTATTTCCACTTACTCCTTTGGCTAAAAGCCCCGCCGATAACCGGTCAGCTATATCTGCTACTTCCTGTGTTGTATAAGCCTTCCATTGCCCCTGCTCTTTGGCACAAAGCATATCATTCTTGGGGAAGTTTTTTAGCTGATGGCCTACGGCGTCAAACAATCGGTATTCTGGATAATTCATTCAATTATTTTTTCTTATGGCTAACACAATGATAAAATTTCCTTTCGCATTCCACTGCAATGTTAAAAAGGCCATTGCGTTCAGGTTCACATGCTTCAAATCAATTAATGACATACAAGTTAAGAAAAATAGTTAAGAACAAAGTGCTTTAGCGGCTCAATATCTGGCAATAGCGCATAAAAAAACCACCCATATACAAGGTGGTTTTTAACTTGCTTTAAAGACCTTTATTTAAGTGCATAAGTTTGTCCTACAGGCATTTTAAATATGCGGGAAGTGTGAAACGCTGTAAACTTATCATATTCCTCCTTGTGTGTTTGTACCCATTTTTCGAAACCAGTCTGGTTGTCTACAGGGCCAAACATCCATTGATTATAAGCGTCAAACAGTCCGTCCTTCATCAGCTGCTGATGGTAATCAAATAAACGGAAAGGGAAATTTTTAGCATACGACGCATTCCAGTCTAAAATAAAACGGGTGCGGATCATTGCCAGGCTTTCAGGCGTAATGCCCTGTGCAGATATGCCCGATTGCTTAGCAAAAGTTTCCATTACAGCTCTCGCAAACGCGTTTTTCTGGTTGGCTGCATCGGCTTTCAGGTTATTAGAGATGAACAGCTTTTGCTTATAAGCGTCCAAAACCATTTTCTTGATACTGTTGGACTTTGGATTTAAGCTTTCCATATTAGCGTAAATCTCACCATAAATAATGGCCCATATCTTATCGTCCTGCTGCTTGTAGTAGTACACTGCAGCATTATAGTAATTGCCTCCGTAAGATGGCGCTGCCTGTATTCCCTTTTGCCATTGATCTATAGCGCCCAGAGGGTTTTTCATTACCTCCATTAACTCGCCATAATCGTTGTGTAACGGACCGTTGTTAGGGAAATCTTTCAATCCTTCCTTGTACATTCTTTCAGCCTCCTTGTAATTTTCCTGGGCTTTGTAAACATTACCGGCTAGTTGGTAAGCCGATGGGTCACAATCGGGGCTGGCAATTACCGGCTTAATAGTTTCCAGGGCCTTGTTGTAATCCTTTTTATAGTAGTAGGCCAAAGCCAGATCTTTCTGGAGGTCAACATCATTTTTATTATTCTCGCTTGCTTTTGTTAACACCAGCACAGCATTGTCGAGATCGCCGGACTGCATAAAGTTGCGGGCGCGCTGGCGCTCAGACGAAATTGTGTTTTGTGCAGTTAATGTTACACAAGCAGATATAAATAAGCTTGTTACAAATAATTTTTTCATTCAATACAAATTTTGATACCAAAAAAGGCAAAAAGTAAGCCGGAAATAACGGCCATGCCTATTGCAGATGCAAAAGTAGGCGAAAGGGTGGCAGCTCAGGAAAATTTTCTTTAAACGGGCTTTTTGGGGCGATTATTGAATATACATAATCCACTGAATGTTAAAACATTTTGAAAGCGAATACTTTTTATAGGCAGAAAGTTACATTTGTAAGTATTAAAAAAGAATAGATGAAGATTGCATTAGCGCAACAGAATTATCATATAGGAAATTTTGAATCCAACGCCAATAAAATTATAGAAGCCATTAAAATGGCTAAAGAGGAGAGGGCTGAACTGATCGTATTTTCAGAGTTATGCATTTGTGGTTATCCTCCCCGGGATTTTTTAGAATTTAATGATTTTATCAATCAGTGTTATGCAACTATCGACAAGATCAAAGAACATGCTGATACGATAGGGGTGCTGGTTGGTGCTCCTGCCAGAAATCTCGATCCGAAGGGAAAAGATCTTTTCAATGCGGCATTTTTGCTTTACAATAAGCAGGTTCAGGGCACGGTCCATAAAACGCTCTTGCCTACTTATGATGTGTTTGATGAAGGACGCTATTTTGAGCCGGCCTACAATTGGAACGTGCTGGAGTTTAAAGGCAAAAAACTGGCGGTAACCATCTGCGAGGACATATGGAATATGGGCACCAATCCGCTGTACCGTACCACGCCCATGGAAGAGCTGATACCATTTGCACCTGATGTAATGATCAATCTTTCGGCTTCTCCATACAATTATGCACAGGATATTGTACGAAACAGCATAGTAAAAGCACACGCCATAAAATACAAATTGCCCATGCTTTATTGCAATACGGTAGGCTCTCAAACGGAAATAGTTTTTGACGGCGGTAGCCTGGTATATGATGATGCAGGTAATAAGGCTGGTGAGTTGAAATATTTTGAGGAAGATTTCCGGGTATTTGATCTGGAAGACCTGGTGAATCAAAAAGCAGCCGGGGAGCAGGATGTAAGGGTTTATTACGCTGCTTCAGAAGTAGGTGTAGGTAAAAATGTGTTAGAGTACCTGGCTGACGGTAAAAGTATCGAAGAAATATATGCTGCCCTGGTATTGGGTATAAAGGACTACTTTTCGAAAATGGGTTTTACAAAAGCTATTATTGGCTCTAGTGGTGGTATTGATAGTGCCGTAACTATTGCGCTTGCCGTTGAGGCTTTGGGGAAAGATAATGTAAGGGCTGTTTTAATGCCTTCGCAATATTCCACGGGCCACTCTGTAAGCGACGCCGAAGAGCTGAGCAGGAACCTGGAGAATCCTTACAATATTATTCCTATCAAAAATATTTACGATGCTTTTCTAACGGAGCTCCAGCCCTTGTTTAAAGATCTGCCATTCAGTGTAGCGGAAGAAAATATTCAGAGCCGTACAAGAGGGAATTTATTGATGGCTATCGCCAATAAATTAGGATATATCTTATTGAATACTTCCAATAAGAGTGAGCTGGCAACGGGCTATGGAACCTTATATGGAGATATGGCCGGTGGCCTGGGGGTACTGGGCGATGTGTATAAAACACAGGTATATGCCCTGGCACGTTATATCAATAAGGATAAAGAGATTATCCCCGAACACATTTTAACCAAAGCTCCATCAGCCGAGCTAAGACCCGATCAAAAAGATAGCGACAGTTTACCTGAATATGACGAGCTCGACACCATTCTTTTTAAATATATAGAGGAACGGCAGGGACCAAAAGAATTGATCGCACAGGGTTTTAGCGAAGCGCTCGTTACAAGGATTTTAAGGATGGTGAATATGAATGAGTATAAACGAAACCAGTTTTGTCCCATTATACGTGTAAGTTACAAAGCATTTGGTGTAGGCAGGCGTATTCCCATTGTGGCAAAATATTTGAGTTAAGGACGGCAGTTGGTTTCATTTTTAAGCCCACATTACAACAACCGGTTTTTATAAAGTGATCACAAGCCGATCTAATTCATTAATAATGATGATCAATTGATTCAGATATGTTGAAAACAGCAGAAGATATTAAAATACTAAGCGGTAAAATAGCTGAAGCAAGCAGTTTTGTAGACCGTTTAAAGGAAGAGGTAAGTCATATTATTGTTGGGCAGGCGCACATGCTTGACCGGCTATTGATAGGGCTGTTAAGTAACGGACATGTGTTGTTAGAAGGAGTGCCAGGTTTGGCCAAGACGCTTACTATTAAATCGCTGGCAACGGCGATACAGGCTAACTTCAGCAGGATTCAGTTTACACCCGACCTGTTACCTGCTGACGTAATAGGCACACTCATCTACAATCAGCAGCAGAATGATTTTGTGGTTCGCAAGGGCCCCATTTTCGCCAACTTTATTTTGGCGGATGAAATTAACCGTGCACCGGCAAAAGTACAATCTGCGCTTTTAGAAGCCATGCAGGAAAGGCAGGTGACTATTGGAGATAAAACGTATAGGCTGGAAGAGCCTTTCTTGGTGCTCGCCACGCAAAACCCGTTGGAGCAGGAGGGCACTTATGCGCTGCCCGAGGCGCAGGTGGACAGGTTTATCATGAAGGTTATTGTGCGGTATCCTGAAATGCAGGAAGAGCAGCTGATTCTACGGTCTAATGTCCAGTCGGTAAAAATGCCGGAAATCAAGCCCGTAGTCACTGTCAGCGATGTGTTACATGCGCGGGATTTGGTAAGAGATATTTACCTGGATGAGAAAGTAGAGCGATATATACTGGATATCGTTTTTGCTACCCGTTATCCCGGCCGCTACGAATTAAAAAAGCTGGAGCCGCTGATTGCTTACGGTGCTTCTCCGCGGGGTAGCATTAACCTGGCCCTGGCAGGAAAAGCGAGAGCCTTTTTAAATAAAAGGGCATTTGTAATGCCTGAAGATGTAAAGAGTATTGTACACGATGTATTGAGACATCGTATTGGCCTTACTTACGAAGTTGAAGCCGAAAATATCAATGTAGAAAATATAATCGACGAGATCCTAAGTAAAGTAAATGTGCCATAATTAGGTTGATAAGGTAACTGTCAGCTGTCATCCGTTAACTGTCATCTCAAAACATGCGCTCCACTGCCGAAATATTAAAAAAGTTCGTGAGCTTGAGATAAAAAGCAAGAAGCTGGCCCGGGACCTGTTCTCGGGGAGTATCATAGTGCTTTTAAGGGCAAGGGTATGTCTTTTAAGGAAGTACGTGAATATGCGGCCGGTGATGATATTCGTTTTATCGACTGGAATGTATCAGCCAGGTTTGGACATCCTTACAGTAAGATTTTTGAAGAAGAGCGGGAGCTGACTGTGATGTTGATTGTAGATATAAGTAACAGCTCTTTGTTTGGTACGCAGTACGGTTTTAAAAGAGATCTGGCCACAGAGATCGCTGCAGTGTTGGCTTTTTCAGCAGTCAGCAACGGAGATAAAGTAGGCGCTATATTTTACAGCGATAAGATGGAGATGTATGTGCCTCCTAAAAAAGGAAGACAACATGCTTTATTTATTGTTAGAGAAATATTGAGTCTCGAAGCCAAGGGGAAGAGTACGCGTTTAAATACAGCATTGAAGTATTTTACCAATGCGATAAAACAGTCTAGTATTGCCTTTATCCTGAGCGATTTTATCGATTCGAATTATGAGGATACTTTGCGGGTTGTGGGAAAAAGCATGACCTGATAGGTGTGAGGATCTACGACCAGATGGACCAAACCCTGCCCAATGCAGGACTCATGCAACTATTAGATGCGGAGACTGGCCAGACACAGTGGGTGGATACCGGTAACGCCTACGTTCGGAAAATATATGAAGAGCAATTTTTTAAAGCTACCGAGTATAGTGTAACTGTTTTTAAAAAGGCTGGAAGCGATTTGCTGCATATAAAAACGGGCGATGATTATGTGCGGGTTTTACAAAGATTTTTTAAAAGCAGGATTAAATAGTTGATTGTTTAGATGGTGAGTTTGAGCAGTAAAATAATAAATAGCCGCGGCGATCGGAAGCATACGCCATGGATCATCGTTGCTGCGATTATGTTTTTAATGGGGTGGTTTTCTGATGCCGTCAGTGCACAGCCTGTAGCCGTGCGCGCTTATACTGATAAAAGTAAAGTGCTGCTGGGAGAACCTTTCTGGTTGACGCTCGAAGTAAAAACATTGAACGGGGTAAAAGCGCCCACATTCAAAGTTGATAGTATTGCTCACTTCGAGTTTTTGGTGAGAGATAGCTCCCATATATTACAACAGGGAGATACAACTTTGTACCAGCAATACTTTCAGTTAACCAGTTTCGACTCGGGGCGCTGGGTTATTCCTCAGTTTACGCTACGGGCTTTTGTGAAAACGAATAGCCTGCTGATGGATGTGGTTTTCACTGATGATTTTGATCCTCAAAAACCTTATAATGACGTTCAGGCGATAAAAGATGTACCTTTTAAAATGGATGCAGAGTTGGAACGCTGGTGGTACCTGGGAGCGGCGCTATTGATTTTGCTGGCACTGCTCGTTTACTGGATTACGCAGCCGCGACAATCAAAGCCGGTAGTCAGTTCTGTTTCATCTGTAACAGCCTATACAAAGGCTATACAAAACCTGGGTAATCTGAAAGCGGAGAAGCCGATGAGAAGCGTTTTTATGCCCAGCTGGTGGAAATTTTCAGAACCTATATTTTAGAAAGGACGGGTATTAGTTCTTTGCAGCAGACCTCCAATGACCTGGTGGAGAAAATAAAACCTTTGATGGCGGACGAGGCGAAATATGATAGTTTATTGCAGGTATTGCATTTATGCGATTTCGTGAAATTTGCAAAATATCATCCTGATGATAGTGAGGCTGCATCTGCATTCGAAGTAATTGAGGGATCAATAAACTATATAGAATCTGAATTGAAGAAACCTGTTAACAAGTCTTAATAAAAAATAAACAAGGCGACTGGCTCATGTTTTTATGATTTATGATTGGTTAAGAAATATCACGTTTATATGGCCTGAGAATTTTATTCTTCTTGGGATCATTCCTTTTTTAATATGGCGATATATTAAAAATGAGAAAACGGATAGGGGTTCCTTCACTGCCTCTGCTATTAGCGGAAGTACACCCGCCACATTTAAAACCCGTTTCAGGCATACACCTTTTATTTTGCGCATATTAGCGCTAACCTGCCTTATAATGGCTTTGGCAAGGCCACAGCACCAAACTCAAAAAAGCCGATCAGAAGGAGAGGGGATAGATATTGTTTTATGTATGGATGTAAGTGGTAGTATGGGCACCACGGATGTTCAGCCATCGCGCTTCCAGGTGGCTAAGGAAGTGGCTATTGAGTTTGTAAAAAACAGGCCGGTAGATAGAATGGGGCTGGTGATTTTTGCCGGTGAAAGCTTTACCAAGTGCCCTATTACTCCCGATAAAAATACGGTGCTCAACCAGTTGCAGACCTTGAAGATAATGGATGGCGGATACCTGGAAATTGGCACTTTGATCGGCGAAGGGTTGGCGATGTCAGTTAATCGAATTAGCAAAGGTACCAGTAAAAGCAGGGTGGTTATTTTATTGACAGACGGAAAGGAAGATGCGCCTCCAACACGTATTGTAGATCCTGAAACGGCAATGGAAATTGCCAAAGCAAATCATGTTAAAGTGTACTGTGTCGGATTAGGCTCTGCTACCAGTACCTCAGAACAGATGGTTAAGGATGTTGCCGGAAATATCGTTCGTAACTATATAGATGAAGGTCTTTTAACCAGGATCGCAACAAGCACGGGGGCAAATATTACCGGGCTACAGATAAGGCTTCATTACAAGCCATATATGGGCAAATAGATCAGCTCGAAAAATCAAAAGTAGAAATTATCCGTTATAAAGATGTGCAGGAAATGTTTGTACCTCTTGTGTTGGCTGCCCTTGCATTTATGATGTTAGAGGTACTTCTTAAGTATACCCTGTTTAAGAAATTTCCCTGATCAGTTAAGCAGCTTTTTGATCTTAATAGCTAAGCTGGCATCGACATTAGGTTTTAGTGGAATGCTCAAATAAAAGCCTGCAAAGGGTTTGCTTGGTTCCGTTACCTCGTCCTTCGGTGATTTTTTCCTTTTTAACCGATTCTTTTTCAGGAAGCTTAACAAAAAGAATACACCCTTTTAACGATAAGGAAATACGGATGCAATAATTTTCGGTATGGAAATTTATATTTATTGAATATTCATTTAAAAAATGAATGGACAAGTTATTAGTTTATTAAAGATTAAAATAAGATGAGAAAAAAATTTTTGTTATTAGTTTCATCTTTGTATATTCGATTTGTTAAAGTGATTTAACGTTGTGCTTAGCTTGAGTGTATTTAAACCAAAAAGTTTTTAATTTTTTTAAACCAGACAAAATCTGAACAAACAACAGGTGTTCTCTAAACGCCATTGATTTCCCCTTTTTGATATTGCGTAACGATTGCAGGGACTCATTGGATTTTTTTGCTAAAACGTTTTTGTATATGGCTGTGTATTTTCCGGCCCGGGTCTTCTTTGCCCTTTAAGAACCCCGGATAGGGATTGAACTGCTTATAAATATTTTGAGTTTTATTTATTCAAACCTTTAACTATTATTAATTATGAGGCTTATTTGGCTACTTCCATTTATGCTTTTTTGTGTCGCCGCACAGGCACAAACCAAAACAGTTTCCGGTATTGTAAAAAATGCGGAAGATGGAGCGGTGCTCTCCGGTGTTACAGTTAGCGTACTTAACAAACAACAACTTACGACTACAAACCCTAATGGTGAGTTTCAGATCGAAGCATCCGTTGGAGACACACTCTTATTCTCTTTTATAGGAAAAATGGATTTTAAGGAAGCGGTTGGAGATAAGAGCGTGATACAGGTGCTGATGCAGGGTGCCAAAAACGATATGGATGAAGTAACCGTAGTGGCTTTTGGTAAGCAAAAGAAAGCCAGTATTGTGGGCTCCATCACTACTGTGAATGCGAAAGACCTTCGTGTTCCGGCATCCAACCTTACCAGCTCCTTTGCAGGCCGTATACCAGGCGTTATATCCTATCAACTATCTGGTGAGCCGGGAGCTGATAATGCGCAATTTTTTGTAAGGGGGTGACGACTTTCGGTTACCAGGCTGCACCGTTGATTTTAATTGATGGATTTGAATCCAGTACAGAGAATCTTGCCCGCCTCCAGCCTGATGACATCGAGTCTTTCTCGATCATGAAAGATGCCCTGGCCACCGGCATGTACGGTGCGCGCGGTGCCAATGGTATTGTTATGATTACTACAAAAGGTGGAAAGGAAGGCCCTGTAGGTTTTAACGCCAGGGTGGATGTGAACGTAACGAGTCCCGTTAGTACGGTAAAAATGCTGGACGGGGTAACCTATATGAAGCTTTACAATGAAGCGCGCATAACGAGAGACCCTATTCTAGGTCCTTTTATTCCCAGCAAAAAATACAGTCCACTATAGACAATGAAAACCCAATGATCTACCCCAATATTGATTGGTACAATACCATGTTTAACCGTTCGGTTACCAATATGAAAGCCAATGCAAACGTGTCAGGCGGTGGGCAGGTTGCCACTTACTATGTATCAATGGGTATGGATAAGGAATCGGGTTTGCTGAAGACAGATCAGACTAAGAACTACAGTAACAATATTAATATTGAACGCTATTTTATCCGCTCCAATGTGATCTTTAAATTAACTCCTACTACTAAACTGGATACGCGTATACAGGGCCGTTTTATGGGGTATAATGGTCCCGCTGTTCCGGCTGCAACGCTTTTCCGTATGGTGATGAACACCAACCCGGTAGACTTCCCGGCAATATATGAGCCAGATTCTGCGAACACGTTCACCCAACATACACTGTTTGGAAACAGCTTTGTGGGAGGCGCGGTTAAAATAAATCCCTACGCAGAAATGGTACGTGGTTATGAAGATCGGAATGAAACAGATATCACCGCACAGGCTATTTTGCAACAGGACCTGGGAATGGTGTTAAAAGGTTTAAAAGCGCAGGTTCGGGTTTCTGCCAATACTTTTGGAGCCTATTCAGGATTACGTCTGTACAGCCCTTATTACTACGACCTGGAATCTTATGATCCCATCAGCGGCAATTATAAGTTGTTTCCTCTGAACCCCACTACCGGGCAGCCATACCTAGGTAATATCATCCCTGGAAGAAACTCAAGTGGTCGTTATTATTACGAGGCTATTGTTAACTGGGAACGCACTTTTGATAAACATTCGGTAGCTCTTACAACCGTAGGAACTATGGAAAAAAACCTGCTTACATCTGGATCCAGCACTTCTATCTTTGAAGCATTGCCTGAGAAAAATGTAAGAAACTCCGGGCGTGCCAACTATACCTATGATCGTCGCTATTTGCTGGAGTTTGGGTATTCTTATATGGGGTCTGAAAAATTCACCGGTAGTCAACGTTGGGGTTTCTTCCCCACCGTGGGAGCAGGCTGGTCTGTTTCTAATGAGTCCTTTTGGGAGCCGTTGAAAGATGCGATCAGTACATTTAAACTGAGAGGTTCCTGGGGATTGGTAGGAAATGATGCTATTGCTGGCCGGGCCGACCGTTTTTATTTCCTGTCTGATGTTTCGCTTCCCGGGGAGCATCTTCCATCAATTCTGGTTACAGGTGGGGTACTTCCTTTATGAATTCTTATGCAGGGTACGTTATTAACCGTTATGCAAACCCTGATATTACATGGGAGCAGTCCGAAAAAATAAACTTGGGCCTTGACGTGAATTTTATGCGTGAGTCTTTAAAGTTTATTCTGGACTTTTATCAGGATAGACGGAGTCGGATATATATGAGGCGGGAGAACTTTCCTGCTACAGCCGGGCTTGAAGCTCCGATCAGTGGTAACGTAGGAGAAGTGCTTTCCAGAGGTTTTGAAAGTTCATTGGATTATACCAAAACCTTTGGCGATCTGTGGCTTTCGGCAAGGGCCAATTTTACCTATGCCACTAATAAATTTGTGAAGTTGGATGAAAGAAATTTCCCTGATCAATATCTTAAAAGGCTTGGTTCGAATATCAACCAGCAATGGGGATTGATTGCAGAACGACTTTTTGTAGATGAACAGGAAATACGGAACTCTCCAAAACAGGATTTTGGCGGTTATCTGGCTGGTGATATTAAATACAAAGACGTGAATGGAGATGGCATTGTTAATTCTAATGATAGGGTGCCATTAGGGTTTCCGCAGGTGCCCGAAATTCAATATGGTTTTGGTATTTCGTCGGCTTATAAAATGTTCGACTTCGCTTTCTTCTTTAACGGAAGTGCCAGGGTTTCATTCTTTATCGATGCCACTGCAACCAGTAATAACGATAGGGCTGGTATTGCTCCATTTGCCAACAGGAGAAATGCGCTGCAAATTATAGGTGATGATTACTGGAGCGAGACCAATCCTAATGTACATGCTTTCTGGCCCAGGCTATCTACTTTCCCGGTTGAGAACAATATTCAACAGTCATCATGGTGGCTGCGCGATGGGTCGTTTCTGAGATTAAAGTCTGTAGAGTTAGGTTACAGCTTAAGAAAGCTAAAACGCCTTGGAGTTAAAGAAGGTAGCCGCTTTTATTTGAGCACAGAAAACCCGCTGGTTTTTTCCTCGTTTAAACTCTGGGATCCTGAAATGAGAGACAGGGGATTGGGCTATCCAACCAACAGAAGATTTAACGCCGGTATTCAATTGACATTTTAAAAAAAACAGCACATGAAACTTTTTAATACAACTGTTTTAGCTATTATACTAATTGCTGCTATTTCCTGTAAAAAGTATCTGGATGTAGTGCCGGATAACACGCTAAAGGTGGAAGACATATATGATACCAAAACAGACGCATGGAATGCGCTTGCGAGAGTTTATAACTTCATCCCAAGGGATGATGATACCCATTTAAGTACATGGACGTTGGGTGACGAGTGGCTGGGCCGTCTTGATCTTAACGACAATACCGGTAATTTACGCGCTATGCGCATTATGCGCGGGTTACAGTCTCAAACAGCTCCACAGTTGGGTTTTTGGTCAGGAACAGAAGGTGGAAAGCCCTTGTACAGGGGTATACGCCAGGTGGATGTATTTCTTGCCAATATTGACAAAGTACGTGATATGCAGGAGGCCGAAATAAAAGAATGGAAGGCACAGGTAAAAATGTTGAAAGCTTACTACATGTTTTTATTGGTAAAGCATTACGGGCCGATTGTTATTCCCGATAAAATGGCACAGCCTGAGTCGCAGCCGGATGAACTGTTTCTCCCCGAAGGAAAGTGGAAGAATGCTTTCAGTACATTCTGGGTCTAATCAATGAAGCTATACCTGATCTGGTAGAGCGCACAGACGCTAATAATGCCGGCCAGATAGATCAAATGGCAGCCAAAGCTATAAAAGCTAAAGTACTCTTCTTCAGAGCCAGCCCTTTCTTTAACGGTAACAGGGAATATTTTGGAGATTTCATGGATACAGATGGCAAGCCATTTTTTGACGTAGAATATAAGCAGGAAAAATGGAAAGAAGCATTAGATGCTGTTAACGATGCCATCACTACTGCCGAAGCCAACGGTAAGCGCTTATACCAATATACAAGGGAACCTTATGCTTATGATCGCGATGCATTTACCCGTAATGGCGATAATATGAAAACCTTATATAACCTCAGGATGCTGGTAGTTGATCCATGGAATGAGGAGCTGGTATGGGGATACTCTAATCTTAATTATTATGACCAGGGTGAATTCGCTCATTCGTCCAATATCAGACTTCCGGCAGGTTATGAGGGAGTTGTAAACACCGCTGCATTTTCATGGCAGTGGATGGGCGCTTCTTATCAAATGGCCGAGCGTTATTACACTAAAAACGGGTTGCCTATTGAGGAAGATCAGACTTTCGATAAAAGCACTATGCATGAAATTATAACTACACCGGGAGCCGCTGCACCTGAGTACACGCCTTTGCTGGGAATTATGCAGCCTGGTGCACAAACCATTCGGTTGTATACCAACCGGGAGCCCCGCTTTTATGCTAATCTGGGTATAACCGCTGGTTACTGGAGGGCTCATATCGTGCGTGTTAATACCATGATGTTCTCTGGTACCGATGGTGGTTTTAACTCATCTGTAAATAACACCGATTATATTGCTACAGGTATAGGTGTTCAGAAATTTGTGCATCCAGAAAGTCAATCGGGGGCCTGGCAGCGGACAATAAAATTTCCTTATCCACTGGTGCGTATGGCCGACCTGTACCTGATGAAGGCGGAGGCTTTGAACGAGTCTTCCGGTCCAAGCGGACAAGTGTATGAGGAGATCAATAAGGTAAGACGTCGTGCTGGCGTGCCCGAAGTTCAAGTGGTTTGGGCTGATCCCAGCTTATGCAGGAGCCCCGGTAAGCATCTCAGCAAAGAAGGATTACGCGACATCATCTTGCAGGAACGATCGATAGAGTTTGCTTTTGAAGGACAATACTTTTGGGATATGCTCCGCCATAAAAGAGCTGTTACGGCGTTTTCTTTGCCCATCAAGGGATGGACACATACCGGTACGACAGCGGCTACTTTTTTCGTACTCCAGGATAAACAGCCAAGAAGGTTTACCATCACAGACTGCCTCTGGCCGATAGATTTGAATGAAATGAACACTAACGGAAAATTAATTCAGAATCCCGGCTGGTAAAGCCACCGGTTTTGTTGATGCATAAATAATAAATCGATATGAGAAATAAACTGATTATAGCAACGGCGCTCGTTGTGTTGGCTTTTTTGTAAGGTGTGGTAAAGCAGACCGGTTTGAGAACGCAAATGGAGATAGCACACCTCCCGGAAAAGTAACGTTGAAGCAATATAAACCACTGTTTGGAGGAGCGAGATTTTTTATACTATACCCAAGGATGAAGACCTCCTTGGCGTAGAGGCAGTGTATACCAATAAAAATAATCAATCCTTTACATTTATGTCCTCGTATTTCATCGACTCCCTGGATGTGTACGGCTTTGGAAGCATGGACGAATACACCGTGCAGCTATATGCAGTGGATAGGTCGGGTAATAGAAGTGATGCGCTTGATGTAAAAGTTACGCCGATGGAGCCGGCCTATACCCGGGTAGCTAAAACCATCCAGGCAAAAGCAGGATTTAGTTCTTTCTTTCTTGATTGGCAAAATGAATTAAAACAGAACATAAATGTTTATGTAGAGTACGAGTTCAACCAGGGAGGCGGCGCGAGAAAACTCACCAGCGTATTTTCATCTAATCTACCTGCAGACCGGCGTTTCATTAATAACCTGGTTCTTCCATCAAATGAAAAGGTGAAGGTGAAAGTGAAAGTAGAGGACACTTACGGTAATGCGACTGAATTTGTTGACAAAGGAGAGTTCGGTTTACTGGAAGATATCAAAATCCCCAAGCAGGGGTGGACTATACCCAATCCTAATGATTCGGTTGGCGGAGTGCCTATGATGTTCGGGAATGGCCTTGAAGGAAGATCGCTGAAGGTAATCGACGATATCATAGATAGGGGAGATAACCTGAACTTCCTGCATACACAGAGCCGGGGTAAAACAGGTCGTTCCGCGGATGGTAATATGCCATGGAATTTTATTATTGACCTGGGAGGTTATTAT
Source organism: Paraniabella hibiscisoli (assembly GCF_022512515.1). Lineage (GTDB taxonomy): Bacteria > Bacteroidota > Bacteroidia > Chitinophagales > Chitinophagaceae > Niabella > Niabella hibiscisoli. The sequence continues at coordinate 2,298,224 of NZ_JAKWBK010000001.1, forward strand.
GAGATTAGCCGTATCATAACAACGCAGCGACATTCGGGTGGATTAGCTAATGTTACACGCGGACAATACTACCGTACAGAGAGAATGGGATGTATAATGTATATATATGGGATGAACCCACTCAAAAATGGGAGCAGGTGTTTAAAGACTATAAAATCCCGGTTCCGGTTGGATTAACAGAACTTGAGTTTGTGAAGTTTGGAGAAGCGGGCGATATGGCTTACATGTATCCTGATAATCCCCGTTACACTAAAGCTACCCGCAAGTTCCGTTTTGAAGCTGTTAAAGGTTTTTCAGGAAATTATACCCTCGACGATGCTAACTGTCTTTCGGAAATAACACTCTACGGCAAAAAAGCTCAATAAGAACCCTTTCAAACATCAATATTATGAATAGCAAGATATATTTAACCCTGCTGATTGTTCTTACGGTAGTAATGTCATGCAGCAAAATGTATGATAATATAGAGAAGTATGCCGGCGAAGTGGTGTACCCTGGAAAATATGATACAATTATTGGCAGGATCGGGTATGAACGTGTAGAAATAGATTTGATAAAAGCGGGTAGGATACCAGCCAGTCAGGTTAAGCTTGGTAAAGCAGTAAAAACAATAGTAGAATATGATGACAAAAAAATTGTTTTAGATACGCTGGCTTCCTGGCTCAATATAAAAGATCTTAAAGTTTCAAAACTATATCGCTTCAGGGTATATACGCAAGATGATGAGGGTAACGTATCGGTACCGCAACAGATCGCACTAATACCTTATACACAAACTGATCTGTCCAATTTGGTGATCACTTCTCCGCAGGCGCTTACAGCCCCATCTGCCGCTATATTTACCTGGCCTGGCAATCTTAGCACAGCGCTGCTTAATTATTATGGCCTTAAATATTCGTACAAAGATAAAGGGGAGTTACCAGGGAGGGTGAACGTGCCCAGAATCCCAGAGTGTTAATGGCCAATTTGAATGCAGGGGCCGCATCTACCATTGACTTTAGTTACAAGGTCATTCCAAGGGTGAATGGCGTTCCTATATTGGATACGGTGTGGACAACGCGTACCATACAGGTTAACACGCCGGTAGGCTCTGCTTCGTTTACACCAACTGAATTGGGACTGTTGACAGCTAACGGCATATCTTCTTTTGTTTTTGATGCTGCAGCCAGTGTTCAAAAACTAACCTTCCCAATACATACAGTAACTCTGCAGGATCTTTTCTATTTTCCCGGACTTAAAGAAATTGATTTAACCGGAGGCTCCATTTTTCAAATGACTAGCAATACCTACAATAGAAACGGCGTATTGGATACAATAGGTAGAGGTCCATTTATGCCCTTTACCCGCCGTGCAGGAGATATGCCGGCAGCCAGTACCCAGTACCTGTTGGATTTATTAGATTTAGGTACACTTACTAAAGTTAAATATAGGGCAAACTCAATGGGGATAGACAATCAGCTGGCGCCTTATGTGGCCAGAGGTTTGGTTGAAGTAGTAGGGCAGCCTGATGAGGCCTTGATTCCTCTACAGCCTTTTTTATTGGATGGTGTAGTTCAGGATGCCAACTGGAAATTAGATGTAGAAGCACCTGCGGCCAGTTACCCCGCGGGCACGGGTTTGCAAAATGTAGTTAAGGCAACCTTGAGGGCTAAAAACGGGACATTGGTTTTGCAAATTCCAAAAGAGTATGAATTTGAAATGGCCAACTATAGGAGTTTGAAGTTTAAAGTTTATGGTCCGCCAAAGTCTGCAATCTCTGGCATTTATGCTCCGTATAACAGGTTGTGGATGAGAATTATGAACTACTCATTTGCATTCACTACCGAAAGCGCTTTTGGTCAACAATTATGGGAGTATGGAAAAGATGCTTTTACTATTAGTGATGCTAACCTGCAAACATGGACAGATATAACTGTAGACCTTTCACAAAGCGTAGGTAAACATAATCGGGTTATTGCTATCAATATTGGAGGTGAGCCTTCCCTCACATGGGCTCCCACACAGGATATCGTTTACTACTTTTCGAATTTCAGGTTTTCAAAATAACTTCAGTCCTCTAATAAATACAAAGAGCCCGTGATTTTTCAATCACGGGCTCTTTTAATGGATCAATCTTTTATTAGAATTTACGGTACTGTCCTTCCAGAAATTTATTCGCTTCGGTTTCTTTGAACCGCGCATTCTTTCCGTCCCAGTTCAAAGTTTTATTGGGGAATTGAGCGGCTATAACGCCCAATAATATAACTTCTGTTAGCTTGGCTGAGTAGGAGAAGGGGGCACTACATTTGGCCTTACCCAGGCAGGCATCTACAAACTCATGATAATGTTTTTGCCCCTCAACGTCATAACTTACTGTGGGTTTACCTGCTTCGCCTTTAGTGTCGTACTTTTTGATATCAATGGTTTGGTAAGCATCATTGATAATTAGTTTGGGCAGTTGCATAAAGTGCGGTAATAAAAGGCGCTGCCCGTTTTCACTAATAAACATAGCGCCCTGATCGGGTAATGTTTCACCGTTAGGAAGTTTTAACTCATCCTGTAATTCCGGTGCGCTTTTACCATCATACCAAACCCACTCAAGTGTTTTAGCCGTATAAGGTGTACCGGGGAAAACATATACTACGTGGTTTTTCTCAGGATGACCGAAACCATTAGGCGCACGACATTCGTTTTTCACCGTTAAAGGAACACCCAGCTTTAAAGCGTTATAAGGTGTGTCAAAAATATGAACGCCCATGTCGCCCAAGGTTCCGCAGCCATAGTCAAGGTATTTACGCCAGTTTCCCGGGTGATAAAATCCTTTTTTATAAGGTCTTTCCTTTGCGGTGCCCAGCCACAGGTTCCAGTCCAATCCATCGGGTACCGGATCGCTTCCCTCCGGCTCAGGTCCGTCGTATCCCCAAACTTTTGGCGACCAGGCAATTACTTTTTTAACTTTCCCGATAATACCTTTCTGAATAAGTATGCTGGCTAATTTATAATCGTAAAAAGAATGTACCTGGATACCCATTTGTGTAACAAGTTTTTTCTGGGCTGCTACCTTTTCCATTTTGCGCGACTCAGAAATATAGTGGGTAAGCGGTTTCTGGCAATAAACGTTCTTGTTCATTTCCATAGCCATAAGGGCGACTGGGGCGTGAGCATGGTCGGGCGTTGATACTACAACGGCGTCTATCTCTCCGCCAATGCTTTTAAGCATCTCTCTGTAATCTGTAAATATCTTTGCACCTGCGTAGGTACCCTTTACTGCATTGATCTTGTTCATATCCACGTCGCAGAGTGCTACTACTTCTACCGCAGGGTGCGAAGCAATATCTTTTAAATCGGCTGTGCCCATCATTCCCAACCCAACCTGGGCAATTCTTAATTTCTTGGTTCCCGAAGCAATGGAAGATAATGGTAGCAGAAATGCTAAACTACCGGCCGCAGTAGTTTTTATAAATTCTATTCTTTTCATCAGTTTTTGTTTTTAATAATGGCTTTTCGTTGATGATATTTATTTAAGAGGGTTTACTTTTATATTTCTGAACCATAAGGAGCTGCCATGGTACTGCAGACCGATATAGCCGGTTTTAAACTTACCGTAGTCGGGGCTTTTAGCCCATTTGCCGGAGTTTTTCCGGGTCTTCCAGTCATCCGAATCAGGATTGAAGCTCACTATTTTAACACCATTCAACCAGTGTTCAATTTTGCCGGGGGCTACAACAATTTTGGTTGTGTTCCACTCACCTGCGGCGTGTAATACCTTTTTGCTTTCATCAGCCGGGTGCATGGCATAGTCGGCGCCTGTCTTTTGCCAATCCTGTAACTGTTCGGGATGTTTTGCACCGAACTGGGCGTTGTAGTCTTTTAAATTACTATGCATACTGGCATAATTCTCATCATCAATCAGCTGGTATTCAGGCGAGATATTGGATGGGCCACCGTATCCCTCCTTTACATGATAAAAGATGCCGCTGTTGCCTCCCTTACCGATTTTCCAGTCTATGGTCAATTCAAAATACTCAAACTCCCGTCCGGAAAAAATAATATCACGGCTGCCTTTATAAGAAACATCATTTACTTTTTCATTGATCTTATCGTTATCTACCCAAAGCATATTGTCGCTTAATATCCAACCGGGAGGAAGTGTTTTACCACCGTAGCCACGCCACTGGGAAGCATTTTCTTTATTGAGTAAATTGAGGGTTTTCTTCTTTTGGGCGAAAGTATCGAAAGCGCTTCCCATAAGAAGAATAAACATCCAGATTACCGGATTTGTTACTGTTTTGAACTTCATAATAAATGGCACTACATGTTAAAAGAAGGAATATTCAGATAGCCTGTTTATTCGCAACCTCCTAAAAATAGCGAACAATTTCCTTAGTCTGCTAATCACCGCGATATTTTCTTCTATTGTCTTTGGTAATACTTTTTCTTTTTTCGACTCGATCCTTCTTTCAATAGAAGCTTTTGACACTTTGGTAGCAATACGTGACTTCTTTTTAAGCAAAGCTTTGGCAATAGCTTCGTTTATTTTTCTTGTCGCATCCGTTTTGTTTTCCAGCTGGGTGCGATAGGTTTCTGACTTTACCCATAAATATCCTTCGTTATTGATACGATTCGCCAGCTTCTCATGTAACAGTTGCTTTTGAGCTGCTGATAATAGTGCGGAGTCATCGATATGAAAGCTGGCTAATACCGCTGTTTCTACTTTATTTACGTTTTGCCCTCCCTTGCCCCCACTACGGGTCGTTTTGAAAAGAATTTCTTTTGATACATCCATAATATTCAATTGTCAGGCTAAACCTACAAGAAATTTTTCAATCCTAAAACGAATGCAAACCAGGAATGAGAATCCCGGGAAGGTTTTCATCGTTTTGGGAAATCCTGCAACAGGGTTCCTGCAGCAATAATAAATTTTACAAGGGACATTAGATTGTATATTTTGCATACATGAAATGAGCCGTAAATGTCCTAGATATCCAGGACAATGATTATTTGGCGAATTCCCTGCCTGCCAACAGGCGGGCGTCTGACAAATAAACTATAAAAAATGAACAGATGAAAGTGGTGATTCAGAGAGTGCAAAGTGCATCGGTAACTATCGATAATACCGTTCAGGCTGCTATTAATAATGGCCTGATGATATTGCTGGGTATTGAAGACCAGGATAATGAGGAAGATGTTCAATGGCTGAGTCAAAAAATAACGCAGTTAAGGGTGTTTAATGATGCCGATGGTGTAATGAACTTATCAGTAAAAGAAGTAGCGGGCGATATATTATTAGTAAGCCAGTTTACCTTACATGCATCCACAAAAAAGGTAACCGGCCCTCCTACATTAAGGCCAGTAAACCGCCTGTGGCAGTACCGCTGTATGAACAGATGATTGCCCGGCTACAAAATGACCTGGGCAAAACCATACAAACAGGCGTATTTGGCGCCGATATGCAGGTACAGCTTATTAACGACGGCCCGGTGACTATTATTATCGATACAAAGAATAAAGAATAATATGACGATCAACGAAGCGCAACAACAGGTAGACCAATGGATAAAAACCATCGGCGTTAAATATTTTGGTGAGTTAACCAATATGGCTATTTTAACGGAAGAAGTAGGCGAACTGTCAAAGCATATGGCACGCATTTATGGCGAACAATCTTATAAGAATGGTAAAGTTTATACCGAAGAGGAGCAAAAACAAATGCTTGGCGACGAAATGGCCGATGTTTTGTGGGTAGTGCTTTGCCTTGCCAATCAAACAGGCATTAATCTTACGGAGGCGTTGAATAAAAACTTTGACAAGAAAACGATAAGAGATGCGGAACGGCATGCCAATAATACAAAATTGAAATAAAGGTTCATGAAAAAGACCTGGACTATCATCAAGCAATCAGTTGGGGAAATATTCGATATGCGCATTTTTAAATTAAGTGCAGCATTGGCCTACTATACCATCTTTTCTATTCCTGGCTTGCTGATCGTAGTATTATGGATAGCAGATGTTTTTTCAGGGCATGATGCTTCAGTAAGGGAAAGCCTCTACGGTCAAATACAAAGCCTTGTTGGCAGAGATGCAAAGGTGCAAATTGAGGCAACGATTCGGGAAGCTTCAAGTGACATTACCGGCAAGGGCTTTTCAACCATCGTAGGATTAGGTACACTAATCTTTGGAGCCACGAGCATTTTTGCCGAGATACAGGATTCCATTAATGTAATATGGCGTCTTAAAACTAGGCCCAAGAAAGGTAAGGGTTGGTTAAAGCTGATCATTGACCGGCTGTTGTCATTTTCTGTGGTCATTTCCTTAGGTTTTCTGCTGTTAGTATCGTTATTGGTAAATGGACTTATGGATATTTTTATCGATCAGCTGACTAAAAATATTCCCCAAACAAAAGTAACTATTGCGTACCTGTTAAACCTTGGTATTACTTTTCTGATTATCTCTTTTCTATTCGGGCTGATCTTTAAAGTGTTGCCGGATGCACGTATCCGATGGAAAGCTGTTCGTGCAGGGGCAATTGTAACTGCTATACTTTTTATGTTCGGTAAGTTTTTGATCAGCTACTACCTGGGCCACAATAAAATGACCTCTGCTTATGGCGCTGCGGGATCCATTATCGTTATATTGCTTTGGGTGTATTACTCTGCGGTTATTCTTTATTTCGGCGCTGCTTTTACAAGGGTGTTTGCTATACATAACGATATGAATATTTATCCGAATCAATACGCTGTTTGGGTAGAGCAGGTAGAAGTAGAACACGAAGATTCTATTCAAAATCTACATAATGATAAAGTGGTGGCAGCGCATGAACATGATGTTGTAATGGAGATTGATCCTGAGGCTAACCTTCACAAAAAATAACTCCTTTTAGTAACTGCAGTAGTCATCCCAGACATTTTTACCAGGCGGGTTTGCTTTTGTTTTCAGGAAAATAAATTTCTCCAGGCAACCTTTCTTACCTGATCAGCATTTATACTATCATATAACCTGAAGTAAAGCATTTTGGAAATAGTCGTTAGTGAATGTAAAAATGGGAATGCCAGGGCGCAAAAACAATTATTTGACTGCTATGCAAAGCTTATGATGGCTGTTTGTGTCAGGTATGTAAGAGATTGGCATATTGCTGAAGACCTGATGCTGGGCGGTTTTCAAAAGTTCTTTTCCCGTATTGCTGTGTTCGAGTACTCTGATGAAAGAAATCTGAAGGCCTACATCAAAAAAATTATGATTAATGAATGCCTGATGTACCTGCGATCCTTAAAGATTAACTATACGCGGAATGAACTTACAGCAGACGTTCCCTTGGATCAGGAAAGTATATTAGATAAACTGGCGGCTGATGAATTATTTAAGTTGATATCGGAGCTTCCTGATGGTTACCGGACGGTATTCAATCTTTTTGTAGTGGAAGGACTGAGCCACAAAGAAATTGCTTCGGAATTATCCATTTCTGAGGGAACCTCAAAGTCGCAATTGAATAAAGCGAAAAAGCTGTTGCAGCAATTTGTTTTAAAAACATAGATCATGAATGAGTTGGACGAAATAAGGAGAAAGTTAGAGGACTATAGCCTGGATGGCTATAATGTAAACAGTGGCTGGGATAAGTTGCAACAACGCAAGGGTAGAGGCCGTTACAGGATAATAAAAATGATCGCCGGCGTGGCTGCCGCTTGTGTGGTCCTGGTAGCAGGCTACTGTTTTTTGAAACAAGAATATAATGAGCCTAAGCATCATAAGGTAACCGTTTCTGGAATAGAAGTTCAAAAGCAGAGAGAGCCCATAATTGCGGATACGGTAACGAAAAGCATGAATAGTGCAAATGAGATCCGTGCATTACAAAAAACTTCAAACCACTTAACAAGGCATAGAGAAAAAGCGCCTGTAATAACTCAGGAACTACAAGCTGCAAAAGAAAAGCCTGTTGCTCCAAATGAGCAGACGTTAATCCGGGAAAAGGATGTGAATATTGAAAAGGCGCCTGTAATTATCGCTCAAAGGGAAAGCCCGAACAATAAACCGCTGGAGATCGTTTCAGAAGAAAAGCTGCTGGCCATGGTATCGGCCGTAGTGAAAACCGAACCTAAGCAAAGTAAACTCAAACATTTTTTTATCAGCAGAGGTGAACAGCAAGAATATACGACGGAGAAATACTCTTCTGACCAGCCAATGTTTCAACCAGAAATTTTTAATACTATGAAATCGAAAAGTATTGTGATAGCGATAAGCTTACTCGTTTTGGGGTTGCAGCTAAATGCGCAAAAAACCTATTGGGAAATGCCTGCTGATTTATTTGAAAAAGAAGGCGCTAAAGGTATTACACTTGATCTTGGGGGAACGAATAAACTGGTTGTATATGCACATGATGCGCAAACCATCGACAATGGTGTGGATTTTAAAAGCATCCTTCAATCTTTTTTCGATAATTATGATGTGATCAAAGATAGCGTCAATGCCTACATCTCCAACAAGGTGTTATACTATTATAACCCGGGCGGTAAAAACGGGCTGACTGTTATTCCCGGAGCTGAAACGGGCAAAGCATTATCTGTGGTTGATGGCAAGGCATACAGGGTTAAAAGAACCATGGATACCATTAATATTTATCCAAGAAAGCCTAAGACAATTAACGAGGCAGCCGTTTTTTCATTCCGCGTAAACCAAATAGAAGACCTGAGGGCTTACATTACATCTGATCTGATAAATGATTTTATTAAGAAGGTTGATCAGGAAATACAGGAGGAGCGTACTACAGGTAAGAATTCTGGCGGAAAGCAAGGCCAGCCCAATATGGTAGGTCTTGCTTCCAGGTATAAAGGCACATTTCGTATCGTTAACAACCAAATTGAAGGAGACATAGTACCTGAAAACCGTAAGATGAACAATCTGTCTTTTTCTGTAAGTGCGGATCTTCAAAATTTCAAGAGCTACATGGCCCCATCTTTTAATACGAGCATTGATTTGTATTTCAAAGGCCAGGGTTACAGAAGGATACTTCGTTTAGCTTTATATTGGGAACCCGTCTTTTTGTTTGATAAAGGCCCGGATGATAAGCTAAAAACCTACCGAAACGATTTTGTCGGCTTTTTATATGAATACCGGAGAGGAAGTGTTAGCCCGGATAAGTTAAGCTTTTATGCTCCGTTTTCCGCCTCCTACCTGGTTAAACGAAGAGGAGATTTTTTTGAGAAAAATACTTTTCGTTTGGGTATCGGTGGTATTAAATATGGAGCAGCAACTGTAAGACCATTTATGTATTTCAATAGCTTTTTTAAAGACGTTACGCCAGGCGTGCAGCTTTCAGTTGGTTGGGGGCGATAGGAGAAATTAAATGCCAGAGGTATGCCGGTCATTTTTTGGTATCGGTTGCCTGTTCGTAGCAGAGCTCTATTATTTTCTTAAACGTATTTAAATAGCGCTCCTTACCTTCTTTTTTAGTGATGTCTATTTCGCAGACTGTCGTGCCCAGTATTTTACCATGAAGGATCATATAATAAATTGCAGATACAATAGTGCCTGAAACAGCCCGGAAATCAATATCGCTATCTTTAAATACGAGGTCAGCTTTTTTGAAAACGGGCGCTCCGAAAAGCTCCCTGTTATTGGCTATCGTTTTTAATGTTTTATTTTTTTCGCTGATACCCCAAAGGATGATCTTTTGCATTTCGGGGATTTTTCAAAAAACGGAAGTCCTGTTCCAGAATTGAAACGATCTCCTCTTTTTCGAGCGGAGTGGTTGTGTCGTAGGAGGTGCCTTCCATTTGTTTTATCTGGATATTCCAGAAGTCTCTTTGTTCCAGGTACTCTTTGATCAGTCCTTCAAGGCCACCAAAGTAGCGGTAAATCAGTTTTTTAGAAACACCTGAAACAGTTTCGATCCTGTTGATTTTTATATGCTGAAAGCCTTCTTTGATCAATATACTTCCAACAGCTTTGATCAGCTTTTGCTTTGTTTTTTCCTTGTCGTATATTTTTCCCTGATGCGTTTTCCTTTTCATGTAAACTGATTTACTTCCCAAATATCGATGGATTTCTCAATCCTCGCAAAATAATTGCAGAGGGCGGTATCATCTGATATGGAATAAAAGTTGTGGGAACCAGATTTATATTTGTCCCTGTTTGGTGAAAAAATATTTTTAAATCTCTTCGCTAATTTGTATTTTAGTGAAACTCAGGGGCCGCTCCCTGAGTCTCTTTGTGCCGTTACTAAGTTCTATGAAAAGATGTTGTGTGAGTAGCTAAGAAAGCTATTACACATAAGGCTGCTAACCTTGTTATAGGTGATAACGATAAGGTAATGTAAGTTTTACCTGCAGCCAGTAATATACGTGATGCTAGTTGGTGGCTATTATTTGATATATACTCCTGGCTACCCGCTCACCATCCATGGCTGCGCTTACAATGCCGCCCGCATAGCCAGCGCCTTCACCACAGGGATAAAGGTTCTTAATCTGCGGATGTTGCAGTGTAGCTGTATCTCTTGGTATTCTCACGGGTGATGAAGTGCGCGATTCGGTTGCTACCAGAATGGCTTCATTGGTATAGTATCCCTTCATCTTTTTACCAAACTCAACAAATGCTTTTTGTAAAGCACCGTGTATGAAGCCAGGCAGTACCATGCTCAGGTCTGAGCTATTGATACCCGGCAAATAAGAACAATCGGGCAAAGTAGAGGAAAACTTATTGGTGCAAAAGTCAACCATCCGCTGAGCCGGGGCTTTTAAGGAACCGCCGCCCGACTCAAACGCTTTTTGCTCCACATCCTGCTGGAAATTTAATAAAGCAAGAGAATCAATATCAGTAGATTTTGAATTTTTAATAACATCAGCCAGCTGTACCTGCACTACGATGCCTGAATTGGCATAAGGGTTATTTCGCTTAGACGGCGACCAGCCATTTACTACGATTTCGTTGGGCCCTGTAGCTGCCGGAGCAATAATACCTCCCGGGCACATACAAAAACTAAATACGCCTATATTGTATACCTGTTGTACCAGGCTGTAAGATGCGGGAGGCAAATATTCGCCTCTTGTGTCACATTTATACTGAGCGGTATCGATTAAACGCTGGGGATGCTCTGCGCGAACACCTAATGCAAATGGCTTTGCTTCAATTAAGATATTTTTCTCATGCAATAAATAAAATATATCACGGGAAGAATGGCCTGTAGCCAAAATAGTAGCTGCTGCTTCTATTTTACTGCCATCCTGTGTAATGACACCTTTAAGCGTATCCCCCTTAATAATAAAGTCAACAACTTTTTGATCAAACAATACTTCTCCCCGCAGGCAATGATCTGGTCTCTCATGGCTGTGATGATCTTGGGGAGTTTGTTGGTACCAATATGCGGATGAGCTTCGTACAGTATTTTTCTTCAGCTCCAAAACGTACGAAAAGATTTAATATCCGGTCGATATCGCCTCGCTTATTACTTCTGGTGTACAGCTTCCCATCGCTGTAAGTACCGGCCCCACCTTCTCCAAAGCAGTAATTACTTTCAGGATTTACAATCCCTTCCTTGTTCATGGCCGCCAGGTCGCGCCTGCGCGATTTCACATCTTTACCGCGTTCCAGTACAATAGGTTGTATACCGTCTTCAATCAGTTGAAGTGCGGCAAACAGCCCGGCGGGCCCGGCCCCTATCACAATAACTTTTTTATCCGCCTTGCTCACATCCTTAAACGAAAAGGACTGAAGTTCCCGTTGCCGGTAAGGCTCATTGATGAAAGCATTCACTTTTAAATTGAACCAGGGCTGCCTGGAACGGGCATCTATCGAATGCTTTAATATAGTGAAACCTGTAACGCTGGCTGGATCAATATTTTCACCGACAGCTATTTGCTGTAAAATGAAAGCATGGTCAGCTGCCTCCTGTGGAGATAATTTGAGTTGAATAGTTTTCTGCATGTGTTGTCAGGTTTTTATCCTGAAGAATTTCTACAAAGAAAAGAAGAAAAATGGAATGTGGCATAGCGGGCTTTAACCGGCATTGCGGTGCAGTTATCAGAGGGATAGATCAGGGCTTATCTACGCTCATATCTACGTACACTATTTTATAGCGGTTTCCCTTTCTTGAGCTTCTGAAAATCCGGTTTAGTAAGAAGCCTGTACCGCCCACGCCTGTGGCAATGGCCACATTTCTGGCATTCCGGTCATCCAGTAAAGGGTCGGCTTTTTCTATCAGGCCATTAATAATATTCAGGGCGGTATAACCAAACCCGCCAATGGCTGCCATTCCTCCAAGCTTGCCCAGATAATGGTTTCGATAGCTGGCCTTGGGTGTATTAATATATTTAATGCCTTTATAATGAAGCTGTAAAATATAGGTAGTTACCGTATCATAACTAACGGTGCCGAAAAGATTGGTATAAGGAGCGGTAGTGAAATAACGCAGGTAAATGCTGTCATTTGCAATTTTATGGATCAGGGCATCGTAGCGCCTGCCGTCAACCGCAAGAAACGAGATGTTTACTCCGGCATAATAGTTTTTTACCGGCACGCCATTTTCTTTCTTACAGAAATAAAATCAGGCACTTGCGCAGCACCCGCCAGGGTAACAGTTAAAAAGCAGGAAAACAACAGCAGCCGTAACATTTGCGCTAAAGATAGCAGGATTCAACCAATCCGAATCTATCCGAATTGTTAAAGCAATAAAAAATTTCTACAAATTCATACGCTTCGCAAAGCCGGTGTTCAGGTAAGGCTTTAGCTCGGTAAAAGGTATCCATACTTTGATTTCGCCATCTGCGTAAGAGGCTATTTCATAAGGCGAATAAGAGAATCCGAGACCTTTAGGGGAGAAATAAAAATTATCATTGGGCTCCAGCCTTTTCACAAATAGTCGGGTATTTAAAGGGGTGGGGGCCGGAACCGCATACTGCTTCCGGTAATTTTGCTCCAGGAGTTGCTGCATGGTTGTCGAATCTATGGATAGCAGATCCTGCAGCGATAACTGCTTTTGGGAAGTAGCATCAAAACAATACATGCTTGTTCCATAATTACCATGTGCGCCACCGGTATAAGCATAGCTATACATGCTTAGTACCAGGTAACCGTTTTGATTATATATTACATTACCGATACTCTCATACTCCCGGTTTAGGAAATAATGAGGACCATCATCTGCAATACCAACAATACTGCTATCTACTTCTGCAGTATAGCCGGCAACCGCCTGCTGTACCTGGTTGCTTACTACTTGTTGCATCGATTGCCCGGCATTGTTTTTCTTATCACTGCCTAAAAAGCTTTTTACCTGCTCATTCAACCATGCCTGGTTGTTATCAGCTGCGGCTATAACAGTTACTGATGTTTTAAGCGTAGGCGTATCTTTTTGAACTTAAGGTATTGGGCGGAGTCAACCGCACCTATTGCCACCACATTTACGGATGGTTGAATAGTGGATTCCTTCAGGTCGATAGGGTAAGATTTTGTTTCGTCGCCGCTGGTCCAGCTTCCCTTAATGCCATCGCCCGAAATGGCCAAAGCCAGGGAAGGTGATTTGCCCGATGTTATGTTCGTGATCTCTATCAGGTAAATACTATCTCCGGATGTTTTTTCCCAGTTCCGGGAAAGGAAGATAGTTTGCCCTTGTTCTGTATAGTAGTAATTGGCATCAATGCGATCTGCCGCTTTTACGATATTCATCACCACCGGTTTCCCGGCAATGGTGCCTTCCAGAGTTTTAAAAAATAAGCGTCTGTAAGCCTTTGCGTTGTTAAAACACTGTCTTCTGAAGCTGTACCTGTATCAGCAGGCTTTTTGTCTTCATTCTTACAGGCAAACAAAGCCAGTAATAAAATGGAGCTGATAAAAATCCGGTTATACATATAATAAGGTTTGGATCGTTCTGAAAATCATTATTGTTCTACAAAAATTCATGCCATAAATGGCCTAAACATAATTGTTGGAAACCGCGGCAAAATTACAACAGGCTACCTTAATTTTACGCCTCTAAATCGTTTTTCTGTTTACCAATTTGATGAAGTATAATGTTTTCTGCAGTTTAGTTTTGAGTAGGTCTTCCTTAGCCAATAGCCCTTTAGATATTCGCTACCTGGTAGTTTGCTTACTATTGTCAGTTCCTTTGTGGTCGGCTGCGCAGGTCACGCCGGTAGAGGCGGGCCAGGTGTTAGCTGAGGACACCGTATTTGCAGAAGGCCGGTTTGACAACGCAATGACTGCTGCGGTTGTAAAGAAACGTTTATTGGAGCCTCCCACCAATAAGGCAACCATGCTGAACCTCATCAATACGGTGCCGGGTGTTCGGATGGAAGAAAGATCACCAGGTAGTTACCGGCTTAACATGCGTGGGAGTGCCCTTAGGTCTCCTTTCGGAGTAAGAAATGTAAAAATTTACTGGAACGATATTCCGTTAACTGATCCGGGAGGTAATACCTATTTTAACCAGCTTACGTTGAATAGTTTTTCGGACATGACTTTTGTAAAAAGCACCGCTAATACCAGCTATGGGGCAGGTACGGGAGGTCAGGTACTGATCAGGAACAGGCCGCTAAAAAACAAACGAGGCCTCACTAGACCTAATAGGGGTAGTTACCAGTTGAAGGGACTGTTTGCTTCAGGTACTCTTGCAGGTGAAAAGATGGCTTCAAGAGTTAGCTATTCGCATAACGAAACCGATGGTTACCGGGATCAATCAGCGATGCGCCGCGATCATTTCTCGTTAAGCAGTGAATTCAACATATCGGATAAGCAGCAGCTAAGTGCTCATGTTTTATTTACTGATATGTATTATCAAACGCCCGGAGGACTTACCCTGAGCGAGTTTCAGACTAATCCACGATCTGCAAGGCCGGCCGCGGGTATTTTTCCTTCGGCTATAAATGCCAAAGCGGCCATATTTCAACGCAATTTTACTGCAGGCATTGGGTATAAAAACAGCTTCAACTCAGTTTTCTCCAATAGCACAACCATTTATGGCTCTTACAACCGCATTGAAAATAGCGCTGTCAGGAATTATGAAATGCGTAACGAGCCTCATTTTGGAGCCAGAACGATTTTTAAACTGGATAAAAAATACGACAACGGTAACCATATCGATTGGCAAAATGGTGCTGAGCTGCAATCGGGTAATTTTAATATAAAAGTATCGGGCAATAAATTAGGCGTTGCAGATACGCTGCAAACCAATGACGATGTACAAACCACGGTGTACAGCGTTTTTTCCCAGCTGGTGTTCGCTACCGCTAATAAATGGAGTTATAGCGCCGGATTAAGTTATAATAAAAACCGGATCGCTTTTGAACGATTGAGTGATTATCCTGTTTTAAACCAGCCGTTTTCTTTCAGTACCGAGCTCATACCCAGGTTCGCTGTTTCTAAAGCATTTGGTGGCAACAATAGTATAGGCGTATTGGCTTCTAAATCATTTTCACCTCCAACAATAGCAGAGCTATTACCTTCTACAGGTATTATTAACACATCGCTGCAGGCAGAAAAAGGCTGGAATTATGAATTGATAGGGAAGATTCATTCTTTACCTCGTTTACAAATGGAAGCCAGTGTGTTTGCTTTTCGTTTGAAGGACGCGTTAGTGCAGCGACGCGATGAGTCGGGCGCAGATTATTTTACAAATGCAGGGGGGGCGCGACAAAACGGAGTGGAATTATTTACCGGGTATAATTATGTTCGCCGCAGTTCATTTATTGAAACAGGATGGCTTACAGCCGCCTATACTTATAGCCATTTCAGGTATGCTCATTTTGAGAAAGATGGAAATGATTTTTCCGGCAAGACATTGCCGGGTGTGCCATCTAACACCTTTTCTATTTGGGGCGATGCTTATTTAAGGAATGGGTTTTATCTGATAGGCTCTTATTACAGCGCATCTGCTATTTTTTTGAATGATGCAAATACTGTTTCCGCCAGCCCTTATCATTTAGTAGCCGGAAAAATTGGATATGTAATTACGGGTAAAAAACTCAGGGTTGATTTTTATGTGGGGGAGATAACCTGCTCAATCAAGCCTATAGCCTGGGTAACGATATCGCGGTTTCGGGCCGATATTACAATGCCGCCCCGCGCAGAAACTATTATGCGGGAGCGGCATTTTCTTACAAGTGATAAGATTACCTGAAAGTAGCTACCGCCATATTAGCGGCTTCGTAAGCCATTTTCTGATTATAGGTAAGGGTAATGTTTTTAATATTAATGAGGTCTACGATCGTTCCCACAAAACAAAGACCCGCAGTGAAGAAGTATAAAATACCCAGCCCGATATCCCCGGTAATGATCCTGTGTATACCGGCAAAGCCTACAAACCCTAGTAATGCAAGCACCAGCATTAATGTGCGATCTCTCCTTTTGCCCTGGAAAATGGCCAGGAAGGTTTGTTGCTGCTGTTCGGTCATATTTTGGGTGAGTTGCATGATCGTTGCCATTTCATCGTATTCCATATCAGGAAACATTCGTAAAAGTTGTTGCTGGTCCATAGTTGTTTGTTTTGTTGATTGTATATATTGCTTTGCAGCTTTGATAAAAAATGATGAGGGTGGCGGGTATGCCTAAGATATGTTCCTGTATAGATCTTTGAAAATCAAAATGCAGGGCATAATGTATGGCATGACCGAGCCCACAGCCCGGGCACCAGGTAAACCCCAGGTTTTTTAAAATGCAAAGCGAGGTGGTATTATCCACTTTCATAACCCCCAGCAGTATCAGGGCACCGTTCCAAAGGATTACCTCGCTATATTTTTTAAAAACCTGAGCATTGTGCTTTAAAATTATAACATAAAATTAATCACTGCAGCCTGCGCGGCATAGTGCTGGTCGGTGAATTGTGATTAAATGGCGGTGAAATGTGAATTGGAAATGGTAAGACGAAAAGGATGATGACTTCGTTCATAAAAAAACAGACGATAAACCATCGTTCACGGTCTATCGTCTGTCAATTACTATCAATCGGGTTTTAATTATTATTTTCTAAGCGCCCATTTGATCATTTCTTTCCAGGTTGGTTTTTTACCATACATTAAAATACCGGTGCGGTATATTTTTCCGGCAAACCATACCATAAAGAGAAAGCTGGCTACAAGTAAAGCCATACTTAATCCCAGTTGCCAGTAAGGCACGGTACCGGGTACACCGTAAGCTACGCGGGCCATCATTACGATCGGGGAAGTAAAAGGAATGATGCTGGTCCAAACCGCTACGGGGCTGGTGGGATCCTTCATGGCAATAGTGAGCATAAAAATGGCGAAAATGATAATAAGAGTGATAGGGAAAGATAATGATTGCGCTTCCCGTACATCTTCGTTTACTGCGCTTCCTACCGCCGCATAAATGGATGAGTAGAAGAAGAATCCGCTTAAAAAGTAAAATGCAAACAAAGTAAGTAAGAGACCCATATTAACGCTGCCAAAGACTTTTTGGGCATTGGCTACCATTTCACCCATGGAAGGGTTGGCCTCAACCGCAGCCTTACTTACATTGAAAATAATAAACACAAACGCTATCCATAACAGAAATTGAGTAAGTGCTACCAGTGCGATCCCTACTATTTTGCCCAACATGAGTTGAAAAGGTTTTACAGAAGATACCATCACCTCGGCAATACGATTGGTTTTTTCTTCCATCACACCCATCATTACCTGTGAGCCATAGATGAGCAGGATGAAGTAAACCAGGAAACCCGCCGCATAGCCTATTATCATAGCAAAAGTGCCATCTGAGTTTTTGTCTTTCAGGTTTTCGGCAGATACATTTAAGTGGCTGCCGGTAAGGGTTTCGCGCTTTTGCATGTCGATGCCCAGTTCCTCGTATTTAATGTCATTCCAGATGTTGTTGAGTTTAGATTGCACTTCCGGAATAGCGCCCAGGGTTCTGTTGGATTTAACAGAAATGTTTCCCGGTGTTTTATCCACCATAATATGGGCGGGAATAACAACATAGCCATCATATCCTTTTGTTTCAAAGCTTTCAGATAATTTTTTTGGGTCATCCTTTACGAGGGTCAGCACATTGGATTTACCGGCCTCATTGGCTTCTGCATTTTTTCGGCAGTAAATTTACCTGAAGAGTCTACTACAGCAATTTTTAGTTTGGTAGATGATTTGGCGCCGATATAGGAAGTGCCGAATATCAACCCCAGGTATAATAGCGGGAATAGCAAGGTGGAGATAATGAAAGTTTTCTTGCGTACGCGGGTTAAAAATTCGCGTTGTATAATTAGGAATGTCTTATTCATGAGTTGTGTTTGGGTATTAATTAATCAATTTCCTGGAAACGGCGGGCCAATGGGGTGCCTTCTACCTGCCGGATAAATATGTCGTTTAAACTGGGTAGTATTTCGTTAAACGATTCTATTAAAATTCCTTTTGATAAAAGATATTGCAGCATTTCATTATTATCCCGGCCATCTCTTTTTTGAACAATGATACTGTTGCCTGTTGCTCCTTTAATAGAAAAGACTTCGTTGTCTTCCAATGCTACACTATTTTCAGTAAATGCTATTTTGTACAGGTCTTCTTTAAAGTCCTGTTTTACCTGGCCTACCGTTCCGTCCAGTATCTTTTGTCCCCGGTTTACCAAAACAATATGGTCACAGATTTCCTCTACCTGCTCCATACGGTGTGTGCTGAATATAATGGTGGAGCCGTTTTTCGCAAGGTTAAAGATCTCATCCTTGATCAGGTTACTGTTCACCGGATCAAGGCCACTAAAAGGTTCATCGAGTATTACCAGCTTGGGGTTGTGCAGAACGGTTGTTACAAATTGCAATTTTTGCTGCATACCTTTTGACAGGTCTTCCACTTTTTTGTTCCACCAGCTTTCCATTTCAAAGCGGGCAAACCATTGTTTAATTTTTTCGGTAGCTTCTTTTTTACCGAGTCCCTTTAATTGTGCCAGGTAAAGGGTTTGTTCACCAATCTTCATTTTCTTGTATAAGCCACGCTCTTCGGGCATATAGCCGATTTTCGCGATATCATTAGCCGGATCAAAGGGTTTGCCGTCAAAAATGATCGAGCCGCTATCCGGATAAAAGATACCGGTTATCATCCTGATCAGTGTGGTTTTACCGGCTCCGTTAGGGCCAAGCAGTCCGAATATCTGTCCCTGCTCAATACTAAGGCTAATATCGTCAACGGCTTTCTGCGTGGCGAAATACTTTTTAAGATTTTTTACTTCAAGTAGCGGCATTGTAGAAATTTATTGGTGAGTAAGTACCCTTCAAAGATAATTTGTTACAAATTATACCATTTTTATTTTGCGACAGGTATTTGAACCGGATGTTTAAAGTCAATATTTTAGTTTGTTATTGCTTTATTAATGTTGTAACGGTGAAATGAAGCGGTATTTCCCGCAACTTTGCAGCTTATTGGCAAGTATATGAACAGGAAATATTTTACACTTTCAGCTCTTCTAATCGTTATCATCATATCTGTATCCGGATGGGGGTATCTGGTGCATCGCACGATTGCTCAGTTAGCTATCTATGAATTGCCTAAACCGATGCAGTCTTTTTTATACGCATAAAGATTCGTTAGTGTACGGCGCCCCAAGACCAGACGTAAGACGCAACCAGGACGAATCGGAGGGGAGTAAGCATTATATGGATATGGAGTATTTTGGCGACTCAGCGTTTAGTACGGTTCCCCGTAAGTTTGAGGACGCAGTAGCAAAATATAGTTTTGATACGCTTAATAAATATGGAACCCTGCCCTATGTAGTAGTAGAGTATATGGGCAAATTAACTAATGCTTTCCGTTCTCAGAACGCAGACAGCATTGTGTTTTATGCGGCAGACCTCAGTCATTATATCGCAGATGCCCATGTGCCTTTACATACTTCTATTAATTATGATGGACAACTTACAGGACAAAATGGTATTCATGATTTATGGGAAACGACTGTTCCCGAGGTGGAGATTCTAAACTATAAATTAAGCAGTCGCCATAAAGCGAAGTATCTGGCTTCTCCCGAACAGGAGATATGGAAGATTATTGAGCATACATTTTCGTTACTGCCGGAGATGTTTGCGCAGGAGAAAGAAGTGTCAAAGAATTTTACAGATTCAACCAAATACCGCTGGGAAGTTCGGTGGGGTAAGAACAGGAGGTTCTATACAAGCGCCTTTGCCAAAGAGTATTCCCGCGCCTTAAAAACTTCTATCAACGACCAGCTGATTGCTTCTTCTGACGCATTGGCTGACTTCTGGTACACCGCCTGGGTGAATGCCGGTAAACCCAATCTGGAAAAAATATTGGAAAAAACCTACAATAAGCGCGGTTTTAAAACAGAAAGAAAAGCCTTCCTGAAAAACCAGCTGGTAGCTAAAAAGATCCTGATCTCTACACAAAAAATGACGAAGGATTAAATCGGGTATCGCTGATAGCAGATGCTGGTACCTGGATACAAGATACCGGCTTGTTTTCTATTTTCACATTAAGATTATTTAAGTGATTCGCATTGGCCTTATATCAGATACACATAGTTTTTTAGATGAGCAGGTATTTAAGCATTTTGAAAACTGTGATGAGATCTGGCATGCCGGTGATTTTGGAGTGGCAACGATAGCCGATCAATTGAAGGCTTTTAAACCCCTGCGCGGTGTTTATGGTAATATTGACGGAGCAGATATCCGCTCACAATTTGGCGAAATATCCGTTTTTACGATTGAAAATGTGAAGGTGATGATGAAGCATATAGGCGGCTATCCACCAAAGTATAATACGGAAACGAAGAAGCAGGTAATTGCCGAAAAGCCCCAACTATTTATCAGCGGTCATTCTCATATACTCAAAGTAATGTTCGACGATCCACTTCAATGCCTTCACATGAATCCGGGCGCTGCCGGTAAACAGGGGTGGCAGAAAGTGCGTACGCTCATCCGGTTTGTGATTGACGGGAGTAATTTTAAAGATTGCGAAGTGATTGAGCTGGGGAAGAAGTAGTGAATGGTGAATAGGAGAATGGAAAGTGGCGAGTAGCGAGTAGTACTCCCTAATTATTTTTAGCATTACCACCTTAAGTCCCTGTCAACAGCCAACCAGCAACTGTCCTCTTATCAGAACCCTTACTAGCCGTTAACTACTCCCTACTAGCTTCTACTAAAACCATCCTCTTCCTTGTCCTACTTCTCTGAAAGGCCATGGAATAGACGCCAGCATTATAATAAAAGAGATCACGTAAAACAAAACCGTTTTGCGATGTTTGGTAGCATCAGGTATATTCTTTTTAGCGAAAGATTTGCCTACATGCACCAATGCTATGGCCACGATCATTCCCAAAAGATGTTCTACAGCAAAGAAGCGGTAAACCGGGGCTTTCATAATATCTCCCATGGGCATTTGCTGAAAAAGTTTTAAACCGAAGGTTCCGGTAAACCATTGAACTAATCCAATCAGCAGGTTAATATCACAACAGATCATTAATAACAGGCCCGCAGTAGCATGTCCTTTGGTAAAGGGTTTATTACCTGCACCGAGGCTCTTAAAAATGGCCACTAAAAACAACAATACAATCGCCCAGCGTAAAAACTGTGTAAATGTAATAATCCGGTTTGCATAGTTTCGAGATTTGTGGGGGCGAAAATAGGCAATTGTTACGGATTTACTAGGGGCTTAACGCTTAAAACATTTACTTTGCAGCACTTAAACAGTGAACTATGGCTTTGATTGCTCCTTCTTTATTAGCCGCCGATTTTTTAAAATTACAGGCAGAATGTGAAATGGTCAATAACAGTGCGGCAGATTGGCTGCACCTGGATGTGATGGACGGTATGTTTGTACCTAATATCAGCTTCGGTCCAATGGTAATTGAGTTTGTGAGTAAAATCGTTAATAAGCCTTGTGATGTGCATTTAATGATCGAGCAACCGGCACGTTATGCAGAGCAGTTTAAAAACGCAGGGGCCGATCATTTAACGATCCATATTGAAGCCTGCCCTATGCTGCACCAGGATATTACACAAATCAAATCACTAGGTATGAAAGCGGGCGTAGCTGTTAATCCGCATACACCTGTTTCTTTACTGAGCGATATCCTGCACGAGGTGAGTATCGTAAACCTGATGAGTGTAAACCCGGGTTTCGGCGGACAAAAATTTATTACCTACACCCTGGAAAAAATAAAGCAGCTGAAGCAAATGATCCGTGAGCGCAGCCTGGATGTATTGATTGAGATCGATGGTGGTGTTACTACAGAAAATGCCAAAGAGATCATTGATGCCGGAGCCGATGTGCTGGTGGCTGGCAGTACTGTTTTCAGAGCGACCGACCCGATAGCGGCTGTTGAAAAGCTAAAATCTGTATAGAACTTACCTTATCTATTTATTGCGCTAGCGCCACTTATTACCAAAAGTGTCCCAGCTGGTGATGCCTATTTTAAATTGCAATGGCGCCTGGAACTGGTTGGCAAAGGCGCTGGAGGCATAAACGCCCAGCTTTATCTTTTGAAAATTTTGAAAGGGCAGTTTAAATACCCGCTCAATACCGGCAAAAGCTTCTACATACCTGAGGTTTCTTTCAGGCGCAATTAAAAATCCGGCGCCAGTCACTTCCCTTAATCCCAATTTTTTGAAAACCGGTATTTTATTAAGAAGGGCTCCGTTAAATTCATGAAAGTAATGCCCCTCATAAAATCTTTTAAAAGTGGCAAAAGTGGAGTCCATGGATTGAAAACCCTCCACCGGGTTCATAAATAAAATAGGGTCTCCTCTTCTCTGCCATTTATAATCCACCAACCTTAGGTCTTTTGTATTGAAGAAGGTGCCGGTTTTAAGATTATACTGGGCATTTCCTATCAATCCCATCCGCAATTGTTGCCGTATGCCTAGTTCGTTATAATCAAAATTTACCTGGCTGCCGAATAATTGCGGAATACCTTTTCTCCATTTCATATAAAACGTAGGCCATTTAGGTTCTAAGACGATTTTTTCCAAAGGCTCTCTAATGTAAGGTTGTAGTGGAGTGTAGCTAAGCTCTATATCTGCATAAAGCGCATTGTAGGCTTCAAAAGAAGGAGCCGCGCCTGTTGGCTCTAAAAGTACTTTCTGAAAGGCTGAGTCAACAAAGCTGTACGTTTTATAACCTGCGAGGCTCCTGCGTAAAGCCATACTTGCATTGGTTTTAATATAAAGACCGTTGATTATTTCGCGCGACCATCCGGCACTCAATGCGTTGTCCAGGTAATAATTGCTTCGCTTGAGTTGATTGATCCACGCATCGCCCGAAAATATGGTGGCAAAATCTCTCGATAACCCCAGGCTATAACTGCCCTGGTTGAAAGGGTTGTATCTCCTGTTAAGTTGGATACGACCGTTAATATCCTTGTTAAGATAACCATAGCTCACATTGGTATGAAGCCATACAGTTCGCCTGAGGCTATCGCTTTTATAAAAAGAAAAAGGCAGCTGAGTTCTGAGCCCTCCAAAGCCAAAGGCAATCGTAGATACTATTGCAGGCAGGTTATAACGCACACCCTTTTCATGATAACTTAATGTTTGTCCTTTGTAAAGGATGTTTTTCCAGTTGGCCTTATTGGTTTTTTGATCGATCGAATCCAGGTAAGCCTTACTATGAGTTACCACATATACGCTATCAGTATATTGTATCAACCTGAGCTCTTTATGGGTAAGTGGCTCAGTTCGTACCGAGGTCCAGAAAGAGCTGTCGCGGTTGTAAGCATCCCTTGTAGCTGCACTAAGCTCAGGACCAAAATGTTTTTTGTCGAAAGTCTTATGGAGTTCATAATCACGGTAGTTTACTGTTGTGGTTCCTGAGGCTTTACGTCTTTTGGTGTTTGAATGATAGGAGAATACCTGCTTGTTCAGCATCCATGCCTGGTTATTAATCACCTCGTATTCTTGCGCTACCTCAAAAAAATCGTATTCAGGTAAATGATAGCTAGGGAAAGATAGCCTGGTGCTTATTATGGCCCAGGTACTGTCGTATATAACAATCTCACCGGATACGGTGGCATTGCTGAGGCCGCCTGGTTTTATACCTATCGTATAAACATGGTAGTTGCCACGTTTTTCTGTTTTTAAGGTTTTAAATTTGTAGGCCATTAAGCCGCTATAACTAACAGGAGAAAGAAAGGGGTGACAGACAGGGCGGGTACTTTTACCAGGTTGTCGTAAAAGTTGAAGCGCCCCTGTGTGGTGGATGTGTAGAACAGGTTATTAGTATTGCCCCTGCGGGTTACGCCCGTTCGCTCTTCTTTGTAGCGGGATGCATTTTCGTAATCAAGTCGCAGGTATATTTCACTCATTGATAATGGAGGCGGTGGCGTCTTTGCGTGTAGGGTGTCTTTAACGGGCTTTTTCTTCCTGGGTTTTCGTGTTGTGGAATCTTCTTGTACGGCTTTAATATAGATATTGCAGCTATAGGCTCCTGATGCGGCCTGCAGCGCATCTTTATGCCTGATTACCTGCCTGATATATTCCTCTGCTCGGTCTTTTGCTTTGGCTTTCACTGTAACTGCAGACAGGCTATTCTCTGTTTCTTCTAAAATAACCGGGTAAAGGACATTCCCCTTATTGATTACCACCTTAACCGTTTTAGTGTAATACCCGATCATAGATATAATGAGTTCATATATACCGCTGTTTAATTCAATGCTATATCTGCCATCTTCTTTGGTAAGTATGCCGGTTGGCCGGCCTTTCAATTGCACACTGGCAAAGGCCAGGGGTTCAAGCCTCATATTGGTTACAGTGCCCTCGAGGCGATATTGCGCACCAACATTTTGATACAATAATGTTAAAGGAATAAGCAGTATGAACTTCATCGTTGCAAAAATGTTATCACCATGTTATAAGTATTTCCCAATTAAAGAAGATTTAACAAAATCCACAATTGTTGATAAGTTAAATGCTGTTCTTTTGATTGAAGAAAAGTATATTTGAGATAGAAGGGCAGGCGTTTTGTAAAGATGCTCAAAACGACGAAAAATAAGCCGGTTAGCCCTTTGCCGGGAGCCTTAATGATAAACTATATTCGATTTGACAGAAACAATTATTAACCTCGAAACAGTTAACCCATTAGATTTTTTTGGCGTTAACAATGCAAAGCTCGACATCCTTAAAAAGAAATTTCCTTTACTTAAAATTCTTTCCCGCGGTACGCAAATAAAATTGAGCGGTGCGCCCGAACAAATAAAAGCGGCTACGGAAAAAATTAAACTGGCCATTTCCTATCTGGAGAGAAATGGGAGTATGAGTAATAATTATTTCGACCAGATTTTGGGTGGCGACGATGTTGAAGTAATCGACAACTTCATGGAGCGAAATCCGAATGAAGTGTTGGTATTTGGTCCTAACGGTAAAAGCGTAAGAGCAAGAACAGCCAATCAGAAAAAACTGGTACAAGAGGCCGAAAAGAACGATGTCGTTTTTGCTATTGGCCCGGCAGGTACCGGTAAAACTTATACGGCTGTGGCGCTGGCTGTTCGTGCTTTAAAGAACAAGCAGGTAAAGAAGATCATTTTAACCAGACCGGCAGTAGAAGCAGGCGAAAGCCTGGGTTTCTTACCCGGTGATCTGAAAGAAAAGATCGACCCTTACCTGAGGCCGCTGTACGATGCGCTGGATGATATGATACCCGCAGACAAGCTGGGGTATTTTATGACCACGCGTACCATAGAAATAGCGCCGCTGGCTTACATGCGCGGGCGAACGCTAGACAATGCCTTTATTATTCTCGATGAGGCACAAAATGCTACTGATTTGCAGCTTAAAATGTTTTTAACCCGTATTGGTGCTAATGCAAAAGCCATTATCACCGGCGATATGACACAGGTTGATTTACCTAAGAACCAGCGTAGTGGTTTAAAAACCGCGGCACGCATCCTGCGTAATATACCTGGTATCGGATACATTGAACTGGATGAAGAAGATGTAGTAAGACACCGTTTGGTTAAAGCCATTATTAAGGCATATAATGCGGAGCATGAAAGAAGCGCAGAAGGAGATTATTCGAAGTAATAAAGGTAGAACCCATTTTGCCTTCAGAGGTATCCGTTTAGGCGGATGCCTTTTTCTTTTTGTATACTCGCCTGTAATATCAGTAAGAAGCCCAACTTAGAGAAGAGGATAGAAAGAGTACAAATGGTAGCTAAGAGCGGGGATGTAATTGTGCGAAATGGCAACGATGAAGTGAGTAATACGGCACGCAGCTTTAATAGGAAAGATAAAGCCTATTCTCATTGCGGGTTGATACAGGTGGAGCGGGATACCCTATTTGTGTATCACGCACTGGGAGGTAATTATAACCCTTCCCAAAAGCTTTTGCGGCAAACCCTTGCCGACTTCTGCGCTGATGATGACATGGATAAGGTTGCAGTATACAGGTACCCGCTTAATAACAAAGAAGGCCAGGCGCTGAGCCAATGGATACACGAGCACTATTCAAATGGTCTGTTATTCGACCTCTTCTTCAATTTTCAAACAGATGATAAAATGTATTGCAGTGAATTTGTGTTTAAGGGGTTGAATACAGCAAAGAATGACAGTCTGCGCAACTTACTGCCACAAAAGGAAGAGGCTATATATGTTGCTATTGATGACCTGTATTTGAATGAGTGGGCAAGCAAGATATGTATTGTTGATTTTTAGGTATACCTGGCATTAATACTGTGTATTGATTTGCTGAATTTAAAAGAAAGCGGATTGCTCTATTTAGATGATTGCATACATTTGATGGATATGTATTCCGATCAGACCCAACGCAAGATACAATTGTATTACGCAGCTAATTATTTGTTTGAGCAGGGGAAATCTCATCCCGTGGTGATAAATATGTTGTCGAAATATGAACCAGATGTCCGCTTGCTGACAGAGATGGCTGATCAGGCAATGGAAGATAAATGGCGTAAGATATTCAATGAAACCCAGCGATTGTTTTCGGAAGGAAAAACATATGGAGAAGTGGTAGATGAAGTGAGACACATGGAGTCTGATGAGGAAATTCTTCATTTTATTTGTAACAGCTGGTACAGGGTCAAAACCTTATATATTGATCACCTGATTGATGCTCCAACTAATATAACCGAAGGAATAGAGGGTGTCGCTTTCTGTTCTATCGGAGTGTGTGCTGTATTCTATTTTGATGCCTTTTTATTATCGAAAATTGTATGGGTAGGAGGGCTTTTGACTTCATTGGTTACCTGGCTTTACGGTTTACAAAAAAGATCGATCAAGGGGCTCAAGAAGATCATCGAAGAGGATTACGCTCAACTGGCCAATTTGAGATAGCACTGATTAAGCCATTACTGATACCATCTTCAACACCTGCTCGCCTAATTCCTTGTTACCTGTTATTTCAATTGTGTCGGCCGCTTGCTCTGGGTTCCAGCTTTTAGAGAATAATTTCCATGCGGTATTGGGATCGATGATGACCGTTGAGTCGGGTATTTGATTGTTGTTACCGCTGCTCAAAACCCATTCAGTCGCCGTTTTTGTAATATTCCACTGACCACCAATATCGGTTGATACAATAACTGTTACAGTCGTATTTTCTGCGGCTTCCGTATTGCTGAAAGTATAAGGAAGCGCATACATGAAAGTGTTCAGGAATGGATAAAATAACTCTTTGGTCATAATTCCATCCTTACTAACCGCATCTCTTATCTGTTGCTGGTGCAGAAATTTTTCCGTGTACTCCCTGGCAATGTGAAACCAATTGGAAGACGTTTCCTGTCCGGCCCAGCCAACTGAGAATACGGCATTTTCAAAAGGATCCAATTCCTGGAGATGCGCTGTATATTGCTTTCCCGTGATGGCTAACAGCTCAATTAAAACACGTGGACTGAGTCTGTTAGTAGCTGCCGTCCAGGTCATGTTCAACTGATTTAGAAAAGAAACTAAGTCCTGGTACGAATGGATATGATTAGACTGATCACCAAAATATTGATCTCGTGAAATAGATAACCCTCTCAAATTGCCGTCAAGCAAATGAGATGCAACATCCTTTACTTTCCAAAGCTTCGCGACAGTGGGTGCATTCCATTCTGCTTCGGTCAGTGAGTCTAAAAGCTCAATGAGCATCCTGTCTAATTTAGGAAAAAGTTCGAGCGTCTGGATTTTAGTTTCGTCTGTCATTGCCTGGTGGTCTGTCAGCATTTTAGGTTACTGGTTGTTCACTATATAATTCAACTCGGTTACTCCACATGTGAATGATTGGGTAGATAGTAGCTTTAGTTTTATGGGGTCTTCTACGTTCGCAAACAATGGAATACCCTGTCCAAGAACAATAGGATTGACGAATAGCCAGTAACCATCTATCAGACCTTGTTGCATTAGTGAATGAGTGGCTGAGGGACTTCCGAAAATAAGGATATCCTCACCTTCCTGCTGTTTTATTGCATTAATGCTGTCAGCAAGATGATCGCTGATGACTGTAGTGTTGTGTAGTCCTGATGTTTCCAGGGTTTTCGATAAAACGATTTTATGAACTTTGCTATACCATTGCGAGTGTTCAATATCATGTTTAGAAGCATTAGGCTGATCGGCAGCCGTAGGCCAGTAACTCTCCATCATCTGGTAAGTTACCCTTCCGTATAAGGCTGCATTGCTTTTGCTGATCCTTTCGCCTACATGATCAAAGATCTCCTGGTCTACTTTGATCCAATCCATTTCTCCATTAGGTCCTGCTATAAAGCCGTCGAGGGAAATGTGTACAAATGAAATGAGTTTTTGCATGGGGTGTGTTTTAAAATGATTATTGTTAATTGCTCTTCTTCTCAAATGTACATAAACAATATGCTTATATATTATTTTAAGTGTCGATGAAAAAGTGTTATGATTTAACCTGGTCGATCTGTTCGCCATAAAACAAAAATGGCCGTCATTACTGACAGCCATTATATAGAACGAAATTGGTTGCTTACAAAATCAGTAAAGCGTCGCCATAGCTAAAGAACCTGTATTTGTCTTTGATGGCTTTTTTGTAGGCTTCTACCGCCAGGTCGTATCCTGCAAAGGCGCTGGTCATGATCATAAGGCTGGTTTTAGGCAAATGGAAATTGGTAACCAGGGAGTCAGCGATATTAAACTCATAAGGAGGGTGAATAAACATATTCGTCCATCCTTCCGAAGGTTTTAACATCTTCTGCGCAGTAAATGAAGACTCCATAGCGCGCATCGTAGTAGTGCCGATAGAGCAGATACGATGCCCGGTTTCTTTAGCCTTGTTTACAATTTTACAAGCCTGCTCTTCGATGCGGAAATATTCAGCATCCATTTTATGTTTGCTCAGGTCTTCTACCTCAATAGGGCGAAAAGTACCTAAACCGGTATGCAAAGTAATTTCTGCAAAACGAACTCCTTTAATCTCCAGGCGCTTGATCAGCTCACGGCTAAAATGCAATCCCGCTGTAGGAGCTGCTACTGCACCTTCGTGCTTAGCATAAACCGTCTGGTAACGTTCTTTATCATCCTCATCTGGTTTACGCTTAATATATTTAGGAAGCGGTGTCTCTCCTAATACTTCCAGTTGCGCACGGAAGCTTTCTTCATCGCCTTCCCATAAAAATTTGATAGTACGTCCACGGCTGGTGGTATTGTCAATTACTTCTGCTACCAGCTCCTCGTTATCGCCGAAGTATAATTTATTGCCCACACGTATTTTCCTTGCCGGGTCTACGATCACATCCCAAAGACGGTTCGGCTTGTTCAGCTCACGTAAAAGAAATACTTCGATCTTAGCGCGGTTTTTTCCTTGCGGCCGTACATGCGTGCCGGAAATACCTTTGTATTGTTTACTACAAATGCATCCTTATCGTCAAAATAGTCCAGGATGTCACGGAAATGTTTGTTTTCGATCTCACCTGTATGGCGATGAACCACCATCATACGGGCATCCTCTCTTTTTTGCGGGGTGTTGGGCGATAAGGTTTAGCGGAAGGTCAAATTGAAATTGTGAAAGCTTCATGTAGAGAATTCTTTTTAAGGTTTGAAAACCAATAAACCGATAGATTGAAGCGGAGACGGGTAGTGAAAAACACCTCAGTATCAGGCATTTTTGTGCTGCCGAGCCCCGGTCTTACGGCACCGGTTTTCGATTTTGTGGGTGCGAAGGTAACAAATTCCATCCATATCCGGTATTTTATTTTGTTACATTGCGAGAATGTTGTATTTAATCCACTTTTGGTATGGCCTTAATTAATCTTTGGGTGTAGGCGGTTTGTGGTTTTTCGTAGATGTCATCAGCAGCCCCCATCTCTTCGATCTTTCCCTTGTTCATAACAATAATACGATCACTAATATAACGTACTACGCTCAGGTCATGACTGATAAAGACAATGGTAAAGCCAAATTCTTTCTTAAGATCATTTAGCAGGTTGAGTACCTGGGCCTGTACACTTACATCTAATGCCGAAACAGATTCATCACAAATGATAAAGGAAGGCTGCAACGCCAATGCCCTGGCTATAACGATCCGCTGACGCTGGCCACCGCTGAATTCGTGCGGGTATCGGTTATAATGTTCGGGTAAGAGGCCTACTTTTTGAAGTAGCTCCACCACTTTTTGCTTCCTGGCAGTGGCAATTTGATGATGATACCATGCACCAGTAGCGGCTCTTCTATAGCGGCACCTATTTTTTACGTGGATTTAAAGAAGAGTAGGGATCCTGGAAAATGATCTGTAACTGCTGCCTGAGCGCTCTGAGCCGCGAGGTGGAATAAGAGCCCAGGTCTTCATTTTTATAGACAATGCTACCCTTAGTGGCTGGTATTAGTTGCAATAATGTCCGGCCTAAAGTGGTTTTTCCGCAACCACTTTCACCCACAATACCCAGGGTTTCGTTTTCATATATATCAAAGCTGATATCGTCTACTGCTTTTGTATAGCTAACCGGGTTGCCCAGCCAGTTCTTTTTTGTGTATAATGAACGGATAGGTTGCGTACGCTGATTAATTCCTTTTCAGGAGTGATCTGCTCCTGGTTGTTAGTAATAGTAGCAGGTGCAATAAATGCTTGCCGCTTTTTGTCAGTATCTAAAAAATCGGCTACTACTGGCAGTCGGGCCCCCGTTGATGGTTGACTGGCCTGCAGGCGATGAGTGCTTTGGTATAAGGTTGTTGAGGATTGGAAAAAATATCTTTTACGGAGCCCTGCTCTATGATGTTGCCCCTGTACATGACGATTGCCCTGTCGGCAATCTGTGCAACCACGCCAAGGTCGTGCGTGATGAATATAACGCCCATGCCTGTTTCTCGCTGCAGTTCTTTAATGAGTTCCAGTACGCTTTTCTGTACGGTTACATCCAGTGCAGTAGTTGGCTCATCGCAAATAAGCAATGAGGGCTTGCAGCACATAGCCAGGGCAATCATTACCCGCTGCTTTTGACCGCCGCTGAGTTGATGCGGATAGCGGCTATAAATACCCCCGGGATCAGGGAGCTTTACTTTTTCGAACCACTCAATCGCTTCTTGTTTTGCCTGGTACCTGCTAATGTTCTTGTGATTGAGTAAGGCCTCCGCTACCTGTTGGCCGCAGGTAAAGACGGGGTTGAGCGATGTCATCGGCTCCTGGAAGATCATCGATATTTTATTGCCCCTGACCTGCCGGAGCTCTTTGTCATTTAGGCGCAATAAATCGGATGAATGATGACCATCTTCGCTAAAAGGATCTGTCCGCTATTGACTACCGCGGGAGGGGAGGGAAGCAGCCGGAGGATGGATAAGGATGTAACGGATTTGCCCGATCCGCTTTCGCCTACCAGGGCAACGATCTCGCCTTGCTTTACTTCGAAAGAAATATGCTGAAGTGCATTATTGACGTTGTCTTCCGTAATAAAGCTAATCGACAGATCTTGTATGGATATAAGTGGTGCGGTCATTTATTTCTTTACCACCTCCAGTACTTTTATATTTAATTTTTTAGCCGGGGTAGGATAGTAGGCCATGCACACCATGCATCGGTTGGGACGATCGTTGTCTAACTCAAAATAAAACTCGTCGCCCACTTTAAGTCCCTCAGGCAGATCGCAGGGGTTTTTAACGCCAAATGCATTGGTATAAGTAGAATCCGTTTGCGGGTTGGTCCAGCTGGCTTGCACCAGGGAGGTATCTTTGTCCCCTTCAATGAGGCTGAAGGTATAGTTAGAACAGATTCCCGAAACCTCAAAGCGGGCTTTCATCTTTCCTTTATTGTGGCTTACCGGCGTAGTTTTGTTACTACAGGAAGTAACAGTTACCAACAAGATGGTTGCGAATAAATAGAATTTCATATAGAGTTTTTAATCAATTGCTGCATAAACCGTGCAGGTTTTATGGTACAACTTCAATGTTTAAGCTTTTGGATGGAGTTCCTGTTATGGCAATATTACAAATGATACAATCATTCTTCACCGGTTTCTTTACAATCCTGAATCGGAAAGACTCGCCTTCGCGGATACCGGAAGGGAAATCGCAGTTATTGCGTACCATAAAAGCTTTTTGGTAAATACGATTGCCAGACTCCCAGTTGTTATCCACCAGTTCAGGATCAATATAACCTTCCGTAATGATGCAAGCGTAATATCTGGCGCAGCTGGAGCTACTTTTTACTATTGCAGTATATAAGGTTCCGCCAATATGCTCGCTGGTTTTGTTGCATTTGAATGCGCAAAGGGTAATGACCAAAAGGAATGCGGCTCCAATAGCTTTATAATTCATTGAGAAATAGTTTGTACTATCACAACGCATAAATCTTGTTGTCTGCAACAGTTGCCCGCTAAAATCTCAAATGCCTGATCGTTTGCCTGTTTTCAATCAATTGCCTCAGCGATTGTATGCCAATTTTTAAATGGTTCTCCACATAATCAGCAGTTACCTTTTTGTCGCTTTCTTCTGTTTTAACGCCTTCCGGAATCATGGGCGAGTCACTTACGAGTAATAAAGCGCCCGTGGGTATTTTGTTGTAGAAGCCAACGCTGAAAATTGTGGCTGTTTCCATATCAATGGCATAAGCTCTTATTTTCTGCAGGTATTCTTTAAAAGGCTCATCATGCTCCCAAACGCGGCGGTTGGTAGTATAAACAGTACCTGTCCAGTAATCGGTATTGGCTTCCCTGATTGTAGTACTTACTGCCTTTTGCAGAGCGAAAGCGGGTAGGGCAGGCACTTCCGGTGGGAAGTAATCGCTGGAGGTTCCTTCTCCACGTATTGCTGCAATGGGTAAAATAAGATCTCCTACTTTATTGCGTTTCTTAAGCCCTCCGCATTTTCCTAAAAACAATACTGCTTCAGGTTCAATAGCGGACAGGAGGTCCATTACGGTAGCGGCGGTAGGGCTACCCATCCCAAAATTAATAATAGTAATATTTTCCGCAGTAGCACATTGCATAGGTTTTCCTTCACCTACAATGGGTACATCATTCCACTCGGCAAACATTTTTACATAGTTGCTGAAATTGGTTAATAACACATACTTTCCGAAATTATTAAGGCTTTCTCCTGTGTAACGTGGCAGCCAGTTTTCTACAATTTCCTGTTTTGTCTTCATATATATTGCTTTAGCTAAATTAAACTTTTATTTTTGGACTGATGATTTTAATAGAGTATCCCAGGCCCGATTTTAAAATTGAGCTTCGAAATGACCAGCCTTTTATTTTCGATACCATTCGGCGGAAATGGTTATTGCTCCAGGATGAGGAATGGGTGAGGCAGAACTTTGTTCAATACCTTTTGCAGGTTATGCGCTATCCCAAATCTTTGATTGCGCTGGAAAAAGAAATATACCTTGGCGATCTGAAAAAGCGTTTTGATATATTAGTTTACGATTATAACCACAAACCATGGATGTTGGTTGAGTGTAAAAGAGAAAAAGTTCCTATTTCTGAAAATACCGTGCACCAGGTACTTCGCTATAATATTTCGATGCCGGCAGAATATTTGATTGTCACCAATGGTAACCAGAACTATGGATGGCAGAAAAAGACGGGCAGTTGCTGTCTATTTCGTCACTTCCTGAATTTATCACTCACCACTAAATCCTTACTGCCCGGTAAATAGGTATAAAATCCTTCTTCTGTTTTTACGCCGAGCTTTTGTGCTGCAACCATATTTACTAAAAGAGGACAAGGCGCATATTTAGAATTGCCAAATCCGTTATACAGCACCTGCAGAATAGAGAGGCATACATCCAACCCAATAAAATCGGCGAGTTGAAGCGGTCCCATGGGGTGTGCCATGCCCAGCTTCATAATCGTATCAATCGCAGCCACATCAGCTACGCCTTCGTGTAAAGTGTAAATGGCCTCATTAATCATAGGCATTAAAATACGGTTAGCTACAAAGCCGGGATAGTCGTTAGCTAGTGCGGGTGTTTTTCCCAGTTGTTTGCTTAGCTCCACAATGGTGCCGGTTACAAAGTTGCTGGTAGCATAGCCATTGATCACTTCTACGAGCTTCATAATGGGGACCGGGTTCATAAAATGCATACCAATAACCTGTTGAGGTCTTTGGGTAACCGATGCTATTTTGGTAATGGAAATAGAAGAGGTGTTACTGGCTAGTATGCAATCCGGTGGTGCAGCTTCGTCGGCCAGTTTAAATAATTGCAGCTTGATGGCTTCGTTTTCGGTGGCAGCTTCTACCACCAGCCGGGCCGTAGCTACCCCATCCTTTATATCCGTTCGTGTTTGTATATGTTGGAGGATCACCGTTTTTTGCTCTTCGTTGATCAATTCTTTTGCAATCTGGCGATCCAGGTTTTTAGATATTGTATTGAGGGCTTTTTGTAATTGCTCCGCCGAGATGTCGATCAGCGTTACATTAAAATGATGTTGTGCAAATACATGGGCAATACCATTTCCCATGGTGCCTGCTCCAATAACAGATACATTTTTTATCATACAGACTCTTTAGTTATTGGAAGATAATAAAAGTATCCAAGACTTTTGGCTGAAGTTGATGGCCTGGGAATCAGATTGAATGGTCTCACAAATAGTGCAGCGATACCCTGTCCTTTTTTCATGATATGAGAAATGATCCTTAAACGGTTTGCCAATTGAGAGAAGTTGGCGGTGCGCGGTATTGCTTAAAAGTGGAGCTTTTGTGAGAACAAACGCTTTTGCCCTAAGTTTGCAGTATGATGACCAGTAAAAAAATTATCTATGTTATTTTAACGCTGCTGCTGGCAGGGGCTTTCCTGTTTTTGCGAAACAAGCCGGAAGCTCATAGTGATGACCTGGCGAGTGATGGGATTATTTCGGGTATCGATAGCCTGACACGGGAAGACGTGGTAGTGCCCTATGTAAAAAACAGCAGCAGTTGCCTGTGTATTATATAAAAAGAATGAGGCCAGGGAGAAAGGATGGGATGCCTCGGCAGGTAATCTTTGTGAAGTGCTGCCCGGCCGGGCGATAGGTGGAGATGTATTCTCTAACAGGGAAGGAGGATTGCCGTCGGCAGAAAAAAGAAAATGGTTTGAGGCAGATTTAAATTATAAATGTGGCCGGCGCAATGCAGATCGGTTGCTTTATTCAAACGATGGATTGGTGTATGTTACCTACGATCACTATAAAACATTTCAGCAAAAATGAAGCAGGTGAAATTTGATTTTGAAAGGATAGGGACCGTCGATGACTTTTACCTGGTCGCTAAGCGTGAGTTGGAGTTGCCTGAATATTTCGGGAAAAACCTGGATGCTTTATGGGACAGTATTACCGGCGACATAGCGCTACCCTTGTCAGTTCAGTTTGTCAATATTTCCATGACACAATTAGAGACTTTTGAAAAACTGATCAGCTTATTCGAAGAGGCTGCCGAAGAACTGGGAGATGATTTTACCTTTGAATACTACCTGAAACCGATGTACTAAGGTGTAAATCCCTGCTGGTCATTATTGATCTCCAGCCAGTATCCGTCAGGGTCCTGCAGCCATAGCTGCTTAATCCCATCGGGCCTAGTAGTTACTCCGCCTTTCTTGCCGCCTGCGTCTTCCCAGCTAAGCTCATTCTTTTTGAGTTTTGCTATAAAAGCATCTAAGGATGGAACGCTAAAGCAGATATGATGGTTTTTATAGTATTCCTTTTTTGATCTGCTCCAAGGATCAAATGCAGCGATGTATGTGGCCCGGTTTTCAGCCAAACATGTTTGCCTATTTTAAAAGGCTCTTCTATCTGAGGCAGTCCAATAATGTTTTTATAGAAATCAGCTGCTTTTTTAAGGTCCATTACAAACAGCGCCTGGTGGTTTAAGATCGCTACTGCCTTACTGCTATCCTGTGCCTGGGTTTGGCTAAGGCCCATCAATAATATGAAAGCTATCAGCCCAAGCTTCAGCCATTTGGTAAAAAGGGTCATACTACTTCTTTTTAAAGAGTTCGTCTTTGGTAACAATTTTTACTTTGTCGCCATCTTTAAGCGTTTGGCTCACCATATTATATGGGCCGGTAACGATCATGTCGCCAGGCTGTACGCCATTGGTTACTTCAATATAATTAATATCCTGTATGCCTGTCTTTACTACTCTCTTTTCACAATGCCATCTTTCATCACAATAAACACTACTTCCTGCATATCGCTGGCGTTAGTTTCCGCTTCATCAGCATCCGTGGTATTTGCTTTTTCATTTTCCTTTTTTGCTTCCGCGATGCTCTTGTCACTGTCTTTGATACGAGCGTTCACCGAAGCTATTGGAACGGCAATAACATTGTTTTTTTGCTTGGTTTTGATGTCGGCGCGCGCATTCATGCCCGGTCTGAAAGGGAATCGAGATTTTCCTGATGGATCGATGAGGTCCTGGTAAGAGCTTTTATCCAGGCGAATTCTTACCTCGTAATTGGTGACTTCAGTAGTAGTGGTAGCCGCGCCGGTTGCAGACTTTACACTGCTGGCTATTTTGGTAACAATGCCTTTAAACTTACGATCATTGTACGCATCCACTTCGATGTCTGCATGATCGCCTATATTCACTTTTACAATATCATTTTCACCCACGTCCACCCTTACCTCAATGGTGTTCATGTCAGCGATGGTCATCATTTCGGTTCCGGCCATCTGGGCAGTTCCCACTACGCGTTCACCCTTTTCTATTTTTAGGGAGGATACCACTCCGGTCATCGGAGCAACAATAGTTGTACGGCTCAAAGTAATATTGGCAGTTGTAAGGCCTGTTTGTGAAGACTGAACTCCAGCCTGCAGACTGCGAATATTTTGAAGCGCTGCATCATAATTGGCTTTAGCGGACGACAGACCTGTTTCAAACTGTTCAAATTCGGCCTTAGATATAACGCGATCGTTATACAAGGTTTTATTGCGATTGTATTGCTGTTCTGCCTGATCCATAGTAGCTTTTAATGCTCCCAGTGCCGCTTTGCTATTAGCAACGGTGGCCTGCGACTGGCCCACTTTTGCGGCTGCTTCGTCCCTTTGTAATACATACACTTCAGGATAAACCCTGGCCAGCAGCTGTCCCCGGGTTACGCTATCTCCCTCGGCCACCGTAAGTTCGGTAACCTCGCCACTGATGTCGGGGCTTATTTTTACTTCATATTCAGGATAAATCTGCCCGCTGGCTGTTACGGTTTCGGTAATAGAACGTGACGCGGCTTTTTCAGCCGTTACGTCAAGGACTCCTTTGCCTTTATTCATATTTACGATAATCAAAAATGCGAGCGCTAAAACAGCCCCGGAAATGATCAGTATTTTTTCCAACGTTTACTCATTGATATATATAATTTGAATCCAGATAGCTATCAGGATGTGGTTGAAATGACTGCCCTGCTAAAGTTTTAATCCTAAGCCCTTATAAAATTCTAACAATTTAATTTTAAAAACATAATCATACTGTGCCGACACCAGGTTTATTTTGGCCCTGAACAAATTATTCTGGTTTAAAATAAGGTCAATAGGCTGTAATAATCCTACATCAAACCTTTTTCTGGCAAAATCGTATGCTTTTTGTGCAGACTCTACCGCTACCTGCGTAGCATTATATTTTTGAATAGCCGCAACCGCATTGGTATGCGCCTGGTAAATATCCTGTTTTAAGGTACGGCTGTCCTGTTCTTTCAATAATTGCTGGTTTTCTACATCCAGTTTAGCCTTTTGCCAGTTGATGCGTGCCGATCCTCCGTTAAAAATAGGAATATTCAAAGCCAATCCGGCATTTTGGCTGAAGTTGTTGCTAAGCTGTCTGAAATAGGTATTCTTATCAAAACCCTGTGGTACCCTGGTTTCTGAATAAACTGTATAATCCGTTTGATTGATATTTACAATCCCTGCTGGAATGGCGGTCATGATATAATCTTTCGGAATAATCCGTTGCGCATTCGAATAACGGGAGCTGAGCCCGCCAAAAAAGGAAATGGAAGGATACATCCCTGCTTTGGCTACTGCAACATTTCTTTCGCTGGCCAGCAAATTCAGGTTATTGATTTTTTGCTGGGGCAGGTTTTCTAAGGCAGATTGATACACGAGGGCCGGATCCAGGTCGGCAAGCGCTTCTAACGGGATGGCTTCAACGGGTGGTATCTCTATATCAAAAGGAACATCCGCATCCAGGTTGATCAATGCCTTCAGCTGTAGCAAAGACAAAATATAATTGGTCCTCGCAGTGATCATATTGGAACTATCTGTTGCATATTGGGTTTGCGCTTCCGCCTGGTTCAATTCGGGCAAGGCGCCCGCGGTTACCTGTTTTCTGATATTATTAAATTGCTCGCGGCTTTGGTCAACCTGAACCTGGCTGATATTAATTTGCTCTTTGTTGAGCAAGGCTGCCAGGTAAGCATTGGCAACATTAAGCGATACATCATTTTTGGCTTTTTCCAACTTGGCTGCACTAGCCTGGGCCAGGTAATTATTAGCTTTTACGGTATTCTTTTTAGCAAACCAGTTAAAAAGGTCTAGTCCTACATCCAGTCCGTGGTTGGCAAAAAGAATCTCATTTGTGGTAAACTGGTTAGAGGTAGGATCAATGGATCGTCCAAACTGCAAACCGGTGCTATGTTGACTATTAATTCTTGGGTATAACGCTAATATACTTTGGTGGTGCGTTAGCTTGTCAAAACGGACTTGTACATCAGCCTGTTTTACAGAAATATTGTTGACAACGGCATAATCCACACAACGTTTTAAAGACCACTTTTCCTGGCCCATCGTTATACTGCAGACTGCAATCAATAATAATAACACAAAAGATAGTCTCTTCATAAAATAAGCTAAATATTAGTAAAAATAAGATAGAATGCAGATATTACCTATACCGGGGTATTGGTTATGATTCAAAACTTCCGGAGTGGAATTTCCATAGGGACGCGTAAATGTTATCGGAACGCAATAACTCTTCGTGCACGCCTGATTCTACGAGCTTTCCGTTTTGCATAACCAATATGGTGTCACAAGTTCTAATAGTTGATAAACGGTGCGCTATAATGATGAGGGTTTTACCCTGTTGTTGAAACCATTGTAAGGCCTGTTTCGTTAAGATTTCGCTGGCTGGATCCAGGCTGCTGGTGGCTTCATCCAGTATTAAAATTTCGGGGTTCCGATACAAGGCTCTTACAATAGCCAATCTTTGGCGCTGGCCTCCCGACAGGTTTACGCCCTGTTCATTTAAAAGAGTGTGGTAGTTAGCGGATAACTTTTCAATGAATTCGTTAATTCCTGTTAGCTTGCATAGAAAAAGTATTTTTTGAATATCCGGTTCATATTCTCCGATGGCAATGTTTTCAATAATGGTTCCTGCAAACAGATCGATATGTTGTGGTACCACACCAATTAGTTGCCGCAGGCTTCTGTTAGAAATATGGTTCAGGTCCAGATCACCGATGGTAATACGACCTTCTTTGATAGGATAGAGGTTTTGCAGCAGGGACATTAGCGTAGATTTGCCGCTTCCGCTCTCACCTACAATGGCGGTGCTTTTTCCTTTTTCAATAGTCAGGCTCAGGTTGGTAAATACCTGTGACCTGGTGCCGTACCTGAAGGATACGCCTTCGAAAACAATATTGCCGGTTAATTCCGGAGTGATATGAACCTTGTTCGTATTATTGGTTTCCGTTTCGAGGTCAATGATCTCGAATAAACGATCAGCGGCAATTAAAGCATCCTGTATATTTTTATTGGCATTTATAAGCGAAGCTGCCGGGCCGGTTAAATACCCGATCAATGCATAGAAAGAAAGTAATTCGCCGGGAGAGAGTTCTCCTTTTATTACAAAATAGCTGCCCGCCCATAACAGGATAATGGTAAACAGCCGTGTGAAGAACTCAATGGCGTTTCCCGTATATAAACCATATACAGATGTTGTATAAATGGTTTGAAGTAATTTATAAAACAGGCTTTCTGTTTTTTCACTGGCATGTGCTTCCAGGCCGAATCTTTTGATCGTCCCGGCTGCGGTAAGACTTTCCACCAGTTGAGTCTCCAGTTCTGCACTATCTTCCATTAAAGTGCGCTGCCATTTTTTATTGATCTTGTTGCTGATAAAATAGAGGAGCGCGTAAACCGGTATGATCAGCAACATAATGGCTGCCAGTTTCCAGTAGTATAAAAACATCAGGCTGATGGAGAAACCGATAATGAGAACGTTAACGACAAGGGAAAGTGAAACGTCGTTTACAAACATTCTTATTTTAACTGCGTCGTTCACGCGACTTATAATTTCACCCACGCGCATAGTATCAAAAAACGCTGGGGCAATTTAAGCAGGTGCTTATAATATCCCAGTATCAACCGGGCATCTATTTGCTGGCCGGTTTGTAAGGCAAACAACGATTTATAATACCCTATCACCAGTTGAAAGATAAGTATGATAATCATAGCCATACTCAAAAGATTCAATAACCTGAGATTGCCTTCTACAAGTACAAAATCGATTATTTTCTGTAGATAGATCGAAGTAGATAATCCAAGTAAGGTGTAAGCCATGGCTCCAACGACGGCCTGTGCCATCACAGAACTATGCGGTTGTATTAGCTGCCAGAACCTTTTGATATTGGAGATTTTTTCGTTGCCTGTGGCAAAGCGTTCTCCAGGTACAATCAATACAATGACACCCGTCCAGCTTTCTTTGAATGCTTCGT
Organism: Paraniabella hibiscisoli; assembly: GCF_022512515.1. Taxonomy (GTDB): domain Bacteria; phylum Bacteroidota; class Bacteroidia; order Chitinophagales; family Chitinophagaceae; genus Niabella; species Niabella hibiscisoli. The sequence continues at coordinate 2,339,188 of NZ_JAKWBK010000001.1, forward strand.
GGGTTTGCTTGTACATTTTGCCATCAGCCGGATCCATTATAAGGATGTACCCGGAGGTTACTTTGTAGATCACCACATAGTGATGCAATTGATTTTTGAGGGTAAGGTGAGCAACGGCGGGGAGGGGTATTTTCAAAAGACTTTCAGGAGGACCTTTAGCACCCTTGGCCTGGAAGCCTAGCTTTTCTGCTGCTTCTACCAGGCCCAATACATTAGTGCCGCGTTTATCGGTGCCTGCAAACTGCCGGATACGACTGACCGGCAATTGGAGTTGATAGTGTGCCGCAATGGAAGCGAGGCAGGCGGCGCCACAGTCAGTGATATCTCTTTGTTTAATTTTTGATGCTTTTCTCATAGGTGTTAAACTGATTCGCCTATAGTTGGTTTGCCATGAATAATACGGCCCAGAGGAGTACGCCGGTTGTGCCGGTATATTATCCTGCGTTTTTTGTGTTGGGCGCGGCAGGATTCAGCCAATCATCAATCTTGTCGAACAGCAATTGCCAAAGGGTTCTTTCAGCTATCACAAAGCGGGCCTGAAAGGATAGTCCTTTTTCAGCCTTCCGCTAAACCCGTTTTTTAAGTGTAGTTGTGTGGTGTCGAAACTACAGCGGATTTTAAATACGGCTGCTCATCTACCATAGAGAAATCATTGTCGATGCTCAGTATCTTCCCTGTAACCACACCAAAATAGTTGTAATCAAAAGCATCCACCTGGAACCGGGCAGCCTGCCCTGTTTTAAGTAAGCCCACATCCCTTGTATTCACATAGCACTCTGCAACCAGCTTACTTTCAGGGGATATTGTAGCAATGATTTGGCCTGCCTGTACTACGCTGCCTTCGTATAAGTTATTGAAGCCTTGAATCACTCCACTCACAGGTGCTTTGATCTGGTAATTCTTTTTTCAGCCAGTATTTTGTTGCCGGTAGCATTGAGCTGCAATAATTCAGCTTCATAATTGGCCAGCTCCTGCTGCCACTGGGCTATCTGGTTGCGCGTAAAAGCCTCGTAAGCCGCTTGTAGTTTTTCGCTTTCCACCTGCTTATCAAAAGCCTCTTTAGGTGCAATCACTTTGTCATTTAAAAGTGAGTTATTCATATCGAGTTCGTGCTGCACTTTTTTAATGGAAGCTTGCTGATCTGCCAATTGGTACTTAAACCGGTTGAGCTGTTGTTTATACAGGGCACTGCTTAAGCTGCTAAAAGCAACATTGCCGCTGGAAGCGGTTAGTATTTTCAGATCATGTATAAACTGCCTGCGTTGGTTAATATCATAATTGTTGCTTACTGCCTGCACGGGCGATACCTCATCTTTAATGGAGACAATTACAGCACCGGCCTCTACCAGCTGCCCCTCTTCATAAAAGAGCTTTTCCACTATGTCCGAAACAACAGGTCTTATTTCACTGCGTTCTGTTATAGGACGTGTAATGCCGTTCGCACGGGTGGAGATAGTAGTGGAAATAAATGGTAGCGATATCAAGGCCCCGATCACCATTACTAAAATAGTCAGATAGATGATATAGGTTTTGGGTGTGTTCATCGATTAAAAGGGTGTTTACTATTGTGCATTAAACCCGTCAATGAAACCTTGCCTGGCATCTTCCCAATTGAGGAAAAACCATATTAAGAAGAACACAATAATGATTATGTAGATGGTTCGTTTATTGAGTTTCATAATGGGATTTGGTAATGATATTGAAGATGTTAATTACACTTTTAGTTGTTCTAAGCGAAATGTTTCTTTATAATGAAAACACATAGATTGTAAAGTAAGTGAATCAATACAACGGATAAGTAAGGATAGAATTTAGCTTTTTTGAAATATAGATAGCTGTAGTTGAGCGTAACTCCACCTAAAAAAGCATTTACACGGTATAGCCAATTATAGCCATGCATCAAAGCGAACAATAAGCTACTACATATTATAAACAGACAATTTTTATTTTCGTCTTTTATAACAAGGTCTTTCGTTAAATAAAGGAAAACTCTGTAAGAATAATACTGAAAAAAAGGGACTCAAAAATTGGAACAAGTATTATGCTAACAATTACCTCCTCGATTGTCGAATCCCAGACGATGGCATTGCTTGATAAAATGCCTTTTAAATAGTTGTATGATAAGTAAGAGATTACAATCGAAAGCAAAAGATTTATACTTATTATAAGGAAAATGAACTTGAGATACTTACCTAAAGTCATTGCTTGAAATTTTAGAATAAGATAGAGCGGGGAAATTAGATATAAAGTAGCTGACAGTTTTCTTCGCTGAGATTTTCTTCAACTGCATAATGGAAAAAACAAGGCTGCCTTGACCTATTGGGGCAGCCTCTTGTGAAGAAAAACTTTATTTATAAAAGTATTTTGAGCCTTCCGAAGCCCCAGCGATAAAGGCGCGGAACCCATCCCAAACAGCTCTTGCTGTGTAAACACCATAGTAAGCTATATCATTAGCAAATGAGGTGTCCTGTGACGGAGTCTTGCCCCCATAAATATCTTTTAATTCTACTTCAGTCAATTCTTTTAGCTCTACAATATTTTCCATGATTTAAAATTTATTATGTTAGCGAGGATTGTTTTTGTCATAATCTTGCCAGGCACTCGTTGCTCCGCTTTTAATGTCTTCCCAGTTGTCGATTACCCATGCTGCAAGGCCACCCCATCCCAGCTTTTTTGCCCAGGACGGAACTTTACCACCATCGACAATAAATTTTTCTTCTGGTGTTAAGCCAGTTAACCCCAATTTTTCCAGTTCGATTGTTTGTGTCATAAATTAGTTTTTAAAGTGTTTTCAGATACTCGTCTTAAGTGCTTTGCGGGCACAGGGCATACAGCATTGCTCCCTCATGGTGCGTCCACCAATCTTTGATTTTTAATACTAAGTGGTGTTCGAGATAAGATGTTAGCTTCTATATCACGGCCAGCTTTCCATATGAAGTTACTATCAAAAGATGTCCAAAAGCAAACCAATTTTGATATATAATTATCTATTTTTTATATATTTTATATTTGCTATTTCTTGAAAGCTTTTGTGACTTATGCAATATTGATAATGCAGCAGACAACTTCCTGATTAACTTTTACCCATTCATAGTAGAACATCTTTAACATAATGCCATAAACAACAAATATGGAAAATACCCATTGAGAGACGGAGCACCGAAATAAGAAATACGAATAGAAAACAAGATTCACATAATATGATCAGCAAGGCAAATTGGACCAGTTTAACTAAAGTCATTAATTACAATGTAATCAATACCGGGATTTGCTTGTAAAAAGTAAAGCAGCCATATTTATAGCTGCTTTACTTCGATTAATAGCCTTTGGTCTTTCTCGATAGGTTACGTTAAATACCGTTTATAAACAATTTTCTTTTACGTAACTTGCAGTGATCAAAACAAGAGCCTGTCTGTCTTATTCACCGGTTGTAGTCGTGCAGATTAGGTGTTTTTATTGAGTAGCAACGACAGCCGCGGTAAAAATAAAGAGAGCAGCTAAGCTGAGCAACCCAAAATTCTTATATGTTTATCAGTTTTTTATATAATTTTGTTTGAATATATGTTACCTATGATACATCATACATTAAAACAACTAAGAAAGAGTAAAGGAGTTACCCAAACGCAAATGGCTGAGCTGCTGCATAAAAGCCAGAATGCCTATAGTTTACTTGAGTCCGGGCAGTCGAAGATCGATGCAACGTTAATACCGGATATCTGCAGGGTATTTGACATTACACCCAACGAATTCTTTGGCTTTGAGCGTACCGTAAAAACGGAACACAAGCAGGTGGACCTGGTAGAGATCATCCGGCTTTTAAAAGCAGAACTGGATAAGAAGAACGAATTGCTGAAGCTTTCCCTGACAGCCTTGAGTGAAGTAGAGAAAATAACGGAGAAGAATAAAAGCCTGATCAGTTTTCTGAATATCACAAAAAACTACTTATCGTCCCAGGATAGCTGTTAAAGTGCTGAAAATAAAAAAAGTTCCGGAATCCGGAACTTTTTGAGTATCGTTTAAAAGGTAATTATCCTTTGTTGCGCCTTGATCTACATCCTTTTAGCACCTAAATAACGGGCCGCATAATATTTCTCGTCTAAGCCACTTACCGTTACACCGTTGCTGGATGAAGCATGTGCGAATTTATTATTGCCTAAGTACACGCCTACATGCGATACACCACCTCTTGTATTAAAGAAAAGTAAATCACCCGCCTGCAAATAAGCCATAGAAATAAATTGTCCTGCTGCTTTGAATTGCTCCCGCGCAGTTCTGGGAAGATCTATATCAAATGCTTCCTTATACACCTCCCGTACAAAAGCGCTGCAATCAATGCCGCTTTTGGTAGTACCGCCAAAACGGTATTTAGTGCCGTACCATTCATCAATAGCTCCCAAAAGAGTCATACTGGGAAGCATTCCCGGCAACATTTTCAAAAGGGTACCATATTTAGACTGCAAACTGGACGGTGCAAAAAACTTTTGGGCTGCTTCTAACAGACTTTCTTTTGTACTGTTTGATTTGGGCCTGATGCCGTTGATCTCATCCTCTATGGACTGGGCTGATCTTGCAGCAGTTGGTTTAGTTGGGTCTAGCTGGGCAAATGAACTGTTTACAAAAAACAAGCAGATTAACCCTAACACACAAACTCGTAGCATAAACTTAAATCCTTTTTATTGTTTTCATCCTGTTCTTAGAACCGGAATTAATTGTCAATTTTCTGAATCTTATTAAAAACGTCAAAAGGACAATATTATTGTACGATATGCCAATTTTTTTAAAAATAATTAAAGTGCTGTTTATGAATGATTTGCGATTTTTTTGTGCGTTTAGAACCCTGTTTTCGTCGACGGATGTCCCGTTTTTCAGGGTTTAAATTTCCTTTTTGAGTATCCTTTTCCACACTTGCATGTTTTTATTGAGACGAATTGACAATTGTTTAGCGTGCGAACATGCTTTATGATGTGCTTCCGGGTTGATATAAAAATGGTTGGACTGGTACAATAATACCTCAACTTTGTTCACCTACCCGCGTTATTGTAGTTGCTCTGCGGGGCCGATTGTGCATAAACAATTTGGGTAGCAAAAGAAATTTATTGCACATTGCAAGATGAATCCGGGGAAGGCCAGAAAGGCCCGAATTATCTTACGGATCATCACATTTTGACAAGATAGCTGTAATAATTACAGTGTTCAAAAAATACACGGATGAAATTCTCGCATTTACACGTTCACACACAATACTCTTTACTCGATGGTGCGGCTCCCATCGGTAACTTATACAAAAAAGCTATCAAAGACGGAATGCCGGCATTGGCAATCAGTGACCATGGAAACATGTTCGGCGTTTTCCAGTTTGTAGCGGAAGCCTATAAAAATTTGGATGAAAATGGAAAGCCGAAAGTGAAGCGGTGGTTGGCTGCGAATTTTATGTAGTAGAGAATCGCCTGGAGAAAACTTTTACCAAAGACAAAAAAGATAAACGGTATCACCAGATCTTACTCGCCAAGAATGAACAAGGGTATCGCAATCTTACCAAATTAACTTCACTGGGATTTATCGAAGGTTTATATGGTAAATACCCGCGTATCGATAAAGGATTGGTTGTTCAATACCATGAAGGGCTGATTGCCACCACCTGTTGCCTGGGTGCTTCGGTGCCGCAGGCGATATTGAGAAAAGGAGAGGCAGAAGCAGAGCAGGAATTTAAATGGTGGCTAGACCTTTTTGGAGAAGATTTCTATGTGGAGCTGCAACGACACGATATTCCCGACCAGGAGAAGGTAAACGAAGTGCTGATACGGTTTGCCGCAAAATATAAAGTGCCCATTATCGCCAGTAACGACTCGCATTATGTTGACCAGGAAGATGCGAACGCGCATGATATCCTGCTTTGTATTAATACCGGTGAAAAGCAGGCCACACCTAAGTTTAAGGGTGATTTTGGTGATGAAGATGCCAATAGTAAGGGATCCCGTTTTGCATTTGCCAACGACCAGTTTTATTTTAAAACAACGGAGGAAATGACGCATTGTTTCATGATATTCCTGAGGCAATTGATAATACCAATGCTATTGTTGATAAAATTGAGCTGCTGGACCTTAAGCGCAGCATTTTACTTCCTAATTTTCCTATTCCTCCGGAATATAAAACGCACACGCAGGACCAAAAAACTGAGAAAGGCGATACCATGAGCGCAGATTCCCTCAACCAGTGGGAGTTTCTGAAACACCTTACTTATGAAGGGGCAAGGGAGCGCTATGGATTGGCATTTGAAGGTGACGTAAAAGAGCGGATCGATTTTGAGCTGTTTACCATCAAAACCATGGGATTTGCCGGTTACTTCCTTATTGTAAGTGACTTTATTAAAGCCGGCCGGGATAGCGGGGTATTCATCGGGCCGGGTCGTGGTTCTGCTGCCGGTTCAGTGGTGGCTTACTGTATTGGTATTACCAATATTGATCCTATTAAATACAACCTGCTTTTTGAGCGTTTTCTCAATCCTGATCGTAAATCCATGCCGGATATTGATACGGATTTCGATGATGAGGGACGCCAGAAAGTAATAGACTATGTAGTACAGAAATACGGCAAAAGCCAGGTAGCGCAAATCATTACCTACGGTACGATGGCGGCTAAAATGAGTATCAAAGATGTGGCGCGTGTGATGGATCTGCCATTATCAGACTCCAATGCCTTAGCCAAGCTGATACCGGAGAAGCCGGGTATTTCTTTAAAGCGCGTATTACATGCCCCAATGTCTGCTAAAGATGGAGAAAAGTCTTTGTCTGAGAAAGAAGGGCTGGCTTCTGAAGATCTGGATAGTGTAAGAAGAATAAGGGAGATATATAACGGCAGCGATTTACAGGCTAAAGTATTGCATGAGGCGGAGATTCTGGAAGGATCGGTGAGGAATACTGGTATACACGCTGCGGGTATCATCATAGCGCCCAAAGATCTTACCGAATTGTTGCCGGTAAGTACGGCGAAAGATTCCGATTTGTGGGTTACCCAGATAGAGGGTAGCGTGATTGAAGAGGCCGGCGTAATTAAGATGGACTTCCTGGGGCTGAAAACCCTTACCATCATCAAGAATGCGTTGCAGCTAATCAAATTAAATTATGGAATTGAGATAGATATTGACAGCATACCACTGGATGATGAAAAGACCTACCAGCTCTATCAAAAAGGCGAAACCAACGCGACGTTCCAGTTTGAAAGCCCGGGTATGCAGAAGCACTTACGCGATCTGAAGCCCGATAAGTTTGCGGATCTGATTGCGATGAACGCCTTGTATCGCCCGGGCCCGCTGCAGTATATTCCTAACTTCATCAAACGGAAGCACGGGGCGGAGGAAATCTCGTATGACCTCCCTGAAATGGCAGAATACCTGGCGGAGACCTACGGTATCACGGTTTACCAGGAGCAGGTGATGCTGCTAAGCCAGAGCATTGGAGGTTTTAGTAAGGGAGATGCGGACGTATTGCGTAAGGCAATGGGTAAGAAACAAAAGGCAGTTCTTGATAAAATGAAGAAGCAGTTTATCGATGGGGCCGTACAGAAAGGACACCCTGCTGATAAGCTGGAGAAAATATGGACCGACTGGGAAGCCTTTGCCCAGTACGCCTTCAATAAGTCGCACTCTACCTGTTATGCCTTTGTGGCTTACCAGACAGCATATTTAAAAGCACATTATCCTAGTGAATATATGGCGGCCGTTTTAAATAACGCCGGTTCCCTCGAAAAGATCACCTTCTTTATGGAAGAGTGTAAACGCATGACATTGGAAGTATTGGGGCCTGATATCAACGAATCGTTGAAAGGCTTTGCCGTAAATAAAAAGGGAGATCCGCTTTGGCCTGGGCGGACTAAAAGGTGTGGGTGAAGCAGCTGTGGAGAGTATCATTGCTGAACGTGAAAACGGGGCGTACCCCAGCATTTTCGACATGGTAAAGCGGGTGAATCAGCGTACTGTAAATAAGAAAACAATGGAGAGCCTGGCTTATGCCGGAGCTTTCGATTGTTTTACTGACATCCACAGGGCACAGTACTTCTTTACGCCGCCTAATGATAATATGAACGGGCTGGAGAAGATCATTAAATATGGTCAGGTATGCCAAACCCAGTCACAAACCAGTTCAAACACTTTGTTTGGTGACCTGGCGGAGTCGATGGAAATACAGGTGCCCAAAATAGCTGAGTGTGAACCCTGGCCCTTAGTGGTGCAGCTGGATAATGAAAAAGAGGTAACGGGGATTTTTGTAAGTGGGCATCCGCTGGACGATTACCGTTTTGAGATGGAGAACTATGGTATATCGAAGATTGGTTATGTAAACGAATTTAAAGAGGATAAAGAAAAAGTAAACTCCAGCGCTACTTTTAAAATAATGGCCCTGGTGAGTGATGCTCAGCATCGTGTGGCCAAGAGTGGTAATAAATTCGGAAGTTTTGTGATAGAAGACTATAGCGGTAAGCTGGAACTGGTACTTTTTTCAGAAGATTACCTGAAGCATTCAGCGATATTGCAGCTGGGCGCCACAGTTTACATTACCGGCTTTTTCAAACAAAGGTTTAATGGTGATTTCGATTTTAAAATATCCTCTATTTGCCTGGCCGAAAGTGTAAAGAAAAATATGACCAAGAAGCTAACCTTGCAATTGCCTGCCACAGATATTACCGGGACTATGATTGATTTTGTGCAGCAGAATCTCAAATCCAATAAAGGACCTTCGGCTTTGAATTTTAAAATAGTAGATGAAACAGAAAATATCGAAGTAGAATTATTGACCAACGGGAAGGGCTTTGAAATGAACAGCGAGTTGATTAACTTTTTAAATGATAAAGAGAACTGGAAAGTGAAGGTGGAATGTAATTAGGGAGTGGCAAGTAGTGAATGGTGAATAGGAAATGGTGAGTAGGGCGAAGTTACCTGTTCAGCTGTTTTGCGGAACGATAAAAATTTCGATCATTTATGGATGAACTTATAATTCATAAAGCTCAAATTGCAGAGCATGGTTTTTCGGTTATTGAATCCGTTTATACTAATGAAGAAGTCGATGCCGTATTGCAAATCATTGGCAAGGCCGATACATCCAAAGATACTTTTCGCCAATCGAATGATCTTTTCGCGATCCGGCAGTTTTTGAAAGAGCTGCCGGACGTATTGCCTGTTTTACTGAATGGTAGATTAAAGGCGCTGATCAGTAATTTGTTGGGAACGCATTATTTTATTGTCAAAAGTATTTATTTTGACAAGCCCGAAAGCTCTAACTGGTTTGTTGCTTATCACCAGGATCTGACGATCTCGGTTGATCGGAAAACAGATATACCTGGGTTTGGTCCCTGGACGGTAAAGCAGAACCAATTTGCCGTGCAGCCTCCATTATCTATATTGGAAAACAACTTCACCCTCCGTATTCATTTAGATAATACCACTGAAGAGAACGGTGCGCTAAAAGTGGTGCCAGGGTCGCACTTAAAAGGCGTATACCGGCCCGAAACCATCGACTGGACTACGGAAAGAGAAGTTAGTTGTGCTGTTCCTGAAGGAGGAGTAATGATTATGAAGCCACTATTATTACATAGCTCCGGCCGAACGACCAATAACAATAAAAGAAGGGTAGTGCATATTGAATTTTCAGCAACAGAATTGCCGCAAACCTTGCAATGGTCAGAACGTATAAACCTGGATGATTGATCCTTATATTGGCAACAAAAACAACTTCAACTTTTTGATATCCTCTCTTGTTATTATTGCATGAAAAAACAATGAACTGGCAGGAATATGTAGATTATACCCATCAGCTTTTAACTATTGATCCACCACCGCCACCTTACGATAATCCAGATTATCATCATTACACCCTGATGAATGAAACCCGCATGAAGCGTTGGGTGAAAACCAATCCTATTACGGAGGAAACGGCCGATGTTATAAAAGCAATTGATCAACCACAAAATTGGGTGGTGATTACCGAACCCTGGTGTGGGGATGCAGCTCATATTGTGCCCATATTGTACCTGATGAGTTCATTAAACAACAAGATCAGCTTTGAGCTGCAGCTACGGGACAGCGGATCAGAAATTGATCAGTATTTAACCAACGGTTCAAAGTCCATTCCTATTTTAATAGTTAGAGATGAAAAGGGAAACGACCTGTTTCATTGGGGACCGAGACCAAAAGAAGGGCAGGAAATGTACCTGGGACTGGCTGCTCAAAAGGCCGATTTTGAAGTGGTTAAAAATGCTATTCAAACCTATTACAACGCAGATAAATCTTTAAGTACCCAAAAAGAAGTAGTGGCTTTATTGAAGGCGGCGTATAATACACAGTAATTCACCAGCCCCATGCTACCGCAATACGTACACGCACCAGTTTGGAATTGATGTTGGGAATGCATTTAGTAGCAGTTTTTTAACCGCAAAGAAAGGTGGGCGTAAAGGATACGTTGAGGTATAATTCAATTCTGGTGAATTAAATATGGAGTGCCTATTATACCTAACAACTCTGCGATACCTCTTTTCTCCTCTTCTTAACGGTTAAATATTTTAACTGTAGAGCATAGTGGTATTACTGTGTCATATATGTTTATTGTGCGTAATGCTTCTGGCCGTATTTTTAAACCTATATTTACGAGGCAAGGTTGAGAAAATGAAAAAAATATTAAAACGTACAGGAAGGGTGTTATTATATATTGTTTTATTGTTGATCATCTATGTAGTGGCGGCGCTGTTAATACCTTTTATTCCGGTTAATAAAAATAAGGACTATCAATCACCCAATGATCTGACGATTTACATCATGTCGAATGGAGTTCATACCGATATTGTAGTGCCTGTAAAAACAGAGTGGGTTGACTGGACCAATTATATAAGTTATGCGGATACAGATCTTAAAGACACTACTTACTCCTACGTAGGCATTGGCTGGGGCGATAAAGGTTTTTACCTGCAAACACCCACCTGGGCTGACCTGAAATTTTCAACCGCCTTCAAGGCAATGACGGGTTTAAGCAGTTCGGCCATTCACGCCACTTTTTATCAGAGTATTGTTCCCGATTCTACCACGGTGGCCATTAATATCAGTAAAGAAGATTATAAAGACATGGTAGCGTTTATTACGAAAAGCTTTGACTTTAATAAGGGGGAAGACCGTCCCAATTCCAAGTGTGAATGACGGGTATGGGAATATGGATGCGTTTTATGAAGCAAAAGGATCTTATAACCTATTTTATACCTGCAATACCTGGAGCAATAATGCGTTAAAAGCCGCCCATCAAAAAGCAGCGCTGTGGACGCTGCTTGATAAAGGTATTTTCAGGCATTACCGGTAAGTTGTGCGCAACAGCGGTAATGGTTACTGTGTATTCAATTCTAATATGCGGCTGGTACGCTCTCTCACTTTTGCCAGTAATTCCGGGTTATCTTCCAGCTGCTGACCATAAGAGGGGATCATTGTTTTTAAACGATCAACATTATCACCCGCTCTATCGGGGAAGCACTGATACAATAACCGCAACATGATTGATACCGCGGTAGAAGCGCCGGGAGAGGCGCCTAATAAAGCCGATATAGTTCCATCTGCTGAAGTAACAATCTCTGTTCCAAACTGCAGGGTAGGACCGTTTTCGGGATCGTTTTGAATCACCTGCACCCTTTGACCGGCTTCCTGCAGCTTCCAGTCTGCATTTTGAGCTTCAGGATAAAATTGTTTCAATACACTCATCCTGTCGTCAAAGGATAAACTTAACTGCCTGATCAGGTATTTTTCCAGGTCGATATTTTTGATACCCACTTTGATGAGCGGGAAAATATTCCAGTATTTCACGGTTCCGAAAAGATCCCAGTAAGAACCTTCTTTCAGGAATTTGGTGGAAAAAGTGGCAAAAGGACCAAACAGGATCGCTTTTTCACCATCAATGATACGCGCGTCGAGGTGAGGGACACTCATTGGGGGAGCGCCTACTTCGGCCTGGCCGTATACTTTGGCGCTATGTTTTGCACTGATCGCCGGATTCTTACATACCAGCCACTGGCCGCCTACGGGGAAGCCACCATATTTTTACCTTCCGGTATATCCGATTTCTGTAGTAATTCTAATGAGCCTCCACCTGCACCGATGAACACGAATTTTGCCAGTACATTATATTTTTTACCCGAACTCAGGTCTTTAACTTTGATCAGCCAGCGACTATCTTTTTGCTGCTTTAGCTTTTTTACTTCGTGATGTAGGTGCAATTCAGCCTTACCCGTCTTTTGCAATGAATTCACTAATGCTCCCGTAATAGCGCCGAAATTTACGTCGGTACCTAATGTAGAATAGGTAGCCGCAATTTTTTCAGTGTTGTCCCTGCCGTCGGTAACGAGTGGGGCCCATTGTTGTATTATATTAGGATCTTCGGCGTATTGCATCTCCTTAAATAAGATGCTTTTTTGCAATGCTTTGAACCTTTTCTTCAAATAGGTTACATCTTTATCGCCGCGGACAAAACTCATGTGTGGGGTAGAGCGGATAAAATCTTTTGGATTGGCCAGCCTTTCCTGTTCAATTAAGTAAGCCCAAAACTGTTTGGACACTTCAAACTGCTCCATAATAGAGCGGGCTTTGTCCGTATGTACTACTCCTTTAGCGTCCTCAGGTGTATAATTAAGCTCACATAAAGCTGCGTGTCCGGTGCCGGCGTTATTCCAGGCATCAGAGGCTTCTTCTGCAACATCTTTCAATCTTTCAAAAATATGGATCGATTTGTCCGGTGCCAGCTGGTTGATTAACATACCTAAAGTAGCGCTCATGATTCCACCGCCAATAAGGGCTACATCCGTTTCAATTGTTTCTTTCATCCGTATTTCGTGTTTTAAGTTATCGGACGGCTGCCGCTTGGCAAACCAGAAACGCTGCGGTACTATAAAGAATTATAACACGCATCGTTTTTTGCGAAATGCGGCGCGAAAATAATACGAATTGTCCAGCATACCTAAAGGAATACTGGATTAAATTAAAATCTAAAGCGGTTTTTGACGAAAAACTGACACAGAATTAGAAAATGATTAGAAATGTTAATATTAAATTAATATTATATGGATTGGGAGACTTTGCGCTAATCCTCAATCATTTCACTCAACTCCAACCAGCGCATTTCTTTTTCATCCAAAAGACCCGATATTTCGCCGATACGGTTAGATAGCTGCTGTAGTTCTTCGTAAGGAAGGTTTGCGTCATTTAGTTGAGTGGTGATCTTTTCCTTTTCTTTGGTCAGATCTTCCATTTCTTTCTGCAATAACTCAAACTCACGTTTTTCTTTAAAAGAAACTTTTTCTTTTCAACAGGAGTTGCTTGCTGAGGCGCAACTGTTGGCTTTACTGTCAACTGTGCACTTTCGCCTGCCATCTTCTTTTTATCTTCCTGCAGGCGATATTGTGTGTAGTTGCCAGGGAAATCGCTGATGACCCCTTCACCTTCAAATACCAGCAAATGATCTACCAGGCGATCCATAAAATAACGGTCGTGGCTTACGATCAGCAAACAGCCCGGGTATTCCATTAAGAAGTTTTCCAGTACACCTAGTGTAGGCAGATCCAGGTCGTTGGTCGGCTCATCCAGGATCAGGAAGTTGGGATTGCGAAACAGGATAGAAAGCAGGTGTAGCCTGCGTTTTTCGCCCCCGCTTAGCTTGCTGATGTAAGTGTATTGTTTATCAGGATTGAAAAGAAACAATTCGAGGAACTGGGCAGCGCTCAGTGTTCCACCCTTAGCCAACGGAAAGTGTTCTGCAATATCTTTTACGAACTCGATCACCCGCATATCGGTTTTAACCTGTAATCCCTGCTGTGAGTAATTGCCGAATATGATCGTATCGCCGATATTAACCTTTCCGCTGTCAGGCTCCTGCAAGCCTTGTAAAATATTTAAAAAGGTAGATTTACCTGCTCCGTTCTTGCCAATGACACCCACCCGCTCACCTTTGCTAAAGGTATAATCAAAGCCTTCCAGTATTTTTTTGTCTCCGTAAGCTTTGTATAGCTTTTTCAGTTCTACTACTTTACCTCCCAGGCGGTTCATCTTCATCTGCAGTTCCACCTGCTCATTGGTTACCTGCTGTTTAGCTTTTTTTCTACGTCGTTGAAACTGTCCTGGCGGCTTTTCGACTTGGTGGTGCGGGCTTTGGGTTGTTTACGCATCCACTCCAGCTCGCGCCGGTAGAGGTTTTTAGCTTTGTCGATGCTCGCGAGGTCATTTTCGATACGTGCGGCTTTTTCTCCAGGTAGTTTTCGTAATCGCCTTTGTGAACGTAAAGGTTGCTACCCTCCATTTCCCATATCTCTTCACTCACAGCATCTAAAAAATAGCGGTCGTGGGTTACCAGTAGTAAGGTTACTTTTTCTTTATTTAAAAAATGCTCCAGCCATTCTACCATTTCCACATCCAGGTGGTTGGTAGGCTCATCCATGATCAGCAACACGTGCTTATGCTCAAAGCCAATATCAATAAGGGTTTTGGCGAGAGCAACCCGCTTTTTCTGTCCGCCGCTCAGGTTTTTTACCACCGCGTCCAGGTGGTGTATTTTTAGCTTGCCGAATATCTGCTTTACTTTGGAATCGAAATCCCAGGCATTCAGTTCATCCATGCGTCCAAGCGCGTCAGCTATTTTATCTACATCTTCGGCTTCACTGGCCGATTCGTAATCTTTAATTGCGGTAATTATCGGATTGTCATGAAAAAAACGTTGTCAGAGATCGTTTTTTCCAGATCCAGGTCGGGTTCCTGCTCAAATAATACTACATCTACATCTTTGCTGATCCATAGTTTGCCTTTGTCGGGCGTTTCTTTACCAGCGAGAATTTTTAATAAGGTGGATTTACCTGTACCATTGCGTGCTACCAGGGCTATCTTATCGCCTTCTTCTATATGAAAAGAAATATCAGAGAACAGGGGCTGTATGCCATAACTTTTTCTAAACCTTCCGCAGAAACATAATGCATGGCGCAAAAGTAAGTAAGATGCACAGTTACTGCGCTATTTTCAGCAGAATGTCTGATTGGTCATCAGCAGGGTGTCGTAAATCTACCCCTATTGCACGGATTTAAGTACAGTAACTATTGCTGTATACAAAGTGATTATATAGACTTTAGAAGTCCGCCATCTACTGGAATGCTGGTGCCGGTAACATAAGCGGCCTGTTCTGAAGCCAGAAATGTGATTACATTGGCTAATTCTGCCGCGGTTCCCAATCTTTGCAGAGGAATATCAGTAATAGCTTTTTCTTTAATTGCCTGGGTAGTTGCGTTTGTGGCTTCGGCCTGTGCCTCAAAAAGTTCTGTTAGCCTTTCTGTGTCGAAGTTCCCGGTGAGGATATTGTTAACCGTGATATGGTGTTTCCCCAGATCGCGCGAAAGCGTTTTACCCCATGCCACTACTGCAGCCCTGATGGTATTGGATAAAGCCAGGCTATCTACCGGTTCTTTGGTTGTTCTTGAAGTCAGGTTAATGATCCGCCCAAAACCCTGTTCCTTCATGTGTTTCACCGCCAATGCTGTAGTGTGTTGTACGGTTTGAAATAAAAGATCAAAGGCTGCCTGGTAATCTGCCCCTGTCTTTTCAAGCACCGTACCTGCTTTGGGACCATTGGTATTGTTTATAAGAATGTCCACGGTGTGATTACTGAAATAGGCCTCAATAATTTGCTTATAGTTAGTAAGGTCGGCAAAATCTACTACCAGGTACCCGTGCTGTTGTCCTTCAGCAGCAGGAAGCCTGGCTATAAGGGTGCGAAGTTTTTCTTCATTACGCGCCATTAGGGTAACCGTTGCTCCACTGGCGGCTAATTGCCAGGCTATCGCATAACCAAGGCCCTGGCTGGCGCCACCAACCAGGGCTGTTTTATTTTTGAGTGAAATGATCATGAGAAATTTAAAATATTGACTGTAGAATAGGAAATGATGACTGAATTATTCAATGCGTCTTTTTGTTTCCCTTTTTACATTTACAGGCTTCCTTTCTTTTTCAGCTCTGCAAAGAAATCGTCGAGGTTAATGCCCAGCGATTTTTCAAAAGCAGCTTTCATGTCTTCCGGCTGCGGATGTTTATGCTTCCAGGTTCTGAAATATTCCTGGAAGGCTGCATCTATTTTATCGCGGCCAAACATCTGCTCCAGTTCATATAACCAGATCGAAGCCTTTATATAGGAAATGAGTCCATACTCCTCCGATGTTTTAAAATCAGCTGCAGGTTGGTCCATCTCCGCCTCCATTGGTATGGATGAAAGGGCCCTGTAAGCGGTTTTCTGAAATTCGTCCAGTGGTAATTGTTTCATCTGTGGAGGCATCTGGTCACGGAAAATAGAATTATACCTGTATTTTTCTGCCTCATACCTAAACTGGTAATAAGTGTTTAAGCCCTCGTCCTGCCAGGTATGCAGGCGCTCATTGCTTCCCAGCATGCTCATAAACCAGTTATGACCAATTTCATGGGCGATTACACCATCCAGGTACTCTTTGCTTGCATCGGGTACCGTAATAATCGTGATCATCGGGTATTCCATACCACCGCTTGAGTTGTTTTTAGGCCCTTCAAAAACCTGAACCGTAGGATAGTCATATTCACCTATTTTCTCGCTGTAATACCGGGTGCCGTCTTTGGCATAATCGATGCTGTTATTCCAGATCGTATTAGGTTTGTTTTTGTAGTAAGTAAACGCATCTACAATTTTACCCGAACGCAACTTCAGGGTGTCGTATTGTATCACCACCCCTTTTTCAGCGAACCAGGCAAAGTCGGGTACATTTTCTGCATGATAAGTCAATGTTTTATTGCCCGCTTTTCCTTTATACAATTCGGGTGTACCGGTACGGTTGGCGGTATTTTTAGAACCAATGGTTTTATATTGGTTTAGCTCATCTTTATTTTGTAACACACCACTCGCGCCTACAACGTATTCGCCGGGAAGCGTAATATTTACCTTGTAATTAGCATATTCACTGTAGTATTCTCCCATGCTTAGGTAAGGAAACTCGTGCCAGCCGTTTTTGTCGAATACAGCGGGTTTAGGATACCACTGGGTAGCCATGTATTGTCCATCGGCATAACCAGACCGTGAGAAATAGGAGGGGAGTTTTACCAGGAAATCAGTAGAAATGGTGGTGGATTCGCCGGGCTTCAGTGCTTTCGGCAATACTACTTTTATGATATCTATATAATTGGGATTGCTATGTGGTGCTGTTTTGGCCACTTTCCCGTCTACTTTAAAATTCAAACCATCAATTTCTCCACGGGTGACTTTGGTCAAATCTTCTTCAGAGGTTGGATCATTCTTAAGCTGCTGAAATAACGCGGTGCTATCATTTTTATAAGCATTGGGCCAGATGTGAAACCAGATGAAATCCAGTGACTCGGGAGAGTTGTTTTTATACACGATAGTGACATTGCCTTTCAGCGCATTGCTTTTGTCGTCCAGTGCCACGTCAATTTTATAATCCAGGTGCTGTTGCCAGTAACCGTTCTGCGCAAAAATGGTAGTTGTTAAAGTTAGCAAAAGGGATAGGGATAATAATCTCACCATACATAATAATTTTTTGAAAGATAAGGAGAAAATCGAAAGCTGCGACATTAGCAACAGCCTAATGCAAACAGCTGTCTGCCGTTAAGGGTTTTGTAAAAAAGCTAAAAAAAGAAAAATACGAGCGCTGATATAGGGGTATAAGTCTACTTGACTGTATTTCATTTATGCAGCGATCGTCGCACCATTTAAAACAAAAAATAAAAATCATGAAAACAATAATTCAAAATTTTACTTTATTGGTGTTTAGTCTGTTATCAGCACATTTTTGCGAGGCCGGGGATTTTGAATTGGTAAAGGCGGGGCAGAATATTGCTCTTTACGAAAGATGGGTAAAACATAACGGCAATACGGTAAGGGAGTTGAAAGCCGATTTTATGGTAAAAGCAGCATCAGCAGAAGCAGTGGTAGCGTTGTTGAAGAATCCATCTAAAGGGCCGAGATGGAACACCAATGCCAGGAATTATAAAATTGCCTATACCAGCAACGATGCCGTTTGGCTAACTTATGTAAGGTATAAAATTCCCTGGCCTATGGATGATCAGGACTGTAGCCTGAAGTATTCCTTTAACAAAAGCGATTTAAACAATCCTGTTTGCAATATTTATTTCGAAGGCATCTATACCGAAAAGTTCCCGGTGTTAAAGAATGTAACACGCATAACCGGCACCAAAGGAAAATGGATGGTTGAAAAAGCAAAGGATGGGAACGCGAAAATTACCTACCAGATTGTGACGGACAAAAGTGCCAGTGTGCCACGCTGGGTGTCAGATCCCATTATCCACGATAATCTTTTCAAAACAATTACCGAGTTCAGGAAGCTGCTGGAGCAACCTTCCTGATTAAAAATAGTATTGGTGGAGTCAACTGAACCGGCAGGAGGTAGCGATAAAGCTTATCTCCTAGCCGGTTGTTTATTTACGAAGAGGCTTACCAGGATGAGACCTGCCGCAAAGCCGCCCACATGCGCTGCATAAGCTACGCCGCTGCCTTCGCGGCCCATGGCGCCCCATCCTTCAATTAATTGGAGAGCAATCCACAATCCCAATGCAATAAAAGCGTTAACCCTGAAAACAAAGGGGATGAAAAATATGCGGATCTTATTCTTGGGAAATAATAATAGGTAGCCTCCCAACACCCCGGCAATAGCTCCTGACGCTCCTACACAGGGCGTATACAGACCGGTATTGGAATAAGCTGAAATGGCTACATGCGCAACGGTTGCGAGGATGCCGCATAAAAGGTAAAAAATAAGGTATTTTCTGTGGCCCATTACATTTTCCAGGTTATCGCCGAATATCAGCAGGTAGAGCATATTGCCTATAATATGCCCGAAGCCACCGTGCATAAACATAGATGTAATAATAGTGCCGTAAATGGGTATAGGAGTAGCCCTCAGGCCGCCACCTACTATATCGCGGTTGGATAAAATCTCTTCCGGTACGGCAGCGTAGCTTGCCAGGAAAGCTTCGTTGTGCCCAGGCCCTGGGCAAAAACAAATACAACTATATTAATAGCTATTAAAAGATAGTTGATGTAAGGAGTAAGCACCCGTCCTGAATTGTCATCTCCAATAGGAATCATAAGCGTTGAATTTTTATGAAGTTGTTGTATTAAAGCCTATCAAAAAACCTGCCGTCTAACGTCTTAGCGAGGTTCCCCAGATTAAAATACACAGCATTACCACTAGTAAAATAATAAATGCGGGCTTCCAGGTTTCCCAAAAACTTTTCCCGCCAATTCTTCCTCTTTTTGCTGAAGTATTTCGATATAATTACTTTGAATGGTTTGCAGCTTTTTAAGATAGTCGCTCTGCGCGGTAGTTGGTATGGCCATCGTCAACTGCAGCAGTTCTTTTACGATGGCGTCATTAATGCCCGGTTCATTAAAATCATTCAGCAGGTTAACTCTTTCCTCGGTTAGTAGCAGGTCCAGTTCTTCTTTAATGCCGATTTTATTCATGCGGTAAATATCCATGCGGTGTATTTTGTCACTGGCCGATAATACCAGCTTCAACAGGTCTTCGGGCGTTCTTACCGGCTGTTCAAATAATTGACCGTTGGCTTTACTCAACCATCGCTCCTGCAGGTATTGATCTTTTTTACCCGGATTGGAAAGCGTTTCATAGGCTTCCTTAATTAATTCAAAATAGGCTAATGCTGATTGATTTTCGGGGTTTTTATCAGGATGGTATTGATGCGCCAACCTGCGGTACGCCGATTTTATTTCAGCCAGGTCGGCTGACTGGGGAATTTGTAGTATCTGATAATAATCAATAGCCATTGATGCGGCAAAATATGTTAATTATTTAAATAACAGGCAGGTATAGGTTAGGTTCATTTTTCTGTTCCTGTGCTGCGGATACATCTGAATACATTTTCTGTTATCACTTATTAAAAAATGTAAAATAAATCATAAAACCATAACGGCTATCAATTTTGGCAGCCTGCATACAACTTAATTGATGATTCCACGTCATATAAACAGAAGCGCAACTTCTGCAATTATTAAAAAAAATTACAATAAAATGAAACGATTTATCAACTCTTTAGGTATTGGACTGATGCTTGCTTTTGCAATGCTGCTGTCTAAACCTGTTGATGCGCAGCCGAGGGGAGGGGTGAGTATCAATTTTCAAACTTTCTACGATGAATTGAGCCCCTACGGAGAATGGATCGACTATCCGGAGTACGGGTATACCTGGAGGCCGCGTGTGGGATCTGATTTCCGCCCTTACTCTTCCAATGGATCCTGGGCCTATACGGCCGATAACGACTGGATGTGGAACTCAGGGTATGATTGGGGGTGGGCGCCTTTCCATTATGGCCGCTGGTTCCAGGATCCTTACTATGGATGGCTTTGGGTACCGGGTTATGAGTGGTCTCCGGCCTGGGTGAGCTGGCGTGGTGGTGGCGACTATTATGGTTGGGCGCCTATCCGTCCGGGAATCAGCATCAATATTGGGTTCGGCGGTTACAATCCTCCGTATGATTACTGGACTTTTGCACCCTGCCGTTATATGACCTCGATACACATAGGTCGCTATTTTTATCCTTATCGTAATAACGTAACCATCTTTAACCGCACTACCATCATTAATAATTATAATTATGGTCCGCGCGGCGGGGGGAACTACAGAGGTGGCAGAAATACTTATTACACCAATGGACCCCGCAGAGGAGATGTGGAAAGGTATACCGGTCGTATTAATGCGGTAACGGTTCGTAACTCAGAAAGACCCGGCAGAGCTACCGTTTCAAGAAATGCCGTTTCCGTTTACCGTCCAAGTGTTAGCAGAAGTGACAACCGTTCAACCTATGCTCCGCGTGATGTACAACGTTATGACAGGAACAGTGTTGCCAGCAGGGGGACTGACAGAAGCGGGGAAGGACAGCCGATGTTCGCAACACCCAGAGAGATAATGACTCAAGAGATTACAGGGTAAACTCAGCTCCCCGCCGGGAGGATGCTGTAAGAACTGACAGAAACACTGAAAATCGCGAGGCTGCTACCAGGCAGGAATCCTCCCGCAGGTTTGGAAATGATGCAGACAGGAATAGCCAGCGTAACGAGCAAATGATACAAAGAAATAATGAAGCCAGGGATCGCCAGCCACAGATGCAACGTTCACAGGAGAACAGATCGTCTATAGATCGTTCAGCAGAAATGAGGCAACGTAGTGAGGCTGCGCAGCAACAACGCTCCAATGAGATGAGACAACGTAATGAAGCAGCACAACAGCAGCGTTCGTCAGAGATGAGACAACAACGTGAAGCGAGTGCTCAGCGTGAAAGTCAGGCCAGAATGGAGTCTCAGCAGAGGTCAGTACAACAAAGGCAAATGGAGAGCAGGAGCAGGGAAGTACAGGTGCAAAGACAGGAGTCAGCTCCCAGAGTAGAACGCCAGGCTCCAAGCAGAAGTTTTGAAAGCCGCAGTTCCAGCCCTTCCCGCTCAATGAGCAGCGGCGGTGAAAGAAGCAGCCGTGGTGGTGGAGAAAGCCGTGGAAGAGGCCGATAAAAATGGGTGAGGTTTAGTTTTTTATATATTTAAAGTTTGCAAAACAGCTCCGGTTTTCCGGGGCTGTTTTTGTTTTGGGATGGTGTAGTAAACGATTGTGGCTTAGAGTGGGCTGATTTGCGTTGATGGTTTTACATCGATTGAAATATAGACTTTCCACAAATGCTGTGCTTTTAGTCTATTTTAGCACCTTATGAGCTATTCAATGATACAAACCATGCGATGGTATGGTGATAACGATGCTGTTTCGTTAAGTGATATACGCCAGTCTGGCGCTACCGGGATCGTCACTGCTTTACACCATATTCCTGTTGGAGCTATATGGACTCCCGAAGAAATTATTAAAAGAAAAGAAACTATTGAAGCCGCAGGATTAACCTGGGAAGTAGTGGAAAGCCTGCCGGTGCACGAGGATATTAAAAAGGGCAGTGGGAATTATACCGAGTGGATAGAGAACTATAAAGAGAGTTTAAAAAATCTTGCAGCCAATGGTATAAAAGTGGTTACTTATAATTTTATGCCGGTACTGGATTGGGTAAGAACCAATCTTGATTATCCTACTGAAACCGGTGCTTTATGTTTAAGATTTGGATGGAAAGAGTTTATAGCTTTTGATGTATATATTTTAAAGCGCTCCGGAGCGGAAGACGACTATAACGAGAACGATTTAAGAAAAGCCAAGGAGTTTTTTGATAACCTCAGTATCAGTGAAATTGATACGCTTAAAACCTCCTGCTTAATGGGGCTACCGGGCTCCGATGGTTTATTCACTACGGAGCAGGTATTGGATCTGCTGGATGAATATGGCAACATAACTGCCGAACAGCTACAACAAAATCTTTTTCATTCTTAAATGCAATTACACCAACGGCAGAAGAAGCAGGTGTGCAACTGGCGATACACCCCGATGATCCTCCATATCCTATATTGGGGCTGCCCCGTGTAATGAGCACCGCGTCGCATATCGAAGCATTAATCAATAATGTACCCTCTAAAAATGCAGGGCTTTGTTTTTGTACAGGGTCCTATAGCGCCCGCAAGGACAATGATTTGCTGGATATGATCAAAAGATTTGGAGACAGGGTTTATTTCCTGCATTTGCGTAGCACTGACAGGGACGAAGAGGGCAATTTTTTCGAGGCCAATCACCTGGAAGGGAATGGTAATATTGTTTCCATTATTCAATATGTAAGTCAGCTGCAAAAAGACCAGCAGCGCCGTATTCCTATGCGCCCCGATCATGGCCACCAGATGCTGGATGACCTGCAGAAGAAAACTTACCCGGGCTATTCAGCAATCGGAAGGTTAAAGGGCCTTGCAGAAATAAGAGGAGTAGAAGCCGCTATCCAACAATTACAATTATAAGCCGTCGAAGATAATATACAAAATGCCAGCGATTGACCGCTGGCATTTTTAATTACCATATATTGGATTTTAGTTAATGTAAGCCGGGTGTGCGATATAATGCTCGTTTCTCTGATTTTTAGCTTAATAGTAGGTGGAAAGCCTGGCTTCGCTCACATAATTGTATGGATTTAACTGTATTCTCGTGTGTTTTTATTTATTATTTAAAATATTAATATTTAAAAATTGTTAAAATATTACATAACTTTGACTATGATTTTTACATGAGGAGTTGATGATTTCATACAGCGAGAAAATATTATTAGATAAAAGTAGTCAGGGAGATGAAGAGGCCTTTAGCCATTTGTTTCTACAAAAAAGGACCGTCTCTATAGTTTCTTACTAAGGTTTTCACAATCCCCGAAGTGGTAGAAGACATTATCCAGGATGTATTCTTAAAACTGTGGTCAAGTAAAGAGCAGCTAACTTCGATAGAAAATCTGGATGCTTACCTGGTAACGCTTTCTAAAAATCAATTAATCAATTTAATCCGTCGCCGGGCGAAAGAATCGGATATCCTGGCTATTTTAGGCAGGGAAGGCCAGCGACACGAAATAAATAATGCGACGGAGAATTTAACGCTGACCGAGACAAAGGAAAAGCTTTCCGCAACCATTGAAAAGTTACCTCATCAGCAAAAAGTAGCCTTTTACCTGAGCCGGCAGGCTAATCTTAAACACGAGGATATCGCATCAATTATGCAGATCTCCAAAAATACGGTACGAAATCACATTATCCAGGCTATGCGTACACTGAAAAAGAGCCTCACCTCCTTACTGGTATCCGTTGCGATACATTTTTTTATTTTTTTAGGATGCACTAGTTCTCCGGCAATATTTGTTTGTCTTTAATAGTAACTGGATATAATACCAGAACTATGAAGCATTTATCTTATTATAAAAGTTTGATCCACAAATGGGGACGTCAATTAATTTCCGAAGAGGAAAAGGGCGAACTTTTTACCTGGATCAATGAAACGGCTACTGATGATGAACTTTTAGACATCATGCAGCATGAATATACCCTGGAAGGTATGGATAGTAGTGTGATGCCTGTAGATATGCAGGAACGCATTATGAAGCGTGTATTCAAGGCAAATGATCGCAAGGTAAAGACTGGCTCACGGTTTTGGAGTAAAAGAATATACTGGGCTGCTGCTGCTGTTTTTGTAATGGCTATTGCAGGGTATATTGCCTTAGTGCAACCATCCGCGAAGCCGGCGGCCAATATTGTCGCGGATATACCTGCCCCCGTTCTCAACAGGGCAGTAATTACCATGGGTAATGGTAATACGTTTTATGTAGACAGTATCGGGGAGGGACAAGCCCTTCATGTACCAGGTGGAGTTTTGCAAAAAAATGAGGATGGGCAGCTGGAGTATACAATAGATAAACAAGCTGCCGCTGCCGGCACCATGCTCAGTACCTTGTCGAACCCTAAAGGTAGTCAGGTACTACACGTTAAACTTACGGATGGCTCCATAGTTTGGTTAAATGCGGGTTCCAGCATCACTTATCCTGTTGTATTTAACGAATCCTCCCGCAAAGTCTCTATGAGCGGCGAAGCATATTTCGATATTGCTCATGATAAGAGAAGACCTTTTATCGTATCCAAGAAAGGAGTAGTAAATATAGAAGTGTTAGGCACCCGTTTCAATGTGGCTGCCTATCAGCAGCAGGCCAGAGTAACCCTGCTGGAAGGATCAGTAAAAATTTCAGCAGATTCGTTACAGTCGCAGAACGGGAAATTTAAAATGCTGAAGCCCGGCCAGCAGGCGGTTGTAAGCAAAGAAGAAATTCAGCTTACAGGTACTGATGTAGCACAGCAGGTGGCATGGAAGGATGGTTTCTTTAGTTTCAAGGATGACAATCTTTCATCTGTACTCGGCCAGTTGGCTGTATGGTACGACCTGGAGATTGTTTATAATAAATCAGATGATAAACGTTTGTTCAACGGGGAACTGTCAAGAAGCCTAAGCCTGAAACAGGTACTGGCTGTTTTAGAAGAATCAAATGTATCATTCAAAATAGAAGGCAAAAAGCTAATTGTAGCGCCTTAATAAAAAACCGCTCCGGCTGGACCCCGAAGCGGATGATGTTTAGTGTACATAAGAACTCTGTCGAATCTCTTATTATTTAACCAAACTATGCAAAGCTATGCATTTAATGAATTCCTCCTGCCCTGAAGGAGCGAGGCCCGAACCTAAACCACAAACTGTGCGCTTAGCATGTCGTGGGAAAAATTGTTGGTGGCATTTTATAATGTCCTCCTTTAACAGCCTTAACATGGGCGTGTTGTACAAACAGGCAGTTTCGCGAGGGTACGGGGTCAGCAAAAAAACTGTTTTAAAAATGAAATTTTCAGCAATTGTACTACTGGCTGCGATTTTATCCTGTTCTGCGGCTGAAGGCTATACCCAGTCTGTTACGCTTAGAGAGCGTGGAATATCGATAGAGCAGGCTTTGAAGATGATTCAAAAGCAAACAGGGTATGGCCTCTTTTATGATGCCAGTTTATTTGATAAGAGTAGTAAACTGAACATCAATGTAAAAATGTACCGGTACAGGAAGCGTTGCAGGCCAGTCTCGGCAACGAACGCGTTACTTATACTGTTGTCAACGGCGTTATCATTATAAAACCCGCAGTGATAAGATCAGTACCTGGTTCGGCTTTGAGTGCTTTGTCTTTGGGTATAGACGTTACCGGTCGCATTATAGGGGAGGATGGCGTAGCTATTGGGGGTGTATCCGTTCAGGTAAAAGGCAATCCGGGCAAGGGAACGGTGAGCAATAGTGACGGACGGTTTGTGCTTACAGATATTGATGAAAGCGCTGTATTAATAGTAACTGGCGTTAATATTGAGCCTAAGGAGGTAAAGGTGGGCCGTAAAAGAGATCTTGGAGATATAGTTGTCTATATTAAAATAGCTGCCCAGGAAGAGGTGAAAGTTATTAGTAACGGCTATCAAACCTTAAACAAAAATACGTTTACCGGTACAGCAGTGGCCATAACCGGTGAGGAGCTGAAAAGAGTAAGTACACAAAACCTGTTTCAGGCAATACAGGTTCTTGATCCTTCCTTCCGGCTGCTTGATAATAATTTTGCAGGATCCAATCCTAATAGTCTCCCAACCATTAATGTACGGGGTACTTCTGCCTTGCCTACCGGTAGTAATGATATTTTGAGGCGGGATAATATCACTGGTATGACCAATATGCCTGCTTTTATTCTGGATGGCTATGAAGTGAACGTACAAAAAATATTTGACCTTGATCTGAACAGGGTTGCTTCAGTTACCTTATTGAAAGATGCAGCCGCTACTGCAATTTACGGGTCGCGGGCCGCTAATGGAGTATTGGTAATTGTGACTAAATTACCCAAGGAGGGCAAGCTTCAGTTTTCTTACCAGCACGAAACAAATGTAATGGCGCCCGATCTTACCGGTTATGATGTGCTCAACGCTGCTGAAAAGCTGGAGTATGAGAAGAAAGCAGGTGTTTATACCGCTGGAACTGTGAATACCATTACGCAGGATGAGCTGGATGAATTGTATTATCACCGGTATAAAAATGTAGTGGGTGGGGTAAATACTTACTGGCTTTCCCAGCCACTGAGAACAGCTGTCGGACAGAAGCATGGTTTGTCGCTTGAAGGAGGGTCTAACACTTTTCGTTATGGTGCGGACCTGCGGTATCAAACCCGGCCGGGCGTGATGAAGGGCTCGGGCAGGGATCAGTATTCGGGAGGAATGTTCTTCAGTTATAATCTCAATAATAAGATAAGATTTCAGAATGAATTATCCATTACATCTGTAGAAGGCAGGGAGTCTCCTTATGGCAGCTTTACCTCTTATGTAACAATGAACCCCTATTACCCTAAAACAGATGAGAACGGGAATACTATCCAGAATGTAGATATATGGACGAGGCGTTCGGCCAGCGGTACGTATATATATGACTACGTATTAAACCCTATGTATAACGCTACGTTGAGCAGCTTTGATAAAAGCAAATACAATGAGATACTGAACAATTTTGCTGCCGAATTTGAAATTATAAAAACCTGAAACTGCGCGGGCAGATCAGCATGTTGAAGCGAATGAGCACCGGTGACCGCTTTGTATCGCCACTGGCTAATGAGTTTTATTTCTATGAAGCGGCCAGAGCCGATGAAAGAGGGAGCTATACCAGTAGTGGAAACGATGTAACTACCTGGGATGGTAATTTGCGGCTTAACTGGATCAAACAAACCGGCGGGCATGTTATCAATCTGGTTGCGGGTTCTAACATCCGTACCGACCGTTCGGATGCACGCTTTTTTACAGCAATTGGATTTCCTAATGACCGCTTTACCAGTATTGGATTCGCGAAAGGGTATGCTGAAAATGCAAAACCTAGCAGCAGCTTATCGGAGTCGCGATTGTTGGGTGTTTTTTCGAGCGTAAACTATTCTTTTAAAAACCGTTACCTGTTAGATGGTACAGTACGAATAGATGGGTCTTCTTTATTCGGAGCTAATAACCGCACAGCTCCTTTTGGATCTTTTGGTGTAGGCTGGAATATAGATAAGGAAGACTGGTTCAATGTACCGCAAGTGAGCCAGCTCCGTTTACGCTTTACAACGGGCCTTACCGGTTCGGTTCAGTTTGCTCCCTTCATGGCACAAACCACTTATTCCTACGATCAGAATAATTGGTATTCTTCAGGTCTAGGAGCTTATGTAAACACTTACGGGAATAGCGGCCTGTCCTGGCAAAAGACAAGTAATATGGATTGGGGACTGGATCTTGGATTGTTCAGGGACCGGATCTTCCTCTCTGCAAGAATTTACCGGAAACTTACCCGGGATATACTAACTGATATCAGTATCGCACCTTCTACTGGGTTCTCTACCTATAAGGATAACCTGGGAGACATGGAAAACAATGGATTTGAGGTAAACCTGCGGACAAACCTGGTACAGGATAAAAACTGGACTGTTGGTCTTATGGGCAATTTTGCACGCAATACCAATAAGATCGTAAAGATCTCTAACTCCTTAAAAAGCTATAATCAGCGGGCAGATGAGGCACAGCAGGGAGAGGACCTGAAAGCCGTTCCGCTATTGCGTTATAATGAAGGGCAATCGATATATGCTATTTATGCCGTGCCTTCATTAGGCATTGATCCGGAAAACGGGAAGGAGGTTTTTGTGAAGAGAGACGGCTCGCTTACCTACGAATGGGATGCCAGGGATATAACAGTGGTGGGAGAGAATACGCCAAAGCTGGAAGGATCTTTTGGTACTACACTGCGATACAAACAATTGATGGTGGTGGCTTTCTTCCAAACAAGGTTTGGAGGGGATATGTATAATCAAACCCTGGTAGATCGCGTGGAAAACGCTGATCCCCGCTATAATGTAGACAGGCGTGTGCTGGAGCAAAAATGGCAGCAGCCGGGAGATATTGCATTTTACAAAAACATAGCAGATCTGGGAACAACCCGCGTTTCCTCCCGGTTCGTGATGCCCGACAATCTGATTAATTTTTCATCACTTAATCTGACCTATGATGTTGAGCCCCGGTTGGTTTCCAGGCTTTCACTTACCGGACTTCGGTTGGGGATCACCGCAAATGACCTGGCCCGGTGGTCTTCAGTAAGAGTGGAGCGCGGAATTGATTATCCATTTGCGCGCAATATCAGTATAACCCTGCAAGCCATTTTCTAATTAACAAAAAGAGACATTATGATAAAAAGAAATCATATCCTAATATATCTGTTGGTTCTGACATTTTTCAGCTCCTGTAAGAAGTGGCTGGATATACAACCTGAAAGCCAGATATCGGAAGAAGTTTTATTTACTACCGAAGAAGGATTTAAGGAAGCGCTTATAGGTATTTATACACGCTGCACCAGAACTGATATTTATGGAAAAGAATTAACCATTGGTACGCCCGAAGTACTGGCACAAAACTATAGTATCAGTGCTAATGACCCCTTGCGCTATATGAAGACCAGGGCTTACGATTATAAAGACCTTAATTTTATTTCTCGCAAAGATGATATCTGGAAAGGTTTATACAACGCAATCGTTAATTGTAACCTGATACTAGGTAAAATAGATGAGAAAAAGGCCCTGTTTATGCCTGGTAACTATGAGTTGATTAAAGGCGAGGCCCTGGGGTTAAGGGCCTATCTGCATTTTGATGCATTAAGATTATTTGCTCCATCCTTTACCAGTAATCCCGCTGCTGCAGCGATCCCCTATGTAACGCAATACTCGAATAAAACAACGCCATTATCTACGGTAACCCAGGTGCTTGACTCAGTAATCTTTGACCTGGAGCGTGCCAAACAACTGTTAAGCAAAGACCTGATTCGGAATACATCTTATCGTGTAGGTTATCCAACACAAACCGATACGACACTGAATACAGAAGAGGGCGCGCGTGACCTTTTTTACATAACCGCAGGCACCGCCTCAATTATTACGCTGTATGCGGAACATTGGCGAGGGTACAGTTGTATAAAAACAACAAAGCGCAGGCCCTGGCTAATGCGCAGGAAGTGATCAATGCCAATAAGTTTCCCTGGACAAAGGCTGAAGATTTTTTAGCAGTAGATGAGGATAAGAAAGATCTCATGCTTTACAAGGAACTGATTTTCGGCTGGTTTATTCCCACAAAGGATGCAACCTATAACAGCGGTTGGTTTTCAGGTGGTGTTACCGGTATGTATCTAACGCAGGAGGCTTCACAGGACTTTTATGAAACCGGGACTATAGGCGGCAATGATATGCGATACAAGCAATGGTTTGCTACCGTGAATAATCAGACAAGCTACATTTCAGAAATACATAAGTATCGTAGAAACAGTTCCAGTACCGCCAGCACCGCAAATCTAGCCTACATGGTGGCCCCGGCAATACGGTTAAGTGAAATGTATTTTATTGCTGCGGAATGCATGTATGCCGCTAATCCTGCTGCCGCCACAGCTTTTATCGATGAAGTACGCAGTCACAGGGGGATTGGTGAGAAGATTACTGTAGCGAATGAAGCAGCCCTCCGCAGCGAGCTCCTGAAAGAATACCGGAAGGACCTGTTTGCTGAAGGACAATTGTTTTACGCTTTTAAAAGATTAAACCTCGCTATAACCGGCCAGAATGGTATAAGTTATCCTGCTTCTAATAACCTTTTTGTGCTTCCTCTACCAGATGATGAGATTATTTATGGTAACCGTTAAAAATAAAATTATGCGTCAATATATACTGATATTATTAAGCAAAAAAGGCTGTTACCTGTTATGTATGGTATTGCTCACTGCTGCCTGTAAAAAGGCGGAGCCTCTTACTTTTGATCATGCTGCTAACATATATTTCGATTTGTCTCAGGAGCAAAGAGATAGTATTTCCTACACATTTGCTTATGACCTGGCAAAAGCTGCGGATACCATAAACATTCCCGTTACTATTTCCGGTAAACGAATTTCGCAGGATCGTTTTTATACCGCTTATGTAGAAGCGGACTCTTCAACGGCTGTAGCCGGAATCCATTATAAACCGCTTGAACAGCAATATCCGATCCGGGCAGATCAAGGCAAGGCTGTATTGCCGCTGGTGGTTTATAACCGGCCAGACCTCGAAGACAGTTCCAGGACGATCATTTTAAAATTAAAAGCGTCCCCGGATCTGGGCATAGAAAATCCAACTATCATCAGGACAAGGGTAGTGCTTTCAGCGAGGCTGGAGCAGCCTGCATGGTGGATTATGTGGTGCGGCGCTTATTCGAGAACGAAGCATCAGCTATTCCTAATTGTAACGGGTATCACAGAGTTGTCTACCGCAGGACTGGATGCGCCGAAGAATTTGTACATCGCCAATCTGTTGACGGTGATGTTGAATAATCCTTTTGATTGGGTAGCCAATAATGCAGGCAAAGGCTATGTTCTGGAAGCCGTTACTCCGGGCAATACCAATACTTATTATTTCTATACACCTCAAAATCCAAACAAGAAGATATTACTGCAGAAAAATACCGGATCGGGAAGGTATTTCTTTATAGATGAAAATGGACAGGAAGTAAGATGAGGGCTTATTCGGTAAACATATATGAATGAAAGTTAAACAAAATAAAATGATCAGACAATACAGCTTTTTGTTGACGGTTTGCAGTGTTATACTCGTTTCCTGTTTTAAGGATAAAGGTAATTACGATGTAGTGCTTCCTGTAGAGCCGGTAATCTCCAACCTGGATACGGTATACACTGCTTATGTAGGCGATAGCCTAATTATTGAACCCGGGTAACGGCACCTGCCGGTGCAGATCTGGAGTTTGAATGGAGGATTTATGTACCTGAAGCTATCAGTGACACTTTATATCGCTTTAAGGGTTCCTCGCTACGCACTGTTTTTGGTTTGCAATCGCGTCGGTATCGTACCAAGCTAACGGTTCATAACAAAGCTGACGGGATGAAATATTTTCATTGGTTTGAGATACAGGGTGTAACCGAATTTACCAGGGGAACTACTGTTTTAAGCATTGAAAACGGAACAACGCAATTTTCTTTTGTAAAGCCTGATGGCACTGTACAGCCCAGGGTTTACGAAGCGATCAACAATAAAACCCTGCCCAATGATCCGCTGCATTTATTTTATCTTACCAATCAATTTACCGGGAATACGCCATTGGGGTACTGGATCATCACCAGAAATGGAGGGGTTCGTTTAAACATCAGCACATTGATGGAAGATGCGATAAATCCCAATACTTTAAAGGATAATTTTTTTACCCCGCCTTCCGTTATACAAGTTGGTTCTCTGCAAAAAAATCCACAGGGCGTAATGGTTGGCGTGATCAATGGCAGGTTTTATGGAGGGGCAACCACCACCTGGGATCAGTCGCCTACATATGGCATGTTTGGAGGGTTCGCCAACGGAGAATATGAGCTCGATCCTCATTTTATAATGACTAACATCAACAATAATATAACCTATATCGCTTTCGAAAAAATAAAAAGCAATTTATACGCATCAATTCTTATGGAGTACCTACTTACTTCGGTACGGATTACACGGTAGTGAACCGTTCGGTTTTTGATCCAACCAGTGTGGGAATGGATCTTACAGCAATGATACAGATTAACAGCACAGATACTTATGCTTATTGCAGAGATAATACCGGAATTGTGCAGGAGCTGATGTTTAACGTAAACTTCAGCGGGCCCTTTACTTTTACTGCGCGTCATAAGCGACCTTTTATAAAGCAGGAATTGTTTAACGCCAAAACCAAACTGATAGCCACCAGGAGTGGCGCTATTTATATCGCTTCCGGAACTGCCATCTATCGTTACAATCCACTCAACGAAGAGATGAGGATCTTAAATACGACTTTCGAGCGTGACGTAACCATGCTTAAACTTTCCGATGATGAGAATACGCTCATCGTAGGAACGGCCAACAGCCTGGTGTATTTAAACATAAGTGTAGGTAATTACGGGGACCTGCTCAGCAGGGTAGACGGGATTCCGGGATCACCGGTAGATATACAGATAAGAAATTAATTAATCGATCACCAGAAAAAGGAATATAATGAAGTCAATAAAAATTACGCTTGTGGCGATGGTACTAACTCTAAGTACAGCTGCACAGAAAAAAGCATTCAAATTAGAAGGTACTGCGCCAGCCAGTAAAGAAGGGGCAAAAATATACCTCGATTATCAGAATGAATCGGGTAGTGTTGCTGATTCAGCAATTATCAAAAACGGAAAATTTTCCTTTAAAGGTACTGTAGACGAGCCTGCTTATTCTCGCCTGATTCTGGATCATAAAAACCAGGGTAAATACTGGATTGCGAATGTAGGTGATCGTTTGTTTTTTTACCTGGCCAATGAAAACTATAAGATTGAGATTAAAGATTCAGTACAACATGCCCGGATCACCGGCTCACCTACACAGGCTGCCTTTCAATCGTATTTAAAAGAGATTGGCGGCGACTTTATGGTTATAATAGAAACAGCGAAAGCTACCATGGCCGCTATCCCGCAAAATGCACCAGATGCTAACGAGAGAGCAAAAGCTGTTTATGATTCTTTCGAACAAAAATTTGAAGATCGCAGGCTGAAAGAAATTGAATTTGCCAGGCGTAATCCGGGGTCCATCTTTGCGATAGACGCGCTTACTGATGCCGCCAATAAGCACTCACTTAGTTCACTGGAGCCAATCTTCTTGGCTCTGACCGATGAAGTACGCAACCTCAAGGGAGGCAAAGCACTGGACACAAGAATACTTGCCGAAAAGACGATCAAAATCGGGAATATTGCTCCTGTATTTTCTCAGGCAGACACCAGTGGGAAATTGGTTCATCTGGCCGACTATAGGGGCCAGTATGTATTGGTTGACTTCTGGGCCAGCTGGTGTAAGCCCTGCCGGGCAGAAAACCCGAACCTTAAAAAGGCCTATGAGCAATACAAAGACAAGCTCACAGTGATTGGTGTTTCGTTAGATGATAAAGATACCCGGGATGCGTGGATTGCTGCAATACATAAAGACGACCTGCCCTGGATACATGTTTCCGATTTAAAAGGATGGAGCAATGAAATAGCATTGAGGTACGGAGTACGGGCAGTTCCTCAAAACTACCTGTTGGATAAGGAAGGGAAGATCATTGCTTCCAATCTGCGCGATGAACGACTGCACGAGGTTTTGAGCGATGTTTTTTCGGGTAAAACACCCGTAGCTGATAAAGCTGAATAGAAATTGTTGATTCGGCAGGATTTAAAAGGGATTATTCGCACTACTACGAATAGTCCCTTTATTATTAGATCTTTGTTACGACTTTAAAAAGTTTGCATCACACCTGTTACGATATCCGGCCTTTCTGCAATTGGAAGATTAAAAGGACTAACCAAAGGTTAGCGGAGTTGGAATGGCGATACAGCAGCTAAGCTCTTAGTATAGTATTTTTAAGCAGGCCTGCATCAATCGCGATGCAGGCCTGCTTTATAATAAGTTCGCTAGTTTTATTAACGCCCGTCACCATCGAGCAAATTACCCAATCCCCTAAAATGCTGCCTTCTTCCTTACGGCTGGTAGTGGCAAAAGACAAAATGCGTGAAGCCAGTCGGCTTACCGGCAATGTCTGTATCCAAACGCGCCCCGGACCTGTTAAAGTGGCAAAAAGAATCCTTCGCCGCCAAACAGTTTATTTCTGATACCACGTATCATTTCAATCTCATAGCGGATGTTTTGCGTAAATCCTACCAGGCAGCCAGTGTCTATTTTTAATCGCTCCCCCGCCTGCAGGTCTTTATGAAATACATGGCCTCCGGCGTGAACGAAAGACATGCCGTCGCCCTCCAGCTTTTGCATAATAAATCCTTCTCCTCCAAATAGGCCGGTGCCCAGTCTTCTTTGAAATTCTATGCCCACAGCAACACCTTTTGCTGCGCAAAGAAAAGCATCTTTCTGGCAGACAACCTTGCCTCCCAGTGCTGAAAGATCGAGTGGTATGATCTTGCCAGGATAAGGAGAAGCAAATGACACTTTCTTTTTACCCTGACTTATGTTCGTATACGCTGTCATAAACAAACTTTCGCCCGTAAGTATGCGTTTACCGGCACTCATTAGTTTGCCCAATATGCCGCTGCCCTGGCTGGCCTGGCTGCCGTCGCCAAAAATGGTAGCCATATGAATGTCTTCGTCCATCATCATGAAACTGCCTGCTTCTGCAATAGCCGTTTCATTTGGATCGAGCTCAATGCTTACATATTGCATTTCTTCGCCAAAAATTTCATAATCTATCTCGTGACTTGATTTCATTGTGTATTATTTTGATGTTAGATGCTAAATATCGGATGTTGAATATTGGATGCCGGACCTGTTTGGTTAATATTGAACGTTAGCTACTTTGAACAGGTGGAATAACATGCAGCGCTGCATTTAGCTGCTCTTTATCCAGCTGGTTTTCCCAACGAGCAATAACCACTGTAGCTACGGCATTGCCCACCATATTTGTAAGGGCCCGGCATTCGCTCATGAACCGGTCTATGCCTAATATTAATGTCATTCCTGCTATCGGAACTTCAGGAACAACAGCCAGGGTAGCTGCCAAAGTTATAAAGCCTGCACCGCTTACACCTGCCGCTCCTTTCGAACTTAACATCGCTACCAATAATAATACGATCTGGCTTTCGAGGGGTAAATCGATATTGCAGGCCTGTGCTATAAACAGCGCGGCCAGGGTCATGTAGATATTAGTACCATCGAGGTTGAAAGAGTAGCCGGTGGGTACAACCAGTCCAACGATGGGTTTTGCACAACCCGCTTTTTCCATTTTCTGCATCAGGCTGGGCAAGCAGCTTCAGATGAGCTGGTACCGAGTACCAGCAGTAATTCGTCTTTTATATATTTTAGAAACCGGAAGATAGAAAAGCCGTTGTAGCGGGCTACTGCTCCCAATATTACAATTACAAATAGTAAGGAAGTTGCATAAAATGTTACAACCAATGCCAGTAAATTCCCGATGGAGGAGATGCCATATTTACCAATGGTAAAAGCAATGGCGCCAAAAGCCCCGATGGGCGCCAGTTTCATTAAAATAGCTACTACTTTAAAAATAGGGTAAGCAAGGGCTTCCATGAAATCAAGCACGGGCTTGCTTTTGGGCATGGTGGTGGATATGCCAATGCCGAATAGAATGGCAATTAACAGCACCTGTAAAATATTATCGCCGGTAAGCGGGCTTACTAAAGTTTTCGGAATAATATCGAATATGAATTTAACCAGTGAGTTATCGTGTGCTTTGTTTATATATTGCTCAATAGACGAGGCCTGCAGGGTGGTGGGATCGATATTAAGTCCTTTGCCCGGCTGTACAATATTGCTTACGATAAGGCCTATGATAAGCGCCAGTGTAGAAAAGGTAATGAAATATAAAAGGCTTTGCCCGCTACACGGCCTACTTTTTCATGTCGTTCATAGAGGCTATACCCACGGTAATGGTAACAAATATTACCGGGGCAATGATCATTTTGATCAAGGCAATAAAGCCGTCTCCCAGCGGTTTCATTTGCTCGGCAAGCGAGGGCTTAAAATAGCCTAGCAGGGCGCCTATTGTAATAGCTATTAAAACCTGTATATATAATACCTGGTAAAACTTTTTCTTTTGGGCAGGAGTATCGTTTGGATGCGCTTCAACAATCATTCGTTCATTTCTTTCCGGAAATATCGGAAAAATTATTCAAGCAGTTCTTTTGGAACGATCTTTTTAAAAAAGGCATCTTGTCGTCCTCCATTACTATAAATTTCCAATCGGTCAGATTTTTAGATTTGGCAATCACATCTTTTACCGAAAGGATCGTATAATAGCCTGTTGTTTTATTATAGGTTACATGAGGTTCGCCAAATTTCGATTGCAGTGTTAAGGTCAGTAGCTCATTTTCTGCGGAGGTAGAATCTGTTTCTGTAGAATCTACACCAAACCGCATCCGAAGTATATTGGAGTATTGCAGTTTTACAAAATGAGCGCTGTCGATTAACCTGGAATCGCCAATCTTCAAAACTTTGGCAGAATCGATATGGTAATCAAAGTCGGGCATATTGAAAATACTTTCCATTGCGGTTATCATTTGTTCCTTGGGAACCAACGTATACAGATCTTCGATAATGAAATCAGCGGCTGATTTGAAATCTTTCTTAATGATCAGGTTCGTATAGTGCATGAATTGTTGCTCCACCAGCTTTTTATAATCCTGGGCAATAGTGCTGTTGCACCAAACAGAGAAAATGATCAAGAGCGATAAGGTCCGGCTTTTCATGTACCTGGTTTGTAGTTGAATAAATTAGAATTTCAGGTTTCGGAAGTAGTACTGCTTGTCTTCGTCGGTGATCTCACGTGTGACTTTGCAGGGACTGCCCACGGCAATTACATTAGCCGGGATGTCTCTGGTAACAACGCTTCCTGACCCGATAACCGTGTTGTCGCCAATTGTGATACCCGGATTAATAACGGTATTACCTCCGATCCATACATT
This sequence comes from Paraniabella hibiscisoli, assembly GCF_022512515.1. Lineage (GTDB taxonomy): Bacteria > Bacteroidota > Bacteroidia > Chitinophagales > Chitinophagaceae > Niabella > Niabella hibiscisoli. Next base: position 2,376,170 of record NZ_JAKWBK010000001.1, read on the forward strand.
ATTGCCAATGGTTACCGGGAATGCATATTCATAAGCCTCGTTCCTGGGTTCATAATGTATCGGATGCCCTGCTGTGTAAATAGCCACATTAGGAGCCAGTAATACATTATCGCCAATGGTTACAGGCGCACAGTCGAGGATAATGCTGTTATAATTAGAATAGAAATTTTCGCCAATAGTGATATTGTAACCATAGTCGCAATAGAACGGCGGCTCTATATGAAATTGCTTACCTGTGCGGCCCAATAGCTTTCTCAGGAGCGCATTGCGTTCTTCCAGTTTAAACGGATGCAGCTGGTTGATCTGGTAATTCAGATCTTTCGCCAGTTGGCGTTCCTCAAATAACTGGGGCTCGAAAGATTTATAGGCTTTTCCCGCCAACATTTTTTCTTTTTCCGTCATGAGATATGCATTGTTTTGTTGGTAAATGTAAGGTTTGTTTATTGCTCCGAAGTATACTCAGGATGCTGTGGTGGCAACTCTCTTACATTTTGTTCTTCTGTTACTACTTCTACGTGAACGGCATATTTAGATGGTTTGATACCTTCACTATATTTTTCAGCATATACCTGTGTAAACTCGGCACCAAAGTATAAAATAAAAGACGTGTAGTAAACCCAGAGTAAGATGATGATGATGGTACCTGCAGCTCCGAAAATCAGACCGGGACTGGACTTTGTAATATATAAATCAATAAGGAACTTTCCAATCCCAAACAATACTGTGGTAAAAGCGGCTCCTACAAATGCGGGTTTCCATTTGATGATCACATCAGGTAAAACCTTAAATATAACAGCGAATAAAAAAGTAATAACACCGAAGGTTAGCACGTTATTTAATATAAAGAAGAGCCAGCCCGATTCAACCGGAACCAGGTTTTGAAAGCGGGTTTGAACGCTGCCTAAAATACTGTTTAACACCAACGATACCAATAGCAAAAATCCCAGCGAAACAATTAGCCCAAAAGATTTGACACGGTTGGTTAAGAGCCCCCAAATTCCCTTTCTGGGTTTGGCTCTCACTTTCCATATGGTATTCAAACTATCCTGTATTTCGAGGAACACGGCTGTGGCGCCTATAATGAGTGAAACAATACCAATAATTAAAGCCATGGTTGTTTTACCGCTTAAACTAGCCTGGGTTACGATATTTTGTACCTGCGCCGCAATATTTTCATCGGTTAATTTGACTACTTCATCGTAGATCTTGTTCTCGATAATTTCCTTCTTATAAATAAGGCTTGCTGATGCAATTACAATTGTAAGCAGGGGTGCCATGGAAAATACCGTGCAATAGGCAAGTGAGGAACTAAGCTTGGGTACTTTATCTGCCGAAAACCCTTTGGCTGATGCGATCAGGAGATTACCTGTGTTTTTAAAAAATCTTTTTGACTTGCTGAGTACTTGCTTCATAAGGTGGCACTTAATTGAATATATAATCAGGGACTTATATTCAAGAATAAAGCCACAATACCTGTTTGATACAAAGAATATTGTTAATGGATGGTATAAGATCTTTCCTTAGAAAGGATAACCGATACCGATATTGAGGATCAGGTTTTGCTTGCGCCAGGCCGGGTCTCCGAAGTTGATCTGGTTAAATACCCAACGCTCGCCTGTAGGTAACCATGGTTTTCTAAAGGGCATTGCCAGGTCAAACCGAATAACGAAAATACTGGCATCTACTCTTAAGCCAACGCCACCGCCTACTGCAAATTCGTTTATAGCGCTGCCCAGCCTAAACCTGCTGCCCGCGCGCGATGTATCGGTTTTGGCTGTCCATACATTACCCGCATCTATAAAAACGGCACCATGCACAACGCTAAATAGCTTGGCGCGCAGTTCTCCATTCAGCATCATTTTTATATCGCCACCCTGGTCGGGGAAGGCAGTGCTATCCGGGTACCGATAAGTGCCGGGACCCAAAGAGCGAGCTCTGAATGCTCTTATGTCATTGCTACCGCCTGCGAAAAACTGTCGTATATATGGTAATACACTGCTGTTGCCAAACGGTAGTCCCAGCCCTAAGTTAGCCCTTCCTGCCAGTATCATGCCTGGGGACAGTTTGTAATAATCTCTGAAGTCTGTTTCTAATTTTACAAATTGGTTAACTGCTGTGTTGAATAATGTTTTTTGTCCCTGTGCGTTTGGCTTTAAAAAAGCATTAACCAGGCTGCCTGCCGTTTCTACCGTTCCCAGGAAGTACATCGTATTGCGCCTGAAGTCCTGAAACTGGTTGGTAAAAGCAAATTGATAGTTGGTACTGAAAATAAACTGGTTTTCATAGTTGCCTCTGAGGCTGGGCACTCTCGCTAATAGAGCATCCAGGCTATCGGTCGTTTTCAGCGTACGTACATAAGTAACAGAAAAAGGGTTGAAGTTATGATCTACAAATTGATTGCCCTTCCAGTTATAGCCAAATTCGGCATTGCCGGATAGCATGGTAAAATAAAGGGCCCGGTTTAACAATTGCCCTCCTACCGTAATATGCGTTTTAGGTACATAATTGCTGGCACTTTTAAAATTAATAGGAGCAATGATACGTGGGAAAATAAGCCTCGCGTTAGCGCTTACAGAATACGAGTTAGTTTTGGTGCCGCTTACCTGTGTTTCAAACCCACCGGCGATACTGGTCACCAACTGTTCTGCGCCTTTAAATAAATTACGGTTGGTATTAGATAGTTTTATTTCTGAACCTACAAAGTTGTTCGATTTGCTGGTACCCGTTACCTGCAAAGACATCGAACGCTTTTTTGAGGAGTAAGATAAAAATTGGCATCCAGCAGGTCGCTCTCGAGGGTATCCAATGGCCTGAACTCGGCTTTTACAAAACGGAAAGTACCCAGGTTGACCAGCCTGTTGAGGCTTAGGCTGTGATCGGCGCGGTTATATAGTTCATCCTGCTGGAAGAAAACCAGGCGATCAAAGATCTGAGGTTTATAAGTGTTTTGCGGATCGTAAATCTTAAAGTCCTTATATCTCACGGGTTTCGACAATCTTAATGCAGAGTCGCGCCTGATATTGTAATTCGGATAAATATTGATCTCGTTAATACGATAAGGTTTGAGTCCTTCAATAGGTGTGAGGTCTTTTATTTTTACATATATATTAGCCTTGTTACCTCCAATAGTGCTATCTACCTGCAGCAATAAAAAGTCAGGATTGAAAAAGAAATATCCCCGTTCTTTCAGGTCATTATCAATGCGTTCTCTTTCGCTGGTAAACACATCTATGTCGTAGAAAATACCTGGCTTTAATAAAGATTGATCAGCGCCGCGGCGAATGATATTGTTCAGGGCTGTAGGTTCCCTGGGAAATTTAATTTCATTAAGTGTATACCGGTCATGGGTAATGGCTTTGTATTCTGCATGACCTGTTCGACCTTTTACAACAGCTTCGCCGGTAACAGCAGCCTGCAGGTAGCCTTTACTGATAAGGTGGCTTTGCAATACGTTGATATTGTTTTGCAGGCGCAGATCGCTCATTAAAACGGGAGGTTCACCTAACTTGGTCCGAATCCAGTTGCGTAATCCTTTGGGCTTTTTAGGCTCACCTGCAAGTGCGTAAAAAGAAAGTTTGTAACGCATACCCAGTATTTTTTATTGGGTACTGGCCGCGTCATCTCTTCTAACGCGCTTTTCAAAGCTTTTTCTCCGGGAACTTTTTTCGCGCTATCGGGATTTATTTTTACTGAAGCGCCGGTATATAAAACCTGTCCTTCCTTCAATGCCTTTAGACCAGAGCAGGAGGCCACAGTAAGGGTAATAATTGCTATTGATAGTATGTTATAAAATGTCCGCATTCTTGTTTTTATTATCGTCGTATCTGCAACAGTGTATTAGGGTTGCTGCTGCCGCTCTCTTTGCTGTCTGCGTTGTTCGCGTTCTTTTCTTAGCTTTTCTTCACTTTTAAAACTTCTGAATATTTCATTGAACTGGTTGTAGTCCACGACCATTACAAATCCCAAACCGGTTTCAATGATCTGCCCTTCCACTACCAGGGTAGATTGATTGCGCCGGTAGGCCCTTAGCCTGTATCGGCCATCACGCGACAGCGCATATTCAATGTTTACATTACCGGCGATGTTAGCGCCGTTATTATTGTTCTGACCGCGCGCTCCCTCAAGTGCAAAATCGCTGCCAATTGTTACGGTTAACCGATCGTTCAGAAGCCGTTTGGAGAGGGCTACATTCAGGTCGGTACGTGTTTGCTGTGTTCCGGTACTGAAATCGTCCTGCGAGGTAAGGTCAAATGCTACGTCCACTCCTTTGATCAGGTCCGAAGCCAGGTTGTTTAACTGCTGCGTTAACAACCGGCTAACACTCTGGCGGGCCAGCATTTCCGGAGACGACCCACCAGCAAGGCTTTCAAACGGATTTTCTGATATAAAACGGTTTAATGCCAACACTGCAAAAACCTGTTTGTTAAGCTCGCTTGGGTTAGAGTTCACCTGCATTAACCGGGCGTTTACAATACCATCGATGGCGTTTCTTTCATTTTCCGGTAGTGCAATTTCAAAGTTTATTTTGGGTTTTAACAGCTGATCGGTCATTTTAAGGTATACCATAAACGGTAATTTTTGCCTGGCCCTGGTTTGGGTAGATTGATCTAATCCTCCCAATTGATCAGCAATTAAGTCAATCGGTGCCGTGTTTACATTGTACACCGCAGTAAGATCTACATTGGCTTCCGTAGGTGCACCTGTCCATTGGATATAACTACCTTGTTGCAACTCGAACTTTCTTTTCGCTAATCCACCTATTGACAGGTTATAATTGCCACCAGAAATAAGATAGCGTCCGGTCATTGCTATTTTCCCGCTCGGGTCCATGGTTAAATTTAATTCCGCTTCTCCTTTAACTAATAGCGCATCTCCGTTCGCAGGATCGACCACCACTGTAATTTCTGCCTCTTTTTCTGTCATCAGGTCCATCGATACATTAAAGCCTTTTAGTTTAGACCTTGTTAAGCTGTCTACGTTCAAAGCCTGGCGGTCGTTATTTGGTGGCGCATCCATATCAACAAATTCTACGATACCTTCCTGGCTTACAATATCTGGATCACTGTCTGGTATGGCAAAAAAGAAGCGGGTATCCTTATTAATTCTTAAAGACCCGGTTACTTCTGGTTTATTTAGATCGCCACCTACATTGGCGTTCAGGGTTAAAAAAACTTTCCCGTAAAAAGTTCATTATCCGCTGAAGTAGAATTTAATGCCATGAAATTAGTAGCCCTTAATCGCAGATCAAATCCAAAATCCTGATAATTGCTTGTTTTGATTAAGCCGTTTACAGTAAAGGCCTGGTTGGCAGAATCTCTTAAAGTAAAGTTGTTAAATCTTATCCCACTATTAATGAAAGAGATGTTCTCATCATTCAGTTTGAAATAGGAATTGAGTTGCGCCACATTGAGACCTGCATTTTTAAATCCTAAATTACCCAGCACTTTAGGCGCCGTTAAAGGGCCTTTGGCGGTTAGCTGCCCGGTTAACATGCCGGAGCCGTTTCTTATCTGGCCACTGCTAAGACTTTCAATGAATTTGAGATCGAAGCGGTTAATATTAACCGTCATATCCAAAGAGCCTTTGTCGTTAGTATAGTAGTAGCCTCCTATTTTTACATCATGCACACCAGTTAAAGCCACATCAACTTTAAAAGCATCTTTGGTGTAATTGTCTGCTAAAATTTTTACATCACCTAGCTGATCTTTTTGATAACGTAATTTGTTTATGGTCAGGTTGCCTTCAAATTGTGGCGACTCCTGCAGGTTCTTTACATCAACAGTTCCGTTAAGGGTGCCTCCTACCAAAGCTGTATCCTGCTCTGCATAGCGGGTGAGGGTTTCCAGCATAAAGTTTTTAAACTCCACTTTCACCGGAGCATTAGCCGTTGTAGCAGTACTGTTAATAGATAAGGATTGTCCGTTATTGCTGATCTCAAAATCACGTACATAAACGCCTGCCTGGCCATATTGTAGCAGATTGTTGGGCGCTACCTGCCAGCGGTCGTAATTCAACAATAGTTTTTGAGGATCAAGCGAGAACTGGTAGGTTTGATCAGCTACTTTAAAGTTTCCGCCAATAACGTATTTGTCCTGGCTTTTGCTATCTCTTAAAAAAACATTCACACCCAGAATATTGTTAGCGGCCGCACCACTAACAGCTGAATTGTATAATTGTATAGATGGGCTTTCCAGGCTTTTAATATTGAGTGCATACGCCAGCTGGGCGCTATCTTTATTATCAATATTGAGCGTTACATTCTTTACGTCGAAACTATCATATACTATATGCGGGAAACTGGCATTTACAATAAGGCTATCCATTTCTGTATCTAAAACTCCATTTAAATAAGACGGCGCAAATGTATACAGGGAGGGCACAAACTCTTTTAATAGTTTTGAATCGTGCACTATTACATTGAACCTCATTTTTTGAGGATCTGTTTTTTCACCGGGGCAAAGGCGTAGTATTTGTCGATCTCATTGATAAAGGCCTGGCCGATCTGCGTCAACTGATATTTGCCACTTAAGTCTGCATTGAGGATATCTGATTTTAAGGTGAGGGCGTTTTCTGTTTCTGTTGATAATGCGTTCAGGTAAATAGTGTCCAGGTTAATGACCCTGCCATCCATTGCCACCTGCAAGCTGGCTACATTCGCATTGCCATTCAGATAATCCGGATCAACTGTGGGAAAGTCGAGTGTGGCAATACCTGCAACCTTTAACTCAGAACTCGCAAAATTTAGCTTTTGCAGATCGATGTTCCTGAGGTCTACAGTACCCTTTAACGATGGATATTTGCCTGCTATATTGATGTTGGTGGCAATATCGAAATTGGCGTTGGAGTCAGTACTGCTTGCCTGCAATTGCAGTGCCTGTTTTGCATATTTGCCGTCCAGCTGCAGATCCCTGTAATTGTATTTATTATAGTAGGCGCTGTAAATAGTGCCTTTTACTGTAGCGTTGGCTGTTTGTGCAGAAGTGCCTGAACCCGCCACGTCAAGGAAGAGACTTACGGTTCCTACATCCGTTCTTTGTAGTAACCGCCCTACGTTAAACTGGCTCATATCCACTCTTGCTTTATAAGAAGGATTTTTAGAAGAACCGCCCATTGCTGCATTCACTTTTGCAGAGCCCATATCCGTACGCACATTCAGGTTGGTAGCGAACTTGCTGATGCTACCGGTGAATTTTCCATTGACAGCTATCTGGTTGGGTAACTCTATACTCGTGGGTAATGTGCCTTTTGGTAGTAAGGCGTTAAGGTCAGATTTGGAAGTGGTAAACTTCGCGATGTTAATATTGAACAAGGTATTGTCTACTTTAGGCAGGCCCTTAATGGTGCCGGAAATATCTACATTGGTATTCCTTAATCCACTTAACTGTAGCTGGCTGATATGAATGTCGTTTAATCGTCCCTTAATAAGCGCAGCCATGTTTAACTGTTGGTTGCGATAGGTGGCAGGAATGGAGGATACAAAGTAAGCGGCGTCTGCAAGACCAAAACTGATTTACGGAATTGGATATCCATATCCACCCGTTCAGGATTTTTAGTCAGGTCATCTTGCGAAGTATAGGTTACCAGAGAATTATTGTCGATATAGGTGTGTGGCGTTTTTACCAGCAGATCTTCTACGCTGATCTGCTTGTCATCATAGATTACTTTACCCCTTAATTCATTTAATACAAAACCGCTTGTGTCTGCCAGCTTACCACCGTTAATCGTAGCTTTAATACCCGCGCTGTCAATAGCAATATTTTCTCCGCTGATACCCAGGTTTTTTATATTCAGGTGATTAAAGTCCATTACTCCTTTCTCACGAGGCGCGGCGAGATTATCATACTTAATTTGGTTATTAGACAGAATGATTTTATTAAGGTAAAGACTGAATGAAGATTCCTGGGTACTATCTGCCGTTTTTTGAATGGCTTCTTCATTCGAAGGCGTAGGGCGGTAAGCAAAATCAATAACTGAATTGCTCAGCTCTCCACTGCTTGTTTGATACTTGCCCTGCGTCAGGTCGATCAGCAGGTCGTTAAAGTTGAATGTTTTTAGAAAAGCAAATGCTCTTGTGTCGGATAGCCGGTCATCATATTTTAGATCGATATCACTAAAGGCAAAATTTTTAACTTCTATCAATGGCAAGCGCCCTCCTGACTCTTTCTCCGTACTGTCAATTGCCGCATCTGCTTTTTGTTGCAGCACGGTTAAAGGCTTGTTCTGAAAATAGTGAAGCTTTGTATTGGCAAGTTCCAGCTTGTTCAATACATAGTGCATTTGCTCCAGGTCGAACTTATCTACTCTGGCACTTAATTTACCTAAGGAAACACCCGCATCATTGCCCACTACATCATCTTTGAATTTTATGCGGATATCATTAAAAGTGATCTTATCTAATTTTAGTTGTAAAGGAGCCGTAGAATCTTTAGGTGTTTCGGGTTCTTTTTCTGCCGATACAAAAGCGTCTACCAGGAACTGGTAATTAAAGCTGGTGTCAGGATTAAGCCGGTAAAGATTTGCATTAACATTATCCAGTTCAATATTACTGACGGCTATTCGGCTTCGGATCAGGCCGATCATATCTAGTTGAACAGCCAGGCGGCCTGCGTATAATAAAGTGTCTTTTTTAGATCCTGTACATAAAATTTGTCCAACTGCAAACCTGTCGGAAAGTTAATCCTTATCCGGTCCAGGCTGATCTCCGTGCCCGTTTTCGTTTTCAGGTAAGATACTACCTTGTCTTTTACAAAATTTTGTACAGCAGGTACTGTTAGTGATACAGCCACCAATATAACAAGCATAATGATGCTTGCAATAACCCACAGTATAATCTTTAAAACCTTACGTGCTACGCTACTCAAAAAATATTGTTTTTCAATATGAGAAATAATAGCTATCTCTTATTTGTCGACTCTCATCGACATTTGAAGATAGTCATTCCCGCAAAAGTATAATTTATACAAATTGCGTGCTACTTTTCCTGGTGTGGTAAAATTTACACAGTAGTCCCCGTTTTTCCGGAGATTAGGTATAAATCAGTCAGTTGGCTTGGTTTTGGTATTGGTTAAAACATCGGTTTGATAACATTAAAATCACCAGTATGCCTTATTTAAACAATACAAACAACACAAATGAAGTAGCCATATTTTACGAAGACCACGGGGCGGGGAAACCGGTGATATTAATTCATGGCTGGCCATTGAGCCACCGGTCCTGGGACACGCAGGTAACGCCATTGATTGAAGCGGGATACCGTGTCATTGCTTACGATCGCAGAGGTTTTGGCCAATCTGCTACAGAATGGAACCGGTATGATTATGATACTTTGGCTGCTGATCTCAACGCGTTGATCACGGGATTAGATTTAAATGATGTAGCATTAGTTGGATTTTCGATGGGTGGAGGAGAAGTGGTGCGCTACCTGACTAATTACGGGGCAGGCCGTGTTTCAAAAGCAGCTTTGATCGCATCGATCATTCCATTGGTTCCGCAAAAAGAGGATAACCCGGATGGTGTACCCCAGGATGAGCTGGATAAGATTGCCGAGGCATTAAAAACAGATCGTGTTGCTTTCCTGAAAGATTTTCATAAGAATTTTTACAATTATAGTTTGCTAAAGAAAGATGTAAGTGAAGCCAGATTGGAGGCTGACTTTATTGTGGCTTCCGGAGCATCTGAAAATGCTACGCAGAAGGCCGCTGAGGCATGGGCTACAACGGACTTCAGACCGGAACTTAAGAATGTTACCGTACCTACCTTGATCGTACATGGAGATTCAGATAATATTGTTCCTATAAAGACTTCGGCTGAGCAGGCGGCAAAGGGAATTGACAATAATGAGTATCACATTATTGAAGGTGCGCCTCATGGTTTAAATGTTACTCATTCGTTTGAGCTGAATAGCCTCTTGCTAAGCTTTTTGAACAAATAATTTTTCAAACTTAAAATGAAGAATAATGAAAGACAATAATGGAAGAGAATTTTTGGTGGAAGCTAAAGTAGGTGGCAAAATGCAGCAGGTGCAGATGTCGATTTCAGAAACTACGGATGGCGCCTCATTCTATATCTGCCGGGTAGAAGATGATGAGATTACCCAAATAAGGAAAGATGAGCAGGTGTGGAAGCAAATATGGGGAGAACTGGATGAAGCCGATGTAAAATCCATAGGCGAAGCAATTGAAGGTGCAGTGCTGGAAGAATAATTATTATAAAAGTAAATTGAAATGGAAACATCAAACAGTAATAAACAGGTGGAGGTTCTGAATGATCTCATCCAGATTAATAATGACCGTATAGCCGGATATGAAAAAGCGATAGAGGGTCTGGACGATAAAGAAAACGAGGATCTGAAGCTATTGTTCCGGCATATGATCAATAACAGTAGGGACTATAACGAGGCGTTGGAAAAACAAATTGGGTTATTTAACGGTGAACCGGCTTTGGGTACCTCCGGCGCCGGTAAGCTTTATCGTGCCTGGATGGAACTGAAAGCTTTTGTGACTGGTGGTGACAGGGCTGCTGTATTAAGTAGCTGCATTACCGGAGAGGAAACGGCTATCCGCGCTTACGAGGAGGCAATTGCTGATGAGGAACTGGTGACCGAATTGCAGCAATTGCTCCTTGATCAGTTGTCGGCTATTCAACAATCTTATCGTGAAATAGTGGCTTTAAGAGAAGTCGCAGAATAAAAACATAAACCTTAAATCCTTATCGTATGAAAAAGATATCATTTTTAATAATCATCGCATCAACTTCATTGATGCTACAAAGTTGCGAGTTGGTAGAAGGCATTTTTAAAGCGGGTATGTGGTGGGCTTTCTTCCTTGTTGCACTGGTGGTTATCGGCTTGTTTTGGTTACTGCGCAGAAAGTAGTTAACTAAAAGTGGCAGGCATTTTGTATATGTTATAAAAGAGATACCGGGGTTGAGATCAAAATAGTTGGATACTGCCCTGGTGCTCAAAAAATTAAATGACATTATATATGAGAGACGCTTTCACCAACAGCTCAAGAAACTTCGGCAGTAGCGACGCTGCAAGTGCCTTTCCTATCAGGTTTACCGGAGATGCCATTCAATACTTATCCGCGTCAATGGCCATTAATTTAAATGATTGGAAATGGCATGAAGAAGAGATCAACGGTCAAAAACATTGTGTAATAACCGACCGGTTGTTATTTGAAAAGTGATAGTGTTCTTTTTTGCCAGTCAGCAAATGTAACGCTGAACCTGGAAGAGCGGTTGTAACATGGTTATAACCGCTTTTTGTTGTACTAAACTATCTTTTAAAACGGTAATAATAGGATAGTTCATTGGGCTTTTCTGACAGCATATCAGCAATAATCTGCCTTCCCTGTATGGAAAAGGTAATGCCGTTACCTCCAAAACCCAAAACAAAGAACGCATTCTTAAAATCAGGATGAGGTCCGATATAGGGGAGACCATCTTTGGTTGAACCAAAAAGCCCGGCCCACATGATATCTTCTATAAACTGTACGCCGGGCATGAGTTCTTTCAGCTGTTTCATTAGCTCCCGGGATTTTTTTTTTTTGTTTTTTCCATAAATACTGATGAGGTATACTTACTGTCGCCACCACCTACCAATAATCGTCCATCATCTGTTGTTCGCATGTATAGGTAAGGTGTTCGGGTATTCCATACCAACAACTTATTCAGGCGGGTATTGATCCATATCTCCTCTTCGCTTACACAGGCAAAAGTACTGTGCAGATCAGCTATAGGTTCTTTAAACATCTTTACTGTTTCATACCCGGTGCAATAAATGATTTTTTTGCCTTTTATCCGTTTGCCGTTTTCTAGTGAAATGATGATGCCGTTGGTTTGATGCTCAATTTTTTTGATCTCTACCTGGTCATAAACTTTTAAACCACGTTGTGTATTGAGCTTGATCAGTTCATGTGCCAGCTTATAAGCATCAACACTGGCTGCTACAGAAGACAGAATGCCGCCATAGGATCGTAACCCGTAGGTTTGTCTTATCGCCGCGGGGCTAAGCCATTTTACACCCAGCTTATGTTGTTGGCGTACTTCAAACTCTTTATAAAGATCTTTTGCAGCTGCAGGCGTATGTGCGAGGTATAAAGAGCTCTTTTTTGAAACCCACAATCAATTTTTTCTGATTCGATTAACTGTTCTATCTCTTTTATGGCTTCTATCCCTGCTTTGTAGCATTGTGCGGCAGCGTCCGTTCCTATTTTCTTTTCCAATCGATACAATGGAACATCAATCTCATATTGCAACATAGAAGTAGTGGCAGATGTACTGCCTAGCGCAATATCATTTTTGTCTATTAAAACGGTGTCATAACCTTCTTTAACCAAAGCATCCGCAATCAGCGCACCGGTTATGCCCCCGCCTAATACGATTATATCGCTGGATATATTTTGCTGTATAGAAGGATAGGTGTGGAGCAGCCCGTTTTTTAAAAGCCAGAAAGACTCATAAGTTCTTAACCGCATACATGATTTTAATTAATAAACTGCTTAGACTTTAATACAAACCATATCACATAAACAATTATCAATCCAATTTTTTATATAATTATTATCCGGTTTTCAGGAACGATATTTGAAAAGATTAAACAAAACAATCGTGTGAGTCTGCTCAGTTTTACCAACAAAGGAATTTATTGCGCCAAGGGTGACTTTTATATTGACCCATGGCTGCCGGTTGATAATGCCATTATCACCCATGCGCATGGCGACCATGCAAAGTGGGGTTGCAAACATTACCTCGCGCATGAAGTATCTAAGCCTGTTATGCAGGCCAGGCTGGGCGCTGATATCAGTATTGAAACCCTTCCTTATGGTGAAAGTAAAATAATCAATGGGGTTAAACTTAGCTTGCATCCTGCCGGTCATATCGTAGGCTCAGCTCAGGTGAGACTGGAGCACAGCGGTTTTGTGAGTGTGGCATCAGGCGATTATAAAGTGGAGCATGATGGTATTTCAACACCATTGGAAATTGTAAAATGCAATGAGTTCGTAACTGAAAGTACTTTTGGGTTACCTATCTACAATTGGTTAAGCCAGCGGCAAATATTCAGTAATATCAGGAACTGGATATCCGGCAACCAGCACAACCAACGTACCAGCATCTTTATTGCGTATAGTTTGGGTAAGGCGCAGCGGTTGATGAAGGGATTGGAAGGTGTTGCTCCAATATTCGTACACAGTTCTATCGACAGGTTGAATAAAGCTATTGAAAGTGCAGGCATCCGACTGCCAGAAACTAAGTTGTGGTTGGCAGATATGCCAAAAGCGGATGTGCAGGGAAACATCGTCATCCTGCCTCCTTCGTTGTTGGGTACCAATGTTATCAAACGCATCCCTAACGGCGCCATTGCTATTTGTTCCGGTTGGATGCAGGTGAGGGGTAGCCGGCGTTGGCAGAGCGCAGATGCCGGTTTTGCGGTAAGCGATCATGCCGACTGGCAGGGCCTGCTGAATACGGTAAAAGCCACAGGAGCGGAACAGGTATTTGTTACACATGGCTACACTGCTACTTTTTCAAAATATCTAAATGAAATAGGTATCAGCGCCCGTGAAGTAGCTACCCAATACGGGAATGATGAAGAGGCCGGTGCAAAAGAGGAGGAGGCTACATGAAGTATTTTGCAAAATTGATACAGTCCCTGGAGATCAGCAATAAGACCAACGATAAGATTGATGCTATTGTTGACTATTTGAAAATTGCTCCTGATAATGATAAGCTTTGGTTGATCGCCTTATTTACAGGAAGACGACCCAAACGGCCGGTGAAGTCTACGTTGATCCGTGAATGGGCTTTGGAGTTGTCGGGATTACCCGAATGGTTGTTCCTGGAGTGTTATAGTAATGTGGGCGACCTGGGGAGACGATTAGCCTGATCTTACCTCAACCTCAGCATCATATGGAGAAAACCATTTCGCAGTGGATGCGTGAGCTGCTGGAGCTGGGGAGTAAAACGGATGAAGAAAAGAAGACTTATGTATTGGAAGCCTGGAACGGGCTGGATTATAGCCAGCGGTTTATATTTAATAAGCTGATCGGCGGAGGATTCAGGATCGGGGTTTCTTATAAATTATTGGTTAACGCATTGTCGAAATTTAGCGGTACCGATGAAAGTACCATGATGCATAGTATTATGGGAAAATGGGATCCGCTGGAAACAGAGTTTGCAGACCTGATTGGCGGGGCTCATGTAAACGCCGATAGCTCCAAGCCCTATCCCTTTTGCCTGGCCTATCCGATCGATAAACCTGTGGAGGAACTCGGCAATGCTGAAGAATGGCAGGCCGAGTGGAAATGGGATGGCATCCGCGGACAGATCATTAAACGGAATGATGAACTTTTTGTATGGAGTCGGGGAGAAGAGCTGGTAACGGACCAGTTTCCTGAATTGCAGCTGCTGGCTCCTCATTTACCTGATGGTACGGTTATCGATGGCGAGATATTAGCGGTAAAAGAAGGACAGGTGCTGAATTTTAACCAGCTGCAAAAAGATTGAACCGTAAAACTATATCGAAGAAATTATTGGAAGAAATACCGGCTGGTTTTTATGCCTATGATCTTTTGGAACATGTTGGTAACGATATACGGGAGCAAACATTTGCTGAACGCAGGCAACTATTAGAAGCGATCGTTGAAAAAGTTCCTTTCGGATATGTGTTATTATCTCCCGTAGTGAGCTTTAACGACTGGGCGCAATTGGGGGCGATACGCGAAGAGGCCAGGGATGTAAATAGTGAAGGGATTATGCTGAAAGCTAAAAATTCGAAATATCATGCAGGACGAAAGAAAGGTGATTGGTGGAAATGGAAGATCAACCCCTTGTCGATAGACGCAGTATTGATCTATGGTCAAAAAGGCAGCGGGCGCCGCAGCGCTTTTTATACGGACTATACTTTTGCTATAAGATCGGGCGATCAGCTGGTAACTATTGCTAAAGCCTATTCGGGGTTAACGGATAAAGAGATTAAAGAAGTAGATAAATTTATTAAGGCAAATTCATTGGAGAAATTCGGACCTGTACGAACAGTGAAGCCCGAGCTCGTTTTCGAAATAGGCTTTGAAGGCATAGCTGAAAGCAACCGGCACAAATCGGGCGTAGCCTTACGTTTTCCGCGCATCCTGCGTTGGAGACAGGATAAAAAAGCCGATGAGATCAATACGATTGATGATCTGAAAGAAATGTTGGCGAAATACGGGTAGGTAAGCCACCTGGTTGTAAATTCGGAAGTTAAAAAGTTTGTCAATTCAAGATATAGTGAAGCGTATTCAATCCACACCCGGCTACCAGATTGTTGAAGACTGGTTTTCTTCTTTGGGGAACCTGCCTTTTACTTTTCAGCAGGAGAGCTGGCAACGCTTTCACGAGGGTAAGTCGGGCCTGGTAATAGCGCCCACCGGTTTTGGTAAAACCTTTTCTGTTTTCTTTTCGGTGGTGATTCATTATCTCAATCATCCCAAAGAGTATGGTGATGGATTAAAGCTAATATGGATCACCCCTTTACGGTCGCTCGCAAAAGATCTTGGAAGAGCTATGTCTGAAGCACTGGCGCAGATTGGCCTGGATTGGGAAGTGGGTGTAAGAAATGGAGATACGTCTGTTTCGGAAAGGCAGAAGCAGGTAAAGCGGATGCCCGATGTATTGATCATTACGCCGGAAAGCCTGCATTTATTGTTTGCTCAAAAAGATAACACACGCTATTTTAAGTACCTCAAATGTATTGCTGTAGACGAATGGCATGAGTTGTTGGGTAGCAAACGCGGTGTGTTGACGGAGTTAGCCATATCAAGACTGAAATACATTGTCCCGGAGCTTCGTATCTGGGGTATCAGTGCTACTATCGGAAATATCGATGAAGCCTTGAAAGTGCTGATTCCCTACAAAGACATTGAACCTACTATCGTAAGATCTAAGGAGAAAAAGACAACAGAGATCATTTCAATTATCCCCGATGAGATCGAGGTATTGCCCTGGGCAGGGCACCTGGGTACCAAGATGGCCGCACAACTCGTTCCTATTATAAATGAAAGCCGTACCACGCTGATCTTTACCAATACCCGCGGACAAAGTGAACTATGGTACCAGGTGATGCTTTCTGTGGCGCCTGACCTGGCAGGACAGTTAGCTATTCACCACGGATCGATCGATATGGAGTTGCGCAACTGGATTGAAGAGATGTTACACACGGCACAGTTAAAAGCAGTAATCTGTACCTCCTCCCTGGATCTGGGGGTTGATTTTAAACCCGTGGACACCGTAATCCAGATTGGCTCGCCCAAGGGGTAGCGCGTTTCCTGCAACGTGCGGGTCGTAGCGGGCATTCGCCTTTTGAAACTTCGAAGATCTATTTCCTGCCCACACACTCGCTGGAGCTGGTAGAAGCTGCTGCTCTAAAGGAAGCTGCGCTAAAAGGTGTTATTGAAAGCCGGCAGCCCTTGGTGCAAACCTTCGATGTATTGGTACAGTACCTCGTTACTCTGGCAGTGGGTGAGGGCTTCCTGGAGGAGCATGTATATCAGCAGGTAAAGCAAACTTATGCCTTTAGCTATATAGAAAGAGATGAGTGGCTTTGGGCCCTGCGCTTTATTACCCAGGGAGGAGATGTACTAACGGCCTATGAAGATTTTCAAAAAGTAATTATTGAAGATGGCGTTTATAAAGTAAAGAACCGGCGCATTGCCATGATGCATCGCATGAACCTGGGGGTTATTGTAAGCGATCCGATGCTGAAAGTGAAGTTTCTGAGCGGGGGCTATATAGGGATGGTGGAGGAGTATTTTGTGTCGAAGCTCAACCCGGGTGATAAGTTCGGACTAGCGGGTAAAATACTGGAGTTTGTGATGATCAAAGATATGACGGTACTGGTGAAAAAGAGCACCGCTAAACGGGCGATTACACCTAGTTGGCTGGGTGGCCGGCTGCCCCTGAGTTCAAACCTGAGTGCTTTTCTGCGTAAAAAGTTCAGTGAGGCTTTGCGCCCGGGAGCAAAAGAGTTAGAGCTGAAAAAACTACATCCATTGTTTGTGCAGCAACAAGCTCATTCGCATATTCCCAAGGAAGGTGAATTTTTGATTGAGCTGATACAAACCCGTGATGGGCATCACCTCTTTATGTATCCTTTTGAAGGAAGGTTAGTACATGAAGTAATGAGCGCTTTGGTGGCTTACCGTATCAGCCGGGTGCAACCCATTAGTTTCTCTATGGCCATGAATGATTATGGCTTTGAGCTGTTAAGCGATCAGCCGATACCCATGGATAAGATCGATATGAACCAGGTGCTTTCTGCGGATAACCTTACAGAAGATATTGCCCGTAGTATTAATGCCGCTGAAATGGCCGGTCGTAAATTCAGGGATATATCTGTTATCGCCGGTTTGGTGATGAAGAACTACGCAGGAAAATATAAAACCGATAAAAATCTTCAGTCCTCTTCGGGTCTCATATTCAGGATCTTCGAACAGTATGATGCAAACAATCTTTTGATGCGGCAGGCTTACGAAGAGGTGTTTTACCAGCAATTGGAAGAGCCCCGACTTGCAGCAGCCCTGCAACGTATTCAACAAAGTAAGATCATTATTGTTAATGCTAAGGCTTTTACACCACTAAGCTTCCCTATAAAAGTAGATAGTTTGCGACAGGATCTGAGTAGTGAGGAGTTGGATGCTAAAGTGAAAAAAATGCAGGAGGAAGTGTTAAGGAAAGTGAACGGGAAGAGTCGATAATTAATAGTGAATAGTGAATAGTGAATAGTGAATAGTGAATAGTGAGTAGGAAGAAATGAATGATGAGTAGTAAATAGTGAGTGGAAGGAAGATAGTGTGGCTGTAAATAATTATAAAATAGCACCGATTATTGTTGAAATAGTTGAGGATTGTTGTTCTGGAAATGTCGATTCGCATCCGCATGAATCGGAATAATGGAAAACTGTAAATAGTACCGGTTAGTGTTGAAACAGATGGAAATAATTGTTCAAAATGAAATGCTGATGTTGTCTGCTTTACGCGCCATTTACTGGCCGCGTAAAAAACATTAATGTTGGCAGATATGCACCTGGGGAAAACCGGTTATTTCCGTTCTAAAGGCATTCCGATCCCTGCCACTGTAATGGATGCCGACCTGCAGCGCTTGTCTTTGCTTATCGATACCTATCAGCCGGAGACGATAGTTGTTGCAGGCGATATGTTTCATCATGACTATAATGCCGATATCGATTATTTTGCTGCCTGGCGACAACGGTATAATACTACCGGATTTGTTTTAGTGCCGGGTAATCATGATA
The DNA here is from genome assembly GCF_022512515.1 of Paraniabella hibiscisoli. GTDB lineage: Bacteria > Bacteroidota > Bacteroidia > Chitinophagales > Chitinophagaceae > Niabella > Niabella hibiscisoli. The sequence goes on from NZ_JAKWBK010000001.1 coordinate 2,394,456, forward strand.
AACTATTAAATATAGATTATCAGGCACTCAATATAAAGCTCACCGAAAAAAACATTTGTTGGAGCCATTCACCATTATACACCAACCTGGAAAAAGCCCCGATTCTTTTATGATCAGCGGCCATATCCATCCAGGCTATGCTATGGCCGGTCGTGCCAGGCAAGCCCTGCGGCTTCCCTGTTTTATTGTTGGGCCGCAACAGATCGTACTCCCTGCTTTCAGCTTTTTTACAGGCTTATACACGGGTCACCAGGCTGTAGACACCAATAGTTACTATCTAATTGGTAATGACAGTATTTTTAAGATTTAACTTCTTTTCGGCATGGTTTTTTGCACCATTGAATAAAAAATCACCGTATGGCAAAATTATCAAAAAAATCTACCGACCCTATTGATTCCCCAGCTGAAGTAAAAGAGAGTAAGGATCCTAAAATTGACCAGGATGTTCCTGGCTACCCCAGTCATCCATCAAGCAAGGAAGACATTAAAGAGAAAGATCCGGCTGGTAAGGCACATAAAAAATAACACAAACGCAATTGCGATCGCAATACACAAATCTTTAATTTCGTGGTTAATATATAAATCTTTAATCCTAAAAAGCATTTTACTTATGAAAAGAATGGCGCTTTCTTTAATGGCTATTTCTATGTTGGTGGGTGTGGCTAACGCTCAGTTAAAAGTGAACACCAAAGCTATCGGGGCGGTTGGCAAAGGTGTGAAAGCCGCAACTTACAGCGATGCAGATGCTGCCCGTGATGCTGCAGCAGGCGTTAAATGGATGGACGAGCACAATCCTGTAGCGGATGCGAATGATCCTTATGCTGTTCGTTTAAACAAAATCTTTGGCAAGCATAAGTCTGAAGACGGGCTTAACTTGAACTACAAAGTGTACAAAGTGGTTGATATTAATGCTTTTGCTTGTGCTGATGGCAGTGTTCGTGTATTTTCTTCTTTGATGGATATTATGAGCGATGATGAGCTGTTGGCAGTAATTGGCCACGAAATCGGGCATGTTAGAAATCACGACTCAAAAGATGCGATGAAAGCTGCTTTAACAAGGTCAGCGGTTGCGGATGCGGCAGGTTCTCAATCGGGCGTAGCTTCCGCATTAACTGAGAGTCAGCTGGGCGCTTTGGCCGAAGCCATGATGGACAGCAAGCACAGCCGTAAGCAGGAAACGGATGCCGATATGTACAGCTATGACTTTATGAAAAAGCATGGATATAATGTAATGGGAGCTTATAATGCATTTATGACATTGGCCAGTTTAAGTGAGGGCAGTGGTGCGCAGGCTTCTAAATTCCAGAAAATGATGAACTCTCACCCTGATAGCAAGCAGCGTGCAGAAGAGGTAAAGAAAAAAGCCCAGAAAGACGGTCTTTGGAAAGAGGCTGATATTAAGAAAATTAAATAATTAATGGTTCTTATGATTTTTAAAAAGCCAGCAATTTAAATTGCTGGCTTTTTAATGTTGTTTAGGTAAATAGCTCCTGGCTTTCCCTGTCGTCAGTAGGGATTTTTTTATAAAGTCGTCAAATTCAGGTCCTTCGTGATCGCTGTAAGCACCATAGGCATCCAGTATATAACTGATCTTGCCTTGTGTGTCCTCTACTAAATAAAGTACCGAATTGTCCGCGGGGTCCGAATCTCCCTCAAATCGGAATGTCTGGAATAGAAGCAGGTCATCCGGTTGATATACTTTGCCTAATTTCTCCGAAGCCATTTGCTTTTCATGATTCAGTTTGATCTCACTTTCTACTCCTTTTGTCTTAATTTCTCCAGTACCTGGCTCAATGTGGTCATTTCTGTGTGTTGTTGCATACCGGTCGATTTTAATGAGTTATAGCGTTCTCAGCTATAAACGGTACATAAATTAAGCCAAATTGTCTCTCCTGGGGCAGTACCAAAATCCTTGAATACGAGTTCTTATTTCTGCTTACTTTTGCGCTTCTTTCGAAGGAGCCTTCGGATACATTAATTTCTTATAAACTGAACTCAGCGCTTTTTATGAAGCAAAAGAATTATTACATCATAGATTTTGACAGCACTTTCACACAGGTAGAAGCATTAGATGAACTGGTAAGGATATCACTGAAAGACAATCCGGAGAAGGAGAAGATCTTTAAAAAGATTGAAGAGTATACCAACCTGGCTATGGAAGGAAAACTTTCTTTTTCGGAAAGTTTGGCAGAACGGGTGAAATTGCTGGGCGCTAATAAAGAGCATCTTAAGAAACTGGTAACGCATTTAAAAAAAAGTATCTAAATCCTTTTCAAGAAACGCCCCTTTCTTTAAAAAACATGCTGATGATGTTTTGATAGTATCTGGCGGGTTCAAGGAGTTCATTACGCCGGTGGTTAAAAAATTTCATATCAAAAAGGAGAATATATACGCGAATACTTTTTATTTGATAGCGAAGGCACCATAATCGGGTACGATAACACTAATCCTTTAAGCCAGGAAGGTGGAAAGGTAAAGCTGATGAAAGAATTAAAGCTGGAAGGAAACCTGTATGGTATTGGCGATGGCTATTCTGATTTTCAGTTGAAAGAAAGCGGTCATATTAAAAAGTTCTATGCTTACACTGAAAATATCTCCCGCAATAGTGTTACTGCCAAGGCAGACCATATTACACCCAGCTTTGACGAATTTCTATACCTCAATAAATTACCCGGATCTATCTCTTATCCTAAAAACAGGATCATTGCTATAGTAGCTGGTGATGTTCCCGAAGAAAGCATCGAATTGTTCAGGCAGGAAGGGCTGACGATAGTGCCGGAGCAGGAAGCAGATGATAAGACCATTCAAAAAGCAGGTATTCTGCTGGTAGCTGAAGGTGTAAATATAGATAGCAAAAGAATTAAAAAAGCGGCACGTTTAAAAGTGATCGGCTTTTGGGGCGCCGCACAAAACAGCCTGCCCGTTGAATTGTGCACTGAAAAAGGGATTGTTGTTTTTGATGCATCTAAAGTATCGTCCAAAGGATCGGTTGTTATTGCACAGCGAATTATCGATTTCATCAACAGGGGTTCTGTTCAGTATAGCATTAATTTCCCTGCTCTTCAATTAGCTGCCGTTACCAAAGCTCACCGCATCATTCATATTCACCGGAATGTTCCGGGTGTTATGGCGCATATCAATACGGTACTGGCAAAACATGCTATTAATATCGATGCCCAGTATTTAATGACCAATGCAACCATCGGGTATGTAATTATTGATATCAATAAAGAATATGATAAGCAACTGCTCAAAGAGCTGAAAAGTATTGAACATACCATCCAGTTCAGGGTACTGTATTAACAGCAGCGCTATACTCTTAGAGAGGCTATCAGATCACAATAATATTGTCGGAAAATTTCTGGCTTACAGACTTATTTTCGCCATTAATTTCAATGGTCATCATGCCATCGAACTCCTCCCTGGCAATAACCTTTATTTTGTTATTGATACCTAACCCCAGGCTTACTACATATTGTAAGAAAGAAGTGGAATTGTCTTTTACGGCAACCATTTTGCAGGAAGTGCCTGGTTCCGCTTTCGACAACGTTTTCTTAGATTGTTTCTGGAAAACACCTTTTTCGTTAGGTATAGGATCTCCATGCGGATCATATTCGGGGTACCTTAAAAACTGGTCCAGCTTGTTGATCAGTTTTTTGGAACGGATGTGTTCCAGCTCTTCCGCCACCTCGTGCACCTCGTCCCAGCTAAACTCCAGTTTTTCGTATAAAAAGGTTTCCCATAACCGGTGTTTCCTGATCACATCAATAGCCAGTTCCCTTCCTGGTTTGGTCAATTTTATTTTACCATACTTCTCGTAATGAACCAGCTTTTTGCTTTTTAACTTTTTGAGCATTTCAGTTACGGAGGCCGGCTTTACCGACAAAGAGGCCGCGAGCTCGTTGGTGCCGGCTTCTTCAGTGCCATTATCCAACCCGATTTTGAAAATCGTTTTCAAGTAATTCTCTTCCGTATATGAAAAATCCATCTTGCTGTTTTTTGTTGTTCTACAGCAAAGATAAAAAAATGACTTAAATATATTTGTTAGGTTAGCCTAACTATTATAGTTTTGTGTGGTAAACTTATAAATTCAAATGAAGAAGGCGTTGTTTTTTATCATGCTGCTTTACTGCTCGTTTATACAGTCGGCGGCTCAGTTATCATCAATAAAAGGAAAGGTTATAAGCAATGATGTAGGCGAATCCTGGGTAAATCTAAACCTGGAAAATACCAATTGGGCAACCGCTACAGATAGTGCCGGTAATTTTAGTTTAGATAGTATTGTGCCCGGGCAGTATAAACTGTCTGCAAGTCATTTGAATTATGAGCCCTATGCAAAAGAGATCACCCTGCGTTCGGGAGAAAGCCTGACAGTTAATATAGATCTCAGTGCCTTCGCAAAATCTGGTACGCTAAAGGATGTCGTTATTTCGGGTACAATGAAAGCCGTAAACCGGCTCGAAAGTCCGGTGCCGGTAGAAGTATATACTCCCGCTTATTTCAAAAAATCCAACGCCCAGCATATTCGATGCGTTACAGAACATCAATGGGGTAAGGCCACAGCTCAATTGCAATATTTGCAATACGGGTGACATTCATATCAATGGCCTGGAAGGGCCTTATACTATGGTGTTGATTGATGGCATGCCGATTGTTAGTTCCCTGGGATCTGTCTACGGTCTTTCGGGTATTCCTAATTCGCTGGTAGAAAGAATCGAGATTGTGAAGGGGCCGGCATCTTCTTTATATGGTAGTGAAGCGGTAGGTGGGCTGATCAACATTATTACACAGAAACCGCAAAACGCGTCGCGCATAAGTGCAGATTTGATGTCCACTACCTGGGGCGAGTACAATGCAGACCTGGGGTTTTCTTTAAATGCCGGCAGCAAGGCCAGCGTACTTACGGGTATCAATTATTTTAATTTTCAAAACAGGATAGATCGGAATAAGGATGATTTCACTGATGTTACTTTGCAGCACCGTATTTCTGTTTTTCAAAAATGGAATTTTGAAAGAAAAGAGAGCCGGCTTTTTAGTCTGGCAGGAAGATATATGTATGAAGATCGCTGGGGCGGAGATATGCGCTGGGACAAGCGTTATCGGGGAGGGGATGAAATTTACGGGGAAAGTATTTACACCAACCGTGCGGAAATACTGGGAAATTACCAGCTTCCTTTTAATGAAAAAATATTTCTTTCTTTCTCATTGATCAATCATGACCAGGATAGCCGCTATGGTACCACTTCTTATATAGCCAATCAAAAAATTGCTTTCGGCCAGCTGGTGTGGGACAAAAAATGGGGCCGGCACGATTGGTTGGCCGGCACTGCGCTCAGGTATACTTACTACGATGATAATACGCCTGGTACTGCCAATGCAGGTGGTTTGAACCAACCAGAGAAGACCTGGTTGCCGGGAGTTTTTTTACAGGACGAAATAACGCTTGCCGCAAAGCATAAGCTGCTGCTGGGTTTTCGCTATGATCATAATAATATACACGGCAGTATCTATACCCCCAGGATGGCTTATAAATGGTCGTTGAACGATAATAACATTATAAGGCTGAATGCAGGCACCGGCTTTAGGGTAGTGAACCTTTTTACTGAAGATCATGCGGCATTAACCGGCGCAAGAGATGTAATAGTGGAAGGGGATCTGAAGCCTGAAAGATCCTATAATGCGAATCTGAATTTTGTAAGAAAAATGCATTTTAGTTCGGGCGCATTTATCGGTTTGGATGTAACAGCCTTTTATACCTGGTTTACCAATCGCATAGTACCAGATTACGAAACCAATGTTAACCAGATCATCTATGGCAATCTTAATGGTCATGCCATTAGTAAAGGGATTAGCCTGAATACGGATATCAATTTTATTAATGGACTAAAATTTATTATAGGGGGCACCATAATGGAAAATACGCTCACCGAGAACGGACAAACGCAGCAGCAGATGCTTACAGAAAAATTCACAGGTACATGGGCCGTTTCCTATAAAATAAGACCACTGAAACTTTCTTTAGATTATACCGGTAATGTGTACAGTCCTATGCGGTTGCCGCTACTGGGCGATTTAGATCCAAGAAGCCCTGAATCGCCGTGGTGGAGTATTCAGAATATTCAATTCACTTACGATGGGTTTAAAAAGGTAGAACTGTATGCCGGTGTAAAAACCTGCTAAACTGGACTCCAGCGAAAAATGCACCTTTTCTTATAGCAAGATCGGGCGACCCTTTCGATAAAAATGTAGTGTTGATAATGACGGGCAGGTAGTACCTACTCCTGATAATCCCTATGCCCTTACGTTTGATCCTGCTTATGTGTATGCGCCTAACCAGGGGATAAGAGGATTTTTAGGAGTGAGGTTTAAATTGAATTAAAATGGTAGGGCTAAATAACATCGTTCGATGGGCAATTGTTTTGGGAAGCATTCTGCTTCCCGGCTTTTGCCTTGCTCAATTGAAAGCACATTCATTTGAAGAAATTGAAGGCTTGCAAAAAACGGCGCGGCGGCATTTAGTAGTTTTTGTTTATACTAACTGGTGCCGTTATTGTGATGCGATGAAGACAACCGTTTTTAAAAACGAAGCCGTAGCCCGAACTTTAAACGAGGACTATTACTTTGTTCAGCTGAATGCGGAAGAAAAGAAAGATATTTTATTGAATAACCACCGGTTTAAATATAAGCCCAATGGCAGGAATACCGGAGTTCATGAATTGGCGACTGCACTGGCAACCATTGATGGTAAACTTACTTATCCGGCTTTGGTAATTCTGAACGCTAAACTTGAAATAGTTTTCCAATATAGCGGATGGCTCAACCATAAAGAGCTGGGTACCGTGTTAAGAACTGTTTCGGAATAAAGGAATCATATAACAGGTGTTTATTTTACTTCAAATGTTTCTCTCAGTCTTATATCCTTCGAAGAAGCGCCGACCATGATCCTGAATGAACCAGGTTCTATGACAGGTTTTAAATCCTTGTCCAGCATTGATAGTTGCTCTGGTCCCAGTACAAATGATAGCTGCCGGCTTTGGCCCGCTTTTAAATGAATCCGCTGAAAGCTTTTTAACTCCATTACAGGACGGGCTACAGAAGCTAATTCATCGCGCAGGTATAATTGAATCACCTCATCACCATCTCGTGATCCCGTATTTTTTACCGTGAGTTGTATGCAGATGCTGTCAGAGGCGCCGATCTGTTTTTTATCCAACACCAGGTTGCTGTACTCAAATTGTGTGTAGCTAAGCCCAAATCCAAATGGAAATAACGGTTGTCCCGAAAGATTATTGTAATCGTCACCCCGGCCAGTAGGCTTGTGATTATACACGAGTGGAAGCTGTGCCTCATGTACCGGGAAGGTAACAGGTAAACGGCCAGCCGGGTTATAATCGCCAAAGAGTACATCAGCAATGGCTCTTCCTCCTTCCTCACCTGCATACCAGGTATGCCCGATCGCCTTTACTTTGTCCGCCCACTGTTGCATCGTAATGGCGCTGCCGCCTACTAATAGTACAATAACAGGCTTGCCAGTAGCAGCTACTGCCTGTATTAATGCTTCCTGCTGACCAGGCAGGCTTAGCATAGCCCGGTCCAGGAACTCGCCTTCAGTAATACCGGCCACAACAATGGCCACGTCCGCTTTACGCGCTGCAGCAACTGCGTCTTTCATCTTTTGCGAGCTATTATCCGGCTTTCCTTCGTTCCATACCAGCTTAATGGTTCCATTGCCATTGGTTTCATAAAACTCAACTTTGATACGGTATTTTTTCCCGGCCTCAAAGCTGTAATTTTTCAGGCTGGTATGGTAGGATAGCTTTTGCCATTGGTCTACTACTAACTTGTCATTGATATAGAGTTTATAGCCATCATTGCCTTCGATCCCTATTTTGTAGTTGCCTGTTTGGGGTGCTTTTAAATCTCCTGTCCAGCGAACGGCATAGAAATCCCGGTTTAATTTTGCATCAGGTGCATAAAGCGTCCATAGAAAATCAATAGCAAGATCGGTTCTTGTTAATTCAGGCTTCATCATCATATCCCTGCCTGAAAAGTATTCGGCATTAAGACCCGGTTTCCCATTGTGGGATAAAAATTTTGTTGGGATTACTTTATAGCTGCTGTCATGTCGTCCCGGACCTTCTGCATAGTATATTGTGGTGTTGCTGCCCAGCTTTTCTTTAAATGCATCCAGCATGTTTATTTTTTATACCCTTCTCCCGCGTAACCGCCCAGCCTGGCTTCCACGGCATCGGGTCCGATAAGCGCTATGGTTTTGGTTTTTTTAGATAAGGGTAATGCCTGCTGTTCATTTTTCAGTAACACGAAAGATTTTCTGGCAGCGTCTAAAGCAGTTGCCTTTCCTTGCTGAAGTAATTGGATATTGTTGGGTGTTTCGGTGACGTATGGATGCTCAAATAATCCCAGTTCAAACTTGGCGCGTAATACCCGCGATACCGCATCGTCAATCCGGGCCTGGCTGATCTTGCCATTCAAAAACGCCGGCATAAATAATTTATGGTGTTCGTAATCGGTTTGGAATATCACATCCAGTCCGCCGTTGATGGCGTGTGCACCACTTTCTTCATAATCTTTGGCGGTATAATGTAGCACTGCTTCACCACCTACCGCATTAGCATCTGAAATGACAAATCCCTTGAACCCCCATTCTTTTTTAAGCTTATCTATCAGCAACCAGTGATTGGCTGAGGCTGCAGTGCCATCCAGAGAGTTGTAAGCCGTCATAATTGATCGGGCACCCGCTTTTTTAATGGCATCAATAAAGGGAGGGAAATGTATCTCGCTCAGCATGCGCTCATTGAAATGGATCGGATAACTATCCCTGCCGCCGTCGCCAACATTGGCTACAAAATGTTTAGGTGTAGTAATGATGCCTCTTTGTTCAAAGGCGCTCATGAAAGCTACGCCCATGGCACTGGTAAGATAAGGATCCTCGCCATAAGTTTCTTCCGTACGTCCCCAGCGTACATCTGAAGCAATGTTTACCACTGGCGACAGTATTTGCCGGATACCTCTTTCTTTTACCTGGTTGGCAATATCGGACGCTACCTGATGAACTATGGCTCGGTCCCAGGTGGCTGCAAGACCTATTGCTTGTGGAAAAGCAGTAGACTGACTTCTTACCAAACCATGCAGGGCTTCATCAAATGCAATAATAGGAATGCCCAGCCGGGTTTGTTCAACAAAATATTTTTGAATGCTATTAATTTTCCTGATGACCATAGTGGCATCTTCCTGGGTATTATAACTAAGCAATTGACCCGCCGCATCGCCTTTAGCCTTGGCGCTTACCTGGAACCCGAATAACCCGTTTTTGTATTGATCAGGTCCGGTATCGTCAAGGTCGCCAGGTATCATGAAGAGTTGCCAGAATTTTTCTTCCGGCGTCATACGGGCCAACAGATCAGCCACCCTTTTTTCTACCGGTTGATTTTTGTCCTTATATAAATATTGCTGGCTGTTTGCATTAACTACCCAAACGAATAATAAGCAAATAAAGACAACCCTGCGGCTCATTGCATTCATAATCTATAATCTTATGTTGCAATGTAAAGAGTATATCTCAGAATGCTATACCCGCCTGACAGTTTTAAAAAGTTTGATAAAGCGCAAGAAAAAGCCGGCTTGGTAGCCGGCTCTTGTGTTATTTGTTCTGTAACGCTATGGATAAAACTTCTTCCATCTTATCTACATAATGAAATTTGAGTCCTTTAATAAACGAAGCTTCTACTTCTGTAACATCCTTTTCGTTCTGTGCACAGAGAATAATCTCTTTCAATCCGGCACGTTTAGCGGCCAGTATCTTTTCTTTAATGCCGCCTACCGGTAGTACCTGTCCTCGTAAAGTTATTTCGCCTGTCATGGCCAGGAAGGGTTTTACTTTTTGCCGGTAAGTGCTGACGCAATAGCGGTCATCATGGTAATACCTGCACTGGGGCCATCTTTAGGAGTAGCTCCCTCCGGAACGTGTATATGTATACTCTTTTTGCCGAAAATAGTCGGATCAATATGGTATTGGGCTGCGTTGGATTTCAGGTAACTTAAGGCAGTGGTAGCACTTTCTTTCATTACGTTGCCCAGGTTCCCGGTTAAGCTCAGGTCTCCTTTTCCATCGCTCAGGCTGGCTTCAATAAACAGTATATCGCCTCCCACATAGGTCCAGGCCAGCCCCACGGCCACACCAGGTGAGTTTACAGCCTTGTACAGGTCGCTGCTATATTTGGGTTTCCCTAGTATTTGCAGCAGTTCTTCAGCCGAAAGAGATGTACTCAGCACTTCTTCCATGGCTATTTTTTTAGCCCTGTTACGCATAATGCTGGCAATTACTCTATCCAGCTCACGTACGCCGCTCTCACGGGTATAATCAGCAATCAGGCGCTCCAATACCTTATCGCCAATCTTAAAGCTGCTTTTGGGTATACCATGCATTTCTTTTTGCTTGGGCACCAGGTGGCGCTTGGCAATTTCTATTTTTTCTTCGATAGCATAGCCACTCAGGTTGATGATCTCTAACCTGTCTCTTAAAGCCGGCTGTATATTTTGCAGATTGTTGGCTGTAGCAATAAACAATACTTTACTCAGGTCGTATTCGAGCTCCAGGTAATTATCGTAGAACGTATTATTTTGTTCCGGATCTAACACTTCGAGCAATGCACTGCTGGGGTCGCCACGAAAATCATTACCTACTTTGTCGATCTCATCTAATACAATTACCGGGTTACTGCTTTTGGCCTTGCGAAGCGATTGCAGGATACGGCCGGGCATGGCGCCAATATAGGTTTTACGGTGCCCGCGTATTTCACTTTCATCATGTAAGCCACCCAGGCTTAAACGGATATACTTACGTCCCAATGCGCTGGCAATACTTTTACCCAAAGAAGTTTTTCCGATTCCGGGAGGGCCGAAAAAGCAAAGTATGGGACTTTTCATGTCTCCTTTCAGTTTCAAAACAGCCAGGTATTCCAAAATTCTTTCCTTGATCTTGGCCATGCCGTAATGATCATTATCTAAGGTCTTTTGGGCGTTTTTCAGATCATATTGATCATCGGTATAATCATCCCAGGGCAGGTCTAGCATCAGGTCTACATGATTATATACCACTGAGTAGTCAGGCGTACTGGGATGCATCCTTTCCAGCTTTTCAATTCCTTTCTGAAAAGCTTCTTTTTTGCAGTGGCAGGCCATTTCTTTAACTCTGCCTTTTTTGCATTTCTTTTATTTCCTGGGAATTGGAGTCGCCTCCTAGTTCTTCCTTAATGCTTTTTAGTTGCTGCTGAAGGAAATAGTCACGTTGCTGCTTGTCGAGTTCTGTGCGGGTTTTATTGGTTACCTTATTTTTCAACTCTACGAACTGCAGTTCTTTTTGCAGCAATTCCATCAAGTTTTCTGCGCGCTGCTTAATATCGGTCAGTTCCAGCAATTTTTGCTTTTCCAGTATCGATGTATTGAGATTGCTACTTACAAAGTGGATCAAAAAAACAGGGCTTTCAATATTTTTCAGGATCAAGGTCGCTTCAGAGGGTAGATTGGGCGACTGCTGGATAATATTGGTCGCAATGTCTTTAATATTGGAAATATATGCTTCAAAATCACCATCTTTAGGAACCTCGTTCTCTGTAATTTTAGAGGTTCTGGCTTTAAAGTAGGGGTCTTCAGTAGTTATTTCTTCAATAAAAAATTTGCTTCTTCCCTGTATAATAACAGTGGTGCCGCCATCGGGCATTTTGATCAGTTTAATGATCTTGGCAATCGAACCAATCTTTTCCAGGTCATCAATTCCAGGTTCTTCTACATTTGAATCTTTTTGAGCCACTACGCCTACAAGTTTATCGCCTTTGTAAGCGTCGTTTACCGCCTGTATGCTTTTATCGCGTCCTACAGTAATGGGTAATACTACTCCCGGAAATAAAACAGTATTTCTAAGGGGCAGAATGGCTATTTCATCAGGAATGATATCCTGGCTATCGTCGGTTTCGTTCTCATTAAGCGGAAGTATCGGCATAAAATCCATGTCATCTTCAGGCTTCAAAAACACTTTGCTAAAATCCATAATATTTATTTTTGAGACAAACTGTCATATAACAGCTTTATAACCATTGCGGTTAAGCTAATATATGAAAGGGTATATGAAGCGGCAATATTAATGCCATGCCACCTATTACCGAAAACTTGTCGCAGAAAAAATACGCTGGCGAAATGAGCAGCTATAAAACTGACAGTACTGTGTTAAGCAAGAAGCTAAAAAGCAATGCCAAGACTTACCTGCAATGCCTGGTTTTTCCATTGGTCCTGGTTGACTACCTGGCTTACATTGCTTAGTCCCACAACATAGCGTGCGGTTACTCTGAATGCGCTGAAATGCAGGGCAGCGCCGCCTACCATAGAAAAATCACCCTTTTTGAAGGCATCCTGGCCATTCTCAAGCAATTTCTTGTCTTTGTTCAGGAGTATGCCAAATTGCGGCCCGGCTTCAATATGTATGGGACCAACAACGCGCAGGTTGAGCAAAATCGGAATCGATAAATAATTGAGTTTGGCTTTTATCTGGTCATTTTTGAAATTCGGTAAAGTATTGGTAAAAGAGGTATCGGTAGTAGCAGAAGTTTGTGAGAACAATACCTCAGGGTTAATGCTTACTTTATCGCCCAGGCCGATTTCAGCAAATCCACCCAGGAGGTAACTATAGTTGAATTCTTCTTTGAAGCTTTTACCATCTATTTTTCCTGCATTTACACCTGCTTTTATACCTATATGAAACTGCGCATTTACAGAAAAGGTAGAGAACAGTGCTATTGCAGCAATGATAAAAAGACGCTTGGTCATTGTTTTTAGTTTAGAGGGTGAAGGTTTAAAAAACAAAAGTAAGTTTTTTCGTCCTTCCCTACGCCAGTTCTATCACGGTAATTTCAGGTAGAATACCCACCCTGCCAGGGTAGCCAATAAATCCAAATCCCCGGTTTACGTATAGTTTTTGTTGTTGCTGTTCGTATAGGCCCGCCCAATGCTTGTACACGTATTGTACGGGGCTCCATTTAAATCCCGGGATCTCCACACCGAACTGCATTCCGTGGGTATGGCCGCTTAAGGTAAGATCAACATCGGTGTATCGGGTGCTTACTTCTGTATCCCAATGCGAGGGATCATGGCTCATTAATATTTTAAAAGGATAATTAGCCGCTCCCTGCATCGCCTTAGCCAGGCTGCCATAGCTGTGAAAGCTGCCCCGGCCGCTAATATTTTGTACGCCTACCAGGCCTATCGTGGCGCTGTCTTTTTCCAGCGGCAGATGCTCATCCAGCAACAGTCGCCAACCCATATCAGCATGTATTTTCTTTAAACTTTCCAGGTTAGCTGCTTTTTCAGCCGGTGTTTTCCAATTCACGTAATCTCCGTAATCATGATTGCCTAGTACCGAGTAAACACCCATGGGCGCTTTAAGGCGACTAAATATTTTCTGGTATTCGCCCACTTCGTCGCTTTTGTTATTAACCAGGTCCCCGGTAAATAGTATCAGGTCAGGGTTTTGGCTTAAAATCAGGTCTATACCTTTATTTACGGCATTTAGATTGGTAAAGCTGCCTGTATGGATGTCAGAAATATGTACAATCTTAAAACCTTTAAAAGCCGCCGGTAAGTTGACAAAGGGGATTTTTACATTTTTTACCTGGTAATTATATTTATTGTTTAACCCATAGATAAACGAGGCAAACATAGTGCCTCCTGAAATAATGCAGCCAGGTTAAAAAAGAGGAGCGGGATATGCGATCACCCGTAGTACCTGCAATCTCGCTTATTTCGTTATTGGGCGAGAATATTTTCCCGGCGATCCATTGCACGGCGCGGCGCAGATCATCTATAAAGAAGAACAGTGCCCCGATCAGTTTACCCAGGAATAGCGCAAATACAAGCACAAAAAGTATACTTCGCAGCGCTTTGTGTTGTTCGCTGGCCTGGAAATAGGGTAACACGAATATTAATAAAACGAGTGCGATTGCTGAAAATGCCCAATAAGCTACAGTGAAAACGGCCCTGCTTTTGGTACCGGATATAAACAGAGATCGGATAGAAAAAATACGTACAGGTCGATCAATACCATTGCTACGATCAGTATCCACCAAAAAGGCCCATTGCGCATATTATATTATTTTGTTATCAAAACTAAGGAATTGCATATTGGTTGACGTTTTAAGACAAAAATCCCTTTAAATATTAGCCAAGAACTATCGGCGGAAGCATACAATCTAATAAACAGTTGCCCCAAAAACTTTACATTTGCGTTTCGCCGCGATTTACGAGTTTTTTCATCTTAATCATCTTTAATCGTGGGTAAAAAATTATGGCAAAAATAATTGGAGTTGCAAACCAAAAAGGTGGTGTAGGTAAAACCACAACGGCTATAAACCTGGCTGCCAGTTTTGCAGTGCTGGAATATAGAACATTGTTGGTAGATGCTGATCCACAGGCAAATAGCACCACGGGTGTAGGATTTGATCTGCAAAATATAACGCAGAGCCTGTACGACTGTATGGCGAATCAAACCCCTGCCCAAAACGTTATACTGAAAAGCGATATTCCTAACCTGGACCTGATACCTTCTCATATTGACCTGGTAGGTGCAGAAATAGAAATGATCAATTATCCCAACAGGGAAACAGTACTGAAGGAAATTCTGGGAGCCGTACAAGATCAGTATGATTTTATCGTGATCGATTGTTCTCCTTCCTGGGACTGATCACCGTAAATGCCTTAACGGCTGCTCAGTCGGTAGTGGTGCCGGTACAGTGTGAATTTTTGCATTAGAGGGATTGGGAAAGTTGCTGAATACGATCAAGATAGTACAGAGTCGCCTCAATATGGATCTGAAAATTGAAGGAATTCTGATGACGATGTACGATGCACGTCTTCGATTATGCAACCAGGTAGTGAACGAAGTGCGCCGTCATTTTGATGAGCTGGTATTCAGTACCATTATTCACCGTAATTCCAAACTGAGCGAAGCCCCAAGCTTCGGTAAACCGGTAATATTGTATGATGGTAACAGCAAGGGTTCGGTAAACTATCTGAATCTGGCAAAAGAGATTTTACAGAAGAATAATCTTACGAGAATTCCAAACGAAGAAAAGATACTGGAGTAGTTTATGGTTGATCGGTTGACTTGTTGACTAGTTTACAAGTCCGGCGGTAACCAGTAAACCAATTAACCAGTAAACTAATTAACAAAAAATGGCTACACAAAATCTAATAAAGACGCATTGGGGAAAGGAATCCGCTCGCTTTTAGGCAGCATTGATGCGGAGTTAAAGAGTGGTACCGGCGACTTAAAAAAAACAGTGGTAGAAGCGGCTACCAATATTTCTAAGATTCCTCTTACAGATATTGAGACCAACCCTAAACAACCGCGTACTGATTTTGATGAGCAGGCTTTACAGGAATTAGCTCAATCCATCAAAATACATGATATTATACAGCCGCTTACCGTTTCCAAAATGGCAAACGGCAAATACCGGCTGATTGCAGGCGAGCGTAGGTTGCGCGCTTCAAAAATAGCAGGACTAAAAGAAGTGCCCGCCTATATCAGGCAGGCGAATGACGCGGAGCTGCTGGAACTGGCTTTGCTGGAAAACTTACAGCGGGAAGATCTGAACGCAGTGGAAGTAGCGTTGAGCTACAAACGCATGATGGATGAGCTGGAGTATACACAGGATCAGGTGGCAGAGAGAATGGGTAAAGACAGGAGCACGGTCGCCAATTTTATCAGGTTATTAAAGTTGCCACCCGATATTCAACTGGCAGTGAGAAGCAGTGTTATTTCGATGGGACATGCGCGCGCATTGATCAATGTAGATACGGTAGACAGGCAGCTATTTATTTTTAAGGAAATAAAAGATAAAGGATTGTCTGTAAGACAAACCGAAGAGCTGGTTAGAAACCTTTATAAAGAAGGCGGGGCGGCTAAAAAAACGGCGAAGAGCAGCCTGTCCTCACCATTTCAACGTATTGAAGACAAATTGGCTACTCAATTTGATACCCGTGTAAAGCTCAAGCATAGCTCGAAAGGAAACGGACAGATTACTTTTGATTATTACTCGGTAGAAGAGCTCAATAAGCTGTTGCAAAACTTTAACGTGTCTATCGACTAACTTTAACGTGGCAATAGATTAATCTGTATTTTATTTGCACCATGCGCATAGTTACAAAACTTTTTCTTTCTGCTTTATTCTGCACTTTATTGCACCTGGGCGCAGCTCAGGCACAAACAGTGGATACGACTGTTGCGCGTCAGTTACTGGCGGCGCGGGATACAGTTGTGAAGCCTACTATTAAAAATCCGGCTTTTAAAGAAACGGACAGTGCAAAGCTCAAAGATCCCAACGCCCGCATTCCCAGGGTGGCAGCATTAAGGTCTGCTATTTTACCAGGCTGGGGGCAGATCTATAACAAAAAGAACTGGTATTTTAAAGTACCTGTTATATATGCGGCGCTGGGTATTACGGGAGGCATCTTTGTCAACAATATTACCTGGTACAATCGTACTAAATATGCTTACAGGGTAGCCATTAACATTCAAAATGGAACCGATACATTAGGCAGTGCCGCCTATAATAAAGTGTATGAAAGCATCCGGCGTGTTTTTTTGACGGAAGCCAGGGCGTTCAGCCTGAATACCTGAGAACCAACAGGGATTACTTTAGAAAAAACGTAGACTACTCGGCAATCTACTTTCTGATAGCCTGGGGCTTAAATGTGGTAGAAGCTACGGTAGGCGCCCATTTGAGCAGTTTTGATGTTTCTCCTGATCTTTCGTTTAAAGTGCAGCCTGGCTACAGTGAAATGGCGGGTACCACAGGTTTCAGCTTAGTGCTGAAGGTTAAATAAGCAGCTAAAAAATATTAATTGAAATTATGAAGATCGCATTGATTGGATATGGTAAAATGGGTAAAGCTATTGAAGCCATTGCATTGGAAAGAGGCCATGAGGTGGTTTTGAAAATAGATGAGGCCAATATCGCAGATTTTAACCAGGAGAATATAGCGAAAGCGGATGTGGCCATTGAATTTACAGGACCACATACGGCTTATGAAAATATCCTGAAACTAATTGAACTCGGCGTACCTGTTATAAGCGGGTCTACCGGCTGGCTGGATAAGATAAGGGAGGTAGAGCAATTAATTATTGATAAAAATGGGGCCTTTATTTATGCCAGCAATTTTAGTGTGGGGGTGAACCTGTTTTTTGAGCTGAATAAAAAGCTGGCTGCATTAATGCACCCGCATAAGGAGTATCATGTATCCCTGGAGGAAATTCACCATACCCAAAAAGAGATGCGCCAAGCGGAACAGCGATAACGCTTGCAGAAGGCGTTATGGAGACTTACCAGGCTATGACGAAATGGGTGAATGATGTAGCGCCTCAATCGGACGAATTATTAATTGTAAGCAAACGTATTGATCCAGATCCCGGCACACATACCATCCGGTATACTTCCGAAATAGATGATATTACTATTACGCATTCAGCGCATAGCCGTAAAGGATTTGCGCTCGGAGCTGTGGTGGCTGCCGAATTTTTGAAAGATAAAAAGGGGACCTTTACGATGAAAGAGGTACTGGGCTTGTAAAAGAATATATAGTAAGATGTTAAACGCGCTACTTTGTAGGGCGTTTTTTTATGTTATGATGCTATAATGTTAAAAGTAGAAAACCTGTACTATTTTAACTTGCTTTAAAATAATTGTATAGTTTATTTGTCAGATGTATTCAAAAACAAAACTAGTTGCTGTATTGGTAACATTACTGCTCGTATCTCAGCATTTGCTAATCGCTCAACCCGCTGATAGCACCTATATAGCCAGAAAAAGCGCATACCCGGAAAAGCCGCCATTCGTTCTGCTTTACTACCCGGTTGGGGTCAGGTATATAATCGCAAAATATGGAAAGTGCCGATCGTATATGGAGCATTGGGAGTTACCGGTGGTTTATTTGCTTACAATTTAAACTGGTACAAAAAATTTCGTTCAGGTGTCAGAGTGGGAGATTATCTGATGAAAAGCAGTGTTGATCCCAAAGACTCAACCGGCTACTTTGCATTAGACCGGACGGTAAAGTTATATCTGCGAGAAGGGCAGGGGCTTGAAACCCTAAGAACTATCCGGGATGACTCCCGGAAAAATATGGTTTATTCGGGTTTGTATTTTTTAATTGCCTGGGGGCTGAATATTATAGAGGCCACTGCTGATGCTCATTTAAGCGGTTTTGATGTATCGGATAATCTTTCATTTGGAGTAAAGCCAGCCGTAGATATTTCTTCACGTACAGCCGGACTGAGTTTTGTACTAAAGACAAAATAGCAGGCACACAATGTTCTTTATGAAAAGGTAGGTATGCGTAGATAAAGCCCTCTTTGCTTAAAACAAAAAGACCCCACATACATTTGCATGCGGAGCCTCTTCCATTATTAAATTGTGTATTGAATCTATGATTTTGTTGCTCTTTGCTCTACTTCTTTTGCCAGGTCTCTGAACGCTTTTTTACTTAGCTCATCATCACTCACCATTACCGGAATGCCAATATCTCCACCCTCACGAATACTTTGTACCAATGGTATTTCTCCCAGGAAAGGTAGTTCGTATTGCTCTGCTAGTTTTTGTGCGCCCTGTTTTCCAAAAAATATAATACTTATTATCCGGTAATTCCGCTGGCGTGAAATAGCTCATGTTTTCAACAAGCCCGAGTATGCGGGCATTGAGCTGTGCCTGACCAAACATGGCAATCCCTTTTTTAGCATCTGCCAAAGCTACGTCCTGTGGTGTACTTACAATTACAACGCCCGAAACCTTAATTAATTGTAATAGGGTCAGGTGTATATCCCCTGTACCGGGCGGCATATCTACAATGAGATAGTCCAGTTCGCCCCAATCCACATCGGTAACAAATTGGCGGATAGCGCTACTAGCCATCGGTCCGCGCCATACAACGGCTTTGCTCTCGTCTACCAGCAACCCAATGCTCAGCAGCCTTATTCCAAAACGTTCTAACGGTACAATCACTCCTTTGCCATTCACCTCTTTCATTAAAGGGCGCTCGCCACGCACACCAAACATAATAGGCACACTGGGGCCATAAATATCTGCATCCATCAGGCCCACTTTGGCGCCTGATTCGGCCAATGCCAGCGCCAGGTTAGCAGATACGGTGCTTTTGCCAACCCCACCTTTACCACTTATAACCGCTATTACTTTTTTACGCCCGCAAGAGGTGCGTTTTGATCCTGCTCATAAGTTGTTTCGGCCACAGGCTTATTTTGAAAAGCTACTTTAATGATCGCATCCTTATTTACCTGCTCCTTTATCGCTTTTATAGCTTCACTCTTGAGCTTTAGCCTCATATCAGCATCGTTAGTGTCTACAATAAGGCTGAATGAAATGTAATATTTTTCGATATTCAGATCCTGCACAATACCCGCGCTAACAATATCTTTTTCATTGCCAATATGGTATACTGTTCTTAACGCATGCAATACTTTTTCCTTCGTCATTATTAAAGCTTATGTTAAATTCAAATGTAAATGCCAAAGTTAAACACCTCCAGGCCCAAATTGTTGTCTTTATTAAAAATCATGTACTTAATTTTGGCGCAGTGAAGAAGATATTGTTTTTAGTTAGCTTTTTGATGGGGGCAATTGCGGTAAACGCGCAATTCGAAAAAGCCCGTGATTCCGTGGTTCAGCTTTTTGGGGTGATTATGACTGCTGATAGCCTGGAGGCCATTCCTGCTGTGAGTGTAACTGTAAAGGGCACCAAACGAGGCACCATTACCAATAATGAAGGCGTGTTTTCCATTGCTGTACTAAAAGGCGATGTGATCGAATTTTCGCACGTTAGCTTTTTGCCCGGATCGGTTCATGTTCCCGACACATTAAAAGGAAGCCAGTACAGTATTGTGAAAACATTGGTGCAGGATACCGCATTTCTACCGGTGGCTATTATAAGACCCCGCCCTACACCAGAGCAGTTTGCCAGAGATTTTGTGAATATATCTGTTGCTGAAGATGAATTGGAAATATTAAGGAAAGCCAATACTCCTGAGGCCAGAAGAGCCTATTTGGCAAAATTACCACAGGATGGAAGGGAAATGACCAACCGCCAGCTGAATAACGTATTTCAACGGGCCCGTTACCAGGGGCAGGTACCTCCGATGAATATATTTAGCCCGGCCGCCTGGGCAGAATTCATTAATGCCTGGAAACGCGGGGATTTTAAGCGTAAGTAAGGTGAATGGTTGAGTAGTCGATAGTCAATAGACCGCACGCGAAATTATTATCATCCTATAATCTACATTCAACGTTTGTTGTTGGGTATCCATTATCCAGTATCTATCATCTGATATCTGGTATTTCGCATCCCGCTACAATCCCTTTAACACCCTCTTAATCAGGTCTTCCAATGCAAGTTCTGGTTCTGCCTGCAGGAGTTTGGAGAGGTTTTGATCTGCCTGCTGACGGTTGATCCCCAGGGCCAGCAATGCTTCAAGCGCATCTTGTTTTATAGAAGGGGCAACAGATTTGCCAGGAGTAACTACAATGTCAGTATGTTGTTTGCCTATTTTATCTTTTAATTCCAAAACAGCTCTTTCGGCCGTTTTCTTGCCGATCCCTTTTATTCTTTCCAGCGCTTTACTGTCTTCATGTAAAATAGCCGAACTAACTTCCTCAGGTTTCATATAGGAAAGGATCAGTCTTGCGGTATTCGCTCCAATTCCCGATACACTTATTAGTAATAAAAATATATCTTTTTCCTGGTTGTCGCCAAACCCGTAAAGCAGGTGCGCATCTTCTTTTATAATAACATGGGTGAATAGCAGTCCCTTTTCCAGGTTCTGGATTTTCGAGTAGGTATTCAGGCTGATATTAACCTCATACCCTAATCCGCCAATATCTACAATAACTGTAGAAGGTGTAATATGGGCA
Organism: Paraniabella hibiscisoli; assembly: GCF_022512515.1. GTDB lineage: Bacteria > Bacteroidota > Bacteroidia > Chitinophagales > Chitinophagaceae > Niabella > Niabella hibiscisoli. The sequence goes on from NZ_JAKWBK010000001.1 coordinate 2,415,438, forward strand.
AATGTTCCTTTTAAATAGCTGATCATTTGTCAAATATCAATATGAAATTCTAAATCGCAAATTCTAAATCATAAATTAGCAGGAAAGGCAATGTTTTATTAAGCGGGAGCCAACCCGTTCCGGCGGATGGGAAATAACATTGCTACAAACACGGAGCCATCGGCTCCAAAATCAGAAACTTGCCTGGGGCAGGCAATTCACAAATCATAAATTCCACTACCTTTGGCGTCCCCGAAGGGGTTCTTCGGGAAAATATTTTTAAGAAAGCAATGGCGAACAAAATTACAGCGGCAATCACGGCAGTTAATGGCTATGTTCCTGAGGATAAACTAACGAATTTCGATCTTGAAAAAATAGTGGATACCAACGATGAGTGGATACGTACCCGCACTGGTATTGAAGAAAGACGAATACTGAAGGGCGAAGGGAAAGGGGTGAGTGAAATGATTGTGCCTGCTGTAAATGGATTGCTGGAGAAGCGAGGTATTGATGCTAAAGAAGTAGACTGTATTATTGTTGCTACGGTTACACCCGATATGGTGTTCCCGGCAACTGCGAATATTGTTGCCCACAAAGTAGGCGCAATTAACGCTTTCGGGTATGATGTTTCTGCCGCATGTTCAGGCTTTTTATATGCCCTTACGCAAGGAGCTGCCTTTATCGAAAGCGGTCGATATAAAAAAGTGATCGTAGTAGGCGCTGATAAAATGAGTGCCATTGTAGATTATACAGACAGAACCACCTGCATTATTTTCGGGGATGGCGCGGGTGCAGCTCTTTTGGAGCCTAACGAAGACGGCATGGGAATAAAAGATAGTCTTTTAAAGAGTGATGGGGCCGGAGCTCAGTATTTAAGAATGAAGGCCGGTGGCAGTGCTTATCCTGCAAGTGCAGAAACAGTAGCGAACCGGGAGCATTATGCTTACCAGGAGGGGCAAACTGTGTTTAAGTTTGCTGTAAAGGGAATGGCTGATGTGAGCGCAGAGCTTTTGGAGCGAAACGGATTAACAGGTGATGATATAGCCTGGTTGGTTCCGCACCAGGCGAACTTACGGATTATTGATGCAACAGCTAATCGTATTGGTTTGCCTAAAGAAAAAGTGATGATCAATATTCAGAAATTTGGAAATACTACAGCCGCCACTATACCTCTTTGTCTGTGGGAATGGGAAAGCAAGCTAAAGAAAGGCGATAAACTGGTATTGGCTGCCTTCGGCGGTGGCTTTACCTGGGGAGCTACTCTTATAGACTGGGCATATTAATATTCGAAGCTTCATTTTTTAAGCTCGATACTCATTATTTATTACTGATTACTCATTACTTGTCATCCAACATACATATAAGGCCTGCAGAACGGCAGGATTGTCCGCGGATCTTAGAGTTAGTAAAAGAACTGGCTGATTATGAAAAAGCCCCGGCGGCAGTTACGGTTAGTTTAGAGCACTTTTCAGAAAGTGGCTTTGGGGTAAATCCTGTTTGGTGGGGCTTTGTGGCCGAAGATCAGGGGAAGATTGAAGCGTTTGCTTTGTATTATATCAGGTTTTCTACCTGGAAAGGGCAGGCGATGTACCTGGAGGATATATTGGTTACCGAGGAGATGAGGGGAAAGGGAATAGGGAAGCTATTAGTTGAAGCGTTAATTGCAGAGGCGCGTAAAAAGGTCTCCGGCGAATATGCTGGCAGGTGTTGGATTGGAACGAGCCGGCCATCAACTTCTATAAAAATATAACGCCACATTTGATGGCGAGTGGATCAACTGCGCTATCGAAGTATAAAAAGGAAAACCTCCCGCGAGCAGGAGGTTTTTTCTATAAGCAGTGTAAAACAAAGTACTAAAAAGAGTATACCGCAGCCACCAGGAAGGACGCGGCACTTTTGGTATCGCTACCATCATTTTTCTTGAAGATAGGGTCTTTGGCGCTGTCAATCCTGAATTCAGGAATAATAGCCAGTCCGCTAACCGGTTTGATATTGAATGACAACGTAGCCTGTGTTATCGAAGTTCCCACGGGATTTACATCTCCATAGGTTCCAAAACCAAACCTTTATCCTTGTCATCAAAATATTCACCTCTTAATGTAATACCAAATTTTTCGGTTGGGTCTACATTAACATATAAGGCAGATCCCCACCATTTGCCCGAACCCCCACCTATGGGGTCAACCATTTTTACAGTTCCATCATATCCAAGCGAAAAAACATCGTTTACCTTTGCTGTTGCAGTAAGGCCTATTTGGTTAATATTATTACCCGCTGTGTCTTTGCCTCCCACATAATTTAAAAATGCATTCACCTTTTCTGATGTTTTGCTGAATTGTGCGATTACGTTCTTTTTGGCAAAAGAAGCGGACAAGAAATCGGTCGGATTGGCAACTCCTGCCATTAACCCAAAACCGCTGCCTAGCGTAAAGTCAGCTTTCAACCCGGTATGAGAAAATGGTCCATAAGAAAACATATAGCTCATGCTATAGTTGCGGTTGAGTTGCGGATCTAATACCTCGTAGCCTAAGTGGGTTCCCCATTTACCTGCTGAAATTCTGATATTATCTGTCGGGTTGTAAGTGACATAAGCTTGTTTGATCGCTTGTAATATACCCGATTCTACATAGGAAAACTCCGTGGCTCTTGTTCCGAAGCCCAGGTCAACCACCACGCCAGCTTTTCCTTTGGTATAACTGGCTTTTAAGGAAGCCATGCCTAGTTCGATAGAATTTTGAGAATTGGTGAAACTGGTCTTGTTGTTAAATATGCCTGTTGACTTGGCATTGGCAAAATTGTAACGATAATAAGCATCTACCGACCCATTGATTTGTAATTCGCCTTTGGGTTCTTCAGTTACGGGTTCTGTTTGTGCAAAAATTGCAGTTGAGATGAAAAGAGCTTTGGTTGCTAAAAGAAGTTTTCCTTTCATTTACTTTAGTTTAAAGTTTAAAAAAATGTTTAAATCGAAATTCGCATGGTATTTAAAAATAATTTGATGTTTTTTAGCATTTGTTACTTTGTTTTTGGCTTTTCTAATGCTAATAATCATATTAAATAAATACTAATTAATTGTAAACATAACAATAATTCTACAAAAATTGGATAATCGGTAGAAAATATATAAATAATAATAATTTTAATATGATGTCCAAGCGTCTTTTTGCTTTCTTGATATTTATATTAAACCGGATTATTTATAGCGGGGTATTGAAAAATGCTATATTTGCGCCCTAAAAAAATACAATGGCAAATACTGCAGATATCAGCCGTGGCATGATCCTCAAACTGGACGGTAGCCTCTACTCGGTAGTTGAGTTTGGAGAAAACAAAACAGCCCGTGCAGCAGCAAAGGTTTGGGCAAAGCTTAAAGGTGTAGACAATAGCAGAACTATTGAAAAAACCTGGAACTCCGGAGATAATATATATCCTGTAAGAGTGGAAAAAGAGAATACCAATATCTTTACCAGGACGAAACCGGCTACAACTTTATGGATAATACCACTTTCGAGCAGATGAGCGTGGCAGAAAATTTAATTGATGCGCCGCAGTTCCTGAAAGAAGGCCAGGAGGTTTCGATTGCCATTAATACTGAAACTGAGCAGCCTGTAAGTGTTGAATTACCCGACAAAATTGTAATGTTAGTAACTTACACAGAACCTGGTTTGAAGGGAGATACTGCTACGCGTACTTTAAAACCTGCAACAGTTGAAACTGGTGCTACGGTGAGCGTGCCTTTGTTTGTAAATGAAGGAGAGCTGATAAGAGTGAATACGAAAACCGGCGAGTACGTAGAACGAGTAAAAGAATAATTGTAAGTATATTAAAGAATGGCTCTGATCGATACAGGTTGAGGGCCATTTTTAATTTTGGCGCTGCTGTGCCAAAAATTAGGAGAAATCTACGGTTTAATCTTATTGATTTACTTACCTTAGATGTTCGTGTCGAACGCTGTTACAGAAAAAATTGTATTAACCCCAAAGCTGTCAAATTGAAAAGTATGGACTTCAGGCAAATTCAGGAATTGATCAAGATGGTCAATAAATCTAATATCGGAGAATTAAATATAGAGCAGAAAGATTTTAAATTAACGATCAAGCAGAAAGAAGAAGCGATTACCCAGGTGGTATCAGCGCCTCCTTTTCCTGTTCAGGGTTTACCGGTTCCGGTAGCGCCTGCACAAATCACAGCGCCGCAAACCCCGGCTGCAGCTGCTTCTGCCGAGAAAGCAAAAGCGGAGCCCTCTAACAACAATATCATTGTTAAAAGCCCCATGATAGGTACTTTCTATCGCAGACCCTCGCCCGATAAAGCTAACTTCGTAGAAGAAGGAGATATTATTACTCCAGGGAAAGTAGTGTGCGTAATTGAGGCAATGAAATTGTTTAACGAAATCGAAAGCGAAATAAGTGGAAGGATCGTGAAAATATTAGTAGACGATGCTTCACCGGTTGAGTTTGATCAGCCTTTGTTTGAAGTGGAAACGGCGTAATAATGTGATAGTAAGCTGATTTGCTAATATGCTAATCATAAAATTGGTTTATGCAAAAAGACCTTATAGAGAAAAATCCGATCTTAAAATTAAGTTTCGAGTTCTCTCTTTTAATTATTGATTACTGTAGCAGATTAGATGATAGTAAGAAATTTGCAATTAGTAAGCAATTATTCAGGTCGGGAACTTCTATTGGGGCAAATGCATTTGAGGCCCAAAATTGTGAAAGTAAAGCGGACTTCATCCATAAAATTAAGATATCTGCCAAGGAAGCAGATGAAACACAATATTGGCTCACATTATATGATTATTCAAAGGAATATCCTTCCACATCTGACTTACTCATTAAATTAGAAGAGATCAGTAAAATTTTAAACAAGATTTTGTCGACTTCTAAAAAAGAAAAATCCTTTTAGTTATATTCTTAGTTTTTTTATATAAATAGATGTGTGATGTTCATTATCGTATTAGCACATTACCATATTAGCACATTAAAAAATTATGTTTAAAAAGATATTAATAGCCAACAGGGGTGAGATTGCTTTGCGCATCATAAGAACCTGTCGTGAGATGGGTATTAAAACGGTTGCGGTATACTCTACGGCCGATAGTGAAAGCCTGCACGTAAAATTTGCGGATGAAGCGGTGTGCATTGGTCGCCCGGCCAGTTCAGAGTCTTATTTGAATATCCCTAATATCATGGCTGCTATCGAAATAACCAATGCCGATGCAGTACATCCGGGATACGGATTCCTTGCTGAAAATGCAAAGTTTGCTGATATCTGTAATAAAAGCAATATCAAGTTTATTGGTCCCACTGCAGATATGATCAATAAAATGGGTGATAAAATTACGGCCAAAGAAACCATGATCAAAGCCGGCGTACCGGTTGTGCCAGGTGGAGAAGGTTTGCTGGAGAGCATCGAAGAAGCAAAAGAGCTGGCTAAAGTAGTAGGTTACCCAGTAATCTTAAAAGCAACTGCGGTGGTGGTGGTAAAGGTATGCGCATCGTTTGGGAAGAGAGCGAAATGGAAAAAGCCTATGATACTGCGAAAATGGAGGCTGCTGCTTCCTTTAAGAACGACGGTATTTATATGGAGAAGTTTGTTGAAGAGCCCCGCCATATAGAAATACAGGTTGCAGGAGATCAGTTTGGCAATGTATGTCATATGAGTGAGCGGGATTGCTCTATTCAACGACGCCACCAGAAATTGGTAGAAGAGTCTCCTTCTCCTTTTATGACCGATGAATTACGTGCTGCTATGGGTGAGGCTGCCAAAAAAGCGGCATCTGCTATCGGCTATGAAAGCGTAGGTACGATCGAATTCCTGGTAGATAAGCATCGCAATTTCTACTTTATGGAAATGAATACCCGTATACAGGTAGAGCATTGCGTAACAGAAGAAGTGATCAATTTTGATTTGATCAAAGAACAAATCAAAATCGCTATGGGTGAAAAAATATCAGGTAATGACTATTTCCCTCACATGCATAGCATTGAGTGCCGTATTAATGCAGAAGATCCATTTAACGACTTCCGACCTTCTCCCGGTAAAATTACCAACCTGCATGTGCCAGGCGGTCATGGGGTGAGGGTTGATAGTCACGTTTACGCAGGGTATACGATATCCCCTTATTATGATTCGATGATCGGTAAGCTGATCACAGTAGCGCGTACGAGGAAGGAAGCTATTGATACGATGTACAGGGCCTTAAGTGAGTATGTAATCGAAGGGGTGAAAACTACAATTCCTTTTCACCTGCAATTAATGAAGAATGAAGATTTCATCAATGGCAACTTCAATACTAAATTTTTAGAGACTTTTCAATTAAAGAAATAAGTGGTTGGGGAGCAATATTTCCTACACGTATAATAAAAAATGGGCTTCGTTTATCGAAGCCCATTTTTTATACGGGTTATAATGACTATGGTTTTTTAACAGTAGTCATTGTAATGTCAGCGTTTACGGCCATCGGTACCTTTTGTCCCCCGGCTTCTATATTCCCTTTCATCTTTTGCTGTATGGAGGACAGGAGCGGCATACCTGTATCAATATCTACCTCGGTGCTGCCACTGAATGATCCTTCAATGGCAAAACCACATCCATGCCATTTGTCTGTATAGATGCGTTGCTATCGGTGGTTAGTTTTCCCGTAAAGTCGATATAGGCTTTTTTGCCTTCTACTTTTACTAACGTGTAGTTGGCCGACCCCTTAATGGTGTAGGGCTGCTTTAAGCTCATTTCGGTTGACCAGGACTCGCCTACTTTAACCGGGTTGTTAGGGTAAAAGCCAAAAGATTGCTCAATCATGTTTTTTAAGGCATCTTCTCCCACTACACCCTTCATGGCTTCTTGCTGTTCTTTCAAATCACCTACTTTGCCGAGCATTTCCTCGACACCCTCTATCTTCACTACTTTTCCATACGGATCCATTAAAAGAACTAAACTTTGCCCTTTTAAGGCTCTGAACGCAGCACTGGCCTCGTTGGTCGTGTCCTCACTGCTCATTTTTATCTGCTCTCCCATGATCTGCATATTCATGTTGAATTGATCGTACACGAGCTTTAGCTTTTTGTTCTCGCCATCTGCAGATACATGAAAGGTGCTGTTGAAGTCATAGTCCATATTCATCTCCACATTCTGGTCCATTACGTTTTGGATCATTTTGGTTTTGCTAACCAAGGCCACGCCATACCGGCTACCATTTTCCGGGTTAAACCTGATCGTATACGCTTTTTGAGCCTGTACAAGAATAGAGCAGATAATAAATGCGCACAGCAAGAGGCCTTTTTCATAAAAGGAGCTATTTTATGGAACTGATCAGTTTATTGTTTAATGTCACGTAATCCTGGTTTTTGGCAGCGGCAGCCAGTTCTTTAGACTTTAATGCAGCTTCCTTCGCCTGTGCTTTTTTGCCCAGTTTGGCTAATGTGCGTGCCTGTTGATAACGTATCCAGAAAGCATTGGGTTGCGCCTCAACGGCTTTGCTAAACCATTCTTCGGCTTGCTTCAAATCTTTGCCGTTTTCCAGGTAATAGAAAGCTGACTGAAAATAAGCGGGCTTATCTGATTTCATCGACTCTTCGATAGAAGCCATGATCCTGTCATTTACGTTGGTTTTAATAGGCAGGCTTACCATCGACTTGTCCCAGCTAATGATCAGGTCGCAGCTTTCAGATTGAATATTGTCAAACTGGATGCTAAAGTTTTCTACACCTGTAGTTAAAGGTTTTACTTTGGCTGTTACTCTCACCACATCTTCTTCCTGTTTGTAAGCAGAAGGACTGGTGACGTCGGTTTGTTTGGTAATGATCAGCGTCCAGCTGGTTGCCCCGGGAATACTTAATAAACCATATTTGCCAGCAGCGATTTCTTTGCCCCCTATAATTACATTATCTCCAAAAGTAAGAGTGGTAGCGCCGTTGGCCCCGGTACGCCAAACTGCATTGTAGGGAACCAGGTCGCCAAATATTTTCCGGCCTTTTTTACAGGGCGACTATAAGATAGCTCAACATTGGATAATCCAAATTCCTGTTTAACAGTTTGAGCCGGGCTCGGTGCGGGCATTTTTATCTGGGCATTGGCGTAAGAGAGTGCGCATAACAATGCAACAGATAATACAATCTTCTTCATGTGTGGTTTGTTTTTTATTTTGACTTGATAAATGTAGCAAATATCATTGAGCTACACGCTACAGTACAACGTACAATGCTGTAAAAAGTTAACCCTTTCACAAAAAAATCAGCGGAAAGAAGGATGGAATTGTTCCAGTGTTTTACGTAAAAACTCTTTGTCAAGATGTGTATAGATCTCAGTGGTAGTGATGCTTTCGTGCCCCAGCATTTCCTGTACGGCACGCAGGTTAGCCCCGCCTTCTATTAAATGGGTGGCAAATGAATGGCGGAAAGTATGCGGCGATACTGTTTTATTAATACCCGCTTTTTGTACCAGGTCTTTGATAATTAAAAATATCATAACACGGGTAAGCTTTTGCCCCCGCTTGTTTAAAAACAGGATGTCTTCATTGCCCGTCTTTACCGCAACGTGATTACGGATGTTTTGGCGGTAAATATTAATGTATTTGGTAGCGGCATCGCCAATGGGAACCAATCGCTCTTTATCGCCTTTGCCGGTTACCCTGATATAGCCTACATCGAGATAAAGTTGTGAAATGCGTAAGTTGACCACTTCGCTCACACGCAGGCCGCAGCTATACAGTGTTTCAAGTATCGCCTTGTTGCGACCACCTTCGGGCTTGCTAAGGTCGATCTGTCCGATGATGATTTCTATTTCAGAAAAACTTAGCACATCGGGCAGGGCCCTTTTGGTTTTAGGTGCTTCCAGCAAAAGAGTGGGATCTTCCGCAACCATATCTTCTAAAATACAATACTTGTAAAAAGCGCGGATGCCCGAAATAATGCGGGCTTGCGAAGTGGCAGTCATTTCCAGCTCGCCAATCCATTGTATAAAAAATTGCAAATCCTGCAGCGTGATGGCTGCAGGATTTTTTGTATATTTTTTATTTCGAGAAATTGCACCAGTTTATCCAGGTCGCGTAAATAAGCGTCTGTAGAATTATCGGAAAGCGATTTCTCTAATTGCAGGTATGCTTTAAATCCTTTTTTGTAAGGTGCCCACATTTTTATTTAAAAGAAAGCGGGTTGTTGTGAATCACTTCTTTTTATCAACGTTGAGTTTAGCGTAAATATTGGCTTTAGTAATATTTACTGAGTCAATCAGGCGGTGTACATTGTCGTAATCCATATCAGTAACGCCCTGGTCTGTTAATAATTGTTTAGCTATTTGGCCGGTAGTCATATCTTCCACATAAATGAAAGTGTTGTCATAATAAGCAACCAGTCCTTCTTCAACTTTGAATTTAGGATCGAAATTATTGATAGCGCTGGTGAACTTAGCTGTAGTGCCTGTTTTTTCGAAAGGAAGTTTTAATAAATAACCACGACCGGTAGCGCAATCATTAAACTTCACCCATGCATATTTACCATCAATGATACTACAGGTAAGGAATTGTTTGGATGGCTTAACGACGTTAGGAATAAATTCGCTGAAAATAATATCTTTTATTACACCCATGCCTCCTTTTTCCCAATGGATAGAGTCGATCTGGCAATCTTTGTAGCTGATACGAACAAAAGGTTTACCAGGTGCTTCAGATTCGAATTTCATAGGCTCGGTCAGACAGGTAGTGTCGCTGCAGAAGGGCGCGGAAGCTACTTCTTTACCACCATCTTTACAGCTGATCAGGGCCATGGTGGCGGCAATGCAGGCAATGCTTAAAAATTTCATGTTTTTTCGTTTATTATTTGAGTGGGTTTCAAAGGAAACAAACCTACATAAAAAATCCTTCAAACACAACACAATAGAGCGTTTTCTGATCGCATAGCCCACTATTAAAGAAATACGTCTTCCAGCAGGAAATAATCGGGAGCGCCATCTTTTTGAAAAGTGATCGATAAAATGTCGTATTGAATCCATCGGTGGCCCGGGTTTAAATAGAGATATTCATCAGCCGCATTTTTAAGAAACCTGAACTTTTTTTGGTTACACTGTCTTCCGGGTGTCCATAAACTTCGGAGCTGCGTGTTTTTACTTCGATAAAATGTAGCTTTTTGCCTTTGTTGGCAATGATATCAATTTCATAATAAGAATGACGCCAGTTTTTACAAACAATCGTATAACCTTTGCTCTGCAGATAGGTAGCAGCAAGCGATTCTCCATTTTTGCCGATGTCGTTATGAATAGCCATGCTTATCTTTACCTGAATTTACTACAATATTTCTATGCAACAATTAGCGTCTTTAACCGGAAGTATTAAACATTACGATTGGGGTGGTACCTCTTATATCCCGTCTCTATTGCAGATTGAAAATCCCAACCTGGAGCCATTTGCTGAATACTGGCTGGGGGTACATCCGCAGGCAGATTGTAAGCTAACCCTTACCGGCGACAAACAGGTGCTGCTAAGGGACTATATTGAAAAGGACCTGGCAACTGCTTTAGGGACCACTGTTTTAAAACGGTTTGGCAATCTGCCTTATCTTTTAAAAGTGCTGGATGTAAAAGATATGTTGTCTATACAGGTTCATCCGTCGAAAGAGCAGGCTGCTATTGATTTTGAAAAGGAAAACGAGGCAGGGGTGCCGTTGTCAGCACCTGACAGAAATTATAAAGACGCGAATCACAAACCGGAATTAATGGTGGCGATGAGCGAGTTCTACCTATTGCATGGCTTTAAGCCAGAGGATGAACTGTTGGCGGTATTGGACAAAGTGAAGAGCTGAAAAAGTTCAAAGCCGTTTTTAAAAAGAAAGGTTATGCAGGGTTGTATCAATTATCGATGGAAATGCCACAGGAAGAAGTGAATGCCTTATTACAACCCCTGTTGGCACGCATCATCCCGTTGTACCAAAATAACCAACTTGAAAAAACAGACGAAAATTTCTGGGCAGCAAGGGCGGCATTGACATTCGGCAGGCCCGGCGTTATCGATCGGGGCATTTTCTCTGTGTATTTTTTCAATTTGTTACACCTCACAACAGGCCAGGCGATATTCCAGGATGCCGGTGTGCCTCATGCTTACCTTGAAGGTCAGAATGTAGAAATTATGGCCAGCAGCGATAATGTATTGCGCGGCGGACTAACCACCAAGCATATAGATACGGTGGAGTTGTTGAAACATACCCGTTGCGAAGCTACCCATCCCAAAATAATTAAACCGGCTAAGGGGAAATCTGTGCAATCGTATAAAGCTCCGGTAAAAGACTTTACATTAAATTCTTACCAACTTAATAAAGGAGAAGCCATAACGCTGGATATTGCAACAGCAGAAATATTTTTATTGATGCAGGGAAAAGTTACGCTGCAGTCTAAAAAGATAAAAGTGGCGCTGGCAAAACCCAATATAACGGCCGCTGCTTTTGCCGGAGCAACTGTAACCATAAAAGCGTTGGAAGATGCCTGGCTGTTTAAGGCTGCGGCGCGGTAGGCTACTCTTTTTTACGGTGATTGTTTTTTCAGATGTTTCCACCTGGGGTTCCTGCCGCATAGATACAAGCGAGCCATTTTTGAAGTCCAGGATATAATCATAAAAGGATATAGCTCCCTTCTTTTCAAAAGATACATAATATAATGTTTCGTACAAAATATCTTCGTCTGTTTTATTAAAGCTTTCACGATCGGGCTTCCCGAACTTTGAAATTACCTGCGCTTTAGTCATACCGGGTTTGATATTTTCCGAACTAAAACTACCTGTTCTTAATATGGTACATGAGGTTAAAGCAAACATTACGAAAACAAAGGGCAGATTAAAAGACTTAAACATACAACTGTATTGAAAGAGTATTTACTGATAATAAGATTGATGGTAAATAACTCTCATTGGTTGCTTAACCATAGCTTTGCTTTTTCACAATGGAACTTTTATGACTAAGAAAGAACGTTACCAGTTTGTAGTGGATTATTTTTCGGTTCACATGCCTGAGCCTGAAACGGAGTTAGTGTATGATAATCCTTATCAGCTTCTGGTAGCCGTTATTTTGTCGGCTCAATGCACCGATAAAAGAGTAAACCTTACTACGCCATTTATATTTGAAAAATATCCTGACGTTAAAAGCCTGAGCAAGGCGACAGCCGAAGAGGTGTTCCCATTGATCCGTAGTATTTCTTATCCTAACAATAAGAGTAAGCATTTGGTGGGCATGGCACAAAAAGTGGAAAGCGATTTTAACGGCGAAATACCGATGACGGTAAACGAGCTGGTAGCGCTGCCCGGCGTGGGGCGTAAAACGGCTAATGTGATCACCTCTGTAGTGGAAAAGCAGCCGAATATGGCGGTGGATACCCATGTATTTCGTGTAAGTAAAAGGATAGGCCTTGTGTCGCAAAAAGCCTCAACGCCATTGGCAGTGGAAAAAGAATTAGTTAAAAATATAGATGCCTCACTTATTCATAAAGCGCATCACTGGCTGATTTTACACGGAAGATATACCTGTATTGCCCGAAACCCCAAATGCAGGGAGTGTGGCTTACAGCAAGCCTGTTTGTGGTTTCAGAAAAATAGTTTGAATTATAACTAGTGTATTTAGAAAGAGTAAACCAGGGCAATGCGCTCAGGTCTGATTTCCATTTTCATTTGACCCGGATGGAGGCGGGTATTTTTACCTGGTTGATTATACGTCTCTACCGACTTCTTTATTTTTTATTAGCTGATATACTAAAGGGAATAGAGACTGCTGCTAAACCGGCACCGATACCACCAATAGCCCAGTTAGGTTTTCCTCCGCCAATAGCCGTTCCCAACGACCATCCCATCATAAATCCACCGGTGTATCCCAGAATAGTACCTACCGTTGTTGCAGCTTTCGATGATTGAAAAACCTTATAGGCTTCACCATCAGTCTTAAGTATAGTTTTTAACTGTTTTGATTTAAGCAGGACTCCATTTTGATAAAAGGTTTGTCCGCCAAAGGTTTTTTTAATAGTAATGGTATCGTTTCCTTGGGCGGCAACATAGATCACTACCAATGAAAAAATAAGGGTTAGCATTGTTCTGTACATAGTTTTTTATTTAAATAATGGATTAAAAATTGTAGCGTAAACCAGCCAGGCCTTCTACCCTGGTGAGGCTTTCAATATTGTTTCCTTCCAATTGGGTAGTAGCGCCATTGCGGGTCACACGCGAAAGAGAACCTGAATATAAATTAACGTCAATACCGGCTGATAATCCTCTCGAAATTTTAATATCAATGCCAGTGGTCATAAAAGAAGCCACAGAGCCCCCTTTAATCGTGCCTTCGATGCTGTTGATCCAGCCTTGATCGCGATACCCGATATAACCCGCTCCAATACCGCATAACCATTCAGCTTTTTCATTCAAAACAGGCTGTCTGAAGCGATACGAAGCGCCTGTATAATTTATTTTGATATTGCTGATCAAACTTGGGGAGGTCATGGATGCAGCTGTGCTGAACAAAGAATAATCAATACCCACGCCATGCTTACGGCTCAAAAAATAAATAAGGCCGGCATTAAAAACAGGGCCACGGCTGATGTCTCTGAAATAGGAAGCATTATCAGGCTTTTTCCCCAGGCGGTAGGCGTAACCACCGGAAACAGCAAGTCTGAGCTTGGAGTAATCAGGTTCAAAAATCTGGGCATGGCTAAGGCAGCAGTATACCAGGGCAATGGTTAGCAGTAAATATTTTTTAATCATTGGTTGAAGCGGATCTTTCGACCATACATTTAGTTCCTTATAAAGATAGGATGTTTTTGAATTCTCTGGCCGCACTGTTAAATTTTTACACCTCGGAGTGTCTTTTGAGGCCTGTCATTGCCTAATGACATTTATATAGAACGCTCTTATGGCTTACTTTTTGTTTTTAAGTTAGTTATGAAGGATTTTACTATCGTAAATAGGAATACGCCCATACTGGCTTTCGCCTTGCATGACGGTCACGAGATAGATGACGCCCTGCGTCCTTATCTTCTGTTAGATGAGCAAGGCCGCGCCAGGGAAGAAGATCCTTACACGGGATATATGATCAGTGAGCTTCCTGTTACTACGATATTGGTACATGGCTCCCGATTTCAGCTGGATCTAAACCGGACAAAAGAAAAATCGGTTTATGCAAAGCCGGAAGATGCCTGGGGCCTGAAGGTTTGGAATGGTCTCCTGCCACATCTATTCAGGAGCTGCATATACGCTATGAACAGTTTTATACGGCAATACTGCTGTTAATTGAAGCAGCTATAAAGGAACATGGGCGCTTTTTGATACTGGATGTTCATTCTTACAATCATCGCAGAGAAAATTCGTTTACAGAAGCGCCTAACGAAACGTACCCAGAAATTAACCTGGGAACGGCTTACAATAAAGATAAATGGCAGCCACTATGCAACCGCTATAATGAGTTTTTATCAGCATCTAAAGTTTTAGGAAAACAGCCAGATGTTAGACAGAACATCATTTTTAAGGGGGCGCATTTGCTCAGTGGGTAATAAATGAGTTCGGGGATGATGGAGCGGTGCTTTCGATCGAATTTAAAAAAACTTTTATGGATGAATGGACAGGTATTGCTGATATACCGCATATCAATGCTTTAAAGCAATTATTGGAATCGTCGGTAAGCTTTTTGCAAAAGGAAATAGAAAACGGAACCTGGAATAAAGCATGACAGAAGCTAATCAAAAAATATTGAACCGCTTGCAGGATAAGCTTAAAAAATCAGAGCCGATCCATATCACTTTGCCCGGCAATGGTCTTCTTAAAATTGAGAAGCCTGTTCCGTTTTTATTGGTATACCGGCTGGGGAGGGGAAAGATTATTTTCCTAACCGGTTAGGCAAAACAGAGTCAGCTTTCCTGATTGCAGAAGACAGGGCAGATGGTCTCATGCGAAAGATTATTGAAATGGTTAGTACTTTACTGGCAGACAAGTTTAATGGTTTTTTGATTTTGGAAACCTGGCTTTCACCCAAAGTATATCAGTCTCCTTTTACTATTCATATCAGCCAGAAAAGGGCAATAGATACGGCCCGCAAACTGGATGTAGAGTTAAACAAAATACCTATACCATCCTGGGGAAAAACCTCTGTCATTCAAAAGCAACAGAATCCGGCAACGCCGGCAAATGCACAACCTCTATTGCAGAAGGAATATATAGAAAAAAACGGGATCACTTTTGTTGGGTTAGAAATAGCACCCGTATATGTAAATGAAGCCACCGGTAAACCTTATCCTTTGTTTTTGCGTGAACTGAGGGCGAGTTATAGCAAGGCGTTGCGTAAAAGTTTTTTCGAATTTATACGTTTGCAAACTTCTTTTATTGCTTCTCATTTTCAGATGTTGGGTACTACCATCATAGATGATAAGGCCCGTGAAATAGACAGGGAGCTGGCAGCGTATACCAAGATGTTCGACTTTCTGATGTTGGTAACACCCATTAATGCGGACGCCGCATGGAAAGATTTTGAGAAAGCTAACTATGCTAAGAATCCGGTGTTTCATTACCGGCCTATGCCTGTTGATCCGGAGCTGATCAAAAGGAAAATATATAACCTGCCTATTGAAGAAATAACGGACCCTACCATTGCTTTTTTGTTTCGCGATAAAAGAAAAGAGATCGACCGGATGCTGAACATGATGCAGGAACGTGAAAAGCATGATTTCCTGTTGAGCAGTTTGCAATTATTCGGTCCGGTTAGTGAACAGTTGCTGGATGTAGCGAAAGCCCTGCTGGTGGCGGTAGATGTGGGGAGTGAAGTTGCTCCTGAATCGAAAAGATTAACCGCTGCAGAGTTTGCGTTGCTGGCTCAAAAAGAATTGAAATGGCTACGGGCCCAGGATAGTAGCATATCGACCAATGTGCGTATTGCAGAAGATATAGAGGGAATACTGGTGTCAAAAGGGGTGCTGAATATTAACTCAGGCTTCGGCGTCTCAAAAAAAGAGCACAGCCTCTTTTACAGCACGAAATTGGCACGCATGTGGTAACTTATTATAATGGTAAGGCTCAACCATTGGAGTTGTTTTCTATCGGGGTACCCGGTTACGAAGAATTGCAGGAGGGGCTAGCAGTGCTGGCAGAGTATATGACAGATGGCTTAACGGCTAGCAGGATGCGTACACTTGCGGCGCGTGTAGTAGCGGTACAGGAAATGATCAGCGGTAAATCCTTTGTAGATACGTTTAACCTGCTCTCTGATAAATATGCTTTCACCCCTCATTCGGCTTTTAATATTTGTATGCGGGTGTATCGTGGTGGCGGGCTTACAAAAGATGCTGTTTATTTAAAAGGTTTTTTGAATATTATAGATTATATCAAAAAAGGAAAAGACCTCAGGCACCTGTTGATCGGAAAGATCCGTGAAGATTACCTGCCTGTAGTACAGGAGCTGATCCATCGCAACATTCTTTTGGAAGCACCCATAACACCGCGTTTTTTACAGGGAGATTTTTTGGCAAAGCTCGAAACAATTAAAAAGGACGGGAACATTTTTAAAATGATTCAACAATAAAAAACTATATATGCGCATAGGTTTTGTTATTAATGATTATGATCGTGAAGAATCCTATTTCACTACTACCCGGCTGGCATTGCAAGCCCTTCAAATGGGACATGAAGTGTATTATATCGCGGTGCAGGATTTCAGCTATACCGCTTCCGGGCAGATGGGTGCTCATGCAAAAAAGCGCCGGCTAAAAAATTCCGGAGCCCCCAGATATTTATGGAAGCGGTCTTTGAGGTAGAGAAAAAACTGATAGAGTCCAAAGACCTGGATGTTTGATGTTGCGCAACGACCCCTCTGCCGATCTGGATGACCGACCCTGGGCACAGTATTCGGGAATTGTATTTGGACAATTAGCCAAGAAAAACGGAGTGTTGGTCTTGAACAATCCTGACACGCTCGCCAAGGCTACCAATAAAATGTATTTTCAATACTTCCCTGAGATCATAAGGCCGGAGACTATTATTACCCGTAGTATTGCGGAAATTAAAAGCTTTTACGCGGCACATAAAAAAATATTGTCTTAAAGCCCCTTCAGGGATCGGGAGGAAAGAATGTTTTCCTGGTTAATGAACAAAATCAGAATTTAAACCAGATTGTAGATGCTATTGGACGCGATGGGTATATCGTTGCACAGGAGTACCTGCCGAAAGCCAGTAAAGGAGATATAAGGCTGTTCCTGTTAAACGGAAAGCCAATAGAAATTGACGGAAAAGTAGCAGCTATACATCGTACACAGGCAGGTGGCGATATCCGCAGTAATATTCACCAGGGAGGCTCTGTATCCCAGGCTAAAATAACCCGGAAGATATTTGACATTGTAGATGCTGTAAGCCATAAGCTGGTTAAGGATGGGATGTTCCTTGTGGGCCTCGATATTGTAGGAGATAAGGTGATGGAAGTGAACGTATTTAGCCCTGGTGGTATGGGACATGCCTGCAGGCTGAACGACGCTAATTATTTTGAAGAGGTCATTAAGGCAATTGAACAGGAACTGGACTAAGACAACTCCTCTAATTTCGCCAGCTTAAACTTTGAAATATTTTCCTGTTTTGTAGCACTGCAGGTTAAAAGATGCGGATAATCGATCTTAACCCTCTCCAGGTCCATCATGTAATGGCCATTATTGCTGGTGGTTACGTCTACCTCGTAATGGTCGCCCTCATGTTTTAGTAAATGAGTATGAATTTCGAAATCTATATCATAGTTCTGCAAATGTTCACGCAAATGACATTCTATAGCTTGTTCATAAAATGACCTGCGGGATACACCTCTGAATTTATTCTTATAAATTTTTCTCAAAAGGGTTCTTACCATAATATGCCCAACATCTTCCACCGCAACATGCCCGTAATAAATACCAAAAGGCATAGCAATAACATTGGCTGCAAAACGGTCACCCCCTACATGGGTACATTCCCAAACATTTACATCTGCATTAAAGGACTCAAAAAATTTAAACACCGGGAAGCCGAATTTGGCACAGCATTTATCTTTTTTGCCATTGGTACAGATCACAAAAAAGGGATCTGTCTGCCATTCCGTATCAGCGGAATTGATATGATCTGATAACTTAATAGAACTGATCTGTTCAATGGTGCTCTGAATGGTAAAATAGCGCCCGGCTTTATTGTCAACAAAAGATATCTTACAATCTTTAAAATTGGTTTTTTTATTGCGGATCAGTAATACTTTTCCTTTCAGGCTTTTGGCCAGTAGCTGGATACCTTTAAGCCACTCTTTATCAAAATGTGCCTCAATGATCTTTTCAGGAAAAGGATTGGCATGTTCAATTAAAATGAACGCGCCGGCATTAGCCGCAGTGCCGGCCAGCTGCTCTTTAAAATACCGTGATGCGGCACTGCAGAAAAATACCTCTTTCTTAGTATTGTTGTCCAAATAATAATACTTTACAATTCATCAATATAAACAACGCCTTCCCTGATTAGTTGTGTAATCAACCCTTTTACAGACTCTGCATCTCCGGATAGATCTTTCAGCTTCAACTTCTTTTTACGGAAAATGTCATCAACTACCGGTTTAAGTGTATCCGGAAACTGGATGGCTTTACCCAGCAAATGTAGTTCATGGCCCGTTTCTTTTTCACAAACTGGTAAATCAGCCCTTCGTTTAAAGCTAACGGGCTATCGCCGCTTAGCTTGCTGATATTCCTGATGCTCTCAAAATAATTGCGAACGGGTTGAGGTTGAGCCGAATGAAAACTTTTATTCAACCGCTCTATGCCTTTATTAAAATTAAGTTGTGACAATTTCTGACGAAGGCTTTCTGTTTTTTCCTGTATTAATTCAGTCAGGTCGCCTTTCCAGAAGGGAACGGCTTCTCTGAACTCTTTAAATTCTTCCAGCTGGGGGAATATTTCATTGAAGTACCTCGCCCAGGTAAAAGATAGCACACCTATCGTAATGTGAGAAGAAATGCCATCATCTGCCATGGCATCATGCACATAACCGCGAGGAACATATAAAAAGTCACCAGGACTTAGTTGTATCGTTTGAATAGGTTCTTTCTTATAATCCTTACTTACAAAAGACTGGTTCTTTGTGGGGAGCTCTTTTTCAAATCCGTATAAATGCCAGGTTTTAGTGCCCGATATCTGCAATACAAAAACATCATGGGTGTCCCAATGCGGGTTAAATCCCTGCGATTTGTTCGGCGTAATGTATAAATTGGCCTGTACAGGAGCGTTGAACTTTGCGAAAGCTCCAGGCTGCAGTGGGAGAGGTTATTAAAGTAACGCTGTCCCGCTTGTATTACAAACGTGGCGCCGTTATTAAAAAGGGCGAAAGCTTTTTCAGTATTGATGATCCCGTCTTTACGGTGATGCCCGATCGGCGTGCTCTTTAAAGTATAATCGCCGTTAGGAATTTCTTTCCCGTTTTTAACAATACGAACTGAGGGGTAGAAAATATCCTGGCGTTCCAGGTAGTCGGAAATCTCACGGGGTGTTAAAATGTCCTGGTAGTACTGCTCGTCGTTTCTTTTTACATGTAAAATGTCTTTTTCATGGTACTTTTCAAAAAAGTCTTCCAGGCTATAGGGCGCTACAATTTTATCGAAAAAATAATTCATCATAGTTTTATTAAGGTATGCACGTCATAATAACGCAATGGGGCATGCAAAGTGCAAAAAAAGCCGCAGTAAATATTATTTTCTGCGGCTTTTAAAAAAAGTCCTTTTAAGGCTTAAAGATTAGGCTTCAGTTGTTCCTTCGGTAGTTTCGCCACCATCGCCGTCTGCACCGCCATCACCATCAGCACCACCGTCGCCGTCTGCACCACCATCACCATCAGATGCATCACCACCATCAGCACCACCATCACCATCTCCATCTCCGTCGCCATCATAAGCGCCTTCTGTAGCGTTCACTTCATCTAATCTTGTTACCAATACTTCTTCCTGATTCAATTCAATATTTGTTGTTTCCATAAAACGATTTTGAGGTTTAATAAAATAATATTTGCTAAACTAAAGTAATGAATCTTTTTGGTTTTATGATCAATCGTATGCGCAATTTTTTCTTTATAAAATGATTAACAGGTTTTCATAAACATTTACCTTTCTGTCAAAATTTAGAAGATGCGTTATTTGTTGACAGCTCTCTTATTCATTGGCAATTTATGCAGTGCCCAAAATCTTAAGTATATTAACGGCAATAATAGTTGGAATGCCGACTCTTTAGGTAATCATCGCTTTATAATAAAACTAAGCAAGGAGCAATTGGCGATAAACAAATCAGTGGCATATGTAAATATTCCGTGGCGCCGGCATGACGATAATGTTGCTCAAAAACGTATTATTATGGTGGGTGAGACCGGCACCAAGCCTATTGATAACATAAAGATAGTATCTGCAGATAATGAGCAGGCGAGTATATTATTTGAACCCTCCGAAGGCGCGGGTAGCTACTATGTGTATTATATGCCCTACAAAAATGAAGGACGATCTAACTATCCCAGGGGCGTATATTTAAAACAGGCGGAAACAGCAAGTGAAGGCTGGCTAAAGCAAACCTTACTGAAGAATGCATTTGCAAAGGCCGTTACTATCACCTACGAACCTATTAACGCTTTCAACAGCTTTTATCCCATGGGAATGATTGCTACCAGGAACGAAACAGCACAGTTACAAAGAGGCGTTGCGAATAAAAAATACCTTGTTTTTCCTGAAGATAGAATGCATCCTGTTCAGATGAGGGATTACCTGCCCTATCGTTGGGTACAAAATGGAGCTCGCCCGGCTTTTAAAGACACGGCGGCGCGGGGAGAGTATTTTACCTTCCAGCTCGGTGTGTATGCACTAACGGACCTGGCAAATGTACAGGTTGAGTTCTCTGATCTGAGATCCAAAAATAACCAGGTTATTCCCGCACAATATATTTCCTGCATCAATACAAATGGGACCGATTATAAAGGTAATTTATGGCAGACACAGGTAAATGTTCCCGGTGGTACCATACAATCTATGTGGTGTGCAGTTGATGTGCCTTTGAAGAGCGCACCGGGTATTTATACCGGCACGGCAACGGTGAAGACCGGCCAAAGCGGTAACCAATCCATCCAAGTAACACTGGTTGTTAACAATAAAGTTATAAAAGACCAGGCTGCTGATCCCGAAAAACAAACAAGACTTAAATGGTTGAATTCGACCCTGGCTCAGGACAATACAGTAATTGCGCCCTATACGCCTTTGCAGGTAGCGGATACAACCATATCCCTTTTAGGGAGAAAAGTGCTGATAAATAAAGATGGTTTTCCCGCACAGATACAAACCTTTTTTAAGCCGGAAATGACTTCCATTGGAACAACGCCCAATAATATCCTGATGGAACCTATACATTTTCATCATATAGAGAGCAACGGGAAAGCCGTGAAATGGAAGAGTGATGGAATACGATTTCTGCAAAAAGATGCCGGCATTGTTAAATGGGAAGCGGTTAATACCTCGCCAAAGTTGCGCATGAAGGTGAATGCGGCTCTCGAATTTGATGGCTTCCTGGCCTATACGGTACAACTGGTTGCGCTGGAGGACGTTTCTTTTAAGGATATTACTTTTCATATTCCTGTAAATCCTGCGATGACCGATTACTTTATGGGCCTTGGAATGAAGGGCGGTCAAAGGCCCGATTCTGTTTTATGGAAATGGGATGTGGCGCATAAAAACCAGGATGGCGGCTGGATCGGCAATGTGAACGCCGGCTTGCAGTTTTCATTAAGGGATGAACATTATACACGCCCTTTAAACACTAACTTCTACTTGCAAAAACCGCTGCTGTTGCCACAATCATGGGGTAATGGAACCAGTGGCGGAATTGATGTTTTTAGAAAAGGCAGTTCCGTATTGGTTAATGCGTATAACGGTGCCCGTAGTATGAAGGCCGGCGATACACTTTACTATAATTTTAATTTGCTGATCACTCCTTTTCATACGATTAACACCGATTTTCAATGGAAGAACCGTTTCTATCATAAATACGAAGATCTGCAAAGCATAAAAAATAAAGGAGCATCTGTAGTAAACATTCACCATGCTAATGCTATTAATCCCTATATTAATTATCCTTTTATCGAATGGAAAAAGATGAAGGCTTACATTGACAGTGCCCATGGGCTTGGATTGAAAGTAAAAATATATAATACGGTTCGGGAGCTCTCCAATAAAGCATATGAAACCTTTACCTTGCGTAGCCTGGGGCATGAAATTTATTCTCCGGGTCCGGGGGCGGGTTTAGCTGGTTACAGGAGCAGGTAGGCAAGGATTATATTGCTGCTTGGTTTGTACCTGAGATCAAGGATGCGGCCATTGTTAATAGTGGTATGAGCAGGTGGCATAACTATTATGTGGAAGGTATGAATTGGCTGGTAAAAAATGTTGGAATAGATGGTATTTACCTGGATGACGTGGCATTTGATCGTGTTACCATGAAACGGATAAAACGGATACTGACGCAGAACGGAGCGCCCGGCATCATCGATCTGCATTCGGCTAACCAGTTTAATAAAAGTGACGGGTTTAATAATAGTGCCAACCTCTATATGGAGCATTTTCCTTATCTCAACCGGCTTTGGTTTGGAGAGTATTTCGATTATGAAAAAAGTGATCCCGGCTTTTTCCTTACGGAAGTGAGTGGTATTCCTTTTGGTTTAATGGGTGAAATGTTACAGGATGGTGGTAACGCCTGGAGGGGCATGGTATATGGCATGACCAACCGGATCCCCTGGAGCGACAATGCTGATCCACGACCGATCTGGAAGGTTTGGGATGACTTTGGAATGGAAGGATCTGAGATGATAGGCTATTGGGTAAAAGACTGCCCTGTAAAAACAAGTCATGCACAGGTGCTGGCAACAGTGTATAAAAAGAACGGCGCAACGCTGGTTTCACTCGCCAGCTGGGCAGAGAAAAATGAAACGGTTAAGCTGGCGATTGACTGGAAAAAGCTGGGAATCGATCCTGCTAAAGCCACCATTACTGCGCCTGCAATAAATAATTTCCAGGAAGCTGCAACCTTCAGGCCCGATGACGTAATACCCGTTGAGAAGAACAAAGGATGGCTTTTGATCATCAAATAAACCAATTAATAGTTTATCTTTCGGGATCTTTGGAGCTGCTTTAGTCAGGCCGAAGTAAATCTTGTAATAAGCTATATGATAAGGAAGGGCGGGCTCTGGCTACGCTCATTCTAAACCGAATACATTTTTAAAGTATAAAATATCCATATGAATAGAAAAGTTTTTCTTAGAAATGCTTCAGCAATTGCCGCAGCTTGCGCTGTGATGCCTGCATGGGGAAAAGAGCTCATCTCCGTAAAAAATCTTTTTCGAAATTTCATTGGCCCAATGGTCTTTACATAAAAAGCTTTTTGCCAAGGAAATGGACAATCTCGATTTTCCGGGAGTAACTAAAAAGGAGTTTGGTATTAGTGTAGTAGAGTATGTGAATACCTTTTTCAAAGACAAAGCTGAAAATACGCAATACCTTAATGAATTGTTGAAACGCTGTAAAGATAACGGGGTAAAAAATCACCTCATCATGTGCGATGGGGAAGGCGATTTGGGAAATGCTGATGCAGCTGCCCGTACAAAAGCGGTGGAGAATCACTACAAGTGGGTGAATGCTGCTAAATACCTGGGGTGTGCTACCATAAGGGTTAACGCAGCCGGTAAAGGCACTGCTGCCGAAGTATCGGATGCTGCCGCCGAAGGTTTATCAAAGCTGGGGGCGTATGCTGCAAAAGAAAAATAAATGTAATAGTAGAGATCATGGTGGCTACTCATCTGACGGAAGCTGGTTGAGCGGTGTTATGAAAAAGGTTAATAAGTCCAATGTAGGCACTTTACCTGATTTTGGGAATTTCTGTATCAGGCGAGATGGAAATAAATGTGCGGAAGAATATGACCGGTATAAAGGCACAAAAGAGCTCATGCCTTTTGCCAAAGGGGTTAGTGCCAAGAGCTATAATTTTGATAGTAATGGAAATTGTGTGGAGACAGATTATGATAAGATGTTGAAGATCGTAAAAGAATCGGGCTTTAAAGGTTATGTAGGCATAGAATATGAAGGAGGCGCCATTTCTGAAAGCGAAGGAATACTTAAAACAAAAGCTTTGTTAGAGCGTATACAAAAAAGCCTGTAAAAAATGAAGCGGGTACTATCAACATAATCTAGTACCCGCTCTTATAATCTTTGACAATAGTTGCTACCAGTTATCGCCCTGGTCTTTATTAATGCGTTCTGAAACATCCATTGGTCCCCGGCTGCTCCAGTTCGGATCATACTTCACAAACCAGGAAAGCCAGAGGCTACGCGAAAAACGCATGAGCCACGGTTGTAAAGAAACCAGGAGCAAGGCGTTGAATATGATCCAGTAAACAAATCGGTTGTCTTGTAGTGAAAAACCGATCAATACCCACCAGGCAATGGCGCTGGCTACACTAAGCGCAACCGCCAGCATATAGCTCACATAACTGGTGCCGTAAAAAAGCCTACCTCAATTTCCGTTGGTTGACCGCAAACAGGGCAGTTCTTATTCATTTTCATAAAGCCGCTGAGTTTTAAAGTGAGCGGTTTTTCAAACAATTTACCCTCTCGGCAACGGGGGCAATAACAGCCTAATACCGTTCCTAAATAACTTCTCCTGGCTTTTTCATTGTGCTCCATGACCAATTTATTGGGTGATTGCGGTTAATATTTTCTCCATCTGGGAACTTCTGCTGCCCTTTATCAGGATATAAGCATGTTCGAAATTTTGCCGACCAGCCCATTCTGCCGCATCAGCCGAATGCTCGAAGTAGGTAAAGTCTTCGCTATAGGGAAGGAAAGGCTTACCTACTAATACAACCTGGTACCAGCTGTTTTGTTGGATCTGGTTAATGAGTGTTGCATGTTCAATGGCGGTTTCATCGCCCATTTCGGCCATAGCGCCGATCATTAATATTTTTTATCAGCTTTAATATGAGCCAGGTTTTCAATAGCCAGTTTCATGCTGCTGGGATTGGCATTATAGGCATCCAATATAATTTTGTTGCTACCTTTTTCAACCAGTTGCGAGCGGCTGTTCGACGGCCTGTAGCTTTCTATCGCCATTTTTATAGCATCGGCAGTAATATCAAATTCATGACCCAAAGCAACTGCTGCCAGCACATTGGGTAAATTATAGTCACCTACCAGCTTTGTAGCTATTGGTAACTCCGTTTCGCCCATTGATATAGTAACGGCCAGCAACTCGCCTTTTGTTTCAGCCTTTCCGTTGATCAGGCATCATGGGTGCCATAAGTTACAATGCGTGCAATACCCTTGCTCATCTCCTGCAGGTAATCATAGTCTTGCATGATAAAAGCGGTAGCATCCTCCCGGGTGCGTAAATAGTCAAACAATTCTCCCTTCCCCTTTCTAACGCCTTCCAGGCTGCCAAATCCTTCGAGATGCGCTTTGCCACAATTGGTGATCAGCCCATGTGTAGGTTCCGCCACCTGGCAATAACCTTCAATTTCGTGCAGGTGATTGGCGCCCATTTCCACTACAGCTATTTCGGCATCACGCTTTATTTTAAGCAGGGTAAGCGGAATGCCTATATGGTTGTTCAGGTTTCCCTCGGTGGTGTACACTTTATATTTGGCGCTCAGTACCACATGAATCAGCTCTTTAGTGGTGGTCTTACCATTGCTGCCGGTAATAGCGATCAATGGAATGTTGAACTGCCGGCGGTGGTAATTCGCCAATTGTTGCAGGGCTGTCAATACATCCTCTACCAAAATGGTCTTGCCCGCAACTTCAAAAGCCTGTTCATCTATAATTGCGTATGCGGCTCCTGCGTCCAATGCCTGTTGTGCAAATTGATTGCCGTTGAAGTTGGGG
The DNA here is from genome assembly GCF_022512515.1 of Paraniabella hibiscisoli. Lineage (GTDB taxonomy): Bacteria > Bacteroidota > Bacteroidia > Chitinophagales > Chitinophagaceae > Niabella > Niabella hibiscisoli. The sequence continues at coordinate 2,441,312 of NZ_JAKWBK010000001.1, forward strand.
CCTTTCAATGCAAAAAAGATCGCCTGCTTGTAGCTTCCTCGTATCTGTCTGTATGTTGGGATATTGTAAATAAACCTCGTAAAGTGCCGCTGTGTTCATAGCTGCAAAAATAGACAAATGAAGGGAGTTAGTTATATTCGCGGGGAATAAACAGGGGGCTTGGGGCGGAGAGAGGGATTTGAATCCCGTATACTCAACAGGTGTTTGATTTTACGGCCGTCCACTCTGTAATGTAAAAATATATAAACAGTTTTATGAGCTTTAGAATAGGTAATGGTATCGATTTTCATCAGATGGTAGAAGGGCGTGATCTTTGGATCGGCGGCATTTTAATTCCTCATACAAAGGGAGCCCTGGGACATAGCGATGCCGATGTATTGCTGCATGCGATCTGCGATGCTTTATTGGGCGCTTTAAGCCTGGGTGATATTGGTGTTCATTTCCCGAACAATGATGAAAGGTATCGGGATATTGATAGTAAAATACTGCTGAAACATTGCATGACGCTGATTAAAGATAAAGGCTATAAAGTAGTTAATATTGATTCAACGCTCACTTTGCAGGAACCCAAAATAAAACCTTTTGTACCCCAGATGCAGGAAACTATTGCAGGTATTTGCGAGGTATTGACCGAAGATGTTTCTGTAAAAGCAACCACCACCGAGCACATGGGCTTTGTGGGAAGGGAAGAGGGACTGGTGGCCTATGCTACCGTTTTGTTGCAGAAGATATAAGCAATGAATGTTATATTTCACACAGTTTCGGCTATTGGAGTTGTGGCGATGGTGACGGATACCAGCATAGTTAAGCCGGATAATTACCGTGCTGTAACGACCGTGGCAACAATAGCTTTGTTTGCCGCCGTGTTTTTTCATGGTGTTTTAGACTACATGCCACATTGCTATCCGGTACATTCAAAATGGGATGTGGTTATTGGCCTTTGCATTATTGCTACAGGAACTATATTGGTCCGAAAAACATATCGATTAATAGTGGTCGCTGCTTTTGCAGGTTGCATTTTACCTGATATTATAGACTTGCTTCCTGCTATTTCGAATAAATATATGGGATGGGAAATTCCAATAATGCAACCCATATTCCCTGGCACTTAAAAGAAAACTCGGGATCCATTTATAATGGCAATTGTAAAACCTCCTTTATTAATCATTGGTCCTTGATAATTTTTGTCTTATTAATGGCTTACGCCCGGCGGGAGGACCTGAAAATCATCTTGAAATAGCCTCATTACTGCAACATTTTGTTAAATATAGGCTATCGTTAAAACAGCTTTCCGCTTTAGCAGCAACAGGCTATCTTTGTCGCTATGACCCAGTTACAAGTTAAAATCGTTAATAAATCGCAGCATGCTTTACCGGCATACGCTACTTCCGGTGCATCTGGTATGGACTTAAAAGCGTCTATAGAGGAAAATATCGTGTTACAACCCCTGGAAAGGACCTTGGTGTCAACAGGCTTATTCATAGAAATACCCGAAGGTTTTGAGGCCCAGATAAGACCGCGCAGCGGGTTGGCTATTAAACAGGGATTAACCTGTCTGAATACGCCTGGCACAATTGATGCAGATTACAGGGGAGAAATAAAAGTAATTTTAATTAACCTGTCCAACGAAGCTCAAACGATCCATAACGGTGATCGCGTTGCCCAGATGGTAATACAGAAAGTAGAGATCATTAACTGGGTACCGGTTGAGGAACTGGGTGAAACGGTGAGAGCCGCGGGAGGCTTTGGGCACACAGGCAAACAATAATGGATGCGCTATCCATTGTATAAAACAAAAACATGAAACAATTAGCATTAATTATAGCTATGGCCGCACTGGCATCATGCGGTGCAAGTAAGAAGGCAGCAAAAACGCCTTCGGTAGATACAACCCAGGCTCCACCGGTAGCTACGGTAGAAAATGAAGGCCCGTCTGTAGTGCTTTCTAAATTAAATAAAATCGACTTTAAGACTTTTTCGGGTAAGGTGGATGTGGATTTTGATGATGGAAAGGGAAATGGCAAAAGTGTTAGCGCTAAGCTGGTGATTAAAAAAGACGAAGCGATATGGATGTCGGCAGGCTTACTTGGTTTTGAAGGTGTAAGAGCATTGATCACTAAAGATTCCGTGAAGATCCTCAATAAACTACAGAAAGAATATATAGCGTCCAGCCTTTCTTATATCCAGGAAAAATAGGATTGCCCGTTGACTTTACAACGTTGCAGGACCTGCTGATTGGTAATGCTATTTTTGTAAACGAAGGCAATGCTTCGCTTACAAAAGAAGGTACCGGTTATGTGGTTACCACGCAGGATGCGAATTTTAAGAACCTGCTCACCGTTTTATTACCGGGCTACTTACCTGCTGCAAGCAAACTGAGTGATGTAGATGCATCGAAAAACAGGAGTGCTGAACTAGCATACAATAATTACAAACAGGTGGCAGGGCGTAATTTCTCTACCTCAAGGGACATTCGTGTTAACTATAAAAGCAATATTACTATAAAACTTAACTTTCAGTCTCACGATTTTGATGGAGAAGTGGCCATTCCTTTCTCTGTTCCCTCAGGTTATAAAACAAAGCAATAATCCGGTAAACATTTATGCTCCAGGCTCCAATACTACTGTATTCATTATTACAACGGTTTTTTCTATTCATGAATATTCCGGCAAGAGAATGTAAAAAGCTGTTGGTTTTATTAGTTGTTCTTTTAAGTGCTTTTTCCAACAGGGCCGTAGCGCAAAAAATGAGTGATAAAACTTCGATGGAGGAGGAGCGAAGAAAATTGCAGCAGGAGCTGAGACAAATACAACAGGCCTACGATGCTGTTAAAGGCGAGAGTAAAAATAATCTCCACCAGCTGGCAGCACTCAACAAAAAAATTGAAGTACAGAATCAGTATATCAATAATATCGGCAAGGAAATACGCCTTATTGATGATGATATCTATTACAGCGCTATAGAAATTAAAAGGCTGAAAAAGCAGATGGATACGCTGAAGGCGCACTACGCTAGAACGGTAGTGTATGCGTATAAAAACAGGAGCAACTATGACTACCTGAACTTTATTTTTTCTGCCAATAGTTTTAACGATGCGATAAAGCGTGTAGCCTATTTGAAAAGCTACCGTAATTATCGCGAAAAGCAAATGGAAGATATTGTTAAAACTAATACCTTGATCGATAAACGTTATGCCCACCAGGTAGCCAGCAAAAAACAGAAGGAAGGTGCATTGGTTACCCGTACCAATGAATATTCGGTTTTGGGAGATCAGCGGGCAGAAAAAGACTCTGTGGCTAAGCTGCTGCAATCACAAGCAGGGTCACTTCAAAAGCAGATTGCTAAAAAGCAGCAGGAAGATAAACAGCTGAAAACAGACATTGCCGCAGTGGTAAGGAAGGAGATTGCAGAGGCAAAAAAATAGCGCAGGAAGAGGCGAAGCAAAGAGCAGCAGCAGAAGCCAAAGAAAGACAAGAGGCCTGGGCGCGCGAACGCTTATTGGAAACAGAAAGAGCATTAGCTGGCGCGAAGCCAACAACCGTATCGCCTGGTACAACGCCTGCAGCTCCGGCATCTGCGCCACCAGCGCAGGAAGTAGCTTCAGCTCCATCGAGAGAGTTGAAATTTGACCCTGTAGGTGCTGGCAAAAGCACTACGGTAAGGGCTGTGCCTAAATCAGATAATTCAATTGTTGCAAATACAGGGCCTATTGCGGCGAGAAAAAATACGCCGCCACCACCACCTGCCCCGGTAGTAGAAAACAAAGCTCCTGCAGGAGGATATCTAAATTATAAAGCAGATGATATTGCATTAAACAGCGACTTTTCGCAGAACCGCGGTAAGTTGCCCTCACCCGTTGACGGGGTAATAACACTGGGTTTTGGCCGGTACAAAATAGAAGGGGTAGGCCCTGATATTGTTGGAGATAATCCTGGTGTGACCTATACAGCGCAGGTCGGAGCTCCCGTTAGGCGGTATTTGGTGGAGAAGTGGTCAGTATTTCTAAAGTGGGGGAACCTCATTTGTGGTAATGCGTCATGGTAAATATTTTACGGCTTATAGCAACCTGGCTTCTGTAAGCGTAACTAAGGGGGCATCGGTGGCGCGTGGCCAATCTATAGGTACCGTTGGCGCTGATGAAGAAACAGGCGGGGGAAGCTCGATTTTATCCTGATGATCGAGGAGAAAAATGTTGATCCGCGTGTTTGGCTGAGGTAAATAGTAGAACGCCGTCATCCGCAGGAGGGATCCATTTATTAAACCGATGAATTGTAATCGATATGGATACCGGAATTATCAAGAAGCTGGAAATTGTTTCCATAAAATCCAACACGCCTGATTCCAGAACCCTGGTATTACAGCCATTAAACTGGCAGCCTCAATATAAAGCGGGGCAATTCCTCACGTTAGTATTTTACAATCATTCGGGCGAGCAACGCCGATCCTATTCCATATCATCTTCGCCTGAAGCAGGAGAACCGCTATCCATCACCATAAAAAACTCGACAATGGCGAATTCTCCAGGAAACTGGTATACAATTCCAGGCCGGGAGATATCTTATTGACTTCAGGTATCGGCGGTTTTTTTGTTTTGCCTGAAAAGTTAAATCATCTTACATTTTGCTTTCTGGCTGCCGGTAGCGGCATTACCCCTTGCTTTTCATTGATCAAAACCTTGCTATTAACAACGCCGCAAAAAGTATTTCTTTTTTACAGCAACCGGAGTGAACAACAGGTCATCTTTTATGAGGAGTTGAAGTCTTTGCAACAGCAATATAAAGACCGGTTCTATATCCATTTTATGTTTAGTAACCGGCTTGATGTCTATTATAGCCGGTTAAGTCACTGGCTGCTGACACGGTTGCTAGATGAGCACTTTCTCAGCATCGATAAAAAAGATATCCGGTTTTACGTTTGTGGTCCTTTTGATTATATGTTAATGTCTGCCATTTCGTTACGTAATAACGGCGTTATCAATGCGCAGATCATTAAAGAAGATTTTAATCCCTTACCGCCGGCAAAGCTTCCTCAGCCTCCTGATAAAGTCATGCACCAGGTTACGGTGCATCTTGCACAAAAAACACATGTATTGAACGTTCAATATCCGCAAACCATTGTAGCTGCGGCAAAACAGGCGGGCATTGCTGTTCCTTATAGTTGCGAGGCTGGACGCTGTGGCAGTTGTGTAGCAACCTGCACCTCGGGTAAAATATGGATGGCTTATAACGAAGTGCTATTGGAGGAAGAAATTGCAAAGGGACGGGTGCTTACCTGCCAGGGATACCCAATTGGTGGAGATGCCACAATTGTTTATTGATTGAGCAACTTTTATAAAAGGGTTTCAAATGAAAATCAATTGCTTACTTACGGCTGACTTTTGAGATATCCACTGTTTATAAAAAATTTTTTTTTTTTTTCCCCCACCTACATTTGCATGCCCAATAAATGGGAAGAATAAAAATGATTATGGATTTAAAGTATATACAACAAATAGCTATAGAGCTTTCGCTGCCTGTTAAAAACATCACCAATGTGCAGCAAATGCATACAGAGGGCGCTACCATCCCTTTTATTAGCCGATACAGGAAGGAGGCTACGGGCAATATGGATGAAGTACAGGTTGGAAATGTAATTGATAAGATCAAATACTATGATGAGTCGGAGAAACGCAAAGAAACTGTTTTGAAAACCATTGAAGCCGCCGGGAAGTTAACGCCGGAATTAAAACTGCGCATAGAGAATTGCTTAAATGCAACAGAGCTGGAAGATATTTACCTGCCTTACAAGCCTAAACGTAAAACGAAAGCAACAGTGGCTATCGAAAAAGGGCTGGAGCCTTTGGCGCAGCTGTTGTTTGGACAAATACAGCCGGTTTCGGATGAGCAAATTGCTGCTTATATTAATGAGCAGGTTAAAGATAATGCAGAGGCCTTGCAAGGTGCGCGGGATATTATTGCTGAATGGATATCAGAGAGCGAGCAGGCACGTACAACTGTGCGTTCCCTGTTTCAGGAAACCTCTGCCATTTCTGCAAGAGTGCTTACTACCAAAAAGGAGTCTGAAGAAGCCCAGAAGTACAGGGATTATTTTGAGTTTAAAGAACCCCTGGCAGATTGTCCTTCGCACAGGTTGCTCGCTATTCGTCGTGGTGAAAAAGAAGGCTTCCTTATCATGGATATCGCTATAGAAAAAGAATCGGCAGTAGGTGAGTTAAAAGATGTATTTGTAAAATCTTCGAATAGTGCAGGGGAGCAGGTGGCGTTGGCAACGGAAGACGCTTATGGTCGTTTATTAAAGCGGCTATTGAAACTGAGTTTAGGATGAGCAGTAAAACAGCGGCCGATGAAGAAGCGATCCGGGTGTTTGCTGAAAATCTTCGTCAGCTATTATTAGCCTCGCCTCTCGGAAGCAAGCGGGTACTGGCTATAGATCCTGGCTTTAGAACGGGCTGTAAAGTGGTTTGCCTGGATGAAAGCGGCACTTTCTTAAAGTATACAAGCATATTCCCCCATCCTCCGCAAAATGACTGGAGTGGCGCTGCCGCAACCCTGAAAGAACTGGTGAGCAGGTATGAAATTGAGGCAATTGGTTATGGCAACGGTACTGCCAGCAAAGAAACGGAAAAGCTGGTGCGTGGTATTGACTTTGGTAAACCTGTTTCTATCTTTATGGTGAATGAAAGCGGGGCGTCTATTTATTCTGCCAGTGAAGTAGCTCGCGAAGAATTCCCGGATGAAGATGTAACCGTTCGTGGCGCCATCAGCATCGGTCGCCGCTTGCTGGACCCGCTAAGCGAGTTGGTGAAGATAGATGCAAAGAGCATTGGCGTAGGTCAATACCAGCATGATGTAAACCAGAACCGTTTAAAAGATAGCCTGGATAATGTAGTGCAAAGCTGTGTAAACTATGTAGGTGTAGATGTGAATACAGCCAGTAAGCACCTGCTTACTTATGTCTCCGGACTTACAGCTACTACTGCTAAAAATATAGTAGAATACCGTGGCAAAAATGGTGCTTTCAAATCGCGCAGTGAACTGTTGAAAGTTGCCATGCTGGGCCCAAAGGCCTATGAGCAATGCGCAGGGTTTTTAAGGATACCCGGTGCAGAAAATCCGTTAGATAATTCGGCCGTGCATCCCGAGAGTTATGGCATTGTAGAAGAAATGGCGCAGAAGATGAGCTGCACGGTTAGTGATATCATTGCCAAGTCTGATATCAGAAAACAGATTAATGCGAAAGACTTTATCAATGAAACTGCCGGCGCTTATACCATTGAGGATATTTTAAAAGAATTGGAAAAGCCAGGTCGTGATCCCCGGGATGTAATTGAAGAGTTCAGGTTTGCGGAGGGTATTGCTACTATGAGTGATTTGAAGCCTGGCATGAAGGTTCCGGGTATTGTTACGAACATTACGAATTTTGGGGCATTTGTTGATGTAGGTGTAAAGCAGGATGGGCTGGTGCATGTTTCCCATCTGTCTAACAAATTCGTAAGTGATCCCAACGAAGTAGTAAAGCTCAATCAAAAAGTAATGGTAACCGTGGTCGAAGTCGATGCTTCCCGCAAGCGCATTGCTTTAAGTATGAAGGAGGAAAATAAAACGGAGCAACCGCGCCCGCGCACCAACCTGCCTAAAGGAGCGCCTGTAAGCAACAAACCTAAAAATAGTTTTCAATCGAGCCTCGATGCCTTGAGGAATAAATTTGATAAGTAACCAGGCTTCATGCCGGTTGATAAAGCCTCGCCGATTTATAACCGGCGAGGCTTTATTGTTGTTAGCTCACAAGTTGGCCAACGGCTTCTTTAAAAATTTCCGGATTGTATATATTGAAATTCCCGAATTCGTAAATCGCCGCGATTATTCAAAATTACTTTTGCCGAAATTGTAATTATGCGCAATCAAACCAGGACTTTCTTACTCAGGTATTCCCTTACGCTAAGCTTGCTTATTGTCTTTATAACAGCAATGGCTTTTGAAGGAAGGGATGTATAAAAGGGCAAATAGTTGATGCAGATCAGAACCCGGTAGCGGGAGCCAGCATTACATTGTTAGAAACAACGCATGCCGCTATTAGCGATGCCGATGGAAATTTCGAAATAAAAGGATTAACAGGGGGAAGGTATATTGTCAGGATAACGCATATTGGGTTTAAGCCCTATGATGAAACCCTACAAGTGAAAAGTGACGGAATAACGGTAGTAAAGGTTAGCCTGCAAAAAGAAACAGAAAGTCTTTCGGAAGTAACGGTCGTTTCCGGAATTAACCGTTTCAATAAAAGGAAACGAATGATGTGGCGCGCCTCCCGCTGCGAAACATCGAAAACCCGCAGGTGTATTCAGTTATTCCCAAAGAGATTATTGCCGAACAGGTTGTGGTGGACTATAATAGCATCTTTAAAAATATTCCGGGTGCTGCCGTTCCGGTAGTGTACAACCAGGGGAGAAGTGCCATGTTATCCAGAGGGTTTACTACGGCAAATTTTATCCGTAATAGTATTTCAGGTTTCGTTTATACCAATATCGACCCGGCTAACCTCGAAGTGCTCCAGGCTATAAAGGGGCCGTCGGGAACCTTATTTAACAGTGGTCAGATATCCTTTGGCGGTTTATTCAACCGGGTTACTAAAAAGCCTTTAGAGCAAAATAAAACGGAAATAGCATTTACCGGCGGCGGCTATAATCTGAACAGGCTGACTTTTGATATCAACCGGCCATTAACCAATGATAAGCAGGTATTGTTCCGTCTCAATGGGGCGGTACATACGGAGAAAAGCTTTCAGGACCAGGGCTTTACCAGAAACGTAATGCTGGCGCCGAGTTTTATTTATAAACTGAATGATCGCCTGGATTTTCTGCTAGATATCGAAGCGTCTTTGTATAACGCTACATCGCCTATTCGTTTTGCGCCTTCTGCTACTGCAACCACAATCAATAATATCAGGGACTTTGGGATGGATTACAATCGATCATTCCTGACCAACTCGCTGGATTATCATACGCAGCAGGTGAACTTCTTCGGCCAAGTCAATTATACCTTGTCAGGCAACTGGAAGCTGCAGACCAATATCACCCGTACTTTTTCAACAACAAAAGGATATGTAACGCAACTGATAGGGGTAAATGACAGCATGCTACGCCAGCGTGCTCAAAAGGAAAACTTCCCCTACAACGGAGTGGAGCTGCAACAAAACCTGGTCGGTGATTTTAAAATTGGAACATTGAGAAACCGTATCGTGGTGGGTATCGACTATTATAATCAGCGAAGCGATAGGAATACACCGACAGTGACCCTGGCTGCGATTAATTTTAGAAAGCCAGGAGCCGCTTACAATAATTTCAATGCGGATAAGATTGATTCGGCTGCAGCACGTGTGATTCCTGAAACTTATGCCACCAATATTTCCAATTATAGCGCTTATGTGTCCAGTGTTTTGAATATTACACCAAAGTTTAATGTAATGCTCAGTTTAAGGCTGGACAACGTAGATAATAAGGGGCGGTACGATGTGGCAACAGCTGTATTCACAGATGCCTTCAACCAAACAGCTCTATCTCCCAAGTTGGGCATGGTATATGAAATCGTAAAAGATAAACTGTCTCTTTTTGGTAACTACATGAATGGGTTCGATTACAATGCCGGTTCCGATTCTGTTGGTAATCCATTTAAGCCACAACAGGCCAACCAGTGGGAGATAGGCTTGAAAACAGATCTGTTTCATCACAGGTTAACCAGCACTATCAGCTATTATGATATTGCCGTTACCAATGTTTTAAGGCTGGCTCCGGGTGGTGTTTTCAATATCCAGGATGGTACACAGATCAGCCGTGGCTTTGAGGCTGAAATAATTGCTAATCCCATCGATGGGCTCAACCTTATTACCGGGTACACTTATAATGACAGCAAGCTCACCAATGCCGCCGCTGATGTTAACGGGTTAAGACCGGCCACAGCAGGCCCCATGCACTTGGCCAATTTCTGGATCAGCTACCGCATTGTTTCCGGTAAAGCTAAAGGTCTCGGCGCTGGTTTCGGGGTAATTATGGAAGCAATTCTTATCAAACCAATACCCATAAATTTAAGTTTGAAATACCCGCCTACACTGTTTTTGATGCCACCGCATTCTATGATTTTGTTAAATGCAGGGTTGGATTAAAATTGGATAATCTTACCAATGAACAATATTGGTCATTTCGTCTCGCGCCTCAAATGCCAAGAAGGCTGTCTGCAAATGTGGTGTTCAGGTTCTAGGAACGAATGACAGCTGCGGAAAGTGCTTTCGGGCCGTAAGAGGATTCTAACCAAACGATGATACGATAATACGGCTCTTTTATTTAATTTTGTAGTATGGAAACAATTATAGCGTCCAGCCCGGTTACTTTAACTGCCGGCGCGGTGAGGGAAATAAAAAGACTGATCAGTGAGCCAGGTTTTGATACTACCCAGCTTTTGCGCATTGGGGTAAAAGGTGGTGGTTGTAGCGGAATGAGCTATGTTTTAGGATTTGATCAGAAAACAGATGCCGATAAAGAATTTGAAATAGAAGGGGTTTCCTGTATCATCAATAAATCTCACGAATTATACCTGGCAGGTATGGAGATAGACTGGAGCGATGGTCTCGATAACAGGGGTTTCACATTTTCTAACCCTAACGCCAGCAGCACCTGCGGCTGCGGAACCAGTTTCGCTGTATAATTCCTTTGCTGATGCCTGATATACATTATTCTTTTTGTCCGGTTTGCCAATCGGATCAATTACAACATGTCTTTAATGTTAAAGATTACACCGTTAGCGGTAAGGAATTTGAGATCCTTCATTGTAATGCCTGTACGGTAAGATTAACCCAGGACGTTCCCGGGGTGGACGATATTGGTATTTACTACAAATCAGAAGATTATATCTCGCATACCAACACCAGCAAGGGTCTGATCAATCAGCTGTATCAACGGGTTCGTGTTCGAACCATGAAGCAGAAAGCAGCTATTGTGAAAAGGCATACCGGGCTAAAAACAGGGAATTTGCTGGATATTGGGAGCGGCACCGGCACATTTTTGCACACCATGCAGCAGCAGGGTTGGAGCGTTGCAGGTTTAGAGCCAGATGCTGATGCAAGAGCTGTAGGCAAGGAGCAGTATGGTATTCAGACGAAGCCATCTCGCGAACTTTTTCACTACCGCCGCAGAGCTTTAATGCTATTACTCTATGGCATGTGCTGGAGCATGTACATACCTTGCATGAATACGTGGCTCAAATGAAAACGCTTTTAGCGCCCGGCGGAAATTTGTTTATTGCCGTGCCTAACTATACCAGCAAAGACTCAAAAGCCTATGGCGCTTACTGGGCAGGCTATGATGTGCCCCGGCATTTATATCATTTCTCACCGAAGGCTATGGCTGTCCTTGTTCAGCAACATGGATTAAAAATTGACGAAATGCTGCCTATGTGGTTCGACAGTTTTTATGTAGATATGCTGAGCAGCAAATACAAGAGCGGCAAAGTAAATTACCTGAGCGCCGGCTTGCACGGCCTGGCTTCTAATATCAATGCAATGGGCAATACGAAGGAATGCTGCTCGGTTATTTATGTGATTACTGCCGGTTAATCCTTGTTGTTTAGGATTTGTTGTTTAAAGAAATTAATAATGGCTGCGTTGGCATCCTGAGGATATTCATGTCCCCCGGGATGTATATATAATGTAACAGGCGTTCCCTTGGCAGAGGAGTAGTTGGTTATATAAGGTCCGTCCTTGCTGCCTGCCAGATCACATCCGTTCAGTTTTAATAATCTTTGATGAACCAGGTATTGGTTGTCTGGTTTTACCAGCGGGTCTTTCGCTCCGGTTACAATAAAAGCAGGCTTTGGTTTTAAACTCAGTATATTTTTTCCAGGAAGTGTGGACGTAGGAGCAAAAGCCGCAAAAAGTTTGCCACGTAATGCCCATAGTTGGTATACGAAATTGCCGCCGTTAGAATGCCCGGTAGCATATACACGATTATCATCAATATTGAATACCCTTTTCAACGAGTCGAGCATCTGGTCAAAGAAAGTCAGATCCCGGTTTCCCATAGCATTCAACTGCTGCCAACCGGTCTTCTTTCCCTCGGGGTCTGTCAGGTTGCCCGGCGTGTTCAGTCCCTGGGGATACACTACAATGGCTTCTGGCCATAATAAGTCAAACCGGTGGGTTCGATACATGTTGTGCATTGTTCCTCCATGACCATGAAAAGCAACAATTAATGGATGGGGTTTTGATGATCCAGGTGCAGCGGGTAAATAGACCAACGCTTTTCTTGCGGTGCCCTCCACATTCCATTTCATTTCCCGGAGTGTGGGAATGGTGTTTTGCTGTGCGTTTACTGTTAATGCTGCTACCCCAACGATCATGCTTACCGTCAGCAGGAATTGCAAGCTATATTTCATAATGATCCTGTTTAAACGGTTAGAACATAATAATGCGCTAAGGTTTAACGAATCGATGCAGAAAATTTCTGGTAAACAATAAGGCCATGGTTTAAACCATGGCCTTATTGTTTACTGTCCTAATTGTACCTCGTACAATTCAGGCCATTTTTTGCCGGTTATATATACTTTTTTGTCTCCGCATCATAAGCAATACCGTTCGGTACATCATTCGGATCCCTGTTGTTTATACGTTGCCAGATATCCGAAACGTCAATCTTTCCAACGATCAGACCGTTAGCAGGGTCGATCTTCAGGATATAAGGCTGCTGCCATACGTTAGCATATACAAACCCATCGATATACTCCAGCTCATTTAAGTTATAAGCCAGCTCGCCGTTATGCGTAACGGATTGTGTATGTAATAACTGAAAAGTAGAGGGGTTGTAAAAATACAGATTGCCGCTCCCATCTGTTACAATGAGTTCCTTGCCATTATTGGTTATTCCCCATCCATCTGTATTAAAGTCAAACTCCTTTATCTTTTTAAGGTCAGGTAGGGTATATACAAAAACTTTTCTTTCGGTCCAGGTGAGTTGATACACTGTATCATTTAATACAGTAATGCCCTCTCCAAAATGATGGTCATCCAACGCAATGGATTTTTCGGCCTTACCTGTTTCGAGATTTACTTTTAAAAGATGAGAGTTTTTACTGCTTACAGGATTATCAGCATCTCCACCGGTTCCTTCAAATAACTGTCCTTTATAAACCACAAGCCCCTGTGTGAAAGATGAAGTGTCGTGAGGATAGGTTTTAACCACCGATAAGCTGATATTAGGAATGGGTGCCGCTGTAGTGCCAGGTTCGGGCGTTGTCGTATCAGCAGTATTGTCACCACAACCGAAAAGAAGAGCTGACATTGAAACTACTACGAATAAGGAGAAAAGTCTGTTCATTGCTTTTAAATAATTGGGTACAAAAGTAGGATAAGAAGATTTCAAAAAAATCATAAAACCATGGCTGTATTCAGTTGGCCTTAATTAGAATATTATTCGTTGATTTTGTGTTTTTAAGAATATTATTCGTTTTTAAATATTATTTTGAGAATAATATTTATTTTTGAGGTATGGTACAAACCGATACTGTTTTAAATGATGTGGACAAGGCCATCTTAAGATTGATGCAGGATGATGCGCGTATTACCAACGTGGCCATATCTAAAAAGCTCAAAATGGCGCCTTCAGCAGTGCTGGAACGAGTACGGAAGCTGGAGGAGCGGGGTATTATAAGAGGCTATACAGCTAATCTTGATCCCGCAGCTTTGAATAAAGAATTGCTGGCATTTATTTTTATTAAGTCTGCCGACGGATTTGGCTGTGATACTTCTGCAAAAGCCTTTGCCGCCATCCCCGAAGTGCAGGAAGTGCATAATATAGCCGGTGACGATTGTTACCTGGTTAAAGTTCGGGTAGCTAACACCCAGGCTTTAATGGAGCTGCGCCGAAAGCGGTTTAGCAAGATCGCTAATATTCTCTCTATGCGCACTACCATCGTAATGGAAACTGTAAAAGAAACGCAAACTATCTCAATTACCTGATTATGACAACAACCAAACAGCCTTCTGTAGCATTGGTGATATTGGCCTTTGCCGCCGTTTACATCATTTGGGGCTCTACTTATTTTTTTATTGAAATGGCGGTGAAACATATTCAGCCAATGGTTTTAGGAGCCGTACGTTTTATTATTGCCGGTATTATCATGATGATATGGGTGGCAATCAAGGGTGAGTCCATCTGGCAAAAGTCTGCCATTGCACCCGCCGCCATTAGTGGTCTGCTCATGCTTTTTTGGGCAATGGTGCGGTGATCTGGGCTGAGCAGTTCCTGCCCAGTTCCTTTGTTGCCATCTTCCTGGCTTCAGCGCCGCTTTGGTTTTTATTGCTGGATAAAGTAAACTGGCGACAAAACTTCAACAATAAGTACACGATCATGGGAGTAGCCATAGGCCTGTTAGGCGTTATTGCTTTGTTTTACGAAAAAATAGCAGCAACGGGGTACAGTAACAGCCTCCTGCCGCTGATTATATTATGCGTAGCTAATATTAGCTGGTCGCTGGGTTCATTATTCTCCAAGTATAAAGTAAAGGGTACCTCAGCTTCGGTTAACTCCGCCTGGCAAATGCTGGCGGCAGGCGCGGCGTTTACAATCGCAGGTTTTTTTAACAACGAGTTTACAGCAATGGAATGGGCTGCCATACCAGTCAAAGCATGGGCTTCGCTGGCCTACCTGGTTGTCTTTGGCTCTATCATCGGCTATAGCGCCTATGTGTTTTTGTTAAGTGTAAGAAGCGCCACACAGGTAAGTACCTACGCGTATGTAAATCCGCTGGTAGCCGTTTTGTTAGGTGTATTGATCAATCACGACAAGCTGACGCCTATGCAATTGGGTGGACTTGCTATTATTTTATGCAGTGTGTTTTTTATTAACCTGGCTAAAAAGAACCAGCTAAAAGTAAAAGCACGTTTGGAAGCGCAAGGATAATGTTTGCAACTATTTTTAGCCTTATGTGTTTATACAATACATAAGCAACAAAAATGAGCGATAGCGTTTTCAAGGGACTGAAATATTCGGTGCTGGACCTGGCCACCGTATGCCAGGGGGACTCTTTACAGGATACTTTTGCAAGAAGCCTGCAGACCGCAAGGTTTGTAGAAGAACAGGGTTATAACCGCTACTGGTTTTCCGAGCATCATAATATGGAAAGTGTTGCCAGTGCCGCCACTTCAGTTTTGATTGGCTATGTAGCAGGCGGTACGAATACTATACGTGTAGGTTCCGGAGGTGTTATGCTGCCGAACCATTCTCCCTTGATCATAGCAGAACAGTTTGGTACATTGGGTTCTTTATATCCCGACAGAATTGACCTTGGACTGGGCCGCGCGCCGGGAACCGACGGGTTGACTGCGATGACGATACGCAACAGTCCTTTGAATATACCTTACGATTTTCAAAAAATATTGAACAGCTGCAGCTCTATTTTAGTACGGAAAATGCGCATGCTAAAGTGCGGGCATTACCCGGAGAAGGAGTAACTGTTCCTATTTGGGTGCTGGGTTCCAGTACCGACAGTGCTTACCTGGCTGCGCAGATGGGCTTGCCTTACGCATTTGCTGCTCATTTTGCGCCTACTCACATGATGCAGGCTTTTGCTATTTATAAAGAATATTTCAGACCCTCTGATGTGCTGGATAAGCCTTACGCTATGGCTTGTGTTAATGTGATCGCAGCTGATTCCAATGAAGAAGCCGCTTTTCTCTCCACCTCCATGTATAAAATGTTCCTGGGTATTTTTACCAATTCAAGAGAACCTTTAATGCCACCCTTTGATCCGGCAGGATTATCCGATTTATGGACACCGGAGCAGGAGTATGGCGTAAAGCATATGCTTTCGCATGCATTTATCGGGGATAAAAACCGCATTGAGAAAGACTTGAAAACTTTTGTAGAAAATACCGGCATACAGGAAATTATGACCATAACCCAGATTTTTGATCAATCTAAAAAGGAACATTCTTTTAAACTTTTCACTGAAATAATGAAAGGCAACAACTAAGTTTTTTCTATTTAACAGCGTTGATTTCAGCGCATTCTATACTATCTCACAAAAGTTGGGACGTGCATGCTGTGGGTACACCTAAATTAGTATCTTCAGGCCCTAAATAAACTTTTATGGATAATGCAATTCAACAAAAAGTAGATCAATGGTTGCAGGGCAATTATGATGAAGAAACGAAAAAGGCGATTCAACGATTGCAGGCTGAAAATACTAACGAACTAGCTGATTCTTTCTATCAAAATCTTGAATTTGGTACCGGGGGCCTCCGCGGGGTAATGGGAGTAGGCACCAATCGTATGAACAAGTATACGGTAGGTATGGCTACGCAGGGTTATGCTAATTATTTAAAACAATCCTTTCCCGGAGAAGTGCGGGTAGCGATTGCTCATGACAGCCGCAATAACAGCCGCTTTTTTGCGGAAACAACAGCCAATGTTTTTGCCGCCAATGGTATCAAAGTCTTTTTGTTCGAGAGCCTTAGGCCAACGCCGGAGCTGTCGTTTGCCATAAGAACCCTGGAGTGCCAGGGCGGTGTGGTATGTACCGCTTCTCACAATCCGAAAGAGTATAACGGCTATAAAGCGTATTGGAATGATGGAGGGCAATTGGTGCCACCGCACGATAAAAATGTAATAAAAGAAGTAGAAAAGATCCAGTCGGTAGATGATGTAAAATGGAGCGGAGGTGAAACGAATATTACACTGATTGGAAAAGACCTGGATGAAAAATACATCGGGATGGTAAAGGGCTTGAGTGTGTATCCGGAAGTGATTGAGAAGCAGAGCGACCTGAAAATTGTTTACACGCCCATACATGGCACGGGTATTATGCTGGTGCCGCAGGTACTGGAGGCATTTGGTTTCAGAAATGTATATATGTGGATCAACAGAAAACACCCGACGGTAATTTTCCCACGGTAGCCTATCCTAACCCTGAGGAAAAAGAGACCATGAGCATTGGTTTGCAAAAGGCCAAAGAACTGGATGCCGATATTTTATTAGGAACAGATCCGGACGCTGACCGCGTGGGAATTGGTATCAAAAATAATAAGGGTGAGTGGGTGCTGATGAACGGTAATCAAACTGCTGTGCTGGCATTTAATTACCTGCTGGAAGCCAGGAAGGAAAAAGGTATTTCGCAGGATAATGATATGATCATTACCACTATTGTAACAACGGGTATGGTCGATGACCTGGCCAGGGGCAATGGTGTTACTTGTTATAGGGTATTAACGGGTTTTAAGTGGATTGCCGA
Organism: Paraniabella hibiscisoli; assembly: GCF_022512515.1. Classification (GTDB taxonomy): domain Bacteria; phylum Bacteroidota; class Bacteroidia; order Chitinophagales; family Chitinophagaceae; genus Niabella; species Niabella hibiscisoli. The sequence goes on from NZ_JAKWBK010000001.1 coordinate 2,458,582, forward strand.
AATGATCAGGCTGAAGGAGGGGAAAGAAAACTATGTAGTTGGAGGAGAGGAGAGCTTTGGATTGATGATCGGAGATAAAATAAGAGACAAGGACGCAGTTAGCGCTGTAGCTTTATTATGCGAAATGGCGGCTTACGAAAAAGAAAAAGGCAAGACCTTATTTGATAAGCTGGTAGAACTGTACATCAGCTATGGATTCTATAAAGAAGACCTGATCTCTATTACCAAAAAAGGGATGGATGGCCAGCAGCAGATCGCAGCTATGATGCAGGAGTATCGCAATAACCCGCCGCAAACCATTAATGGCTCAAAGGTGACGAAAGTGTTGGATTATGATAACGGGTTATCTACGAATGTACAAACACGCGACGTGACGCCAATTGATCTGCCACGCTCTAATGTGCTGCAGTTTATAACAGAAGATGGTTCCCTGATCTCTGCCCGTCCCAGCGGCACCGAACCTAAGATCAAATTTTATTTTAGTGTGAAGGAAAACCTGGCCAGCGCCGATCAGTTTGATGAAGTAAATGCGAAGCTGGATGAGAAGATCCAGGCGATCATTAAAGATATGAAGCTGGGTTAGAAAGCCGTATCGTAAAGAAAGCCGCCCCGGATCAGCGATCCGGGGCGGCTTTTATATTGTTGGTGTTGGATTATTTTTTACAGCCTGGATTGTTTTGCTATACTCAAAAGTTCCGTCCTTATTAATCTGCTTAAGCCTGATGAAGACTTTTGTTTCCTTACCGTCAACAGAACCATCCTGTTTGGTACATGATATACCGCAAAAGGCCATGACTCCCGTTAGAAACAAAACACTTGCGATCTTTTGTTTTCTTACAGACAGTAACAAAGCGCCGGCAAGGGCAAGGCTGCCCCAGGCAAAGGCTAGAGGATGCGCATCCAGGTCAAGGATAAATTCATAGTCGAGGCTTTTGTCTGAATCGCCATTCACTGCCTTTGAATGAACCGTGCCGATTTTTGTAAACTGGTTGCCATCTGCAGACGCTTCTATATCAAATTGAAGATTGCTTTTCTCCATAGTCGTGGTCCATGTTACTGAAAGCTGATTGGCCGAAAGGATCGCATTAAATCCACCCAGTGTAATAGGCAAAGCCGGATTGCGGATGCCGAAGTCAATACCAGAAACGTCTGCAATATCATCGTAAAGAGGCCGGTAGATCTGGCCCAGGTTGATAATACCCGTTTTGTTGGATGTGTTGGCCACGCCGCCTACATTTACGCCGGTATAGTTATAGCCATTTAGCGGATTGTCTGCGGCTGAAAGTGTTGCGCCCTCATACTTTTCGCTGTTGGTGAGTATTACTTTATACTCTCCGGTAACTACGCTATTGCTGGCTACGTAGGTGGTATAAGTACCATTAGCATTTACTTTTAGGGAACTTACTACAGCCCCCGACGGACTCACCAGGTTTGCCCAGAGATCATTGGCGATACCGTTTTCCCCGGTTCCCCGGATGGCATTGTTATTGGCATCATTCCAAACCGTTCCCTGTATTAAAACAGCCCTTGTGAAAAAGCCGCCGCCTGCCATAAAGTCTATGCCGAAGTTGCCTGTTTCAGCTGTGTTGGTAGGGTAGTTGCTGATGGTTAATAACTGGGTATTAGTTAAGCTTACGTCTCCTCCAAAGAAGCTAACGCCATAAAGCGTTCCCGATGTAATGCCCAATTGCGCCAACGTAACAAATACGCCGGATATATTTTGTGCAGCAATAGTTTGACTGGGCTTTAGATCGGTGTCTGTTGTTGTTCCTGTTACCCTGCGTTGCATTACCACCGATTCGAAAGAATAGCCGGTAGATCCCCAGTTGGCAATGTTAACGGTAGCGGGGGTGTTTAAGGCAGTTACCGTATTGCCGGCACTATTGAAACCGGTAATGGCAGATACTTTAAAAATATCATTACCATTTCTTTCCATTAAGAGAAATCCTGAGGTATTCGGATTGTACCGGCTTACATCAACCGGGTTGGCGAGTATCAGGTCAAAGCGTTCAATATTGTTGGTGGTATTTCCACCGGTATTAATAAAAACATTATCCGTGCCCCTGTTAATGACATAGCTATTGATGAGGTCTTCCATGGTGCTTGAATAGTCGGGGGCCAGATTTACGGTATTACCCGTTCTGCTGCCCGTTTCAAACAGGGAGGTTGTTTTTACATCCGTATTACTTCTTCTTACAAATACCGAATTAAAAGGCCTGGCCCCTGGTACCGCTTTGGTAAAAGTATAAGACTCTCCCTCCACATTAAATAACTTAACAACCCTGTTAAGGCCTACCGTTGTGGCATTAATTCTACCATAATTTAAAGTGAAAGTTGTGCCCGTGGCATAATCATTGCCGAAGCCTGCAATGGCATAACTGGTGCCTGGTGTGGTGGCAGGGTAAGAACCTAGTATGAAGTTAGCAGGTTTTTTTGACTGTATGCTATCAGCGGAGCAAAAAACAGCCATGCATAGAGCATCGCTCTAAAGGGTACAGAAATCATAGACTTTGTTTAGAATTTATTATACAAGTGCGAAAAGGGCGCAAAAGTATATTAAATAAAACAAATATTTATGTTAATTCATATCCGTAGCCTTGTAGGAGCTGAATAACCAGTGAAACCGGAAGGCAGAAATGTATAGACTGGTTACGACAAATGATACATTGCGTAATAATCGAAAAATTCATTTCTTAGTGTCACTCTTCTTTTCCGGGAAAAAGTCTTTTTACCACATGAATGCAGGAAGTAAATATAGATTTCAACATGCTAATTAATCTGGCTTTCATCGCGCGTGATTTATAGGTTTTAATTATTAAAATGTTTACAAGGCGAATGTATCTTATAAAAGAGCAACTAAATTAGGTATTTTTCCCGTCCCTCCGGACAGATGCACTAAATGTGGAAAACATTTGAAAAGAGGTGATCAAAATTTAAGATCGCGATCAAGGCATTGATCATCAATTGTTTATTTTTGAAATTGAATATGGGTGTATCAAATTTTAAGAAACGGGTAGGTTGGATAACAGTTGTTTTACTGGCTGTTATTATTAAACTGGTTTCTGTTAACCCTGAGTGGGTGGAGCAATACTATACCTATAGCGTTTACCCCGTCGTTGCTACAATATTGAGGTTTTTGCTGGGATGGATACCGTTTAGCATAGGTGATATACTGTATATCGCTGTAATAGTATTTGCAATTTACCATATTACCCGGCTGATAAGACGGGTAAAACAAAAGCAATTTACCAGGCAATACGGCTATCGGTTGATACGGAAAACCGTTTTTTTAATACTTTGGATCTATGTGTTATTTTACGGCTTATGGGGACTCAATTACTCCAGGCAGGGCATTGCCAGCCAATTGCAGCTCCAGGAGCGGGAGTACACTACCGCCGATTTAGATACGCTTGTAGGCTTACTTAGCAAAAAGCTGGATCATAATGCACGGATGCTTACTCCTGCTATGAGAGACTCGTTCAAAACGAAGCGCAATCTTTTCTTTAATGCTTCCCTGCTTTATAAAATAGCTGCAACCCGGTATCCTTTTCTTTCACACAAGGGCTATTCTGTAAAACCTTCCTTATTTAGTTATCTTGGTAATTACCTCGGCTTTCAGGGATATTACAATCCATTTACCGGTGAAGCACAGGTGAATACCACTGTTCCGCTTTCGGTTGAACCTTTTGTGGCATCGCATGAGATAGCGCATCAGCTGGGCTATGCAAAAGAAAGCGAAGCGAATTTTGTAGGATTTCTCGCCTGCCGTTTACATCCTTCGGTTAATTTTAATTACTCGGTGTATTTTGATATGTACCATTATGCTATTCGTGAACTGTCTTTTGCGGACTCTGTAAAAGCTAAAAGCTATGACACCGCCTTACATGTGCAGGTAAAAAAGACATTGCAGCCTATATCAAATTCTATAAAAAATACCAAAACCCTATTGAGCCCTATATCGATAAAATGTACAGTTTTTTTCTAAAAGCCAACAACCAGCCCAAGGGGCGAAGATCTTACAACGAAGTGGTAACCTGGCTGATCGCTTATTATAAGAAGTATGGGAAAGAAGCCATTTGATTGTATAGACTGTTAGTGCATTGATTATCAATCGATAATCGCGTATTCAAATCATGAATCATAAATCTTAAATTCTTCGTACCTTTGCAGTCCGAATTTTAAACCCTTCGGATTTTTTATGAATTTTTATTTTAAACAATTAAACGCTGATGCACAGGAGAACGCGGGTGCTACCGAGCCGGTAGAGGAAGCTTCTGCAGCGACAACAAACGCACCTGTTGAGGCACCTGCCAAAGCTCCTGTAGCTGAGGTGGTGGAAACTGCGCACGACGATTTCGATTGGAGCGTAGACAAACGTAATGTTTCTTCTTATTCTAAAGAGGAAAAAGAAAAGTATGACAAGGTTTACGACAACACTTTCATCCAGTTAAATGATGGAGAGTTAGTAAACGGTACTGTTGTAGGTCTTACTAATACTGATGTTGTATTAAACATTGGTTTTAAAAGTGATGGCCTTATTTCTTTAAACGAGTTTCGCGATATCCAGGGCCTGAAAATTGGCGATGAGGTAGAAGTGATGATCGTTGAGAAAGAAGACAGGGATGGTCATTTGAACCTGAGCCGCAAACAAGCCCGCACTACCCGTGCATGGGAAAAAATTGTTGAGGTTAACAAAACAGGTGAAGTGGTTACCGGTCTGGTTACTTCTAAAACTAAAGGTGGTTTGATCGTTGATGTATTTGGTATGGAAACCTTCCTGCCAGGTTCTCAAATTGATGTTAAGCCTGTTACAGATTACGATCAGTTTGTTGGCAAAACAATGGAATTCAAAGTGGTTAAGATCAACGAAACCATTAAGAATGCGGTTGTTTCTCATAAAGCGCTTATCGAAAGCGATATGGAAGCTCAACGTGCTGAGATCATCGGTAAACTGGAAAAAGGTCAGGTATTGGAAGGTACCGTTAAAAACATCACCGACTTTGGTGCATTTATGGACCTGGGCGGCTTAGACGGCTTACTGTATATCACAGATATTTCATGGGGACGTATTTCTCACCCGAACGAGGTGTTGAAAATGGATCAGAAACTGAACGTGGTGGTGTTGGATTTCGACGACGAGAAAAAACGTATCAGCCTTGGTTTAAAACAATTAACGCCGCATCCTTGGGATGTATTACCAGCAGATATTTCTGAAGGTAACACAGTAAAAGGTAAAGTAGTTAATATCGAAGATTACGGTGCATTCTTAGAGATCTATCCTGGTGTTGAAGGTTTGGTACACGTAAGTGAAATTACATGGGCTAACACTCCGATCAATGCTAAAGACTTCTTCAAATTGGGCGACGAGCACGAAGCGAAGATTGTTACTTTAGATAAAGATACCCGCAAAATGAGCCTTTCTATCAAGCAATTGACAGAAGACCCATGGAACGATATCGAAAGCAGGTTTGCTGAAGGTACCAAGCACGAAGGCGAAGTGAAAAACATCACTAACTATGGTGTATTCGTTGAGCTGGCGCAAGGTATTGGCGGTATGATCCACATCAGCGACTTAAGCTGGTTAAAACGTTTCAACCATCCGGGCGAGTACACTAAAGTAGGCGAGAAAATCGATGTTATGATCTTAGGTATCGACAAAGAAAACCGCAAACTTCAGTTAGGCCACAAACAACTGGAAGAAGATCCCTGGAACACCCTTCAGGATACATTTGCTATCGGCACTGTACATGAAGGAACCATTACCCGTAAAGATGACAAAGGAGCTACCATTCAATTGCCTTACGGCTTAGAAGGTTTTGCTCTAATCGTCACCTGAACACGAAAGATGGCAAATCTTTAGGTTTGGATGAGACTGCAGAGTTTACTGTAATCGAGTTCGATCGCAATGAAAAACGTATTGTTGTATCTCATGCACGCGTATGGGAGCAGGAGCAGTACACAGAGCGTGAAGGCGTTAAGAAAGCAGAACGTGCAGAAGCTGAAAAAACCAAGAAAGCGGTGAAAACCATTCAAAGCAAAGTTGAAAAAGCTACTTTGGGTGATTTAGGTGTATTGGCTGATCTGAAAAAGAAAATGGATCAGGAAGCAAATGCAAAATCTGCATCTGACAGCGAAGAAAAAGCATAATCATTTTTCTTTTTAATAGTAATGCCCTGGAAAACTCCAGGGCATTTTTTGTTGAGATAGTTATTACGGAAGTATTAGCCGATGTATAGGATACTAATGATAAGGTAATTTCACTCTTGACTCAAATGGCGTACTTAAACTACGCAATACAAAAGACGGGCAATGAGTTGCTTTACGCGCAAGGCCATACATCCTACGCCTGCTACCGTTTTTAAGAAATATGTTGATGCAAATAACAGGCTGGGCCATATCAAGTAGCCTCCCGTTGCGATTGTTTACCCGCCTTTGATCACGGTTACATTCCGGCAAGATTGCAAACTCTCCTATAGCGGCTACATATAGCTTAGGATATATGTAGGAAACATTTCGACCAGTAACATATAGGTTAGTGTAGATAGGATACCTTTTAAACCTGGTTACGCGTTGCCAGATAGAGGTTAGTCTGCCACATTTATATTGTTGGCTACGCCAGCGATGCGTATTGCTACTACAGCAAACTTATAAAACACCCGTGTGGATGTATATAAAGTCGATTGGGGTATAACTGTTCACAAAATGGATAACAATAAAAATGGTGTTAACCGGTTCGGATAAAATTACTTTTTAACACGCACATAAGTTGCGGTGCCGCCATCCTCCCAACAGGGCGGTGTAGATATTCTAAGCGTATCATTGTTTAAGCGTATTTGTTCATAGTTCCCTGAACTATATTCTATAGCCAGGTAGCCGTTCGTATTCCATCTGCATTCCTTGATCTCCTTTTTGGTGATCGTAAACGTTTCTGAAGATGTGAGTTTTTTGTTTTCGTAGCGATTTAATGTTCCCTGGGGTTGTAATTCTATATAATTGCCATTGCCCGCCGGATAATTAATAAGAGGTTCCGGAAAAAAGTTAGCAGATCTTATTTACCAGGTACCATAAAATTTGCTTGTGTTGATATTGTCTTTTTTGCAGGAGCTTAGAAGCAGCGTAAGCGTTGTTAAAAGCAGCATGGTTTTCATAAATGTGTTTTTATATAAGACGTGACGAACTGCGAACGCAACCGGGAAATAAAAAAACCGGCGCGAGGCCGGTTTTTTTATGAGAAAAGTCACTTCTATAATTCGAAATTATTATCAATTTATTGCCCGTATTCCTCTCGGAGTAGAGTGTAGAGCGTATGAATCATATAAAAAGCTTTCTGGTTGGTAACCTGAATCCCAACTAATATAATTTGTTATATCAGAACCTATTTTATATGATGAAACACCAGGAGGAATAGTATGGTTTGTGTAACCAATATATGTGGGAGAGCTACTATTTTCAGTTATTGTTGTTTTAACAGTAACAGTTTCCGGGATGTGGGTCGTTCTAGGTATTGTGCATCCAGGATCCGCAAAAACTCAATATAGAGGTCGAATAATTGCAATTCATAATAGCCTTGATTGTAATAATGAGTGTTAGTCAAAACCTTTCTCACTTTTGCATACATTGCTGGATAAAGATACTCGATTGCAATTTTGTCGTATTCACTGAACCCATTCCCGGTCGGTTCGCTTGTGCTTTCAGTCCATTCTGGAATTGAAAAGCCTGGTGAGATGATAAAGGAGTATTGATCTGGATTGGGGTTGGAGAATGATGCGAAGCCTGGGGTTCCTGGAATTTGTTTTAGGAAGGTTCCAATTTGATTAGGGTCATTGGGAATTTCGTTTGTGTGGAATAAACCTATTGCATGTCCAAGTTCGTGGGTTGTTAAGCAAGTAAGTCCAGCAACGGTAGGATAATAGTTGTCATGAGCTTTGTTTAAATCTAGCCACATATCACTTCCAGGTTTACCATTCACAGGATAGAGCGTATAACCATCCGAATAGGTAAAAGGAGCTGGTAGCCCATCTACAAGATGTATTTTAATGTCCGCCAAATTGCTATCAAGCACTTGAGTCATTCTTATATATGAATTTGGAATAAGCGTATTGAAGTTTTCAATAGCTGCCCAAAGGGAATATACGAACTTGGATGTATACGAAGCTGGTAAGTACCGTGCTACTGTATCTATATATATATTTATATCTCTTTGGTTCTCTAAACTGATCGGACCAAATACATTTGATGATGCAGTTTGTCCTACAACAACTTGTCTTAAACTTGTTTTTTGAAAATCTCTTTTATTAAATACCATATCACCTCCCACCACAAAAAAATCTTTAAATTCTTTAATGCTATTTGGATGCACGCCTATTTGTTTTGCAAAAGCTTCTAACGTATAGTATTCTTGGTGATTTTGATAGTCATTGTTTAGGTCTTTTTTACAAGATGAGATGAAAGCTGCTGCACAGAACAGCAATAAAAAATTAATAATTTTGCGTTGCATAAGTTATTGTTTTGTTTGGTGTGAGAACAGATAATCCATATAGAATTATCAAGTTATAGCGATTGATTATTTACAGAATTTGTTAGCTTTCTCGTAGATTAGTTTTTATATTTTTTATAATGTTAGACAGCAATATATAAATAAATATGCGTTTAATTATATTTGGTAACAATAACGTAATAAAAAAACCGGCACGAGGCCGGTTTTTCTACTGTTGAAAAATTCTCTTAATTGAATAGGTATCTTAATCCGATTTGCATGCTCCACGTTGTTCCAACTGTTCTCACATCTTGATACATTGTAGTTGGTAATTCTGGAACTACTGCACCACTTGGTGTGAACACATTCATCCGGAATGTAGGATTCTCTCCGCGTGTTGCCACTGACAGAGGAGTATTTGTATTGGCGGTTCTTACTTTTTGGATGCCCCAATTGGAGTTTAACATGTTGCCGAAATTAACAATGTCTAAACTAAACTGTAAGGTATTTCTGTTTTTTCCGATATTAGTAAACAGATCCTGAAGAAGCTTGGCATCAAACCTGTTTAACCAAGGCATTAATACACCGTTTCTTTCTGCTATTTTACCTCTGTTGTCGTTTAAGTAAGCTGTATTAGCAATTAGCTGTTCAAAGGCAGCTTTTTGCTCTTCGGGCGTAAATGTTCTTGTTTTAGTTACTTTATTTTCCGTGTAACTAACAGTATTTGCAACAAAGTTTACATCTGACCCATTATTCGGAATAAACAAAAGATCTCCGGCTATTGCATCACCATTTACATCTCCATTATAGGTAAAGCTATAACGTCCCTGACTAGCACCATTGTAATATAAAGAAACAGTAGTTGCTAAGTGATTGAAGTATTCTTTTCTATATGAAATTGTACCCACAACACGATGTGGCAATGCATCTATTGATGAAGCAAGGAACAAGTCGTTAGGGTTGTTTATGTTTGGAGTAGCACCCCAGGCAGAGCTTGCATTTGATCCTTGGTTATCTGTTGTTGTTTTTGCTGTAGTATGGCTGTAAAACAAGGAGCCAAAGAAGCCTTTTTTGGGTGCCATATTTACACCAACTGTAAAGTTGAACGAATGTCCCATTGTAGTATTACTTAATACGCTACCTGAGTTACCTCCTAGCAGTGAGTTGAACGTATATGCTGCAGCGTTCGCATAGTAGTCTCTTCCGTCATACATTTTTTGGGTAGCGTCTTTCCTGTTCGCACCAAATTGATAAACACCTTGCATGTCTTTGGTATAAAGGATGTCAGCGGATACGGTAAACGGAGACGTCGCAATACGTTTATCGAAACCTAAGCTTGTGCGGAAAATTTGGGGCATTTTAAAGTCTGATGACACTAAGGCTAATGTTCCAGGAACTCCATTAGAAGGCCCTTTAATAAATACATTCTGAGCGCTTGCAGGGGTATTATTTAGCCAGTAGTATTTTTCCGGATTAAAACGGATGTCTTTGATCCATGGTGCAGATGCTGCATAGCTACCTGGCTCAATTTGGTTCTGGATAACCCCAGTATTGGTAGGTTGATTGGTAAGCCATACGAAAGGAACACGACCAGCGAAAATACCAGTACCACCGCGAACAATGAAGTCCTTGTTGCCAAAAACATCCCAACGAAACCAACACGCGGGGATAACATTATTCTTGTTTTAGGCCATTCAGCTGAGCCATAACTAGTGATATCTCCATTTGCATTGAGCAGTCTCAAGGTGTCAACAACGGGGTTAGCTGTCAAGTCATTCTTGAATTTAGGCATCTCTGCTCTAAGTCCAACTGTAATACTAAACCTATCACTTAACGTGATATTATCCTGTGCATATAATGCAGGAAGGAAATAAGTTACTTTCGCATAAGGATCCATTCCTGGATAAACATAAGTTAAACCATATTGGATAGGAGCTACCTCTTCCGGAGTCCCCGTTTTAAGGAAATCGGCAACAGACGCATATCTATAATAGGAGGTACCAGATCTTTGGTAGCTATTCCCGAATTTTTGCATTTCAAAGCTACCTCCAAATGTAAATGCGTGTTTACCGGTAGTGTAGCTAACGTTATTAAATATGTTTAAATTGTCATTTATAACGCTATTATTATAAGAAAACAACTCATAACCTGCAGTAATGTAGTTTTGGAAAACGCCGGAAGCTACTGTTGTTAAACCATCACCAATATCGATCATTGGAAATTCAGAACTATTCGATGTTCTATCGCTGTTTATTTTACTGAAAGTAACTAAAAACTGGTTAGATACATTTTGAGATAATTTACTATTAAGTTCAGCGGTGATCGATTTTACAGTATTCTCCTGAAAATACATCGTATTTTCAAATGCCATTGAGTTCACACCAACACGCGCATAGTTGTCAAAGTTGGTGCGGGGGTTAGCCCAGAGTTTAAACTCACTAAACTTGGCTTATCACTTTTAGTAGCATTATATCGTAATGCCAGTTTATGTCTGTCGTTAATATTCCAGTCAATTCTAGCCAACAATGATGTTACTTGTGATTTACCGTTAGCATAACCCTCATATCTACCAGGATCGTATCCCCAGCGATTAATCAGGTGATTTTTCACGGCCTCAAGGTCAGTGCGTGTTACTCGGCTTATATTATTCCCCTGATCAGACGATCCATTGTCCGATGCCCTCCATAAATTGGTAGCACCGCATCGGGTCCCTCCATATCAATCCGTTCGGCATTAACAAAGAAGAATAGTTTATTTTTAATAATCGGACCACCTAAGCGGAAGCCATAAGTTTTAGTAGAACTAGGTTGAAGTCCACTTACAGGATCACCGTTAACCTTGCGGCCCAGCAAACCCTCATTGCGCCAGTAATGATAAGCAGAACCTACGAATCTGTTGGTTCCGCTACGGGTAATGGCATTAATTCCAGCTCCGGTAAAACCTCCTTGTCTTACATCATAAGGAGCAATGTTTACCTGGATTTGCTCAATAGCGTCTAGTGATAAACCGCCACCACCAGGCAATGGATCATCGTTAAGGCCAAAGCCATTATTAAAGTTAGCTCCGTCAACCTGAACATTATTATAGCGACCATCACGACCGGCAAATGAGTTTCCGTTCGATTGTGGGGTTAATTTGGTGAAGTCTGTAATACTTCTGGATATTGTAGGTAACTGAGTTAGTTGACGGGTCGAAATATTGGTGCTCGCTCCGGTCTTATCACGATTTGTAGTACCACCTGCACTTGCAGTTACCACAACGCCCTCAAGTGTAGCACTGGTAAGCTGCTCATTAAGTGTGAAAGCTTCACCTAAATTAATATTAATGTCAGTTAAGGTTTTAGAAGGTAAACCCGCATAACTTACTTCAATGGTGTAAGGACCACCCGGTCTAAGACCCTGCATATTGATTACGCCGCTGGATGACGCAACTCCGCTATAAACTGTACCGCTAGGAACGTGGGTAGCTTTAACGGTGGCACCACTTAAAAGTTGATCTTTGTCGCCCTTGATAACGCCAGTAATACTACTGGTGGTTACCTGTGCCTGTACTATTGCAGCTGACAGAAATGCCAATGCAATAAAAAAGAAGATTTTCTTTAGCATAGAAAAAATAGTTTTAAGCCGCAAAGAAAAGCAATAAATTTTAACATTTTGGCGGCTTATGTTAACAAATTGTAACCAGGCTTTAACATATTTTAATATTGATTAACATCAAGATTAGAGGATTTTCAAGAGAGCATTGCTTGCGAGGTAACAATTTTTTAACGTTGGAAACGAGCATTTATATAAAAACAAAAAAACCTGTCAATTATTTGACAGGTTGAAAAAGACTTTACCAGTAAATTTTTTACAAATAACTCAGATTTGTTTTCGGCGTTAACTCCAAAAGCGTTTCATACATCAGTTTAATAGTGCTTTCAATATCATCTTTGTGGATCATTTCCACTGTTGTGTGCATATAACGTAATGGCATTGATATTAAAACCGATGGACAACCATCATTGGCATAAGCAAAAGAATCGGTGTCCGTGCCCGTGCTCCGGCTTAAGGCCCGCCATTGTACCGGTATCTTGTTGTCCTCCGCCACTTTTTCTACAAAAGCCAGTAATTTATTATGTATCGCTGGTCCGTAAGCTAAAGAGGGCCCTTGCTGCAGGCTACATCACCCTCAATCCGCTTGTTGATCATAAAATGACCTGTATCGTGCGTCACATCGGTTACAATAGCCACATCTGGTTTGATCCGGCGGGCGATCATTTCAGCTCCTCTCAGGCCAATTTCTTCCTGTACGGCATTCACCACATATAAACTATAAGGAAGTTTTTTCTTGTTTTCTTTTAGGAGACGGGCTACTTCAGCAATCATAAAACCGCCAATACGGTTATCAAATGCACGACCTACATAAAAATCATTAGCGAGCTCATCAAAGCCATCCTGGTAAGTAACCACAGCTCCCACATGTACGCCCAGCTCTTCCACTTCCTTTTTGCTTCTTACTCCACAATCAATACATACATTTTCTACCTTGGGTTGTGTTTCGCTTTCCTTTCCAATACGGGTATGGATAGCAGGCCAGCCAAAAACGCCCTTTACAATTCCTTTTTTCCATGCACGTTCACCCGCAATCCCGGAGCGATCTGGTGATCCACACCTCCATTCCGTTTCAGGAAGATCAGGCCATTGTCGGTTACATAGTTTACAAACCAGCTGATCTCATCCGCATGCGCTTCAATCACCACTTTAAAGGGTTGGCCCGGGTTGATAATGCCCACAGCGGTACCATAGGAGTCTACAAACTGCTCGTCTATATAAGGCGCCAGGTATTTCAACCAGAGCTTTTGCCCCCAGGTTTCGAAACCCACGGGAGACGCATTATTGATATAATCTTTTAAAAAGGTCATAGACTCGGGAGTAATCACGGAGCTGCCTTTTTCTGCTTTTTTCTTTGTATTCTTTGCTTTAGCCATAAGGAAATTATTAGATTCAAATGTATATAAAAACGAACAAAAGATTTTAATATATACAATCCTCACCGGGTGGAGGCTCCAGTCATTTATATATCGCTGCGATACAGCTTTACTGCCTGTATGATGATTATGTTACTAATATATTGGAGCTACGCTGCTTTACTTTTTGACCACAGCCGCGCAGTGATGTATAATTAATAGAAGTCATACCACTTTGTTAGTCGCAGGGAACTGCATTGCGGCGATATATCCTGTTTAGAAACAAAATTGTTGATTCGCCGTTCTAACCATCCTATGTACTGTTCTGCTCACTATGCTCGATAGGGAGTAATTCTTTAACAAAAAATAAGATAAGGCAGGCAGCTTTTTTATGAAAACAATCGTCAAACAAAAAAGAAGTATCAAATGAAGCGATTTTTATTACCCCTGATTTTTGCAGTTGCTTTATTTTTAATAGATAATGTTGCGCAGGCTCAGCGTGGACGAATTTACAGGCATTACCCTGTTTATCGTAGCCGGCCAATGGTTTCGGTGGGCATTGGCGGCGCTTTTGGTGGTTTTTACGGACCTCGTATAATGCGAGGTTACGGATGGGGTCCCAGGGTTGGTGTCAATGTGGGTGTAGTTATTCCGCCCCCGGGAGCTTCGGTAAGAGGGTTGCCACCCGGAGCTGTGAAAAGACAAATCAATGGGATTACCTATTATTACAGGAATGATATGTATTTCCGCGAATTGCAGGAAGGAGGTTTTGAGGTAGTCGAGGCCCCGATCGGTGCTACCTTGCTAAGAATTCCTGCTGGCGCTGAGCTTCGTAAAATAGAGGGTAAATATTATTATGAAAAGAATGGCACTTTGTATGCTAGAGAGACCGACAGAAATGGACGCGTATTCTATATAATCGCTGGTAAAAATGGTGTGTTAGGTGATGACAGAGAATATGAAGATAGCTACAGCGAACCCGTAGACCCGGATGGGGTTTATAATGATAACCGGCAGGAAGCGCCGGTAGTAAAAACGGCAATCAAAGCAACGCTTCAACCGGGGAGGCTTATTCGGTACGCCCTGAAGTAGGAGACCGTTTTGAACAATTGCCACGCGATAGCCAGGAGGTAAACAGGGATGGTAAAAAACTATTTGTATCTCTAACGGTGTTTATTATAAAGAAGTAAAAGAAGAAAGTACTACCCTGTATGAAGTGGTAGATGTAAAATAAGTGAATATTCGTTGATTGTTTTTATTGTTAATGGTAACCGCCTCCTGTCAGGGGCGGTTATTTTTTGCAGCAGTCTGTGAGTAATTTCTATGTTGGTCTATCTTAAATTCATTCTTGCGCTCAGTAATACCTGTGAAGGACGAATCTCAAAACGGGTGACATTGGTTTGAATAGTATTAATGATGACTTGCTCGTATTCCCTGGTATTTAAAATATTCATCCATTTTAATTCCAGGTCGATTTTACGTTTGCCCACCGTATGCCTGTAAAAAGCGTCCACAAACTGGTTATTGAATTGCTGCTTTGCAATAGTATACTGGTTCCAGTCTCCTGAAATGTTGAACGATCCTTTTTCAGAGAGATAGAAGCTGAGCCTGGTTGCCTGGAAAAGTGTATAGGTTAAATTATCTGTACCCCTGTCTACCCGCTTTGAATATCCATAAGCAATATTGTAACTGGCGATCAGCCAGCTGAGAGAGCTGTTCTCCATTCTGAGGCTGGCATTTTGATTGTGGTTGATGGCAGTAAACAGGTTATTGTTTAACAGGTTCATAGTAGCCGAGCGTGTATAGCTATATCCCGTGGCGATATTGGTGGCGGCCTTTTTCATGTACTTACTAAAACTAAGAAAAAGCGCATGGGTATTACCTGAATTATCCTGGAGGATAGCTGTAGACACCTGCTGGCCATTGTCTGAAATCTGCCGCGATAGCATAATATTAGAGCTGTTATAGGCGTAATTGTAACCGGCATTTGCATCTATATTAAGTAACAGGTTCTTATAGGCGATACGACTACCGGCCCTTGTAAATGTGGCTTCCTCAATGGGCGATTGATAGGCATTGATGTTTAGAGCGCTGAACACATAGCCCGGGTATATATTGGTTAAACTACTAAAACGGTTTACTCTTGCCGCCGTTGCAGAGAAAGTGAATTTTTTAACGCTTACTTCCGTAAAAAGGGTAGGCTGAAAAAGCCATTTGTTCAGGTCTCTTTGAAAAACATGCTCCTCGTCTTTCACATGAATAATATTATTTGACAGTGGCAGGTTCAAGGAGAATCTAAAGCGCTCCCTTTTTAAGTTGAGGCCAACAGATGCCTGCGTATTAAAATTGTTTAGCCTTAGCCTGTTCAGCCATGGTACTTGCATTGGTTGCACCAGGTTGGCCGATTGTGTAAGTTCAATATCGGTATTTAATAACTCATCAGCATATAAAAACTTTAGAGAGGGAACAATGGTAAGATCTTTTTTACTGAAAGCCATGCTAACGGTATTAGTTGTATTAAAACTATTGGAACGTTTCAGCTGTTTGAGCGATAGCGCCGATTGCATAGCAGCATCGGAGAACTGCAGGGCTCTCAATGAATCTACCTGGTACCATTCGGGATCATGTATATAATTGATGTAGGATTGGAGGCTAACCAGGCGTTTAGATTGTTTGCTCAGCGGAAGCAGGGTACTCAGCGAATTCTGTATGGAAAAACCATTGGCGTGTGTGCGTTGATAAACCGGGATGCCATCTAACTCCAGTGTTGATCGGCTATTACTTTTATCAATAGAGAAATTGAGGTCGTTTTTAAAGAAATTAGCTTTGGCGTTCCTGTTTAAAGATAAAGCTGCTTTTGCTTTTTGGGCGAGATCGTTCAGGTCGCTCTTTCTGGAATAGTTGAGGGTATTTACAACAGTGCCATCGGGGTTAAGACTCGTAATGGATGTATTGGACGAACCTTTTAGATCCAATTCATGATAGGTATATAAAAAATTGGCCTTGACCTCCCAATCCTTTTTTAAACCCTCGAGAAAGTTAGCACCCACTGCATGTGATTGATTGAACCAATACCTGCTTTGAGGAATCGATGCAGGAGGATTCACCGATGAAGGCCTGAGAAAATCCCCGGTACTGTTTTCCTGCGATTGCCCCATAAAACCTGACAGACCAATAAAGTTGCCATTTTCCGAGATGATGTCTTCTCCGGTATTGTTGGATTTTAAATTGAATAAAGCCTGTCTTTTTTTGAGAACAACATGGGCGTTAGTTTCAGGTTCCATAAAAATGGAGAAAGCCCCAAGCCTAATGAACCGGATCCGGTCCAGGTGACATTTTTTTGAGTTTGATATTAATGCCGGCATTTTCAGAGGGGATCTTATCCTTCAACATTTTTATAGGCTGGTTATTCTCTACTACCTCCAGCTTGCCTACATCCTGGTGAGGGATAGAATTGGGGATAATGCCATAGCGTCCCTGCATCAGGTCTTTTCCTTCAACTGTGAATTGGTTGATATCCTTTCCCTGGTATTTAATTTTCCCACTTTCATCTATTTCGAGTCCGGGCATTCTTTTGATAACATCAGCCAATGACCGGTCGTTTTTATTAGCGAATTGTTCTACATCGTGTACAATGGTATCACCTTTTCGAAACATCATCGGGTCTTTCACAAAGACTTCTTCCAAAACAGTAGCTTTTTCTTTGGCGATGAAATGAACTTCCCGGGTTTGATTAGGGATGGTTTTTATTTCGGTTTCGTGATTTAGTAAACTGAGCTTAACCTGGATGGAATCAAGCCCCGACTGCTGCAGGATCGTAAAAGCCCCTTTGCTATCGGTCATTTTAAAAGCGATCACTTTATTGCTGCCGATAGGGGATATGATAATACTGGCATTGATCAGCGGAGTGCCGGACTGATTTTTTACCGTACCGCTAATAGTAACCTGCGCGCATAGCATACTTGTAATGCTCATGCTCATGAGCAAGGCCATCCATTTAATCATAAAAAATCTTTAGCGTTTATTGCAGTTCCAGGCGATTGTTGTTTTTCTTTTCGGCCTCAGCTCTTCTACGTTGTGCCTGGTCGAGCGTTATCTCGTTCCCGTTTTGATCTTTAAAGACTGTTTTGGTTACAGTACCTGCATCTGCGCCTCTTGGCGCCATGCCTGAGGCCATCGCATTCATTTGAACCCGGGCGTTTTCTTCTTTTTTGAACTCCTTTTTGTCTACGATCTCAGCAGTAGGTATGCTGCTATTTGCATCATTTATTGTTTTAATTTCAGCTAGTTCAAATACACAATGGTTTTTGTCATCCCACATTTTTACAATAAGACCGGGAAGACCAGAAAACTTATATGGACCGTTGTTAATGGGGAGGTCCGTAGTAAAAAGAGCATTCCAGTTTCTTCCTCCGTAATTTACTTTTGCCAGCTGGCAGTTATATTGGCCATACTTTTCGGTGTTTTCTGTTATGGTCCAGTTAAGTGTTGTTAAGTCCTCTTCGTAACCGTAGGTATCTTTGAGAAACTTTTGCTGAAACCTTATTTTCCCGTTATTGAACTTGAAGATGTCATAACTACTGCCACCTCCCATACCAGAAAAGTTAACATTGATACTCTTGACATTTTGAATGCCTCCCTGAGTCTCTATGGCCTGTTTCATGCTGTCTATATAGATATCTCTTTTCAATTTGGTGAAACTTACAAACCTGCTATGGTCCTTAAAAATATCCAATGCATACTGGTCTTTACTTTTTAACGTAACGTCGTTAGTGTCCCTCTGGAAACTAAAGTCGTAAATAACTCTCTGTGCGGGTTCATTTTGCGCAACACCAATAACCTGAAAGCAAGTGAATAAAGCAGTGAGCAGCAGGTAGTTTTTAATTGAAGTCTTCATGAACGAAAATTTACGTACGAAAGTATCGTAAATCTATTGAATGTCAAAATATTTATAGTTATAGAAAACCGGTTCATCAATTTTTAATCTATTTACAATTTGTTGTTGGGCTTCTTACTTAAGAGCATGCCAAAAAAAATGGCGCAGTTGCCTGCACCATTAAAACTCAAATATGAACATTCTTTATTGAAAAGACATAAGGATAGAGCTTTCTTTGCTTTCCAGCGTAGAAGAGCCCATTAAATATTCGTCTACTTTTCGTGCACATTCGCGGCCTTCACTAATAGCCCATACTACAAGGCTTTGGCCACGACGCATATCGCCGGCTGTAAACACTTTAGCTACATTGGTGGCATACTTTCCTTCTTCTGCTTTTACATTACCACGGTTGTCAAAATCCACGCCCAGTTCTTCCAGTAAACCGGCTTGTTGCGGGTGTACGAATCCCATGGCCAGTAAAGCCAATTCGCAGGGGATGTCTCTTTCGCTACCGGGCACTTCGGTGAACTTAGCGGGCTGACCCGGAGCCGGTGTAGTCCATTCCAGGTCTACAACTTTCAGGGCTTTCAGGTTCCCTGCATCATCGCCAATGAATTGTTTGGTAGCAATGCTCCAATGCCTTTGGGCGCCTTCTTCATGACTGGTAGTGGTTTTTAGCAGCATGGGGTAAGTAGGCCATGGCATAATATCCGTTCTGTCTTTAGGAGGCATAGGCAATAGCTCAAACTGTGTAACCGATTCGGCCTTGTGCCTGTTGCTGGTTCCCACACAGTCACTACCTGTATCCCCACCACCAATTACTACTACATTTTTGCCGGTTGCTAAAAGCTCTTCCGGTAAAATATTGCTTTCTATATCGGCATTGGCTAAAAAGTCTTTGCCTGCTACACGTTTATTATTTTGTTTCAGGAAATCCATAGCAAAATGAACGCCTTTCAGTTCCCGACCCGGAACCGGTAAGTCACGAGGTACCGTACTGCCACCACTTAAAACAACTGCATCAAACTGGCGCATCAGGTCGCTTATTTTTACGTTCTTACCTACATTAGAGTGGCATTTAAACGTAACGCCCTCTTCCTGCATTAACGCCACACGTCTGTCTATCACCCATTTTTCCAGTTTGAAATCGGGGATGCCATAGCGTAATAGTCCGCCTGGTTGCTCGTCGCGCTCGAACACTGTAACCAGGTGGCCTGCATAATTGAGCTGAGCCGCAGCAGCCAGACCGGCAGGTCCGCTACCAATAACCGCCACTTTTTTACCCGTTCTTACATTCGGTGTTCTTTTCGCAACCAGTCCTTTTTCGAAGCTATTTCAATAATATGTTTTTCTATTTCTTCGATAGCTACAGGAGGTTGATTAATGCCCAGTACGCAACTCATTTCGCAGGGAGCCGGACATATGCGGCCGGTGAACTCAGGGAAATTGTTGGTAGATGCTAATATCTCATAAGCCTCGCGATATTCTTTCCGGTAAACGGCATCGTTAAACTCTGGAATAACGTTGCCTAAAGGACAGCCGCTATGGCAAAAGGAATGCCACAATCCATACAGCGGGCAGCCTGGTTATTTAGTTTTTCCTCGGGGAAAAGTTGTACAAATTCGCGATAGTGTTCCAATCTTTCTTCCACTGGTTTTTTGGAAGGCAGTTCTCTTGTGAATTCTAAAAATCCTGTTGGTTTACCCATTTCTTATTTTAAAGTTTAAGGTTCGACGTTTAAAGTTCGACGTTTAAAGTTTAAAGTTTGCAAAGTGTGATCACCATGAACCTTAAACTTTAAACCTTCAACTATTTATGCTATCTGTTTTTGCTCAATTTTAGCCTGCATGATCTTCTTATACTCGCTCGGGTAAACCTTTACGAAGTTTTTAAGTTGATTCTCAAAATCATCCAGTACAAATTTGGCTACAGTGCTGTTGGTATATTGGTAATGCTTTTCTATTTCCTGCTGTAAGAACGCTGCGTCAGCGCTATCTACCGGATCCAGCTCTACCATTTCCATATTACAGTTGCCCGCAAATTTTTGACCTGCATCATAGATGTAAGCGATACCTCCACTCATACCTGCTGCAAAGTTGCGGCCTGTATCTCCCAGAATAATAGCGCGGCCTCCCGTCATGTATTCGCATCCGTGGTCTCCAACACCCTCTACTACCATGGTCGCTCCTGAGTTACGCACTGCAAACCTTTCGCCTGCTTTACCACGTATATAAGCACTACCATTGGTTGCGCCATAGAAGGCCACATTGCCAATAAGGCTGTTGTCTTCAGGTACAAATCCGGCTTTCTTATCCGGATAGATAATCAGCTTGGCACCACTTAATCCTTTACCAAAATAATCATTAGCATCACCTTCCAGTTCAAGCGTAATACCCTTGTTACAGAATGCGCCAAAGCTTTGGCCTGCCGTACCTCTTAACAGTAAATGGATCGTGTCTTCCGGTAAACCGGCATCGCGATATATCTTGGTTAATTCGTGAGAAAGAACGGTACCTGCAGCGCGATCCGTATTCACAATGTCGAAGGACGCTTTTATCGGTGTGCCATTTTCGAGCGCAGGTTTAGCTGCTTCAATAAACTTCCAGTCGATAATAGTATCCAACCCGTGATCCTGCTCTTCGTAATTGTAAATACCTACGCCTTCGTTCGCCGGTTCTTTGTAAAGAATAGGTGAAAGATCTAAACCTTTGTATTTCCAATGGTCAATACCGTCTCTTATTTTTAACTCATCTACCTGGCCTACCATTTCATTAACGGTTTTGAAACCCAACTCAGCCATCAGTTCACGCATTTCCTGAACAATGAACTGGAAGAAGTTAACCACCGCATCGGCTGTACCGGAGAAACGTTTTCTCAGGTCAGGATCCTGTGTAGCTACTCCCACAGGGCAGGTATTCAGATGGCATTTACGCATCATAATACAGCCTTCCACTACCAGGGCGGCTGTAGCAATACCCCATTCTTCGGCGCCTAATAAAGTAGCAATAACGATATCGCGACCTGAACGCATCTGGCCATCGGTTTGTAAAACTACCCGGCTACGCAGCTTGTTTTTAACCAGGGTTTGCTGTGCTTCTGCCAGGCCCAATTCCCATGGTAAGCCTGCATGACGGATGGAACTTAACGGAGAAGCTCCTGTTCCACCATCGTGACCTGCAATCAATACTACGTCTGCTTTTGCTTTGGTAACACCTGCTGCAATAGTACCTACACCTGCTTTACTCACCAGTTTTACGTTAATACGTGCATGGCGGTTAGCATGTTTCAGGTCAAATATTAATTGTGCTAAATCTTCAATTGAATAAATATCATGGTGCGGAGGAGGGGAGATCAAACCAACACCTGGAGTAGAGTGTCTTGTACGACCGATCCAGTCATCTACTTTATCACCTGGTAATTGTCCACCTTCTCCCGGTTTCGCTCCCTGCGCCATTTTGATCTGTAACTCATCAGCCTCAGTAAGATAAAGGCTGGTTACACCAAAACGTCCGCTGGCAACCTGTTTGATGGCACTACGCATACTGTCTCCATTTTCCATGGGTTTATAGCGTGCTTCATCTTCACCACCCTCACCGGTATTGCTTTTACCACCAAGGCGGTTCATGGCAACAGCCAGTGTTGTATGCGCCTCCCAGCTGATCGAGCCAAAGCTCATTGCACCGGTGGCAAATCTTTTATAGATATTTTCTGCCGGTTCTACTTCATCAATAGAAATAGAAGGACGTGAACGTTTAAAGTCGAACAGGCTGCGGATAGTAATCGCTTTTTTACCTTGTTCGTCAATAACTTTTGTATACTTCTTAAAGGTATTGTAATCGCCCATTCTTGTTGAATACTGCAACAGGTGAATGGTTTGCGGGTTAAACATGTGTGCTTCCCCTTTGCGTTTCCACTGGTAGAAACCACCGGTAGGTAATTGGTCAACAGGCAATTTCTTACGGGTAAAGCTAAACTGGTGTTTCGCCAGCGCTTCCCGCGCAATTTCATCCAGTCCCATACCTTCTATACGTGAAGTAGCATTGGTGAAGTAATTATTTACCACGTCTTTATTTAAGCCAATGATCTCGAAGATCTGCGCGCCCTGGTAAGACTGCAGGGTAGAAATTCCCATTTTAGAGAATACTTTCAACAGACCATCGCTTACCGCTTTGATATAATTTTTGTTAAGCTCCTCTATTGACTTATCAGTTGTGATCTTTCCTGTTTCCTGCAACAATTTAATAGTAGAGAAAGCCAGGTAGGGGTTAATAGCTGTAGCACCAAAGCCTAAAAGGCATGCAAAGTGATGTACTTCCCAAACGTCTCCCGCTTCAACTACAATACCAACCTTACCTCGTAAGCCTTTTTGGTCAGGTGGTGGTGTACCGAAGAAACAGCTAACAGTGAAGGAATAGCAGCATGATCGCCATCTATTGCTCTGTCCTGCAATACCAGTACTTCAAAACCATCATTTACGGCGTCTTCTGCATAGCGGCAAAGTCTTTCCAAAGCACGACGCATAGAACCTGCTTTGCCATCTGCAACAAAATAACACTGGATGGTTTTTGCCTGGAAACTGCCGGTATCAATACTTCTTAATTTCTCTAACTCATAGTTGGTTAACACCGGGTGCTTCAGCGCTACTACGTGGCAATCCATTTCATCTTCAATCAATAAGCTGCCGTTGTTCCCAACAAATGTTGCCAGTGACATTACCATTCTTTCCCGTATAGGATCGATAGGAGGATTGGTTACCTGCGCAAATAACTGTTTGAAATAGTAGCTTAAATGTTGAGGCTGATCACTTAAAATAGCCAGTGGTGTGTCAACACCCATGGAACCAATTGGCTCTTTACCACCGGTAGCCATCGGAAGAATGATGTTCTCTACATCTTCTGAGGTGTAACCGAAGGCTTTTTGGTATTTGAATATTTGTTCTGAACCCAAATCGCTGAACATTACACGAGGCTCAGGCAATTCCGTCAATTTGATTTTATATTGATTGAGCCAATCTGCATAAGGTCTTTGATTACAGATATTGCTTTTCAATTCGTCGTCACTGATGATACGGCCTTGTTCCATATCAACCAGGAACATTTTACCCGGCTGTAAGCGACCTTTTTCAATAATCGTGCTCTGGTCAACCGGAAGCGCTCCTGTTTCAGAACCCATAATTACGCGTCCGTCTGTAGTAACACAGTAACGCGAGGGACGTAATCCATTCCTGTCGAGTGTAGCGCCAATCATTTTACCATCGGTAAATGAAATAGAAGCCGGGCCATCCCAGGGTTCCATCAGGCAGGCGTGAAACTCGTAGAATGCTTTTTTAGCGGGGTCCATTTCTTCGTTACCGTCCCATGCTTCGGGGATAAGCATCATCATTACATGTGGCAGCGGGCGACCTGTTAATGCCAGCAACTCGATCATATTGTCCAGGCAGGCAGAGTCACTCTGATCGTTACTTACAATCGGCACCAGCATATCCATTTCCTCATCGGTAAATAACGGAGATTCGAAGCTTGATTCGGCCGAGCGTAACCAGTTCAGGTTACCTTGTAAAGTATTGATTTCTCCGTTGTGAGCGATAAAACGGAACGGCTGCGCTAACCTCCATGAAGGGAAGGTATTAGTGGCAAACCGGGAATGCACCAGGCCAAAAGCACTAACGGCGCGTTTATCAGAAAGATCATCATAATACTCACGAACCTGGTGGCTGGTGAGCTGACCTTTATATATTAAAGTACGGCAGGATAATGACGTAATGTAAAACCCGATCGGGTCTTTTTTACCGCATTACCTGTTATATGTGTGGCATATTTTCGTAAAACGAATAATTTTCTTTCAAACTCTATGGCCGTTTTTACATTGGAGGGGCGCTCAATAAAAACCTGCTCAATTGCCGGCTCCACATTCAAAGCACTTGGGCCGATCCCGGAATTATTAACCGGAACGGAACGCCAGTGAATTACCCGCATGCCCATCTTTTCAGCTGCGCGATTGAAGATATCCCGGCACTCCTCACGAAGCCTTAACTCTTTAGGAAAGAAAACCATACCTACTGCATACTCTTCGATTGCAGGAAGCGTGATACCTAAATGCAATAATTCATCATAAAAAACTCATGCGGAATCTGGATCATAATACCTGCACCGTCACCAGTATTGGTTTCGCAACCGCAAGCACCTCTATGCTCCATATTTTCGAGAATGGTCAGCGCATCGGAAATGGTTTGATGATTCTTATTGCCTTTAATATTGGCAACGAAACCAATTCCACATGCGTCGCGCTCAAAAGATGGGTCGTAAAGACCTTTGTTTTCTGTCATAGTTCCTTATAAAAGTTTTACAAAAAATTTTGGTCCGCCCGGATGAACCTCTCTCCAACAATTAGTCTGGAAAGGTCCGTGTTCGGACGGGCTTTTCAATATGGGGAAGGCAATCGAGAGCCGTGTAAATTAATTAAAAAAGTTGATAATTTGACAAAGCGACTGCTTGATGGGTTTAAAATTATTATTTTTTCAATTATTAAAGTAAAATATTAGATAATTTTCAATAAATACGCTATTTGTCAATAGCAATATATTGATCGGATAAGTTTAATGGGGAGACGGTTTTCTAATCGCAAATTAATAATAAATAGTATAATTGACAATTATTATTTTCGCAATCTCTATTGGCTCTGCTAAGCTGTTTTCTATGAATATTTTATGTATGGGGTCCTATTTTAATTTTTCTGTGAACTCGACTATTTTGCTAGTTTAGCGCGTTTTTTACTAGTCTTGATTTTTGTCTTTTACTACTCTGAAACCCTGGTTGCTGAAAGAGGCGTGAGGGTTTACGGACCCGATATCTTTTGTATTGAAAAACTGCATGCATTCGCACTGCACCACCAGGATCCGCCACGGGCATGTGCTACTTTTCTGCCGTTATCGCGTGGCAGAGAACCTGTACAAAACTCAAACACATTTCCCAATACATCATACAACCCCACCGGATTAGGTTTAAAACTGGCAACCGGAGCTGTATAAAGAAATCCATCGCTATGGTCGGGCTTTAGATGGTTTTTGCCATGCCATATATTGGCATAGTTACTGATGTTTTTCCGGGTAACCTTTCCGAAATATATGGAAGGCGTTCCGGCTGTTGCTGCAATTTCCCATTCTTCTAATGTAGGTAGCCTTACACCGGCCCATTTGCAATAGGCCAAAGCGTCATTAAAGCTGATAGAGGTTACCGGATGGTTCATTTTTGCGCTATGCTTCCTCTCGTAATTCCATTGGGATAACGCCAGTAAGCGGTGCTGTCGGTAATCCACCTGAAGGCTGCCAGTCCCGGCTCAAAAACAAGCGCGTTCTTATGCCGCTCTGCCTCGGTTATATAACCCGTAGCCTGTATAAATAGGTCAAATTCATTATTGGTTAGTTCGTGAGCAGCGATATAAAAGGTGGTGATCTTTACTTTTCGTAATGGATTCTGCAAATTATTTTCTTCACCTACCTGGTAGGTACCTGCCGGGATGTGAACGAACAGGCTGTCCTGGCTCAAGGCAATTTGAGGGGGACTGATTATTCCCCATAGGATGAGTAATAAGGCATATGGTCTAATGCTTTTGAGCATTGGCTTTTTGGAGTTAAAATAAGCCAGAGCACGCTGAAGGGTGAGCTCTTCATTGGCTTTGTTGAAAGCCATAGATGTTTCGTAGTTATCTGCTACGCCATAAAGGTTTTTGTAAGATTTTGATTTGATAAAATCGGCGTAGTTGCCTTTTTTCATCAATAACATCAAGGTGGTTAAAACATCCTTGTCTTTTTTATTTTCTTTGTAATAGGAAATTAAAAACGGCGTCATTTCCCAGGCATTGATCTCTACCAGGGCGTCTTTATAATTTACGCCCATTCTTTTACTGCGTGTAACAGATTCTTTTATAATGGCCATAACAGAATCCCTGTTCTGCACCAGGAATTGGAGTTGCCGTTCGCTCCAGGTTTCTTCATCCATCCATGATATAAGGTAGCCGAATATCTTTTGATCTTCATTCGTTTGAGGTACGAAAATGGCGCAGTTCTGGGCATACATTTCCGGGTGTATCATGGTGTACGTAAATTTCTCCCGCAATGCAAGTGCCTCATACTCCTTTTTTGAAATGGGACTGATGCCCATGTCCGAATTATCTTCATCAGACTGCGGTTTTATTTTAGCGATCAGTGCTTTTACCTTAGAGAGGCCATAGGGCGGCACGGATACCTGTGCTCTGAATTCGCGATAGGCATCCATCTGCGAATGGGCGGATAAATTAAAGATGCAAAAAATAAGGGTAAGCAATAAAATATGCCTCATAGTAACTGTTTAAAGTAAATGGACTGGCAATTTACTAATAAACAGACTGGTTTTTAAGCTAAGCTTTATACAGTTAAAAAAGTTTGCGAATAGCCTTTGTGGCGATCATCCTAAAACAGTACATCGACTAAAACTCAAATCCGAATTTTAAAGATATTCTTCGTAAATGATAAGCTGTTGTTTCCAGCAAGGCATTTTCTTCCGGTTCCTTATTAGGGGCATGTTTGATCCCATAATTATGTTCTTTATAGCCTTTGTAGGAGTACCCAACCGTAAAATTGAGCGCTGTAGTTTTAAGGCCTACCCGGTAACCGGCCCCCAACTCATAATATCCTCCGGGCCTACGTTTCATCGAGGTACCGCGGCTAAAGGTTTGCCCTTCAGTCTCTGCTACAAAGTTTACACCGGCATCAGCATATACAAAAGGAGTTGAAGCGCTATTCAAAATACTCTTACGGATATCTAAAAACAGCGGTAAGGATTGCTGGTAGTACGCATCGAGCCGCCACCAATACCGGCAAACCAGGTGTTGAGCCTGGCGCCGTGAATGGTTTGTATAATGACATTTGTTTTGTTGTCACCCAAGGGCAGGCCAGCATTGATATGGCCGGCATACCTGATCGGCGATTTTTGAGCAAACAGGCAGGATGAAAATAGCAGGCCCGTCAGCACTGGTAAGCATTTTCTCAAATTTACTTTCATTATTCAGTAGAGGTTTCAGTTTTTGCTTACGTTAATGGTGCTCAGGAGCCTGATGTTGTTAGGGTCTTTATAATCATATTGATATATGCCCGACTCGCAGCTTACAATGGCCACCCCGTTCATAGGTATTACATCAAAAGTATTGATTCCATCAATATGCTTTACCAGTTTAAGATTATTCAAATCGGTGATATCATATACTTTAAGTCCATCTTTGCCATCGCATATAAACAGCAGGTTGCCCGATAAGCCAAGACCGTGTGGGCTCGTCATCGGATACTTTTTAAGCAAAACGGGGTTGGTTAAAGATGTTGTTGAATAGATTTGCAATTCGTTCACGCCATCCCAGCATCGTGTGCCATTTCTCAGGGTAACAAATGCGTGTGTTTCGTTGGCTACCACAGGGTCACAACTTCTCACATGTGTTACAGATGATAGTTGCGCAGGATCATCGGGATTGACCAAGTCGTAAATGTACATGCCGTTTAATGAGCCGATGTACAGGTTGTCTTTAAACGGATAAATGGTTTCAATCAGCCAGCCTATTTGTTTCTTTTTACAAACTCAGGTTTCATGTCTGCAGTGATATTGAATACAGACATTCCTGATCCATCTACCGTGAATAAGCGTTCTTTGAGGGCTGCAAACCTTGCCATCGAGCCACCTGTTCCATAAACTGCTCCGGCGGCTCCGGCTGCGCCTATCGCTGCGTTGCTAAATACAGCATTACCCGTTGCATCAAAAAACATGAACTGAGCTTTTTCTCTAACAACATCCCCGCTTAATTCAATAAGGGTGTCCTTTACTGTATAGTCGACAATGATCTTTGCATTAAGGGGTGTTGGTTGGGCGCCGGGATACCAGGGGAACACATTTTCGATGATGTTTTTGATAGAAGGATTTGCCGGGTTGGTAATGTCAATAGTCCATAATTCCCTGTTCATATCGGCATACAACGCATTGTTTTTGGTAGCCATGTCTACATTTCCCGGCACTTTTATAAAACCTACATTTTTAGGATTTGAAGGATTGGTATTGTCAATTATATGTATTCCTTTCCAGGTTTCAGAAATAAGGAGGTAGTTGCCCTTTACATATATTTTACTTGGGTTTTTTAACGGTATAGGCATACTCAATTTGGCTTCTGACCGTACTTCGCCAAGGGTTTTCATAACCGGCGTGTAAAGTGTAATATAGCGCGTTGACTTGAAACTATCTTTCACACAACTTTGCGTGGCTAACAATAAGATGAAGGCAAGTAATTGCAACAGCAGCCGATTTCGCACGGCAGGTTGGGCAGTGTTTTGTTTTTGATTTTTCATGATTGCATTTTTACGCTAAAACGTAATAAAATGTTAAAGCGCAGCACCGTGCCAAAACTTTTTTGGTTAACCTCATGCAAGCCTGAAAACAGATCAATTTTCTGTTATTTGAAAACGGCTTACTGTTTAAACCAGGTAAGCAAACAGCGCATCGTCTTTATTGAGCTCTTTGTACTGAATGTTAAACTGGTTCATTCTTTCCATCAAACTATAGTAGTCGATTTTTGCCTTCAGCTCAATACCTACAAGTGCGGGTCCACTTTCTTTATTGGTTTTTTGCATGTATTCGAAACGGGTAATATCATCATCAGGTCCCAGCACATTGCTTACAAAGTTTTTTAGTGCACCGGGTCGTTGGGCAAAGTCGATCAGGAAGTAGTGTTTCAAACCTTCATATTGCAGGCTGCGCTCTTTTATTTCCTGCATACGATCGATATCGTTATTACTGCCGCTTACGATGCAAACAACGTTTTTTCAGGATGCTGTCTTTCATCAAGCCAAGGGCAGCGATGGATAACGCTCCTGCAGGCTCCACTACGATAGCATCTTTATTGTAGAGCTCTAAGATGGTGGTGCATATTTTACCTTCAGGTACCAATACTACTTTGTTCAGTATCTCCTTACACATACTGAAAGTGATATCGCCTACCTTTTTAACAGCAGCGCCATCAACAAATCTGTCTATACTTACCAATTCTGCTGGTTGCCCTTGCTTCAGGGCTTCTGTCATTGAGGGAGCACCCTCCGGCTCGGTGCCTATTATTTGGGTTGCCGGGCTAACCCCATGCATAAAAGTTCCGACACCGGCACATAAACCCCCACCACCGATGGGAAGTATAATATAGTCGATATTATTAAGCTGTTCGCTGATCTCCAATGCTACTGTTGCCTGTCCTTCAATCACTTTCATGTCATCAAAAGGATGAACGAAGGTCATATTGTTCTGTACGGTAAACCTTTTGGCCGCATTGGCACAATCATCATAAGTGTCACCGGTTAAAATGATCTCAATGTTATCTTCACCAAACATTTTTGTCTGGGTTATTTTTTGTTTGGGTGTAATGGAAGGCATGAAAATAGTGCCTTTAATATCCAGGGCCTTACAGCTATAGGCGAAGCCCTGCGCATGGTTACCTGCGCTGGCGCATACAACACCTCCCTCCAACTCTTCTTTAGAGAGGCTGCTCATCATATTGTAGGCGCCACGGAGCTTATAGGAGCGTACTACCTGGAGATCTTCCCGTTTTAAGTAAATGTTGGCGCCAAACTGCTTACTTAAAGTGGCATTTAATTGCAGTGGCGTTTTCGACACCACTTGTTGTAACCGTTCAGCTGCTTCCTGCACTGATTGAATAGATAACGTATTGTGAGATGACATGTTGAATAATTCAGAATCTTCAAAATTACAGGGATTTTACGGGCTATTTTCAATAAAGCGTGATCTCTTTTTGATGAGTACTATTTCTTTATTAAGTTAGCAAAATAGATATTCAATTTTTATTTTGATGAGCTTACGCAATAAACATACTGCATCGCCCGTAAATATTTTTACCGTAATGACCAACCTGGCCCGGCAGGAAAATGCTTATAACCTGTCGCAGGGCCTACCTGATTATCCTGTGGCACCTGAGTTAAATGAGTTGTTGCGGGAGGCTGTTACAGAAGGCTTTAACCAGTATGCCCCTATGCCGGGATTGGTTCAATTACGTGAGCATATTTCCAGTAATTTGAACGAGCGGTATAAAACCAGTTTTTGTTCGCCAGATACGGTTACAGTTACACCCGGCGCCACTTATGGCATTTATACTGCGCTTGCCGCTATTATAGAAAAAGGCGATGAGGTGATCTACCTCGAACCTGCTTTTGATTGTTATCTGCCCGCTATAGAAATTAATGGCGGCATACCTGTAAGTGTTACATTGGAGAGTCATAATAACTTTGCCATCGATTGGGAAAAATAAGAACCGCTATCAGTAGCAAAACCCGGGCGATCCTGGTCAATACGCCTCACAATCCTACCGGTTATATATGGACACGGGATGATTGGAACAACCTGGCCAATATTGTTGATGGAAGAGATATTTATGTGATATCGGATGAAGTATATGATAGTATCGTGTTTGACGGGCAACAGCATATACCGGGATTTTTACAAGCTGTATTCGACGATAAGATTATTTCTATCTATTCCTTTGGAAAGGCCTTTCATATTACAGGATGGAAAATAGGTTATTGTGTTGCATCGAAAGCAATTACGGAAGCATTTCGTTCCATTCATCAATATCTTACGTTTAGTGTAAATACACCAGCACAGTATGCGCTGGCAAAATATCTTGATATATACGACCCTAAAGAAGCTGCACGCATGTTGCAGGCAAAAAGAGACCTGTTGATAGACGGGCTCAAGTCCTCCGGTCTGCGTCAGCTAACAGTTTGCGAAGGAACCTATTTTCAACTATATGATTATTCTGCAATAAGCCACTTGAATGATGTTGAATTTGCCCAATGGCTTACGGTGGAACATAAAGTAGCAACCATACCATTAAGCGCCTTTTATAAAAAGCCGCAGCATGACAGGATTGTGAGGTTTTGCTTTGCCAAAAAGGACGAGGTGATTGAAAAGGCAACCCGTATTCTTCGGTCTATTGGTTAGCTCAGCTTGTGCCGTGCTGTAATCCTTATTCTTTTTTTAATCTTATATTTGAAATACTAATTACTTCAGTATGAGAAATACGATGCTACTTTGCCTGCTTTGCGTAAGCCTTATTTGCTGTTCAAAAAGGAAAAAATAGACGATCAGGTTCCCACGGTCATACCAGCATGGTTGCAGGATAGAATTGCTGCTATTAAGAAAGAGCAACAGGCACAATTATATGTGGTGAGTGAATACCGTATTGGTGGGGTGACTTTTTACAATGTCAGCAGTCCCATCAGCTCGTGTATACTTTGTGAGTTGTACGATGTAAAAGGGATACCTGCAAAATTGGCTTTGGATGCTCAAACCGAAATAAAGCAGGTTAGAGTAATCTGGCCTGTCAATCGCCAGATAGCAAAGCTGACCTCTGCTTAATTTTCTGAGAGGGTCTTACCTTTCTTTAGAATTAGTTTATGAGTAAGAGACGAAGGCAGCTGTGTTTCAAAATGCCCTACATAAATAATCGTGACACCATTTTTACTGATCTCATCTACCAGTTTGTTAAAATATTGGGTTTGATGTTGATCCAATCCCTGGCAGGGTTCATCTAACACCAACAATTGAGGGTTTTTAATGATCGTGCGTCCAAGTAGTGCCAGCCTTTGTTTTCCCAGTGGCAACGTGCTTAATAATTCATTCTTCACATCCTGTAATTCGAGGAATTGCAGCAGCTCGTCCAATTGCTGCTTTTGTGCATAACGTAATTGCCTGTAAAGACCATTGCTGTCGAAGAAGCCGGAGGCCAGGCTCTCAATACGGTAGCGTTGGCATCAAAATACCAGTGCATTTCCGGGGAGATCATACCTATCCGTCTTTTAATATCCCATATACTTTCACCTCCGCCGCGTTGTACGCCAAATAACCTGATATTATTAGCATAGGCCTGTGGGTGATCGCCGGTAATTAAACTGAGCAATGTAGATTTTCCTGAACCATTATGGCCCTGCAGCAACCATCGTTCTCCGGCATTTACTTCCCAGTCAACACCAGAAAGCACTTCCTTTTCATCGTATTTTACATGGATGTTTTTCATGTAAATGATACTGTCTGAAGTGTACTGGGGGCGCTGTAGTAGAAAGGAGGGGAGTGGCTTCAATACCTTCTCGTGAAAAACAACAGGAGTGTTAGTTGGGGTCAATCTTCCATCCTCCATTACAATTGTACGATTGATGCTATGGGGCAACTCAGTGTCGTTACTGATCAGCATTAAGGTACCTCCGTTTTGTACAAAACTATCCAGCAATTGATTGAGGCTAGCTCTTGCCTTAACATCAAGACCTGTATAGGGCTGGTCAATAATTAATAACTGAGGACTCAGCCACAAAGCTTTTATCAGCTGAAGTTTTTATGCTCACCGCTGGAGATCTCAAAAAGCTGTTCGTTCAGCACTTTGGCATAGCTGAATGTGGCGATCAGTTCGTTTAATACAGCACTATCTAATGAATACTCTTTGCCATATAATTCTAATTCGCGGGCAATCGTAACTGTATCTCTTTTTGCTGATGATTGTAACGTTGCTGGTAATAGAAGTTTCTGTCACCTTCCAAATTGGTAAACCTGTACCAGCTTTCCACAAACTGCACTGTAGGTTTAAGTAAAGAATCTGCGTCAAAATCAATGTTTATTTCACCCGAATATTTTATAGATCCGGCAATAACCTTTCCCAGTGTAGTTTTACCACTTCCGCTTTCACCTCTAACTATATAGTTGTCACCCGGTTGAATGGAAAAAGAAATATTGTGCAAAACAGTTTTTGCATCGTATCGGGCTGAAAGATTTTTGATATCTACAAGCATACGAGTAAGAATAAAGTGATCTGATAAGAAAAGACCCGACAGGTGTTTGAAGTCTGTCAGGTCTGTATAAGGTTAATTGATATTTATTTCAATAACAGGATTAAGCAGTCTTAATGGCTTTCATTGCGGTCATTGCTTTACGCAATACAGCACCAATCTGCTCTACCTCATGAGAACGGATAGCTTCGTTTACTTCAACCAATTCCTGGTTATCCACGGAGCCATCTTTACCTTCATTGTAGTTTTTACCTACCAGGTCAGTATCTACTGATTTCATGAAATCGGCCAACAGTGGTTTACAAGCCTGGTCGAATAAATAGCAACCATATTCTGCAGTGTCGGAAATTACACGGTTCATTTCGAACAATTTTTTGCGTGCAATCGTATTGGCGATCAACGGTGTTTCGTGTAATGACTCGTAGTATGCAGACTCTGGTTTAATACCCGCTTCTACCATTGTTTCAAATGCTAATTCAACACCTGCTTTAATAAACGCAACCATTAATGTATAGTTGTCGAAATACTCCTGTTCGCCGATTTTTACATCGCCAGCCGGAGTTTTTTCAAAAGCTGTTTCGCCTGTTTCTGCTCTCCATTTTAACAGGTTTGCATCGCCATTAGCCCAGTCTTCCATCATAATACGGCTGAACTCACCGCTCATGATATCATCCTGGTGCTTCTGGAATAAAGGACGCATAATTGTTTTTAATTCTTCTGCTACTTTAAACGCTTTGATTTTTGCAGGGTTGCTTAAACGATCCATCATTCCTGTAACACCACCTTGTTTTAAGGCTTCAGTAGTAACTTCTACACCATATTGAACCAGTTTTGAAGCATAACCCGGGTCGATTCCTTTTTCTACCATTTTGTCGAAAGAAAGAATAGAACCGGTTTGCAGTAAGCCGCAAAGGATGGTTTGCTCACCCATTAAGTCAGATTTTACTTCGGCTACAAAAGAAGATCTTAATACACCTGCGCGATGCCCGCCTGTACCTACGCAATATGCTTTGGCCCAATCCAAACCTTTTCCTTCAGGGTCATTCTCCGGGTGTACCGCTATCAGGGTAGGAACGCCGAAGCCGCGTAAGTATTCTGCTCTTACCTCGCTACCAGGGCTTTTAGGGGCCACCATGATTACTGTAAGGTCTTTACGGATCTGCATACCTTCTTCAACGATGTTGAAGCCATGCGAGTAAGATAAAGTAGCGCCTTGTTTCATCAATGGCATTACAGCAGTAATAACGCTTGTATGTTGTTTGTCTGGAGTCAGGTTAATTACCAGGTCAGCAGTTGGGATTAATTCTTCATAAGTACCTACTTTGAAGTTATTATCAGTTGCATTTTTCCAGCTGGCTCTTTTTTCTTCGATGGCTTCTTTACGTAAAGCATAAGAAACATCCAGACCGCTATCTCTCAGGTTTAAACCCTGGTTGAGGCCTTGAGCGCCACAACCCACAATTACCACTTTTTTACCTTTCAATGCATCAACGCCATCCAGAAATTCGTTGTTGCTCATGAATTCGCAAACACCCAATTGGTTTAATTGCTCTCTGAGAGGTAGTGTGTTAAAGTAATTTGCCATTGTTTATTGTTGTTTTTGTTTTTTACTTTTTTAATAGATCTATTGTTTTGTTATACGATCCGGCTTATTGATTTTGCAATCCCATAATGAAGACTGTCGTGCATTGCAATAGTAGCAATAATCTCGTCAATATCCGTCATGGGGATACCGTAAGTAGCCGTGGTGTATGGTGTTATAGTCGCATTGCCAAACTCATTGCTGGTCATGCTTTCTTTGATCATACCGATTGCGGTTAGAGCATAATCTTTCAAAGCCTGTAGCTCTTCCGCGTCGATGTCTGTTTCGGGGCGCGTTCCTTTTCCATATTTTTTAAAATAGGGAATTTCGATAGCAGGTTTCACCCCCGATGTCTTAAACGCTAATGCCAATGCCGATACTGAGATATGACCAAAGTTCCAGGCGATGTTATTATTAAAGCCTTCAGGTATTTTGTTCAGCTGTTCCAGAGTCAGGCCCTCTGCGAGTTCTGTAAATCCTTTTCTGGCAGACTCTATACAGTGAATAATGTATTGCTGTGTTTTTGTCATCGTCCTTTATTACATGGTGAATATTTTCTCACCTTTTTCCAGGAATTCGTTTTCGATCACTTCTTCTCCTGGTTCCTTATATTCAAATTCTTTCAGCCTTTTGTGGAAGCCTTCGCTTTCTTTCATGATAGCTACTCTTGCGCCACGAACAAATTCAACCAGGTTGTATTCGCTTAGCTTTTTTACCAGTTCTTCTGTATCTTCAGTATGGCCGCTTGATTCAAATACGGTGAAATCGGGACGCACGCATACTACGCGGGCGCCATATTTTCTCAGGATCCTTTCCACTACCATTTTCTCTGCAACTTCTTTAGTAGGTACTTTGTAGAGTGCCAGCTCCTGCCAAACGATCTCATCATTGGTATTATAAAAAGCTCTTAGTACTTCTACCTGCTTCTCTATTTGTTTAACCAGTTTTTTACCACTTCCTCTGTTTCATCGATAAGAATATTGAAACGGTGTATGCCGTCAATTTCTGATGATGAAGTGTTAAGGCTGTCGATATTTATTTTTCTCCTGGAAAAAATGATGCAAATACGCGAAAGCAAACCTATATGGTCTTCTGCGTAAACGGTGATGGTATATTGCTGTTTCATTGAAGTAGTGTGTGATTTATGAATTATGATTTTGTTAGAGCTGATCTGAAAATCATTTTTCGTTTTTTGTAACTATTATTATTCCGGTTGACCAGTTCAGTTTTGTTAGCATCACATCGGTTCTTTGATCTAACATCGCTATGAAGTTTTCGACTCGTTCAGCATGTCCTTCCGGCCAGTTAGGCTGGGGAAGCATATCATCTATAAAATAAATGCCTCCATGATTCAATAATGAAAACGCTTCTTCAAACAGGTCGTATTTTCCCGGCATGGCGTCTGCAAATATGAAATCGAATTTCTCACCTTTGTAATCCTTCAACCACTGGTACCCATCTGTTAATACAAATGCAGCTCTCCGGTCACTAAGATGCTTTGTAGCTACCTCGTGTAGCTGGGCATTATTTTCAATAGTGGTAAGATGTGCGTTGTGATCCATACCCTGGAGGATCCATGATGTTGATAAGCCACTACCGGTGCCCAGTTCCAGCATTTTGCCTCCGGGTTTTGAAGCAACCAGTGTTCTTAATAGTGCACCTGTCTGCAGATCGGAAGCCATATCAAAAGAGAGCTTCCTGGTTGCAGCTAAAATACTGTTGTATGGTACAGGGATATTATTAAAAACCTGGTCTTGCATGAATATTGTTATTCTATACTTTTAATATTACTTAAGTCTGATTTCGCTTACACTGCAACCCTGCGGTACCATTGGGAATACATTATTTTCTTTACCTACCATTACTTCCAGCAAGTAGCTTCCGTCATGATCCAGCATGGTTTTTAGCGCTGTTTTCAGGCTTTCACGCCTATCTATTTTCTGGCCTGATATACCGTAGGATTGTGCCAGCATAATGTAATCAGGGCTGGTGATGTTTACAAATGAATAACGTTTATCGTGGAATAGTTGCTGCCATTGGCGCACCATGCCCAGAAACTCATTATTGAGGATCATAATTTTTACTGCCGCACCAAATTGCATAATGGTTCCCAGTTCCTGCAGCGTCATTTGAAAGCCACCGTCTCCAATAATCGCAACCACTGTTCTGTCGGGTGCTCCGTACTTGGCTCCAATTGCGGCAGGAAGTCCAAAGCCCATAGTGCCAAGACCACCGCTGGTAACATTACTTCTGGTCTGGTTGAATTTGGCGTAGCGACAAGCTACCATCTGATGTTGTCCTACATCGGTAACGATTACGGCATCTCCGTTAGTTAACTCGTTTAAAGCATTCAATACTTCAGCCATACTCATTACATCACCCTCGGGGTTCATTTCAGGCTGAATGCATTGCTCGTTTTCTTCTTTCGCGTACTCTTTAAATTTATTAAGCCAGGCGGTATTATCTTTTTCTTTTAATAACGAGGTAAGCAGTGGAAGGGTTTCTTTGCAATCACCCCAAACCGATACGGTTGTTTTTACATTTTTATCAATCTCTGCAGGGTCAATATCCAGGTGAATCACTTTTGCCTGCTTTGCGTATTTGTCTAATCTTCCTGTAACGCGATCGTCAAAGCGCATACCCACCGCAATCAAAACATCGCACTCATTTGTTAATACGTTGGGGCCATAGTTGCCGTGCATTCCCAGCATACCCACTCCCAAAGGATGATCGGAAGGAATAGCGCTCTCTCCCAGGATAGTCCAGGCAGCAGGCAAATTACCTTTCTCTATAAATTGTGCAAATTCTTTTTCCGCTTCTCCCAATATTACACCTTGTCCAAATATTACAAATGGTTTTTCTGCATTATTGATTAACTCAGCCGCTTCTTCAACATATTCTTTGCGAACAATAGGTTTAGGCCGATAGCTGCGAACATGTGTACATTTTTCATAACCAGGAAACTCAAATTGTTGTATTTGTGCATTCTTGGTGATGTCAATCAATACCGGTCCGGGACGACCGCTGCGTGCTATATAAAAAGCTTTTGCTAATACGCTTGGTATTTCAGTAGCATCTGTAACCTGGTAGTTCCATTTGGTAACAGGTGTGGTAATATTAATTACATCCGTTTCCTGGAAAGCGTCTGTTCCCAAAAGGTGTGCAAATACCTGGCCTGTAATACAAACCAATGGCGTGGAGTCAATTTGTGCATCGGCTAAACCAGTTACCAGGTTGGTAGCTCCCGGTCCGCTGGTAGCAAAAACAACGCCCACTCTGCCGCTGGTGCGCGCATAGCCCTGGCCGGCATGGATGCCACCCTGCTCATGGCGAACAAGGATGTGCTCTACCTTGTCTTTATAATCGTAAAGGGCATCGTAGATGGGCATGATAGCGCCACCCGGATAACCAAATATTACTTCTGTATCTTCTGCCAGCAGGCACTCTATAACCGCTTTACTGCCCGACATAGTTTCGGTTTTTGTTGCAGGGATAGAAGTAGCTTCTTTTTGTATCTCAAGAGTATTCATAACTCAATGTTTTATTTCTTTAATGACTTGAATATTGTACTTTATAAGTGTTCCCGGACTTTTATTTGGAATGACGCATCAATTTGTTCTATAGAAATTTAGCAGGTCGGTAGAACCTAAATCGGTAAAGCCAACCTGACGAAGCATAGTGACCAGTTGTCCCCTGTGATAGGAGGCATGATTTACTGCATGTGCAAACAGCTGGTAATAGGGCATCGAATAAGCATCTCCGTTCAATCTCTTAAAATCGAGGGGCTCTGTCAATTTTGCTTCATCCAATGCATTTATAAATTCTTTAAATGCTGTAGAAGTTTTTTTCCAAAGAGCTAAATGTTCGTCTTTTGTTCCTTTAAATGTCGATTGTAACCACTCTATATTTTCTTTTTTATGAAACCGTTGCACCCAGGCGTTTTCCGCGCTTATCATATGCAATACAGTTTCCCGGATACTATTAAAGCTACTGACGACATGCTGTTTCCAATACTCATCGCTTAACTGCGCCAGCCATCCGCAGGCCATGATGGTTGCCTGAAGGTTGTAATCTGCCAGTTCTTTAAAGTATTCCTTTGTCATTTTGTTTTTTAAAACCAATTCGTTCCCTGTTCTCCCATTTCCTTTCAGCCGCTTTCTCGTCCAGTAAATTTTCAAGGGCGTCATAGATCTGGCTCATTTGAATGGCCCGGTCACTGTTGAGAATCCCGCTGAGCATGGCTACCCCTTGTTCTGTGAAGGCATAAGGTATGGCTTTAGAAGGCCTTGTGGTTCGCAATGTCGTCACAATTTGTGATGACATGCCCATATTGTATTGATTTTTAGCGTCTTGTAAGTTCAGTATTGTGGCTTTAGATTTTAGATCTGCCCATTCCTGGCGTGTGAGCTGAAACATAAAATCTTTTGGAAATCTTTTAATGTTTCTTTTTACCGCCTGATTAAATATTCTTGTTTCAATCTCATACAAAGCTGCCAGATCAAAGTCGAGCATCACCCGTTCACCTCTGATCTCATAAATCCTGTTTTGTATGGATTGAATTACCTGCATGCTTTAATCTTCATCCGTTACACAACCCTGCGAAGCATCTTTTACCAGCTTGGCGTATTTATATAATACCCCGTTGGTTACTTTCAATGCCGGTTGTTTCCAGTTGGCTCTTCTTTTAGCGATTTCTTCGTCAGATACTTTAAGTGTCAGCTTGTTGTTAGTCGCGTCTATTTCTATAATGTCGTCGTCCTGCACAAAGCCGATCAAACCTCCTTCAAAAGCTTCAGGAGTTACGTGACCTACCACAAAACCATGTGTGCCACCGCTAAACCTGCCATCTGTTATCAGTGCCACAGACTTGCCCAAACCTGCGCCAATAATGGCTCCTGTCGGTTTCAGCATTTCAGGCATACCGGGCGCTCCTTTAGGTCCCTCATTTTTAATTACCACTACATCTCCCGCTTTAACCCTTCCTTCAGCCAGGCCTGCAATGAGTTTTTTCTCACCGTCAAATACGCGGGCAGTACCTTCAAAGCGTTCACCTTCCTTACCGCTGATCTTCGCCACACTACCTTTTTCGGCCAGGTTGCCGTATAAAATTTGTAAATGACCTGTTTTTTTAAGGGGATTTTCCAAAGGATAAATGATATCCTGTGTAGCGAAATCCAGGTCAGGAACGGTTTTCAGGTTCTCTGCAATGGTTTTACCGGTTACAGTTAACTGGCTACCATCGATCAATCCATTCTGTAATAAATACTTCATCACGGATGGAACACCGCCTTTTTCGTGCAGGTCCTGCATCAGGTATTTACCGCTAGGTTTAAAGTCTGCCAATACCGGAACTTTATCGCTGATGGCCTGGATATCATCCTGGGTTAAAGAAACACCCACACTTTTGGCCATTGCCAGCAAGTGCAATACTGCATTGGTGCTTCCTCCTAATACAATAATAACCGTAATAGCATTTTCAAAAGCCTTACGCGTCATAATATCGCGTGGCTTAATGTCTTTTTCCATCAGAACGCGGATGTATTTCCCGGCATCTTCACATTCTTTTCTTTTTCCTCGCTTAAAGCGGGATTGCTGCTGGAGTAGGGAAGGCTCATGCCCATAGCTTCAATGGCAGAAGCCATCGTATTGGCTGTGTACATACCGCCACAGGCACCTGCTCCGGGACAGCTGTTTTTTACAATACCCTGGAAATCTGCTTCGTCAAGGTTACCCGCAATCTTTTGGCCTAATGCTTCAAACGCTGATACAATGTTCAGATCTTGCCCTTTGTAATGGCCTGGGGCAATTGTACCTCCGTAAACCATTATAGAAGGGCGGTTAAGACGACCCATTGCCATTAATGAACCTGGCATATTCTTATCGCAACCCGGCACAGTGATCAACGCATCATAATATTGAGCGCCGGCAACTGTTTCAATAGAATCCGCAATTACATCACGGCTTACTAACGAATAACGCATGCCGTCTGTTCCATTGCTCATACCATCACTTACGCCAATAGTATTAAAGATGAAGCCTACCAGGTCATTCCCCCATACACTTTTCTTTACGTCTGCCGCTAACCCGTTCAGGTGCATGTTGCACGGATTACCATCGTAACCCATACTTACAATGCCCACCTGGGCTTTTTTCAAATCTTCTTCAGTTAGTCCCAGTGCATACAACTGCGCTTGTGCTGCAGGTTGCGTAGGGTCCTGTGTAATAGTTTTCGAGTATTTATTTAATTCGCTCATGATATATAGTTGTTCGAGTTTGTTTGTGAATAGTCAATGGTCAATAGTCAATGGACCATTTTCCTAACTGCCTACCTTCTCCGCCATTTCTTTCAAATCGCTATCCTGTACTTCTTTTTTAGCATCTGCCACATTTAAGAATTGCTGGTATAGTACATCCACCTGGTTGCGGTCGAATTCATATCCCAGGTTTTTAAAGCGATACGCTAATGCACTGCGGCCACTGCGGGCAGTCAGCACAATTTTAGAAGTATCGGCGCCTACTTCTTCGGGAGCAATGATTTCGTAAGTAGTGGCTTCTTTTAAGAACCCATCCTGGTGAATGCCGGAAGAATGAGAAAATGCATTGTCGCCGACGACGGCTTTGTTGGGTTGCACCACCATGCGCATGGTGTCTGAAACCAGTCGGCTCATCGGTAGTAATCTGGTGGTATCGATATTGGTGTAAAGACCTAATTCAGGGTGTTTTTTGATGATCATCGCTACTTCTTCCAGCGATGTATTACCTGCTCTTTCGCCTATACCATTGATCGTACACTCAATTTGACGGGCACCACCAATAGCGCCTGCGATGGAGTTGGCTGTAGCTAATCCCAGGTCGTTATGGCAATGGCAGGAAAGGATCGCTTTGTCAATATTCGATACATTATTGATCAGGTACTGCATTTTCTCCTGGTACTGGTGAGGCAAGCAAAAACCGGTGGTGTCCGGAACGTTTACCACGGTTGCACCTGCTTTGATCACGGCTTCAGTAAGCTGTGCCAAAAACTGCAAATCTGCACGGCCTGCGTCCTCTGCATAAAATTCTACATCCGGAACCAGGTTGCGCGCCAGCTTAACGGCAGCTATAGCACGTTCAATGATATTTTCTCTTGTAGTATTGAATTTATACTTGATATGATTGTCTGATGAGCCAATGCCGGTATGAATACGAGGGCGAACTGCCGGCTTTAAAGCTTCGGCGGCAACTTCAATATCTTTTTGAACCGCACGGGTAAGGCCGGTAACGGTAGCATTTTTGATTACTTTGGAGATCTCATTTACCGAGGCAAAATCGCGGGGCTGGATACCGGGAAACCTGCTTCGATAATATCTACTCCCAGTGTTTCCAACTCAAGAGCAAGTTTTATTTTCTCTTCTGTATTAAGCTTGCAGCCCGGAACCTGCTCGCCATCTCTTAAGGTCGTATCAAAAATAAAAACTTTGTCTTGTGCCATAATTTAAATCGTTATGATGAATTAATTTTACGGATAATAAACTGGCAAAACAGCCAGATAATATCTGTCTATAAAATTAAACATTCCTATATTGTGAATGAAACTTTATTGGCGGGAGATTTACACCATATAAATTTTAATATTTTTTCTTATTTTATTGATAATCAGTAAATAGTATTCATTTAAATTACAATGCCCAGTAGAAGTACCGATGCGCTTTTTCAGTTGATCAAATCCCTCGAAAAGTCGGAAAAGAGAAATCTGAAGCTTTTTGTGAACAGGAATTCCGGTTCAGAAAGCCTGAAGAGTATCCTGCTATTTGATGCATTGGATAAAATGGCTGAGTACGACGAGGCGCTGCTGCTCAAAAAAGTGCCGAGTGTAAGCAAACAGCAGCTGTCTAATACCAAAGCTTTATTGTATCGCCAGATACTGAGTAGTTTAAGGGTGTTAAAGGATGATCGAAATGTAGATATGCAATTGCATGAAATGATGGATAATGCGCGCCTGCTTTACAATAAAGGCTTGTACCATCAGACATTGAAAATATTGGAGCGGCTGAAAGAATTTGCGCGGACTTATCACCAGTATACCTATCTACAACAAGGTCTTTTTTTGAGAAGAAGATAGAGGCGCTTTATATCACCCGCGGGCTTACCAGCCGTGCAGACGAGTTGACAGCAGAGGCAAATGAAGTGGCCCGAACCATTAATAATATCAATGATTTGTCTAACCTTAACCTGAAATTATACGGCTGGTATATTCAGAACGGGCATGCGCGGAATCAAAATGACATGAAAACCGTGCAGGCGTTGATGGAACACGACCTGGTGAAAAATACAGGTGACAGTTTTTATGAGAAAGTGTACCTGTACCAGTGTTATGTGTGGTATGCCTACATTAAGCTGGACTTTTTAATATATTACCGGTACTGCCAGAAGTGGGTGGATGTTTTTGAGCAATATCCCAAAATGATAGAGACAGAAACGGCAATGTATGTAAAGGGCATGCACAATCTGATGTCCGCACATTTTAACTTACTCAATCATGAGAAACTGGCTTCCAGTATCAGGAAGTTTAAGCATTTTGCCCAGACCGAGTTGGTACAGGATAATGATAATAATCGGATTGTTACCTATGTATATCTTTATACAGCTGTCATCAATCTTCATTTCCTGGAAGGCGCCTTTCATAAAGGCATTAAAATGGTTCCCTTTTTGGAAGAAATGCTGGTAAAGTATGGGCGCTATCTGGACCGGCACAGGGTTATGGTGTTCTATTATAAGATTGCATGTCTTTACTTTGGAAGCGGTGATAATAGCAAGGCTATTGATTACCTGAACCGTATTATCAATCAGAAAGACGACTTGCGTACCGATCTGCAATGCTACTCCCGCTTATTGCATTTAATAGCGCATTATGAGCTGGGAAATTATAATTTGCTGGAGTACCTTATCAAATCGGTTTACCGCTATATGGCTAAGATGGAGAACCTTAGTAAGGTTGAAGAAGAGATGTTTAGCTTTTTGCGAAGGGCCTTTAAGTTTAATGAAAAAACGATTAAGCCAGAGTTTGAAAAGCTATTAAATAAGCTTAAAAAATACCAGCATAATAGGCTGGAAGCAAGAGC
Source organism: Paraniabella hibiscisoli (assembly GCF_022512515.1). GTDB lineage: Bacteria > Bacteroidota > Bacteroidia > Chitinophagales > Chitinophagaceae > Niabella > Niabella hibiscisoli. Next base: position 2,502,413 of record NZ_JAKWBK010000001.1, read on the forward strand.
TTTTGCTTACCTGGATGTGATCAGCTGGCTGGAAAGTAAGATCTCCGGCATACATGTGGAGGATGTAATCCGCAAAAAATATTTAAGAGAACGAATGCAAAAAGTATAAATTGGATTATATTTGTTGCTCATGAAATGTTCTGTTTCAAATACATCTTTTCGATGGTGGCGATAAGGCCACTCATTCTCTATGCCATTACCAGGCAGTTTGTTTTCTTATCTTTACATCCCTTATTAAATAAATTGAATTAATGCAGGCAACTTATAAAGAGCCCGATGAGTTGGGTTATTACGGTGAATTTGGTGGTGCTTATATCCCAGAAATGCTATACCCAAACGTAGAAGAATTACGTTCTAAATACTTAGACATTATTAATAGCGAGTCTTTTCAGAAAGAATACCAGTTCTTGTTAAAGGATTATGCGGGTCGCGAAACGCCTTTATACTATGCATCTCGCTTATCGGATAAATACCATACTAATATTTACCTGAAACGTGAAGATCTGTGCCATACCGGCGCGCACAAGGTAAATAATACGATCGGGCAAATACTGGTAGCAGAACGCTTGGGCAAAAAAGGATTATAGCCGAAACCGGGGCTGGTCAGCACGGAGTAGCCACGGCTACTGTTTGTGCGTTAAAAGGTTTGCAATGCATCGTATATATGGGCGAGAAGGATATTGAGCGCCAGGCGCCGAATGTGGCAAGGATGAAGATGTTAGGAGCTACGGTAGTACCGGCAACCAGCGGCAGCAAAACATTGAAGGACGCTACAAATGAAGCTATCCGCGACTGGATCAATCACCCGCAGGATACTTTCTACATTATCGGTAGCGTGGTAGGACCACATCCTTATCCTGATATGGTGGCTCGTTTTCAAAGTGTGATCAGTAAAGAAATCCGATCGCAGTTACAGGAGAAAATAGGTACAGAACTGCCTAAAGCTGTAATAGCATGTGTAGGAGGAGGGAGCAATGCCGCCGGTACATTCTATCATTTCCTTGATGAACCTTCGGTAGAGATTATTGCAGTAGAAGCAGCGGGTTGCGGCGTACACTCTGGTATGAGTGCGGCTACAACACAATTGGGTAAGCCGGGTATATTACATGGCAGCAAAAGTTATGTAATGCAAACTGCAGACGGGCAGGTAGTAGAACCGCATAGTATTTCAGCGGGGTTGGATTATCCGGGAATTGGTCCCATGCATGCTAATTTATTTGCTACGGGGCGTGGACAGTTTTTATCGGCTACCGACAAAGAAGCTTTGGAAGCCTCTTTTGAGCTGGCTAAGCTGGAGGGTATTATTCCTGCGTTGGAGAGCGCTCATGCCCTTGCTGCTTTAAAACAATTAAAGTTTGTGAAGGATGACAACGTTGTTATCTGTTTGAGCGGCAGAGGCGACAAAGACATGGAAACCTATATGAATGAGTTAAATAAAAAGTAAGCTGTTTACCTATAAAATAAGCATTAAAAGATGAGCAGATTGAGTGAAGCGTTTAAATCGGGAAAGAAGATTTTAAATATATATTGTACCGCAGGTTATCCTAAACTGGATAGTACTTTGACAGTAATGAAGTCGTTGCAGGATAGTGGAGCAGATATTATAGAATTGGGTATGCCTTACAGCGATCCACTGGCGGACGGCGAAACGATTCAGAAGAGTAGTGCGATAGCATTGGATAATGGAATGACTATGCACACTTTATTTGAGCAGCTGGCCGATATGCGCGGGCAAATCACTATTCCCGTAGTATTAATGGGCTATATGAATCCTGTTTTGCAATACGGATTTGAGCAGTTTTGTGCTGATGCCGCTAAAGTAGGTGTTGATGGGTTGATATTGCCCGATTTGCCCCAACATGAATTCGAAAAAACTTACAGGGCCATCATCGAAAAACATCGTCTCAATTTTATTTTCCTCGTTACTCCTGAAACCTCAGAGGAGCGCATTAAAAAACTGGACGAATTGAGCAGCGGTTTTCTATATGCTGTTTCTTCGTCTTCTACAACTGGTGGTGAAAAGGATTTTAACGAAGTGGAACGCTACTTACAAAGACTACAAAGTTATGGATTGAAAAATTCCATATTAGTAGGATTTGGTATTAAGGACAAGAAAACTTTTAACGACGCATGTAAATATGCGCAGGGAGCCATTATTGGATCTGCATACATTAAGATCATACAACATGCTCAATCGCCCGAGGCTATTACGCGCAGTTTTGTACAAAGTATTCTTAATTAACAAATGGATGCACAGATACGGGTTATTTTTGCAACCTGCAACAAATTTTGATCATCTGTGTTAAGCTTTGAGCATTTGGTAAAAGTGTAGATGCTTATTTTAATCCGTAAAATTTTTAAATGAAGTTTGTTATATCCATTTTAGTGTTCTTATTGCCTGCTTTGGCAATGGCGCAGAAACTCACCCTTAGCGGTACGATTGCAGGTTTAGCAGATAGTAGTACCGTAGTGCTAACTGACCTGGAAAATCCTGGAGCACCTTTAGCCGAAACTAAATCTACGGCGGGTAAGTTTACGCTTTCAACGCAACTGGAAGCTCCGTCTTTACTAGGGTTGGGAGTTGGCGATAGCATTAAAACTGCGGTTTTCCTTGGCAACGAAACAGTAACGGTTACCGGCACTGTAGCACAAAAAGTAGATGAATGGAAGTTTGTAGGTTCAGCGGTGCAAAACAGTTTTACGGAGTTTCAAAACACTTTCGTGCCAAAATTCGGTAAGTTAAGCGCATTGATTCAGCAGTTGCAATCGGGCGATGGCAGCGATGCCGTAAGAACAGGTCTTGATAGTGTCACCAACGATATTCAAACGTCTTTAGATGGTTTTATAGCGAGAAACCCTGCATCTCCTGTAAGCACTTTGGCAATTTTGTCAACGATCAACTTAACTGAAGATGTAGCCGTACTGGAGCGAAGATTAAACAGTTTAAAGCCAGCTGCATTGAGTAATGTTTTTGGCGGGCAATTAAAGCAGGCTGTTGTTAACGCTAAGTTTAACTCAGTAGGAAGTATTGCTTTAGACTTCTCGCAGGCAGATACAACGGGCAGGCAGGTAACACTTTCCCAGTTCAAAGGCAAATATGTATTGGTCGATTTCTGGGCCAGTTGGTGTGGTCCCTGCCGTAAAGAGAATCATTTTCTGGTTAAGACTTTTAATAAGTACAAAGACAAGAACTTTACTGTGTTGGGTGTGTCGTTAGATGAAGAAAAAGAAGATTGGTTGAAAGCCATAGCGAAGGATGAACTAAAATGGACACAGGTAAGCGACTTGAAAGGCTGGGAAAACGAAGTGGGCTCAAAAATATAAGATTACTTCTATTCCGCGCAATTTATTGGTTGGACCTGATGGAAAGATTATTGCAAAAGATTTGCGTGGTGATGACCTGGATGCTAAACTGGAAGAGATTCTAGGCAAGTAATTCCTGGAAATGATATTAATTAAAATAGCCGGCGGTTTAATCCCCGGCTATTTTTTATTTAGGCCCGGTCTCTGTTACCGTACCATTTTTTCTTGTGTTTATTTTCTGCAGCAGCCTGCGGTCTTTGTGGTTTGCCGGGCTGGTGGCTATTGTTCATTCCTTTAAAACCATTCTTATTGTCTATGTTGCGTTTTTGACGCGGAGGTCTTTCTGCTTTTTTAGGAATTTCAAAAACTTCCATTGGATAGGGGTGATCTGCTATAACCGGAATTTGCTGCCTGGTTAATTTTTCAATATCTTTTAAGAAAGCTTTTTCTTCAAAATCGCTAAAGGAAATAGCCTGTCCGTCTTTACCAGCTCTGCCGGTACGGGTAATACGGTGTACGTAGGTTTCCGATACATTGGGCAGATCGTAGTTAATAACCAGCTCCATACCCTCTACATCGATACCTCGTGCTGCAATGTCGGTTGCTACCAGCACCCTAATCTCTTTGTTCTTGAAATTTCCTAATGCACGCTGACGGTTATTCTGGCTTTTATTACCGTGAATAGCGTCCGATTTAATGCCGTATTTGCTTACATGGCGAACAATTTTGTCGCAACCATGCTTGGTACGGCTAAACACCAGCACTGTTTCGGCAACAGAACTGTTGAGCACATCTACCAGCAATGCATTTTTATTGCCTCTGTCAACAAAATATACCGATTGGCTAATCTTTTCAACGGTAGAGGAAACGGGTGTTACTTCTACTTTCACCGGGTTTCTTAAAATGGCATTAGCCAGGGTTAAGATCTCGGGAGCCATTGTAGCTGAAAAGAATAGGTTTTGTCTTTTCGACGGGAGTAATTTGAGGATCCTGTTCACGTCATGAACAAATCCCATGTCGAGCATCCGGTCTGCTTCATCCAAAACAAAGAAATCTATATGGTCGAGTTTTATAAATCCCTGGCTGATCAGGTCCAGTAAACGACCCGGGGTAGCCACCAAAATATCAATTCCCGAAGCAAGGACATTCGTCTGTTTGTTTTGGTTAACGCCGCCGAAAATTACTGCGTTTCTCAGCGGTAAGTGCCGGCCGTAAGCATCCAGGCTATCACCGATCTGGATCGCTAATTCACGCGTAGGAGTCAGGATCAGCGATTTGATATGCCTTCTGCCTTTTTGTGGGACCTGCTGGGAAAGAATCTGGAGCATTGGGATGGAAAAAGCTGCTGTTTTTCCGGTTCCGGTTTGTGCGCAGCCCAATACATCCCTGCCTTCCAGTAATAAAGGAATAGCCTGCGTTTGAATGGGGGTAGCGGTTGTATAACCTTCTTCTTCAATTGCCTGTAAAATAGGGGCAATTATATTAAGTTCTTTAAAATTCATCTTGTTTGTTTACCTGACCAGCCTGTAAATTATTGGGTGGGATAGGATTATTATAGTTGGATTGTGGATCGAAATCCCGCAAAGATACGATCTTCTGCGTTTATATCAGAGATAAGGCTGTAACGGAATGGTGTTGAACCATTAACGATTGATTTTTCAGGCCACGGTTTAAACCGTGGCCTGGAAAAATGGCGAAAATCATGATCTATTCATTTTCCTCAGTTTCAAACCCATATAATTTCAGAAGCTGAAGATACTCGTTATCGAAGGACTGCTTTTGATGGTGATTTTTTTGATTTTGTATATATTGAAATACGCTATTCAAGGCAGACTCTGCAACCGAATATGCAGCATAGCCGGTTTGCCAGGCAAATTTCTCATTTATGAAATCGTTTTGGTTGATAAAATGCGAGCTACTGCCTTTGATTTGTTTTATGACTTCTGCAATAGATTTTTCGCGATTGAGTAAGAACAAACAATGAACATGGTCGGGCATGCCATTAATGATTTTTATAAAAGCAACCTAATTCCCTAAATGATCGCTCATATACTCATGCAGGAGCGTTTCTATTTTAGGTTTGATGATTGGAGAACGTTCTTTCGTGCTCCAAATAGTATGTACCCGGATTTTGGAAAAAGAATGTGACATGATTCATAAGTTTTAGCGCGTTTTAAAATTAAGCAATAATAATTGGAAATTGTTTGAAAGGTTATCTGGGGGTGTATTTCAAATTTTCGCTAAAGTCATGCCGTCCGAAGTGGAGCGCCTCGGAAATAGTAGAGATTTCCTCGGGCCGATGCATGAATCATTAATATATCGCTGCGATGCAGCTCTCCCCTTTGTGATTATTGTTTTATTAGTATATCGCAGCTATGCTGCTTTTATTGTTTTGATCATTGCCGCATAGCGGCATCGTATTAATAGCTGCCATAATAATTCGTCAGTTATCTGAGCTGCGTAGCAGTGATATATTCTGTTTCAAACAAAGAGAAATTGATTCGATCGCCCTGAAGATTTCCCGACAGGCTCAAGGGGATCTGCAAAAGGAACTATAGCATAAGCGAAAATTTGAAATGCACCCTTATCTGGTTATCTCAGGCCATGGTTTAAACCGTAGCCTGAGATAGCGCCATTATAATTTCACGTATTCAAAAACAATATTGCAGAATATTTTTACGCCGTTTTGCAGCAGGGCATCAGAAACAATAAAGTCAGGGGTATGATGGGGTGGGGCTTTGGCTGTGTCATTACCCTTAGGCATGCCTCCATAGTACAGAAATACGGCCGGGGCTTTTGTTCCGTAATAAGAAAAATCTTCGGCGCCGGTTACCCATTTGGTTTCCTGTACATTTTCTTTGCCGACTGCTTTTTCTAAAACAGGAACGATCTTCCGGGTTAAGTCGATATGGTTGTAGGTTACCGGCGTGTTTTTGTTGATGCTTACTTCTACCGTAGCATTATTGGCCGCCGCCACATTTTCAGCAATATGTTTTAGTCGCCTGTGAATATCCTCCTGCATTGCCGTATCAAATGTCCGGATGGTACCAGCCATTTCCAATTCTTCAGGAATGATATTATTGCGCACCCCCGAATTGATCTTACCTACTGTTAGCACCACCGGGGCTTTAGTAAGGTCCTGTTGCCTGCTTACAATTTGCTGAAGGCTGTTAATGATCTGTGCTCCTGTAGCAATAGGGTCTACGCTTGACCAGGGCTGCGCTCCATGACTTTGTTTACCTTTTACTTTTATCGTAAACCAGTCGCTGGCTGCCATAAAGGGGCCAGGCTTATAAAATACTTTTCCTTCTTCTATCCAGCTTTCGATATGCAGCCCAAATACAGCATCTACTTTTGGATGGTCCATTACGCCCTCTTTAACCATTAGCTCCGCGCCGCCTTCTTCACCGGGAGGGGCTCCTTCTTCAGCAGGTTGAAAGATAAACTTGACAGTGCCCGGTATATCTTTTTTCATCGAGGCCAGTACTTCGGCAGTGCCCATTAAAATAGCCACATGGGTGTCATGGCCACAGGCATGCATAACGGGTACTTCTTTGCCGAGGTATTCGCCTTTGGTTGTAGACTTATAAGGCAGGTTATTTCTTTCCAATACGGGCAGCGCATCCATATCTGCTCTAAGCGCAATAACAGGTCCGGGTTTACCTCCTTTCAGTATGGCTACTACACCTGTTTTAGCCAATGTATCTGCTTCTATACCTAGTTTCTTTAAATGAGCGAGTATATATTGTTGTGTTTTGAACTCCCGGTTGCTTAGCTCGGGATTCTGGTGTATATGTCTTCGCCATTCTACAAGTTTTGGTTGTACGGCCTCAGCTTTGGTAGTTATTGTCTGGGTATAGTTTTGCGCCGATAGCGCAGTTGCAAAAAATGAAAGGGCAACAGAAAATATAATTTTTCTCATTGCCCTAAGTTAATTTAAAATGGTGATTTACTGAACAGTTTCCAGGCCCCAGCTATTTCCTTTATCAACGGCCGGCACACCTTCTATTAACCATTTTGCAGGTTTATCGCCCTTCAACAACCAATCAAAAAACTGTTGTTCCCTGATCTGAATATCCTTGCGGTTTTTTCTTTGAACGAGATTATGCTCCTCACCATTGTAGTTAAGCATCCATACCTGTTTGCCCAGGCGACGCATTCCGGTAAATAATTCAATGCCCTGGTACCAGGGAACTGCACCATCGTTGTCGTTGGCCATAATCACCATGGGGGTATTTACTTTTGGCAAATGGAATAAAGGAGAGTTTTCAATGTATAGCTCAGGCTTTTCCCAAAGTGTTGCACCAATGCGGCTCTGTGTTTTTCGTATTGGAATTGCCGGTTCATACCTGTTTGCCAGCGTATACCGCCGTAAGCACTCGTCATATTGGCAACGGGGGCGCCCGACCAGGCTGCGGCAAACATATCTGTCATGGTAACCAACTGTGCTACCTGTATACCTCCCCAGCTTTGGCCTTGTATGCCCATACACTTATCATCTATCCAGCTTTTTTTGCAAGGGATTGAGCTCCGCTTACAATATAATCGTAGGCGCTTTTAGCCGGATACCCGATGGTATAAGAAATGTCAGGTGTCATTACTATGTAGCCGCGGCTTACAAAGAAAGAAATGTTTAATCTACTGGGGGTAGGCGCTGGTGGTACATATTTGTACAGGTTGTCTGTTAGCTTTTCATAAAAGTAGAGTATGACAGGATATTTTTTAGTGCTGTCAAAATCTTCCGGCTTGTAAATAATGCCCGCAGCCGGTTTGCCCGAAAAGGTATTCCATTGATATAGCGCTGCAGTACCCCAGTTATAGTTCTTTTGCTGGGGATTAGTGGCTGATAGCCTGGTTACGTTGTTTGATTGCTGCAGGTATAAGTCGGGAGACGCTATATAACTTTCTTTGCTATAAGTATAAACAGGAGCATTCTTCGCTTTGTTTACCTGGCTTATATATAAAGGCTGTATGGGTTGTAAGAAAGCTGACAACTTATTGTTTTCAAGAATCGCCAGTCCGCTTTGCTTACTGGTATTATCGAAAACATTGAGTATATTTTTATTGGCTGCTTTAATAAAATCTTCTTCTTCGTCTATTTGTATGTACCTGTAAGTGACTTTATTTTTTCTGCCATTGATGGTCAGATTTACTGGTGCTGTTCTGCCAGTTGGATCGATTGACCATATGTCATAACGATCATAAATGAGCACCCTTGTGTCGCCATCCTGCCAGCCCATCACACCATAGGGCGAAGGTGCGTCGGGTACATCATTTTCTTCATCATAGAGCGGGACTTTGATGCCTGCTGTAATGTTGATTGCGTTATTGCCATCAAACACATGGTAATGACGCGTTGTATTATCATACCATAGAACATATTTTCCTGAAGGTGATATCCAGGAAGCTCTGATATCGCCGTCCAGGTTGAGAATGGCAGGAATATATTTGTTGTTGGCAACATCCACTTTATAAATGTCTTTTCGGGTATTGCCGGCCCACTGCGAAGCAATACGTCTACCAGTGTCGGTAACTGCAACAAAATAACGCGCATCGGCCAATGTACCTTCGTAAACTGTGGGGAGATAGCTGCTTCCCAGGGGCAACATTTTCTGCTGTTTAAAATCGTATACGGCAACATAACTTCTTTCCCTATCTCTTTTTTGATTCGCCAATTGGTAAGGTTGCAGGTAATCGTCCTTATAATTCCAGATATCTACATTTACTTTATCAATGTCCACCTGGCTGGTGTCTTTGGGCGGCCGTGCGGGTGCTATCGCAAACTGCAGGCGCTCTCCCGATTTGCTAAAGCTGATCTTGCCCAATTCGCTGATACGCTCTCCGCTACGGAAATTAGCTGTAAGTGTGTCAACGATCATCAGAGCACTATCCATGCCCTGCTTGAAATACCATAAAGTGTAATATTTACCAGGTGCTTTGGCTTTAGCTCCTCTTTGCGCCACAAATGCAGCCTGGCTGCCGTCATCGGAAATAGCAAGGTTTTTAAAATCATTACCACCTTTTAGCAAAGTATCTGTTTTTTTCGTGAGTAAATGATACAGGATAACGCGCGATGTTTTGGCAGTATCTTTCAAGTCCAGTGTTTGTTCCAATAATAGTTCTGTTCCTTTTTTGTTAAAAACATAGTCGCTCACATTTTTAAATGCCAGCGATGTTCCGGTAAAAGTATTAATAAGAACCAGTTTGTTATTCCTGCCATGATCCGTAACGCTGTCTTTGCCCTCTGTTTTAGCCGGAGCCAGCGAGCCAATTACATATTGTAAAGAATCAATGATTTGTTTAAGGCTGTCTTTTGTTTTATCCGATTGATACTTTGGCTTGCTAACCGGTTCGTTTTTGAAAAGACCGGCTATCCATATATTAGGTTCTTTAGGTGTTTTAAAAGAGATCAGGTTAGGGAGTTTTTCAATTTTACCGGTGTTCAGTGTGAGCATTGCTAAGGTATCGCGCGGCATTTCATCTGGTTTCTTCTTTTTAATTTTTGCCTGGCGTATATCCTTAAAGTAAGGTTTTATTTTAAACAGAAGAGTAGCTTCATCGCCAGTAAAGCAGGCTTCGTAACCCCTTGGGATAATTCTTTTATTATTTTTGTCGGTAGTTGATTGTATAACCAGTTCGTCATCGCCCTCCTGGACATTGATATTATACGCAACCCACTTGCCATTATTACTGATTATTGATTTACCTATAGATTGCCAGTTGTCATAAACAGAATGGTCGAGGGGCTTTTTTGAGCCATGGCTGTAACTACTGCTGCTAACATTGCCAGCAGAAAGATCAATTTCTTCATCAGCTTTATTTTAGACTAAAGTATCATTATTTTTTGAAGTAGTAAAGTGCTCAAGTCATATAGAAGCAATTGCTATAAAAGGTTAGTATATAAAAGCGTTACATTGAGCAGGTAAAAACAAGAAAAGAGGGCTTGCAAAACCCTCTTTTCAATATAGGAACGCTATGATTTATTTCCATCCACCTCCCAGCGAACGATAAAGGTCTACTGCTGCACTTAACTGCAGGCGATGAATGTTGGCGAGGTTCAGCTCTGCCTGTAATAAATTGGCCTGTGCCGACAATACTTCGAGGTAATTCGCCATACCGCTTTTGAATAAGAGACGGGCATTTTTAATGGCATGCTTCAGCGTATCGGATTGACCTGTTGCGATGTGTTTTTGCTCTTTTAATTTTTCGGTTGTTATGAGTGCATCAGATACTTCGCCCATAGCGATCAGCACAGACTGCCTGAACTCAAGAACCGATTGTTCTCTTTGAATTTTAGCAATTTCAAGTTGCGTTTTTAATTGACGTTGCTGAAATACCGGCTGGGTAACACCGCCCAGTACGGTGCCGAACAGCGAAGCCGGTATATTGAACCAGTTATTGGCGAGGTAAGAGCTTAAGCCGCCCTGTGCGCTGATCGATAAACTAGGGTACATATTAGCTTGGGCAATACCTGCTTTTGCATTGGCTGCTACCAGGTCCAGTTCCCTGGCGCGCACATCAGGTCTACGACTTAGTATGGCTGAGGGAATGCCCGGTGAGAGCCATTTTGGTATATCGGCCTGGAAAAGACCCTTGCTCCGGTCTATGGGAGCTGGCAGACTACCGGTTAAAATGCTTAGTGCATTTTCCTGTATGGCAATATTTTGCTCGAGTTGTGGAATAAGAAGCTCTGTGAGTTGTTTTTGTGCTTCTACCTGTTGCACTGCTAAAGTAGTTACTTCGCCTGCATTACGTTGCAGCCTGGTAAACGAAAGCGTGCTATCCACCAGCAACAGGTTTCTTTTGGCTACATCCAGTTGCTCATCCAGCATAAGCAGGTTATAATATCCTTGCGCAATATTGGCTACTACCTGGGTTTGTACTGCTTTTGAAGCCTCGTAAGTTTGAAGGTAATTGGCCATGGTAGCTTCCTGCTGACGACGGATCTTGCCCCATATATCGGCCTCCCAGGAAAGATTAAATGCTGCATTAAAGTCTTCCACATGTTGTTGGCCAATAAAACTACCTATGCTCAAACCATTTAAACTATTATTAGATGGGTTGGTGGTTTGAGCCGTGATACTGAAGCCTAACTGCGGTAATTGCAGCAGCTTGGCTTGTTTTAATGTTTGTACTGATGCCGCTACGCGCTTTAGTGCAATTTGCAAATTGAGGTTGTAGTCTATTCCTTTGTTAATAAGCGATTGCAGGGTAGGGTCGGTGAAAAAAACCTTCCATTCCACGTCGGCAATGCTGCTGGTGTCGGCAGTAGCCACTGCCCGGAATTCTTGTGGAAGATTCAGTTCTGGCTGCTTATAATTCTGACCCACTTTGCAGGAGGATGCGATAACCAGCATCATCGAAAGGGGCAGTAAATAATACAGCGTGTTTTTATTTTTCGTCTCTAAAAAGTTCATTTGTTATCCATTTAATAGTGGCAGTAATGCTTTCTCTGTTGATATTTATGAGCTGGAAGATTGTTAGGGCGTTCGTTTGGAAACTTGCTGAAATCTCTATTCAGGCTACTTTTCGTGAAGGCCGCTAACAATACAACCGGTAACCTTATTCCAGTTCCCAATTTTCTTCACCAGCTTTTTTCGATACTATTTTTTCCTGCAGATACTGGAAGATGATATAAAGCACCGGGATAAGGAATACACCCAGCAGTACGCCGGTAAGCATGCCGCCTACCGTGCTATAGCCGATAGAATGGTTGCCGATAGCAGATGCTCCTTTTGCAAATATCAGCGGTAGCATACCAACGATGAACGCGAAGGAAGTCATCAGTATCGGACGTAGCCTCAATCGGGAAGCTTCCAAAGCCGAGGCAACAAGGCTCATACCTCTTTTTCTGCGTTGTACTGCATATTCTACAATGAGGATAGCATTTTTAGCTAATAGCCCAATCAGCATGATCAATCCAATCTGTACATAAATATTATTTTCAAGTCCGGCAAAACCAATAAACATAAATACGCCCAGTATGCCCGCCGGAACCGTAAGTATAACTGCGAGTGGCAGTACATAACTCTCATATTGTGCGGCCAGCAAAAAGTAAACAAAGATGATGCTGAGCAGGAAAATATAGATTTGCTGGCTACCTGCGCTTCTCTCTTCCCGGGTAATACCTGTCCACTCGTAAGAGTATCCTCGTGGTAGGGCCGTTTTTGCTGTTTCCTCAATGGCCCGGATCGCATCGCCGGTACTAAAGCCTGGCTTAGGCACGCCGTTAATGGTAACGGCATTAAACAGGTTATTGCGTGTTACCGTTTCGGGACCAAATACACGTTTAAGCGTTACAAGGGTTTTAACCGGTACCATTTCGCCAAGGTTGTTTTTTACAAAAATGCCATCTAAAGAAGCGGCGTCTTTCCGGTAGGAGATGTCTGCCTGCGCCATTACCCGGTAATATTTACCAAAGCGGTTAAAGTCAGATACAAAGCTGCTACCGAAATAGATCTGCATGGTTTGCATCAGCTCACTTACAGATACACCCAGTTGTTTGGCTTTTATAAAATCGGTCTCAATAGTATATTGCGGGTTGCCTGCGGCGAATGTGGTGAAAGCATAAGCGATCTCTTCACGCTGCATCAGGGCTCCGATAAAAGCAGCTGCCGTATTGCCCAGTTTATCCAGCGGGCCGTTAGTACGATCCTGCAACATAAATTCAAACCCGCTTACATTACCAAACCCCTGTACTGTAGGGAAATTGAAGAAGAAGGTATTGGCATCTTTTACCGAAGTTACCTTGCCGGTCAATGCTGCGGCAATCTCATCAGGGTTTTTCAACTCGCCACGTTCGTCCACATCTTTTAACCGGATAAAACCTGCGGCGTAAGGAGAAGCGCTGGCATTACTGATAAAGTTTAATCCATCTGCTACCCAAAGATTGTTGACTGAAGGCTCTTTTTTAATGATCTTGTCGATGGCTTCTGTAGCCTTATGTGTACGGTGAAGGGAGCTTCCGGGAGGTGTATTGACTGCATACAGTACAAAGCCCTGGTCTTCTGTTGGAATAAAACCGGTAGGCGTTGTTTTGATGAGCCAGTAGCTGGTACCTGCTATAAGTACCAATGCGCCAATTGCTACCCATTTTCTGCGGATCAGGAATCGCAGGCTGGTTATATAACGATTGGTCAAAGAACGGAAGCCTGCATTAAATGCGGCAAAGAAGCGCGCCATGAAACCTTTTTTCTCGTGGGGGTGCCCTTTTTCACCCGGGTGGTGCGGGTTCTTTAAAAATAAGGCACAAAGCGCCGGGCTCAATGTTAAAGCGTTCACCGCGGAAATAAGGATTGCTATAGCCAGCGTAAAAGCAAACTGCCTGTAGAATACGCCCGCTGGTCCCTGCATAAAGCCAACGGGTACGAATACAGCGGCCATAACCAGGGTAATCGAAATGATGGCGCCGGAAATTTCGTTCATAGACTGCACGGTAGCTTTACGCACGGGCATGTCTTTGTGTTCCATTTTGGCGTGTACGGCTTCTACTACCACGATAGCATCATCTACCACAATACCAATAGCCAATACGAGTGCAAACAGCGTTAGCAGGTTGATGGTGAAGCCAAATAATTGCAGGAAGAAAAAAGTACCCACAATAGCCACGGCACTGCAATAGCAGGTATTAGTGTTGAGCGGAAGTCCTGCAGGAAAATGAATACCACAATAAATACCAGTATGAAAGCGATTATGAGCGTTTCACGTACCTGGAAAATGGACGCATCCAAAAAGTCTTTGGAATTGTACATAGTAACAGGTTTGATACCCTTGGGCATAGTGGTATATAATTCTCCCAGCTGCTTTTCTACTTCAGTAAGAATTTCGTTAGCGTTAGAGCCGGCTGTTTGTAGTATAGCAAATCCTGCAACAGGCTTTCCGTTTAAACGATTATTGGCATTGTAGGTAAATGCACCGAACTCTACACGGGCCAGGTCTTTTAGTTTAAGCACAGAACCATTAGCATTTGCTTTTATCACTATGTTTTCATAATCTTCATGCTGGTTCAATTTGCCTTTGTACTTCAGTACATACTCAAATGTCTCATTGCTGTTCTGGCCCAGCCGACCGGGAGCGGCTTCCAAACTTTGATCCCTGATGGCACTTAATACATCCTGTGGCGAAAGATTGTTTGCTGCAAGGCGGTCGGGTTTCAGCCATATCCGCATCGAGTAATCCTTGGCGCCAAATACCTGTGCCTGCGCTACCCCGGGAATTCTTTGTATCTGCGGGATTACATTGATCTTAAGGAAGTTTTCCAGGAATAGCTCATCATACTGGGAGCTATCTTCGCTGTAGAGCCCCGTAAACATGATAAAGCTGTTTTGTACTTTTTGCGTGGAGATGCCTGATTGTACCACCTCCTGCGGGATCTGGTTCACCGCTTTAGATACCCGATTCTGTACATTCACCGATGCGATATCGGGATCGGTGCCTTGCTTGAAAAATACAGTAAGAGTCATCGTGCCGTCGTTGCTTGAGTTGGAGGTCATATAGGTCATGTTCTCTACCCATTGATGGCTTCTTCCAGAGGAGTGGCTACAGACCGCGCCACTACTTCTCCATTAGCACCCGGATAAGTTGCAGTAACCTGCACGCTTGGTGGCGCTATATCAGGGAACAATGTAACAGGAAGCGCGAACAGTGATAGTATACCCAGCAAAAGCAGGATAATGGAAATAACCGTTGATAATACAGGTCGTTGAATGAATTTTTTTAGCATGATATTGAGTTGTATGGTGCTTGCTTAAATAAGTGGGATAAAAATTCCCTTAAGGGACCGTGTGGTCACTTTCATACAGCTATTTTACAGCGGTATGCCAGCTTCTATCAGTTAAGCACTGTTATATGGGATTGGCCTTTAATATACTGTCTGCCGATACCAACTGTGGTTGAATTTGAGTACCTTCTTTTAGATTGCCTGTGCCTGAAAGCACAATCTTCTCACCTGAAGAAAGCCCTTTGTTTACAAAATAATAATAGGAGGTTTTGCCCGAAAGGTGAATAGGTTTACTGGCCACCTTGTTGTTATTGTCCACGGTAAATACAAAAACTTTATCCTGGATTTCAAAAGTGGCTTCCTGTGGCACTACCAATACCTCGTTGAAAAGCTGTGGCAGGCGAATCTTGCCCGTGTTACCGCTTCTTAGTACTTTATTGGGATTGGGGAATGCAGCACGAAAAGTAATAGCACCAATAGTCTTGTCGAATTGTCCCTGTACCAGCTCTATGGTTCCCTGTTGCGGATAAACCGTATTGTCAGCCAATAGTAATTCAACCGAGGGGACATTTTTCAGCTTCTGCTCAATGGTTTCACCGGCATATTTATTTTTAAAAGCAATAAAGTCTGGTTCACTCATTGCAAAATAAGCATACATGGTATTTACCTCGCTGAGCACGGTAAGCGGTTGTGCCTCGCCGCGTCCTACAAGGCTTCCGGTTTTGAAAGGAATGCTGCCTATATAACCGCTAACAGGCGCTTTAATTAACGTATAGCCTACATTAATCTGCGCATTTCCTACCATGGCTCTGGCTTGAGCCAATGCTGCGGTAGCCGCATTGTAATTGGCTTTTGCCGTTTTAAGTTGCACATCAGAGATAACGGCATTGTCTACCAAGGGCTGAAGCCTGTCAAGGTCAACCTGTGCCTTCTGTACATTCGCTTGTGCGGCCAATACATTCGCTCTTGCGTTGTTCAACGTTTCGTTATATAACTGCCCGTTAATTTTGAACAAGGGTTGTCCCGCTGTAACATAAGCACCTTCATCAACATATATCTTTTCCAGGTAGCCGTCTACCTGTGGGCGTACTTCCACGTTTACTTTTCCTTCCAGCGATGCAGAAAATTCCTGGTAAACAGTTACAGGCGATACGGGTACACCCATTACAGGCAATGCCGGTGGCTGGTTTTGAGGACCTGGGTTTGCCGATCCGCTGGTGCAGCTATGCAACAATGTTGATAATACAATAAGTGTGAGCACCAACAAGCTCATGAGGGGGTATGGGTTCTTGTTTTCATTTGTAGATTTGATTTTTAGTCAAAAAGATACTAGTCCCCGCCAGTTACCTGCCGGCAGAGAAATACTTAGCCTGTTGATAGGGGCACAGAGGTCCTGTTAGGATAATTTGCCTACTGAATATGGAGTATTAACTCCATAGCCCGCCACCATTCTATCGGGGAATTTGTTTAAGAAATTGTTATTGTTTGGGTAATTGTCTTTTTGGGAAACTTAAAGGTTTTCAATAATATTCACTACCATTTGATCCAGCACCGATACGTTCATTGTTTGGGGAACATCAGCGCTTCTTGTAATCATGATCGAAGTAAAACCATGTATTGCAGACCAAAAAGCATGTGTTTTATAACACGCAGATTCTATATTGGTTTTCTTCTCTATAATTATTTTTTTATGATCTCGTAAATAAGATCCTGCAGGGCTTCAAATTCTGTTTTCATTTTGCCTTCTCCGCAACAGGGCATTCCTATACCAAACATAAGCTTGAAGTAGCTACCATTTTTAAGCGCAAATTTCCAATAGCAGTCAACCAGCGCCTTTAATTCATCCTGCGGCGATTTCTCTTTAGAAATAGCTTTATGAATATTGGCCAGTAAAAGCTTAAAGCCATCCTGTGATATCTCAAAAAGAATCGCCTCTTTATTCACAAAGTGGTCGTAGATGACGGGTGCGCTGTATTCAATGGCATCTGCTATCTTACGTATAGACAGCGATTCCCATCCTTCATTCTTCACCAGGTGCAATGCTGCATCAATGATCTTTTTACGAATCATTTCCCTGTCTCTCAGTTTGCGCTCAGATACACTCATAAAATATTTTTTCCTAACAGTGTTAGCAAAGTTAACGGTGTTATTTATTAAGTTCAACTTTTTTTCTGACAAATAAATAAATATTTGCCCGGGAGTAGTAAATGAGGCCTCAAAATAGTTGAATAGCGGGCGGAAATTGAGTGGATTAACATCACTACGGGCATAAAAAAACTACACCCTCAAGTGTAGTTGTGCCGATATAAATTTTATCGTAGTGTTGGCCCGTCTTGCTAGTTGACACCGGCAACTTCTACTGTTTTATCAATTTTTTGTACCAGGCCTTGTAACACTTTCCCTGGCCCGGCTTCTGTAAATTTAGAAGCGCCATTGGCTATCATGGCCTGTACGCTTTGCGTCCATCTAACTGCTCCTGTAAGCTGGGCAATAAGGTTTTCTTTGATCTCATCTTTGTCTCTTACAGGCTTAGCTACCACATTCTGGTAAACCGGGCAAACAGGTGTGTGGAAAGTTATTTTTTCAATCGCTTCCTGCAATTCTTTTTGGCAGGTTCCATTAGTGGCGAATGAAAGGCTCCGCCCACCGGTAGTACCAACGCTCTTTTGGCCCCGGCCGCTTTCATTTTTTCGCAGGCTACTTCAATACCTTTCAGGCTGCCACTGATAACCAATTGGCCCGGGCAGTTGTAATTGGCAGGTACAACAATTTCCCCGGTTTCTGTCTGTGTTTCTGCACAAAGCTCTTCCACTTTTTCGTCAGACAGGTTAATGATGGCGGCCATGGTTGATGGCTGGATCTCGCATGCTTTCTGCATGGCGGTTGCACGTATAGCTACCAACTGCAGCGCATCTTCAAAGCTTAAAGTTCCATTAGCCACCAATGAAGAAAACTCTCTAAAGAGTGCCCGGCAACCATATCCGGTTTTGCATCTTCAATAGTTCTATAGGCAATGATCGAATGCAGGAAGACGGCCGGCTGCGTAACGCGTGTCTGCTTCAGATCTTCTTCTGTTCCTTCAAACATAATATCGGAGATTCGAAAGCCAAGCACTTCATTAGCTTGTTCAAAAGATTTTTTTGCAAATATGCTTAGTTCGTAGTGGTTTTTTCCCATGCCCACAAATTGAGAGCCCTGGCCGGGAAATATAATAGCATGTTTCATTCTTATGCTTTTTTATTTTAATTAGTCAGAAGTAATGCTGTATATACATTCCTTTGATGTATAGCATACTTCACTTTGTTTTCGAGCTGGCTAAAATACAATAAGCTTGGTATTTCAGCCTTTTATTTTATTAATGCAGATCTGCAGTTATCAGCTTTAAAAATTCGCTTCTTGTAGAGTTTTTCTGAAACTCTCCGTCAAAAGCGGAAGTGGTAGTTACCGAGTTTTGTTTCTGAACACCACGCATCATCATACATAAATGTTTGGCTTCAATTACCACGGCTACTCCCACCGGGTTAAGCGTTTCCTTAATGGCATTCATTATCTGCACCGTCAACCTTTCCTGCACCTGCAGGCGGCGACTGAATACATCTACCACGCGGGCGATTTTGCTGAGTCCGGTAATCCATCCATTAGGAATATAAGCTACATGAGCTTTCCCAAAGAAGGGTAATACATGGTGCTCGCACATGCTATATAGTTCAATATCTTTTACAACGATCATCTCACTCACATCTTCGTGAAACTTGGCCGAATTGATAATTGCATGGGCATCCAGCTGATATCCCTGTGTGAGATATTGCATGGCTTTGGCCTGGCGCTCCGGCGTCTTTAGCAAACCTTCCCGCTCATGATCTTCACCCAAAAGCTGCAAAGCTTCTTTATAATTCTTAATGAGGCCCTCGGTAGTAGCTTCGTCGTATGTCTCAATCTTCTTGTAGGACATTGGTTTTAGTTAAGTATGTCAATATTATGTAATAAAATTATCCATTTGCAGGATAATCTACAAAATTTCTGGGCGTTTCATAAAGCCTCACCTGTAAATCTAAAGAACCCGCGATATGTGGCCTCAAAAGATTATAGGTTACAATAGCGATATTTTCGGCTGTGGGGTTAAGTGCTTTAAACTCTTCCGTATCCAGATTCAGGTTTTTATGGTCAAACTTTAGCAGTACTTCTCTTTTAATAATATCACTAAGCTCTTTCATATCCATTACAAAACCTGTTTTCGGATCCGGGTCACCCGTTACTTTTACAACCAGGTCGTAGTTGTGGCCATGATAGTTAGGGTAAGCACATTTGCCAAATACTGATGCGTTTTTTGCTTCGTCCCAGTCTGTATTATAAAGCGGTGCGCTGCATTAAAATGTTCCTGTCTGTATACAGATACTTTCATGGTAATAAATGGTAAGTAATAAATAATGAGTACTGAACCTCTGGTCGGGGATCTTTACAATGCTACTCTCTCGAAATACTCCACATAAATACGCGGAGTTTCATACAATTTAATACAGTGTAAGTGTATGCCTTCGGGGATATGTGGTTGCAGCTGCTTCCATATTTCTATAGCCAGGTTTTCTGTGCTGCACATTTTACCCTTCATAAAATCCACATCTTCGTTCAGATTTTTATGGTCCAGTTTTTCTGTAACATGTTCCCGTATGATGGTGCTCAGTTTTTTTACATCGAAAACAAAACCTGTGTCGTAATTCGGCTTTGCTTTAACAGTAACCAATAGGTCATAATTGTGCCCATGCCAGTTGGGATTCGCACATTTGCCAAACACTGCTTCATTTTTTGCATCGTCCCAGGCCGGATTGTAAAGGCGATGGGCAGCATTAAAATGTTCCTGTCTCGTAAGATATACCATAGAAAATCAAAATTATCGATTTTTTAAAAAATAAGAAGGCTTTATATTTGATCAAATACAATAAAAGCCTGGTTCCTGTGCGCAAAACAGCTAATAGGTAGTCTTTTTTAAGAACTATGGTATTAAAGTATTTCCTGTATTTTTAGGGGCTTCTAAATACATTTTTGTGTCAATCCTTTTTTTAACCGGGATCATCATCACTTTCTTTTTGTCATCTCTTTTGATCACCAAAAGAGGTAAAACCAAAGCAGACTATATTTTAACCACATGGCTTTTTGTTTTGGGTATACATCTCACCCTTTTTTACATGGTCCAAACCGAACAGTACCGAAGCTGGCCTTATTGGTTAGGTTTTGAAATTCCCTTGCCCCTGGTTCATGGTCCATTTCTGTTTTTATATACAGCGGCATTAACCAACCAATTTCCCCGGAAATACTATTGGATCGCTCATTTTATACCGGTTGTGATCGTATATCTTGTACTAACAGATTTTTTATCAGGAACTACGGAGGATAAGATATGGGTGTATCAGCATGAGGGAAAAGGATATGAACAGCCGGCACAATTTATATTCGCAGCTATAATACTATCCGGAATAAGTTATATAGTCCTTTCATTATATTATTTAAAAAGGCATCGAAATAATATCCTCCATGTATTTGCAGATACAGAGAAGATCAATTTAAACTGGCTGTACTATCTTATAATTGGCATTAGTATCATCTGGATCATCGTCATTTGGGGAGACGACCGTTTGATCTATACCGTGGTGGTTTTTTTCATTTTATTTATCGGGTATTTTGGAATAAAACAGGTAGGGATATTGAATAGCAATATGCTTGTAAAACCAGCGCCGCTTCCATATGCCGACTTGCCCCCAATAGAGACTGCCGTTGCAGCAGTCAGGCCCGAAGTTCCCAAATACCAAAAATCACGCGTAACTGAAGAAACCATTGATAAAATACACCAGGATTTATTAACGCTGATGCAAAAGGAAGCTCTTTTTACAGATCCGGAATTGACGCTTGGCACATTAAGCGAGCAATTAGCCATACACCCCAATACGCTTTCGCAGGTGATCAATTCTAAAGAAGGTAAAAACTTTTACGACTATATTAATGCGCTCAGAATAGCCACATTTATAAAAGCATTGAGTAAACCGGAGAACAAAAAGTATACGCTTCTTTCCCTGGCTTTCGAGTGTGGATTTAATTCGAAGGCTTCCTTTAACAGGAACTTTAAAAAACATACAGGATTGAGTCCCACGGAATATTTAAAAGATACTTTTGATGCTTTTGAATAAGGGCTCAAAGCTCATGAAAGAGTATCCTTTTTCATAATATTTTGATTTTCATTATTTTGTGTTTTGTGAAAATGAGGTCTCATTGTACACGATGAGCCTGTTCCTCCTTTTGTTTGATCCATATTTGCGCTGAACTAAAAACGCAGATATGACAATCAAACAAAGCAGTTTCATATTGGCTATTATAGCAATGCTGGCCTATAGCTGCTCTACTAAAGACAAGTATATTAATGAACCAGGCAACCTGGTGCCCAAAACTGCAGATGAGGATCAAAGCATCCCATCGATCCGGGTAAACGGATCCCTACTACATTCAGAAGCCTTCGGACCTGAAAATGCGCCCCTGATTGTTGCGATTCATGGCGGGCCGGGTGGAGACTACCGTTATTTGCTCAATTGCAGGGAGCTAGCCGTCAAAGGATACCGGGTTGTATTTTATGACCAGAGAGGAAGTGGGCTCTCTCAGCGGTTTCCCCGTAAGTCTTTTACTTCTTTAGGAGAGAAAGCAGTGGATCTGATGTATGATGAATTGGGTGCCGTTATTGCCTATTACAAAAAAAATCCGCAACAGAAAGTAATACTATTGGGCCATTCCTGGGGTGGGATGCTTGCTTCGGGGTATGTTGGAAGGAACCCGGAATTAGTAGACGGGTTGATCGTATGCGAACCCGGAGGCCTGAAATGGGCCGATGTGGAAGATTATGTAAAAAGATCAAGATCTTTTAATATATGGGGAGAAGCCTTAAATAATGTAACATATCTCGACCAGTTTATTACGGGTAAAGAAGATCAGCATGCAATATTGGATTACAAGATGGCCATGCTTTCATCCCGGAATGAAATCACCGGAGAGGCAGATTTTGATCCCGGCTCCTCCTGGCGTGATGGAGCGATAATATCCGGGGCGCTTTATGAAACCGGGGAGAAATACAAAACAGATTTCTCAAAAGGTCTCAATCGCTTCAACAAGCCCGTTCTTTTCTTTTTCAGCGAAAAAAACAAAGCGTATCCTGACAGCTGGGCTGGTAAAATAACAGCAGCCTATAATACCGTTGAAAAAATAAAAGTAGCAGGCGTAGGCCACGACGGTATTATTACCAACACCCAGGCATGGCAACAAATCACACTACCGGCGATACTCGAATACGTGAAAAATTTTTAATACAAACTTATTTTAATGAAAGCAAGAGCGTTCTGCACACTATATGTGTGTGTGTATCTAATTACCAACACGCTATCAGCACAAACAATCAACTGGGCTAATCCTCAAAAAGGACATGTGGTGAATGCTAATATTGGAGCTAATTACGGCATTATATACCGAGTAGGGTATGGCTATAAAACAGTGGGAAGGCTTCCGTTGATGGCTACACTCAGTTTTTCAGTTCCTTCAGGAGATCAGCTTTTTGACGATTTTGCCACTCACTACGGATTGGAAATGGTCTTTTTAAAATGGCGGCACATACGCGGAACTGCCGCCATTCAGGGTATTTACAGGCGGTTTCGAAATGACCTGGTTACCGCCAAAAATTTCGGAGCCGGGCTTTCTGTTTCATTGGGAGTGTATAAGCTTCGTTGGTTTGCTGCAGCCGAGACTGGTTTTGATAAAGCGATCATCACCCATTTTCAACATTCGGATGTGTATGAAGAAGAGTTCCCGCTGGTAAAAAACGGCTGGTATAACCCAGCTACCGGTGGCAACTTTAATTATGGACTGAGAACGGGGTTGTCTTTTAAGAACAATGAACTAACACTTAGGCTGGGGAGTATCGTAAACGAGGATTTTAAATCCAAGCCGATGTTGCCTTTCTACCTGCAATTAGGTTTTAACTACAGCATAGCTTCCCGCGCAAAACATTAATAATCTTCTGTAGATTATTAATGCCAAAATAAGAACTTTGCCACATTATGCAGAAAAGCAGGAGCGTATTGGTAGTGGCGGCAACAAAGATGGAGATCGCTCCATCTTTATCCTTATTTAAAAAGCGGCAGATACCTGTTGCCATCACCGGGATAGGCGCTGCGCCTTCAGTTTATAGTATACTTAAGGCGATGATACAGTATCGGCCTTCTATGGTTATACAAGCTGGCATAGCCGGCTGTTTTGACCGGAAATATTTGCTGGGTGATGTATTGGCGATTGGGGAGGATGGTTTTGCTGATCTAGGAGTAGAAGAGAATAAACAATGGCGGTCTGTATTTGACATGGGATTTGCCGCGCCGGATCAAAGACCGTTTAAAAATGGACGGTTGAAGAATCCCTATACAAAAATACTACGGACCACAGGCCTGGAAATAGTGCCTGCAGTTACGGTAAATGAAGTAACTACGAACAAAGCTAGAATTAGTTTGTTGAAAGCACAGGGTTCTGTAGTTGAATCGATGGAGGGTGCAGCATTGCATTATGTAGCATTAATGGAAAAAATACCCTTCCTGCAGATCCGTTCTTTATCTAATTATGTTGGCGAAAGAGATAAAAGCAAATGGAACTTTAAAGATGCCGTCGGCAATTTAAATAAAGAACTGGTTAGAATAGTTGAACACATGGCTTGAGGCAATAGCCCGCAAAAAAGTCTCTATTGCTGATTTTAATATAATATTTCGATTTTAATATGATTTTGACAATTGGTTTTTCTCCCTGTCCTAACGATACTTTTATTTTTGATGCGCTTGTAAATGGAGGAATAGATACAGGTGATATACAGTTTGAACCGGTATTGGAAGATGTGGAAACACTGAATCGCTGGGCGCTTGAAGGGAAGCTGGATATTACTAAGCTAAGTTTTCCTGCGTATTTTAAAACTTCAGAAACGTACCAACTATTAAATGCAGGCAGTGCATTGGGGAAAGGAGTGGGGCCTTTGCTGATTGCTCATTCAGATCAACATTTCTCCGATGAAGAAGTGAGTAATGCTTCCATCGTGTTGCCAGGTGTAAATACTACCGCCAACCTGCTTTTCAGTTTTGCTTTCCCGGGAGCTGTAAATAAGGAGTTTAAAGTTTTTCATGAAATTGAAGATGCCGTAGTAAACAAAGAAGCTGATCTTGGTGTGATCATTCACGAAAACAGGTTTACCTACCAGCAAAAAGGGTTACATAAAGTGGTAGACTTAGGTCAGCATTGGGAAGAAAAGATGGGCGTGCCCATTCCTCTAGGCGGAATTGTAATAAAGAAGTCTTTGGGAAGTGAAATATACGACCGTGTAAATCAACTGATCCATCAAAGCTTGCAACAATCATTTGCCCATTACCCCGCAGTTTCCGGTTATGTGAAGGACCATGCTCAGGCTATGAGCGAGGATGTGATGCGTCAGCATATTGAATTGTACGTAAATAATTATAGCCTGGACCTGGGCGCAGAAGGGAAAAAAGCTATATCCGTTTTACAGGAGGTGTTTGACCGAAATAATAATTAGTTGGCTATATTATCTCTTCAGAGCATTCGAATATACTTCCAGGCATCGTTTCCGGGCAAAATCATGCTCTACGATTGGGGCTGGATAACTGTTACTCTCCAACTCAGGAACCCATTTCCTGATATATTTTAAATCTCCGTCAAACTTTTTTGTTTGTATATATGGGTTAAAAACTCTGAAATAAGGCGCAGCATCGCAACCGCTTCCCGCAGCCCATTGCCAGCCGCCGTTGTTGGAAGCCAGATCATAATCGAGTAACTTTTTTGCGAAATAAGCTTCGCCCCAGCGCCAGTCAATAAGTAGGTGTTTGGTTAAAAAAGATGCAGTGATCATACGTACCCGGTTATGCATAAAGCCGGTTTCATTTAATTCCCGCATACCTGCATCAACTATAGGATAACCTGTTTGTCCGGCACACCAGGCTTCAAATTCCTTTTCATTATTTCTCCAGTTTATTTTATCGTAGTCTTTTTTAAAGGAGGTATCAATAACGTCTGGGAAATGAAAGAGTATCATCTGGTAAAACTCGCGCCAGATCAGCTCTTTCAGGTAGGTTTGATTCAGCTTGCCGGCTCTTGTTACGAGCTTACGAATGCTTATGGTTCCAAATCTTAAATGCACGCTTATTCTTGTGGTACCCTTGATTCCTGGTATGTCCCGCGTTTTATCATAATCTTTTATAAGGCCCGAGTCAGGATCTGGTGAAGGGAAAGAGCTACGCGTGTTCTTGAATCCTAGTTTTTGCAATGAAGGAGGCTGTATCTCAGGCTGCTTATGGAAATTGTTCCAGTACTTTTTTGTGGGGTAGGATTTAAGAAAAAATGGCGTAACAAGCGATAACCACTTATTAGCATAAGGTGTATAGATAGTATAAGGCTTACCATCATTTTTAAGCACTTCGTTTTTTTCAAATATTACCTGGTCCTTAAAACCTCTTACAGAGGTCCCTTTCTCTTTGAAATAACTGTAGATGGCATTGTCGCGCTGCCGGGCATAAGGCTCGTAATCCTGGTTGAGGAAAATGCTTTGAATGTCATAATCTTTTTCAAGCGTTTGAAAAACTGTTTCCGGCTTTCCGTGTCGCAGATCTAATGTTGCCCCCAACTTCACAAGCTGCTCCTGTATTTGTGCTAGTGCTTCATAGATAAATGTAAGACGCTGATCAGCCTTGTCTTCGAGCTCATCCAGGATGTTAGTATCAAAAATAAAAATGGGTTGTACCGGGTGTCCGCTTTTTAAAGCATGATATAAACCCGCATTATCCTCTAAACGAAGGTCCCTTCTAAACCAGAATATACTTACAGCTTCTTTTTCAAAGTAATGGATTTGTGATGGCTAAAGTATAACAAAAAGTGAAACCGTTTTAAAAAAGAGGCTGTATCAATTGCTGGTGCAGCTGTTTAGAAATGGTGTTCTGGTAGTGAATGCTTTCAATGCTTTGCACCCAGCGTATGCCACGTATAGCGTTGGTTAAAAAAACTTCATCTGCTTGTAAAAGGTCATCAGGGCGACATGGTGTTTCCGTTATAGTACCGATTTGGTCGATCAGATAAGATCGCATCACTCCATCTACACAGCCTTCAGTTAAGGCAGGTGTAAATAGGCGCTCATCTTTAATCCAGAATAAATTGGCAATAATGCTTTCACAAATGTTTTCACGTTGATTGAGTATAATGCAGTCGTTCCATTTTTGCTGTTTGCTGTAGTTTGCCGCCACAGCATACAACAATGCTGAAGCCGACTTTATATTCGCATAAGCATCGCAGCTTTTCTTCATTTCAGGAAAAAGCCAGTCACCAGGCCATTTTCGTTGAAAGCATTATTGGCAGCCTCCAAAGGCCATGCTTCAATAATGTATTGCAGTTTGTTGTCTCCGTCAAAAAGCCCTCCATTTCCATTAGAAAAGGATAGTCGTACACGGGCGGCATGGCTGCAGGCATTTTTTCGCAGAGTTGCAGCGCCTGTGAAAGAATGTGCCCGATGTCGAAATGAGCAGGGCTCTTGTATTGTAGCAGGGACAGGCTCTTTTCGATTCTTTTTTGATGATAACTGTCAAAGACAATAAGGCCTTTCCAAACTTTGATTGTTTCAAAGAAGCCATCACCATAACGATAGCTTTTGTTGCCCGCGGTTATTACCGGGTCGTTTTCGTTATGATAAATACCGTTATAGCAAATTTTTCGGGCTGTCAAGCTACAGGAATTAAAAGTTTAGGCACAGCAATACTAAAGAGAAGAAGCCCCGTCTTTAGTTAAAACAGGCAAAGAAGATGAGCTGGTGTCTTTGCCTAGTGCTCTTTTTGCCGGCTTACAATAGTATCAATCACAGTCTTTAATTCGTCAGGCCTTTTCTCATAATAATCCAGGGTTTTATTAAACTGCTCTTTAGTGATATTATGAATTTTAAAAACTTTCTGGAGCATCACATCATTCAGCGCAGCCCTGTTTTGTTCGGGATACTTGTAATAAACGTACCCGTTCAGCAGCTCACTGCTTTGGGCAACATCCACATTACTTTTTCCATTTTTTCTTTTGGAAGTACATTGTCAGAACTCTTGCAGGATGCCAGGAGGGATATGATGGCTAATATATATAAATATCTATGCATGTTAAATGCTTAAAGTTTTTGTATGGTCTATTATTGTATCTAGAATATCAGCAGCTACCCGCGTCTTATTTTTCGAATTAAAGGGTATTTCCGCTCCCGATTTTGTAAAAATGGTGATCTTGTTGACGTCACTGCCAAAAGCAGCCCCATCATTCAGAGAATTGAGTACGATAAAATCGGCGTTTTTGTTATTCAATTTTTCCAGGGCATTGGCCTTTTCATTGTTGGTCTCCAACGCAAAGCCTAATAATATCTGGCGATCATTTTTAATGGCGCCCAGGCTTTTAAGAATATCCTTTGTTTTTACCAGTTTTAATTCAGGGGTGAGGTCGCCTGATTTCTTTATTTTTGCTCACTAACTATTTCCGGTTTGTAATCTGCTACGGCTGCTGCCATTAATGCTATGTCAACCTTTCCAAAATGGTCATGACAGGCGTTATACATTTCGTCAGAGGAGGTTACTTTAATCACCGTAATGCCGGTGTATTCTTTAGGTAATGCAACCGGACCTAAAACCAGTATTACCTCGGCTCCTCTGTCTCTGCATTCTTTTGCCAGCGCAATTCCCATTTTACCGGAAGAATGATTGCCGATAAAGCGAACAGGGTCGATGGCTTCATGAGTAGGGCCAGCCGTAACCAACACCTTTTTGCCGGCAAGGGACGCTTTGTCTTTATTAAAATAATGGTTGAGATAAGCAATAATATTTTCAGGTTCTTCCATGCGGCCATCACCAAACAGGCCACTTGCCAGTTCACCATGCCCGGGTTGAATAATCCTGATGCCGTCTTTTTGAAGAAGCTCCAGGTTGCGTTGGGTAGATGGATGATGCCACATATCTTCATCCATGGCAGGTGCTACAATAACAGGGCAGGTAGCTGAGAGATAAACCGACAGTAAGAGGTTGTCGCAATGCCCGTTAGCCATCTTTGCCAAAGTATTGCAGCTTAAGGGCGCTATCAACATTATATCTGCCCACCTGCCTAATTGTACATGATTCGCCCAGGTGTTTTCAGCAAATATATCCGTCAATACTTCATTCTTCGATAGTGTAGACAGCGTCAGGGGGGGGAGACAAAGTCTTTAGCAGCAGTAGTCATTACCACTTTCACTTCAGCGCCTTGCTTTACCAAAAGGCGAACCAAATGGATGATTTTGTAGGCGGCGATGCTACCTGAAATGCCAATTAATATTTTTTGCCTTCTAACAAGGGGATGTGTTTTAAAATGTGATGTCTGTACAACGTATGCTAAAAGAACCGGCTGTTTACAACTGCGTTTCACTTCTGTGCAAAATCAGCATAAAAGATTCATTTATGCTGCAGCCACAAAAATATTTAAAACAGAAAAACCACAGCCATTTAAAATGTTACTGTGGTTCTAATTTTTTATGTCCAAATATACTAGCTAAACAGCTCGTCTTCTGCTTTTCTAAAGTATACTTTGTCGTCTAAAAACTCGTAAGTTGCTAATAAAGCAGGGTTGGGCATTCTTTCGTATGCTCTTGAAATTTCGATCTGCTCTTTATTTTCATGAATTTCTTCCAAAGAATCTGTGTGGCTGGCAAATTCATCCAACTTATTGTGCAGCTCTTCTTTAATCGAAATGTTCACCTGGTTCGCTCTTTTAGCGATAATGGAGATTGATTCATAAAGATTACCGGTCTTTTTTTGATACTTCCCAGATCCTTTGTTTCCACATTACTGGGAATACCGGCGCTAAGTTGTCGTCTTAACTTGCTCATTATTCGTAAATTTTTGTATTTCTGTATTTGATAAAGATATGTAGCTTTCTACATCTTTGCGATATTTACTATCAGGAAAACGCTCAATAAATTCATTGCCTTCATTGATCACCTCCCTGTAACGTTCTACTTTTTTAATAGCGGCAGTTAATCCTGCGGTACGATAGAAAGATTTAACCACCATGTATTTATACTCATCGGCTACCAAAGATTCGGGGTGATTATCCAGCAAAGTGGAAAAAGTAACCCCTGCTGCTCTATACTCCCCAATGTTATAATACAACATTGCCGATTTGTAATCTTTTATTTCAAGTTTTTTTCTCAGCTCATCAATGTAACGGTTGGCTTCTGTTACGAACCGACTGGGGGTGCGTATTAACGAATGTTTGCAGGTTACTGATGGCTTTGTACGTATTAGTCTGGTCCAGTTCTGCTTTGGGTGACTGTAAATAAAAAATATAAGCACGCATATATTCCATTTCTTCAGCCCGTGGACTGTTGGGGAAGCTTTCCAGAAAAGTTTTGAAAAGATTCTCTGCGTTGGCGTAATCCTTTTGATTGAAAGTGGTATAAGCGTATTTGTAATAAATATCCTGGAACTGAGGTGTGGTTTTGTAATAAGGGATCACATCCTCGTACACAGTATAAGCCTTCATCCATTTTTTCTTGGCATAAAACTGATCTGCCATTTTAAGCTTAAATGCAGGATCCTTACTCTTCAATATCTTGTTCATGCCAGGACCGCAGGACACCAAAGAAGCTACCAGAAAAACAGCGATTACAAATCTCATAAAGGTTGCAAAGTTAACCATAATAGGACAAATGTTGCTAAAAAATATGACCCGCCCAACTAAGTGACAGTTAAGGTTTTGGTAAAGAATAGACGCCTGCTGGTGAATACCAGTAAGGAGAATAATTATCCTTGATAATCAATTACTTTTTGTTAGAATCTGCCAGGAAATGGTCTAATGCGGTGATCATACTGGGCGTTTTAGGCTTTGGCGCTATAATTTCAGGATTAAGCCCTGATTTAACAGCCTCCGACTTCGTATTGTCGCCGAAAGTACCCACAACTATCCCATTTTGTTTGAATTTGGGGAAATTGTCGAACCAGCTTTTTACACCTGAAGGGGTAAAAAAGCAAACCACATCAAAGTTTTTATCGCCAACCGTCTTTTTGATATCATTACTTTGAGAGCGATACATAAAAGCCAGCTCAAAGTCGCAGTTATTGTTTTTCAACCAGTTCACGATGTCGCTATCCTGTTGGTTTTCGGAGCATACATAAAGAAAGCTTAGGTTCTCTTTATGTTTATTCATAACATCGAACAGGCTTTTATTAGTGCCGTCAGCACCATAAAAAACCTTACGTTTTCTGTATAAAATAAATTTCTGCAGATATAAAGCAACCGCTTCAGTGATGCAGAAGTATTTAGTATCTTGAGAAACAGTGATTTTATTTTCTTCACAGGTGCGGAAGAAGTGGTCGATAGCGTTACGGCTTGTAAATATCACGCCGGTAAACCGAACGATATTTATTTTTTGTTGCCTGAAGTCTTTGCCGGAAATAGGCACTATACTTATCAGCGGCTCAAAGTCAAGTTTTACACCATACTTTCTTTCAAGATCGAAAAAGGGAGATTTCTCGCTCGAAGGTTTTGGCTGTGTTATGAGTATACGCTCAATTTTGTCTGTTGAAGACTTGGTACCGGATTTTTTAACTTCATTTACCATTAGCGATTCCTAAAATTGGATGCAAAAGTACATTATTATTTTAAAATGGATAATATTCCTTTGTACAGGATGATCGTAGGCAAAATTTCAAATGCACCTACGTACAAAATAAAATGGAAAAAGCTAATACTATTGTCTTTGCGAACAATACCGGCAGCTGATACATAGCGATACAAAATAAATCCTGCAATCAGTAGCCAGCTTAAGGTCCAGGCGATTGTGCTTACCGGCTTTGCCGAAAGGGCGATGGCAATAATCAGTGGTAAAATAAGTATGGTAAGCACTTTATTTACCAGGAAGATCAGGAAAATATAATTATCCGTTAGTTTGCTGATTCTGAAAACCCAGCCAATAAATTTGAGAATGAAATACTTGCCCAGATAAATAATTCCGATAGACGCCGTGGTATAAATGAAAAGTTGCCACAGTGGTAGTTCCCATTGCGCAGCATCTATATTCTTTTGTATAACCATTGCCGCATAAAACCCGGCGGTGATTACAAAAAGGATATTAAATAGCAATGAGGGCAACGAATTTTGAACTACCTGTTGCTTGAGCTGGCGTTGTTTAAGGCTTCGCCTGAAAAAGAGGTTAAAAAGATCGGTAAAGTATTTGTCAAAACTTGCTTTAAAGATCGCGAACAATAAAAACAAGCCAGCCACCATATAAAAGTATATCTCCTTGCCCTGGGTGGCGGTTTTAATGGTGTAGAGTGGATAACCGGCTTTTTCAGTAAAGTTAAAATAGGGGTGATGACTAAGGATTTTCCTGGACAGCTCTATGTTTTTACGTACAGCAACTTCTTTATGCGCAACTAAGCTGTCTGCCTGAGTAGCAACAAGGCTATCTGTTCCCTGAGCTATTATGTCAGGCATCCATATCCATCCCACGCAAAAAACAGTACTAAAAAATCCTGGTCAAGAAAAGAGTTTTGCTGCAAAAATAGACCCGCAGGGTTAAAAGTAATTAACGAATCCAAAATGAATTTTCGATTGTCGCAGGTTAAACTCCGTATCATTTCTTTTTCCAACCGCCCAGGCCAGGTTAAATAGCCCCACTTTGGTTTCAAAAGCCATTCCCAACCCTCCTGATAAATAGGTATAACTAATATTACTCCCCCTGCTTGCATTCTTTCCCCAGCCTCCGTCCGTAAAAACATTGAAATAAGAATTTTCGCCAATTAGATAGCGGTATTCCAATGTTCCTAAACCGTACTGCGAAAGAAACTGACTTTGTTCATCAAAACCCCGGAGCAGCCTGTATCCGCCAATTTGAAAGAGTTCGTTTCTGAAGATATTGCTTCCGGAGATGTACCCACCGTTGATAGCCGTTTTTACGGTGCTCCTGGACGCCTTACCGATCGGGAAATACTTCGCAACAGCCAAAACCGATCGCAGCTGGTAAGATTTTGTTTTTACGGTGTCGTACAAGCTGGCAAAGTTAAAACCAGGGTCTTCCGGATCTTCCAGGTCTACTATCTGGTTGTTGGGTTTAATATTTTTATTACCGACAGAAGTGTTGAATAGCAGCTCCAACCCGCTTACGGGGTTAAATATATAATTAGTGCTATTGATTATATACTCTACACCGAGGTGGGTGATTTTTACGTCGGCTTCTTCCGGCAACTTCCTGGTGGTTATAACCGCAGATTCATTGATATAGTTTAAAATACTGCTAAACCGCTGCACGTATAACTTAATGCGTTGCTGACGGTTTAATGCCAGCTGGGCGCCCAGTCTTATGTCAAAGTTTAAAAATGCAGAGTCTCTTTTGAGCATATTAAAACCAAAATCTACGCCCAGCGGAGAATTGAATAAATAAGGCTGTTCGTAGTTCATACTAAGCCGTTGAGAAGCAGCCTGAAGCCGTTGCCAGGTAAGGCCAATGGTTTCTCCGGCGCCAAAAGCATTTTTCAGGTTGAGGAGCCCTTCGCCAGTTATCAGCATTTTGCGGTTAGCCGAGGCGTCGCTATTAGGCAGAAACCCGATAATGATATTTACCTGGCTGCTTTTTTTCTGCTGCAGGAAAACCTCGATGGTTCCACCTGTGCTTCCCCATATTAATTGAGGAGGGAATGCTTCCTGCACATAGTTGAGCTTTTTTAGTTCTGTACTGATCTGCAGCAATTTATCTTTATTATAAACAGAACCGTTTTTGATACCAAGAAATTGTTGAAGGTATTCGTTGCTTATTTTGGCATTGCCGGTAACTTTTATGCTATCAATATGATAAAGTGGTCCTGGCTGAACATTGATCCTGCCAAAAACATCCCTGCCATTGATCTGCAGGCTATCCATAAAGATCCTGGCAAACGGGTAACCATTATTTTCCATGTATTCCAGCGTGCGCTGCTGCAACGTAACAATTTTATCAGGATCGTACTGCTGTTGCATGAATTTACCGGGAGACCATCCAACCTGGCTTAACCAACGTTGCGACTCATCGTTTGCGTATACCGATGCCCATTGATAGATCTCCCCAAAGAAAAGATGAACGGAAGTGCGTAGAGAATCGGATTGTATGGAATCTATCGACGCTGTAATATAGCCCTTGGCTTGTAAAGCAGGGAGCAATTGCCCTACGTAATTGTTACAATCATCGCGGTTGATGAATTCTTTTTAAGCTGAAGAACTGATTCTGCAAATGCACTGTCCCTGTCAACTGTAATAACAGATAATATATGCCTGTTTTGCCCTTTGGTCAGCAAAATATGTAAAAGCAGCAATGCTGTAAACAGGTATCGTATCTTTGCAGGTTTCAACGGGAGTAAAAGTAAGTTGAAAAGTTGAAAGGTATAAATGTTTACAAGGTATGAAAACGACATCCTTGTTAACCTGTAAACTTATTAACTTATCAACCTAAACCTCACATGAGCGGCATTTATATCCATATACCTTTTTGCAGGCAGGCCTGTAATTATTGCAATTTTCATTTTGCCACTTCTTTATCAAAAAAGGAGGCAATGTTGGTCGCTATCAATAAAGAAATTGTATTGACTGCCGAAGACGGTAAATGGCTGGTGAATACCATCTATTTTGGCGGTGGTACACCCAGTTTGATGGAGGTTGAAGAGATCGCCACTATTTTAAATACTATACAATCTGTTTACAAGGTAGATGGAGGTGCTGAGATAACTTTGGAGGCCAACCCTGATGATTTAACGGAGGAAAAGCTAAAAGGGTGGAGGGCTGCCGGTATTAATCGCCTTAGTATCGGTGTACAGTCTTTTTTGAAGAAGACCTGAAATGGATGAACCGGGCGCATAATGCAGTGCAGGCAAGAAAAGGCCTTGAGCTGGCATTGCTATATTTTGATAACATTACCATGGATCTTATTTATGGAACACCGGGTCTCACCAACGATAAGTGGCAGCGAAATGTAGAAACGGCCCTGGCATTGAACATTCCTCATTTGTCCTGCTATGCACTTACAGTTGAACCCCAAACTCCCCTGGATAAACTAATCAGGCTAAACAAAAAGGATGATGTGAATCCGGATACACAATCAGAACAGTTTTTATTATTGATGGGTTGGCTGAGAGCTGCCGGATATGAGCATTATGAGATATCCAATTTTGCAAAGCCTGGTTTCCGTAGCCGTCACAATTCTTCTTACTGGCAGGGAAAGCCTTATGTGGGTATCGGACCATCTGCCCACTCATTTAATGGAACGGAGCGGCGTTGGAATATTGCCAATAATCAGCAATATATCGATGCAATAGCAAAAGGAGTTGCACCGGTTGAAAAAGAATTGCTTACACCGGTGCAGCAGATCAACGAATCGATTATGATCTCCCTTCGTACCGTAGAAGGAGTGGATCTAACCCGCTTTTCTGAAGGAGCAGCCCGGCAGTTGGTTAAAGCAGTGCAAAAATATATTAACAGGGCTTGCTTGTAATACATGAACCCAACCGCTTACGGCTTACCGACGAAGGAAAACTGTATGCGGATGGTATTGCTGCGGATCTTTTTTCGATGAGTAACCTAACCACGGTTTAAGCTGGGTGCGTA
Organism: Paraniabella hibiscisoli; assembly: GCF_022512515.1. Taxonomy (GTDB): domain Bacteria; phylum Bacteroidota; class Bacteroidia; order Chitinophagales; family Chitinophagaceae; genus Niabella; species Niabella hibiscisoli. Next base: position 2,537,124 of record NZ_JAKWBK010000001.1, read on the forward strand.
TGGGAGGCTCCTATATCAATACTTTTTCAATAGCCTCAAAGCCTTTTACCGGCGTGAGTTTGTCCCATAGTATTTTATAGATGTTTTCCGCAATGGGCATTTCTGCTTTTATTTTCTTATTGATATTGTAGATACATTTAGCTGCATTATAACCCTCGGCTACCATGTTTAATTCCAGCTGAGCCGCTTTTACTGAATAGCCTTTGCCGATCATATTGCCAAATGTGCGGTTCCGGCTATACAATGAATAACAGGTCACAAGGAGATCGCCCAGATACACCGATGCCGCATAGTTGGCAGATTTGCCACCCGTAGCGAGGTTGGCCTCATGCTCGCCAACCACCATATGCTCGGCGCCGAAACTCCTTAAAAATGCAGCCATTTCGTCGGCGCAATTGGCAATATAAACACTCTGGAAATTATCGCCGTAGTCGAGTCCATGAGCAATACCCGCGCCTAAAGCATATATATTCTTAAGTACGGCGGCGTATTGTACGCCTAAGATATCATCATTCACCACCGTATTAATAGCAGGTGAGGTAAAGTAAGCCGCTATCTTTTTGGTTGTTTCTACATCAGTGCCTGAGAATGTCAGATAAGAAAGCTTTTCTGCTGCTACCTCCTCGGCGTGGCAGGGCCCCAACACTGCAAAATAGTTTTGCAGGGGGATATTAAATTGCCTGTTCAGGTACTCATTGAGCAATATATTTTCCTTAGGCAGCATACCTTTTACGGCCGATAATATTTTTTATTCTTCAGATCACCGGGCTCCAGTTCTGCCAGTACTTCGGTGGCGTAGGCCGAGGGTACCGCTATGATCAATACATTCGCGGCGGCCACCACTTTTTGAAGATCCGTTTCAATTTTTAAAAGCTTTGTTTTTAAAACTGCCGAAGTGAGGTAGTGGGGATTATGAGATCGCTTTTTGATATAAGAGGCGGATGCATCGTTTCTCACCCACCAGCTTACTTTATTACCGTTATCTGTAATGATTTTAACCAGTGCTGTTGCCCAGCTACCGCTTCCTATAACACCAAATTTTATCGCCATTGTGTATGATGTCGGACCACAATCTGAAGACCGGAAAATTAAGGTTTCAGCGTTCAGACAGGGCCTCTTTAGTTTACTATTTCCTGAATGAATAAAAGCTGTTCGCCTGCTGTGTACAGGTCACCACGAGGTCGTTGATACAAACATGTGGAGGTAATCCCGCACAATAAAAGATGATATCTGCTACATCCTGTGCTACTAATGGCTCCATACCTTCGTATACTTTAGCTGCTTTATCATCGTCACCTTTAAAACGAACATTAGAGAACTCCGTATCTGCTGCCCCGGGATGGATGGCCGTTACCTTAATATTAAACTTCAGTAACTCAATCCGCATAGCCTGGCTGAGGGCATTCACCGCGTGTTTGGTAGCGCAGTACATATTGCCCTGGGCATATACTTCCTTGCCGGAAATAGAACCCAGATTGAAAATGTGGCCACTTCCCGCATCAATCATAAAAGGGAGGACCGCTTTGGTCATATAGGCCAGGCCTTTTAAGTTAGTATCCACCATTACGTCCCAGTCGTCAATACTGGCTTCATCAAAATTATCTCTGCCCACAGCCAACCCTGCATTATTGATAAGGATATCAATCTTTTTCCATTCGTCTGGCAAACTGCTGATGGCAGCCTGTACGTCAGCCTTGTTTCTTATATCAAACGACAAAGGCAGAGCCTTTACAGCATACTCCCGCTGTATTTTTTCGCTAAGTAAATCCAGTCGTTCCTTGCGGCGCCCGGTAATAATTACATTATAATTATCAGATGCAAATTTCAGGGCGCAGGCTTCGCCAAAACCAGAAGTAGCGCCTGTAATTAAAACTGTTTTATTCATCTTTTCGCTCATTAATGAGGCGTTAAATATCGGATAAAAAATCTTCAATTGCCTTATTCGCTGCTTCAGGCTCTTCAATCATACCCAAATGGCCCGATTTTTTCAAAATATTCACAGAAGAAATAGAAGGGATGGATGCCTGTTCGATGGTTTTATTAAGCGGTATGATCTCATCCTGTTTGCCATAAACAAAAAGTACCGGCACTTTTATTTTCCTGAGCACTTCTACACGGTCTGGCCTTTGCATCATTGCTTCGTAATAACTGATGACAGCCTCCTTGCTCATTTCAGGTAAATGACTCATAAAGTGTTCATACAGCTCCTTATTATCAGTTTGGGTAATCGCCGCAAACATTTTGGGTGCGGTGGTTTCAAGAAAGGGTTGCGCACCATGCTTTTCAGTAAACTCAATGCCTTTTTGCCTGCTTGCTTTTTTTCATCATTATCTTCAGTGGCAGTGGAATGAAATAGTCCTAACCCGGCTAATAGTTCGGGATATTTTTCCGCAAATGCTAATGCTATATACCCGCCCATACTATGTCCTATGATCGCTGCCTGTTCTATCTCTTCCGCTTCGATTATTTCCTTTACTACAGTAGCGATTCCCTCCATACTTACATCGCTGGTGAGCTCAGAAACACCAATGCCCGGAAGGTCGGGCGCTATAACACGATAGTTTTTTTCAGTTGATTAATTTGTTCAGACCAGGCGGTACTGTCCACTCCAAAGCCATGCAGTAGCATTACAGCATTGCCTTCTCCTCCAGCCATATAACTGATCAGCTTACCTTCAACGGTTACAGATTTTCTATGCATTTTTTTGTTTTTATAGTGTTAAACAAATCAGCGTCTTTAACTACTTCTTGCAGTACAAGCAGAAATGGCCTAATAAACTGTTGTTAATATAATATTATAAAAGAGAACTGATGCGTTATGATGCTTTGGAAAGCGTTCTGTTCTTTATCTTCCGAATTATCGTGAGCAACAATAATGCCGTTGCCAGACCGCTGACGATCTTAGATAGCAGATCGCCGTGCCTGGTATAAAAAGTATCGGTAACGTAGGCAGGAACCGTTTGTTTTAAAGCGCCATCCACATTCCAGCCCAGCTGTTGAATGATGTTGCCAAACGGATCAATAAAGCAGCTGATGCCTGTATTAGCGCTTCGTGCTACCCATTTACGGCTTTCAATAGCACGCAGGCGGGCATAATTCATATGCTGTTTATAACCCTGTGTGTCGCCCCACCAACCATCATTAGTAATAATGCAAACCAGGTTGGCTCCTTTACGATTAAATGCGGCCAGGTAATCGCCATAGATGCTTTCATAGCAAATAGCTGGTGTTACGTTATAGCTATTATTACTGGTGTTAAATACATGGATATTCGTGTCTTTGGCATAACCGCCACCGGTTCCGCCAAACTTTTCAAACGCAGGCGCCATAAAAGCCAAAAAGCCCGGTAACACTTCAGCCCCTGGTACTAACCTGGATTTATGGTAAATCTGAGCTTGGGTACTATCCAGCATCAACGCGGTATTATACATTTCGTAATAGCCGCCACCACCTCTGAATGGCTTGGCAAAGCGGCTAACCTTAGCAGAAAACTCCCTGTATCCTTCCAGGCCGGTAAGTAAGTTGATGTTTGGATTTTCTATCAGGAAAGCCCATATCGGTGATAAGAAAAAATCATCTCTCAGCTGCTCTTCGTTTGTTTGCTTGGGTATGGCTGTTTCGGGCCATACTACCAATGCGGTATTGGCATCTATTTCTTTTCTGGATAAATGGATCAGCTTTTGTAATTGTTCCTGCTCCGATCCTGTACCATATTTTATATAGGGATCTACATTCGGCTGTACCACCACTACATTGTATTTATTATGCAACAGGGTAAGATTATTTTTAACAAAAAATGACAACAGGATCGGTATAAAAAGTAAAACCAGCCATGCCGCTATATTTCTGAAATAGCGCAGGGTTCTTCCTTCCTTGCGGTACAATTTCAGCACATAAAATATCATTACATTGCTCAGCAGGATCCATAAACTTCCTCCTGAAGTACCAGTGTACTCATACCACTGTATCCATCCCGGATGTGTAGCAAAAGCGTTCCCCAATGTGAGCCAGGGCCAGCTTAAATCCCAGTTATGATGCAGGTATTCAAATGCCAGCCAGTAAGCAACTATAGATAAGCTACTGATAAAGCCTTTTACATATTTTGTGGTGAAATAGTACAACAGCCAGGGAAGACACATGACCAAGCTATTGGCAAAAAAGCGCTTACGCCTCCCACCAAACTGGCCTTGGCTACCCACCAGGTGGTGAGCACATTCCATAAGACCATGTGGATATAGGTGTACCCGAAATACTGTCTCCAGCTTAACCCGCGTTCCGTTAAAAAAAGTAGCGGAAGCCAGGCAACAAAAATGAGCAAGGTAAGGGGGAAGTTGGCCATGCCGCCCAAAGGAGCAGGGCTCCCAGTACGGAAATCAGTAAGTTTTTTGCCGGTAATTGCATGGCGTAAAGCTAAGGCAAATACACCTGAAATTAATTTTAATAAAGGGTTAATGTTGATTAGGCTACCGGCGCTTTTTGCGTTCTTCTTTCGCCAATCTGCTGCCGCCACATTGCATAGTATAGTCCTTTTCGCTCGATCAGTTCTTCGTGGCTTCCGGTTTCAGCTACTTCGCCGCGTTCCAACACATAAATGCGGTCGGCATGCATGATGGTGCTGAGTCTGTGTGCAATCAAAACTGTTATCTGGCTGCCTTTGGAAGACACTTCCCGTATCGTTTCGGTAATTTGCTCTTCTGTAATGGAGTCCAGCGCCGACGTGGCTTCATCAAAAATAAGCAGGTGGGGATCTCTTAATAAAGCCCGCGCTATAGCAATCCGCTGCTTTTCACCGCCGCTTAATTTCAGGCCGCTTTCGCCAATAACCGTATCTACGCCATTGCCTGCTCTTTCCAGCAAAGCAGTGCAGCTGGCTTTTTGCAGGGCTATTTGTAGCTGTTCTTCTGTAGCCGCTGGGTTTACAAACAGCAGGTTTTCGCGTATGGTCCCGGCAAAGAGTTGGGTATCCTGTGTTACAAAACCTATCTGTCTCCTGAGCTCATCGAAATCAATATCGTCTCCGTTAATGCCATCATAATAAATACTACCTTCTTTAGGTCGATATAAGCCCACAAGCAATTTCACCAAAGTGCTCTTTCCCGATCCGCTGGGTCCAACAAAAGCAATGGTTTCTCCCTTTTTTACGTCAAAAGAAATATTTTCCAGCGCTTTAAACTGAGCAGTTTGGTGCTGAAATGTAACATTTCTAAACTCCAGCTCTTCCAGAATTCCCAGCGGGTGTGGTTGAACCGGCTTCGGCTCACTCTTTTTCTGCATCAGGTTATGGAAGTTCTGTAGCGAGGCTTCCGCTTCCCGGTACGAGAGTATGACATTACCAATTTCCTGCATGGGACCAAAAAGAAAAAAGCCATAAAAACTTAACGAAAGATATTGCCCTGGTGTAATTGAATCCTTAAAAATCAACCATAGTAGTGTGAATGCAATTACCTGTTGGAGAAAGTTCACCAACGTACCCTGTATAAAGCTGAGGGAGCGAACATTTTTTACTTTACGCAACTCCAGTTTAAGAATTTTAAAGGTATTGTTGTTCAGCCGTGTTACCTCCTGGCCGGTAAGCCCCAGGCTTTTTACAATTTCTATATTGCGCAAACTTTCGGTAGTGGTACCCGCCAATGCTGTTGTTTCTTTAACAATATTTTTTGAATGATCTTTATTTTTTTGCTCAAAAGGCTGGTTACCAGTGCAATAAAGAATATGCCCAGCGCATAAACAGGCATGATGGTCCAATGTAGGCGGAACGCATATATTGAAACAAAGACAATACTTACAATAATCACAAAAAGACGTTCACAAAACTGCTGATGAATTTTTCTGTATCTGTACGAACCTTGGTTAAAATAGACAGCGTTTCGCCGCTACGTTGGTCTTCAAAATCCTGGTAAGGAAGACGCATGGAGTGCTGTAATCCATCTGTAAAAATAGTTGCTCCGAATTTTTGGATTACCACATTTACAAAATAGTCCTGGAAGGCTTTGGCAATACGGCTAACCATTGCGGTGCCCACCAATAAAAAAGGTAAAAGAACACCCCGTGATAGCCACTTCCGCCCCAAAGGTAATTGCGCTCAGAGCGTGGTAATGTTTTAGCCTTGTCAAAGTGATGGGGTGGTTGGCAAACATGTCCAGCAGGTTTCCGCTGATCATGGGTGCAAATAATGAAAAGATCTGGTTCACTGCTGCTAAAAATAATGCAAAAGCAACCAGCCATTTATAGGGTTTCAGGTAGTGGAGTAGTATACGCATGTAGTTTTCTGTAGTTGGAAAATGGAGCAAAATTGCGCCAGTTTTTTAACAACAAAGAAATTTATTTATTGTTCGGTTAGCTGGGATGCTGAATTACAGAACTAATACGTTTTTCTTTCTCCATAACAGCATCTTAACCAAAAGGATTATTGCTCGGATAATTTTAGTCAGTATAGATTGGATTAGGATATTTGCCACAATCTCCTGGAAATGTAACTCAATTGGTTCTTCTTGCTTTTGAAGGACTACTTTGCCGGGGACAGCATATAAATAATGTATCAAGTCTCCGCAAACAGAAGGCAGTAAGAAGGTTTTTAGACATTTGATTTGATTGTCGTATGCGATCTCAAGGGTATATTCTGGAGCATCGCGAAGTACCTGCGGCCATGTTTTAAGGTTTTTCAGATCAGATAAAGAGAGCAATTCCAACAATTCCGAGTATAGACTATCCGATACTTTAGCGTTGAAGAGTCCTTTTTTAATAGCGTACTCACCCCCGATAAACTTTAATTCTTTCTTGTTGGTTATTTCCACCGTCATATCGGGGCATGTGCCGTAACAGGTAGTGGCCTTAAACCGGATTGCCAGGAAATTAAAGTTGGTGTCCTTAATAAGAGAGCGTTCGGTATACTTCAGCAGTTTTTTATCGTTTGACAGTTCAAGTGCCAGAGCATTTACCGGTAATAGTTTTAGTGTTTGAGGGGTCTTTTGCTTTATCAGGAAATCATAGTTCCTGGTATGTACTTTTGAAAACCCATCTCCTGAACTGATGTAATTGCTAAACAGGCGTAGCGTATCTTTTTAATAAGGTAGTTGATGTTTTCCGGATAGCTACCAAATACTTCAAAATGCACTTTTTGAGAATCTACTTTAAGATACTCAAGATCGGCGCCAACCCATGTTTTTTGAAGATTGTAGGGTTGTGCCAATAAACTGGTGCCCGCGTAAATAAAAGTAAATAGGATAAGCTGTAGGATTGTTTTATTTTCTTTCATCATCAGCTTTTGCTTAATAGATGCCTGCCGGGAGAAATTACATAATGATCCATCATTCTAAAATAATGGAGAAAGGTGTACAGGGAAATACGAATGTTTTATTTTACCAGATGACAGCCCCAGATCAGTTTCCTGGTTTTTTCAAAAGTGCCTTCTAAATATGCTTTATACTCTTCTGTTCCTGAGGTAAAAAGTTGTTCGCCGTCTTCGTCGTACACGATAGATATACTATTACATTGCATTGAGGAGCCACTCCTAACACCAGTTTCATAAACCGTTCGTTGTTTCCAAATGGCTTTAAACAGTACCCCGGAGCAGCCTTCTCCACAGGGGCCAATGGCATTCTTGATTTTCATTAACCAGGGCCTGGAATCCCAGGGGGCATCAGATTCATAAGATTGCGCGCCTCGTTTGCTGCAGGCAGCTCCAACAACGATCAACATTAAAAGCAGTATACATTTCATATGGCGGTGATTTTAGGTGTATCTGGCAAATAAGACGAGCGACATCATTCAAACGCAACAAAATATAAATAGGAGGCCTTCCCGGCATTTTTATATATTGGAATAGCCCGATTTAAAAAAATGATTAGGCTTTAAATAAACGTGCTGTCTTTGTGCATCAATAATAATGCGAAATCTTTTTAAAATGTCGCCGCCCATCACGCTTATTTTCTGCCGTCCCACAGTGCCGGTAAAAAAGCCAACATGGGTATTGTGTAGTTGTAATTGTCCCAGCTTTAAAACAGGCAATACTCCTTTTTGCGTGGTTAGTACATTGCCATAGGCGTCTTTTAATTTTTTCTCGCTGGTGATCTTTATTTTCTGGTCGATTTTATTATTCTGAACAAAAGCATCATTCAGTAAAATATCACCGCCATAACCTGAATGTAAAAGCAATTCAGCTTCGAGCAACTCGTCGCCGATTTTTAAATCTCCTTTTACAAAAAGATTGGCTCCCTGTGAGGCCAGTGCCAGTTTTTCATACTTTTTAAGATTCTTTGGAAGCGTACGCCCCACGGTTAGCTGTTGCTTTTCAAAATCGAAATCAAGCACCTGGCCATTAAAAAAATTTAAACCGATCTTGCCATCAGACTCCTGGCCGGAGTTTTGGTCGTCCCATATTTCTACATTGCTCCAATTTAAACCGGAGATTGTTAACTGATTGCCATTGCTATATCGCGAACTGTTGCCGCCGCCGCCCCAGCTTTTTACATCATCCACCGCCCCTGTAAATTGGATGGTATTCAGTTTCTTAACGGCTTCTTCAGTAAGGGTAATATCACTGGAAGCTGTATGCAGCATCAGGTTGACCGTATCTTTTTCATTGATTGCCGCTTTGATGATAATATTGTTATAGGCCGTGATGCGAAAGGGTATCCTATGGGACGATTTATTGTCTGCGCTCCTTAATACGGGCTGCGCTTTTACAAGAGAAATGGATGAAAGGAGACTGAGCAGTAAAAAGATGAAATGTTGCATAGCAAATGAAGCTGGTATTGTATGAGTTTAAATATATTATCCTGCCCATCCCTCCCGGTCAAGACTACGGTATTGGATAGCCTCAGCCAGGTATTCGGGTTTGATCTTTTCCGATCCTTCCAGATCGGCAATGGTACGCGATACTTTTAAAATGCGATCGTAAGCCCGCGCCGAAAGGTTGAGTTTTTCCATAGCGGCTTTTAATAATAGTTGGCCCACATTATCAATAGCACAAACCTCGGCCAGCATTTTACTGGTTATTTGAGCATTGGCATAAATACCCGGATAGTTCTTATAGCGTTCTCCCTGTACCTCCCTGGCTTTGATCACTCTATCGCGAATCGTTTCGGAGTTTTGCTCTTTCCTGATAGTAGATAATTCGCTAAAAGGTACAGGCGTTACTTCTACATGCAGGTCGATACGGTCTAAAAGTGGCCCGGATATTTTGTTTAAATATTTTTGAACAGCGCCGGGAGGGCAGGTACAGGTCCTTTCAGGGTGATTATAAAAACCACAGGGGCATGGATTCATGGATGCGATCAGCATAAAACTTGCAGGGAAGTCGAGTGTTAGCTTTGCCCTTGAAATGGTAACCCTGCGCTCTTCCATTGGCTGGCGCATTACCTCCAGTACGGTTCTTTTAAATTCGGGCAACTCGTCCAGAAACAAAACACCATTATGCGCTAAGGATATTTCGCCAGGCTGCGGATTACCACCCCCGCCTACTAAGGCCACATCTGAAATGGTATGATGTGGTGAACGGAAAGGTCTTTTAGAGATCAGTGTTGCATTTTCGGATAACTTACCAGCAACGGAATGTATTTTAGTTGTCTCCAATGCTTCCTGCAAAGTGAGCGGCGGAAGGATGGTAGGCAGCCGTTTGGCTAACATCGTTTTACCGGCGCCGGGAGGCCCAATCAGTATCGCATTATGTCCACCTGCTGCCGCAATTTCCAGTGCCCGTTTGATGTTTTCCTGTCCTTTTACATCGGCAAAGTCCAGATCAAAATCATACTGCGAATGAAAGAATTCGTCTCTCGTATTCACTTCCAGCGCATCCAGGCCGGTTTCTCCATTATCAAAAAAATCGATGACTTCTTTTATATGGGTAACGCCATATACTTTCAGGCTGTTTACCATTGCGGCTTCGCGGGCATTGGCTTTTGGTACAATTAAACCTTTGAACTCCTGTTTGCGTGCCTGTATGGCAATAGGTAATGAACCTTTAATCGGCCTGATCTCTCCGTCAAGGCTGAGCTCGCCCATGATCACATAGCGCGACAGCGCATCAATGTTTTCTATTTGTTCTGATGCTGATAAAATACCGATGGCAATGGGGAGATCGAAAGCTGTTCCACTTTTTTTGATATCGGCAGGGGCCAGGTTTACCACCAGTTTGGTGCGTGGCATATCGTAGCCGTTGGTCTTGATAGTGCTTTCCACCCTTTGCATGCTTTCTTTTACGGCGCTATCAGGCAGCCCTACAAGGGTCGAGTCTTTTCCGCTTGCCATCCAGTTAACTTCGATGGTGATAGGTATAGCTTCAACGCCGTATACAGCGCTGCCATTGATCTTCACTAACATATATTGAAGATACTAATTAAATGCTATAATAATTATACGTGGGGTTGGATCTAATCTAAATTGAAAACATCGTCAAGCACCATAGTAAAACCAGGTAATACAGGAGTCGTTACTATATCACCAAAAGTAAGCAGGCGGGATGGTTGATAATGCCCATCATCGTCCAGAGTATATTTCATAAAAGTCTTCTCATCAGGGTGTATGATCCAGTATTCCTTTACACCACTTTCTTCGTAAACCTCGTATTTGTTCTGTAGTTCTTTCCGGTTATTTCCAGGTGAAAGAATTTCGACCACTATATCAGGAGCACTTAAACAGCCCTTGTCATCCAATTTCGACTGGCCGTACACTACACATATATCTGGCTGTAAAACCGTGACGATTTCTTTGTCTTCTTTTGAGTTGCGTGGAAGATGAACATCAAACGGAGCATTATAAACATCGCACTGTTTACCATGCAAAAAATTGAACAATTGATTTAATATAAATACGCTTGCTTTTTGATGGATACGTTTGGTTGCCGGGCTCATTTTAAAAATGCGTCCTTTGATAAGCTCCAGCCTTTCCTCAGCCTGCCATTCTAAGAGTGTTACCAATTGCATTTCAGGCATGAAGGATATTATTGTAACTTCAGCACTTAACTCCGTGTACTTAACATCTCTACGGTTAGAGACTAGTCACGGAGAATGGGCGAAAAGAAGTAATGCTCAGTTATTGAAATAATCCCCCAATCTATTTCTTTCCAACTACATCCAGGTTTACTTTTACATTGTCGCCCATGGTCATACTATTGCCGCCGATGCCATACTCTTTGCGATCAACGCTAAATTCTGCTTTGAAATTATAACCGCCCTGCACAGGTGTTGCAACAAAATCGAACTGAATATTTTTAGACACGCCGTGCATGGTAAGCACTGCTTTGGCAAAATACACATTATTACCCTTCGCTTGTATGCTGCTTGTTTTAATACCAATCGTAGGATATTTTTCTACATCAAAGAAATCGTCTTTCTTTAAGTGATCGTCTCTGCGCTTATTATCTGTATTAATGGTGTTAGCATCAACGGTTACATCAAACTGGCTGGCCGATAGTTTTTTGGGATCAAAGCTCATCTTGCCTTTGAGACCAGTTACCGAGCCATCTACATTTACCCCCATATTTTTAATAACAAAAGAAATTTTACTATCTGTTGCGGAAGGCGTGAGATTTTGTGCAAAGGAGCTAACAGATATAACCGCTGCAAACAAAAACAAAAAGGTCTTTTTATACATAAAAATTTAATTTAACTAAAATTGAATATTTTGAGTAAAATTATACAAATTCGAACAATGGTTAAACATTGGTTTTAAAATTGCATGTTAAGTCCACTATACAACATTTGCGGTTTGGCTTTTCCCTCTTCCTGATGCCGGTTTATTGGTTTGCTTTAAGCCAGGCCTCGGCAATATACTGGGACAGGGCCTGCCTTATTTTTATCCTACTTCATTTCTTGGTATATCCATCCAGCAACGGATATAATTCGTATATGGATAAAGATACCGGTAGTATCGGTGGCATAGAAAATCCGCTACCGGTTCATAAAGAGCTGTTCTATATAAGTGTAATAATGGATATGATGGCATTGATGCTTTCTTGTTTTCTGGGAGCGATGGTACTGGTAGGAGTGGGTATCTATATCCTTGCATCAAGGTTGTACAGCTACAGGGGCGTACGATTAAAGCAATACCCTGTTACAGGATATCTTACAGTGATGATTTGCCAGGGCGCCCTCGTTTATTTTATTGTAAGCGGCAGCGTAAATAATGCATTGGATTTGAAGGGTGAGTGGTTGCCAGCTATTATTACTTCTTTATTAATTGGTGGTACTTATCCTCTAACTCAGGTATACCAGCATCAGCAGGATAAGGAAGATGGTGTTACAACCTTGAGTTATAAACTGGGGATTAAAGGAACATTTGTTTTTTGCGGTATTGTTCTTTTTGTAGCATTATTATTGCTAACTCTTTACTTTATAAGGGCAAACCAGTGGTATGCATTGATTGCCTACGGAATAGCGATGCTGCCGGTTGGCGCTTATTTTACCCGTTGGTTTCTAAAAGTACAGCAAGATCCGGGCAACGCAAATTTCAAAAACCTGATGAAGATGAACTATGTGGCCTCGGTTTGCAGTAGCATTGCCTTTATCAGCATTTTAATTATAAACAAAGCAGGATAAACTATAGTAGTGTTTGAGGCGGGTGTGGTTGAGTTTAAAGAAACTATCTACTCACTACTCATCACTCATTATTTGAAATCAAATATGAGTAAGATAACATCGATCGCAACAGCAGTCCCGGAGTATCGGCAAAGCCAGATGCAGATATATGATGTAGTACGCGCCATGCATGCTGATACGGAAGAAGAGGCAAGGGTGTTACGTTTTATGTATAAGTCGAGCGGAATTGAAACCCGTTATGCCGCTGTTCCGGATTTTAACCCTGGTAATGGACGGTGTGAAATAGTATCCAATGCAGCCGGTACATCGGCCACTACATCGCTCGAAGAACGGTTAAAAATATATGACAAAGCAGCCCTCAATCTTGCTATAGATGTGATTGGGAAGTGCCTGCCAGAAGGTATGGAGCCATCCGGTATTACACACCTGATCACCGTTAGTTGTACCGGTATGCAGGCACCTGGTCTTGACCTTAGTATTGTAAAAGCACTGAGTCTAAAGCCGGATATATACAGGACTTCAGTGAACTTTATGGGATGCTATGCCGCTATTCATGGACTAAAGCATGCGCATTATATTGCGGAGAAGGAGGCAGATGCTAAAGTGCTGGTGGTTTGCGTTGAACTGTGTACCCTGCACTTTCAGAAAGATAAGTCGATCGACAATATAACCAGCACCATCATATTCGGAGATGGGGCAGCCGCTGTATTAGTAGAGAATTCAGCAAGTGTGAGGAAAGGCTGGGAGCTACATGGCTTTTATAGCGAAATAAATTTTGAGGGTATTGATGATATGGCCTGGAAGATTTCGGCAGATGGTTTTTTAATGACGCTGACGAGTAAAGTGCCGGAAATTCTGGAAAAGAAATGCCGGAGCATTATGGATAACGCGCTTCAATATTATGGAATAGAAGGTGATGAAGTTGATAGCTGGTGTGTTCACCCCGGCGGTAAAAAATATTGGAAGCCATAGAACGTGGTGCTGCTGTTACCAGAGAACAATTGCAGGAGAGCTATGCCGTATTGAGGGAATATGGAAATATGAGCAGTCCCACTGTGTTGTTTGTACTGGAGAAGATTTTGAAAAATGCAGCATTAGATCCCTCTGTTAACAATATTGTGGGAATGGCGTTCGGTCCGGGTCTCACATTAGAAACCTTTCATTTATCTCATGCCTGATTTTTCTACAAGAAGTAGTAAGAAGGAATTGCTGGATGATCCGGACGTCCCTTTTGAGGATATCAGGCAAAATATGCGCGAGCTTAACACCATTAATACGCTCCTGGGTGGTCATGCTATTACCCAAAAAGGTTTCAGGAAAATATTGGGCAGCCGAAAGGAAATCAGTGTTTGTGAAATAGGATGTGGCGGTGGCGATAACCTGTTTGTAATTCATGAGTGGTGTAAGAAAGCGGGTATTAGAGTAACGCTAATTGGTGTTGATATCAATGCACATTGCATCGGATTTGCTAAAGAGCAATACGGTCATTTGGGAATTGAGTTTATTTGCAGCGATTATCAAACCTGCAAGGTTCTTCCGGATATATTGTTCAACTCTTTATTCTGCCATCATTTTACAAATGAAGAACTGGTTGGCATGCTACAATGGATGGAGCGACATTGTATCACTGGTTTCTTTATTAATGATCTGCACCGGCATCCTTTGGCCTGGTGGAGCATTAAAGGATTGACAAAACTTTTTCGCGGTCATATCTTGTGAAGAATGATGCGCCTCTTTCTGTACTAAGAGGGTTTAAAAAAGATGAATGGCAAGGACTGTTGCAGCAGGCAGAGATTGACGCACAAGTGAGCTGGCAATGGGCATTCAGGCATTTAATTCTGTATAAAAAATGAATGGCTTTGATTATGATATAGGGATTGTGGGTGGCGGATTAGCCGGATTGACAACTGCCATACAACTGAGGCGCAAAGGATATACAGTGGCATTGTGGGAAAAGAATAAGTATCCTTTTCACCGGGTTTGCGGAGAGTATATCAGTAAAGAAAGCTGGAATTATTTGCAAAGCTGTGGTATCGACTTACCGGCCTTGCAATTGCCCATGATCAATAAGCTGGAAGTAAGCGCACCCAATGGGACACTTTTAAAAACAAAGCTGGACCTGGGTGGTTTTGGCATCAGCAGGTATTGGCTGGATAACCTCTTATTTGAGGAGGCAAAAAGGGTGGGAGTAGCCGTTTTCGATGGCCGCAAAATCGATCAGCTATTTCGTGATAATGAGAGTTTTGAACTATACACGGGAAATGACTCTTTTAAAGTAAAGCTTGTGCTGGGGAGCTTTGGAAAGCGGAGCAATATAGATATAAAGTGGCATAGAAAGTTTGTTACACAAAAGCCTAATGCGCTCAATAATTATATTGGTGTAAAGTATCATATTAAAGCAGATTTTCCTGGCGACACTATTGCGCTTCATAATTTTAAAGATGGCTATTGTGGCATATCAAAAATAGAAGGGGATCAATATTGTCTTTGTTATCTTACCACTGCCTTTAATTTACAGTCGGCCGGAGGAATTAAAGAAATGGAGCAGAAAGTTTTATTCCAAAACGCTCATTTGCGGAGAATATTTAAGCAAAGTGAGTTTATTCTTTCATCACCGGTTACTATTTCGCAGGTTTCATTTAATCGAAAGGAAATCGTTTATAATAATACACCTCTCGCGGGTGATGCCTGTGGCATGATTACTCCTTTGTGTGGCAATGGTATGAGCATGGCCATGCACGGCGGGAAGATTTTTACGGCTTTGGCTGATGACTTTTTGCAGCAACGAACTTCCTTTGAAAATATGTTGGGTTTATATGAAAAAGCATGGAACAGTGAATTTTCAGCACGCCTGCGTATGGGGCGTATCATCCAGGCTAATTTTGGCAAAGAGTGGCAAACGGATTTATTTATTAATATACTCAAATACCTGCCATGGCTTACTGCACGAATGATTAGAGCCACACATGGAAGGCCTTTCTAACCTTATTTGGCATGGGTTTGGATTTCTATAACCAAACCATTTCTTTATGAAGCGACATTATTTTTTATATGTTTTGCTATTCGCGATGGTAATTGTTATAGCTTGTAGCAGTCCACAAAAAACATCTGTAAATAATAGCGGTGAATCCGGCAATGTGATCATTCCTAACGCCGATGCCAAATCTTTTCAGAATGAATTAGCGGGTACCTGGAGTGTAGTTTCCATGCGCCGTCAGCAGAAGGCTGACCTGGAAATGCTTTCCGGCGTAACGTTGCAATTTAATGCCTCCGATACCAAATTTTCCGGGAAAGCTCCCTGCAATTCCATTTTTGGAACAATTCAGTTAAACGGGTATAGTATACGTTTTCAGAATATAGGGGCTACCAAGATGGCCTGCGACAAACTGGAACAGGAAACGATCTTTATAGATCTCCTGCAAACAAGGGTTAGCGCCTTTACATTGGAAGGTAACAAGCTCTATTTGAGAGATGGAATCAGTAATATTGTATTCACCTGCGAGCGAAGCCAATAGTCATTTTTCTTTCATTCATTATTTATAAACTCATCCATCATTAATATTGCCCTGTGCTCAACATTACCAGCGTACAGGCTTCTATTGTTTGCACGCCCTGCTCTTTAGCTTTATGTGCTAATGTATCATTTTCTGCTCCCGGATTAAAAATGATCCGTTTGGGATGGAGTGATAATATGTAGTCTTCATATTCTTTCTGGTTCTGCTCATTCATATACATGGTTACAGTATCAATTCCTTTTTCATCCGGCTTTGATTTATGAATGACTACATCGCCAACCTGCCCTTCGCGTCGGCCGATAGCTACTACATCGTGACCATTGGCCCTTAATCTTTTTAAAGCCATATTGCCGTAGCGGGAACTGTTTTCTGATGCGCCTAAAACCAATGTTTTTTTATTTGCCATATCCTGGTATTAAATGGGGTAGATACTATTTCGCTGATGAACTGTACAATATTGATGCCATTGGACTTAGTTGTTGTACAACAAAAAAGCCACAATGTAATAATAACACTGTGGCTTATATAAAGTTTCAACCTATGGTTAAACCAGCATACGCAAAGGTTCTTCCAGGAAGCTTTTTAATGTTTGAAGGAAAGCAGCTCCAACAGCGCCATCCGCTACGCGGTGGTCGCAGGTAAGGGTAACTTTCATGATATTACCAACGGTGATCTGTCCGTTTCTAACAACAGGAACCTGGTTAATGGCGCCTACTGCAAGAATGCAGGATGCAGGAGGATTGATAATAGCAGTAAATTCTTCAATACCAAACATACCCAGGTTAGAGATCGTGAAGGTATTGCCTTCCCACTCTGCCGGAGCCAGTTTCTTTGCTTTGGCACGTCCCGCAAGGTCTTTAACCTCACCTGCAATCTGCGATAATGATTTGGTATCTGCAAAACGAACTACCGGAACCAATAAACCCTGGTCCACTGCTACTGCAACGCCAATATCTACATGATGATTAACACGAATGGTTTCGCCCTGCCAGCTGCTATTGATAGCCGGGTGCTGTTTTAAAGAAAGTGCCGCAGCCTTCAGTACCAGGTCGTTAAATGATATTTTATTAGGAGATACTTCGTTGATTTGTGCACGGCTTGCAACTGCCTTATCCATGTTGATTTCCATGGTCAGGTAGATTTCGGGAGCCGAAAACTTCACTTCAGAAAGGCGTTTTGCGATGGTTTTTCTCATTTGAGAAACCGGAACATCTTCGAAAGAAACCTGCCCTGTAATTGCAGAACCTGTAGCAGCAGGTGCCTGGCTGGCAGCTGTATCCTGAGCAGCTGGCTTGGACGCAGCAGGTTTATAGTTGTCGATATCCGATTTGGTAATTCTTCCACCGTCTCCCGAACCTTGTACAGTTCCCAGGTCAATACCTTTTTCTGCAGCCAGCTTTTTAGCTAACGGAGAAGCCTTGATGCGGCCGTTCTCGCCCGTGGTGGAAGCTTCGGGAGCTGCTGATGTTTCAGTAGCTGTTTCTTTCGTTTCAGCTGTGGCTTCTTCTTTAGCTTCAGCTTTAGGAACCGGCGCTGAGCCACCACCTTTCACTGCTGCAATAATCTCATCTACGTTTACTTTTCCTTCCTCACCAATAATGCAAAGCAGGTCATTCACCTGTATTTTATCGCCGGCTTTTGCGCCCTGGTATAATAGTTTACCATTTTTATAGCTTTCCAGCTCCATGGTAGCTTTATCGGTCTCGATTTCAGCCAGTAAATCCCCTTTTTTACATCATCGCCAATATTTTTGGCCCAGCTAGCAATAACGCCTTCAGTCATGGTATCGCTCAGACGAGGCATTAATACCACCTCATCCAATTTGGATATATCTATTGTTGATCCCGAAGGAGCCGCTGCTTTTTCTGCAGTTTTAGCTTCTTCTTTAACCGGTTCATCCTTTTCCGAAGGAGTACCTGATGATTTTTCTTCTTTGGGTTGGGCACTCTCACCGGCTTTCCCGTTTACAAGGCCCGAAATATCTTCACCTGCCTCTCCCACAATTACCATCAGGTCGTCTACCTGCAGTTTTCCACCATTTTCTGCACCCAGGTAAAAACGGTTCCATCTTTATAGCTTTCTAACTCCATCGTGGCTTTATCGGTTTCAATTTCAGCCAGCAAATCACCTTTTTTACATTATCGCCTACTTTTTTATGCCAGGCAGCAATCACCCCTTCAGTCATTGTATCGCTCAATCGGGGCATTAAAATTTTCTCAGCCATGTATATAAAATATTTCGCCCGAAATTAGTGAATTATGGTGAATGGGCAATAGTGAAATGTCTTCAACCGCAGATTAGACAATTTATTGAGATAATAGTAAAAAAACACAGGATGGCGGCAAAAAATTACCGGCACTCAGGTCATTTTTGTAGTATAATACCTCCGGAATAAGCTCAAACCGCCTAAAAGATAAAAGATTTTCTAACGACCCAGTTCCAGCTTAAGCTTTTCCTTTAATTGTTGTACCAGAGGATATTTAGTGATCATTTTCTGGTATTGTTCTACAACAGACAAAGGTCGTTCTATCACTTCCTGAGGTGCGGCTGCCGGTTAGCATCAATGAGGTTAAAGAGCTGTAATTGGGTATTCTGTAATTCCAGCTTTAAAAACTCAGCCGCCTCATTTTTAGTAATTTCTACAAACCGGTTTTCCAGCGGATTGGAAGTGTATACGTTAAAGGAGTTGGCATCGAGGATCTCAACGGTAGCCAGCGAGAAGCTTTGAGCCGCCGGGTTACGATTGTCTCTTAATAATTGTGTAAATTTCTGCCAGGCTTCAATAAGAGTGGCCTCCTGCAGTGGCTGGTCTTCCTTCTCGGGAGCTATTTCCTTAAACTGCTTTCTGAGCTTTTCCAGGCTGCTGAGCTTTTTCCTGCCGGCGGGGTCGATGTTAAGCCCGAACTGCCTGCAGGTGCCTTGGGTGTTACCATTGGCGTAGATGGAGATTGCTGCGGCAATACAACAGGTTCATCCGCAATAATCAACTTTGCTGCGGTGGTGCAGCTTGCTGTGTTTTGGCTCTTTCCTTTAAAAGTATCGGTTGTATTTGCCTGAAGGCTAATGCGCCTTTTGACTCAACTAGTTTTTTTTTGATACTGAATTTTCATCCAGTGAGAGTTGCATTGCCTGTTGCAGGTAGCAGAGTTTTATCAGGGTTAACTCTACATGTAACCTTTTATTACGGGCCGATCGATAGTTGATCTCCGATTCGTTTAAAATATTAAGTGCGCTAATAAGCAGCGGTGTAGGGATTTGTTTAGCTGCATTGAGGTACTTTTCCCTGAAACTTTCTACTGTATCCAGTAATGCCACTACTTTTTCATCTTTACTAACCAACAGGTTGCGGATAAAAGCCGCCATTCCATTCAATACCAGGTCGCCTTCAAAGCCTTTACGGTTAATATCGTCAAACAAAAGCATGGCGCTCGCCAGGTCTTGCTGCTGCATATAATCCATCAACCGGAAATAATAGTCCTCATCCAGTATATTCAGGTGTTCCAGGGTACTGTTATAGCTCACTTCCCCATTGCTGAAGCTCACTATTTTGTCCATGATACTCAAAGCATCGCGCATACAGCCTTCACTTTTCTGGGCAATAAGCTGCAATGATGCCTTATCTGCGTGAACCCCTTCTTTACTGCAAATGCCTTCCAGATGCTCTACTGTGTCGTTGGTGGTGATACGCTTAAAGTCGAATATCTGGCAACGGCTTAATATAGTAGGAAGTATTTTATGTTTTTCTGTGGTGGCTAATATAAAAATGGCATAGGAGGGAGGTTCTTCCAGCGTTTTAAGAAAAGCATTAAATGCCGCTGAGCTCAACATATGTACCTCATCTATAATATATACCTTGTATTGACCAGCCTGCGGTGCAAACCGTACCTGGTCTACCAATGTGCGGATATCATCTACTGAGTTGTTGCTGGCAGCATCCAATTCATGGATATTCAGCGAACTGCCATGATTAAAAGAAACGCAAGAACTACATTCGTTACAGGCTTCTCCATCGGGAGTAGCGTTTTCGCAGTTGATCGTTTTTGCCAGGATACGGGCGCAGGTAGTTTTACCCACACCACGCGGACCGCAAAACAAAAAGGCATGTGCCAGCTGGTTTTGCTTAATAGCATTCTTTAATGTAGTGGTGATATGCCCCTGGCCTACAACGGTATCGAAAAGCTGTGGCCTGTACTTGCGTGCTGAAACGATAAATTTATCCATGATTACTCCTCCCGACAAAAGTAACGTATTACAACCTGATTTGTTGGAGCCATATTCATGATGTGGAAAATTGGTGTTCAGTTATATTCTGATAAAAGAAAGGAAATTTTGTACGCTTCTAATGTCCTGGAAATAAGTTGGTTAAATAAAAAGCCGTATCGCTTTAACAAATAACCATCAGGCTTGGTATGGGGTTTGTTTAACCAAAGACGAATTTAATTTTTTTAATCAAATCCCAATCTTATGAAATCAATTTTGAAAATGTTAGGTGTGGTGCTTTTTGCATCTTTTGTATTTACAGCTTGTAGCAAGGACGATGATCCTGCTGATAACCGTTTTTTTGTAGGAACCTATAAGGGAAAGGTGACTTATGATGGTGCCGGTAACGATGTTAATAATAGCAATGGCTCGGTTACGGTAGTAAAAGATGGGTCTGCAACTACTTACAGTTTTAAATTTTCTGATGGTATTCCTGATATTAACAATGTAGAATTCAGGCAGAGTGGCGATAATACCTGGGTGAGTACCGGGGAACTGGCAGGATTGATCAATGTAAATAATGCAAATCTCAAGATCGCTGTTACCAAAAATGGTAATGTATGGACAGCTGATTGTAACAGGTAGTTATTTAAAATCTAATTAAAGAAAAGCCCGCGATTCGCGGGCTTTTTGCTATAACACAGATCCTACTTATTGGTCCAAAGCGTCCACTTTTTATCGAACTTGTACCACTTACCATCACTTCCTTCCCATTTCCATTCAGGTACTTCACTCCATTTGGTTCCGTCTGCGCTCCAAACTAATTTGCCTTCATTTATTTTTAACCACTTGCCTTCCTTATCCGTCCAGCTTTGGCTCTCAACTTCGGCCCATTTATTTCCGTCAGTACTCCACCATAGTTTGGCAGATTTGTCCAGTTTGTACCAATAGGTTTTACCTTCAATGGATCCTGCCCAGGTTTGCGTTTTCGATTTAACCCAATCTGCAGCTACTTCGTAGGATACAGGGTTTGTGAGAATGTCAGAGGCTTGAACGCTTGTAACAACGCCGCCGAAAATAGTGAATGCTAAAAGTATTTTTTTCATTGTATTGTCTTTAAAAATTAAATGTTGAATCCTGTTTACTATAATCTAAAAGCAGGCTTAAGGAATAAATTGGCTATAGTAACTACGTTGGCGGTTGCAAGCGCTTCGTCAAAACTTTCGGCGGCCGCGGCCTGTGTAACGCCGGTTGCAATATTAGTAATCGGGATAGTGGCCTGAGTGGTATTTTGCTCGCCCGCATAAACTGCATCTGCAGGAGCTACACCCGTGTCATTGCCATTAGCTGTATAAGTAATCCATGGTTTAATGGTAAGGCCTGCTGCCGCTGCCATCTGGCGCAGATGCGATGCATGGCGTGCTTCTACCGCGTGTATTTGCAGCGCGGCAGTTAATACTACCTGGTTGCCTTTAAGAAAGCCTGCCTGACCTTTATACGCTCGTACGCCGGTGTCTTCGAATGCAGTAGCTACTTTAAGGAATGTTGCATAATTGGTATACACATCGCCAAACGTTCCTCCTGAGGCATAGCTGTTATCTGCGTTATAAGTTCCTCCGGCTCTGAAATCAAAATTAGTATAAGCCAGCTCGGGGCGCGCTGCAGAACCCAATACAGCCTTTAAGAAATCCACATGGGCTTTTTCATGGTCGCGTATGGTGGTAATAGCTTGCAATGCCGCAGTGCTGGGGAAGTTAAAGGTTACGTCTTTAACAGAAGAAGCAGGATCCTTGCCCACAACAGTATGGTTGTAAAAATGGTATTCCAGGTACTCCAGCGTTAAGGCAAAATTCAGCACATCATTGACAGTCCTGGTGCCAGACTGTCCATAAGCCTTAGTAAACATAGAGCTTAAGGCAAGAGGTAATGCCGCCATTGAAATTTTTCGTCCAACGTTATAAAAGTCTTGCATCACACGTCTGCGTGGACTCAGCCTGTCGTAGATATCTTCATCTACTTTTTCTATTTCGCTTAATATATTGAGGATATTCATGATTGGAAGGTTTTAAGGTTAAAAAGCATTTTTTACGTCGATCTTGGTTTTGATAAAAGTAGCTGCAATGGGAAGCACTTTGCTGGGTGGGAGGGCTGCGTCAAGGCCTTTGGAGTTGTCGGCTCCCAGTGCGGTGAGGCTGTTCAGGTCAGAAAAAGAGCCGTTGGATATCTGGTCTCTGATCCAGGCTGCATGTCTTGCTTCTACGGAGACGATCTGCCCGGCAATTACGAGATAGGCTTCTGTAGTGATTTTGTAGCCGGCGCCGTTGTAAGCAGCTACTCCCAGGTCTTCAAATGCTTTTGCTGTAGCCAGCACGCTGTCTTTACTGGTGAAATTTACTGAAGAGAAGTCAACTTCAAGGCTTCCGATGGCATTACTGCCCAGCGCTTTTTTGAAAAATTCGCGATGTGCGATCTCATGCAATTTTATATCATTCAAAAATGCGTTTTGAGAGGCGCTAAAAACAGCAGATGATTTGGCCACTACTTCGGTATAGAAGGCTGCTTCCAGTTGCTCTAACGCATAGGCATAGTTTAATATGCCTATATCATCCTTGAAGTCGATGGTTGTCCCTTTGTTATTATTATTATTTCTGAACTCGTCGTAGAAATCATTATGGCCGCAGGAGGTAAGTAAAGCGGCGCCCGCAGTTCCCAGGCCTAATGCAGAAAGAAATTTTCTTCTGTTATAACCTTCTTTGACGGTGCGTGTGCCAGAAGTAGAAAGGTTGTCTTGTTCTGATTTCATAATATTTGATTTTTTATTGGAGAATGGTTGGGTACTTACAGGTGCCCTTTCATTAATACATACGAGAGGTGATTCAATGTGGATTCTTTTTTTAAGAAAAATAAACGAGGGGTGATGAGTTGAGCGGTGAATAGTAACCAGTGAATGATGGATAGTGAGTAGTGAATGTGGCAATGCTGAGTGATGAATAACATAATGATGAATGGGAAAAACACAGTATTGGTTTTTCCCGTTATGCAGGTGTTGTAGTAAAGTCAGGGCTGTTTTTATAACAGGGAGAAGGGCGAAACGTCAATGAAAAGGGGCTGCCCAAACCTGCAGCCCCAATACTGATATGTCATTCAAACCATGACAATATTATCTACGGAAAATAAAAGAAAACGGATTTGGGTAAATTAAATTTTGCCCATTACAAATAATTGCTCCAGGTTAGGAGTAGGACTTCCACCTTCATTTTCGAGGGTAATAGCAAATGCCTGGGCGTTTTGTATATTTTTCAATTTGCAAACAGTATTGCAATCTCCTAATACGCCCGCATCAATAGGCTGCCCGTCCATTAGAGCCCAAAGCTGGTATTGCTTGCCTTTAGGTGCCTTTGGCAGGGCTTTGGCAACCAGGTAAACGTCTTTGTTGGTTTTGTTCCAATATACAACAGCATTGCTGGATTCCTTGCCTGCTACACCGCTCAGGGCAACCTTCAACATGTTCGGGCCCGTTATCAGTTGCATATTTTGATCCAACTCATTCAGCTTTGTTTGAATGGTGGTGTTATTCGCATATAGCTGGTCCCGCTGCAAAGCTAATTGGCGGTTTTCAGCCTCCAGGTTTTTGTATTTGGAATAGGTATAAATATTAAATGCGGCACTTATTACGAAAAGGATCACCGAGGCTGCTGCCAGGTATTTGATAAATGGCGTTTTCCCGGCACTTTCAAGTGGCCTTACTTCGGGGTATTCAGGCGTTTTTATATATTCTTCATCTGGCTTTAAACCCAACTGATCGAACAGGTTGGCTTTAATGCCCGGATTTACAGGTACGGCATTGTGAACAGCAGATTGCTCCAGCTCCTGCTCGAATGCCAGTATGGCTGCTTCGATCTCAGGGTGCTGCATACGAAGTTGTTCCAGCTCGGCTCTTTCATCAGCTTCTGCCAGGCCCAACACATAACTTTCGATTATGCCACTTTGTATGTACTCCTTTATGTTCATGTATTACTAATCCTGCTTCTTAATTCAATTAAAGCTTTTCGTAACCTGGTTTTTACGGTTCCTAAAGGTATGCCGGTTGTTTCGGCAATATCGCTTTGTGTAAACCCATCGAAGTAGCACATTTCTACCACGGTTTTATACTCCTCTCTTAAATTGTTAACAACTTTTCTAAGGCCGATAGCATCAATATTAAATAAGTTGTCAGCAGCTATTTCGTTGTTTCTGTCTGTCAGTTCAACATTTTGACGGGAGTTTTTCCAGTCTTTGCTTCTTAAAGTATCTATCGCGGTATTACGTACTATCGATGACATCCAGGTAAAAAGCCGGCCTTTTATACTGTCAAAAGTACTGGCCTGGTTCCATATTTTTACGAAACTATCCTGCAAAACGCTATCCGCTAATTGCTCGTCTGGGATGAAAGTGCGTACTATACTGTTTAACGCGCCTGCATAGTTATCGTATAGATAACTAAACGCATTTGCATCACGTTGTTTTAATAACGCAACCAACTCCTGTTCCGTATATTTTTGTATGGCTTTCAATAGAGGAATTTCACATCAGTACCAGAGATACGAAAATTATACCAATACGGTTTTATAATTTGAAATATTTTTTCGGGCAGGCAATATTACGACAAAAGCGGGTGTGCTGTGAATTTCTTTTCACGGTCAAACAGGTAACGGTAGGTAGTTAATATTCTACTCCTGTGTGTGCCCAGCGATTCTGCAACATTGATCATTTTGGGATTGAAATCACCGATCCATTGCATTTCGAAATTTTCATAAATAGGAGTGCCCAGTTCATACTGCCCATTTGTGATTTTCAGGTTTTGGATCAGGCGGCAGCCTTCAATGATCATGTAAGCGTCAACGCCCTTTCCCTGGAATTCCGGCACGATGCCAAAAACAAGTCCTACAAACTTGTTGCAGGGTTTTGTTTTTTTATACCATAAAAATTTCAGCTTATCCAGTAGTCCAAATTTTCCATTCAGGTATTTGAACCATTGATTAAGGTCGGGGAGGTTCACCCAAATACCAATAGGGTCTCCTTTATAGTAAATAATCCAGTTCACCCTTTCGTCCATAACCGCCTTCATGGATTGGAACATTTTCAATGCGGTTCTCTCATCGAGCTGTTTTAATCCTCCATGCCCCGCCCATGCTTTGTTATAGACGGTTGTAAAGTCTTTCACGTATTTGGGCAGGTTGTTCGTTTTGATGTTGTCCGAAGAGTAGCTCGGGTCTTTAGCCAAAGCCGCGTGTCGCTCATAAAATTTCTCCTGTATACGGCTACCTACATTTAGGCTAAAACAAATTTGGTTAAAAAAGGGACGAAACCCATAGCTTTCCAACAGGTCTTTATAATATGCCGGGTTATAATTCATCCGGTATAAGGGAGGCTCAAACCCTTTCACCAGCAACCCCCACCAGGTGTCACGTTCCCCAAAATTGATCGGTCCGTCCATAGCAGTAATGCCTTTGCCTTTTAACCAGCCTTTCGCAGCATCCAGTAGTATGTTAGCCGCTGTCTGGTCGTTGATACAATCAAAAATCCCATGCCGCCCACAGGACCATCATCTCCCTTTGATTTATATTTTTATTAACGAAAGCGGCAATACGACCGATAAGATGGCCTTGTTCGTTTTTCAATACCCATCTAACGGCTTCACCGGAGCGGAAGGTCTTATTTTTTTCTTTGTCGAAAACCTCATTGATGTCTTTATCTAAAGGGCGTATATAATTCGGATCGCTTTGATTGATCAAAACGTTCACTTTAATAAAGTCCCTTGCGAGCGTTGAGGTATTAACTTCAATAAGATTCATGCTACAAAAATAGGCGGCGATCCAATATTATATGCCTGAAGTTTTCTTCTTCTTCGTACCAGCAACGCTATCCTGTTTTCTTTTTAGTTCTATTGCTTCGGTTTTGCGGGCGATAGAATCTTTTCTTTTTGTTCTTTCAGTTTAGCCAGGTCTTTTACTTTTTGAATGCTGTCTTTAATAGTTTTTTGCCTGCTGTAGCTGGTGCCTACACTGTTCAAAAACATTTTTTAGCAATAATGGCATCATGCCCATAAATATCTTCCCTGAAGTTTAAAACGCTGCTGTCGTTTACCCACGATGTGAAATAAGTGATCAGTACCGGGATGGGCTTTTTAACCCTTACATATTTTTCCTCATAAGTATGCATCAGGCTGTCTACCTTTTTAGCGCTATATCTTACCGTGTCATTTAAAATATATTCTGCCAGCTTTGCAGGGTCTTTCAGCCGGATACAGCCATGGCTATAGCTTCTTTTGTCCCGGTTAAATAAACTTTTGGCGGGAGAGTCGTGGAAATAAATATTGTAACTATTAGGAAAGAGGAACTTAACCAGGCCTAGGGAATTCCAGGGGCCGGGCTTTTGCCGCACACGTCCTTTGATCACTTCCATATGGTTTCGTGCCAGGTAGGCTGCGCTCGGCGCGCCATTCATTTCGTTTTTAACAATGCTGGTGGGTACGTTCCAATAGGGGCTGAAAACAATATTGCTCAAGCGCCCGGTAAATACAGTCGTATTATTACCTTCTTTGCCAACCACCACATCCATATCCCAGGCTGGCTGGCCATATTCGTATACATGAAGTTTAAATTCAGGGATATTCACCATGATAGAGCGGCCGCTGTCTTTGGTGTTGCCCGGTAGCCAACGCATACGTTCCATGTTGATTAATACCTGTTGTATACGTTCTTCCACAGAAATATTTACATCTTTTAAGAAGGTTTTGCCAGCAGTGCCATCAGGTTTGTAGCCATATGTTTTTTTGAGTTCGTTTACGGCATCCGCCAGCTCGCTGTCATACTCATTGGTAAAAGTGCTGTCGGGGCCAAACAGAAAGCCTTCTGCTTTTAGTCTTTTTTCAGGGTCTTTACAGCAGCATCAGTGTAACCTTTTTCATGATCTCCACTTTGCTGTTTACAGTGGGCCACCCTCCGGCATCTTTAATCTGTTTATATTTTGACAGCTGTTCTTTTAATTTCAGGTATTGTGGGTTTTGAGGGGCATATTCATCTGCATATTGCCCATGACTAGTTAATACGGAGTCCAGCATAGCTTCCAGCGTCAGCTTCTTTTTAGGGATGTACCACTCCAGTGATTTGATGCTGAAATCGGGATCTGCTGCAAAAGCATGGTCTGCATAAGTATAAAAATATCTGGTCAGCAGTATTTCCACGTTCTGGTATAAGGAGTCATTTTTTGGACGTATGCGCTCCAGGCGGATCAGGGTCTCCATCTTGTCTGTCAGCCATTTATTGTAAACGGAAGAATCTTTCGAATAGTTTAGATAGTTTTTCAGCAAATTCCAGAAGGAAACGGTATGCTCTGGTAGCCCTTCCTTTGAAAACCAGGCATATTGGTAGTTCCGGCTATTGTAAAAGCTGGTCAGGCGGTTATTTAAGGTATCGCTAAGCTCATTGGCTTCTAAAATACTCTAACTTCCGCAGTATCAATAAAAAGCGAATTGAAGGAATTGCTGGTGTCAATGGTAATGTCCACTTTTGTAATGATCTTCTCCCGTTCCTGTTTTTCCTCCTCCTTTGTTTTTTCAAAGAAATTGCAGGATGGCAGCAAAAGCACAAAAAAGCTGCTATAAACAGCGGTTGTCTAAAAATCATATATAGGTTACAAATAAGGAATAAGATTTCATA
This sequence comes from Paraniabella hibiscisoli, assembly GCF_022512515.1. Taxonomy (GTDB): domain Bacteria; phylum Bacteroidota; class Bacteroidia; order Chitinophagales; family Chitinophagaceae; genus Niabella; species Niabella hibiscisoli. The sequence goes on from NZ_JAKWBK010000001.1 coordinate 2,565,074, forward strand.
CAAAATTAGCCGTAAAAAACAATATAAGTCGGCGTTTGAAGCATGTATTAGAATATTTTCTGGTATGAATGAGGATTAGCGCCATTTTGTAGGGTTGAGCAAAGTTGAAATGTGAATAATTTGTAAAGCGGTTGTACCATAATACGCAGAGAAGCCTTACTTTTGCAGCCACAAAAATAACCAGACCTCAAATTATATGGCAACAGTTGGTAAAATTAAACAAGTTATTGGAGCGGTAATCGACGTTCAGTTTGGTGACACACTCCCTGAAATTTATAACGCGTTAGAGCTGACGAAAGAGAATGGCGAAAAGCTAATACTCGAAGTTCAGCAACATCTGGGAGAAGACAGCGTTCGTACTATTGCGATGGACGGAACTGAAGGTCTTGTTCGCGGTACGGAAGTACGCGATACAGGAAAAGCAATTGCTATGCCTGTTGGTGAAGCTATTAAAGGACGTCTTTTTAACGTAACGGGAGATCCTATCGATGGTTTGCCTGCTGTTTCTAAAGAAAACGGCCGCCCTATACACGCAATGCCTCCGGCTTTTGAAAACCTGAGCACGGCTTCTGAAGTGTTGTTTACTGGTATTAAAGTGATCGACCTTATTGAACCTTATGCAAAGGGGGTAAAATTGGTTTGTTTGGTGGTGCTGGTGTGGTAAAACAGTATTGATCCAGGAGTTAATTAATAATATTGCTAAAGGTCACGGTGGTTTGTCGGTATTTGCCGGTGTGGGAGAGCGTACGCGTGAGGGGAATGACCTGATGCGTGAGATGATTGAAGCAGGCATCATGAAATATGGTGAAGGCTTTAAACATAGCATGGAAGAAGGTGGCTGGGATTTGAGCCAGGTTGATCCTGCTGAGTTAGCAGAGTCTAAAGCAACTTTCGTATTCGGACAAATGAACGAACCTCCGGGTGCACGTGCGCGCGTGGCTTTGAGCGGTTTAACAATTGCTGAATATTTCCGTGATGGTGATGGCGAAGGAAAAGGTAAGGATATCCTGTTCTTCGTTGATAATATCTTCCGTTTCACTCAGGCTGGTTCTGAGGTATCAGCCTTGTTAGGTCGTATGCCTTCAGCGGTGGGTTACCAACCTACACTTGCTACAGAAATGGGATTGATGCAGGAGCGTATTACTTCTACTAAAAATGGTTCTATTACTTCAGTACAGGCGGTATATGTACCGGCGGATGATTTAACGGATCCGGCTCCGGCAACAACATTTGCCCACTTAGATGCTACAACGGTATTAAGCCGTAAAATTGCTGACTTAGGTATTTATCCTGCGGTGGATCCATTGGATTCTACCTCTCGTATCCTGATGCCTTCAGTAGTGGGTGAGGCGCACTATACTTGTGCCAACAAAGTGAAATTAATTCTGCAACGTTATAAAGAGCTTCAGGATATCATCGCCATCTTAGGTATGGACGAGTTGAGTGATGAAGATAAAATGACGGTATCGCGTGCACGTAAAGTACAGCGTTTCCTTTCTCAGCCTTTCCACGTAGCTGAAGCCTTTACTGGTTTGAAAGGTGTACTGGTACCTATCGATGAAACGATCCGTGGCTTTAACATGATCATGGACGGTGAGGTAGATGAGTACCCTGAAGCAGCCTTCAACCTGGTAGGTAATATTGAAGATGCTATTGAAAAAGGTAAGAAGTTATTAGCATAGTAATTAATTAGCTAATTAGCCAATGTGCTAATAAGCTAATTATTTGGCTCATTATTACATTATCACATAATACAAATGAAATTAAATATTTTAACTCCGGAAGGCAGTATTTTTAGTGGTGAAGCTTATGGTGTTCAAATGCCAGGCGTAACCGGGTCTTTCGAAGTGCTGAACAGGCATGCTCCGATGATCGCTGCGTTGGGAGAGGGTAAGCTGAAAGTATTACAAAGCAGTCTTACAGGCCCAGCCACTTTCTATACTATTCAGGGTGGATTTGTAGAGGTACTGAATAACAATGTAACCGTATTGGTGGAAGGCGCTAAGAAAGTTTAATCTTTTTATACGTATTGATAGAATCCGGGGCTTTTCGCTTCGGGATTTTTTGTTATTATTAAAAATCCTGTTTTTAGGGGACTGATAAGCTTGCCTTCAGGCTTTATTTTTATCGAATGCAAAACGTTCTATTATAAAAATAAACCAGTCAATTATGAAAGCCCCTATTTTAGCTTCAGCCCTGTTAGTTTTACTTTTATTTACCCAATGCAAGAAAGGATCGATAACAGACTCAGAAGAAGGGCCGCGAAGTTCAACAACAATACAAGCATCAAGGCCCGGCACCTATAACCTGGAAATGAAGGAGGGCGAACCTGGCCGGGGATCTATACTACCGCCCGGTTTTAGTGAAACGATAGCCGAAATTGTAGCACCTGCACGCGAAGCGTTGCTACAAATAGTAGACAAAGATGAAACAGGTACCTATAAAGCCTTTAAAGAAGATGTTGAAAAAGTGAAGGAGCTGAAAACCGAGGTTGAGCGGCAGGAGAAATTACAGTATATCCGTAAGCGCTATTATAGTTTCATTAGCGATGTCTGGGAGAAAGCTGCTATTGATGAAGAGGGCTATAAGAAGGCCATTATAAGAGCTTTGCCTGACAGCCTCAGGGAGCATATTGCGTTTGATAAGGAGTTTCTAAACTTTAAAATTGAATATGGCAGTCGAAAAGATCCATTGCCTTCCGATCAACCCGACCCGGCTCCGGTGCCTGCTCCGGAATTACAATGCTATAATGCAACAAAAGCGATTGTAGGTGGATCTAATAAGGAAGTTACTTTAGTTGCAGGAGCTACAGCTGATTTATTCAGGTACATGGGGCAACCTTCTTCCTATTACTATTTATTTGCGAACGGAGTTGCTTTCCCGTTTTATGGTATCGGACGTGGAACCTGTTGGGCGAATAGCAATATTACAATTCCCGGAACTTTTATGGATGACGACAGGTTGATCAGAATTAGAAAAACTTTACCTGGGACGCCACAATTACTGCCCTTGCCGGAGGACTGGTATCCTGTGCAAATGGATATTACTGGGCCGGTACAACATTAAAACGTATTGAAGTGTGGGCTCCGGTAATATGGGTAAGTGAACTGAAAAGGAACGAGACCATTTTTGAAGAGGAGCTGGTAAGTAAAAGTCAGTTGTCCATAATGAGGCGTGGTGCAGAAATATCTAATTTCGCATTTACCGAAGGTTTGGGCTATGCCAATTCCATAGGTTCGCTTACCATCAATAGTTGGACCTTATGTGAAGAGCTGAAGAAGTAATAGTGCCTGGCAAAAGATAAAATAATTGCAATAACCGAAGTGTACAGTTTGGGTTATCTTCAAGTAGCGGGCAGGAAGCTAATTGGAGTTTTGCAAAAACACTCTTGTTCGTGCTATCCCAAATTTGTACCCGGTAAGATGCAGTTGACGATTACTTAGTTTAGCATCACATGCCACCCAGCCATAGGCCGGAGTATAAGCCTGGCCATTTTTAAACAAGCCGTCTTCAAACACCAGGTTTTTTAAAACAAGTTGACCTTTTTGAGTTTAGGTTCTGGCTCCCCAATCCAGTGCATAATACCATAATACTTACCGTTTTTCTCGAATATGCGTATGGAACGGGTTTTCTCCGGGTTAAGCCATATACCGTTAATGTCATTGGCAGAAGGCGCAGAAAAATAAAGAAGGGAGAGAAAGAGGATCGTCATCGGTAAAATATAAATGTTGGTTTATAAAATGAAAAGCAGGTAGAACTTTCATTTAACAACAACAATATTTTAGGGGTATGAGCATAATTTTAATAGTCTACTGTAAAAGTAGACTATTTTTGAGGAACTTACAAATTTTTGAACGATGATGTATTAAATGAATAAAATGGCTATTTCATCAGGGGAGTAATGACTGACCCCCAATAGCTTTATTAATTTAGTATTGAATTGAAGTTAATGCGCGCACTTAATAGACCGAATAGCTTTCCGTTTTTAGGGTCATACTTTACTTCCAAAGGTAGCCAGATATCATCTTTTAGCCTTATTCGAGCCACAGCATTAGCGTAGAAAGCATTTTTTTCTTCGCCCGGATATATTCTCGCTAATCTGTAAAGGTAGGAGGCACCTAATGCAATTTCTAAACAAGAGTAATCATTATCCCTGTTCTTCATAACATAGTTGATGAGTGGTTTTACTTCTATAAGTCCTCTTTTTAGATTTCTATTTCCTGACGTGGAATCGCTGGAATAATTGACAGCTCCTAAAATATTAATGTCCCAATTTCCAATAGTGCTATGTTTCGATAATCCTTTTGTGTATTGTGTAAAAAACGAAACTGAAGATAACTGAAACCTATCCTTATGTAATGTGTCACTAATACCCACTACCCAAAGCGAGTTTTTGGTGATCAAAATGCTGCGTTGCGGGGCGAAAGGTTATGTACTAAAGGATGCTGATCCGCATGAGCTTTGCAGGGCCATCAGGGATGTAATGGCGAACGGATATCATCTTTCGAAACTGGTAACAGGAAAACTGCTTTTTACGATGAACAAACCACACGACTACACCACTTCTACTAAACTATCGGTAAGGGAGAAAGAGTTTTTAAACCTCTGTTGCAGCGATCTTACTTATAAAGAAATTGCTGATCGCATGTTTGTAAGCGTTCGTACGGTAGATGGCTATAGGGATAGCCTATTCGAAAAACTCGAACAGAAATCAAGAGTGGGGTTGGTGTTATATGCCATAAAGCATCAATACTACCAGGTAAAATAAAGCCCCGCTCATAGAAGCGGGGCCTTAAAATGTAAGATGATCTGTAGTTATAAGTGTATTTTTTGAATTTCCTTTTCTATCATCTTCCGACTACTGAGCCTAAAGCGGAAAATATGAAAATCAATGCATAAAGGCCGAGAATGATGATAGTGAATATGCCTACAAACTTAAAATACCTTTTCAGGTACAACAGTGATTGATTGAAACCTGCCGCGTCGCTTGTTCTGATGCTGGCCCGTACAGCGCTCCCAAATTTATAAAGCATAAAAGTGGGATAAAATGCAATGGCACAAACAACAATCATATACACAGTAAAAAAGGTAGCCCCAAAAGACGCGAATGGCGTTCCGGAAGCGGCCATTAACCCACTTAATAATGATCCCGCAAAGAGGCCAAAAATTAGCATAATGCCCAGTATAACAAATCCTACAATACCAAGAAACCTGGACCATTTCCCGGCTTCATCGAGATTTATTTTTCCATTTTGATCCAGTAATCCGTTTTCGTTGAAAATGTTGCTATTCTCCATATTGTTAATTTTAAAAATAATTTTGTAAAAGGTTAAAAAAGTTTTGGTTAATGAATGCTTTGCGTAATAGCAGCAAGCTTGTTTTTGTTGAAACGATGGTTTGTTGGTTCGGTCATAGTTGTGAAGTTTGTAGTTAATATTTATTCTAAACTAGAATAAGTTTTTTAATTGAGCAACATAATTCTGTAAAAATAATGGCATCCAATCAACGGATGCCATTACTAACTTATTTATGTGATTAATGCTTTCTAATTCGCGGACTGGCGATTGCCTGCCTGCAGATCAGCATAACCAAAAACTCTTTGCAGTAGAGGTGTGGTGCGTGCCGAAAGATTCGACCGTATATCTTCTTCCTTATTGGCTACATATAAAAACATAGCATCAACAGCTCTCGCCGCAATAAATTCATTTAAGCTGGGCTCCAGCTTTTTATTCATTAATGGAATAGAATTATAGGCTTTAGCTAGCGTATTATATTCGTTGCCGGCTCCCGTTGCACGTATGGTGCTGTCTACTATGGGGCGAAAGGCCGTCATAAGCTGCGGGCTCATGGCGCTTTTAAAATATTGGGTAGCAGCATTTTTGTTCCCACTTAATAAAATACCTGCAGCATCGCCAATGCTCATGTTTTTACTGAGCTTAAAAATATGGGTTTGGCTTTTTGAACCGCAATAGACATCGCATTCGTGTACTTAGCCGTTACAGTATTCACTACCTGCGTAAGTCCCAGGTCTCTCAAAGTTTTTTCGATTTTTGCAGCTTCGCCCGGAAATGCAAAACGAACTAATGCGTTACCCTGGTTAGGGTTGGCAAATGCATCAAAGCCGCTAAAAAGCCCCTGTGTTAAAGCTTCTTTTAACCCCTGGGCTATTTCGAAACTGGAGAGTGTTCCGGCAACATTCTTTAAAGTATCACAGCCGGAAAAGAAAAAAGTGCTGCTCAGCGTAAAAACAAATAATAATCTTCTCATGTTTGATCTGTTGTTGTAATTATTCCCGCAAAATTAATTCATTCTGGGGTCTAGGGGGCATTAATTATCAACTCGTATGCACCGCCTAACTCTTTAAGCACATCTTTCCACAACTCTTTTTCATTATTGGGAAAAATAAACTTAAGGGGAGCAGGAGCTACGATCCATGTTTTCTCTTCCATTTCAGTAGCTAACTGGCCGGTGCCCCAGCCGCTATAGCCTAGGAAGAATCTTATTTTATTCAGATCTGCTGTTCTTGAATTAATCAATTCTATTACCTTGTCAAATTCGCCACCCCAAAAAAGCCCGTCCAATATTTCTTTTCCGCCAGGAATAGCATCCGGGTATTGGTGTAAAAAATGTAAAGTGTTCAATTCAACAGGGCCTCCTTCGAAAACAGGTATATTGAAATCGGCCAGTTCAGGTACCAGCTCATCTATCAAATAATCCAGTTTACGGTTCAAAATAAAGCCAAAACTACCTTCTTCATTGTGCTCACAAAGAAATACTACTGTTCTTAAAAAATTGGGATCGTCTAAATGAGGGTTTGCTACTAATAAAGTTCCATTTGCGGGTTCTATCATACAACCAATATAGGAATTTTTTACTAAATGTGCCCGGGCGTACAGCCATTTATAAAAAGTTAAATATAGATTGCTTTTGCCTGATTCATGCTCAACTTAGTTGCTATTATTATATTTGCTTTTGTGAAAAGATTATTCTCGTCTATAACTGTCTTAATTACGCTGTCTTTAGTCGGTATTATTATAATGCAGGTATCCTGGTTGAAAAACCTCATTAAATTAAAGGAAGACCAGGTTAAACAAAATATCGACAATGTTTATCAAAACTTAAGTGATGAATTTGGGCAGAGAAGAGAGCAGCTGATCAAAGAAGCGAGCCGCGATTATGGCACGCTGTTTTCCCCGAGAGGTTTTTTCGAGCCGTTAAAGGCGGTTTCAATAGGGGCGAAGATAAGTAGCAGCGAAATTGAAAAGATCATTAATAGTGCTTTTGAGAAAGCCGGTCTGGGTAAGATGAAGTATGAGTATGCTTTTTTTCGGGGTTGCTAACTAATCGAAACCCAACTGTTGAAAAACAGTCCCCTAATTTCTGGGCAGCCTCTGAAGATACTGTTCGTAATTACAGCCCCGATTATAAACTTATAAGGGCCTTGCCGGGCTCCGATTCAGATGGCATCACTAAGGATGAAAATTTAGCATTAGCCGTATTGAATTGGAAATCGTATGTAAAACAGGCGATCATCTGGAACGTGGCATTGGCCATATTATTTACATTAGTTATTGTTTCTGCATTCTACCTTACCGTTTATACCATGCTGCGCCAAAAGAAACTGGGAGAAATTAAGAATGACTTTATCAATAACATGCCATGAGTTTAAGACGCCTATCGCCACTATATCATTGGCAGTGGATGCGCTAAAGAATGAACGGGTAATGGGGGATCGGGATAAGCTTAATTACTTTAGCGGCATTATTAAGGAAGAGAACCAACGGATGAATAAGCAGGTGGAAACTATTTTAAAAGCATCTCAGTTTGAAAAAAGGGAGGCTGAAATAGACTTAAAGCCATTGCGTGTGCATGAAGTAATTGAGAATGTAGTAGATAATTTCCAGTTGCAGTTGCATGAAAAGAACGGGGACTCGGTATTGAACCTCGGTGCTACGAGAGATTTGATCAATGCAGATGAAGTGCATTTTACAAACCTGGTTAATAACCTCATAGATAACGCGGTGAAGTATTCAAAGGATAATGTTCCTATCCAGCTAAAAATATCTACTTCCAATACCTCCAATGGTATCGTTATTAGATTCGAGGATAATGGTATCGGAATGAGTCGCGAAACCCAGAAGCGTATTTTTGAAAAATTTTATCGTGCCCATACCGGTAACCTGCATAATGTAAAAGGCTTTGGTTTAGGGCTCAACTATGTGAAATCCGTGGCCGACTCCCATAATGGGACCGTGAAAGTGGATAGCGTATTAGGTAAGGGATCCGTTTTTTCAGTTGAGTTTCCCCTGTCTAAAAGCTAAAACTTATTTTTCCACATCATACTTTCCACCGGCTTTTCGGGTTGGCTACTGTATTTCGCATTTTTTTCTGGTTATATTTTACCTCAATCTCACCCTCAACAGGGAAGTAGATCAGTTGGCCTACGGGCATGCCTTTGTACACCTTCACAGGTTGTTTTACAGATATTTCTAAAGTCCAGTGACCACAAAAGCCTACATCGCCTTTGCCGGCTGTGGCGTGAATGTCAATACCCAGTCGACCGGTAGACGATTTGCCCTCCAGGAAGGGGACGTGTGCATGCGTTTCTGTATACTCCAATGTTACGCCCAGGTAAAATATATGGGGGTATAGTACAAATCCTTCATCAGGAATTTCGAAATATTCTATTTCATTGTGTTTTTTGGCGTCCAGCACATGTTCACGGTAAGTAGCCAGCCATTTTCCCAAATGAATGTCATAACTGTTGCTGCCCAGGCACTCCCGGTCATAAGGCTTAATAACGATAGTGCCCTGTTCCATTTCCTCTTTTATCCTTATATCTGAAAGAATCATTTTTTTGATTGACTGTTGGCTAATGCCTATGGACTCTCGGCCATCGACTATATTTGCGCAATATAAAATTAATAGCCGCACCATGCCTGTTTTTTTCAACAAGATATTAATGAGCATACCCGTTTGGGTATCTGGAAGATAGAAGAAGATGATTTTTTTTAAGAGGCTGGTACCTTTGCATAGGGAGGTGACACACCCGCACAAGCGGTTGCAGCACCTGGCGGGACGATTTTTATTAAAATATCTTTTTCCTGATTTCCCCTCTCAACAAGTGCAAATAGCGGATACGAGAAAACCGTTTTTGCGGATGAAGCCTACCATTTTTCTATATCTCATTGCGGCGATTATGCGGCTGCTATTGTAAGCCGTAACAATCGTGTAGGGATTGATATCGAAATACCCACCGATAAAGTGTTGCGGGTAGAGCATAAATTTATAAGCCCGGAGGAACAGCTTTGGCTCACGCCGTTAACACTGGAAAAAGCGACACAGGTATGGAGCGCTAAAGAAGCGGTATACAAATGGTTTGGGGAAGGATTGGTAGATTTTAAGCAACACATTCAATTGCAAGGATATAAAGCAAACGATATCTTTAACTGCTATTTTAGTAAGAGTCAAACCTCAATGGAGATTCATTTAAAGGTGTTGCATCCTCTTTGTCTCAGCTTTATATACTGCGCGTCAGTTTGAGAAATGAATGTGTTTTTGTTGCCGGGGCCTGCACGTTAGATCGGGTCGTCGTAATCCAATAGGTTGAGATCTACATTTTCTAAACCACTGATGCCATCGATGGAGCCTCGAATATGTGTAGCATTCAACAATACTTTTTCGAGCTGTTTTTCCCTGGCTTTCCATAATCGTTCCATTGCATCTCTTTCTCTTTGAATGCTCATTTTCATACTTAAAAACCCTTCACGTATGGCTTTCCATTGTTCTGAAAATTCAGGACTGGTTAAATAGCTATACAGCATATTCATTTTATCACCTTTGTTTTCCTGGCTTTTAGCCGCATTGTAAATACGGAAAATACCATCTCTTAAAACGGAGGCCAGCGCTTTGGCTTCTGAAAAGCTACAGATCCACACGCCGTCTTTTTCTCCAAAACAATCCATGTCTTTCGGGTACCTACGAGTTACCAGGATGGCCATGTCTGCCCCCATTGAGCGCATATCTGCTTTTAGTTTTTCTATCCATTCGCCTCCAAAATTTTCAGCGCGTTTACTTTCCCAGATGATGCGTCCGCATTCTGCGCCCAGGTTATTGCGAACCACCTGAATACAATCAGCTCCCCGTACACCTTTGCCTACTTCTTCAATCCTGTCAAAGGGGAAAGATGTGTTGAGCAGTTCTTCCAGCGCCAGCTCCTGGCTTTCTCCCTGCAGTTGCATGGAACCCTGCTCGGCCTTTCGCTTCATTTCACTGGCCAGTTTTTTCTGGTCTTCCAGTTGCTTTTCCAGTTCTCTTAGTTTAAGCTGGTATTCAGTATCTTTTTGAGCCGACTTGTCCGCTTCAATTTTGCGAAGACTTTCGGCTAATTTTTCTCTTTCCTCCGTTAGTTTTTTCTGTAAGGTTAGTTCCAGCTCAGCCTCTTTATTTTTAAGTTCCTGTTGTTGTTTAAGGAACTCTGTTTCCCGCTGTCTCGAAAGTTTTAGCTTCTCTTCATTATCCTCATTTGCTTTTTGAAGTAAGGAGAGTTTATTTTCGAAATCACCGCTGATACTTTTGGTTATCTGCTCTTCCAACTGCTTTTGCAACGAGGTTTTCTCTGTCTGCAGTTTTTGCAGCCATTCTGTTTCTTTCTTTTGCAGCTCGGCCTGGTGCTCTTCTGTTTTCTTTTTTGCCAGTCTGTAACCTTTGCACGAAGTTCCTTTTCCACTTCTTCTCTTATGGCTTCGTTGGGTTCAAATTCGCTGCCGCAACTGGGGCATTTTATTTTTGTAGACATTGATGCAATTTCAATAAATAAAAGCTAATAGAGAAATCATATTGTACATTCATTGCCAGACCTTACATATTCAACGCATATTTTTTCAAGCAAATTCAATATTCTTCTGTTGATATATATGATACAAGGTATAGGAAAAAGAAGTAACAGGGTTGGAGTATGCAAGTGATTACTGGTGATAAGGCGACCAAATGAAAAGCCTACACCCAATACTACAAGTAAGGGTAACAGCAGGTAAACTATTTCAAATGATGGAACTTGCTTTAGGTTAACTTAATGCTGTTGTCTGATATTTTTTCGATAAGCCCGTCAAGATGAGACTTGGTGAGCCGTTTACTGTCAAAAAAATGGCTGGTATAATCAACTTTAAATTCATTAGGGAAATAGTGAGTTATAGTAAAGCCTGATATAGCAGCGGGTTGTTTGATATTAAGGTTCCTGATCACCCTTTTATTGTTATCGGCGTCATCAAGCTGCCATATCAGCTCATCAAAATCTCTTTTTATAAAATATTCAGTTGTTTTGCGTTGATAAAGGTATCGTACTTCCCGCAACATTTTTTTCATCTGCTAAAGATAATACGCTTTTACTGTGAGCAGTGAATAATGGGCTGAATAAAAACAATAGCCATCCTGTTGAGGATGGCTATTGCAACTAGCTAAAACAGTGTTACTGATTAAGCTTCGTTTTCTTCTTCCGTTTTTAAATCATACTGTTTTGTACTCAACAACTCTTTGTTGGTTACTGCATAAAATGTATCGTTGTATTTACTTACTACATTTGCCAGAGAAGTAGTTGCTGCTATATTTGTTTTAGATATTTTTGTTGTATCTGTGGGAACGCTCGTTGTATCTGTTGGAGTGGGTGTTTCCGTTGTATCAGGTACAGGCGTTTTCGTTGTATCTGTCTGAGCCATTGCCGTTCCTAAAATAAAAGTAGAAGCTGTTACCAGTACGAATTTTGTTGCAATTTTTTTCATGATATAAAGGTTTTAAAGTTTAATAATGATCACTTGGCTATCTGGGTTAGAGGAGCAAGTGTCTCTGTTATATAAACGCAATATTGATTCCATTATATACAAAGGTTTAGTTAATGGAATCTATAATATTTCTAAAAATGAGGGCATTTTATTAGAAATATTGAATAGCTCCTTTTATACATGTTTTATAATTTCTAAAACAGGGATTTATATATTATCGATTAGTTGGTTTTTTTAAGTGTAGCAGGGATATAAAAAAGCCCCACAATAATGTGAGGCTGTATTAATATAAGATAATTTAAGTTTACGCAATAGGCTCAAGATACTGAGCATAGGCATATCCTTCTTCTCCGTCGTTGGTGCGAACGGACCACCAAAGATCATTGGCTTTGCTTACGAGTGTAATGATCTCGTCTTTAGCTGCTTTACCAACAATCGGTTGATCGGTTCCGGGACCTTTCCTGATATTCAGGTTCGACTCCTGGGTGATCACGCGCGCCTGGCTTCCGGCTTCTGCTTTCGCATTTACATTTAGTATCAGATCCCCACTTGCATAGTTAGGGTCAATTTGATTATAAACGTCCCAAAGCTGGTCCTTTACAGCTCCGCTTGGCGCGTCTCCATCAACATATAAAACGCCATCTTGTTCTCTAACTGCCAGGTTGCTTACACCTGCTGCATTAGCGGCATCAACCAATGCCTGATATTTTTCCTGAAGTGCCATAATACTGTTTTTGATTTGTTATGATTGTGATTCTCCGAATGCAGGCAACAATTGATCTATCAATAATTGCGTGTCTGCCTCTTTAGTTGCCCTGCTTATTTTACTGTTAAGCCTTTGCTATCAACTTTTTTAGGTTTGGTAGACTGAACTTTCTGCATTAAAGTTTTCAGATCGTTCTTGGCAATTTCACCGGTCAGTGTAACCTGGCCGTCAGCTACTGAGGCCTGTACAGTGGGATGGTCTTTGATAGCATCTGTTACCGCAGTTTTTAAAGAATCGTCAGCTGTAATAACTACAGGCGCGGTGGCGGAGGTGGCATAACAGAAGTTTGGTTTTGCACGCTTTTAATTCCTTCTACACCTTTAACAGCAGATTCTGCAGCAGCCTGGGCCGCCGGATCTTTCAATTCACCAGAGATCGTTGCTACGCCATCTTTTACTTCAACTGTGGTACCGGTTAGTTCGGGGTTCGCGCTAATGGCCGCTTCAGCAGCAGTTTTTAAATCGGCGTCGCTTTTACCTTTGCAAGAGGGCAGGGCAAACGAGAATGCAACAATGGCAACAATGGCCAGAATTCTTTTCATTTTCATTGAGATTTAGTAGTTATTAAAAAAATTACTAAGCGAATATAATCGAAATCGGTGCCAATTTTCAATCGTCGGCGGTAATATTTTTTATTATTGTAATATTAACACACAGCATTCTTGATGGCTGTTTTGTCCAGTAATGCGATAGCCTTGGCTTCTGTTTTTATATACCCCAGCTCTGTAAACTCATTCATGGTTTTGTATACAGTTTCATAAGCGGTACCCACATATGCAGCAATATCCTGCCGGCTGATGGTAAAAGCTATAAACCCAGATTCGGTTCTGCCAAATTTTTGCTCCATGGCAAGCAGGGCGTTGGCCAGCCTGGCTCTGACGGTCATGTGGGCCAGGTTACGCATCCTGATCTCCGAAAGCATCAGTTCGTCGGCCATGAACATCATAAACTGGTAGGCAAAATCCTTATTGGTTTTAAAAGTGGCTTCAAAGAAGTCGAGTGTGATGTAGGTTAAGGTGACCGCCGAAAGTGCCGTAGCGGTAATGGGGTACTGAGCATGCTGACTGTTGAGTCCCCGGTGTCCCAGTATGTCCTGGTTATGCGCAAACCGTAGTATCAGCTCTTTTTCCTGGTCCCACAGTTTATGAACTTTAGCAATCCCGCTCAGCATAAAGTAGATGCCATTCACCGGATCGCCTTCTTTAAAAATGATCGCTCCTTTTTTGTACTGGTGTACCTGGGCGTTCGTGTCGAGTGCAGGCCACCATTCTTTCATACAATGTTGATGAAGAAATGAATGATGGGCTTCGTTGCCTTTCTTAATGCGCATAGTAGACTAAAGATAGATGAATCTGGGTTACTATGCTGCTTTCTATGCGTTGCTGGAGTGTAAGATATTATGTATTTGTTGTTGTGCGGATAGTTCTGAAGCAAGGTTTACCACTTCGCCTATAACAATAATAGCGGGATTTTCCAATCCTGCATGCTGCGCTCTGAAATAGATATCTTTTACCTGTCCGGTTACCATTTTCTGGTTAGGTAAAGTGCCATTTTGAATAATGGCAACCGGTGTTTCGCTTTTACCATAGCCGGAGAATATTTCTGTTATCTGCTCCGTTTGCTCATCGCCATTAATATAATAACCGTGGCGCTCGATTGAGCGGCCAGCTCAATGTCCCTGGAGATGTCTCCGCTGCGGGTGGTGCCGGTAACTACCCAAAAGCTTTCGTTAGTGCCTCGGGCAGTAACTGGGATCATTTGCGAAGCGGGAACAGCCAATGCACTTGAAATGCCAGGTACTACTTCAATTTGCATCCCCGCGCTTTGAGCCGCTTCAATTTCCTCCCAGGCTCTGCCAAATACAAAAGGGTCGCCTCCTTTTAACCGCACTACACATTCGTTTTTTTTAGCATATTCAAGTATGGTGTCATTAATTTCAGACTGGCTGAGTGCATGGCATCCATACCTCTTTCCAACAAACTGTTTGATACAAGCAGGTTTAGCATAGTTTAATAGCGCTTCATTTGCAAGTGCATCATATAATATAACATCTGCTTCCTGTAGTTTTTTGATTGCTTTCACGGTTATTAAATCAGGATCTCCAGGTCCTGCTCCAATTAGTATTAGTTTGTTTCTCATTTATTATAAATAATTATATGTAATATTTTTTCATTAAAGATAGAATTTTTATCGTTTATTTTATTATATTTGAAATATAAAATTATTTAGTATTTATTGTTTTTGAAAAATTTTAATCTCTTTTGAGCTTATTTTTAATAGAATAGTTTATATGTTATAATTTTTAATATAAAGATTGCCTGCTATTTTTCTAAATCAAAAAACGACATTTATGAAAGTTGTTGTTATTGGAAATGGCATGGTGGGCCAAAAGTTCTGCGAAAAACTGCTCTCTAAAGGAATTCCTGATCTGCAATTAACTGTGTTTGGTGAAGAAACCCTGGCTGCTTATGACCGGGTGCACCTTAGTTCTTATTTCGCCGGGAAAACGGTGGAAGATCTTACGCTGCAGCCGGTGAAATGGTATCAAGAAAATGGGATTGACCTGAGATTAGGCGACCCTGTACAGGATATCGATCGCTCAAAGAAAACCGTAACCTCTTTCGAAGGAATTACCCTTCAGTATGACTACCTGGTGTTGGCCACAGGTTCTGCCGCATTTGTACCACCCATCCCGGGAGTGGATAAGCATGGCGTTTTCGTGTATCGTACGATCGAAGACCTTAATATGATCTGGCGACATGCAGCCACTGCCAAAACTGCTGTTGTGATCGGGGGTGGTTTGTTGGGACTCGAAGCTGCCAAAGCTTGCCTGGATCTGGGCATTAAGGATACGCACGTAATTGAATTTGCCCCGCGTTTAATGCCTCGCCAGGTTGATGAAGCGGGTTCGGAAATATTGATCCAGAAATTAAAAGAACTGAATATAACTACCCATACCGGTAAAAACACGGCGGCGATCCTGGGTAATGAAACCATCAAGGGGATGATCTTTACCGATGGTACTATACTAAGTACGGATATGCTGGTGATCTCTGCAGGCATTAAACCCAGAGATGAACTGGCGCGTGCCTGTGGACTGACCGTAGGGCCGAGAGGCGGTATCGTGGTAAACGACCACATGATCACCAGTGACGAGCATGTTTTTGCGATCGGAGAATGTGCTTTGCACAACTCAATGATATACGGCCTGGTAGCGCCGGGGTACGAAATGGCCGATGTAGTGGCTACACAATTGGCAGGAGCCGCCAAGCAATTTCCTGGTTTTGATATGAGTACTAAATTGAAACTGATAGGGATTGATGTAGCCAGCTTCGGCGATCCGTTTATATCTGGGGAGGAAGCGAGAACTATTGTTTTCAGGGACAATCACCGGGGTGTTTACAAAAGGATCAACTTTTCCAATGATGGTAAGGAATTGTTAGGCGGTGTTTTGGTTGGAGATGCTGATGCCTATAATATGTTGTTGCAGATCTGTAAAAATAAAATGGCGTTGCCTCCAGATCCGATGGATCTGATCATAAAGGCTAAAGAAGGTGGCGGCGATGCGGGAGCCGGCGTGGTAGCCTTGCCCGATGATGCATTGATCTGTAGCTGTGAGGGTGTAACCAAGCTGGATATATGTAATGCGGTAACCCAGGAAGGTTGCGAAACCGTAGATGCTGTAAAGAAATGTACCAAAGCGGCCACCGGTTGCGGAGGATGCGCACCCATGGTAAAAGATATCATGGTGCATACCATGAAGCAGCAGGGTAAATTAGTGCGTAATGTATTGTGCGAACATTTTGGATACTCAAGGCAGGAGCTTTACGACCTGGTAAAGTTAAGAGACCTGCACAGCTTCGATGAAGTATTGGATGCATTAGGCGAAGGGGATGGATGCGAAACCTGTCGCCCCGCTGTGAGCTCCATACTGGCGAGCTTATGGAACGAGTTGATCGTGAAAAAGAAAGTGCTACATCGCAGGACACGAATGACCGTTTCTTAGCAAATATTCAAAAAGGTGGAACCTATTCCGTTGTACCTCGCATTCCCGGAGGTGAAATAACACCTGATAAATTACTGGTCATTGCACAGGTAGCTAAGAAGTATAACCTGTATACCAAAATAACCGGTGGGCAGCGTATTGATATGTTTGGCGCTCATTTAAATGACCTGCCTTCCATCTGGGAAGAGCTAATTGAAGCGGGCTTTGAAAGCGGACATGCTTACGGAAAATCACTGCGTACAGTTAAGAGCTGTGTAGGCAGCACCTGGTGCCGCTTTGGTTTGCACGATAGTGTGAGCTATGCTATTCGTATTGAAGAGCGTTATCGCGGCCTTCGTTCCCCGCATAAATTAAAGTCGGCGGTATCGGGTTGTATCAGGGAATGTGCAGAGGCGCAATCAAAAGACTTTGGAATTATTGCTACCGAAAAAGGCTGGAACCTTTATGTATGCGGGAATGGCGGCTCCAAGCCACAACATGCTTTAATACTGGCTACCGACCTTGATTCGGAAACCTGCATCCGATACATCGATCGCTTCCTGATGTTTTATATTAAAACGGCAGACCCTCTTACCCGCACTGCTACCTGGTTGAATAAAATGGAAGGTGGTATCGACTATCTCCGTAGCGTGGTGGTGCATGATAGCTTAGGTATTGGCCAAGAGCTCGAGCGGGAAATGCAGCTGTTGGTAGATGCTTATCAATGCGAATGGAAGAACGTGGTGGAAACACCTGAGCTTAGAAGCCAGTTTACTCATTTCATTAATGCACCCAAAGAAAAAGATCCTACTATACAATTTGAGGCCATGCGGGATCAGAAAAAGGCTGCAACCTGGTAATCGTTACAAAAGCATCACTTCCTTTTTCATTAACAACTATCTCTAAAACTATTCATCTATGTCCAATCAAAACTGGTTTCACGTATGCAGTGTGCAGGATATGCCGCATAATGGTGGTGTATGTGTAAAATACGGCGAGCATCAGATAGCACTGTACTATTTCACCCATCGAAATGAGTGGTACGCTTCTCAAAATTTATGTCCGCACAAACAACAAATGGCGTTAAGCCGTGGCATGCTGGGTTCCCAGCAGGGAGAGCCTAAAGTGGCTTGTCCCTTCCATAAAAAACTTTTTCCTTAAAAGACGGGCATTGTCTTAATGATGAGGCCTGCAGTAATATCAATATTTATGATGTGCGCGTAGCAGAGGGCGAAGTGTACATCAATGTAACAGGTATCGATCAGCTTGTTGCCAGCGAATATCAGCACGACACAATTTCTCCCAATACCTAAACCCAAAGCAAATGAGAAAACTATTTAAACCATTAATCACGCTGGTATCGTCCCTAATCCTTTCTAACGCTGGTTGGGCGCAAACACCTGCTCCTAAACCAGTACTCGTAGCCTGGGATGGTATGGTGATCGCCGGCTATGTTGATAAAGGCGCTTTCATCAACTTCGGCGGACCTTGTATCAAATTTGTCAACAAGCCTTATGTAATAACACTGGGTATGTTACCCTCACTTCGGATCAAAGAAGATAAAGTCGCTGTCGGCGCAAAAAAGAATTCACCGGTTACACCCAACCTGGGTGCTGGTGTAAGCTTTGCGTATAAGCACCTGGCCTTGCAGGTACCGGTATATTATAACGCAAAAACAGCTGCTGCTGATGGGCGATGGAATATAGGTGTGGGCGCCGGCTACCGGTTCTAAATACAACCTCTTAACGCTATTCATCTATATAATTTATAAACCGATCTATTATGAGCTCTATCAATACAAAGCCACTTAGTAAGTTGAACGTGTTTTCCTTTAAGGGAATACAAATGCGTACTTTTCATATAACCTGGTTTACTTTTTTTGTTTGTTTTTTCGGTTGGTTTGGCCTGGCGCCTCTGATGCCGACAATCAAAGAAAGCCTGCATCTTGATAAGTCGCAAATTGGTAATATTGTTATCGCTTCAGTATCCGGGACCATTGTTGCAAGGTTATTGATTGGTCGCTTATGCGATACCTGGGGCCCGAGAAAAACATATACTGCTTTATTGCTGATTGGAGCAATACCTGTGATGTGCGTGGGGTTGGCAGAGAGTTATACCAGCTTCCTGTTATTTCGCCTTGCTATCAGCATTATTGGCGCATCCTTCGTTATTACACAGTTTCACACATCTATGATGTTTGCATCTAACATTAAAGGAACAGCCAATGCGGTTGCCGGCGGCTGGGGTAACCTCGGTGGTGGCGTAACCAATATCGTAATGCCATTAATATTTGCAGCTATTGTTGCGGCTGGTTATACCAGTGATGAAGCCTGGCGCAAGGCCATGATCTTTCCTGGCCTGATGATGTTGATTGCGGCATTTCTTTATTTTAAATATACCAAAGACACGCCCGAGGGTAATTTCGACGAAATAGAAAGAGTAAAAGAAAAAGGTAAAACAGATTACAGTGTTTTAAAGGACTGGAGAATATGGGCTTTGACACTGGCTTATGCTATGTGCTTTGGCATGGAGATTACATTTGATAATATAGCAGCTTTACATTTTGTGCAGGAGTACAAGCTGGACCAAAGTACTGCCGGTTTTTGGGCCGGTGTATTTGGATTGATGAATTTATTTGCGCGGGCCCTCGGCGGCATATTTGCTGACAGGATAGGAAAAGCTTATGGCATGCGCGGAAAAGGTATTTTGCTCGCCGGGGTTTTATTGCTGGAGGGGATCGGGCTGATATTGTTCGCAAGGGCCGGTTCTTTACCATTAGCGATTATCTCTATGCTGTCTTTCGCACTTTTTCTGAAAATGGCGAATGGTGCTACCTATGCCATTACTCCTTTTATTAACGAAAAAAATGTAGGGCTTGTAAGTGGTGTGGTTGGCGCGGTGGCAACCTGGGTGGTATGCTATTTGGTTTTTTATTTAAAAGTCCGTCTATTACATATGCCCAGGCTTTTAGTTATATCGGTGTTATCGTAGTGCTGGTATCCCTTATTGTTTTGTTAACCCGTTTTGCGAAGGTGAAACCAGTTAATGAGCCTGTGGTTGCATTAGAACCTATAGCATAGCAGCTACTCTTATATCAATGACCTCTGACGATTGCTTGTTTTAAACAGAGAAATATAATGAACAATCCTCCCGCTTATTTTCCTGACCATAATAAAAATACGACCACCTGTTGTTATTGCGGAGTGGGCTGTGGTATTGAAGTGGCGAAGGATAAGCTGGGGCGGTTAATGGTAAGCGGCAATGAAAAACATCCTGTAAATAAGGGCATGTTATGTAGCAAGGGCATGAACCTGCATTACACCGTGAATGATGCCAGCGACAGGTTGTTCTATCCTGAAATGCGTTATGGTCGTAACCAGCCCCGGCAGCGGGTATCCTGGGACGCGGCCTTGGAACGTACTGCGGCCGTATTTAAAACCTTTATAGAAAAGTATGGTCCGGATTCAGTAGCTTTTTATGCTTCCGGACAATGCCTGACCGAGGAATATTATGTGGTCAATAAACTCATCAAAGGATTTATTGGCAGCAATAATATTGATACCAATTCCAGGTTGTGCATGAGCAGTGCGGTGGTGGGATACAAGATGAGCCTGGGGGAAGACAGCGTGCCGGTGAGCTATGATGACCTGGATGTAGCCGATGTTATTTTTGTGGCGGGAGCCAACCCTGCATGGTGCCATCCGATATTATGGCGCAGGGTTGAAGCTGCCCGTGAAAAGAGTCCGCAGCTTAAAATTATTGTAAGCGATCCGCGTAAAACGCAAACCTGCTCTATCGCAAACGTTCACCTTCAATTAAATCCGGGGACAGATATTACACTGCATCATGCTATTGGCAGGGCTTTGATAGAAAATGGTGATGTAGAGGCTGAATTTATTAAGCATCATACGGAAGGGTTTGAAAAATACAGGGATATCGTTTTTGCAAGAACGGTAGCCGAAGCGGCTTCTATCTGCGGGGTAGAGGAGTCGCTGATATGGGAAACAGCATCTTACATTGGTAACGCCAAAGGTTTTATAACCATGTGGACGATGGGGTTGAACCAGAGCGTAGTGGGGGTAAACAAAAACCTTTCCCTGATCAATCTGAACCTAATCACCGGTCACGTCGGAAAGCCGGGATCGGGACCGCTGTCTCTTACCGGTCAGCCCAATGCTATGGGAGGGAGAGAAGTCGGCGGATTGTCGAACCTGTTGCCGGCACATCGCGATTTGACGAATGAACAGCACAGAGCCGAAGTAGAAGCTTTCTGGGAGTGCCTAAAGGCCGGATACCGGCAAAACCGGGCCTTACGGCTACCGAAATGTTTGAAGCGTTGGATGAAGGGCGATTGAAAGCGATATGGATACTATGTACCAATCCGCTGATTAGTTTACCCGATGCAAGAAAAGCAGAAGCAGCATTAAAGAAAGCGAAATTTGTGGTAGTTCAGGAAGTAAGCAATAAACCGGAGACATTGCAGTACGCCGATGTTATTTTGCCCGCTGCCGCCTGGACTGAAAAAGAAGGAACGATGACCAATGCCGAGCGCCGGGTGAGTTACCTCAATAAGATCACCAATGGCCCGGGTGAAGCGCTACCTGATGCCGAGATCATTTGCCGGTTTGCGCAAAAAATGGGCTTTAGCGGTTTTGATTATAATGATGCTGCTGAGATTTTTGCAGAACATGCCGCACTAACCCGTGGCACGAATGTAGATATGAGTTCGCTGAATTACAGCATCCTGAAAGAAAAGCTAACCGTACAATGGCCTTACACAGCTATTCATGCCAATGCCCGCGAGGGAGATGAAGCGTCGCTGGGGACTAAGAGGCTGTTTGCTGATCATCAGTTTTATACAGCGAGTAAAAAGGCTATCATTCATTCGTTCGACGATGCCAATAAGTCAGAGGTTTTAAATTCTGATTTTCCATTGATACTAACTACAGGTCGTATACGGGATCAGTGGCATACGATGAGTAAGACCGGGAAAGTGAATAAGCTCAAGCAGCATATTTCATCAGTCTTCCTGGAAATACATCCCGATGATGCTTTGGAAAGGGGTATTAAGGAACATGCCCTGGTTGTTGTAAAAAGTCTTCGTGGTGAAGTGCAGGTAAAAGCAAAGCTTTCTGAGGATATCAAGAAGGGAGTAGTGTTTTTACCCATGCATTGGGGTAAGATATTGAATAGTGATCTCAACCGGGCTAACAATGTTACCAATAACCTGCTCGATCCAAAGAGTAAGGAGCCGGATTTTAAGTTTACGGCTGTGGAGGTGAGCCTTTATAAGAAGCCGAAACAAAAAATAATAGTAGTAGGTGCAGGCGCTGGCGCTTGTGGCTTTGTAAAATCTTATCGGAATATTAATGCAGATGATGAGATCGTAGTTTTCAGTAAAGAGGCATTCCCGTTTTATAACAGGGTGTTATTGCCTGATTATATTACGGGAACATTGCAATGGGATAACCTGGTTAAAATGACCGATGCAGAAGAATATGCTTATAATGTAAAATTGCACCGGGGTGTTAGTGTAACCTTTATAAATAGAGTGGATAAAACAGTAACCGACAGCAATGGACAAATACACGCTTATGATATATTGGTCCTGGCTACCGGCAGCCGCTCCGCTATGTTGCGCGATGTGCCAGCCATGAAAGGTATTTTCACTATGCGTAACCGTTATGATGCTGATCGGTTTTTAGAACATACCGGGAAACACCCGGGAGAGTGGTAATTGTGGGTGGTGGGCTTTTAGGTATTGAGTTGGCGGCATCTTTAAGGGAGATCAATGTTGAGTCCACTGTGATTCAACGGACCTCTCGTTTAATGAACCGGCAATTAGACCCCTTAGGTAGTCAGTTGCTCCAGGAAGAGTTGGCCGACAAGGGCGTTGATGTGTATTATAATGATGAGATAGAACGTTTCCTGGGTACAGCCGCGATAACGGGTATTAAGCTTAAGAGTGGGTTAACGATTCATTGCACCACGGTGGTGATTGCCATTGGTACTACTCCTAATATTGAAATAGCAAGAGAGAGCGGTTTGGAATGCAAGCGGGGTGTGGTGGTGAATGATTACCTGCAAACCAATGATCCTTCTGTTTTCGCAATAGGAGAGATTGCGGAGTTTAAAGGCTCACTATACGGTATTACTGCAGCAGCCGAGCAGCAGGCAGAAATAGTAGCCCGGTATATGAATGGTGATATAGCTCAGTTCTACCAGGGATCTTTATTGATGAATATCCTCAAAATTCATGGAACAGATCTTTGCTCTTTAGGCGAAGTAGAATGTCCGGATGATCCGGCTTATGAAGAAGTAGTTTTTATCGATAAGGCCAAACGGTACTATAAAAAATGTATTATTCATAATGACCGTTTGATTGGCGCCATATTAATAGGAGACAAGAATGAATTTTTGGAGTATCGCAGTCTGATCGAAAATTGTATAGAGTTAAGCGAAAAGCGACTGCAGTTACTTCGTTCGGGAAAAGCAGCGGAGCCGGTTATTGGTAAACTGGTATGCAGTTGTAATAATGTAGGAGAAGGCAACCTGCTGAATAAAATACAGGAAGGTTGTAAGGATCATTTGCAGCTATGCCAGTTAAGCGGCGCTGGTATGGGGTGCGGTAGCTGCCGCCCCGAAGTGAAAGCCATCCTGGAAAAGACATTGGAACTTTCTCCTGTTGAAAATAAGGAACCCCGGCAAATAAGCGCATAATGAAAGGCTATTATACCATAAAAGTCAATTGCAAAGGTGGAATCGTTTCTCCCGGTGAGTTGCTGGAGATTCTCAATGTGGCTTCTAAAGCGGCTGTGAAGCAGGTGGGCTTTGGTTTACGGCAGCAACTGCTGATTGATGTGGAGGAGAACCTGGTGGGAATAATAGCAGAAGGTTTGATGCAATCTGGTATTGCCTGCGAAGTAGATAAAGATGAACATCCGAATATAGTAAGCTCTTATCCGGCGGAAGAGGTTTTTATTAACAATAGCTGGCTGAGCGAAGGTGTGTATAAGGATATATTAGACGAATTGGATCATCGTCCCCGGTTAAAGATCAATGTGTCAGATAGTAATCAGAGTTTTACACCTTTGCTCACCGGGAATATTAACTGGGTGGCATCAAAAGGGAATCCTCATTTCTGGCACCTGTTTATTCGTTTCCCCAAAACCAATACCGTCTTTGAGTGGAACGAAATGGTCTACACGAATGATGTGGCAAGACTTTCCCGCGATATAGAAGCCATTATTCTTAGTGATACCCGGGCATTTTTAAATAACCCATCAATAGAGGGAGACGCTTTGTTTGATATTATTAAAAAGGGTAGCTATATTACCCAGGCGGTTACTGAGCGTATGAGTTTGCCCTCCTTTAACCTGCCTTATTATGAAGGCTTTAACCGGCACAACAATAAATATTGGTTGGGCGTATATAGGCGTAATGAGATGTTCTCTATCGCTTTCTTGAAAGAGCTTTGCCAGCTGTGTTTAAGCACCAAAATCGGTCAGCTTTGCTCAACCCCTGGAAGTCTATTATTATAAAGGGAATTGAAGAAAAGGACAAACATTGGTGGAGTGATTTGCTGGATAAGCATAAGATCAATATGCGCCACGCTGCCAATGAGCTCAATTTCCAGGTAGAAGATAATGATTATAGTGCCAAAAGGTTGAAGGCGCATTTAGTTCGTCAATTGAACGCAATGGATGCCCGTACTTTTGGGATTTGTATTGGTATTAAAACAAGAAAAGGAAGCGAAATATTCAGTAGTGTCCTTATCCGGAGGAAATCACTGTTGCGCTTGTTTGGAAGAGGGTTTATCCACGTATATGATATATTGTGCGCAAAAGATTTTAATCCCAATGAACGAACCGAGACGGTGTTTGTCAGCAATATTCCACGGTGGTACCTGGCATCTGAGTTACAGCGGTCGGTTTTGTGGTATTACAAACAGAAGGCAGGGCAGCAGCTTGTTATACCCGAACCTTTGCCAGCTAGCAACCTTTTAAAAAAGGATCCGGGGCGGCACTGTTTCAATGCACGCATTGCCTGAGTGTTTATGATAGTGTGTATGGCGACACAGATCAGGGAATTGAACGGGGTACGATCTTTAGGGAAGTACCGGATAGCTATTGTTGCCCTGTTTGTGAAGCGCCAAAAAAGATTTTAAACGGGTTTCGTTGGAAGTGGCGGAGGAGCTGTGAATGGTCAATAGTCAATAGTCAATAGATGTACTCTATGAGCCATGATCTACAATCCATTCAAATCAGCATGTGCATTGAAGTTCCGGAAGTATTTCTTTTGATCCTCTTTTAGGGGCAGTGTAGCCAACCGGAGGTTGTCCAGTGTGAATTTCATACTGAACCTTGTAAGTTGCCCTTCCTGCAGCATCGTCATTATTTTTTGAAGGGCGGCTGAAGTGTATATAGCGCATAAGGGTTCTGCTTCGCCTTCGTTGGTAAAAATGAAAGCCTCCGCATCCGTTTTCTGGTATAGGTTGTAAAGTTCTTTGAGTAAAGTTGTTTCCATTAAAGGCATATCACAGGCTAACACGAACAGGTCTTCTGTTGGGTTAGCAATATGAGCACTTAAAAGTCCCAGTAATGGTCCTTTTACGGGAAGTGTTATATTGTCAGTTATTAAATCAACTCCAGGCAGGCCATTAGTATAATGATGCTCCTGTAAAGTGTTGATTGAAGCTTTTACAAGCATGCCAAGGTCTTGTAATTTCCTGGCTGCATCCGTAGCCCAGTTCGTTACTTCTGTTTTTATCAGCCCTTTGTCACTGCCCATTCGAGTGCTTAATCCTCCACAAAGTATAATGCCTGTCATGATTGGTTCATTATTAGTGTGTGATAAAATTAGTTATTCTTTAAAACAAAGCCAGTCCTGTAAACAAGAAAATTGTACTTTCATATCATGCTATCGGTAAGTCATTTATATGTATACCCTATTAAATCATTGGGCGGCATTTTGCTCGACGAAGTGGAGCTCACAGACAGGGGATTAAAGAACGACCGGCGATTTGTATTGATTGATGATAATAACCGGTTTATATCGCAGCGCGAACTGGCAAAGATGGCCTTGTTGCATACGGTTATTTGTGGTAACCAATTAATTGTTTTTGAAAAAGGAGATAGTGCCAGCCTATTGCAATTAGACCTTTACCCGTCTGAAGGAGATCGGGTTGATGTGATCCTTTTCGATGATGCAAGTGAAGGCTTATTAATGAATGGGCCCATTAATGATTGGTTCAGCAAGAAGCTGGATAGAAACTGCCGCCTGGTGTATATGCCCGATAAAGTGGAGCGAAAAGTAGACCCCATATATGCCCGTCACCAGGAGATTGCGGCGTTCTCTGATGGCTTTCCTGTTTTAATGATAGGACAGTCCTCTTTAAATGATTTGAACAACAGGCTGGATCAATGGTTGCCCATGAACCGGTTTAGACCCAATATTGTTTTTTCAGGAGGTGCTGCCTTTGAAGAAGATACGATGAAAGAAGTTGTAATCAATAGTGTCAGTTTTTCGGCGGTGAAGCCCTGCGCAAGATGTGTGGTGACAACTATTGACCAGGAAACCGGTCTTAAAGGAAAGGAGCCTTTGCGGACACTGAATAAATACAGACAGCTTAATAATAAACTTTATTTTGGTCAGAATATTTTATATAAGGGCGAGGGGATTTTAAGAATAGGTGATGAGTTAAAAGTAATGCAGCGACAACCTTATTTATTTTAATAATGCTTATTGATCGATACAATCGTGTTCATAATTATTTGCGTATTTCTCTTACGGATAATTGCAATTTTCGTTGCTTTTACTGTATGCCCGAGGAGGACTATGCTTTTACGCCCCAGGCCGCTTTAATGCAGGCAGATGAAATTGAGCGGTTGGCAAAAATATTTGTAGGGCTGGGTGTGAACAAGATCCGTTTAACAGGAGGTGAACCTTTGGTTAGGAAAGATGCCGGAGCTATTATCAGCGCTTTGTCGAAGCTCCCCGTAAAGCTGTCGCTTACAACCAACGGTGTTCGGTTACATGATTTTATTGATGTTTTCAAAGAGTCGGGAATCAATTCGATTAATATCAGCCTGGACACATTGCAGGCTGAAAAATTTCAAATGATCACCCGCCGGGATAGCTTTCACCGGGTAATGGATAATATAGGGCTGATGTTAGACATCGGTATGCATGTTAAGATCAATGTTGTGGTAATGGCTGGGTTAAACGATAACGAACTGCTTGATTTTGTAGCATGGACAAAAGAGGTTCCGGTACACGTACGTTTTATCGAGTTTATGCCCTTTGCAGGTAATCGCTGGACCGGCAATAAGGTGTTTACCTGGCAGCAAATGCTGGAGCGCATTTCGGACAGATATTCTTTTCTTCCTTTGAAAGCAGGCGTACATGAGACCGCAAAAGCTTATATAGTGCCCGGGCATAAGGGTACCTTTTCTGTCATCAGTACTATGAGTGCGCCTTTTTGCAGCAGCTGTAACCGCATAAGGCTTACAGCCGACGGAAAATTGAAAAACTGCCTGTTTGCACAGGATGAAACAGATGTATTATCGGCCCTGAGAACTGGTGCAGATCTGGAACGGCTCATAAAAAATAATATAGCTGCAAAAGCAATGGAGCTGGGCGGTCAGTTCAATAAGAATTTTGAAACCCTGAAAGCTGATGAGGTTTTTAACAGGAGTATGATCGCCATCGGAGGCTAGACTACAGATTAAATCAAGATATAAATAGAAGTAATGATTAGCGTGGAAACTGCCCGGCAATTGGTGGCGGCAAATACCATTCGTTTGGCCCCGGTATGGGTTCCGTTAAAAGATGCACTGGGGAAAGTGTTGGCCGAGGATATCCATGCGGAAGCAGATGTGCCCGCTTTTGCTCAATCAGCTATGGATGGCTATGCCTTTTGTTTTGATGACTGGAGCTATGGCATACCACTGACAATAAACGGAGAAATGCCAGCCGGTGCCGCTAAACAGAAGTCTGTAGCAAAAGGTGAAGCGATCCGGATCTTCACTGGCGCCCCCATTCCCTCAGGAGCTGATACTGTTATCATGCAAGAGAAAACAAGGGCAGCTGCTCACGAATTGTTGATCGAAGAGGAGAGGCTGCTTAGTGGCGCTAATGTGAGGTCAGCAGGTTCTGAGATACGAAAAGGTGATCTGGCATTAAAAATCAATACACAACTAACCCCGGGCTCCATTGGATTTTTGGCAGGCATGGGCGTTAGCAAGTTAAGCGTGTATCCCGATCCGGCGATTACAATTATTGTTACAGGAGATGAATTGCAGGAGCCGGGCGAGCCACTGAGTTACGGGCAGGTATATGAGTCTAACTCTTACACGCTTTTAGCGGTTTTGCAACAGGCAGGACTAATGCCCGTTCAGGTTTATAAAGTGAAAGATGATTTGCTGGAGTTGACCACAACCCTGCACGCTGCGCTGGAAGCGTCTGATCTGGTTTTACTCACAGGAGGAGTAAGTGTGGGTGACTATGATTTTGTAGTAAAGGCAGCGGGGATTGCAATGTGGATACGGTCTTTCATAAGATAAAACAGAGGCCAGGTAAACCATTGTTCTTCGGGAAAAAAGACCGTAAAATAGTGATGGGCTTCCGGGAATCCTTCATCGGTACTGACCTGTTTTTATATGTATGTGTTACCTGCTTTAGAGCAACTTACACAAAGACCTTTGAGTCTAAAAAGGCTAAACCTGCCTTTGGCAAATAGTTATACTAAACAACATGCACTTACTCATTTTTTGAAAGGCTGGTTTGATGGTAGGGGCGTAAGAATATTAGATGGTCAGGAATCTTACCGGCTAAGTTCCTTTGCACATGCCAATTGCCTCGTAGAGTTGGGTGTTGAGGCGCGTTTGTATGAAAATGGAGAAGAGGTTGTTGTTCATTTGTTATAATTAGTGTCATGGATTTAATGTATTTGTTTTATGTAAGTTTATTTATTGTAGCATTCTTGTATGCTTCAATAGGGGCATGGCGGAGCCAGTGGTTACCTGGCTTTAATGGCCATTTTTGGTGTAGCTGCTGAAGTGATGAAACCAACAGCATTATTGCTCAATTTGTTTGTGTCGCTAGTGTCCTTTATGCAGTTTTATCGGGGAGGCTATTTTAAAATGAAGCTGTTTTTGCCCTTGGCGCTGGCGTCTATACCCTTTGCATTTTTAGGAGGGTTGATAATTGTAGATGCTGCTTTTTATAAAAAGATATTAGGACTTTTATTGCTGATACCTATTGCCCGGTTTTTATTTTTCAGCAAACTAAAGTTCGATGAAAACAAGAAACATCAATTAGGACTGGCCGTTTTAATTGGCGCCGCTATTGGATTTTTGTCCGGCCTTATTGGTATTGGAGGTGGTATTATACTATCTCCCGTGCTGCTATTATTGCGTTGGACCAATATGAAAGAATCCGCAGCCATCAGTGCCATATTCATTTTTGTTAACTCAGCTGCAGGATTGGCGGGGCAATTTACGCGGGGAATACATTTTACAACAGATATGTATGTATATGTGATAGTGGCCTTTGCCGGTGGTTTGTTGGGGGCTTATTTCGGCGCGCTTAAATTCAGGCAGAACGCGTTAAAGTATATACTTTCTGGTTTTATTAATGGCTGCTTTTAAACTGTTGTTTGTTTAACTAAAATAAATAAGAATTGATGCGTTTGATTTTATTGATCTTTTTCGGGGTGTTGATTTCAGTACAGGCTTTTTCGCAAAAAAGATTGACCCCACGGATCATTTTGTAATTGAAGGCGAAGTTGCAAAAAGTGTAACTGTTTCGCTGATGGATCTGAGCAAATATGGAACCCATTTAAAGGATAGTTTTCGTATAACCAATCATCTTAAAGAGCCCCGGTCTCTATTGAAAGACCTTAAATTGGTTTTGCTGAAAGATGTATTAGAGAGCGTGGAAATTAAGAGCCCCGGACCTAAGCAGTTAAGCGAATGTTATCTGGTTGCTGAGGCCAGCGATGGCGATAAGGTGGTGTTCTCGTGGAACGAGTTGTTCAATACAAGTGTGGGAGATGAGGTTTACCTGGTGGAGGGCTACGATGGGCAGGCGGGTGTACAAATGCCAAACAGGATAGCTTTGCTATCAACGACCGATCATGCAACCGGCAGAAGATATGTAAAGGGTTTAAAGAAAATGGTCATCAAAAGGGTTCATTAAATTTGCACATGGCGATACAGGTTTTGTTTTTTGGGCAGCTTACTGAGATAGCAGGAAATGCAGTAGGCGTGGACGTAGCTGCAACTGGTACATTACGCGGGTTGGAGCAGGAGCTTTGGACGCAATTTCCTTTATTGAAAGACAGGAAATATGCATTATCCGTCAATCAGAAAATTATAAAAGAAGACATAAGTTTGGCCGACGGAGATGTGATCGCTTTTTTACCTCCTTTTTCAGGCGGATAGGTTATGAATCAACAGGAATTTTACAACAGGTATCAAAGACAGCTTATTTTAAAGGACTTTGGAATGCCGGCACAACAAAAGCTGCAGGCAGCGCGTGTATTGGTGGTAGGGGCGGGAGGACTAGGTTGTCCGGTTTTACAGTATCTGTGTGGTGCCGGCGTGGGAACGATAGGTATTGTGGATGATGACGTCGTTGGTTTGTCTAATCTGCACCGGCAGGTTTTGTACGAAACAGGTGATATAGGCAAACCCAAAGCAAATGTGGCGGCTGAACACCTGTCGAAGCTAAACCCGGACATTCGGATCACGCAATATGGGGAGCGGCTTACTAACAAAAACGCTCCTGGCATTATTGCGGATTATGATATGATAGTAGATGGCTCCGATAATTTTCCTACGCGCTATCTTGTTAACGATGTCTGCGTAATGCTGGGTAAGCCTTTTGTATATGGCGCTATTGCGCAATACCAGGGCCAGTTGTCTGTATTTAACTGGCGTGTCGCCGAAGGGCAAACCCGCGCAGTTCATTACAGGGACGTTTTTGCACAGCAACCGGCAAACGATGAAGTGTTCAATTGTAATGAGGCCGGTGTAATAGGCGTTTTGCCTGCAATTATCGGAACCATGATGGCGGCAGAAGTAGTGAAGATGATAACAGGGGTCGGGACGGTTTGCGCGGGAGAGCTGCTTACTTATGACATGCTAAGCCAGCAGGTGCATAAGTTTGTTATAGTTCCTGATACGGAAGTAGACCAGTTGCTGCCGGATACAGCTAATGAGCTTTATGATTTCGAATATGATGAGGGTTGTACAACAGGAAATGTATTCGAGATAGAGCCTTCTGTTTTTACAGCATGGTGGCAGCGAAAGGATACTGTGTTTGTAGATGTACGTAATGCCGGAGAACAGCCGCTGTTAAAAGGATTTTCACATATTAATATTCCTTTGGCTGAACTGGAAGACAGAGTAGAAGAGCTAAAGCAGCATAACATTGTTTTATTTTGTGCTTCAGGTAAGCGTAGTATGAAAGCTGTGCAATTATTGAACAGGCTGGATGATCAATTAAACGTGTACAGCCTGAAGGGCGGTATCAATAACTGGCAGCAAACACAGTCGTCTTTATTATGAGCGAAAAAAAGTGAAAAATATTTTTGTTGAAGGGCCTATAAGCACAGCCTTCATAGCAGACAGTATTCAAAAGCATGCTGCTAAAACCAGTATTGGCGCGCACGATATTTTTCTAGGGCAGGTAAGAGCAGATATTGTTAACGATCGAATAGTATCAGCAATTGAATATACCAGCTATCAGGAACTGGCGCTGCAAAAAATGCAGGAGATACGCGAGGCTATTTTTGAAAAGTATGCGCTAACCTGTATGCATGTGCATCATAGCCTGGGAGAGGTAAAGGCTGGTGAATTATGCCTTTTTGTATTCACATCGGCTCCGCATCGGAGGGCCGCTATTGATGCCTGTGCCGAACTGGTAGAGCTGATTAAAAACGAATTACCTGTTTGGGGGAAAGAGGTGTTTGACGATGAAACGCACCAATGGAAAGTGAATAAGGAAGGGTAGTTGATGGTTGATAGATGACCGGGAGGAGAGTTGGCAGGGGACAGGTAATGGTGGATAGAAAGATGAATGTGTATGGTTTCGTTCATTAGAAGCTAGTAGTGTCGATATAAATTTGTGATCTAATATTTCAATATGGTTGATATTACTTTTAAATCAAACAGTTTAAGGAGAGCGGTTGCGATAGCCACATTAACAGTGTCGAAGCAGGAGACTATTGATGCTATTAATAACCGGGCGATTCCGAAAGGAGATGTCTTTGAATTCTCTCGTGCTGCAGGCCTGCTGGCTATAAAAAAACCAGCGATGTTATCCCCGACTGTCATCCCTTACCGGTGGAGTATGCGGCAATTAACCATAGGATATACGGATTGGATATTGTTATAAGCGTTACAGTGCATACGATTTATAAAACCGGTGTAGAAGTGGAAGCCATGCATGGCGCGGCTATTACGGCTTTAACTATGTATGATATGCTCAAGCCGGTTGATAAAGAAGTGTCGATCTCCAATATCCGGCTGGAAGAAAAAAGGGTGGGAAGTCAGATTTTAAAGATGATGCAGGGTTTATAAAATCTGCGGTGGTCGTTTGTTCTGATAGCGTGGCCGGGTGACAAAGAAGATAAAAGTGGAAGGGCGATTTTAAAAAAGCTGCAACAAAATAATATCACTGCAACAGCCTATGAAATCATTGCAGATGAAAAAGAGTTGATTGCGCAAAGAGCCCAGTCGTTGGCAGGCGAAGGCTATCAGTTGATTTTATTTACGGGGGCACGGGGCTAAGTCCCGGGATGTAACACCCGATGCGATAAAGCCCTTATTGGATAGAGAAATACCGGGTATTATGGAAGCCGCCCGTAGCTATGGTCAGCAAAGAACGCCTTATGCGATGCTATCGAGAGGGGTGGCTGGTTTCATAGGCGATTCATTGGTGATCACACTTCCCGGCTCTACCCGTGGCGCAGAAGAAACCATGGATGCCTTATTCCCTTATGTACTGCACCTTTTTAAAATTGCAAAGGGAATGAGACATTGAGGAAAGCAGGGAAATTACCCTGCTTTCTCTTCCAGTTCCATCAATAGTGTAAATACTTCTTCGTAATTTTTTTCGAGTTGTTTGTTTTCGTCCGCCGCTTTTTTATAAGCCTGTTCTGTTTCTCTAAACTTATCCTTATCCGCATAAATCGCCGGGTCTCCCAATTTTGCTTCCAGGGTTTTTAATAAGGCCTTGTTTTTATTCAATGTTTCTTCTGCCTGCTGAAACTGGCGCTGTTGTTTTTGCAGTTCTTTTTCTGCTCTTTATTAATAGCCTGGTTTTTTGAAGCAGCTTCTACCGGTTTCTCTTTAACAACCGGTGCAGGGGCAGGTGCCGTATTGGCCTTTTGCTCATCTTTCTTCGATGCGGCTAGCTGTTTCGCCTGTGCGGCCATTCTCTCGTTCCATGCTACCCATTCGTCATATCCGCCTTTAAATTCCTTGATCTGGTGGTCGACGATTTCCCAGATCTTATTAGCAGTTTTAGAAATAAAGTGACGATCGTGACTCACGATCACCAGGCTGCCTTCGTACTTTTTTAAAGCATCGATCAGCAGGTCGCAGCTATGCATATCCAGGTGGTTCGTAGGCTCATCCAGCATCAGGAAGTTGGCCTTACTGATCATTGTTTTAGCCAATGCTACACGGGCTTTTTCTCCACCGCTCAATACTTTGATCTTTTTATCGGCATCATCTCCACTAAATAGGAAACATCCTAACAGCGTTCTCAATTCGGCATCCGTCATCTGAGCGCCGCAACTGCGCATTTCATCCAAAATGGTATTGTTAAGGTTCAGCGATTCCAGCTGGTGTTGTGCATAAAAGCTTTCCTCTACATTGTGTCCCCATTTACGGTCCCCTTCTATAGGTTCAATACCGGCAATAATTCTTAAAAGGGTCGATTTTCCTTTTCCGTTCGCACCGATCAAAGCGATCTTGTCACCGCGCTCAATTTCTGCCTTGGCATGATCGAGTATGGTATGTTCTCCAAACGATTTGGAGATATCATCCAATTCTACCAGTACTTTTCCTGGTGTTTTATCCACCCTGAAATTGATCCTGATATTGGGTCTCTCCACACTTACATCTTCAATCCGGTCCAGCTTGTCCAGCTTTTTCATAATGCTCTGTGCCATGGCAGCCTTGCTGGCTTTAGCGCGGAAGCGCTCCACTAACCGTTCATTCTGCCTGATATAATCCTGTTGATTTTCAAAAGCCTTTTGCTGCATTTCTACCCGCACTTCCTTTTCCGTTTCGTAGAATTCGTAGTTGCCATTATAAACATGCAGCTCTTTTTGATACAGTTCGATGATCTTGGTAACCATCCGGTTCAGGAAGTATTTATCGTGGCTAACGATTACTACGGCGCCCTGGTAATGTTGCAGGTATTTTTCCAGCCATTCGATAGAAGGAAGATCAAGGTGATTGGTAGGCTCATCCAGCAGCAATAAATCTGGTTTAGCCAATATCATCTTTGCTAACAATACGCGCATCCGCCATCCCCGCTAAATTCTTTATAGGGTCTTTGCAGGTCTGCATTCGTAAATCCAAGGCCCTGTAATATTTCCTCGGTAGTATGATGAATATTGTATCCGTCTAATGTATCCATCTCATGTAGCTTATCGGAGTACTCGTGCAATGTTTTTTCATCACCGGTGCGCTCCAGCTCCTTGCCCAGTTCCTCAATTTCCTTTTCCAGCTGAATCACTCTTTCAAAGGCGCCCAACGCCACCTGGAGGATCGATTCATTGGTATCAAAGCTTAAAAGATCCTGGTGTAAGTAGCCGATGCTGGTGTCGCGGCTTTTTTCTACCGTACCCTTCGACGGGGTGAAGCCCCCGTAAGCAGCTTCAATAAGGTTGATTTTCCCGTTCCGTTATAACCTATTAGCCCTATTCTTTCATTGGGCTGAATGTGCCAGGTTGCATCTTTCACAATTACTCTTGCGCCAAATTCAAACGTCACATTTTGTAAGCCTGCCAGCATAATCTATATTTTTACTATTTTTGATGAATTGAGCCTGCAAAATTAGCAAATGCAGGCAGTAACTTAAGCCTTATCATGAAATAAACATAAAAATTATTGAGCTAATTTATTTCACAGTGATGATAATTTTTATCGTTTATACTATGTGGCCAAAAGCAATAAAGAATCCTACATGAAAAAACTATTTTTGGTTATTTTAGTGCTGGTAGCAGCGTTTTTCGTATATAAATATGCCTTTAAAAAGGAGGAACCTAAAAAGAGGCGCCGAAATCCCTTTCGGTGAGTGCGCATAGCGATATTTTTAATCAATCCGTAACCGCTGTTTTAACCAGCTATTATGCGCTGTCCGGTGCTTTTGTAAACTGGGATTCAACTGCTGTTAACAAAGCCGCCTCTGATTTACAGGCAGCTATCGGTGAATTTAAAGTAGAAGAGCTGAAAAAGACTCCAGTATTTACGAAACGGCTTTATTCCCGCTGGATAACAGTAAAAATAGTTTATCGGCGATCCAACAAGGCAGCACCTGGGAAGAGAAAAGAAGGGCTTTGCAGGATCTTTCTGAAAACCTGCATATGTTGCTGATCACCATCAAATACGACCAGGGTATCGTGTATTGGCAGGAATGCCCGATGGCTTTTGGCGAAAATACAATCGGGAACTGGTTGAGTGCCGAAGAAAAAGTGATCAATCCATACCTGGGTGCCAAAGATCCTAAATATGGCGCAACCATGTTAAATTGCGGAGAAACCAAAGAAAAAATCAATTTTTCGGTGCGGATACGGCCGTTAAATAAAATACCGACTCCGTAGCTCAGTTGGTAGAGCTACTGACTCTTAATCAGTAGGTCCAGGGTTCGAGTCCCTGCGGGGTCACTAAGCGCATCATCGCAGATGCGCTTTTTTATTATTAGTAGATAGGTTTTTCAGTTTATACTAACGATAATGCATTTGCTTTTATCGCTTAAACGTCACCGGGAATTACCATGGAACAACACTGCCTTTTAACCTGACAAGATAATATGGATAGAGTAAATAGTGTTTCTTGTGTTGAGTAACTTTTTGTTGACTAAACATAAATAAAATATTAAGCTTTAGGACGTAATTACATTTAAGTCAAACGGCTTGTTTTGCCGAAGACATCAGCTTTTATTTTAAAGATGGGTTTCATAAAGAGGGATGAACTGCTTTCCTTTAAATGTTCCAGAATCTTTTTTAGCAATCACTTCCTGGAAAAAACAATCGGGTATGGATGCCCTTGGTTCTTGCAACAAAACAGAAGCAATTTGCACTTCGTTTGAAGCACAGGCTGGTTGTTAAGGTTGGGTGAGACGAATAAAACATTTTATGACATGTAAAAGCGATTGGTTCTATGTGCAAACGTTTGCGCAATAACAAGTATGTTAATTAATTGAATGTTCATTCAAAATATCTTTATGAAGGATATTTTTATGAATGATTGTATCAAGGTTCGAGCTTATTTTAGTAGATAAGGCCGATATTATGAAGTATATTATTACTGTTGTTATTTCCCTGGTAATAGGATTGCCACTATTTTCCCAGGCTGGCCACAATAACCAGGCATTATGTCTCGATGGTCGGGATAATAGGGTTTGCACGGGTATCGGTGTTATCCAACCTTCCTGGACACTGGAGGCATGGATTAAAGGAAATGATACTTCATGGAAAAGCCTGGAGGCTATTTTCGGCGGCGGCGAATACAGTAGCCTGAACATTGCCGATAATTTACCTTTGGCTATCAAAAACGGGGCAGTTGGAAATGCTCATGCCGGATTATGGTCTCCAGTTATTTTGGATAATAACTGGCACCACGTGGCCCTATCCTGCAACGATACTGTCACCTTACTTTATCTGGATGGATCAGAAGTAGCGCGGAACCAAATAAGATTCTCCATTCTGCCTGGTGTG
Organism: Paraniabella hibiscisoli; assembly: GCF_022512515.1. Lineage (GTDB taxonomy): Bacteria > Bacteroidota > Bacteroidia > Chitinophagales > Chitinophagaceae > Niabella > Niabella hibiscisoli. Next base: position 2,601,561 of record NZ_JAKWBK010000001.1, read on the forward strand.
CTGGGTGGGCACGAAAAGGAATCAATGACATTTGATGGCTTAATGGATGAAGTGAGAATATGGAAGCGGGCTATATCGCAGCATGAGCTAAAGCACTGGATGAATCGCACGCTTACATCCGCCCATCCTCATATAAACGATCTGGTGGCATACTATAATTTTGATGATCTTACAAATGGTGTTGGAGCAAACTGGGTAGGAAAAGGCTGGCAGCCCTATCATCTCAGAAATGGAAGAGGCAATTATAAAGCGTCGGCTCCCCTGGCATATACAATGGTTAGTAATAATACAAAGTTTTCCGGTCGAAAGGAGCCTCAGCAATTATTGAATGCTACCGTTATTCATAACGAGTGGGATTGTGAACAGGGACATAAAGGATTCCAGGTACTTAAACTGCGGATAGCTATTACCGGCCAGCAAAAGCCTTTACGGCTTAGCGAATTAAAACTGGATCTTTCAGGAGTAAGCCATTTGTCTGATATCGAACGCGTACAGGTGTATTATGCCGGCCAAACCGCCACATCAACCATAAGGAAAGAACTGTCGGGAAACGGTATTCCAACAGGTACATTATTAAATTTCTCCGGCGCAGGAAAGCCGGTTTTTTTATCACCAGGCATTAACTATTTTATTGTAGCGGTTGATATTTCAGGAGATGCGGTTCCCGGTGGGCAAATAAAAATAACCGTACCATCATTTCGCATAAATAAGGTTGATTATACTCCGGAACAAACAAATGATATCATTGTTCCGCAGGTAACCCCTAGCAGCAAAAAAGCCCGGCAATACTAAAAGTGTTTCAGTGGAATATATGGCATGGCGGGGTTCATTTGGGTAATAATGGAGTAGATAAAGTCATCGAAATATTGAAGGCAAGCAACGCAGATATTATTACAATGCAGGAAGCTTACGGCGCTCAGCAGCGCATAGCCGATTCGCTGGGTTATTTCTTGTATACGCCCGGCCCTAAAGATAACCTGGCGGTGTTCAGCCGGTATAAAATAAACCCTCTTCCACGCTCAAAGAAACCGTTTAATTCTAACCCGGTTATGATCACCTTACCTGGCGGGAAAGAAGTGCTGGTCAATTCCTCCTGGCTTCGATATAGCACCAACCCTGAGTATACTTCCCTTTATCGGAATACAGGATTGAATCCGGATGAGTGGATCGTGCAGGATTCGCTGAATGCATTGGCAGATATCAGGAATATCATTGAAAAGGATACAAAGCCTTTTGTAAAGGATGATGAAACGGCCGTAATTATCGGGGGCGATTTTAATTCGTGCAGCCACCTGGACTGGACTAAGGAAGCGGCCCCTTTGCACGCAGGATACGGTCCGGTTGCGTTTCCGGTTTCTCGCTACTTATTAGATGAGGGATATAAAGATGGTTTTCGCGAAGTGCATCCCGATGAAGTAATGCGACCTGAAGGCTCCTGGTCGCCTATATATGGCCAGTTGCCGAATTGCCGAATTGATTTTTTGTATCACAAGGGGAAATATATTAAATGCCTTGCTTCAAAAATTGTAAGAACGACTCCCGATATAGATGATATCTGGCCTTCGGATCATGCGGCAGTAATTTCCACTTATGAGATTCTATCTCCCTAGTTCTTGAAGTTGTTTAAAATGACAAGTAAACATCTGTGAAGACTTCAGCATATGCCTTAATCTGGCGCCATCACGCAGAATAGAAGGGAGCCCAAAGACAGGATCAATTTAACGGTATCTGTTGATGGAGAACTAAACAAGCCGATCTGTCGGTATATCCTAACGAAAGGCATCTCTGATTGGGCGCATAGGCCACAGCATACAGGTAATAAGGCAACTCTGATACCCGGCCATCCTCCTTCTACTGAAAAAGCATTAAATTCGTTCGAATGATCTGTTTGCCCAAATACCGCTTATGCCTCCTTCGTGACCGGCTATTCATCCGGCTGGAAGGCACATTTCAATACCTCACATTACCGGCGCGAATGGACTGTATTGCCCTTGCGGACACCAGGCGGAAAGGATCCTATTGTCCCGGATCTTATGGGTGAGCAAAGCTATGCTGATACAGCACATATGCAATATTTCCCATCTGTTGGATCATTGCTCCGTTCTTTCGGCTGTCTGGTGCAGTCGGTTCGCTTTTTGAATTTAAAAGTGGGCGCCAGTGTTAAGCCCCACCGCGATCATGAACTGGCATTTGAAATCGGCGAAGCGCGACTCCACTTTCCAATAATCACCAATCCCGATGTTACTTTCTCTGTGGAGGATAATCGCCTGAATATGCAACCGGGAGAATGTTGGTACATCAACGCCAACCTCACACCAGGTAAGCAATAACGGGAATACGGACCGGGTGCACCTGGTAATTGATTGCGTTGTAAACGATTGGTTGCGCGAACTTTTCAGCCTTGCGGTTAAACATACAAAAGCCGATATAGTTGATGTTGAAAAACAAAAACAAATCATTGAAGCATTGCGGTTACAAAATATACCCACTGCAACGCAACTCGCCAACCAAATGCAACGGGAGCTTGGCACTTTATAAACCTTATCCATAAATTGGGGCAGCCTATTTCTTCTTTTATTTTCAACAATAGTGTATCGCGTCAGTCGATAAGTATTCAAATAAAACCTATCCCGCGCGCGCACCCCATTGATCGCAATTAGAGATGCGGTTCTCATTTAATTTAAGCGGTGCTTCAACCGGATGACCGCTTACTTACCCATAAAAATGAGACGATCTGACCTTATTATGGTACGATTTGATCAAGGTGTAATGAGTGATCTGCCTATTTTCACCCTTTCATTAAAATGATTGAGAAACGATCATAAAACGAATGCTGTATCTGTTCAATCATTTTAATATTCAACCCTAAGTATTATATCGCAAGATCAAATGAATTATAACAGCCTTTCTACAAAGCCGCATTATCCTATACTTGATGGTTTACGCGGTGTTGCGGCCATGATTGTGGTAACTTTTCACCTGGCTGAGCCACTAGGAACGAGCCACCTCGATATCCTGGTGAACCATGGATACCTGGCTGTGGACTTTTTCTTTTTGTTATCTGGTTTTGTCATTGGCTATGCTTATGACGACCGTTGGAATAAAATGACCATTGGCTCTTTCCTGAAACGACGTGTTGAACGGCTTCAACCCATGGTAGTATTGGGGATGACATTGGGCGCGATAGGGTTCTATTTTACCGATTCATCGATCTGGCCCGACATTCATAATGTTCCTCTATGGAAAATGTTAGTGGTGATGCTGATCGGTTACACTATCCTACCTATTCCTTTATCGATGGATATCAGGGGATGGCAGGAAATGCACCCGCTGAATAGCGTAGGCTGGTCATTGTTCTTCGAGTATATTGCTAATATCCTCTATGCTATCGGTATCAGGAAGTTCTCCAATACGGCTTTAAGCATCTTGCTTCTGATCGCTGCTGCCGCGCTCGCGCATCTGGCAATCACCAGTCCTAACGGGGATTTGAGTGGTGGCTGGACATTGAATGGCGAACACATGCGTATTGGTATTACGCGCACGATATACCCTTTCTTTGCGGGCTTGCTGCTATCAAGGGTAGCTAAGCCCACGCGTATTAAACATGCGTTTTTATGGTGCAGCCTGCTGGTTGCGTTGGTATTGTATATGCCGCGTATTGGTGGCGCCGATAATCTTTGGATGAATGGTATTTATGAGTCGGTATGTATTATCGTTATTTTTCCGCTGATTGTTTATATGGGTGCCAGTGGTGTTCTACACAGCAAAACTGAAAACAAGATATGCAAATTCCTGGGCGATATATCCTATCCCCTTTACCTGGTGCATTATCCGATCGTCTATTTTTATGTAGCCTGGATCAATGATAATAAAGGCACCACTATTGAGCAAGCCTGGCCTTATGCCATACTGATCTTAGTGGGCAGTGTTATTCTTGCTTACGCCAGCTTAAAATGGTATGATGAGCCGGTTCGCAAATGGCTAAGGAAGAAATGGGGATAGGAGAGGTGCTAAGGGGTGTTTTATAAACTTTGCCTGAACTTGCAACATCGCCATTGGTTCCTGAACTATATTTGTGCTCTCTATTATGTCCAGTAAAATATTGATCATAGACGACGAAGAGAAACTTCGCACGCTTTTAGCCCGAATTATAAGTATTGAAGGTTTTGAAGTGCTGCAGGCTCCCAATGCCAAAACGGCTTTAAAGAAGCTGGAAACGGATCCTGTTGATATCGTGATCAGCGATGTGAAGCTGCCGGATGCTAACGGTGTGGAGCTGGTGCAAACCATCAAAGAAAAATATAAGACCGTTGAAGTGATACTGCTGACAGCTTATGGAAATATCCCGGATGGCGTACAAGCCATTAAGAACGGGGCATTTGACTATATTACCAAAGGAGACGATAATAACAAGATATTGCCCATGCTGAGCAGGGCCGCAGATAAAGTGGCTTTAACCAAAAGGGTATTGCAACTGGAAAAACAACTGGAAAAGAAATATTCTTTCGACACGATTTACGGGCAGTCCAAGCCGATACTAGCCGCCGTGGACGCGGCCCGTAAGGTGGCTGTTACTGATGCTACGGTATTGCTTACCGGCGAAACGGGTACGGGGAAGGAGGTTTTTGCCCAGGCCATTCATAACGGCAGTACACGTCTGAAATTTCCTTTCATCGCTGTTAACTGTTCTGCGTTTAGCAAAGAATTATTGGAGAACGAATTGTTCGGCCACAAAGCGGTGCTTTTACAGGCGCTATCAAAGATACCAAGGGTATTTTTGAAGAAGCCAACAACGGAACGGTGTTCCTGGATGAAATAGGCGAAATGCCTTTAGACCTGCAGGCTAAACTGCTCAGGGTATTAGAATCCGGAGAATTTTTGAAAGTAGGCGATAGTAAAACTACAAAGATCAATGTGCGGGTGATTGCAGCTACCAATCGCGATCTGCAAAAAGAAATTGAAGCGGGCAGGTTCAGGGAAGATCTGTTCTATCGTATCGCTGTATTCAATATTGCATTGCCTGCGCTGCGGGAGCGTGTAACAGATATAGAGCAGCTGGCACAGTTCTTCCTGCAGATGTTTGCCAGGAAGATCGGCAAAAAGATATTGTCTATGTCTGCCGCTTATATTACCGCTTTAAAACAACATGGCTGGAAGGGGAATATACGTGAGCTGAGAAATGTGATAGAAAGAAGTGTAATACTAACAGATGGCAATGAGCTGGATGCAGACAGCCTGCCGGCTGAGTTCCAGGCATCTGCTATCCCTGCCACAGTAGATGGAAAGAGATCATTATCCGCATTTGAGCTTGCCGCTGCTGAACAATTGCATATCCGTAAAGTGATGAATTATGCCAATGGTAATAAAACAGAAGCCGCCCGGCTTTTAAATATTGCGCTTACTACCTTGTATCGCAAGCTGGATGAATACCAGATCAAATAACACTATCGAAACGATAGTAAGGCTACTTTCAAAACAGGATGCTTTTGTAATAAACCACAATTGAGCTCATATTGATTTTGTTGATAGTCAATCAACAACGCTATTTTAAAATACACGGCATATAATTGGTCAATTGGTATTGAACCAATCGATAAAAATATGAATCAGTATGAAGCAGCCGACGAAATAGCTATGATAGTGCCCGGTTCCGCCGGGGAGATCTGCCAGGCTATGAAAACAAAAAATCCTTTTAAAACCATCAGGATATTCTCCAGGCATTTTAAAGGGCTGGTAGAGGCACACAATTTAACCATGACCGAAAAATGCCTTCGGGTAATAGGCAAAATCTATGAAAAAGGAGATGTGGCAGTAAAGAACGCAGTAGAAACCGTTTTTATATTCTCCTTAGATCTTATAACCACTTCCTGCTCGGTAGCAGAACGTAATCAGATCATGAGTAAGCTACCCATTCAGGTATTCACCGCCTATTACCGGCAGGTATATAAAAGTGCTTTTTAGAAAGTTTTCATTTTAAAAATATATAAATATGGACGATGTCGTCATTGTCAGGTCTGCAACAAAAGGTGACCTGCATTTTGCATCCGCTATTATAGCGGAGATAGAATCATCAGCTAAAGCAAGAGGTAGTGGTATTGCTAAACGAAGCGAAGCTTACATACATGAAAAGATGTTGGATGAAAAGGCTGTTATAGCAGTAACGCCAACAAACGAATGGGTGGGTTTCATTTATATGGATACATGGAGCAATGGCGATTACGTATCGCACTGCGGTTTGATTGTTGCACCTCTATTCAGGAGGATGGGCATTGCCACCCGGCTCAAAGAAAAAATATTTGAACTGTCAAGAACCAGATTTCCCGAAGCCAGGATATTTGGTATTACCACTACGCTCGCAACTATGCGTATTAACTCCAAACTGGGTTTACAGCCGGTTACCTTTTCTGAGATTGTGCAGGATGCAGCATTTTGGGATAAATGCAAAAGCTGTGTGCATTATAAAGACCTGTGCAAAGCTGGATTCAAAAACTGTTTCTGCACCGCTATGATGTTCGATCCTCATAATGACGATAGTTTTCGGTTGGAGAACAAAACCTCTATGCTGACCTCTGTTGATGCCCATTTCTGAACCTTATCGAAATGATAAAAGCCCTTTCAAAACGAAAGGGTTTTTTAATAGAGTGAATTGGCTTGGTTTTATTTATTGTGCTGTTAATCAATTTTTTGTACCGTTTTTTTAATACTGGAATATGAATTGTTTTAGGTTGGCATATAAAATTTTACAAAAATGTATCGCAGCAACCAACATTTTATCAGAAAGCCCCTGGAGGCATTTTTCAACCACATCTTAAAACCTCAATTCCTAAATAATACACTATGACAGCTGTTTTAATCATTGCAGGACTGATCCTGTTCGCATTGTTCTTTGCTTTCATTAAATACTTTGAAAAAATATGATCCTCTTATTTATTATAGCCATTGCTGTATTTGTTTATATCTGCTATGTGCTGATCAAACCAGAAAAATTTTAAGAAGCTGACAGGATACCTGTTGGTGTATAGTCAACCACTAATTATCAATTAATCAAAATGAATACAGAAATTTCCGGAGTGATCCTGATGTATGCACTGGTGATACTACTCGCAATCCCATTGGGCAGATACATCGGGAGAGTCTTTAGCAATGAATCTACATGGCCCGATCGATTGTTCAATCCAATCGACCGGGTATTTTATAAGATGTCGGGTGTTGACCCAACCAGGCCAATGACCTGGAAGCAACACCTGCTTTCCTTGTTAACCATTAACCTGGTATGGTTTATATTAGGCATGTTCGTTTTAATGAACATGAGCTGGTTGCCATTAAACCCGGACGGGAATCCTTCAATGGGTGCCGACCTGGCCTTTAACACTGTTACCAGCTTTATTTGTAATACTAACCTGCAACATTATTCCGGTGAAACCGGTATGTCTTATTTAGGACAATTGATACTGATGTTGTTCCAGTTTATCAGCGCGGCAAGTGGTATTTCTATCGCGTCTGTATTATTTACTGCAATGAAAGAGCGTACTACGACACAGCTGGGTAACGCTTATTTTTTCTTTGTTCGTACCTGTACCCGCATTCTTTTTCCCATAGCATTAGTTACCGCCGTTCTATTGTTGTTGAACGGTACCCCTATGACTTTTGAAGGTAAGGATACCATCACCAGTGTGCAGGGAGATACCATACAGGTAAGTCGCGGCCCGGTAGCTGCTTTTGTACCGGTTAAGCACCTCGGCACCAATGGAGGAGGTTTTTTCGGACCTAATTCTGCACACCCGCTTGAGAATCCCAATTATATGACAAACATCATTGAGATGGTGGCTCAAATGATCATTCCTGTAGCCCTGATCTTTGCCTTAGGTTATATACTAAAGAGAAGGAGGTTTGCCCGTATGATCTATGGGGTGATGACCATTGGCTTCCTGATCCTGGTCATTCCAACTATTGTCAACGAAGTTAGCGGTAACCCTGCTATAAGCCGCATGGGCATTTCGCAGCCATTCGGTAATATGGAAGGAAAAGAAGTGCGTTTCGGGCCGGTGGCTTCGGCTTACTGGAGCATTGCCACTACTGTAATATCTACCGGTAGCATCAACTCCATGCATGACAGTTTTATGCCGTTAAGTGGTATGAACCAACTGCTGGGCATGATGGTCAATTGTTTCTATGGTGGTGTAGGTGTAGGGCTGATGAATTTTTACATCTTTATTATACTGGCCGTATTTATAAGCGGATTAATGGTGGGACGTACACCCGAATTTATGGGTAAGAAAATTGAAGCAAGAGAAATGAAAATAGCCATGATCATAGCCTTGCTTCACCCACTGTTCATACTCGCCGGCACCGCTATTGCCAGTCATTTATACGCAGGTAGCCCTGAAGCTTATGCAGGCTGGTTAAATAATCCTGGTTATCATGGGTTTAGTGAAATGCTATACGAGTTTACCTCTTCGAGTGCTAACAATGGAAGTGGATTCGAAGGCCTGGGCGACAATACGCCTTTCTGGAACATTGCCTGCGGTATCGTAATGATGTTGGCTCGTTACCTCCCCATCATCGGCCCCATAGCCATTGCAGGTAGCCTGGCTGCTAAAAAGTACACGCCTGAAAGTGCGGGTACATTGAAAACAGATACATCAACTTTTGGTTTGATGATCTTTGCGGTGATCGCAATCGTAGCTGCCTTATCCTTTTTTCCTGCACTGGCGTTGGGCCCTATTGCAGAATATTTTTCACTCTATTAAGTTAATAAAATGAATACGAATAATAAACTGTTTCAGGCCGGCCTGGTAAAAGAAGCCCTGAAGCAATCTTTTATCAAATTAAGCCCGGCCAAGATGTTTCGCAATCCGGTAATGTTTACCGTATGGGTGGGTACCCTGGTAATGGCTGGTGTATGTGTCTGGATCGCTACCGGTGAGCAAAACCAGGGCAGTTTGGTCTATAACCTGGTGGTAACCGCAGTGCTGTTCATCACCTTGTTGTTCGCCAATTTTGCTGAAGCGATTGCGGAGGCAAGGGGCAAGGCGCAGGCCGATAGTTTACGCAAGACCCGCGAAGAAACGCCTGCGCGGCTGATTCAGCCGGTGGGAGAAATGTATGTGAATGAAGTAAAAGTAGTTTCCTCATCGCAACTCAAAAAAGGAGATGTATTTCTCTGCGAAGCCGGAGATATCATTCCCTCCGATGGAGAAATTGTGGAGGGCCTGGCCACTATCGATGAAAGTGCCATCACTGGTGAAAGTGCACCTGTGATCAGGGAAGCAGGTGGCGATAAAAGCAGCGTTACCGGCGGTACCAAAGTATTGTCAGATAAGATCAAGGTAAAAGTAACCACGGAAGCAGGTGAAAGCTTCCTGGATAAAATGATTGCCCTGGTAGAAGGGGCAAGCCGGCAGAAAACACCTAATGAAATTGCGCTCACTATTTTGCTGGCAGGCTTTACGCTGGTGTTTATCATTGTAACAGTGACATTAAAGCCTTTCGGGGACTATGCGCAAACACCCATTACGATCGCCGCTTTTATTTCCCTGTTTGTATGCCTGATCCCGACTACCATCGGTGGCTTATTGTCAGCCATTGGTATCGCGGGCATGGACCGGGCATTGCGGGCGAATGTAATTACCAAGAGCGGTAAAGCGGTAGAAACTGCCGGAGATATAGATGTACTGCTATTAGATAAAACAGGTACCATTACGATCGGCAACAGGAGAGCTACCCATTTTCATCCGGTTGAGGGGGTGTCAAAAGAGCAATTTATAAAGGCGGTTGTCTTGAGCTCTGTTGCTGATGAAACGCCCGAAGGTAAATCGATCATTGAACTGGCAGGTGTTGATGTAAAGGCTTACCAGGTCGCTGATGCGCAGTATATAAAATTTACTGCAGAAACAAGGAGTTCTGGTATTAACTATGCTGGTAACCAGATCCGTAAAGGTGCTTCAGATGCGATCCGTAAACTGGTAGAGAAAGCGGGCAACAGGTTTCCCGAAGAGGCTGATAAAAGCGTTAAAGCGATATCCGGTAACGGAGGCACGCCATTAGTAGTGGCGGAGAACAACCAGGTGATGGGTGTGGTAGAATTGCAGGATATTATTAAGCCGGGTATACAGCAACGTTTTGAAAGGCTGCGTAAAATGGGAATTAAAACGGTAATGGTAACCGGCGATAATCCTTTAACCGCAAAGTATATAGCTGAAAAAGCGGGTGTAGATGATTTTATTGCCGAAGCTAAGCCCGAAGATAAAATGAATTATATCCGTAAGGAGCAATCAGAGGGACGATTGGTAGCAATGATGGGCGACGGTACCAATGATGCACCTGCACTGGCACAGGCCGATGTGGGCGTAGCAATGAATAGCGGTACGCAGGCGGCTAAAGAAGCCGGCAATATGGTCGACCTGGATAATGATCCCACCAAACTGATTGAAGTAGTGGAGATTGGTAAGCAGCTGTTAATGACAAGAGGCACATTAACCACTTTTAGTATTGCCAATGATGTAGCCAAGTATTTTGCAATAGTTCCTGCTTTATTTATTGCTTCAATTCCGGCATTGCAGGGGCTAAATATTATGAACCTGCATTCCCCGAAACAGCCATTCTTTCGGCCGTAATCTTTAATGCAATCATTATACCGATGTTAATACCATTAGCGTTGAGAGGTGTTGCCTATAAGCCAATTGGCGCCAGTGCCCTCTTAAGGAGAAACCTGCTGGTATATGGCTTGGGTGGTATTGTTGTTCCTTTTATAGGTATCAAGCTGATCGATATGCTTGTTGCTTTATTTATTCGTTAATCATTATAAATAATTATACAAATGAAAGAAAATATAATGCCTGCTATCAGGCTGACTTTAGTATGCCTTGTTTTTTTCTGTGGCATTTATACATTGATTGTTTTAGGGCTTGCCCAGCTTACACCCAACAAGGGGAATGGCGAAACGATCAACCTCAATGGTAAAAAGTATTACTCCAATATCGGACAGAAATTTACAGAGGATCGATATTTCTGGTCGAGGCCTTCTGCAGTGGACTACAACGCTGCTGGCGCTGCGGGAAGTAATAAGGGACCTTCCAATCCTGATTATTTACAAACGGTTCAACAACGTATTGATACTTTTTTAGCACATAATCCCGGCGTTCGTAAAGCAGATATACCCTCAGACCTGGTTACTGCCAGCGGCAGTGGGCTTGATCCACATATTTCTGTGCAGGCAACTGAAATTCAGATTAAGCGTGTGGCTGCAGTACGTGGAATCACCGAAAGCGAGCTTCGCCAACTGGTAGAGCAAAATGTCGAAAAACCACTGCTCGGATTGTTTGGGACGGAAAGGATAAATGTGCTTCAGCTAAACCTGGCCTTGGATCACCTAAAACGAAAAATATAAAAGGATATCGCAGATGAAAAAGATTTTATTAGCCGGCATGCTGCTGGCCGGCATAGAAGCGTTCGCACAGGATGATAGCACTGGTGCTCCATTAACTGTTAGCGGCTACCTGGAAGCTTATTATACGTACGATCTGGGTCGTCCATCGAACCACAACAGGCCATCCTTCATATATTCACATAACCGGCATAATGAAGTGAACCTGAATTTAGGTTTGGTCAAAGCCGCCTACGAGCGCCGCAACGTAAGAGCGAACCTGGCTTTGGCAGCAGGTACGTATATATGAATGCTAATTACGCTGCAGAACCAGGTGTATTGAAGAATCTCTATGAGGCTAATGCGGGTATAAAAATATCCAGGCGTAAAGAGATATGGGTCGATGCGGGCGTGCTCTCTTCCCACCTTGGTTTTGAGAGCGCCGTTGGTAAGGATAACTGGACGTTGACGAGGAGTCTTTTTGCAGATAATTCTCCCTACTTTGAAACCGGCGCCAAACTATCTTACACTACTGATAATGGCAAATGGCTGATAAGCGGATTGGTATTAAACGGATGGCAACGCATACAGCGGACTGATGGAAATAATACCCCGGCATTCGGCCATCAATTAACCTATAAACCTAATAGCAGGGTAACAATTAATAGCAGCTCTTTTATCGGTAATGATAAACCGGATAGTGTGAAACAGATGCGTTACTTTCATAATCTCTATGGTGTATTCCAGGTTACCGGGCAGTTGGGTATTACTGCTGGTTTCGATATTGGGGCTGAACAAAAATCAAAGGGAGCAGCAGCTACAATACCTGGTATACCCCGGTTATGATCATCCGGCTAAGCCCGTTGCCAAGGCATAGCATTGCCGCCAGAGGAGAGTATTACCGGGATAAGAACGGGGTGCTCATTTCAACCAACACAGTTAATGGTTTTAATACCTGGGGATACTCACTCAATTACGACTTCCTTGTTTTGCCCAATGCGATGTGGCGCCTGGAAGCCCGTGGTTTTTCGTCGAAGGATAGGATCTTTGTAAAAGGAGACGATCAGTCTGCCTCCAACTATTTTATCACTACCTCAATAGCTCTTGCTTTTTAATGACAGATAGTAACCATACTGCCCAGCATTTCCTGGACCTGATCCGTAATTCGAAACGGGGAAGTTTAAAATTTACATTGGCATGAGTGCGGGTGTAGGTAAAACCTACAGGATGTTACAGGAGGCGCATGCCTTGTTAAGAAATGGAGTGGATGTTCAGATAGGGTATGTGGAAACCCATAACAGGGCCGAAACTCATGCCCTACTGGATGGGTTACCTATTATTCCCCGGCGGAAGCTTTTTTATAAAGGGAAAGAATTAGAGGAGCTGGATATGCAGGCGGTGATCAACCTCCGGCCGGAGGTTGTGATTGTAGACGAGCTGGCGCATACGAACATAGAGGGTAGCCAGAATGCCAAGCGCTGGCAGGATGTAATGGATATTCTGGACGCAGGTATCAACGTAATCAGCGCCGTAAATATTCAGCATATTGAAAGTCTGAATGATGAGATAAAGGAGATCACCAATATTGAGGTGAAAGAGCGTATTCCCGATAGTGTATTGACCAAAGCCGATGAAGTGGTGAATATTGACCTTACCGCCGATGAATTAATAACCCGGTTAAAGGAAGGGAAGATATATGAGGCTGCTAAAATCGAAGCCGCCATCAACAATTTTTTCAAAAGCGATCATATATTACAGTTAAGAGAACTGGCGCTGAAGGAAGTGGCTTCGCATGTAGAGCATAAGGTTGAAAGCGAAGTGACCAGGGTGAACGCTTTGCGGCATGAACGTTTTATGGCCTGTATCGGAACCAACGAAAAAACAGCGAAGCTGGTGATCCGCAAAACAGCCCGCCTGGCCAATTATTACCATAGCAAATGGTACCTCTTATATGTACAAACGCCTAAGGAAAGCGCCGATAGAATTGCGCTGGATAAGCAACGGCACCTTATCAATAATTTTAAGCTGGCTACAGAACTCGGCGCTGAGATCATCAGGGTAGAAGCAGGCAATGTGGCAAGAGCAATTATGGTACAATGTGAAGAAAGGCAGATTACAACGGTTTGTATTGGGAAACCCCATTTTTCCTTGTTCGGCATTATTCTCTCTACGGGCACTTTCCAGGCTTTGTTAAATAAGTTGTCCAGCAACAATATCGATCTTGTAATTTTATCATAGCATAAGTGTATGCTTGTTTCACCCCAGGGGGAAAATAAAACGAAAACGGATGAAAATTAAAGCCAGGTTAACAATAGGCATAGGGCTATTATTTTTGATGATCTTATTGCTCTCGCTTATTAGCGGGGGATATGTATACCAGCTGAAGGCGGATACTACGAATATATTAAAAGCCAACTACAACACACTGGAGTATGGACGTAACATGTTGCTTGCACTCGATGATGTGAGCACAGATACTACGGCTTTGGTAGCGTTTAGCCGTAACCTGCAGGATCAGCAAAAGAATGTAACCGAGCCGGGAGAAAAGAAACAACACAACGTGTAGCAGAACATTTCAGGCAACTGCAAAATGATCGGGGTGAAGAATCTGTAAAGGCTTTGATCAGGAAAGATATTTCAGAGCTGATGCGGTTGAATATGGAAGCCATAGAGCAAAAAAGTAAATTGGCAACTGCTACGTCTGAAAAAGCGATTGTAGTGATCTCTGTAGTAGGTACGCTTTGTTTTATTATCGCTTTTGTTTTGCTCATCAATTTGCCGTCCAGTATAGCGAACTATTAAAACATTAACGGCAAGCATCCGCCAGATTGCTAATCAGAACTACAGCCAGCGACTGCATTTTGATCAGGCCAATGAATTTGGTGAACTGGCCCGGTCATTTAATGTAATGGCCGAAAAGTTGCAGGAGTATTCGGATAGCAAACTGGATAAGATATTAAAGGGAAAGAAAAGAATTGAAGCGCTGATCAATAATATGCATGATGCCGTTATTGGGATTAACGAAAAAAGAAAGGTCCTTTTTGCTAATGATGAAGCCCTTAAGCTGACCGGTCTGAAGCGGGAGGACCTGGTTGGGAGAAATATCCAGGATGTTGCCGTGCAAAATGACCTGGTAAGATTAATGGCACAAGCTATACTGCAACCCGCTGTAACAGATGATGGGCACCTGCCCGTTAAAATTTATGCGGACCAAAAAGAAAGTTATTTTGAGAAGGAGATTGTTGATATCAATATCACACCTACAGGTGAAACAGATGCGCAGTTTATAGGGCAGGTAATTATTTTGAAAAACATTACTCCTTTTAAGGAACTGGATATAGCGAAAACTAATTTTATAGCAACAGTATCCCACGAACTGAAAACGCCAATCGCTTCCATAAAAATGGGCCTCCAGCTCTTAGGTAATGAACAGGTGGGAACTCTTAATAAAGAGCAATTGTCGCTGCTGGAAGGCATCAGCGAAGATGCCGGAAGGTTGCTTAAAATAACCGGCGAATTGCTTAATATAACGCAGGCTGAAAGTGGCATGATACAGCTGACCATGGTCGCAACGCCGGTAGATGAGATCATTCATTATGCCTTACAGGCAACCAAAGTAGCGGCCGATCAAAATCAGGTTCGTATACAAGTTTCCGCTGACAGGGGATCGCTAACTGTTATGGCGGATAAAGACAAGTCGGCATGGGTGTTAACTAACCTGTTATCCAATGCCATTCGTTATACGCATAGTAATGATGTGATCCAGTTGGGGATTGAGCAAAAAGAGCACCAGGTGGTCTTCTCGGTGAAGGATAATGGACCCGGAATCGCGCCGCAATTTTTGGAAAAAATATTCGACCGCTACTTTCGCATGCCCAACGAAAAAGGAGGTGGAACCGGACTGGGCCTTACTATTGCCAGGGAATTTGTTGAAGCGCAGGGTGGTTCGCTATCGGTGGGAAGTGTGTTAGGTGCAGGAAGCTGCTTTTCCTTTACACTGAATAGAGCTGAGTAGCCACCGTCCTTGAATCTTCCCGGAATTTGCATAACCGCCAACCGGGGGCTATACAAGTAGCACAATGTTATCGTAAAAAATATTTAACAGATCTTAATGAGATATAAAAAAACAGCTTATATTTGTCTACTTAAATTATAGACTAATAGCTGTTAACCACCAGCGGCTGTATATCTAAACTAAATTGAATGAATAAGCTAATACAGTTTGTGACAAGTTCACAAGGCTACTATATTTCAGGCCGGGTGGTTTCTTTCCGAATCAAATTTTGATTTGTTGTAATTAACCAACGTTGTCGAGTAATCGTTTTCCCGGTTATAATTAGTTATAACCTGCAAAAGGTATCTCCAGACCTGTTCACTATAATCGGTGGTTGGTTATGGAGGCGGGACGGAGTGCCTTTTGCAGTATTATAACAATCTCTTTTTTGATCAGCAATGCTAAAGTAAGCGCGATAAGCTGTATTGCAAAATAACAAACGCGCAGCTTCTGTATATAAGTACATCCTGGAAAAATAAACAACCTCTTGGCTTTGGTCAGGAGGTTTGTTGTATAGGGTTGCGTTTCTTTTGGTTTTTCTTTCGGCCTCTCCATATCAGGAAACCAGTAATGGGCAAGCTGGCCGCAATAAGGCTGGCAAAGAACGCCAGTATTTTTCCAGGCAAACCCAATACAGCGCCTACGTGAATATCATAATTCATACGGGCTATTTTATCAGATAGCGGGGCGGTTTCAAACTTGCCCGCATAAACGCCATGGGTTGGCAACTCCTTGCCGGTATATTGGTCGTAATGATAGAAGTCGGCATTGAAATAGCTGTCCAGGTTGTGATTTACGTAGCCTTCCAATGCGTCAGCATGATCGTGCGGAAATACTATACCCACTTTATTGTCCGTTTTTTTCTGCTTCATTAAACCCAGCCAAATCGTATTCACCATCTTTTGCTTGTTTACGGTTCCCGCTAATGTGCTGTCAGAAAGCGGATGTACATGTTCGGGCATGGTTTTTCCACCCGAGGTAACAAAATAAACCGAATTGGAAAACCATTCAAATCCCATTACCAGCCCTGTAATAGCCAGGAAAATGGCGATCCAGGTCATATAAAAACCGAATACATTATGGATGTCATAATTTTTCCGGCGCCATTTGGTAGTGGGTTTCCATTTGAGCCGGAAACGCTGTTTGGCAGCCGCTTTGTTTTTCGGCCACCAGAGAATGATACCGGTGATCATCATGATCAAAAAGATCAGCGTGGCTGTCGATATAATCATTCTTCCTGTTTGCCCCAGCCAGAGCTCATAATGCCCCATGGTAATAATCCGGAAGAAATCGCTGCTCATGTCTTTGACCTTTTGTACATGCCCTGTGTAAGGGTTCACGAATATCTGGTAATATACTTCCTCATCATAATAATAAGCCAGGGCTGCGTCCCGGGTGCCCAGGTATTCAATCGAAACGGTTTCTTTGCCGTTCAGGTATTGATCTGCCGAATCTTTTAAAACAGTGGGAGGTAGGTAACTGCTGCCCGTTTCTTCTACAAACCTATACGGTTGGGTAGCATCACTGATCTCTCTTTCAAAAGCCAGTATACAGCCGGTAATGCCCAGCCATACCACTATAATGCCCGAAGCAAGGCCTAGCCACAAATGGAGCTTCCCGATAGTTTTCTTAAACGTCATATAGTTTCCTTAAAAGTAACTGAGGCTGCCTCTAAGAGGTAACCTCAGTTACTGATTAGTTATGTGTTGTACACTAATTGTTTGGGGAATTACCTCCTCAAATTTAAAGTCATTTTATCGATTCTTAAAAAGAATAGGTAACTGATAAACGGGCATTTCTTGGTGGCTCCGCCTGGTAGTAATAAGCTTCGGCAGATGTGCTCCAGTCGCCAGGTACTGTAGGGCTGGCTGAGTATGACCCGGAGAACAGGTATTTGTCAAGTATATTAAATACGTTCAATACCAGCTTGTATTTATTTCTCGAATAAGATATACCACCATCCAGTTTAAAGTAGTCGGGTAACTGCTGGCCTTCGGTCGACCATCCGGTATACCGGTCGATTAAGGATGTGAAACCCCGTTAAAACCTAAGCCCTGTAAAGTGCCCTTTTGAATTTCGTAGCCAAGCCAGGCATTGGTGGTGTGTTTGGCATAACCCGGCAGCAATTGTCCTACGGTATAACCCACGGCACCTTCAGCAACCTCGGTCACCTGCGCGTCAGTAAATGCATAGTTGGCAATAGCCGTGAAGCCAGGTAAGATGGTACCTCTGGCATCAAATTCAACACCTCTGGCTATCTTCTCACCTAACACCATACTGTAGCCCTGGCTGGGAGAACTGTGTACCGGGTCGCCGGTTAACTCATTTTGTTTTAAGATGCGGTATACAGACAAGGTGGTGGACCATCTGTCTTCAAACCAGTTCTTTTTGAGGCCTAATTCCATATTATTGCCTGTAATAGGTTTAATCTTACCACCGTTAAATAGTCTGCCTGCCTGTGGCGTAAATGCCTGGTCATATAAAGCATACGCGGAGAATGATTTATTAATAGAGTAGCTTAAACCCACTCTTGGTGTAAAGCGTTGTGCTTTAGAATATTCAACATCTACTCCATATACCTGGCTTACGTCTGTAAACCTGCCGGCGATTGTTAAACGAAGTTTTTCCTGGAAAAATGCGATCTCGTCCTGCACATAAATGCTGGAGTAGCGCTGTTTTTGAATACCTCCCGCCGCTACGGCTCTTTCTTCGATCGGCCTGGTACGGTCAAACACAGGATATCCGTTTACAGGAGTACCATAAGTTGGATTGTAGGGGTCAAAAAGAGCACCTATGGTGTCCAGGTCGTGGCTTTGCCCCCAGTCTGCATAGTAATTTTTGTTGGCTGCGTCAAGGCCGGCAAGAAAGCGGTGGCGAATGGAGCCGGTTTTAAAAGTACCGTTTAGAAATACCTGACCCAATGCCATGGTACTTTTGGCATCCCAAATGCCGATATTCCGGATAAGACTATCACCTGAAGGCGCTACATAAGATGGCCATGAGCTCATGCCTTTCTGGTCGTACCCAAAATAAGATCCCTGCGCAGTAAGTTTCCAGTTGTCAGAGAAATTGTGTTCAAATGTCAGGTAGCCGCTATGGTCATTTATCCTGGTAGGAGGCAAGCCTGGATTGGTATAGGTAAAGTTTGCGGGAAAGGTTCCGTATCCTTTCCGGGAGAAAACATAGTAAGAGCCTACTTCTGTCATGCGGGCAAACTGCCCGTTATACTCCAGTGTCAATTTTGATTTATCGTCTAGCTGGTAAGAAAGCACAGGGGCTACAACAAAACGATTATTATATTCATAATCACGTTGAGAACCTCTGTTTTGCGCAGCAACATTAAACCGGTATAACAGCTTTTTGTCTTTGCTCAGGGCTCCATCCAGGTCCAGGCTTCCCCGGTACAGGTCAAAGCTGCCTAAAGTGAAATTTACTTCGCCTTTGGTTGCCCCGGTTGGCTTTTTGGTAACCACATTATATAAACCACTGGGATCTCCGTTAGCTAACATAAAACCTGCCGGACCCTTTACAAATTCAATCCGGTCCACAAAGCTCATGTCTTCCGTTAATGGTCCCCAATAAGAGGCTACTACGTTCATGCCATTTCTAAATGCCTGTATCTGAGAGCCTCTTGAAACGATATTCGTATATAGGTCGCCCCAGTGTTCTGAACGGGCAGTACCACTCACATTACGGATAAGTCCATCACTCATACTGATGATTTGCTGATCTGCCAATACTTTTGATGTAACAACCTGTACGTTCTGAGAAAGCTCAATAAGCGGAGTTTGTACCCTTAGTGAGTTAGATGCTGTATTAACGTTAATACCATTTTTGTGTCCTACCACCACTACTTCACTCAGGTTGGTCGCACTGATATTGAGCTGCAGCGTTATTTCGCTGGTTTTTCCCGCTGTTACATTTACATCTCTTTCTAAATCATCATGGCCTACCAGGGAAATACGGATCTTGTAGCCCCCGCTACTAATTTATTAAAGCTGAAATAACCTGATTCGTTGGTAATAGTAGATTGGTCTTTGCCCGCCAGCTCTACCGTAACTCCCTGGGCTTCAGAGTTGTCGCTGGTGGTTATTCTCCCTGTTATTTTTCCTGTGCCTGATTGGGCGAGGGCCGATGTGGCGCTGATAAGCAATACGAATATTGCAGCCAATAGTGATTTAATCGCTGTCATATTAAAAATTTGGACGGCGAAAGTACCAGCGGTACAGAAAAAACATTTTCGAGATGCGGAAAAATATGGGAAGATCCTGCTTTTATGACTTTTCTATGATATACTACGCACTGCAGGGCCTTCGCATATTCAAGCGCCTGCTTGTTGTATCGTTGCGTTTAAAAAGATTCAACTGCGTTGGCCGCATAGCCAAAAATCCTGAAATGCTCCGGGTGGTTGGAGGAAATAATTTTTGTTTTTTCTCTTACCTGCGTCATACAATAAGTGTTGATGGCCTGTTGCATAGGCAAAGTGATGTATTGTTTGGCTTCTGCAATTTTTCCACTAAGAATGATCAGCTCAGGGTTGAATAGTTGAATAAGCGTAGAAGTGCCTTTGCCGATATTCGCGCCGATATCCGACAGTAATTGTATCGCATATTGGTCTCCTTTATTGGCCGCATCGATAATATGGCTGGGTGCCAGTTCCTGTATATCTTTTTTAGAAAGATTGCCTAAGATCGAGGTGGTGCCGGATGATATATCTTTCCGTGCAATCTTAGACAATGCCAGTCCCGAAGCTACTGTTTCGAGGCAACCTCTTTTTCCGCAATAGCACAACTCTCCGTGTTCTATGAACGGAATATGACCAATTTCTCCCGAGAAGCCCCAGCTGCCCTGTCTGATCTCCCCATCCATTATAATCCCTAATCCTACTCCCCAGTCCATTAATAATACCAGTACATTTTGTTTTCCTTTTGCCAGCCCATACCTGAGTTCAGCTAAAGCAGCGCCTTTAACATCGTTCTGTAGTATTACAGGTAATTGAAGCACAGCCTCCAGGTCTTGTTGTAAAGACTGTTCTGTTTGATCAAGCAGGTAGGTGTAATTCTCTCCCAGGCCTTGTGATATAAGCCCCGGCATTCCTATACTGCAACCTATGATCCGCTCACGAGGGATTTTTACGGCGCTTAATAATGACCGCACCGATTTTAGAATGTTTCCGCAAAAGTCTTTCCGGCTATTGCCCAGGTGTAGCGCTATCGTTTTGATAGGTGTTACAATATTAAAATTGTTATCTACAATGGCCAGCCGCATGGTAAAAAGCTCAACATCTATGCAAACAGTAAAAAACGACTGATCCCGGCAGGCGTAAAGATCGGCCTCCGGCCTCCGATCGATTCTCCTTTTCCTTTTTTTCGACCCATTTTTCTTTAACCAGCCGCGATATTATCGTAGATAAAACGGGAATGCTGATCTCAAGACTTTTCGTAAGGGCGGTTACCGGCATCGGTCCGTTAATGTGCAAGGCTCTCAGGAGTTTAATGGCAATCAGCTCCTGCTTATTAACCGTTTTTTGTTTGATCAGCGGGTTCAGGGCAAGCAAATCGATGTTCATTTGACAAAATATTTATGATCTTACAAAACTTTATATAATTATTTAAAAAACAAAATTATTTAATCGAAAAAATAAATAAAGATGATTTATTGGTATGAATTATTTGGTAATATTGTTTTCGTTTGCACTACATATGTTTGAGATCCACATTCAGAAATTGGATGAATATTTAAAATTTGTCTTTAATAAAAGATGGCAATACAGTAGAACTATTTACTAACTAATAATAATTTTTTAAGTATGAGTAATCATTCGAATGAAGCCCGCCGTAGCTTTTTGAAAAAGCTGATGCTTACCTCAGGCGCGGTTGCAACAGGAAGTTACCTGAGCGCTTCTGAAACTGAGGTAAGAAAGATCATTGGCCTTACCCGTAACAGCACTTTTGGCACGAACGATAACGTGAATGTAGCATTAATCGGCGCTGGGAGTATGGGCAGTGGCGATCTGAATACAGCCTTGCAGGTGCCTGGGGTAAAAATGGTTGCCGCCTGCGATCTGTATACCGGAAGGCTGGACGCTGCTAAAAAGAAATGGGGTAATGAGATCTTCACTACTAAAAGTTATAAAGAGCTATTAAATAGAAAAGATATAGATGCGGTTATTATTGCCACCCCCGATCACTGGCATCAGCAGATATCGATAGACGCCATGAACGCCGGTAAGCATGTGTATTGCGAAAAGCCAATGGTGCATAGCGTGGCCGAAGGTCCGGCTGTAATAGCCGCACAAAAGAAAACCGGGAAGGTATTCCAGGTGGGCAGCCAGGGCGTTTCATCGCTGGGAAATGAAAAGGCCAAAGAGTTACTGAAAGCGGCGCCATTGGAGAGCTGAATTATGCAGAAGGTTTTTGGGCAAGGAGAGATCCTGTTTCTGTATGGCAGTATCCCATTCCTGCCGATGCCTCGGAGCAAACCGTTGACTGGGATGCCTATATTGGTAATACCACCAAAAGGCCTTTCGATAAAATGCGTTTTTTCCGTTGGCGGAATTATAACGATTATGGCACAGGCATGGCGGGTGATCTGTATGTGCATTTATTTTCGAGCCTGCATTTTATAACAGATTCCCTGGGACCAGACAGGATATATTCAACAGGTGGTTTGCGTTTTTGGGACGATGGCCGTGAGTGCCCCGATATGCAGCTGGGCGCTTTCGATTATCCTCAAACCGCTGCGCATCCGGCATTTAATTTGTCCCTCCGCTGCAATTTTGTAGATGGTACCAGTGGTAATACTTACCTGAAGCTGGTAGGGAGCGAAGGCTCGATGGATGTAACCTGGGAAAGCGTTACTTTAAAGAAGAATAATTTTTCTGATAGTGGCGATCCTTTTCTTCAAAAACAAAAAGGTTTGGGCGAAGAGCCGCGCAAAAAAATATTGCCGCCGTTGGCTACTATTTATAAGGCCGAAGATGGCTACAAAGGTGGGCCCTACGATCATATGGTGAACTTTTTTACCGCTATCCGCAAGGGGAGTAGCAAGGATATTGCGGAAGATGCTGTTTTTGGTTACCGCGCTGCAGCGCCGGCTTTATTATGTAATGACAGCCTTAGAGAAAGAAAGCCACTTCAATGGGATCCTGTCAATATGAAAAAAGTGTAAATAGGTTAATCTTAAAAATAAATTCTAAACCCGCTGTGTCGGAGTTCATCCGGCAGGCAATAAAAATGAACAGATGAAGCTACTAATATGGACCGCTATCACTATAACTTCAGGTATGACGATTAATAATGATCCGGCTCCCGGAAAAAAGGTTGAGCATAACAACAAGGTGAATGTAAGTTCCTCGCCATTCGTAAAAGGTAAATGGCAAACTTTATTTGATGGCAAAACGCTGAAAGGCTGGCATGGCTATAACAAGGGTAAGGCTAAAGTGAGTAACTGGATCGTTGTTGATGGGGCCCTGGTTTGCCTGGGCGCTTCTGCCCATGATACCGGCGGGGATATTGTAACTGATCAACAATATGAAAACTTTGAGCTGGAATGGGAGTGGAAAGTAGATAAGGGTAGCAATAGCGGGGTAATGTACCATGTGGTAGAAGATGCAAAGTATAATGGGCCTTACGAAACCGGCCCGGAATACCAGATTATTGATGATGTGAATTTCCCTGGCAAACTGGAAGAATGGCAACAGGCAGGAGCTGACTATGCCATGCATAACGCTAATGCCGATAAAAAATTAAAACCCGTGGGAGAGTGGAATCATAGCAGGATCATCTTTAACAAAGGCCACGTAGAACATTGGCTGAATGGTAAAAAGATTGTGGCATTCGAAGCCTGGACGGATGAGTGGCATCAAAAGCGTACCACCGGTAAGTGGAAAACTTATACGGACTATGGA
Source organism: Paraniabella hibiscisoli (assembly GCF_022512515.1). GTDB lineage: Bacteria > Bacteroidota > Bacteroidia > Chitinophagales > Chitinophagaceae > Niabella > Niabella hibiscisoli. The sequence continues at coordinate 2,624,889 of NZ_JAKWBK010000001.1, forward strand.
AAGGCCAAAACAGGCTTTATCGCTTTACAGGATCATGGCAATAAGGCTTACTATAAAAACATACGGGTTAAAGAGCTGTAGTAATTGCTACGCTGTTGTTAAAAGTCGATGAAGGCTTATGGGATTACTGTTTTTATCTTAATTTCAGGAAACTTTTAAAATACCCCTGAGTCAGCTATGGAGCAGCCGCAAATTAAAAACAGGTACGTTAATATTAATCTTTTAGGCTTAGCACTAATTGCCATAGCAATGGTAATTGGAGCTTATGTGATTGCCGGAGCCTATAAATACAAATTTAAAAAACAGGAAACCATACGCGTTACGGGCAGCGCCGGGAAGGATTTTGTAAGCGACCTGATTGCATGGAATGGCAGTTACAGCCGTAAAGCTTTTGATTTGAAGGAGGCCTACTCATTAATTAAAACCGATGAGCAGAACGTAAAAAGCTATCTCGTGAGCAAGGGTGTGAAGCCAGGCGAAATGATCTTCTCTTCGGTAAAAATCGATAAGCAGTTTGATACGAAGTATAATGAAGAAGGACGTATGACGGGGTCTGAATTTACCGGCTATAATCTTACACAAAATGTAAAAGTAGAGTCTAAAGATATTGCCAAGGTAGAAGGGTTGGCCCGGGAGATTACAGGGCTGATTGAAACCGGGATCGAATTAAATTCTCCCGAACCCTTATATTTTTATACCAAGCTGGCCGATCTGAAGCTGGATTTGTTAGATAAAGCAGCAGAAGATGCACGTAAGAGAGCAGATATTATTGCTCAGAAAACAGGCGGTAAGATCGTTAGTGTGAGCAAAGCTAATATGGGAATTTTCCAGATCACCGGGCAAAATAGCAATGAAGATTATAGTTATGGTGGCGCCTTTAATACCTCATCTAAAAACAAAACAGCAAGTATTACAGTAAATCTTGAATGTACAGTAAAGTAGCTTGCTCAAACAGCAGCAGTGCAGCAGGCGGCTGATGAATGTATTGTTATATTTTACCTCTTATAAACGTAAAGCCGGCTCCAATAGGGCCGGCTTTTAGCATTGACATAGGATAAAAATAGTTGCGTAGTCTATTTAACGTCGTTTCTAACAGCTTTCAGCTTAGATCCGGGAAGATAAATTTGAAATCCCACACCAATCATAGGAGAAAAAGCTGCTGCGGAGCTTCCAAAACCTGTGGTGAGGTTTAGTTTGGCTAACGCCTCTAATGCAACATTCTCTGTTACAAAATAGGCCAAACCTGGTCCAATTCCGGCTTCAAACCCGTTGGTAGAGCCGCCGCCACTCGACACATTTCTACCTCCTAAGCCAGCATTTGCTTCAGCAAAGAACGTGGTCTTTTTACTAGTTCACCTACCTCACTTTTGCTAAAATAATAACGGGCTAATGGTCCCACGCTGTACGAAACAGTGGTTCCTCCGTCTTTGATCGATCTTAGTCCAAGACCAACCTGTCCACCAATAGCTAACCTGTCTTGCACAAACCAGGCTGCTTTAGGAGATAAGTTGAAATTGAATTCAGATCCACCTCCCTGAAATGTACCGCCGATACTTCCGATTGTACCTCCGATAAGATAGTTGCCTTTCTCAAGTTGCGCTTTTGATACCATGCCGGTCAGGCAAAATGCCGTTGCTAAAAAGAAAATTTTTTTCATAATTACGGTTTTACTGAGAGGGCTTGCAATAACTGTGCCGCAAACAAAAACCCGGTTCGTTAAAACCGGGTCTATACATAGAAATTGTCTCTTAAACACTACGCAAGCTGAGCTTCTCTTTTTCTCTCTGTGGGTGCTGCTGCACTCCTTTCTTCAACATAGCGCTCAAATCTTGTAGCTGTCCACACGTGATCTAACTCAACGTTGTCCATGCTGGCATACCCACCTTTGGTAAGTTTGTTCCAGCTTCGGTCACGATTAAGATCGGTAACGATCTTAGAAGTAGTTTTAGGGTACGCAATCCAAAACTTTGTGTTCTCTTTTAAAGAAGGCATCACATCTGTTAAAATACCATTCAGCTGATTTTCATTTACAGCAAATACCAAGGCAAAGTCAAGTTTTCTTGATCTTAATAATGGTGTCATGTTTTTTGCGAATGAAAGCTTGCTAAACTGTTTTTCGATAGAAGATGGTAAGCCCTGAATTAAAAGATTCTTTTCGTCTGCGTACTGTAGTTTTTCAAAAACTGTTTGAATCATACAACTTGTGGGATTTATTAAAAAATACCAGGCCTCTTACAACCCGATTAATATTTACAAAGCCTCGAAAAGGTTTTGCAAAGGTAACCCAAAAAGTTTGACTATCTGGTATATTTAACAAAAAAGTCATTGATCTTTAATTATCAATGACTTTTGTATGTTGAAATAAAGTATTTTATTATTTGCTCACAGGCTTATAGTATTTTAAAGCTTCAGGCATATATTTTTGAAGTTGTTCAATCCTTCTTTCAGGTCCAGGGTGTGTGCTTAAAAATTCCGGCGTTCCGCCACTTCCGGCCTGGGCCTGCATTCTTTGCCAAAGACCAATAGCTTCCTGGGGGTTATAGCCTGCCATCGCAGCCCAGATCATTCCATAACGATCTGCTTCCAATTCCTGCTTTCTTCCAAAAGCCATAATTCCTACCTGGGATCCTACGCCTACAGCTGCTCCGAATATATTGCGCATGGCGGCAGAGCTTTTATTAGCCATAAATGCATCGAGGATACTGCCACCATATTGAGCTGCAATGGTTTGGCTCATGCGCTCATTGGTGTGACCGAACAGCGCATGCGATACTTCATGACCCATAACATTGGCTAAAGCTGCTTCATTTTGCGTTATAGGTAATAAACCGGTATATACCACAATTTTACCACCCGGCATGCACCAAGCGTTGGCCTCGTTACTTTGTACCAGCTTGGTTTCCCATTGGTAGCCTTGTAAATCCTGACCCATATTGTTCTGATTGAAGAATTGAGTAACTGCAGCAACAATCCGCTTACCCACACGGTTCACCATTTCGGCATCCCGGTTATTAGACGTAGTGGGAACTACTTTAGCGCTCGATAAAAATGATTGGTATTCACCTACAGCCATTTGTTGTAATTGCGATTCGGGTAATAATTTAAACTGGCTTCTGCCTGTAACTGCATTGGTAGAACAGGAAACTGCTATGGCAGCTACGGCAAACAGACTTAATACTTTCTTTATCATTGGTTTTGGATTTTAAATTTATTGTCCGCTGTACTATACGCAATCATTATACCAAACCAGTTTGGCTGAGCGTATAAGATAATGATGGTGGAATAAGAGTACTAAGAGTCTTGGTTTTTTTGGCGCCTGCGATCCCTCTTTTTGAAAATGGGTACTTTACTTTCACCGCCCCTGATAATACGACCGATGTTTTTTTGATGGGTAAGAATGACCAGTAAGGCTACTGTAACCGCAAAGCCGCGATAAATAGGGTTATCTACATTGAATATAACCAATATGAAAACCGGAAATGCGACACTTGCCAATATGGAACTCAATGAAACAAATCTAGTAAGATATAGAACCAGCAGAAAAACACCCGAGCATGCAAGGGCAGTCCACGGAGAAATGCCAATTACCAGTCCAAACAAAGTGGCAACCCCTTTGCCGCCTTTGAAATCAGCCCATACCGGGAAGATATGACCAATAACCGCGGCAATGCCCAATATGAGCTGCATATTTAGCAAAGCAATTTCAGTGTTGAACTCGGGTAGCAAAGCCGCCAGTTTTACGGAAAAAATCCCTTCAACACATCACAGATCATAACAAAAGAACCCCAACGCGGGCCCAATATGCGAAAAGTATTGGTGGCTCCTGCATTGCCGCTCCCATAATCCCTGATGTCAATGCCAAAAAATCCCTTGCTCACCCAAACGGATGTCGGAATGCTGCCCAGGCAGTACGCACATAAAACTAATAAGATTTCCTGCATTATTTATCCGTTATATGGAGCAATGAGTTTCAAATATAGTGTATATACCAATATCTATCTGTTCTTTACGACACCAAATAATTCACAATAAGGAAATTAGTTTCCTTATATTCCCTGTAAAACTGCTGCACAAATATACGCCGGTTTTAGCAGAATTTGCGTTCATTAACAGGTTGGAAGATCGAACTGGCGCCTGTTCGGGGATATTCGCACTGTTTTCCTATTTATTGATTGTCAATAATTTAGGGTCTTTTGGTGCCATTGCGACCTCCGTTTGTGTTAAAATAACCGTTTAGTTTTAGCATATTGCTAACTATACTGTTGGCAATACAGTTCTTGGGCACGTGTCTGGTATTTAACGCATTTTTACTACAGCTTTTTAAAGCTCAGGCAAAGCCAGTTATTCCGGGCATTTTTTTCAGTCAACGAAAGTTGATTGTTTTCCGCAGTTTCCCTGATAATATCGAAATCTTCTTCTAGTATACCACTTAGGATGAGCTCCCCGCCGGTATGTAGTTGTGACGAAAGATCTTTCATGTTTTCCAGCAACACATTCCGGTTGATATTGGCCAATATAATGTCGAAGTTTTCACCCATGATCGCCGAATCGGATTGTATTAAACGGATACGGCGGTATTGTTTTGATCGAAATTTTCGCGGGCGTTTAGTATGCTCCACTCGTCTATGTCATTGGCAAATATATTTTCAGCGCCCAGCCGATGAGCCAGGATTGCCAGTACACCCGTTCCGGTGCCGAAGTCAAAAACTGATTTCCCAGGAAAGGAGATCTTTCGCATTTGCTGCATCATTAGGTGCGTGGTTGCATGATGGCCGGTACCAAAGCTCATTTTAGGAGTGATGAGGATCTCGTGTTGTATATTTTGCAGAGGTTCGTGAAAAGATGCCCTGATTCCTACAAAATCATCTACGATAACAGGATTGAAATTAGATTCCCATACCGCATTCCAGTTTTGAGGCGCTATTTCCTCCTTCTCAAATTCCAATTGATAGGTTGATGCGAGTTGGGCAATCTCGTCCTGGTTATAATTTTCTAGGAGGAAGATCACCTTCAGCCCGTTGTCTGTTTCTTCAAATCCCTCAGCAGTGTTTTGGAGTTCTGCAATAACGATGTCCGCAATGTCTGACGGCACATTTCTAAAACTAATTACAATATGCATTTTATGTTTTGATTATTAACTGTTTTCAATCAACCGGGTAATCGTGTAGATCAGTAAACCCACCAGTCCACCCACTAATGTTCCATTAATGCGAATGAACTGGAGATCTTTGCCCACTTCCAGTTCCAGCTTGTTGCTGAGCTCTTTTCCCTGCCAGTTCCCTACCGTATTGCTGATGAGCTCGCCTACTTTAGATGTGTTCTTCAGTATATATTTGTAGGCGGTCTTCTGCACCCATTTATTCATTTTTTGCTGAAATGCCGGATCATTCTTCAAATTGCTCACCATGTCCCCGATGGTTTTTTGCAGGTAAAGCTGGATAGAAGACTCCTGACCTTCCAGGTCGCTAATGATAGCCTGTTGTATATGTTTCCATACCGAAGATGCGTATTGGTGAATTTTTTCGCCGCTTAGCAGGCTGTTTTTGATGTCTTCCAGTTCTTTCTGCCAGGCTGGGTTGGTTCTGATATCTTCTATAAAACGGATGAGCTGCTGGTTCACCTCCAGCCTTACTTTGTGATGGGGGTCCTGGTCTATTTCCAATAGGTAATTAGCCAGTCCTTTGGTTATTTTAGTGGCGATCAGGTTGTCCACAAAGCCAGGGATCAAAAAATGGCTTTCTTTTTCACCCTTTCCCGCACCATCGGTTCGTTTTCTGTCACATAATCGCGCAGCTTGGTTACCAGGTAGCTTAATATGCGTGTCTGGTCGCCTCTTTCCATAATAATATCGAGCCCCGATGCTACAGCGTTATTGAGCTTGATTTCTTTGAGTAGTTTTTGCGATTGAGTTGATATGAATTGAGTAACCATCTGGTCATCCGCTTTTCTTACCACATCTTTTAAAATTTTAGAAATTTCGGTAACTAAAAGCGTGAGGTTGTTAGGATTTTCCAGCCACTGTACCAGCAAACTGCTAACCTGAAGTTTTTCGATATAGGGGCGTATCGCAGGTCCGTTCAAAAAATTAGCAACAACAAATCCACCCAGGTTGTCGCCAATATTCTTTTTTTGTTTTCTATCAGGTTAGTATGCGGAATACGAATTCCCAAAGGGTGATGGAATAGGGCGGTTACGGCAAACCAATCGGCCAGGGCGCCAACCATGGCGGCTTCTGCAAAGGCTTTGATATAACCCAGCCATATATCATCCATGGTTTTCAATAGCCAGGTGGATAACACATAAATGATGGTCATCAATACAAAAAGCCCCGTAGCAATGGCCTTATGTTTCCTGAGCTGTTGCGCTTTAATAATATCGTTGAGTGGTTCAGGCATCCTGTGCTTTCTGCCTGATATCCTTAAAGATCATCACGGCATGTTCTCTTGAGTTTTCAATAAACAGGCGATGTGTATTCATTCCGCCACATATAACACCAGCAAGATAGATGCCGGGAATATTGGTTTCGTGTGTATCAGCATTAAGAACCGGGCATCGTACATCATCATCGCTCAGTTCAATGCCGGTTTTTTCCAGGAAATTCAGGTTGGGTTGGTAACCGGTAGCGGCAATAACCCAGTCGTTTTTTAATGTTACCGGTCCCTCAGGCGTATCAATATCTACTTCATGTTCGCGGATGGTTTTCAGCGAAGCATTAAAATAAGCTTTAATTGAACCCTCTTTAATCCGGTTTTCAATATCTGGTTTTACCCAATATTTTACTCTCGAGCCAATAGCATCGCCCTTTACTACCATGGTTACACGGGCACCTTTACGAAAAGTTTCCAGGGCCGCATCCACTGCGGAGTTCATGGCGCCCACTACTACCACATCCTGGAAGGCATAAAAATGCGGATCGCTATAATAATGAGTTACTTTCGGCAGTTCTTCTCCGGGTACCTGCAGCAGGTAGGGGATATCGTAAAACCCGGTTGCGATGATTACGTGGTCGCAGGTGTAAGTAGCTTTACTGCTTCGTATATGGAAGACCTTCTTTCCGTCTCCCATCAGAGAACCGCCATCTGCCACCTGTGATCTGCTCACCTCCATAACTTCTTCAAAAAGATGGATGTTGACGTTGAAATTTTGCGTTACCCGGCGATAATATTCCAGGCTTTCATTACGTGTGGGCTTGGCATTATTCGATATACAAAAGGCACATTTCCAATCTCCAGCCGGTCAGAAGTGGAGAAAAAGTCATGTTCACCGGGTAGTGGTATAGTGAATTAACCAGGCAGCCTTTTTCAAGAACGAGGTAAGAAATATTACTTTTTTGAGCCTCCAAAGCGCAGGCCAGCCCAATAGGGCCACCTCCAACGATGATCACCGAAAAATGAGATTGCATGTGACAAAGATAACGGCTGCGATTATCGAATATTTTATATTTTATATTGCTTATTCTAGCATTTTACGTTTAAATTTGCCGCACTTTAAAAGTATTAACAAAAATAATATGGCAAGAATTATTGCATTTAGAGAGGCTTTAAGAGAAGCTATGAATGAGGAGATGAGACGGGATGACAGGGTGTTTTTAATGGGTGAAGAAGTTGCCGAATATAACGGCGCGTATAAAGTAAGCCAGGGTATGCTGGCAGAATTTGGTCCTAAAAGAGTTTTAGATACGCCGATAGCTGAACTGGGTTTTACTGCAGTAGGTGTAGGCGCCGCACAAAGAGGTTTAAGGCCGATTGTTGAATTTATGACCTGGAACTTTGCAGTTTTAGCATTGGATCAGATACTGAACACAGCATCTAAAATGCTGGCGATGAGCGGTGGTCAGATCTCTTGTCCTATTGTTTTCAGAGGTGGTAATGGTTCTGCCGGCCAGTTAGGTGCCCAGCATAGTACGGCTTTTGAGTCACTGTATGCCAATATCCCAGGTATCAAAGTGGTATCTCCAAGCAACCCTTACGATGCAAAAGGTTTATTGAAGCAAGCTATCCGTTATGAAGAAGATCCGGTAATATATATGGAGAGCGAGACCATGTATGGGGATAAAATGGAAGTTCCTGAAGAAGAATATTATATAGAATTAGGAAAGGCTGATGTAAAAAAGAAGGCAATGATGTAACAATCGTTTCTTTCAATAAAATGATGAAAGTAGCTTTAGGCGCCGCAGCCGAGCTGGAAAAAGAAGGTATCAGCGCCGAAGTGATCGATTTACGTACCATTCGTCCTTTAGATGTTCCTACAATCGTTAAAAGTATCCAGAAAACAAACAGGCTGGTAATTGTAGAAGAACAGTGGCCGTTTGCTTCTATTTCGTCTGAAATAGCCTACAATGTACAAAAAGATGCTTTCGATTACCTGGATGCACCGATCCGTCGTATTACTGCGGCAGATGCTCCATTACACTACGCCGCCAACCTGGTAGCAGCAGCTTTACCTGATGTAGCCCGTACGGTTAAACTGGTAAAAGAAGTGATGTATCAGAAAAAATAATTTGAGTCATATTATCATTTTTAAAAGTCCATGAGCTATATTTATTCGCTCGTGGACTTTTAAGTTTACGATCTAAACAAAAAATCTGTAATAAAGTGCCCCATAGAAATAAGACAAACGAGAACGCGCCCGTTATACTCGTAATAGACGACGAAGTGTCCATTCGTAAAACTTTGATAGAAATATTATCATTCGAAGGTTATAAAACACACGAGGCTTCAGATGGCGAACAGGGAATCAGGATATTCTCTGAGCATAAATTTGATGCGGTTTTGTGCGATATTAAAATGCCCAAGATGGATGGAATGGAATTTTTGGGTAAAGCGTTGGAGGTAGCGCCTGACGTGCCTGTGATCATGATATCGGGTCATGGCACCATTGAAACAGCAGTGGAAGCGGTTAAAAAAGGAGCCTACGATTTTATCTCCAAGCCACCTGATCTGAACCGCCTGTTGATTACCATAAAAAATGCGCTGGATAAAGGCACGCTGGTTACCGAAACCAAAGTGCTCCGTAAGAAAATATCCAGGGTACAGGAAATTGTGGGCGATTCTGAGCCTATTAAACGCATAAAAGAGACAATCGATAAGGTAGCACCTACAGAAGCCAGGGTGCTGGTAACCGGTGAGAACGGGGTGGGAAAAGAATTGGTAGCTCGCTGGTTGCATGAAAAAAGTAGCCGTAATGCAAGTCCCCTGGTAGAAGTGAACTGTGCAGCCATACCTACAGAGCTGATAGAGTCTGAATTATTTGGTCACGAAAAAGGATCTTTTACATCTGCCGTTAAACAAAGGATAGGAAAGTTTGAGCAGGCCAATGGTGGTACGCTTTTCCTGGACGAGATTGGTGATATGAGCCTGAGTGCACAGGCTAAAGTGCTTCGCGCATTGCAGGAGGGGAAAATAACAAGGGTTGGGGCCGATAAAGATATTAATGTAGATGTGCGTGTGATAGCGGCTACTAATAAAGACCTGCTGGAAGAAGTGGAGCAAAAAAACTTCCGGCTGGATTTATACCATCGCCTTAGTGTAATATTGATCCATGTACCTTCCTTAAATGATCGCAGGGACGATATCCCCCAATTGATCGATCGTTTTTTAGAAAGCATTTGCGCAGATTATGGTATCTCGAAAAAGGAATTGATGATGGCGCTATTAAACTGCTGCAACAACATAACTGGACGGGTAATATCAGGGAATTGCGTAACGTGGTAGAACGACTAGTTATTCTAAGTGGAAAAACAATTATTGCAGAGGACGTAAAGAATTATGCAAACCCGTAGATAATTGCATCTTATTGATTGAAGATTATGAGGCTGCTGTGCGCATGAATGGATCATGTACACAGCAGTTATGATTTAAGGAACTATTAAGAGTCAACTGGTTATTACTTCGAATGCACCGCTTATCTTTATAATATATGACAACAGCAACCCGCTCTTTACTGCTAATTGGTATGGTATTATCTTGTGCCAATGCCTGGTCCCAGGATTTACTTTCCCGGGTTTTAAAGAATGAATTACAGCGGGAATTTACACAGCTAAAGGCTGCTGATAAAAATGTATACTATATGAGTTACCGGGTAGATGATATGGTCTCCTACCGGGTAACCGCTAATTTCGGTGTCATTAGTGCTGTCGATTCCAGCAGGGTAAGGGTGTTTACACCAACAGTTAGAGTGGGCAGCTACCAGTTTGATAATACCCATAATATCCAGTTTGGAGGTGCTGCCGGTACTTTGCCCATAGTAGAGAATGAGGATATATTGCGCCTGTCTATTTGGAAAAGCACAGACCTTGCCTATAAGAATGCTGCGCAGATATATGAACAATTGCTGACGAATAAAAAAGTGCGTGTAGCGGAAGAAGATACAGCCGCCGATTTTTCTAATGCCAAACGGGAAATTTATTATGATGCACCGTTAAATTACAAGGCGCTGAAACCCGACCTGGATAAGATCGCCGCAACCCTTAAGAACTTCACCCGGGTATTCAAGCAAAACCCAGACTTACTACAGGGAGGCGCTAACTTTGAGTTTAAGATTACGCGAAAATATTTCATTGATACAGATGGGTCCGACATTGTAGAGAACGGTACAGAAACCTGGCAGAGCATTTTTGGTAATACCAAAGCTGATGACGGCATGGAACTTCCGCTTTACAAGCTGTATTTTGCTTATAAGCCGTCCGAATTACCCTCGGGTGATAGTGTGCTGGCCGATGTTTCTCAGATGAGCGTTAAATTGACCCAATTGAAAAAATCACCGCTCGCAGACCCCTTTGTTGGCCCGGCGATTCTTTCTGGTCGTGCTGCGGGCGTATTCTTCCACGAAATATTCGGGCACAGGCTTGAAGGTAAACGAATGAAAAACGAATCTGACGGGCAAACTTTCAAGAATAAAATAGGCACCGAAGTACTGCCCGCTTTTTTAAGCATTGCAATGGACCCTACCGCAAAAAAAGTATCAGGTGCTGAAGTGAATGGTTTTTACAGGTTTGATGACGAAGGGGTTGCTGCCCGAAAAGTGGATGTGGTAGAAAATGGCATCCTGCGTAATTTTTTAATGACACGCACACCTATTAATGGGGTGAGTGGTAGCAATGGTCATGCGCGTACGGCACCCGGAGGTATTCCTGAAAGCAGGCAAAGTAATTTGGTTGTTACCGGCAAAAGCGAGAAAACGTTTAATGAATTGAGGGATATGCTGATCGCGGAGTGTAAAAAGCAAGGTAAGCCTTACGGGTATTTGTTCCAGGATGTGCAGGGCGGATTTACCAATGTAGGGCGTACCACACCCAACGCTTTTAATGTGTTGCCAACAGAGGTGTATAAAATTTATGCAGATGGTAAGCCAGATGAGCTGGTAAGAGGGGTTGATCTTATAGGAACGCCGCTTTCTATGTTCAAGCATATTGCAGCTTGCAGCAATAGCATGGAAACATTCAATGGTATGTGTGGCTCAGGATCGGGCTGGGTACCGGTTTCGGCTTCATCGCCGGCCATTTTTGTAGACGTAATTGAAACGCAGAAAAAAGCAAATCTTCCGAACGCTTACCGGTATTGCCAAGACCAGACCTCGACAAATAACACCGGAATATTTTTATATCAGTTGGTAGCCTAAAGTAAATAAGTCAAAAATGAGAGCAAAGATATTTTTCCTGACACTCCTGATAGGTTTTGCAGGATCTGCAACCCTGGCGCAGGATTTAAAGGATAATTTTTACGTAAAAGTACTCAACGATGAGCTGCAGCGAAATATTACCCGGTTGCATCTGCCAGACCTGGAGAAACCTTTTTATATCGCTTATAACCTGCAAAATGTCAACAGCTATAGTTTAAACAGCGAACGTGGTGAAATTACCACGGTGGTAAAAACGCCAGTGAATAATAAGTCGGTATCCGTTAAGCTAAGGGTTGGCGATTATCATCGCAATTTCGATTATATGATGTATGACGGTTATTTTGCGAATTTGCCGGATGAGGCCAGTGCCGATGAGTATCGCCGGTTGTTATGGCTGGAAACCGACCGGGCCTATAAAAATAATGCCCGACAGTTTAGCGGCTTTATGTCCTCTTTAAAAAGAGTAAGCGTAGACGAAAAAGAACTGGCCCTGGATGACCTTGCCCGCATTACACCGGTAGTAAAAGATTTTGGCGCTATTCAACCCATACAAATAGATACCAAAAAATGGGAACAACATTTACAATCACTATCGGCCCTGTTTAATGCTTATCCTAAAATAACCACATCCTATTGCCGCCTGTTAATAAGCAGCGCTGAAAATTACATAGTGAGCAGCGAAGGTTCTGTGATAAGAAAGCCCGGAGGGGCCGTAACCTTTATGGCTTATGGCGCTACTGCCGATGAAGAAGGGAATAATTACAACAGCAGCTATTCCATAACAGTTAAGCAGATGGATGAGTTACCTACGCCCGAACAATTGCAGGCAAGTGTAAAAGAACTGATCAGTAAAATACAACAGAAAGAACAGGCTAAAGCATTTGAGGGCGCCTATATGGGACCTGTACTCTTTGTTGGGAACGCCGTTCCCGACATCGTTAATCAATGTTTTTCCAGTGCCTTGCAAACCCGTCGCAAATCTGTTTTGGGGTATAATTCCGGAGAAACCAATTATGAGGAAAAGCTGGGGCAAAAACTGGTGGCAACCGATCTTACAGTAACAGCTATTCCCTCACTAAAAAAGTAAATGGTAAGCATACCACAGGATACTATGAAATTGATGATGAGGGGGTGGTGCCGGCAGATTCGCTGGTGCTGATAGAAGCCGGTATTTTAAAGAGCCTGGTGAATGGAAGAACTCCCACCCGCAAGTTCCTTAAATCCCAGGGCTTTGGCCAGTCTTTTATGGGCAGGAATTATAATGCAGGTGTATTAAAGCTAACTTCATCTAAAACCGCTCCTGCAGATTCTATGAAGGCTAAGCTGTTGCAGCTAGCCAAAGAAGAGGGGCTTACCGTTGCATATATGGTAAAAGACATGTCTTTTAATAGTCCTGAGGTATATAAGATTGATGTAGCAACAGGTAAAGCCGAGATGGTAAATGAGTGCAAGATCAGTCCGTTGAATATGAAGTCTCTCAGGCGTTTTACTATTGCGTCAGATAAACTGCAGTTGGAAAATAATTCAGACTATACCATTGTTGCACCGGAAAGTATGATCGTCAACGAAATAGAGATCGAGAAAAACGAAACCACCACCAAGCCTAAACCTATTATTGTTTCTAACCCGCTTTTAGATAAAGCCATTGTAAGTAACGTTGATAAAAAAACCGGAAAAATAAAAAAGGCTGTTAAGAATTAACAGCCCAGAGGGTGTGTAATGAATTCATAGATGTGGGGTGCCCGAAATAACGATGCACCCTTTAACGGCCTGGTTTGGCGGCTTTCACGGCCCGGCTTCGGGTTCTCCATTTAAAGTTTGTCTGTACCCCTCGACTCCTTATCCATCCGTTGAATATCTTTTAATCGGTCTGCAGATATAGGATTTACGTAGTCCCAAAAAGCCGCTACGCAAACTATTTTCCATTGACCGTTTTCCTTTTCCATCATTCTTACCTCTTTACTGTGGTGGAAATTGTCGCCCTCTTTATTGCTGTTGAACTGGTCCCAGGTGAGATAGCAGGCATCAGGGCCATAAAATTTGTATTTTATGTTTTTGCGTTCCACAACCGGGTGGCTGCTCGATTGTGGCTCGGGGTTATCATTAATATATTTCCCCACAGTATTATCAATGCCATCCCAGCCTACGCTGGCGTCAAAAGTGCCGTCCCTGTTGCTCCAGGCCTGAAAGGCATAGTCAGTTTGGGCGTAAGTTGATTTCCATGCATTATAGTCCCTCGCAAAGAAAGAAGCGGTTTCCTTTTCTATGGTAGCGAGAATAGCATCTTTTTCCGCCTGCAGTTTCTTTTCATCCGGCATCTTCGCATTGCTTGGCTTACATCCTGGTAAAATAAATACGGATAATGCTAATACAAGACTGAATAAGCGCCAAAGGCATTGGGTGGCAATGTGAAATGATGATAAGGGGGGCGGTTTGCCGGTGCTGGGACATTTGAACCGGGAGATACGCTGCGCAAAGCTAACTGGTGCATAATGTTAAGTTTTAATGGGTGAACAATAAACTTTCCATTCCTTCTCAGTATCGTTGTAGTAAAAAGATCTCCAGGATTAGTGGTCTGATTACCACAGTACTAATTTACTCTTTTATTATTGATTTTCCAATTCAATTTTTAAATCGACAACCGCTGTAGCCTATACCTGTGCACACTTACCGATATAGCCAAGGGTTTTACCGAATAGACTTTCGTTTTCAATAACTAATTGTATTAAATTTGTTTCATAAACACTTAAAATCAAATACTATGAAAGGAATAGGTTTAATTGTAATTATTTTATTAGTGGTGGTAGGCTTTATGGGATGCAAAGGCTATAACGGCCTTGTAAAAGAAGATGAAGTTGTAAAGAATGCCTGGGCCAATGTGCAAAGCGATTACCAGCGACGTAACGACCTGGTGGGCAACCTCGTAAATACGGTGAAAGGTGCCGCTAAATTTGAGCAGGAAACGTTAACTAAAGTGATCGAAGCAAGGTCTAAAGCTACTTCGGTAAATATTTCTGCAGATCAGCTGACACCGGAAAATATGCAGCAATTTCAGGCAGCACAGGGACAGGTAAACAGTGCGTTAAGCCGTTTACTGGCAGTTGTGGAAAGCTATCCTGAGTTAAAAGCTAACCAGAACTTCCTGCAATTACAGGGACAGCTGGAAAGCATTGAGAACGAGATCCGTGCTTCACGCAATACTTTTAACGGAGCTGTAAACAGTTATAATACAAAAGTTCGTTCTTTTCCTATGAATATTTTAGGTGGCATGTTGGGCTTTAAAGCTAAAGAACCCTTTAAAGCTGACCCTGGTGCCGAAACAGCTCCTAAAGTAGAATTTTAATTGAAGAGCATGCCGCAAAAGCGTTTTTCAGGATATCTTATTGGTGCGTTCATTATTTTGTTGGGGCTCTATGTGATAGTGGCTTACAATTCTTTAGTGCGTAAGGAGGAGAAGATGGAACAGACCTGGGCTGATGTACAAAGCACTTACCAGCGAAGGCTTGATCTGACTCCCAACCTGGTAAATACAGTTAAAGGAATGGCAAGCTTTGAGCAGGAAACCCTGACTCAGGTAGCTGAGGCCAGGAGTAATGCGCTGTCTGCCTCCGGCGGTGGGTTGTCTGCTGATGATTATAACCGGCAATCGGGCCTGCAGGATACACTGGCTGCTGCTTCTAATCGTTTGATCGCTGTTATTGAAAAATACCCGGTTTTACGAGGAACGGAAGCTTACAGAGGCTTACAGGTTCAGTTGGAAGGTAATGAGCGCCGGATCAAAGTAGCAAGGGCTGATTTTAATGCAGCTGTCAGAGATTACAATGAAGCTGCCCGCTCTTTTCCCAAAAGCCTGGTAGCAAAAATGCTGGGTTTTGAAGTAAAGGAAGGGTTTAAGGCCATAGATGGTGCACAAAATAATGTAGACATTAAATTTTAAGTCAATTGGGATTTTCATTATTTAAAAGCAAATCGCCGGAGTTTCTCACCGCAGCAGAGAAAGAGCAGGTGGTAGACGCGATCAGGAGTGCAGAAAGCCGCACCAGCGGAGAGATCCGTATTTACATGGAAAGTCATTGTAAATATGTAGACCCGGTAGAGCGTGCTTCAGAAATTTTTTTCCAGTTAAAAATGGAGCAAACGGTGGAGCGTAACGCGGTATTGCTTTACATAGCCGTTAAGGATCACCAACTGGCCATTTATGGAGATGAAGGTATCCATAACAAAACAGGGGCTCAATACTGGCAGGAGTTGGTTCGTCACATTTTACAGGAATTTAACCAGGAGCATTTTGTGGAGGGCATATGCCAATATGTGTATGAAATAGGAGAGGGCTTACATAGCTATTTCCCATACGATCGTGCCAGCGATCACAATGAATTGCCCGACGATATTGTATTTGGAAAATAGTAAATCAGCAACCACATCAAAACAAAATTATCCATACCCGTTTTTTCCCCGTTTTCAATAAAAGGCTTACAGCAACGTGTAATCGAGCTATTCCTGCTTAGCATGTTTGTTGTTTTTGCTTTTACAGCGAAGGCGCAAATTGAAAACGATGTTCCGGCTGTGCCCAATCCGCCGAGGTTAGTGAATGATTTCTCCGGCAATTTTCTTACCCCCGAGCAAAGAGAGGCATTAGAACGTAAGTTGGTAGCTTATGATGACAGTACATCCAACCAGATAGCAGTGGTAGTGGTGGATGACCTTAAAGGATATTCAAGAGATGAATTTGCTATTGCCCTGGGAAGGAAATGGGGTGTGGGCGGACAAAAGCAATTTAGTAACGGTGTTGTTATTTTAGTAAATACAGGTACCAAAGGCGGGCAACGTGGTGTTTTCATAGCGCCAGGATACGGCCTGGAAGGTTCGGTTACTGATTTGGTTGCCGACCAGATCGTTCAAAATGCGTTGATCCCCAATTTCAGGCAGGGCGATAATTATCGTGGTCTGGACGAAGCTACTACTGATATTATGGAGGCTGCTGCCGGAAAGTATCAGGCTCCGGATGGTTACGATCAGAGGGGCAAAGGTGGTGGCCGGTTATCCGGACTTCTTATGGCGGCCATTATTCTTTTTATAATAATAGTTATTATTAATCGCAGAGGTGGTGGCGGTGGCGGGTATGTATCCCGTCGTGGTTATCGTGATGATTGGAGCGGCCCAGTCATCTTCCCGGGTGGATGGTCCGGAGGTGGCGGTGGCGGCGGAGGGGGTGGCGGCTTTGGTGGTTTTGGTGGCGGCGGATTTGGCGGCGGCGGCGCCGGAGGCAGTTGGTAAACGGTTGAGAAATACTGACGGTTATGCTTAATAAATTAACGTTCATCCTGCTTGTTGCCTTGATGCCTTCACAACTCTGGGCCCAGCAAACTGCAGAAAAGCTGGTGCAGGAAACAAATTACCTCCTGTATCTTCCCGAAAACTATAAGGACGATACGGCACGCAAATGGCCCTTGGTCATATTTTTACATGGATCGGGCGAAAGCGGCGACGATCTTAATAAGGTTAAGTTTCATGGCCCTCCCAAGCTGGTTGAGGCTGGTCGCCAATTTCCTTTTATCCTCGTTTCACCCCAGGCTCCGCCGAATACAGGGTGGCAACTGGACGTGCTGAAAGCATTATTAAACGATCTCAAGAAAAAATATAAGGTAGACGAAGACCGGGTATACATGACCGGTTTAAGCATGGGCGGTTTTGGCACCTGGAACTATGCGGAGAAATATCCTTCTGATCTGGCCGCGATTGCACCTGTATGTGGTGGTGGCGATGCCGAAAAGGCCTGGACTTTAAGGTATATGCCCATATGGTGTTTTCACGGTGCAAAAGATGATGTGGTTTTACCGGCCGCCTCCATTAGCATGATTGATGCGGTTCGTAAGTTGAACAAAAAAGCAGAAGTGAAATTTACCTTATATCCTGATGCCAATCATAATAGCTGGGATATTACCTATAACAATGATAGTTTATATCAATGGTTGCTTTCTAAGAAAAGGTTCCGTTTTAACCAGGTCGCAGTGCCGGATGCTGCTTTAAAGTCTTATGTTGGCAAATATGCTGACTCAAAAAAGGATACAGTCACATTAATGATAGAAGAAGGACGTCTTTTGGTGAAAGATGTGAATAACAAGATTTTCCTGAAAGCATCTTCACCCGTCAATTTTTACTGGCAGGATGATTCGATAGATGAAATAGAGTTCAGCAGGAACGAAAAAGGCGCTATTACAGGATTTTCCCTGCTGATGGGCGACCGGAAATTCTTCCGTAGGGTAGAGAAATAGATTTTTAACCGAAATATTAAACAAAACCTAAAAGTTTTCAATTTGTCGTAGGCAAACGCCAAACCGATAATTTCAGTTAAATTTGCCTGCAAGAAAAATTATTATATTTAATGAACAGGCATTTTCTTTTTTGGCTCTATTTACACTCCTTTCTTTTGTTGGCTTTGGACAGGGTTACCAGGTACAGTCTAAATACTTCGTTTATCTTCAAACAGAACCTGCGCAGCCATTCTATATTAAGATTAACGGGCAGCAAATAACAGCCAATGCTTCCGGTTATTTAATTCTTCCCCAGTTAAAAGACGGCAATTATAAATTAACGGTGGGATTTCCTGATAGTAAGACCGCCGAGCAACGTTTCGATTTTAAAATTGATTCAAAAGATAAGGGCTACCTGATAAAAGATTACGGAAATGATGGCTGGGGCCTGTTTGATCTGCAAACCATGGCGGTTCAAAAGGCTTTGAAGGTTGGAGAAGAAGTGGTGACTGCAAAAGTAACGCCTCCTGCACCGAAGCCCGAACCTAAAAAAGAGACTGTTCCCGCAGACGGCGTGTCAGACTTTACAAAAGTATTATCGCAGGCCGCCAATGATCCGAGTTTGCTGGAAAAGCCTAAACAGCAACCGGTGGAAGAAAAACCTGTAGTGGTGACACCGCCTCCGACAGCAATTAACCAACCAGCGGAAAATAAACAACCGGCTACTGTACAGGAGCGCCCTGTTGTAAGAGTGCCGGATAATAGCGCCGCAGCAGAACCTGTTCAAACGAAAACTTCTAAAGGTGTTACTGTAGTTTATGACGATAGAAACGAATCGGGACAGGTAGATCCTATTACCATTTTTATTCCTGAGCCAAAAGCCAGCGGACCCAAAGAACCCGCCCCTGCACCGGTGGAACGCGAGAAGAAAGAAACGGTAACCGTTAAAGAAAATAATCAGTCTGGTTTTAAAGTAGAAGAAAAGGCGGCTATTTCCCAACCGGCTGCTGCTGAAAATGCAAGTGCTAAATCCAGTAATGCTGCTTGTAAGTCGATCGCAACAGAAGATGATTTCTTGAAATTGCGCCGGGCAATGGCTACAGAAAGTAATGATGATAGTATGATTGCACAGGCCTCAAAGGCTTTTAAGGCTAAATGTTATACTACTGCTCATATCAAATATTTGAGCAGCATGTTTCTGTCCAATGCAGGCAAGTACAATTTTTATGCAGCGGCTTATCCTTTTATTGCAGACAGAGAGCATTTTGCTTCTCTCGCATCTGAAATTAAAGACGCAGCCTACCGCGATAAATTCAATGCATTGGTTCAGTAGTTATTGATCATCTTCTATCATTTCAAATCGTCATTAACATTGCGTTATTTCCTGGAAGTAGCTTACAAGGGCACAAGGTATAGGGGATTTCAGATCCAGAAAAATGCGCTAACCATACAGGGAGAAATAGAGAAGGCTTTCAAAGTACTTTTTAAACAGCCTGTAGAACTTACAGGATCATCCAGAACCGATGCCGGAGTTCATGCCCGGCAAAACTTTTTCCATTTCGATTGGCCCGAAACATTTGAACAAAAATGGATCTATAACCTTAATGCTATCCTCCCCTCAGACATTGCTATCAATACAGTTACTGAAAAAAGTGATGAGGCGCATTGCCGCTTTGATGCATTGAGCCGGGTTTATCACTATCATGTTTACCAATATAAAAATCCTTTTATAACTGACAGCGCTTATTTTTATCCCTACTCGCTGAATATTGCCTTGTTGAATAGTGCAGCAGCATTAATAAAAGACTATACAGATTTTACATCCTTCTCCAAGAAGAATACCCAGGTAAAAACATTTAATTGTACCATACTCCAGAGTGAATGGATTATGAAAGATGATCAGCTGGTTTATGTAGTATCTGCAAATCGGTTTCTCCGCGGCATGGTTCGCGCGCTTACCGCCACCATGCTTAAAGTAGGAAGGGGTATTATTTCTCTCGAAACATTCAGAGCTATCATCGAATCTAAAGATTGCAGCAATACCTATTTTGATACACCTGCACATGGTTTAACCTTGATGCAGGTTAAGTATTCCTGATCCGTCAGCAGTTTTACTGCTTTGAGCAATCGTTAAAGGTTTGTGTGTGGTAAATTACATTGACGACTTCCTGAATCCAGGATGATTCTTCTTTTATTGATACAGTTTGTTCGGCTTATCAAACAGTGGCAGGGCATTATATGGCAGGCTTTACCAAAGCAACGTATACTTTGGTTACGGCTAACCGAAGGAGTGTAACGCCTGCAGCAATGGATAGCCTTCTTTGGGATTCCAATCTGGACAACTTCATTGATATTAATATTAAAGGTCCCGGCCCGGTTGGAGAAAACTATAATGTAACCACAACCAACAGGCGGGTTAGTGCCGATCCTGTAATCAATACCGGTATCGTTATTGGCTGGGGATCCTGGAATCTTGCGAGTGGTGCGGTTGAGAACCAGGCTTTCGGCTAGTGTTAGTTAAATGCTATACTACAACAGGATCGGGTAGGGGCACTGTTAATATCAATGTTGTAGTACCGGCTGAAAACCAACGGGCACGGTTTAATCCGGTATCGATGTTTGGGTATCCAAGTCCGTAAAACGATATATACCATAGTATATAAGGGCTGAACTATATAAGGGTAGCCCTTTGTTAGTGAAGTTGTGTAGTTATTAATTACTATCTGAGGTTGATGGTGAGCACCTAGCATCGAGCATCGAGTATTCAGCATCCTTTTATATAACTAGTTGATAATTAGCGTTTAGCGACATGTAATTTACGCACGATGGCTTGCGGTTCCTGTTTTATTATGGTTATTTGGATATTTTTTAAAATAAAAGTGGCAAAAAGTTTTGTGGTGTTGTAAAGAGTTCTATATTTGCAACCCGTTAGCGAATAGCGTAGTTCTTAAAGTGTTGTAAATGTTTGGTAATGAGTTGTTTGAGAAGATTTATCAAAAATAAATTTGGTGAGTTAAAATAAAGCTTTTACATTTGCATCCCGTTTGAGAGTTAAAGACGGAAAGAAGTTCTTAGAAAAGCCCTTAGGGTACTGAATAACAAATTAATAATGAATGACTTATTTTAAGCATTCCGCTTATTTCCCACCTTGTAGTTGTAGCTACGGTCTTCGAAAAAAGATTAAAAAAAGTTGGTTAAGTTTTGAAAGTTTTCCTTATCTTTGCCGTCCGAAAATAATTGATCGGGTAGTTCTTAGAGAGGTTTTTGAGTGAGTTTTTGAGATTGGTTCTTGGAAATAAATTTGAAAAAAGTTTCGAAAAAATTTGGCAGATTAAAGTTGAAACACTAGCTTTGCAATCCCAATTAAAAACAACGGTTACGAAAGTTGTTTAGTTCTTCAGAAAGTTACAGAAAAGATGATAGGAGCGTTAGAGGCGCTTGAGTGGTAAAGCCCGCAGATGTAGATGGATCGGGATAGTATTTTACGCTCTGAAAGTTTAGAAATTAGTTCTTTAGATATTTGATAATGACATTTGGTCTGATGGTTCATAACCATAATTATCGCTTTAATCATTAGCATATTAGCACATCAGCGAATTAGCTAATTGGTTGTAAGTTCTTTGAAAGTTTGGAAACAATAGCACAATCAACTACTCTTAATTGAGTAACACGAAAGGTAAGTCAAAAAGCAAATAACATTCGATTTTTGACACGTTAATTTTTCTTCTTGAGAATTTTTAATAGTCAGCAATCAAACTCATTTACAACGGAGAGTTTGATCCTGGCTCAGGATGAACGCTAGCGGCAGGCTTAATACATGCAAGTCGAGGGGCAGCGGGGTAGCAATACCGCCGGCGACCGGCAAACGGGTGCGGAACACGTACACAACCTTCCTTTTAGTGGGGGATAGCCCAGAGAAATTTGGATTAATACCCCGTAACATGATGATGAGGCATCTTATTATTATTATAGTGGCAACACGCTAGAAGACGGGTGTGCGTATGATTAGGTAGTTGGCGGGGTAACGGCCCACCAAGCCTTCGATCATTAACTGGTGTGAGAGCACGACCAGTCACACGGGCACTGAGACACGGGCCCGACTCCTACGGGAGGCAGCAGTAAGGAATATTGGTCAATGGAGGAAACTCTGAACCAGCCATGCCGCGTGGAGGATGAAGGTCCTCTGGATTGTAAACTTCTTTTATATGGGACGAAAAAGGGCTTTCTAGCTCGACTGACGGTACCATATGAATAAGCACCGGCTAACTCCGTGCCAGCAGCCGCGGTAATACGGAGGGTGCAAGCGTTATCCGGATTCACTGGGTTTAAAGGGAGCGTAGGTGGGTTAGTAAGTCCGTGGTGAAATCTCTGAGCTTAACTCGGAAACTGCCATGGATACTATTAGTCTTGAATATTGTTGAGGTTAGCGGAATATGTCATGTAGCGGTGAAATGCTTAGATATGACATAGAACACCAATTGCGAAGGCAGCTGGCTAAACATATATTGACACTGAGGCTCGAAAGCGTGGGGATCAAACAGGATTAGATACCCTGGTAGTCCACGCCCTAAACTATGGATACTCGACATACGCGATAAACAGTGTGTGTCTGAGCGAAAGCATTAAGTATCCCACCTGGGAAGTACGACCGCAAGGTTGAAACTCAAAGGAATTGGCGGGGTCCGCACAAGCGGTGGAGCATGTGGTTTAATTCGATGATACGCGAGGAACCTTACCTGGGCTAGAATGCGAGTGCCGTACCGTGAAAGCGGTATTTCTAGCAATAGACACAAAGCAAGGTGCTGCATGGCTGTCGTCAGCTCGTGCCGTGAGGTGTTGGGTTAAGTCCCGCAACGAGCGCAACCCCCATCACTAGTTGCCATCAGGTAACGCTGGGAACTCTAGTGAAACTGCCGTCGTAAGACGTGAGGAAGGAGGGGATGATGTCAAGTCATCATGGCCTTTATGCCCAGGGCTACACACGTGCTACAATGGGGAGGACAAAGAGTCGCAACACGGTGACGTGAAGCTAATCTCAAAAACCTTCTCTCAGTTCAGATCGTAGTCTGCAACTCGACTACGTGAAGCTGGAATCGCTAGTAATCGTATATCAGCAATGATACGGTGAATACGTTCCCGGACCTTGCACACACCGCCCGTCAAGCCATGAAAGCCGGGTGTACCTAAAGTCGGTAACCGTAAGGAGCTGCCTAGGGTAAAACTGGTAATTGGGGCTAAGTCGTAACAAGGTAGCCGTATCGGAAGGTGCGGCTGGAATACCTCCTTTTTAGAGCAAGCACTTACCGTGCTGTTGTTTCCTTTTCTTTCAATATTATTGAAGTCTATAGTCAATGGTCGATGGACCATGGTCTGCAGCAAAAGTTCTTTACATAAGACCTGATGGCCAAATTTGAGTACGGCAATCTAAAGCCAGCTGATAATTATCATTTATCATTAGCATATTAGCTAATTATCAAATTGGCCCATTAGCAAACAGATCCGTAGCTCAGCCTGGTTAGAGCACTACACTGATAATGTAGGGGTCACCAGTTCAAATCTGGTCGGGTCTACAAACTGGTAATTAGTTGGCTGGTTGACTGGTTGATAAGTTATTTGCTTGTTAACTGATTAACTAATAAACTAATCAACCTTAACCTGGGGGTTAGCTCAGTTGGCTAGAGCATCTGCCTTGCACGCAGAGGGTCATCGGTTCGACTCCGATATCCTCCACAAAGTAGAAGGTAAGGCGTTACGCCTCACAGAATAGTTCTTTATATAAGATGATAGTGACTTAAAAATAGTTTTAAGGTCTGATGGTTCGCAACCATATTATCAACTAGATCATTAGCAAATTAGCACATCAGCAAATTAGCTAATTGATAGAAGTTCTTTGACATATTGGAAAAAATATTGTTAGGAGAGTACCTAACATAGTTTATCGATCATTTTTTTGAAATATCACCAATTTATTGGTTGGTCTGAAGAAATGTGGTCGGGTAACAACTACAACAAACTAAATAAAAAGTCCAGTAGAGATACTGGCCTCATATTAATTAAGTTTTATAAACTTTTTTAAAGCAATTAAGGGCGTATGGTGGATGCCTTGGGTCTGAGAGGCGATGAAGGACGTGGTAAGCTGCGATAAGCCAGGGGGAACTGCACACGAGTATTATATCCCTGGATTTCCGAATGGGACAACCTGTTACGTTGAAGACGTATCACTCGAAAGAGAGCCAACCCGGAGAACTGAAACATCTAAGTACCCGGAGGAAAAGAAAATAAGTCAATGATTCCCTAAGTAGTGGCGAGCGAACAGGGAAGAGCCTAAACCGGCTTCGCGTGCGGAGCCGGGGTTGTAGGACCACATTTAGAAAGCATCATCAAGCTGAATCATCTGGAAAGTTGAGCTATAGGGCGTGAAAGCCGCGTAAGCAGAAATTGATGTGGACGAGTGGTATCCTGAGTAGGGCGGGACCGGAGGAATCCTGCTTGAATCTGCCAGCACCATCTGGTAAGGCTAAATACTCCTCAGACACCGATAGTGAACCAGTACCGTAAGGGAAAGGTGAAAAGCACCCTAAATAAGGGAGTGAAATAGTACCTGAAACCGTACGCCTACAAGCGGTCGGAGCATCTTTATGGTGTGACGGCGTGCCTTTTGCATAATGAGCCTACGAGTTAGTCCTCACTGGCGAGGTTAAGTTTTAAACAACGGAGCCGTAGCGAAAGCGAGTCCGAATAGGGCGCTTAGTCAGTGGGGCTAGACGCGAAACTTTGTGATCTATCCATGGGCAGGTTGAAGGTGTGGTAACACACACTGGAGGACCGAACCCGTTGACGTTGAAAAGTCTTGGGATGACCTGTGGATAGGGGTGAAAGGCCAATCAAACTGAGAGATAGCTCGTTCTCCCCGAAATGTTTTTAGGAACAGCCTCGGTTTATAAAGTCTGTTAGAGGTAGAGCTACTGATTGGGCTAGGGGCTTCACCGCCTACCAAACCCTGACAAACTCCGAATGCTAACAGATGTTTACCGGGAGTGAGGCTGCGGGCGCTAAGGTCCGTGGCCGAGAGGGAAATAACCCAGAATAGCAGCTAAGGTCCCCAATACATAGTTAAGTTAATCAAACGATGTAGAGCTTCAATAACAGCCAGGATGTTTGCTTGGAAGCAGCAATTCATTTAAAGAGTGCGTAACAGCTCACTGGTCGAGAGGCTCTGCGCGGAAAATAATCGGGTATTAAACTATGAACCGAAGCTCTATGATCGGCGCTCAAGCGCATGATCGGTAGGGGAGCATTCTGACTGCATCGAAGGTGTACGGCGACGTATGCTGGAGCGGTTAGAAAAGAAAATGTAGGCATAAGTAACGATAAATAAGGTGAAAAACCTTATCGCCGAAAGTCTAAGGGTTCCTGATCAACGTTAATCGGATCAGGGTTAGCCCGGTCCTTAGTCAAACCCGAAAGGGGTAGACGATGGAAAGCAGGTTAATATTCCTGCGCCCACTATGCATTAAAAGTGACGGAGAATGCTAGCACTACAGGCTGACGGATTAGCTGAGTGGATCCTTCGGGTGAAGCGCAAGTGTGAAAGTTCTTCCAAGAAAAGCGAGCATAGCGGCCGGTACCGCAAACCGACACAGGTAGACGGGATGAGTATTCTAAGGCGCTCGGGTGAGCCGTGGAGAAGGAACTAGGCAAATTGATGCTGTAACTTCGGGATAAAGCATACCACTTTCGGGTGGTCTCAGTAAAATGGTTCAACCAACTGTTTAACAAAAACATAGGGCCCTGCAAAATCGAAAGATGACGTATAGAGCCTGATACCTGCCCGGTGCTGGAAGGTTAAGGAAGGATGTTCGGCGCAAGCCAAAGCTTCTGACTGAAGCCCCAGTAAACGGCGGCCGTAACTATAACGGTCCTAAGGTAGCGAAATTCCTTGTCGGGTAAGTTCCGACCTGCACGAATGGTCTAATGAGTTGAACGCTGTCTCCTCCACGAGCCCGGTGAAATTGTAGTATCGGTGAAGATGCCGGTTACCCGCCACGGGACGGAAAGACCCCGTGAACCTTCACTATAACTTTGCATTGATTTTGAATTACGGATGTGTAGCATAGTTGGGACGCTATGAAGCGGTGGCGCCAGCCATTGTGGAGCGGTCGTTGAAATACCAACCTTCTTTGATTTAGGATCTAATCCCTAGCGGGAAACAGTGCATGGTGGGTAGTTTGACTGGGGTGGTCGCCTCCTAAAGAGTAACGGAGGCTTGCAAAGGTTCCCTCAGTACGGTTGGTAATCGTACGCAGAGCGCATTAGTATAAGGGAGCTTGACTGTGAGGCAAACAGGCCGAGCAGGGACGAAAGTCGGCTAAAGTGATCCGGCGGTTCTGTATGGAAGGGCCGTCGCTCAAAGGATAAAAGGTACTCCGGGGATAACAGGCTGATCTCCCCAAGAGCTCATATCGACGGGGAGGTTTGGCACCTCGATGTCGGTTCGTCACATCCTGGGGCTGGAGAAGGTCCCAAGGGTTCGGCTGTTCGCCGATTAAAGTGGCACGTGAACTGGGTTCAGAACGTCGCAAGACAGTTCGGTCCCTATCTGTGGTGGGCGTTAGTAAATTGAGAGAACATGACCTTAGTACGAGAGGACCGGGTCGTACGTACCGCTGGTGTATCAGTTGTGCCGCCAGGTGCAATGCTGAGTAGCTAAGTACGGACAGGATAAACGCTGAAAGCATCTAAGCGTGAAACCTATCTCAAGATGAGTTTACTTTTAAGGGCCGTAAGAGACTATTACGTTGATAGGCTACAGGTGTAAAGGTGGTAACATCAAAGCCGAGTAGTACTAATTGCCCGTACGCTTTAATTTTATTTTGTTAGGTACTCTTCTAATTTTTTCTTTTTCCAATATGTTATCTTATTGTTGGTTGACTGGTTTACTGGTTTATTAGTTGATATGGATTGGTTCCTGTTCAACAAGTAAACAAATCAACCAATTACCTTTTTATGGTGGTTATACCAAGGGTGTTCACCTCTTCCCATACCGAACAGAGAAGTTAAGCCCCTTAAGGCCGATGGTACTGCACAACAATGCGGGAGAGTAGGTAGCTGCCATTCTTTTTAGAAAGCCTCACAGTTTTGTGAGGCTTTTTTTATGCACAATACCAGCCTGTACTACCCACATCACCCAAACACCAATACGTAACCACTAGCTAGAACAGGCAACAAATAGAATTTGTGCTTGAGACCATCACCCCCTCAACTTTTCAACCTGATCCATTACTGGCATCCTTTTGTTATCAGCGAAATACATATCTATACAATGAGTTAAACAAGGTATCTTTGCAGCTCATTTTTAATCCAACAACAATTGAAATTTACAGAATTTGGTTTTGATGAGCGTTTAATGGAAGGCATCGAGGCTTCTAATTATCAACAGGCTACACCTATACAGGAGCAAGCCATTCCTCATATTCTCAACGGAAAAAATATACTGGCTTTTGCACAAACAGGTACCGGTAAAACGGCTGCTTTTTTATTGCCACTTATTAATAGGTTATTAACGGAAGAATCCAGTACTAATGGTATTAGTGCTATGATCATTGTACCAACCCGGGAACTGGCCATACAAATATCCCAACACCTGGAAGGTCTATCTTATTTTACCAACCTGAGCTCCATTGCGGTATATGGGGGCGGTAACGGTAACGACTTTATCCAGGAAAAGAAGGCGATGACAATGGGCGCTGACATAGTAGTGTGCACACCCGGTAAAATGATGGCCCATATAAAAATGGGTTATGTTAAACTGCAATCTTTGCGCTACCTCGTGTTAGATGAAGCCGATCGCATGCTGGATATGGGGTTTTACGAGGACATTATGTTTATCATAGGCAAGTTGCCCCAGGAGCGGCAAACAATGCTGTTTTCTGCAACCATGCCTCCGAAAATAAAAGTACTGGCAAGGAATATATTGAAAGACCCTGTTGAGATCAGCATTGCGATGAGCAAACCGCCTGAAAAAATATTGCAGCAGGCTTACATGGTGTACGATGAGCAAAAAATACCTTTGATACAATACCTGCTCAAAGAAAAACAATATAAAGCAGTACTTATTTTTTGCGGAAGTAAGGTGAAGGTTAAAGAGCTGGCCCGGGATCTGCGACGAGTAGGGATCAAAGCAGGGGAAATACATAGCGACCTGGAACAGGATAGCAGGGAGGACGTGTTAATGCAATATCGCAGTGGAAGATTGCCCGTGTTAGTAGCAACGGATATCCTGGGACGTGGGATCGATATAGATCACATCGACCTCATCATTAATTTTGATGTCCCGGGCGACGGAGAAGACTATGTACACCGCATTGGACGTACGGCAAGAGCAGAAGCAACTGGCAGTGCATTTACTTTTGTAAATCCTAAAGAACAACGAAAGTTCCAGGTGATAGAAAAATTGATTTCTAAAGAAGTTGATAAAATGACCATACCCGAACATCTTGGCCCTCAGCCTGCCTATAATCCTGCAACGCAAAATTCTTTTAAGAAGAGAAAGGGTTTTCACAGGAATACCGGCAACAGGCACAAGTAAAGTGGACCTTATTCTATATAAAGTTTAATTGAGATGCTTTGCGAACAAGCGAAGCAACATTTCGGCAGTCGAATTTGCTTAAGAGGTTCTTTCGATGGGTGTCAACTGTTGTAATACTGATGTAAAGCTTTTCTGCTATCTCATTATTGGTAAGCCCGTCTGCAATCAGTTCCAGAACTTCCTTTTCGCGACGGGTAAGGATAATGCTGATATCCGGGCTTTGCTGCAAGGCGTGGGACGCCTCAGCGCTAAAAAACAATTTTCCTTTAATCACAGTGTTGATGGCTTCCATAATTTCCGGACGGGTAGCATTCTTTAATATATAGCCCGAAGCCCCGTTATCCATCATCTTACTGATAAAACTATGCTGGTTAAAAGTGCTGAGCCCAATAATGAAGATGGACGGGTAAAGCGTTTTAACTTCTTTACAAAGATCAATACCTGTTTTGTCAGGCAAATTAATGTCCATTAAAATAACATCGGGTTGATTGCTTTTCAGGAAAGCCAGGCAGGAAGCCGCACTGGTAGCATGCCCCATCCAGCTAATATCTTTTTCGTGCATCAATAAAGATTGAATGCCCTCTATTATCATATAGTGATCATCAACTATAAAGAGATTGATCCGCATTTTTGCCATTTATATTGTAACTCTGTTTTCAACTTAAAGGTAACTCAATCAAAACGGAAGTACCTTTGTTGTTCACTGACTGTATATCCAATTTACCATTTAAGAAGTTGATCCTGTTTTCAATATTACTCCAGCCAATACCCGTACTTTTTTGAAGTAGGGTAATATCAAACCCTTTACCATCATCTTCTACAGTTACAGACAAGATAGAGCCAGCTACGCTTAACTGTACGATGGCAGTTTTCGCTGCGGCATGCTTAATGGTATTGTTGATCAGCTCCTGTACAATACGATAAATCGTAACAGAAACGGTTTGCTCCAGTTGAATATGGCTAAGCTCTATAGATTGATAAGAAACCGTCAAAGCGCCGCTTTGCGAAATATGCAGACAGAAATCTCTCAGGGCGGTGTCTAAACCAAATTTAACCAGAGCCTCGGGCATCATATTGTGAGCCACACGGCGCATTTCCTGTATCGAGCTGTCCAGCATATCAATGCTTCTGGTGAAAGCCTGTGCATTTTCAGGCGTCATAATCAGGTTCTCCTTCATAGTATTTAAAGAGTATTTGATGCCACTAAGCATACCTCCCAGTCCATCATGGAGATCTTTGGCCAGCCGTGTGCGTTCCTGAGCTTCTCCCTTCAATACGGCTTCTGTGGCGGTTAATTGTTGTTGGGTTTCCAACTCTGTAATGCGCTGCTGTTGCAGCTTCTGGCGATTTTTATAGTTTCGGTAGCCTAATGCCAGAATGGCTAAAAGAGCCGCAGCACCACCTATCAAAACATAGTTAAGCGTATTTTTTTGGCGAATAGATAATTCTTGTATTTTCTTTTCATCCTGTAATATCTGGATTTCGTTGTCTTTACCCTGCACTTTAAACCGGGTTTCCATCGCAGCAATATTCTCTTTCATTTCTTCAGAGGAAAGGCTGTCGGACAAGCTGATCTTTTTTAGCAGAAATTCATTAGCCTTTTCATAGTCTTTCTTTTTCGTATACCATTGCGCCAGATTATTATAAGCGCTTACCTCGGCAGTTCGGATCTTAAAAGCTACTGATTTAGCAAGTAAGGTATCCAGGTATGGTTTGGCCTCATTTAAGTTGCCTGATTCTGTGAGCGTGGCTGTAAGTGGATCAAGAATGGTGAGCTCATGTAGTTTGTTATCGTTTAGCAGGGCATAGCTATAGGCTTTCTTTAAATTACTGATTGCTTCATTATATCGCTTCTCTTGTTTATTGATGAGTCCCCTGTTCTGATAAAAAAGATATAGGTAGTATTATTATCAAGCCTCCTTACAATAGGTTCAATCTTATCCAGTGTTTTCGAGGCTTCTTTGAAATTCTCTGCATCAAGTAGTCTTGATACATAGCCTATGTTGCGGCGTGCAAAGCTCAACGAGTCTCCTGATTTTTCCGCAGCAGCAATAGCTTTTCTATCGTATTCCATTGCTCGTTCGGGCAGCAATAAATGCGCATACATAATGGCAATATTTCCATAGATAGAAGGTAAAGCCTTGGGATCTGATTTTTCAAAAATAGTGGCGGCCTTGGTGAGATGATCAACCGCTTGCTGATAATCTGCTAATTTAGCATAATCGCCTGCCACATTATTATGTAACCATGCTAAAGTGGTTATTGCAAATCTGGAAGTGTCTTTCTGTAAATACATAAAAGCCATATCGGCATATGCTTTGGCATTTTCTGCATCATCCCTGTCTGAATAATAAATTTGTTTATAGTGATAGGCTGCCTGAAGTCCTTTACGGTATTGCTGCTCCTTGCTGATGCTGATTACTTCGTTCAGGTAAGGGAGCAACTGTGAGGTGTTCCCATTTAATGCAGCCCGCGCATAATCTGTTATAAGCCTTACGCGAACAGTATCTCTTTGCGGATGTTTATTAATTTCAGCCTTAATGCTATCAAGAATCTTTGTTTGCCCACTGCCCGTAAATCCACAACCTATTGCCGCAACAACTATAACAATCTTTTGGATAGTGGGCATCCATTGCATATTTCTGTTTTTACAAATAAACTAATTGAATTGAGTAAAATTACTCCCCTTTTTACAGGATTTTATAAGCCTCATTATAGAATTATCAAAAATAGTCAGCAGGGTAGCTTTATTGCATCACCTGAATGAGTGATGCGCTTCATCCAGATATCCTGTTTTTACAGGATAAGCTAAGGCATTGTCCCCTGCTATTTTTACAGCGTTAAATCACCTATTCTAAAAAATATTTCCATGAACCGTCTTCTACTGCTGGTTATTTTATTTAATGTTTACATAAGCAATGTATATGCACAACAGGCGCCTGCTATTGAGTTCAGCAGGGCTTTTGGCGGAACGAATTATGAAGGTGTTACCTGTATGGCTGAGACCAGCGACGGTGGTTATGTGGTTGCGGGTAGCACCTCGTCTACTGACGGCGATTTACTGGGAGCTGGTTTACATGGCTGGCAGGGAGATGCGATGGTGATGAAATTTTCTGCTGCCGGCGCTTTACAATGGACAAAAGTGTATGGAGGGGCGGAAGGCGATATTTTTAATTCGATAGAGCAAACTGCTGATGGCGGTTTTATTGCTGCAGGCAATACCAATTCAATAGATGGGGACGTTACCACCAGTACGGGTGGGTGGCTGGTTAAATTGAATGCCAGTGGTGTTATCGAGTGGCAGGCAAGATGTGCCAACCTGCTTCAGGTAGCCAGGCAAACCAATGACGGAGGTTATATAACCGGTGGCGAAGATGTGCGGAAATTTAGCAGCACCGGAACATTAGAATGGACATATGTTACCAGCTATATTATCAATTCACTTTGCCTGTCGCAGGATGGAGGTTATGTTGTAGCCGGAGCTGCTGCCACTTTCAGGGGAAACGATTTCAGGATAACCAAACTGAGCAGCAATGGTGTGGCAGAACGCCTACCTGACTATGGCGGATTTGGAGATGATACGCCTTATAGCATCTGTCCTACTACTGATGGCGGTTATGTGGTTGCAGGGCGTACAAATTCTAATAACAATGGCAATGTTTGGGGCAATCATGGGGGTAATGATATATGGGTGATTAAACTGGACGGTGATCTTCAATTGCAATGGCAAAAATGCATGGGAGGAAGCGGTAATGAAACAGGCTGGAATATTTATGAGGGTACCAGCAGGGAATTGATTATAGCGTGCGAAAGCGCTTCTGTCAATGGGGATCTGGTATCTAATAGCGGTAGTGCTGACGGCTGGTTGGTGAAGTTGAGCCAGGATGGTTTTTTACTATGGCAGCAAACAATGGGCGGCGCTGAGTATGATAGCTTTCGCGGCGTTTTTCAGACTTCTGACGATGGTTATATGGTGGCAGGTTTTTCAGCTTCTGCCGATGGAGGTATTTCGGGTTTTCACGTTAATCCGGTTACGGTACCTGATGTATGGCTGGTTAAACTTGGTGCGGATGTTTCGGAGTTCCTGCCCTTATCTAACCAAAGCGCAATGCGCAACATGAATGACAATTTACCCTTTAGCTTCAGAGATGGGGAGCGGAGGCGTATTGCTACTGTACAGGCTAATGGTGGCAACCCGGTTCGGGGTAATGTATTGGCTGAAGTGTGGGCCGGAGATCCTGTGCCCGGAGCAGTGAGCAGGCGTTACCAGATCACACCGGAACATAATGCGGCAACGTCATCTGCAAGGATAACATTGTACTACCTGCAATATGAGTTCAATGAATATAATCAACAGGTAAGTTTAGCTAACCGGCTACCATCGTCACCAACAGATGGTGCGGGCAAAGCTAATTTCAGGTTTATAAAACATAGCGGCGACCTGGCTAATCCCGGGCCAACCGTGGTCATCGATCCCAACGATAATGATATTGTATGGAATGCTGTTAATGAGTATTGGGAGATCAGCTTTGATGTAACCAGCTTCTCTACATTTATGGCGATGGACGCTGCCAGTGCAGCTGGAGCATTGCCGGTAACTTTCGGAACTATTGAAGCCTTCCTGAAAAACGGGTTGCTTACCGTGAACTGGACTACACAAAAGAAAGCAATAATGCTTACTACCTGGTGGAGGCTTCAAAAGACGGTAAGCAATTTACGTTGATAAGCGATAAAATTTTCAGCAAAGCCAGGGATGGTAATTCAGACCTCCTGCTCGAATATGAGTTTACCAGGGGCAATATAGCGCTACAGGCTTTAGCAATTTTGTTACTAAGCCTTTCGGTTGGATCTGTCAAACGCAAACCCTTACTGCTGCTGGGCTTCGGAGTGATAGGTTGTGCATTGTTTATTTTGTCCTGTAAGAAGAACGGCACCGAGATATCCGGTAACGATGATCAGCAATTATATGTTAGAGTGGTACAGGTAGATAAGGATGGAGCAAAAAGCTATTCTAAAATTGTACGCGTGGTTCGGCAATAGTGCGGCGTTCAAATTCCATAAGATTTTATAAAAAGAATGATATGCAATATTTCCAATGCAGATATTATCTGTTACTTCTTCTATTGTCTCCTTTACTTCTTTTTGCCCAAAGTGGTTCACAGACTTTTGATGAAACCGGTACATTTACAGTTCCTGCCGGCATTACCCGGTTATATGTGGAAGCATGGGGTGGAGGCGGTGGTGGAACCCACTCAACCATAGGAGCTGCTAGTTACCGGTACTCCGGAAGTGGCGGCGGCGGCGGTGGCTTTTCCAGGGGATATATTACGGTTGCTCCGGGAAGTACTATTAATGTTACCGTGGGAGAAGGAGGGGAAGTTGGCTTGGCAGGCAGCAACTCATCCGCGGGCGGAATTATTGCCGGTGGCGGCCAGCCAGCACGTTTTGAGCGAATAGGAAGTGCTGCAGTAAACACTTTCGGAGGAGCCGGAGGTACCGGTACTTTTCGCGGGGGAACGGGGGAATGGAGTAAGATCGGGGCCCGGAGAGTCGTTTGGTAATGGCGGTGGTGGCGGCGGTTCGGCTACCAGAACCGCAAACGGTACTCCCGGGATTGGGCCTAATGGCGGTAGTGGCGAAGGAAATGGAGGTAATGGCACTGTCGAGTATATCATTTACACACAGCCTTCCACCAACGGCGCTGCGCCGGGCGGAGGAGGAGGAGACTCGAGGAGTGGCGCGAATGGCCGGGTAATTATAAATTGGACGGCTCCTGTAACCGCAGAAATAATCAAGACAGATATTACTTGTTTTCAGGGCTATGGAACCGCCCGGGTTGTGGCAGCCGGTGGTGACGGTACTTTTACCTACTTATGGACTCCGGGTAATATAAGAACCGCGGATATCAACAATTTGATACCCGGGGAGTATACCTGTACGGTTTCCAGCGGGTACGAGCAAACAACTGTATCGGTTACTATTGCTGAGGGACCACAAATGCCCGGTCTCATTCCTTCGGCAAGCAGCAGCGCTACCGTTAATCAAACTGCGGATGGTAATTACAATTATTACTTATCCGGATGTAATACGGCGATCGCGATGATCTATACCACCAATGCTCCCAATCCTTTGAGCGGCGCTACAACAGCCAGGGTGTGGGTAGATGAAACACAGAGCCGCAGGTATGTAAGACGTCATTTTGATATCCTTCCTCAGAACAATGCAGCTACAGCTACTGCCCGGGTTACCTTGTTTTTTAGCCAGGAGGATTTTGATAGTTACAATGCTACCCGACCCAGAATATTGTTACCGTTAGATGCTATTGATAGCAGGAACTATAAAGGCAATATTTATATTGAAAAACGAAGTGGCAACGGTAATGGGGTAATTGGCGAGTACACAGGTGTACCGGTAACAATATATCCGCAGGAGGTTGCCTGGGACAATGTCTCCAATCGATGGGAAGTGGTTTTTCTTACAACGGGTTTCAGCGGGTTCTGGCTGAAAGCGGGAGATGAACCGATTGCATTGCCTGTAACATTTGGTGCAATCGATGCTGTTATCAAAGACAGAGTGCTCACCGTAAACTGGGAGTCGAAAAGTGAAACCAATAATGCCTGGTTCCAGGTGGAAGCTTCCACTGATGGAGTACATTTTACGGCTATAAGCGATAAGATACTAACCCAGGCCAAAGATGATAACTCAGGCGCTCCGCTTCAGTACAGTTTTACGATTACGTATACAGGCGTGTTGGGTGCATCAGCCTTTTTATATTGCTATTGATGCATTATTGCAATAAGAGACGGTGGAAATTATTATACCTGTTTCCAGCATTGCTAATGTGCTCGGCCCTTGCCTGCAACAAGTCATCCGGAGATCTTTTGAATGCCAGCCACAAAGATTTCTTCGTACGAATTGTTCAAACAGATAAGGATGGTGCGCAGACCTATTCTAAAACAATCAAAGTAGTAAAACAATAACCCTCTAAAAAATGATTATGAAAAAGACTATGCTTCAATTTGCTATAGTAGCAGTATTGTTCTCTTGTACAAAAACAGATAAATTTTCATCCGAAGCTGAAGTGTATATGGAACAAATAGAAAATGAAAAGCTTGCAATTAAGAATGGGGAAATCAGGGAGGCGGATGGAGCCTTGCTCAAGCGGGTTCCAATGAATGCACATATCAATGAAGAAATTGAAAAGCAGCTCCACGAGATACTGGAGCCGGTGCGTAACCAGTTACAGAAATCAATAGAGAATGATGGGACCGGTAACTTTAAAAGGTATGAGGAAGCTGTTGGGTATGCAAAGCGTTTAAAAGATCCGCAACAGCAGCTTAGGGCAGTGGAGCGTTTGCAAAAAGAATTCTATCCTTTTATAAAAGAGTTGTGGGAAAAAGCCGCTATTGACGAGAAAAAGTACCAACAGATAATATTAGACATTTTCCCGGAGCATCTTAGAAAAGGAGTGAAATTCCAGGAGTTTTTAAATTTTACAATGGGGCCTTCAGAAAAACCCGAACCGCCTGTTCCACCAGCGCCACCTGCTCCGGAAAATATTTGTGTAGATGTACATAACT
Source organism: Paraniabella hibiscisoli (assembly GCF_022512515.1). GTDB lineage: Bacteria > Bacteroidota > Bacteroidia > Chitinophagales > Chitinophagaceae > Niabella > Niabella hibiscisoli. The sequence continues at coordinate 2,660,930 of NZ_JAKWBK010000001.1, forward strand.
TTATGCAGGGAGCTTTCTGGAGAGATGGTCTATTGGTGGGAGGTGTAAGAATTTCAAGCAGGCCAAGGGATGGTGGCAATGCTGCATTTGCTACCGTAACTACTACCGCTATCAGCGCCGGTGCATATACAGGTTGCTCCTGGTTGCTCAATACCATTGCCTTGCCCGGAACATTTCCCATCGATGCCAGACCTGTACGGTATAAAAAAGCTGTTAACTGGATCGCCAACGCTACAGCGGTTGCTGTTTTGGGTGGTGCCTGGTCTACCATTGCTTATACTATTAATGCTAGTACCAACCAGTTTACTGATCCTGGCGGCGAGATATACACCGCTGTAGCGCCGGTTATTTTTGTATGTATATTACCCACGTCTGCTTCTGTTAGCGATGAGCAATTATTAAGCAAAGTACAGTTGGATGCATTGAATTTTGGGGGTGTTGCTTATGCACAGTCTAAAAGCATATTGGTGTTATCGCCTGCTTTCTCTACCGCTACATCTACCATTAGTATCGCGCCTGATAATTGGACAGCCTGTGAAGAATGAGCTGCCCCCTTCTTTTATAAACTCATCCTTCATACAAATGAAAACAAGTTATAAAACACGGAGTTTTTGTATTACAGTTTCGCTGGTGCTCTTAATGGCGTCTTGTGCAAAGCAAGAAGATATTTCAAAGCCCAAGGAAGCCGAAAAGCTGTATCGGCTTTCTGAAATCATTCGTATAACGGCATCTGGTACTGATACCACCATGATCACTTATCATGACAACGAGGTGATGCAAAATACCCGTTACTCTAATAATACGGCGGTATATACAACGAGATACACAAAGGGTAATGGTTTTTACAATAGTTCCGTTACCGTCAATAATCAACCTTCTCTTTTAAGTTATAGCCGGATACATCCCAATGGTTTTATAGATTCGGTATATAGCGCGCGGGCAGACAAAACGATTAATAGCATCAGTAACTATTATTATGATAACAGCGGATATTGTACCCGGATAATCAGTAATTATGTTACTTATGAAAATGATTATAGTATTTATTATGAAAATGGGAATTATAAGCACTGGATCAATAATTTCAGAAATTTTATCACGCCTGCACAACACCGGCAAGACTCGATCGTATTTGAATTTACGGGTGTTCCCGATAAAGTATCGTATAAGATTAACCTTGCTGATCAGTTTGGAAAAGCCTTGAAAAACCTGGTACGTAAAAGAAGTTACTATAACCGCTTAACAAGGTCGCTCTATCAAACATGGGAGTATCAGTATAAAGTAAATGAGGCCGGTTTGGTGACAGAAGAAGTTTGGAATGTTTATGATCAACCGGCTATGAAGCTTGTACGTACAGATACTTCAAGAATGAAGTATAGTTACTAAATCGTTTACTCAAACTCATTGTATAAAATAAATTATAAGTTATGAAACCGATACGATCTACATTGTTAGTGGTACTTGCAATTAGTACCTGCGCTTTTGTTGCCATCAGGGATATTGTTCAGGAGCTGGGTATGAAACATAGTAATGCTCAAAGCTATATTTTAAAAAACCTGGTAGGTAATTTTGATGCTGCGCCCATTGGCAGCGATCCGGTAGAAGATGTGGGAGGGACCTCATTGGACGCGCAATTGAAGTCATTTAAAATACCCTATGTACGCAACCTGAAAAGTATGATTGCGGGTGATAAAGCTGCGGTAGTCAAAGATGTTTGTGATTATGTGAAAGAATATATCAACAGCCAGGAGTTTATAGAAGCGTATGCCGATCTGCGTGTAAAAACAAAACCAGTATCGGAGCCGCCCAGGTTGTCGGCTGCAGAGGTTCAGAGCATTGAGAAAAATCTAATACAGGCCGATAAAGCCCTGGCGCAGGCCGGAGGGTATATGACTAAACAGCAATTGGCCGACGCTAAAAAAGCCATCGCCGAACAGAAGCTGCAAATACAGCAGCAAAAGACCCTACTCCCAATAAAACACAATGGGAGAAGATGTACCCGGCGGATCCTGCGGTAATGGTAAAGAAGCGTTTGCAGGAGTACCTCGCGTTGGTAGCCACTGTTGACTTTAAAGCCGAAATAACCGGCTCAGGTAGCAGCCGCACATTTGTTAATCCTGCTTATGAAGCCAAGCCGGTGAAATGGAAAGTAATTTACAGAGCCGGTAAGGAGGTAAATGATGTGGTTACCGGTTTTGTAAAACAATGGCTGGCAGGAGAGATTATTGCAAAGGAGAAAACAACTATGGTAAAATACCAGGATGTTGCCGTATCGTCTAACAAGGGAAGTGGCATTGCTGTTGGCAGTAAGAAACAGCAAGCAGCAGCAGAAGAAGAAACCGGCAACGATAATGATGAATCCACCGTTGCGGCGAAAGCAAAAGATATAAAAAGCCTCTTTAAAAAAGTAAAGCAGAAAATTGCGGAATAATTAATAATGTCGGGTGAGGCGGTAACCAGAGCCACAAATACATCAGCTCGATTTATCCTTGAGATATTTCCTTATCGGAACATCTAATCCGATCATAATGATATAGGAAAAAGAATAAGTAATAAAGTGCCAACAGGTATCACCACCCACATCTGATCGGTAGAAAGCGGGTATTTCTCCAGGTAGCTTAAGAACAGCCATAGAATGGGATAATGCACCATGTATAACGGGTAGGATATAGCGCCCGAGAACTCACAGATTTTTTTGCTCTTCCCTTTGGCGAAATGCCAGAGCCCAGTGCTACTATCAGCGGAAAATATAGTATAACGATTAAAGGGTCTGCAAATGGAGCGGTTGGCTCCGTGTAGGGTACCAGGAGGGCTGCCAGCAATAAAATGCTGATGACGGTGAAGCCAAGCCGGTTAGGTATCATCCATTTAAAACGGTAAACACACATTCCTGCGAGAAAAGAATATAATACCCGTACGCCACCGCCCCAGAAGTTCTCTCCGCTCCAGCCTACACCAATATATCCTGAAACCTCGGCTTCATAACAAAGAAGGATGGCGGCGCCAATAGTTAACAACAGCAGGCCATACTTTTTTAACCTGTAAAACAATAGCGCATAGAAGATATTGGCCATATATTCCCAGAACAAGGACCAGGTGGGTGGATTCAGATGGAAAAGATTAAAATAACGCTCTTTCACCAAAGGATAGGGGATTAAGGTGCTTCCCGAAATAAACATCAGGATCGTCTCTTTTAAACCATACTGTTGATAAAGGTTGCTATAGGGGTCGAATACAAAGGCCAACAGCCCAATAATGGCGCCTATAACAACCATGGGATGAAGCCGGATCAGGCGAAGCTTGAAAAAATGACCCAATTTCATTCCTTTTATTTTTTTATCATAGGCATATGCTATTACGAAGCCCGAAAGACAAAAGAAAAAATCTACTGCCAGGTAGCCGTGCCCGATAAAGCTATCCTCATATTTAGGCGCTGCAAATTCCATGAAATGAAAGATCACTACAGCTATTGCTGCTATACCCCTAAGCCCATCGAGGGTTTCAAAATGTTTTCTTGTATTTAAAAGCTCTGTGCCGGTAAAAGACATGTTTAATTTTTGCTGCCGGCAGAAAAGGCTGCCCATGGCGGTTGTACAATCAGTTTGCAAAAGAAGTCATTCATATGCAAACACGCTATATTATTTTGTCCCATTTTTTCGCTTTTTTGTCTTAATTTCTGTTGTCTTTCCCGCCCTTAAAATATCTATCTTAGCCACGGGACAAATAAATAGAATCATGTTCACTCGTAGTTGCTTTATCTTAATGCTTATCGTTGGCTTCCAATATGCCAGCGCTCAGTCAACCGAAGTATTGGTACAAAAAGCCAATACCTTATACGAGCAAAATAAAAGGGAAGAAGCGAAAGTTTTATATGAAAAGGCGGCCTTCCTGAATAATGCCGATGCTCACTTTAATCTGGCTTACAGGTATGCGTTATCCGGTGATGATCGTTTGTGTCATTATCAGCAGGCAGCTTTAAGAGGACACAGTGAAGGCATGGCCTCTTTTTTAGATGAAGCATTTTTCCGATCTGATGACTTTTTTAAGTCTGATCCTTTTTTAGCATTAGCCGTTTATAAAAAGGGAAGAGCATAAACCCGGCAATGCAGTTTTATGATGAAGCTGGTAAAGTGAAAATACTTCAATATGCCGCTGAAGCAGGAGCTTTTGATGCGAATGCTTTTATAAAAAATATAAAATTGATACGGGTAAGCTGCAGCGTCCTTATGCCGTATGGGAAATTGCCGAAGAGGCTTCAAGAAGAAAAGATCGTTTTGCTGACGTTGATAACAGACTTCTTTTGCAGCTGGTCAGCCGTGGTGGCAGTGCGCCTGCAGAGTTAATGATAGCTATAGATACAACCTATAAAGCGTGGAAAGAAAATTTAAGATTTGAATTCAATATCTGTAACTACATAACCAGTGGCTACGGGATGGGATACTGTGCCAGGAGAAGCGCGGAAGCAAACGAAGTTCAGATCAATAACCGGCTTACAAAACTGGCGGCTGCAATTGGAGGCGGAAGCGGTAAATATCTGAAACCAGCTTACAAAACTGCGTCCGCTTTTTGGGAGGCAAAAGTATGGAACGAAGAATTGCATGGCGGTAGTGGCTACGCTGCCTGGGCGACAGAATCTTTAGTAAAACAAAAAAAGAATTTATAGAGTTATTGGAGGGCCTTAGTAAAGGTAAGCTACCCAAGGGCGTTGCCAACTCAAAAGACAGCGATGCCCGGTTGAATTTGGTTTATAAAGACGTGATAGGTAAGTTAAAGAAAGCACCTTTGACAGACTTTAATGCCGAGGTAAATGCCGATGGATTACAAAAGGTGCAGCGGCTGTGGATCCCATATCGTGACGCAACAGTGACATTGTTGTTTGCGATGAATCCCGATGTTACCAAACAACAATGGGCGAATTGGATGACAGAACAGCGCATCAAAGAACTGACTGCCGTGCTCAAATTGAAGCAATAATTGTAACAAAAAAGCAGCGGACATTGGCCGCTGCTTGAGTGCTATTGAGTCTATAACTATGATCCTTGAACGCCACCGCCCAGGGCTTTGTATAACTGTATCATAATGTTTACATGGTTCCGTTCTGTTTTAATCAGATCCATTTCGGCATTTATTTTACTTTTTTGAGCTGCAATAATTTCAAGGTAAGTAGCATAGGCATTTACATAAAGATCCTGTGATACATGCAACCCTTTATCCAGTGCTGACACTTCTTTTCTTTTCTCTGTCAATATCTGTTGATTGTTGGCGATATAACTCAGCAGGGTCTTTACCTCCTGGAAAGCGCCATTCACTGTTTTCTGGTAATTGAGAAAAGCTATTTCCTGTTCTGCTGTGGCTATCTTGAATCCTGATTTTAATTGCCTCTTTTGAAATACAGGGGCTGTAAGTCCGCCAATCAGCTGGTAAGCTATGGATGTAGGGTTGATCAGCTTCTCTGCATTAAAAGAGTTGAGTCCTACGAAACTGCCTATTGTTAAACTAGGGAAGAAGGCGGCCCTTGCTGCTTTAGCATCTGCATGAGAGGCCACCAGCTCATGATAAGATATTCTTATATCGGGCCTGTATTCCATTAACTGTTGTGGGTTGCCATGCCTTGCCAGGTAGTGGATCGATTTAGTATCAATAGAACCACTCCTTTTTATGGTTCCGTTATAAGCGCCGGTTAACTCCAGGAGTTTGTTTTCTGCTGCTACAATTTCCTGCCTGATGCTGTAAAGCGATGCTTTTGTATTAGACAATTGGGCATCAAATTGCTGAACGGCCAGCTCCGTGGCCCGGCCTACTTCTTTATGGATCTTCACCACTTCAAGCGCCCTCTCCTGTAGCTTTATATTTTGATTGAGGATGGCGACTTCCTTGTCCAGCATGATGAGCTCATAATATAAAGTAGCGGTGTGCGTTACCAAGGCCGCATTTAGCAGGTCTTTACCTTGCTGTGTCGCCAGGAATCTTTCCATGGCAGCACCCTTTAAGCTTTTCAGCTTACCCCAAAGATCAACCTCCCAGGAAGCGCTTAAGCCCAGCCAGTAGTCGGGGGTTATAAAAGTGGGTATTTGCTGGCTGTTATCAATATTAGGAGAGAGATTGGTGTCGAAGTTGCCCACTCCCTCCATCGTGTGTTTACCATAGTGCGTACCCGATGCACGTAGCCCGGCTGTAACCGAAGGTAGTAAAGCGCCCTGTCTTGCTTCAAGATAAGCTGTCGCTATATTGATCCGTTCAGCAGCGATCTTATTATCGAGGTTATTGGTCAGTACCTTATTAATTAACGCGATCAGATCTGTGTCCTGGAAAAAGTCTTTGAAATGTAATTGCGCTATATTATTAGAGTCAATGGGCATTTTCGCTTCATAGGCGTCTGGCAGGGGATTAACTTCCCCGACAGATGCCAGCTTCGGCGCATTACAGGCAGCCGCTACTAAGGAAATCGTTACTGGTATAACTATATTACTTTTTTCATCGTTTGCAATTTGAGATTGAGGTGATGCCGGTATAACTACCGCTACTGGTTTCTTTTTCTTTCAGCAAGTCTCGCAAAGAGCACATATAGTCCCGGGATGATCAGGAGGCCGAAGACGGTGCCTATAAGCATTCCACCTGCAGCAGCAACACCAATAGAACGGTTCCCTATGGCCCCAGCTCCAGATGCTATACAAAGCGGGATCAAACCGGCGATGAAAGCAAAAGAGGTCATTAAAATGGGTCTCAGCCTTTGGCTGGCGCCTTCTACAGCCGCGTCTAAAATAGGTTTACCCTCTTTGCGCCGTTGTATCGCAAATTCAATAATAAGAATGGCGTTTTTCCCGAGTAAGCCGATCAGCATAACCAGCGCTACCTGGGCGTAGATGTTATTATCTAACCCTGCCATTTTCAAAAAGATAAAAGACCCAAAGATACCTGCGGGTAAACTAAGTATCACCGGTAATGGAAGCAGGAAGCTTTCATACTGTGCAGCCAATAATAAATACACAAATAAAAGACATAGAGCGAATATGTATACAGCCTGGTTTCCAGATAATATTTCTTCCCTTGTCATACCGCTCCAGTCAAAATCATAACCGCGGGGTAGCTTTTCTGCTGCTACTTTCTCTACGGCTTTAATAGCATCGCTGCTGCTGAAACCTGGCGCGGGTTCTCCATTGATCATGGCCGATGTGAACATATTGTACCGGGTGAGTTGTTCGGGGCCATAGAGGCGCTCCAGCCTGATAAACGAGGAGAACGGCACCATTTCTCCATTGCTGTTTTTTACATATTGATTCAGCACATCTTGTGGCTCTGCCCTGAACTGAGGTCCTGCCTGTACCATTACTTTATACATCTGGTTAAACCGTATGAAGTTGGTTGCGTAGTAGCTGCCGAGCAAGGTTTGAAGTGTGCTCATGGCATTGTCTACCGTTACATTTTTCTTGGCTGCCATATCATAATCCACGTGGATCAGGTACTGCGGAAACGAAGCATCGAAGCTGGTAAATGTGTTGGTCACCTCTTTGGTATTATTAATGGCCTGTACAAACTCTTTCGTTATATCCGAAGTTTCGTTGATAGCTCCTGCACCCTTATTCAACAGGCGAAGCTCAAACCCGCTGGTGTTACCAAAGCCAGGCACTGTAGGTGGGGCAAATACTTCTACCTTGGCATCGGTAAGTTTGGACGTGCGTTGCTCAATCTCTTTGATCACATCAGCAGCGCTTTTGTCGCGCTCGCTCCATGATTTAAGATTGATCATGCCCATGCCATACGAAGCGCCTGCTATTTCATTGGTGAGGCTATAACCGGCGAGCGTTGTAACGCTTTCTATTTCCTTAATATCTTTTGTAGCATTGTTCAGCTCGTCCAATATTTTTTCTGTACGCTCCACGGTAGCTCCCTGCGGCGTCGTTACGTTTACATATACCATACCCTGGTCTTCTGTAGGAATAAACCCACCAGGTAATATTGCACCGGCGCCCCATGTTAGCAGGAAAAATGCTACCAGCATGCCCAATGTTATGATATTTTTGCCCGCAATGCGCTTTAGTATCGATTGATATTTAGACGTTGTTTGATCAAATCCGCGGTTAAAGGAATTAAAGAACCGTCCCAGTAAGCTTTTTTGTTCGGCGTTGTATGTTTGAGCATAAGCGCACAAAGCGCAGGTGTTAAGGTTAAAGCATTAATACCTGATATGACAATAGAAAAAGCCAGGGTTAAGGAGAACTGCCGGTAGAATACACCAACAGGTCCGCTTAGAAATGCTACAGGTACAAATACGGCGGACATTACGAGGGTGATGGCAATGATCGCCCCGGTGATCTCCTTCATGGCTGCAATGGTTGCTTCCAGCGGAGGCAAATGCTCCTCAACCATTTTTACGTGTACGGCTTCTACCACAACTATCGCATTATCCACTACAATACCAATAGCCAGAACCAGTGCAAACAAAGTAAGCAGGTTAATAGAGAAGCCCAGCATCGACATGCACGCCAGTGTGCCTACCAATGCTACCGGAACTGCTAATACGGGTATAAGGGTTGAGCGCCAGTCCTGGAGGAAAATGAACACCACAATACCTACCAGGATAAAGGCCTCTATCAATGTTTTTAAAACCGCGCTGATAGAGGCATCCAGGAAGCGGGATACATCATAAGCATAGCTGTATTCCATGCCCGGAGGGAAAGAGGAGCCTTTCAACTCTTCCATCTTGGCTTTGATATTGTCGATCACCTCGCTGGCATTCGATCCCGGACGTTGCTTGATCATTATTGAAGCCGCCGGCTTTCCATCACTTTTAGATACCATGCTGTAGCTCATAGCGCCAAACTCCACATCTGCCACATCTTTCAACTTTAGTATGGTACCATCGCTGTTGGACCGGATCGCAATATTTTCATATTGTTTGGGCTCAGAGAATTTTCCTGTATACCGAAGCACATATTGTAAGTCGGTTTTAGTTTTCCCTGAGCTTTCTCCTGTTTTGCCCGGTGCAGCGGATACATTTTGCTGGCGCAGTGCGGCAATCACTTCATCGGTGGAAACATTATAAGCCCGAAGCTTCTCCGGGTTAAGCCATACGCGCATTGCATAATCCTTAGCGCCCATTATTTCTGCCCGGCCTACACCATCAATACGCTTAAGCTCTTTTAAAATATTGATATCGGTAAAATTGAAAATAAAGTCTTCATCTGCATTTTTATCGGAGCTGGTGATGTTCAGGTACATCAGCATACTGTTAACTTCTTTTTCTGTAGTAACCCCGGCTTTAATCACTTCTTCCGGGAGCTCATCGAGCACTGTGGTAACCCTGTTTTGTACGTTTACAGCAGCGACATCCGGATCGGTGCCCACCTTAAAGTAAACCGTGATCATGGTAACACCATCGTTACCGGTTACAGTAGACATGTAGGTCATGCCGGGAACGCCATTGATGGCCCTTTCTAACGGTAAGGCCACAGCATCTACCGAAACCTCAGCATTGGCTCCGGTATAACGGGCGGTGACGGCTACAGAAGGAGGTACAATATCGGGGAATTGGGTAATGGGTAATTGAAATAATGCCAGCAGACCTATTAATGTAATGAAGATAGAGATGACCAGTGACAACACCGGTCGTCGTATAAAAGTTTCAACCATGTTTTTGCTTTCAGGTAAATAAAATGATGATGCCGGGCTACATTAGCTGAGCCGGGATTGGTATACAGTAGGAGCGGTTGCGTTATGCAGACCTAGGTACGATTTTGTCTCCTTCTTTTACTGTTTGTATGCCTTCGTAGATGATCTTGTCCTTAGGTTGTAAGCCGTCGGTAACTACATAATAACCGGCCAGTCTTTGGGATATCTGTATACTTTTCATACGAACAATATTGTCTTTGTCAACTACAAAAACATAGTTCTTATCCTGTATTTCGAAAACGGTTTTTTGGGGAAGTAAAATGATGTCCTGTAGCGGGCGGGTAATCAGCAATTTTCCTGAAGCTCCATGTCTCAGCCGGCCGGCAGGATTAGTGAATTTTGCTTTGTAGGCAATATTGCCGGTGTTTTCGTCTATTTCGCTTTCTGCTGATTGTAATTCACCTTCCTGCGGATACTGAGAGCCATCCGGTAAAACAAGGTTGATCGCTACAATGTCATTATTGTTATTGGTGCCATTCTGGATCTGGAAAAATTCATTTTCGGAAATATTGAAGTAGGCATAAACCGTACTGATATCTGAAAGGGTGGTGAGAAGTGAACTGGTAGTAACCAGGCTTCCTTCTTTTAGTGGGATACGGTCCACGATACCGTCGAAGGGTGCTGTTACACTGGTATATTGTATCCGTTGATTAACGGCATTTTTATCTGCCAGCGCTACATCTGCTTTGGCCAGCAAGGCTTTATATTTTGCAGTTACGAGATCTAATTCTGTTTTGGCGATAATGCCTTTGTCTACTAATGTTTGCACCCGCTCTACTTCCACCTGTGATACCCTGGCGTCGGCCAGTGCACTTTTGTAAGCGGCGTTAGTTTTGTTGAGTTCTATTTTAAGTTCGCTGTCATTGATCTTAAACAGCAATTGTCCTTTCCTTACCTGTTGTCCTTCTTTGATATAAATTTTATTAAGTATGCCATCAATACGTGAGTGTATTTCCACGTTTTTTCCAGCTTGTATATCTGCAACATAAGGGATGCTTAAAGTTGTATCTCTTTTATGTATCGTAATGGTGGGATAGGTTTTGTCCTGGTCTTTGTTGGCTTTCTCCTGAGACATGCTTTTGCATCCGGTAATAAATAATATAACTGTACTATAAAAGAAAAACGTTTTTCGCTGATTCATGATTAAAATTTATAAATAGAAGATCCTCCCGGAATTGGAACTCCGGGTAAAGGGAATAGGCAAAAGACTATCTATGCCTGTAAAAGGTTTCAATGCGGTTGCATTGCTAAATAAGATAGCATGCAGAATCAGTAAATATAATAGAGATGGAGATGGCCGAAGCCGGGCAATTGTTTAGGACAGCCCGAAATTAAGCCGAATGAAGAAGTGAGATGTATAGGTGTTTGAATATCCAGTAAGCTGCTATAGAATGCCGTATGTTTTTTTGCTGCCTTCTTTAAATTTACATTACGGTATTTTAAAATGATCAGGTCATCAAAAGCTACATCCTGGTGGTCTCCCTTGTTCGATTGATGTTTGTTGTCGCCACACTTCAAAGAGCCCTGATAAGTAGCCATGTCGATGGTCTCAAAGGAACTTCCTAAAAGTAATAAGAGAAATAGTAGTATGTGCGTTATACGGTTCATCAAGTCGTTTAGAACAACAGAGGTATTGGCGAATGCTTAATCCTGAATGTTCGCAAACATAAAAGATAAGGTTGAGAAATTCAAGTGAAATCTTAATTTTTTAAGTATAGCAGGCATAGCCGCTTGCAAAAACACATAAACAGCAAAAAGATGAAAAGGTTCAGCGATGTTGTGTTTTTACAAAAAATAAAGGCCTGAATAATATCCAGACCTTTCTTGTTTTGTTGTTTAGTTTAGAATTTTTGCCACCAGAGTTTAGTGCCCTTTGTATCGCCGCCAATGGCCTGGGCCGCGGCTTCTTTGTTGGCCCGGTTCGTATTATTTTCTGCAGTAGGGTAGGTTATCCGGTTAGGAACCATCGATACGGTTGGGTCCAATGAGCCAGCTACAGGGGCTATAAACAAGGGGGAACCATCTGGTTTGTTGAAGTTCAATCTTACACGCTCCAACCAGGACTGCATTCCCTGCATATAAAAGGCCAGCCATTTTTGTGTACCAATACTATTTTTCCAGTTAGCTGTATTGTAGGGTACTCTTGCAAGGTATGCCGTAGCGATATCAGCGGACACTCCCCAAAACTCCATACTGGTCTTTATGCCGCTATCGTAGAAGGTAGCCGCGCTTCCGCTAGTGATGTTTCTGGCGGCAGCTTCGGCTTTCAAAAACAAGGCTTCTGAAGCAGTAAAAATAATTCCCGGAAAATTCGGGCTGTAAACTCTGCTGGAAGGTTTTGAAAAATTATTGGCGTCCGATGCATTGTTATCGCCCGATGCATAAGGCACACCTTCGTAAGCACCGTTCACTGTTCGCGCATACATAGGCAGGCGAGGATCATTGGTTGCAACCATATAATCGAGCAAGGTACCTGTTACTACAAATTGTACCGGATCTCTGTCGATATTATTATAAGGAAAAGCTTCGGTAGCATTGCTGGTGTAGGGAAACAAAGCATTATCAGCGTTCGTTTCAATAACACCTCCCTGAATAGCTTTTTCAATATAAGGCTTTGCTGTAGCTTCATCTGCATTACTCATGCGCATTGCCATACGCAGCATCAGCGAGTTGGCAAATTTCTTCCACTTAGCTACATCTCCGCGATATATTACGTCCCCGGTGGTAAACGAAGGATTGGATATGTTTAACTGAGACTGGTATCCGTCTAATTTCGTAAGCAGGTCTTTGTAAATTGTTGCAGCATCGTCATAAGCCGGTAAAGGTTGTTCACTTATAGCTTCGGTATAAGGTATATTGCCAAATGCATCCGTTAACATGTGGAATACCCAAACCCGCAGCACACCTGCAATGGCATTTTGGTTGGCTGCCGCCGCTGCATTGGTGGCGTTTTCGTTGATGACCTCTATTTCTTTTAAAGCAGGGAGCACCACTGAATACATTGACCAAAGGTGTGCGGAACCTGCATCGGAAGAACTGTATCGGCTGTCTTGTTTCGAGTCGGTACCTGCCCAGTATTGTGCATAGTGCATGCCAATACGATTGTTCGTAACAGTATTATAAAGTATATCGGATGCTCTTTTTCTACAAACAGTATCAGTTGTGATGTAGTAGCATTGGTTGGCTTGTTTGGATCAGTATTGAGCTCTTCAAATTTACTGCAGGAGCCCAACGCAATGGAAAAAAGATGCCGGAAATTATATATAGATATTTCATTGTTGATAGGGTTAGATTAGAAAGCTATGTTTAGGTTTAAACCAAAAGAACGTACGGAAGGTAAAGCACCTCCTTCAAAACCTTGTATGTTACCTGAACCGTTTGCCAGGTTGGAAGGGTCAACATTAGGTGCATTAGATTTAATTAGCCACAGGTTTCTTCCATAAAGTGAAAGGGTAATATTGTCTGAGTTGATTTTTTCTGACCACGACCCCGGCAATTGATAACCTAGAGTTACTTCTCTCAAATAAATATAGCTGGCGTCATAAATATTAGCACTATGCACATTGTTATTCCTGCCAAAGTTGGCCTGATAGTAGGTTTTTGCGGGCACATTTACCGAGTACGGTGCATAGCTTCCATCAGACTGTTCTACTACACCTGATACAGGTACCCCATTTTCCCGGATACCGTTTTCAGCGGTTTCCGCCAGCAAGCCAGAGTATTTGCCATACATGTTGGTATACGAAAAGAATTTGCCACCCTGGCTAAAGTCGATGAGTGTTCTTAATGAAATATTTTTGTAGCTGAAAGCATTCGTGATGCCGCCTACGAAATCTGGATATACGCTACCTAAAGGAACAGTGGTATTCGTGAGTTGATACAAGCCTGCTGAGTCTAGTATCTTACGTCCCTGGTTGTCATAAGCATAATCAAACCCGTACAGGGTACCCAGTGGCTGGCCTTTCACCGCAACCAGTGCTACGGGCGGTGTCATTCTTCTTTCCTGGCCTATCACCACTCTGTCTGTGATCTCCTGGCCATTTTGGGCAAGATCAAGAACCTTGTTGATATTCCGGGAAAAGTTAACGGCAATGTTCCAGCTGAAATTCTGCGACTTTACCGGGGTTCCGTCTACGCGTATTTCAATACCCCGGTTATTGATTTTGCCAAGATTAATAATAGAGTTGGTATAACCTGTTGTTTGTGATACCGGGATAGAGATGATCTGGTTTTTGGTTATGCGATCATAATAGGTAAAGTCTATTCCAAACCGGTTATTAAGCATTTTTAGTTCAATGCCAGCTTCTTTTTCTGTGCTCATTTCAGGCAAGAGGTTGGGATTTCTTCTGGTTGGGTCAACACCCGTCATAGATTGCCCGTTGAATTGAATGGGAGCCTGGTATACCGTAAAAAGATTATAAGGATCCGTATCGTTACCCACTTGAGCAATGCCCGCTCTTAACTTACCAAAGTTCAGCCAGTCTGCATTTTTAATCCAGTCGGAAAATATAATAGAGGTTGAGGCTGAAGGATAGAAGTAGGGACGAGGACTGCCGTTACGTAATAACGTTGACGACCAATCATTTCTTCCCGTTAATTCCAGGAATACACTATTAGTGAAGCCGATCGTTGCAGTTCCGAATACAGAGTTGATCTGTTTACGTGGGTTTTGCTCTGTGATTAAAACCGGACCCAAGCTGTTGGCCAGGGTATATACCCCCGCTGATCCTAGACCTGTAGTTGTACTTCCTGTGAATAATTTAGCATTTTGACGCATTATATTTCCACCAACTGTTACATTGATGTTGAATTGTTCGCCAAGATCTTTCCTTATGTTCGCCGTAGCGAGATAGTTCATTTCCTAAAGTCTATCGTGTTCCTCATATAGCTTCCAGGCTGGTATCCTTTTGCAGAACGCTCTTCCTGTAAGCTGTTATAAGTGTCCATAAAGACTTTGGTACTTAAGGTGAGCCAATCAGTAGCCGTATAGTCTAATCCTAAAGAACCAAATATCCTGCTTCGGCTATCATTTTGGTATTCTTCAAATCTTGTCCAATAAGGGTTATTCGAAAAAGCAAGCGTATCACTGGCAAATGACCTTCTGTTCCAGCTTCTTTGGGTGCCATCAGCATATTTATAATCTCTCATTCTATCCATATCCCACTGACGCTGCCCATATTCACTAAATAGCATCATCATGTTCTGACCCGTGAAACCCGTGCCTGGTCGGCCTTTCGCTTCTGTATAAGCATATCTTACACCTGCTGATGCTATAAGATCGTCTGTTATTTTGTAAGTTCCGTTAATACCCGCGTTGGTGCGCGATAGCTTTGAGTTGGGTAATACAAAACGTTGCCGGGTATCTGCAAATGCAATGCGTATAGAGCCCCGCTCGTTGCTGCCTCCCATACTTATGCTATTAGTGATCGTAAGCCCGCTTTGGAAAAAATCTCTTACGTTATTAGGCTGCGGTGCCCATGGAGCTGTAATACCAAAATCCGGGTTGCCCTTGTTTTTGTCGAAAGACCAATAGTGTCTTACCAATCTTCCGTCAAGGCGGGGTCCCCATGATTCGTCCACGCTAAATTCAGGCATTAAATCGTAGCGCCCTTTAACTGGATCGTTGTAAGTGGCCGAGCCTGCTGATAAAAAGTAATCAGCATTATTATTATACCAAAGTGTATCAAATTTTCCGCTGCTGCCACCGCCATAAAGGTTTTGATATTCAGGTAAAATATAAACTTTGTCTGATTGAACATTTAAGCTGTAGTTAACGCCGAAGGTTTTAGCCCCTGCAGATTTTTTAGTAGTTACAAGCACTACGCCGTTCTGTCCACGGCTGCCATAAAGAGCAGTGGCTGCTGCCCCTTTTAATACTGATATCTGGTCAATATCATCAGGATTGATGTCTTGTATCGGACTTCCGTAATCAAACCCACCACCGCCAATCTGTTGATTAACTGTATTGGTATTTAAATTACTGAAAGGAATCCCGTCTACAATAAACAAAGCGTTGTTATCACCCTGGATAGATTTAGGCCCCCTGATATTTACTTTGGTAGAGCCACCCATTGATCCGCTGTTGGTAGATATCTGAACACCGGCTAACGACCTGCTAAACTATTTACGAAGTTTACTTCCTTGGCCGTTTGAATATCGCTGCCATCTACTTCCGATACCGCATAGCCTACCGATCGGCTCTTTTTCGAAATGCCTAATGCTGTTACCGTCACTTCTTCCAGCTGCTCAGGTGCCGTTTGCTGTAATTGTATCGTTAATGCGTTGGCTGAAGTAAGTATTCTCTCCTGTGCTGCAACGCCTACCGCAGAGAAGCGTACCTTGGCGTTAGGGATAAAAGGAATGGAGAAACTGCCATCTGCTCCTGCCGTATACAATTTCCCGTTTGGATATTCTATGCTGGCGGATGGCAGGGGCTCTCCGGTACTGTTGGTTACGCTGCCTTTTATAAAAACAGTATCTCCCGTATTTGTTACTGCTGCGGCTGTAGCGCTGTCAGTTAACGGTACGGCTTGTTTTTTGACTGAGTCAACCACTTTCTGTGCCTGGCCGGTGATGGAGTCTTTAATACTGTTGCTTTTCTTCCAGCTACCTACTTCAATCTCACTGTTATCTTTAATTTGGATTAAAACACTATCTGCCGCAGGAGCTACAAAAGACAGACTTAGATTGAGAAGGCTATTCCTGATCTGTATGGAATCTCCGGGGCTGGCTTTTAAATTAAAAATGCCCTCCGTGTCAGTTTGGGTTGTATCGGCTGAGCCTGTTTTAAAAGATGGGTATCGCTTAAGCCGATACCTGTTTTGCCGATTACTTTGCCTTTAATCGTTTGTGCCTGTAATAAATTGCAAGAGGTTATAATGGCTATGAGGCATAGCAATGTACGGTTTAGCTTCAAGGACATAGTTTGTTCTATAGGGTTTGGTATAAATTTTCTATTGTCAGCCAACCGTTACAATAACTTGGCCAAAGCAATCGAAGAGGGATTAGAAATTCGTTAAAACATAAAATAACAAAGCCTGTAAGAGTTGCTTACAGGCTTTGCATCAAAAAAATAGTTACTTACATATATGTTATTAAGCTACTGCTTTTTCACCAGATCTGCAGCTTCGCTCAACAAGATAGCAGATTGTACTTTTAAGCCACTCTCATCAATCAGCTTCTTCGCTTCTGTAGCATTGGTTCCCTGCAATCTAACAATAATAGGAATTTCGATATTGCCCAGGTTTTTATAAGCGTCGATAACACCTGCAGCTACACGATCGCAACGAACAATACCTCCGAAGATATTGATCAGGATAGCTTTTACAGCTGGATCCTTCATAATGATCTTAAATCCGGCTTCTACTGTTTGAGCATTGGCTGTACCGCCTACATCAAGGAAATTGGCAGGCTCACCACCACTCAGTTTGATCATATCCATCGTAGCCATTGCCAATCCGGCGCCATTTACCATGCAACCTACATTACCATCCAGTTTTACAAAGTTCAGGTTATGTTTACCCGCTTCAACTTCAGTCGGATCTTCTTCAGTAATATCTCTTAAAGTAGCCAGGTCTGCGTGGCGGATCATTGCATTATCGTCCAAACTCATTTTACAGTCTACCGCTATGATCTTATCGTCAGCTGCTTTGAACAATGGGTTGATCTCCAGCATGCCGCAATCTAATCCTACATAAGCATTGTATAGATTGATTACGAACTTTACGCAATTTTTAAAAGCTTCACCTTTTAAACCCAGGTTAAAAGCAATTTTTCTTGCCTGGAATCCCTGAAGGCCGCCTGATGGGTGTACGAATTCTTTGAATATTTTTTCCGGAGTATCATGCGCCACATCTTCAATGTTCATACCACCTTCGGTGCTGTACATGATCACATTCTTACCACTAGAGCGATCTAACAGAATAGACAAATAAAACTCTTGTCTTTCGCTAGGGCCGTCATAATACATATCCTGACCTACAAATATTTTGTTCACTACTTTACCGGCAGGTCCTGTTTGTATAGTTACCAGGGTGCCACCCAAAATACCCTGGGCAAACTCCTGGATATCCTCTAAAGATTTAGCAACTTTTACACCATTAATGCCTGTTTCTTTTACAGTGCCTTTTCCACGACCACCGGCGTGGATCTGTGCTTTTACAACAGCGAACTTGCTGCCACTGTCAGTTTTTATCTTACGATAAGCTTCCTCAGCTTCCTGAACGGAACTACATGCGTAGCCTTCCTGCACGGGTACATTGTATTTTTTAGTAACTCTTTCGCCTGATATTCATGAAGGTTCATAGTAAAAAACTTTTGGCACGAAGATAAGAGGAAAGTTTAAAGTTTACATTCAAAGTTTGACTTTAGACCTCCTTCATAGAATGAATGGGGCATTTCATCGAATATTACTTTTTTGTAAACAATGTTTTTGCAATTTTCAGTTTAAATTTTTTAGTATGAAATGCTTAAACATTAAACTATTATTAGTGAGTTTAACCACATTGGGTTGGGGTATGGCAGCAAATGCCCAAACGGCAACGGTTTCAAAAGATTCGATCAAGGTGCTACAGTATAATAAAGACCTGGCAAAATTAAATGTAGACCTGTACGAAGAGAAAATAAAGTTAGCTGAAAGCCAGAATGACTTGACGGGTTTGAGAAGCGATTTGCAGAAGGCCAATGAAAAGGCGGCTCAATCTGCAACCGATAGTAAAGAATCGGCCGCTCAAATGTCGGCAAGCGCCGGTAACGAAGCTGCTGCCAAAAAAGCTAAAAAGGATTCGGATAAGGCTGCCAGCGATAATAAGCAGGCCGTAAAACTGACCTCAAAACTTGCTGATAAAGAGGGAGTTTCGCTAAATCTGAAAAAACATTAACGAAATTCAAAAGAAGATAGACAAGCTGAATGCTCAATATAGCAAGTAATTGCTCCGTATATTCAGGAAGAGTCTGTTAACAATAGCAGGCTCTTTTTTGCCCGCTAAGCGAGACGAGCTGCTTGGCAAATAGATAAACCGAAAACAGGAAAACAATTATCCTAATCATTGGAGCGTTTCTTAACCCTATTTTATTTAAAATCTTAGGCTAATTGGTTATTAGCTGTAAGCTAAGCAAAACAGGTTTATCTTAAAATATTAATAAAACTAAGGTGTACAAAGGTATTAACGTTTTCAACTTCTGCTAAGCTATTCCCTTTCACTATATTTGCTCACTTAAAATAATATCCCTATGAGTGAGATTATTGTACAAAAAGTGAATGAAACGGCTGCTTTCTTAAAGGCACAATATGATGGGCAACCCCAGGTGGCTATTATATTGGGAAGCGGGCTGGGTAATTTTGTACAAAAAATAAGGGTAGAGAAAGAAGTTCCGTATACGGATATACCTAATTTCCCGGTATCAACCGTTAAAGGTCACTCAGGTAAATTGATCTTTGGCGAGCTATCGGGTAAAAAGGTGGTAGCAATGAGCGGACGTTTTCATTACTATGAAGGGTACACTCCGCAGGAAGTAGTTTTCCCTATACGGGTGTTGAAAATGCTGGGTATACAAACGCTTTTGTTAAGCAATGCAGCGGGTGGGGTAAATGAGGCATTTAATGTGGGAGATATTATGATCATCAATGATCATATCAGTTTCAGCACGCCCAACCCGCTAATCGGTAAGAATATTGAAGAGTGGGGCACCCGCTTCCCGGATATGAGCGAACCATACAAAAGACATTTGATCGCCAAAGCCAGGGAAATAGGGCAGGCTGCTTCTATAAAGCTACACGAGGGTGTTTACTTTGTAGTAACAGGACCTACTTTCGAAACCAGGGCAGAATACAGGCTGATTAAAATTGTGGGGGCTGACGCAGTGGGTATGAGCACGGTGCAGGAGTGTATTGTTGCCAATCACATGGGAATGGATGTTTTTGCCGTGAGCATTATAACCGATCTGGGCATCCGCGAGGAAGAGAATGTAATTACGCATGAAGAAGTGCTGGAAGCCGCTAATGCAGCTGAGCCTAAACTGGCACATTTATTTACCGAATTGATAAAAGCTTTATAGAGATTTAATGAGGGGGATATTTTTACTGGTATTGATTGTAGCGGGATTGTCCGTATCTGCTCAAAACCCTGTCAGGGGCGTTGGCGACAGGTTTAGAGGCATTGCTAATGCGGTGGCGGTGCCGACTCAATAGGGCGGAGAAACAAATTTGAAGATTCTGTTACCATTAGTTTTCGCTATCTCGACACAGCAAGGGCTTACCGGGTAGATTCAACTATCAATGATTTCACCGCAAAGTATCCAATTCCTGCGGATTACTATCACCTGTCCAATACAGGAGCAGCTGCCCAGTCTTTTTTGTTTGCTCCCAACATGAAATCCGGCTGGGATGCAGGTTTTCATGCATACGATATTTATAAGTTTACAGTTGATAAAGCCCGTTTTTTACAGTAACCAGGCCTTATTCTGAAATAAGCTATATGTTGGGTACACGCAGCGAACAAATGATTGAGCTGATGCATACCCAAAACATTAAACCGCAGTGGAATGCCAGCGTGCATTATCGCATGATTGGAGCTCGGGCATCTATCGCAACCAGAAAGCCAGCCACAATAATTATGCAGTTACCAACTGGTTTCAAACCGAGGACAGGCGTTATACCAACTATATAGCCATTATTGCGAACAAGCTGAAAGGTGGCGAGAGCGGCGGTATTCTTAATGATGCCAACTACATAGATAACCCTGACTATGCCGAGCGGATACGGGTTGATACCAAACTGGGCGGCGATCAGGGGCTGGTTCCGGTATCTTTAATACGGATGTGCCTACCGGTAATAATTATGAAGATTTTAATGCTGTTATGCGGCATCAGTACGATTTGGGCCGTAAAGACTCGCTGGTAAATGACAGTACCGTGATACCCTTGTTTTTTCCTCGTGTACGCCTGGAGCATACCATTCGTTATAGTACTTACAAATACCTGTTTTCTGATGCAAGTCCCCGTTCAGACTACTATAACGATTATTACAACCTGCCTTCGGTAAACTCCCTTTTTAGAAGAGAAGACTACTGGAAGGAGCTGATGAATGATTTTTCTATCTACACTTTCCCCGACGAAAAAAAAATACGCAGCAATTTTTAAAGCTGGGTGTGGCTTTGCAAAATCTTACGGGCATATTCAGAGATGGTGTTACTGAAACCTCTGATGGCATTAATTATGCTGATGATAAAACCAATAAAGGGTATAACCTGATAGGGCATGGTGAATATCGTAACCGCACAAAAAATCAACGCTGGGATCTTTTAGCTCGAGGTAACCTGTACTTTGTAGGCATGAATGCCGGAGATTATGATATAGCGGCAAGTATTCAGAGCTCTTTCGGTGAAAAGATAGGTTCCCTCAAGCTGGGTTTTGAAAATGTAAACCGGAGTCCTTCTTATATCACCAATCCGGGCAGCTCTTTTTATTTTTTACCAGATACTGTAAACCTGAATCTTAAAAAAGAAAACAGCACGCACCTGTATGCAACTTTGTACCAGCCCTTGATCAAATTAAGGTTAACGGGTCATTACTACCTTGTGAATAACTATATTTATTATACCGATTTTTATAAAATCAACCAGGCGCCTCTCTTCAACATGTTACAGATATCTGCTCATAAAACTTTTGCATTTGGCAAAAAGAGGCAGTATAAATGGATATCCGATAACTATTTTCAGCAGGTAATTGGCAACGGTCCTGTTAATGTACCTTCCTGGTTAACCCGCAACCGTATTATGTACGAAGGCAATCTGGGCTTTAACAACCTCAAGATAGCCATGGGTTTTGATACCCGCTACCGCACCAATTATAAAGGCAATAATTACTCCCCTTTGTTAGGGCAGTTTTTTTACCAGGATAGCACTACTGTTAAATACAAGCTTCCTGATATTGCGGCTTTTGTTCATTTCCGGATTAATTCTTTCAGAGCATTTCTGCGGGCAGAAAACCTCAACACATTTAGAAGCCTGAGGGCGGTGGATGGAAGTACTTCTTACGGATTTACCAATAGCAACTTTGCCGCACCTGATTATCCCTATGCCGGGTTAATTATACGATTTGGCATCTTCTGGGGCTTTGTTAATTAATGTTTTTTATTTTTGATCATCCTGGGGCAAAACCGGAAATTGCACTATTGTAGCAACCATAGTATTACCGCATAGAATGGCTGATCTGTTGTCGGAGCTTTTTCGCGGGAGATTACAGGAGCGAGCCTCCGTTAATACATGTGCCCCCAAAAAAGCACTGTAACCCCAATCTCCTTAGTGCAACCTGGTTCTTCAGCTAATTTCTGAACTATTCTCATAACGGTCATATAAAGCGGTACCGTTAATAGTACAAGGGCTCTCTTTTACGGTATTGTGTTCTCTCCGAGATTGGGCTTTTGCTGTATGCAAATCTTCACAAAACGGAGAAATGAGTAGGAGCACTGATCCGTTAGCAGGGGCATCTAACACTTTTGCGCTAACAGTTTTCATTCCCTCAATAGCCCTATTGGGCGCATCAAATTTTCGTACGTCGCTTCTGTGTTTGAGATTCCTGGTATATCCAACATATATATAAAGGAAAGCCGCCCTTGCGAGGCGGCGTTTATATCTGGGTTTCTGATGTTATTAACCAAAGATTCCTTTTCTCAGGCTTCTGATACCTTCTCCTATTTTAAAACCATTATGATATACCTCAATTTTGTAATCACCGGGTTTAAAACCTTCTAAGTTTTTAATAGGAAACGAAACACCTTTACGGGTACCGGTTTCGTATTCTACAGGGATTTTCGCTGTAAAGTTTCTATCACCATCCTGGCGGGTAGTCATAGCGCCTGATCCTAATTCTGAATTTTGAACGATTGCACCTTTAGGGTCTGTTACAATAACGTACAGGTCGGCCGGTCCGGATGTCGTGATCCTGTTTTCTATATTGAAAGCGATCTGTAATTTATCAACTCTTCTGGCAAAACTTGTTTCTTTTTCTTTGCCATTTTTTCTTTCTTTCAGGGGAGTTACAGACATGCCTGAAGCTGCAAGGGTGCTAGCCACGTCAACGGTATTTGCTAGTTCGTCATTTTCAGCGGTACGCATGTCCAGGTTCTGGCTTAACACATTTTTTCTGATGTTAAATGAGTATTGCGTGCTGTCAACTCCTGGTTTTCACCTTTTAGTTGAGTAACCTGTGCTTCCAGTCGTCCTATCTGGCCGTTTAATTCGCCAATCAACTGGCGGGCCCTTTTCAGGTCTGCTGCAGTAGCATTGTTATTGCTTAAAATTTTGTTGATTTCAGATTTTCTTGAATCGATCTCTTTCTGCAATGCTGTTTTTTCACCCTGAAGGTTATTGTTAGCACCGGTAATAGAATCCAGGCGCATTTCAGCAAGGTTAAACATTTGTCTTAATGAATCTGACTCCGACATTACGGTTTCAGTTTGAGCATCGGTGCCAGAGAAAGCATTTCCGCCTTCAGACGCTGAATTCTTATTCCAAAGCATAAAGCC
The DNA here is from genome assembly GCF_022512515.1 of Paraniabella hibiscisoli. GTDB lineage: Bacteria > Bacteroidota > Bacteroidia > Chitinophagales > Chitinophagaceae > Niabella > Niabella hibiscisoli. The sequence continues at coordinate 2,684,124 of NZ_JAKWBK010000001.1, forward strand.
CCAGGTTCCCAGTAACGCGGCAACTAAAAGACCGATGATGAGGTTTCTACCACCATTAGAGCCAGAGGGTGTATTATTGGATGGCTGCTGAGAGGCAGAGGGATAATTTGTGTTTGCCATAAAACAATAATTTTTTTAATTTAAAAACTGCACTAAAAAACTGCAAATTAATGCAGTAGGTTAAAAAATTTCCTGATATTTTTTAAAATGTCTTTTCTCTCAAAACATAAACTATGCCAAATCAGTGAAGCTAGGTGCTATCATTGTTATTTTGATAATATTTTGGGATTTAAAATTATCTTGCGTGCATGTCAGTGGATAAGGTTATATCGGATTGGAAGAAAAACGCTTATAAACCAATATATTGGATAGAAGGCGATGAAGAGTTTTATGTAGATCAGTTAGTAGATTATGCTGAACATCATATACTTAATGAAAGTGAAGCATCCTTTAATCTGACTATTTTTTACGGAAAGGATGCTGCCTGGCCCGATGTGCTGAATGCCTGCCGTAAATACCCTATGTTCTCCGACCGGCAGGTAGTAATCATCAAGGAAGCCCAGCAAATGAAAGATGTAGATAAGCTGGAACCCTATATACAAACTCCTTTGACATCTACCATATTATTAGTCGCTTTTAAAGATAAAAAGCTCGATTCCCGTACCAAATTTGCTAAACTGGTAAAAGATAAAACGGAGTACATTGTAACTAAGAAGCTTTATGATAATGCACTGCCCGAATGGGTAAATACAGTGGTGAAAAATATGGGCTATACTATTTCGCCGAAAGCTAACAGCCTGATTGTAGACCATATCGGTAACGACCTGAGCCGGATAAAAACGAGATCGACAAAATACTGATCAACCTCGGAGCCAGGAAATCCATTACCGAAGAAGATGTTGAGAATTATGTAGGGATCAGCAAGGAGTTTAATGTATTCGAGTTGCAGAATGCAATCGCTACCCGCAATATGGCTAAAGCCGTACGTATCATTCAATATTTTGCCGCCAATCCTAAAGTAGCGCCCATACAGCTGGTATTACCCTCTCTTTATTCATTTTTTATTAAAACCTATATGGTCTTCGGTGCCTCCGGGGGCGAAGACGCTATTGCCAAACAGATTGGTGTAGGACCGTTTTTTGTAAAAAGCTATATACAGGCTTCAAAAGCCTATAGTTTCAGGGATGTGGAGAAAATACTGCTGCTTTTGCACATCTACAACCTGAAAAGCCTGGGCATTAACGCTGCGAGGGTAGAAGATGCAGAGCTGCTGAAAGAAATGGTGGTAAAGATTATGATGTAGGGAGCGTGTTCATCGTTCATCGCTTATAGTTCATGGCTGATCAAAAGCGGCTATGAACCATCAACTATGAACAGTACTTTTTATACCGTATCTGTCAACTGTTAACTGCCATCTTCTTCCTATTCTTCCTGTCCCATCCACATTGCGCCACCTACGCTGTTACGTGCAGCACCAGTTACAGAGCTCAGTACATTATATTCTTCACGCCAGCGTAAAACGCCTATTAAGGCCATAATTAATGCTTCTTTGTATTGCACCAGTTGCTCATCAGGTACTACTACCTGTATGGAGCCCAAAGCTTCTTGTAAACGTTCTACGAGGTAACTGTTTAATGCACCACCTCCGGTTACCAGCAATTGCTCCTCTCCGTCAAGCGAAACCCTGTTAACCATTACAGCATTTTTGATCTGTCTTACAATATGGGCCACATAAGTGTGTAGGGCATCTGCGGTAGACAGCTCATGTTTTTTATGATAGGATATACGGTATCGGTACCAAAACTATTAGCTAAAGATTTCGGGATAGGGTGAGTGTAATAAGCCAGCCCGTTGAGCTCATTTAATAGTGCCTGATTGGTTTGTCCGCTTCTGGCTAAGGCACCGTCTTTATCAAATTCCTGCCCGGCCTCGTTAGCCAGCATATTTAATACGCGGTTAGCTGCACAAATGTCAAAAGCCTTATAGCCGCCTTCATTATTAACCGATATATTGGCAATGCCACCGATATTCAGGAAATACTGGTAGTTGGAGAAAAAAGCTGTTCTCCAATCGGTACAATAGGCGCTCCCTGTCCACCAAATGCAATATCCATTGCTCTAAGGTCTGTAACCACGGGCAGCTGTGTTGTAGCTGCAATTGCGGCCCCATCACCTAGTTGGGCGGTCATTTTTTAGCGGGAATATGAAAAGTAGTATGACCATGTGATGCAACAACGGCTACTTTGAACTGAAGCTGGTACTCTTCTATAAACTCATTTACCCGTTGCCCGATATAATGACCATATTCAGTATGCAAAAGCTGGTAATCCAGCGCAGAAAGCGAGGTGGCGTTCTTCAATTTGTCCACCCATTCACAGCTGTAGGGTATACAAGCCGCGTGAACAAGCTCATATTTCCATTTGCCGCCGTTTTCGAGAATTTCAGTAAATACAATGTCCAGTCCGTCCAGCGAGCTACCGCTCATTAAACCTATAGCACGATAAATCATGGTAGAGTAGAAAGTTTTAACGATAATAAAATGACAGGCGCCTTGCCTGCCTGAGATTTCAATATATTTCGATACGAATTTATTCGAATAACAGCGAGGATTGATATTCTCAGGCCTGACTCATAAAGAAATATAAAATCCTGTATGTTTGCGAAAGTAATAAAACACGCCAGTAATTATATCGCTTCATAAAAAAGCCAATACCAATGATCATTAATTTAAGTGAGAATCATAGTCTGCTGAGTAACTGGGTAAGTGAATTGAGAGATGTGGAAGTTCAGAATGACCGAATGCGGTTCAGGCGCAATTTAGAACGTATTGGTGAAGTGATCGCTTACGAAATAAGTAAGACGCTACCGTTTGAAATCGTGGAAACGCAAACGCCGTTAGGGATTTCCAACAGTAAAAAGTTATCAGAGCAGCCTGTGTTAGCGACTATTCTGCGTGCCGGTTTAGCGTTGCACCAGGGATTGTTGAGCTATTTCGACAAAGGTGATAATGCATTTATATCAGCTTACCGAAAACATCACAAAGATGGCAGTTTCGAAATTGAAATTGAATACATAAGCACTCCCGACCTGGATAACCGCATTGTTATTGTTTCTGATCCCATGCTCGCAACCGGAGCTTCACTGGTGAAAACCATCCAGTACCTGAAAAATGAAGGTAACCCCAAAGAAATTCATATTGCTGCAGCAATTGCATGTGTAGATGGTTTAGAGTATGTGACAAGGGAAGTGCCTGAAGCAACCATCTGGTGTGGTGATATTGACGAAGAAATTACCGCCAAGGGTTATATAGTACCGGGGCTGGGCGATGCGGCGACCTGGCTTATGGTAGTAAAACGCAAAACTGATTCGAAATCATATCCCATAAGTCTGAGCAACCTTCCCGGGTTGCTTTTTTTATAGGGATACACGATCAACCGCACTAAATTTCTGCTCCGAAATAAGCATTCCAAGGTGCCCGGAAATTGAATTTCCCGAAAAATATAAAAACTAATGGATGTTAACCGAGTGTTTGTGTTATAATTGATATTGGTCATATCTGTGTTAAATACGGTAAAGACGAGTAAGGGCATATCAATTACGAAAAAGGAGCGAACATTAGTGGCTTTGTAAAAGCAGCCGAGGCGATGTTGCCACAGAGCGTAGTGTAAATGAGCTTGACTAAACGCACCCGATTGGGAGGGAAAGCTAATTGTAGTATCATTGTACAAATAATCGCTATGTCTGCACAGGTTTACCTTATTCCCAGTTTTTTGTACGACAATGCTCTGCACGTGCTGCCCGCCTATATTCTGGACGCAATAGAGCAGTGTAATGTACTTTTGTAGAAAATGAGCGTTCGGCCAGGCGTTACATTAAACAGCTGAAGAAGGAGATCATCATTGACGACTATGAGTGGTTTACTATCGGAAAGGCTGAGCAGGACCTGGTTCATGCTTTTCGAAACAGCCTGAAAGCAGGTAAAACGATCGGGATCATTAGTGAAGCCGGCTGCCCGGGCGTGGCAGATCCTGGGCAGATACTGGTGGGTGCGGCCCAGGAAATGGGTGCGGTTGTGGCTCCACTGGTAGGTCCCAGCTCTATTTTGCTCGCGCTGATGGCCAGTGGTATGAACGGTCAGCAGTTTGCTTTTGCAGGTTATCTTCCTATTGATAGTCAGGAGCGAATAAAGGCGATAAAAGAACTGGAAGCCGAATCGAAAGAAAAAACAGCACACAGATTTTTATTGAAACCCCCTATCGTAATAACCCAATGCTGGAAACCCTGGTAAAAACCTGTCAGCCGGCTACAAAAATATGCGTGGCAGTGAACATTACCGGGCCCGATGAAATGATAAAAACACGCACGGTACAGCAATGGCAACAGCAAACTATTGACTTGCACAAGAAGCCGGCTATTTTCCTCTTAAAAGCCTGATGCGGGCGCGGCTTCTTTCATAGAAATAATACTGTCTACAATGTACCGGGTATTACCGCGCCAGGGTAGTGCGCCGTTATACTCTTTGTAATGAAGATCGAAACGTTTACCTGAGTTCATCTTCAGGATATCGAATACTTTTTTGTCTTTGATGGAAAATTCGAATTCATTGGACTGTACTCCGCCGGTTGCAGAACCCCTTATTCCTTCCTGTATCAGCTTGCCTTCGAAGGTTTTAAATAACTGACCTTTTTCCACGGCAAAGTTCAAATAACCCGATTTTACGCCGTCTGAAGTGTAGGGATAGTAGAATTTCCAGTAGATATAGCCTGATCCCAGCAGCAAAATTACTAAAATGGCCATAAAAAAGTACCTGGCACAGCCACTTCGTTTCTTAGGTGGCACGGTTGATGCAGAAATGGGTTCTATAGGCATAAAAAGGTTTTTACTTAATTAAACTTTAATAATACAATATTAATTTATTGCATTAAATTTGCGGCTCTAAAAGTACTATTTGTTTTTATATGAACAATCTTTTAAGTCATACCAAACATTTCATGTTTCACCCGGACATTACGACCGGCGTGTATGCGGTAGGCTTTGATGTGTTTATATTTTCGCCGCGTCCCCAACGCTGTTGTCCTATATGCTCAGGACATACCTATCGCCAAAGGCGCCTGTCAGTGGAAAAATTCGGAACTTAACAAACTTTCGGGCAGGCACCCAACACAATTTAGAAATACAAATAGTGGACAATCAGGAAATTATAGTAAGAGTAGCTGTCTCTGAAGACAAAAATATTCTACCATCATTACCGATGAAATGGAATCGTCGGCAAAGGCAAGAGGCACCGGTATTGCCAAACGCAGCCCCGATTATATTGAGAAAAAGATAGATGAAGGAAAGGCGGTAATAGCCCTTACCAAAGGTGGCGACTGGGTGGGGTTTTGTTATATCGAAACCTGGAGCCATAATGAGTATGTAGCTAACTCGGGTTTGATCGTTTCTCTAACTTTCGTAAAAGCGGCGTTGCTAAAAAAATCAAACAAACTATTTTCAATTTAAGCAGGAAGCTATATCCCCAGGCCAAGATATTTGGTTTGACTACGGGTTTAGCTGTAATGAAGATCAATAGCGAACTGGGCTATGAGCCGGTTACTTATTCAGAGTTAACGCAGGATGAGCAGTTTTGGGCGGGATGTAAGAGCTGTGTAAACTATGAGATACTGATGAGCAAGGAAAGAAAGAATTGCATGTGTACAGCTATGCTATATGATCCCAAGGATCACTACGAGCCCGAAGAAACAAAGGCTTTCTTTGAAGAAAATCAGTCTGGCCTGGAGCGTTTATTGCGCTTTAAGCAATGGAAATTTTTAAAGCCTTTTCGTCGTAAAGAAAAAAATGGTGGCGGCGGCTCATCATTAAAAGTATTTTTTAATTCACTTTTTCATTAAAATAAATTATTAGATGGCTAAAAAAGTTGTTTTAGGTTTCAGCGGCGGTTTAGACACTACTTTTTGTGCAAAGTATCTAACCGACGACAAAGGCTATGAAGTACATAGCATTATCGTAAATACCGGTGGTTTTAGCGAGCAGGAATTAGAACAGGTAGAAGCTCATGCCAAAAAGCTGGGAGTGAAATCGCATAAAACGGTAAATGCCGTAAAAACTATTATAACTCTATCATAAAGTACCTGGTATTTGGTAATATCTTAAAAAATAATACCTATCCTTTAAGCGTATCAGCTGAGAGGCTGAGCCAGGCGCTTCATATAGCCGATTATGCCAAACACCTGAACGCTGACGCTGTAGCGCATGGTAGCACCGGTGCGGGTAACGACCAGGTACGCTTCGATATGGTGTTAAACATCATTGCTCCGGGTACAGAAATTATTACGCCTATCCGTGATCTGAAGCTGAGCCGTGAATCTGAAATAGAATACCTGAAGAGCAAGGGTGTTGAAATGAATTTCGAAAAAGCTGTTTATTCTATTAATAAAGGACTTTGGGGTACCAGCGTAGGTGGAAAAGAAACTTTGAACTCTAAAGGTTTGTTGCCTGAAGAAGCCTGGCCAACGCAGGTTACTAAAACCGGTAGTGAAGAAGTTAGCCTGGAATTTGAGAAAGGTGAATTAGTAAAAATAAACGGTCAGGCTTTTGATCATCCTACCGAAGCTATCCAATATTTACAAACGATCGCAGGTCCTTATGGTATCGGTCGCGATATTCACGTAGGAGACACCATAATAGGGATTAAAGGTCGTGTAGGGTTTGAAGCCGCAGCACCGATGCTGATCTTAAAAGGTCACCATGCGTTGGAAAAGCATGTGTTGAGCAAATGGCAGTTACAGTGGAAAGACCAGGTATCACAGTTTTACGGAACCTGGTTGCATGAAGGACAGATACTGGACCCTGTAATGCGGGATATGGAAGCTTATCTTGAAAGCAGCCAACGCAATGTTACGGGTAAAGTATTCATTCAATTACATCCTTACCGGTACCAGGTAATAGGTATTGAAAGTGAGTTTGACCTCATGAACAGCGCTTTTGGCAGCTATGGCGAAATGAACGCTGGCTTCACCGGCGATGATGTAAAAGGCTTTACGCGTATATTTGGCAATCAAACAGCCATTTACCACATGGTAAAAGAAAGCGTGAATCAAAAGAACGCAAGCGAATTCTAAAAATAGAGTTTGACAGTTACCAGATGACAGTTGACGGAACAAGTCGTAGCTATCATCTGTCCTCTGTCCACTATCAACTTCATTATTATGATAAACGTAGGAATCATCGGCGGCGCAGGGTATACGGGCGGGGAATTGATCCGGTTACTGATCAACCATCCGGAGGTAAACATCAGCTATATCCACAGCCGTAGCAATGCCGGTAAATATGTTTATGACGTGCATAAAGACCTGCTTGGTGATACGGATCTGAAGTTTAGCGGTGAGGTTTTACAGGATATCGATTGTTTGTTTCTTTGCCTGGGGCATGGTGAATCCACTAAATTCCTGCAGGAGCAACCTGTTAACGATACAATAAAGATTATTGACCTGGCCAACGATTTTCGTTTAAGGAACGACCGGGTACAGGCCTCTGTCAATCGTACTTTTGTATATGGCTTGCCCGAGCTGAATAAGGAAGAAATTAAAACTGCTCAAAACATCGCCAACCCGGGATGTTTTGCTACTACTATACAACTGGGCTTGTTGCCTTTGGCAAAAGCCGGGTTACTAAAAGATATCTATACAACCGGTATTACCGGCAGCACGGGAGCGGGGCAGTCTTTAAGTGCCACTTCTCATTTTAGCTGGAGAGCCAATAATATACAGGCATATAAAACCTTAACACATCAGCACCTGGGTGAGATCGGAGAGTCTTTACACCAGCTACAGGGTGATGATACTGATTTTGACCTGAGCTTTGTGCCCTGGCGTGGTGATTTCACCAGAGGCATTTTTGTAAGCTCCACGGTGACCACGGATCTGGCCTTAGAAGAACTGAATCCCCTGTTCGACGATTTCTATAAAGACCATCCTTTTACACAGGTAAGCCGAACATCTGTATTTTTAAAGCAGGTGGTGAATACCAATAAAGCCGTTATTCATTTGGAAAAGGCCGGCAATAAGTTGGTAGTTCATTCTGCATTGGATAACCTTTTAAAGGGCGCCAGCGGTCAGGCTGTGCATAATATGAACCTGGTGTTTGGGTTAGACGAAACACTTGGATTGAGATTGAAGCCTGCTGCTTTTTAGCAAAGCCGGTTTTATTGATGCTGGAAGGACTCTTTAATCTCTTGTGTTTTTAAAGCGAATCAGTAATTTCACTTTTAAGAGAAATTTATTGGCTTATGGCTAAATATGAACGACTGAAAATAGGTCGCGGTTACATCAGCGGCTACTGCTCCATCTTTCTTTCTATACTGGCACTTGGGGAATGCTTTGCTTCCGCTATCCCGAGCGGTTAACCACACCAGAGTTTAGAGAAGTGTACACGGGTGAGAGCATGGCTTCTTTAATCACCGCAGTTATTATCGCCGCTTTCTTTTTGCTTTGTTGAGTTTGATCTTAAGTAAAAAGATCAGACTGGCTGCTATCGGGGCAGGGTTGTCTGGCATTGCCGTTCTGTTAGGCGCATTTGGTATGGAGGGACGTAGCGTTGAGAAAACCTCCTGGCATATCGGTTTGGATTGGTTACTCTTAGACCTGTTATTGATGGCCGTTATATTTGTGCCGCTTGAATTATTTTTTCCTAAACGCAATAAACAGGCAAGGTTTCATGAGGAGTGGAGAACCGACCTGGTTTATTTTGCTATCAGTCACCTGTTTATTCAATTTTTTGGTGTAGTCACGCAAAAACCGGCCATGCTGTTCTTTGGATGGATCGGGCTGGATAAAATACATGCCTGGGTAGCCGATCTCCCTTTTATCCTGGGTTTGTTACTGGCTTTTTTGCAACGGACCTGTTCCAATATTGGGCCCATCGTATTTTTCATAATCATGTGTATTTATGGCGTTTTCATTCGGTGCATCATTCTACACAAAATATGGACTGGTTAGCGGGCAGCCGTACCCATTTTATCGATATATTTTTCACCAGGGCTATGACCTTTATACCTTTGTATATACTGGGATTCTCGCAGCCCGTTTTTAATGCTTATATAATATTTATAGCCATACATGCGGTATTGATTCATTCCAATGTGCGGATCAATTTTGGTCCACTGAAGTATATATTTACTACGCCGCAGTATCATCATTGGCATCACTGTGAGGATCCTAAATATTATGGTAAAAACTTCGCGTCTATTTTCCCTTTTATCGACTGGATTTTCGGAACCTATTATTTACCTGGTAAAGAATGGCCAGCCGGTACGGGTGTGCGTGAAGCAGAATATCCCAAAGGGTTCATCAAACAAAGTATTTACCCTTTCAGCAAAAGTCCTTTTGATAGTAATTTGAATATGGATGAGCAGAGTGATCGATAGAGTGAGTTATTAATTGGGTAAGTATATAGATTGATTTTACTAACTATATTAAGTTAACCAGCAATATAATGAAACACCCATTTCTGATAGGTACCGCAGTTTTATGTTTCTTCTTAGCTGATGCTCAAAACAAGGGGCGCTCTGCTTTAAGTGAAGAATTGGCCTTGGCAACACTTGAAAAGAGTTTAAAAGACAGCACAGCTTTTAATGTGATAGATAATAAATCGGTTTTCCTAAAAGATTCCTCAACTGTACTTAAACTTGCTGAAGCCATTCTCTTTAGTGTATATGGTGAGGCTCTAATTGTTAAGCAAAAGCCTTACAAATTATATCACCCCAAAAATTACTGGATTATAACCGGCACACTTCCTGGAAATGTTATGTTTGCTGGTGTGTTTTATATTGCTATTGATGATAGAAACGGTAAGATTGTAAGGCTGGTGCACGGTAAATAAAAAACGCTCGAGCTGTTTGAGGCGTCCTCGCCTCAAAGTCTATGTTTTCGCCTCCTGGCGAAAAAAGTAGTAAATAATCCAGTTATACTATCGCTTGCAACTAATCAGCAGCGCTCCTTACTCAAAATAAACCTTTACTGTTTGGTACAGCAGCTGGTTTTGCATAATAACCGAAGAACGGCTGGCTTTGTCCGAATAACCTTTTAAGCCAAATAGTCCTGCAGCATTCCCCTTATTAATGGCTATCTCAAGATAATCTGCGCTATTAAAAAGCGCCAGTTTCTCACCTTCGGGAACATCGGCATAAGACTCGCTTATTTTATTGATCATTTCATCTCTCAGAAAGACAATTTTAAAGCCCCGCCCCTGGCGCTGGTCTTCAAACTGCATTTTGGTGATGTTTACCACCACATTTTCAAAATTGTCGATAAAAATGATCTGCCCTTCAATAAAATTGTTGCTCTCCAGGGGGAGCAGGGGGTTTTTCTCTACGAAAGTAATATCAGGAATACCTATTTTTTGGATAGGCTCTCCATTGGCCAGGCGGGCAATGGTTTCTGCAATTACTTTGGTGCAATACAAAGTATTCTTATTAGCAGCTTTATCCAGTTTAATTCCCATTACCATATCCGGCTTTTCCTCCAGTATCATATTCAGTAAGCCATTATCAGCGCAGAATATATATTGGTTCTTATGAAAAGCGAGTAAAAGGTTTTTTGGTTTCTTGTCAAAAAGATTGACCAGTATGATATGATAGGTGAATTCAGGGAAGTTCTTAAATGCTCCCCGGCATACATAAGAAGCCTGCGGGAAGTTGAACGGTGCTATATTGTGGGAAATATCTATAAGTTGAAGATCATTGCTTGCTTGCAGCAGTTGAGCTTTTATGGCCCCGATAAGGTAGTCGTTATGCCCGATATCTGATGTAAGTGTTACAAAGTTCATTTAGGAGTTACTGCCGATCCGCTTCTTATTTTAGCGGTGCAATTTATATATTTTTTATTATACGATACCAATTTATACCAGCTGCTGAGAAGATGTCTATTTGATGAGTTCTTTATTCTTAAAATAAAACTTATGCACCAGCTTGTCTGCCAGGCCGGGAAAGAACTTATTCAGGAACACGGTTTCTTTTCCGGTAAATGTTAATACCAAAGTTCTTTTCTTTTTCTGATAGCGTCCAGTAGCAGCACAGCACATTCTTCCGCCGTCATCATCTTGCCCTCATCCATCGGGTTTTCCTTCTGTTGTTCTCCTTTATCATTCAAAGCATGGTCTCTTATTTTTGACGCGGTAAAGCCAGGGCTTACCCACATCACATGCACACCATCGTCTTTTAATTCCGTCTTTAACGATTCCAGGAAACCCTGCAGCGCAAATTTACTTGCGGAATAGCCCGTTCGGCCGGGAAGTCCCCTGTAACCTGCAATAGACGAAATACCCACTATGGTACCCTTGTTTTCGATTAACGCAGGCAGTGCAAATTTCGTGCAGTAAATGGCACCAAAGAAGTTAACGTCCATTACTTTTTTGATCACATCCAGTTCCAGCTCTTTAAACAAGCCTCTCATACTAATGCCGGCATTATTGATCAAAAGATCTATTCTGCCATAAACCTTCAAAGTAGAGTCGATAAATTTTTTGCAATCAGCTTCCTGGCTTACATCTGCCACTAAAGTATGTAATGGGAGAGAAGGGTGTTGCGCCTGTAGCTCATAAAGCTTGTCATGACTACGTCCGCAGGTGGCCACTTTAGCGCCATAGCTGAGTAGCGTCTCAACAAGAGCCCGGCCAATGCCATCGGTACCGCCGGTTATAACCGCAACTTTGTCTTTGAAATGGACATTCATTAAAACAGGATAAGATGATTTTGGCAAACCTACTTATAAAACGTCAAAAACCAATATAGGCCGCCCTTTTGATTTTTTGTAAATTAGATTCAAATATCAGTTTATGATCCGATCGGTCTGTCTACTATTGATCAGTCTTCTTTCTCTCCATGCCGTTGCCCAGCAGGCCTGGATACGAATTAATCAATTAGGATATACGGGCGGTGCTAGGAAGGTTGCTGTGTTGGTAGCCAAAGAAGGCCTGTCCCTTTCGAAGTTTAGGTTAATAGATGCGGCTGCAAATAAAGAAGTTTGGTCCGGACCTTCATTAGCAACAGGATCATACGCAGCTTTTCAAAAAAGTTGGCGGCTTGATTTTTCGGAATTTAACAAAGAAGGTGCTTATTACCTGGAAGCCGGTGGAGTGAAGTCGCCGGTCTTTCGTATTCAAAATAGCACCTACAATGGAACTGCTGATTTTATATTAAAATATATGCGCCAGCAGCGAAGTGGTTATAATCCTTTTTTAAAAGATAGTTGTCACCGGCAGGATGGGTTTATTGTATATCATAAAGATCGATCCAAAGATTCCACTTACATAGATGTATCTGGTGGATGGCACGATGCCTCCGATTATTTACAGTACCTGCCTACATCGGCCAATGCTACTTACCAGATGCTTTTTGCTTATACGCAGCATCCTCAAAGTTTTTCAGATCATTATGATGCCTGGGGCAATGAGGGCGCCAATAAGATTCCAGATATTATTGATGAAGCCAAATGGGGATTAGATTGGCTGGTAAAGATGAATCCTGGTAAGGGTGAATACTATAATCAGTTAGCTGATGACCGGGATCATGCCGGCTTGCGGCTTCCACCAAAGATAGTGTGAAATATGGGCCCGGTAAGGGTTGGGCCAGACCTGTTTATTTTATAACAGGGCAGCCGCAGGGCGAAAAGTATAAAAATAAAACCCGTGGTGTAGCTTCCTCTGCCGGTAAGTTTGCTTCAGCCTTCGCATTAGGTGCTATTGTAATGAAAGAGTTTTATCCCGCATTTGCCAAAACTCTTATTGCAAAAGCCAGAGATGCTTATGAGTTTGGCCGGCAATACCCGGGTAATACACAAACCCTATCGGTAAAGGCACCCTATATTTATGCGGAAGATAATGATGCCGATGATATGGAGCTGGCGGCGCTATCCCTTTACCAGCTAACGAGGCAAAAGCGATACCTGGATGAAGGTATCCGATATGCAAGATTGGAGCCTGTAACGCCCTGGATGGGCGCTGATACCGCTAATCACTATCAATGGTACCCTTTTGTAAACCTGGGACATTATTGGGGAGCCGAATTGGATATAGAACATAGGGACGAATATATCGCCTTTATAAAGCAGGGTATCGATAAGGTTGTAGCGCGCGGCAAGAATACTCCTTTTCTCAATGGAGTTCCTTTTATATGGTGCTCCAATAACCTGGTAGCAGGTATTTTAACGCAAATGAGTTTGTATAAAAAGCTAACTGGAGATCAACGCTACAACGAACCAGAAGCGGCACTGAGGGATTGGTTGCTGGGGTGTAATCCCTGGGGAACAAGTATGATCTGCGACTTGCCGCAATCTGGAGTTGCTCCGAAGGATCCGCATTCTGCTTTTACTTATCTGTATCAATACAAAATATCGGGTGGGCTGGTTGATGGTCCTGTATATGGCAGCATCTGGAATAAACTGATCGGTATAAAACTTTACGCTGAAGATGAGTATAAAGATTTTCAGTCCGACCTGGTAGTGTATCACGACGATTTTGGTGATTACTCTACAAATGAACCGACCATGGATGGTACTGCCAGTCTTAGTTATTATTTATCATCACTCCAGGATAATAGTGCTCAAAACGAGGTGTATGATTCAGAGGGAGCTGTTATCAAGCTTGATCCGAAAGAAAAGAAAGTCTACCTGCTTTTTCAGCGCACGAATTTGGCGAAGGTGGTAAGAAAATATTAGATGTATTGAAAGCACAAAGGGTAAAAGGGAATTTTTTTCTTACGGGAGATTTTTTACGTAACAAAACTTTTAAAACTACGGTTCAGCGGATTGTTCGTGAAGGGCATTATCTGGGTTCTCATTCCGATCGCCATTTGTTATATGCCGACTGGAGCAAAAGGGATTCTTTATTGGTGACCAGGGATTCATTTCAGCATGATTTGGACCGGTCTTTGTTGGAAATAAAAAAGGCAGGTGCAGGCAAGGGGCAATGGTATTTGCCGCCTTACGAATGGTATAATAAAGAAACGGTAGGCTGGTGCAGGGAGAATGGTTTGCGGGTGATCAGTTTTACACCAGGCACGGGCACTAATGCAGATTATACCTGGCCTCAGTCGCCCAATTACCGAAGCAGCGACAGTTTGCAGCAAAGATTGTGGAAGCGTGAGAGGCAAGATGGATTAAATGGTAACTTTATTTTGATACACTTAGGCACAGATCCTCGTAGGAAAGATAAGTTGTATGAACACTTAAATACGATGATCAATACATTGAAGAACCTGGGGTACTCTATTGAGAAATTATCGTGATGAAAAAAAAGTTTGATTTTATTTTAAAAAAGTTTGGTGCAATGGCTTAGGGTTTCTATATTTGCACTCCCAAACGGGAAAAAACAAGGTCGATTTCGTAGCTCAGTTGGTAGAGCACAACACTTTTAATGTTGGGGCCCTGGGTTCGAGCCCCAGCGGAATCACAGACAGCACTCATTATTGAGTGCTGTTTTCGTTTAAACTAATGATACGGAGCCGTTTGCAAAAAACTCATATCGAACCGATATTAAACTAGCTTAAAAAAAGGGGACCTAAAAGGGGACTTCCTTTATAAGCTAAATTTAGGTCCCCTTTTTGGCCGCCAGGATTGGATAAGGTGAGCAATTTTTAATCTTAAAAATTCTCATTTATGAAAGTCAACGAGAAACTTTCGATTCTTTTTTCCTCAGTCGTAAACGGGAAAATCCTGTTACCCGCCTTGCTCCAATTTACATTAGGATCACTATTGATGAAGACCGCAAAGAGTTTTCGTCCGGTCAGCAATGTCTTGTTACAGACTGGTGTAATAACCGAAAAATTGTCACAGCGAAAACTCCTCAGGCAAGAGCAGTAAACAATGAACTTACCGAAATCAAAGCTTCCCTATTAAAGCTTTATGATGTGTTGGAGTTGCAGGGTAAAACCGTATCCTCTGACATACTGCGAGAGGAATACAGGAAGAGCAAAGGGGTTATTGCTAAAAAGTCACAGCCTGTCAGCTCTAAGAGCTCTTGTGGTTCAGAATCGGGTCCTATCATCAGTAATAAGCAAGGTCAGTCGGTCGCTACGGCGGTTGGAAACTTTGATATTCGTAAAACCGTATTAGGACTTTCTGAACGGGCGAAGGAATTAGATCTTGAGAAACGAAAGCTGGATAAGTACAAGCATGAATTAGTAAAAGCCCATCATGTTGCGCAATATGAAAAAATAGAGATCAGCTTCAGACCGATATCGAGAAGGCTACTTTGAAAGCGGCAGTATACTTTGAACATGTAGATATAGTAACTGTTGCTCTACTTGATCTATCATTCGAAATCTTGCTTTATTATTTGAGAAGAGCGGTTGCGGGAACTTGTGCGTTTTCAACTATTAGACGCCATTGCGCTACTCATGAAAAAATCCAGGCGTTTAACTGGTATCGCTTTAAGGACGCCGATTTGCCTGCTGCTGGCATCAAGATCAAATATGCGAAAGAAATCTATGAGTATTTAACTATAGTTGATGTCTGCGATAACAACGCCGCGATGAAGCATATTAAGTTGATCAAACAGGTGTATGATCGCGCCGTGGAAAATGGGTATCAACTAATCAACCCTCTTCATAAGTTTAAGTGTACATACATTGAGCCTGAGCCAGCAGCTTTGGAAATGGAAGATATACTTAAGTTGATCAATACAGATTTTGGGGACTCTCTCAATGAGAAGCGAGACGCGTTCATTTTTAGTTGCTTCACTGGTTACGCTTATGAAGAAGTCAGGCGGTTTACTTATGATGATATTTACACCGGCCTGGATGGAAAGAAATGGTTGAGGATTGCCAGGACTAAAACGATAAATACAGGTGGCTTTACGGAGCGTGTTCCTCTACTTCCTATTGCGGTTGATATTATTGAAAGGTACAAGAGTCATCCTTGCCGACTTGTCTCTAATAAACTGCTGCCGGTAGCTTCCAATCAGGCTTACAATAGCGACTTAAAGATAATTGCCAGGACATGTGGGATATCATTAGATCTTACTACACATGATGCTCGTCACACGTTTGCAACAACTATCACGCTGGAGAATGATGTTCCACTATCAACTGTAGTAAGATGCTAGGGCATAAATCGATTAGGACGACAGAAAGATATGCAAAGGTTACGAAAAGAAAGATCAGTAAAAATATGCAACAGGTTGAAGCGCTTTTATTTGATAACGGTAATTTGATTACGATCGCTGAAACCAAAGCTCTGAAATCTTGATGGTGAAATTATGTAGAATATTGTTCTGATCAGTTTTATATACAATCAGCCTTAGCAGTCGCTAAGGCTGATTTCTTAGATTGCTTACTGAATATTGGTACATTTAACTGAATCGAGAATCTACTTTAAAAATCAACGTTGACCAACAATTTGCTTATTGATAATTTCATTTCACCTTGGATAGGTTTATCTGAAACTGTCTTAAGTGTCTTTTCGTCAAGCTTTCCATATGTCAACAATTCTGATGTAAGCGTCTTTAGTTTTTGACTTCCGATACTGTACATTAAGCCTCTGGCACCTACAAATAAACAGCTTATTGCGGCGTAAGATTGTCCGGAATTAATGGCGTTCGACCAATCTTTCACGTTTAATGAGGAAATTTTTGGTGTTTGCAATTCTGCCAGATGTGCAATTATACCGGCAGAACACCAATCGCCAGCACCTGCAGTATCCCTCACGTTTGGAAGCTTAAAGGGTGCTAAATAATGCCATTTTCCAACTTTACTCTTATTAGTACGAAATTTAATTCCATTTGAGCCAAGAGTTTCAATTTCAACTTTTGCAAACCCATAAGGGAATTTTACTTCAAAATTGGGAATCCTCTCATGCGAAAACTTTACAATGTCGACAACTCCATTACATTCTTTCAAAAGATTTGTTTCGTCATCTTTAAAAGAAGACGGCTCATAAAAAACTACTGCACCATGTTTTTGTAAAACTTAGCTAATTCTATAGTTCCTCGGGAAAGCCGGTCAAAATAGAATAGATTGCATTCACTTACTGCATCGACGATAACGTCAACAGCCTTTGCTAGAACTGGCTTATAGGACGGTAAATATTTCCCAGTTTCTGGATCGCGAAATTCGAATCGATGCGTGATCTCTCCATCTTTACCAGACTTCAATCGTTGAATTATAATCGGCGTGCTGCCATCAGGGGTTGTCGAAATTAGCTTAGTCTTTACTCCCCATTTGGAAATATCTCCCAATAGCCTATTTGTAGCTTCATTTGAAGCTAAACGTGCAATAGGGTAACTGTTATATCCAAGAAATGAGAGGATAGTGAGAACATTACCGCAAGAACCGCCTGCGGTTATTATAGGAGCTGTCCCAGGAGTGCTATTGATAATGATATCTAATGCAACCAAACCTGTGCCCAGTATCATAAATTTATTTCTAGTCATTTGGAAAATATGGATCCCCTGCAATCCACAGATGGAAAAGCTCGTTCATTGTCAAAACTCCCTCCTGCTTCGCTGAATCTTCGTCAAATTTATGACTAATGGATTCAACATGTTTAATCCCGACCCTTAATTTTTGAATACTCTCTAAACCCTTTGCTTCAAAAATGGCAAGGAATGCTCCAATTGTAAGTAGCTTGCTAGAAAGGGCCGATACTACAACCTTACAACCTCCCAGAAGCTGAAACGATTCAAAATATCTATCTATTGTTTTTTTTATTAATCTGTATACCTGGAAAGGATTTTGCTCGTCTCCGTAAATGATATTTTTGACATCAAAGTCATCATCATTTAACAAGCCGTCCTTATAATAAACCATTAGATCATCTCCTCTTCGTAAATTGTTTGAGGGAAAAGGCAATACGATACAGGTAGATACAGGGTTGATGGAACTTTTTATTTTAGAAAATTGATCCATTTGCTTTTCCCCTAAGACAGCCACCCATACTTCTTTGAAATCTTGAGTATTGGCCGTGTTTTGTATTCCAAGCCCATGGATGAATTCAGCTGATTGTTCTTTGCCATCATCTTCAATCTTATTGTCCAATTTGAAGTTCTCACTTACAATAACGTGCAAGTTAATCTTTGCTTGACTAGCCACGTTAAAGTCGTCAATTAAAGCGAGAAGCTTGTTTAATAAAGGCATAAATATTGCCCTTGGCATGGCGCTTATGTCGACAACCACGTCTGAGTATTCTTTGATGGTGTTAATATCATCAACAATTTCGTAGGCTCGGATAGAAGCTATGCTTCTGTCCTCACCAGACCTAACTACGAGGGGCTTGATGCTAAAAGTTCCGTCTGCTTTCGTCAACAGACTTTTAACCTCGTCCTCATGCTGTTGAACTCTTTTATCCGATGGTTGACTCTTTTCGTCATCGGACTGGTAGTATCGCAAAAGTAGCGCGTCTCTTTTCCCATTACCTCCGAGACTATAAATTGTGGAAATTCCATCGGTGGTTCTAGGATCAAACCCAATTCCAAGTATATAAAATATATCTCTGTTACCGGCAGCAAGGTATTCCTCCCAAAACTGGTTACATTGATTTGTGCCTTTCGTCAAAATGTAATCGTTCCATCTCATAAGCCTAGCTCTAAAGGTTTTGATTGTTTTTTATCTAGTAGCCAATTGTTGAGCTCGGATAGTTTTCTCTCTTTAAATTTTCCATTAGCCAATGGAAGACCGTATCTTACGCAATAGAGACGATTGAGGTACAGCACCATCATGAATTTCCCTTTAACCTTATAGTTCAACCTAAAGTCGATTAGGTTGTAAGCAATACATGTAGCAATACATTTTGCCAAGCCGTTATATGAATGCGTTTCATCTTGTAGAACTACATCCTTCAGAAATGCACGCTCATCCATCGTAATAGCGACGCCGTTTATTCCTGGAGAGTTCCATGCATTCGGAGTATATGTTTGTTCCTTGCAAAAATCGCCAATGTTGTTTATGAATTGCTTAATCGTAGCCGCATTAGGTACACGGCTATCCAATTCCCTCCATCTATCTTCACAAAGTAGCTTGATATAATGCTCTTGCTTTTTGGTGGATATTTGTACTTGACTTTGATTGTTTCGCGATATCTTCTTCACGTGCTCGACAACAATGTTCTCGAACAATTTTCCACATATGGTTAAAAACTGCTCAATGTTCGAGGACGAAAGTCGGCTAATCTTAGCTGTTCCGTAATAGTAGGGAAACTTGTGTTCTTTATTTAAGAACAGCCTTGCTGCATCCCTAACATCTGATCCATCCCGCTGTTCGAGCTCCGCTTCATCCAGCGGGTCGTCAAACAAAACTTGCTGTTGCTTACCACGGTCTCGGTATAATAAGATTTCAAGGCTTCTCCACTCAATCAACTGTTCAGCTAATTCCTTACTTATTTGCTCTTTAGACTTAATCCAGGTATTATATTTCTGATCACCTTTAAAATCTTTTCCTATCCTTTGCTTTACAACACTTAAAGCTTCATCGATTTTATTTTGTTCTATATCCCATTCCTCTGCCAAATATGTAGTCAAAGACGTGGGTTCGCCTTCTGTAATTGTTGATAATCGCTTTTGTGCAATAGATTTCGTAAATTTCTCGAACTTTTCATATTTGCTGTTCCAATACTGTTCTAGGTTTATTAACCTAAAATCTCTGTCTGTAAGGTTTCCTTCTGAAATGATTTCATCCATACTAAGCGCCTGTAATCGCTCCGCTACCCAGACATTGATAGAGGGGCGCTTGTTCACCATACTATTTAAAAAATCTTTTCGCTGACTAGTGCTTAGATTGTGTACATCATCAAACATCACCAGTATTCGCTCCCGCAAAGGCTCGCCTGCAACCATAATATTCTTTGGAGAAAGAAGATCTAGGCAGTATAAATCTGACGATTTTTCTATGTCATTTGACGGTCGCAAATAAATACTATCAATCTCATTGCAGATAACTTCTTCATTTTTGCAACACCAGTCATAAATTTCTTTTCCGTTTGAAATATTGCGAAGTGGGTTAAAACTTACTTTTGAAGGATCTTGGGATATCGTGATAGCAGAAAGGCCGTCTGGAAAGGGTAATTTTTTTATCTTAGAGATTGAATAAAGAACCGAAAGTATTACCCTTACGTTTAGTAATGCAAAAAAGATCCTTGATTTTTGTGCAGGTTCTATACTTAGATATGAGATAGTGGAATATTCACTCGTAAACGGTATCAATGTCCCTACTACTAACGGATTAAGCTTTGCATCAAAGACATTTATTGCTTGGAGTTTTTTCAGGACATCCACAGTCTGATCATCTCTTCTCTTTCGATCACCGATGCTAAGTAACACTTCTGGAGTGAATAACCTCAACAACGTCGTTTTGCCACCCCCTGGTGAACTTCTAATAATATTAATTATATCCCAAACTTCTGAATAGGCCAAAACGTCTAAGACGTCCGAGCTGAATAATTTGATAAATCTATCGTCAATGCCGATATATTCTGAGGCTCGGGAAAAAATGGATTTACTTCTATTCTCATAATACACGATGTCTCGGGATTCTAGGGAAAAGGCCTTTAAAAATAGTTGAATATTCATAAGACCATAAAAGAGGAATTGTGTTGTTCGGAGTATTATGCGCCAAAATGAGTGGTAAAGCACAATGTCCGAACCCTAATTTTACATCACCATTAGTGTGCTTGTCTTCAATTAAATCTTTATCGTAATAAATGTCTTTCTTACAAATTGAATGTATTTCATGTGTCTCAGTTATTTTATAGTTTTCATGTATTTCATGTAAAATTACCAATTGAGGTTTATGTCCATATATCTCATGCAGTTTTTCAAAATTATCCTCAATTGTTTTTTTGGCTTGCGAAGTACATAGGTACAAAATTATATATATCTTGAGATCTTTACTGAAGGATTTGGCAACAGCCGACTGCGGAGCATTTGCCTCTTCTGAAGACGGCTCAGCAGCCTGTGGAAATATAGAAGAGTACAAGCTTGCTATTTTTCCTTTCAATTTTCCGGCTTTTTCGTTATATTTTAGATAAGAGGTTCCGCTCGCTGAGAAGTCATCGATAAGAAACAGCTTTTTAAACTTTCCTTCATCATCTGTCACTTTTCGATTAAAGTTGTGCGGCTTTTCGAGATCCTCAACTAATTCATCTCTCATCTTCAATAGCTTTTCATCAGAGAGTTCGTAAGTAAGATAAATCTGTTCATGACTTAACACGCCAGTATTTGCTCTCCTAAAAATATCTAATCGAGCGCCGTCGCTTAGTCCACAAAATAAACACTGCCTCAAGAGTATCCTGTATTCAGGACTATCAATTATTTTCTGGACACGATATTTGGGGATTTTTAGTCCAATGCTAGCATAATCGGTTAAGATTTGTCGAATGGTATCAGGAAAACATGCCTCCGCCAGTAGGTTAATTTCTGTAATGGAAATAAATAACAATTCACTTCTTAAGAACTTTAGCACAACCTTTCGGTCGTCTGGAGTAAATTGATTGAGCCAAATTGCAAGGTTTTCGATAAAGCGTTGCCCAGTGTCGTACTGCTGATAATCATCATACTTATAGGTCGCCATCGTCTGAAAATATTTTATCAACTCTGCCTGTTCATCTTCATCTGTAATTTCACTTATTACGGAGGATAAAAGGCTAATTGCGATATCACTTCTCATGATTTATAGGCTAATGGTGAAAGATTTATTATGCAACTCAAATTTATTAAGATAGTTAAGTGTTGCGAGAACTTGCCGAGTACTAGGTAGTCCGAAATTCCAGCAAGACATTTTATCTGTCGAAACTTCATCCACACTCAAGCTGTTGGAATGGCCTAACAATTCGTAATCGTTCCCAGGAAATCGGCCTTTATCTCCGATACATAGGATTTCTTGATGCTTTCCACCCGAGCTCTGGAGGTGGTTCATACAGCTAGCTATCACATTCAATTTAGAAACGTGTGGTTTAATAATAATATCCATTGAGTGGCTGGACTCTACGAAGGCAACCCCCTCAAAACGCTTGCTTGTTATAAATTCCCGAATTTGATCTTTAATAAAGTAGTTTTCTTTTGAAAACTCGATCGTCAATTGTTTAGCTCTAACTTGAATGTTAAGAGATTTTCCAAAATGATGTAGCAGTTGCAATTCAACTTCTTTCAATTCCTGACTTTCGTCTTTTGTATCTCGATGCGGGATTTCATCATCATTTAGCAGCCCTACGTCTGCCCCGTTATAATATCCAATGATTACATTCTTGTGATATTGCTTTTTTATCTTTCCTTGTAAGTCGGTACGTGCAGACTTTCCTCTCCCTGTGGCAATTCCAACAGTGATTCCTTTTGCCAATATCCTATTTAAAGCATTAGATACATTGATATTTATCCCAGTTTGCCTTTCGGTAGTGCCACACAATGTACCGTCGTAATCGAATATCACCGCTCCGTATGTCTTACTCTCAATATTACTCTTATATTCATGGTACGCAGTTTTCCATTCTTGTAACTCTTCGCTGGATAAAGTATATATTGATCTAGGACTGAGTTTCCGTTGCAGGGCAATTCTAAGCTCTTCTTTTATATCCGCTTTTTTCAAAGCGGATTTATATCGCAGATGATAAAGTTTCCGGCCAAAATCTGGTACGCCCGGCCTACCTGGGTCTATACCTTGCATCCGACCGATTGCCTCAACCAAATAAAATGACTTCACCAAGAGGTCGATCGAAGCAAAATGGCTATCAAAATCACTTTCTATCTTCAGGACCGGAACCGAAGAAGGTAATAGTTGCAAAGTTTTTAGAGCCAGGTCTCTGTTATCCGGTGTAATTAAGGCAATAATACAGGTATTGTTCCCCTCTTATCCAGCCAATGGTGCCTCCCATGGCCATAATTCCGATAGTCGCTGTACAAAATATTACCTAACGCTGCTTCAGAAAACTTAGACTCAAGATCGATCGCAACCGGGTGCCCATACCCACTATATAAAATTTGGAAAGTGAATGACGCTTCAACTCTGCTCACAAAGCTCTCAAGCTCTTCAAAAAGATTGCCGGAATGGAGATTTTGTCTTGATTTACATTTCCGTAAATTCTATTTAAAATAGCGAAGAATGCAACCAGCGAATTGGTCGCTAAAAAGCCGTCCTTTCCACTTGGATTTGACAGGTCTTTTATTATGTTGGTTGTTCCTTCACTTTCTCTCTTAAGCGGCGAACTTTTCGAAAGAGTTAAGCCTAGCAGCGACTTGGGCTCTTCGCTAGTTGCAATCTTTAACGCGGTCAATATATCTGTGTTTTCCCGCTGGCGCTTAAAAACAGGAGTGAGGAGTCATTAATTACGGGAACTGAATTTATTAATTCCAAAGGCGTCATTGCTTTAGCCAATTTTCCTTTCGACTGATGGAGATTATTTGCAAAATAGCACGCGCTGAGAGATCCACCAGATCCTATTGTAATTAATGGGCTATTAAAAGTTTTTTCTATGTTGAGTTTTAGATCTTTAATTTCAACTGCATTTGCCCATTCGTATGTTTTTTCCAAAAGCGAAAGTTCGCGAGTAAAAGGTTTGCCCATTGTTTATCTTAATCTGCTAAATGGTCAAATTTAACATTTTTAAACACGTGAACACACACCCTTAAAATATTAGTTACCAATCCTGTCGCTACCCCGTTTAGATGCTGATGGCGAAGATCTTCCTATAGTGTTTTAATGTCTAACAGTCTGCAACTTAACAGGCTTGAAAGGGATAGAAATTTTTAGTGATTTTCCTAGCGGAATCATTACGGTCGGTACGACCGAATTGACCTAGTTTGTAATGACTGAGGGAGAAAATTAAGTTGCCGTCTACAGTCATAATGATCGTAGAACAGGACCATTGCGTTATTTCCTGTGTTGCGGGATGAAGGATAAATGATACCCGCTACCTTTCTGTTAAACATGTATCTGAAAAATTCTGTGACTATCTGAGTTGGAACATAGTCTATGTGAACTTTTCCATCGCGATCTATTGGTTTGGAAAGATCATGGATAAAGTTTTTCAAGAAAATGACGTCGGCAAATTTTTTTCGTTTTGATTGATTAAAAACGCTTGGACTTGCAGGTAACTTACTCAAGTCTACAACAAGAATATTCTCTTTTAGGTAAATGTGACTGTTGTGTATTTAGATTGCTTCCAAGATTTGTCTATCGTCTCTTTCAACGTTGTTTCTACTTCAAACGCGCAATAAAACATCGATATGCCAGCCGGACTCATTCTGTTTGGGTTTTTGCAATGGGTGATCTCTGGAGCGCACATTTGCTCGAGAGCCAAAATTCTTTCATCTTTACAATGCTGACGACATCTAATCACCTCGGTTCCTGCTTCTAAACTCGTAAGTAAACCGTATCTATAAACCATTTTTTCGATCTCTCTCAATATGTCAAGCGGCTGGTGGGAGTATATGTCAAGTTCGTTCTGATAGGCGGGAAAAAGATACCGAACTTGATGCTTAACTAAATAGCAAAAGTGTGACCAGGAGTCTGGACGTGCGTGGTGCCCTTCACTATGCATCCCCTTTTCGTCGGCCCAGTGTTTATTGAAATCAATCCAATCTTCCATGTCATTAAATAAGGCAGCATCGTCAATATTAAGATCAAAGTCATCTTGGAGTATTTCCCAAGCATCTCTGTGTGGTACCAAATAGCCTCCTTCTGCAGAATCATATGAAGCGAATTCCACTGGATCGGTGAAATAGTAACTAACTGTCTCCATTAGAAATCTCATTATCTCCTCTAGTGGTCTGATTGCTTTCGTTCTCCCGCAGTAGTCACACTCATCAATTTGCTTTCCTCTTTTAATGAAACTTTTTATAGCTACGTCTTTAAAATGAGCGCTGCAAACATTCATGTCCGGTCCAGAGTTAAGTCCATAACTCTCGAGCTCATCAGCCCAATTCATAACGCCACTCATAGAAATATAAAGTTTAAATATTTAAAGATACTTTGATTGAATGAAGTTACTGATGCAATAATTATGTAAAAGCAGCGATAGAAAACCTCGTAATCAACCTATAATACTAACAAAAACACGGCATATATTTTTTTCCACGTTTGCTGCGTGATCATGACATATATACTTATGGTGAAACAACTTGAGAGATTTCGCGCTGATACTTCTTAAGCGAAAGAAGTGAGGTCTTAGATTTAATAAGACCACCAGTGCCTAGGTTGAGTGTTTCCGGCACCACGCGAAGCCAGTTTTGCTGGAAACATTTTTTGTATGTCTTCAGCAATTTATCACCAGGGCCGGGAAGGTAATGAGCTTCTTTCTTCGAGGCTCATTACACTCGGGGATCTTTATGATTTTCGCCAGCAGCTTCTCTCTGACATCAGATTACTCCTCAAAGAGTTTCATGGACAGCCGGTCAAGCGATGGCTCAAAAGCCATGAAGTTAAAAAGCTACTCAACATTTCGACCAGCACCTTACAGATCCTCCGTAAGAAAAAGGAGCTTCCCTTTACCAAGATCGGCGGCGTGCTTTATTATGACTCCAGCGAAATCACCCGTTTGTTGGCTTCGCAACAACACACTTCTAAAAACTCCTAATCAATCATGGGTACGAATAAAAGCGCAAAGGGCAAAGCGTCCGGTTGTATCCCGACACTTAACGAAGTCGTTATCTTTTTTGATCAGAAAGGACTAGTTAGAAAAGCAGCAGAAGCATTTTTTGCATCCCAACAACGCGGTAAATGGAAAACCGAGAAAGGTCTGCCTATCCGCAGTTGGAAAACGGTCGCCAATAAATGGATATGGATGTACCAATTGGCTTCCCGGCCACAAACCATAGAGCTAAAGTTACGGCTTCAGCTTCCTCCGGGCTATCAATTGCGGGGCAATGGGTAATACTAAAAAAATAACAGACGAGGTTTCCTTTTACTTTAAGCCGACCCTTAAATCATTTGCAAAGCTGGCAGAGGAAGCGAAGCTCCTGGAGGAAATGAAGCTTGTTTTGGGTCATTACATTCCTGAAGGAACGCTTATACACTTTCCCTCGCCGAGAGGTGTAGGTAAGACTTATTTCTGTATGCAGCTTTGCATGGCTGTCGCTTCAGAACTGCCTTCGTTCCTGGGGGAACCCATTACCCTACACGGAAATACACTGTACATTAACAATGAGCTGTCTGAAAAAACAATACGCAGAAGGTTGCTGGAACTACGAAATACCTGCCCCTTTTTGCCGGAGCAACGGTTTAAAGCCAGAGCATTTACCACAAAGAACAGTTTGACTGAAGATCTTCCTGCACTACTTCAGATCGTAGAACGTATCAAGCCGGTGCTTATCGTTATCGATAATCTCAGGATGGCCTTTACGGATACGGATACCAATAATAATAAGGAGATCACCAGGATGATGTACACTTTACTCGCGTTGTGCGAAAGCTCAAAGACAGCTATTGTTATAACCGATCATTTTAGAAAACACACTTCATCACTCTTAAGCGATAGCGATCTGCAAACCGGTAGCGGCGTTAAAACGGATCTTTCAGATGGAGATTTCTTTTTAAGAAAAAGTGGACAGAGCAAACACTTTCGATTATTGAAGCGTGGAAAGTCCCGCCACTTTGAAGAAGCAGATGATGCCAAGCTGCTGCGGTTAAACCCCGAGACTATGTGGTTTGAAGTGGTGGAGGAGCATGTGAACGAAGCTGAACATATAGGTCTGAAGAGCATTCGGCAAAAAGATGAGCAGCAGGATATGGCAAGGCTCCTGCAGGAGCAAGGCAAAACATACCGGGAGATTGCAGTGATCCTGGGCAAAAGCAAATCAACAGTTCATCGATGGCTGGATGCTGATAAGAGCAGCGATGAAAACAAATGATGAAGCAAGGCCCAAGATTTTGTCCCATAACGCTTCAATGCTCAGAAGTGGGACAAAAAATTTCTACAAACCATTATTACTCAACAATGCGCTTTAAAAAAGCGGGACAAAATATTATGGAAAACGGGACAGAACGGGACAAACTTTTTTCAAACATTTTAAATCAAAAAAATGCAAACACTAAAATTATTGCTGTTTATGGCAGCGTTGGTAGGAATAGTAAGCTGCTCTAAAAAGGACAAGATAAATGGAGCTGCCACTCAATCTCAACCAATCGGACATGCGACTGCCCAGGAAAACGTATCGCCAGATAATCATTTAAATCCTTACGATTTTGTTGGCAAGGAGCACAACCGGTTGCTGGCAATGGTAAGAGCGTATCTCGAGAGCGGTGGCGACAATACTGTAAGAGGACGTAACCTATTCCTTATGAAACACACCAGCACCCATACCAACGTAGAGCAATTGGATAAGGCTGTTTATCATGTTATTGCTGACACTGCCAGTCGTTATCTGGGTAATTTGTCAAGACTGCCTATTACCAGCGATGCCAAAAATGCTATCGTTCGAATCTACAAGCAGGTCAAAACTGTGAAAGACAATGGTGAGTTTTCGACTTTCAAGGCCCAGCTCGTCAAAATGGAAGACGGCTTTCTAAGCAGTACCAACTTCTCGGAAAAGGAAAAACAATTGCTTTTGTCCGCCGCTTCTGTTGCCCGGCATTCCACCTACTATTGGTTGAATGATGAGGAGCTGAATGTTTCCGCTGACGGCCGCACGGCATCCCGCAGTTTTTTCTGGAAGTTGATAAGGGCTGTTGGAGCAGCGTCGACTGATATCTCTTCCCTGGTAGAAACAATTGTAACAGACAATGATCTGCCAACTGCTATAACTGAAGCCGCCGCCGCCAGCAGCTGGGCCTACGATGCATTCGACTATATGATCGACTTCTGATAGATAACTATCCCTTTGTCCCGTTTCCATAATTACCGTAAACATTTTATCACCATAAAAACAAATCAACATGAAAGCAAAAATGCTCCTGGCAGTTGCCGTAATCGCAATGCTCAGCTGTCAGAAAAAACAAAGTACTTCTGTTCAGGAAGATCAGAATTCATTAGCAACTATACCCAATAGCGCGGGAAGACTTACAAAAAATGCCTACGACAGTACCGGTATCTACCATAACATGATGTTAGATTCAGCGCTCGTGTATGCACTTAACAATCGTACTCGTAACAGCGAACCGGCGCACAAAATCATTATGCAGGTTTATGCAAAATACTATCCGGTTGACGTGGCCCTGATACAAAAAGTAGCACCTGCTTTATTAGTAAGCATCAATAAAACGGCTGCTAGTCCGCTGGAAATGCTGGATCAAAAAGCGCCGGATTACCCTTTTTTATGCAGCTGTTTAAGATGATCAACCAGGCTGATCGCACCAGCTACGAACAATTTATAGCAGATATTGAGTCGTTAAAAGAGAAAGTATTCATCAGTGAGGAACTTTCTGCACAAGCAAAAGAGAGAGTGTTGGGTACCCTTGCTGTAGCGGGCAGCTCTGCATACAGATGGTTTAATTTGCACACGATCAACACCCATCTGCATTTCTTTGTACCCTTTCTGTCTCCTACGCAAGTGACACAAGGCGGCATTGAAGCAATATCTGCTGATGCCCGCGCTTACTTGAAAGCAAAAAAGATGGGCACTCCGAACACACGGCCAGGGTACTGTCGGCCATCGCCAGCGTGGAAAAATTCTTCGAGAACCTGTGGCCCTTTTAACCCTCGTTTTGGAAGGACTCTAATAAATCCAATTGACCTGAAATCGAACAACTATTTCTTTTAATCATACTGACAGAATAGCCTGTTTCCAGGGCTAATAACGGCGGCAAAAGCGAAGCCCGGCGAAGCCGTTTACCTTCCTCCTGAAAGGAGCAAGATGTACGTTTGTGGCACAAACGGCTCTTGCCTTTGCCTCCGAAGTCGCAAAGGATGTTAGAATAACGCTCGAAACTCGGTTATTCTGTCAGTTAAATAATATGGACTAATGAAAACGAGTAATGACCAAACCCCGGATAGCGACCGGAGAACTGAATGGTTAACGGTAAGGCTTACAAAAAATGAGCATCAAAAAATTGCCAGAAGACAGCAAAAAACGCTTAACCGTTCTCTAAGTGATTATGCACGAACAGTATTATTAGGCGAAGCCATCAGGCAGGTTGTTGTAGACCCGTCAAGGGATAAGACTATAGAAGAGCTGGTTAAACCGCAGGCAACTAATGATCATCTCCAACAATTTTAACCAGGTGGTTAAGCGTATACATAAGCTCTCAGACATTCCGAACAAAGAATTTTGGTTGAAGACCTGCACCGAACTTCAGAAAGATCTGCTGTCAAAAATTGATTGTATTCAGGAGGTGATTAATAAAATTTATGCAAAATGGTAGCGCGCATTGTTACTGGAAAATCTATAAAAGGAGCGGTTAATTATAATGAGGAAAAGGTAAGGAAGGGGTTAGCTACACTTATCGCGGCACAGGGATATACGGCGTCGCCGGAGCATTTGAGTTTTAAAGGGCGCCTGCTACGGCTGGAGCGGTTAGCCGCCGGCAATAGTCGGGCAAAAACAAATTGCGTTCATATCTCGCTGAATTTCGAACCCACGGAAAAGCTATCAGATGAAAAAATGAAACAGATCGCTGAAACGTATATGCAGGGAATCGGATTGGGTACGCAGCCCTTCCTGGTATACCGCCATACAGATGCAGGTCACCCACACGTGCACATTGTAACCACCAATATTCAATCAGATGGTCAGCGCATTTCGCTTCACAATATAGGCAAGGAAAAGTCTGAGCCAATAAGAAAGGAGATGGAGCAACGCTTTGGGCTGATCCCCTCGGAAGGCCGTGAGAAGGACAGCCCTTATTTAAAACCTGCTGACCTGGAAGCTGCATTATACGGCAAAAGTGAAACCAAGAAAACTATTTCTAATATTGTAAGGACAGTAGTAAGAGAATATAATTTTACAACGCTTGCTGAGTTAAACGCGGTACTTCGAAGCTTTAACGTGGTTGCGGACAGAGGCGAGCCGGATAGTAGAATGTTTGCCGCAAAGGGACTTTGCTATTTTATTACTGACGCGAAAGGTAATAAGGTGGGTGTTCCCATTAAAGCCAGCGCCATCTATAGTAAGCCAACGCTTTCCAGCCTCGAGGAAAAATTTGTAAAGAATGCCGAGCAGCGTTGGCGTTTTAAGACGCCGTTAAAGAATGCTATTGATAAAGCTATCACAGGGGTAAAGGATGCGGACAGGCTGGTAGCTACACTAAAGGCAGATAATATTGATGTAGTATTCAGGCGAAACCCCGAACGTATTTATGGTGTCACTTTTGTCGATCACCGTTCCATGTCCGTATTCAATGGCAGTGATCTGGGAAAAATTACAGTGCGGCTCATCTGCTGGCACGCCTCCAAACGGAGGATAAAGACCTCCGTAGCGAAATGCAAAAAATAAAGTCCTGTCTGAAAAAGCGTTTGGAAAAATAGATTTTGACCAGGGAGTCGCCGCAACTATCGGCCAGCTTTACAATCAAGGCCTCCGCTTGCTTCCTGGAAACTCTGATGCAGAATCCTTCACTATTGGCACAAAGGATAGTCGTGATTTTTCCTATGCAACAGTTCCACCGCAAATAGAAAAATACTTCAGGCACCATCTTACGGCCAGCTTGGTTAATGGAATTAACCGGTTAGCGAAGCTGACCCTACCGGGAGCATTTCTTGCGGCTCCCTTTCTTAATAGTATCAAAATCCTGCTGGAAGCACAGCAACAGGATGTTGCTTTTAATGTACGTAAACCCCATAAGCGCAAGCGGAAACGGTAAACTTTAATTGTCTCGCGTTACTGTTGACGCCACGGTTTGATTCGCTGTTATACCGACCCTCTCAATTTTTTCACTTAAAAAAATTGAGCAATGACAGGCGAAAACGAACAAGGGCTACGATCGGTGATTGATTTCACTCGGTTATTGAGCATTGCGGTGCTCCTTATTCATTTTTATATTATCTGTTACCCGGCTTTTAATAGCTGGGAACTGACGGCTTCGATCACCGACCGGTTGGTTGGTAATATCAGGCGGCTTCCGTTTTTTCAATCGGTGATGCTCGCTAAATGCTCTTCACTGGTCCTGCTGATCATATTTCTTTTAGGGGTTAAAGGCAAAAAAGATGGAACGGTCAACCTAAAGGCCGCACTTGCCTATTGTGGTTGCGGGCTGGCGCTTTATTTCCTGGCTAACGTGTTTCTTTTTGTTCCGGGTAGTACAAACGGGGTAGCAGCGGGTTATATGATCACCACCTCAATAGGGTATCTGATGATGATTTCAGGAGGGACTTATCTCTCTCGTTTGCTGAAAACCAAATTACGTAAAGACATTTTCAATAAAGAAAATGAAACCTTTCCCCAGGAGGAGCGACTGCTGGAAGATGAATACTCATTGAACTTCCCGGCACGTTACCGTTATGGTGGAAAGCTTAGAAATAGCTGGATTAATGTCGCGCCCTTTAGAAGCTGCCTTGTGTTAGGTAGCCCTGGAGCGGGTAAAAGTTATTACGTCGTTCGTAGTGTCATTGAGCAGCAAATCCGCAAAGGATTCTCCATGTTCCTTTACGATTTTAAATACGATGACCTGTCGCGGATCGCTTACAATTATCTTTTAAAATACCAAGGCAACTACAAGGTACCTCCTAAGTTTTATGTGATCAATTTCGATACGCCAATGCACCGCTGCAATCCGCTGGAGCCTCAGGCAATGCGTGATATAACAGATGCCACTGAAGCATCGCGGACTATACTACTGGGATTAAATCGCGACTGGATCAAGAAACAAGGCGAATTTTTCGTTGAATCACCTATCAACCTGCTAACGGCAGTGATCTGGTTCTTAAAAAGTACCAGAATGGCAAGTACTGTACATTGCCTCATGCCATCGAGCTGATGCAGGCCGACTACCGGGACCTGTTTCCGATTTTAGCTACAGATGAGGACATTGAAGCATTGATCAATCCTTTCATCAGCGCCTTTAAGAACCGGGCAATGGAGCAGTTGGAAGGACAGGTAGCGTCTGCTAAGATCGCACTGGCGCGCCTGTCTTCGCCTTCCATTTATTATGTTTTAACAGGCAATGACTTTTCGCTGAACATCAATGACCCTTCAGCGCCAAAGATCGTTTGTGCAGCTAATAACCCTGAGAAAGCAATGACCTATGGAGCAGTGCTGTCACTTTATGTTTTCCGGTTGATAAGAGTCATCCTAAAAAAGGACAGAATAAATGCAGTATTATAATAGATGAGCTACCTAGCATTTTTCTAAACGGCCTTGACAATTTTATAGCAGTTTGCCGAAGCTATCTTATTTCCAATATACTTTGCGTTCAAACCTATCAGCAATTAGTCAAAGACTACGGAAAGGAGCAGGCAGATGTGCTTATGAACCTTTGCGGTAATATTATCGCCGGTCAAAGTTTTGGTGCTACGGCTAAAGAGTTGTCTGAGCGTTTTGGTAAAATTGTGCAGCAGCGTGACAGCATTAGTATTAATCGGCAGGATACTTCTGTAAGCAAATCAACCCAACTGGACAGTGCTATCCCGGCTTCCACTATTGCTACTTTGTCGCCCGGCGAATTTGTGGGTATCGTGGCTGATAATCCAGATCAACCTATTGAGCAAAAGATCTTTCACGCTCAGATTCAGAATGATCACCAGGCTTTAAAGTCAGAATCGGAAAGATTTGTAGATATCCCCAACCCTAATAAAGTGGCGGAGCACGAGATTGCCGATCATTTTATCACCGTAAAAAATGATGTAACTAACCTGGTTAGAACATTGATAGCGGAAATAGAAGCCGATCCGGTCAAATCACGGCTTCTGCTTGAGGATAAGATGCAGGCTTCAGCGAGAGGTGGGACTAGAAGAAAAGGATAAACAGAAATATGCATGACGGTCGCTAACCAGTAATAATACCAATGTCATAGGCATAGGCAGTTAAGCCATTTCTTGATTTGCGGTTCAGCTTTAAAAGCAATTTGTCCCGATACGAATGAACGGTGCGCTCGCTGCAAATCATTTTCTCTGCAATTTCTTTATAGGAAATGTCCTGGTGGCAATAACCGAGGAATTCGATCTCTCTTGCTGTAAGGCCTGCTACCTGCCTGCCTTGACTTGTAATGAAGAGTTTGGACAGTTCCCGTGGTATATGGTAATCTCCTGCCATCAGGTTAGCCAAGGCTTCCAGGAACGTTTCTTTTTTCGAACTTTTGGGTAGAAAGCCTCGCGCACCTAGTCTTAGCATACTTAAAACACTATAGTCTACAGTATGCATAGTCAGTACAAGTACCGGCGTTTCGGGGTAACGCTGGCCAAGTAATTGCATGGTTTCGTATCCGTTTAATTCCGGCATGTTGATATCCAGCAATACAATACCCGGGAAAGAAGAGGTGCCCGCCAACTCATCCAATAGGGAAATAAGCTCACGGCCATTGCTGACCTCGTAGGCCAGGTGAAAATCGGCGGTATTATCCAGTACCAGTTTAATGCCCTCTCTGAAAAGATCATGATCATCCGCGATGGCGATGATTGTTTTTGTCTGCATTATATTCTGTTTTAAGTTTTATTGTTACCAGGGTGCCACCGAGCGAACTATTGCCGATCTCTAATTGGGCGTTAAGTAAGCTGGCCCGCTGTTTCATGCCGCTAAGCCCCATTCCTTCCCGGTATGCCTGCGGAAGGCCTTTACCATCGTCACTAACCATCATTACCAGGGTGTTCATGTTTTGCAGGTAGTCGATTGTTACCTCCAGCAAGCCAGCCGATGCATGATTGATCACGTTTTTGATGGCTTCCTGGGCAATGCGGAACAGAAGAATGATAGCTGGTCTGCTGATGGCCGGGAAAGCTTGCCGGTCGCAGTGATGGTATTTTACGTGTAACTTTTTAGTCAGGGACAAGAACTCAAGCTCCCGCCTTAGCGCTTCAATTAGTCCCAGGCCCTCAACCTTCGTGCCGCTCATCAGATGGCTCAGGTTACGCAACTCCTCTGTTGCGGTAATAACGCGTTGTACGGACCCATCCACGATGCGTCTTCCACGCTCTGTCAGCTTTTCTGTCTCCAAAGATTGGAGTGCCAGCGCGACTCCTGCAAGTACCTGTCCGATATGATCATGTATTTCTCCGGATACTTTGGTCAGGACCTCTTCCTGCAGCTCGAGCTTAGTCTTCATTGTTTCCTGTTCAAATTGTTGTTGCACTTCCTGTAGCCTTAACTCATAATTGCGTGTTTTATGCCGGGTTAAAAACACAAGCAATATGATGACTATGATAATCAGCACTACAAAAAGTGACCCATATACAAAAAGTACTACAACCTGGCTGGCATCACTCATAAATTGTTTTTTTAACAGGAAAACAAACAAATACAATACCGATGGAAAAATAACTGATCACTCCGACCATCCAGAGCATGTAGTAGGCTGTGGTGATATTACCGGGGTTGGCATGGTTTAGTTCCAAAAACCGGATCAGGATATAAATAAAATAGGCTCCTACCTGCTGAAAGAGTAATATAACAGTTATCCAAAAATGCGGATTGTGTGCGGGCGCCGGACTATCAAAATTCTTGGCATACTCGGCAAGCACGATAAATCCCATGGTGCAGACGCAAAGACCACCGAACAGCAAAAAGTTTGAATTGAAAGTATGAATAGGTTGAAGGTAAATGCTGTTAATGACAGATGCGCTAAGCCCTATAATACCTAGTGACAGTCCGATCCGGTTATTTTTAATTACCGGTGAAATACTTGTAAAGTACATTACTGTATTAAGGAATAACAGGGGCGCGAAAATATGGAAGACCGCCAGATTGTTGCGATAGATGGCTGCCAGGTAGAAGGCCGATATTTCACTGAAGAGCGTTAAACCTACCCAAACCACGATAAGCCTTAGCGGCCTTGAACGGCCACCAAGCCGCCACAAGCAACAGGCAAAGCTGAATGCCAGCACCACCAGAATAATAATACGGAGCAGCATGTTCTTGATTATTCGATTTGAGACTCCAGTGCGACATCCATACATAACTGAGGACAAGGCGCTGCATTATCCATTACCTTGCCTCTCACCAATTGATACTTCCCTTGTCTATTGACCCCTACAAGTATCAGTGTGTTTGGAAACTCGCCTGGCCCGGGTCTAACACCTCCATTGCCGGCATTGATCCAGTCCATAGTGTGACCCAGGAAAACTTTGAATTTAACGATCGATGTATCAGACAAATATTCTCTTATTGCTGCGGCGTCCAGCAACCAGGAACGGACTTCGTGATCTTTACCAGGGTATCCGACGGACTGAAGGTAGCTACTGATCATTCGATTGGCTTGTTCCTTCGGAATAAAATTAACGTTGCTGTCGGGTAGTTCGGCACCGGACGATTTGCTACATGAAATCCCGTAAGTGGCCACCACGGGTAGTAATAAGATGAGTAGAGGTTTCATAAAAATGTATTTGTTTACATATAATACAGTTAAAATTACAAGCTATGTAATCATCAGACAATCCGTCGAACGACTGAATTTTTGCTAAAATTCTTGGTAAGGACATGTTCTTTTAGCGCTGTCCGTTTATCCGTGCGTCATCAACCGATAAAAATTTCAGTCGAATACACATTGACTTCGCTCTATCCAGGTAATATTTTAGCAGTAAATGAGGATATCTACCAGCATTGGTAGATATAACTGAAATTATTTTCCATGGCCCTGTAATCGGTGTGGCTGTTGCAAATTTTTCTATTTTGCAGCCACGACTTGCGTATTGGGCTTGGTATAAGGAGTTTTCTTTATGAAAGACAATACGATCTATCAACTTTTAGACCTTCGTGGTGAACTTGAAAGCAAACTCTCAGCCGTTGAACTTTCTGATAAGGTCATACAGCGGTCCAATGTTGCATTTCATACGGCCCAGGAGTATCTGGTTAGACTGAAGGGACTGCAACCTGCCAGCTTTGCCAACGAAGCAGACGAGATTGAATATTACAAGACCATCAGCCCGCTGTTTCACGCATATCTCATTTTCTTTCATCGTGTTTTCCAACTGGAAGCCTCCGCATTTCCTTCGGAGCGCCTAAGGACCAAACAATATCGGAAAGAGCAAAAAGTAATTCGACTCTATGTAGAGCAGAACCTACAGGCTTACCGGTATTTTATAACCGGGGACGAGTCCTTTGATCGGGAATTTTTCTTGTCCAACCCAACACCGCCCCCCACTAATATCGAAGAAACAGAACTACTTTCTGATCTTCAGCATATCACTCCCATGACTTTAAAGTTTGCCCGTTTTATCGCCTACGAGAAGCTAAACGAATACCTGGATAGCCGACTTCACAGGGCAGGCAGTAGCAGTGTGCTGCCCGATGGTATTACCGCTGAATGGACCGACAAGAAAATTTATTTGCACCAGCTAACCTATGCGCTGGTATATAGTAAAAGCATCAACCACGGGAACATTACGGTTAAGGCCTTGTCCAGGATTTTCGAGATTATCTTCAATACAGATTTAAGCAATGTGCACCGGTCGCGCCAGGAAATGTACTCGCAAAAGGATGACGCTGCGTATCTGAACCTTTTAATCAGCCGGTATCATGCGGGGATGAGGGAAGCAGACGAGCGGCACAATAAGCGGTGATTTTTCATAACTGTCAAAATAAAAAGCGCTCCGAAAGGGCGCTTTTCCCGTTTTTGCTTCGTTTTTTCTCTTCTTAAGTACTACAAAACTTCTTCCGAGACAAAACACTACCAGTGCCCAGGTTGAGTGTTTCAGGCTTTCCACGATACCACTTTTGGGGTGTTAATGATGCAAACGACGCATCTGTTCTTCACCCCAAAAATTTGAAAAATGTTTTCAACAATCACCTGGTCGGAGTTCCTGATTATTGCAGCTGTTGCAGCTGCGGTTTACTACGCAATCATTTTGATCATTTATTACAGAAAAGACATCTTCAAAAGGTTTTCGGCCAAACCTTCCCATCCCCGCAGAAATCTTTCTATCCCCGTTACCAATGGTGTTATGGGTTCTGTCTTGTTTGACGATGATGATCTGACTCCTGAAAGCCCTCAGGCACCAACCGGGCAAAAAGCTCCGCCCATAGAAGAGGAAGAAGAGCCCTTTGGAGCCGATGATGATTTTGACGATGAAGCGGAGCAGGCCAGGCAGTATGCTCTGCTCGACGAACTGGTCAGCCGGTTAACTGATACAATCAGCAGCCGGCACCGGCTTCCGACACCCGAAGTGCTGGACTTGCTCAAAGAGCAGATTCAGGAGGCTGAGCCATCGGTATATCAGCCCTTTAAGGAGGCGATCACCGAGGATCTGATCAATAAATTCTATGAGTACCGTGGTACGCGGCTTACCACACTTGATCTGCGCCCTATCTGGCCCTGACACCATTTGCCGGTGTTGTAATTCCTTTCCTCTTATCTAAATAAATCCATTATGTCTTTAGTTAATAAAAGACATCAGCGCCTCGCTGCGCTGATGATGACCACTCTTTGTCTTTTGTCGGCTGCTGCGGTTGCCCAGGATGGTAATGCCGGTATCACAGAAGCTACCAGCAAAGTAAAAAGCTACTTCTCTACAGGAACGAACCTGATGTATGCCGTAGGTGCTGTAGTCGGTCTTGTAGGCGCTGTCAAGGTTTTTAACAAATGGAACTCGGGCGATCCGGATACTAATAAAGTAGCGGCAGCGTGGTTCGGCTCCTGCATTTTCCTGGTGGTCGTTGCTACAGTGCTCAAAAGCTTTTTCGGCGTATAAAATTCTTGTTATGGCATCCAGCAAGTATACCATCAACAAGGGCATTAATAAGCCGATTGAGTTTCGGGGTCTGAAAGCACAGTATATCGCTTACCTGGCGGTAGGCCTGGTGGCGCTACTGTTACTGTTTGCTATTCTATACCTCACCGGGCTTTCAACATTCATTACGCTTCCTATAGTTGGCCTGTGTGCGTTTGCACTGTTTAGCTATGTGTATCGCTACTCCCGCAAGTATGGCGCTCATGGACTTATGAAAGAGGCCGCTTACCGCAGCTTACCCGAGGCCATTAAAGCCAAACGACTCTATAACCTGCTCCAACCACAAAACAAAAATCAATGACAACTATATTTTTAATATTACTCCTTACCGCCGGTATAGCAGCTATTCTTCATTTAAAGGAGTATAAAGATGTGCGCAAAGACCTGCTTAGTCTATTGCCCGTTTACAAAATCGAGCGTGATTATATTTTATCTAAGCAAGGGGATTTTACCGCGGTATTTGAATTGACGCTACCGGAGATATTTACTACCGGAGCCGACCAGCAGGAACAATTACACCAGGCCTGGATCAAGGCCATCAAACTCCTGCCCAAGCACACGGTGCTGCATAAGCAAGACTATTTTTTCAAGGAAGGATACCAACCCGACTTTGAGACAGAAGCGTTTCTTTCCAGGGCAAGCGAAATGTTTTTCAACGAACGCCCCTTTCTGAATCATAAATGTTACCTGATGCTCACCAAGAAGGCGGCGGGCAGAAAGCCGTCCAGTTCCGTGATGTCGAACCTGCTTCGCAAAAGAATGATATCCGGTAATGTGGACACAAAGGCTATTTATGAGTTTGCTGATGTACTGGGGCAATTTGAAAGGGTGTTGACGGATACTGGCCTTTTATCACTGAGGCGCCTGAAGGCAGATGCCCTTGCCGGCAGCAAGCATAAGGCTGGCCTGCTGGAGGCATATCTCTACCTGGATAACGCAAAAGGTACACCCACATTATCTGATATTGTTTTTAAGCCGGAATGGAAGATCGGTGAGAATTACATGCAGCTGTACACACTCGCAGATGCGGAAGACCTTCCGGCACAATGCGGCAGCAGCCTGCCTTACGACAGGTATAGCAGCGAGCGGACGCGCTTTACCGTTGGTTTTGCGTCGCCAATGGGGCTGCTTTTAAACTGCAATCATATCTACAACCAGTTCATTGTAATAGATGATATGCAGCTGACTATGAAGAAGCTGGAAAGCAAACGTCTTCGTCTTCAGTCCTTATCGGCCTATTCCAGGGAAAATGCCATCGCCCGTGATGCAACTGCTGATTTCCTGAATGAAGCGATATCACAGGGCAGGTTACCGGTTAAGGCACACTTTAATCTCCAGGTATGGACAAATAATGAGCAGGAACTAAAAGACCTGCGCAACGCAGCGGCTTCCGCCATTACACAAATCGATGGACAACCCCGGCAAGAGATCAAGGGAGCGCCCCAGATTTTTTGGGCAGGCTTACCGGGTAATGCAGCTGACCTTCCCTTGAATGAATGTTTTGATTCGTTTGCAGAACAAGCTGTTTGTTTTCTCAACATGGAAACGAATTATCGTAGCTCCATAAGCCCGGTAGGTCTGCGTTTAGGGGACCGAATAACCGGTATGCCGGTTCATGTGGACCTATCTGATGAGCCGATGCGCAAGGGGATCATTACCAATCGGAACCGCTTCATAATTGGCCCGTCCGGGGTCTACCGGGCCATTTTCTCAGAAAGTGGCCCGGTAGACCCAAACATGGAAGCGGAAAAAGTTTTTTTACCAATCATCTCCAACGCAGCTATTATGAACAGGGTGCTCACTGCGTAATTGTAGATGTTGGACACAGCTATAAAGGTCTTTGTAAACTGGTCGGCGGTTATTATTTCACTTACGAAGAGCGCAACCCAATTAAGTTCAATCTTTTTTTATAGGTGACGGTGATACGTTAGATACTGAAAAAAGGAGTCGATCAAAACGCTGCTCCTGGCATTATGGAAGAAGGACAACGAATCATTCCGGCGGTCAGAGTACGTAGCGCTCTCCAATGCACTCACTGGTTATTACGAGTTTTTAGAATTAAATGAAAAGGTATTTCCCTGCTTCAATTCCTTTTATGATTACCTGAAGGATGCTTTCGTAAAAAGGTTACAGCAGGAGAAGGTAAAAGACCGTGATTTTGATATTGACAATTTCCTCTATGTACTGAGGCCTTACTACAAGGATGGCGAATTTGATTACCTGCTTAATGCGAACGAGAACCTGGATCTTTTACAGCAAAGGTTTATCGTATTCGAACTCGACAACATCAAGGATCACCCCATCCTGTTTCCTGTGGTGACCCTGATCATTATGGAGGTCTTTATTTCCAAGATGAGGAAACTTAAAGGTATCCGAAAGATTATTCTCATCGAGGAAGCCTGGAAAGCTATCGCCCGGGAAGGTATGGCGGAGTACATTAAATACCTTTTTAAAACGGTCAGAAAATTCTTTGGCGAGGCAAATGTAGTTACTCAGGAAGTCGAAGATATTATCAGCTCGCCAGTCGTAAAGCAGGCTATTATCAATAACAGTGATTGTAAAATACTCCTGGACCAAAGTAAGTATCAAAATAAGTTTGACCAGATACAGGAACTGTTGGGCCTTACGGAAAAAGAGAAAATGCAAATCCTGTCGATCAACAAGGCAAACGATCCGGCCAAAAAATACAAAGAAGTATTTATAAGCCTGGGAGGACAACTAAGCAAGGTCTATCGTACGGAAGTTTCACTGGAAGAGTATTTGGCTTATACCACCGAGGAGGCCGAGAAAATGAAAGTGCAGCAATATGCCGAA
This sequence comes from Paraniabella hibiscisoli, assembly GCF_022512515.1. GTDB lineage: Bacteria > Bacteroidota > Bacteroidia > Chitinophagales > Chitinophagaceae > Niabella > Niabella hibiscisoli. The sequence continues at coordinate 2,724,655 of NZ_JAKWBK010000001.1, forward strand.
CGGTTCGGCGGCGATTATCGTAAGGGTATCGCAGCCTTGGCCAGGGACATACGTGATAATAAATCATAAAAATAATCAGGACATGAAAAAGATATTCGTTACAGCTATACTAAGTCTCGTGCTGGCACTGTCGCCTCATCGTAGTCATGCTATTGTCTGGAAGGTATTTACGGAAGCCGTCAAAAAGGCATTGAGAGCGGCGGACCTTGCCATTCAGCGGTTACAGAACAAAACCATCGGTCTTCAGAATGCGCAGAAGGAAATCGAAAATACGATGTCAAAGCTAAAGCTTCGCGAGATATCAGACTGGGCCGAGAAGCAAAGAGGCCTTTTTGAAAAATACTACGATGAGTTGGCAAAGGTGCGTAACGTAATTGCTTCTTATAAAAAAGCAAGACAGGTTATCGCCGGTCAGTTACAGTTGGTGGAAGAATACCGGCGGGCATGGGCACTACTAAGACAGGATAAGCATTTTACTGCCGAGGAGATCCGTTACATGGAGCAGGTATATTCCGGAATCCTTACCAGCAGTCTCAGAAATGTGGAGCAGCTCTACCTGGTACTGTCCGATCACAAGACGACGATGACCGATGGCAAACGTTTGGAACTGATTACGCAGGCTGCCATCGGGCTGGACGAGAACCGCTCCGATTTGAAGAAGTTCAATAACCAGAATTTTCTTTTAAGCCTCAATCGTTCGAGGGATATGCTGGATGCTGCTAACACAAAACGTATCTACGGGATTCAATAACCTTACAACCTAGCAATATGAACAAGATAGTAGGAGCATTGCTATTATGCTTGCTGGCTTGTACCAGTTCGGCCCAAGGTATCTTCAATCAAAAAGCCACGCAGATCAAAAGATACATGGAACAGATAGGACTACTGCGTACGTATCTAAGGCAAGCCGAGCGTGGTTACCAGATCGTAGACAAAGGGCTTCATACCATCAGGGATATAAAAAGAGGCGAGTTTAACCTGCACGACCTCTATTATAAATCGTTTAAGTCGGTGAACCCGGAAGTACGGCGACTGTCGGAAGTGGATGCCGCTGTGCAAACCGGTACGGCCATACTCAGGCAGGCTTCCAAAATGGTTCGGGTTAACAATAGCAGTGAATTACTGGAGGCTTCAGAAAAAAGGTATGTCGTCAGTGTTTTGGGTAAGATCATTGATGACGCAGAGAAAGATCTTCAGTACCTGGATGATTTAATTACTACTGGCCGGATGGCACTTACCGATGATGAGCGGATCAAGCGGATTAACCAGGTATCCATTGTGCTTCAGCAAACCTCAGTAGTGTTACAAAGATTTACGGCGGAGCTCCAGGTTTTACTGCGCAGCCGTGCCCGGCAACACAATGATAGTGAGCAAATGAACCGATTGTATAACCTTAAAAAATAATCGCGATGAAAAAATGGATAACATACCTGCTTTTATCTTTCCTGCTTTTGGGAGGTTACAAGGCTGGGGCACAAGCCAACGAAATACAGCAGCTGGCGCTTAATATCCAAAAGCTGACACAGTTCCGAAAGATACTCAGGAATATGTATACCTCTTACCAGATCATACGCGGCGGATATAATAAGGTAAAAGATATCACCAGCGGCAACTACTCCCTGCACGAAGGCTTCCTGGATGGCCTGATGGCCGTTAGCCCGGCAGTCCGCAATTACAGGCGCGTAGGAGATATTATCACCAATCAATCACAGATTATAAAAGAGTATCGCCGGGCTTTTGCCTACTTCAAACAGTCCGGTGTTTTTAACACCCAGGAGATAGCCTATATGGGTACCGTGTATGATAACCTGCTGGAAAAGAGCCTGGCTAATTTAAACGAGCTGACTATGGTCGTTACAGCAGGCAGCATGCGTATGTCGGATGACGAGCGGTTGACCGCTATTGACCGCCTGGCTTCAGATGTGGATCAGCAACTCAGCTTCCTGCGCTCTTTTAATAATTCCACAGGAGTGCTTACCAGTCAGCGCAAGCGGGCACAGCAGGAAATTAAAGCTGTAGAAAAAATGTACAACCTAAAACAATAAGCCAATATGAAAAAGAAGATTCAATGGATGGTGGTACTGCTATTGATAGTACTACCGAGTACACTCTATGCACAAGGGCGCGCAGAGGAAATAGCAGGTTTACAAAGTATCCTCGAACAATTGTATGATGAAATGATTCCACTTGCAGGTGATATTGTAAAAATCGGTCAATCCCTGGCCGGTTTTGGGGCAATGCTCTATATCGGCTACCGGGTGTGGGGCCATATTGCAAGAGCGGAGGCCATTGACTTTTATCCATTGCTGAGGCCCTTTGCACTGGGATTGGTGCTGGCTTCTTACATGCAGGTGATCAGCTTATTCAACTCGATATTAAATCCGACCGTCAGTGTGACGGCAGCTATGGTCAAGGACTCGGATGCCGCTATTAAAAAATTGCTGAAGGATAAAGAAGAAGCGATCAAGCAATCCAAAGAGTGGCTGATCTACCAGGGAGCCAATGGCGAAGGGGACAGGGAGGCCTGGTATAAGTACACACATCCTAATAGCACAAAAGATGAAGGCTTCTTCGAAGAAATTGGTAATGACATCCGCTTTAGTATGAGTAAATACTATTACCAGTTCAAGAACAGTGTGAGCCAATGGATGTCTGAGATTTTGCAGGTCTTGTTCCAGGCGGCTGCCCTTTGCATTAATACCCTGCGCACTTTCCACCTGGTGATCTTGGTTATACTTGGGCCTATTGTTATTGGCCTAAGTGTCTACGATGGATTTCAGCACTCGCTTACGCAGTGGATCGCACGCTATATCAACATCTATTTATGGTTGCCTATCGCTAATATTTTCGGGGCATTGATCGGTAAAGTGCAGCAAGGCATGATCAAGCTGGATACCAGCCAGGTCAACAATACCGGCGATACCTTTTTCAGCCCAACCGACACAGGCTACCTTGCTTTTCTGATTATCGGTATTATCGGCTACTTCACCGTACCATCTGTTGCCAACTACGTGATCCATGCCCACGGCGGCAACGGTTTGCTTTCCCGGGTTAACCGCGTTTCGGGTATGCTCACAAGCAAACGATAAATGCACTCAAAAAGATATTTATGTTCCGCCAATTTAAAAATATAGAAACGGCTTTTAAGCACATTAAGGTTTTTTCCTGGTGCTGATTATTGCAGTTACCGGTATTTGCCTGACCACCATCTATTGGGCGATTACAGGAATTGATAAAATACAGCAAAGGGTATATATCATCTCGAACGGCAAGTTGCTGGAAGCTGAAGCTGCCAATCGGAAGGATAACCTGAAGATTGAGCTGGAAGACCATATCAAGACCTTTCATTTTTTCTTTTTCACCCTTGCCCCTGATGATGTGCAGATCAAAGCACAGCTTTCCAAAGCGTTATACCTGGCTGATGGCAGCGCTAAGGCCCAGTACGATAACCTTCGGGAAAACGGCTATTACAGCAATATGGTATCGGGCAATGTCAGCCAACGTATAGAGCCGGATAGTATCACTATTTCAGTAGATCGAAAGCCTTATTACTTCCGGTATTACGCACGACTGTATATCACACGGCCCACGTCCACAGTTACCCGCAGCATGGTGACGGAGGGCTATATCCGCGACGGCTTGCCTATCAGTTCTAATAATGTTCACGGTTTTTTGATCGAGCGCTGGGCCACACTCGATAACCGGGATATCGATATCAAAGCACGTTAAAACCTGTATCCGATGAAATCTATCCATAATAATAAAAAGGATGTTGGCGAAGCTTCCATTTCGCGTCGGCTTTCCCGTTGGTGCAACCAGCAACAACACCGCTTAGCCGATATGCTGAACCGCAGCACAGCCCACTGGACGGGCTTTCAAAAGAAATTGGCGCTGGCCCTTTTCTGTTTGACAATGGGAGCCAATAGCGGTATTGTTCTATACCAGTCATTGTCCGGCAAAGCAACACGAAAGCCGTTAAGACCTGATGCGATCAGCACGATATATCTCCAAGCAGATAGCGTTTCCGCTTATGTAGCTGGCAGGCAAAGACAATTACTAAAGGCAAAGATCGACAGCCTTATTCGTGCTGACTCGGGGCGCGTACAACTGGAGCGCCTTCGGCGGGCGCATCCTGGCCTTTGGGATAGCCTTCAAACCCTGATTGCTGAATAATTATATCCACATACACTATAAATGCAATAATTATGAACGAACAACTCAAAAGAAAGCGCAGGTTGCTTGTCGTCCTGCCGGTAATTGCGATCCCGTTTCTTACCCTGCTGTTCTGGTCGATGGGCGGAGGTAAAGGAGATAACGACGGAACGCCGGAGCCATCTTCCGGCCTCAACACCAATCTTCCGGGAGCCGGGCCGGACGATAAGAAGCAGGACAAACTCTCCTTATACGATCAGGCGCTGAAAGATTCCCTGGAAATGGAAGAGTTCCGCCGTGCCGACCCTTATGGAAAAAGGCAATTCCTGTCTTATGCAGACAGCGCCAGATACGCCGATAGTTTGCGTGGCCTTACCCTGGGAAGCAATATCTATTATCCGGGTAACGCTCGTTATGACAATCTGGGAAGTCGTGAGGCCGAAGACCGCCTGAGCGAAAGATTGCATGACCTGGAAAATCAGCTGGCGATGGCTGAATACAAGCGAAACGATTACCGGGCAAGCAGCAATGCTATGGCAGAAGTAGACCAGCTACAGGCTTCGCTGGAAGCCGGCACCCTGGCGGGTAGTGCACCGGGTGCACCGGACGCCGAGCTGGAAAAAATTGACGGTATTCTGGAAAAAGTGATGGATATACAAAATCCAGGGCGCGCCCGCGAAAAAGCCAAAGCGGAATCCGAGAAAAATAAAGGGCTGGTTTATTCGGTATCGGCTCCGGTGGAAGATACCCGCGCCGATCTGTTCGGAAACAGGGGAACAACAAAGATCAAAGATGCAAAAACCGCTGAAGCGGCGATCCGTCCGGTTACGGCCAATTTTTATGAGCTGTCCGGTGACGGCCCGGATGACCCCGAGGCAAACAAGGCAGTTCCCGCTTTTGTACATGAAACGCAAACCCTTGTTTCGGGTGCTACGATAAAAATGCGCCTGGCCGAACCAATATATATTAACGGGGTGATGATCCCTAAAGGAAATTATGTGTTTGGCACCTGCCAACTGGAGGGTGAGCGCATGCAGATCGAGGTAAAAGGTATTCGTTATAAAAATGCACTATTCCCCGTTTCCCTCGCTGTTTACGATATGGATGGTATTACCGGCATTCGCATACCCGGGGCCATTGGCCGGGATGCTACCAAGCAAGGAGCCGACCAGGTTTTACAGGGGTTGGATATACCTATGATGGATCAATCCTTTGGAGCGCAGGCCGCCAGTGCCGGTGTACAGACCGTAAAATCTTTGTTCGGTCGTAAAGCCAAGCTGGTGCGCGCCACCGTTAAGGCCGGTTACCCTGTGCTGCTCATCGACCTCAATAAACGCAATCAATAATCTTTTCATCCTTAAAAACTACTTTTCAAATGAACAAGCTATTATTTATAATTCTATTGGCATCCGGCTTTGGGAGCCAGGCCCAGGCGCAACCTGCGCGTACCTTTTTAATGAGGCATTGCAGGAACCCTATCATTTATCGGTAAGCGATCAGAAGACGACTATACTTGTATTTCCCGCGCCTATAGCCAGTAATGGTGTAGACCGGGGAACAGGGGATATACTGGCAAAAACGGTGACGGGTGTAGACAATGTGCTGAAGGTTAAAGGAGCGGCACCGTCATTTCCCCAAACCAATCTTACCGTAATTACCACCAACGGTAAGATCTATGCTTTCCGCGTGGATTACAACGCTAACCCGGACGACCGGCCTATTGATATGGGCAAGCAACAATTGCAGGAAGCACAAACGGCATTCTTTAAGTCGCGCACTCTTAATGATGCGCAGGTGGAAATGGTAGCCCGCAGTATTACGAAGACGACACCCTTTATGACAAGGCCCAGGGAAAAGATGTTTAAGATGTCGGCGGTGTTGGATGGTATTTATACCTGCGAGGATGTGATCTTTTACCGGCTTTCGCTTAAAAATAGCTCACCCATTGCCTACGACCTGGATTTTCTGCGCTTTTATATAAAAGATAAAAAACGGATAAAGCGTACCGCAGAGCAGGAAAAGGAATTGCAGCCGCTTTATGTTTATAAAGAGCTGGACAATACGATACCAGCCGATGGGCATAGCACCATCGTAATTGCTTTTCCCAAATTCACCATTGCGGACAAGAAGCATTTTATTATGCAGTTTTTTGAAAAAGGCGGTGACCGCCACCTTCAATTGAAAATGGAAGGCAATGATATTATACAGGCCCGCCAGTTAAAATATAAATTCTAAATCTTTTAGGTTATGACCAATCGCATCGAAAAGGGGCTGGAATCCTGGCACCGGCAGGAAGCACGTTTTGCATCGATTTTCGGTAAGAAAGGTTTGCAGGGAAAGACCTTTGCAAAGATACGTCTTGCTGAAATGCGCAAGCTATACCAACGGGTGCAGCCACCCCGCAATTTAGAAGAGCGGGTTTCGGTAAAGATGCTCCGAAGCGCCAACCGCAACCTGGAACGTCAGCTTTATCCCGGTCGTATGAACCGTGTAGCTCGCAGGATACTACGTGCAGCCGGCGATTTCGCTACCCGTACACTCAAATGGCTTGTAACTAGTCCTGTGGGAGCGAGCGACCAAAGGTACCTGGCCTCCGGCAGGCAAAAGCAGACCGAAAGAGTAGCGATAACTAAGACGGCAGCGGCACGAAAACCCACAGTTGTACGTATGCAGCCCCGGCAGCACCAGGCGCTTGACCTGGGCAAGCAGCAGTCCAAAGGCATACGCCGCTAACAACGTAACAATATTAATCACAATAAAATTTGATTGCAATGGAATACAGTATTGATGAGAATCTAAAATACCTGGACAATGGTCATTTTTATTTAGGCTTTGGTAAAGGGCATAGCGAAGAGGTCTCAGCGAATTTGAACAACGGCGTGGAGCAATTCAGTGTTAACCATCCCGACAGATTCCACGGAAAGGAAATAGACTACAGGATCGACCATAAGCGTTCCGCCGAAAGCGGTTGGATCAGTATATCCGGATTTTTGCTGACACCCAGGGAGAAGCCTGAAGCGCAACAGTATTTTGGCGTATTTAAGAACAGGGGTTTTACGGCTAAGGAAGCTTTCAATCTGGTGGAAGGCCGGGCTGTCTGCAAGGACCATTGGAAAGATAATGAGAAGTATCAATCCTGGCATGTACTGAATTTTGAGAAAAAGACTGCTAAAGGAAATGCCAAGATTGACAATTACCACGAGAATTATGGTTATGATGTAGCAAAGGCCTTGCAAAATCTGAATTGGAGCAAGGTTACCGGACAAGGGATGCCGCCCTGGGCAGAAGAAAACCTGAGAAAAGGTGATCCGCTTCGCGGGACACTGGAGGTGAATGGTATGGACGTAGAAGCTAATATTATAGCCAATCCAAAATCACGGGAAGTACTGGGTGTTGATGATGAAGGTAAAATCATTGCACGCGCCGAAGGTCTATCTGAAGCCTATCAGCAGAAAAAAGGAGTGCAGCCAACTACCGATCTTCAAACGGATCAGCAGCAACAGACAACCACCAACTTATCTCAGGAAGATCAGATGCAACAGCAAGAAGTGGTTACTAATGATCCTGCTCAAAAGGGAATGGAACAATACGTGGAAGATAGGCAGGTACACCACGAAGAAGTGGAGCGCCCGGTTATAGACGAAATAATATCAGATGAGCAAATGGCAGCGCAGGCCGCTGAATACTTTAGTAAAAATACCGCTGATGAAGGTCTCGACCCTTTTTGGGAGAGCTGGCCCGTGATCTGAACGCTGATGTTTCTGAACTCAACGACATTCCGTTTATGCCCGATGATCCCACTGTGATGGACCAGCAAGCAGGCAAAGACGTTGACACCGCGGGTACAATAGCGGAGTCTGGCAAGCAGATGAATGAGCCAGGGAAAGAATTGGCAGGTAAAGAAGTCAACCAAAAGGGGCCTGAGCTTGCAGGAGATACAACAAAGGTTGAAGCTAAGAAGGCAGCGGATGATAAAAAAAGTAACCACAGAGAGAAAACCTCCAGTAAGACAAAAGAAAAGGTCGAACGTATCCCTCCCAGGCAGCACACACCGCTTGATGACAGGGGACCATCGAAAGGCAAAAAGCGTTAGCCGTTGGGCGTTCCCCGCCCGTGGCGGGTCGGGCTCTTGTTTCAAGCCCCGCAGCAGGCGGGGCTTTTCCCTGCAATCCCTAACGCATGAATTGACCAGTTTTAAAATAAGTATATGAAATCATTGAAAAAAATATTGGACGAATGGAAAGCTGGTAAGGTATCCGGTTCAGTTACCATGTACCGGTTACTGGCACCTAATGTGCAACTGGTACAGCTATGGCCCGAATATAAGCCCGGTGAATCGATTCCTGCCGACCTGCTACCACGTATAATTTACCTGATCCTGGAAGATAGCCAGGCGGTAGGAGCCGTGGAGCCACAGGAAGATAACTTGCAGGCTGTGATGCTATCGCAATGGCGGGGAAAAGGCATATTTAGCAAGGCTATGAAAGAAGTCATCCTGCCGCATATCCTGCAAAGCAAACCCCTGCAGCGGCTGCAGTTGCAGCGTTCTGAGTATGGCGACAGGAGGGTTGGACAGCTCAAAAAAATGGCTTTGTCCATGGGTTTTATCCTGTTGAAAGAGGATGCGGAAATCCGGCTCGTGCTCGATGCTTCTAAAAAAAGGTTACCCATTTTATAGGTGGCAAAGACCAGCTATTATCTCCGGAGCGTAAGACGACCATCCGTCAGGACCTTTGTTATATGGCTTACCGGTTGCTACTCATTCGTTCTGAGATGGAACTTACCGAAGGTGTGTCGTACAGCTCCGATGCCATCGGCGATATTATAAGAAACTTACAATATCATACAACTTCGTAGAGGGTTAAGGTGTAACAGCCATCGCCGCTTCCTGTCCAGGAGGCGGCTTTTTTTTGCTGGTGAGCCAAAACTGTTTGCCGTGCTACCAATAGTCTGCAGATTATATGGTAGAAGAAATGATCAAAGGGATCAATCAAAAAAATATCAAATAAGCATTAAGAAAGCCAGCACTTTTTTACAGGCGGCACAGTAGACATAACACCCTCCCCTCCGTCATCTAAGTGACTAATGTTGCTACTGAGCTTTTCAGCCGCTTTTCACCCGTCTGCTTTACCCGCCCCGTACCTGCTAAGTGCCCGGTCATTACGTTGAAATGTTATTCCGGCATGACCCATTCAAACGGGACAGCGAAGCTACGATCCTGGCAAAGACAGGAGCGTGTCTGCGGCCGCCATAGCAGGGCCCGCCTTGCCACGGGTTTTTCAAAAAAATCTCCACCGCCCTTTAGCCGCCTAACAAAAAATATAGGCGGCAGGCGGTCGTATTTTTTTGAAAGAAACACGCTCCGGTCTTCACCAGGATCGTAAAACAGCTTCGGTTTGAAAGGGCAATGCCGTCAGCTTTCAAACGTAACGATGACCGGTGGCTTAGTAGCCGAGTTGCCGCGAGTAACACAACGGAGCAAATTGGCTTCCTGAAAAGCAAATAGCCTAGTAAGCGCTTCACTCAGAGACAGCGGGTTGGTTGAAATGTCCCAATTGTTCGCTACCTGTGGAAAAAGCGTCTGCCGGTATGCTGCCGGTACTGATGAGCCTTGCAAGGCGAAACGCTAACCTGATTGTGTTACAAAAAAATAAGCTCATGAAATTTTTCAACGATTGTACGACGCTCGATGAAGTGAAGGCCTTGTACAGGAAACTGGCTTTTGAGTACCATCCGGACCGGGGTGGAGATACGGCTATCATGCAGGCCATTAATACGGAGTATGCATATGCTACAGCACTCCTGCTTAAAGGCGCTAACCTGTCCCAGGAGGATACCGATAAAGAAATCCGGTTTTCCGATGAATACCGAAAGGTAGTGGAAGCCATCATTAACCTGCCGGGTATCAGGATAGAACTGGTGGGTTTATGGATTTGGGTGACGGGTGAGACAAAGCCTGTACGCAAACAACTACGTGAAGCAGGTCTTTTCTATGCATCCAAGAAAGAAGCCTGGTATTACCGAAGCTCAGATCTTAAGGAGCTCCGCAGCAGTCAGAAATCCCTGGACCAGATACGCAGCAAATACGGCAGCGAGGAGGTCAAAACCGGTAAGACGAAAAAAGTCCTCATTTTCTGGGTGCCTGATTATTCACTTTTTAAAATACATAGCTATGCTACCCTCTATTAGAATTTCCAAAGAGTTGGCGCTGCCCGATACTGATCAATGGCAGTTTCGCTTTAACGTCCGCAGTGAGACCTCCAACCGGCTTTACACCATTGCCCAAAATAAAAAGAAGCGGCATTGGGGCTGTAGTTGCCCGGCCTGGAAACGCTACCGGCATTGCAAACACCTGGATGCTATAGGTATCCCCGGTTATGAAAAACCTTATGAAGTAAATCTTATCAAACAATGACCCTATGGCTAAGAAAGGATTTTTAGAAGGTTATAAGACCTATGATACCACCGATGGTTTTGGTCATGCAGGCCAGTGGCGTAGTGCCTTCCGCGAGCGCATGAGTAAGGAGGAAGCTACTGAAGTATTACAATCCCAGGAACTGACTCCCTACCAGCTATTAGGTGTTACTACCGGTGCCACAAAAACCGAGATCAAACAGGCTTTTCGTAAGCTGATCGCTGAGTGGCACCCGGACCATAACCAGCACCGCACCAGCGAAGCAGAGGAAATGAGTAAGAAGATCATTGCTGCCTATAGCCTGCTTACGAGTTAATCCATTTTTTATACTCCAAACGGGTACACCGTTACCGTACACTTTCCTGCAATGAAGACTACCGTATTAAAGGCAAGCAAAGAACTGGCAGAAGATATCTCAGGTGATCTGCTGTCGCGCCGCAGCGCTACTAACAAACCTGTTTTCAAGAGAACCGAAATTGAAAATGGCTTTGAGATCAGCGGGCGGCGAAAGGATGAGGAGAGATCATAATCTTTCGCTTTGTCGATGATCAAGGGCGAAAGCGATTTGATTATGATGAACGATTACTGATTTTTTATTAACACAAACAATTATTATGAAACACAATTTTGAAGAGCGCAGGCAGAAGCGGATTGACTATGCCAAAAAGCAAGCTGCCAAAAACGAGCAGCTATCAGACGAGCTATATAACCAGGCATCCAAAATGAGTTCAGCCATTCCGTTTGGTCAACCTATCCTGGTAGGCCATCACAGCGAAAAAAGAGACCGTAACTACCGGGATAAAATTCATAACAAGTTTGGTAAAGCGTTTGAGGCTAGTGATAAGGCTAACTATTATGAGCGAAAAGCAGAAGCCATAGAAAGCAATGATGCGATATTTTCTGATGACCCGGGTGCACTGGAAAAATTAAAAGCTCAGGTGATACGACTGGAGGCCAACCAGTCTTTTATGAAGGAAGCCAACCGTTTTATACGTAAAAAAGACGAAGCTGGCTTTTTAAACATGGAGTTTGGTACACCTGAATTGTGGAAGCAGTTGAATACACCCGATTATTTGGGTCGTGTTGGTTTTGCCAGCTATGCCTTCTCTAATAACAGCACGAGTATCCGACGGATTAAACACCGTATCCAACAACTGGAGCTGTTGGAAAGCCGTCCGGCCTCGGAAGTGCCTTTCCCGGGAGGTATGGTAAAAGAAAATAAAGAAGCGGGCCGGGTACAGTTCCTCTTTGATGAAAAACCATCGGAGCAGATCCGAAAAATACTAAAGGGTAATGCTTTTCGGTGGAGCCCCAATGAAGAAGCCTGGCAGCGACACCTCAATGCCAACGGCATATTTGCCGCCAAAGCAGTACTGAAAAAACTCCTGGAAACCCAGCCCGGCTGCTAGCCTCCGGCGTTTTGCTCCCCAAACATTTATTGAACTATTTAAAACCGTATACAGCGGTTACTGTATCGTCATGTCATGAAGCGACTAAATGCGAAAAGCACCCGGATATTCTGCGTGCTGATGGATAGCCTGGTAGACAACTACCGTAAAATCGAAAACAAACCTTACATGCCGCTCTCAATGGAATTTATTGGCACTGCACAACTCCAACCTTACGGACTGGCTATGCTGTATAGCCTTTGCCATTACTATAAACAAAACGGCGATTTAATGCAAGACCCCGAAATGTGCTTTGCAGTGGTAGACAATCGAGAACGGTCTAAAGATTATACAGCGGTGTATGTCGTTCCCTATATGTACCAGCAGGCGAACCTGGGTATTTACCAGGAAAGCATACAAATAGAGGAGGGTTGCTTCTTTAGCTCATTTGATGAGCGCCAGCAGGCACAACATGCAGGGTTTGCTGACACCTGGCTGGATAATATAGAGCAGCAAGGCTTCCTGTTGGGCCTGCAAGAAGGAGCGCCCGAATAGCACACGGTAGCGTAAAGATTACTGTATTATTTTTTAACCGGGCTGCCAGTGAAAAGGCAGCCCTAATTCATTTTTATTATGAAACCACTAATGCACCTGAACCTGGTGGAAAGAGCGCAGCTATTGCATGATCTTTTCCTGAAGAAATCCCGAAGCTAGTCAGCTATATAGATGGCTTGTGCGCGGTGATCATTGAAGACCAAGAGCAAAGCAGGGCTTGCTGGTCGAACGGTCTCATCAGCTTCGATGGCTGGCTAAATCTGGCTACAGAAATTCAGGCTATCATCAAAAAGCATGGGAACCTCCTGTATAAAAGGCATAGCCTGTTTGCTACCGAATTATTCGGATGGACCAAAGGCCTTGTAAGCGCTCACTGCCTGATCGTATATGTTACTACACAACAGCTCCCCAATCCTAAGTTTAAAGCGATGATCGAAATCCTCTTCGACCAAAGCGCTTCTGCTTAAATCATTATTTAATCATTTCTCAAAAACAATCAATTATGGAAACCATAGTAAAAAAGCAAGAAACGAAAGCGGTACCCGCCAAAGGCAAGGTTATACCGATTGAAGAGCAGTACTACCATCTGCCCGTATCAATGATCGAGGTTTCGCCATCGAACTACCGGAAGTTCTATGACCAGCAGGCGCTGGAGGAATTTGCCGAACAGCTAAAATCGACCGAGGTAGAAATACTGCATCCCATAACGGTACGTCCAATGGGCAAAAAGTATGAGCTGGTTTACGGTGAGCGCCGGTTCCGGGCGGCACTACTGGCGCGGCTTACCAGCATTCCTGCCAAAATCCAGGATATGACCGATATCGAGATGAGAAAGCGCCGCTTAGCAGAGAATATCCAGCGAGAGAATCCGCATCCGCTGCACGAGGCTTTAGATATTAAGGAACTGATGGAAGTAGAGGGGAAAACCACACTACAAGCTGCACAGGTGTTGGGCAAATCGGCTGCCTATGTTCATAACCGCCTCAAGCTAGCGGACTTAATAGAACCGTTACAGGAATTACTCATCTCAGGCAAGCTAACGGTAAGCGAAGCCGCTGAGCTCGGTACCCTCGCTAAAGACTCACAGGAAGAGTTTTTACGCAGCATTGTACTGGCTGGAAAGAAAAGAAGCATTTTTCGATCAGTAATGTACGGTATTTCATTGGTCGCTATAAATACGATCTGAAAAAAGCACCTTTTAATGTGAAAGATAAGAAGCTGGTACCGGAGGTTGGGGCCTGTACGGCTTGTCCGTTTAACTCCGCTACGCTCAAGACTCTTTTTCCTGAGATGGCAAAGGAAGCGGTTTGTAATAACAAGACCTGTTTTAAGAATAAATGTCTTGCCAGCGCTGAAGCTATGATCAAGGCTGCGCTTGAAGCTTACCAGCCTGTGGCGATCCTGTTATCACACCAGGTAAATGAAGAGTATAGTACGCTGATCGATTCACTGCCGGAAACCGCAGACTTGCCCCGCTATAATTTCTATGATGTCAAGAAATTTACCGAACCGGTAAAACCGGAGAAAAGTCTTTACCTGGTATGGGATGAACAAAGGGAAAGTCCGTGCCGGACCGCGAAGGATTCAGCCAGGCGATTCGGGAGTACAGGGAGGATCTGGCTGAATACAAAAGGTTGCTCTCGGGCGAAGGCACGCTATTGGGAATTGCTATATCCGGTGCCGAGATAAAACCGGTCTATTTTAATCCGGATATAAAGGATGCACCTGAGTTTTCTGCAAGCGGCCAGGTTACTGCAAAAGAAGTACAGCAGGCCATTAAGGACGGCTCGGCTACACCTGAACTGATCCGCAAAGAAATAGATCGGATCAAAAGCCGAGAGGACCGGTTTAAAGAACTGGATCGTAAGAAAGTCCAGGAGCGACTGCACGAGGAGTTTGCCGCTGCATTGGAACAGGGTAAGCTGAAAGCGGGGCTTACGGCAGCAGACAAGGCGGCTGTGCGCTTCATCGTGTACGAAACGCTGAACTACCAGCATAGGGATGCAATGAAAAGATTATTGTTCCCCAAAGGATATAAAGACAATAAGGACTTCTTTGAGAAACTGGCTGCTATCAGTGACGTGCAGTTTGCAAAACTGATCAGAACTGTAATTGTTGGCAACTACTCCAGTAAGGTGGAAGATACGACGTATGGTTTATGTCTGTACCGAATTGCAGAGGCCTCAGGCCTGGATGTAAATACAATCGAAAGTGACCAGGGCGATAAAGCTGCTGAGCGCCAGGCGCGCCTAAAAGAGCGTACCAAAGGCTTACAGGCACAAATCAAGAAGCTGGGTATTGACAAGGCTGCCTGATAATAGGGTTGGATAAGGGTAAAGGTGACTGCTTCGGCGGTCACCTTTCATTTATTATACCAGTAAACTAAAAGCTCAGACTATGGGTAGAAAACTATCTTTTGACCAGCTCTGTAGGCTGCGCAGGCTGCGAAAAGCCAGGCGGCTTTGGAAAAAGCAGCCGTTGTTCGCTTATTTGTATATGTCGATGGAATATCCGGGTTATAGTTACCAGGAATTTGTGGATGATTTAAGAAGGCGCAGTAAACCTATAAAGCGAAAAGTTAAAAACGACATGTTTCGTTATGGCCGGTACGCTCGCATAAGGAGCCTGATAAATAGGTACGAACGAACCGGGAACCCCGATGATGCGCTTGCTGCAATGCGGTTGGTTCGGGTGCTCCGCAAGCCTTACCGGGTACTAATCAGGATCGGCAACGAATATATCGAATACCGTTTTGAAGCCTTTATACCCATTGATGATATAGAAGGGTTATGCACCTCTTTGCAAAATTGTTTAACAGAAACGCAAGCTGATGAAATAGTTAATGCTTTTAGGAAAGCGCATCGGGGTATTTAATTGAAGCATTGTATGCCCGAAAGGAGAGCTGCCGGGGGGCGGGTCCGGTGTCTGGGGGAAAGTATTTTGTTTTTTGAGTTGTGGTCTTACCTATCATTACCGCTTTTTTCAAACGGGGTGACCCAGACGGAGTACCGATTTTTTGGTTTGCAATATCCAACTATAGGACCGGTCTGCCTTTACCTTTTCTTTCGGGCCGGCGTTATCAATCCTTGTTGTTATAAGACTTATTCGAAAGTAATGGTTACGTTTCCCACGCCTAATGCTGTCGCCAAACCCGATGTGTCATCAATGGTGCCAAGCCGTGTGTAACTGTATGAGGTTGAAAAAGTTTTATAAAACAATACCAATGTCCTGGAACCATACAGCATTATATCTCCGTTTTGTATCGTTCCCGGATTAGACGAATGTGCCGGAAGGCTTTTTGACAAGTCAAAATATTTCTCATTGCCGTTCAATTCAACCATGTTGATAGTTAAAGGCAACATATCTTTAAATGCCTTTGCTGCATTGTTATCGAACAGTGTAATAGTAAAGGTTTTTGAATTGACCTTTATCTTTATTTTACCATTTGTCACAGGGGTATTATTCTCTGTGTTGGTATTGTTCTTATTATCTTCTTTGCTACAAGAAGATGCACTGCTTATAAAAATCGACATAAGGGCTAAAGTCATTAAAAATGAACGCTTCATCATCCTGGTATTATTTTAAATGCTCTTTAAAGAATGTTTCTAATTTACCAAACGGGATAAGGTCTGTTTTGTCATACAAATCCACGTGAACTGCATTAGGGATAATCAGTAACTCTTTCGGCTCAGCCGCCATTTTATAAGCATCTTCGCTGAAATAACGGGAATGCGCCTTTTCTCCCGCAATCAATAACATGGGTCTTGGTGAAATCTCTTTAATGTAAGTTAAAAT
Organism: Paraniabella hibiscisoli; assembly: GCF_022512515.1. GTDB lineage: Bacteria > Bacteroidota > Bacteroidia > Chitinophagales > Chitinophagaceae > Niabella > Niabella hibiscisoli. Next base: position 2,740,960 of record NZ_JAKWBK010000001.1, read on the forward strand.
AGGCATATTCATAAACGATAATGCATTGGTAGCATTCCAGGCACCGGTTGAGTTTAGGGAACGTTCGTGATAACCTCTTGGGGTGCGGTAATAATCGTGATATTCCTTTACAAATTGTGGTTCATTGCCTTTGAGTTTTTCGGGATTTAATATTGCTCCGGGAGCGAATGTTCCTGCTTCTGCATCTTTCCAGCGTTGCTCCCCCAATTGCTCTAATGTTTTGCTGCGTTCTTCCAAAGTAACAGCATCATTATATCCTTTTGACATTACTCTTGTCATATCGTACATACTTGTTGTAGCAACAGCCCTTACACGTTTATCAATAGCAGTAGCATTTAAGGCGAAACCTGCGAAACCACAAATCCCGATGATACCGATTTTGCTCCGGTCAATATTTTTCTGTATACCAAGATAATCTACTGCGGCACTAAAATCTTCTGTATTGATGTCGGGTGATGCAACGGCACGAGGTTCTCCACCGCTTTCTCCTGTATAAGATGGGTCAAATGCTAATGCAGCAAAACCACGCCCGGCCATTTGGTTGGCATATAATCCTGAAGATTGCTCTTTCACCGCTCCAAAAGGTCCACTAATAGCAATGGCTGCTAAAGGATCGTTGCCCCGCTCTTTTGGAAGATACAAATCTCCGCTAAGCATGATGCCGTAGCGATTTTTAAAAGTTACCTTTTGCCGTGTTACTTTATCACTCAGTTCAAATGTATAATGTTCTTTCTTTGTTGTATCGTTCATGTTCTCTCGATTTTTGTTTACTTGTACTTTGGCTCTGATTACAGGATTGACCTAAAAACATTAGGGTCGCAACAGCAAGCATTGATAATATTTTCATGTTATTTCTATTTTAAATTGCTTTAATGATTTTTGCAGGAATACCTCCTACAACTGTATTATCGGGAACATCTTTTGAAACGACCGCTCCTGCGGCTACAACAGCATTTTCGCCAATAGTTACTCCTGGAAGTATGGTTGCGTTCGCTCCAATCCAGGCGTTCTTTTGATGTGGATATGACCCGGCACAAGTGCGTGCCTGCTTTCGCGCGAAACGGGATGTCCCTCTGATAACAAACTTACTTTTGGTGCGATCTGTACATTATCTTCAATTGTGATGCCGCCTAAATCTAAAAATGTACAATCGAAGTTGATGAATACGTTCTTCCCGATTCTGGTATGCTTTCCATAATTGATATACAAAGGTGTAAACACCGCTACACTGTCATCAATTTTGCTATCTGTGATCTTGCTTAATAATGCTCTGATGCCTTCCGGCTCGGTAGTATTGTTCATTTGCAGGAGCAGCTTTCTTGTACTGTTTGCTGCCTCACGCATTTTATGAGCTTGCGGGTCATCTGCAGGAATGATTTCTCCGTTCCTTAACCGTTCAAAAATATCTGCTGTTCTTAATCCTGTTTGCATCACTTTTTTAATAGATAATGCAAAATTAAAAAGCAAGCCCCGCAGTGACTTTACTGCGAGGCTCAAGTTTCTTTACTTAGAAGCTCAATTTTATATCAGGGCAACGTCAGCGGGAGGAACGCCATATTGTCTTTTAAAGGCAGTAGAAAAATGGGAAGGATTTTTAAATCCGACTTCGATATATACGTCTTGTACTTTTTTGCCCTCTTCCTTTAATTTAATATAGGCCGCTTCCAGACGACGTTTGATGAGCCATTTCTGAGGAGTAAGGTTGCTGATCTTGCTAAAATCTCTTTTAAAGGTAGCCAGGCTACGGCCTGTATACGAAGCAATCTGCTCCATAGTCAGATCATCCATATAGTGATCTTCCAGGAACTCTATGATGTCAATCTTCCAGGGTTCTGTAAAGTCGAAGAGAATAGGGAAAAATACATCAGATTGATTGAGCAAGGCGAAGATGCCTTCCTGTAGCTTTAAATGAGCCACACCGTCTGAAGGTTTCATGTTCTCATCAAAGTAAGGTGTCAGGGATTGAAACAGGCTGGTAATATCTGCCTTTGGCTTAATGCTGAAAACATTCTTATCCGGTATTATTACTTTCTCGGGAAGATCAGCCTTACTTAGCTTGCTATAAAATTCCCTTAGTATTGCGCGATTAAATGTCAGGGATATGCCTTTGTACAGTTCTTCGCCTTTACTATTCTTGTACATCATCAACCGGTGGTTACGCCGGATAAAAGCGCATTCGCCCGCTTGTATAGTGATCTTTTTACCGCTATCCTCTATAACCTGTTCACCTGAATATAGATACAGTAAAACATGTTCGGGCGTAGCATGAATGCACTTTTCACTATAATCAGAAAAGCAGGAAAGAAATATGCCTGAATAGTTTAGGGTTCGTAATGTATCTGCTGCTTGCACGTTATATACTAATATTATTTTACAAAGGTAGTCATTGAATGGACTGCCATCTTTACTGCCGGGCTCAATTTACATTATTGAGCGGCTCACGTCAGCTGACGTAAACCCTTAGAATAGGCTCAATTGACTATCTTCCTTTTTATGGACGGGTAGTTCAAAATTTGAAATTCCTATTCCCAGCAGCCGAACCTTTTTGCTGTCAACGGGCGCATTATTTAAAATAGTAATGGCAGCCATTTTTAAATCGGCTTCTGTATGAATTAATTCAGGCATCGATAAGCTGCGCGTAATGATGGTGAAATCATGGAATTTAAACTTTACCGTTATAGTTCTTCCTTTTAGACCGGATCGCTGAAGCCTTTCTGCCAAACGGGATGAAAGTGTTTCCAGTTCCGGCAGCATTTCCGCTCTGGTAGTCAGGTCTTGTTGATAGGTATCCTCCACACTGATTGATTTTGTCTCCCTGTGCGGTTGCACCGGCCTGTTATCAACGCCTCTTATTATATGATAGTAAAAACGCCCTGCCTTGCCGAAATGACGCACCATTTCCTCCTCAGACAATTTTTTAAGATCGGCTCCGGTATGAAGCCCCATCCCTTGCATTTTTGCGGCAGTTACCTTTCCCACACCATAGAATTTTGCTACCGGCAGCTCCTCCATAAAAGACTCAATTTTGGAAGGGCCGATAAAGGTCAAGCCATCCGGTTTATTCTGATCAGAAGCGATCTTGGCAACAAATTTATTAATGGAAACCCCGGCAGAGGCCGTAAGCTGCAGCTCGTCTTTAATAGCGGCACGGATCTGTTTAGCTATCTCGATTGCTGAACCAATACCTTGCTTATCGTTGGTCACGTCCAGGTAAGCTTCGTCTAAAGAAAGGGGTTCGATAAGATCGGTATAGTAATGGAAGATCTCCCGAATATGGCGGGACACAGCTTTATAGGCATCGAACCTGGGAAATACAAAAATAGCTTCGGGGCACAAGCGTTGGGCCGTCTTGGAAGGCATTGCCGAGCGAACGCCGAACTTCCTTGCTTCATAGCTTGCTGTAGCTACAACACCGCCTCTGCCTTCTGGCATACCACCTACAATCAGCGGCTTTCCCCGATACTGCGGAAAATCACGCTGTTCCACCGATGCGTAAAAGGCATCCATATCAATATGAATGATCTTGCGGTACATTGTCGTTCTGAATGGCTTTATTGATATGCAAAACTTTTATTGCTGATTGAAACAACTTTCTTCGGATACCTGCAAATAAATGAAATGACCAACTGCATGACGTAATGGCTACTCGCGTAGGATGTAAGGCTGCTTTTAATATCGTCTAAGGAGAAAATATCAGCGCCATTGTCAATATAACCCATTCCATAAAAATGCCCGTTTTCTACCCAAAGGCAACTTTTCTCATTACTGTTTCTTCCCTTATCAATAATATAAAATGTTCCTGCATCTTCTTTTAGAAAAGAAAGTGCCTTCATTACCTTTTCGTTGTAAACTTCAGCAGAATGGTTTGCGGTGCAGAGTAAATTGTTTTTTTATCAACCAGGCTGCATAGCTCGCAGCTGCTCAAACGGCATAGCGAAGCACATAGACCAAAACGTCTTGACAACTCACGCAGTTTACTGATCCCGCCCTGATGTGTAGTAAATACCTGGACAGGTGCCGGGTTTTTGCCCAGCTTGGAGATTTTCATCCTGAGATAACCTTTCGGGTCTTCGTGTACGAACAGGCCGTATTTGGCGTCGTATTTTTTAAGCGCCTGGTTATACTTAGGAAAAAGTCTCTTTATTTCCAATGCTTCCAATATAAGCGCCATCAATTCGGTCCCACATACCTCATAGCTGATAGAGGCTATTTCGCTGATCAGGCTTTGACGCAACCGCTACCGTTATTTCTTTTAAAATGCTGAGCGACCCGCTTTTTCAGGTCATTGGCTTTACCCACATAGATAGCCTGCCCCTTATCGTTATGAAAATAGTATACGCCGGGTTTATTGGGCACTTGCTCAAAATCATCTCTTAACGTATCCGGTACCACCTGGGGCTCTATATTACCTCTTTCCAAAAAAGCAGGAACAACGCCCTCGCTATCCCACTGCAATAATTGCTGAAACAACAATACCGTTGCATCGGCATCGCCACCCGCCCTGTGCCTGTTGTTCAACTCAATTTCCAGCGCATCACACAACTTACCCAGGCTATAAGAAAGTAATCCTGGCCTGATCGCTCTTGACAGTTGTATGGTGCATAACTTGCTCGCCTTATATTGGTACTCGGCTATTGCCAAATGATGTTTTATAAACGAGTAATCGAAATTGACATTATGGGCCACAAATATCCGGCCGTTGAGCATTGAGAATACCTCCATTGCTATTTCACTAAAAACGGGACTATCCTGAACCATTGCATCATCAATACCAGTCATAGCTGTTATGAATGGCGGTATACGTTCAATAGGCTTGACTAAACTGTCAAAACTGGCTACAATAGCATAACCATCAAAAACCCGTATCGCAATTTCTATGATGCTGCCGCCATTTGTAGCATTACCCCCGGTTGTTTCTATATCAACTATTGCATATTCCATATACTGGCTGCCTATCTTTTTATATTAAGCACTTCAGACCTCAGTTCCTGGAGTATTGATTTAACTTCCTGCATGTCGGTCATTGGTTCCGGCATTTCTTTGGACTGGTAGCTATAAAACTGCCATATCTCTAATATATCGGCTATATCGACCGAGTAGGGTCGGTAACTGGTATTTAGTGATTCCAATAAAACAGTTCGGTCCTCTTTTATCGTAACCAGCTTAAACACAAAATCATTGTCACCGCTGAGGATCACGATACAGGCGGTCCGTGGTTTGATGCTTTGCCAATCCTCTACATAGCGCCCGATCACATCGCTGCCATCAGGTACCGGTAGCATAGAATCGCCCGTAATCGGGAACATCCTGAAAGTACCTTTAGGAATATTGGGCAAATTGAATTTAGGCAGCGTTGAAATAAAGTCGGGGTCATTAAACCCCTTGGCATATCCTGCTTTTGCCTTTACGGGAACATACTCAATGTTTTCTTTATTGGTTTTATCCACTGTTATGGCTAACACACGCAGCTGCCCACCCCGTATGTATACATCGCTGCCGGCTTCGAGTTCCCGGAGCCTCAATTCTCTAATTTGGAAAGATCAATCTTTATAAGTGTATCGATACTGATCTTAAAAAACTGGGAATATTTGAGTAGATCTTCCGGCCCCGGAGATTTGACGCGGCCGCTTTCCATAGACTCTACTTTTTCTGAGTAATGCCGAAAGCTTCAGCAAGCTGCGCCTGAGTCATTTTCTTCCTGGTTCTCAGGAATTTAAAGTTGGGAACGAAAAAAGTTTTTGGCGTGTCCATAAATAACGCTAACATTATTAGGTGAGTAATACTAATATTATTAGCAAATTTATGAAAATTAATGGGACAAGCAACAGAGATACAGGAAAATGTGGTGGAGCGTTTGCGACAGGAAATCCTTGCTATGCAAGGCCTGCGTGTCCCCCTGGAGAATGAACTGCGTGATACGGGCCTGGGGATTATTAATAACGCATTTCCCAATCAAACCTTCCCGGTTGCAGCCACTCATGAATTTATTAGCGATAATGCCCAAAACGGTGCGGCCTCTTCGGGTTTTATGGCGGCGTTACTCCGCATATTAATGTGTAAAGGCTCCTGCCTTTGGGTAAGTACCAGGTGCCGGATATTTCCTCCCGCCCTTAAGGCTTTTGGCATATCACCCGACCAGATGATCTTCATTGATGCCAGGACCAGTAAGGACGCACTTTGGATTATTGAGGAAGGTCTGAAATGCCAAACGTTGGCCGCCGTAGTGGGTGAAGTGCAGGAGCTGGGCTTTACCGAATCCCGAAGACTTCAGTTAGCTGTTGAAACGTCGCGTGTTACCGGTTTGATACACCGGTACGGTAGTTTACCCACCAATGTTACCTGCGTTTCCCGGTGGCGGATTACGCCAGTTGCCAGTATAGGAGAACCTACGATTCCTGGTGTTGGCTTTCCGGGTTGGAATGTCGAATTATTGAAAATAAGAAATGGAAAGCCCGGCAGGTGGCAGGTAGCCTGGAACCCCGATGGATTTAAGGTAGTCCAGCAACCCAAAGTAATAGAACATTTACCGGCAAGAAAAACAGGATAGAGATGCAGCGATATATGTGTATATGGTTTCCTTATCTGCTGGCAGATAGAGCTATCCAGCTCCGGCCCACTTTGAGCAAAGTCGCCTTTGTTCTGGCGGCCCCTTCCAGGGGGGGCGTATGATTGTTCATTCGGCCAGTATCGAAGCTATTAACAAGGATATTCACCCAGGTATGGTAGTAGCTGACGCAACTGCAACCCTGCCTGCACTTAAGGTTTACAATTATAAGGAAGGCGTGTGTGAAAAGCTGCTGGCTGAACTGGCAGACTGGGCATTCAGGTTTACACCTGTTATCGCTGTCGAAGCTCCTGACCGTCTTTTAATGGATATAAGCGGCTGCCCACATCTGTGGGGAGGTGAGGAGCAGTACCTGGCCGATGTTGTAGCTAAACTAAAACAACGAGGCTACCATGCTAATGCCGCGATTGCCGATACCATTGGCGCTGCCTGGGCCGCTGTCTGCTATGGCAGACCCGGGCAGATCATTCCACCGGGAGGGCAGCAAACAGCGCTTAGCAGCTGGCCACCGGCAGCACTGCGGCTGAGTCCTCTTATCCTGGACCGGATGCACAGGCTGGGTTTTTATAAAATAGGCAGCTTCATCAATATGCCCGGCACGGTACTCCGCCGTCGATTCGGGCAACAGTTGCTTACCCGTATCGGGCAGGCCTTAGGCACAATGCCCGAACAGCTGACTTCTGTACTACCTGCTGTGATCTTCCAGGAACGATTGCCTTGCCTGGAGCCAATCAGGACCAGGACCGGAATAGACATAGCCTTAAAAACCTTATTGGAAGCACTTTCCAAACGTTTGTTGAAGGAAAGTAAAGGACTGAGAAAGGCCATCTTTAAAGGCTACCGGTTAGATGGCAATATCCAGCAGATCGATATTGGAACGAATAGGCCCGTTCGCAACGTAGCACACCTGCTGCAGTTGTTTTCACAAAAGATAGAAACGATCCGGCCTGCATTGGGTATAGAATTATTTATACTAGAAGCTCCCGTAGTAGAGGATCTTTCGGCGCAGCAGGAATCTTTATGGACCGCCTTAGGCGATAGCGACGCCAATACGGAACTGTCAAACCTGTTAGATCGGATTGCAGGGAAAGTAGGGAGTGCTGCCATTCGACGTTACCTGCCCGCAGAGCATTACTGGCCGGAACGATCTATGAAGATCAGCCATTCCATTTCCGAAAAGCCGGATACCTTATGGCGGGTAGATCGCCCACGGCCCATTTGTCTTTTAGAGCAGCCGGAAAAAATAGAAGTAACAGTGCCGGTACCAGATTATCCGCCCATGCTTTTTATCTACAAAGGGCTTATTCATAAAGTAAAAAAGCAGACGGGCCTGAACGTATTGAACGCGAATGGTGGATGGATAAGCAAACGCAGATCAGGGATTACTACCGCGTTGAAGACGAATCGGGTGCGCGGTATTGGCTATTCCGGTCGGGTAAATATGACGAAGGAAACCCTCAATGGTATTTACATGGATTTTTTGCATGATAGTTATGAAGCAGTATGATTACATAGAATTACAGGTTACCTCGAATTTTAGTTTTTGAGGGGCGGCAGCCATCCCGAAGAATTGATGCAATACGCGGCCGAACTGGGTTATCAGGCAATTGCACTGGCCGATCATAACACATTGGCAGGGATTGTAAGGGCGCATGTGGCGGCTAAAAAAGCAGGCGTAAGATTCATACCGGCTTGCTGTCTGAACCTCGTGGACGGGTTCAGCTTGTTGGCGTATCCAACTAATAAAGATGCTTACAGCAGACTTTCGGCATTACTTACTGTAGGCAATCTGCGTACAGAGAAAGGCAAATGTGAATTATATAAAAAGGATGTTTACGAGCATGCTGCAGGAATGAAATTTATTATCATTCCACCTGCCAGCTTAAATGAATGGTTTGATTTTGAAGAGGATTTTAAAAATGCTGTAAGGGAATACAGTGACCGGTTAGGCAGACACGTTTACCAGGGGGCCATTTGTTCCTACCAGGGAGATGATGCCAAAAAGCTTTTCAGGCTCAATCAACTGGCTGAGCGTTACCAGGTGCCGATGGTTGCTATCAACGACGTTCATTATCATGATAGGGATCGCAGGGAGCTTCAGGATATCCTTACCTGCGTCCGGGAAAAGAAAACCATACACAATGCAGGCTACCTGCTTTGTCAGAATGCAGAGCGTTATATGAAACCTGCCAAAGAAAAATGGCGCCTCTTCCGCCAATACCCTGAAGCGATCCGCCGCACAGGCCAAATAGCAGATGCCTGTACTTTTTCGCTGGATGAGCTGCAATACGTTTACCCGGAAGAGCTGACCACAGAGGGACATACACCGCAACAAGAACTGATTAGGCTTACCTGGAAAGGAGCGGCCGAGCAGTTTGGTAACGATATACCTGAAAAAATCAGGGAGACGATCAACATGGAACTTGATTTTATCGAAAGAAGAAATTATGCGTCCTATTTCCTGACCGTATACGATTTTGTCTGTTTTGCCCGCAGCCGGGATATTCTTTGCCAGGGGCGTGGCTCGGCCGCCAATTCAGTGGTGTGTTATTGTTTAGGTATCACTTCCGTGAACCCGTCAAAATTTAAGGTCTTATTTGCCCGGTTTATGTCCGACGCACGCAATGAGCCACCGGATATTGATGTGGATTTCGAACATGAGCGGAGAGAGGAAGTAATGCAATATATCTACAGTAAATAGAAGGCACCGTGCCGGCATTGTGGCAACGGTTACTGAAGTGCATTGGAAGGGAGCTGTAAGAGATGTAGGAAAGGCGATGGGACTTTCTGCAGATGCAGTAGATCACCTGGCCAAATCATCTTATGAGTTCACAGGGGATTGGTTTGACGGAAAAGTGACCGCAGGTAATGGCTTTAAATCGGATGACCCTCATTTATTAAAAACGCTTGAGCTCACGCGGCAATATATCGGTTTTCCCCGGCAATTAGGACAGCATACTGGAGGGTTTGTAATTACTCAGGATAGACTTTCAGATCTATGCCCGATCCTGAATGCGCGCATGGAGGACCGGACAAATATCGAGTGGAATAAAGATGATATTGAAGCGCTGGGCTTTTTGAAGGTAGATGTGCTGGCGCTGGGGATGCTTACCTGCATTCGAAAAGCTTTTGATCTTGCCAGGAAACATTATAATCTGAAACTGACCTTAGCCAATGTACCCCAGGACGATCCTGATGTCTACGAAATGATCTCACATGCGGACACGGTTGGCGTTTTTCAGATCGAGAGCCGGGCGCAAATGTCCATGTTACCACGTCTGCGGCCTAAATGTTTTTATGACCTGGTTATCGAAGTAGCCATTGTTCGCCCAGGTCCTATACAGGGCGACATGGTGCATCCTTATCTGCGACGCAGGAACGGAGAAGACCCGGTTGAATACCCTTCTAAAGAGCTGGAGGAAATTTTGGGACGAACATTAGGGGTACCGCTGTTCCAGGAGCAAGCTATGGAAATAGCCATCGTCGCGGCGGGTTTTACCCCGGCTGAGGCAGATGGTCTGCGCAGGAGCATGGCGACCTTTAAAGCGAAGGGCAAAGTAAGTGATTGGGAAAAAAGCTCATTAGCGGTATGATGGCAAAGGGTTACCCGGAAGACTTTGCCAAACGCGTATTCCGGCAGCTGGAGGGATTTGGTAGTTATGGATTCCCCGAAAGTCATGCGGCTAGTTTTGCCTTACTGGTTTATATATCCTGCTGGTTGAAACACTACTACCCGGATGTGTTTGCGGCAGCGATCCTCAATAGTCAGCCTATGGGATTTTATGCTCCGGCACAATTGGTATCGGACGCACGTAAACATGGTGTAGCAGTAAGACCAGTAGATATTAACCTTTCCGCCTGGGATAATACATTAGAAGAATTATCGGGAAAGTATTGTGCCTTGCGCTTAGGCTTCAGACAGGTCAAAGGTTTACGCGAAGAAGATATGCAGGTCTTGCTGTCTGCCCGCAGAGATGGTTTCGCGAGCCTGCATCATCTGCATGATGCGGGGGTATCCGAATCGGCATTGGAAAAGCTGGCGGACGCAGATGCTTTCAGGTCTATCGGCCTGGATCGGCGGCAGGCGCTTTGGGAAGTGTCTGCCCTGTCAGATAAACCGCACGGCGTTTTCAAAGGACAGCCATCAGAAAGCACCACCGAGCCGCTGATCTGTTTACCCCAAATGACGGCAGCCGAACATGTATTGCAGGATTACAGTAGTACAACGCTGTCCTTAAAAGCCCATCCGGTGAGCTTTGCGCGGGCGCATCTAAAGGCCAATCAAATACATGCCACTTCGGATTTAGCCGGACGTAACGACGGCGAGTTTTTATGTGTTGCCGGAATCGTGCTGGTGAGGCAGCGACCAGGTACGGCTAGTGGGATCTGTTTTATCACCATTGAAGATGAGACAGGTACTGCAAATTTGGTGGTATTTCAAAAAGTATTTGAACAATACCGCAAAGAGATTTTGCAATCCAGGTTGCTCATGGTTTCGGGCCGTTTACAAAAAGAAGGAGAAGTAATACATGTTGTGGTAACGACCTGCTATAATATGTCCTGGCTGCTCCGGGAAATGACAGCGCCGGGTACAGAACCACAAGTGCTGCCTCAGTCAAGAGCAGATGAAAAGGATGGTGAATTATTTCCTGCCGATGGCAACAGGAAGCTGAAAAAGCAGTGCAAGGTGAATTATTCCCCTCGAGAAATTTTAAATGACAATCAATGCAACAAAAATTATTTGACGATATAGAGCAACTACAGTTGCCGGAAGAGCTGATGACCTACACTCCCGGTTTTATTAGCCGGGAAGAAGGAAATAAACTGTTGAAGTTACTTTTGGATACCGTTCCCTGGCAGCAACATAAAGAGATTATGTATGATAAGGAAGTGATCACGCCCCGGCTCTCGGCCTGGTATGGCGATAAGAGAAAAAGGGACGAAGGGAAGCGCGAAGCTTTACCGTGGCTTTCGGAACTGGATGATCTTAGGCAGCGGATTGAACAGCACACCGGTGTTAGTTTCCAGGGCGTGTTACTTAACTATTATCGGGATGGAAATGATTCTGTAGCCTGGCATGCAGATAAGGATACCATGCCTGGTTTGAAAACCGATATCGCATCGGTTAGTATAGGCGAAGAAAGGAACTTTGATTTTAGGAACAAGGACGATCACAGGAAAAAGTATTCGATTAAACTGGAACATGGGTCTTTACTACTAATGAAAGCCGAGCTGCAAAAAGGTTGGGAGCATCGCATAGCAAAGTCTATAATGCCAATGAATGCAAGAATTAATATGACGTTTAGGAAGGTGATGGATTAGGTCATAGCTATTCTCCAAAAAAATCCGAAATTGGGGAATTACTATTATTAATTTACTATTTAATGGATAAAAAGAGAGGGTTTATATCATATAGCTGGAGTGATGCCGATCACCAGGACTGGGTAACAAATCTTGCCAATCGATTGGTGCAGGATGGGGTTGATATAAAATATGACAAATGGGATTTAAAGGAGGGGCATGACAAGTATGCTTTTATGGAGTCAATGGTGAATTCTTCTGACATAGACAAGGTACTTATCATACTTGACAAAAACTACTGCATAAAGGCCGACAACAGAAAGGGGGTGTTGGAACCGAGACGCTCATCATTACCCCCAGCTTTATGAAAATGTACAACAGGAAAAATTTATACCCATTGTAGTGGATCTGGATGAGAATGGACAACCATATCTTCCTGCCTATCTTAGGGGAGGATATATGTCGATCTGTCCAATCCGGAGCACTTTGAAGTTAACTATGAAAAACTTCTAAGAGTTATATATGATCGTCCCAGTCTAACGAAACCCAAGCTCGGCATCCCGCCGAAATATCTCTTTGAGGATACTCCATTTCATTTCAAAACAACGACTTTAGTTAGAAGTTTCGACAGCCAAATTGAGAAGAATCCCAATAGGGCAAACACTTATTTGCGTGATTTTCTGGATGAGTACTATAATAATCTACACGAGTTTCGGCTTGATACTTTGGACACATCTACCATGGGTCAAAATGCGTTAGATAAGCTTACTCAATATGCTCCCTTGCGAAACGATTATATCCAATTTTTAGACAAACTGCTAAGAAGTGAAGTTCGCTTTGATTTTGACACAATTCTTCGCTTTTTTGAACGATTACCTTTATTGTTTGGTCCCCCTAAATCGGAGACTGACCATGAATTTAGACAAAGTTGGCGTTATAGGCATTTCCGTTTAACAACTCACGAACTCTTTCTATATACCGTGTCGGTCGCTTTGAAAAATTTTCGATACGACTTCTTAGAAGAGTTATTTCACGCGAGATATCTTGTTCAAGAATATGAATACAATTACAAAAACGAACCGCAAACATTTGAAGCTCTGAGCTTTTATTATGAAGACATTGACGACTTTTACAGAGAGTTAAGAGGAAAGAATTATTACAACGTTCACGCTGAACTAATGGCTACAAGAGTACCTGATTTTTACGATAGAGAAACATTCTTAAAAGCAGATTTGCTCTGTTATTACATTGCTCAACTTCATGATTTAAGATGGTTTCCCCTAACTTATGTTTACCTAGGTGAGTATGGTTATTCTTTTGAGTTCTTCAACAGATTAGTTTCGATGAGGCATTTTGAGAAAACTAAAGGTGTACTCGGTTTTGACAATGTGGATGATTTTAAAGCTAAAGTTATAACCTCTTTAAAGGATGATGGTACTGGTTACAACGGAAGCCTTAGAAGCAGAATACCAGGGTTACAACGATTCGTCAATTGTGAACGCATCGGTACAGAAAAATAAGCTTTCGGTCGCTTTGTAATATATTTTCCATATGCTATTAAATAGGAGGAGGCAGATGCCTTCCAAAATTCAACCATTTTGGACTGGTATAATGTCTTGCTAATGTCGCGTTTCCTCTAGGTCGCTATTTTCTTTTAGGTATAGTTTTGACAATTAAATTACATGACTTATGAAAAAGAAAACAAGCCCGCCAAAGAAACTGGCATTGAACAAAATTCATATTGCGGACCTGGCAGCAATGGACCGGGTCAGAGGTGGTTTTACGTATGCACTTTCCCTCGGGTGGAAATGCAAGGAGTCTAAAGCAGCCGGAGCCGATAATCTAAATGAGTGTGCTGACATCTACAACGGAACTCCGGTAGGATCGCCGGAGGATATCAGTTCAGAAAATGCTTAGGGCCGGCCGCGCAATGCGGTAAATGTAAAATAGGAGGTCGCCGCAATAAAAATGTAGTAACCGGGTACATATCCCGATGCCGTGAATGTTAGAACTAACGCCTATACAGTCGAGATAATATTCTCCGGGCTTGTGTTTCATCTTCAGGATTAAAATCAACCCCAAATGATTGGGTGGTAGTGGTGGCCGGATGCTCCGGCCATTATCTTTTACCTTACCATAAAAAGTTTGCTATGGATACACGTATGATCATCATCAGTATTGTTGCAATCATTGTAGGGCTGGCGCTCCGTTACTGGATGAACCGGCGCCGCTTCAACCGAAATAACTACGCCGGTGTGTAAACCTTCAAAAGCTATGAGCATAAAGTCGTTATTGGCCCGGCAGAACATTTCATTAAGCTATTAGGACTTTTGTTAGCCTTGGCGGGCGGATTCTTGTTATTTATAGTTTGCAGTAATAAGCGTTCCGCAGAGAAGCACCGGCAGGAGCATATACAGCCATTAAAGTAACGATGTATGTCACAGGGCCGCAGGCCGACAATCGTGCCCGAGTGTTGGTTAGTGGTTGGGGCAGCGCTCTTTTGCGAAGTCTTTTAAGTCGGAAGGTAAAATGAGCTTCCCTATTTATACGGTTTAAAACGGGTGTTTTTACGGTATCAAATCCTGCACTATCCGACTAACTTTGGGCCATACTCTCAACCAAAGCCAGTTACACATGAAATCATTTTACTCGTTAATCATCGTTTTCCTGCTCTTCAATACAGTAACCTATGGCCAGGACATAGCAACAGACAGCAAGGGTAAGTCAGTATTCTCTTATTTCAGTACAAAGAGGTATCGCTTCGACTTTAGCGCGAAAGACTTTTCCGTTACGCTGTCCACCAAGCCCCGGATCACTAACTACTATTTCGACACCATTTGGAACGGGGCAGCCTTCACCCTTGATTCTACCGTAATCAAACAGCGCGCCTACTATCTGCAACCTTCCATGATCAACGCTGCAGATATCGTCAGTCTTTCCGATTTTTCGGGATTTCGACCAGGTGGCAAGTTAAAGCTCGGCTATCAAAGCCAAGTAAAGAAAATATTCGACGTCTATAAAGGAACAACCTATGCCTGGGGTGTAGGTGTTTTTGTTTCGCTGGACAACATAAAATTATTCAATACCGATAAGAATATTGTTGAAAAGCGCTATCCTTTCAGCTACGGCGTTGAAGGAAATTTTACTTTCTTCCCTCCTAAATCAAAATACTTCGTACTTGCTCTAAATACCAGCCTTAGCCGCGGATGGAATGACGACGGGTTGTTAAGCTATAAGGATTTTGGTTCAGCAATCATAACCTCCCAGGTAGTTGCCTTTGACAAGTTCGACGGAAAATACGGACAGTTAAAAACTGACGTAACACGGTTTAGGTTTGCAGCCTCTGTGCCTGTAAGTATCTGGTATTTTAATCCAACACCTTACGTGGTCCTCAATTCGGTGACGGGAGATGCCCCAGCATATTATGTCGGCATTTATAACAATCTATTGAGTAAAAAGATAAAATTTAGAGCGTTTGAAGCTCCGT
This sequence comes from Paraniabella hibiscisoli, assembly GCF_022512515.1. GTDB lineage: Bacteria > Bacteroidota > Bacteroidia > Chitinophagales > Chitinophagaceae > Niabella > Niabella hibiscisoli. The sequence continues at coordinate 2,756,313 of NZ_JAKWBK010000001.1, forward strand.
CCAGCTTTGGTATTGGCATCGACTGGCGCCATAAAGATGAATGGTCTTCAGCTAACGTGTTTGTAAGAGGCAATATTTCGATTGGGGAACACTAAGGACGGGAGTCTGGACATATTTCAGTCATACGGAATTTCTCCAATATTCCCGTTATGTAATTTACATTTATGCTGAGGGGTATAGGATCAGTTGAGCAATAATTATTTATGTACTTTTACCGCTCAACACTTTTTGTCTATGACAATCGATGATCTAATTAATGGTGCCCTCAAAGGCCGAGGCGGTTTCCTGGAGTCTTCAAACCTGTTTGCTGTTGTAGGTGACATTAAAACAGCCGAGCTCTTCGTCATGAATTTACAAGAATTCTTTACTGAAACCTTTTTCGCTTCAGCAGAGAAGAAAGTACGGATGGCGTTCTTATCGCTGCTTACCATACGGAGGAGCAAGCCCGCGAGTGCATTGATTCGATGAGGGCAAATAGTCATCAGGCTCCTGGTTTGATTTTAGGCAGCAATTGGCATATTCTTTTGGGGAATTCGGAGAAAAACACGCTTTTTTCATTTCCGTTAGCGCAGTACTACATAGATTACTTGGCATCCTATCTGTACAAGATAAATTCAGGAAACTTGGCTTTGAACATTTTCGATAGTCCGGAAGCTGCTGAAGATGCCATAGACTTGATCCGCTATGCTATCAAGGGAGAAAAGTAGGTTCAATGCTCAGTTGAGCAATTGCGTTAAACGGCCGTTGTTTAAGCTCTGATATGGTATGGATCATTTTTGTAAGTTTTCATTTTGTGACTATATGAGAAGGTTCGCTGTTGCCGAAATCACTAGGGTGTAACTTAAATGTTCTCTTAGCAGACGCATAGCCTTTGTCATATGCGCTTCCACCATTTTTACCGAGATGCCCAGTTGGTCTGCCACTTCGCGATTGGTAAGGTTCCCCTGGCGGCGTAGTAAAAATACTTTTCGAGCTTGCTCAGGTAGCTGCTCAATATAATCGGCTAGCTGCAGTTCCAGCTCTTTATATTCAAGGGGATGGCCTGCGCCACGGCTACACCGGTGGCAGGCTCATCGTTGGCTGTCGCTACCGCCGATACCTTCTTACGGCGGTATTCATCTATCACTTTATTTTTAAGCACACTGCGGCAAAACGCCACCGGGTTGTTTTGCAACTGGTCATTTTCATACAAGGCAACAAAGGCATCCTGCGCCAATTCTTCAGCCAATTCCCACTGGCAACCCTTGCGTTGTGCTATATTCACTAAGCTGAGAAAATGCTTTTCTACAAAGCGGGTAAAGGCCGTAGTATCGCCCAGTTTCCATAATGCGAGCAAATGATCATCCTGTATGTCATAAGCGTAGGCCATTACTCCAAAGTTAAATTAAAAATATTTTTATAAAAAAATTTTGAATTTGACATAGGGTACGCGTTCTTTTTTCGATATAGTAATAAAGGGCACGTAATGGACCAGCAACGCCTCGCATATTTATTGGAGCAACACCGGCTCAATCGGTTAACGCCGCCTGAGCAGCAGGAGTTGGATGCCTGGTATGATCAGCTGGACGATCCGGATGTGAAGCCATTGTATGAGGACGGCACACCGGAAGCCCAAAGGTATGCAGAAGAGCAGGCGAGGTTGGTTACAAATAGGGTGCAGGCAAAGCAACGAAAACCACTTTTCCAGCCATGGATGAAAGTTGCCGCTGCCATTGTAGGCCTGCTGGGTCTGGCATTGATCTCGTTGTTTATTTATAGAAACGCTTTTTCTTATGCAAAACAGCTGCCGGCAGTAGTACGCTATGAGGTAACCAACAGCCAGGTTATCGGTAGCAGGAATGTGGGCCTGCCCGACAGCTCGGTAGTGATACTACATGCTGGTAGCCAATTACAGGTAGACACGGCTAGGTTTAATGTAAAGGGCAGGGAGGTGACGCTTACCGGCGAAGCCTATTTCGACATAGCACACAACCCCGGCAAACCCTTTGTGATAAAGGTGAACGACTTAAAGGTTACGGTGCTGGGTACGGCTTTCAACATAAAGCAGGCTGGCGATTCGGTGGCTGTTACCGTTACCAGGGGCCGTGTTAAGGTGGAGCGGGCGGGCAAAAGCCTGGGCGTTATTACCGCTAACCAACAAATTTCATTTACCGGTCACCGAGCAACGCAAGAAACAGTTGTGGCAGCAAACGCGGTAACCTGGACAAAGGATGGTTTAGACTTTAACGGTGAAACCTTCGGGCAGATTGCCGAAAGACTACAGGAGCGGTATGGTGTGGTGATCCAGTTTTCAAACGAAGCTATTAAAAACTGTAAGATAGGCGCCAGTGGCGCATTCAAAGGAACGGAAAGCCTGCAGGAAATACTTGATTTTATATGCCCTATTGTAAATGCGCATTACGAAACTACTAAGGGCGTTGTAATGATAACCGGGCAAGGATGCTGAAACTGATATACCAATAACAATAAACCCCGCAGCCGGGAAGCAAGTCGGGGGTTGTAGCTTAAATAGATTACTCACAATTTAAACTCACGCAATTTATGGATAAAATAGCCATAAGGCGATGGCGATGGGCATTTTATTTCTTTAGAGAAAATGGCCTGCAGCGGTTGCGACGGCTTGCCGTTACAACCAGCTTTTTGCTCTTTACTATTTTGGCGCTTTGCCAGCAGGATAAAGCGGTGAGCTTTGGTGCCGATAAAGAGTCCTTAACGCAGGCATTAAAGCGCCTGGCTAAAAGTGCTGATGTGCTGATAGGGTACCCTGCTGCTGAAACGGAAAAGGCGGGTAAGGTAAGTTTTCCTGCAGCGCAACGTACCCTCACCAAAACACTTGAGTTGTTGCTAAAAGGTACTGGTCTTTCCTTCAGATTTGTGGATGGGCGAGTGGTAATTTATAAACCAGTGCCAACGGGCACTTTACAAGAGCCCACGCAAAAACTCATAGATGTGAGTGGTAGAGTATTGGACGAAGCCGGCGGTGCTCTACCCGGTATATCTATCTTATTACAAGGTACTGACAGAGGTGCCATTACCAACGGAAGCGGTTTTTTTAAATTGGACCAGGTGCCGGAAGGCGCAACAGTTGTTGCTCAGGGCGTTGGTTTTCCAGCACAAAGTTTTACTGTATTGGGCAATATGCTAATGCAGCTGAGCCGGACAGTATCTGATCTGGATGGCGTTCAGGTAATCGGATACGGAACAACCACCAGACGGCTCAACACGGGGTCCGTTGGCACCGTTAGGGCTGAAGAGATAGAACGGCAGCCCGTATCCAACCCCATAGCCGCATTGGCAGGCAGGGTTCCGGGACTTATTATAACACAGGCAAATGGTATGCCCGGATCAGGCTTTACGGTACAGATCAGGGGTCGAAATTCTATCCAACAAGATGGCCCACCGTTGTACATAGTAGACGGAATCCCTTTGATGCTACCAATCCATCTACCGTCGTTGCTACCGGCCAGATAAATGTAAACAATCCGCTCAATACGATAAATCCTGGCGACATAGAAAGTATAGATGTACTGAAAGACGCGGACGCCACTTCCATTTATGGAAGCCGGGGCGCAAATGGTGTCATACTGATCACCACGAAAAGAGGTTCTTCCGGCAGCCTAAATGTCGGTCTAAACATTTACAACGGCTGGGGTAAAGTAACGCGTACAATGCAGTTGCTTAGCCCTACGCAGTACCGGGATTATCGGCGAGAGGCTTTAGCAAATGATGGGCTACCCCCTAGCTTAAGTAACGCGTTTGATTTGGTAGGGCTGGACACGACCATTGAGAATGACTGGTATAAAATACTGGCAGGAGAAACGGCTTCCAACAATAATGTTCAGCTAAGCTTAAGTGGAGGCAGTCAGAGAACGAATTTTTCAGCCGGTGCAAATTACTACCGGGAAAGCACGGTTTTTCCCGGCAATACGGATGCCAACCGAAAGGCGCTAAGTTTTTCCCTGAATCACGGTTCTCAAAACGGAAAATTCAACTTGCAATTCAAATCTGCATACTCGTTTAATAAAAGTAATTTGATAGGTGAAGATATTACTGCTGACTATCTTAAAGCTCCATATGGGTTTACCTTGATTGATGACAAGGGTAAACTTGTTTGGGATGAGGCTACACTCCGGTATGGCAATCCGCTCGCCGGCACATTGCGCCCTTACGTAGGAGTAACAGATATGATTAACACAAACCTGGGATTAACGTTTCGCCCTATAGAGTCCATCACGCTTATTCTAAATGGTGGTTACAACCTGCTTGATTACGATGAGGAGCTACAATCTCCTAGAGCATCACAGTCCCCAGAAGTAGCCACCCGCGGTATTGCTAGCTTCGGCCACAGCAAAACCAGAACCTGGAGCATTGAGCCGCAGGTTAAATATGATACGCGAATTGCTACAGCCGGAAAAATAAGCCTGCTATTAGGTGGTAGCTGGCAGGAATCGGAACGGGCCAATGTGAGACTAAATGGCTCAAACTATAGTAGTGACGGACTGCTTGGTTCCATTACCGGCGCAGGTACGGTAACTGTTACAGATGATTATAGTTTGTACCGCTACAACGCAGGCTTCGCAAGGCTCTCCTTTAACTGGCATCAAACATACCTGCTCAATGCATCTGCAAGACGGGACGCCTCTTCACGCTTCGGTCCGGGCAACAGGTTTGCAAATTTTGGGTCGATTGCTGGTGGGTGGGTATTTTCTAATGCCAGGCTTGTAGCAGATCACGCAAAATGGCTAAGCTATGGAAAGCTTAGAGTTAGTTATGGCACCTCGGGTAACGATGGTATTGGTAATTATGGATTCCTGGATACCTACACGCCGCAAACCAATATGTACCAGCAATCACTTAGCTTATTTCCTACGCGGCTATTTAATCCAAACTACAGCTGGGAGCAGTTTAGGAAACTGGAAGCTGCCTTGGAAATGGGCTTTTAAAAGATCGGATCTATGTTTCGGTTGCGAGGTTTAAAAACCGCAGTGTAAACCAGTTGGTTTCATATACCCTACCGTCACAAACAGGGTTTCAACTGGTGCTGCAGAACTTTCCAGGAGTGGTGCAAAATACCGGGTGGGAAATTGAGTTAAAAACTGAAAACCTACGATCAAAAAATCTGATTTGGAGCACATCTCTAAATTTCACCGCTCCTAAGAACGCACTTATTAGTTTCCCAGGGCTTGAGTCTTCCAGCCAGGCGGCAACCTATAGAATCAATGAACCGCTATCTGTTTTTCTCGGTTACCAATTTCAGGGGGTAGATCCCGCAACGGGTATTTACAAACTATGGGATAAGGATGGCAATGGCAGCTACACCATCAATGATTATATTGTCGTCGGTAATTTTGACCCTTCGTTTTATGGAGGTTTTCAAAATACCGTAAGGTTCAAAGGGGTTTCGCTTGACTTTCTCTTTCAATTTACTAAACAGTTAGGTAGACATCCGGTTTATGGAAATAGTAGCGCTTTAGGAGTTGGTGGCAACCAGCCCAAAGAAGTTTTAGGTCATTGGCGCAAACCGGGCGATGTGACTCCCTACGCAAAACTAACATCGCAGGGCGGCAGCGAACTCTACAACATGTATTTTTTACAGCAAGTTCGTCCGCGGTACTAACCGACGCCTCCTTTATCCGATTAAAAAATCTCTCGCTATCGTACCAGCTTCCAAAGGATCTGCTACAGCATGTGCACCTGCGGTCTGGCAACGTATACGTAGAGGCCCAAAACCTACTCACAATAACCAATTACGAAGGTCCCGACCCAGAAACACAATCACGATTTATTCTACCGCCTCTACGCGTGATAGCGGCTGGCATAAAAGTTCAATTCTAAAAATATAGAAATCAAAATGAGGAATATAGTATCCGTCGTTGTAGCAGTCCTGTTAACCCTTTGTTTTTCCTGCACAAAGTGGATAGATGTGGGTACACCGCCGCATTTAATTGTAAGCAGTAACGCTTTTAATAACGATGAAACAGCAATAGCAACACTCAACGGCTTATACAGCAAAATGAGCGCCAGCTCCGTCGGCATTTCGACGACTGCTGTGTCACTGGTGGGCGGACTGTCGGCAGACGAACTTTACTATTTTACAGTAACAGACAGGGATGATTTTCGGTATAACCGGCTTACGCCTTCGTCTTTCGGCTTGGAAACATGGTTTTGGAACCAGGCTTACAACTTAATCTATGGGGCCAACAGTTGCATCGAGGGCGCAGAGAAATCAACCGCGCTATCCCCGGCAATAAAAAACAGGGTGCTGGGTGAGGCAAAATTGGTACGCGCTTTCATCTATTTTAATTTAGTGAACCTTTTTGGTAGCGTACCGATGATAACCGGCACGGACTATGATTTCAACAGCAGACAGCCTCGCGCACCGGTTACTACTGTCTGGGATTCCATCAAATCCGACCTGATAGCATCAAACAGCCTTCTTACCGATGAATACCCTAGCGCAGCCAGGGCAAGGCCTAACAGGGCTGCTGCAAGGGCTTTACTAAGCCGCGTATGCTTATACAACAAACAGTGGGCAGAAGCGGGCCGATGGGCTGATTCTGTAGTAGTCAACGCTAACTATTCATTACTCTCCGATCTTAACCAGGTGTTTCTGGCAGGGAGCAAGGAGGCCATCTGGCAGCTGGCACCTACGCAACCGAACATCAACACGTACGATGCAAATCTTATTCTTCCCGCATCTACAGCGAGCGCACCCACCTACCTGGTTACACCGCAACTAAATGCCAGCTTTGAAACAAATGACCGTAGAAAAACATCGTGGATCACCTCGCGCGTTTACCGTAGCGAAACTATTTTTTACCCGTTTAAGTACAAAGTTCGTAGTAATGCAACTATTACCGAGCACGAGATGATGGTCCGGTTGGCGGAGATGTACCTTATCCGTGCAGAGGCAAGGGCAGAAATGGAAAATTTATCTGGTGCGTTATCTGATCTTAACGCAATAAGAAACAGGGCCGGCTTAAATGTATTAGGAGATATAAGTAAAACAGAAATTCTCTCACGTATTCAACAGGAAAGGCGTGTAGAACTCTCTTTGCGAGTGGGGACATCGATGGTTCGATCTGAAGCGAACCGGAAAAGCTGGTGAGATATTAGCGCCACTTAAGCCGAGTTGGAAGCCAACCGCGGTCCTTTACCCCATTCCATTAACCCAAATATTGAAAAATGTAAATCTCACACAAAATGAAGGCTATTAAAAAGTTTAATGTTTGGCGGAAAGGCTGGATAATGGCGGTGGTTATGTGCAGTATTATCAAGGTCGTGGAGGCACAGGAAACACTGTCTCCTTTGCCCATAGGTGCGACGGTGCCGGACCTGACCATCGTTAATTTTTACAAGCAACCGGGAAAGAAAGTAAAACTTTCGGAGTATCGGGGCAAGCTGCTGTTGCTTGACTTTTGGGGTGTGTATTGTACAGCTTGTCTTGCTGGCATGGGGCATTTAGACTCTTTGCAAGCGCAATTTGGTGACCAACTAAAAGTCCTTTTAGTTACAAGTGATACAGCAGACCAGGTAGAAAAAATTTTCAACCGCCTTAAAATAAAAATACCCAACCTGGAGGTAGTTACCGGTAATGATCAGCTTATAAAGCTTTTTCCACACGAAAGCCAGCCCCATCATGTTTGGATTAATACAGCTGGCACCTACATTTCCCCTGCACACCATCAAAGCGCATCAGCTAACAATATTAGAAAGGCGCTGAAAGGCGATTACTCTGCCATTGTTAAGAAAGCTGAATATGGCTATTTCAACAATGATCAAGCCTTACTGGCTACTCCCTTTAACATCGTTGATTCATTATCTATTAGCTACTCGCTGTTACTGAAAGGAACATCAAACCTTACAATGGCAGGTGGATATAGGTTGCTGTACGGACCGAACGCGAGACTGCCTAACGGAATAAAACTTCTGAACATGTCCGCGTTGACCCTAATCCAATACTGTTTTAATGAGAGGCTGTACGGGTTTCCGGTAGGTATATTTGAGCTAAAGAGCAATGCAAGATTAAAAGTAGAGGTAGCGCGGCCTGATATACTCTTTCCTCCAGTGGATCAAGAACTAATTCCGCAGTGGAGGCAGGAGAACCTTTTCAGCTACGAGCTAAAAGCAGCCAATACCGGAAACGAAGAAATTAGTAAACGCATGGAGATGGACATCATGTCTGCTTTGCCCTATACAGTATCAATAGAGAATAGGCACACGAAATATCTAAGCTTAGAAAGAATTGGACCATTGGATTCTTTGTTGACTCGGGGCGGTAAATCGAAAACATTAATAAGCCAAGGTCGCCTATCAATTACCAATGATGGGATTCAATCTCTATTAAAGCAAATCTTATATAGCTTGGCAGATATTGAGCAGCTACCTTTTGTTAACAATTCCAATATTAATTTTCCGGTTGACATATCTATAACGATGGAGGCGCTTCAGGGGAGAAATGCAATAAATAAAGAGCTCACAAAATACGGGCTTGCAGTTAAAGAACGAGAGGGAGAAATTCCGATGCTAGTAATTGGAGATAAAAACAGGAGACCCCTCGATAGCGAAAGGCCTCCTAGTGCAAATTAATCCTGAGCAGTAGCACGCCTGCGAATGTCCTGAACAGGTTGGCTCAAATCCGGCTGATCAGGATTATTCTCATCATTCAGGATTTGTATATCGCAGCGATAAGTGTTGTCGGCGCTGGGACAGGTAGGTGTAGTTTCCTCCTCGTAAAGACTGGGATCAGATAGCTCGCTTGGGTTACTGGCATCACCGGTAAAGTGAAACCATTTAAGTACGGCTGTTGTTGTCTTGGTGGTCGCCGTGCTAGGCTCTGCTTTGCCAGCTTTTGGATTGCCAGCAAAAGAAACAACAGCGAGGCCCATCATCAGGGCTGCGGAAAAGATTACTTTTTCATAGGTTTAAATGTTTGGGAGTTAAAAAATAAGTGAGTTTGGGTGCCATCCGCGCCATGCACGGAGTTTAGTTAAACAGAATGGGTTTCAATCAGGTAAATCCACAGTGGTGCAATCCCTGCACTGGTAGGTAACATGGTAGCAATAGGTATTTTAGGCGATGGATACATTAGTTTGGAGTGCGCGGCTTGTATTTTAATATATTATTTGTTAAATTGTAAGCACCAAACAAAATGCTATGAAACCTTTACTTAAATTCTTTCGTCCAGACGATCTTCCATAGGTTTATTCTATACTTTGCTTCTAATGTCTCTACTGGTGTGCCAACGAGGGCTAAGGTATAGACCGGCTTAAGCGACTTCCAAATCTTTTTCGTGAAACCTTAAAACCAGGGTGCAAACCTACCGTTTGATGGTGTGAAAGAAATTTCGTTAAGGAAACAAACAGGTGCTCTTTGATGACACCTGCTTGTTGATACGGCTAACAGCAACTACTTGCCCTGGAGATGGTGTACACTGTCGGTTCTGTGGCTGAAGCAGCTAAATTTTTTACCTTTTTGAAGATACAAATACGTAGAGCGCACGCGCTTTAATTGATCTTGCTTTTTCATGATTGATAGTTTTAATGTTACTAAGTCAACTGTTGAATATTTATTGAAAATAACAACTCAATTCAGATAACCGATTTCCAATTCGTAAAACGTCCTTGAGATGGTGTGAAACGTTCGATACGATCCCTGGACACTAAGCCTTAGTTATGTTTTCGTACAGTATACATCGATTTAAGATCGTCAGCCAGTGGATACTTCCGTCTATTTTTCTCATAATACTGTTTATCCAGGAAATGGGACTGCTATTCTACAGCGATTATCCTCCAACAATCCGAGGATATTGCACTTATGCCTTGGAGGCTCTTACGTTCTTTGCGAATCTTGCATGGATAGCGCCGTTAGCATTCGATTCATCCCGAAAATTGCAATTTTTCAGCCGCATGTTAACGTTAGTTGTGGTGCATCACCTATTGCGCTGCTTTCTTGCTTTTCGACAGTCGGTTCATGAGGGTTTCTTAAGCTTTGTGTTCTCCGCCGACCGATTGGTTTTAACGGCCTGGCGTTTGGAGTATGTGCTGGGCATTACATTAGTTGTCGCCGCGTTGCACCATATAGGTCAACGGGCGCTAGAGCGGAAGCAATTACAAATGGAGTTACTTGCAGCTAAAGCAGAAAGAAGTAGGGTGGAGAGCCTACTAGTTCAAATGCAGCTCAATCCTCACACCCTTCACAACGCCTTAAGCTACCTGGAGGCTCAAAGCCGCAAATACGCGCCCCAAATGACCGAAGCCATAGTATTGATTTCTGAGGTGTTGGAACCCTTAATGATCAATACGCAAACGGTAGAGAAGGTGCCTGTAAGTAGATCGCTGTCACAAATTGACAACCTGATCGCCTTACAACGCCTGATACATAATAATAGCCAAAGCCTTCGTGCAACAAGTAAGGTAGAGCTAGGAGACGATGAATTGTTACTGCCGCCATCGCTACTAATGCCGGTAATCGAAAATCTTTTCAAATATGGGAAGCTAAATGACCCTGAGTCTCCCGCAACTATCGATATCAAAATTGATTCAGGAACTCTACACCTAAATACGTGGAACCAAAAGAAGAGAAAGACTTTTCCAGGAAATGGAATAGGCTTGGACAGCGTGCGGTATATACTCAACTACTATTATCCCGGGAAACATAGTTTAACCACCGTTGATAAGGATACGGATTATACGGTTTCCCTTACCATTCAACTTTAGATTATGCGATGCTATATTATCGATGACCAGGAACATGCTATAGTAAACCTGTCACATCACATTGCCGCTACACCTGGCTTGGAATTGGTGGGGAGTGACATGGATGCAGTTTCCGGTGTGAGGAAGATAGTGTCCGGGACGGTGCAGACGGACATTGTTTTCCTCGACATAGACATGCCGGACATGGATGGGATAGAGGTGGCAGAGCGCGTAGGTGACCGTGCAGTCGTCATATTTGTTACGGCTCATGTTGACTATGCTTCAGATGCAATCGATTTGGGCGCTGTAGGCTACCTCAGCAAGCCGGTCCGGTCAGATAAGTTTTTAAAGGCAATAGAGCGCGCTAGAAGGTGGCTAGGCAATAATGAACTTAGTCACCGGAGGCCCGACTCTGTATTTGTTCGGTGCGACAGCAACCATAGTTACCAGGTGTTTCTGATGGATTTGATCTGGCTCAAAGCCAGCAATAAGTACGTGCTGCTTTACACCACAAATGCGAAGCCTTTGATGGTTAACAACACACTCAGTAACTTTGAAATGTTGTTGCCAGGTTCTGAGTTTGTTCGCATACACAAATCTCATATCATCAACCTCAAATTCGTTTCCCGTATTGTTTTCAACCAGGTTATTCTATCAAATGATATTGTGCTCGATATTGGCCCAACTTATGCGAGTAGTTTGAGAAATAGATTAAACGAACTGTAGATGGAATAGGGCACTTATGAGCCTGAGAAATAAGATACCGAGTGGACAACAAACCTTAGCTTTGTTACTATACTTACTAACCCATTACAAAGGATCGCCCGGCTTTTAAAATGCCGGGCGTTTTCGTTTATAGCCACATACAATGCAACAGGGTGTTATAGGCTTGTGTTTCAAGTTCGCATTTAATAATCTCAAAACACCTGTCACCAAAGCGTCGCCTATATTGGCATACCGTTGGTTTAACACTACATGCTCTGTCCTATGAAAACTATTGGTCTGATTATTGCGGAAAACTGGCACGATAACATAAAGCCTAATAAGAAAATATGAAGAATACTTCCGCTCCAGGTGCCAAAAAATAAAGCGAAAAGCTAACCTGGTCGTGATCGAAATTGATCCACAATCCGGAAATCTAATGATCGTGTATGGCGAAGCTTTCTATTTCCATAAAGGAAACCTGTGGATCAATGCAACCCCACTTGTCAATAGTACCTTAACCCCTTTGAAAAGAATATCTGTGCATGGCTCTGTGCTGAAACTGGTGCACAACAGTAGCAATCAGGAGGAGCATATTGCTATCTATCCTGTTTATGAAGGGTCAGACAAATTAATTGCCCTTATCCAGCGGGTATACGAAATGGATTCAGGGCCGATAATATGAGAAAAGACACAATTGAAATTCTTTTGGAAAAGGATGGGCTCAATATGAGATTAATCAATATAGCAGAAGACAAGCGACTACTGCTCACGTTGAGCCGTAAACATGGTAATTTCCTCATCCGGCGCTTCCCCGAACCCTCGATGCGTTTTCAAGTTGATTCCTGTACTATAACCGATAGTGGACTTTTCACTGTTCAATGTACAGGTGGTGATCTTTATGATGCCGCCAATCCCTTAAAAAACTTGCACTATACCTGGCAATTGGATGTTCAATCCGAACTGATGCCTGCAGTTATCCAAGTGATTAGGTCCGGTATTAATCATCGTTTGAAATGACAACACAAAACCCCTGGTTTTTACCTGGTATATTCAATGGTCTTTATGGCCGGCAAATAAAAAAGTTTCTCCACTTTTGCGCTGTATCCCAAGGGCAAAGGAAACCTGTTTATCAGTAATACGGATAAATGCCTTTTGGGTAGCCTGATTTTAAGATTTATGTTTGCGAGGTAGCAGTCCGCTACTTCAAACTATATATTCTGTTAGCGTTTAGCTATACGAAGCTGTGCCTAAAATGTCGAAATTCAAAAGCACACAGCCGAGTAACAAGCTAAACGTCCACGATAGCATCGTGGGCGTTTTAGCGTTGCTTGTGTGCAAGGCCTTCGACAGCCCTAGGTACAAGTGATGTGACAAGCGCCCACGATGCTTTTTTGTGCCCATAAGTCATTGGTCTGACATAAGGTTTGCCTTGTTATAAACTGATTTGTTGTATCCTGCTTTTTTAGATAGCGGAAGCAATTCACATAGCTTTTTCATGGTGGTTTGGGTGTTTATGTTTGGTTGCTGAAAATCTCTCCCTTCACATGAAGGGAGAATTTTCTTCTCTTTAAGTTAACTGACTTATCAAAATACCATAAAAACTTAAAGGTTTTTACCTGTAAATAATCTCAAAAAGGAATATAATATTTGCAACAATACCTCTATAGCTCAATTGATGCACGAAACTGTATTTCGGCCGAATACAAACAGGAAAAGCACCTCTAACCTGAATAAATACGGTGTGCGCTGACCAAACGGCTTCACAGCGTTGTAAATACTTACCAAAATGAGAAGCCAAACTCTTTTTTAGACATGAGAAAACAATTCGAGTCATTAAAAACTCAAAGATTTGCTCCACTCAAATTGAAAACAATGGCGCAAGTATTAGGTGGAAGACAAACCGGCGCAGGTAGCGAGCCTTCCGGGAAATTCGAAGAAAAGCAGGTTCCGAACCCTGATGCCCCCGGGCAAATGATGACAATGACAAGAGCCATTTACAATACCTGGACTACGGACGAAGTCGATGGCGATGTAACCTGCCGCTATGGTTTAGGTATAAGTTATGGAGGTTGGTACTAAAAAATTAAACTGTCAACAAAAAATTAAATTCTTAAACAATGAAACGTAACCAAGAAATCGGGTTTGAGTCGATAAATGAGTCGAAATTCATTCCCCTTAACAAACAAAAGATGAATCTTGTGCTGGGTGGACGTTCTACACCTGGTGGTACAAAGGTGCTTATGACCGAGTACAAAATCGTGGATGGTGTGCGGTATCAACAGCAAAAGTTGAAAAGTTGGAGTTCCGATGACTTCTCAGATGCCGGTGAATGCTACACCGGCCTCGAATACTGCACCACGGATTGGGTTCCAAGCTAATATCGATCAACTCACTTGCGTAACCAGCAGCTGGGTAAATGACCCAGCTGCTAATTTAAACTTTCAATTTAACGAATGGCTATTCGACGCTATATACTCATTCTGTTCTCCCTGTTATGTTTTATGGTGAGTCCTATAAACGCTTTTTGTCGATATGACTCGTTGGTCAATCAGGCCGAACTGAGAATTGTTGACAGCAACTATCAAAAAGCACTAGAACTGTATATGCTCGCATTCCGAGAGCACCAATTTCACTTTAGCCACGACCTATATAATGCCTCTGTATGTGCAATTGAAACCGGTAAGACTAAAGTTGCCATGCGGCTATGTATGGAATTGGGTGAAAAAGGCGTGGGAGCAAATTTCTTTCTGAAAAAATCGGTTTATCAAAGCCTTAAAGGCAATAAAAATTGGACAAAACTGTTATCAAAGGCAGCACAGGTCAAAAACGACCAGGCTATTAAATATGGTGCTATTCGACGGTTACTTGATAGCCTCGTAGAAAAAGATCAACATGTTAACCATGAATGGAGAAATTCAGGAATGGATAAGCAAAAGCGCTTAATAATGGACTTGACCTACGACACGATCAGTAGACATCTCAGCAAATTGTTCGATACCTATGGTTTTCTTTCAGAAGACAAGATCGGAGCCTATGTTGAAGACGATACCGTTTTGAGGATTGGTCTTCCTTTTGATGTGATCATCATCCATAACTACGAAGCTAGAATGGTTGGAGACACACTATTTAACCCAGTACTACGGATGGCTCTAAGGAACAAAATTATTAAACCGGATTACTACGCAAGGATGCATGACTTTGTCGGAGCGGATTCAACAAATTTTTTGGTTCCTCTCATATATATATCAATACAAGTGTACACTTTACCGTGAAACGAAGCCCTTTCTAAGTTTTGATAAAATAGAAGCTGCACGGAAAAGAATAGGTATGTCAAGCCTTGCAGATTTTGAGCGGAAGCTAAAGTATAAACTAGAAAATAAAAAAGCAAGTTTGCAATTTACGCTCCAATATCGGTCTATGGCAGCTTTGTCAATGAAGAGTCTGAACGAGTTTACCTGTCAACATTACAGATCGTTATCGACCAGATAAAACACTGTAAGGAAACCTGACTTCATTTTCGAATAAACTTTTCAAAATATGATACTCCCCTTTTGTTTTCATCGCTCTGTTGGTTCGCACCCCAAAACAGTTATTTAAAGATTGTGAACTCGGCAGAGTTCTTTCTTGCAAATGGGCATTATAAAGATGCAGCCAGGCTCTATGATTCGGCATTTAGTATACAAAATACGCCATTAGCTCAGGATTTGTACAACGCATCGATTTGCGCAGCTCAATTAAATGAGCCGGAAAAATCTATGGCCTATTGCTTGCTACTTGCCGACAAAGGTGTTGCTCCTGATTTTTTTGAAAAAAAGCTTGTTATAGTCACCTAAAGCGTAGTGATAGATGGTCGCAATTCATAAAGGAAGCAGAAATACGGCGGACTGGATTTCTAAGACGTAACCAACAAAGTCTACAGTTTATGTCCGGATTATTAGAAAAAAGCGATGCAGTATATAAAGAGTATTATAACAAGGGGCAACACCCGGCAGCACTGAAGGAATTGAAATGGACGAGTGATTCTTTGGCAAAAATTATACTTGCCTACCTGGAAGAAAACAGTTTCCCCTCCGAAGAACAATTTGGGGTAGCTATTACAAACGATACATTGTTGGATGCCAAGCCAGTCTTTTTCAGGTTGATGTACAGGAGACCCATATTGGTTAATGTGCATTTAGACAGCATTTTTACTCGACTGTTCTATCAAAAGGGCGTAAACGAGGGAAAACTCAAACCGGAACAGGCAGTGGACTTGATGGTGGAAAGGCTTCATTTCCAGCAGGAACAGGCAGCCCACTACTATACACTGTTTGGCAAAAATTTGTACGGTGGCACCCAAATTTCTAGGGATATCGCAAATGACATCAGAAGGCAATTAGGTTTAAACAGTCTCGAAGATGAGCTCATTAGAATCAAGTCTGCTATCCCGAGCCAAGCTAATTGTTTTCTATTCAGTGTCTTTTTGACCCAGCAGCGCGCTCCAAATGAACCACAGCAATATGTGGATGAGTTTTTAAAAATCAATACTCTCGTCATCAAGAATATTTTGCCTGACAGCCCATGATCTTTATACACACAAGAGCCAGGGACGAAACAACAATTGATATTATTCAATGGCTAGTTCATTATAACAAGAAGTTTTTCCGGGTAAACAATGTTCAGGAGCTTGCAAACTGGAACGCTTCGATTTCCGCCAAGGCGGTAACTAAAGGAGAGAATATTCACCAACGAGAATTTCAATCGTGCTACTTTAACGGCAGGTCGAACTTAATTCCCATCCTGCTTAGTCAAGATCCTGAATTAGATTCGCAACTGCGAGAACACTTGACTGCCCAGGCAGCAACATTTATAGAAGCAATGTTGAATAACAGCGTGGACAAGTGCTTCGGCAATAATCCGTTTTCTAATTCAGCAGTCAATAAATTGATTGCTTTGCGAGTTGCGAAGCAATTGGGGTTACGGGTACCCAATACCGAGATAGTATCGAGTAAGGCTGTTCTACGCCAACTAAAAAGCAAATGGGGACGAATGATTACCAAGTCGATGCATCAGGGAATTTCAATTAACACTAAGGATTTGCTCATTAGCGGGCAGAAAACCGAAGAAGTAACCGATGATTTGCTCAATAAGTGCGGGGAGCTGTTTTTCCCGTCATTGGTGCAACAACTTGTCCCTAAACAATTTGAGCTCAGAGTGTTCGTTTTCGGGGAAATGCTCTATGGTATAGCCACTTTTACCCAGGGCAATGATAAAACGATGATTGATGGACGTGGCATAGACGCTCAAAAGCCCAACAGGCAAGTCCCTTTTGAACTGCCAGAGATCATCAAATCACAATTGCGGGCAATGCTTGAGAGGCTAAACCTCAACTATGGTTCTTTTGACTTGATCTGTACACCAGATGGAGAATTTGTGTTTTTGGAAGTCAACCCTTATGGTCAGTACGGTTTTTTGTCGTTGGCTGGCAACTTTTATATCGAAAAGCAAATAGCTGAATATCTATGAAAATGAAAGATCTGGTATCTGAGGAGGTAATGAAATGGGTTCCTATATCATTTCATCTTTTCAATCCTATAGAAAAAATTTGTCGTCTTTTCTGACAAGCATATTCGCATAAAGCGGTACCAAAGCACACAAGCGCTTGTTGAGCCACCTCAGAAACCCATTTCAAGATTATTTTAACTTTATGATGGATAATGTACCATATAGGCTATATGCCAATTGCATCCTTGTGAAAGGATATGCGAGAAGTACAATTTGTGACTTGCAGCGTAATCAGGTGTATCCAATCCCTAACATCTTATGTGAAATTTTGCAAGACCCGAACTTTAGCACAATTGAGGACGTTAGGACTTATTATGGAGAAGAGCATTGCGAGGTAATAAATGAGTATTTCTCATTTTTAGTAGAGCAAGAATTGATTTTTTTACTAAGTCGCCCAAATCCTTTCCGGCGTTGTCTTTGCAATGGCATAACCCGTCCTGCATTACAAATGCCATTCTTGATATCAGGCTTCCAGTTGCCTATGACGTAAAAAAGGTATTATGTCAGTTAGATGAGTTGGGGTGCAGAAAAATTGAAATTCGTTCTTATGAATGTTTGAATCCAATCATTTTTTCTGACCTGTTAAATGCGACTACTGAATCTGTTTTCAACTCTATCGGCATTGTTACTCGATTTGCCCCCGATGTTTCTGAACAAGCATGGCAACAGCTTTGTGATCACCATCCCAGGATCACTTCTATCATCTTACACGATAGCCCTGATTCAAAAGAAATTACCTCTAACATGTTACTGACGCCGATCAAATTTGTCGGTATGCAGATTAGTGGTGCTCATTGTTGCGGCGTTATTCACCCGGATTATTTCACATCTTTGATGGAACCGGTTTCTGAGGCGCATCATTACAACAGTTGTTTAAACCGTAAGATAGGAATTGACCTGGAAGGGAATATCAAAAATTGTCCATCAATGACTCAAAGTTTTGGACACGTCAGCAATATTACTTTGGCCGAAATTGTGCACCAATTAGATTTTCAGCGAGTCTGGCACATTGCCAAAGATGAAGTAGATATATGTCGTGATTGCGAGTTTCGGTATGTTTGTACTGATTGTCGTGCTTACCTGGAAAACCCCAAGATGATTTTAGCAAGCCACTCAAATGTGGTTACAACCCTTATACTGGAGAATGGGAAGAGTGGAGTGCCAATCCTTTAAAACAACAAGCTATTCGATACTATGGCATCGTTGAAATGCCCGGCTTATCCGCCAATCCTGGCCCTTCAAAGTCTTTGTAATTTTTGTTACTCCAAATTTATAATTAAGACTGTTAAACTTACCATTTGAACCGCCGGAGTTCTTTTGTTATATTGTAGGTGTTTCACGCTATAATTACAATGTTTCACGAATAATTTTTCGAATTTTTGTGCTGCGATGGTAATTTTTACCATGATAATGCTCAAAATAAACGAAAAGATCATTCTGCGTACCCCCAGATTTCCGGTAGATGGGTCGTTTAAAAATCATTGGCATACACTGAAACAGCTTATATCTGATGCGTCACCTGATTTCTATCAGGTCATAAAAGGCATGAGCTACGAGGATCTTTTAGCGGCAGATAGTAAAATCCACTTTTCAGCACAAAAGTATTTTAATAGAAGCTGTTACAGATGTACACCTTTTGGCGCTTTTGCGGCAGTAAGCTTAGCAACTGTGTGTGACAAGGAAAACCCGGTTTCAGTAAGTGAAGAGCTAGTGATCCATGCTTATCCTGATTGGTCAGAAAGTAAAAACATAGATGTAGCAAACGTTTATAGCCTAAGTGGCATTTGCCTTTTTACAAATAGTAGTTACTACGTTGTGCAGGACGAAATTAGATTTCTTCAACGCCGCGAAAGCGATCTACAACTTGCTGCGATAGATTACCAAAGGGATATAGAAATCATTTTACAGAACTGTGCCACGCCTATTACACCTGATCAATTACAGATTCGTCTATCCCAAACAGTAGATTCAAATTTGCTTGATGAACTGGTTCCTGCACTAATAGATATTCAACTGCTGCTTACTTCTCAGCATAGTAATATTATTGGGACGGATTATTTTCAGCGGATACGTCATGTAGCCCATCAACGGGAAAATAGTTACCTTATAGCTGAGCGGAAAATAATTGAGGGCGGTTTCAACAAGAAAATATTTTGTAACCTTCCCGACCTTGCAGGCATCTTGTCGCGCATAATGCCGGTTCACGAGCCGCCGGAGTTATCAAATTTTAAGAATGCATTTCTTCGTCGCTTTGAGCAAGCAGAAATACCGATCATGCTGGCTTTGGACCCGGAAATAGGAGTGGGCTACGGCGATCAGGAGCAGGCCATAGATGCTAGCCATCTTGAAACGCTGGTTGGTCTTACCCCGGAAAAAGTAGTGGACATTAACGCTCCATTAAAAGAGCAGCTTTTTAGAAAGCTACTGGAACACGTCGGTAGCTATGTAATAGACATCGAAGCGCTGAAAGCTGATATAGGCGGCATCCAAGACTTACCCAACAGTATTGCCGCTACCTGTACAGTGACTGACGATTTACTATGGCTTGATATGATCGGAGGTGCTAGTGCAACAAGTATGTCCGGCCGGTTTGCGCTCGCTGTCCCAGAGATTGAAAACTATTGCCACAAAATTGCCGCTGACGAACAGGCAGCCAATCCAAACGTGCTATTTTTTGACGTGGGCTACAGTAAAGAAGGTAAGGTTGATAATGTGAACCGACGCCCGGTGATTTATGACCTTCAGCTTAATATTCTGAATTACGATACATCACCTCAACCGCTTTCTCTTACAGATATTTATGTGTCTGTGCAAATGGATAAAGTAGTTTTGCGGTCCCGGTCACTTAATAAGCGGCTTTTGCCTAGGATGGCAAGTGCTTACAACTATCGCCGCTCCGATCTCTCAGTGTTCCGGCTCTTCATGGATATACAGAATCAGGGCATACAAACAAACCTCACATTTAAGTTACCCAATTTTCTGAACGGCCTGCAGTTCTATCCACGTATTCAGTATAAGAATATTATCGTTTCTCCTGCGACCTGGCGCTTACCGGTGAAGGAGCTGCGGGCTTTAGATAAAGGAGAACGAACCTATTTTCTTCAATCCTGGCTTTCTCTTCGGGTTCAAACCACGCATATTAAAACTGGTAAAGGAGATCAAACACTTTGCCTCGAGATAAACGCGATGGACGACCTCGGAATATTAGTCAATACTTGCTTAAAAGAAACTGATGTACTAGTCGAGGAGACAACACTTCCAAAAAAGGGTATTGTTCAGGATACAAATGGTGCCGTGTATTTACCGCAAGTAGTGGTAACCCTGCAACATCAAGAACGAATAGTTGCACCACTTACAATAGTCCAGGAACGATTCCCGGCTATAGCAAAAAGCCGCGTACTGTCTTTGGGAAATGAATGGCTGTATTTTCAGATTTTCTG
This sequence comes from Paraniabella hibiscisoli, assembly GCF_022512515.1. Taxonomy (GTDB): domain Bacteria; phylum Bacteroidota; class Bacteroidia; order Chitinophagales; family Chitinophagaceae; genus Niabella; species Niabella hibiscisoli. The sequence continues at coordinate 2,776,699 of NZ_JAKWBK010000001.1, forward strand.
CCCAGTATATCGTTCGGATCAGATATTGGACAAGGCGGGTTATATAGACCGCACGCGACAATATTTACATAAGTGGTTCTTTATACGCTATGATGAAGGAGGTCCGCATATCAGGTTACGGCTAAACGTAAAAAATACCTCCGTTTCGTCCGACCTAATCAATGCGTTGAGCCATGTACTACAAGCGGAATTGGAAAGTGGCATTGTTGCGGACATGAAGCTCTGTATTTACCGACCGGAAGTGCACCGCTACTATCCTGAGCAAATGGAAAACGTTGAATCGCATTTTCATGTTGACAGCGAATTTGCCATTAGTGCGATAGGAGAGATGTTATCAAGTAACGTGCGCTACAGGCTTTGTGTGGATCTATATCATAGTGTTGAAAGCAGCGGTGCTATTGAAAGCGTAGCCTTAGACCACATGGTGTCAAAAATGGCGGAGAATTACAATAAGGAGCATTACGTAAAAGGAGAGCAGTTTAAGGCTATCAACAACGATTTTAGATCTTTTAGACAGGAGCCATCTCCCTCGCTCAGCCTAATAAGTACTTCCTCTCATAAACAATTGAAACAATCGCTTATCGATACTTTATTCAGTTACCCAGCATTAATAAGGCCAAAAATACTAGCTGATCTTCTACATATGCATATTAACCGGCTTTTCATTAGCCAACAGAGAACACATGAGATGGTCTTTTACAATTTCTTGGTATTGGAACAAAAAAGTAAAAAATACCAATTTAACCCACAAACAATTATGAGTTGAACGAGATCAAATGTTCGAAACTCATAAAACTCCCTATACCTCTAAAATTAAATGTACGATGATTGAAAAACTAATGCTACCGTTATTAGGCTGTCTCATGCTGTTAAAGTTAAATGCGCAAACAACACTTGTTGCAGGAGATATTGCTTTTACTGGTGTCAATTCGGCTTCAAACACCACCAACGATTTTGTAAATACACCTCAAAGCGAAAGTAACCGTGAATTTTGCTTCATATTATTGAAGCAGGTAACCGCCGGTACTACTATCTTTTTACGGATTTTGGATGGCGGACAGATGCCCAGGCTTTTCAAAGCGCCAATCCTGGTGGTTGCACCACTCCTTCAGGCGCTTTAACCGACGGCGTGGTTAGATGGCAAGCAAATAGTACGCTGCCATATGGAACTCAAATAGTTGTTCGTTGCGTGACAAGTCCTAAATCCAATGTTGGTACTGCTGCCGGAACTCAAGCGACATTTAACTCCGGCACTAACTATATTACGCTGGCGTCTCCTGGTGAATCTGTTTTTGCTTTCACCGGTAGCTTAGCTGTTCCTACACTTCTTGGTGGAATCTGCGCTAGCCCAAGCGGCTGGGTGACCACACTTAACAACTGTGACCTTTCTCCCACGGCATCGTCTCTTCCCAACGTACTAAACAACTCCCTGAATGGAAACAGGAATTATGCTTTTGCAGTGCTGCCTCCCAATGGCTCAGGTTATTGTATGCGCTTAAAATCTACAGTAAGAATCAGTACTGATCCTGCTGTCGCCAGGGCAACTATTTACACCGCGTCCAACTGGGAGACAAACAGCGCCTCTACAGCCTACTCACTGCCTTCAAACAGCGGTAACGTTGTACTTCCGGTGACCTTTGACGAAATTAGCGCGGTTGCCAAATACAACAGGCTGTCTGTGCAATGGAAGACAACTTCAGAAACGAATTGCAAAGAATATGCTGTAGAGGCTTCTTCAGATGGCAATGACTGGATCAGTATAGGCACTCTGTCATCAAAAGCTACCAACGGAAATTCTTCCATCCCCTTGTCTTATAAACTCGAAATTGATCTTTCTCAAATCACTTTTTCTGTTGTGGGACTGGCAACGTTGCTGATATTAGTAAGAAGCAGAAGAAAAAACTATAGCATTTTGTTTTTGGCAGTGACGGGTATAGCAATTTTTGTAGGGTGCAATAAAGATAATGGTCGCGAAACGCTTACCACCTCGTCGAAGATATTCATTCGTGTTGCTCAGCAAGATATTGACGGGAAGATAAATTATTCAAAAATCATCCAGGCGGTTCTCGAATAATATTACACGAGTATTGCTTTTTATTAAAGCAAGAAACAGTACAACAATATCATGCTCTGTTCAGTAAGAACATTGCACTATTGTTGGTTGCTATCTAACTATGTTAATAATATCTTAGAAATTTTTAAAGCATTGCACAAGCCAATAATTTTATTGCACCAAACGTGTGGCTTATGCAACCCTATACTTATACGATCTTGCCCGTGTCCGCCAGCTTGTGCGATTGGGTGGAATCTATTTTTATTATAGATGTCGATCTAAAGAGTTTATCACTTCCTGCGATCCTAAAATATCCATGGTCAGTAACTACTCGAATTTACTTTGTAATCGGTGGCGGGCATCTAATGGTAAAGCAAAACGAGGCTTCAGATTTTAGGGTTTATCCTGAAAATTTCGTGGTTGGCCCACGATTGGAAAATAATATCATAGACCTGGGACCTTATCGCCGGGTGGCGGGTATTACATTCAAACCTGGCGGGCTTTATAGGCTACTTGGGATACCTATGCAAGAGTTTGCTAAAGAAATAGATTTAAACCTGGTTCTCAAAGAAACAAGAGAGCTATCGGAGCAGCTGTTACTCGCGCAAAATGATCAGGAGGTATTTTGTAAAATAGAAAAGTTCTTAATGGGGCGACTGCCGGATATCAGGCCGATGACCCCTTTGATAAAGCTGTTGAAATGCTGGCGGCTAGCAACGGAAACCTACCCATCAGTAAGGTTGCAGCGTTTGCATCCTTAAGCATAAGGCAATTCGAAAGGAAGGCAAAAGTTAGTTTGGGCGTGTCACCTAAACTGTACTCGAGAGTTCTAAGATTTACAAATGCATGGCTCTATAGAGAAGCTCATCCAGATATTTCCTGGTATAAAATCACACATGAATTTGGATATGCCGACCAGATGCATTTGGTGGATGACTTCAAAATTTTTTGCGGCACTACACCAACAGGAATCAGTGATCAGGTCGCAGCTAAGATGCTTACAGGCATTGAAGGAAGATTAAAAGTACAGGTTTGTTAGAGAAAAGGTAAAGTATTGGGTGTCGCATTTTATCTAGGTTAGCCATACAGGGCAAGCTATCTTTACATAAGTCTTTCGGGTATTAACCCAAACCCTATGCAAGTGGGCGGTACCCTTGGCAGCCACGCTGTTCCTAAAGGGCAGCCTTTTTGCTTAGAAGTTTAAATATGAGCTATAGACATATCTTGTATCGCCCACGTGCCAGTACAAAGTAGCATAATCACAACAAAGAGAATGTTGTAGACGGCTCTGTATGCTCTAACACAAATCCTAATCCCTATAAGACTGGACAATGGTCGATGAAGATTTGGCACCGTCCTTGTCTACCTGATCGATTCTTACAAAGACTTTCTCTGCCGTTTCTAGAGTAGCGTCTGACTTATCCTTTACGCATGAAAAATGTATTATTGCAAATACAAAAATAAGCGGCGTGGCGATCCAGCGCCGATTCCGTCGATTGGTAACGATCAACAGAATGCTAAGAATAAGTACAGCGCTGATAGAAGCTAAGCCCATTTTACCATTTAGATCTATAGATGAAACACTGAAGCTATATTCAAGCTTTGCTGAGGAATTACCATCAGGAGCTTGAGACGGCAGTTGTCCCACAGAGGTAAAATGTTTGCCATCTGCAGAGACCATAACTTCGAAATGGTCAACATTTTTTTCTGAAAGTGTTTGCCAGTTTATCTCAAGGGCAGAACTGTTCAGCCGGGCTGAAACAGACCCGAAAGTAACGGGTAGTGTTCCGTCGGGTGTAAATTCAAATTGAATTTGTGGAATGTTCGAGGCTACCTGACCAGCCGGTGGGACCGCGGGATCGACATTGAAAAAATCCGTGCTGTAGTACAAGCCGCGGCCGTAGCCAGGAGTAGTTGTTGGTGTGTAACCTTGCCAATATTGCCACTGGACGTTTCCCATAGGTCTGTTTTCATCGACTGCAATCACAATGTTGTCTGTTCCATTCCAATGAAATGGAGTGTCCAACGTCAGCTCCACCCAGGAATTTGCCTGGCTTACGTCAATTAACGGTAGTGACATTTGAAATACTTTATTCATCGTATTTAGAGGTCTCCAATCAGTCTGCAAAACAAAACTGTCAACCGTCGTGTTTCCCATGTATACGGTCCAGTAATCCCATGTGCCGCAAGGGGTAATATTAACTGTTTTGTATCGGATTTTTGAGATGGTCCCAGCAGTAGTGGCGCCCGCGGTGATCATTTCACCGCGGGTGTAGATAGCTTGGGTGTAGGAATAGAAAGCGTCAGAATTGAGCGGTATAGCATTGTTCCATAATGTGCCTGAGCCAATTTGTATGTTAATCTGGCCTTCTGCTACTACAGAGAATGCTAGTTGAAATAATAAAAGTAATGGTATGATGCTATTGAGCAACTTTTTCATATTGAGTGCGGTTTTCGATTTAGAGGACGACAAAAATACAACTTGAAAATATAAGTCGATTGAAATTACATAGTTTTCTAATATAAGGAAGCCAGGGGTCAGGAGGCAGTGCTTATAGCATGAGACAATTCGAAAGAAATGTAATAGTTAGCTTGAGAGTATCGCCTAACCTGTATTCGAGAGTTTAAAGATTTACAAATGCATGGCTCCGTAGAGAAGCGCATCCAGATATTTCCTGGTATAGAATCACGCATGAGTTTGGTTATGCCGACCAGATGCACCTGGTGGATGACTTCAAATTTTTTACGGTACTACACGATCAGATCGCTGCCAAGATGCTTACAGGCATTGAAGGAAGATTAAAAGTACAGGTTTGTTAGAGAAAAGGTAAAATATTGGGTGTCGCCTTTTATCTAGGTTAGCCATACAGGGCAAGCTACCTTTACATAAGTCTTTCGGGTATTAAAATTAACCCAAACCCAATGCAAGTCGATGGCACCCCCGAAGATCAGGCTGTTCCCAAAGGGCAGCCTTTTTGCTTAGTCATTGACACCGCATTACAAAATCTTCAACACCCATTGTGGCAAGCGTTCAACAGTGAGCCATGCGTTATCGTCATCGAAATGATCTTGGCAACTCTCTTCCTAAATTCCCCACGCCAATGAAGTCATTTCTGTTTCCAGGGCTTATATCCTTTGTAGGTTAAACCCATCTGCTTTTTCATAAACGAGTGGATACTGCTCAAATACAACATTACTTTTGTCCAGGCCAAAATTCACATCCTCTTTTACGCCGAGTAGCTTTAAGTTATAATAGGACTTAAGGAGCAGGTTTTTCCAGTAAGGAAGCGTATTGTCATAAGATAAAAATGAACTTGCGACGATAAACCGGTAATCGCCGATATCTTTTGCATCATACTTTTTTCCTCGGCCTTTTCATAACTAAGTTCCCCACTATCAATCAGGGCAGTGGCTATTTTTCTGAAAAACAGGTCAACTTTGGGTTCGACCCTGAATCCTATGTGCAAAACGACGTGATACACGTCGTTTTCAGACAGTGTATGCACTTCATAATTCAGGGAATACGGCTCATCAGTAACATGCACATGAAAGAACCAATACACATCAGCTCTTTTAGCAGGGCTTTTAAAAATAGAATTAAGCGTTCGTTTCTCGATACTACCGGGACGGTTAATGGATGTCAGATAAATAAGGTTAGTCGCATAACTTTTGATTGCAGTATTTGAAGCAAGATCCTTTATTTTCTGTATTACAATCGGTGTAATGTCAGTCGCAGCTATCAGCTGCCCCTGCATCCGTTTTCCACGGTACCATACCAGCATTGTTGCGGATAAAACAGCTCCAACTACCAGCATAATCCAGCCTCCTTCATGTAGCTTTTGCAGATTGGCGACAAGGAACGAAATTTCAACGGTAAGAAATACAGAGGTAATGATACCGATAAACACGTAGGATACTCTTCGTATCCTGAGATAAAGTGCTATCAGGAATGTGGTGATAAGCATCGTAAGGGTAACAGACAGACCAAAAGCAGCTTCCATATTTTTCGACTCCCTAAAGTGTAGCACCATAAGAATACAGGCCGTCATCAGGAACCAGTTGAAGAACGGAATATACATTTGGCCCTTGATCGTCCCCGGAAATACAACTCTGTTCCGTGGCCAAAAACCTAACCGGATCGCCTCATTGACAAGGGTAAAGCAGCCACTGATAAGCGCCTGGCTTGCAATTACTGTTGCCATCGAAGCCAGGATGACCGAGGGAATATAAATGACCTCAGGAATTATGTTATAAAAAGGACTCAGGTCATTGGCCTTTCCTTCATGTATTAACCATGCAGTTTGGCCGGCGTAGGACAGCACCAGGCAGATCTTAATATAGATCCAACTCACGCGTATATTATTCCTGCCAACATGCCCCATGTCGCTATACAAAGCCTCTGCACCGGTAGTACACAGGAAAATACCGCCCAGCAACCAAAATCCGGAAGGGAAATGAGCCAGGAGCTCGTAGGCATAATATAGGTTGATAGCCCTAAAAACAGAAAGATCGCTCATGACCGCCAGAATTCCTATTGTACCGATAAATGTGAACCAAATCAGCATAATCGGGCCAAAGAACTTGCCGATTTTTTGAGTTCCGAGCTGTTGCAACACGAAAAGAAGGATAATAATCGCGATAACGATAGGCACTGTATTGAGGCCCGGATCGAATTTCTGAAGCCCTTCGATGGCCGAGGCAACAGATATGGGCGGTGTAATGATCCCATCGGCGATAAGAAAGGCGCCTCCTAAAATTGCTGGAATAATCAGCCATCTTCCAAAATATCTCCTGATCAGCGTGTACAATGAAAAAATACCTCCCTCGCCGTTGTTATCTGCCTGAAGTGTGATCAGGATGTATTTGAGGGTTGTTTGTAGCGTTAGGGTCCAGATAATACAACTAAGAATACCCAATGCTTTGGTTTCGGAAACAATTTCTCCTGAGTGAAAAAGCGCATTTAAAGTATATAAGGGAGACGTCCCGATATCTCCAAATACAATCCCTGTAGCAATCAGTACACCCCCAAGCTTAATTTGCCGGTGAAATGTTCCGGAATTTGTAGTGTGGCTCAAAATAACGATTACAGTTTAGCTGATTTAAATAAATTGACGAACCTCATCTGTCAGGATACAGATTCTTGATGAAAGTAATGATATTTTTAATTTCAAAAATATATCTGCAGATTTTGTTTTTACGGCGGCTGACACTTTCAGGTCAAACTGTACATTAAAATTACATTTGTCATAAGTTGTTGATTTTGAATATAAACAACTTTAGGTTGTCAAATAGCAACCATAAGTAGTGTAATAACAACTATAACGGTTGGAACTTTTGACGGTTCGGTAAAAGGAGCAAATACCTTTGCTGTATCGAACATTAATGAACACAAAACAAAGAGTATGGACATTAAACTATTAGGCGGTAAAATTGCCAAGGCACGAAAAGAGAAAAGTATGTCACAGGCACAACTTGCTCAACTTCTGTTCATCAGCCCTCAGGCCGTTGGCAAGTGGGAGCGCGGAGAATCCATTCCTGATATCGTTACGATCCATCAACTTGCAGAAATTCTGGAAGTTGATCTTAACTATTTTTCAGAAAATTTTAAGTCCGCGCACGAACACACCAGGTTTAAGAGTGCAGATACGAACGTTGAAGACGACGAGCTTGTGGAACCAGGGAGCGATGACTTGCCGCGCTCGCAAGACAGGCAATTACTGACAAACTTTAATGGAAGTAACCTGGCAGATACCGACTTTGCGGGTGTAATTGCACATAACAGCAAATTTAAGGGAAGTGCGTTGCGTGGTTCCGATTTTACGGGAGCAGACCTTACGGGCAGCTCCTTTATGGGCAGCGATGTGCGGGAGGCTAACTTTGATGGAACAAACCTGACAGACTGCAGCCTTGCAGTCATTGATCTGACCGGGGCAAGTTTTAATAAAACCGTTCTTATACGCACAGAGCTCAGCAAATCGGTGCTGGCCGATGCAAAGTTCAGGGATGTAAAGCTGATAGACGTAAAGCTGAACATGATCGATCTAAGGAAAACCACCTTTGAGAATTGCATTTTCGATGGCGTGGATTTTACCTATTCCGACCTGCGGGGACAGCACCTTGACGGGCTGATTTTTACCAATGTTAAGTTTAACAAGGCTGCATTAAATGACGTTACGTTTAAGGGCGCCACACTCACAAATGTGTCCTTTCGCCCGCAGTTTGCGCTCACCAACAAATACTACAAAGCCATCAAAACTATTTGTTTTGACGAGGCCAAGATGGATAAGCTGACCTATGCCGCGCTTAAAGGTATTGGGGCTGACTTATCAAAGGTTACCACTATATAAATACAAATAACATGCAAAACACAATTCAGGTGATAGGGCTTAAAAAGTCCTACAGGGACCTCCATGTCCTAAAGGGCGTAGACCTCGAAGTAGCAAGGGGAAGCATTTTTGCCCTGCTGGGTTCTAACGGAGCCGGAAAAACAACCGTTGTCAAAATTCTTACTACACTATTGCAACAGGATAGTGGCACTGCTACTGTAAACGGGTTCGATGTTGTGTTGCAACCCAGCCAGGTGCGGCAGTCAATCAGCCTTACGGGACAATTTGCGGCGGTGGACGATATTTTGACGGGACGGGAGAATATTGTTATGATTGCCAGGCTGCGGCATATCAAACATCCGCACCAGGTCGCAGATGATTTGCTGAGACGTCTTGGTTTAACAGCCGCTGCCAATCGTCGGGCGGCAACCTACTCCGGAGGGATGCGCCGCCGGTTAGACATTGCAATGAGCCTGGTTGGAGAATCACCGGTTATCTTTCTTGATGAGCCTACTACAGGACTTGACCCGGAGGCACGTATAGAAGTCTGGAATATTATCAAAGAGCTTGCTGCCAGCGGCACTACGGTATTTCTGACTACCCAGTACCTGGAAGAGGCTGAACAGCTCGCGAATCAAATTGCCATTCTTCACGAAGCCGGATTATCGTAAACGGCACACTGGCGGCGTTGAAAAGCCTGTTTCCTCCGGCAACTATTGAGTACATCGAAAAGCAGCCGACGCTGGAAGAGATATTTCTATCAATCACAAGTAAAAAAACGAGGATAATTAATATGGAAACGATACAATCAAGAATCCACTTGTTCAAGGATATGAGCGTAATGCTCGGGCGGTCTATGCGCCATGTATCCCGCAGTATAGATACCATCATAACAGTCACTATCATGCCCATTGCTATGATGTTGTTGTTTGTGTATGTATTGGGCGGCGCCATTCAGGCCGGCACCGATAATTATGTGGATTACCTACTGCCGGGGATACTGCTCATCGCTGTTGCAAATAGTGTCGGCTATACCTCTTTCCGCCTGTTTACCGATGTACAGCGAGGTATTTTTGAGCGGTTTAACTCAATGCCGGTTGCACGCTCGGCTGCGTTATGGGGACATGTGCTCACCTCGCTGCTATCAAATGTCATTTCCCTGTTGGTGATCATCCTTGTAGCGCTTATCATGGGTTTTCGTCCAACTGCGGGAATATTGTCCTGGTTGGCGGTATTGGGTATACTTATGCTGTTTACACTTGCCCTTACCTGGATTGCTGCCATTGCCGGTTTGGCGGCAAAAACAGTCGATGGCGCGAGTGTCATTGCATACCCTATCCACTTCCTTCCCTTAATAAGTTCCGCTTTTGTCCCAACGGCATCAATGCCATCAGGTGTTCGCGCCTTTGCAGAAAACCAGCCGGTAACCCCGATCGTGGAAGCTGTACGGGCGCTACTTTTTAGTAAGCCTGTTGGCAGTGATATATGGGTGGCACTGGCATGGTGCATTGCTATTATGGTTGTTGCTTATGTTTTTGCCATGATCGTATACAAAAGGAAAGCTTAGATCTGAGCACCGATCCCAAATGTTCCTGACATGTCGTAAGAGCAAGGGATAGGATTCTTTTTGTCTAGCTTTATGGGTTTAATCTCTAAATATCGGTAACATACATCCTGTTTCAGATCAGCATGTAAGTACATTTCCGCATTATATGATGGCACCAAACGCTACGATATCGTGGTACGATATCTACCGCAATTCCGCAACAATATTGACGAAATCAAAAAGCTATTGGTGCCTTCGTCAAGCGGGGCTTTGGTACCCATGGAACAGCTGGCCGATATCGGATTTGTTGAAGGGCAAACCAACATTTATCGGTATAATAATAAACGAATGGTAACTGTAAGAACCAATATCAGGGGCAGAGACCAAGGTGGCTTTGTAAAAGAGCTGCAACAAAAAATTAGCGGTGGTATAGTGATCCCCAAAGGGTATGAATTGGTATATGGCGGCCAGTATGAAAACCTGGAACGGGCAGGAAAACAATTAGCGTTAACCATTCCGTTAACGTTGGTAATGGTTATTGTGTTTCTTTTTATGCTTTACAAGAATTTCAGTCATACATTAATAACAACAAGCTGTGTGTTGTTTGCGTTGGCTGGAGGGATAATAGCTTTACTTATTCGCGGTTATTACTTTAATGTTTCAGCAGGTGTTGGCTTTGTATCCATTTTCGGCATTTCAGTAATGGCAGGCGTATTGCTCGTCTCCGCCCTCAATCGGTCAATAGGCAATCAGCAGCCAGGTATGCAACTGATCAATAAAATTTCCAAAGAACAACTCAGGGCAATCCTTTCTATTTTGGTGCTCGCCATTTCGGGACTTATCCCTGCTGCAATTTCAAAAGGGATCGGCTCGGATGTGCAAAGACCTTTGGCGACCGTTATTATAGGCGGCTTAACAAGCACCTTACTTTTTACACCTATACTGATGCCACCCTTGTATTGGTGGGCAAGTAAGAAGGAGAAGTAAATAAGCCAACTTCTATTTTGGAGGAGCTTTACGAGGATATTCGGAATTGGAGTAAAATGATTTATTTGTATTTTTGTAACGACAAAAGCTTACTTAATCCGATTTATTCGACGTTAGAAAAAAGGGGACCAAAAAGGGGACCAATGAGTTTTTAAGAGAACTAATTTGTTGATTTACTTATAATAATGAGAGTGATTTCGACTCCCAGCGGAATCACTCAAAAAGCGTATCAAAAGACGCGCTTTTTGAGTGCCTGATTTGTCATTCAGTGCGTTACCGGATTACTTTTATAACTTTCGAATAAGACTTTCCTCCATCCATATCTACCTGTACAATGCGTATAAACAGGTTATCTGCCTGGGTATCTAAATGGTGATCATTTTTTTACTGCATGCTGCGATCACCATTACCATTATTGTTAATGAAGCTAAAACCCACTGGCGCTTGCTTCTCCTATTCTTTATAGCAAAACCGCTCATTAATAACAAAACCATAAAACCGGCAGACCAACCTACGGTAGTGATATCAATCTTATATTCCAGCATTTTATCTGAAATGCCGGCGTTAGATAAACTTTTCACCTCACCTATTTTAGCAAATGTTGTTCCGTTCACCGAACCCTCAATTTCGAAGTGGTCGTTATTTCGCTCAGAAAGCGTTTCCCATTTTATGGAGATTATTCCATTATGCAGCGACGCTGCTATAGTTCCAAAATTTACGGGAAGTACAATTGAGCAAGTGCCGGGTCCATCACCAGTAATCGTCCAATTTTTTGTGCTTAACAAAATATCACGGTAGCTGGCTGCATCAGCACTATAAGTTCTGCCGATTGCTCCCAGTGTTATATTGGAGGGAGTGCTGCTACTATTAGCCCATCCATACAGTGTACGGCTATAATTTTCACAATCCACCCCGCTGTTATTGAGCAGGTTGCCTAAGCTAATAGCGCTGGCAACGTTCCAGGTGCCCAAATTCTGGTTAAAAGCAGTTGCTCCCATGAACATGTTTATAATAGCTGATACATTACTTACATCCCAGTTATTCAACGGCTGGTTAAAGGATGAGGCATTGGCAAACATAGACTGCATATGGGTTACGTTGCTTACATCCCAATTATTTAACGGTTGGTTAAAGGATGAGGCAAAGGAGAACATGTTAGATAAATTGATGACATTGCTTACGTCCCAATTATTTAAGGGCTGATTAAAGGATGAGTTAGCGCTAAACATAGAAAACATGATGGTAACTTTGCTCACATTCCAATTATTCAACGGCTGATTAAAATTTGTTAGTTGGAACATGCTAGTCATGTTGGTAACATTACTCACATTCCAGCTGTTTATATTTTGGTTGAAAGAGGTAGCCTGGTAAAACAGATTTACCATGGAAGTTACTTTGCCTACATCCCAATTGTCTAAGGGTTGATTGAAAGCGGCAGCTTGAAAAAACATACCGCTCATATCGGTGACATTCCCAACGTTCCAGTTGTTTAGAGGTTGGTTAAAAACAACATCTCCCCGAAACATCTCACGCATATTGGTGACCTGGCTCACGTTCCATCCTGGCATGCCCGTGCCGATAAGCTTAGGCGCATTGCTAAATGTACCTAGCATACTAGTGACATTGGTAAGATTAGGAGCATCCGTAGCTGTAAGTGTCAGGTTAGTACAATTTTGAAATGATTGTTCAAAAGTGCTCCAGACAGCGGTACCCCACTGTTCTATATCCAGCAGCTTTCTGGCATCCCTGGTAGGGCTAGAGCCAAGCGGAAACTTCATCGTATGTAACGGAGTAGTTCCTGAAGGCGTCATGCGTAACCGATAGGTGCCCGGTGAAGGAAATGTAATTGTGATAGTACCATTGGCGCTCCCGCTTCCTGACGCCGCGGGTGTTCCAATTCTCTCCCATGTATAAGTGTATTCTCCTGTTGCCGGAACCTGTATACTACTGGAACCAGTAGTTCCGGGATTATCAGTTTGCCAAACGGTAACAAATGGTTGTTGAGCTTGCAATAGATTTGAGCTGCCTGTTGCCAACAAAAATGCACAAATTAAAACATACGATTTTAATAAAAATTTCACGGTAAAAATTTTAATGTAAATAAATATTAAGAGAGGGTTGATTGCGAAAACTTAATATATAAGCCGGAGGTAATAGCTCGTTAAGCAAGGTCTAAAAACATTCTGATTTGTTTTCGGGCATAGACCTGCAATAACCTATTAATATAGATATCTACCTGAGTTTATCGCGCACAGTTTATAGACACAATCCTGATACGGCTGATTAGTATTAACTACACTGGTTCTTTTGCTCCCGGATTAATATACTGAGGTAGGATGTATCAAGCCTGGGCAAAACTTTACAGTGTTCTGCTATATTCGAGTAACCGTTAAATAGTTTATAAAGTGATTCGTTTGGAGTTTAAACAGTTAATGTAACCAGAAAATGAATAGTTAACTATCTATCTACAAATCTATAGCACAATAAGAAAAATATATTTACCCTGAGTGCCAATCTTTTTCTTATTTGTGTCAGCAGGTAACTTTGCTGATAGGCCAATGGTATGCATGCCTTTCATTGGTATTGTGTAATTGTGTGATGGATAGAAGGGCGTCCTTTCTATAAAGTTGCTTTTACCATTGTTCTCTTATCCTATCACCCAGACCATAGCGGGCATGTTCAGTAGGATGAAGTAGAATTTGGATAAAGCGTATATATGAATAGGCTGGTACCTAAAACAATATTTATATAAGCTTTTTTGATCAAGGGATTGCTTTCGAAAAAGAACAGCCCCTGCTTTTAAAAAGACAAGGGGCTATGTGCTTTAGCTTTTTGTTCATTACTCACCCTCAACAAAATCCTGTTTTTGCGATTTTCGGGTTCTTACCGGAGTGCCATCCATCTTTACGATTTTCGGTGTAAAGCGTCCAACTATATCCACCAGGGATTTTTGGCCTTTCATCACTTCTTCAATATTCTTGTAAGCGAATGGCGCTTCGTCCAGGCCACCACCTAACAAGGTTACATTGTGTTTTAACAGTTCATCTCTCAGCTGTTTTTCGGTAATGCTTTGCATGGCTTTGGTACGGCTCAATTTTCTACCAGCGCCGTGGGAGGCTGAGTATATAGATGCCGCCTCGCCTTTACCTTTTACAATAAAACCAGGCGCCGTCATGCTACCGGGTATGATACCCAGCACATTTTTACCCGCAGGTGTTGCGCCTTTACGATGTACAATAACTTCTTTACCGTTGAGTATTTCTTTCCAGGCAAAATTGTGATGGTTTTCTACCATTTTCAGTGGCTTTCGGCCTAGTTGCTTTGCTATTTTATCATGAATAATATGATGACATGCCGAAGCATAATCACCTGCCAGGTTCATGGCCAGCCAGTATTCCTGCCCTTCTGCTTCCGCCATGTCCAGCCAGGCCAGGTTTTTAGCTTCCTGTGGTAAGCGTCTTTTGCTGATCGCTATTTTGGTATAGTGATTGGCGATATTCGCTCCCAGTCCTCTTGAGCCAGAGTGCGATAATAATCCCAGGTATTTACCTGCAGGTAACTGAAGTATATCATCATTTTCGTCGATGCTCACTTCTCCAAATTCCACGAAATGGTTACCGCTACCACTGCTGCCTAATTGTTTCCAGGCGCGGCCGTGCATTTGTTTTAATAATGGCAATAAGCTAAATGCCTCATGGTCCATCACTTCATGATTGGCTGCTTGTTTAAACTGGGCGCCACTACCAAATAAAGTAGCTTCGTTGATCTCTCTTGCAAAGTAGTGTTCGCGTTGCACCAATTCCTGCGGATTAATATCAAAAATGCTCAGGCACATCCTGCAACCAATATCCACACCTACGCCATAAGGGATCACAGCATTCTCTGTTGCCAGTACACCACCAATAGGCAGTCCATAGCCGTGATGTGCGTCAGGCATTAATGCTCCGGCAACCGCAACAGGAAGTTTAGCAGCGGTATACATCTGGTGCATCGCGCCTTCTTCAATATGCTCCTGCCCGAAAATATTGAACTGTATGCCTGTCTGATTCAGCGAAATGCCCGCATTTTCTGATTCATCAGGTTGGGGTAATAATTGATGTGCAATAGCTCCTAAAATTTCATCCGTACCATAGTCCTGTGGAGAAGCAAGTACTTTACTTAAAACTTCCAGTGCAGTATCCTTACTTTCGTGTTTGTAGGCTCTTTGCATGATGTTCATTGCGATGGAAATAACAGGCCCCTCAGGATAACCTATATTTCTTAATTCCTTTCCGGTTAAGCTTAATTTGCTCATAAAATATTTTTTAAACAGGGTTAGATCCCTGCCTATTGATAATAATGTAAAATTGGAGTATAACTGTGCAATATTTCTGCACAGTAGAAAATTTTTTTGGCAGTATTAGCTGATGCCGCCGGTGTTGTTCGATATGTAATTATAGTACACGCATAGCGGAGGTTAATACCGCATATTGTATTAGGTAACCCTAAATCTTAAAACTTTTTGCGATTTGCCTAGTTATAATATGCTGTTCTGATTTCAATTAATAAGCTATTAATATAAAAAGATCAGGGGTCTCAGGCAACCCAGACTCTTCAAATAATCCCGGGAGTTTCATTTGAATAGTATCTGCCTGCTTTAAGAGCGCTTCATATTCAAAATCTCCCTGCTTTACAGCTAAAAGAAAGTCCCGATCTGGTCTGCGAACATTAATCCGTTGATCTGTTGCTATTTCTTCTGCCATCATCAGCAACCGGAAAACATGCATCATATTTTTGGCGTCATAATTTTTACCGTGTTGTTGGTTTTGGGTAAAGCGCGTTTCATTTCTTTTACCCACCCAGTCCCAATATTCTTTATATTTTTTACAATAAGCCGAATACCCGTCTTTATTAAAGTAGAGTAGTCCTGCAGGCGTTGCATGGATGTTGATGCTGCTTAATACAATATCATTAGCAATGTCTTTTTAAGAATGCCACTGTAGGAACCGCCAATGTCATAAAACATCTCATAGCAATCTCTTAAATGCGGCACATGGCGTAAACCGATATGCTCCTGCGCCCAGTTTCGGCGCTCTAAAAATACATGCAACGGGAGACTCTGATGATCGGCATATACATGACAAAAATCCAGCACAGATTTTCTTTGTAGTTCAAAGGGTTTGGCCATTTTCTTTTCCAGTCCCCATGCTTTTTTATTTGAGAAAAAGCATAGTTGGCGAAGGTTTGTTCGCAAAGCCTGGAAAGGAAAACAGAGGACTGTATCCTTTCCATTAAGGGATGCCTGTATAAGATACAATCATCGGGTAAGGCTAATAGCTCCAGTATATTTGGGTTGTTTTTAGCTAAAAGTTCTATAAACCGTTTTAATTCAAAATAGACGATGTCGTTTGTTTCATTGGATACCTGCGGTATATAGTCTAATGAGTAAAACAGGTCTTTGGGTAATATGAAAACACCCTTTATGTCGGTGTCGGAAGAAGCCGTATCGAGCCCGTAGGCCCGGCTTCCCACGATGCCTTCAAAAATAAGCCAGCCATTTTCTTTAACTGTTTCTATGGTGATGGTCTGCATATACTGTTTTTAAAAAATAATCATTTAAAGTATCCATGCCCGGTTTATTGATCTTCAGAGAAGCTTTCGCAGATTCCAGCCGGGTAAAAGCATCTGCAATCCATTCCTTCAGGTTGTGGTTCCAGCGGTGCCTGTAGCTTTCGGGTTGGGTACTTTTCACTGTTATAAGTTCTCTTATAGATGAATTTATATCTTCCTGGTTGTACTTCATCAATCCTGCTATATCCATAGGCAGTACACTATTATCATGTATGATCCAGTTACAGGATAATAGAGAGCGTAACAAATAAAACAAGGCCTTTAATTTACAGTCAGGCTGTTCTTTTATTTCTGCCCAAAACTTCATCGCTAAAGAATGGTGATGAAAAAGACCGCTATCGGGTTATAGTATCCTGCTATCAGTTGTTTAAAATCAGCTTTGAAACCGGGCGCTTCCCAGTATACAATGGGCGACTGAAAGCGCTCTATCAAAGGCACGTTTGACCTGTTAAGCAGCAACAAACTCTTTTTCAGATCCCATCCGGTTGCATCCAGATCTCCGTCCATTATCTCAATGCTATCTTTATGTTTATTGAGAGATAGATACCAGCTGGTATCGTGCCGGTATATAAACCGTACGTCGTAGTCGCTGTCGGGAGAAGGGAATCCCCAGGCCCGGCTACCCGTTTCGCAGGCATATAACAGCTGTATATTTTTAATTGCTGCTATCTCTTTTAATTTTTTCTGTATGTCTTTCATAAAATAAAGGTGAGCTATATCTGTGCAATAGTTTTGCACAGGTTTATTTTTTTTAATGAATAGTTCTGGACTTGATATTGATCTGGATGCACAAATAAAAAATAATAGAAAAACATCCGATACTGTTGCATCGGATGTTACGCTATTTCTGAGCTACAAAAATCTGCTTTAGTTGCTCCAGCAAAGCTCCATTGCCGTTTACACTGATATTGCTGATCTTATCGGCAATTTTTTCAACGTATTCCAGTTCTTTCAGTTTCCACAATATTGCATTTTCTTCCATCAACTTTGCTGTGTTCAGCAGGCTCCTGGTGCTGGCGGTTTCTTCCCTCCTGGTAATGGTATTGGCCTGTGCTTTCTTCTCGGCTACCAGTACCTGGTTCATGATCTCCTTCACATCTCCGGGCAGGATAATATCCCTGATGCCGAAGCTTAGCACTTCAACGCCCAGCGCGGATGCTTGTTGCGCAACAGCGTTCATTACAAAAGCGCTGATGGTATCTTTCTTTTCGAGCAGCTCATCAAAGCCATAACCAGAAACATATTCGCGCAATGCCAGCTGTAGCGCTATATACAGCTGTTTGTCATAGTCTTTGTTTTGCAGGACGGCTTTCTCGATATCTACCACCCTGAACTGCGCCCAGGCATTAATACGCAAAGCTGCTTTGTCTCTTGTAAGAATTTCCTGCCCGTTGATCTCAATTTGCTGTTGCCGGGTATCTACTCTGGCAATAAATACGGCAGTGGCATTTTTCCACCAGTAATAAATACCGCTCTCAAGCATACTATTGTACTTGCCGTCCACAAATAATACCGCTTTTTCAAAGTTTTCGACTGTTACCGTCCTTACAAAAGGGGCAAGTAGTGAGTGCTGCAACAGGCTCTTATCAACCGTATCCGGAAGATCTAAAGCTGCGGTATTCACTTTTATAAAGCTATAGTTAATGGCAATTGTTTTCCAGAAAGCATACTCGCCGGCTTTCAGAACAGCTTTCAATAAACCGTTCTCAAATTGCAATACCAGTTCCTGATCGTTTACTGTAAATACCTCCAGCATTGCCGCCAGTTCACTATCCTGTATCAAAAGGTTTAATGCGATAGGGGACGTGAAAGCACCTTGCTTATTGTAGATGGTGACGGTTTCATTCCATAGCCAATAAGAACCCTCTGTGATCAGGCGTTGGTACACGCCGTTCCTGAACACAAGGCCGGTTTGGTAGGCGTTTATTTTTACCCTTTTCATAATATATATTGTTTTTGGTTTTAAAAATTACTAATCAGTAGGCATTCCGGGCGGCAACCGACCGCGGCGGAGAAAAGTGAGCTGACATGTCAGATCATCTGGTTTTCAAAGCCCTATAACAGGAGTATTGTTACAGGACCATTGAAAAAGCACATGCCTTTCAGGGGCAGGTCATCTTATCTGCAGGCTTTGGCACGGTGGTGGCATTAAATTCTGATTGGAAAAATAGCCTCCGGCCGCCCGGCGCTTTACTGAACGCATTTATTAAGCAGTGCGTGCCGCTGGTTTCCAGATTTTCAGTCTGATGTTCTACCGTTGAACAATCCGAGCATATCGGAGCGGGATTCGAACCCGCATAAAGTCTGTTGCTCTACCCGGCTGAGCTATTTCGCGTATGAGACGAAAAGGGGATTCGAACCCCTGACCCACAGGTCCTGGTGCTAAGCTTCGCGTATCCATAACAGCATACAAAACGTTACTACGCCTGCACTGTGCTGCCTGCTATACAGCTACCTGGTTTATGTACACCGGAGCTATAGCTGGTTTTGCCTTGCGGCAATATGTTGATCAAAGAACTTTTTCTGTTTTGCTAAACAAAGATTTGTACAGTTCTGTGCAATCATTTTGCATAGTAAAAATTATTTTATATTTTTCTTGAAAAAAATATGCCCGTTAATAGAAATGCTTTGATCCGTTACCGAACGATCGATAAATGCCTGCAGAATCGCCGTCGTAAATGGACCATCGAAAACCTGATGGATGCCTGCTCTGATGCGTTATATGAATACGAAGGCATTGATAAGCCAATTAGTTTACGCACCATACGTATGGACCTTAACGCGATGCGAAGTGATAAACTAGGATACAATGCCCCGATTGTCGTGACCGATAAAAAGTATTACACATATGAAGATCCGGACTATGCTATTACCGACATTCCGCTTACCGCACAGGATCTTGGTGTGTTACAGGAAATATCCCAATTGCTCCGCCAGTTCAAGGGGTTCAGCCATTTTAATGAAATGAATGAGATGCTTTTTAAACTGGAAGACAAGATCTACAGCGAGCATCACGATCAGCATGCTGTTATCGATTTCGAAAAAATGAACAACTCACTGGTATCGACTGGCTGGACCCGCTGCATAAAGCGATCCAGAATAAACAAACATTAAAGCTCACCTATCAATCCTTCAAAGCCCGGCAGGCGGCAGATATAATACTCTATCCCTATTTGTTAAAAGAGTATCGTAACCGCTGGTTCCTGCTGGCCATGAACCGGAAAGGCAAGGAGATTGCCACTTTTGCCTTAGACAGGATGCAGGCCGTTACGGTACTACCTGATGAGCCTTATCGTTTGCATCGTAGCTTTCATCCACAGGACTACTTTAAAGATATTGTTGGCGTAACCCGCAACATAGGAGACAGCCCGGTAGAAATTTTGTTTTTGGCCAATACCGTTCAGGCGCCTTATATTCAAACCAAGCCTATTCATCCCTCTCAAACCATTGTGGAGCAAACCAGTGCAGGAACTACCTTCTGCATTACCGTTATTCCCAATTTTGAACTGGAGCGCGAGTTAATCGGCTTCGGCGAAGGCCTTACCGTTCTTGCTCCGCGTTTTTTGTTCAGCGGATCAAACGCAAAGTAAGATTGCTGTACGACAACTATTTTGGAGAAGTCAACGAATGACCGGCTGGCTAGATCAAAATGCCACGAATGCACAAATACACTGGAAAAACATTAACAATCATAATAAAAGAATCCTCATCTGGGTTATCTAAATTATTAAATAGATGATTGCCGCAAAGATTTGAAAAAGCTCCGACCTTGTCGTTGGAAAGCAGTTTAAAAATCACATTCGTGCATTCGTGGCTCTTAATCAACGCCGCGTTGTCATATCTTTAATTATGCTGTTGATCCACTCATTCTAAACCCAATGATCTTTTTTCTTCGACTGGCTCCGTAACAATATGCTGATTGGCGATCTCTGCAATGGTCATAGGTTCATTGATCAATGTATCAAACCCCAGGTGCTTGCTTAATGCCTGCGCCTTATTTATGCCCAACTTGCTAAATTCGTATTGAGCGATCAGTCTTCCTTTTCGTAGCAGCGCATTATCGATCATGGTCAAAGCGCTGTTAAACGTACAAATAAGCTGAACATTGAGGAAATCAGCCAATAGCCCGTCAGATATATTCAATAGATTGGATACGGAAGAGCTGCTGCTGTATTTTCTATCCATAATAATATTTTCTGCGTCCTCTATTATTAGCACTGAGTTGGGATTGTCGATCAATAGCTCTATAAAATCGGGATTCATCAGGTTGCCTGCAACTCCGGGAGATAAAAACAATACCCTTTTTTCAGCTTTCCAACCAGGTTGCGGAGATAGGTCGTCTTCCCCGTTCCGGGCAATCCGTGTAATAAAACAATGCCCTTGTCATTCTTGTTTCTTAATCTTTTTTGGATTAAAGCATCTGTTTCTAAAAAATCCTGCTCGTAGAACAAATTCAGATCCAGCCGCGACCTCTTTATTTCCATGCCTTTTAATTCGAGTCCCCTGTTGTTGGCTACTACCAAATTAATTTCAAGTGGTTGCCTGCGTTGTTTCTGCTTGTTAACAGAAGCCAGCATAGAAAAGCGGTGAACCATTTCCGACTGTTTGCCATTGTCGTATACATAGGCATAGTCTTCATCCAGCTCTATAATACATTGGTTTTTACAAACGATAATCTTCCGGTCATGAGTAAAGTTTTTTTCTGTGTATTAAAGTCGCTTTTTTCAAAAACATAAGCAATTTCGTGCTGCCATTCCTTGCTTATCTGGTCAAATAATTTTTCACCGTTGATGTTGTTGAAATAGTATTGATTAGGTATGATGCCATAAAGCTGTGTGTACAGCGCAGGCACTTCCACATAATAGTTGTTAAAGATGACTCCTGTATTCAGTATCCTGTTATCGAAAATATTTTCCATTTTATTGTACAATTTTATTGGCGCAACTGGTGCTGGCAAACGCATTTGGTTTTGCACGGAATGTAAAACCCTGTCCTGCTATATAGCCCATTGCTTCCTTTAACGCATCATTGCTTTTAAAGGCCGGATCGGTATTGATGTCGGCATGTACTTCTAACGCTGTGTTGAACGCCGTGAACACGTCACACAGATCAAAAGCAGTCTGCATACTTTTCATAACTTCAGATAGCATGCGTTCCTTAATGCTCATTTTGTAGCTGATCTTTTCAGAGCGAATGAACATGAATCCGCCTTTGCCTTTTCTTATAAATACAATTACAGTGGCAAAGTTGACCTCGGTCCCCTTAACCTGGCTGTCTGTACCTATACATACTTTTATTTCATGGCCGGCGGCTGTTTCCAGCGCCAGCCGGCTCCTCACAGCTTCTTTAATAGAAAGCTGCAATCTCGTTCCGTTTAACGTGCGCCATTGCTGTTTCATGTTTTTTAGTATTAAATCATTCCTGTTCGGATCATAGTTAACCATTCATGAGTAGAATGCTTTTGTATGAACCGGATGTATTGAACTTTGGGTTTCGGTTTCCATTCTTTGTACTTAAACCTGCCTTTTTCCAGCCTGACCAGGTAGGGGTATAGATGTCTTATTGTCATGTAACGATCGATCGAATCTACTTCAGCCTCCAATGCAGTGTCCAGCTTTCTTCGTTTATCGATTATATTAGGCTGAATGGTGAGCTGAAACCTCCAGGGTTCGGTAAATACATATAGCAGGTATTCTTTGCCATATTTATCTGTTATCCAATCTGCCCGGAAAAACTGCAGCTCATCCGGTAATAAATGCAGCTTTCGCAATTCCCAATCCCGAAATGTTTGCAAATGCTGGGGTTTAGGTACGAATATCTTTTTACCGTATTTTCTCCGCTTCACCGTAAATTCTTTTTTCCAACTATATTGTATCGTATTTACTTTGTCTAAGATGTTCTGAAAGAAGTCGCTTTTTTTCCTGTTCGAACATCGGCTCTTAATATGAAATATCTTTTCCATCCCTGCTGATAGGGAGGGTGAACCGGTTCCCAACCCAGGTTTCTTTTTTGTTCGTAAAGAGCGTTATGCTCCCTGCTTTTTTCAGCAGACGTTTATCAAAATCTGTTTTGCGCTTTCTTTTTTCGTTCGTTCGCTCTGAATTCTGTAGGAAAGAATTTCATCACCCCACTGTTTAATAAGTTTTGTGTCCATAATGCGTTTATAAGAATGTTGTGCATCATTGCGCTTTTATCGGCGCTGTCTTGTTTTGTCATTATGAACAGGTATTCTTTTTCATTGTCTTATTTTTTCCGGATTCCTTCCGGTTAGGCGGAGGGTGTAAGAATCGAACTTACCTGGGTGTTACCCCAACCTCGGCTTAGCAAGCCGGTGCAATACCGCTCTGCCAACCCTCCGTTTATTGTTATTAAATAATATAAGCAGCTATTGGCAGGAGATCGCATGGCCGCCGTATCCTGGGGCTCATGCTGATCGTTCTCTGCTTTTGTCACCTGGTGTTTTCATGTAGGTCGTCAACGGAGCTGTATTTCGGCCGGGTGTCTGCTGTCTTCATGTGAAGTGAGAAGTAGACAGGGTTTCATCTGATTTTTCTTTTCTGAGAATCATTTTTAAAATATGGTAGATTCCCATAACAATTATTAAGTACATCATAATGTTGAGTTTAAAATATAAAACCCGATCTGAAACAGACCGGGTTTTTTGCACTCAATGATAGTTGTCATACTATCACTCTGAAGGAGGAGTCCGGTACTGTATATAGTTGTTTCTTACGAGGGCAAAGCATATCCGTTCAGCAGTAAAGTATATTGTTGTGCTGGCCTCATGAAATTCATGCCTGTCGTTTCGGGTGTTGTGTTTTTTGGTTTTACATAAAATCATTTTTCGGTTTCTGTTTTTATTTGGGGACATAAGAAGGCCCCGCCTGTTGGGGCGGGGCCTGTATGTTATTAATGCTTTATTTTTTAAAACATATGATACATATTTACCCCAGCCCCGCTATAGCCTAACGGGCTAAAGCATTTTGCTGAATTGATATGTATTGTACGTTGCATTGTTATTGTTTTTTATTTGCTGAGCAAAGGTGAAATAATTTTTTCAAACTAACTAACTTTCTAAAAAAATCCTGAAAGTTTTTTCTTAATACAGTAAACAAAAAAGGTGACCCGGCGCTTTCCTAAAAATAAAAATATTTTTTAGCCAGCTCACACGAAGTAACCCATTTGTATTTTTCCAAATAATGATTGGAGAACAATGATGGCATTCAGGGATAAAAATACAAGCGGTCATATTGCGGATCATTCTCTTGCAAGTATAGTACTTGAGCAGACCAATAGTTTTAATAGAAAGATATCTACATTTGGAAAGGCCAGCATTAAACCTGTCAATAGTGACTTTGATTAACGATTGCAAGTGGGTGCGGTAAAATGGGACCAGATCTTATACCGAACGGACTTTATGAATGGATCGAAACATTTTATTCCACTATTATAAGGTATTTAATCATAAAATTCCTCTAAATATTTGCAAAGATTTTGTTGTAAGCCAATACAGTTTTAATTTTCCTGTTTCCAACCGAATTGATAATAGATGAATTATAGAATTTTGATGTACAAATGTTACCTGCTTTTTGCTATTGCATTGTTGGGGACCGGACTGTCTGCACAAAATGTAGTTACGCAGCTGGAAAATTATGCCACTAAGTTCAGTCCCGAACGGGCTTACCTGCATTATGATAAATCGTCTTACTCTCCTGGGGAAACTATCTGGTTTAAAGCATATTTACTAAATGAAGTGGGAGTAGCTGCGGAAAGCAAAAATTTTTATGTAGACTGGATCGATGATAAAGGAAAAATTATTCAGCATACTGTGGCACCTTTGGTAGACGGGCTGACTAACGGCCAGTTTGAGGTGCCTGCTGAATATAAAGGACGGTCTATATCGGTAAAGGCCTATACCAGCTGGATGCTCAACTTTGATTCTTCGTTTTTATACAGGAAAGCGATCAACATTCTTAACAAGGACTCTTTGAAGGCAATTCAAAAGCCGGTGATCAAACCCGTACTCGATTTTTTTCCTGAAAGCGGCGATTTACTATCCGGTTTTCCTAATAAGGTAGCTTTTAAGGCGATTGATCAATGGGGCAGGCCCGTGAAAATTAAAGGAGTGGTTACCGGTAGTGATGGGAAAACTGTTGACAGCATTCGTGCGCAACATGATGGAATGGGTTTTGTGCTGCTGAACCCATCGGCGGGATCTTCTTTTACCGCCAAGTGGAAGGATGAGCAAAATAAGGAATACACCACACCGCTTCCGGATGTTAAAAAGAGCGGAGCACATTTGCAGGTAAAGGTGGCTCCGGGCAAAAGAGAGTTTAGGGTAAACCTGTCTCCAGATATAGTAGCCGCTTCTGATAGTGTTTATTTGATCGGTACCATGTATCAGCATCCTGTGTTCACAATAACAAAAGCTACAAAGGGCGATATTATGGGTATCGTACCTACTTCCAATTTGCCCTATGGTGTACTAACGATTACCGTGCTGGATAAAAGCTGGAAACCTCTGGCCGAACGTATTACCTATATCGACAACAATGCCCCCTATATTTTTAAACCCGAAATGGAAGTAGTACGTTGGGGGTTGAGCTACAGGGCCAGGGATGAAGTTAAAATAACGGTTCCCGAGAATGTGGCTTCTTCTTTGTCCGTTTCGGTTACTGATCTGAGTATTGATGCTGATACTTCTGATAATATATTGTCAACTTTAATGCTTACCGGCGAGTTAAAGGGTAAAGTAAATAACGCTGCTTATTATTTTACCAACCCTTCAGATGAGAAGCAACAGAAGCTGGACCTGGTGATGCTGACCAACGGATGGCGCAGGATCAACTGGCAACAAATAGTTTCAGGTACCCTGCCTAAAGCTGTTTTTCCAAGAGATACATCTTATATGTCTTTATCGGGTACTGTAACGGGTATCATGCCCGGGTCCATTGGTGATGGATCTGCTGCTATGATGATCCTGACTCAAAAGGATCAGCAAAATAAAATGTTGCTGGTACCGGTGCAAAGAAATGGTACGTTCAACGATCCGTCAGTTATACTCTTTGATACAGCCCAGGTTTACTACCAGTTCCAGGATAAAAACCTCAAGGGCGCTACAGCCCTGTTTTTACCTAATAAGTTAAGAACACCTCCCGTTGGTCAATTCAATAACCATTCATTATTTCCTGATACAACGGGTTTGTGGAGACATTTGCAGCTTTCAGCTGAATGGATCGCTAATGTAAGTCGTAGTAAGTATAAGGAGCTCGAAGCGGTAACCGTTCAGGCCAAGGCTAAGCCCTTAATTGACCAGATGGATGAGAAGTATGCATCTGGTCTGTTTGGCGGCGGCGATGCTATTCGTTTCGACCTGATCAATGATAAATTTGCCATGGTGGGAGACATCTTTACTTACCTGCAGGGCAAAGTAGCCGGATTACAAATATCTGGCCAGGGCGCCGGAGCGTCTTTGAGTTGGAGGGTGGTAGCCCACAGCTTTATGTGGATGAAATGCCTTCTGATGTTAGTATGGTTTCTTCAATCAATATTACCGATGTGGCGTTTATCAAAGCATTTCGCCCCCCGTTCATGGGTGGTTTTAATGGTGGCAATGGTGCCATTGCTATTTATACAAGAAGAGGTAATGATGTGAAACGGGATCCGGGGGCAGGAATTCCAAGTGCGCGGGTGGAGGGGTATACCGGTATCCGTGAATTTTATTCGCCTAAGTATTTAACCACGGAGCCGGCACCGGGCGCTGACCGTGATGTTAGAACTACATTGTATTGGAATCCGAACGTAACTATTGACCCGCGTACCAAACAGGCCGTGATATCATTCTACAACAATGATGTAACAGACGCTTTCAGGGTGGTGATACAAGGAATGACGGCTGATGGTAAAATAGCTTACCTGGAAGAAAAGATGGAATAAGCCGGTTCGAAAAGTGTTGGACATAAAATAGAAAGTCCCGGCTACATCATAATTAGCCGGGACTTTTTTGCACATAGAATCAATATTAAGGTTGTAATTCTACACCGTCTAAAACAATTGACTCCGCATTAATGCCCAGACTAATGGAACCTGCATAGTCGTAATTATAAGGGGAGTACGACTCGGAAATGCTGGATATCATCGCTTTTTTCAGCAAAGTCTCTTTCTTAGCTTCCTTCCCGTAGTTGTCAGTCATGGTGATCAGGATATCGTAGCTGGCTTTTTTATTCTTGATAGCCAGTAACAAATCTTTTTCCAGTTTAACTGGTGTGGCCGAGTAAT
Source organism: Paraniabella hibiscisoli (assembly GCF_022512515.1). Lineage (GTDB taxonomy): Bacteria > Bacteroidota > Bacteroidia > Chitinophagales > Chitinophagaceae > Niabella > Niabella hibiscisoli. The sequence continues at coordinate 2,803,499 of NZ_JAKWBK010000001.1, forward strand.
AAATATATTTTTAGGCGCATAGGAGCTATCTTCTTCATACACTTCCCGGTTAATACTGTAACTGGCGGAAGCGAGTGCTGTTTTAATGGTCTTGCCGTTGAAGGTAAAGCTCATTTCAATGGAGTAACGTTTTTCGTTCTGGGCACATAGAGCCTGACTGAACAGGGTTGTCAAAACCAGGAGGACGGATAGGGTAAATTGTTTTTTCATCTGTTTTTGTTTAAAATAAGTGATGAAGCAAAGAAAATATATTTTTTTACCCGGCGCCGGCAATCTTGCTACCTTTGAAAACATTTATTTATTTTATATGAAGAAGATTTTACTCAGTCTGAGCCTGAGCCTGCCTTTCGTGCTATCTGCTCAAACTGGCACTGCCACTATCAATGGTACATTAAAGAATATCAAAGAAGAAGTGCCCTTCCTGTTTTATTCTTATCGTAACGGAGATGATGTGGTGAGAGACAGCGTACCTGTTAAGAATGCGATGTATACAATATCTGCTGAGGCCGAAATGCCTTTAATGGTAAACCTGTCTATTGTTAGTCCCGGTAAAAGAGGCACCAGCAATAGCGCTGCATCCATATTTGTAGAAAAAGGCGTCAATACCACTGTTTCCATTGATTCTTTTTCAAACATTTCGGTTAAAGAATCAAAAGCTAATGCAGAATATACCAGGCTTAAATCGGGTGTAAAGCCCTTTCAGGTGCAGATGCGTGAGCTAACTGCTGATTATCCTAAATACCGTGAAGCGCAGGATACGGCTGCAATGAGAAAGATCGAAGAAGGTTATGACGCTTTGCAGAGCAAAATGAACGAAGAAGTGTATGGCGCTTATGTTAAAGCCAATCCCTCTTCACCGGTGGCTTTATATGCTTTAGGGCAATATGCAGGGTATGATATAGATCCTGCTAAAATAGAACCCTTGTTCAATTCATTATCAGCTGCTAACCGCAATGCAGCAGCAGGCCAGCGTTTTGCGAAAAAGCTAGCCATCGCTAAAGCAACAGCAATTGGAGCGGTAGCGCGGAGTTTTCGCAGGCTGATACCTCGGGCAAAATAATTTCACTGGCCTCTTTCCGCGGCAAATATGTATTGGTTGATTTTTGGGCCAGCTGGTGTGGTCCTTGTCGTGTAGAAAACCCCAATGTGGTAGGTGCTTTCAATAAGTATAAGGACAGGAATTTTACGGTTTTGGGCGTTTCTTTAGATGATGAGGAAAGAGATGGTCATAAAAAATGGCTAGCAGCGATTGCGAAAGATCATCTTACATGGACGCATGTGTCGGATCTTAAATACTGGGATAATGCTGTTGCTAAACAATATGGCATACAGGCCATTCCTCAAAACCTTTTATTGGATCCTTCGGGTAAGATCGTTGCGAAAAATATAAGAGGAGAGGATCTACAGGTGAAGCTGGCGGAGTTAATTAAGTAGTTGTAAAACATATATTTTAGAAAGCGTTCCCGAACAGGACGCTTTTTTTATGCAAACGATTGATCAGTTTTTTCTGTAGTGGCATCGATAAATTTGTTGGACCCCTAACAAATTATCTTTTATGAGTAAGCTATTGTCATTTTGCTGGTTGTTGTTTTGTATCACTGCTGTTCAAAGCCAGCCGGTATTGTTACCTGTGGGTGGCAATGCCTGGTCTCTCAACAACTCCGGCCTTCGGATCAGGAATAATGGAATAAGCCGCTGGCAGGAAGATAATACAGGATTTACAGCCTATGTAAAACTAACACAGGCGGGAACGGTAAAAATTTGGCTGGAAACGGACAAATCTGGTTTGGGTGCTGAATTATCTGTTTCCATTTCAGGTAATACTAAAAAAGTTGCTATTAGCGGCGCTGATACTTCGTATTGGGTAGGCGAGTGGGCTGTGAAAGATAGTGGCTACCTGCCTATTGTGGTAACAAGTATTAAGAAAAGCGGTCCGGAGTATCCGAATATTAAAGCTTTGAAGCTGGAGGGAACAGCTGTAACAAGTACTGCCAGTTACACCAAAAATAATGAAGGCAACTTTTTTCACTGGGGCAGAAGAGGGCCATCTGTTCATATGAACTATCAATTACCTAAAGATATTAACGCAGAATGGTTTTATAATGAAGTAACTGTTCCTAAAGGTGATGATATGCAGGGATCTTATTTTATGGCAAACGGTTTTGGTGAGGGCTACTTTGGTATGCAGGTAAACGGCCCATCAGAAAGACGGGTATTATTTTCAGTTTGGAGCCCTTTTCATACCGATGATCCGAAGGCAATACCAGATGATCAAAAGATAGTCATGCTGAAAAAGGGAGCTGATGTTTATACCGGTGAATTTGGAAACGAGGGCTCGGGTGGGCAAAGTTTTCTGAAGTATAACTGGAAAGCTGAGGAGACCCAAAAGTTCTTACTTCATGTAGTGCCAGATGGTGAATCGCACACCATTTATACTGCTTATTTTTTCGATCATGAAAAAGATAGCTGGCGACTGGTGGCCAGTTTTAGAAGACCTAAATTGGCCACTTATTTAAAAAGGCCACATTCTTTTTTAGAGAACTTTAACCCGGATATGGGTGATAAAGAGCGTAAAGTATATTTTGGTAACCAATGGGTGCGCGATACAAAAGGGGAGTGGCATGAACTAACCAAAGCTACTTTTACTGCAGATAATACCGCACGTGTAGGATATCGGAAAGATTATAGTGGTGGCACTGCTGATCAGCAATTCTTTTTAAGAAACTGTGGCTTCTTTAATGACTATACTAATTATAATCAGTTATTTGAAAGGAAGCCCACCGGCAAAAGGCCCCAGGTGAACCTGGATCAGCTGCCGTAGCCCGCTAAAAGGCTCTATTCTTCATTGTTGAAGTAGAGCTTGTAAAACCTGCCCTTATCATCCTCGCCATGCTCAATCATCTCCCGGTTGCCGTGAATGTAGATATGGAAATTTTTATCGAGCTTAATAATACTTTTATAGGAGCGATTCTGGCTTTTACTGCCGCAGGTGAAATAGAAAAGTTATCGGCTACTTCGATGTCTCTTTCTGCAACATAATGTTGTTTGTATTTATCAAAGCTTTCAATGAAATCCTGGTGATGCAGTACCTCATTATTAAAGGTTTCCTGGTCAAAATGCTGCTTCTCTTTAAAAAAGCAAGGCTACGGTTCAGCATATCTGCCTGGTCGGCTTTAGTAACATTGTATTGTTCGGGTAAATGATCCGTTACATAAGTTTTGTATAAAGCCATAGTGCTTTGGGTATTGAAGTACTGGTCCTGCCTCTGTTGTATGCGCAAAAAGTTATCCGTCCAGTAGCGCGCCTCTGCCGATTTACTTTTGGTGTCTACTACAGAAACGATAAAGCCGTTTTCGCGGTCGGTATTATAGATCATACAACCCTTATCGAGTTTATTGATGTTAATGCCTTCTTCGCTTTCTACTTCAAATGCATCCTCAACAGGAAGCACTTTTAAAAACGGCTCTTTCTGCTCCGATTTAAAAATACCGATAGCATCTACAGTTTCGCCGTTAAGTAACCCTTCTCTAAAATATACTACGTATAGTTCACCGCCTTTTACATTGGGATGGTTGCCCAGGTTGTATAAATGCTGAGCCAGCTGTTTCGATTGCAGCAAGGTTTGTTCAGGATTGTCAAATATGGAGCAAACCGATTTCCATACATCGTTATTGCTGATGTGTGCTTCGCTGAAAAAATGAAAATATTCTTCGGATTTGAAAGGAGTTAAAAAGTATTTAATCAGTAAATCTTTCACTTCTGGGTCGAGCACCAGCTCTTTTTTGGACAGCGTTAAATATTCGCCTTCAGACTCATTACCAACATTGTGAACCGCGATATGGGTGATAGAACTTCCTTCGAAATACTGCATATGATCTTTTTAAAGGGTTGCAAGGTAAAGAAATGTTAGGACGTTGGTGCAACGGGCATAATTATAAACTTTCAGTTGAATGGAATGACGACAAATTTTACAAATGATGTTGCCACATCCACAGGTGATGAACGATCTCAGGGACTTCTTTCGGAGAACATTGCAAAATGGCTGCTACAAGTACAGCTGCCAATACCCTAAAACGCTGGAATTATAACCCGTTCCGGGGATCGTATTTTGTTGTACCTTTGCGCGCCCCCAAAGGGGTTTTAGAGTATGAAGCATATCAGGAATTTCTGCATTATCGCACACATCGACCATGGGAAAAGTACCCTGGCGGACAGGCTTTTACAACAAACCAATACCATTAGCGACCGGGAGATGATGGACCAGGTATTGGATGATATGGATCTGGAGCGCGAAAAAGGCATCACCATTAAGAGCAAAGCGATCCAGATTAATTACAAATCGAAAGCGGGAGCGGATTATACGCTGAACCTGATCGATACGCCTGGTCACGTAGATTTTAGCTATGAGGTGAGCCGGGCATTAGCTGCCTGCGAAGGCGCTTTGTTGCTGGTAGATGCTACGCAGGGTATTCAGGCCCAAACAATTAGTAATTTATACCTGGCAATTGACAATGATCTGGAAATTATCCCCGTGATCAATAAAATTGATATGGACGGTGCGATGATCGAAGAGGTGAAAGATCAGATTATCGAATTAATTGGCTGCAAACCAGAAGATATATTGCTGGCCAGCGGCCGTACGGGATTGGGTATAGATGAGGTTTTGGAGGCTATTGTTGAAAGAATTCCGGCACCGGAAGGCGACGAGAAAGCCCCTTTGCAGGCGCTGATTTTTGATAGTGTATTCAATAGTTTCCGTGGTATTATAGTATACTACCGTATTTTAAACGGAACCATCAAAAAAGGCGATAAAGTAAAATTTGTTAGCACCGGACAAGAATATGAGGCGGATGAAGTGGGCATTTTAAAGCTCAAAATGACCGAGAAGAAGGAGGTGAAAGCAGGTGATGTAGGTTATATCATTACAGGGATCAAAAATGCTAAAGAGGTAAAAGTGGGAGATACCATTACCTTGACAGCGAATCCCACACCAGAACAGATCAAAGGATTTGAAGAAGTAAAACCAATGGTATTTGCGGGTATCTACCCGGTTAATACCGATGAGTTTGAGGAGCTGCGCGACTGCATGGATAAACTGCAATTAAACGACGCATCCTTAACATTTGAGCTGGAAACCTCACAGGCCCTGGGCTTTGGTTTCCGATGCGGGTTCCTGGGAATGCTGCATATGGAGATCATACAGGAGCGGTTAGAGCGCGAGTTTAATCAAACGGTGATTACTACGGTGCCGAACGTAAGCTTTATCGGTCACACCACGAAAGGAGAAAAAGTCATCGTAAATAACCCTTCTGAGTTTCCTGATCCTGTTAAAACAGATCGCATTGAAGAGCCTTTCATTAAAGCGCAAATCATTACCAAACCGGAATATATCGGTAATATAATGACGCTTTGCCTGGGTAAGCGAGGTATGCTTATTAATCAAAGTTATCTGACTACTACCCGTGTGGAATTGATCTTTGAAATGCCTTTAACAGAGATCGTATTTGACTTCTATGATAAATTGAAATCTCAGACAAGAGGATACGCTTCCTTTGATTATCATCCGATAGGCTATCGCGACAGTGATATCGCCAAAATGGATATACTGCTGAATAATGAAAAAGTGGATGCTTTAAGCGCATTAATTCACCGCAGCAGGGCTCAGGAGTTTGGTCGTAAGCTTTGCGAAAAGTTGAAGGAGTTATTACCCCGTCAACAGTTCCAGATTGCCATACAGGCAGCTATTGGCGCCAAGATTGTGGCCAGGGAAAATATTTCGGCCATGCGCAAGGATGTAACAGCGAAGTGTTATGGTGGTGATATCAGTCGTAAACGTAAGCTATTGGAAAAGCAGAAAGAAGGTAAAAAGCGTATGCGCCAGATCGGTAACGTAGAAGTGCCACAGGAAGCGTTTTTAGCGGTGTTGAAGCTGGATGAATAGGGATAAAGTTAGGTTGAAAAGTTGGCTGGTTGATAAGTTGAAAAGGAATCGTAAACTTTCAATTTTTTCTTTACATTTGCGGCCCTTAGTTCTTACACAATTTCATCGTTGAATTTTTAATCTTCAACTTTGAATTAAATAAATGCCCGGGTGGCGATCCCGATGATTCGGGAGGTAGACGCAGGAAGTAATAATTTCTTGTTGTCTTAAGTCACCCAATAAAAATGCCCGGGTGGCGAAATTGGTAGACGCACTACCTTGAGGTGGTAGCGCTGCTAACGCGGCGTGCAGGTTCGAATCCCGTCTCGGGCACAAGCCTTTCCAACGAAGTTGGAGAGGCTTTTTTATTTTGAAGCGTCAAAAGTTTGCTTTTGTAAGCAGAAAAATAAAAAGTCTCCGCACGCCAGTGCGGGAAAGGCTTGGATAAGCCCCTCGTGAGGGTCACGGGATCATGAAATAATTCCGTCTTATTTTGATATCGTTTTTGGAGCGTCAAAAGCTTGCTTTTGTAAGCGGAAAAATAAAAAAAGCCTCCACACGCCAGTGTGGAAAAGGCTTGAGTAAGTCCCTCGTGAGAGTATAGGGATCATGAAATAATCCGTTCTCATACCAGTTAAGAAGTAGCAAAAGCTTGTCTCTGTAAGTTGAGAATAAAAAAACCTTCGCACCCTGGTATTGAAAAGACCTGAATAAAATTAGTAACTTATTTCAACTAGGATCCAATGGGGAATGGAAACCCCCAATGGTTATGGACAAGTATAAGTGTTTATATCTGTCCACAAGTCTATTATACCCGCAATACATGAATGTTCGTTCCGGACCCATTAAAAAATGCTTGCCGCCCCCGATATCTTTCATGAACTCTTCACTTGCGCAATTTTTGATAGAACTTATTAAATTTGTGCTTCACTTTAAAAGCCTTCTAAAATGAAAATGAATGTAAACCCTATCAGTTCTAAAAAGGACTGGATTGCTCCTGAAACTATCGAAATTCATATTAATGGTAATGGAGGTGGAGGCCCTGATTTTGCCAGCGAGCTTACTGTAGGCTCATGATATGGCTATTATTATTGGAAGTGTAGGCAAAAATGAAATAACAGCTGTATCCCTGAAACGGGCGCAGAAATGGATTGCCTCTGCTTTCCCATGCGAAGTATTGTCTTACTATCAGGATGATCATACATTTATCGGGGTGGCGGGGGCGACTATTTCCTACAGTGAGGATTACGTTGCAGTGGTGGACGCCCATTTTGGTCCGGAACATGTGATAAATCTCTACCTCAGATATGGTGAAGCATGTGTAGATCAACTGGAAGGGAGTTATTCCTTTGTAATTTGGAATCGTTCTTCAGGTAAGCTGTTGCTGGCTGTTGATCAGATGGGGGCTCGCCCTATGTACTACAATGATACTGGCAGTCACTTTGTATTTTGCTCACAATTTGATGGGGTACTGGCCGCATTAGATGTTCAGGCCGTTTTTAACCCGGATTGTATGCAGGAATATGCCAGCAGAAACATTGATGCAACTTTGACTTATGTAAAGGGGATATATCGACTAACAGCTGCGGGTTATTTTTACTTTAGCATCAACGAAGAAATAGAAGTGCGAAAATCATCAGGATTTGTTTATCGAAAAGTTGATGCTCCTCTAACCGATGCAGGTTGGGTTACCGCTTACCGGGAAGTTTTTACGAAAGCGGTAACTGAGGCCTTGTTGCCTGATGTAACAGTAGGCATAACTTTAAGCGGTGGGCTGGACTCGTCTGCAATAGCCTGCCTACTTGCTGAAGAGTTGGCCAGTACAGGACAAGCCTTACATTGTTTTTGCGCCACAGTGCCGGAAAGCTTTCCCGGTCCCATTACAGATGAGCGACTATATATGCAGGCAGTTGCTGAGCAGTATCCGAATATAAAATTGCACTTTATTGACATACCTGAAGCAGATATCTTCGACGGCCTGGATGAGGCAATAAAGACTGAGCCTACTATGCCAAATGTCTTTCATTATCATGATCGAGCTATCCTGGAAGCTGCTAAAGCCTGTGGAGTGAAACAACTATATACAGGTTACGGGGGCGATTACTTTGCTTCCTGGTCGGGCGATAGTGTTGCTTTTGCTTACTGGCAAAAGGCATGTTATAGGAAGTCGTTCCGTTTAGTAAAGCAGCGCGCTCATGCCGAAGGGATTTCTTTCCGAAGTTCTTTTTATCGCAACATCATTCGCCGTAGTAATACCTTTAAGTGGGTTCGGGGTATGTTGCAAAAAAACGAACCCGGTCTCTCGAGCCGGGATGATTCTTGCCGGGAAATTAAAAGTCTTGCCAGGACGTGACATGGTGCGTCTGAACCATAAAAAGCATATGGCATCAATCATTCATAACGGCAGTATGGGGCGAATTATCTCAGGTATCAATGCTGCGGCAGCCAGGTATGGGATGCAATTTACGTTCCCTGCTTTAGATATTAACCTGCTTTCCCTGCTGGCAGCGATGCCGCCCGAATTATTTGTGATAGATGGCAAGCGACGCGGCATGATACGAAAGGCCATGCGAGGGATCGTTCCGGATCTGATTCTTGATCGAAATGATAAACAGCCCTATAGCCCTGGATTTCATCATCGCTTTAAAAACAGCCGGCAAACGATCCACGAACTCTTGTACCCGGAATCATCACAACCATTCGAACAATTTTTTAAACTGCAACCACTTCGTGACTACTACCATCATTGGATGTCAGGAACGACCTCAAAATATACATCAGGCTCCGATATTCGCTTTATGCAGTGGATGACCATTTTATTTATACTCCGGAGCAAATTGGGGCATGAGTTGTTATACGATATCGGGACCTAACAAGATAAAATATATAAGAAGGGCTAAATGAATATTACAAAAGAGCAAGTGCTTTAATAGAATAAAAAATCCTCACTAGTGATAGTAAGGACAGTATTGGATAACTATGAAATGTTTGCCGCGTTGCCAGGCATAGTTGTGCCTTTACAAACTATGACTGTATGAACGCTAAAAGATCTTTATTAATCGTTTGGTGTTCTGTAGTTGGCATTCCGTGTGAGAACCCGGGGTATGTTATCAACTTTCCGTTTTTAAGTAATTTTGCAGATTTTATGGCCGAATTTTCTATAGGTACAATTTGATCATCTTCACCGTGCAGCACTAAAACCGGTAAATCAACTGCTTTCAAATCTTCCGTAAAATCGGTTTCGGAAAAGGCCTTGATTCCGTCATAATGAGCAACGATCCCGCCCATCATTCCCTGCCTCCACCAGTTTCTTTGGATGCCTTCTTTTATGTCTGCACCTTCTCTGTTATAACCATAGAAAGGGAAAGTTAAATCAATATAAAATTGACTTCTGTTGTTGAGTGTTTGTTCCCTGATATTGTCGAAAACCTCCATTGGCACGCCGTTAAGATTAGTATCGCTTTTTACCATAACAGGCGGAACAGCGCTGATTAAAACTGCTTTCTTCGCTCTTCCTTTGGCATATTTATTCACATAACGAATTACTTCACCGCCACCTGTGGAGTGACCTATGTGTACTACGTCTTTTAAATCTAAAAATTCAACCAGTTCAGCCACATCAGAAGCATATTGCTCAATAGTATGATTGTAGATGTTCTGGCTGGAGCGACCGTGACCTCTTCTGTCGTGTGCTATTACGCGATAGCCTCTTTGCAGAAAGAAAATTACCTGCGCATCCCAATCGTCTGATGATAAAGGCCATCCATGGTGAAACATTAGCACAGGCCCTTCACCTTGATCTTTATAGAAAATTTCGGTTCCGTCTTTTAGTTTTAGAGTGCTCATTTGTTTAAGGTTTTAATGTTGTGATCGGTGTATAAATTTTTTTGTTGTAATTCTTAGCGAATGTAGCGCAGTTCAATCAATTCATATTAACCCAGGTTAAGATCGCTTGTTTTTAACGGATTTTATTTCAAGTGATTCAAAGCACTGTAGGGCCAAAACATTGCCGTAGCCGTGATAGGTGTGGTACTGCAGTTGCTGCGTATTACGAGCCTGCTTTTGTGCGCATGAGCAAAGTCCGACATCAGGGCTGAGAGCGAAATGAACTATGGTGCAGCAAATAAATCTATCCTCACGTGCAAATATATAAAAGCAAGGGCGGCAATCAGGTCTGGGATAAAGTAGTAAGACAGCTGCTGCGTTATCGATTTATGAGTTGGATTATTAGGGAATGCAAAATAGTTGTAGAACGAAGCTTATTCACTTTGCCAAAGCGCCTTTTACCACCTCTTTCCTTATTTTGGAAACAGGTATTTTGGTCCCGTTTTGAAGTAGCAGGTATCCGCCATCTTCTTTTAAATAACTTTTTACATACTCTGGATTGATGAGATGTGTTTGATGGCACCTGATAAAGCCATGAGGGGAGAGCAGTTCTTCGTATTCCTTTAGCGGACGCGAAACCAGGGTTGTTTCTTCTCCGGATGTAAAGAAGTAAGTATAACTGTTCTGTGCTTCACATCGGATAATGTCCTCTACAGCAACATATCGCACTTCCTGTAATAAAGGCAGTGCTATTTTCACAGGCTTGCGGTTGCCCTGTATATGATCCAATAGAAAATCGAGCTGCAGGTTCTTTTTATTCAGTAGTATCTTTTTTGCCGCTTTATCCAGTGCTCCTGAAAGTTCGGCAATATTGATTGGTTTTAAAATATAGTCCAGTGCCGCATACTTTATAGCCTGTATGCCGTACTGGTCATAAGCTGTAATAAAAATAACCTCAAAGGATCTTTCCGGAATTGCCTGCAGTATCTCAAACCCGGTGGTGTCATCCATTTGAATGTCAAGAAACACAAGGTCGGGTTGTAAAGCGCTAACAACAGATATGGCTGCCATTTTATTATCAGCATAGCCAGCTACTGCTACGTTTGGAAAGTGCTTGTGCAGAATATTTCTAAGGTTTTCTATATTATGAGTTTCATCATCTACGATTACTGCTCTCATGCCAACCAGTTTTTTATAGTAATAATAATCAGCGTTTCTGAAACGCGTGATCGCATATCCAGGTCAAATATAGGACCATACACGGTATTCAATAAGGATATCCTGTTTTTTGATAGTTCCAGACCTTTTCCGGTATAAGACAAGGATGCGTCAAAACCTTTTCCATTGTCTCTTATCTCAATGAAAAGATCTTGCTGTTCTCTTCGTATGTTGATCTGTATAGCTCCGGCTTCTTTTAAAGAAGCAATACCATGTTTTACCGCATTTTCTAAAAAGGGTTGTAACAGCATCGGTGGTATTTCGGTATTTTGGTTATCTATGCTTGTAGCTACATCAATCTGGTAGCTGAATCCGAATCGCAATTGCTCCATTCGTAAATAATAATCCAACAAGGTAGTTTCATCACTCAGGGGTATAAGCTCTTTGTGTGCATCGTTTAAAACCATGCGGGTGAGCTTGGAGAAAGTAGTAAGATAGGCATTGGCTTTGTCATTTTCCTGCTTGTTCATCAGGTTTTGAATGCCCGAAAGTGCATTGAAAATAAAGTGTGGGTTAAGCTGCGATTGCACTGCCTGCAGGCTCAGCCGGGCTTCCTTAGTGGTTTGTTGTTCTTTCCTCAGGCGTCGCCGCTGACTTTGCTTTAGTAAGAGGAAATAGACTCCACCCAGTAATAAAACTGAGCCTATTATCAGCATTACATCGGAGCTGCTAAAAGCACGGGATCTTTCCACTCTAAATGATAGGATATTGGAAGTTACTAACGGTAAAGCTTTTCTTGAACGGCTCCTTCCCTTCTGATAATCGGCTGTGGTGACAAATACCTGGTATTTGCCGTCTTCTGTTATAACGCTTCGGGGTATGTTGATCGTGTAACGAGGGTTAGGAAGGCTATCCCAGTCAATGTCTGAGGACATGAACTTCATTTGCTGGACGATTCTTTCGTCTGTCTTAACCCAGTTGGAGGGCAGATCAATAGTATCTGCTGTGCTGCCGGTAGTTCTGATAACATAAGCCCTGTAAAAATAGGGTACGTCTGTGTGAATAGATATTCCCAGAGCATTCAGCTCCTCCTCTGTATGGATGGTTAAATTGTCTAAAGCTTTTACCCCGAAGTTGCCCAAGAGATTGCTGATTGTTTCCCTTTTTTTGCTGCGCAGAACTTTTAGGAAGTATATAAACTACAGACCCAAATAAAGGAGGTGGAGTGAGCTTTTTTGTATTGACAATCTGCGTGATGACGCTTTCGGGATTATTCACATGATAGAGCTTGATAAGAACAACCTGGTTCTTGCAGGCCATATCATCTAAAAAGAGAATGGTGCCGCTGCCTCCCTGTGGTACCCACCGGCCCTTCGGTAAAGGGCTCCAGTTCATAACAACAGAGGAGTCTTCGGTTACGACGGCATATCTCATGTCGTTAACATTAACGAGAGATGTATCGAACTTGAAACTGATCGCGATGTTTTCTGCTCCAGGATAATACTCCAGGTTGGTTAGGGGTATTTCGTAGCTTTTGGGCACCAGTGAGTAATATTTACCCTTAGGCATATTGTTTTCTGATACAACCGGATGTGTTGCAATCCGGAATTCCCCCTCGGCATACTCGGCAACACTATTGCCATAATAAGCTATAGCACCGCCACTGTTGCTGGAGGTGTAATCACTTTGGGCCCGGGTATTTGTGGTCGCGAATAATGTAAAAATTAAGATCAGGCGGAGAATGCATGCCGACGATAGGGGCCTGGCTAAGTTATAATCAGGGTTGCTAACATGGTTTTGATATATATGGTGCTGTAAACCAACGTATGTATGTTTAAACAGTGTAAGCATTGCATTTTGGTCTGTCATTCTTTTATCTTTTTGTGAAGATAGCAGCCTCATTGTATTCGGGTTACAACAAACTTGTAATCCTCCGCTACCGGTTTGTGAAATTATTGTTTGGCCTTTTTATTTAGAATTTAACGGGCAGGCATCTTGATCCCACCCCGGCATTATTTTACCGGAACCGGGTGGGTTAATAATTCATAGGATTCTGGTATATATTTTAGACGGTATTTTTTTATATAAACTTTTTTTTTAAAGGGATTGATCTCACTTTCTTCTATACATTTGTACTGCGAAAATGAATGAATGATACATCTGCTGTAAAGGTAGTGTGTCATTAATAATACTGTGTTCATTTCATACCCTTCACGATTTTGAATCGTAAAACCATTACATGCCGGTATATATAGTTAAGAAAAATAATGTAACTGTAAAAAACGAAAATGCAGCGCAAACGATTGTATTTGCGCACGGATTTGGCACCGATCAAACCGCCTGGGAAAAGGTTGCAGCTGCATTTTCAAATGACTTTAAAATTGTATTATATGATAATGTGGGGGCCGGACAGTCGGATCCCGGCTCATTCAGCCCGAACAGGTACGATACGCTTCACTCTTATGCGGAAGATTTATTAGCTATTTTGCGGTCACTACATCTGAAAGATGTTATAATGGTAGGCCATTCGGTGAGTGGTATGATCAGTTTGCTTGCCTCTGTTAAAGAACCAGCACGTTTTAAAAAGCTGGTACTCGTAGGTGCTTCGCCACGCTACCTGGATAGCGTTGGTTATAAAGGTGGTTTTACGCAGGAAATGCTCGACGGTCTTTATGCAGCTATGGCCAATAACTATTATGCCTGGGTAAGCGGTTTTGCACCAATGGTTATGGAAAATGCGGATAGGCCCGAACTCGCTGAAAGTTTCGCTCAATCCCTGCTAGCAATCAGGCCGGATATTGCACAGTCTGTAGTCCGTGTTATCTTTCAGTCTGATCATAGAGCAGAGCTGCCCAAGGTTGCTATTGATACATTGTTGTTACAAACCCAACACGATAACGCGGTTCCCGCAGATGTGGCTTTGTATTTAAATAAACAAATAACCAATAGCCAGCTTAAAACCGTTGCGGCCGAAGGGCATTTTCCACATATCAGCGCACCTGATGAAATAATCAGGGAAATTAAAAACTTTATCGGGTAATATTTTGGACAATACTGCAACAGTGGATTGGCAAAAAAGAGCGCTTCATTTTTTACTGAGTTTATACGAGTTAAAGAATGAAAAAGATATCGCTATAATCAGAAGCCGCACTACCTGCAATCTGCAGAAATATGCCGGGGCAACAGCCGCCGCTTTTATAAGGTTAGAGGATGTCGTTACGGCGAGGATACTTTATTCAACAAGTCAAACATCTTCCGGCTTTATAGATGCCGACTATGCCAGCCTGGCCATAAATGCAGGCGATATAAAATGCGTAGAGGATTCGCCGCAAAACCTGTTCCCCGGAAAAAATATATTGTTCCCGGTTATCCAGGGTAACTTTTCGGGAATATTTATCATTGCAACTCATATAACAGTAGATGATGCATTTACTACCTTCCTGTATCAGGTATGGGAAGGGTTAAAAGGCATGACCCTGCTCGCGCAAACTTATTATTCCTTCGAACACCTCTCTACCCGTTATAATGCCATTATGAGTGCAGTAGATGAGGCCATACTTTTTTAGATGATAGTGGAAGGGATGGTTGGGTAAATAAGGCGGCTTCTTTGTTATTGAATATTAAAGAAGGCCGAAATCCTGCTCTGGTGGTATCGCAGGCGATGCAGAAATGGAGACTTACCGCCGCAAATGCAACAGAGATAGCCCAGGAAGCTGCGAAACTGTTTCAGAAGCCCGATGGTATGATTAAGGGCTGGAAGTGGCTCTTTGCCGGGCCTGACCTAAAGGTACTGGATGTTTCCTGCGAACCGGTAGTGTCGGAGAATATCAAAGGACGATTATTATGGGTTTTTGCCGATATTACCCCTATTTATTTAGCGTCGGAAGAGCTTAAAAACTGAATGCTGAGCTGGAAGTGAAACGGCAGATAGCAGATGACCAGAACAAAGCAAAGTCAGACTTTCTTGCCAACATGAGCCACGAAATACGCACACCAATGAACGGGGTCATTGGTATGACCAGTCTGCTGGCTCTTACCCAGCTGGATGCAGAACAGCAGGACTATGTCGACACGATACGATTAAGCGGTGAATCTTTGCTGTCCATCATCAACGATATTCTGGATTTTTCTAAAATTGAATCTGGTAAAATGGAGTTGGAGGCCGAACCATTCCGGATCAGTACTATTATAGAGGATTCGTATGACCTGATGAGCGTAAAAGCCAATGAAAAGGGGTTAGATCTCTTATATTACATCGAACCAGACGTGCCAGCCGACATTATAGGAGACCCTACCCGCTTCAGGCAAATATTGCTCAACCTTATATCCAATGGCATCAAATTTACCAGTAAGGGGGAAATTGAAATAGCTGTTGAGAAGATTGGTTTGACAGATGGCGTATATACATTAAAGTTTACTATTAAAGATACCGGTGTTGGAATTGCACCGGACAAATTCTACAAGCTGTTCGATAGTTTCTCGCAGGTGGACTCGTCCACGACCCGAAAATATGGTGGCACTGGCTTGGGTCTTGCTATTTGCCAGAGGTTAGTGTCTTTAATGGGAGGGAGCATTTATGTTGAGAGTGAAGAGGGCCGCGGTTCCTCATTCATTTTCACTATCAAAGCGGAAGCCGATACTTCTGTTAAATATTTCAAACCAGAAGAGAAGCGCTCATCTGATACGCTAAAAGGTAAAAAGGTTATTGTTTTAGATGATAATGAAACCAATCTTAAAATACTCCGCAAGCAATGTAGCTTGTGGGGAATGGATGTAACAGCTGTTAATAATTACAAAGAGGCTCTGATTCTGATGATGTCCCGGCATTTTGATATTGCTATTATTGATTTGCTCATGCCAGACATAAACGGGATTGAAGTAGCACGGTTGGTACAACAACGTAATAAAAACCTGCCTTTGGTGCTTTTTAGCTCGGCGGGACATTTACCTGATGATGCTGATATAAAAGACCTTTTCAGCGCTGTGATCAATAAGCCCGCACGACAGGCCGAAATGCAAGCTGTGTTGATGAATGTGCTGGGTATCTCCAATGGTTTGAACGCGGAGGTGAAGGCTGATGATGAAATGATGGAAACCTTGCCTATACGTATCCTGGTAGCAGAAGACGACGCCATTAACCAAAAGTTCGTAACAAGGGCAATGGCCAGGCTGGGGTATACAATTGATCTGGCTGTAAACGGCCTTGAAGCCGTTCAAAAAGCTGCCGCTACAGACTACCAGCTGGTATTTATGGATATCATGATGCCTGTTATGGATGGCTATGAGGCAACCAGTAGCATCATTCAAAATAGCAATGCCCATTCGCGACCTGTTGTCATAGGCTTAACTGCCAATGCCTTAAACGGTGAAAAAGAGCGCTTGCTGGAGGCTGGAATGGACGATTACCTGAGTAAGCCATATAAGGTTCAGGATATTAAAGCGATGATTGATAAATGGGCCGGTAAGTATCCTATCCCTGACGAGACAATGTTGCCGGATCAACGCGCTACCAACCTTGAGTATATCATGGAATTGGCGGGAGGGGATGATGAATTTGTTATTGAGATCATAGAAAGCTTTATAGACACCGCCGGGCCTAATATTAACTTGCTGAAGGATGCTGTAACCGGAGGGGATGAAGAAGCTACGAAATTCCTGGCCCACAAACTAAAAGTGCGTTCCGGTTCATGGGTGACGAAGAACCGGGAAATATACTAGAACAGATCGAAAACTATAGAGAGGATAAGAATGTGGGCTACATTAGTAGCCAGGTAAATAGAGTTGCTGCTATATATGTTAACACAGAAGCCGAACTCAGAAAAGTCTTGTCAGATCTTAGAAACGCCAGGTGTTCGTAGAATAACCAACTCAGCGGTGTTGGGAAATGGCGGGTTTAATGAATACTAAGTTCCTTCATTAATTCTCTTGCTGCCGCTCCTCCCGCCCGGTTGGCGCCAATTGTGGATGCCGAAGGCCCATAGCCCACCAGGTGAATATGAGGCTCTTTAACAACCATGGTAGCCAGTCTGCCTCCCATAAGGATGCCCCCTGCCTCCTCTCTTGGTAAAACAGGTTTTAAATGATCCAGGGCACTTTTAAAACCGGTGTTCCATAAAATGACATCTGCCTGTTGTTCTGTTCCATCTGCCCATTTTACGCCATCAGCGGTAATTTCGCTAAACATAGGTAAGCGTTGTAAAACACCCCTGTTTTTCATGTCAATTACCTCTGCTGAAAGGGGAAGGCCTGTTACAGAAACCACAGATAAAGGCGTCAACCCTTTTCTCACTCTTTCTTCTACCATTGCTACTGCATTATGACCAGCTACATCATCAAAGGGGCCTTCTCTAAACTCCGGAGGGCGCCGGGTGACCCAGGTAGTAGTGGTTACCTTCGAGATCTGATCCAGCAACTGAATGGCAGAAATACCCGCGCCTACCACAATTACATGTTTGCCTTTGAAGTATTCCGCTGTTTTAAAATCTTTGGTATGTAGTTGTTCACCCCGGAAGAGAGAAGAACCTGGATACTCTGGGATATAGGGATTTTCCCAGGTGCCGGTTGCGTTAATGATACCTAAAGAGGAGAACAGGTTTTGCGAGGAATTTATATGAAATCGGTCCTCGTGTAAATAAACATGATCTACTTTTAGGGGCCGGTATACCCGGATACCCATTTGCTTTTCATAGAGATTGTAATAGTGAGGTACCGCTACACTGGCCTGTACTTCTTTTTCATTCGTTTCGATCGTTTTTTCGAATGACATACCAGGTAGGTCATGGATCCTGTTTACGGTGCTCAATGTAAGCGAAGGCCAACGGTATTGCCAGGCGCCACCTGCATGGGGCGCTTCATCGAGGATGATAAAATCGGGACCTATTTCTAATCCCTGCTTTTTAAGATGATAGGCAGCGGACAGACCTGCCTGCCCGGCGCCTATAATAACAATTTTAGTTTTGTAGCGGATCTTATTAACCATTGAAATTGTATCTGTTTATCTCCATCCCAGCCCGGGTGCTACATGTTCCAGTATCGAAGAAAGTACATGCACATTATAATCTACGCCAAGGGTATTGGGGATGGTTAATAAAACCGTATCTGCTTCCTGTATCGCTTCATCTTTAGCTAGCTCTTCTATCAATTGATCGGGTTCGGCGGCATAGCTCCTGCCAAAAATAGCCCGCTTGTCGGCCTCGATGAAACCGATCTTATCGGTTCGGCTGGCCTCATGACCAAAATAACGGCGGTCCAGGTCATTCACGATGGCAAAAACAGACCGGCTTACAGAAACCCTTGGTTCCCTTTCATGCCCTGCTTCTTTCCATGCTTGTCTGAACAGCCTGATTTGCTCTGCCTGCTGTATATGAAATGGCTTACCGCTTTCATCAAATTTAAGGGTCGAGCTCTGCAGGTTCATACCCACTTTACCTGCCCAGATAGCCGTTGAATCTGATCCCGAGCCCCACCAGATACGATCCTGTAAGCCTAAAGAAAATGGCTCCACAGGAAGTAATCCTGGCGGATTAGGGAACATCGGGTTAGGATTCGGCTCCGCAAATCCGACACCGCTCAACTTCTCAAAAACTCTAATCCTTTCCTGCGTCCCATATCCGCATCAGTTTCTCCTTCGGCTGGTTCATAACCGAAATAACGCCATCCATCAATTACCTGCTCGGGCGAACCCCTGCTAATGCCGAGTTGTAGTCGCCTGCCGGATATTAAATCGGCAGCGCCGGCATCTTCAATCATATACAGCGGGTTTTCATAACGCATGTCAATGACGCCGGTGCCTATTTCGATTTTACTGGTTTTCGCGCCTATAGCAGCCAATAAAGGAAAGGGCGAGGCCAGTTGTTGGGCAAAATGGTGTACCCTGAAATAAGCACCATCCATGCCTAATTCTTCAGCAGCCACTGCCAAATCGATAGACTGCAGCAAAGTGTCGCTCGCAGTTTTGGTACTATAAGCCGGGTGATTGGCCCAGTGACCAAAAGATAAAAATCCTATTTTTTCATCTATAATTCCTTCCGGGATGCTAGTGCCTACACATGCATCACCTTTTTAACTTTACCAGATCAGTACATTCAAAGTTAATAAATAACAATACCGGAACACGAAAGTTCAAACGCATGTACTCAGGGTATTGATTGAACTGATATGATGTATGTTAACGGGAGAGTTTGCTCAGAATATAATCCCAATGTGGATTTCGCGGATCTAATTGCCGTGCTTTTTCAAAAGCTGCGATTGCTTTTGGGCGATTGCCATTTCTTTTATAGGTTTCACCAAGGCTTTCGTATACAATCACGGCATTAGGATATTCAGTGGCATTTAATTGAATATTTTAAGGGCCGCCTTAATATTTTTTTTCCTTCTTAACTCAATCCCCAGGTTATTCAACTGGTTTTCGTCAAATAAGTAACCAGGCTGTTTATTTGCTTTTAACTCCTGGTACAAGCGAATCGCATCTTCGGTTGAGCGCTCGTTGACTGTTAGCCTTAAAGTGTCGAGCAAATTCCATGGATAGTGATAGGTATTGATTTTAGCGTTGGTATCTATGATATGTGTTCCGATATCGGTGATGCCATTGTTAGAGCTGGAAAGCACCACTACTGCAAATTTTTTTACTTTGTCGATGCCGATGAAAGTCCTGTAACCCGGAGTGCCGCCATCTTTGAAAACAATATTTCTGCCTTGGTCCTGCCAAAGTGTCCAGCCCATCGTAGCATAGTCGATGCCACCGGCTTCTTTTTTATCTGGCTTTTATGAGTAAGCTCCATTGCAGGGTATAAATCAGATTGCGTCCAGCCCAGGTTGGCGGTAGCAAAGCTGAGGAGATCATTTACATTGGAAAGAAACGCACCTGCGCCATCCAATGAAGATAAATGTAGAAATCCAACCGGCTGGCCCCATTCCGAGTGACCGGTGGCCGTATTCTTTAACAAGGCCGGGGTAAGGGTTACTACAGTGCTTTTCATTTTTAAGGGCTTGCAAATGCTGTCAATAATCAATCGCTCATAATCTTTTTCTCCCGCTATCGTCGTCAGTATGTTACCTAATAAGCCATAAGCGGTATTAGAGTAACGCCACTTTGTTCCAAAATCCATATCCGGTTGGTAAGCTGAAAGGTATTCATATAGTTTGCTGATGCTGTAATCTGCATAAGGAGCATCAGGGTTTGCAGGATCTACATTAAAAGGAAATCTCGGGAAAGTGGAAGTGTGCGTGGACAGATTCAGTAATGTTATTTCCTTCCCGTTTTTAACAGGGACTTTAACCTGTGCAGGTAAAAATTTTGATATGGAATCCTCAAGACGGAGCTGTCCCTCCAAGCTCATGTCAGCCAGTATAAGCGAAGTAAATACTTTAGTGATGGAGCCAATTTCATAAATAGTGTTCGCATCGGGTTTTGCCGGGTTTTGATCACTGAGCACACCTTCGCTGTAAATGCTTCTGCCGGTTGAATCAATAATGCCTACAATGATGCTCTTGCTTCTTTTGCTATTAACAGCATCCTTAAGAATTGTTGAGATCTGATCGGCCGGTAACTGGCAAAAGGCCGGAATAGTGCCCGTTAACAACAAGGCCAGGATAATATATTGTCTCATACAGGGATGTATTTACGGTTTAAACCCTAAAAGTTAAATTAAATAAGGCGCTGCTTCTAAGGGAAAAAGGTAATGGTCGATAAATTGCCGGTCAGTTGCGGTGTTTTAGCGGCGAAATAGCAGGTTGGGCTGGCCTTTCTGCGGATGTAATAAATATGCGTTAACATGGCAAATCGATCTGCTCCTCGCTTTACTGAATTTGCTTTTATTACTTTCGCTAAGTAATTACAAAGCGGGTTTTTAGAATGAATAAGTATACGAGAGCAACGGCTATTGGGTTTTGTGGTATTTTATTGTGGAGTTCTATTGTAGGGCTAATAAAAGAAGTGAGCCATTCTTTTGGCGCTACGGGTGGCGCCGCCCTGATTTATACAGTAGCCTCCCTGTTTTTACTATTTACAGTTAAGTGGATCCCCATTCAAAAATTTCCGAAAAAATACCTGGTATACGGTGCTTTGCTCATGGTATCTTACGAATTGTGTTTGGCACTGTCCATAGGTTATTCTCAAAATAGCAGACAGGCCATTGAGGTAGGAATGGTCAATTACCTATGGCCTACTTTCACCATGGTGGCAACCATTGTTTTTACCGGCAAAAAAGCGAATTGGCTGATCTTCCCAGGCATTGTTATTTCTATGCTGGGTATTATTTGGGTATTAGGAGGCGAAGAAGGACTAAATATCGGAGAGATGCTCAGCAATATTCAAACCAACCCACTGAGTTATGGCCTGGCGTTCCTGGGGGCTATACTATGGGCCGCTTACTGCGTGGTTACGGTTCGCATCGCAAAAGGTGTGAATGGCATTACCTTGTTTTTTATGTTAGTGGCGGTTGCATTATGGGTAAAGTATGGGTTAATCGGCGATACGACCGGGATGCATTTTTCAGTATCATCAGTTATCTACCTGGTGCTCGCTGCCTGCGCAATGGGATTTGGTTATGCGGCCTGGAACGTAGGGATATTGGGTGGTAACGTAACGATGCTAACAGGAGCCTCTTATTTTATTCCGGTTTTATCATCTGCGCTATCGTCAGTACTTTTGGCTACTCCATTGGGTTTGTCTTTCTGGCAAGGTGCTATAATGGTTTGTGCCGGTTCGATACTTTGCTGGCTGGCAACGAGAGCGCGTTCAAAGGCTGTGCCGGAGCCAGTTTCAGGCGATGGTCATTGAGCGCGACCTTTTCTACGTCTTGATTTTATAAAATTGTTTTGTAAACATTTGTACAGTAAAATACTTAGTGCTTTAGACAACCGATCATGAGTTTGTTGAACGAATACATCCTGGAGGAGCAAATATCAGTACGCTTTCGGTATATGATCTGCTGAAGCATACTGCTCAAGCAGGTTTTATAGAGCAGAACAATTTCCGGGATGTTTATCCTTTGATTATTGAGTTAAACACCGGCGTGTTTTCAAAAAATAATCCTGAAGCTTCATTTCCTGAAGTTACCCTGAGCCAGCTAAATGATTCCCTTTATACTTCCTGCTCCTGCAATAATCAATCGGGTAGGTTGTGCAATCACCAGGCGGAGGTAATTTATGCTATACTGGAGCAAAAGAACTTTCGTGTATTTTTCGATACTCCTTTGCGCCGTTCTGTTTTAATGGCAATTGCCAAAGAATATGGTCTTGGAAAAGAGCCCAATCTGGATGCCTATTTCGGGCTGCTATATAGCAATGGTCAGGTTAATATTGAACCGAAGTTAAAGGGGCTTTTGAAAATAGATAATCAGGCTTTGCAGAAAGAGCTGGTCCCTCAACCGAAATCGCATATAAAAGAATTGGCGGCACAGGGTGAAGAGGAGAGCCAAATACTCATCTTGTGCAGGCATCGCTACTATAACCAGTTGAATTTTATGCTGATGGGCGCGGATCGTACCCGGTCTGGAAAGATCAAGAATCCGTTGATGGATATAGACCCAATGCAACTAGCCTGGAGATCGGTCGATGCCGCTGTAATAAAATTCTATACAGCTATTGCCGCCTTTCAAAATAAATATGAAGCAGATCATATCAATAAGGAGTTGGAGGCATTAAGGCAGGTAGTTGGCAATCCGCTGCAAATGGAGACTTACTTTCATGACAAGGATATTGCTGAAAACATTTCCGCTAAATCGCTGCGCCGCATCACCTTAAATATTTTAAAACCTGAAATAAAACTAACAGTCTTTCAAAAAGAACCTTTTTATGAAATAACCGGCGAGCTGTTATTCGGACATATTGCTTTGCCTTTTAAAGACCTGGTCATAAGAAACGAGTATTTTATTGATCACCGGCAGATCTTTTATTTAATAGATAATCCTGATTTGTTGCAGGTGATTCAATTTTTTAAGTCTAATAATGAAATTGTACTGGTACATGCATCCCGGTACGATGGGTTTTTACAATCGGTATTGGCACCGTTGGAATCAATAGTGCAAATCAACTATAGCTATATTCATACCGCCACCCCTGCCCAGTTAGAGGAGCAGGAATTTCAAAAAGAAAGGATCATCTACCTGCGCCAGGAAGGTCAATTTATTTCCATTAGCCCGGTAATGAAATATGGAATGGCAGAAGTGCCTGTGTATTCGCGCAAACAAATATTCGGGACTGATCAAAATGGCAACACTTTTAAAGTAGAAAGAGATGTGGCCGCGGAGTTGCAGTTTACCTCTGTCATCATGCAGCAGCACCGGATTTTAAGGAACAGGCCAAAGAGCATGAATACTTCTACCTGCATAAAAATCTGTTTTTAGATGATAACTGGTTCCTGGATGCTTTTGAAACATGGAGGAATGAGGGTATTACGATACTGGGCTTTAATGATCTTACAAAGAATCAACTCAATCCTCACAAAGCCCGGATCACTATCAGGGTGATCAGTGGCACGGATTGGTTTAACGCAAAGATGAAAATAGGTTTTGGAGCCAACGAAGCTACGCTGAAACAGGTACACAGGGCCATCCGGAATAAAAGCAAATTCGTACAACTGGACGATGGTACCCACGGTATATTACCTGCTGATTGGATTAAAAAATTTACCCGTTACTTCCAGGTGGGAAATATGGAAGGGGAGCTGATAAAAATAGCCAAGGCTAATTTTGCAGAGGTGAACGAGTTGTTCGAAATGGAAGAGTTGAGTGAAGAAGTGCAGAAAGAAATGGCCGATTATGAGAAGAAGTTTTCAGAAATAGGAGACATTCCGGAAGTGGCTGCTCCCGATGGTGTAAATGCTGTATTAAGAGATTACCAGCACCAGGGTTTAAACTGGTTGAATTGGCTGGATGAACTCAACTTTGGCGGATGCCTGGCCGATGATATGGGATTGGGCAAAACCCTCCAGATTATCGCATTTATTGTATTGCAGCGGCAAAAATATGGGGAGGTAACCAACCTGGTGGTGGCGCCCACTTCCTTATTGTTTAACTGGCAGGAGGAGCTGGATAAGTTTGCACCCTCGCTAAAAGTAGGGTTACATCATGGTGCAGACCGGGAAAAAAGTGTAGCGGCATTTTCGAAATATGATGTGGTATTAACGAGCTATGGAATGCTATTGTCTGATATTCGCTTTCTGAAAACCTTTCATTTTAATTATGTTTTTCTTGATGAGTCGCAAGCTATTAAGAACCCCGACTCAGAAAGGTACAAAGCAGCGGCGCAGCTACATACAAGGAACCGGATAGTATTAACGGGCACGCCTGTTGAAAATAATACATTCGATTTGTACGGGCAGCTTTCTTTTGCCTGCCCGGGATTGCTGGGCAGTAAACAGTATTTCAGGGATATTTATTCCATTCCTATTGATAGGTTCGAGTCTATCAGGAGGGCCGGTGAGCTTCAGCAGAAAGTAAAACCTTTTATATTGCGCAGAACCAAGCAGCAGGTGGCCAGGGAGTTGCCGGAGAAAACTGAAATGGTTATTTACTGTGAAATGAATGCGGCGCAACGTAAAGTGTATGATAGTTACGAACGTGAGCTTCGGGAGTTTATCTCCACTGTAGATGACGATGAGGTGCATAAAAACAGTATGCATGTTTTAAAAGGCCTAACCAGATTAAGACAGATTTGTAATTCGCCTGCGTTATTGAAAGAAGGTTATTCTGGGGACAATGCAGTTAAGCTGGAGCTCTTAATGGAGCAAATTGAAAATAAATCCGGCACGCATAAGATCCTGGTGTTTTCACAGTTTGTTGGAATGCTGGACCTGGTTAAAGCAAAACTGGAAGAGAAAGCTATACCATTTGAATACCTGACGGGACAAACGAAGGATAGGGGCAGCCGCGTACATAATTTTCAAACCAATGAAGACATGAGGGTGTTCCTGGTAAGCCTGAAAGCAGGTGGGGTAGGATTGAATCTCACAGCAGCAGATTACGTATACCTGGTAGACCCCTGGTGGAATCCTGCTGCAGAAAACCAGGCCATTGACAGGGCGCATCGCATAGGACAAAACAAAAATGTAGTAGCCGTAAGGCTTATTTGTTTAAATACAATCGAGGAGAAGATCGTTAACCTGCAAAAGAAAAAAATAAGCTAACCCGTGATCTGGTGAGAGCCGATGCCTCTTTCTTCAATAGCTTGTCTAAAAAAGAGTTGTTGGAGATTTTGTAAGGCAACACTGCCGTCCCCGGAGGCTTACGCTCTTTTATGCAGAAGCTGACCCTGGGCAATATTAAAAAATTATTATCCATTGACGCCCGGTGAAGCGGAGTGATCCGATTTTTTATTTTTGCGCCGGTTTGAATATCATAACTGCAATAAGGAATGGCGACCGCTTTGTTTTTCAACAGGTATTTAATCAATACCATGAAAAGCTCTATTTCTTTATTTTTTCCAAAACCAGGTCTGCATTCCTGTCGGAAGAAACAGTTCAGATAACCTTTATCAAGCTCTGGAACAACAGGGAACGTTTAAATGAAGGCTTCACTATTTCAACACAGATCTACCGGATCGCATCCACAACCCTGATCGACTTATTGCGCCAGCAAAATAACTCGGCGGCATTTATGAAGGTGCTGGAACAACAGGGAGCCGATTCGTCATTCAACAATGCTGCAGAAAGAGTTGACACCGGGGAAATGCACACAGTACTAAGTCAAACCCTCGACCGTATGCCACCGGTGCGGAAAAAGGTATTTGAAATGAGTCGCCTTGAAGGTCTGTCGCACAATGAAATCGCAGCAGTAATGCTGATCTCAAAAAAGACCATAGAGGGGCATATTACCAAAGCTTTAAAGCAGTTAAAAGAGCATCTTCCGGTTGTCTGGTTACTACTTCTAAAAATTATGATATTATTTTCCGCCTTCCAGCAAGGGTAATGACCTTTTTAAACGTATACATTAAAGCAGGATAACTTAGCGAAAAGCAGTTTGCATACAAAAGACAACATAAAACGATATTTTTACAGCAGTGTAACGCAGAGGAAGCGGCCCGTATAGCAAATTGGCTGGTTGAAAACCCCCATGCTCTTGAGGAATATATGACTGAGGATGAATGGAATAAATTTCAACAGACAAACTTTCTTTCAGCTGAAGTGTCTGGTGCTATCTGGGAAAAGGTCCGTGTGCAGACCCGTGGTAAGAAAACTGCTGTTTTTTATATAAGGCGACTGGCGGTAGCGGCTTCCGTTTTGTTAATGGTAGTATTGGGGTGGTATGCCGTTAACAGGCCGGTAACCACAGATAATACGGTGGCATTGGTGAATGATAAAAAAGAATACCGGAGCAGCAGGTAACTATCAATAATGGTAGCCTAAATCAAAGCTTCAGCTTAAATGATGGTTCGAAAGTAGAATTGATGCCAGGCAGTTCCTTGTCCTATCCGGATACATTCACATCAGATAAACGGCTGGTATCTCTTACTGGTGAGGCGGTTTTCCATGTTGCCAAAAATAAAGAAATGCCATTTGTGGTAAACAGTGGTACAATTTCAACTACTGCGCTGGGTACTGTTTTTAAAGTAAAGTCTCATCAAAAAAGCAATCATATAGAAGTGAGCCTGCTGGAGGGGCGCGTGGTGGTGAGGGCCTTACATGCCGGCTCAAAGTTTAAAGATATTTACCTTAAACCTGGTGAAACGGTTACATATAATAAAACACTGGAAATAGGCGCCATAGCGGCATCTCCTGCTTCCCACAAAGATAAACCGGGGAAAATATTTGTTCCTGATGCACGTACCACCAACACGCAATCTTATTGGTTTCAAAATGAACCGCTGGCAAAAGTATTCGACCGGTTCTCTAACATGTACCATCTAACCATTCGCTACGATAAGGCCGAGTTAAAGAATATGACTTTTACGGCGAGACTAAAAAAGAAGATAGTCCTGACAAAGTGTTGCAGTCTATTGCCCTGCTCAATGATCTGAAGATTGAGAAAACAAGCGAGGGGTATAGCGTAAAAAAAAACTAAGGCCGGCTTTGCATGTAATGTGCCGTCGTTTTCCTAATTCTTTTCCACTTTATCCGTAAATCCTTTCCCGATCTTTAAATATCTATCCGCCTGGCTTTTAGAAGCGTAGGCAGCACTATTAATGCTGTTTAATTTCTCATGCTACCGGGAATGTCAAAAGTATTATCTCTTTTCTCTTTTAATCTGCTCATTTACTCCAATGTTAAACAATTATTAACAGCAGGGGGTAGGCTGCAATCAATCGTATAAGCTTATGTAATTAAAATTTTTTCGGATGAGCTTATTTAAACCGGGGCTTAAAAAAATCCCCCAAATTTTCTGTATCATCTTTTTGCTCTTAAGCCATGCACAGCTGTTTGCGCAGCAACAAGCAGTTGTGAAAGGGCAGGTAAATGATGATGATAACACTCCGTTGGTGGGAGTAACTGTAGTGGCAATTAATAGCCAGACAAAAGTTGCAACGGGTACGAAAACAGATTCATCGGGAATGTTTCAGTTTAGTAACCTTACATTGGGTGGGTCTTACAGTTTTGAAGTTTCTTATGTGGGATTCGAATCTCAAACATTAACAGGGTATACCCTGAAAGCAAACGCGAATGTATCATTATTAATAAGTTTAAAGCCGGTTGAAAGAGAGCTAGACCAGGTAGTGGCTATTGGTTATGGTACGGTAAAGAAAACAGATCTGACCGGGGCTGTATCAACAGTACGAATGCAGGATCTGCAAAATATTCCTCTTACGCGCGTGGACCAAATGTTGGCAGGAAGAATAGCAGGTGCCGAATTTATGTCTACTGATGGAACGCCTGGCTCCGGTACTACAGTCCGTATCCGCGGTACCCGCTCCATTTCGGCCAGCAACGAGCCTTTATATGTTGTAGATGGCGTAATGGATGGTATCAACAACCTGAATGACCTGAACCCTTCGGACATAGCGAGTATCAGTGTTTTGAAAGATGCGTCTGCTACTGCTATTTATGGTTCTCGTGGTGCAAACGGGGTTATTATCATCACTACCAAAGGCGGTGTAGACCGGGGAGGGAAGGCCGATTTTAATTTCAAAGTATCGCGGGGTTTTGCTGAAATGCCAGGTTACTTAGACCTGATGAATGCCACTGAATTTGCGCAGTTACTAAACGATCGTTTTTATTTAACCAGTACGGCTAATCAAACCAAGCCATTGGAAGACTACCCTTATCCTGATCCCCTGGCATTAGGAGAGGGAACTGACTGGCAAAAACGATCACCCGAAGAGCGCCTTTTTCAAGTTATTTACTAAGTGCTTCGGGCGGTAATAAAAATACCCGGTACTATCTTTCCGGTGGTTATGATGACGCTCGGGTGTTATTATCAATACAGGTATGAAGCGCTTTCAGTTTCGCTTAAACCTTGACCAGACATTTAGCAAATATGCAAAAACCGGTGTTCGTATGGCGTACTCCAATACAAAGCAGGAGCAGCCTTTACGCTACCTGGGCGCCTACAACAATTGGAGTGTGTCTTTTACGAGTGTTGCTCCTGTTGTTCCGGTATATAACCCAGATGGAACGCTGAATAGCTGGAACTCGCAGAACTACTCAGGTGGTGTGTCAGATTTGCCGATGCATGAGGTTACTATGAGAAAGAATACAACCGGTACGGGTACTATGAATACTATGTTGTATCTGGATATTATGCCGGTTGAAGGTGTTGTTGCGCATTCTT
Source organism: Paraniabella hibiscisoli (assembly GCF_022512515.1). Classification (GTDB taxonomy): domain Bacteria; phylum Bacteroidota; class Bacteroidia; order Chitinophagales; family Chitinophagaceae; genus Niabella; species Niabella hibiscisoli. Next base: position 2,832,107 of record NZ_JAKWBK010000001.1, read on the forward strand.
CTGTGTCTTACTCCAAATCAGATATCAACACTGATGCACTGATTTTGGCTACAATGCCCAGCCGCGCTGCCACGGGTAATGCCACATCCAAAAGTATTAGCCAGAACGATAATATTCTAAACGAAAATACGCTTACGTATAAACATAGTTTTCAAAGTGGTCATAATCTGGATGCCATGTACGGATTTACTGTACAAAAACAGAATTTTTACAGGGTCGGAGTAACCGGTAGCGGGTATTACAGCGATGAAACAGCGCTTTGGGATATTGGTTCCATTCCAAACAAAGCAAACCTCGGCGTGAGCGGGGCAAAAGAACTCCAGACCCGCATGTCACACCTGGCCCGTGTGAATTATAACTATGCAGAAAAATATTATTTAACAGCCACTTTGCGCAGGGACGGGGCTTCCAATTTTGCGTCTAATAATAAATGGGCCTATTTCCCTTCTGCGGGTTTCCGCTGGAACCTGCTGAATGAAAGCTTTATGAAGCATTCCGGAATGTCCGAACTGTCTCTCCGGTTAAGTGCGGGTACATCGGGTAATGATGCCATTGCGCGTTACCAGTCTTTAGATCGCCTGGGTTCTACAACATCGGGTTATTTATTTGGCGGAATACAGCCGGTAGCATTTTATCCCACCGGATTGGCAAACTCCGGTTTGAAATGGGAAAAAACAACTACTTATAATGCCGGTCTTGATATATCATTATTCCGTAAACGACTTAATGTTACGCTGGAGGCTTATAAGAGCAATACTTCCGATTTATTGCTGACAGTGCAGGTGCCCACGCAAACCGGGTTCTCTTCCAGGTTAATGAACTTTGGTAAAACGTCCAATAAGGGTGTTGAGCTAACGATGAATTATGATGTGATGCGTAAAAGAAATGTATCCTGGGCTACTAGTCTTACCGTTGCCCATAACCAACAAATGGTAGAGGATATTGGTTTAGTGGGAAGGGTGGTTACCAGCACCTACACTTATGGTGCGCAATATATGATTAATGGGTACCAGGATGGAATGCCGCTGAATGCGATTTATGGTTTCCAGTATGCGGGCGTATGGAAAAGCCAGGACGAAATCACGAAGAATGCTACAGACAAACAATATGTATCAGCATCGGCCGCTTATTTATCTGTGGGGCGGCAGCGTTATGTAGACCAGAATCATGATGGATTAATGAATAGTGATGACCTGGTAATGCTTGGAGATGCAGACCCGGACCTGTACGGAGGATGGCAAAATACATTCCGGTATAAAAAAGCATTCCTGTCAATTTACCTCAACTATTCAATCGGCGGAGAAATGTACTACCCGGGCGGTATGTTTAATATGACAGGTGTATACCTTCAAAACCAGCAGAAGATGATGGTGAACAGGTATCATCCGGTGCGCAATCCTGATGCTGATATTCCACGATCTGATTCGAAAGATGATATACCTAACGACCGGTTCGTGTATGATGCCAGTTTCCTGCGCTTTAAAGCCGCGTCTATTGGTTACACTTTTGATCTTGCAAAACTTACTGCTTCAAAGTTGAAATCATTAGCTCTTTCGGTAAATGGCAGCAACCTGTTCCTGTTGAAAAATTATATAGGCTATGATCCCGAAGTGAATACCAACGGTACTTCTTCCACGCTGCGTCGTATAGATAACGGCTCATTTCCTCCGAACAGGACCCTCACTTTTACTGCAGAACTTAAATTTTAGATATTATGAAACGGATAAAAATATTTTCACTTGCTGTGCTCGTTGTCATTGGAGTAGGTCTTAGCAGTTGCAGCAAGTTTCTGGAGGAAAAACCTCAGAGTTTTATTAACGCTACCAACTTTTATCAGACAGAAGCACAGGCTCAATCGGCTGTAAACGCCTGTTATCTTAAACTTACTGACATATACAGGGGATCACTGATGCTGATGACCGAATACACGACAGATCTGGCGTATCTGGGCGCAGGCGGTGTTGACGAATCTTTTGGAATGTCTCCTTCCAATCCCGGATTTGGAGATGATATGTGGACCTACCCCTACAGTGGTATTATGATCTGCAATGCTACTATCGCGGCATCCAAAATGCAACCGCTATTGATGCCGCGAAAAAACCTGCATTGATTGGTGAAGCAGCAACTTTGCGTGCATTATATTACTATATCCTTACCTGTACATTTAAAGATGTGCCTTATTATACCAGTGATGCAAGTGCCAGTTTTGATGCGCTGATGGAGGTAGCACAAATGGGCCGGATGCCTGCTGCGGCTACCAGGGATAGTTTAATTGCTGACCTTCAGAAATGGGCTCCAAGCCTGCCACAAACAAAAAGCTCGTCTATTGCTAATAATAGAATAGGCGCTCCGTTAGCCTACATGCTGATCGGCAAGCTGGCGCTCTGGAACAAAAGATGGGATGTATGTATCGATGCCATGCAAAAATTAAAGACGATCTACGGAGCACTGGCACAGTATCCATTAACCGATACCTGGTTTCGCAATAAAAATAAACCTGAATCTATTTTTGAAGTGCAGTATTTGGGCACCATCAAAATTTCCAATGTCGCTACCCAGTTAACTCCAGCAAGGGCTTCGGGAACTACGTCTGTCTATGATGGTGTTAACATTCCTGAGCTGGGTACTACTACCACAACATTTACTGCAGCTACTCCTTCTAACTATTTTATTTCGCTGTATGATACTACGGATCCGAGAAGGAATACAACGCTGGCCTATACCTGGAATGGTGTATGGTTTAACCGGCCTAAATCCAACAACTATACAGGCAAACCATGGCCGGGGCCGAAATTCTGGTGTCTCAATATGAGTTTGCAGCAGGATAATAATAACCAGAAAGTTTTTCGTTATGCCGATGCCCTGCTGATGTTGGCGGAGGCGGCTAATGAAAGCGGAGATCAAGAAACAGCGATGTCTGCTATCAACGAAGTAAAAGCAAGAGCCAAGGCCAGTTTTGTAATGACCAGCTATCCGGGTAAAGAGGCTTTTTTAGAAGAGCTGAAGAAAGAACGGGCGAGAGAATTGTTTGGTGAGTATGGTCGCAAATGGGATCTGGTTCGGTGGGGTGATTTTTTAACAGCGTAAGTGCCACTACTGCTAATGAAGTGGCCACTATCAAAACAAACCTGCGTGCTTACCACGAGTATTACCCGATACCGCAGGCCGAGGTGGAACGCTCGGGTGGAATATTAACTAATGAGACATATAATAAATAAAAAAATGATGAATCGAATAATATTACTTCTTGTTGCCGGCATATTATTGCTGGCCGGTTGCCAGAAAGAGGACACTACTTTCAATACGGACCTGGCGCTTGATTCAAGGTTTATCATTCTGAATCAACCTGCCGATACAACAAAAATCGTTGTCTATTCGGATCGTAACTGGACAATGGAAAACAGAGACAATGCGCCCTGGGTGATTGTGCAGAAGGGATCAGGCTTGGGTACCGCTTATGCGATAGTTGAAGTTCCGGCTAATACCGACGACTATCCACGGGCCGCAACATTGGTTTTCAAGGCTGCCGGGAAAATGGATACGCTAAAGCTTGGACAAAGAGGTTTGGTCACTCCGAAAATAGCGATCACCGCAACATCTGTAGCGCGGTTGCGGCAGGTGGTCTTGTTTCCACTGCTATTGACGCAAGTTTACCTTTGAACAAAATGGACCTTACTTATAGCGGGGATGGAAGTACATGGATATCAGGTGTAGCCATAACCAATAATAGTCTAACCTTTAATGTGGAGCCTAATACAACAACCGCCGCACGTACAGCTAAGATCTACCTGAATTATGTTGATCTGCTGGGGACTGTGGCCAGGGACTCCCTGTCGGTAAACCAGGCTAAACCGTAAAGAATAAACCAGGCATTAAAGATGGGAATTTATAACGCGATTTAATATTTTTAAGGATGAAAAAAATACTGATCTTACTTGGATTTATTGGCGTATCCTATTGCTTGCAGGCCCAGCAACCGGCCCGGCCCTCTTTGATATATACCGAGGGTTTCGATCTGAACCTGATCGGGCAGGCCTTTCCTCTGTCCAATAGTTATCATCGTATTGATACGGCACGCTATCCCGCCTTTCCTGCGGTAATTAAAAGATTGCTGACCCATTCGGCCGGACTGGTGATCAGCTTTACAACCAATAGCCCGCGTATTGCGACTAAATGGTGTGTTACGGATTCGAAGCCGGGTAATAACATGACGCCGATCATGAATAAAGGGCTCGATCTGTATATCAAACGAAATGGTGTTTGGGAGTTTGCAGGGGTGGGACGGCCGGAAGGGACCTGTAGTGAATACGTGTTGGTGCAGAACATGGGTAAGGGTGAAAAAGAGTGCTTACTTTACTTGCCGTTATACGATAAGGTGAAAAGTTTGTCGATAGGTATTGATAGTGGTTACCAGATTGCTGCCGCCGAAAATCCATTTCCTAAGAAAAAGTGGCTTTGTATGGCTCCAGCATTACACAGGGCGCTTCTGCCAGCAGGCCTGGAATGGCGTACCCGGCGAGACTTTCAAGAGACATGGGTATTAATTTTATCAACCTGGGTTTAAGTGGAAACGGTAAAATGGAAAAAGTAGTTGCTGATATGGTGGCTACGATCCAGGCTGATGCTTTGTACTGGATTGTTTTGCTAATCCCAGTCCTGAAGAAATTACACAACGAACGGCTTATATGGTAAAGGCCATCAGGGCGGCGCATCCTGTAGCACCTATCATTCTGGTACAAACCGGTCCGCGTGAAAGTGGCAATTTTGATTCGGTGATCAACCAGGTAGTTCGGTTGAAAAATAAAAACACAAGGATTGAATTCGAAAAGCTAAAAAAGGAAGGGGTTGGAAATCTATACCTTATCCGGGGTGACGAACTTTTAGGGCGCGATCATGAGGGCACAACGGATGGTGTTCATCCTAATGATCTCGGGTTTGACCGTATGCTACAGGTGATCAAGCCTGAAATGGTTAAAATACTTCAATAAATATTATTGTTCAATTGTATGTTAAAACAAACATTTTATTTGACAGCACTGCTGCTTTGCAGTTGCATATTTTATTCAAAAGCTAAAAGCCAGTCAGTTCCACAGCGACTGAGTCTTGGTTTTTCTATTGGAATTGATAAGATCTCTCCCGAAATACTTACAAAAGCAAAAGCCAATGGCGTTGAGTACATTGAAACCTCTATAAACCGTTATATTGACAGTGCTGGTAATTTTCTTCTGACAGATGATGAAATGGTTGAGAAAGTGAGGGCGGCAAAAAAATAGCCCACGATGCAGGCATACAAATATGGTCGATACATATGCCTTTTGGCCGGCTCATTGATATTTCCCTGTCAGATAGCGCTGGTCGGCTGAGAGTATTGGATCTGCATAAAAAGTATTGGGCTTTTGCAAGATTTTAAAACCATCAATCATTCTGTTCCATCCCAGCTGGTTTCTGGGGCTTAACGAGCGCGACTTTCGTAAGAATCAGATGGTTCAATCGGCTATTGAACTAAATGCAGCGGTTAAAGCCATCAATGCAACCATGGTGATAGAGAATATGTTTGGTCCGGAATTATTGCGTGATAAAACACGGGAGCGGCCACTTTTTCGTACCGTAGAGGAGTCGGTAGAAATGGTGAACCGGCTTCCTGCCGATATTTATTCGGCAATAGACCTGAATCACATAAAATACCCCGAGAAACTGATCTATGCCATGGGCCCACGTTTAAAGACATTGCATGTGGCAGATGGCACCGATAAGGCTGAGAATCATTTCTTCCCCTGCAGCGGTCAGGGACATAACGACTGGGTAGCTATCTTAACGGCCATTAATGCCGTAGGGTATAAAGGTCCGTTTATGTATGAATGCAAGTATAAGGACGTTAGCGAGTTTAAAACCTGTTATGAAAGCTTGTATCAGGCATTTATACAATCGATGAACAAAGCGGGAAAATAATTTTAAGGAACCGATTTTAAAAAGTATGAAAAAGAAAATAATCCTTTCCTGGTTACTGGTTTTGGGTACAATGGCAACAATGGCGCAATCTCCGGATGGACTGCCCCTGAAATTAAGAGTGGGCTCTTATAATGTGGGGCACTTTAACCAGGGCATGAAAGGCGGACTGGAAGTAAAGGGCAGGGAATATTATCCCAATAATAAGGAAGTAACAAGCGGTTATATTAAAAAGAATTACAGCGTTGGAAAAAATGGATAGGGGAGCAAAGCCTTGATATTTTCGCTGTACAGGAATGGAATGAATATTTTGACCGGGATAGTATGTTTAATGCGGCGACGAGTTGCTAAAACCCTACTATAATCATATTTATTTCGGCGAAGCACATAGCTGGATCTACAATGGTATTGCAACCAATTATAAACTAACCAACCTGCGGAAAAAGTATTGGTTTCAGGATTACTATGCACTGATAGGCGATCTCAAAATTGGCAGCCAGACAATCCAGGTGATATCGATGCATATTCCCTGGCAGAAAGAAGGACATGCTGCTGCATTGGATTCGATCATTTCAGAACTGAAAAAATATAAATACTTTATTTGTTTTGGAGATACCAATTCTTCTGATGCCGAGATACTGAACTTTGTAAAATCTGGTTTTAATATTGCCAACGGAGGACCCCAGGGCTGGTTTCCTACAAGCTCTACGGTGATATTAGATCGTATGACGGATGGTCCCGATCGTCACATAGATAATATCATTACCAGCAAAAATATAAAGATCATGAATGTTTCGGCCCCTCATACTACTTTGAACGACCAGGATCACCTCCCTGTATTAGCAGATGTGATTATTACCTGGTAACCCAGTCACCGAGGCATGCTCCGCTTCAACCGACACCGCAGGACAGTTGTATATAATTAATGGATATTTTTGTTAGCAGGGCGATGTTGAGGAATGACTCGATATAATCAGCCCGTTTGATTGCTCACTATATACCATTGTCATATATGTACAGGCTCTTTTTGTTGATCTCCTTATTAGCAGTAACGTATTCAGGTAACGCCCAGCCGCCTTCGCATTTAACCACCGATTTGCTGGAGCATACCGATAGAGTTTTTTTAGATGGCTATTTAACCACGCTTTCACTGGCTGAAACCCATACCGCTATTGAACGGCATCAGACCCCTGCGATAAAAAACGCTAAACCTTATCTGGGTTGGGTCATTAACAGCGAACTGTCAAATACCCTGCAGACGGCTTACCGGGTATTAATGGCTTCCAGCAGGGAGAAGCTGGATAAGGATGAAGCCGACGTATGGGATAGCCGGAAAATGGAAAGTAGTAATTCTGTTGCAGTGCCTTACGGAGGAAATGCGTTAGAGCCGTCGAAAGTATATTACTGGAAGGTGAAAGTTTGGGATAACCATGGTAAAGAGAGTGCTTTCTCTTCCATAAAAAGTTTTATCACTGCACCTGAACTGGATGGCAAAACAGCAACCTACCCCTTACAAATCACAGACGAGTATCCTGTAAAGCTATTGCGGGATACAAAGACTTTTGCTGATTTTGGCAAAGCTGCATTTGGTAAGCTCAGGGTTACGCTCCATTCTGCAACCGGAACAGATACCGTGATCGTTCATTTAGGAGAACATAGTGATGGCTTGCAGATAGACCGTAAGCCGGGCGGAACCATTCGCTATACAGCCTATAAATTGCCGTTGATGGCGGGGAGGCACACTTATACGATCAGGTTTAAACCCGACGAAAGAAATACAAAACCCAAGGGCAACGAAAGTGGTGTAGATCCTGTATTGATGCCTGGTTATATAGGAGAGGTGTATCCTTTCCGGTATTGTGAGCTTGAAAATTATTCGGGCGACATTAAGAACGGCGACATAGTGCGGCAAAGTGTTCACTATCCCTTTAATGATAATGCAGCAACATTTTATTCGTCGGATTCCGTTTTAAACCAGGTGTGGGAGCTTTGTAAATATTCTATTAAAGCAACCTCTTTTCTAGGTACCTATGTGGATGGTGACCGGGAACGAATTCCTTATGAAGCAGACGCCCTGATTAACCAGTTGGGACATTATTATACAGACCGGGAATTCTCGATGGCACGTCATTCTAATGAGTACCTGATTTACAACGCAACCTGGCCAACAGAATGGAATCTGCAGACCCTGATAATGGCATGGGCCGATTATATGCATACGGGAAACCCGCAATCTATTGCCCAATGTTATGAAGATCTCAAGGCTAAAACATTGATGGCGCTGAAGGAAACGAACGGCCTCATCTCTTCCCGAACAGGAAAGCTTAGCCCCGGGTTTTATAAAAGCATTCATTTTAAAGGGAAAAATTTCAGAGATATTGTTGACTGGCCGCAAACCGGTGTCGTAGGTGACGAGAAGCAGGAAGCGGGTGAATCTGACGGGTATGTGATGACCACTTACAATACGGTGGTGAACGCCTATCATTATGAAGCCTTACAATTAATGGGACGGATAGCGGGTGTTATAGGGAACGCAGCCGATCAGCAGTTCTACACAGCAGAAGCTGAAAAAGTAAAAAAGCAATTTAACAGGCTTTTGTTGAATGCTAAAACAGGCTACTATAAAGACGGTGTGGATACCGATCATAGTTCGCTGCATGCGAATATGTTCCCCATGGCCTTGGAATGGTGCCTGAAAAGAACAAACGGGCAGTAGCCAATTTCATTAAGTCGAGAAAGATGGCTTGCAGCGTGTATGGCTCGCACTTTTTATTGGAAGCCATTTACAATGCGAACGATGCAGCTTATGGTTGGGAACTATTGGCTTCGACCAAAGAAAGAAGCTGGTATAATATGTTAAGAGTTGGATCGACTGTTACACTAGAGGCCTGGGATAATAAATACAAGCCCAACCAGGACTGGAACCATGCCTGGGGTGCGGCTCCTGCGCATCTGATCCCGCGTAAGTTTTTCGGGATAGAACCTTTGGAAGCGGGCTTTTCTAAAATACGTATCAAGCCGCAGCCGGCCGATGTTAAAGCTGCATCTATAAAAGTGCCTACTATCCGCGGAGATATTGTCGCATCATTTACGAATCAGCCGGGAAAAAGCTTTCGGTTGAACGTAGATATTCCCGCCAACACAACAGCCGAAATATGGTTGCCTTATACCTATAAAAAGCTCAGTTGCTGCTGGATGGTAAAGAGCAGGAATTTACCAGGCAGGATGGTTTTGCGATCGTACATGCCGGTTCTGGTAAGCATACTGTTAGCATCAGCAATACGGCGCTATAATAATCACTAATCTCTATTAACAAAATATGAAATTTATAGGGACTAGGTTCTTGCAGTAGCTTTAATTATAGTCTTTTCAATTATTTAATGTGGATAATAACGGCCTGCTTTAAACTTATAGTTGTTTTGTTGGTCTCTAAAAAGTCATACATTTAAATAATCTAATACTGCCTCTAAAATTGGAATCATGGATAACAGAAGAGACTTTCTCAAAAAAGCGATGCTACTTTCCGGAGCTGCCGGTGTATCCGGGTTTATGCCCGACTCAATAAAGGCGGCGATGGCCATAGATCCCAAAGCTGGAAGTACTTTCCTGGATGCAGAACATGTTGTGATCCTGATGCAGGAGAACCGCTCTTTTGACCATAGCTATGGAACTTTACAGGGCGTGAGAGGCTTTAACGATCCGCGGGCCATTACGCTTCCCAATAAAAAGCCGGTTTGGCTGCAAACAGATGAGAAAGGCGATACCTACGCGCCCTTTCGGCTGGATATCAAAAAATCTAAAATTACCTGGATGGGAGACCTACCACACTCCAGGGCAAGCCAGGTAGATGCCTACAATTCCGGGAAGTATGATCAATGGCTGCTCGCTAAAAAGTCGGGTAACAAAAAATATGCTTCTATGCCACTCACCCTGGGGCATTATACACGTGAAGACCTTCCGTTTTATTATGCTTTAGCAGATGCCTTCACCATCTGTGATCAGAATTTCTGTTCGGTAATGACCAGCACTACGCCTAACCGTTCTTTCTTTTGGACGGCCAATATTATGAGTGAAGAAGATGGGCTGGCAAAAGCTAATATCCGTAATACAGATTATGGAGCAGCCAAAATGCGTTGGGACAGCTTCCCCGAGTTACTTTCGAAAAATGATATCAGCTGGAAGTTCTACCAGAATGAGTTATCCACCGGTGGCGGCTTTAAAGGCGAAGAAAGATCATGGCTGGCTAATTTTGGTTGTAACCTCCTGGAGTTTTTTGCCGCTTATAATGTGAAGTTCGCACCAAAATATATTCAAAGTCTGCAAACGCAGGTAGACACTTTGCCCGGCGAAATTGATAAACTGCAACAGGCCAGCCCGGGTGAAATGGATGAACAGAAAAACCTTGCGTCGATCAGGAACAAGCAGAAAGCTTTAGATGCAGCACTTGTTGAATTAAATAAATGGAACCAGGCACAGTATGAAAAGTTGACACCCAAAGAAAAGGAACTCTTCAACAATGCATTTGTTACCAACGCAGGAGATCCGGGTTATCGTAAGCTCGATAAATTGAGTTTTGAAGAGAATGGCCTGAAGAGAGAGCTGGAAGTGCCAGCCGGTGATATCTTTTACCAGTTCAGGAAAGATGTGAATGAAGGGAAATTGCCTGCCGTATCCTGGCTGGCAGGTCCGCAGAAGTTTTCAGATCATCCCAGCGCACCCTGGTATGGGGCATGGTACCTTTCGGAGATCATGGACATTTTAACCAAAAATCCCGCAGTTTGGCAAAAGACAATTTTTATTATTACCTATGATGAAAACGATGGATATTTTGATCATGTGCCGCCGTTTTCCATCTCTGATAATAAAGTGCCGGGCACGGGTAAATGTGTGCCGGAGATCAATACAGAAATAGAGCATGTGAGGTTTGATAACGAAGTAAAGCAAGGCATACCGGCCAGCCAGGCACGGGAAGGTGCTGTAGGACTGGGTTTCAGGGTGCCTATGATCATTGCTTCGCCGTGGACCAGGGGTGGTAAAGTTTGCTCCCAGCTTTTTGAGCATACATCTACCTTGCAGTTCCTCGAAACTTTTTGCAATCAAAAATTTAAGAAAAATATTCACTTTAATAATATCAATCCCTGGAGGCGGGCCATCAGCGGTAATTTAACAGCGGCTTTCGACAGGTTTACTAATAACCTAGATATAAAAAAGGACCTGGTTGGTCGTGATGCACAGATCGAGAAAATCTACAATGCAAAGTTTACACCAGAGCCAGCAGGGTTTCAAAAAATTACAGAAGAAGATCTTCGAAACGAATCATCAAAGAAATGGCTGCCTCAACAGGAGCAGGGTACCCGTAAGTCTTGTGCTATTCCTTACGAGCTATATGTGAACGGCGCATTCAATCGGAGCAGCAGGAGCTTTGAGCTTCAGTTGGAAGCTTCAAAAGAGCAGTTTGGAGAACAGGCCGCAGGCGCGCCATTTAAGGTTTACGCCATGGGTAGCCATAAAGCATTAAAGAATAAAGATGCGTTTGAACTTAATCGCAGCTGGAACTATACGCTTGCTGGGGTTCAAAACCATTGAAGAATGGCCATTGGAAGGCTTTGAGCATAAAAATTATCACCTGCGCGTATATGGACCTAACGGATTTTACCGCGAGTTTATTGGCGATAATAACACACCGGCGCTGGAAGTGAGCTGCCGTTATGAAAAGGCTAAGAAAATAACAGGTAATGTGGCATTGCATTTTGCTAATACCGGGCAGCAGGATGTAGAATTGGAGATCATTGATAACGCTTATGGTAATCCAGTCTTGTACCCGGTTGTTGCCGCTAATCAAAAAAATAAAACTGTTCTGCTGAATCTTAAAAAGTCAGCTAACTGGTATGACTTTACGGTGAAACTGAAAAATAAAAACACCATTGCCTATCGTTTTGCCGGGCATGTAGAAACCGGTGAAGAAAGCATTACGGATCCTGCAATGGGGAACCGCGGATAAAAATCAGAATCTCATTTTTTTGAGGATGCAAATATTGCTGTATAGAGCGTGAAGCGCCTGGGCTTCCGGTAGTGCATCTTGTAATTGAAAAAAAGTAGTAGTGATTTGCTACTACTTTATTTACCTTTGCCTGGTAATGATGCGGAGGTGTTCCTGTCTGCGTTTTTAATTCATAGATTTATATGAAGTCTTTAGTAATGAGGTCTCGTTGTCCCATTAGCTGTACATTAGATCTGCTGGGAGATAAATGGAGTTTACTGATCCTGAGGGATCTGTTGTTTTTTGAAAAGAATTCTTTTGGCGCTTTTCTGCTTTCCAGGGAGAAAATAGCGCGAAATATCCTGTCGGACAGGTTGGAGCATCTTTTACAGAGAGGATTTATGGTTAAGGAAATGGCGCCTGAGAATAAGTCGAAATTCCTGTATTATCCTACAGAGAAAGCCGTTGACCTGGTTCCATTATTACTGGAGTTAGCTGTGTGGAGTGAAAAACATGAACCTTTCAGCAAGTCGAAACCCGAGGTGACCGCCTTTAAAAATAGTAAAGGTAAAGCCCTGCGTGATCTCAAAGCAAGAATGCGGACATTGGGAAATTAACGACAGAGAACTATCTGCGACGAATAGAAATAATATGGAAATAAACCAACGAGTAGTATATAAGGACCTGGTATCGCCTGTGGGCTTGATCCGGTTGATCGCTTCCGGTATAGGTTTAATGGCCGTTTTATGGGAAGGGGAGGATTATACAAGAACAAAACTGCCCGGCGCTGTAAGAGATGATGAAGATGTGATATTGATGCAGGCGGGGCAGCAGCTCGAAGAGTATTTTACGAAACAAAGAAAGGTTTTCGATATCCCGTTGGATCTGAGGGGGACCGAATTTCAGTTAAGTGTTTGGAATGCTTTGCTGGATATTCCTTACGGAGTCACGAAAACTTATGGGGCGCTTGCCCGTAAGTTGGGAGACATTAAAGCTGTAAGGGCCGTTGGCGGTGCGTTAAATAAAAACCCGGTGGCTGTTATAGTGCCTTGTCATAGGGTGGTGGGAGCATCGGGCAAGCTGGTAGGCTTTGCCGGTGGTCTTGCAAACAAATATATTTTACTCGATATTGAAAACGGCTATAAAATGCCGAAACTTTTTTAACTCAATTACCTGGATCGTGAAAGGAAAGTCAAAGAATTTATTGGTGGCGGCGCCTACATTCAATACCAAAAATTACGAGGAAATATGCAAGTGGCTGGCCGGCCGCGATAACGACCTCAGGGCCATTCTGGATGCGCATGGCTATCCTCCTATGTGGACAAGAGAAAATAGCTTTGAGTCGCTGGTACATATTATCCTGGAGCAACAGGTGTCATTAGCATCCGCCCTGGCTGCGTTGCATAAACTAAGAGAAAAAGTAAAATCAGTTACGCCGGAAAATGTGCTTAAGCTTAGCGATGAAGAAATGCGGGCTTGTTTTGTAAGCCGGCAAAAAATGGGTTATATAAGGGGGCTCGCTGCTGCAATAGAAAATAAAAGTATCGATTTAGAAGCACTCGCAATCATGCCTGAAGAGGATATACGTAAAATATTGATTTCTTTAAAGGGCATTGGTGACTGGACGGTTGATGTTTACCTGATGTTTGTTCTTCGACGGGCAGATATTTTCCCGATTGGAGATCTTGCTGCAGTAAATGCAGTAAAACGATTAAAGCAGCTGGCTGCTTCAACCAACAGAGAGGATGTGCTGGCTATCAGCGAAACCTGGAAGCCGTTTCGGACAGTTGCCAGCATGATGCTTTGGCATTATTACCTGTCTAATACGGGGAAGAAAGATCTGCCTGTTTGATCAGTAATATATTTTCGCTGCAAGAAGTTCCCGCAAAAGATAAAATTATATGGAGGCCGAAGAAGTATTAAGACAACATTTGCTGAAAACTATAACGCTTACCGATGAGGAGTTTGCGTATATAAGCGCTCATTTTAAACCGCTTTCTTTTAAGAAGGGGCAGGTGATTATTGCCCCGGGTGATAAGGTGGACTCAGAATATTTTGTGTTGAATGGTTGTTTGAAATCCTATGCTACGAATGATGATCTGAAAATGTTTATTCTGCAGTTTGCGATGCCTGGATGGTGGGCCTCTGATTACAATGCTCTAGTGTACCAGTTGAAGGCAACGATTACTGTTGATTGTATCACGGATGCGGAAGTGCTTTGTTTGAGCACCGACGACCGGGAAAAACTCTGTAATGAAATACATCAGTTCGAACGGTTCTTTCGGTTAAGAACCAATAAAGGCTATGTAGCAGCACATAAGCGGTTGCTTTCTTTTATGAATAACGATGCGAGAGGCAGATACGAAGAGTTGATGAAGACTTATCCCGAGCTCTACAATATGGTACCCAAGCAATTGATCGCCGCTTACCTGGGTGTATCCAGAGAAACATTGAGCAGGCTAAACTATAAGAAGCATATGTTTTAGCCTGACCAGTAATTGCTCCATTGCTAATATAACTATTACTCAGCTATTTCGTTTACGGTAATTTTTTCTACTGGTTTAGGCAGATACCACAGCATAAAGCCAACCAGCAATCCGCAACCTATTTGTGCGCCCAGTGCATAATGATAGGCCACTTGTATACTATGCGTGTGATCTACCCAAACAAGACACATCAGAAAATGGAACAAAATGGCTCATAAGCCAATAGTGAAATCACTGAAACCCAATAACGAATCGTCTACAAGCAGCGATAAGCCTGCTTTCTTTTTCTGCCGCTGATTGTAAAAGAAATAGATAAAGATGCCGGCTCTTAATACCAGTAATGCAAAACTCCACCAGGTCTGGCCCGATTCTCTTCCTTGTATGGGTGGATATATCATGCCTTTCTTCAATATTGATCCCTCCAATGCCGGCGTCCAACAAAATCTTTACGTTCTCCGCAACTACCGGGGGATTACCGCTATAGCCATTTTCAAAATCAACGGATAGGGGTACTTTAATAACACGGGCAATGCTTCTTGCCACCTGCGCATTGAGGGTAGCGCTCATCCTATATCCGTCAGGATAACCTAGCGCCCAGGCTACTCCCGCGCTGGTAGTAGCAATGGCCGTTGCTCCCGCATCTTCGATTATTTTTGCGTTTGCCGCATCCCGGGCATTGGGCAAGATCAATGGCTTCGCTTGCCGGTGCAGGCTGCTAAATATTTCAGCTGTATTCATAATCTTCTTTTATCATTTTGATGAATGAAACGAAATGGATCAGCCATGTGCTTCATCAGAAACCTGTTTCCACGCGTCCCATTCAGCCCAGCGCGCTTCATAATTTTGTTGTACCAGCGGATAAGCTACTTTGCCAAGAAATAATCTTAGCGGTGGTTGTTCGCTGTCTACCAATTGTAAAATGGCTTTTATAGTAGACTCGGGATTTCCGAAAAAGTCTGGTGTGAAGTTGGCATACAGATCAGCTTTTACCTGCTCATACACTTCAATTGGTTCCGTATGTATGGCCGATCCGCCGCCCCAGTCTGTTGAAAAGGCGTTGGGTTCTACCAAAGAAAGTTTAATACCAAAGGGCGCAACTTCAGGAACCATTGATTCGGTTAATCCTTCTACTGCAAATTTCGAGGCATTGTAGATGCCGAGTACAGGTACGGTAGCTACACCCAGTACACTTGATACCTGTATAATATGCCCGGATTTTTGTTCCCGCATAATGGGTATGGCAGCTTGTGTAGCCCAAAGAAGGCCAAAGAAATTAGTCTCAAACTGATCTCTTGCCTGTTGCTCTGTGGTTTCCTCAACAGCACCAAAAAGACCGAACCCTGCGTTATTAATTAGCACATCAATTCTTCCGAAATGATCCCTGGCTTTATTTACTGCAGTAAAAACAGCCTCCCTGTTATTTACATCCAGCTGAACCGGTAGGATATTGTCCTTATACTGTTGAACCAGGTCTTCCAGGTTCTTGATATTGCGGGCGGTAGCAATCACTTTATCGCCGCGTTTCAAAAAAGCTTCAGCCCAGATTTTACCGAATCCTTTGGAAGCACCTGTAATAAAAATTGTCTTTGACATTGTTATTTATTTTTTGTTAATCAATTGATGGTGTAGACATGCTATCACTATCGTTACACAAAGGTGGTAAGGAAACAGGAGCTCATTGTGTGACGCGCATCACATTTGAATAGGTTGTTCAATTATGTGACCTGCGTCACATTGGGTAGGCAGGGGCGTTTTATAATCCGGCAACCAGTTGGTATTCCGGTGTTCATCCTTTGGCAGAATGCTTTCATCGAAGATATTCAGTAGCTAATCGAAAATGGGCTGGATGAAGCACTATTGATGACTAGCTTGCACGTTGATAAAGGATAAAGTGCCTCATTCAGTTACAAGAAAGTTACTGTTGGTTGAGTTTTCGCAAATGAAGCAGGGATCTGTCCCCGACCAATATCCAAAATCACAAAATTGAGTCTAAACAAAAAAATAACCGGTAACGACCGGATAATGACTCTGTCTGTTATAACTTTTAAGAAAGTTGCATGAACAATAGGAACACAGTTCTTACATTATTTGCCTGTTTGTTAATGGCAAATATTTATGCTCAACGGGTATCGGGGATTTATACCAGTTTTAATTATAATGGTACCGGCTACTGGCATAGTACCGGTCCAGGTACGGGAACCGTTAACCAGCCTGGTGATAGCCATGACCTGCTGGCATTTACCTGGAAAGGAGCTACCTATACTACTGGTGTAGATGATGCACGTATCGAGGCTATTACACCCACTGTGCCTTCATTGGTTAAACAAACATTCAGGGCGCTTCCGGTGAGTGCTTTACCGGCACCCGCTTCAGGTACCTTTGTAGGAGTAGGTGTTAATTATGTTACAAACACCGCCAATACCAGTATGGAATACTATCTTACTGATGGTGTGCGCGGTCTTAATTTAGGCACCGGTATTTACAATCTTCCTACTGGTAAGATCAGCAAGTACACCATACAGGTGAATACTACCGCTTTCACATCGCCGGCTATATTGATCACACAGGTAGGCAGTTATGCTACAGATATTAATGACGAATTTTATTTTGTAGATGCTGCGGGAAATGTACTGGGCCAGAAACGTATTATCGATTTTGATACGATAGGGTCAGTAGGAATAGGCCGGTATAAATTCTATAATATACTTTCTTCAGGATTAGTTTACAATTCAAGTGTAAGCAGCAGTGCTACAAGAGATATCAGGCTGGTGGCTTTTTCCCTGGCCGATTTTGGCATAACCTCTGCTAACATGGCCCAGGTACACCAGTTCTGGCATAAGCTTTCCGGTAACAGCGATCAGGCTTTTATCGGCGCTTATAATACAGAAACAATCAAGGTCTTCCAGTCTATAAGCGGGTTTGTATATGTTGGCGGATCGACACCCGGAACCCCGGGATATGCAGGTGCAACTGTAACTATTTACAATGAAACGGGTATTGCGGTAGGTACTACTGTCACCAATCCTGCCGGTTATTATTTGTTTGGCGACCTTGCTCCCGGTAACTATACCATCCGGCTAACTGTTCCCAATGGCCGTACAATTACCGGGGCATCAGACAGTCAAACAGATGACAGTATTGCTGTAACACTGGCCGACGAACCGGTTACCAATACCTGGTTTTCTTTGAACCAAACTCTGCCAGTGGATTTTGGGGCCGTAACTGCAAAAATGACGCAAAATGGGTTGCTGGTAAACTGGAGCACTTTAAAAGAAATGAATAATGATCACTTTGAAGTAGAAGCCTCTTCAGATGGAGCTCATTTTCATACCCTGGGAAGTCTTTCTTCCAAAGCAATTGAGGGCGATTCCGATAGCACTTTATTTTATGTTTTGGAAATCAACCGGGAAAAGTTAAATGCTGTATTGGGCTTGACACTCTCAATGCTTTCCCTGGTATCCATGGCCGGATTCAAAAAAAGGAGATGGGTACTGGTGGTGCTGGTGGCTGTAACAGGTTGTATGCCTGCAGCAAAAATGAAAACAGTATGGTTACTAAAGAGACCGAGGTTTTTGTACGTATCAAACAGGTTGATAAGGATGCAAACTTTAAATACAGCAAGACTGTAAAAGTTGAACAATACTAATACCTGATTTTAGTATACATGGGTTTTGCCACACCACAGAAGCCTGTGTTTCGGGTTCTTATTTTCGTTCCTGAACATTAAAAACAGTGCCCGCCGGGTCCATGATCCAATGCATGTTGGATGGCAGTGCCTCAATATCGTCGCAGAGGGTTACATTATTGGCCTTTAAGTATTCCGTGGTTGTATCCATATCAGGTACGGTTAACTGCAGCCAGGTTTCCGAATGCGTATAGTTGTCAACACAATCCAGCCACAAAACATTAGATCCAAATACTATCTTATGAGTCTTGGAAACTGTGGGGTTCTGAATCGGTTGCTCCTCCACTTCTAATTTCAAAATATCCCTGTAAAACAATACGGTTTGCTCATATTGGTGTTTGGGTATTTTGATCGCAATATTAATACCTGCCTGAAAATGTATATCCATTATTAAATTTTTTAATATAGTGCCAGATCACATCCTTTTACCGGATTCGTTTAATACGGGTTAAAATTAAAAAGACTTCAGCTGGTTGCTCTTGTCATGAGACAAGAAAACAATTTTGAAGCGGATACAAAAAAGATAGCATGTTTTGAGCTGAAAAAGCATTGGCTTCTTTGCCACCGTTGTTTTTATCAATACATTTATTATAAAATTGCGGGAGCCGATGCCCGGTCAAACAATATATTTTTTGAATTGTTAAGCATTCAACAACGCTATTATGGATTTTAAGCTTATTCTGCAGGCAATCAGCAGCTATGTGGGTGATTATTTTAAGGAGCATGGTTCCGAAGAGCTCCTGTATCACAATTATGAGCATACGGCCTCAGTAGCCACCGCAGCTGCCGAATTAAATGAGCATTACAGGTTGTCGGAGCAGGATGACTTTGTGGTTCGGGCCGCTGCCTGGTTCCATGACCTGGGTTACCTGGTAGACCCGGATAACCATGAGGCAGCCAGCGTTGTTTTGGCAGAAAATTTTTTAAAGCAAAAACAGGTTTCATCCGTCATTATAGAAGAAGTAAAAGCTTGTATATTGGCTACACGAATGCCCCAGAAACCTAAAAACCTGCTGCAGCAAATTGTTTGCGATGCAGATATGTCGCATTTTTCAACTGATTCGTTTGCTGAAAAAAGCAAACAGCTGCGAAAAGAACTGCAAACACGTTGCGGACTGGCTATCAGCAAAAATGCCTGGCGTCATCAAACCATTTGCCTGCTCGAAGTGCACCAGTATCATACCGATTATGCAAGAGCGCACTGGAATGTCAAAAAATGGAAAACCTGGAGGATCAGTTGAAGAAAGATAAGAAATCGAAGGATGAGGAAACTGTAGCGGGCGAAGAGAGTGGAGGCAAAAAAACAAAAAGGTAGTGGCGACCGCCCTGAAAAAGGAATAGAAACCATGTTTCGCATTACCTCTACCAATAATCAGCGCCTGAGTGATATGGCTGATAAAAAAGCTGATATTCTGATTACAGTGAATTCTATCTTATTATCAGCTATATTGAGTTTATTGATCCGCAAGCTGGAGAGCAATACCCATTTGGTGATACCAACGATCATTATACTGGTGATATCTGCTGTTACGCTTATCTACGCCATCCTGGCTACCCGGCCAAAAATCCCCAGTGGTGTATTTAGCCAGCGGGATGTGGATAGTAAAAATGTAAACCTATTGTTCTTTGGTAACTTTTATAAAATGGACTTTGAAGAATATAAGAAAGGTATGTGGAGAGTGATGGAAGACCGGGATTTCTTATATGGCTCCCTGGTAAAAGACGTGTATTCGCAGGGTATTGTGCTGGGGCGTAAGTATAAGTTATTGCGCATCGCCTATAATGTGTTCATGTTTGGATTAATGGCCGCTATTATAGCATTTGTAATCGCTATTTTTTCAATTGTATAAAAATGGGTATGGAATTGAAAGGACGTGATTTTAGCTGGCTTGAATTTAATGAGCGTTTACTATTTGAAGCGGCGGATAATACGGTGCCCCTGGCAGAACGTTTAAAGTTTTTGTCGATCTACTCTTCTAACCTGGATGAGTTTTCCAGGGTGCGTATTCCTACTATTATTGCCCTGGGAAAATACAGAAACAGAGCAAAGCCGATAATGCGGCCGCGGTTGCCGGTGTTATCAACCAACAACAGGATAGGTTTGGACGAATTGTAAAAACGGTAAAAGAAGAGCTAAAAAAGAAAAACGTTAATATAGTATACAATGAACCCATTCCGGCCATTGTATGCAAAGAAGTGACGGATTATTTCTTTGCTCAGATCGCCGCTTTTCTGAGAGTAGCCTATCCGCAGTCTGCGGGTGATTTCTTCCCCGAAAACAATCATGTTTATTTAGCAGCAGAACTAAAAACAGGTAACAGTAGCCAGCTGGCAGTCATTACCATTCCATCCGATCACATACCCCGGTTTTTTTCAGTAACAAAAGAGGGGATTCAATATGTGATCTTTATCGATGATATTATTAAAATGCAGCTGCTCTCATTATGGCCAGGCATTACCGTGAATGCAGCTTATAGCTTTAAAGTAACCCGCGATGCAGAAATTGACCTCGATGATGAATATCGGGGCAATTTGGCACAGAAGATAGCGGCACAGATCGCCAAACGAGATTTTGGTTTAGTTACACGCCTGCTTTACAATGCTGCAATGCCCGAAGCTTTGTTGCAACAACTGGTGCGTAGCCTGGGACTGCAAAACGCAATGATCATGCCGGGTGGGGCTTATCATAACCTGAAGGATCTTTCGGCGATCCCCATTAAAGAGGCATCTTTAAAAGACGAACCCTGGCCGGCCGTGTTGTATCCTTTGTCCGAGCCAACTTTACTGGAAAGTATTAGCAGGCAGGACATCTTATTACACTTGCCGTTTCATAATTATGATATGGTACTGCGCTTCTTTAATGAAGCCGCACTCGATAGAACCGTTACAGAGATCAGCATGACCATGTATCGCATATCCGGTACATCGAAAATTGCGGAAGCCCTGATCACAGCAGCACTGAGTGGTAAAAAAGTGACGGTTTTTGTAGAACTGAAAGCCCGGTTTGATGAGGCCAACAATATTAGCTGGGCCAGGAAAATGAAAGCTGCGGGTATCCGGATCATATACAGCATCCCGCAAATGAAAGTACATGCCAAAGTAGTGCTGGTAAAAAGGAAATGCCAAGGGCACTGGCAGTACCTGGGACTGTTAGGAAGCGGTAATTTTAATGAGGTAACCGCCCGTTTTTATACCGACCAGGTGTTGATGACCAGTAATGCCGGTTTATTGAAAGATCTTGACCAACTCTTCAAACTATTAAAGAAAAATAAAAAATCTTTTACAAGCGATGCATTGCTCCCGCAGCAATTACTGATAGCTCCTTTTAATTTACAAAGTCGCTTTGCCGAGTTGATCGACAGGGAGATGTCGCATGCCAGGGCCGGACGAAAGGCTGAAATGATCGTTAAGATCAATAACCTGGAAGATGAAAAGATGATCAGGAAACTGTATGAAGCATCTAATGCAGGTGTTACAATACAACTCATTGTAAGAGGCATTTGCAGGTTGCTGCCCGGTGTAGAAGGACAGAGTGAACATATTACAGTAAGGAGAATTGTAGACCGCTACCTGGAACATGGGCGTATTTTCTGGTTTTACAATAATAGTGAGGACGAAATTTATATGGGGTCGGCCGACTGGATGACCCGCAATTTATACCGTCGTATTGAAGTGTGTTTCCCGGTACTGGATAATAGCCTGAAGGCCTCATTGCGTCAGGTACTGGATATTTATTTGGAAGACACCAGCAAGGCAACATGGATTACTGCCGGAGGCGCTCATACTCCGGTTGTGGCAAAGGGTAAAAAGGTACAGGC
The DNA here is from genome assembly GCF_022512515.1 of Paraniabella hibiscisoli. Lineage (GTDB taxonomy): Bacteria > Bacteroidota > Bacteroidia > Chitinophagales > Chitinophagaceae > Niabella > Niabella hibiscisoli. Next base: position 2,854,022 of record NZ_JAKWBK010000001.1, read on the forward strand.
ACAGGCTGCCATGTATCAGTGGGTAAAAGAGCAAAGTCAATAAAACCAAAAAAGATGATGCGGAAAGAGTTAATTATTTTTTTATTGTTCGGGTGTTTGGCACTGCTGGCCTGTGGCCAGCAGGTTGAAGAGGCTCCGCCGGCGCCTTCTGGTTATGACTGGTCGGCATACGAAAAAATAATATTATCAGATGATTTGCTGGAGGTTTCCGGAATTGCGTTTGCCCCGGGGCGCTACGACACCTTATATGCCCAGCAGGATGAAGAAGGTGCAATTTTCAGGGTAGGGCTTCCTTCGGGCAAATATAAAAGGATCGACTTTGGTAATGCCGGTGATTATGAAGACATCGCCATCCTTGCAGATACTTTGCTTCTGCTGGAGTCGGACGGTTCTTTCTACGGGTTCCGGCTTGATAGTGTTACAGGTAAAAAGTCAAAACCTTTTGGGTATTTTGAAAAGATACTACCCAAAGGAGAGTATGAGGGATTATTTGCAGATGCACTGACGGGCAGCTACTATGCTCTTTGCAAATCCTGCAAAGGAGATAAAAAAGTAAGCAGGCAACCATCTACCGGTTACAGTGGAACAACGACTCTTTAATAGTGACCGGGCATCACACCATCAATGTTGGTGAAATAATCGAAGCTTCCGGAAAAAAGAAAGTTGCGTTCGAGCCTTCCGCATTGGCTAGGCATCCGCTGACAGGTGAGTGGTATATCGTGTCATCGGTTAACAAAATGCTGGCAGTAATCAATGAACAGTGGCAGGTAAAGGCTACTTACCCGTTAAGCCGGAAATTACTGGCACAACCGGAAGGAATTGCCTTCGATGGTACAGGCAACATGTATATCAGTAGTGAAGGTGATGAGTTACAAGCCGGGAGAATATTGAAATTTGCTTATAAGAAGCCCCAATAATGAAACTAAGAACGCTTATTACATTGGCTGGAATGATTGCTTCGGCTGCTGTTGTTGCACAACCGAAGCCGGTGCAGCGTGTAATATTGATAGGTGATGCCGGTGAAATCAATCATGAGCAAACCACCGTGATCCCCGATGCCGCCGCTAAAGTATTGCCGGGTATTACTTCTGTTTTTTATCTGGGTGATAATGTATACCCCAGGGGCATGGGATTGCCAGGTACTAAAGCGGAAGGAGAGGGTAAAGCCATCCTACGTTCGCAATTCGGGCCTTTACGGGCTAAGGGCGCGCCGGTATATTTTCTGCCCGGAAACCACGATTGGGATCGCATGGGGAAACAGGGGCTTGCTAAAGTCAAGGCACAAAGTAATTTTATTGCAGCCCAGAACGATTCTCTGTTAAAACTCATTCCTGCTAATGGCTGTCCCGATCCGGTTGAAATTGCTTTGGGAGACGAGGCGGTGGTGATTGCCTACGATTCGGAGTGGTGGCTGTTTCCATACAATAAAGAAAATAAGGATGCCGAATGTGATTGCGATACGGAAACTGAAGTATTGGAGAAGCTGGCGGGCTTGTTCTGGAAAAACAAAGATAAACTCATCCTGCTTGCCAGTCATCATCCCTTCCGTTCTTATGGCGTACATGGAGGAAGTATAACTGGAAGGATCATTTGTTCCCGTTAACGACACTTAATAAGAATATGTGGATACCCTTGCCCGGGATCGGTTCCCTCTATCCATTGTTGCGTAAAAGTGTTTTCCTGAATGCTGAAGACCTGGGCCATCCACAATACCAGCACCTGATTGAACGGGTAGAAGCCATAGCCGAAGGGTTCCCGAATATTATTAAGGTAGCGGGGCACGAACATGGTTTACAGCTCATCGATAATAAAGGCTTACAGGTAGTAAGTGGAGCGGGCGCTAAAAGCACTTATGCCAAAAAAGGAAAGCACGCACTGTTCACCGACGAAAGACAGGGTTTTGTATTGCTGGACGTTTACGCAGACAAAACATCTGCTATACAGTTTAATGTATATGGCAAAGACGGCGTTATGCGCGAAGCGTATCAGCATGCGGCGGCTTATGTAACATCTGATAATAAGGATGCAACGGGAAACAGCGATTTGCAGGGGGATTCTGTAACGGTAGCAGCGAAAGCGGCTTATAATGATGTAGGCCGTTTGCACCGAAAAATATTCGGAGAAAATTACCGGAAAGAATGGGCTGCCCCAACCCGGTTGCCTGTGCTGCACCTGAGCCGGCTACAGGGTGGATTAAAACCTTTGCAGCGGGGCGGCGGTATGCAAACAGTTTCGCTACGCCTGGCAGATAGCAGTGGTAAAGAATGGGTGTTGCGTAGTGTTAACAAAGTTCCCGATGCCGTACTGCCCGAAGGTTTGCGCAGTACTTTTGCGAGTGACCTGGTTGATGACTATGTAAGCGGCCAGCATCCTTATTCAGCCCTCATCATTCCTCCGTTAGCTAATGCAATAAAAGTTCCCCATGCTTCTCCGGTAATAGGGGTAGTAGCGCGGATCCGAACCTGGGTATGTATAATCAGCTAATGGCCGGCAGTGTAGCCCTGTTCGAAGAAAGAGAACCGGGAGGCAACTCTGATAACTCAGAGAAATTTGTAAAAGCATTAATAAAGGATAACGATAATACCTTTAAAGCCAAGACTTTTTCAGGGCCATGCTGCTGGATCTGCTGGTGTCTGACTGGGACCGGCATGAAGACCAATGGCGTTGGCTGAATACAAGCGATACTAAGGATAAAGATTATGCACCAGTGCCCCGCGACCGCGACCAGGTGCTGAAGATCAACACCGGTATTGTTCCCAAAATGATCACGAGAAGCTGGCTGATGCCTACTTTCCAGGGCTTTGATAGTATTATACCTTCAGTGAAATACTCTTTGTATAAGCATCGGTTTGTACACGCGTTTCCCGCTTTCCAGTTTACGAAAAAGGAGTGGAAAGATATGACGGAAGATTTTATGCAGCGTATTACTGATTCTGTGATCGATGTTGCCATAGCACAGTTACCGGCTTCATCCAGGGAGATAAGAGGTCAGGAGCTGGCAGCAACCATGAAGAAGCGGCGTGATCAGCTACCAGCGGCGATGGACCGGTACTATCGTTTTTATAACCAGGTAGTAGATCTGCGACTCAGCGATAAAAATGAGCAGGTGGTTTTAAAAGATGCACCGGATGGCGGTTTGCATTTAACCATCAGGAAAATTAACAAGGATGGCGAAGTAAAAGGAAAACTGGTAGACCGGGTATATGACCCGCAAATCACCCGTGAGATCAGGTTGTATACCGGTGGCGGTGACGACACGATACAAGTTAATTATGTCTCCTCTTCCATTAAACTCAGAATGATCGGGGAAAGGGCAATAAACATATTGCCGTTGATAAGCCCGGGCCCCGTATCCGGTTTTATAGCAACTCGGGTGGTGTCACTTATTCCGGTGATGAAAGCCGTATTCATAAAAAGATAAGCGATGATTCTTTGCAAACGGCCTTTGTGCCGGTAAACCTGTATTCTAAAACCATGCCCCTGGTTACCGGCGGCTTCAACCGCGATGATGGATTGATACTGGGCGGTGGTTTCAGGCATATACAACAAAAGGGATTTCGAAAACTACCTTATAGCAGCTCGCAGCAGTTGCTGCTTTCAGGAGCTTTTGCTACGGGAGCGTTTCAGCTTAAATTTAAGGCGGACTGGATCGATGTGCTGGGCCGTGCCGATATAGAACTGCATGCCTCTACTTATGCCCCGCATAACACCCATAACTTTTTCGGATTGGGTAATAATACGGTATATGATAAAACCCATTCTATCAGTTATTATCGTAGCCGCTATACCCTGGCCCAGGTAGATCCTTTGCTTCGCTGGAGGCTGGATAAAAATGTGACCCTGCGATTGGGCCCCTCTTTCCAGTATTTCAGTATGGAAGCTGATGATAATGAAGATCGTTTTATTCTGACCCACCCGCTTTTGAGTTACGACAGCGCCACGCTCACTCGTAGAAAAGCTTTTGCCGGTGCTTTGTTTTCTTACGAGAAAGACGGTCGTAATAATACATTGTTCCCAACAAAAGGGGGCTATTTTTCGTTACACATTAAGGCCTATACCGGTTTGAACCGTTATAGTAGTTCGCTGGTGCAGGCCCTGCCCGTTATGGCAGTTTATATGCCGCTGAATCATCAGTCATCCATTATACTGGCCAATCGTACGGGAGGTGGGGTTACTTTGGGGCATGCTGCTTTCTACCAGTCTGTTTTCCTGGGCGGACATGATAATTTGCGGGGTTTCCGTAACTATCGTTTTGCAGGCGAGCACATGCTGTATAATAACCTGGAGCTAAGGCTGCGTTTAGCGCAAATTGGCAGTTATATTCTGCCAGGTCAGTTAGGGGCCACATTCTTTTATGATGCCGGTAAAGTATGGGCAAAAGGCGGTGATAGCGGTGAAATACACCAGGGTGTTGGTGGCGGTATTTATTTTGCGCCTGCAAATATTGCAGTATTTCAATTATTGGCAGGATATTCTAAGGAAGGGTGGAACCCCACTTTACTATGGGGTTCAGATTTTAACTAAAACAACTAATGGATCGATTTCTACATAAATATTTGGATATTAATCAAATTAATACAAGCTTTTCCTTTGCGCCCTATTACCGGTTTTTGCAGAAAAGAAAGGAAGGGACGGATGATGTGAAAAAGCAAATGTTCCAATACTTTGCGTCGCGCATAGAAGAAGCAGGGGTACAGGAGCGGGACGTATCGGTTGACGAATTACCGAACTTTAAAGAGCTGCTGGACATTTTATATGTAAGCCTCACCAATATAACTATCGACGGTGATAAAGATATCTGGGGTATTACCGCACCGTTTGCATCTACGTTTGCCTACGGAACTCCCTCTTTGTATCGCTCGTTTATTGATAAAGAAAGTGGCTGGCTGAAACCGGAATTTGAGTCGAATTTTAAGGAGATTGGCCTGGCGGCATTAAAAAATATTTATCATACGATATTAGATCAGCTTTATGGTATTGCTCATCCGTCAAAAGATGAATTCATTTATCGCTATATAGATGCAAGTACAGGCTTATACCGATTCTTCAGGATCCATTTCAATCAAGACTTTATTGAGACGCAGTATAACGGGAATTGCCTGAAATAAGTGAGCGTATGATCACCGGTATTACCGAAGACGATCTTTTTGTACGTTACATGCTGAGGAAACTACCGCTTACCGGATTTCGTTTCCGGGGATTTGGCACAGTGACCATTGTTGATGTTACCCAGCAACAAACCATGGTGTATATCAAAGAGCGGTTGTGGAAGCTGAAAGATGATGTATCCTGTATGGCTACTGCTTATGAAGATCTTCGACTGGCTATAAAATCTATGCTCGGTTCCAATAAGATAGAGATCGGCGCGATGCCCTTTATTATTATGAACGGGCGTATGGTGCGAAAAGCGGGAGAGGGATTGGTTGGCGGTTCTACATTAAGCGAACAGGAAGTACAAACCTTTTTCAAAGCATTTGAAGCAGGAGGGAAGCCGGTAGTGGTAGATGATATCAACGAAACAGGGACCAGGTTTCCTTTGGTTGAAAAAATTCTGAGCGGAACAGCTTACCGAACCTACGCCGCCATGCCGGTTTTTTACCAGCAGAAGGTTTATGGAGTGGTGGAGTTATTTGCTACAGAGCCAGGATTGATTACTGCTGAGCGCATCAAACTAATGGAACGCCTGTATATAGAGCTGGCACAATTGATGAAAGTAGGGCATGAAATGTTTGAAAATGACATCCGTGCAGTAATCTCGGACCGCTTTACTGTGATACAGCCCTCTGTAGCCTGGAAGTTTGATGAGGTGGCCCTGGCTTATTTGCAACAGCAAAAAGTGCATGGTAAAGTGATCCAGAAAGAACCTATTGTTTTTGAGTCCGTATATCCTTTTTACGGCGCAGTAGATATTCGCAATTCATCTCTTATCCGGAATAATGCCATACGTGCCGATTGGCAACTGCAGCTACAATGGTTGCGTAAAACCGCAAATGAACTAGCACAATTCAATCTGCCCTATGTACAACAGCTGATGCAACAGCAGATAGAGTTTTTGAAGGATAACAATGTTGATCAGCCGATCAGCAGCGAAACGATTTCTACTTCCAATGCATTGGATAAAGTGCTGCGAAAACTGTTAGGCGCTTTGCGACAGGAGCAGCCTGAAACGGCCACTATTTGTACTGCTTATCTCGATGCCATTGACCTGACTAAGGGTTCCTGTAGCATCAACCGGCGTAACCTGGACATGTCGATGCAGCAGACCATCGCAGGCATAGACACACTGCTTGATGAAATGAACAGCCGGATGCAGGAGGTATACCCGGCTTATTATAATAAATTCCGTACCGATGGTATAGAATATGATCTGTATGTAGGGCAATCTATCAGCCCGCAAAAGCCGTTTAGCAATGATCAGCTACACGAACTGCATATTATCCAATTGGAGTACATGCGCAAAGTGGCGCTGGCTAATGCGGCCCAACAGCATGCACTCCTGGTGCCGCTGCATTCAACACAGCTTATTTTTGTAAACAGCGATGTGATCGATATTACCTTCAGAGAAGATGAAAAACGTTTTGATGTAGAAGGGGCTTATAATATCCGTTATCAAATGATCAAGAAGCGAATGGATAAAGTGCACCTGCGCGATTCGAACGAACGCCTCACACAACCTGGCAAGATCGCTATTGTTTACATTAACGAAACGGATGTAGATGACTATAAAGTCTTATTAGAGCAACAGGTAAAGAAAGGTTTGTTTACCAATCTCGAACATCTGCAACTCGAAGACCTGCAGGGTATCAGTGGCCTGAAAGCATTACGGGTTACCATTAATGAGAATTAATACTTGGGTATTCTTTTAGGCTTTTTCTGGCTGGCTTTCCAAACAGCTTTGGTAACAAAATGTCCCATCAATGAACCAAGAACCACATCGCTGGCCCAGTGGCGGTTATGATAAATCCGGGAGGCTGCGGTAGCAGTAGCAATGGTGTACGCTAGCGGTCCCACCCATTTATGCTCCTTAAACTCCAATGCAATCAAAGTAGCCGCAGTAAAAATGGTATTGCTATGTCCACTCGGCGAAGAAGTGTAGCCGGGTTTGGCAAAGGGGGCAGCATAGTCCCAGGAAGACGTAGCCGCATCTGGCCGGTTGCGACGGATCAGCTTCTTGGAAGCCGTATAGATTACCGTTGAAATAGCCAGTGCTTTGGCGCCTGTAAGTCCGGCCGATTCTATTCTGGGTTGTTTGGTGATAGCACCTACAACATACATAGCTGGAAAAAGGTATAGCCCATAGGTATTACCAAAAGGCTCCACTACTCTGGCAAAACTTTCCCCTACGTTAGAACGGTTATGTTGTACCACATTACGGATCTCCCAATCTGCCAGCAATAGAGTGCCGGTTCCCAGGGCCAGTAAAGAAAAACGGGTCCAGTCTTTTTATCCCAATGAGCAGGCCGGGAAAGAGTATAAGTAAGTGAAGGGATAAAGCTTTTAAGATAATCTTTGTTCAGCCTGTAGTACGTGGCTGTATCCTTGTAAGTAATTGAAACTGTAGTAGCGCTGTCGGGTAATGCCGGTGCATTGTTTTTACTGCTATCTGTTTGTGCGCCTGCCAGCTGGCTGAGAAAAAGGCAAATAAGCAAAAAGTATTGTTGCAAACGAAAAAATCCCCCATTCCTTAAAATTTCAAACACAAATATACAGGATGTGACGTGTGATAGGGAACCCGGATGCCGTGTGGCGTGAATTTGTATTAATAATCATTTTTCTCCTGTAATTTTAGCAAGACGGTGGCATTTTAACAACTTACTTTATTATATACAGGATATAATAGCATTTGAGTAACATACTGGTTATGGCCAGAAGAATATTAAAACATAGCTTTTCATTGTTACATGTAGACCATGTAAGACTAAACCGGAAGTGGAATTATAACAACGTGATCAGTCCCTACATCCGTATATATTATATCGACCAGGGGCAAGGCGTTATATCTACAATAACTGAAAAATTGATATTGGAGCCGGGTTATTTATATATTATTCCCAGCTTTACACTTTGCGATTTACAATGTACCCACACTTTAAGTCAGTACTTTATTCATTGTTTCGAAGATTCACCCTCTGGCTTGTCTTTGTTTCATCAATGCGGCAGCCATTGAAATTAAAAGCTACTGAATTGACTATTCAGAATATAAAACAATTGCTAAGTATCAATCCTAACAGAAAAATATATCGTTCTGACAATCCCATCGTTTACGAGCAAAATATTTACTACAGAGAATACCAGGAACTTAATAACCGGCAATCAGACGCGGTATTTATGCAAACCCAGGGTATCTTGTTGCAGTTACTCTCCCAGTTTCTAGCATTGGTTGATTTTAAAAAAGGAAGCTCTTCTAAAATACCTTCGGTAATACTGGACGCTATACGATTTATCCAAATCAATCTTTCTGCTGATATTAAGGTGACTTACCTCGCGAAGCGGGCCAATCTCCAGGCCGACTACTTTTCCAGGATATTTCTTAAACATTCAGGCGAAAGGCCGCTGCAGTATATACAAGCCAGGAGAATTGAAAGAGCGCAATATCTTATTGTAACCACTGATCTTCCTTTTTCAAAAATTGCAGAGGTTACCGGCTTTCAGGATATTCACTATTTTTTCAAAGTATTTAAGAAACAGACTCAAATGACTCCCAGGGAATATGCATTGAAAAATCATTTTGTCTAAACATTACTTACTGATATCTTACATTAAGATATTTTTATAAAGGCAGATTGAATAAACAACAATCCTATTTTTGATCTGCTAAATAGAGCCCCTCAATCTTTAAAACCCTCGCCTGTGTACCCGAATGTTCGGTTGGAAGCGATACTGTTAATCCCTGTTCGTTCTGAACAAAAGAGAGTTTTTCACGATTGTCTAATAAACTTACGTTTTTCACTTTTCCGAACTTCGTTGGCAACGAGGCTATTTGAATAGATTGCGTAGTTTCCTGCAGAAGGATAGCGTACAGGGTGTTTTCTTTTTAGTGAACCGTATCCGACTCTCACAGCATGTTGACCATGATCGGGTACCGTAAATGCTCTCACCATTTACAGCCAGCCAGGCACCAACATCCAGAAGGATTTCCTTTTGCGCATCAGGAATTGTTCCATCGCTTTTGGGTGATATATTGAGCATATAATTGCCATTACGGCTTACGTTTTCCACCAACCTGTGTATTACAGACCTGGCATTGGTTAACCTCATGCCTTCTACATAACCAAATTTTTCGCCTATCGGGTCATCTACCTGCCACACAAAATCGGTCAATTCCTTGGGCGCGCGCCCTGTCTTTCAAAATCCCGGATACTGCCTGCCAGGTACGCATCTGATTTGGTGCTGATAGAAACGGACTTGCCCCACTGTGACGCACGATTATAATAGTAAGCAGCAAACCGGAGCTTAACTGCATCCAGTTGCCTGCTGTTAACACCATTGTCGAACCAAAACATATCCGGCTGGTATCGATCAACCAATTCCTGGCATCGGATCAACCATTCTTCCTGGAAAGCTTTACTTTGCGGAGCATCGTTCTGGTCTTCAATCACTTCTTCACCAGCCTTAGCCGGCTTGCGAACAGGTGGCTTCTGCGGGGACCGTAAAAGTCGGCATACCGGGGGTCAAATAGATCCGTTTTTATTTTTAACTGCGGATACATGAAATCCCAGTGCTCCATGCGATGATTGGAGACGCCGAACTTTAAGCCTTGAGTTCTCACTGCTTTTCCCAACTCACCAATAAAATCGATATGGGGTCCCATATCCTTGCTGTCCCATTTTGTAAGCTTACTATCGTACATGGCAAAGCCGTCGTGATGTTCGGCGGTTGGCACTACATATCTGGCGCCACTTTTTTGAAAAGATCTGCCCATTCACTGGCATTAAATCGTTCCATTTTAAAGTGCGGAATCAGGTCTTTATAGCCCACCTGGTCAACCGAGCCGCCAAATCTTTCTTCGTGCCATTTGCGAACGCCCCCATTGCTGTACATGTGACGCGGGTACCATTCACTGGCGTATGCGGCCACTGTATAAACGCCGTAGTGAATGAAGATGCCGAATTTGCCATCGACAAACCATTCTGGTACTTTATAGTGCTGTCTGATGGACTCCCAGGATGGCTGATAAGGTCCTTTTGGGAGTTTCGTCAAGCTTCCGTTAGCACGCTGATGCGTTACGCGCGGAGGTGTGGGTTGCTCAACCGGCATATTGTCGGAGACAGTCTGTCCTGATACATTACTGTTAAAGTAAACGGATGAAATAATAAATACTATAAAAAGGCTCTTCATATGAGATGAATTAGAATGAGAAAATTTATCGGCTATAGCCAGTCTTAATTTTGTTATACAGGGTAATGGTATTTTACACAATATAGCTTCTCGCCTTTGCTGTGTTGCAGGTAATTCAATAGTTTGTAACATAGAAAGAATTGTATTTGCGGATAATGCCTGAACCTCTATTTTGAATAATGATAATGTAAAAATCAATATCCACATAACCGGCATCAGTTTTATTATTATAATTGTAAATAGCTAATCTATCTCCCCGGTAGCTGCCCCACATCATTTGGTAGATTTCGCCGAAGGCATTAAAGCTCTTTCCATCCACGCTGTAATAAAAGCGGCTTTTACCATCCAAACCCCAGGTGGTTTTTAGCCAGATCATAGGGTGGGTTATGACCGGCCCTTTTGTAAGTGCACCCTTCACGTTAAATTCCAGGTACCTGTTTGAGGCATCGCGTGCAATGCCCAAAGCAGCATAATGCGGCGAGCCGAAATGTGAAACCCCGCATGCTGCCCTTCGGTCATTTGGCTAATATCCATTTTTAGGATGACTTCATTTTCTGCAGTTCTCAGGGTTCTTTGTGTAAGGGTATTGCCGGCTTTCAACAGGTTGCCAATTTCTAGAGGTTGGAATGCGTAAAGGCGCAACCAACCTTTTCTTTCGTCCAAAGACCATTTATCTTTCCGCGGCTGATAGTTCCATTCCCATTGTGGTGAAAGCTGAAGGTTTGCGAAATCATCACTTGTTTGAATCGTAAATTTTCGCGCCGCTTTTACCGGTATTTTGCCTTTCCAAACCATGCTTCCAATATTTGCAGAATCGGGTTTTCCAATTATGGGCCAACCATCAATCCAGGTTACGGGCAATAAGCTCATCACGCGTCCGCTCCAATCGCCGGTTCCATGATGGGTAAGAAAGAACCAATTACCTTGTCGGGTTTGTACGATACCACCCTGGTTGGGTTCATTAAATTTTTTTGTGGATAGCTTAATTGTTTTGGACCTTCATAGGGCCCCCAGATATTTTTTGAACGCTCCATCATTACAGTACGCCCGCCCTTCTTTACTTCACTAAAAAAATGATAGTACAGTCCATTAAACTTGTACAGCTTGTTAGCCTCGCTACCTTTGCTTTGGTAAATAATTTTATCGGAGTCTTCTAGCAGTCTCGTTCCATCCGCTGTCATTTTCCATAAATGGACTTTATATCCGTCGCCGAAAGCAGTGCCTATTAGGTAACCCTGGCCATAATCATCCCAAAAAGGGCAACAGTCATCCCAGCCTTTAGCATTCAATACCTGCTGTAACGGTGCCCAGGGTCCTTCGGCCTTTTTGCTGTGCTCATAAAGTACCCTTCATCGGGCGTGCCAAAATAAACCCAGAATTTGTTCGCATGATATCGTATTGCACCTGCCCAGATGCCACGTCCATAGCGGCTCATCCGGTCCCAGTTCAATTCGGGAGAGATCTGTTTTAGGTCTTCTACAACATGACTCACTATTTTCCAGTTTATCAGGTCCTTCGAGCTAAGAACAATCATGCCGGGCGAATATTGAAATGTAGAGGAGATGGCGTAATAATCGTCTTCAACCCGGATACAATCCAGGTCGCTGTAGTCGGCAGGTAAAATAGGGTTGGCATAGGTGTCATTTTCCTGGCTGCCCCAGCTTTGCCAGTAACCCCATTTAGGCAGGGTATCTGTTTGCGCTGCAGCTGAACTACCCGCGACAGATGAAATATATACCAGGATAACAAATAGTACTTTCATTTTTATAAAAATCTACTGAAAACCATACTCCTTATTTACCGGGATGAATACATCAACTGGCAAAGGAAACAATGGGTTGCTTTTTTATTTGCCAGCGATGGACTTCCGCTATCCGCTCTACCCCTGCGCTCGTTTTTCTATTATCTACACTGCTCTATGAAGCCTTTGCCAATGTACGCTTAAACATAGCGAAACTTTGTTGTAAAGAAATCAGGATGCCGGCAAGCAAACCGTCAGTCAGGTTCGTTCTACAAAGAAACTTCAATTTGCTTTCTGTCCATTACACGAATAAGACTTTTTATTATACAAATCCGACTATTGAAAAAAGCAAACGTTTCCTAATATTTTAAGTAGTCACGCCTAATCAATAATTAAATTACCAGCGCCTGAAGCTGGAAAATTTTCTCCAATCGATGACTGGTTGCTCAAAGAACGCTGTTATAAAGCGTTCCGTTTCGATCCGAACTTACATGTATCACCAGGTGGTTTTCATGTTCGCTTTTTCTTTTCCAGTTCACCAAATCCGGATGATTTCCGTGTGGCCCGGCGTAAATGGCGCTTTTAAGCGGGGCTTTATTCTTTTTCATATTGTTCAGATTTAATGTTATCAAAATAACTTTAAATAGAGGCGCTGAACAATCCTTAAAACGAGGAATTCTGCACTCATTATAAATAAGGAGAAGTAAGGTACGGCAGCCGCCTCAGAAATAGCGATAGGGACAGATTGCTACCTGCTGCATGAATAAGCCACGGAATTAAAGGAGCAATACCTTTAACTTTGGAAATTCGTAAATCACCTTTATCCCATGACCAAAGTTTTTATGCTTATATGTTGCCTGGGTATTTTCAATATGGCCTATGCTCAAAACGATACAGCCTTAATACAGGTAAACCTGCAACAGGAGCAGGGAGCGATGCAACCCCTATGGGCCTGGTTCGGGTACGATGAGCCCAATTATACTTATATGAAGGACGGTAAAAAGCTGTTAAGCGAAATAGCAGCGCTGAGTCCGGTACCGGTATACGTGCGTACCCATAGCCTGATGGTAACGGGCGATGGAAAAGCTGCTTTGAAATGGGGTAGTACGAATATGTATACAGAAGATGCCGCAGGTAACCCTGTATACAACTGGACCATTGTAGATAGTATATTTGACACTTATACTAAAAGGGGCATGAAGCCATTGGCGCAAATCGGTTTTATGCCGGAGGCGCTGTCAACCAATCCACAACCTTACCGGCATTACTGGAAGCCGGGCGATAAATACAGTGATATCGTTACAGGATGGGCCTATCCTCCAAAAGACTATAATAAATGGGCGGAGCTGGTGTACCAGTGGGTGAAACATTGTGTAGACCGGTATGGTAAAAAAGAAGTAGAAAGCTGGTATTGGGAAGTATGGAATGAGGCCGATGGGTATTATTGGAAGGGTACCCGAGAAGAATTTTTAAATTGTACGATTACTCCGCAGACGCCGTTAAAAGAGCGTTGCCAACCGCTCGTATTGGAGGCCCTAACACAACAGGCGGTGCTATGAAATGGCTGGATGCCTTTATAAAGCATTGTTTATATGAAAAGAATTATGCTACAGGTAAAACCGGGGCTCCGTTAGATGCGCTCCTCTTTCACGCTAAAGGGGCTCCCAAATTAGTGAATGGTGTTGTGGTGATGAGTATCCGCAATCAACTACGCAATATTGAAGACAACTTCAGAGTAATTGCCCGGTACCCGGAATTAAAAAACCTTCCCGTAATCCTGGGAGAAAGCGATCCCGAGGGTTGTGCCGCCTGTGGCATGGCTACCGATCCGCAAAATGCTTATCGTAACGGCACTATGTATTCCAGCTATACGGCGGCGTCGTTCGCCCGTAAATATGAACTGGCGCAACGATATCGTATCAATCTGCTGGGCGCGGTAACCTGGGCCTTTGAATTTGAAGACCAGCCCTGGTTCTATGGCTTTCGCGATCTGGCTACCAATGGAGTCGATAAGCCGGTGCTTAACGTGTTCAGGATGTTTGGACTGATGAAGGGGAGACAGGTGGCGGCAGAAAGTAACCGGCAATATGCTTTACAGGAAGTGCTCGATTCCAGCATTCGCCGTACCGCTACAGATATCGGTGTACTTGCATCTAAAGATCGAAATTCGGTGGCAGTAATGATCTGGAATTATCATGATGCAGACGAAAAAGGAAACATAGCGCCTGTACGCCTTTCCGTAAACCAGCTGCTAGCTAAAAAGGTAAAACTGGTCCATTATCGTATAGATGAGACTCACAGCAATTCTTACGAACGCTGGAAAAAATGGGCTCACCCCGGCAGCCTACAGCTTCCCAGGTGAAAGACCTGGAGCAATCGGGACAGCTACAGGTTATGGGCACAGAAAACCTAACGGTGTCGGGCGACGGCAGCATTGTTACTGGTTTTGTGTTGCCAAGACAGGGAGTTTCGTTAATTAAGCTGGAATGGGAATAAAGTAGATTTTCAGGCCGAGTAGTATTGGCTGCGAGCCGTTTTGAGACAGGATGCAGCAGGATAATTTAAGCAGTAAGGCGTTTATTTTCGTAGTAGTTTCCGGGAATAATACGCACATAAAAATGCAATATGCTGTATGATGAAAAAGCCGGTTTTCCTGGCTTAGCTCGGTTTCAATATCAAAAAAATGATGAAAGTAAAAATTTCCGGCGTTCTGCTGGCGGGTATATGGCTCTTGCTATGTTCTTTCCAAAAAAGCAGCAAAGTCTTAGTAAAGGAAGTAAAGGTGTCAACACCTTTTGGACAATTAACAATATCAACACCGGATTTTAGTAAATGTGCAACGTTTAATATTGTGAAATTCGGTGCTGTACAAGGTGATAAAGACAAGACTTCCGCGGCCATTGCCAAAGCTATTGAAGCGGCACATAAGGCTGGCGGCGGAATTGTATGGGTACCCGAAGGGGAGTGGCTGACCAAAAAGATCCATCTTAAAAGCAATGTCAACCTGCGTGTCAGCAAAGGAGCCGTGTTGCTCTTTCCGAATCTCCCGAAGATTATTTGCCTGCCGTCCATTCTACCTGGGAGGGCATGGAGTGCATGAACTATTCGCCGCTTATTTATGCCTATCAATGTAAAAATGTAGCAATCAGTGGAGGAGGAGAGATCAAAGCTAAAATGGATACCTGGAAACAATGGTTCAGCCGCCCCCGGCACATATGGAAAGTATAAAAAGGCTGTATAACCTGGCGCAGGACTATACGCCGCCGGAACAACGGATGATGGTGAATGACAGTGCCCACCTGCGACCGCAATTCATCCAGTTTAATCGCTGTGAAAATGTATTGCTGGAGGGGATTACCATTACCAATAGTCCCTTCTGGACTATTCATCCTTATCTCAGCAAAAATGTGGTGATCCGTAAATTAAAAGTGTATGCGCACGGGCATAATAACGACGGAGTAGACCCCGAGATGAGCCAGAATGTATTGGTGGAAGACTGTGAGTTTGACCAGGGCGATGATGCAATTGCCATTAAATCGGGCCGGAACCCCGAGGGCTGGCGGCTTCAAACACCTTCTAAAAATATTGTTATCCGCAACTGCTTTGTAAAGAACGGGCACCAGCTGGTAGCCATTGGCAGCGAATTGTCGGGTGGTATAGAAAATGTGTACGTAGAAAACTGCCAGGTAGCCGAAACCAACAAAGAGCTGATGCATTTGCTGTTTATTAAAACCAATGAACGCATGGGCGGCTATGTTAAGAATATTTTTTTAAAGATGTAACAGCTCATCATATAAAAGAGGGTATCCTGGGTATAGACACTGATGTATTATACCAGTGGCGTAACCTGGTACCAACAAAGATCAGGAAGCTTACTCCTATCGAACAGGTTTATCTCAGCCAGGTAAAAGCGCTGTCGGGTAAATTCGTGACAAAGATCAATGGCAACCAGGAGCTGCCTGTAAAAAATATACGTTTAAAGCAAACGGATCTCGCCATTTCGTATCAGGAAAAAATACAGAATAAAAATGTATCGGATTTCGGGCTTCAATAAAGCCTGGTATAATCAGCCCGATGATAATGCTTCCTGATTTTAAAAATGTATCGTTGATGAGAAAAATTGTTTATCTCGTTGCTGTTTGTTTCTTGCCGGGAATGTTATTTGCGCAACAATCTGTTATGCATCTCTTTCCGAGAAGAGATATTCGTATAACCGGGGAGCATTTAGAAATGCGGAAGAAGTAGATACACGCTATATCCTGGCATTAAATGCCGATCGTTTGCTGGCGCCTTACCTGCGCGAGGCAGGACTTACTCCCAAAATGGCTTCCTATCCTAACTGGGAAAATACCGGGTTGGATGGTCATATCGGGGGCATTATCTGTCTGCATTAGCTTCTATGTATGCCGCTACCGGCAATCCTGCATTAAAGGAGCGGTTACAATACATGCTATCCGAATTAAAGCGTTGCCAGGATCAGTTAGGTGCGGGTTATATAGGCGGTGTTCCCGGTGGTATAGCATTATGGAAAGAAATTGGTGACGGAAAGATCAGCGCCCAAAACTTTTCTCTGAATAATCATTGGGTGCCCTGGTATAATCTCCATAAACTTTTTGCAGGCTTATACGATGCTTACCAGTACGCAGCCCTTGATGAAGCAAAAGACATGCTGCTCCGCCTGGGAAGCTGGTGGATGAATATCAGTAAAAGACTGAGTGATGAACAAATAGAATCTATGCTGCGGGCTGAGTTTGGAGGCATGAATGAAGTATTTGCACACCTCTACCGGTTAACGGGTGAAGATCGCTACCTGGCTGAAGCCAAGCGGTTCTCTCATAAAGCTATTTTGGATCCGTTGGTAAAACAGCAGGATCAGTTAAATGGACTGCACGCCAACACGCAGATCCCCAAAGTGATCGGCTATCAACAAACAGCATTGTTAACGGGTGATACGGATTTAAAGAATGCCAGCTTTTTTTCTGGAATAATGTAGTGCATGAGCGCTCGGTAGCTATTGGTGGTAATAGCACCAGGGAGATGTTTAATCCCAAAGATGATTTTTCCCGCATGTTATTGTCGAAAGAAGGACCGGAAACCTGTAATAGCTATAACATGCTAAAGTTGACCCGCTTATTGTACCAGGGAAGTCCTTCGGCGTCTTTTATTGATTTTTACGAACGGGTTACCTATAATCATATACTCAGTACCCAGCATCCGCAGAAGGGTGGTTTTGTGTATTTTACTTCTATGCGGCCCCAACACTACCGTAATTATTCGCAGTTGCAGCAAGGCTTTTGGTGCTGTGTAGGCTCTGGTCTGGAGAATCACAGCAAATACGGCGAGCTGATCTATACGCATAATGATGATGCTCTTTTTGTGAATTTGTTCATCCCATCTTCTTTAACCTGGAAGGAGCAGGGCTTGACGATTACACAAACTACACAGTTTCCTCATCAGGACTATGCTACGTTGACGATCACTGGCAAGGCAACCCGTCAATTTAAACTGGCTATCCGTCAACCCAACTGGCTGGCTGGTGCTATGACGGTTCATATCAATGGTAAAGCATACAGGAACTTTACCGTTAAAGATGGGTATCTGTATATCAACCGGCAATGGCAAAATAAAGATGTGGTTCGTTTTTCATTGCCCATGAAGTTGGCAGTAGAAGCAATGCCTGACGGCTCGCCCTGGGTGGCTTTTAAATATGGCCCGGTAGTATTGGCTTCTGCTGCTAAAAACCTGCCGGGTGATATTTATTTTGCCGATAGCTCCCGTATGGGACATATTGCTGATGGCAGCCTGATCCCTTTAGATGCTACGGAGCCTATCCGTTTTGATACAGCTGCATTGCAAAAATATATTCGCAAAAATGATAATGAATTGCAATTTACTATGGTAAACCCTGCTTCCGCAACCTCGGTTACGTTGCAGCCTTTTTATACGATACACGAGCAACGGTATACTATTTACTGGCCGCTGTTAGCTGCTGGTAAATCGCGTATTGGTGAAGCCGAGCAGCAGCTAATGCTCACAGATCGTGTAAGTGTGGATCGCATTTCATTAGGGGAGCAGCAACCCGAATCGGATCATGGATTTACCTATTCTCAAAGCGAGTCTGGCATTTGGAATAATAATAACTGGCGTAGTACACGCGATTCTATCTCTTATTCGTTAAATAATAAGAAAGGCGAGGGCAGGAGCCTGGTGATACGTTATATCGCTAATAAGGAGGGAAACGCTTTTGCTGTTTATTTTAACGGGCAGCAAATAAGTGTACCAGACATTGAATCTTCCGCAACTTTGCAGGTTAAAACGATGGTGCTGACATTGGATGCGGCATTGATGAAATCACTGGCGGACCAAAAGGTCCCGGTTACAATCAAAGCTGTTGCTGGTAAAGAAACGCCTAAGCTGGTCGAGATTCGCTTAAGCCGGGAGTAATTCCTGTTAACAAAGCTATTTTGTAATAACAACATTAAAAGATCATAAATACAATGCGTAGCAATTACTTCAAACTCATCCCGATCGTTACCGTTTTTTTATTATTACAGGGCCCACAACTGGCCTGGTCGCAAACATTCAAACAGTGGGCACAAACACCGCCGATGGGTTGGAACAGCTGGGATTGTTATGGTCCTACTGTAGAAGAGCACGAGGTTAAAGCCAATGCCGATTATATGGCTAAATACCTTAAACCTTATGGCTGGGAGTATGTGGTAGTGGACATAAGGTGGTTTGTGGAAAATGATAAAGCCGGGGCTATAATCAAACAGATCCCCGTTATATATTGGATGCGTATGGTCGTTACCTGCCTGCTGTCAATCGCTTTCCATCTGCTGCAGATGGTAAAGGTTTTAAGGCGTTGGCCGACTATGTTCATAGGAAGGGATTAAAGTTCGGTATCCATATCATGCGGGGTATTCCGAAAGAGGCCGTGGAGAAGAAACTGCCCATAAAAGGAACCAATAATATAACAGCAAACCAGGTGTACACCACCGATCTGCAATGCAAATGGCTAAAGGATAATTATACCGTACTCGCAGATAAGCCCGGTGCACAGGAATATTATAATTCAATAATGGACTTATACGCTTCCTGGGGTGTTGATTTTATAAAGATAGATGACCTGTCAAGGCCCTACCATCAGGGAGAAATTGAACTGATCCGCAAAGCTATCGATCAAACCGGCCGGCCTATTGTATTAAGCACTTCGCCTGGCGAAACCCCTATAGAAAATGCCGGGCATGTACAGGCTCATGCTAATATGTGGCGGATGGTAGATGATGTGTGGGATGTGTGGAAGGATGTTACCCATTTGCTTAAAGTGGCGCAGGGTTGGTATCCGTATATTCAGCCTGGTGGCTGGCCCGACTGTGATATGATACCGCTGGGACGCATTTCTATAAGAGGAGAACGCGGTAATGACCGTATGACACGCCTTACAAAGGATGAACAGTATAGCTTAATGACCCTGTTTACTATTTTTAAGTCACCGCTCATGTTTGGTGGAGATCTTCCCAGCAATGATCCATTTACATTATCATTGCTCACGAATAAGGAGGTGCTGAAAATGCACCGCGAAGCTACCGGTGTAAAACAGCTGTTCCAGGCTGATGGAAAAGTTGCCATAACCTCACGCCACCCCAAAACAGGTGAGGTATACCTGGCTGTTTTTAATTTAGGTGATGGTAAAGAGCCGGTTGAGCTAAAAGTGTCGCTAAGCGCATTGGGACTTGGAGGCAAAGCCAAAGTAGTCAATATGTGGACCGGTGCAAAAAATGGAATTGTTGCCGGAGAGTTCAAACAACAGTTACTGCCACACGCTTCGGGTTTGTTCAAGCTCACTGCCGTTCGGTAATATGGGTATTGAAAAAATGCCCGGTAAGAACAGGCGAACCTGTTCAAACCGGGCTAGGGCTATGAGGGCTTTTCAAAGAAATTATAATCAGCCGGAAGAAAAAACGGGATTTTTCCCGTTTTTAGTTGTTATGTACAACCAGTTGCTGAAATGCTTCGATAATAAAAAACTAAGTTGGACTCTTCGTTGTTAAAATGTTAAAAGCGGATAGCCGCGCTTTTATGGTACAGTACTTGGCTTATAGTGTTAAAGATGTACGTGCAAAGCACAGATTCATTAACCTATAAATTTTTATAACTATGAGCAAGTTTACAGACCAGGTAAAAGGAAATTGGAATGTAGTAAAAGGTAATTTAAAACAGAAATGGGCCGACCTTACAGATGATGATCTTTTATATGAAGAAGGACAGGAAGATGAGGTATTAGGCCGTATTCAAAAGAAAACCGGAGAAACTAAAGAAAACATCAACCGGTTTATTGATGACTTGAAATTCGACTAGTAGGTAGTCATTTGTTTTAAAAAATTATACCCCTCAATAGCAGGGGTATTTTTCATAGTGCCTGTTGTTGAGCTATATAAATGAGCAGCTCCTCAACAAAACCAACCTGTACCTGTGCCGGGTTAAGCTTTTGCCGGGCTTCTTCGGCAGTAAACCATTCCCAGCGATCTACCTCGGGTATGTGGAGTGTTTTACCCGATCGTGGCGGCCATTCTACATCAATAAAATTACTTGTACAATCAGCAGTTGCTATATCACTTTGAAGCGCCCATGCTTTTACCCGTTTCCCGCTTTTTAATCGTATGGCCGTTAGGGGAATAAATGTCCCATTGATCTCCTTACCGGTTTCTTCTTTAAACTCTGTTCGTGCGCGTTCCAGTTCATCTTCACCCGCTTCTATCTCACCCTTCGGGATAGACCAGGCTCCCAGGTCTTTATTTTTCCAGAATGGCCCGCCGGGATGCACCAGGAAGAAGTAATAGGTTGCTCCCTGTTTTTTATATACTAATATACCTGCGCTGGTTTTCATAAAAATGAGTGAACATTGTATATCTGTCTGTATTAAAGATACATAAACAATTGTGTAATCCTGGCGCGGGTATCCCCACGCATTTATTTAACTTACTACCATGAAACAGCCATCTCAACCTGATTGGCTCAACTGGGCCAAAGAACTACAGTTTATAGCACAGGCAGGCCTCACTTATACCGGGATCCTTTTGATGAAGAGCGTTTTGAACGAGTGCGGGAGATAGCAGCAGAAATGCTTGCGGCTACTACGGGCCTTCCTTTCCAAAAGGTAAAAGATCTTTTCTGTAATGAAGAAGGATTTCAAACACCTAAAATCGATACCAGGGCGGCAGTCTTTCAGCAGCAGAAGATATTGCTTGTAAAAGAAAGGAACGGGAAGTGGTCTTTACCTGGCGGATGGGTAGATTTATTGGAAACTATTAAGACCAATACGGAGAAAGAGGTAAAAGAAGAAGCCGGGCTTGATGTTGAGGCTACACGACTCATTGCCGTTCAGGATCGTAATCACCACAATGATCCGCCGTATGCCTACAATGTATGTAAGGTGTTTATTCTTTGTGAATTAAAAGGAGGTTATTTTATTCCCAATATTGAAACGCTTGAAAGTGGTTATTTTGGTTTGGATGAACTGCCCGAACTGGCTGCAGAAAAGAACAACCTGGAACAGGTGGCAATGTGCTTCAAAGCTTATGAAGACCCTAACTGGGTGGTGATTTTTGATTAATAACAACAATGCTTTTTATTCATGGGGGTAGGTAGTTGCCGATAAAGAGCTGATGAAAAATTTATAGTTTTTGCAACCATAGGTATATTTTTCCTGCTGAAAAAAGAGCCATGTCGTTTGTAGCATTTATTTTTGCCTGGTGAAATGGTTGTTCCTTATATTAAGCTTTTTATTTTTAGGGTTGTCCTGTGTGCCTTGCAGTGATGTTCATGGGGCTGCTGTCGAAACCTACGCAAGCCTTTCCAGTTCAGATCATGAGCAACATAGTGACAAAGAAGATGCATGTACGCCACTTTGTACCTGCTCCTGTTGCTCCTACACCTATGCCAGTTTTGCAACCGCTGTTGAAACTAACCAATCACCTGTAATCACCAATACACTAACCGGGCATACCGTTGAACCTGTAGTTGCCGGTTCCAATGCCATTTGGCAGCCTCCGAGGGCCTGATATACTCCATTCCATTATGCAGCTATGCTATTTCTATGTAGCTGATTTTTTGTCATTCTTTATACGAAGTAAATTGATGGCGGTCTGACATCCATCTGCCTGTTAACCAAATGATGCCTGCAGGTTGCCTGCAGCAGTATCCGGCGGGTATGCCAGGCATAGCTATAGCATCGTGCGTGTTTAGTATGGTTAATACAGTCATGCCGCGGCTTGTGCCATCTTGTAAATTCTAAATAACTCATGCTTGATAAAGTCATAAAGTTTAGTATCAAAAACAAACTGGTCATTGGTATGATGACCCTGCTTTTGATCATCTGGGGGTGTGGAGCGCTTCCCGGCTCCCAATAGACGCAGTGCCTGATATTACCAATAACCAGGTACAGATCATCACCGTTTGTCCTACGCTTGCCGGCCAGGAAGTGGAACAATTGGTAACCTTTCCCATAGAGCAAAGCATCGCCAATATTCCTGATATCGAAGAAACCAGGAGTATTTCCCGCTTCGGTTTATCGGTTGTAACCGTTGTATTTAAAGATAAGGTAGATATTTATTTTGCCCGCCAGCTGGTGAACGAGAAATTGAAGGAAGCAGAGCAGCGTATTCCCCAGGGTATGGGTATACCCGAGCTGGCCCCGTTAAGTACCGGTTTGGGTGAAGTGTACCAGTATATTATTCACCCCAAAAAAGGTAGCGAAAAGAAATACAATGCCAAAGACCTGCGTACGATGCAGGACTGGATCGTGGCCCGTCAGTTATATGGTACACCGGGCATAGCCGAAGTCAACAGCTTTGGGGAGAGCTTAAGCAATATGAAGTGGCGATCGATCCCTTCAGGTTGAGGGCCATGGGCGTGAGTATAACGGACATTTTTAATGCCCTTGAAACGAACAACCAGAATACCGGCGGTGCCTATATCGATAAAAAGCCCAACGCCTACTTTATACGGGGTATAGGACTGGCTACCTCTTTGGAGGATATAAAAAATATAGCCGTTAAAAACAATACCGGCGCCGTGCCCATTTTTGTAAAAGATGTGGCAGACGTGCGTTTTGGAAGCGCAGTTCGTTATGGAGCGATGACCTTTAACGGGGAAGTTGATGCAGTAGGTGGTGTGGTGATGATGCTGAAAGGGGCTAACAGTAACCATGTAGTGAAGCTCATAAAAGAGAAGATACCTACGATACAAAAATCGCTGCCAGACGATGTGATTATTGAGCCGTTCCTGGATAGAACAGACCTCGTGGGAAGAGCCATGAGCACTGTAGAAAAAACCTGGTAGAAGGAGCGCTCATTGTGATTTTTGTCTTGGTTATATTCCTGGGTAACCTGCGGGCAGGTTTGATCGTGGCGTCCGCTATTCCTTTGTCCTTGTTATTTGCATTGGCAATGATGAATTTGTTTGGGGTAAGTGCTAACCTGATGAGTTTGGGAGCTATCGATTTTGGTCTTATCGTAGACGGAGCTGTGATCATTGTAGAAGCAACGCTGCATCATCTGGGCCTCAGGAAGTCGATACAAAAACTTACGCAGCCCGAGATGGACACCGAAGTGTATGAGTCGGCTTCCAAAATAAGGACCAGTGCGGCTTTCGGGGAGATTATTATCATGATCGTTTATATCCCCATTCTTACTTTGGTGGGTGTGGAAGGCAAAATGTTTACGCCAATGGCTAAAACGGTAGCGTTTGCAATTCTGGGGGCATTTATCCTGTCGCTTACCTATATTCCCATGATGTGTGCATTGTTTCTGTCGAAAAAACCGCACAACAAAGAAACGTTTTCCGATAAAATGATGAACCGGCTGCAGAAGCTCTATCAACCTCTTCTGGCTAAAGCCTTAAAGGTAAAGTACATCATTGTTACAGCTACAACGGCCTTATTTGTAATAAGTATTGTGATTTTTAAAAATATGGGAGGAGAGTTTATTCCTCAATTACAGGAGGGTGATTTTGCCTTTCATTGCATTCTGCCACCCGGAAGCTCACTCAGCCAGAGCATTGAAACCTCTATGCAGGCATCCCGCATTATTAAGCAGTTTGATGAAGTAAAAATGGTGGTAGGTAAAACCGGTGCGGCTGAAGTGCCTACAGATCCCATGCCACCCGAGGCAACGGATATGATGGTTATCTTAAAACCTATTAAGGAATGGAAGTCGGGCAGGTCTTACAATGAGTTGGCTGATGCGATCAATGAAAAGCTGGAGACCATACCCGGGGTTTTCTTCGAAAAGAATCAACCTATACAAATGCGCTTTAATGAGCTGATGACTGGTATCAGGCAGGATGTAGCCGTTAAAATTTTCGGAGAGAATATGGATACGCTGGCTGCTTTGGCTGACAGGGCAGGGAAGGTAATACAAACCATACCCGGAGCCACCAGCCCGCAGGTAGAACGAGTAGGCGGTTTGCCGCAGATTAATGTAGAATATGACCGTACCCGGATGGCGAATTATGGTTTGAATGTGGAAGACGTCAATAATGTGGTGAGCACTGCATTTGCAGGTAAAGCTGCCGGACAGATCTTCGAAAATGAGCGGAGGTTTGACCTGGTGGTTCGGCTGGATAGTGTCTACAGGCGAGATATAGACGATGTAAATAACCTGATGTTAGCTACCCCTTCAGGCTCTCAAATACCCTTGTCACAGGTGGCCAATATTAGCTACAAACTTGGCCCGGCGCAAATCAGTAGGGAAGAAAGCAAACGGAGGATCGTGATCGGCTTTAATGTCTCTGGCAGGGATGTAGAAAGTGTGGTGGAAGATATACAGCAAAAGCTGGATGAACAGCTAAAGCTGCCTTCGGGTTATTATTTCACTTATGGCGGCCAGTTCGAAAACCTGAGAGAGGCCAGTAACCGTCTGATGATAGCCGTCCCTGTATCGCTGTTACTCATCTTTATGCTACTGTATTTTACCTTTCACTCGTTCAGACAGGCCCTGCTGATTTTTACCGCTATACCGATGAGCGCTATTGGTGGAGTATTTGCCCTGTTGCTTAGGGGAATGCCTTTTAGTATTAGTGCAGGTGTAGGTTTTATAGCCTTGTTTGGGGTGGCAGTGCTCAATGGTATTGTTTTGATCGGCACTTTTAATCAGCTGGAGAAAGAGGGACTAAACGATATTATTAAACGGGTACTGGAAGGTACCAAAGCGAGACTTCGCCCGGTACTCATGACGGCTACGGTGGCTTCGCTCGGTTTTTTGCCTATGGCTATCAGTACCGGCGCTGGAGCCGAAGTACAAAAGCCTCTGGCTACGGTGGTGATTGGGGGATTAATTACTGCTACTTTTCTTACATTATTTGTATTACCCATGCTGTATATTATATTCAATATGAAAACTGATCTTAAAAGAAAAATCACCCGGCCAGCGGTCACTATACTGCTGGCGGCATTGCTGCTTAGCGGTTTCAACGCCGCGGCACAGGTTAATCTGTCCACACCCGAGCAAGCGGTGAAGCTGGCCATAGACAATAACCAGGATATACGGGCAAAAAATCTGGATATAGCCGGAAATGAGGCATTGGTTAAATCAGCAGGTGAGATACCTAAGCTGGAGGTTAATGCGCAGTTAGGTCAATATAACAGCCTGAATTTTGACCAGGCACTACAGCTATCACAAACCATACCTTTCCCTTCCATATTCGGGGCAAAAAAGCGTTATTCGAATTGCAGGTACAGGCCAGGGAAATTCAAAAGCAAAATACCCAGCTGGAGTTAACCCGGCAGGTGCGCAGTTTTTACTACCAGGTTAAATACCTGCAACATAACCGAAAACAGTTAAAGCAACTGGATAGTCTTTTTACTGATTTTATACGTATTGCTGAGCTGCGTTATAAAACCGGTGATACCAAAAAATTGGATATTAGCAGTGCGCAGGCCCGCAAAGGCGAGATCAGTCTGCTCTACCAGCAAAATGAAGTATACCTGAAAAATGCTTATCAGTCTTTACATGAGTTGCTGAACACCCAGGAACTATTAAGCGTGCCCGAAGATGATCGCTACCAACCCATTACAATCAGCACAGTTGTAGACACATCTTTTATTTCGGGCCATCCATCTGTAAAAGCTTTGTATCAGAATGCTTCAATAGCCGAGCAGCAAAAGAAGGTAGAGCGTGCACAGGGATTGCCCGACTTTAGCCTCGGATATACCAATCAGTCTTTAACAGGCAATCAAATGGTAAATGGACAAGAGCAGTTTTTTGGTGCTGGCCGGCGCTTTAGTTTTGTGAATGTAGGCATTACCATTCCGCTGGCCTATGGTGCTACCCGTTCCAGGGTCCGGTCTTTGGACTATCAGAAGCAGGCCGCATTGGCGGAAGCCAGGCAACAAGCACTGCGGCTTAGAGCTCAATACGAGAATGCCCTGGAGCAATACCAGCAGGATATAGCACAATTCAATTATTATCAAAATACTGCTCTTCGTAATGCAGATGAAATGATTGCCGCCGCACAATTGGGTTATCGCACAGGCGATATAGGCTACGTGGAATATCTCTACACTTTACAAACGGCTACGGATATAAGATTGAATTATCTTAAAAGTGTGCAGCAGGTTAATCAATCCGTTATCCATATTTATTCACTGATCAATCAATAACAATGAGGTTTTATAAAAGAAAAATATTGTATGTATTATTAATGGGATCTATACTAGGTTCCTGCAAAGCTGTGGTAGTAAAAATGAAGATACTGCATCAAAAACGGGCCCGGCAGAATCAACAAAGGATGAAGCGCATGAAGCGGAAAGCGTAGCCGGCATTGCTTCGCTTACAGAAGAGCAAATGCGAACGGTAAATATAATTTTAGGAACTATTGAGAACAAGCAGCTAACCGCTTCCATCAAAGCCAACGGCGCCCTCAGGGTGCCCAATGATAGTAAGGGTAATGCGACTTCTCTTTACGGCGGTGTTATAACCTCGCTAAAAGTACAGGTGGGCGATTATGTAAAGAAAGGGCAGGTGGTCGCTACTATTGCAAATCCACAGTTTATACAGTTGCAGGAAGAATACCTGACCATCGATAGCCGGATCATCCTGGCGCAGCAGGAGATGGAACGTCAGCGGGAATTGAATGAGGGAAATGCCGGGGCAAAAAAGAACCTGCAGAATGCCACTGCCGAGCTCAGCACTTTAAGGACAAGGAGGGCTTCACTACGGCAGCAGATACAGTTAATGGGTATTAACCCGGCCAGTGTCAACAATGCCAATCTTAGGTCGGCATTGGTTGTAACCAGCCCCATCAGCGGAACCGTAAGCGAGGTGTTTGCAAAAATGGGCAGCTATGTAGACGTGGCCACACCGGTAATAGAAGTCATTAATAACAGTCAACTTCACCTGGATTTGCAGGTATTTGAAAAAGATCTTCCTAAAATGAAAGTAGGACAGGTAGTCCATTTTACATTGACCAATAATCCCGGCAATGAATATGATGCCAGGGTTTTCAGCATCGGTTCTTCTTTCGAAAGCGAAAGCAAAACCATCGCCGTGCATTGTGCTGTTACAGGAAATAAAAGGGGCTGATCGATGGGATGAATATTACCGGAATTGTTAGCCTGGATAATATAACCAGTGCAGCAGTTCCTGATAAAGCCATTGTGGAAGCAGATGGTAAGTTTTACATATTTATACAAACCACTAAAGAGCCCGAAACAGAAGGCCATGACGATCATAGCCATGGTCATGATGAGGGCGAACAGGAACATGGGCACAAAAATGAGCAGGAAGCCGCAGGTCATGCCGGGCAACAGCAAAGAAAAATAAACTTTGAGAAAATTGAAGTGGTAAAAGGTGTGTCTGATATGGGTTACACGGCCATAACTCCCGTAAGTACTGTGCCTCCTAATGCAAAGCTGGTGGTGAATGGTGCTTTCTTTATTAATGCTACATTAAGTAACACAGGAGGTCATGGCCATTAGGGTAGATTTTATAGCAGCAATAGAAGAGTATAGGGCTTCTTCTTTGAAGCCGTTTTAGGTTTTCTCTTACTAACAAATAAACATATGGGTTTCGCAGAAAACATTATCAGGGAGTAGATGTGGCGTATTGCCTATACAGCAGCAGGAGCGGAAATTATATCCTTCTTTTATTTAAACAGGATTGATTGACCTACATTTGCGCTGCATGAAACAATGGGTGGGTTATATCTTGCTGTTTTTTATCCTGTTTTCCAGTCTAGCGCCTTGCTCGATCTTTGATCATTGTGAGGAGGAAGCCGGTGAGCTGCAACATGCTAATGATACGGATGAGCATGATTGCAAAAACTGTTCGCCTTTTTCAGTATGCTCTTTGCAGCAGGTTTCTTTACCTGCTCACGATAATTATTGTATAACGCCCCGGCCCATCTATCTGAAAAGTACCTATAATACTTTTATCGTTTCATTGGGGAACGAATATCACGCCCGCCTGCTGCAACCGCCGCGGTGTTAGTTACATAAATGCTTCAATTATTTATCAACTAACACATCATTCTACAAAATGAAAAAACTATTTCTATCAGGCATAGTCATGCTATTGGCGTGCACTGTCTATGCCCAGCACTCATTAAATATAGCTGTAAAACATAAAGACGATGGCCATCCGCTTGGCTCTGCTACCATTACCTTAAATCCGGGCAATCGCTCGGTTATTGCAGACAGTGCCGGACTGGCCTCATTTGGCAATCTTGCGGAAGGGACTTATACGATCCGGGCGAGTTATATAGGTTTTGAAGCCGTTCAGGCCAAAGTGATTATACCAAGAGCTTCTACCGAACCATTAGAACTTTTACTGGATCATGATCATGGACATGAACACGAGGAAGAAGAAGTCATCGTGACCAGTACCCGCATCAGCCGAAGCATTGCCAATACGCCTACACGTACAGAGGTTATATCCGGTGAGGAAATGGAAGAAAAAGGCAATATGAAACCTGGTGATATCAGGATGATGCTGAATGAAAGTACGGGTATTCAAACCCAGCAAACCTCGGCTACTTCATTTAACGCAGGCATCCGTATTCAGGGCCTGGATGGTCGCTATACCCAGATATTGCGTGATGGTTATCCGCTTTATTCAGGTTTTGCAGGCAGCCTTTCTTTACTGCAGATTGCTCCGTTGGATCTGAAGCAGGTGGAAGTGATTAAAGGTTCAGCGTCTACACTGTACGGTGGCGGTGCCATCGCCGGTTTGGTAAACCTGGTTTTCAAAACACCCGGCGAAAACCGGGAGCTTAATTTTTAGCCAATGGCACAACCGGCGGAGGACTGGACCTTAGCGGCTTTTACAGCGAACGATACGGTAAAGCCGGGTTAACTGTATTTGCTTCGCGAAATAGCAACAGGGCTTTTGATCCGGCAGGTATAGGTTTAACAGCTATTCCGAAATTTGAACGATATACGATTAACCCGAGATTGTTTCTATACGGAAAAAAACTACGGCCGATATAGGGGTTACCTATATTACAGAAGATCGTACCGGCGGTAGTATGGATTACATCCAAAATGGCGGAACCGGTTTTTTTGAAAAGAATAATACCGACAGGGTCACTGCTCAGTTTGGGATTGCACATAAAACGGGTGACCATGCTACTTTACAGCTGAAGAACAGCTATAGCAGGTTTAACAGGCTGATCGCAGTTCCCGCTTACAGTTTCGATGGTTTGCAGCAATCTTCCTTTTCTGAACTTACCTGGAACCGTTCGGGCGAAAAAGCGGACTGGGTAGTAGGCGCCAACGTATGGACGGAGGCCCTGAAAGAAAACAGCCAATCGGTAAGCCTGCTACGCAGCTATGATTTTAATACCTATGGCTTGTTTATTCAAAATGCGTGGACCGTTTCTGAAGCATTTGTATTGGAAACAGGTTTGAGAGGGGACTATGTTACTGATTATGGTTTTGAGCTACTGCCCAGGTTGTCCGCCATGTTTAAGATCAGCCCAAAGCTAACAACCCGGCTGGGCGGAGGATACGGCTATAAAACGCCGACCATATTTACCGAAGAAGCAGAAAGAAGGCAATTCCAGCATTTATTACCCATCGAGATCAACCGGTCTAAAAACGAACGGTCTACCGGTGGTAATTGGGATATTAACTATAGGACGAATATCGGTGAAGTCGGTTTTAGCTTCAATCATTTATTCTTCTACACAAAGCTAAACAGGCCATTGGTACTTTCGGATGCTGGTAGTGGAAATGTACAATTGACGAACTCAACCGGTTACCTGGATACAAAGGGGATGGAAACCAACCTGCGACTGACCTATGCCGATTTTAAATTGTTCCTGGGCTATACTTATACTGATGCCAACACTTATTTCAAAGATAAAGAATGGCTGCCTTTAACCGCCAGGCACCGGCTCAATAATGTATTGATGTACGAGATCGAAGAAAAGCTAAAGCTCGGACTGGAGGCTTATTATTATAGTCCGCAAAAGTTAAATGATGGCGCACAAGGTAAATCTTACTGGATCACCGGCTTTATGGCAGAGAAGCTCTGGGAGAAATTTTCCGTATTTATCAATTTTGAAAATTTCAGTAATACCCGTCAAACCCGCTTCGATTCTATATACACAGGAACTATTGATAATCCTGTTTTCAGGGATATTTATGCACCTGTTGATGGATTCGTTGTAAATGGTGGAATTAAGATCAGGTTATAATCTATCAAAAAATACTACAAGGCTGTCACTCTATGACGAGGGGGCAGCCTTTTTAATGGGTTCCGATGATGATCTGCCGATTCTTTTCAGGCTTTTGGCTACTCTTGGTTAGCGGCGCATACAAAGCTGTTAGATTGCGAATAATAAACGGGTATTAACTAAATGTAAATCCTCTTGGGACAAACCAACAATAGTTATACTTTGTGCCGGTTAATTATTGTATCGTTTGAAACTTAAATAAAAGCTGTAAATGAAATATATAGCTGTGATGTGGTTGCTGCTTATCTCTGGTTCCAGTTTGCAGGCACAATCAGTAGCAGATCTTTCTGGCATCCGGTCGTTAAAGCAATTATCAGCATGGATAGACAGTTTGAATGCAAAAAAGAATACCGGTGACGTCAACTTTGGATATGCACAGCTCGATCAGGCTTTGTGGAATGGTATCCAGGTGCATGAAGTGAGGCTGGTAGACAATGAATTGAAAATGCAAGTGCTGGCAAAAAACTCGGGTGGTGCAAAAAAGATGATCCAGGTTTTACAGGAGCAGTATAGAGATGTTATAAAAAAGAAGCTAGTTGGTCAAAAACCACCTATTCGGCGAACACGCCCGAAGTGAGCGTTGAATTGAACGTGGAAGCTGACGAGGACAAGCCACTGACAGCCAATACCGCCGCTGAACTGAAAATAAGTTTTAAGCCTGTTTATGAAGAACCGTATCCTAATATTGGAAAAAAGATCACTCTTCAGCCCAATGGTATGTTCTATTTTTTAAGCCTGGATTATTATGAAAACAATGTTCAGGTTTATCTGAATGATATATGCGTTTACAATGGATTGGGACGTTCCAGGTACGTCAATGAGAAAGAAATTAACCTCAATCCTTTTATTTTAGGCAAAGAGCAGATCAAACTGAAAATATTGATAACCCCGGATTGGATGAAAACGGGCAACCTTACACATCTATTCAAAAACGCTCTTTTGCTACCGCCGAACTAAAGAAAGGCATTTTTAAGAATGGTATTTTTGATCTGATTGAAGCCCGCGAGGTATGTAAATTCAAAGAGTATGTAACGGACACGATCAATGATGGTGATGTTCGTTATTCTTCTTATCCGGGCACTTATCAATATGGAGGTAAGCAGCTCACTGCCGCATATGATTTTGTAGCCGATGTGAGCTATCAAACGGAGGGGTGGAGCAATGGCAAAGATTTACGGCAAGACAAGAACCTGAGACAAAAGATAACAGCACTGTACGAAAAGTTGGGAAAAATTATTGGGGCTCGCGATGCTGCTGCATTAAGCGCTATAATGTACGCTACAGGAAAGGAGAAGGCGGAGGCTGACTATAATCAGAAGACTGGGGCAACTACTGATCAATGGACATTATGGATGGATATGTTCAAAGCAACCAATGTAGTAAAAATTGAGAAAGATTTTGATGTGGAAATAAGCGGAGATGGAAAACTGATCTACGCAATACCCAAAAATCAAAAAGATATGCTACGTGCAATTGGGAAAAATACCGCTACGGGTTTTACACTCTATATGTATGAAGATAAAAACAATAACGAACTGAAATTTATACGATAGCATGAAAAAATATTTCTTTTAAGTGGATTGTTTTTTTGCTGCACAACTATGCTGTTTGCGCAGTTTGAACCTGAAAAGTATAAACACCTCTCTAATGCTGAATTTGTAGAAGAGCTAAAAAATGCGGTAGAGCAAATACAGAAAATTGAGCGCTTCAGCAGCATTTTTGATGATAAGGAAGAAAAGTTTTATGCCAAAGATGAACTGGAACCAGCGTTTAAACTGGATACAGTCCTGGCTTTGCGCGTATTGAACGAGTTTCGTAATTCACATTTTCAATTGTTTTCTGCTTTTGCCGATGGTAAAGCTACACTGCAGCTTGACGATGGCGATTTTCATGGAAGCCTTGCAGGACAGGCGTACAGCATTACAATGGTACCTAAAAAAATCTACTTTTATGATGGTACTGTCGCCGACAGTGTGGCACATATAAAAATGGATTTCTCCTTCGCTGAAGAAGTGCCTTTTTTGAAACGAATTGACAGTATTGCCTGCGTCATACACCTCGATTATACCACAAAAATGGAGAAGGTGGAGGTGAATACCTTAAAGCCTTCGGCAACCTATAAAAGCAATTTTGTAAAGCTTATTAAAGCCAATAAAAATGATCTGGAGCTTATTTATAGTAAAGACCTTGATTTTGATTTGATAGAAGGTCTCAATAGCAGTGGTAATACATTGGATAGCAAAAGTTATAGTACAACAGATATTAAAAACAGGGGATTTAAAATATTTGCAGCTATCCGTACTCCGTTGGAAAAAATCATCGTAGCGGCTGAGAAAGATACAAGCCTTGACACCCCGGTATTCCAGGAAAAGTATATTGGACTGTTGGAAAAAGAATTACTCAAGGTGCCTCAAAGCGACACGATGCTTAGGGTAGGTAAATATAAGGGGGCTGTGAAAGGCGCCAGGTTTTGTTTGCTACCGCTAAAAGTAACGTGCAGGTTCCGGTGATGATACGGGCTGCGTCCTTTAGCGATGTGCATCTGGAAACAGGAAATGCTTACAGTGCATTGCTCGATAATGAAGGGAAGGAGTTAGTACGGGTAGATAAAGGTATCACTGCCATTACCTCAGGATTTTACCAGGATGAGCAAAGATTCTTTTACCTCAACCTTCCTGGTAAAAAAATGGAACCGCTGCCTTACTATTCGTTGGAAAAACTGACAGATAACTATGTTGTCGCCAAAGAGGATGAAGATGCGGACGATATTTTGATTGATAACAAAAACCAACGCCTGGGCGAGTTCGATCATATTGAAAGTTCTGAAAAAACTGTTATTGCTTTTAAAGGAGATGATGTGCTTATTATTGCGCCCGATGAGCAGCAGGTATGGCACAGGGGTGTAGAAAAATATCGGAAATGGAAAATGGTTATGCTATGATCGGGCTGAAAGGTAAATATGGATTTATAGATGCTTATGGTAAAATTGCCATTCCCGCCGAATACGAAAGTGCTGCTCCTTTTGATGATATGGATGGTTACACAAAAGACGATTTATTATTTGCTGTAAAAAAGAACGGCAAATGGGGCTTTGTAAATATGCTGAATAAAATCGTTATTCCCTTTGAATATGACGAGGTGTTGCCCTTTTCCTACGGTGTAACGATGGCGATAAAGGACAGCAGGCGTGGCTTAATTAATACTTCCAATAAAATCATAGTGCCTTTTAACAATAGCTCCAGCTTCGGTCTTTCCAAAAATTTTGGCAAGCGGAGCTATTCGCTTAGTACCGGCAGTTACGACTACACCGGTAAGAAGGAGAAGTAGTATGTAGGAGCAGATCTCATTAGCCGGTTAAAAATGCTTTTGCATAAAGCGGATGAACACCTCATAGTCTTCTGGCAAAATAGTGTGCCCTCCCTGGTGCATATAATAGCCCAGGGCATTAAGCATCGTTGTATCTCCGGCAACTGGCATGGACGTTTTATTCAGGCCTTCCTGCTGCAGTAGGCGATACACGGGTTCTGCTGCCCGCGCAGCAAGAAACTCTCCTTTCGGATCGGAAAAATAATCTTCATTTCCTGTTTGTAATAGTAACGGGCGTGGCGCAATCAGTGAAATCAGCATATGACTATCCATAGGCAGTTCCGCTACCCGTTTAGAGAATGAGTGATAATTGGGTGCAAACTGGTAGTAGTAGCGACCGGTATCCGTAATCATTTGAATGGTTTCTCCATAATTACGACGACTCAGGGCAGCGCCACCTTCGCCCGATATACTTGCGATGATTAGCGAAAAACGCGTGTCACGGGCGCCCGTCCATAAAGCAGTTTTACCCAGGCGGGAAGCGCCATTTAGTGCAATACGTTGTTGATCTACCTGTTTGTCTGTTTCTAAATAGTCCATGATACGACTAAGACCCCAGCTCCAGGCAGATATAGCACCCCATTCATTTGCTGCAAAGTTTTGCTGTCCTGCCTGTAAGAACTGATTTCTTACACCATGGACAAGTCCTCCTTTAAAATCAGGCTCCATATCTCCATAATAAACAGTAGCATAACCAATGCCTGCGGCTATCAATTTTTCAACAGGTACTTTTTTCGCGTTGGAGTTGGTTTGAAGTATACGATGTCCTTTTTCCCAGGCCATGCCCGGTTGAAGCGAAGAGTCATCTACTGCCATAGCATTAGTTACAAAAGAAATACCCAGCAGCAGTGGCGAGGGCCTGCTGGCTTTGGCAGGCAGGTAGTAGAGTAAGAAGGCTTTTGGGCCGCTTGTGTCTTTTGAAAAATAGATCGTTACCTGTTTGCGAATAGCTTTCCCGCCGAATGCATCGGCATTAGCTTCCGTGATTTTATATGAAACCGGATGCAGTGGTTCAGGCGACTTGCCAAATTGCAGGTTTTCGAAAAGTGAAAGTACTTCGGGTCTTCTTTGGCTCATCCATTGTTGAGCTGTAGTAACTTTTTGGCCTTTACTGAATAGTAGCGGATCTGGAAGTGTGTAGCTATTAACAGAGTCTTCATGATAGTTTACATGAACCCCTGCAATGATTTGAGAAAAGTTAGGCTTTTGCTGGCTTTGTGCATCGTAAGCAACGCATAGTAAATAAAACAGGCAAAATGCTATGGTTATCTTCATCTTTAATTGTTAAGGTAAAAAATGGCGAAGCTTTTAAAAGGTAAGTGATATAATCAGGCTGTCAGCTAAAATAGTAAAAGAAACTTATATTAAGCGATAAGGCTCATTAAAGCAAGCGTTAGTTTAGTTTCGCATAAAGGAACGGCTATGCAAGCTATACGATTTGCCGCCTCTTACATGTCGATATTTGTATTCAGGATAGTTCAGGATAGTCAGATTTCTACTGGTCTTTAATTTCATTTGTTGATAAACTTTCTAACCTACGGTCGTCAAATATTCACAAAAAGCTGTATGAGAATAAAAGTGATAGGGTTTTTAGGTTGGTTGGCGATCGCCAGTTTGAGCGTAGCGGCGCAGGCGAAAAAGACTGCTGCTGCCGCTTGGGAAAAAGCGGAATACCTGATGGTGTATTTTAAAGATGACACACATAGCATTCATTTTGCAGTTAGCAAGGATGGGTATAGGTTTTCAGATGTAAATGGCGGGCGACCGGTTATTGGCGGGGATACGATTGCTGTACAATAGGGGATTCGCGACCCCTACATCATGCGTGGTGCAGACGGTTATTTTTATGTGACCATGACTGATCTGCATATTTTTGCAAAAGAAATAGGTTATCGCGATACTGAATGGGAGCGCCCGGCAGCACAATATGATTGGGGTAATAACAAGGGTTTGGTACTAATGAAAAGCAAAGATCTGTTGCATTGGACGCATACTCGGGTTAATATGGATCGACAGTTTCCCGAACTAAACATTGGTTGCGCCTGGGCTCCCGAACTCATCTATGATCAGCAGCTGCGCAAAATGATGATCTATTTTACTATGCGTTCAGGAAAAGGAAAAACCAAATTATACTATTCCTACCTGAATAAGGATTTTACCCGGCCGGAAACCAAACCTAAGATACTGTTTGAATATCCGGATACTACGCGACAGATACTGGATGCTGACATTACCCGGCTACCTGATGGCCGTTATTGTATGATGTATGTGGCACAGGAAAATCCCAGCGGTATTAAAATGGCTTTCTCCCAATACATCAACAAAGGTTACCAATACCAGCCCGACCAGGTTGATTTTGAATCCAGGTCCTGCGAGGCGCCGCATGTATACCAGCTGATTGGTAAAAACGAGTGGATATTGATGTACGATATTTTTGGCATCAAACCGCATAATTTTGGTTTTGCCCGAACCACAGATTTTAAAACCTTTACTCATCTCGGGCGATTTAATGAGGGTATAATGAAGACTGATAATTTTACTTCACCCAAACATGGTGCAGTAGTACAGCTAACGGACACGGAAATGGAACGTCTGGGACAATATTATAAGGGGCGTTAATAGTAGTCAAATAAATGGTTGCTGCTACCACTTTCTATTGCGATAAGGAAGTCTATGGCTGTTTTACAGGTTTAGGCCGAACAAGATACAACAGGATGGTTGCCTTTTTACAAGCGTTACTTTCGACTCGTACGATTGGTAAAAGAGGCTTTTTGCAGATTTTAGCAAGATTTGCCGAAATACAGGATGCAACAGGATAGTAAAAAATAAAGGCTTTTTTATTTTCGTAACAAGACGATTAAAAATAGGGAACGGTTGCAGAGAAAAACGAAGCATAACAATAGAAGTTAAACAAAACAACTGGGATTAATTTCCTGATATTTTAAAGATTGCAGGCGGTAACGTTACCCGGCAGGCTCATCAGCTATGCCTCAGTTATTGCTCGTGCCTAAAAATACAAAGATGACACGCTTGGTAACTCACTTTTTACATAGAGGAATGAATGCAGAGCGTTCCCTGCCCGTGCAGTCAAACGGGCAATCATTCCAAAAATATCAGACCGCCGGAGCGGACCAATTAAAAAATACGCGAATGAAAAACTGGATTTTTAAAGGTGCTGCTGTTTGCCTGTTAGCCTTTTTCGTAGCAGGATGTAGAAAGTCTACCTGGGACGAGTTCTATGCCAAACCAGACAATCTGGCCAAACCGATCTATACTGTTTTGAAAGAGCGTGGTAATTTCACGAATATCCTTGCGGCCATTGATAAGGCCGATTATACTCGCACTCTGGACGCAGCGGGATACTGGACATTTTTCGCTCCTGATGACGATGCATTCAAAACCTATCTGGCTGAAAAGGGTGTAAGCAGTGTTAGCCAGTTGAGTGCTGAAGAATGCCGCAATATTGTCACCTACAGCCTCGCCTACTATGCTTATAAGAAAGACCGGATAGACGATTACCAGGCTACCACCGGCTGGATCGCAGACCAGGCTTTCAGAAGGAGAACGGCTAATTACAAAGGGGTATATGAGGAAACCAGCTTTGCCGGCACCAAAATGAAAGCCATAGGGGCAAACCGTAATAATACGGGCGCGTTAAACTTTGTGGTGAATGATAATAACTATAAATACATTCCCTATTTCGCAGAGGGTTTTATGAAAGCGAAAGGCTTGAACGCTTCAGACTATAATTATTTTTATCCAAACACTGCATATACTGGTTTTAACGTGGCAAACGCGCAGGTAAAAGAAGCCGATATCAATGCAGAGAACGGGGTTATTCATATCGTAGATAAAGTCATTTCTGCGCTTCCTTCAATCGAAGAATACATAAAGAATAATTCGGATTACAGCCTTTTTAGAAACCTTTACGAAAAGTATATGGTGTCTTATGTGCTCAATCCTTCCATCACCCGTAATTACCAGGTAATGAATGGAGGGGCTGAACAAGTATTTACTAAAGTATATAACTCCTCACTGGCCTATTCTTTAAACAACGAAAGTTACCTGATTGCGCCACCTAATAATGATGCACAGCAGGGAAGCTATAGCATTTTTGCTCCGAAGAACGATGTGTTGCAGGCCTATATTGATACCGTGTTGCTGGAGCATTACAATTCACTGGATGATATGCAACCTTCTATTATCTGGGATTTTTTAAATGCCCACATGTGGCAGAATGCCGTTTGGCCCAGCCAGTTCAAAACAACCTTCAACTTCGTTGGAGAAGAAGCCCGTTTTGACCCCGCGACCAATATTATAGATAAAAAAGTATTAAGCAATGGTATTTTCTATGGTACCAATAAGGTGCAGGATGCGAATATCTTCTCCAGCGTTTACGGTAAAGCTTATCTCGATCCAAAGTATTCGATGATGACCGCCTTACTCAATTTGGAGCTACGGTCTTCCATTTCGAACATCTATAATAATTACACCATTTTCATGATTAGTAATGATATGTTTAATGCTGCAGGATACACAGCGGATCCATTGGTGAGTACTACGGTTATTGACCAGTGGCGTTTTACTCCGCCTCCCGGATCAACAGCAGCAGCTGTTACAGGTAATTCTGCCAGAGTGCGTTTGCAGCGTATCCTGAATTTACATGTAATTCCCAATAAGGTATTGTCCAGCTTAAGCGAATCGGATATCGCAATGTCTTACGGCGGAGAGTATGTTAAATACAGTAATAACTCCGTTGCTACTGCTGGAAATTTAGATTCACTTGGGATGCCTGCCGTTGTTAGCGCAGGTGAAAATGCGAAAAACGGAAGGGTCTATTATGCAAACCGTATTTTAGATTTCAGTGAGGAAACTGTTGGGCAGGATATAGAAAGACTGGGCAGTCCCACGGCGTCACCTATGAACTTTTTTGGAGGTATCTGAGCAATAGCACAGCACTCTGGAATAATGCCACCAAGCTTATTGCCGGTGTAGCCAACGGATCTTTTTATACTTTATTTATTCCTAATAATGCAGCTATACAAAAGGCGGTGAACGAAGGCTTTTTGCCTGGCACAGGAACAGCTCCCAATAAAGTGCCCAATTTTAATCCTGCAAGCGAACTGGAGCGGCAGCAGGTTGTACGCTTTATTCAGTACCATATTCTGGACAAACGCAATATTGGTGCTGATGGAGTAGAAAGTGGCGCCATGACTACGGTCTTGAAAAATAATCTCGGAGAAGCTACTACCATATTTGTGAACAACACGCGGGGTAACCTGCTCCTTTCAGATATGAACGCTCGCACTGCTAACTCGATACCCGCTAACAGCAATCTTTTGGCAAACAGGGCTACCATTCACTTAATTGACAATTACCTGCAATTCATTTATTAATCAAGACTGATTGAAATCGTTATGAGCGTACTTCTAAAAAATATAATACCCATCCTGATAATGCTGATGGCTGGCAGTTTGCAGTCGATGGCACAGGATGAAGGAGGAGCAACCCTACTTAGGGGAAAGGTTATTGATAAAGCTACTAAACAGCCTTTGGAAGGCGCTTCGGTATCGGAACAGGATAAGGAAGGGCGTATTATCAAATCAACTTCTACCGATGTGGAAGGGAATTTTGTGCTCAGGATCACCAATCCACAGGATTCGATATCCGTAACCTATATCGGTTATAAAACTTTTATGGCACCTATCAGAGGACGTACTACCCTAAATGTTCAGCTGGAAGACGATGCGAGAAGCGGAGACGAAGTAGTTGTAATCAGCCAGCGTAGAACCAGCAATGGCTTGAATGATATCAATGAGCGGGATTTGACTACCTCGGTAGGCCGTATCAATGCGGAAGCTATGGAAGAAATGGCCGCCACCTCCATCGATCAGGCCCTGCAGGGGCGTTTGTCTGGGGTGGATATTACCGCTACAAGTGGTGATCCGGGTGCTGCCATGAATATCCGCATTCGTGGTGTGTCTTCTTTGAGCTCAAATGGTAATCCGCTGATCGTATTGGATGGGATGCCTTTCGAAACAGAAATTCCCAGTGATTTTAACTTTGGAGCAGCTGATGAGCAGGGTTATGCCAGCTTATTAAATATATCTCCTGCTGATATCAAAGACATTACAGTGCTGAAGGATGCGGCTGCAACAGCGGTTTGGGGAAGCCGGGCCGCTAACGGGGTGTTGGTAATTACCACCAAGCGCGGTCGCGTGTCTAAACCGACAGTTATGTATACCATGAAAGCCAATACTTCATTCAGGCCGGCCGCTATCCCTATGCTCAATGGGGATCAGTACTCGACCTTGATCCCTGAAGCGGTGATGAATCGTTTAACGGGTTTAAGTACTTTGAATTATGTAAACAGTCAGGAGTTTAACTATGATCCTTACAGCCCCTACTGGTATTACAATTATAGTAATAATACGAATTGGGTGGATGAGATCAGCAGACAGGGCTATCTGCACGATCACACGGTAAGCTTGAGCGGTGGTGGTGAAAAAGCACGGTACTTCGCGTCTATAGGTTATCTGGGACAAACCGGTACGGTAGTGGGTAATGATCTTCAAAGAATGAATGCCCGTATTAACCTGGATTATAATGTGTCGAATAAATTGCAGATTTTTACCAGTATTGCTTATACCTATACAGACAGAAACCGAAACTATACCGCAAATGACGAAGGGGCGATACGTAATGTGGCTTATTTGAAAATGCCCAACATGAGTGTGTTTGAGTATGATGAATTTGGTAATCTTACTACCAACTATTTATCACCAGCTTCTAATATTCAGGGGCAGTATAGCCGTATTTATAACCCTTTAGCCATGGCTACACAGGCAATTTATTCTGTGCTAGGTAATAGGATAGTGCCGCGTTTTCAGTTAAAATATACTATTATAAAGGGGGTTCTTACTGCCAGTGCCGATGTACAGTTTGATATCAATAGCACTAATAACAGCAGCTTTCTGCCACAGATAGCAACGGGGCGCCCTAATACGGAAACAGTGGTAAACCGTTCTTACAATGGTGATATTGATGGTTTCGGTGTTACTACACGCACCAGTTTGAATTACACGCCTAAACTTAAAAATAGAGATCATGTAGTTATGGCATTTGCCAATTTATTCACCGGCGATTACACCAGTAACTCCCAGGAGGTAATGAAATCAAATGCATTCTCATCATTACTGGTAGATATCACTGCCGACGGGCGTACCCAAAATGCTGAATTGCAGGCAGCGTCCCGCCTAACTCAGAACAGGACGATAGGAGCTGTGGTACAGGCGCAATACGGATTTAAAGATAAATACCTGATTAATGGTAGTTTACGGGGCGATGGTAGCTCCCGCTTTGGTAGCGCCAATCGCTATGGCTTGTTTCCTGGTGTGTCCATGCGTTATAGAATTTCAGGGGAGAATTTCTTCAAAACACTGAAATTCTTAGATGATCTGAGCTTCAGGGCTAGCTATGCCCAATCGGGTAATGCACCCCGAACGGACTATAGTTTTTTTAATACTTACAACACGGTTAACTGGAGTTACCAGGGACAAAGTGGTGTTTATCCTTCTTCAATGGAATTAAGCAATCTTCGTTGGGAAACAGTAGTGGGAAGAAACCTGGGGCTTAATATTTCCTTATTTGGCGGACGTGTCCGTTCTGATATTGATGTATATTTCAATCAAACCAAAGACCTTTTTTCGAACAATTTGCGGATTGGTTCTTACACAGGTTATACGGCGATCAATATGAACGTAGGGACCATGGAAAACAGGGGATGGGAATTTGCCCTTTGGACACAGCCCTACAAAACCAAAGAGTTAGTGATAGGCTTCGACTTCAATATCTCTCAAAACGAAAATATTATCACCGAAATTTCGCCCTACTATCCAATGGAAAAAGGAAATATGAATGCGCCCGGTAATTACCTCGCGGTTTTACAAATGAACAATCCTTTCGGTTCCTTTTATGGATACAGATTCAAGGGGGTATATAAAGATAAAGAATCAACTATTGCCAGGGATGCTAACGGTAATGCTATTATAGGTCCTAATGGACAAACCGTTTATATGCGCTTTGCCTATCCAACGGTGGATTATATGTTTCAACCCGGCGATGCCATGTATGAGGATATTAACCACGACGGTAATATCGATTATAAGGATGTTGTATATCTGGGTAATAATAATCCACGATTGTATGGTGGATTTGGTCCCAATGTAAGCTGGAAAAATGGCATGTGGCGCTTATCGGCCTTCTTTAATTATCGTTATGACGTGGATGTGGTAAATGGAACTAAAATGAATACGACCCGTATGAATGGTTACGATAACCAAAGCACAGCCGTGCTGAGGCGCTGGCGTAACGAGGGTGATATTACCGATATACCACGTGCCGTACAGGGAACTTCCTACAACTGGCTGGGTAGCGATAAGTATGTCGAAGATGCATCTTTCCTGCGTTTCAGAACCATTACCCTGCGTTACACCGTTCCACCGGTTAAGTTGCGCAGAGTAGGTTTTAAATCATTGAGTGCTTATTTAACGGCTGAAAATCTATACACTTTTACCAATTACACTGGTCAGGATCCGGAAGTGAGTATGCCTGGTGGAGATGCTTTTAAAATTGTAACCGATAACTCTATGACACCTCCAAGTAAAAACTTTACCATTGGATTGGTCGCTGGGTTTTAAAGAAAAAGGAATTAATTACTTAAGAAAATAGTCAGATGAAAAAAGATATACTAATACGATTCTTGCTGGCAACATTAATAATGGTTAGTCTGGCCGGTTGTAACAAGTGGCTGGATCTGAAGCCGCGTGACGGTATTGTAGGCGATGAGTTTTGGCAAACGAAAGAGCAGGTAGATGCAGCGGTTACTGGTATATATGCTTCTATACAGGCAAGCACGGTAAATGGAGGTCGTGCCCTTACAGATTACATGTTTGTTTGGGGTGAAGCACGCGCGGATATGGTTACCATCGGTAACCGCACCAGCCCCGACGAGCAGGATATGATCAATATCAATATGACCCCAATAATGCGTTTTCCGACTGGGCAGGGTTTTACAGAACCATCAACTACTGTAATGTGGTGATCGATCTGGCGTCTGGGGTATTGCAAAAAGATAATACATTTACCCAGCAACACCTGGATCGGTCAGTGGGCCAGGCCCTTGCCTTACGAGCCTTGATGTATTTCTACCTGGTGCGCACTTTTAGAGATGTGCCTTTCAAATTAGATGCCACGGTAAGCGATGCCAAAATTACACCAATTCCTAAAACGGGTGCTGATACAATTTTGAACCAGCTGGTAGCTGATTTGAAACAGGCAGAATCTAAAGTACCCGTTACCTACGGTGGTACAGCCGCCTTCAATAAAGGCCGAGTGACCAAATATGGAGTTAACGCTATTCTTGCAGATGTTTATCTGTGGATGGATAAATACGCAGAGGCTGCTGCCGAATGCGATAAGATTATCAATGCTAACGAGTTCAGGTTGGTGCCCGGAAATCAGTTCTACAGCATTTTTCTTACCGGTGCGTCCGAAGAAACGATTTTTGAATTGCAGTATGACGAGCAGGTATTAAATCCTTTTTACAATATGCATACGCCTAATCAGAAAAGATGGGGCGGCGCTTTGCACTTGCCCGAGCAGGTATTTGGGCTCGACCTGGTAAATGCTACACCACTAATGGATTACCGGGGTGAGAATGCAGCTTACAGAGAGGGGATTTTAGCATATGGAAGTTTGTAGGCGCGGATAATAACGGAGATGATTTCAGAACCTTAGATCAGTCATTCGCACCCTGGGTTTTTTACCGCTATGCTGATGCTTTATTAATGAAGGCAGAAGCCATCAATCAGCTCAATCAGCCTTTAGAAGCTTCACGACTGGTTAAAACCATCAGGGAAAGAGCTAGAGCTTTGGATATAATGCCGATGGACAGCACGGATAAATCCGCTATGACTAATTTTATAGTTGAGGAGAGGCAGCGCGAGTTTGCATTTGAAGGTAAGCGTTGGTTTGATTTACTACGCAACGCCAAAAGAAATAATTACGAGCAACCGGCATTTTTAACAAACGCAGCTGCGCTAAGCATCGCGCCCAGTCTGCAGCAAGCGGCTTTTAATAAACTCAAAGATCCCAATAGTCATTATATGCCTATTTATTTTTATGAAATAAGCAGCAATCCATTATTGGTGCAAAATCCGTTTTACCGATAAGAATATTGAATATACACAGGAAGATTTCTAAAATTCAAAGTACCTGCTCTCCCTATTCGCAGGCATTTGATAAAACAAGAAAAACTCAGGCAGATGAAACAATATATTAGATTACTACAACTGGTGGGAATAATTGCTATAGCCGGTTTGCTGTTAACGGCTTGTAAGAAAACGCAATACGATTTAGCTACTACTGCCGATAGAAATATTACC
Source organism: Paraniabella hibiscisoli (assembly GCF_022512515.1). GTDB lineage: Bacteria > Bacteroidota > Bacteroidia > Chitinophagales > Chitinophagaceae > Niabella > Niabella hibiscisoli. The sequence continues at coordinate 2,898,650 of NZ_JAKWBK010000001.1, forward strand.
GGCTATTTGAGCGAACGACCAGACTCTTTCTCTCTGTTTAAAGAAATCCTGGATGTGACAGGCTCGGCCGCTTATCTGGATGCTTATGGTGCTTATACGTTTTTTGCAGTAACCAATGATGGCGTTAAGCGCTGGATGGATTCAACCGGTATATCGTCCATTGCAGCGGCTGACGTGAATGTTCTAAAAACCTGGTGCGTTTTCATTTGTTGGAAGATACTATCAATACCAGCCAGTTCACAGATGGAAAGCTAAAAACGGCAACCATGTATGGACAATTTCTAATTACAGGCGTGAGTTTTGTAAATGGTGTATCATCTTTTACAGTAAACCGGCAGGCAAGAATTTTGAGTTCTAATATCAGAGTGGGGAATGGTATTATGCATATCGTTGATCGTATGCTAACGCCGGCAGCCCGCACTATTGCGCAAGAAATAGAAGCCAACCCTGATTATTCTATTTTTACCCAGGCTTTAAAGGAAACTGGTTTTTATGATCAGCTTAATAAGATTGATGCTGATACATCCAAACGCTGGAGAACAGTGATTGCCGAAAGCAATCAGGCCCTGGCTGATAGCGGTTATAACTCTTATGCTGCATTAAAAGCCAGGTATAGCCAGTTGGGTAATCCTATGAATTCAAAGGATAGCCTCAATATGTATGTAGCCTACCACATCATCAATGGTCTTTATTTCCTCGGTGATATCATCAATTTTAACGCTCAGTTGACGCTGTTGCCTGAAGAAGTGATCACTATTAAACATCAGAACCAGGAAGTAATATTGAATGAAATGGAATTTAATGGCGTGTTGGAAAAAGGAGTTACTTTACTGCGCCCTTCCAGCGATAATTCTGCAACTAATGGTGTATGGCACAGCTCCAATGGACATACCATGGCTAAGTTCAGGAAACCTCAGGCTCTTTATTGGGATGTGGCGATGTTCCCGGAACTGATGAACCAGCCGGCTTACTTTCGGCGACAGTCTTTTTATTTTCCGCGCCCAACCGCTACCGATAAACCTATAGCAAGCATCGACTGGGATTGGAAGGCTGCAAGTTCGGGTATTCAATACTTCTATGGCGGAACCGGTACCCCGGATATATTTAATGTGAACCGGGATCGGATAGCGCTAAATTTCGGCGGTCCTAATAGAGCAACATGGGCAGAATTCAAAACCCCCACCATTATTAAAGGACGATACAAAGTATGGATATGCTACATCGCACAAACTGCATCACTTACCAATGTGTTTGTAAACGGTATACCCATGTCCCGCCAGGTAGATTTTTCAGATGGAGCAGGCCGAATGCCTGCGGGTACACCGGAGGAAAGAGAGTCTATCGGATGGAAAAACTATGTAACATCCAACAGCCCCAACAGACATAATGCAAGGTTGGTGGGTATTGTAGATATTGCTACTACTGGTGTTCAAACAGTGCGTTTCGAATCAGTAAGCGGCACGGGTAATAACGCACTTCAATTGGATATGATTCACTTTATACCTGTGGATGAAAACCAAATAGTGCCCAGGTTTGCACCAGATGGATCGATGTCATACATACCGTAATAAGACCAAAATAAAGTCATTGAATTGAAAAAATAATTAGATGTATAATCAAATTAAAAACCTCTTTTTGATAGCGGGTGTTAGCCTTTTGCTACTGAATAGTTGTAAGAAATGGGAAGATCATAACGGGATTACAGATGATCATATTGCACAAAACCTGTTTGAGCGTATACAAGGCAATCCAGACCTCAGTAGTTTCGCAGGTTTGCTCGCAAAATCCGGCTATGCCGATACACTTGCATCATCAAGGGTATTTACTGTATATGCACCTAGTAATGCAGCTTTAAGTTCTGTTGCGGCATCTTTGGAAAGTGATATGGCAGCTTTAAAGCAGTTTGTGGCCAATCATATAGCTAACCAGGCCCGGTATGCACAGTCAACAGAAGGACTGCAGCGTATCCCTGTGTTGAATGGTAAATACCATAATTTGAGCGCAATAGCGATAGATGATGTGATTTTTTCGTCTAAGGATCTTGCAGCTCAAAACGGGGTGGTGCAGGTAATAGGAGCTCCATTGTTGGTACTGAATAATACATGGGCTTTTGCAGAAACAGATGCGCGTATGCCTGTATTGCAAAAAGTAGCGATGGTAGACTCTTTAGGTAGCCTTTTTCGTACCCGGGCACATAATCTGAGAGATGAGTCCAAAAACTTTACCCTTTTTGTATTGCAGGATGGCGCTTGGCAATCTGAAATTAACAGGTTTAAGCCTTTTAGTAATGTGCCAGGTAATGCCGACAGCACTATCAAAGTAGCGGGATGGCTGGTAGTTAAAGACCTGGCAGTAGATACTTTATACAAGACGGCTGCAGATATCCCTGATACAATCATTTCTCGTTCGGGTGTAAGAGTCGGCATTGATAAAAGCGCCATTGTATCCAGCGTTAAAACAAGCAATGGAGTGGTGTATATCATGAATAAACTGGAAGTGCCTTTTCGTAATAAATTCAGAGATATTATTGTAGAAGCGGAAAATTACACATCTGCCAGTGCCAACAGGTTGAGTAATACTTATATCAGGGAAAAACGCGATTCGGCTACTGGTGGCACTTTCAAGGACGTATTGGTTTATAATCATGGTCTGGCCCAATTCAACCTGCGTTATAGGCTTACGGAAGTGCCTGCTGTAAAGTACAGGGTATATTGGATGGCCTTAAACGATAATATCAATAATATGACAGCGCCTTTTACGCAAAAAATTGGAGTGGATTCTTTCAATTCACCCCTGCCTGCTTATGTTACGGTGCCCCTGAATACCTATGCGGAGCAATTGGCTGGTGAATTTACCTTAACCAATTTTCGACCCGGGTTCAACCTGTTTTTAACAGCAGCAAACAATGCTACAGCCAATACGAGTGCGATTGTGTGTAACTATATCAGACTGCAGCCGGTATTCTAACCCGTTTATAAAGACTAAAAAGATGATGATGTATAATCAAATGAAACCTGTTTTAATTGTAGCACTGGCAGCTTTGTTAGCTACAGGCTTACATGCACAAACACGCCCGGTTGCTAATGGAAATTCAGCTACCGGTACGAATGCTGCGGCGTTGGTGATAAAAGGGATAGTGAAGAGTGCAGCCAGTGGTAATGGCATCAATGGTGCGCAAGTACAGGTGAAGGGATTTTCTGCAGCTATTGCCGATACCGCAGGTAACTTTTCATTGAAGATTCCCAATACTACAGCAACCATTTTAGTAGAAGCCGATGGCTTTGATGCGAAGCTGGTACCGGTAAAATACCGGGAACAGCTTGAAATTGTACTGCAGTCCCGCACGGTAGCATCGTATCATGATGTACTCGTAACACCGACAGGTAATCAGCATAAAAAATGATGACAGCTTCCGTAGATCAGCAAAGACCTGACGGCTGGCAACAACCATTGGAAACGATAGACTCGTGGCTACAAGGTCGTGTAGCGGGTTTAAATGCTGTTCGCCGCTCAGGCTTGCCAGGTGCAGGGGCTAATTTATCTCTGAATGGGATTAACTCGCTTTATGCCACCAATAAACCATTGATAGTGGTAGATGGAATGCCATTTGAAGCTAATGAGTATGGGGAAAGTATTATTGCAAATAACTATACCAATCCATTAAGCCTGATTGATATAAAGGATATTGACAATATTACGGTGCTGAAGGATGCCACCAGTATTTACGGTGCTAAAGGTGCCAACGGCGCTATTATTATTACTACAGTAAGTGCAGAAGGGCGACAGGCAACTAAAATTGATGCAGGTATTTATGCTGGGTTCAATGCAGCACCGTCAAACCTCCCGGTGCTGGATGCGACTGGTTATAGAACCCATCTCAGCCGGATGTTGCAGAGTCGTGGCATGAGCGCCAACCAGGTTGCTGCGGAGCCCTATATGATGGATGATCCTTCGAGAGCTGATTATGCTACCTATCATAATAATACCGACTGGCAACAGAAGGTGCTGGACAATAGTATGAGCCAGAATGCCTACCTGCGTATTACAGGAGGTGATAATATTGCTACTTACGGTCTCACGGTGGGGTATATGAAAAACGCCGGAATAGTAAAAAATACCAACCTCGAACGATATAACACTCGCTTTAATGCACAGTTCAATTTTACAGAAAAATTAACCGGTATTGCTAACCTCGGTTTCACCTATAACACGCAGGATTTGAAAGACCAGGGTATCGCAGATAAAACGGCGCCTGTTTTTAATGGGCTGGTAAAAGCTCCCTTCCTTACAGATCATATACTGGCGGCCGATGGAACAGCTTCTCCAAACCTGGAAGGTGTGGATAGCCTGGGTATCGGCAACCCTAGTACAATTATTGAAAAAATTGAAGCCTACAATAAATACTACCGATTTTTCGGTTCTTTTAAATTCAAGTATGACATCAATAAGTACCTTGCTGCCAGTACATTAATCGGGCTGCAATTCGATAAAATAAGAGAGACCTACTTCATACCCAGCCTGGGCATCGTAAAAGATACTTTGTGGAACGATATCGCCAATAACCGAATGGGCTCGCAGGTAAAGCAATTGTTTTCATTATTTAATGATACCCGCCTGGATTATAACAGAACCTTTGGTTATATACATTCGATCAATGCCAGCCTGGGTGTACGATACCAGAATAACAAGGCCAACCAGGTAAACGTGTTTACAGCTAACTCTGCTACAGATGATATGGTAAGTGTACAAAATGGCCTGGCAGCGCTTCGCAGCGTGGGGGAGCCATGGGAGAATGGAACTGGCTCAACGCCTACCTGGGTGCTAACTATGGTTTTAAAGATAAGCTGTTTTTGAGCCTGAATATGGCATTAGATGGTTCCTCCCGGTTTGGAGTAAAAGCAGCTAATGGCCTTACTATTGGTGATCGCCAATTTCCTTTGTTTCCGTCGCTGGCAGCAGCCTGGCTGCTTTCTTCTGAAAAATTTATGTCGGCGTCCTCTATTGATCTGTTAAAGCTTAGGGTATCTTACGGTATTAGTGGTAACGACGATATAGGCAATTATACTTCGCGCTATATCTATATTGGACAAAATCTGTTGGGTGCTCAGGGCGCTGTTCGTAAATGGATTTCCAATCCCGAATTGCAGTGGGAAACCGTCACCAGGCTTAATGCAGGACTTGACCTGGCGTTCTGGAAAGAGCGGGTTACCTTGGGTCTAGATGTATATAGCAATCGCACTACAAATATGCTGGTGTATCAGCCTCTGCAAACTATAACTGGATTCAGCAGTACACTTAGCAATGGTGGTGAGCTAAAAAATAACGGAATAGAAGCGAGCGCGAATGTTCGCATCATCAATAAGGTGAAATTTAAGTGGGATTTTGGAGCCAATATATCTAGCTACAAAAATCAGATTGTAGCAGTACCTAACAATGCTATTTATACTGATTTTGCAGGGGCGACGATTCTTACTGCGGTTGGGCAGTCTGCCAACCAGTTTTATGGCTACAAAACCAATGGTGTTTATGCGTCTGATGCTGAAGCAACTGATGCAGGGCTGAGCAAAGAGAATAACGATGGTGCTCTCGCGGCTTTTAAAGGAGGGGATGTTCGTTTTGTTGACCAAAATGGTGACAAGGTTATTGATGATAAGGACAGAACCGTTATCGGCGATCCAAATCCTGATTTTTTCGGTGGTGTAAGCAATCGTTTTATCTGGAAAGGTTTTGAGGTAAATGCGTTATTCACCTTCTCCGTAGGAAATGAAATATATAACTATGTGCGTCATAGGCTGGAGTCGCAAAGCGGTGTGGAAAACCAGTTGCAGAGCGTTTTAAACAGTTGGAGGCTGGACGGGCAACAAACCAATATGCCCAAAGCAACATGGGGTGACCCCATGGGTAATAACCGTTTTAGCGACCGCTGGATAGAAGATGGAAGTTACCTGCGCCTGCGTTCACTCAATCTTACCTATAACCTGCCCTTAAAAGCTACAGCGGCTTTTAAAAGTATAGCAGTATCTGTAACAGGGAACAACCTGTTTACAGCAACAAAATATTTGGGTTATGATCCCGAGTTCGGCGCATCTCAGAGTCCGCTGGCGCAGGGTATTGACACTGGGCTTGATCCCCTGTTTAAAAATGTGGTACTGGGAGTAAGGATCGGATTATAAATTATGGTTCAGGTATTCTACTAAGTCTGAAAAGGCTGGCAGGAGGAAAAGAGAGGAGTCTATTAACAAGAAAAAATTGTAAAATGAAAAAATTTTTTATAAGAGCAACAGGGTTGAGCTTAGCAGCCATACTGGTGTTGACTGGTTGTAAAAAAATGTTCGATAAAATGCCAACTAATGAGCTGGATAACAGTCAGGCTTACGCCAATGTATACGATGCGGATGCGGCTGTAATGGGTGTTTACGGTAAATTTATGGGATTGGCAGACCGCTATATTATCTTGAATGAACTACGGGCTGATCTTTTAGACTATACGGTGAATGCTGATAAATGGCTGCGCCAGATCAGCAATCATTCGGCCACGGTGGAAAATCCTTATGCTGATCCGCGCCCATTTTATGAAGTAATTATTAATTGTAATGATGTGTTATTTAACTTAAATAAGATGTATGCGGAAAAGAAAATTAGTGAAGCTGATTATCGTGAGCGTTATTCGGATATTGCCTGCTTAAGGAGTTTTTTATATCTCCAATTGGGAATCCATTATGGAGATGAAGTGCGCTATGTAACCAGCCCGTTGGCAACACTGGCAGATACTAAAAATGAAGGACTATTTCCCAAGGTTAGTTTCGATGCGCTGCTGGATTCTTTGATTTCTTTTACCGAAACCATACCTTTCCGAATGCAGTATTCTACAGGTTCATCTTTAAATATTACATTGGATGGATATCCAACTTCTAAGTTCTTCATTAATAAAAAGTGTTTGTTGGCAGATTTATATCTCTGGAAAGGTAATTATAACCAGGCGGCTAACTATTATCGGGAAGTAATGGAAACCTCTACGCCAGAAGGTGAAGGAGAAAATTATTATACGCAGTATAAATTAGGATGGTACGGTACCGCAGGGTCTTTATACGTTGGCTACACGGTAACGGGTGGTAACCTGTCGCTTAATTTTGGATCTGGTTGGCGTATGATGTTTCAAACGGCCATGAATACTGATCATGGAACAAGAGAGTGGGTGTGGAGTTTGCCTTTTGACAATAAATTTGCTCCTGCTAACCCATTGATCAAATTATTCTCTCCTATTGGAGGTGATTATCTGTTAAAGCCATCGCAGCAGGTAATGGATATGTGGAATTCTCAGCCACAAAGGCCTTATACATATTCGAACGTGACTATCCGGACAGAACTGCCGTTCGATGCCAGGCGCGATTTAAGTGTGAAAAATCTAAATGGTCAAAACGTGGTAATGAAATATCTATATAAATACCTTAACTGGGAAACAAGTGCTCCTGCAAACGTTTTGGTGAAGAATGGAGACTGGTATTTGTATCGTCAAACAAATTTGCATATGCGTTTTGCCGAGGCGGCCAACCGCGACGGCTGGCATAAATTGGGGTGGGCATTTTTTAACAATGGTATTATAGGAGCATACGATACCGCGGGAAGTGGTAACAACATCACTAACTTAATGAATACGCTTGACTATCCTTATCCTTATAATTTTGATGCACGTTACAGGCAAACTGCAATACCGTTTTTTCGTGGACTTTGGTATAGAAACATTGGCGTAAGAAATAGAGCGAATCAGCCTAATTTGACGCTTACTGCCACCAATAAGGCTGATAGCCTTATACAAGTGGAAAATGGGTTGTTGCAGGAAACCGCCCTGGAGAATGCGTTTGAGGGTACTCGTTGGGCTGATTTATTGCGTATCGCACGCAGGCGTAATGATCCGTCTATCATTGCAGATAAAGTATACCAGAAATTATTAAAAGATGGAGATCCCAATGCAGGAGCCGCGCGAGCTAAACTAATGAATAAGGAAGGTTGGTATTTGCCGTTTAAGTTGGACTAGGACAGATGGTAGATGGATGTTAAGAGATGACCAAGGACGAGTAACAGATGACCAGTAACAGATGACCGGATTTAGTAGCGTATTCAGAATGCGCCAAATTGAAAATCTTTTATTGGTTCCTGTCCGCCCGTTCAGGTAAGGTATTCGTAACATACATCACGGCCATTATTAAGAGTATACGGTCTGTTATGCAAGGTTGAGTTCTCAAAAGAAAATATGAAATACCAACCGGATTCTGGGATAAAACAAGGCTGTCGCATAATGCAAGCCGTTACAATTAGAAAAATCGCTTCATATAAATTTAATTTGTGAAAACGCAATTGCCAACTGTTTTGAAACTATAGCAAAGTCCGTGTTATAGCACCGTCTTTTGCTTCCATGCTAAGTATTTAATCGCCTCTAATAAATCAATTATGAAAAAAACACTGTTTCGATTATCAGCAAGCTGCGCCATTTTATTCACTTTTATTATCTCGACCTCGTTCCTTTCTGTTTCTAAAACGAAGGCAAGAGTGGATGATACGCCTTTTTACCTGAGAATTGAGATGCGGAATGGAAGTAATAGTTTTACAGACTATGGTGATGGATTTTCAGTATACCAAACAAAAGCAGATTTATATGTTTGCGCGTATGCAGACTACGAATGCACCGTGCCATATGTAGTTTCTCAAAATTTTTATTTTGAATATCGTGAAGAAGTTGCCACAGAAAATTGGACTCCCGGTCCGCAAACCCCAACTTATACAGCTGGGTCATTTGATATAGAATTTCCTGGAGGCGAGAGTGAAATACAAGTAGACGATGACATACCCGTTTATATCAGTACCACTCTCGGTGATCCAAATTTGTCTGAGCATGTATCATACAATACAATGGTGAGATGTGCAAATACACCTTCTTCATTGAAATATGTCGGCGTGAAAACGAACGACGGCGGCATTCCTCCATACAATCCTGGTTATTATATCAAAATAAATTTACCTGATTGTAATTGTAATTAAGATGCTAATGGGGCTTTAGCTGGCGTCGTTACCTGCAACTGAGTGCAACAGGTTTACAGGAACTTAATAATGCGCCGTTGATTGCATTATCCGAGCATTCGTGGCTTATTTCTTTATCAATGTTTTATACCAAAACTAACTGCTTATTTTTGAACGACTATGATGTATAAATGTATAAAACTGGTTGTCGTATTATTAGTGGCGTTTAATGTTCAGCTAACCGCCCAGGATCTTTTCCCGATGGTACGCCCATTCCCGATTGGTTCAGGCAAAATGAATTGACTGATATTAATAAACTGGGTAAGCAGTACCGCATTACAGCTCACGGTGTAAAAACAGATAGTAACCTGGTGCAGACCCAGGCCATACAGGCGGTGATTGATAAAGCCGCTGCAGCCGGCGGCGGCGTCATCATTATTCCAAAAGGCGTTTTCTTAAGCGGCAACCTGTTTTTTAAACCTGGGACACATTTGCACCTCGAAGTGGCTGCGACCCTAAAAGCCAGTGATGATATCAGTGATTTTAAAGTGTTGACTACCCGTATTGAGGGGGAAACCTGCACCTATTTCCCGGCGCTCGTTAACGCGGATAGTGTCAACGGGTTTACCATTTCCGGGAAGGGAACGCTCAACGGAAACGGCCTGCGCTATTGGAAAGCATTCTGGTTGCGTCGTAGCTGGAATCCAAAATGCACCAATAAAGATGAAATGAGGCCGCGCCTCCTCTATATATCCAATAGCAAGGATGTACAGGTATCGGGCATACGGCTGATCAATTCACCATTCTGGACCTCCCACTATTACAAATGCGAAAACCTGAAATTGCTGAACCTTTATATCTATGCACCTGCCGCGCCTGTAAAAGCGCCTAGCTCTGATGCTATCGACTTAGATGTGTGTAAAAATGTACTGATCAAGAACTGCTATATGTCGGTGAACGATGATGCAGTAGCATTAAAAGGTGGTAAAGGCCCCCAGGCAGATAAAGATCCCAATAATGGAGGTAATTTTAATATCATTATTGAAGATAACACCTATGGTTTTTGCCATGGTGCACTGACTTTCGGTAGCGAATCCGTTCATAACCGGAATATTATTTTACGTCGTATTAAAATTGACCATGCACAAAGATTACTATGGTTGAAAATGCGCCCGGATACACCGCAGTTGTATGAGTATGTAACGGTGGAGGACATCAAAGGCAGCGTAACCAATATGGTCTATATTCAGCCCTGGACGCAGTTTTTCGATCTGAAAGGAGAGACGGATATTAAAATGTCTTATGCCAATCATATTACCATGAAGAACCTGAAATTGGATTGTGATAATGTATTTAACGTAAGCAATTCAGAACAGTATAAACTGACCCATTTCATTTTTAAAGATTGGAAAGTAAAAGCAGCTAAAAATCCGTCCATACAAAAAAATTATATCGACAACTTCACCCTGGAAAATGTAGTGGTGAACGATCAGAAATTATAAAAATTTATTGATGCTGCCATTGAGAAAAGAAAAGCTTCAGGTATTCCTGTTACTGGCACTGCTGTATGCAACAAGTGCTGTGGCACAAACGGTTGCTCCCGAAGATATCCTCGCGAGGTATGAAAAATATCCGGTGGAGAAAGTCTTCATGCACCTCGATAAGGGAGAATACCTGGCTGGTGAGCCCATACAGTTTAAGGCCTGGGTGATTTGCCGGGGTGAGCTTTCAAAAATATCTACTAATCTGTATGTGGAATTGCTGGATGTAAATAAAAAACTAATAACAGTCAGTAAAACGCCCGTAACATCCGGCGTCTCCGAGGGCTTTATAACAGTACCCGCAAAAGTTGCTGAAAATGTATATTATATAAGAGCCTATACCAACTGGATGCTGAATTTTGGCGAACAGTTCCAGTTTATTCGCCCACTGAATATTTACAATAACAGCTCAGATAAAAAACTGGCAAAATCGGTAGCCAGCTGGTCCGTTGAATTAAAACCCGAGGGCGGTAACTGGCTGAGTCATACGAATACAAAAGTTGCCGTGCGCTTAAAAGCACCAGGTGATTTACCCGACAGGGTGAGCGGTTATCTGTATGAGGGAAATGACAGTTTGAATAAGCTGGCAGCTATTCAATTTTATAATAATGAAATAGGTAGCCTCGTATTTGCCCCTTTAGCAGGTAAGGAGTATCATGTAAAGGTTGTTGATGGAAGCGGGACCAGCAAAATTATCCGGATCCCGGCCTGTGTAGATACAGGCATTGCATTAAAAGTGAACGCGACCAGTAAAATGATTGTTTACAGCCTGCAGGCCAAAGGCATTACCGATCAATTAAAAGGATATAAGATCATTGCATACAATAAGGGACAACTACTTTTCAATGGCATGATCCCTGCTGCCCTGGAAACCGTTGAAGGGAAAATACCGGTAGATAGCAAGACCGCAGGTTTGGTGCATATTGCCGTATTTGACCCAACCGGACAGTTGGCGGCTCAGCGGCTTTGTTTTGTAGATAATAACCTTATCCCGGGCATAATACCTTCGATAGCTGTTATTGCCCGGTCCGAACAAGCTAAGGGTTTAAACCGTTTTGAAATCAATGTCTCCGACACCTTAAACAGGCATACTTACCTGGCAGAAGTAACAGGAACGGGTACCCCTTTGGCCTGGCCTCAGCAAAATCTGCTTGCTGCATTTTACCTGGATGATTTGCCGCAGTTGCCGCTCCATGCCAGCCGCTACACCGATCTGCAGGAGCCTCTTCAAAAAGAAGCGCTGGATTACCTCTTAATAAGCGAAAGCCGCGGGCTCTATGACTGGTCCTGGTTACTGTCGCATCCTGTTCCGGCAGTTACCCGGTTCCCGGATAATTATATTACTTACATGGGCAAAATTACACTGGATAAAAAGCCGGTTGTCAACGAGGCTGCTACGGTGCTGTTGAGCCTGAATGATTCGGTTAATGTTGTGAGAAATATAAAAACAGATGAGAAAGGTGAATTTCTTATCAATAAGATATTTTTCCGCGATAGCGCCAAAGTCTATTTTCATATTCATAAGAAAACGCGCTATGATGATCTGTATGAAATGAGTTTGAAAGAGGTTTGGGATACCGCAGGGTATATGCTACCATTGCCGGTAAATGCTTACGGGCTCGCTGCAGGCAGGGATGATGCTACCAATGCCAGGGTTCAGGCATACGCGCAAGCCTTATCAGCTTTCGATTTGAGTGGCGATAAAGAAGCCGAAATGATGGAAGTGGTAAAAGTGCAGGCGGTGAGAAACCTTACCAAAGAATTAGAGAAGGAATTAACTACGCCCTTGTTCAGTGATCCGGGAGAAGTAGTTTTAGACTTTATCAACCAGGACCAGGATACCGGGGGCTCTTTGTTACTGGATTTTTGAATGGAAGACTACCGGGTGTGACGGTAAATCCCGGGGAGGCCCCCACCTTCAGGGGCGGCACGGTTGCCCTTTACATGGATGAGATGCCTGCCGATATTGAAATGATCAATACCATGCCTATTGATAATATTGCCCTGGTGAAATTTCTGCGCAATAGCTTTGCACTGGGCGCCACGAATGGGGTGCTGTCTATTTATACCAAAAGGGGAAGGTTGCTGGCCGAATCGCAGCCTGGCAGAAAGCCAAAGAAATTCAACTCACTAGCAGGGTATCCGGCTACCCAAAGGTTTGAAGCAGCCGATTATTCAAAATCGGAAGTTGACAAAACGATAAAGGATACCCGTAGCGTATTACTCTGGAAGCCCGGTTTCAACAGTAGCACTATGCAGCTGGATTTTTATAATAACGACCATACAACAGCAGCCACACTCACTTTTACGGGTTTGGACGCCACAGGGAAGCCCTTTTATTTACGTAAACAATTTTAACGGAAAACAGCGGATGGTTTGCTGCTTGTGCAACTAGGAGTGTCCGGTACTTTCCATCTTCATCGTCACCCCCTATCCTGGAACGGAGGGGGACAACGCAATGCTTTCCTGTGTAACAGTTCATTTCTCCCCGCTATGCCTCATTCATCGAAACAATGAAACAATGGCTTAGCATGTAACAGGATTAACAACAAAATAGTGTAAACTTTTTTCATAACGAGTCAGTTGGTGACCATTAGTTTTGTAACATGTCGAAAACGTTACATTGAACCCAGCTACAATCTTGTAACATTCCTGTGATTTTTATTGTAAGAAGTTACAAATCTTTTAGTACGGAACCTTGTAAACAAAACTCAACCGATTGCATTTTAATCCACCAACTTTTTTCAGGATACTGCGGGATGGTCAATGTTATGGCGCATTCTATTTTCGTTTTAAATGAAGTTTATAATAGACGGTTGCAGATGAATTACGGTTTGAATCATTTGAATGGCCTGTTACATGTCCGCTGCCTGCATTGCCTGCTGCCATAGCAAAACAAATTCTTAACGGTACTAAAAAACGAACGATGTTAAAAAATGCCATTTTCACTTTCCTGTTTTCCTTCTTATTTTTTCAGCCTCGGCGGCCACTTACTATGTCGCTACCAATGGTGATGATGCCAATGCAGGAACGATCGATGCACCATTTGCCAGTTTGACTAGAGCACAAAGCCTGGTCGTAGCGGGCGACATCGTCTATATCAGAGGAGGGGTGTACACGCCCACTAATGCCGAAATCATGAACAATACCAGCGATGCTGTGCGGGCCTTTGTATTTCACATGAATAAATCGGGCACGGCTGGTAATCCCATTTCTTATATAGGATATCCGGGAGAACGCCCGGTTTTTGATCTGCAAAATATAGATCCCGATGTGTTGAATAAACGTATTATTGTATTTAACGTAACCGGCAGTTACCTGCATTTTAAAAACTTTGAAATAATTGGCACACGGGTACTTAACACCACCGCCAATACTCAATCAGAATGTATCCGGGTCAACGGCGGCAACAATAATATTTTTGAACACCTGGCCATGCATGATGGAAAAGCGATTGGTTTTTACCTGGCTTCGGGCGCTAATAACCTTGTATTAAACTGTGATGCTTACAATAATTTTGACAATGTATCCGGCAATCAAAGAGGAGGTAATGTGGACGGATTTGGGGCACATGCCGACAGGTTAACCAGCACCGGCAATGTGTTCAGGGGCTGCCGTGCCTGGTATAACAGCGACGATGGTTTTGATCTTATTTCCTGCCTCACGCCTGTTACCATTGAGTTTTGCTGGGCTTTTTATAACGGCTACACGCCGGCCTCAACCGCAGGAACTTTAACAGCAACTACCCGCGCCGGAGATGGTAACGGGTTTAAAGCGGGCGGTTTTGGTATGGGAAGTTTAAGTAGCGGAGAGCAGACCCTGGATCCTGTGCCTATGCATACCGTAAAGTACAGCATTGCTTTTTATAATGGTAGCAACGGCTTTTATGCCAATCATCACCTGGGGGTATTCGATGGGAAAATAATACCGCTTCGCAAAACAGGGCCAACAACTTTAATTTCACCAATAGGTCCCAGGCATCCAAAGTGGCATCCGTGGGGGTAGATGTACCGGGTTACGGGCATATTTTCACCAATAATATTTCTTACCGTCCGGCAGGTAGCGGCGATGCCAGTAGTCCGCGGCATGTAACCATGTTAGATACTGCTAATTCAAGCCTGGCCAATAATGCTATCGGAACATCAACGAGCTTCCTGAAAATAGAAGCATTGGCCAGCAATACCAATCATTACGATTTAATATTACCCCGCAAAGCCGATGGCAGTTTACCGGATATGGATTTTTACCGCGTACGAAGCGGCAACAGTTTCTTTGTCAATAATACCGGTACTTTATTCGAAGGTCAGGCGTTGCCTGTGGATTTTGAAAACCTGGCGGCCTTTGTACGCAATGGCAGGTTGCGGGTGCGGTGGATCACCGCATCTGAATCGAATAGTCATCACTTCGAAGTAGAAGCCTCAACTGATGGAACCGGTTTTTATCCAGTGGGGCAATTGCTTACCCTGGCGCCAGAGGGCTCTTCATCTGCTTTACTTCAATACCATTTTGAAAATGATTGGCGCAGTGCTACCGCCTTAAGCGGTGTAGGCATGATCGTATTATTACTGGCACTGGATATAAGAAGAAAATATTGCTACCTGCCGATGGCTGGTGTTATTTTGTTAGTATGTTTTGCCTGCAACAAAAACGATGGACTGGCGCCACCTGCTGACCTGGAGTTATACCTCCGCATTAAACAGGTTGATCTGGATGGTAGTTTTAAGTATAGCAAAGTGGTGAAGGCTGTGGTGGAATAAAATTTGAATATAGGAAATTGATTATAGACCTTATTTAAAGGATCCGGCTACCAGGATTTAATCTTAGCATATTCCGGATTTTATAACTGTCAGCAAGTTGGGATATTTGCATTATAAAAGTCAGGAATATGGACACACAACATAATATCAATTTTAAAAGAATAGCGGAAGCTATAGACTATATTAAAGCTAATTTCAAGTCGCAACCGAATCTCGATGAAGTTGCAAAAAGTATACATGTAAGCCCTGCGCATTTTCAAAGATTGTTTACAGAATGGGCAGGCACAAGCCCTAAGAAATTCTTACAGTACATTAGCATTGAGCATGCCAAGAAAATGCTGCAACAGCAACAGGTAAGCTTATTCGATGCGGCTTTTGAAACGGGGCTATCCAGCACCAGCCGGTTGCACGATCTCTTTGTTAATATCGAAGGCATGACGCCCGCCGAATATAAAAACGGGGAAAGAACCTGCACATTTTATACAGTTTTGCGGAAAGCCCCTTTGGTCCTTTGATTGTGGCATCTACTGCAAAAGGGGTCTGTTACATGGCATTTGAAAATGATGAGGAGAAAGCATTAAAAGACCTGGTGGCAAAATTCCCCAATGCGGTATTTGAAAGAAAACTGGATCTGCTGCAGCAGAACGCCTTATTCATTTTTCAGGATGACTGGAGCAAGCTTGGCCAGGTTAAATTGCACCTGAAGGGAACGCCCTTTCAATTAAAGGTCTGGGAAAGTTTGTTGAAGATCCCCATGGGGAAACTCTCTACTTATGGCAGCCTGGCAGCCTCAATGGGTAGCCCGAATGCGTCGAGAGCTGTAGGCACGGCCATTGGAAGTAACCCAGTAGCCTTTTTGATTCCCTGTCATCGCGTCATCCAGTCAACCGGAACTTTTGGAGGCTATATGTGGGGGCCACCAGAAAAGCGGCCATCATCGGCTGGGAAGGTGCGCAAACTCAATCCGATATTGAAACATTATGAAAACAGTTGAACAAAAAATAGCAGCAACCAACTGGTCTGAGGTTACAGAAGCCATGCACAGGAGCGGTTATGCGATTATTCCAGGTCTTTTGCCGGATGAACAATGTGAAAGGTTGAAGGCCGGCTATAAACAACCAGATCTGTATCGCAAAACGGTCGTGATGGAACGATATCGTTTTGGGCTGGGCGAGTATAAATACTTCAGTTATCCGTTGCCACCGTTAATTGAGAGGATACGAACTAACTTATACCCGCATCTGGCAACTATTGCTAACACCTGGTTCGAGGTTTTAAATATAGGTCTGCAATTCCCCTTAAAGCATCAAGAGCTGCTGGAGCAATGTCATGCCAACGGACAGGAAAAAGCAACCGTCCTGATTTTGAAATATGGGGCAGGCGGATTTAATACCTTACACCAGGACCTGTATGGTGATATCTATTTTCCTATACAGGTGGTGTTGATGCTGAACGAGCCCGGGCAGGATTTTACCGGTGGTGAATTGGTATTAACCCAACAGGTGCCCAGGGCACAATCCAAAGCAATCGTTCTTCAGCCACGAAAAGGAGATGCAGTTGTATTTACTACTAACTTTAAGCCGGAGAAGGGAACAAAGGGCTACTACAGGGTAAATATGAAACATGGCGTAAGTGAAGTGAAGTCCGGGGAAAGGCATACGCTGGGTATTATTTTTCACGACGCTTTAACTTAAAGTATGATAGGGCATATAGCTATTGCAGATGATATGCTGAGGAGCCGGATCCGTAAGGGATCAATTGCCTGGGGTGGCAATCAAAAGCTGAAGATTTATGGCCTGTTAAATTGTGCTTCGGGTAAAAGAATGAAGAAAATAAACAGGGTGTTCTTTGCTTCAGAAGAGGATGCCTTGTTAAATGGTTACCGGCCTTGCGGACGCTGTATGAGTAGGGCCTACAAAAATTGGAAAGATGGATCTCTTTAATCAAACTATCGATAGCAATAAAAACTGGTTGCCATACAATGGGACCGTTAATTATTATGGCAAACTATTGTCTAAGGTACAGGCGGATCATTACCTGCATCAATTATTGGAAACCATTGAATGGCGGAACGATGAGGCCATTATTTTTGGAAAAAGATCATTACCAAAAGAAAAGTAGCCTGGTACGGTAATAAACCTTACGAATATACCTATTCCAATACGACCAAACAGGCTTTACCGTGGACAAAAGAGCTTATTGAACTAAAGGCTTTGATTGAAAAGCAGACTGGTGAAACGTTTAATTCCTGCCTGCTCAATTTGTATCATAATGGAGAAGAAGGGATGGCCTGGCATAGCGATGCAGAAACGGATCTGAAAAAGATGGTGCCATAGCATCGTTGAGCTTTGGAGCAGAAAGAAAATTTGCTTTCAAACATAAACAAACCAAAGAAAAAGTGGAGTTGGTTTTAGCACATGGCAGCCTGCTGATTATGAAAGACACTACGCAAACATTCTGGTGGCACCGGCTTCCGCCCAGTAAAAAATAACGAGCCCAAGGGTGAATCTTACATTTAGAACTATTATTGAAGAAAGACGAATACACAACGATAAACAGGTATTAAATAATTAGCGTATGTTTAATTCATTTTTAAGCTAAGAATGAAATGAAGATTGTTTATTATTGTTGGTTGTCGATATTTATCGTTCTGGCGAGTTGTGCTGATATTTTAGCTCAACAGGAACTGGTGCCGGCTCACGAAACTTTTACTATTGAATCAAAAAACGTAAAGGAGCAACGAACCATCAATGTATGGATACCACCCGGCTATTCGGCAACCACCGATTCTTTTGCCGTTTTGTATATGCCGGATGGCGGTGTTGGTGAAGATTTTCCTCATATTGCTCAAACCATTTCTGAATTAGTGGCTTCTAAGAAAATACCGCCGCTTTTGCTGGTAGGTATAGAAAACACGCAGCGGCGCAGGGATTTGTCGGGCCCTACCGAAATAAGGAAAGATAGAGAGATCGCGCCGGTAGTGGGCGGATCGGCGGCGTTTAGAATGTTTATAAAGGAAGAGCTTTTTCCTGAGATCAATAGGAGGTACCGCACCAGAAACGAAAGAACTATTATCGGGGAATCTTTAGCCGGACTATTCGTTATGGAAACCTTTTTACAGTACCCTGAAATATTTGATCGGTATATAGCTATTGATCCGTCTTTATGGTGGAACGGTCATTACCTGGTGAAAAATGCAGCGAAATACTTATTAAGAATTCCGGCGGGTAAAAAGCTTTGGTTTGCGGGCTCTCAGGCAAAGGATATATCACTTTATACCCGGCAGCTATCGGGTATACTGGAAGCCGAAAAACTACCTGGTCTTAAGTGGCAATACTCAGACGAACATAAGGAAGAGCACCATACTATCTTCAAAGCTACTAAAGAGAAGGCATTGATATGGGCATTGAATGAATAGCCGGTGCGCTGGAGTGTAGGGTTGTCAGTTGCCAGGAAGCTTTGGTGGTTTGCACTCACTACTTTATTTACCCAGCAATTGTTCGGTACTGGTTAAAAAGTTGCCAATAGCACTCCTTATATCAATGCCACTTCGTTCGGCCAATACAACCAGCCACCAGATATTTTCACCCAGCTTATATTCCAATTCTGTCTGCGAATTGGTTTTCGGCCATCTTTTCTGTTGCGCCATAATATTTCGGCCTACCAAGCCGGCATCCGTAAGGTAAGCCAGGGCATCTTCTTCAATGCTCCATTCGCTGCCGTGGTGTTGTAGTTCCAGCGCATGATATTTTTTCTCAATTCCAGCGAACGTGCAATGATCGTATTCAAATCGTTAGGTTCCATATATTAAATCTGCTTTTATGTATACAATTTTATCGTCCTCGAAAGTAAAGTCAAAGCTGCCGTTTAGCCTGCCTTCAGGAAAATCGCCGGTGAATGCTACTTCCGCGAATAGGTTTTGCGCATCTCTCAGTTGCGTGGTAACCAGGGTGGTTTGCGTATTATATCCTATAAAATAGCTGACGAAATACTCTTTAATGCCTTTATGACCGGTAAAGGTTCTGCCAACAGAAGGGTCATCCAGTACAGCTTCTTCATCAAAGTAAGAAAGGTACTTTTCGGTATCGTATTGGTTACCGGCTTTAATTAAGTTTTCAATTATTTTTTTAAAGTCATGTTAAACGGTCATAAATGCTGTTCGTTACAGCTTGTGGTGTGAATATATTTATCAATAGTTTTTCACTTTCGAAGTCGTTTTCTAAATGAAATGCCGGTATTTCTGTAAACAGGCGTACCTGGAAAAGGCCAAATAGTAATTTACCTGTTGCCCAATAAGCCGTAGTCAAACTATAATTGACGACTGTCTTATTCCTATTGAGCAGTTGTAAGATGCTATGAATCTCTTGGGGTAAATCGATGAAGTTGACTTGAAATATGGGTAAAAGTAGGGAACTTCAACCTAAATTAAATAATCATGAAGTTAACCGCCTTACGCCCCATAATATATACTCATCACCTGGAGGACACGATTCGTTTTTATATTGACCTGCTGGGATTTGTACTTGGTGGAAAAAATGACGAATGGGGCTGGGCCTCCCTCTATAAAGACCAGGTATCGATTATGTTGGCCAGGCCTAATGAACATGAAGCTTTTGAAAAGCCTGTTTTTACCGGTAGCTTTTATTTCAATACCGATGAGGTTGATGAGCTGTGGGAGTTGTTAAAAGATAAAGTGAAAGTATGCTACAGCATTGAGAACTTCAAGTGGCAAATGCGCGAATTCGGAATTTATGATAACAATGGTTACCTGTTGCAGTTTGGCCAGGATATCGCCACCCTTAAATAGGCAGTTACTAATCCCGGCATCCGTTAAATGCTGTAAAGTAAACAAAGTATTCTCTAATACGCTACCGGGAATTTTGGTACAAATCTTCGGTAGTTGCTTAATTACTCTTTATAACATGCTTTTCAACTATAATTTCAAACGATTGAAATAAGGGCCTGTTAAGGAATCATGTAAAGAAAGCGGTTAAGGCAGGTAAGAACAGGATGCAGCAGGATAATAAATAATCAAAGTCTTCTATTTTCGTTTCAGTCATTATAAAGGCAACCAATACAAAAACGATTGAAACGATTAGTATGAAAGTCTTACAACTCAATAGACGGAACCTGGAAATAATATACAGCAGCTTTTTTTATTTAATGCTGCTGTTATGGAGTGATGCTGTTGTTGCGAAGGAACCGGTACCACAACGTAAATACAACTTCAATAGTGATTGGCTGTTCAAATTAGGAGATGTCGCTGAAGCCAAAGAGGTGAGCTACAAAGCAAGCGACTGGAAAAAGTAACACTGCCTGCGGCCTGGAATGAGGACGATGCATTTAAAAAAGATATTGCTAATCTGTCAACCGGGATCGTTTGGTATCGTAAGCATTTTAAACTGCCCGCAACAGCAAAAGGGCAAAAAGTATTTATCGAGTTTGAGGGCATACGACAGGGCGGCGATTTTTATGTAAACGGAAAAGCGATCGGATTTCACGAAAACGGGGTGACAGCATTCGGTTTTGACATTACTGACCTGGTAAAATTTGATGGCCAGGAAAATATTATTGCGGCACGTATTGATAATGACTGGAATTACCGGGAAAGAGCTACCAACAGTAAATACCAGTGGGAGGATAAAAATTTCAATGCTAACTACGGAGGTATTATCCGTAATGTGTTTTTGCATATTACGCCGCGGTTATACCAAACCTTACCACTCTATTCCAATCTCAAAACAACAGGTGTTTATATTTATGCCAGTGATTTTGATATCAAAGGAAAGTCGGCAACCATTAATGCTTCTTCTGAAGTGAAAAATGAAACGCAGCAGGTGCAACAGGTCGGCTATAAAGTAGAATTGATCGATCTGGATGGAAAAATGATAAAATCTTTTACGGGTGATAAAATAGCGATACAGCCGGGTGAAACCAAAACACTAGCAGCAAGAGCTAGTGTTGCAGGCCTTAATTTCTGGAGTTGGGGATACGGGTATTTATATGAAGTGAAAACCACCTTGCTGGTAAACGATCAGCCGGTGGATGTTGTAACTACTAAAACCGGTTTTAGAAAAACTGCGTTTAAAGATGGTATGATCTATCTCAATGACCGGGTGATGATGGTGCATGGTTATGCGCAGCGCACTTCCAACGAATGGCCTGCCCTGGGTACATCCATACCTGCCTGGATGAGCGATTATAGTAATGGATTGATGGTGGAAAGCGGTGGGAACCTGGTGCGTTGGATGCATATTTCACCTTCTAAACAGGATGTGGAAAGCTGCGATAGAGTTGGGTTGATACAGGCTATGCCAGCAGGCGATGCAGAAAAAGACGTTGAAGGTACGCGATGGGAACAGCGGGTAGCGGTTATGCACGATGCTATCACATATAATCGCAATAACCCGAGTATTATTTTTTACGAATGCGGCAATGAAAGTATCAGCGAGCCACATATGGCGCAGATGAAGGCGCTGCGCGATAAATTAGATCCTTACGGAGGACGTGCTATTGGTAGCCGCGAAATGTTGGATAGTAAAGTGGCTGAGTATGGTGGCGAGATGTTATACACCAATAAAAGTGCTCATATACCCATGTGGGCTATGGAATACTCACGCGATGAGGGGTCCCGCAAATACTGGGACGAATGGACACCGCCTTTTCATAAAGACGGCGACGGACCTTTACATAACGGTCAAAGTGCTGCCACTTATAACCGGAATATGGAAAGTCATGCACTGGAAAATGTAAAGCGCTGGTACGAGTTCTGGAAAGAGCGTCCGGGTACGGGAAAGAGAGTGAGCAGCGGGGGCGTTAATATTGTGTGGTCAGAAACCAATACGCATCACCGCGGGGAAGAAAATTACAGACGCAGCGGTGAAGTAGATGCCATGCGTATAAAAAAGCAAAACTATTATGCCCATGAAGTAATGTGGGATGGATGGGTAAGCCCTGAAAGATACCGCGCGCATATTGTGGGACATTGGAACTATCGGCAAGGCGTAAAGAAAGATATCTATGTGATTTCTTCAGCTGCGAAGGTGGAACTAAAGGTAAACGGGAAATCTCTAGGTTATGGTGAGCTGAGCGATGGCTTCATCTTTACTTTTCAAAATGTAGAGTGGAAACCAGGAGTCCTCACAGCCATAGGGTACGATAAAAATAATAAAGAGGTTTGTACAAACCGGCTGGAAACCACCGGAGATCCGGTAGCGCTACGTCTTACAGAAATTAAACGTCCAACTCTCTTCCTGGCTAATGGTAACGATGTCTCGATCGTAGAAGTAGAAGTGGTTGATGCGAGAGGCAGGCGTTGTCCTACGGCTTTGGATATGATCCACTATACCCTGGAAGGACCGGCTGAATGGCGCGGGGTATGGCGATGGGGCCAGACAATTACGTATTAGCAAAGAGTTTTCCTGTAGAAGGGGGTGTGAATCGTTTTATGATCCGTTCCGCCACAACACCGGGTGCTATTACTGTAAAGGCCCAGGCAGATGGATTAAAAGCAGCCTCGATACAATTAATAACGCGTCCGGTAAAAACAGAAAATGGATTATGCACCATATTACCTGAAGCAGGGCTACCGTCTGTATTAACCCGTGGCGCGACACCTGCTACACCTTCTTACACATTAAGCCGTAAGGCATTAGGTGTTAAATCGGCTACCGCGGGAGCTAATGCTGAGAAGGCCGGACAGAGCTACGATGATAATGAATTAAGCGACTGGGTAAACGATGGTAAACTTACTACCGCATGGATTGAATATGAATTAGCAGAAGCTGCAACAGTAGATGAGATTGCGTTGAAGTTAAATAATTTCCGTTCCAGAACCTATCCTTTAATCATTACCGTGGATGGTAAAGAAGCGTTCAACGGTACTACTAAACCTACATTGGGATACTACACCATCCAATGCAAGCTGGTTAAAGGTAAAAAAATACGTATCAGGCTTGCAACCAATGCTGCCACGGGCTTTGGTTCAGGCGAAGTGGAAGTGGGGGGTAAGAAGCTGGATGATGGTGTTGCCCGTGATGACGCCAAAGCCAAAGGGGCTTTAAGCATTATTGAAGCAGAGTTTTACGAAAGGGTAAAATAAAGACACTTTAAATAAAATTTGGATTGCAGATGAAAAAGCTTTTGGCATTTTTTGTAGCCGTTGCACTTGGTACAGTTCAGTCACATGCCGATTTTGTTTTTCAGCGCAATAAAGATCTGTCTGTGTCGCTAAATGCAGCTGAAGTCCCGGTTGTACATACTGCCTTCAATATCTTAGGTAAAGATTATAAGAATGTCTTCGCCGGGAAGCTGGTAAACACGGTCAATGCAGGAATATTTATTGGAACATTGGGGAGTAATAGTGTAGCCGAAAAGCAAATTTCAGCGAAACTATTAAGTGACCTGCGTTTGCATAGTGAAGGCTTTGTGATAGAAGTTAAAAATGACCGCTTATATATAGTGGGTTCTGATAAAAGAGGTACGGCTTATGGCATATTAGAGCTATCAAGAATAATAGGTATTTCTCCTGGGAATGGTGGGCCGACTCGCCGGTGAAGAAAAAGACGTCGCTGCCTCTTAAAAATGGATTTTCAAAACTGGAATACCCGTCTGTGAAACACCGGGGTATCTTCTTTAATGATGAAGACTGGGGGCTATTACCCTGGAGTAATACCAACTTCGAGCCAGGTCTTCCCCGGGTTGGGAAAACGAAAGGCGCTATAGGTTCAAAAACCAATGCAAAAGTTTTTGAGCTCTTGCTGAGATTAAGAGCGAATACCATCTGGCCTGCCATGCATGAAGTAACCGTTCCGTTTTATTTTACCAAAGGCAATAAGGAGGTGGCTGACCAATACGGCATTATTGTAGGTACTTCCCATTGCGAACCGTTGATGAGAAACAGTGTGAATGAATGGGATATAGCGGGAAAAGGCGATTATAACTATGTGACGAACAGGGAAGCCATGCTCGCCTATTGGACAGAAAGACTAAAAGAACTAAAAGGCTCCGATAATATTTATACCATTGGCTTAAGGGGCAAGCATGATGGTATGATGCAGGGGGTGAAAACTCTGAAAGAACATAAAGCAGTATTGACACAGGTAATTAAAGATGAGAGAGAACTATTGAAAACCTATGTGAACCCAGATGTGACAAAAGTACCCCAGGTATTTATTCCTTATAAAGAAGTGTTAGATGTTTATAACGATGGAATGGAAGTGCCCGAAGATGTAACACTGATCTGGTGTGATGACAATTATGGATACCTGAAACATTTCCCGACAGAAAAAGAAAGAGCCCGAAAAGGTGGTAATGGCGTGTATTATCATATTTCTTACTGGGGACGTCCACATGACTACCTGTGGCTGGCTACCAATCATCCTGCGCAGCTGTATACCCAAATGAAGCAGGCTTATGATAAAGGCGCTAAAGACATTTGGATCTTAAATGTGGGTGATTTAAAGCCTGGTGAATATTTAACGGAATTGTTTTTAGATATGGCCTGGAATATTAATACCATAGAGAATAATATCAACGGCCTGGATCTGCATCTGCAAAATTGGTTGAGCCGAGAATTTGGATCCGTTCATGCCAAAGCATTGCTGGAAGTGATGAATGAATATTATCGTCTGGCGTATATCCGCAAGCCGGAATTTATGGGCGGTACAAGAACAGAAGAAAAAGATCCGAAGTATAAAATAGTATCGAATCTGCAGTGGAGTGAAAAGGAGATCCGCGAAAGGTTAAAAGCGTATGAAGTACTGGCAGCCAAAGTGGCGCAGCTTTCAAAAAATATACCGGCTGCACAAAAAGACAGCTGGTTTCAACTGGTAGCATATCCGGTGTTAGGTGCAGCCGCAATGAACAAAAAATATTGTATGGTCAATTGGCAAGAAATGGTAAAGCAGACTGGACTAAAAGCGATCTCGGCTATGAAGAAATTCAGCAATTAACCAGCCGTTATAATGCTTTGGGCGGTGGTAAGTGGAAAGGAATGATGGATGCCAAACCCCGCGACCTGGCCGTATTTGACAAGCTGCCCCGTACAAAAGCAGAAGCAGAACTGGTATCTTACAAGCCTCCAAAATTTCTGTGGAATGGTATAGCCTATACTTCTTATTCGGGCAACAAACCCCTGGCTCATGGCTTGGGCTATCAGCGTAGTGCGGTGTCTCTGCCTGTGGGAACAGAGTTGCACTATAGTTTTGAATGGAGTAGTACTGATTCGTTGCATATTCAGGTGGCATTAGCGCCCAATCATCCCGTTGAAGGGAAAGCCATTCGATATGCAATCCGTATCAATGATGGAACGGAGCAAATTGTAAACTATGCTACAGAAGGGCGTAGTGAAGAATGGAAAGAGAATGTATTGCGTAACCAGGCCATTCGCACTACGGTTCATGCACCTAATAAAAACGGTAAACTAAATATTTATATAAAGGCGTTGGATGAGGGTGTTGTTATAGATCAGGTAAAGGCTTGGTAGTTCTAGGGTACGTATTCGATAAATGAGTTCCTTAATTGTCTTAAATTCTTAATGTTTAACCTGTTCTTATTGGCTTACTTTGCGCAATAACTCAAAATAAAATGACACAGCAAATAAACTGGGGAATCATAGGTTGCGGCGATGTAACTGAAGTTAAAAGCGGACCGGCATTCAATAAAGTACCTAACTCTAAATTGATAGCCGTGATGCGTCGCAATGCAGAAAAAGCTGCAGATTATGCACAGCGGCATGGAGTGCCTAAATGGTACAGCAATGCTGATGAACTCATCAGTGATCCTGAAATAAATGCGGTGTATATAGCCACACCGCCTAATACGCATGCAGCCTATACAATGGCAGCCTTGCTTGCAGGTAAACCGGTGTATGTGGAGAAGCCCATGGCCATGAATGCTGCAGAAGCTCAGCAAATGTTTGACTATGCCGTAGAAAAGGATGTAAAACTCTGCGTGGCGCATTACCGTCGCATGCAGCCCATGTTCTTAAAAATAAAATCGTTGATCGATAGCGCCGCAATTGGCGAAATACGTTTTGTTCAACTGCAGCTTTTGCAGAGTCCGTCGGCCAACCTTATAGCACGTTCAGAAGAAAACTGGCGTACCAACCCGGCGCTTTCGGGTGGTGGTCTTTTTCATGATTTGGCTCCTCACCAGATCGACCTGATGTTGTATCTTTTTGGCGCCGTAAAAAATATTCCGGTATTGCCATCAATCAAACCAAGGCCTCCCAGGCAGATGACCTGGTAAATGGTTCTATACTTTTTGAAAATGAGATTTTATTTAACGGAACCTGGTGCTTTTCTGTTAATGAACCCGATGCTGCTGATATATGCATGATCTACGGATCGGAAGGGAATATTCGTTTTGGCTTTTTCGGTCATAAGGTTTACCTAACCGTCAATGGGCAAACGGAACTATTAGAGTTCGAGCCCCTACAACATGTAGAGCAGCCTATGATCGAAAGAGTAGTCAGCTATTTTCGGGGCGAGGGAGAAAATCCCTGTAATGGAGCTATTGGTGCAGAAGTTATGGGAATTATCGATGCTTTTACCGGAACAACTGCCTCCGGATAAAATAGTTTATAGAAGTTTAAAAAATACTTATGTACGTGAAATTGTTGTGGACGCTCTGCATAGCTTTGTTATGCAGCCTGCCTCTTATTGCCCAGGAAAAGAGTTCAGGGCCTCGCTTAAAGCAGCTGTTAAATTTTGACTGGAAATTTCATCTGGGTGACCTCCCCGGTGCGCAGGGGGCAACATTTAATGATGCACAATGGCAAAAGCTGGATCTTCCACACGATTTCCAGATCAATCAGCCCTGGGTAGAATCCGGGGAGGGGCCCGCGGCTTTAAAGCCATGGGTATCGGCTGGTATCGCAAAACTTTTAAAGCTGATCCTGCATGGAAAGGAAAGAAAGTGCTGGTCGATTTTGAAGGTATTATGGTTACCGGGGATGTATGGCTAAATGGTGAAAAAATAGGTGGAACGGATTATGGGTACCTTGGCTTTGAATTGGATATTAGTCAATTGCTGAAATACAATACAGATAATGTACTGGCAGTACGTGCATCCACCGGCGATAAAGGTGGTTCCCGCTGGTATACAGGTGGTGGATTATTCAGAGATGTGCATTTGATCGTTAAAAATGATATAGCTATTGCCCGTCATGGCGTGTTCGTCACTACCCCTCAAATTACGGAGCAGGCTGCCCGGGTGAAAGTGCAGGTAGAGCTGGAGGGTATCCGCAATAAAGAGTATCCACTGGAAATTCAAACAGCTATTCTTTCGCCGGAAGGTAAACAAATAGCAGTTACAAAAACCCAGACTCCCCTGCGCAATAAACTAAAAACGGTTGAAGTTACGCTGCCCGTTATGAATGTGGATCAGCCGCAGTTATGGTCATGCGAAACCCCGCATCTATATACAGCAGTGGTTACATTGATTTTGGATGGCAGGCCGGCAGATCGTGTTGCTGAAAAATTCGGTATCCGCACTATTGAGTTTGACAAGGCATTCGGCTTTAAGCTGAATGGCAAAAAAGTATTTTTAAAAGGTATTGCCAATCACCATGATCTAGGTGCGGTAGGTGCTGCTGCTCATGAAACCGCTATAGCACGTCAGATGGATCTCTTAAAAAAGTTTGGATATAATCATATCCGTACTTCCCATAATCCGTATTCTGAAGCGTTTTTAAGACTGGCTGACGAAAAAGGAATTTTGATAGTAGACGAACTCTACGATAAATGGAGCAATAAAGACTATTGGCCTGGCCGTAAACCCTGGACAGAACTATGGCCTGGCAATTTAACTGAATGGATCAAGCGTGATCGAAACCATCCTTCGGTGATACTCTGGTCTTTCGGTAATGAGCTGCAGATGAGGGAAGACCTGGCTGGCTATCCTACAGGTGATTGGGGTGTAACCACTTACCAGATGATGAATGTTTTGGCCAGGCGTTATGATCCTACCAGAAAAACGACGGTAGCTATGTTCCCTGCAAGGGCAGGTGGGGTTGGTAAAAGCGATAAGGATTTTAATACGAATATTGTTCCGCCCGAACTGGCAACGGTGACAGATGTGGCGAGTTTCAACTACCGCTGGTATAATTATGCGGATTATTTGAAACATGCACCGGATATGAATATTTACCAGAGCGAAGCCACAACCAACGAATTGCTGGCGCCCTATTTTGGAATGGATCGCGATAAGATGGTGGGCCTCGCTTATTGGGGCGCTATTGAATATTGGGGCGAGTCTAACGGCTGGCCCAAAAAGGCTGGGCTTTTTCCTTCTTTAATCATGCATTGGAGCCGCTTCCACAGGCTTACCTGGTTAAAAGTGCTTTTGAAGAGGCTCCCCTGGTTCACATCGGGGTAATGGATAGTGAAAAAGAAAATATAGAATGGAATGATATCACCGTAGGGCACCTGCCGCTTTCCGCCCACTGGAACAGGGCTGCAGGCAGCAAACAAAACCTGTTTACTTTCACCAATGCAGAAGAAGTGGAATTGTTAGTAAACGGGAAGTCGATAGGTGTTCAAAAAAATAATATAACCGATACCGCGAAACGCAATATGATTTATTGGCAGGGAGTGCCCTATCATGCAGGGAAGGTGGTTGCCATCGCCCGTACCGGTGGTAAAGAAATAGCACGTCATGAACTGGAGACTACCGGGAAAGCCGTGGCTTTAAAAATGGAGATAGAAAACAGGGACTGGAAAGCTGATGGTAAGGAACTGCAATATGTGAACGTGTACGCAGTAGACCGCAAAGGCCGGCGTGTATTTACTGCGGACAAAGGGGATGTGAGTTTTGAAGTATCCGGTGCTTCTCGTCTGATTGCCGTTGATAATGGAGATCATTTCAGTAACGAATTATTTAACGGCAATAAGAGATCGCTGCATAATGGTTTTGCAATGGGTATTTTACGATCGGCGCAAACAGCTGGTGTGGTCGGTATTAGAGCTTCTGTTCCTGGTTTAAAAAGCGCAGAATTGAAAATGACAACAAAATAATAAGCACCGTGAGTGACAGTTTTATGGTTGGGTAGTTGATATTGAAGGATAAGGTTCTATTCAATTTAGAACCCTCCGGCGGAGTAATAGATATATCTTTTAAATAGATTTCAGCGTCCACATGAAATCAGGCAATGATTAGCGTCCCTACTTGGCCGTAATTCCTACCTTAGGAAATCATACCTGGGGACATGGTCCGCGTCGTCATAAATAACGCCTTAGCCATGGTTCGTGTCCTCACGAATCATACAGCCGAATCATAATTTTCAGGATGAAGCAGGACGGTTGTTAACAGGATGGCCTTATCTTTAAGGCTTCCTCAGTAATACTATAATACGCCTGATGAAGATTGCTGCTTTACTATTGCTACTCATTGTTGGCCGAGGCCCTTGTCCTCACAAATCAAACGTGTAGCTACTGCAGGGATAAATTCTGAATATAAAATGCTTGTTATATGAGATATTTTTTACAGCCTTTTTATTATTCATCGTTTGGATGAGTCATGCTCAAAACCATCATGAAAATCTTAAACTATGGTATAATAAACCTGCTACAAGATGGGTGGAGGCGTTGCCGGTAGGCAATGGGAAAATAGGGGCGATGGTTTTTGGTGGGGTAGAAGAAGAGCTTTTGCAGCTCAACGAGAGTACGCTTTGGAGCGGTGGCCCCGTTAAAACAAATGTCAATCCGGATGCCTATTCTTACCTGGAGCAAGTGAGAACTGCTTTGCTAAAGGAAAAAGATTATGCTAAAGCATATAGGCTGACCCGTAAAATGCAGGGTCTGTATTCCCAATCTTACCTGCCTTTGGGAGATATTAAAATAAAACAGCGTTTTAGCGGAAGCATTGCAGCTACAAATTATCATCGTGAGCTCGACATTGCAAATGCGATCGCGCGCACCAGTTTTACTGTAGGCGGCGTGGATTTTGAAAGAGAGATTTTCACCTCCTCCCCAGGCAATATTATGGTGGTACGTATTGCAAGTAAGAATAAAGGTGCATTGCAATTAGATATAGCTACACAATCGCAGTTAAAATATAGGCCCTCTGTAGAAGCTAATAATGAATTGGTGATTAATGGGAAAGCCCCTGCTAATGCTTATCCCAGTTATTATAAGCCGAAAGATCGGGAGCATATTTCTTACGAAGATGTTTCTGGTTGCAATGGTATGCGTTTTCAGTATCGTATGAAAGCGGTATCGAAGGACGGCAGAGTGCTTACCGATACATCGGGCATACATATATCTAACGCAACGGAAGTCCTGCTGTATGTTTCGGCTGCTACCAGCTTTAATGGTTTTGATAAATGCCCGGATAAAGAGGGTAAGGATGAAAAAGCATTAGCTGCATCTTTCGTTAATAAGGCTTCAGTAAAGGGTTTTGCCGCTTTAAAAAAGAACATCTGGCTGATTACCAGCAATTTTTTAACAGGTTTGATATGCAGGTAAAAGATACGGTACCTGATAATCCTGCTAACCGACTGCCTTCTGATGAAAGATTAAAAGCCTATACCGTTGGGGCCTATGATCCGGGTATGGAAAGACTTTACATGCAGTTTGGCCGCTACCTGCTTATTTCATCTTCCAGGCCCGGTGGCCCGCCCGCTAATTTACAAGGTATATGGAATAAAGAATTGCGACCACCATGGAGCTCTAACTACACTATTAACATTAATACGCAGATGAACTACTGGCCTGCCGAAGTAACGGGTCTGTCGGAAATGCACTTGCCTTTACTGGAATGGATTAAGAATTTATCGGTTACGGGTACAGTTACGGCCAGGGAGTTTTATCATACCCGGGGTTGGGTGGCGCATCATAACTCCGATATCTGGGGACTGTCGAATGCAGTAGGTGATGAGGGTGCCGGTGATCCCAAATGGGCCAACTGGTATATGGGCGGCAATTGGCTGAGCCGTCATATATGGGAGCATTATTTATATACGGGTGATAAAGTCTTCCTGAAAAAATATTACCCGGTGATGAAGGCCGCTTCCGAGTTCTCGTTGGACTGGCTGGTGGAGGATGATAAGGGCTATTGGGTTACCGCGCCATCAACAACACCCGAAAATAGTTTTAAAGATGTCAATGGTAAAGGACAGTCGGTTTCGGTGGCTACCACTATGGATATGTCCATCATTCGCGACCTGTTTACTAATACAGTAGAAGCCGCAAAAATATTGGGCATAGATCAAGCATTTAGTGATACACTGACCGCAAAGCGGCAAAAGCTATCACCTTTGAAAATAGGTAGTAAGGGACAATTGTTAGAGTGGAATGAAGATTTTGAAGAAGAAGAACCACTGCACAGGCATGTATCTCATTTGTACGGCTTGCACCCCGGCAAAGAAATGACGCCTTTCGAAAATCCTCAGTGGTTTCAGGCGGCAAAGAAAACATTGCAGTTGAGAGGCGACGAAGGCACCGGCTGGAGCAAGGGGTGGAAGATCAACTGGTGGGCGAGGCTGTTGGATGGTGACCATGCTTATACACTGATCCGTGAATTATTGACCTATACAGATCCTGCCAAGTCTGGAGGAGCTGGAGGTACTTATCCTAATTTCTTTGATGCGCATCCTCCCTTTCAAATTGACGGCAACTTTGCCGGTACCGCAGGCATGGCAGAAATGTTATTGCAAAGTCACCTGGAAGAAGTGCATCTGTTACCAGCCTTACCTTCGGCCTGGAGCGAAGGCTGGGTAAAAGGCTTAAAAGCCAGGGGCGGATTTGAAATAGCGATGCAATGGAAATCGGGTAAACTGATTAACGCTAATGTTCAATCTTTGAATGGCAACGATTGTGTGCTTCGTACAGTCCGCCCAGTTACTTTAAAAGGCTTGCAGGTGAAATCGGTGCCGGATCATGGTTGGTATATCACCCGGTTTAAAACGCAAAAAATAAAAGTTATACGGTTATCACCTTGTAGCATAGACAGTGCAAATACTTATTTGAATTATAAAAAGATTGGATGAAGAAATTATTTTTTCCTGTTTAATAATGTTAGGCGCAAGCCAGTTAATGGCCCAGGTTCAATGGCCCGCTATCACGCAACAGGCCAGGCCCTGGACCCGTTGGTGGTGGATGGGGAGTGCCGTTGATAAAAACAATATCAGTAACCTGTTGCAGCAATATAGCCAGGCAGGACTCGGCGGCGTGGAAATTGTGCCTATTTATGGCGCCAAAGGTTACGAGAGCCGATATATAAAATACCTGTCACCTCAATGGATGGAGATGCTGGATCATACAGTAAGCCGTGCCAAAGCCTTAAACATGGGGGTATATATATCCGTAGGCACCGGCTGGCCTATCGGCGGTTCTCATGTAACCAAAGAAGATGCGGCGTCAAAAGCGTTGGTGCTGCAATATGACCTGAAAGCCCATACAGCATTGCAGGATTTGATTGTGGTAAATGATCCCAAGCAAAAAGACGGCGCTGTTTTAAGTGTGCTGATGGGGTATAATAGTGCAGGACAGGCCACGGATTTAACCGGTAAAGTAGACGCTGCCGGAAAATTAAATTTTAAGGCAAGCGAGGATTTAAAGTTATTTGCTTTGTTCAACGGTAAAACACGTCAGGCGGTTAAAAGGGCAGCGCCGGGTGGTGAAGGATTTACCATTGACCATTTTTCAAAAACAGCTACTGCCAATTATTTTAAAGCATTTGACGCGGCTTTTGGCCATAATTCACATGGTGTTAAAGGCTTCTTTAACGATAGCTATGAAGTATACGGAGCCAATTGGACGCCCGGGTTTTTTAGTGAATTCAGCAAACGCCGGGGATACGACCTGAAACAGTATATAAACCTCCTGTTTTCCGATGGAAAAGATGATAGTACGGCACGCATTAAATCTGATTACCGCGAAACGATGGCGGACCTGATGCGGGAGAACTTTTCAACCGTATATACCAACTGGACGCACCAGCGTAAAGCGCTTTCCATTAACCAGGCCCATGGTTCTCCAGGTAACCTGCTTGATCTCTATGGGGCTTTTGATGTACCGGAAACTGAAACCTTTGGTAGTAGCTTTTTCCTATAAAAGGCTTGAGACGTGATAGTGCTGATATCAGGAATGTGGATCCCGATCCCAATATGTTGAAATTTGCGTCATCTGCTGCCCATGCTTATGGAAAGCCATTAACCAGCTGTGAAACTTTTACCTGGTTGAGTGAACATTTTAAAACCTCCTGGAGCCAGTGTAAGCCTGAAGTAGATCAGGTCTTTCTTTCGGGCATCAATCATGTATTTTATCATGGTACAACTTATAGTCCTGCCGATGCCAAATGGCCGGGCTGGTTGTTTTATGCATCAGTAAACTTTGTTCCCAACAATAGTTTATGGCCGCATTTAAAAGGATTGAATGATTATATCGCCCACTGCCAGTCGGTACTGCAGGCTGGTATGCCAGATAATGAACTGGCCATCTACTGGCCTGTATATGATATATGGCATAATGCAAAAGGTATGGATAAACCGCTGTCCGTGCATCATGTAGATGATTGGTTGCATCCGACGGCTTTTTATAAAAACCTGGTGTCTTTGCAGAATGAAGGTTATGCGCTGGACTTCGTCTCCGATAAAATGTTGGAACAGGCTAAGGCTAACGGAACACAGTTTGGTATTGCTCCTAAGGGTGGTCAACATAAAGCATTGCTAGTCCCTGCGGCTGAGAAAATGCCCGTAGCTACTTTTAAAAATATTGTCAGACTGGCATCCGAAGGGGCTTCTGTTGTAATAGAGCAATTTCCAAAGGATGTACCGGGCTATAAAGATGTGGAGCAGCAAAGACAGGAATTGAAACGGCTGATTGATGGCTTATCGTTCTCTGAGAATAATAAGTTGAAGCTTGCTGCAGTGGACAAAGGCAAGATCATTGTTGGTAATATGCATGATGCTTTGGCTCACTTAAAAATAGACAGGGAAGCTATTGCTGATAATGGTTTGAAATTCATTCGCAGAAAACTGTCTGATGCACATTACTATTTTATTGTGAACAATACAGCTAATGATTTCGATAAAGCTATTACTCTTCAGAATAGTGCAGCAACTGTTTTGGTAATGGATCCGGTTAGCGGATTAGTAAATAAAGTAGCACATCAAAATGATAACGCCACAACGGGCTTCCGGCTACAGTTAAAATCGGGTGCATCTGTAATCATAAAACTTACGGACAAGAAAGAAGAAGCAACTGCTTATAAATATTCAGAACCCGCGGGAGAAGCAATTCAACTGCAAAATAATAAATGGACATTAAGCTTTAAAGAGGGCGGGCCCGAACTACCAGCAACACGCCAGTTGGCGGGTGTGAAACCGTGGACCGATTTTACAAACGATCCCCGCACACAGGCTTTTTCCGGAACAGGTGTGTACACCACTTCCTTTGTTCTGAAAAATAAAGCAGCAGATTACCTGCTGCAGCTGGATCAATTATATGAGTCAGCAAGGATTATTGTTAACGGCAAAGATGCCGGATTGATCTGGAGCCTGCCTTTTGAAAAAGGATCGGCCAATATTTAAAGCCAGGCAATAATACTATCAACATTGAAGTATGCAACCTGATGGCCAACCGTATCCGCAATATGGATTTAAAAGGTGAAGTATGGCGCAATTACCACGAGATCAATTTTGTAAATATCAACTATAAAGATTTCGATGCCGGTAAATGGAAAGTACTGCCGTCGGGATTAGGGGGACGGTTCAATTGGTGCCGTTGAAATAGGAGGCAGCTAGATACAGAAATGGATGTCATGGTGAGCCTGACGAACCATGTTCATGATCGAAATACTCCCATGTATTGATTGGCATCTGTACCAATTAATAATCTGAAGACTCTAAACAAAACAGGTGCATGAAAAATAATAAGCTTAAAAAATATCTCTTTCTCTGTTATGGATGGCGAGTGCCCTTACCGCCAATAGCCAGCCAAGCCCTTATCAACCAACCTGGGAATCCGTAGGCAACCATAACCCCGTACCCGAATGGATCAGGGATGCCAAGTTTGGTATTTACTGTCATTGGGGTGTATACAGCGTACCAGCTTACGATAATGAGCAATACTATTATTACATGCACCAGGATTCTTCTTATGATAAAATGGGTACCTGGCGTAGACAGGAAGCGTTATACGGGCCTTTGTCTAAGTTTGGCTACCATGACTTCATTCCCATGTTTAAAGCAGAGAAATTTGACGCGAACGAATGGGCGCAATTATTTAAAGAAAGTGGCGCCCGTTTTGCAGGAACGGTAGCCGAGCATCATGATGGCTTTTCTATGTGGGATAGCAAGTATACCCCTTTCAACGCCAAAAATATGGGACCTAAAAGGGACGTGATCGGTGAGCTGGCCACAGCTATCAAATCCCGCGATATGAAGTTCTTTGCATCCTTACATCATCCTACCAACTATACCTATCTTAAAGTAAAGCCGCACTGGGCAGCTGCCGATCCTAAGTTTAAAAAGATGTATGGCTCGCAGATGAAGCATGAAGAATGGCTGCAGATGTGGCAGGATAAGAGCAATGAAGTGGTAAATAAGTATCATCCGGATATCATGTACTTCGATATCGGTCTCGACCAGATACCGGATCCTTACAAATTAAACTATATAGCCAACTATTTTAATGAGGGGCATAAACATAACCAGGAAGTGATCATTACTTACAAGAATAAAGAGCTGCCCACCAATGTAGGTATGCTCGATCATGAAAGTCGTAACCCTGATAAAATAGAGCCAACACCCTGGCTTTGCGATTACGCAATTGGAACCGGTTATCATTATTCCTGGGGCTATGTAAAAGGCATGCAGATCAAAACCGCAAAAGACATCATTCATAAACTAATAGAAGTAGTGAGTAATAACGGGCAGATGTTATTGAATCTTTCGCCAATGGCGGATGGCAGCTTTCCGCAGGATCAGAAAGATGTGATGGCTAATGTGGGTGTTTGGCTTTGGTCTTACGGTGAATCGATCTATGGTACACGGCCTTATTCGATAGCTACAGAAACCACGGCACAGGGATATCGGGTTTATTATACAAAAAAGATAAAGCTTTATATACGATCTTTTTAGACTGGCCTCGTAATGGTGAGTACATACAGCTGAAAAAGCTGGGACTGGCAGATACTAAATCGGTAGTGAAATCCGTAACAGTATTAGGTTTAAAAGAACCTGCTAGCTGTAGCTTTACACAAACGAATGAGCAGCTATTGATCACCATACCTCATAAAACACGCACACCATCTGATATTGCTCAGGTATTAAAAGTTGAATTGGAATAAAATGAAAAGTAAACACATACTTAAGGCGTTGTTGATCCTTTTAGGGATGCAGTCAGCGATCTGCCTGCAAGCCCAGGAAAAGATAGTACTCTGGTCCGAAGGAAAAATGCCTAATAGCAAGAGACTGCAAATAAAAGACAGTATTGTAAAAGAGTATTTGTTTACCACTACTGAGCCGCGGATCTATGCGTATCCGGCGGCCAAGGAAAAAAATACAGGTTCAGCCATCCTGATTGTCCCCGGTGGTGGCTACCTGAGACTCCCTGCCGATTACTCAAAAAATGCAACTGCTTTATATTACCAGTCAAAAGGAATTAATGCTTTTGTGCTTTGTCATCGCCTGCCGGGCTCACAGGATCTGATCAATCCTGAAAAAGCACCTTTGCAGGATGCACAGAGAGCGATGCGGTTGATACATGCCAATGCTGCTAAATGGGCGATCGATACCAGCCGGATAGGGGTAGCTGGCACTTCGGCGGGTGGCCATGTGGCATCCAGCCTGGGAACGCACTTTGAAGATGTGAGTGCCATTGGAGATGAGCTGGATCACTATTCATTTCGTCCCGATTTTATGATCCTGGTTTCAGCTGTCATTTCTTTCAAAGAGGATATAGCACATAAAGGCAGCCGCGACCGTCTTATCGGGGCCGCACCGCCTGAGCGCCTCGTAGCTTTATACTCCAATGAGAACAGGGTTACGACATTTACTCCACCTACATTGCTGATCCATGGTAACGACGACCGCACCGTGTCTTCATTAAATAGTATGGTATTCTACCAGGCATTAAAAGGAGCAGGAGTCAACTCGTCCTTACATATATTTCCTTATGGAGGGCATGGCTATACGGTAAATAAAAATCCTGGCTCTGCGAATATGTGGCCCGAAATTACTTTAGAGTGGCTAAGAGAAATGAAATACATACAATAGTTATCTTAGCGGACCAAAAAAGAATTACGAATGAAATTATTTGAACAAACATGGCGCTGGTATGGCCCTAGTGATCCGGTTTCGTTATGGGACGTGAAACAGGCTGGTGCCACCGGTGTAGTAACAGCTTTGCATCATATTAAAAACGGGGAAGTATGGACAGTGGAGGAAATTCAGAAACGCAAGGCGGAAATTGAAGCCGTGGGCCTTACCTGGTCGGTGGTAGAAAGTGTACCGGTTCATGAACATATTAAAACGCAGGAAGGGGCGTATTTAAAGTATATCGATAACTATAAGCAAAGTATCCGCAACCTGGCAGCATGCGATATTCGTATTGTTACCTATAATTTTATGCCCGTATTAGACTGGACACGTACCGACCTGGCTTATACGATGCCTGATGGATCCAAAGCACTACGCTTTGAAAGAGCTGCTTTTATAGCTTTTGATGTGTTCCTGTTAAAGCGTCCCGGCGCAGAAAAAGATTATGCTGAAGTAGAGTTAAACAAGGCAAGGGTAAGACTGGAAAGCATGAGTGAAGAAGAAAAGAGCACACTTGTAGGGAATATGATCGCAGGCTTGCCTGGGGCAGAAGAAAGCTTCACCCTCGAAGAATTTCAAAAACAATTAGATCGGTATAAACGTACGGATGCAGAAAGGTTAAGAGCTAACCTGATTCATTTCCTATCAGAAGTGGCACCGGTGGCGGATGAAGTGGGCGTGAAACTGGCTATTCACCCGGATGATCCTCCTTATGCGATCCTGGGCCTGCCCCGGATCATGAGCACAGAAGCTGACTTTCAACAATTGGTAGCAGCTGTTCCTAATGCTTCTAACGGGCTGTGTTATTGTACGGGTTCTTTTGGAGTAATTGCGCAGAATGATTTGCCTGCAATGCTACACAATCTGGGTGATAGGGTTAACTTTATTCACCTGCGTTCTACTCAACGAAATGAGGACGGCGATTTCTACGAAGCAAATCACCTCGAAGGCGATGCCAATATGTATGCAGTGATGAAAGAACTCGTGCTGCTACAACAAAAACGACAAGTGTCTTTGCCGGTTCGCCCCGATCATGGCCATCAGATGGTAGATGACCTGCGCAAAAAACAAATCCGGGATATTCCTGTATTGGTCGTTTGCGTGGGTTGGCTGAGTTAAGAGGCCTGGAAATGGGCATTGCTCATTCGATATTATAGTATGAAGTGTATCCTTAACATATGTGGCGGTATCATATCTTGCCTGCTGACTATCAGTTCAGCAGCCCAATCTGAAAAGCCAGATAGTAATATCCACCTATACCTTTTGGTGGGACAATCTAATATGGCTGGGCGGGGTAAACCCGATGCGCAAAGCAGGTTGACTAATGAAAAGATCCTGATGTTGGACTCAACGAATAACTGGGTGCCGGCAACGGACCCCGTTCATTTTGATAAACCCAAAATGGCGGGGTGGGACCGGCTATTAGCTTTGCTAATGAAATGCTGGGCGAAAACAAGGATATTACTATCGGCCTGATTCCCTGTGCCTGGGGTGGATCGCCCATAAAGGTTTGGAGCCCCGGAGCTACCTATTTTAATGCGCATCCCTACGATGATGCCATACAGCGTACAAAAATAGCCATGCAAAAAGGAGTGTTGAAGGGTATCATCTGGCACCAGGGAGAAGCTGACAACGATTCGCTGAAATCTAAACAATACCTGCAGGAACTGGTATTGTTAGTACAGCGTTTTCGTAAGGGCTTCTCCAATGATAAATTGCCTTTTGTAGCAGGTGAAATCGGCTATTTTAATAAACGGAATTTTATTAATGCAGTCATCAATCGGCTACCCGGGGAGCTACCCTATGCATCTGTTGTTACTGCCAGGGACCTGGTCGATAAGGGCGATCATCTGCATTTTGATACACCATCGGCACGGGAACTGGGAAAACGATATGCGAAATCCATGAAGCTGTTACAGGCAAAATGATTTCAGTTTGTTTTGCTATAATACCTGTTTCTTTCAACCTTTTTATAGAACCAGTGTTTTTTATAAACATATCCTATAAAAATAAAATAAATGAACAAGGTTAAAATTTCGAATACCAATCTGGAGATAGCTCCGTTAAATTTTGGTGGTAATGTATTTGGCTGGACCTTAGACGAGCAGCAATCCTTTGATATACTGGATGCTTTTGTAGATAAGGGCTATAATTTTATCGACACCGCAGATACCTATGCCTGGTGGGTAAATGGTACTGGCGGACAGTCAGAAACGATCATTGGTAAATGGATAAAAGCCCGCAATAACCGCGATAAGATTGTGCTGGCAACTAAAGTAGGTTCGGAAACCAAAGAGCATGGTTACGATATCAGCAAAGCGCATATCTTAAATTCGGTTGATGAGTCTCTGCAACGTTTACAAACCGATCATATTGATTTGTATTATACCCATTTCGACGATAATAAAACCCCGGTAGAAGAAACCTTGTCGGCTTATGATGAAATAATCAAGGCGGGGAAAGTAAGGTATATAGCTGCTTCCAATCTATCTCCTGAAAGACTGGTAGCCTCTTTTGAGGCTTCAGAAAAAAATAACCTGCCCCGCTATGTAGCATTGCAGCCGCATTATAACTTGGTGGAACGGGAAAAATATGAAAAGGAATATGCGGCTCTTGTGCAACAATATAATTTGTCGGTATTCCCTTACTGGTCCCTGGCTGCAGGTTTTTTAACAGGTAAATATCGCAGCGAAGCTGATTTTAATAAAAGTGCACGAGGGGCCGGTGCTGCAAAATACCTGAACGAAAAAGGAGTAGCCGTATTAGACGCTTTAGACCAGGTTGCAGCCCGTCATAACAGTACACCAGCAACTGTTGCTTTAGCCTGGTTGTTAGCACAACCTGGTATAGCAGCGCCTATTGTAAGCGCCACTAGCAAAGACCAGTTGGAAGCTTTATTTGCGGCTCCAGAATTATCACTTTCGCAAGAAGACCTGGTTGCGTTAGATAACGCAGGTAGTTAGATATAACTTTTAGAATT
Organism: Paraniabella hibiscisoli; assembly: GCF_022512515.1. GTDB lineage: Bacteria > Bacteroidota > Bacteroidia > Chitinophagales > Chitinophagaceae > Niabella > Niabella hibiscisoli. Next base: position 2,939,207 of record NZ_JAKWBK010000001.1, read on the forward strand.
AATAAAGCCCGGCAACCCGGGCTTTATTAAAACAAACTACTCAACAATAGCAGTCACGGTTGTTGAGTAGGTTGTGTTGCCATTCTGATCTACCTGTGCAATCCTGATAAATATTTTTTCTTTTTCGTCGTTGGTTAGAGCTTCAGCCGGGTTTTTGTCACAGGCCTGTATACCTGCAGTTAAGAAGAGGCTTGTAGCAAAAGCAAAATTTCTAAAATTCCTTCTTTTAAAATTTATGCCTATAAAGCCTATAACTAAAAATGCAGCGAAAGCAGGGATACCCAGTTTTCCGGCTATATCAGAAACATTGATATCAAAACTATAGTCAATAGCGGTGCTGGAATTGCCGTTAGCGGCTTTAGAGTTGATAGTTCCTATTTTTTTAAACACAGTACCGTTTACTGACGCCTCGATATCAAAAAAGTCATTGTTAGTTTCTGCCAGACTGTTCCAGTTTACCTTGAGGATATCTGCTTTAATATGGGCGTTTATAATGCCAAAGGTTACCGGAAGTGCCTGTGCTTCTGCTTCAAGACTGCTCAGGTCTACATCCGGGGTTGGCTCTTCAGGCATATGGAAGCTTGTGTTTATGTTTGGCCCATAGTCGTTAAAGAATCCATTATGTCTCATAAAGAAAGCTCCGTTTTCTATTCCTCCCTGGTAGTCCTGCCTGTTGTTACCCTTAGCTATACCATCTGGTATAAACGTGGCTGAAGTGGAGGGCGTCCACGATCCGGAAGTAGCACTTTCCTTGAACCAGAAGTTGCTATAATATGCTTTGCTGGTTAAGTAGCCGTTTTCAGGATTAAAGCCTTCCAGGAAAGACCCGGGACTTGCAACGTAGCTGTTAGTATTGGGTCTTCTGAAAGTGGCAATAAATTTCCAGGAACCTGACTCAGGTGCATAAAACCAGGCTGAATACAAAGTATTACCTGCCCCATCGGGTACAATTTTCGTTAAAAACCGTACTTATTACCCGTTATCCATTGAAAAGGAAATATGGTATTAGTGCCTTCTCCTTCACCGCTAAAACTGCCTCCGGCTACATTATCTCCGGTCTTCACTACCACCGTACCACCGTTACTCATATCTGATGGATTCCAAACTGAAAAAAGAACTCTTCTTTCCGTTTCGCTATTCACCTGTATGCCCATGTAGCCACCAGAGAAGCCATTAGACATATAGTAAGTTCCGATGGGATCATTACCTGCCGGTACCATAAGTTCGTGATACATCCATTGATAATTTCCAGACGGCTTGGCAAAACTGAGGTTAAGCGATGAACCCCGGCGCACCCAGTAGAACCCCGCGCCAGGGGTTGTAGAAGGTTCGGCAGCGTACACCGGCGCAACGGCGGTGGCATCACCCCCAATCATAATATCCATAACATCAGCAACGATACTTCCGGCCCTCGTTGTGCCCTGTATGTCAATTTTGATATAGCCCGTGTCAGTAATATTTACCGTACCGAAATAGTGATCGGTATAAGCAGTAGCCGCGGGAATGCTTTTACTGAACGATTGCCCGTTTACCGTCAAACGGATCGTATTGGTTTGAGGACCCTTGGCTCTTATTCCTACATTCAGCGTGCCAGTGTTTTTAATTTTAACATAAGTGCTGATTACAGTTGAAAGGTGAATCCAACTGGTTATGCCATAGGGCGAGTAATGATTGATTTTAGCACCCGGTTTTGATCCCGCAGTAATATAAGAATTCCCACCAGTGGGGACATTAATTAATATCCGGTCATCTGCCATAATTCTGGTAAACGACGCGATCAAAAAAGCAGCTAATAGCAGGGTGAATTTTGTTTTCTTCATAATAATTGGTAATTTTTTGAAAAAGCAAGACAGTAAACGGGTGTAACGATCGCAACTTAAAAAATGCTGACAAGCAAGCGTTAAAGTTTTTGGTTGCTTTCAACCTAACTGTTCCGATATAGCAACTAAACTAGTATAAGGTGCAAAGTGATCAGGGGGGAATTGTAAAGAAAATAGGTGGATATTGTAAACTGTCTTATAAATTCTTGATTTTTAATATATATATTATTACAAATACAAATGGAATTTGTATAAATACAGTTTTGTTATCAAAAATTTATTTATTATTTTTAATTGTACGATTAACAATTAAAAATACAATTGCCATGAAGAAAATGACGCTGGCCCTGCTGGCAACAGTTTTAGGAGCCGGAATGAATGCACAGGTAGTAACCACCACATTAAATACCGATGAAGCGCAAACTACCATTAGCAAACATATATATGGGCATTTTGCTGAGCACCTGGGTCGTTGTATTTATGATGGTTTTTGGGTAGATGAAAAAATGGATGTAAGAAAGCAGGGACGCATCAGGCTGGATGTGGTAGATGCGCTAAAGAAAATTAAAATACCTAACCTGCGTTGGCCCGGCGGATGTTTTGCAGATGAATATCATTGGCGGGATGGTATCGGTAAACCAGCCGATCGGCCGAAAATGGTAAATACTAACTGGGGCGGCGTTTCAGAAGATAATAGCTTCGGTACCCATGAGTTTTTAGAGTTATGCGGCCTCTTAAATACAGAGCCTTATGTTGCGGGTAATGTAGGCAGCGGTACCGTAGAAGAAATGGCTAAATGGGTGGAGTATCTGAACTCTCCCGCACAAAGTACCATGACCGAACTGAGAAAGCAAAACGGCCGGGAACAGCCCTGGAAAGTAACTTATTGGGGCGTTGGTAATGAGAGCTGGGGCTGCGGGGAAATATGACGCCGGAGTATTATGCCGATCTCTATAAACGATACGCTACTTACGCGCGTAATTATCCGGGAGCTCCATTGAAAAAAATTGCAAGCGGCGCCAATGCCGGTGATTACCGGTGGACGGAAGTGTTGATGAAAAATGTTCCGCGTAACCAGATGTGGGGGTGACATTACACTACTACACGCTACCTACCGGCAACTGGAACGGTAGCAAGGGCTCTGCCACAGCCTTTAATGAGCAGGAGTATTTTAAAACCATGAAGAATTGCCTGCACATGGAAGAGTTGGTGCAGAAACATTCGGCTATCATGGATAAATATGATAAAGAAAAACGTGTAGCGCTGGTGGTAGATGAATGGGGCATATGGACGGATATAGAGCCTGGCACCAATCCTGGTTTCCTGTACCAGCAAAATAGTTTAAGAGATGCGCTGATTGCCGGTACCACCTTAAATATATTTAATAATCATGCAGACCGTGTAAAGATGGCCAATCTGGCACAAACGGTGAACGTGTTGCAGTCTATTGTATTAACAAAAGGAAAGGAAATGCTGCTGACGCCTACTTACCATGTATTTGACCTGTTTATGGGGCATATGGATGCTAAGTTGATTCCTATGAGCTTTACTACACCAGATTATGTAAGCGGCGGAGAAAAGATCCCTGCCATCAACGCTTCGGCATCGCTGGACTCCAATGGCAAAATGCATATTACCCTTGTGAATATCGATGCAGCAAAAGATATAACACTGAATGTATCGCTTAAAGGTAAAAACTATAAGACGGTTAATGGAAGGATACTAACATCCAAAAGTTTTACTGATATTAATACCTTTGAAAATAAAAATAAAGTGGTTCCGGCGGCGTTTAACGGCGCTAAAATTGAAAACGAAGCGCTGAATATCAAACTTCCCCGGTTGAGTGTGGTGAGCATTACATTAGGTTAAACAGGCCCCGTAAACAAATCAAACGTTTGAAATAATAATTTCTTAACAGCAAAACCAGAAATAGATCGATTATCGTTATTATTGTTGCCGCCATTTTAATTTTTTATACCCCAACGTTATGAACAAGAAGTTTTTTCTGTTATTCTTTATAGCAGGCATTTTTAGTTGCAAAACGGCATCGGTACTCACAGATTATGGCGTAGATAAAGGCGATGAGTATGCGTCTATCGCAGTTTTACCCGATACCCAGTATTACACCGCCCTACGGTATGGCGGCAAAATGAGCATGTTTCAGAACCAGGTTGACTGGCTGATCAAAAATTACCAGAAGGAGAAAATCGCGTATAAATTCACCTGGGTGATATAACCGATCATAATGCACCGGTTGAGTGGGAGCGTGCCCGGTCGGAGATGTATCGCCTGGATGCTACCAATATTCCTTACGGTCTGGCCGTGGGTAATCATGATCAAACACCCAACGGAACAGCTTCAGCAGGCAGCGATACCACACAGTATACACGTTATTTTGGCAAAGCACATTTTGGTAACCGTCCCTGGTACGGAGGTGCATTAGGCAATAACAATAATAATGATACGCACTTTGACCTTTTTACTGCCAATGGAGATAAATACATGGTCATGTATTTCGCCTTCAATCAACCGGATTATAAGGGATATAATGAAGCCTACGAAAAGCAAATGCTTCAATGGGCTGATAGTGTGTTAAGTGCGCAGTCCGACAGGAAAGCGATACTGGTATGCCACAGCATGCTGGGTAAGCCCAAAGGCACAACCAGTGGCGATAAACCAGGCGCAGGTGATAATAGTCTGCAGAGTAATTTTACGCGCCAGGGTACGGGTATTTATGAAATGGCTAAAAATCATGGTAACGTATTTTTAATGCTGGGCGGCCATATCGCCGGCGAAGGTTATAGAAAAGATACCTATAACGGCAATACGATTAAAACCTATCTTTCCGACTATCAGTCGAGGCAAAGCGAGCCTTATGGTGGCGCTAAAGATCGTAACGGCGGTAATGGTACCATGCGATTAATGCGGCTGAATAAAACAAAGCAAACATTAAGTGTGGTGACTTTTATCCCGCAGGCAAACGGTTCAGTGATAAAAGAAACAGATGGGGACAGCCAGTTTACTGATGCCCTGTATCAATAAAATAAAAAGATCGAATACAAATTATGAGCAACAACAAATTTTCTCTTGCAGGTAAAGTAATTATAGTAACTGGCGCTACAGGTGTGCTGGGATATTCGTTTATAAAAGACCTGGCAGGTCAGGGGGCGATTGTGGGCGTATTGGGACGTAATGAAAAAGTTGCGGAAGAAAGAGTTGCTGAAATAGAGGCAGCCGGCGGACAAGCGATTGCGTTAATCGCTGATGTGGCAAACCTGGATCAGCTCGAAGCGGCATTAAAGAAAGTGCTGGATAAGTATGGAAAAGTGGATGGGTTAGTAAATGCTGCAGGCGGCAATCAGCCGGGAGCCGTAGTACAACCTGATGGGAAGATTTTCGAGCTGGATATAGATGCCTTAAAACATGTGATGGACCTGAACCTGTTTGGTACCCTGTTGCCTACACAGGTGTTTGGCAAGGCAATGGCTGAAACGGCAGAAAAAGGAAGCATCGTAAATATTTCTTCCGTAGCAGCTCATGGGGCTGTGACCAGGGTGTTAGGATACAGCCTGGCTAAAACGGCCATCGAAGCTTACACAAAATGGTTTGCAGTAGAAATGGCCAATCGTTACGGCGACAAATTAAGAATGAATGCGCTGGTGCCCGGCTTTTTCCTGGCCGAGCAAAACAGGCGATTGCTGACGAATGAAGATGGTACCTATACAGACAGGGGCGATAAAGTAATTCGTAGCACGCCCTATAAGCGTTTTGGAAATCCTGATGAGCTAACCGGTGCGCTGATCTGGTTGCTAAGTGATGAGTCTACTTTTGTAAATGGTACTTCCATTAAAGTAGATGGCGGCTTTACTGTTTTTAGTGGTGTGTAGCGTATATTTACTCCCTAACAGAAATAGTGTCTTTTATGCCAACTATAGAAAGTAATGATATAAAAGTAGAAATAGCCGCCCAGGGAGCTGAATTGCAGCGTATCACCGATAAAAGGACTGGTGTTGAATATATGTGGAATGCTGATCCTGCCTATTGGGCCAAACATTCTCCCATATTATTTCCGATAGTAGGTTCGCTTAAGGATAATACTTACCTATACGAAGGCATCCCGTATAACTTGCCCCGTCATGGGTTTGCGCGGGAAATGGAATTTCAGCTATACCAGCAGAGCGGGCATGGGCTTACTTTTAAGCTAAGCAGCAATGAAGCTACTTTGACCAGGTATCCCTTTCCATTTGAATTGTACATTGAGTATTTGGTTGCCGGGCCGGTATTGAGTGTGAGTTACCGCGTAGTGAATATCGGCGAAAAATCAATGTACTTCTCTATTGGCGGGCATCCCGCATTTAAAGTGCCCATTTTTGAAGGGGATACTTATACCGATTATACACTTGAATTTAACCAGTTTGAAAATGCCGGCAGGTGGCTATTGGATAATGGCTTGCTGGAAAACGGCACCGTGCCGCTGCTGGAAAATACGGATCAGCTGCCGCTTCGTAAGGAACTGTTCGAGGCCGATGCCATTGTGTTTAAGAAATTAAGCAGTACCAAAGTAAGACTGATACAGGAGCGCACCGGTAAAGGATTTGAATTTGACTTCAACGGCTTTCCTTATCTGGGTATATGGGCGGCTAAGGGTGCCGACTTTGTATGTATCGAGCCCTGGTGTGGCATAGCCGACAATGTCGATAGCAATCAGCAGTTGGTTGAAAAAGAAGGAATCAATGAGTTGGGCGCCGGAGGATTATTTGAGCGTACCTGGAAATTCGCTGTTATTGATTAGCTGGCCTGGTGAATTTACAGCAATTTTTGGCAGGCGTGGTAGTGTACCAAAACTGTAATACCTAATATATTTCTAAAATTTAACATCTACGCTCCTGCGTATCGTGTTTATCAATTATCTTTCAGCCTGTTTAAATAATGAAACAGGCTTTTTGTTTATTCCTTTTATTGATAGGGGTATCTGTTAGCTATGCGCAACAGAAGTTTACCCTCAGTGGTACTGTTCGTTCAGAACGAACAGGCGAAACGGTTATCAATGCCAGCGTAAGGTCCGTTAATAGTACCGATGGGGTAAGTAGTAACGAGTACGGCTTTTATTCTATTACCTTACCCGAAGGTGAATATGAAATTGAATATAGCGCTATTGGCTTCAATGCCATCGTAGAAAAGATCACCCTTAAACAGAATATTACCAGGAATATTTCTTTGCCCGATGAGATAAAGGACCTGGAAAATGTAGTGGTTTCAGCCAGCGGCAAAGGCCGGACAATTACCAGTACTCAAATGGGCGTGGAGCGGCTTACCATGAAGGAGGTGAACACCATCCCCATGCTTTTGGGAGAAAGAGATATTTTAAAAGCGATTCAGCTACTGCCAGGTATTAAACAGGCCGGAGATGGGAACAGTGGCTTTTATGTGCGAGGTGGCAGCGCCGATCAGAATCTGATCCTTTTAGATGAAGCGCAGGTATACAATGCCTCACACTTGCTGGGTTTTTTCTCTACTTTTAATTCAGATGCGGTTAAAGACATCACCGTTTATAAAGGAGGAATGCCGGCTCAGTATGGCGGACGATTATCATCTGTGCTGGATGTTAAAATGAATGAAGGAAATAATCAGAACTATGAGCTGAGTGGCGGTGTAGGGCTGATATCTGCCAAGCTCAACCTCGAAGGCCCCATTCAAAAAAATAAATCTTCTTTTTATTGTCGGGCCGCAGAACTTATGCCGATGTATTTGTGCCATTAGCTAAAGACAGCTCCATCCGGAACAATAAACTTTATTTTTACGATTACAACGCTAAGTTCAATTATAAAATAGGAGAGAAGGATAATATCTATGTATCGGGATACTTCGGGCGCGACTATTTATCACTGGATCAGCAGTTCGGTATCAATTGGGGAAATATTACCGGAACCCTGCGTTGGAACCACATCTTCAATAGTAAGCTGTTTTCTAACACCTCTTTTATCTACAGCGATTTTGATTACAATATCAATATCAATAATCCAAGCAATGACCTGGATATCTATTCCAAGATCCGCGATCTGAACTTAAAGCAGGAGTTCCAGTGGTATGCTGGTAGCAAGCACGCTGTACGTTTTGGATTTAACTCTACCTATCATAAAATACGGCCGGGGATGTAACCTCATCTGGTACAGCCAGCTTTAATAATTTTTATTTGCAGGACAGGTACTCCTGGGAGAATGCACTCTTTGCAACAGACACCTGGAAAGCAGCACCCTGGTTGAACATTACCTATGGCGCCAGGCTCACTTCTTTCGCCATCCTCGGTGAGGGCGACTTTTACGAGCTGGACGGCGATGGGAATGTTACAGATACCCTAACCTACAGCAAAGGGCAATTGGTAAAGAACTACGTTAATCTGGAGCCACGCCTGGCAGCCAGCTTTATCATTAATCCGTCATCATCATTTAAGGCCTCTTATGTACGAAATGTGCAGAACCTGCATCTGATGTCTAATTCTACTACAGGGTTTCCCACCGATAAATGGTTAGCGAGTACGAATATTATCAAACCTGAAATAGCAGACCTGGTAGCTTTAGGGTGGTATAAAAACCTGGCGGGAAATCAACTGGAATTTTCTACGGAGATCTATTACAAAAAGATGCAGAACCAGATTGATTACAGAACCGGCGCTGATGTTTTTACTAATGATGCAATTGAGTCACAGATCTTATTTGGAGTTGGGCGTGCATATGGCTGGGAAGTTTTTCTAAAAAAGAAAACAGGTAAAACTACCGGATGGATCAGTTATACTTTGGCTAAAACTGAAAGAAAAATTGAGGGGATTAATGACGGGGAATGGTATAATGCAAGGCAGGATCGTACCCATGATGTTGCCATCGTGGTGAATCATCAGCTAAGCAGGCGATGGAACCTGGCCGCCAACTGGATCTATTATACAGGCGATGCGGTTACTTATCCCAGCGGTAAATACATCATCGACAACCAGGTAGTTTTTTATTATACCAAAAGAAACGCAGACAGGATGCCGTCCTACCACCGCCTTGATCTTGGGGCCACCTGGCTGTTAAAGGATCGAAAGAAGTTTCGCTCAGAACTGGCTTTCAGCCTCTTTAATGCTTATGGGAGAGAAAATCCCTATGCCATTACTTTCAGGCAAAGCGAAGATGACGCGACAAAAACAGAAGCGGTCAAAACCTCTCTTTTCCGTTTTGTGCCATCTATATCCTATAATTTTAAATTTAAGTAAGATGTCATCATTTTGGAAATGCATAGCAATTATGGTGATCTCATCCTTTCTGCTGGCGGCTTGTGAGCGCGTTATCCAGGTAGATATTAAAGATCAGCCACTCCGGTTTGTAGTGGAAGGCGTTTTAACGGATGACAGCACATGCAGGGTTCGTTTGTCGCGAACCAGTAATTTTTATGATACGATCAATTTGGTAGGTGTCACTGGTGCGAAAATAACTATTGCTGAAGATGGTAAGACTCCTGTTGTGTTAAATGCTTCCAATAACCGGGGTGAATACCGGGCCGCGTTTACCGGAAGACCCGGAAGAACTTATCAGTTGCGTATAGAGTACACAGATGCGACAATGACTCATGTCTTTACCGCTTCATCTACTATGCCGCAAAAAGTTACATTGGATAGTTTGTATGTATCAGAGCGTGTTTTTCTGGGTAAAACAAGGATGATGGCAGCCATCCGGTTTAAAGATCCCCCTGCTCCAGGCAATGCCTATCGGTATGTACAACGTGTGGATGGTGAATTGGAGACAACCGTGTTTGTTACCAAAGACGATCTTATTAACGGACGCACAGTGGTAGATGAATTATTGATATTTAATGATGACTATACTTTAAAAAATGCGACCAGCTAAGCGTAGAGCTGCAAAGTATCGATCAGCCTAACTACTTATTTTGGTACAGTCTTAGCCAGGGTTCTCTCGGGTCTTCACAATCTGCATCTCCGGGCAATCCTGCGTCTAACATAAAAGGTGGCGCATTGGGCTATTTCAGTGCCCATGCCGTATCCGCCCGGCATATTGCGGTTTTTCCTGATTCTACCTGCAGCTATTCCCCCGAAAATTCGAGGCGATGATTCCCCTTGTTCTTCATAGGACTGCGGTTGGGAAAGTAATGTACACGGGCTGCCTGGCTATTTTTATGATGATGGCCTCCTGCGAAAAAATAATAGAACTTGAAATGCCTGATACTGAAAAGTTGTATGTGATTGAAGCAGTACTTAGCGACGCAGGATGCAGGGTTAATTTGTCTCAGACCTTAGCCTTGTCCGATTCCAATCACTACGATATAGTATCCGGGGCGCGTATTACTATAACCGAAGATGGTAAAACACCGGTTCGGCTAACCCAGGTGAACGGAGGGTATTACAGGGCCGGTATATCAGGTAAGTCTGGCGGGAGTTATGCTTTACGTGTAGAAGCAAATGGCCGTGTGTTCACCTCCACTTCTGTCGTACCGGCTAAAGTGGCGATCGATACTTTTTATGTTACAGAAAGGCTCTTCTTTGGCAGAACAAGAAAGGTGGCAACCCTGGAGTTTCAGGATCCGCCGGGCCTGGGTAATGTATATCGCTTTATACAATATGTTAATACTAAAAAGGACAACGGTATCTTTATAACCAATGACCATTTGATAGATGGACGTAAGACTGTGTATGAAATGTTGGTTTTTGAAAATGAGGAAGCACCCTGAAGGCTGGGGATCGTATAAGTGTTGAGTTGCAAACAATTACTCCGTTCATGTATCGTTACTGGTATAGCCTCGATCAGGGTGCGCTGGGACAGAGCCAGGCTGCATCGCCGTCTAATCCTTTAAACCCTTTTGAAGAAGGTGCAGTAGGTTACTTCAGCACGCATACTATCAGCACACGTTCAACCGCACTCAGGTAGTTTAATGGGGTGCGTAAGTTTTAGTTGAGTCAGGTGTAAAGCCAGATATGAGCAAAGGGACGAAAAGGTAGATATATTTTTGAGAATAGTATATTCGTTTTCCTTTACTTAACAGGGTAGTATTCTTTGCATGATTCAAAAATTGTTATCGCCCGTTTATTTCCGGGACAAAATGTAGTATATTCACTAAATAAACAAAAACGATTTTGCCTTCAATGTGCTTTTAGGTATATTTTGAGGCAATCGAACCCTTTAATAAAATTCAAATTTAAAAGAAAGGTATTATTGACAGAGTTGGAGGAGTTGTTGTATTTTCATTGCACAGAATTCAACTGCATCCTCAACTATAAGCAAATAACAGCCATATAGAGATCACCTGAATATGAAACAATTATCCATTAAAGATATTGCCCGCATCGCCGGTGTTGTACCATCTACCGTTTCTTTTGTTATTAACGGCAAAGAAAAAGAAATGCGTATCAGCGAAGAAATGGCCAAAAAGATCCGCAAGATTATCAAGGAAACGGGGTACGTGCCTAACCGGTCCGCCGCTAGTTTACGCACGGGTAAAACACATGTGATCGGGTTGATTGTTGAGGATATCTCTAATACATTTTTGCGTCGCTTGCTAAAGCTATTGAAGATATTGCTTACCAGGTTGGATACCGCCTTGTTTATTGCAGTACGGAGAATGATGATAAAAAGGGCACCGAACTAATAAGAATGCTGCACAAGCAGGTAGACGGCTTTATTGTAACGCCCAGCAGTGGTATGAAAGAAGAAATGCTGAAGTTGAAGAAAGCAAAGAAACCCGTAGTTTTATTGGATAGATACTTTACAGATGTGGATATTCCTTCTGTATTGGTAGATAATAAAAATGGGATTCACTCAGGAGTACAGCTACTGGTAGATAAAGGGTATAAAAGAATAGCTTTTATAGTAACGGCATTAGAACAGATGCAGATGCAGGACCGCCTGGATGCGTTTAAAACAAGTGCCAAAACGCACAAGCTCCTGTTTCCTGAATTGATCCTGGAGCTCCCTTTTGCAGCAGAAGAAGACGCCTATGAAGAGGGGATCAAAGAATTCCTTAGCCGCAACCAGGATGTTGACGCTATTTTTTTGCAACGAATTATCTTGCCATACAGGGCCTTAAAGTACTGCAGGATTTGAAGTGGAAAATCCCATCCCGCGTAGCGGTGCTCTCGTTTGATGATCACGAGATATTTAAACTGTATACGCCGGCCATTACATCTATCAGTCAGCCCATTGCAGCAATAGCCCGGGAGGGTATTGAAAATCTGAAGTTGCAAATGAGCGCACAAAAATACCGGCTGTTAAAGAACTGCTGCTTCCGGCAGAGCTGATCGTTCGCAAATCTGTTTAAGCAGATTTGTATGTTTTTTTGATATACTCTGATGGCGTCATTCCAAAATGTTTTTGAAAGTTCCTTCCCAGCTGGGTTACGGAGCTATAACCAACAGCATCTACTACCTCATTTAAGCGCATGTTTTTCGTGCTCAATATCTCTATCGCTTTTTTTAACCTGGTAAGATTGATGATTTCCGCCGGCGAAAGATCCGAAAGAGAATTTATTTTCCGGTACAGGCTTGTCCGGCTCATATTCATGCATTTGGCTAATAGTGGTACGTCCAGGTCCGTGTCAGCCATGTTCTCGTAAATGTGGCGCTCTAGTGTTTCCAGGAACGACTTATCTATTTCATTAGAAGCCATGCTGGTAATCTGCGCAGTTGGAGACTTAATAAAGTAAGACTTTAGCCGGTCCCGGTTCATTAAAAGGCTTTTGATCTGGGCCACCAGGAATTCCATGGAGAAAGGCTTTTCTACATATACGTCAGCACCAACATCCAATCCTTCAATTTTAGACTGCAAAGTATTTTTTGCGGTGAGTAATATAATGGGGATATGGCTGAATTCATAATTGGATTTGATCTTTTCGCAGAGCTCAAAACCATTCATTTCCGGCATCATTACATCGCTGATGACCAGGGTGACGGGATGTTCTTCCAGTAACGCCAGCGCTTCGATGCCATTTCGTGCGCAAACTATGGTATAGTCCTGCTGAAGTGTATCGGATAACATGAACAACATGTCTTCGTGGTCGTCTGCGATCAGTATGGTTTTCTTATTATGACTCATTATTAGTAGGGATGTTAATATCTACACTGCTTATTTTCAATGGGAAAGCTACAGAAAAAATATTCATATTGTTCACTACCTTGTATTCCATTTTTCCCTGGTGCAATTGAACCAGCGAATGAACCAGCGAAAGTCCGATGCCAGAGCCTCCCACACCTTTATGGTAGTGTCTTACAAAAGGCTCGAAAATATGCTCCCTCATTTCCTTGGGAACCGTTTCCCCGTCATTGGTAATATAAAACCTTACAAGGTTTAGTGTTTGATCAATTTCTAAATCTATACGAACCTGTTGCTCACAATACTTGATAGCGTTATCGATCAGGTTGCTGATGATTTTTACCAATGCTTCTTCATCAGCAGCTATGATGATGTTGCCGGAAGGAGGAGTAAAATGGAAACTGATGTTTTTTTCTGCAATAGCCGGGGAGAAGGAATGTACCAGTTTTTCGGTTACCGCAAATATATTCAGTTCAGTAAGAAACAGGTGATAATGTTCTGTTTCAATTTTTCTGAAATCAAGTAACTGGCGCGTGAGTTCCAGTAGCCGCTCTGTATTGCTGTTCATGATTTGCAGGTATTGTTGCAGGTGTGGCGCATTCGTTAGCGCAGCCGTTATCCGTTCCAGCGGAAGTTTGATAAGGGTAAGTGGTGTTTTTATTTCGTGAGTGATATTGGTAAAAAATCCATTTTGGACTGGTAGAGTTCTTTTTCTTTATTTAATGTAAACACATTCATTTTATAAAGTTGTTTCTCTTTCTGGCGTCGGGCATAATAGTTTAAGCCTGCAACAATAATCGTGATAGCAAGCATAACATAGAAGAAGTAAGCAAATGATGACTTCCAGAAAGGAGGGAGTATCTCAATCAATAGTGTCTTTTTATTAGGCATCCATTCGCCATTGTTATTGGTAGATCTGACGCTTACCTGGTATCTGCCGGGCGATAAATTGGTAAAAGTGATCTTCCGGCTATTGCCGATTGGGAACCAGGCTCCATTATTAATTTTATAGGCGTATTCAATATTGATAGGGTCTGTGTAATTAAGAGCTACATAATCGATATTAAAAGTTGACTGGTTATAAGCTAGCTGGATATAGCCTTTATTGATCAATGGAATATCATCTTTCGATCCGGCAGAAGAAGCCGCCGCTCCCAATTGTTGTAACCCGGTCATGTAGAGTAAAGGAATATATGGAGTAGGCCGGTGCTGGGCCGGATTAAATTTTATCAGGCCCTTAATACTCCCCAGGTAGATCTGGCCATCGGCGTCTTTAAATGCAGACTGGTAGTTAAACTGGTTATTAAGTAGTCCATCATATTGCCTGAAGGTTTTGATCTTTTTGAACTTTCTTCCAGCAAAGCAAGCCCGTGCGATGTGGGAATCCAGTAATTGCCGGCGTTATCTTTAATGATGCTGTAAACGATATTGCTGGGTAAGCCCTCGTCCTGGCTATAGTATCGAAAAGTATGGCTTTTTAAATCGATATTAAAAAGCCCGTCAATAGTGCATACCCAAAGGTGATCGTTCTTGTCTGGCATCAGGTACAGTATGCGGGTGCGCCCCAGTTTGTTTGCTGTGTCTGAAGAGAGCTTTAAAGATGCAGTATCTTTATTGTTGAAATAGAACAGTCCTTTATTATGTGTTCCTACCCATACAATACCCTTTTCGTCCAGGGTTATGGCCGAATAAAACGCATCAACGGGAAGGGCTGTCACAGGATGAAATCTGCCTTTTGCTACATCAAATTGAAACAAACCATGTGCGGTGCATATTAGTATCCGTCCGTCGTTCATTTGCAGTATTTTGTTGATAAAATTACTTTTCAGGTCGTAAGGCCCCGGACCAGCGCGATAATGGCACGTCACTTTTCCGCTGGGAATATCCATAATATCAAGGCCATGCTCAAAAGTTCCGACAAGTAATTGGTTACCGGTTGCCAATAGTCCGTGCACGTTAGTACTGGAAAGCCCGTTGGTAACATCTGGAATGTGACGGGTAAACATATTTTTTAAGGGATCATACATTGTAAGCCCACCATCTTCCGATCCGATCCATAACCGGCCCGAGTGGTCCCGGGTAATCTCCCGAATTGCATTGCCGCTCAAGGAGTGCGGGAGGGCTGTGGGGAAGTACTTTTCGAAGGTCAGCGCAGTATTTGCCAGGTAATTAACCCCTCCGAAATAGGAGCCGATCCATACACCTCCTTCGCGATCCTTACATAAGGCATATAGCGCATTGTCGGAAAGCGAAAATGGATTCATCGGTTCCTTATGGAGGCTCCTGTATGTTGTGTTGACGGGGTTATAGATATACAGGCCATCTTCTGTGCTTACAAAAATACTGGTGTCGGAAACCTGGAGTATGTTGCGCACGAAAACTGTCTTATCGGTATTTTTTCGTGGATCAGGTGCTTTTTTTTTGAGTAGCCAGGTTAAATTCCAATAAGCCCTCCCTCGAAGAACCGATAAGCAGGCGGTTGTTTTTGGAAAGGCAAATGGCTTCAATGCTATTTTGCAAATGAAAAGGGAGGGGATAGATGGTTGCCTGTTGATGATGTACGTAAACAATGCGGCCGTCCGCGGAACCGGCCCAGATACCGCCCCTGGGATCTGCGGTAATTACCGATACCTGAGCAATACCGGGGATGTATTTTTTCAATAGCTTCTTCTGTGCGGAATGGTAGTAGAATAGCTCATCCCTGAATATAAACCAGAGCTGTCCCTCTGTATCACTGCAAATACTTCGTACCGGTCCGTCTTCCATCGAAAACGGATGTTGAAATTGATCAAGGTCTATATTATACAAAGCAATGCCTTTTTCGGTACCCACCCATATGCGGTCTTTCTTGTCTTCGTAAAGACAGTATACCGAATTGCTTTTGAGGCTATGCTTTTTGTTTGCCTGGTGGCGGTATACCTTAAAATTATTCCCGTCAAACCGGTTCAAACCCTCCGAAGTGCCCAGCCAGATAAAGCCATGGCTGTCCTGCAAAGCTGCAATTACGGTGTTATTGGACAGGCCATCTTCCACTTCATAATGTCTGAAGTAAAATGGTTGTGCTTTTAAGCCGGCAGTGCTGTAAAGGCAGGCAAACAAAATCGGGATAAAAAATCTCATCATCAGGCAGTAATTACAATATGTTCCAAAATTGGTACAATTTGATGATATTTTGAGACAAAATGAAAAATCGTTTTTGCTATAGTAGAATATCTTTACCCCTGTTTGCCAGATGATGAATTTGATTTAAACCAGAATTGGCCATTGTGAAAGAAGCATAACAGATGCCAGCAACGATGCTTTAAAAATCTGCAAACTTTAAGATCCATAAACTGATCCAACAGCGCCTGTTTGGTAACGGGAGTGATAGGCGCGCTAAGAAGCCTGCAAAGCTGCGGGAGGATAGGTTTTAAAATTGTATTAATAAACAACTGTCATATGAAACGAAATGTCTTATTGCATTTTAAGTGCTTATGGGCGATGCTAGTTATATCTTTTATTGCGTTTGCCTGCAAAAAAGATGCTGCACCCAACGAATCTAAAGCGTACGATCCATCCGAAAAGGTGGCTGTAATGGATTTCTTCCCGAAAACCGGAGGTGGCGGACAACAATTTGTCATTTATGGAAAAAACTTTGGAAATGACAAATCCATCGTATCTGTAACGATAGGCGGTAAACGAGCCACTGTGATTAGTGTGCAGGACGAAGCCATATACTGTATTATTCCAGACAGGGCATATACAGGTGAAATAGAAGTTAAAGTTGGAACGAATGCCAATCAGCAGCTTGCCGGAGCGAGTGAAGTTTTCAATTATCAAAAAGGATGGTGGTAACTACCCTGGCCGGCAAAGAAGATGAAAGGGGGAACTACAATATAAAAGACGGAACTTTTGCCGATTGTGGTGGTTTTTTAAACCCTTCGTGGCTAACCTTCGATCCTAAGACCCCTGGTATGTTATATATGGGACAGGATGGGGGCGATGTAAGGCTGTTGAATTTTAAAGACAGTGTAGTTACAACACCAATTACAAGGGGCTTGGGTGGCTGGAATCGCATCAGGACAATTGATTTTTCGCTGGACAAAAATTATATGATTATTGCTGATGACCAGGGTGACGTGAATGGCAAATCTGCTTCTATCTTATCAAGGGCAAGCGGTTTTAAAGATCCCAAAGTCATCACATCCTATAAGCAATGTAACGGAGCATCTGTACATCCTATAAATGGTGAACTTTATTTTAACAGCTACGAAAAGGGGCAGTTTTACAGGTTTGACCTGAACAGTTATATAGCTGGTACTAATCTTGGTATTAAAGATTACCAGCTGCTGTTTTTAATCCAGGACAACGACTGGGAGTTCAATATAAATATTGCGCCAACCGGAGACTATGCTTATATCATCGTCATCAACCAGCATTATATATTAAGAACGGATTATGACTGGGGTAACAAAACTTTTACAACACCTTACGTTGTTTGCGGGCAACCGCGAACCCCGGAGTGGGTTGATGCTGTAGGCACACAGGCCAGGTTGAGAAATCCGTACCAGGGGTATTTGTAAAAAATCCAGACTATGCAGGTAAAAAAGATGAGTATGATTTTTATTTTACCGAACAGCACAATCATGATATCCGCATACTGACACCCGAAGGAAAGGTTACCACTTTTGCGGGAAGAGGCAGTTCCAGTATTAATTCTAATCCGTATGGCCTTATTAATGGCGGGCTTCGCACAGAAGCCAGGTTTGATCAACCCAAAGGTTTGGCTTATGACGCAACAAATAAGGCGTTCTATGTGGGTGATGTTGAAAATCATTGTATCCGAAAAATTTCACTAGAAAACTAAAATATTATTGCTATGAGGATATCGTTAATGAGAAAAGCGTTAGCTTTTTTCCTGCTGCTTTTTGCCACTATGGGTGCATTTTCCCAAAACAACCGAATGACAGTTTATGGAAAAATTAGAGATAAAGAAAGCGGTGAGCCTTTGTCGGGAGTAAGCGTCTCTGTAATTAACACAGCTGGATTAGGTACCTTTTCAACAAAAGAGGGGCCTACTCCATAAAAGTTGAAGTATACCACAAGCTGTTGTTTTCGTCAGTGGGCTACGACACCGTACAAGTACAGATTACTAACCAGGATACTGTCGATGTGTTGATGCAGAAGTCAAGCAATAATTCAATGGACGAAGTTGTAGTTACGGCAGTTGGTATTCAGAAGAAAAGTAACGTTACCGGAGCGATCACAACAGTTGATATGGAAGCGATTGGAAAAACATCTCCCAGTGCGAGTATCGTAAATTCCTTTGCAGGTAATGTTCCCGGCATTATGGCTATGCAAACTTCCGGTCAGCCCGGAAAAGATATTTCGAATTTTTGGATCAGAGGTATCTCTACCTTTGGTGCCAGTAATGGCGCTTTAGTGCTGATAGATGGATTTGAGAGGGATATTAACGAAGTTAGCATTGATGATATTAAGTCAATCTCGGTACTTAAAGATGCTTCTGCCACGGCGATGTATGGATCCAAAGGTGCCAATGGTGTTGTGTTGATAACCACAAAACACGGAGGTGTTGGCAAAACCAACATAAATGTCAAAGTGGAATCCTCTTATAACGCCCGCACTATAACGCCCGAATTTGTTGATGGTAACACCTATGCCAGTTTAATCAATGAAGCGCAAATAACAAGAAACCGTGCGCCCATATATAGTCCTGTGGAACTGGAACTGTTCCGTTTAGGTCTTGATCCGGATTTGTACCCAAACGTAGATTGGACGAACCAAATATTAAAGGATGGCGCCCCGACATACAATGCGAATCTCAGGCTGGATGGTGGCGGTACTACAGCCCGGTACTTTGTCTCCCTTGGCTTTTTAGACGAAAAAGGCATGTATAAAACAGACCAGTCAATAAAAAATGACTATAATACAAATGCCGATTTTAAAAGGTGGACATACCGGCTAAATACTGATGTGAATGTAACAAGAACAACTGTACTGAAATTAGGCGTATCGGGCTCCCTGAGAAAAAGGAACAGTCCTGGTTTGGGCGATAATGATATATGGGGAGAATTATTTGGATATACTCCCGTTCGCACACCAATTTTTTATTCTAATGGATATGTTCCTGCTGTAGGTACAGGTAATCAAACTAATCCTTGGGTAGCTGCTACCCAGACTGGTTTTAATGAAACCTGGGAAAATAACATTCAGACAAACCTAACGGTAAATCAGGATCTGAGCTTTATTACAAGAGGGTTGAAATTTGAAGGAAGTTATGGTTATGATACCTACAATTCAAGTACCATCGAACGCCGTAAATGGCCGGAACAATGGAGAGCGCAACGATTGAGAGATATTAACGGCAATCTGGTTTTTACCAATATTTCCGGGCCCAGGGAGCTGGCGCAGACCAGTAGTTCTGGAGGTAGCCGCAGGGATTTTATCATTGGTTTGCTGAGCTATTTCCGATCAATAAAAAATAATCATAACATAAATCTGGATGCGAGGTTCACACGTGAAGCTAATACATTTACGCAGAATTTGGGAACCGATATAAAGATGGGAATGGCAAAAAAGAACCAGGGGATTGCAGGACAGGCCGCCTATAACTGGAGAAATAAATATTACGCAAATTTCAATTTTGGTTATACCGGATCTGAAAATTTCGCAGCAGGGCATCAGTATGGTTTATTCCCCTCCGGTTCGGTTGCCTGGAATATCGGCGAAGAAAATTTTATTAAAGAAAATTGGCAGTGGGTTAATTTTTTAAAGTTCGCTACTCTTATGGTAGGGCCGGTAACGATAATTTAGGGAATAACAGGTTCCCGTATTTATATTCAATAACTGAATTTAAAGATGCTAACAACAACCCCGTTGGTGGCTACGACTGGGCAGAGTTTGGCACCAATAGAAGGTTTGGAGGATTGGGATTTTCACAGGTGGCCTCACCATTCGTGACCTGGGAAGTGGCGACTAAGCAAGATATTGGTTTGGATTTGTCGCTTTGGAAAGATGCTTTTTCATTGATTGTAGATGTCTTTCAGGATGAACGTACGGGAATTTATATGCCGAGAAACTTTTTGCCTGGCTATGTTGGCCTTACAAGTACACCCAGTGCAAATGTAGGCGCGGTTCGTTCTAAAGGTATAGACGGGAGTGTAAAAATACAGCGAAACTTTAATAGCGTTAATGTAACCCTTCGCGGTAACCTCACCTATAGTAAAAATGAGATAATGGAACGGGACGAGCAGCAAAGCGTGTATGCTTATCAGATGCAGAAAGGCTATCGGGTTAATCAAACAACCGGTTTAGTTGCCCTGGGTCTGTTTAAAGATTACGAGGAAATTCGCAATAGCCCCACGCAAACTTTTGGAGCCTATCAGCCGGGAGATATAAAGTATAAAGATGTAAATGGAGACGGTATCATTAATAATGATGACATCGTTGCCATTGGCTCTACCAGTACCCCTAATTTAATATATGGTATGGCAGCGTCTGCTAGTTGGAAAGGCTTAGATCTGGGCTTACGGTTTCAGGGGGCTGGTTCGTCCAGTTTCTTTATATATGGAAAAACAGTTTATGCATTTAGCGAAGGCGAATGGGGTAACATTCTTAAAGGCATGGTTGAGAATAGATGGATATCGGCAGATATTTCCGGAGATCCCGCAACCGAAAATCCTAACGCCCCTTATCCCAGGTTAAGTTACAATGGAAACAGTAATAACTATCGGGGCTCCACTTATTGGTTACGCGACGGGGCATATTTAAGGCTCAAAAACGTAGATATTGGCTATACACTTCCTAAAGTAATGCTTAATAAAATTCATATGAGCAGCGTTCGCTTGTATTGTATTGGCACCAATATATTAACCTGGGCGCCTTTCGATTTGTGGGATCCGGAAACTGCAGACCCTAGGGGGAAACTTATCCTTTACCCAGGTCAGTAACTGTGGGGTTAACAATCGGCTTATAGCATAAAATGTATTTTGATGAAATGAGCCAATACTCCGCTGCGTATTCAAATTGATAACTATTGGCTACTTCCATCTAACAGATAATAAATATAAAATTGTCCAGATGAAAAAAATAACAAGCATATCCATCTTTATAGTAGTGGTGACGCTATTCATTTCCTGTAAAAAATATCTTGATAATGACCAGTTTTTTAAAGATCGGTTGACCTTAGAAAAGTCATTTAACAACGAAGTGTATATTGAGGAATGGCTTGCAAACTCCTACTCATATCTGACCGGCATAAACGCGGATGTGGGAAGTAAAGGCTTCCAGCCATTTAACTTTGGTGATGATATGTATTATGGAGACAGGGATGGAGCATATGACCCACAAAATGCCAATTCCTTAGACTATAACAAATTTAGTCTTGGCAATTATAAAGAAGGCGATGTACAGTCCTGGATACCATGCTACCAGGGGATCAGAAGCGCCTCAATATTTATACAAAATATTGACCAATCAACTGCAATAAGCGCGGATAAGAAAGCAGATTATAAGGCACAGGCCCGGTTTGTACGTGCCTACTATTACTGGCTTTTGTTAAGAAAGTATGGCCCTGTTCCGATCCTCCCCGATAATGGAATAGATTATACTGAGAGTTATGCTGATTTAGCGTTACCGAGGAACTCTTATGATCAATGCGCCGAGTATATTGGAAGGGAAATGGTACTTGCGGCAAAGAACCTACCACAAAATCGTGGACAATTGGATGTGGCAAGACCCACCAAAGGCGCAGCATTGGCAACCCGTGCTAAAGTGTTTTTGTATGCAGCAAGCCCTTTGATGAATGGAGGAAAAATAAGTATGGATTACAAAACAAAATTGGTAGATGATAAAGGTAATCCGCTGCTATCGATTGTTTACGATGAGCAAAAATGGGCAAGGGCCGCCGCTGCAGCAAAAGATGTGATGCAGCTGGGCGTTTATTCCTTATTCGTTTCCCCATCTAAGTCGTCGGGTACCATTACGCACCCCGCTACAATAGCGCCACCTTACAATGCTGAGTTTTCGGATAAGCCCTGGCCGGAAGGATGGGCGAATATTGACCCGTTTGATTCTTACCGCGCCTTATTTGATGGTGAAGTGCCTGCTTCCTCAAACCCTGAGCTCATTTTCACGCGCGGGCAGAATCAATCCTCTGAAGGTATTAATGTAATGGTAGTGCACCAATTGCCTCGTATTGCTTCTGGATGGAATACACATGGTTTGACGCTAAAACAGTGTGATGCTTATTATATGAGCGATGGTTCTAATGTTCCAGGTAAAGACATACAGTATGGAAGAGGGGATGGCAGCCAGCGGGTAGGTGGCTTTGTAACAGACGATGATGTTAAAAATGGAAAATATAAGCCGCTGGCTTCTGGTGTATCCTTGCAATTTGCGAACAGGGAGCCTAGGTTCTATGCTTCAGTTGGCTATAATGGCAGTGTATGGCACCTCACTAATGAGTCGCAGGTAAACAACAGGGAGAAACAGGTTTTCTATTAT
The DNA here is from genome assembly GCF_022512515.1 of Paraniabella hibiscisoli. Classification (GTDB taxonomy): domain Bacteria; phylum Bacteroidota; class Bacteroidia; order Chitinophagales; family Chitinophagaceae; genus Niabella; species Niabella hibiscisoli. The sequence continues at coordinate 2,961,603 of NZ_JAKWBK010000001.1, forward strand.
CGTGGTTCGGGTAACGGTTATACTAATACGATGTTTTGGTTAAGAACCGGTATCGGGGTTATGAAATATGTAAATCCCATGGATACTTATGAAAATGGAAGCATAGCTAAAGTTGTACCTAAGTATGAGCCAGCTATTCGTTATGCCGATATATTACTGGCATATGCCGAATCATTAAATGAAATAAATGGGTCATTTAGTATACCTAGTTGGGATAGTTCAACTGTTTATTCCATATCGAAAAATATAGGCGAGATGCGTAAAGGAATAAGGCCTATTAGAATAAGAGCAGGTTTGCCCGACTATTCCGAAGCCACTTATGGAAACGTTACGCAATTGAGAGCTGCCATAAAACGTGAACGTCAAATAGAATTGTTGGGTGAGCAGGAACGTTATTATGATCTGCGCAGATGGGAAGATGCTGCCACAGAGCTGGCCCTCCCAATATATGGTTATAATACCCTTATGACTGCAAGTCAAAGAGATTTATTTCATCAGCCGGTAGCAGCTTTTGCGTTGCAAAGCACTTTTGCACCCAAAATGTATTTTTGGCCTATTGCAATTGACGAATTGAGGCGGGATAGTCGTTTGACACAAAACCCCGGCTGGCAAACTTATAAATAATCGGAACTTATTACACACTTAATAACTTCCATTCGATTACAATCAATAAAATATTTACGGATGAAAAAGATAGCTGCGTTATTATCCATTCTTTTTGTTTTCGGGTGTATTGCCTGCAATAAGGAGTGGGTTGCCGAACAATTTGAACATTATGTATCGTTTAAGGCGCCTTTAAATGAAGACAATGTCACACCTTTATATATTCGCTATAAACCAAACGGAACTGTAAATTATCAGTTACCTGTTATAGTTAGCGGCACAACAAATAATGATAAGGATTTGGTGGTTCAGGTCGGGGTAGACTCCGATACCCTCAAAGCCTTTAATGAAGCAAATTTTCAAAACAGAACAGACCTTTACTATAGGGAATTGGTAAGTCAGTATTTTAAAATGCCGGACAACGTTTCAATACCTAAGGATGTGAATACAAATAATATCACCATTGGGTTCTCCCTCAATAATATTGATTTAGCAGATAAATGGATCCTACCCTTAACAATTAAGCCTTCCAGTGAGTATACACCCAATCCGAGAAGAAATTTCTCCAAAGCTTTATTGAGAATAGTGCCGTTTAATAATTTTTCCGGGACATACAGCGGTACTGCCCTTAAAGTGTATTTGAAAGGTGAGGAAAGCGGGGCTGCTATTGTTAAAAGTGAGGTAGACGCTTATGTTGTCGATGAAAACTCAGTCTTTTTGTATGCCGGTACCGTAGATGAGAATAAGATGGATAGAAAGAACTATAAAATATATGTGCATTTTAATGAGCAGACCAGGGAGGTTACGCTTACGTCTGACAATCCTTTGATGAAATTCAAGGTAAACCAGAAGATTTATTTTTCTGTGGAAGATGTTAAAGATGCTGTTCAGCCCTATCTAGTTCATCGATACGTTACCGTTAATAATATTGATTACAACTTCACTGATTATACTTCTGCCGCCAATTCGTCCATAGATTACACGGTTCGGGGATCATTAATTATGGAAAGAAGAATCAATACGCAGATACCGGATGAGGACCAGGCAATCCAGTGGTAGCTTTACAATCACTGCTACCTAACTAAGAAATGAAAGGCTGTAAAACTAAATACCCTATTATGATACGTACTTTTTAACGAGCTTGTGTGTGTCGGTATGGTTGTGCGCTCCAGCGCAAAAGATAAAGACGGGGCCAGCTCTGTTTGAAGGAATTTGGCAGGTAACGATGCAGAGTACAGGACATGTTGCCGGGGAATTTTCCCCACCGCGAACGAATGATTTTAAGATATACGACAGACAAGGCAATTTCAGGCACATTATTTATGCTGATAGCAAATATATAGAGCTATCAAGGGGAACGATAGAACTTACCTCTGATTCTACCTATACGGAAAAACTAGAAAAACATTTGGCAGTGCCTGCCTCCATAAAAGAAGGCAGGATTATATTCAGGTTTTTGGACCCGGATACTTTTTTGATGAAGTGGCGGCTCAACGATCTGAGCGGCCAGGAAGTTTATAAAAGGGTGAAGTAGTTGGAACAACTTTTATAAATTCTTATTAGAGTTTCTGACCTTTCAACACATGATACATTTGTAGCTGCAGTTTAAAGAGTAACATAAGAAAATGGGACAAAACGAATAATTTTTGAGACAAATTGAAAAATCGTTTTTGTAAGTATGGTTTACCTTTACAACGCATATAATTCATCTGTAAAAATATAGATTATTTACAGGCCAGATGGAAATGATTGCAACGATGCTTGGATGTACATAGTGCTTGTAGTGTTGAGGTTTGAATTTTTAACAGACAATGATATCGGGCTGTTAATTGTGATGCCTCCCTTAAGTAGTTGGGTGTTTTAGCTTAGCATGTTGTTCTCATTGACCAGCTCATTAATTGCATATAAGTTTCTTTCAGATAAAATATAAAAATCTTTCAATGATTAAGTATTGTTTAAAGTCCTTAAGTGTTCTCGTTCTTATTTTTTCTTTCCTGGCAGGTAACAGCCAAAACAGAAAAGCCCCTGCTTATCCGTTGATAACCCATGATCCCTATTTCAGTATCTGGTCTGTGACCGATGATGCAACTGCATCACCTACCAAACACTGGACGGGTGCTGATCAATCGCTAACCGGCTTTGTTAAAGTGGATAACAAAGTGTATCGTTTCCTGGGAAAGGAAACCAAAGCTTATAAGGTTTTATTACCTGCGTCAGAAGATAAAACTTTTTCGGTAAAGTACACTGAAAGTAAACCGGCTGAAGACTGGCAGCAAATAGGTTATAACGAAAGTGGCTGGAAGTCGGGCGCCGCTCCATTTGGTGATGAAGCAGGGAATTTTAAAACAGCATGGCGTTCTGATGATCTTTGGGTAAGAAGAGAATTTACTATGCTTAACAATAAGGAAGAAGATGTTTACTTAAAGCTCAATCATGACGATAATGTAGCAGTTTACCTCAATGGTACTGAAATATACAATACCAGCGGATGGGTGCATAAATACATTTATATTCCCATCAAAAATGCCTCAACTATCCTGAAAGCAGGTAAAAATGTTTTGGCGATACATATCAAAAATACAGCCGGTGGCCGCCACCTGGATTTTGGATTGGTAAAAGAAGAACAGACCGTTGCTACCAAAAATGTGTTAAATGCCGTTCAGAATAATGTTGACGTTAAGGCTACACAAACTATTTATGATTTTACTTGCGGACCAGTTGATCTGAAGGTAAGCTTTGCGTCTCCATTGATATTAACGGATGTTGATCTCATGGCTCGTCCGGTGTCTTATGTAACCTTCACTGCTACATCTAAAGACGGACGTGCCAGAAATGTGGAAGTCTTATTTAACACATCAACGAATCTGGCTGTAAATACACCGGCACAGGAAGTGGCTGCAAAAAATATAGCTCGGGTGGTTTGTCTGTATTAAAAGCAGGAACCGTTGCACAGCCTATATTAGCAAAAAAGGCGACGATCTGCGTATCGACTGGGGTTATATACATGTTGCTGTGCCTTATGGTGCTAACACCAGCAGTTTATTGCAGGTTCCGATGAATTGTCTTTAAACGTATTCAATAAAGCGGCCAAAGCTCCTGTAACAGTAGATCAGAAAGGAAAGCAATTACAACTGAGTACGATACTACAATTAAATACATCTAAAACAGCCAGCTCTAAATTGTTATTGGCTTATGATGATATATGGGCGATCCAGTATTTTGGGAAAAACCTGCGTCCCTGGTGGAACAAGGATAACAATACTACAATTGATGCGCAATTGCAGGCAGCTAATGCAGATTATGCTGCTACTATCGCAAAATGCAATGCTACGGATAAAACCATTTACAATGATGCATTAAAAGCAGGTGGTGCCGATTATGCAAAGCTGTGCGAAATCAGCTACAGGCAAACCATATCTGCACATAAGCTGGTTCAAAGCCCGCAGGGAGAATTGTTGTGGCTTTCTAAAGAAAATTACAGTAATGGTTGTATCAATACCGTAGATCTTACTTACCCTTCAGCACCTTTGTTCCTGGTGTATAATCCTGATTTGGAAAAGGGAATGATGAATGGCATCTTTTACTACAGCGAAAGCGGAAAATGGAAAAAACCTTTCGCAGCACATGATCTGGGTACTTATCCTTTAGCGAACGGTCAGGTATATGGGGAAGACATGCCTGTAGAAGAGTCGGGTAATATGGTGATACTGGCAGCGGCAATCGCAAAAGCAGAAGGCAATGCAGACTATGCTAAAAAGCATTGGAAAACCTTGACTATATGGACAGATTACCTGGTTAAAGACGGTTTTGATCCTGCAAACCAATTATGCACGGATGACTTTGCAGGCCACCTGGCACGTAATTCTAACCTATCCTTAAAAGCTATTATGGGCATTGAAAGCTATGCTATGTTGGCAAAAATGTTAGGTAAGGATGATGTATACAACAAGTATCATAATATAGCAGTTGCCATGGTTCCTAAATGGATGGAGCTGGCTGCAGATGGTGATCATTATACTTTGGCATTTGAGAAAAAGGAACCTGGAGCCAGAAGTACAATGTAATTTGGGATAAAGTATTAAAGTTTAATATTTTCCCCGAAGAAGTGTTTCAGAAAGAAATGAAGTTCTATCTGGCTCACCAGAATAAATACGGGTTACCTCTGGATAGCCGTAAGACTTATACCAAAAGCGACTGGATCTTATGGACAGCATGCCTTACCGGTAGTGATAGTGACTTTCAAGCCCTGGTAAAACCTGTTTATAAATACGCGGTTGAAACGCCTACCAGAGTGCCACTAGGCGATTGGCATGAAACCACCGACGGTAAACAAGTGGGCTTCCAGGCGAGAAGTGTAATTGGCGGATATTGGATGAAAGTACTGGATATGAAATTGAATAAAAAATAGGACATCGAAAGTCATCATCTCAGAGTGCAAAGCATGAAAGCTTTTATAATTACCGGCATGATCAGTTTGGGCTTAATGTGTTGCTGTTGTATGCTACAGGCTCAACAGCAACACACCCAAAGAATGCGGGTGAAAAAGGTTACTATCAATGATCGTTTCTGGAAACCCAAAATGCAATTATGGGCGTTTAAAACGATTAATGATGTGTTTAATAAATTTGAAGGCAAGTACAAGACCGACGTTGAAGAACAAACTAAGAACAATGCTTTCCTAAATTTTGATGATGTTGCTAAAGGAAAGATAAATACGGGCAAACATGCAGGTTTTCCCTGGTTTGATGGCCTGGTGTATGAAACAATAAGAGGTGCATCGGACTATCTCAAACATATACCCGATCCTAAACTGGAATCCAGGATAGATCATTACATCGATGCTATCGAAAGGGCTCAAAATGTAAGACCGGATCATTATATCAATACCTATACGCAGCTCGTAGAACCAGGCCATGAATGGGGTGGGAATGGCGGGTTCTTACGCTGGCAGCACGATGTATATAATGCCGGAATGCTCGTAGAAGCGGGTGTGCATTATTATAAAGCTACCGGTAAAATAAAGTTGCTTTCCGTTGCTGTAAAAATGGCCAACCTGATGGCTAACACTATGGGAGCAGCTCCCAAAAAAATATTGTCCCCGCACATGCCGGTCCCGAAGAAGCCATGATGAAACTATACTGGCTTTTTAAAGCAGAGCCGGATTTAAAGAAAAAGCTGGATGCAACGGTAGCCGAAAATAATTATTACCAATTGGCAACCTTCTGGATAGAAAACCGGGGAAACCATTCCGGGTTTCCGCTATGGGCTGCCTGGGGAAATGAAGCTTCCGAAAAATGGATCAAGAGTACAAAAATCAAGCTAAGCTGGTTAATAGCAGGCCAACCTGGGGTAATTATGCGCAGGATTCGGTATCTGTGTTTCAAATGCCTACGATAGAAGGACATGCAGTAAGGGCTACCTTATTAGCTACGGGTATGGCTGCTGCGGCGAGCGAGAATAGGGATAGCAGATATTTACAGACGCTACATCGATGGTGGAATAATATGGTAGGTAAGAAAATGTTTATCACTGGCGGAGTAGGAGCCATACATTTTGACGAGAAATTTGGCGCGGACTATTATCTGCCAACGGATGCCTATCTGGAAACCTGCGCTGCGGTAGGGTCGGGTTATTTTCATAAGCGGATGTTTGATCTGACACAGGATGGGAAATACATCGATGAACTTGAAAGAGTATTGTACAATAGTTTGCTCACCGGCATTTCGCTTTCAGGAGATAACTATACGTATCAAAACCCGTTAAATGCACAGGGGCATAAAAGATGGGACTGGCATGAATGTCCCTGTTGTCCACCCATGTTTCTTAAGATTACTTCTGAGCTGCCCGACTATATTTATTCAATAGCTAATGAGCAATTGTATGTTAATTTATTTGTTGGCGGAGAGGTAAAGCTCCAATTGAATAATAATGATCATTTGTTGATCAGGCAGGAAACGGAGTATCCATGGAAAGGGAAAGTTGTTTTAACAATTGAAACTAACAGGCCCCAAAAACTTCCCGTACATATAAGAATTCCGGCTTGGGCTAAAGGAAAGGAGAACCCGTTTGATTTATATACATCTGGCGTAAAGGAAACGGTACTACTGCGCGTTAATGGCAAAATCCGTAAACTAAACGTGGATAAAGGATATGTTCTGCTAGACCAGCTATGGAAAAACGGAGATCATATTGAACTGGTATTGCCTGTTGAACCAAGGATTATTGAAGCCAATTATGCGGTAAAAGATCTGCGACAGAAAATGGCAGTCGCTTCCGGCCCTCTCGTGTATTGCCTGGAGGAAGATAATCAATCGGTGTTGAACTCCTTGCAGTTTTCTGTAGAAGGGAAGATGCAAGTACAGTTTGACGCGAACCTGCTGAATGGTGTTAATACGATATCCCTCACCGATAAAACCGGTAAACATTTCTCTGCAATCCCCTACTACACCGTGGGTAACCGGAAGGGAAAAACAGCCTACCAGGTGTGGCTGTCCACAAATTAATCAGTGTGCATTTAATCTTAATGTACCTGTCGCAGCTTCGGAAAGGGTTACAGCACTAGAGTTCCACATCTGTCTTTGCTTTCCCGGAGAACAATTTCGGTTGTAACATTTCGTAGCCGGCTGATTTGCCAGGTGATTTTCTTTATGTAGCTTTGGTAAGCTAAAACGATTTTTCGTATTATAGTTGTTACTATGCCAATGAAATTAACGAATCTGTTTAAACTTTCCAATGTCCTGTCCTTACAGGGCTCTAACGAACTGGTTCAGCAGTGTTGTTACAAATATACTTTCCCGGAGGGCTAGATATTGGTAGAAAAAAATCATTTACGAAAATTAAAAAAAGTTCAGTAGTATAATATGTCAAATATTCTAAATTATAAAGCATGATCAGGATCCAATATATAATAGCATTGTTTTGTTTAATAATATCAGCAACTTCAAAGTCGCAGGACCTGGTGAAGTATGTAAATACCTTACAGGGAACGAATTCTAGTTTCGAATTAACAAGAGGTAATACTTATCCTACTACGGCATTGCCTTTTGCCATGCATACCTGGACGCCGCAAACCGGCAAGAATGGTGATGGTTGGAAGTATCAGTATAGCAAAAAGAAAATACGTGGATTTCAACAGGCGCATCAATGTAGTTCCTGGTCCAACGACTATGCTGTTTTTTCGTTGATGCCTGTAGTGGATAATTTAAAAGTGAACGAAGATGAGCGGGCATTGGAGTTCAGGCATGAAAATGAAATAGGTAAACCTCATTATTATAAAGTACAGTTTGATAATAACATTACTACAGAAATGGCTCCCTCGGAAAGGGGGCGCATTTGCGTTTTAATTTTCCACAAGGTAGAAAGGCTTACCTGGTATTGGATGGCTATACCGGCCTAAGTGGCGTAGAGATTTTTCCTGAGCAACAAATGATCACCGGCTTTGTAAACAACGGACATGGTTTTCAGCGCGGCTGGAAGAATCATTTCGTATTGTATTTCGATCAGCCTTTTACAGCCTATGGTACCTGGGAGAATGAAAAGAATAGCGTCGAGGCAGGTAGCAAAAAAGCAGAAGGGAAGGGCAGAGGTGCTTATATTGAATTTAAACCCGGAGTAAAAGTACAGGTTAAGACAGCGTCCTCTTATATCAGTATCGAACAGGCTCAGTTAACCTTGCAAAAAGAATTAGGGGCTGATAAAAAACTGGAAGCAACTAAAGACAGGGCGGAGAAGGTCTGGAATCAGCATCTCAAAAGAATTTTAGTAGAAGGCGACTCTGAAGAAGATAAAGCTACTTTTTATTCCTGCTTTTTCAGGGCCAGTTTGTTTTCCCGCGCCTTCTATGAAATCGATAAAAACGGGAAACCTTATTATTTCAGTCCTTATGATGGTAAGGTTCACGAAGGCTATATGTTTACGGATACAGGATTCTGGGACACTTTCAGGGCGCAGTTTCCTTTAAATGTTTTAATGTATCCAACGCAGCATGGCCGCTATATGCAGGCTTTGCTCAATGCGCAGGAACAATGTGGCTGGCTGCCTTCCTGGTCTTTTCCCAACGAGCAAGGTAGCATGGTGGGCAATCATGCTATCTCCTTATTAGCAGATGCATGGGCAAAGGGCCTGCGTACTTTCGATCCGCAAAGAGCTTTGGATGCTTATTATCACGAAGCCAATAATAAAGGGCCCTGGGGACCAGCCAATGGCCGGGACGGCTTTAAAGATTACAACAGCATTGGCTATGTTCCCTACCCCGAAGTAAGAGAAGCTACGGCCAAAACGTTGGAATATGCCTACAATGATTTCTGTGGCTATGCTTTAGCCAAAGCCGTAAATAATAAAAAATACCAGGACAGTTTTGGGCAGAAGATGTTCAACTATAAAAATGTATTTGATCCGGCTACACTATTCATGCGTGCGAAAGATAGGAAAGGGAACTGGGGTAATAATTTTGATCCGGTAGAATGGGGCGGACCTTTTACTGAAGGTAATGCCTGGCATTGGGTTTGGTCAGTATTTCATGATATGAACGGTTTGATCAACCTCGTGGGTGGCGATGAAAAGTTCTGTGCTAAACTGGATTCTGTATTTACAGTTCCAAACACAGTGAATGTAGGCACTTACGGGTTTATGATCCATGAAATGACTGAGATGGTAATGGCCAATATGGGACAGTATGCACATGGCAATCAACCTATACAACACATGCCTTATTTATACAATTATGCGCGCCAACCCTGGAAATCGCAGCAGCGCACCGGGAAGTGATGAGCAAGCTGTATAATGCCACTGAGAACGGTTACCCCGGCGATGAAGACCAGGGGCAAACCTCATCCTGGTATGTACTAAGCGCGTTGGGTTTTTACAGTGTTTGTCCGGGCACCGATCAATATGTATTAGGTAGCCCCATGTTTAAAAAGATAACAATCTCTTTGGAGAATGGGAAAAAGTTTGTGATCAATGCTAAGAGCAATAACAGTCAGAATGTTTATATAACAGATGCCCGTTTGAATAATAAGGTGTATAGCAAAAACTATCTTACTTATGGTGATATTATTAAAGGTGGTGAGTTTAATCTGCAAATGAGCGCTGCCCCTAATTATAAAAGAGGGGTAAGCGATGGGGATTTACCGTTCTCTGTATCGAAGTAGTGGTGTGGCGTAGTATTGAAACTTTTGTTTATTGGACATTATCTCAGATTACTAACCGCTAAGGCACGAATACGCAAAGAAGCGCTAAGATATTATTCGTATTATACCTCGCGCCTTTGCGGTTAGATGAGTAAAATCAGAAAGAGGCCAACCGGCCTCTTTCTTGTCTCCGGATACGGTCCCGGAGTATGGTTCTTGTCAGTGTCGAAAAACTTACATCTGTTATTGAATGCCTGCTTTTTCAAATGCCGCTTTGGCTTCTATCATCATACAAGCGCTTGATTGAGCTGTGAGTTGCGCTTCACCTGCTGGCGGCGCAATCCATGAAGGACCAAATAACAGCGAGTTCTTAAAAGTGGCCTTGGTCCATACATTAGTCGCATTGTTGTTGAAGAAGTTGATGAATTTTTTCTTGTAATCTTCGTTCAACCCTGGTTCCTGTATCAGCATTAAATAGTAGCGGATAAAGATGCCTTTGAACAGAGCATTATCGCCGGTCCCTTCATCACGCAATACATTATTACCCGAATCGATACACTTGGTAATGGTGTAATTGGCACATTTCTGCGCATCGTTCAGGTAGGCGGCATCGCCGGTTATTTTATGCAGCTCTACCGCGGCACCTATAAAAGTACCGGTATTGTAAGTGAGCACTACTTTATTAATAGCACCGCTTTCTCCGTTGATATTATCATAGATACCGCCGGTAGCCCATTCGTACAAAGTATTCTTCTCCCACTCGTATATTTTAATGGCCCAGGTTTTATAGGCTTCATCCTTGGTGGTATTATACAACCTGGCGGCAAGAATAGCTGCAGGACCATTAGAGCAGGCATTTTTACTATACAACATATCCTTTCGCCATGCAATACCACCCTGGGCGAATTGCTCATTCCAGCCTTTGATGATGTCATTCCAAAGGTCTTTCGTAGCCGTCAGGTATTTCTCCTGTTTGGTTAGGTCATACATACGTAAAAATGTAAGTGCATTCCATTCCATATCATCGTAAAAGACGTTATAGTAGGTGTTGCCATTTTTACTTTTGATGCCGGTAAACCATTTGTCGAAATAGCTGTTGAATCGCGTATCATTGCTGCGGATGAAAGCATCTATCAGAACATCCATGGCATGGGCATTGGGCCAGTACTGAAAGCCATTATCTGTACCATTACTGCCATAATTGAAATAGCCTTGCTCATTCCAGAATTGGGTAATAAGGGCATTGGTCGCACTATCGGCTGCGGCGTTCCAGTTGATGTTTTCACCCTCTCCGTAAGTATATACATCCTTGAACTTCTCGCAGGAAAAAAGAAGCAGGTCAGGAGTGATATGATTAATATATTATTCCTCATCTTATAATTAGTTTACTTGTACAGAATGAGTATAAGGAGCTGTGCCCTGCATGATGATACTAATGGTTGTAGATTTGCCGTCTACTGCAGGCATAAACTTCCACTTATCGTCCCATTGGGAAACATTAGGCAACACTCTTAAATAGTAGTAGGAGGCAGGGGAAGATGCTGTAGGCGGACTATCTGTACCTGTTACAGTGCCTAACTGTGCAACTACATTGGCGCCATTAGCAACGGTTTGCATCTGGAATTTATAACGCTCATCACGTCCCCATGATTCCTGCCTGAAAGTTACTACTCCGGTGCCCCGCCAAATGCCTTTGCCCTGGTAAGGCAGGTTAAATAATACCCTGTTCTCCGGACTGAAAAAGATGCCGATTGAAGTGATCTCCGTATAGGCAATAGTGGCGGTATTGAAATCGAGGTTGATGCGATATACAGCCGTTTTTGAAGCAGTAATAGCGCCGGTTTCTGTAGCCTCTTTTAACGAGCTGCCGTTATCCGAATAGAAAATGCGTGGAGTGCCATTATTACGATCAGTAAAGTAATAGGCTTTTCCAGCTTCCAGCCTGGTATAAATTTCAAATTCACCCGCTGCATTTAATTTAAATGGCATTGCCTGCGCCAGGTTGGTACCGGTCTCAGATCCCTCTCCTGTAATAAATACTTCATCTGGTAAGTCAGCAAAACCCTGCAGTGCAGTAATAGTGAGCAAAGCCGATTGATCTGATTTAATGGTATTAATACCCCTAGATGCAACAACAGTCCATTTCACTTCACCAGTGCTACCGGAAGCAATACCCGCTAGGCCGGCGATACGGTTTAAGATCTTATGGGTGATGGTAGCTCCACTTGAAAACCCGTTATTGTCTGATACGATCTTGTACAAAGGTTTTGAAAAATCGCCGGTAGATTTGTCAAATACTACTTCATAAGACGCTGCACCACCGTCTTCTGCTTTTACCGCTTCCCATTCAAAATAAAGAGAGGCCGATGCAGAACTCAAAAGTTTAACAGACCTGTTATTTACGGAGAGTACAGCGCTTTTACTGGAGTGATATTTACATCTGTATAATTCATGTCTTCTTTTTGCAGCTAAAGAATAGCACAGCTACAAGAAAGGAACCTAGTAATTTTATAATTATATGTTTCATGTATAAAAATTTTGATATAAAGAAAGTTAGTTTCCGTATCCGGTATTATTAGGTAAGAGGTTCTTATTCTGATCAATTTCCGCCCTGGGAACCGACCATAAATAATCCCGCCCTTCATCAAATTTTCGGGTGTCTAGTACAATGTAAGCCGTATTGTTATTGGCAAATTTTGCACCGTTTACTACACCGTTCAGGTATTGTGAACCTGCTTTCCAGCGAACGATATCAAAGTATCGCAGACCTTCCAAAGCGAGTTCGCTTCTGCGTTCATTCCAGATGGTGCTGCGCATTTGAGTTTGCGGTAAGCCTGAAGGATAATCTAGCGCCGACGCTAGTGTAAAGCCGCCCTGGTACGAATGGCTTTGATGGTTTTATCCCAAACGGTAGCATTCATCTGTCCCAGCTCAAATTTAGCTTCCGCATTCATAAGTAATATGTCAGCATACCTCATTATAATGATATTTAAGCCTGAGTTTAAAGTCTGATCAGCTGCCACATCGAAATACTTTCTGATATAATAACCAGTGGAAGTAGCATTTGCTGCTGCATTTACATAAGCATCGGGTGTTCCGCTACCCGGCCTGGTCCTGATGGTTGCTATAGATCCATCCAGCTTTTGAATGGTGCTGCCATCGTAGAACACCGTTGCCGCCAGTCGCGGGTCCCTGTTGATGTAAGGATTATTATCATTGTAAGAAGGATCCTGGCTGATCGTATTACCATTCAACATGATATAGCTGTTTACAAGTCCCTGCAGCGGCGCATAAGCATTAAGGTTAGCCCCCAGAGTAAGCGGCGCAGCATTATAATACTTACCCCATGTTTTTTATTGATCAGGTAGCCATAATCGAGAATCACTTCGCTGTTATACTCGTTAGCCACGGTAAATAAACCAGGGTAGCTGGGAAATAAACTGTAGGAACCAAACTTATCCTGGTTATTGATGAGGCTATCTGTATAAGTCGCCACTTTTGCCCAATTACTTTCATAAAGATAGGCTCTTGCTTGCAGGGCACAGGCTGCAGCTTTAGTTGTCCTGGCCTTGTCTAATCCAGACAGATTATTTTTAGACGGTAGCAATTGCATAACCTCATCAAGTTCAGAATGCACGAAGGATAGTATTTCATTTTTACTGGTGCGTGGCATTGTTTTGGACTGCTCTAAGGTGATATCAGTAGTAGCAAAAGGAACAGCGCCATAAAAGTTAACCAGCCTGAAATAGATATAGGCCCTTATAAAGCGAATCTCTGCTTTTCTTTGAGCTTTTAATGCATCAGGCATATTAGGTACTCGGTCAACATTGTCCAGGTAAATATGACAGGTTTTTAAGCCTCCATAAGCATCCTTCCATTCTGTTTTAAACCGCTCCAGGGTGGGATCCGCATTGCCATTGCGGATAATCCGCTGATTGGTATTAGAGCGTCCTTCAAATACATTGTCGCTTAAAGCTTCATCATTCCACATTTTATCGGCAGAGTACATCTGGTTATAGGCCATATTGACCATCAGGTCAGCATTAGAGGCAGAAAGCCAGAAGTTCTCATCCGTATATTGATTGGTTGGATATAAATCCATTTTGTTGCAATTGCTAAAGGTAACCACCAGTGCAAACAAGGCTATTACCCATGTTATTTTTCTATTCTTCATGTTCAGTACCTTTTAAAATTGAATGTCTAAACCAAATCCATAATAACGCAGCGTAGGGTAATTACGTCCGCTATTGGCAGCACCCGACATATTGGAATTGAATTCCGATGATTCAGGATCGATCCATGACTCGCGGCTTAGCGTGATCAGGTTTTGCGCATTTACATAAATTCTTGCTTTCTGAATTCCTATTTTTTCAGTTAACAGAGCAGGCACGGTATAGCCCAGCTGTATATTTTTTAACCTGGCATAAGCTCCGTTAAACTGGAACAGATCAGATCCCCTGCCATAGTTGTTTAAACGGGAGGGAGAGCCTGTGGCAGTTAAACGTGGCCACCTTGCATCTGAATTAGTGGGGGTCCAATAATCCAGCTGGTGCTGGTAAATTGCATAAGAATAGTTTTCGTGAAAAGGCTCAACCAGTTCGCCCCTTACAAACATATCCCTGGCTCCTACGCCCTGCCAGAACATAGAAAAGTCAATTCCTTTGTAAGCTACATTGTAAGTGAGTCCGAAGTTGTAACGAGGGAAAGCATAACCCAATATGAAACGGTCCTTCGCATCAATAACGCCATCATTGTTCCTGTCCACATATTTTACATCTCCGGGTCTTAAATCAGATGAGCTTAGTCCAACCGGTAGCGCAGATGTTTCGATCTCCTGCATCGACTGGAAGTAACCGTCTGTTTTCAATCCGTAGTAAGCATTGAATGGTACGCCAATACGGGTGAGTTTGTCTATATTGTCTGATGTGCTGATCTGCTCAAAGCCTTCGAATTTGGTTACTTCATTTCTCGAGTCTCCAACATTGGCCGCTATGCTATGTGAAAAAGCCCCTGTAGTAAATGCATAACCAATATTTAACTCCCAGCCCTGGTTTTTCATTTCTCCAACATTATACGATTCAAGCTCGGTGCCGAACGTAGATGGTATCACTGGTTTAACCAGAATGTCCTTTGTAACCTTGTAGAAATAGTCAAATGAAACGTTCAGTTTGTTTCTGAAGAAGGTAGCGTCTATACCGAAATTGCTGTTATGGGTTGACTCCCATCTTAAATCCTGGTTGCCATAAACAAAACCACCACCTGCTAAGCTGGAATCGCCCACCACGTAAGAATTGGGGAACAAGCTGTAGCGCGTCATGTATAAGTAGTCGCTTATGTTTTGGTTGCCCAATACACCATAGCTGGCTCTTATTTTAAGGTCGCCAATCCTGTCTCTGTAGCTTTTCATGAAAGATTCATTCGTAAGTCTCCAAGCCAATGAACCTGAAGGGAAGAAGCCCCACCTGTTTGCTTTAGCGAATTTGGACGATCCGTCGTATCGAAAACTGAACTCAGCATAATACGTATCGTCAAAAACATAGCCTAAGCGGCCGAATAAGGAGCTCAGGCTGGTTTGCGTAGTGTTATTGCGTGTTAAATTGGATCCGTTCATGTCTACAACTGTACCTGTAGTAGGAATCCCCAAAAGCGAATCTGTGTTCCAATAAGTAGTTCTGCTATGCCGTCCGGTAAAAGATTCATTAGAACCTCCAAAAAGCCCGGTAATATTATGTTTTCCAAAAGTTTTATTATAGTCTAAAAGCAGCTGGTAATTCATTAAACTGGCTTTACGATTATAATCAGAAGTTTCTCTCCTGGGATTCATGGTTACAGAAGGTGTAACCGCATCTTCGCTGGCATAAAGCGGGAATTGCTTTCTCCAGCTAAACTGGTTGTCGGCATATACATCGGCGCCTACAATACCCCTTAACTTCAAACCGGAAAACAATTTTACATCCAGGTTCAGGTTGATATTGATATAATCGTTATTGTCTTCGATAAACCCTCCCTGTCTCAGCTCGCCCAAAGGATTTTGATCAGTAAGTGCATTATTAACCAGGTACTTGCCATTGTCGGCCTGCATCCTGTAATAATAATATGGAGGGATGCGGGTTGAGTTGATGATGGCGTTTCCTGCTGTAGTGTTCAACGAATTGGTACGGGTATACGCCATGATAGAGGTGAACTTAAAACGACCAAACTCTGTAGTAATATTCGAACGCAGGTTGTAACGCTTCAGTCCGTAGTTGCCCACAAAATTGCTGCGCTGGTTATAATATCCACCCGAAAACAAATAAGTGGTATTATCACTTCCTCCGGATACACGCATGTTATAGGTTTGCTGTAAGCCCGGTTCCAGGATCTGGTTAAAATTCCACTGCTCTTCATTCCGATGGTTGTACAGGTCCTGTATCTGATCGGGCGTGAATTCAGGGGAAGCGCCGATATTCGTTAATGCCAGGTTTTTCAAGGTCGCATTCTGATATCCCTGCACCGGGCTAAAGAGTATATGTGGATCCTGCCAGCCTAATTGACTGCTTACATTAATAGTGGGTTTCTGGTTTTTTCTACCTCGCTTGGTAGTTACTAAAATAACACCGTTGGCAGAGCGCGATCCGTAGATAGCAGCGGTTCCGGCATCTTTTAAAACTGATACGCTTTGAATATCTGTAGGATTTAAGTTGTTTAAGCTTGCGCCATCTGTAACCAGTCCGTCGATCACAATTAAAGGAGAATTATTGTTCATGGTAGATACCCCACGAATATTAATGTTCAGGTCATTGCCATTAGGGTTCATACTCCGTTGCTGTATTACCAGGCTGGGAGCAGCTCCCTGTAAAGCCTGGGTTACATTCCCCACCGGACGGTCTTCAAACTGCGATGCCTTAATCTGGTCCACAGCACCAACAGCACCTTTCCGGGTGGTAGTGCCATAACCGATCACTATTACATCTTCGAGTTGCTGGGTAGCGGCATTCAGTACGATGATGCCAAGATCGTTAGCGGTAATAGCCAGTTCGCGGGTAGTATAGCCCACCCTCGAAATAATAAGAGTTGCTGATTTGTTGGCTACATTCAAGCTAAAACTACCATCGGAACCGGTTACCGTGCCATTGCTGGTTCCTCTCTCAAGGACGCTTGCTCCTGCAATGGGGGAGCCTGTGGAATCATGAACGGTTCCGCTTACCTCAAATTGAGCTTTAACGGTTGCAGCTCGTTCCATTATGACCAACAGGTTTTTGTTGACCTTTTTATAGGTAAATCCTGTGTTGTTCAGTAGCTGGCCCATCACTTTTTCAATGGGTGCATCTTTTACATCAAGGCTTACTTTATACCGGCTTAAGGCAACGCTGTCGCTGTAAACAAACCGGTAGGAATGCTTTGCCTCAATGCTTTTGAGCACCTGGGGAAAAGACTTGTTATTAACATTCATGCTGATCAGTTCCTGGGCCGCTCCATTAAATGCTATGGACTGAAAAGACGTTAATAAAATAATAATAAGAGAACATTTCATTAGCAGCAGATATTTAATAAGACAATACCGCTCCCCCGCATGGCAAGGCGATCATTTTTTTTCATACTTTCGTTATCTATTTTAGATGATGGTTTTATTGCTGTTTCAGGCAAGTATAACTGTCGTTTCGGGCGGAAAATGTTCCAGCATTTTCTGCCTTTTTTTATGGTGGCTTCTGTTTATTTCATGTATTTTTTTAGCGTGAAGAATTTATTTATATATTTTAAGACGATTTCCATCCAGGCTGTATTTAAGGCCGGTGGCCAGCCTGAAGGACTCCATTACTTCCGTGAGACTTTCATTTTCGTAAATGCCGCTGATCTTTCTTGTTAAGATGGATGAATCCCTGATTACAACAGTTATCCCATACCAACGCTCCAGTTCGGGGAAGACCTCACTGTAGCGTGCCTGGTCAAAAGCGAGCTTGTTTTTAGTCCAGTCCGTTTCAACCATACTCGAATCCTGCACATTGGTCTTAACGGTCATAACTGAAATGTCTGCTATCGGCGGTTCATCTTTTTTACCGGCGTTACATGATCAGGATCATTGTTGGCTACTATCTTTTCATGGGGTTTTAATACCACGAGGTTGCGTTCATTTCTTTTGTTCAATGTTACTTCTACAGATCCCTCCAATAAGGTGGTTTGTGTGTTTTTCTCATTGTCATAAGCCCGCACATTAAATACCGTACCCAATACTTTGATGTTCATAGTTTTGGTATGCACAATAAAAGGATGGTTCGCATCTTTTGCTACTTCAAAAAAGGCCTCACCTTCTAGTGTTACCTCCCTAAGCTGCTTTCCGAAAGACTGGTTGTAGCTCAAACGGGTGTCGGAGTTCAGCTGCACTTTAGTTCCATCAGGTAATACCAGGCTCGATTTAGAGCCTTTTTTAGTGGTGAGAATATTTTTGGAATGATCGGCCGGGTTACTTTCAGTAAGGTGCATATAGACAGCTGTACTTCCCATAGCTAATACTAAAACAGCTGCAACGGCCCAAACTATTTTTCGAAAGCGGCCTTTGGGTTTTGCCGCGTTTTCATCTGTAATTGCTTCCTGTCCCAGCCGGGTATGTATTTTATGAAGGCGATTATTAAGCTCGGTGGAATCAAAACTATCGTGTTGATGAAAATGTCCTTTCAGGGTTTTGCCCAGTAAATCAGCTAGTTGATTGTCGTCGGCATGCTCTTTCAAATACTCATTCAACTCCCTGGCTTCAGGTAACGTTAAAATACCTGATTCCCGTTTTGTAAGAAGCTCAATAAGTCTGTTTTTGTCCATTTTTTAAGGCTATATCCTGATAAGTCGGTTTTAACAGGATCATACCCCTAAAAGGCAGAGAAAAAAATTATGCTTTTTTTTCTTAAAAGATGTTCCGTCATATCCGGCAGCATCTGTTGAATGGTAATCGTTAGCTTTTTGATCGCAATAGTCATCTGGCTTTCAACCGTTTTAACAGACAGTTGCAGTAATTGCGCTACTTCCTCATACTTAAGGCCCTCTTCTTTAATCAACCGGAAGATTAACCTGCATTTGGAAGGCAGCTGGTTGATCGCATGAGTAATATGGCTGATGTTTTCATTGCTGATATAGTCAGACTCGGGATTGGAGTAAGAGAGCTCTATATCGTCAGGGTAATCTTCGAATAAAACTGCCTGATGCTTTTTCAGCGCGCTAAGCGAAGCATATTTAACCGCTGTATAAATGTAATGCGAAGGACTTTTGATGGATACCATGGTCTTCCGGTTCAGCCAAAGCTTCACAAATACATCTTCCACTACTTCTTCTGCCAGTTGCCGGTCTTTCAGAATATTAGAGGAGAAAGAAACCAGCCCCGGAAAATAAAAATGGAACAGCTCGTCAAATGCCGTTTGGTCGTCATGCTCGGCAATCAGTAACAGCAGGTATCGTTTACGATCTTCATTCATAAATAATGAAAGTAAAGTATGACAAAAAAGCAAAATCGCTACACGGGGCTTCCCGTCTTTAAAGAATAATTTTATTTTCTTCCCATCAAATATATACCTTTATCGCAAAAACGATTTTGCTTTTTTGAATTTTTTTATAATTTGCCTCAATATTTTTTTCGATTGCTTAGAACGTATTTTTTCACCTCTCTAAAAAATGCCATGTTCGGGAACAATAGATTTATTTTTGCTTTAGCGGGCGTACTCATTACAGCCATCAGCTCTGCACAAAAAACGTCCAAACCCCTCACTGATTACGTCAATACTTTTATGGGCACCACTACGCTATGGGATAGTGCCGATCTGGGATATAAACCTACACGAAGAGCCTGGGGCGGTGAAACCTATCCTGGTGCAACACTTCCGAATTCGATGGTACAGGTAACGCCGGTAACCATGTGGCGTAGCGGATCGGGTTATCAATATGAAGATACGGTGGTCTACGCCTTTGCACATACCAGTAAAGGACATTGGAATCTTTGTTATGTGCCGATGATCGCAGTGAGCGGGGATGTACAGCCTAAAACGTATTATTCTCCTTTTAAACACACGCGTGAGTCAGCCAGTCCCGGGTATTACCAGGTATACCTGGATAAATACGATATCAATGCAGAAGTAACTTCAACCCTTCGGTGTGCTTTTCATAAATACACCTACAAGAACGGGAAAGGAAAAAAACTATTGGCCGATCTGGCCCGTTCTAACGAGAGAGTGAATGAATGGAAGATCGAAAAAAGAATGATAGTGTTTTTACCGGCAATCAAAGAACAGGGGCTGATTTTTATTTCTATGCGGTCTCTAATTATAAGATCGGGAATATTGAATCGGTTAAGGATGGAGATGCAGAGGTGAGCATTGTCAATTATATCGACAAAGAGTCGAATGATCCGTTGGAAGTGAAAGTGGGCTTTTCTTATGTGAGTGTTGAGAACGCCCGTATGAACCTGGAAGCGGAGATAATGGCCAAAAGTTTTGACCAGGTAAGGCAGGAAGCTAATCATACCTGGGAAACGTTATTATCTAAGATACAGGTATCGGGTGGTAGTGAAGATCATAAAGAAACCTTTTATTCTACCTTGTACCGTTCCTTTCTCTGGCCCATTTTATTAAGCGATGTAAACGGAGCTTTTAAGAATGCGAAGGGAGAAATTGTAAACAAAGGCTTTCGATATTTTACTGATCCCTCTTTTTGGGATGATTACCGCAACAAGCTGATTTTGCTGGGGATGATCTCTCCGGATGTAGCGGCGGATGTAATTAAATCCATTACCGACAGGGGAGAGATAAGGGGCTTTATGCCCACCTTCTTTCATGGAGACCATGCGTCTACTTTCGTTGCAGGTAGCTACCTGAGAGGGATTACAAATTTTGATGTGAAAAAATCCTATCAGCTGCTGTTGAATAACGCTTTCGTGGATGGTAAGGAGGCCGGCCGCACTTGAAGGAATATATGGAGCGTGGTTGGATATCAGAAATGGATGTAAAAGAACCGCGCTTAGAAACAGTAGCTAAAGCTGCCGTTACCAAAACGCAGGAGTATGCTTACGATGATTATGCTACCGCACTGCTGTCTAAAGCGCTGGGAGATACAAAAAACTACCAGGCCTTAATGAAGCGAACGGATAGTTACAAGCATCTTTTGATCCTGCAACACAGCTGATGCGCGGACGCCTGGCGAACGGAGAATGGATAACACCTTTTAACCCCGAGCAACCTTATTTTGAATATATGTACCGCGAGGCTAACGGCTGGCAGTCTACTTTCTTTGCACCACATAACCCTGATGCATTTGTTGCTTTATATCCCAGCAAAGCTGCTTTGGAGAAAAACTGGACTCATTGTTTACCATACCCTGGAAAGGATATGAAGCACATAATATCACCACTTTTATTGGACAATATTGTCATGGCAATCAGCCGGGCCATAGTTCGCCCTACCTGTATTATTTTGTAGGTAAGCAGGAAAAAGCACAAAAGATATTAAATCTCATAATGAGCAAGTACTATCGAATGGGACCAGAACGCTTAGCCTATTCAGGTATGGATGATGCGGGTGAAATGTCCGCCTGGTATGTGATGAACGCATTGGGATTGTATACCTATTCTCCGGCAGATCCCGAATACCTGGTGACAGTTCCCTTGTTTGATAAGATCCGGTTTGATTTGCAGGGTAAAAAGTTTACCATCACTAAACGGGGTAGCGGAGAGGGAATCAAAAAAATAACTTATGCAGGACAAAAGGTGAACGGTTACTTTATCAAACATAGCTTGCTACAACAAGGCAAAGAACTTGTTATTGAAACCAATTAATATAAAACTAACGGATAAATAAAAGATACATGAAAACTTGGGGTATTGATTTAGGAGGAACTAAAATAGAGTGTGCGGTATTGGATGCTGAAACTTTATCGGTAGTAGAGCGACAACGCATACCCACTGAAGCTGGTAAAGGGTACGGCCATATCCTTTCCCAGATCAGTAAGTTGATAGGGCAAGTAGCTCAAAATGTTGGAGAGATGCCGGCCAGGATAGGACTGGCTACGCCAGGTGTGCTGCAGCCGGAAACGCAGACTATGAAAAATTGCAATACTACCTGTATGAACGGAAGGCGCATGCTGGAAGACCTGGAGGAACTATTAAAGATACCGGTAAGATTAGCCAATGATGCTAATTGTTTTGCATTGGCAGAGGCTTTGATGGGAGCGGGTAAAGATTTTCCGGGCGCTGAGGTTGTTTGGGGTATTATAATGGGCACAGGTGTTGGCGGAGGACTGGTAGTCAATCAAAAAATCATTAACGGGCATCATGGTATTGGTGGCGAATGGGGGCATAATATATTAGAAGACGGAGGCGAACTTTGTTACTGCAATAAGCAGGGCTGTGTTGAAACGGTTATATCAGGCCCTGCATTAGAGCGTGCTTACGAAAAGCTAACTGGCACTGCATTAAAACTGAATGAGATTATAGATAGACATTTAGCCTCTTCGGATGTACATGCCAGTGAAGTAGTAGAAAGGCTATTGGAGAATTATGGAAAAGCATTATCCTCTGTAATTAATATTATTGACCCCTCTCTTATTGTAATTGGCGGCGGTGTGGGTAATATCGATTTGCTGTATACTGAGGGATACGAACGTATAAAAAATATATTTTTAACAACGGGCAACTCACCACCCCAATATGCAAACCTGTTTTGGGGGATAGCGCAGGAGTATTTGGAGCAGCCTTACTTTGGAACTAAGTATTCAATTAATAACCGATAAACAGATCTATATGAATCGCAAAACCTTTCTTCAAAATACAAGCGTGCTGGGTGCAGGCCTTGCATTGAATAAATTCTCTTTTGCACAAACCACACAGAGCTTTCCTGAGGTTCGGTGGTCAGTTTCTAAGCGGCACTTTAAAAGCGATGTGATTGAAAATGCGATCAAAGCTTTTCAATCGAAAGTGGCTAATAAGGAATTGGGATGGTTGTTTAATAACTGTTTTCCCAACACGCTTGATACAACTGTTTTTTACAGCGAGAATAAAGGCAAACCCGATACCTACGTGATAACCGGGGATATTGATGCTATGTGGTTAAGAGATAGCTCCGCCCAGGTATATCCTTATCTACAATTTGCCAAAGAGGATACGAAGTTGCATAAGCTGATAGCTGGTGTGATCAACAAACAGGTGCATTTTATTTTAAAAGACCCGTATGCCAATGCATTTTATAATGATGATGCCAAGATCAGTAAATGGAAAGAGACTGACAGGACCGATATGAAGCCGGGTATTCATGAACGTAAATGGGAAATAGATTCTTTATGTTATCCGATCCGCCTGGCATATCGTTTCTGGAAAGTAACAGGCGATACCAGTCCGTTTGATGCGGAGTGGAAACAATCGGTTATAGCAACGCTCAAAACCTTTAAAGAGCAGCAGCGTAAAGATAATTTGGGCCCGTATAAATTTGAGCGGGAAACCTCATGGGCCACCGATGGCATACCGATGGCTGGTTATGGTTATCCTGTTAAACCGAATGGTCTCATTTGCTCTATGTTTCGCCCCAGCGACGATGCTACTATTTATGCATACCTGATCCCGTCCAACTTTTTGCGGTCATCAGCCTGCGTCAGGCATCCGAGATGGTGAAGACGATATTAAAAGACAATAAACTGGCCGCAGAGCTAAATGAATTGGCGAACGAAGTAGATGCTGCGTTGAAAAAACACGCTACTACCACGCATCCTTCTTTTGGAAAGATCTATGCTTTTGAGGTCAACGGCTATGGCAGCTATAACCTGATGGATGACGCTAATGTACCTAGTTTGTTGGCCATGCCGTATCTCGGGAGTGTAGCAACTTCCGACCCGGTTTACAAGAACACCAGGAATTTTGTATGGTCAACCGAAAATCCTTTCTTCTTTAAAGGAACGCAGGCTGAAGGTATCGGTGGCCCGCATATCGGGCTCGATATGGTATGGCCAATGAGCATTATCATGAAGGCATTAACCTCGAATGACGACAAAGAAATAAAGTGGAGCATTGATACCTTGAGGAAGACACATGGTGGTACCGGTTTCATGCATGAGTCCTTCCATAAAAACGACCCTAAAAAGTTTACACGGGAATGGTTTGCCTGGGCCAATACTTTATTCGGCGAATTACTATGGAAAACTTTTAAAGAGAAACCTCATTTGCTGGGTTAAATAATGGCGCCCGATTAATGATAGTGAATATAAAAAATAAACTGATGAATTTATCCAGAAAAATAATAGCTGTAGCCTTGATTTTGTTCACAGCTGCAGTTAAAGCGCAACATCCAATCGACTATGTAAATCCTTTAATGGGTACATTGTCTAAGTTTGAGCTTTCTAACGGGAATACCTATCCGGCAATAGGAATGCCCTGGGGAATGAATCTTTGGACACCGCAAACCGGGCGCATGGGCGATGGTTGGGCCTATAAGTACCAGGATGATAAAATAACCGGTTTTAAACAAACTCATCAGCCTTCTCCCTGGATGAATGATTATGGCTATTTCGCTATCATGCCTGTAACAGGAAAAATGCGGTTTAAAGAGCAGGATCGTGCCAGCTGGTTCTCGCATAAGGCCGAAGTGGCGCAACCGCACTATTACAAAGTATACCTGGCAGATGCTGATATTACTACTGAGATCGCACCCACGGAGAGAGCTGCGCGTTTCCGTTTCACTTTTCCTCAAACGGATAGTGCCTATGTGATCATTGATGCGATTGATAGAGGCTCTTATGTAAAGATCATTCCATCAGAGAATAAGATTATTGGTTATAGTACCCGCAATAGTGGAAGTGTTCCGGAGAATTTTAAAAACTACTTCATTATCCAGTTTGATAAGAAGTTTGATTATAAAGCTACCTGGGATGAGGATAAGTTTAGCAACAAAGATGAGATGAAAAGTAAGCATGCAGGTGCGGTCATAGGTTTCAAAGGATTGAAGCGCGGCGATATAGTAAACGCCAAAATAGCATCTTCCTTTATCAGCTTTGAACAGGCTGAGTTAAATCTTAAATCGGAAATTGGTGCAAAAGATTTCGATGTTGTTAAAGCAGCCGGAGCAAAAGAATGGAATGATATTCTGGGACGTGTGAAGGTTTCAGGCGGTACAGAAGAACAAATGCGTACCTTCTATTCATGTCTCTATCGAATGGTGTTTTTCCCTTTAAAAATGTATGAGAAAGATGCAGCTGGCAAGATCGTGCATTATAGTCCATACACCGGTAAAGCCGAGCCGGGTTATAAATTTGCAGGCACTGGTTTCTGGGATACATTCAGGGCGCTTTACCCATTTCTTTATTTTGTGTATCCTACCATAGCTAAAGAAATGCAACAGGGATTGATCAGCGATTTTAAAGAAGGCGGTTGGTTGCCTGAGTGGTCCTCGCCCGGATACCGCGCGGTAATGGTAGGAAACAACTCTGCTTCAGTCGTTTCTGAAGCTTATTTAAAAGGATTGCGTGGATATGATGCAGAGACCTTGTGGCAAGCCCTGGTGCATGGAGCCAACAACGAGGGGCCTCAGGCAACCGGAAGAAGAGGCGTGGAATATTATAATCGTCTCGGGTATGTGCCCAATAATGTTAAGATAAGCGAGAATGTGGCGCGCTCACTAGAGTATGCTTACGATGATTATGCTATTTATGCTTTTGGTAAAGCATTGGGTAAGCCTGCTGTAGAAACGGATATTTACAAAAAGCGGGCGATGAACTATAAAAAGTTGTTTGATCCGCAAACCTTGTTAATGCGCCCTAAAAATGAAGATGGTAGCTTTTATAGTCCTTTCAATCCCTACTCATGGGGCGGGGCTTTTACCGAAGGTAATAGCTGGCATTATTCCTGGAGCGTATTCCAGGATATTGATGGGTTGAAGCAGTTAATGGGCGGCGATAAAATGTTTGTACGGATGTTGGATTCTGTATTTATTATGCCTCCGGATTTTGGTGATTATTCTTACTATGGTTCTGTTATCCATGAAATGAGAGAAATGCAAATTACCAATATGGGACAGTATGCACATGGCAACCAGCCCATTCAGCATCTTACTTATTTGTACAATTATGCAGGCCAACCCTGGAAGTCGCAATATTGGATAAGAGAAGTGATGGACAAGTTGTATAATGCTTCAGCTGACGGATATTGTGGTGATGAGGATAATGGACAAACCTCAGCATGGTATGTGTTCTCTGCCTTAGGTTTTTATCCGGTAACACCTGCAAGTACACAATACGTTTTAGGTACTCCTCTGTTTAAGAAAGCGGAAGTGACTTTCGAAAGCGGGAAAAAGCTGGTGGTGAATGCGCCCCAAAATAGTACAACAAACAGGTATGTACAGTCCGTTTCGGTTAATGGAAAAGCCACTACCAAAAACTACCTGGATCACTTTGAATTGTTAAAAGGCGGTACGATCAATATAGGAATGAACGCACAACCGAATAAAACAAGAGGTGTTACTAAGGCGGATTATCCTTTTTCTATGAGCACATCTGATTGATCAGGCGTTGCATTTTTTTCAGGAACACCTGAAGCAGGGTAAAGCCGAGTGCTCCGGATATCAGTGAGGCAAGCAGGATGACCAGTTTGGTATTATTGATAATCGTCGGGTCGTTAAATGCCAATAGCGCGATAAAGATGGACATAGTGAATCCAATACCTCCCAGGCATCCTGCGCCAAGGATCAGCTTCCAGTTCAGGTCTGAGGGAAGTTGGCATATTTTAAATTTCACAGCGAGAAAGGCTAAAGCGAAAATGCCCAAAGGCTTGCCGATGATTAACCCTAGGGCAATGCCCTGGCTATACGGTTGCGTAGAAAGGCTTGTGAAATCCGGGCTGATATAAATGGCAGTATTCGCCAAAGCGAATAGAGGTAGTATGATAAATGCTACCGGTTTATGCAAAAATCCTGCAGAATATAAGACGTCGATTTGGCATCGCCTTTACCAAACGGAATGGCAAAGGCCAGCAATACGCCTGTTATGGTAGCATGTACCCCTGAATGCAACATAAACCACCACATAACAGTACCGCCAATGATATAAGGAATCAGGTTTCGAACCTTTAGTCTGTTAAACAATAGTAGCAACCCCCAGGTGCCCAGAGCAATCAAAAGATTCGCCCACAATATACCTTTCGAATAAAAGAGGGCAATGACTAGTATGGCGCCGAGGTCATCAATAACAGCCAGGGCGGTCAAAAATACTTTGAGGGATAAAGGCACACGTTTGCCGAGAAGTGATAATACCGCCAGCGCAAAAGCAATATCTGTAGCCATGGGTATACCTGTTCCGGACTGAGTGACAGTTCCGTAATTGAAAAGGATATAAACCCCTGCTGGTACTAACATTCCCCTATGGCGCCAAATATCGGTAGTAATGCATTTTTGATCTTACTAAGTTCCCCGATATAAACCTCCCGTTCCAGCTCGAGGCCGATAAGTAAGAAGAAGATAGTCATCAGCCCATCGTTGATCCAATATTCGAGAGAGCCACCACCTAATTTCGTCTCCCATATATGGTGGTAACCCTCGCCCCAGGCAGAATTGGTAAGCAGGACGGAAAGAATTGTGCAGACGATCAGGATCAAACCTCCTGATTTTTCACTGTTAACGAAGTTGCTGAATAATTTAGTTATTCTCATAATTGTATGCTATCAAACGAGACGAAAATACCACATTTTGAAAACAACGCTCCGGATAGTGATTGAAATACCCGATTGAATAAGTGAATTAATGTTATTTGTCAAACAATCGTGAAAAATTTTCCCAACGAGAAGGCGAAAGTGAAGTAGTAAATTGTCCTATTTTATTTTTAATCCGGCTATTTTGTTCAAATAGTATATTCGGGAATGTTGCCTCGTGCCTGCTTTTGCTCAGTAAGAGCAATGTGTTTGTAGCACAAGGTCGTAGAACCGGCATCAGGCTCGAGAGGAGCCACGGATTTATTGGCCATAGGGGCTGCTATGTGTATGTTTCTAAGAATGGCTTGTTTAGTTTATATATTAGGATGCGGAAAAGTGCCTGTTTTTTTGCTCCGTTGGAGCAGTGTGTTTGTAGCACAATTTGCGAATTTCTATAACCGGGCTCTGTAAGAGCCTCGTGTTTCTATCAGGGCCATTCAAACAAAAAACGTTCTTCAAATGGGATAGAAAATTTTTGTAGGAAATCAAGATATTCCTCTTGGAAGGTTTTTTTCTGATGATGGAGTTCCTGGTTCTGAACGTATTTACATACACGATCAATTTGTGAATGTCCGTAGGAAAATACACCATAGCCTTCCTGCCAGTTAAAACTACCCTGTATCCATTTTTTATTTCTTATAAATTCGTTACTCTGAACCTTTATTTGTTTGACGAAATCGGATATTAAAATTGAAGGTTTGAAACCAACGAACAGGTGAATGTGGTCGGGCATGCAATGGACTGCTAACATTTTAG
Source organism: Paraniabella hibiscisoli (assembly GCF_022512515.1). Taxonomy (GTDB): domain Bacteria; phylum Bacteroidota; class Bacteroidia; order Chitinophagales; family Chitinophagaceae; genus Niabella; species Niabella hibiscisoli. Next base: position 2,989,764 of record NZ_JAKWBK010000001.1, read on the forward strand.
CATTTCGGGCTTGTACAAGAGCTGTTACATATTTGTGCAGTTCCTCTTTGTTTTTAGGATGAATGAGGTTTTGTCTGCCCTTTACCGCAAAAACAAATTGAAGGTAAATTTGGGAGAATGTGTTAGCCATAGGTGTTGTTTTACGCGGCTCTTACAGAGCCCTTACATTAAAAATAAACATTTTTCTATAAATACGAGGCGCCGATGCCGCCTTTAATGTAATAGCGTATAGCTTCTGAAAAGGTGGCTGTTTTTATCACCGATGAGTTGTCAGGTAAACTATACAAGCTTTACAAGAAGAGGCTGTTGCTTTTGTCATTCTGTAGAAGTAATGTGTTTGTTATCTCCAATCGGTAGATTATATCTAGCTTAGAGGGAGTGGCGTATTTGTGCCTGCTCTGTAAGAGCAATGTGGTTATAGAATATGGTTATAAGAAAAATAAGATTGATATCGTTACCAATTGCTTCGATATTATTTGTTAAAAGTAGTTTGTTATTGACCAACTCATGTATACTCTATTATTTATTTTTAACTGACTCGTTAACGTTGCTCAACGCTGAACAGAGATGAGTAGGCTCATGTCAGTTTACACCTTATACATCCTGTTAGCCGAGTTAATATATTCCAGCGGATCAAAGGTCTTGTCAAATGATTCCTGAAGTTCTTTCATCTTTATTTCCAGGTCTTTGATGCGGGCTCCTAACTGTGGATCTGCTTTGTATTTATCAAAGAGTTCTTTGTATTTTAACAGGTTCTGACTGATCCTGAACGTTACCTGTCCAAAACGTTGTTTTAGCGATTGTACGTCATTCATTTGTACATAAGCTTTTTGCCGCCAGTCTTTGGGATTTTTTGTTCGCTCTTCACTTACGAATTTAGCTGCTTCATCTCTCAGCCGGGTAAGGTATTGATATCTCTTTTCTGCATCATTTTCCTTTGAAAAATTGGATTGAAAATCAGCCGGTGATGTTTTAATGATCGCCAGGTTTTCCTTTAATGATTTGTCGTATTTCGTTTGCAGGTCCTGCAGCTCTGCTGTGATAGATTCCCATTCGTTTTCAATCCGGTCATTGTCATAATTAAACTGGCTGATCTTCATAGTAAGGGTTAGCATTTGTTCACTTTGTTCTTTCAGGGCTTTTTCCTTTTTGCCGATATTATCGATATAAGTGGTCATGCTCGAAAACAGCGCAGAAGTAATAGGACCCGTCACCGCGCTCCTTTGGTGAAATTGCCTGCGAAGCTTAATAAGTTACTCGTAACATTTAATACAGGGCTTTCGGCTTTTTTGTCTTTTACATAAGCTGCATATTGATTATACCATTTCGTATAGCCGTCGTAGTTCATCGGATTACCTGTTTCGCTCAACGCATTAAAAAAGATTTAGTAGAGTTGAATAGCAGCAAGGGTTTGATCTCTCGGTCCATCGATACCAGGTTTACCATTGCTGACTGGTAGTTAGCCTGGAAGAGATTCAGCTCATTTTGTTCAATCGCCTTCTGTTTTTCTTCTACCGCCTGTACGCGTTGCTGGAGTTTGTCGGCTTTGTCATTTGCATCGCGGGATTGCGAAATAGATTTATCGAGACTGGATAAACGCTGATCCAGTTTGGTAACGGTAGAGTCGAGCGTTTTATTCCGGCTGTCGAAATTATTCTGAATATCGTTCAGAACCTTATCACGCAGGTTCATCTCATGCTTCAGGCTGTCGATCTGTGCAAAACAATTTCCTGTAAATAAAAGGCTTAGAGCCAGAACTAGCTGTTTCATACGCAATACTTTTTTGATAACAAGCTTTCTGTAAGCAAATAATTCGCCAGATTTGGTTTGAAACAAGCTTTTAAGGCAATAGTGCCTCCGGGAACACCACTTTTCTAATATATTTCTATAACTCAATATTTTGCAGTATTTTACAGAAGCATAGTCCTATAAGCCAGATCAAAAGGAGTCGTTGATGGTATACTACTCCCTGCTTTAAGTGTTGGAGAGGTAAGTAGAGCATTTTTCTAAATGTATTACGAATATTCGGATATAGATTTTTCAGTTGTTTTTTATTTAATAATTAATAGTAGCTAATAATCAAAACTTGAATTATGGTATCTCTAATGGATCGCGTAAAGAATATTTTAACCAACCCTAAGGCTGAATGGGAAGTCATTAATACCGAAACGGCAACGGTTAAAGGATTGCTTACATCCTACGTGCTGCCGCTTTCCTTATTGGCGGCGGCTGCCTCATTCTTAAAGTTTTTTGTATTTTCTTCTTTGTTTGGAATTGCCTACAGTATAGCGTATACGGTTTTTGCTATTGTTGTTACGATATTGGTTTTTGTAATAGCCACCTATGTCATAGACGCCCTGGCTCCCAGTTTTAAATCGGAAAAAGATATTAATAAATCAGCTCAGCTGGTAGCCTATGCGGGTACCGCGGGTTATGTAGCCGGTCTTTTTCATTCATACCCATATTAGGTGGCTTATTGTCGCTTGCCGGTGCGGTGTATAGCATCTACCTGTTTTACCTGGGTATTGGTCCTTTAAAGAAAACCCCGAAGACCAGAAAGTAGTATATATTATTGTATACATTCTTGTGAGTTGGGCTATTTATATTGTACTTTTTAGCGTTGTAGCCGGCGCATTGTTTAGCTCGCTAATAACAGGAGCTGCGGCAGCATCCATGTTTCAATAATAGTTTGGCCTGTTATAGGTAACTAATAGACGTTCTTTTCAAAGAAGGTCTGACTGGATTAGTATGCCCCTCCCGCACTGTAAAGTATCAGGATTTCTTTAATCTGCTCATTGTTGGGCGCTTTTAAGAAGGCTGGTTATTCTTCGTGTTCGGTTGCAAGGCTTTTTCGTTTACTTTTACAATAGTGTAACTAAAACCTTTAATCATGAGCGTAAAAAAGATCTTTTTGAAAGCCCAGACTATTTTAAAGTGGATGAGTTGTTAAGCGAAGAGCAGATAATGATACGCGATGCTGTAAGGTCTTACGTTAAAAAAGATATTTCGCCCATTATTGAGGACTATGCACAACGGGCAGAATTTCCTCAGCAGATTGTAAAGCAATTAGGCGATTTAGGCTGTTTTGGTCCTACGGTACCTACGCAATACGGTGGTGGCGGTTTAGATTATATTAGTTACGGTTTAATGATGCAGGAGCTGGAAAGAGGGGATAGTGGTGTACGTTCAACAGCTTCGGTGCAGGGCTCGCTGGTGATGTTTCCTATTTATGCTTTTGGCAGCGAAGAACAGAAACAAAAATATTTACCCAAACTGGCCAGTGGTGAGTGGCTGGGCTGTTTCGGTTTAACGGAGCCTGATCATGGTAGCGATCCGGGTGGTATGTTAACCAACTTTAAAGATGATGGCGATGCGGTGATACTCAACGGCAGTAAAATGTGGATCAGCAACGCACCTTTTGCCCAGGTGGCGGTAGTATGGGCTAAGGATGAACAAGGAGAGGTATATGGGCTGATTGTTGAACGGGGAATGGAAGGTTTTAGTACCCCGACAACACACAATAAATGGAGCTTGCGGGCTTCAGCTACAGGCGAGCTGGTTTTTGATCAGGTAAGAGTACCTAAAGAAAATATACTACCAGGAGTAAAGGGCTTGAAGGGGCCTTTGAGTTGCCTGACCAAAGCAAGGTATGGTATCGCCTGGGGCGTAATTGGCGCGGCAATGGATTGTTACGACACGGCGTTGCGTTACGCCAAAGAAAGAGAGCAATTTGGTAAGCCGATTGCTGCTTTTCAGCTACAGCAAAAAAGCTGGCTGAAATGGTAACAGAAATAACCAAGGCACAATTATTAAACTGGCGACTGGGCGTTTTAATGAATGAAGGTAAGGCCACTCCGCAGCAGGTGAGTATGGCTAAACGAAATAGTTGCGAGATTGCTACCAATATCTGCCGGGATGCGCGACAGGTTTTGGGTGGTATGGGCATTACTGGCGAGTACCCGGTAATGAGACATATGATGAACCTGGAAAGTGTTATTACTTACGAAGGCACACATGATATACATTTGCTGATAACCGGTCTGGATATTACCGGTGAAAATGCGTTTAAGTGATATGGATGCCAGATGTTAGATGACAGATGCTAGATATAGCTATGTATCCAGTATCCCGCATCTGTCAATCACACTAAAAATTATAGAACAATGCGAATTTATTTAATAGGTTTTATGGGCGTAGGAAAAACGCATTGGGGCAAGCTGCTAGGGAAAAAGCTGGGTATTCCTTTTTTGACCTCGACGAATTGATTGAGAATGATGAAGGGCGGTCTATTGCAGAAATGTTCGAAGACAAGGGAGAAGAATATTTCCGTATGAAAGAGCGGGAAATATTGCATCTGGTGACTGAGAGCCATGAATCAATGGTATTGTCCTGTGGAGGCGGCGCTCCCTGCTTTTTCAATAATATCGATTATATGAATGAAAAGGGCGTAACGGTTTGGATCGATACACCTTTTGAAATACTGCTGGGCCGGCTGAGGCAGGGCAAAGACAAGCGCCCGCTTTTAAAAAGCCTTGATGATGAACAATTAAAGGCCTACATTGTTAAGAAAAACGGCGACCGGCGTATTTTTTATGAACGGGCCATAGTGCGGATTGACGATCGTGATGCCCGGGTGGATGATTTTATAAAAGCTGTTTTTGACCAAACAGCTGAAGGCAGGGAAGATTAATCACCCACCTCTGAAATGGGCTGGCTCATTTTGCCAAACGGGTACCGACATCCATTATCTAATATTCTAACATCTAACAATAATGCATAAATTGTATCTCACCTTAGGCTGTATCATGGCTGGCCTGGGTGTTGTTTTAGGAGCATTTGGCGCTCATAAGTTAAAAGAAATTGCCCCCGATTCCGTACCAACCTTCCAAACCGGCGTTCAATACCAGATGTATCATGCATTTGCCTTGTTGATTGTAGGGATTCTTTTCGAAAAATTCCCTTTAAGTCTATGAATTGGGCCGGACTATGCTTTTTAATAGGAATTCTTTTATTTTCAGGTTCATTGTATGCATTGTCGCTTTTAAAAGCAACCGGCAAAGTTGGGCTTGGAGGTATAGGAATCATCACACCTATTGGTGGTCTTTTCTTTATTATCGGCTGGGTTTGTTTTGTTATGGCCTTATTTAAAAAATAAGTTGTTTACACGGGGTAACTGCCAACTTCTACATATTTCTTGAAAGAAGCCGTCAAAGGAGTTGTTTGAACCTTCGGACAACTTTCCAACCTTCCTTATCTTTGCTTTTATGACGAATAAGAGTAAATCGAAGAGCAAAAAACAACAGGCAGGGCAAAAGATTCTGTTGCACCCTTTGTCGCAGAAAAGGAGGAAAAGATCAAGCTGAAACAACTGGCTAAAGATGAGCGTACCTGGAAAATAGTAGGTTTAACATCTTTGTTAATATCCATATTTCTGATCATCGCCTTTGTTTCTTATTTTTTACCTGGAGGCAGGATCAGGCAAGCGTATCCCGCGGTATTGAAATTCTCGGAGACGTTGATACTACGGCGAATAATCTTTTAGGTAAAACCGGGGCTATTATGGCCCACCTCTTTATTTTTAAATTATTTGGGGTAGCCTCCTTATTGGTATGCACTTTTTTCTTTGTTGTGGGCGTAAACCTGTTGTGGCGCAGACGCGTTTTTTCTATATGGCGTAACTTAAAGTATGTGACACTGGGCATGCTGGCCGTTTCTACCATCCTTGCTTTTGTTTTACGAAAAGAAGAATTTAGCTGGGGCGGCGGTGTCGGAAACGTGATCAGCGACTGGCTATTGGCTTCCCTGGGCTTTGTAGGGGCATCAGCCATACTATTACTCATAGTGGTGGCTTACCTTATCTGGCAGTTTAACCCTGTATTTGCATTCCCCAAAAAACTAATCAGGACTGCTACAGTAACTGCTGATGCTGAAACAGAAAAGGCGCCTAAGGAGGCTCTTCCGCTCGCAGAACACGATTTTGTGAAGGAAGAGGAAAAAACTCCCGTGAAGCAGAAAATTGAACCACTCGATGCCGCCACTTTAATTATTGATGAAGAGGCCGCGAAGCCCAAGCATAAGATAGGGTTGATAGAAAAAGAGGAGACTGCTGCGAAGGAAGAAGCAAAAGGATTTGAAGGAATAACCGTATTGAAACCCGAGGCAAGGATTCATTTTGATGAGCCAGAACCCGAATCCATGCCCGAACCAGAGTTAAAAAAGGAACTGGAAGTTGAGAAACCAAAAACTGCTCCCAAGCCGGTAGCTACAACAGGTGCGCTCAAGCTGGAAATAAATGATGCTCCGCTACCTAAAACCGAAGAAGAGGAGAAAGTGACGACTCCGGTAGAAACAACAAAGGCTTATGAGCCTACGCTGGATCTCAGGGATTATAAGCATCCTACATTGGACCTACTGGCCTCTTATGGTTCTGAAAAAGTAGAACATGATCCGGAAGAGCTGGAAAATAACAAAAACCAGATCATCACAACCTTACGTAACTATGATATAGAGATCCAGCGAATAAGTGCCACCATTGGTCCAACGGTAACATTATATGAAATTGTGCCTGCTGCCGGAGTTCGTATCTCACGTATCAAAAACCTGGAAGATGATATCGCGCTGAGCCTTTCAGCCTTAGGTATTCGTATTATAGCGCCTATACCAGGTCGTGGTACCATTGGTATTGAAGTGCCAAATGCCAAAAAGAGCATTGTAAGCATGAAGACTTTGCTGTCTTCAGATAAATACCAGAATAGTGCTCATTCTTTGCCCATTGCTTTAGGTAAGAAGATCGATAATGAACTGTTTATTGTTGACCTGGCAACCATGCCTCACTTACTAATGGCGGGTGCAACGGGACAGGGTAAATCGGTTGGTATTAATGCCATTCTCGTGTCTTTACTGTATAAGAAGCACCCATCGCAGCTGAAATTTGTTTTGGTGGATCCTAAGAAGGTGGAGTTGAGTATTTATAGCCATATAGAAAGTCATTTCCTGGCCAAACTGCCTAATGAAGAAGAAGCGATCATTACAGATACCAAAAAAGTAATTAATACGCTCAATGCGCTTTGTATTGAAATGGATAACCGGTACGATCTGCTGAAAGAAGCTGGTTGCCGTAACATCAAAGAGTACAATACCAAGTTTACTTCCCGGAAGTTAAATCCGGAAAAAGGACACCAGTTTCTTCCGTTTATCGTATTGGTAGTAGATGAGTTTGCTGACCTGATCATGACAGCAGGGAAGGAAGTGGAAATGCCTATTGCCCGTTTAGCGCAGCTGGCGCGTGCCGTAGGTATTCACCTTATCATCGCTACACAAAGGCCTTCGGTAAATATTATTACAGGTACTATTAAAGCCAACTTCCCGGCCCGCGTAGCCTTTAAAGTAAGCAGTAAGATCGATAGCCGGACCATCCTGGATGCTGGCGGAGCAGAACAGCTAATTGGTAAGGGAGATATGTTGATTAGCTTAAACGGGGAAATAGCCAGGTTGCAATGCGCTTTTGTAGACACTCCAGAAGTAGATAAGGTGGTAGAGTTTATCGGTTACCAGGAGGGATATCCGCAGGCCTTCCTTTTACCCGAATATGTAGATGAAAAAGAACTGGAAAGTGGGGATTTTGACCTGGGAGACAGAGATTCGCTATTTGAAGATGCGGCCAAATTGATCGTAGCTAACCAGATCGGTTCTACTTCTCTTTTACAAAGAAGGATGAAGCTGGGATACAATCGTGCCGGACGATTAATGGATCAGTTGGAAAATGCAGGTATAGTTGGTCCGAATCAGGGAAGCAAGGCCCGCGAAGTGTTGATTAAAACCGATGCAGACCTCCAGCAGCATCTCGAAATGCTGGGTTGATGGCGATAATACTGTCATCCGTAAACTGGCAACTGTTACTCTTTTGGGAATATGTTAATTAATGTTAACCACCGCACCACGGCATGAAAATTGGCGTCTTACCGTAAATAATTAAAAAAGAAATATTAAAAATTGAATATGAAGAAATTGTATATCACCGGCACTGCTCTGTTACTGTCCGTGTTCTCATTTGCTCAACAAAAAGATCCTAAAGCAAAAGCGATACTGGATGAAGTAAGCTCGAAGTTTAAAACCTATAAAACGGTAGCAGCTAATTTTGGTTACCAGATCACCAATGCCGCAGGCAAGGTGTTAACCACTAAAAATGGTACGGTTCAAATGAAAGGGAATAAATACACTATTAACCTCGGTGGTACTAAAATCATTAGCGACGGTGTTACGATATGGAATTACGATCCGGCCTCCAAAGAGGTAACGGTAAGTAGCGCCAGTGCTTCTGAAGGTACCATTACACCTCAAAAGCTTTTCACAGATTTTTACAACAAGGATTTTATGTATGTAATGGATAAAGATGGCAAAGTAGGAGGTAAAGATGTAAATAAGATCATTATGCAGCCAATCGACAAAAACAAACCATTCGCGAGAGTGTACGTGGCTGTAGATAAAGCATCAAAAAATATTGTTAGCACAACGGTGGTGGAAAAATCGGGCAATCGTTACGTGTATAATGTGAGCAATTTCAAGCCCAATACAGCTATAACAGACGCTAGTTTTACTTTTGATAAGTCAAAATATCCCGGTGTAGAAGTAGTGGATCTGAGGTAATAGAAAACAGGAAGACTTAATACTAACCATAATAAGCTCTCTAAACGAGGGCTTATTCTTTTTTCACAGTTATCAACTTATTAGTTTGCCGAATTGTTTAATTTGTGAAGATCGATAAGTGGATAGGCCAGAAACATAAACTGATAGTTATGAGCCCTGCAATTTTTCTCAAGAGTGCACTACAGCAATTTATTGATTATAAAACACTAGCAGATAAAACCTTCGCCCAACTTGGAGAGAAAGATTTTCATTTTACTCCTGGCGAAGGCAGCAATAACCTGGCTGTAATTATCAGGCACATGAACGGCAATATGGTAAGCAGATGGACCAACTTCCTAACGGAAGATGGGGAAAAAGAAGGACGTAACCGGGACAATGAATTTAACGGGCAGGAGGAATCGAAAAGTCAATTGATGGAGTTATGGGAACAAGGGTGGACTATTTTATTCAAAGCATTGGAATCATTGGAGGATGAAGATTTGGATAAAATGGTCTATATCAGAACAAAGCCGTTAACAGTAGTGGAGGCTGTTCACCGGCAGTTAACACATTATGCCTCGCATGTAGGCCAGATCGTTTATATAGGTAAAATGATCAGAGGAAATAATTGGCAAAACTTGTCAATAGCAAAAGGAGGCTCAACCCTTTTTAATGAGCAGATGAAAAAAGCTTAAATTACTTGAATAAATAAAACAAATATCCGTGGCAGAAGATTTAATGATAACTGAAGGAGGCAAAGAGGAGCAATACCAGGCACTTTTTCCGCAACTACAAGGTTTATTAGAGGGGAGGAAGATATCGTTGCAAATATGGCCAATATTGCGGCGGCTTTAAAGGAACAATTTAAGTGGTGGTGGGTTGGCTTTTACGTAGTAAAGGGCGACGAATTAGTGTTAGCGCCATTTCAGGGGCCTGTAGCCTGTACCCGCATTAAAAAGGGGCGTGGGGTATGCGGAGCAGCCTGGGAGCAGGAACGAACCTTGATCGTACCAGATGTGGAGCAGTTCCCGGGGCACATTGCCTGCAGTAGCTGGTCGAAATCAGAGATTGTAGTACCCATCATCAAAAACGACATTGTTGTTGCGGTGCTTGATGTAGATAGCGAACACCTGGATCATTTCGATCAGGTAGATCAGCAACATCTTGAAAAAATAGTGAGTCTTCTAAATTTTTAAATGAATGTTGACCCAAAAAATAATTATAACGGGGAAGGTACAGGGTGTTTTTTTCAGACAGTCAGCCAGGCAAAAACCCTTGATCTTGGTATTAAGGGCAGTGTTGAAAACCTGCCGGATGGTGACACGGTACTTATTGTAGCCACCGGACTTGAAGCGCGGTTGGCGGAACTGATTAGCTGGTGCCAGAAAGGCCCGTCTCGCGCAGAGGTGAAGAATGTAGAAATTTCAGACCTGCCTTTGCAGGAGTTTGAAAACTTTTCTATATTGTAGCATTTATTATAAACCCGATAAATTCACATGAAGTGAGTTGTCAACGATTGCTTGTCTTGATCGACAATAGTTACGGCACATTTCATGTCGCAAAAAATTAAAAGTAAAACCACACATGAAAAAATTAGCAACATCATCATTATTGCTTTTGAGTATGGCGTCTTTTGCCCAAAATAAAGACCCTCGTCTTACAGAGATCTGGCAGCCTGAACCTAAAATTGTAAGCCCCGGTAAAACCGCTGCTGATGCTCCTGCAGATGCTATCGTACTTTTTAATGGGAAAGATCTGGCAGAATGGCAAACCGATGAAGGGAAGCCCGCAAAATGGAAAGTAGAAGGAGATGCCGTTACCGTGGCGAAGGGCACAGGCATTATTAAAACAAAAAGGCCTTTGGCGACTGCCAGTTACATGTGGAGTGGCGCACGCCAGCCGAAGTAAAAGGCGAAGGGCAGGGTAGGGGCAATAGCGGTATTTTTTAATGGGATTGTATGAGTTACAGGTGTTGGATAACTTTAATAACCGCACTTACAGTAACGGACAAGCAGGCAGTATCTATAAACAAACCGCTCCTTTGGTTAATGCTTCCCGCAAGCCGGGAGAATGGCAGACTTATGACATCATTTTTACGGCTCCACGGTTTAATAAAGACAGTAGTGTTAAGTCGCAGGCAAGAATTACTGTGTTACACAATGGTGTATTGGTACAAAATAATACTTCCATCTGGGGAGCAACCCAATATATTGGTATTGCTACAAATACCTGGCACAAAGAGAAAGAACCAATCATTCTTCAGGATCACGGAGATGCTGTAAGCTTTAGAAATATCTGGATCAGAGAATTAGAATAACCACAAATAGTTATTAATTCCTAATATTTCCCCAAAAGATTTGTGGTAGGAAGACGCAGAAAAATAAAGCTTTTATCTTTGCGTCCTTAAATCAAAATGATGAAAAAAGTATACTTAATATTAGGCTTATTTATTGTGGTTGCAGCTACATCTTGTGGCAATGGTGATACTACAGAAGAGACAACTAGCGAGCAATCGCAAAATTCGGAATCGGCAACTGAAGTTGCTCCCGATAACGCCGGAAACGATGCGGCGGTGATAGAATCTTTCGCAAAAGATAAATCTGCAATCAGCACCGCTGACATAGATCCGAAGGATACAAGCTTTACTACGCGTAGCAAAACTCTCTATCTGTCAGATGAAAATGGAAAAAAACTTGCTGTTGTATATGGTTTTAAGGCAAAGCCCAATGGCATGGCGATTATTGAAGTTGAAGGTGAAAAAGCAGTTTCACTCAAACAGGTTGAAACTGCACCGGGCGCACCGTATGAATTTACAAATGGTACTATAATATTAAAAAGACTGGATAAAACTGTTCAGCTTAATGAAAACGGAGAAGTAGTTACCTATAAGGAAATTAGATAGTAAATAGACTTTGAAGTAAAAAGTATAAAAAAAGTTGTTTATTTAAAAAAGCTTCCTATCTTGTTCCTTCTCAATGAAGGAGAAGGAGCTTAGAGTAGTAAATAATTAAGTTTTTGAAGCAGCTTGAAAGAGCTGCTTTTTTGTTTTTAAAGATTTTTTGTGATACCAAACGCGGTTGTTAAGTAAGCATATATGCTCATATTTTTCTATCTGCGACTGCCTTACTTTTGTACTTGTTTGTTGAATAGAGACGTAATAATGGATCATACATTTGTAATTCCGGCGTATAAAGATTCCCCTCATTTAGAAGCATGTATTAAGGCTTTAAAGGGGCAAAAAAGCCAACACATATACTTATAGCTACATCAACACCGTCGGACTACATTCAGGCAATAGCAGACAAGTATGCTATTCCTTATTATGTATCTGAAGCCCCCGGGGAATAGGTAATGACTGGAATTTTGCAATAGAAAGCGCTTCTACACGCTATGTTACAATAGCTCACCAGGACGATATTTACGATGCTAATTATACCCGCCAGATATTAACTGCAATTGATAAAAACAGCCATAAAAAACCCTTAATTGCTTTCTGTAACTACACTGACGTAGTAAATGGAGTAGAAAGAAAAAGTTCAGTAAATGCTATAGTTAAAAATCTGCTGTTGTTTCCGTTTTGGTTCAAAAAAGCTATATCCTCGAAATTGATAAAAAAGCGGTATTATCAATAGGGGACCCCATTTGTTGTCCCTCGGTAACTATTGACCGAGTGAATACGGATAATATCCGCTTTTCGAAAGACCATAGTTGCGTGTTAGATTGGGTAGCCTGGTTACAGTTAGCGGAGAAAAGTGGTGCATTTATTTTTGTTAATAAAAAGCTGGTTAAACACCGCATTCATGTTGACTCGAAACTACTAACCAGATACAAAATGGTAAACGCCAGCAGGAAGAGCTGGAAGTTCTTTCCGGCATCTGGGGTAAAAATATAGCGCGGATCCTATCGAAATTTTACAGCAAAGGCTACAGCGACAATAATGTGTAGGAGATCTACTGATTTACAGTAGGGCCTGCCTGATTTTTACCAGTTGCTCCAAAAGGGTTTCCAATTGGTCAAGCGGTAACATATTGGCACCATCGCTCTTGGCCACAGCCGGATTTGGGTGGGTTTCTATAAAAATACCGTCTGCGCCACTAGCAATAGCAGCTTTTGCAATAGTTCCTATCAACTGAGGATTACCGCCGGTAACACCGCTGCTTTGGTTGGGTTGCTGCAAGCTGTGAGTGCAGTCCATTACAACGGGTACGCCATGTGCCCGCATCCAGGGAATGTTTCTATAATCTACTACCATATCGGTGTAGCCAAAGCTATTGCCTCTTTCGGTAAGTAATACTTGGTTATTCCCTGCATTATTAATTTTTTCTACAGCAAACTTCATGGCGGGACCGCTCAAAAACTGGCCTTTTTTACATTGATGATCTTTCCTGTTTTGGCGGCAGCTTCCAGCAAATCTGTCTGGCGGCAGAGAAATGCGGGTATTTGGAGTATGTCTGCATATTCGGCAGCCATTGCCGCTTCTTCGCGGGCGTGTATGTCAGTCACAGTGGGAACCGAGAACGTTTCACCGGCTTTTTTAGTAACTGCAGTGCCTCGCGGTCTCCGATACCTGTAAATGATCCGGCACTGGTGCGATTGGCTTTTCGGTAGGATGATTTAAAAACATAAGGGATACCCAGTTTTTTGCACATTTCGGCTACTGCACCTGCAACCTCCATAACGATAGCTTCACTTTCAATAACACAGGGCCCGGCCAGCAGGAAAAAATTATTAGGATCGTAATCCTGCTCCTTAAATAATGTTTCTAAAAACGTTTGCATACAACAAATGTATTGAAAAGTCAATAGTCAATGACTTGTAGTCGCTGTAGTTTAACCCGCAACTTATTTTTGGGGCGCGAAAACGATTGCGCATTTCTAATCGGCACATACTTTATTTTGATATGTTTGTGCACAATTTTTTTTATGGTAAAAGATAAAATTCTGGTAATTGGTTCTTCGGGACAGATAGGCGTGGAGTTAACGCTTGCGCTACGTAAAATATATGGTAATAATAATGTGATTGCCTCCGATCTAAGGGAAGAAAACGAGTTGCTGAAGGGTACCGGCCCCTATGTGAGTATTGATGTAATGAATAAAGAAATGCTGCATGTGCAGATAATAAGACAGAACATTACACAGATTTATCTATTGGCCGCCATCCTGTCTGCCACAGGCGAAAAAATCCAGGGTTAGCCTGGCATCTAAATATGCAGGGCTTACTAAATGTGTTGGATATCGCCCGCGAGGAAAATCTGAGAAAAGTATACTGGCCCTCATCTATTGCAGTATTTGGTCCTACTTCTCCGAAACAGAATTGTCCGCAACAAACTATTATTGAGCCTACAACAGTATATGGTATCAGCAAGTATGCAGGGGAGTTCTGGTGTAACTATTACAATATGAAATATGGTATAGATGTAAGGAGTCTGCGTTATCCGGGGCTTATCTCATATAAGTCTGCTCCCGGGGGTGGTACAACTGATTATGCGGTGGAGATCTTCCATGATGCCCTGGAAGAGAAGAAGTACACCAGTTTTCTAACCGAGGACACTTACCTACCCATGATGTATATGCCAGATGCTATACGGGCTACTATTGAGTTAATGGAGGCTCCCGTTGATAAAATATCCGTACGTACATCCTATAATATCTCTGCACTTAGTTTTTCACCAAAAGAAATTGCTGCGGCCATACAAAATCATATACCTGAGTTTACAATAGATTACCAACCTGATTACCGGCAGGCGATAGCTGATAGTTGGCCACAAAGCATTGATGACAGTGTAGCACAAAAAGATTGGGGGTGGAAACCTCAGTTTGATCTGGCAACTATGACGGAGGATATGCTGAAAAACCTGGTTATTAGTTGAAATAGATGTGTACAGGTGTTTGGATTAGCATATACTAACTAGAAATGCTCTTAATTTATAAAGAATAGCTGTCTGCAAAGGCAGCTTTTTTATTGAATTACTCAAAAACAAAGTTTTATATATAGTCTACTGTTTTTTAGTAATTAAAATTTGCAGGAAATTTTTATTCACCTTATATTTGCAACGCGTTAACATTTTATTGTAACCTGAGATAAACCTCGTTATTTATGCCATAAAATAAATTATGAAGGACAAACGGTAGAAGTGAGTAGCCGATAACAGATGACACCGCAACCATATTAACTGTTCGCTAATATTGAAATGAAAGCAAATCCATGGTAACCAAAGTTCAGATTATTGAAGAAAACAAGACTTCCTGGGATCTGGTTAAATATAAAATTGAGTCCTCAACGGAAAAAAACTCGATTTTTTGCCTTTCCATCCATCCGTAGAAGAGTCAATAGGAGCTCTGTTCCTGCACCGACCCAATATTCTTATATCCGATTTAAAGGCTTTACATAGTTACGACCTTGATGTTGTTGAAAAACTCCTGTTTCAAAGCATTGCAAAACCAAAAGTTATTGTGCTTGCTGCCTCTAATCAGCTGGAGGGTATTCAACGGATCGTAGAAATAGGGATCGCTGCATTGGTTATTAAGCCTTTAAATTCCGAAAATCTAGGCAGGGCCGTTCAAAGAGTGATCGGAATGATCGATACAGATAAAGATATACAGACCGACGACCATTTTATTACTTTAAAAGCTAATAGATCTTTACTGTATCTGAATCAGCAAGATATTCTTTTTATTGAATCTAATCGTAATATATGTACTGTTACGGTGAAAGATGGTAATCATAAAACTGTTAATGAAAGCATTAGCAGCATTGATCAGCGCATTTTAGCAAAAGATCTGATGCGTATAGATAAAAGTACCATTATTAATTTGTCTAAAATTGTATACCTAGGTGGAGATAAATACAATAAAGAGTGCCGATTGCGCCTGGATAATGGCAATGAAATCTCAAAGACTTTGAGCAAAATAGCCATGAGCCGGCTATACAAGATTGTGTCGAATAAGGTTAAGAATAAGGGACAAAACATCGTTTTATAGCGTTTCGTCCTTCAAAAAGCACTTTATTTCCTTTTTGTTAATTAAAGTCAAATAAAATGCTAATCTTGCCCAAAATATATTCCTGCGGTAAGCCGAAAAGCAGATGAAAGTTAGAGTAGGCATCATTTTTAACAAAAACATAATTAATCAATTAAAAAACTTAATTACTATGAGACGATCCTTCTTATCCGTTCTCGTTCTAGCCTCACTGATCGTGGGAGTAGAATCTTGTAAAAAAGGGGACACAGGTCCTGCGGGTCCTGCGGGCCCAACTGGCGCAGCTGGTGCTAATGGTGCCGCTGGTGCTGCTGGTGCTACCGGCGTTAAAGGTGCCGATGGTACTATTATTCGCACAGGTACTGGTGCTCCGACAGCAGCTACACCTGGCGCTATTAACGACTTCTATTTAGACACAAACACAGGTATCCTGTACGGTCCAAGAACTGCTACTGCTTACCCAACAACAGGTGTATCTTTAAGAGGTGCAACTGGTGCTAATGGTGCTAATGGTGCAACCGGTGCTGCTGGTGCAAACGGTGCTAATGGTGCAACTGGTGCAACTGGTGCTGCTGGCACTAACTTTATTGCTGGTCCTAACGCTCCTACAGGTGGACAAGGTAAAGATGGCGATACGTACTTCGCTACAACTACTTCTACCTTATATGGTCCTAAAGTAGCTGGTGCATGGCCTGCAACAGGAACTGCAATTGGTGTTACTGCAACTCCACGTGTATTTTTCTTAGATGTTAAACTGGATGGCGATCCAATCAACACTATCGCTACATTCCACGATACAGCTTTAACTTTAGACCCTTCAAGGTACATTCAATCTTCTCACACTCTGAATAGAGTTGATGTTGAACAAAGGATTGCTGGTTACCCAGGTTGGTCTTCTTTCAATGGTCGTGAAGTATTATTTACTGACGTAGCTTTAACTACTACTGGTCAGTACTTAATGGTTCCTACTGCTAATGCTGATTTTCTTACTGCTCCAGGTGGTGTTGAAAATGTAGTAGGTCGTACTTTTGTTTACACAAAAGATCCTAAAAACGCTAAATATGTAGCTATTATCAGAAGAGCTGGTCAATTAGCTGGTCTTACTATGACTACTAACCCATCCAATCCTCTTCCTGCTACTGCATCTCCTAATCCAGTAAACATTCCAGCTTCTGGTGTTCCTTATGCTGGTGGTGGATTAAGATATGGTAGAGCTGCTACAGCTATTACTCCTGCAAACATTGCGCAAGCAATCATTGATTTAGGTTTAACTGCTAGCGACGCTCAGCCTGTACAACAGTACACTTTCTCTCTGGATGATTACACTCGTTTGACTTCTAGTCCAACAACTCCTGGAGGTACTTCTACATACAATGCGCTTTGCTATTGGATGTATGCTGAAGCTGCTCATTCTACAGGTGCAGGTAGCCCGGATATCAACAACAAGAGCTTCGCAATCAACAGCCTGGTAGATTTCTTCCCAGTATGGATGAAAGCTGCACAAGTTAATACTGGTTCACTTTCTGACTATATTGTTAAGAAAACCTACAACTTCAATACAGGTTCTTTCTACAGGAATACTACTTTGAATGCTGCTGGTTCTGCGATGATCGATCCTTTAGCTAAAGCCTGGTCTGCTTCAAGAGCAACTGGTTCTATCGATTTCCATTTTATGTACGGAACTCCAGCTGGTCATGCCGCTGCAGGCAATATGGCTAGCCAGGGATCTATTAACCCTGCGTTAACTACGAATCCTGGTGCTACTGTATTCGTTCCTGGTGTAACTGGTTCTGTTGCTGCAAAACAATACGCTCCTGGTGCAGTTACTTTGGCTGGTCCTTATGCAACTAACCCAATGGCTTATGGTGCTCCTATCGTAGCTCCTGCAGCTTCATATCCTACTTATAATGTACAGAATTTGTACAATACCTGGATATCTTTAAATGATGATGGTGTATCTGGTAATCCTGGTGGAACTATCGGTGGCGGTAACGGAAGCGGCGCTGCTAATGACTACAACACTGTAAACGGTGCTCACGGAGATGTTTATTTCTTAACTACTCCGGCGTATGAGTACAGCACGTTTGTAGCGGTAAACGGTGGTACTTCATTCCCTGTAACTTCACCTTATGGTAACTATAATGTACCTGCTCCAACTACAACTCCTGAGTACCCTTACACAGGTATCTGGTTGCAGAATGGTGTATTACAGGTGAACTACAACGTTTACAACGGTGGTACAGGTCTACGTTTAACTGGTCCTGAAGGTACTTTAGGTGCTGGTGCTACTATTCCTTTCGGTGCAACTCCGTATTCTTACAACTGGACTGGTCCTAAAGGTTACATTGGTGCTTCTGGTGTTGCTCCTAACGCAGCTACATACTGGCCTGTTTCTGCTACAACTGGTGGAAGCTACACTGATGGTCCTTGGCCTTCAAATCAGAATACAGCTTGCGAAGGTTACTACTTCAAAGGTGTGTTTATTCCAACTAGCACTCCAAGAACAGATGATATCATCATCAAATTAAAAATTCAAACTATTCCTTCTAACAACCCAACTGATGCTCCTATTCAGTTGAAAGCTGGAAACAAGGTTAAATAATTTGATTTTTCATACAATTTGAGAGAGGCTATCTTCGGATGGCCTCTCTTTTTATTATTTTTGAAATTGAAGTAAATGTATATAAAGTATTGTCAACTGTTTTTTATCGTGTCAACCACATTTGTGATTATGCTTTCAGCTTGCTATAACAGAAATGAAGAAGACAAGCCTCTTTCAGGCATAGCTGTAGCTGTAGTGGATACCACACCAGACAAAACTCAGGAATCTGCCGTAAAAGACTCGATTCCTGTAACCAGCATCAAGTGGCTTGATTCTACCTTCAGGGATTTGGGATCTCTGAACTTTAAAGACTCCGCCCTTGTCAGCTTTCGATTTAAGAATACGGGGACAAGCCGCTTATTGTAAAGTCAGTGAATACTACCTGTGGTTGTACGGTGGCTGACACTTTGTACAAACCGGTAATGCCAGGCAAGGAGTCAAAAATTCAGGTAAGATTTTATTCCGCTACTCAGGCGGCTGCCATACACGAGAAGCATGTATATGTTATTACCAATACAATACCCTATCCTGGAACAACTCTGACATTTAAAGTTGAAGTGAAAAACTAAAGCGGTCTAACATTTTTTTAACGCCGAATGACCTATTTTTGCGTGCAAAATTTTTATATGAAACTTAGAAAACTGACATTAATTCTATTTTCCGTTTTATCTCTTGCTATTCTAGGCTGTAATAATGACGATAAGAAGAATGATACTGAAACTTATACCAGAGAAGTAAGTGATACAGCCAATGTTGCAGCCATCATGCATGGCTTTGATGCGAAGGATACTACGGTTATAGGAGCTTATCTGGAAGATAAGTCTACTATAACGATTAATGATATCGATCCAAAGGATACTACTTACTCCACCCGTTCCAAAGTATTGTATAAAGCCGGTCCTGATGGTAAGGCTTTAGCTATTGTATATGGTTATAAAACTAATGGTAAGGGTATGGCTGTAGTTCAAAAAGTAGGAGAGAAGCCCTTTACTTTGAAGGAAGGGGAAATGGAAGGTAATATTAGGAATTATTCTGATGGTACCAACAGGTTGCAAAAGGCGGATCAATTCGCGTTTTTAAATGACACTCAATACGAAGAAATAAGGTAACGAATTATAGATACAATTTTTATTAAGCGGCTAATTTTTCCAGCCGCTTTTTTTATCGAAATGGAACTGTTTTACCCCGTTAATACTTAGTTTTGCTCACCGCTATGATGAAAAGGCTTCTAATTGTAATACCCTCTTACAACGAGGAAACTGCATTGCCAAAGTTGTTAAATGAACTGAAGACCACAGTTTTTTTAAATTCCTTTACAGTTGTGCCATTGGTGGTAAATGATTGCTCAAAAGATAAAACAGAACTGGTCGCAAAACACAACGGAGGAAATGTTTTAAGCCTTGTTAATAATTTGGGTATCGGCGGTGCAGTACAGGCGGGCATTAAATATGCCAAGCGGCACGGTTTTGATTATGTATTACAGATGGATGGGGACGGGCAGCACCCTCCGGCAGAAGTAAATAAATTGCTCCAGGCTGCATTAGATACTCAGGCAGATGTAGTTATAGGTTCGAGATTTTTAAATAAACAAGGATTTCAAACCTCATTGATGCGCCGTTTCGGAATTAAATATTTTCATTGGCTTAACCGATTATTGACGCATAAGAGTATTTACGACACCACTTCAGGTTTTCGTCTTATGGGGGCGAGAGCTATTAATCTGGCGGCTTCTTATTACCCTGATGATTATCCCGAGCCTGAATCACTTATTTTCTTTTCACGTGCAGGTTTAATTATTAAAGAAGTACCGGTTATTATGCGTGAACGACAGGGAGGCAAATCTTCTATTGCTGGCTTTTCGTCGCTATATTATATGATGAAAGTTTCTTTAAGCTCCATTCTTTCCTATGTTAGAAAAATATAAACATCATGACAAAAATCCAGATAATAGCCATTGCTATTAATTTTTTCTTTTTGTTATATACCAGCCGGCTTATAGTAAAAGGTAAGTTGAGGGAGGAGTATGCGGTTATCTGGTGGATCTGTGCAGGGGTACTGTTTCTTTTTCTATATGGTCTGAGGGCCTGGGTATACTATCAGAATTTCTAGGTGTACAGGTGCCTACTAATCTTATATTTTCAGCACTTATATTTGTAATACTGATCTACCTGCTTCATTTGTCTCGTGTTAATTCAAAGCTGCAACATCAGGTAACCAGGCTTACACAGGAGCTGGCTATTTTAAATCAAAGGCTTGAAACACTGGAAGCCGAAAAACAGAATTGATAGAACATGTCTGCCAATAAAAACTTGAAGTATATAGGGTGGGTTTTGCTAGGTATTTTGATACTTGCTTACGCCAACCATTTTAATAACGGTTTTCATTTTGATGATAGTCATACTATCGTTGAAAATGTTAACATCAGAACACTGGAGAATATTCCTCGTTTTTTTACAGACGCCACCTTATTTAGTGTAAGCCAAAACCACCGCGGGCTTCGTCCTTTGGTAACCACCTCTTTAGCCATTGATTACTGGATTGCCGGCGGGCTAAATCCCTGGATGTTTCAGCTGTCAACCTTTCTCTGGCATATTGGATTGTGCGTGATGTTGTTTTTTATGTACCGGCAATTGCTGTTGAAAACGAACAGCCATAAATGGATTTCTTTTATAGCCTTATTTGGAGCAGGTTGGTTTGGCATTCATACCGTAGGCGCTGAAACACTTAATTACATCATTTCACGCTCCGATGTTTTATCTACGTTTTCATTGTGGCCTCTTTTTTAACTTATGTAGCTTATCCTGAAAAACGGAAGTACCTGCTGTACGTGTTATTGGCGATTATCGGCATCTTCGCTAAAGAAACGGTGCCTGTATTGCCGATACTCTTGTTCTTTTATATCCTCTTATTTGAAAGGCAATTGTCAATTTTTGATCTGTTTAAAAAGGATAACATAGGCAAAGTTGGACACACGATATGGATATTGTTACCCCTGGTAATAGCTATTGCGGGAGTACAGCTATATACACTTTCTAAAATGGAGGCGCAAGGTGCAGCTTATGGTATGTCTAATCCTTTGGGCTATTATTTGCTTACCCAAACTTATGTATGGTTTCATTATTTTAGATCCTTCTTTTTCCCCTATGACTTAAGCGCAGATACAGATCTGGCTGTCATCACAGATCTGTCTGATCCAAGGATATGGATTGGAGTAGCATTTGTTATAGCACTGGTGATTGTTGTTTTCAAAACCTCGCGTACAAAAGAAACCCGCCCGGTAGCTTTTGGCCTGATTTGGTTCGCGGTATCGCTACTGCCTACTTCTTTGGTTCCTTTTGCAGAAGTGATGAACGATCATAGAATGTATTTTGCTTTTGCAGGGTTAACCCTGGCGGTTGTTACTGCTTTAGGATTGTTGGTGATAAAAAAGCAGCAGTACTTTGAAAAGAAAAAGAACTACGAATACCTATTAATAGGAGCGTTTCTAATTATCGGGTTGAATGCGTATGGTGTTTATCAGCGTAACCAGGTTTGGAGAACGGAGGAGACATTGTGGAAAGATGTGACTGAAAAAGTCCTAAAAACGGAAGGGGATGGATGAACTACGGGCTATCCCTGATGGGAAAAGGAGATTTTAAAGGAGCTATTGAAGCTTACAAGCGGGCAGAAATAACCAACCCTTATTATAGCTACTTGTTTATCAATTTCGGTATTGCCTATGGATCGCTGAATGATAGCGTGCAGGCGATCAGCAATTTTGAAAAAGGAAGGGCCCTGGCTCTAATGATTACAATGGATACGTATACTATGCGCGGTATTGTTTTGAAAAACAAAAACTTCAGGAAGCAAGGCAGCTGGCAGAAAAAGCTATTGAGCTGAATCCCACCTCTTATATGCCAAGGGAAATATTAATGGGAGTTTACCAGGCGTTGAAGATGTGGCCACAGCTGGAACAATTGGCAGGCACTACATTGGCACTGCTTCCTAGTGATACCAAGGCATTACAGTATCTTGACGCCGCCCGGCAAAAGAAGCCACTTGTAATAAGCGCTACATCTGGTAATATCCCTTCGAGTGATATGTTAATTAATTTAAGTTTACAGCAATACAGCGAAGGGAAATATGAAGACTGTATAGCAACCTGTAATCTGGTGTTGCAAAATGATCCCAAGAATGCTGACGCGTACAATAATATTTGCGCAGCTTACAATATGCTGAAGGAGTGGGATAAAGCAAAAGCTGCTTGTACGAAGGCTTTGGAATTAAACCCTAAACATGCCAATGCTCCGGCCAACCTACAATGGGCTATTAAACAGAAACTCGATTAAGGGTAATGTTACGCGGAGATTTTTTATTTAAGTAGTCTGTTTGTGCTTAGTCGCCGGACTGTCCAATACTCACAAATTCGTTGTATTTGAAAAAGCGACCCGCAAATCGGGGAAAAGGGAAGGAATACTGCTTTACTGTCTTACATTGAAGAAGGTTGAAGACATTCTTTACTTTATCAAAATCCATAAACTCCACATGTGTATCATCTGATTTAAAGCCTGCTTCCTGGGGGTGATCAATATGATTTTTCCATTAGGTTTAAGTAGGTGCTGGTATTGTGCCAACAACGCTACTGTGTCTTTCTGAGTCATGTGTTCTGCTACATGTGCTAAAAGTATAGCGTCGAAAGTTTGAGGCTTGTTATAGGAGCTTTGTTCGAAGTCTATATTGGTATAAGCTTTAAGCCCCTGGGACGTGCAAATTTCCACGGAAGTAGGATTGTGATCTATTCCAATGCCATGGCCATTTAAATGCAGCAGGTTTCTACCTACACCACATCCTATATCTAACACAAATCCGGGATTAATGCTTTGGATATTCTTTTTATAAGGGTATTGTACGTTGAGCAGTTTTTTCCACCACTTAGATTGCCGGGTAATTAGCGATTGCGTGTAATTTTCCTTGTCAGTCGGGTTGCCCTTTAATATCTTATGTTTATCCATTAATTGGGTTATATAGCTCCCGAAGTTAACATAAACCGACTAGTATTGGCCTCTCAATTTTACCAATGCATTTTCTGGTAGGGCGGCAACTTTCTTCAAATTGTAATCAAAGCAAACCATTCCTGTTTTAGCGATGGCCATAGTTTGTTTTTTGTCTTCCCGTTTTTTCTCCAGCCGGTATACCAGGTCAAACCCGGCACGACTAAAATCATTAGCGCCTATCGATACTTCTATTACATCTCCATAAAAAGCTTCGGCTTTAAATTCAATGGCAACATCTGCCATGATCAGACCAACTCCTCTATATTCATTTCGCTGTAGCCGAGGGCTTTCAGAAATTGCAGCCTTGCTTCATGAATAATACTTAGTATAGCATCATTGCCAACATGTCCGCCGTAATTAACATCTGTTATACGAATAGCAATACTGGTTGAAAACGTAAAATGAGGTGGAAGCGGTACTTTGATACGGGCCATTTTCTTTTTACGCAAAAATAGGTGTAAGCATTCACGATCAGGTGAGAACCTGTTACATGTTAGGGGAGTACTGGTTTCAGCAGCATCGCCGCTGGCCATATCCAGTAAGTCGAGGAAGTTATCGGGAGAAGCAGCTGCATTACTGCTGGCCATTTCTTTTTGCCATTTAGAGATCTGGTCGTCGCAACTATGATCTTCACCGGCTATACAATCGGCCATATTACTTACCTTTTTCGACATTCTTACGATGTTACCATCCTGGGTCATTAAAATAATATAACGATTTTGCAAATCAGCGTTTCTTTCATTAGAGGCACTGTAAGCATTTCCTAACTTGGTACGTATACCCGCTAAAGCCTGTTGTTGCCGGTTTTGGGTGTTGGCTTGCTGTGGGGCACCGGCTTGAATAGCGTTTGCTACATTCGGCGTTCCCTTGGTTTTTCCACCATTACCGGCAGTGTAGTCCTTGCCGCTATTACCATCTGACAAAATAAAAAAGGCGCTGATACTTACAATGGCAATAAAGCAAGCTGCTGCTGCATATTTTAACCATCCATGATTCATAGGTACTACTAAGGCCGGCTCTTTCTTTTTATCTTCCAGTTCCTTAATAATATTCACCCAAACACTGTTGGGCGGAGTTACCTGTATATGAGAAAGCTTCTTCTCAATTATCTCCAAAGCTTTTTGATCATCTAGTTCCCGGGCTATGTTATCCCAGGCTGCTGGAGGTACAAATGCTTCAGTATTATATAGTTTTTCTGCAAGATTTTTTCCTGGCTGATAGCATCCAACTCATTAGCAATAACATTCCAGGCCATAACCGGCGGAGCTACTTCTAACGCTGTTAAACGCTCAGTTAAATTCTGATATTCTTCCAGCTTGTCCAGTTCACGGGCAATATTATTCCATGCTCCAGCGGGTGGAGTAACTTCAATATCATGTATTTTCTTGAGGTTGTTCATGGTAAAATTACTTCGATCTGTCTTCTATATGTTTTTTACTAAATCCTGCAATAGCGCTTTTGCCCTGGAAAGCTGGGATTTGCTGGTACCTTCGCTGATACCCAGCATGTCCCCGATTTCTTTGTGAGAGTATCCCTCCACCACGTACATGTTGAAAACCGTACGATAGCCGGGTGATAATTTTGTTATTAATTCCAGGATATCTTTTTCCGCCAACTCGTCCAACGCAGATACATATTTCCCTTCGATCGTGTTTTCTTCCTTTTCTGTAACCGGCTGTAAATATTTCTTTCTTCTGAAATATTCGATAGCAGTGTTTACGAAAATTCTTCGAACCCATCCTTCAAAGGAGCCGTCTCCCCTGAAACTGTCAAGTTTTTTGAAAACTTTAATAAATCCATCCTGTAAAATATCCTGTGCTTCATCAGCATTAGAGGCGTAACGTAAGCAGACTGCATACATTTTAGGAGAGAAACGCTTGTACAGCTCTTCCTGCATCCTTCGGTCGCCTTCAATGCATCCTGTAATTAAGTCGCTTTCCGGAATCGTATGGTTGCGTGTAGGTTCCAAATTCTTTAAAATATTAAAAAGTTTTTTTCAAATATAGGGAATAGTAGATAGTGAGCGTTCAACAGGAATAGTGAATAGTAAATAGCCGATAGCCCATGAACTATCGGCTATTGCGCCGGATTTTGGTTTTCTTTCAACCAGGCCGTAAGTTTTTTCAATGCTTTTGCCCGGTGACTGTATTGTTTTTTCTCCTCCATAGTCATTTCTCCAAAAGTTTGAGTAGCGCCTTCAGCTATAAAAACCGGGTCGTAGCCAAACCCTCCTGTTCCTGTACGTTCATGAGTAATGGCACCTTTGCAAATACCCTCAAACTGATGTTCGTCGCCATTCATAATCAAAGAAATAACGGTTCTGAACCGGGCATTTCTATTGGTCTGGGGCTTCATTTTGTACAGTAGTTTGTCAATATTGTCAGCAAACCCGGGTTCATTGTCGGCATAACGCGCACTTTTAACACCCGGTTCTCCCTGCAATGCCTCTACCTCCAGCCCGGTATCTTCGCTAAAGCAATCTATTCCTTTCAGGTTAAAGATCGTTCTGGATTTTTCCGTTGCATTAGCTTCCAGCGTATCATGAGGTTCGGGAATATCCTGGTGAATACCTGCCTCCTTTAAACTGATGATTTCGAAATGGCTATCCAGTGCATTACGTATTTCCTGCACTTTATGGTCATTATTCGTTGCAAAAATGAGGGTCATAAATTGAATATATTTTTAAAGCAGCCCAAAGTAAACCCTTCGCTGGTTTATCATTTTGAAGATCGTGCAAAGCGGGCGCATGCATTACAGTATAGCCAGAGAAAGATTGTACCTGGTAAGGCGGTGTTTGAAAAGGAAAACCCCAGTCCTGTACCGTTATACCAAAAAGCAAAACTACTTTTGTATTGAAATGATTTAAAACAGATGTGTGCGCAACCGTCGGATAATTATTCATATTAATAAGCGCCACGTCGTTAAGGCTTAGGTGACAAGCTTTTAATAATTGCATTAAAAACTCCAGTTGGGTGTCAGGTAAATTGGTAATATTTTCATAATTAACTGCTACCAGTATTCCCTTTTGATTGCTGCCTAATGATTTCCATTCGATCACCCGTTCCTCATCTACAGGTGCTGATGAAACTGGGGCAACGGACGTAAAAGCGCCACTATTGTTGTCTTGTCCAACAAGCGTAGAGGCATACAATTGTGTCACCAGGTAGGGGGAGATTCATTTCATTCAAACTCATACATTACACATTTAACGAGAGTGTTCGTATATTCGCAATAACAATAATAGTCAAAAATAACATTTTATGGTAGAGGCAGTTCAAATACCTGTGGAGCGGATAAAAGAAAGCAAATTAGGGCAGGTAGATTTTAGCAATTTAGGTTTTGGAAAGTATTTTTCTGATCACATGCTGGAGGCAGACTATGTTAACGGGGAGTGGACCAGCGTTAAGATCAGACCTTACCAGGATCTCGGATTCCTTCCCGCTCTATCGGTACTACATTATTCTCAAACTATTTTCGAAGGACAAAAAGCACATAAAGATGAGAATGGCAATATCCACATTTTCAGGCCTCATGAGAACTGGAAACGACTGAACCGATCTGCAGAGCGCATGGCTATGCCGCATGTGCCGGAGGAGATTTTTATAGATGGTATGAAGCAGCTGATCGAACTGGATAAAGCATTTATTCCATCGGGGTACGACGAGTCTTTGTACATACGTCCATTTCTTTTTGCTACTGAAGAAACATTGGGCGTGAAAGAATCTAATTCCTATAAATTTTTAATTATAACAGGACCAGTAGGTTCTTATTTTTCGGCGCCTGCGCGTATTTATGTAGAAGAAAAATATACCCGCGCCGCTCCTGGTGGTACCGGCGCTGCAAAAACGGGCGGTAACTACGCAGCTTCTTTGCTGTCTTCTGCGGAGGCTAGAAAGCAAGGCTATGACCAGGTATTATGGATGGACGCCGTGGAACATAAATATGTTCAGGAAGTAGGAGCGATGAACATTATGTTTGTTATTGATGGTAAGATCATTACACCTGACCT
This sequence comes from Paraniabella hibiscisoli, assembly GCF_022512515.1. GTDB lineage: Bacteria > Bacteroidota > Bacteroidia > Chitinophagales > Chitinophagaceae > Niabella > Niabella hibiscisoli. Next base: position 3,017,010 of record NZ_JAKWBK010000001.1, read on the forward strand.
GACCGATGGTACTATTTTGAGCGGCATTACACGTATGAGTCTCCTTGGGTTATTTAAGGAAAAAGGGTATACTGTAGAAGAACGCAAAGTATCGATTGACGAGATCGTGGAAGCCTATAAAAATGGTAGCTTACAGGAAGTATTTGGTTGTGGAACAGCGGCAACTATTTCACATGTACGCGAGTTGAAGTATAAAGATTTTGTAATGGGATTTGATGTAGAAAGTATGACCATTTCTGCAGATATGAAGAAGTACCTGCTGGATTATAAAGAGAATCTCCATGGCGATCCGCATGGCTGGCTGGAAAAAGTATAATGCTCCAATATCTTATGTATAAAGGGCTTGAAGATTTGTCTTCAAGCCCTTTTTGTTACTATCCCGGAAAGAATCTTTTGATTGCAATTAATTTGTTTTTAAAGATAGGATGCTCTGAATGTTAAATAACAAATCATTGCGTTTTCATTAATTTCTCTGTAACACAGGCCGGATTATTTTTGGTGCATACTAAATGCTTATTCACCAACTATCAAATATTATGAGAACACAACCTATTTTGAATTACTTACCAACCAGTATGAAGCGTTGGCTAGCCGCCGGTCTGATCTTTTCTGCGGTCCCGTTCAAATCTGAAGCACAAACAGAGAATCGGAAAACACAACTAGGTATTTTTACAGGAATAGCAAAAGCAGACCATTTAGGTATTAGCCCGCAGTTCGGTTTTGTATATGAAAGAAAATTTACCCGACACAGTAGCCTGGAGATGGGCATGAGGTGGATGCGTTCCTATACGAAGGGTACAGGGTTTACTGAAACGTCTTCCGGAAGGGTATCCCACTATTCGCGGGAGGATTACAATTATTTCTCCATACCGGTATTATATAAATTCACTTCCTCTATTGTAAATGTTTCTGCTGGCCCTGTTTTAAACCTGATGACAGGGAAACTTGAAACCAATGAATCCTGGCGTACGCTCAAAAGCTTTGAAAAACCTTTCAATACTTTAAATGTGGGCGCTATGTTTAAAATAGGGAAAGCCATTCACTTTAAAGACCGCTTTGTGCTGGAGCCGGAAGCGGCGTTTCTAAAAGTGGCTATTTTAAGAAGCCCATTTGGGAAACCAGCGTAACACTTAAGTATAAATTATAGTAAATCAACTTTTTAGGCGAAAGTTTGATCCTGAAACGAGTAGCTTTTACAGGCACCGGGAAACTCCACCAAAACTCAGTAGCTCCTGATAATCCTGGTGTCCTGTTTTTTATTTCCTCCTGTTTTCGAGGAATTTGTTGATTCCGGCAGATTTTGTATCTTGTATAATCGAGTGTCGGTGACATTAAAATGTTGAAAGATAATTTTTACCAATTTATTTTTGTTGATTCGAATTCTTGCCTTACCTTTGCCGTCCAAAAATTAAAGGACAAGGAATGCCTACAATTAATCAATTAGTTCGTAAAGGAAGACAAATAATTAAAGCAAAGAGTAAATCAAGGGCTTTAGATCAGTGCCCTCAGCGCCGTGGCGTTTGTACTCGTGTATATACCACTACACCTAAAAAACCTAACTCAGCACTTCGTAAAGTAGCTAAGGTGCGTTTAACTAATAAAATTGAGGTAATTGCCTACATTCCGGGAGAAGGACATAACCTGCAGGAGCACTCAATCGTATTGATTCGCGGTGGTAGGGTAAAAGATCTTCCAGGTGTACGTTACCACATTGTACGCGGTAGCTTAGATACTGCGGGTGTAAAAGATCGTAAACAAAGCCGTTCTAAATACGGTACGAAAAGAGCGAAGAAATAATTCTCCAGAAGGTTGAATTATTATTTATATCAAAGAAGGCTGAGTAAAGTTTTAATTCTTGAAGAAATTCAGCCGATACTAAAAATTAAATAAAATGCGTAAAGCACAAGCCAAGAAACTCCCTTTAGCGCCAGATCCTAAGTTTAATGATAAACTGGTTACACGTTTTGTTAACAACCTTATGTGGGAAGGTAAAAAGAGCGGAGCGTTCACTATTTTTTATGATGCATTAGACAAAGTAGCCAAACAAACGAACGAAGATGGCTATGAAGTTTGGAAGAAGGCTTTATCAAACGTAACTCCTGCTGTAGAAGTACGCAGCCGTCGTATCGGTGGTGCTACTTTCCAGATTCCTTCAGAAGTTCGTCCTGATAGAAAAATATCTTTAAGCATCAAATGGTTAATTCGTTATAGCCGCGATCGTAACGGTCGTAGCATGGCTGACAAATTAGCTAACGAAATCGTAGCTGCCAGCAAAGGTGAAGGTGCTGCATTTAAAAAGAAAGAAGATACTCATCGTATGGCTGAAGCTAACAAAGCTTTCGCTCACTTCAGAGTATAATTATATTGTCATCCTGAGCTTGACGAAGGATCAACTAGTTTTTTAAAAGCCCGTTCCGAAAGGAATGGGCTTTTTTTATTGAAAATTTTGCTGGAGTATTTAAATGCACTATTTTCACGCTGCTAAATAATCTACTGAAATTTAAACTGTTTAAACCATGAAGAAAACGCTACGCAAGCCTATTGCTGCTTATGGAATTTTGTTAATTGTATTTACTCTTTTTTTGTCGGATGTAGGAAGAACGTTGACACTCATATGCGCTCAAATGAAGATATAGAGATGTTTGCAAAGAGGATAGGCGTTGATCCATCCAATGTTAAAGATTCAGGGACCTTTGTTGTTGTGGGAGGTGATATGCTTTTCGAGAAAAGACAGCTATTGACTACTCATCCAAGGCAAGTTGTTGCCAGTACAGATGATAGTGCTCCGATGTATGGTTATGGGCCTATAAGTCTTGAAAAAGAGGCGATATAAAGATATTTATTAGTAGAGAACTGGGTATAGTGGGAGAATCGGGGCCTTTGGGAATTGCCGCTAATAGATATACAGAAGCAGTAAGGCAAGCAATTGATAAGTTTAATACACTTGTGCCTAACACAACTATAAAAATGAGAGAAGTTTTTTCTCAGGCATCCTGCGATATTACTGTTCATTTAGCTGCGTTTAATACTGGGCGATCTGGCTATGCTCACTATCCTTTGAATGGAAATCCAGGGTCTGATGTTTATCTGGATCTTACGGATGAAGGAGACTATTCTACCATACCATTGGCGACGTTATTAGCTGCACATGAGCTGGGGCATGCTATAGGACTGTTTCATACAGATGAAATTCCTAATTCAAGCTTTACGGAATCTTATGGATATTATTCGGCGGGAATTTTCTATTTAAAGCGTATTCCAGGAACTCCAGATTTTGCAACAGCATCCAATCCTACTCCTGATCTCAATTCGTTTATAATAAAAAATATAAACATTGCATCTGGCGGTTGGAGTCAGAGTTTAACTAACCCTTCTGGTGTTGGATTTAGTAATGATGACATTGCTGCAATACAGTTTTTATATCCTTTTTTGAAATAAGCGGCCCCTCCACCTTGTGTAATTCATCAACCTATTCACTTCAAAATGCGCCACCTTCTGGTGCTAGCTGGATATGGTCGGTATCGAATTCAAGTATAGCTTCTATATCATATAGCGGTGCCGACATGATATTAACAAGAACGGGATATGGCTCCACCAATCTAATAGTAACCATATCATACAATGGTAGTACTATTGTTGTAACAAAACCAATAGATTTAGGCTATCCGACACCGGATATTTTTACGAATGTTGGTAGCACTGCTACATTTGGAGGGTGCTATCAATTTAATTACTTATCACAAGTGCCTGGCACAACTTATAAATGGCAGTTAAAGAAAATGCCGTCAGGACCAACACAAACAGTGTCAACCGCTGCATTTGCTGAATTGTGTTTTGAAGCTTTAGGTAGCCATAGGCTGACGCTTTCAATTTCTAACGCATGCGTTACAAATCAGGTTGTTTATACGAAAAATATTAATGTAGTAGATGATGGTGGCCCTATACATTAGGGGAAAACCTCTTGTTTGTGCAAGCTAAACTAGACTAGAGAGTCCGTTCCGAAAAGAACGGTCTCTCTTTATATTAAAAATTTTGCTGGAATTTTTGAATGCCCTATTTTCACACTGCTAAATAATCTACTGAAATTTAAACTGTTTAAACCATGAAGAAAACGCTACGCAAGCCTATCGCTGCTTATGGAATTTTGTTATTTTTATCTGTGTTGTTGATTGCTGGGTGTCAAAAAAAGGACGCATCGGTAAATGAAAAGAAGGAACAACTTAAAAAACCTGAGACAACTTCAGTTATTGGAGGAGGGGCTGTCGATATATCGGTCATACCATATCAAGCGAGACTTTTCTCATCTAGTAGCGGGGCTGCTGGAATCATCATTGGTGATAGGTGGATATTAACTGCCGCTCATGTTATTGGGAATGCTTCACCATCGGCATTTACTGTTTATGTAGGATCAAGCACTGTAAATTCGGGGGCATCGTACTCTGTAGATGCAATATACCCTCATGAAAACTTCTCTAGTGTCACGGTCGGTAATAATACATTATTGAATAATGATATTGCTCTTTTCACTTGTCTACACCTATTGTATTTGGTCCTAACGTTCAGTCCGTTCAGTATTATAATAATGGAGTTAATTTGAGTGTAAATCAAATCGGGACTGCGTCTGGTTGGGGGCAAACAACCTGGCATGGTGCTAATGGTACAGACTTTTCATCTTTGTTAAAGTCAGTAGACATTACTATAACGGATCTATCTGATCCCAGTAAAATAGTTGCGAGTAGTGCATCAGGAACCGGCACAAACGATGGTATTTGTTGGGGTGACAGCGGTGGGCCTTTTACAATTAATGATAGCCAGTTTGGAAAAGTTCTGGCAGGTATAAGTTCACGATCTGATTGCAGTTCGGGAATTTCCGAATTTACAAATGTTGCATATTACACGGGCTGGATAATGGAAAAAACGGGAATTCACTATATGTCGATATCAGGGCCATCTTCTTTTTGTAGTTCAGGAACTTATTCTGTTAGCAATTTGCCTACTGGGGCTACAGTGAGTTGGAGCGCTTCTCCATCAGTTCCACTTACATTAAATGGAAGTCAGGTAACTGTAAGTAGTAGCGGAAGTTCTGGGTATATTACTCTAACCGCAACAATAACAGTTGGAAACAGTCAATCAACTGTATTAACTAAGCAGATCATAACAAATGGAATCTATGCGCAGGGAGTTTATATATCCGGGCCACAAACAGTTGCTGCTAATGCTTCACAATATTTTTATGAGCTAACGGCGCCCACAGGAGCAAGTGTATTCAATATAGTTTGGAAAATGGCTCCAGCTTATGCTGTGAATGGATGGCAGATATTGGGAGGACAAGGGACATCAAATGTTCATATAAAAACAGGGAGCCAGTCGGCTGTACTGGAAGTACAATATACAGATATGTGTGGCGTGGTAAGGACTGAGTCGATGGCAATTGAGGTCAGTAAGAAAGTTATAGCGCCGGTTCAACCATAACTGTACTTGAGTATTGATTTATATTTCTATAAAGGAGGCTACAGTAAAGTTGGGTGTAGCCTCATTTTTATTGGGTTCGTTATCTTTCGTATCTTACTTTGGATCTTGCGACTATCCTCATCTACCTGTACAAGTCATTAGTTATATTTTCATAGTCCTTTTGCAGACCTGTTCGCTCCACGGTTAAACGATTAGGAATACTACAACCGCAACGATTTCTTTCTTTTACATGAACGAAATATAGTAGCACAGAAGGCGACGGTATGGTAAATGCAGCTTTGTGAACTGGCTTCAGAGTAATATAGAATCGTATTTGTACTTATGCCATAAACGAGCCTGATCTTTCAGTATATTTAATATAGTAGGTGAATATATTGTCTGAAATTAAACCTTGCCAATGAGTGTGATACTGCACAAGCTTGGGGTAAAACCATTAATGTAGTGGCAGGTGATAGTACACCGCCAAATCAGTGAGTCGTAGAGGTAGTTACTGCTCTTTAAAAGCCCATTCCTTTCGGAACGGGCTTTTAATATTTATATACTTACAAAAATCACTATTTATGATGATGAAAATTACCGGTTAGTAGCTATTGACTTAGAGGGCTCGGCAAGCTACTTTTTTACAAATTATATCGCTATGAAAAATTACATCATCAAAAAATACCGGTACTCTTCCTGTTTATATTATTTTTAGCGGGTTGTAAAAAGGAAGCGCAAATGAATATAGACGATAACAGGATTTACCAGCTGGAAAGGCAGGAATTGAATATTAGTTACGGTACCCATGCGTTACAGAAGATGGATATTTATTTTCCTGAAGATTTTAATACAGCTACTCCTGTAGTATTCGTTATTCATGGTGGTGGGTTTGTTGCGGGCACCAAAGAAGACTTTACGGATAGGGCAAAGCTGTTTATGTCCAGAGGGTTTGTAACCATAAATGTAAGCCATAGGCTGGTTGATGCCACCGGACTGGATCAAACACCGCCGCCGCGTATCAGCTCTGCTATTAAGGTAAAAGATGAAGTGGATGATATTGCAGCTGCAGTAGAAATGTATAAAATATTGGCTGGCGGTTTTGGTTCGGGTACCTCAAAAATGTATATGGCCGGACATAGTGCAGGGGGAACTTTGGCGATGCTTTATGTACAGGGCGAAAAGAACCTCAATAAGCAGGTGAGGGCATCCGGAAATCTGGCCGGATTGACCAATGTGACTTTGCCTGAGGAGTTGTATAATAATCCCCCAACCATGAGTACTGGCCTGCTATAAAAGAATTACTGCATCGTATGTCGGGCGCTGAACCCATAAAGCAAAACGCATTACACCTGATGGCCATCTCACCGAATTGGGTATCTTCTTTGCATGCACCCGGAATGCCTAACATAACGGTGATGTCTGATACGAACGATGATGATCTGCGGTTTGCCCCTCACTTCAGTACTATCGAAGATGCGAGACAATATGATTCACAATTAAGATCCCAAAATGTAGCCAGCGAATTGGTGATGATGAACACCGATCATGGATTTGGCAGGCACCCGGGCGATTGGGAAAAGGCAATAAAATACACTACTGACTTTTTCAGGAAGCACTAGAAAATAGGCAAGCGAAATCCGTTAGCCTTGCTGCAGTTCACCGTCGCCAACAGGTTCTAAAGTATCGGTACTTAAAAATGCAAATGGCGGGTTGATGACTAAGCATAGCGGTTTTTCGTTTCTTAATTGATCTATGATTCTGGCAAAAGTTTTCTCTGGCATAAACAGTTTGGCATATTTCAGATCTGCCTGAAAGCTATTTGCCGGCAGCGGCTGCCCGTCATACACGAAATTGATATCGGCTATTTTAGCATCGCTTTTGTTTTCGTTCAGTTTCCAAAGGGATAATTTTACCGCATAATCATTATTGCTTAATGTATTGGAGTAAGCGTATTTGCTAACCGCCTGGATGGTGTGCGCCATATTGAGGGATTTTAAGTTTGATTGAAATAAGATCAAACTTAAAGGTTTAACAAGCCTGTTGCAATAGCCAGATCAGGCGATGCCTGCAGCGGAAGATTGCATTTTTGTATTCTGAATCTTTCAATACAATAGCATTAACCTTTTAACTGCTGAACCAAAGCTATATACTCCTGCATCGCCGAGTCTTTTGTTTTCCCTTTTAAAGCTTCCCAGGCATTGAATTTAGCTTTATTAACGATATCGAAAGGATTAGAAGGCGGATCAATATTAATATCGCCAACAGAGCCCTGTTTGTATAATGAGTAGAGTTGTAACAGGATCTCGTTGGAAGGTTTTTCGCTGAGGGTTTTGCTCTCTTCAGCTGCTTTTTCAAATTGTTGTTGCAGTTCCATTCTTTTTGATTTTAGTTGAAAAATAATCAATCATCTGCGTTGTTCATCAGCTGACTCAAAATATTGCTTTCCGTCAATAATAAATGCCATCCGCGAAGATGGCATTTATTATCTTTTGGGGTATCGAGTACCCAATATTTGGCATCTTACTGCGTTACCTCAGTAATAGGTTTGCCAATAGCGCCATTAGGCATTTGAATACGTAATAAGGCTGCAACAGTTGGAGCGATATCGGTCATATACACTTCGCGATTACTTTTGCCGGGCTTAATACCCCAACCCATCCAAACCAGCGGGATATGGGTGTCATGCGGGTTCCAGGTACCATGGGTGGTTCCTGTGCCTCCGTATCCGCCTTCAAACCAGGCCGGGTAGGGGATCAGCTGTATGGCGCCGGAGCGTTTGTTGTTGTAGCCATTAATAGTCATTTCCCTGATCACTTGCGGTATGGGTTCAGCGCCTATATTTTCTACATCAATTACAAATTGCAGTTCAGGCACATCTTTCAGGAATTTTAAAGATGCTTTTTTAATTGCATCATAGTCCAGTTTTTGCTCTTTAATTACCTTCTTGTTAAAGTTGATCTGGTAGTTGGTATTAGACAGCACTATTTTCTCTGCACCGAACTGGGCCTTTAAAGCATCGTTCAGGCTCGTTGTGATCTTTTTTAGTTCTAAGAATTCTGCCGGCATTTTGTACTCTTTCATAAAGTTGATGGCATGCGCTGCACCATGATCGGCAGTTAGGAATACCAGGTAATTACCTTTTCCTAATTTTTGATCCAGGTATTTATAAAAGGCACCCAGCTCTTTATCTAAACGTAAGTAAACGTCTTCTATCTCTATAGAATTGGGGCCATACTTATGGCCTACATAGTCTGTAGAAGCGCAGTTGATCGTAAGGAAGTCTGTAACCGCTCCGCCACCCAGGTTATTGCCTTCAATAGCAGCTTTGGCAAAATCTAATGTAAGTGTATTGCCAAAGGGAGAACTGCGAATAACATCTTTGTCTGTTTTGTATACTTCTTTCAGATTGTGAGGAAACGCGGTAGTAGTTTCACCTTTGAATTTCCCTTCCCATTTCACATCGTCTACTGTACTTTGTTTATAAGTGTTGATAGGGTAGAGCGTGGTCCAGGGGTTGCAGTAAGTCTGCCCGGCTCATCTTTTGCGTTAAAATCTTTCACCCATTTCGGTAGTTCGTTCATATACCAGCTACTGGTAATAAAATCGCCATTGGCATCATCAAACCAGAAAGCTCCTGTTGGGTTATGACCTGCTGGTAAAATGGAAGCCCGGTCTTTGAGCGATACGCCTATTACTTTTGACTGAAAATTGGTAGCCAGGCGCAGCTCGTCTGTTATGGTAGTAGCGAGCAGGTTGCGCGGAGACATTTTGCCGGCGCTGGAGTTACTACCCACACCCTGAACGGTTGAGTCATCGGTACAATAAACGTTCTTTCCTGAGGCCTGGTCAATCCAGTTATTACCTGAAATACCATGAATAGCAGGTACAGAGCCGGTAAATACCGTGGTGTGACCAATGGCAGTATAGGATGGGATATAATTGATAAATGTGTTTTCACAGCTAAAACCTTCATTAAGCATACGTTTAAAGCCTCCGGTGGCTTCGTAACGATCATAATACCTGTATAGGTAGTCCCAACGCATCTGGTCTACTACTAACCCAACCACCAGTTTAGGACGTTTTATGCCATTTTGGGCAAAAGCTGTAACGGCCACACAAAGTGCAATTATTGGCAAAATAATTTTCTTCATTAATAATCAATTTGTTCAAAAATAGGAAAAGCCCATGTGATAATGCTATGTGTACTGTAAAGTTTATGTTACACAGTCACAAGCCAACAGGTTTTTCTGTAGCTTTAATTTAAAAGTTGTTAGTATTGAATTACCGATTACATTGCCTGGCTTTTCTTTTATTTGTTTGTAGCTTCTCTAAGGCGCAGGTTGCGCGGCTTACCATTGTTTTAAAATCTGTTCCTTCAACTACTACTAACAATTCGGCTATTTATATAGCCGGCAATTTTAACGGATGGAAACCAGATGACAATGATTTTAAATTGGTGAGGTTACCGCAGTATAAAGATAGTTTTGCCGTTACAATTCCTGTAAGTGTAGAATTATTGGAGTTTAAATTAACAAAAGGAAGCTGGCGAACGGTGGAATCCGACAGCAATGGAAACAATATACCCAATCGTGCCATCAGTGTTAAAAAGGATACGACAATCCAGATTTCAATAGTCGGATGGCAGGACGATTTCAAAAGGGAAAATAAAATGAGTACAGCCAGCAAAAATGTACATATTATAGATTCTTCGTTTTATATGCCTGAATTGAACCGGTATCGGCGGATATGGGTGTACCTGCCGGCAGATTACGAATCGGCGCCTGCAAAGCATTACCCGGTGCTTTACATGCAGGATGGACAAAACCTGTTTGACGAGTCAACCGCTTTTTCCGGCGAATGGGGAGTGGATGAATTTTTAGATTCTGCTAAAATAGCCTCGTGCATAGTAGTGGGCATTGATAATGGAGGTGTGAAAAAGGATGAACGAGTATAATCCTTACGATCATCCCGAGTTGGAAAAGGAGAGGGAAATGCCTATGTGGATTTCCTGGTAAAAACCTTAAAGCCTTTTATAGATCAGCGATTTCGTACTTTGAAAGAACCTCCTAACACAATTATTGCCGGAAGTTCTATGGGAGGGCTGATTTCGATGTATGCCATTTTGAAATATCCGGGTGTTTTTGGCAAAGCCGGCATTTTTTCCCCTGCTTTTTGGTTAGCAGATAAGGAGATTTTGAAAAACATCAAACTAAACGCCGGTCGATTAAAAGGCAAAGTATATTTTTATGCCGGTGGGCTGGAAGGTAAGGATATGGTGCCTGGCGTACAAAAAGTGGTAGAATTACTGCAGCAATATCCGGCTATACAGTTAAAATCCAGGATAAAAAGACCGGCAGGCATAATGAAGCAGAATGGCAGAAACAGTTTCCCATATTTTACAGGTGGGTAATAAAATAGTTTGGAGTTCAATGTCAGCTGCTGTGAGGACTCTGCGTTTTGGAAGGTGCTAATTTGATTAGAGTGATAAAAGCTACAATCTAAAAGAGCCGGAAGCGCCTCCAACAGCGACAAAGCCCCCTTTTTCAGATAAATTGGAAATTCTCCGAAAAATTGTTTTTAAAAATTAGATTATTTAAATACTTAACTGTACATTTGCACTCCCATTTCAAAAAGGGTATCTAACAATGTCGCAAAGAATCAGAATAAAATTACAGTCTTACGATCACAATTTAGTTGACAAATCAGCAGAGAAAATCGTTAAAACTGTACGAAGCACTGGCGCTGTAGTAACAGGCCCTATTCCTCTTCCTACACACCGTAAAATATTCACAGTTCTTCGCTCTCACACGTTAATAAAAAGAGCCGTGAGCAGTTTCAATTAGCTACTCACAAAAGATTGTTGGATATTTATACGTCTTCTTCACGCACAGTAGATGCGTTGTCGAAATTGGACCTGCCAAGTGGTGTAGAGGTTGAGATTAAAGCCTAACAGCTTTCGAGTCCTGGCTTAACAGGATTCAAAATAGTTCTTACAACAAACTGTCATCTCTCAACTCCGAAAGGAAAAAAGAGCTCTGATTAAAAATATTCTCAACATTAAATAGTTGAGAACCAACATAAAACAAGCCGTTCAGGGTTTGTTTACTATCAGTACTTCCCGATAAAGGAAAAGGTTGATAGTCCGAGATCTGCCCGACTGAATTATTCAGACGGGATATCGGGAGGGATCGATGGAAGCTTTCATTTTGCTTCAAGTCCCCGATAATACCCTGTTCTGCCTATTTAAATTGTAAAAAATGAAAGGTATTATCGGAAAAAATTAGGGATGACCAGCATCTACGATCCTTCAGGCAAACAAACAGCCTGCACGATTATTGAAGCAGGTCCTTGTGTTGTTACACAAGTGAAAACGAAAGACACAGACGGATACGATGCATTACAGGTATCGTATGGTGACAAAAAAGAAAGCCGCACTAACCAGGCAGAAAAAACCACTTTGCAAAAGCTAACACTGCAGCAAAAAAGTTTTCAACAGAATTTCGTGATTTCTCAATAGAAAAAGCCCTTGGCGAAACTATAGACGTTGACATTTTCTCAGAAGGAGAAAAAGTTAGCGTTGTTGGCACGTCTAAAGGTAAAGGTTTCCAGGGTGTTGTAAAACGCCACGGCTTTAGCGGGGTAGGTGAGCAGTCTCACGGCCAGCACGATCGTCAAAGAGCTCCGGGTTCACTGGGTAACTCTTCTGACGCTGCACGCGTTATGAAAGGTATGCGCATGGCAGGCCGTATGGGCGGTGACAGGATTAAAATGAAAGGGTTGAAAGTGGTTAAGATTTTTGCTGAGAAGAATTACATTCTGGTTAGCGGGTCTGTACCGGGTCATATTGGTTCTATCGTTTTAATTCAAAATTAATACAACCCAACCTTAACATATAAATTAAAGAAAATGCAAGTTGAAGTTTTAAATATACAAGGTAAGGGTACTGGTCGTTCGGTTGAATTACCTGATGATATCTTTGCAATTGAACCTAATGATCACGTTATCTACCTTGCAGTTAAACAATATTTAGCTGCACAGCGTCAGGGTACTAACAAAGTAAAAACCCGTGCTGAGGTAAAAGGTTCCAGCAAAAAATTACACAAACAAAAAGGTACCGGTGGTAGCCGTAAAGGTAATATCCGTAACCCTTTATATAAAGGTGGTGGTACTATCTTTGGTCCTAAGCCCCGCGATTACAGCTTTAAACTGAATAAGAAGGTTAAAGATCTTGCAAAGATTTCTGCCCTTTCTTATAAAGCAAAAGCAAATGCTATCGTAGTAGTGGAAGACCTGAATTTCGAAGCTCCGAAAACAAAAGCATTTACAGGTGTATTAAGTGCACTGAATGTTGGAGAGAAAAAATTAATGTTCGTTTCTGACGTATTTAACGATAATGTTGAATTGTCTTTACGTAATGTACCTTCTGTTTTAGGTGTATCGTTGAGCGACTTAAATACTTACGACATCGTTAACTCTGAAGTATTAGTACTTACTGAAAGCGCTGCAAAAGTTTTCTCTGAAGAGGAAGGTGTTGTAGCAGAAGCATAAGCATATTATCAAACGTATCAAATTAAAAGAAGATGAATCCTTCTCAAGTTTTAATAAAGCCAATTTTAACCGAAAAAGCAAATGCTCAGCAAGAAAAATTGCGTCGTTATGCTTTCAAGGTTGATAAAAGATCGAACAAGCTGGAGATTAAAAAAGCTATCGAAACTTTTTACGGTGTAAACGTAACAAGCGTAAATACAGTAGTTGCTCCTGCTAAAAATAAAACCCGTTATACAAAAGCTGGTTTTATCAAAGGTCAGAAACCTTCTTATAAAAAAGCTTACGTTACTGTAGCTGAAGGTGAAGAAATTGATCTGTACGCAAATCTGTAAATAGTTCATTCGTTGGTGGTTCATAAGTTATGAACCCTGAATAATGATCCATTAACTAAAACGAAAGGCAATCAACCGCCGCGAAGTGTTGCAATAAAAAATTGTTAGAAGAATTAAAATGGCAGTAAAGAAATTCAAACCGATGACAGCAGGTACCCGTTGGAGAATCGGGAACGCTTACGCTGAAATCACTACTAACCAGCCTGAAAAAAGCTTGTTAGAAACTAAAAAGAGCACTGGTGGTCGTAACTCTTCTGGTCATCTTACTATGAGATACAGAGGTGGTGGTCATAAGAAAAAATATCGTATCGTAGACTTTAAAAGAGATAAGCACAACATAGAAGCTACTGTAGTTTCTATTGAGTACGATCCAAACCGTACAGCTTTTATCGCTTTAGTTGAATACACAGATGGCGAAAAACGTTATATCATCGCTCCTCAGGGCTTAACTGTAGGCACAAAGGTTATTAGCGGAGATGCAGTGGCACCAGAAATTGGTAACACTTTGAAGTTAAAGAACATGCCTTTGGGTACTAACGTTCACAACATCGAGTTAAACCCAAGCCAGGGTGGTAAATTGTCTCGTAGCGCAGGTTCTTCTGCACAGCTTACGAACAAGGAAGAAAAATACGCGGTATTGAAAATGCCTTCCGGCGAATTAAGAAAAGTATTGATTAACTGTTTTGCTACAGTTGGTGTAGTAAGCAACAGCGATCATAGCCTGCAAAGCATGGGTAAAGCTGGTAGAAACAGGTGGAAAGGTATTAAACCAAGAAACCGTGGTGTTGCCATGAACCCTGTAGATCACCCAATGGGTGGTGGTGAAGGCCGTGCATCGGGAGGTCAGCCTCGCAGCCGTAACGGTCAATACTCTAGAGGTCTGAAAACAAGGACTAAAGGAAAGGGTAGCGACAAGTTGATCATTCAACGTAAAAACGGTAAGAAGCTTTCTAAATAATTAATAACTGGAAATTAGAAATTAAGATATGGCTCGTTCAATTAAAAAGGTCCTTATATAGCTACTCACTTAGAGAAAAAGTGTTAGCAATTAACGAAGGAAGCGCAAAAAAATCGGTGATTAAAACCTGGAGCCGTCGCTCTACTATTTCTCCTGATTTTGTAGGCCACACATTTGCGGTTCATAACGGAAACAAATTTATCCCGGTTTATGTAACTGAATTTATGGTAGGTCATAAGTTAGGTGAGTTTGCGCCAACACGCCAGTTCAAAGGTCACGCTGGTGGTAAATAATAATAGTAAGTAAAGAAATTATAACAAGGTATAGTTTAAAGCAGCGAGGATTTCAAAACTTTAAACTTTAAACTTTAAACTTCTAAAATGGAAGCAGTAGCAAAACTTAGAAATTATCCAACATCACCTCGTAAAATGAGGCTGCTTGCGGACCTAATACGTGGTCAGAGAGTAGATTTAGTGTTGGCTGAATTAGAACATAACCCCAAGCACTCTTCAGTGCCTTTGCGTAAGCTGGTATTGAGTGCCATCAGCAACTGGAAGCAAAAGAACGAAGGTGGCGATGAAACAGGATTAGTGGTTAAAACTATTTTTGTAGATGGTGGTAGAACTTTAAAGCGTATGCGTCCGGCACCTCAGGGTCGTGGATACCGCGTGCGTAAGCGTAGCAACCACGTTACAGTGATTGTAGACGTAAAAGGTGAAGATGCCAAAGCTTCTAAAAAGCTAAACCTGCCCGCCAGGCAGGCGGGGCTGCAACTAATAAGACAAAAGAAACTAAAAACGCATAACCAATAAACATGGGTCAAAAAGCAAATCCAATTGGTAACAGGTTAGGTATCATCCGCGGATGGGAATCTAATTGGTATGGAAGCAAAAGAGATTTCGCTTCTAAGTTAATCGAAGATAACAAGATCAGAACTTACCTGAATGCCCGTATCAACAAGGGTGGTATTTCTAAGATCGTTATCGAAAGAACTTTAGGTAAATTAATCATCACTATTCATACGTCTAAACCAGGTATCATCATCGGTAAAGGTGGTGGTGAGGTTGACAGGATCAAAGAAGAGCTGAAGAAGTTAACTGGTAACGATGATGTTCAGATTAACATTTTAGAGATCCGTCGCCCTGAGACTGATGCTATGATTGTTGGTGATACTATCGCCCGTCAGATCGAGAACCGTATCAATTTCAAACGTGCTACTAAAATGGCTATTGCTTCTGCGCTTCGCATGGGTGCTGAAGGAATCAAAGTTAAATTAAGCGGTCGTTTAAATGGTGCTGAAATTGCCCGTAGCGAAGAGTTCAAACAAGGTCGTGTTCCTTTGCACACTTTCCGTATGGATATTGATTATGCAAACGTATTTGCTCAAACCGTGTACGGTAAAATCGGTATCAAAGTATGGATTTGTAAAGGAGAGGTTTTAGCTAAAAGAGATTTGAACCCGAACATTATAGCCGGAAACGATAAAGCAGTTGGTGGAAACGAAAGAAGAGGTGGAGATCGTCGTGATGACAGAAGAGGTGACCGCCGCGGTGCAAGAGATAGAAAAAATTAATTATACCAATTAGCCAATTGCCCCGATGGCTATCGGGATGCTGATGAGCTAATGAATATAGATTTAAGAAAACAGATGTGAGATTAGCTCATTAGCAAATTATCACGTTAGCAAATTAAATAAGCAATGTTACAACCGAAGAGAACAAAGCACAGGAAAATGCAAAAAGGTCGCATGAAAGGCGACGCTAAAAGAGGTACTACTATATCTTTTGGTTCCTATGCTTTAAAAGCGTTAGACTCTCATTGGATTACTGATCGTCAGATTGAGGCAGCTCGTCAGGCACTTACCCGTAGCATGAAAAGGGAAGGTAATGTATGGATCCGCATATTTCCTGATAAACCTATTACTAACAAACCTGCAGAGGTTCGTATGGGTAAAGGTAAAGGTAACCTTGAGTATTGGGCAGCTGTAGTACAGCCAGGCCGTATCATATTCGAAGTAGATGGTGTTAGTGAAGAAGTTGCGCGCAGAGCATTACAATTGGCTTCTGGTAAATTACCGATCAAGACCAAGTTCACCATGCGCAGAGATTTAGTTACTAATTAATTCGCCATTCTCAAAAATAAAGTCATGTCAAAAAAGAAAGAATTCTTAGATAGCGTTAAGGGATTGAGTGTAGAAGACTTGAAAGTGCAATTGGAGCAATCTAAACAAAGGTTAAAGAAGCTGGAATTTGCTCACGCAATCACTCCGCTTGAGAACCCAATGTCTATTCGCGGCCTGCGCCAGGACATTGCCCGCATCCAAACTCTTATCAGCCAGAAAACAGCGGTTGAACAAGCATAAAAGTCAATACGTCAAACGACAAATTATTTAAAATGTCTGAAAGAAATTTAAGAAAAACAAGAACTGGGGTTGTTACCAGCAATAAGATGGAGAAAACCATTACTGTTGCTATTGAAAGAAAAGTAAAACACCCTATCTACGGTAAGTTTTTGAAAAAGACCACCAAGTTTCATGCGCACGATGAAAAAAATGAGTGCAGCATTGGTGATACCGTTAAAATTATGGAAACCCGTCCGCTGAGCAAATTAAAGCGTTGGAGATTGGTTGAAGTAGTAGAAAAAGTGAAGTAATTAGAATTTAGTATTGAGATATTAGTATTGAGACTTTTATCGTGAAATACACTACTAAGCTTTAGTAATATATTGTAAAGGAGATGATTTTGGATAAAGTGCTTCATCTAACATCTAAAATCTAACATCTAAAATCTAAAAAATGATACAGCAAGAAAGCAGGTTAAATGTAGCAGATAACAGCGGCGCGAAGGAAGTACTTTGTATTCGTGTATTAGGCAACAGCGGCCAGCGTTATGCAAGAATTGGCGATAAAATAGTAGTTACCGTTAAAGACGCAATGCCTGCAGCCGGTATTAAAAAGGTACAGTTGCTAAAGCAGTTATTGTACGCACTACTAATAAATTACGTCGTAAAGACGGTTCTTACATTCGTTTTGATGACAATGCAGTAGTAATACTGAATGCAGCAGACGAACCAAGAGGTACACGTATTTTTGGCCCGGTAGCCAGGGAATTGCGTGATAAAGGATACATGAAAATTGTATCACTGGCACCTGAGGTATTATAAATTAAATAGCTAGTTAGCCGGTGAGCTAATGTGCTAATGAAAGTTCGAATAAATTTTATGTGTATAATTGGCTAATCGGCTCATTATCACATTAGCAAATTAATTTAAAATGAGCAACAGATTTAAACCCAAGTACAACATTAAAAAAGGCGACCAGGTGGTTGTGATTACTGGTGCAGATAAGGATAGAACCAAACCACGCCTAGTAAAAGAAGTATTGGTTGAAGCAGGTAAAGTGCTGGTAGAAGGTGTTAATATTAAAACACGCCACACCAAGCCTTCCGCGCAAAACACAAAAGGTGGTATCGTAAAAAGCGAAGCTCCTATTAACATTAGTAATGTAATGTTATGGGATGCAAAAGCAAAAGCTCCATCTAAAGTAAGACGTGAGCGCGAAAACGGTAAAACTGCCCGTGTATTTAAAAAATCGGGAGAAAAAATTTAATCCCTGTCTGCCACTAGGCAGCATTATATCGATTAAAACAACAAAAAGATCATGAGCACAAATACATATACTCCAAGGTTGGCAACAAAATATAAAAGCGAAGTAGCGCCTGCTTTGGTTAAAAAGTTTGCTTACAAAAGTGTAATGCAGGCGCCCAAGCTTGAAAAAATTTGCGTAAACCGTGGTGTAAACGGTGCTGTTACCGATAAAAAGCTGGTAGATGTTGCAGTAGACGAACTGACAACCATCACTGGACAAAAAGCGGTAATCACTCAGTCAAAAAAGGATATCTCTAACTTTAAACTTCGTAAGGCTATGCCTATCGGTGCAAGGGTAACTTTGCGCGGTGAGAAAATGTACGAGTTTTTAGACAGGCTGATTTCTGTGGCTTTACCTCGTGTACGTGATTTTAAAGGTATCAACGAAAAATCTTTCGATGGCCGTGGTAACTATACTATGGGTGTTACTGAGCAGATCATTTTCCCTGAAATTGATATTGACAAAGTAAACAAGATCACTGGTATGGATATTACTTTCGTAACTACAGCTCAAACTGATGAAGAAGCTTACGAACTGTTGAAAGAATTAGGCATGCCTTTCAAAAATATTAAAAGAAACGCTGAGTAATTAATAAAACTGAATAATATAAAATGGCAAAAACTTCAATAAAAGCCCGTCAGCTAAAGAGAGAAAAATTAGTTGAACAATATGCGGCTAAAAGAGAAGAGTTGAAACAAGCCGGTGATTATGCCGCTTTAGATAAGCTTCCTAAGAACTCGTCTAAAGTACGTCTTAAAAACCGTTGCCAGCTTACTGGTCGTCCTAAAGGTTATGTTCGCTACTTTGGTATCTCCAGGGTTGCTTTGAGAGACATGGCTTTGAACGGGAAAATTCCAGGACTTAAAAAAGCCAGCTGGTAATTGACTTCGAATATTGAATATTGATTATTTAATATTTACCGACCAATAAATAAATATTAAATCTACAACCTGCCTGTCGGCAGACAGGTCTTAAATATAGATTATGGTAACAGATCCAATAGCAGATTTCTTAACAAGAATACGTAACGCGCAAATGGCGGGTCACCGTGTGGTTGATATTCCTGCATCTAACCTTAAAAAACGCATGACTGAGATCTTGTACAAACAAGGTTATATCCTTAAGTACAAATTTGAAGACGACAGCAAACAAGGCGTTATTAAGATTGCATTGAAATATGATGCAGATTCTAAACAGCCTGCTATCCAGAGCCTGGAAAGAGTAAGCCGTCCCGGTCTTCGTCAATACGCAAAACCTGCGGAAATTCGCAGAGTAAAAAATGGTTTGGGTGTAGCTATCCTGTCTACTTCTAAAGGAGTTATGACAGACAAAGAAGCAAAAGCTCAAAACGTAGGCGGCGAAGTTCTTTGCTACATTTACTAAGCGTAAATATAAGATGACCTGGAATGTAGAAAATGGTTTCAGGTTATCTCTAAAAATAAAATTGAGTGACAATATAAGTTCTCTATACGGAAACTGAACACGGTCAATCTACATTTTCAGATTATTAATAATAATTTTTAAAAAGAAATTATGTCACGTATAGGAAAAAAATCATCACTGTTCCGGATGGCGTAACAGTGCAGGTGAGTAGCGATAACGTAGTTACTGTAAAAGGAAAAAAGGCGAGCTGAAGCAAGCTGTTAATCCTGAAATTAAAGTAGAAGTAAAAGATGGTCAGCTTACTGTAAGCCGTCCTTCTGACCAGATCCAGCATCGTGCCCAGCATGGTTTATACCGCGCTTTATTGGCTAACCTGGTTCAGGGTGTAACTGAAGGCTTTGAAAAGAAATTGGAGTTAGTGGGTGTGGGTTATAAAGCTACCAACCAGGGAAACCTGTTGGATCTGTCTTTAGGTTATTCTCATAACATCCTGGTTGAGGTTCCGAGTGAACTGACACTGGCTACAGAGCAACTGAAAGGTCAGAATCCTATTATTACCATTACTGGTAGCGATAAGCAATTAGTAGGTGCGGTATGTGCAAAGATCCGCAGCCTGCGCAAGCCAGAGCCTTACAAAGGAAAAGGTGTTCGTTTTGTAGGTGAGATCGTAAGGAAGAAAGCTGGTAAATCGGCTGGTAAATAAATCATTTAATGTTTAAAGTTCAACGTTTTACATTGAACTTTAAACTCTAAAATATTCCTGGCAGCATCAGGAAAAAATAATAAAAAGATGTCAAACGTAAAATCATTAAGAAGACTAAAAATTCGCCACACTATTCGTAGAAAAATTAGTGGTACTGCGCAAAAGCCAAGATTGGCTATCTTTCGCAGCAACACCGATATCTATGCTCAGTTGATCGATGACAGCCAAGGTTTAACTATTGCTGCGGCTTCTTCAAAAGATAAAGATATCAAAGCTCAAAGCGGTACTAAAAGCGATAAAAGCAAATTAGTAGGTGCAGCTATTGCACGTAAGGCTGGCGAGTTGAATGTAAAAGAAGTGGTTTTTGATCGTGGTGGTTATTTGTATCATGGCCGTGTGAAAGCAGTAGCCGATGGTGCAAGAGAAGGCGGTCTTCAATTTTAATAAATACTATAATTCTAAATAGATATAATGTCAACAGTTACGTACAACAAAGTAAAAGCAAACGATCTTGAGTTAAAAGACAAGGTAGTAGCTATCAACCGTGTAGTAAAAACTACAAAAGGTGGCCGTGCTTTTAGTTTTTCAGCTTTAGTAGTAGTAGGCGATGGTAATGGTGTCGTAGGCCATGGTTTGGGTAAAGCCAAAGAGGTTCAGGAAGCTATTACAAAGGGTATTGAAGATGCCAAAAAGAACCTGATCAAAGTTCCTATTTTGAAAGGTACTATTCCTCATGACCAATGGTGCAAAGATGGTGCAGCTAAAGTAATGATCTTGCCAGCCACACCGGGTACAGGGGTAATCGCAGGAGGTTCTATGCGTGCTGTTTTGGAAGCTGCTGGCGTACATGACGTATTAGCGAAATCTTTAGGTTCTGCTAACCCTCATAACGTGGTAAAAGCTACATTTAAAGCTTTGGCTATGTTACGTGAGCCGGTAACTATCGCAAAAACACGCAACTTAGGTTTAAAGAAAGTATTTCAAGGTTAATATCGTTTAAAGTTTCAAGTTTAAAGTTCGATGTTCTGTAATAAACTTTAAACATTCAACTCTGAACGTTAAACAAAATCGAAATGAAAAAAGTAAAAATAACATTAGTAAAAAGCCCGATCGATCGCCCGGAAAGACAAAAATTAACTTTGCAGGCTTTGGGTTTAAACAAAACTAATAGCAGTAAAGAAGTTGAAGCTACTCCACAGGTGCTCGGTATGATCCGCAAGGTAGAGCATATGGTGAAAGTAGAAGAAATCTAATATTTTCCATAGTAAATGTAGAATTTGAAGTGTAAGTGTTATACATTTGCATCCTTAAAATTCTACATTTATCATTTTAAGAAGCGAGCCTCGGCTTTGAGGCGTAAGTTTAAAAAAGCAAAGAATGAAATTACATGAATTAAGACCTGCAAAAGGTTCTACTCACAAAGAAAAGAGAATTGGTCGTGGTGAAGGTAGCGGCTACGGTGGTACATCAACCAAAGGTAACAAAGGTGGTCAGAGCCGTGCTGGTTACAAAAGCAAAATGGCGCACGAAGGTGGTCAGATGCCTATTCAGCGTCGTGTTCCTAAAAGAGGATTTAAAAACCCTAATAAAATCGCTTATAAAGTATTCAACGTAGGTCAGTTTGATCATTACGCTGAAGTTTATGGTTTAACCGAATTTACTTTTGATAGCCTTTATCAAATTGGTGCAGTAGGCAAAACAGATAAGGTTAAAGTTTTGGCAACCGGTGAATTGAAAGGTAAGTTCAGCTTTAAAGTACATGCAATAAGCGAAAAAGCTAAATCTCTTATTGAGGCAGCTGGCGGAACTGTAGAGATTTTAAATTAATTCTGAAAAATATATTTGACGCACCAGTGGGGTGCGTCATTTGATTTTGACGATTGTTTAATTAAGATGCAACTTCTTCGAAGTTCCTCTTGTAGCAAGATCTCTCCGGAGATCGGTATCAATAAAAATATTCAAGAGAAATCAGGTGAAAAAATTTATACAAACATTAAAGAATATCTGGAGCATTGAAGAGTTAAGGAGTAAGATTCTTTTCACTTTATTGCTTGTAGCTGTTTACAGGTTAGGTGCTCATATCACTTTGCCTGGAATCAATCCAATTGCTTTAGAACAACTGAGCAAGTCTCAGTCTCAGAACGGCATCCTGGATCTGATCAACACTTTTGCCGGTGGTGCCTTTAATATGGCATCCATTTTTGCATTAGGTATTATGCCTTACATTACTGCGTCTATCTTTGTGCAGTTAATGACAGTGCTGGTGCCTACTTTCCAGAAAATGCAGAAAGAAGGGGAGAGCGGTCGTAAAAAGATCAACCAGTTGACCCGTTATATCACTGTATTAGTTACCATAGTTCAGGCTTTTGCTTATGTAGCTTATTTGCGTCAAACTTCAGGACCAGCTATTGTTCCTGGTTTTAATGCTGCTTATTTCACATTAACAACAGTTGTAGTTTTAACTGCAGGTACTTTGTTTGTAATGTGGTTAGGCGAGAAAATAACTGATAAAGGTTTAGGAAACGGTACTTCCCTGATCATTATGATGGGTATCCTTGCCCGTTTGCCGCAGGCATTCGCACAAGAGCTTTCCTTCCGTTCTCAGCGTACAGGTGACATCCTTATCTTTATTATCGAGATCGCGGTATACATAGCCATTAACATGGGTTGTATATTATTGATCCAGGCGGTAAGAAAGGTACCTGTTAACTATGCTAAACAAATAGTGGGTAACAGACAGTTTGGTGGTGCACGCCAGTTCTTACCTTTAAAGGTGAACAGTGCAGGTGTAATGCCGATCATCTTTGCTCAGGCTATTTTGTTTATCCCCACTTTATTTACTTTAGGTAAAAATGGCGGAGACCTGGGACGTATGTTTACAGATCACACAAGTGGCTGGTATATGCTGATCTACTCTGTTGTAGTAATTGGCTTCACTTTCCTTTACACAGCGTTGATCTTTAATCCTAAACAGATCTCGGATAACCTGAAACAAAATAATGGATTTATCCCGGGTGTAAAACCTGGCCAGCCTACTACTGATTATATCGGTAGCATTATGGATAGAATTACTTTTCCGGGCGCAGTAATGCTGGCCTTTATTGGTATTCTTCCTGGTTTAATCCAGTTATTATTCGGAATGACACAGGCCTTCTCTATGTTCTTCGGAGGTACATCGCTGTTGATTATGGTGGGTGTGGTGTTAGACACATTACAGCAAATCGAAACACAGTTAATGATGCGCCAGTACGATGGATTAATGAAAGGTGGTCGTATACAGGGCAGACAAACGAGCTCTGCTGTACAGATCTAAATAGCGCATTTAATTTATTGAAATACAAACCCGGTTTTACCGGGTTTTTTTATGAACTTTGCAGGCTATGATTATTATCAAAACGGATGAACAGGTGGAACTGATGCGCAAAAGTGCGTTAATGGTAAGCCAGACTTTGACTGAAGTTGCAAAAATTTTAAAACCGGGCATTACTACTTTGTCCCTTGATGAGTTTATAGGAAACTACATTAAAGATCATAATGGTGTTCCATCTTTTCTCAACTATCATGGATATCCGTTCAATTCCTGCATTTCTGTGAATGATGTAGTGGTACACGGCTTTCCCAATAAAGGTGAACTGAAAGATGGCGATGTTGTTTCTATAGATGTGGGCATCATCCTTAATAAATGGCATGGTGATCATGCTTATACTTTTGTAATAGGCGAGGTTGCCGAAGACGTACAGCAGCTGGTAAGGGTAACTAAAGAATCACTTTACAAGGGCATTGAGAAAGCGGTTAGCGGCAATTTTATAGGAGACCTTGCTTTTGCCATACAGGAACATACCGAGAAGAAATATGGCTATGGTGTAGTAAGGGAATTGGTAGGACATGGGTTAGGCCAAAGCATGCATGAAGATCCTCAGGTACCTAATTACGGGAAGCGGGGTAGTGGTAAGAAGCTTAAATCAGGAATGGTATTGGCCATTGAGCCGATGATCAATATGGGTAAGAAAGACGTATTCACAGAACCTGATGGCTGGACTATCCGTACTAAAGATGGCAAGCCTTCGGTGCATTTTGAACATGATGTATGTGTAAGAAAAGATAAAGCGGATATACTGTCCAATTATGCACCTATAGAGGAAGCAGAAAGGAATAACCCTAACTTGTTTGTGTGCGGTTGATATAAGGTTCATGACCCACTGGGCTGTTCAAAACCAACCATAAATCTTAAATCTCAGATCATAAATCATAAATCCTTAATAGTAATTGGTGGCGGAGCAGCCGGTTTTTTCTGCGCTGTAAATGCAGCGAGAATGAATCCTTCTTTAAAGGTTACGCTTGTAGAGCGCTCCAATAAATTATTATCAAAGGTAAAAGTAAGTGGGGGCGGTCGCTGTAATGTAACTCATGCATGTTTTGATAAAGTTGAAATGTCAAAACGTTATCCCAGGGGCGCTAATTTTGTAAAGAAACTCTTTCATAGCTTTTTTACTAATGATACAATTGCCTGGTTTAAAGAACGGGGCGTAGCATTAAAGACTGAAGCAGATGGGCGTATGTTTCCCATATCAGACTCTTCTCAAACTATTATCGATTGCCTGCTAAGAGAAGCTGATAAGTATCACGTACAGATCCGGATGCATTGCGATATTAAAAGTGTACAAAACTCCGAAGAGGGTTTCAGGCTTTTAACCGCTAATAATGAAGAACTGACAGCTTCTTATGTATGCATTGCTACCGGAGGCTTTCCCAAGGCCTCCATGTTTGACTGGTTAATGCAAACAGGGCATAGCTTTTCTACACCCGTGCCCTCCTTATTTACATTTAATCTACCCAGGCATCCGATCACTCAATTAATGGGCGTTAGTGTACCTAATGCCCTGGTAAAAATAGCAGGCAGCAAATTGCAGCAACAGGGACCGGTTCTTATCACCCACTGGGGATTAAGCGGACCTGGCGTATTAAAACTAAGCGCTTATGCGGCAAGAGAACTGGCCGAAAGGAACTGGGAGTTTGAAGCCATCATTAACTGGTTACCGGATTATAATGAGCAAACTTTAAAGGAGCAATTCCTGCATATACGCAATGAAAACGGTTCATCACTTTTGTATCATAAAAACCCATTTGGTTTACCTCAAAGGTTATGGGAGTTTTTTTGCAAGAATGTAATATTCCCGAAACCTGTCGCCGCGCAGACCTGCCTGCCAAACCTCAAAATGAGCTGGTAAAAAAGCTAACCAATTATCTTTTCTCCGTAAAAGGTAAAACCACTTTTAAAGAAGAGTTTGTGACGGCCGGAGGTATTACATTAAGTGAAATCGATTCCAATACTATGATGAGCAAAAAGCAGCCTAACCTCTTTTTGCCGGGGAAGTAATTGATGTGGATGGTATTACCGGCGGCTACAACTTTCAAAATGCCTGGAGCACGGGTTGGGTAGCTGCGAAAAGTATCAGTTAAAATTGACCAGCCAGGTAATGTTTTAAGGAAAATTATTGTCGCCCAAATACTTCAAACATAACTTGCCCCATCAACAAGGCCATCAATGTAGAGATGATGGTTAATGTTATCACAGCTGCATTCTTATAGGACTGTTTTGTAAACGCTTTAATAGTTCCATAGCATAGAAGAATAACACCAATAAGAATGATAAGGAACATTCTGCCAGACCACATCAACTGTAATCCCCACATGATTCCTGCCAATATCGTAGCCAAAATTGCTGCTGGTATTCCGGCAATAAAAGTCCGGGGTTTAAGTTTTCTGTCTTCGATATCCCTGCTTTTTTCTTCGAGTGCATTTTGTATGACGTCTTTTATCTGAGCTTCATTTAAACTGTCAGACGAAATGCTTTGGGACAGAAAATCTAAATCAAACGGAACCTTTTTTAAAGCCATTACTTCTTCTTGAATCCTTTCAATCTCTGCCGTATCGCGTAATTTTTCCTCTTTGTTTTTTAATAGAATATCAATACCACCCCTACCTTTTACAATATAAAACAAGGCCTCCTTTGCTTCCGAAGAGTAGTCTCCCAGCCTGTCATACACTTCAAGTAATTGCTCGTCCGAATAATTATTGTAATTATTAACCAACTCCTGGTAAGTCATAAGAGTTATTTACTTGCAATTTTATACACAGTCTTAGTATAGTATTGCTCTCCGGGCCTTAAAACAGTGTCAGGAAAACCTGTAATTCTGATAGCATTGGGATGCTTCTGCGTTTCATAACAAAAGCCCGAGAAGGGTTGGTACTGCGTTCCATTTTTACCCGTTATTACAGGCGCTCCTACGGCGTTGTAAAGGTGAACTAACGGTTCTGTAGTAAATACCTGTAGCTTAATATCCTGATCATCTGAGTACGCCTCGGCAGCTATATTTTCTAATGAAGGGTTATCCAGCGGAAAGCTGATGTCAATACCATTTTCCGGATTTTCTATTTTTCCGGTCTGCGTAAAACTTCTGAAATCATTCCTGGTACCGGCAACAGTTAATGTCTTTCCCGTAGTACAATAGTTGGCATCCTGTTCCAGGTAATTACTGGCATTAATTTTTAGATAGTGACTTTGAATATCTCCCTCGCCATTATTTAAATTGAAATAGCTGTGATGGGTAATATTAACCGCTGTTGGTTTGGTAGTAGTCGCTTTCAGTTCATAACTTAATTCATTCTGCTCATTCAGCCTGAATAGTATTTGCGTTGTTAATTCTCCGGGGAACCCTTCTTCTCCGTCAGCACTTATATATTGAAGCACGAGCTCATTGGCCAGTGAGGGTATCCTTTCCCATACCTTTTTATCAAATCCTTCCACACCACCATGTAACTGGAAGCCCGGACTGGTGCTATTGAGATTGTAATCGGTCCCATCAATGGTGATAGCAGCTTTATCTATACGATTTCCGTAGCGGCCGATAATAGCACCAAAATAAGGATAGTTTACCAGGTACGCTTCGCTCCAGTATTGGGCCGGATCGTCAAAGCCTAAAACAATATCATTGTAAGTGTTGTCGGATTTCTTTATTTTTATCGCCATGATGATGGCGCCATAGTTCGTTATTTGTACAATGGTTCCCGCTTCATTTTTTAAAGAATAAACAAATATGTCTTTCCCATTTGGATGTTTGCCATGCTGTTGTTCTGATATTTCAACCATACATTTATTTTACATAAAAATATAGAATTGACATGACTATCGATAACCTGAAACTTGAATTTGAAAAGAATTTTAACAAACCCGCTCAACATATTTTCTTTTGCCCCGGCCGCGTGAACCTTATTGGAGAACATATTGACTATAATGGTGGCATGGTAATGCCCTGCGCTATTACGATGGGCACCACTTTGCTGGTGGCAAAAAATGATGATAATATTTTCAGGTTCCGCGCAGTTGATTTTCCCGAAACAACAGATGTAGCCCAACAAAGCAGCTACAGCAAAACAGGTCACGAGTGGTTTAATTATCCCGTAGGAGTGATACATGAGTTTACCCAGGCGGGCATTGAGTTGAATGGATTGGATTTTCTTTTTAGTGGTAATCTGCCTATTGGTTCAGGACTTTCATCTTCTGCATCTATTGAAGTGTTAACAGCTCATGCATTAAATGAAATGTTTAGCGGAGGTATGAGTAAGGTAGAGCTGGCTTTGCTTGGTAAGCGGGTAGAGAACGATTTTATGGGGCTGAACAGCGGCATCATGGACCAGTTTGCAGTAGCCATGGGTAAAGATGCGAATGCGGTGCTGCTCAATTGTGATACACTCGATTATGAGTACCTGCCTTTTGAGATCGGTGATTATGTATTAGCCATTGTTAATACCAATAAGCCGAGGAAGCTGGTGGAGTCAAAATACAACGAGCGGTTTAATGAGTGCCGAACCGCTCTGAAACAGTTGCAGCAGGCAATACCTGTCAATCATTTATGTGAAGTAACTATTGAAGACTTTACCAAACATCGCTCGCTGATTAATGATAAAGTGGTAGAAGATCGTGCGCTTCATGTAATTTCTGAAGACCAACGGGTAAAAGAGGCCAGGACTGCTCTGGTATCAGGAGACATTCAGCGTTTTGGTGAACTGATGTATGCATCTCACGCTTCCCTGCAAAGCTTGTACGAAGTATCGGGTATAGAACTGGATACTATCGTGGATTTTTGCAAAACTTTTGATGATTGTATAGGAGCTCGTATGACCGGAGCCGGCTTTGGAGGTTGTGCTATCGCACTGGTTAAAAAAGACAGCTTTGATGAATTCAGCGGGCAATTAACAGAATACTACAATAACAAGATTGGTTATAAACCGGGTGTTTTCTCTTCTGTAATTGCAGAAGGAGTAAGAACAATTGTATAATTACTTGATCTTTTTGGTAAGGGCTGCCGCAATTGAATTCAATTCCTGCAGCCCTTTTTTATCGCATCAGCAGCTGTTATTGAACTGTGTTTGCCTTCTTAAACGGAAACCCCACCTTTTTTCCTGGCCTTTGGCCTGACCTGATATTTCAGCAAATAAAGAGTCGCTTCCGATTTTTGTATAAGTTATCTTAGTAGGAAAGTCGTGCTGTGGGTTTTCGAAAACAAGTGCTTCTGCATTTTCAGACACTAACTTAAAGCTTACGGCTTCGTTATCATTCTGTCCCCTTGTTTTAGCCACATAATATAGGCTGTTATTTCTTTGTTCCAGTTTTACTTGTTCATAAAAAACGGTGTCTTTTCCGGCTACTACAAAACTTTCTGCACTTAAAGTAGAATCATCCACTTTTTCCCATGTTTCTGTCGCATCGCCCTCTTTAGAACTATTGAACCAACTGCCCAATAGCCATTGAGTGCTATCCAATTTTTCATACAGAGGGGTTTCAACCAGGGCAGGTTTGTCTTTGGGTGCATCATTGCAGGCCGCTATACAAACGATAATAATTATTACTACAGGTAGTTGTAAGCTCATATAAAAGTTTATTTTAAAAAACAATCTTATTAGATCGCCGGTTGGCAATTCGGAGTTACTCTGATAACAGGTTATATCATTTCTGCCAGCATTTTCCCCATCATAGGAGCTAATGCCACGCCCATGCCGCTTAATCTTACACTGCAAAAAGTTCTGTCTGTTAGCTGCTTTAAAACCGGCGATTTGTCGGGGCCCATCGCCATAATACCCGCCCAGCGTTGTTGAATAACCGGCTGCTGGCCAGGCAGCACCATTTTGCTTAAAAATCTTCGAGTGCCTGTTGAATGGGCAAAGTGGTAAAAGCATCCAGCGTGTATTCTGTTTCAATAGATGTGTTACGGGCGCCCCCAGTAAGATCCGGTTATCCAGGTTTCTAAAATAGTAAAAGCCTTCATCATAATGGAATACACCATTTAGTTGTAAGCCGGGAATGGGCTCTGTCAACAGTACCTGTCCACGCGCAGGCACCACTGCTATTTCGGGCAACAGGGATTTGCTGAAGGCATTGGTACAAAATACGAGTTGCTCTGCCAATAATATTCTTTTGTCGCTTATTTGCAGAGTAATATTGCGGCTGCTTTCTACAAAGCTCTTCAACTCTGTACCAAACATCACCTGCACATCCATAGAAATTACTTTTTGCAGTAAAGCTGTAAGAAGTTTGCCTGGATGAAGCGCTCCTTCGAAACGATTTTCCAGAACATGGTTAACGTTGGCAAAACCAAAATCATTGATGCAGCTATGTTTTGGAACAAAGGTTTCGGTAGCGTTGGTGATGTTGTACAGAAAGCCATTAATATGGCTGAGCTGTTCAAGCGGAGCATCGTTTGTTAATAATTCATACCCGCCTGTATTGTGATAATCAAAATCAATATCGTTAAAATGCTGACGGATGATCTTCAACCCTTCAAAGCGCCAATTGATCAGCTGCAAAGCCTTGTCAATACCCATGGTTTCTATATCGGATAGTATTTCTGTAAGACTGCCAAAGCATGCAAAACCAGCGTTACGTGCTGATGCGCCGGCTGGCGTAGCGCCACGTTCTATAACGGTAATTTTTTTAGAGGGATATTTTTGTTTAAGATGCAGTGCTGCCCACAAGCCACTAAAGCCTGCACCTACAATTACAATATCCTGTGGGGCATAAAATGTTTCTGCTTCCCAAATGCTTAATTGTTGCAAATGATTTCTACTTTTATGAGCATAAATTTATCATTTAATATTTTTCATTCAATATTTATTATTTTATCATGGCTTATTGGTTGATCAAATCAGAACCGTTTAAATATAGCTGGGACCAGTTGGTAAAAGACAAAAAAACAGTATGGGATGGTGTTCGCAACTATTCGGCAAGAATAAATCTGAGGGCAATGAAAAAGGCGACCTCGCTTTTTTTACCATAGCAATGAAGGCGTAGAGATCGTGGGTATCGCTAAGATCGTAAAAGAAGCATTCCAGGATCCAACAACCGATGACGATCGCTGGGTGGCTGTAGAAGTAGCCCCTCATAAAAAATTAAAGAACCCGGTAACCCTTGCTCAAATAAAAGCTGAACCGGCGTTAGCTGATATGGATCTGGTTCGCCTGGGCAGACTATCTACTCAGTCGGTAAAGCCAGAAGAGTGGGAGCTGGTGCTGAAGATGGCGGGCGAATAGATAATGGCGATGGGGGAAAGTATGGTTTGCTAGCCAACCAGTCAGCAATCATCTAATTAACAAAACTTACAGTTGTTAGTTTTTGTTTAATATTGCACTTTCCTGTGCTGTATGAACAATTATAATAACGTATATAATAGACCGGTTACCCCACCATTTACGGCAATATATTGTGCCGCAACATTACCAGCATTATACACCGGTAGACCATGCGGTGTGGCGTTATGTAATGCGGCAGAACTATAATTATCTAAAAGATGTAGCTTACTATCCCTATATACCCGGTTTAAAGAAAGCAGGGCTAACTATTGAACATATCCCGGATCTGCAAACAATGAACGATCATTTGAAGCAGATAGGCTGGGGCGCTGTAACCGTAAATGGTTTTATTCCTTCGCAGGCTTTTATGGAGTTTCAGGCGTATCGGGTATTAATTATTGCAGCAGATATACGGCAAATAGAGCATATCGAGTATACGCCTGCCCCCGATATTATTCACGAGTCGGCTGGGCACGCACCTATTATTGGTGAGCCTGAATATGCCCGGTATTTACAGTTTACCGGGGAAGTAGGTACTAAAGCCATGAGCTCAAAAAAGACCATGAGCTGTTTGAAGCCATTCGTAAACTGGCCGTGTTGAAAGAGTTGGCAGGAACAGGCGAAGAGCGGATCCGGCAGGCTGAAGAAGAGTTGACACATATACAGGCTAATATGGGTGAGCCTTCGGAAATGGCTTTATTAGCGCGTCTGCATTGGTGGACTGTGGAATATGGTTTAATTGGTAACCTGGATCATTATAAAATATATGGTGCAGGACTTCTTTCTTCGATAAGTGAGAGCGTTAGTTGTATGAAGCCGGATGTAAAAAAGATTATGTATACGCTGGATGCAGTTAACTATCCTTATGATATAACGCAGCCTCAGCCGCAACTATTTATTACTCCCGATTTTGAGAACCTTATCAGGGTACTCGATAAGTTTGCTGATTCGCTTTCGTATAGGAGAGGCGGGGTTTTTGGCCTAAGAAAGGCTATCGAATGCGGGCTGCCCAGTACTGTTGTTTATAGTTCGGGGTTGCAGGTATCTGGCATATTTGTAGGAAATAGGAAGGAGGAAATACTGTCTTATATACAAACAAAAGGTGCTACAGCGTTGGCAGTTAATAACAAGGAACTGGCCGGGCATAATAAAACCTATCATAAAGCTGGTTTTGGCTCGCCTGTTGGGAAATTGAAAGATATTGACCTGCCGATAGAAGAATGTGCTATTAGCGACCTGGCAAACCTGGGTATCGAGGAGGGAAAGCAAGCTGTATTACATTTTACAAGCGGTTTGGATGTAAAAGGAAGAGTAGAAAACATTATACAGAGCAATGACAAGATCATATTGATTTGTTTTACCCATTGCGAAGTGCTCGATACCACTACCGGGCAGGTATTATTTGAGCCCTCATGGGGGAAATATGACATGGCCGTAGGAGAGAAAATTGTTTCTGTATTTTCAGGCGCTGCTGATAAGGAAGCATTCGAACAGGTGCCTCTTTTGCCAAAGGAAATGCCGGTTTCTTCTTATAGCCCCGAAAAATTGGCCTTGCATCATTTATATCAGTCAGTTCGTGATATAAGAGAAGGTAATTTACCTGTCAGCTCAGTAGGAGAGATATGGAAACAAATACAAACTTTTCATGCTGATGATTGGCTTTGCGCCCTGGAGATCTTAGAAATCCTGAAGGATCGCCATTACGACTCCGAACTTCAAAACGAAATAGTAGTATATTTAGAGCATCTTCAGGTTGTCAGTCCAGCTTTTTCTACCCTTATTAATGATGGTCTGAAAACTTTAAAGCGAATTTCAATTATGCCTCATGCATAGATATCATCAGGTTTTTTTAAGAAACAGGGGGAAGTAGCAGACTTTATAATTATGGCACGTAGAACTACGCGCCATAATTGAACTGGCCAGTTTTACATCTCAATTAATTGCTTCTACTTTTAAAGAGGAAGTTATTTCATTAAAGGAAAGTGTAGAAAGATTTATGGTATTGCTAGTGAGTACTACAGCATTTCCCAGGTAATTGTCATGTTGGTAAAGTGTTACTTTAAGACCAGGTGGAACAGCGACGCTGGATGCCTGATCGTTTATAACGCCCATAGCCTGCAAAGAAGCAAGCGTATATTGCCCGATACCTAATTCTTTATACCACCCGCTGTAACTGGTATTTCCATAAAGAGTGATCTTTGCCGGGTATGGATTTACAGGATTTCTGCTGAAAGAATTAAGATAATAAGCAAGGCCACGGCTATGGCGGGTGTTGTTTTGATACATTATCGCAAAAATATCTTCTACCTGGTTACGGGCTACTGCTAATACCTCATGCAAAGCATATGCTACACTGGAGGGACTAAGAGGCTGGCCGTAATCACTACGGTCCCTGTCAGGTTCCCATTCGGTATTGACGAATTCAAGGTGAACATTATTCTGCGGATCAACCATATAAGGTTTCATAAATAGTAACGCATCCATCAGTGATCCGCCTAAGGTTCCGTTACCTGTCCAGTTGTTCGAACGATGATATACTAAACTGTCAGCCTTGTTTCTACCTTCATAAATGTACATGGTTCGTATCAAAGGAGCTGTGAAATTCATGTCATAAGCATGATAAGCAAAAGCATCTCGTCCCAAAAATCTAAACTGGCTCCATCCGCCCGGTAATTTATATTGTGGTGTTGTAAGAATGCATTCCTTGCATAATTAGTCATTTCCTGGTTTCCTAATATATAGGCAATGTCAACAAAAAACAGGTTTTTTATTGTCTCCCAGTTATTGGTTCGAACGGAAAGCGTCTTAAAGTAGTTAAACCTGTTTGTAAGCCAGGCATCGATGAAACTTCTGCTATATGCGTCAATTTGCTGCCTGATAATAGAATAGCCTTTAAAAAATCCAGCATAGCTGTTTCATTGGGGGTATGGCTGGTAGGGTTATTAACTGCAGCCCAGCTAAGTAGGTATTGCTTTGCTTTGTTCACATAATTATAACCTGCAGTGTCCTGTTGATTCAGAAACCATTGCAATGCTAAAGCGAATACGCGACCGCCGTCTTGTATGGCATTATTTCTATTGGTAAGGCTGGTTACATCGGCGGCGGGCGCGGGGTTGCAGTAAGTGCCTGATTGGCTTTTGTGGTTACCTGTGTACTGATGAGATAGCGTGCACTTCCCGATGCGATCAAATCAAGCAAAATAGAGTCGTAAGTAATTTCGTCCATAACTATATTGGGTACATAACCAGGGGCCTCCAGTTCTGCATAGTTGAAGAGTAACTGAGGTTTATAGGTGGTATTGGTAGCTTCTTTTGATGCAAAATCCGAATAGAAACTTCCTGGTACACTGGAATTACGGGGCTGCATTATAATACGGATAGAAAGAATTTTATCGGATTGCCAGGCGGCCTGCATTACTGATTGTGGAATATTGAAATCAACCGTGCTGCCCGTAGTTTTTATGGTGCCAGGTACTTCGCCGATTTGCTGTCCATCCCTTGGCGCATTATTCCAGGTAATGCCATTTTCGGTCCACTGCTTACTTGCTGTTGCGTAGTATACCCATTTGGCATTTGCCGTATCTGGTCCGGTAACTCCACCAGTAAGCCTTAATGTGGCAGATCCCATATTAAAAGCACTAGCGGGTAAACCGCTTAAATCGAATTTTAAATACGATTCTCTTTGGTATCCAGGGCTGTCCTTTTTGCAATAAGCCATTGAGCGGTGCCATAATTGGAGAACGCATAAGCGCCGTCCTGAACATAGGCATCAGCAATGGGTGACAGCGATTGCGAAATTACCGATCTGGGTGTTGTAAGAGGCGTTCCATCTGTAAGGCTATATTTACGACAACCTGTTATTAATGTAAGGGTCATCAGGATAATGAAAGCACGGAAAGTTTTGACTTTTGGAAGCATGGCAAATAAACGTTTAGGGTTAATAAATGGAGTGGACCTGTACGAGTACTACGACAATGAGTTGTTTTCTACAATTTATGTTACAAATAGAGCCTTGGGGGTAGAAAATCTTAAAGAAAAAGAAGAAAAATATAAATTTTTGCATTGTATTGGTTTTTAATATATTGAATCGGTCTGTGGTCTTATTTTTATACCAGATCAATGCTATTAAGCGAACATTTTTCCTCCTGGCCGGAAGTATAAAATGCTTTTAGCCAACTGAAGCGCCAATCAGGATGTGCGCTAAATATGCAACAGTAATTAAGTGCGCGCTTTCAAGAATAGAAATACAGGCCATATCTATTAACACTAAGGGAACAGATAGCTCCCATGCTACTTGTAGCAAAGCTGACGATTCAAAATTAGGTAGCGGAATGTTCAGTTTTCCCTTAGCACAACGACCGTTATGAAGGGATTAATTATTCTGCCCAACTCATAACATAGTTGTCATTTTCTATATCAAGCGCTTGCTGGGTAAGCATCAGTGGGCGAAAAGTATCAACCATTACTGCCAGTTCTTTTGTTTCCCTGGCACCGATACTTTTTCAACAGCGCCGGGATGTGGTCCATGTGGGATGCCTGCGGGGTGAAGCGTGATCATACCCCTTGTTACATGCTTGCGGCTCATAAAGTCTCCGTCTACATAGTAGATCACCTCATCGCTATCAATGTTACTGTGATTGTACGGTGCAGGAACTGCCAGGGGATGATAATCGAACAGGCGCGGCACAAAAGAGCATACCACGAATGCATTGGTTTCAAAAGTTTGATGTACAGGTGGTGGCTGATGAACCCGGCCGGTAATGGGTTCAAAGTCGTGGATAGAGAAGATATACGGATAACAACAACCATCCCAGCCTACCACATCAAAAGGATGCGTTCCGTAATGTAGTCCATATAACATTCCTTTCTTCTTTGCTTTGATCATAAAATCGCCTTTTTCATCCAATGTTTTAAGATCCTGCGGAGGACGTATATCACGTTCACAATAAGGCGCATGTTCCATCAGCTGACCCAACCGGCTCATATACCGCTTGGGGTAACGCAGAGGCGTAAATGACTCTACAATAAATAAACGGTTATGCTCATCGTTAAACGATATCTGGTAAATGGTGCCACGCGGAAGAATGATGTAATCGCCAAAACTAAAAGGCAATTCGCCGTATTGTGTATGTACAGTGCCGCTGCCTTCGTGTATGAAAATAAGCTCATCAGCATCTGTATTCTTGTAATAATAGTTCTGCATGCTTTGTTGCGGAGCCGCCAATACAATATGACAGTCGTTGTTAACCAAAACCGGCACACGGCTTTGTAAAAAATCCTTTGCAGGTTTAATCTTGAATCCTTCGAAGCTTCTATGCTGTAGCATTTTTCTTCTGCTATCCTCGGACTCACATCCACCTGGGGTTCGGTCCTTATGATTTGAGTAGGAGGGTGACAATGATATAATAGTGAATAATCATCACTAAACCCTTCTGTAGAAAATAACTGCTCGCTGTATAATGAACAGTCAGGTTTTCTGAATTGTGTATGACGTTTATGGGGAATGTTGCCCAGTGTGTAATAATGCGCCATGTTCTATAATTTAGAAATGAAAAATGTAGCATGTAAAATAAAAGATCACCAGTTTTTACATGATGTGTCGAATAGGGTGACGTACCTATTACATGTTCCCGGCCATCGCGAGCGTAGCCAGAAGAAAACAGTATTTCCATTTTCTTTTATCAATCCAGTAAATAAAGTTTCTAAAGTACAGCATCGCTATAAGTACTTTTTAGAGCACTAATGATATCATTGGCAGTCTAAAATTACAGATAAAAAAATTGCATTAGTAAAATAACTATCTTTGTATTTTAAATGAGGCCAGATTATCCATATAAAATTTTTACTGACAAACGTGTGAATTACGTGTTGTTGGTTGAGGCGCTTGCTACTGATCACCAGATCTAACCTATTCTTCTATTTTGTCCCGTAGAAGGGATATTTCATTCTTTTTCTTTTTTAACGATCTTAAATACTTGTTATGTCTAATGCATTACAGTCAGCGCATGCTGTAGCTGATGTTGTTGATTTCCTGCCACTTGAGGGCACCGACTATATTGAGTTTTATGTGGGCAATGCCAAGCAGGCAGCACACTTCTATAAAACGGCGTTTGGGTTTCAATCGCTTGCTTATGCTGGTCCTGAAACAGGCATTAAAGACCGGGCTAGCTACGCTGTTCGTCAAAATAAGCTTACCCTTGTTTTTACCACCTCACTTAAGGGCGATACGGAAATAAGCGCGCATGTGGCACGTCACGGGGATGGCGTAAAGATGCTGGCCTTACGTGTGCAGGACGCTACAGATGCATGGAAACAAACGACGCAAAGAGGCGGTCATAGCTTTATGGAGCCTGTTCATTTAACAGATGGAGATGGTGAAGTTGTTGTGAGTGGTATCCATACTTATGGCGAGACCGTGCATCTTTTTATCGAAAGAAAAAATTACACCGGCGCCTTTTTGCCAGGCTATAAAAAATGGGAATCCACTTATAACCCAACAGAAACGGGTCTGTTATATGTGGATCATTGTGTGGGTAATGTAGGGTGGAATAAAATGAATGAATGGGTGAAATTTTATGAAGAAGTAATGGGTTTTCGTAATATCATTTCTTTTGATGATAGTGATATATCTACAGAGTACTCGGCATTGATGAGTAAAGTAATGAGTAGCGGTAATGGTTTTGTAAAGTTCCCTATTAATGAACCCGCAGAGGGAAAAAGAAATCCCAGATCGAAGAGTACCTGGATTTTTATAACGGAGAAGGTGTACAACACGCCGCGCTGGCAACCAATAATATTATTGAAACCGTTACAGAGCTGCAGAACCGGGGTGTAGAGTTTTTAAAGGTACCCGCATCTTATTATGATGACTTGCTGGATAGGGTAGGTGAAATTGATGAAGACCTGTTACCATTAAAGAAATTGGGGATATTGGTAGATCGTGACGAGGAAGGATACCTCCTGCAGATTTTTACAAAACCCGTTGAAGACCGGCCAACTTTGTTTTTCGAGATCATACAACGTAAAGGAGCGAAGAGCTTTGGTAAGGGTAATTTTAAAGCTTTGTTTGAAGCAATAGAAAGAGAACAGGAGGCGAGGGGGAATTTATAGTTGGTAAGTTGATTAGTTGATAGGTTAACTAGTAGAGAGGAATTTAGAATTTGACATTTAATATTTACGTTTTTCATTCATGAAACTTTCACAATTAGCAGAAACAATGCCGGCTCCGGCGCCCCTGGCAATAGGGAGTGCCATCAAGGAGCGTATAAATAAAGGCGAGCAGATTTACAATTTAACCATTGGTGATTTTTCACCTTCCCTGTTTCCAATACCTCAGTTGCTGGAAGAATCGATTATAGAAGCTTATCAAAAAAAGCAAACGAATTACCCGGCACCTGAAGGTAATGCGGACTTGAGAGAACGTCTTTCTGGCTTTATACGCCATTTCCAAAACCTTCATTATACACCTGCTGAGATATTGGTGGCATCTGGCGGCAGGCCATTGATTTTCGCAGCCTATCAAACGATAGTAGACAAAGGTGATAAAGTGATTTACCCGGTTCCATCCTGGAATAATCATTACTATGTACAGTTAAGCGGAGCCAGGGGATGTGCTCTCGAAACTTCCGTAGAGAACAATTTTATGCTAACCGCTGAAGATATCCGCCCGCATATAAAAGATGCTGTTTTATTGGCTTTATGCTCGCCTCAAAATCCTACAGGAACATGTTATACGCAGGGCCAAATGAAAGCTATATGTGATATGGTTGTTGAAGAGAATAACCGGCGCAGGGATGATGAGAAAAACTGTATGTGTTATACGATCATATTTATAACCTGCTGGTGAGAGATTCAGCACAGCATATTGATCCGGTTTCGGTATGTCCGGCAATGAAAGCATACACCATTTTTACAGATGCAGTGAGTAAGAATTTTGCCGCTACCGGCGTGCGCGTAGGCTGGGGATATGGACCCGAACGGTTGATCAATAAAATGAAAACAATTTTAAGCCATGTAGGGGCCTGGGCGCCTATGGCCGAACAAAAAGCGCTGGCCGTCTTCTTTGATAATTTGCCGGTTGTAGAAGAATACCTGCATCACTTTAAAAGAAAGATTGCCCGCCGTCTGGATGGTTTTTATGAGGGCCTGATGGAACTCAAACAAGAAGGGCTTGCTGTAGATGTAATAGCGCCGCAGTCTTCAATTTATTTAACCGTAAAAATGGATATACCCGGA
Organism: Paraniabella hibiscisoli; assembly: GCF_022512515.1. GTDB lineage: Bacteria > Bacteroidota > Bacteroidia > Chitinophagales > Chitinophagaceae > Niabella > Niabella hibiscisoli. The sequence continues at coordinate 3,055,891 of NZ_JAKWBK010000001.1, forward strand.
AATATTTTTAACGAGTTGCTGGATGAAGGTGTTGCCGTGATACCGTTTTCAGCTTTTGGGGCGCAACAAGCAGGTAATTGGTTTAGGTTAAGTGTGGGTACTTGTAAGCTCGAAGATATTGCTCCTGTTATACAAAAGTTTAGAAAAGTGCTAATGCAAAAAACAGAAATAGTTCATTAAAATAATACTTATGAAATGTGGCGAAAGAGAATATTCATTTTCATACCCTGTTGAATGAATGTTTCTGCGGAATGATATGTGATCAAAATCAAATAAAAACACACACATGAAACTGGTATCTTTTTTATATAATGATGGTATTGAACAATGCGGGATATTGGTGGATAAACAGGTATACCCAACCAGCAGCATTGGGATGCCTGGTACTATGTCAGCATTACTGAATAACTGGGACGAGTCGTATTCGCGATTGAAGGACATTGAGAAGGATATTGTTTCAGGTAAGCAGTTTCATAGCCTTGATCTGGATAAGGTGAGTTTATTGGCGCCAGTGCCCCGCCCCAGCTCTTGCAGGGACGGCTATGCTTTCAGGCAGCACGTAGCAGCTGCGCGTCGTAACCGCAAACTACCTATGATACCCGAGTTTGATGCTTACCCCATTTTTTATTTTACCAATCATAATAGTATCCAGGGGCCGGGTGCAATTAAATGTATGCCCGATCATTTTCAGAAACTGGATTTTGAATTGGAAGTAGCTACCGTAATAGGCAAGCGTGGACGTAATATCAAAGCTACAGATGCAGATGCTTATATTGCCGGCCTGATGATCATGAATGATATGAGTGCACGTACATTACAAATGGAAGAAATGCTATTAAACCTTGGACCTGCCAAAGGGGAAGGATTTTTCGACCGTGATCGGTCCCTGGCTGGTAACCCTTGATGAACTTAAGGATTTTGAGTCAGCCCCTAAATTGAATCATGTTGGCCGCAACTGGAATTTAAAAATGACCTGTAGCGTAAACGGTGTGCAGGTGAGTGAAGGCAACCTGGGAGATATGGACTGGACCTTTGCTGAAATCATCGAAAGAGCGTCTTATGGTGTGGATGTGTATCCGGGCGATGTTATCGGGAGCGGTACTGTGGGCACCGGCTGCTTTTTGGAGCTCAATGGAACAGGAAAGCTGAATGACCCGGAGTATAAAGAACAGTGGCTGCAGGAGGGTGATGAAGTGGTAATGGAAGTAGAAGGCTTAGGCGTATTGAGCAACACTATTATTGCGGAGCAAACAGATTGGAGTATATTAGCAGTGAAGAAGGAACTGGACTAACCGCAGAGAAAGGAGAACGCGGGGCTAACGCAGAGACTATGACAAACGAAACGTTGAATAAAATTGGTGGAGTCATTCTTGATGCTTGTATTACTGTGCATCGGGAGTTAGGACCAGGTTTATTAGAGTCGGCTTACGTCATCTCGTTAGTACGTGAGCTGTATCTTAGAGAGATTAATACAAGAGTTCAGGTACCGGTAGAGATGACTTATAAGGAAACGCCTTTAGGCAAAATATATGTAATTGATATTCTGGTTGAAAACGAAATTGTCCTTGAAATAAAAGCAGTAGAAAGAATGGAGCCTGTCTTTAAAGCGCAATTAATTACCTACTTAAAGTTAACTAATAAAAAGCTTGGGTATCTTATTAATTTCAATGTTCCTTTATTAAAGGACGGATTCTTAAGGATCGTTAACAACTTTTAGCTCAGCGTAAACTCCTTGTCTCATTTCTCTGCGGTGAAATTATCAATAATGATTTTAGACTTACAACAACTCAGCACAATCGATAAGCAACACTACCTGCAGCACATTATTGCGCCGCGGCCTATTTGCTTTGCCAGCACCATCAGTAAAGCGGGTCAGGTGAACCTAAGCCCCTTTAGCTTTTTTAATTTGTTTTCTACTGATCCGGCAATAGTGGTTTTCAGCCCTTCCCGCAGGGTGAGAGATAATACCATAAAACATACTTTAGAGAATGTGCTGGAGGTTCCCGAAGTTGGTATCAATATCGTTGATTACGATATGGTGCAGCAAACCTCTCTGGCAAGTTGCGAATACAGCAAGGATATTTCTGAATTTGAGAAGGCGGGCTTTACAATGGAATCTGCCCAACTGATCAAACCACCACTGGTTAAAGAAAGCAAGGCCAAAATGGAATGCAAGGTACTTGAGGTGACATCACTCGGCGATAAAGGAGGTGCCGGGAACCTGGTGATATGTGAGGTGCTTCGCATACATTTAGATGAAAGTATTCTGGATAATAATAAGAGGGTTGATCAGCGCCGGTTAAAACATGTAGCACGCCTGGGAGGCAACTGGTATTGCAGGGTTGATGAAGCCAATCTTTTTGAAGTAGAAAAACCTAATGTGAAGCTAGGCATCGGCTTTGATGCATTGCCTGAAGCTATTCGAAACAGCACAGTACTTACTGGAAACGACCTGGGCATTCTGGCTAATGTGGAAATACTGCCACCAATACAACCTGGCTTTTCAGATATACAATTGGAGCAATTACTGGCTGATGCAGGTAACAGGCCTGTGACCATACACCAATATGCAGCTAACCTTATCGCAGCCGGAAAAATAGCAGAAGCCTGGCAGGTCTTACTAAGATCTTAAGGCAACACACCTTTTATCGCTACCTGCATTTAAACAGCAGGATGTATAGTTGTATGCCCTTGAACAATCTTTACTGTGCCAACTTCAGGGAGGTTTCCATCTCTCTTCATCTTTTACCAATCCTTAACAAATTTTAAGGATTACTATTTTTATAAAAACGGTATTAAGAAGTATCTAATAAAAAATAGATATGCCATTAGCATACTGATGTAAACTTCCGGGGTTGACATCAATATTGCTTACTGCCTGAGGTAAACCTCAACTTTTAATCATTAAAAATATACATAATGAAACGCTTATTTTTTGCAATAGCCCTATTGCCCTGGTTGCTTATTGCCTGTAATACGATCACTTTTGAAGAACCTCAACCTGCTACCAATGATATCTTAAAAGAGATTCCTCAAGACCTCACAGGTCATTATTTTGATTATGATCATTCTAAAAGTTTGTTCATTACGCCGGGCTTGATTTATACTGTTCAGTTATCAACTGATACCGTTACTATAAGTGAGTTAAAGGACCAGGAGAAATTGGATAAGGATACACTATATCAGCTAAATCAACATTACAAAGTAAACAGGATTACTGATACTTCGTTTACCGGTTACAGGTATGTTGATACGGTTTTTAACCTGGCCGATCAAGGCCAGTTGCTCAAAGCTGAGGGTGAGGATTATTACCTGAACTATAAACTAGAAGATAATATGTGGTGGGTGACCAAGCTCGCTTTCAGGGGAAATGTGATTAATCTGACCAATATTGAAACTGCAAATGAAGTGAAAATGATGGAGCATATTACCCATGTTCAGCAGGATAGCGGGAAAGGTTTACTGGTGAAACCCAATAAAGAGCAGTTTAAAAAATTCGTCAGCCAAAACGGCTTTATAAAAGGCAACACTTATTTAAGAATAGATTCCACAACCCATATACTTTAGTAACCAATTAATAAAAAATTTATGAAACGATTTATTTTTGCAATAGCAATATTGCCATGGCTGGGCTATGCCTGTAACCAATCCTATAAAAACAGAACCACTGAGGTCGCGGCAGAAACATTGGCCGACCAGGCGGCTCCTGATGAGTCACAGGCTTACTTTACAGTGCCGGAGTCGAAAGACTTTAGTGGCGAAGGTTATGCACATATCACAGAAAATAATTTTTCTACAGCGCTTGATCAGCCGCTATCAACATTTTCAGTAGACGTAGATAAAGCCGCCTACAGTAATATACGGCGCTTCCTAAATAATGGTCAGCTACCGCCGGCGGGTGCCGTTCGTATAGAAGAAATGATCAATTATTTTGACTATGACTATAGGCAACCTTCGGGAAGCGATCCCTTCAACGTAATAACAGAAGTGGCTAGCTGTCCGTGGAACGAAAAACATCAATTGGTACACATAGCGCTTAAAGGAAAAGAAATGGAGCGGCAGGAATTACCTCCCTCTAACCTGGTATTCTTAATAGATGTTTCGGGCTCTATGCAGGATGAAGACAAGCTGCCCTTGCTAAAAAAATCTTTACTACTACTCACTAAAAATCTAAGGGAAGATGATAATGTGTCTATCGTTACCTATGCGGGTAGCGCCGGATTGGCATTGCCATCAACCAGTGGTTCAGATAAAGGAGATATTGAAGATGCAATAGATGACCTGGAAGCAGGAGGCTCCACAGCAGGAGGAGAGGGGATTCTACTGGCTTACAAAGTGGCCCGCCAGCATTTTAAAAGAATGGTAATAACCGCGTTATTATAGCTACTGACGGTGATTTTAATGTGGGGGTTAGCAGTGAAGATGAGCTGGTACGCCTGATTGAAAAAGAGAGGGAAAGCGGCGTGTTTTTATCTGTGCTCGGGTTTGGTACCGGCAATTACCAGGACGGTAATATGCAGCAACTGGCAGATAAAGGGAATGGTAATCATTACTACATTGATGGATTGCAGGAGGCGAAGAAAGTTTTGGTAAATGAGATGAGCGGAACACTTTTTACTATTGCAAAAGATGTAAAAATACAAGTGGAATTTAATCCTGCTAAAGCACAGGCTTATAGGTTGATTGGATATGAAAACAGAATGTTGAATAAGGAAGATTTTAATGATGATAAAAAAGATGCTGGTGAGATAGGTGCAGGTCATACCGTAACAGCTTTATACGAAATAATTCCGATAGGCGTAAAAAGTGATTTTGTGAAACCGGTAGATCAGTTGAAATATCAAAAGACGGGGAATATAGAAAGAAATAATTCTAATGACTTATTCACCGTTAAGCTCCGATATAAGAAACCTGACGAAGAAGAAAGCCGTAAAATGACCATACCTGTTGCCGATAGTAATGGTGATTGGGGAAATGCCAGTGACAATTTCAGGATGGCTGCCGCGGTCGCCGAATTCGGTATGGTGCTCAGAAACTCTGAATACAAAAGTAAAGGGAGCTATGAGCAAGCATTGGCAATTGCTAAAACAGCGAAAGGTATTGACGAAAATGGTTATAGAGCGGAGTTTACAGGTCTTATAAAAGCGGCTGAGAAACTTAGCTCAAAGCTTAACGATTAATAACAGTTTTCTTTAGCTTTAAGAGCTGGCTAAAATACTCCCCAACAGTGTCGCAGAAATAGTATATTCAGGAAATAAAATTTAACCAATGAAACCAAATTTTTTAATGCTTCCGGTCTGCTTATGCATATTGATAAGTTGTAGCAGGGGCATTGATCAGAGCGCTGAACCCCTGGCAAGCATCTCAAACCGCTCTGCATAGCCGTAATGCCGGCGATGGCTTAGAAATGTTGTCAAAAGCGCCTTCCAAAGAGATTGCTCTTGCGGATCAGGCTAGCATCCCTATCGTGGAGCAAGGACAGCAGATCATTAGAACTGCTCATCTTGTTCATGAAGTAAAAAGCAGCCAGGTGTATAATAACTATGTACGCAACCTGCTCAGGAAACATAATGCTTATATTTTCAAAGAGGATAACAGTGTTGCGGATAACAAGGCACAGACCACAATAGTTATAAAAGTTCCGGTAGCGTTGTTTGATAGTTTGATCGGGCAACTCGTTACAAATGACGTAAAGCAACTGCAAAAGAACATCACTTCCGAAGATATTACCGGTGAGATCATTGATACGCGAGCAAGACTGGAAACCCGGAAAGCAACCCGGGATAAGTATCTCGAGTTTTTAAATAAAGCAGGTAAAATTGAAGATGTATTAAAAATACAGCAGGAAATTAACATATATCCAGGAAGATATCGAATCGGCGGAAGCCAGGCTGGCGCAGCTTTCGGGTCAGGCAAGGTATAGTACCGTTAACCTGACGTATTTTGAACCCGGTAGCGGGTATGAAAATCATAATAGCGATCCCGGGTTTTGGAGTCGTGTCGGCAGTGCTGTCAAAAACGGCGCTGCAATTTTGGGGCAGATTTTTATTGCTTTGGTAACAGTCTGGCCATTTTGGGTTGTGGGATTGGTGCTGGGCTTTGTGATCAGGAACTATAGGAGACGAAATAAGAACCTTACCAGGAAAGAGCAATAAAGTTTTATCCGTCATGCTATTAATGCCGTTTGCTTTAAGCGGCGACGATTGCTGAGTTGGGTATAATGCTCCGTAGTTCTGAATATGAAAAGAAACGCAAGTTATGATCAGGTACTGGTAATTGCTATAACATCGATAATACAGGAAGCTCTAATACTGCCACCTATATTTTACTGCGGGGGCGCAAAGGCGCAATGTGTTTAAGAACTAACAGAACATCTTTTTTGCGTCATAGCGTCTTTGCGGTTAGATTACACGGATCTGGCAGCACGAATATTTATTGAAATGCTTTAAGTTTACTGCATGAAGAAGAAGCTGGTAGTATTAACCGGTGCTGGTATCAGCGCAGAGAGCGGTATAAAAACGTTCAGGGATGGAGATGGATTGTGGGAGGGGTATGATGTTACCGAAGTGGCTTCTCCCGAGGGATGGAAAAGAAACTCTTCGCTGGTACTTGATTTTTATAATATACGTCGCAAGCAGGCATTGGAAGCTTTACCCAATACAGCTCATAAAGGGTTAGCAGAACTGGAACAATGGTTTGATGTGGAAGTAATCACCCAGAATATTGATGACCTGCATGAAAGGGGTGGTTCTTCAAAAGTAACTCATTTGCACGGGGAGATATTTAAGATGCGCAGTGCGAAATCGCTGGCTCCTTCTTTCGAAATAAAAGGCGATATCCATATAGGTGACCTCGCGCCGGACGGAGCCCAGTTAAGACCGGATATTGTTTGGTTTGGCGAAGCAGTGCCGATGATAGAAAAAGCAATAGCGATCACCCGTAAAGCGGATATATTTGTGGTAATAGGTACCTCGCTGGTGGTATATCCTGCTGCAGGCTTAATAGATACAGCTCCCTTTCACAGTAAAAAATTTGTGATCGATAAAAACATCCCCTCTGTACAACATGTATCCCATTTGATTACTATAGAGAAGCCTGCCACAGAGGGGGTGAAGGAGTTGACAGGGATACTAAAAACCATGTTGTAAACAAAATAAAGGTTCTGGCTGGGTTAAGCAACGGCATATTGTGTATTCGGATTGTTGGGCGCTCAATACTCTTTTTGATTTTCACGCTTCATATAAAAATCAACTTTGTCTTTAATACCAGGAAATGGCTTTACTGTTAGCATGTCTTTGTTCCATACTCCTGGCGTTTTAAAATCTTTTGTTTTGTTCCAGCTTTGGGGAGTGGGTGTAGACTTCCGTAGCTGATTGCGATACTTCCATGGCTCACTTTTCCAGAAATTGGGTATTTCATTTGCTGTTGTTTCTCTCCTTGCTGCATTTGGAATAGGAACAGCCGATGTATAAGGCATAATGCAGGGCATGTTGTACTGTGTTAGCCTGGCTACAGAACCATAGTGGCTGCTATACATATTGGAAGTATCCAGCAAACTTTCAGGTCCTAAAGGATTACTACTGTGCGCATTTTGTATCCGGGCTTTCTGGCCGTAAGACAATGTAACGGCAAGACAAAAAAGTAGAGAGACGATCATTTTCATATATCCGTTTCGGTCATGATGCATGGTAAGGCCGGATTGCATAAATTTTTTTATTCTTTTTGGGAAATAAAAAAGCTGGTCACCCCAGGGTAACCAGCTTTTAAAAAGACAGGCAGCTCTTACCTAAGTTTTTTGTATAAATTAATTAAATTGTTTGTGCTGCTATCATGACTATTTACCTTGTCGCTGTTTTGCAGTTCAGGCAGTATTTTATTAGCCAATTGCTTGCCCAATTCAACTCCCCACTGATCAAAGCTAAAGATGTTGAAAATGACACCCTGTACAAATATTTTGTGCTCATAAAAGGCAATCAACTGTCCTAAAGTAAACGGCGTAATCTTTTTAATCAGGAATGAATTGGTAGGCTTGTTGCCCTCAAACACTTTAAAAGGCGCCAGTTTATTGATTGCTGCTGCATCAAGACCCTGCTGCTTTAGTTCAGCTTTTACTTCTGCCAGGTTTTTCCCATTCATAAGGGCTTCAGTTTGAGCGAAGAAGTTACTGAGTAATTTCTCATGATGATCGCCTATAGGATTATGCGTTTGTGCCGGAGCAATAAAATCGCAGGGGATCGTCTCCGTACCCTGGTGTATCAGCTGGTAAAAAGCATGCTGCCCGTTGGTGCCCGGCTCTCCCAAATGATCGGCCCTGTCTGATAGGTGACTTTTTGCCGCTTCGGTCAACGCTTTTGCCATTGCTTTCCATATTGCCTTGCTGAAAATAGGCCGCAAAGCGGTGCAGGTACTGATCGTAAGGTAAAATAGCCTCTGATTGCGCTCCCAGGAAAGTAGTGTTCCAAAGTCCTGTCAAAGCCATAATTACCGGGATGTTTTTTTCAAGCTTTTTAGTGGATTTAAAATGTTCATCCGCATCATGAGCGCCCTTTAGCAGCTCTTCAAAATTGTCGTAGCCAATAGTTAAAGCTATTGATAAGCCGATAGAGCTCCACAAAGAATAGCGCCCACCAACCCAGTCCCAAAACTCAAACATATTGTTGGTGTCAATGCCAAATTTTTCCACCTCTTTGCTATTGGTGCTTAAAGCTGCAAAATGCTTAGCCACATGTTGCGGGTCTTTCGCTTTTTTAAGAACCAGTCGCGTGCCGTTAACGCATTCGTCATCGTTTCCTGCGTTGTAAAGGTTTTAGACGCGATGAGGAATAAAGTAGTTTCGGGTTTACTTTTTCAGGGTTTCTGCAATATGGGTACCATCTACATTCGACACAAAATAAGCTTCAATGCCTTTTACCGTGTAAGGTTTTAATGCTTCGGTCACCATTAGAGGTCCGAGGTCGCTGCCACCGATACCGATATTAACAATGGATTTTATTTTTTTGCCTGTATAGCCCACATGTTTGCCAGAATGAATGGCTTCGCAAAAAGCCTTCATTTTACTTTGCACGGCTCTTACTTCCGGCATCACATCTTTGCCATCGCTTTTAATGGCTTTGGGACCAAAGTTTCTCAAAGCAATATGTAGCACAGACCTGTTTTCAGTCTGGTTGATTTTGTCGCCGTTGAACATAGATTTTATCGCAGCAGGCAATTCGGTTTGCTCTGCCAGTGATAATAGTAACTGTTGGGTTTTGGTATTAATCTTGTTCTTGGAGTAGTCGAAATAAATATCGCCATGTTGTAAAGAAAAGCTGGAAGCGCGCTGGGTATCTTCAGAAAATAACTGGCGCATGTTCCCTGCTTTACTTCTTCAGCATGACTTAATAATTGCTTCCAGGCTTTTGTTTTTGTTGGATTGATTGTTGGTAGCATATCAAAAATAAAATTTACTGTTTGCTTTAAAGGCTGAAGGTAAATGATATTTAGCTAAGAGAAAAGATTAGAATGCAGCGGCTGTTTCTTTATATCAAACTTGTTGTACCGTATGGATCACCTGCTCCACCATAGCTCTTGTAATGTCCAGGTGTAACACTAACCTCACTTTGGTAGGCGCTATGGCATAGGCAAGAATAGAATGCTCCTTTAGTTTTGCCACCAGTTCTTTGGCGCTAATGCCTTTCGTTTCAAAAATGACAATATTAGTTTCAACCGGCATTACAGTCTCCACATAATCCTGCGTTTGCAATGCTTCGCCTATCATTTTCGCGTGAGCATGATCTTCGCTTAAACGCTCCATATTATGTTGCAATGCATATATACCTGCCGCCGCCAGGTAACCCGTTTGGCGCATACCACCGCCAAACAATTTTCTCACACGCCGGGCCTTTTTGATAAAGGCCGTATCTCCTAATAACAGGCTCCCTACCGGACATCCCAGGCTTTTGGATAAACAGATCGAAATGCTGTCAAATAATTCACCGTATTGCCGGGGTGTTTCATTTTTGGCCACCAGTGCATTAAACAAACGCGCTCCATCTATATGAAACGGCAACCCGTTATTTCCACAAACCTGTTTGATCCTTTTTAGTTCTTCAAAATCATAACAGCTGCCACCACCGCGGTTGCTGGTGTTTTCAACGCACACCAGGCTGGTGCGTGGCCGGTGCACATCGTCAGGTTGTATGGCTTCTTCCACTTGCAAGGCGTTGATGCGCCCCCGGTCGCCTGGTAATAATTTTACTGAAGCGCCTGAATTAGCCGCAATACCTCCGCCTTCATATTGATAAACATGGGCATCGGCATCGCAGATCACTTCATCGCCGGGTTGCGTATGGCATTTGATAGCAATCTGGTTCGTCATGGTACCGCTAGGGCAAAATAAAGCCGCTTCTTTACCGAATAATGTAGCAGCCATTTGCTCCAGTTCATTTACTGTAGGGTCTTCTCCAAAAACATCATCGCCTACAGGCGCTTTCATCATGGCTTCCAACATGGCCGGAGTTGGGCGGGTAACGGTATCTGACCTGAAATCAATGATCATGTGCTTATTGTTATGGATTCAAATTTAGTCGAATGCATTCATTTGCACGAAGTTTGTATTGTATCTTTGCTGACCGGCTGCCATTATTAATTTTTTAAAACAGGAGCAATTTTATGCCATCATTTGATTTTGTAAGTAAGGTAGATGCACAGGCGTTAGATAACGCTGTGAACGTTGTAAGTAAAGAAATAGCTAATCGCTTTGATTTTAAAGGGTCGCACCTGGTGATCGACCTGGACAAGAAGAATTACACGCTGAAGGTAGAAACTGAGGATGATATGAAAATGAAGCAGCTGATCGACGTGTTAGTGAATAGAGCGCATAAGCAGGGCATTTCGCCCGAAGCATTCGATTTGAGTAAGGAAGGAAGTATGATCGGCAAGGCCTGGAAAAAAGAGATACAGGTACGCAATGGTTTGAAACAGGAAGATGCAAAAAAGATCATTAAGCAAATTAAAGACGCTGGCTTAAAAGTACAGGCATCTATAAATGATGACCTTGTGAGGGTAACCGGTAAAAAAATAGATGATCTGCAGGAAGTAATACAGGCTTCTAAAGGTTGGGGATTAGATATACCCTTGCAGGTGGAAAATATGAGAAGCTAAGGGAGTGAGTGGTGAATAATAGGAATTAGGGAGTACTGAGAGGGGCGAAATGTTTAAATTTTCAAATCTTAAATCATAAAATTGTTGTACCTTTGCACTCCTTTGAAGCAATTCTGAGGATAATTTTATTAAATAATTTGTACGGCAAAATCCGTACAACCTTAAAAATCATACAATTATGAAACAAGGTCTCCATCCGGAAAGCTACCGTTTTGTTGTGTTTAAAGACATGAGTAACGGCGATGCTTTTTTAGGAAAGTCTACTGCAAATTCTAAAGAAACCATTAAATGGGAAGATGGTAACGATTACCCGGTAATTAAACTGGAGATATCAAGTACTTCTCACCCGTTCTTTACCGGTAAAAACATGCTGGTTGATACAGCAGGCCGTATCGATAAATTCAAAAAGAAATACGCGAAAAAATAATTGTTCCTCAGGAATTTATTTTATGGAGAACCCCGCATTGGCGGGGTTTTTTCTTGTCCTTACCCATCCAATGCTTCGCTGCAAATGCTTATCTTAGAAGCTTCAATATGAAACCTGTTATTGCATTTGCTCCAGCTCATGGCGAACCGACTTTTCTACAACCCTTTATTTTTACAAGAAAGGTGCAGGATTTCAGGATCGGCGCATTGACTATTCGTGAAAAATGGGAGCAGCTTCTCGATGCATCTTCAGTCGATTTAAAAGATAACCGGCTGTCTGAGTTTTTTTCATCAACTGCCCTGGAAGAAATTGGTAACGAAGTTGCTAAGTATATTATTGCAGCAAACCTCCTGCCCGATAATGCATTGATAGAAAAAATAAAAGCGCTGTTACCCGGTCAATCGATTGTGTCAAAGGACAATGAAATGCTGGTCGGCTATATAATGCAATTAACGGATATCAATAACCTGCAGCCGATAGCGACTTTAGAAGCAGCAGATTTTAAACTGCTTGGAGCCGTTACGCAGATCAATCTGTTGAATAAGAACGCGCTGTTGTATGACTATGAGATATTGAAACAAAAATGTGTTGCTCAGCCAATTGATCCTTCAAACGGGTTAATAGCCTCCGAAAATATTTTTATTGAAGAAGGTGCTGTTGTAAGGCATGCAATACTCAATGCGGAGGAAGGCCCGATTTTTATAGCGAAAAATGCGCAGGTAATGGAAGGCGTTTGCTTACGTGGGCCCCTCTATATTGGAGAGCGTGCTGTAGTGAAAATGGGAGCAGCCATTTATGGAGCAACGACCATTGGTCCGGGTTGTGTAATAGGTGGCGAAGTGAAAAATGCGGTATTTTTTGCCAACTCTAATAAAGGACACGATGGGTATATCGGGGATTCGGTGGTAGGAGAGTGGTGTAATTTCGGCGCAGGTACCAGTAGCAGTAATATGAAGAATAATATCGGCGATGTTAACTACCAGTTACCTGATGCTGTTATTGTGACCGGTCAGAAAAAGGAGGTGTACTTATGGGTGATTTTAGCCGCACCGCCATCAATACATCTATTAATACAGGAACGTGGGTGGGTGTAAGCTCCCATGTGTTCGGAAACGGGCTCACTCCGAAAATAATTCCTAATTTTAGCTGGGGATTCGAATCAGGATTGGGAAGTTTACCCCTGCGTTACACCGAGGATGGTATACCTAATAACGAGGAATTTATATACAAGCTGGATAAAGCTTTAAAAGATGCCGACGCCTGGATGCGGTTAAAAGGAGCCGCATTAAGTGAGGCGCAAAAAAATATATTGACAGAACTTTACAATAAACGATAAAAAACAATTTTTAAAAATGAGAAAGCAAATTGCAGCGGCAAACTGGAAAATGAACCTGACTTATACGGAAGGACAACAGTTGCTGGCTAGTATTTTAGAGAATGACCTGGGCAGCAAAGAAAACCATGAAGTAATTTTCGCAGTTCCTTTTCCTTACCTGATCATGGCGAAGGAAAAACAACTACGTTGAAAAATTATTATATAGCTGCGCAGAATTGCAGCAACAAAAAGTCAGGTGCTTACACGGGTGAGGTTTCTGTGGATATGCTGGACTCTATTCATATCAAACATTGCATCGTAGGTCATAGTGAAAGAAGAGAATACTTTGGCGAAACCAACCAGGTATTGGCAGAAAAAGTGAACCTGTTACTTGAAAAAGGAATCACACCTATATTCTGTTGCGGAGAGGCTTTGGATATCAGGGAAGCTAATACTCAAAATGCATTTGTTGAGGCACAATTAAAGGAGTCATTATTTCACCTATCTGCTGAAGATGTTCAAAAAGTGGTAATTGCCTACGAACCTATCTGGGCTATTGGCACTGGCAAAACTGCTTCTACAGAGCAGGCACAGGAAATGCATGCGCACCTTCGTTCGGTACTGGCTGCTCAATATGGTGCTGAAGTAGCTAATGAAATATCTATCCTTTATGGTGGTAGTGTAAAGGCTAATAATGCAAAAGAGATCTTTGCTTCTCCTGATGTGGATGGAGGTCTTGTGGGAGGTGCTTCATTGGTAGCTTTGGATTTCATAGAAATTATCAAAGCCTTGAAATAAAGCAGGTGTTTAAATAGTTAATATGAAGCCGGGTATTATCGCCCGGCTTTATTGATTTGGATACTTCAGACGTTTTTCACCTGATGTAAACAAAAAAGCCGCTGCTTTGTAGCAACGGCTTCTGCTGTAAAAATCGTTTTATTAAAATACCAGATTGTTCAGGTAAGCCGCCCCTTCTTTTACACAGTCCAAAGGTGCTTTCTCGTAAGCTTCCTGCTCTAAAATATAGCGTTGCATACCGAGGTCTTTCGCTTTCGCTAATATCGATTTGTAATCAATAGACCCTTTCCCCACAATACAACTTTGGTTTTCTTCGCCTTCTTTGAAGGCCACATTTTTCTTGCGGTCCTTTATATGACACAGTTTAAATCTCCAATTATATTTTTTCATCCATTCTATCGGATCCTGGCCGGCAGTAACTACCCAATACATGTCCATCTCAAAATCTACCAGTGCGGGATCTGTATTCTTCATTATAATGTCCTGCGGATACTGTGTGTCTTGCATTCTAAAGGAATAGTCGTGGTTGTGATAAGCAAACCTGATCCCGTTTTTCTGGCAGATCTCACCAGCCTTATTAAAGTCTTCGGCCGCTTTTTTATAGTCATCCAGTCTGCGCTGTTTGCCCAGCCATGGGCAGATCAGGTATTTCATACCAATAGCGCCAGCTTCTGCGGCTTTTCTTTCAAAGTCTTTTTTATAATCGCAATGGCTGCTTACAATAGTTAATCCGAGGGAATCCATATACTTTTTAAAGTCTGTATTAGACATGCCCCAGAACATCCCATTCGCGCCCTCATAGCTTTCAATTTCTTTATATCCGAATGAAGCAAGTTTTTTCAATATCCCTTTAGGATCTTTAGGTAGGTCATCGCGAAGTGAGTATAATTGTATGCCCAGGTTCTTAATGGTACCCCGGCTGCCGGTAGACTTTCCCCCGGCTCCACAGGAAGCCAGTGCCATACCCAGGGCAGCACCGCCGCTCATTTTTAAAAAATCTTTTCTATCCATTTTGCAAAGTTTAAATAAGGTTTTTTTTAATACTGATCCGCTATAAAATTAACATACATCTGTCAACCATGAACTATCATCTATGAATCACTCACTATTCTCACCTACACATCACAAATATGTACGGCCTGCTCCAGCGCTTTAAAACGTTCCTGATCCGTTTTCCCCGTTGGAATAAACTCTTGGGCCACGTGACCTTTAAAGCCTGTTTCCAGGATGGCGTTCATGATAGCAGGGTAGTAGAGCTCTTGCTTGTCATTCAGCTCATGCCTTCCCGGAACTCCTGCCGTGTGATAATGGGCGATATACTGATGATTGGCTTTAATGTTGGCGATTACGTTGCCCTCATCTACCTGCATGTGGTAAATGTCGTATAATAATTTGAAGTTTTCGCTGCCCAATCTTTTGCATAGCTCTACGCCCCAGGCTGTATGGTCGCAGAAATAATCTTTATGATCTACCTTGCTGTTCAGTAGTTCCATTACTAAAACTACTTTATGTTTTTCAGCAATAGGCAATATTTTTTCAGTCCTTCCACACAATTCTTTAAACCTGTTTCATCGTCCATGCCGCGGCGGTTACCGCTAAAGCAGATCAGGTTTTTATAACCCGCCTTTGCAACCAATGGAATACCTTCTTCGTAGTCTTTGATCAATCCTGCGTGAAACTCAGTTCCGGCAAATCCATCTACCAGACTTACTTTTCCAGGTATATAGCACATGCTACAGGTAATGCCATGCTTCTGAATAATTGGCCAGTCTTTAGGAGCCAGCAGATCAATGGCATTCAGTCCCATTTTCTTTACGGTTACGCATAATTCTTCCAAAGGAACTTTGCCGAAAGTCCACTGGCAAACGCTATGATTGATATTTCCTTTTAGCTGGTACATTGATTTTTCTTCGTTCGCGAATGTTGTTAAAGGGGAGAGGCTGGCGGCAACGGAGCCGGCAGCTAATGTTTTAAGCATGTTTCTTCTGCTAGGCATTAGTAACTGTTTTTTATCGTTTCTGAAAATTACGGCAAATAAGAAGCAAACCACTGCAGCAATTCCGGCAGGTACCAGCCAAACATGTTGCCAGAAGCTATCCGCAGTGGCCGCTGTTTTATAGTGTTCTGTTACAAAGCCCGCTACCCAAAAACCGATTAACATTCCTACACCGTAGGTAGCTAGTGTAATTAATCCCTGGGCAGAGCTTTTATATTTCTCGCCTGCTTTGGCATCTGTATAAATTTGACCTGATACAAAAAAGAAATCATAGCAAATCCCGTGTAATGCAATACCTATAATCAGCATAAAAGATAATTCTCCGGCATTGCCGTAAGCAAATAATAAATATCTTATTGCCCAGGCGAGCATACCTATTAAAATAGTATTCTTAAAGCCAAATCGTTTAAATAAGAACGGAATTAGCAAGAGGAACAATAATTCCGAACCTTGACCTATCGCCATTTTAGCTGTTGGGTTTTCGAGACCTACGGCTGTAAGAAATGGGTTTGCATTTTGGTAGTAAAATGCAAGTGGAATACATATCAATACTGATGCGATGAAAAATGTAAGAAAATTTTTATCTTTTAATAAATTTAAAGCATCTAGTCCAATTATCTGAGCAAAAGATTTATTCCCTTCTGCATTTTTTACAGGAGGCGTTTTAGGCAAGGTAAAGCTAAATACTCCTAATACCGCAGATGCGATAGCTGCCATTAGGAATGTATTTTTTAATGCGCCGGTTTCCGCATTACTGTTATCCCAATCAAGCAAACTAATTATAACACCAGCTATAATCCAACCTAATGTACCAAATACTCTAATGAATGAGAATTCTTTTTCAGGATTTTTCATTTGCCTGAAAGAAACTGAATTTACCAAAGCAAGGGTTGGCATGTATAATACCATATATACGAAAACATACGGATAAAATACAGCAACATTATCTGCATTAAACATCATATACATAAGAACTGCTCCTGCTAAATGTAAAACTCTAGAATTTTTTCTGCATTAAAAAAGCGATCGGCAATCAGGCCAATGATAAAGGGTGCAATGATTGCGCCCCATGATTGAGTGGAAAATACGTTGGCAATTTCCAACCCATTTGCTTGAAGATTGGTGCCTAAAAAAGTCCCTAAGGTTACAAACCATGCTCCCCAAATAAAGAACTGGAGAAACATCATTACGGAGAGTTGGGCTCGGGTTGTGGACTTCATAGTTTTATTTTTAATTGATCAATCTTTATGATCAGGCCAGTGGGCCTGGTTAGTTTTTTACAATGCCAGTTGTCTTCTTTTACGCATGTACAGGTTGAGGCCGATAAATGCTGCAATTAAAACAACTGGAATGATTAATGTTGTATTGATGATTTCGGGTCCTGCAGCTTTGTTGGCTTCACTTAAAGCCAGCTTCATTTCTTCAGTAGCTTCTGCCGAATTATAAATCTTAATGTCGGCGCCTTCGGGCAATTTCTCGGCAATATATTTATCATAAACCCCGCCCATAAACATCATATAAATAGATACTGCGAACATACCGCCCCCCCATCAGGTTCAATCCCACAGCCCCAGTTTTAGGAAGGTATTCAGCTACGAATCCCAACATGGTTGGCCAGAAATAACAAACACCTGCACCAAAAACCAATGCTCCCGCAAATATCATATTACCGCTGGTATTCCCTAAAAGATAAAGCCCCAGGGTAGCCAATATGGACGACATTAATAACACCCCCTGCGGTGCCAGCTTTTCAACAATGGGGCCTGCAAAGGCTCGCCCTATTACCATTACACCGGTGGATACTGTGAGTACCAGAAGTGCGTTGTCGGTGACGTTTCTCAATAATACATCAATCCACTGGCCTGTAAATAATTCGGTAATAGCCGTGCCGAACATACAGATGATCATGAATATGAAAAGCGGGTTTGCAAGCGATTTATACATTTCACCAGTAGAGATACCGTTGGCAACTCTTTCGGTAACCGGAAAATGTTGTTTGGTAAACATAAACCCGTAGATAAGCGCTGGAATAATCATCATGGCAACCTGTATCTGCCAGCCCAGAGCTATTTTGTCGAAGAAGTATACTATGAGTGTACCTAATACTATACCTCCGGGGAACCATAAATGAAAGTGATTGAGTTTGGTGGTTTTATTTTCGGGGAACAGGGCCGTAAACCAACGGGTTACATGCAGCCTCTACTGTTCCGTTTGCAATGCCAATAAGCAGTGTTGAAAAGAAAAGAGACCAGAACGGATTGTCGAATTTACCCGCGAAGATGGTGAGTACGATACCGATCAAATGAAAGATGAATGCAAACAGCAATAGCTTTTTCATTCCAACAATATCTACAATCAGACCGCCGAGAACTACCGCAAGGGGAAAACCCCAGAATGCTGTTGCGGCAATGGTGCCTAATTCGGCTTTATCTAATCCAAAATCAACTCCCAGCTTATTTAATATACCAGCCCGGATCCCGAATGAAAGGGAGGTTACGAGTAAGGCCAGGCAACTTGCTGTAAATAGTTGCGACCTGTTGATTGTCTTCATGCTTGCTTTCGTTATAGTTTGTCGGTAAAAGGAAAAACGATTTTATGGCTAAATGTAACAATTTAATCCATAACAAATATATGCGGTCTTACTTTTTATTAAGTACTTATACAACAAAAGGCTCCCGGGGAGCCTTTTGTAATAATTATACCAGAAAAATCAGTTATATCTTAGCCAGTTCTGCTTTGCGGTCTTTAGGGTTAACAGCACTGTAAGCCATTGCTGCTTTTACAAAATGCACAAAAATAGGTTGTGGGTTTTCTACCGTGCTTTTCAGCTCTGGGTGATATTGAACGCCAATAAAAAACGGGTGTGTAGGCAGCTCAATTACTTCAACTAAGCCACTGTCAGGATTTTTACCACTGGCCACCATACCTGCGTTTTCAAAAGCTTCCAGGTATTTGTTGTTGAATTCCCAACGGTGCCTGTGCCTTTCGGTAATAGTATCAGATCCATAAATGGTATGTGCAAGGCTACCTGGTTTTACAGCGCAGGTGTAAGAGCCTAATCTCATAGTACCGCCTTTTTCTGTTACCTGCTTTTGCTCTTCCATTAAAGCAATAACCGGTTCTGAAGCATTTTCATCCATTTCTGTTGAGTTGGCTTCCTTAAGGTTTAGTACATTCCGGGCAAATTCAATAGCCGCCATCTGCATGCCTAAACAGATGCCAAAGAATGGAAGCCCGTTTTCACGCGCATATTTTACTGCCGTTATTTTTCCCTCAATACCTCTTAATCCAAATCCTGGAGCTACCAACAGACCTTCCAGGCCGGCCAGTTTTTCTTCTACATTCTCATCGGTAATATATTCGCTATGTACATTTACGATCTGCACCTGGCATTCGTTCACCGCACCTGCATGTACAAAGGCTTCCAAAATAGATTTATAGGCATCCTGTAACTCAAGGTATTTACCAATCAAGCCAATACGCACAACAGTTTTCGGATACTTTAATTTATCAAGAAACGTACGCCATTTAGAAAGCTCGGGCTCAGGATATGCTGTCATGTTCATTTTCTTCAGACAGGTCAGATCCAGCTTTTCGCGCAACATGGCAAGCGGTACTTCATAAATAGTAGATTGATCGGTTGCTTCAATTACTGCTTCCTGCTTCACGTTGCAAAACAGGGCAATTTTTCTTTTTAACTCCGGCGTCAGCGGTTTTTCTGTTCTGCATACAATAATATCAGGACGTACACCTTCCTGGCTTAGCATTCTTACACTATGCTGCGTAGGTTTTGTTTTAAGTTCTTTTGCTGCTTTCAGGTAAGGGATATAAGTTAAGTGTATAACAACGGTATCTTCTTCAGGCAACTCCCATTGTAGCTGGCGGATGGCCTCAACAAAGGGTAAACTCTCAATATCACCAATCGTACCGCCAATTTCAGTTATTACAATATCGTACTCGCCGGTAGTGCCCAGCTCCATCATACGGCGCTTGATCTCGTTAGTAATATGAGGTACTACCTGTACCGTTTTCCCCAGGTAGGCACCTTCTCTTTCCTTATTAATAACGGTTTGGTAGATGCGGCCCGTTGTTACATTGTTAGCCTGGGAAGTGAAAATGTTCAAAAATCTTTCGTAGTGACCAAGATCCAGGTCTGTTTCTGCACCATCTTCTGTAACATAGCACTCTCCATGTTCATAGGGGTTAAGGGTGCCCGGATCGATATTGATATATGGATCGAACTTTTGGATAGTTACTCTAAAGCCACGAGCTTGTAGAAGTTTGGCTAAAGAGGCTGCTATAATGCCCTTACCTAAAGAAGATGTTACGCCACCCGTAACAAAAATATACTTGGCCATAAAAAGTTGTTTACACTCAATAAAATATTATCAAACAAGCATCAGAATGTACTTGCAGACAATGTTATTATAAAATTTAGTATGAAAAAAGGATCTTAAAACGACCAGCAGAAATACTCCTTTAAGGGGAACTTATGGAGGTCATGCAAAGATAGGAATTAGCAAGGATATTTTAAAATGCTTGTTGGAAATGCACCTATCTGTTAAAAGGGCGTTCGTTGATCCAGTTAAAACCTCTATTCATCAGCAGAAATTCGTCTGGGTTCTTTTTACGTAGAAATATTTGAACAGAATCTGCATCGAACCTTCCTGAAAGAGAGGTAATACCATTACTGTCGCTTCCAATTTTTAGCGTCTTTTTGGTAGAGGCAGGTTCACCAATTGGGGTTAACTCAATATAGTTTTCTTTTCCATATACAAATTTGTATTTATAGCTTTTTAGGCTGTCGGTCATAAATCGGATAGCCGCTGGCCGCTGGCTTCTTATATTGAGGTGTTTCCAGCGGGAGGAATCAGCGCTATTCGCAGGTAGTTCTTTGTTATTCACTACAAATCTTGTAACCTCATAAAATCCAAGGTAGGTGTAAGTAGGGGCATTTTCGCCATACTCCTTATTGGCCGATAAAGTATAGCTTATTTTGGGGATAAGGGTGGCTGCAATGAGCAATATTTTTGCAGTCAGCTTGGTAAACTTCATCCATTTTTTTGATAAAACGGGCGCCTTTATCGTAGGCAGCGACACTGGCTTTCCTGAGAATAAGAACAGGCACAGGCGTTTTATATCGTGGGCAAGTAAGAATGCCGTCATTACTACCAGCATGGTAGAAAGGATTTTTACGGGAACATCAAAAAAATAATTTACCGCCATTATATTGGCTGCCGTCATAAGGGTTATTATAGCACCAAAAGTCATTGTTCTTCTAAAGAGCAGTAAAAGAGCTGCACATTCAGCTATACCCATAAATATATTATAGCCCTTCGAAAATCCTAAAAAGGTCCATGCTAATCCCATTGGCGATGATTCTCCGTAAGGTTGCATAAGCCGTCCAACATGCGGGGAGGGAAATTGTAGCTTGATGATTTTTACTATTCCATAACTAAAAAGTATAAATGCCACATAAAACCGAACCAAAACGGTTAGCCAATAGTACAATTTTACGTAGCTTTTACGGTTCCGGTCTATTGCCGACCATAAAATAGTTGCTATAACGGCAATCAAAAAAATAATGAACAGAGTTACATACATATAAGTATTGTCTCCACTACCATGTCCATTTTGCTCAAATTCGTAGGGGATTTTTAGAATATGTTTGCTTACCCAGCGTACAAGTTTGTTAAACTGGTTAGCCGCAGGTGTCATAAATGATGCCAGCTCTATCGGGAAGGCAGCACCGCTGGTAAGGCTAATAAACAGAGTGAAGAAAATAAAAAAGAATCTGAATAAAATCTTTTCATACCAATGCCATGCCGCTTGCGGCTCTAACAAGTTTGTCTGGAGGTGGTTATTCATATGTCAAGTGTTAGCAGGTAGTGTTTGTGTTTCTAATCTTTCGCTATTTTTTTATAACTGGTAATAACCCCTCGTATTAATGAAGAGCTGAAGCCCCTGTGCTCCATTTCATTTAAACCTACAATCGTGCAGCCCTTAGGGGTAGTTACCTTATCTATCTCTTGCTCGGGATGCGTATTGTTAGATAGTAATAGCTCAGCAGCGCCTTTTACCGTTTGAGCGGCAATAAGGCTGGCAGTTTTGGCGTCAAAGCCTATTTCTATCCCTCCCTGTATATTAGCACGTATATAACGAAGTGCGAAAGCAGTACCACAGGCCCCGAGCACAGTAGCTGCATCCATCAGCTTGTCGTCAATAACAGCAACTTTCCCAACTGTATTAAACATTTTTGTAACGAACTGCACCTGTCTGTCCGTTGCGTTTTCGTAGCTGATGCAGGTCATGCTTTCCTGGATAGCAACAGCCGTATTGGGCATAGCGCGGAAAACGGGCAGTTGCACCTGGGCCATTTCCTTCAGATCGCTTACCGTTACACCCGTGATTACAGAAATAAGCACCTGTTTTTTGGTCAATACCGGTGCAATGGTTTTCATAACGCCTTCAACCTGGAAGGGTTTCACTGCTAATATAATTACATCGCTCACCGAAGCGGCTTTTGCATTGTCATCAGTGATCTTTACTGTTTTGGGCAGTTCACCTTTAAGTGTTGAAATGTTTCTTTTGGTGATGGTAATGTCGGCAGGATTACAAAAATCGCTTTTAATTAATCCCTGGGCTATGGCGGTACCTAAATTTCCTCCGCCGATGATGGCTATTTTTTGAGACACTGATATTTTGTTTTAAGAACTACAATAAGGTAATGGCAAAACCAGCACCTTTTTTCTAAGGGATAGCAAATCTACAAAACCATTGAAACTTTTGCTCATTTTTCCACCCCACCTAATCCATGTTATGAGTGCAGCCGGCCGATTTACAGAAAATTTAAAACCAATTGTTTGATGCATTATGAAATTAGATAATGTTATAAAAAACAAGGAAAAAATCGCAATAATTATAATTTATGTAATAATTACAAATATTTTTAATAAAAAAATCCCTTAAATCGTATATTTGCTCTCAATTAAAACAAACTTATCACGATGTCTTTAAGAATTTCTGCACTTTCGAACATTCCGGCTACAACAGATGAGTTGGGAAAAATTACGCCAAAGATTACTACCGTATTTGGCTCACATGTATTTAACCTTAAAACTGCAAGAGAGTATTTAAGCGATGATGCTTATAAAAGTATAGTTGCTTCTATCAAATCGGGGCAGAAAATTGACAGAAACGTAGCTTCTAACATCGCTAATGGCATGCGTGCCTGGGCAGAAAGTAAAGGTGTTACACACTTTACACACTGGTTCCAGCCTCTTACAGGTACTACTGCTGAAAAGCATGATTCGTTTTTTACATTGAAAAGCGATGGTACCCCTATCGAAGAATTTGATGGCGCTGCATTGATTCAGCAGGAGCCTGATGCATCTTCTTTCCCTAACGGTGGCCTGCGTGCTACTTTTGAAGCAAGAGGATATACGGGTTGGGATCCATCTTCGCCTCCTTTTATTATAGAAATTGGTCATGGCCGTACACTTTGTATCCCTACCATTTTCATTTCATACACTGGTGAGTCCTTAGATTATAAAGCCCCATTATTAAAATCTATTGATCTGTTAAACAAAGCAGCAGTAGATGTTTGTAACTTTTTTGACAGAAACGTAACCCGTGTAAATGTTACTTTAGGTTGGGAACAGGAGTACTTCGTTGTTGACGATGGTTTATTCCGTGCAAGACCTGACCTGGTAATGTGTGGCCGTACTTTATATGGACATAACTCGGCTAAGAACCAGCAGCTGGAAGACCACTATTTCGGATCTATTCCTGAAAGAGTGTATGCTTTTATGCGTGATTTTGAAAACGAGTGCTATAAATTAGGTATTCCTTTAAGAACCCGTCACAACGAGGTAGCTCCTGCTCAGTTTGAGTGCGCACCTATCTTTGAAGAGGCGAACCTGGCTGTTGACCACAACACTTTGTTGATGGACGTAATGAGCCGCATCTCTATCAGGCATGGCTTACGTGTTTTACTGCACGAAAAACCATTTGCTGGTATCAACGGTAGCGGTAAGCACAATAACTGGAGCTTATCAACCGATACAGGCGTTAACTTATTAGCTCCTGGTAAAACTCCAAAAACTAATTTGATGTTCCTTACATTCTTTGTAAATGCCATCAAAGCGGTTCACGATTATGCTGATGTATTAAGAGCTTCTATTGCTTCTGCACCGAACGATCACAGGTTGGGAGCGAATGAAGCACCTCCTGCTATTATTTCTGTATTTATTGGCGAATACCTTACTAAGGTGTTAAACGATATCAAACAGCGTGTAAGCGGTGATATGGACGAGCAGGATGAAAGCATGCTGAAACTGGATATCCATAAAAACATCCCGGATCTTTTATTAGATAATACCGATCGTAACCGTACATCTCCATTTGCATTTACAGGCAATAAGTTTGAGTTCAGAGCGGTAGGTTCTACTGCCAACTGTGCCAGCCCGATGACTGTTTTAAACACCATCATGGCGCAAACCCTGAAAAACTTTAAATCGGATGTAGATGGTCTGATTGAGAAAGGTGAGAAAAAGAGATCGCTATTATGCAGGTGATCAATGAATACATTGTTAGCAGCGAAAAAATACTGTTTGAAGGTGATGGCTATAGCGAAGCATGGGAAAAAGAAGCAGAAAAAAGAGGTCTTCCTAACCTGAAAACAACTCCTTTGGCCCTGGATGCAATGGTAAACGAAAAGAATACCAAGCTGTTTATCGAAAATGGTATCTACAGCCACTCAGAGCTGGAAGCAAGACACGAGATCGAGCTGGAAAAATACATTAAGAAAGTACAGATCGAAGGTCGTATTATGGGCGAAATGGCTACCAGCATGATCCTTCCTCCGGCAATCCGCTATCAAAACCTGTTGGCTAAAAACATTAAAGGTTTGAAAGAAGCTGGTTTAACGGAAGAAGCCTATGCGAATCAAAAGCAGATCCTGGATAAGATCTCTGAGCACATTAACAAAGCCAGTGATTTGGTTGAGAAAATGATCGAAGCGCGTAAAATAGCTAATGCTATTGAGAATACGCGTACTAAGGCTATCGCTTATGAAAGCCAGGTAAAAGCTGCTTTCTTTGATCAGATCCGCTACCACGCTGATAAATTAGAGTTGTTGGTGGATGATAAAGAATGGTACCTGCCTAAATACCGTGAGTTGTTGTTCTTACGCTAATAAGCAATTCAATGATAAGTTAAAGTCGCTGCAGCAATGCAGCGGCTTTTTTTGTTGCCAGTGAATTTTTGAGAAATGAGTTGGGTCTTAAGCCTGGTCCGCAAACCGTTATCATAAAAGAAAAATATAAGATGGTTGGTGCTAGGCAATGCTGGCTGGTTGTTATGGTTCACAGCAGCATAGGGCCGAGCTATATTTGGGGTACTAAAAAACCCCTCCGAAAGAGGGGTTGTGTGCCCAGAACAGGAATCGAACCTGCACTCCGTTGCCGAAACAAGATTTTGAGTCTAGCGCGTCTACCAATTCCGCCATCTGGGCTTCACTTCGAAACGGGGTGCAATATTACGAAATTATCATCAATAATATTGCCCACCTCAAGTATTATTTTACTTATTTATTTACAGCAGCTTTTCCTGGGTATAATAAGCCTCAGGAAAAATTTCCCTATTTTTTTTAATGTGATCATTCAAAAATCTTTAAAGTAAATTGCATAGAACCCAGCTGCAAAGTTATATGATTAAAATTGGCATCATTAAAGAAGAAAAAATACCGGCTGATAACCGCGTGGCTTTAACACCCGATCAATGTCGCTGGCTACTGTCTCATAACAAAGAATTGGAGATAGAAGTTCAGCCTTCGGCGATTCGTTGCTTCCCTGATGTTGAATACGAACGCGCAGGTGCCCGCCTTACCGAAGACCTGTCGGGTTGTTCCATCCTCCTTGGAATAAAGGAAGCGGCTATCAGCAGCTTGATTGACCATAAAACCTACCTGTTTTTTTCTCATACCAGGAAAAAGCAACCGCAGAACCAGGCCCTGTTAAAGTCAATCCTTGAAAAAAATATCACCTTAATTGATTATGAATGCCTGGAGCATGACGATGGGCAACGTATTATCGGGTTTGGTTTTTTTGCGGGCATTGTAGGCGCTCACAATGGTATTATGGCTTATGGTAAAAGAACCGGCTTGTACCATCTTGAAAGGGTTTTTAAACAAAAGAATTTTAAGGAATTAATACATAGCTATTTTGGCCTGAAACTACCTAACATAAAAGTGGTGATCACGGGCAGTGGGAGGGTTGCCCACGGATTGATAGAAGTGATGAATCTTTTAGGGTTGCATGAGGTGGAGCCCGACGAGTACCTGAGAAGACGGTTTGCCTATCCAGTGTACACCCAGTTAAAGGGGAAAGATTTATATGAGCATGAAATAACCGGTAATTATAGCCGCGAAGACTTTCATCAGCATCCGCAAAATTATCAGAGCAAGTTTTATCCATACGCTTGCCAGACAGATATTTTGCTGAACGGCGTTTACTGGGAGGAAAATATTCCCCGTTTATTTCACCCCGGCGATATTAATCATCCAGACTTTATTATTCAAACCATCGCAGATGTTTCTGATGATAAAGAAGGATCGGTGCCTGTTAATATTGGAAGTGGGACGATAGAAGATCCTGTATATGGTATTGACAGAGCAACGCTTATTAAAACATCGCCTTATGAAATGGGTTCTATTGATATAATGGCAGTGGGTAATTTGCCGAATGAGTTACCGCGCGACGCCAGTCGTTATTTCGGGGAGCAGCTGATAAAATATGTTTTAAGCGACCTGTTGCAGGGCGGAAGTAAGATCATTCAGCGGGCGACCATTGCTTCAAATGGCCAATTGGGAGACCACTACGCCTACCTGCAGGATTACGTGGAGCGTTGATCTTTACAATGATACAGACCAGATACCTGACCACTTTTATCCTATAGTATTACCCATATTAAACATAGGCAGGTACATAGCTATCAAAACAATGCCTACGACAAAGCCCAGAATAACGATAATAGCCGGTTCGATGAATTTGCTAAGTTGCGTGGTTTGGTAATCCAGCTCCTCAGAATATCGGTCCGAGAGCGTTTTGAAAAATAATTCCAGTTGGTTTACTTCTTCGCCCACCTTTACCAGAGCTACCATTTTAGGCGGAAAGATTTTTTGAGCTGCCATACTTTGATGCAAGGGCATGCCTTTCAGAATGTCGGCTTCCATTTGAGAAAGCGCGCGTTCGAGCGGATAAAATCCCATAACCTGTTTGCTCAATGATAGCCCCTGTACTAAAGGTACTTTAGCACTCAATAACAACTGCATGGTAGAAGCAAAGCGGGACAGGTATATTTTAGAGGCGATATTCTTTACCAGTGGCAATTTTTGAAGCAGCAGGTCTTTGTTTTTCTGGTACCAGGGCTTTTTGCGATTTGCTACCATAAAGACGATCAGCAGTGCTACTATTATTACAATTCTGCCAGCCCAGGCCTGTACAAATTTTGATATATCTAATACTACCTGTGTAAGATAGGGTAGGTCGCTGCCAAATCTTTTAAAAACATCGGCAAACATTGGTACTACATAGTTCATCATAAAAGAAACCGAAACGAAAGCAACACTTAAAACGATAAGTGGGTAGGTAAGCGCGCTAACGATTTGTCTTCTTTGTTTGATCTTACTTTTATAGTATACGGATAGCTGCTGCAGTACTGCAACCAACTTACCCGTTTCTTCACCGATTTCTACTGTGAAATACTCGTAGGCGGTAAAGTTCTTGTTTTCTTTTAATGCTACAGACAGGGTTGTTCCGCTTACCACTTTATCCAGAAGCTCAGTAAGGGTTGCTTTGGGTGTTTTTTTGGTTTGTTCATCTCTTATGAGCTGCAGGGCACTGCGAATGTCGAGGCCTGCCTCCATTAAGCTTCCTAACTCCAGGTAAAAAGATTCTTTGAGCTTATCGGAAAAAGGGCTGCCAAAAAGTGAAATATCTTTCGACAATAATTCTTCTATCCGTTTCATCAGGCTTTTTCGGTCTTCAGTACTGAGGCTGGTTTGCTCTTTATTACCCGGCTGTTGTAAAGCTTTTATATCAATCCTGTCACTCACTTGTTTGTAGATTTTTGTTAGCTACCGACAGCATCTCTGCTGCTGAATAATCTTTTTGAAGATAGGTAAAAAATGCTTTTTGATGATAGATGGTACGCATTTTTACAAATGTCACCAGGGACAGTGTATCCTGCATAAAACTAATACTTTCAATAGTGGCTCCCGGTTTTAAAGTGTCTATTCGATCGCCCTGCGCTCTCAGAACATAATTGCTGTCCAGGTAGATCTCTAAGGGTTGATCTGAGTTAGCTCCTCCACCGGGTGCACTAATAGTGAGTTTTTTGCGATCATCAGAAATGGTGATCAATCCGGGTCGACTAAAATCTCTTTGCAGCACCGACTTGGTGAGAAAATAATCGGTGTAGAAGCTATTCTTTTCCTCCATGTTTCGCACTTGTTTGTTAACGATCATGTAAACAGCAAAGCCTGTTGCAAAAACTATACTCATGATCAGGAGACTGATCACCATTTCGGGCAATGTAAATGCACTGAGTTTTTTATGGTAACAGGTTGGGTTCATGCGCTGCAAAAATGTGGCGGCAAATTTATTGTTTAATACTGGTTATTTTGTTCCGGGTTAGTAAAGGCGTATAAAGAGAATCGTTAGCGTAAACTGTATAGTTGATGGTGGCCAGGCTGTCGCCTGACGGGTGTGATTGTACTTCCCGGCTTAGCATCCATCCGTTTATTTCCTCCTGGCTGTATTAAATGTTTTTTGAGCTTCGGTATGATGTATATATTCATTCAATGCACCGGCTGCACTTATTTTGCCGGTAGTTGCGGAAGACTGGCCAATACTGGTGAAAAACTCAATCACAATAAAAAAAGAAGCAATAGAATCACCAGGGCTACAATTACCTCTACCAGCGAGCTGGCGGCTAAACGGTATGTTAATGGTTTTCCCGGCATAGTTCTGCGCAGCAAGGTAGTAAATTAATGCTTGCAGTTGCCCCTTTTACTAACAACAGGGTGCTTAAAAGTTTTTCGCCGCTACAGGCGTCCTTTGCGTCTTCTCTGCATACTTCGCGGTAAAAATATTACAATGCGAAAAATTTTTACGCGCCATAACAACAGGCAAGTGGTTTGCTAAATATAAAAATGTAGTACAGTTGGTTAGTAAATGAAAAATCTCCTGTATTTTTGCTCTGAAATATAACTGCTGATACTTATGAGACATCATCCTGTTAACCGAAATATCCAGGCTTCCCGTTAAAGAGGTTTCTCGTTGGTGAAAGTAGTTGTTATCTACTTCAACTAAAACCCAGTATAAACTTATGAGAAAAAGATGCCGTTTTTCAACCGCCTTGAAGATGTTTCTATTGCTGTTTATGACCTGCGTTCATTTTATGGCTAAAGCTCAAACCCTGGTGGGGCAAACCCTCGACGCAGCCCCCGGAGATGCTTTCATTTACCAATCACAATCGGCGCCACATTATGGTATTAAATGGACGAGCGATACCTGGGCCCCAGGCGCAAGCACTGCCTGGTTCAGCAGCTATGCTGGAATTAAATTTTTACAGCGGCACCAGGAAACTTTCAATAGATGCTAATGGGACAACTGAAATTCTTGCACCATTAATTATAAATCCAGCAACCCCAGCAAATAATCATATTTTATTTCGAAATAATGGTACAAGCCTGGGAATATTAGGTTCGTCAGGGAGTTTGTATGGAAACCCGGATGATTTTGTATATATATATGCTTACGGCAGCAGCAATCTTGAATTTTCTACAGGAGCCGCAAAACGCCTTGTGATAAAAAATACAGGTAATACGGGTATTGGTACCGATAATCCTTATGCAAAGCTGGATGTCGCTGGTGACATATTCATGTCATTACATAATCATTGGAATCAACATCATCCATCGGAGCAGGGAAGCTTTAAAGTTGGTATGAAAAGCGGCAATACCACTGATGGGTTTTCGGGCATGCAGGTTACAACGAAGCCATACGGCGAAGGTAATGGCAGTATACTCCAGTTTTTTACCTGGGGGTTTAATACTGCGTTTTCACGGGAAGTAATGAGAATTACGGAAGAAGGCAATGTTGCTATTGGTATCACTTCATTTCCTCCGCAATATAAACTTGCCGTGGCAGGAAAAGCTATTGTTGATGAGTTAAAGGTTAAGCCTCATGCTGCTGGCTGGCCCGATTATGTATTCAAATCGACTTATAAGCTAACTCCGCTTTCTGAGGTCGAGAAATTTATAAAAACCCATCAACATTTACCAGAAGTGCCCAGTGCTAAAGAGGTCGCAGCTAATGGTATTGAGGTAGGAGCTAACCAGGCTTTACTGTTAAAGAAAATTGAGGAGCTCACACTGCATATTATAGAGGTGAATAAAAGTGTAGAAAGCTTAAATAATCAAATGAGTGAGTTAAAACAGGAGAATAAAAAACTTAAGACCAGGGTTGTTCAACAGGAGAATATTGTTAAACGTTATATTAAATAAAGCCTAAAGAATATTTTTTATGAAAAAGATCAATGCGTCATGTATAAAACGAGTGGGTTTTGTTGTCCTTTCTTTATTATGTACAGAATTTACCCTCCATTCTCAAACCCTGGTGGGGCAAACGCTGGATGCAGTGCCTGGAAATTCGACTACCTACGACGGGCAAACACGCCCGCACTACGGGATTAGATGGACTACTGACTCATGGTTTCAAGGCGCGCCAACGGCATGGATCAGTAGCTATGGAGGTATGAAGTTTTTTACCGGTTTAAATGATTGGCTTTCTATTGATATAAATGGGAATATAAAAGCAAAAGGACAGTCGTTTGTTATTAATTCTCCAAAGGTTGGCATAGGAACAGAAACACCCCTTTCAGCTTTACATATTGAGAACAATGACCAGACTTATGTGATGATCAAGGCCACGGACTATACAATGAATCCATCGGTGTTGACAAAAAAAGGTGGTATTGTATTCAGCCAACAGTATGCAGATAAAACAGCAGGGATTAGCTTTGCTGTCCCCCGGGATATCATGTGCCTGGTATTATTTTTTCAACTAAAATAGCCTGGGATAATCCGGGAGTTGGAATGACTGAATGGCATGATAGAATGTCATACATCCGGATGGTAATGTGGGTAT
This sequence comes from Paraniabella hibiscisoli, assembly GCF_022512515.1. Taxonomy (GTDB): domain Bacteria; phylum Bacteroidota; class Bacteroidia; order Chitinophagales; family Chitinophagaceae; genus Niabella; species Niabella hibiscisoli. Next base: position 3,086,781 of record NZ_JAKWBK010000001.1, read on the forward strand.
TGGTACTACAACCCCTGGCGAAAAACTTGCAGTGAACGGAAGAATTCTTGCCAAAGAAATTAAAGTAGTAAGTGGGGCTACTACAAGCTGGCCCGATTATGTGTTCAACCCGAACTACGAACTAACACCACTTTCCGAGTTGGAGCAATTTATTAAAACGCATCAACACCTACCAGAAGTGCCCAGCGCTAAAGAAGTTGCTGCAAATGGTATTGAAGTGGGCGCTAACCAGGCTTTACTATTAAAAAAGATCGAGGAAATAACGCTGCATCTGATTGACCTTAATAAGAAGGTAGCCGAATTGCAACAGGAAAACCAGGCATTGAAAAAAGCCGAAAGAAACGTTTGTTATGGTAGCCAGCTGATTATTTTTTGATCGCGGGCTCCTTCAAAAAATGAGAACGGGTGACCTTGTAACAGGTAGGGACTCCTGGTTATGGAAACATCTATTAAAATATTTTCCATACTCAGTGGGCCGCGCTGTTCAAAAAAGAAATCGGTGTAGATAGATCCTTCCACTTTGCCGTTCAGGTAGGCGTAGCCGCCACAATACACCAGTCCTTTAACAATAGCGCCTTGCTTTATCTTAACCACCGGGTGGATATTGGATTTTTTTCGCTTTTAAAACTCGCTACAATTCCTTCTACGGTGGCATTGTTATGTAAGGTAATGGTGCTGCCGGTATTACCCATTTCACCCTGCCGGCCCAGGCCAATCAATGCTGAGGGGTAGATCAAACGACAACCGGCATCTACCGTAATGCTATCCAGGGCCAGCGCCTGGATGCTGCCTTCAAAGCCCTCTTTAAAATGGATAAAGGGGCGATAAGCAGGATGTTCTTAAGACGGCTGCTTTTATCTACTTCAATAACAGAATCGCTTACTACAATGATTTTTCCCGACAACGCCCGGTTGTTTAAAATGCCCCAGGAGCCGGTTTGGTAGCGTTGAACGCTCTGGGTGAAGGATTGCTGCGCATCTTCTGTTAAAGGGATGCTGTTTGAAGGATTGCTAACAAGCTGTGCATATTGCTTGAAATGTTCAGCGTATGAAGCTATGATACTTGGTAATTCTTTTTGCTGGAGTCCGTGGCTCCTTCAATTAATCGTTTGCGCGAAAATCCCTTTTGCTGAAAAAGCCGCTCCGGATGCCCGATTTAGGCAGGTAAGCTTTTCCCTCTATATAAGTGTCACCAACCAGTGATAGGGGTCTGTTCTGATCACTCAGGTATAAAGTGGCATCTGCAAAAGGATAGGATGAGGCGCCGTATAAAAAGCAGAGCTCTTTTTGCCGGCCCTTATAAGAAGCTTTTATATGAGCAAGGGGATAGGCGCCCCATAGTTCTTTGGTGTAATATGCCGAGTCCGGTTGCTGGTTAAATAATAAAAAACTATCTAAACGAACCTGGTTGCTGATCTCATTATCAGCCAACAGTAAGGTCTTGATCGATTGAATATCGTTTTCTAACCGCTCATTGATCTCGTCCTTTACCTGGAAATAGCGTAGGTAATAAACTCCCAGTAATAGCAGCGAGCAGGTGACGAATAAGATCAACGAAAGGAATAGGGTAGATAGCAGAGAGGACGCCGGTAATTTTTTTCCAAAACATGCCGGTAATTATGGGTTAGGCAATGCCTGGCCTTTTTATAACGGGTTACCACAGAGCTATCGCCCTGTAAATTCACCTGGTAGCCGGTAAACAAGTCCTTGTTTTCAAAACCGCTTTTGATGGTATTGCCATTAGCGTCGTATTCTTTAATGGCATAACTGTTGTTCCAGAATCCGAAGCGCTTACGGCGAGTAGATTGGAGTACGCCGTCTGTATACCAGCTGCGCCAGAGTCCCGTTTTTTGTCCCTTCTTAAATTGCCCCTCCTCTAATAAATGCCGGTCACGGTCTACCACTTTGTAGTTACCGTGGAGTAGTTTGCCATAGTAACCTCCCTGGGTTTTATGTATGCGTCCTGATTTAAACCAATAGTAGAAAAGCCCCTGGTTAGTGCGGCGGTTATCATCAGTTACCTGGAAAATGTACGATCGGTCCGAAGAGTCGATGCGCACCCTGCCGTTGTAATACTGACCTTTTGCAGCAGTAACAACTATTGATAAAAATACAATAAGTAGCAACCTTGTCATTCATGAAGTTTAGGGTATAAAAATAGGTAAATACTTGTCAAAAAATAGTAGGAGTGAAAAATGAGATTTGCTCAGGAGTTTATCTATATTCGCATTCGGCTAACAATCCCATTAATAACCAGGCTATAAAACTTTTGAGAAGCGGCTAAACCAGGAACTTGATCAGTTTTTTAGTACAAAAAATAACTTATGAGAGAAATGTTTTTAGATGACGCTAAGCAAATCACAACGGGTATAACAGGAATATATTTTCTGGACTTCTGGCTGTAGCCGGAATATAGCTATATAATGTACTGGTTAAGGTGTTTGACCAATTAAATACTACCGTCATCATAAAAATTAACTGTTATGAATAACAAAATCAAAACGCTGTTAGTCCTTCTTATCGTGCCAGTCTTTTTAAGGGCCCAAACCCATACCGATCAAAATGGCTGGAAGACATCGGTGACTGATCCCCTTAGCGGTCAGCCAACATCGGCTAGGCGTTTCGAAGTAGCAACATTAGGTTACAATTCTCATCATTGGCAAATGGGTGGTTTGATTTTTGTTGAATTATTTAACCAATACTTTGCCACGGGTTATATGAAATATGTAGTGGAAAATGGGTATGGTCAGGGAGCCGGAGGTGGCGCTCCAGTTCTGCGTCTTTTAGAAACCTATGGTACGCAACGGGATGCCCGGGTTGTTCTTGGGGTCGCAGATAGCGTTACTGCTTTTAATGGCGTATTTCAAATAATGAAACTCCCGATATATGTAGATGTGGGCAACTATGGGAGTTATAAAGTGAAAATTACCTATCTCCAGGATAAAGTAGATGCCCTCACTGGTCAGAATCAATTAAAATTTAATGTAGCTCCGGCTGGAGATGTTGTTGGAGCTTTTACTGGTCCGGCAGCTCCTGATAATAACATCGCGGGATCAGGCAATTTAATGATATCTGGCTTAGGGGCGCATTATATCGAAAATGGCAATGTAGGTATTGGTACTAAAAATCCTACAGAACGGCTTTCTGTGAAGGGTAAGATCCGTGCGCAGGAAATTAAAGTTGAGGCCGCGAATACTGGCAACTGGCCCGACTATGTATTTACAAAAGAGTATCAACTCCCCAGTCTGGCTGATGTAGAAAAGCATATTAAAGAGAAAGGGCATTTACCCGAAGTGCCATCGGCTAAAGAGGTAGAGAAGGAAGGAATAGCTTTAGGTGCTAACCAGGCTTTATTGTTGAAAAAGATTGAGGAGCTGACCCTGTATATCCTGGAATTGAATAAAACAGTTTCGGGTCTTAAGGAGAAGGTATTGGAGCTTGAAAGCGTTCCAAAACAACAAAAGTAAATCGCACACAAATTAACTGTTATGAATAACAAAATCAAAACGCTGTTACTGGCTTTTATCGTACCAGTCTTTTTAAAGGCCCAAACCCATACTGATCAAAATGGTTGGAAGACTTCTGTTTCTAACCCTATATCAGCCAGTGCTGAACAGGCCATGCGATATGAGATCGCGACAATCGGCTATAATTCGGCGCATTGGCAGCCCGGAGGACTTATTTTCATTGAATTGTTTCACTATTCTTATGCAACGGGTTACTCTAAATATGTGCTGGAAAACGGCTATGGCCAGGGAGCTTTAAATGGTACGCCTGTTTTACGGCTGGTTGAAAACTACGGGGCTGTAGCCAATGCAAGGGTATTGCTGGGAACACCGGTTGATCTCGCAACCAGCTACATAGGACAGGTAAACAGGAAGTTGCCTGTTTATGTAGATGTAAGAAGTTACAGTACTTACAAGGTAAAGATTACGTATTTACAAGAGCGGGTAGATATTGTGGATAACCAAAATCAGCTGGGTTTTAATATTGCGCCAACCGGTACGCCGATCTCCGATTTTACCGTCTCAGGGTTGCCGGACAATGACATAGCGGGCTCAGGAAATTTAAAAATAACCGGCCCTGGCCATCATTTTATCAAAAATGGTAATGTAGGAATAGGCACCAGAAATCCGACAGACAAACTTTCGGTTAAGGGCAAAATACGCGCGCAGGAAATTAAGGTAGAAGCTGACAATGGCGCTAACTGGCCTGACTATGTTTTCAAAAAAGATTATAAGCTACCCAGCCTGGCTGATGTAGAAAAGCATATTCTCGAAAAAGGACATTTGCCCGAAGTTCCTTCAGCTGAAGAAGTTGAAAAGGAAGGTATTGCTTTGGGGGCTAACCAGGCCTTGCTTCTCAAAAAAATAGAAGAGCTAACCTTATACCTTATTGAGAAAGATAAGCAATTGAAAACACAGCAACTCGTTAATGAGGAGCTCGAAAAAGATTACAATACCTGGAAAAGATGCTAAAATTACCTTATAAATTATAACTGAACACGAATGAAAAAAATAACAGTCCTTGCATTTTTTGTATTAAATGTTTTTACGCTTTTGGGGCAGGAGTTCTCTTCTCCTACCCGTACAGAAATCAAGCATGATGCAAGTGAGCAAGCTTCGAAATCAGGTTTCTTTCAAACGGCACATCCTGCCAATTTTCCCACAGGGGCCAATGGATGGTGGCATTTATTGGATGTAAGGCATGATAACCCGCAAAATAACTATGCGATGCAATTTTCGGGTAGTTTTTTTGACCAGGAGCTATATTTCCGTAAAATAAACAATAATGCAACAGAACCCTGGCAAAAAGTATTAATGGCTAACGCCAACGGAAACCTGGGTGTTGGTGTCGTAATGCCAACTTCTAAACTTACAGTTAACGGGGAGAGAACAACAGGGCGATCGAAATTGTTGGAGGGAACTATTATGGGAGCGGCGCCAGTTATAGTTTCCCCGCTTTAAGCTTCTATTCTACCATAAACGCTGTGAGATCTGCCGTCCCTACTTCAGAGATACGATTTGTGGACCGGCCGGGAACTTTTGGTTATCCTGAAAATGTAAGGGCATCAGATATTGAGTTTTATACAGTTAAAAGTTGGGATGGAAATGTATATACACATGTTCCAAGCCTTACAATGACTATCAAATCTAACCAGGACGGAGGCTATGTTGGTATTGGAACGGCTGTTCCAAAAGAAAAGCTATCTGTAAATGGTAAAATCCGGGCACACGAAATAAAAGTGGAGCAAAACAACTGGCCAGACTATGTATTCAAACCAGCATATCAGCTAATGCCAATCAGTAAGCTGGAAGAATATATAAAGATACACAGCCATTTACCCGGTATACCCTCGGCGCATCAAGTGAAGGAAAATGGTATCGCGTTGGGAGAAAATCAGGCTGCTTTATTGAAAAAGATCGAAGAACAGGCTTTGTATATTATACAACAGGAGAAAAAGATGACTTCACTTGAGAAGCGCATAGAAAAATTGGAGAAGCTAATTAACAATTAAACAATACCGTATGAAGACCCTTTTATTTTTTACATTTTTATTGATTAAGTCCTTTTCAGGTTTTGCTCAAAGCAATGACAAATATGAAACATCGGTTACTTTTCCTGGCACTTACCAGGTAGGTGATTATGTGGAATTTGTACAGACATCGCCCATAGATGCAGGGGCTTCGGGGTATTATGAAGTGTCTATAAGCTACACCAGGAGTGGTATTGCGGCGGCGGCTACTTATATAGCTTCAGTTTCTCACGCTAACTATAATAAATGGAGAGAAGCGGGTATGGTTAACTCCAATGGTTATGTTGTTGCAGAGCAGAGAAGCTTTACCATAGACTGCAACGGGTCTTCCAGCCGGTTTCGCATAAGAGCTATTGCTACCTATGGTTATTATAACACGGAAGGTATAACCGTAAATATTAAAGTCCGTTCCATTAATTTTAATACTGGCTGGACTGCATTAAATAATGCGGGTAATGATATTTCGGTAACCCAGCTACACCCGATGACCAATGAATGGAGCTTATATACGGGCAATTTGGGCCTTGAAACATCGGCTCATATTGCGTTCCACGCAAAGAGCAATGGTAATGTTGGAATAGGCACCAGGAATCCAATGGAAAAACTATCTGTGAATGGCAAGATCCGCGCAAAAGAAATTAAAGTAGAAACAGCTGAAAATACCTGGCCAGACTATGTATTTATAAAAGAATATAAGCTGCCTACTCTTGCTGATGTCGAGAAGCATATCAAAGAAAAAGGGCATCTACCTGAAGTGCCTTCAGCTTCGGAAGTGAGTGAGCATGAGCATGGGCTGGAGCTGGGAAATAACCAGGCTTTGTTATTGAAGAAGATTGAAGAGCTGACTTTGTATATGATTGACATGAAGAAAACGGTAGATGTGTTGATTAAAGAGAATAAAGAGCAGGCCAGGCAAATAGAGCAATTGAAAAAATAAAAATCCAAAAAATGTTTATGAGAAAGCTAATTATGATAACAGCATGTTTGCTGGCTGTACTCTATGTAATGGGCCAGTCTTCCGGCTCAATTACAGTGGGTGGTGACCTCGATAAATTTTACCCTGTCACTTTTAATGATGGAGGATGGGATAATCATGTGCCTACCAAATTGATAATCGGGAGGTCGAATGTGCATGAAAATGAAACATGGAGAGGTAGTTTAATGGCAGAGTTTTCGTTTCACACTTATTCCGTAGGACACACGTCTAATTTTATAGACGTGATGATTAAGAATGATGTGTTTTCATGGACTGAAAACACCATGAAAAAATTCATAGCCGGATGGGTTGATCCCACAGACGGGCCCAGCCCAAGAGTTATTATTATTTGGCTAAGAGGAGGAGGCATTACTTATCATTATTCTTCGAATTTTACTGTAGGTCCGGTTATTTACGACGGCATTCAAAATGCCTTGCCGCTTACCGGCCATGGTTTAGGTACTTATAATTATAAAACCCAGGCAGACCGTTATGTGAATTCTCTGGGATATACCTGGGGTACTATTCATAACTTCTTAGGTAATGTGGGAATAGATGTGGCAGCCCCCACGGAGAAGCTCGAAGTGAATGGAAAGATACGCGCTAAGGAAATAAAGGTAGAAGCTAACAATGGCACTAATTGGCCCGACTATGTATTTACAAAAGAATATCAACTCCCCAGTCTGGCTGATGTAGAAAAGCATATCAAGGAGAAGGGGCATTTGCCCGAAGTGCCTTCCGCCGCGGACGTGACTAAGAATGGACTGGAATTAGGAAATAACCAGGCTTTGTTATTGAAGAAAATTGAGGAATTAACATTGCACCTCATTCAAATGGAAAAAGAAACAACGAGCAGGATAAAGAAATAGAACGTTTGAAAATAAAACTACAATCTAAATAAGTATGAAGAAGCAAATTGTAGCAGCCTTTTTATTGCTTGGTGTTATTGTGTGCCAGGCGCAGACCAGCATTTACGAGAGCAATGGTAACGTGGGGATCGGAACAAGTACCCCGTTGGCGAAACTAGATGTTTTGGGTGGGATAGATATGGCACCTTCTTACCCTATCCGATTGGTTAGAGGCGATGGAAATCATGGTCTTCGGTATAAGGCTCAGTATGACGCAACAACTACATTAGATGGTCCTTTTTTATTTGGTTTTTATGGCGGAAGTCTTGGCATAAAACAAGGAGAAATTGAACAACACTTTATCAACTGGAATTCGGTTGGTAATGTGGGCATTGGTACCGTTAATCCCGAAAATGCCGAAGGCTGGCATAAAGTGCTTGAGGTTAAGTCTGCAAACAATGCTAAGTCACTTGTTTCGAGTGAAAATGTCATCTCTGGTTTATGGTCACATGAATGGGGTTTCTACGGTGCTCCTGCCGGAGGTATTTCGGGTACTTATACCAATCATCCTTTTAGCTTTATGACCAACAAAATAAGCCGTATGACGATCACTAATGATGGTCGTGTAGGGATCGGAACCAGCGCTCCGCCATCGAATTACAAATTGGCTGTAGCCGGTAATATAATTGCGGAGCAGGTAAGGGTTCAACTTCAATCGTCCGGCTGGCCCGATTATGTTTTTAAACCAGGTTATAAGCTGATGCCGATTAAGGATATAGAAACTTTTATTGAGCAAAAAGGCCACCTCCCCGAAGTGCCATCGGCAGAACAGGTAGGTAGGGAAGGCGTGGAGCTGGGTAGTAACCAGGCTTTGCTACTCAAAAAGATTGAGGAAATGACCCTGCATCTCATTAGTATTCATAAACGGGTAGAAAGTCTGGAAGAGGAAAATCTGTTGTTAAAAAAACGCCTCGAAAAGTCTGCAGTACAATAAACAACCGTATTTTTGTTAAGTAACCTACAAGTATTGCGCACAAGATCAATTATAAAAACAAAATTCAAAACCAGGCTGGCCGGGTTTACACTAACCGAGGTATTGGTGGTGCTGATCATTATCGGTATACTGGTTTTGCTGGCCTTACCCAGTTTAATGCCGCTCATTTCCAAAGCCAAAAGCACGGAGGCTAAGCTGCAACTGCAGCACGTATATACATTGGAACGTTCGTACTTTTTTGAGAACTCCACCTATACCAACGAGTTGCCGTCTATTTCTTTCGAGCAGCAGTTATTGACTACCCAGGGCGGACAGGCAAATTATAAGATCGAGATCATTGAGGCTTCTCCCAAAGGATTCAGGGCCAGGGCTACCGCAGTAACTGATTTCGACGGAGACGGTGTTTTCAATCAATGGGAAATAGACCAGAACAAAAAACTAACCGAAACGGTACCGGACTAATCTGGAAAAGAACCGGGTTGTCCCTGCGGAAGGAACGTCCTGGTGAGCTTGACGAACCATAACTGTAATATTTTTGCGTTAATACAGCCCTTTCTTACTTTGATAACTGTAATAATCTCTATAATCTTATTGGCCATTGCTTATACCGATTTTAAAGAACGGTCTGTTCCGGTATATCTATTAGTTGCATTATTGGGTATTTGCATAATGGATACTGCTTTGCAAATAGATGTAACCACTGCTTTGTGGCAACTGGCTGTTAACACGGGCTTGATCCTACTGTTGTTAAGTACTTTGTTGGTCTACTACCGGTTCAAACAAGGCAGTTTTAAAGAAGTGATCAATCAAAAGCTGGGTATGGGAGATGTGGTATTCTGGATCGCCATTACACCTTTATTTTCTCTGTTTAATTTCATACTGTTTTTTATTGCATCTCTGCTGATTGTGCTAATAATTATGTTGATCCGGGTAGCTTATAAGAAGCCTGTAACGCTGATTCCCCTCGCTGGCTACCAGGCACTGGTGTTGGTGGCAATCATTCTTTCGAACCTGCTTTTTTCAATCATCCTTTTTCCATAGATTTACTTTCGTTTTACTCAAACCCGTAAATAGCTTAGCGCAATAACCTCATGAATATAGAAGCTACTCATCATAAACTGATCACCGCTGAACTGGCCTGGCGTTATCGTATAGCTTACCTGAAGCAGCAAAACGGAATCATTTACCTGCATGCAGCTTCGAATACCGACCCCGCTCAGTTAAAACAATACCAGGAAGAGCTGTCTTTGATAACAGGCCATCCCATAGCATTCGACCTGGTAGAAGAGGACTTGTTATTGCAAATAATGGAGCAGCAATATGCCAGGCGGGATAGTGCAGATGAGCGCTTACAGCACAACTATTATGAAGGCAATCCCGATCATTTTTTAGATGACCTGATTGCCGAAGCCAAGTTTTTAAAGAGCAGTGATATTCATATCGAAACTTATGAAACGGATTGCCGGGTGCGGATAAGGGTAGATGGTTTACTGGTGCTGCGCTACCTCATCGAGAAGAAGCTGTATCCTTCGCTGATCAATAAAATAAAGATCGCCGCCAACCTCGACATTGCCGAGAAAAGATTACCACAGGATGGGCGCATTTTCTTCAATAAGGGAGCTGATAAATTTGATATTCGTGTTTCCATTGTTCCCGCCTTGTATGGAGAAAAAGTGGTGCTCAGGTTATTAAGTAATGATGCAACGGATATTAAACTGGAGAACCTCGGCTTTTCAGAAAACGACCTGTATAATTACCTGGAAGGCTTGAAAAAGCCTTATGGTATTATACTCATCAGTGGTCCTACCGGCTCTGGTAAAACCACCACCTTGTATGCCACTTTAAAGCGGCTGAACCTCTCTACCAAAAATATTCTCACCATTGAAGATCCCATTGAGTATACCTTACAGGGTATTAACCAGGTACAGGTACGCGATAATATCGGGTTGACTTTTGCCAAGGCCTTAAGAACCTTTTTAAGGCAGGATCCGGATATTATTATGTTGGGTGAGATACGCGATGCGGAAACCGCTAATATGGCCATACGCGCGGCTTTAACGGGCCATTTGGTATTATCCACCATACATACCAATTCGGCCTGGGGCACTATTTCCCGCTTAACGGATATGGGCATTCCGTCCTTCCTTATCGCCAGTACATTGAACACTTCGGTAGCACAGCGCCTGGTGCGGTTACTATGTCCGGATTGTAAGAAACAGGTGCCTTTTGATAGCTCCCTGTTTCCGCGTAAATACACACCACCAGAAGTAGTGGAAATGCATTATATACCGGTTGGTTGTTCTCACTGTTACAACACCGGTTATCGCAAACGCAAAGCCATTTATGAAGTACTGCCGATAGACGAAGACCTGGCGGATGAAGTAAAAAAGGAAGCTCTAAAGTAGATGAGCTGCTAAAGGAAAAGGACATTCAAACCCTTGCCGGCAATGCGTTCCGGCTATTTAAAACCGGGCAGACTTCGATAGAAGAAGTGTATTCGATGTTGTTGGGGTAAATTTTGTCAAAAAATATTTTGTGAATAATATACAAACCTTAATTTTGTTAAGCGAAGAATAACCTGAATGAAATGAACTATGATAAAGACTAATTGCGTTGAACGGCTAACTATCAAAAGTGATTTTCAAATAATATTTAAGGATAGGAATAGTGAGATAAAATGCTGAACGGACCTCTGAGTTTACTATTTTGTCATTGAGAAAATAAAATTGACTGATTTTACACGCTAAAGATATTTCCGCTATGTGCGGAGTGTCAAAATTTTAAACATGCTTATGAAATGGCTGACTAAGAAGATGGTTATTGGCGTACTCGCCGTGGTTATTTTGATAATGGTTGGGTGGCTGTGTTTTCGCAGCTCTAAAATCGCCTATATCGATTCAGCAAAGTTAATGACGGGGTATAACGCCATGGTAAATGCCCGTAAGGAATACGATAGTAAGGGTAAAACCTGGCAGGCTAATATTGACTCTTTGACGAAAGATGTGCAGGGAGCTATCACCACTTATGAAAAAACAATGGCCTTAGGCACTGATAAAGAAAAACAATTGGCGAAAGACCTTATTAATACCAAACAGAGACAGTTACAGGATTACCAGGCGGCCATTCGTAAAAATGCGGGCGAAGAAGAACAACGTTTAACCCAGAATGTATTAACCACGGTGAATAGCTTTTTACAGCGATATGGCAAAAAGCATGGTTATAAAATGATACTGGTGGCAGCTAACGGAAATATTGCTTACGCAGATGCCGACCTGGATATTACAGATAAAGTAGTAGAGGAGTTAAACAAGGAGTATGCGGTACCTGCAAAATAGTATCGGAATATTGATTGTTGCTGCATTTCTTTTGTTATACAGTTGCGGTATTACTAAAAAAGGAAGTCTCAGTAAAGAGGAATTGCTGGAATATGTCAATGATCCTGATAATGGCTTAACGAAAGAGCAGGAGGCGAATGGTGTAAAAGTAAAACTATCTTTTTACCCTTCTTCTTTGCTGGTAGCCCAGGAGCAAGCGGATACTATACCCATCGAAAAGTTAAAGGCCAGGTATGGAGGGCATTATTATTTTAAGGCCAGGTTTAGTAAGGATGGCAAGGAAGCCATAAGGCAATTGGGTGACTTTGGTAAGTATAGCGAAATGGTGCAGGTGCTGGCTTTTCGTATGAACGATTATGTAAATCTTACTACCAGTAGTAAAGATACTTTGTCGATGGCAGATTATTTTTTCGATCAAACCTACGGAATGAGCGATGGTAATAACCTCATGTTAGTATTCAGCAAGGATCAAATAAAAAATGCAAATATGTTCGATATCAATATAGCGGAGTGTGGTTTTGGAACAGGGGCATTAAAATTTTCTTTAAAAAGGAAGACTTGGAACAGCTGCCTGAGTTGAGGGATAATTAATAACCGATTAAAGACCGATAAGGCTAACATAACTAACCGTTTTACTATGTTAAAAAAAACAATGCTGCGTAAGGTAATGGCATTAACCATGCTGTTGATTTTAGCTACCAATACCTTTATGCCTGGAGTGGCTTATGCACTTACAGCCGGCCCTACCTCACCTGAAACAACCAGTTTCGAGCCGGTAGATACCACGGATATGGTGAATTTGAATACAGGATCATTTACCTATAATTTGCCATTATTAGAAGTACCAGGACCAGAAGGCGGGTATCCGTTATCATTATCTTATCATGCAGGTATACAGCCAGACCTGGATGCTAGTTGGGTAGGCTTAGGCTGGACACTAAACCCTGGTGCTATCAACCGGAATGTAAATGGGACGCCGGATGACTGGAATGGTGTAGATGCAACAACCCGAGAGTATTGGAGTGGCGGACAACGGCAGATTTTTACTGTTGGGGCAAGCGTCGGCATTGCCAATACGCCGGCTACGGTTAGGGCAGGGTTAACTATAGGCACAGATACCTACCAGGGTTTTGGGATTGGCGGATATGCGGGAGTGGGATATAGTTTTGGTAGTATGAGCATATCGGCAACAATGGGAGTGTCTCCTGGGGGATCCTTATGCGAGTTTAGGCATCGGTGGCGGTGCAACTATCGATAATGGTATTTCAGGATCTGTTGGTTTAAATATATCCACCAATTTTGAGTCGGTCAATGTAGGGATGGGTGGCGGCATTGGCTGGTCGGCAGGTGCGCGTAATACACCCGGGGCCAATAAACAAAACCTGGGAGGTTCTCTTCTTGGGGCTTCCATAGAAACAGGTAGCGGGAAGCCTTCTTTTTCGGTTGGAGGCTATGAGGCCAGCATCGCCAACAGCAATAGCGGTAAAATAAGTAGCGAAAGTTCAGGCGGAACATTTGATATACCGGTATGGTATGGTGTAAATGTAACATTGGGATATCAGAAAACCAGATACTGGTCTGATGAAAAATCAACTTCAAAAACTTATGGGAGCTATATAAACCGGGTAATGCCAGCATCTGATTATTTAAATTTTAATGATGCCTATGATAATTACTCTTCCCTTGATGAAGGTGTAAATATGTATACCAATATAGAATCAAGGGAATTAAATAGTGCCAGCTATGTTGATTATGACCAATACACGGTTGTCAGCCAGGGGCTTTCCGGCTCTATCAGGCCTTATGCATTTCAGCATCATTTAATCAATCAGGCTAGGGTTTTGAAAAATGCCGGCGGCTTTCAATGGCAACTGTATTCTAACAGGAATAATGCGAATAACCACCAACCTGTTTTCAGGTTTGAAAATGACTTTTCAAATACCTATAGACAAAATTACGGAGCTCAAATACAGGACTTAAACAATCTTCCCGATCCCTATAGCCAGGTACCGGCATCATTTGACGGAACTCCTACATATGGAGATAATGACGGTAGCTATGGTTTTGGCGGAGGTAATAAACTTGCAGGATCTCAATCTATCCAGGTGGGTGCATTTATTAAGCCAAGCAGGGTGGATACTCCATCGACAAGGCCACTGTTAGGTGAAAGACCCGGCACAATCCCGGGATTTAGTATTACCAATAATTCGGGAGTTACCTATCATTATGCTTTACCTGCCTATGCGAATGAAGAAGAGTCTTTCCAGGCATGGACACGTGATAGGGATCATAATTTTAACAGGTTGACGCGTCCCAAAGCTTATGCTTACACCTGGTATTTAACGTCTATAACTGGGCCCGACTTTGTAGATCGAAATGGCAACCAGGTGGCTGATCCCAATGACTGGGGCTACTTTGTCAATTTTGAATACGGATTATGGAATGAAAATTTTATGTGGCGTAATCCTGCAGAAGGGTTTCGTCAGGATGAGGATCCTACTTTTTCAGGAGTGTCGATGGGACAAAAAGAAATTTATTATCTAAACGCCATTAAAACCCGCACCCACACTGCTTTATTTGAAAAGGAAGAAAGAATAGATGGCAAAGGAGTAAGCCCCTTGGCTAAAGAAAAAGATGGGGAGATGATCTTAGAACTTATTTATTCCCCAATGGCCTGTTTGATGAGAATTCTCAGACAACAATGCGGTTAAACCGGATCTATTTATTGAAAAATGAAGATATTGGCATCGTTAATTACAGCAGTAGTGGTTCGGGAGATAATACTTCAACCAAAAACGTTCCGGTAAATGATTCTCCACCCCGGGATCTGTAGGGCCAGGGATTCCACCTCCTGCGGATGAGTTTTGGACTTACAGAACTATCCGCGATTACAAACCACAAAGGCAAAATGTATTAGACAACAATGATCTGAGTAGCATACGGACTGATCTTGAATCAAAATCTATTCGAGTGATCGATTTCACTTATGATTATTCATTGTGTGATAATACAGCTAACAGCTTCCATAAGATAAATCCTAACTCTAAATATGGTAAGCTTACTTTAAACGCTGTTAAAACACGTGGTAAAGGTGGCGCCGATCTGCTGCCGGCAACGACATTTGGATATAACATTGGCGATGAAGAGATAAAAAGATCCTCCTATGCTTATACCATCACTCCAACGTCTTTTTCCGGTGAATCGCAATTTGAACCAGGAGACCTGATAGAAACAGATGAACCTGCTCCCCGGTTTTTGGGAGTGATCACCCAAAAAAGCGGCAATAATTATACACTCGCCAATGGTACGATCATATCCAACATCACCGCTAAAATAAGGACTACAAAAAACCCGCCTTATAACAGGTATGCCTATGATTACTGGCAGATGTATAAAAGCAATGTCAGAACCGACCTGGTTGATAAAAACGGCAACAGGTACAGGAGGTGTGACGATATCTCTTCAAAATCAACAGATGTATGGAGTTTAAGAAATATATCAGGGCCTTATGGCGAAAAAATTAAGATACAGTACGAACCGAATACTTATAGTACTAATTTGATCAATGAAAGCTTTCCATTTATTGTTACCAACATTGACCTTGGAGGAGCGCAGTGGCAAAACAACAACCTGTCTAGGGCTAACATTACGGTTGATATTGGAGGCTATAGTAATATATCCGAGATCGTCGATCAGGGTACCACCGGGGAGATGATGATGGTGCTTACCTACAGTTCGGGGTCAATAGCAGGTTTTGAAGATGTATTTAGCAGTAATTTCCAGGTAAATAGTATTGTTTCTGCCAATGTACTGGATGTATCCTTCTCCGATGTTCAAAGAGAAGGAGGCACTGATATTAGAAAGAGAAGTCATTGGGAAAGAACCTGGAAGGCATTTGGCAAAACACCTAAACAGATCCAGCAGAGTAACAATACCATTGCTTCGTCGTTTGTTACAGCCAACGTTTCTTTTTTGAGAAAAAATAAGCCATACGAATATGGTGGAGGAATAAGGGTCAAGCAAATATCAGTAAGCGATCTCCAGGCTTCACATATTACCTCTTATAACTACGCCTTGCCAGAGACTAACAGATCTTCGGGAGTTATTACTTACACACCAACAACACTGCCTACGCTATCTGAAAGTTTTGCTACCAGCAACACGTATACTAATGCCCGCACATTGTACCTGGAGCGCATGTACTATATGATGAGTGATTTGTACGGCTATTCAAGGGAAATTCCGGGGCCGGCTGTTTTCTATGAGTATGTAACGGTTGATAATAAGGTGAAAAACACTGGGGATGTAGCAGAAAAGATTAAGCCAGGAAAAACAACATACCAATTTGAAGTACCGAATGATAATATGATCTCAGCTCAAAACAAATTTGTGAATACCACCGCTACACGTATGCAGAAACTTACTACAATAAAAAAGTTTACTGCTCCGATAGGCAATCTGCTTCGTGCTATTCAGTTTGATGATAAAGGCAACAAGATTACCGAAACGGTCAACAATTATTTACATTCCGGACTGGAGCATTTATCAGACTCAACATTTTTTGCTGCCTATGATGCGAGGCTTGCCAACTTTAAATACCAGGGGTATGTGCATGAAAATTTCTTTGATTACCGGTTACAAAGAAAAGTGGATGATAATGTTATTCATGAAAATCGATATCGGCTTTCGTATTCATCCCGCGAGACCTATCCAAGTATTCCGATAGGTACTACGGTATTGAACTATGTGAACGGTACCAAAACAGTATCGGAGAATCTGGCTTTTGATTTTTATAGTGGTGCGGTAACCAGGACATTGAATATAGACGCCAATGGCAACCGGTCGATGGCGGAGCAAACGCCTGCTTACAGAATTTACCCGGAGATGGGGCTTAAAGCTATGGATCCGGGTAGAAAAAACATGCTCACGCAAACGGCTGCGGGATACGTTTATTCTGTTGACAACAGTAATAATAAAATTGGGATAATCTCGGCTTCAATTAATACCTGGAGTACTGGTGTCAATGTACTAAAACCAGATCATAGTATCATCACACAAGATGGAACGAATAGTACGAATGGTATAGTATGGCGTCCCAGGATGACCTATACCTGGGCTCCGGAAGGCAGCACGCAAAATGGAGAGACCGCTATAGGAGTATTTGTCGCTTTTGACTGGGCTAATCAGGATAATCCGGCTGCACAGAATGCGTCCTGGATCAAGTCTGGTGAAACCACTTTATATGACGTGTACTCCCACGCTCTTGAAGCTGCTGATATGAATGATCAATATGCAGCTACTAAAATGGGTTATAATCATAGCAGAGTATTAGTAACAGGAGGCCCGGCCAGGTATGCCGAGATCGCCTATAGCGGAGCGGAGGATGATGCTATTAATAATACTTTTAATGGAGATATAAGGCTGGGTAATGCTACTGTTAATATCAATCCCGATTATGCTCATACGGGTGTGAAAAGCGCCCAGCTAAGCAGCGGCACCGGTCTACAGTATGAAGTGCCCATTAGTAAGCTGGACAATACCAAGGATTACTGGGCCAGCCTCTGGATCAAATCAGCTACAGGCAATGCGGTAGCCAATGCCGGGATATTTTATAATAATGGGTCTAGTCAGGTAAATGGTGTCCTTTCCCCATCAAATGCTTCGGGGTGGCAACTGGCTACAATTCTGATACCTGCTTCTGCCATATCGGGTGCGGTTCTTACAGTAGGAGGGTATAGTAACGGAGGCGCTGTTTACCTGGATGATATACGTTTTCATCCGGTTAATGCGGGAATCAGCTCCTATGTCTATGATAACATCACCGGGGAGCTTACATATATCCTGGATAATAACAATGTATCCACCCGGTTTGAGTATGATGCGGTTGGTCGCCTGACAAAGACCTATAAAGAGACCTTACCCCAGGGGTTCAGACCCATTTCTGAAATACTTTATAACTATGGCAAGGTTATTTATCAAAGTGATGCTATTATTAACCAGCCTTTTACTAAAAACGATTGTTCGGGTACAAATGTAGTTGGCTCTGAAGTATATATTACAGTACCGCAGGGGCAATTTACCTCCATCGTTAGTAAAGCTCATGCTAATCAACAGGCATTTAATTATGCACAGGCACAGGCTAATCAGCAAGGCACCTGTAATAATGTTTATGTAATAGTGTATTTGGAAAACTCTTACCCTTATTCCGGCCAAACTTATTCTCAAACCTATGCTGATGTGGTGATTCGGGCATATAGCGATGCGGCAGGAACGATTCCCTACTATGGCCAGGTAGATCTGGTGTATAATGAAACGGAATCCAGTTATGGAGTAGATGGAGGCATGAACTGTGATGGTGGTAATTACGAAATAACCAATACCTACCCGCTGAGCTTTTCAGGAGGAGAATATTATTTAGGAACGGGCAAATTGGTTTACCAGGCAAAGTTGCATCCTATTACCTACGACACTCAATGTGAGATAAACTGGAGCTACTCAGTACAACAGTAAGTATATATATAAGATATTATGAATAAATATGCACTTTCTTTTATAATGATGTTATCAGCACTCTGGCATTTTGACCTGGAGGCGCAGAATAAAAAATTTATTGACTCCACCTATATCAAGAGGTCTGAAAATGCAAAAAATAATGTAGAGGGATTGACGGCATTACTGGGTCTTTCGAATGATCAGGCTTCAAAACTGAGGTATGTTGAAGTGGCATTTGTGGAGCGTTTAAACGGGCTTCGGGACCCTTCTATCCCTGGCCGTGCCAGATCGAATGCTTTAAAGGAATTGTACCAGCAGCATGACAAGGACATAGCAGGGATATTAACAAAGGGGCAAATGGCATTATTGGATGCACGCAATAAACAAATACAACAAAAGATCGAGCAAAGCGCCCGGAACCGTCCTAAAAAGCCGGTTCCCAGTGCACCGGTAAAACTACCCAGGAAGAATTGATAGTTACGCAGAAAATAAGGCATCTTCATTATCATAAAAATAAATTTATGCGGAATGTATTGGTAATAGCTTGTTTATTATTTTGTATTAACGGTTTTAGTCAGCAGTATAGTGATAGTACAGAGTTTGATAAAACCTGGATTGTTACGCGCATTTTGCGTGAAAATGGAACATCCAAGGCTATTAGCAAACAGTATTTCGATAAAGTAGGTAAACCTGATCAAATTCAGACAAAGGATATGGTCTCAGGAAAAGTACTGATATCTCAAACAATAAGCGATGCCTATGGACGTCCGGTGTTAAATACAATTAATGCGCCTGTTAATAATACTAATTTCGGATATAAAAACGATTTTGTAACTGACGCTACAGGCAAAAAATATGATCACACTAATTTTGATGAGGCCAAAACCAATAGTCCAGATCCCGTAGGATCCCAGCAAGGTACACTGGGTTGGTACTACAGCAGCAATAATAGCCTGGAAGATCGGGTGCCCACTTCAGCCTATCCTTACTCCCGCACCGATTTTTATAAAGATGGTACGGGCAATGCTAAAAGAAGCGCAGGTGCTGGGGAGGCTTATAAGATGGGAACTGGCAGGGATATAAGCAGCTATATTACTCCCGTACAGAATGAGCTGGAGCATTACCTTCAGATACGTAATAAGTATTTTACTCAAGCGCAGTTGGGTGCAATGCCTACGAGCCTTGCTGGTAGGGCGTTTCAGTCGGTAACCAAGGATGTAAATGGTAACGAGGTTATTACTATTACTGATCAGGATGGAAAAATCTTAATGAGCGCTATTGCGGGTGATGAACTGCTAACAGATAATCAATCAATAATCAACTATGCGGTACATCGCTATACGCTCAATGCTACCGGCTTTAATCAGGTTTTGAGTAGTCTTGATATTATTGGAACTGGTTCCTATGTCTCTGTTTTTCGCAGTACAGATAACGGGGTAACTTTTGGCGAAGAGTTTACTGGGGCAATTTCGCCATCTACGGCGGAGGTGATTAATAACTCTGGATTTTCAGGCATCTATCGCATAGAGTCTAATTTGCCTTTTACCGTAACCTGCCTTATTTCAGGTGAATCAAGGCCCAGGATTGAAAATGGCGAGTCAAGGTATGCACCTTCTGCATCTAGCTATTATTTTAAGCTATTGCAGAATTCGAGTGTATATGTAGGAACGCCTGCCGGATCTGCTTTTGGTCTTAATTATACCATTTATAATATGAGCACCGAACAGCCTGTACAGGGATTTGTTGATGGTAATGAGCTGCCAAAGGGATATTACAAGATTGTAAACAATGATAAACAACCTATTAAGATCAGGTATTTTAATTACTATTCAGATATTTCCTACACCTTCTACAACCAGCTCGGCCAGGCGGTAGCTACTATCGATCCGGAGGGTGTATCCAAACTAATTACTAACATTAATGCTTACCCCAATAAAAGCGATATTCCTTTTATCAGCACCAGTGAGTACAACCTGCGCGGGCAGCTCATTGCCGCCACCGGTGTAGATGGCGGAAGATCCGAATTTATTTACCGGCGCGATGGTAAGCTGCGTTTTTCCCAAAATGCTAAACAAGCACAATACGGCTGGTTCTCTTATACCAATTACGATCGCTGGGGCAGGGCTGTAGAAAGCGGTGAATATCATCCATCGCCTGATGAAAGTCTTAGCTTTCAAATCCTTAAAACCAATACTGCTATAAAGGAAAGTATTACAGCGGATGGCGGGCTAACTAATAGTGCCAATAAATACGACTGGACCCGTACACAGTATGATGTAGAAAATAATAGCCATGGCCAATCCGGCTATACCCAAACTTTTGTACGTGGTGGTGTAAGCACTACAGAGGGACCTAACAGCAAAACCTGGTATAGTTATGATGAGCAGGGCCGCAGCACCTGGACCATTAAAGCCATTTATGGTATGGGAGCTGGTGGCACTGCCAAATACTTTACCGAAGACTATGTGTACGATAGCGAGGGTAACATAGTAAAATCCATCTTCCAGAAAAATACCCCTGCCGAAACTTTTGTACATTATTATGAATATGATATAAATGACCGGCTCTACCAGGCTTACACCAATACGGTAGATGATCCCAATACCAAAACCTTACAGGCCCGGTATGAGTATTTTCTGCATGGCCCGGTAAAGAGGGTGGAAGTAGCCGGTAACCTGCAGGGGATTGATTATACCTATACGCTGGATGGTAAATTAAAAGCCATCAACCATAGCAAAAAAGCTATGGATCCGGGTAAGGATGGGATGACTCACATTCCGGGTAACCTCAATGCCAGTTTTTTACCCGATGCCTTTGGCGAAGTGCTGGAGTATTATGATAATGACTACATTAGTAATAGCCTTATAGGTACAGCTAGCAGCGGCGGTAGCGGTGGTAATACCGTGTTGGCAGACCTGGTGGTGAATAACCATAACGCCGGTACTACCGTATACCAGGCCACCAATAGCATTACATTTACAGATGGGTTTAACAGTAATGGTAACAGCTTTACTACCCAGTTGGGGGTGCCTGCTTCAACAGGTGGCAGCGAAGATGCTACCACGCCTGCATACAATATAAGCGTAGCCATAAATAACGCCGATGCGCCTGCACAATATGGCGGGCAAATAAGGGGCATGAGCTGGTTTAGCAAGAAGCCGCCGATGGCGGCAGTGCCAGAAACGCCCAATATGTATGCTTATAAGTATGATGATAAATACCGCTTTAATACGGCTACCTGGGGTACCATCAGCAATAATAACTTTACAGGGCAGGCAGGCGTAAACAGTGAAACCATACCGGCTAACACGGGTGGGTACGATAAGCATGGCAATATACTGGCGCTGAGTCGTACCGGCCAGGCTGGTACAGTATTGGATAATTTTAGCTACCAGTACTATCAAAGCCCCAAGCCTACCAATAAATTACAAACCATTACCCAGCAAACTACGGGGCAAACCTATGCTACTTACCAGTACGATGAGTTGGGGCAGCTAACAGGCGAAATGCCCGGCCCGGGCTATGGCAGTGCGCCGGCAAAATATATAGAGTACAATGTGGAAGGCCTGGTGACCGCTGTATTTAGTGACGCGGGTAAAACCTTACCGCTGGTACGGTATGTATATGATGAGTCGGGAGGACGCATTAAAAAGATAAGTTATAATGGTAGCGGTGCAGTTATAAAAACTACTTACTATATAGGCGGAGTTATTTATGAGCAGGACCTGGGGCAGCCGGTACCACTACAAACGGAGGTAGCCATTAATGCAGGAGGCCGTGTGGGCGTATATTTCAGGCAGGGCAATGCTTACCGTTACGAAATGCAGGACCACCTGGGTAATGTAAGGGCGGTGTTTGTAAAAACCAGCACGGGCACGGCTGATTATGTGGTGTTCCGCGACTATTACCCTTTTGGAATGGAAATTGGTGGAAGGAGTTATACTGATGCGCAAGGCTACCGGTATGGCTACCAGGGTAAGTATGCGGAGAAAGATCCGGAGACAGGCTGGAATGCTTTTGAGCTAAGGATGTATGATAGCCGGGTAGGTAGGTGGTTGACGATTGATCCGGAAGGAGAATTTTTAAGCCCCTATGTGGGTATGGGGAATAACCCGGTAAATAAAACGGATCCAACAGGAGGAAGTACTTATATTGAATATCCCGATGCGAAAGCTTATTTTAAGGCCAATCCCAACGGAAAATTCGACGGTAAAGATGGACATTGGATAACTGCTGATAGGCTGGATGGAAATTGGAGATGGTCTACAGCAAATGCTAGTAATATCCAAAATAATCGGCTGAACCAGTATGCTCCTTTTGAACAGGTTAGCGATTTCTACAAGTGGGTACAATTTGAAGCAAAATCTTCAGGGCATGACGTTAAATGGATGAAAGGAGCAATTGGGTTGGTAAGTGATTTAGCCAAGAATTTAGAAGGAGGTAGTGCTTTTGTTTCAAACGATGTCGAGGATTTATTAAAAGAGTTAAATGTGGGTATTGTAAATACAGTTTTGCCGTCGTTTAATGACTTATTATTCGGAAAATATGCGAATACTCCTCTGAAAGGTTCAAGAGCGCAATTATGGGATGAAAATCTGGTTAATTTTGAACAAACTTTTGCTCAAGGAATTTATAATAAGAGAGGCTTATTAACATTGACAACGCTTAATGCAATGGCTGGCGGTGTTTTCGTTAAAAAAGGTTGGCACAGTACTATTGGAGTGATTGGGAGGACTACACCCGCATTAAGAAAATTTGATGGAGAAATTTGGGATACACAGCTACGGATTGACATTGCGCTTTTAATGCTGTATCCGAATTCCTATAAACCGCATTGGCAAGGATTTAAAGATAAGGTAAATGCAAGTGGATTATTAAATAGTAGTTGGCAAAAATATTTTAACTCTTATAAAGTCAATTAATAGCTTAATACAAAAAAAGTGTTAAAAAGAATATGTTTTTTTGCTGTGATATGTTTTAGCATAACTTTTGTTATGGTAGAAATTGTACGCCCTGGGTCAGTTTGGTTTCTCCCTTCTATAATACTGCAGTCAATCGCTTTTTTAACATTTACTATTCTATTTTTTTCATTTAAAAGAATTAAAAATACCCTAATGCGGCTTACTGTGGCGTTCTTGTTGTCCATTATTTTCTTTTTCTTGATGCTATTAATTATTAATGGAAACATATCCACCTTTTATAAAGATTTGTTTTCAAAAGATTTTCTCTTTTTAGTTTTACCATATATTTTATCTCATATTCTACTTTTTATTTTTTCTAAGATTAGAATTAAGCCTTATTGAAGAACCTCAATCCATTATTTAATGAATTTCTGACTTTTCGCCGTTGTTGGATATGTTACGAATCGAAATCTGGATAGATTTTGATGTTGAATAGAAGATGGTAGTCCAAAGGACTCCTTTGAAGCAGGCCTACCGCATACGCTTTGCAGACGGAGCATGCAAACCACCTGAAGGTGCTGTAGTCAAAAGCCATGGTGCTGAACGTTCAGGTAAAGATGCTGTACGAACACTATCAGGTGCGTATAAAGAAGCTGAACATCATTGAACCGCTGATGAAGTGTCGAAAATACGACCTCTTAATCAACCTAAAAAAATCTTCCAGCGTTAAATGCCTTGCCACATACATTTGATTTAAAGTGTAGAGACCAATTCTATAAGGTGTGTTTTTTGAATCGACAATTTCCCGATTGTTTTCTCTGTGAAAAGGGTTTTGATGAGTTTCCTACCGTTAATCCAATAAACTAAACGGCCCAAACTACCAGTTTCCTTCGGCCGGGCATCGATGACCATCGGCGTTCCACAAAAAAACATCGGCTGAGGGAGTAATACCTGCGCCGGCCTGTTGATCAGCTTCGGCCGCGGCAAGTGGGGCTTTGCTGTTGCAATACGCACCATCGCCGGCATGGGTTTAAGGCAGGTAGTTGGTATTCCAGGCTTTGCCGGGGGTGTTGGAGCTTTGTAGCCGAAGGGTATCACCCCTGCAGCATCGGTACATGCCCATTGGTCGTAGGTAAAACAGGCGCCGACGCAGGAAACAGAGCCGGGGCTCACCTCCGCATACCGGCAGCATGGCAAAAGATCGGGACAACATCTGTCTCAGTTGCCACCACTTAGCTAACGGTAGGTGCAACTCAGGTAAACACCCCACGACCGTAGGTTTTGGCTAGGTACCCCCACCTTTTAGGTACCCCCCCCCATAAAAAGAGCTCCGGGAACGGAGCTCAACCAAAATGAGAAAAGTAACCAGTAAAAAAGCTGATTAGGCAGCCGGCGTTGCGGGAGCGGCTGCGCCGGTAAAGCGTTGGCGCAACTGTTCGTACACGGTTTTGCTTCCGGCTACACCCGTGCCTGCTGCGGCTGCAAAAATTTTGTAAATAGTAAGAGCACTGGCATAAGCCTCGCTGCCAGCCAGTAATTGGGTGTCGGCCAGTTTTTCGCCCATCTGCTGAACCAATAACACCAACTCATCCAGGGCATGAAAAAGGTCCAGGTCTGTTTTCAGATCCTGTGGCTTAATAAATCCCGGCAAAATTTCAGGATTGTTAAGCGCTGCCTGTATGGCATCTTCTGTAAATACTTTGTTGCTCACGCTGATCTTAGGCAGGCTCATTCTTTCGCCAGGGGTAAGTCCTACTAAAAAGGTAATGCCTGCTGTATACCGGCGATCGCATTTTTTACGGTTTGTGCAGCTTCGGGTGTTAGTGTGGCATTCACACGGTTAATCATGGTGTTGCTCATGGGGTCTTATTTTTATTTTTAAAAATGAATGAACAATGGTTGCGTTGTCAGCAGCTTCAATCGGTTATACATAATGCCCAGGTTAACGATCGGCTTTTTCAAATAGTTATGAGTACTAAGTTATATATTTTATTGAGTGAAAGCAAACCGATTTTATAAAGAAAAAGTTAATCTACGAGATACAGCAGATGGATACTGGAAGCCGGATACAAGATGATGGTTCGGAATTATAGATTATAGGCGATGCGTCATTAAACGTACCTCATACATCGTACATCCCCCGATTCGGCGATGTAGCTACAAATGTTAGTGCTAAGATCATGCATGTAAAGGCAGCAATCTTTTTCGTTATTTTTCCTTAAAAATCGGATCGTCAAAAAATTGGCTCAAAGAAATTCCCAATTCTTTACACAGTTTATTAATGGTGTAAATAGTGGCGCCGCGGCCCGTTTCCCATCGGCTTAATGTCTGCCTGTCCTTTTCTGTATCACTGGCAAATGCTGATTGTTTTTTACCCGAACTTTCTCTTAAGCTTTTAATGCGCCTTGCGATTTTTTCTTTTAAGGCGATATCAATATTGTCTAACGTTGGCATACACGCAAGGTGGGTACTCTTATAAAAAATAATGTCAGCCAAATGGCTGACAAATAAAATTGTTTATTATATTTGTGATGGAAATATATTTGCGAGTTACTTCATAATAATATTTGAAGCATTCGCTTTGAGTCTCGAATAGAAACCTGAGAAATTTCGAAAGCAACGAGACGATAAGTAGAATAGCTCACGACCTAGGCGTGGGCTCTCTTATCCGTTGCTGGGCTTCTCAGGGCCTCTATTCGGTAAGTTGAGCACCACGCCTTTTTGTGCGGTGCTGTTAAAACGCTTTACCATGAACACAACAACCGCACCGCAACAACAACCAACCCTTTTGTTTTTAACGAAGCCCAATGGCTCCAGGTATTATTTCTATTGGCAGATACTGCCACCTGGCTGCAACAGCTACAGGAGGGTTTAATTTGGCAATTACCGGTAAAGCAGCATAAAAGTTATTGCGTAAAAGCTGGTACCTGAGCGTTACCGTACTAGCGCATATACTGGAGCGTCATTATTATAAATTACCACGCCACCCGTTGGCCGGTAAGTTTACCATCTCGATACCCGAAATAGTCAATGCCATTAAAGAAGCCGGTCATTTAGCACCCGAGCCCATTGCGGGCAGCACCAACCTGCAAAGGGTATGGGAGGCAGGTTACCCGCTGGGGTATGATCCCGCAGGTAATACTGTTACTACACTCACCGTAATCAGCAGCGCCGCCGGGGAAATTATTACCGCTTTTCCCGGCAGGTTAGCTACACCATAAAAATGCAAGCCATGCAAAAAGCAAAACACCCATCGTTGCCCGAGCATTTGTTAAGTCAATTGGTACAAAAATATCAATTCCATCCGCATGCGCTCAACCTAAAGAAAGTAGTAAAAGACCTGTTTGACGAAAACCCGCCGCAGGAGTTGGCAATTGCGATAGACCAGTTTTGCATGGCGGTTTAACAGAGGGTTATGCCTGGCGGCAGGGTAGCCCGGCGAATGCTTTGCACTTAGGCAGAAGTATAGAATTATTAATGGAGCTAGCCTGGCTGTTGTATGAAAAGCTAGGTAATACAAAAGGGGCCAGTAAACTACCCAAACACCTACGGTTGCCTGCCGAATTATTACCCATGCCTTTAAGTGCGGCGGAGTATGGTCAACCTGCGATATTCCTGTCTTGGTTTTTTGAGTATGCACCCCTGCACCAATGGAAGCAATGGCTCAATTGTTTTATGGACAATGCTATTGGCAGCGGTTCGGTAGCGGAGGAGTTGCCCGGCCCGGAATTGCTACAGTTTAATGGGTTACTTAAAAAGCTGGTATATGCGGTTGAGCGTGTGCGGTCTGTTGCAGCATCTCAATAATAGTGAGCTTGTTTTATACTGCCACGAATACACGAATTATGTTTTCTAAAAATACACTATTAGATATAAAGCATACTTTTCTCTTGTTGACCATTTGTCTTATTGAATAATCATTCGTGTATTCGTGGCAATTTATCTTAAGGAGCTTAGTTAGCCGCCAAATTCTTTTATTAAAGATCAGGCAAATGATGCTGTATAAATCTTTTTCGGATATTTGCTCCTGCAATAATCTTACAAAAACAACGCAATCAAAACAAGACTTATGAAAAAGATGCTATTCCTTGGCCTTTATGCCGGTTTAATTCAAATGGTACATGCGCAAACCAATAGTTTACCCACCACAGGCAATGTAGGGATTGGAACAGGATCACCTGCTACGCCATTACATGTTGTTGGTAACATGACCTTAGAAGGAGGCTACGCTGGTAACGCATCTTTATATACAGGTACAGGAACCCAGGAGTTGAATAGGTATTTGCTTTTATTGAACTCTGCACAACAGCCTTCAGCTTCGGGCCTTAAGGCGGGCGGCATATTAGTTTCCGATGCTTATGATTTTGCAAGCCCTGGTAAAAACGACCTGGTGGTAAAGGGCAATGTAAGTATTGGCAGGTCATCAGTAGCTTCAGGATATCAGTTATCGGTGGCGGGTAAAGCCATTGCTACCGAAATGAAAGTGCAGCAGGTAAACAACTGGCCTGACTATGTGTTTAAACCCGCATATAGGCTGATGCCTTTACAGGAGGTAGAACAGTTTATACAATTAAAAGGCCACCTACCTGAAATAGCTCCTGCTAAACAAATAGAGAAAGAAGGCCTGGAACTGGGGGCCAATCAGGCTTTGTTGCTAAAAAAAATAGAAGAGCTAACGCTTTATATTATCGAACAAAATAAGGAATTAAAAAAGCAAAATGAAGCAATTACAGCGCTTAAAGATAAGATTGGAAAAATAGAGAAGGCCCAATACCGGCGCGGTGAGAAATAAATTGCTGCTTTACTCATTAATATTAAAAGACTTATTATAAAACAAGACTTATGAAGAAAAAACTAACGATTAGAACTGCATTGCTATATGCTGTAATTGCCTTTGTCAATATTGCACCTATTCAGGCCCAAGATGCTACTAAGTTGGTTATAGCGGATACTCGTTATAGCAATAGTGCTCCCGGCGATTACACAATGGGAATGCAAGGTGAATTTAAATATACGTCTGCTTTGGAGGCGCCGGGAAATAGTTTGTTTGGAGGATTATTGACTATCTCTCCCTGGTATGATAACTCGGGGAGTAATAAAAGACACCAGCTATTTTTTAATAATTCAGGCATGTTTTGGAGAACTGGCATTGCTGGTCAGCCTTCCTGGGAGGCCTGGCAAAAATTGTTGGTTGAAAATGCCAACGGTCGGGTGGGCATTGGTACTTTAAATGATCCTTTAGCCAGGTTAGAAGTGTATGATGGAAATGTATTGGTAAAAAACCTTCCTAATGCAACCGACAGCTCAGCCATCATGATAGCACATGCTATAAAAGATGCGGGTTATACATTTGGAACGTCCATAAGAAGCATTACGCAAAATCCCGGAGCCAATATGTATGGCTTGCAATTTTTTACACAAGAAAATTATATTACCAATCAGACCGAAAAAATGCGCATCCAGGGAAATGGCAACGTAGGGATAGGTACCACTAACCCCACCGAAAAGCTTTCGGTAAACGGCAATATAAGAGCCAGGCAAATTAAAGTGGAAACAGCTAACTGGCCTGATTATGTATTCGCTTCTAATTATAAAAAATCCCCTTGCCGGAGCTAGAGCAATTTATTATTAAAAACAAGCACCTCCCTGAAATTCCTTCTGCTGAACAAGTGGCGAAAGAAGGGATAGAATTAGGTGCCAACCAGGCTGCTTTGCTGAAGAAAATAGAGGAGTTGACGCTGTATATTATTGATCAAAATAAAGAATTGAAAAAGCAAAACGAAAAGATAAGTAAGCTGGAAGATAAAATGGCTCTAATAGAAAAGAAGCAGGCTGTTCATATAGCTCAATAACCTGTTAATGATTAGGACTTGTAAAGGAAATAGGTAGCCTTGTTTAAAGGCATTAAAGTTCGTTCAGTATTTATTATTCCCAATTTTAAAAATATGAAAAAGCAACTGTTAACAGCAATATGTGTGTTGGTAATCTCAACTATGTATGCGCAGAATTATCCCAATATTTTAAATTATGCTGGCTTTAGCACACCCGTCCATGGGGTGAAAATAAAAACCAATATGCCTTTCACCGATGGCACTCAAATGCCTACGATTTCTATTTTAGGATATAGTTATGGTAGTTCGGCCGTAATAGACCTTAAGATTGTATATTACATATATAGCGGCTATTTTGCAGTACCCACCATTTCTTCTGCCGGTGGTTATGCTCCAAAGGTTTACCTGGCCAACGAAAATGGTAAAGTTGTAATTTTTATTGATGATAAGGTCTATTATCAAAGATTTACCATTAGTGCTTTCGCTCATGGTATGAGCGAAACACTAAGTTGGTTTCAGGGCTGGACAACAGCTGATGAACCGATAAGTAATACCGCTGTACAAGTTACTGAATTGCCTTATCGAAACCGATTTGGTGATATTAATTTTATTAACGGCAAGGTGGGCATAGGAGTTGAAAATCCATCTGAGCGTTTGATGGTAAAAGGCAAAATAGTAGCCGAGGAGATAAAAGTGCAGGCACAGCCATGGCCCGATTATGTATTCGCTCCCAACTATAAAAAATGCCTTTGCCTGAGCTGGAGCGATTCATTAATAAAAACAAACACCTGCCTGAAATTCCTTCTGCACAACAGGTTGCGAAAGAGGGGATAGAGCTGGGCGCCAACCAGGCAGCGTTGTTGAAGAAGATAGAGGAATTAACCCTCTACATTATTGAGCAGGATAAAACTTTGAAAGAATATAAAAAAGAGCTGGACCAGGTAAAACAGCGGCTGGACAAGAAGGATCAAAAATTAAAATGACGGATGTCATGGTGAGCCTGACGAACCATGTTTCATATCGAAATACTGTTAATGGTTCAATACAGGCAACAAACAGGGCCGGTGAAAAGATCACTGGCCCTGTTTTATAAAAGATATTGAATTAATGCTTTTTAGCCGAATGCTTTTCCAGCTTTTCCAGTCTCGACAAAATATTATCTTTCAGCTCGTGGTTTTCTTCTTTTAAAGAAGCAGATTCGGATTTCAGGCTCTTAATTTCCTTCTCCATTTGGATCGCATATAAAGTCAGCTCTTCAATTTTCTTTAAAAGGGTAGCATCCATGGCGCCTAGTTCATAGCCTTCATTCTTTTGTATCTCATCGGCTGAAGGTACTTCGGGTAAGTGGCCTTTTTCTTTTATATGCGCTTCTACTTCAGCAAGCGAACGCAGTTGATAAGAAGGAAAGAAAACATAGTCGGCCCAGCCGGATACCTGCTGGATCTTTAATTCTTTTCCAGTTATCTTGCCAGCTACCGTAAGACGATAACCTTCAACCGGTGTCATGGTTCCGATTCCCACTTTGCCATAAGCATCAATGATCATTTGTTCCGTACCATTGTTGGTTGCAAAACGTATGTGGCCACCTGTCGTTCCATAACCCCTATAAAAACTAATACTGTTATTAGTTTCTCCGTGAAAGGAATGTTCAAGAGAGAAAGCTTTGCCGTTATAGGCAGATATTTGAGTTTCCCAGGCCCTGGTTCCCAAAAAGTACCTTCACCAGTTGCATTGCCTTCCAATTGTCTGGCGAGAGCAGTTGTTAAAGCGCCGTTATTTAAAGGTCGACCAACATCAAAAAGGGCTATTGGAATTGTGGTACCAACGCCTACTTTTCCATTATATCTATTTAATATTATATCCCCGTATTGGTCACCCGAACTTTTTATAGCATCAATCGATGCATAACCATACTGTTTCGCAGAAATTGTCATGAGCAACTGTGTGTAGTTGCCGTTACCGCCCCCTCCGGATCCAATTAATATCCCACCAGGTCCGTCCGGATCTACAGTTAGTTTGTGAAACGGAGAGGAGGTACCGATACCCACATTGCCACTGGTTGGGAATACATTTTGTCCGTAGGTTAAAGTGCAGCTACTTAATAGCAACACGGTAGTTAGCTTTCTAATCATGTTAGTTACTTTATATTGGTTAAGATGCTGAAAATCTTGTTGGTTTGGTCGCTCCATCCTCATATTATGGAAGTGGGATATTCATGGAAGATTTCTTTTCTAGATTTTTTAAGCGGTTGAGTATTTCTTCTTTTAATTTTACGTTCTCCTGCTTCAACTCTTCTATCTCTTTTTGCGCGGTTATAGCATATAAAGTCAGCTCTTCTATTTTCTTTAAAAGCGTAGCATCCATTTGGCCCAGCTCATATCCTTCGTTCTTTTGTATTTCGGTGGCAGATGGTACTTCGGGTAAGTGACCCTTCTCTTTGATATGAGCTTCAACTTCTGCCAGAGAACGTAATTGGTAGGAGGAAGAAATACATAATCGGCCCAGCCGGATACCTGCTGGATTTTCAACTCGCCTGCAATGACCTTTCCTTTTACACCCAACGCATAACCATCGGGTACAATAGTTGTGTTAATGCCCACTTTATCAGCGGCAAAATCTCCGTAAATCAGTGGGGTAGCATCACCAGAGTTTTCAATAAACAGCTTGTTGGAGAAATTGTTGGTAAAGCCGGCAGCGCTATTGCCAATAAAAACATTGCTGCTTCCTGTATTGCCAAAGCCTGTATGGTTGCCAATAAAAACATTACCCGTTCCGGTTGCTAAATGCCCTGAACGATTGCCTAAGTAAACATTACCAATGCCAGTTGTATTTGATCCCCCGGCATCATGCCCGAAGAAGCAATTACCTTCGCCGGTGGTAGTATTGCTTCCTGACGCGTATCCAAAAAGAATTGCCATTGGCTTTATTGCTGTATCCGCTAAAACTTCCGAAAAAAGCATTTTTTATATTAGTTCCCGGCCCCGTACCGTTGCTGTTTTCACCTGCCCATGCTCCGAAAAAACTGTTTTGACTGCCGTAAATCGTGTTTTTCCCCGAATTGGCTCCAAAAAAGCTATTAGATTCTCCTGTTGTGTTGGAAAACCCTGATTGAACACCTGCAAAAGTATTATAAGAACCAGAATTGCCGGTGGAAGGACCTCGGCCTGCTTCCCTCCCAAGGTAAAGGTTAAAGGAGCCTGTAGCGTAGTAACCTGTATACGGGCCCATATATACATTATGACTACCATTACCTGAATTTGTACCGGCAGCGGCTCCAACAAATGTATTGGCTGTCCCCAGGCTAAAACGTCCTGCAATAGTTCCAATAAATGTATTGTCAGGTTGATCAACCAGGCTTGAACCTGCATGATGGCCCACAAAAGTTCCATTCCAACCTGTTAAGTTAGAGCGACCAGCAGAACTTCCTACAAATGTATTGGCAAAACCACTGGTGTTCGAAAGGCCTGCCTGGTAGCCTACTAAAACGTTATTATTAGAGGTGTTGCCCGAAGTTTTTCCTGCTTCATAACCAAAATAGCTGTTGCCGGAACCTGCAGTGCGGTGCTAGCGCCGTAGTAGGTGACATCCTGAGCATTTACTGAGCTTGTATTAATAAGGCCGGTGATGGCCGTAAGCGCAACGGCTAGCAAGGGCAGTTTTCTTTGATTCATAAGTGTTGTTTTTTTTATATTGTTGTGTATATAGATAGTCCTTTAAAATAATGTTTCAATAAATAGAAACTGTGATAGAGATAGCATAAGCATTTACCGCAATTGTCCAGCTGGTATTTACATACATGTTAGCAGCCAGCCTGTTGATAAATGGGGAATGCTTGTCCTTTTACAATAAGAGATTGTATAGTTGAGCAGTGTCATTTCTTCTCATAACGGTTAACTAAACCGCCACTAAAATATTGAAAATATTTTGTTTGTATAGGTTTTATGAAGCACGATAATAATTTTACGAATTTTTAGTTCTTATCCTAAGCTTTAATCGTCGATTTTCTGCTATCTTTATCCGGTGGCTTTTAGAATTACCTCCGGTAATATCTTTGCTGCTATTGAGTTAACTGGTTAAAAGAAAAATGACAGCACTTACAACCAAGACCTTATGGAAAAAAACGCTGACCTTAGTACTACTATTGTCATGCCTGCTTATTGTTGAGGTACAGGGACAAAATACTGACCGACTTACCAATATCCGTTACCGTTTAACCAACCTGGCTTTTGATTTACCTGGTTTAAATCAGAAGATCGAAATGAATGTGGCAAACGTTTCTATTGCCGACTTTATGCGTGGACTGGCACAGTCGTATAAACTGAATATTAATATAGCGCCGGATGTAAAGCAAACCATGACCAATCATTTTTCAGGTGTTACGGTACAGGAAGTATTGCTCTTCCTGGCACAGCAATACAACCTCGATTATGATTTCCTGGGTGTGATCATTAATATACGCAACTGGCGCGATCCCCGGCTGGACCTGCCGCCACCGGTTAAGGAACTAAAAGTTACCTATAATGGTGCCGAGAAGAAAATAACCCTCGACCTGCAGAATGATACCTTATTGCAGGTAGCTAAAAAAATTACTCAGCTGAGCGATGTAAACGTGGTGGTGTTACCTAATGCTTTTAATAAACCCATAACAGCTTTTATAAAGGATATGCCGGTGGGCAGTGCCATTGAGCAAATGAGCTGGAGCAACCGGTTAAAGTTTAATAAAACTGATGAGCGTACCTATGTGCTGGAGTCGCTGGCAGATGATGAAGAAATTGTAACGAAGAATGCCGGCCGGTTGAACCCTAATTATACCATTGCCCGTACCTCTAATTCCAAAGCTGGTGCAGGCGATAAGGGTGCTCCCGGAAGGCTATCGGTAGATGCAGAACAGGTGGGTAACGAAAAGTTACTGAATATAAGCGCAGTTAATACGCCATTAAAAGACCTGGTAAGAAATATTTCTGAGCAGGCTGGTGTTGCCTATTTCGTATATGCAGAACTCAATGGCAATGTAACGGCAGAGGCCCGGAACCTTACCTATGCACAGGCTTTACAAAAAGTATTGCTGGGAACGCCGTATTCTTTTGCGAAAGAGAGTGAGGTTTATATGATAGGGGAGCGGAGTTTTGAAGGAATTAAAAGCCAGCGCCTTGTACAACTACATCATAGAAGCGTAGACTCTTTAAGCTATTTTTTACCGGATGATCTGAAAAAGATGTAAACCTTAAGGAGTTTAGCGAGCTCAATGCCTTTTTGGTAACCGGCCCTGAGCCGCAGATCAATAAAATTGAGGCCCTGATCAGGCAGGTGGATCGCAAAGTGCCCATGGTGACTATTGAAGTAATAATTATGGATGTTACCAAGGGCCGTACTACTGAAGCAGGGATAAAAGCCGGGTTAAGAGCGCCCGGAGATTCGATACCGGTGGGCGGAACCATTCTGAATGGTCTCAACTTTACCATGAGCTCGCGCAGCATTAACCGCTTTATCGACCAGATAGGTTTAAATAATGTATTTAACCTGGGTAAGGTAACGCCTGAGTTTTACGTGTCGTTAAAAGCCATTGAGCAGCTGGAAAATGTAGAAGCACGACAAACGCCTAAATTGTCTACTCTGAATGGCCATACTGCTAACCTGAGTATCGGCAGCACCCGCTATTACGCGGTGTCTACGCAAAATACACAGGGCGCTTTAAATCCGAATACCATTGTAACACAACAGTTTTACCCGGTAGAAGCAAACCTGGCATTAAATATCAGGCCTTTTGTTTCGGCCGACGAGGATGTGACTTTAAGTATGGAAATGGATATTACCAACTTTACGGCAGAAACAAGTATTAATACGCCGCCGCCTACGGCTACCAGCAAATTTAATTCCACCATCAGGGTTAAAAATGATGATATGGTATTACTGGGTGGCATTGAGCGAACCGAAAAAGGCGAGAGCTCATCGGGCATCCCCTTTTTATCCAGGATACCAGTATTAAAATGGATATTCAGCTCGCGCACCAACCGTAATACCAAAGTAGTTTCTATTGTTTTTATAAGACCCACGATCATTTATAATTAACACCGGTGATCCGCTATATCCGAAATAATATTATCACGATCCGCGAGGCTATTGGTCTCGACATCCACTTTATGGATGAAGGAAACCTGGTAATAAGCGGGGTACACCTTAAAGCGCAGAAGGGTAAGGTAGTTAAAGTAAAGGCCATTGAGCGTATCGCCAACTTTAAGGATTTACAATTGCCCAAAAATATTCCTGTGGCGGTAACCCTTAATGGTAAGGGCATATTGATGCGCACCAATAAAGGGAAAGCAACTGAAAACCTGGTGAGCAGCTGGTTCCCCGGTGTTAATCCGCAGGACTTTGTATACACACTGCATGATATGGAAGGGGAGGATAATATGGCCTATATCGCCCGCAGAACTTTTGTAGAAGATGTGATAAAGGAAGTAAATGAAGCGGGTATCAGGATCGTGTCTCTTACACTGGGTACTAACCCGCTAAACATGGTGTTGTCATTTATGTATCGTGGCCCGATCGAATTGAGCACTCCCACTTTGAAACTGGATATTAATGATAAGAAGATCATCAGTGTACAACAGGAGCGCTACCCGCATGCGGTTTATAAAGAAATTGAAATAGGCGAAATGCATTATAATACCAACCAGGTATTAGCCCTGGGCTCTGCGCTGAGTCTTTTATCAGTACCGGCAGATCGGGTGCATAGTGATATCAAAACATCGGAGATCAGCTATTTGCAGAAGGATTATGTGTATTATAAATTGTTCCAATTCACAGGCTGGGCCGTTCTGATCACTTTGCTTACCTTGTTGTTGGTTAATTTCTTTGTATTCAATCATTATTATACAAAAAATAATGAGCTGGTGCAAAGCAATTCCCTGATAGATGCGCAGCTGAATAATAGCCTGGAAGATAATGCGCAGGTAGATTCTTCCTATAATTTTTTCATGCGCTCTGGCTGGAACCGTATTACAAAGCATGGTTATTTTGCCGATCGGATCGCAGCCCTGGTACCTCCCACGGTAAGTTTAACGGGTTTGCAGGCAGCGCCTTTACAGGAGAGTGTGGGGATGAACGACTATATTTTCAGCCAGGATAAGATATGGGTATCGGGCACTTCTGCCGACCCTACCGAACTGGAAACATTTAGCCGCGCCTTAAAAAATATAAACGGCGTGCAGGGCGTTGCCATAAAGAATTATGTATACAAGGCCGAAATAGGTGCTGCTACATTTTTAATAGAAATAACAACAGGCTCTTAGAAAAAAATCATGCTGAAGTATTTTGACATATTGCAAAAGAATGATTACCGGGGTAAATGGCAGCTGCTCATGTGGTCGCTATTACCCTTGTTGTTGATCTGCTACCTGCTGGCTTTTAAAAAACATTTCGAACTATCAGTGATTTTAGTACCAACCAGCAAAAGGCACAATTGAGCAATGTAAGGAAAGACAGTGTATCTATTTACGATTCGAAATTAGCTTCAGTCAATAGCTGGAAGAAACAGTATATGTTGGATAGCAGCATAATGGATGCCCAGGTGATTGCAGCCATCAATATGAGTTGCGATGAGCTGGCCCTTCAATTTAAAGAATACAAGCCATTGGGGTTAAGCAGCCAGCATGTATGGACCCGTATGTTGAAAGTGGAGGGGCTTTTCACAGTATTTTGAAACTGGTATATGAGTTAGAACAAACCAATAAAATTTGCAGGGTTACCTCGCTTGATTTTCAAAAAAGAAAGGAAGCGGAGAAGAGCCAGACGAATTGTATTGTACTTTTTATATACAAAATGTATTAAAACAGTAGTATTAATAATAATGCGACATTACATCTTTATACCCATCATACTAATACTGGCAGTAGTGACCACGCTGCTGGGTTGTGAAGATATTTTTGAAAAAGATATCAGTAAAGAACAAGTAACGCTGGTGGGGCCTGCAGATAGCGCAGTATCCACTGATACCCTGCAGAAATTTGCCTGGGAATATGTGGGTCCGGTAGCTAATTACCAGTTACAGGTGGTAACACCTTCTTTTAATAATATTCAAACACTGGTAGCAGATACTATAACGCCCTACAACCTGGTAGAGCTTAAACTAACAAGGGGGCGGCAATACCAGTGGCGGCTAAGGGGTTTAAATGGCTCTTCAAGTACCGTTTATAGTTACCCCCGTACGTTTACGATTAAGGAAAAAGAATAAAATATACCTGATTGAAAAATAATCCCAATACAAAGTATGTGCTGATCGGCCTGGTAGTGCTGATCTGGGGATTGATTATTTATAAAATTATAGCCGGTTTATCGGGTGAGGATACGGTAGCGCCAACAGCATCGTTCAAGCCACCGGCCAAAATTAATGCAGACACTGCCTA
Organism: Paraniabella hibiscisoli; assembly: GCF_022512515.1. Classification (GTDB taxonomy): domain Bacteria; phylum Bacteroidota; class Bacteroidia; order Chitinophagales; family Chitinophagaceae; genus Niabella; species Niabella hibiscisoli. Next base: position 3,124,098 of record NZ_JAKWBK010000001.1, read on the forward strand.
TCGTTTACTGAACAACGCCTATCCTGATCCTTTCAGCAATGAAAACATTTTTGAAGAGATTGAAGAAGATACGGTATTGTCTGCCGGTGCAGTTAACCCTGCAGCACTTGCCGGAGTGCCAGCTTATACGCCGCCACCCGTAGCGCCGCAGCCGCCGGCAATTAAATACAACGGTTATATCTATAATCCTGCCACTAAAAAGAAAACAGCCTTAATTACCTATAACGGCCGTTCGATGGTAGTAAGTGTTGCCGATATGCTGGATGAAAAAACCAAAGTGCTGAAAATTGATAACCAGGAACTGGTGGTAACGGTGAAGGGGGAAAGGTTTGTGATAGGAGTGGGTGGCTAACAAAGTAATAAATAAACACTAAAATAGCTTATGAGACGAACAATTGTAGGAGCAGTGCTCCTTGCCATGGCATCTGTAAGCCAGGCCCAATCTAATATTTATGAAGTTAACGGTAATGTGGGTATTGGCACAGCTAGCCCGGGAGCAAAATTTGATGTAAACGGAGCTGCTGTTGTGCGTGGAGATTTACTTACAGGGAGTATACTCGGAAGTGTTAGACAGGGTCCGGATATTGGTGGCACACTCATGCTTGAAAATAGCTCCAAGACCGCTAACGGTGCAGCCAGTAGGTGGAATATTTATAATATGTCTGGCAGCTACGGTAATAGTTTACAGTTTTGGGCTTATGATAATTTAGGTTGCCAGGTTGGTGGATTATGTAACAGCAGGTTCACAATAATGGATGACGGTAAAGTTGGCATTGGAACCACTTCTCCTGCTGCAAGTTTACATGTTGGTGTACGTGAAATCACAGAATTGAGCAACGAAGTCAGTATTGACCGAATTGCAATCCAACCTCCTTATCATACGGGAGGCCCCTGGTTTATTAATGTTAGGGATAAGGACGATAAGGCGTATTTGGATATGGGACAAGCAAAATTTACACTATTGATCATTCTGGCAACATAGGCATTGGTACCACCTCTCCTGGTGAAAAGCTTACGGTGAATGGCAAGGTTCATGCAAAAGAAATTAAAGTTAATAATAGTATTTGGCCCGACTATGTATTTCAATCTTCTTATAATTTGATGCCTTTAAATAAAGTAGAAGCATTTATTAAAACCAATGGTCATTTGCCTGAAGTGCCTTCAGCAAAAGAGGTAGGCGAGAAAGGTATTGAGGTAGGCGCTAACCAGGCTTTATTATTAAAGAAAATAGAGGAGCTGACCCTGCATATTATTGAATTGGAAAAGCGAATCGCAGTACAGGAAGGTAAGTCTGGTAAAAGAAGCAGGAGGTAGAACGTATTTGTATGAACACCATTAAATAATAAAATTATGACCAGGATCTTCATTTTTGTTTTTTCATTTTTGAGCAGCGTGCTTGTACATGCGCAAAACGGTTTTTATCCCAGTGTTCTAAAAATAACTTCGTTTGATGGCTCACCCGACTATTTTTACATAAACACGAATATCCCGGCTAACGATTCACCCGCCCCTCAATTGCATATTACCGGTTATAACTATGCTCACCCCACCAATAAAGCTGTAGATATAACTTTAGGCTGGTACCATTATATTGGTAGTTTTTATTGGACGCAGTACCATAGCACCCGGGATATTCCAAACCGGCCAGGGTTCGTATCGGCAAGTACATAAATGGCTCGGGCATTACCTGCATTAGAATTGAAATAGCCAATAACGGCGTATACTGGTCACATTATAATATTGGGGCAATGGATAGATCAGGCTTTCCTGATTATTATTCGGGCTGGACCTATGACGTGGGCGAAATGCCTGCCGCTACTACGGCAATCACCACGGTTCCTTTGCAGGCAGATATGGCAATACAAGGTAAACTAAGCATAGGGGATAGCGCTGTTGTACCAGATGGTTATAAGCTGGCCGTTAGGGGGAAAGTGGTAGCAGGAGAATTGAAGATCCAGGATATAGGTAGCTGGCCTGATTATGTTTTTGACAGTAGCTACCACTTAATGCCGTTACAGGAAACGGATCGGTATATCAAAACCTATAAACATTTGCCCGGCGTTCCTTCTGCCCGCAAAGTGAAGCAGGAGGGGCTTGAAGTAGGCGCTAACCAGGCTTTATTATTAAAGAAAATAGAAGAGCTGACCCTGCATATTATTGAACAAGATAAACGTATCAGGAAGCTTGAAAGCAGGCTTGAAAAAGAACCCCGGTAAACCTGGTATTACCGCGCAGCTCCTTTTTGAATATACCTCTAATGTTGAATTGTGGACCGGCTGGAAACCTTAGGTATCTTGTTGGTAGCAGCCTTGCTTTGCCTCATAGCATCAGGTTGATAACTCAATAGGCCTGCAACACCTGGCCTGATCAACGCTTAAATAAATAGCCTATCTGATTGTATTATTGAACTGGTCAACTTCTTGTTGGTAGCTTTTCCCAGGCCATTACTGGTCCAGTCCTGTAATATGGCCATGGTCCAGTATATAGTGTTAGGAGTCCCAATTAGTTTTGTATCGGCAATGAAGCCACACTTAAAATATTCAATCATGAACAAATCAATTTTTTACCATGCAGGTTGCCCTGTATGTATCAGCGCTGAACAGGAAATCGTTAATCTGATAGGAGCCAACAATGTAGAAGTAGTGCACCTGGGTGAGAAAAGGCAGCATATTGAAGCCGCTGAAACTGCCGGTGTGAAATCGGTGCCTGCATTGGTTACACCAACCGGCAATGTGCTGCACATTAATTACGGCGCGTCTATGGCGGATGTTAAAGGCTGATATTCGCCAATACAAAGGTAAAATAAGGGGTCACGACCTTGTAAGGATCCCTGAGAAATACAAAATATTAGCCGTGATGGCGGGAGCAGGCTTTTAAATGCTTGCCGAGCTTTTACTGGTTGTTCCTGCAGCGTTATCTAAAAATGATTATATGAAAATCAGTGTTTGGGATACATACGTAACAAAGAAAGATGGAGCAATCATGCATTTTGATATACTGGTTCCTGATGCCGTTAAAAGCCAGGACGAGGTTTGCAGTTTTGGAAAGAATTACCTGCGGACCAAAGGCCAGGAAAGCCAAAGCCTTACAGCCAGTGAATGTCAATTCTGTCATATAGAAGAAGCCACAGAAGAAATGACTGCTTCAATTGAGCAGCGGGGCTACCATATCATAGAAATGGAAGGTTGTAACTAAATCTTTTTAAAAATGGACATTAGAAATACACTGGCTATCAATGGTGACTTCTGCGATATATTGGTTGATTGCCAGGAGCACGGCAGTAAAATAGCCTTATTGCTGGATGAGAACGGTATTGTGCGAAAAGAAGGTTTTATCAAAGAAATGGTTTGGGATGATCCGGTTCCATTTATTGAATTAAAGGATGGAGCTAAAATAGAGCTAGCGACTATATTGGCTGTAAATGGTGTTTTCGTACCGTCTTATTCCGAGTGTTAAAAAATTAGTTGATGAAATTAAAATCATTGGCTGCCTTCTTAGGTCTGCCTGATGTAAATGACAGGAGCAGGCAGTAGGACCTGGCTATCAACATCAATATAGACGGATATGCTGCTAACTTGTTTTCTGGTGAAGTGCCAATATTAAGGGGCGTACAGCGTATGGCTTTAGTGAGCTGCAGGTAAATGAGCGGCTAATGCTTTGATGGCTTCGGTAAGGTCTTTTTCTGACAGGGAGCCGAACCCGAAGCGTAATCCATTTATTGAGCTGAGATCGCTATAGTGATCTGGCGGGAGCATTTTGATTCCTTTGGTCATCAATTCGGCTGAGATCTTTGGCCAGTTTACTTTTGCCCTTGGTTCAATCCAGAAAGCAAGTCCGCCATCAGGTAACCTGTAATATGCCTTTCCGGCGAGGTGCCTGGCCAGCAGGTCATCAACGAAATCTCTTTTAGCTTTGTAATGACTGGTGGCCTTGCGTACATGTCTCTTAATGGTTCCGTCGTTGATCAATTGTAAAACGGCTTGTTCCATAATTCCATCTCCCTGAACATCTATGATCTTACGAAGCTCACCCACCTTCTTAAGTAATTCAGGGTTGCTGCATACCAGGTAGCCTATTCGTAAAGCGGGCGCAACAATTTTACTCATCGTTCCGATATAAACATAGTTCGATAGTTCGGGGAAGCTGGATACCGGGAGCAAGGGGCGATAACCATAATGAAACTCGTTGTCATAATCGTCTTCAATAATGGTAAACCCGTATTGGTTAGACAATTGTATCAATTCTAACCGGCGCTGTAAACTTAGCGTTACGGTAGTCGGGTATTGGTGATGTGGGGTGATATAGATGGCTTTGATCTTCTTTTTCGGGCAAGGCATGCGACTACTTCATCAATCACTAAACCATCCTGGTCCACACGAATGGGAAGTAATTCGGCTCCGGCATTTTCGAAGGCTTTCCAGGCGGGCTTATACCCGGGATTTTCTACCATAACAAAGTCGCCTTTTGATAGCAGGCATTGTGCCACCAAATACATGGCCATTTGACTACCCCGGGTAATGCATATCGACTGATGATTGATCTGCATGCCTCTCTGGTGATTGAGCATGCGCACTATAGCGTTGATAAATTCGGGATCTCCCAGCTCATTACCGTATCCCATCATTTGCCAGCGGGCGTTACGGTTAAAAATCTGGCGATAAGCCCGGCTAACGGAAGTACGGGCGCTATCTTGCTATCGGGATGCCCGTCGTCGAAGCTGATCCTGTATTTTTTATGAAGTGTTTCTTTTGGAGGCTGTGCAATTTTTTTGGAGTTGACCAATCACCTGGTAAAATATCTGCAACAAAAGTTCCTTTTCGTTCTTTGGAAACGATCCACTCTTCATTCAACAGCAGGTTTAAGGCTTCTACAACAGTGTTCCTGTTTACTTTTAGCATTTCAGCCATTAGCCTGCTGCCGGGAAGCGCTTCGCCGGTTTTCAGTCTTCCGGATTGTATGTCGGATATGATAGCGTCTGCAATTTGTACATAAATTGCCTTTTCATTTTGTTGATCTAATCTGATATCTAATTGCCAGGGTCGAAGCATTGGACTATTTGTTGGAGTTGGTTTGTTGTATTTAGCTAGTCCAAAGATACAGGTATCTCGTATTTAATAGTATGTCTATTTTAACCCACTTAACCTTTGTTACTTTAAAAGACGGGCGATCCGTATTCGTTAAAGCCGTGTGCACCGCTAAAAACAAAAAAGGAGAAGATAGAAATCCCCTCCGTTGTTTTACATGAGAAAAAGATGAAGGTTATTGATCCCCTCTTTTATATTTTGAAACTACTTCAGTATCGCCCGTGCTATTGGCGTTGATATGAGTGTAGTGTTTGTTGTCTTTTAAAACGATACGGTAGTTAACGCCGTTTTTATTGCTTACTTCAGTTACGCCATGAATTTCTTTTCCCGGGAAAGCAGCCGTTACACCGGCTAATACAACAGGCGAAAGTTTGTCCTCCTTATAATAACGAATGGTCTGGATCAGGTTGCCTTTAGTATCGAAAGTAGCGCGGGTCTTTACATCATTAGTGGTAAAGAAAGCTTCTGTACTGTTTGCTGTTTCGCGCCAGGTAACATTAACCGCACTTTTAAATATAGATACGAAAGTGGCCTGGGCTTTTTCGGTTACTGTTGGTTCTACAGGTGAAGCGGCAGCACTAAATGTGATCGTTAATAAAGTAGCGGCGGAAAGAATTAAATTTTTCATTTTATTTTTTTGTTCCTGCCCTCAGGAAGGGTAGTTATTAGTAATTGTTTCACAAACATACATTGGCAACGGGCTCTGGCCCAATACCATAATGGCGAACCACATCAAAATTGCCGGTGAACAGCAGTTTTTTGAGGGCGAATACCTGCCACTTCGGCAATGTTTTGTTTATTGCAAACGCTGTGTTATTCCTTTTAATCGTCGACAGCTACCCGATTGAAAAGCTGCCTGTCTACGGAGATGGTTTTATGATTGTATTTTTTTGAACGGTACGCTACATAGCGCGATCAGATCAAATTATTGATGGTGATTATCTGAAAGCTTCGGACCGCTCAGCCTGCGAGTAGCAGATGATTTTTGTCGATGGCTGTGCTGGCCCCTGCCTCTTGCAATGATTTGTTAACGTCACCGGTTTAGGGTATGGGGAACTTGTAATGTCGGGGCTCGGTAAAATGGCATTAAGAAAATGTAAAGTATTTGTGCGACGGATATAGATAAGTTACAAGCCCGGTCTTCTATGAGCTCCTCGAATAAATTGTAATACTTTGGATTTGTTCTTGTTGGATCCTGCGCGGCTGAATTGTGTTCTGTCAGAATTTTTTGTCTGAATAATTTTAACAGGTAGTACAGGTTAGTAAGCGTGAATTCTGTAATACCGGGTTGCATCACGAAAGGGTAAAACCAAAGTATTAGATCAGTTAATTGATTTTTAAAATGAATCTGCTATTTTTGATGGTAACAACAACTTGCATTTGAAAAATCAACGATTGTACGAATTATCGCTGCGCATTGCGGAGCATGATGATGAAATGGCTTTTAAGGAGCTGTACAATTTTTTTATTTTGATCTGACTGCCTTTTCCCGTTCTATCCTCAACAACGAGCAGGATGCGGAAGATGTGGTAGTTAATGTATTTATTCGCCTGTGGCAAAACCGTAAGACCATGGGTAGCATCAAAAATATTTCAGCCTACCTTTACACTGCAGCCAAATATGCTTCCATTAATGTGCTGAAATCCAGGAAAGAGATCAATAATATTGATATTGATGACCTGGCGGATACCTTTCAATACAGTTTTACCAATCCTGAAACAGAGCTGATAGATCGAGAGAATATTAAGAGACTGGAGGATTTATTGAACAATTTGCCACCCAAATCCCGGCTGGTCTTCTACCTGGTTAAAGACAAAGGGCTTAGTTGTAAGGAGGTAAGTATTTTATTGAATACTTCCATCCGAACGGTGGAAACACAATTGTATCAAACGATAAGGAAAATTACCGCCTGGCTGGGTCGCGAAAATATCCATCTCAAAAAGCGATCAGAAAATTCTTAAAAAAAATAAAAACTGCAATACGTAGTTCTGCTATTTTTTTGTCATCTATAATACAGATAGATGACGGTTATGCAACAAGAGCGTTTTATTGAACTACTGACTAAAAAGCTTTCCGGGGAAATAACCTTGTCGGAACAAATGGAACTGTCCCGCTGGGTAGAAGCCAATCCCGATGAGGCCCGGACAGAAGCCCAATTGTCAGAATTGATCAATAACAGCAGCCTGCAGGTCCATTCGTCCAAACAGCTGGCAAAAAGAGAGCAAAACTGGGCCAGGTTACATCAGCTCATGGAGGAAGAAACAGAGCCCAGGGTGATCATACGGAAGCCGGCGAAAATAAGATGGGTTTTAAAATGGGCCGCCGCCGCTATTTTATTATTGGTGATAACGATTGGTGTTCAAACACAAATGAGTAGTAAGGAGCCAGGAGTAGATAATAGCAATATAGTCGCTACGAAAAAAGGGTCCAAATCAAGTCTGGTGTTACCAGACGGTTCAAAAGTATGGATCAATAGTGATAGTAAGATTTCATATGGAGATGGATTTGGTAAAACGCACCGTACACTTACTTTAACAGGGGAAGCCTACTTTGATGTGGTTAAAGACCCTGAACGTCCCTTTATTATTCATACTTCAGAGCTCGACGTAAAAGTATTGGGGACTGCTTTTAACGTTCGGTCTTATCCTGATGAGGGTAGCTCAACAACAACCCTTGTGAGAGGCTCCTTACAGGTGAAGCTCAATAAGCATGAGCAACAGGTGTATGTGCTAAAGCCCGATGAGAAATTGATTGTTAGTAAAGAGCCGTTGCAGTCTTCGAAATACATGAGTAAACAAACGGATGATGATATTATTAAGCTTAAAATTGTAAAAACCGATTCTATCCCCCTGAAGCCCAGTGGACCAACAATAACCTGGTTTTCGAGAATAAAAGACTCGATGAAATTGCGCAGATCCTAGCCCGATGGTATGGAGTAAGTGTGGTTATAAACGGGTCCGACAAAATGAAGGCAGAAAAGTATAATGGCTTTTACGATAATCAAAGTATTCAGAATGTGCTGGAAGCATTGAAAGCCTCTGCCGGTTTTCAATACAAAATCGAGAATAATACTGTTTTAATAGAACCTTAAATCAATTGCCTATGGTCAGATAAAAAAATATGCCATAAAAGTATCAAGGAAGCGGCCAGGCTCCCTTGATCATAAAACGAAAATTAACTTCTGTAAATCGATTGCTTTTCATTTTATCCTCTAAAAGTATGAAAAAAACGAACTGCTATGCTTATCGCTGTGCATTTAAATTTCTCCTGTTAATGAAGTTGTCCATTGTTCTTATTCTCTTCACCTATACATCACTATGGGCTAGTGATGTATCCGGGCAACGCATTAATCTGGACTTAAAAGAAGCACCTATTGAAAAAGTGCTGGAAGCTATCCGGGAACAAGGCAGGTATTCGTTTGTGTATCAGTCGCAAATATTTCCCAGGGATCTTAAAATTAATATACGTACAAAGAACGCTTCCATAGATTCTGTTATGGACAAGCTTCTGTTGAATACGCCCTTGTATTATAAAAAATAGACAGGAATCTGTTTGTTATTCTTACCAGAAATATTCCCCCACCGGTTGTTGATGTCAGACGGCCACCTATTGTGGTTCAGGGATCCATTAAAGATCGTGCCGGGGGTATGCTCCAAAATGTATCAGTTTACGTAAAAGGCACGCAGAACGGTACTTTGACCAATGAGAAGGGTGAGTTTACTCTTAATGCCAATTTGTACGACAGCCTTGAAGTATCTTCCGTAGGCTATAAAACCCAATATGTTTTTATTGCTGATAGTCGTCCGCTTATTATTGTGCTGGATGGAGAAGATGGCAGTATGAATGAAGTCGCTGTTGTGGCATTTTCCAAGCAGAAAAAGCCAGTATGGTAGCGTCCATCACGTCGATCAAACCATCAGAACTGAGGATGCCCAGCAGCAACCTTACCAATTCATTAGCCGGTAGATTGACAGGTATGGTAGCCTATCAGCGAAGTGGGGAGCCGGGCCAGGATAATGCCGCCTTTTTATCCGGGGTATTACATCCTTTGGAGCTTCCGCAAAAAAGACCCGCTGATCCTGATTGATGGAATTGAATTAAGCGCCAACGATCTGGCTCGTTTAAATCCTGATGATATTGCCAGCTTTAGCATCATGAAAGATGCGATGGCAACTGCATTGTACGGAGCAAGAGGTGCCAACGGCGTGATACTGGTAACTACCAAAGAAGGAAAGGAGGGGAAAATGAATTTTGATCTTCGGTTTGAAAACTCGTTTTCGTCACCTACTCAAAGATTGGAAACTGCTGATCCGGTTACGTTTATGCGAATGCATAACGAAGCCGTTAAAACCCGTGATCCAAACGGGCAAACGCTTTACACCGATGAGCAGATAACATTTACGGAAATGGGACTGCACCGGGATATTTATCCGGCAACCAACTGGGAAGAAGCGATGTTTAAAAGAATGGCGATTAATAATCGCTTAAACCTAAGCTTCACCGGCGGTGGTTCTGTTGCCCGGTACTATGTAGCCGGTAGTGTAACCCGTGACCGGGGCAACCTTAAGGTGGATAATAAAAATGATTTTAATTCGAATATCGATCTCTATAAATATTCTATTCGCTCCAACGTTAATATCAACCTCACCAAGACCACTGAAATGTCTACACGTTTTGTAGCCAACTTCGATGATTACACGGGGCCAATAGATGGTGGTTCTGCCATGTACCGCAAGGTGATGCAGGCCAATCCTGTCCGCTTTAAGCCTTTTTATGAACCAGATTCCAGTTTCGCTTATGCCAAGCATACCCTCTTTGGTAATTTTGAAACCGGTAACTATCTGAACCCTTATGCGGAAGCCATGAGAGGTTACAGGGATTATAGCCGCAGTAATATGCTTACTACTGTAGAGCTAAAGCAAAACCTCGATGCGATTGCAAAAGGGTTGATGGCGCGCGCCTTAGTTAATTTTGATCGCAGATCCGAGTATAGTATTTCCCGTGCCTATGTACCTTTTTACTACCGGGTATCTTCATTCGATCTGGCTAATGATTCTTACAAGCTGGTTCGTTTAAATCCTACAACCGGCAGGGAAACATTAGATTATGATGCAAATAATACCAGCCGTACAGTAGCGAACTCATTCTACTTTGAAGGCGCTACCCAGTACAATAACAATTTTGGTAAAAACAGCATCAGTGGCTTATTGGTTTTTACAGCACGTCAGTTTAAACAGGGCGCGCCGTCTTCTATTCAACTGTCACTACCTACCAGGAATTTAAGTTTCTCTGGTCGCTTCTCTTACGACTTCGATACACGTTACCTGGCCGAGTTTGCTTACGGGTATAACGCTTCTGAGCGATTTGCACAAAATAACCGGTGGGGTTTCTTCCCTTCATTTGGTGCTGGTTGGGTTATTTCGAATGAGCCGTTCTTTGAACCACTCTCAGATGTTTTCAGGATGTTGAAACTAAGAGGCTCTTATGGTATTGCGGGTAACGAAGCCATCGGTAGCGCTTCTGAAAGATTCTTTTATTTATCGGAGGTTAACTTAAATGCACCACATAATGTAAACTGGGGTGTAAATATGAATGAGAATCCGGGCGGGATTGACGTAAGCCGTTATGCAAACGACCAGGTAGGATGGGAGCGGTCTTATAAAACCAACCTGGCATTGGAGTTTAACATGAGAAATGGATTTTCCTCTATCATCGAAATCTACAAGGAGCGTAGAAAAAATATCCTTCAGGATCGCATCATGCCTGCAACAGCGGGTATCCTGCCTGCCGTAAAAGCGAATGTAGGCGAAGCCGAGGGGAGAGGTATTGATATTGAGCTGAATTACGATAAAACTATTGGCAAAGACCTGAAGTTAACCGGCCGGGGTACTTTTACCTATACCACCAGTAAGGTTATTAAATGGGAAGAACCCGACTATGGCAATAACTATTGGTTGTCGAGGATAGGTACTAACCTGGGGCAAACCTGGGGGCTGGTTGCGGAGCGCCTGTTTATTGACTCTGCCGAAGTGAAGAACTCTCCGCGACAGGAGTTTGGTGCATATTCGGGCGGCGATATCAAGTATAAAGATATTAATGGTGACGGTAAGATTGATAACCTTGATTTTGTGCCTATCGGGCATCCTGTAACGCCCGAGATTATTTATGGTTTTGGATTATCAGTGAGTTATAAGCGCTTCGATTTTAATTTCTTCTTCCAGGGCTTGGCCCGTGAGTCGTTCTGGTTGAACCAGGATAATGTGACACCATTTATTGATGGTGATGGTGGCGACGGAAGAGTGGGGCAGAACGCCGTACTTCAGGCCATTGCCAGCGATTACTGGTCTGAAAGCAATCGGAATTCTTATGCATTCTGGCCCAGGCTTGCCAATTATAATATCGACAACAACCGGCAAACCAGTACCTGGTTTATGCAGAACGGAAGTTTTTTAAGACTTAAGTCTGTCGATGTAGGATATAGTTTCCCCTCATCCATGCTGAAGCGTTTTAAGGTATCGGACTTCCGTATATATTTCAGCGGCTCCAACCTCCTGCATTGGAGTGCTTTCAAGCTATGGGACCCTGAGATGGCGGGATCGGGATTTGACTATCCACTTCAAAGAGTATTTAACGTAGGCTTTAACATCGGCTTATAAAAACAGGTGCCATGAAGAAAAAATCTATACTATAATCATTATAATTTTTATAGCTACAGGACTAGGCTCCTGTGGTAAATACCTCGACATTGTTCCAGACAATATCCCAACGGTTGATAACGCTTTTTCCGACAGGTACAATGCGATAAAGTTTTTAGCTACCTGTTATTGGGGTATACCTAAGTCTGCAGGCTGGAACGAGAATCCCGGCATATTCGGTGCTATGGAAATGATCTTCAACAGGGATCACCGCACCACTGCCGGTATGCGCCTGGGACTATCAGAGAACAGCGCCGCGCTGGCATTAGTTAATTATTGGAGTAACAATTCCAATTACGTACGGTCTTTGTATGCCGGTATGCGCGACTGTAATACTTTCCTGGAGCGCATTGATGGCGTGCAGGATGTGAACCAGTACGAAAAACAACGAATGAAGGCAGAGGTAAAACTCATCAAAGCCTATCTGAACTTTTACCTGATACAATACTACGGGCCCATGACACCGCTCCGCGAAAATACACCGGTGAATGAAAGTACGGCCGGGGTAAGGACAGAAAGAGAAAAGGTGGATGATTGCTTTACATATGTAGTAGGACTGATAGATGAAGTGATTAATTCAGCTGCTTTACCTCTCAATATTGAGAACCGGAATGCTGAGCTGGGGCGTTTTACAGCATCGGTAGCGCACATGCTCAAAGCGAAAGTATTGGTGTTTTGGGCTAGTCCGCTCTTCAACGGCAATCGAGATTACAGCGGTTTTGTAAATCATGAAAAAGAACCGTTTTTCAACCAGCAGTATAACGCAGCGAGGTGGGATAGTGCAGCTAGTGCATGTAAGCGTGCGATTGATGTGTGTGCACAGGCGGGTATTCGTTTGTACAAGAGATCAGACTACCAGGCTGTAAATGCCCGGCAGATGTCGGACACTACACTGCTGATCAACACGCTTAGAAGTGCGGTTACGCAAAGATGGAATCCTGAAGTGGTATGGGGGAATTCATCCTATCCCGCAGATTGGATCTTTCAGCTGATCTCATTACCGAGACTGGAACCTGCAACTTCTACACCTTCCAGCATGAGCGGTACTTTAAGTGTACCGTTATCTACTGTAGAACTATTTTATTCTAATAACGGTGTACCGATTAATGAAGATATTTCTTATCCATACGGAAGCCGGTATAGTATCCGGGTAGGAGATGCTGCCCATAATCTTTTGATAGCTTCAGGAGAGAAAACGGCTGCACTCAACTTCGATCGGGAAACACGTTTTTATTCCACACTAGGTTTTGACAGGGGAAGATGGTATGGTAACTTCTACCGCACATCCACAGAAAGCGAAACACCTTATCCTAAAAACCGGTTTGGGGAGTACTCGTCCGTATTTAATCCGGGAGAGTACAATGCCACCGGGTACTGGGCCAAGAAGCTGGTGTCTATGAACACCACCTGGCGTGATGCGAATAGCGTATCGGAAGAAACCTATCCTTATCCTGATATGCGTTTTGCAGACCTGCTGCTGCTTTGCGCTGAGGCGCTCAATGAGTCGAAATCGGCCCCCGACCAGGAAGTGTACCTGTACATTGATTCGGTAAGGTCCAGGGCAGGTTTAAAAGGGGTGGTTGAAAGCTGGGCCAGTCATTCTAATCAGCCCTCCAAACCGCTTACCAAAGAAGGTATGCGCCAGATCATACAGCAGGAGCGGAAAATAGAGCTGGCATGCGAAGGCAGTTATTATTGGGACAGCCATCGCTGGAAGACTGCCTTAACCGAGCAAAACCGGCCGATAATGGGATGGAATATTAACGGAAGAGAAGCGGAAGAGTATTACACGCTGGTAAGTGTTTATGTGCAACAGTTTACCTACCGCGATTATTTCGCGCCCATCCCGCAGTCAGAAATGATCAAAAATCCTTTATTAATTCAAAATCCGGGCTGGTAGCCTTTAAAATATTGCGTATGAAATACTCATGTTTATTAATGTTCGGGTTACTGTTGATAGGGGCTGTACTAAAAAGGTAAATGAGCCGATATCGAAGAGTTTGGGTAAACCCATGCAGGTTACTGAAGTTAAAGTAGAGAACCAGGCCGGTGGCGCCCTCATCAGTTATCGCATACCTAATCAGCAGGACGTTATTAGTGTAAAAGCCACTTATACTTTGGAAACCGGGAAAAAATGGAGGCGATGGCTTCTATTTATGAGAACAAAATAACGGTGGCTGGCTTTAATGATGAGAAGGCTCATGAAGTGATGCTTTATACAGTTAACCGTGCACAGGAATTATCAGACCCTGTTAGTTGTACCATTCAGCCATTAGAATCACCGTTGAGCCTGGTGTCAAAGACCATGTTTATACAGGGCGATTTTGGTGGTGCCAGGTATAGCTGGGCCAATGAATTTAAATCGCCGCTTACCTTCGAGTTCTTTACCCCAGATTCTTTGGGTAGGATGGCGCTGGTGCGGATCGTTAATTCACAGCTGTTAGAAGGTTTGCAGTCATTAAGAGGTTATAAACCACAGCCCAGGGCATTTGGCGTGGTGGTGAAAGATAACTACGGCAACCGTTCAGATACCATATTTCCTACCGGCAGGTTGATCACGCCGTTGTATGAAGAAAAACTTGCTAAAAGCCGTATGAGGGTCATGAGGCTCGCCAATGACCAGAACTTTACCAATTTCGAGGGGTCAGATCAAAAGATGATCGATGATGACAGAACCTCTTTCGGTCACTCTCCATCTTCATCGCTTCCTGCTCCTTTTACGATCGATCTGGGCGTGTTAGCTAAAGTGAGCCGGTTGGTGATCTTTCAGCGTCAGTTCAGCAGCAGCTATTATAACTGGGGTAACCCCGTGCTTTTGACTTATATGTACGAGCCACGGCTCCTTCGCAAAGCGGCGACTGGTCAGAGTGGACCAAGATTAAGGAAACTGAGATTGTTAAGCCCTCGGGTTCCTCAAGCACTGTTACTGATGATGATCTCAGGGTAGCTGAAGCCGGCCACGAGTTTACATTCGACCTGTCTCAGGAACCGGTGCGTTATATCCGAATAGTCGTAAAATCTACCTGGGGTAGTACCACGTTTACGCACCCGGCTGAAATTGATGTTTTTGGCGAACCCAAGTAGTATCTCTTCAGACCTGGTCAGCGTTGAATGGAGACATTGTACTTAAATATTCATAAGACAAAAAATAGTCATGAAATACCTGATTTATATATTTATTATCGGCTGCGTATTGACGGGCGCAGCATCCTGTGACAAGTTTACCGATGTTCACAAGGAGTTTATAAAAGATGGGGAAACCGTCTATGCCGTTAAACCCGATTCGGTAGCTTTTGTGTCGGGTAAGCAGCGGTTGAAGATGCGGCTCTGGATGGTTAACGGGATTAATGTAAAAGAAGTAGTGGTTAGCTGGAACAGCGGAGCAGATTCGCTGGTAGTGCCGGTTAGCTTTAAAGCAGGCAGAGACAGCATGGAAGTATTGCTGACAGGCCTGGAAGAAAAATCCTACGCCTTTAACATCTACTCTATCGATAATTTTAAGAACCGGTCATTGATTTACACACAGTTTGGTGCAGCTTACGGCTCCTTATATGCGTCTACGCTGGTCAATCGCCGTGTTCGCCAGGTGTCGCTTACGGAAGCTGCTGCGGTTATCGAATGGTTTGCCGGAGGAGAGGGGATGATTGTAAATGAAATTAAATACATTTCAAAATTTTCAGGCCTTGATACGGTGCTTAGGTACCGGGAAGTTCCTTCTCGACTTCGTTTAATGCCAAGGCCGGGTCTGCTTTCCAGTATCGTTCGTTATTTATTCCCCAGGCGGCGTCTATCGATACTTTTTATACCAACTGGGATAACGGCCAATTACCGGAAACGTATTTATTTGACCGTTCGCTCTGGAAGGTTTTGGCCGTGTCTGATGAAAGAGCGGCGATGGGGGAGGTATGAATACTTTGATAGATGGCAACCTTGATTCTTACTGGCATTCACAATACGATCCGCACGCGCCATTGCCCCATTGGGCAGTTATAGACATGGCTTCCGAGAAGAATATCAGCTATTTTGAAGTGTATCGCCGTAAAGGTAATGGCGATGCTAAAACAGCGCAGTTATTTGTAGGCAATAGTGCCGATCCTGCCGGTACCTGGACGCTCGCGGGCGAAGGTGTTTTCACATCGGGAGATAAGCTTACGGTTACCAATAGTAACCAGGCAAAAGGTCGATATCTTAAATTGGTGTTGCCAGATAGCTATCGTGCGCCATTTACGGCTATCGCGGAAATCTATGTTTTCGGCAAATAATTGCCATCATACTTAATAGTCTAATCAATAGGTATACTGCTCGTTTTGCGCACGGCAAAATGAGTAGTATGCTCTTTAAAATTACGATATGCAACGACGATCCTTTCTTAGAAATAGCCTGCTTTCAACCGGGGCACTGGCTATAACATCTGCTGTATCTGCAAAAAATCAGGTAAACCCTTCTGCTAAATTTAAACTCGACTATGCCCCGCACGACGGTATGTTTTCTACCAGTGCAGGAGGTGATTTTATCGACCAGATCAAATACATGCACGACCTGGGTTTCAGGTCTATTGAAGATAATGGAATGACCGGGAGATCAACCGAGCAGCAAACAAAAATTGGTGAAACCCTTGCCAGGCTGGGTATGCGCATGGGGGTATTTGTAGTACCCAAAGGCGGTAATGGCGCTAATACCCTGGCTGCTAAAAATAGTCGCCATGTTGATATATTCCTGGAAGGCTGCAGGAAATCTGTAGAGGTAGCCAAACGCTGTAATGCCAAATGGGTAACGGTGGTTCCGGGAGATTTTGAAAAACATCTGCCCATTGCTATACAAACGGCCAATGTAATTGAAGCGTTACGCCGCGGAGCGGAGATATTTGAACCCCACGGAATAGTGATGGTACTCGAGCCTTTAAGCGATTCGCCGGACCTGTTCTTACGAACGTCTACACAAACGTATGAGATCTGCAAAGCAGTGGATAGTCCCAGTTGTAAGATCTTGTTTGATGCCTATCACCTGCAAAAAAATGAGGGCAACCTGATTACGAACCTGGAGCTATGCTGGGACGAAATACCTTATATCCAGGTGGGAGATAACCCAGGTAGAAGGGAGCCAACTACCGGTGAGATCAATTATAAAAATGTTTTCAAATTTCTATACGATAAGGGATATAAGGGAATAGTGGGCATGGAGCATGGAACATCCCTGCAGGGTAAACAGGGCGAACAACGCCTGGTACAGGCCTACCGTGAAGTAGATGATTTTCCGGTGTCCAAATAAAATGAATAATAATCTATTAAGAACAGAGATCAATGATACGATATGAATTTTTTACGGTTGGTTTGTCTTTGCTTTGTTTAAGTGCCTTAGCACAGCAAACGGCTTTTGAAAAATACCAACAAAAAATTCCCGGTTCTGCAGTTCAGTTTGAAATGGTTCCTGTAAAAGCAGGCAGCTTTTTGATGGGGAGTGGCAAGGCCGCAGATGAAAAGCCACACCAGGTTAGCCTCAGTGCTTTTTGGATGGGTGCGCGCGAAGTGACACATGATGAGTTCGCTTTATACCTGAACGATGAGACCTATGCCGAGAACAGCACAGTAGATGCCATAACACGCCCTTCGCGTCCTTATATAGAAATGACATTAGGAATGGGCAAGGAGGGCGGATTCCCGGCTAATAGTATGAAGCAGCATGGAGCTTTGATGTATTGCAAATGGCTATACGAAAAACAGGAGTATTTTACCGTTTGCCCACAGAGGCTGAATGGGAGTATGCCTGCAAAGCGGGTACTCAAACAACTTACTTTTTCGGAAACGACAGTGCCCGGCTGAAAGATTATGCCTGGTATGGCGCCAACAGCGATCAAAAGTATCATCAAACAGGTTTGAAGAAGCCCAATCCATGGGGCTTCTATGATATGCTGGGCAATGTGCAGGAATGGGTATTAGATCAATATGCAGCTGATACCTATAACACAAGAGGCAAGACCAGCCAGGATCCCGTGGTGATACCCACTACCCGGCATCCGCTGGTCGTAAGGGGTGGTCATTACAGCGACCCGGCAAAGTCCCTTCGAAGCTCTAAAAGAACATCTTCGGATCTTGTATGGAACCGACGGGATCCGCAAATTCCTAAAAGTAAGTGGTGGAATGCCGATGCTCCCTTTGTGGGCTTCCGTTTAGTGAGGCCACTGGTGCAACCACCCAAAGAGAATATTGACAAATTTTTTGAAACCTACCTGGGTCTTTAAATCACCATTCTAAATATTATTATCACAATCAATTAAATAAACAACGATGGACAATACAACTTCACGCAGAAAATTTGTACAGCAAACAGGTTTGCTTGCCGGCGGTTTAGTGGCTGCTCCGCTTTTAAGCAACGCCAACTTTTTTCAGGCGCTGCCGGTGTTATAAAGATTGCTTTAATAGGCTGTGGTGGCCGTGGTACCGGTGCAGCGCTTCAGGCATTAAGTACCAGCCAGAATGTGCAGCTGGTGGCTATGGCAGATGCTTTTAAAGATCGCCTGGATGATTGTTATAAATCCATAACCGGCAACCTGGCTGAATCGGGTATCAATGCCAGCAAAGTAAATGTGCCTGAAGAGAGAAAGTTTACCGGCTTTAATGCTTATGAAAAGGCAATCGCTTTGGCCGATGTGGTGTTATTGACAACGCCTCCCGGTTTTAGACCAATCCACTTTGAAGCGGCTGTAAAGCAGGGAAAACACGTGTTTATGGAGAAGCCCGTTGCTACCGATCCCGCTGGTATCAAGAAAGTGTTGGATATGGCCCAGGTAGCCAAACAAAAGAAGCTAAATGTGGTGGTAGGATTGCAAAGGAGATATCAAAACTCTTACCGGGCGCTGTATAAAAATAAAGACCTCATTGGTGATATTACTTCGGCGCAGGCCTGGTGGAACAATGATGGCGTTTGGGTAAAAGAACGCCAACCCAATCAAACAGAAATGGAATACCAGATGCGTAACTGGTATTATTTTAACTGGCTTTGTGGTGACCATATTGTAGAGCAGCATGTGCATAATATAGATGTGGTGAATTGGTTTAAGAATGCTTACCCGGTTAAAGCGCAGGGACTGGGAGGACGCCAGGTACGTACGGATAAAAAGTATGGAGAAATATATGATCACCATTTCGTAGAGTTTCATTATGCTGATGGCAGTATTTTAAATAGTCAATGCCGCCATATTCCACGTACCATGAGTAAGGTTGATGAACTGCTTATTGGAACGAAGGGTAAGATTTACGGGGATGCAGCTGTGATCAAAGATCATAAAGGAAATACTCTTTTCGCGTTTGATAAAAAAGGCGAAAACAATCCTTACCAGGCAGAACATGACGAGCTGTTTGCAGCCGTTGCTAAGGGAGAATATGTTCTGGGATGCTGAATATGGTGCTAAAAGCACGCTTACCGGTATTATTGGTCGTATGGCAACTTATAGCGGAGAAGTGATCGATTTTGAAAAAGCACTGAATAGCGGTATCGACCTGATGCCGAAGAACTATAGCTTTGATGCCGATCCGCTGATCATGCCCGATGCCAATGGTATGTATGCGATCGCCACACCAGGCAGAACAAGATATAACGTTTCCTGATTATTACTGATAAGCTAAAAAGAGCTGTCTCAAAAGCATTTGAGGCGGTTTTTCCATTTTGTGTCTATTAGGCTGTGAGATTTTTCAAATTTTCTTTTTTAATGGCTGAGATAAGGTTTATAAGACAACCAATGCCTTTTATGCGGCTTGTTTTGTTGTTTTTGAGCGATATTGGGCTTTTGTGAGTTTTTACAGGTTGTGTGCCAGCGCTATCAGCCCCGTTTCTATCAATACTTTTTCCATTCCTTTTAGCATAAAGCGCCTAAAGCCCTTGTTATCCTTGATATTGGCAAATACAGGTTCTACATCTGCACAGCGGTTCTTTCGCCTGGCGATTCCTTCGGGACTTCGCAACCGTTCAGCTGCCTGCTGTTTTAAGGTTCGTAGCCGATGATTCACTTCTACTACCCGGTTACCTTTTTGCCCGTGACACATTCCACGTAAAGGACAGTCATTGCAGTCAGCTGCCCGGTAGCGGGTGATCGTTTGTTCATAACCGCTTCTGTTGGTTGTTTTATAAGTGCCCGCTTTACGCATGTGCTGGCCCATAGGACATAGGATATAATCCTGATCGCTATTACAGTAAAGCTGTTATGCTTGCTTTGTTGCTCTTTATCAAAGTAATTGTATTTTGCAAAAGCCGGCAGTATCGGGTGGATCAGACGTTGGCGCGGAGGCTGTTTTGATTTAATAATAGAACTCTGGAATGACTTTTATGGTAGAAACCGATGGCTTCTCGTTTGGCGCTGAGGAATGTTTCGGATAAAGTTACATTGTTCGAAGAAGTGGCGGCAGAAGAGCAGAGGATAGAAACAATAGGGATATCAAAAAGTGATCAGGATGTCAATTTGAGTCATCGATTCGCCTTCTATGACATGACAGGAAGGGAAGTGTAAAGCAGTGGACAATGCGATTTTTTGTAATCATCTCCTAAAACATTTGAAAACTGTTACAGCATTATATGTCAGCCATTTTTTACAATTTACGATAGTATCTGGTATCGCTCGCCCGTAATTCTAAATTGTATCATAGTTATGTTGTGAAAGAGTTCTTTTCATAAAAAGTAACAGCCTCACAAGGTAGATAGGTGAGTTGAAATCTCGGCTTTATTGACCCATAATAAGGTAAGTGTAGCGGGATTTCATAACACATAACCTTCAATACCTTTACACTAATTTTTTTGTAACATCTCATAAAAATTTTTTCTTTAAGAAATGTGTCGTATATTTAGTCGTCGCATAACTTTTATGAATTTAAAGCTAGCTTAAACTATAGCGAAACCTGTTCTGAATCATATGCTCCAATTACCTAGGTACGTGTAACTTTTATGAAAACCTACAAGGTTAGCGTTGAAGGAATAGTTTGTGATCGATGTTTGTGTTGTACAATATTCTTGCCTGGGGCAAGATTCTTATTCTGACATCATGTTAGTTTAAAAGTAGCGAAGCTTATTGACCTCTATAACTCTAACTAAAGACACATACCATGAAGATCATTTTTTGCTGCCTGCTTGTTCTATATCAGGTAACGGGTTTGGGACAAAAAAATATCACTGGCACAGAACAATGTAAAATGGCTGCCCGGCAATCCTACCAGTATCTTATAAAGAAATTGAATATTACTGAAGCAGCTCAAAAGGACTCCATAAAAAGCATACAGGAAGATTTTTTTGCTCTTCAGCAAAGCTCGATGCAGTAGCTGTTAATTCTAAATCAAGATTAGCTGGCATGAAAGGCTTGTTACAATTGAGAGAGCAACGGTTGAAAAGATTGCTGACTACTGAGCAATATAAATTAGCTACCAGACAGTAGTCTAATTAACGTAGATAGTAAAGTATTAATTGTTGCTAACCGGCGACTAATTACTGTCTGCCTATGTCTTTTAACGAACAATTGCAAATAAATTATAACCATGAAATATTTCTTTTTACCTGCTGCCTGTTATCGATGCTATCGTACCCAATCTTTGCTCAGAGACCTAATGTTACCCCTGTTACGCCCACTTCAGCATCGCTATTTAAGTCTCTGGACTTCTCAATGAGCATGACAAGTGGCGTTCCTAATATATCTATTCCACTTTATTCAATTGATGTAGGAGGTCTTGAAATACCTATAGATTTATCTTATCAGGCTGGCGGTATAAAAATTAATGAACGTTCCGGCCGGTATGGCCTCGGCTGGTCGTTAAGCTGTGATCTGCAAATTACCAGGAGTATTAACGGTATTGATGACTTTGGTCCGGGAGGATATTTTAATAACAACCTGATTACCGGTTTCCTTGGTTATACTTATCCTGGATATCCTTTGCCACCACACGATAATACAACGGCCGGCCATTTAAATGCGTACAAGATCGGAACCGGGCAGGTAGACGGGCAGCCCGACAGGTTTGCTTACAAATTGGCTAATAAATCAGGCGCATTTTACTTTCTTAAAAATGGCCCCTCCTATCGCATCGTTCCTGTGCCTTTCAGCAACATAAAGATCGTATTTGATAACGGTCAGTTTGTTATAACAGATACAGATGGCACTACATATTATTATGGTCAGCAGGGTGCCGTAGATGAATCATACCTTACCACTATGGGTAAAGAAATAAGTAAGGGAAATGTGGTTACATGGAAATGCCTGCGTATAACAGCCCCAAATGGTGCCGACGATGTGTATTTTACCTATGAAACTGAAGACCCGCAACAAGTAATTTCGTATAGCGATCGTTTTGATTTGTTTACTAATGATGATCCTTGCCAGGTACGGCCGTATTATACCGCGATATCGCCTGATGTAACGGTGCATACAACCTTACCTGCACTGTTAAATAATATTCCTTTCTATAAACTGTCTACTCCCAAATACAGGTCAGTGACGGCTGGTACTGCTTTGAACAGCAAGGATTCGTTTCATATATTGTATTGGAATGGAATGAATGTGCTCAGCAAAAAAGCGCTGGTAGATCAGGATAATTCATCTGTAACGATGAGTGGTCTTGTAAAAGGCCTGTCTATTAAGGATATTACATTTCGTGGAGGAAAGGTCGCATTCTCTGGTACATCTGAAAAGCTTAGCAGTTTAAGTATTTACGATGAAACGCAAACATTGGTTCGGTCGGTAGGATTATATCACTCTCATGTTGATGAAGATAATGTAAGAACCAATTATCTGGACTCTGTGCATATAGGCCTGGGCAGTAATGTAGAAAAGTATGCCTTTTTATATAACAGTAAAATGAGTTTTGGTGGCCATTTGAAAGGTAACGACAGCTGGGGGTACCGCAATAATAATACGGTCAATGCAATATGGGGACATAATCAAAATACCATTCCTTTTACGTTGACCCAGAGAGATCGTTTTTATTATGACACAGATCCCTTTTCGGGGTGTACCCAATTTTACCCGGATGTAGAGTTTGGTTTTGGTAACGATGACTATATGGTAGATTACCCTGATGAGCAGGCAATGTTACAGGGCGTTTTAAAGAGAATCATCTATCCGACAGGAGGCTTTGTGGATTTTGCTTTTGAAGCCAATAAATACCTGGAAACCTTTAACGGTAACCTGCATGCTTCTGACCTTCCGTTGTTGGGCGGCGGTCTGCGTGTAAAAAGCATCAGTTACTTTAACCCCGAAAATACGGTGCCCGAAACACAGCGTATCTTTAAATACGGGGAGCTCGAAGATGGAACCGGTATCGCAAAGCTAAAACCAAAATTTGTAGAAGAACCTTATAAATATTATTTCGCCCCGGAAAAAGAAAAATCATCCGTATACTATTTAAGGGCACCGTTCACGGATCCAATTTTATATCCTCTAGGTTGTCTTAACCGTAATTGCCTGGAGGTTATTACAATTGAGGATAAAACGACTTTCCATCCGTCTTCTTCTCTCAACTATTGGTCAGCAGACGGGCCGCCGGTATATTACACAGCCGTAACAGAATATAAACATGATTATGGCAGGCAATCGGGCAAAACCGTCCATAAGTTTTTTTCACCGGATGATTTTTATGTTGGGGGACCTCAGGCGCATTTTATGACCGAAAGAGTTATTGAAGGTACCAATATACCAAGACTTAAGGCTGAGGGACTTTATGGTGCTGAAAAAATGGTTGAGCAGTATAGTTACAACCTGTCAACTAAAAAATACTTGCTGAAAAACAGGAAAAGTTTTACCTATACACCGTACGTTCAAAATGAGCAGGTAAGAGTCGTTTACGCATACCAAAAAGTAGCTTACCAGGTGGTGGAAGGGAATTATTCAGGCGGCGAACAGGAGTTGTATAACCACGCACTAGGTTTTGCGGGCAGTTCAGCACCCTCTGAAGAATTTACCAGTGGAGACTATGGGGTTCCTGTTTTGAAGTTGCTGCTTCAAACAGAAAAGGAAGAGGTATTGGACGAAATCTCTAACCTGACCATTGAAAAAGAGTATGAATATGCCAGTTTACCGTATATATCGCCAACGACAATAACCACGAAAAATAGTAAGGGGCTTTTGTAAAAACAAACTACAAATATCCGTACAATTACTCTGATCCTGTTCATCAGGGCATGGTTGCCAAAAATATTATTGCTCCGCTGATTGAAGAAACCACATCGATCAATGAAAATGGAGCGGGTTACCAGGAGCAGGAGAAGACATTTGCTGAGTACCAATATTTCAGCACCGGCTTTGGCTTTTATGCGCTGGCAGCTGTAAAAAAATCGGTAAAAGGTGCGCCCTATGAAGTAGAAACAACTATTGACCAGTACGATCAGTACGCTAATATTTTACAAAAGACCAGTGAGGGAGGTGACCGGGTGGCTTACCTGTGGGGTTATAATGGCCGGTATTTGGTGGCCGAAGTACAGGGGCTGCTTATTCGGACATACCGGTTGCATACCAATCCCATACTTCTATTTATAACCCTCCTGACGACGCGACGCTTTCTGGCGTTACCGGTAACCTGCGAGCGCATTTTGCCACAGATGAGGTAATGGTAAACACTTATACTTATAAGCGACTGGTAGGTATGACGAGGAGTATTGATTTTGCGGGTAGGACCAGCTTCTATGATTACGATGGTTTTGGCAGGCTGAAGGATATTAAAGATGATGGCGGTGCCGTTGTAAAGCATTTTGATTATAAGTATGCTGATTTCCTTTACCACCGGATTTTTAACAATTTTTATGTGAATATGCCAGTAATGCGATCGCATAATATGATTGTTGGCGGCACAGTGGAAGTATACAATACGCAGATAGAAGGCGGCCAGTATCATGGCAATATCCTGAATAGCGCTGACGATGCGGCCCGCGCTGCGGTAAATGGTATGGCAGTGAACCAAACCGTTACCCCGGGACCCGCGACGGCTGGCCTGACCAGGATATCTTTTAGTGGAATGTATATGCCATTTTTACCTAACCCCAGTCTGGTAGAGGTAGATCTTATACAGGATGGTCATGTAGTTTATACAGTGGAATTGCCTTATAATAATTATTACTCTAATCCGATAGCTGAATTTACCCTGCATATCCCCGAAGGAATTTATAGGGTAAGCGTAAGGCCTGTAAACAATTTGTTTAACTACAATTACAGTCTCTTTATTGATTACAGGAGGTATGATCTTGATAACAGTAGCTTCGAGTATTTCAAAACCGGCGATTTTCTGAATTTCGAAGCCGGTAAGTCTTATTCCATATCGGCGATGTTTAATTCATAGGGGCAAATGAAAAATTCTGCTGGTGCGTCGTGATTTTTATAAGAAATCGAGGTTCGATAATCAGAGCCCGTTAACGCTGTCTAAAATCTATGCCACAAAGAGCAGGGTATACTTAGCCGATCGAAGCCAGCCCTGAAACACATAAAAGTAAACAAATGAAAAGCAATAAAGTCTCTACAATACTGCATTGCATATGCCTGCTACTGGCTCCTGTAACGGCAATTTTTGCCCAGGCGCCTGGCAATCTTCCTGTGTACAGCAGTAATACCCCTGTAAACTACACACGAAGCTGGACGGCTACGGTACCCGTCACCAACCCTGTTACACTGGCAACCGGGAACATGCTTCAGGCCAAAGAGGTTACCCAATATATCGATGGACTGGGCAGGCCTCTGCAATCCGTAATTAAAAAGGGCTCGCTGGCAACCACAGATGCTGCTAATAGCAGTGGCAGCGATACCGCCGCTGCGGCAGACCTGGTGACCCCGGTATTGTACGATGCTTACGGGCGGGAGGCTTATACCTTCCTGCCTTTTGTAGCTAATACTGCCGGTGGTAACAGCTCAGTAAGGGACGGCCTGTTTAAAACCAATCCTTATGCGCAACAGGACCAGTTTGCAGCCGCGCAATACAACAGTCAGTGGACAGACGCAGGCTACGCCTATTCCCAGACAATGTTTGAAGCCTCCCCGTTAAATCGTGTGCTGGAGCAGTTTGCTCCAGGGGCCAATTGGGCCGGTACAGCTACCCAAAGCAGCGAAGCCAGCCGCCATAGTATAAAATCAAAATACTGGATTAATACCGTAGCCGACGATGTGAAGGTGTGGCATATTACTGATGGCAGTTTGGGCGTACCTATCGCCAGTAGCTACACCGTCGCCGGCACGTATGTTCAGGGCGAATTGATTAAGACGGCTACTGTGGATGAGCAAGGAAAACAGGTGATCGAGTTTAAAGATAAGCAGGGCCAGTTGGTACTAAAGAAAGTACAGCTTTCAGCTGCGGCAGACGATGGGAGCGGTAGCGGTCACACAGGATGGATATGCACATACTATCTCTACGATAACCTCGGCAATTTAAGATGCGTGGTACAGCCGGAAGGCGTGAGGACTTTATCGCAAAACAGCTGGAGCTTTACGTCGACGATGCTTGCCGAGCAATGTTTTCGATATGAATACGATGAGCGCAACCGGATGGTAATTAAGAAAGTGCCCGGCACCGCTGAGGTGGTTATGGTATATGATGTAAGGAACCGCCTGGTGATGACCCAGGATGGAAACCTGCGCGGTCAGAACCTGTGGAACTATACTCTTTACGATAACCTGAACCGGGCGGTCAAAACCGGCATTTTTCAGATGCCAATGGGCCGACCAGCCACTGGGCAACAGCGCGTAGCAAAAGTGGCAATAATGCCGCTATCCAATACCCTGAACCGGGGATGCTGACCGGGGTTAGTCCGCTTACCGAAACTTTTTACGATAGCTACAGTTGGATTACCGAAAGAGGGATTACGGCTATAGACGCCGACTATAGCAATTTGCACGACAGTTATTTTTATAATAGTAACGTTGGTGATAATAGCGGTTTCCCATACCAGCAACAGAACATAAAAGATAGCCGCACCAAGGGAATGATAACGGGTACACGCACTAATGTGCTGGGCACTACCACTTATATTACCACCCTTACCATTTACGACGACCAGGCCCGCCCTATACAGGTTAAAACTGTTAACGCAACAGCTGGTGTGGATATTACTACCACCCAGTACAGCTGGAGTGGCCAGCCGCTTACGGTAGTAAGCAGGCAGGAGAAAGCAGATGCAGGCGCTATACCTATTACAAGGGTTAACAGGTACACTTACGACGCATTGGGCCGGGTTACGCAAATCACTCAAAATACGATCGAACATAATAGCAGTATCCAAAGTGGCGACATTGTGCTGGCCCAAAACCAATACGATGCATTAGGGCAACTGGCCACCAAAAAGCTGGGCATAAACAATGGCACACCTATAGAAAGCCAGCATTATGATTATAACATCCGTGGCTGGCTACTCGGCGTCAACCGCGGCTATTTAAATGGCAGTTCAACAGGCCATAATTTCGGATTTGATCTGGCCTACGACAAACAGGATAATCTTAGCGGCACCACAAATTATGCCAGGGCCCTTTATAATGGCAATATTGCCGGTATGAGCTGGAAGGGTAAAACTGGCTTAGCGGAGTTAAGGCGATACGACTATGATTACGACGCTGCCAACCGCCTGTTAAAAGGAGATTTCACCGACTTTACCAGCCCCGGCAATAGCACTGGCTACGACATCAAAATGGGCGATGGAGTGACGGCTTCGAGTGCTTACGATCTGAATGGTAATATATTAAAAATGTGGCAGCGGGGACTGGTAAGCGGTACTGGCCAGGTAATCGATGATTTGACCTATGTGTACCAGGGGAGTAGTAATAAACTGGCCCGTGTTACGGATGCAGCAGCGGCTACTACCGGCCTGGGTGATTTTAACAATGGCAGCAACGGAGATGATGATTATGCCTATGATGTTAATGGCAACCTCACGCTGGACAAGAACAAAAATATTAGCAGCATTATATACAATATCCTGAACCTTCCTGAAGTCATAACCGTAACAGGTAAGGGCACAATTGCTTATCTTTACGACGCCTCGGGCGTAAAATTGAGTAAAATAGTGAACGAACCCGGTGTGGGGCAAACTACCACTCAATACCTGGGAGGCTTGATCTTTGAAAACAATGTATTGCAGCATGTATCCACTGCAGAAGGTCGAGCGAGATTAGAATCCGGTGCCTGGAAGTATGATTACTTTTTAAAGGATTATTTAGGTGATGTGCGGATGATGTTGGCAGATAACGGAGCGGTGTTGGAGGAGATGCATTATTACCCGTTTGGACTGACGCAAAGAGGAATATCAACAAGCAATCCAACGTATAGCTTACAGAATAAGTATAAGTTTAACGGAGGTAACGAATTACAGACCGGCGAGTTCAGCGGAGACGTTGGGTTGGAGTTGTATGATGCTGTTAATAGATTGTATGATCCACAATTGGGAAGATTTTGGCAGGTCGATGAGTTTGGGGAAGCTAATGAGGAATGGACCACTTTTAATTTTGCAATCAACAATCCTATTAGTTTTAACGATCCTTTTGGTTTGAAAGAAGGCCCGAAACATGTTAAAGAATTAGAAAACGTCATGGTATTAGGAGTTAGTGGAGGTTTATGGGGTAAGACAAACTTTTATTACCAGGCGCTAAGAAACGGTGTTAATATTGATATGATCAGCAATAATTCGATGCGGAAAAGTATGCAGAATATCCGGCGGATTGTTAATGATAGAGAGCGTAGGAATATAGCGACAAGAGAATCTGATGAGATTGTTTTGGAGATTGCTGTAACTTTTGCTCCGGTAAGCCAATTGCTAAAACTTCGATATTTGCGATATGCAGCACGACTTTTTAATTTTAAACGAGGTAAGGTTGTTGTCAAAGTCGCGGAAGAAACAGTTGAACATATTGATGAGGTTGCAGTTGTCGCTAAGGAGGAATACAGCTAACCAAAAAGATTTTTGGGCATACATTTACTACTCACGGAGATGATATGACAAACTTTTTGATTAATAGAGCAAAAGGTTCTGGTATGGCACAAGGTCAATTCTTGAATAATCAAAAAGCAGCTCAATTTATTTTAGACAACATTAGTAAAACAGCAAATGGAGCTGTGAATATTCCTATTCCAAAAGGTTTTCCTGCGAGAGTTATTATGCCAGATGGAACATTTAAAGCAGCTACTCATATACGACTTGTTCCTGGTGGGGGTGGTGTTAAAACAGCTTATCCATTAATCCTTTAATTTCTGCCTTATGATACTTAAAAAAGAAATAATCGAACAGCTTAGTAAGGAGTTATTATTGCCTTATACAGGTACGGAACAGGATTGGGGTATAGAAATGGCAGATTCTAACAGGATTGATGAATTTATTAAGTTCTATAAGGAAAGTAATTTGTATGATGATAAGAAAATAGCAGTAATGTCTCTTATACTTTCTTCTTATGATGATTTACTAAATGAGAATAATTTGGAAATTGATGATAGATGGAACGAAATCAAATCAATATTAAAATATGAAAAGATAATTTTTGTTGACTTGATAGACTATTGGTTGTTGAGTAATGAAGTAGAAAAAGGCAATCTTTTCCGAATAACACCTCTTATGAGAAATCTAAAATAGAATGAAGTTGTTTATTAGAGTATTGCAGTTTGTTTGAGCTGCATTTGTCACTAATGTAAAAGTGGCAAGTGCAGCCATTGTATTTCCAAATACACAGGAAGCAATAGAATACTCTTCGTTTATCCCAGAAGCAACAAAAGTAGTTTTCAAAGCTGTCGAAAATAAAAATGGTCTTTTATACCTCGACAAAATTGTAACTACTTCTGAACATAGTATAGTTCAAATAGTATTTTTCAACGCTAGTGAAATTGACAACGTAATTAAAGAAATAGAAAGGCTAAAAATGTGGATGGGAAGGAATGGATGATCAGTGCCTAGTAGCTGTTGATGTTCCTGCCCCAATAAACTATACTACAATTAAGAAGTATCTAAACTTACAACCATCTAATGAGGTTGTAGATTACAAAGAAGCTTGCTTATCTGACACTCATAGAAAGCTTATTACCTCTCCTACAAATAACCAATAATGCGAAATTACAATAATACTTTTTTGCCTTAGTTGGGTGTGTTACGAATCGAAATCGGGATAGATTTTGAATGCTGAATACAAGATGATAGTCCAAAGGACTTCTTTGGAGGAGGTCGATCGCATACGCTGTGCATACGGAGTATGCAAACCACCTGAAGGTGCTGTAGTTAAAAGCAATCGTGAACGTTCAGGTAAAGATACTGTGTCGAAAATTCCACCTCTTAATTAACCCCAAAAATCTTCCAGCCTAAAATCCTCGCCACACATTTTATGTAGTGTAGAGCTCAATTCTATAAGGCGTATTTTTTGAATCGACAATCACCTGATTGTTTTTTCTGGAAAAGGGTTTTGATGAGTTTCCAGTCGTTGCTCAAATAGGCTAAACAGCTCAACCCACCAGTTTCCTTCGGCCAAGCATCAATTACCATCGGCGTTCCGCGGAAAACCATCGGTTGAGGGAGTAATACCTGCGCCGGCCTGTTGATCAGCTTCGGCTGTGGGATGTGGAGCTTTGCTGTTGCAATACGCACCATCGCCGGCATGGGTTTTAGGCAGGTAGTTGGGGTGCCAGGCTTTGCCGGGGAGTATAAAAGCTTTGTAGCCGAAGGGTATCAACCCTGCAGCATTGGTACACACCCATTGGCTGCAGGTAAAACAGATGCCTGCGAAGGAAACAGAGCCGGGGTTCACCTCCGCATACCGGCAGCGAAGCAAAAGATCGGGACGACCTCTATCTCATTTGCAACCACTTAGCTTACGGTAGGTACAACGCAGGTAAATACCCCGCGAGCGTAGGCGTAGGCTGGGTACCCCCACCTTTTAGGTACCCCCCCCCCATAAAAAAAGCCCCGCAAGCGGAGCTCTCAACAAATAATAAAAACATAAAAGGGGAGAAAAACGGGTCAGGCAGCCGGCGTTTCGGGTGTTCTGACTTGCTTAAGTTTAACTTGTATTTGAAAAAGCTGTTATACGCCATATACTGCATCAGGCTTGCTGCCACTTATTGAAACTGGCTGAACGACCAGTGCAATTGGTGAAAAACACCAACTGCGGCATGAACTTCTATCTCAAAAAAGCTGGTATACGTGGTGTACTGTATGAGGCTTGCAGCACCTGATTGAAACAGGCAGAACGACACCAGTGAAGTGGTGAAAAACACCAACTGCGGTATGAAAGAAAAGAATTTTAAAGTGAAATTTATCCGGCCTTCTCAATCCTCAACACCACACTGGTTCTTTGCGCATTCACTACCGGGTTAAAGCCAATAGTCATTAAAAATTCACCACTGTAAGTTTTTGATTCATCTATAGCCGTTTTAGTTCCCGGGTATAAACAAGTTTCGGTGATCTTGTATTTTGCCGCCGGGTTAAGACCTTTGAGGCGAACAGGATAAATACTTCCTGAACCATACCGGTTATTCACCAGGTAATTGAAAATAACACCTTTCGATTTATCCTCGTTAATATAGGCCATCGATGCTATATCGCCTTCTGTAGGGTTAGCTAACCGGTACTGATTACCAAACCATACAATATCTTTAAAAGTATTGTACTGTTTGATTGCATCCTGGCAATATTGAAGATCTTTTTCGCTTAAATGTTTTACAACGATATCAAAACCAAGTTTGCCCATCATGGCTACATCTGTTCTGAATTTAATGGGTTGCTTACCCCAGTCGGTTACGTGGTTGGCGCTCGTAATGGCAGGGTAGAAGTAAGAATACTCCCATTGCATAAATATCCGTTCCAGCGGATCGGTGTTGTCGCTAGGCCAGAACTCCGTGAAGTATTCCAGTGCGCCGTAATCTACACGACCGCCACCACCAGAGCAAAGCATCATGGGTACTGTAGGATATTTGCTTCTGATCCGCTTTAGTACATTGTATAATCCACGCATGTACTCAATATAAAAATGCGATTGGTTTTTAAGATAAGCCGAGTGGGCATTGTAAATAACGGCATTGCAATCCCATTTAATATAAGCCAGTTCCCCGTTTTGTGTGAACAGGTCATCTACTACTTGAAATACAAAGTTCTGTACCTTGGGATTACTGAGGTCCAGTACCAGTTGATTCCTGAAATAATGTTCTGCCCGTTGCGGTTGCTTTACTACCCAATCTGGATGCTGCTCATACAATTCGCTTTTAGGATTGACCATTTCGGGCTCAATCCAGATGCCGAATTTTACCTGGTTGTTGGCTGCTTCTTTTACCAGCGTGCCGATACCATTAGGTAGTTTTTTCTTATTAGGCTCCCAATCCCCTAACCCGGCCACATCACCGTTCCTGGGATATTTATTCGCGAACCAGCCGTCGTCTAAAAGAAATAAATCTACACCTAGTTTCTTTTGTGTCTTTTATGAGCTCCTTTAGCTTGGTTTCGTCAAAATCGAAATAAGTGGCTTCCCAGTTATTTAATAAAGTAAGCCTGTCTTTTTTACCATCCAGCACTTTGTAATGGCGTGCCCAATCCTGTAGCTTACGGCTGGCGCTTCCCTTGCCCTCGTGAGATAACGTATATAAGAAT
This sequence comes from Paraniabella hibiscisoli, assembly GCF_022512515.1. GTDB lineage: Bacteria > Bacteroidota > Bacteroidia > Chitinophagales > Chitinophagaceae > Niabella > Niabella hibiscisoli. Next base: position 3,156,433 of record NZ_JAKWBK010000001.1, read on the forward strand.
CCCGGAGTTACAAAATCTTCGTTGGGTTTTAAAGTGTAAGCAGAAGCATAGTTATTGATGCCCGATATAATACGCAGGTTATTCTGGTAGTCCAGTTCCAGGTCGGTTTTGAAGTTGCCGCTATATTCCAGCGCCCCATATAAAACCGTGCCTTCGTCCTCAGTTGCTGCCTGATCCAGCGATACCATAAACACCGAAGGCTGAAATAAATTGGCCCTGGTGCCCAGTTTGCTGTCCAGCGTTTTAATGCCATGGGTGAGCTTGGAGGTTTCACTCTGCATTTCTTTAGCCCAATCGCCATGATACTGGGTAAGCCAAAAGCTTTTGCCTTTTATATGGAGATTGGCCGATGCATATTTATGCAGGGTTACATTCGATTTCTCGGCATGCCTGATCACGGCCCATTGTTCAACAACATCCTGTTTGAAGTATGACTTATAAAATAAGGTTACCTGGAAATTGTAAACCGGATCTTTCAATATAATGGACAGCTGGCTGACACCATTACCTAGGTCTTTTTGCTCGTGCTGTACATAGCGAAGATCGAGCGAATTGTTACCATCGGCATGCGTTACAGTAATGGCAGGCTCCAGTAAATTCCGGGAACCGGAAGCGGTATAGGCTGCATCGGCTACTTCCGTATAGTCAGCCGTTTGCCGGTATGCATTTGTAATTAAAGCATACTCATTAATACTGTTAAGTTTTTTTCCATAGTATAACATGGAAAGTTTTTTTGCTGGTCCACTTTCAATACCATAGCATTCTCTGCTGTTGTTACCGGAATGATCTGTTCCTGTGCCAATGCGGCATTGATACTACACATACTATTACTGTCCACAAACCTTTCAAAGCAAATCTCATATCCTGTTTTTTATAAATAGTGTATTAAGTAAATTATCGTGCAATAGTGGTTGCATTAATTATCTGCCCGTTTACTTTTAGTTTTACCTGTTGCTTAACAGGCGCATAAAGTTTATAGTTGGTTACTTTTCCGTTAACCCATTGCATATCGATGGTGATATTATTCTGGGCCTTAATACCTTTTATAGACCCCTGCTTTTTCCAGATCTCAGGAATGGAAGGCAATAGTTCGATATAGCCGTCATGACTTTGCAGCAACATTTCCAGTATACCGGCACTTCCTCCAAAGTTACCGTCAATCTGGAAGGGAGGTCCTGCTGAAAGCAGGTTCGGATAAACACCGCCACCGGCGCCATAATTGATGTCTGTTTTTAAAGTTGGGCGTAAAACTTCTTTCAACAATTTAAAGGCTCTTTCTCCATCATGTAAACGCGCCCAAAACAGTTGCTTGTGGGTAATTGCCCAGCTCGGTCCATCATCGCCTCTAACTTCTAAAGTTTTTTTGGCTGCTTCCATCAGTTGAGGTGTTTTATTGGCAGTGATCGAAGAGCCGGGATAAAGTCCCCATAAATGAGAAATATGGCGGTGCTGCGGATCTGCCTCTTTATACTCCTCCAGCCATTCCATAATTCTTCCATCGCTGGCAATACGTCCGGCCGGCGGGATCTGTTTTAGCTTTTGGGTAAGGTCAGCTCTGAATGCTGCATCAACATTCAGGATCTTCGATGCTTCAATCACATTGTTAAAAAGCTCCCGGGTGATCTGGTTATCGATAGTAGGTCCCATGCAAACATTAACATGTTTACCGTTCAATACAAAAGTATTTTCGGGTGATACCGAAGGCGCCGTAACCAGCCATTTGGTTTTAGGGTCCGTAACCAATGCATCCCGGTAAAAAAGTGCTGAGCCTTTTAAAACCGGGTAAATATCTTTTAAGTATTTTTTGTCTTTTGTATAAGCATAATGAGCCCAAAGATTTTCACATAGCCATCCCGAACCGGAATTGGCAATACCCCAGGAAGCGCTCTCCCCGGGTTCTGTAAAGCCCCAAACATTGGTGATTACATGAGCAATCCATCCGTTGGCATTGTAATAAGCTTTGGCAGTGCGCTCCCCATTCTTCACCAGGCCTTTTACCAGCTCGGCAAGGGGTAGGTTCAGCTCCGATAAGTTGGCTGCCTCCAGGTGCCAGTGATTCATTTCCACATTAATATCTAAATGATAATCGCCGTTCCAGGGTGTATTGACCTGGTTGGCCCAAAGCCCCTGCAGGTTGGGAGGTAACAGCCCTACACGGGTGCTGCTGATGCTAAGATACCGTCCGTATTGCAAAAACAGAACGGGCAAGGCGTTGTCGCTCTGCGGATTCTTATAGAAAAGATCTAATCTTTTATCAGTAGATAAGCTACTGTTCTCACCGGCACCCAGGCTTAGAGAGAAACGGTTAAAAAGTTTTCGAAAATTCTGGGTATGAATCGTTTTTTCTGACAGATAGTTTTTACTCATGGCAGTTTGCAATAACTGCCGGGTTTTACTTTCAAATCCGGGGTTTTTGAAATCAGTACCCATAGATACGTAGATGTAAGCTGTAGTAGCATTGGCTACCGATACCTCTTTATCGCTTGTGTTAACCGATCCACCGCCCGACAGCTTCACCGAAGCCAGCGCCATATATTGCATGCCTTTGCCATCGGTACCATTATCCAATTGTCCATATATACCAACAATCTGATCTTTTACTTTTACGTTGAATCGTTCAGGTCTTGATAAACTGAATGAAAAGTTTAGGGCGCCGGGTTTACTGCTGGTTAGTTTGATAATGCCCACATCTGTTCCAAAGCTGGTGATATATTCTCTTGTATAAGTTACGCCACCCGTTTTGAAGCTTGTTGTAGCCAGGGCCTGGTCCAATTGCAAGGACCGGTAATAATCAGTTGTGCTTGTGTTAGATTGATTATAATGATAATTGATTGTGAGGTTTCCCAACACCTGGAAACAACCCCATTGTTTACCACCCGATCCGGGTCCTTTACAAATAAAATGTTTATTGATCAGGTCCTGTGCATCGTCGTTTTTACCGGCTGCCAGCATTTTCCTGATTTCAGGTAGGTATTGATTGGCTTCGTAATTATTGGCATCCTGTTCTGATCCAGACCAAAGCGTTATATCATTCAATACAATATTTTCTTTGGCGATACCACCATCGGGCATCATACCTAAACGGCCATTACCAAGAGGCAGGGTCTCTTCCCATACGGCCGCCGGCCGGTCATACCACAACTTCAGGCCTTTATTGGTTTGGGCGAAACTATTGTTGCTAGCGATAAAAAATGCTACAATGAAAACACTGGTTCTTGTTATATATTTCATCAATATACTGTTTGAACATTTATGAGGTTACTAAAATTTCTTCCAGCCAGCCGTGGTCAATGGCCAGTTATCTGTACGGAAGGGAGATGCCGGCAGGTTTTGCTTATTATATAAACTTGCATCGGGATTGTCTGCCCAGGCATAACGCACCGCCACCGGGTATTTCATCGAGGGGCTGCTCACTATTACTTTATCGCCGGTTATTGTTGCTTCGGCCCAAACAAATTGCTGATCGGCTCCGGCAATTGCAAAGCCCCTTAACTTTCCATTTTTTGCAACCAGGCCACCACCTGTATGCTTAAAGCTGAGTATGATCTTGTCGCCATCTGTTTTTGCAGAAGTGAACACAGGCCCTGATGCAACTATATTTTTGCCGTAAGTAATTTTTTCAGCTGCTAAAGCAAGCCGTATACCTACATCCTGCTTGTTGCGGGGGTGTATATCATTGGCTTCGCCGATATCGATTGCCAATGCTTCACCTGTATTAGGAATAGAAAGTGTTTGGTGCTGCGCAGCTCTTAGCTCGGCCCAGGCACTGGCTGCGGGTTCTTTTTTCGCTCCAGGTAATTAGCCAGCTGCACCCATATAAAGGGGAAATTATACCCCCATGCTTTTCGCCAATCAGCTATCATAGCAGGAAATAATTGCTGGTAGCGTACTGCTTCATTTACATTTGCTTCTCCCTGGTACCATATAGCGCCCTTTATTTTAAGATCTGTAACCGGGCTGATCATGGCATTGAATAATTGTGAAGGAAAGGCATTAGGTCCTGTCTCAATCAAATTATACTGTTTAGAGATAACGGAAGGCTTATAATACCAGGCTCCTGAAACCGGGATCTTTTCGTTACCCATACTTATAAAAAGATCTTCAGGTTTCCCTAACATACCGCCCTGTGCAGCTCCGTCAATCATTTTTATGGTGATGGTGTTTTTGCCTTGTTTCAATACAGACGCGCTGATGGGGTATACCCGGTTTTTGTTCCATATATTGTCGCTGCCCACCAGTATGCCATTAATATAGGTTGAGTCTGCATCATCAATAGCACCCAGGTGCAAAAGAATATTCTGATCGGAGGGAACTGCGTCCAGCTCAAAACTTTTCCTGAACCAGATAATGCCATCTGTATTGCCAATTTCAGACGCCTCCCATGTGGAAGGCATTTGTATGGTATTCCAGCCCTCTGTTTGATCATTCTTATACCAGGCCTCTTTGCTGCCCGGATCCGTTTCCAGGGCCAGGTTGTATGCTTTTCTTCTTTCATCCTGTTCTGCAAAAGTTTGCTTCATTTTTACCGGGTCGAGATGACTGTAGCCCTCAAAGGCAGAAATTGCCGGCCAGCTGGTCCATGCCTGTATATTAGTGCCTCCCCAATTAGTGCTGATCAGCCCCACAGGAATTTTCGTATCCTGGTTGATCTTTCTGCCAAAGAAATAAGCAACCGCAGAAAAGGAAGGGATATTGGCTGAACTGCATTCCAGCCATTGTCCGCCGGCCACATCTTTTTGAGGCACAAAGCTGGTGGCTTTTTCTACAGTAAATAACCGGATTTTGGGATAATTGGCTGCCGCAATTTCCTGTTCGGCGTTATTTACCTTAGACCAGCCGGATACTGGCATTTCCATATTGGATTGCCCGCTGCAGATCCATACATCGCCGATTAATATATTTTGCAAAACTTTCTTGTCGTCCGAACTTGTTATGGTAAGATCATAGGGGCCGCCCCAGCGCATGGGTTTTAAAATGATCTTCCAATCTCCGTTCGAGTTAGAAGAGGCAGATACCTGCTGCCCGTTAATGCTCACTTTTATAGGCTCATTATTGCCTGCCTTACCCCATATTGTCAGGGGTTGATCGCGTTGCAAAACCATATGGCTGGTAAAGATTTTAGGCAGCCATATTTCAGCGTGCAAGGCAGACGACAGTAGAATTAAAAATAAAACGGTACTAAAGGTTCTTTGCATGTATCCGGTTAGTTAAAGGGTAAATGTTTTATTGTGCATAATCATTCCAAAAGGTAACCTGAGTAATATTACTATACTGGCTGTCTCCGCTGGCTACTTTTTTATCCTGATCCTTATATAACGTACTGGTGGCGGATTGCTCTTCAACGTGGTTTTATACGGGGCTATTCCATTATCTGTTCTTTGTACATCTGCCAAAAGAGTCCATCCGCTTGCAGCCATTTGCGTTGCCCAATTCGAATTGTTTCCTTCGAGAGAAGGTACAGTTAAACTGTTACTTCCCCAAATTTCATAATCCACAGGATTGTGACAGCAATCCCTTCCGATCATTTCCATAGCATTTAACTTGTTATAAACAGCACCCATATCGAAACTGATAGGGTAGGGCAGTGATTTATTACCATTGCTATGAAAACAGTTTTGCCATCCCTGTGGCGATGTTGCGCCATCCCAAATTTGCCTTAGTGAAGTCTCATAAGAGCCATCCCAGGATTGGCCATCTCCGTACAACGATAGCTCTTTAAATAAACTTTTATCGGCGGCTATCACTGTTGCAACAGGAATGGTATCTATAAAATTAGTAGCAAAAGTATCAATTGCTATACTATTAGGTGCATAGTATGATTGATAGGTAACCCGTGAACCGATCTTATAGTCAGGAATAATGATACTATTATCTCCGGCTTTGATATAAGCATCTTTTTCTGTTCCGGATAAGCTGGTGTAGCGAATTCGGGTTGTAATATTTACGGTGTCAGGTACCAGGAAATTGATCTTTAAACGGGATATATTCCCATTATCAAATCCGGTAGGACTGGCGTCCAACGGGCGGTTATAAAGGTTGTTTTGATAAGTAGATCCATATACCCGTGCATTTGAAATTTCTGTTGGTATAGACCTGTTACCTTTCTCGTCGTAAGAGTATACAAAGAATGAATAAGTATACTCCTGGAGGTTAGCTATGATGGTTTGTATGGTGTCTGTGGGGCGATGTGTGTTGGCCGGAACTATCAGAGAATCGGAGCCATTGTTCCAGAATACTACATACTTGCTGATACTCTGGTCGGGGCTTGGGTTCCAGCCTAAAACGACTCTTTTGTTTCCTGGTCTTGCAAAAGCGTTGGTGATTTTGCCGGGATATTTTATCTCAGTATTGTTTAAAAAAGATTTAAAGTCGTCAGGATCGGTGCTGCAGGCTGCAAAACTTAATAGTAATATTGCTACGGCCCAGCCGGTATATATTTTTGTTTGTTCATGACAATAAAATTTGTAGTCAATCAATGCGTTACCTGGGATCTCCCCAAAATGACAGTTCGGCAATATTGAAAAAATTGTTAGTTAGGGATACATTCTGTAAACACTGGAGTCTTATATAACGCACTTTAGGTAAGTCCAGCGAAAAGTCATAACTGAACCCGGCATTCCAGAACTGCAGATCCGCATCGGTATATTGCGGATTGGGTAAACCGGACGGTTTATCTTTTAACCTGAAGTAACCGAGATTGATCCAGCCATTGGCAGTTGCTTGTCCTACTGCAGGCAGGTTATCTGCATTGGGTAAGGTCTCGTCGGTTGGCGTAGAAGTTCTACCCCATAATACCCAGGTGAGGGGGCTCCTGCCTGCCATAGCCAGTTGCCGCTTCCGTCAATACCCCTGTTCCAAATGGTATATCGACTTAGCTTGGCGCTTTGCCCTATGTCGAAGGTAATGGTGGCCGGCCAAACCAAAGGTTGAATGGGTTGCTCCGTATGATAACCGGGTGAGCCGGTATTGCCGTTCCACAGGTTAGACATTACCCAGCCAAATCCTGTTCTTGCATCTGAAGGCAAACGGTATTCACTGAAGCGGGATTTGTCTATCAACGTTTCATAAATAGGCTTTATAGTAGAGAAAACAGTGTCGGAAATATTTCCCCACTGATCTGTTACATAAATACCAAACTGCTTGGGAATGGTGTCGTATCCGCGCAGGCTATAACTAATAGAGTCAGAATTGGTATAGTTCTGATTTACAATCTCCAGTTGCCTGGTAGTCGCATCCTGTGCAATGGTTATAATACCGATGTTGGCTTTGAGTTTGTTTACCACGTCTATTTTTACGCCTCCGAAATCATTTCTCATCGATACGGTGGGTAATGCCAATAAATAGGGTGGGGTATCAGGACGTACCGTAACAACGATGGAATCTGAGGATACATTAGCCCGGCTTACGGTTCTCAATACCACCTGGTACTCTTTACTTTCGGCAAAGCCACTCACCGTAATGCTATCAGAGTAGTAAGATGATTTGGTTTGCCGGCTTGCCGTATTATTGATCTTATAGTTGGCCTGTACGTACAGTATATTGTCAGATTTGGGTAAAGTGTAAGTGATATACGCGCCACCGTTAAAATTTACCACTTTTACATTAGATACCGGATCTGGCTTTGTTGTGTCGCCCGATACTGTATCATTATAATCGCTTACTTTTTGGCAGGCAACAAGTGTAAACAGTATCCCGAGGAAAAGGATGAGTAGTTTGCTATTGTTTGTAGTGAACATGGATATGAATTTTAACTGTTACCAATAAGGAGTTTGTACAAGATTAGGGTTGACCAGCATATCATAATCCTGTATAGGGAATAAGTAATCTCTTAGCCCAAAGGAAGGCTGATATACAGTTGAAAGCTGATAGTAGCCATTAACGGTTTTATTAAAAACGCTCCATCCCTGGAAGGGAGTAGATAATACGGCCTGTAGTTCCTTCCATCTGCGTAAGTCCCATCCTGCCTGTCCTTCAAAAGCAAGCTCAATTCTTCTTTCCTGGTGAATGATCTGGCGAAGCCCGTCTTTTGTATTAGGTTTTCCGGGTGTTCTTGAATATTTACTCCAGGCATTTACTACGCCTTCCAATCCGGCCTTTGCTCTTATCTGGTCAATGAGTGTGTAAACCTCGCTAGAAGGTCCATTTGCTTCATTTAAACATTCTGCATATAAAAGATAAAGACCTGATAATCTCATAAAAGTCCAGGGATATTGAAACCATACCGAGTTTTGTCCCGGAACGGATAAGTAAGAAACCAGTTTTTGGGCCAGTATCCCGTAGCATTATACCGGAGTCTGTCAGGTGGAGCGGCAAAACCATCTACGGCATTTACATAGTTCGAAACCCGGTCATCAGTAGTACCGGAGCCAAACCAGTTGGCGCCATCAAAAGAAACACTGGCATAATACCGGGGCTCTCTAAAAAAATTACCCTTTGCGGTGGTATATCCTTTCCTTATATAGTAAAAATGCTGGTCATCTCCAGTCTGCGTTTTATACCGGTTAGGAAAATCCCAGTTCTTGTCTTCATTAATAGGAACTCCATTATTTGTATAAAAGATCTCACTTTCTGCAATAGGTACCGAAAAGTTAGAGTAAACAGCAAATACATTAGCCGCAGCTTCGGACGTTACTCTCGGCATAGCCATGTATTGCCAGCCAAAATAAGGGTTTAAGGTCCATACCTGCTCCGAGTTCCAGCCGTCAACAAATGCACCCTGAAGCGTTAACAATTTTCGGGTAGTATCAGACATGCGTACAATATTGCCAACTGTACGTAACTGGTAGAAGCTATTGCCGGCAGCCTGTGCTGCATCGATAGCTGCTTTACAGGCAGCTGCCGCCCGCTGCCATTTAGCGGGGTCTGTTGCTGTTGGGAAAAGATTAGTTCCGTCTTTCTTTTGAACCCTGCATAATCAGGATTGCCGTTAAACAAGGGGCTGGCTTGGGTGGTTAATACTTCTGCTTTGACGGCCATTGCTATAGCCGATGTAACCCTGCCCGCTTCGGCTGCCGCATTCTGAATAGCCGGTGGCAAACCAGCCGCCGCTTCATCCAGTAAGTTCACCACATAATTAAAACAGGAGTCTAAAGGTTGTTGCTCCTGCCTCACCTCCTGGGTAGTGGCATTAATGGCAATCGCTTTATCTGCAATAGGAATGGCACCATACATCCTGATCAGCCAGTAGTGGTAGTAGGCCTTTAAAAATTTTGCCTCAGCTACCCAGCGTGTTTTCTGAAAAGTTTGTATGTCCAGCGGCACATTAATGTTGTCTATAAAAGTGTTACACATCCGGATGGATTCGTACAGTTTTAATCCCATGTTGTAACCATCCCAGTAGTTTAGAACCGGATTAGCACTGTTTTGTAAACCGCGCATAAGGTTAAAGCCTACATCGCCGCCTGCGCCGCCTAATGTGGTTTGGTCCTGCATATTTACAGGAAATAATACTTCCCCTGAGGATGTAAATCCTGCATTGCGCCTAATGTCTGCCAACTGCTGCAAATTGGAATAGCAACCAAATAGATAAGCTTCTGTTTCATTGGCATTAGAAAATGAACTGCTCAGTGTGGCTACATTATCGGGAATCACATCGAGATACTTACCACAGGACGGTGCTGATAGCAGGAATATAGCAATCGTGATATAACTTAAAAGGACTTTCATTGTGTATTCTTTAAGTAGAAATTAGAAGTTGAGTTTAAGCCCAAGGTTGTATACCTTCTGGATAGGATAGGCAAAGCCGTTGCCCGCCTGCTCTACATCCCATAGTTTAAATTTGCTGAAGGTAATAAGGTTTAGTCCGCTGAAGTAGAGCCTCACATCATCCATGAAAACTTTTTTGGACCAGTTACGTGGCATGGTGACACCGGCTTCCAAAGACTTTAATCTCAGGAAAGTGCCATCTCTGAGCCACCAGGTACTTTGTTGCTGGTTATTAGGAATGTCTATTACAGACAACCTGGGCCATAAGGCATACAGGTTTTGGTTCTCTTCAGACCAATGATTATCTGCGTATGCCTGTAGTATTTGTGCATTGTTGGCGAAAGGAGCGGTACCAAAGCGTCCGCTTCCAAAATCTGTAGCGGAGGACGGGTCTATGAAGAATGATGATCTGGCCGACCCCTGGAAGAATGCACTGATGTCAAACATTTTATATCCAATCGAAAATCCAAATCCATAAATAACCTGCGGTGTAGAAGGTAACCCGATAGGTACCTGGTCGTCCTGGTTGATAATACCGTCTCCGTTAATGTCGCGGTATTTAATATCACCGCCCATAGGAAGTGTATTGCCAAATTGCTGTATAGGAGAGTTGGCAGCTTCTTTGTCATCTACAAAAAGACGCTCAGCAATGTATCCAAAGGGTTGACCAATGGGCTGCCCCGAGTAAAAACGATAATTGTACCTGTATTCGGGCTCTTCCCAGTGTCCAACTTTATTGGAGGTCCAGGTTAAATTGCCCAACACAGAAGCCCATAAATCTTTACTGATCGTTTGTTTGTAGTTGACGTTTAAATCAATACCTTTTGAAGAAGCTGTTCCGAGGTTTGATTGGAGGTTGTTGTTGGCTGAGCCCTCAATACCAACTGTAATGGGTATATATCCTCTCCTGATAAGGATATCATACCGGTTTTCCTGGTATACTTCCGCTACTATATTCAGCTTGTCAAAGAAGGTGATCTCGGCGGCTAAATTTGATTTTTTTGATTTTTCCCAGGTTACATCAGGATTAGGATATGCGTAAATTGCGGTACCATTTTTTCCGATAGAGTTATTGGTTCCAAAGACGGCGCCCGGGCCGCCATTAGGCTGTACGCTGGATAGGTAAAAGAATCTTTGACTCCCTATATTGTCGTTACCCACCATTCCGTAGCTACCGCGCAGCTTCAGCCTGGTTATTACTTTAGAAATATTTTCACTCCAGAACTTTTCATTTGATACAACCCAGCCGGCGCCTACTGTTGGGAAGAAACCCCAGCGATGATCTGCCGCAAAGCGCTCTGACCCATTATATCCAAAGTTGAACTCAAAGAAATACTTATTACTATACGAGTAGCCTGCCCTTCCTGAAAATCCTAAGTTTCTGAAAGGTAATGAATAGAGTAATGAAGGGGCGTTCGTTAACGGATCATTGGCGTTGGGATTGATGGTTTGTTGCCTGGTACCAACGAGGGAGGCAGTTACATTATGATCTTCGAAACGTTTGTCGTAGTCTAATCTACCCTGCATATACAAATAGGTATTTACACTTTTACCACCCGGGTTGAAATTCAGAAATTCCTGAGCCTGTCCTGGCTGGTTATTAAGCCAGTTTAGTGCATAACTGCCGGTTTGCAGATCGTATCGTTGAAGCGAATAGTAGAAGGGCAGGTAATTGCGACTTACATCTGAATAAGCGTACCGGTTGGTGCTGAACAAACCCGAGAAAACGAGACCCGGGGTTATAAAACTTAATTTTTGGTTGAGCTCAAACTGGGCGGACATGCGAGATTCGTTAAAGCTCTTGTATCCATACATTAATGAAGCATACGGATTGTTTTGCAGGCTTCCAGTGTTAGTTATATTGTTGCCAAAAAGGATATGCCTGGTATTACGGTTAGCACTATCAGGTAAATAGTAAGCTGGAAAATCAACCGGGTTGGCATGTAATACCTGGGAATAAAGATCTGTGGCAAAAGAAGAACCCTGGTTAGAAATAGGACCTATGTAATCGTTAAAATTACCCCATAACCTAACGTTTACATCCGTAGTATTGGTGATTTTCAGACCCGTATTGGCCCTGAGCTGGTAATTCTCAAATTTCATTCCTGAGTTGAAATTATTGACAGGATTTACTTTTAGTATACCGTTATCGTTTGAATAGGACCCGGCTATATAGTATTTCGCATTGGTATTTCCGCCACTTACACTAAAATTCGCCCTCTGTGTGGTTGTTCTGTCTTTAAACAGTTCATCCATCCAGTCTACAGCAGGATATACATAGGGATTTGCTCCACCTGCTCCGTTAAGAGTATTCTGAGTGCCCTGTATCTTATTTTGATCATACCGGGGTGTTGCCAGGGGATTTCTCGTGATCAGTGCTTCGTTGTATAGCTTCATATAACTGATAGGGTCGGCCAACTCTAAACTTTTTGTAGGCATGGAGTACGCTGTTTCAACACGCAGGTCCACTTTTGCCTTACCCATTTTACCATCTTTTGTAGTAACCAAAATAACGCCATTGGCGCCTCTGGCACCATACAGCGCTGCGGCGCTCGCATCCTTTAAAATAGAGAAGCTGGCAATATCATCCACCTGCAAACGTGCGAGGTCATTCGCTGATAGTTCTATATTATCTACCAGTATAAGCGGGCTCGCACTATATCCCAAAGTGGTTACGCCGCGGATAAAAAAGTTAGAATTGTCGAGCCCCGGCTGGCCTCCCCGCTGAAAAGAGATAACACCGGCTATTTTCCCCGCCATTGCATTCGTTAAGTTACTTGCAGGTATTTTCAATTCTCCCGGCTGTATGGTGGTCACTGACCCAACCACTGCTTCTTTTCTTTCTTTTCGTCCGAAAGCAGTAACTACTACTTCATCACCCGCCTGGAATACCGTTTGAGTCATGAGGATGTCTATACTCTTGGTGTCTACTGTAACATAGGCCGTTTCATCCGAAAACCCAACGTAGGAAAAGCGCAAAGAGTCGCCGTCATTTACGTCCAGTACAAAACGTCCGTTTTTGTCGGTTGCTGTTCCAACCTTTTGTTTGTTTGAGATGATAATATTAACGCCGTCCATCATTTTTCCCGAACTATCTCTTACGGTTCCAATGATCGGTCTGGTTTGCGCCTGGGCCAGGCAGCAGGCTAAAAGCAAAGCTACCAGCATCCAGGTACGGCATAGAAAGGAGTTTCGTTTCCCTCCCGAAATACAAGGCAATCGGTTATTCATTTTAAGCAATTATTAAAAAAGTGAGTCAAGCAAATCAGTAAAAAGCAATCTGTACTATACTATACTATACCAAAATTAATATTTAATTTTTTACAAACAAATTTTTTTGGATTTATCTACATTTCAATCAGGATGGCTAAATTATCATGAACCTGCGGCTGGTACAATAGACATTTTTATGAAAAGAATGTACAATTCTCTGTGCGCTTCGCAATGCTTATTTTGCAATACCCAGGGGCGAAAAAGAAAGAACATTCCGGTCATTAAAGCAATCAGCAAAAAATAGTAGATATACCGCTGCTTCCAGGGAGTAAGATTCACTTTGGCGTGATTCTCTATGACAAAGGGGTGTTCGCGGGGCATCCATCGGCCTATTAACAACATAAGCAGGCTGGTTACTATAAATAGTATCGCCAGTATATGAAGATAATGAAGGCCGGTATCAACGAACAGCTGGGTAGCGATATAAGTAGATACGAAGAAGATCAGTCCTGCTTTAGCCGCTATGGCCGGCACTTTACGGGTTATCAAACCTACCAGCATAATGGTGAATACCGGTACACTAAAATAGCTGGCTACCTTTTGCAGGTAGCTGTAAAAGCCACCGCTAAAAAACATGATATAGGAGAGAAGATAATAGCAGTTAATGTAATCCCTAACTGGATGAGTCTTCCTCTTTGCACCAGTTTTTTGTCGTTAATTACATAGTTTCTTTTTCCAGCCAGGGTTTATAAAGATTCATCGTAAATAACGTGCCGATACTGTTCAGGCCAGCGTTGAAAGTGCTTAAGGCTCCGCCAAACACAATTGCCGCAATAAGACCTGTAATGAGTGGAGGTAACGTGCCTGTAACCATTTTGGGAAAAACCTGCGTGGTGTTTTTCCAAACCAGGGTATAGCTGTAAGGCTATGAGTCCCGGTACATTTAAAAGGATTGGTGCAAATAGTTTTCCAACACAGGCCAGGGAAATACCTTTTTGGCTTTCTGCCAGGTTACGCGCCGCCAGCGACTGCTGAACAATATATTGCTCCATGCCCCAGTAATAGATATTAATGATGAGCATGCCTGTGAATAGTGTGCCAAAGGGTATCGGCGTTCCAGGTTTTCCTATGGCGTTCAGATGCTCCCGGTTATTGCCCAGAAGCTTGTCAACACCAACGGTCAGACTCCCGTCTCCTAAAAACTTTAATCCAACCCAGGTGATCAGTATGCCGCCTGCTACCATGCTGATCCCTTGTACTATATCATTAATAGTAATAGCTTTTAGTCCACCTAGTATGGCGTACAGGCAACCCGTTACACCAATAAAAGCTACCAGCAACCTGATAGTAGTGAAATAGTCGAGGCCCAATAAAGTGTCTAGCTGAAAAATACCATTCATAGCTACAGCACATCCATAGAGCACCGCTGGAACCAGGTTGATCGCATAGCTTAAAAGAAAGATAATGGATACCAGCCGCTGTGTTTGTTTGTCAAACCTGATTCCCAGGAAATCGGGAGTAGTCATCGCTCCGATTCGGAGATACACCGGCATTAAAAACTCCGACACCAGTATCATCGCCAATATAGAGCTCATGCCCCAGCACATAACCGTCATATTGGTAGTGTACACAAATTCGTTTTCGCCTACGAACTGGTTGGCGCTCATATTGGTTAAAAAGAGTGAGCAGCCCACCATCCAGAAATTAAGGCTTCTGCTTCCCAGGTAATGACCAACGGTCGTTTTGCTTTGCTTCCGGGTAGTATATACCGAAACTGCTGCAGCAATTACCAGTAAGAGGAAAAAGCTGATAAACATAGTTAGAGTTTATAAATTAAAGAGAACCTCGCCTGATCAGAACCGTGGGAATTGTTTCCTGTATTTTTTGCGATGAAGAATAAACTCCGCTGCTCTTTCCGCCATCGTTTCAAAACTGGTAGAATAGGTGGTAATACCGTCAAATATGATCTCTTTTACAATTTCATCATTATGCGATAATATACCAAGATCCTTCCCAAGTTTTAGCTTTTTATGCTTGGCGTCCTTTAACATCATCCATAGCTCTGCATTATTGATAGTGAAATATACATAGCCGGCTTCAATGGACCCTGGAATATATTCGGGCAGTATAGCGTGCCTGACTTTAAAATCTTTTACAAATTGTTGAAATGCCTGGAGGATTTCTTCAGGTGTATCTGAATTGGGCCGATGATAATACAGCATTTTTTTAAAACTCTTGATAGCGGGGGCCAGCTGGGCAAATGCAGCATACGATGAATGATAAAACTCCTGGGTGACATGAGAAACATCATTAGCCAGGGGCAAATGCCGGTCAATCATCAGGAATTTATCCTTAGGTAAAGAGTTGAGGATGGCTCCTGATTTTTATGTGGAATGGGCGCTACCACATACATATTATACTTGCCACGTACCCGGTCAATAATGCTTTCGAAAACGTCGATATTATTGTGATGGAAAAAGATATCAATATGCGTTTGTTTACCCAGGCGATTTCTGAAGGTTTTATAAAATACTTCCTGGAAACTATCGAAAGCGAAGATGATCAATGCAATTCTGAGCTGGCTGCGGGTATTTTCCTTCGCCAGAAAAAAGCCTATCCTGTTTTTGGATTCTACTATGCCACGGCTGATCAGCTCCTTATAAGCTTTGGCAATGGTTTCGCGGGCAAATCCTAACTCAGTAATTAAATTGTTGACAGAAGGAAGCATATCTCCTTTAGAAATGGCCTTGTTATCTACGGCATTTAGAAATCCCTGAACGAATTGTTCATGTTTGGATAGCCCGGAAATATGCTCCATTTCCCTGATATGATCGTATACGGTTTGCATGGCAATTGTTATTATAGCAACAGTACATTACTATGCTGCTCTTTTTCAAAATTATACTATACTATTCTATTAGTATAATTTTTTTATTTTGCAGATAATTATCCAGCGAAAGCGGACGATTGTCTATCCGATTTAATGAGCTTTTACTCATTTTTGAGAATGCCTGGCTCAGGGCATGCTTGCAAAATAAATGATATGAAAAAAACAAATAAATGGCTGTTGCTTAGTTTATTGCTGCTGGTTATCCAGGATAGGGTATCTGCACAAACTTTCCGGAATTTCAAAGATAGTATGGTGATCCAATCGCCTTTTTACCGGGTAGTGATTGATAAGAAAGAAGGTAAGAGTAGCTATTTTTTTCAAGACGGCAGCTTTCTGAAGCACGCAACGGCGATGATAAAGGAACCTGGAGGGCAAATGTTTAGCAGTGATCAGTTTACACAGCATGAAATTAAGGTGCAATCGATCAATGATGCCATAGGAAGGGGACAGCGGATAAATATAGTGCACCAAAAGCCGGGCATAGGGCTAAAGCTGGTGCAGTCTGTTGCTGTTTATACGGCACAGCCGTTTTTTGTGGTAGGGCTTACAGCTACCAGTTTAAAGAATGAGGTGTTGACTGTAAACTACATGAGCCCCTTGGTGATGACAAAACTACATGGTGGAGCGGGCTTTGTAAAGGGAAACGAGCCCCGGGTACTGGATATGCCCTTTGATAATGACAACTGGACCAAAGTATTGACGGCTAAATGGAAGCCGGAAACGGTTCGGGGTGTGGGTTACAGCTTTTCTTCTTTATATGATGCAGAACAGCTTTCGGGGTTGGTGGTTGGCGCTGTTACCCATGATTTCTGGAAGACGGGTATACAGTATATATTATCTGCTCAAAAAAACCGGCTTGATTCATTTATTGTTTATGGCGGTACCGCTACACCCGATAATAGTTCATTGCCGGCTGAATATGGTGGTAACGACGGTACTCATGATATGGTAGCACATGGTTCGATGGTGGGCAAGACAGTTGTAGGTCCGGAGATTTTTGTTTGTGGTTTAAAGAACCGCACAGCAGCTTTTGAAGCTTACGGGAAAGTGAACCAAAAGCTAAACGTCTCGTTAAAATGGAGTTCGAACGCTCCATTTTATTGGAATAGCTTTGGTGTGGAAGGCGTTTTGGGATATGAAAAGCGGATGATGCCTGATGGGGTACTGGCGATATCAGACTATATCGCTTCTTTAAAGCATTTTTCCGCTAACAAAAAAGTGTACATGAGCATCGACTCTTATGATCAGGGTATTTACAATAAAGATGTGTTGAAGTCAATCAGGGAGCATTGTATACAAAATAACCAGGAGCTGGGTTTTTATTTTATTCCGTTTGCAGTATGGACCTGGAAATCTTCTGTAGAAAAAGACAAACTGCAGTATACCGATGACTATATACGCGATGTGACATTGAAAGACAACAACGGCAAAACGATTGTATACAAGGATGGAGAATTTGGTGCATTTCCGCTTGATCCCACTCACCCGGCAACCCGTAAACGTATCATAGGCGAATTAGAAAAGGCGAAAGCCATTGGTGCACGATTTTTAAAGATCGATTTCCTTACAGCAGGTGCACTAGAATCGACCAGCCGGTATGACCCGAACACGCGCTCAGGATTGCAGGCTTACAATCAAGGAATGAGTATGTTAAAGAAATTGATCGATTCGATACTCGGACCGGACGTATTTATTACACAGGCTATATCACCCACTTTCCCCAGTCAGTATACTCATATTCGTTTTCTCTCTACTGATGTTTATTCGCATTTAAGAAATGACCAGAAAGGTTTTCCGCATTATGGTAGTACAGCCGCTTCCATGATCAGCTCTTCGCATTTGGGATGGATGCAGGGAAGCTTATGGCCCTTTACCAATATGGATGTATCGGTAATGAAACAGTTTCAAAAGAATAATGCAATCAGTGAACAGGATGTAAAAGTGCGTTTGATCACAATGGCTGTTATGGGTAGTGCCTTAGGCGATGGTTCTGATTTCAGGGATAGTATAACAAGAGCGAGGGCATCTCTGTTTTTAGATAACCCTGCTCTTTGCCTTTATTTTGAGCAACCCCGGGCATTTCAACCACTTAAAGTGGCTGACGGGTTAAGCGAAGATCAGCAATTGAGCTTTTACCTGCCAGGCGATACCATTAGCGCCGCCATCATAAACTTTGATACTACCCGATCTTTTGAATATGTCTTCCTGCAGGAAAAACTAAAATGGAAAAATAGATCCTATATTATCAGGGATTTTTTGACGAACGAAGAGCTGGGCGTCATTCAACCGGGGGCAGCCTCGTTTCGTTTGACAACCGGAGCCAGAGATGCGTGTTGGGTGAAATTGGTAGAGAATAACTAATAAAGTATTTTAGTACATCTTTCATCTTACAATTATGCCTGGAAAAAGTCAAACTGATATTGTTAAAAAAAGGATGGATTCAAAGGGCAGAAAGCAATTGTTTTGCCTCGCCAGGTGATCCGGGTTTGCCAGGATCAGCAGTTGTTGTCTAACCTGTATGTAACAGATATTGGTTATTATCCAAGGGCAGCCTTTCATTTCCGTGAGCGGGAGCATGGTTGCAGCCAGCATATCCTGATCTATTGTACAGGAGGTAAAGGATGGGCTATCATTGCAGGTAATAAACTAACTATTAAAGAGGGGGAGTACCTGGTGATACCTGCTGATGTGAAACATCGGTACGGGGCTGATGAAGACCAGCCCTGGTCTATTTACTGGGCACATTTTAATGGAGTATCTTCCGGTAATTTCATAGAACTGCTGTTAAAGAATTGTATTCATCATGTGGGCAGCGCTATTTACAATGAAAAACGAACCATACTTTTTGACGATATCTACCGCACGTTGGAGTCGGGGTATAGTGTAGATCACCTGTTTTACCTGAATATGATGTTTTCAAGTTACCTGGGTACTTTCTGTTTCCCGCAATTTCTAAATCCGCCCTACCAGGAGGAAAAAGCAAGATTGATATCGTTGTTGAATACATGCAGGAGCATATTATGGAAACGGTAGCATTAAAAGATCTAGCCTCACTGATACACATGTCTTCCTCTCATTTCTCGGCTATGTTCAAAAATAAAACGGGTCATTCTCCATTAGAATATTTTAATCATTTAAAAATTCAAAGGGCGTGTCAGTACCTGGAGTTTACCGACATGCCCGTAAAAGAACTTTGTTATACATTGGGCCTGGAAGATCCGTTCTATTTTTCACGTTTGTTTAGTAAGTACATGGGAGAGTCGCCACTACACTACCGTAAACGGAAAAGATTTTTATAAAGCGGCAACTTCCGGCTGAGTAGCGTGTATAAAAGCTCCCAGGTGACAGGGGGCCTGCACTTTTACCTGATTGAAATACTTCAGTGCTTCCGCTGAATGATCAAGACCTAAATGTCCCAATGCCGCCAGTTAATGACAAGCTTATTTTTGATATCCAGGTCGTCATAAAAGATCGTCAGATCGGGCAACGACACCGGGAAAAATCAATACGGATGGTATCATTTTCGTAATCTCTTGCATAGTTAATCAACTTCTGAAATTTTGCCCGGCTTCAGCGGTCCTGTCCGGCTTTTCTAATGCCAGTCCCCGGTAAAATATCTTGCCTGGTTGGTTGAATTTGTGTTGATGGTCGATAGCAATTGAGATCCTTATTATGTAAATATGATAAGAAAACTGTACAGCTACATGGATTGTGCACCGAAAAACATAGACATTTTTTATGATCGTGTTAAAGAGGTGTGTTAATCATTTGTAATGAGGCCCCGGAGTGCTTTTCAGAACAATAATTGTAAAAGCCTCATTTAAAATTTGGTAGAAACAAAAAGTTTAATATTTTTGTCTACTAAAATAATAGACTATTTGCTGTTAACCACCAGCAGCAAGAATCTAAACTAAAAAAAATGAACCAGTCAGGAAACTATGTGTGGTACACAACAGGCCGTCTTTTTCTCTATAAGATGGCTGCAAATTCATTAGAGTCGTCAGTTACTTCATCTTCTTTATGCTGTTGTTGTAGCTAACTGTTTCTCGTTATTTCCATCATCATCACTTTAAGGTAAGGCTATCCTAAGCAGTGTTCTTCGTTGATTGGGTTTGTAAAACTCAATAACGATGAATATTCAGTAGGATTTTTTTGCAATAGCCTTACTATAAGTAATTCATTAAAACGTGCATCAGTTGCCGGTGGGATTGCTATGTCTATAGCCAACCGGGCAACCAACT
Organism: Paraniabella hibiscisoli; assembly: GCF_022512515.1. Lineage (GTDB taxonomy): Bacteria > Bacteroidota > Bacteroidia > Chitinophagales > Chitinophagaceae > Niabella > Niabella hibiscisoli. The sequence goes on from NZ_JAKWBK010000001.1 coordinate 3,176,482, forward strand.
ATTCAAAAAAATGAGCAATCAAACAAACATTTCTTCTTATGGTATACTATTTTGTGTACTATTTCTTTTCGTTACCCCTTTATTAAGGGCACAAAATCCACCTACCGTTAATTCTATACTGGAAGGTACCGTAGCAGATGAAATTACGAATCAGCCTTTAGAGGGCGCTAATATTGCTATTGAAGGTGTGACCAACCAAACTACCACTAACGCCAGGGGGCAGTTTGAACTACGTACCGGGCAAAAATTTCCTTATAATATCATTATAACTTTGTGGGTTATGAAAAGAAAATTGTTTTAGCCAATGGTTCGCCTATACATGTAAAACTCACCCCGGCCAAAAGCCAGCTGGATGATGTAGTGGTGGTGGGATATGGTACCCAGCGCCGGTCAGATGTGGTAGGGTCTATTGCCAAAATCAATGCAGGTGAAGTAAATAAAATACCCGTAGCCAGCTTTGACGCGCAGATACAGGGTAAGGCGGCAGGCTTGCAGGTAATTACCAACTCGGGTGTTCCCGGTGAAAGTATTTTCCTGCGCCTGAGGGGAACTACTTCCATTAATTCAAGCAGCGATCCTTTATATATTATAGACGGGGTGTTCTTAAATAACACCAGTTTGCAAACTACCAACCTGGGAGGTAGGAGCAGTTCTCCCTTAGCGGATATTAACCCTGCGGATATTGAGTCGATAGAGTTGCTGAAGGATGCTTCGGCAACGGCTATCTATGGTTCCCGTGGTGCTAACGGCGTAGTGATCGTAACAACCAAAAAGGAAGTTACGCAAGCAAAACCAAGGTTGATATTAATGTTTCCAATGGCTGGGTGGAGGCAGATAAGTCGGTATTGCCCGACCTGATATCCGGACCGGAAGCAGCAACGCTGGTAAATGAGTATTGGGTGAATTCTGGTCAGGCAGCTCAAAGCCCCTTCAGGCCTGTTTCGCAGGGTGGCCTGGGCGCACCTGAAGATCAGCAGACCTATGATCGTTTAGCTTTTTTATTAAGAAAAGGATATATACAGGATTATAATATCGGTATCCAGGGAGGAAGCAACAACTCAAGGTATTACCTGGGTGCAGGTTATACCGACCAGGATGCCTTCTTTAAAGTGATTGGTTTTAACCGGGCCAGCATCAAGTTTAATTTTGATCAGCAGTTATCGAAAAAGGTGAAGATAGGTCTTACCAACAGTATTTCCCGAAGCTACCGGAACCAGGCCCGTTTGGGCGACGGTCCTCAAGGGCGATTATGGGGATCGGCTATAACCGGCTCTACTTATAGTTCAACGCATGATGCATCAGGGGCACTAATTGGTTTGGAAAATACTTATTCATTGGTTGATAATTATGATGTGAACACCGTCAGCCTTCGCTATGTGGGAAGCGCATTTGCCGAATTTAATATACTGGAAGGATTGAAGTTTAAATCGAGCATCAGCACTGATTATAATTTGTATGATGAATATCAATACTGGAATAGTGCAACTTCTATAGGATCTGCGGTTAATGGAAAGGCTATTGAATCGGTAACGCAAAATAATGCCTGGATCAATGAGCAGGTATTAACTTATAACAGGAAATTTGATGCACACAATATTACGGTGTTGTTGGGGAATACCTTACAGAGCAATACGTTGAAATATACTTACGCGGAAGGCAATGGTTTTGCTAACTCCAACTACAAACTCATTTCTTCCGCCGCTTCAACACTGGCAAGTGATCGCTGGACCAAACACTCTATTGCTTCTTATTTTGGTCGTATCGGTTATTCCTTTGAAGATAAATATTTTGCTGAGGCAAGCTTCAGGTCAGATGCGTCTTCCAAATTTGGTAAGAACAACCGCAGAGGGTATTTCCCGGCAATCGGTGCCTCCTGGAGGTTAAAGAAAGAAAACTTCCTGCTTGATGTATCCTGGATCAGCGATCTGAAGCTGAGAGCTTCTTATGGCATTACGGGTAACCAGGCAGGAATTGATGATTTTGCGGCCAGGGGTTTGTGGTCGGGTGGAAGTCCTTATGCGGATGTGTCGGGTACTCCTTTGGCAGGCATTGGCCCACTGCAGTTGGGTAATGATGACCTGCGCTGGGAAAAAACGGCACAAACCAGCCTTGGTTTAGATGCCTCTTTTTCAAAGACCGCCTGAATATTACTTTTGATGTGTATAATAAATACACTTCAGACCTGCTGTTGCAAAGACCCGTTCCCGCTTCCTCAGGATTTTCAGTTTACTGGGCTAACGTAGGAGAAGTGAGCAACAAGGGTTATGAGCTAACGATCAATTCAACTAATATCAGGAACCAAAATTTTAACTGGACAACCAGCTTTAATATTTCGGGTAACCGGAACAGGATTGAGAAATTACCTACCCAGATCACGCAGTACACCAGGGATTGGGTGATATTAAAAGAAGGTTACTCTCTAAATTCTTTCTGGTTATATGAGCAATTGTATGTGGATCCGGCAACCGGTAATCCTGTATTTAATGGTCAGGATGAAAATGGTGTGGTTACCGCTGAAGACAGAAAAATACTACATAATTTCTATCCTAAGTTCTATGGCGGTTTAACCAATACGGTACGATTTAAGCAGTTTGATCTGGGAGCGCTCTTTTCGTTTCAGTATGGAAGCTACGCACTCAACCTGCAACGTTTTTTCCTGGAGCGTAACCCCGGCACCGGTGCCAATGCAACATTGTTGAAAAGATGGCAGAAACCCGGTGATTTAACAGACGTGCCCAGATTGACATCTGCCGGATACAATTATACTTTGGATCAGAATAGCCGTTACCTGGAAGATGCTTCGTTCCTAAGACTAAGGCAATTGTCGCTTGGATATAGCCTGCCTGAATCTCTTGTTGACAGGATAAGGCTCAATAATGTCCGTTTATATGTTGTAGCATCTAATTTATTTATCCTGACTAAATATACCGGTGATCCTGAAACGAGTGTTACCTCTAATCCTAACGCACAGGGTCTTGGCGGCTTTGGTACGCCTCCGCAGCCCCGCAGTTTCCAGTTTGGCATCAACGTAACCTTCTAGCTTTTTCTTATTACAAAACAGTTTATTGATATGCAACATAAAAAATATTCGCTCTATTCTTTCCTCCTGCTCAGTATTGTTTCTGGTTTCCTCGCTTCCTGCAAAAAGTTCCTGGATGTTGAGCCCAAGACCGCTACCTCAGACCAGGTTACCATTGTAGACGAAGCTTCTGCCAGAACTGCGGTGAGAGGTATTTATAATCAATTAGAGTCAAACGATTATTATGGATATAATTTCCCTTTGTTAGGAAACCTGTCTGGTGATAACGTGCAGTATACCGGGAGCCAGGCCGTAAATAAAACATTAACTACACATACGGTGAGAGCAGATTTAGGTCCACTGGCTAGTGTTTGGACGAGTATTTACAACACTATTAACAGGGCCAATAATGTAATCGACAAAGTACCTTCTTTAAACACCACTACTACGTTCACAGAAGCGGTGAGAAACCAGCTTACGGGTGAAGCTTATTTTCTCCGTGCGTTGGCTTATTTTGACCTGGTAAGAACCTGGGGTGGTGTGCAGCTGATTCTTAAACCTACACAAGCAGCCGGTAGTATTACCAATGTAGCCAGGAGCTCAGCTCAGGATAGCTACGCCCAGATATTAAAAGACCTGGAGGCAGCTGAGACCCTGTTGCCAGGAACTACTAACCGCATACGGGCTACTAAAAAAACAGTATGGGCCTTAAGAGCCCGCTATCATTTATACCTGAAGGAATGGGCTGCCGCTATCGATTATGCGGGCAGGTTGATTGGTGATACAGAAAACTATGGTCTGTTGACGCCTTACAGCACTTTCTTTGCCAACAACGCATCTAATACCCGCGAGTCTATTTTTGAGCTTTATTATAATACCACTGTTACCAATACCCAAGCTTACAACTGGCAGCCTTCATCAAGAGGTGGTATTGGTTGGGTACGACCTTCGGATGCATTTGCAACTGTACTGAGTAATGCGGCTACAGTGGGCGACAGAACGCAATTGCTGATCAACGTTCCGGCAAATGGCATTGCTACCTGGTATGGAAATCTGTATTACAGAACCAACGGGACCGACCCTGCTTATATTATTCGCCTGGCAGAATTATACCTGATCAGGGCTGAGGCAAGGGCTAGTTTGCCCACTCCGGATATAACGGGATCCAGGGAAGATCTCAATAAGATCAGGAACAGGGCTAACCTGGGTTCACTGTCGTTGAATACTGCGCCCGAATTATTAACCGCTATAGAAAATGAAAACCGCTATGAGTTTGCATTTGAAAATCATCGTTGGTACGACCTGGTGAGAACAGGAAGGGCACAGGCTGTTTTAGGTATTACCGATGCAACCAAATTGTTGCTTCCTATTCCTTATTCCCAAATATTGGTAGATGGCAGTTTAACCCAGAACCCGGGATATGGAAACTAATAGCAGCAATGATTTTTATTACCTGATCAATAATCTGTCTTATGTCTCAACCCATATTTAATAAGCCCTGGACAAAAGGAGCGCTAGTTGCTTTCAGGCTGGTTTTTATTTTCCTGCTTGTTTTGTCAATACCCTTTGACCGGCTTTTATTTGAGTCCGTTAAAAATGCACCTTTTAGTTTTGAAACTGCTTTTCAACTGTTTACTTACAACACGTCTTTTGTTGCCGAAAGCCAGAGTGTCAATCATCCTTTCGACGGATACTGGAATTGGTTGATCGCACTGATTATTGCTGTTGCGGGCACCATAGTTTGGAGTATAGCGGACAAGAAGACTATGGAGTATAACCGCCTTTATTATTTCCTGAGAGTTTTTGTTAGGGTGAGATTGGCGCTGGCGGTTATTACCACCGGGATCATTAAGTTGTTGCCGCTGCAATTGCCGCGGCCTTCTTTAAGTGACTATCATACGGAATACGGTGATTTTCTTAGCTGGAAAATCTATTATCTCAGTACGTCTATTACGTTTGCAGGATACGTACCAGCTATAGGGCTGCTGGAGTTGCTGGGCGGTATTCTTTTGCTGTTCAGGAAAACGGCTGCTATAGGTTCAGGCTTATTGATCGCTGTACTGTCTAATGTCGTGATCTCAAATTTTGTATTTGATATCGGCGAACAAGTGTATAGCTCTTTGTTGCTCTTGCTGGCTGTTTTTATTTTCTCCTACGATTTCCCCAGGTTTTATTCGCTCTTGTTTTTAAGAGTTAAAACAACACCTGATCCATATTGGGCTAATAGCTCCGCTGTACGTGCAACGGCTAAGAAAGCGTTGAGAGCTGCTTTTGTAGTGGTATTTGTTTTTTTGGCATAGGGGCTTATCGTTCCTACTCCAGTTCGCAGTTGCCTTATTCTCCCCAAGCCGGTATAAAAGGCACCAGGGGTTATTACAACGTGTCATCTTTTGTTTATAATAAAGACACGCTGCCTTATTCCCTGGTAGATCCGGTTCGCTGGCAAAATGTAGTATTTGAGTCCTGGAATACGATCAGCATTAAAAATAATGAGCCGGTTATAATAGACAGTACAAGACCACGACTGCTTTGGCACCCTGATTCTTTAAAGAATTTTGACAAGATAGGTAATGCCGGCCGGCATTTTTACAGGTATACCTATTCGCCAGGCGGCAATAACCGATACCATTTACAGCTATTTGAAAAAGTACGAACACTAAAAAGTACGACCTGGATATCCGGATAGCTGATAGTGTTATTTATGCACGCGGCGCAGATAATAAAGGTGATTCTTTACATATAGCCCTGGCGCGGTATTCAAAGACCTATCTTTTAGACGCAGGACGACGAAAACCTATCAGGATTTATTAAATAAAATATTATGAGCACAGCTACACAAACATTGTCTCATTCAGCAGTTGATCAACTATGGAGCCGCTCTGAAAAATTTACTTTCAGGATAGCGTTTATCTTCTTCATCTTACTCATTGTTCCTTTAGAACCCGAATGGTACACTAAATTGTTTTCAGATTTTTCTTTCTATAAATTGCTAGGTTCGCTTGCCGGTTCCAGGCCCGGACTGATAGAAATAAAATCTGAGAGCGGCCGGTGGGGAATTGCCTCCTATACCACCTGGGGCATTCTATTGCTGGCATCGATAATTGGCGGCGTCTTATGGACATTTTTCGTTCGCAAGCGTACCGTCGCGGATTATAACAAACTATATTATTGGTTACGCGTATTGGTTCGTTACCGTATCGCCATAGGGTTAATTGCTTTTGGATTGATAAAATTCTACCCCATGCAAATGCCTTATCCCTCGGTAAGTAACCTGCATACTGAGTTTGGCGATTATGCACCCTTTAAACTATACTGGCAATCTGTTGGACTGTCTTTAGAATACCAGATCTTTTAGGGATACTGGAGATAGCAATAGGAACGTTGCTTTTTTCAGAGCCACCACTGCAATTGGAGCCATCCTTACTGCCGGCGTGTTGTACAATATAGCACATGCAAATCTGGGTTATGATGGAGGTGTGCATGTATACAGCTCTTATTTTGTATTGCTTTCATTGTTTCTGTTGGTTCAATATATTCCAGGTATCTGGAAGTTGTTTATAAAAGGAGAGACCGTAGTGCCACAGCATTATATACCCCGGTACAAAACAACCCGCGGTAAGACGTTCTATATAACAGCCAAAGCCATTTTTATTTTTCTTTTCCTTTTTGTATACAGTTATTACCGGTACGATATGCATTATAATAAGGGGCGTTTGAAAGAACCTATTTTACCGGGACTAAAGAACTCAGAAGGGTTTTATAATATAAAGAGTTTTGTTTTAAATGGGGATAGCCTGCATTATTCACCTACAGATTCTGTTAGATGGCATAGTGCAGCGTTTGAGCGTTATTCTACATTGTCTTATAAAGTGTTTAAACCATTTGATATCCGAACCGGTAATGGTGTTCCGGACGGAACTGACCTGTTTAAGGAGTATGAGCTGACGGGAAGAGCCGGTGGGCGTGTTTACCTGTATTATGAGATCGATTCTGTAGAGCGCAACCTTTACCTGGTAGATAAGAATCAAAAATTCAGTAAACAAACACTAAAAAAATATGCCGACAAAGATTTCCTGGGGTTAAAGGACTTGTATAAAACAGATGCCAGGGATACATTGGGGATTTTGAGATGGCATTATGTACAAACAGACAATGAAACGATCCAGTTGTCTGGCATTGATCAATATAAGGATACTATTCATGTAGAGTTAACACGTATCCCACAGCTACATGCACCAGGTAAATACTGGTACACGGAAAATAAAAAATATCATTATTAAATTATAAATAGAATACAAATGCGAATAGCTTATTCCATCTTCTTCTTGATTTTCATGCTTTTTTATGGAGCAATACATGCTACTCCAACAAAAATTGTTATAAGAGTAAAAGCAAAGGATGCCAAATTTATCGGCACAGGTATTGGCGGCGCTGCTGTAATAGTTAGAGATAACCTGTCGGGATTGGTTTTGTCCCGTGGCGTTACATCAGGCGGTTCAGGAGATACCAAAAGACTCATGCAAACACCCGTGGTGAGATATCAGCCTCAAACGGACAGCGCTACAGCAAAATATATAGCGACCGTCGACATCGATGAGCCTACACTGGTAGATATCGAGGTGCAGGCCCCTTTAAGCCGGAGGGGAGCGTCTATTAAAGGTTCTACTCAGTTATTGATAATACCAGGTAAGGATATTTTGGGCGATGGCATTATCATTGAATTACCTGGTTTGATTCTTGATATTTTAAGCCCGTACACCCATCAATCTTTAACCAAAGAAAGTTTTAGTAAAGGCGGATTTGTTTTCAGGGTAAATTTGGTAATGCTTTGCGGTTGTCCTATTGCTAAGGATGGCGTATGGGATGCGAATGATTTTGAAGTAAAAGCATACTTAAAAAAGACGGGAAACGGGTTGGCGATTATGAACTAAATAAGATTGATGTCGTTAATATATATGAGGGGAAAATTCCTGCGCTGGAAAAAGGTAGTTATGAATTAACTGTACATGCTTTCCAGGGAAAAGGCTATAACGCAGGGGTAGATCGAATTAATTTCACGGTTCAATAATAGTTCATGAACAGACGGAGATTTTTAAAGAATGGCGCATCAATAGCTGGTATCGGGATTCTGGCACCTCGTCTAATGGTAGATAAAACAGCAGGTATGTATCATATAGAGCAATTTACCGATGAAGGTTTGTCGCAGTTTACTTATGCGATCCTGTTCGATCAGAAGATCGTATTGGTTGATCCCTCACGCGACCCTCAGCCTTTTTATGATTATGCAGATCGAAATAATGCCAGTATTATAGCCATTATAGAAACACACCCGCATGCAGATTTTGTAAGCAGTCATGCCGAGATATATCGAAAGCTAAAGACGCGCATCTATACGAGTGATAAGTTGCATGCGAAATATCCGCATTATCCGGTAAAGGATGGAGATGTAATCACATTGAATAATTATCTCCTGTTAAAAATATTAGATACCCCGGGCCACTCTCCGGATAGCATTTCTATTGTATTACAGGAAAATAATATAGATAAAGCGGTGTTTACGGGTGATGCCTTGCTGTTTGGTGATGTGGGCAGACCCGATTTAAGGGAATATGGTTCGAACGAAAATGAGCAGAGGGCAAGCTTGGCAAAAGCCATGTATGCTACTATAAAAAATAAGTATACACCGCTTGCTGATTCGGTGGCCGTATATCCGGCGCATGGCGCTGGTTCTCTTTGCGGCAATGCTACCCGTAATGTTAAGTCGAGCACAATAGGATACGAGAAGAAAAACAATCATGCGTTTCACCACGCTGACGAAGCGGGTTTTGTTGCAGCAATCTTAAAGGATCTGCCTTTTATACCCAAATACTTTCCCTACGATGTAGAATTGAATAGGGAGGGGGCTGCAGATATACAACCGGGTATTAAAAAGTAAAGCTCCTGGAGGAAAATTATCAACCCGATTCCCAGGCATTAGTAGTGGATATCAGGCCTAAAACTTATTTACAGGAGTCTTATTATCCTCGCGCGATCTATGTGCCGGAGGGTGCAAAGTTTGAAACATGGTTAGGCACCGTTATTGCTCCGGGGGACCAGTTTTACCTGGTGGGGCAAGACCAGGAGGCATTGAGCACTGCTATTAAAAAGCTTGCGAAAATTGGCTATGAAACCAATATTAATGGTGGCTTTGTTTATACAGTGAAAAATCAATACCCGGTATTTTTAAATAGCAAGCCTTTTTCATTAAATGATCAGGATCAGTATACCATTATTGATGTGCGTAACAAAAAAGAGTATGATGAGGATCCGATCATAGCATCTTCTGTCAATATTCCGTTGCCAGAATTAAGCAAGAGATTTTCTGATATCCCGAAAGATAAGCCTATTGTAGTGCATTGTGCTTCGGGTTATCGGTCTTCCATTGCAACCAGTATTTTAAGGAAGCAATATCCTCAGCTATCTATACTGGATTTAGGAGAAGAAGTGACCCGTATTAAAAAACAAAACTAAAATATCTTACAGGTTATTTTTACTGACGAGATGTTTAGTTATCTGAATCAGGTTAATTCATGCCAGTTAAATACGATGCTATAGTAGTAGGTTCTGGTCCCAATGGACTGGCGGCTGCAATTGTGCTGCAGCAGCAGGGGCATTCAGTGTTGTTGATCGAAGGAAAAGAACAACTGGGCGGCGGTTTACGCACCGGTGAGTTGACTTTGCCCGGGTTTCATCATGATATATGTTCGGCAATTCATCCCATGGCCATTCATTCACCATTTCTTTCATCACTTCCTTTAGCAGATTTCGGATTAGAATATATTCATCCTGCTATTGCAGCAGCACATCCTTTTGATGGAGGAGATGCTGCCTTTGTTACTAATTCAATTGGGGACACGGCCAGGGCTTTGGGCAGGGATGGGCAAGTGTATCTCGACCTGATTGGGCCGGTGGTAGAAGACTGGCCTTTTATCATAGATAATATACTCGCTCCTTTACGTTTTCCCCGCCATCCATTCAAACTGGCTAAGTTTGGATTGAAAGCCTTGCAATCTGCCTCCGCTATAGCCGAAAAGTTTTCAACTAAAGAAGGAAAGGGATTATGGGCAGGTATGGCAGCTCACTCCATTCAGCCACTTACTAATGCCAGTACTGCGGCAATAGGTTTGGTACTTTCAGCTGCCGCGCATATCAAAGGCTGGCCGATGGCTAAAGGTGGTTCGCAGTCTGTGGCTAACGCAATGGGTGGCTATTTTAAACACCTGGGAGGAACTGTTCAAACAGGTCAGTGGGTACGGTCGGTGGACGAATTGCCGGAAGCGCGCGCTATCGTATTAGATGTAACACCAGTACAGTTATTACAAATAGCAGGATATCGATTTGGATCCTTTTATAAGTCGCAGCTACAGCGGTACCGCTATGGTATGGGCGTGTTTAAGGTAGATTGGGCATTGAGGGGCCCCATACCTTTCACATCTGAACAATGTAGACAAGCAGCAACTGTTCATTTAGGCGGAACATTTGAAGAAATTGCTTTTTCAGAAAGCAGCGCTTCCTCTGGAAAAAGTATAGATAAGCCATTTGTGCTTTTGGCCCAGCAAAGCTTATTTGATGTTTCCAGAGCTCCTGACGGGCAACATACCGCCTGGGGATATTGCCATGTTCCGAATGGTTCGGTGGCGGATATGACTGATATCATAGAATCGCAGGTAGAACGTTTTGCGCCGGGATTTAAGAAACTGATCCTAGGCCGGCATACTATGAGCGCTCAACAAATGGAGACCTATAATCCTAATTATATAGGAGGGGATATTAACGGTGGTATTATTGATCTTCGGCAGTTATATACACGTCCTACTTTAAGCCTTACGCCTTACCGTACATCCGATAAGCAAATATATATCTGCTCATCATCAACACCACCCGGAGGAGGGGTTCATGGCATGTGTGGTTATCATGCAGCCCAAACTATATTAAAGGATCTGTTTTAGTAAAACAACGGAGTATATGGCAGCGATATAAAAAAAGAGGGGCAAACGTCCTGCCTGGAAAAGCACCGTAGCCCACTCTAGCCCTCTAAACCAATGTAAAAATAGTGTGCTGCTATTGATTATTAAATTGGTTTTCGATGAATGAGCTGTTTTATGAGTTCAGTGCCTGCTTTTTTTAGATAAGTAGTTTTACATCAGTGATTACCTGGTGCAACAACCCTTAAATAGCATTGAGCGTACCAGATTTTTTTTAAAAGAGTGGTGGAATATGGTTTTCCTTATGCAGTATTCTTTTTCGTTAACCAGTAAGTGTGCCAGCCGGGTAGGCTCGGGAATCCGGTGTTTGCGGGTGCAGTGCTTAATAATGGTAACGCTTTGAGCAATACTGATTTTATGGCCTGGAGAAACAAATACAGGTTTACATTTTAATTTAGTGCGAAGTACGGTCCCGATACGTTCATCCTTATGATATAAGGCACTTTCAGCGAAAGGCAGATCTGCTGGTTCTGTATAAGTGCCCGTTAGACGGGTTTTCGCACATCCGATGGAAGGAGTATCGGTGAGCAATCCAAAATGGGTGGCAATGCCAAGCCGCCTTTCATGTGCGATACCTTGTCCGTCAAGCACCATTACATCCGGCTTTCGGGCCAGCGTATTCCATGCTTTTAAAAGTGCAGGAATTTCTCTGAATGCTAATAATCCTGATATATACGGGAACCGTGTAGTGGCCACTATCGAAACACTATCTACTGGTATCATCTCGGGATATTTCAATACAATGATGCCCGCATAAATGGTTTCTTCAAATTTGTTAAAAGAAATATCTGCCCCGCCTATGAAATGAATCGGAGCATCAAGCGCAGTAATATTAATTTGCGCCCTTAGTTGCTTTTGGAGCGCTATGGCCTGCGATGGTGTTAATTGATCATACTGATCCGGATTAATGGAATCCATAATTTTTCATTACTGCTGCTGTGTCCATAAAAGATTGGAAACATCAAAACCTGCATTCCGGGCAATGGCCAGGTATTTGTTTTTGATGCTGTCGGGCATCGTTTTATCTCTTGATAATAACCATAGGTAGTCCCTGTTCTTTCCGCAAACCAAAGCATATTGATAGTTGTCATCAATGGCGATAACATTGTAACCCGCATAAAAAGGGCCGAAAAAGGAAACTTTCAACATAGCAATATCCTCGTCTGTTACAAATTTTGCTTTACCGATGGATTGTTTTTGCTTATACTTTTGGGTATCATATCCCGAATTTTTTACCCGTATGGTGCCATCATTATTCGTACTGTATTCTGCTGTTACCCGGCTCATATTTTTCTCAAATCGAAAATCAAACCGGGCTATTTCATACCATTTGCCCAAATAGCGTTCTTTTTGAAAATTGGTAATGGCTTTAATCCCTCGGGGAATAGTTCTGCATCCTGCAAGGTATGCCGCCGCTCCGGCAACAACCAGTATCCGGCCCCAATCCATAAATATTGCTTTTTCATACACTATCAATTAATAATGCTGTGTATTACAATATTTAAGCCGAAACTTTCAGGCAAATTCTTTTAGGCGAAAAACCAGAATTAATAACAGTTTTTAAGGCTTTCTTTTTATCCTTTTTTATAGAATTGAGCGCTTCCTGCCTTGCTTCAAATTTTTCGGATGGAGAAAGATCGGGATTCCGGTTTATTTTATCAAAAAGCTTTTCCAGCTTTGTTTTTAGCATTTCAAGATAGTTCGAGTGTCCGCCTGCATGAACATTTAATAGCATCATTGGGTTAATTTTTCTTAAAGATGATTGAAATAATTAACAGGGCAAATACATGTAATCGCAGAGAAATAAGTGCGCGGAGTGTGTGCTGAGGTGCGTTATCGGTTAAAAACAGATTCGGTGATTTACTTTGTGTTGTTTCGGTTTCTCTGGTTCTTCGCGGTGAATACCCTGGCTGTGGTGAACTCAAAACTCCAATTTTACCTTTTACATTACAACAGACTCAATCAACCCTATGGTTCTTGCCGGTACATCAAATTCTGTTTTCCTGATCAGTTTTAAAAGATAAATGGCCCAGGGGCCTGGCTGCTCAATTTTCTTTCCCAATTTCAATACCAGGTTGTCCATTGCGGCAATATGCTGTTCCTGCTGAATGGGTGTCATATTAGCCAGTAGCTGGGCGTTGCTCCACGATGTGGCCCTTGCTTTGTCAATACTAAAATTTAAAACGGCTTCATGTCTTCCATTTATAATGCGGGCGATAAAACGCATAGGCGCGCCCATACCTGCGACAGGCATTCCTGCACATCATCTATAAGGGTGGCAATAATATTATTAATGGTATTAAAATCTTTTTCAAGTGCATAAATTGTATCGCCGGGAGCAATAGCAGCAGCAGCAATAGCCAGGTCCAGGTTAATATGTGTATTGATCCCTAAAAGTAAATGTTGCAGTACAATATTGTTAGGGTTGGTGCTGCTGTTAAAAGTATATTGCCAGGATTGTGTACAGGGTTTTTGTGCCACGAAGCATTTCCAGGCATCCGTATATCTCGCAGCAAAATGAATATCCAGTTGTTCCATCCGTTTAGCATCCTCAAAAATTCCTTTTGTAATGCCTTCTTTTACAGCTTGTGTCATTCGTAAATAAAGTGCGGCAAAATATCCTGCCCGGAGGTTGTTTTTTTTACAGTGATCTACTATATACTGAAGATCAGTAATTACGGCGTTAATATCTGGATAGGGCATAGTGCAGAATTGGTTGTTTAAAGATACGGGAAGTTGAAAAATAATAAAAACTAAAAATAATAGCAGGTATTTTACTAAATAATTTAGTTTTAGTTTGTATTTTTATATTGTGATTAGAGAAATAGAGCCGAAGAAACTGATTTGGCGCGCTTTCTGTATAGGATAGGCAATTAAACTTCTAAACTTTATGTCTACTGAAAATCTAACACAGCAGGAAGCCGCCCAAAAGCTCAAAGAACTCTCTGAAAAAGCACGTATTTGTATGTTTTGTACGCAGTTAGATGAACTGCCTTTAGCCGCACGTCCTATGACATTGCAGGAGTGTGATGAAGAAGGGAATCTTTGGTTTATAAGCAGTGCCGATAGTAATAAAAATTTTGAAATAGGAGATGATAAAAGTGTTCAGCTATTCTTCATGAATAATAGCGATCACGAATACCTGTCCATTTTTGGTGAAGCCTTTATTTACACAGACAGGGAAACAATAGAAGAAAAATGGTCGCCTCTGGCAAAAGCCTGGTTTGAAGAAGGAAAGATGATCCAAATGTAACTATTATAAGGGTAGCACCGGGGGACACTTATTACTGGGATACAAAAGCCGGTAAGCTGGTAACCTTAGCCAGTTTTGCCTGGGCTGCGGTAACAGGAAAAACAACGGATAACAGCGATGGCGTAGAAGGTAAATTGAACGTATAGTTGTTCCGGACTATCGTTCATGAATTACTTCACGCTTTAATTGGAGGAATAATTATGAACGATAGAATACGGGAGAAGTTAAGCATATTAGCCGATGCAGCAAAGTATGATGTAAGTTGCAGCAGCAGTGGTAGCAAGCGTAAAAATGATGGCGATATCGGCAATGCATCTAATGGCATTTGTCATACTTATACAGAAGATGGGCGTTGCGTGTCATTATTAAAGATTCTGCTAACCAATCACTGTATTTATGACTGTGCTTTTTGTGTGTCGAGGAAAAGCAACGATGTGAAAAGGGCTGCTTTTACGGTAGATGAAGTAGTGCAGCTAACCATGAATTTTTACCGGCGTAATTATATAGAAGGATTGTTCCTGAGCTCAGGTATTTTTAAGAATGCAGATTATACCATGGAGCGCCTTTTGCGCATTGTAAAAAACTTCGAGTAGAAGAAAAATATAATGGGTATATTCATTTGAAGACTATTCCTAAGGCAAGTGAAGAGTTGATCAAAGAAGCAGGTCTTTATGTAGACCGGATGAGCATTAACCTGGAAATGCCTACAGAAGAAGGTTTGAAGTTGGTAGCACCCGATAAAAGTCACCAGGATGTTCAGAAGCCCTTAAATTTTGTACAGAACCAGATAGCTCAATTCAGGGATGATAAAAAACTGATCAAAAGAGTGCCTCAATTTGTACCAGCAGGTCAAAGTACACAGATGGTGGTAGGCGCTACAGCTGAATCTGATATGCAGATCATGCAGACAGCCGACGATTATTATAAAAATTTTTCGCTCAAAAGGGTTTACTATAGTGGCTTTATCCCAATTCCCAATACAGCGGCTCTCTTGCCACAAATAGGAACGCCACCGCCGCTGCTGCGTGAAAACCGTTTGTATCAAACAGATTGGTTAATGCGTTTTTACGGATTTGAAGTGCGGGAACTATTAAATGTAGCGCATCCCAACTTAGAAACGGATATCGACCCTAAGTTAAGTTGGGCATTGCGTAATTTGCATCTTTTTCCTGTTGATATTAATACAGCTGATTATCGCCTCATTGTCAGAGTTCCCGGTATTGGAAGACAGAGTGCGAGACATATTATAAGCGCCCGTAAGTTTGGTAAGCTGCATGTGCATCAGCTTCAAAAAATAGGTATTGCCTATAACCGGGCTCAATACTTTATTTACTGCGCCGATTCTTACACAAGCCTGCGTCAGCTGCAAGCCCACGAAATAAAATCACTTATCCTTAATGGCGGGCATAGTAAGTACAAGGGATTGCATAATGCACAATTGCAATTATTTTAAAGCAAGCTATATGGATTATCTTTTTGATGCGAGTTTTAAAGGACTGTTGACCGCAGTATTTGATTGTTTCGAAAGAAAGGACTTTAACGCAAGGCTGTATGTATCTGCCAGCCACCAAAACTCTGTTTTCGGTATCATACACCATGTGAATACCAATGATGATTGTGCCAGGAGAGTTTGGAACGGTCTTATGAAGCGGTTACCTGCTATTGAAGCAAGAAAGATATATGTAGCGTATTTGTCTGAGATACCTGAAGTGTATAATAAATTATTCGGGTTAATGGTAGATGTATTTCGCAAGAGTGGTGAGGTGATGGGTAATTACGGTGATGGTGATATTCTCTTTATCACCCAGACTGCTAAAAAGGTAGAGCGTGAAAAGCACAGGATGAAGGCTTTCATACGTTTTCAGAAGAGTAAAGATCAGTTATATTTTGCTACCATGGAACCCGACTTTAATGTGTTGCCATTGATAACCCGGTTTTTTAAAGATAGATATGCAGATCAGCAGTGGCTGATCTACGATAATAAGCGCAGGTATGGTGCTTATTATGATAAACAGAATCTTAGCGAAATTGAATTAAATGTATTAGACATTTCATCTGGTGTAGTACCTGCAGACGCCGTTACCTTAGATGAACAGGAGGCTTTATATGCAGCGTTATGGCAGGATTATTTTAAAAGCACCAATATTGCCTCCAGGAAAAATACCCGATTGCATGTACGGCATGTGCCTAAAAGGTATTGGAAGTATCTTACTGAAAAGCAGATTTAATCTAATAAATCAGAAAGGCGATTGATATTTCAAAACCTTTACGGTAACCATCAGTTGTCCGATATGCCGCATGGTATGTTCGGCTGCATGCGTGCAAAGTCCTATAATTGTTGAGGGCAAAGCCGCTCTTCCAACGGAGCGTTGATGAGTAAGAATGCCCGGTGAAAAATGCTTTAAACGATTTAATGTCGCTTGAATCTGTTGTTGGCATTGGTGTTCAAGAGCTGAAACGGACAGGTCGGGAGCTTCTGTTTCCTGCTTCAGATATTCCAATTGGGCCTCAGTCAGTTTATTACCTTCAGCGTAAGTAAGCAGGCGGTCCAGTACGCCGGCAATATGCAATAAATGAAATCCGGGAGAAGCACAACCCGCTGGTTTGCTCCACAACAAATTATCAGGGAAGTTTTGCATAATAATTGCAAGTTCTTCACCGGCCTGTAGCATTGCATGGGCAACCGGCTGAAGGAGCGGTGTGATTCCATCAATAGTTTCCCCTCTTAACCAAACTTCTTTATCTTGTTTCAAAGTAGTAGCTTTATACAGGACTAAAGTAAGCCGAATTTCAAAATCTACCATAGTTTATGGTATTTTAAAATACTGAGTATGAAAAATATTATTACAGCTTTGGATTTGCAGGGGCAAACTGAGTTAATTGTAAATAAGGCCGTAGAAATGGCTGATAAGTTTGGAGCAAGCTTGCACCTGGTTCATGTGGTAGCTCCCGTAGGTACTTATATTGCTACGAACCTGGTAGACCCATTGGCTGGGATGGAAACTGCGCTGCTTCCTAATGAACTTGATTTAATAGAAACGCATAAAAATATCGCCAATGAAAAATTGGATAAAATTGAAGTTCAGCTAAAATCAGGAGAGGTGATCAGAAAAGTTCTTTTTGGCCTGGTGGAGGATGAAGTAGTTAATTATGCCACGGAAGCTGGCGCTGATATGATCGTAATCGGAACTCATCAGCATAGTGGTTTGTCGAGATTGCTGAACGGTGAAACTTCGGTGAGAATATTACATGAGGCTCAAATACCTATATTAGTAATCCCCACTGTTGAACATAAATAATTTATTACATGAGATGGAGATGGCTACTGATATTGCCTGTTTTTGTGACAGGGAGTTTTAAAGAATTGCATGCGCAGCAAAAAAGCCCAATATCATTTTGATACTGGCAGATGACTTGGGTGTGGGCGACCTCGGAGTGTATGGACAACAAAAGATACGCACTCCCAACCTCGATCGCCTGGCCCGCGAGGGAATGCATTTTAACCAGTTTTATACAGGCACTTCGGTGTGTGCTCCTTCCCGTTCCTCCTTAATGACCGGGCAACATACCGGGCATACGCCGATCCGTGGTAATAAAGCTACGAAACCAGAAGGTCAGTGGCCATTACCCCAAGGTACAGTTACGATAGCCGGGCTTTTGAAAAAGCAGGATATACAACCGGTGATTTTGGAAAATGGGGATTAGGTTTTGTGGGGACCAGTGGCGATCCTAATAAGCAAGGCTTTGATGAATTTTATGGTTACAATTGCCAGTCGCTGGCGCATGATTACTTCCCTGAGCATTTGTGGCATAATAACACCAAAGTATCTTTGCCCAATAGCAATGCGCAACAAACTGTTTACGCCGCACAGCTTATTCATGAAAAGGCTCAACAATTTATTCAAAAAAATAGCCAGCAACCATTTTTTCTTTTTCTCTCTTATACGCTTCCCCATGCAGCTTTACAATTGCCCGCTAATGATTCTTTACTGGCATATTATATAAAAGCCTTTGATGAAAAGCCGGTTGCTATCGCAGCAGGATGGGAGGAAAGGCTACCAGCCTCAGGCTTATCCGCACGCCGCTTATGCAGCCATGGTAAGCCGGTTAGATCAATATGTTGGAGATGTCAGGAAGCAGGTTGAAGCTTTGAGCATTGCCGACAATACTTTAATACTTTTTGCCAGTGACAACGGGCCTCACAAAGAAGGGGGAATGATCCTGTGTTCTTCAATAGCAGTGCTGGATTAAAAGGCGTGAAACGTGATCTTTACGAGGGAGGTGTTCGAACTCCCTTTATTGCGTGGTGGCCGGGTACTATAAAAGCGGGTCGTCAGTCTGATTTTGCGGGAGCATTCTGGGACCTGCTACCCACTTTTGCGGATCTGGCAGATGTTAAGGTTACGTCGCCAACGGATGGAATATCTATTGTTCCCGAGCTGAAGGGGCGCCAGCAGAAGAAGCATGATTATTTATATTGGGAATTCCATGAGCAAGGGGGCAAGCAGGCCGTTCGTATGGGAAAGTGGAAGGGTATACGTTTGAATGCTATGACCCATTCTGATGGACCTGTAGCATTGTATGATCTGAAGTCAGATCCGGCAGAGCAGCACGATATAGCAGCCGCCCACCCAGAAATTGCAGCCCGTATTGCGGCCATTATGAAGAAAGAACACATTGAAAACGAAGACTTTCCTTTTTTAAGAATACTTCGAAGTAATAGTGAGCGGTTGTTTCAGGATAGTTCAGGATGCGCTGTTGAGCAGGAAGTTTTATTTTGTTATTGATTAAGTAACGACTGCGATAAATGCCAAATACATTATTCGCGCTTCCTTTATTGAACAGAAAACCAATTGTATGCAACGCATTGCTTTTAAAATGAAATTGCTTCCCGGATTTGAAACGGAGTACCAAAGACGTCATGATGAAATATGGCCGGAGTTAAGCCAGCTTTTACATGAGACCGGAGTGAGTGATTATGCGATATTCCTGGATCCACAAACCCTTGACTTACTGGGTGTATTAAAACTGGAGGAAGGTAAAACGATGGATGGATTGCCTTCGCATGCAGTTATGCAAAGGTGGTGGGCTTATATGGCCGATATTATGGAGACGCATCCCAACAACGCACCCTTGTCGATTCCTCTGAAAGAGGTGTTTTATATGCCTTAGCGTTTTTTAAATTTTTCCATACTTAAACCAAAAATGAATAATAATGGCCGGTCAAATTAAAATAACCCTTTTGGCGGGATGGCTGATGTCTACGGCAGTCTCCGTATCTGCCCAATACGTGAGCGGTAAAGGCAATGATGCTACAATGCCGCTGCACCTGATGAAACCGGATTATGATATACCTTATGGCGAAGCGACTCCTGAGAAAGTGAAGGTGGTTTTAGATCGTGTTTATAACTACCTCAATGCTGTAACACCAGCCAGCCTGGCGGATAAACAGACTGAAGGCCTGGTTGAGTTGTCAAAAGCCGGTGAAAATGCTATTTTAAAAAAGGGGGATTTCAGGCTCACCAGCTACGAATGGGGCGTAACTTATACCGGCATGCTGGAGGCTTCGGCGGCCACCGGGGATAAGCGGTATGCGCAGTATTCTGTTAACCGGATTAATTTTTTAGGCGATGTGGTAAAACATTATAAAGGCTTACAGGTGAAACAGGCGGATATGGCCACTCCGGTCAGATCAGTTTTGCAACCTCATGCCCTGGATGATGCCGGCTCCTTATGTGCGGCTATGATTAAAGCTATGCAGGCAGGTGCTAGGGCTGAAGTAGTAAGACCTATGGTGGATAATTTCATTAACTATATCATGACCAGGGAGTTCCGGCTAAGCGATGGTACTTTGGCTCGCAATCGGCCCCTGCCTAATACGCTTTGGTTGGATGATCTTTATATGAGCCTCCCGGCACTGGCTCAAATGGGGAAATTGACGGGTGATAATAAATACTTTGATGAAGCAGTAAAGCAATACCAATTGTTTGCAGGCCGCATGTTTAATAAAGACAATAATTTATACATGCATGGTTGGGTGCAGGGTATGGACCCGCATCCCCAGTTTCACTGGGCGCGTGCTAATGGCTGGGCTATTATGACAAAGATTGAATTATTAGATGCTTTGCCCGATTCGCACCCGGGAAAAAAACAGGTTCTGGAAATGTTGAAAAAACATGCTGCAGGTCTGGCTGTTTTGCAGGACAAGAAAGGCTTCTGGCATCAGCTTCTGAATAAAAACGATTCATACCTCGAAACATCAGCTACAGCTATCTATGCCTATTGTATAGCGCGTGCCATCAATAAGGGATGGTTGGATGCAAAGGCTTACGGACCCATGGTGATACTGGCATGGAATGCTGTAGCAACCAAGGTTACAGGCGACGGACAGGTGGAAGGGACCTGTGTGGGAACTGGTATGGGCTTTGATCCGGCATTTTATTATTACAGACCTGTAAATAATTTTGCAGCTCATGGTTATGGTCCGGTATTACTGGCTGGCGCTGAAGTTTACCGGATGTTGAAACAGCACCCGTTCGAAATAAACGATAGTGCTGTACAAATGAAGTAACCGGTAATTCTCAACAGTATATATTTTTCAGTGCGCTATTGAAGGCGCGCTTTTTTATGCCTCGTAATTCGGGTAAAACAGGTGGCGAAATATTTTCAAAAAGTTTTGTATGCAAATGAGTTAGTTGTGACTTGGAGCAGGATGGTTCAGGACAGTTGAACTTTTTTATTGATTACATTGTATAGTACTTCTAACGATTATTTAATTTAAACCAAACAAAACAGTCATATGAAAAGAAGCAAGTATTCTTGTTGCTTATTGCTGTGCGCAATATTTTTCTGGCTAAGTCCTCTTGTATTACTGGCCCAGCAAACAACGAAAATTACAGGTACAGTATTAGACGAAAATGCCAAACCTGTGGTAGGGGCTTCGGTGCAGGTAAAAGGAGGAACCCTTACAGTCGCTACGGGATCGGAGGGCGAGTTTACCATTGACGTAGCCATGAACAGTGTCTTGGTTATTTCCAGCGTAGGTTACGAAACACAGGAAGTAACTGTAAATCAGCCGCAGTTGAATGTGGTGCTCCGGCAGAAGGCGGCAGAAATGGACCAGGTGGTAGTGGTAGGCTATGGAACCCGTAAGAAAAGTGATGTTACAGGCGCTATTGCCTCAGTGGGTGGAGATGACCTGCGTAGTGTACCGGTTACCAATCTTACACAAGCTTTGCAAGGCCGGGTAAGCGGGGTGGTATCAACGCCGAATAGCTTTAGGCCCGGTTCCGGAAGTACCATCCGCATTCGGGGTAACCGGTCCCTTAATGCCAGTAATGAGCCGCTGTACGTAGTTGATGGATTCCCTGTAACCTACACCATCGATGATATGAACCCTGCCGATATTGAATCAATAGATATTTTGAAAGACGCGTCGGCAACCGCTGTCTATGGTGTACGCGGCGCTAATGGTGTGGTGCAGATCACTACCAAAAAAGGTAAGGCAGGTAAAGTAAATGTAACCTATATGGGGAGTAAATCGGTTGACCAGATCATCAGGCAATCACCCATATATGACGGCCCCGGCATAGCTGATGCCTGGAGACAGGCTTTTTTGCTGACCGGCAATATACCGCCAACAGGGGTACTGCCTCCGCTACCAATCCATTGTACTATTACCCTACAGCTGCTAATGATATTGCCTTGTTCTGGACGCGTTTTGGCAGCATTGAACAATGGAACTCAGTTAAAGATGCCTATACCTGGGATGTCTATGATCCGGCCAATAATGTCTTCAGAGCACGTAAACGCCCGACAACAGATGCGGAAAAAGCATTGTTAAGAGGATTAGGTATCACCTCTCAACTGGATAGTATTGATATGTACGATCCTTCAAAAGTAAAAAGCTTCGATTGGCAGAATGAAGTAGGTTTAAGAAATGGCGCTACCGATAATCACAGTATTTCGGTAACAGGAGGAAGTGATAAGATCAGGTCTTCGCTGAACGCTGGTTATTTTAAACAAACGGGTATTGAGTATGCCCAGGATTATACGCGTTATTCCATCGGTAATTCGGTAGATTTCAAACCCACCAAATTCCTGAATTTTGGTACCTCTATTAATTTTATACATAGTATTACGAATACCAGTACCAGCTCTTATGGCAATGCGAATGGAATGATACCGCTGGTTACACCCTATGACAGTGCGGGAAATTTTGTGCTGTTCCCCAATAGAGATCAGCAAATTGTAAGCGCTATTAATGACCGTAACACGGTGATGGATCAAACCAAGGCCAACCGGGTTTTTGGTAATGTATATGCCGAAGTTACTTTATTCAAGGGGCTTAAGTACAGGACGATGTTCGGTGCTGATATTCGCAATTCAAACAGGGGGACGTTCAATGGTGCGCAGTCTTCCATCAGGTTGGGAAGCCCGGCTAATGCATCCAGAACAGATGTTCGCAGTTCATCCTGGGTATATGATAATATTTTAACCTATAATACAACTATCAAATCAGATCACTCCATTAATGTTACCTTGTTACATGAAATGCAAAGCCTGAACAGGACCGACACGGCTACCATGAGCGCTAATAATCTGATTTTTGAATCTCAGAAATGGTACTCATTGCAAAAGAACACAGATGCCACAGTTACCGGTAGCGGTAATTTCGCCGAAGCTAAATATTTGTCTTACATGGCAAGGGTAGAGTATGGTTTCAGGAGCAAGTATTTGTTAACGTTAAGCAACCGTTACGATAACTCTTCCGTATTTGCAGTTAACAGTACCGGTGCCTGGTTCCCGTCGGCTTCATTGGCCTGGCAGTTGGATAGAGAAGGATTTTTCGCATCACAGAATATATTCGATTATGCAAAGCTGAGACTGGGTATTGGTACCGTGGGTAATGCGTCTATAGCTCCTTATCGCACCGGGGGACCATTGGCATCTACCAGTTATAGCTGGGGTAATGGTACACCTGCCATCGGCGCAGCGCCTGCTACTTTTGCCGTTCCAACGCTTACATGGGAGAAAACCACTACTGCCAACTTCGGTATAGAATTTGGCATTTTGAACAATAGGGTTACCGGTACCATTGATTTGTATAATACTAACACGGTTAACCAACTGCAGGATAAATCGATACCGGCCGCGAATGGAGTAGGCTATCTGTCGGTGAATCTGGGTAAAGTAAACAACAGGGGTATTGAAGTAGCATTAAGTACCAGGAATATAGATAAGGCTGATTTTAAATGGAGTACCGATTTTATGTTCACGAGGAACATCGAAAAACTGGTAGACATTGATGGTTCGGGTAACAGTAACTTTGCTAATCTTTGGATATTAAATCAACCTTTGCAGGTTTACTGGAGCTATAAAAAAGAAGGCATTTTTCAATACAGCGATACCGCCAGCGGAGGTATTTTGTCTTCATTGTACTGGATCAAAAACGGCAAAACCAATACGGCATTTTTACCGGGTAAAATAAAGATCCTCGACGCTAACGGTGATTCCACTTTTAGTAATGCAGATAAGGTAGTGTTGGGCTCTCATAACCCTGATTTTATAGCTAGTATCAATAATACATTTTCTTACAAAGATTTTGAGCTCAACTTTCTTACTTACTTCAGGGTAGGTGGATTGTACCGTGTACCCAGGCCGGGTTTGGTAGGTCGCTACCAATCTAACCGCGTTGATTACTGGACCCCCTCTAACCCCTCTAACGATTACCAGCAACCCACTCAAACCAGTGATATTCCCCTTTATTGGGAGGCACTTACTTACAGGAAAGCTACTTTTATACGGGTAAGGAATATTACACTTACTTATCGATTGCCCAAAACACTTACTTCTAAAATGCATGCTAATAATCTTGCCCTGTATGTAACAGCGGTTAATCCCTTCCTGATACATAACGGAGATAAGGATTATGATCCCGAAACAGTTCCCTACAGGGAGTTTCCTGGAAATACCACCAGCCAGGTAGGACCGAACTCCTATAGTTTCAAAAGTTATGTGGTAGGTGTAAGAGTTGATCTGTAAGTTTTTTATAAAGGCTAAAAAGTAATACAATGAAGAATCTAATACTATATATAAAATGCACCGTTATTATTCTTTTATTAACGGGGGTAATATCTTGCAACAAGTTTATAAAGGAAGAGTTGGTAAGCACGCTGACAGAAGATTATTATAAAACAGATGCAGGTCTGGAAGACCTTGTAAAGTCAGCCTACGCTCCCTTGCAGTGGAAGTTTACCGGTGAGCAGTCTTACGCCATGTCCAATTTTGGAACAGACGAATTTCGTGAGGGGGATCAGTTTAATAATGTGAGGTATAATGATTATGATGCGAATCTCAACGCCAATGATCTTTTTGTTGACGGATTATGGGCTAATAATTATGCGGGTATACGTCGCTGTAATCAGGGTATAGAGCTCATTTCGGTTTACGATAATCCGGCGTCTACTACTTTGGGTACGCAGGCTAAAAAAGATCTAAGGATAGCCGAGCTGAAAGGATTGAGGGCATTCTACTATTTTCATTTGTTACAACAGTTAGGAGGCGTTCCGCTTGTACTAACAGTTCCAAAGGAAGCACAGTACGAGTTTCCACGGGCCAGCGAAGCTGATGTGTATGCTCAAATAATTACTGATCTAAGGGCGGCAAGTGCCGTGCCTAGCCTTCCCTGGCGTTACACAACCGCAGATCGTGGACGCATTACAAAAGCAATGGTAAATCATTATCTGGCCAAAGTGTACCTGACCCGGGGAAGTGCGGTTACGGAGCAGCGGGGACAAAAAGCCACCGATATGGATAGCGCTATTTATTATGCGAACGATGTAATATTAAACAGCGGCCACGTTTTAGAAGCTGATTTCGGCAATCTGTTTAATGCGGCATATCCTGATGGCACAATAGCTCCTCTCGGCCAGGTAGGTGCTGCACCTCTTAGCAGCAAGGCAAAAATAGAAGCCAATAATGCGAGTAATGAAATTATTTTTGCGGCGCAGTTCAGCTCCAATTTATTGCTGGTAGGTAGCGGTGCTAATAATCAAACCCATCTTTTTTATCCGTCGCAGTACGATGCGGGGGTAACCGGCATGGTTAGAGATTTTTTAACGGCCGGCCTTTCAGAAGGCTACGCCCAACAGATTATACCATCGATATTTTTGACAAGATCAATGATTCCAGGTTTTTTAAAACCTTCCAGACCGTTTATTACCGCAATGCTGCCATACCTGCACAAAGCGCATCTCCTGCACTGTATTGGACAGCGGCAAATGCACCGGCTCCAGGGCTGGTTAATTTACCCAAGGTTATGCTGGGTGATACCGCCGGCATATACATTGTAAATCCGCCCAATCTGCCGCTATTGACCTCTCAGATTTCGGCTATGCGTTATTACGCGGTGTTTGCAAGAAATAAACAAACTACAGCGGGTGGTGCCATCACCACTGATTTTAATAACAATAAGTATCTTACTATGTGGAAGTTTTCTGATCCGATCCGCTTAACGAACACTAACAACGAGGCCAAGGGAATCCGGAACGGTACTTAC
Source organism: Paraniabella hibiscisoli (assembly GCF_022512515.1). Taxonomy (GTDB): domain Bacteria; phylum Bacteroidota; class Bacteroidia; order Chitinophagales; family Chitinophagaceae; genus Niabella; species Niabella hibiscisoli. The sequence goes on from NZ_JAKWBK010000001.1 coordinate 3,202,338, forward strand.
GCAAGGTTGGCAGAAACCTACCTGATCATAGCAGAAGCCTACGGCAGAAAAGGGGATTATACCAATGCCTTAATTTACGTAAACAGGCTTCGCCAGCGGGCTGCCTATAAAGCCAATGAAGCACGTAGTCCGCAGATATGGCAATACATGGGTGGCCCTAACAATTTAGCCAACACAGAAGCTGGTAATACGGCCACTACTACATTGTTTACCACCAATGCGCCCAGCGAGCTGTATCCTTCAACCGTAACATCAAGTACTGACCGGTTTATTCATTTTATGTTGAATGAAAGAACCCGCGAGTTATGCGGAGAATTTTTCAGATGGGAGGACCTGGTACGTACCGAAACGCTGTTTGATAGAACCAAACTGTATAATGCGGATATTAGTCCTTCATTTGCCACCTTCCATAAACGCAGGCCGATCCCTTACCTGCAAATGGTAGCCCAGCAAATTGGCGGACAACCGATGTCGCCAGATCAGATGAAAAATTATCAGAACCCCGGATACTAACCCATTAAATAGTACGAATGAAAATGTCGCTTTAAAATAGCGGCATTTTTTTTGCTTTATCCACAGGATAGTTCAGGATTGCTGTTCGTTGCAGAACCTTAATTTTACGAGGACGCTTATCGTAAATTGATAAAGAATGATTGCTTTGGGTTCGCGGCGACAGGGATACAACAGCCATTTTCAAAATGCTAAAAAGTATTTATGATTTTTAAAGGGAAAGATTTTCGGCATTTGCTATATAGCACTGTTTTGATATTGATGATTTTCGGCGAAGTAAAAGCCCAGCTTGCCTGGCCCGTTATTCGTCAACAACATAAGCCCTGGACCCGCTGGTGGTGGGAAGGGAGCGCTGTAAATGAGAAAGGGCTTAGCTGGAACCTGGATCAATATCAAAAAGCAGGCCTGGGTGGAGTAGAAATAACACCTATCTATGGGATTTATGGTGAAGAAAAAAACTTCGTGGATTTTCTCTCTCCCAGGTGGATGCAGTTGTTTTCCCATACTTTAAAGGAAAGTAGGCGTTTGGGTCTTGGTGTAGACCTGGCCAATGGCACAGGCTGGCCTTTTGGAGGTCCCTGGGTGAAAGATGAGGACGCCAGCAAAGCCATTTATCATAAAGTATATACAGTAGAAGGAGCTGGTCAGTTAACCGAACCAGTGAGTTTTGAACGGGAGGGTTTTGTGCGTACCGCCAACGGTAAAAAACTGGCGATAGGGTCTGTTCAAAATCCGGTAACCCAAAATAAAAATTTGCAGGAGCTGGCCCTGGACCAGGTACAGTTTGCGGGGAAATTGCCGTTGGTGACTTTGATGGCTTACAATCAGCATTCGAAATCTTTAGATCTTACCAGTAAGGTTTCAGCTGATGGCAGACTCCAGTGGAAGGCTCCCTCCGGATCGGGCAAATGGACTTTGTATGCTTTATTTGAGGGCCTTCATGGTAAAATGGTAGAAAGAGCGGCTCCCGGTGGAGAAGGATATGCTATAGATCATTTTTCAAAGAGGGCCGCCCAAAACTATTTCAAAAATTTTGACGAAGCTTTTAAAGGATATGATATCAGTTATCTTCGCTCTTTTTTAATGACTCCTACGAGGTGGATGATGCACGCGGAGAGGCCAACTGGACACCTGAATTTTTCGATGAGTTTTATAAACGTAAAAGCTATGATCTGCGTACAGAACTACCTGCGTTGCTTAGTAAATCAAACGATGAGAGAAGCGCAAGAGTAGTTTATGATTACCGGTCGGTGATCGATGAGCTTTTACTGGAAAACTTTACCCGGGAATGGAAAAAATGGGCAGGCAATAAAGGCAAAATGCTGCGCAATCAAAGTCATGGTTCTCCGGCTAATACATTAGATCTATATGGTGTTGTGGATATACCTGAAACAGAGGGTAACGATGTGCTCCGGTTTAAATTTGCTACTTCGGCGGCAAATGTTATGGGAAAGCCTCTGGTATCTTCCGAATCGGCTACCTGGCTCAATGAACATTTTTTATCTTCCTGGGGTGATGTAAAAAAGGCATTGGATCTTTTTTCCTGGGAGGTGTAAATCACATATTCTATCACGGAACCGAATACTCTCCGCAAGAAGCCAAATGGCCAGGCTGGTTGTTTTATGCTGCTGTTCATTTTCAACCGGAAAATCCGCAATGGAAACATTTTCATGCCCTAAACCAATACGTAGCCAGGGTGCAATCCTTCCTGCAAAGCGGTCGGCCAGATAATGACCTATTACTTTATTATCCCATTGCAGACCGGTATGCGCAACCAGGCAATACACTCTTGCAGCATTTTGATGGGATGGAAAAGAATTTTGTAAACACCGATTTCGAGCATGTTTCAAAAGAAATGATTGAAAAGGGATATAGTTTTGATTTCTTCTCAGACAGGCAGCTACAACAATTCAAATTTCAGAACAACAATGTGGTCACCGGGGGCAACCAATTTAAGGCTATTTTGCTGCCAGCTATAGATCGGATCCAAGAAACATCGATGGCTGCAATACTCCGCCTTGTAAAGGAAGGTGCAACTTTGTTAGTGCACCGGCAGCTGCCTCAAAATGTACCCGGACTTTATAAATCGGAAGAAAGAACCGCCACATTAAAAGCATTACTATCTGCTTTACATTTTGATCAGGTGCAAACTGTACGAGCGGCTAAATTGGGGCGGGGACGGGTATATTTAAGTGATGATCTTAGTGAACTAGCCCGCTTGGCAAAAGCAAGACAGGAAAAGCCTTCCGCTGATTCTGTTTATATGTTACGCCGCAAAAACAAAGAGGGCCATTTTTATTTTGTAAATAATCGTAGCAACCGCTCATTAGAAGAGTGGATAAAGCTGTCGGATAAAGCTACTACGGCTGCTTTATTCGATCCTGCTAGTGAGGCAAAAGGAATGGCGCGGATCAGGCCAGGTAGAGATGGCAGTGTTGAAGTAAGGGTACAACTGGAGCCGCATGCATCGATAATTATTGAATCTTATCAGTCAAAAAAACAGGTGCAGTATTCCCTTATAGAGATATTGTAGGCCAGGCTCAGATTTTAAAAGGTCAATGGAAGCTGGAGTTTCTTAGCGGAGGACCTGCTTTGCCTTCTTCAACGGTGATGAATGAGTTAGGCTCCTGGACCAATCTTGACAATGATGCGGTTAGAAATTTTTCCGGGTTGGCAAAGTATACCATTCAGTTTAATAAACCATCGGGTGAAGCCGCCAGTTATCTATTAAACCTGGGTAAGGTAAATGAAACGGCAGAAGTGCTGCTTAATGGCAAATGGATAGCTACTTTAATAGGCCCGTCTTATACAACGCTGATACCTGCTACTGCATTACAATCAACCAATAAACTGGAAATAGTGGTGGCCAATTTAATGGCTAATCGCATTGCTTATATGGATCGTAATAGTATGGCCTGGAAGATATTTTACAATACTAACATGCCAGCCAGGAAAGCAGAGAACTTGAAAGATGGTTTATTCAGCGCGGCACATTGGAAACCGCTTCCCTCCGGACTTTCAGGTCCTGTAAGTTTAACACCCTTAAAATAAATAGATTGCTACCATTAAAACTGATACGATTATTGAATCCTACAGCCGTTAGAATGTTGTTGTTCGCTGGCTTGTATTTTGGGAACGGTGCAGTTAGCCTTGCGCAGATGCAGCCTATTAAGAATGATACATTTTGGAATACCAAAGAGGGGCAACCGATTTACAGTCAGGGTGGTGGCATCTTCAGGTTTAAAGATCCCGCTACAAAGATTGAAAAATACTATTGGTATGGCGTGCATTATAAAGAGGCAGATCAATACCGGCGGGATCCTTCGGTAACCTTACCCAATGCTACTTTTGAGGCGGTGACCTGTTACTCATCAACTGATTTGGTGAATTGGAAGGCTGAAGGCAATGTGGTAACGCGGGAAGATCTGGAAAAGACGAACAAAGTTACCTGGGTAGGCCGTTTAGGTGTAGCATACGTGCAAGAGTTGAAGCAGTACGCCATGTTTGTTCAGTTTGGCAACCAGGTATTGGTGGCGCTTGCTGATAAACCTGCGGGCACCTTTAGCTGGCACCAGTTGATTGACATGAAGCCGATCATAGGTACACCCAATACTGGCGATCAGACCGTTTTTACAGATCCTGACACCGGTACATCTTACCTGGTTTATTCTTATGGGAGGGGCCGCAACCGTATCTATATATCTGAAATTGGCGTAAAGAATGGTAAAGTAGGTTTACTGGATTGTAAGGAAATATTTAAGGGCGCCAGCCGTGAAGGGAATTGTATGTTTAAATACCACGGTAAATACTATATGGCTGCCTCGAATATTTATGGCTGGGATGCTTCATACGCTTACCACCTGGTGGCTGATGATATACGTGGGCCTTATTTGCCGGTAAATTATATGCAGGTAATAGAAGGCAGTGAGCGGGATTACGCACATGTGACCCAAACCGGCTTTTTTGTTAACGTAAAAGGTAGCCAAACAGAAACGGTATTATACTGTGGTGATCGCTGGGCCAATTTTGCAGGAAATGGATTGGGATACAATCAGTGGTTCCCTCTGTCTTTTAAAAACGGGGTTCCTTATTTTAATTCTTTAAGTTCCTGGAACCTGGATGTATTGACAGGTTCGTGGCAAGTGGCGGCAGATAATAACTATGTATCGAATGGGAGTTTTGAGGCAGACCGCAACCGTATCCCAAGTCATGTAAAGCCAGTGCAGACTGAATTGCTGGGTTGGACAACAGAAGTGCTGCAAGGTAATAAAGTGTCTTTAGATAGCAGTAGTTCGCCGGTTTTGAATTACTTCAATAAGCAAGCCGACAGAAGAGTAGTGACCGGAGAAAAAGCCTTTACATGAGCGACAAGATTCCATTTAAACGGACGGTGTCGCAGGTGATCAGTTCAACACCTTATGTTGCGCTGAAGGATGGGTTATACACGCTCACCGCTATGATCAGGTGTAGCCCGGGAACAGCCAAAATTAAAATGTATGCGCAAAGCAAGCATGCACACCCGGCTTTGAATTATATTACTGCCGATGAGAGTTGGAAAAAGATCCGGATCGAGAAGATCAAAGTAACCGGAGGGCAGGTAGAGATAGGATTTATAGGGGAGGGTGCTGCTCATGGTTTTTGCATCGTTGATGATGTAACCTTAATAATGAATACAGGTTTATGATATGCGGGAAAAAACAAATAACTGATTTCAGGTTGAAAAGAACGGGGACCTTACTGGTTTTGCTACTGGTAGTGTATACCGCTGCATTAGCGCAAAAGAATACTGCTGCGCCCAAACCTTTATATGATGACCCTATATATCACGGCGCTGCCGACCCGGTTATTATTTATAACAGGCAAAAGCAAAGCTGGTGGATGTTTTACACCAACCGGCGCGCTTCCATAAAAGATTCAACTGTACAATGGGTACATGGAACGCGGATTGGCATTGCCACAAGTAAAGACGGGAAAACATGGCATTACCTGGACACTGCGAATATAAATTACCGGCCCGATCCCGGATATACCCATTGGGCACCCGAAATTATTGAGCATAAAGGCACCTGGCATATGTACCTTACTTATGTTCCGGGTACCTTTAGCGACTGGTCGCATCCGCGGGTAATCGTACATCTTACCAGCACTGATTTGAAAAACTGGGATTATCAATCAGTATTAAAGCTGGTAAATGAAAAAGTTATCGATGCGTGCGTTTACAAAGTCAGTGATTTTCTTTGGCGTATGTGGTATAATAATGAAAAAGACGGCAAAAGCATTTATTATGCTGATAGCAAAGATCTGTTTCATTGGGAAGATAAGGGAAAGGCAATTGCCGCAAGAGGGGAAGGGCCGAAGGTCTTTTATTGGAAAAACCAGTATTTTATGATCATTGACGCCTGGAAAGGAATGGAAGTCTTTTCCTCCAACGATCTGTTGAACTGGAAAAAACAGGCTTCGCGTATATTAGAGCATCCGGGAAGGGGTAAAGATGACCAGGCTATAGGGGGACATTGCGATGTGGTGGTAAATGGTGATAAAGCCTATGTATATTATTTCACGCATCCTGGCCGGAGAAAAGATCTGCCGGCAGAAAAAGGAAGCTTTGATGATAAGAGAAGTGTGATACAGGTAGCAGCATTAAAATACAGGAACGGAGAAGTGACCTGCGACAGAGATGAACCGGTTATTGTTCAATTAAAACCTTTAAAAACTAAGAAGTGAAAATAAAAATAATGAAGATAAAGCTCTTATTGCTGTGGAGTGTGATGGCACTGGTAGGCAGGCTAAATGCTCAGTCGCCCGTATATATGTTTAGCTATTTTAAAAATAACGGGCAAGATGGTTTACACCTGGCTTATAGCAAGGATGGTTATAAATGGGAGGCTTTGAATAAAGATGAATCCTTCTTGAAACCAACGGCAGGTAAAGATAAGCTGATGCGTGATCCTTGCATCATAAGGGGAGCTGACGGTTTGTTTCATATGGTATGGACGGTTAGTTGGAATGAGAAGGGGATCGGTTATGCCTCGTCAAAAGACCTGGTGAACTGGAGCGAACAACGGTATATACCTCTAATGGAAGATGTGAATGCTTTAAACTGCTGGGCGCCGGAGATCAGTTACGATGAAAAGAAAAAACAGTACATGATCTACTGGGCAACAACCATACCTGGTAAGTATCCCCAAACAGACTCTTCGGGCGACGGCAAATATAATCACCGGATGTATTATGTTTTTACAAAAGATTTTAAAACGTTTACCAAAGCAGAAGTTTTATACGATAAGGGATTTACAGTAATCGATGCCACTATTCAGCAGAACAAGGGCCAGTATATCATGTTTCTGAAAGATGAAACCAAACTACCCGTAGCAGAAAAGAATATTAAAATAGCAACCAGTAAAAATATTCATAAAAAGTTATTCTACGCCCTCTGTACCCATCACGGGCAACTATTGGGCAGAAGGACCAACCGTATTGATAAAAGGGAAAGAGTGGATTGTATATTTTGATAAGTATAGAGACCACCGGTATGGAGCGGTTTCTTCAACCGATTTGAAAAACTGGAAAGATATATCTGACCAGGTAAGCATGCCCAAAGGACTCCGGCATGGGACTGTTTTTACAATTACTCAAAAAGAGTTTGATAGCTGGTTTAAGAACAATCGGTAATCCGTTATAAAGATTATCTATAGCGTTATTATTAAAATTTATAAAATACAAAACGAGAATGAAAAAGTTAATTTATATACTGTTAGGCTGTTCCCTGGTATCGCTCTCTTTCGTAGCGTTCAGAGAGAAACCGGTATTGTATATTATTGGAGACTCAACCGTGAAAAACGGTAGTGGTAAAGGTAGTGATGCCCTTTGGGGATGGGGTAGTTTGATTGATAGCTATTTTGATTCGACTCGTATCAGTATTGAAAATAGGGCAATTGGAGGCAGGAGCAGTAGGACCTTTATTACAGAAGGCAGGTGGGATACTATTTTAAAAACCTTAAAAAAAGGAGATTATGTCTTGATGCAGTTTGGACACAACGACGCTGGTCCTTTGGATGATACATCAAGGGCTAGAGGTACCATTAAAGGTATCGGCACTGAGAGCAAGGATATTTATAATCCTATCAGGAAGATCAACGAAACGGTTTATACCTACGGGCATTATATGCGCCGGTACATTCGCGAAGCCAAAGAAAAAGGCGCTGTTCCTATAGTATGTTCACCGGTTCCAAGAAATAACTTCAAGGATGGTAAAACAAAACGTGGCGACCAGGATTATGGGCTTTGGTCTAAGCAGGTAGCAGCTGAAGAACATGCTTTGTTTATTGATCTGAATGCACTGATTGCTGATGCTTACGATACAATGGGAGCTGATGAGGTTGACAAATTTTTCCCGAAGGATCATACACACCCCAATAAGGAGGGCTCCACATTAAATGCAGCCAAAGTAGTTGAGGGCATTAAGGCATTAAATGATAGTGATCTTAAAAAGTACTTAAAACAGTAAGGCCGCAATGCTGATGATCCCAGTTAGGATTAATTTGAAGAAGGTGAATCTATGCAGACTTTGCCTGTTGTTCTCTTAGATGATCACAGCTATCTTTGATGGAACTTAATAGCTTATTTTATGAGAATAACTTTCTTACTCGTATTTGTGTGTATTTTTCGGCTGCAGTATGCCAAAAAGTGGATAAAAAGCTGGATGCCTTGATCAGAAAAGAAGTCGCCGGTTTTAATGGAGAAATTGGTGTTTATGTGCATCACCTGAAAAGGAATAAAGAAGTAGCTATTAATGCAGATACTGTTTTCCCAACCGCAAGTATTGTAAAAGTGCCGATTTTAGCAGGAGTGTTTGATAAAATATCAAAAGGAGCATTAAAGCTATCGCAGGAGTTTGTTTACGACACTTCCCGTCTTTACGGCGGTTCTGGACTGATGCAGTTTTATAAGGATAGTGCTACAACCGACCTGTCTACTATGATCTCATTGATGCTGACTTATAGCGATAATATTACTTCGATTTGGTTGCAGCAATTGAGCGGAGGCGGTATCGCTATTAATAAAGTGATGGATGACCTGGGATTAAAAAATACTAAAGTGAACTCCCGCACCGAGGGGCGTCTTGATATCTGGAAGAAGTATGGCTGGGGGCAGACAACTCCCGGGAAATGTCAAAGCTGTTTCAACTGATCCGGGATGGAAAAGTGATTGATGCCCGTTATTCGGACAAGATGTACAGATACCTGAAAAATCAGTTTTACAATGGAAGATCCCTATCCCAGTTTCCTTCAACGGTCAATGCGATCTCCAAAACCGGATCGGTGAATGAGGCGCGTGGGGAAGTGGTATTAGTTAATGCACCTGGCGGGGATATTGTTTTTTGTGTGCTCACGAAAAATAATAAGGATCAAAGCTGGACAAATTCCAACGAGGCTGAAGTGCTTACGAGAAAGATAGCTGCTTTGATCTGGAACCATTATGAACCTAAACACGCGTTTAAAAGCTATTCCCCTATAGATTGAGTTAAACCGGCGACGGGGTTAGAGCAGCGTTCAGATCTGACCGCACTTTTGTGCGTTATTAAAATGTTTATAGTATTAAATTTAGTGTGTTTATGAAATGTATCAGGACCTTGTTCTTGGCGTTGTTTTGTATACCTGTTTTAGTAAGTAACGGGCAGGTTCGGTCTGTACAGGTTCTTACTGAGGGATGGAAGTTCTCCCGCTTGAAGCAGGATGGGATTTTGGGCCTCTCATTTAATGACAAAAACTGGCAAACGGTATCTGTACCACACGACTGGGCTATATATGGTCCCTTTGATAAAGAGATTGATAAGCAGGTAGTAGCCATAGAACAGAACGGAGAAAAAGTGGCAACCGAGAAAACAGGCCGTACCGGCTCACTGCCGTATATAGGCGAAGGCTGGTATAGGAAGGAATTTGAGTTGCCGGATTTTAATGCTGGTAAGAAGGTTATCCTGCTATTTGAAGGCGCTATGAGCGAACCGCAGGTGTATATTAATGGAACTAAGGTAGGTGAATGGAATTACGGTTATAGTTATTTTTATTTTGATATAACCAACCAGGTGCGACCCGGGTATAAAAACCTACTTTCTGTTCACTTGAACAATAAAGGCGAATCCTCACGTTGGTATCCGGGCGCGGGTTTGTACAGGAAAGTTTCTGTCATCGTTAAAAATGAAGAAAGCATTGATCAATGGGGTACCTATATTACCACGCCTTCAGTGACAGCCGGTGAGGCAAAGGTTAAAATCAAAACCAGGGCATCGGCTCCCAATAGTTTTTTGGTAACTGATATTATAGATGATCAGGGGAAACGCGTAGCCAGCGACACGATCCGGAAAAATTTTAATAATGAGTTTGAGCAGGATATTGCTGTTATGCAGCCTCGTTTTTGGAGCCCCGAAACACCTGTGCTATACCGAGCCATATCGAGGTTATATACAGGCAACGAGCTGAAAGATGAAGTAAGTACTGTTTTTGGTATCCGCACCATCAGCTATACTGCGGATAAAGGTTTCCAGTTAAATGGAGTTACAAGAAAGTTTAAGGGGTTTGTCTGCATCACGATCTCGGGCCTTTGGGAGCGGCAGTAAATAAGGCTGCGCTCAGGAGACAACTTCAGATCTTAAAGGATATGGGCTGTGATGCGATACGAAGCTCGCATAATATGCCGTCTCTGGAACAGCTCGAACTTTGCGATGAAATGGGCTTCATGTTCCTGGCCGAAAGCTTTGATGAGTGGGCCCGCCCCAAAGTAAAGAATGGTTACCATCTTTATTTTGAAAAGGACATGGAGCAGGATGTGGCGAACCTGGTGCAGGCAACGCGCAATCATCCAAGTATTGTTATGTGGAGTGCCGGCAATGAAGTTCCTGATCAGTATGGGTTTGAAGGTGCTAAAAGAGCTAAACGTATACAGGATATTTTTCACAGGGAAGATCCTACACGACCGGTAACAGTGGGTATGGATCAGGTGCAGAATGCTATGAAGTTTGGATTTGGTGCAGTGTTGGATATTCCCGGCTTAAACTACCGGCTTAAATTATATGAAGAGGCTTATAGAACCTTTCCCCAGGGTTTCTTATTAGGTTCGGAAACAGCGTCTACGGTGAGTTCGCGGGGAGTGTATAAGTTCCCGGTTATAAAAGCAGCTCAGAAGCAATATGAGGATCATCAGTCCTCTTCCTACGACCTGGAATATTGTAGCTGGTCGAACCTGCCTGATGATGATTTTGTAATGCAGGACGATAAGCCATGGGTGATCGGAGAGTTTGTATGGACTGGTTTTGATTATTTGGGAGAGCCTACACCTTATGATGATAAGTGGCCTGCACGTAGTTCCTATTTCGGTATCAACGATTTGGCCGGTCTGCCCAAAGATCGATATTATCTATACCGTAGCCGCTGGAACACCCAGTCTCCTACATTGCATATATTACCCCATTGGAACTGGTCTGCAGGAAATCCTTCTGAGAAGGGCAGAGAGGGGGAAGTGACGCCGGTATTTGTATATACCAGTTACGATAGCGCTGAATTGTTTTTGAATGGTAAGAGCATGGGTATTCAAAGGAAGCATAGCGCTACACCACAAAACCGCTACCGGTTAATGTGGAATGATATAAAGTATGAACCGGGAACCATAAAAGTGGTGGCATTCAGTAAAGACGGAAAGCGGCTGCAGAGCATACAATAGCTACCGCAGCAAAGCCACATCATTTGAAGCTGGAGGCTGACAGAACAAATATAAAGGCAGATGGAGAGGATATTAGCTTTGTCACCGTTTCGATAGTTGATAAAAACGGGAATCTTTGCCCGGTTTCGGATCAGTCGCTTCAGTTTTCAGTAAAAGGCAATGGTGTTTTTAAAGCCGCTTGCAATGGAGACGCCACATCCTTAGAACCTTTTCATTTACCCACAATGAAAACTTTCGGAGGCAAGCTGGTAGTATTGGTGCAGGCTCTGAAAACAGCTGGAGCCATTGAATTAATGGTGAACGGTAAAGGCTTAAAGGGTGGACAACTTTCTTTAAAAACAGTTAATTTATAATGAACGATCGCCCTCTAGTATATAGTAAGCAATAAAGCGGGTTATATTTGTTTTGTTAGTATTTTAGTTGATCCCTTAATCTGGTAGTTATGTTCAGGAAAATCATTTCTTTTGTTTTTATTGCTATGTTTTTATCGATAGCCGGCTACTCACAGAATTTCAGCAAAACCATGAGTCAGCAAAAAGCTACAATTAAAGCAGCCTATAAAAAACATAAAATAACGCAGAAGGAATACAATAAATTGATGGACGAACAGCAGGTGATTTATAATACTATCGAAAAATATAAGGGCGATGGCTATCTTTCCTCTGATGAAAAGAATAAAATAGCTTCAAAACAGCAACGCGCCGCGAATCGCATTCGGAAATACCAGACTAATAACGAGCGTTATTGATTGGAGCTCCATAAGGAGCTTGTTTGAGGGAGTATTAATATAAATGTTGTTCCAATACCGTTCAAACCCGGCTTATGCGTAAGTGATGCTATTACACCATCTTTCTTTTGTAAGGTTTGTACGCGCTTTTGCAGGATGTACAAGGCATGACCTTCTTTTAAAATATCTCCTGTAATACCCGAACCATTATCGCTTATTTGTATTTGAATACAGTCTTTACCCGATATTATTTCCGGAGTTATGTTTACTGTGATCTCTCCTGGGCACCCATATTTTTCACCCCGTGTTCAATTGCGTTCTCAATAATAGGTTGCAACATCATTGCGGGAATTGATGTGTTTTCGGGGTCAATGGCGGGGTGAATATTAAGGTCGAAAGAGAAAGGAGGGGAAAATCGAATTTGTTGAATAGCAACATATTTTTTAAGAAACTCCAACTCCTTTTTCAAACTGGTTTCCATTTGATCAGAATTTTTAAGAATATCACGCATCAGGCTGCTGAAGCGATCCAGGTATTCCAGCGATTCTATTTTCTCATTCTTGAGGATATGTGATTGCAAGGGAGTTAGCGCATTAAATATAAAATGTGGGTTGAGTTGAGTGAAGAATGCCTGGGACTGCAGTTGCAGCGTTGCATACTTTTCCTTTAACCTTTTTTCTTTTTCTTTGACAATATAACGGGTTGTTACTCTTATAGTCAACCAAAGTATAGCGAGTATACTTATTGCCAACAGTAACCTGGCCCATACGGTCTGATACCAAAGGGGGTGATGTTGAGTGTATAGCTTAAGGTTTTGTCTATATTATTTTTGTCACTGGAAACATATACTTTTATCTTATAATTCCCCGGCTCAGGTGTACTAACGAAAAAGGCGTTATTGATGACCTGGCTACGTTCTGTAACTACATTTCCGTCTTTTTCTACCTGGTATGAAATCGAATAATTGTTAGACGAAAAATCAAGTAATTCAAGCAACATTTTTATTTGCTTCGCTTTAGTGTATTTCGTCTCGAAAATCTGCTTTGTATAACGCGCATTCCGGTCATCCAGCTTTTCAGGGTATAAATAAGCTTTAAATGATTTTTTCTCCCTGATGAAAACAAGCCGTTCATCTAAAACATAAATACCCTTATTTGTAGCCAACCAAACAGTGTCGTTTTCTACATCAAAGTGATGTATCAGTATGTCCTTGCCCAATAATTGAGTATTGAGGATATTCGTGATTTTACAGGTTTTTTGATCTATATAGACTAGGCCGCCCTTCGTAAGTAATTTGTAATATTTGTCACCATAATACTCAACTTGAATGCATTGATTATCTGGGAGTCCTGCTTTATCATCGATGTGAAAATATTGATCTCCCCGCTTAATGAAAAGGCCATTATCTGTACACGCAAGAATGTCTTTATTATAAACTCTTACTTTAGTGATACGATCTTTGATTTTTGTTGGTTGATCATTAAGATATAATCCATCGGCCCCACCTTTTGCAAACAGAGAATCGGATATAGGAAATATACTACTGAATTTTCTAGGTTCTCTGTGTCCCCAGGCAAAATTCAATGTTTTTGAGAATTTGATGTAAGCACCCGGAGCAGTTAAATAAATACCATCCTCGTAAAAAAATGATCTTTAAAATGGAATTGCAATGCCAAATCTAAGTTTTGAGGTAGTGCTTGTTTATAAATACTCCTGGTTCCAAATATAAGGATCTTCTTTTTATAGCTGCAAAACAACGCAACAGGATTGAAATTAATGGTAGTATCTCCTACCCATCTTTTATAAAAAGACCCATTTTTAAGCTGATCTACTATTAATTGATTATACCCTATATCTAAGTTCTTGTCTTTATATCTTAAATACCATATATCTTCTGTATGAAGTTGTTGGTTATAGGAAAACTTTTGTATTTGCTTTCCAGCTCTGGGTAATATAAATACACCATTGTTTAATGTCGAAACCCAGATATTGCCCCTGCTATCTTTTAGTATATCGCCTACTTCAACTTTGGGTAATATGGTTTGAGGGACGTTGTTTTTAGAATTGTTACTATAATTGTTGTACCTGATTAACCCACCTGATTGCAAAAAGCCAACATATAAATTGTCCCCTTCCTTTAAATAAGAAGATACTATCTGTAATTTTTTATTTTCTTTACCGGCAGAAAAAAGACTTTTAATTTATTATTGTATATATCATATATTTCGTTTTTTGCATATATTTTGTCTTTCCAGAATTTTTTCCATCCGTCGTTCAATCTTAAGTCTATCTGAGCCAGATCTTTATGTAGAAGGTACCTTAAAAAATACACGTTGGTGCTTATCAACGCCAGTTTATTATTTCGCTCAGCATCTATAATTATAAAAGCACCTTCGGCTTTTGATAGATACAGTAGATTGTCAACAGTATTCATTATCATAAAAGGAGTTGCTTCATTGGTAACGGATTTGGGTAGCGGTATCTCTTTTACAACTAATGTTAACATATCTATTGCATATAGTTGGCCTGCATAGGAGCTGGCGTAGACTATATTCTTATACCTGCAAAAATTTACTATTTCCTGTTCGCTCCCCGGTATCTTTATAGACTCGAATGTTTTACCGTTAAAAACCAAAATACCCTTGTTGCTCATCAGCCAGATGAAGCCGTAAGGGTCTTCAAGCAACCGATATACTGTATTGGTTCCAAGTACAGTCGCATCGTATTGATAATAGTTAGGCTTAAATGATCCTTGTGCAATGGAAAGCTGCCAGGCTGCCAGCAGGAACATCCCACTAAGAAGGAGATGGCGTAAATGATTGTATAATAGCTCAGCTTGATGCATTATATCAGTTCGAGTCTTTCTTTCAGCAAATCAAAATAGGTACAGGGTATGGATTGTCCGTTTGCAAAGAGAACTTCGCTGCCCTTATTGCTTCTGTCAATTGATTTGATATGCGCAAGGTTTGCAATAAAAGATTTATGAATACGGAGAAATGTTTTTACTGAAATTAAATCATCTTCTAACTGCTTCAACAGTTTAGAAGTGACAATTTCGCCACCATTGATCAGCACCAGGCGGACATAATTTCCTAGTGCCTGAATATATAACAGATCTTCTGAGTTGACAATTTCAGCCCCCGTTCTGGTGCTGATATAAAGCCGCTTACTGTTTCTTTTTCCACAGCGATTGCATTCTTCAGGTCTTCGATCTCGGATCTGATCCATCCAGCGCCTTTGCGCGTTACTTTTTCTACTGCTTTTTGCAATCTGAGCCCGGATACTGGTTTTAGCAAATAATCAGTGGCTGCATAGTCAAAAGCTCTTAGCGAATGTTGCTCGGATGCTGTGACAAAAATAACAGCAGTGGATTTATTCACCAAAACGTCCAAAAGGTCAAATCCTGTTTCTTTACCAAGGCTTACATCTAAAAAAACAATATCGGGAGTTGTTGTTTGTAGTACATCTAACCCCGCTTTGTATGAATCGAGCATATATGTAACACGAACCTCTGGACAAAAGATGGCCAACAGGCCCTTTAAACTTTCTCTTGCTGTTGCCTCATCATCAATAATTATGGCGTCCATAAATTTTTTGTTTTAGATAATACCAATTTAAATATAGTACCAATACCGTCTTCACCGAGATGATGTTTGAGGAAAGCTACCACACTTTCCTTTTTCTCTAAGGTTTGCATCCTCTTTTGCAAAATGTATAATGCATGACCTTCTTTTAGAACATCCTGAGTGACACCGGCGCCATTATCTGTTATTTTTATTTGAATACCTTCTTTACCGCTAATGATTATTGTACTAATATCAACTTTAATCATGCCCTGGGCTCCTTTATTTTTTACACCGTGCTCAATCGCATTTTCGATGATGGGTTGTAGCATCATGGCCGGTATATGCGTATTATCCTGCTCGATTTCGGGATCAATATTGAGCTTAAAGACAAACGAGGGAGTAAACCGTGTTTGTTGAATGCCGACATATTTTTTATAAACTCCAGCTCTTTTTTAGACTGGTTTCTGTTTGATCTGAGTTTTTTAAAATATCGCGCATCAAGCTGCTAAAACTATCAAGGTATTCCAGCGATTCTATTTTTTCATTCTTTAAGATATGGGATTGCAAAGGGGTTAATGCATTGAAAATAAAATGAGGGTTCAGTTGGGTGAAAAATGCTTGAGACTGTAATTGAAGTACGGCGTATTGCTCTTTCAGCCGTTTTTCTTTTTATTTATAATATAACGTATCACTAGTCTAACGATAAACCACAAAATGACTATTGTAGTAACGATGAAGATGACCCTTGCTAATAAGGTTTGGTACCAAAGAGGGGTTATGTTAAGCAAATAGGTGATGGTTTTGTCGATATGAAGCTCGTCAGTGCCAACAAATAGTGTAATGGTGTAATTGCCTGGCCCGTTTGTATTAACGAAGAATGATTGATCAGTAGCTGGCTTCAGTCCTGTTGTTATTTTTCCGTCTTTTTCTACCTTGTAAGCTATGTAGTATGGTTTGGGTGAAAAATCAAGCACATCTATAATCATTTTGACCAGGTTTTCTTTATCATATTGCAGTTTTGATGAGTGTTGTGTATACCGCTCAATGCGATTAGATAATTGTTCCGGATATAAATAAGCTGTAGTGTTATTCTTCTTTTTATGTAGAAGTAGTTTTTCATCTATAACGAAAATGCCTTTGTTGGTAGCCAGCCAAACAGAATCCTTCTCTACATCAAAATGGTGTATAATCACATCGCGCCCCAGTAATTGCGCATCGATTGTGCCTGCAATCTTGCAGGTTCCTGTATCAATGTAAGCGAGTCCTTTTTGGGTTAATAGTTTATAGAACTTATCACCTGAGTAGTCAATTTGCACACATTGATTGCCAGGCAGACCTCGTTTTTCATTTATATGAAAATACTTTTCTTCTCTTTTAATATAAAGACCGTTATCGGTACATGCCAGAATGTCTTTGTTATAAGCTCTTACCTTGGTAACCCGTTCTGTAATGCGGGTTGGATTGTCATTTAGATACAAGCCGGTGGTACTTCCTTTTACATAACCAGCCCCTGGAAATGCAAATATTGTATTGAACTTTATATCAATAGAACTTGTGCACACGGGAGTCACCAAAAAAGCATCAAGCTTCTTTGTAAACTTTTAAGGACACCGGGATTAGTTGCGTAAATTTCATCGTTCTGTATATATATGTCTTTATAAGGCGTTTGTTTCTTATTAAGTTTATTGCCAATAATACGAGTGCTCCTGCTGCCAAAAAGTATAGCACTATTATGGTGATTATAGAATAGGTTTACCGGATTAAAAGTTGTCTTGGTATCTGCTGCCCATCGTTTATGGAACTGCTTATTCTTGAATTGGTCAACTATCAGTTGTCTATATCCTATATCAAGTGTGTTGCTTTTATATTTTATATACCAGGTATCCTCAGAATAGAGTTTAGACGGAGTGGATAATCTTCGTATTTTTTTTGTTCACTAAAAAAAGAAATACCCCATGGTGTAGTGTCGAAACCCAGATATTTCCTCTTGAGTCTTTTAGTATGTCTCCAACTTCTACATCAGGCAGTAAGGTTTCTGCCGGGTTCATAACTGAACGAGCGTTATAACTATTATACTTTACTAATCCTCCGGATTCCAGGAAACCAACATACAACTCTGAGCCATCCTCCAGATAAGATGATACCGTTTTTAGTTTTTCGTTCTCCCTCCCGGTTGTGTAGAAAATGTCTAGTTTTTTATTGTGAACTCTGTAGATATTTCCCCTTATAAAAAGCTTATCATTTAAAACTTTCACCCATATTCCTAGATGACGGAAATCGGGTGTGGACAAATCTCCGTGTATTAAGTATCTAAAAGAATAGTCACTATTGCTGATTAATATGGGTTTATTATTTTTCTTTAGATCCAGAATTATAAAGGCACCCTGGGCTCTTGATAAATATAATTTTTCATCAATCACATTCATGATTACAAATACTGTCGCTTCACTAGCTGCCGGTTTGGGTAAAGCTATTTCCAGAACCGATAGCGTGAACATGTCAATTTCATACAATTTTCCTGCGTAAGAGCTCGCATACACCTTATTTTTATACCTGCATATATTAACGATCTCCTGGTCGCTACCCGGGATTTTAACAGTTTCAAAAAATTTGCCGTTAAAAATTAAAATGCCTTTGTCACTGACTAACCAAATAAAGCCGTAAGGATCTTCCAGTAACCGGTATATCGTATTTGTGCCAAGTACGGATGCATCGTATTGATAATAGTTGGGTTTAAATGACCATTGCCCAAATGTTTTTAATAGCGTACAGCAGCATAGGCATCCTATAAGAACAAAGAGTCTAAAAAATATAATCCGCCAGATGAATACATAGTCATTCAGTCAACATCGATTAGCACTTAGCAATCATGTCTAATTTTCACCGTTGAGTGAATTAGCAATATAATGCATAGTTTTTATAAAGAGTAATAATTAGATTTTTTTTGAATAACCTTGTCAGTCAAACAGGCTACTTCACGAAATAAAATGCTTGTTTTACACAATTGGTTGAAAAAATGCGCCGGATCATTCTATTTTGCAGCAGATTTTGGTTTTAACAAGATTACTAATTATACTCAAGCTGAGGATCAAGTTCCTCTTAAACCAGAACTAACTGCTTATAAAATCATCTAACATACCCTGTTAGATGATTTATTTAAAGCATGATCTATGCTGACACCAGAACTGTTATGCATCTCATCGTTAAAACATGGATGTCCGGCCGTTGCTAATAAATGGAATATGAATGTTTTGGATAGGGTATTTTTAATAGAACCAGACAGTTGGTTTGCTAAGTTACTGTTGTCGCAGGGGGTAGTGTCTTTTGGCGGCTAAAATTACTTCCATGCTATGGTGCACTTACCTATGGCGTAGAAATTTTTGCCGTTCACTTTGGTCATTGCCGTATAAACTACGGTATAAGTACCATCGTTTTCGGGTATGGCACAGAGGGGAGTCCGGGTGTAATGATCGCCGGGTTCTGCCCATGTTTTCCCTTTCGATTGTATTTTAATCCTCGTTTCTTTTCCCCAATTGATGCCATCGGGTGAAAGGCTGTAACCAATTTCCTGGTCGCCAAAGGAGTCAAATATCATTAGGTAAGAGCTGTCTTTTAATTGATATACAATCTCGTTTTCCATAAATACTCCTGCAACCTGTATTGGGTTAAAGCCTTCCGGCATCCTTTTCCAGGGACCATTTAGTTTTTGGGCGAAGGCCATTCCTGTTGGCCAACCACCTTTGGGTGTGTGATAATGCCCGTCATACATCGCATACCAGGTATTACCGGCTTTATACGGGAAAAAGAGGCCACGGCTTGCTGGCCTTCCCAAGCCTGTGATTCGACATCGGGTTCGAGCATAATACCCATATCAGCGTAAGGTCCGGCAATGCCATTTTTTCCTTTTACTACCGACATTGCCCGCCATATTCTTCCCTGGTAATCGTTACCGGTAATTTCTCCTTTTGTACTGTCTCCTCCACGATAAGCTACATAAAATATATTCCAGGCATTTTCTTCTTCGTTAAATATTACCGAATTAACCCATACTTCCGCTCGAGGATTTGTATGGGTTCTGCCGGGAATACTGGGTACAATGGTTGCCTGCCGTTTCCAGTTTACAGCATCATTGCTGGTCCAGTGAGCAATGCGCAGGTCACGGTGTGGTCTCTCAAACATCTCGTTAACGAACATATGATAAACATTGTCCAGCTTAACTACCTGCCCGGTTTCGAAACCAGATCGATTATTGGTGATCAGCACATCGGGGTGTGAGGCTCCGATAACCGGACCATTGTGTTCCGAGACCATTTTTAAGGTTTTACCTTTTGCATCCTGTGCAAGGGCCGGGAGGGGACAAAGGATAGAATTAAGATAACATATAAACAGGATAAGCAATTGTTCTTCATGCTATGTTATTTAGAAGGAGATGGATTTGAATTGGTTTTTTGCCAGGTATTTTTGCTCCAACCTGTCGGCTGTGAGGGAGAACTGTTTTTGAACCGGATTTTTCCAGACAAAGGCCCCTCAACTTTTACCTGCAGGGTGTTGGAAGGACTCTTGATTGTTAACTTGTTGAACAATATGTTACGACAATCTAAGAGGTCTACAAGAGGTTGCTGAACAGAGAGCAGGGCATTGCTAATGGTTAAACCGTCTATATCCGTCGCTGTAATTAGGTTTTCTGTATTAGATCGTATGTTTCGTATTGCAACATTGGCCAACGGACTTTCGGGTATAGCTGTTGCTTTTATAAACTGTGTAGTATTTTCTATAATGATATTTTCGGCTTTAATATTTCTAAATACCGGTGTTAGCGCGTCTTTAGCGCGTGGCGGATAGCGTGAAGCTGCGGTTCCAACATGGGTGGCGCTCCCCAGCATGTCCCATTCAAAAGCGTAGCGGGACCCACTGATCCTGATTCTTTCATAGAATAGGTTCTCTCCGCCACCACCACGGGGTCTGCGTGTGTTTTAAACCGGATAGCTGACCGCGCTTTTTCGAACACGCAATCATGAACATATAAGTTGCGGATCATGGATGCTGTTTCACTGCCACAGGTAATACCGCCATGGCCCTCCAGCACCAACCCGTTTCTCACCACTACATTTTCGGTGGGCTTGTTTACCCGTAAACCGTCATACCCGCGACCTGCTTTGATGGTAAACGCATCATCGCCAGTGCTCATGGTACAATATTCTATTAATACATTTTTCGAAGATTCTATGTCGATGCCATCGCCCCTGGGAATACCTACCGAATGAACAGTGATACCTCTTATGATAACGCTGTCGCAGTAAACCGGTACAACATTCCAGAAAGCGGTATTCTCCAGCGATATGCCCTCAATTAATACATTGCTACAATTAATAGGGGAGATGAACATAGGAGGAAAGATAAAGTCGCCGTTATGACCTTCGTATACACGTTGTGCAACTGGTGTTGTATGGGCTACTACATTTTCAATCACGTCCTTGGTCATGATCTGCTTACGTACCGACCCTCCTTTGGCAGGTCCTATCAATTTTCCTTTTCCTGTTATAGCTATGTTGCGCTGACCGTTGGCATAAAGGCAGGCCCCCAGGGACATCACTTCAATACCTTCATTCCGGGTAAATACAGCAGGCCGGTAATCTTCTACTTCACCACTAAAATAGAGCTCGGCGCCCTCTGCGATTTCCAGGTTGATATTGCTTAAAAGAGTAATGCGCCCCGTATGCCATTTGCCTTTTGGAATAATTACTTTTCCACCCCTTGATCGCTTAACTGCTGTATGGTTTGTTGAATGATAGCTGTTACTTTAGAGCCTTCCTTTGCTCCGTTTTCAGTAATGCTAATACTACGTGATGGAAAAACAGGCCTTTTTAACTGTGGCATTTTAAAAGGAGCTTTAATAGGTGCAATATCTTTCGGAAGCGCCGCTGCACCCACCTGTTCTCTTAAAGGAATGCTGTCGTTTCTCAGATTTGATACTGCATTTACACTGGCATTTACAGATACCATTGGCAGCAGCAGAACTACCAAACCTAATAACCTATATAAACCAGGAATCATATCTTTTTATTTGACTAAGTTGGAAAGATACGGATGTATTCTACTTATTCAAACGTTTTTTCATGCCCGATTCTTTCCGGATTTCTTTCCTATATTCCCTGCGCTGAACCTTTTTTTAATTGCCTGTTTTTAATCGGGGCGTTGAAGTGTGAGGCTCATTAAACCGATAACCACTTCGTTCGTTAATGTTTTTAAAGTAAGCGTACTTAATGTTTTTTCTTTATTGAGGGGAATATCAAGCAGCGTGCCTGCGCCTCCGTCAATGCCCATATTGGTAAACCCTTTAATGGAACTGTAATGGCCATAATTTCTGGTTAGTTCTCCGGTTTTAAAGATCAACCGGTAAGGCTTAGGCCCGCTTTTAAAGGCAAAGCCGTCATCCATATAATCCTGTTCTATCGGCCACCAGTTCACCGGGTTAACCAGCTCCAGCGAGTCTTTGGAGCCATCTGTGTATTGAATATGAATAACGCCGTTGGCCATCTGGCTTTGCTGATGATTGGTAGTTCCCGCCATTAGTAAATAGGCATGTGAGGCGGAGCCGCTCAGGGAAACTTGCAGAGAGTCGGGGAAATTATCCCACCTGGAAGTGTAAGCAATGTTTTTATTGGTGCCTATTGTAAACGGAATTCGACCCAGGCTAAGCTGCTCTTTGTTTTTAATACCATCATCACTGATCTCCGGTTGTATTAATGGGTAACACCAGTTGCCAATGCCCTGCCAGGGGATCTGTAAAGTGGTGCCTGCAGCACGAGGCGAGAGGTATTGATGCTTAAAAGTGTTGACAACGTTATCATTCAGAATACCTGTGATATTGATTGCTTCATACTTTCCTGCACCTTTTACTTCCCAGTTGACAAAGTTGCTAATACTGGTCGAGCCATCTTCCCATTGAATAATGACTTTATTCGTTCCGGTTACAAGTAATGATTCTTTGATGGTGTAGTTTATTGTATTGCCTGAACCAACAGCAATAGCATCGGCATGACCATTGATCAGCATACGGCCTTTTTTATTGGAAGGACTGTGATTAACAATTTTTAATTGTGTCTTCGAACCTGATAGTGTTGATTTTATTGCTACTGCGGGGGCCACATTTATAATGACGGGTTGGATCCATACTGCCTGCCCTTGTTTTAGTGAAATCGATAAAGTATGGTTGCCGGTAGAAGCTCCAGCCAGCGTTAATGTCCGAGCTTTTCGCTCCATCGTTTTAAAGGCATTAGCTTCATCAGTAACAGATTGTATTTCCGCATTTGTGTAATGGAGCTGAAGTGGCGCTCCTTCAATCGCGTTATAATTATAAAGCGATTGCTCAATTAACTCGCCTTCCCATTCTACTTTGACGTTATATGTACCAGAAGGCGGGGCCGCTATTTCAATGGCCGGACAATGCAAAGCATTTGGAACCCGGTTGAAGGAAGCTTTTTTGCCATTTACCCAAACGTTTTTGATTCCATCTCTTCGTGCTGGTATCCTCAAATGGAGTCGCATCAATGTACTATATGACTGGCTTATATTATAACTGGATATATTGCCTTCTTCTTTGAAGTTGAAGGAGATATTGGGTAGGGAAAGTTCGGCGAATTTCCAATGAGATGGAAATCCCGGTTGTATATTCAATTGGTTGTTCAATGCATCGGGTACAATACCAAACAAACCTTCAGTAAGAGTTCGGGCAGCAACACCGATCGGATCTGCAAAGTCGCGGTAAAGCTCGCCTCTTACAGCATCATAAAAGGAAAGTTGCTGAAAACCACCTGGACTGGAGCTTAGGTACATGCTTTCAACAATACTATTTTTCCAGAGATTAAATGCGTTGTCGTTTTCGTGGGATTTCCAGTAGGCCCAGTGCGGTATGCAGGTTTTCTGCCAGCGCTACATTATTAATGCTCCAGGTATAAGGTTGCCAGTTGGTAGTAGCCAGTAAGAACATGTTGTTAAACGGAAGGTCTTTTGCTTTTACCGGTATATGCGGTATAGTCTTATCAATGTAACGCAACATTTGAAATTGCTGCTCTGCTGTAGCTGTCCCCTCATCAATAGCGTGGTAAATGGTCCAAAGTCCCGGAGTTGTATGAAGAAGCTGTAATCCTTGCAGATCTTTATATTCTGCAAATACCCCCTTGTCTTTTGCCCAAAGCTTTTGATTCATGGCAGCCAGGATCTTATCGGCTTCCTTTTGATAAGGTGCCGGATCTTCATTCAATAATTGGGCAAGCTTTGCAGCCACTTTATTAGCCCGGTAGTTGTAAGCAGAAGAATGGGTTACTCCACCACCGCTGTATTGCAGCGCATCGCTGGCCCATATACAAGCATAAGCATCATATAAACCATCACCATCCGCATCATAGTTTCTTTTCTCCCATTGCAGGTGCAGTTGTAAAGCAGTCCATATTTTCTTTACATAATTAAGGTCGCCTGTATATTGTAAATGGGTCAATAACTGGTCCATAAAAACCAGGTTCATATCATAGTGGTGGGGACGTATATCACCATTAGGATTACGGCAGATATATCCATTGCTAAACATAGCGGTTCCCATTTTTTCCAGTTGACGAGCAAAATGAAGGGCTGTGTCAGGTGTTACGGGGCCGGGCGCTATTTGGGTAACCTGTGATTTCAGGTAGCTATCGAAGTGAAGCCTGGCACGGTCATGCCAACCCAAAGCGTCTGCTGCATAAGCGCCCCGCCAGGCCGGAAGCCTCATGCGCCAGGCGATAGCGCCGTGCATATAGCTGGGTTCTTCCCAAATAGCATCGGCTGCAATCGCTAATGCACTACCCAGCGGATTAATATAATCATCTGGCGTATTTAGCTTCACTCTTTCCGATATTTTTTACGGGCAGCTTCGGCGCGGGCAAATAATACCGGTGTTTCATTGTAATTCCTTTTTTATCCTGGCTTTCAACAACCCAGTAATAAATATTGTTAGATGACGCTTTAACGGAAGCTGTTATTAATGGACTTTTGGAACGTGTGTCGGAAGCCATCAATGTAGCTGGATTTTCCTGACGGTTCGCATCAGCTGCTCTTAAAACAGCCTGTACGGGAAACAAGCCGCTTATTAGTTTAGGTTTGTCTTTAGCAGCTGTATCAAATTGTTTTTTGCCGTATTGGATCTCGTATCGCTCATCTTCGCTTAAAGGCTTAGTAAAACCATAATACAGCCGGAAGCTATTTTTTTGGACCTGGTATTGATTGTCCTTGCAATAAGCAGGTTGCAGGTAGAAAGATGATTCCGGATCTGCACCTATATCACCATCACGGCTGAACTTTTTACCGGTAGCACCACCATAAGCAAGCATTAGCGATAGTCCTGCCGGGGTATTATTTGACTTGGTTTGTATAATCATGCCATCTGCATCTGCCAACGCCAATACTGTCACAGTAAGTGTACCATTATTCAATAAGGGGTCTTTGATCTCGTAGATCATTGAACCTGGCCGGTAAATAGTTTTTATATGAGTGGCTTCGGTAATCCATTTGCTTTTACCGTTTATCATAAAGCCGATCTTACAATTGCCACCCATGCCAGGCATGTACATGGCAAACTCAGGCAGGTCGCCGGCCTCCACCCGAAACCCCGTATTGGTACCATACAATGCCCGGTTAAATTTCTTGGTACCACTATGTAAAACAAAATCTTTCCCTTCAGGCTTATAATGAAGTGTTCTTTCTTTGTTATGCCATGGCGCTGTGGGAGTTTGTGCTGGAAGGGTGTTGATACAATAAGTCAATAGTATCCCTGCAAGTAATGATAGTCTATATGGTAGTCTTAAACTCATGAATCAATTTTAAATATAAACGAGGAGGCTGTCATAAATTGACCACCCTGGCTGGCTGTAAATAAATAGGAGGGCTTGCCATCTTCGAGCAATAGTTGTGGACGCTCGAACCGGCCATAACGGGATAGGTGAGAAGGCGCAGGAGGTTGATTAATATACTTATCAGCTTCATAAAAAGCTATCTCAGGCTTGCTCCATTTTTTTCCATTGCGGGTATTCATAATAATACCATATTGATGGTTGTAGTAGCCCATATCCCTTGCCAGCATGTGAAAGCGGTTATTTTCATGCCATACAAAAGCGTCTTCCAACTGTGCGTTATTGCCTCTTGCTGAAAAATCAATAACCGGATTACCGGTATATTTTTGATAGGGACCTTCGGGTCGATCAGCAATGGCTAAACCATATTTCCGGTTACCTCTCACAGAGCCACTGGCCGATTCATAATCCTTGGTGTTCCAGGATTTATAATATAAAAGATATTGCTGGTTGTGATGAATGACAGAGGGATTGGTAGTGCAATGATCGTCCCAGCTACCCGCTTCGCCAGGTTGTAGTATGGGTGCATCCATTCGTTGCCAGGGTCCATATAAAGAATCAGACACTGCCAGACCAACCCGTTTGGTATTGGTTTTGCCATTGCCATTACCCATATAATAGAGGTAGTATTTTCCATTGAATGAAGTGATAAAAGGATTATGGCAGGTAGTGGCATCCCAGTGGCCCGGCCGTGGTTGCAATACAGTTCCCGTAACACTAAACTTTGATTCGGGATTATCCGCTACTGCATGAGCGATCTCACAACCATTGATCCAACCGCTCATTTTCTTTTTGGCATCCCATCTCGAAAAGAACACATGAATTTTACCATCGGGTCCTTTGATGGGTGTATTGCACCAAACGTAGTATCCCTCCAATTCCAAAGCTCTACCCACCGGCTTCAATTTTTTGGCAAAGTCGCTAACCGGTGGATTAGGATCCAGGAATCGGCCGGGAAGTATAGAAATACCCAAGCCCGTTAAACTACTTTGCTGTATGAAAGCTCTTCGTTTCATTATTGTCGTTTAATGTTGTGGCATTACTGTAGTCAGCCCGTTGATATAGACTTCGATATTGTAATAACCCGGATGAGTGCTACTCATCTTTAGCGCATCTGAAGAATTGTTAGGATTTAGTCCCATTTTCTTTTCTGCTTCGTCCGGAATACCGTCCTGGTCGCTATCTTTTAACGGTTTTGACCTTTCAAATTCACCCAGTCCGCCATTTGCTAATAGCAGATCGCTTTCTTTAAAAACAAGATTACCTTTTTTACCTTTTGACAAAACTTCTGATAATATCAGATTATCAACCTCATCTCTCGAAGGAAGAACAGCTCCGGCCTGCTGAATAACCTGCCCGAATGCTTCAGCTGCGCTAACTTCTTTTTTCTGAAAGGATAGGCAAACGCTTCTTTTGCAAAATTGGAATCGTTAAGGCCCGGATATCCTTTACTATCCCTGGATAGTACTAAACCATTTAAGCTCCCGTCTTTATTGCTGTCATAATAGTTCCCCGCTGCATAAAGATAAAAGGTTCCGGTTCCTCTTGATAATGGAGATTCCCTGGGTGGTGTGGCAGGGCCGGCTACAAAATAATTATTAATAATATTTACTTTAGATACGCCTGCTGAACCTCCCATAATATAGCCATCGCCTGAAACGGAGTGCCCGTAGTTGTTCCCCGCATTGCCCCAGTTATATACTACATTATTTACAAATTCGTTATAGCCTTTAACCTTAGGATTGCGCGTTTTATTACTGGCATATAAGCTTTTTAAGATGCTTACATGCCCATTCATGGTTTGAATCAATCCACCAGCGGAATGGTTATGGATATTTAGTCCCTGGCTTATGATACAATGCTGAAGCGTGATGCTATCGGGCTCAAAGCCCCTGCGGTCCCAGTTGATAGAAAATACTTCATCCTGTCCCCATGAAAAGGATACATGGTCAAAGATAATATGCTTGCCGTTGGCAATACCTGATGCATCGTCATTGCGGGTAGCTCCTGCGTCAGCGCCCAGCCTGATCCGTATATAGCGGATTATTGAATGGTCGGCACCGGTAAATGAAACCTTTCTGCCGTATAGCGTTATACCTTTACCAGGAGCAGTTTGTCCAGCTACCGTAGTATAAGGCGCCACCGTTATATTAGATTGGAGCTTTATTATTCCAGTAACAGCAAAAACAACAAATCTTCCAGGCTTACTTACGGCATCCCTGAAAGAACCCACGCCATTATCGTTTAAGTTAGTAACAATATATATAGATGGGCTGTTGTTACCTCTGGCGCCCTGAGCAAACTGGCCAAAGCCTTCGGCACCGGGAAATG
This sequence comes from Paraniabella hibiscisoli, assembly GCF_022512515.1. GTDB lineage: Bacteria > Bacteroidota > Bacteroidia > Chitinophagales > Chitinophagaceae > Niabella > Niabella hibiscisoli. Next base: position 3,230,069 of record NZ_JAKWBK010000001.1, read on the forward strand.
CTTTTACCATATCAATGTTATTTATTTTATCACTGATCCGGGCACTTCCCGTTACACCCAGGAGCAAATGAACAGATAATAATACGATTATAAGTTTCATAACAGGCAAACAATTATTTAGTCAGGGGGATGTTCATATTCTCGGATTTTTCGACAGCCAATGATTCACCATCACTACCTTTTATGGATACATTGCTAAACTTCCAGTCTTTGGCATTGCTGATAGTACCTGCCTTTGCACCGGTTATGTCAATATCGGTGAAGTTGAAATTAGTTGCCGGAGATTGAGAGATTCCGTTACAATAAACGATATGGTTGGTAATGCCGGTAGCCTTTATATTAGAAACGTATATATTTCTGAAAACGGGAATACCCTTTGAAGATGGATCTACCTTTTGTAATAACGTTTTCCAGTGCTGTGGAACTGAATCATAATTATATCCCGCAGGAAGAAGCGAATTGCTGTATGCAGGATTCCAGTTCATGGTAAAATGAAAGGCATTGCGCACACTATCCATTTTGATATTATGCAGGTAAATATTTTCTACCGTACCACCGCGGGTAGTGGTAGATTTAATATGGAATCCTTGCCCGGTTTTAAAAGCCTGCAGATCGTAAGCTAACACATTTCTTATACCGCCCGATGTTTCGCTGCCAAGGGTCAACAAGCCACCGCCTTTGCGGGCAATATTTACGGATCACTACGTACTCTGTTGAGCGGTTTACCCGTAGCCCATCCCAGTCGCGCCCGGCTTTTAAACAAAAGTCATCGTCATTACAATCAATATCACAGTTCTCAATCAATACCCAGCTGGAGGAGTCTACATCAATGCCGTCTGTGCTGGGGCCGTGGCCATCTTCGTTGTTCCTGATCACTATGCCATCTACTGTTAACCGGGTAGAGTAGAGTAATTGAACCGTCCAGAAGCCTGCATTTTTAAAAGTAATACCTTTCAAAGTGATATCTGATGCGTTTTGTGTGAGAAAGGTTCGCACCCTTTTGGCATCGTAATCTACGATCCATCTTAATCCTTTGGGTTCATATTCTTTTCTCATCGCCCAGTATTTGTCCCAGCAAAACTTACCGCGGGCATTCACTATTCCCTTCCCGGTAACTGCCACATTGGATGCGTCAATGATGTTGATCAGTGCAGCAGGCCATTTCATCTCTATCCCAGCGATACGGGTGTCTATCTCAGGGTAGTCCTCCAAATTTTGAGAGCCTAACAAGAGTACTCCCTGGTCTATTCTTAAGTGTACATTGGACTTCAGAAAGATAGAACCGGTTACGTAAATTCCAGGCTTAAATGCTACAATGCCGCCTCCGGCTTTCGCACAGGCATCAATGGTTTTCTGAATAGCGCTGGTATTGATCGTGACGGTATCCGATTTCGCCCCGAAACTATTAACGTAAAATATTTTTTGCTAACCGGGAATTTCTTCGCACCTACTTCTTTAGCCCAGGGCAGATCGGGTAGTTGAGCCCGGGTATTGAGACTTCCCAGGAACATCAGTAAAAGAATAGTGCAATATTTAGTCATACTTATTTTTTAGAAGATTTAATTTCTACTGCATAGATATTTTCCTTTCCTTCAAAATTGGCTCGGAAAATGATCCATTTCTGGTCAGGAGAAAAGTGAACATTAGGCTCCAAACGGTATTGATGGTGTTTCATATTCACCAGCTTTTCCGATCGAAAGCGATTGCCTTCAGGTTTGAAATAGTAGATCCATTGCCCGTCTGGTGCTTTGGCTACGGCACCCGGATCTCCGCCGTCTCCTGCGAAAAACTTATTATCGGCGGAGCTGGTATAATGTACCGACCACTCATTTCTTTGCAGTTCATATTTTGTGGATTTGCCTGTGGCCAGTTCTACGCCAGCTACGAAAAGGTGGCTCCGCGTGGCTGTTGCAGGTCGAACCATATATAGCGCCCATCCTTACTTAACCATTCGTGCCCTGCAATCTCCATCGGCATGGTGCGCTTATGAATGAGCTTTGTTTCTCTACTGTTTACATCAATCGTCCATATCCTGTCCACTTTGTGCCAGGGGCCTTCATGGCAAAACATCAAAAGGGAAGGCTCTGTGGGAGAGAACTGTATATGATTCAACCAGGCACTATCCGTGAATATTTTGTTGAGCTTTCCTGTATTGATGTCAATGGTAAATAATGTTCGCGGCAGCTTAGCTTCATAGATGAGGTTGAAGTAGCTGCTCTTACCCGGATTTTGTTTCAATATTTCCTTTTCTGTATCACTTACTTTAGCTCCTGCCAGCAAGGTTCCATTTGCATTAACGGTAGTGATGCGGCTTTAAAATCATCAGGAAATGTATAAACCAGTCTTGTCTTTTTTGTTGAAAGGTTCACCGCAAATACGCTGTCTTTTACCTGGTAAAATGCTTCATTTCGCTGAGTAGAAACGATCTCTCCGGTAATAGGCGATGATTGATTCGTTAATCGCTCTGATTGCAGGGTTTTAAGATCCAGTATATACAGTTGGCGATCTCTGGCGTTACTGTTATAAGTTTCTTGTTTTGCAGCGGCATCTACAGTTTTTTCAGTACTGTAGAAAACCATTTTATTTCCTGTAAAAGGATTGTTATGGAAATAAAAGCTCAGGTTACTACGTTCGTTATTGGTTAACCGGACTATTTTATGATGGGTGTCCGCATCAATCCATTTGTTGGGCATACCGGGACCTGTGGATAGTACTGGCTGTGCATTTAGTGTAGCACCAGTTGCAACGGATAATAAGAGGCAAAATATTTTTTTCACCATGGCAGGATGTTTAAAGTAATGAAGAGTACGGTAAAGTAGACAGATCAGGGTACCGAACCGTCATGGTTCGTCCTGTTAAGGCATTTTCTGTAATCCTTCAAATTTTACTTTCCATTTGCCATCCTTAGGAATTCCCGGCAAAGTGCCTGTTGCCTGGTCGTAACCGGCACACATCATCGCAATAGCTGTTAGTAAACCTCCGTTGCCAGGTAAATATATGGTTAATCGGCCTTCCTGGTAATTATGGCCATTAGGTAAATAGGTATTGGTCTGGATGTCCATTAACAAAGCCTGTATAGCTTTTTCCGAATCACCTAGTCTTGTTGCGGTCATAGCTGTCATGGGGAAGTCCCAGCCCCAGGTCTCATGCCAGCTCCAGTTGGTCCATATCCAGTTAAAAGTATTCTGCATTAACCCAGTATTAAGCATGGGCGTTTGAGGCATCATACCCAGTGCGCCAAAAACAGAAGGATGATCAGTTTTATATTCTGGATTAGTGTAAGAGTCGGTTCCACTTTCAGTAAACAGGTATTTATTATCCTGAACAGGCAGAGGTGATAATCTTTTTACCACATCATCCCACTTGGAGTTTCTGGGTAATCCTAATCTTTCTCTCCACTGCTGTGCTATATTCAGCGCCCAATGCCAGTATACCAGCTCGTAGGTTGGATTAAAAGTTTCTTCTGCTTTAAAACGTTCCTGTGCCGGTATTAATCCTTTACCCAGCACATATTTTTGTTTAACGGAATCGAAGCGTGCAAAAGAAGCCATGAAGTCGGCAGTGCCAAATACCAGGTCCTTGTATTTATTCAATATGGATTTGTCTTTTTGTGCACGGTACAATAATTCTGTGAAATAGATAAAATGAGGTTGTTGCCAGATCAGGAAAGAGCCTATGGACGACGGAACTTCACGCCCTTTATTATCTGTCATCTTCTGCCAGCGAATACCCTCGTAACCCTGTCTTTTAGCAATGCCTTTGGCTATATCCTGTACTTTGAAATACCAATCCACGCTTTTTTGCATCAGCCCCGGACGGCCCCATAAAGCAAAATGCACCCCATGCCACCAATGCATTTCGAGGTGAGGTTTTCCATACCAGCTATTATAAGTAAGCCCCGTTTCCTGCGGCGGGTAGTCATCGGCACATTGTATGCGGGTTAAGTATTGCGATAAAATGATCCTGCGCTCCAGTTCAAAAGCTCTTTTGTCAATACTCCCCGAAAAGTCAATAGCACCACCACTTTTCCAGAATTGTTGCCAACCCTGTGTACTGCTTTGTTGTGTAGCAATGAAAGAGGGTAGAGTAGGCTGCACCTGTGGGCTAAATGAACAACTGTATTCGAAGCTACTGCTACCGCCTGATGTAAGTGTGAAATAATGTGCTTGCTTCTCTTTAAAAACAGCTTTGCCGGTCCATTGCGATTGCACATAATAGCTGGTAGTATCCAGTATATGCTTGATCGTAGCAGTATTGGCTGCGTTATTGGTTAAGGTAGATTGATGCTTGTCGGCAGCTTCCCAATGATTACCCCTGTCGCCCCAGTCTCCGCTAGGGTAGGGCAATCTTACCCTTATCGCAATGCGTCCGTTTTGCAGTAGAGGGGATATTACTTTTACGGCAATAGCATCTTTGCTATGATGTCCATAAGTGGTGACCTGTACCGGAACGCCCTCTATAGAAAAGCTGCTATTTACACTGCCATTCCACATATTAAGTGACTGCCGGATATTTTTAATGTCGGCCAATGTGGCTAAGGAACCGTCTTTTTTGGTGATATCGAAACCTATATTGGCCAGGTGAAGCCTGTGCTCATTGATACGGAAATAATCGGCCGTTTTTTTGCTGATCTCCGGCCCCTGGTTATTTTGTACTGAGTAGGTTACATCGCGCCCGTTGAGGTGATAGGTTTTTAAAGCATCATCCTGTTTGTATTGCTGCGTATTGGGAAAAGCATGCCACCCCCAGGCGCTCTGTGTGCCGAGGGGAACGCCGTTGGCATAATCATCCGGGAAAGATTGCAGGCCGGTCACATCCACAGTAAAAGCAAAAGAGCCGTTACCTACCGAAAGAGAAGCCAGTGTATCGGCTTTATTAAGGCGAACGGTATGGCGCTCTACCAGTTGTTGCCGGTTAATACCGGCGGTTTTCTGCGCTTGTATTGTAGTGCTAAATAATGTTACTGCTAAAAGAAGGGTACTGCGAAACTTCATCATAATCTTTTGTTTAGTGCGAATTATTGATTCGCTTTTTCAATAGTGACCTTTTTCTTAAAGCAGCGAGTTTTGGTTGATTCAGCTTTTAATGCTGATTAGTATAATAGAATGAATTACCATTTGAAAGGTAAGTACCAGTTTTCTTTATTCATCAGTTTGGCTCTTACCGTTGCTGCCGATGGATCATTTTGCTTTCTCAGTTTGTCGTAAATTTTATCAGCCAGGAAAGCCGGTTCGTTTCTGCGCAAGGCAATACGTAAAAGATCTGACCAGCGTCTTCCTTCAAATGCCAGTTCTAGGCCCGCCTCATCTACGATCATGTTTTCAATAGCAATAGTACTGTCGGTCGTAATAGGAACGGTATACAAGTTGGCCCGTCCTCTCAAACCATTGTTTAAATACCAGTCTGCTGCCACCTGCGGATTATCGCTTTTACGTGCGTCAAATAAATAAGGGCCACCCTCGTTGGTAATTCTGTTACCCAGTGTAGGTTGAATACCCTGGTTGACCAGGGCGTTGGCAATAGCCCTGTGACCATCCCGGTTAGCCGCTTCGGCAAAAGCGAGGTGTAGTGCCGCTGCACGGTATAAAAACCATTTTTCGGTATTGGCATTATATCCATATTTGGACACCTGTGGTTCGCTACCCACCATGGTATAGCTAAACTTCGGACCGCGGGCATCATAAGGAAAATTGTTTTTTTGAACCTGTTTATTCCAGTTGTCAACTGCCTGTTGAGAAGGTTTGAGCAGGAAGTTAGTCGCAAACAGTTTGGTAAAAGGATTCATCGGCTGGAACAGGCTATTGTAGGGGAGATACCATACCCATTCGTATCCGAAAAGGCGATCTTCTGCGCGGGCAAATATCGAACGCCAGCCCTGGCTGTTATTGTTGATCAGTGAGTATTCATCCAATTCATTGTACCTGATATAGCCAACAGCTAAGTCGTTATTATCACCTTTGGAAGCACCTGTTATACGATAAGTAAAGAAATCTCCGGTTCCACCCGTTTCCATAACCTGCTTCAATACTGTAGCTGCTTTGTTATAGTCGTTGTTTTTTCCTCTCCATAAATACAATTCACCCAGCATTACTTTTTTGTTGATGAAGAATTTGGCTGTACTATAGCCGTCCACGGTAGTAACCAGATCGGTGCCCGCTGCATAAGGATCCATATAGGGTAATGATTCCTGCAGGCTGATCAATGAGTCTAATAATGCGCTGAATGCAATTGGTTTGGCCGCATCTGATTGCATTAAGGTTTCCAGCGAGGTAACAGAAGGGATATGATTAGAGATATAGGGTACATTTCCAAAATGAATACCCAGCTGCAGGTATACCCAGGCTCTTAAAGAAGCCACATCGGCATAGCGCATATTATATTGCGTTTGGTTCAGCGTTTTTTGAGCCAGCATCTGGTTGAAATTGTATAGCAGGTCGTTGCAATTCAGTATAACATCGTAATAGGGTTTAGGATTGGCATACGGGTTACCTGTTTTAACATCGTGCCTGTTTAATTGGATCAGGTTTTCGTTGGCGTTGGTAGTGGTGGTTAGCAAATCAGCCCTTAGCTCATTTAGTACCACATAATTCTCCGCCAGCGTCAGAAAACGTCCGTACAACCCAATAATAGCGGCATCTGCATCGTACACATTACGATACATATTCTTTTCCTCCAGTACGCCTGGTGCATCTACATCTATCAACTTTTTGCAGGATGCCAACAAGGCGGTGCAAAGGGCAAAAGCAGTTAATAATTGTATAGTGCTAAGTTTTTTCATCTTTCGTTTTTTTGAATCTATTCTTCTATTACAAACCAAATCTTACACCCAGTTGCATGTATTTGTACTGAGGTTCCAGGAAAGTGTCTACTCCCTGCCCATAAATACCGGATGCCGCACTAAACTCGGGATCATAACCCAGGTATTTGCTGAATGTGATCAGGTTATTGCCGGTTGCATAGATATGTATGTATTTTAAAGCAGTAGGCTTGATAGGCACTTTATAGGAAAGGGAAACCGTTTTTAATCTCAGGTAAGATGCATCTTCGATCCACCTGTCGGAAAACCTGCTGTTCCCCATCGGGTCACCCCAGGTAGCTTTCGGCATGTCTGTTTGTTGACCATCGGTTCTCCAGCGGCGCATTACAGCTTCTGTCTGGTTGGCATAGCCACTTTGAGATTCCAATTGCCTGCGTGCATAGTTATAAGCATCTCCACCTACGCTAAACGTAGCTAATGCATCAAGTGTCCAGTTCCCATAAGTGAGTTTGGTATTAATACCCCCGAAGAAATCAGGGTTAGGGTTTCCAATTACCTGCATATCGTTTTCATCAATAATCTTGTCCCCGTTGTCGCTGAAGATTACGTCACCACCACGGAAAGCAGTGGAAGAACCATCCGCATTTTTGGTCCTCAGGCCACTAGCCGCAGCGGCTGCATCAGTGCTGAAAACGCCATTGGTTTTATATCCATAAAATACATTAGGTGCATTGCCCACACTAGTAATTGTATTGCCACCTGCATAGCTGGTAATAAAGCTGCCCGCTGGTAATTCGGTTACACTGGTTTTATAGGCTGCGATATTAAAACCCAGTTGCCATTTAAATTTATTTTGGTTGATTAGCAAACCGGTAATGGCGGTTTCCCAACCATTGGTTTTCATTGCACCGCTGTTTTTTATGATGTATTCCTGACCTGTAATTGCTGGTCCGGGCTCGTATACGATCATATTGCTGGTCTTGTTGCTGTATACATCGGCAGTTATTTGTAAGCGTTCATTAAACAATGCAAGGTCCAGGCCCAGGTTTAATTTGGATACCTGCTCCCATTGTAACCGCTCGTCAGCAATACCACCGCGTACCAGGCCTGCTACACCTAACAGGTTCTGCGATACATAATAGCTGCGGGCTGTATAGTTGCCAATATCATCGTTGCCGGTAATGCCGTAAGATACCCTTAATTTGGCCAGATTGATGGCAGGTGCTGCTGCCATAAAGTTTTCTGATGAAATGAGCCAGGCTGCGCCTACGGATGGGAAAACGCCAAACCTGCGACCGCCGATTTCAATACCCGCATCTTCAATTTTATGACCGAAACGGGAAGAAGCATCCAACGCATTAGCCATCGTAATAAAATATTTATCGGCCATATTGTAATCGGCATTAACGTACATATTCAACCAGGTTGCCGATCCCAGGCTTCCGCCTATTTGCCGGAGCGTATTTAAGCCATAGCCCACGCCGGTAAGCTGGTCGGTAGCCGAGTTAAAGCCCAAACCGTAATCCTGCTCGCCGTTTGTTTTGTTATAACGTACACCTGCTTTAACATTCAGCTGGTTACGTTTATTAAAAGCTTTATAGTAACTGATCCTGGTATCATTAAAAGTATTGAAGGCCTTAATTACCTGTGCCCCCGATCTGTTCCGCGCTAAAGTGCCGTTAAACAAAGTGTCCGGCGCTATTCCTCTTTCAGGAATAAAAAAGTTTTCCCTGTTTTTCTGGCTGGTAATAGCAATAGTCGTTCCCAACGTAAGGCTATTAGATAGCTGATAGTTAAAGGTAACGCCGCCCACAAACCTGTAGCTGGTATTATTGCTGGTCATGCTCTGTATGATAGCAGCAGGGTTACTGAAACCAAGGGTATCTCTGCTGGCCAACAGGGGAGATTCCAGTCCGTTATCGGCAATTACATGCGTAGGTAAAAAGGCGCTTTTACCAGCGATGTATAAATAGGATTGGTGGTAGGGTTGATGCCCTGGTTCTTGAGATCGTTGCTGCTTCTGAAATACCCTATATTCGCGGAGGCTGTTAATCGTTTACTCAGGTTCAGATCGGCATTAAACCTCATATTATAGCGGTTCAGGCCGGTTTCTTCCAGTGGAGATTGGCTATTAAGATAACCTATGGATAATCCGTACTTAGCAATATTATCACCACCGGTAATTTTCAGATACGCATTTTGTGTATATCGTTGACTAAAGACCTGATCTTGCCAATCGGTATTGGAATGATATCTATAGTATTCCGGATTAGTTACGTCATCATTCATGTACGGCAGCTGCTGGATTTCTGAAGCAGATAAACCTTTTGACTGCAACATCTCCGACAAGTAGCTTCTGTAGTTACCCGCACCCATAACCGGGATGGCTGAAGGAGCAAAAGATACACCTCCATACACAGCCGCATCTATTTTTGTAGCTTCTTCCCGGGCTCTTGCAGTAGTAACAATGATGACCCCATTGGATGCTTTAGCGCCATATAAAGAAGAACCATCTTTTAATACTGTAATATCATCAATGTCTTTCAGGTCGATAAAAGAAAGAGGGTTATTGTAGTATCCTGAAATCAGGGAGTTGCCATAAGAGCCGTTATCGTAATACACACCATCCACAATAATCATGGGTTGGTTAGAAGCAAAAAGCGAGTTATAGCCTCTTAGAAAAAGGTCAGCGCCAATACCCGGTGTTCCTGACCGGCGAATGGACTGTAATCCTGCTACACGCCCTTGCAAATATGCATCAGGTGTTTCGGGAACGTTGGCCCAGGCGCCATCCGTTTTAACAGTAGTTGCTGCGTTGGCAATTTTACTGCGCAACATAGTTCCCTGGGGAAGCGTTATTTCTTCGTAAAAAGAAGAAAAGCCGGTTTTCGACAATTCTATCGTAAGGTCCTTGCTGTTTTTTAAAGCAATCTCTTTTGCCTGGTAGCCATCAGCAGTTATTAATAAAGTGATATCATTCCAGGGAGCATCAATAGTAAACTTCCCGGAAGTATCGCTTATGGCTGCAGCAAATTCTTTATAAGTAATGTTGGCACCCACCACAGGTTTGCCGGTAACTGCATCTCTGATCGTTCCGGAAACCGGGTTAGTCATTTTTGCAACAGCGGCCGGAACACGCTGGGGTGTTTGTTCCTGCGCATAAGCCGTAGTGCATAAAACCGGGAAGCACATTACCGGCAGTATCTTCACTATATTAAATAATCTTCGCATAATCTGTTATAAGTGATAATAGTCGTAAATATTAGCCAATCAGTTTTCTTTAAAACACCGGTTCAAATCTTAAGTAATTCACCGTAAGATTAAACGGACGGCCGGTTGCTGTTGCAGGTGCCACTACCCTGATATACCTGGTAGCCGGGTTAAGCGTATAGGCCATGCCGTTAGGACTGCTTGCCGGGTAGGATAATAACCAGTTATATTCGTCATTGGTAAATTCTCCCAGGTAAAACTCTGTATAAGTGTTCGCCGTTACGTTAACGGAATTTTCAAACCTGAGCGCCAGCGTATCTGCCTGCCTGTTGAATATCCGGACAGTATGGCTAAGCGTTGAGTCCGTGCCGTAAGTTCCATCTGCCTGGGGAGAGACTACTTTATCGTTTAACGACATCAGGTATACTTTGTATTTGGTGGTATAGAGCTGATTCGTATAATAAGACACGTACCTGTTTGCGCCGCTGCTTCCCATATTCAGGTATATATCTTTAAAATTTGTACCGGTAAGCGGGTTCATTCTGTCCCGATAGAAAATAGTAGCTGAATTCGGAACTGAAAAATTATAAGGCGTTTCTCCCTCCACATATACCACCGGTATCTTTTCCTGTATTGCAATGCCAGATGTATTCATTACGTAAGCAATACCATTGCTCAGCTTTTTACGGAAACAATAGAAGAGCGATTCATCGCGATCTTTACACCGAATTTGGATTCAAGAACGGCAGGTAAATTAGCTTCGGTATACAATCCTCTCACTGCAAAATCTTTTACCGCCGCCCAGGAAGTGTTGGCGTTTGCTGTATCGATATTCGCGCCATTAAAATAGGGACGTAACCTTGTTTTTTCTGCATTAAAAGCATCATTGGTAAGCAATATATAGGTAAAAAGACTGTCTTCGTTGGCTACATCCAACACTTTTGTTTTAAACGTATTGATGGTAACAATACCTGTACCTGGTTTATAAACCGGTTCGCCGGTAGCGGGATTAATACTGTCTAATTCAGCAAGATTGGGGTCCTGTCCTATATAATTCAGCGTGGATATATAATTGTTTTGCGTGAAGCTGCTCCGGCTATCTAATATATATTCCCATATGCTTTGCAAAGGAGTGATAGCTTTGTCAATTTTGTGCAGCACTCCGTTGCTTACATAAATGTCACTTTCTGTAATATTCGCCTCGTCAAATTTCTTAGCTATAAAAAATACTTTCTTACCATTTAACAAGGGTACCCTCAACGAGTCAACGGCGTCACGGGTAAAGTAGGCATTCGTAGATATATGGTTTTGCAGAAACGCTTTCAATTGTGCGGGGTTTGATGTAACCGAACCGGGAAGAGATGCCAATGCATCATTACCCGGGGCAAAAACAGTTATGTTTTTGGAGGATTTCAGGAGGCTGTCCAGCCCGGTTTGTTCCACATAGTTGGCAAAGCTGCTTAACTGGGGATCTTTTTTGATATGCTCCATTAATGTTTCAGATAGCTGCTGCTCCGGAAGGGCTATATGATCTTCCCATTTTTTGCAGGCCTCCATCGTTACAAGAAAAGTGAAACTAGCTACCAGAAACGAAAATCTTTTCATCTATTTTTTTTAATATTCGGCTATAATTACTCCTGCCTGAAGCAAAAGAGTTATAAAAGCGGTTCCGGTTTATTGAAACCGCTTTTTATTCATCTGTATTATTAAGGCTTAGTAAACGATCTTACCATCCGGGTCAAAACGAGGACTGGTTTGGCTTGGCCAGTCAATAGGTATAAAATGTACCATATCGAAATTACAGTCAGCGTTCTGGCCCGACAGTAGTTCAAATTTGATCTTATGACGACCAGTAGAAGTAACATCCACAATACCCAGCATACGGCCTACGGTTGAACCAGATGGTGAAGTGCCTGCCCACCATTTCCAGCCAAGCGCTGCCAGGTTGGCTTCGTCTTTCGCAGCTACCGAAGAGATTTTTTATGGAACTCAATCAATGCGCTTGTAAGCGGTGCTCCATTAAACGAAGCCTGAACCGCACTCACTGTGCTGTTTTGCGTGAAGTAGCAGAACCAAACCTTGTATTTTCCTTTAACTAACAAAGGCGTAGTAAACTCGATCCAGTTATTGCCCGAGCAGGTACCTGTGTTTTCGGTGTTACTGGAAGAGCGACCCATACCCATTTGCCAGTAATCTTTCAAATAACCACCCGATGCCACACGATATTTCAGGCAGCTTTTTTCCCATTTCAGGTCTTTGAAAGTATTGCCATCACCAAAGTCAAACAAATAGGTTTTTTTACCATAGATGGCACTCAACCTTGTTAATTCTGGCTGTGTGGAGCAAAGATCCCAATACACAGCAAATGGTTTTCTCTCTTTAATGGCAATGCCTCCCATCGCGTGATGCAAAACACCATTGGTGGCGCTTCTATCACTGGTCGCAATATTCAGTTCCACACCAGGCTCATGTACCAGTCCATTAATTGTGGTATAGCTATCATCATTGATCAGTACTTTATTATTGATGAACTTGTTGGTCAATACTTCAAGAGGCGCTAATGTTTCGTGAGAAGTAGCGGTTACAATATCTGCCAGGAACTTAATATCCGGCAGGATATGATAGGCCACATATAGATACAGCCCGTCAGTAGGAGAAGTGGGATTGCCCGATTTGGAATACTTTGTTTTAAGCGCTGTGAAATTATTGATGCCTGAGTCCAGGTAGGTTTGGTTTTTCTCCGCAATAACAGTATACCATAAAGTATCGCCATTAGCTACAGCCTGTGTGTTCAGTTTGTTAAAAAGGCCTGTTGCTTTTAAAGCTTCTGTAAAAATGGAGTATTCCGGATCTTGCTCCAGTAATTTTGCCAATGTCAGTTCCGTAGGCTCTAAAACATTGTCGATAACATGAATAATGCCGTTACCCAGTTCAATATTTTGTTGTAGTACTTTGCCCTGGCGGTTCACTATATAGGAGGATATACCATCTACATTAGATACGCTGGTGATCAGGTACTGACCGTAATCTGTAATAGAGGGTAGCTTTCCATCATTGAAGTTATAGGTATACACTTTTTCTCCCAACAAGTGAAATTTCAAAACATCCTGCAATTGTTCTTTTGTAAAAGATTCAATAGAGGCAATGTTTTTTCACGCATGTATTTATCTATTGCCTCGTTCGTAGGCGCAAAAAACGTATAGGTTCCATACGTGTTAAAAGCGGTGGTATATCCGGCTTTGTCGATCAGTGTTACCAGCTTGGTAAAACGCGACAATGAATCATTTTGCAGGTATTGCAAAATGTTAGGATCGTTGGAAGTGGCTTCCTGCAACTGAGCTTTCTGGCAACTGCTTAAAAACAGGCTTGAAGCCGCTGCAAGCATTACAATAAGTAAGTAGGCAAACTTTTTCATCCTCTTTAATTTTATTGTTTATAAAATGGATTTTGAATCAACTGCTTATTGGTTTGCAGTTCATAAAAATATATTGGGAAGTAGTGACTGTTGTGATCGAGCATTTTTGCCTGCGCTGTTCTTACAGAGCTGGCTGGTACAATGCCAGCAACCATCTCCTGTAAGTACGCAATATTTGCGTAGTTGTTTTTCTTTACATAGCGTAACACATCATACCAACGTTTTCCTTCAAAAGCAAACTCCCTGGAGCGCTCCTGTAAAATATAGAGCGATAGCTCGTCTTTGTTAGTAATATCCGGGTTGTTATTAGTTGCATCCGGGGCGGAAGCCCTGTTGCGTACCTGGTTCACCAGTTCCAGCGCTTCAGCACCGCGACCATCCATCTGCGCCAAAGCTTCTGCTTTCATCAGTAGTATATCGGCGTAGCGATAAAAAACCAATGTGTATAAGAGTCGGCTAGTGCAATCATATCTTCATTATTAGTACCGATGTATTTCCAGATGGCATTATCCTCAGCTCTTACAGATGCACCATTGGAACGGATATCTGGTGCTTGTGTGAACAGATTTAGCTCAGTAGTAAAAATCTGATCCATTACCCTGTTTGCTATATATACCGCCGGGTGGCCGGAAGCGCATGCATGGTATAGAACGGGTTGAGTTTTTGCTGGCTGAATTGTATTTCAAAGATACTCTCATTTGAGTTGCCGGTTCTGTACAAAATGTTATACCAGGCTGCACTTGAGGCAATCAGGCCAAACCTGCGGGAGCTGATCACCTTGTCGCAAGCTGTAATGGCTGCAGGGTAATTCTCCATCCATAAGGCCACATCAGCCTGAATCGTATTTACCGTATAGCGGGTGATACGGCCTTTGTCCCGGACATCGCCATAAGTGGTTACGGCGTTGGGCTCTGCCTCGGCAAGGTCCTTTACAATTTGTGTTAATACTTCCTGTTGTGTGCTTTTAGCCAGTTGAACTATGTCTTCATCGCTCGATGTGGATTTTATTTTCAGCGGCACATCTCCAAAACTTCTTACCAGGTAAAAATACATCAGGGCTCTCAGCGTTTTAGCTTCTGCCAGGTATCCGTTCAGGGCTTCCTGGGTGAAGGTCTGATCTTTTGTAATACGGAGGGAGCGAAATCGATTACTGTATTACAGTAGTTGATTATATTATAGATTGGTCTCCAGTCTATAATAGTATTGTTAGGTTGAGTGCTTATATTAAAGATCTCATTCTCTTCTGCTCGGGTACCTAATGAAGGGGTAACCATGTCCGCTCTTATTTCTCCCCATACAAAAAGTTTCGGCAGGTCCTCTCGTAGAGGCACTGGTACCACCGTCCATCAATGACGCGTAGCAGCCAATTACGGCGGCATGCACCTGCTCCTTGGTTTGCCAGTAATTTTCCCTGATGATACCATCTGGCGGTATCAGGTCAAATTTTTTGGCGCAGGAGGAGAGGCCCGCAGTAAAGAATACACTTAAAATAAACAGATATATAGAACTTTTCATCATTTCGTTTTTCTTAGTGTTTATACATTAAAATGAAGCCGTTAAACCAAGGGTGAACATTTTCACCGGTGGGGTCATGGAATTATCGGTAGCCACGCGGAAGGGATCTGATCCCCTCATGGATACCTCTGGATCCTGGCCGGTATACTTTGTCAAGGTCAGGAGGTTCTCACCCGTTACATAAGCGCTCAGGTTTTTCAGTCCCATTTTGGTGAGCAATGTTTTGTCGAAATTGTAACGAAGGGTTACGGTTCTGAATCTTAAAAACGAACCATCCTCTACATACCTGGAAGACCCAAGCCAGTTATAACCTGATTGATATAATGCACGCGGTATATCTGTAACATCACCTTCCTTACGCCATCTTCTTTGAACTGCTGTACTTTGATTATCGTAACCAAACATATTGGTGGTAGACATTTCTGTTCCGTTGATGATCTCATAACCTGTACGGAAGTTAAAGAAGGTAGATAAACGCAGCTTGTTCTTATAGCCGAGGTTGATACCAAATCCGCCAAATACTTTAGGGTTGCTATTGCCCAGGTAAACGATATCGCGGTAGTCGATGGTACCATCTTTATTAACGTCTTCATACATCGCATCTCCCGGCTGAAATACATAGTCTACAACAGGGTAGTTAAAACGCATATATACCTGTTCGCCATTCGGACGTACGATTACATTGCCGGCTCCATCGCGGGCCAAAGTAGCCTCTCTGTCTTTATAAACACCCAGGTACTTGTAACCGTAGAATGAGCCAAATGGATTATTAATCTGCATATAGGTAATATTTGACCATTGGCAGCGCTATTCCCTTTCTCTAAAGGATAGTATTCTGATATTTCGCGGATCATATTCTGGGCGGAGGATATGTTGAAATTAAAATCTACCTGCCATGTTTTGCTTACATAGGGCTTGGTATTTAAGTTAAGCTCCCAACCCTGGTTATCCATGGTACCTACGTTCATGTTTACGGCGTTATAACCATTAATAGAAGAGATTTGAAGACCGTTGAAAAAAGATCGATCGTCCTATTTCGGTATACCTCCATATCTAAGGATACACGGTTTTTAAACATAGCCAGTGTAAGCCCCAGGTTAGTTCCTACAACGGTTTCCCATTTTAATTTTTTCAGTTCCATGTTGGCAGGGTAAACACCTGACTCACCCATAAAGTCCCAGTCGAAAGTCTCGTAAACATTGTAAAACGTATAGTCAGATTTAGGGGCATTACCGCTACGCCCGTAACTAAAGCGGAAGCTGAGATCGTCAATTTGTTTAACATTCTCCAGGAACTTTTCACCTGATACTCTCCACCTGGCTGATAGCGTAGGGAATAGGCCATAGCGCTCAGATCTGGCAAGTCTGGAGGTTACATCCCCCTCAAGCCAGCATTGATGATGTATCGATCCATGAAGGCATACACGCCATTCACCAAAACGTTGGCATTGGCAGTTTTATTGGTGCGTGCAGATAAATTAGAGTTGGCGCCATTTACACGGGAGGGGATAGAGGGGTCCTGCAATTCGGATGATGGCGTATTGGACGTTTGTGCTTGATATGATACGCTGCTTCCATCGTAGGTCATCATATTCACTAAACCTGTAAAATTATGATTCTTGTTTTCGAATTGGGGCGTCCATACGAGTGATGACTTGGTCTGCACATTAAAATTGTCATTGTCTCCGTCGTAGGCCAGGTTTACATTGGTATTGGTCCAGGGTAAACCCGTAGCAGTTTGTGGCAGGAAGCTTTTGCTTTTAGTACTGCTCATATCAAACTGAACATCTACCGTAGCTACAAGCGTACGCGGTATGATTGAATAGCGCATAAAGAATTTAGGAATGATTCTTTCCTGTAAAACTTTGTTAATAGCAGTATTGGACATAGCCAATGGATTATAAGTGCTGCTGTAGGCCCCCTGGATATTTGAGAACGGTGAAAAGTAGTTAGGTGTAAGATTACCATATTCATCATATTCATAAATACTCATATTAGGCATCTTTTTATAAGCCACACTTCTGATGTTATTGCTTCCTGTTTCCAGATAGTTTCTATTATTATCGGTGGTGGCATAAGATACATCGGTTCTGATATTAATCCTGTCCGATACATCGTAGTCAAGATTGATACGCGCGGTAAGCCTTTTCAGGTAAGTGCCAACTGTAACACCATCCTGGTTTAAATATCCTACCGAAGTGAAGTATTTTGCTTTTGAACCACCACCAGTCATGGACAGGTTATGATCCATAACAGAACCGGTTTGCGTTATTTCATCAATCCAGTTAGTATTCTGGCTGTAGTTGTAAAAATAATACGGATCGTTAGGGTCAAACTTAAACTCGTTTACGGTCTGCGTGTTTAAGGGTATGCCATTGCGGTTCATGAATGCTTCGGGGATCAGCGAAGTGTATTGTGAGCCGGTTAGCATGGGAATAGCCGCTGGTCTCGGAGACATTGTTCCCTTGAACGTGTAGGTTAGTGACGGTTTTCCGCGAACACCTCTTTTGGTGTTAATTACTAATACTCCACTTGCTGCTTTGGAGCCCCAGATAGCGGTAGCCGCTGCATCCTTTAAAATGGTAATGTCTTTAATGTCGGTTGGAGCAATATTCAACAGGTTGGCATATCCCTGGTCATCGGCAGTTCCGAAGTTGAAATCGGTGGGTATCTCTGTTTCAAAAGGCATACCATCTACTACGATCAAAGGAGTGGTAGATGAGTTGATAGACGATGTCCCCCTGATACGTATTTGCATACCTGCTCCGGGGTCGCCCGAGTTCGCTGCAATGTCAACGCCCGCCATACGGCCCTGTAAAGCCTGGTCGATAGAAGTAGCCTGCATTTCTTCGAGGTCTTTGGCGTTAATTTTTGATGTAGCCAATGTATTGTAGCGTTCTGGTATGGGCAGCATTCCGTTATCTGTTCTGGCAGAAGAAACTACAATCACTTCCTCCATGTCATTGCTGGATTCTTCCAGCGTGATATTGAAAACCCGCCTGGTATTAATGGCCATGTCTTCACGGCTTTTGTAACCAATGGCTGAGAACGTAAGGCGATGCTTTACATCACTTACTTTAATGGCAAAATTTCCATCAATATCAGTTGAGGTACCTCTTATCGTACGTTTATCGTTATCAGTTTCAGAAACGGATACACCTGAAACAGGAGCTCCCTGCTTATCAATCACTTTACCGGTAAGTACAATAGCATCCTGTGCGCGGGCTTTTCCACTAACAACCACTAAGAACAGCGTAGCGCAAAGCACAAAAATATTTTTCATGTCGAATCTTCTCATGGCAAATGTTGTATCTGGTTCTTTATTAGTCGTTGTATTTTAGATAATTGTCTATCAGGTGAATAATGCTTCGGTTAGAAAGATTATTACTCTGCGCTATGATTACGTTAGCGGTTCTTCCAAAAGCATCTACTATCGAAAGAGCGTTGGTTGAATTATTGATCTGTAGTCTTAACGCAGTTCCCAGGTTATTTTTCAAGGCAGTTTCGAAACTTCCGGGGAAAATAACATCATCCGGAACAGCTGTGTGGGAAGCCAGAAAATGGTATTGTAAAAACTTTCTTACTCTGTCTATATCTGCCGGTGTTGTCGGGTTAAATGTGGGAGCGCCCGTTGCAATAGTTCCCGGTAAAACACCATCTTTTACAGCCTGCATAATGGCGGCATTGGTAGGCACAAAAATGGTACTGAAGCCTGTAAGCCCGATGATCTGGTTGGTTGCAGCAGTGTAGGCCAGCGTATTGTTTAGCAATAACTGCCAGAAATAGTTGAACTGCGATGAAGTAGAAGCTCCCAGTTTATTCAGGTGAAAACCGATACCGTTTTCTGAATAGCGCAGCAGGCGGTTTACAAAATATACCTTGCCGTTAGATGCCGTTTTAACACTGTCTATACGGGCTACCTGGCTCGAATCTTCCAAACCTGCTGTCACTACATTGAAGTTATTATATTTTATATAATCGCCTTCTCCATCAGCGTCTCCGGTTTTTACAATTCCGCTACCCGAAAAATCGTCAGACATATTCTTATAGGATCCAAAGAATACCGTGCTGCGTATGATGCGTTCCAGCCTGTCAGGAACACCATTGGTGCTTCCGTTATACAGGAACTGGCTTTGATTTACATTATAAGTGAATCCGGCATCCAGGAAGGCCTGGTCGGGAATAAGCATGATGTTTACTGGCACATTCGATTTGGCTATCAGCAATCTTAACCCAATGGTATTAAACAGCCTGGTCATAAAAGTGTACCGGGGGTTAAGATAAGCCTCACTGAATACAGTGCTGAATACATCTGCTTCAGATACTTTATTAGTTCCGTAAACAATACCGTTGCTTAATATTTTGCGATCGAATATATTGGCTATCGGATCAAAGCGTGCCGGTTCTGCAAAACTGTTTCTTGAAGTAGCAAATTTAGAAGGCCAAACCACGGTAGGAAACAGGTGCGCATTTAAAAAGTCTACAATAATGCCGATGGGCATTTCGTCAAAACTGGGATAGTACCGGCAAAGCGTATTTTTTACATAGCTATCAACCGCCTGGTTATTGGGAATAAACATGGTCCAGCAGTCTTTTTGTCCGTCATTATCGCCCAGCTTCATAAAGTTTTCATTGTTGGGCGCATAAGAAAGCAGGTGGGAGTACACTTTTACATATACCTGGTCGTTCTTACCTGATATAACCTGGTAGCGACGCGTTGCGTCAGCATTGTAAATAAAGGAAACAATATTGTTGGTGTACAGCCTGTTCAGTATAGCCCTGAAGCTGCTGAATTCAGGACGGGTGCGTATGTATTCGTCAATGCTGGAAAGAGGTGAGATAACTTTGTCCAGCTCGTGAATAACCCCGTTCTCTGCGGCAATATTAGCGGTCACTACTTTGGCTTCTAAAACGTTGAAGCCGCTGTACTGGCTGTTAGGATAGAAGTAATTATAATCCGTCGAAGTGAGCGCCGAGGAAGCCATAAAGGCATCGGTAAAATAAGTAACATACTTGTTATTATAATCTGCAGAAATATAGTTGCCTGTAAGTGAGGAGGCTAAATTATTCCGGTTTGCAGCAATGGCGGTAATGGGCCCGCTAGCCGATGTGTCTTTATAAAAGCCTGTGTAATAGGCAGTCCTTCTTCTGAATGCAATATTGGGCGTCCAACCTATATTGTTTTCAGAAGCCTGGTAGTCATCCAGCCGGTCTTGCTCAAAGGCATTATAAACCAGCATATATTGCACCATAGCTCTTGCCGTGGTTTCATCAATAGCATCAATGCCATTAATGCCCTTGTCAGTAAAGTAAGCAGAAAAGGCTGCATCGTTGGGCGCGAAGAAGGTCCAGTAACCGGCTCCCGATTCAAGCGTTTCTTTATAGCCGCTTTTGTCAATGAGCTTCAGCAACGAACTGAAATTGCCTTTCTCCTGCAAACGTCCATATATAGGAGACTCCAGGTTGTCTGGTCTCCCGTAAAAAGCATCCCACTCTTTTTTCGGCAACTTACAAGTGCGAGAATAAGCAGCATCGATAGTGACAATACGCGCATCGTTCTTATATTATTTTCAGATCAAATAAATTTTTAAAAAACGTATTTAACAGTAGGTGTCGGCTAACCAGGCGAAAAAAAGACCGTTACAAATCTCTTTGCAAAATGCATTACCCTGATCCCGGAAATTGTCTACAATAAAATACTCAATCGTTTACAAGCAGGCAAGCGTCAACTCTCAGTTACAATTATCATGCTTTGTGCTGCGAATATATCCCGCCCAATTGCTACCACTGTCCTGAGCCATCCTGCTTTCTTTCATATTTTTATGCAATCGATTGCGAAATTGTAATTAATACAATTCTTATTCATTATGAATATCTTAGCTGGCAGGATGCCACAGGATGCCTGCGTTTGGGATTTGCTTTAATATTGACCCTGTAACGGTTCAAATAAATTTGCCATGAGATCTAAAATTTTCCTTGCTTTTACAGCTATTATTATCACCGGGAGTTCTGCTTTCGCGCAAAAGCTTCCATCAAAAAAAATGTACTTCAAACGCTTCGGCTTACCAATGAGTATTTCATGACTAAGTGGCCCGATCCGGGCAAAAGCATTATCACCAATAAAGAAAGGCCCAGTAATATATGGACAAGGGCCGTGTATTATGAAGGTCTGATGGCTTTAAATACCATCGATCCGCAAAAAAGTACTATGACTATGCAGTAGATTGGGGTGAAAAGCACAAATGGGGATTAAACGGTGGTACCGCTACCAAAAATGCCGACAACCATTGTTGCGGCCAAACATATGTTGATCTGTACCTCATCGATAAAAAAGAAGAGCGTGTAAGGGATATTAAAACGAGTATAGATAACGTTATTGCCAGCGGCAAAAATGATGACTGGAGTTGGATTGATGCGATACAAATGGGTATGCCGTTATTTACCAAATTAGGTAACTTGTATAACGATACTAAGTACTTCGATAAGATGTATGATATGTATGCCTATACAAAAAATACTCATGGCGATAAAGGACTTTATAACCGGCAAGATCATCTGTGGTGGAGAGATAAGGATTTTGATCCGCCGTATAAAGAACCCAATGGTGAAGATTGCTACTGGAGCCGCGGTAATGGTTGGGTAGTAATGGCCTTGGTGCGTGTACTGGAAGAATTACCAAAGTCAGATCCTCATTATGCAGAGTACCTGCAAGACTTTAAAGATATGAGCGCTGCACTTATCAAGATACAACGTCCGGATGGTTTATGGACAGCCAGCCTCCACGATCCGAATCATTATGGTGGTAAAGAAATTACGGGAACCGCCTGCTTTACCTATGGATTTGCCTGGGGGTAAGAAAGGGCATCCTGGATAAAAAAACGTATCAGCCCGTACTAACCAAAGCCTGGAATGCAATGGTAAAAGATGCGGTACATAAGAATGGGTTTTTAGGGTATGTACAGGGAACAGGTAAAGAACCCAAAGATGGCCAGCCAGTAACGTATACCAGCACACCTGATTTTGAAGATTACGGTTTGGGCTGTTTTTTATTGGCAGGGACTGAGGTATATAAGTTGACCAAGTGATTGCAGGAACGAGTTGGTAATATATCAAAAACGATATTTATATTTTTCATCAGAAAGCCGGTAATATAAATGCCGGCTTCTTTTTATAAAATATCTTTCATAAAACGGGCTGATATAACAGTACTTTTAAAATGCACCATACGCCTGTCGCTACAGCAAGGTCCATTGGTTCGAAAGGCGAGAGCAGTGCTTATAAAAAATTAAATAGCAGGGTCGGAAGGTCTTTTGTAATCTTTGGGAGCAACTCCAAAGTGTTTTTGAATTCCTTACTGAAGTATTTATGATCTTTATAGCCTATCGAATCTGAAATGTCCTGCAGCGAAAATTTTCCTTGTGTTATTAATTCAGCGGCTTTCTGCAATTTTCTTGTTTTGATAAATTCGTTTACGGTGAGCCCGGTTAATGCAAAAAGTTTTTTGTAAAGTATGGGTGGGCTCATTCCTATTTTTTTGATAAAACAGCTACACCAAAACCGTCTTTGTCCATTTGCTCTTCAGTTATTTTGATAATTTCATCTAAAAATTCCTGGTCAATTGCTGCCAGTTGATTGCCGGCAGCATGAGAGGGGGCTGATACGTTTTGTTCTGCAGGTAGTTCGCTCAGCGTCGATAACACGATTTGCTTTTGCTGTTCTTTTAATAGTAAAAGATTATTTACATTAAGTTGCAAAACACGTTTACTGAAAGGTTTGGTAAGATAAAGGTTGGCTCCCTGTTCCAAACCGCTTATCTGGTCTGTTTGCGTGTTTTTGGCCGTAAGCAGGATGACAGGTATATGACTCGTTCTCTTATCGGTTTTGATCTGGCGGCAGAACGCATAACCGTCCATTAAAGGCATCATCACATCACTGATAATAATATCAGGAATTTCCTGCCGTGCTATTTGGAGGCCCTCATCTCCATTAACTGCCTCGAGTACTACATATTCAGCTTTAAAGGTATTACATACCAGTTTCCGTAATTCCGTATTGTCCTCAACTACAAGAATGGTGTATAACAGATCAGCATTGCCCGGCTGATTTGTTGGGTCAATAGTGTTAAATCCTGCTGTAGGTAAGGGTTCGTCCGGCTCTGTTGTCTGTTCCATATTCATTACAACATGAGGTAGAGCCTGCAAGTGCGCGGCGCCTTTCAATAGCGATACTTCAAAAATGGTTTCACCGCGATTGCCCAGTTCTGATCTGGTCGATTGCACCGATATATGCCCTTTATGTAAATCAACAATGCTTTTAGATAAAGCAAGCCCTATGCCATAGCCAGTGTTTTGTTTTTCATGTTCACCTACCTGGTAATAATTATTGAAAATATTATTTAAAAATTCAGCTGGTATGCCGGGGCCGTTGTCTGTGACGCGGGTAATTACCTCCTTATTATTTTCTTCTATCTCTATATCGATCCTGCTATCCGGCGGTGCATATTTTAACGCATTATTGATCAGGTTAAAAAATACTTTTGATAATTGATTTTTATCGAAATAGGCGGGGATATCGTCGCCATTATAAACTATATTGATGGTGGTGTTTTGCATTTGCGCCATATCCTGAAATGTAGCAACGATCTCTTCCAAAAGCTGCGGAAGCGAATGTAATGCAGGATATAATCTCAGGTTGCCACTTTCAACTCTTCTAAAATCCATTAGTTCGTTTACCAGCAGTTGCAATCTTTCTGCATTGTGTTTGATTAACCCGATATATCCGGATTGCTTCGGCAGATCATGGTGCTCTTCTTCGGCGAGTTGTTCAAGAGGAAGGGTTATGAGCGTTAATTGTGTTCTGATCTCGTGCGAAATATTAGTGAAAAAGTTGAGCTTATTTTGATGCAACGCTTCTTCTTTTTTATAACCGCCCTTAAAAACAAATAGCGTGTAAACAGAAAGATTAGTGCAATAGCCAGCAGTATATACAATACATAGGCCCACCAGCGTTGCCAGAACGGAGGTCTGATTTTTAATGTCAGACTAATAGGAGTACCCCATACTCCGTCATTATTGGCTCCTTTTACTTTAAGCACATAGTTACCTGGTGGTACATTGGTAAAAGAGGCAGCAGGTTGGTCGGTATATATCCAGCTGCGATTATAGCCTTCCAGAATGTATTGGTAGCTGTTTTTGCCCGGTCGAATATAGTTAAGCAAGGCGTAGGTAATGGTAAACACATTTTGATCGTAATTTAAAACGATTTCTTTAGCATTGATGATGTTTTCCGGGATGATATGCTTATCTGTTGTGCTTACATTACTGCTGCTGTCCGACAATCTGAGGCCGGTAAAATAAATAGGCGCAATAGCCTTATTGAAGCTGATGGCGGCAGGATCGAATGCTGTTATACCTTTGATTCCTCCGAAGAGCAGCTCGCCATTTGCAAGCTTTAATCCGGAACCGGTATTGAAATTGTCATTAGCCAGACCGTCGTTTTTGGCAAATAGCCGGTAGCTCATATTGGTGGTGTTCAATTGGCATAGTCCTTTGTCCAGGCTTAGCCAGAGTGAGCTTACGTCGTTACCTGGCAACAAACACATAATATTCTTATTGCGGAGGTTTTGCCGGCTTAAAACGATCTCAACATTTTTTCCTGCCTGTTGTAACGAGCCAATCCAGTGTTGCTTATGGCAAACCAAATGCCGCCGTCCGGCGATTCACAAATATTATTGGCTACATAGTAATTAAATTTTGTTAATACTCTGTTCGTATCATACAAATAGGTGCCAGCCGTTGTGCTTAACCAAATACGATTGTGGCTATCTTTGAAAAGATATTTTATCTGGGCTTTTTTCAAACTATCAAGCTCGGGTAAAACAGCAGGCAGCAGTTGAACACCGGTACGGTTGAAAATATAAAGCCCCATATTGGTGCCCACCCAAAGCCTGTTTTGAGCGTCCTCGATTATCGATGGTATTTCAGCCGCAGTAGATTGGGTAATTTTGTTGATCAAGCTAAAACGCGTGAAATTGTTTTGTTTAGGGTTATATAAGTTTAGCCGCCCCCATGAGTCCCGATCCAGATATTCCCATCTTTATCTTTTAAAACTGTTTTGATATTGTTACTGCCAATAGTTCTTGTGTTGCGGGGATCATTGAGGAATTGATTCGTTCCGCCGGTTGCCATACTAATTTTAAATAAACCTCCGTCTTCGGTACCTACCCACAAATTACCGGCATTGTCTTGTTCCAGGCCGCTCGTTACATAATTAAACAGGTAGTCGGGCGCTTTTATTTGGTTGATAAGTGAATAGAAGGGCGTGCTGTAATTGCTTAACTGGTTAACGCCACCAAAATAAGTACCAATCCACATACTTCCTCTGTTGTCCTGGTAAATGCTATATACTGAGTTTTGGCTGATACTGCCATTTACTTTGGCGTCATGAAGGTAACGGATGATTTGTTTGGTAAAAGGATTGTAAACGACGAGGCCCTTTTGGGTGGCGATCAAAAAATATTTTTATCATCAACGAATATTTTTCTTACATGTTCATCTTCGGCCAGGGCTGCCAAAGGCGAAAAGCTGGCATCGCCCGGGTTAAACCTGCATAACCCGTTGTGATGCGTGCCTATCCATATAAATCCTTCTTTATCTTCCGTAATACTGGTTATGTAATCTCCCGGCAGTGTTCCCGGGCCGTTTCCATTTTTAAAATGTTGAACTTTACTGCCTGCTTGCCTGAACGGTACCTTGTTAAGACCTTGCGATGTGCCAATCCATAAATTGTGATGACGGTCTTCATACATCGTTTTTATTTCATTTCCCGTCAGTGAACCGGATAAAGGATGTTTTTTTACCAGATTGGTACCAGGATCCAGATAATAAAGTCCCCGGTTGGTTCCTATAAGCATCCTGTTGTCACTAGTTTGAAAAATGACATCGACCTGACCGGAAGCATCTGTACCAGGCAGTTTTGAAAAAGAGTGTCAAACCCGTCCTTAAATTCATTATATCGGTTCAGGCCATTAGTAGTACCTGCCCACAATTGCCCGCTTTTGTCGGTAAACAATGATAATATATAGTTATCTGAAATGCTGTTCGGCTCTTTATTGCGCAGGTAGGTCAAAAACCGGCGACCATCGTACCGATTAAGCCCATAAGGCGTGGCCAGCCACAAAAACCTTTACGATCCTGGGTAATAGAAAGAACTGCATTGTGTGAAAGCCCGTTTTCAGTATTTAATGAATTGAATATTCTTTCCTGACAATAAGCCTGATTGAAAGCCATGCCGAGAAAGCAGCAGACCCAAAGGCAGTTTTGAATGATTTCTTTTTCACTTTATTCTTTAAATGGGCTTATACTGTATAACTAAGCAGCCGAATTGTGTAAGATTATTTTTTTAAATAATTGAATATCAGTATTTTGGCAATGGCTTTAAGATATTCTCCTTTTTATTTAAAATATTCTCCACACTTCGTAACTAAAATTAGCACATTTGAACTAAAGCTGTATTTATTTATGAGAATACATGGCTTTAAGCAGGAGGGGATGGAGTTTTGTAACACCCCAATCCCGGCTGAAGTACAATTATTTCACAACCTGAATCGCGGGCTTATTTTAAAAGATGATTAATTCGTATGAATAAAAAACTGTTTTTAGTACTTGCTACGGTATATATACTATACGCTGCTGCGGCAAATGCACAAAATTTTGTACCCATTCTTCCAACGGACACAAGGGAAGATATTATCAAAAAAGCAGCGCAGGTAAAACCATCCGCGCGCCAGTTGCGTTGGCAGCAATTAGAGCTAACTGCTTTCTTCCACTTCGGTATTAATACTTTTAGTAATCTTGAATGGGGTACAGGAAAAGAGCCTGCTTCTTTATTTAACCCTGTAAAACTAGATGCAATGCAGTGGGTGAAGACAATGAAAGAAGCAGGTTTTCGCCAGGTCATTCTTACGGCTAAACATCATGATGGATTTTGCCTGTGGCCCACAGCAACCACTACCTATTCTATTGCTCAGTCACCCTACAAGCAAGGTAAAGGTGATATAGTTAAAAAGTAGCGGCAGCTTGTAAAAAATACCAGGTGGGATTTGGGGTATACCTATCTCCCTGGGATCGAAACGCCCCAGTATATGGGGACTCTGTAAAGTATAATGATTTTTTTACAGCACAGCTCACCGAATTGCTTACCCGGTACGGAACAATTGATGAACTTTGGTTTGACGGAGCCAATGGAGAAGGGCCCAATGGTAAAAAGCAATGGTACGATTTTAACCGCTGGTATCAACTTATTCGCAAGCTTCAGCCTGCTGCAGTAATTGCTGTTATGGGTCCTGATGTTAGATGGGTGGGTACTGAAACAGGTATAGGGCGTTTAACGGAATGGAGCGTTCTACCGCTCAATGCCGCATCACAAAAGGAGCTAGCCGAAAATTCGCAGCAAGAGGTAAATGTGAAACCTGCTATTACCGGCTCCTTTAAAGATTCGGTACGTGGCTCGCGTGAACAGCTTTATAGCTCCAGGGGACTGGTATGGTATCCTGCCGAAACAGATGTCAGCATCCGGCCGGGATGGTTTTATCACCCGGCAGAAAATAGTAAGGTGAAGTCTCCCGAAAATTTGATGCATATTTATCTTACCTCGGTAGGTCGAAATGGTGTGCTCTTATTAAATGTACCTCCGGATACTGAAGGCCTCATCAATGCCGCTGATGTTAAAGCATTGGAAGGGTGGAAACAACTATTTGATAATACTTTTACGAAAAACCTTTTACAGAATGCCCGTTTTCAAAATAAGAAAGGAGCGAGCGTAGCAGGATTTACAGACGGTAAATTATCTACCTATGTTACCACCCAACAGGTAACTGCCTTGCTACCTGCGCAGATATCGTTTAATCTTATCAAGTTACAGGAAAATATTGCACTGGGTCAGCATATCGAGCAATTTACGGTTGAGGCCTGGATCGACGGTAGTTGGCAAACTATTGCAGAAGGAACAACCGTTGGTTACAAGCGATTATTAAAATTGAATAAGACAATTACAACGAATAAGATCCGGTTTAGCATTCCTGCTACAAGGGCAACACCGCTATTGCGGAACTTGGGTTATACACCGCCGCATTTGATTAATACATAACTACTATTCTGGGAAATTAAATCGAATGAAAAATAAGAAGTGCTTGCTATTATTGCTGGTGTTGATAGGTCAGATGCCGGTGATGGGCCAAAAAAATGGAAGCTTAAATGGGCCGACGAATTTAACTACAGCGGCCTGCCGGATTCTACGAAATGGGGATATGAGTCGGGTCTTGTTCGTAATAAAGAACCTCAGTATTACACCGTAAAAAGACAGGAAAACTGCCGCGTTGAAAATGGTAGCCTGGTAATAGAAGCCCGTAAGGAACCTTATGAAGGTGCTGCTTACACATCAGCCAGCCTTACTACCTTAGGTAAAAGGTCTTTTCGTTACGGACGTATAGAAGTGAGGGCCAAAGTGCCCAAAGGACTGGGTAGCTGGCCAGCTATTTGGATGCTCGGTACCAACAGGGGGCCTGTAAAATGGCCTCATTGCGGAGAAATCGATATTATGGAGTTCGTGGGCAAGGATTCGTCACTGGTGTATGGCACTTTACATTATTCTGATAAGGAACAAAAATACCAGATGAAAGGCGCTAAGCCTGCAATGGGCGCTCCTTATAATGATTACCATCTTTATGCCATAGAACGTACAGCCGACGTTATCTCATTTTTTATGATGACAAAAAATATTTTGCTGTTAATATAGCCGGTCTTGACGCATC
Source organism: Paraniabella hibiscisoli (assembly GCF_022512515.1). GTDB lineage: Bacteria > Bacteroidota > Bacteroidia > Chitinophagales > Chitinophagaceae > Niabella > Niabella hibiscisoli. The sequence continues at coordinate 3,258,775 of NZ_JAKWBK010000001.1, forward strand.
TGCCCGTGCTATATTCCAGAAGGATTTCTATTTATTGCTCAATCTCGCATTAGGACGCGAAGGCAACCTGGGCGGAAAGCTAAACCCCGACATATTGCCTCTGAGGTACTATATAGACTATGTACGCATGTATGAATAATAATACTTTCTGGCCCTGGTATCGGCACAGCGGCTCTTCATGAAATTGCTTTATGAAATAAAATATAATCTCCAATATAAAACAGGAAAAAGATCATAGTCGTTCAATAAAAACCAGAACGAACGCAAGCTGCCAAAAATAAGCGATAATACTTTTATTGCAAAGTAATTGCGATCCTGGAAAGATGTGCTCTTACTCCTTTATTTTTAATCCTTGAATGTATGAGAAACTATCTATTGCTTGTATTTTTTATTTGCTTTTTTACGACGGCTTTTGCACAGTCCCACCGGCAATGGCTATCTTTAAATGAAGGCTGGGATTTTTATTGGGCCTATGATATGCGTCCTAACATTCCTAAAGAAAAAGTAAACCTGCCGCATACCTGGAATGCACAGGAGGCACTCGAAGAAAAAACGCGTTATACGCGCGACGCAGCTTTTTACGAAAAGAAAATTCAGTTGCCCGCTACTACGCAACAACAACGGTACTTCCTATATTTCGAAGGAGCCAATTCGTTTGCGCAGGTGTTTGTAAATAAAAAACTGGCGGGCGAGCATAAAGGGGATACACTGCTTTTTGCCTGGAAATTACGGCTTTGGTACAGGCAGGGAAAGAAAACCAGCTACAGGTGTGGGTGTCGAATGCCATGCGTCCGGATATTTTGCCACTAACTGGTGACTTTAATATTTACGGAGGTCTGCACCGGTCCGTACATTTACTAATAACCGGTGATAACTGTATTAGTCCTCTTGATTATGCATCGCCCGGCATTTATCTTACTCCAAAACTGGTAACAAAACAAGCGGCAACGGTTGATATTGCTACCCGGCTATCTGTAAAAAAACCGGCGTGCCACTTACCGTAAGAAGTATATTGTATGATGCCAGCAAGAAAACAATCGGAATGGTGGAGTCGGCCGTCAAAAACGGAGATACCAGTGTTAATGCAGTATTAACTATACAAAACCCAAGGCTGTGGAATAGCCGGCAGGATCCGTATCTATACAAAATAGTAACCCAATTGAGGGAGCAGGGAAAAGTAGTGGATGAAGTAGAACAACCGCTGGGTTTGAGATACTACCGGGTGAGCTCCGATTCTGGTTTGTTTTTGAATGGCCGTTATCTCGATTTGTATGGCTTCGGCTTACATGAGGACGTTGCGGGGAAGGGTTCTGCAATGAGCCGCGGAGATTTTAAAAAAGATATAGACCTGGTATTGGAAACAGGTGCTAATGCTCTTCGTTTTACCCATTACCCGCATTCAGGCGAAATGTACCGCCTGGCAGATAGCAGCGGCATTATTTTATGGTCAGAAATCCCGTTAGTAGGTCCGGGAGGTTATACCGGTACAGGTTATATGGCGAGCGCCTCTTTGCAGCACCAGGCTCGCCAACTTATGATAGAAATGATCCGTCAAAACTATAATCATCCTTCTGTTTTTTTCTGGGGCCTGTTTAACGAATTGAAGTTGGATTATGATAATCCAATCCCTTTTCTTGAAGAATTAAATGCTCTGGCAAAAAATGAAGATCCATCAAGGCTTACAACCTGTGCCAGCTTTCTCGATAATGATCAGTTTAACCATGTGAGCGATCTTATTGCCTGGAATAAATACTATGGCTGGTATGGCGGTAAATTTTCAGATATAGGGCCATGGGCTGATAAACTACATCATCAGTTTCCCCGCAAACCAATAGCAATAAGCGAATATGGCGCTGGCGCGGCATTACCCAACATGCCGATTCATTACTGGCACCTGTTCCTACCGGAGAGTTTCACCCTGAAGAATGGCAGACCGCTTTTCATGAAGCACATTGGAAAGAGATGGCAAAAAGGCCTTATCTCTGGGGTAAGTACATCTGGGTGTTGGCTGATTTTGGATCTTCTATACGCACAGAAGGGGAGCGCGATGGCATTAATGATAAGGGATTGGTTACCTACGACAGGATCACTAAAAAAGATGCTTTTTTTATTACAAAGCCAACTGGAATTTTTCACCAATGATACATATTACTCAAAAGAGATTTGAACAACGTGCTAATAGCTTAACAGATATCAAAGTTTTTTCTAATCTCCCCGAGTTGGTGTTAATGATAAACGGGAAGTATGTAGCAACTGTAAAGCCCGATGCATTTAAAACCGCTGTTTTTAGCAGAGTAGAATTGCAGTCAGGTAATAATAAGATTAAAGTAACCGGTTCGGGGTCTTACAAAAATTTTAAGGATGAGTGCAGTTGGCTGGTCGAAGGTCATGGCTTCATAATACGCCCGCTAACCCAAAATAGTTTGTAGGTTGTTGACAATTAGAGTATTGTGAATTGTTAAAGATTTTCTCCCTCATTTTTTATGATTTTCCTTGACTTACTTCGGTAAAGAGTTCAAATTTGGGAATATATACGGTTAAGCGGCTGTCATCAATTATTTTACAAAACAAATTCAAAGTATGAGAATGTTTTCTTTTAAAGAAAAATGCCCATTTTTTTATCTCTCAATATTATTTTTAATAACAGGAGGGCATTTATTTGCCCAAAACCAGCAGGTGAGTGGGTTGGTAACCGACTCATCGGGCACACCGATTGCTGGTGTATCAGTAACCATCGAAGGAAGTAATCTGAGCACTCAAACCAATGCCTCAGGGAAATACACTATAAACACATCCCCCAATACCATATTGATATTTTCATTTATTGGATATGATACTGAAGAACGTAAGATAACGGGTAGTGTTTTAAACATAGCCCTGCGCAGGGCCGCTGCCGGATCGTTAGATGATGTAGTGGTTATTGGATATGGAGCAGTGAAACGTAAAGATCTTACCACAGCTGTTGGATCGGTAAATATGCCGGATCTGCAGAAGGCACCGGTGCGTTCCTTTGATGAAGCATTGGCCGGCAGGGTAGCCGGTGTACAGGTGAGCTCCCAAGACGGCCAACCCGGGGCCGGTATTAATATACTGGTAAGGGGGCCGGATCTATTAATCTTGACGCGTCGCCCTTGTATGTAATAGATGGCTTTCCTATGTATGCCTCTAATTTTAACACGAATCAGTTAGATCCAAATAACATTGAGTCGATCGAAGTTTTAAAAGACGCCGCTGCTACAACTATATATGGTGCCAGCGGTGCCAATGGTGTTATACTAATTACCACCAAAAGAGGTAAAGTGGCCCCTCCTTCTATTTCTGTTACTACCTGGTATGGTGTGCAGAATAATATAGGGAAAATGGATATGCTTAATACAGAAGAATGGGCCAAGTTGCAAATAGATAATAAGCTAACCGCAGCCACTTACACTAATCCTAACTTATATCCCCCGATTATTACAGCAGTAGTTATGCCATCTCTAATAACCCCTTGCACCTTTATAACTATTATAAGGATAGCACGACTGCTTTCGATATGGGTGACCTGATTTACCGTTCAGCCAATTCGTATAATGTTTCTCTTGATATAACCGGCGGAAACGATAAAACCAAGTATTCCATATCAGGAAACTATAATAGCCAGGAGGGTACTATTATTAACTCGGATTATAAGCGGTATCTTGGTAAATTGACCCTTGATCAGGTTATGAGTGATAAGTTTAAGGTGGGACTTTCGGTATCTTATATTTATGCTATACAAGGCGGTATTTCTACTTACACCGGTTTTAACGGCTCTAATACGGCCAGTCTGATGTATAGTATTTTGGGTTATAAGCCTTTTCTGGAGCCAGCTAACCTGGATGCTGCTACCGATGATTTAACGGACCCGACCATTACCAGTCAATTCAACTATTTCTTCAATCCCTATATCAACCAAAAGCATTTATATCGCAAAAACCATAGCACTACCTTGCTTGCGAACGGTTATGCTGAGTATGCTATCAACAGTCATTTAAAGCTAAGGTCAACCGTGGGAGTTAATTACCTAAGCTATAAGAGTCTTGCTTTTAACGATTCTCTTACCGTTTATGGGAGCAGGCTTACGACCATAGGTGCAGCCGGTCCTAACGGCTCTGTTAACCAGGGTAGTCAACCCACCTGGGTAAACGAAAATGTATTAACGTATATCAATACTTTTAATAAGAATCATAATCTTACAGCTCTGGTTGGCCAAAGCCAGTCGGGATTTAGAGCTGTTAATTATGGTTACTCGGGTCTGGGAGTTACAAATCCCGGATTAGGTATTTATGGTTTATCGCAAACCAATAGTGGTACGGTAAATCCAATCGGTACCAGCGCTGTTGAGTGGACAAAAGCATCTTTTTTGGCAGATTTATGTATAATTATAAGTCAAGGTATTATCTCTCAGGTACTTTACGGCGCGATGGCTCCTCGAGATTTGCAGCGGGCAACAGATGGGGACTTTTCCTGCTTTAAGCGCGAAATGGAGTGTTAGTTCGGAATCTTTCTGGAAAAAGATCAAGCCTGTTGTTTCTAATGCCGGCATACGTTTTAGTTATGGAGCTACCGGTAATGATAATACAGCGGCCATCAGCAATTATCCCTTCCTAACATTAATACAAACCGGTATCGCGCCCAACGGTGGCCTTACTATTATTAATGGAACTACTAACGGTGTATCTCAAATCACCGGTGCATTTGTGCCTGTTGCCGGCAATCCCGATCTGGTATGGGAATCACAAAAAACATATAACGCAGGTTTGGATCTGGGCTTTTTAAAAAACAGGATTACTGTTACCATAGAAGCCTACGTGAAAACAAGTGATGGCTTGTTATTTAATGCACCTATTCCAACTTCTACAGGATTTAAAACCTTACTGCAAAACATAGGAAAATACAAAACAAAGGACTGGAATATACGCTTAATACGATTAATGTTCAACATAAAGATTTTAAATGGACATCCAGTTTCAACATAAGTTTCAACGCCAACAAAGTATTGGAACTTGCAAATAATACAGACGCGCTGGTATTAGGTGTTCCCTGGGGTAACGCGGCATCGAATGCTTATATTTTAAAAAAGGCCAGGCGCTGGGTTTGATGTACGGTTACCTGTGGGAGGGGAATTATCAGTATAGTGATTTTATAAAAAATAGTGCAGGTCAGTTTATTTTAAGAGATGACGTGCCTACCAACCAAACTACCAGAAGTAACAGTCCAACAAGCGCTCCACAGCCCGGCGATATTAAGTTTAAAGATATCAATGGGGATGGCGTCATGAATAGTACCGACCTGACCGTTATTGGAAGAGGGTTGCCGGTACACTATGGCGGATTTGGTAATAATATAAATTATAAAAATTTTGACTTGAATATTTTCTTTCAGTGGAGTTATGGCAGTGATATTCAAAATGCCAACCGTATGGTATTTGAAAATCCGGGCACAACCAATCTGAATCAGTTTGCATCTGTTACGAATAGGTGGACACCGCATAATCAAAATAACGAACTCTTCCGGGCAGGACAAGGCGCGCCACAAGGGCCTGCTGTGCTGTCATCAAGAACAGTGGAGGATGGGTCTTATCTAAGATTGAAGACAGCGCAACTGGGATATAATTTACCAAAAGAGCTATTAAAGAGATCTGGCATAAAGCAATTGCGTGTTTATGCTTCTGCTCAAAATTTAATTACGTGGACTAAATACAAGGGGTATGATCCCGAAGTTGCTACTTTTTATTCCCAGGTCACGCCGGGGTTTGACTGGGCAGCTTATCCACGTGCCCGAACTGTAACCATTGGTGCTAATATAACTCTTTAATACTATTTAAATTTTTGATATGAACCGTATATTTTATTTGCTTATAGCAGGAGCAGTTTTTTTCTGCAGCTCCTGCGAAAAGTTCCTTGATAAAGCAGCGCTTGATAAAATCACCAATGATAATTACTACCAGGATGCCAGCCAGCTGAACGCAGCGGTAAACGGTATTTATAACCGGGTGCTTATTAGCGGATATGGACAAAATGGCCCTGCTGGCCAGGCACAAACCTTAAACGGACATTTCACTTATAGTGATGAAGCTATACAACTTAACGCTGCTTTAAATGTAAATAATTATGCCAGCTATATTTTTGATAATTCTAATGTAGCTGTGGAGAATCTGTGGCAGGGCATGTACCAGGCTATTTATCATGCAAACAGTTTAATCGCAAATGTCGATAAAAACCCCGCTATTGATGCTTCAGCCCGTAGCTATGCTTTGGGCCAGGCCCTGTTTTTAAGAGGCTATGCTTTTTATGTGCTTGCAAGCCATTTTGGAGGCGTGCCACTTAGGTAGAAACCAATATGATTTCCACCAGCAATTTGCCCTTGGCAAGAGCATCTTTGGCCGATACATACGGGCAGGCTGTATCGGATATCAGGTTATCTATCCCCATGTTAAAGACGGCAGGGGCTACTAATACACCTAGTTTGGTTTCGCGTACAGCTGCGCAGGGTGTTTTGGCCAGGGTATTTTTAACAATGGCAGGCCCTGGAACCGGTGACCCTGCTACCACCATTAGCCTGAATGATCCCAGGTATTATGATAGCACTATTTATTATGCACAGCAGGTAGTTAACTCCAATGAACACAGTCTGTATACAGCGAAGCAGGGAATGACCTTTCCTGACAGTAGCTTCGCTTATATTTTCATCAATGAATCCAGGCAAATAACCAATATCAAAGAATGTATATGGGAAGCTACATTTTCGGGTAATGATGTAGCCTCTCAATACCCTGTAACCTTACAGGGAGCGACCGGTATTTTTGCCGGCCCGCCCTGTAATGCAACCAGCCCTACAGATTATGGTATTATAGGCACCTGCTTTAATGCGGTAAATGTTCCCAAAGGAGTTTATGACTTATTTGGTAACGGTGATTTGCGACGTGACTGGACAATATGCCCCTACTACTATACCACTGTAAAAGCTGGCGTTACTCCAACCCAACCTTCAGATTATAACAGATCCAATTACCCTACTCAACCACATGAATACTATGTTCGTCCGCAGGGAAAATGGAGAAGAGAGTTTGAAACTATTGTACCCAAAAGCAGGTTCTCTTCCCCGGAGTCTTTTCCTATACTGCGTTTCAGCGACGTTTTGTTAATGCTGGCAGAAGCCGAGCTGATGTCACCTACTGGCAATAGATCAGATGCACTGGAAAAAGTAAACATGGTTAGGAGACGAGGTTATGGCTTCCCGGTAAACACCGGCAATGCTTTGTCGGATCTTACGGCACTTACCCTAAACGATATTGTAGATGAACGCACCCGCGAGCTGGCTTTTGAAGGACATCGCTGGGTTGATCTGCGCCGGTGGGGTATATACGACACTAAAATGCGTGCGCTTCAGGCGCGCATGGAAGCTGATGGTGTCAATACTGCCAACGGATCGCATGGTAATGGTAACCAGTTTTATGGCGGTATGACTAACAGAACCATGAATTTTCGATCGGGTTATCAATATATAGTTAATGCTAATAGTTCCGACAAATTTGCATTATTGCCAATACCCCTTACAGAAACATCGACCAATCAACTTATTGTACAAAATCCCGGATGGTAGTCAACGGTGTTGATACTAAAAAATTAAATAATTATGCGTATTTACTACTCACTAATAGTAAGCTTGCTGCTGGTGGCCGGATTATGGGCCTGCAAGCGGGAGATAGCACTTTCTCCGTCAGATTTCCAGGTTACAACCGACAGCGCTTCCTATACCCGTGGCGGACTTACAACTTTCAAATTTACCGGCAATCCCGATAATATTACTTTTTACTCAGGCAGCTGGGGCATGCGATACCAGTATGCCAACCGGTTCATCGATACCAGCGGTACAGCTATACTTACTTTTTCTACCGCGGTTAACACAGCCGGTAGCAGCGGAGAATTATCGCTATGGTACTCTACAGACTACACCAACGATACGTCCAGGTTGGGTGCTGCTTCCTGGACAAATGTGAATTCCATTGCTCCCATTCAATGGGCCACTACCGCTACAGCTACCTCATCGGGCGCTATCGATTTAACCCGGTTAAAATCTGCAGGTAAGCCTATTTACCTGGCTTTTAAATACACGGCTTCGGCTGGAGCTACGCAAAGAAAATGGACCATAACACCATTAACCCTTATACATAAGCCCGTTAACGACACTACTTATACAATTTTAAACCTGGCAGGGGTTAATCCTGTATATGCAGCAGGCGCTCCCCAGCTGGTGAGCAGCCCGGGCTGGGTAGCGGTAAACAAAAGCAGGAACCCCACGGCTGCAGAACGTTGGACACCTGCGGCATCTACCAACGCTACTACCAACTTTGTAATAGGAGGTACCACTAATACGGCTATCGCTGTAGACACAGAGCAATGGTTAATTGCCGGTCCGATAAATCTTTCCCAGGTGCTACATGATGTGCCCACTGCTATTGTAAAAACAATGAGTAGTGTAGCCGCTGCCGACCTGGCGCCGGCATATGCTTTCAGATATACCCTGCCCGGAACGTATAAGGCGGTATTTGTGGGAAGCAGCCAGAATCCGGATAAGGGCGAAACCACCGTTCGGTCGGTTACGATAATAGTGAAATAAAAGGTCCTTATAAAGGATCTCTCAATGATAACAAACATCTTACTCGGAACAGAGCATATGATGCAAACACGCCATTACACCATTCTTAATAGTAATAATCATAGAACACAACAAAATATTCAATGAAAAAAGTTTCTTTCTCTTTTTTCAAATGGCCTGCAGGGCGATAGCTACTGTGATAATTATTTTTTTTATATGCAGTCCAAAGCACAGGAACTGCTTCCAACACCATCCTGGGCAAAAGAAGCACCCGAACAAAAAGCAAAACGTTTAAAGTGGTGGACACATGATCGTTTAGGAATGTTTATTCATTGGGGTTTATACGCAGTTCCGGCCCGCCATGAATGGGTACAGTTTAGAGAAAAAATAACCCCGCAGGATTACCGTAAGTATTTTGATCAATTTAATCCCGATTTATACGATCCTGTTGAGTGGGCCAAAGAAGCCAAAGCCGCAGGTATGAAATATGTTGTATTAACCACCAAACACCATGAAGGATTTTGTATGTGGAATACCAAATACACCGACTATAAGGTAACCAATACACCCTACGGGAAAGATATTTTAAAATCTTTTGTAGATGCTTTCAGGGAACAGGGCATACGTATTGGATTGTATTACTCTCTTATCGATTGGCATCATCCGGATTTTATATATGACAACCAGCATCCTGCTACTCCTGTGAAACCCGAAGAAAGAGCTGCCGCTAACCAGGCGCGTGATATGAAAAAGTACCAGGAGTATATGAAAAAGCAGGTAACCGAACTGCTTACTCAATACGGTCGGGTAGATGAATTGTTTTTTGATTTTTCCTACCAGGGAAAAGGACATAATGAATGGGATTCAGAAGGACTTTTAAAACTGGTACGTAAACTACAGCCCGACATCATTGTAAACGACAGGCTTGATTTGAATAACACCGACTGGGGGTGGGACTACAAAACACCAGAGCAGTTTATGCCAAAAGAATGGGTAAAAGTAAACGGTGCGAAAGTGCCCTGGGAAACCTGCCAGACTTTTTCCGGATCCTGGGGTATTACAGAGATGAATATTCCTGGAAGAGTTCTTTACAACTTATAGTAATGCTGATAGAAACGGTGGGCAAAGGAGGCAACCTTTTGCTGAATGTAGGCCCTACTGCACGTGGAAATTTTGATGAACGGGCCAGCGAGCGGCTGGATAAAATAGGGCAGTGGATGAAATTCAATAGTCCCTCAATTTATGGCTGTACAGCGGCACCTGACATGTTTAAAAACCTGAAAACTGCCTGCTTACCTATAATGCCGATAAAAAGCGGCTCTATATACATGTATTGAACTGGCCCTTTAAAACACTTACACTTGAGGGATACAAAAATAAGTTTAAATATGCCAGACTTTTAAGAGATGGTTCTGAACTTAAATTCTCGACGGTAACCAAAGCCGCCGGCCATACTACAGAAACTGCCGGGGAAAATGATGTGATGCTGCAAATGCCCGTACAGGCTCCCGGCGATGAGGTGCCGGTCATTGAAATGATTCTGTAACCACATAAATTACTTACATGCGATTGTTATTTTTTCTGAGCCTGTTTTTAATTGTCATATTTTATGACACACGGAGCCAGGGTTTATGTCCTGTCATTCCGCAACCGGTTCATGCAAATCAATATGCGGGCAATTTTTTATTAAGTGAAAACACGGCGTTGGTGCTAGACGATGCTGTTTTGCAACCCGTAGCCTGGTATTTAAAAAGGCAACTGCTATCGCAGAACCATTGTGCCCTTGCCATCCGAAATAATGCTGGTACAGGTCTCATTAAACTTTCAATCAGTAAAAAGGGACGAAAAGATGAAGCATATGATCTTATGATGAATAGCAAGCAGGTGCATATTTCCGGCGAAACTGAGAAAGGTGTTTTTACGGAGTTGTTTCTTTTTGCAATTAGTATATCATGGAGAAAAATTAAATAGTACAGTTGCCATTCCTTGCTGGAATATTAAGGATGTTCCTTTATACGAGTGGAGGGGCCTCATGTTGGATGAATCGCGTCATTTTTTTGGTATGGATAAAGTAAAGTCTCTTTTAGACTGGATGGCTTATTACAAGCTCAACCGCTTTCATTGGCACCTTACGGATGAGCCTGCATGGCGACTGGAAGTTAAACAATACCCTTTGCTCACGCTTGTGGGAGGAATTGGTACATATACCAACCCTGGCGCTCCTTCGCAATTTTACACGCAAAAACAGGTTGCTGAAATTATACGATATGCTGCCGAAAGAAATATTGTAGTGCTACCTGAGATAGACATGCCTGGCCATGCCACGGCAGCCAACAGGGCTTATCCCCAATTTAGTGGCGGTGGCATGAAAAACATCCGGAATTTACCTTTCACCCCGGCAAGCAGACCACGTATAGTTATTTGACGCATATCCTTAAAGAAGTGAACGCACTTTTTCCATCTAAAATGATACACCTGGGCGGTGACGAAGTGAGTTTTGGTAACGATAAATGGATGGCCGATAAAGAAGTGCAAACATTGATACAACAACAGGGAATTAAAGATGTATTAGGTGTGGAGCGTTATTTTATGCGTCGCATAGCTGACTCTGTATTTAAAATGGATGCCAAAGTGCTGGCCTGGGATGAAGTGGTGGATATGGGTCTTCCGCAGGATCAAACTATTGTTTTTTGGTGGCGGCATGATAAACCCGGACAACTATCCAGGTCTTTAAATAAAGGCTACCCAACCGTAATTTGCCCGAGAGTGCCCTTTTATTTCGATTTTGTGCAGGATAGCACACATACTATGGGGCGTAAGTGGGATGGCGTTTATAATCCTTTAAAAGATGTTTACGGATTCGATATAAATAAATGGCCGGGTATTACTTCGAAAAATAAAAAAATGGTACTGGGTATTCAGGCGAATGTATGGACAGAAACCATGACAAACAATTATAGACTTGACTATATGATCTATCCCAGAATTGCCGCTCTTGCCGAAACAGCCTGGTCTTCGGAAGAGCAAAAATTATGATACTTTTTCAAGTAAGTTAAAAAAGCATTTTCCTTTATATGAATCATCCGGAATTAATTTCTATAATCCTTTTAGTATTGTTGGTATTGCAGTTTAAAAGCGCTTATCCGCTATCAGGAGATACTGAAATACTGGGCAAACTTATTTTCTTTGCAGCCGCATTACTGCAATATCTCCCATGATGAGATTTAATGTATTGCCCGAAACGCTGAATTGACTAATGCTTTGCAGTGTTTTAAAGAAAGTACTTTCTCCTGCCCCCGGGCAAGCCATCCTGGTACTGGCTGGCATACCAAATCTTATTTTACTGCCGTCTATTTTAATTGAAGAGCGGAAGCTATTGCAACTGCTGTTGCCTGTAGCTACAGTATCTGGCAGGTTAAAGGTGATAGTCGGTTTTTTATCGGGATACAATCCTTCAAATGCAATACGTGGCCCGGAAATATAATCCACTTCCCAGGTGCCGTTTAGCTGACTGGCAATATTGTTGTCTACTACCTGAAACCGTGCCAACGGAGCCATGCGGGCTTTGTTTAAAGAAAGAACATTGTTGTTGACCGTAAAGTTATCTGCTTTACCAAAAACTTCTTTTAACTGGTTTTCTACCATCATATTTTCGCAGGCCATCATAGTAGACATGCCCTGGCTAAACGTTATCCGGCCTTTATCGGTAACAGTATAAGTACCTCCCAGTCCATTACATCCGCCGGACGCAGTATATCTTTTATTCGTATCATTAAACTCAATAAACGGTTCTTTGTCGTTAATACGATCAGCAACAGGTTGGCCGTTCAATTCAATAAGCTTCCACTTTTTTCCGGTGATAGAAGTTGCTGTCATAGTGGATGCGGTTTCATTGGACTGTGTTGCTTTTTTTGTATTACCGCAGGCATTACATAAAAAAGCTAAGCCCAGGATAATATAGTAAGGCTGTTTCATGGATAAAAATTTTGCTGCAAATTTACGATTGTTTTATAAAATCGTTATTTCTGTAGCTACGAGGTCTTTATTTTTAGAACTACCTCCGATCATGATGTCAAACTTGCCTGCATGCGCCTCAACGGAGCGGGTTTTTTCATTCCACCATTCCAGCTCTTTGGCCCTCAGGTCAAAAGTAACTGTTTGTGTTTGTCCGGAATTTAAGCTGATCCTTTTGACGGAGCGCAAGGTTTTTACAGGGCCGTTCTTATCGTTTTTCTTGCGGATATATAGCTGAACCACTTCCTCACCATCAACCTTGCTGGTATTGGTTACAGGAATTGATATTTTTAATGAGCTTCCGGCCTTCACCACTTTTTTGCTGGCCGCCGGTTGGCCGTATTTAAAGCTGCTATAACTCAGTCCGTAACCAAATGGAAAGAGTGGTTCCTGTTCCATGTACCGGTAGGTTCTGTTTACCATATCGTAGTTTTCAAAATCCGGTAATTGTGTAGTGTCTTTATAAAAAGTTACAGGAAGGCGGCCCGATGGATTGTAACGACCCAATAGCACGTCTGCCACCGCTGTACCGCCGGCTTGTCCCGGATACCAGGCTTGCAGGATAGCTTCACAATTAGCTACCTCCGGAACCAGTCCTACAGGCGATCCGGAGCAATTTACCAGTATTACTTTTTTACCTGCCTTTTTTAAAGCCGCAATCAATGTTCTTTGTACTGCCGGTAGTTCTATGTCTGTACGATCGCCCTTTTTGAATCCGGGCAGGTTAACACCCATTTCTTCTCCTTCCAGCGATGGCGAAATGCCTCCTACAAAAATAACGATATCAGCATCGGCTACTTTTGCAACAGCTTTATCAGTATCGGCTGTTTCTCTGAAACCTATATCAAAATTGAGCTGGGCATCGCCACTTCCATGTGCAAAGTCGATTTGCAGGGTATAGGGTTGGTCTTTTTCAACGTGCATGGCATGCACTACCTTCCGGCTACCATGTCCTGTTTTGGCTGTCTTTACTTCCTTGCCATCCACCAATAAGCTCATAATCCCATTTACATAAAACTCTAAAGCCACTTCTCCAGACTTTTGAGGTGTGAACTCAGTGGTATACCGGGCTGTAAAATCTGTTAATTCCACACCCGGGGCAAAGACCGTAGCACCGGAAGTGCAAAAAGCAAAAGGAGTGGACACATGGGCGGTGACAGCCGGATCGCCCTTCCTTTCTTTATTGTTCCAGTATTGAGCGGTAAAGCCTTTGGCCTTTCCCGAGGAGCATTGAGAAAAAACGCTTTGAAACAGGATATTGTCTACTAAACCACAACCTTGCTCGTATATTAACCGTTCGGTGGCAGTTAACGCTGTACGCAGACCTTCCAGGATGGTTACTGTTCTGGAAGGTGTACCATTGTAATTACCCCATTGCATCACCGAATCATTAGCATTGGGGCCCATTACAGCTACTTTCAATCCTCCTTTTTTAGTGGTAAAATATGGTTCCTGTTTTGCAACAGCGTCATTGACTTCCTGGCCATATCCAGGGCAATATCATTGTGCGCTTTAGAAGCTACTACATCATAGGAGATTTTGTTCCAGGACACGAGGGTAGGGTCGTCCATTTCGCCCAGCCTGAACCGGGCCAATAATAACCTTCTTACAGAAACATCAATGTCAGTTTCTTTGATTTGTCCTTTTTGAACTGCTTCAACCAGGGCCTTATAGCTGGAACCACAATCAAGGTCGGTGCCTTTTAAAACAGCATCAGCCGAAGCGCTACTTGCGTCTTTGTGGGTTTCATGCGTATTGGGTTTGTAGAAGTCAGCAATCGCACCACAATCGGCTATTACAACTCCTTTAAAACCCCATTTATTTCTTAGGATATCTATCAATAACTGATCACTTCCACAGCAGGGCTTACCTTCAAAACGATTGTAGGCACACATTACTTCCTGTACATCGGCTTCTTTTACGAGCGCTTCAAAAGCAGGGAGGTAGGTTTCGAGCAGATCACGATATTTATATTTTTGCATCAAAGCTATGCCGGTTCCATTCAGGGCCGGAGTGTACGGCAAAATGCTTGGCGCAGGCGTGTAGCTTATCATATTTATTTCCTTTTGGTCCTTGCAAACCTTTTACCGCTGCAACACAAAGCAAGCTGGTCAAATAAGGGTCTTCGCCATAAGTCTCTATACCACGGCCCCAGCGGGGATCTCTGAATATATTGATGGTAGGCGTCCACATGGTTAGTCCCTGGTAGCGGGCATAACTACCCTGGGATGAATAATAGTAATGTTTCGCCCTGGCTTCGTCCGACACAGCATTAAAAACCCGCGATACAGCCTCTGCATCAAAAGTAGCGGCCATACCAATCGGCTGTGGGAAAACAGTTGCTAATCCTGTTCGTGCAACACCATGCAGCGCCTCATTCCACCAGTTGTAGGTTTTAATACCTAAGCGCTCCACTGGCTTCGACGTATCCTGCATCAGCATCACTTTTTCTTCAAGAGTCAACCTTTTCACCAGGTCTTCTGTCCGTTGTTCAAAACTTAATGCGGCATTCTGGTAGGGAAGTGGTGGTTGTGAAAATGCATTATTGCAACAGGTAAAAAGGGCAAAACTGGCAAGAAAGCTGGCAAATTTTTTATAAGGCATATCATTGAATTGATAAAATGAAATCGATTACAATTATACAGAATAAATGTAAATTCAATGGATTGTTTTTAGGTTACTGAAGAATGGGGTGCGTTTTTTTGTGTAAATACAATAAAAAACCTCTTTCAAAATTGATGAAAGAGGTTTTAAATCTATATTTTTACTTATTGATGCTGGTCTTCGATCCACTGGCGGGCATTTACAAATGCTTCAATCCAGGGACTTACTTCGTCTTGCCTGTCAGCAGGGTAGTGTGCCCAGTTCCATTGAAATATGGATCGCTCAATATGGGGCATGGTAACCAGGTGTCTGCCAGTTACATCACACATCATGGCAGTATTATAATCTGAGCCATTAGGATTGTGCGGATACTGATCGTAAGCATATTTAGCCACAATGTCGTATTGGCTTTCTGTCCCCGGAAGGTTGAATTTGCCTTCTCCATGGGAGATCCATACACCTAATGTAGCGCCGGCCAGCGATTTCAACATCACTGATTTATTTTCCTGCACTTTTACCGAAACAAAGTTCGATTCGTGCTTACCCGAATTATTGTGAAGCATTTTTCCATGCTCCGTGTGATCGGGATTGATTAGCTCCAGTTCCATGAATAACTGGCAGCCGTTACAAATACCAACAGATAAAGTATCCGGACGAGCAAAGAACTGATCCAATGCCGTCTTGGCTTTTTCGTTATACAGGAAAGCGCCTGCCCAGCCTTTTGCCGAACCCAATACATCGGAGTTGGAGAATCCACCTACAGCGCCAATAAATTGTATGTCTTCCAGTGTTTCACGACCGCTGATAAGATCGGTCATATGCACATCCCTTACATCAAATCCTGCGAGGAACATAGCGTTGGCCATTTCACGCTCTGAGTTAGAGCCTTTTTCGCGAAGAATGGCTGCTTTTGGACGAGGTTTAGAAGAATCAATAACCGGCTTTTTCCCATCAAATTGAGCAGGGAACTGATATTGCAGTGGCTGGTTTTTATAGTTATTGTATCGCTCCTGTGCTGTTCCGTTTTTAGATTGTTTCTGGTCTAAAAGAAACGAGGTTTTATACCATGTGTCGCGATTTTCAGCGACATTAAAGCTAAAGCTGTCTGTATTGTTTTTAACAGTAACAGTGGTGTCTTCTACAACGGTTCCTATTTTAACAGCTTCAATTCCAGCTGCAGCAAATAGTGCCTCCAGGTTTTCGTCGTTTTGAGCCTGTAACACCAAAGCAATATTTTCATTAAACAAAGCTTTCACTGTATCCGCTTCATTCAATCCACTTAAATCAAAATTAGCAGCCAGGTTTACATCAGCAAAGCACATTTCCAGTAAAGTGGTAATCAAACCACCCGAACCGATATCGTGTCCCGCTGCAATAAGGCCTTTGTTAATAGCATCCTGTATCGTATCAAAAGCTTTTGCAAAATAAGCTGCATCTTTAATACTGGCTACTTTGTTACCGATCTTATTAATGATTTGTGCAAAAGAAGATCCACCTAGCTGTAATGCATCTTTTGTTAAATTAATATAATAAACCGAACCTGCATTCTTTTTCAGTACGGGTTCTACCACTTTATTGATATCAGTGCAGTTACCCGCGGCAGATATAATAACGGTACCGGGAGCAATTACGTTCCCATCCGGGTATTTCTGTTTCATCGATAAAGAATCTTTACCGGTAGGAATATTAATGCCTAAAGCAATCGCAAAATCGGAGCAGGCTTTAACAGCTTCGTATAATCTGGCATCTTCTCCTTCATTATTACAGGCCCACATCCAGTTAGCCGAAAGTGAAATGCCTTTCAAACCATTTTTGATAGGCGCAAATACAATATTAGACAAAGCTTCACCAATGGCGTTCCTTGAACCTGCAGCCGGATCTACCAGGGCTGTTAACGGCGAATGGCCAACGGTAGTGGCAATACCTTCTGTTGATTTATAATCCAATGCCATTACACCTACATTATTTAAGGTAAGTTGTAGTGGTCCGGCACATTGCTGTTTGGCTACACGGCCACCTACGCAACGGTCTACTTTATTGGTTAACCAGTCTTTACTGGCAACAGCTTCCAGTTGTAATACCTGTTCTAAATAAACCGGTACATTTTTAATATCATAAGACAGCTCCTCGTAATTACGATTGATCTTACTGTCCTTCATAATGGTTTTAGGAGAAGAACCAAAGAAGTCTTCCAGTGCATAATCCATTGGCTTTTCTCCTTTGGATTTAGATTGGAAAGTAAAGCGATGGTCACCCGTAACGTCACCCACTGTATACATAGGCGCACGCTCACGGTCGGCTACTTTCTGTAGTATTTCGATATCTTTTTCACCGATAACGAGGCCCATTCTTTCCTGTGATTCATTACCAATGATTTCTTTAGCCGAAAGGGTGGGGTCTCCAACGGGCAGTTTGTCCAGGTCGATCAATCCACCTTTTTCTTCTACTAATTCAGACAGGCAGTTTAAATGCCCGCCAGCGCCATGATCGTGTATAGAAACAATCGGGTTGTGGTCCGATTCTACCAGTCCGCGGATAGCATTGGCCGCCCGTTTTTGCATTTCGGGATTAGAACGTTGGATGGCATTTAGCTCGATACCCGAACCAAAAGCTCCTGTATCAGCTGATGATACAGCAGCGCCGCCCATACCGATACGATAGTTTTCACCACCCAGAATGACGATTTTATCGCCTTCTTTTGGGGTATATTTTTTAGCTTGCTCCAATTTGCCATAACCTACACCGCCTGCCTGCATGATTACTTTGTCGTACCCCAGCTTTCTACTCGTTCCACTGAGTTTGTCGAAGTGCTCATGTTCAAAAGTTAATACGGAGCCTGTAATTAAAGGCTGGCCAAATTTGTTACCAAAATCGGAGGCCCCGTTAGATGCTTTAATCAGGATGTCCATAGGTGTTTGGTACAACCATTGGCGTGCTTCCATAGCTTTCTCCCAGGGCCGGTCTTCCAATAAACGCGAATAAGCGGTCATATAAATAGCAGTACCCGCCAGTGGTAACGAACCCTGTCCGCCCGCAAGGCGATCACGTATCTCACCACCCGAACCTGTCGCGGCTCCCGCAAAGGGTTCAACTGTAGTAGGAAAGTTATGGGTTTCAGCTTTTAAGGATAAAACCGATTCAAATTCTTTTTCTTCGTAATAATCGGGCTTGTCGGCCGATTTAGGTGCAAATTGCGTTACCATGGGCCCTTTTACAAATGCCACATTGTCTTTATAGGCCGAAACGATATCGTTAGGATGAGTTTCCGAAGTTTTTTTGATCAGTTTGAACAGCGAGGTCGGCATTTCTTCGCCATCAATCACAAAAGTTCCATTGAATATTTTGTGCCGGCAATGTTCTGAGTTAGCCTGCGAAAAAGCAAAAACTTCAGAATCGGTAAGTTTGCGACCGATTTTCTCTGAAAGCTGGTTCAAATACTCCACTTCTTCCGCACTTAGCGCCAATCCCTCCGATTTATTGTAGGCGTTAATATCATCAATCTCTAATATCGGTTCAGGCGCAATCTGTATTGTATACATTTCCTGTGTTAAAGCCGCATATTTCTGTGAGATCATTGGGTCGAACTCGTTAAAGTCTGCGGGTACAGGTTGAAACTCTTCTATGCGGATAATCCCTGTAACACCCATATTCTGTGTAATTTCCACCGCATTGGTACTCCAGGGAGTGATCATTGCTGCACGGGGACCTACATAGTAGTGATTAAGCGTAGCAGTTTCTAGTTTTTGGGCATTACCAAAAAGCCAGTTTAGCTTTAAAACATCTTCCTGTGATAACTCATTTTGTGTTTGAACACCGTAAACAATATGTTTAGGATTTTGAAAGAAATGGATCATTATAATTGAGTGCGTTTGAACTTCGTGGAAATTGAGTGGCAAAATTAGCCAAACTTATACTCATATACAAGTTTGAGGATAGTGATATTGAGGATAAGTTTAATGCAGCCGGCTCTATTTATCGCATTTATTCAGGAAAGTGTTAAACGAAATCTTAGGCCGCTGGTTTTTTCTACTTTATATGATTGTTGTGGTTGGGGATTGATAGCAGTTGACATTTTCTGTCAGATTCACAAATAGTAGGGGTAGTAACACAATCCGATGAGTAGTTTTGCAGTAAATGTTCACTAATGCATCAATCAGAAATATCGCGTAAAGAATTTTTAAAGAAATCAGGATTAGGTTTGGCAGGAATGGCAGTGCTGCCTGGATTGTCAAAGGGCACTGGTCTTATAGACGGGCAAGGATTAAAAAAAGTGAAAATATGGCAAGGGCATATACTTTAAAAAATGTGAAGCTTGAAACAGGGTTTGAGTATGAAGGCGATGAAGTTGTTCATACAAAGACTGATTTGTTTTCAGTTAATATTGATGATGGCAAGATCAGGGAGATTTTACCCAATACCCCCGGCAACAACAATGCTATTGATGCCAAAGGTTTGTTGATGTTACCTGCGTTTAAAGACATGCATATCCACCTTGATAAAACGTTTTATGGAGGTTCCTGGCAGGCTACCAGGCGAAGAACGGGCGGAGTAAAAGGGATGATTGCGCTGGAACAGGAAATTTGCCTGAGATGCTCAAAACCTCTACGCACCGCGCCGTGGAGCTCATCAAATTGCTTCAATCGAAAGGGTCTTCTTTTGCAAGAAGTCATGTAAATATTGAGCCGACCTCAAAACTGCAGTCGTTAAAGAATCTTGAAAAAGCATTGGCGCAAAAGAAAGATGGCTTCCAGGCTGAGCTGGTGGCCTTTCCTCAACATGGTGTTTTTATACAGATAGTGTGCCTTACCTCAAAGATGCTGCTCAAATGGACATTGACTTTATCGGGGGCCTGGATCCCTATACGATTGATGGTGCTATTGAAAGAACAATTGACTTTACCGTTCAGCTGGCACTAGATCATAATAAAGGCATAGATATTCATTTACATGAATCAGGGCAGTCTGGCTTAGATACAGTAAACTATCTTATAAAAAAGGTCAATGAAAATCCGGTTCTAAGCAAAAAGACTTTCATTAGCCATTGTTTTGTTTTAGGAAAACTGGAAAAGACAAAACAGGAAGAGATCGCTGAGCAACTCGGTGCCGCTGGTATCGGTATTGTTTCTACAATACCTTTCGGCAGCCTTATTATGCCGATCCCCGTTTTATATAAGCATAATGTTACAGTGCTGACCGGTAATGACAGCATCATTGATCATTGGAATACCTGGGGTAGTGGAAGCGTTTTGCAAAAAGCAAATCTTATGGCGCAGCTTTACGGATATTCTACTGAATTCTTATTGTCAAGGAGTTTGAAGCTGGCAACAGCCAATATCCTTCCGCTGGATGATAAAGGAGTACAGCAATGGCCCAAAGCAGGTGATACAGCTGACCTGGTATTGATCAACGCAAGCTGTTCGGCGGAAGCTGTATCAAGAGTTTCACCGGTGCAATCACTCATCAGCCAGGGAAATATTGTTTATTGAAATGTACCTGATTTTTAACTTTTCCGCGAGAGAATGCTTTCAATGGTATTTAAAAGAAAAAGCCTGCAATTCAAAAGAATTGCAGGCTTTTTCTTTATCAAACGTCTCCGCTTTTCAGCGGAGAGAGAGAGGATTCGAACCCCGGACCTGTTACAGTCAACGGTTTTCAAGACCGCCGCATTCGACCACTCTGCCATCTCTCCGGGCGCAAAATTAGGGGTGTGGTCTCAAATAGCAAAATACATTTTAAATAATTGCTAACTTTTTTAATAAAAAAGACCTGCTGGCTGAGGGCAGGTCTGATCATCATAAGGACGTAATTTATAAATCAACTTTTAACCGGATACCGGTACCCATATATTTTAGATTTTCCTGTGTTACATTTCTCATAGGAACCTTCAGGAAAGGCTCTAATGCCACTCCCGTTCTGCCAGATATCTTTTGGCGGTATCCCATCGATATATTGTAAAACCCAAGGAAAGGCGTATTTTCTGTTGGGGCCTGCATGGGTTGCCTGGTGGTGTTCTGCTCTGTGAACATAACAGATTTATCTTCTTTAAGAGCTCCTCTGTTTGTTTCTACCGACACTTTTATATTTCGATTGTCAACATAGGTATATTTCTTATTATCGTTAATTACAACAAGACCAGATATACCTGCCGAAGCGTATAACTTTTTACTGATATTGTAATTGACCTCAACCGGAATGTCAATACCTGACAAAAATCCATCAATTTGCTGTAAGGAAGTAGTTTGCTGACCGGCTACTACATTATAAGATGATGTAAGCAACCCTTTTGAATCCAGTGAAGAAGATGCACCGGCAGCGCCAGTGGCTCCGGCTGCTCCGGTAGCCCCACCCGCGCCAATCGGTCCGTTAGGACCACTAATTCCATTAACCGGAGCTGAAGCGATGTTACCAGCAGGTCCGGCACCATAATTCCTGGAGGCCGAAAGTTTGTTATAAGCAATACCTGAACTGATTTGTATCTTATCATTGATCACATACCCAACAGATACGCCATAGCCCATGTCTATGCCGAGGTCGCCAAATAATGGTGATACATAAAGACTCGGCTGCCATTTTTTATTTTTGTCTTTGGCAGGTTTTTCAGTTAAAACAGGTTTATTTATAGCGATGTGTTTAGGCTCTTCTTTATTAACCGGTGGTGTATGAGCAATTTGCGGTGTGCTTGGTTCCACCCGGTTTTTCCAGAAATTTATTTCGGGTTTTGGAGTGGCAGGTGTTGCAGTACCAGGCGCTGCAGGTATTATTATTGGTTGGGGCGCTGAAACAATGAGTTGTGATACGGGACCAATGTTTGATTTTGCCAATGCAATTGCCGACGGAACACCAGGCTTATAGGTGTATAAAGGAGCTGCCTTACTATTTGCATTGCCAGCAACAAGGTTGGTACTTTTATTATTATTATTATTGTCGATCGTTTCGTTTCGCTCTTCAGGGCTATTAGCCGGCTCTGTTCTAATTGAAGGAGTAGCCTGGGTAATATTAGTGGAAGAATCAATGGGCTGCAAAGCCACGCTTTTTCCATTTGGTGAAGGATTGCCGCCAGGATCAGATGCATTAAAAACACGGGCGAGAAGAAATACAGCAGTTATAACCGCCGCTGCGGCCATAGCCCATTTCCACATGCTTACTGCTCCCTTTTTAACAGGGGCGGTAGCAGGCAGCGCTTTAAAACGCTCCCAGGCGCCTTCCTCATAAGGCTCCTCGTGCTCGCGCATGACGCTTTTAATGTGATCAAAAATATCGTCGTTAGACTCAATCATGTTTTAAAATTTTCACTAT
Source organism: Paraniabella hibiscisoli (assembly GCF_022512515.1). GTDB lineage: Bacteria > Bacteroidota > Bacteroidia > Chitinophagales > Chitinophagaceae > Niabella > Niabella hibiscisoli. Next base: position 3,281,310 of record NZ_JAKWBK010000001.1, read on the forward strand.
ACAGGGATTTTAGTTTGTTTTTGGCCCTGGATAGATAGGAACGGCTTACATTTTCAGGAATGGCGAGAAGCCCGGAAATTTCCTGGTGTGAAAACCCTTCTATTTCATATAAATTAAAAATTGCCTGTTGTGTTTTGGGCAACTCATTCAATAGTTTTAATATATCCTTTGCTTCAGTACTTTGCACCTGCGCTTCTGCAATCGGGGCAAAAGGAATATCTGAAATATCATCCTTGGCAAAATCTATTTTTTTCTTTCTTAAAAAATCAATAGCCGTACGCGATGCAATTTTGGCAATCCAGGCCTTGAAAGAAAGAGAAATATCGCCACTTTGTCCCAGAGCATTAAAAGAAGAAATATTATTGAAGATCTTTATGAAACTATCATTTACTAATTCTTCAGCAAAATGATAGTCACTGACATAACGGATCACCACGCCTTTCAGGTAGCCATAAAAGCCCTTATAAAGCGCCTCTCTTTTTGATGCCCGCGATTGTTTTGGCATCCTTTTAATATATCTTCCAATTCATCCCCGCTTATCGCCAATGTCTGTTTTTTTACAGCTTACTTACTTCTTGATCAAAATATTACCCCCAAAGGGTAGAATTGTTCACAAATGACTCCCGGTCTGCGTTATATTTCTAACAGTATACTCGTTTATTTACTTATCCTAAAAAATCAGCCTATCCCGGTATGTGGGATTTGGGCTGATTTATTTTATTAAAGGTACGGATCAATCAAAAATCAGTCATGCAATTAATGCGCGAACCAATCCAAAGTTATTTTTGTGCCAGCTGCCGGATTGCCGTTTACATATCCTCCGCTCCATATCGTATAAAAATTTGAGTTTACTTTAGACAACGTAAAAGGTTCAGAAGTAGCCAGCAATGTACTCTGCCCTGTTGCTCTTAATTCAAACTCAATATTGACAGTAGTTTTATAACTAAAAAACACCCCTGCTTTTTTATAAGTGATATTGGTAGCCACTGGTACCGGGTTACCTTTTACATAGAGGTCTAAAGCGGGCGCATCCGGGCTCATGTTTGCAAAACGTACACGAACGGAGTCCGGCCCTGCCGCAATGGCGCTATCACGAATTAAAACAGCATCCATTTTTGACGCAGTGTCTGTAATGAACACGGTATATGATTTAGGAGCTTCAAAAACCAGGTCTTTTGCAAAAAGAGGTGTTACGGTGGATGTCCAGGCGCCATATACTCTGAAATTTCGGGTGCCGGGCTTTACGGGCAGGTAATCAATCCTGTCGGTATAATTAAAAACAGTTACACCTAATCTGCTGTTATCGAAGGCGATATCAAGGGCTGGTACGCCGGCAGACGCATGAACTATGCCTACACTGGCGGGAGGAGCGCCATCGTAGTTAGGGTTTGAGTCGGACTTTTTGCAGGATACAAAAGCTAGAGTGGCAAAAGCTACAATAGCCAGTTTCCAGGGCTAATATTTAAAAAATTATAATTCATTTCGAATAAATCTTGTTTAAAATAGGGGGATTAAAAATCGGTAACCAGCTGATTAAATGTTATAACGTCAATTGGGCATTAAACGCAACAGCGTTATCAAAAAACTTTTTTAAACCTAAACCGCACAATAATAGGGGGACTGTCATTTTTGCATGTTTTTAGCTTCGGCACAATCATTGAAAATGAACAGTTGCCGCAGAAACGGCAGAATTATAAAAAACAAGAAAACATAAATATTATGGGTAAAATTATTGGAATCGATTTGGGAACTACCAATAGTTGCGTTGCGGTAATGGAAGGTAACGAGCCGGTGGTTATTGCAAATGATGAAGGTCGCCGTACTACACCATCAGTTGTAGCGTTTTTGAAAAATGGCGAGCGTAAAGTGGGTGATCCAGCAAAACGTCAGGCAATTACCAACCCGCAGAATACCATTATGTCAGCAAAGCGTTTTATGGGCCGCAGGTATGATGAAGTGGGCGAGGAAATCAGCCATTGGGCGTACAAAGTAGCTAAAGGAGATAATAATACTGTTAGAATAGATATTGACGGACGTTTATATACACCGCAGGAAATTTCTGCTATGACATTGCAGAAAATGAAAAAAACTGCAGAAGATTACCTGGGACAGGAAGTGACAGAGGCGGTTATTACCGTGCCGGCTTACTTCAATGATGCGCAGCGCCAGGCAACTAAAGAGGCTGGTGAAATTGCAGGATTAAATGTTCGCCGTATTGTAAATGAGCCTACTGCTGCGGCTTTGGCTTACGGATTGGATAAAGGTGGTAAAGACCACAAAATTGCTGTATTTGACCTGGGTGGAGGTACTTTCGATATTTCTGTGCTGGAGCTGGGTGATGGTGTTTTTGAAGTGAAATCGACCAATGGTGATACTCACCTGGGTGGAGATGACTTTGATAAAGTGATCATGGACTGGTTGGCAGATGAATTTAAAGCAGAGGAAGCGATAGACCTTCGTAAAGACCCAATGGCTTTACAGCGTTTAAAAGAAGCTGCTGAAAAAGCTAAGATCGAGCTTTCCAGTTCTTCAGAAACAGAAATAAACCTGCCTTATATAACGGCGGTAGATGGTGTACCTAAGCACCTTGTGAAAAAATTAAGCCGCGCTAAGTTTGAGCAACTGGCAGATGATTTGTTTACCCGTTGCTTGAAACCATGTGAAGCTGCTTTAAAAGACGCTGGTATGGATGCGAGCGAAATTGAAGAAGTGATCCTGGTGGGTGGTAGTACCCGTATCCCTAAAGTACAGGAAATTGTAGAAAAATTCTTCGGCAAAAAACCTAACAGGGGTGTGAATCCGGATGAAGTAGTGGCTATTGGTGCTGCTATCCAGGGTGCTGTATTAACCGGTGAAGTAAAAGATGTATTATTATTGGATGTTACGCCACTGTCAGTGGGTATTGAAACATTAGGCGGTGTAATGACAACATTAATTCCTGCTAATACCACTATTCCTACTAAGAAGTCGGAAGTGTTCTCTACGGCGTCCGACAATCAGCCAGGTGTACAAATTCACGTGGTACAGGGTGAGCGTTCTATGGCGAAGGATAATAAGAGCCTGGGTATGTTTAATCTGGATGGTATTCCGCCAGCTCCACGTGGCGTTCCCCAGATCGAAGTAATGTTTGATATTGATGCCAACGGTATTATGCACGTTACCGCAAAAGATAAAGGTACCGGTAAAGAACAGAAAATACATATTGAAGCGGGAAGCGGTTTGAGCAAGGAAGAAGTAGAGAAAATGAAAGCCGAAGCGAAGGCTAATGAAGCGACTGATAAGGTAGAAAGAGAGAAGATTGATAAATTGAACCAGGCAGACAGCTTAATTTTCCAGACTGAAAAGCAGTTGAAGGAATATGGTGATAAAGTTCCTGCTGATAAAAAAGCGGCTATTGAAAGTGCAGCTGGAAAATTAAAAGAGGCACATAAGCAACAGGATATCGCAGGTATAGATGCGTCTATGACTGAACTGAATAATGCCTGGACTGCAGCCAGCGAAGATATCTACAAATCTGGCCAGGCTGGTCCTGATGCAGGAGCGCAACAAGCTCAGGCTGATCCCGGTCAACAAGGCGGTCAAGCGGGTAGTGCAGCTGCTGACGATGTAACGGATGTACCTTACGAAGAAGTAAAATAAGCTTAACAGCATATTGAATTTTAAGCTGTCTCAATTTTGAGACAGCTTTTTTATGCCATTTCATTAGTGGCAATTTTTATTTTTACAGACTTTAGTATTCATTCCTATCTTTGCGGCACAAAAATTTCGAATTATGAAAGTATTCATTGCCGGAATCCTCGTACGAATCTAATTGTACTACCGGTTTTATTTTTATCATTATCAGGTATTGAGCAACTACCTCAATACTGTATTACTTTCATTCATAATTTTTACAAATGACGACGATACAAAAGAGTCCTGGAAAGGCAACTCTGTTTCTGCAATTACTAAAAGAATCGCTGCAGGGAAAAGAAATTGATTATACAACAGTCAGTATTCGTAAGGCCGTAATCATGCTGGCTATTCCGATGATGCTGGAAATGATGATGGAATCGGTTTTTGCATTGGTGGACCTGTATTTTGTGGGCCATTTAAAAGAAAGCAGTATAGCCATTCAAACAGTTGGATTAACTGAATCGGTTTTGACCGTTATTTATTCTGTTGCTATTGGTATGAGTATGGCTGCTACTGCCATTGTAGCCCGGCGCATAGGCGAGAAAAATACCGAGGGAGCTGCTCATAGTGCTGCCCAGGTGCTGATTGTAGCGTTTTTAGTAAACATGGTGCTAAGTGTAGCCGGAATTATTTACGCCAAAGATATTTTGATGGCGATGGGAGCAACGGAAGAGGCTGCGGAGCATGGTAAAATGTTTACCAAAATAATGATGGGAAGCAGTATCGCTATTATGTTGTTATTCCTGATCAATGGTATTTTCAGAGGAGCAGGTAATGCGGCCATAGCCATGAAGAGCTTATGGGTGGCCAATATTTGCAATGTGATTTTATGTCCCGTTTTAATTAATGGGCTAGGTCCAATCCCAGCAATGGGGTTAACAGGCGCCGCCATAGCAACAGCTACCGGGAGAAGTATTGGAGTACTGTATCAATGCTATCATTTGTTTTGGGGCAAGGGCCTGATGCGTTTAGCCACCAGGCATTTTAAAGTAGATGTAGAAGTCATCAGATCCTTGGTGAAGATAGCTACCCCGGGTATCTTTCAGTTTGTTATTGCATCATGTAGCTGGATCGTTTTGGCAAGATTAGTAGCCGTTACCGGCGGCGAGGATGGGAGCGCAGGATACCAGACTGCCCTGCGTTTGATGATGTTTTTTATGCTGCCCGTCTGGGGATTGAGTGGTGCTGCTTCAACCTTAGTTGGACAAAACCTCGGTGCTAATGCACCAGACCGGGCTGAACAAAGTGTGATGCGAACGGTGAAGTATAATGTAATATTTATGCTGACAGTATCTCTTATCTTCTTTTTACTGGGCGATTGGTTGGTAGGCTTTTTCAGCGAGGTTGAAAGTGTACGCAAAATAGCAAAGAATGCTATGTATATTATGGCCAGCGGATTTGTTTTCTATGGAGTGGGTATGGTGATGATCAACGCTTTTAACGGGTCGGGCGATACCTGGACACCAACAAAAGTTAACTTTTTCGGTTTCTGGCTGTTCCAGATACCGGTAGCTTATTTACTGGCAAAGCATTTTGAATTGGGAGCTACCGGAGTATTTATTGCGATACCTGTAGCGGAGACTGCGATAACGATCGTTTCGTTTATCCTGTTTAAAAGAGGTAAGTGGAAATTAAAGAAAGTGTAAAAGATCATTCTCATTTGGCTTTCAACCCCGGCAGGCTTCATAGGCTGGCCGGGGTTATTGCTAAAGTCATGTATTGTTACAGCTAAAAGATATAGCGCCTCTTTGAACAGACGGATAGAGGGACATGGTTGAAGAGCCCATAAAAATCAGTACATTTAGCTTTTTTGAAAAGGCTATGACTTATTGCTTAGGAATTAAATTGAAAGATGGACTGGTAGGTATTTCGGATACCCGTATTTCTGCCGGTACGAATGTTACTACCCGGAAAAAAGTATCGGTACACGAGGATGGCAGCAGCTCGCTTTTTATAATGACCAGTGGTTTAAGATCGGTAAGAGATAAGGCGATTACGTATTTCCAGGAGCTGGTGGCCGACGGCATTCCTTATAATAAATTATTTGAAGCAGTGAATGCTTTTGGTGAGCAGATCAAAAGAGTAGCACGGGAAGATGAGGCAGAGCTGGCAGCTTCAGGCTACAAATTCAACCTCAACGCGATTGTTGGCGGACAGTTAAAAGATGATAAAGAGCATAAGCTTTTTTTATTGTATAGTGAAGGTAACTGGATAGAGATGGCCATGGGCTCCCAGTATGCTATTATCGGCAACAGTGGCCAGGGGAAAGCCATTTTGAACCGGGTGCTGGACGAGAACACTACTATTAAGCAGGCGCTGAAAGCTGGTTTTTTGTCTTTTGATTCTACAAGGGTTAGTTCTAATGATGTGGATTTTCCGATAGATGTGGTTATCTACGAAAAAGATCAGTTCAATATTATAGAGAACCGGTACGAGTATGATGAGCTGAAACCTGTAGCCGATGCATGGGCTCAAAAACTACACGAAGCACTGGATGAAGTGCCGGATGCATGGATGGAAAAGGCTTTCGAACAAAACGGGTCTGAAGAATCTTCTATCCAATAGCATTATTGAGCAATGGTTAGGTTGGCTATTCGCAAGGGCTAACTAATAAACATGCACTGTACTGGTGAATGGTGTGCGGTAAACATTATTCTCTAAACAAAAAATAAACAGCCCACCGGGCTCAACAACTATTAACAATATACTGTATGAAGTTTAAGATTTCAAGCGGGTTGTCATATCGTGTAAAAACAAACACGACTTTTTCTTCAATATCCAGGCAGCTCAAACAAAGTCTCAGGCGATTACAGAAGAACAGATCATAACTAAACCGGCAAAGCTGAAAGTGGAGCAGTTTGACCTCGGTATCAGAAAAGCCAGGTTTATCCGTGTGCAGGTTCCTAAAACTGATTATTTCGAAATAAACTATACCGCAACAGCCGAGCTGAAACTAAAACCGGTACGTTTGAAAAAGAGGAACTTCAGTTAGGAAAGATCCCGCCGGATGCTATATCGTACCTCTTTCCCAGCCGCTACTGCCAGGTGGATCGTTTATACAAGTTTGCCGAAATGGAATTCGGAGCTATAAAAACAACTTACGGAAAAGTGCAGGCTATCAGCAACTGGATATATAAACATGTGCATTACGTAAGTGGAAGCACTAATGCCAGCACCTCATCTATAGAAACGATTACGCAAAGAGAAGGAGTGTGCCGCGATTTTGCTCACATGGGTATTGCTTTATGCAGAGCGTTATCCATACCAGCACGCTATTTCGCCTGTTATGCGTATCAATTAAATCCTCCTGATTTCCACGCCTGCTTTGAAGCTTATATTGATGGAAAGTGGATGCTCTTTGATGCCACACGCATGGTTCCCCGGCATGGTCTTATAAAAATAGCCCATGGTTATGATGCCGCCGATACTTCCTTTGCCAATATTTATGGAGAAGCAGATGCATTAAATGTAGTGGTAAGCTGCGAAGCCCTCGATAAGCGCGGTTTTGAAAAACAAGCGGATAGGCTGAAAGAAATTAGTTATGAGTGAGAGAGGAGCTGGAATGGTGGGTAGCTGAAAAATGAATGGTCAATAGTTGATTAATTATATAATAAAAACGGGTAGCATGAAAATGTCTACCCGTAATATTTTGTAATTACAGTAAGGGTTACCGGCCGAAAGCCTTCAAAATGCCGGGTATACCCAGTCCGCCCTCGAATGTTGAAATGAGCTTTTTATTTTTATCGTAAAAAGCCAGGTAGGGGAGATTTTTCATTTCGTAATAGGGAGGCATTACATAAGCTATATCCCGGCCCACAGTAATCCCGTAATTAGCCAGCTTATACTTAGCGGCAAAATTTTTCATGTCTTTGAATGGCTGCGTGGTAGCCATTACTATTTGTATGCCTTTAAACTTCTCTATGTTTTTGATTATTTGTTCTGTTTCGTGCTGGCAATGATCGCAATCCGGGCTAAAGAAAATCAATAACAAGGGTTTGTCCTTTTGCAATTTTGCCTTTAGGTTCCATTTGGTCACACTATCTGTTAATAATAATACAGAGGAGGTGGTGTTTTTGTTTCAGATACAAAGGGGTTTCCTGCGCAGAAGCCGAACAAAACATTGCTATTGAAAGCATTAACATAACCAGGTACTTCATAATACAAAAGATTTTTAAGCTGATAAAGGTAGTACATTGATGCAAACCGGAGCTAATTGGATGCACAGGCATATATTTTTTGGATATTCTACGAACTTGTCGTAGCTTAGTGTGAAAATCGTAAAAATGATAAAGCTTACACCCCAGGAAGAACAGTTGATGATTGCCATTTGGAAAGTAGGCGAGGGACATGTAAAAGCCTATATGGAGCACATGTCTAATCCGGGTCCTTATACAACAGTGGCATCCACTATTAAGAATTTAGAAAAAAAGAATACATATCGGGACGCCTTTTTGGTAATACGTATGTATATAAACCCCTGGTTTCTGAAGATGAATATAAAAAGCGTTTTATGGGGCATGTTGTAAAAGATTATTTCAGTAATTCTTATAAGGAGCTGGTTAATTTTTTTGTGGATCAGAAAAAGCTCTCTGCCCAGGAGTTGAAGGAAATTGTGAAGATGATCGAAGGCGGAAAAAAATAGTTGTAAGGATTGCCTTTTTTAAAGTAAAATTAAATAGCAAGCTATGCCATTATTGATCGATTATATCCTCAAATTAAATATCTGCCTGGCGGTAGTGTATCTTTTTACCAGCTGTTCCTGCGCAAGCTTACCTTCTATAACTGGAACCGTTGGTACCTGCTGGGTTATACCGTTCTAAGCTTTATTATTCCGCTGATAGATATCATGCCTTCTTTAGAAAAACGTGCGCTACAACAAAACCTGATGGTGCAGTGGATACCTGCGATCAGTTTTGCAACACCCGGTGAGCGTAATTTTTTTGAAACGCTTACTTATTGGGATTGGGCAGTTGCTATACTAATATTGGGGTCCCTGGTATTGCTGGCAAGATTCCTGGTTCGTTTTTACTCTTTCAAAAAATGAAAGCCAAGGCCCAATTGATATCGGGGCAGGATACCATGATCTACCAGCTGGATGAACCCATTACGCCATTTTCTTTTGGCAATGCTATATTTATTAATACCGAAATGCACAGCGGTGAAGAACTTGAGGAAATTATACGCCATGAATTTGTGCACGTAAAGCAGCGACATACAATAGATATTATGTGGTGCGAAATGCTTTGCATGTTAAATTGGTTTAATCCTTTTGTATGGTTGTTGCGCCATAATGTGAAGCAAAACCTGGAATTTATTGCAGATAATAAAGTATTACAGAGTGGGTTGGATCGCAAAGAGTACCAATATTTATTATTAAAAGTGATGGGCAACCGGCAATTTGCTTTCACCAATCACTTTAATTTTTCATCGTTAAAAAAGCGTATCGTTATGATGAATTCCATTAAAAGTGCCAAAGTGCAGCTGATTAAATTTATGTTTTTATTGCCGGTAGTTGCAGTGCTATTGCTGAGCTTCAGAAAGGAGATGAAAGCATACCAGGAACAGGCAGCCGTAGAAGCCGCAGATAACAACCAGGCTGAACTCGAAAATATTGCCTTTGCCGGCAGCAATGAGAATGATGTGACGTTTGTGAAGGATACAGTACCTGCTGTGACAGCGGAGAAAACTCCGGCGATAAAAATCCGAAATCATATCAGCTTATCGAATCCGGAAAAAAAGCCATTGATAATAGTGGATGGAGATCGGAAAGATAAGAATTATGATCTGGATGTAATAAGTCCGAATGATATTGAAAGTATTAATGTACTGAAAGATGCGTCGGCGATTGCTCAATTTGGGGAAGGCGCTGAGAACGGTGTGATAAGTATCACTACCAAGGGAAATACGGCTAAATCACCTGTAATTAAATTAAGAGGAGTACAGGCTGGTGAGAATCCTTTGTATGTGGTAGACGGGCTACGGTTAGAAGGTAGAGTACTGGAAAATATTAATCCTAACGATATAGAAAGTATTACTGTATTAAAAGAGGCTTCTGCTACAGCCATTTATGGGGAAGGTGCAGAAAATGGGGTAGTGATAGTGACCACAAAAAAGCACAAGACGAATGACCTGGTGCTGACTTCTGAATCGGGAAAGGTAAAGGTAAGTAACGGGAAGTCTGAGATACTTTCTGATAAAATAACCCTGACAGAAAGCGGCACACAGTTTCATGCCGATGAGATACAATTAAGGAAGGCCAGCGACTACAAAGTAAACAGTCGGGATGAAATAGCAGTAGGTGGTTATAGCCCTAAAGTAGCTATCAGCTCATCGTTGAAAGGCAAGGTTGCCGGTGTGCAAATTCAGCCGGCAAAACGTACATCCAACCTGGAAGAGGTTGTCGTAGTTGGATATGGTACTAAAACCGCTGGTAGTTCATCTGTGGAAGGCAAAGCGGTAGGTGCGCGTGTTGCTCCTTCCAGTAGAAGTTCATCCCGCCTGGAGGCTGTAACGGTTGAGGGGTATCCAACGCAGCGTTTTAAGGGTGAGATAAATTACAGTAAGTTCGATAGCAAACAGGCACAAGCCAATGTGCTGGCCAATCCTCCTCAAAATGCTTATTATGTATTGAATGGAGAGTCTGTTTCCGTAAAAAATAAGAAACCTTGATCAGGCAAGCATAAAATCTTTTGATGTACTAAAAGGCGAAAACGCTAAAAAATATTACGGCTCCAAAGCCAGGGAAGGAGCGATTGTTATAACAACTAATTAGCATCCAATACTGACAGGTAAGCAATGCGTGGTCACTGGCCGCGCATTGTTGTATTACAGAATGGTTTCTGTGTCGTTTATCGTTATCGCTTTCTTTTCTGTAAATGCAAAAAACAGGCTGATAATACAGAATCCAATCCAGTATAAGTAAACGCCTACATGAAAACGCTCACCCAGCCAACGATGCGCCAGATCTGTTCTGAAATTCCTGAAGGTAAAGTATAAACCAGCCAGGAATACCAGGAAGCTTATGATCAGCACAACTTTCCTTTTAAGTCCGCTCAAAGAACGATCTATAAAATACAGTATTACACCCACCATTAACATTAGCGCCAGGCAAACCAATGATGACTGCCACCAGCTTTGAAAAAATGAAAATTGCTTATAGAAGAAGCTGATGCCTATTTTACCCAATAGTGAAACCCGGCGGTTAAATTGCCTGAAAGTAATGACAGGCATACCAGAATAAAAAATAATAAAAGATAATTGCGCTTCATGCTGCAATTTACAATTATTGTGTGTGTTTAGAGAATCCAACTTACAGTCATTCCTTGTATAACCGCGGCTCTAAACAGGGAGTTCTATTAGTCTGCTAATTGGTAGATCTCTTTATAATTTCTGCCAAGGCCATCATAATCCAGCCCATAACCCACCACAAATTTGTTAGGGATGACAAAACCGGTGTAGTCAATCGGTACTTCATGCGTTGTCATCTCGGCTTTATGCAGGAGGGTAACTATTTTTAGAGAGGCTGGTTGCTGATGTTGCAACTGGGGCAGAAAATGATGGAGGGTTTTTCCCGTGTCGATAATATCTTCGAGTATTACTACATGCCGGTTATGGAGGTCGGTATCCAAACCAATAGCGGTAGTAACACTGCCGGAAGAATTTAAACCTTTGTAAGAGGCCAGTTTAATAAAACTTACTTCGCTGTCAACAGTAAGGTGTTTAAATATATCGGCGGCAAACATGAACGAGCCATTCAGTATTGCGATAAAAACTACATTCTTACCCTCAAAGTCTTTATTGATGTAGGAAGCAAGTTCCTTAATACGGCTTTGGAGTTGCTCTTCACCTAAGTAAGTAGTAAATGTTTTATCGTGAACCTTTATGGTATGCATAATACGCCATTAATTTTTTGCGAGGGAAGCAGAGTCGTCTCTTAATTTCAATTTAGCACCGATGGCGGGGCTATCGTATTTACCGAGGTTATTTAATTTGAGTAAAGACTCAAGACGAATACCTTCTGCCTGTGCAATATCATAGATGTTTTCACCTGCTAATACTTCGTGATAGGCTTTCTCGCAAACTGTTCTTTTTAACTGCAGGAACACCAGTGTTGTTTTTTGCACTTTTTCGGCAATGAAGCCGAAATCGTTCATAGCATGCAGCCTGTCTACCGTGATATTGTATTTGTTGGCAATTTCAGTTAATGAAGCACCTGCGTTCAACACTACTACTTTGGTATTATTGATCAGGAATTCTCCTTCCGGGTACATGTTTTTTACAGGCTGAGCGGGCGCTTTGGTTACAGCCACTGCGTGGGTTGGAGTTGCGATGCCCTGAGTTTTTGCGATATAGGTTTTTACATCCTCGTTCCACTCGGCTTTTCCTAAACCCATTAATGTGTATTCAGCCAAATTGTATCGCTCAATGATACCGATCAGTAATTGAGGATATTTTGGGTTAGTTGCATAACCCGCTTTCTTTAAACCATAAGCCCAGCCGGAATAATCGGTAGGGTCCAGTTCAAATAACCCTGCATAACGGGAGCGTCCTTTTAAAAAATCCGAATGATCTTTATAAGACTGACCAGCGTCTTCATACTTCATAAAGCGCTCTTGTGGTCTGTCGTCGTCATGCAAAACGTAAGGACCTTCATATCCTTGTTTGCATTTAATGCCAAAATGATTGTTGGATTTTATCACCAGCGGGCTTTGGCCCGACATCGTTTCCAATACACCCTGGGCTAGTTTTACTGCAGCCGGAACGCCCGTGCGCTGCATTTCAGTAACAGCAATACCGCAGTAGGTTTTGATATATTGAAGCGTTGTTTCGTTGGTTTGTGCTTTGGTAAAGAGGAAAACGCACAGGAACAGAACTGTGCCGAAAAGTTTTTTAATCATTACTAAACTAAGTTTTTCGTATTAAATAAAGCCCGTCCCTGATGGTAAGTACCACCTTTTCAATGTCCGTTCTTTGGTTAATAAACTGATTGAACTCCTTAATAGCTTTGGCGCTTTTGCCTTTGGCATTTTCTTTCAATGCCTCGCCATGGAAAAAAATATTATCGGCTAAGATAAAACCATTTTTCTTAACCTGTGGAAAAACCAGCTCAAAATAATTGATGTAGCCTGGTTTATCAGCGTCAATAAAAACTAGGTCCCATTTTTCATTTAATAACGGTATGATTTCCAGTGCATTACCTGTATGCAGTTGTATGTTGTTCTTATGAGCCGATTTTTGAAAAAATTCTGGGCAATAGCAGCTGTGGGCTCCCTGAATTCAATAGTATGCAATATTCCATCCGGTTGTAAGCCGGCTGCCAGGCAAAGCGCGCTATAGCCGGTAAAAGTTCCTATTTCTAAAATACGCTCGGGCCTGATCATCTGGCTGACCATTTTCAGCAGTTGTCCCTGTACATGGCCACTGAGCATGTGCGGCTCCGCGTGATTTTGCAGGGTAAAACTGCTCACTTCCGATAAGAGTGCATCTTCGGGAGTCGTATGCTGGTCAGAAAACTGATTGAGTTGCTCAAAGTCCATAATCTTACAATTAGGCAAATAACAAGAGCCGCGGTAACAAACTGTTATCTGTCATCTGCTTTCTGTCAATTTTTAATGCACGCTGTCCTGTTCCAGTTCAGCCGCACTTACTTTTTAGAAATAACGAATAAGCCTATAAAAGTAAAGAATGCATTCAGTATAATCAGTTCTAAACCGATCTTGAAGTTGCCGAAAATAGCTTCCTGGTTTTCATCGATCAGGAAACAAAGAATGGGCGCAATAAAACATACAAAAGGCACCAATTTGTCATTGGGACGGCGCTTTACAAAAATGCCAAAGGCGAATAATCCTAATAATGGACCGTAAGTATATCCCGCCAGGCGCAGGATGATATCAATCATGCTTTTGCTGTCTATAGCTTTAAAAATTAATACCAGCAATAAAAAGGCTGCTGCTACAAGCAGGTGAACCGTTTGCCTGAATCGCTTTTTAGCCTTGTCATCCATATCGGAGCGCCTGTTAAGGCCAGCAATATCAATACAAAATGAGGAGGTGAGCGCTGTCATGGCGCCATCTGCACTGGGGAAAAGGGCCGATATGAGGGCAACGATAAAAATAATAGAAATAGCGGGTGGCATATGCTGTACCGCTACCGTTGGGAACAGGGCATCTCCCGAAGCCGCGATGTTTTCCTGTGCTGCAAATAAATGAAGCAGGCCGCCCAGGTACAGGAACAGTCCAATTACCACTACCATAATAAAGGCAAGAGATACCATGTTTTTCTGCGAATCTTTGAGCCTGTTTACGGAAATACTTTTCTGCATCATTTCCTGGTCAATACCCGTCATACTTAGTGTTATAAATGCGCCTGCCAGTATTTGTTTAATAAAATAGGATTTTGAATCGACATCGGTATTAAAGATCTTCGAGAGGTTGGCACTATGCATAGCATCCAGGCTTTCTGTAATGTTCAGGTTCATATGCTGTAGCAGGTAAATCGTACAAATGATCAAGCCCGCCAGCATGCCAGTAGTTTGCAGGGTGTCCGTCCACACAATTGTTTTTACACCTCCTTCGAAAGTGTATAAAATGATCATGAAAAGAATGATAAGCGTAGATACCCAGAAAGGAATACCAAAGCTGTCCAGAATAGTAGCCTGTAAAATATTCACCACCAGGTAGAGTCTTGCAGTAGCACCTACCAGGCGACTGATAATAAAAAACCATGCTCCGGTCTTATAAGAAAGCATACCCATCCTGGTTTTCAGGTAACCATAAATTGACGTGAGCTTGAGGCGATAATAAAGTGGTAATAGTATAAAAGCGATGGATAGGTAGCCGATCATATAACCAATAACAATCTGCATATAGCCAAACTGGCTGCCGCCCACAGCACCCGGCACACTCACAAAAGTTACACCACTTAAAGAAGTACCGATCATACCAAAAGCTACCAGCATCCAGTTACTACTCCGGTTACCAATAAAAAAGACTCATTATTACTGTTTTTACTGGTTTTCCAGGCAACCAAAAGCAGTAAGAGGAAATAAGCAATTACGATGGAAAATAAAAAACCTGCAGACATATTATTATTTTTTATGAATGATTTTGCTTTGGCAATATAATTTTTGAAGATATGGAAATTTCTTTTGTGATTTGTATTATAGTTGCCGCCTAAAGCGGCTTCAGAAAATTTGAATCCTTCAAAAGAAAACTTTTTTATATGTCAATCAGGTCGCTGGCCGTTTTTTGCGGCTCCAAAGATGGAAGAGATAAGTTATTTACAGCAGAAGCACAAAGGCTGGGCAACTGGATGGCTTCGAGAAGCATGAGACTGGTGTACGGCGGAGGTAATGTTGGTTTAATGGGCGCTGTTGCCAATGCTGTAATGGAAAACGGCGGATCTGTAGTGGGGGTGATCCCGGAAATACTGAATGCCAGGGAGCGTTCGCATAAAACCATTACCGAATTACTGGTAGTAGGAGATATGCATATCCGCAAACGAAAAATGTACGAGCTCTGCGATGCTGCAATTATCTTACCCGGTGGTTATGGTACTTTGGATGAACTGTTCGAGATGATCACCTGGAATAATCTTTCCATTCACGATAAGAGTATTTATATTATTAACCTTAATGGTTTTTATGATCACCTGCTGGCTCATATCGAAACCATGCTGCATAATGGTTTTTTGTATGAGAATCCGATGCACCGGATAACGGTAGTGCCTAATGTTGCAGAATTGGTATTGCAGCCGGAATTTAGCTAATACTATATAATACAGGCTTTTCCTGTTCGGCCTTTTCCGCTATTTTCGTAGGATGAAGAATCGGATTGTCAGTTGTATATTTTTGTTTTTTGTATGGGCGCTATGGCCCAGTCTGGTACCGGCTCGCAGATCGTACAGCGTATTCAGAAGTTAAAAGTGCTGGGATCTGTGTTATATGTTGCCGCACACCCCGATGATGAAAATACCCGTTTGATCACTTACCTGGCAAATGATCGCTTATATAGAACCGGCTATTTGTCGCTAACACGCGGTGATGGCGGGCAAAACCTGATTGGTGACGAACAGGGTATTGAACTGGGATTGATCCGCACACAGGAGTTGCTGGCCGCCCGTCGTATAGATGGTGGAGAGCAGTTCTTTTCAGAGCTTTTGATTTTGGATTTTCTAAAAATCCCGAGGAAACATTTAAGAAATGGAACCGGGAAAAGGTATTGAGTGATGTGGTTTGGATGATACGTAAATTTCAACCAGATGTGATCATTACACGCTTTCCTGTTACAGGAGAAGGGGGCATGGCCATCATACGGCCAGCGCCATCCTGGCCAATGAAGCATTTACAGCAGCCGCTGATCCCAATCAGTTTAAAGACCAGTTACAGTATGTAAAACCCTGGCAGGCTAAAAGGATATTATGGAATACCTTCAATTTTGGTGGAAATAATACAACCGATCCCTCGCAATTTAATATCAATGTAGGTGGATATAATAGCTTGTTGGGAAAGAGTTACGGCGAAATAGCTGCCGAAAGCCGCAGCCAGCATAAGTCGCAGGGCTTTGGTTCGGCTGCTACAAGAGGCGACAGTTATGAGTACTTTAAAACAACCGGTGGCGATGCGCCTAAGAATGATCTTTTCGATGGTGTAAATATCAGCTGGAACCGGGTTGGAAAAAACGGGCAGGCCATAGAAAAAATGATAGCCGCCATTGAATCTAAATTTGATATCACAGCGCCCGAAAAATCAGTTACTCAATTGGTGGCTTTATATAAATTGCTGGGACAGTCGGGTACTCATTATTGGATTGAAAAAAGAAAGCAGAAGTGCAACAGCTGATTGCACTTTGTAGCGGTTTGTTTATGGATGCCTACAGCAACCAGCCATTTGCCGTCCAAACGGAATCTGTTATTATCAATACTGTTTTAAATAGCCGGTTGGGCGCTGATGCAACGGCTAAAAGCATTGCTATTGCAGGTATTACCAACAATATCAATAAATCTCTTGAAAAAATAAGAACCTGAGCTTTGATACAAAAGTTGATGTATCACTGCAAAAAGAAATAACGCAGCCCTACTGGCTGAATGATAAAAAAGAAGAAGGCTTGTTTTATGTAGCCGACCAGCAAATGATTGGACTGCCTGATGTTGCTCCGGCCTACCTTGCGACATTTACCATTAATATAGGTGGACAGGATTTTGTGTTTGAGCAACCCGTACGTTATAAATATACCGATCCGGTAAAAGGAGAAATATACCAGCCGCTGATCGTCATTCCTCCGGCTACTATTACTGCGTCTCCCAACCTGGTAGTATTCAGACCTGATAATAAACAACAGCGGATACAGACACAGTTACATGCGTTTTCGGGTATTAGCGGTAATATTACCGCCGGATTAACGGGTATTGATTATTCAGGAGTGCAAAACGGCGCTCAGTCTTTAGAAAAAGGAAGGACTGCTTTTTATAATTTTGATGTAACGGAGAAACATGAGCCCGAAGAGATTTACACCTTGACCCCTTATGCCAATAAGAAAACCGATAAAGATACAGTGGGCTATCACCTGGCTTTAAGAAGTATCGATTACGATCATATACCGGCGGTCCGCTATTTTTATCCCGACTTTATTACTGCCTTAAATATCGATTTAAAAACAGTGGGTAAAAAAATAGGTTATATACCTGGTGCAGGTGATAAAGTGGCGGTTATATTGGAGCGGATGGGTTATGATGTAACCATATTGGATAAAACAACTTTGCCGGTAAGCAACCTCAGTGGTTTTGATGCCATCATAACAGGGGTTCGTGCGTATAATACCAATGAGTGGATGAACGAGTTTTATGATGAGCTCATGAATTATGTAAAAGAAGGAGGGAACCTGATTGTGCAGTATAATACCAGTAATAATCTTGGAACCGTTAAATCAAAAATAGGACCTTACGATTTTAATATCACAAGGAACAGGATTACTGATGAACAGGCAAAAGTAAGTATGATCGACCCTGCCCATAAGGCATTTAATTATCCCAATAAAATAACCGGTAAAGATTTTGAACATTGGGTGCAGGAACGAAGTATTTACCATGCCGGTGGTTGGGATAATCATTTCAAACCATTGTTGTCGATGGCTGATCCCGGCGAACGGGCAGACGAAGGAAGCCTGATCACTGCTACTTATGGTAAGGGGACTTTTACCTATACAGGTCTGGTTTTTTCAGAGAGCTTCCGGCTGCTGTGCCTGGCGCAATGCGCTTACTGGCCAATTTGATTGCGTTGAATAAGTAGGGATAGGTTGATAGGTTGAAGAGTTGATTGGTTGATAGGTTGAAGAGTTGATTGGTTGACAGGGTGAAGGTGATTGTTGGAATAAGTGGTCAGATTAGTATAATGTTAATCATGCATTGCAACCGTGAAGCGGTGACATTATAATGGCGTTGACGATGTGTAACAACCGCGAAGCGGTGATATTATTATATAGATGGCGTTGAGGATATGCAAAAACCGCAAAGCGGTGACATTATCTACACGCCGCATATAATGGTTTGAATAGTAGGAGGGCGCCGGTTCGGTTGGGTAATCAGAATTTTAAAACGATGGAAAAGAAAAAACCTTTAATAGATATCAGGCGTGGGGAAATGGCTTTTATTATTGCCATTGTACTCGGGTTAGTGATTGGTACACTGATCAAAAAGTAAGGTTTGGGTTAATGCTGGGCCTGGTAATAGGTTTGGGTATTGTTTTTATGAACTCATTGCGAAGGAAACGATAAAAGCTATGGAAGAACTTGATAAAAAACCACCTTTATTTAAGTTCTGGTCCACCTGGTATGTTTTAGTTGTTGTGATACTGTTTTTGTTGATTTTGTTTTTCTATTATTTAACTAAAAAGTATTCATGAAAACACTGGACTGGATAGTACTTGCCTGCACATTGCTGCTGATTATTTTGTATGGCGTATTCAGAAGCAAGGGTAGTAAAGACCTGGAAGGCTATTTTCTGTCTAACAGGAGCATGCCCTGGTATATTATCCTGTTAAGTATAATGGGTACACAGGCAAGTGCTGTAACCTTCCTCGCTGCTCCGGGGCAGGCCTATACAGATGGGATGCGTTTTGTTCAGTATTATTTGGGTTTGCCACTTGCTGCAATAGTCATCTGTATTTCCTTTGCACCGGTTTTCAGCAGGTTGAAAGTATATACGGCTTATGAATACCTGGAGAACCGGTTTGATGCAAAAACAAGAACTTTTACGTCGCTGCTTTTCCTATTGCAGCGGGGCTTGTCAACGGGGATCAGCATCTTTGCACCCTCTCTTATTTTATCGGTTATTTTTGGCTGGAATATTTACCTTACCAACCTGGTAATGGGAGGGTTGCTGATCATTTATACCGTTACCGGTGGTGCCAAAGCTGTTGCGTACACACAGCAGCTACAGTTTTTTATTATTATGGTAGCCCTGTTTTTGGCGGGTTATTATATGGTGCACAAGCTGCCCGAGGGCATGGGATTTACCGATGCGATTACCATAGGAGGTAAGCTGGGTAAATTCAATATTATCACTACAGGCTTCGAAAATGGCAAGTTTAATTGGGGAGACAGGTATAATATTTTCAGCGGTATTATTGGAGGTTTCTTTTTAGCGCTTTCCTATTTTGGTACAGATCAGTCTCAGGTAGGACGATACCTGACTGCTAAAAATTTAAAAGAAAGTAAAACCGGTTTGTTGATGAACGGCATTGTTAAAGTACCCATGCAATTTGGTATTCTATTGCTGGGTGTTTTGGTATTTGCTTTTTACCAGTTTCATAAAGCACCGGCTTTTTTAATGATTACGAGCTCAAACGCCTCGAAAATTCTGTTCACAAAACCAGGCTTGCCGAGCTGCAGACAACGCTTCATCACATTGATGAAAAAAAGCAGCCTTATTGGGGCAGTATCAACAGAATAGTGGTAATGATCAATATTTTGAAGAGATGTCTTACTTGCAGGATAGTATGATGGTAGTGAGAAATGATATCAAACTGTTGGTGAAGGAGAACGGCGGCAGCGATAACGATACTAATTATATCTTTTTAAAATTTGTAATTGATTACCTGCCGAAGGGATTGGTGGGGCTTATTATTGCCGTTATTTTTCTCGCAAGTTGGGGCAGTATTGCCGCAGCGGTCAATTCCCTTGCGTCGAGTACTGTTATAGATATACACAAGAAGTATTTTACAAAAGCCAGGCGGGATGATTATGCTTATTCACAGATCTATACGGTAGTCTGGAGCTTATTTTGTATTGGGGTAGCTATGTTTGTATCCAACTGGACGAGCAGCCTTATAGAAGTTGTGAATATCCTTGGCTCTCTTTTTATGGAACCATACTAGGTGTTTTCCTCGTTGCTTTTTATGCAAAGAAGGTAAAGGGGACCGCGGTTTTTGTTGCGGCTATAATAACCGAAGTCGCAATTATTGCCCTCTTTGTGCTGAACGAATATGACAAAATAAGCCTGGGTTTTCTATGGCTCAATATGATTGGCGCACTACTGGTATATGTACTGGCAATTCTGTTGCAGGCAACCATTTACCGCAAAAGCTTATCTGAGAGATAGTTTTCTGAAAGGAATATCCAGTACATCAAATCTTATATTGCTTTGGTAAGTATAATGCCACCATTCTGTGGAGAGTGCCGTAAATCCGTATTTAGCCATAACGGTTTTTAATTTCTGCCGGTTATGTAGTATCGGTTCTGGCAGTTGTTTAAAACTATGATGTGCTGTATCTGAAAAATTATCAAAGCCGGTGCCCATGTCCAATTCTTCACCGGTGTTTAGCTGGATAAGGGTTAGGTCAATAGCAGTGCCACGATTATGGTTGCTGCCTTTTGCCGGGTTGGCTACATAGCGCTCATCCTTTACCAGGTCCCAGAATTTTCTTGTAACAGAATAAGGACGATATGCATCGAATACTTTGAGTCCCAATCCTTCTTTTTCAAGGCCTCCTGCACTTTTAGCAATGAGTCGGCTGCGGGTTGGCGAAGAAAGGTAGTAGTAGTTCCAGCGGGGTACATATATCGTTGCATAAAATTATGCTCACTGGCATATCGTAGGTCGTAGACAATTGAAGGGATCCTGCTCTTTATTTCGATCATTTCCTGGAAGGGAAATTGCTTTACTTCCTTTTTATATTTATTGACAGAACGTTCAACGGACAAGGAGTTCGTTTGCGCATCTATTAATGATGCGTTTATTGCTCCGATAAAGAAGATGAGACTTAGGGTGCATTTCAATAAAACCGTTCTCATGTATCTTATTCAGTTGTCTGCCCGTCAAAATCTTCCTCATTTTCTTCTGCTTCTTTTTTAGTAGCGCGTACAATGCCGTCTTTATGATGTGGTGGAGCATAGATGGTGTACATCTTTAAAGAACTGGAGCCCGTATTAATTACATTGTGTTTAGCTCCCGAAGGGATGATAATAACATCTCCATCTGCAACGGTGTACTTGTTTCCATCAATTATACACTCCCCGTACCTTGTTCAAAGCGAAAAAACTGGTCGTTGCTATCATGTATTTCTTCGCCAATTTCTTCTCCGGGCAATAAGCTCATTAACACTAATTGCATGTGTGAAGCCGTGTACAATACTTTTCTGAAATGGTCATTCTCTAAAGTGAGCTGCTGAATATTTGCGTTAAATCCTTTCATAAATATATTTTTACAATGGTGGTTAATGATGGAGAGAAGTCTTATTTTACAAATCTTCTTCCCGTTCGAGCATGAGTATGGCGCTTTGTGGTACGATGAAATACTTATCACTTTCGTACATGATTTCTGTAGCACCGCTTAAAAGAAATATAGCCAGATCACCTTCTTTTGCCTGTAGCGGAACATATTTTACCTGGTCTTCATCGGTTTTCCATGGCTCTTCATCCACCGCTACGGGTATTGCATAACCGGGTCCGGTTTTAATCACATAACCTTGTTGTACTTTTTCCTTCTCCTGCACGCCAGGTGGCAGGTATAAACCACTGGCAGTACGTTCATCCGGCTTTTGCGGCTTTATCAGTATCCTGTCACCAATAACAATTAATTTCTTAAATCTGTTTTCTGCTGTAATACGCATAGTTTTATGTTCTCTTCAACAAAAATAAAAATTTAAGCTATGAGAGAAGAAATAAATGTTGAGAAACAACATCGGCTACTAAAGTCAACGCAAGAGTAATGAATATCGGGATTCAGATAACTACAATTCCACCACTTTCCGGCTTCTTACGCTGTCTATCTTTTGAATAGCAATCCTGTATTGTTTAATCAGGTCTGTAACAGCGGTAATTTCTTTTTCTGGCAAGACGAATCCTGCTCCAGCTGTTGTTTATATCCGTAAAGTGCCTGGGTTACATTTTTGTATTCTTTGTAAATGCTATCTACTTTAATATCAGCAATAGCCAGTGCCAGCTTCTTAGTAGTTTTCTCCCAGTTAATGTCTTTATAACGCAACCGTAATACATCGGCCTGTTTTTGCCAATTGGCGGTTTTTATTTTTTGGCTGTACGCGTCTTTAAGCGCCTGCTTTTCCTGTTGGGTAACAGTCTCTGCAAGCGAATTGTCTATGGCATTCCAACTAAGTTCAACAACAATTTTTTGAGTGGCTTTTAATGCGTCCTGTACGTCTTTCTCCTCTTTTTCTTCCAATACAGGCATCACCGTTTCAAAATGACTTACAAAAGTAGCCCTGCTACTTACTACATCTACACAATCTTCTGTTTTCACCACCTCTGTTTTAGGCTTGGGAGAAGGATTGCTTTTATCGCAGGTTTCTGTGATCGTAGTTTTTTCTTCAGGGGTAATTTCAGGAGTTGGATCTGGATGTATCATTTCAGTAGCTGGCTGTTCGAGGTTGGAGGCAAATTGAAAGCCTGCAGCAGGTTGTGCTGTCCATGCTATATTGATACCGGCCGTTTGGGTAGATCCATGCTTGTTTAGCAGGGAACATAACATCATGCTTACGATCAAAGTGCATAGAAAAGAGATGCTTTTTACAGAAGGGTATCTTCTTTTACCCGCACCTAACAGGAACTCCACTCTCTCAAGCAAGGGCGATCTTTTACCCGAAATAGGAACTGCTAGCTTGTTAGGCGTTGCAGTATTTTGCCTGGCCAGTAAAAGTAGCGTTTTAGCATACATGCAACTATCATATTCAAATCGCATTACCCAGTTATCAGCAGATTTTTCGCGTTCGAGGTTTTGCATTTTGGCCAGTAACCTTATAAACGGGTTAAAGTATAGAATCGTTAGTATTACCTGCGTGATCAGGTTTTGCAGGTAGTCATTTCTCCGTATATGAGCCAGCTCATGTAAAATAATTGCCTGGGCCTGCTCCATACTTAACTGGTTCAACATAGCAACCGGCAGCAATATTACAGGCTTTAGAAAACCAACCGTTAAAGGAGATGAAATCAGATTGGAGGTGAATATGCTAACCTTCCTTTTGATATTTAAGTATTGGGATGCATCCAGCAGAAATATTTTTAAAGGTCCCGGAACTTTCCCAAGTCCCTGTCTTCTTAAACGATAAATGCTTTGCGTACCCAACAACAACTTAATTAATGGTACCATTAAAAGGATCATGTAAAGAGTGGCGGCATACACCATCACAGATTGGAAACTATTGATATTACCGATCCATTTAACAATCCCCAACCCCAAAGAGGGATTAGATAAGGACAGGAAAAAAGTGGCAACAAAGGCGCTAAACCCTGTAAGAAGCGCTGCAAAACCAATATTACTTAATTGCTCCGATGGCAAACGTTTGTAAAACGCGTGTAGCTTAAAACCAGCAGCCATATCAGGCCGCTTTGCCATATGCTGTTGATAACAGCGTTTCCTAAAGCAGTTAGTACCGATTGCAAGCTTTCGTTCATGGTTTATTTCTTCTTTAAGTTGTCGATCAAAGACTGTATCTGGTCTAACTCTTCCTCAGTAACCTGCTGGCTACCCAAAGCCTGCATTACAAGTTGAGTTGATGACCCTCCAAAGAGGTTGCCTATAAACTTATTCAATAGAAATTTCTGGGTATTTTCCTTATCCGTCGCAGCCTGGTAAATATGGGTTCGGGCCGAGTCGTCTCTATCCACCAATCCCTTATCATTCATAATCTGCATGAGTTTAAGGGTAGTAGTATAACCGATATCTTTTCCGATCACCAATTCTTCATGCACTTCTCTTACGGTAGCTTTTCCTTTTTGCCAAAGCACCTGTAAGATCTCCAGTTCACTTTCCGTTGGTTTCAATGTTTTAACGTCTGCCATACACCAAATTTTAAGCAATTTACGATTTCTTTCGTATAATTAACAAGCCTTTAAAATTTTCTGATTTTTTTTAACAATTCGGCTTAGCAGAGAAAGTTAGTCTCTGAGAATAGTAATCAGTTCTTCAATTTCTTTCAGCATATAAAATTTTTCATCCGTTTCGTAACACTTGCCCAGGTCTTCAAGGAGTTTGGCTACTACCTGTTTATTGTTTTGTGGTTTGAAATAGTCGGGTACAACAGGTACTGCAATTTTACTAAAGTAATTATACAGATCGTTATGAGTAAATACCTGTCCTAAGGTCGGATCTATAAAAAATTCTATGTTCAGGTGCAACTTTTCGGCCTCCTTCTCAGTTTTCGACTTAAAGTAAGCCAATACGAACTGGTTGGGAATGGGTAGTAACCTGATGGGAACATCCAATAGCTCGGTAAGTAAAAGGTAAAGTACACCATTGCCACTTTGATTTCCTTTTTTAGACTCGATGATATTCGAGATCAGGAATTCATTGGGTATGCGTTCTTCTCCAAGTGTTCCTTTTAGTCCGAAGTAATTATACAGGATGCTGGTAATAACGTTTACCTGTTCTAAAGGGGTAAGGTAATTGTTTAATTCGATCCAGATATTGCGCCTGAGGCGTTCGATATCCTGTATCACTTTTCCGGTATGAAGATCGGGGTAGAGGAGTTTGGCTACTAATAAAGCGCCGGGTATCAGATCGTGGTGAGGGGCGTTACTCCAGGCTATAAAATCATTCTTAAGATTGATGAAGTGGAGCCGGTGTATCAGCAGTTCAATACGCTCCTGAACACTATTGTCGATGGTGTTTTCCCAAAGGTTTTCGAGACTTGCTATAATGGGCGTTCCGTAAGAAATAATGCGATTACTTACCGCTTCAAATACTTCGGTATCCGGGTCTTCTATCAGGGTAAGTAATGCTTCAACTTCTTTCTCGTTCTCCATTGAAACAAATATAGCAAATTAGTCGATAGACCATAGCCGATGGTCCATAGTCTATCGACTATCACGATTTTTATCCCATATTATGGAAAACTTTCTGAACGTCTTCATCCTGCTCCAGGCGTTCGATAAGTTTGCTTATTTCTTCTGCTTGTTCATCATTCACCGGCACTGTTGTGCCCGGTATCCATTCCAGTTCAGCGCTTATAGGTGTTATGTTTTTTTCTTCGAGTGCTTTTTGCATGTTGCCGAAATCAGTGAAAGCTACCCTTAAAACAATCACTTCTTTGCCGTCATCGGTGGTGCTTTCTCCTAACTCTTCCAAGCCAAAATCTATCAGTTCCAATTCAAGGTCGTCTGTATTTAAACCTTCTGGATTTAGTTTGAAAACCCCCATTTTATTAAACTGAAAAGCCACACTGCCGCTATTTCCCATAGCACCGCCGCCTTTATTAAAATGAGATTTTACATTAGCTACGGTGCGTACGTGATTGTCTGTTGCAGTTTCCACCAGCAAAGCCACGCCATGTGGGGCATAACCTTCATACAAGATTTCATCGTAGTTTACCAGTTCTTTACCTTGAGCCCGTTTAATAGCTGCTTCCACACGGTCTTTAGGCATCCCCACACTTCGCGCATTCTGAAAACAACGGCGTAATGCTGCATTTTGTGAGGGATCTGGTCCCCCTGCTTTTACAGCTATAATGATTTCTTTACCTATACGGGTAAAGTTCTTAGCCATTTTATCATACCTGGCAAACATCGAGGCCTTACGAACTTCAAATATCCTTCCCATAAAAATATAAATTGTGGCTGCAAATCTAAGCAAGCCTTAATAAAAAACCGCCTCTTTTTTAAGGAGGCGGTTGATATCAAAAAAATCAGAATACTTTAATTAGTGTAATCCATCACCTGGCGGATCTTTAGGAATTACCACCTGTCCTTTGGACAGTTTGCTGTGTTTAACGCTGTAGCCGAAGTAAATAATAAAACCAATAGCTAACCAGCCTCCTAAACGGGCCCAGTTTTCCCAACCCAAACCCAGGATCATTGCCAGGCAGGAAATGATTCCCAAAATAGGAAACAGAGGCACAAAAGGCGTTTTAAACTGGCGTTTGAGATTGGGTTCTTTTTTCTCAAAATGATCACAGCTGCGCAAACCAGTATGAACGCAAATAAGGTTCCAATGCTGGTCATATGTCCAACTACATCGCCTGGTACAAATGCAGCAAAAAGTCCTACCAGTAACAGAATAATAAGATTGCCTTTATAAGGCGTCTGGAATTTTGGATGGAGCTTACTAAAAGAAGCAGGTAGCAACCCGTCTTTACTCATAGAGTAAAACACCCGGCTCTGACCCAACAGCATTACGAGTATCACCGATGTAAACCCGGCAAGAATGGCAATGGTTACAGCATCGGCCAGCCATTTATAGCCCGGCATAAAGTTTTGAATAGCGGCTACTACAGAAGCTTCTCCGCCCTGGCTAGGGTCTCTGAAGAAAGAAACCGGCGCGAGCCCGGTTAAAACATGACCAAATAATAAATATAGTGCGGTACAAATAGCCAAAGAGCCTAAAATACCAATTGGTAAAGCTCTTTTGGGGTTTTTGGTTTCCTGCGCAGCAGTACTTACTGCATCAAAACCAATGAAGGCGAAGAATACGGTTCCCGCAGCTCCTAAAATACCCATAATCCCACCAAAGCTATGCGTTACTCCCTGATGGTCTACATATTTTTCGGGTGGCGGTATGTAAGGCGAATGATTAGCCGGATTAATAAATTTCCATCCTAATATAATGATGAGTACTACGATAGTTACCTTCACAATTACGATCAATGCATTTACGAAAGAGGACTCTGAAGTGCCTTTTATAAGGAGCATACTCATTAAAGTAACTATAAACAAAGCAGGGATATTCATAATACCTCTAACGCCATCAGTTGATACCTGAAAGGGGAGTGGCACCATTCATATGCTATGGGTTTCCAATGCAGGATGTTTACCAGGAGATTGTTCAGGTACTCGCTCCAGGCTATACCCACAGCGGCACCCACTGCATATTCCAATACGAGGTCCCAGCCAATAATCCAGGCTAGCATTTCACCCATAGTAGCATAAGTAAAAGTGTAGGCGCTACCTGAAATTGGGATAGAAGAAGATAATTCAGCATAACAAAGACCGGCAAAGGCACAGCCAATAGCCGCCAGGATAAAACCAAATGTTACCGATGGTCCGGCATTTTGAGCAGCAGCAGCGGCGGTACGTACAAAAAGCCCGGCTCCAATGATGGCGCCAATACCTAATGCTACGAGCCCTCCTGCCGTGAGCGTTCGTTTCAAACCCTTTTCAGAGTCTGCGGCCTCCGCTAATAAAATGCTAAGCGGTTTCTTTGTAAATAATCCCATAAGTGTCTACTTTGAGTGGTATATTATTTTTTGATCAATTGTTTTAACAGAGGAAAAATAAGGAATAATCGTATATGCCTTAACAAAACTTTTGGAAGTTACGTCAATTATTCTCTATTTTACCAAGTTTTAGGGATTAATAAATTGATTTTAAGCCTGCCTTATACTATATGATGAAAACAAAAAAGCCGGATTAATTGCGTTAATAGCATTTACTATTGTAGCTGTAATACATTTATTTAGCTTCGAGGTTAGTCCTTTGCCTGATCAACTTCTTTTTGCATCCAGGTGGGGCCTGGTAGTTGTATTGCTCCTTTTTGCTTTTTTGAAAAAATCGCTGACTACCTGGATCCTGGTAAGTATTTTATTCGGCGTAATACTGGGAAGCGATTTCCCGGGCGTGGCACTCTCATTTCAACCCTTAAGCCAGGGTTTTATCAAACTGATCAAAACGATTGTGGGGCCTATTCTTTTTGCTACACTGGTATATGGTATAGCAGGGCATTCTGATCTGAAGCAGGTGGGGAGGATGGCCTGGAAATCTCTGTTATATTTCTATACAGCTACTACTATTGCTTTGTTTATTGGATTGGCTGCCATCAATATTACCAAAGCGGGGGTGGGTATTGACGCATCAAAATACCGCATCATGATCTGCCTAAAACTTCAGTAGTAAAAGAGGCAGATGCTGCAGCACTTAAAAATATTCCCGAAGGAGATCGTTGGATTTATAAGACGACTTCTTTTTTCAGGGATATTTTCCTGAAAACATTGTGAAGTCTATTTATGAAAACCAGGTACTGCAGATCGTAATATTCTCTGTTATATTTGGAATTGGCCTGGCAAAACTTCCCGAGGGAAAGAAAAAGCCGATTGTAGACTTTATGGAAAGCCTGTCAGAAACCATGTTTAAGTACACCCACCTGATCATGTATTTTGCTCCTATAGGAGTGGGTGCTGCCATGGCCTATACCGTAGGTCACATGGGAATAGATATTTTAAAATACCTCTTCATGCTGCTGATTACATTGTATGCAGCCCTGATCGCTTTTATTTTGCTGGTATTACTGCCCGTTGCATTATACCTCAAAATTCCTATTAAGAAATTTATCCAGGCCATAAAGGAGCCGGTTTCGATTGCTTTTGCCACTACCAGTTCAGACGCTGCTTTGCCGGCAGTAATGCGTAATATGGAGCGGTTTGGCGTTCCCAGAAAAATTGTATCATTTGTGGTTCCCACCGGGTATAGCTTTAACCTCGACGGTACCACGCTTTATCTATCCCTGGCTTCTATTTTTGTGGCCCAGGCCGCAGGTATGGACCTGTCTTTTGGTCAGCAACTATTAATTGCGCTAACGCTTATGATCACCAGTAAGGGAGTTGCTGCCATTCCGCGCGCGTCATTAATTATATTGATCGCCACCGCAGAACAGTTCGGACTGCCCATCGTTATCATCGCGGCTATTTTAGGTATCGATGAGCTGATGGATATGGGCCGAACCTCTGTAAATGTCATTGGCAATTGTCTGGCCTCCGTAGTAGTAGCTAAATGGGAAGGCGAGTTTGATGACTCAAAAGCCATTACTTATAAAGATTAGCAAATATTTATTTAGCGCTTGAACTTTTTTTTAGCACTTTTGTTGAATCGCTAGCAAATGATAGCCCGTATCTTTGGCGGGTTTAGCATGACTGCCTTGATAGTAAAGCACATAAACGAAAACGAACGATAAAATTAAATCATGATTGAATTATTGAGCACGGCATTTCAGTGGACGGATTTGTTGCAACCAACCTGGTATATAGAGAATGGTGGATTGTGGTTAATATTGTTTGTTGTTTTTGCAGAAACAGGTTTATTCGCAGGCTTTTTTCTGCCCGGAGATACCTTATTATTTATAGCTGGTATTTTCGCGCATAAAATGGAAAAGGCTGGCGAATTGGTGCCGGGCCTCGCTAACCAGTTTATGCAGGTAATTGGTTTAGGACATATACATAATGAGTGGGTAGATCTGTTTGTACTATTTGGTTTAATAGCTTTAGCCGGTATTTTAGGTAATATGGTAGGTTACTGGACGGGACGAAAAGTAGGACCTTCGATGTACACCTGGAAAGAAAACTTTTTCTTTAAAAGACGTTATCTGGAGCAAGCGCACGATTTTTATGAGAAGAACGGAGGTTTTGCTATTGTAGTAGCACGTTTTCTGCCTTTTATCAGAACTTTTGCACCCATTATTGCGGGGATTGTGAAAATGGAACGAGCCAAATTTACCTTCTATAATGTGCTGGGTTGCTGCTTATGGGTATTCAGTTTGATTTTCGCCGGCCACTTCCTGCAGAAATGGCTGATGAGTCATTATAATTTCGACCTTACGGCACATCTGGAAATCATCATTATCGGTATTGTTGTTATTACTACTTTCCCGGTTATTATGAAGCTGGTTAAAGGTGGAAAGAAGAGCAAGGAAAAGCTGATGCAGGAAGCAAAGGAAGAGCGTATGGATAATACCGTTGAAGAGCAACAAAAGGACTAAATCTTGCTGCGATTTTAATACTACTAATCAAATAATATAAAAAAGCCATGTATACTTATCGGTATCATGGCTTTTTTAATGAGGTAACGGTGTTTGCCTTAACGACATCGGACGTCCATACTTACTACCCTTTATTCAGTAGGGCGATAAGCAGTGGTATATCTACGCCACTTTTCTATTACTTCCTCAATGTCTTTTGCTAGATCCGATTCAAAAAAACGCGCTCGCCCGTTGCGGGATGTGTAAATCCTAATGTTTTGGCGTGCAGCGCCTGCCTGGGGCAGATGTTGAAGCAATTATCTACAAACTGTTTATATTTCGCATAAACGGTACCCTTTATGATTCTATCGCCGCCATAAAAATCATCATTAAAAAGCGGATGCCCCAGGTGTTTCATATGTACCCGTATCTGGTGAGTGCGGCCGGTTTCCAGTATACATTCTACCAGTGTAACATATCCGAATCTTTCCAGCACTTTATAATGGGTAATAGCCTCCTTACCATGATCGCCGTCCGGGTAGGCCTCAAATTGCTTTCTGAAACGCAGGTTGCGGCCTACATGTGCTACAATAGTGCCCTCGTCCTCGGCCACATCGCCCCATACTAGTGCCATATATTTCCGGTCAACAGTGTGGTCAAAAAACTGCTTTGCCAGGTTACGCATAGCCAGCTCGGTTTTTGCCAATACCAAAAGGCCGGTCGTATTTTTATCTATCCGGTGTACCATGCCAAAACGCGGAAGTTTTTCGGTATCGGCAAAAGCATTTTGCTGCTGAAGATGCCATGCCATCGCATTTAATAAGGTGTGGTTAGGGTTGCCACTTCCCGGGTGTACCACCATGCCCGCTGCTTTATTTACAACAATAATATCGTCATCTTCGTAGAAAATATTGAGTGGGATATCCTCAGGCAAAATCTCGTTCTCGTCTGGTGCCGTATCTGTAAAAACAACAATTTCCTGGTTGCCTTTTACTTTAAAATTAGGTTTTATCTCGCTGCCATTTACCAGTACCATTTTGTTGTGAATAGCCTGCTGTATTTTATTACGGGTAGCGCCTTCAATACGGTTCATCAGGAACTTATCTATACGGTAAGCTTCCTGGCCCGGATCGGTTTTGAATACAAATTTTTGATAGAGCTCATCGCTCGTATCCTGCTGTTCGGTATATATTTCTTCCTCGTTCATTGCGTGCAAAGGTAAACTAATGTGTTTTGAACAGATTGTGTTTATTTTTGTTGCTTCTAAAGATAAGCGGGCTCGATGTAAAACAGCTCATTGTTACTTTTTTCATATTTAAAACTATCGAAAACCAGGTGAAACAACAGGTGCAGTTCAGCGATTTGGGTAATATGCGTTATAAGGATGCATGGGACTACCAGGAGAATATTTTACAGGAAAATGTGTTGGTCAAAACGCGTTTGCGTGAACTGCAGGATAGTGGAGAAATGGGGCAGCCTGATGAAAACCTCCAAACCAGGCACGCTTTACTCTTTGTAGAACATCCTCCTGTATTCACCCTCGGAAAGAGTGGTGATATGGGCAATGTATTGATGAGCGAGGAGCACCTTGCCAAGCTTGGTATAGATTTTTTAAGATCAACAGGGGGGAGACATTACCTTTCACGGCCCTGGACAATTAGTAGGCTATCCCATTTTTGACCTTGAGAAATTCTATACAGATATTGGTAAATACCTGCGCAATATTGAGGAAGTGATGATATTAACTATGGAGGAATATGGTTTGAAAGGCGAACGCTCCGCAGGAGAGACCGGTGTTTGGCTGGATCCTGACAAAAAGGGGCGCGAACGTAAAATTTGTGCCATTGGGGTACGAACCAGCCGCTGGATCACTATGCACGGTTTTGCTTTAAATGTAAATACCGATCTGAATTATTTTAATATGATCGTACCCTGCGGTATACAGGAAAACAAGTTACCTCTCTGCAAAAAGAACTCGGTCGTGCCTTAGATATGGATGAAGTGAAAGAGAAAGTAAAGAGAAATTTTGAAAAAGTGTTTGAGATAGAAGTGGTGAATGGGTAGCATAATATGCCGGGATTAAAATGCATGGCATACCTATGTATAATAACTTCAAGCCAGGCTAGCTTAACTACGCAAATAATAAATTCAATTTATCGTTGGCAAATGTTCACCATTTTACAACGATTTGTTCGCTGCTATATTCGTTTAATACTAACAAAACTGATTAAATGAGCATGTTTATGATGAAAAATTATCCTCTTGTATTTAGAAGGATTTTTATACTTTGTTTCTTTTTATTGGGGGCCGCTCAATTATTGGGACAAAATGAATTTATTACTGTATGGAATACCAATAATGGCGATAATCATAACACCATTGTTTTTCCGGGAACTGGCGATAATTATAATCTCTTAGTTTCTCCGGTGGCGCCAACATTAGGAACACCTTTTACTATAACGGGTAATGGTGTTACTGTTGTTAATGTACCTGTGGCAGGTATCTGGAGACTTGCTGCATCTCCCGGCGCGGGAAATTTTACAAATTTTAATTTTGTTTCCGACACTACTGATCGCCTTAAGATTATCACCCTCGAACAATGGGGAGTATCGTATGGAGTGATTTGATTAACGCATTTAGGCAATGTAAGAACCTGAATGTACTAGCAACGGATGTGCCCAACCTTAGCAGTATAACCAACCTGACTGGCATGTTCGATCAATGTACCGAATTAGTGGGTAATAATAATTTTAATAACTGGGATGTATCAAATGTTGTAAACATGACTAATATGTTTCACACTTGCTCTTCTTTTAACCAGGATATCGGAAACTGGAACACGTCGAAGGTTACTATAATGACTGGCATGTTTGCTAACGCTACCAGTTTCAACCGGGATATTGGAAACTGGAATACTTCTAACGTAAATATTATGGCTGGGATGTTCAGTAATGCTGTTAGCTTTGATCAGCCCATAGGGTTGTGGAATACCGGTAATGTAACAAATATGAATTTTATGTTTGCTGGGGCAAAGGCATTTAACCAGAATATTAATAATTGGAATACTGCAGTAGTAACTACAATGGCAAATATGTTTAGCGTAGCTACTAACTTTAATCAACCTCTCAATAATTGGAATACTGGAAATGTGACACAAATGAGCAGAATGTTTTCGTCTGCTGATGCTTTCAACCAACCTTTAAACGATTGGAATACAGGCAAGGTTTTAAATATGAGATGGATGTTTGCAAACGCCGGTTCTTTTAATCAACCGCTTAATAATTGGAATACCGGAAATGTAACCAGCATGGATTTTATGTTTGTAAATGCGCATAACTTTAATCAACCGTTAAATAATTGGAATACAGGCAAAGTTACTACTATGGCATCTATGTTCACAGGTGCGGTTTCTTTTAACCAGCCTATAAATAGCTGGAATACAGAAGAGGTTACTACTTTGGATTATATGTTTTCGGGAGCTTGGTCTTTTAATCAACCTTTAAATAACTGGGATACAAAAAAGTTACCACCATGCGAGGTGTGTTTAGCCGAGGCTTTAATCAAAATTTAGGAAGTTGGAATTTATCGGCATTAAGTACAGCGGAAAGCATGTTGAGTGCGTCAGGAATGGATTGTGTGAATTATACTGCGACGCTGGATGGTTGGGGCGCTAATCCTGCCACACCTGATAATATTTTGTTGGGAGCCAGTTCACGCATATACTCCAGTGTTACGGGTAATGGTAGAAGCTCTTTAATAGCAAAAGGCTGGACTATTACTGATAGCGCTCCCGATGGAGGTGTTTGCGCTGCCTCAGCCTTACCTGTTGTTTTTAGCAGTATTAGCGCTGTTATCAAAGACAGCAGGTTGGTTGTAAATTGGGCAACTTTGAGCGAAACGAATAATGATCATTTCGATGTAGAGATTTCTAACGATGGCTTCGATTTTATCAGTATAGGTAGTTTGGTTTCTAAAGCAAAAGACGGTAATTCTGAAACCATAATTGAGTACACTTTTTCAAAAACGATACATAATGTTAGCCTTTTAGGATCGTCTGCATTTGTTTTAGGACTTGCTTTCCTTGTTGTCGGCAGGAAAAATAAGATATTGTTAATGGTGTTTGGTGTAGCAGGTTTTGTAGGTATAAATGCAGGATGCAACAAACAGAACTATATTAAAACCAATTCTAGCAACAATGTGTATGTGCGCGTTGCACAGATCGATAAGGACGGCCTAAAGACTTATGGTAGAGTAATAAAGGCGAGGATGGATGAGGAATGAATAAAATAAAAGCCAAAGAATCCCAGACAGAGCATTTTGTATTCACTTGTCAACCTATAAACCTGTTGACTTTTCAACTACTAACTAAAAATCCTTCGGCAGAAAAACTTTATTCTTCTCTAACAGCTTATCATCGGCATATAATTCAAAATTGATATAGCCTGCAGAAGTGAAATAAGAACGGTCCAGTTTAAAACGTTTTTCTTTAATATTATTGAGCTCAAAAAGCGGCTGACCAGCTTCTCCGAAAAACTTTAAATCATATTTTCTTTTATCCAGCGGCAACTCTACCCGCACATAACGGTCTGGTGAAGTGAAAATGTAAGTAGATTGTACAAATCCTGAAGGAATAAAGTTGGGATTCAGATTGACTTCTGTATTCGATTTATTGCCGCTATTATATGCATCAGCAAGGCCCGAAGTATCCACAGTAGGCCGTTTCGATTTGGTTGAAATATATTTCCCTCCTTCAAACATTACAAAAATGCGATAAAACATATTGTCATTGGGAGCGGTAGCATCAGAAAAACCGTTTTGCTGCAGGCTCGGATCTGGAAGGGTTCCTATAGTTTTGAAATAATTTAGGGTATCGGTAGAACGTTGAATGCTTATTTGTTTAACGCCCTGGTAATTATGGGTCCAGGCTACCACAACCCTGTTGGTTCCTACCTTGTAAACCGAAAAGTCGGGAAGTTGCTCCTGTGCATAAATGCCCGAAATAATAAAGCCTGACAGTAAAAACAATAAAATCTTCTTCATGATAGAGCCATTAACTACTTAACTAACAAAGATAAGCGAGTGCGCATAACAGATCAGAAAATTAACGTTCCTTTTCGTAAAGAAAGATTACCCTGCAAGCCCCCGAATGAACAAGCAATAACCGGGAACCGGTTTTAAAGTAATTGTTTTGAATTAACTCATGTACACCATAAAATAGCTTTCCGGTATACACAAAGTCGGTAGGGATCCCGGTTGCTGAAAATAGCTCATTCATAAAGTTGATCAATTCGGGTTTTTGCTTGGCGTAGCCTCCAAAATGATAATCATGGTTAATAATAACCGGCTGATCTTTATTTTCAAGGAGATGTTGCACTTCGCTTTCCAGCATAGAATGGTTTTTCAGTGCACTCAGACCCAGCACACTGGCTTGATCTGATTTACTGTTAATCAGGCCTGCCATCATAGTGCCGGTTCCCACGGCGCAAACGATATGATCAAAAGCGTTTTTTCATAAGGAATGGTAGCTGCGCCACGCGCTCCTGTGTTGCTATAACCGCCTTCGGGTATTATGTAATAATCATCTCCTGAAAAAGCAGCAGGAATAATCTTGTTTTGATAATCTGCTCTGGAAACAAAATGCAACTGCATACCGTATTCTTGCGCATTCAAAAGGGTATGGGAGTAGGAGTTAGGCGTTTCACCCCGTATGATGCCTATACAAGGGATGGCATTTGCCGCGCAGGCTGCAGCCGTTGCCGCAATATGATTGGAAAAGGCCCCTCCAAATGTTACAATGGCTTTGTAGTTGCCATCAATAACTTTTCGAAGGTGGTATTTAAGCTTAAACCATTTGTTGCCGCTAATTACCGGGTGTATTGTATCCAGCCTTAATACCTGTACACTTACCCCATTCTGAGACAGAAAAGGTACGGGTTCTGTTGTGATTAAATCTTCGTCAATAATATCCATTACAATGATACCTGTTGGCTAAATTACCTTATTTTTGAGACCATTCATTTTCGCAAAAGTATTACCGGATAAGATTCGGCAGCGAAAAAAAACAGCAGGCCTTGCTTGCTGCCACTAAATGATAAAAGAAAATATAAAAATTTACGAATGAAACCAACATTAGTGATTTTGGCCGCAGGAATGGCCTCTCGTTACGGAAGTATGAAACAGGTGGAGGCTTTTGGTCCGAGTGGCGAAACGATAATGGATTATTCGATAGCAGATGCTGTAAAAGCTGGATTCGGGAAGATTGTATTTCTGATCCGTGAGCAGTTTGTAGAAAACTTCAGGAATCTTTTTGCTTCTAAACTTGATGGAAAAGTAGACTATGAATTTGCTTTCCAGGAATTGGATATGTACCTGGATGGTGTAGAAATCCCGGCAGAACGTACCAAGCCCTGGGGTACCGGGCATGCAGTACTGTGTACTGCAAAAGTAGTAACCACTCCTTTTGCAGTAATTAACGCAGATGACTTTTATGGTTTTGATGCGTTTAAAAAAGCGGCTGAGTTTTTAACTACTGAGTGCAATGAAAAAACATACGCGGTAATCAGCTACCCGCTGATGAATACCTTATCTGAACACGGTACTGTAAATCGTGGCGTGTGTGGACTGGACGAAAAAGGCAACCTGGCAAGTGTAGTAGAACGCATCGGTATTGGTTTACAGGGTGATGTAGTGAAGGTAGACGACGGTTTGCAGCCCGATGAATTATCAAAAGACACGGTAGTTTCTATGAATTTCTGGTGCTTTCATCCTTCGGTATATGATTTGTATGAAAAAGATTTCAAAGCTTTTATTAAGGAAAGTATTGCTGTTCCTAAGTCTGAGTTCCTGATCCCTGCTGTGGTAGATAATTTTATTAAAGAAGGCGGGGAAGTAAAAGTGGTGACTACATCAGCTCAGTGGTTTGGCGTAACTTATAAAGAAGATGCTCCGGCAGTTCAGAAACAACTAAACGACCTGATTGAGCAAGGCGCCTACAGCACTAATCTCTGGGGTGCATAATAAAATAGATTTGTTTGTAACGCTTTATAGCGCGTGGTTTAAGCCACGCGCTTTTTTATGCATTCGTTGGCCTTGTTGCATAAAAAAGCGCTACCCTGCAGGTAACGCCTATCCGGTTTTGGCTTTGTTTAATCGCCTCAATTCACTTTCACCATATATATGTATTCTTCTATTTTCTTTACCTGTTGAGGACTTTTCAGTCCACTAAGTGAGCTTTTGGTGCTCAGCTTTATATTTTTTATCGTAGAATCAATATCGTCTCTCTTTCTCGCATCACTCAGGGCATTAAAGATATTACGGGTCTGAATAGCAAATGCCACACCTTCCGCATCTTTTTGTTTGGCATTTAAGATACCAATTATTTCACCATTGCTATTTAATACAGGACTGCCGCTATTACCTCTTTCTGCTTTTATATCAATCTGGCAGCTCAATGTATCACCATTATAGCCTGTTTTCGAGCTTAGGTAACCTTGTCCGTAAACCAGTTCCTCATCTTTAGGATAACCTAAGGTAAATATAGGCTCAGCCAGGTCGGTTGCTTTTTTGGTAAAACCATAAGGCGTACCTGGTAAAGCTTTAAAATCAGGGTCGTTTATTTTTAAGATAGCAATATCTGTTGCCGGGTTAAGGTATACTACTTTTGCCAGGAACTCTTTACCCGCTGTATTTTGTACTGCTATATTTTTTGCTTCTTTTATTACGTGGTAGTTGGTAACCAGGTAGCCTTTCCCGTCTATGATAAAGCCGGTACCACTATTGGTGTAAGGTATTTCTGGAGTAACGGTTGCAGTGTTGCCCTGCTTAAGTGTGTTGATTTCTTTGTCCTGCAGCCGCGATTTTACCTGGAGCGTATTAATATTCTTTTTAAGAATTTCCAGCTGGTCTTTAGGTGCTTTGGGAGTAACGGAGCCTACAATCCCGTTTACCATTAAAGCGGTAATGCCTGCAATGGAAGCAGCAATGGCTGCCGTTTTCTTAAACTTATGAAACAGGTATACAACCTTGCCTCCTTTAGGTTTAGCAGCATTTATTTTGCCCTGGGCCGAAAGATCATTGTGCACTTCATTCAGTGAAAGCTGAAATTTCTGCCACTGGTTGAAGCGGTTCATTTTTGTAAAAACAACGTATGCTCCACCACCATTTGATCTACCTCACTATCCGCCTTACGCAGGTTTTCAAAATGAAGCCGTTCGTCAGGGTTCATATTACCCATTATGTACCGCTCAACGGCATCTAAAAGGGTTATATTATTATTCTGGTCATTCATCACTTAATCAGGTTTTTTTATATTGAGAAAAGAATATTTTTTCAAGCGCATCAGGCATTTGTATTTTTGGGTCTTTGCATTTTCTGCATTCGTGTACCCAAAATTTTCTGCTATTTCCTGCATGCTGTTGTTTTTAAAATAAAACGCCTCCAGCAGGCTTTTACAGGGTTCTCCTAATGTGCTGATGGCGGCATGCATCATTTCAAATTCAGCATCTTTCTGTTCGTGCTCCACTACTTCGCCATCCACAGCTATCTGAGTTTCGTTGGTATCATCAAAATCGGTCGTATGCCTGTTGCTCTGGTTCAGTTTTTTTAGCCAAAGCCTCCTGGCAACCGAGTAGAGGTAGGTCCTTATCTGGCAATTCAATTCAAAACTACCCGACCTGGCCTTGTCATACAAAACCATCATTGCCTCCTGGAAAATATCTTTGGCATCGTCTATGGTTCCGTTGTTGTTGATTACCAGGGCCTGAACCAGATTGTAGTTCTGCCCATAGATCATTTCAACCGATCTTTTGTCGTTACGAGCTAATCCCTTCAATAAAATTATTTCCTGTTCTAATGTAGAATCTTTCAACCTGTGATAATTTAATACGAATTTTTAAAAATAGTAACCCTTTCGCAGTCAGAAAAAAATTTTTATTTATGGGTTACCTTTTTCCCTTTGGGTATTAACTATTTTAACAGCAAACCTTAAATTTTATGAAAAAGTTATTTATTTTATTCGCAATCAGTTCTTTAGGATTTGTAGCATGTAATAATGCGGCAGAAGGCGAAGGTGGTTCAGACTCTACTAATGTTAGTGCTGACACCAGTTCGGTTGATCCAACTTTGGGTAACCTCCGGTTAATCCAACCGATACTATGGTAAACCTGGATACAACTTCTGCAGCAGCTGACACGTCTGCAATTAAATTATAATTTTTATTCGGCAAGCAATATAGAGGAGCCATTCCGCTACGGCGGAGTGGTTTTTTTATACCCTTAAGGAATGCTGGCCGGTAAGTAATGGGGCCCGCGATTTTGTTATGTTTCCTTAAGGTAATAGTGACGACCCCGGATTTGGAAAGTATTTTTGGCATAGCTGCAAATGCAGCTGAAAACAAAGGCTTCGGCAATGGGTAACACGGGGCATATATTTTCAAAAATTGCCAAATGATTTGTTTTTGTTACCTTTGCACTCTTTTTATGACAACATTTGAATCATTAGGGATTGAGGCTGGGCTGCTTCAATCTCTGGAAACTATCGGTTTCGTAACTCCCACACCCATTCAGGAACAAGCCATTCCCGTTTTATTACAAGGTACCAAAGATTTTATAGGTTTAGCACAAACCGGTACCGGTAAAACAGCAGCATTTGGTTTACCCTTATTGCAATTAATTAGTAAAGAACAACGTACGCCGCAAGCTTTGGTCATTTGCCCAACGCGCGAGCTATGTCTGCAAATTGCTAAAGACTTAGGCAACTTCAAAGGGAAAAAAGTCCTGTTGGTGTAACTGCCGTTTATGGTGGTGCCTCTATCTCTGATCAGATCAGGGAAATCAAACGGGGAACCAACATCATTGTAGCTACCCCTGGTCGTTTGATTGACTTAATCGAACGCAAAGCCATTAATTTAGAAGGTATTAACTATGTAGTATTAGATGAGGCAGATGAAATGCTGAATATGGGCTTTAAGGATGATATTGAATTCATTCTAAAGGAAACCATTAACCGGGATAGCATCTGGCTGTTTAGTGCAACTATGCCACCGGCAATCAGGCAGGTAAGCAAGCGATATATGGACAATCCCCATGAGATTACCGTAGGTAAAGTGAATTCAGGGAATGCCAATATTGATCACCAGTATTATTCTACACAACACGTAAACAGGTACGAAACCTTAAAGCGTATTATAGATTTCAATCCGGGTATTTACGGTATTGTTTTCACCAGAACCAAGGCTGATGCGCAAAATGTAACAGAGAGCCTTATCCGTGAAGGATATGATATTGAAGCCTTGCATGGCGATTTAACGCAGGCGCAGCGTGATAAAGTAATGGCGCGTTTCCGTGAAAAGTCAATTCAATTGCTGATAGCTACAGACGTAGCAGCAAGGGGTATTGATGTAAAGGAAATAACACACGTTATTAATTATGAATTACCAGATGATACAGAAGTTTATACGCACCGAAGCGGCAGAACGGGCCGTGCTGGTAAGAGCGGGGTTTCGGTTTCATTGGTTACACCAAGAGAACTCTATCGTTTACGCCAGATTGAAAAGCTGGTAAATACGAAGTTTCATAAAATGGATATTCCAAGTGGTAAAGATGTTTGCCGCAAACAGTTCTTCCATTTTATCGATAAAATGCTGCAGGCTGATATCAGCAATGGTGAGTACGCTACTTATCTTCCTATTCTGCAGGAGAAATTTGCAGATGTAGATAAAGAAGAAATTATGCAACGTGTAGCTGCATTGGAATTCGACCGATTTTTAAAATACTATGAGAACTCAGCTGATTTGAACATCCGTGATTCGGGTAAAGCTGGCAGGGAAGGGAGAAGTGCTGAGAGAAGTAGTGGCAGGGAAGGCCGCAGCTCCAGGAGCAGCAATGGTAACTATCAGCGTTTATTTGTAAACCTTGGTACGAAAGATGGTTTTTATAAAGCAAGCTTTTTACAGTTTATTCTGGACATGAGCGGATTGAGTAAAGATGTGCTCGGTAAGATAGACATGAAGGATATGAATAGCTGGGTAGAGATCGATCCATCTGCAGGTAATAAAATGATCAAAGCACTGGACGGTAAAAATTATCGAGGCAGAAAAATTCGCATGAACGACGCCGAACAAGGCGGCGGACGCAGAAGATAATTTACCTCTTCTAATAAATTATTAAATCGCTCCCCGGAGCGATTTTTTTGTTTTTAGTGTATCCGTTCGCCGTTTTTTTATCTTATATATCGTTCATGGAGTTGCTTTCTATCAACTTTTAATAGACAGGTTATTGTATTTGTATAAAAGAATTACATTTATATAAACGTAGCTATATGAATTTTGAACTGACCGAAGAGCAACTAATGATACAGAAAGCAGCCCGGGATTTCGCTCAAAATGAGTGTTTACCGGGTGTGATCGAACGCGATGAGCAACAAAAATTCCCCTTAGAACAAATATCCAAACTGGCCGACCTTGGATTTCTGGGTATGATGGTAGATGAGCAATATGGCGGAGCTGGTATGGACACGATCAGCTATGTGCTGGCTATGGAAGAGATATCGAAAGTGGATGCCAGCGTAAGCGTGTGCATGAGTGTTAACAATAGCCTGGTTTGCTACGGGCTGCAGGCTTTCGGATCTGAAGAACAAAAGAAGAAGTACCTGACACCGCTAGCGCAAGGGAAAAAGGACGGCGCATTGTATATAGGCGCTTTTATGTTGAGTGAGCCGGAAGCGGGCAGTGATGCTACCTCACAGCGAACCACCGCTGAAGATAAAGGCGATTATTATTTACTGAATGGCACTAAAAACTGGATCACAAATGGAGGAACAGCATCTGTTTACCTCGTAATGGCACAAACAGACATTTCGAAAGGATCGAAAGGTATTAATACATTAATTGTAGAGAAGAACTGGCCGGGAGTTACGGTAGCTGCGAAAGAAAATAAGCTGGGAATAAGAGGTAGCGACACGCACACAGTTATGTTTACTGATGTAAAAGTGCCCAAAGAAAACCGGATCGGAGCGGATGGTTTTGGTTTTTCATTCGCAATGAAAACATTGGCAGGAGGCCGTATTGGCATTGCTTCCCAGGCATTGGGTATTGCCAGTGGCGCTTATGAACTGGCTAAAGAATATGCTAAAACAAGAAAAGCTTTTGGTACCGAAATTATGAACCACCAGGCCATTGCTTTTAAGCTGGCCGATATGCACATGAAAATTGAAGCAGCCAGGCTGTTATGTTTGAAAGCCGCCTGGGAAAAAGACCAACATCAGGACTATACCATCAGTTCTTCCATGGCCAAGCTCTATGCCTCTGAGACCGCTATGTGGACTGCGATTGAAGCCGTGCAGGTACATGGCGGATACGGTTATGTAAAAGAATATCATGTAGAACGATTGATGCGTGATGCCAAGATCACACAGATCTATGAGGGTACCAGCGAGGTACAAAGAATCGTCATAAGCAGGGGTATATTAAAATAAAACCTGGCTTTAGTACACCGGTCATTTAAACTTTCTTCTTTCAATTACAGCAACGGTAAGTCTGCTGATACAGATCAGCTGTTGACTGTCATTATACAGCTTAATATCCCACACATGGCTGCTTTTACCCAGGTGGAGCGGACTGCAAACTGCACGCGCATACCCTGATAAAACCGGTCTTAAATGGTTGGCATTTATTTCCATACCCACTACCATAAACTTTTCGCGGTCTACCACCAGGCTGCTGGCGTAAGAACCCACCGTTTCTGCAAGCACCACCGATGCCCCTCCATGTAGAATGCCATAAGGCTGCCTGGTTTTGTCGCTTACCGGCATAGTGGCTTCCAGCGAATTTTCGGTAATAGCCGTGAATCTTATACCCAGGTGGGTATTCATATTGTCGTTGGTTATTTCGTTCAACCTTGCCAGGTCATATTCTTTAGTCCAGATCATACTATTTTTTAGGGATATAAATGTAAGCCGATACAATGAATCGCAGGCAAGAAGTACAAGTCCTGTTAAAAAACAGGTTCTTCAACAATTATCTGGGTATAAATAGTTGTAATATTGAGACTTTAAAGAGCTGTAATATGAGTGTGATCGAAATAACCGACCTCAAAAAGCAATATGCGGGCAATTATGTGTTAAAGGGTATCAATCTGCAGGTAGAGCCGGGAATGATATTAGGCTATATTGGTCCGAATGGCGCCGGTAAAAGTACTACGATCAAAATTATTACTGGCATCATAGATGAGTTTGAAGGTGACGTAAAAGTGTTAGGGATGGATGTGCGTAATGAGTCGCTGGAAGTGAAACGGCGAATTGGCTATATACCGGAACTGGCGGCGCTTTACGATGTGCTAACCCCGGTAGAATACTTAAAATTTACCGGCAAGCTTTATGGTTTAAGCGATGAGGTCTTTGCAGCTAAGGGATGGGAGTTGTTAAAGCTTTTCGATTTGGCTGATAAAGCTGAAGCCCGCATGAATACCTATAGCAAGGGTATGAAGCAAAAGGTACTGCTGATAAGCGGCCTGATGCATAACCCCGAAATTATTTTCCTGGATGAGCCCTTAAGCGGTTTAGATGCTAATGCGGTAATACTGGTGAAAGAGATGTTACAGCAGCTCAAGCAATCTGGTAAAACTATTTTCTATTCATCGCATATTATGGACGTAGTGGAAAAGATCAGCGACCGGATTATTTTAATTGATAAGGGCCAGATCATTGCAGATGGTACTATTGATACATTGAGGCAACAGGCACAGCAAGGCTCGCTGGAAAGTATATTCAAATCGCTGACTGCTACCGATTCGGTAACTACCAATACTGCCAAAGAAATTATTGACGTACTAAACAGCTAACTATTACATGGATACTTTTTCCTCCGGTTGTTTTTCGGCTTAATAAAGTCGTTGCCCTTATCTGGTGTAAACCTGGAACAGGTGCACATGATCGCCTCTACAAAGCTGACCATGGACAGGCGACGCAAACCGGCTACCTGGAAGCGGAGCCAGCAGAAGGAGCCTTCAAACGCCATGTTGTACTCCATGATGGTTTATGCATTAATGGGGTTGTTTGTGGGATTGATGATTTTTTTGGTACCAGATTTTATGCTTGCAATGATCATTCTGCATACCTACCTTTTGTTTATGCTGATCATGATCCTCATAACCGACTTCAGCAACGTACTCTTAGATACTTCAGACTCGCAGATCATACTTCCTAAACCTGTTACCAGCCGTACATTGCTGGTAGCCCGTACGCTGCATATTATTGTATACCTGGGTCAATTGATACTGGCTATTATTATATGCCCGTTAATTTTTTCAACCATAAGGTATGGTATCCCGGTAGGCGTTACGCTCTTGCTGACTACTATACTCACTACTGCCATCGGCATTTTTGTTACTTATATTTTATACGGACTGGTATTGCGTTATACCAGCGAACAGAAAGTAAAAGATATTATTGGCTACTTCCAGGTATTTATGACGGTGTTTTTGCGGTGGCCTACCAGGTAATACCTCGTTTGATCAACCTGAGTGAAACTGCATTTAGTTTCGAATTGCATTGGTACTCGTATCTTCTACCACCGGTGTGGATGGCCAGTTTGTTAGATTCGGTACAGACAGGCACTATTGACGGCGCACGAATAGGCATGATCGTTTGCGCAATTGGGATGCCTTTACTCTCCGGGTTTATCATAGCCAGGTATTTGGCTCCTTATTTCTCCAGGTTTAT
Source organism: Paraniabella hibiscisoli (assembly GCF_022512515.1). Taxonomy (GTDB): domain Bacteria; phylum Bacteroidota; class Bacteroidia; order Chitinophagales; family Chitinophagaceae; genus Niabella; species Niabella hibiscisoli. The sequence goes on from NZ_JAKWBK010000001.1 coordinate 3,325,866, forward strand.
GTCTGCGCCTGCTGAGGGTAGTGCTATTGCTTCAACAAAAAAGCAGCAAATAGCAAATCAAGGCTTTCAGAAAAACTGGCGCAGCTGTTGTGCCGGTCTCCGTATGAAAATGCCTCGTTTTCCCTGGTTTGGAAAATAACAGGTCGCGATAAGAATTTTAAAATGCAGTTTTATCCCAGCCTGGCTTATATTCCTGTGTTTATTTTTATTATCCTTTTCAGAAACTTTAAGGATATAGGGAGAAGCTGGCTGATTTACCCAACGGAAACATGTTTTTATGGTTGCTATACCTGGGGATGTTTTCGGTTACATTGAGCCTTTCTTTGATCAGTTATTATGAGAATTATACGGCTTCCTGGGTGTACCAGACAGCGCCCGTTAGTAAACCAGGAGCATTGATTAATGGTGCAGTAAAGGCATTGCTGGCCAAATTTTTTATACCGGTCTATTTGGTAATGAGCACGGTTACCTTCGCTATATGGGGTTATAAAACACTGGATGATATTTTGTTGGTGGGGTTTAATAGTATCCTTATTTTTTACATCAGTGCTTTAATGTCTACACATTATCTACCGTTTTCGCAGCAGCCCAATGCCAAACAGCAGGGCGGTAAATTTTTAATGGTGTTACTGCGTATATTTCTGATCGGTATTTTAGTGGCTTTACATTGGCTGGCCTTAAAAATAAGCTGGCTGGTAATGGCATTGGTACCCCTTTCTGTAGCCGGTTGTTGGTGGATGAATCACCAAGTACAGCAACTCCCCTGGAGAAAAATTGTTGTATAGTTCGGGATAAGTGCTATCCTAAGCGCTTGTTTAATCTTTTCATTTTTTAGTTTAATAAAATTTTATGCGTCAATACAAAGCCTTCTTATTTGATTTGAATGGTACGATGATTAATGATATGGAATATCACATCAAAGCTTGGTATAGGATCCTCAATGAACTGGGTGCTGAAATATCTCTGGAAAAAACCAAAGAAGAATGCTATGGTAAGAACCATGAATTGTTAGATCGTGTTTTTCCCGGCAGGTTTTCTATTGAAGATAAAAATAAAATGAGCATAGAAAAGGAAAGACAGTACCAGGAGGAATTTCGACCACATTTACAGTTGCTTGCTGGATTACCCGGAGTGTTGGAACATTATCACAGCAAAGGTATTAAGATGGCGATCGGGTCTGCCGCTATTATGTTTAATATCGACTTCGTATTAGATGGGTTGGGAATTCGTCATTACTTCCAGGCCATCGTGAGTGCCGATGATGTAGCCAATAGCAAACCCGACCCTGAAACTTATTTAAAATGTGCCGATCTGTTGCAGGTTCCCGCTTCCGATTGTTTGGTATTTGAAGATGCGCCTAAAGGTGTAGAGGCTGCGGCTAATGCCGGTATGGATTGTTTTGTTTTGACTACCATGCATCAGAAAGAAGAGTTCATACAATCGAACATAATAGGCTTTGCTCCCGATTTTATAAACTTTGATATAGCAGTCTGATTACATCTCAAACGAAACTTGCTCAATCGTTTGCACAGGCTTATCATTTTTCAATAGATTATCTTTCAACAAATCATTGAATCATGAAGAGATTTTTAGCCCTGTTAACTGCTGTTATTGGCTTTGCTGGTTTTTTATCTGCTCAGTCTGCCGTTGAGCTGGCTGCCGTGTACAAAGACCTTGCTGTTTTTGAAACACCTATGGCTTTATCCCTTAAAAAGGGCGTGAAAAAGTCTGCAATCGACCAACTGCAAAATAGCCAGTTAAGGGAAGCAGCTCTGGCATTATGGAACAAATCTTACAAAACGGATTATAGATCGGCCGCATACAAAGCCTGGTTAACACCAACAACACTGGGTCAGCAATTAATGATCGGCGACGGGTATAGCAAATACGAGGGGGTGACCGGGATTTACCTGCCGGAAGGAAAACATACCATCCTGGTAGATGGCATTGCCGACGGCAAAGAAGTAGGACTGTTAGTGCCTGACTGGAACCGCAGAGCTCCGGAAGGTATGAAGCCTGATAAAGACCCGGCAGGATGGGGTATTCATAAGCAGCGGTTTGTTTTACGCAACGGAGTAAACATTATACAGGTTAAAAATAAAGGAGGGTTAGCCTATATCGACTACTACTCTGAAGAGCCGGAAAAAGAAAAGCCAGTACAGGCGCATTTTGTAGCGGGTAAAGTAAATGGCTATTTTGATGTAAGTAAAAACAACAATAGCGACTGGAATACATTAATTGATCATGCTGTTTACCCGGTTATAGATGCTAGGGGCAGACATATTCAAATTGCTTATCCTGTGGAAGCCTGTAAAAAATACGCTTACGGAAAAGGGGTGGAGCTGATTGCTAACTATGATTCTTTGGTATACCGGCAACACCGCATATTGGGCCTGATTAAATACAACAGGGTTCCCGATAATCACATTCTCGCCAGGGTCAACTACAATTATTACATGTTCCGCGATGGAGATGGTGTGGCTTATATGGGTACGGACCCGGGCAATGCGATGGCCCTGGTGGTTGATCCGGCCCGTGTGGTAAAAGGTGATCCTTGCTGGGGATTCAGCCACGAAGTAGGACATGTACATCAATTACGTCCTTACCTCAATTGGGGTGGACTGGGAGAAGTGAGCAATAATATTTTCTCTTTGTATGGCACTACTTCCTTTGGCAATAAGAGCCGCATCAGTGAACAAAAAAATTACCAGAAAGCCCGCGACAGTATTATTGCACGTAAAATATGTTATCTGCAAGACAATGATGTTTTTAATCGCTTGATCCCCTTCTGGCAGCTGCAGTTATATTTCGCTGGAGTCGGTAATAATCCTGATTTTTATCCCGATCTTTTGAAGCTTTCCGTAAACAAGGGAATGTGGAGCGTGCCAGCCAGCGCGGGGGCCGCAGAGCTAATGGCGGTTGGGGCGACAGGGGCAATAATCCTGCACCATATCAGTTAAACTTTGTGAAAACAGCCTGTGAGGTAAGTAAAACAGATTTAACAGACTTCTTTGATCAATATGGTTTTTTCTATGTGGGCCAGTTTGAGTTTGGCGATTACGGCAATTATAAGTATGAGCTGACACAGGAAATGGCAGATAAAACAAGGGCCGAGATCAAAGCGATGAATCTGCCTAAACCTAAAGTAGATCTGACAAAACTGGAGGATTAAAAAGGTTGAGCTCAGGCGGGTTTGATACTTCAAGAAGTATTACTCAGCAAGCATTTTTTCGAACATTTTTTTAGTTCGGTATTGGATTGGTGTTCAAGATCCCTGCTCACAATCTCGCCTTTTTTATTAACCAATGCGTAATGCGGGATGCCACTGATATTGAAAAAACCTGCAAGGTAGTTCCACTCATTTTCTGTGAGCCTGAAGTGTTCGCCATTGATACCGGCTATCATGTTCTTCCATGTCTTTTCGGGTGACGAGGGGTCTGTAATGTAAATAAATACCACGTTTGTTTCTTTCATTTCGTCTTTCAGCGAAGCTATTTCCCTGATGCCTGCAATGCAGGGGCTGCACCATGTAGCCCAGAAATCTATGTAAATAACCTTACCTTTAAATTGGTCGGTTATGGAAGACAGTACTTTCCGTACTTCTACATTACCTAATTTGTTTATCTTGCTTTCGGTATTGTTTCTTTGCTTGGCAATGGTATTGTTAACCGCATTGTTACAATCCTGCCAGTAAGAAGCTATAATGGGTAGTTGAAGCTGTTTTTTTAAGTAGGCGAGTTCTTCATTGTCTAAGGGCGATGTTTGACTGATAAGCTTTTTAAGTACCTCTTGCGAAATAATAATGTCATTCAGCAATGGGTTTTTTAACTGCAGCTTATGTTCGAAGAAATTCTTTTGGCATTCTGCCAGCCTTGCCCCATCCAAAAGTTATGCAGTCCTCCATATTGCTCAGAAAGGTTTTGGAAAGCTTGGATTCGCGGGTAGTAAGCCCTTGAAACTTTTGGTACGCTTCTGTACTTTCATATTGTTGATAAGCATTTATAATCGTATCGGAGACTGCCACATTGCTGTCTTTTAAAAAAGTAGCAAGCGGCTCGGTGAATACCCGTTTTCTAGTGGAAACAGTTTATAATATTTTCTCCATAAAACCATATTTTCTTTCACAAGGAGAGATAATTGGGATTCAAACGGTGCAATAATATCTTTATGAGGGACTTGGATGTAGTTCTTCTGTTCTTGAATTTTTTTAATTCAGCAATTTTTTTTGATGCTATATTTTGTCTGCTCAATGAGTCGATAAAAGCGCTGGTGCTCAAACCGTAAGATGAATTGGTAGCCCGCGCCTCTTTGAGGAAAAATAATCTGTTAAAGAGGAAGAAGGAGCTTGCAGACATAAGGTATACCGGGTTACCCATGGTTGCATTGCTTAAAAAATTGTAATAGTTGTCGGGTTTTTCAGGCTTTTCGGGCAGACTGTCTTTGTGGCTCTTTAGATTGTATTTATCCCTCACATGATTTTCAAAATCCATATTGTAAGAAAGCAGTGTTTCGGTACAATTGTTTTCAATGGCTACCGCCTTTAATTGTATAGCCCTCTCGCTAATGGTAAAATTCTTTTGCATAGCGTTTAATGAGTCCAATAGTTTTTTTCTATTGGATAATAGGAAATCTTTATATTGGTCCGCTGAAACGCTTCCGATTTTCCGGGTAAGTTCCTCATAACCCGGGTGCTTTATACCTGACAGAAAGTTTAACTCGCGATTAATTTGTCCCGATGTTCCCATGAACACATCTCCATACTGTGCGTCAATAATATGAAACAGTGTTTCGCCCGGTTCCAAATAAACAGAAAACCTGTTGCCCAGGTTTACATAAACATCTTCCGGGTAAAATAAGGGTATGCTCACTTTGAAGTATCCCAGCTCATTTACCTGCACAATATGAGCATCCTGGTTGTCTGTGAAAACATTGTTTACAGCTATTTTACCGGTTTTTAATTTGCTGGTAGGGTTATAGTTGGCTATGTATCCCTCATAAATAGCAGTATCTATTTTTAGTACATTATCTGCCTGATAGGCAGCTATGTTTTTAATGGTGGCAGCCTGAATGTTTTTTACATAAGTGATGCTGTTTTTTAAGGAAGCACCTGCTTGTATTTTGCTATGGGTTAACTTATTAAAATATAGTCTTCTGACAGTTTTGTTATCAGTAAGGACAATGAGGTCTGATGACAGGTCGATTAATTTATAACTCCATATTTTATTATCGTATACCGCTGTAGTCTTGTAAAGAGCTATTTCAGCCAGGCCGGTTTTTGAGTTATACCAACCTCCACGTAAGTCTTTAGGCATGTTATTAGGAGCTGTTTCATTAGATAATTCAATTCTCCCAATGAACCAGGAACCTCCGTCTTCGCCATAATTGATGGTTGATGTTGCAGCATGTATTGCAGGGAAGTCGAGCGTGTAGGTAGCAATGTTATCATTGCCCATTTTGTGCTGTTTGTCAATCTCAATTCCTTCACCGGATTTTACATATAGCTTCGTAGTATCGCTGCCTGCCTGTATGTAAGTTTTAGACGGGATCTTAATCCAGTCCCCATCATAGTTTACTGTGAAAAACAGTCTTGTGGTATTACTGTGCAGCTCTATTTTAGATACCTGCACATAAGGGGCAGCAGAGGTTTCATAATCCGGAAAATGGATAGTGGTTTGAGACTGAGCGGGAATAAAGTAAATAACTAAAATAAGAAGTGAAAGAAGTCGCATAAGAAAGCTGGTTTTGTTGCCGAATATAAATTATTAGTTATTACACTTATTGCAACCTGTTTTAAATTGGTTAAATTTTAACTATAGAATGCATGGAACTTTTTCATCAGAGGGCTAACATTTATCGGACAAGTCTTAAAGTTGTCGCATGGAGATGTTCAATCAGGAGAATATCTCTTTGACCAGGTGTCGTCGTTGCCTGCTTACGGGTACTTTAATGTTGGATTCCATAATGAGGTAGCCGCCGTCTTCGGGCTAACGAGTATATGCTTTTCAGTTTACAGGTGATCAGCGCATTGTTTTTCGAGAGGGTTGTATATTAAAAGGAGGAGTTCTGGCCGGAGTACTAAAAGAGAGGAAAACTGCAGAGAGATAATACATTTTTCGGCACTGATACTAATCAGTTTTCCCTCGGGAGTCGTTTTGATTTTTTGAGCAAAGGATGCCTGCCTGAAGAAAACAACTTTCCGGCCAACAAAGAAAATTCAAAAAGAAATCGCCACTTGAGACATTTTATTGATCTTTATAAAGCAAAAAATGTAATGGATAAAGTAAAAGCCTATGATGAAATGGATTATTTTTATTCACCACTATTTTCATAATTTATTGCACGATAAAGAAAAAGTAATAATTTATTATTAAATTACAATATGCTGGACCCAGAGGAATTACAGAAATACAAAAGTGAAGGCTATACTCCACTATCTTAATTCCGCCGAAAAACATCAGACAAACTAATCAGAACAGGTATGACAACCAAAACATTCAAAGAAGAATTTCGAAAGAGAACTAAAAGTATAGATAACATAATGATTGAAGCGATGTTCAGCGACTATGTTTTGTATAAAAAAGGAAAACGGAATGGCGTACTATTCGATAACAAACCGCTCTTGGTTTCTACCGAAACCTGAAAAAATTATTGCCCGATGCACTTGAAGAAACTTCTTTTGATTGGGGTTACTGCGCTTTTGCTACGAAAAAAACTACTTAAAAAGCAGCCAATCGATAAGGTGGGACGCATCATCCGGATGTATTATATAAACATTGATTTAACTAAAAACGGAATAAAAATAGTTAACCATTTCTACTCAAAATGGCTTACCTACAACGACAAAAACGATGATAAAACCGATGCAAGGGTGGTAGACATAAAAACGCTGGAAAAGTATTACACTAGAATTCTTGCAGAGCAAAATATTGTATAACGACGGATTATTCAAATCAGGCACAACAAACTATGGAAGCCCAGGAAATTTATATTACAGAGCTAAACGCAATGCTTGAAAGAGCTATCAAAAGAATGAATGAAGAGCATCCCCACTTTGTTATTTACACGGCAAGCATTTGGACTGATAAAGATGCAAAAGTGAGTGCCATAAGTTTTGACAGCAAAGAGAACGCATTGCAAAAGATTGAGAAATCAAATGAATGGGACCGGAAAAAGTATGAAAAATTTCTTGCCGAAGGAGATTTGGAACAAGCAGAGCTTTTTAAGCCCGAAGAAAGCGATCGGCTTTACAATCCTGCCGATTTTGAATGGGCAAGTTTTGAAGAATGCGAACACGAAACGGTACCGGGAAAATGGTATCTGGCACTTAAAAATTTGGTAAATCGGCATTTGAAAAACTCATCCTAACGGCAAATACCGATAAAGAAAAATTTGAATTTGGAATTAACAGCACCCGCGATTGGTACGATAAATCGTGGAGCGTAAACAAGTAAACCCAATGGATTATTTAGAACAGGCACAGCAGGACATTTCTAACCGAAAGCATGGGTTTGAATATTTTATGCTTTTACTGGGCATTTTCCTTACGTGGTCGGCAGTTGGCAACTGGAACTGGTTTTATAATCCTCCCTACAACTCGGTAAAAATCCCATTGGCTATTGGCTGGGGCGCAAAGCATTTAGATTGACCATTTTAATTTTTGGCATTTTTTAATAGCCGGTGCGGTTTGGCTTTTAGTGGGGAGTAAATAACAACTGAAGATATAAAAAGGGCTTAACGAAATAAATGTCAATATTATCCAAACCTAAAAAGTATTGAAAGTTCATTAACGAACTATAAAAAAATACTTAAAGCCAACAACGCCGGTATTTACATGTATTGTTATTACGTTTATATAGTTAGTAATGAAACAGTACTCCACTAAGAAGGGGTGCCAAAAAGCCGGGCTGAAGTTCTTCAATTGAATATTGGTGTTAGGTTCAATTAGGAGAATGTTGTCGCCAGCGCTTTATATCAAAAAGTACCCCCTGTTAAAACAGGGGGTACATCTATATGTATAATTGATTGCCTTATTTGATCTTACTAACTGCTACTTCATTAGTAATTTTTTTACTTCTGTTTACGTTATATGAGCTCAAGGTTTTACCTTTTGTGTTGGAGATGGTAAAGGTTAGCTCATAATCGTTGCCAACCGCATTGTCAAACTGGTAGTTACGAACGATCTTTGCACCACTTACCTTTTCATTGTACAATATATTTCCGTCAGTATCTGTAACAGATACAAAAAAGTTTCTTTGGTATCGTTGTTTAATGATAGCCTGTAAACAGGAGATTCGTTCAGATTACCTATGTAAGCAATCTCAGATTTTTTGTCATCTTCAAAACCAGCAAAAGCAGGTGTAAAAGCGGTTGTTAGTATAGCAACTAATGCTACAGCTAATGTTTTTGTGTTAGATAGGATATTCATCGTATTGAGTTTTATGTTTATTTAAAAATGGAATGAATGTTTAAAATGACCTTTATCTTCTGCGATAGGCCATTAATGCTGCTACTTGTTCGATACGGAACTTGTAGTTAAAGTGTTTGCAAATAGTACTGCCAACCGGAGTGCTACTTTTTCTGCTTTTAAAAGAACTGTTTTCATCATCTTTCTTTGATTTTTAATTTATAATCTGTAACCGTTACTGGTTGTTTGATTATGTATTGACAACACAAAGATAGATCGCTTAATGTGGCGTTTGAAACCAATGTTTTGTTGCTTTTAAGAAGCTGAAATTTTGTATTTATTTCCCAGTATATTGATTGTCAGTTGTTTATTGTGTATGGTTTAATGATGTCCAAACATCAGATTCCCGGTAAAACAAATGAAAATGAGTTATCAAGTACAGGAGGTCTTACATTTGTAGCTATGTCGATTAATGTACAAGCCTATCAGCAGTTGATAGCAGAATTGAGCTCCCAGAATGTAAGCCTGGTAGCGGTTTCCAAAATAAAGCCGGTATCAGATATTCAAGCTTTATATGACCTGGGCCAAAGAGATTTTGGTGAAAACTATGTACAAGAGCTGTTAGATAAGCAAGCACAATTGCCTGCTGATATTCACTGGCATTTTATAGGGCATTTACAGAGCAATAAGGTGAAGTATATAGCGCCCTTCGTTCATTTGATCCACGGCGTGGATAGCTTTAATTTATTAAAGGAGATCAATAAACAAGCGCTGAAAAACAACCGTATTGTCGACTGCTTATTGCAGGTACATGTGGCACGGGAGGAGACTAAGTATGGTTTGGATGAAAAAGAACTCCACGAGGTTTTAGCACAGTTGCCGGCACTTAAAAATGTACAGATCAAGGGCCTGATGGGCATGGCCAGCTTTAGTGATGATGAGGCACTGGTACGCAATGAGTTCAGGCAACTGAAAAAGCTCTTTGAACAATTAGGTCAACCTGCTATCTCAAACATTAAACCTCAAATTCTATCCATGGGAATGAGCGGCGATTATAAAATGGCGGTAGAAGAAGGAAGTACCATGGTACGTGTAGGCAGCCTGCTTTTTGGAGCAAGGGTGTAGCAGGAGATTTAAAATGCAAAGTTTGAAGTTCAAGATTTGAAAATGCTTTGTGTATCATTTTAGTTGCTAGAAGGAAATAGCAAAAAATGGATAGCCATAAGTAGGTACGAGACAGTAATATATGATATTCAGATTTCAATAATAAATTATCAGTAATCTTCGAGGGGGTTATCTCTTTTCGTTTCCTGTTAGAAAATATAAAATAGCCGATGAAATCAACCTCATGATATTTTTCTTTCTTCCCTGAGAATGCATTATTTTACGCAGAATTGTTACCATAATCCTATGCGTAAACCATTCAAGTCCGAATATGACGTAGTTATTATTGGGGAGGTGTTGGCGGACTCACAGCCGGAGCATTACTAAGCAAAGCCGGTCTTTCCGTTTGTATACTGGAAAAGGAGCCTCATGTAGGCGGCTACCTGGCTGGCTTTCGCAGGAAGGATTTTCGTTTCGATACGGCTATACATTGGCTGAATCAATGTGGACCGGAAGGCGTTGTAGGAAAAATATTCGCTATACTCGGTAAGGATCATCCTGTTGCTGTTCCTCAAAAAAGAATCAGGCGATATATGGGTAATAATCACGATTACCTGCTAACCAATGACCCGGAAGAATTAAAAGCCACTTTGATACAGGAGTTTCCCCACGAAAAAAAGGGATTGAAGCATTTTTTAAAGCAGCAAAAAAATAGGAAAGGCTTTTAACGAATACAGCACCGTATTTCGCAGGGGAAAGTATGGGTTTCTGGGAAAGACTTAAAAATAAGTTACCGATTATTAAATTTGGTTCCGCGTTTATTCCGCACCTGGGCTATTCGGGCGAGGCAGGCATTACAAAAGGACTGAACAGGTATTTTAAGGAAAAAAACTGCATGATATTTTTGCGGCAGATGGCGATATTATCGGATGCCTGGTGCCTATTGGCTGGGCTTACTACGGAGATTTTCAGTCACCACCCAAGGGCGGTGGACAGGTGATCCCGGAGTGGCTGAGCTATCTCGTAAACTATTATCAAAATGATGTTTTTATCAATTGCGGGGTTGAAAAGATATTGTTGAAAAATAACAATGCAACAGGTTTATTATTTAAACACAGGGGAGAGGTGCATGAGGTAAAAGCCAGGCATATTATAGCGGCTTGTGATGTGGAAACCTTGTACAATAAAATGTTGCCACCTGCTGTTCTTTCTGAAAAATTGAGAACGAGAATGCAGGATGCAGATATTTACAGTAGCTCGTTAACTATTTCTGTTGCATTAGACTGCCATCCGGGTCAATTAGGGTTTAATGAAGAATTGATACATATCAGCAATAATGAGGCAAGTATAGAGGAACATTCGGGTGGTGATCCGTTAAAGAGTGAGATGGTTGTGCTGACGCCGTCATTGAGAGATCCCTCTCTTGCCCCTGAAGGTTGCGGCACTCTTACGATCTTTATGCCGGCTTACATGTCTTTTAAAGACGGCTGGCTTACCACGAAAGACGAGCAAGGGAACTATATAAGAAATGAAGACTACAGGCATCTTAAAAATGAGATTGCCGAAGTTTTAATTGATCGCTTAAGTAAAATTATCGCACCAGATCTGCGCGCTCATATTCTTTTTTATGATGTGGCAACGCCTGTAACTCACTGGCGGTATACCGGCAATAAAAACGGAACGATGATGGGGGCTAAGCCAGGCCGGGAGAATATGAAAAACAAAGTAGCGCATTATCAAACGCCTATCAGCAACCTGTTGGTAGGAGGACAGTGGGCAGAACTGGGCGGTGGTGTGCCTATTGCGGTGAAAGCTGGCACGAATGCAGCTTTGATGATTTTACAGAAAGAAAACCCTAAAGCCTTTAGATTACTGGCTGATTATATGGATGCAAGAATAACTGCTGAAGATTTTGAAGCCGCTGCCATATTTAAAGCCTACGATCATTCATGGCAGGCTAAACCAACGCCTGCTGAGCGAAAACGTAATTAGAACCTGGTGTATAGAGCCAGTTGCACTACATTGTTAACCGTATTGGTTACAGCGCCTTTTGCAAATACATTCATATATCCGGCTTCTGCATCAAATTTTTTAGAGAAGCGATACCCCGCTGCAATATAAGCCCGGTTTTGATCGAAGAAATGATTATTGGTATTCTTTTGATGATGAATATTGGCGAATACTTCGTTTTGCAAAGCGGCAAATGGTCCTTTAGTAAAACCACCTTCATTAGATTTCAGAGGTTGAACATGCCTGAAAAAATAGCGAAGCCGTTGTGCAAATACGGTTTGATCTCCTGCCTTTTCAATAAAGCGCTGCTCCAGCCTGAAGCGATGGCTAAGGCTGCCGGTAAAGGCCTTATGCGAAATAATATATTGTTCCCATATCCTGTGCTCCGTTAAAGTAGAGCCGTCCTGCGGAATGGTAGGTACATATAAGTATCCCAAAGTAGCGTTCTGGTTAGGTTTGATGTAATAGGTAAGTCCCGGGCGCACCAGAACATTTCTAACGCCATTCCATCCGTCATGACTACGTACCTGTACATCCAGGTGAATTCCCCATTTGTCATTGAGCTTAGTCCCGTTCATAAAGAAAAACCAACCGGTTTGTTCATGTCTTGTTTGAGCGGACAGATGATTACATAAGAATAGGAAAGGAATTAAAATGGCGGCAAATCTTTTAGTCATTCGTTTTAATCTTGTGGTTGTATACAAGGGATCGTGACATTTTTTCTATTACTTCTCTATTCCAATATCTCCCCAAAAATGCGACACACCCAATTCGAACAAATATAACGAGGCTAACTAAAAAATGTTTAATTTTAGGAAGGAATTGTTAACTGTATGAAGATCATCCTAATCTGGCTATTGGTCGGGATTGCTTTTCTAACCTGTAAAAGAGAAAGACCCGATGATAACGGAACATCCCCCACCGGTAGTGATGGCCCGTTTAAAGATTACAACAAAGACATAAGAATTGCTAACTGGAATATAGAATGGTTTGGCGATCCGTCCGGATTTCATGGAAATTTGAATGACCAGGAATTGAATGCAGCAAAAGTGCTGAAGTACCTGGATGCAGATCTGTATGGTCTTTGCGAAATAGTGGACACCACGCGCTTTGGTCGTATGATCAGGAATAACCTGGGCGATGATTTCAGGTATACCGTTTCATTTTTTACAGGTGGCATGCAGAAAATGGCTTTTGTATATAACCGGCATATTTTCAGGAACGTATCGGTGCGGCCCTTTATGGCCATCAGTGCACCTGCCTATTATAATTTTGGAAACAGGTACCCTTACCTGCTTCAGGCCGAAGTATCTGTTAACGGTGCAAAGAAAGAAATGAGCTTCCTGCTGATTCATGCTAAAGCTGATGATGATCTGTCTAGCTATAATCGCAGATTGAACGGTGCGTTGGAGCTGAAAGATAGCCTGGACACTTATTACAACGGGAAATACTTTATGATCCTGGGGGATTTTAATGACAATTTCGATAAAAGCATTATTCCCGGAAAAATATCTCCTTACCGGAATTTCCTGGATGACGCGGTAAGGTACAACGCTATAACCGCACCCTTAAATATTCCGGGCAACCAGTCTTCACTGGGATATGCCAACTCAGTAATCGATCAGCAGGTGATCAGTAGTAATATGACAAACTGGTATCTACCCGCCTCTGCCCAGATAAGAACGGATGTGGTTAATGCTGTGCCGGGCTATTCATCAGGTAACACCTCCGATCATTATCCTGTAACATCAGTTTATCGGGTTCGTCCTTAGTTTATAATAAGATTAATACATCAACTATATGGGTGGCATCTTATTTGTTTTTCCCGTTATAGCAGTATTGTGTCGTAAATCGCTTGTAGTTTGTCGCTTTCTTACAACAAACATGATGTAATAGCATTATAAGTTTGTCTTAAAATAAGTATATGGAAAACCTTATAATTGAAAAAGACAAACGCGTGATTGTTTGTCAGGCAAGTTCCTTTCCTGACGGTATAATGGATGCTTTTCAGAAGTTACATAGCAAAGTGCCGGATGCTTTCAACAGAACCACTTATGGCATTTCAAGACCTGAAGGTAGTATGGACCATATTGTTTATAAAGCGGCAGTCGATGAATCCTACAAAGGAGAGGGTAAGGAGCTGGGATTTGCTACTGTTATTATACCGGCCGGCAGCTATAAAAGTATCACCATAAAAGATTTTATGAAGAACCCACAAGCTATCGGTTCAGCCTTTACTGAGCTGTTAAAAACGTCTGAATTAGACTCTGAAGGGTTTTGCCTGGAGATCTATAAAAATGATAACGAGGTTATCTGCGCCGTACCTCTAAAGCGAAAATTATGAGCAGGATATTTGTCTCTAACTGGATTTCATTAGATGGTATTTTCTCTGGTCGTGGTGGTGATACAGGTTGGTTCACCAGCGATGAAGAATTGATGCATTTTAATCTGGAACAACTGAATCAGGCTGACACCATTCTTATGGGACGTACAACTTTTGATTTAATGGTAGGCTACTGGCCCGGCATTGAGGCGAGTCGTGATTTTGCGGATGCGTATAAGTTGATGAATGAAAGCAGGAAACATATTTTTTCCAAAACAGTAAGGGATTCGGATTGGCAGAACTGCTTCTTTCATGACGATATTAACGAGGAAGTGATCAGTCATATAAAGGCGTCTACTCATAAAAATATTGTGATATTAGGCAGTGGAGTGGTTTCCACACAATTGCAAGCTATCGGGTTAATAGATGGGTACCATATTTTGTTAGATCCGCAAATAAAGGGCGAAGGAAGGAGATTTTTTGATGCGAAACATTGTCCGAAATTAAAATTAGAAAACGCAAAGAAGTTTGATTGTGGCGTTGTTTATCTGCAGTATTCAGTTGTTAAATAATTGTAAGCATTTGTTTTCTTGTCAAATGACAAGCGATAGCAGGATCATTGCATACTAATTTTGAAAAACGATTATTTACTATAAAGCCAGTTGTATGAATAATAAGATCTATCCCTGTGTATGGCTCGATAAAAACGGCAAAGAAGTCGCGGCATATTATAAAAGTATTTTTCCTGATACACATCTTACGGAAGATAATGGTCTGGTTCAGATGCTCAGCATCACTGGTCAAAATCTGATGTTATTAAGTGCTGGTCCGCATTTTAAACCTAATGCTTCTATTTCTTTTTTAATAGCCAATAAAGAAGAAGGCGAAACAGTGCGTCTTTTTAGCGAATTGTCGAAGGATGGAAGTGTTTTAATGCCATTAGATAGTTATCCTTTTAGCACCAAATACGGTTGGGTGCGCGATAAGTTTGGTGTTACCTGGCAATTGCTTACTGGGGATAAAGGCGACACCGATCAATACTTTGTTCCTACCTTGATGTATGTAAACCAGCAGAACGGTCGTGCTAGAGAAGCGATTGAATTGTATACCAGGATATTTCCGGGGTCTCAAACGGAAGGTATAATGGAGTATGACGGAACAGAAGATACAAAAGGTAATGTGCAGCATGCTCAATTTCATATTGATCACTATACGATGGCCTGTATGGATAGCTCACTGCCACACCAGTTTAATTTTGATGAAGGTATTTCCCTGGTGGTGATTACGGCAGATCAGCAGGAAACGGATTACTATTGGAATAACTTGATAAAAGATGGGGGCAGGAAAGCATGTGCGGCTGGTTGAAAGATAAATTTGGGATGAGCTGGCAGATCGTACCTCAAAAGCTGATGATCCTGACGGGGCAGGAAGACAAGGAGAAAGCAAAGAAAGTTACCGATGCTTTAATGCAGATGCAAAAAATAGACATTGACAAGCTAAGTGCTATTTCTGCAGCCTGAAGTAACCATTTCGTAACCTTTAAACATATAAATATGAAAGATCTTAGTTTTTCAATTATCATAAGTGCACCGCTGGAAAAGGTATGGAAGACCCTTTGGGACGATGATACCTATCGCAAATGGACAGCTCCTTTTAATCCGGGCTCTTATATGGAGAGTGATTGGCAGGTGGGGGCAAAACCTTGTTTTTAGATGCGGAAAGAAATGGTATGTTGTCTACTATAAAAAGGCTGGAGCCACCATCACTTGTAGAATTCTCTCATTACGGAGAATTGAATAAAGGGGTGGAGGATACAACGAGCGACAGGGTAAAAGATTTTGCTGGCGCTGTTGAGCGGTACGAGCTGCTTCCCGATAGTGAAGGTACTTTATTGAAAGTACTGGTACAAACTACTGAGGAATATGAACAAATGATGAATGATGGCTTTACCAAAAGCCTGCAGGCATTAAAAGAACTGGCCGAGCAGACCGACAGTCCGGTTAACACAAAGCCTGATTATAATTAACGTTTTAAATATAAAAAAACTAATACTTTATGGCATTCAAATTAAACCCTTACCTCAATTTTGATGGTAACGCTGAAGAAGCATTTAATTTCTATAAATCTGTTTTCGGTGGTGAGTTTGCCGGTGGTATCATGAAAATGAGCAGCGCGCCCGGCACGGAAAACCTGCCTGATGACGAAAAGGGGCGGGTGATGCATGTTTCTCTACCACTGGATAACAACCAGACATTGATGGCTTCGGATATTGTTCCTTCTATGGGGCATAAATTAACACAGGGTAATAATGTTTATTTATCTCTTCATCCGGATAATAAGGAAGAAGCTGATAAACTGTTCAACGCTCTGGCTGACGGTGGTAAGGTAGAAATGCCTATGGAAGATCAGTTCTGGGGCGATTATTTCGGATCATTGGTAGATAAATTCGGAATCGGCTGGATGGTGAATTATAATCCGGCTTTCTAAGCACCCTGTTATCAATTAACAGTAATTCTTTTCAACCAAAGCCTGCTGCGATATTAGTAGCAGGCTTTTTTGCTGGCATGTTTTTAGTTGCTGATGACTATAAATAATGTACTCACCTATAAAACCTTTGTTATGTTTGATATTAAAGAAAAAGAGCAGGTACTGGAGGCGAAAACACTTCAACTGGTCATACCTCAATACCGCATGCATACCCAGCTCTTCGATAATGTAATAGACAATATTTCCGGCTTCGACGCCTTGAAAAGGGTGAATGATGTAACCAATCATTTTGTTTGGATGGCGGGCAATATGGTCAATATCCGGTTTTGGCTGGCCAACATTCTGGGTGTTGAAGATAAAGACCCTTATGATGAATTGTTTAAAGATGCAAGGGCATTAGACCCGAAGGCTAACTATCCTGAGTTGAAGGATCTGAAAGACCAGTGGCATAAAATATCATCCCAATTGTATGATATGTTGTACCGGGTTACAGACGAAGAACTGGCGCAGCCTTACAACCTGGGAATGGGCGTTGATTTTTTTGAAGAAAATAAATTGAATATGATAGGCATGTGTCTTGACAGGGAGAGCTATCTTTTAGGACAAATGGGTTTAATGCGTAGAGCGCTGGGCTATGAAGGGATGAAGTATGATATTAATAAAGAAATACATTATTAAGGCGGATGGTGAAGAGGACTTTGTCTCGCCACAAAAAGCAAAGAGGCATTTTGTAAATCGAAATGCCTCTTTGCTTTTAATAGCATTGTTTAAGACCAGGCTCCCCAGTCAACATTTACTTCAATATCCGGGTGAAGGCTTTTGGCCACAGGGCAGGTATGGCCTGTATTTTTCAGTATAGCGATTGTCTTGTCGTCAATAGCAGCCAGGTTTTCGGGTATATGAAATTTTAGATCAATACCGCTTACACGTCTGGGTTCAGCCGCCATCTTTTTCAGTACTTCCACTTTTACATCGTTCAGGTCAAAGTTCATAGTGCGGGCTTTAATGCCCATTACTGTAACCATGCAGGTGGCAAGACTGGTTGCCATTAGGTCGGTTGGAGAAAATCTTTCTCCTTTGCCGTTATTGTCAACGGGGGCATCTGTTTCAAAATTAGAACCACTCTTTAAGTGGGTACAGGTGGTACGCAGGTCACCATTATAAATTACTTCCGATGTCATGTGTCAAATTTTGATAAAGATATGGTTTCCTGTTTTGAAAAGTTTAGCGATGCTGTTATGAATTTATGGCGGGTAGTTTTAATATGTCGCCGCAATGCGGCTCAATGGAGGTTTTGGGCGATTGTTATAATATACCGCCGCTCTGCGGCTGTATTGGATTTAGGCGTTATATATTAGATTGACGCCGTGTCGGGTTTGCATTTACCTCAACACTGAATTTTTAAAATGTGTTACAGTCATGGAGCACGACTAATGTGTAAACTGTTTTTAGTATATCATCCAATAATAAGCGATTTTGTGAGATCTAATGAGCCGTATAGCGCTAATCCCCCGATGTTTCTTGTCAATACATTGTCACGATGGGGATACATTGGGGTTTGGGGCGGTTTTATATTAATAGGTCGATGATTCGCGTCCACATTCATTTTAAAGTGAATTCTCAAATTACTACAGCTGCGTAGCGTAACTGATGTATAAAATGTTTTTAGTAAATCGTTCAATAGTGAAAGCTTTTTGAAGATTTAATTTGCCGCGTAGCGGTAACATATCGATAGAATTATCATTTTAAATGTAAATCCAGCCGCAGAGCGGCGACATATCATTCTGTCTATGATAGACTTTATGAAGCCACGAGCTGATATAGATGGATTTATCCAATCGTGTCCTTAAAGTTGATTTTTATTGAAAGCGTTATCAATACAGGTGTAAGCCTACACGAATAGTAGAAATATGATTAGCTAATAAATGACGTTGATGCGCCTTCAGTAGATGCCTACAAAGATTTAACCCAACTCAACACATAAGCCGCAACTTCTTCCCAACCTGTTTCACCGGCAATAAAATGGCTTTTGCCTTCAAAATGTTTATAATTAACACGGCTATTAGGGTCTTTATATTGACCGGCAATTTTTTTAGTAAAAGAAGAGGCGAAAATCGTGTCTTTACCACCTCCTATAAACAATAACGGTGCATGTGGTTTTGAAAAATCAACATTGGCAAAAAAACTTAATAAAGTATCTCTGGCTATTTTCCGGCTCTCGGGAACTGCAATGGCTTCGTATAACCGATCACTTTCAGCTTTGCTGTAATTATTAAAAAATGACGATGGTACCATTCTTTACTACCCATAAATGCACTATTTCCTTTAAACAGGTTTACAACAGGCCATACTGCTTTTACAGTAGCCCAGGGAGCTAAAACGTTTTTAGGAGGTGCACCGTCGATACTGATGCCAGCTATCGCTTTGTTCATTTCCACCAGTTTTTGTACCACCAGGCCGGCTAATGAGTGACCAATAACAATGGGTTTTTCAGGTAAGCTATCTATTAAGTTAACGATATTGTCAACCACATCTTTAAAGCCTGTTTGTACCAGTTGCGGATGAATCGTGTTTCTTAAACCGGCAGGTACCCTGGTGACCGGGATTGGCTGGTGTATGTACTGTATAGCCCTGTGCTTCAAAATAGGCTTTCCAATCATTCCATGTACTGTTGTTTACAAATAATCCGTGGATTAATACAATGTGCTTTGTGTTCATAACTTTAATTTTTAGTTTTTTATTTGATTTGATAACACAAAGCTCGCCCGCCGGAATGCCAAAAACTTTAACCTGGGTTAAAATCGTATTATTTACCTAAAATTCTTTTCCGGATGCGACTGAGCGAGGGACCCTGGATGCCGAGGTAGGAGGAGATATGGTATAATGGGATATTGTTGAAAATATCCGGGTGGTTTTTGATCAGGTCCAGGTATCGCTGTTCGGGCGACTTAAAGAGAAAGCTTTCTGTTCGTTCCATCGAAATATTAAAAGCTTCCTGGGCCAGTACTCTGCCAAATCTTTCCCATGCATGTGATTGCTGATACAGCTTCTGTAAGTCTAAAAAATGAATGCACAAAACTTCTGCTTCCGTCATGGCTTGTGTATGATAATCACAGGGTATTTGTTGAATAAAGCTTTTAAAAGAAACAACAAACTGGTTACCTGAATAGAGAAATACATTTTTATCCTCGCCGGTTTTTTCGTCAATAACATAGGAGCGAAAGACACCCTGCTTTACAAAGCCCAGGTATTTACATACCGACCGGTGTTCATTATAAAAATCCCATTTCTTAAAAGTTTCATTTTTCCAGTAGGGGATTGATTTTTCAAATTCTTGTCCTGGTAAACCAGCAAATTGTTTAAAGGCAAATGCCAGTACTTCAAAATCTGTCATAGCAAAAAGTTTGGATGAGGGCGTTTTCTTGTAAAACTAAGCTGCTTTTTGTTAGGATGCAAAAACCTGGAAAAATGATTAGTTTGTTATCCGTTTGCTGTAAAAGCAAAAAGAGGAAATCTCCTTGCCGGAATATTCCTCTTTTCCTTTATCAGTTTTTGATGGGCCCGTTCTGCCCATCAAAAACAGGTTGATTATGATCTTTTAGTTGTTGAAAGCAATTGCAAACTCCTTAGCAAAATCTTCCAGCTTTGTTGCGCCATTTACCGGTGCGCCAGTCTTTATAAAATCCTGCTGAATTGCGCCGCTCTTCAGGCTGGCGCCCATTGCAACGTACAGGCCAGCTATCTCTGCTGGTACACCTGCCTGTGTCATACCTTGCAGCGCTTCTTCATCGGTAAATGCCACCCAAGGTAATGCTGGTTTACCTATGGCAGTACCAATGGCGATAGCTATATCCGAAGCCGGGCGATAGTCGCTCACGATATAGCGCACTTTATTGCCCGTTGCCGGTTGTTGCAGTTCCTCAGCAGCAGCTACGGCAATATCAACGGGGTGCACCAGTGGAATGGATGCTGTGGCGGGCAGGTTAGACCCTATAATTCCGGCATTTTTGATCAGGGGCACATCATTGTAGTAGTTGGTATAAAAGTAACCTGCTCGCAGGTTGGTGATAGAAATGCTTTCGAGTTGATTGTAGATCTGTTCTATATTATATAAACCTTCAATAGGGCCGGTACCTGCTGGTACATCGGCACCAATGCTGCTTAACATCACTATTTTTTTACACCTGCATTTTTAAAAGCTGTTGCAAATGCTTTACCGGCGTTGGTAGTATTTTCAATAATATTGCTGCCGCCCAGGTTAGGTGGTGTCATCGCAAAAACGGCATCGGCATTTTTAAAAGCTTCGGTCAGAAACGCTGCATCCGTTACCGAACCGATAGCTGCTGTGGCGCCGAGCACTTCAATATCTGCTTTACGATCGGCCTGGCTGCTGATTGCCGTAACCTGGTGCCCTGCTTTTGTAAGAATGGGAATTAAGTTTTTTCCGATGTTGCCTAATGATCCTGTTACTGTAATTTTCATCTGTCTATTTTTTTTAATTAATTTTTTTGTTTGACAAGGCAAAGGTAACTTTGTACTTACTTTTATACAAGTACTTACCCTAAAGTATGTATTATGACAGCAGTAAAGAAAGCATCTACGATACAGGAGAATAAACAAATAGCCCTGGATCTTTGCCCCGTAACCTATGTAATGGAAAAGATAGGCGGCTACTGGAAACCTATTATACTTTATCATTTATCTAAGCAGTCCAAAAGGTACAGCGAGGTAAAACGGGCCATACCAGCCATCACTGAGAAAGTACTGATTCAGCATTTGAAACAACTGGAAGAAGATGGCCTGGTGATAAGAGAATCAAAACCGGTAGTGCCGCCCTTTGTAACTTATAGCTTAAGTACAGCAGGCAAAGGGCTGATCCCCGTTATCAACGCCATGGCCAAATGGGCTATTAAGGAACGACAAGGCGCATTTATGTAGAATAGGGTCTTTGTGCACAAAAACTTAAAAATCATTTTGAAGACAGCGGCTTTTCTAAATTTCAAAAGATTTTGAGGGACGCTGATTTATTGATATTTTGTCTTTGCTAATGAAACTGCTGCATAAGAGTGAACGCAATCATGCCAGAGACGCTTGTGTCAGAAAAACTGTTTATTCGAGTAATAATGCCAATAATTGAAACTTTATTGGTGTTTTTGTTTAAAAAGTAAAATAGCGAATTGTGTTTTGTTGTTTTATGGAAAATTTTAGATCGGGAACCTATATCAACAAAAAAACCTATAAAAGTTTTCAGCCTGAATTGATTAACAGGAATTGGGCGCTCAATGATATGAGCATTTAGCAACTTTTGAGTTAGGCTGATCGGCATTTAGGCGTTTAGATATGTATTCTAATTATGTAGACATAGATCATTACATAAAAATGCACATTGCTAAAGAGGCTACACAGTCATCGAAAATTGAGGCTACACAAACAAATATAGAAGAAGCTTTTTTGTCGAAAGATGAAATAAATGCCAACATGCGGGACGACTGGGAGGAAGTGCAAAACTATAGTACAGCTATGAATGAAGCAGTACAGCTATTACATACGCTGCCCTTCTCACCGAGGTTAATAAGGC
Organism: Paraniabella hibiscisoli; assembly: GCF_022512515.1. Lineage (GTDB taxonomy): Bacteria > Bacteroidota > Bacteroidia > Chitinophagales > Chitinophagaceae > Niabella > Niabella hibiscisoli. The sequence goes on from NZ_JAKWBK010000001.1 coordinate 3,347,772, forward strand.
AAACCCATAAAATATTATTACAAGGCGTAAGAGGTAAACACAAATTGCCTGGTGAGTACCGTAGTAGTCAGAACTGGATAGGCGGCGCCTCTATTATGGATGCTACTTTTGTACCGCCGGTTCATAGTTCAATAGCAGAGCTTATTTCAGATATAGAGAAATTTGCAAATGATGAGTTGAACCCATTACCGGAATTGTTAAAAGTCGCATTGATTCATTACCAGTTTGAAACCATTCATTCTTTCCCGGATGGCAATGGAAGGGTAGGCCGGTTGCTAATAACCTTATACCTGGTCGATAAGGGCATCTTAAAACGTCCTATATTGTACTTGTCAGACTTTTTTGAACGTAACCGCATGCTCTACTACGATAATCTGATTCGGGTACGCACGCATAACTATATAGGGCAGTGGTTTAAGTTTTTTCTCACTGGTATAATAGAAACTGCCAAAAACGGGGTAAGCACTTTTGATAATATTTTACAATTGCAAAGATCTATTGAAAGCAGGCTGAAAGATATTGGCAGCCGTAGCGGTGATGCTTATAAGGTGGTGAATTATTTATATAGTAATCCTATTATCGATGTACAGAAGTTGAGTGTAGTGACCGGTAAATCTTTAAAGCCTGCTTATAACCTGATGGCGCTTTTGGAAAAGCTGGAAATTGTAAAAGAAATTACGGGCGCACAGCGCAGCAAATTATATATGTTTGACGAGTATATGCAAATATTTAAATGATCACTATCCGGATAGGTGGTGGTATCGACACAAGTACATATTTTGATTTGATAGCAGACATATGTCGATTTATTTTATTCCATCGGCTCACCGCCCCTGGCAATTTTGTATTCATTCAAGAGCCTTCCGTCCTTAGAAAACACATGTACGCCAGATTGATAGTCCATATCTTCCCCGCTAAAATAAAAGGCTGCGAAACCGTCATTGGTTTGGGTGGCGTTTCGGTATTCAAATGAAGAAGCTTGCGTGGTCCATAACACCTTACCGGTATTCACATCGATGCGTTGCAGGTGTATGGGCGACTGTGGCGCTGCGGTGGTATTGCCCTGTATTACCAGGAAGTCGGGGCTTTGTATCATTACTTTAGCTGCAAAATATTTGCGGTTGGGGTCAAGAACTGTTTCGTTCAGCTGATCCCCATTTTTAGTAATTTTCAACAGGCGACTATTGTCATCCTTTGTTTTGAATGAAACCGCAGGCTGAGCTGCGTTTTCTGCTGCCTGTATCAGCAGGTACGCATCTTCTTTAAATAATTGATCGGTGGTAGGTAGGTAACGGAACTTTTTGCCATCATTGGTCAGCAGGTCCCAGCTGGTACCATACATACGCAACCGGGCAATGCCTGAGCTAGCTTCCGGATGGTTTTGTAAAAGAGTTTGTGTAACATCGTTAAGGCTATTGTTATCCCGGATAATCTTGAGGTAGATTTGTTCGTTATAGTTGATGTAAATGTCACCATTGCTTAGCTGGTAAAACTGGGAGCTATGCCCAGCCAGCCGCCTGATGCGCTTGAAAAGCAACTGACGCTTGATTTCGGACTTTGTAATCGGGTCAATAAATAGGGCATACCCATTTACCAGGTCGTAATTACCATCTTCACCCCTGAGTTGCTCCTGAACCATTCGTAACAATACCGGTCTGCCATTAGCAGTATTCGTATACACAAAATTTTCATGATATCTTAGTTCGTTTTTTTCTTTTTGTGCTTTAACGGCAGGGTCCTTCGATCCTCTAAATAGGCTGAAAGCTCCCATTAAAAAAATAAAGCCTATTACGAGAGCCAGGCCTATAAGGGCCTGTTTTGACTTGCCGGTATTAGCGCCCAGATTGGGTGTTACTGGTGTGTTTTCATGCTTATGTGTGATGTTGATATTGATATCATCATCGTCAAGGAAATACTCCGTTTGACAGCTGTTGCAGCGGTAGAAATGATTGCCGATTGAAGTTTTTTGCACGCCGCCACAGTGCGGACATTTAACTGCTTTTATATTTTTAGCCATGACTTGGCGGTTGTTTGTACTAAGAGTTTGGATTAGATGAATCGAGCTTTGGGTCAGCCTGAATGCCGGTAAAGTGGTTTGTATAGTTATGCCGCTGCATTAGAGTTTAGGATGGGCACGATTTTCACCATTTGGCCGCTGGTATCCTTTTTTAGGATCGCGGAAAAATACACCATAAACAATTACCAGTATAATGGTGAGCACGGCCAGTAAAACCAATGTGGCACCACTTCTTAGTACATCACCCGTGCTAACTAATTCAATACCCCAGATGCGTAAAACGATAATACCTATTAGTGCTATGCTGCATAATACGATTAACAGGCCAATGATCTTTTTCATGTAATTAAGTTTAATTAAAATTTTGCCAGCCATTCTTTTTCTTGGTATCAAATTCCTCCTGCGTAATAATTCCTTCTGTGAGCAACAGCTTCAATTGTTGCAGCTTTGTAACAACGTCTTCTGCAGGGGCATCCAGCTGTTGGGTTTTAGCACTATCAAAAGCTTTGCCCAACTCCATGCCTACGCCCAGTTGTAAGCCGGCTCCGGCCAGCCCGCCTTCGTTGCGGGCCGCGTCACGCAAGGCCTTCAGTTTTTCCATCTCCACATAGGTAAGTCCTCCTTCCGCGGCAGCCATCGCTTCGGCAGTAATATTGGCTACTTTGTCAATCCGTTCTTTGGTTGCGTCATCAAATACGGTACCGTTTACTTTAAAGTCGGTTAGTTCAAAGCCTAAAGCCTGCAGTTCGCCCAGCAATTGCTGCCTGATGGATTCGCTTAATACCGGTAGCTGTGCATCGATATGCTGATAAGACCATCCGCTTTGCGCTAATACTGCTGCCATGGCCTGTGGAAACCTGTTTTGCAATAGTTGCCTTGCATCCTGCACCAGGTATTGGCTTTGAGAGCCTACTACATTATTGAACAGGTGCAATGCATTTTGTATACGAAAAGCAAAGCTGCCATTGGCGCCCAGCTCCACCGGTATCTTATAAACCGGATCCATATACTTTACTGGTGTGGCGGTACCCCAGTTCTGGTTTACTATCTCAGCTGTTCTGTAAAACCATATCTTAAGTTTATGCTCGCTTTCAAATGCCGTCCGCAATTTCAGTAATGTTGTAACGAAGGGATGGTTATCGGTTTCCAGGTTATAAATACCTTGTTGATCAATATGATCAGTGACTTTCCCTTCATACACCAGTACAGCTCCCTGGCCAGGCCCCACCAATAATTTGCTGGCGTTCTTTATTTCATCATCGGTAGATGGAAATTGATATACCAGCACATCAGGTTGCTGACTGTTCCATTCTATTACCTGCGATAATTGCCTTCTAAGAAAATTTTTTATGCCCATTATTTTCACTAATTGGTTAGTAAAATTCGTTGAATAGCTACCGTATCAGCACTTATTTATACTGTAAACCATTAATACGGTGTCTCTGTAAATCTTTACAAATCTAAAATAATATAGCTGTACCCGTCCTGATAATATAAATCCGCCGTGGATGATTTATTATTCGTTGTGTAGTATCGGCCTATACTATTTTGTTGGGCCAATAAGCAATAATGCAGCCAGAATTGCTCGCCTTGTATTTAAAGGCGGCCAGCACCTGCACAAAAAAGCCCGGACCGAATCCGGGCTCGTACTGGTAGGTTGTTAATTTATTTGGATGGCTTTGCCGACATATAAAAAACCAAGTTGCCACCGGCTGTTAATGTACTATGATCAATGGACGTTCCTTTTACAGGTATGCCATTAAAGGTTACTTTGGACACATATACATTTTTATCCGACTGGTTCTTTGCATCTACGGTTAGGGTATTGCCATTCTCTAACCGGATCACCGCTTTTTTAACCGCCGGACTTCCCAACTGGTAGGTTTCGCTACCGGGAGCAAAAGGGTAGAAGCCTAAAGCGGTGAAAATATACCAGGCGCTCATCTGCCCGCAATCATCATTGCCTCCTAATCCATCAATAGCCGCCTTATATTGCTTTTTAAGGATCATGCGTACCCGCTCCTGTGTTTTCCAGGGCTGGCTGGTGAAATTGTAGAGGTATGCCACATGGTGCGATGGCTCGTTACCATGCACATAGTTGCCGATAATTCCCTCACGGGTAATATCCTCCGTGTGCGCAAAAATTCATCAGGTAAATGCATGGTAAACAGGGAGTCCAGATGGGGCAGGAATCTTTTATTGCCACCCATGGCTTCAATCATGCCTTTGGGGTCATGCGGAACAAATAAGCTGAAGTTCCAGGCATTACCTTCAATAAAGCCCTGGCCATGAGTAGAGAGGATGTCAAACTCTTTTTGAAACTACCGTCACTGCTTTTGGGCCGCATATAGCCGATTGAAGCGTCATATACATTTTTCCAGTTTTGCGATCTTTTGATAAAAGTTTCATAAACATCATTTCTTCCAAGCTTTTTAGCTGCCATGGCAATGCTCCAGTCGTCAAATGCATATTCAAGTGTAGTAGAAACTGAGTTGCCGCGTTTATCATCAGGAATATAGCCTAAACGGATGTAATCCTCCAACCCATCATAGTACTTTACGTTGGCAGTGGTGATGCAGGCATCCAATGCTTTGTTGTAATCAAATCCTTTTACCCCTTTCACAATAGCATCTGCAATAACAGGTACTGAGTGATAGCCGCTCATACACCAGTTTTCATTGGCATAATGACTCCATACGGGTAGCATTTTATGGGCACTTTGTTGCTGGTGCGCCAGCATACTTTGGATCATATCACTATTTCGTTTGGGTTGTACCAGGTTGAAGAAGGGGTGAAGTGTTCTGTAGGTATCCCAGAGTGAAAAAGTGGTATAGTTGGTGAAGTTCTTAGCAGTATGGACGTTCTGATCTAGTCCTTTATACTGGCCATTTAGATCGCTGTACACGGTAGGTCCAAGGAAAGTGTGATACATGGCTGTGTAAAAGTTGGTCATGTCGTCTTTACTCAAAGCTTCCACCTGTATCTTGTTCAGCTCCTGGTTCCATTGTTGCTGTCCCTGCGCTTTTATAGCTGCAAAATCCCATGATGGCGTTTCAACGCGAAGGTTTTCCAGTGCATTCACTGTACTAACAGGAGATAAAGCAAATTTTACTTTAATTTTTTCATCCTGCTCCGTTTTGAAGTTGAAATAAGCACGCAGGTTTTGCCCGATCATTTCAGGAAAATTCTGGGTTACATTAAACCGTCGCCAGAAGCCCTGGTATACCTGCTTTTAAATTGTGCATAGCCATAGCTTTGAATGGGCTTGGAAAAGCTCATGGCGAAATATACAGTACGGGTTTTAGCCCAGCCATGTGTTTGCTTGTAGCCTGTAATTAAAGTATCGTTTTCCACCCTTACAAAAGTCCAGGTGTTCTTATCATCATAATTATAAATACCATGCATCAGGTCGAGGATGATATGTGCATCATCTGATTTGGGAAAAGTATACTGGTGCACGCCCACACGGGTTGTAGTGGTCATTTCAGCCAGGATATTGTGGTCGTCGAGTTTTACTTTATAATAGTTGGGCGCTGCTACCTCGTTGCTGTGGCTGAAACGGCTGCGGTAGCCTGTTTCGGGCTTGTCGGCTGTTCCCGGGTTTAACTGTAGTTGGCCGGTCGTGGGCATGATCAGGAAATCGCCGAGGTCAGAATGGCCGGTGCCGCTGAAATGTGTATGACTAAACCCTACAATAGTTGGGTCATCATATTGATATCCTGCACAATAGCGATAAGCTGTACCGGTGTATTTCCCATCAGGGCCTGCATAAGGTATGGTATCCGTGTCGGGGCTTAACTGTACCGCACCAAAAGGAACCGTTGCTCCCGGATAGGTATGCCCCATCTTAGCCGTGCCAATCAACGGGTTCACATATTGAACCAGGTTATTGTTTTGTGCCTGCAATGTGCCTCCTGCTAAAAGGGCGGCTATGGACAGTTTTATTGCTTTATAGCTCATTATTATCTGTTTGAAAATGCTTGTTAGAATTATTGATATTTGCTACGCCATGTTTCCAGTTGCGTGTTAGCCCCGTTTATATTTTCTGCCGTTTCTATAATTAGTTGTCCTCCTTTCATGATGTCACTATGCAACAGGTAGTTTTTAGTGTATGGTTTACCATCGAGGTAAAGACTTTTAATGTATTTATGCCTGGGGTTATAGTTTTTTATGTGGATGCGAAAACGGCTATTGCCAGATATGGGTAAGTCGATACTTTGAAATTGCGGAACATGCAGGTAATATACCGGCTCGCCTACAACAGCCGGATAAAGCCCCATTGCTGCAAAAACATACCAGGCCGACATAGCGCCGCCATCATCATCCATGGTCCTTAACAAAGCCTTTGGCTGATTTTTATAAACAGGTCCAACAAAGGGATCAATGCCTTTGCTATTGTCGTTAAAATAGTATTGCACAATAGTATCTGCTGCTATGGTGTGCATCCAATATTGGGACAGGGGATAGGCGCTGGTAGGGTTAAACATCGCCGGTGCCGTATATCCGGTTCATTAGCGTGATTATAAAGATCTTTGCTGAAAAAGGTTTTTAGCTGATCAATGAAATTAGTTTCTCCGTCGGTTAGTTCGATCAATCCTGCAACATCAAAAGGAACAAACCAGCGATACTGCCAGATAGTTCCCTGGTACAAACCCCGGGCCTGCATCTGGTCTACGTCTCTTTTAGTAAGGTCTTTAAAGTCTTTGTTCCAATAATCTTTGTATGACAGGGCTTTTTGTTTGTAGGCATTGGCTTCTGCTGTTTTATTCAAAATGGAACATATCTCAGCAAATGCCCAGGTGTCGTAGCAGGATTCTAATGCTTTATCGGGCTTACTGAAATCTAATCCATCAATCTCTTTTTCAGTGGCTCATATATCTTATTGAAATCAATGGCTACGCCTTTCCTGTAGGCATCTAGTAATACAACTACAGCATGTTCGGTTCTCACTGTATTGGATGGCTCCGTCGCTGTGGCATAGTCTTTTTGCCGTATAAATATAATTGGGCTAATGAGTGGGCAATAGGTTTGAAGCGGTCTGGGTAAGCCAGAGAAATAAGAGGGAGTTGGGTTTTGTAGTTGTCCCATACAGACCAGCCATTGTAGTAAGGTTCTTTACTTTTCTGCAGGCTGCCATCGTTGGCCCGGTAAGTTCCGTCGGGCTCACTGGTATTATAGGGAGATTGAATGGCACGATATAATAAAGAGTAAAACAGTGATTTTTTAGGCTCATCAGCTCCCGATACACTGATTCGCTGCAATACCTCATTCCATGCTTTCTTCGTTTGTTGTTGCTGTTCTGTAAAACTGCCAGTAGATATCGCAGCTTTAGCATAAGATTCGCTTACCGATGAAAGCCCTATTTTGAGTATTATTTTTTCAGGCGCCTGGCTTTCCCATTCAGCAATGAGCTGGTTAGTTGCTTTTTGTTGCCAACTGACGGAAGGATTTGCCGAAAGATAAAAATATAGCTTATAAACGCGGCACCACAGGTTGTTCCTGCTTCAATCCATCCTTGTACCGTGCTACCTGATATGGTGTAAGAGGCATTTTTAAAACCGTTAGATAAGCTATAAGACAGATCGATCGACAGGCCCTGATGGCCTTTAGGGAAGCTGTAAATATGCTGGCCGTATTTTTCGCCCACTACAAAATCTGCAGCTATTTTGTTAGCGAATTGTACGGCATAGCTTCCAGGTGTTCCTGCCTGGCTGGTTTTCTCCAGTACATCATCGGCATTTTTTAAAAAAGGTTTTACCAGGATATTGCCTCCGCTGCCCCTGCAACCAACACCTTCAAAAACGGTGTGCGCGAAACCCTTAAACTCCTTTGCATAATATTCGTACCCGGTATGAGTTTTGGGATAGGTTTGCGGCACAATGTTCATATAACTAAAAGGGTAGCTTGCTGCCGGTGATAGCTGTCCGTGATCGCCCGAAGTGCCTAAAAAACATTAACGTATTCAGCAGCTGTGAATGTTGTTTTGTTTTGAGCTATCGACGCCATAGAGATCAACAATATCCCGATAGCAAGTACCCCTTGTCTCATGTTTAGATTGCCGGATTTTTTTATAAAGATCCCAAAGCTCATCAACCGTTTTACCGGTTTCTTTAGCCCAGAAATCTTGGGTATAAGTTTTAGTTCGCATAGCATGATCCAGTTTCTGCACCATCTTTTTATTATAGTTTTTTCAACCCATACAAAGAACCGTGCTGTTACACGATAGGCATCGGTATACTTATGTTTGTCGGTTAATGCCGGAAGGCTCCATTTGGAAGCTGCATTGTTTACACCCAGCTTATGACGAACATAATCAGCAATACCTTCTGTAATCCATCCCGGACCGGCCCATCCTGGGTAGCTTTGCACAATATGCATCGCTTCATGTGTTACCACATCCAGGTCTTCCGGGTTTTTGATCATCCATTCAGGATTTACCTTTATTACACCACCCGAAGCCGCTGCAACTGCCGTATATTCAGGGTCGATTACAAATGTAACTAACTTCCGGGTGTTCTTATTGTACAATTTTGCCTCCTGGGGATACACTTTGAAAAATGTTTCGATCATCCGGTCACCTGTCTTTGGACTGAATTTTTCCGACTTGTTGATAAATACTATTGTGAATTTTTTTCTTTTGATGGTGTCGTTGCTAATGGCTCCTGTAAGGTCAACATCTTCCCAGGCTCTTTTTGAGCCTGTACATTATTGTTAGTGGCTATAAGGGTTAGAAGTCCTATTCCTGCGATTATCTTCTTCATTTTTGTCAGAGTATTTTTATGGGTGATAAAAACAAACAGTCCTGATTGAACTGTTGTTTTTTTATTGCTTAGATGGAATTGTTATTTGGATTTCGGATCGGTTGAAAGTGAGTAGGGGAATTCCGCATCTTTAGTTCCCTTGGTTGTATTGGGTGCACTGCTCATCGTAAAATCAAGTTTAGCACCTTTCTGCAAATCAAAATGGCTAATCCAGTTTTTGGTATAATTCGCGCCATTAAATTTAAACGCATTTACATACCGGTTGTTCTTATTGTTATTGTTAGAGGTGATCACCACCTGTTTGCCGTTTTCAAGTGTAACGGTTATTTTATCGAAGAGGGGAGAGCCTAAAACATATTGATCGGTGGCCGGGCAAACAGGGTAGAAGCCCATTGCTGAAAATACATACCAGGCAGAAGTTTGCCCGTTGTCTTCATCACCGCAATAACCATCAGGCGTAGCGAAGTAAAGTTTGTCCATTACTTCCCTGCTCCAGTATTGGGTTTTCCAGGGTTCGCCGGCATAATTGTAAAGATAGATCATGTGTTGAATGGGCTGGTTGCCATGTGCATACTGACCCATATTCATAATCTGCATTTCCCTGATCTCGTGTATCACACCGCCGTAGTAAGAGTCGTCAAAAGTAGGAGGCATAATGAAAACCGAATCCAGCATGGTGATAAAGTCTTTCTTGCCGCCCATTAACTGAATTAAGCCGTTAATATCGTGGAATACACTCCAGGAGTAATGCCAGCTGTTCCCTTCTGTAAACGCATCACCCCATTTTTGCGGATTGAATGGTTTTTGAAACTGGCCGTCTTTATTCTTGCCCCGCATCAGTTTATGCTCTGCATCAAAAAGGTTTTTATAATTCAGGCTGCGCTTTTTGTACAGCTCTATTTCTTCTTTAGGTCGGTTGAGGGCCTTCGCCAATTGATAAATAGTAAAATCATCATAGGCGTACTCCAGTGTACGTGCGGCATTTTCGTTAATACCTACGTCATACGGTACATAACCCAATTCATTATAGTATTTAACACCTTTACGTCCTACAGCAGTCATCGGGCCTTCGTTGTTAGCGCCATGCTGCAAGGCTTTGTAAAGTGTTTGTATATCATAGCCGCGGCCACCTTTAATATAGGCGTCAGATACCACCGAGGCTGAGTTATTGCCGATCATAATATCTGCATATCCCGGGCTGCTCCACTCAGGAAGGAAGCCGCCTTCTTTATAATCGTTGATGAGTCCTTCCTGCATTTCTTTATTAATAGAAGGGAAGGCAAAGTTTAAGAAGGGGTAGAGTGCGCGGAAAGTGTCCCAAAATCCGGTACCGGCAAACATATAGCCAGGTAATACTTCGCCGGTATAAGGGCTGTAATGCATTACTTTTCCTTTTGCATCAATTTCATATAATTTATTGGGGAAGAACACCATCCGGTATAAGCAGGAGTAAAAAGTGCGTAGTTGATCTGTATTCTTGCTTTCTGCTTTAATAGTACCAAGGGTTTTGTTCCAGGTACTGCGACCCGCTGCTGCAACCTGGTCGAAATTACGGTTGCCAATTTCTTTCAGGTTAATTTCGGCCTGCTCCTGGCTGATAAAGGATGATGCTACTTTAGCTTGTACTTTTTCGCCTCGTTTTGATATAGCAAAGCCTACAATAGCTCCGCTGTTTTTTTGCTCCAGCAGTTTTAAAGAACCCCTGGTAATGTCTTTGTCTACCCACGTACCTGTGCTGGTAAAAGGACGATCGAACTGGATAACAAAATAGTTTTTAAAATTCTTCAACCGGCCACGTGCATATTTGGTTGTATAACCGATGATCTTATTTTGCGAAGGGATGATCTCTACATAAGATTCTTTATCAAATGCATCGATTACCACAAATGCACTGTCCGTTTTGGGAAAGGTAAACCTGAAATAAGCAGCCCTTTCTGTTGGCGTAATTTCAGTAGTTACATCATGGTCTGCCAGGTAAACGCTATAATAGTACGGCTTGGCCACTTCAGCCTTATGCGAGAACCAACTGGCTCTGCCATCCTGGTCGGCTACTGCCTTTCCGGTAACAGGCATGAGCGAGAACATACCGTAGTCATTCATCCAGGGAGAGGGCTGGTGGGTTTGTTTAAAGCCTCTTATTTTGTCTGAAGCATAAGTGTATTGCCACCCGTTGCCATTATTGCCGGTTTGAGGGGTCCATAAATTCATACCCCAGGGTAAGCCAATGGCCGGGTAGGTATTACCGTTGGAAAGGCTTCCTTTGGAGTCGGTACCCATCAGCGGGTTAACGTAATCAACAAGCTCTGTTGGGTTACTATTGCTTTGTGCTAATGCGTATAATGACAATACACAGGAGACAAGAGGCAGCAGGATTTTTTCATTTTATTTATTGATTTCTTGGGAACTAATTTTTCTCTTTATAAACACCTAATTCAGCGATAGACACTTGTTGTCGGGCTTCCAGTATGTGTATCCTGATCTTTGATCCGGTTACCAGGGGGAAACGATGAACTTTTACATTTTTTTAATATCACCATTTACTATCGTCTTCCAGCTGCCGTTTAAAAAATATTCGATGCGGTATTGGTTGATATTGGGGTGTGATTCTGTTATCGATATGGCATTGAATGGTGTAGCATTTTTCAGATCGATTTCGTACCAGGGATTTTTTACCGTTGCATTGGATACCCATGATGTTGTGTATCGGTCATCATTGGCAAAATCCATGATGTTCATATCATCGCTCCAGCTTGAATTGGATGGTTTTCCTGTAGCCAGGTTATGTGAAATGATGGGAGCGTCTAATGTTGGCAAAGTTGCAGCAGGCCCTTTATTATTCCACAATTTCCCCACCTCTGTTAAAGAAGCTAAAGCATTGTCATCGATTAGGCCATCTTTATTGGGCGCTACATTCAGGATGAAATTACAATTGGCATTGTTAAGCGGGATGATCAGGTCATTCACCAGTTTTGCAGGTTCTTTTACCGGGGTGGTTGGGAAGTTGTCTTTCCAGAACCAGGATGAATTAATGGGCAGGCAAGCCAGTGCAGGCATACGGTTTTTGTCCTCCTGTACTTTTTGTCCCGCGCCCATTTCGTAGGTTTTAATGTCGGTGTAGAACATTCCTTCGGCAGGATATTTAGCACCGTTGAGATCCATTACCAGGCAATCGGGTTGCAGCTTTTTTATGAGCAGGTATACCTCTTCGAAAGGAATATCGTCGTAGCTGATCCTCGACCAGGGTGCGTCCCATCCATCAATAATTAACGCCTCTATTTTGCCATATTTTGTTAGCAGCTCAGTTACCTGGTCTTTAACCATTTTTATATGAGCGGGCGTAATGCTATTAGGTCTTAATTTATGATGCGTATCTAATATAGAGTAATAGAGCATCACTTTTAGCCCCGCCTTTCTGAAAGCATTGGTAAACTCCTTTACTACATCACGCTTTAGCGGGCTGTTCATTACGTTGTACGGAGTAGTCTTTGTATCCCAGATGCTAAAGCCGCTATGATGTTTGGTAGTGAGGCAACCATAGCTCATATTGGCGCTTTTTGCCGCCTGTGCCCATTGGTTACAATCCAACCGGGTGGGATTGAACAGGGAAGGGGATGCCTCGGGGTCTGCCCAATCCTGGTTCATATAAGTAGGTATATTGAAATGTATAAACATACCAAACCTAAGGTCAACAAATGCCTGTTGTAAAGCTGGTAATTTGTCATTGACGACTTTTAGCTGAGCGGAGGCAGTCTGTACCGTTTGCAAAAGAATGCAGGCGATTGCGAGTAAGGAATTTATCGTTTTTTTACAGTTTGTCATTGCTATTTATGTTAAACATATATTGCCTGGTTGCAGCATTGTTTATGATAGCTAAAAATAAACATAGTTTTTAATAATATTAGCTAACAGATTTTGAAGCGATTGTTAACGGATCTTTAAGCTACCTACGTTATTTTTTTAGCAATAGCCATTCACTTAACTGAATGTCAGCGCTACCCGCAGTTTGGGTGATGCGCAGGCGGTAATGTTTATATGCTGCGGTATTAGTAAAATCAAAGACCCTTGTTTCGTTGCGGTATAAGAAGATCTGGTTGTTTTTGGTATCCAGCGTTATCCAGTTTGTTTTATCCTGCGAGCCTTCCAGCACCCATGTTTTCGGATCACGGGAAGGGGTGTCGTTACCAGATGTGAGCAGGTAGGCATTGGCTGTTGCCGGAGCACCCAATGTTTGCAACGTTAAACCCTGTAGTAAAACCTTTCACCAAAAATTTGCTGTTATTATCCAGGTCAATCAGCTTCACGGAGCCTTCTGCACTGTTAGCCCCACCCTCGTTGTCTTTACTTACTTCCAGCTGTGCCGTTTTTGAGAGGTTGACGCCATATGTCGGATCCAAAGTATAAGTAACACCGGGGAAGTCTGTTTTTGCTTTTTCGAACTGTGGTTGCCAATCTGATCCGGCCCTGTCTTTTGCACCAAAAGTCATTTGAGCTCTGAAAGAAAGGTCCACACCAGCTGCGCCGCTCCAGAAATGGATGAACTCACCCATATTCATTCGTCGGGTGTAGGTGGATATTCCGTCGCTTCCCAGCCTTTTAGGGAAATGGTTAGCGAGCAATTCAAAAAATCTGTTGAGCACTTTTACTTTTCCGTGTTGATTGTAAATAGGGAAAAACCAGTTCCTGAACCAGGCCGTATTAGCCCTGGGATAACTATCCGTTTTTGCCATGCATTCATCAAACACCCTTTTTGAATGTCAGTCCTGCCCAGGTAGCTGTAAATATCATATACATAAATTTCAGCCCATTTACTGTCTCCCCAAATATCAAAGGCAGGAGATTCTCTAACTCCTTTTGAGGCACCTTCTACTATATGCGATATTTCATGAATGGTGGCACTAAGCTCCCAGTCGGTCTGGTGAATCCAGGCGTTAGCGCCTGCGCCCAGATCTATCACATTACGAAAGTCGTGACGTTGGCCCAGGTAGGTGCCGGGATGACCGCCCCCATATTTATTGGTATGAAAAATGGCAAATAAGCGGTTGCTAGTATCTGTTTTACCAAAGCTTCCATATTCTTTTTTAGTGTAGGCCCACGCGCTATCTACCATGCCAAATAACCAGCTTGTTTTTTCCCGGCTTACATCATCGTCAAAATATATGGCTACATTTTCATTAAAATGAACACGCTTTATTAGTTGTCTGTGATCAAACCAATGCTCCTGCCATGTGTAGGGAGGATAGGTTGACGTGTCGATAGCCGCAGTTGTGGATGCGGGAGGAGCTGATGTGTTAGGCAGGGTCTTCTTACCGCAGCCTGCTGCAGCGAGGAGGATAACCGCCAATTTTGTAAAAAGAAATAATCTCATATTTTTTCGATTCATACAAATGGCCGGTGTGAACGTTGCTAACCAACTACACCGGCCATTGTTAAGTAAAATAAAGTATTTACGAGGCTACTTAAATGTGATTAACCTCCATTCTGCCAATTGGAATAGTCCGCCTATTGCATTCGTTCTAAGTGCCGAAATAGAAAGCCTGTAAAACCTGTAAGGCGTTTCATTTTCAAACTCGAAAAACTGGGTCTGACCTCTGGCTGCGAACATAAAGCCAACTCTGGTGTCTAATGTAGTCCAGTTCGTTCCGTCATTTGATCCGAGAATCTGCCAGTCCTTAGGGTCTCTTTCGGGGCATCTCCGCCCGAAATTAACCTGTAGCCACCAATTACTTTTGCATCTACAAAAGTGAGCTGTGCCCAGAATCCGGCTGGGAATGTATGAAGTAAAAACTTGCTCGCAGCATTGTTATCCACTAATTTAGGCGAAGCTTCATTAGCACCTGATCCATCCCTGTGCTCTTGTGATACTGTTAGTTTCGATAAGTCGGTAATGTCCGTTTCTTTACGAACTATACTTTCCAGTCTGAAGTAAGTGGTTTGCAGATTAGAAGATACTTTTGTGCCTGCGGGAGTCTCCAACCTAATGGGGAGTATATACTTCTCATCCCTGTCCAGTTTATTTGAAAGAATAGAAATGCTTAAAGGAACAGAGGTGGTTTTGCCTGCTTTGATAACGGTAGTAAGACCTGATACAGAATACGCATTTTCCGGAAATGACATATAGTTAGTGCCATTGGCCTGATTAAAAGCTGCAATAAGATCATTCTGTACTGTAAAAGAAACCGGGATGTCGCTGTCGGGAAACCCAAGCCCGCTGTAGGCCGCGCCAAAAGCAATAGTTTGCGCCGTGTCTGCCAGGAAAAGATTGAACTTGGCTTTTTCATCTATGGCGGTTGCCATATATAAAGTGCCTTCTGTATCTAAGGTTATCTCGTTGGGCTTGTTGCAGGAGAAAAGGAAGGTTCCCGCTACTACTGCACCAATGCCTAAGTTTTTTATATTAAATTTCATTTGTTGTGGTTTTAATGTTGAATTACCAGCCTGTGTTCTGCACTAACAATTCATTTTTCAGTACTTCATTATTAGGAATAGCCCATAGATAATCGCGGGGTAAAAACTTCCTCGTTTCCAGTAATGTTTTAGTATAGAATGCATCACCACTGGCTTGCAGGTTCATCCCGTAAAAATCACCCGAATTAGTTTGCTCTGCAATTTTCCAACGGCGGGTATCAAAGTATCTAACGCTTTCAAAAGCCAGTTCAACTCTTCTTTCTCTGCGTATGGCCTCTCTAACCGCTGCTTGTCCTGAAGGTGCTTCCAATTCCGTACTTCCATACTCAGGTATGCCTGCCCTTTTCCTGATTAGGTTTACATATCGCAGAATATCTGCGTTGCCGGGTTCAGCCTCATTTAATGCTTCAGCATAATTAAGGTAAATATTGGCCAGACGAAGCAACAAAGCGCCACGGTTATTGCCGTTGCCTGCTGTGTTTTTGCGAACAATATAACCGGTTGGTGTTACATCTGATAAACTTTGCACCCGTCCGGAATTACCGTTATACTCCATTATAGTGATTACCTGGGTACTGCTACCTTGTTGAAATAACCAATAGCTTCTGTTATAAGTTACACCTACATAAAACCTGGCTTCGCGGCCTGTCCATTGATTGAACGTGCTTCTGGCCTGTACATCAAAAGGGGCCTGAAAGTTAGAGAACCCGGTAGAAAGATAGCCAGAGTTGGGGTCCGTAATAGGTCTTCCATTTGCGGTAAAGTAAGCATCCACCATCGTTTGCGTTACACCATTGGCACCACCACCTTGAGTTGCAGCAATGAAACCTACATGCTTGGGAGTACGGTCATATTCCATATTGTTGGGAGACATGCTGCGGGCAAATATCCATTCCGGATTCCAGTCCTGTGTCATTACATTTCGTGTAGAAAGATAAGCCTGCATAAAAGGATTGGCATTGGCCTGAACAAACAGGTCATATACTGTTGGCACAAATTCATCAATAAATGCTTTGTGCGCGTCCGATGCAATTTTCCATTTGTTGGCATCGTAGCTCTGGCTAATCAATTGCTTGCCATCAGCATTTTTTAAAGAAGCATACTGGGTATTGCCATTAAATAAAGGACTTGCAGCTAATAGCAGGGTTTCTGCTTTGTAAGCTTTTACGATCCCTTTGGTCATTCTTCCGGATTCTCTTACGTCAACTGGTCTTACCGGTAGATCAGCATAAGCTTTGTCTAATTCCGAAACGATGAAGTCAACGCATTCATCGAAGCTGTTTCGCGGAAGTTTTAATGTGCTGAGGTCTGCTTCAAAGTCCAGTAACTCATCGCCTAAAATAATTACAGGCCCATATATCCTGATCAATTGAAAGTAATAGTAAGCCCTTAATGCCCTGGCTTCTGCGATGTACCTGGTGATCATCGTCGCGTCTATTTCTGCCGGATCGGTTTTTTGTGCATTTTGCATAAAGTAAGTGGCATTTCTTATGGCACGATAATACTCTCTCCAATAATGCGCCACCTGACCGTTGTTGTTGGCCCAAACGCTCGAATTCATATTATTCGCATAGTTGAAATCCCATGTGTACTTACTCTCATCGGACGCAGCGATCCAGGGACCTGAGTTAGTCGTATTAACGAACCTTTGCTGATGTTCATTCGGGAGCGCAGCGTAGATATTGGCCAGGAAGTTTTCTGTTCTGCTCTTCGATTTCCATATTTCCTCTGCTGTCAGAATATTGTCCGGTATCTGGTCCAGGTATTTACTACATGAAGTTGTAGCAAGCAACACAGATACCACCATTGTGTATATAAGTGACTTTTTCATTATTATTATTTTAAATCATTTGATGGCCATGAAATTTGATTAAAAGTTGGCTTGAATACCAAACGATATAGTTCTGATATTTGGATAAGATGAACCGTTGTTTGAGTTGATTTCCGGATCCCATAATTTGAACTTACTCCAGTAAAAGAGGTTCACACCCTGCGCATATATTCTGGCATTTTTCAATCCAAGACTGCTAAAGGTTCCCTTAGGCACATTATACCCTAGATCAAATGTTTTTAAGCGAATAAAATCCATATCCTTTACCCACCAGCTGCTTCCAACCGCATTGTTCTGGTTCACTACAGAACCCCAGCCTAATCTGGGATATAATGCGTTTTGATTTGGATTTTCAGGAGTCCAGCGATCTGTTGCTGCCATGAATAAATTGCTTCTTTCAGCACCAGTGCTATTATTAAACGGAATCATACCATCTCCGCCTAACATCCTGTCTGCACCTGAAGTTCCCTGGAAAAATGCTCCGA
Source organism: Paraniabella hibiscisoli (assembly GCF_022512515.1). Taxonomy (GTDB): domain Bacteria; phylum Bacteroidota; class Bacteroidia; order Chitinophagales; family Chitinophagaceae; genus Niabella; species Niabella hibiscisoli. Next base: position 3,365,271 of record NZ_JAKWBK010000001.1, read on the forward strand.
TATAGAACTGTTTCCAGGTTACATTAAAGCTACCGCCCCAAATGATGTTGGGTACATCGCCGTTTCCAATTCGTGTAATGTCATTGGCATCAATCAATCCATCTCCATTTAAATCTTTGTATTTGATATCACCAGGGCGAACAGCACCTGTTCTTTGCAGCGGGCTGTTTTGAATATCCGCCTCGTCTTCAAACAGTCCAATGGCAACATATCCATATCTGGCCAAAGCATTTTGCCCTCTTCTTTCCATGTACGGGAAAGGTTGTACCGGCTGATCGTTTTCGATGATCAGGTCGCGATTATAGGTTAAATTAGCTCTGAAGTCCCAATAAGTTTTGCCGATAGCAATAGGGGTGGTTTCGACTGTGAAATCTAAACCTTTATTGGTCATTCTGCCCAGGTTGCCGTAAGGCACACTGATCAAACCTACATAATCCATCAGTACACCACGTTGTAGAAATATGCCTGTGCGATTGTCACTGAATAAATCAACTGTTGCAGAAATTTTATTGTTCAGGGTTTTAAATTCTATACCCAGGTTCTGCTTGTTCATTTCAGACCATCTTACCATACTTCCATATTCGGAAATAGCAGTACCACCAAAGCCTGATGTGGTAGAGCCTAAACCGAAAGTATAGCCTGCGGCACTGCCGTTAACGATGTCTAAGAACCCAAATCTACGTCCGCCTGATCCGGAGCCAACTATACCATTTGAATAACGGATTTTAAAAAATTGGATGGCCTCAGTTAATGACTCAAAGAATTTTTCGTTAGATATTACCCAACCCACACCTATGGATGGGAAGAAACCATAGCGATTTTCAGGGGCAAAGTTTTCAGATCCGTTGTATCCGAAGTTGAACTCTCCAAAGTATTTATTGTCGTACGCATAAGTAGCACGGCCAACGATACCTTGTAATCTGAAAGGTATCGATTCAATCAGGGTTCCTGCATTGGAGCTGATGTCCTCTCTTTGGTTGAACAAGAACATACCTGTTACAGCATGCTTACCAAACTGATTATTGTAGTTAATAGCGCCTTCGAGGTAATTTCTCCTGTTAGCGCCGCTACCAGTACCATAACCCAAATCATCAGAACCATTTTGTACGATCGTTAAATTAAGTGAACCATCTGCATTGTAAGGGTTTCCACGGTCGATTTGGTAGGCACTCCTGTTACGGGTACGTGATATAGAATGAGAGTTCCAAACATCAAATGAATACAGAACAGTAGCCGATAAACCCTTCAGCAGGCCGGCCAGATCTTGTGTCAATCTAGCATTCGAATACAATTGGTTGCTCGCCGTATTAACATAACCTCTCTGAGTAATAAGTCCGTAAGGGTTAGGTTGTGCATCTGTAGACTGATTCACTGCAGGTAGCAAATTGCCGGGGTACATAACAGGGTATAGTACCGGGTTGGTTTGCATTACCCTGGAAAATGCCTCCTGTGGACTCGTACCTGGCATATTGGTATTGGTAACATAACCTTGTACACCTAATTCAAACTTGGTCGTTTTCGTCCAGTTCATATTTACATTAGATGTAAAGTTGATCCTGCGAAACTTAGCATCCGCATTGTAATCGGCAAGGTCGTCTAACTTCAGCAAGCTGTTTTCTTCATAATACGAAAGACCAACATAGTAGTTGGCTACATCTGATCCACCACGGGCATTAAAGTTGGCTCTCCTGTTATAAGAAGATTTCTGGAAGATTGTTTTCATCCAGTCTACGTTAGGATATAAATAAGGCTGATTGCCAGCTACGGTGCTGTCAATATAAGCCTGCGAGTACTCAGGGTGCGCCCGCTTGCAACCAACGCTTCATTACGCAATTGCATATAGGTGATTCCATCCGTTAATTCAGGTAGCTTGGTGAAGGTATTAAAGCCCTGGTTGTAGTTAAAGCTTAACGAAGGCTTTGCTGATCTACCTTTTTGGTAGTGATAAGGATAACGCCATTCGCACCGGCCACGCCATAAACAGCAGTAGCTGATGCGTCTTTCAGGATAGAAAACGAAGAGATATCTTCCGGGTCAAATGCATTGATGTCGCGACCAATTACCCCATCTACTACCACCAGCGGTGAAGTAGAGTTGCCGCCACCAAAGTTGGAGATCCCCCTGATCCAGAGATCTGCCCCGTTTGATCCGGGTAATCCTGAACGCTGTACACCAATTAAACCGGCTATACGGCCGGCTAAAGCTGCACTCAGATTGGCTACTGGTTGTTTGAGGTCTTCTACATTTACGGTTGACTGGGCACCAACAGTACTGATCTTACGCTGCTGTCCGAATCCAACCACTACCACATCTTCCATGCTGCCGGAGGTGGCTTCCATTACAATCTGGATGTCTATCCTGTCAGTAAATTTCCATCGATAATCTTTATAGCCAACAAAGGTTGCAATAATACTGTCTCCTTTAATAGCCTGGATAGAGAACGCTCCGTTTTCATTAGAAGTAACGGCCTGGTTGGATCTTACATTTTCAATAGATACGCCAACCATGGGGGCATTGAGTGGGTCTTTAACTGTTCCGGTAATTGTAATCTCCTGTTGTGCCTTCAGTTCCGGCAATACCAAAAGATTGAACAAAAACAGGAAAGCACACACTTTCAGCAGTGTTTGTTTTGTCATCGTTTTTACTTGTTTAATCGTATGTTAGAAAATAGTTTACGTATCGTATGGAGCAATCGCGTCAATTTTAAACTCTAAGCCTTATTCTCATTTTGACCGGTTGAAAGTATTTAAGGTTTCTATAACATCTTAATAACAAAAACCCAACAGATTGTTAACAGATTTTTAATATTGCAATAAAATTGTTTTCAATCGGTAGTTTTATCTCTATTTAATCATAATGTCATCTTCTATATTCAATGTCAGGTTTATTGCGATCGCGAGTTTTGTGATACTGGCGGGTGTACAATACTTTTTAGTGTACAATACTTTTGAGCTTAAAAATGATCAGTTTTTTCTGGCTGAGTCTAAACTGATCAAGGAAGATTATAGTAATGCCATCCGTAATGATAAATTATTCCCTGGTGGACAGGCTATCATTGATAGTTTTTTAAACAGGAACATGTATGAACTGGAGCGGTTGTATAAATCAGATTCAGTGCATTTCGAGGGCTATAGCCAGCTGGTGATCGATAGTATTGCGGTAAGTTTGAGAGCAGCAAGTAATGTGGATAGCCTGATGACGGCTATTATAAGAGATAATAAGCTGGAGGATGACCTTATCTGGCTTTCAACAATCGACCATATCAGTGTGACTTTTAATGGTCAGCAATATGTAACGCTTTATGATAAGTTTAAGCAATATGAGGGTTTGGATAATGCATTTCAGAACAAAGGCATAGTTGTCAGCGGTTCTCTACAAAATGCAGGCCCTTCCAATCTTGTTTCCAATATTACGATTAGTACGCCCACCGCTTACTCTAACAGGATCGGCTTCTCACTGTATACAGATACACCGCATCGCATGCGGGCCATCATTGCGCGTATGCTGCCTACTTTTCTGTTATCGTTGTTTTCTATTCTTTCACTGGCTACCATATTTTATATTACGTTCAGGAACTGGTCAAAACAAAAAAGCTGGCAGAAATGAAATCGGATTTTGTGAATAGCATTAATCATGAATTTCAAACGCCTTTATCTGCAATTATCGTTGCGAATAAAACGCTGGGCAAAGACCAGGTGAAAGACAATAAAGAAATGGTAGCTTCTCTTACCGGCGTCATCAGCCGGCAGGCGGAAAGGTTGAATAGCCTGTTCAAGCAAGTAATCGATATCACGATGATGAATGAATCTACTTTGCAGAAAGAGTCGGTTATGGTAGAGGGTTTATTGAAAGATGTGGTAGATGATTATATGATACAGGCTGACAACCGGCAGATAGAGATCAGCTTTAAAGAAACAGGAGCGCAACATACTGTTTTGCTGGACAGGTTCTGGGTGACCACCATGATTGTGAATATTATAGAAAACGGCATTAAATACAATACCAGCGCTATTAAACGCATCAGTATCTTTACAACCGAAACTGATAAAAAGCTCACGGTGCATATCGTAGACAACGGAGTGGGGATATCTGCCGGTGACTTCAAGAATATTTTTGATAAATTCTATCGCAGCACAAAGTCTATAGATAATAAGGCTGTAAAAGGCCTGGGGCTAGGACTTTATTATACCAAACAATGTATAGAAGCGCATCGCTGGCAGCTGCAGGTGGATACGGTTGAAAAATCAGGAACAGATTTTAGTATTATTATTCCCCTTTAAAATAATGGGGTTATTGTTGGAGACAAATTATTTAATCAGATGAAGAGTAAAATTCTTTTTGTAGAAGATGAAGTAGACCTGGGTAACGTGGTGAAGCAATATCTTCAACTAATGAATTTTGAAGTGGAACTGAGAACCACTGCAGAAGAAGCTTTGAATACTTTTAAGCAAACACCCGGTTACTACGATTTGTTGATAACAGATATACAGTTGCCGGGTATGAATGGCTTTCAATTTGCCGAAGAGATCAAAAAGGCAGATGATACCATACCTTTTCTTTTTTGACAGCGCGAAATGAAAAGAAAGACCGTATTGCGGGTTTAAAATTGGGTGCTGACGATTATATCAATAAACCATTTGATATAGATGAGCTGGTATTGAGGGTTACCAATATTATCCGGAGAAATAATAAAGCGATAACCGCTGAAATGGAAGAGGATAGCGGAAATACACTAAAAATAGGAGATGTTATTTTTCGCAAGGATGTATTTAAAATGTCTGTAGGCAACGCAGGCAAAAGTATTTCACTCACAGTGAGAGAAGCCAGCCTGCTTGAATATATGTATCAGAATAAAAACGCGGTCATTAAGCGGGAAGATATTTTGGTTCAGCTTTGGGGCGAGAACGATTATTTTTTAGGAAGAAGCCTGGATGTATTTATATCCAGGTTGCGCAAGCTGCTGGCTGAATCGAAAAAGTGAAGATTGAAAACGTCTACGGTGTCGGTTTTATTTTTAGCGTGAAGTAATACCTTTAGTCACATTAATGGAATGATGGCCTCAATTGTCATAGTAATGGGTGTTTCCGGTAGTGGAAAAACTTCCGTAGGTGAAGCTATTGCGAAGGTGCAGCAACGTATTTTTATAGATGGGGATGATCTGCACCCTCAGGTAAACGTTGATAAAATGAGCCAGGGTATAGCGTTAACAGATGAAGACCGGGAGGGGTGGCTCAATACTATTGTGCGGGAAGCTGTGATAATGAATAATTCGGGAAAGGCTGGTCTTATTACCTGTTCGGCATTAAAGCGAAGGTACCGCGACAGGCTTCGGTCGGGCATTGCTTCTGTGGTGTTTGTGTATCTTAAGGCTTCTTACGATAAAGTGCTGCAACAGCTGGCAACAAGAAGCGGTCATTTTATGCCGGTTAGTTTATTGGGAAGCCAGTTTGAGCTGCTTGAGGAACCTGATGAATCGGAAGACGATGTGGTTACTATTGAAGTGCAGGAAAGCCTTGAAGCAACAATAGCTGTGGTTCTGAAACATTTTGCCTGATTGAATAAAACGATTGTATGAATCCTATAACCCTGCTTATACTAGGCATGGCGCTATTGCTGCTACTCATTGCCGGCGCCAGGCTCAATGCTTTTATAGCTTTGTTCATTACAGCATTATTTATCGGTTTAACCAATGGGATGCAGCCTGCTACCTGTATGGCCGCTATCTCAAAAGGGATGGGAGATATACTCGGGTCGGTAATTGCTGTATTAGGGTTTGGAGTGATGTTGGGCAGTATCCTGACGGAAACCGGTGCTACCCGGCAAATCAGTAACCGCCTGCTTAAATTATTTGGTAATCGTAATGCCAAGCTGGCTGTTTGCCTCACCAGCTTTAGCGTTGGGTTAGCGCTTTTCTATAACGCAGGATTTGTAGTACTTATTCCATTGGTTTTTACCATTGCTTATGAAACCAGAACTTCTCTCATCTACCTGGCCATTGCTATGGCGGCGCCACTCTCTGTTACACATGGGTTTCTGCCTCCCCATCCGGGCCCAACCGCTATTGCCAGTATCTTTAAAGCCGATATCGGTTTAACACTTTTATATGGGCTCGGTATCTCCATCCCGGTTTTGTTAATTGCCGGAATATGGTTTCCCGAATGGATAAAAAAATCAGCACAAAGCCTCCGGCAGGAATATTCAGCCAGCAATCCGAGGCTTTAGTTAAACCACCGGGATTTGGCATTAGCTTGTTAATAGCCCTGGTGCCGGTTATTTTACTGGCGATATCTACACTTGTATTGCAAGGGTATAAACCCCCGGATGGATCACTGCAGCAATTTCTTTTATTTATCGGTGATCCGGGTATGTCACTGCTGATAGCGGTATTAATGGCCATTCTTTTTTAGGTGTTTTCAGAGGGGTAAAAGTGAGCGGGCTGATGGAGCAATCGGGTAGTGCGATCAGTGCTATTGCGGCCATTATATTGATTACTGCTGCAGGTGGCGCGTTGAAGCAGGTATTAATAGCAAGTGGCACAGCCGATGCAATTACCAGCTATTTTAAGGATAGTAGCTTGCCACCTCTTTTGCTGGGATGGCTGGTAGCTACGGTATTACGAATTGCTATTGGTTCTGCAACAGTTGCCGGGCTCACTGCTGCCGGTATCGTACAGCCGCTGGTGGCTTCCATGCACGTAAATCCCGAACTGATGGTATTATCTATTGGTGCGGGTAGCCTGATGTGTTCCCATGTAAATGACACCGGCTTCTGGATGTTTAAAGAATACCTCGGATTAAGCCTGAAAGATACTTTCAGAAGCTGGACGGTTATGGAGTCTGTTATTGGTATAGCAGGTTTGGGTGGTGTATTACTGCTCGATCTTTTTGTTTAGGGATGCATGTTAAGGGCATTGATCTGGTCTTTATAATCGGCAGGAAGCAACAGGTGTTTTAATAGCCAGTCCATTTTCATAACACGGCTTACCTTATACAGGGGAACGGCCGGGGTCAAAAGAGAAAACTCTGAAGTTGAGCAATTGTTTAACCCGGTCGGGCACCACCAGTTTCTGACCTTCCAGCAAAACCTTAAACCGTATGGCACCCAGGTGTTTTTTGTATTGAAGAAAAAGGTCCTCTGTATAATTACTTTTTTGAAGGTTTTCTAATAAGTGTGCATCCCGTACCGGTAACCAGCCTGCATAAGATGCAGGTAGCTCTTTAATCCCATTCGGGTCCCCACACGATAGAATACATAGTATACTTCGTCCTTTTCAGCATCAGTTAACGGATGTTCTAAAAGTTCATGAGCCGCAATCGAATAATAGATCAACATAAAAAGTACATCGCGATAGGCCCAGTCGGGTATAGCGTAGCCTCGTTTTGATTCTACTCCTTTGTGTATTTGTGTAATGACATCAATGGCTTTGAAAGCGGCTTCTTTTGGTGCAAAAACAATTTCCCGGGCATAACGCACAGTAGAGAACAGGCGCCCTATCGGATCGGAAGGTAGTTTTCCTGTAAAGTACAACCAGTCTACAGACTTATTTAAAGCAAACTCTGCAGCTGCGCCTGCAAATATAAACAGTATCGTGTCGCTCTTTCCCCATATAGTGCGTACTATAGATCCTTCTTTTACGAAATACTCCATCAGGTCAGAATTATTAATAGTGCTAAGTTATAATAAAGTTTCACATGGTAAAAGGATCTTCGAATGGTATATTTATAGGTTAGCCGATTGAGGTGGTAGGTGGAACACGGAAAATGGCTTTCAATGCTTTATAGCTTTAGTGCTGTTCCTTTGATCCTGGCGTCGCTGCGGTTAAAATTTTTGTACTCCTAATTCGAAAAGAGTACTACTCAATTTCCTATCAAAGTAAAATTAATTCGATATGCGTATGTGACCGGAGTATTTCCACAATGATATCAAACAGGGTCTGTCCTTGGCCTGCATTTAATGCTTCCAGTTGTTTAGTGGCCCACTCCGTATTATAGGGTTTTCCCTGGTCTATTTTATGCTGATAAAATTCGCGTGTGGACTGCAGTCCTAAGTCGATTCGGCTTTTTACGGATTGCTCCCACACCAGCTTTACCGGTTCTTTACCAAAGCCGCTATACAACATATCGTTGAGGGCATCGAGGTTATGAGCAGGCTTCCAGTCTTCATGCAGGTCCATCATACTGTAAATAGTACTATAAAATCCATCCAGATCGTCAAAGTCCGATGCCTGTAGCAGGATTGGGGTACGGCTGCTCATGCTATATTTTTTGAAAGCTAAGTTAATACGAATTGCGGGTTGAAGCACAAGAGGTCATGTTGGATGCAGATGAATGATTAACGTTTCGGTAATAGTTTTTCGAGGTCTTCCCGGGCGCCTCCATTGTAAATCTGTTTAAATCCTCTTTCCTTTAGTAAGGTAGCGGCCTTCACACTTCTTAATCCGTGCGAGCAGTAAGTGATATATACTTTTTGCGAATCCAGTTCTGCATAGCGTTCCCTGATGGTGCCTAAGGAAATATTTACGGCCCCTTTTATATGTCCGGCTGCATATTCCTTTTCTGTTCTTACATCCAGCAGGATAGCGCCACCTTTTATTTTTGACTGAAGTTCTTTGGATAGATGCGCGGCCCTGTACAGGCGATATCCGGCGTAAAACAGGGCCGTGATCAATATTAACAGGATGGCTGCCTTCATATCAGGTGTTAAGTGGTTTTAAGATCTTTTTATCAATATAAAATGTTCCGAATGGTATCATACAGGCTAATAAAACCTTCCAGGTAGTAGTGGTGAACTTCCATTGCTGCTCAACTCCTACACCCAGTGTATTGATAATAAACAACACAAATAAAGCTCCATGAATGGGCCCTAGCACTTTAACTGTTGCGGGGTTGTTAAAGCCATATTTTAAGGGCATTGCTATAAAGATCAATGTCAGCAGTGAAAGACCCTCGAGAAAACCGATGATGCGCAGCCTGCCGATTTTTGTTTGAAGTAAATGTTTCATATTATCTGAAATAAGGTCTGTTGGCTAGTGGAGAAAAGGGCCAGGGTACAACTATGAGAATCAGTACCAACGCAATTGAGTAAGAAATTAGTATTGTTCTGAAAGCAACTCTGTCCCGGGTCTGTCTTTTGGCCAGCGCTGATCCGATCGTTATTATCAGGATCGATGCAAACATCAGTAAGATGTGAATAATGCTGAAAAAGCTGAGTTCTTTAGCCAGAGATGCTTTTTGCTGGTGTGTCCAGAAGTACTGTATCAATGGGCTTTTAAAATAAAGCACCATTCCGATCAACAACTGTGTATGTGCAATGGTAGCTGTCCAGTGACGGACTGCATTATCCGTTTGCGTAAAGGTGCTGTTGCGCATATATCCCCTGCACGCCCGGTAAATGCTATAAGCCAGGCTGGCTAACACCAGCCACCTGAATAAAGAGTGCAATAATAAGAGTATAGTGTACATCGCTTTTTTGTTGAGCGATGCAAAAGTATAAAAAAACATACTAATTGGTATGTTTTTTTATTATTGAAATTTATCGTAGCTGATCCAGGTATCTTTTGAGTTCTTTCAGGTAAGCGGTATAGTAGGTTTTATTACCCAGTTTTCCAAGATTCCGGATGCCCCAGTATCCGGACATAATAAAAAGCGTAGCCTGCCTGGGATTTACCTCTTTACCCACCCATCCCTGTTTTTTTCCTCTTTCCAGGGCTTGGGTCATTACCTGCATCCATTGCCCGGTGAGCTCATTCAGGGCTTTACTAAAATGAGTGTTCCATGATGTCATTTCGTGGGTGAAGTTGGCGGCGGGACATCCATATTCAGGTTTCAGAAATTTATCTTTTATCAGCAGGTAATACATTAAATCGTAAATAGCCTTCAATGGGTTTTCGTTGCTTGTTAAAGGTTGTATGAAGCTGCCGGTAAGTGTGGGTTTTAGTATTTCTTCTATAATGGCGAGCCCCATCTCGTCTTTGTTTTTGAAATGGTAAAAGAATGCTCCTTTGGTAACCTGGGTGGTAGCAATAATCTCATCGATGCTGGTTGCCTGGTAGCCCTGGGCATAAATAAGCTCAAATGCTTTTTGCAGTATAGTAAGTCGTGTGGCTGCTGCTTTCTTCATAAAAAAATACTGATTAGTAGGTTACAAAGGAAGTACTATTTGGTGAATGGGGAAAGTGTTTCGGAAATGGGTGTGCAGTTTTCTATAGCCTCACATTTCCTGGCGTAAAATTCCGTGGCTTGAGATAAAAAATATTCAATCCCCGATTTTTATATGTCACGAAAGGTAATTACCTGCTACTTAATCACCTTTGCCTTACATTTGAAACAGATAAATAAACTTTAAAACCGATCATGAAGAAAATACTGAGCCCATTACCTGTATCTGCATTGCTGTTATTGTTAGCCTGCAACAACCAGGAGCGTAATACACAGTCTGTTGAAACCCCAACCGGTGAGATAGTAACTGCAGTTGATAGCACACTTGCTGATGCTGACATCAGGATAGGTAATGCGCGCTTTGATAAATCATTGAATAATGCTGCGGAATTAATTAAGGTAGATAGCTCCGGGGAAGTACTGTTCAGAGTAGGCGCTAAAAAAGACTTTTTCTCCGATCCTGATGGGAAGCTCTCCAATAATTCAGCCCCCATATTATTGTCATCAGTAGATAATACGAAGCCATTTACATTAACGGCAAAAGTAACGCCTCAGTTTACGGCTAATGGTACTTATAACGCCGGCGTGTTGTATATCTACAGCAGCAAAGATCTGTACCAGAAGTTTTGTTTTGAGCAGGATGAAAGTGGCGATCACCGGGTGGTTTCTGTAAGAACGGTGGGTACTTCTGATGACAATAACCACGATTTGATTCCGCAAAAATATGTCTACATGAAACTTTCCTCCGATACAAAAACAGTGGGTAGTTATTATTCACTGGATAATAAAAATGGAAGCTGGCGCGTTTGTACAAGAATGAGTATCCCTCAAAGATTTTCCTGGGTATCAGCGCCCAATGCCCGGTGGATACCGGAACCGTTAGCTATTTTAATGAGGTGAATATTGAGACTAAAAGCGTAAAGGACTTTCGGTTAGGAATGTAATGGTTGGAAATTGATTTTTCAAGCGTTCGTATTTTAACTAACTTACCGGTATTATAATTATCTGCTGATGAGAAAGCTTTTAATAAGAGGGTGCTTTTTGCTGACGGTTTATTTGCCAGTATCCGGATGGAGCCAGGATGCTCCGACAGTCACTCTTGTTGAAATACTTGAAGGAGCAAATCTGAGGGGATTGTTCCCGAAACAAAAACATTCGAAATTGTCCATGAAAGTTTGGCAACGCTTCAGCACTTTTTAAGATGGAGCTATTCGCAATCAACACCGATTCAACTTTTAAGAATAACGCAGCATCCATCATTATAGGGGCGTTACTGCCCGGAACCTGCTTTTTGAAATTATTGGTATTGAGTCCTATTTTTCTGATAGCATTTTATTTTCCGTTAACGTCTATTATCAATTTAATCAAGGAGCAATTAAGCTTTTTCAGGGTACGGTTAAAGTAGCTGTAGATGTAAAGAAACAGCAGGTACTGTTTCCTTTTTACAACCAGGAGTATACTTCAGTAGATTATGAAGATATTTGTTTTCATGTCAAAGCAGTAGAACGGGATAAATATCTGCACAGTATGGAAAAATCTCGTATCTATCTTGCGGGGGCGCTTCGAAGTATCCGCGATAAGTACCCTGCTTTTATGCCTCCTTCAAAAAAGTTACAATATGTTATCGGTAACGGGTATTTTAACAGCCTCGAATACTTTAATTTTTATAATTATTTCTCAACGTTCAGGTTCATAAAAGATAACAATACCGTTATAGATGTGATCGCCGGTGGTTACTACCGACATGAATTAATACATTATGTTCTTTCCAACTATAAATTCAATAAGTTTTTAAATGAAGGAATGGCCGCTTTGTTGAGCGGGGGAGAGGTTCGGTATGGTAGCTCCACGGGTGAAGACTGGAAAGAAATCCAAGGACGGATAGCAATGGATAAATCCTACATTAATGCGCTCAATAATACGGACTCTTTGCTGATGGGTAGTTATAAACCCGAAATGTATGGGGTGTCTGCGCTGTTATTGCACAAGTATAGGCAAAAGGTGGGTGAAGCACAGTTTTATAAAATTTTATTTGAAAAGCTTTTATTTTTTTCGGAGGCCGCTTCTATCCAATTCCTGAAAACAGAATTAGAGTAAAACAGATCTCCGATTTTGTAAGGAACACCGACGCTGCTGTGTGGAGTGAATTGAGCACCCACTAAATACCCGGGAGGTTTGGGTTAGTAATCTGTATCCATAAATTTACTTCATTCTGTATCTGTATCTAATTAGTTCGCTGATGTAGCTTTGTGTTATGAAAGCGACAAATTCTATACAGCCCACCTTGACAGACCTGTGTTTTAGCCCTGTTTGTATTCCGGATCTTGGTGCAATTAAGGAACTCTACCGGAAGCGGCAATTATCATTAGACGCTGCTGTAGAACCTGCGGAAGCATCGCCGCTGACTGCAGATTTTGGTTGCCCGCTTTACGCAGCCCGGTGTAAGAATACTATGATCGGTTATTCTTATGTTACAGTAAATGAGTCGGGAAAGGCGGTTTTCAGGACTGTAATGGATCAGGCTTATAATGGCCACCAATGGGAGCATCAGCTGATGACTTTAACCAGGGAGCAGTACCCAACAAATGAGTGGCAGGCAAAGGCTCAAAAACACAAAGAGGCCAATGAGCGCCTGGTAAATTGGCTCAATAGCTGTTTGTAATTAATTAGTATCTTACTACATAAATTCTAACAAAAGAGCAGGATGGCCAGGGATACTTTATACCGGAAGATCGCAAAAATTATAGAAGGGCAGATCATGTCTGAAACTTTGAGGATAGGAGATAAATTGCCTTCTCTGCGTTCTATTCAAACCCTGTATAATGTGAGCCTGAATACTGCCACGCAGGCATTTATTGAATTGGAGAGCAGGTCACTGATCGAATCGCGTCCCAGGTCTGGTTACTTTGTTAGTAAAACATCTAAAAGAAAGCTTTTACTGCCCTCTGTTAGTAAACCCAGAGTTTCGGCTAAGGAAAAAAATCCCGAAGACCTGATCAATAAAGTTTTTGATACATTACGCTATAAAAATATCCAGCAGTTTTCTTTGGGTATTCCTGATCAGAGTTTACTGCCCATTGCCAAGCTGAACAAAAGTGTGATAAAAGTGACGCGTAGCATGGAGGGCTGTGGTACAGCGGTAGAGCCGGCGCAGGGTAGTGTTAACCTTAGGCGAAACATTGCCAAATGGTCCATGGTGCTGGAAGGCAAAATATCGGAAGAGGACCTGGTGACAACAGCGGGGACCATGAGTGCTATTTTCTATTGTTTAAGAGCTGTTACACAGCCGGGAGATTATATCGCCACCGAAAGTCCAGCCTACTTCGGCATTCTTCAACTGGTCCGCTCGATGGGCTTAAATATTATCGAGCTTCCTACGCACCCGGTAACAGGTATTGACATTGCTGCATTAGAGAAAGTGATACATAAGATAAAAGCCTGTTGCCTAGTCAACAATTTCAGCAATCCTTTGGGAAGCCTGATGCCCGATGAGAACAAGAAACAGTTAGTAAAGCTATTGACACACCATCATACTCCCTGATCGAAGATGACTTGTTTGGGAATCTGTATTTCGGAGGCAGCCGCCCCAAACCCTGTAAAGCTTTTGATGAAGAAGGAATAGTGATGTGGTGTGGCGGCGTTTCAAAAACCCTGGCGCCTGGCTATAGGGTAAGTTGGGTGGCACCCGGTAAATTCAAGGAGCACATTATTATGCAGAAGCTGCTGCAAACAGTATCCATGCCTTCTCTATATCAGGAAGTAATTGCCGATTTCCTGGAATTTGGGAGGTATGATCATCATTTACGAACGATCCGTCATACCCTTCATACAAATTGTCTTAAGTTTCAAAGAGCGATTGAAGAGTACTTTCCCGCCAATACCAGGATATCGCAGCCACAGGGTGGTTTTTTTCTCTGGCTGGAGCTGGATCCACGTATCGATACAGCAGATTTGTTTGATACCGCAATACGGCAGCAATTAAGCTTTGCGCCAGGCCGGATGTTTACCCAACGCGACCAGTTTAATAATTGTATGCGCTTAAATTTTGCTTTACAGTGGGATGATCGCCTGGAGTTCGACTTGAAACGCCTGGGTAAGATCGTTAAACAGGCTTTGTAAATCTGTATCCATAAAAATATTCAAAACTGTATCTGTATTTATCTGGCAGGATTTCGGAAATTTGCCGGCTACTATTCTGGTTATTATAATGGGCAAGGCAATCAATTTATCGACCAAACATCTTTTACTGGCTCTTTTTACAGTTTTGATCTGGGGGCTTAATTTTATTGCCATTCATTATGGTCTAAATGGTTTTCCGCCTTTGTTGTTATGTGCCGTTCGTTTTGGCCTTGCCGCATTACCCTGGGTGTTTATACTGCCCCGTCCCAAAGCCCCGCTAAAATATATTATAGGGTATGGTGTTTTTACCTTTGTCATGCAATTCGGTCTTTTATTTAGCGGTATTTATATGGGATTGTCAACCGGGCTCGCATCCCTGGTGTTACAGGTACAGGTCTTTTTCTCCATGGGGCTTGCTGCGTTCTTTTTGCGGACAGGCCCGGTATATGGAAGATATGTGGATCCCTGGTGTCTTTTATAGGGATTGGTATTGTTGCTTTTCACATGGGAGATAAGTCTTCCCTGGTTGGATTGGTTTTAACCATACTGGCGGCGCTTTCCTGGTCTGCAGGTAATATGTTTTCCAAAAAAGTAGATGCAGAGTCGCCACTCTCGTTAGTGGTTTGGGGTAACCTGGTAGCTTTCCCTTTTATGGCGCTGTTGTCATTTTTTATCGAAGGGCCTGAACGTATTGTGAGTTCTCTCCAACATATATCCCTGCCTGTTGTATTAGCTATTCTTTACATTGTTTACTTATCCACTCATGTGGGCTATGGCATTTGGGGGTCTCTGCTAAATTCTTACGCTACTGCTGCTGTAGTGCCGTTTACACTTTTAATACCGGTTGTTGGTTTTTTAAGCGCCGCAGTGGTGCTGAATGAGCCGCTTCCTTTCTGGAAGATCCTGGCGTCTTTGTTTGTGATGGCTGGTTTGGTTTTTAACCTGCTGGAAAAATATATACTTTCCGCTTTCAAACGTTTAAGGTCCGGGAACAGATAGTTTTTTGTTAACCATATTTCGGAGTAGAAAGCGGGTATATCGATTTATCGGAGCTGTTCTGTCTTAGTAAAGAAGCTATCAGTTCTTGTTACTGATTCCGCAGGCTTGCAACACTGTTTCCGTTAATTGCAACAGGTCAAAGGGTTTCAGTAGTAAGAAGCTGGCCCCTGCCTTTATGGCTTCGTCACCTTTTGTTCCATTTGCTGTCATATAAATCACCGGGATCTTGCTAATCGTTGGGTGTTGTTGTAATAAATATAATACTTCCAGCCCTCCATGTGGTAATATAGAATTGTCCAGCAAAATAGCAGATGGCGATGAGCTTTGAAGCTGATCCAGGAAATGGCTGCTACTGGTGAAGGCGAGGATGTCGATATCCTGCTCCCTGAGTATTAACGCACAAGCTTCCAGCATTGCTTTGTCTGAATCAAAAACAGCCAATGTATAATTTTTCCTGTTCATAGAGTTTTAGGGGCGGCAAATGTATTGAGTTGCATCGATAATGGAAAACGCTAACCGGAGGAGATGATGTACGGGTGTATGGTGAAAAATGGCAGCCAGGGTAGGATCACAGCCTTTATTGATAGCAGTTATGGTAAATAGGCAAATAATCAGCAGGCATATATTATAAGGATTGTAAAGGTAATAGGCTGATTACAATCCGGTTAAGCTGCAACCTTATTGCAGTTGCTGTTAAAGGGGTGGAACGGGGCAGACAATCCTGCTTTTTAACAGGAACCTATTAATACAGCTAACCGCTTTAAGCTCATACCTGCGCATACGGTTGCGCAAATTTCTACAGGCATACCATTGCTAACAATAAGATATGTTTGGAGCCTGCTGTTAATTGCCATGTATCTGATGGATTAGGTAAATGAAGGCAGCAACTCAAAGCAAGGTTATAAGTTTTAAATGCTAAATCTTATATCTTATTAACGTAGTAGTATTATTATATTCTGGTGAAATTATTGTTTTATAGTGTTTTATTCCAATTTATTTTAAATAAGTAGTATTATAAGCTACTATGAATAGCTTTGTAGCACATTCGAAGGAAGTAGAATGTAGCTCTTTGTATACATCAGCTAAACGGGGTTACCGATGCAAATCGGCATTAATAGGGAATCATGTGTAAATCATGAACTGTCGCGCAACTGTAAGTAGCTACAACAGGTTTCGGTCAATGTATGTCCACTGTGCCCAATAGCTGGCATGGGAAGGATGACTGAAATGTTACAAGTCAGGAGACCTGCCTTATTTGGTAAAACGGACATTCGTATGACAAAGCAACAAACTTTAACCGTGCATATTTTATGGAACAGCATCGAATGTTCTAAGCACCGCAGGTTTGCTGTTTTCAGCGAATTGGGTCGTAGATGCATTTAATCATTTTAAAAAACATTTTAATGCAAACACAAAACCTGGGCTACCCGCGCATCGGTAGTCAAAGACAATTGAAAAAAGCCTGCGAACAGTATTGGGCAGGTAAAATTGATTTAAAAGATCTGCAGCGCACAGCGTTTAAGATCAGGGAAGAAAACTGGCAAACGCAGCTTCAGGCAGGTATTGAACTAATACCCTGTAATGATTTTAGCTATTACGACCAGGTATTGGATATGAGCCTGATGTTGGGAGTTATTCCCCAACGGTATGCTCCGGTATTAACGGAAGTAAAAGCCAATGGGGAAACGGATCTGTATTTTGCTATGGCAAGAGGCTACCAGAAAGATGGGCTGGATATCACGGCAATGGAAATGACCAAATGGCTGGACACCAATTATCATTATATTGTACCTGAATTCACCGCGGGGCAGGAGTTTAAATTATTTTCCGAAAAAGTATTTGGAGAGTATGTGGCAGCTAAAGCGCTGTTGGGCGAAAAGGCAAAACCTGTATTGATTGGCCCTGTAAGCTATTTGCTACTTGGCAAGGAGAAGGAAGCCGGTTTTGAAAAGATAGATCTGATTAAGAAAATAATACCTGTTTATGTAGAGGTATTGACCCGGCTTAAACAGTTGGGCGCCGAATGGATACAGCTGGATGAACCATTTTTAGCATTGGATCTTTCTGATAAAGAGAAGGAAGCCTTTGAGTGGGCGTATCGGCAGATTGCTAAATCAATAGCCGGGGTGAAAATCCTGGTTGCCACTTATTTTGAAGCGTTGGCAGATAATGCACAGTGGGCGTTGAACCTTCCGGTAGCTGCTTTACATATTGACCTGGTGAGGGCTCCTCAACAATTAGACGCAATTCTTGCTACTATACCCGATAACCTTATTCTTTCCCTGGGCGTTGTTGACGGAAGAAATGTCTGGAAGAACTGTTATGAACGATCAATATCGTTTATTAACAAGGCTATTGATAAGATAGGTCGTGATCGTATTATGATCGCTCCATCCTGCTCCCTTTTGCATAGTCCCATCGACCTGGATCCCGAAAATACCATTGATCCGGAGATTAAAAACTGGATGGCTTTTGCCAGGCAAAAATTAGATGAAGTGACGGCATTGAAACAGATTGTTGAGGGTACCAATAATCTTTTACAGATCAATAAGGAAGCGATTCAAAGCAGGAGCCTGTCAGAAAAAGCGCATAAAAAATCAGTGAAGGATCGCGTGGCGGCCATTACAGCCGCAGATGCCACAAGAAAAAGTGTTTTTGCTGCAAGGCAGGAACTGCAGCGAAAGCGTCTTCAACTCCCTGCTTTTCCTACTACTACCATTGGTTCTTTTCCTCAAACGGATGATATAAGGCAGTTAAGAGCTCAATATAAAAAAGGCGATCTTAGCACTGAGCAATACGAACTGGCTATTGAAGAGGCAACTGTCGAAGCCATTCGCTGGCAGGAGTCTATCGGGCTCGATGTATTGGTTCATGGAGAATTTGAGCGGAATGATATGGTAGAATATTTTGGTGAGCAGCTGGATGGTTTCTTATTTACAAAAAATGGCTGGGTACAGAGTTATGGCAGCCGTTGCGTAAAGCCACCGGTTATTTATGGAGATATCAGTCGCCCGCAGGATATGACCGTTCGCTGGAGCCGCTTTGCTGCTGCACAAACTAACAAGCCTATGAAGGGTATGCTAACGGGGCCGGTTACTATTCTACAGTGGTCTTTTGTTCGCGATGATCAACCGCGAAGTGTGACCACCAACCAGATCGCACTGGCTATCCGGGATGAGGTAGTAGCACTTGAAAAAGCCGGTATTAATATCATCCAGATCGATGAAGCTGCCCTGCGGGAAGGGTTGCCGCTACGGAAGTCCAATCAACCGGAGTACCTGAATTGGGCAGTCACGGCATTTCGTATTGCGGCTAGTGGAATAGCCGATCAAACCCAGATCCATACACACATGTGTTACAGCGATTTTAATGATATTATTGAGCATATTGCCGCTATGGACGCAGATGTAATCACTATTGAAACATCCCGCTCGCAGATGGAGCTGCTGCAGGCATTTGCTCATTTTAAATATCCCAATGAAATAGGTCCGGGTGTATACGATATTCATTCACCAAGGGTGCCTTCTGTGGCAGAAATGACTAGTCTCCTGACCAAAGCAGCCAGCTTGTTGCCCGCGCAGCATTTATGGGTTAATCCCGATTGCGGTCTGAAAACACGCAAATGGCCCGAGACAAAAATAGCGCTGGAGAACATGGTTGCTGCAGCGCGCGAGGCCCGGGAAACTATAAATGTAGAACTGTTATTTTAATCAATCTGGTGGCAGGCGAAAGCCTGCTGCTTTTTTACAGATGTTTGGCAAGGATATAGGGGGAGAAGATCATCGATATTGGGCCAGGGCGGTTGGGTGAGTGAATTGTTAAGCGCTCAATTATATATCAGTCCCGCAAGGGATGAAATAATTGTAACATTGCCTGATATAAGTGCCTAAAACCCCGCAAAGGGTGATATAATAGGGACAATCCCCCTAATTTATGGATAAAATTCATCTATCATAAGAAGATGTATTTTGTCTACTTTTATCATATGGAGCGCATCTTCTTCATCTGTAGTGTTATATTAATATTGGCGTCCTGTGGAAGTAACCAGGATCCTTTGCCCATACTGGGCGAAGCAACAATGGTAGGAGATAAGAAGATATATCCGCGTATTGCCGATTTTAATTTTATTAACCAGGATAGCAGCCCGGTAACAAATGCCAGTTTTACAAACAAAATATACATAGCCGATTTTATCTTTTTATCATGCCCTACTATTTGCCCGGTTATGACAATGGAGCTCAAAAAGGTATATGATGCTTATGCAACCGATAGTCGGGTATTATTCCTGTCGCATACCATAGATCCCGAACGGGATACCATTCCGCGGCTGAAAGCATATGCCCGGGCCCTGGGTGTGCCAACAGCCCGATGGCATTTTGTGACCGGGCAACCCGATACAATTATTAAGCTGGCTGAAAAATCTTATTATTCGGCTGCACATCCCGATAGTAGGGCTCCCGGTGGTTTTGTACATAGCGGCGGTTTTTTACTGGTAGATAAGGATCGCCATATACGCGGTGTATATAACAGCTTGCGGCCTGAAGAAACCGATCGTTTGATCGCAGATATTAAACGGTTGCTCCGGGAGCAATTTTAGTGTACCTTCGCTGCGTTTGAAAAAAACTGTCCTCATATTACTATTGGGAGCCTTCCTGTTCCAGGCGCTGAGTGGCCTGGTTATATTAGCCGCTTTTCATTTAAACAGGGACTATATTTCTGAAAACTTATGTATTAACCGGTTTGATGCCATTCCTCTTTGTAAAGGGTCCTGCTATCTCGAAGAGCAGCTGAGCGAGCATGAACAGCAGCAACAGGATACCACTGATTTGAAGTTAAACGGAACCGTACTTTTTACGATAACCGCAAGGTGACTATTGAAACGCCTGTTAGTATAGCAGGTAGCCGCGCTGTATTTTCTCTTCCGGTAGATGCTACTTTATTAAAAGGCCTGCCATCTTCCATTCTTAAGCCGCCGATTCTGGTTGGTTAGCATTTTATATCAATAGTGTTAATCAAAATTATTTTACATGGGTACAAAATCAGATATGATACCTGTGTATACTGTCGATGTTTTTGCTACGGATAAAACCTTCTTCTGGATGGGTGGTTTAGGTGGTATTCTTAATGATTATCCGCACCTGTTATCGCCTCATAAACAAATGTTTTATACTTTGGTCCATGTAGAAGAGCCGGGTGGGCACATGCTCATAGATGATGAGACTGTGCCCCTTACACCGGCAAATGTTATTTGTATCAAACCAGGCAGTATCGTTCAGGTGGATGTAGGCAGCAGTGCTGCGGGTAGTATCATCTGCTTCGCAGAAACTTTTTTTTCTTTACGATATAATAGCAATGTATTGCAAAGGTTTGCCTTTTTGAATAGGGAGGCCAAAGCTGAACTAGGCCTTGGAGGGGAGCATGCTGCAAAATGGGATGCCCTGGTGGCTTTAATGCTTGCTGAGTACCAGGGGCAACGTGATGAACAGGTGCTGAGATCTTATTTGAACATCATCCTTATTGAACTGGAACGTTGTATTGAGTTGCCTCTGATTGCAGAAAAGAAAAGAGCAACCTCCGAGAAAGTGATACAATTTGAACGGATGGTGGAAGAACAGCATAGCCGTTTAAAAACGCCGGCAGCTTACGCGGCACAATTATATATCAGTACTAATTACCTGAACAAGCTTTGCCAGGAACATAGGAGCATTACTGCCGGTGAGCTTATAAGGAATCGAATTATACTGAAGCCCGGCGGCTACTACATTATACGAATTTATCAGTGGGCGAAATAGCCGGTCAGCTGGGGTTTGAGAGTCTTTCTTATTTTGTTACGTTTTTCAAAAAGAATGCAGGAGTAACGCCGGAAACATTCAGGAGAAACGGGTGATGACAATGGGGAGCAATAGTTAGAGCTGATGTGTTACAGGTAAATTGGTGTAAGAAGATAAAACCTGTGCATTGGTAAGAGCCCGAAATGGCCGGATCGTATAAATATTTGTCATGATTATGTAAATCCTAATAGCTGTACAACCCGGTAATTTTGCAAAAATCAGTGAAATTCTTTTTAGTAACCATATTGTTAGTTGTATTTGCAGCCCAATCTTTTGGGAATGTGTGGCTATGGGTAGACTATAAAATAAACCTGGAGAAATACGCGAAGAACTGTATTAACAAAGCACGTCCCATGCTTAAATGTAATGGCAAGTGCCAGCTGGCTAAAAAGATACAGGAGGAGGAAACTAAAAAACAAAAGGAGGCAGAGAAAGCTGCCCCCAAGATCGATTATAGCTTGTCGTCAAAACATTTTTTTCCAGCCATCCATCATGTAGCGCTTATAGTACCCCGGTATTTTTATATACAGGGTTCTGCTACTGAAATTAAAATGCCACGTTCCGTATTCCGCCCGCCCTGCGCCTGATTCCATATGTTTTCCGGTATAATGGCCGATGTTGGTCTGATGCCGGTTTTTAATTTTTAATGTATCAGTGATGGCTGCTATATAGGCTATTACTGATACAGCTGCAACTTGCTCTTCGTATATGCCTGCGATAGGGCATAGCATCTATTTTCTTACTATTAATATCCGTTAAAAATGATCCATAAAATGCAATTCGCATGGGCGGTGCTTTTATTAAGTACTTTATTATCCTGTAAAAAAATGTTACCGAACCAGAATTTAACCAGGAAAACCTCGCGCCTTTATCTGTTGAGTTTGATAATATCGTGGGAGGACAGAATTTGATTCTCAATACAACCAGCTATAAAAACAGCACCGGCGAAAACTATACAATACAGTTACTGCAATATTTTATCAGCAATATAGTGGTTACCAAAGCAAATGGTACCCGCTATACCGTTCCGCAGGATAGCAGTTATTTTTTAATCAGCGAAGCAAATCCTGATTCCCGTTTTGCGCATGTAAAAGTTCCTGAGGGAGATTACTCAAAAATAACATTTACACTTGGTGTGGATAGTCTTCGAAGCACCATGGATGTAAGCAAAAGAACCGGGGTGTTGGATCCTGCCGGTGGCATGGAAAGTGGTATGTACTGGGGATGGAATAGCGGTTATATATTTTTTAAAATGGAAGGCACAAGTCCTCAGGCTCCTTTAGATCCCACCGGTGCTAATAAGTATCGATATCATATCGGGGGATTTGGAGGATACTCAGCGCCGACGATCAATAATATTAAAACCATCACAGTAGATCTTACTGCCCGCGGTATCGCCCAGGTTCGTACCAACAGGAGCGCCAATATTCACTTCTTCGTCGATATTGATAAAGTATTAAGTGGCACTAACCCAGTAAGTATAGCTGCCAATCCGCAGGTTATGTTTAGCGACTTTAGTGTAAAAGTGGCTAACAATTTTACGGCAATGTTTACCCATGATCATACCGAAAATTAAGCCAATGGGAACTAAGCAGATCGGCGTAATCCTGTCCATTATGATAGTGATTATTGCCTGTAGTAAAGATGAGCTGGTTCCGGGATCTTTATTTGCAGGATTTAGAAAGCCGGCCCATTTTCCCGAACTTACTTATAACATATCGGGCAATCCGGTTACGCAGGAAGCCTTTGAGCTGGGAAGAAAACTTTTCTACGAGCCACGCTTGTCTAGAAATAACACGATCAGCTGTGGTAGCTGCCATATACAGTCATCGGCATTTACCCAGCATGGCCACGACGTAAGTCATGGTATTGATGACCGCCTCGGCAAGCGAAACAGTCCGCCGATCATGAACCTGGCCTGGATGCCTGCTTTTATGTGGGACGGCGGTGTTTTCGATTTGGACCTGCAACCCATTGTTCCTATCACAACACATGAGGAGATGGATGAGTCTCTCGCCAACGTGATCAGCAAGCTGCATGCCCATTCAGCTTATCCGGCCCTGTTTAAAAAAGCCTTCGGTACCGATCAGATCACAACGGCCAATTTCATGAAAGCCTTGTCGCAGTTTATGATCATGTGCGTTAGTGCCGAAAGTAAGTACGACAGCGTAGTGCAAAAGATAGGTAACGCTGCTTTTACCAACGAAGAGGCGGCAGGTTATAAGCTGGTTCAGCAGAAATGCGGGAGCTGTCATAAAGAGCCCTTGTTTACTGATAATAGTTTCCGGAATAATGGCATTGGTATTGGCGCCAACAACGATATGGGGCGTTATGATATTACCCTGAATGAAGCAGACCGGTATAAGTTTAAAGTACCCAGTTTACGCAACCTGGCTTATACCGCCCCTTATATGCACGATGGCCGTTTTATCAGGCTGGATGCGGTGTTAGATCAGTATAGCAATAATATACAACATACGCCTAATCTCGATCCCGTGCTGCAAAACAACCTGGCATTGTCTGCAACAGAAAAGCAACAGGTCTTGGCATTTTTAAATACACTGAATGATAAAAGCTTTATTAATAATAAGCTTTTGTCTGAGCAATAATTTATTTATATGAAAAGGATACTAAACATGATTGTGTTAGCCATTCTGTTCTATGGATGCAATGGTGACAGATCAACAAATACAGCTCCTGATCAATCAGAACAGCATCATCATGTGAATAGCAGCATGAAGGTAAAGCCGCACGATCATTCAGATTCAGATCTGAGTTATTTGAGTTTTGTTTCTGATAGAGATACCAGCTGTGGTATGCCATTAACTGCAGGTGTAACGGATACATTGGTCTATAGTGGACAGCTATTCGGCTTCTGCAGTGCCGCCTGTAAACAGCAATTTGCAGCCCTTGCCCGAGGCGTCTGGTGCCAACAGGAAATGAACAATCTAACGGAAGTGATAATCAACAATTATTTATGAAAAAAATAGTCCATATTTTAATAGCATGTAGTTTTTCTCTAACCTCATTGGCCTGCGATATATGCGGTTGCGGGGCCGGTAATAATTATATCGGTATCCTGCCCGATTTCTATAAACATATTGTAGGCGTGCGATACCGGTATAACCAGGTAATATCACATGTTGGAGTAGGAGGGGCCAATACGCCGCTCACTACCAAAGAGCGATACAATATAGCCGAGGCCTGGGGCGGATGGAACCTGAACGATCATATAAGGGTAATGGCCGTGCTGCCTTATAGTTTTAATGAGAAGTCTAATCAGGGCACTACCACAGCAAAAAATGGCATAGGCGATATTAGCTTGTTTGGTTTTTATCAACTGCTGAATTCGCGCAATACTATATCGGGAGCCAGCAACACCAACCTGTTAGTACAAAGCCTTTGGCTGGGTGGCGGTGTAAAGCTGGCAACAGGTAAGTATAACCCTGCCGACCGCGCCGATAATGCGCAAAGCGCCAACCTGTTTCAATTGGGAACCGGTAGTTACGACTTTAATGTCAATGCAATGTATGACGTAAGGTTGCAGGATGCGGGGGTTAATTTAAACGGGAATTACAAAATAAATACAGCCAACCGGTTCGATTACCAATACGGTGACAAAGCGAGCTTAAACGCGCAGGCTTATTATAAATTTCGTACTAAAAGTAAGGTGATGATTGCACCCAATGCGGGCGTGCAGTATGAAACCTCGCAAACCGATCGGGATGAAAATATCAGGGTTCTTACATCCGGTGGGAATTTATTAATGGGCACAGTTGGCCTGGAAACAGCCTTTGGAAAATTTGCCGTTGGCGCTAATTTTCAAACACCCTTGTCCCAAAACCTGGCCAGTGGTATTGTAAAAGCCCAAGACCGGGTTATGGTGCATTTGGCAGTTGCACTTTAGACGATAAGCGTAGTGGTAGGTGGCCGCAACCTGCATCCCGGGTTGCGGTTTTCTGATTACATCGCTTTTCGACGATGCTACCCGGTGGTACATTTATGCTTTTATCGGGTCAAGGATCGCAGCTTTAAGGGCCTGTAGCCTGCTGTAGCAAAGTCCTGCAGCAACCGCATTTAATGCATTGCTTTTTAACAGCTCAATATTCTCTTGCACAAACCTGGGGGCATTGGTTTGAGTAGATGCCTGATCGAGTTTGACTACGGTAGGTATATTTATTTCGTTAAAAAATTTCTCAATCTCTAATATCTGGTGGATGGTTGGAATCATGGGTGCAATGTAAAGAAAAAGATAGAAAGCGTACTGAGTAAAAGCTGGCTGATTTATGACAGCAGCCAGGTTAACGCGTTGCTTTTATTATCAAAAAAGCCACCTGTACAGCTTCGTAATCGGAGGGCAGACTTTTATTAGCAGCTATCCGGCTAAAAGTACTGGGCGAGTAGATCCAGGCAAATTTTTTAAGTCCTGCATCTGCCATGGCCGGAAACCATACGGAAGCGCCCCAGTCCGAAGCTTCGGACCAGTTACCTTTTACCAGCGAGTTGTCGTTCAGTATGTGATAGCAATTGTTTTTCTGCATCAGGTCCATCATAATGCCACATCCTTTTACAACAGAGTCATAGTTCTGGTAGCCCAGCCATTCTACATCCAAGTAAGCCTCCTGTTCGCGGTAATGTATGCGAATAAAGCTGCCTTCATAATAGGTTTCGTGATCGGTAGCTTTATCGGTAAACTCCTGGGTGCCGTTTAGCGGTAAGAGAAAAGAAAAAGTAGATCCGTCACCTGGCTGGCTTTCGATCCAGAAGCTACCCCCATGTCTTTTCACAATTTCATTCGCGATAAAAAGACCTAATCCCAGTCCCTGGAAACGTGCGGAAGAATTATCTACCCGGTAAAAGCGGTCAAAAAGACTTTTGAGGTGCTCTTCTGCTATACCTACGCCCAGGTCTTCTACTGAAACTACCAGGTTGCTATTTTCAATCGTGCATCTTACCGTGATTTTGCGGCTTCCGGGAGAGTATTTGATGGCATTGTTCAACAGGTTGATCAACACCTGCTCAATACGCAGTTGATCGCCGTAGAACTCAATAGAACAATCTGAATGTAATTCAATCTGGTGCGTTGTTGTAGTATGTTGTATGCTTTCTACCGTGTCGGTCATCAGGGCGCTGAAATCAAAAAGTTCTTTGTTATAGATCATCTTGCCTGCGTTGATCTTCGATACATCCAGCAGGTCTTCTATTAAGCGGGAAAGACGCTCCAGTTGTCTTTCTGCCTTTATCACAAAACTGCCCAGGCTGGTTTGCTCGGTAACATCGCGTTTAATAAGCTGAAAGAATCCTTTAATAGTGGTTAATGGCGTTTTAAGTTCATGACTGGCGATACTGATGAATTCATCTTTCATGGTTTCATTCACCTTTTGGCGGTGAATATTAGTATTCGTACCCAGCCAGAAGCTGACTTTTCCATTTTCAATCATAGGCACCGCTCTGGCAAGGTGCCAGTAGTAATTACCATCGCTGAATTTTAACCTGAACTCTGCCAGGAACTGTTGCTTGCTGTGCAGGCAGCGTTGCCATCTGTTGAGTGCGTCCGGCAGGTCTTCGGGATGGATGAAAACCTCCCAGCCCTGGCTGATAATGTCTTCAAATGACCGGTCAAAATCCCTTATCATAACCTCATTCAGGTAAGTGAAATTGCCATTAGGCGCAGCTGTCCATACCTGTTGGGGCATAGCATTCAGCAGGAATCGGAAGCGTTTTTCATTTTCTTCGGTACGCCGGCGTGCCACCACTTGTGCCGTTACGTCAATGGTTATGGCAATTACACCCTGCACTTTGCCATTTTCGTCATGGTAGGGCTCGTATACAAAATTCTGGTAAACGGTGTCCCACTCACCGTTGCGCAATAAATTGACGGGCCTTTCATTGGCGCTAAAAGTTTCCCCTTGTATATACCTGTGCCAGAACTTCCTCTAGTCCCTGGTTGCGTGCATCCGGCAAAGCATCAAATACGGGTTTATGGAGCACTTCCTCCTCTGGTTTTCCCCATAGCTCAATCATCTGGGTATTAGCTACCGTGATCACATGTTGAGGCCCCAGCATAATACACATGGCAATGGGCGCCTGCAGGATCATATTGTGGAGGTTGCGTTCGCTTTGCTCTATTTTTTGCTTGGCCAATACCACGTCGGTTACTTCGGCTGCTGTATTCATTACGCCGTAAATACGCCCCTCATCATCATACAACGTTGTAAAACTATAGTTGAAATAAAACGGCTGCAAGGTGCCATTAATCACAAGATCTATGCGTTGGTTACGGGCGTGAAATGGTTTACCCTCCATAAAAACACGGTCCAGCTGTTCATAAATACCTGTTCCTTTCAGCTCCGAAAGCAGCTCATGATAGCTTTTCCCGATTACATCATTGCCCTTTCCCCAAACATCTATAATAGATTGGTTGGCCAGCTCTATGCGCATTTCCCGGCCTACGTATACGCCAATAGGAAAAGGAGCGCCCGCCACCATACTTCTGATCTTGTGCTCACTGCCCGCCAGCTCTCTCAGAAGCTGCTGCAATTTTCGTTCGCTTTCTACGAGCTCTTCATTGATTGTAAACAGTTCTTCGTTAATGGCAGATAACTCTTCGTTCGCGGCTTTCAGTGCGGTTTCACTTGCAGCGAGGTCTTCGGTTCTTGCTTTTACTTTGTCTTCCAGTTCTACGTTTAGCAAAGCCAGCATTTCCCGGGTCTGGACCAGTTCTTCATTGGATGCCAGTAACTCTTCATTTACCGAGGCAAGCTCTTCATTCAACTGCTGTTCACGATTTAGCGCCAATATCTGGGTATTCGCCAGCTCAATAGCGCGGGCGCCTTCCAGCTGCGTGGTTACATCGGTCGCGGTATGAAGTATCAGGGCCTGGCCGTTGGGCGCCAAAACTCTTTTATAACAATAGGCATACTGGCGGGTAACCAATTCCCCATTGATCAGGGTTTCTGCAGCTATCACACCTTCATCTGTAACGCCGGTTCGCAGCACTTCCTGTAACATCCTGTTAAAGGGCTGACCTTTCAATTCGGGCACGCCCTCTTCCAGCTTCATGCCGATAATATCAGTGCTTTTACCCCAAAAGGACAGCATGGCGTCGTTGACGTATTCAATGATAATTTGATCGCTACTGTAAATAGCTGTGGCTTCTGTTGAGAGCTTCAGTATGTTCAACAGGGTGGAGGCGGCTGCGGAATTTTCAGGTTTCGGCATGAGTTGGAATCGAATTGTTCAGAAAAGGTTTTAAGGTTTAATTCTAACAAATGTAACTATTTAAGCTGCCGTATTTGCATCAAAAAGCATGCATTTTGAGACAATTGAGCAAAAACTTGAATACTGCCTGTAAAGGATGTTCTTTTACTTTACAACAAGGGAAAAGAAAAAGAATGCCGATTGCTGCAAGTATCCATAATGTATACGCCAATAGTGTGCCAGTACTTTTAAATGCTTTTCTCAAAGATTGCTGCAATCTATTATGCTATAGAACAGTAGTTGGGCTCAACCTGGAGCTACAGCATGATTTTTATGAATAAAAACAGGAAAAAAACAAGTCAATCCCCAATCATCACATGTATAAAAAAATCCTTTTATCGTTACTGATCCTTTGCTCTTGCAGGATCCTGGTGGCCCAGTCTTCGGCTTTAACAGGTTTTCCCAAGAATTTCGCACCACAGGATATAGGCAAGCGCCTGGCCTATCATTTTATAGACGGGAGGCACGACCTGTATGCGGCCAGATACATTCACTATGCTGAGGTGTGTACCTGGAATGGTGCGCTGGATTATGCCGTAAAGGCCAAAGACCAAAAGCTGATCAAGCTTTTGCAGGATAAATTTGAACCATTTTTTGATAGAGAAAAGCCATTGTTGCCACCCATGAATCACGTGGATTATAATATGTTTGGAAGCCTTGCCTTGAAATTATACCAGGTAACTAAAGATGAGCGTTATCGCAAAATGGGCCTGGCTTATGCTGATACGCAGTGGGAGTTGCCAGCGAATGCCAATAAAGAAGAAAAAGCCTGGGCTGGTAAAGGATTTTCCTGGCAAACCCGGCTCTGGATCGATGATATGTATATGATCACTGTAGTGCAAAATGAGGCTTACAAAGTAACCGGCGACCGGAAGTATATTGACCGGGCGGCGAAAGAAATGGTTATGTACCTCGATGAATTGCAGCGTCCCAATGGTTTGTTCTTTCATGCTCCGGATGTGCCTTATTACTGGGGCCGGGGTGATGGCTGGATGGCAGTAGGGATGCCTGATCTGCTGAGCGCTTTACCGAAAGATCACAAAGATCGTCCCCGCATTATGCAGGGGTATTTAACGATGATGAAAAGCCTGAAAGAGCATCAAAGCCCGGGCGGTATGTGGAATCAGTTGATTGATGAACCCGATTTCTGGCCCGAAACCTCCGGCACGGCTATGTTTACCTACGCTTTTATAAGGGGCATTCAGCAGGGATGGTTAGATGCTGCTGAGTACGGTGCCGCTGCCCGCAAAGCCTGGATGGCGATGATTCCTTATATCGATGCGCGTAGTAATGTAACAGAAGTATGTATTGGTACCGGTAAAAAGAACGATAAACAACATTATCATGATCGTCCGCGGAACGCCGGCGATTTTCATGGACAGGCACCTTACCTTTGGTGTGCTGCGGCGCTTCTGGGAAAGTAATTTCGCCACAGTCAACAACCCCGAACCCCGGTAATCCGTTCACTAAGCGGTTATCGGATTTTAAAAATGCGTATGAAGAAAGTTCTGTTTGCTTTAGCCATCCTGGTATCTTTTGCAATAAAAGGCCAGGCTTTTCAGGTGCCTGCTCATGTAGATGTTTGTGTGTATGGCGGTACATCCGCAGGTGTAATAGCAGCCTATACGGCGGCGCTTCAAAAAAAGACAGTAGTATTGGTTGAACCCGGGCAAAGATTGGGCGGATTGTCTTCGGGCGGACTTGGCTTTACAGATATCGGTAATAAATATGTGGTAACCGGCCTTGCCCGTGATTTTTACAGGCGTATAGGGCAGCACTATGGAAGGTTTGAACAATGGATATTTGAACCAGGTGTTGCCGAAGCTGCTTTCCTGGCTTATATAAAAAGAGCGGGTGTAAAAGTGCTATATGGCAAGCGCCTCAATAAAGTAGATAAGGCGGGCACGGTGATACAGGCCGTTCATCTTGAAAATACTGATGGATCAGGCGGGTTGGTTCCACTGAAGGCTCAACAGTTTATCGACTGTTCTTATGAAGGAGACCTGATGGCAAAAGCGGGTGTGAGCTATACCACGGGGCGGGAGCCCAACAGTCTTTATAATGAAACCGTAAACGGTGTTCAGTTAAAAGACAAGCACCAGTTTCCCGAAGGGGTTGATCCTTACAGGATACCGGGTAAGCCTGAAAGCGGCCTGCTTTGGGGTATCAGCAAGGGTACTTTGCAGGAAAGCGGTTCGGGCGATGATAAGATACAAGCCTATAATTTTCGTATCTGTTTAACCAATGTGCCTGCCAACAGGTTGCCTGTCACACGTCCGGCAGATTATGATCCAGCGCGCTATGAATTGCTATTGCGTTATTTGTCGGTGAAGCCTACCAAAGACCTAGGGCAAATCCTTAAAATGGATCGTATGCCCAACGGTAAAACAGATATCAATAACCAGGGGCCTTTTTCTACCGATATGATCGGTATGAATTACGATTACCCTAATGGCGATTATGCTACCCGCGAAAAGATTTTTAAAGATCATGTCAGCTACACAAAAGGGTTGTTGTATTTTATAGGTAATGATAATCGTATGCCGCCGCCTGTTCGCGAACAGATGCTGCAATGGGGATACCCCAAAGATGAATATAAAGCCACGGGTCATTGGACGCCCCAGCTCTATGTGCGGGAGGCGCGCCGTATGACAGGCGCTTACGTGATGACACAAGCCAATTGCCAGCGCAAAGAAGTGGTGAACGATGGTGTAGGTATGGCTGCTTACACCATGGACTCTCATAACGCACAACGTATTGTGGTAAATGGTATGGTAAAGAATGAGGGCGATGTACAGCTTAAAGGTATACAGCCCTACCCGGTAGCTTATCGTTCCATAACACCCAGGCGTGAAGAATGTACTAACCTGCTGGTGCCGGTTTGTTTATCTGCCAGCCATATTGCTTACGGATCCATTCGCATGGAGCCGGTATTCATGGTGCTGGCACAGTCTGCAGCTACAGCGGCGTCTATGGCTATTGACGGTAAAACCGGTGTTCAGGATGTAGATATACAGTTGCTGCAACAGCGTTTAAAAGACGATCCATTGGCTGATGGAACTGCTGCTGAAATACTGGTAGATGATGCGGAGGCAAAAATCATAGGAGGACAATGGGAAAAAGAAACAGCAGGAGGCTACGGCCCCACGCTTTTGGTGAATAAAGAAGGAACGGAAGCATCGGTACAGTTTGCGCCCACCGTTACCCGGGCCGGCAATTATGCGGTTTATTTTTACTATCCAAGATTGCAGAAGGCATCCGCTCAAATAACCGTAAAGGTTTTTGATGGTACTAAAGATCTGGTAAAAACACTCCAGGCTAAAGATATACAGGTTACGGGGCAAACTTCCGGAGAATGGGTGAGTCTTGGAATGTATAAATTACCCGTGGGCAAGAAAGCCTATGTTGAAGTTTCGAACGCCGGCGCTAACGGTGCTATCGCTGCAGATGCTGTTTTATTTGTTCCGGTAAAATCCTCTAATAAACGGTAATGAATTCATCGAGAAGACAATTTCTGGAAAAAACTATGGGTTGTGTGGGTGGCCTTGTATTGGGTGGTATGCTACCCGCAGCTGCCGAAGACACTTTCATTCCTACACACCCGGAGCCTGGAAATGGTTTACCGGTGATCAATGCCGGCATCGGGGGTAATAATACGGTAGATTTATTAAAGCGGATAGAAAAAGACTGCCTGGCCCATCGCCCAAGGCTTACCATATTAATGGCAGGCACCAATGATATGAACAGTGTAAAGCATGTGCCACTGGCAGACTACGAAAAAAACCTGTCAGTCATTGCAGGCCGCATTACTGCATCAGGCAGCCATTTATTAATGATGACTATTTTGCCGGCTTATGAGCCCTACCTGCTTACCCGTCACCCGGCAGCGTTTTATCAGCCCGAGGGAGTGGTTGGTCGCCGCCGCAGGCAGGTCAATGATACTATCAGGAAGGTTGCCCAACAATACAAAGCCGTACTGCTGGATATCGAACAACGGTTCATGGCTGTAGGTAAAGTAGGTACAGGCAGAGATTCGCTGATCCGCAATGAGCAAAATGCAAACATAACGGACGGTATTCATCCTACGGCCAATGGGTACCGGTTTATGGCGCTGGCGGTTTATGATTGCATTGTATATAACCAACTTCCCACTAGTTCCATTGTTTGTTTTGGCGACAGTATTACCAGGGGAGATGGTTCAAACGATAAGGATAGCTATCCCGGCTATCTCAACCAATTACTAACTACGGCCAATGCCGTAAAAAAGGATGACTTATAATGAAGAAGAAAATATGGAGTGGTATACTGATGGGTACCATGCTCGCATCACTAGTAAAGGCACAGGCACAACAGGCGTTGTATGAAATGGACCGTTCATCTATGCAATCTGTTTCCCTCAACTCAACAGGTAGTGCAGTACAGAAGGGTTCCTGGTCGATGAAGAAGTTCAGCGAGGGCGGCGCAGGCGAACAGGTATCATCAGTAGGCAATGCTGCCAATGGTTGGTTGCCGGCCATAGTGCCGGAACGGTTTTAAATAGCCTGGTGTATAATAAAGTATACCCCGAGCCCTATTTCGGAGATAATAACCGCCGTTCGCGCGGGTTGATACCCGATATCCACGATGCCGGGGCTGATTTCTACCATTACTGGTTTCGGAAACCCTTTAAAGTGCCGGAAACTTTAAAAGGCAAAAAAATATGGCTCAAGTTTCACGGGATCAATTATAAGGCAGGAGTTTGGCTAAACGGTAAAAAGCTGGGTAGCATGGCTGGTATGTTTCAGCCTGCCGTTTTCGACGTGACAGATATCGTGCAGCGCAATGGAGATAATGTAGTAGCTGTGGAGGTAAAGCCGGTGGACTTTCCCGGAGACCTGTTTCGTAATAATAATAAGCGTACCGGTGCGGTGGGTGAAAATAATAATGGGGGAGATGGAGAAATGGGTAAGAATGTCTCCATGCTAATGTCGGTGGGCTGGGACTTTTCGGTGCCCGACGGTACGCGCGACCGCAATACCGGTATCTGGCGCGATGTGGAATTGTATAGTACCGGCGATGTAGTTTTGGCACATCCTTTTGTTCAAACCTATCTGCCCTTACCCGATACCACGGTGGCTATGGAAACAATATCAGTAGAAGTAAGTAATGCCACGCAGCAGCCCCAGTCGGGGAACCTTACCGGTACGATTGCCGGTACTAATATCCGCTTTGAGACCAGCCTGGTGCTGCAACCCGGCGAAACCCGGCAGGTGGTATTTCGCCCGGCCGATTACCCGCAATTGAAGATCAAAAATCCAAAGTTGTGGTGGCCCATCAATAAAGGCGGGCAACACCTGTATGAGTTAACGCTTCAATTTGAAAAAGATCAAATCGTCAGTCACCAGCTTAAGACCCGTTTTGGCATAAGGCAGGTACAAACAGACCGGTCAACACCCGATAAGTCGCGGCGCTTTATAGTAAACGGACATCCTGTTTTCGTAAGAGGCACCAATTGGGTGCCCGAAGCCATGCTGCGCGGATCCGTTCACAGAACGCGTACGGAGCTTAGGTATACCCGCCAGGGAGGCTTTAACCTGGTTCGGTTATGGGCCGGCGGTATAGCAGAGTCCGACGAATTTTACCGGACATGCGATGAGCTGGGACTGTTGGTTTGGAACGAGTTCTGGATCACAGGCGATACGCGTTTCCCGGCTGATACCGCCCTTTATTTTCAAAACCTGGAAGCTACCGTAAAACGCATCCGTTCGCATCCTTCAGTGGCTTACTACGTGGCGGCTAATGAGTCGAAAGAAATACCGGGCACGCAGGCCCGGATATTTGCCCTGGATTCAACCATCGGCTACCAGGAGCAATCCGAATGCTGTGGTGTGCATGATGGCAGTCCCTATAAGTATGAGAACCCGATGCAATATTTTGAGAATACAGCCTCACCAAGAGGCAGCCGTGTAGATGGGTTTAATCCGGAGTATGGCACACCTAGTTTGCCGCTACTGGAGTCGCTAAAAGAAATGATGCCCGCAAAAGATCTCTGGCCCATTAATGATTCGGTGTGGAACTACCTCGATGGTAATGGCTTTCATAATATCACTACCAAATACCGCCAGGCGGTTAATGAATTTGGCCCCTCCCGTTCTATTGAAGAATACGCTAAAAAGCACAACTGGTGGGCGCGCTGAACTACAGGGCTATTGGCGAAGTATGGAATTACAATAAGTTTGGCTGGGGCGACCGCTTTGCCTCGGGGTTTTTGTTCTGGTATAATAACAGTCCGCTACCTCAAACGGCCAGCCGAATGTACGATTGGTATTTACGACCTACGGCTGCGCTATACTATTCACAAAACGGCCTGGCGCCGCTGCATCCGCAGTTCGATTATCTTAAAAATACCGTATCCGTATATAACGATTACCGTAAAGCCTTCCCCGATCATACTGTTGAGGCCCGTATCTATGATATCAACTCAAAGCTGGTATATACCGGTTCGAAGAAGATATCGATACCGGCCGATGGTACCGTAAAAGATGCACTGCAGTTATCCTTCAGCGATAGCTTAACTCAGGTGCATTTCATAAAACTATCACTGAAATCGCCGGCTGGTAAAGAAGTAGGCGAAGCGTTTTACTGGCGGTCAAAGGATGCTTATAAAGGCGCCTGGACAATTACCGGTCCTGCTGTTTCCGGCTTCTCCGATATCAACAAGTTGCCAGAGGCGCAACTAACTGGAGCCGTTAAAAAACGTGTGCAGAACGGTAAAGTATGGCTCGATATGCAGGTGAAGAATGTATCGGATAAAATCTCATTTTTTACACAGGTTCGGTTAACCGATAAAGCCAATGCGGTTATACCTGCTGTATTTTATTCGGATAATTTCTTTTCGCTGCTACCGGGAGAAGCCCGTACCGTTACTTTGGAAGTAAGCGAAAAAGCCTGGAGCCAGGTAAAGGGATTGTCGGTAGAGGCTTTTAATACAAAGGCACTCCAATTAAAGTTATAATTGGTATTACCCCAACCATCAACAGGGTGGGTAGCCACAGATCATAATAAATATATGATATGAACAGGTTTTTTTAAGAGCGATATTGCCGGCTGTTTTTATATCCGCAGCAGTTACTGCTACGGCACAGCAGTTACCCGGCTGGGCACTGGGACCTTTTGTAAGGCCCGCAGGCGTTAATCCTATTATAGTGCCCAATGCACAAACCTTGTTCTTTGATCCCATGAGCCGCAAAAACCTGGCCTGGGAGGCGGGAGATGTGTTCAACCCCGCGGCAGTCGTAAAGAATAATAAGGTGTGCGTGTTGTACCGTGCCGAAGATGAATCGGGCAAGGGTATTGGCAAACGTACATCAAGGCTGGGCCTCGCCGAAAGCAAGGATGGTATTGTTATGAAGAAAAGCCCCAAACCGGTTTTTATCCTGATGACGACGGGCAAAAAGAAAATGAGTGGCCGGGTGGCTGTGAAGATCCACGTATCGCCGTTACTGCAGAGGGATTGTATGTGATGCTGTATACGCAATGGAACCGCAAAGTGGCCCGCCTGGCCGTGGCTACTTCCAGGGACCTGGTTAAATGGACCAAGCATGGGCCTGCCTTTGCCAAAGCTTATAACGGCAAATTCAAAGATATGTTTTGTAAGTCTGGCTCTGTGGTAACGAAACTTGAAAAAGGGAAACAGGTAATTACGAAAGTCAATGGTAAGTATATGATGTATTGGGGAGAGCGCTTTATGAATATTGCTGTTTCCGATGACCTGGTTAACTGGACACCAACGCTCGGTGAAGACGGTAAGCTCGATATGATTGTAAAACCCAGAAACGGTTATTTCGATAGCGACCTAACCGAATGTGGTCCGCCTGCCCTGGTAACCGATAAAGGCATTTTGGTATTGTACAACGGTAAAAATAAAGGCAATAAAGATCGCGATACCAATTATACCGCCAATACCTATGCGGCCGGCCAGGTTTTGTTCGATTTGAATAATCCTTCCAAAGTGATCAGTCGTCTCGATCAGCCTTTTTTGTGCCCACCGAGCCTTTTGAAAAAAGTGGCCAGTACCCGGCAGGCACTGTTTTTATAGAAGGACTGGTGGTGTATTTTAAAAGCAAATGGTTTTTATATTATGGCTGCGCCGACAGCAGGGTAGGTGTAGCTGTTTTCGATCCACATACTAAATAACTCCCGCAATAAAAGAAGGTGTTTTTGCGGCGAATAATGCCATTTTGATAATTTTTACACTTATTCACCGCATATTTTGCGGCGAATAATTTTATTTGCGGCGAATAAGGGCTATTTTCGCCGCAAATGCGTGCTCATGCTACATATATACACCATTTAAAGGACTGGCCCGGTTTTACCTGGGACACAGCCCGGTTACAGCCTATATTAAATGAGCTGAGGTTAAAACAGGTTCGTTTATTATCCCGCATGGGCAATTTAGGGTTTCCGCTTCGGGTGGAGGCCAATCTCAACATGATCACACTTGATATTGTTAAGTCCAGCGAAATAGAGGGCGAAGTATTGAATCCCGGGGTGGTGAGATCTTCTGTTGCCAGAAGGTTGGGTATAGAAGATGCAGGCACAGCTGTAATCGACCGTAACGTGGAAGGTGTGGTAGAAATGATGCTGGATGCCACTTCAAATTATAAAAAACGCTTACTGAAGAGCGGCTATTTGGCTGGCAGGCCGCTATGTTTCCAACCGGCAGAAGCGGCATGACTAAGATCGTGACCGGCGGCTGGAGAGATAATGCGGTAAACGATCCAATGCAGGTAATCTCCGGTATGATGGGAAGGGAGAACATACATTTCCAGGCTCCCGATGCTGTGTTATTGCCCGATGAAATGTTTGCTTTTTTAAAATGGTTGAATAATGTAGTGGATATAGATCCTTTTGTTGTTGCCGCTATCGCCCATTTATGGTTTGTTACTATTCACCCGTTTGATGACGGTAATGGCAGGATTGCGCGTTCCATTACAGACATGCTGCTGGCAAGAGCTGATGAAAGCTCGCTTCGTTTTTATAGCATGTCGGCACAGTTAAGAAAAGAGCGTAACCGTTATTACCATATCCTTGAGGAAACACAGCAAGGAAGTATGGAGATAACTGCATGGCTGATCTGGTTTATGGCCTGCCTTGATCGGTCTATAAGTACCAGTGAAGAAATATTGGCAGATGTATTGTACAAAAATGCTTTTTGGAGAACGCATGCTATGACGGTTCTGAATAAACGGCAACAGCTGATGCTTGCAAAGATTCTGGATGGTTATGCAGGTAAAATTACGTCGTCTAACTGGGCCAGGCACACAGGTAGTTCGCTAGATACTTCGAACCGGGATATTAATGATCTCATACAAAAAGGCATACTGGAAAAAGGACCTGCAGGAGGCCGCAGCACCAGCTATTTACTGGCTGATTTTTAAGGAGTTTACCGGCTATTTTCCCCCTCTTGTAAAGAAGCATAATAAGCTTCCGGCGACATTTTATACTGTGCTTCAAAACCACGGCTGAAATTCAGCTCCGAGCTAAAACCGGTCTGCTTCATAATCTCTGCCAGCGAAAGCTTATTCTCTGCCATCAATGCGGCCGCTTTTTTAAACCGGGTCATATCCACAAATTCTTTGGGAGATAAAGACATCAGGGCCGTGATCTTACGATAAAAAGTAGCACGGCTCATAAACAGATGTTCTGCCAGCGCGTCAAAATCTATATTAGGGTCTTTCATATTGGCCTCAATATATGCTTCCAGTTCATTCAAAAACAGTTCGTCTTTTTTAGAGCGTACCGGTACCTGCACGTGCGCAAAAGGGTCATTGGCAAAATGATCTTTTATTTTGATGCGGTTGCGGAGCAGGTTTTGAATCTGGGATAATAATAAGTCAACCGAAAAGGGTTTCTGAATATAGGCATCAGCGCCTACCTGGAGGCCCTCAATATGCGCATGGTGCGTGTTCTTAGAAGTCAGCAGGATGATGGGTATATGGCTGTAAGCTACATTGGACTTGATCAGCTGGCAAAGCGCAAAGCCATCCATGCCCGGCATCATTACATCCGATATAATCAGGTGAATGATTTCTGTGTCTAAAATCTGTTGTGCTTTCCTGCCTCGGGCGCTGTATATATTTTATACGTGTATCCCAGTATATGCGATAAAAAATCAAGCACATCCTGTTCGTCGTCAATAATAAGAATCGTGTCGGTCATATTATTTTGTTTTTTTCCAGCTGCCTAATTGAAATTCTATTTCCTGGTGTATGGGCAGCCTCAGTTCAAAACACACCTGGTCGCGCTCGCCCGATAGCAGCTGCAGCGTACCGTTATGCAGTTCGGTAAGGGATCGCGCCAGCGATAAGCCAATGCCGGTGCCTGGTTTATTATCGCCTCCCACCCGTACAAAGGGTTCAAATATCTGCTGCCTGTACTCGGGTGGAATGCCCTTGCCGTCGTTATTAAAATAAATGGTGAAATAGCCATTTTTTTCCTCCACCTTTTCAATAACAATGCTGGCATAAGTAGCTGCATATTTAAGCGCATTCGATATCAGGTTTGAGCATATTTTAATAAAGGCTTCCCGGTCTACAAAAGCCATAAAGTTGTAGGCGGGTGCTTGCAGTTCCAGTCTAACCGGGCTGGCTTCCGCCTGTTGTTTAAAACCCTCTGCCACATCGGTGATAAGTGCTGTAATATCTGTCTTCACAAAATTCAGACTGAACTGGTTGGCCTCGGTTTTCCTAAAGTCCAGCAGTTGGCTGGTAAGCGACACCAGCCTGCGGGTATTTTTCTCCGCAATAGTGAGGCTTTTATTAATCTCGGGATCTTTGCCAAATTGCCGCATCAGCCATTCTATAGGCCCCGATATCAATGTTAACGGTGTTTGTATCTCGTGGGTAATATGGGTAAAGAACTCGATCTTGGCCTGGTAGATCTCTTTTTCCTTCTCGTGCTCAAACAGCTGCAGCTTCCGCAGGTTTTTTCTTTCCAGGTTCTGGCGATACATACGCGTACTGATAAATACGGCTGCTGCTAATAAAAGTATATAAAACAGGTAAGCAATATTACTTTTCCAGAAGGGTGGGCGTATCCTGATAAATAACCGGCGCTCTTTGCCCAGCCAGCTGCCGGTGTTGCTTTCTGCCTGCACAATAAACTCGTAATCGCCATGGGTGAGGTCGGTAAAGAAAGCCTTGCGGTTAGTGTTCAGGTAAGTCCAGCCATCATCCATCCCCTTCATACGGAATTTGTAGCGGGTAACCTGGGGCGAAGAGTAGTTCAGGGCCGCAAACTCAATACTGAAATTGTTCTGATCGTGGTTGAGTACCAGTGTATCGGTATAAAAGATCGACCTTGCCAAAGGGCTTCCGGGCTCGCCTGGTTCTACATCTTTATTGTTGATCTGGAAACCCGTGATATAAGTAGGCGGGCTCGGCTCTGGTTGGCTGAAGGCGGCCGGATCAAATGCGATCATACCTTTTACCGATCCAAAATACATACTTCCATCCGTATGCTTGTAAGCTGAGTTGTAATTAAACTGGTCGGTAAGCAAGCCATTGGCCTGGGTATACACTTTTATTTTTTCGGTAATAGTGTTAAAGCAGATCAGGCCCTTCAGGGAGCTGATCCACAGGTTGCCTGAGTTGTCTTCCAGTATGCTGTACAGCACATTGCTGGGCAGGCCCGTTTTGGTACCAAATTTCTTTACGATCTTTTTATCGGGTCCTACTTTAATGAGGCCGCCGCCGGTGGTAGCAAACCACAAAAATCCTTTGTGGTCTTCCCAGATGCTGTAAACAGCAAATTCGTTTACTACCGTATTATTCACCGTATCTCCAAAACGTATATTGCCCTGCTCACCGGTTTTGGGGTGGTAATAGTAGGCGCCTCTTGATACGCTTCCCGTCCAGATATTTCCCTTGCTGTCTTGCCTGATGTCCCAGGTATAACTGTTGTAGGGTATCTGCGGCACCCGTTTAAAAGTTTTGGTAACCGGGTTATAGCTAAGCAGACTGGCGCCATGGTAGGCGCTGCCCACCAGTATCGTACTGTCCCTGGTAAGGTAAATGCAGGAAACAAAATCAATGACCTGCTCGGCGCTGTCTTTAATCACCTTAAAACGGTCGGTTACCTTGCCGGTACGGGTATCCATAATATCCATGCCATTATAGAACATGCCTACAAATAAGCGGTTATCCAGGGCCAGCAGCCCATGCACATTGTAGTAAGCAATATCATCTTTCTTACCGGTTGCGGTATAATGTGTAAACAGCCCGGTTGTCAGGTCCAGCCGGTTCACGCCGGCATCTTCCGTGCCAATCCAAAGCTGTCCTTTGGGATCGGCAACAATTTTTCTTACAGCATTGCCCGAGATGGAATTAGCCCCGGGTAGCGGATAGTATTTTTAAAGCGGGCATTCTCTTTAGAGTAGTAATTAATGCCTCCGAAATAAGAGCCTACCCACATGCCTCCCTGCCGGTCTTTGCAAAAAGTATATACCGGGTTATCGTTTAAGGAGTAAGGATCGTTCAGTCTTTTTTGCAGGTGCTGCGCCGTGTTAGCGGCACGGTCGTAAATATAAATACCCGACTCGGTGGCGATCCAGTACTGTTCTCCCTCGCCGCGAATAATATCACGTACATAAATAGAAGCCCGCGGATCTTTTACCAGCGACAGAGATTGGCAAACACCGGTTTGATGGTTATAGAGCTTCAGTCCCTGGGTAAAGCAGCCGATCAGCACTTCCTGCCCGTTGATGGGATATATTTTACTGATCGATCTTAAATGAGCCGGTGTGCGTTCGTCAATGATGCGGGTATTGACCAAATTGCCGGTCTTAAAATTGTACCGGCCAATCGTACCATCTTCCCGCCCGATCCATAAGCCTGTGTTGCCATCGGTGGCCATACAGGCGGCCTGCAGGTTTGTTGGTATTAACCGGTTCTTATTAATCTGGTATTGGTGCAGGGTGCCATTAGTAATAAACCAAAGACGCTCCCGGTTATCCTTTACCAAGTGGTGGATGTAACCGGCAGGCACGGCGGCAACCCGTATGGATAGTTCCTGGTAGGGGTCGTAACTAAACAGCCCTTTGGCCGTGGCTACCCATAATTTGCCCTTGCGGCCTTCGGTAACCACGTTCACAATATTATTGCCGATATTATCGAAGGTAGATTTGCGGTTATCGCAGGGCTTAAAACTGTACCCGTCAAAACGGTTGAGCCCGGCCCGGGTGCCCACCCATATCATACCGTTCTCATCCTGTATCACCGAGGTTACTGCATTATGCAACAAACCATCATCTACCTGGTAATGTTTAAAGTAATACTGACCATGGATAGAAAAAGGAACAAGCTGTAACAGCAGGCTTAAAGCAATAACGTAATACAGAAAGCGCATCATAACGATCTTCAAATATAGAACAAGGTGGTTAGAATCGCTCTTTTATACCCGTTGAATTATGCAGGCCAGATTACTGTTTCGGGTATTTGAAACGATTGCACAAAATGTTGAACAGGCAGTATGAACGGCGTGTATTTATTTTGTCCCTGTATTATTAAAGAGCCGGGTAGCTCCTTATGCGGGCTGTCTGCAATGGATTGCTTTGTAAACGCCAGGGCGTGTGATAACGGTTGCAGTTATAAACGGTGGCAACCGCCTACAACAAGTATTTCAATAGCTGCAGACTTCATGTTACCCGTTCAGTCTCCGTGTAGGCCGCTGCGGTTTCTAACCAGTTTAGACCAGTCGTTTTTACATGCAGAAAAAGATCCAAACAATATTCAACTATGCGCTTGCTTTTTTCATTAGTCCTGTTTTTTGTGTCGCTTATTCCCATTCCCAGCAACTGGTTTTACCGGCCGATCATCCCGATCCGTCTGTCGTAAAAATAGGGGCCGAGTACTGGGCTGCGGGCACCACTTCCAATTGGTTCCCGGCTTTCACGCTTTACCGTTCCAATGACCTGGTGAACTGGAAGGCTTCAGGGCATGTATTTAACCAGATGCCCGCCTGGGCAGATTATTATATGTGGGCGCCCGAAATTACTTACGAAAATGGCAAAGTATACCTGTATTATACCGGGCATAAAAAAGGCGGCAGTCTTTGTATTGCAGCGGCTGTAGCCGACAGGCCGGAAGGACCTTACCGGGACCTGGGGCCGCTGATGTGTGAAGCCGATGGCTCTATTGATGCGTTCCCTATGCGCGATGAGCAGGGAAAGCTGTATATGATATGGAAGGAAGATGGCAACAGCAAAGGCAAGCCTACTCCTATTTGGGCGCAGGAGATGAAGGAAGACCGTACCGGTTTGCTGGGTGTTAAAAAGGAACTGTTTCGTGCTGATAGTCCCTGGGAAAAAGGGCTGGTAGAAGGTGTATCTATCATACAGCGCCAGGGGTATTTCTAT
Organism: Paraniabella hibiscisoli; assembly: GCF_022512515.1. Taxonomy (GTDB): domain Bacteria; phylum Bacteroidota; class Bacteroidia; order Chitinophagales; family Chitinophagaceae; genus Niabella; species Niabella hibiscisoli. The sequence continues at coordinate 3,408,032 of NZ_JAKWBK010000001.1, forward strand.
GCTTTTTATGCAGCGGCAGCTTGCTGTGGTAAAACCTGCAGCTATGGTACCGGCGTAGCCCAGGCCAAAAACCTGCTGGGGCCATGGGAGAAATTTCCCGGCAACCCTGTATTGGCCGATAATGCAGACTGGAAATGTCCGGGCCATGGAACGCCCGTGGAAAAAGATGGTCGCTTTTATTATTTGTACCATGGCTACAGCAAGGCCAGCGGCGCTTATGGCGGTCGCCAGGGCTTGTTGAGCGAGTTTACTTTTACTAAAGATGGCTGGCTGCAATTTATCGATCAACCAGGCAACAAAGGGCCGGTAGTGCCCACCACGGTTATCGATCTTTTTGCCGGCAGTCAATTGGCCGATGCCTGGCACTGGAGCGTTTTTCAGCCCGTGCGGGCCAAAGTAGCACAAAATACCCTGCAGCTGCAGGCGCTTCCCGGCAATGGCGGCGCTTATGTAGGCCGCTCGGTAATGGCGGTTCATTACGAGGCGCAGGTAACCCTGCAAAAAAACAGCACGGCCCAGGCCGGGCTGGCGCTGGTGGGCGACGATAAAAATATGGTGTACGCCAGCGTCCATAAAAACAAGATCCGCCTGGTTCAGCTTAAAAAGACCATGAAACCGTGTTGATGGAAACGGTCATCTCCAACGCTCCATGGCTGCTGCTAAAAGTGCAGGTAACCGGTAATACCGGGGCCCGCTTTTATACAGCACCAATGGCAGGCAATTTAAAACCTTGAACACTGAGCCGGTAGATATTGCTTTTTGCCTCCCTGGGACCGTGCCGTACGCATAGCCCTGCTGGCCAAAGGCCCTACCAGCCAACAGGCTTTCTTAAAAAATTTATGATCAATAACCAGCCTGATCATTTGCTGGCAAAGCCGGCAGTAAGCCCCACCGGCGTTAGCGCAGCGCTGCGTTAGCTACCCCGGCGGCCCTTTGTAAGTAGCCTAAACCTGTAATTTTTTTGATATGCTATATATGAAACGATTGTTACTAACCACGCTTTTGCTGAGTGCAGTATTAAGCTGGAGCGCCTGCCAGAAGAGCTCTGAGGCGGGGCCTGAAGATCCCGGTACCGAGAACCCACCGCCAAAAGGCGATGATCTTTCGGGCCTTACCGCCGATACGCATTTTACCAACCCGGTTATGCCCGGCGGGCCCGATCCCTGGGTAGTGCAAAAAAATGGCGTTTATTATTACATGTATACCCAGGGTGGCCGGCTGGTGATACTCGAAACCCGTGCCATGTCGGAGCTGGCTTCTTCACGCCGTTACGAGGTATGGGTGCCGCCTGCGGGGCAGATGTACTCTAAAAACCTCTGGGCGCCTGAGCTGCACGAAATTGATGGCAAATGGTATATTTATTTTGCGGCTGATGATGGGGCCAATGCCAATCACCGCATGTATGTACTGGAAAATACCGCGCCTACACCTGTAGAGGGTACCTGGATATTAAAGGGTAAGGCAGCCGACCCTTCCGATCTCTGGGCTATTGATGGTACCATATTTAAGCATAACGGTCAACTCTACATGGCCTGGTCGGGTGGTAATGCCGGTGCGCCGCCACAAAATATTTACGTTGCCCGTATGAGCAACCCGTGGACCATCAGCAGCGAAAAAGTAATGATCGCCACGCCTAATTTCGACTGGGAGAAAAAGGTAATCCTATTAACGAAGGGCCGCAGGTGCTCACCAACCCGCAGGGCCGCGTATTTATTGTATACTCGGGCAGCGGTTATTGGGTAGACGGTTATTGCCTGGGCCTGCTGAGCCTGAAGGAAAACGGCGACCCGATGAACCCGGCAGACTGGACCAAAAGAAACCAGCCGGTATTTGCTATGCGGGCGGAGAGCAGCGCTTATGGCCCCGGTCATAACGGCTTCTTTAAATCGCCCGACGGTAAGGAAGACTGGATCATTTACCATGCGCGTACCAAACCTGGTGGCGGCGACGATAATGCCCGTAACCCGCGCATTCAACGCTTTAGCTGGAACAGTGATGGTTCGCCCAATTTTGGACTACCCTGGGATATTGCCGTGGCTTATGCCCGGCCTTCGGGAGAGAAGAAGCGCTATAGCTATCCTAAAACCGGCTGGACCATTGTCGGCTTCAGCTCAGAGGAAACGGCCAACAGTCGCCTGGCTTCCCGCCTTATCGATAATAATACCACCACTTACTGGATCACCCGCTACTCCACCGAGCCTACCGATTACCCGCAGCACTGGATCACGGTAGATATGGGTGTGGTTGCCAAAGTAGATGGCTTTATGGTGCACCAAAAGGAGGGCGACCGTAAAATAAAAGAACTGCAGGTACAGGTAAGTAACGATAATGCCAGCTGGGAAACCCTGGGTACTTACCCCCTGAATAATATCGATCTAATGAAGCAATATGTCGATCTGCCTGCGCAAAAGCAGTTCCGCTATTTTAAGCTGGTGCCGCAATCGGGCCACGATGGGCAGAAACAGCCGGGACTGGCGGAAGTAGGGACGTATAGGATGGAGTAGGGAAGGGGATGTTGGAGGAAAGATGTTAGATGGCAGATGTTCGATTCTAGATGCTAGATGGCAGATGTTAGATGACAGATGCTAGGTGACGGGAAGGGGCAATGGTGAATGGTGAATAGTCAGTAGTGATTAGGGAGTGGTCGTACCACCTACATCGTGCAGCGTTGAAAGATGACGAGGGGGTGAACATTGGGTAAGGGATATTGGTTATGGGACATTTTCAACTGTTGCTGTTAGGCGACAGATGGCAGATGACAGATGACGGATAACTAAAAGAGGGGGCAATGGTGAATGGTGAATAGTGAATAGTGAATAGTGAATAGTCGTACATCGTATCACCTACATCGTACAGAGTTGAAGATGACGAGGGGGTGAACATCGGGCAATAATGAATAATGAATAGTGAATAATGAGTAGGAAATAGGGAGTAATCGTACATCGTATCACCTACATCGTACAGAGTTGAAGATGACGAGGGGGTGAACATCGGGCAATAATGAATAATGAATAGTGAATAATGAGTAGGAAATAGGGAGTAATCGTACATCGTATCACCTCTATCGTATAGAGTTGAAATATGAAGATCGATTACAGGGCATTGAATATTGAACGGAACGTATGCCATCAACTATCAACGATGAACTTTAAATAAAAGGAATGATGTATAAACGTAGTATTGTCTTTTTACTGATGTGGCTGCCTGCCTTATTTGCGGGAGCACAAAAGAGTGCTTTAACGGGTTTTCCCAAAGGGTACACGCCCGAAGAAGTGGGCCGGCTTATTGCCTATCGCATGGTATACTCCAAACATGCGCTGCATGCGGGTAAATGGATCGGGTATCCGGAGACTTTTTCTGGACCGGGGCCCTGCATTATGCACAGCTCACCAAGGATGAGATGTTGCTGGGCTTTTAGAGAAAAGGTTTGAGCCGCTGTTTACTACCGAAAAAGAACTGTTACCCATACAAAATCATGTGGACCTGAATATGTTTGGCAGCCTGCCGTTAACGCTATGGCAGCTTACTAAAGATCAGCGTTATTTAAACCTGGGCCTGCCTTATGCACAAACCCAGTGGCAGGTACCGGCCAATGCCAAAGCCGATGAAAAAGCCTGGGCTGATAAAGGCTATAGCTGGCAAACCCGGCTCTGGATCGATGATATGTACATGATCACCATTGTGCAAACCCAGGCCTATAAAGCCACGGGCGATGCGGTATATATTAACCGGGCCGCTAAAGAAATGGCGCTTTATCTTGATGAGCTGCAGCGCCCCAACGGCCTGTTTTACCATGCGCCCGATGTGCCTTTTTACTGGGGCCGGGGTAATGGCTGGATGGCCGCCGGTGTAACCGAGCTATTGCGCTACCTGCCCACCACCAACCCGCATTATGCACGTATCCTTAAAGGTTATAAAGCCATGATGAGCAGCTTAAAGAATTTTCAGCGGTCCGATGGTATGTGGAACCAATTGATTGATGAGCCGGATTGCTGGGCCGAAACCTCGGGCTCGGCGATGTTTGCCTATGCGTTTATTACCGGGGTAAAAAAGGCTGGCTGGATGCTGCTACCTATGGCCCGGCCGCCCGTAAAGCCTGGCTGGCCATGGTAAAATATGTGAACCACCAGGGCGCGGTATCAGAAGTATGCGTGGGTACCAATAAAAAGAACGATAAACAATATTATTACGACCGCCCCCGCGCCACCGGCGACTACCATGGCCAGGCGCCTTATTTATGGTGCGTAAGGGCGCTGCTGGAGAAGTAAGGATGCTACTTAGTACGCTAGATCTACTTATTGTTCCCATTTGCATAGTGTTTTACCACTGATAATAGCGCTGTCTAATGTGGTGGATAGAATATGGTAATTACAGTTGCTTAATCCCCGGCATTGATCGGTAAGATGATACCGCTTGCCTGACTGGCTACCACATACAAATACAGTATTGGTTTTGCAACTTTTAATACTAATGACTAATAATACAAAAAACACTGTTTTCACTTGCTTGAATTAAAGCAAAAAAGAATAGTTGAGGGTGGTGTTTTGAGATATACAACGGCCAGGCTACTAATTGGTTTATTATATTTTGGACTTTATTGCGAATGACAAGGTTTGCTGCAATGCTTACAGCCATTTACACGAGTGTAATAACTTTTGGCTTCTGCAACAGCAGAAAAGCAGGATGGATATTCACCCAAATATAACCTGTTTGCTGCTGCAGGAAGCCAACTGCAGGTTTGTTCATGTACTTCGTGATCTCCATTGGATTGCGCTTGTTTGTTAACGTAGTAACTTTTATTCATAATCAAAATGTTTTAATGATGAATCGAAAATAGCATACGTTAAAAACTTTTTTTACGGAAATCCGTAGTAAAGTATATTATCAAAAAATAAATGCAGTTATACAACAAAAGATTCTAAAATGTCGGGCCCTGACGATATTCTGAAACCAGAGATTGATGTAGTATTAAATAATACCCATTTTAATACAGTGCGCTATCAGCTGCTCGTTGGTGGAAAAGTCGAATGCCTCTTTCATAAGTTTTAGTCGTTTTTCAATACTACTTTTGCCAGCCGGCTGTATATTGTTTTTTCCCAGGTAATCTGAAATTTCCTGTTGTCGTTTGCCTTCCGTCAATTGGGTGATGATAGCAATATCAGTTTCAGTAAATTCGTAAGCATTTTTTTGTTTGGCCTGCCGTATCAACATTACCGGAAAATGTCGTTGGTTATGGGTAATCTTTTCTATGGCCTTTTTCAGTTCTTCAATATCACTTCGTCCCTTTGACACATACCCGTCAATATCCTGTTTTTCAAACAATGCTTCTATAACTGAAGGCTTACCCGTGGCAGAAAAGACCAATATTTTCAGATCGGGTTGCACTTTTCTTACGGCGGCAATAAGCGCTTCGCCGGTGGGAATTTTTGTTGCCGGTGATCCTGGTCAAAAGACAGGTCGGTGATCAGCAGGTCATAAGATACTCCGGCCTTTAGGGCAATTTGTATTTTTTGCAGCGCATCATCACAATGGTAAACATAATCCGGGTCTGGAACTCCGAACGCTTCAAGTGTTTTTTGTACGGAGATGTTGGCGCTTTGATAATCTTCAGCTATCAGTACTTTCTTTATCATATTTATTTAGCAATTGGAATAAAAATACGGACTTTCAATCCTGGCATTGTTTTATCAAAAATAATGCGGCCCCCAATATCTTTAATACGGGTTTCCGTATTTCTTAATCCATTGCCATAAGGCGTTCAAGAGGAAGCCCGATGCCATCATCGATATATTGTACTTCTAGTTCATTTTTCTTTTGCATAAATTTCAGCACAACATTGCTGGCGGAGCTATGCTTTTTCATATTGGTCATTAACTCTTCTATTATAATGCTTAGTTCTTCCCTGGCTACCGGCGTGAGCTTTTCCCAAACCTCCTGGGAGTTGCCTACGCTTGCAACCCTGATGGTATCGCTGGCAAATGATTCCAACAGCTCTGAAACAGATTGTTGAAAATCTTGGTTATTTTTTTGTTGCTGGTCATAAGAAATATCGCGTGACTGGTTATACACGAGATTTAATTTATAGAGCAGTACATTTTTTTCAGGAAGCCCCTTGTGTTCAACTTCCGACATAATACGATAAACCCGGTTGGCAACTTTATCATGCACTTTTTTGACATGCGTAACCGTTGTTCCTGTATGGCTTGTTGCTTGAGTTTTCGATACCAGATAAACCCAATAATAGTTAATATAGTCACTATTATAAGGATCACTTGCCACCAGAGAATGCGTAGTCTGGTTTCAGCGTTTTCTTTTTGCAATGTAAGATTCTCGGTCTTATGCTTTTCTGCATTGTAGCGAATTAAAGCAAATTGATTCTTGGCGTTACTCCTTGCAGTCTGTAGACTATCACTTAAGAATTGGTGTTGTTTAAAATATTCCTTGTACTTTTCGAAGGTGCTAAGGGGAATTAATTTAGAAAGCGCAGCTAATTCATCATCCGGGCTTTTCAAGTATTCGGCGATATGTTTTAAAGCATTTGCATAGTAACGGGCTGAGTCTGGAAGCAGTTGTGTATAATAATCTGCTAAGTGACCATAGCTCGCATTTAAACCCCAACTGTCTTTTTCCTCCTGTCGTATTTTCAATGCTTCTAATAACTCATCACGCGCAGGATAATTGGGATTTTCTAGCCATTTTGTCTTAGCCATATTCGATAATATTCGAGCATACTCCTGTTTGTTAGGTTTACTCCATTCTATTATTTTTTTATAGATGGATATTGCGGTTGTGTATTCTTTTTTCTTTTGATAAGCAAGAGCTTGGTTATTTAACGGGAAGATTTTATAATTTTTATCGCTAACAAATTGTAGAGCTTTGTTACTATACTCAATAGCTAGGTTATAATTTTTAAGATTCAGATTGACAAAGCTAAGTTCATTATAATCTGAAAAAGGCAAGGATAGTGTAGGCCATTCTTTTCATTTAGCGACTTTAAAGATGCGAGCAAGCTCTCTTCGCTTCCGAAATAATCTCCTGCATCGTTCTGTAAGATAGCCATTTCGTTGTAGGCCATCGCAATTTCCAGGCTATCTTTTGAATTAGAGGCTATTTCATTAAAATAATAAAAAGAAGAATCATTTTTTATGTATTTGTATGATAAAGCTTTTTTGTAAAAAGGAGAAGTTCTAATAGAATCTGTTGTTTTTGAAATAGAAAAGTTTAAAGACTTCTGTTTGCAGTTGATAAGATAAAGTGCTGGCGTTATACAGCAGAAATAAAGGGCTAGTTTTTTCACAACAGTTATTTGAATCAAAAGTAAGAGAAATATATGCCTCTATCATATAAATAATATTGCTTGTCCTATTTTCTTTTGCTAAAGGCTAGCATTTATTAATTCAATCCGGAAAAATAAGTTTGATAAATATGCGCTTCTTATTTAAGAAATAAGACAGGTTGGATGCCTGCCTTATTTAGTGTTGAATAATAGTGTTTACGGACGGGGAGGAGGAGGGGAGGGGAGGGGGTGGTGGGTAATTAGGGGCGTGACTGCCTTCGCCACCATCATCTGTTTCATCGCCCATAGTGCTTACCTGCCCGTTATTAGGAACGTGATTATGAATATGTCCGTTATGGTTACAGGCTGGGCATGTTGCCAGCAGTAACGCCAGAATGATTTCTAACATTGTTATTGTTTTAAAAAGTTGAAAAAATATTGCAGCCCCGAAGGGCGCGGTCTTTTGAAATGGCGGTAAGAAGCGCTTCTTACTGCTGAAGGGAAGGGGTGGATAATAGATTGCGGGAGCTTCAAAAACGCTTCCCAAACCGCTTATGAGCAACCACTTTCTATTGTTCCGATAAAAGAGATACTGTACAGTCGGCTTTTAGCTAAGAAGCCCGATCGCTTTCGAAAACAAAGATAGATCGGTGTAATAGGTTGGTTAGCAATCGATTCCGGTGATTCCGGTAATTCCAGTACTTCCGCTTTGAATTCCGGTAAGGTCTACGGAATTCCGTAAATTCCGTTAGCTTTATAGTATAACCTTCGTAAAATGTATTATGCTGATTACAAAAAGCAGGTACTGCAGGAATACAAGAACAAACTGGCTGCAGACCCAAGTCTACTAAACCTGAGTCAGCCCTCACCGGCAAAGCTTAGAAAGGAATGTGCAATCGTATATGATGAACGATATCAACGGAAAGATGAGGGAACCCTGAGAACGTTTTTCGAAGCTGCAGTGGAACCTTCGAAGTTTTTAAAGTGATTGAGAATTTTTCGATCGACAAATTCAGGCCACTGGTTAAGTATATTAAAGAACCCGATATTGAAACCGCGTTTAAAAATGTAGAGTTGCTGGCCTGGCTGATCAATTTTGAACCTCGACCCCTGGAACATTGGAGGAAAACATCCCGCTCAGCAAAAGAAGCCTCGGCTGAAAAAGAGCTGGATGGCAATAATGACGCTGGCATTACCTTGCCAGTAGAAAAAGTTCAGACATCTGTAGCTACTGAACCTGTTGTCGAAAGAGCTCCTGTTGAAAAAGACCAGGGGTAAAAAATGATGATGGGACAGGACAAAAGTGAAAGATCAACCGGCTGTAGTAGCTCAGTCAACTACAGAAGGGGCGGTTGAAAAGCAGGAACAGATAAAGAAAGATAACGGCGATCCTGGACGGATTGCAGAAACTAAGTCTCTTATTGAAACAAGCTCTGTAGTGAAAGAAGTGCAACCTACCACTGGCGAATCCTTCGGCACTTCATTCGTACCAGTGGTATCCTCCTCGCCCAACAAAAACGGCATTCATAAAAAACATGGAACAGTGTAGTGCTGGCGCTATTGGTCTCCGCTACCGGTATAATTATTTACCAGGCAAAAAACAACGATGGCAGTATTATGCCTATTGGTAGTAGTGCTGATGGTAAACAATGCATGTATTGGACTGGCGATCATTATGAAGCCGTACCCTGCAGCCGTAAAATAGATGATGTAATTGTCATTGCGCTCGATACCGTTAAGCTGAGAAGGTTTAAAAAAATCACCCGGCCTGATACCATTACAGAAAATGATATTGGCCGGGTTTGGTACACCAGGATAAATAAACAGTTGGAATTTTATACTGCTTATGATAATCATCCCACCCAACCACAGTTTCGCTTAAAGCCTATAACCGGTTATATTATTGATAAGTATATTCAGCATCGGCAATCGACTGAATAAAGCTGGCGGTAATAAAGTTATGAGGCAGCTGCTGCTTCCGGTTCGTACCTTCTCCAGATATTTTATTAGTTTTTTATGTTTTACGGTTTTTCGTAAATCCGTCTTAGCGGGCTGGTATAGATTTGTTCTTACAAAGCACTTTTTCGGAAGACGGACACAAAATTTATTGCCGTATATGTCGTCGATTTTTCCGGGCACGGCTTTTAACGTAATCAACTTAATAATGGAAACTACGGGTATTGCCCATCGTTCGCATGCTCTTTACCAATAATTAACAACACAAACATGAATCGTAAAATTTCTGCCACTGATTTTTTCCTGGCTATCCTTGCAGTCTTATTGATTAGCGTAAGCTTTTACCAAACCTGGTTAGGTTTGCAACAGATATTCGGGGCTGCCTCTTTTGTTATTGCAATGGTGCTATCGCTGTTGCTGCTTTTTTTATGCTGGATGATAAGGGCTGCAAAAATGGAACGTCGCTCCTCTTCTAGCTTGGTTTGGATCTATATTTTTATTGCTTCATTTTGCTTTATTGCCAATTTTAATGCGCTCTACACGCGGTTTATGAGAACGGATATTTATACTACGGAGTTGAGGGATATAAATGAGAAGTTCAATGTCCTGGAAACAGATATACAGTCTAAGCTAAGCTATAAATATAATAAAGAAACTACGCAGAACATTGAAATAAAAAAGAAGCAATTGATAGAGCAGATCAAAGATCCAGGGAATAAAGGCATAGGAGAAAGAGCTCAGGCTTTGATAAGAGATATAGAAAAGTTAACGGGTCAGAAGGTAGATTTATTGACACCTATTAGAAATGATTATGAAGATCTGGCCCAAAGAATGGGGAGTCAAATAGATAATATGATCTCCGATCTTTCGCCCGATGAGCAGGCGCTAAAAACAGATATTAATAACGCGGTATTAAAGTGGAATAAACACATACAGGATTTGCTTCTATTACCCAAAAAAGAGAAAGACGACCTATCTCTGGGTTTGATCGATGAGTCTTTAGCAGAGTTTAATAAGTTGGGTGCCAGAGCGCATACCGTACTGGGGGAGAACAAATTTAAATTCGAACCAGTATTCTCTAAAACGCAGGATGTTGGAAAAATAGGTTATGCCTTTGATCACGCCGTTAAAAATTTTGGTATGTACCAGTTCGTAGTACTTGCAGGTTGCATTCTCTTGGATTTTGTTATTGTTATCATCATTTTACTGGTTACTAGCCCTGATCATAAAAAAGCAGATAGTAATGGTTCTGTCTTTAATAATAAACGCAGCGGAAAAACACTTATTCCTAACAACTAATTGACAAAATGAATAACGAAACTTTACAGCCGCTGACTTTTGATAACGAGGATATATTAAAACCCCTGTCGTTTGAACCTCCAAAAGCTAACCTGATCGATGACTTTGTTCCTATAACAAAAACAAACCCAACCGAAATAAAAAATAAGGATAGCAACTTTGTTTTTTTCTTTGGTACGGCGGAGTCTGGGAAATCGGTCATTCTTTCATCCATGCTATATTACCTAAGCTCGCAGGCAGGTGTACTAAGACCTAAGCTCGGTATACCTAATACAAAAGAAGCCCAGGTCCTATTGTCCGATTTTTTGAGAATATCAGGCAGGGTATTTTACCTACCCGAACTACGAGAGATCAAGTGACTCGTTTAGATCTGGTATTTGAACCTAATAACAGGTCAAAAAAGTAGTGCCAATCAACCTTACATTCCTGGAGACATCTGGTGAAAATCATAATGAGATTAAAAGAGGAGGCGCTTATCACAGTAGTATTGAATCTTTTTGAATGCAAATATTCCGCTCACTTTTATTATTGTTACAAGCTATGAATCGGCGCATCGCGATGATACTTTGATCAATGAGTTTTTAGATGAGCTGGAACGGAAAGGGAAAAACCTTAGATCAGTAAATGCTATTCTCGTAGTGTCCAAATGGGATAAGTCTGGAAAAGTGAATGTTGTGAATGCGGATGAACTGGATGACTTCATTAATGAGCGGTTGAGTAGGACCAGTCAACGCATCGATACTTACGGACTAAGTAAAACATATTATACCATCGGTGATATTCAAAACAGTAACGGCGGCGAGCGTATTGAATCGTTAAGTTTGGCAACTGCTGAAATTTTATCAAAATGGTTGTATCAAAGTATTGTAGGGTACGATCTGGATTATGAAGGTACTTTTTGGGAACGCATTAAATTTAGCCTGATAAAATAATGAGCCATCATGTTAATATTATCGCATTCGGGACTTTTGGAAATCCGAATGGCTTTAAGCAAACTTTTTTAATGCAGACGCTGACCGAAGTTTGGCGAAAAACATTAAAACCTTCGATTTGAAAACAGATGCTATCCGCCTATTTCCCAATAGCAGGCTTTATTCCATTAGGAAAGAGTCGGTAAATGGTAATGATTTGGTTGCGTATAGTGTTTATAGCTTTGCGAAAGAACAGGGTTCCGAAAGAGGAGGGACTTTTATAGGATCCAGTTTGCTTTTTTCGAATAAGGTAGCCGAGGAGGCCATTACGGTTAATTGCTTAACCGAATTTCATGATTACCTGGAAAAAGAAATGTGCAACAGGATATCATTAAGGTAGCTCACTCTGATCAGTTTCAGGTGAGAAATCCCAAAGACTTTACAAAAATAGATTTTAACTTAAAGGAGATAGACGGTCTGGATTTTATGACCACAAATGATAAATACCTGGTTGTTTTTTGTGAGATCAACCGGGATAGCCTTAGCGGGTATTTCAAAAAAACACTCGGACTGCTAAGTCTATATAGTACCATTTATTTTACAAGTAATGCTGAAGTTGCAAAGTTTGTAAATGATAGGGGCTTTTTACATTGATTCAGGATGTAGGCGAAAAGCGAGATCTTGATAAAGAGTTAGCGAAGTTAATGGAGGAAAAGCGACAGAAGGTAGCAGCTTTCATCACCGAGCTGGATATAGAAAAGCAAAAAATAGAACGAGACCAGGCCACTACGACAGAGTGGTATCAAACCTGGATTACCCAAAGCGAGAAGCAGCACTATGAAAACAGCAAAAAAATAGAAGATGGTAAGAAGCTCGCAACTAATATGCAGCAAACTTATCATGGTTATCTTAAAAAACTCAGTGAATCGATCAGTCGTTTAAAAGCCAACGAAAAGCCAGATATGGAAAGAAGATCGTTGAATGAATATAAAAGAGATTTTATTGATGCTATTGGTAAGCAACAAGTGCCGCAAGCATTGCTAGCTGTTTCTATGACTGAAAATTCTGCTACGGTTAAAGCCAGGCCCTCCTTTATAAGTGAATTCGAGAGCTTTGATAGTAGAGAGAATAAAAAGTATAAACGCTCTGGGGCTAACGAATTTAATATTTACAAAGTCCTAACAATAGTGCTTGTTTTTTTATTATTATCTGCTGTGGCTTTTGGATGCTTTTTTATGGAAATTGTAATGTAGTTTATTGATTGAGCTACAGCTTTTGATCTATGTTTGTAGATTGATACCCTTATATCTATGTCCTGGTTTGTCTACTTTCATATAGTCTTCTTTATTTCCTCCCTGTACTCTGGTTCCGATGGTTGCCTAAATGCCGACTGTCGTTCATTTCCTAGTAATGAAACTGTACCCAAGCCATCTACCTACAAAGTAATAGGCATAAAAGATGGTGACACGTTTGTCGTATTAATGAATGGCCAAGAGCAGGTGGTAAGGCTGGCGCATATCGACTGCCCCGAGAAGAAACAACCTTTCGGGAATAAAGCAAAAGAGTTTGTCTCGCAACAATCTTTTGGCAAGCAGGTGTCGTTGGTGCATCAATATAAATATGATCGTAACCGGCGACTGATTGCTGAAGTTATTTTAGCCGATGGTCGCAACCTGAATAAGGAGCTGGTAAAAAACGGGCTGGCGTGGCATTTTAAAAAATACTCCGACGATAAAGTATATGCGGCGCTTGAAGAGAAAGCTCGCAAAGCAGGGATAGGGCTCTGGAAGGAACGGGGTGCTGTAGCGCCCTGGGAGTGGCGTCGTCCCGTCAAAGTAAACATCTCTGGTCGATAGGGCCATCTTCTGTTTTATAAAGTAGTCATTACGGTTTCCCGTAAATAAAAGAAAACTAGCTGCTTTAGTTTAGCTGCTGTATGTTGCCTGCTTGAATGCGAGCGGCCTTTACCTCAATTATTAAAACTATGCAAATGGAGAATGATCTAAAGCTGAAACTGGAACAACTGCATCAACGGGTGGATGCGCTCAAAGACCAGATCAATACAGAAGAGGCTACCAAGAATGCTTTTGTAATGCCTTTTATACAGATCATAGGGTACGATATTTTTAACCCTACTGAAGTGATCCCCGAATTTATCTGCGATATTGGTACCAAGAAGGGAGAGAAGATTGACTATGTGATCAAGAAAGACGGCGAGCCTATATTAATTATCGAATGCAAGCACTGGAGAGAAAAGGCGGATGCACATAACTCACAGCTGCACCGGTATTTTCATGTATCCAAATCGCGTTTTGTGTTTTAACCAATGGACATGTATATAATTTTTACACAGATTTGGAGCGTCCTAATATTATGGACGATAAGCCCTTTTTACACTGGATATTGCCAACCTTAAAGATTCGAACCTAAAGATTCTGGAGAACTTTACCAAACAGGGTTATAGTCTTGAGAGCATTCTTGATTCTGCCGAAGCATTGAAATACATTAAAGCCATTCGCAGCGAATTTGAAAAGGAATTGCAAGAGCCCTCGGATGAGCTGGTAAAACTTTTGGTCAACCGTTTTTTGAGAAGCCATTAACGGCCTCACGTCTTAGCACTTTTAAAGAATATTCCCGGAGAGCCATTTCCAACTCTATCAATGAGTCCATCAGCTACCGGCTGAAAAATGCGCTCAGTATGAATGATAAGATCCCTTCCCTACAGGAAGAAGAAGCGATTGTGCCTATTGATGAAAATGTAGAGGCAACAAAGGCCATTACCACTGAAGAGGAGATAGAGGGCTCTCAGATTGTAAAAGCTATTTTGAGAGAGCTCGTACCTGCTACCCGCATAGCTTTCAGGGACACCCAATCGTATTTCGGTATATTGCTGGATGATAATAACCGCAAGCCATTGGCCCGGCTGCATTTTAATTTTTCCAAAAAATATCTTGAGCTATTTCATAATGGAAAAGATAATGGAGAGCGAAAACTATTGGAGTCGTTAGATGATATTTATAAATACCGGAAGGAGCTTTTGATGACCATCCAAAATTACCAGCAAAATAGTACCGCAACAGAAACCGTTAATACCACTGCATTATGAACAGACTTTTTACCATCTTTATTTTTTGCCTGATCACACAAGTTTCCTGTGCGCAAAAGACCCTGCTGCACGTAGTGAAAACAAAGAACGGCACTACCGTTAATTTGTACAGCGATAATACCTGGGACTATGCCAATGCCGCACCCTCCCAGGGAAAGGCGAGTTCCATTTCTTATACTTACGGATCAGCATCAGAAGGTTCAGGTAGCAAAACCCAGCAGTGCAAAGAAAAACACCGGCAGCCGTAAGCCCGCTTCCGGCAGGGTATACCATACTGGCCCCCGCGGCGGCTGTTATTATTATACGGCTGGTGGCAATAAAGTATATGTAGACCGCAGCTATTGTAATTAGCAGGCTGTAGTGTAGCAGTGTAGATCCGTTATTTTTAAGAATGTATTTAGTCGTTAATGGCTGGTGAAAAACAGCATCCATCTCGAGAAAATAATAAATTTCCCAATGCCTGGGGAAAGTAGCTACCGGCGATTGCGTAGGTTAAAAGAACCTGAGCACCAGTTGTTATTTATTGCGAACCCTTTAACCCGGAAGCCTACTGGCCGGTGGCGATTACAATGGCCGCCACAAGGTTTACGCCAAAGGCAATGCCCCAGTTCATCCATACCTTGCCCTGTTTAATTTTTTTAGCCTTTTTGGTATAGCCCTCGTAATAGTCTGCCTTTTGCATCAGCTCTTCGTTGGGGTAGTTAAGATTGCTGTGTTTGGGAGCAGTAGAAGAAGTGATAACGGCCGGTATAAGCCCCAGTACAGGCGATGCCAGTCCGGTAATTAAAGTACCGGCACCTGCTCCCTTGTATTTGCGGTAATGTTTCGATGCATCTGTTTTACCCAGGATAAACAGGTCCTGGCTGCTTAACGGTTCAACCACCGATATATCAGCTGTTGCCGGTGTAAAGGCATCCTGGGTTCCGTTTTCGTACCGGATTAGAGACACCCTGTTTTTGTCTATCGTAAAAACCGGGCCATTGAGGTTATTCCATTTTTTGTAACTAATGGTGGCGGGGCAACTTCCAATACTTTGGCTGAAATAGGCTCGCCTGATATAACAATAATAGTATCCTGCGAAAAACAAAAAGAAAAGCTAAGCAGGCAAATAAACACGGTAGTAATACTTTTTTCATTGCGGTTGTTTTGGTATTTTTTGAATGAATCAATAGCAGCCATTTTGGGATGGTTCAGTTATTTTTGATATAAAGGCAAAGATAAGTAATAGATGGAATCCTGCTTCTTTTTGATCCATGCGCTGGCCAGGCGGTATCGATAGTTTAGGTGAGTGGCAGCCATCCCGATACACGCAGGCGCAGCCAGCAATGAATGGCCATTTTGTAAGATCAGTTTTTATTATGGATGGCTGTTGAAACGCATCAGCCAGGCAGCAATAAGCAGGTGCTGGCACTATATTCCCGGGCAATTATTCGAGCACCACACCATCGATGCGTACTTCAAAATCGTCGAACCAGGCTTTGGCGTTCCCGGTCATTTTACAACCAAATCCTATAGACAATACTTCTTCACTTAAGGGCAGCTCTATCGTATGTTTGATCCAGTCCCTGGTGCCCGTTACAGCCTGTGCATCAGAGTTTTTATCAGCCACTATTCTGCCGTTTCCATTCAATTGCATCCAGATGCTGGCGCCGCCTTCGGTGATATTTTCTGTTTTGATATAGGCCGTAATGGTGATCTTCTTTTACCTGCCAAAGCCTTGTGCGCAATAAGGGTGTTGCATAATCCTGTTGTTTTTTCGGCACCTGTATTAGGTTTTCTAGCTATGGATACGGCCACTTTGCCGGTTCGGGCCGCCAGGGTATCCATGCCAAATGAATACTTGCCGTCAGAGTTTTGAGGGGCCCATCCGATGGGCTTACCCATGGCGTCGAAATACTCGAAACTATAGTTCCTTACAATTTTTGAGAGAACAGGGTGGTGGTTGGTGCCAGGACAAGAAGCAGTAAAACTATTTTTTCATAGCAGTTGTTTGGGAATCTTTCAAAAGCAGGCCTGTTTTTATAAATGCATTTTGTGTTGATAGCACTTTAAACCTTGTAGCTATAAAGATAAGGATCTGTTGCGTTGAGAATTGCCTCCTGTAGATTTGGTACAAATAAGCAAAATAATGACCACGGCTTCTTGCTTATTTTAGGTGGCTGGTGCTATATTCGTGGGGATTTATAACCATTGCTTATGATGAAAGCCATTGCTTAGCCGCTCAATATGAAAAGTATTTATCTGCAGCCAACTCATCCTCACTTCGGTGGATTCAAGAGCAGGCTGGCCAGCTACCAGGCGCTTAATCTCGGGGATATTTTATCAGGTTAGAGGAGGTTTCCCTAAACTGCAAAAAGCAAATGGCCGCCGTCAATTGTTTGCTGATGGCTACGCTTTATTAGCAATAAGTTCGGGCTATGGGTAGGTATATGGCTATAAATAGCGATGGATATAAGTTTTAAAAGAAATTATCAGGAATATGAAAAAGAACAGATATAAAATGCTGTTGATAGTATTGATGGCAGGTGTTGTAAGCCAGCCGCTGAAGGCCACTGCCTGTACCCGTGATACCCTGCCGCCTACGATTTTTCGCAAAGTAGTGAAAGACGCAATTTTTACAGGAGGTATTGATGCATGGAAGCAGTTTTTAGTGACCCATGTAAGGGGAAATGTGGCGATGAAAAAGGCGCTCCCGCCGGACGGCATGAAGTTTTTGTGAGATTCCTGGTAGATACCACGGGCTGTATAGATACGGTAATGGTGATCAAAGACCCGGGATATGGTATGGCGGAGGAATTGAAAAGAGTGATCATGCTGTCATCAGGCAAATGGGAGCCCGCCCTACTGGAGAGTGGTAAAAGATCCGATCGATTCGAGGACAACCTTTTACTTTCCTGGTAAACCCAAAATAGACGCTGCACAGGTTGCACAAAGTGGGTGTAAAAAGAGCAAATATATGAGTGGTCCTGGGCTCTTTATAAAGCCATTGTTAGTGTTTTTACCCGCAATCGTTAAAATTCTGTTTTTACTTTTAATCCGCAATCTCGATCCGGGCCGGGGCATGATCGCTGGCCTTTTCCCAACCCCTTACTTTCTTGTCCACACCGCCAGCTTGAAGGTTGGCCGCTACCAGGGGGCTTAATAAAAAATGATCGAGGCGCAGGCCGGCATTGCGCTCCCAGGCATGGCGCAGGTAGTCCCAGAAAGTATAGATGGCTTCGTTGGGGTAAAGCGTACGCAGGGCATCCGTCCAGCCCTGCTTTAACAGGCTTTGATAGACTGCGCGGATCTCTTTTCTAAAAAGCGCGTTGTCCTGGTATTTTTCCGGCTTATATACATCCAGCTCGGTGGGCATTACATTATAGTCGCCTGCCAGTATAACGGGCAGTTCGGTAGCATAGAGTTTTTTGCATGGCGGACGAGGCGTTTAAACCAGGCCAGCTTATAATCAAATTTAGGGCCGGGCCAGGGGTTGCCGTTGGGCAGGTAAATGCAGGCAATTATTTTTTCGTAAGTAATTACCTCCAGGTAGCGGCTATGGGTATCAGTACGGTCACCAGGCAGCGCGCGCCGCAGCACCTGTATAGGTTTCCTGGAGAGTATAGCTACGCCGTTCCATGATTTTTGTCCCAGCCATACCGCGTTATAACCCGCTTTTGTGAGGGCTGCTTCCGGGAACTTCTCCTGCGGCGCTTTCAGCTCCTGCAGGCACACCACATCCGGGGCTGCCATCTTCAGCCATTTCAACAATACAGGCAGCCTGCCGTTAATACCATTGATATTGAAGGTTGCGATCTTCATGGGGCATTTTTTGTTTTAAAACAGATGCTGTTGCCGGGAACCGGTTGCAAAAGCAATGCCGCTTTGAAGACCATCGATGTATTAAGGGGCATTTATAACCAGGCTCAAAAGGCTTTAAACTTAATTAAAGAGCACCTTTATTAACGTTTTACCAGAGCTGAGGATTTCCCGTATGGGCTGAATAGATAATGACTGGCGCATTGGCTGTACAACCTCTGCTAACGCCCAGATTTTTACCTTGTACATGCCTGGTGAGGTATAGTAGCCACTGCCTGCACCAGCGTTTACGCACAGAGCTGAGCCGTTTATACCTGATATTTTGCCCGGCGCCTTGGCTAAGGCTGGTACGACCAGGCATACCAGGCATAAAGAAAATAATACGGCATTCACAAATACACTACCGGGTATTTATTGGTCGAGATTGTAATATTTGAATAACTCCCGCGTAATAAGGCGGCAGGCATGGCCCAGCTCGTTAAGTGTGCAGTATTTGGTAGCCAGCACCTCATCCCCCAAGCTGCCAGATCGTACCAGGCTAAGGCGAAGGAGTAAGGTGTTGTTTGTATACGGAAGCCCGGGCAGCAGCTCAAAGCTGTTCTGCGCAGCCGATATATCTGTGTTTACAAAAAAGCGTCCGTATTCAATATAGCCTTCAGCCACTTTCATATCTAAGGTAATATTAAACACTTCTCTCATCTTGCTTGCTTTAAACGAAAAATAAAAGGCCCGTAAGAAACGGGCCTTTAGTGATTTTAACCAATTTCAATAAGCCTTGGCGCTTTCTTCCTGGCTGCCTCTTTTTAGGTATGGTTAAATGAAGCAGGCCATTCTCGTACCGGGCGGCAATTTTTTCTTCATCTACCACATCCTGAGGCAATTCAAAGCTTCTTTGAAAAGACTGATAGCTGAACTCTTTGCGGCTATAACCTTCTGTTTCCTTCTCTTGTTTGCTTTGTCTCTGAGATGCAATAGTAAGGGTATTGCCTTCGAGCGAAATGTGAAAATCTTTTTCTCCATGCCTGGAGCTGCCATTTCCACTTCGAAACTGTTATCGGTTTCTCTGATGTTTACCGAAGGCATGGTGGTGCTGGTGGATGAAAAATTATTGTTATTCCAGTTAAAAAGTTCGCGGCTCAATAAGTCGTCGAACAGCGTGGGGAATGATGGGAAACCTCCATTTCTTTTGATAAGTGACATAATAAACCTCCTTTTAATTTAGTTAAACAATAATTGAAAGAATATTACAGCATGCCGTTTTGTACAACTCATATACAAAGGCTGTACCATCGGTTATACAACCGCATTTTTTTCAGTTTTGCTGACATTTTTTCTGTCAAAATTTCGCTTGCAAAGCCAACAGGCATCCGGTTAATATTTTAAAAAATTGTCCCTCAAAAAAATATAGAGGATCCGTAGCTTTTTGAAGCCGTTCCGATATAATAAAACTAGGGGCCGGACTGCCTGTACAGGGTTGTTTCCTCCCAGTATCTTAGGTATTGTAACAGGAATTCAAACCCCTGTGCTGTTCTTGAAAAGGTATACAAACATCTGCGGTGGAAATACTATGGCGATGTAAAAAAAATCTATTTTTTTTTTGAAATTAATTTTCAATTTTTAAATTAGCGTGCCATTTTAAAAATTACCGGTAACCAATTATTCAAAATACATTTTTTACAAACTACAATTATAAATTTTAGTTATTAGATTATGTTAACAGAATCTTTATTTACTCGTAAGAGCGCATTGCGCCTGTCTCTTGTTGTTGTTATTTGTTTTTGTTGTTATTCATTATGGGCCCAGCAGGCCTCGCCGGGAGCAGATGGTAAGAATAGTTTTACTGCCCGGTTAATGAATATAGAAGCACCTGCTAACGAAACCTTCCGTTATACAGCTACCCTACATAACGGATCTTCAGTTTCCCGTGTTTATGAATTAAAAACAGATCTGCCAGCCGGATGGCAGATTGCCTACCGCGTGGAGGGTAGCCAGGTTCGGTCTTTAAACCTGGACAGCGGCAAGTCGCAGGAGATTTCAATTGAAGTAAATGCTACGGTTGCTGCAAAACCTGATAAGTACCGTTTGCCTGTAAAAGCTGTTTCGGAGGCAGATACCCTGCTGCTCAACCTGGAAGCGGTGGTAAAAGGATCCTACGCTCTTGAACTTACTACGCCCACCGGGCGATTGAGCGAGGAGATCACTTCCGGTAGCCGAAGTGAAATGCAGCTGGTTGTAAAAATTCAGGTAGCTTACCGCTAAATGAACTGGAACTGTCTGCGCAACTGCCTCCTCAATGGGAGTCTGCTTTTGAACCTGCCAGGATACAGCAACTCGAACCCGGCAAAACTGCAACCATAACCGTTACGGTTAAAGTGCCCGATAAAACGATTGCCGGAGATTATGCCGGTACCTTCAGCGTTAAGAACACGACCAGTTCAGCCCAGGCCAACTTCCGGTTGGTAGTAACCACTTCCCTGCTTTCGGGCTGGATAGGCATATTAGTTATTATGGCTGCTATAGCCCTTGTATATTACCTGGTACGTAAGTACGGCAGAAGATAGCAGGGCGATAGGAGTAGAGGCAGCGCACTGCGGCCGGGTACCCGCGCAAAGTTGTTGCCGCTGTCGGCGGTATTAATCACCTAACATTTACAGATGGAACCTATTATACAGCTAAAGGGACTGACCAAGTGCTATGGTACCCTTAAGGCAGTTGACGAACTAAACCTTGACATTACGAAAGGAGAGATATTTGGCCTCCTGGGCCCTAATGGAGCCGGTAAAACAACTACTATATTGATGATGCTGGGCCTTAGCGAACCTTCGGCAGGCAGTGCCTGGGTGTCTGGTATCAATGCTACCTTAAACCCCATTGAAGTAAAAAGAAAACTGGGGTATATGCCGGATAGCGTGGGCTTTTTGATAATATGACAGCCTTTGAAAACCTGGTATACCTGGGGCGGCTAAATGGCTTGCCCGACCAGGAAGTAAAAAGCCGCGCCGAAGAAATGATGCAGGTGGTAGGCCTCACGGCTTACAGGCATAAAAAACATCGACCTACTCGCGGGGCATGAAGCAACGTTTGGGCCTGGCAGATGTGCTTATAAAAAAGCCGGAAGTAATTATACTGGATGAACCTACACTGGGCATTGATCCGGCGGGTGTTAAAGACTTTCTGAACCTGATCAAAGAACTGAGTGTAAAGCATGGGCTTACGGTATTGCTTTCCTCTCATCATTTACATCAGGTACAGCAGGTGTGCGACCGGGTGGGCATTTTTGTAAAGGGTAAGCTTCTGGCTGAGGGAAGTATTCATTCGCTCTCGGGCAACCTGTTTAAAAGGGAAGGTTATACCACTGCTATTACATTAGGTACTGCTCCGTTGGAGCCGCTGCCATTGGATGAATACACGGGTGAATGGGATGTGATTAAAAAAACGGAAATGGTCGGCAATACCGTCTATTTTTCATGCAGCAGTGATATAACAGCCCCCTTGTAAAACTGTTTGTAGATAAAGGCTTTGAAGTTATAGGGGTGCAGCGAAAGGAGTACGGGCTGGAAGACATCTACCAGAAATATTTTGATAATAATTCAACAGAAGACACAGCAAATGAAAAGTCAGATCATGTTAATAAAAAGTCTTTCTTTAAAAAGCGCAAAACCCGGTAATACTGCACCGCACAAAGCTCATAGTCCTTTTTGGGTAATAGTAAGCAAGGAAATGGCTGACCACATTCGCAGCTGGCGGTTTATCGTATTATTCCTGCTTATTGTGCTCACCTTCCTGGCGTCGATGTATGTATCATTGGGCAACCTTAAACAGGCTATGGGTAATACTTCCGATCCGGATCATATTTTTTATATCTTAAGCTATTGACAGCTACCGAAAATTCGATGCCGCCCTTTCACGTTTTTCTTAGCTTTCTCGGGCCTCTGCTCGGCATCAGCCTGGGGTTTGATGCCGTTAATACAGAAAAGAATAACGGAACATTGATCAGGCTGATGGCCCAGCCTGTTTACAGGGATAACCTCCTACTGGCAAAATTTGTAAGCACGCTTATCATCGTAACGACCCTGGTCGTTGCGCTGGTATTGCTGATGATAGGAGGAGGACTTTTAATAACAGGTGTAAGGATGGAGCCGCAGGAACTGATGAGAATACTGGCATTTGTTGTGATCAGTATTTTATATATTGGTTTCTGGTTAAGCCTTTCGATACTGCTGTCTGTGGGGCTAAGGCAGGCGGCTACCTCAGCCCTGACGGCTATTGGTTTCTGGCTTTTTTTACGGTGTTTTACCAAATACTGGTCAACCTGGTAGTGCGTGCCCTGTTACCAGATCCGGATTTCCTGGATCCCCAACAGATTGCCCGTTACAATGAACTCATTTTAACACTGCTCCGCCTATCGCCTGGCCAGCTGTATACCGATGCTACCACTACCTTATTGATGCCTTCGGTGCGCAGCCTCGGGCCTGTTACTATGGAACAAATGGCGGGTGCTATTCCTGCTCCCTTACCATTCAAAGAAAGCCTGATGATCGTATGGCCGCAAGTAAGTGGTTTGGTGGCGTCAACGGTGGTTTGCTTCGCAATAGGCTATTATATTTTTATGCGCCGCGAAATAAGGAGTTAACATTATAGCGGCCTGTGTGGTGACATATAGGAGAATGATAGCAGCGGCCGTATATGCGTGATACGGAACGGGGAGCGCATGCCCTTGCCGCACAGGCAACGGATACGTTATAACAGCTGTGGGATTTATAAAATGATTTATCCTGACTAATCCTGCGAAAACCCTCGCTGCTGATCCGGCATCTTTTTTGTCTTTCTTAACTTACCATGGTAGGCGCACCAACTTGAGAGGCACCCTTAATAAGTGTTGTTAGCAAGTGCGCCTTTTTTGTTGATGGTGATACCACCTTCTTAAAAAAGACCCGCGACTGCGGATCTTTTTATAGGGTAAAGTTTGATGTAACAGTTTTATTACTTTACAACGGCTTCCACAGCTTTTGAATAGCTTGTGCTACCATCCATATCCTGCTGAACGATACGTACGAATACTTTATGGTTGGTATCTATATCCGTTCCGTTATTATTTTTATTGCAGGCAACTAAAACGGTACCCAGGAGTAGTGCTGCTGCCAGCAGGTATTTTCTTCTGCGCGGAATGAAAAGCAATAATGCAGGCAGACCGAAAAAAGCAAAGGAGGCTCCTGCCAGGTTGAAGTTAAAGGTATAAGACAAAGCAGTGTCTGAATTACCACCGGGTGCTTTGGATGCCGCTGTGCCGATGGTGGTCCAGTTGCTTCCGTCAACAGAAGCTTCAACAGCATATTGTTTACAATTGGTTTCGGAAATGGTTTCCCAATTTACCGAAAGATTCTTGTCCTTAATTTGAGCGGTAACCGTTCCAAAACTAACCGGAAGCACGGATGCCACAGAGATGAGTGGGTAAGGAGTAGAAGTTCCGTTCGATTCCCAGTTAGCCGGCGTGTAAATGGTGGCTCTTGCTGCAGCAGCATTCGTACCTATTTTAACGGTTGGGCGTAAACGCATAGAATGCCCGGAGCCACTGGTTGGTAAAACAGCGAAGGCCAAGTTCAGGTTGCCATTTAAAGCGTTATTAAGCGTCGGGGGAAGTGCTGAGGGCGTAGATGTGAACTCGCATTGTGTTAACGTAGCGGCCCAGCCGGCAGGACGGGCGCAAATACCACCTAGCAAAGTAGGGGCAGCCAAAGTACCCGTATAAGCAAAAATAGATTCACCCCCGCTCACCAGATTTACATATTGAGCTGGTGGCGGATCTATAGCGCTGTTATAAGTTTGCTGAAAGCCCGTGGCAGTGCCCACATTGGCCTTAGGGTTATTTTGACAACGGATCACCACCTGGGTGCCATAGGGCAGGTTACCATTGGCCTGCCAGCGTACCACACCATCAGAAACGGCACCGGAACCGGAGGGGTAAGTTTGTACCGAGCAGGGCCAGGCAGTTTGAAATGCCTGCGCATCTGAACGCCATCCAAAATCCGTGAAAAAGATCACCGTATTGTTGGTAACTGCCTTTAATAATACAAAGCTAAACTCGCGGTTACTCTCCGACTGTGGTGTGTTCACAAAGTCGTTGATGGTATTAGAAACAGAATTAAGCCCTGTGAAAGCAATATCGCCGGGAGCTAAAGTGGTTTGTGCAGTTGCACACATAATCGTAGCG
This sequence comes from Paraniabella hibiscisoli, assembly GCF_022512515.1. Classification (GTDB taxonomy): domain Bacteria; phylum Bacteroidota; class Bacteroidia; order Chitinophagales; family Chitinophagaceae; genus Niabella; species Niabella hibiscisoli. Next base: position 3,432,589 of record NZ_JAKWBK010000001.1, read on the forward strand.
CTAAGCAGTGAAGTTAGCAGTGGTTTGAGAAGCATAATATTTATTTAGAGGTTTAGAAACTCTAACAAAATTAAGTGTAATGCCTCATTTTTAAGAAAAACACCCGGTTTTATTCAATTGCCTGGGAGGGTAGTATTAAACATACCTGTATATATTGCGCCGGCGCATCAGGATTGTCTCCATTGAGTGACATCTTGTGCGCAGTTCTTTAACCGTGCTATAAATGTTGATAACGTTAGCCTGTTTTATGTACTGTAATAGCTACATTTGCGGCGCTGTAAGTAACTTCTAAAGAAATACGGTTATTAAACCCATTAGGAGCAGGAGGCTAAAGTAGGCGATGGCAGGCCGCCCCTGCTAGATCATAATATTATCGTACAAATACCTGCTTTATGGGTGCCAGGTATTCTTAACATATAGGGAGGATGAGCTCTTAACTTTTTCTCATGTAAAACAACGGAGGGGGTATTCTTATCTTCTCCCTTTTTATCGCGATCAGAGTTGGCTGTATAACTTTAAAGGGAGTTATGGCAGTAAAGGGTTAACTTTATATAATGTGTACCATTATCATAGGTGACCATGTACGGTTGTTGCCCCCTTTTTCTTCTGAAAATATATATACAGTTAAAGCGGTAGAAGGCGCTTATATAACGCTTTACCGGGAAAAAGCGCATAAGGACCTGGTGATCTATATCAAATGCCTCCAAAAAATCGGGAAGCGGAATTAAGAGGGTCGTTGTTCTGGTTGGATTGTTGAAGGCTTAAAACCTGTATACAGCTGCGTTAATGTTCATTCCGGCGCCTACAGATGCGAAAACAACCGTCATTCCATCTTCAATATGATGGGCAGGCATTTTCCCTTTGCGAATAAGATCGAGCAAGGTAGGAATCGTTGCAACAGAGCTATTGCCCAACCACGAAATGGTCATGGGCATAAGTTCAGAATCGGCAGAGTTGTATCCATACAATTGAAACAGCCGATCTAAAATAGCTTCATCCATTTTTTCATTCGCCTGGTGAATGAGTACCTTTTGAATATCGCTGATATGCATGCCAGCTTTATCCAATACCATCTTAATAACAGCTGGAACCTGGGTAAGTGCAAATTCATATAATTTCCGGCCATTCATTTTCAAAAATAAACCATTACAAGACTGCGGATCGAAAGAAGGCCCCATGTTTAAGAACATAGCCTCGTTGCTGGCAAAGGTTCTTGTTTTATGGGCAAGCAAACCTTTGTTGTTATGAGAGCCGGCCGAAATAATCACAGCGCCGCTGCCATCACCATAAAGCATCGAATCCCTGTCGTGCGCATCGATAACCCGCGAGAGTGTTTCTGTGCCTATCACCATGCAATGGCGGGCATCGCCTGAGCGGATGTAGTAGTCTGCCTGTATCAATGCCTGCAGCCAGCCGGGACAGCCAAACGGCAGATCGTAAGCTATGCAGTCGGGGTTATTGATTTGCAACAGGTACTTTATTCGGGAAGCAATAGAAGGAACCAGTTCAGAGTGTTGGCCGTTCATAGAAATGTCTCCGAAGTTATGCGCCACAATAATATAATCTAATGTTTCTTTATCCGCGCCACTACTTTGCAAAACATCTACCGCTGCCGCCGCACCCAAATCGGAAGCCCGCTCATGAGGTGCCGCATACCGACGCGTTTCAATACCGGTTATTTTTTTGAATGTTTCAATGGTATCGGCATTTGTTTTTTTACCGGATCACCGTTTTTTCAAGAAACCGGTGTTGCAGGAAATAGCTGTTGGGGATTTTTGTTTCGGGTATATAACTACCCGTGGCGGTAATAATGGAGTAGCCTCTTCTGTCTGACATAAATATGTTTGTTGCAATTGATGAAGTAGTTGGCGGGTTAGCGGTCTTCGCTGTATAATCCTCCGGTTACGGAGTCCTGTGAGCTTCCATATAGAGTCAGGTTGATGGTGGTTACCGCGGTGTAATTTATTTTTATCAAACCCCTGTTTTCCAGCTCAATTAATAGAACGAATAAGGCATCACGCTGTAAAGAACAGTTTTTTATAAGCGCTGCAAAACTCAGCCGGGGACATGGGTTTAGCGTATGCTTGCTTAATGCTTTTATTATTTTGAAAACGTCAATGCTCGGTATCATAATTATGAATATAGAAAACCTTAATAAAAAGGTTGTGATTAAACTCCGCGTGCCAGTTGCCGAATCCGCTATATATTGATATCTGTAACGATGTATAGCGTGGTGCCACTGGTTATGTCTTCATGCCAGGTGCAGTTTTCCAGGTCGGTTGAAAAGCTGCCACTACGATCGCCCAGTAACGAAATGGCATTCCCTGTAAAGTATACCAGCGTGTTAGGAACATCTTTATTGTTGAGTTTTATTCGGGGCGTGAGCAGGCGCGATGAAATATTTTTTGCATATAAATTGATTGTATCTTTTGCGCTATCGTATTTGTAAACCTGCGACAGCTATTGTTAAAGATGTAGCGTATATGTTGATAAACGCATAATAAAGCCGGGAATATAGCAGTTTATTCTATAACAGCTTTTTTCATTTAGAAGCTGTTGCATCATCCATTTAAATACGGATATCTCGCTTCTGGCTTCCAGGGGCAGCTCGCAATGGAGCAATTGCTCCAGCAAATGCAACTGCCGCAGATTAAGCTGCTCGTTAAAAGCAGCATAATGATTTACCAGGAAAAGTACCTGTGCTCCATTGGATTTATCGAAGCTCCTGCGGCTGGGTAGGCCTTCATATAACGCGTCTGCGTTGCTCCAGGTATAAAGATCTATATTAAGATCGTGTTTTTCAAAATGCATACTTATTTAATTTACACGAATGATGACTAACCGGGCATGATGCTGGTGCCTTTAAATAAGGCGTACGAGAACCGGGTAAGGGAAGAATAGAGTGGAAGATATTTCGTCCTAATAAAACGGGTCCGACACAGGTTGTATAAAACCTTTTTTATGTATAGGATATCGATGCCCTTAAAGTGAAGGTAAGCTTTTTAATGCGTAAAGGTTTTTTTAATATATTCCCCATGCTCATTGCTAAGCGGTAAACAGATACTTTAGCCGGAATGGGTTTTACTAACAATAGTCCTCTTAAAGCAGCCGCATCTTATTTTTGCAGCTGAACAAAGTGACACATGTGTAAACATGAAAAAATTTTATTGTCCGCCTGTAAGCAGCCGTTCGAATGTAAAGCTGGTTCTATACAGCTTTGTCATTGCAGTAGTGTTGCACTAACGCAAACGGAAAGAGCATGGATCAGCCGGCAATATACCGGTTGTCTTTGTGCCGGTTGCCTTGTGCTTTTAAAAGAAAGAACACTCACTTAAAAATACCTAACTTGCTCTTATGAGAGCGATTGTATTTGTATTGCTTTGGGCCAGCCTGCAAGCCCATGCGCAGCAAAATCCTGCTATGTATTTCAGCGACTCGGGGTGATAGCTCGTCCTATAGCCAAAGATCCCAAGGTGGTCCGGTTCAAAGGTCGTTACCTGATGTACTACTCTGTGCCCGGTAGGAATAACCAGAACTGGAGCATCGGCATTGCTGCCAGCAGCGATCTGGTAAGCTGGACAAAGATCGGCGTGCTGCAACCTGGAGCGGTTTACGAAAAGAATGGTCTTTGTGCACCTGGCGCTATTGTAAAAGATGGTAAAGTGCACTTGTTTTATCAAACCTATGGCAATGGTAAAAATGATGCCATCTGTCATGCCGTGTCGGAAGACGGTATAAGCTTTGAACGAAATGCCACCAACCCTGTTTTTCGCCCTACCGGTAGCTGGAACTGTGGCCGCGCCATTGATGCAGAAGTAGTAGCCTTTAATAACCGTTATTTTTTGTATTTCGCTACGCGGGATACTGCATACAAGGTACAGATACAGGGAGTAGCTGCCACAGCATCGTTAAACACTGCATTTAATCGCAGCGAATGACAGCAGCTGGTTGACAGTTCAATACTCAAACCAGAATTGCCTTGGGAGAAACAATGTGTGGAAGGCGCCAGCTGTATGGTTGTTGGTAAAGAACTTTATATGTTTTACGCGGGCGGTTATAACAATGAACCCCAGCAGATAGGCCTGGCTAAAAGCGGTGATGGCATTCGCTGGACGCGTGTATCAGTTCAACCCTTTCTGCCTAATGGAAAACCTGGCTCCTGGAACGAAAGTGAGTCCGGCCATCCGGATATATTTAGAAGCCGGGAAGGGCGCTACTATCTTTTCTTTCAGGGCAACAACAATAGGGGTGCTTCCTGGTATTTGTCTAATTTGCCAGTGAACTTTAGGAAAAGGAAGTGGTGGCTTCAGTAAACCTAAAGCTGATCAATTGGATAATAAGAGGGGGATCTCAGAGGCAGATGATTTCAAAATGGATTAAAGCTTCGTATATCACCCTAATGCATACAAGCATGGCTGCGGTCATATACTGCCCCTTCAGGGCGTTCGTATACCCAGAAGCAAGTTCGGTGTTTTCTTATACCCAGGACGTTGCCTTGGGTTGTTGATATAGATGCCTTTCAGGCAAGCATATTCTGCCCGCTGGAGTTTGGCACAGAGCAAGGTTTCTTTTGGCGTAGGCTTTTAAGGGTTTGCGGCAGATCTTACTCCATCTCCCAGAGGCTGTTTGGATGTTAGTAGCGAGCCTTTTGGCTGGCCTTATGTCCAGCGTGTCGCTTCGGGTTTTTGGTGTGTGAGGTCTTAGTGTGTGCTTATACCCAGGACGCTGTCCCGGGTTGTTGATATAGATGCCTTTCAGGCAAGTATGTTCTGCCACTGGAGTTTGGCACAGAGCAAGGTTTCTTTTGGCGTAGGCTTTTAAGGGTTTGCGGCAGATCTTACTCCATCTCCCAGAGGCTGTTTGGATGTTAGTATCGAGCCTTTTGGCTGGCCTTATGTCCAGCGTGTCGCTTCGGGTTGTTAGTGTGTGAGGTCTTAGGGTGTGCTTATACCCAGGAGGTTGCCCTGGGTTGTTGATATAAAAGTCTTTCAGGCGAACACATCCTGCCACTGGAGTTTGGCACAGAACAAGGTTTCTTTTGGCGTAGGCTGTTAAGGGTTTTTGGAGGATTTTACTCCATCCCCCAGAGGCCGTTTGGGTGTTAGTATCGAGCCTTTGGGCTAGCCTTATATCCACAGTATAGCTTCAGGTTGTTAGTGTGTGAGGTCTTAGGGTGTGCTTATACCCAGGACGTTGCCCTGGGTATGTAGTATTAGATGCCTTTCAGGCAAGCATGTCCTGTTGCTGGAGCCTGTCATAGAACAAGGCCTCTTTTGGAGCAAGTTATTGGGGTTTACTAGCACATACCATAGTGTCTCCAAAGGCTGCCGGGGTGTTAGTGTAGAGCTTTTTGGCTAACCTTATATCCACACTTGTCGCTTCGCGTTGTTAGTGTTTGAGGCCTTTGGGTATGTTTCTACCCAGGACGTTGCCCTGGATTGTTGATGTAGATGCCTTTTATTCAGGATTTGTTCTGTTACCATAATGTAGTGTTGAACCAGGCGTCTTTGGCGCAAATTATCAGGGTTTTCTTACACACCTTGCACCATCCCCAGGAAGTTGTGGAGGAGTTTGGTATCGGCCTAAAGGCTGAAAGCCTTCCCACTTAAGCAGGAGGCAACGCCTCCTGCTTTGAGATCTGGCCATGTCATACGCCCTGAAAGGGCAGCATAGTTAAGTCCATAAATAGTTTTCATCAAAATCAACGCGGTATTCAGCCAGGAATTGCAGATATTCATCCTGGAACGAAACTCTTTTATGGTGTTCCTTTTGCCGGTCTATGTATTTCCTTACCCGCTCTACAACCGATTGGCTTACCGAATAACCTGCATAACCTCCCTGCCATGCAAATCCCCGGTATTTTTCTCCTTTGGTTTTTATCCACCTGCTGCTGTTTCTTTTAATTTCTTCCACCAATTTCGATAATGCTATATTTTTCGACATGCCCGCCAGAATGTGAATATGATTTTCAATGCCATTTATCGTTATAGGAACAGACTGGTTTGCTTTAATAATGCCACCTATGTAAGCATATAATTCATTCTCGACATCAGGATAAATAAGCGACTGGTTATACTTTGTATGAAAGATAATATGTACATACAGTTGAGCTAAAGATTGTGACATGTTTTCATTGGTTATTGTGGTTGAAAAAGATGTTTGCTAAAGCTGACAAGTGTTTTTTCTTTAGGGAATTTACGAAATTATCGTCAGGTATCAATAGGCAGTTGTGGCCGATGAGAAAATAAAATGGAAAGCGACAAGTTGTTAAGGTGCTGGTTTATCAAATGCTTTAAATAATATGCGGCCCTTTTAATGGCATTTGCTGAACCAATTGCAACGCAGCCACTTTTCACCGTGTTTTAAGTAGCCTGGCCCTTCAGGCGCTATGGTTTTTCTACCGGCAACATGCCGGCATCAGGCTGAAAGCCTTATATACGTATATGCTTGAGGTAGCGCCTCATGCAAATAGGTTTGCAATTAGTTGCGCCCTGAAAGGGTAGCATTAATGATCGGAACAAATTATGGGAGGATCTGTTGGATGTATATATATCAGCCATACAAGCTCTTTTAATTAATTGAAACACATCGTTGGCGAGGCTTAAGCCTTATATACGTACATGCTTGAGGTAGCGCCTCATGCAAATAGGTTTGCAATTAGTTGCGCCCTGAAAGAGTAGCATTAATGATCGGAACAAATTATGGGAGGATCTGTTGAATGTACCTATATCAGCCATACAAGCTCTTTTATCTAATCGGAACACATCGCTGGTAAGGCTGAAAGCCTTTTATTATGTCTGTGCGTGAGGCAACGCCTCACGCTGTTAGTTTGTAATTAGTTACGCCCTGAAAGGGCCCTGAAAGGGCAGCATCCATAATATCGGATCCCCGTATTGCGGGAGCTCCTTATTAAAAACCAAGTCGGTAGGAGCATCTCTGAAGTCGCGGATAACTGCTTTTTCCATCGTACAACTTAGAATGCTGGCGTCATAAATAAAAAGGGGTATTGAGCGCACTATCTTCCACTCAGGGCCAGATGCCTGTTATATAATTTTAGCAACCAGCAGAATTGCCCGGTTTTTTTCATTCATTTAAACAGAATCAGCTTACAGGTTATTCTTTAGAGTATATGGGTAACCAACAATAAGCTAACCGTAGCTTCCGATTGCCCATGTAATTAACCGGACGTGCTTACTTTTCACAGTGTCTGTCGTGGTATTAGAATAGTATTAGAAAATTAAGAAGGTTTTAATGGGGTAGCCGGCGAGTGCACTGTTTTTTGTATATTAGCAGCCATTATCAGTTGGTCACTACGTAATATTACGTTTTGGTGACCTCTTTGAGAATAAACCCTGGTTATTTTGCCATTCAGTAACATAGGGTAGAAAGGTGATGGAAAGATGAAGTCGCCTCAGCAATCTAAATCAAAACACATAAAGATATTAAAGAGCGTGTTAGTAGGGCTAATACGAAAACCCCAGCTATAAAGCTGGGGAGGGCTTATACCTCCTGTTTCTACAGGGGGTCTTTTTTGAAAGATAGTAAAGTTTGAACAAAGTAGAGCATAAATCGTTCATTTTTAATTAAATGTAATTTTTTGTTTGCGTTTAAGCAGGGCAGCCCTGAACAATATGCTAAATTATTTTCAACCGAATGGAATACTTGGGCCTAATACTACTGGCATTTTAGGTAGATGAAAATGGATAGGTTTGCTTGCAAGCTACAGCCAGGTAAAAGGAACCCTTGTAACCACTCTTGCTGAACTGGTTGTAGCGCTAAGCCGAACATGGAATCAGCTATTAAAAGGATGTTTGGATCGACAGCTTTTAAATGTCGCATCTTCAGCAGGGTCAAAAATGTGGTGTCTCGAATCTTCAGTGTTACAGGTATTGATCTGCGAATTCCCTGCAATAGTTCTTAATCAGATCACGGGTATAACGGAATCGTTCATCTATTTCCGCCGGTGTTCCTGTAGCTTTGGCAGGGTCGGGGAAGTTGTAATGAAATTGCTGTGCTTTGCCTGGAAGCACGGTACAACGTTCTTTAGCGTGATCGCATACGGTGATGACGAAATCGAATTCGATACTGCTATGTTCATTAATGTTGTTGGATGCATGATCCGAAATATCAGCATGGATGTTGGCCGATCCCCATCATTTACTATTACGCAAATAAATATTGCCGAATTTTGAGCTTAGTTCGTAAGCCGGACCTTTACCAGGAAGCGCAGTAAGCGATGTGTAAAATGTTTTATCTTCTTTTTCAGTAGGCTTCAGATCAAAATCGGAATAGATCTTACCGTAGTGATTGGTAAGCTTGATTTTCCCGACCTCGGTTTCTTTCAGACGCGCATCTATCTTTCCATACTCTGTTTGAACTGTTAGCGGTCCCTGGTAGCTTTGCACTTCTACTAAACCAAATTTAGATTGAATCGTGATATAATCTTTTTCAGGTAACATTATTTCGATCTGAACATCCACATTATTTGTGCTGCTATAGGCTGCTATTTTTTCGCCCTTATGAGCGGCTCTGTAGCTTTCAAAATCTGCTTTCGTTTCAAATTGTTTTTTAACGCCATCCACCTCTACAAAATATTGCGGGTCTATATTTTTTAGGTCAACAGAATCGGAAATAATTAGCTTGCCGCCATTTATTTCGTCCTGCAAGGCAAAACGATCGTTTTGTTTGTTGTTATTGATATTTACCGTGGCTTTTACATAGATCTCGTCCTTGTTCCAGCTACTTACCTTTACTTTCGGATAGCTAAATTGTAGTAGTACCGGCTGGTCCTTCGATGCTTTATACCTTTTTTCAATAATAGTTTGTGCCAGTAAAAACTGTAAGCTACCTGTAAGTAACAGGCACAGCAATGCCCTTTTCATCATAGTATGAATTTTTTAGTAAGCAGTAAATAGAATTAGAAATACGTAAGGTAGAGGAACCGGCGTTTAAAGTTTACGCAGGTATATCTTTCCATAGCTTGTTTTTAAGATCAGGTCGATGCCACCACCATTCAGCCTGCCTTTGATTTCCGAAGACCGGCCGTGTTCGGTTAAGCCTGAAAGATCGGTACCGTCGCTGGTTTTATCTTTCAGCGGCTCTTTCTGTATATCCAGGCCTTCGGCAGCATAAATACCACCATTCCTCGCTGAGAAATTAACATTAGCTTTTAGGTTCTGCGGTATGCTTACATCTACAAATTTATTAACCGCAACCAGCGATATCGGGCCTTTTATTGTATTGGTAAATGTGGCGATCAGCTCTCCATAAATGGTTTTAGCATTTACCGGGCCTACTATATTATTTAAGTTAATAGCATTGTACATGGTACTTACTTCCACCGCCCCTTTAAAATCTTTGATATCTACCGACCAGCCTGCATTCATAATGCTGGTTGTGGTTACCTTTATAGCCATTGTGTTGGGTACTTTAATGACAATCGGTTCTTTTTCTCTTTTACCTACATCCTCTATGTCTACTGCTGTGCCATTTTCGCGAACACTTAAATTCAACCCGGTATTATCTGTTAAACCAGAGCCATTAACCAGCCTGAGTCCTGCAGCCCTTTCGTCTTTGTCCTCATTTTTTAATGGGGGTGCAGAAAAGAGAATTTCACTGCCATCATAGCCTTCGATTTTTACACCGGCCGTGTTAATATTAAGGGTGCCTGTTTTTTTAGATAACTTAAATTGACGATCCTGCGCGCCGCCATAGAAACGAGTACTACCGACAGTATAATGGTTGCTATTATTTTTTTCATTGTATCTTTTGTTTTAAAAATTAGTATTAGATCTCAGCAGCACTGCATAAGCCTCATTACGCACTGCATCAATAGTTAACGGGTTTTGGGTAATATCCAGCAATTGTTGCTCTACTTTTATTGCCTGAGCTGGTGATAAGGATGCAAGTAATTCTATTTGTACCAAGGGATCATCTTGTTTTTCAACAGACTGTAGAATAAGGTTGGTAGCTTTATCTCTCTTTTTCAGTACCTCCAGGGCCGCCAGGCGTACGTTGCTGTTTTCATCATGGTTCATAGTAGAGTAAAGTGTTTTCAGATCATTATCGGATAGTGTAGTGGTCTTATCCGAAGCCAACACTGCTGCCAGTCGCACCGATGAGCTTTCGTTTTGTAAACCTGCACGCCAGTTATCTGTTACAGGAGCCAATTTCGTTGTTACAGTAGCGGTGGCGGACTGAGCCTGCTTCGATTCTGTTATCCTGATCACCTGTGGCGCTTTAACTATTTGCTTGGGTTCTGTTTGCGCAATCGTTCCGTGTACAGGCGATAAACCGCCCGCTGGATTTTCCTTATTGTTAAGCGGAGCAGGTGCCACCATTTGCGTATCCGTTTTATTTGCAATTGTTTGCTTCGGGCCTGGAACTTGTTGCAACAAAACCGAAATGCCCGTGATCACCGCAATTACTGCGGCAGCCGCCCACCAATAGCGAAACTTCACCAATTTTGCCGGCTTTGGCTCAGCAGCGGCTGGTTGAATGCCTAGCCTGGCCTGTAATTGACCCAGTATATCCACATCGGGCAACTGATCGTCAAAATCGTCCCGGTTTTCGTCAACAAATTTTTTAAAATATCTTCCTTCATATTATACGGTCTCTTTTTGTAACAGCGTCAATATTTTCTTTTTGGCCCGGTGGTATTGGGTACGCACGGTGGCGTGTGAAATGCCCAGCAGTTCAGCGATCTCCTGTTGGGGGATTCCTTCCATTACATAAAGGTTTACGATAGTTCTGAACCCCTCGGGCAGCGCTTCAATGGCTTTTTTACACCTTCCACTTTCATTTCAAAAAGATCTTCGTCTTCAGCTTCATCCTCCACTATATTATCGCGACTATCCTCAAAAACCAGTACGTGTTTACGGGCACGCAAAAAGCTGATGGCTTTGTTGGCTGCCACACGTCTTGAAAAATGGGCGAAATGCTGAATGTCCCTGCCTTTCATAATCTCCTGGTACAGGGCAATAAAAGCTTCCTGCAGCAGGTCCTGCGCTTGGGCAAAATCAGTAATCAAACGCAGGATAGTATTGAAAACAGCCTTATTATAACGCCTATAGAGTTCGGTGAAGCCCTCGGCATGGCCCTGCCGGCACAGTTTCATCAGTTCCTGATCCTCTAATTGTGTTGATCTTTGCAATGCGTGTTTCTTATTTCCTGTTTGGTATAATTACTATATTTTTCCCATTCCTGGTATTAAGGCGCAAGGTGCTATAAAATGTTGCATGGATCACAAAAATATTTTTTTGATTATTCTGCGACGGGAACCGGTGTAGTGCCCATCTATGAAGCATATAACAAATCAATGCTCGGCGGATGATGATTGTTCCTGTCTTCGTTGTGCCGGATAGAATCTCCGGAGAGGTTGTCTGCCTGGATGAGATCGTCAGACCAGCATGAATCTTTACTCAAATTGGGATACCCGTTTTTAATGGATGATCTATGCTGCCCTTTCCGGGCGCATGTCTTTGCCGTTAATCCGGCGGCATAGCCACCGGTTGATATCATAGAGCTTTCAGCCTTTAAGGGGTAGTTATCTAATGTGCAAGCCTGAAGGGTTATATATAACCCGGCCCAGCAGGCCAGGGCAAGACGGGAATAGGGCACAACCTGATAGGGTAGCATATAGATTGTTGTTATATCCAGCGACGATGCATAAGGTTGATTTAATGTAAGGGGGAAGTTGCCTAATGTGCAAGCCTAAAAGGGTTGTATATATAGCCGGCCCGACGGGCCCAGGTAGGATATAGGTACGACCGCGCCCTGAAAGGGCAGCATACACTAGATGAGTGGCTGGCTCGAACCATCGTTTGTGCGATCGCTTATCAGCAATACCGACACTCAGTTTCCGGGCTCATTTTGCAGATGTTGTATAAATACCGAAGGCGACAAGCCTGTAACGCCCTTAAATATGGTGGTGAATTTGCCATGGGAGGAAAAACCCGCTTTTTCCGCGAGTACACTAATTTTATAAGTTCGCCATTGCGGTTGTTCCGTTAACTGATTAATGATATAATCTACCCTGAGCCGGTTGATATAGCTGTTAAAGTCCTGTTCTTTATAAGTTTTAATAATATACGATAGGTATTTGATATTGGTGTTAAACTGTGCAGCCAGCTGCGACAGCGTGATGGTGCCTGAGGTAAACTGCTGCTGTTGTTCAAAATCTTTCAGGCTATGCAACAGCCTTTGCAGGGTTTCCTCACCTGGAATAGAGCTAATATCACGTTTCTTCGGCCCCTGGGCTTCGTCCGGCTGTTCATCTATCTGCTCAATATCGGCTGGGATCACTTCTGGAATGTTATCATTTTTCGTGGCGGTATCTGGCAATACTGGTTCGGGTAGGAAAGCCTGCTGCTGCGGCGCCGGGTACTTTTTCTCTTCGAAATAAGCCATAAAAAGCCGCTGCTGCTGTTTTTGTTTGCGCCGGTAAACATAAAAATAGCCGCTGCCAAAAAGCAGGGCCAGACCGCCAGCTGCCAGCGGAATATTTTTGGCATTACTGTCTTGTTGTGCCTGTTGCGTTGTTTTTTCCAGCTCCACAAAGCTGCTGTCCAGGAAACTGTTATTGCGCTGGGTAATCTGTTCCCGTATCGAATCCTGTTTCTGGCGGGCTTCTTCAAACCGGGCCAGGTCTTTTACTTTTAAAAAATAGCTTTGGGTGGTTTTTAATATTTCATTCTTCAGTTGCAGGTATTGTGACTTCGCCGCCAGGGCATGGGCGCTATCCAGGTATTTTTTGCATCCGGTAGCTTGCCCTGGTGAATGTATACCGCGCTAATGCCGTTATAGGCCAGTCCGTGTATATGATTATCAGGCATATCTTTTAGCAGCGCCAGGCTTTTTGCGTAATGCTGCAGGGCTTTGTCTGGTTGATTCAGCTTAAAATAATTCAACCCGAGCAGCTGCTCATTTTCGGCGGTGAAGAATTTTTTGTTTTGGGTGATCTGGTCAAAATGCTGCTGGGAGCTTCGGATATGGTTAATAGCCGCTTCGTAACGATTAACCGACATAGCAGCATAAGCCAGCTCCTGGTTTACCAGTCCGGCTGCACTATGGGCGGCGCCCGGCTGCTGTATCTGCGGGATCAGCGCTAGTGCTCGTTCGCAAAAAGCCTTTGATTTTTTATACAATCGCAGGGTGCGGTATTGGGTAGCCAGGAAACCGCAGATCCGTACCTGCCAGTCTACATGATCGGTGGGGATGATGATATCAAATGCCTGTTCTGCCGTTTGTGTAGCTTTTTCCAGCTGTTGCTGCTGCTGGTATAAGGTTGCACTTAACATCAGGCTGCGGGTTTTAAATAAGGGGGTGGTAGACACGCCATACAGGGAGTCGGCAATGAAATGGGCACTGTCTATACTCGAAGGCGCTACTTCCAGGAAAGCCCGCTGGTAGATCTTATTGAAGGCATCGGCGTCCTGTGCCATTGCTTGTGTACCCCAAAAACAGTTCAACAAAAGCGCCAGCAGGCAGGATATATATTTCATTTTTTTAAAAGATGCGGCTGCAGCGCAGCCTATAGAAGGTGGTTGAGGAAGTAAAAATAGTCATTTGTACATTAAATGGAACCTGCTGATTTTGAGCGGTTTCAACTTGTCTTGCCGATTTCCGGAATATGGTAAGCTGGCTGTTCATATATATATGTTATCCAGTTGTTTAAATATTTTTTATTGTTGATCTATGAGGGTGTACACGCCACTTTTTGTGCATACTGTCAAAGGCCTTTTTCTGCATAATAGCAAGATAAACAGTTGTCTGTAATCAATACAGCAGCTATATTAGCGCCAGGTATTAAGGATCGGGAAATGCTTTCAGGCAACCCATTATAAACCCTGCGGTTTCTGCCAGGCGCATAGAGCTACCGGAGCGGGTAACTGCGGGGTTTGCTTTTTCGGTAACAACTGATAGATACTGGATGACAGATGCGGAGCCATCCAGGATCGGATGTCGATCAGGTAATCAGCAAACACAGGTTGAAGTTTTTGTTCCCTATCTTTTGGTTTTGTAACAGATGGCTTCTATCTTGCGCCTCTGCAAACAAACAACCCTCAATAACTGGTGTAGTACCAAAACTGCCCAAAGTAACTCTAAACTATTAAACCTCTTAAATAAGTAATACAAACTAAACACTTAAAACAACCCTTACATGTTTAAAAAACCTTCTAAGCTGCCGGCGGCGCTGTCGCTGGCAATGGCTCTCTGTTATGGGGTGGCACCCAATCGGCACAGGCACAATGCGGCTTTTTAGCGGCGACGGCTGCCCCGGCACCAACTACAGTAATTATGGCGTAGCATCAAGTGGTGCCGCTACACTGGAGTACGACAACCAGGTATCTACCTTTCACGCTACGGTAACCAGGGAATATACTGGCGTGTTCAAAATTTGGGGTGAGGGCGCAGCGGCAGATGGTGTTGCCAATCTGCTTTCACCCACCGAAATTAACGCCATGAATTTTCCGGGGCTCACTGGTCGGGTATTAAAGGCAGCTGTTGGTGGAAACACTACTCCCGGGCAAACTGTTGTGTTAACAACCGATGGACTTTTTATATGGGGTAATGTAGGTTCAGTGGTAAATGCTGCTATTGCACCTGGTACCGCTGTACAAGATATTACCGTTGACGGCAACAGCACGGGCCTGCCTGCCGGTGTTGCACCTACCCAGGTGAAAATGATGTATGTAGGGCCGCAAATGATAGCCATTACTACTTGTGACGGCAATGCTTACGTATTAAACAATAATGCTAGCCCTAATCTTCGTGGCGATGGAGGTACTGGCAATACTACCTGGGCCCATGTGCAGGAGTCAACTGCCGGAAACCCATTTTTAACCGGTGTGGTAGCTGTGAGGGGATCGCTAGGCCGTTTGATGGCCCTGAAAAGTGATAATACTGTATGGACCTGGGGCACTTCCGTTTACCCGGGAGGGGGCGGAGCTGCTGCTCAGGCAACCAGGGCTGTGCAAATGGTTTTGCCGGCCGGCGAAGCAGGTAACCCCATAAAAATGATAGGGGCTAATGTAGCCTCTCATTATGTATTGTATGAAAACGGGCATTTATATACGTTAGGATTTAATAATTTAAGGCAGTTAGGCGACTGGGGTAACACTACTACGGCCCGTCTTAACTGGGTGCAACCCCGCTATACCTCGGCTGCAGGCCCGGTTATGAACGATATATTATGGATATCGCCTAACGAACACATTGGAAACAACGCGGCTATTAATGTTATTAACGGCGCCTACCAGGTGTATAGCTGGGGTAGTAATAGTGGTTTGATGATTGGCCGACCAGTAGATGGCACCAGTTATGACCCCGGTATCCCTGCAGGTATTAGCCCTACCGTGTTTTCAGTAGAAACAGGGGGGCATACCAGTATGCTTACGAAAGCCTGTAGCCAAAATTTTGGTTATGTAGGGCATAGAACTTTTGGTAGTATGGGTAATGGTGAAGAGAGTGACGTAAATGAATCTTCTTATACATTTGCTACAGCCGATGTACAGATATGTGGTGCAACTACTGTACCTCAAATATTTACCGGCGGCAGTGGTACTACCGGTGCTTTAGGTCAGTATTGCAATGGAAGTTCGTTAACGCTATCTGGCCTGCCCACCGGCGGCACCTGGGCGGTGGTATCTGGTGCGGCAACTATCACCGGCAACCGTCTTACTTTTACGGGTGCAGGAGCCGGAGCGGTTACCATTTCTTATACAGCCACCACAACTGAGTGTGGATCGTCTGTAGCTACCGAAACCTTCCAGGTAGGCGATTGCAAAATGAATTCCGTATCCGGAACTATTTGGAACGATGCAAACGGCAATGCCAACCTTGATGGCGCAGAAGCAGGTATCGACAATGGGCTTTGGGTAAACCTGGTAGCGCCCGATGGTACGGTAGCCGGTTCGGCTAAAATAGCTAACGATGGTACTTATACTATTGCCATTTTGCAGGAAAATACCGTTGCGGGTAACTACTCCATTATTATTACCAATGGCCAAAAGCCGTTGGGAACAACTTTGGCTAGTGCCGATGCACCTAATGCTGATTATGGCTATACCGGAACCAGCGTAGGCGGTGTACCTAATGCCGGCAACCGTACCGGTATTATATCTATTGGTGCCATGTCTGGTGCCATTACTGCAGTAGACTTTGGTATCAGCAACGACCCCGCTGTATTGCCGGTGAAATTTGGCTTTGTAGCCGCTGAGATCTTAAACAACCAGTTACTGGTAAAATGGAATACAACCAGCGAAACCAATAACCGTTATTTCGAAATTGAAGCATCGGTTGATGGTACTAATTTTATCAGCATTGGCAAAGTAGATAGTAAAGCAACCAACGGTATTTCTGCCGATGCACTGGAATATGAGTTTACTAAAGACGCCAGTGCAGGTGTGGTAGCAGCAGGTATTGCTTTATTAGCTGTAGGCGCTGGTTTATTTAAAACCCGTCGCACACGTTATGCAATGGCAGCTGTTGCTTTGGGCATTATCGTTTTTGCAGCAGGCTGTAATAAAAACAGGCGCGATGTATTGCCGGAAGGTAAAGTATATGTACGCGTGGCGCAGGTGGACAAAGATGGCACCAAGAGCTACTCGAAAGCAGTGGCGGTGGTGAAGCGATAAGGATAGTGAATAGTGAATAGTGAATGATGAACGTACATCAAACATCATACACAGTAGAACGTACATCTTACACAATAAAAATCCCTGTGGTTATTCTTCTTAAGAGGAAGGTAGCCGCAGGGCTTTTTTATACTGTACCTTCAAGGCCCATATGTTTATAACCCGGTACAGCCGCGGCATTGCCCCTGCCTGGCACATGAAAGGCCTTCCACCTTTGAACGGTTATTGCAGGAGTAAGAGCCGGCACGAAAGGCTTGTAGATCCATAACCTGGCATATGCGCCGGGTTTGTTGCGTAATCAGAAGTAAGAATAAATGCCAGCGTATTGGCTGCCTGGATATCAGCTATGGTAGCGAAACCTGCTGCCTTCGTGGGAGCAAAAACGGCGAGCGGACCTGTACCTGATAATGCGGCAGCAACATACGTAGAGCTGATACTGGCTCTTACTACTGCAGCCATCAGTAATGAAAAATTAGAATGGATTGAGCAAATTGCACAACGTTGGCCAACGGCGTCAATACTTTATTAATTGCATGAACTACGCCATTTTTTGCATTAACATCGGCTGGCCTGCTTTAGCGCCGCTCACAAAAAAAGCCTGAACCGTTCTTAGTTACATCGGTTTTAATATTGGCTGCGGCATTTAACTCCGTGATGCCTGAGGGAATGCTTCCCGATGTATATTTTAACCCAATACGTGCTAGAGTAATATTTTTAAGGTCATCTACCCGTATCGCATTAACGGCAGCATCTGTGCTCAGCCCGGCTACCTGGAAAGCGCTGTATCCGGCGTAATACTGTGATGATACTATTGGACGATAAAGTTTCAGTAAGGCCGGCTCTTATTACAGCCGTTTTTAAAGAGATAAACTGGAGTTTTCACTTGCCGGTATAGTATGACTTTAGAATTGTCCGAGGGCTTGTCTTCATCTTGCGATAAGCACGGGTGTGAGTAACTAAATCATGTTGTTTGTTTTTTAATTATTGTCTTATTTAGTTTTATAAAATACCTTTTTTGTGTATTTATATACCACGGTAGCGATGAAATATAAATGCTTATTTCAGGTAAGGTATATATTTGTACTTTTTATTTAATTTTGATACTCTTTTACGCAAACGGTAAGATTTATTTGGTTTATTTATACACTATTTTTAATTTGCTTTGAAATAAGTTGTTTAATAAAAAAGTAAGAGCTATGAATTATAGTTTGATTACAGATGTGATCCGTCTTACTGAGTCGTTTGAGTTGGCCAGCCAGTCAGGGTCGTATACTGCCGATATCAATGGTTTCAGGCAGTGGATAATGGATACACAGGCCGGAGTACAGGAAAATGCCGAGCCCTACTGGGAAGGTAAGGAGAAGGGACGTAGCCCGGAAAGTGCTATCAGCACGTTGTTGGTGCACATGAACCGTTATGCAAAATCTTATTCCAGGTCGGCCATTTACGGTTCGGAATTTTCTACACAGGAGGAGTTTTTTTATCTGATCAACCTGAAGGCCTACGGGGCTATGAGTAAAATGAAGCTGATCAGGAAAAACATACAGGACAAGCCAACCGGTATGCAGATCATTAACCGCCTTTTGAATAATGGGTGGATAGCGCAGCAGCCTTCGTCTGAAGACAGGCGAAGTAAAGTTGTTGACATTACCCCAAAAGGAGAGCAGGTGCTGCAACAGCAGATGGGCCAGATCAGGCAGGCTACCCAAGTGGTTAGCGGGGATCTTTCGCGGCAGGAAAAAATGGAATTGATCAGGCTGCTTAACCGGCTCGACCATTTTCATAAGCCCATATTCGAAGCCGGCATTGAGAGTGCCGCACTGCTGGAGCGCGTAACCCACGACTTTATGCCAACCCGTAATTAATATTGGTATGCCCAAAAAAATTGCAATCATAGGATCTGGATTTTCCGGAATTTCAGCGGCAGCCTATGCGGCGAAGGAGGAAATGAAGTGCATGTTTTTGAAAAAACGATGCAATTGGCGGTCGCGCCAGGCAGATGATTACTTCTAATGGCTATGTGTTTGATATGGGCCCCAGCTGGTACTGGATGCCGGATATTATTGAGCAGTTCTTTAAAGATTTTGGCCACCAGACCACGGATTTCTTTGAGCTTGTGCCACTGGATCCGCAATTTGAGATGGTTTTTTCGGATGAGACGATTGCTGTTCCAAGGTCTTATGACAAGTTGAAAGAACTGTTTGAAACCCTTGAAAAGGGGGCGGGTGCCCGGCTTGATACTTTTATGCAATCGGCCCGCCATAAGTATGATGTAGGAATGCGTGAATTAGTGACCAGGCCTTGTTATAGCTGGCTGGAGTTTGCTACGCCTGCCGTAATCAGGAGTGTGTTTAAATTGAACCTGCTATCTCCATTCAGGCGGTATGTGGCCCGTTATTTTACCAATCATAAATTAAAAGCGCTGATGGAGTTTCCGGTAATCTTCCTCGGAGCTTCTCCCAAAAATATACCTGCTCTGTATAGTTTAATGAACTATGGAGGATATGTACTGGGAACCTGGTATCCTAAAGGAGGTTTTCATGAACTGGTGAGAGCAATGAAAACCGTAGCCGAATCGAAGGGTGCGCAATTCAACACCGGTTGTAATGTAGAGCAGATCATCACAAAAAACAACAAAGTGACAGGTATTGTAGTAAATGGCGAACAACTGGAATTTGACTTTGTTATAGGCTCGTCTGATTATCAACACACCGAATCCCTGCTGGATGCGTCTTTGAGAAATTATGGAGAACATTTTTGGGAGAAAAAACTTTTGCGCCCTCTTGCCTGATCTATTACCTGGGATTTAAAGAGCGGATACCTAACCTGGGGCATCATACGCTTTTTTTTGAAAACGATCTGGACGATCATATCGATGCTATTTACAAGGACAAGAAGTGGCCGGAGCATCCGCTGTTCTATACATGTTGTCCTTCTAAGACAGATGCCGGAGTCGCACCCAAAGGTCATGAGAATGTTTTTTTGCTGATGCCGCTGGCTACGGGTATTAACGACGATGAGCCGACAAGAGAGCGCTACCTGCAATTGATGATAAAAAGACTCGAACGATTTACGGGTACCACCGGTTTGACAGAGAAGCTGGACTATAAAAAAGTTACTGTGTCAGCAACTTTATAGCTGATTACAATGCCTACAAAGGAAATGCTTATGGTTTGGCCAACACACTTCCTCAAACTGCTGTATGGAAGCCCTCTATAAAAAATAGACATCTTGATAATTTGTTTTATACAGGGCAATTAACCGTGCCCGGACCGGGTGTGCCGCCTTCTATTATATCCGGTAAGATTGTAGCAACAGAAGTTAATAATATCAAAATGCCCTCGTTATGAAAAAGATATTTGATGACCTGTCTTACCAGGTAAGTAAGCAAACCACTCATCGGTACAGTACCAGTTTTTCAATGGGCATTTTTGCGCTTCAACCTTCCATCAGGCCTGCTATTTATGCCATTTATGGTTTTGTAAGGCTGGCTGATGAAATTGTAGACAGCTTTCATGGTTATAACAAGTCTTTATTACTTACCCGCTTTAAAGAACAGGCCATAGAAGCTATTAACGAGGGTATTTCGCTTAACCCTATTATTAATGCCTTTCAGCAAACTGTAAGGCGCTATAATATTGATACTTCATTGATCGGCCAGTTTCTGCATAGCATGGAAATGGACCTGGAGCAAGTATTGTACAATTCGGAGTTGTACAAACAGTATATCCTGGGATCGGCAGAAGTGGTAGGACTGATGTGCCTGCAGGTTTTTGTAAATGGCGACGCCCGCCAATACGAACGGTTAAAGCCGCAGGCCATGAAATTGGGTTCGGTCTTTCAGAAAGTTAATTTTTTAAGAGATCTGAAAGATGACTACCATACTCTTGGAAGAACCTATTTTCCCAACGTGGATATGCAGGTATTTAATAATACCATCAAGAAACAGATCGAAGAAGATATTACAACAGAATTTGACGAAGCGCTTGCTGGTATTAGGCAATTACCCCGTTCGTCCAGGTTTGGCGTGTACCTGGCGTACAAATACTATTGGTCTCTTTTTAAAAAATAAAAAGAATGCCGGCCGAACGTATTTTAAAAGAAAGAATACGTATTCCCAATGGCAGGAAGTTGTCTTTGGCCATGAGTAGTTACTTCCAGTATAAAATTGCATGGTTCTAAATTAGCTCAACAGCAGCATAATAATAATGAATCATGTATAGTCTGGAAAGAACGCAGCAATTGAATTGTACATTACCTGAAGCATGGCGATTTTTTTCGTCGCCGCATAATTTATCAGGCATCACACCGCCGGATATGAATTTTGTGGTATTGTCCGAATTGAACGACGGTGAGTTTTATGAGGGTATGATTATTGACTATAAAGTATCGCCCCTGTTGAACTGGCCTTTACAATGGAGAACGGTGATCACACAGGTACAGGAACTAAAAAGCTTCATCGATTTTCAGCAGAAGGGACCCTATCAATATTGGGAACATTTTCATGAGTTCACTCCCAACGAAAACGGAGTGCTTATGAAAGACTTAGTGAAATATGAACTACCCTTCGGCTTTTTGGGGAGTTGGATGCATCGCCTGGTAGTTCGTAAAAAATTACATGATATTTTCGATTATCGTTACAGAGTATTGGAGAAGTTGTTTAATAAAAAATAATGCTGTGAATTTTTTGATTGTACTGATTACGTTTGTGTTGATGGAAGGGGCTACCTGGCTCATTCATAAGTACATCATGCATGGGTTTTTATGGGCCCTGCATCGCGATCACCACGATCATAGCAATGAAGGAGATCTGGAAAGGAACGATTGGTTTTTCGTGATTTTTGCTATACCTACAATTATTTTATTGTATTGGGGTGTAAGAAATGATTTTAGTGCAGTGTTTTATATGGGGGTGGGCATTTTTTTATATGGCATGTCTTACTTTTTTGTTCACGACATTTTTATACACCAGCGTATTAAAATATTCAGGCATACCCAAAATCCTTATTTCCTGGCTATTCGCAGAGCCCACAAGCAACACCATAAGCATATTGATAAGCATGAGGGAGAATGCTTTGGCTTTTTGTGGGTGCCGGTAAAATATTTTAAAATGTATTTTAAGAAAAGCCAGTGATACAGTCTTATACCTATTTGTTGATCAATTTTTTTACGGTAATTATCTGTTTTGTTTTTTCGTTTGATAAGCGTATTCGCTTTGACGTGTATTTTAGGGCTTTTTCTATAGCTGCATTGCTCACAGCTATTCCTTTTATAGCCTGGGATGTATGGTTTACAGCTCACGGTGTTTGGTGGTTCAATAAAGATTATACAATAGGTGTGATGTTGGCTGGCTTACCCGTTGAAGAATGG
Source organism: Paraniabella hibiscisoli (assembly GCF_022512515.1). Classification (GTDB taxonomy): domain Bacteria; phylum Bacteroidota; class Bacteroidia; order Chitinophagales; family Chitinophagaceae; genus Niabella; species Niabella hibiscisoli. Next base: position 3,454,596 of record NZ_JAKWBK010000001.1, read on the forward strand.
CTTTTTTTATTTGTATTCCTTTTTCCTGCACATTTACCTATTTCTGTCTGCGTAAATTTTTCGACATCAGCTGGGCTAACGGATTTAATAATATGATCGCGTTCACTACCTGTATTGGCTGTGTATTGATCGCCCTGCTATACCATGACCAGCTGTATACATTTGTAACCGTTGTGGCTGCAACATTGACCATGATCTTTCTTCACTTTATTTCCAGGGCTGCGTGGATTGGAGAAGCTTCTCTAATCTACTTTTGTCTGATGCCTGGCTTTTTTATGGTGAATGGTATTTTGACAGGCACGGGCCTGGAAGCGCCCATTGTGAACTATAATCCGGACGAAATTTTGAATATAAGAATGCTGACCATCCCGGCAGAAGATGCGGTGTATGGATACACACAGTTTCTGCTGGTGATTTATTTTTTCAAGCGGTTTTCTCCGATGCTGACCCCGCAGAAGACAAATAATTAAACACTGTTCGTCTGCATGGTCCTTCTGCTATTTGTTTAACTATATCAGAACCATTTACAGCAGGTGGCAATTCAGTAGTTCATTCTCAACCTTCCTTAATACCTCGTATTGATTTACAGCGTTTATAATGCGAACAACTGTTGTTATTTATTGTTAGTAGAAGGGCTGCCGTGCCTGGAAGGTTTAGCCCCAAAGGGGCCGAAGCCTGGAAGGGACGGAACAGGGCCTGGATATATTCGCAGTTGACAGCCCACAACTATACCATAGAACGGCTTTCAGCTTAAAAAACATTATTTTCGCAGCATGACGGAATTACCTGTTACAACAAAGATTAAAAAACCAGATTGGCTACGCGTAAAACTACCGATAGGTGAGGAGTACAAGCATGTACGCGGGCTGGTGGATACGCATAAATTACATACGATTTGTGAAAGCGGCAACTGTCCCAATATGGGCGAATGCTGGGGCGCCGGTACGGCAACTTTTATGATATTGGGCAATGTGTGTACCCGCAGCTGTGGCTTTTGTGCCGTGGCTACCGGCCGCCCTTTAGCAGTGGATTATGATGAGCCTCAACGCGTAGCGGAAGCTATTTACCTGATGAAGGTGAAACATGCGGTAATTACCTCGGTAGACCGCGACGAACTTAAAGATGGTGGCGCTGAAATATGGCATAACACCATCAAGGCGGTAAAAACCCTGAATCCCGGCACTACGCTGGAAACCCTGATTCCTGATTTTAAGGGTAAAAAAGAAGATATTCAAACCGTAATGGCGGCAGCGCCGGAAGTGATCTCTCATAATATTGAAACGGTTGAACGCCTCACCCGCCAGGTACGCATACAGGCCAAATATTGGCGCAGTATGGAAGTGATCCGTACCCTGAAGGAAGGTGGTATTCGCACCAAAAGCGGTATTATGCTTGGACTGGGGGAAACCAAAGAAGAAGTAGTGCAAACTATGCAAGACTTAAAAGACAATGGTTGTGATGTAGTAACTATTGGACAATACCTGCAGCCTACCCAAAAACATTTACCGGTACAACGCTTTGTACATCCCGATGAATTTGCTTATTATAAGGATGCGGGTTATGAAATGGGCATTGATTATGTAGAAAGCGGCCCCTTGGTACGTTCATCCTACCATAGCGAAAGACATGTATTTCCAGGCCTTGGCCGCAAAGAGTGGGAGCAGAGCAAGAAGTTTTTGGTGGGATAGAGTAGTTCATGGTCGATAGTTGATCGTTCATGGCGCGTAATATATGAGATTTTACAGGATGTACCAGGTACTATAGTAGCGTTGGTTCGAGAAATATGATCCATGAACATTTTCCGCTGTCCACTATCAACTATTCTCTCTGTCCGCTTCTTTCAGTAGTCCGTCTATGTCCAATCTCTTTGTAAACATATCCAATGAGCCGTCGGGTTTCGTTGGCCATTCTTTTTGGCTTGTCCCAATAAAGTTCTACACCATTGCCATCCGGGTCATCCAGGTATAATGCTTCAGATACGCCGTGGTCGGCCGCACCACTGAGCGGGTAACCGGCATCGATCAGTCTTTGAAGGGCTACGGCCAGGTCTTTGCGGGTAGGGTATAATATGGCTGTATGGTACAGTCCGGGTGCGGTTTCTGGCGCAGACTTACCACCCAGGCTATGCCAGGTATTTAAACCAATATGATGGTGATAGCCCCCGGCAGAAATAAAAGCTGCCTGCGAACCATATAAGGTTGTTATTTCAAAGCCCAGTAGTTCAACATAAAAATCGAGAGACTTTTGCAGATCGGATACCTTTAAATGTACATGCCCGATACGGGTTTGTGCAGGAATTTTGTAAGAGGCCATGGTAATGAGTGATGAATGATGAATGGTGAGTAGTAGATAGTGAATGGTGAGTAGTGAATAGGATGTTTCTGCTTGTCGCGTTAAAAGTACCTGCTTGTCTGAACTGGCTACTGAATTTCTGGCAAAGTACGCAGAACAATGAAGACGCGTAGGTAAGAAACTTTGAACATGAAACCTTAAACCCTACTTGCCACTAGCCATTCCCCACTAGCTTCTCTCACTGTTCCCAAACCAGCGCACTCGCGCCCAAAATAGCTGCATCTGCTTCTTTCAGCTCGCTAAACACGAGCTTTACTTTATCCTGGAAAATAGGCAATAGGTTTTTCTCCATATGCTCTTTGGTAGGCTTCATAATATAGTCGCCGGCTTTGATCACGCCACCAAATAATACAATCACCTCAGGGAGGAAAACATAATAAAATTAGCCAGGGCCTCGCCGAGTATCTGGCCGGTATACCGGAATACTTCACGCGCTACCGCATCGCCTTTTTCAGCAGCATCAAATACCGATTTGGAATCGACCTGTTCTTCGGGTATATGGTTCAGGATGGAATCAGGATTTTCTGCTCTCAGTTTCTTCGCAGTTACTGTGATACCTGTTGCCGAGCAATAGGCTTCCAGTGAACCATGTGCGCCTGTACTGTAATGCTTACGTCCGCCGGGGCGCACAATTACATGTCCCAGTTCGCCGGCAAACCCGTCATGCCCATATACTACCTGCCCGTTACAAACAATACCGCTACCTACTCCGGTACCCAGGGTGATCATAATAAAATCTTTCTTACCGCGGGCAGCGCCATACATCATTTCGCCCATGGCTGCTGCGTTGGCATCGTTGGTGAGGGTGCAGGGTACGCCAAATCTTTTGCTGATCAGGTCGGCGATCTGGAGCGTTCCTTTCCATGGCAGGTTGGGCGCATATTCGATAGATCCGGTGTAATAATTACCATTGGGGGCACCAACGCCAATTCCTTTTAGCTGGTAGTCTTTTTCAAATTTTTGTATTAAAGGGTATATGGCCGAATGCAACGCATCTACATATTCTTCAATAGTAGCATAGCCATCGGTCTTGATGTCACCTTTATCAAATATCTGCCCCCGGTGGTTAACTAAACCATACTTGGTATTAGTACCACCTATATCAATGCCAATCACCATTTCATTTGATAAATCATATATGCCCATTAGTTTGAATTAAATTTTTGTTATTAATGAATCAGGCGTAAAAATACTTAGATGTGTTATAACTACACATTTTTTTCTTAGTGTCCGCCGCTCACCTGGCTATCATAACTAATTCCCTGTGATTTTAGAATGCGTTTCACTCTAATTGCGTAAAATGTTAAATAGGCGAAGCAAATAATGCCTACAATATAACTATAATGTATAGAAGTGGAATCTGCGATAATACCTTGCAGCCAGCTGACAATACCGCCGCCCATGATCATCATTACCAGGAAACTACTTCCCTGACTCGTGTTCTTGCCCAGTCCGGCCAATGCCAAAGTAAATATACAAGGCCATAAAGTGCTGCAGAAAAGGCCCACACTTGTGAATGCATAAACGCTAATCATTCCGGTCGTAGCCATTCCTATTGCCGTAGCAATGATTCCCAGTATAGAGAAAATAAGCAGCATTCTCACCGGACTGCCCTGGCTCATATAGTCGGCAGCAATCAAAACCAGAATGATCGCAGCATAAATGTAAAAAGCCCCCAATTCGTGTCCGGCGATAAAATTTACCAGTAAGAAAACGCTAAATGCAAGATAGGGAGCAAGTAATTTTACAAATTTTTCTGTCGATTTACTTAGATTAAAAGCTTCTACAGCGCCGGACCAGCGGCCGATCATCATGCTTGCCCAATAGAGTGAGATGTAGGGAGCTACGTCTTTAACAGAAAATCCAAGGTCTTTTTCCATATAAGCTGGCAAATTACTGGCTGTTGAAACCTCAACGCCTACGTACACGAAAATGGCTAACATTCCTAAAACCAATTGAGGATAATGAAGTGCAGACTTCCTGGAGATCACATTTTCGTAATTGGTCCCATCGGTCGCCGCTTCTTCAACCTCAGGTTTGTTAGGCACTTTTGAAAATTTCAAAAAGATTGCTACCAGCAAAAAGGCAACGCCCAGGCATAAATAAGGAATTTTAACACTCTCAATACTTGCCGTTGTATCAGAATTAGTTGCCGAGCCAAAAATGGCAAAGCTTACAATTAACGGGCCGATGGTTGTTCCAAAATTATTGATGCCGCCAGCCAGCGTTAGCCTTTGTGACCCCGTTTTCTCGGGGCCCAACGCAATAGCCAGAGGATTAGCAACTGTTTGCTGAAGTGAAAAGCCCAGGCCAACTATAAATAAGCCGGATAGCATTAACGTAAAAGATCCTGTATTAGCGGCAGGATAGAATAAAATAGTGCCCAGCGCAGAAACCACAAGCCCTAGTACCAGCGCGTTTTTATATCCTATTTTATTAACCAGGTCTTTTCCGATTGCCAGGGAGATAATCATGTAAATCACGGAGCCAACAGTGTATGCCACGTAAAATGCAACTGCTACTAACTGACTCTGCCCCTGGGTTAAGTCAAAGGCCTCTTTAAATACTGGAATTAGAATATCGTTACTGGCTGCAACAAACCCCCAAAAGAAAAAAACAGTAACAAGAGATATAAACTGACCCCATTGGGTAGAGCTTTTATTCATATAGCAAAATTGATTTTTCAGTTTTTATTTGATGGGTAAATATAAAATAAACCATTCACATTAGCGGTGATTTTTATCAGGTTAAATATGTTTGCATAAAATGATGTTTGTTCATATTTTCTTCCTACATTAGTTGCAACGTAAGATGTAATATATGGAAATTGTGCACGTATCGGCGGAGTGTTATCCTATGGCTAAAGCAGGTGGACTTGGTGACGTTGTTGGAGCGCTTCCCAAATATCAAAATGAGCTAGGCCATGTGGCGAAAGTGGTGATGCCGATGTATCGTACCAAATTTTTATTCGACAATGAATGGGAACTGGTACATGAGGGTGGACAGGTATTAGGTAACCATTGGTTTAAGTATAGTGTTATAAAAGAGAAGACCGGTAAGCTGGGCTTTGATTTGTACCTGGTGGATATTAATGGGGTACTAGACCGGGAAAAGATCTATGGCTATGACGATGATGCCGAAAGATTTATTTCTTTTCAGCTGGCAGTTTGCGATTGGCTGAGCCGTTGGCAGGACAAGCCGGATATTATTCATTGCCACGATCACCAGGCAGGTTTTATACCTTTCTTTTGTAAATATGTACATGCGTTCAGGCATCATTTATCAGATATACCTACCATTTTTACGATACATAACGGGCAATACCAGGGACAGTTTAGCTGGGACAAATATTATATGATCCCAGCGTACGATACGGTTAACTGGGGATATCTCGACTGGAACAACCTGATCAATCCTATGGCTTCAGCAGTAAAATGCGCCTGGAAGGTGACCACAGTTAGTCCGAATTACATGGAAGAGCTAAGGCAATCAGCTGCGGGGTTGGAAGCCTTGTTTGAATATGAGAGAGGAAAATGCAGTGGCATAATTAATGGTATTGATACCGAAGTGTGGGACCCTGCAACCGATCCCTTCCTGTTGAAAGGCTACGATGCCACTACGGTGACTGCAGGAAAGGCAAAACATAAGGCTGAACTGACCAAACAATTTGGATTAGACCCCAAAAAGCCTTTAATCAGTTTTATAGGAAGACTGGTGGATGAGAAAGCAGCGGATCTGTTGCCTGAAGGTATCAGTCAATCTATTTACCAGTACGGTGGTAAAGCGTCCTTCCTGGTATTGGGGTCGGGCAACCCTTATGTGGAAGCAGCGTTGGTAGATATGAATAAAACATTAAAGGGCTACGTGAATACTTATATTGGTTATAGCGAATCGTTGAGTCATTTAATTTACGCCGGCTCAGACTTTTTGCTGATGCCCAGCAGGGTGGAGCCTTGTGGGTTGAACCAGCTGTATGCATTGCGATATGGTACGGTGCCCATCGTACGTAATGTTGGGGGATTGAAGGATACAGTGACCGATTATGGCGCACCGGGTGGATTTGGTATAACGATGGAACAGTCAAGCGTGGGTGATATTGCATATGCGGTAGGACGAGCTATTGATCTTTACGACAATAAACCAGGCCAGTTTAAAGAGATCAGGGAGAAAATGATGGGTATTAACCATAGCTGGACAGAATCGGCACAAAAATACCTTGAATTGTACGAATCAGTATTATAAACAGATATAGATAGCAGTGTTGTACAACTTTAAAAGAACAAACTTTAAAAAATAAACTTATGAGTATCTCGCAGGAAGTTATCGCAATGATTTTAGGTGGGGGTGCCGGAAGCCGACTTGCTCCTTTAACGAGCAGCAGGTCGAAGCCTGCAGTGCCTATTGCTGGTAAATACAGATTGGTGGACATTCCTATCTCCAACTGTATCAACTCTGATATTAACCGGATGTTTGTATTAACGCAATACAATTCAGCTTCTTTAAACAGGCATATTAAAAATACCTACCGGTTTAGCGCCTTCAGCACCGCCTTTGTAGATATACTTGCTGCAGAACAGACGCCTGATAATCCGGCCTGGTACCAGGGAACCGCCGATGCGGTGAGACAATGTTTGCGACATCTGTCCGCTTTTCCGAGTGAGTATGTGCTCATTCTTTCTGGTGACCAGCTTTACCAGATGGATTTCAATAAAATGATCGAAAACCATAAAGCAACGGGTGCTGACATTTCAATTGCTACGATACCTGTGGGCGATCGCGAAGCCCCTGAGTTTGGTATTCTGAAATCGGATGAAGACAACATGATCAGTTCTTTTATTGAAAAACCTTCCAAAGATATCCTGGGTGATTGGGTAAGCGATACCGGTGCAGCTATGCAGGCAAAGGGTAGAAACTACCTGGCTTCTATGGGTATTTATGTTTTTAACAGGCAGTTACTTTTAGATTTATTGTTGAAAATTCACCCGGATACTACTGATTTTGGAAAGGATATCATTCCTTCTTCTATCGGTGAATATAAAGTAGCCAGCTACCAGTATGAAGGATATTGGACGGATATCGGAACCATCTATTCTTTTTCGAAGCCAACCTGGAGTTGACAGCCGATATTCCTGAGTTCAATCTCTTCGATAATACAAAATCTATTTATACCCGCCCGCGTATGTTGCCACCGGCTAAAATAAGCGGTACTACCCTTGAGAAAACGGTAATTGCTGATGGATGCATCATCAATGCTTCACGCATAGAACATAGTGTAATCGGTATCAGATCGCGCATTGGTTATGGCTCTACTGTGGTAAGCTGCTATATCATGGGTAGCGATTATTACGAAACGATTGATGATATCAATAACGATCAGAATAAAGGCTTACCACCAATCGGTATTGGTAAGCGTTGTTACCTGCGCAATTGCATCATCGACAAAAACTGCCGTATTGGTGATGATGTTCGTTTAAATGGCGGCCCGCATCTGGCCAACACCGAAACCGAATTATATACCGTAAAAGATGGAATAATTGTAACCAGGAAGGGAGCGGTATTCCCTAATGGTTATGTAGTATAGAATTGAAACCTTCCGCCAGGCGGAGGGTTTTTTTATTACCTTTTTTAATGTGTACTAAATACATAATGTATATATTTGCGCAATAAAACGATTGCAATGTCTTTAACACAAGATTTGACTCCTGCACAGAAGCCCCGCTTGTCCCTTGCCCGGATCATTAATATGAGCATGGGTTTTTAGGTATACAAATGGCTTTTGGATTACAGAATGGTAACGCCAGCCGTATACTCGCCAATTTTGGGGCCGACGTGCACCAGCTTTCCTGGTTCTGGCTGGTTGCACCCATAACTGGTTTAATTGTACAACCCATTATCGGGCACATGGGTGATCACACCTGGGGCGCTATGGGACGTCGTAAGCCTTATTTTTTAATAGGAGCCATTCTTTGCGCATTGGGCCTGGTGTTTTTACCCAACTCCGCCAGTGTTACCCATTTTTTACGGCCAATGTATTATTGCTGGCCGTGGTGTTTCTTACTTTAATGGATGCATCTGTAAACATTTCTATGGAACCATTCAGGGCCCTGGTAGGAGATATGTTGTCCAAGGAGCAGGGCACGGTAGGCTTTAGTGTACAAACCATATTGATCGGTATTGGCGCTGTCATCGGCTCTTCCTTACCCGCCATATTAAGCTGGATGGGCGTATCGAACGTTGCTCCGGCGGGGTTTGTTGCTCCCAACGTAATATATGCGTTTTACGCCGGGGCGCTTATTTTGCTGGCCGCTATTTTGTATACAATCGCTACCACCAGGGAATATACGCCGGCAGAATTAAGTGCTTTTGCCGGCGAGAACCATGATGCTGAAGCGAAAGCCAGTTTCTCAGATATGTTTAAAGATTTTGCCAACATACCTGCGAACATGAAAAAGCTGGGTGTAGTGCAGTTCTTTTCCTGGTTTGCCTTATTTTCTATGTGGGTATTTACTACCAGTGCCATAGCTACTCATCATTTTGGGTTGCAGCCGGATGATACCCACTCCGAAGCTTTTAATAAAGCCGGTGATTTTACAGGATCCTTATTTGGCTGGTATAATTTCTTTGCGATACCTTTTGCTTTTGTACTGATACCATTAGCGGCCAGGATCGGGAAAAAGCAGACCCATGCTTTGGCTTTGGCCAGCGGTGGGTTGGGATTGATCTCCTTTTCTTTATAAAAGACACCAGCCTTTTATGGATCAGCATGCTGGGTATTGGTTTTGCCTGGGCCAGCATACTGGCGATGCCCTACGCCATGCTGATAGAAAGTATCCCTCAGCGCAAGATGGGCATTTATATGGGCATTTTTAATTTCTTTATTGTAATCCCGCAGATTATTAACGGGGTAATCGGCGGTCCCATCGTCAGCAAATTATTTCATAGCCATGCGATCTACTATCTCGTAGTTGCGGGGGTGCTGATGCTGATAGGAGCAGTATATGTATTGTTTATTAAACTGTCGGATAAATAGTTTTCAATTAAAAGTAAAGCAGATGATGAACCGGTTGATTTATATAATCGTATTGTTGAGCGTTTTTAGTTTTGCAAAGGCGCAGCAGGTGACGGTTTATCCCACCCATTGGTGGACAGGTATGAAATGGAATCAGCTGCAACTTATGGTGCGGGGCGATAAAGTAGCTGCAACGGTGCCCATGGTAAAAATGAAGCCCGAAGGTATGGAACTGGCGCCGGGTGTGCATTTGAAGCGGATACAAAGGGTAGCCAATAGTAATTATATCTTCTTTGACCTGGAGATTGCCGGCAATGCGCAACCGGGCTGGATCACTTTGCCATTTGTAGGAAAAAAGGTTTGAGATACGAGTTGAAGCAACGTAGAACGGGTAATGGTATAGCTTATGCGAAAGGAGTTACTTCTGAGGACCTGATGTACCTGATCATGCCCGATCGTTTTAGCAATGGCGATGAAAGCAATGATAGGGTAAAAGGAATGAAGGATCAGACCCTGAGACGGGATACCGTTTTCAACCGGCATGGCGGTGACTTGAAGGGTGTACAAAACCACCTGGATTACCTGCATGATCTTGGTGTAACGACTATCTGGCTCAATCCTGTTATAGAAAATGACATGCCCGAACGTACCGAACATGGCTATGCTTTTACGGATCATTATAAAATTGAACGAAGGATAGAGGGGAGAAAGCTTATCATGAACTGGTAGATGCGGCGCATGAAAAAGGAATGAAGATTGTGCAGGATGCGGTGTATAACCATATAGGTACAGAGCACTTTTTATTTAAAGATCAGCCGGACAGTAGTTGGTTTCATCGCTGGCCAAAGTTTACTCAAACCAGCTACAAAGACCAGGTAGTGTTTGATCCTTATGCTGCGGCAGCTGATAAAAAGGTTATGTCTGATGGGTGGTTTGTTCCTTCTATGCCTGATTGGGATCAAAGCAATGAAATGGTGCAGCAGTTCTTAATACAGCATGCCATCTGGACGGTGGAAGAATTTGGTATTGATGGTTGGCGTATTGACACCTACGCTTATAACGATCTGCCCTTTATGAACCGTTGTAACCAGGCTTTATATAATGACTTTCCCAGGTTGACCATATTCGGGGAAACATGGGTGCATGGTGTACCTAACCAAAGCTATTTCTGTGAAAATAACTACGAAGTACCGTTTAAAAGCAACCTGCAGGCTACTACCGATTTTCAGACCTTGTTTTATGGTATACAACCGGCATTAACACAGTCCTTTGGCTGGACAGAAGGGGTGAATAAATTATATACTACACTTGCCCAGGACTTTTTATATAAAAATCCCATGCGCCAGGTGATCTTTCTCGATAATCACGATATAGCCCGCTTCTACAGCGTGGTGAATGAAGATACAGCAAAGTACAAAGCTGCGTTTGCCTGGCTTCTCACCAGCAGGGGGATACCCCAAATGTACTATGGCAATGAAATATTAATGGCAGGCACTACCTCGCCCAACGATGGTTATGTACGACTCGATTTTCCCGGTGGTTGGAAGGGCGATACAGCAAATAAATTTACAGCGGCCGGGCGAACAGCCAAAGAGAACCAGGTGTTTGATTATATACGAAAGCTGGCTAACTTCAGGAAAAGCTCATCGGCTATTAAAACCGGTAAGCTGATGCAGTTTGTACCTTATGATGGTGTGTATGCTTATTTCAGGTATGATGCGCAACAAACTGTTATGTGCATCATGAATACCAATGATAAACCTTTTACGCTTGCGCTGCCGAGGTTTGCTGAAAGACTGGCTGGTTTTACCACAGGCAGGGATGTGGTAACGGGTACTACATTTTTGCTAAAAGACTCCATGACACTTCAGCCTATGTCGAACCTGGTATTGGAGTTGAAAAAATAATGGATTGTTTTTTTCAACAAGTAAAAGGCTTTCCGGATAGAGAAGCCTTTTACTTTGGTCTTTATTATCAATTATTGAGGAAACTGGCTCATGTCCATATAAGTGATTTCCCAGTTATGACCATCGAGGTCTTCAAAGCAACGCTGCTGCATAAAACCATAGTCCTTTGGCTCGGCGTATTCATTGCCACCAGCTGCAATAGCTTTATCCACTACCTCATTTACCCCCTCCGCGCTTTCAACTGAAAGGGCGTTTAAAACTGCTACTGTTTTTCGGGTATCGGCAATTTCTTTTGAAGTAAAATCTTTAAAGCGTTCGTGTATTAAAAGCATCACGAATATGGTATCGCTTACCACCATACAGGCTGCTTTGTCGTCAGTAAATTGGGGGTTGTTGGTAAAACCGATTGCTGTGTAAAAGTCCATCGATTGTTTCAGATCCTTTACAGGCAGGTTGATAAAGATTTGCTGGCTCATACTTATTGTTTTAATGAATGATTGTTTGTTGATACAAATTTACTAAGACAAGAAGTATTGATTGAGGTGAGAACAAGTCAATGAAGGGGTGTTTTGCGGCAGGAGGAATAGACCTGAAATAATTTGAAAACTGGTCGCAATAAAATACTTTTAAAAAATATTTGTTGAATTATTACGGAGTTGTATTTTTGAACACGCTAGTTATAACCAAAATGAAATAAAAGCAATAGCTATGATAAAACAAACTGCCCTGGCCTCATTTGAGTTTTTTCCCTTTGTAATTTTTTAGTTAAAAGCGAAGTATAGTAAAGTACTGAATATCCCCCGGAAGCAGATGCTCACATTGTTAGCACGTGCTTTTGTTGTGAAGGCGCAATATCAGGTATTTACTTTCAGCAAACATGAGTGCATAGATAAACTATAACCATTAAAACCAATTAATAATGAAGGGACTTATAACATTTATTATTTTGACTCTTACCTCTTCTCTAGCCTCTTCTCAAAATAACAATACTTACGAGGATTCAGTTGTATTTGATCCTAAAAGCAAGCTGGGAGATTATATAGAATTTGTCAAAACGATCCCGAAAAAAACGGATCGCCTGCATCCTATGAGATAGGTTTGGGTAATATGCGTAATAAAGCCAATGAAATAGTATATGTTGTTAAAGTTTCGGAATCCGGTCGTGGATCGTGGTGGGAAGCTGTTCGGGTAAATAGTAATCCTTACAAACTGCTGAATGGAGTGAATTTAGCTATTGACTACAATGCCGGTCAGAACGAGAACAAATTAAGGCTTAGAATAACAGGCTCCAGCCGTTTTGATACATCTGTAAAAGTGTATTTAAAAGTCAGGTCTGTAAGCGGAAATGCAGAGTGGAAATCCGTAAAACAAAAGGGTAACGAACCCGCCAGGATTAAATCATCCAGATTTGCCAGGAAGACTAATCCATTCTCTCAGAATTTGTACCAGCAGGCTGTAATGTCTATAAAAAGCGAATCACTTTTCCTATTTAAATCAGCGGATACCTTCAAACTTGAAAAAAATAGGGTACCAATAATAAGAATTTTTGGGTAATACTAATACTCTAGCTAATGTCCTCAATATTAAAGAATTTGTAATTGTAATCTATGTATCCATTTTATCCTAATTATATAAAAAACACATTGTTGCTTTTGAAGATTAAGATCGCCGTCTTTTTTGCTTTGTGCCCGTTTGTTTCGGTGCTTTCTCAAAGCACTCCATTTTTATCTAATCCTCAGGCCAGTTCTGCTGCTGCTGGAGGAAGTGCTTCTATGGGCCGGTTTCAGTTCTCCGTTCCTATTTATACTATACAGGTCGGCGACATGGCTATCCCTATTTCCCTTGATTATACAGGTGGTAGTGGTATTAAAACAGGTGATATAGCTTCCAATGTAGGGCTGGGGTGGAATTTAAGCATCGGAGGATCTGTTTCTGCCGTTCCTGCGGGTGTTACGGGCAATAATTTTTCATCAGAAAATATGTACTATTTTGCTTCGCCTACTGTGGGAGGAAAATATTTTTTGGGAGCCTGATACCCAGAACCACCGGTACATCTATGTTCCTCAATCCGTCTTATGCAGGATTTAGCAAAATTAAAACGGTATTCAATTCTTATGATCATCTACAGCCAATGCCGTCCACGGATACGGCTAAATACATAATAAATGAAATTAGTATAAGTGATAAAAACAATAATTTTTACCAGTTTATCGCTGAAAAAACAGTCGCAAGAAACAATCATCATATCGAGTTTGCAATAGGTGAAAACTCAACCACCACACCCAGGTTCGATGCATATGCTGCAAGCTGGGTTCCCAAGCAATTTTCTAATATTGAAGGAGTGGTGCTGTATCATTATGATACTATATATACGGCACACACCGCTTCTATAAGTTCTACTTTTAACCGTTATATAGGAGGTAATAGCAGCTATCCCTTGTATGGTTATGCTGATGTTAATAGTGTTACTTATTACAATGAAGAGCTGCGAATTAAGCAAATACAATTCCCTTTGGGTAAAGTGAATTTTGTTTATAATACCCAAAGCCGGGCTGATTATATCGGATCTTATTCTTTAAAGAAAGTGACCGTTGAGAACAATAAAGGAGAGATCATTAAAAGTATTGCTCTTAATTACAGGTACCTGATCGGTAATCAATCATTTCGTGAAGATAGTGTTGCTATTGATCAGTATGATAATAACTTTAATGTATACGATCCTAACTACAATTCGCTACGCCAAAGTACTTACAGACGCCTGATTTTAAATGGCGTTAACCAGGAGGACGTAAATGCAAATAATATGGACCTGGGTTATACTTTTAGCTACAACAATAGTATCGGACTACCTTCAAGATTGGAAGCCTGGATCTATGACGATTATTGGGGCTATTATAACGGGAAAAACAAAGATATTCAGGTAACCGGGGACAGTATTTATTATGCCAATGGATGTGCTGATGGCGACGAGGTAAAAGGGCAGCAGGGAATGCTTACCTCTGTAACGTTCCCTGGAGGAGCGGTGAGGCAGCATTATTTTCAGAGAATATATGGCAGTTTTCTTTACCCTGGTACTTTTAGCTCTGGTGTTGTCGGAGGCTATTTATACGCCGGATACCAGGATTATGATCCTGTTACGATGAGTAATGCTACACAGGTTAATTACCGTTATCACAATCCGATTAGTTTGTTAAAGCCAGTTTCTTTTAGCCGGTTTTCCATAAGTGTGCCCCAGGATATTAATCCGGCTAATGCAAACAATTGTAACACCTATCAAAATTTCGCTAGCCTGAGAAGTAATATGTCTTTTCCCTGGTTGGTTTATTAGGACCTTCTTATTGTTTTGACAGTGTAGAAGTGTATTCCAGCGATGCAACAACAGGGCATACCACCTATGTATATAAGAATTATGATGTTTTAGGTGTTAATCAATTCATTGGCGATACTTATATTTTTAACACCTATAACGGCTACAATAGGTGGGTTTATAAAGATCGTTATATGCCTTACAATGGCTATTTTGATTTGCCTGCAGATGATTGGCCCGAACCCAATATTGACGAAGCGGTAATGGCTGTTTTTGGTAATAATGCAATCATTGGCAGTCTTACCCAGGTTAAGAAGTATGATGATGTTGACCCCGGAGGAACTACTAATGTTTTTGATTCATTTGAAGGGTTCATGTTAGATTCCATAGGCAAATACGGCCGTGCCAATTATGACGAAAATTTTTCCTTGTGTAGCCCGTCAAGATATTCTGAGTATATGTACTATAATGTATATGCTCCTACTGCGCTTTATAATAAATCCGCAGTAAGTACCGAAAATAGAAAAGGCATACCACATACTTTAAATGATTATACGTATTTCTACCCCAATACAATGGATGTGCCTTCGTACACCAATCAGAATTTTTTACGTTACTCCTATAACGTTACTACCCCGCTACATAAATATCACCCAATAGAAATAGTTCAAGCGGAGGCATCTGTAAATTATAACAGGAAAATTAAAAATGGCGTATACTACGACAGGGATCTTAGTACCTTAAGACTAAAAAATATTCTAAACCTGGCTATAGATAGTGCATTGGATATTACTACCGCTAATTTTAAATTTGCAACCAGCCTTCCAGGAGACCCGGTGCCTCCTACAAGTTTTTTGAGCCATCCAATGCCAGATCCTAATGGTACTGAAGAACAGCAAAGAGCTTACTACTGGATGAATCCCAGCCCCGACTCCCGTTACGATACAACGATCAGTTTTAGGTGGGACGCGCAATTTGTCAGTCTTCTCGAAAAGAAAGTGAAAGGACAGCCTAAGGAAGTATATGTATATGGCTATAATACCGACACTTATGGAAAGTTGCTGGTAGCTAAAATTACAGGGAACGTTACCTATGAGCAGGCTGTGTCCTTAATAGATCAGTCATTGCTGAATAATGCGATTAATTATTCCGATGCCGCTGTACGAACTGAGTTGAATAAATTAAGAAACGGCTTACCAGGCGCTTTTGTTGAAACCTATACTTATAAGCCTTTAGTAGGTGTTACTTCAGTCACAGATGCGAGGGGGATAACTGTCTATTCCGAGTATGATAACTTTAATAGGCTCAGTGTTACAAAGGACCATGACGGCAATGTGCTGACGAAAAAATGCTATAGTGGTTATGGTCGTGAAATCAATTGCGCAACCGGAACACCTGTAAACTAATTTCCTATGAACCTAATTGTTAACATATCACATATGCAAGCTATTAAAAGACGCCGGGAGAAACTATTACTTGCTATTATTTCTTTATGGTGTATTAGTTTTGATATTTATGGCCAGCAGCCTTATGGATTACCCACCTACAACACTTCCAAACCGCTGGCATTTGAAAAACAATGGTCTACAAAAGCGCCCGGCATCACCAGCGAAAATATCCAGCTTAAGGGTATAGCTGAAGTGCAGGAAACGACTACCTACATGGATGGTTATGGCAGGCCCATACAATCTGTAGCAAAAAAGCGGCTCTTGCCACAAATGGGAGCAGCCTTATGGATACTTCAGGTGCTTCAGATCTTATTGCACCAGTGGTTTATGATGCTCTGGGAAGGAACCCATACGGATTGATGCCTTTTGCGCACAGCTCTCAAAATGGTCAGTTTGATGCGGCCGTATTTACCCACCAATACCAGGCTTTGTCTGCAAAATATGCAACCGATGGGGAAACAAAATTTTATAGTGAAGCGGTATTTGGTACAGGGGCGTTAGATGTTGGAAGTGCGATAGAATCTTATGCACCGGGTAATTCCTGGGTAGGAAGTAAAACTAACCCTGATCCGAGTGCCCGCAGATCGGTACAAACAAGTACTTATTTCAATACCAGTGCAGATTCTGTTTATGTTATTCAAACTGTAAACGGAAGCCCAGGCAGTTTGGGTGCTGCAAAATTGGGAATAGGTCTAATAGGAGCTTCATCCTTTTATGAGCAGGGACAATTGACTAAGATCGTTTCATCGAATGAAGATCACAAACAGGTGGTTCAATATATCGATGATAAAGGTAAAATGTTGCTGCAGAAAACGCAGCTAACAGCTTCACCCGACAATAGCTTGGGTTCAGGTTATGAAGGCTGGATCTGCACTTATTATGTTTATGATGATTTAGACAGGCTAAAAGTAGTGATACAGCCGGAAGGTATTAAGACGCTGTTACAAAATGGGTGGAATTTTACCAGTACCGTTTTAAATGAACAATGTTTTCGCTACGAGTATGATAAATATGGTCATGTGATCATGAAAAAATTTCCTGGCTCGGGTACCGATTATATGGTATACGATAAAGCTGGAAAATTGGTGATGACACAGGACGCCCGAAACCGCCCGCAAAATATCTGGAATTATATTCAATATGATACGTATAACAGAACTACCGCTACTGGAACCATCGTCAATAGTAATAGTGTAACAAGTATATGGGCTCAGGCGCAATCAAGCAATACCTTTCCTGTATTGGATTACACAGCCCACGAACTATCTGCTAGCTATTACGACAATTATAATTGGGTGGGCAATAATGGAGCGCCTTTTATCCCGGCAGATGTGGCTTATTCAACCAGCCATGAAAGCTATTTTGTTACAGGATCAGCAGGTAGTTTTCCGTTTCCGGAAACTAATGCGATGACCAGCAATACTAAAGGAATGGTTACCGGTGGGAAGATGGCAATATTAAACAGCCCACAATATTTGTATTCCTTATCGCTTTACAATGATAAAGGCCGGAACATTCAAACCAAGAGCTTTAATCACACCGGCGCAGCAACACCCGACGTTGTCACTGCACAGTATAGTTGGTCCGGGCAGGTATTAACTGCTGTAAATACAGTGAATAAAGCAGGTGGCAACGCACTTCAAACGGTAACTGCAACCAGTTATAGTTATGATATGTTGGGTCGTTTGTTGACTACCGGGAAAAAGTTGCGGTAACTATTGTGGCTACCAGCTCAACAGTGACGACCGAAAAAATACTGGCCCGGCATTTATACGATGAAATGGGGCAGGTTAAAACAAAATATTTAGGTGTAAACCCACAAAACCTGTCGCAGGTAGTAGAAACCCAGGATTTTGAATACAATATAAGAGGGTGGCTCAAGGGAATGAACCGGCCTTATATCACCGAGACTTCCGGTGGTGGCGGTTCAGCGCCGGCTCATCTTACCGTCAACCAATATCAATCGGGACAAACGTCTTATGTAGCCTCGCAAAGCATTACGTTTACCGATGGATTTGAATCGGGGCCCAATGCTAATTTCAGGGCTTATATCGATCCCAATCTGCCCTCATCCTCCGGTAGTCGCTATTTTGGGTATGAGCTTGCTTATGATAAAGTGAGCACGGGCACAGGTTTACCGGCATACAGTAAAGGCCAGTTCACCGGTAATATTACCGGCATTACATGGCGGGGGCAGGCCAACGGCGCCAAAGTAAACCGTTATGATTTTGATTATGATGCCACCGGCCGGTTATTAAAAGCAGGCTTTGGCCAGTTGAGTGGTGGTGTTTTTAGTAATAGTACCAGCAATTTCAATATGCAGGTGGGGGATGGCCAAAACCCGTTAACGGCCTACGATGCCAATGGGAATATACTCAAACAAAGCCAGTATGGGTTAACCGCTGCCGGCGGAAGCTCCATACCCGTAGATGACCTTACTTATCAATATACTGCCGGTACCAATAGGCTGGCAAAAGTTACAGATGCCATTACCAACACGGCTGCCTATAACCTGGCCGATTTTAAAGACGGGGCTAATGGTGGGGACGACTACGACTATGACGTGGAAGGGAGCCTGATAAAAGACGAGAATAAGGGCATCTCCGGTATCGGCTACAACCTGTTGGGTCTGGTGGAGCAGATAGTAGTACAGGGTAAGGGTACCATCAGTTACCAATATAGTGCAGATGGTAGTAAATTAAGTAAAACCACCTCACCTCTATCAGGTAGCCCGCGTACCACATTGTATGTGGGCGGTATGGTATTTGAAGATAATTACCTGCAGTTAGTATCAATGGAGGCGGGGCGCATCCGTTTCAATGCGGGTAATACTTTGGTAGCTGATTATTTCCTGACCGATCATTTGGGTAATATTCGTGTGGTGGTGAGCGACGATGCCAGCTTACCGGATAAGGTTCTGGAAGAAAATCATTACTATCCCTTTGGTTTACATATGAAGGGTATGGGTTATCAACAGAATATTGCCGGCGTTACCCCCAATAAATATAAATTTAATGCGGGCAGTGAGTTGAATACGGATTTTGATATTCAGATTTATGAAACGGCTTTTAGAGGATTGGACCCGCAAATAGGAAGATTTTGGCAGGTGGACCCTATGGCTGGCTTGTATCTGGTTAATTCTCCCTTTCACTATGCGTTAAATAACCCAATTGCCAACAATGACCCTACGGGTGCGGTTACCAGAAATGATATATACGGTTATATTGGCGACTTGTATGGAAGTGGTCATGGGGGATCCTGGGAAAAAGGTAAAGGATTTTCGTTTTGGGGTGCCGATGACCCGATGGCCTGGTATACCGGAGCCAGTATAATTCAAGAGTTTGGATTATACGGACAATTAGGAATTACAGATTCCTGGGAAGGTAGTCGAAACTCATTTTACCGGAGTGGTGGTAGGAGAGGGTCTGACTTTCTCTTTGAAGGAACCACTACTGTCGGAGAAATTTCCAAACCGGTATTAGTAAAGGGGAAAATCAAAAACAATACCTGGCAAACAAATGAAATAATTTATCCGGATGACTGGGGTGGCTCGAGCAAATGGTTGGGCCCTGAGAATTCACTGGGAATGCTAAAGGCTCAGGCGTACTTTGAACAAAATGCGATACATAATGGACTGGAGGCAGCACAGGCAAAAGCGAAAGCGGAAGGGTTAGATCCCTATCACCTAACGAAATTTAGCGATGCTGCCCAAGCTGCAATTGGTTTTAGGCAAATGTCTTATGGCGCAGTGGCAATTTTGGCATCACCTTTCATGATGGAAGCTGGGGTTGCCGCATTGCCGTCATTATCTAATGGGATTGTTAATGCAGCTACTCAAATTGGAGGTGCCATACAAAATGCAGGCATTTCCACACATTTCTACATAAATAGTGGAATTAACTCAGCGAAAGATGCATTGGTCTATACTTATCTTCGTACGTTGTCTATTCAAAATTTTGCTAAAATAGTGGCAGCCCAAAAAATTCTAATGAATTCTATAGATCTCAAGCAAGGGGATGTTTATGCTGCTTGGTCCGTATTAGGAAATATTTCAGGCGCTTTTGTACCTCCGTTAAAACCAAGAGGTATTCCCAATGCAAATACAGTTGGGTTAAAATAAAATCGTTAATATATTTGATAGATGTATGAGAAAGATATCTTGATGTCAAGATTTAAAAATATTCTTTATCGAATTGATCGATCTAAGTGGCATTTATTACATAATATCACTGTGGAGAATTATATTCATCATTTAGGTGATATAAATGATGATAAAGAAAATAGTATTTGTAGAAAAACTATTATACTATATCTAGAATTATTGGAAAATTCTCAACTCTTAGACATTGACTATAATTTTAGCACTAATCTTTTTATAATTACATTAACAAGCTGAGATCATTTTATTCAGAAAGAGTCGGGTTTATATTGGTTCCATCTAAAAGCACATCGATCGTTTATCTTATTATTCTGATTTTAATCCTATTCCTCTTGAACGATCTCTATTTCACAATATTTATTTGCCTACTTTTATCAGGCTACTTGTTATTTGTATTCTATAAATGGAGGCAGAAAAAGATATGTGGGTTATTCGTTTAGTACAATACTATCTGCTACTTGGTTTCATCGAGTCAGCCTGCAACTAGATAGGTGGTTATATATCCATATTGGCCTATCTCTAGCTGGAATAGTAATTCTGAGGTCCTCCCATATTTAGTAGCAGCCTAAACTAGAAAATTGGCGCTATTGAGGTCCTCCCATATTTAGTAGCAGCCTAAACTAGAAAATTGGCGCTATTTTCCTGAGATATTATGCCTGCGTGCGGAATGATGTGTGGTTGCTTTTTTACTTTTTTTCTTAACTCAATCCACACATCATTCCGAACGTAGGAGCCGCCGGCAGGCATAAGAAAAGTCTTTTTTATTGCTGTTGTTGAACCCATTTAATAAATTCTGCCGGGGTCATATCATTTAAAGAACTATGCGGCCTAAATTCGTTATACTCAATTCGCCAAGCTTCAATCTTTTCACTTGCGTCTTGTAAAGATAAGAACCAGTGGGCATTTAAGCACTCATCCCTTAAACTGCCATTGAAAGATTCTATGAACGGGTTGTCTGTTGGTTTACCTGGCCTGGAATAGTCCAGAGTTACTTTATTTTCATAAGCCCAACGATCAACTTCTTTTGAGATAAACTCACTTCCATTATCTGTTTGTATCCGTTTCGGAACCAAGCCTCTCTTAGATTTAATCTGTTGCAACGCTGTGACCACATCGCTGCCTTTTAATGACTGCCCCGCTATAATGGCCAAACATTCCCGACTAAAATTATCCACTATAGTTAATGCCCTGAATTTTCTGCCGTCAAAGAGCGCATCGCTCACAAAATCCATCGACCAAAACTGGTGCAATTCAGTATTCACCAGTCTTTCAAGCCTTTGTGCCGCAGCCCTGCATCGCCGCGGCTTTTTGCTTCTTAAGTTTAATCCTTCTTCTTTATACACCCGGTACACTCGTTTATGATTATCCCTCCAGCCTTCCCGCCTCAGCAGTATATATATCCGCCAAAGGCCATATCGCACACGTGTAACAGCAATCTCACGGATCCTGCTTCGTAGGGGTGCATCTTGCCTTCGATGGTGTTTGTAATAGTATACCGAATGATAAACCATCATTAACCTGCACGATCTTCGTGTTGATACCTGGTATTGCTGCCTCAGATATATCGCTAATTCCTTTTTCTGTGCAGGCTTCAGAGCTTTTTTTTTTATTACATCCTGTAGCATTTGCCTGTCAAGACTCAAATCGGCTACAATCTGTTTTAAACGGGCGTTTTCTTCTTTTAGCATTCTTAATTCCCGAAGTTCGGATACGCCCAATCCTCCATATTTTTTCTTCCAGTTGTAAAAGTAGCTTCCGAAATCCCCAGCTTCCGGCAGATCTCTTCCACCTTTACTCCCTGTTCTGATTGACGAATCGAAAACACAATCTGTGCCTCCGTAAACTTTGACTTCTTCATACGCAATATTTAATTTTTAAGTTATCGATATTGCGCCAATTTTCTACTTTTAATCGCTACGTTTTTTAGGGAGGAGGTCACGCGCCTTATACTCCCGTTTTTTCGTTCTATAAAAGCGTTTTGCATCGGCCTGCCAGGCTGAATAAACTGCAAGGTTATTGGTTTGTCCTTTTCGCTACACCATTGTTCCAGTTTATGCGATATAAATTCAGGCCCGTTATCACAACGAATAGTTGTCGGTATACCCCTGTGATTGATAAGCTTTTCCAATACTCTTATCACACGCAATGAGGGCAATGATGTATCTACTTCAATAGCTAAAGATTCCCTGTTAAAATCGTCTATGACATTGAACAAGCGATATCTGCGCCCATCCACAAGACTATCGCTCATGAAGTCGATACACCATACCTGATTGGGCCCTGTAGGCACTTCCAGGGGCTGCTTCACCCGTTCTGGCAATCGGCGTTTAGCTCTGCGGCGTATGTTGAGCTTCATATCTGTATACACCCGATAAATTCGCTTATGATTCCACCAATAACCTTTATTCCAAAGCCGGTAACAACATTGCCAAAAGCCGATCGCAATATGTTTGGTAGTAAGATCTGTTAATGCATTTTGTAGCTCTGTATCATTCTTAAGTTTTGCTTTATACTGATAGCTGGTTCGGGATAAACTCATCAGTTTACACGCCTTGCGGTTACTTAGCTGTCCATCTTTGGTAAGACATTCAACAGCTTCCCTTTTCTCCTGAGACGTTAGAACTTTTTTCTATCAAAATCTTCATTGCTCGATTCTCCAAACTCATCTCTGCAAACATCTTCTTTAACTCGGCATTTTCCTTCTCCAGTTCCCGCATCCTGGTCACATCTTTAACTTCCATACCTCCATATTTCGCTTTCCAGTTGTAAAAGTGGCATCACTGATACCTATCTCACGACAGATATCCTTAACTGCTATGCCGCCTTCCTGCTTCTTGATTGCTGCCACGATCTGGCTCTCTGTAAATTTCCTTTTCATCGCTATTTAAAATTTAAAGTTAACAAACCCATTCTGTGATATTTCAAGACATGTGAGACAAAATGCCTATCGATTTCTGTAGTACATTTTGCTGTTTCTTGGTATTATTTCGACTTCCTTTTCCCAATACTTTGTTGTTACATCTGGTTGAATAGGTATCAGGTGTTCCAGTTCAAGAAGTTTTTCGTTTGGGGTTTTACCATTCAATGATGCATGAGGGCGTTTGTAGTTATAGAAATTTTGTCATTCAAGTAATTTCATAGCAAGATCGAGAGTTCTTTCTTTACGATTAATGGTTGAATAAAACTCTGATTTATCTGTGAGTTGGGATCTTTCGACCTTTCCATTCAGATGTGGACTCCTAGGCTTAATGGGCCTGAATTTTATAAAATGAACCATTAGCTCTTCCTGGAATATATCATTGAAAAATTCGGTTCCCCAATCAGTTTGTATGCTATGTACAGGGAATTGAAAAGTATCAAGCACATAACCTAGAAAATCTACAGTTGATTCTGCTTTTTTATTGGGATAGAGTTTCATTGCTCTCATCCGGGTACAATCATCAATGGCCGTAAATTGATAGCATTTAGCGCCAATTTTAGTAACATCCATCTGAACCCGATCTCCTGGAATGGGCCTGCTGTAGCGGGTTATATGCCCATGCTTCCTATATTTTTTATATTAGACATTCCGCTCCCCTTAATTACTCGCCAAACTGTAGGTGCAGAAATGTCGATATTATGGACTCGAAGAAGATGAAGGCTTATTCTTTGTGGGCCAAAATTATACTCAACCCGTATGGCCTTTATAAGTGTGACTAATTCATCACTAACCTTTTGTTTAGCTAAAACTTTTGGGCGTGTGGAATGACCTTTTAGGGCATCCTTCCCATTATCTTTAAATCGCTTTATCCATCTGTACAAGGTAGATCGGGGAATACCACACTTTCGAGCAGCTTTACTTACTGAGCCCAGCTGTTCATAACACCTTATCCAGGTTTCTCTAGCTTTGATTTGCCTTTGCTTAGCATCCATTGAAAAAGGAATTAATAAATAACCTCCAACGCTGACCGCCTGCCGCGGGCTTGCTTGTTTTAAATAGTTGCCTTTAATAATTTTAACTTGGTAATGCCCGAATGAAGACAGGCAACTATTTAAAACAAGCCTTAACCAAATCTACGTAAATTAAGCAAAGAAAAAATGTAGCGAATGTGTTGAAACTTTACAGCTTATGCTATTCAACTTTATTCTTTTCCTAATGAAACAAATGAAGTTTTTACGCTTTGTGGTGATTCATATAGTAAGGTTGCTGACTCTTTTTCATCATTTATTGATTTGTACTTGAATAACTCCATTAAACTTCAGTTAGGCACATAAGCATTTTTTTGCAAAAAAAGTTTTTCTTCCAGCTTGTTTTTTACAAAGACCAGGCCCTTGCATATTTTGAACATTAGGACCCTAATGAGCTAAAACCGCAAAAGCCCAAAAAGTTGTTGGCTCCATTATTTGCCAAGCTTACATGCTCTTTTTCTTTTTTACATTAAGCGTAGAGCCAGAAAAGTGTACGGCCTTAACTATTAAACTGTGGTCAACTTAGTTTGATTTGCTGTTAGAGGCTAAGACCTATATGACAATGGGGGTTGCTAGTTGAACAAATAGAATCATTATTATCCCAGGGTACAAATGAAAAAATAAGCGCAACTTTTTTGATTGCGCTTTATTATAACTAAATTTCTGTTTAATCAATCCCTACTGTTACAGTCTGCACCATTTTCTTTGCCGTCGGTTTTTCGCGGTATATAGCGGGCGACCACTTAGGCATCTGTTGCATTTTTTCTATCAGCATATCATTAAATTCCTTATCCAGCCCTCTCAGTATCTTAAAATTGACAGGCGTGCCATCTTTGTCTACAATGAACTCTACCTGTGCATAAGTATGGGTAACACTATCAGGTAGGGATGGGATCATTTCTTTTCCCAGTTTTTTAAGAAAGGTTGTATATGCCTCAGTGCCTCCCGTAAATTCGGGCCATTTGGCTACCGCAGCTGTCTCCAGGTGTATTTCCCTTACAATAGGTTTAGTAGTGGTTTTAGGACGAACCTTTATTATTGGCTGAAACTTCGGTACTTTAGGCAAAGCATTGCTCACCACATATTGCCCGTCATCCTTGATCATAACAATAGGGATCTGCTTGTACTGCTCAAAGTAATCGTAAGCATCCTCCATTTTGTCCGAAAAATCTTTTAGCTCTTTATTTTCTTTGGTCAGCTTGCCCATGTATTCGTAACTCTTCTTTACATCATACTTAATAGGAAAATGTGCACCGGTATAAAGTCCAGGCCAACGGATTTACTGCTGGCTGTTAAAACATATAGCTCATCGATCTGGTCATCTTTAATAGGAATACAGCCCACTGTTGCACAGCCACCATGTATATAAATATCACCGCCGGGCTTTACAGGATCGCTCAAAACCCTGTCTGAAGCATTAGGGTAGTTGATGCCTAATGACAAATAATAAGCACTATTGGGGTTGAACTCATTAATATGGTAAAATCCTTCCGGTACCTGGTAGTCGCCTTCAAATCGCTTAGGTCCGAGTGTGCCTACCAATGCGCAAACCTTATAGATCTTTAATAATTTGTAGGGTTCTGTTACCGTATTCTTTACCCAAACCTCCAGCTGGCTATCGTACTTAAAAGAGCGGATATACATGTAGCGGGCAGGCCATTTCAGGTTTTTGGCCTCAAATAGTGCCTTTAAATTCGCTTCTTTGCGTGCAAAGGATTCGCGCGGACGTTGAAAGCCCATTTGGTAGGTGACAAAAGATGCCGTGGCTGAATTGCCGGCATAAGACGTTTGTGCCTGAACCTGGAAACCGCCGGAGAAAACAAGGATAATCCAAAAAATATTTTTCATCATCGAAGATAAATTGCCCGTTATAAAGATAAAACCGGAAGGCTCAAAACTAATTGTCAATACCAATATTTACAACGGTCCGGGAGCTGAATTGTTGACAATCAATGATTAAATAATTCATCGGACCAGGCATACACTATTTTGAGCCCACCTGATTCACTGTCTGCAAATTTAACAGTTACCACGCAAAATATGCATAAGTAAATGTTATAAATGGCAGTCCGCCAAAGCTGTTGCATACCTATCTTTGCGGCATGCAAAAAATAGGAATTCTCGGTGGGGACAATTAGGCAGAATGCTTTTACAGGCGGCCGCTAATTATCCGGTAACTACTTATGTGCTGGAAAATGATGAACATAGCCCGGCAGCTCATTTATGCCATTACTTTACCAAGGGCGATATCAAGAACTACGATGATGTATATAACTTCGGTAAAAACCTGGACGCCATTACTATAGAAATAGAAAATGTGAACATCGAGGCCCTGGAAAAGCTGGAACAGGAGGGCAAAACTATTTTCCCGAAACCGGCTGTTTTGAAGATTATTTGCAATAAAGCCACCCAGAAAAACTACTATACAGAACACCAGATTCCCACTTCTGCTTACATATTGACGCATAATATCGATGACCTGGCGCAACATACAGCGTTTTTACCTGCGGTGCATAAACTAGCTGAAGGCGGTTATGATGGGAAAGGTGTTCAGGTGATCAATGAAGAAAGTGATATCACCAAAGGTTTTGATGCATTGAGTGTTTTAGAAAAGAAGGTGAATATAGCCAAGGAAATAGCCATGATGATTGCCGTGGGCGTAGATGGGAAGTTGGCCTTGTACCCGGCTGTAGAGATGGTATTTGATACCAGCCTGAACCTGTTGGCTTTCCAGCTTTGCCCGGCTGAAATTTCTAAAGACATATATTATAAGGCCGAGGCGATTGCATTAGCTTCCGTGAAGAACCTTAATTCTCCAGGCATTTTTGCGGTAGAAATGTTTGTTACTCCAGAAGGAGATGTTTTGGTAAACGAAATGGCACCGAGAGTGCATAATAGCGGCCACCACACTATCGAGGCTCATTATAGTTCGCAGTTCGATATGCTTTGGAGGGTGATGTTGCAATATCCTTTAGGCAGTACCGATCCTATTAAATCTTCGTTAATGCAAAATATTATAGGTGCTGAAGGACATAGTGGTACTGCTCATTATGAGGGATTGGAAGAGATGCTGAAAATTGAGAATGCATTTTTCCATATTTATGGAAAGGCTGAAACCAAGCCTGGTCGTAAAATGGGACATGTAACCATCGTAAGTAATGAAAAGGTTGACCTGCTGCATAAAGCTAATAGGATCAAACATAATTTATCAGTGATCAGTAAGAAGTAGTCAATAGTGAAAAGTCAATGGTGAATAGTGAATAGTGAGTAGTGAGTAATCTGTAAATAGTTGCTATGAAGTGGTTGAATGAAGTTGTTTTGGAAACCGATAATGTACAGCTGATTCCTTTGAGGCTGGAGCACCGGAACGATCTGCTTGCTGCCGCCACCGATGGAAATCTTTGGGAGCTGTGGTTTACAAGTGTTCCATCTGAAGTAAACATTGATGCGTATTTAAGTAAGGCTTTATCTGATTTTGAAAACGATACAGCATTGCCTTTTACTGTTATAGACAAAAGAACGAATAGCATTATTGGTACTACCAGGTTTGCAAACGTGGTTAACGAACATAGACGGGTGGAAATTGGCTATACCTGGTATGCAGCATCCTATCAAAAAACCTATGTCAACTCAGAGTGCAAGCTCTTATTGCTGCAATATGCTTTCGAAGAATTGAAAGCGATTGCGGTTGAGTTTCGCACCAACTGGTATAATTTCTCTTCAAGGAATGCCATAGCCCGCCTGGGCGCCAAACAGGACGGCGTTTTAAGAAATCACCAATTCATGCCCGATGGCTCTTACCGGGATACCGTTGTATTCTCGATCATAGAAAGCGAATGGAACGCTTGTAAAACATCGCTTTTATACAAAATAGCTCAAATACACCAGCGGAACAAAAACAGCTGAGAACGAATACTTAATTATTTAAGATATTCCCGAATGTATAAAATGGAAGACCTAACGCGCCTGTTCTACTAAAAAATAAGGTTTCAAGCAGGAATTTTTATTTTTTAGCGTCTTATGTTGATTACGTACTTAATTTTAAGGCATAACGATATTTGATGATCCCAAGATATGTTCACCAAACTATAATCAGTGCAACGATCGCCTGTCTTTTTGCTGCATGTGGTTCTAAAAAGCAAGAGGCAAAATCTAAGCCCGCCCAACAACGTACTGCTCCCAAACTGGAAGCTTACATTGTTTCTACCCAATCTTTTTCCGACGCCATAGAAGTACCCGGCTCCATTGTTGCCAACGAGGTTACTGAAATACGGCCAGAAGTATCCGGCCGCATCGTGCTATTAAATATTGCCGAAGGTAAGGCGGTAGGAAAGGGGCTTTACTGGCAAAAATCTATGACGGCGATCTGCAGGCGCAGTTGAAAAAGCTGCAATCCCAGTTAGCCATCGCCCAAACGAATGAGAACCGGGCTTCCCGTTTGCTGGAAATACAGGGAATCAGTCGTAACGACTATGATATAACCTTATTAAATCTCAATAATATCCGTGCAGATATAGATGTGATCAAAACACAGATCTATCGAACAGAGATCCGCGCCCCTTTCAGCGGTAAGCTCGGGCTTAGAAATATAAGCCCGGGGGCCTATGTATCGCCTGCAGATATTATTGCTACCATTAACCAGGTAAGCGACCTGAAGCTGGACTTTTCCATTCCCGAAAAATATATTGGCAGCATTGAAAATGGTCAGCTGGTAGATTTCACGGTACAGGGAAGTGATAAAGTGTACACGGCCAGGGTTTACGCTACTGAATCTAATGTGGGCATTACCAACCGTAGCCTGTTGGTGAGAGCCCGGGTTAACGGAGCTACCAGCGCGTTGGTGCCAGGTGCGTTTGCAAAAGTAAAACTTGGGTTTGCAGCAAATAACAATGCCATATTTGTTCCTTCCCAATCGGTGGTGCCTACGATAAAAGGTAAACAGGTTATTTTATACCGTGGCGGTAAGGCTGTATTCAGCGATGTGGAGGTTGGCGCCCGCGATTCTGCAAGTGTTGAAGTAACCCGCGGATTGAAAGTTGGTGATACCATTCTTACCACAGGCATCATGACGACAAAGCCGGATGCGAAGGTGGAGATCGGGAAAATTGTGAAGTAGTGAAGGGAAATAGTGAATAGTGAATAGTGAATAGTGAATAGTGAATGGTGAGTAGGAATGAATATTTTATCCTGCATTAGAGCATCCCGTATCCAGTATCTCGTTTACAGCATCTAATATCTAAAATCTAAAGTTCAACGTTTACCAGTGAATATTTCTGAATTAAGTTTAAGAAGGCCGGTGCTGGCGATAGTGATGAATGTGGTCATTATCGTGTTTGGTGTTATTGCCTTCAAGTTTCTTGGGGTAAGAGATTACCCGGCTATTGATCCTCCTAATATTGGCGTACGCACCACTTATGCCGGTGCCAACGCAGATATTATTGAGTCACAGATCACCGAACCCCTGGAAGACGCGATTAACGGGATACCTGGTATTAGGAATATTACATCGAGCAGCAGTAACGGTAGCAGCAGCATTAACGTGGAGTTCGATGTGGGGGTAGACCTGGAAGCTGCAGCCAACGATGTGCGCGATAAAGTAGCCGCTGCGCAAAGGCAATTACCTCCCGACCTTGAAGCGCCTTCTTCAGTAAGCAAGGCAGATGCCAGTGCAGAGCCCATTCTTTCCATGACGGTACAAAGCGATACCAAGAACCCCTGGAGCTGACCGAATATGCCAATAATATTTTAATAGACCGTTTGCAAACCATACCCGGTGTAAGTAGTATTGATACCTGGGGTGAGAAAAGATTCGCCATGAGGCTTTGGCTGGATCCCAATAAAATGGCAGCTTTTAATATTACGCCCGAAGAGATCCAATCTGCTTTACAAAGAGAAAATATTGAGCTGCCTTCGGGTAAGCTCACCGGCGATAATACCGAGCTGACGATTCGCACTTTCGGCCGGCTGGATACGGAAGAAGAGTTTGCTAATATTGTAATAAAAAATGTAAACGGAAGCGATATACGCGTTAAAGATGTAGCTAATGTTGTATTAGGTCCGGAAAATGAAGAAAGCGCTTTAAAAGAAAGTGCTGTGCCGATGGTGGCGCTGGCAATTGTTCCGCAGCCGGGAGCTAACTATGTGTCAATTTCAGATGAATTTTATAAGCGCCTGGAAGATATTAAAAAAGAAGTACCTGCTGATATCAAGCTGAATATAGCGTTGGATCAAACGGAGTATATCAAGAAATCGATCCTGGAGGTAGAAGAAACGCTGATTATAGCTATTGGGCTGGTGGTATTGATCGTGTATTTGTTTTTTAGAGACTGGTTACTGTCTATCCGTCCATTGATTGATATTCCTGTATCATTGATTGGCGCTTTTTTCATTATGTACATTATGGGGTATACCATCAATGTATTAACGCTATTGGCAATTGTACTGGCAACCGGGCTGGTGGTGGATGATGGTATAGTGGTGACAGAGAATATCTTTAAGAAACTGGAGCAGGGCATGAGCAAGCGGAAAGCCGCGCTGGAAGGCTCTAAAGAGATCTATTTTGCGGTAATTGCAACTTCTATCACCCTGGCCGTTGTGTTCCTGCCTATTGTATTCCTGGAGGGGTTCGTAGGCCGTTTGTTCAGAGAGTTTGGGATTGTGGTAGCAGGCGCAGTGTTGATCTCGGCATTTGTATCGCTAACCCTTACACCGGTCCTCAACGTTTTTATTTCGAAGAAAGACGTGCATAAGCACTCCTGGTTCTACCTGAAAACCGAACCGTTTTTTACAGGAATGGAAAGCCTGTATGAGCGTACACTGAAAGCCTTTATGAAGCTGCGCTGGATTGCCTGGGTTGTGATTGCAGCTTGTTTTGTGGTTATTTATTTCCTGTTTACCAATATACAATCAGAGCTGGCGCCGATGGAAGATAAAAGCCAGTTCAGGTTAAGCTTAATGGCACCCGAGGGAACCTCTTTCCTGGCCATGGACCAGTATGTAAACAAAGTGTCACAGTTCCTGATCGATTCCGTACCCGAACATGAGATTGTACTTTCAATAACAGGCTCGCGAATGAGTGGCGCCGCTAATAACGGGATGATCCGGGTAAGACTGGTAAAACCCGGAGACAGAGATCGTTCACAAAAAGAAATAGTAGAATATGTAAATAAGCATGTTTCTCAATATACCGAAGCAAGGGCTTTTGCCAACCAGGATCAAACCATACAAGTAAACCGGCGCGGCGGGCAGGCCGTACAGTTTGTGTTACAGAATAATGACTTTGATAAGCTGTCCGAAATACTGCCGAAGTTTTTAGATGAGGCCAACAAGAGTGATATACTGACACAGGTAGATGCGGATCTTAAATTTAATAAACCCGAACTGCGTGTACATGTAGATCGTCTTAAAGCTGCACAATTAGGAGTTTCTATTGCTGATGTGTCGCAGGCGCTGCAAACCGCTTACAGTAATCAACGCCTGGGATATTTTACCCGCAGCGGTAAACAATACCAGGTAATGGCACAGGTAGACAGGATAGATCGGGATGATCCAAACGATTTGAAAAAGATCTTTGTACGCAATAATGCGGGCAGCTCATCAGCCTTGATAATATCACCAATTCTGTTGAATCTACCACGCCGCCTACGATCTATAGGTTTAACCGTTACAAATCTGCAACCGTCTCTGCCAACCTTTCCGAAGGTCATACTGTAGGTGACGGAGTTAAGGAAATGGAACGTATTGCCAATAAGATGCTGGACGAAACATTTACTACTTCTTTAACCGGCTCCGCCCGGGACTTTGCGGAGAGCAGTGGTAACACTATGTTCGCCCTGTTGCTGGCCATAGGGTTAATATACCTCATTCTGGCTGCACAGTTCGAAAGCTTTATTGACCCCTTCATCATTATTCTTACTGTACCGATGGCTTTTGCCGGGGCTTTTATTTCTCTTTGGATATTTGGACAGACCTTTAATATCTTTTCGCAGATCGGTATGATCATGCTGATCGGTTTGGTAACCAAGAATGGTATATTGATCGTAGAGTTTGCCAACCAGAGCCGGGAGAAAAAGGTATGGGCAAAACGGAGGCGGTGGTGTATGCTGCTGGTCAGCGTTTGCGCCCGATATTAATGACAAGCCTGGCAATGGCTCTGGGCGCATTGCCGATCGCTATGTCATTAGGTGCTGCGGCAACCAGCCGTATCCCGTTAGGTATTGTAATTGTTGGAGGTATTATATTTTCGCTGGTACTAACACTATATGTGTTGCCCGCTATTTATAGCTATATGGCATCAGGCAAAGAAGTAAAAACATTTGAAGAAGTGTTGGCAGACGAGGAAAAGGAGCTGGCTAAAACAAGCGGAGATGAGGCGCATGACAAAAAATAGTAAAATGAAAGGATTGTACAGGCATCGGTTGTTGATGATACTGGTGGCATTGATGGCATTGAGCACCAGCTCCCGGGCACAGCGCATATTAACGCTGGAAGAGGCAATTGCTACTGCATTGCAGAATAATTATGATATACAGATCGCTAAAAATGATTCGCTGGTTGCAGCAATAGATTATAGCTATCGCAACGCTGTTTTTTTGCCAACGATTAATGCTGATGCGGCACGAACCTATAATAACAATAACCAGCGTCAAACGCTGGCGGACGGAACAGAGCGAAAGTCGAACGGGATCCGCTCCAATAACCTGCAGGCGAGTATAGGGCTGGATTGGGTATTGTTTGATGGTTTTCGCATGTTTGCCACAAGGGACAAAGCTGCGGCTTTTTTGCAAGCGGGCTCTCATACTGCTAAAGCCCAGGTCATTAATACAGTGGCGCAGGTAGTGAATACTTACTATAATATTTCACGCCAGCAACAATTGATCAAAGCTACTGATGTACAGATAAGGCTGAATAACGACCGGTCGCGCCTGGCGCAATATAAACTGGAAATAGGTAGCGGCGCAAAGCCCGATGTACTGCAGAGCAAGGTAGACCTGAACGAGCAAAAGTCTTTGAAAATGCAGCAGGAAACACTAATAGGCCAGCTAAAGCAGCAGCTGATACAGGCTATGAACAGTAATATAAAAGAGCATGAGTTTTCTATACCTGATACCATCCCGTTAAATGCGTACATTGCCCTGGGTGATATACAGGAAGGTATTGACCAAACAAATCCCGACCTTTTGCTGGCCCGTTCCAATATCGAAATAGCTAAATATACATTGAAAGAAACCAAGGCGGGTTTATGGCCCACTATTGCATTTGGCTCAGCCTACAATTACAGCCGTACGGTTAATAAAAGAGTATTGAATAATTTTTCTACTCTATTCAACCAGTTAAATGGTTATAATTATGGTTTTACTGCTACGGTACCCATCTTTAACCAGTTCAGGGTGCGCCGGCAGATAAGGCAGGATCAATTAAGCGTCAACCTGCAGGAACTCAGTTATGAGAACCAGCGCTCACTAATCAACCTCTCAGTGATCAATGCTTTTAAGGATTACCAGCAGCAGCAAAAGTTTTTAAAACTGGAGGAAGAGAGTATTGCGCTGGCAGAAGAAAACGTGACTATTGTATTTGAAACCTATAAGCTGGGCAGCTACCCTGGTACAATTAAGGGAAGCGCAGCTGAGTCTGGCACAGGCTTATGACCGTTTGATAGCGGCACGTTATAACCTGAAACTGGCAGAAACAGAGTTGTTGCGCCTGAAGGGCGATATCGTTAAATAGTTCATATAGGTCAACTATTATATCCAGCCAAAACTTATGTATAGATACTGATTTGGCTGGATTTGTATTTACTTTTTCCGCTGGTTAATCAATGCTAATAATAGTTGGCTAAATTCTTATTGCTATGAAATTTTTTGCGGAAGTATAAGGTTAGAAACGGCCTGTAACAGTTCAACTTTGATCTTTACTTTTTTACTACCTCGTCCTTGTTTGTTACACGAAATGTTATTGTGAAATAAGAAAACCCATATATAATGGGTTTGGTGGCTCAGATATATTTGAGCGCGGAGCAGAAGCGATACTTATTTTGATTTGTTGATGAGCTTTCCTTCAGGAGTTACCTCAAAATTCAATTCATAGTAGTTGGTCGTGATCATCCTGCCATTTTGCTTTGAAGATTCTCCTTTTTTGGTGGTTTGAATATCAAACTCATGACCGACACCTCCTTTTGCAACCTTTAAAGTGTAATTACCTAACCCGGCATATTCATAAGCATTAGCATCAATCTGCTGAATGGCCTCGGTAACATACTGGGCTATTTTCGAAAAATCGAATTGGGATAATGGCTTTGCATTTCGAACCATGTCTTTATACCAGGGAAATTCTTCCATACTCTTTGCACCTATAGAATCTTCAGTGTTCAAACTGATCTTTATGGCTTTAAAACCTTCCGCTTTTACTACTTCAACCGATTTTGCTTCCTGCGTAAAGGACTGGCTGTTATTAAAATCAAAATCGATTTCAAGAAGCTGCTCATCTGGTTGTACTTTTTAGCGATAATTCCGGGGATTTTGTTTACCTGGTCTTGCTGGCTCATATCTACGCCTCCGCCGAAATTTTCTTTAACAGCATTGCAGGCAGATAAACTTACAACAGCAAAGCAAACGACGGCCGCAATAATATTGTTGAATTTCATAACACTTAAAAGTTGTTTGTTCAAATATAAAAGCGTTATGAATCGTTCGGCGACCTGATCAATATTCGCGGGCGTTGAAAAAATATTCGTGCCTGCTATCGGTTTTTTAGCGGATGTTATTCGAGGAAAATATCTAATGCCCCCGGGAATAACTTGTTAAAATGTATTGTTGCTATAGAAATCAAGTACTTTTTTCTTAGAATATAATCGTAGCGCGCGTTAACAAGATTTCGGTTCGCCCGGTCCAGGTTGTTTTTGGCTGTTAGATAGTCGATGGAATTACCCACGCCTTCTGTGAACCTCGCTTCGGCAGCTTCAAAAGATTCTTTATAAGCAGCAACCTGCTGAAGCAGGGTTTGATATTTTTCTACCGCCGTCTGCATATTTAATGTTGCTATATCAATATCCTGCTGTAATTGCCTTTTGGTATCGGCAGCTATGGTAGCATTACGCTTTACCTCCAGCTGTGCCTGCTTGATCCGGGTACGTTGTTGAAACGCATTAAATATGGGAATACTCAACGTGAGGCTCAGTGAGGAGTTCAGGTTATTGTTGAGCTGGGTGCCATAGGGAATGGAACTGCTCAGGTAATTATCCTGCTTTACAAATAGTGGATATTGCTGTTCATTAATGGTTACATAGTCCTGAGTTTGCCTGAAGCTGGTATTTTGCAGCAGGTTTTGTCTTGCTACGCTGGAGTATTGTGTGTAAGCGTTTCCGCCCAGGCTTAATACAGGCCACAACCCACCTCTCGCCATCTGAACAGACTTTATGGAGCTGAGTGTGCGTAAGTCAACCGCTTTTACTAACGCGAGTTGCTGTAAAGCGGTGTGGTAAACACTATTCGCATCTCTGTTGTCGGCCTGCGGAAAGTCACTATTTAGCGCTTCGAAGCTGATCGTTGAATCATAAGGAATGTTCATTAGCCTGAACAAACTTAAACGAGCGTTACCCAGGTTGTTTTTATTGTCGGTAATAGTAAGCCGGTCATTGGCAAACTGACCTTTGAGATCTGATAGCTCCGATGGTTTGATAGCGCCTTCTTTATTGAGTATATTCAGTCGTTCTACCTGTTGTGCAGATAGTTTCGCCTGGTCTTCTACCAAATGGGCCTGCTCGCTTAAACTCAACACCTGCAGGTAAGCCAGGATAATATTAATGGCAAGATTATCTTTTTCCTGTCGCAATTCCATTTGTGAGGCTTTCCAGCTGAGATCCGCTCTTTTGATATTGTTCATCTTCGAAAGACCACTAAACAATACGATACCACTACTCAAACTAAAATTGGAGGAGTTAAACGATTGTG
Source organism: Paraniabella hibiscisoli (assembly GCF_022512515.1). Taxonomy (GTDB): domain Bacteria; phylum Bacteroidota; class Bacteroidia; order Chitinophagales; family Chitinophagaceae; genus Niabella; species Niabella hibiscisoli. The sequence goes on from NZ_JAKWBK010000001.1 coordinate 3,490,674, forward strand.
TTACCGGCGAGTTGGTGAAAGGATCGATGCTTCGTCCCTGGTTGAAACCATGACCGGCGTTCCCGTTTAAATCGGGTAGCAGGTTGAGTTTGCTTTGCCTGTAATCTAATTGTTCTGATTTTTCTGCAATGCGCCGCTGCTCCACATCAAAATTGTTATGAATACCGGTCTCTATGCATTGCTGTAAAGTCATTGTTTTTTGAGCATAACTTGTGATGCTTATGCCCATTAAAAAAACACTAAAAATATCCCCGTTTGTTCCTTCATTATAATAAAGCTGTTTTAATTATCCTGCCTGCTTCTTAGCTTAATTTTCAATAGTGCCATCCAGTAAACTGATGATGCGGTTGCCATAAGCTGCATTTTTTCTGAGTGAGTTACCTGTATAATGGTCGTGCCTTCTTTGTTCACTTGTTGGAAGAGCTCCATGATCTCTTCGCCTTGCTTTGAATTAAGATTGCCGGTAGGCTCATCTGCCAGTAAGAGTTTGGGCCTGGCGATCAATGCACGGGCGATACCTACCAATTGTTGCTGGCCACCCGATAATTGTGCAGGAAAAAGATCCTTCTTGGCCACAATATTAAAGCGGTCAAGTATGTCGGCTACCATGGCTTTGCGGTCGCTACCTTTTACATTCTGGTACAATAAAGGTGTTTCTATATTCTCATAAACGGTTAATTCATCTATCAGGTGATAAGCCTGGAATACAAATCCTATATGTTGCTTGTATAGATTGGTTCTTTGCTTTTCTTTTAGCTGGTGAACCGATTCTCCCACAAAGTTGTAGATGCCCTCATCGAAGCTATCCAGCATACCTATCACATTTAAAAGGGTAGACTTGCCCGATCCGGACGGCCCCATAATAGAAACAAATTCCCCTTCGTTGATGGTGAGATTAATGTCTTTTAACAGGAAGATGCGCTGGTTGCCGTTGTTGACCCACTTGTAAACTTTTTTCAGTTCTAACATATAATTAATTGATTCGGATTTTGATAATGATTTGATCTTTTACTCTGTTCTTAAACTTTTTACCGGGTTGGCTATTGCAGCATGCGCCGATTTATAGATGATTGTTATCAATGCCATGCCGAATATAGAAGTGAATAAGGTGCATAGCAGCAATAAGTTTACACCATAGCTGTATACAAATAATTTCATGAATAAATAGCAGATAACATAGCCAAGTGGAAGTGATATGAGCCCGGAAATTAACGTCAGTTTTATAAAGCTTTTAGAAAGTTGTCTTATGATCTCTCTTACGGGAGCGCCCATTACTTTTCGAATGCCTACCTCTTTTGTGCGCATTTCGTTATGATAGGTTACAATGCCCAATAGACCCATTAATGCAATGGTTAGTACTACTACGCAAAATGTTCCGACAATATTCATATCGCCCCCGGGAAAATAGCGTTCATACATATCTTTTTGATAATTAGAAAAGCTGAGCTCGGTGTGAGGGAAATATTTTTTCCAGATGGTATTCATTTCCGATTTAAACCGCTGTTCCTCTACTTTGTTTTTAGTCTTGATATTTAATACATGAAATTGTTGAGGATTGTATTGAATGATCAAAGGTTTTGCAGTAAATTGATAATTGGAATAACAGAAGTTAGATGTGACGCCGCCGATGGTTACTTCCTGCTTGTTATTCATCATAAATGTTTTCCCCACCGCATCCTGCGTCTTTCCCAGGCCAAGAGCAGATAGTAACTGTTCATTAACCAATACAAAAGCGGAAGCAGAGTCGCTAACCGACGATATAAGATTACTCCCAGCCAAAATAGAAAGATTCATATTGATTATAAAATCACTATTGGCGGCATAGTAGCTGGCTGCTACACTTTCACTTTGAGCATTTTTGGCGACGGAGGCCTGGGCGGCGTTACCTCCAAAAGGTGTGGATACCAATCCGACCCGCTCCACATGTTGGTTTGCCAAGATATCCTGCTGCAACAGGCGCTGGTTTTCAGATACAGCAATATTGTAAATGTTTTCCCGGTTAAAATTGGTGTTGTCGGTAGCCATGTATTGGAATTGACCAAACATGCTGGCTACGATGAAAATAAAGCAAGCCGATGCCACAAACTGGATTACCACCAGCATATTGCGTAAAAAGGTTTTCCCCATCGCAGCAGGGGCTATGGTTCCCTTCAATACATTTACCGGTTTGAAGCGGGACAATATTTTGGCGGGTATAAATCCGGCCAGCACTCCTAATAGCATGGCGAACAGAACGAAGCTGGACCAAAGTATCCATTGATTGTCCACATCCCAGGCAAACCAGTTTACATAGCTGAATTTTTTAATAGTTGTAGTACTATAAAGCCTACACCCAGGGAAAGGCTGGTGGTTAGTATTGCCTCGCAGATAAATTGCGTGATTAATTGATACTGCCGGGCTCCTACAGTTTTACGCAAGCCTACTTCTTTTGCCCGGCTAACCGATCTTGCCAAAGTCAGATTTATGTAATTAAAAGTGGCCAGGATCAACAAACCTATAGCGAATGCAAAGTTTACAGAGAGATCAGAGATTGAGTCAACGTAGGTGTTCCCCTCCAAATCCTGGAAAGCAGGTGCCATCTGTTCAATTCCCTGTTTTTTGAAGCTGAGCAATTCTTTCTTTGATTTTGCCGCAGGTTGCCCGCTTAACTTTGCGGCAACAGAGTTGAGCGCCGCGTCTACTTGCTGCGGAGCCACATTGGGATGCATTAAAACATAAGTAAATCCGGTAAGCGATGTAGCACTCGAATCGCTTTTATGAAATTTTTTCCAGGTGCTCATCGATACCATGACATCGGTTTTAAAAACCGTGTTTCTTTTAAATGGCGCTAAAACGCCGGATACTACAAAGTCTCCGTAATCAGGATGAGATAGGATTTTACCTATGGCATTAGAAGCCCCAAAAAAGGCCTCGGCTTTTTCTTGGGTAATTGCAATGCTGTTAGGCTCTATCGGCTTGTTACCCGAAATAAATTTGAAACCGAACATATCAAAAAAGAGGGTTCCACATAAATGGGATTTGCCGAGATCGTTTTCAACTTGTCGTTGAGCTCCCAGTCATAATCGCGTATTGTAAATGTTGCTTTTTCTATCGCCGGGTAATTGTTTTGTAAGATCTCAGCGATTGGTTGTGGTGACAGGGCATAATTGGTAATGCTGCCTCCATTGTCTTTTACATCCGTTATGATCCGGTAGGTGCGCTGAGGATAAGGGTGAAAATTGTCTGCCTCAAAAGCGCTTTGTACCTGTATCAGGGACAACAATGCAAACGGCAGGGATAATCCCAGGCCAACTATATTAATTAGCGAGAATAGCTTGTTCTTCATCAGATTTCGCCATGCTATTTTTACATAGTTTTTAAACATAAATCGATTTTGAGTTTCTTAAAATAGTATTTTACATGGTACTCATTCGGTAGAGATCTCCGTTTTCGTCATTCCGATCTTAAGCTTTTCACCGGATTGGCAATGGCTGCTCTAACCGTGTGTACACTAATAGTAATAATTGCTATGGCTAAAGAGATAACCCCTGTAACAGCAAACAGCCACCAGCTTATTTCGATGCGATACGGGAAGTCAGAAAGCCATTTATTCATTAACCACCAACTCAAGGGCGCAGCAATAACTATCGCCAATACAACCAATAGCAGGAAGTCTTTGGATAAGAGTGTCGCAATATTTTGAACAGAAGCTCCCAGCACTTTTCTGACACCTATTTCCTTGATCCTTTGTCCGATCATCAAAGCAGACATCGCAAACAATCCTAGGCAGGACAGGAGCGTAGCAACACTGGTAGCGATACCCAATATTTTAGAGAAGTTCTTTTCTTTACTATACCATCTGCCCACATTTTCATCTATGAATGATCCATTGAAATCGGCTCCGGGATCCGCTTTCTTATAAGCTTCTTTTACCAGGTTCATAGCAGCTACCGGATTACGATGGGCTATTTTTATCAATGCATAATCTACGAAGTCGGTATGGTCATTAGCGAGGTAAACAGATAGTGGCTTTTTTCCTCGTGCAGTGAATACAGGTGTATATCCGGGATAATACCGATAATAGTAGACCGTGGCTCTAAACTATCGGTAATGAACGAAAGGCCTAGCGGATTTTTAACGCCAAATGATTGGGCCATGCTCTCCGTTACGATCACATTTCTTGAGGTGTCGGTACCAAAGTTCCTGCTAAAATCCCTGCCCGATAGTAGCGGTATTCCCATGGTTTTTAAAAAATCATAATCCACCGTTATTACAATGGTGCGGATCAGGCGCCCGTTGTAATCGAACCCTGATGAGCTCCGTGAAGTGCCTCCATCTTTTCCAACACCGAAATTAATATCACTGCCTGTAACGCTTTCAACAGTTGTTTGAGCAGATAACTGTGAACGAAGGTCAGATATGATCTTTTGCCCTTTTCGGGGTGAGATATGGGAACGCTGATTACAGACTCCTGCGTAAAGCCCAAAGGTTTACTACGCATGTATTCGAACTGCCGGAAAACAATTAAACCCGAGACCATTAGCAGGCAGGCCATTATAAACTGCACTACGATGAGCGCATTCCTGAAAATGCCGGGACGCTTTACCGTAATATTGCCCTTTAGTACGCTTATCGTACTTAAGCGGGATACCGTAGTTGCCGGGTAGCCACCTGCCAGTAAAGATACCAGTACAATTAGTAGGAGGGTGAAAATGATGGGGAAGGGCTGGAGCAAATAACCCAATGAGATCCGCTGTTTTAATAATTGGTTAAGCGGTTTGATGCAAATACTAAGTGCGGCTATGCCTATGACTACTGAAGCCAGACAGATTAAGAAGCTTTCGCCCCATACCTGAAGAAAGATCTGCCGTTTACCAGCTCCAAGGCTTCTGCGTACACCTACTTCTTTTATGCGGGTAAAAGCCTGGGCAATGTTGAGGTTGATGAAGTTAAATACAGCAATAATCAATATTAAAAGCCCAACAGTTAATAAAGTGTATAAATAACTTTTGGCGGTTACCGGCCCCGTTCCTTTCTCAATATCAAAATGTATTTGAGAGAGCGGTAAAAGCCGGAGCGCAATAATATCACCGCTTTCATCAGGTTTGGCGCCTCTTTGTTTCATTTCCTGAATATCAGTAGCACGGTATTTCTGCACTACCGGACGTATTCCTTTTTCAGCATCTGTAGCTGGTATACCAGGTGCCAGTTTAATATAAACATCATGATCCTGTGTATTCCACCGGTCTTTAATGTTAGTGTAATCAGGCCTTAGTTCCGTTCTTACCAGTAAGTCGTAGGTTACAGACGAATTGTCTGGAAAGTCTTTCAATATAGCCGAAATGGATAAGCTTTGCCAAACGCCATCTATATTTACTTTTATTATTTTCCCAATGGGATCTTCTTTTCCGAAAATGGCTTTGGCTGCATATTCGCTCATTACAATGCTGCCCACATCTTGCAGGGGTGCTTTCGTATTACCCGATATGATGGGGAAGGAAAAAATCCTGAAGAAATCATCGTCCACATAATTGAGCTGCAGGTTAATTTCTTTGTTGTTGTAGGCTACGGCGCCATTACCATTCTTGTAACGTGTTGCCAGCTCTACTCCCGGAACTTCTGTCTTCAATGCAGGCGCTACTGGTAAACCCATAGTTGCAGAGCGTCTGGAGCCTATTTCGCCCTGGTCATCGCTGTAAAAGTTGTAGACCTTAAAAACAGAAGATCTATTTTGATGGAAGTTGTCGAAAGAAAACTCATAATAGGCAACCAGGAACAGGAAGATACTACATAAGAAGGCCACAGACATGCCCAATACATTAATAGAAGTATGGAGCTTGTACTTTCTGATATTCCGCCACGCTGTTTTTATATAATTTCTAAACATAGCCAGGTATTGAATTATTCGTTTCTTAAACTTCTTACAGGATTGGCTATGGCCGCTTTAATGGATTGGAAGCTTACTGTAACCAATGTGAGCAACATAGCCGCAGCGCCCGCAATCAGGAATACCCATGCATTGATCTCTGTGCGATATTGATAGTTTTGAAGCCACTGTTTCATTACCAGCCAGGCTACCGGATAAGCAATTAAACAGGAGATCGCTACTAGCAATAAAAATTCTTTTGAAAGGAGTTGGGTAATACCCGTTATGCTGGCGCCGAGTACTTTACGGATGCCAATTTCTTTGGTACGTTTTTCAGCTGTGTAGGCCGAAAGTCCAAATAAACCTAAACAAGAAATAAGTATTGCTAATACGGCAAATATTTTGGACAGGGTACTTATTAGCTGTTCATTCTGGAACATCTGGTCGAACTGCTCATCTACAAAGTGACTGCTAATAGGGTAAGAAGGTGTATGCTGTTTGATGGCAGCGGTTATTTTGGTTATAGCCTGTTCTATATCAATGCCCGGCTTTACACGCAGGTACATATTGTTAATACTGCTCATATTGTTGCAATAAAATACCACCGGGTCAGGTTGCGCATACATATCTCCATAGATATAGTCGTTCACCACGCCAACAATAGTAAATTCACCACCTTCGGTGTCTCCCTCCCAGTACATTTTTTTGCCTACAGCACTGCCATCGCCCATCATTTTTTCTAAAGCCCGTGTAATGATAATATTAGGATTTTTGGTTTGAGCACTGTCCGATACCACCAGGTTGTTGCCTGAAATCAGCTGCATCCCGTAGGCATCGAAGAAACCCGGGTTAATGCCACGCGTGGAAATAAGCGTTTTGTCCTTATTGAGTTTTCCTTTCCAGGTAAGACCACCTGTATTATTGCCGCCGTATAGATTATTGTAATCGCTTAGCCCTATATGTTCAACAACATGGGTATTTAAAATATCCTGCTGTATGGCCGCATAGTTCTTTCTTATTTCATCATTCATGTCAATTTGCAGCAGATTACTTTTGTTAAAGCCCAGGTTACGGCTTTTTACGTGTTGTATCTGCTGAAAAATAATGACGGTGCTGACAATTAAAATAATTGAAATGCTGAATTGTAATACTACCAGACCTTTTCTGATAAAAGCGGCGCTGCCGGTTTTAACGTTCAGGCCTTTTAATACAGACACAGGATTGAACGACGAAAGATAGAAGGAGGGGTAGCTGCCTGCGATCAGCCCGCAAATAACAGCAATTGTAACCATAGCAATAATATGACTGGGTTGGCTAAGGCCAAGAGTAAGGTTGGTTTGCGCCAGTGAGTTAAAGGAGGGGAGCAGCAATGACATGAAGAGGACTGCAATAATGGCTGACAGGAGGGCCATACAGAGTGTTTCAGCAATAAATTGAAAAATCAGTTTTTGCTTGCCGGCGCCTAATACTTTTCTAACACCTACTTCCCTTGCTCTTTTTCGCTTTGGGCAGTAGAAAGGTTCATAAAGTTGATACAGGCTATAACCAATATGATCCATGCAATAATTGAGAACATGTGTACATACTCAATTCTTCCCCCACCTGTAAGTTTACCATTTTTAAATTCACTTTTAAGGCGCCAATCATTCATAGCCCATAGCATAGGGGAAGCTGTAGCTTCCGCTTCTCTTTTTTGATCATGTTACTAATGGACCGGTTGATAGCCTGTGCTGTTATGCCTTCTTTCAGCTCTACAAAAGTTTGTAAGCAATTGTTGCCCCAGGATTGAGCCCAGGAATGGTTAAGGTTATACCAGATGGCAAAGGGTGCTACCCAATCGAACCGAAGGGTGGATGTAGCGGGTATATTTTCGATAACACCAGAAACAACGTATTCATTTTTATTATCAACCCTGATAGATTTTCCCACTACATTTTTTGCAGTACCAAAGAACTTTTCGGCTGTTGCCTGTGTAAGCACCAAAGAATAAGTTTGTGAAAAGGCGGTTTTAGCACTGCCCTCGGTAAAGTGAAAACTAAACATGCTAAACAGCGATGGCTCAGCATAAGCGCCAAATGCAAATATCGACTTGTCGCCAACTGCCAATAGTTGTTTGGTTCCTTTGTCGGCAATCCGGCAACTGTTAACAATACCAGGTATCTCCGACTGCATGGCGGGTCCCATAGGCATGGGTGTTGAACTGAAGGTGGATGTTTGTGACCCGTAGGTCTGGTTGGTCATTACCTCATATAACCGGTCTTTTTTGAATGGAACTGATCGTAACTTACTTCATGCTCCACCCAAAGAAAAATAAAACCAGCACAGGTAATACCAATAGCTAAACCAAAAATATTCAGAAAGCTATAACCTTTGTTTTTCCAAAGGGTTCTGAAAATAGTTTTTATATAATTATTGAGCATGTATTGATTATTTGAAAATTATCGTCTTATTACTGTTATAGAGAAGCGCTAATCATCAATCTTATTCTGATCTAAGACTTTTGACCGGGCTGGCAGTTGCAGCTCTTATAGCATGGAAACTAATTGTTGACAGTGTGATAAGGATCATACCCAGAACAGCTGCGGCGAAAACCCACCAGGATATTGCTACTCGGTAATTATATTTCTCCAGCCATTCATGGAGATAGTAATAGGCGACGGGTATAGCTATAACACTGGCGATGCTTACCAGTATTATAAATTCAGCCGAAAGTAAAGTCCATAAATTAAATACAGATGCGCCTACTATTTTTCGTATTCCCAGTTCCTTGGTACGTTGTTCTGCTACAAACGATGCTAAGCCGAATAAACCTAAGCAGCTAATGAAAATAGCCAGCAAAGTAAAGAAGCCCGCCAGGTTGCCAATGCGTTCTTCATTGGAGAACTTTTTGGCATATTCTGTATCCGCAAACTCATAGGCAAATGGTGCTGCGGGGATCAGTTTCTTAAAAACTTTTTCTATAATCGCCAGGGATGCTGACGTGCTTTTTTCCGGATTTAGTTTCAGGTTAATGACGTTTACGTTATTATTCGTTAAAAGATATACCGCCTGCTTCACCGGTTCGTATGGAGACGTCATTACCATATCTTTTACCACACCTACAATGGTAAACGCGCCGGCTTCCGGGCCATCTCCCCATCGTACTACTTTGCCTATAGGGTCTTTTACACCCATAAATTTTACAGCCGCTTCGTTCAGGATTACGGAACTACTGTCTCCTTTAAATTCCGGGGAAAAGTCGCGTCCCTCTTTAATAGTAAAGCCAACTGTTTTCCCATATTCGGCGGTTATCCAAATGGTGGCAAAGTCACTATCAGTATTAGGGTCTTTACCCTCCCAGTTAAAACCGCTGTTATTACTCCATACACCGGTAACGGGGCTTGACGATTCAGACATTTCTTCAATGGCCTGTTGTTTTTTTAGCTCTGTACGCAGGATATCGTATTTGCCGTAAAAGTCCGGCGTCTGCATCATGATCGATACCAGGTTATTCCGGTCATAACCAACAGGCCTGTTTTTACTATGTTGTATTTGCTTGTATACAATGATAGTGCAGATCATTAAACAAACAGAAACTGCAAATTGCATTACCACTAAAACCTTCCGGGGCAGGGTAGCCAACCGCCCGGCTTTAAAAGTGCCTTTTAATACTTTGATAGGCCTGAACGAGGATAAATATAATGCAGGGTAACTTCCGGCTAATAAACCGGTAACAATAGTAAAGCCGAGGCCGATCAACCAAAACCAGCCATTGCTCCATAAAATATGTATTTGTTTGTCGGCTACTTTGTTAAACCAGGGCAGGGACACCATGGTGAGCAATATGGAAAATACAAAAGCAATAAGTGCTACCATTACCGATTCGCAGAGCAGTTGTCCCACTAATTGGCTACGATGTGACCCAACTGTTTTCCTGATCCCAACTTCTTTTGCTCTTTTTCGGAACGGGCAGTGCTTAGGTTCATGAAATTGATGCAGGCTAGTAGTAATACAAATGCACCAATGATAGCGAACATCCAAACATATTCTATTTGTCCGCCAGACTGTACTCCCTCTTTGTAAGATGATCGCAGATGCCAGTCTTTCATTGGATGGAGAAAGATCCGGGATTTAAACCTTTTGTTTCTTTCTGCTACCTTGTTATATCGTACTTTCTGAATTTTGGCGCTTACCGATGCGAAATCGGTATGGTCATTTATTTGCACAAAGCATTGAAATGAATTGTTGCTCCATTGTGTAGCCGCCTCTGCTAACCATCCTTCGGATGTTTTATACAGGTCCCAGGGAGCGATGAATTTTAAATCCCTGAACGTGGTGCTGTGGGGAGGTCTTTAAATACGCCGGTAACTTTAACATCCAGTTTGTTGTCGATCTTCATCGATTGATTGATGGGGTCCGCATCTCCAAAAAAGCTTTGGCCGTGCTTTCAGAAATGAGAATACTATTGGGGTTACTCAAACTCTTCCTGGAGCCTTTCAACATATCGAGCGATAAAATGTAGGGTCCATCTTTATCGATGTAAATACCGTTCTTGTTTAAATAATTATTGTTAGTGCTCAGCATGTGATCGCCTTGCCAGGAGGCCATCGCTATATACTTGAAATTATTTCCATAGAGGGTTTTTAGTTCGTTTCCCAGGGGGAATGGAACGGCAGGCCAGGTTTCTGTATTGCCATTCTTGCTCTCGTATTGCTGTATCTGCGCCACCCGGTCATAGTTGGTATGGTAATGGTCAAAATTAAGTTCGTCCCATATCCACAAGCCAATGAGTGTCGTAACAGCCATGCCTATGCTTAAACCGCCGATATTGATAAAAGAGGCTATTTTATGTTTTAATAAATTCCTCCAGGCTATTGTGAGATAGTTTTTAAGCATAATTCCTATTGTTTTGAATAAGGTTGTTTGGGATTGGTTTTCTCGGCTATTCTTTTTATTCAGTTTTCAAACTCTTTACAGGATTGGACATAGCTGCTTTTACTGCCTGTGTGCCAATGGTGATTAACACAATAATAGCAATGGTGAAAACAGTTCCTGTCACCATCATCCAGTTCAGGTGAATACGATAAGCAAATGTTTGCAGCCATTTGGAAGCAGCCAGCCAGCTAAGGGGGATTGCTACCAGCAGCGCCACGATGATCAGTTGCAGGAATAGCTTACCCACCAAAACAAGCACATCACCTATGCCGGCTCCCAACACCTTCCTGATACCGATTTCCTTGGTTCGTTCTTTTATGATATAGGCAGTAAGTGCAAACAGTCCCATTGCTGAAATAAGTATGGCAACCAGGGCGAAGAAGCTGATGGTTTTTTGAATAGTAAAATAGGTTTTAAATATCCGTTGAAAATTCTCATCCAAAAAGGTATAGCGGATAGGTGTGTCTGGCTCAATTTGCTTCCACCTCTCTTCTATATTGCTGATTGTTTGCGATAGGTCGCCACCCGACAGCTTTATTAAAAGCGCTCCGCCAGACAGGTACCCGCATGCCTTATTATTGATGGAGTATGCGATTGGTCTTACTGCGTTTGCCATATCCTGCACATTAATGTCTTTTGTAATACCTACTATTTGCGCTTTAACCGAATCGCAGTAGGGCATGCCTACAAAAGAGCCAACTACTTTCTGATTGCCCCACAAACTGGCTGCCGTTTCGTTTAAGATAAGGCTGCGCGTATTTTGATCGGCATAACTGTCATTAAATCCCCTGCCCTTTAATACGGGCGTTCCAACCGTTTTAAAATAGTCGGCGCTTACCTTAACAGTGGTCATTTTTATAGTCTGGCCGTTAAACGAATAGTCGTTTAATATAGTGTCTACATCGGCATCGCCCGGAACCAGTGTTGTTTTAGATACCAGCTCTATACCAGGAACGGATAAGAGTGTCGCCCGGGCTTTATCGAATCCGTCATCGCGGGTGCCTTGCTGAGCTTCAATTCGCATGATCTGAGCGCTGGAAAAGCCTTTATCCTTTGTTTGCATATAGTGAACCTGTGAACTAATGACTATAACAGAGAAAACAAAAAAGGCAGAAAGTGCAAATTGCAAAACCAATAATAAGTTGCGGAGTTTTAATCCCGACTTGCCCTGCGAGTAGTTACCTTTTAATATTTTAGAAGTGTTGAAGCGGGAAAGAAAAACGGAAGGATAGAGGCCCGATAATAAAATAACCGTTACAATACATAAAGTGATCTGCGCAATAAAAACCAAGGTGCCACCACTGAGAATGGAAAACTGAATGCTGAACTCCTGTTTGAACCAAGGCATTAATAGTACCACCAGCATTCCTGCAATGCATAAGCTCAATGAACAGGATAAAATAGCTTCTCCCATAAACTGCCAGAACAATTGTTGCCTGCGGCCTCCTAACACCTTTCTTACACCTACTTCTTTTGCCCTTTTAATAGATGTGGCAATAGATAGATTGCTAAAGTTTACAGCTCCTGCAACCAGCAACAGGAAGGCTAAGATTAGCAGCACCACTATAGTTTTGAAATTACTGCCTCCGCTTTTGGGGAAGTTGTGGAGCGCCGATAGCTTTTCTGAAAATAGAATTGTTTTATTTTCTTTTTGCAGGTATTGCTGATAGGTTAGGTTATTAGCTTTCTGCTGGTCATTGTAGTAAATAGTATTGATCGCAGTTTCCAAATCGCCGGGTGTAACTGCATTTTTTACTTTTATAAATGTCTGATAAGAAAAGTTCTGCCAGTGACTATTTGATTTTTCATAAGGAGAGCGAAATAATATCTGCATATTTAATGCAGAAGGTTGGTCAGGCGATTGCATGATGCCCGACACTACGACTTCAATCCTCCCGTAGAGTTTAATGGTTTTGCCGATAGGGTCGTCCTGGCCAAAAAGTTTGTTCCTCACAGTTTCAGTAATTACTGCTGCATTCGGTGCATTTAATGCGGTATGTATATTACCAGAAGAAAGTTGATAGGGAAAGACTTTAAAGAATAATGAATCTACTTCTGTGATACCTTTTTGGTATATTTTTTTATCGTTTGCCGCTACCAGTATCTCATAATCGCCCGCGCCACTCATACGCGTTGCGGCTTCGGCATTACTGTATTTTCCGGCTATTAAGCGACCCAGAGGCTCAGGAGTTGCCCCATTCCAGGCTATACCATCTTTATCTTCAATTCCAAGCTTATAGATCTTTGTCAGTTCCGGGTTCCATTTATCATAGCTTAGTTCATAGTTCAAAAACAGAAGCACTAAAATAAAGCTGGCAAGACCAATACCCAGTCCGATGATATTGATGGCGCTATACCATTTATTGATCCGCAGATTTCTCCAGGCAATTTTTAAGTAACTTTTAAACATACAGCCGATTTAGATTTTTTCCTGATGGTTGGTGATCATTAAACTAATATATTCTCTGTAACTGTCTGGCCATCCAGCATACGTATAATACGATGACTATAGCGGGCATCATGCTCGCTATGGGTTACCATAATGATGGTAGTGCCTTGTTCATTGAGGTCGGTCAGCATTTCCATTACTTCGTTACCGTTAGAGGAATCGAGATTACCGGTAGGCTCATCGGCCAGGATCAGCTTGGGCTTGTTTACAACAGCGCGGGCAACAGCTACTCTTTGTTGCTGTCCGCCCGAAAGCTGTTGGGGGTAATGGTTGCGACGATGCATGATCTGTACCTTTTCAAGTACTTCTTCCACCCGTTTTTTACGATCGGCGCTTTTAACACCGGTATATATCAGCGGGAGCTCTACATTCTCAAAAACAGTTAGTTCATCAATCAGGTTAAAGCTTTGGAAAACGAAACCAATATTATGCTTTCTTAAGTCTGCTCTTTTGCGTTCATTGAAATGCGCCACTTCAATACCATTGAAAACGAAGCTGCCGCCATCCGGATCGTCCAGTAACCCCAGTATATTTAACAGGGTAGATTTACCACAGCCGGAGGGACCCATCACAGCAACAAATTCTCCTTCTTTTACTTCGAGCGATAATTTGTTGAGCGCAATAGTTTCTACTTCTTCAGTCCGGTACATTTTTTCCAGATCGGTAATTTTTATCATATAAAAGATTTCAGATTCGAAAGTTTAGGTTTAGTGCTGTTGTTAAATTTATTGTTTGATCACCAACTCCTGCATATCTTCTCCATAATTCTCATAGCTGCTGGTTACTATTTTATCACCGGGTTTTAGCCCGCTGATCACTTCGAAGTAATCAGGGTTTTGACGCCCCAGTTCAATATCTGTTTTATAAGCAACAGACCCGTCTTTACTGAGTTTGTACACCCATCTGCCACCGGTTTTGTTATAAAAACCTCCTCTTGCCAATAATAAAGCCTTGGTTTCATCGCTTAAAGCCAAACGTATCTGCAGGGTCTGGCCGCGCCTGATGCCTTCCGGCGCTTTGCTCTCAAAAGCCATATCCACCGAAAATTTCCCATTGGCTACCTGTGTATATACTTTTTTAATGGTCAGTGTATAGTCTTTACCGCCAATACTTGCTATGCCCTCAAGTCCGTTATAGATACGGTTAATATAATGCTCATCTACATCTACCCGAACCTTATAGTCTCCCATTACATCCAGCTGCCCTAATCTTTCACCTTTGTTTTTGTTTTGCCCAGGTTCTGCGTCAAGAGAAGTGAGTTGCCCGTCAACCGGCGCACGTACTATCAAATCTCCCACTTTTTGACGCATTACCGATAAGGCATTTTGTGAACCAGTGTACGATTGTTGGGCCTGTACCAGCTGTTGTTTAGAAGATTGAGCGTCCTGGTTAATGGTTTCAGTGGCCAGGTTTTTTTAGCTTGCTGGTAGTTATAAGCGTTTTCACTTTGTTTCAGCTCCTGCAAACCAATAGCCTTTTTATCATATAGTTTTTTGTTAAGTGTATACACCCGGTCAGCTTCTTTCAGTTCGTTATCTACATCAGTCATCTGGTTGAGGTTAGTAATGCGGTTTTGCTGGGAGGCATTTTTAGCGATCTGCATTTGCGTGATCAGGTTGTATACCTGTGTTTCCTGTTGCACCAGGCTCAGCTGAAGATCCGTATTCGACAATCTCAGGATCGGTTGTCCTTTTTCATGATGGCCCCGTCTTCTACAAACTTTTCTTCCACACGACCGCCTTCCGCAGCGTCAAGGTAAATAGAAGTGAGTGGCTGCACCACGCCGTTAACCGGTATAAACTCCTGGAAATTTCCCTGCTTTACTTCACTGATCGTGATTCTTTCAGCGGCTACATTCAGTTTGGTATTGCCTGTTGTAGCGTAAATGCTGGCTGCAATCAATACTACGAGGCCGGCAATACCGGCGATAAGCATGATTCTTTTCTTAGACCATTTTTTTGTTCAATCTTCCTGTCCAACCCTATTAGTTTTAATTGATATGATTCTTTTAGTACTGTTCTAAAAAGCTGCCGGATTTTTTGATCAGTCATCCGGCACTGATGCCTTGTAATACCGTGCCATAATCGCAATTTATTTGTTTTCAATGTTCTATGTGATTTGCATGACATGTGTTTTGTGCGAAACCGGACACTGAGTGTACGGTTTTGATACAGTTTTTTTAATTGTCACCCGGCAGGCTATAAAAATGTATATCAGGTGATCAAATGTGGTATTATTGCATTGCAAATGTCCCTAAAAAATATATCCATATTAGCTGTAGACGATGACGCAGATATGCTGACGGCATTGCGCTTATTGCTGAAGGCAGAAGTGAGGCAGATCACTACCGAAAAGAACCCGGAAAATATACGCACGCATTTACTGGAACAAAAGTACGATCTGTTACTGCTGGATATGAATTTTACGAGCGCGCTGCATACAGGTAATGAAGGGCTTTACTGGCTACGGAAGGCTAAATCGTTAGACCCCGGCATACAGGTAGTAATGATCACCGCCTACGGGGATATTGACCTGGCCGTAAGGAGCTTAAAGGATGGGGCAGCAGATTTTATTGTAAAACCCTGGCATAATGAAAAAATGCTGGAGACCATTAAGGAAATAGTTGCGCAAAAAATAAATCAGCAAGAGCCGCTAATAGTACGCTGTTGCAGCCGGATGTTTCTTTTATTGCTGAGTCTCCGGCTATGCAGGATATTTTGTATAAGATCAGGAAAATTGCTCCTACGGAAGCCAATATCTTAATACTGGGAGAAAACGGAACAGGTAAAGACCTGGTAGCCCACCTGGTTCATCAGCAGTCGTTGCGCCACAATGGTCCGTTTGTAAAAACAGATGTAGGCGCTTTAACAGCCAGTCTTTTTGAAAGCGAGTTATTTGGTTATAAACGGGGCGCTTTTACCGATGCAAGGGAAGACAGGGCAGGGCGTTTTGAAATGGCTTCGGGAGGTTCGCTTTTTTAGATGAGATCGGGAATATTGCCTTGCCGCAACAGGCTAAATTATTGACAGTGCTACAAAACAGGGTAGTAAACCGGTTAGGCAGTAACGAAGCGTTGCCTGTCAATATACGGTTAATATGCGCTACCAACCTGCCTTTGCACGAGCTGGCTAATGAACATCGTTTTCGGCGCGACCTGGTGTACAGAATCAACACCGTTGAGATCACAATACCGCCATTGCGCGACAGGCAGGAAGATATTTTACCCCTTGCGCAACACTTTATTAAACTGTATAGCGAGAAATACCTCAAACCTTCTTTGTCCATTAGCAGGCAGGCCATTGAAAAGCTAAAGCTATACCATTATCCAGGCAATATCAGAGAGCTGCAGTACGCAATTGAGAGGGCTGTGATCATGTGTGAAGGGAAAACACTGGATGCCGATGACGTGGTTTTTTCGCCTATAGAAAAACACCAGGCCCAGGTGCAGGAGCAGGGTCAAACGAACCTGGAAACCCTTGAGAAAAATACCATCATCAGGGTTGTTGAAAAACATAACGGGAATATTACCAAAGCTGCGAAGGAGCTGGGTCTTACACGCACAGCTCTATACCGGCGTTTAAGTAAGTACGATATTTAGCACTATGGCAATCCATCGAAAATACAGGTTCAGGTATGCACTACGACTGGTATTACTTTTTCTTTCATTGTTGGTTACCGCCTGGTTTTTCCTGAAAGCTGAGTATATTTTATCCGTATTGGTCTTTTTACTGGCAGTGGTGCAAGCCTGGCTGCTTTATAAGCTGGTGGTATTGCCTTTTACTGAATTAGAAGATTTTGCATCAGCTGCCAGGTACCGCGACTTTTCGCGCCATTTTAATATCGATAAAGCTCCTGTGGAGCTACAGGCATTAAGAAACGATTTTAACCAGATCAATCAGACCTTTAAAACAATTACCAAAGAGAAAGAAGCCCAGTATCAATACCTTCAGAAAATACTGGAGTTAATACAAACCGGTATTTTGCTGTACGATACAGAAACCGGTAAGGTGAGTTGGGTGAACGAGTCGCTTAAAAAAATGCTGGAGCTTCCGTATATCCCCAACCTGCAGCTGATAGAAAAGAAGAATGCAATAGTTTATAATGCAGTACTTCAGCTGGAACCGGGCCAGAGCAGTGTGCTTTTACTGGATGCCGACCAGCAGAAGTTAATGCTTTCTGCAGCAGCTTTCTTTACAGAAGGTAAAAACTACAAGCTGGTAGCATTACAGAATATTAATGAAGCGCTTGATGAGAACGAAGCCAGGTCCTGGCAGAAGTTGCTGAGTGTTATGACCCACGAGATCATGAATTCTGTAGCACCCATCGCTTCGCTGGCAGCTACATTAAAACAGCAGCTACAGTCAGGCGGCAATAATTTGAGTTCTATTAAGGAGGATGTAGAACTGGGCATTGAGACCATACAGCGTAGGAGTGAGGGCCTGATGCAGTTTGCGGCTACTTATCGTACCTTGAATAAAATTACCAGCTCGCGTAAACAATCGTTTCTTGTTGGAGAGTTGTTTGAAAATGTGTTGCAATTGCTAAGTCCTAAACTGGATCAGCGAATTATTAATACCGATATTATTCTGAAAGATCCTTTAATGAAGCTGAGTGCCGACCGGCATTTGATAGAGCAGGTATTGATCAACCTGGTGCTCAATGCCATTGATGCTTTAAAAGATACCCGGGATCCAAGGTTGATACTTTCGGGTTATTTGAACAATGATGGCCGGATCATTATAACAGTTACCGACAATGGTGCGGGGATGCCGGCAGATGTAATGGAAAAGATTTTCATTCCTTTTTTAGCACCAAAGCAAGCGGGAGTGGTATTGGTTTAAGCCTTTGCAAACAGATCATGTTGCTGCACAAAGGCAACATCTACGCAAAATCAGTACCTGGCTCGGGAACGGTTTTCTATTTGCAGTTTTAAAGCGGAGCTGAAGAGTTGTCTTCTTCCTCTGCCACATAATCGGGTACCACTGTTTTCTTAAAGGTGAAATTGCGTTGTACCAGGTAACTTACAATGATCAATATAGCTGTGGTGCCCAGCTGCGCAAATGTGGGAAATATATGCAGGTATTCAACTGCCAGTTTCAGTAATATCCAGTTTAAAAAAAGGTTCAACAAACAAGAGAGAAAATACCTGAAGAACTGCACCCTTCCTTTGATCTTGCTATCGTCAAACACTACATATTTCATCAGGAAAAAGCCCCAGAATAAAGCCACGGTAAATGAAATAGCAAGCGTAACGGTATAAGATTCAAAAACGTAAAAACCCAGGTCTACATTCTGGCTTCCTACTATATAATGATAGGCGATATAAAAAGTAAAAAGACCCAATAGGGTATTGGAAGCACCGGTTGCCAGGTAACGGAAGGTTTGAATGGTCATTAACTTCTTAAAAGGAGGGTAAAAAAGTCAATAACCGGCAAAATAAAATTTCTAGCCCGATAAAAATGTTGCCGCATCGGCTGCGAAGATATTGGTATTTACAGCTATTTATGATGTATGCTATCTTAAATTTCTGCTGTATTGCGGTCAAATCAGTAATATCTCTAATTTCTGTAGGAGACCAGGGACAGGCGCGGATAGGCAACTGTAAATCGCGAACGAAAAAATCTTGTACGTTTGCACGAAAATTAAAGATAGTATGAGCATTGTTGCGGAATTGAAACCTGTAGTACTGGATACTTTAAACCAGTTGTACGGACAGGATTTTGGCCAGGATGTGGTTTCGATCAATATAACCAAGCCTGAATTTGAAGGCGATTACACTTTGGTACTTTTTTCCTTTATCAAACTGCTGAAAAAGAAACCGGAAGAAATAGGGGATGAGATAGGCCAGCACCTGGTAGATAACCATCCGCAGCTGATCACTTCTTTTAATGTTATTAAGGGCTTTTTAAATCTTTCGATCAATCAGAACTTGGAAGCAATACCTGGAGCAGCGATATGCTGTGACCGATTTCAGGCAGTCTGCTGAAGCTCCACAGAAAATTATGTTGGAATATGCTTCGCCAAATACCAACAAGCCTTTGCACCTTGGGCATTTGAGAAATATTTTCCTGGGCTGGAGCGTTTCAGAAATTTTGAAACAGCGGGGTGATGAGGTTTTTAAAAGTTCTATCTCTAACGACCGCGGGATCCATATCTGCAAATCAATGGTAGCCTGGGAGCAGTTTGCAAACGGTCAAACACCAGAACAGGCAGGCGTAAAAGGCGATCACCTGGTAGGAGACTACTATGTGTTGTTTGGTGCTAAACATAAAGAGCAGATGGCTTCTTTAATAGAAGCAGGTATGAGCAAAGAGGATGCAGATAAAAATACACCGATCATGAAAGCCGCTCAGCAAATGCTGGTAGACTGGGAACGCGGTGATACGGCTGTTGTGGGACTTTGGGAAAAAATGAATGGCTGGGTGTATGAAGGGTTCAGCAAAACCTACAATCGCATCGGTGCAGACTTTGATAAAAATTATTATGAGAGCCAGACCTATTTGTTGGGAAAGGAATTTGTGCAGGAAGGTTTAAGCAAAGGTGTTTTTATCAGAAAGAAGATGGCAGTGTGTGGATTGATCTGACATCGGACGGGCTGGATGAAAAGATTGTGCAGCGTAAAGATGGTACTTCGGTATACATAACGCAGGACTTAGGTCTGGCAGATGAGAAGTACAAAGATTTTCCTTATGATGAGAGCATTTATGTAATAGCGGATGAGCAGAATTATCACATGAAAGTGCTGAAGCTGATCCTGCAGAAATTGGGCAAGCCTTACGCAGATCGTATTCATCATTTAAGTTACGGAATGGTGGAGCTTCCAACGGGAAGAATGAAAACCCGTGAAGGTACCGTAGTAGATGCGGATGATTTGATGGATGAGCTGGTAAAAGTGGCGGCAGCTAAAACCGAAGAGTTGGGCAAGGTGAGCGGCTTTAACGAGGCAGAATTGAAAGAACTTTATGAAACCATTGCAGTAGGTGCTTTGAAGTTCTTCCTGTTACGTGTAGACCCTAAGAAACGTATGGTGTTTAACCCTGAAGAAAGTATCGACTTTCATGGTTTTACCGGTCCGTTTATACAATATACGCATGCGCGTATCAAGTCAGTATTAAGAAGTGAGACGATCAACCAGGAATCGGTTATTGCAGATGGTTTATTGCCGCTGGAAAAAGACCTGGTGTTTTTGCTGGAGCAGTTTAATGTAGTGGTACAGCAGGCTGCTTCCGAGTTTAATCCATCTCTGTTGGCTATTTATGCTTTTAACCTGGCCAAGCTGTTCAATAGTTTTTATGCGGCACATTCTATACGTAATGCCGAAAGCGAAGAGAAAAAGCAATTGCGGTTGAAAATTTCTACCTTAACTGCCAATACTATTGCTGCATCGATGAGCTTATTGGGTATTAAGGTGCCTGAAAGGATGTAGTAGCGGTTATTGAATAATTATGATAAGTATGCGGAATGAAGAGGCACTTTATTCCGCATTTTTTTGAGTAGGTTAATATGATGCGGGCTATATTGTAGTCACTACTTAGTGAATAATTTTATATTTGTACCCGGGATCGGGATTTAATAAGTATTCTAACCATAATGAAATGTCAAACTGTATTTTATACCTATTGGTAATACTCAGCCTGATGACGAAAGGATGTGATTCTTCGAAAGGCGCGCAGCAAGCGACCGGTAATAATCAAACTGACATGCCATCAACAGCGTCCTGGCTTAAAGAGCAGTATAATAATGTGGTGGAGATAGAACAAAAACATGTTGCCCGATCGGGGGATAATTTTCTGGTTGATATTCCGCTTACAGAGCACCCGGACAGCGGTTATGTGTTTTTTCTGAATGCAGCTATACCTGTAAATAAGTTGGTAAAGTTGGAAGGCTTTTATCCTGGCATTAAAGAGCTCACTATTATTGTACCCGATTGGAAGTTTTATGAGCAGGTAGCTGCAGATGCAACCAAAAACGGTATTATGCTGGAGCCTGCTACCACCAACCTGTATTATCATGTTATTCGCGAGAACGATAGTATAAAAGTAGATAGCATCCGTATATCGGGAGACGGGCATCCTCAACTCCAGTATCAAAAGCCAGCAGTTCCTAAAGATATGCTGGTGGTATACCGCACAGAAAGCTACGGTTCGGTTTGCTGCCCGAAAGACCCGCGATGGGAAATAGCAGATGAGGATCCTGCCTTTGTTAAAGAGTTTGAACAGCGGTATCAAACCCATATTACAGAAACCTACCGCCAGAATAATGGCAAAGAAGGTGAACATAGTGTTTTTATACTTTGCCTGCGCTAACAATCCAACAACGTCTAAGCTTTATATTGGAGAAACGCTCGCAATGGATCGTCAATAAAGAAGCTAAAAAAATAGCCTTCCAGCCCCAGGTATTTACACCTCAATTAGTACCTGTTATAAAAACGGGATTCACTAAAATGACTCAATTATAGCTTCCCTGGCATGCCTGATCCGGATGGATTGAGAATGATATGGGCTGGATCGCCTTTAGGCGGTTAAAGCATTGTCAAGCCTGGTAGACGTGCAGTTTGATATTTCTTTTCTGTCTCATTTTTTTTTTTTTTTTGACACTCTCGCGCTATTTTTTCTTCTGGCCGTTAAGGTATTGCTAACACCTGTTAAATCCTTACCGGAATATTTTCAGGTTTCAAAGAGTTTTCTCTGTCTTCTGTCGAAAACCGGCATGAGAGATGCTGGTTTTCAATCAGTTTTGTGATCTCTTTACAAACAAGAGGTGCTCAATAGCACATCTACATCAATCAAAACAAAATGAAAAAATCTTTTCTCACTCGCATTAGCCAGCGCTGTTATTACGCTACAGGCTCAGGATCGCATTTACTGGTCGGCTTCATGTCCAACTTTTTCAAGGATGGCTTCCCCAACCGCTAAAAGCATGGCTACAACGGCCAGCAGTAGCGTAGCTAACCCCTCCGGCAGCACAAGTGGCTGGTTCCAGGGTAGTATCGATCCAACAACCGGTGCGCTTACCCCAGGTACTAACTATTATAACAGTACCGCAATTAAGGCAGAGTACCCTATAGGGATTTCACCCAACGGTTATTTATACGGTATTGCTGGCAATGTAACCAACAATAACAACGGCGTCATTCAACTAGCGTATAAGCCTGCTGCTGTTTTCACCGATACGGCCCCCACACTCACTCCTTCAATTGATTTAAATGGTACCAGCAATCCCACACAGGATATTTACCCTTACGCCCTCGGCATCGGAGCGTCAGGAAACGGAGGCTTTATTTATGAAGATGGCCCTGGTATGAAGTATACCAGCTTTACAACGGCAGCCAACGGGTCAGTAACCTGGGGCAGTTCGGTAGCTATTTCACTGATCAATTCAGATGCGCCTGCAGCCTGGAATAGTTATATAGAAATCGCCGACCTGGATTTTGATGCTGCTGGTAATCTTTATATACTAGGAACCCGCTATACGGCCAGCACCTCTGAACCGCAACCGGCTATTTACATGGTACCTGCAGCCAATGTGGGCACCGGTGCTATGACAGCTAATTTACAGTGGGCAATTATCGATAGTAAGAATCTTGGTGATCTTGGAGGCAATCGCGGTTTGGCTTATTCAAACGGTACTTTTTATCTTTCTCAATCCTCAACAACTGATTTCACTACCTATACGAATTACATTACGGCCATACAACCCCCTGCCACCGGAACTTCGATTGTTTTAGGAGATAATTATACATCGCTTACCGGATATTGCGAAATAACTGACCTGGCTGTAATTCCGGCATCAGTATTACCGGCAGATTGGGGAAGCATTAATGCTCTTGTTCAAAATGGCCAGTTGAAAGTACAGTGGCAAACACTAAAAGAAGCCAGTAATGATCATTTTGAAGTGGAAGCGTCTGCTGATGGTGTAACTTTTTCCAGCATTGGTAAGGTAGACAGCAAAGCCAATAACGGAAACAGTGATACTGCATTGGACTACAGCTTTAATATAGATGTGAATGGAGTAGTATTAGGATTTTCGGCCGTAGCCTTACTGCTGCTTTTTGTTCGCCGCAGAAAAACATTTTTAGCGCTTGCCACTGTTCTGAGCATTGTTATGACTGTTCAAATAGGTTGTTCTAAAACCAGCAATGATGTTGCCACTACGAGCTCCACTTTATTTGTTCGTATTGCACAGATAGATAAAGATGGTAAAAAGACCTACTCGAAAGTGATACAGGCAAGGAAATAAATTTGTTCTTGTTATAGAACAAGCGTATTCGCAGTTTTTATATTAATGATTGTAAATAATGAAGCCGCCTCAGAATATGGGGCGGCTTATTTTATATGATTGAGCAAGGCTGTTCTACTACAAAGTAAAATGAAGATAAGGCTAATTTTTCCTGAAATCGATCACCACATTGTTTGCTAAAAGTTTTCCATTGATTGTAGTGATTAAAGCTCCAGCAGGAACCTGTACTAAAACTGCTGTTTTTTTTGCGCCAATTTTATAGCTAAAATGCTGCCTGATATTACGTGCAACAAATTTTCCTTCTACTGTATTGTAAAGATCAATTGGGTGTTTTAATTTGTTTTTAATAATAACAGCCTTTGTCGCCGCATAGGGATTCGTATATAGGTGAGTGGGATAGGCTTCCTGGTGAAAGAAGTCAGTCGCCAGCAAATCCAGCTGAAGGATGCCTGGTATATTGGTTGGGTGTATAGTGCTGCCGAAGATACCTACATGCCCGCTTCCATACACACTTAACTGAGATTCCCTTGGGTTTTTGTCTTGCACCCATAAAGGTCCGTCTCCCTGCGCCACCGGGGCTGCCAGGTGTTCGCTCTCTTTATAAAGTGATTTTTTGATAATGCCTTCGTACGCAATCACTCCTTTTGAAGTAGCTATTGCATTCGGTAAGGTCTGGTGATTGGCCGGCATGTACTGGGGGTAGAATAACCTGGCTACATTAGCGGCATTCAGCATCCATTTGCCCACAGCGGCTGCATAAGAGGCGTCATATCTAACCATCGGTAATAACGGCAGTGCGAGGTCGTAAGTATTCATTAAAAATCCATAACCACCATTGTGTACGGTACTGCCTACCATACCAGATATATCAAAACCATTCCAGTTGCCCACCAATACACCCCATCCTTCACGACATTTAGCATTTCCATCAAAGCTCCAGTCGAGGATCTTTTGAAAATCGAACTGCTGTCCGGCTTCTACGTTTAACATGGCTGCAACATAGGCGCCGTAAGGCATCAGCAATTCGTAAGTCATGTTTTCATTTAATGCAAGCAATGCTTTAATTGCATTGATAGCGCCATGCAAATAACGTTTATCTCCGAATTTTTTATAAGCCATATATAAAACCCATGCCTGGCCGGCCGCTGCATCGGGCTGTATACAGATCTGGTTTTGTGTGGGTGTTAAAGTAGCATAATTGAAGAAACTGTAATTATAATTGCCCTGCAAAACAGAGTCTGCAGCATAAAATTTTTCGGCAATGCTCCTGGCTATTTGCTCAAAATCTTTTTCATTGGGGTATAAACTGTAAATAGAGTAGAACAATACATTGGGATATACATCATACCACCAGTCTCTTCCATAACCACCGCCGAGCAATGCTACTTCAGGGCAGGTATTATTCATCATAATATTCCAGCCGGTTTCTTTGTTGAAATAGTTTTTCAACATAGCCACATAGTTGTATTGCTGCGTTGATTTATCAATGCCTACCAGGCTCGCACCCAGTACAGCGCCCATGGTGGTCAGCGCCTCATGAAAAATGCCTTTATGATTTTGAAGACCCTGGCGTACGTCGCCTACTGCTGTGTAAATACCCGCCACGTTTTGCGGGAAATTTCTTTACTGCTGTCGATCCAGATCATAGGCCAGAACTTTCCTTTTGCATTGAAGTCGTAAATTTTACGATCGAAATCTTTGGCAAGAGTGGTAAAATCGATAATTTTCAGGGGACGGGGCAGATCAGGCATCTCGTTAACCCGGTCGATTGATTTTTGCGATACCTGCGAAAGTGCCGAGACGCTATAGCTGCATATAGCTAAAGTAAACAGATAGGTAAGGAGGATATTCTTAAATGTCATGGGCTACTGATTAAGCTTGTGGTTGTATAACTTTTTCTACTGTTCCTGTTTGTACCGGCGGCAGTTCTTCCAGGCCGTCCGGTGCTATTTTGTTGCCATCTTTAATAATAACTTTTGCTACTAATATAGAACCTAATTGTAAAATAGCGATGATCAATATGGCATATCGTAAAGCTATTTCTGTAGAAACTTTATAGGCTAAAATTAAGAAAGTAGCAGCACCCAGGAAACGGCCTATATATAATCCTGCTTCATGGTTAAGGATATAGGCAAACTCGCTGCGTTTTTCTATTTTAGATACAATATCAATTACCCGGAATTGTATGGGGAAATAAGCGAGGTCCATTAATGGCTTTGCGATCAGGAGTAAAAGAATGAATAAAATTACCCCGGTCTGGTTAAATAAAACACTGTTGAAAGCTGCGCCCGCCGTAAAAAGTATCAGCCCTGCTGCAAATATCTTGATACGGTCAGAGGGCTTGGTTAAACGTCCTAATACATACATGATTACCGCAGCTAATATAGCGCCAATAGATTGAGCAGTTCCCAATGCACCTTCTTTTCCCAGGAGGAGCATAATGAGCATAGCCGGAGCCGTAACCAGGAAGCCTTGTGCCAGTCCCTTTAATGAAGCCAGTACCAGTAGCTTTCTCCACAAGGGATGAAACCTGAAATAAACATATTTCTTTTGGACAGGATTGCTGAAACTGCTGCGAAAACAAACTATTGAAGCCAATATGGTAACCATAAACACAATGCCCGTAACAATACGGTAGGCATTTTTACGCCTTCGCCAGATCCTTTTGACTCGATGAACCAACCAATCGTAATAGGAATAGCTACTGCGATCAAAGTATAGAAAAAGTTTCGAGTCCATAATAATAATTCCGGTTGCTATCGTTGGTAATAGCCAGTGCCAGGTAATCCCGGTTGGCCCAGTAAAAACCAAAAGATAATCCCATGATCATGCCGGCAATACCGATGCCTACAAGGTCCAGTGATTTTAAAGACATCATAACGATCATCGATACTGCGCTCAGCATCATACCTGCCGAATAAAGCTTACGTATATTAACGTACTTTAACAGAAAACCATTCAGTAGAAAAGTGAGTGGTATACCAGTGTAAATAGTAAGCTGGTATATTACAACTTTGGTAGGGTCATTGGAGTTACGCATTACATAAGCTGCAACGAAAATATCAATAACGGGCAACACAAATGCGTATACCAGGTTGGTAAGTACCAGTATTCGAAAGTTATGCGGTTGCTGCCTGAAATGAGCTATTTCGCTGGATAAATATTTAAACATGGGTATAGCTTAATTGTGATAAGATCTGGTTGATGGAAAAATTAGCTGCACATACCACTTCATCGGAGGCCCCATAATAAACGGTTACGGTATCGCCATCCGGCTGAACAATATGCCCATTAGTAAAAACCACGTTGCCAAAAAATCCTGCCTGTTCGTAGGTAGCCAGTGGCATCATAATAGGATCAATGGTCTTTGCCAATACTTTTGAGGGATCCTGGAGGTCTAGCAAAAACGCACCCAGGCAGTACTGGTGCTTTTCGTTTGCACCATGATAGATGGCAAGCCATCCCTTATCAGTTTTAATGGGTGCTGCCCCACCACCCACACGGGCGCTATCCCAGCTTCCCTTTGTTGTTTTTACGAGGCATTGATGATTTCCCCAATGAATGCCATCGGGTGAACTGCATAGCCATATATAGTTTCCGCCGATGTCTACGCTGCTGGGGCGATGCAGCATATAATGCCGGCCGTTTATCTGCTCCTCAAACAATGCGCAGTCTTTATTGTGAGGCGGTAATATCATACCATGTATCTCAAAATGTTTCCAGTCTTTGGTCGTTCGTAAACCTACACCTACACCGTTATCAGAAACAGAAGTAAAGGTGAGGTAATAGGTGTCGCCGATCTGTGTTACGCGGCAATCTTCTATGCCGAATGTTTCCAGCCTGCCAATTCCGGTCAGTGGCGGATAGCCTTCGGGTTCATAAAAATGAATACCATCATCACTGCAAACCAGTCGCAGGTGCGACAAGGTTGTTAAATAGTCGGCACCTTTATAATTGATCACGCGCGCGTCGGTGGCGTCCAGGTCAGGATCTGATTTGGATATTCTGATCAATTGTATCGCCCCTTCTTCAGTGAAAATAGGGAAGGAGATCGTTGCTTCGTCCTGCGTGGGGCGCTCTGCCACCCGAACGATCATCCATGTTTTGTTGTTGAACCGGAATACGCCGGGGTTGAGCAGGCATGCTATCTCCAGCCCCTCCGTACTGGGCTTCAGATCTGAAGGTCTCAGTAACGGATTCCGGGGAATCTCTTTGCTATGTCAGACATTGAATTGTTTTTTAGTATCCGTTGTTTTGAGTGATGGAACCGCCTGATTTATCGATCTCTCCCTGGGGAATGGGGTAGAGATAATGCTTGTCCTGGAAGCTTTTGCCAAGCCCGGTAAGAAATGCTTTAGCTATTCCCCACCTTTTCAGGTCATTGAAACGATGACTTTCAAAACCAAGCTCTACGCGCCTTTCGTGCACCAGCCAGTTTTTAATTTCATCTTTATTGCTGGAAGCCGGGCGATCGGCAATGCTGCCAGCGGGTACAGTTCCTCCCGTAATAGTAGGCGTTTGGCGGGCCCGGGTGCGTATCTTGTTAATATAGGTTACAGCATTTGCATAACCGTTGGTTTCATTATAAGCTTCTGCTTTCCACAGTAAAACATCTGCCCAACGAATGTACACCTTATTACTGGCGGCATCTTCATTGCCTTTATTGGCGGTGCCCGTCTCGCCGAAAATTTTATATACATTTTGGGCAGCCGCATCCACGGTATAAAGCAAGCGCGGGTCATTGGCTTCAAATTCGTTAATGAAATTTGTAGTGGGCGCTATAAAGCCCCATCCTGCCAACGCGCAAATACCATTACCATTTCTGGGTGTTTGCTCTGGTACATGGTTGTAGGCAAAAATTACCTCGTTATCAGCGTATTCTTTAGCAATCGAAAAATTATCAAAATAATTACTGTTTAAACTGTAATAACCAAGTCCTTCCAGTTCTGTAATGATCGTAATGACATCGTTCCACTTCTGATTGAATAAAGCTACTTTGGCCTGCATGGCTAAGACGGCTCCCTGCGATATCCGCCACTTGTCGGTAGCATTGGAGTATTTGCCCGCTGGGATCAAACCTTTGGCTGCTGCCAAATCAGTACTAACCTGGTTGTACACTTCTTCTTTTGATGTACGTTTGGATACCTCATAGGCTTCGGAAAAGTTCTTCAACGGTTTTAGCAATAGTGGTACATCACCAAAGGCGTTTACCAGATCAAAATAGTAAAATGCTCTTAGAAAATAAGCTTGTCCCAGCTGGTAATTTCTGCTGGCGTTATCAATGGATAGTTTCGACATTAAGGCATCGTCTGTAAGATAGCTGATAGCCATATTGCAGCGCGAGATACCTTCATAGTTATAACTCCATTGTCCATTAAATCCACCGTTGTCGGCTGTGAAGCTCCAGGAGGAAAACTGATCCATCCAGGCCTGGTCGCCATCGGGGTTCCATTTCTTCTGCATATCGCCTGAGGCAATGTCCTGTATAATAAAATCATTTCTGAGTACCAGTCCTCTTGGCCAATCCCAGTTGCCCAGTAAGTTAAGCGTGCTGGATAACATTTGATAAGAAGAGTTGACCGCACCGGTAACAGTACCTACCTGTGGATCGGTATTTACCTGTTGCGGTGTTAAAAGACCGATGGGGTCACGATCGAGATTTTTCATACAACCCATCGTCAATAAGAGGGCTGCGGGTATTATTAGTTGATATATCGCTTTCATATTATTCTTTTACTGGTGAAAAACTGCTGATTTAGAATCTGACATTGATGCCTAACATTAAATTGCGGGATTGCGGGTAAGTACCCTGGTCAATTAGTGCTGTCGATTCCGGATCCAAGCCTGTGTATTTGGTAACCGTGAAGAGGTTTTGTGCAGACACATAAAGGCGACAATTTTGGAAAACATTACCTGATTTTACTACCTTGCCCAAATCATATCCAAGCTCTATGTTTTTTAAACGTAAATAGCTGGCGTCCTCTACAAAAATGCTGGAGATATAGCTGCTGCCATTGTCCTGGAAGGTAGAGCGGGGCATCGTGTTAGTGCTGCCTTCGCCATTCCAGGCGCCTAATGTAGCCACCGTGTGGTTGAACGGACGGGAATCATAATCGATAATTTTCTTCAGATCATTATAACGCTCCACACCCTCAGCTCCCTGGAAAAGAAAGGAAAGGTCTAGGCCCTTGTAGCCTAACCTGAAGTTGGCGCCGTACATTAATCTGGGATTGGGGTTGCCAATATGGGTGCGGTCATCATCATTGATAATACCATCGCCGTTCAGATCTTTAAAACGGATATCACCGGGTACCTGTGAAGGGCTGCTTACACCATGTAAATGGCTGGAAATCTCTGAAGTGTTTTGATAAATACCTTCCATTACATATCCAAAATAGGAATTAAGCGGGTGGCCTGCTTCTGTTTTAGTAACCGGCCCGGTAAGGTTGGGTAGATTAGGGTGCAGTTTCACTACCTCGTTCTTAAGCGTTGCGATGTTAGCGCTGATACCATAGGTAAAAGCATTTGCAGTGTTGTCATAGTTTACTGATGCTTCAAAACCTTTGTTCATTACGGTTCCTGCATTTACTACGGTGGCAGATACATTGCCCACTAATGCTGGCAAAGAAATGGGTAGTAAAATATCGGAGGTGGTTTTTTTGAAGTAGTCAAAGGTGAAATTGAGTTTGTTTTTCAAAAATCCTATATCCAGGCCTATATTATCCTGGCGGGTGCTTTCCCATTTCAGATCGGGGTTGCCGTATCTTGAAATAAGGTATTGCTCGCCCGATTTTCTCAGCAAAGTAAGATAAGCATAGTTGTCAATTTCCTGGTTGCCCAATGTACCGGTACTGGCCCTGAGTTTCAGGTCAGATAACCAATTGGCCTCTTTCAGGAAACTTTCCTGTGAAATTCTCCATCCCACAGAAACGGATGGGAAATATCCCCACTGGTTATCGGGTGAAAAACGGGAGGAAGCGTCAGCTCTTAAACTGGCCGTTACAAAATATTTGTTTTGAAAATTGTAGTTGGCAGAACCAAATAATGAAAACAAGGCCCATTCTGAAGCTGTACCACTATTCCAAAGGTCTTGTGCAGTACCGCCAAAGTCTAAATATTGGAAAGTAGGCTGTGTGTATTCAAACCGTGCACGCGATGCTCCAATGGACGAAGCCCGGTTTTGTATATATTCTGTACCACCCAATACACTAAAAGTGTGGTCACTTATTTTTTATTGTATTGCAAAGTATTATTCCAGGTAATGGTGGTTTCCTGACCACGATTTTCATTGAGGCTGGTAGGTCTGTTCTGACGACCCAATCCTTTGTCTGCATCAGCGCCGCCGCCATCAACATCGCCAAAGTTCTGGTTAAAGGCTTTGTTGTGCAACATATTCAGGTCGATACCAAAATTGGTTCTGAATTTTAATTCTTTCTTAGCCAGGAATGCATACTCGGCGAAAGCGTTTCCAAATGTTTTTAAATTCACTCTTTTGTCATTCGTAAAATAGGCTAGGGCAATTGGGTTGGCGCTAAATTCATATCGATTGGCCGCCCCATTCCAGCTGCCACCATTGGCCTGTACATTCCGGTAATAAAATGGCAGGTCTGTATATGGGTCTTCTGCTGAATAAGTAGGGTCAGACGGGTCTTTAAAGACTGGAATTACCGGTGCCCGCAGAAACGCATGGCGTATAATTCCCGGCGCATCGCCGCTGGAAGATGTTTTGTCCTGGCGTATATTGGTGATTTGCAGGTTGGCGCCAACTTTCAGCCTGTTCGTCAGATTGCCGATAACATTGCTTCTGAAGTTGATCCTTTCGTACTGATCATTGTCATAAATAACTATGCCGTTCTGCTTATAGTATCCGCCAGAGATCAGGTATTGCACCGATTCGTCGCCGCCGCTGGCGGTAAGGGCCACATTCTGGCTACGGCCCGTTGTAAACAATTCATCCAGCCAGTTCGTATTGGCAAGGTCGGTTCGCGATTTGTCGGTTGTATATGGATTAGTACCTGTTAAACCAGAATTATTCCAGCTTTCTTCCATTTTGTCCATGTATTGGCTGCCGCTCAGCATAGTAGGCAGGTTGGCCACCTTATGAAAGCCTGTAAAATAATTCAGCTCTACAGCAGGTTTACCTTTTTGCCTCCTTTGGTGGTGATCACTACTACGCCTGAGGCCGCCCTGGAGCCATAAATAGCTGAGGCTGCTGCATCTTTTAGCACGGTTATGCTTTCAATATCCTGGGGATTAATAAAGTTGATTTCACGGGAAGGAATACCATCCACGATATACAGCGGGTTGTTATTCCCAATGGTGCTGTTACCCCTTATTCTTATTTCTATCCCATCACCGGGAGCGCCCGTACTTTGGGTTACCTGTACACCCGCTACGCTACCCTGCAATAGCTGTCCCACATCAGGAACACGTCGGGTGCTGAGGTCGGCCATATTAACGCTGCTGGCAGCACCGGTAATGGTACTCTTTCTTTGAGCGGTATAGCCCACTACCACAATATCATCCATCGATTGGGTAGATGGCATCAGGGTAAAATTAAACTCGGTAAGGCCCGCAGTGTTCACTTCCTGCTCTTTATATCCCACAAACGAAATAACCAGTATCGCATTTTCGGGTATATGAATGGAGAATGAACCATCGCTTCCGGATACTACTGCACCGCTAGCTCCTTTTACTGAAATAGTGGCACCTTCGATCGGCTCTCCATTGGAAGTAACTACTTTGCCCGATATATCCCTGCCGGTTTGTTGGGCAAAACTGCTTAAATTAAATAAAAAGAATGCCAGGCAACAGCTAAACAGGCGAAGTGCGCGAGGCCATTTTGAGGCCAAGGCGGGCAAACAATTTTTGTTCGGTTGTATCATAATTATGGCTTTAGAATTAAATCGTATTTTATTTACAAACTACCCGGAACTGACAGATTCTGCTCTTCTTGGAAATGATGGTACACTTTATAATAATAGCAGGTAGCAAACTTTCAATCTGGCGAACTGGCAATAATCGTTAAGTTTCTGTACCAAAACTACGGTTGAGTACCCCCGAAAAGGGTGTACCATTATTGCATTTTACTGTACTGTAATTGCAAAAGAAGGTAATTCTTCTTTTTTAAAGAATTGATTTTCAAATTAAAATAAAAATCATGGTTTTAAGTCCCTGCTTTTGCGGTAATCCTGGGGGCGCATTCATACCTTTTTTTAAACTCCCTGAAAAAATAGGACTCATTGTTAAAGCCGCTGTTCAGGAAGATCTCTCCAACCGGCATATTGGTGTGGATGAGCAGGTCGGCTGCCTTTGCCAAACGTGTATGCTTGATGAATTCTCCGGGCGTCATTCCTGTCAGGGATTTAGTTTTGCGGTAAAGCTGCATCTTGCTCAGGAAGATGGTTTTTTCGAGTAGGGCTGCATTAAGCTCTGGATTGAGTATTTCTTCCTGTATAATACGGGTAAGCTGCTCAAGGAATGCTTTGTCATCTTTTTTGATCCCGGCATCACGAACAGGTAGATTACTATCTGCATTTTTAAACAGTTGCTGTATGCGTTTCTGGTATTCGATCAGCTTTCTTACCCTTACTTTGAGGTTCGACGTATTAAATGGCTTTGAAATATAAGCGTCAGCTCCGGCCTCATAGCCCTCCATATGTTGTTCTTCCATTGATCTGGCCGAAAGCAGGATAACGGGTATCTGGCAGGTTGCCGGGGTTTCTTTGATTAACTTACATAATTCAAGACCGTTTACCTTAGGCATCAATATATCAGCAATTACCAAAGAGGGCATATAGGTATTGACGAGTTCGGCAGCCTGCCCTCCGTCTTCTGCTTCATATATGATATAGTCATTTTTTAGAATATCTCTTAACAGGTAGCGTATTTCCGCTTCATCGTCTACAATTACCACAATGTCCCTTTCTTTATTCTGAATTTCCTCTATAGCAGCCGTTTTATTTCCCAGGTTAACGGGACGTGACAGGCTATCAGAGGTCATTACAGTAAACAGCTCGGAAGGGGTATCGTCTGCCACCGGCTGCTCCTGCACCGGCTGGTTGATGTTTTTTAATGGAATGCTGGTTGTAAAGCAAATGCCATTCTGCCTGTTTTCGGCCACAATGGTTCCTTCAAGCAGGTTTACCAGCTGGGAAGTGAAGGCGAGACCGATGCCTGTACCATAACTGTCGGGTGCGTTTTTAATGTTATCGCCGGTATAGAATTTTTTGAAAATATCGCGGAGCTGCTCTTCCGGTAAATGAGCGCCCGAGTTAAACACCTGCAAGGATAACTGATTGTCGATGATCGAAGCATGGAAGGATACCTTCTCGTTTTTGCCGGTGTATTTAAAGGCATTGGATAGCAAATTGAATAGGATCTTTTCCAGTTTGTCCTTGTCCATCCAACCCATCATGTTGCCGGCAATATGATAATCGTATTCCAGTTTTCTTTTTTCAGCCAGGGGTGCAAACGGCTCCACTATATTTGTTAATAATGCAGTGAGGTTAAGATAGCTGAAGTTGTTTCGGGTATACCCGGTATCGGCTTTTCTGAATTCAAACAGCTGGTGCAGCAGGTAAGTGAGTTTTGCTGTTTGCTGTTTAATCAGAGACAGATATTTGTTCCTGTCATCTTTAATAAGTAGGTTGTCTGCTTTTTCTGTGAATCGTTCGAAGCCACCCATAATGAGCGTGAGCGGGGTTTGCAGCTCATGTGCGATATTGGTAAAAAAGCCGATACGGTTTTCATGTACCTCTTCTTCTTTTAACCGCATTAGTTGTTCGAGCTTCAGTTGCTGTTTTATTACCGTTCTTCTTTTACGGTAGCTGTATAAAGCATAAAGGGCAAAACCAAAGATCAATGCGTATACAATAAAGGCCCATATGCTCAGCCAGGGATAAGGTTGTATTTTTACCTGTAGCACCGTGATTTCGTTCGAACTGAGTCCCTCTCCGTTATTCCATTTTATTTTGAGCTCGTAGCTGCCGGGCGGAAGATTACTATAAGATATCTTGGCTATGGCTTTCTGTGTATTCCATGTATGATCATAGCCTTCCAGGAAGTAAGATATTTCAAATTTTTCGGCATTGGCAAAATTAATGGCCGATGCTTCAAGGCTAATATAATTTTCGTCCCGGGGAGTTGTATAGAGAGGGGAATAGCCGTTTTATTATTGGGGAAAACAAAAAGACTGTTTTGCCCCGAACCCTGGTTTCCCGCAGTAACGTATGAAATAAGCATGTTTCCCAGGTAATTGCTTTTGCTGATCCGGGCGGGCAGGAAACTATTGAACCCAGATATGCCACCAAAGTAGAGCTTGCCATTTTTATCTTTCCATACAGCGCCGTCACTAAACTCGCTGCTTTGCAAACCATCGGTTTGCTGGTAATTACTAACCGATAAATTAGGCCAGTTGATCTTGGCTATTCCTTTATTGCTGCTGATCCAGATGTTCCCTTCATTGTCTTCCGTGATGGCGTGGATGGTATTATTGGGAAGACCCTGTTCGGTGGTGATCTTTCTAAAAACAGGGTTGCTTTTGTTTATTTCATCCGGCAGTAAAAAATTAAGTCCGTAGCTGGTACCTATCCATAGAACACTTCTCTTATCCTTATATATATAAATGATATCATTGTTGGATAAGCTGCCTTCATAAGTAAAGGCCTTAAAGGTTCTGAACCGACCGGTTTTCTTGTTTAAAAGACTAAGCCCGCCATACCTGCAACCCACCCAGATATGATCTTTATCGTAAGGTGTGATGGAATAAATAATATTATTGGCCGGACCTTTATCTTTTTCTCCTGCGCTATATTTTCGCCCCGAAGCATATTTGATACTACCATTTACTGCTCTCGAAAAACGGAGGTGTAACAGGCCGTACCCACTGGTGCCCACCCATA
This sequence comes from Paraniabella hibiscisoli, assembly GCF_022512515.1. Taxonomy (GTDB): domain Bacteria; phylum Bacteroidota; class Bacteroidia; order Chitinophagales; family Chitinophagaceae; genus Niabella; species Niabella hibiscisoli. Next base: position 3,526,024 of record NZ_JAKWBK010000001.1, read on the forward strand.
TAGAGCTATCGGGGTCCTGGTAAATGCTATACACCGATCCAAAATCAGGGCAGGTTTCTTTATTGATAATATCAGACCATTTAAAGAACCGGTCCCTGTTTGCTTCATATATATTCAACCCGGCTCCATCTGTTCCTATATAAATAAGGTTATCTATCCCTTTTTTTAAAGCATATACTGAATTGTTGTCGAGATATTCAGGTGCAGTTATGTTTTTAAACTCTTTTTCTTTTGATGGGTTAGCGTAGGTAATAATCCCCCTTCCTTTTGTTGCTACCCATAATTGCTGCCCGTTTTCACAAAAAGCACGTACCGGGCGGTTGTAGGCGCTGCCCTGTTGAAATAGCGAAACTGTTCCAAAGAATTTTGTTTGAGGCGTTATTTTGATAACACCGTTACCATCTGTGCCTGCCCAAAGGGTTTCATCTTTTAAGGCCCAACTGGTAACCCTTATATTGGTGAGAAATCTGGATACCTCAGGCATAATGCCCGAAGGTTGCCATACATGATTAAATATACTGCAGCCACTTGTACTCCAGGCAATGAAATAATGATTATTATAAAAGGTGATTGAATTGACTGTGCTGCCTAACGCGACAAGGGCAGAGGATCCGCCTGGGGTATAACGATATAAATAGGCGTCGTTTTTGGCAAATAAAAGCTGGTTATTAACGAGGAAAAAATTAGTAGCGCCGTTTGTTATAGCAGCTATTAACCTGGGGTGGTTTTGCGAAAGCGTCCATAATTGTAGCTGATCATTTTCTGTAAGAATGATCAAACAGTTGTTACTGTCGAAGGAGAATTTCTTAATCTTAAGGGATATGGTTCCAGGAATGGCTTCGAATTTATTTTGCTTCAGGTTATAATGGGTTAATCCTTGCCGTTGTGTATAGCAAAATACCTGTCCATTTGAATCAATGGCAATTTTATACTCGTGCTCGGTAATATTCCCCGGTACATTTTGCTGATAAAAGAAATTATAAAACCGGCCTTCTTTTTTGTCGTATCGGGTTATACCTCCAATAGTGGTGATCCACAAGTTGCCGCTCTTATCTTCGTCAATTGCCTGGATGATGTTACTGCCGATACTTTGCTGATCGTTATTTGAGTTATAATTAAATATCCTCAGGCGGCTTCCTTCAAACATGTTTAAGCCATCCCAGGTACCCAGCCAAAGCAACCCGTCTTTATCTATATGCAGATCATTAATGGAGCTGTTGGATAAACCGTTGTAATTGTCATATGCCTGTACCAGGAATGAATCTGCCGGTGAGGCCGCAAAACTTCTACTGCTGATTAACAAAAAAGAGCACCATAGCAGCAAACATTTTATGCAGTTATTGATCATGAAGCCTTATCGTTTATAAAGCAAGTATACGGAATCCAGGCATTAATACGTTAACAGGGATTTTCGTTGACGCTCACTCGAATAGTTCAATGTAGTATTAAACGAATACCAGGATCTTTTACAGTTGTGTCATAGATCGTAGTTACTTCAGTATAATACCAGCTAGTGGCGGCAGATTGATTGTGATTCTATACTTTTTAGAGGCCTCATCTAACAGCTCGCTTCTTATCTCCTGATTAAATACATTACCGGTACCGTCAAACTCTTTGAGGTCAGAGTTGAAGACCTCCCGGGTGTAATGCTTACCGTAGGTTTCAATAACCCAGTTGTTGCGTACTTCGGGCGTGGCATTTAATATAATCAGTACATCATCTTCTTCTTTTTCAGCTTTCCTTTTATAGATCATCACACATTCATTACGGTGATTGAGGTCTACCCATTCAAATCCCCCGATATCAAACTGGCGCGTGTAAAGCGCCGGCTCATTTTTCAATACCTGGTTAAGCGTTTTTAAACAATGTTGTGCTCCTTTGTGGCTGTCGTGCTCTAACAAATGCCAGTCTAATTCTGATTTGTAATTCCATTCGCTGGTTTGTCCAAACTCGCTGCCCATAAACAAGAGTTTGCCTCCGGGATGTGTCCACATATAAGTGAAGAACAGCCGGAGATTAGCAAATTTTTGCCATAGGTCGCCGGGCATTTTAAATAGCAGCGGACTTTTACCGTGTACTACTTCATCATGACTAATGGGTAGCATAAAGTTCTCATCATAATAGTACATCATACTAAAAGTAAACTGGTTCTGATGAAAAGTGCGGTGAACTGCTTCCAGTTTAAAATAGTCGAGCGAGTCGTGCATCCAGCCCATCATCCATTTCATGCCAAAACCCAGGCCGCCTGTAAACGTAGGTTTTGATACGCCGGGCCAATCGGTAGCTTCTTCTGCAATGGTTTGTACACCCGGAAAATCACGGTACACCATTTCGTTAAGGTTTTTAATAAAGTCGATCGCTTCCAGGTTACCATCGCCTCCATGTTCATTAGGCTCCCATTCGCCCTCTTTGCGGGAGTAATTCAGCTTTAGCATGGAGCTTACAGCATCAACCCGTATGCCATCTATATGAAAAAGATCAAACCAGAACCTTGCATTACTGATCAGGAAGGACTTTACTTCGCCTCTTTTATAATTGAATATATAGCTGTTCCAATCGGGATGGAAGCCTTTTCGCATGTCGGCATATTCGTAAGTATGATTGCCGTCAAACATAAAAAGACCATGCGAGTCGTAGGGAAAGTGCGAGGGCACCCAATCTAATATTACGCCAATGCCTTCCTGGTGAAAAGCATCGACCAGGCGCATAAATCCTTGCGGATCACCAAACCTTGATGTAGGTGCAAAATAGCCGGTGATCTGGTAGCCCCAGCTTCCGTCGAAAGGGTGCTCTGCAACGGGCATAAACTCCACATGGGTAAAGCCCATTTCTTTTACATAAGGCACCAGGCTTTCTTTCATTTCATCATAGCTTAGGTATTTATGCTCATCAGTTGCATCAGGTCTTTTCCAGCTTGCCAGGTGCACTTCGTACACACTCCATGGAGCGTTCAACGCATTGTGTTTTGCCCTGTTTTGCATCCATTCGTTATCATTCCATTCATATTGCAGGTCCCAGGTTATAGAAGCGGTAAGTGGTTTTAGCTCCCAGAAATTAGCGAAAGGGTCGCCTTTATCTGCAATGCGGTTATTAGGCCCGGCTATGTGATATTTATAGAGTTCTCCTTGTTTAATGTCTGGTATAAATCCTTCCCAAATTCCACTATTATCCCATCTGGGCGTAAGGGGGTGAAAGCTTATCCCAGTCGTTAAAATTACCCGTTACAAAAACAAACTTGGCACTCGGCGCCCACACGCAAAAATACATACCCCAAACGCCGTTAACTTGTAGGGGGTGGAGCCAAATTTTTCATATAATGTATAATTAGAGCCATTCTGAAAATTAGTGATGTCTTCTTCTGTCAGGATGGAGTAGTTCCAGACAGGTTTGGTGGTGTCTATAAAATTTTTCTTTTCAAAACTTTCCTGCAAAATTTTAATATCAATAGGCATGGTGAATGTTTGAGGCAATTTACGATAATTATGATACCAACAACGTTGTTCAGGTTGAATTCCGTTATTCGCCGATAAAAAAGAGGAGTTTACCGGAAGTGAGGTACAGGTTACTTTAAATATTTCTATTTTTATACCTGATCGAATGTCAAACGGATGCTACGCGCTATTCGTAGATATCTATTATTGTCGTATTTTAACAAAAAATTGATTGCCTGAAATCTTTTTGTGCTAATTGTTTATGGAAATTTGTTTGTCGCGCGTCTTAAACGCTTATAACTACTTATCGAAACCAACTATGAGATTATACCTTACGCTTGCCTTACTGTTTGCATGTAGTCTATTCACTTATGCACAAACTTCTACTATCAAAGGAGCTTTGGTAGATTCCGCGGATAAAAAGAGCTTACAAAACACAGTAGTAGTGCTGGTGAATGGTAAAGATTCAACCTTGGTTGATTTTACCAGGGCAGGAGCAGAAGGTGATTTTCGGCTTAATGTACCCGATACGGGTAATTATACGCTAATGGTTACACATCCGTATTTTGCTGATATCTCGGAGAGCATAAAAATGCAGCCCGGTATGCCTGTTAATATGGGTTTTATCAATATGATTTCAAAAGCAAAGCTGCTGGACGAAGTTATTGTTAAGGCTAATAAGGCCATGTTTATGAGAGGCGATACAACCGTATTCACTGCCGATAGCTTTAAAGTTGCTGAAGGAGCAAATGTAGAGGAGCTTTTGAAAAGGCTCCCGGGTTTTCAGGTAGACCGGAACGGTAATATCACAGCAATGGGGCAAAGTGTGAAAAAGGTTTTAGTCGATGGCGAAGAGTTTTTGGTACCGATCCGGGTATTGCCACAAAAAATCTGAGGGCAGATATAGTACAGGAAGTTAAAGTATACGACAGGGCCAGCGATCAGGCCAATTTTACAGGCATCGACGATGGAGTAAAGGACAGAACCATTGATCTAAAATTGAAAGAGGATAAAAAGAAGGGATACTTTGGTAAGGTAGATGCCGGGGAGGTCTTAGAGAACGTTCGGCATTTAATGATGACGCAGGTAAGGGCAGGTACTATGGAGCTGCGATGCTCAACTCTTTCAAGGCTAAGCGAAAACTAGCAGCTTATGGTATTAGCAGCAACACTGGCTTTATGAACCTGGATTGGGAGGATGCAGATAAGTATGGATCGGGAGCTACAAGTTCCGGCATTACTGAAGATGGGGGAATGTATATTTCATACGGTGGCGGTGATTATAATTCAAGCAATGGTATTCCTGTTAATTATAACGGAGGACTGCATTACAGTAACAAGTTTAATAAGGATAAGAATTCAGTGAATGCGGCTATAGGTTTGTGCGCATAGACGCACCGGGTAATACGCAGGTGTTTTCTAAAAATTTTACACCGGATTCATCCTGGAATACGAATTCGATAAATAACTATTTGAGTATATCGGACAAGCATAGCGGCAATTTTGTTTTTGAAACAAAGTTGGACTCTATGAATACCCTAAAACTTACCACCGGTGTTAATTTGAATTTCAGCAAATCTAATGGCGATTACGATGTAGAAAATTTGAACGGTGAGACGAGTGCGATGATCAACACCAACAACCGGAGAAGTAATGATGATAGGGATCAATCGGCCTACAATGCCAACTTATTGTGGATGCATAAATTTAAAAAGCAGTATCGCACTATTTCTGTTAATACCAGCTTTAATGCCAATAAAAGTAACAGTGACGGATTCTTGTACTCCCAGCTGGACTTTTATAAGAACGATATAGTTGATAGTACCAATATTATTGATCAGAGAAATTTAATTAATAATACGAGCAATACTATAGGCTCTCGTATTTCTTATACGGAGCCATTGGCAAAAGACTTTTACCTGGAAGCCAGTTATGCTTTCAATAGAGTGGATAGGAATAATGTGCGTGATATTTTGGCAAAAGGTAATGGGGGAGCATATAATAATCGTGTAGACTCTCTAAGTAACAATTTTGATTACAATGAAATGTCTAATTCCCCTGGTTTTGGTTTAAGATATAGCAATAAAAAGGTGAATATTAATGTAGGTTCCTCAGTAGCTTTTACTTCCTACGATCAGCTGGATAATACACTGGGTACTGAAACCTCTTTTAGTTTTTCTAACCATTTTCCTCGTGCCAATATATCTTATAAAATAAAACCCAGCGAAAGTGTAAGGCTTTTTTATAATGGGAACACTACTGCGCCAAGTCTGAGTCAGCTGCAACCGATCCGGGTTAATACCGATCCGCTGAATCAGTATATAGGAAACCAAGATCTGAGGCCTTCGTTCGCCCATCGTTTCAGCCTGAGCTACGATAACTGGAAAATGCTATCCGAAAGAAATATTTATGGAGGTATGGATTTTTCGTTTACGCAGAATGCATTCGCTACGTTCGCTAGTATCAATAACGCAGTACGTACTTCTAAAACGGTTAATACAGATGGTATTTATAATTATAGCGTCTATTTGTCCTATAATAAAAAATTGCGAAAAGCTAATCTTCGCGTAGGTCTTAGTCCAAGAATTAATATGAGTCAAATGGTGGACTTTGTGGCCAGCTACAATGGTGAAACGGTTAAGAATACAACTAAAAATAGTTTTTATAATTTGCGATTAAGCATTTCGAGGGATGTAGAGAAAAATATAATTTTTATCTGGCTCCTTATTTTGGCTATAATGTGGCGAAAGCTTCGGTAAGTGAGCAGGCAAATGCCCAATACTGGACAGGAGGTGGGTACCTGGATATGCGTGTTTATTTACCAAAGGAAATTGAAATCTATAATACTATAGATGCATCTTTGAGGCAAAAAGACTCTCGTTTTCCGACTAATAACAATTTCGTTTTTTGGAATGCCGAGTTAATTAAATGGATTTACAAGAAGGAGTTTCAGGTAAAGATTGCAGTTAATGATATTTTGAATCAGAAAAATGGATATTCCCGGAATTTCAATAGTTTCAGCTTTACAGAAACCTATAATAATACTATTTTACGCAGGCACTTTTTAGTCGGGTTTGTCTGGAATTTCACGAAAATGAATGGAGGCGCTGCTGTAACTCCTCCCGCGAAATAGACCGTGAGAATGGAATGAGTTTATGCCACTATGCAACAATTAATTTAATACAATGAAACAGATTTTAGTTATAGTTTTTTTATAATGGGTGCTTTAGCTGCTAAAGCTCAAACCTATGTAAACAGCGGGTCTATTGAATATGAAGTTAAGACGAATGTACATGCTTTAAATGAGGGTGATGAATGGTTTGAGCGGTTTAAGGATCAGGTGCCCAAATTTACAGTTAACTATTATACATTATCGTTTAATGATAATAAGTCGGTTTATAAGTTTGACAGAAAGGGGGATACTAAAAGAGGGTTTTCCTTTGGCTTAAGTGAGGAGGAAAATGTCTGGTTTAATGATTACAGCAGCAAAACCTATGCTACGCTGATGACGCTTGAAGGGTATTTGCTTTTTAACGGGGAACAGAAAAAGATTAACTGGAAGCTGGTGCCCAATGATCAGCGCGAAATTGCCGGGTTTAGTTGCCGCAAAGCTCAGACAGTTTTATTTGACAGTGTATATGTTTTTGTTTACTACACAGATAATATAACGCTCAGTGGTGGTCCTATGAACTTAAATGGATTGCCCGGCACTATACTTGGTGTAACAGTACCTCGTTTGCATACCAGTTGGATGGCAACAGGTTTAAAACTGGATAAGCCGTCTGCGGCATCTTTGATGCCACCGACAAAAGGTAAAAAGAAGACACAGCAGGAGGTTAAAACTGATCTGGCAAGCCTGGCGAAATCCTGGGGCTCCGAAAGCAAGAGATGGCTGGATCAGATGTACTGGCGAACTTTTCTTTAAGCCTCTTCTCTATACAGCAACCGCATATTGTGAACGGTTTGCTGTCTCACTAAAAACTGTTTTTCCTCCGCATGTTTTTTCAGCGAAGCATTATCGTAATGTCTTATGGTTAACAGGGTTAAACCAGGTGTAACCTGTACATCAAAATTTTCAGATGCTTCAGCAGCAAACTGGCTGATCTTCTCCTCCCTGTTGTCAAAAGCATAGGTAATGCTGATCGCACCGTTTTGTGTAAGGGTAGGTGTGATAAAAAGCTTTTCAAATAATTCGTACAATATCTCGGTGTTGTGTTCTCCTATAAAAGAAAAATCTTTCGATTTTAACTCCACCATCACCTGGTTTCTCTTAATTACTATAATAGGAGGGAGCTGCTTAACGATATTATTATGAATATGCGTGCCGGGCAGGTCCTTATTCAAAAAGCATTTTACAAATAATGGATACCTTTATTTTGTAAGGGTTTTATAGTTTTAGGGTGAATGACCTGGGCTCCGTAATAAGCCATTTCAATCACCTCCGTATAATTCAATTCGGGGATAGGCACGGCATCGGCAATTTCTTTCGGGTCGGCATTCATCACGCTTTCTACATCCTTCCATATAGTTTGGCTTTCTGCGTCGAGCATGTTGGAAAATACAGCCGCCGTATAATCGCTGCCTTCACGTCCCAGCGTGGTGCTTTCATTTTCATCGGTGGCGCCGATAAATCCCTGGGTTAATACCAGAGCACCTTCTGTTAAAACGGGGCGGATAAGCTCATCTACTTTTGCCTGTGTAAAGCTCCAATCAATATTGGCGTCTCTGAAATTGTCATCGGTTCTGATGATGTCCCGCACGTCTATCCATTCATTGCGAACGCCGGCTTCATTTAAATAATGGCTTACAATTGCAGTAGACATCAGCTCTCCCGAGCAAACAATCTGGTCATAATAATAGTCATATTCCCTTACAGGCTGATCGTGCAATAACCATTCAACTTCGGTGAAGAAGTCCTTCAACTGAGCTTCGCAGGTAAGGTAGTTAGTTACTAAAAGGTACTTGGCTGTATTTAAATGCTGCTGCTTCACTTGCTCAAAAAGCTGTAAAGCCTCCTCGTTTTTTTGCTGGTAGAACGCTTCTGCTACTTTTTCGAGGGCATTGGTAGTTTTGCCCATAGCAGAAATTACTACCAAAAGCTGTTCGTTTTGATACTGCACTAAAATATCACCAACATTTTTTATTCTGTCGACACTATTTACCGAGGCTCCGCCAAACTTAAAAACTTTCACCATTTGTATTTTTAGAAAGTGCAAATGTCGTGGTTTGTTGGCAATATTTTGAGCGTCTGGCCCCAGTGCCTGTAGAAAAGCAGGTATAGTTTTTCTGATACAGCCAACTTTTCAACTGTCATCTGCCAACTAAATTGTAGTTTTAGCGCATGGCAAATGTGAAGATTTCTGTAAGGGACCTGGTAAAAAACTATGGCGATTTTAAGGCCGTTAAAGGCATTTCCTTCGATGTTTTTGAAAACGAAATATTTGGATTGCTGGGGCCTAATGGTGCAGGAAAGTCTACTACCCTCGAAATAATAGAAACACTTCGTAAAAAACAAGCGGCTCCGTACAGGTGGCAGGCTATGACCTGGATGAAAATCCTAATACCATCAAAGGGCTGATTGGCGTACAATTACAGGCCAGCAGTTATTATCCCGGTCTGAGTCTGCTGCAACTGATCGACCTGTTTGCAGGGTTATATAACCAGAAAGTGGACGGGATGGAATTGCTACGCTCCGTAAACCTGGAAGAAAAGGCAAAGGCGAAGTTCAAAGAGCTAAGCGGCGGTCAAAAGCAGCGTTTTTCGGTGGCTACCACGCTTATTAACCGGCCGCAGGTAATATTCCTGGATGAACCAACCACCGGCCTCGATCCGCAGGCACGCCGTAATTTGTGGGAACTCATTAAAACAATTAAGGCGCAGGGAACCACCATCATTATTACTACGCATTATATGGATGAGGCAGAATATTTGTGTGATCGTATCGCTATCATCGATGCAGGAAAGATTGTGGCCCTTGATACACCCGATAACCTGATCGACCACCTGGTCGACTCAGGCTTTGAACGACCAAGAGAGGTGAAGAAGGCCAACCTGGAAGATGTGTTTATTCAATTGACCGGTAAAACCCTTAGAGAAGCCTGATTTATTTACCGGATGAATTGAATGAGTAGTATAGGTTTTATGAATTATTTTTGAAAAAATGTTTTATGGATTTGAATTTACAACAAAAATTACGTTCCGCTATGAATGAAAAAATAGAAAAGCAAAAACAGGAAGGCAGCGATTTTTTAGCCGCTAATAAAAGTAAAGAAGGAGTGCTGGAGCTGGAAGGTGGCATTCAGTATGAAGTGATCAAAGAAGGTACAGGTATACAACCTGAGTTGTCCGACTCAATAACTGCTCATTATAGAGGTGCATTATTAAGTGGTAAAGAATTTGATAGCTCTTTTAAACGCAACCAGCCTTTTACTGCACGCCTTACCCAATTGATCCGAGGTTGGCAAATTGCTATTCCTCTGATGAAAGAAGGAAGCCACTGGAGATTGTGGATTCCTTCAGACCTGGCTTATGGTGACAGGGGAGCTGGTGGTGATATTCCGGGTGGCGCTACTTTATTGTTTGAAGTAGAGTTATTAAAAGTAAACAAGTAGGGATTTGGAAATAGAAAATCAATATCCGATTGGACCCGCTTCTTTTGTAGAATTTTCTACAGCGGCAAAAGAAAGTGCATTGGGTGATATACAATTTTTACCCAATGCGCTGGAAGCCGCAATTCTGAACCTGGATGAAGCGCAACTTCAAACGCCTTATCGTACAGGCGGCTGGACGGTTAACCAGGTGGTGCACCATGTGGCAGATAGTCATATGAATGCCTATATACGGTTTAAGCTCGGCTTGACAGAGCCAATACCTACTGTAAAACCCTATGAAGAACAATTATGGGCAGAGTTAAAAGATGTATCGCTTATCCCCATCAATGTGTCTATCACTTTGCTGTTTGCATTGCATCAGCGCTGGTATGCTGCCCTAAAAGACCTGGATGATACCGCCTGGGAAAGATCCGTTTTTCATCCGGCATCACAAAAAGAATTATCCTTATGGTACTTGCTGCAAATGTATTCCTGGCATGGCAGGCACCATGTAGCACAAATCAATGGTTTAAGGGAGAAAATGAGATGGTAGGTTGACTGGGGGACACAAATGAGCATCGGCTATGGACCATAAACCATCACCTGTGAACAATGAACAAAAAAATAATGGAGATGAAATGGGAAATACTGAAATCGGAGCAATTATTTAATGATCTCTGGTTTAAAGTAAGAAAGGATACCTGTAAAACACCGCAGGGGAAAATTGTAGACCCTTATTATGTTTATGAATTCCCGACCTGGGTTACCTGCTTCGCTTTAACGGCAGATAACAAGGTAGTAATGGAGTTGCAGTACCGGCATGCCATAGGTGAAACCTGCTGGGAGATTCCGGGAGGTTGTGTAGATGATACAGATGATAACCTCGAGTTCGCTATTAAAAGGGAACTTTTAGAAGAGACGGGGTATGAATTTGAAAATTTTGAATACCTGGGCAAAACCTGTGCTAATCCATCTACCAATAATAACTGGATGCACATGTTCCTGGCAAGAGGCGGCAAAAAAACAGCTGATCAAAGCCTTGATGAGAATGAGGAAATACATGTTGAGCTGATGGATCTGGAAGTTTTCAAAGAGAAATTCAGGAATAATGAGTTTATACAATCGATGCATGTGACCTGTATGCTGTATGCGTTGATGAAGTTAGGAGAGTTGAAAGTGTGAGTAGAGAGTGGTAAACAGTGAATAGTAAATGGTGAATGGTAAATAGTGAATGGTGAATAGTGAATGGTGAATAGTGAATGGCTAGTCGGTATTAGCATTTGTTTTTGTATCCGGGAACAAGCTTCTAATATCCATCATTCAGTATCCAACATCAAGTAACCCATATCCGGCATCCATGTACCGCAAACAATTAAATAAAGACAAAGTAATGAAGGCCCTGATTAAGACACAGGGTGTTTATGTCATTGAGCCCCAAAAGAATGTTTGCCTGCAACTTTGTGCTTCGATTATGAGCCAGCAGTTAAGTACCAAAGTAGCCACCGTTATCTATAACCGTTTTTTACAGCTGTTTAAATCGAAATCACCTAAGCCCGCTGATATATTGCAAGTGCCTCACGAAACTTTAAGAGGTATTGGCTTGTCGAATGCTAAAGCGCAGTATGTAAAAAATGTGTGCCATTTTTTTATTGAACATCAATTAACCGATGCCAGGCTTTATAAAAAGAGTAATGACGAAATACTAGCGCTGTTAACGCAGATAAAGGGAGTGGGACAGTGGACTGTAGAAATGTTGCTGATGTTTACGCTGGCCAGACCTGATGTGTTTTCTACCGGCGACCTGGGTTTACAAAAAGCCATTGTTAAACTCTATAATGTGGAATACGCCAACCAAAAAGAACTTTTCGAGAAAATGAATACTATTGCCAATACCTGGGCACCTTACAGAACCTATGCCTGCCGGTATTTGTGGCGGGCTTTGGATATGCCACTGATTCCCTTATAATATTATCCTCTATTTTATTTTTCGGAACCTGTAAGTGCAACCTTCAATACAAAGTCCGCTGAGCTCTAAAGTATCTTTACTAACTCTGATAGGATAGAAAAAAGTGCTGTCATTGGAAGCCTGTTTAGTGAAATAGGTGACCTTCCAATTGTTTCTTAAGGTTGCCCCAAATTTCCCCTGGGGTGCTATTGAAGAAAACGGCCAGAATTCTGAACCTGTTCCATTGGTTAGCTGATAGGTAGAGTCTGCATGAATCGTAAGAACCAGCCCGTTTGCAACGTTTTCCCAATGCCAGGGCGATCCGGGTGATACATACTTTTCGGTGTGCTTCCACTCGCCAACCGCTTTATTGTCAGGATTGGGTACATAATCATTTACCGGTTGCTTTTTTCGCAGGCTGTAAAAAACGCCAGCGCAATGCAGGCGGTAAGGATACTTTTCATATTTGCCGTTTCTTATGAAGACGTAAACGCAATGGCAAGTGCAACAGTTTTTAAAGATTTTGGAATATATACCTTCACTTTACCGTTAGATAATTCCCATTTTAATTTTTGCTTTGTCTGTAATAGGGTCATAGTACTGCCTTTGGCCGGTATATTTCAGTCCATTCAATGGAAGCCGGTATAACGGTGTTCTCTTCGAGTGGAATCAAGGCATATAGTTTTTTGCCGGCTTTCGCTTTAGTAAAAAATACGCTGCCATCCTTATAAATATCTGTAGCTCTCGTGTTGTAAATGGCTTCACCGTTGGCATCCATCCAATTGCCTATTTCTGCCAGCCGGTCAATAATGGGTTGTTGTAGCGTACCATCGGCACCTGGGCCTACGCCTAGTAGAAGACTTCCTCCTTTGGCCACAATTTCAATAAGGCTCGCAACAACTTTATGCGCCGACTTAAAGTTTTCGTTGGGCACATACCCCAGGCACCGCCCAGTGTCATGCAGCTTTCCCATGGATTGTCGATCTTATGATCCGGTATGCGCTGTTCCGGTGTTTGGTAGTTTTCGTAAGGGCCATGAACGGTACGATCAACCACTAAGAGTCCGGGTTGTTTTTTACGCGCCATCGCTGCTATTTTCGGAATGTCCACGTCCTGGCTCCACTCAGGTATAGGGGCGCCCCAGCTTAATACTTCTGCATTTACGGTTTCTTTGGGGCGCACCCAGCCGCCATCCAGCCACAGCATATCCATGCTGCCGTAATCAGTCATCAGTTCGCTGATCTGGTTATAAGTATATTGTTTGAATTTCTCCCATCGCCAGGGAAATTTCCTGATATCATAATTGTTGTTCCGGTTGGCTGTTTCATAAACCGGCCACCAATAGTTTTCGCTATGCCAATCGGGTTTTGAAAAGTAAGCGCCGATCATCATGCCTTCCTTTCTAAAAGCATCAAAAACGTATTTAGCCACATTGGCTTTGGGATTGTTTTTAAAGGGGCCGCTGGTAATCTTAAAGTCAGTTTCTTTGGTATCGAACATGCAAAATCCATCATGATGCTTGGTGGTGAATACGAGGTATTTCATGCCCGCCGTTTTTGCGGCCTTGGCCCATTGGTCGGGGTTGAAGTTAACGGGGTTGAAATCTTTTTGCAAACCCCAGTACCATTTTTTATAATCGCCATAATAAGAGTTGCTATCTCTGGTGATCCAATCTTCAGAGCAAAGGGACCATGACTCAATAATGCCCGGCAAGGCATACAATCCCCAGTGAATGATCATGCCAAACTTCTGATCCTGCCACTGATCCAGCTTTTGTTTTACCTGCGGATCGGCAGGCCATTCGTATTGAGTAGAGGAGGGGTGAATGCCTTGTTGCTGGGCGGTTAATGATACAGTTGTAAAAAGTATAATAAACGCTAAAAATATTTTCATTTTTATGGTTTTTTTTTTTCGGATTTTCACATTAGGATGATCTTAAGGGCAAAAAAACTGATTCTTAGAGTCAAGGATCTCCCATACAAATATGTTCTCAGGTATAAGAAATGCTGTCATACTTTTTAGAAGGGTAAAAATTATAAATCTATGTTTTCATCCCCTCTTTGTAGGGAACATATATCATCAATAGTGTAAACATTTCCATTTTACTATCCATGTTTTTAGCAGAGTAAACCACGGCCGGAGGATTATTTGGGTTATATGGGTTTTGCGAAGTATTGTCATATGAGCCATCTATTGTTAGAATAGATCGGGCGGGGATTTTAGTTAATTTTTTCATTCGATACATTTCCTGCCATTTATAATCCCAGTTTGGAATTGAAACAAGAGGAATGGTATCTTGTGTTGGTGTTACCGCATATGATTTAAATGATTTACCCAGCAAGTGCATATGAGGCCAAACGTACATAACCGACTGCGCGTCTCTTGTAGCCATTTTAAGTTGAAAATCATTTATCTTATTGGGCTGGATTACAAAATTGGGTGTAATGTCCCGTTCTCCGATTCCCCTGACCCAAAACTAATTATTTTAATTTTACGCTGAATTGGCTGGCCGGTGGTGGTTAAGTTTATACCGAAATCAAAAAACTCTTTGACTGGTGTTGCTGAAAAGTGAACAGTAAAAATGATGACGCCTCTTTTCGGTAGCGTCCATCCAAATCCCTTCGGATATCTTTCTCCTGAAGCGCCGGGAATCCATCCGGTGTAGTAAATGGGTTTGTTAGAAAGATGGTCGTATTCTCTCAAATTTGCGTTGAGATTATCTGTTTCGATAAAGTTATTTCCGCCAGCTATACTAATGGCTGAGTCTTCAACGGAGAACACTCCGTAATTAACGTGATGAACTACTTTTTTATTACTTGAAATAAATTCTATGCCTTCTATATTAACCTCCGATATTTGTTCAAAAGGAATTTTAAATAAAACAAAGCGTTCGGTATTGTCTCCTTTAACTGAATACTGGAAGTTTGACTTAATAGAAATACTGGTTTGATGTTTTTCAAAAACGTCTTTTTTAAAGATTGGGGAAGCGTTTTAGCTTTCTGTTCTTTTGCGCCATTTTGGATCCAATCTAAAAGCACTTTTTTCTCTTCATTTGTTAATGACTTGTCGTTTGAATAACTACAATAGCTATTGTCGGCTTTCCAGGGTGGCATATATCCTGACTCTACCGCTGTTTTAATGGTAGTTACTTTCTTTTTTATGTCATTATAACTGATGAGTGAAAAAGGTGTGTCTCCGCCTGGTTTGTGGCAATTGCCACATTTATCAACTATTATCTCAAGCGCGGATACAACCTGTGAGAATGCTGATGTTAACAAAATGAAATGGAACAGTAAAAAGAGGATTATTTTTTTCTCATTTTATATTAATCAATAAAACAGCCAATAGGCTTTATATAATCTATAACAGGAGTAGTGTTAGAAAGCACATCCGAAATCGCGTTTTGAAGATAGTTAATTTTAGGTTCGCTTTTCGTTTTTCCCAAGCCAACTACCCAATCATCAATTGCGCCATGGTATAAAATTTCCCCCTTCGATATAACAAAACACTCCGGAGTAATTTGGGCTTTTAGTGCTTTGGTTAACTTTCTTCCTTTATCGAGAATAAGTTCAAATGGTATTTCGTACTTCTTCTGAAATTGGCTATAATCTTTTCGTGGTGAGGTTGTGTCTGGAAAAACTCCATAGAAAGCAACATCTGGGTAAAATGTTTTGGACAGTTCGTTTAACGTACGTGTATATTTTTGAGAGAGTGGACAGTCAACAGAAAGAAAAATCACTACCTGTAATTTTTTAACAGAGTAAAATTTAATTTTTTTTCAGTTATCGTAGTGAGTGTCATAGTATCTGTCAAAGAATGTTTGTATTGAGCATTAGCAGATACCACTAAACAAATAAATAGTATTATAGAAAATAGCCTGAACATAAAAAAATCAGGATTGCGGTACCGCAATCCTGATGAAGATACATTAAAAATTATGGAACATCCCACCATACGCGGCCTGTTATATCTGTAAGGTTTCCGAAATTTGGGTCTTTCTGCATTTCTTCAATAGCAGCTTTTGCATTTGAATAATTAAAATCACTGATAGATGGCACATTAATAGGCCATCTGCGAGGCATCTTGATTTCATTTCCGAGGTTTGTTTTTCTTTCAAACGGCATAACTACACCTGTTGTACTGGGATAGCCGGTTCGTCTTCTCAAAGCCCATCCTTCACTTGGATTTTTAAAGAAATTAATATATTGCTGTACACAGACCTGTTCTACACCTTTAGCCGCATCGTATTTAATTGCAGGCATATTGAGGTAAGCAGCAATTTCGGCATCTGTAACTGCAGTGAATCCAACAACTTTTGCATCGCTGCCCCACTCATTGTAATCTCTGATGGAAGCTTCGATGCCTTTTTTATACCAGTCTTCGGCATTTTCTGTAGTAATACCCCTTGCGGCCAATTCTGATCGCATAAAACAAACATCAGCATACATAATAATAGGGAAACTAACCAATCCCTGATTAATAGCACGATTAAAAAGAGCTAACTGTATTTCAGACGGATACATAATATTAGCCCCGGGAAAATTATTGAAGTAAAAGCTCTTGTCAGCTTGATTCAACGCTTCAGCGCCAATATAGCGGCCAACATAGTCCCCATCGTATGTAGCTGTTGCAGGAATAGTTCCTGCAGTCTTTGCCGCATTAAACTGAGTTAAAGTTATAGCTGTTTTTTTGTAAAAATTTCTTATCCTCGGGTCGCTATTGGTGCGCATGAAGTCAACCATGCCTTTTGGGCCGGCTATACTTGCAAAAGTAGCCCAGTTGCCTCCATTTACGTCATTGCTGCCCGCTTTGAAATACCAGGACGCGCTGCGACTATTGATAGGGCCTACATTATCTGCCAATACTTCATCGATAATTGCTTTTGCCGCGGCCGGTTTTCTTTTATACATACGCATAGCAATTTTTAACCTAAGTGAGTTTGCAGCCATCGCCCAGTTTTGCGCTTCATTTGCTGTGCCATGGTAAAACAGATCGTATGTACCATAAAGCTGCTGGTTAGGTAGATTACTCTTTAACACAGCAACACTTGCTTTCAGTTCATTATCTAAAATGGTATATAATTGTTCCTGAGTTTCATACTTAGGTGTAAAAAGCGGAGGGGTTGTATACCTGGCTTTGAAGGCCCTCAGTATAAATAATGCTGCCCACAGCATCTGACAAATAAAATGCGCTATAAGCCATGGGTATATAGGTGATGGCATTGATATTTTCATACCTGGCCTTATCTGCATCGTTCATTTTGCTGATAATGTTACGTATTTCAACCAGGGCACCACCAGATCCGGTAGTTTCCCGGGTATAGAAATTGTCTGTACGGTAGGGGCGGGATGAAGCCGTCCAGATTGCAGTGTAATTGGAGGTGGACGCCAAATAAGCAGGCAAACCACCGGTTCTTACCCAGTAATCGGTCCAGGTTTGAATATTTCTGTTGATGTCATAATAAGCCTCAAAATCATTCAGATTTATTGCTATTACAGCATTGGGAAACAGCGTCTGGGGTATAGCATTTTCTGCCACAATCAAATCAGGGTCGGTGTTTATTTCAGCAAACTTTTCTCTGGAGCAAGCAGGAAGCAATATCGCTGCACCGATTAGGTATTTAAAAAATTGTTTCATTATGTCTTTTTTAATTTCATTCATTAAAAATCAGCATTAATGGAGAATCCGAATTGACGGAAATAAGGCGTTCCTCCTCTTTCAATAAATGCACCTGAGCTTGTCGAACTTAAATTATCGGGATTTACATCATCTGGTGCGCTATTATATAGGAACAGCAGATTGGTTCCAGTAAGCGATACTCTTAAGTTGTTCATTTTTATTTTAGATGCAATGTTTTGTGGGAGTTCGTAAGTAAATGAAACTTCCCTTAAGGACACCCAGGAGGATTCAAAGGCTGCCATAGATCTTAAGCCAGTTGCCCACCCGTAAGTATTATTATAATAGTCACCTGCTGGAGTTGGTTTAACCCATCCTTTCGCATAAGCATCAGCTACTGTCATGCCGCCAACATCATGCTGTTGTCCATCCGGGCTAGCAGCAGCAGGGATTATTGTTCCAGGTGCAAATACACCTACAGGTAAAATACCATCAGTTCTTGTACCAGGGGCCTGACCGTTGTAGTTGGTTTTGCTCTCATAAGTTAACCCACCCAAATCAGCTGTTCTTCCGAAAAGGGTACTGTTTAACATACCATATTGCGACCCATATCCATAAGTGGTTGAATATACCATGCCTCCAAACTTAGCATCCAAAAATGCACTCAATGTAAATCTTTTATAATTAAAGGTATTTCTTATACTGCCCAGGAACTTCGGTAAAGTAGATCCAATAACCGGATTACCATCACCTCCAACTGTAGGATTATAGGTTGTTGCACGTGCGTAGTAAAGAATTGGGTTGCCTAATATGCCGCCGTTAGAAGAAAAACTAACCACAGGCATACCATTTAAAGGGCTTGCAATATTATTTCCCTGACCATCCCGTGCCTGATAAGAAGCGTAAGAGTAGGGGGCTACTATAGATCCATAATCGCCTCCAACCTGGCCAACTGAATAAATTCCATCATCCTGATCTAATGTTTGAAACTTAGCTCCAAAGGCTAATGAGAGTATTTTATTGCGATTTCTGGTGTAGTTAACTAATACATCCCAAGAGAAGTCACTTGTTTTTACAGGTGTTCCGAAAAGAGAAAATTCGATACCTGTATTTTTAACCTCACCAGCATTTATCAAAGCGCTTCTAACTCCGCTTTCAGCAGGTATCGCCCCTGCTCCAAAAGGAAGAATCTGGTTTTTTGAGTTTTGTTGGTACCAGGTAAAGTCTCCACCCAATCTGTTTTTGAACATTTTAAATTCAAACCCTGTTTCGTATTTTGTATTACTTATTGGCACCAGGAAATTGTTAGGAAGCGCATCCCCGTTGATGCCATACCTAAGAATCGTATTGCCGTAGGCGTCTATATAATTGCCATAAGTTCTGTAAGAGCCTGTGCTGGTTCTGTAAGCATCTGTACCTCCACCCACTTTAGCATACGATAACCGTACTTTTGCAAAATCTATAACCTGAGGCATTTTAACAGCATCTGTAAATACAAATGATAAGTCAGCTCCCGGATAAAAATAAGAATAGCTACCATGTCCGTCTCTGTAAATTAATGTACTATTCCAGTCATTTCTACCATATATGTTAAGGAATGCGAAATTCTTATAGCCAAAACTTCCCTGGTAAAATAGTGAGTTTATTTGTGTGCTGTTGGGCTTTTGTTCAACAGTATATATGTTCGACCCTGCATTGTTTGATAATCTAAAAACATCTGGGACTATTAAACCATTAGTTCTTAAAAATACACCATGTGCTTCAGTTTTGTTCAACTCACCACCAGCCTTAATTAAAACATCAAAATCCCCAAATTTCTTAATGTAATTGAAGTTGCCGTTGTAGCGCGTTTGTCTAACTGTAGCTTCGTTTACCGAATATTCTCCTCCCGCAAAATTGTCGTTCCTGCCTCTTACTTTTCCGGTATAGTAGGTGCCTACCTGGTTGTATGAAGCGCTTCCTTCAAACCGTAGCCATTTTGCCAGGTCCGCTCTCAAGTTAAAATTGCCTCTAAAGTTGTTTTCGTTCTGCTTGTATTTATTTTGAAATAGATACCAAAATGAATTATTAGGACCACCCAAACCTCTTTCTGTAATTCCCCAAGGGCCGTATCAACATAATTATTTAGCCAGTAATTGTAATCGAAGTTTCTGGGAACCTGGTAACTGGATGAGTAAAGAATTGAATTGCCGCCCTGCAACGCCGGGTTGGTTGCATCACTTAAAGTGTAATTCGCATTGAAGTCCATCAACACAGCCTGTATAGGTCTGTGTGTTAACCTAAGTGAGAAATTGTTTCTTCCAAATTCATTATTGGGAGTTGCGGATTTCGCACTCAAATTTGAATATGAAAATCTAACAGTTGATTTTTCGTTGCCTCCGGAGATGCCAACGTTAGTATTCCTTGTAATACCTGTTCTGTATAGTGCCAACGGGTCGTTGTATCCTGGATTATTAGGTCTGTATTCTCCTGAAATATCCCTGAACATCTGGCCTGTCATTTCAGGTCCAAAGCTATAAGCGTAAGAGCCCGTATTAATTTGAAGTGTATCGGCTATAACTTTATTCCAATCATCGGCATGAACGCCGCCACCGAATCTGTCTTGTAATTTTACTGTTTTATAAGCGCGTTCAAATAAGAGCGATTGAGAGAAGGAAACGCCAAGACCTCGTTGTGAAAACCCTTTTTTAGTCTTAATAAGAATAACACCATTAGAAGCGCGGCTTCCATATAATGCTGTAACAGCGCCACCTTTTAAAACGGAAATAGATTCGATGTCATCCGGATTGACGTTTTTCAATATATTACCAAAATCCTGATCTCCACCTCGGTTGGGAAGTATAACCTGGTCATCCATAACGATATCGTCAATTACTACCAATGGTTGGTTGCCGTAAGGATCAAGACTGGCGCTTCCTCTTATCAGAAAACGCGTTGAAGCCTGCGGTCCTCCGGCATTAGGGGTAACTTGTAAACCCGGCACCATGCCTCGAAGCGCGTTTATGGGATTAACGTTGCCCGTGCGCCGTATATCATCTCCTGATATTTGGGTAATGGAATAACCCAGAGACCTTTTGCCCTGTTTTCACCAAATCCAGTCACTACAACTTCCTCTTCTAATTTCCCAGAACCCGCTTCAAGTACGATATTGAGTTCATCACCTGAGCCTACATTAACTCCTTTTGTGATATATCCTACTGAAGAAAACTCTAAAACTGCTGCGCTATTATCTATCTCTATCGAATAGCGTCCCTGTTCATCGGTTATAACTGCTTTTACAGTTCCTTTAAGAGAAACAGTGGCCGCAGCTAAGGGAGTGCCCTTGTCATCACTAACCACCCCCGGATGGTTCTTGTTGTTTGCGCTAACAAATAAGTACTATTTAATAGCAACAACACAAAGAATAGAAGTAGTTTTTTTTTCTTCATACCTGTTGTTTTTGATTTGATAAAAGTTTTGTAGACAGCCTAATGCAAGCGACTAGTCGCTTCACATAGTATTGTTTAGTGTGACGTTACAGTTTACGGTTTAAATCCTAAAAAGTCCCTTCACTATTTCTTCGATATTCGGAGCAATAGTATCTTGGTAGTTCTGCTTACTGATGTTAGTTCTCTCAATATTCGCTATGGCACGCACCAGTATATGGTTTAATTGTTAAGTAAATGTAAACTATCTTTTTTATAATATACAATACTTTTTAAATTTTTTTATAACTTTTGTTAAACGGTTGTACGGTTTGATGTGAGGTTAGTTTTTGTTTTAAAGTGAAGTAGTAATAATATTTCCAAATCTTTGCTGTTTCAGAATGCTCCCAGCCCGTTTGAATTAACCTCCAGACTTAATAGCGTTAGTCAAGTAGCGAGGAAACAAAAAACCGCCCGAGGGCGGTTCATTTTTGATTATATAGCTTTTCCGTCTAAGGCGCCCAATATACTTTTTGTATTGCCTGCGCATCCGGGTTAGCGCCATTAGTTGCTTTCATCCAGTTTTCGTGGTTATTGGTTTCCTCATCGTTTGGATAGGGAGTTTATTAAATACCTGCGGGGTGTAACCTGCTGCTTTGGGTGTTAGACCTGTTCTTCTTGCAATAGCCCAAGCCTCCGGTTGCTGCCATAAAGTAGCTAACCATGCCTGAGTTACGATCTTTTTAAGATTGCCTGTATTGTCGCCCGACACTAGTGCCACTTTAGGATTGGCCAGGAAATCGGAAATAGTGTTAGCCGCCAACGCGGGTTTAGATGATGGCCAGATGCCGCTGGTAGAAGACGCAACATAAGTATACCAGAAATTAATGGAGGCTGTTAATCCGGCCTGGTACTCCTGGTTGGCTTTGGCAAAATCAGCAGCTACACCCATACCCCGGGTATAAATTTCAGCTTTCAATA
The DNA here is from genome assembly GCF_022512515.1 of Paraniabella hibiscisoli. Taxonomy (GTDB): domain Bacteria; phylum Bacteroidota; class Bacteroidia; order Chitinophagales; family Chitinophagaceae; genus Niabella; species Niabella hibiscisoli. The sequence continues at coordinate 3,547,990 of NZ_JAKWBK010000001.1, forward strand.
AATGAACATCTGCTTCAGAAATGATAATATAAGGAAGCATGGTATGATCTCTTACCAGGTAAAAATTAAAACCGGCAAATTTATTATCTGCCAAAGTATTAGGTGCTGCAGGTGCATTGGCATCTGTGTTGGGGTAAAGTGTGCTTGAACCCTCAGCTACAGATTTGTCCTGAGGCTGTGGTACCCATTTGCCCGAATTGTTTGGCATAAACCATACATAAGTCCGCGGATCAAAGATGCCTGAGCCGTTGTCTGCACTACTGGAAGATATTTCATTCCATACATTTGAGCTCAAACGAATATTACTTACAGATGTTTCCCTGAACGCATACCACAACCTATCGTTATAGTCGGGATTTTGCGGTACTACAATTTTAGGATAGTTTCCGTAATTGTTTTGCCGCATCGCGTCCATGTCTGCATAAGTTATAGCGTTAGGAAGCGGTTTGTTCCCTCCGATAATGTCGGTAATGATCGGGTTGGCCAGGGCTGCATTTTTGGCATGTAACCGAACAGCGTAGCGTAATCGCAACGCATTGCCAAACTTGATCCATGAATCATAGTTGTTATTAAGGAACGACTCGTTACTACCCAGGGATACCTGGTCTGAAGCAGCAGTACCAACCTTGATCGAATTAACTGCGGTTGAGAGATCACCTAATACAAACTCGTATATACTTTGATCACTATCATAAGAGGGACGGTATTTAGTGGGATCACTGCTTGCATCACCTGCATTGGAATAGGGGATACTGCCGTAGCGATCTAACATAGATAAAGTTCTCGAAGATATCAATATGGTAGAGATTGCCCTTAAATTAGTAAAGGCTGCAGGATTTATATCTCCGTCTATTAGCTTAACGAGCAACTTGTAATCTGCCAGATCCCGATAGTAATTATTCCAATAACTTGAAATATAGTTAGTATAAGGCACTGTTACGTTTTGCACACCCTGCTGGTTTGCTAAGGGCATAAGCACACCAACATGTAGCGTATAATCTTCTTCGGTGGCTCTACGGCTTAACTGGTTAAACAAGGCTACCGGCGATGCCGTAGCAACCGACACATCTTTATAGGGACTGTTTATTTCTTCAAAATCTTTTGTACAGGAAGTCGACAGAAGCAGGCAAAGTACACCTGCACTGGCTGTAAACTTCGTAAAGATTTTAGATGATATATTTCTTTTCATAATGAACGACTTTTTTGAATTGACAAATTCTGTTACCAGGATTAGAATGATGTTCTTACGGTAAAACCGAAAGAGCGGGTTTTAGGCATAGAAGAATATTCAATACCCTGAACATTACCAATACCATTTACACCCTCGGGATTTAGCCCTTTAGGTATAGTTGTAAATATGTAAAACAAGTCGCGGCCATATACGGACAAGTTGAGGTTTTGCAGAAATCTGGTGGCTTTAACAACGTTCTGAGGTACCTGGTAAGAAAGAGAAACTTCTCTCATCTTCATCCAGGAGTTTTCAAATACAGCAGCCGAGCGCGGTACACCGATATGGTTCCATGCTGAGTACGTACCAGCATATTTCCATAAATAATGAACTACATCATTGTTCGGGGTGCCATCAGCAAATACTCCTCCAAAATTAACACCTGTATTGGCGGTTGTTCCGTCAGGATATACATAAGGAAGACCTCCTCCGTTACGCTCTTTCAATGTTTCATTCAGGTTGCCGCTTCCCATTGCTGCAGCATACGAACCGAAATAAGTGTCGCCTCCGATTTTCGCATCCGCTAATAAATACAGTGAAAAGTTTTTATACCTGAGGGTATTGGTAATACCGCCGGTGAGGAAAGGTTGTGAATTGCCAATAGGAACTTCATTGTTCGTTAAAACCCATTGGGTGCCGGCATAATAGGTCTGACCATTAGCTGTAAAAGTTACCGGTAAAGGATTGCCCTGTGCGTCATTCTGGGTGCCAGTGGCGCGTTTTACAACTTTTTCGCCATTCAGATAAGTGTAGTCTTTGCCGTATAAAGTACCATAATATTCACCTACAGCTACTCTTTGCGACACACCGGAACCACCGAAAAAGTTGCCGAGGTTTAGTTCTTCAATACCTTCAGATAGCTCCAGTACTTTGGTTCTTGCATGTGCAGCATTTATGCCTATGTTCCAGGAAAAATCACTGGTTTTTACAGGTGTTGCACTAAGTACTAATTCAACACCATTGTTTGCCAATGATCCGGTATTGATGGTAATAGAATTATATCCGGAAGAAATAGGCAGCGGGTTACTCAGGATCTGGTTGAAGCTCTTCATCCAGTAAGTGGTTACATCCAGGGTGATCCTGTTTTTAAGGAAAGCGAGGTTGATACCTGCCTGGAAAGCCTGGCTGCGGGCTGGTTTAACACCGGGTATTTTAACATTGTCAGGTAAACTGGACGCCAGCACTCCATTATAAGTATTACTTTCCAGCAAATTGTGTATAGCATAGGGGTCTGTATCACTCCCTGTTTCAGCATACGAAAGTTTGAACTTTCCAAAACTTAACCAGGATGCATTATCTTTTAAGCCGCGAATTCCATCAGTAAATACATAGCTCATGTTTACAGAAGGGTAGAAATAGCTATTGTCAGTGGAAGGCAGGCTGCTCGACCAGTCATTACGGGCTGTAGCTTCCAGGAATAATAAATTTTTATAAGATAAATTGAGGAATGAATAAACAGAATTGATCTTTTTCGCATATTTAAGTTCTTCAGCGGGGTCGTTGGGAGGGGTGCCGTTATTCAAAGCAAATATGAATGGTTTTACAAATGGAGCACGGGTTGCATTACTAATTGCTTTGTCATTGCGATAGTAATTCTCACCACCAACTGTTAAACTGGCATTAAAGTCACTATTGATAAATCCATCTTTGTATAATCTTAAATAAGCAGTAAGGTTACGACTCATATTGCGGCCCATCGTTTCTTTATAAACACCGTCTGCTTTACCTAAAACATCAATGGGATAAGTGATGAAAGTTGCCGCATCATTCGAATTATCTACGCCTCCCTGGGCTGTAACACTTAGGAAGTCTGTGAGGTCGGCGATTAATTTCAAACTTCCCAAAAATTGGTTCCGGGTGAAATCGTTATTATTTTTCATCAGGTTCCAATATTGATTATTAAGGTAGCCCGTGCTATAGGGGTATGCAGGAACATCCGTACCCGGATAACGACCATTGCCATTGGTGATATCTACACGTTCTCCATTGGGGCCAAAGGCCTGGGAAAACGCCAGTTCAGGGTTGTAATCTCTGGCCATTGAGTAAGTGGGGCCTGCCTGCCATGCAGCGCCTATTTGAGGAGCATTCAGCCTGTAGAAGTTAACATAGCTTGATGTAATCTCCCCACGAAGCCTATCACTTACTTTAAATGTAGATCCTAAATTAAAGTTGTTAGAGTGCATCTTGCTATTGATCATGTTGGGCGTAGTGTTGTTTCGCGTATACGAAGCCCTGAACGTTGCTTTTTCTCCACCTCCCGAAACGGCTACATTATGCATTGCTACAGAGCCATCAGGAAAAAATGCTTTCCAGTTGTTGGGCTGTGCAGAGTAAGGACGCAACACGCCGTCATAGTTCATAATAGGCTGATCATCAAACCTGGCGCCCCAGGAATAACTACCCGGATAACTAAAGTAGGAGTAAAAATCATAAGCATTAGGATAAGGTAAGCCACCATGCGAGTTGTTTACGTAGTTGCCACCAGGGTTGGTATTGTTTCCCACCTGCATTCGTTGCCCTTTACTATTAATAGGAAACCATTTAGATTGATCGGCGGTAGTCATACTGGCAACACCGCCTTGTCCGTATTCGTTCTGATAATCGAGCAACTCCCATGGTTTAGTTGCCCGGTACGAAAAACTGTAATCAACACCCAGGCCTGGCTTATTACCGCCTTTTTTACGTGTAATTAAAATGACACCATTGGCTCCGCGGGCGCCATACAAAGCCGCCGCTTCTGGTCCTTTTAATACAGTAATGTCTTCGATATCTTCCTGGTTGATCATATTCATACCGGTGCCCCAGTCGTTGTTACCTGATACATCGGCACCTACAGCGCCCAATACGGACTTGCCATTACCACCGTTATTGTTATTTACATTTACCGGATCATTATTAATGGCTACACCATCAACAATGATTAAAGCGCGGTTATCACCTGTAAGTAATGTATTACCTCTTACCACAAGCCTCGATGACGCTCCGTCAGCACCACCGCCTGACTGGGAAATTTGCAGACCCGCGACCTTTCCCATAAGTCCCTGAGCGATAGTAGGGGCCTGAGCAATCGTAAGGTCATCGCCTTTTACTGTTTGTGCTGAATATCCCAACGAACGGGCTTCTCTTTTTATTCCGAGTGCCGTTACAACTACTTCTTCCATACCCGTTGCTTCGGATTTGGTGAGCACTACGGAAAGTGTGGTGTTAGTACCAATTGCCACTTCTTTGTTGGCATAACCCACTGAGCTGAATTCAAGAACGACATTATTACCGTTTACTGAAAGCGAAAAGCGTCCGTCCATATCACTAACACCACCTGTAGTAGTACCTTTTACCACAAAGACGCATTTCCGATCGGGCTTCCCTGATCATCTGTAACGGTGCCGGTCACTGTTCGCTGCTGGGCATGTGACAGGAGTGCGCAGCAACTCATCAGCAATGCGAACAATAGTTTTTGCATTGTTTTCTTCATACTTGTTCTTTTTGATTTTTAAGAAATCGATACCAGTAATTGACTAATTAAATAGTAAGAATGGGATTTTTTCAAATGGATTTTTAAATGTTAGAAATGTTTATAGTGCAATCGTTTTTTCTGTTAATAGCCTGGGGAGCCGCTCGTAATTGTCCATGATCAGAGCAGTAGCCCCTACCAGTTCAGCATTATAACCCAGGGAAGATATCTTGATTTCGGTGTGTTCTGCGATTTTGGGAATGCAATGCTCATTAACGGCCTGCTGAATAGGCGCTACCCATACTTTTCCTGCTAATGAGCCAATACCGCTGATGACTATCAGCTCGGGGTTCAATAAATGGATCAGGATGGAAACCCCCGGCCAATATTATAAGCAGCTTCAGAAATCAGGTCAATCGAAAATTTGTCGCCCTTTGAGCGGCTTCAATTATTTTTTTGGCTGATTCTTCAATGCGCTCTTTGTTCAGCTCTTTTAGAATAGAGGGTTGGGTAAGTTTTTTAAATTGCTGAATACCTTTTTGAGCTACCACCATCATTGAGGTTTCGGTTTCCAGGCAGCCATGCTTGCCGCAACTACATATCTTATTATTATCAAAAAGGGGGATGTGGCTGAATTCTCCTGCAAAACCTTCCTTGCCTCTGAACAGTTTTCCATCGGCAATAATACCCAAACCAATGCCCCAGCCGATATTGATCACCATCACATGTTGTTTATTTTTGGCAGCACCCCACTTCAACTCTGCTAATCCTACCAGGCTGGAGTCGTTGTCGATTAGCGTAGGAATGTGCAGGGCTTCCTGTATCGTATTTACGATAGAATCGCCATAACTGGGAAGAAAAGTGTGGTTAACCCCCTTCGCTACGTCTACAAAGCCGGGCATGCCAATACCAATACCGGCAATTTTCGATGCAGGAACGTTGGAATTGCTGATAAAAGTCTTAAGATGCTCAATCAGTTCATTCAGGCTGTTGGGGTTATTGGCTAATACCAAGTCGAATTTCTCCACCTCTCCAACAATATTATTGTCATTGGAAATAAGCGCTACACGTGTTACCAGCTGGTCCATTGCCACAGCTACCACATAAAATACGCCCGACTTGATGCTGTAGGTTTGCGGGCGTCTGCCGCCTGTGGAAGCCGCATAGCCTTTTTCAATCACCATTTTCATGCTGATGAGCTCGCTCAGGTATTGCGTGGTAAGAGGAATGCTCTTACCAATCAGATTACTTAAATCGGCACAGGACAACTGTTTATTGAAAAACAGGTGCTTTAAGATTTCCTTATAGAATTTCTGCTTTTTAGAAATGATGTTGGCAATCATATTGATTATTTTCGTTAGGCAGTGTATTCAATTCTACATAAATATAGATACTTTTTTAAATTTTAAAAAACTTTTTAAAAAATTCACTAAACATTTTATTAACATAGCTGGTTTTGAGCATAGGGGTAGGTGCGGGAGGCATTACAGCAGAGTTAAGTGATTAGGAAAAGCTTAATATTTAATGTTGAATTAGGCAACCTGTATGAGGCATTTAATTGTGAATACTTAAGAGGTGTTTTCTGTGGTAATAGGTACATCGTACATTAAACACCAGATACGGCATCAAAGATCCTGTATCCCGCATCCAACATCTAATATCATACATATAACATCTTACATATCAATGAATTCTATCACCCCTTAGCTCCAGATCTTTCATGATTTCCGTTTCATGGTTCAGCCATTCGCCCCAGCGTGCTCGAACTTTTTCTTTAGGCAGGTAGGTTTCTGCGAGTTCTATAAATAGCGTATAGTGACCGGCTTCGCTTTCCATAAAGCGCCGGTAAAATTTAGCCATGTAAGCGTCATTGAGCCCTTCGCTCAGGCGCTTAAACCGTTCACAACTGCGTGCTTCAATCATTGCCATCATTAAGAGATGGTCTAAAAAGCGATCTTCCGGAGATCCGCCTTGTTGCTGAAATTCGATCAGTTTATTTACATAGAGGTCTTTTCGCTGCTTACCAAGTTTCAAGCCTCGCTTATGCAGTTCCTGTAACACCAGGCGAAAATGTCCCCATTCTTCGGTCACAATAGGGGCGAGGGAGGTTACGAGTTTTTCCCGATCGCTGTATCTTTGTATTAGTGTGATACAGGTGGTGGCCGCTTTCTGCTCGCAATAAGCATGGTCTGTAAGTATGGCTTCCAGTGATATTTCTGCCAGGTTTACCCAGCGGGGATCTGTAGGAAGCTGAAGACCTAGTATGTTTTTGGTATCCTGGGATAAATTCATGCGGTAAAAATCGCCATAATATCAGAAATATCAAATTTCGCATCAGAAATATCAAATTATTCCTTACCTTTGCCGCCTTAAATTATAGGATACAAAAACAGGATGACCTTTTAAAAAAGACAGTATGCCACTTACAAAAGAAAGAAACGCACAGATTTTTGAACAATTTGGTGGAAGCGCCGCTAACACAGGTTCTATTGAGGGCCAGATTGCGCAGTTAACAGAGCGTATCAGCCAGATCAGTAAGCACTTACAGCAAAATAAAAAAGATTTCTCTACTCACCGCGGTTTGATGCAGTTGGTAGGTAAGCGTAAAAGCTTGCTGAGTTATCTGCAAAAGCATAACCTTACCGGTTACCGTGCTTTAATTGAGAAACTAGGTTTAAGAAAATAGTATTTTCCATCTTGCAAAAGTTGGGAAAACGGTTCTATATCCTGGGTTTGATGCACTAATTTCAGACTTATTTATATATTTTGTATTCCCAACATCCGCTGTTGGGAATACGTGTTTTTACCTGCTTGCAATTTTACCTGCTCAATTTTTAAACAGAATACTGTTGGAAACGTTCTAACATGCGTTTTTTTAACAACAGAGTTACTGGTTGAGTAAGTTGCTTGCTTCACAATCAAATACTTACAAAAATATTTTATGTTACAACAACCATTAAGAACAACCTTCGATTTAGGCGATGGCCGCGAAGTTGCTATAGAAACGGGTCGCCTTGCCCGCCAGGCAGATGGCTCGGTTACGGTAAGCGTAGGTAAAGCAGTATTGCTGGCTACCGTAGTTGCAAATAAAGAACCAAAAGAAGGACAAAGCTTTTTTCCTTTAACAGTTGACTACCAGGAGAAATTTGCTTCTGCTGGTCGCATCCCGGGATCTTTCTTTAAACGTGAAGGTCGCTTAAGCGATTACGAGGTATTGATCTCCCGTTTAATTGACCGTGCGTTAAGACCTTTGTTCCCTGATGATTATTTCTGCGAGGTACAAGTGCTGGTTACATTGATCAGCAGCGATCCTGAAATATTGCCTGATGCATTAGCTTGTTTAGCGGCATCGGCTGCATTGGCGGTTTCTGATGTGCCTATTAAGGAGATTTTGAGCGAAGTACGTGTTGCACGTATCGACGGCGCATTTAAAGTAAACCCTAACCGCACAGAATTGGCTACTGCTGATATGGATTTCATCGTAGCAGCTACTGAAAAGAACCTGATGATGGTGGAAGGAGAATCGCAGGAATGCTCTGAAGCTGATCTGGTAAGTCTTTTGAGTGTGGCTCACGAGGCAATAAGGGTGCAAATAAAAGCACAGCAGCAGCTGAGAGATCTGAAAGGTGTAACTACCAAAAGAGAATATACTTTACCTGCTATTAACGAAGCGGTAAAAGAACGTGTATATGCATTTGCAAGTGATAAGGTTTATGAGATAGCAAAGAGCAAATCTGCTAAACACGACAGAACAGATCAGTTTAAAGCTTTGGAAGAGGAGTTGCTGGCTAAATTAGTTGAAGAATCAACTGAAGAGCTTCCTTTTACCGATGTTGAAAAAGACTGGCTAAAAATATTACCACGATGTTCAGTACGATGTGGTAAGAGATATGGTTTTGAATGATCGTATCCGTTTGGACGGCAGACAACTGGATGAAATTCGTCCTTTAGATATGGAGGTAGATGTATTACCTTCTCCACATGGATCAGCTTTATTTACAAGAGGTGAAACTCAATCTATTACAACAGTTACCTTAGGTACTGGTTTAGATGAGTTGCTGATTGAAACAGCTGCTTCTTCTAAATATTCCAAATTCATTTTGCACTATAACTTCCCTCCGTTCTCAACGGGTGAAGTAAAAATGATGCGTGGGCCTGGTCGCAGAGAAGTAGGACATGGTAACCTGGCAATGCGCTCTCTGAAACAAATGATGCCCGCTGATTCAGAATTTGGCTACACTGTTCGTGTGGTTAGCGATATTCTTGAGTCAAACGGTTCTTCTTCAATGGCTACCGTTTGCGCAGGTTCATTAGCGTTAATGGATGCCGGTGTACCTTTTCCAAAACACGTGGCAGGTATAGCTATGGGGTTGATTACCAAGGGAGATAAGTTTTCTATCTTAAGTGATATTTTAGGTGATGAAGACCACCTGGGAGATATGGACTTTAAGGTAACCGGAACTCGTGAAGGTATTTGCGGTGTGCAGATGGATATTAAAGTAGATGGTCTTCCCATGGAAGTGATGAGACAGGCATTGGATCAGGCGAAAGCAGGCAGATTACATATCCTGGAGTCTATGTACAAAGCAATACCTGAAGCAAGAGAAGAAGTGAAGCCTCACGCACCACGTGTGGTTAAGATGTTTATCGATAAAGAATTTATCGGAGCAGTGATCGGGCCAGGCGGTAAAGTAATACAGGAAATTCAGCGTGAAACCGGTGCTACGATCAATATAGAGGAAGTAAACAATATGGGTGAGATCAGCATCTTTGGTGTAGAGAAATCAGCCGTAGCTAAAGCCGAAGACTGGATTAAAGGCATTGTTGCGGTTCCGGTTGTAGGTGATGTTTACGATGCTACAGTAAAATCGATAGTTGCTTTTGGTGCCTTTGTTGAATTTTTGCCAGGTAAACAAGGTTTGGTTCACATCAGTGAAGTAAGCTGGAAACGTTTAGAAACTTTGGAAGGGCTGGTAAAAGAAGGTGATTCGATGAAAGTGAAACTGATTGGAACAGATCCTAAGTCAGGTAAATTTAAATTATCGAGAAAAGCTTTAATCCCTAAACCGGAAAGAAAACCGGAGCCAGGGGATGAAGCCGCAGCTCAGCAATAAAATTTGAAGCCTCCGAAAGGGGGCTTTTTCTTTATAACCTGTATCTTTCCAACCTAAAACTTATTATTCTGCCAGATATTCGAACTATAAATGTAACGCGTTATGTGACGCCTTTACGTGAGGGAGGCTCTCTGCCGGCGATAGCTGAAGGAGACGATGGCTTTTTATACGCATTGAAATTCAGAGGTGCCGGCCAGGGAATTAAGGCACTGGTTTCGGAATTTATTGGCGGTGAAGTAGCGAGGGTGCTGGCACTTAAAGTGCCTGAAATCGTATTTGCTTTCCTGGATGAAGCTTTTGGCCGAACCGAGCCGGATGAAGAGATTCAGGACCTTTTAAAGGCTAGCCAGGGCTTAAACCTGGCGCTTCATTATCTGAGCGGAGCCATTACTTATGATCCAGCCTTAAGTAAAACGGATTCCTTACTGGCGTCTAAAATAGTATGGCTTGACGCCTTCCTTACCAATATGGATCGTACTGCCCGCAATACCAATATGCTGATATGGAACCGGGAGCTATGGCTGATTGATCATGGTGCCAGCTTATATTTTCATCATAACTGGCAGAATTGGGAGGCACAAATGAAAAGCGCTTTTCCATTGATAAAGGATCATGTGTTATTGAAAGAGGCCGGCTTGTTAGAAGAAGCGGACCGTATATGCAGCGGCTTAATGAATGAAACTGTGATAGAAGAAATATTAAATGCATTACCCGAAGAGTGGCTGGCTTACGAAGAAACCAACGGTATGGCTGAGGAAACAAAAAAAGTGTACCGGGAGTTTCTCAACTTCAGGTTACAACATAGCAGTATATTTTTAAAACAAGCGATTGATGCAAGAGCAGCAATTATATGAGTATGCGGTAATACGGGTGGTGCCGCGTGTGGAGCGTGAGGAGTTTGTGAATGCCGGCATTATACTGTTCTGCAAAAAAACAAAGTATGTAGATTGCAGTCTTTCATTACCTGCAACCAAATTAAAATGCTTTGATCCCGGGATTGACCTGGATTTTATTGAGCAAAATCTCCGGGCATTTGAGAAGATTGCTTTGGGCGACCGGCTGAGCTCTTCTCCGATTGCTCAGTTAGATGCACCATCCCGATTCAGATGGCTCACCGCTATACGGAGCACGGTTATACAATGTTCTAAAGTTCACCGGGACTCACTACCAATTTACAGCTCGCCATGGAAAAGCTAATTGCAGAAATGGTACGATAGTAAGGTGTAAGGGGAAATACCTGTTACAGCTGTTTAGACCAGCGCTTCTTAAATAAAATACGATAACAGTCTTTAAGTATTAATATCCATCTGCCGGGAAACAACAAAAGTTGTATCAGAAGCAGTATCCAGGCTTTGGGCTGGTGAAATGACGAATAAACTAATAAGGCTGCAGGTAAGAAGAGGTCGGTAAAATCAAGCAGGAGCGTTTGGTAATTGGATGTTTTATGGAGAAATGAAATAGGCTCCTGGTGTAATACCTTAAACCGGAGCAACATCAGTATCAGGTAAGCAATAAAGCTGTAATATACAAGAGTTATAGATAACGTATAAATTACGTAAAAGAGCGCAATCGACTCAATCAGTAAAAGCACCCATTCAATATATCTGAAATCTTTTGCCTCTCGCCGGGTAGCAAAAGTTTCTATACCTGACTTTATATCATTGTCCCGGTCTGTAAACTGATGCCACATAATTCCTCTTATACCACCGCAGGTAGCCCATACACCTATCGCCAAAAGCCAAAACCAGTTAATGGGATGTTTCGAGATGTAAGAAAGACTACTTACCATTAGCAGGTTAATAAATATGTGAGCACCGCTTGCGTCAGCCAGCACGCCCCATATGCCCCGGTTTTTAAGCCTGAATGGAGGTAAACTATACATGCTGAAGGCGATCCAGGGAATGGTGTAGAAAATACAGGACAGCCAGTCGGGATAATAGAAAAACGCTATAAAACAAATGCCGCATGCAATACAGATGATGGGCAAAAGCCATTTCACAAAAACAGGTAAAGAGGCCATTTTGTTGGGCTTTCCGGCTCTTGCATCAACCTCAACGTCGCTGATGTCGTTGATAATACTTACATATATTGCCCCTATAATTACCGAAAGCAATATAATAACTATGTGTCCGGATGCGTTAAAAAGGTTCTGATCATATAGTAGAAGGGTAGCGTACCCGATCCCAAGTATGGGAGGGAGTTTGTGATCCCACCAGTCGCCGGTTCTGATAAAGGCTGAAATATTCATTTAACGGGCTATTTTACCCATTTGGTGATTTTTTTATCCTTCATTCTATTTACTCCAACATCACCACCTGCGGTATGCTTTTAAAGGTCTGGCGGGCATCCAGGTAAAATGATCGGGCAAGCAACTTAACCGTCTTTACCAGGTTAAACTCGCGAATAAGATTGTGCTTAGCTAATTCAACCAGGCTGTAAATATGCTTATTGCGCATTATTTTATAATGCGCGTTTTTCATCTTCGGCTTAAAATCGTAGAGCATCTTATCCATATCGGCAATGTATAGATGCTCCAGCACTTCGCTTCTCTTTCTACCGTCATAAACATTGATGGGGCCCACACATTTTTTCCAAAGGCGATCCAGTGTAAAAGCGGCTTTCCGTTCACCTGCATACAGTACTGAAAGATATAAATACCAATCATCTCCTACACGTATATTGTTATTCCAGCCCTGCTGTATAAGGCTCCTTTTTATAACTGCTGAAGATGAAGGAGAGGGGCAGGCTTGTGCATAAACCGATCTTAATTCATTGAAGTCCAGATTTACCCAGCTTTCTTTTTTCTATGAAAGTAGGGTTGAATGAAAATATCGCTGGATAAAAAATCGTAAATTCTTCCGTTAGCATCTTCCTGGTCCCAGTTTGCAAAAACAAAATCCAGGTCATCTGCCTGTAGTTTTTGCACGCAACGTTCCAGGAAATCAGGATACCAGATATCATCAGAGTCGAGTGATGCTATGAATTTACCGGTTGCGTGCTTCAGGCCGGCATTTCTCGCGCTTGCCTGTCCGCCGTTCTCTTTACTAATTACAATGATATTGTGATAATTTTTTAAAACTTCAGCGGTGTGGTCTGCTGATCCATCATCTACTACGATGATTTCTATATGCTTATAGGTTTGCGCTAGTACACTGTTTATTGAATGACTAACCGTATTAGCACGGTTATAAGTTGGTATTATGACGGAAACTAGAGGGTTCATTTGTAGCTCAAGATATTATTTTTATTATTAAATCTGAAAAAATACGCTCGGGTAGTGCCGGTACCTTTTCTTTTACAAATGCGTTCGCATTTTTACCGATTAGCTCCCAGGAATTCCTGTTTTCCCACGCATCTTCCATCGCCTTAGCAAAATCTTTTACAGTTGCATCTGCAATAAAACCATTTACGCCGTGTTGTATGATCTCTGCATGTCCTCCCGCTGTACTTACTATCACTGGTCGTCCTACTGCCATTGCTTCCAGAGTTACCAGGGGTAATCCTTCACTCCTGGAGGGCAGGATAAGAGCATGATAAGAGGTCCAGAGGTTTTCGACATCATTTATATGTGCAGCGAATTTCACATTTTTAACATCCAGCATTTCGGCTAAATCCTGGAGGGCTTTTTGGTCCGGTCCGCCACCGATAAAACTTACTTCAATCGGGCGATCTTTCCAGGATTGATCTGCAAGAATTCGCAAAAGAATATCCTGTCCCTTATCCAGGATAAAAAAACGACCAATACATGCAAATTTATATAAATGTTCGGCGGTTGGCAAAGGGGAAATTTCCCGTTTAAATTTAATAGGGTTCCAAATTACCTCAGCATGGGAAAAGCGAAAACCAAATTGCTCTTCTGTTAAATTGAGGTTTTGCTGAGATACAAAAAAGCATTTTTGAGCATTTTGCCAAACCTCGATCATAATGGGGCGTTCCGTTTCAGACGGCCAAAAAAGTCTACGCCTTTATGGCTAATAATAGCATAAGGTATTTTCAGCTGGTAGCACTCATAAGCGTGACCCAGGCCGTCGAAGTTGATGCCCTGATTGATCAGAACCAGGTCGGGTCTATCCTTGCTTAATTTTTTCTTAATTGTGCGGCATGTTCATTGTTGTAGTGAATCCTATTAGTGCCTTTGTTGAAAAACCGATTTTTTACTTTTTGAAAAGTTCGGCTGGCGAAGGTTTTAGGTTTAAATGCTACAAAGCGAACTCCCTGCGCTTTTGCTTTTATTATAGATGGGTGATGGGTATTAAACGTTTCTTTATAGAGGGTTACCTTGTGGTTTTGTTGTATGAGTATGGGCGCAGTTTGTGCCCACAATTCTTCACTTCCGCCCCAGTCATTGCTGCAGCAGGTTATAAATGCTATATGCTTTTGCCTCACTTTCATTTGGTTGTCGCCTTTTCTTTTTCAGCTACCGCATTTTCATTAAAAATAGATGCATAAGCTCCTTTGCGTTGCATGAGTTCTTCATCTGTACCCTCTTCTACCACTTTCCCGTCGGCTAAAACATAAATGTAGTCGGCATGAAGTATGGCAGAACGTCTATGACTTATAATGACTGCTCCGCGATTGCCGATCCTATCTCTGAACGAACCAAACAGCTCCTTTTCAGAAACCGCATCCAGCGCGCTGGATGCTTCATCAAAAATGAGAAAACGTGCATCAGAATAGAAGCACCGGGCTAACGCAATTTTTTGCCATTGTCCAATGCTAACCTCCTTGCTGTCTTCAAATATTCTGCCCATTGTGGTTTCATAACCATCGGGGAATGACTCGATAAAGGAGGCGATACCCGATTTTTCAGCGGCTTCTTTAACGCGCTGTGGATTATAAGGTTGATGAATGTTGCCAAAGAAAATGTTCTCGCCGGCACTAAAACTATATCGGTTAAAATCCTGGAAAACCACTCCCAGTTGTTTACGGTACTCTAATGCGTTTAGCTGTTTGATATTCTTATTCCCGTATAGTATCTCTCCTTCAGTAGGATCGTACAGGCGGCAGAGTAGTTTTATAAGTGTTGATTTTCCCGCTCCGTTCAAACCCACCAGGCCAATAATTTTGCCAGAGGGAATGGTTAGGTTGATACCGGAAATGGTTTGCTTATCTGTGTAAGGGTAGCTGAATTTTACATCCTTTAGTTTTATACAGATATCATTTTCCAAAGGCATTGATTCAGTATCAACATCCTTTTCCATATCATTTTCGAGTTGCAGCAATTCGAAAGAACTATTAATATAAATACTATTCTGATAAATATTTGAGATGCCCCCGAAATATTCTGAAGTAAACCAAATGCTTGTGGAAAAGCAAAAAGAAACAGTGAAATGTCTCCGGTGCTTGATTCACCGGATATAGCTCTTAAAGCAATAAACCCGATACAAAAGAAAATGCCCACATATGATAATGCGGTGGTGGCTACTTCGAGCTGGGTTTTTTCAAGCTAAGAGAAAGTTTCTCCTTAACAAGAATATTTCTGATCTCACTGAATTTCGTTTTAAGATGGGCGCCTAACGAGTAGGTACGGATTTCTTTGGCGGCCGTGTCTGTTGTAATCAAGCTGCTGAAATAAGCTGATTTACGCTCTAATGGTGTTTGGGCTATCCGTAGCTCGTTCAGTTTTTTCGAATATTTTAAGCGAATAAATAAAGTAGGAATTATAAACAGGGCAATGATGGGCAGTAAAAGCCAGTTGATGAGTATGAGTACCGAAACTACTGCCGCCAGGGATAAACAGTTCTTTAATATTTCAATTAATGTAGCAATAATCAGCCCGGGTTTGTCTGTCCCGGCCTCCATCGCTCTTTTTAAAATATCATAGTAGGCCGGACTTTCGTAAAAAGAAAGCTGGAGATTTACTGCTTTTTCATGTACATTTTTGTTAATGAACTCTGAGACTTTGGTTGAAAGCACTTCAACAGAATAAGTACTGAACGATCTCAATATAAAATAAACAACACCGCTATTCCGCTAAAAATTACATAGCCGATAATATTGGTATGAGCAGCTCCGGCCTCCAGCTGTGTTTTCACAACCATGTCGATTAGTAACTTCATTAAATACAGGGACGCAAAAAAGGCAAGGGTCTCTAAAATAATGAGTGTTAAGGAAATGTATAACCATCCCGGTGCAGCAGCTTTAACCAGGTTTAATATCCTCGGAAGATTTAAATTATTTTTAAGATGAAAAATTTTATTACGTATAGAAGGCATATAAGTTATCTCACGAGTATGTAAACCAGTTTTTGTAATGGAATGAGGACAAATATAAAATGAACAAACGACATATGCCGTGAAAGAAGGGGCTGTGGGTTAATTTTAATCCATTTCTAATAGCGTAGTTTTAAACAAATGTAGAGCCTCAATACAATAAGCGGTTGTAGCTTCCTCGCTACCCCAAACCAGCGGCCCACCCGTAACCAGTTCATACCTTTGCCACTCTCCGTTAGAGCTTGTCTTGATAATAAAAGGGTTACATATTCTTCGATCTTAGGATCGATAACATTTAACTTAAGTAAAGAAGTTGTTGCGAGGGCTATTTCAAGATCACAGTGTTGAAAATTCTTGCTGCTATTTACCGCATTTTTTATTTTTTCCTCGAATAAAGATTTTATATCCCAGACTTCAGGAATGTCCAGGTCGTACAATCTAGAAATAAAGTAATAATGAACGATTTCATTCAAATACCACTTGTCGGGTATTTTGCCTTTATTTTTGATCATTTCATCTATGATATGCTTCACTACGGGCTTCGTAATGTCATTATAACCCAGGTAAGAAACCACATTACAATTGATCACCAGGTCAATATCATTTCTACGATGAGTGGCGCTGGTCCAATACAAAAAGGTACTAATGGGCGCTTTGAGTTCCCTGGCGATAAGCCGCCAGTATTTTCGGGAATATTTGAAAAAATTACTATGGAGTGTGAACCAGGTATAGAATAATCCCTGTTTGTTTCTATTTAAAAGAATTGTTTTGATGTTATCGGGGTACGAAACATTTCTTTTCCTCAAAAAATTACAAACTAATGCTGTGTCATCTACATCGGGTGGCAAAATTTTGAATTTCGGATGCCATTTCGCATAGAACTGCCATATGCCGCCTCTTACATCCTGGTACGAGAGATAGTTGGTTGATTTGGTTAATAGCTTGTCAACTAATGGATTGTCCTGGAAAGGTATAAGACAGTTTCCTATTTCTGCAGTGAATCCTGTATTGCTTTCCGGCACGCACCATTCCTGCATTGCAGCGTCCGGAGACATGTAAGTGGCAAATTCTCCGCTGGCCAATTGATGCTCTACCAAATAATTGATTGCTTTTTCTATCGCTTTTTCGATCTTTTGTAGAAGGTCTTCTTTTGAGGGACTAATCATAATAGAAAATGAGTTAGTGGGTTATATAACCAGAAATCAAAAGCGGCTGTTTTCAGGAAATATTGTTTGGGAAGGTTGAGTTGTACAGGAGTGTTTTTTCGAATAAGCCGTATATCGTGCTACCGCTGCCGCTCATAATTGCAAATATAGCGCCTGCCTGGTACAATTGTTTTTTAATTGCCGCTGTTTCAGGAAACGCTTCAAAAACAGCATCCTCAAAATCATTAAAAATGTAATTTTTCCATTTGTGCGGAGGTTGGGCGATACTTGTCTTAAGGTTAAATTGAGGTGGCGCAGGTTTTAGCTGTCCGAATGCCCAGGGGGTTGAAATATGGATACCCGGGTTTACAATTACTATTTTGTAAGGGCTTAGATCTACCTTCACTTCTTCAAAAACTTCTCCGCGACCAGTTGCCAGTGATGGTTTGTTTAGAATGAAAAACGGGCAGTCGCTACCCAGTTGCAAAGCATAATGAAGCAGTTGTTGTTCAGTTAAACCGAGTGCGTATTTTTGGTTTAATGCTAATAAAGTATGAGCGCCATTGGCGCTTCCGGCTCGAGCCCTGCTCCGGCAGGCAGGTTTTTTAAGAGGTAAAAATGAACAGGCGGAAGGGCATGGAAGTCCTTTTTCAACAGATTCCAGGCTTTAATAATGATATTATTTTCAGCAGACCCCGGAATAGATTGGCCTACAACTGTAATGCCTGTTTGGGGCGCATCTATAAGCTCAATAACATCGTAAAATGGCAGGGGAAAGAAAACGGTTTCGAGATTGTGATAACCATCCGGCCTTTTTGCGGTAATATATAAACCAATGTTGATTTTACAATTAGAAAACCGGATCAAGGTGGTTGGTATAATAGGTGAGGAGTAATGATGCCTGATGATAAACTATCATACTCTTATAGATACTGTACGCTGCTATTTATTCTTCCTGCTGTTCAGCTCGTCTCTGATGGCGATAGCTCTCATGTAATCTTCGCTTTCCAAAACCTCGTTCAGCAGTTTATTAAGTTCCTCAACATTCATGTTTTTAAGATCATTATCTGCGCTCTCGGCTACAGTTGCACTTATAGCTTCTGCATTTTCAGTTTCGGATGTCTGGTTTTTTTCATCCATAACAATGCCGGCATTACTTAAAATATTTTCGTAAGTATAGATGGGGCATCCAAAACGAACAGCCAATGCAATGGCATCAGAAGTACGGCTGTCAATTTCTATGGTATCGTGATCAGAGGAGCAAACCAACTTACTGAAGAAAATACCTTCCTGCAGATCGGAGATGATAATTTCGTGCAGGTCGATAGAGAATGCCGTCATGAAATTTTTCATCAGGTCATGCGTTAAAGGCCGGCTTGGATTCATTTTTTCCAATGCCACGGCAATAGCCTGCGCTTCAAATCCGCCAATTACTATCGGCAACCGCGCAAACCATTTACTTCCCCTAAAACTACCGCATATGAATGCGTTTGAGTAATACTGTGAGAAAGCGCTACGACTTCTAATTCAATTTTTTCATAAAAACAAGCCACGAAACTAAGGATTTTTAGCGTTAAAAAGAAGTCGTATAAAGGCTATGGGTTGTTTTTTATGAAACCCTAATATTTAACACGATCTTACTTTGAACGCTTTCTTATGCTCCCGTTATTAGCAAATACGTCACCGCCTGCTCAAATATTAGTTAAAAGAATAAGGATTTAAATTTTATCTTTATAGAAATATCGATAGCCTTTTAATGAGTGACAAGAAAATCATAATAGCGATAGATGGAAAGTCGAGCTGTGGTAAAAGTACCATAGCTAAACAGCTGGCAAAAGAACTGAGTTATGTATATGTGGACAGCGGGGCAATGTATAGAGCCATTACACTCTATTTCTTAAGGAACAATATCGATATTAATGATGCAACACAGATCAAAGAAGCGCTTGACGAAATAGAATTGGATTTTCGGTTAAACGAACAAAGCTCACAGGTAGAAATGTTTTTGAACGATGAAAATGTGGAGTATCTGATCCGCGAAATGATCGTTGCTGAAAAAGTGAGCGAAGTAGCAGCACTGGGAGCGGTTAGGGATTTCGCAGTAAACCAGCAGCAGAAAATGGGACAACGAAAAGGCGTTATTATGGATGGCCGGGATATTGGAACCGTAGTCTTTCCTCATGCAGAGCTCAAGTTGTTCTTAACTGCCGATAATGCCGTGAGGGTAGAAAGGCGATTCAAGGAATTGTATCAGAAAAACCCCAATATAACTATAGAAGAAGTAGCACATAATATAGAAATGCGTGACTATATCGACGCTAACCGTGAAATAAGCCCTTTACGAAAAGCGAAAGATGCTATCGAAATAAATAATACGCATCTCACACATGAGGAGCAGCTTGAAAAAGTACTGGAACTTGCTAACGGACTTTTGAAATAGATCAAGGGGCATAGTGCTGTTCAAAAATTCTAAACTTTAACGATTAAACCGGCATGTATGAAAACCAGGAGAGCATTCTTGCAAAAAATAGGTATGGCTTCTGCGAGCATTCCTTTTTAAGTACTGACCTTTTCCATCTGAATTTTAACCAGGAGCTGAGGGAGGATGGCGTTGTATTACGGGTAGCCTTAATGGGACTAGGAGGTTATGCCAGCCGTGTAGCCGAATCTATACAGAATTGCCGTAGGGTAAAAATAACAGCCCTGGTAAGTGGTACCCCGAAAAGCTTCAAACCTGGGGCAAAAAATACAATATACCGGAAAGTAGTTGCTACAACTACCAGAATTTCGACAATATCCGATCAAATAAAGCAGTAGATGTGGTATATGTTATCACGCCTAATGCGCTGCATCATGATCATGTTATACGGGCTGCTAAAGCCGGCAAGCATGTGATTTGTGAAAAACCGCTTGCCATAAGTGTGAAAGAGGGAAAGGAAATGCTGGATGCCTGTAATAAGGCTGGTGTAAAATTGCTGGTGGGCTATCGCATGCATTTTGAACCCACCACACTGGAAGTGATACGCATGCGTAACGCAGGAGAGTTTGGGAGTATAAAGTTCTTCCAGGGGCTTTGCGGTTTTAGAATTGGTGATCCTACCCAGTGGCGTCTGAATAGGGCATTGGCCGGTGGCGGATCACTTATGGATATTGGCATTTATGCTTTAAATGGCAGCCGGTACATGGTGGGAGAAGAACCGATTTGGGTTACTGCGCAGGAAACCAAAACCGATCCGGTAAAGTTTAAAGAGGGTGTGGATGAAACCATACAGTTCCAATTAGGCTTTCAGAGCGGAGCCACAGCTTCCTGTCTTTCTACTTACAATATGAATCACCTGGATAAGTTTTTCCTGAACGGTGATAAAGGCTTTGCAGAAATGCAGCCGTCTATAGGGTATGGTCCTATTAAGGCACGCACACATAAAGGTGCTGTTGATGCGCCTGTAGTTGTGCATCAAACGGTGCAGATGGATGAAATGGCCGACATTATACTGGATGGAAAAAAGCCTGTTGTAGCGTCAGATGGTGAGGAAGGACTAAAAGATCTTAAAATTATAGAAGCTATTTACAAGGCAGCAGCCAGCGGACAAAAAATAGCTTTATAGATAGAGGTAATAATCTCTAAGGAGACGTGTGAAAGCCTGGCTGTAAGTACCGGCTTCCTTAATTTTTATTTTGTTTTCAGCAGTTGTAGTTGCGTTAAAAGAACCGCTGATCAGTACCCTGAATGCATCATGGTTTTCTGTCTGATGCACGGTTACCATTTCATTGATAAAGAGACTGCTTGTGGTAATCAGCTGTAGCAATTCTGTCAGTCGTTTATAGGGTAATAAAAGATAGAAATTCCCACCAGGAGTAAGCTGACGGGCAATGAGCTGTAACAGCTCCGGCAGCTTTAATCCTTCATCGTGATGTGCAATATTTTTGCCCTCCACTAAACCTTTCAGGTCATTTTCGTAAAAGGGTGGATTGCTGATAATAACATCATATTTTTTATCGTAAGGAAACCGTAGTGCGTCAGCGTGGTAGATCGTAACCTGGCTGGCAAAAGGACTATTGGCTATATTATTAAGACTTTGCAGGTAGTCTGTCTTTTGAATTTCAATACTTTCAACAGACGCCCTTGTTTGTTGAGCGATCATTAAACTTAATAACCCACTACCGCTGCCTATATCTAATACGCTTTTGCCGTCATCAAGATTGGTTAAATGGTCAGCCACCCAGGCCCCAAACAGGCAGGAGTCGGTGGTAACCTTCATACTGCATTGGTCATGGTGGATCGTAAATTGCTTAAACCTGAAATATGGATTGGGCAAGGGATGAGGAGGGTGTGGCGAATGATGAATGGTGAGTTATGAATGATGAGTAATGAGCGGATATTAGTACTACTGGAATCCGCGGGCTGCAGGTTGTGCTGTTAATGAAGCAAAATCTCCTGCCAGTAACTTATAATAGGCTGTAATGGCAATCATCCCCGCATTGTCGGTGCAATATTGAAACTCGGGAATAAACACATTCCAGCCGTTCTTTTCACCCATCTCGGTGAAAGCTGCTCGAAGTCCGCTGTTGGCCGATACACCGCCTGCAATACAAATATCTTTTATGCCCAGCTCCCTGGCTGCCTTACTGAACTTATTCAGTAAAATGGTAATGATCCTTTTTTGAATAGAAGCACAAATATCTGCCAGGTTATTATCTATAAATTGCT
The DNA here is from genome assembly GCF_022512515.1 of Paraniabella hibiscisoli. Lineage (GTDB taxonomy): Bacteria > Bacteroidota > Bacteroidia > Chitinophagales > Chitinophagaceae > Niabella > Niabella hibiscisoli. The sequence goes on from NZ_JAKWBK010000001.1 coordinate 3,569,848, forward strand.
TTTTATCTTCTTCAGAGGCTGCAAACTCCTGTTTGTACACCTGGCTTTTACCCGCATTCATCAGGAAATATAGTATGGCCGTTTTAAGGCCGCTAAAGCTAAAATTATATTCCGGGATTTTAGGCTCAGGAAACTGGAAGCGATCAGCATTCCCTTCTTTGGCATATTTATCAATCAATGGGCCGCCCGGGTAGGGAAGGCCTAGCAATTTAGCTGATTTGTCAAAAGCTTCACCTGCAGCATCGTCAATAGTTTCGCCAATCACCTCCATCTCTACCGCACTTTTGCAAAGTACGATCTGGGTATGACCACCACTAACTGTGAGACATAAAAAAGGGAACGAAGGTTTTTTATCCGGTATCAGGTTAGCCAATACATGGGCCTGCATGTGGTTTACGGTAATTAAAGGTTTGTTCAGCGATAACGCCAGCGATTTTGCAAACTCTGCTCCAACAAGCAGTGAACCAATAAGGCCCGGCGCCTGGGTGAATGCAAAAGCATCTACTTCTGATAATGTTTTGCCGGCTTTATTCAAAGCAACATCTACTACCGGCACTATGTTTTGTAAATGAGCCCTCGAAGCCAGTTCGGGAATAACACCGCCATATTGGGCATGTACTGCCTGCGTGGCAATATTGTTGGATAATATTTGTCCGTCTTCACAAATGGCTGCGGAGGTTTCATCACAGCTCGATTCTATAGCTAGAATTATAGGCATGTGCAAAAGTAAGGTTTGTGTGGTTTAGTTGACTAGTTGAAAAGTTGATTAAGGTAAAGCAAAAAGTGCCGTTTCAGACACCTTGTTAACTAATCAGCTAAATACTAGCTCCTGATGGCTACTACCGGGTCCATCTTGGCTGCCTGCATTGCGGGAATAATTCCGGCGACAATGCCTACCAGAACACAGATGAAAAAGGTCCAGGCCATATTGGTGACAGAAACATAAATAGGAAATTCGAGCACTTTTGTAAGAATAAACGCCAGTATTACTACTAATGCGAGACCTATAATGCCACCGATAATACAAAGAAATGCCGCTTCGAGCAGAAATTCTGTGAGAATAATATGGCGCTTGGCACCGATAGCTTTTTTAATCCTATCTGTGGTGTGCGTTCTTTAACCGTTACAAACATAATATTGGCTACACCGAACAGGCCTACAATCAGGCTGATGCCACCAATTATAGCACCACCGATATTAAGTCCCACAAAAGCTGCTTCTACTTCCTTACTGATATCGTTCAGGTCATTCAAAGCAAAGTCAGATTCTTTGGTAGGACTTAAGCGGTGAATGCTTCGCATTACGCCTTCCAGCTCGTCTTTTAAAATAGAACTGGTAATAATATGCTCGTAACCTTTTACCATTATTTTGGGGTCAGAAAATCTTTCGAGATAGATCGTCTTTGCGAATGCATAGGGTATAATAATGCTTTTATCGTAGTCCCAACCGCCTGTTAATTGCTTTCCTTGTTTTTTAATAACACCTATTACCTTTACTAGTCTTCCCTTTAGCTTAATATCTTTATTAATGGCAGCCTCTGGCAGGGTAAAGAGTTTCGTGGCCACCTCATCTCCAATTACAGCTACATTAGTTCCATAATTAAATTCGGCATCAGAAATATACCGGCCATGGGCAAACGTGAGTTTTTGAATCTGGTTGTATTCTTCACTGGCGCCGTAAACTTTAACGCCGCTCAAAATGGAACCGCTGAACTCGATATTGTCGGAAACATCATAAAAAAAGCAGCATATTGGGTACTGGGAGAACGCTCTTTGATCTGTTTGAGTTCGTGGTGTTTGGGGTAGGGGCGGTTTACAAATTTCCACCAGGGATAATCGGGGCCTCCGCTCCAAACCCATTTATCGATGAAAATGATATTATCACCCATCGATTTTATTTCGTTCTGTATATTGCGCTGAAGGCTGTTTACAGTTGCCAACACACCAATAATGCAGAAGATGCCAATGGTTACGCCAAACAAACTTAAAAAGTCCGTAGCTTGTTTTTCAACAGCTCCTGTAAAGCCATTTTAAAACTATTGCCTATTATTTCTAATGTTGAACGTATAGCGTTATACTATTTAACAGGCAATTTAATATTTAATATCGGGAAAAGGAACGCTGTTTACTCAAACAGCTCATATTTTGTTTTGGGACGTCTTGTTTCTAACCATTGAAAACCTTCCAGCCTTGCTTCAGTAGGTTTTTTTTCTTTGATGGGGTAGAGCGTCGATTTTACATTAGAAATATCAGCTACTTTATATAGTTGCTTATCTGCAAAATGAAAAAGCATCAAGTCCGATTCCACATATTGTACACCTATAAAAGCACTGTCACTATCCTGCAAAAAATAAATTCTTTTTGGGGACCCCTTTGCTCTTACAGAATCGATATTGCCATCTGAGAAAAAAGCATCTATCCGGGTAGATTGTATCTGGTTGTAGGCCCGGGTATTGCCTCCCAGGTAATTTACCATAAATCCATTTTTGTAGGCTTCCATCCATTTGGGTTGCTTATTCTTGGTGTGCATCAAAATGGTATCACCGGTGATCTGGCTCTTTTCCCCATACTACAGGGTTTTGGTAAAGACGAAAGGTGGAATCTCTAAAGGAGTAAAATAAGCTGTCCGAAACGGCCTGCATGGAGTCCGAATAGATCCTTACATTATGAAAAGCCTCGAAATACCGGTCTGTACTATCATTAGAAGCTTTTAGATTTTTCTGAAATGTCTGGGAAATAACCTTTGCATCTTTTTTATCCGTTACTACTATGCTGTCGCCAATAATAACGCTGTCGGTACGGCTTACGCTATCTATAACCGGTGGTAAGGTAACGGTCTCGAACAGGTCAGAAAGTTTGGCGCTGAACAAGGTGTCTGCAGCTACGTAAATGGAATCATTATCCTGTTTAATGATCATCACAGGTTTTTGGGTTGCCAGTATAGCATCGTTGAGCCTGTTCTGAAAAATGGTATTGGCTATGATAATGGTACCTCTTACTGAATCTACGGCGATAGCATTGCCTTCTGCTCTCGCTATATTATCATCCAGGTATACTTTGTCCGCATTCAGGGTAGACTTATTGTCGTCGTTGATAAAAGGTCGCTGGCCAAACTCTGCCTGCCCGGTTTTGAGGTTATAAAAGCCTTCTTTAGTATCGATGCTTCTTCTTGCACTGTCTTTTATATGAGTCATCGATATAAAAGTAGCTATCTGCGAAACGGTGTTATATTGTAAAGAATCGGCGGTTATTTTGTAAGCGGGGTCGTTTACAATTACATTTTTCTTAAAGAATACATCTTTTACATCAGCGTAATATTCTCCCTCCTTGCTGGTAATAACTGTTTTTTTATTAACCACTTTACCACCTTGCTTATAAATACCCGTATTGGTAATCATATTATAAACCAGGCTGGGCGTAGTAAGTGTTGCCTGTCCATCTGTAAGCCGCACATTGCCATCAAGATTGGCTACCTGTGGAGTGCCGAAATACTTCAGGTGATCGGAATAAATATTAGTGGTGTCAGCATCATTGATATGAACATGTCCCCAGGCCTCGAAAGTATTTTGCCTGTCATTTTTAATAGCTTTATCAGCCTTAAAAATTGTTTTACCCTGCTGTAGTATCACGTCGCCTTCCAGTACGGTAAGGCTGTTGGTATCCGATTCCTTTTTAAGGGAAAGGGTATTAGCATTTAGTATTTTTATCGTGTCTTTAAGAACTAATTTCTCTGCATTGTTAGCATGTTTGGTAATGGAGCTTGTAGTGCTATAGGCAACGAAACATCCCAGCACCAGCAGTGCAACGGGGAAAAAAATGGAGCGATTTTGAAGTTTTTGTTATCACCTGGGTACTGAATCTTTTATTGCAGGAGCAGTTAATTCACCTGCTTTATTTTTTTGCCGAACACTGATATATTTACGTAGCGCTTGGGATGTACCCTCAGGTCATCCAGCAATATTTCTGCACTCAGTAATACATCGTTCATTTTATTATACAATTGCCTGTCACTGGTTAAAGCACCCAGGCTTCCGTTTGGACTGGTAATATTGTTGATAGCAGCATGCAGATCTGAGATGGTTAAATTTAAGCTATCCACTGTTTTTTGAAACTGTAATTGTTTTAGGTTACCGGTAAACGTATTGGCGTTAACTAAAATGCCTTCGATGGCTTCATTTTGATTCTTCAAATTGCCGGTAATAGCGCTAACATTATCCAATGTGGCTGCCAAAGGCTTATTAACGCCGTTTAGCAACGCATTTAAGGAGGCGGTAGAATAATTTAAGTTGGCGATGGCATTCTGAACATCGCGTTGTGTATTGGCATTTAAGATCTGGTTGAAATTGGATAACAACAAGGTAACCGAATCAGCCACCGTTTTTATCTTTGTCATCAACGGTTTTGCCTCTGAAGAAAGGTTGCCTAAAAGACCGGCTTCTTCTTTTGTTGCTATCCTGTTTCCGTCAGCGATTAAAGTGGTAGAACTACCTCTTTCAATAACAATATTGGAAGAGCCTAACAGGCTTCCCTCGATATAAGCGACCGAATTGGAAGGTATATGCACATCTTCTGTGATACTCAATACTACCTTTACGGCAGTAACATTCTCATCAGCAGGCTCCATAGAATAAACAGTACCTACCGTGAGGCCGTTTATTTTAACGAAATTTGATTTCTCCAATCCGCCTACCGATTTGAAAATGGCATAAATTTTAGGTGTGCGGTTAAAAATATCTTTGGCTTTTAAGAACCTGAAACCAATAATTAATAAAGCTATAGACACAAGTGCCAGTACACCTACTTTTACTTCATTTGAAATTTTCATTGTACAAATTTACTTTAGGTTTAAACGCCGGGTAGCGTGCGACATATTTCTGATAGTCAAATTAATAAGTATTACAATATCTGCCTAAGACAAATTATATGCCTGATTTTCTTTTAATCAGTTATTGGTTAATCATTTGGCAAAGTAGCTTAAATAAGTTGGTTTAACCATATTTTTCAAGATAAACCTTTACAGCATTAACAATATCTTTAACAATAGTGTTTTGTCCCTCTTCGCTCATCAGGTAAGCCTGGTCTTCGTTGTTACTGATAAATCCCATCTCTACAAGGATGCTGGGCATACCTGTAGCCTGTAACACCCAGATGCCCTTATGATTACGTTGTTGTACGCCGCGGCTGTTTCGTCCACTGGATATAAACTCTTTCTCCACCAGTGTAGCGAGGGCATAACTTTTACGAAAATAATGCTGTGCATAGATCAGCATACGGGCTTTTTCGGCCGGATCATTCAGATCGGGTAATTTTAAGCTGTCCGCATCCTGGTCTTCACCTTCCTCGTTATAATAATCTTCGTCATCATCGGGTACATTATTTTTTAAGGAGGAAAGCTTCTGATCGTTTTTGTTTACCGCCCAGATGTAGGTTTCAGTTCCTTTGGCTTTGTTTTCAACCCATACATCCTGGTAGCTGTTCACATAGTAGGTTTGTTTTACTTTCTTTTTGCCCTTTTTACCATGCGGGTGCGGGCTTCTCTGCCTACTACCTTTTTGGTATACCAGCCCCCGGTTTTCTACCTGCTGCATTACAATGCAGAGAAATGAAAAGGTCTCCATGATTTTCGTTGGCAAATTGCGCCCGGTACCTGTTAGCCGCATTGGCGTTCGTATTCCCTCCAGGAAGGGGAAAGCTGGCTCTGGTTTCAAGGGTTTTGATCGATGGAAAGGTTTCTCTTAGCGCCCTGGCCAGTTTTAATCCTACGGCGAGTGTAATGGTCGCTTCATTGGTTTCGGTGCCTCTTGCTCCAACATCGGGGCCTCCGTGGCGGCATCAACAACTATTGTTTTAACGGATGAAGTGTTTTGCTGAGCTTGCGCTATACCTAAACAATTAAGAATGCAACCAGCAAGAAATAAGAATCGGATCATTAATTTATAGAATAAAATTTTTAGGTTATTTTTCTTGTAGAAAAGCCCCTGGATTTTATATGTATGTTAACTATTGAGTTCGCTTTGTTGCATTTACATACGGGCGCAGAACATATTTTTTGTTAAAAATCGATATATGTACCACTATGCACCATTTTTCATTCGAACGCATGAAATTAGAATGAAAAATTTACTGTACGTTTGCGAACTTTGAGAGAACCAATGCGCAAATTTAAAAGAATTTACCATGCCGTACTTATACTTACTGTTATCTTCCTTTTAACGGTGAGTAAACAAATTGGCGCTATTAATTTTTTATTTAAAAGAATTCCTGCTTATGAAGAGAAAAATAAGCAGATCGAATCTTTTTTCGACAACTGATACAGTTCCATTAACAAAAGATACACTTCTTTCTAAGCTGAAAGATACCTTACCCGGCCTCACGGATACGCTTCCATTGCCAGACAGTACTTTAACTGACAGCGCATCCAGGCAAACTGTTGATACATTCAGCCTGAAAATTTCTAAAGACAGTTTAGATTCCCGCGTAGAATATGAAGCAAGAGACTCTGCAATAGGATTTGTGCAGGAAAAAGTTATCCAGCTGTACGGTAAGGCAAAAACGCAGTACCAAACCAGCTCATTACAGGCTCCTTATATGAAGCTCAACCAGGCAACAGGTGTTGTGTCAGCCAGGGCAGGCAGGGATAGTACCGGAGCTGTAACTGACTACATCGATATGAATGACGGGCAAAGCCAGTATAAGTCAGATAGCCTTGATTATAATTTTCAAACGCAGCGTGGTTTAATACGGGGCACTATCTCTCAGCAAGGGGAAATGTTTGTGCACTCTCATATTGCTAAAAAGGTAAATGAAAACACCGTATATGCTACCGGCAACTTTTTTACCACCTGTAATTTAGATCATCCGCACTTTGGATTCAGGGCTAATAAAGCGAAAATTGTCAATAAAAAGCTGGCGGTTACAGGGGCTGTTCGTCCCGAGTTCGACTCGGTACCAGTGCCAATTTACCTGCCGTTTGGTTTTTACCCGCTTTACCAGGGACGCCACTCGGGTGTTATGGCCCCCAGTTTTGAAACTAACGACCAGGAAGGAGTAGGCTTATCTGGCCTGGGTTATTACCTGGGTATTAGTGATTACTGGGATGTGCAGTTTTTTGGTGATATCTATTCTTTTGGAACCTGGAGAGCCAACGCAAATCCTACGTATAGAAAATTGTACAAATACCAGGGTAATATGAATATTGGTATCCAGAGTACCAAGAGAAATACCAGGGGCGATCCTGATTATTATAAGAGTATGACCTACTCTTTAAACTGGTCTCATAGTTCTGATAGCCGCTCCAGGCCGGGTGTAAATTTTGGGGCCAATGTTAACTTTAGTTCGACAGGTTATAATCGTAACCTCTCTAATGTGCCAATGGCGCCTTATAATAATGTTTTTGGTTCTTCTATCACGTACTCCAAGCAATGGCAGGATAAGCCCTTCAACCTGTCGTTATCCATGAACCACAGCCAGAACAATGCCTCCAGGTTAATGACGGTTAACTTTCCAACCGCCAACTTTGCGGTAACGACTATCTATCCCCTTCAAAAAAGGAAAGCGTGGGTAAAAAGAAGTGGTATGAGCAACTGGGTATTGGCTATAATGGTAGCTTTAGAAACGATTTCAACTTTTATGACTCCTGTCTTATTCAAAAAGTAATGACCTGATTGGTAACCGTCGTATTTTAAAATATCTTTTGGATACTGCCCGTTGGAGCGCCAATCACAGTATTCCCATTACATTATCTCTCCCGTCTATATTAAACGGAGCCCTGGTAATTGCACCTTCTATTTCCTATTCGCAGGAGTGGGTAGACGGGGTGACCACAATGAACTGGGGCCCGAAAACATTTTACAGGCGTAACTTAGCTAATAGCGCCGATAGTGCGTACCAAAAAGATACTATAGTAGCCAATATACAGAGGGGCCTGAAAATTAAGCAACAAACTTCGTTCGGCATATCATTTAATACAGCGCTATATGGTGGTTATGAGTTTAAAGGAGAAAAGATAAAGGCAATACGACACGTAATGCGGCCTACCTTCGGTTTAAACTATACACCGGATTTGACCCGTAGATATTGGAAGGATGTTCAGATTGACAGTCTTGGAACAAGGGCTTTATATAATCAGTTGGAGGGTTTATATTCCAGGCCGGTTAGTCAGTTCACCAGCAGGGAGTCGGGAGGTATCAGCTTTGGTTTAGACAATAACCTGGAAATGAAAGTAAGGGCGAAACCGAAGAAAAAGAAAGCAACCAGCAGCACCGCAGCAACAGAAGGGGACGAAGCCGATAAGGAAAAGGATTCTTTTGTTGATACCAAAAAAGAAGATGCTGAAAATGGTATTAAGAAAATAAAGCTGGTAGATGGATTTGGGTTTAACGGATCGTACAACTTCCTTGCAGACAGTTTAAAATTGTCGCCGATAAGTATGTATTTCAGAACGAATCTTTTTGAAAAAATAAATCTGAATGCTTCTGCCACACTGGTTCCCTATAAATTAAATGAGTCAGGGTATGCTACTTCTACTTATGCCTGGGCGGGTGATGGAGGCTTCAAGGTAGGTACGGTAACCAATGCGAGTATTTCTATGAGCACAAGCTTTCAAAGCAAACCCAAAGATCCGGAAAAGGCAAAAGCAAGGGAGAAAATTATCAATGATAACTTGAATGATCCTATGCTGCAGGGTGATCAAACAAGGTTAATGGAATACATGCGTCAGAATCCAGCACAGTTTGTGGATTTCAATACACCTTGGTCTATTAACTTATCTTATTCTTTAAATTATTCCCGCCAAAACCGCAATCCGCTTACTTTACAAAGTAGTAGCAGTCCTATTACATCCAGTGTTAACTTTAATGGAAGCTTTAACCTTACCCCTAAATGGAATTTTAGCGTAAATGGTTATTACGATTTCTCAACGGCAAAGGTCCAGACTTTTTCTATGGCTATCTCAAGAGACCTGCATTGCTGGCAAATGGCTATTAATGTAACACCAATCGGTTTATACCGCTTTTTTAATTTCACCATCAGCCCTAAAGCGGGCATACTACAGGATCTAAAAATTAATCGTAGCCGTTCTTTCGTAGGAGGCAGATAATAAGGTGTTTATTAAGATGCTTTCTTTTGCGCAAAAACAAATTCAGCAAAGCCCAGGATATCCCAAAAGATATTGGCATTAAGTTTTTTAGTGCTTAATAAGCCTGCTAATAACCTGAATGGTGTTAGTAAGATGAATAATTTGTTACGACGGGTACCGGATTGTATAACTGTACAGTTATTGTTTTCGAATATTGCTGATACTTCTTTTACAGAATAAAGTCTCACATGCGTAGGATCGTCCTTGAAGTTTAACGTGCCGTGCATGCTCGGCAAATGCATACTTTTTTCACCTGGGTATTCTATATAAAAGTAGCCGTTGGGTTTTAATTTTTTAATTAAGGCTGGTAAAACCAGGTCTCCGTTATGAAGATGCTCGATCACATGCGCCATCCTGATAAAGTCAAAATAGCTGTCGGGGATGATGTCGAGGTTAAGTAGCGTAAGGTCCAGCTCGTAAAAGCTATGCATGGCAGCAAAGTCGCTTTCGTCGTTATTGAAATCTCTTACAATATCCAGTCCATGATACTCACAGTTGGGGAAAATAGCTTTTGTTTTGGAAGCCGATCGGTTACCCGCCCCCACATCCAAAAACGTAAAAGGCGCGTTGCCAAATGCTTTGTTGATGTGAATGATTTTGGGCGTTTGTTTTTTAGAAAGCGAAGCATGATATGTTGATGGGTCTGATTATTTTTGAAGCGTATTTTTCGCAATATGATCATACATAGTGCTAAATACTTTTTCTTTTAATTGTAATGGTGAAATATCTTTAGAAGAGATTGGCTTAAGAAAACGTATCTCCAGTTTCTTAGGTAGAAAGAAAAAAGTTTTATGTAAGGGGACAGCTTCCTTCGTACCTGAAATAATGCCGGGATAATGTCCGTTTTTGTTTCATAAGCCAGCTTGAAAGCACCGCTGTAAAAGGGCTTTAACGGTTCTGTCGTTCGATTCCTGGTTCCTTCCGGATAAATACACATATGCATTCCCGTTCTCAAAACCCATTTCATTTTTTCGAAGCTTACCCGGCGACTTTTTCACTTTTCCTGTCCACCAGTACCGATCCCTTGGCATAGTAAAGACCAAATAAAGGTATTTTGGCAAAACTCATTTTAGCGATGGTTTTATTCGGGCCCGGAATAAAAGGAGATGAAAGTGGGATATCCAGGAGCGAATTGTGGTTACAGGTAACGATATAGCTTTTACCTTTTTCAAAATGTTCTTTACCGGTTACTCTAAATGGGCAGCCGATCAGGAACAGCCATATCCGCATCCATACCCGGGAGATCCTTATCAGGAAATGCGTTCCGCCTGGTTCAGGGATCAGGTAAGAAATTAGTGAAATGGGTAATATGATCAGAAATGTTATAACAAAACTCAGCAGCCCCCAGGTGGCCCAAACTCTGCCCGCTATCTCTTTGAAAATGGTCATGCGTATTTTTGAATCTCAGCAAAAATAATAGATTTCAATTTTGACTATTGATCTTTTAATTTAGGACGAGGAGTTATATAGTTATCCGATAAATATGACCTGCTATTTGTTTCTCGAAGAGCACACAGGGAAGCAGAGGGACAGCGAAAAGGTTTTGAGTTGTTGAAAATTGGTTGTTGATTATTAAATATTTCCACCTCACCACTTTCCATTCCCCACTAGCGTTTACAATTTAGCACATTACATGGAGAGAAGCATAGGTGCGGAGAATAATGCCTATTGAAACTTTGAATCTTGAATATGGAACATTGAACATTTCCTTCCTCGCCATTCCCTACTTGCCTGCTTTTCTACAATTTCCAATCTACCGGCTCAATACCTTTTTCCATCAGGTATTTGTTGGTTTTTGAAAAATGCTGGCATCCCAGGAACCCGGCATGTGCGGATAAAGGAGAGGGGTGTGCGGCTTTAAGAACATGATGTTTGGTTTCGTCAATAAACGCTGCTTTTTCCTGCGCAAATTTTCCCCACAACAAAAACACCACATGCTCTTTTTCTTCAGCAATTTTTTTAATCACTGCATCTGTAAACTGTGCCCAGCCAATTTTGGCATGGCTCATAGGTTCTGCAGCACGAACGGTTAAGGAGGCATTCAACAGGAAAACGCCTTCTGCTGCCCATTTGCTCAGGTCGCCATCCTTCGGTCTTTCCATACCTATATCAGTCTGCAATTCTTTAAAAATATTAACCAGAGAAGGGGCGCGGGTACTCCTGGTTGTACAGAGAAACATAAACCATGGGCCTGTCCCGGGCCATGATAAGGATCCTGTCCCAGTATGAGCACTTTTACTTTATCAAATGGGGTAGAATTGAAAGCATTAAAGATCATGGGGCCGGGAGGATAAATAATTTTCTTTTGCTCCCTTTCCGTTTTAAGATGATTAACAATATTGGAAAAGTAAGGCTTGCTAAATTCGCCTTGCAGCTTTTCTTTCCATGAAGCTTCTATCTGAACATCCATTGATTTTGTAATTTAAGTCTCAAACCTACCTAAAATTTTTCAATCATGAAATCAGGTGGCCATGCAATGGGATGATTTTTGTATACTTATTAGAGAAGGCAGACCATATTAAAGAAAAGATGTAAATTACTATAATGATTTTTAAACTATGGAATATATAGATTATTATAAAGTGCTCGGTGTAGAAAAAAATGCAACGGCCGATGATATTAAAAAAGCCTATCGTAAGCTGGCCCGGAAGCATCATCCCGATTTGAATCCCAATGATCCCGAGGCAGTGAAAACATTTCAGCAGATCAACGAAGCACATGAAGTATTAAGTGATCCTGAGAAAAGGAAGAAATACGATCAGTATGGAAAAGACTGGAAGCATGCAGATCAGTTTGAACAAGCCCGTCAGCAAAGGCAGCAGGAGCGTGGCCCGCAGCAGGGTTATGGCAATGACGAATATTTTTCCTACAGCAATGAAGGAGACTTCTCTGACTTTTTCTCCCAGATGTTTGGTGGAATGGGCGGCCGCTCATCGCAAGGCAATGTAAAATACAAGGGGCAGGATTACCGGGCCGAAGTGAAGCTGAACCTGAGCGAAGCTTACAAAACCCATCAGCAAACCTTTACAGTGAACGGTAAGAATATTCGTATAACGGTACCTGCTGGTATTGAAAACGGCCAGGAGATTAAAATTAAAGGATATGGGGGTGCTGGTGTAAACGGAGGTCCTGCGGGGGACCTGTTCATAACTTTTCAGGTCTTTAACGATACTTCCTTTACGCGAAAAGGTAATGACCTGTATAGAGAAGTGCCTGTCAGTTTGTACAAAGCGGTTTTAGGTGGAGAAGAAACTGTTGAAACAATAGATGGAAAAGTGAAGCTTACCTTACAACCCCAAACACCTAACGGCACCAAAGTGCGGCTAAAGGGAAAAGGATTTCCGGTGTATAAAAGCGAAGGTAATTTCGGAGATTTTTATATTACCTGGCAGGTGGCATTGCCAACACATCTCACAGAAAAAGAAAAAGAACTATTTCAACAACTGGCCGATGAAGCCTCTAAAAAATAAGCTATGACTAACGAAAACAATATTTTAATAGAGGAGTGCTGTAAACATTACCGCATTGAAACGTCTTTTGTAAAAACCCTAAACGAATATGGATTGGTTGAACTGAGTTATACCAACGAGTCTTATTTTATTCACAACGATCAGCTCTCATCGTTAGAAAAATATGTACACCTGTATTACGACCTCGATATCAATTTTGAAGGTATAGAAGCGATCAGCCATTTATTAAATAAGATCGAGCATTTACAGCATGAGTTGCGTCGCCTGAAAGGATAGATGCTGTAAATACACTCAATAAGGGCAATCGTTTGCGCAAAGCTTTGTGGTTAGCGGGTTTCAGTGTTTCTTTGAGGGATTGTTTTTCCAACTATTCCAACCACAGAAGTTTATGAAGTTTTTATCTTTTCTCACGTTATCTATTTTAAATATTTACAGTGTTTCAGCCCAGTCTTTACCAACCGAACTGCAAACCCCGGAGATTGTTTCCGTCAACAGGATGCCGATGCGTGCAACAGCTTTTGCTTACGAAAGCAAGGCGCTGGCTGAAAAGCGGGTAAAGGAACAGTCTGCTTTTTTCTTATCATTAAATGGCAGCTGGAAGTTTAACTGGGTGCAGAATCCGAACGACCGCCCTAAGGATTTTTATAAAACAGATTTTGATGATAGCCAATGGAAAAACTTTGCGGTTCCTGCCAACTGGGAGCTAAACGGGTATGGCTTGCCCATCTATGTGAATCATCCGTATGAGTTTGCCGGTCGCAGGCTTACAGGCGCCAGAATGAATCCTCCTTTCGATATTCCTGCGGATAATAACCCGGTTGGGTCGTACCGGAAAAAAATTACTATTCCTGCCAATTGGGATGGTCGACAGGTATTTATTCACCTGGGCGCTGTAAAATCAGCATTCTTTATTTGGGTGAATGGTAAAAAAGTAGGTTATAGCGAGGATAGCAAACTGGCCGCTGAATTTGACATTACAAAATATGTAAAAACCGGCGACAACATGATAGCCCTGGAAGTATACCGCTGGAGTGATGGCAGCTACCTGGAATGCCAGGATATGTGGCGTATTTCGGGCATTGAAAGGGACGTATACTTATATGCAACTCCTAAATTAGACATACGGGATTTTAAAGTACAAAGTGGCCTCATTAACGATTATAAAGACGGGCAACTGCAGGTAGATGTTGAAGTAAATAGTTACAAAACTGATATTAAAACCCTGCATTCCAAACCAGATAGTTTTTATGTTGATCTCCAATTAGTGGATGCAAAGGGGAAAGAAGTGTTGAAAAAGAATGATGAAAAAGTTAAGACCGTATTAGGCCGGTATAAAACCAATGTATCATTTGAAGGCATTATTCCTTCTGTAAACACATGGTCCGCCGAAATACCTTACCTGTATACCTTATATCTTTCGCTGAAGGATAAAGCTGGTGATATAATAGAGGTGATACCTGTTCGGGTGGGATTCAGAAGCATTGAGATCAAGGGCCGGGATTTCCTGGTAAATGGTAAGCGTGTATTTTTTAAAGGTGTTAACCGCCACGAGCATAATCCTAAAACAGGCCATACTTTAACCAGGGCAAATATGTTGAAGGATATGGAAATGATGAAGAAGTTAAATGTAAACGCAGTCAGGCATTCTCATTATCCTCCTGATCCTTACTGGATGGAGCTTTGCGACGAGTATGGTTTGTATGTCATAGACGAAGCCAATATAGAGTCTCATGGACGCTACTATGACTTGGAATACACTTTCGCTAATGATAAACAATGGCGACTGCCACATCTGGAAAGAATTACACGTATGTATGAGCGGGATAAAAATTATCCTTCCATCATTACCTGGTCCTTAGGTAATGAAGCCGGCAACGGGGTAAATATGTACGAAGCCTATGACTGGCTCAGGAAGAAAGATACCCGCCCGGTGCAGTACGAGCGTGCAGAGCGCGATTACAATACTGATGTGATCTGTCCTCAATATCCTTCGCCTGACTGGGTTGCCGGATGGGCAAGAGCAAAGGAGCAACGTCCATTGATTATGAGCGAGTACGCGCATATTATGGGTAATAGCCTGGGTAACTTTAAAGAATATTGGGATGCTATTGAGTCTACACCCGGTGTGCAGGGCGGATATGTTTGGGAGTGGATCGATCAGGCTTTTGATACGGTTAAAAATGGTAAACGGATTATGGCTTATGGTGGTGATTTTCCTTTAACTGGTCCGGTGAATGAAGACTTTAGTGATAACGATTTTTGCGTGAAGGGAGTAGTAACTGCCTACAGGGAATTAACACCGATGGCCGTGGAGCTTAAAAAAGTGCACCAGTTTATTAAAACGAAATATATTGCTCATAATACCATCAATATTGCCAATACTTATTTCTTTCGTGGAGTAGATAACGTTCAATTATATTGGGAAATATTGGAAGATGGAAAACCGGTAGAAAAAGGAACAGTAAACAATCTGAATATTCAACCCCGGAGTAATGTGGATGTTAACCTGCCTGTTAAAACCAAACCTAAAAATGGCAAGGAGTATTTCCTGAATGTTTATTACCGGTTAAAAACAGCAGAACCTTTGCTGGATAAGGGCTATGAGCTGGCATACGATCAGATGGCTTATGCCGGGCAACCAACTTCTATCAAGTCAATTAGTGCTACAGGTGTAATTAACGAATCCAAAACCGGAAATACCATTACTTTAACGGGTAAAACTTTTAGCGTGGTATTCGATACCGGAAAAGGGATATTGTCCTCTTATCGCAGTGGCAATGTAGAGTTGCTCCAAAATGGTCCACAGCCAGGTTTTTACAGGGCCGCTACTGACAACGATATCGGTGCCGGTTTAAACCAGTCCTTGCGCGCATGGAAAGATGCGTATGAGAAAAGTGGTATTGCCAATGTTACTACAGAAAGAGTTAATGCAGGCACTTACCGGGTAAGTATTACCAAAACCATACTGGATGGAAAAGCCAATACCAACGAAGTATTTACCGTTTATGGAGATGGTACTATTCACGTAAGTAACAATTTTACGGTTAACGAAAGCAGTCCGAAAACTTTGATGCGTTTGGGTAATGATCTCAGGGTGAATAAGCAGTTTAGCACTATTCAATGGTATGGCCGTGGACCCTGGGAAAACTACTGGGACAGAAAGTATGCAAGTGAAGTAGGTGTATACCAGCAAAAACTCGATCAGCAATATTTCTCTTATGCACGTCCGCAGGAGAGCGGCAACAAAACAGATACCCGCTGGTTTACACTCACCAACGGTAAAGGCCGGGGTATCCGTGTTGATTTTGCAGATAGCCTGCTTTCTTTCTCAGCATTACCCTACAGTACAGATGATCTCGACCCTGCGCCGCAGAAACATCAGTATCATTCAGGAGAACTGGTAGAGAGAGAGCAGATCTACTTACATATCGATCTCAAACAATTAGGCGTGCAAGGTATTGATAGCTGGGGAGCTATGCCATTAAAGAAGTACTGGGTAACACCCGGGCAATATAGTTATAGCTATTGGATACGAACCTTATAATTACTAAATGTAGATTCATAGCTATAAGTGTCTTTGATTTTTGCGCAAACGGTTGCGTGAAGCGATACATAACCGAATCACTACCTTAGTCGTGTCAAAATAATATTTAACGAAAGTCCATATTGAAAGACGAATCATTCACAAAAAAACTATTTATGAACAGGTTGAAAATTCTTTTCGTAGCTGTTACTTCCCTGGCACTAACCGTGCAAAGTTTGGAAAGCTTCGGACAGACCTCTAAATCAGGAACTCAAAAAACAAAAACAGACAGATCCATTGTTACTCCGGTTCCGGTACGTCCCGCAGGACAAAAGGATATGCTGGGCTATGCAGCGCCCAAGATACCAGTGGTAAGAGTAGGGTTTATCGGTTTAGGTATGCGAGGGCCGGGCGCTGTAGAACGTTGGACTCATATTCCCAATACGAAGATCATTGCAGTAGCCGACCTCAGACCGGAAAGGGTAGAGGCTGCCCAGAAGATTCTTGATAAGAATAATGTAACACGTGCCGCTGAATATTCCGGTTCAGAAGATGCCTGGAAGAAATTATGCGAGCGAACCGATATCGACCTGGTATATATCGCTACAGATTGGAAGCATCACGTTCCGATGGCGTTGTATGCAATGCAAAAAGGCAAACACGTAGCTATTGAAGTGCCGGCTGCAATGAACATGAAAGATATATGGGACCTGATCAACACCTCAGAGAAAACACGTAAACATTGTATGATGCTCGAAAATTGCGTGTACGATTTTTTTGAGCTGACTACTTTAAACATGGCGCAAAAAGGTTTATTCGGAGAAGTAATTCATGCCGAAGGGGCTTATATCCACCAGTTGTCTCAGTTCTGGGATGATTACTGGAATAACTGGCGCCTGGACTACAATAAAAACTTCAGGGGCGATATTTATCCCACACATGGTATTGGACCGGTTTGCCAGGCATTAAATATTCATCGCGGTGACAAAATGAACTTTTTGGTTTCTGTAGATACGAAGTCTTTTAACGGTCGTGATGAGTGGAAGAAAATGAAGGGTGAAGATCCGGGTGAATTTAAAAATGGTGATCAAACCATTACCATGATCAAAACGCAGAATGGTAAAACCATGCAGATACAGCATAATGTTATGACGCCGCGCCCTTACTCGCGTATGTACCAGTTAACAGGTACCAAAGGATTCGCTAATAAATATCCTTTAGAAGGCTACGCTATAGGTGGAGATCAGCTTTCGGCTGATGATGTACCTAATCATGAAAAATTAAGTGCTCATAGCTATGTATCTAAGGATGTGAAAGACGCATTAATGAAGAAATACAAACATCCTATTCACCAGGAGTTAGAGGAAACAGCAAAGAAGGTAGGCGGACATGGCGGAATGGATTTTATCATGGACTATCGCCTGGCGTATTGTTTACAAAATGGTCTTCCTTTAGACATGGATGTTTATGATCTGGCTGAATGGTGCTCTTTAGCTGAGTTATCTGCAGTTTCTCTGGATAATGGAAGCGCACCAGTATCAATTCCCGACTTTACCCGTGGCTCATGGAACAAAATACAGGGTTATAAGCATGCATTCGTTAAATAAAAAGAGGGCATAAAACTCATATAAACTTTCTCTTAGTGCAATCAGTTAGAAAATAGAAATGCCTCCGGCGACGGAGGCATTTTCTTATATACGAGGAGTATTAATTAGATGACATATTTTTAAGCTAGCTGTAATAATCTGCTGCAGTTTAGCTGTTCGGTTTTTATTACCCAATCACATTGAAGCTTAACCTATTTCTAAATTATCACAATCCTTTAAAGCAACCAACAATCAATCATCTACAAAAGCATTTGGAATTTATGGTTTGAATGCAATTATTGTTGATAGACTAGATGTATATGCTTACAATATTTCTCGCCCAGCCAGCTTCGTCGATAACCTGCGAGCAGACGAAATTGAAATGTTAGAACTTGGGGCGGCTGTTAGGTGTCTTTATACTATCGAAAATTGCAAATGAAGAATGGGGAAACGGCGATAAATGTTGATGCTCTCGAAGACCTAATTACTAAGAAAATCTAAATTATTCCATCTACCTAAAAACCTTAAAATGCCTCCGACGAGGGAGGCATTTTCCTATATGTATCACGAACGGAGTGACTATGAGTGCATGTTTCCTTGAATATTACTTCAATGTAATATCTCCGAAACTGCTGCTAATGTTTACTGAGGCCTTACCGGATCCCTGCGAACCTGAATAGGTTTTATCGAATGTAGGTCCGTATCTGTTATCCTTGGTCTTGTTTATAATATCTAGCTTACTGTTGTTTTTCAGGCTTCCAAAACTCGTTTTGATATTAAGCGTAGTATTGAGTTTCGACGATACATTGATCGAAACATCGGAGTAAGATACTTTCATGTCCAGCTTTTCCAGGTTGTCATTTAATCCCACTTTGGTTCCCTTACAAAAGTCAATTGTACTGGATATGATACCTGAAAGATTGTCAATTTTCATATCTGAGTAAGAGATTTTGATTTTACCATCATTAATTGCAGTAGAAATAAGCGAGCCAAATTCTACATTTACATCTTTTGCTTTTTGGAGTTTACCTGTCACAATCGGGCCAAATGATTGTTTGATATTGATCTCACCCTCCCAGTCAGGTATACTAGTACTTCCAAATTCGTTCTTAACATCCAGTGGATTACCGGCCGGCATGTATACCATATAATTAATTTCCATTTTTGATTTTTGCCCTTTGGTATTGTTATTACCCCGGAATTTGGTAGTAAAAGTAACAGGATTGCCATCGCTGCTTTCGATAGAAATATTGTCAAGAATACCTTGCGCCACACGTTCATTTTCAGAAAATGCTATGATGGTTACATCTACTTTTACCTCGTTCCGGTCCCAGGCTTTTACTTCTACCTTTCCAAACTGGTTAGCAATTTTTACCTTTTGGCCACCTGATAAAGCATAGCTCTTACTATAGGTTTTTCTTTTTCGTTGAAGTTATCGGCGTGCGCAGCGTAGGTTGTTAGTGCAAACAGCAGAAACAACAGGCTACAGATTTTTATAGTTCTTCTCATCGTTAATGTTCTTTTTTTGTGTACTTGTTTTAAAATCTCGAGTTGTTTATTGAGCAGATCTGCTTGCATTTTTAAGTTGCCAATCATGGCTTCCAGTAATTTTTCGCTGTTTACTCCCTTGGATAGCTGCGATTTTAACGCATCGTAGGATGTTTCCAGCATTTCGGCGTCCCTGGAGAATTCTTTATAAAGCTCAGGCTCCGTTTTTTTGAGTTCTTTCATCTGTCCCTGCTTTATTTCAATCAGCCTTACATAATGATATAGTTCCTCTTCTTCAATGCTCCTTTGAGGGGCCGTACTTTTCTCTTTTTGGGGATCGTTCCCTGCCATTTGACTATGGGGACTATCGGTCGTAACCAGGGGCTGTTCCCCGCTAACTGTTTCCGGGCCCTTGTTAACCATAACGGGGGTACTGTCGGTTTCACTGCTGGTTGCTGACGCAATTTCGGGTGCCTGGCTGCCTGTGCGATTGAGGTTATAAAAAACAACGGCTGTAGTTACCACTAAAGCTACAACGGCAGCTACCTTCATCCAGCTTTTTAAAGCGAATACCCTGCCTTTGGACGGAGCTTCCTTAGTTACGTCCAGCTTTCCTTCAATGCGTTGCCATAAAGCATCAGATGGGGTATAGTCATCAAATGCATTTTTATTATTCCTGATAAAATCTTCCAGTTTCTTACTCATGCTATAGCGTTTACTGTATCGATCCTTTTTCCTTGCGCGATGGTAGATCGTTCTTACATTATTATGAGATACATTGAGAAGCGTGGCAATTTCTTCCTGTTTCAGGCCATCTATAACAAATAAATTAAAGATCACGCGATAATTTTCGGGGAGCTTTTCAATTGCTTTTTTATTCTGTCGATATCCGCCGAAAAGTCATCTTCATCTAATTCTGCGCTGTCTCCGGCATTGATGTTACTAATCTCTGTATCCACCCATTGAATCTTCTTCTTTCTCAGCAGGCTAATAGATTTGTTAATGACAATCCTGCGTAGCCATGCTTCAAAAGAACTCTTATAAGTGAACCGGTCCAGGCTGTTAAAAGCATCTATGAAAGCCTCCTGTACCGTATCTTCTGCATCTGCCAGGTTGTTCAATACACGCATACTACTGTTCAACATAGCCTTGGCATATCGGTGATACACATCATAAAAGGCCTGCTTATTGCCCTCGCGGCAAAGTTCCACCTGTTCATCCAATGCTATTTCTACCGTAAGGTTCAATGTTAGTATTTGCGTCTTTTATATAATAATAGCAAAAAAGAGAAGAATGTTACACTTTATCAAAAAAAATAAATTTCTCTTAAATTGAATTTTTAAAACTTTGAAAATCAGTATTTTGTTGTGTGCTTAAAGGGTTTGTTTGAGTGGTAACATCAATTAAAAGATTGATTGCAGATAAATAAGTGGGAGAAGTCAAGGTAGGCTAATCACTTAATGGATGCGAATTTTTAATTGGGTTGTTCATATAGCTAATCACCGCAATGTATTTTGGAGAATTAAATTGTACGTTTACGGATTATTTTATATATATTAGGGGTGGAGTCTTCGTTGTTTTACCGGGAATAATTTCAGATGCTGATAGGTTATATTGGCGTAACCTTTAAATTTACCTTCTACAAAACAATATATAACTGATTACTCGTGTGCTAGAGGGCTGTTCTACCGTCTTTTTAGCATAGTCGGTATTTTATGTTTGCAGCCTCAATAGGAGATCGAATGATGCAATTTACTTTTAGCGAGTTTACAATACAGTAGTTGAGTGTATAAAGAATAGACCCCTGTGGAAACAGGGGTCGCAACCAAAACTAACTGCTTATGAGAAAATCTTTATTTAGAATAAATATTGTAAAACTTGTTTGTGATAAAAATTGCAATAACTATGCCATCTGTTTAAATGGAGGACTTTTCAACTTTAAATGTTGAAAGTTGGCATTGTTTTAACATTTTCTTCTTTTGGCCATTGCTATAAATAGCAATCCGCTAATAGTTAGCAAAACCACTGCGCCAATATACCGGCTACGATCTATTTGGCTTATCTCCAGGCGCTGTTTTTGTTTTTGAATATCCGTTACTTGCCTGATGAAATTGGAAGCATTGGCGTCATCATAAGCGCCATAGGCATCGATCAAAGTGCCTTTACTGCCATCTGCAGTGCTGATCAAATAAAGTATGGCATTATCTGCCGGATCGCTTTCTCCCTCAAACCGGTAAAAATCGTCAATACTTACTTCTGTGGGGTGGTAATATTGGTCCTTGCTATCCCAAAGCATGCCGTTAGGATTTACGTTGAAGTTGGTATCATAACCTTTTTTACTGCGTTATTAACCAGGTCGGATAATGTGGTCATTTTTTCAGACGAAGTATCTTCCTGAAGGTCGTTTGTTTTTGTAGTCATAACGATAAGTTTTCGATTACATTTTATACATTATTGTGAGGTCAAAAATGCTGCCGTTTTCATGTGCGGATAAAGAGGCGCAGCTAACCGGCTGCCACACTATATTATGGGATGGCGGCACTAAAGATGTAGTAGCACAGATCAGAGACCTGACTGAAGGTCGTAGCACAAATGTCTGTATTGATGCAGTGGGCTTTGAGCCATCAAGAAATATATTAGAGAAGGCCAAGGCTGTGATCAATTTTGAAGCAGGATCGGTTAAGGTGCTACAATATCTTCAATAAAAAGAAGATGATTGCTTAAAAGTGGTGTTAGATACCTGGAAATACTGTGTCGCTTATGTGGAATTATTTACCCGCTGGTACCGGAGCGGTGGTTAATAATGGAAGAATCGCCACATCCGGGTCTTTCATTTACTACTTTGAGTTTGTATGGTAGCGATGGCTTTATTCTTGTTACTACTTTGTATACTTAAATCCTATCTATAATTATTATGGCAAAGACATCTAATACAAAGAAAGTAGTGAAGTCTGCTTCAAACGGACTTGCAGATTTGTTAACGCAACGACTTCAAAGTATATATTGGGCTGAATCGGAATTGTTAAAAACCTTGCCTCAATTAAAAGAGCAGAGCAATTCTCAGAAGTTACAGGCCGCTATTACCGAGCATATTGCACAAACTCAAATGCATGTTACGAGACTCGAAGAGATATTCTCTGCATTGAAGGAAAAAGCTGGGGCAATAAAATGCGAAGGACTACAGGGGATTTTAAAAGAAGGTGCAGTAACGATCAGTCAGGCTGAAGAAGGCCCTGTTCGTGATGCAGCTATCATTGGCGCCTGCCAGTTGGTAGAACATTATGAAATAGCCTCTTATGGCACTCTGGCGGCTTACGCAAAAGTTTTGAATGAAAAGCAGGTGTTGGATCTTCTTTTAAAAACATTAACAGAAGAAAAGAAGTCCGACCAGATCTTATCTGCTATAGCCGACACTCAGCTGAATGCTTCAGCAACAACAAGTCGGGCCTAGCATTCAATTTTTAACAAACAAAATTTAAAACATTGTATAGATGGAAGATAACAATAAGAGCTACAACAACGGTAATGATCCCAAGGCAGAACAATTGAAAGCATATACCAGCAATCACCAGGGAGAATTTTTGAATACCAACCAGGGGCTAAAGATCAATGATGATCAAAACTCTTTAAGGTCGGGTGACAGGGGAGCTACCTTATTGGAGGATTTTATCCTTCGCGAAAAAATTACGCATTTCGATCATGAGCGTATTCCCGAAAGAATCGTTCATGCAAGAGGCTCAGGGGCTCATGGATATTTTGAGTTATATGAGTCGCAGGAGAAATATACAAAAGCAAAATTGTTTACAGATACGTCTGTTAAAACACCAATTTTTGTAAGATTCTCCACTGTTGCCGGATCGAGAGGCTCAACTGATTTGGCAAGAGACGTAAGAGGCTTCGCCGTTAAGTTTTACACGCAGGAGGGTAACTATGACCTTGTAGGTAATAATATGCCTGTGTTTTTATACAGGATGCCTTGAAATTTCCAGATCTTGTTCATGCGGTGAAGCCTGAGCCACATAATGAAATTCCTCAGGCGGCGTCTGCACATGATACCTTTTGGGATTTTATAGGACAGATGCCGGAAAGCATGCACATGATACAATGGCTCATGAGCGACCGGGCTATTCCACGTAGTCTTAGAATGATGGAAGGTTTTGGCGTACACACTTTCCGTTTTATTAATGCCGATAACAAGGCGAGCTTTGTAAAATTTCACTGGAAGCCTTTGTTGGGTGTGCATTCCGTAGCATGGGATGAAGCGCAGCGGATATCTGGCAAAAACAGCGATTTTCATAAGCAGGATCTTTGGGAAGCGATAGATCAGGGACAATATCCTGAATGGGAACTGGGTGTGCAGATAGTTCCTGAAGAAGAGGAACATAATTTTCCTTTCGATCTGCTGGATCCCACTAAGATCATCCCGGAAGAGATGGTACCGGTTCAAAGGATAGGAAAAATAACCTTGAACCGTAATCCTGATAATTTTTTTGCAGAGACAGAGCAGATCGCTTTTCATCCGGGCCATTTGATACCAGGTATTGATTTTACCAATGATCCTTTACTACAGGGACGATTGTTCTCTTATACAGATACGCAGTTGTCACGTTTGGGTGGACCTAATTTTCACGAAATACCTATAAACCGTTCCATTCCTGAGGTGCACAACCACCAGCGCGATGGCATGCACCGGATGCAAATCAACAAGGGTAAGGTAGCGTATAATCCCAATACTTTGGCTGGCGGTTGCCCCTATCAGGCGATGATGGCAGAAGGTGGCTTTCATTCTTACGAAGAGCGGATTGACGCTAAAAAAGTGAGAGCCCGCAGCCGCAGCTTCTTTGATCATTTCAGTCAGGCCACTTTATTCTACAACAGTCAGTCTGAAATAGAAAAGCGCCATATACAGAACGCCTTTTCTTTCGAGCTGGGGAAAGTGTTGGTAGAAGGTATAAGGCAAAGAATCGTTGACATGTTGTTGGAGGTAGATGCCGACCTGGCCAATATCGTAGCTGCTAACCTGGGATTAACACCTAAAAAATTACCACAACCTATTACGGGCAGTATTCCTGCAGATGGAGATACTGAAGCGCATTATTCTTTTAAAGAAGGATTACCGGTTGCGGTATCGGAAGCTTTGAGCATGCAGAATACCATTAAGGATATTAAAACCCGCAAAATTGCCATATTGGCGGCAGATGGAGTTAATGGTGAGGCTTTATTGGAACTAAAAACAACATTGGTAGAAGCTGGCGCCACCTGTAAAGTTATAGCGCCGAAGCAAGGTTTATCAACGCCGATAATGGCGATCTGGTTAAAGTAGATGAAAGTTTTCTAATTTCTTCCTCAGTTTTATATGACGCGGTTTTTATAGCCGATCATTCCAATACGGCCATGCTGGAGGGTTGTAAGGATGCTCTGCATTTTATAGCGGAAAGTTTTAAGCATTGTAAAGCTATCGGCGCTACCAAAACAAGCAGTTCGTTATTGCAGATCGTATTGCCAGGGGATGCTATTAAAAGTAAGGGAGTGATCACCAATGGTAATGCTAAAGCATTTATGGACGCGGTTGCACAGCATCGCTTCTGGGAAAGGGAGGAAACACCGGTAGTGGCCGCCTGATCTTTTAACCATTCTAAACACAACAATATTTGATATGTCAAAGTTAAAACCTAAAAAAGAGGTAAATCCTCCACAGGAACAGCCGAGGCCGGGGCTGGAAGAGCAAATGAAACCCGTACCGGAAACCAACCCTTTAAACCGGGGATCAGGTAAATTACAATCGAAGAAAGTATTAATAACCGGGGAGATAGCGGCATTGGTAAGGCAGTGGCGAAGTTGTTTGCCAGTGAAGGTGCTGCAATTGCACTTTGTTATTTGAATGAAGACGAAGATGCCGATAGGGCAAAAGCAGACATAGAAAAGTGGGGAGCGGACTGTATATTGATACCCGCTGATATTAGCAGCGAAGACAGTTGCAGGGAGGTTGTAAAGATAGCCGTGGAAGGATTGGGCGGACTGGATATACTGGTAAACAATGCGGCTGCCCAATGGGAGCAGGAAGATATTGCGGATATTAGCACAGAGCAGCTGCTAAAGACATTTGCTACTAATTTCTTCTCCTGCTTCTGGATGACCAAGTATGCGTTGGAGCATTTAGAAGAAGGCGCCTGCATTATCAATACAACCTCCGTAACCGCCTATCGGGGAAGTCCTACATTAATGGACTATGCAGCCACCAAGGGAGCTATCGTGGCTTTCACCCGTAGCCTGGCAGACAGCCTGGTGAAGAGAGGCATAAGGGTAAATGCCGTCGCGCCTGGGCCTATCTGGACACCGTTAATTGTTTCATCATTTGACGCTAAAAAGGTTTCCGAATTTGGAAGTGATACACCTATGCAGCGACCCGGCCAGCCTAACGAAGTGGCGCCGAGCTATCTCTTCCTTGCCTCAGATGACAATAGTTATATGACGGGGCAGGTATTGCATCCCAATGGAGGTGAAATCATTAATGCCTGATATTGCTATCGGTCATTACTTATGGTTGTAAGCCGCTCCGATACCTCTTTTCAATGGTACTCCCGGTTATAAATCTGTAAAAGCGATTACGGCTGGCACGTTAAATGCTATTGTTATTACACATGTATTTAACTGATAAATAAAGTGTATGAAAAGAAGGAAAGATGCGGGGCCGTCAACTGATTCGGCCCTCGGCGAAAAAGAAAGAATTATTGTGGTGGGCGGCTCAGCAGGAGGGGTAAATGCTTTAAGAACTTTTGTTAAGGGGCTGCCGCATGATTTCACAGCGCGGTTTTTATAACATGGCATATGTCTGCTGACTCGAGTGGCATCTTACCCGAATTATTAAGCCAAGTTACTGTATTGAAAGTGGCGCATGCGTTAGACTATGAGCCTATTCAACCCGGGCGCATTTATGTAGCCCCGCCAGATCACCACTTGCTAATTGAGTCGGGACATCTTAGAGTGACCCGTGGCCCCAAAGAGAATCGTTTCCGGCCCGCCATCGATCCGCTATTCCGTTCTGCCGCTTATGCCTATAAAAACCGTGTGATAGGAGTAATTGTATCAGGTGCGCTCGATGATGGTGTGGCGGGACTCTGGACTATCAAAAACAATGGCGGTATTGCCGTTGTACAAGACCCTGATGATGCCGATATTCCTTCGATGCCTCAGAACGCCTTAAGGGAAGCGCCAGTAGATTATTGTATACCTGCCGCTGATTTTCCTGCTTTGCTGCAAAAGCTTATTAAACAAAAGTTACCTCCCGGCGTTCAAAGGAGCAAGTATTACCCATAAAACTAGAGAAAGATATAGCAGGTGAAACAAGGGGCGCCGGTATGAAGGCCTTTAGTATGGGAGAGTTAAGCCCGTTTTCCTGCCCCGAATGCCATGGGGTATTGGCAAGGATCAAAGAAGGGGATGTGCTTCGTTTTCGTTGCCATACGGGTCATGCCTATTCTGCCGATACTTTGTTGTTTGCACTCACCGACCAGATCGAGCAGCAATTGTATAGTGCTATGCGGGGCATGGAAGAAAGTGTTCTTTTGTTGAATCACATGGGTGATCATTATGCAGAAGACAATGAACCTGTTAAGGCAGCCTTCTGTTTTAAAAAGGCCAAAGAAGCAGAAGACAGATCCCGGCAGGTGCGTAGTGTTATACGCAGCCAGGAACTTTTAACGAGAGCACGTGTTGCGGAAGATGGAGCGATGGGGAAAAACATAACCGTAGAAAAAGCAAGGTCTGGGCAGTAGGTTATATATTGCGGTGACAATTAACCCATCAACACAAATTAGCAGAATGACAAACCTACTTGACAGCCAGGGAGGAAAGGACAAAGCAGAGGGATTTAAGAAAGAGGAACCTTTTAGGGTGGTAGTGTTAGGTACAGCAGCAGGAGGGAGAGTAGCATTGGATGACTTTTTCAGGCAACCTGTTCCTAAGGATACTTCTTACATTATAGCTGCGCATCTTTATGAAGATGAGCTGGACGCATTGAGCAATTCATTGAGAAGTATCAGCTCAATGCAGGTAACTATTGCGAAAGAAAAAATTTCATTCGAACCCAATCGTATCTATATTCTTGCATCCAATGGCGGATGGCGTGTTGCAGGAGACTTTTGGGTGGTCTCACCTGATGAAGACGAGATAACTCATCCGATAGATGGTCTGATGCAGCAGGTAAGCGCTTTTTTGGAATGAATACTATAGAGTCATTCTTTCCGGAAAAGGAACAGATGGAGCTGAAGGTGTAAGGAGTATTAAAAAGGCCGGAGGAATCGTTTTTGTACAAAATCCGCGCGAAGCCCTTGAAAGTGAAATGTGCCGCAATGCAATTATGACCGAATGTGTAGATGAAGTACTGTCTGCCGGGGATATTCCCGCTCGGATTCAGGCTATTAAAGAATACCGGGTTAAAGTTCCTGCACAGCAGGATGCTGCGGCAGATGCCGGGCTGCAGCAGCGGGCGCTGGAGCATATCTTTGACGAGATCGTTCATCACACCGGGCATGATTTTACCAATTATAAAAAGCCCACACTACTGCGAAGGATTGAGCGACGCCTGGCTGTACATCAGTTGCCGGATTTATCCTCTTACGCCTCCTTTATTTCCGGGCATAGTGAAGAAGTGTCGGCATTGGTCAACGATCTGCTGATATCTGTTACCAGCTTTTTCAGAGATGCTAAAGCGTTTGATACATTGGAGCGGGAAGTATTGCCCATGCTATTAAAGCCCAAGAAAAAAGAAGACCTGCTGAGAATATGGATACCAGGTTGTGCAACTGGCGAGGAAGCTTACACTATTGCTATTTTATGTGCTGAAAAAGCGGCTGATATCAAAGAGTTGCCCAGGATACAGATTTTTGCGACTGATATTGATACACAGGCCATCAGTGTTGCCCGTGAAGGATTATACACGGCCAGCGAATTAGTAAATGTATCGCCTGAACGCATCAGGCGCTTTTTTACCGAGAGGAAAATATGTTCCGTATCCGTAGGGAGATAAGGGAAACGATCATGTTTGCCAATCATAATTTCCTGAAAGATCCACCTTTTTCGAACCTGGACCTGGTAAGCTGCCGCAATGTGCTGATCTATTTGGACAGGGTAGCTAAGGATCGGGTGATCAACACTTTTCATTTTGCATTGAACCCGGGTGGTTTCCTGTTGCTCGGCTCTTCTGAGTCGATAGACCCTGTTTCGGGTTTGTTTTTTTTATAGCAGGGAAAATCACATTTTCCAGAGTCGCCGTTCGGGTGGTCGTATATATGCGTCTGCAGAACCCCGGAGCACGGCGGGATTGAGTAATATTGCCGCATTGGAGCCTGGTAACCAGGAAATGGAGCATACAAAAGAGGCTTTGTCACTAGGAGCACTTCACCTTCAGTTATTGGAACAATATGCACCTCCCTCCGTACTGATCAATGAAGAGTATGACCTGGTGCATCTTTCTGAAAATGCGGGTCAATACCTACAAATGGCGGGCGGTAGTATAACCCGTAATATCCTAAAACTCATCAGGCCCGAACTAAGGCCTGAGCTTAGGTCTGCTTTATATCAGGCTACACAGCGAAAGACTGCCGTAGAAGCAAGAGGATTGGAAGTGGACCTTGGAGATCGCAGGGAAACGGTCAATATCCTTGTTAGGCCCATAGTGAATATGGAGACCAGCCTGCCGTTTTTGTTGATCATATTTGGTATAGCAGCGGGTAAAGAGCCTGAAGTAGACAGGGTCACAGATGAGCCTGTGACTAAACACCTCGAAGAGGAGGTAGCCAGGCTAAAAACCCAACTGCGTTTTTCAAATGAGCAGCACGAATTCCAGGCCGAAGAATTAAAAGCTTCTAACGAAGAGTTGCAGGCGATGAATGAAGAGCTAAGGTCGGCAGCCGAAGAGCTCGAAACGAATAAGGAAGAACTGCAGTCGATTAATGAGGAGCTACGTACCGTTAATGAAGAGCTCAAGATCAAAATAGGAGAGACCAGTCTTTTCGCTAATAATTTACAGAACCTGATCAACTCTACTGATATTGGTACGATTTTTTTGGATAGGGCATTCAGGGTGGCTTTATTTACGCCGGCGGCCCGTAATATTTTTAACCTGATCCTTAGTGATTACGGACGGCCCATTACAGATATTACCAGCAAGCTCACTTATAGTGAATTATTGGAGGATGCCGAAGCAGTGTTGGAGAAACTTAGCATGGTGGAGAAGGAAGTAACAACGGTTGATAACCAGGTATACCTGATGCGTTTGTTTCCTTACCGGACTACCGACGACCGGATCAATGGAATAGTAGTGACCTTTATTGACATCAGCACCCGTAAGGTGGCTGAAGAAAAGCTGAAGGAAACTATCGGAGAACTTACCAGATTTAATAAAGCGATGATCAGCCGGGAAACCCGTATGATCGAATTAAAAAAGAAGTAAATGAGCTGAAGCGGCGATTGGGTGAACCTGAAATTTATCGCTTCTCCATTGAAAACGATGCGGATGATGGAAAATAAACCAGAAAGAAATAAAAGAGACGCGGCTTTGGGTGGTTTTAACCTCGAAGAATTGCAGAAATCCAACAAGGAGTTTAAAGAAGCCCGCCTTGCGGCGCTTAACCTGATGGAGGATGCTATTCTTTCTGAACAGGCATTGCGGCTGACAGAGGAACGCTATCGCTTTCTGTTTGATAATATTGACCAGGGCGTACAGATTTGTGAACTGGTTAGAAACGAGGCCAGCATTGCAACCGATCTTGAACTGGTGCATGTTAATACAGCCTGGTCGCATATTACAGGTATTAATACAGAGAACGTAAAAGGAAAAAAGCTTTAGGATGGTTGCCAGCGCTCGATCAGCCCTGGTTCAGGTATTGCGAGCAGGTAAAAGATAGCGGGGTCTCTACCCGGTTTGAAACGAGGATGAATGGGATACAATGGCTGGATATGGTGGTGACACAAATGGAAGAGGATCGCTTTATGATACTGGTTAGTGATATTACTGAACGGAAGCGGCAGGATGTAAACCAATCTTTACTAGCTTATTGCAGCGCTTCGCTATTGAAGGTGAACAGCCTTAAAGATATGATCAATGCCATTGGCGAAAACGTACACAATTTTTTGGGTTCTGTAGCCTGTACTTTTCTTAAAGTGGAAGAAGACCAGGATACGCTTCAGCTGGTAGCTGGTTGGCAGGACGCACCTCAACCGCTTCAGGATGAGGAACTTTTTTATCAGCATTGATTACGGATGCCAACCGTAAACAACTTTCCAGATCAATACCCTTAATATTCAACGATGCGGTGTTGAGCCAACAGCACCTAAAGATCCGGCTCTGGGCATAATGAGGGCAGCCTTATATGTTCCTATTGTAAAGGAACAACAAGTAAGATATCTCCTGTGTATCTATCATAACGATCCCTATCAATGGTTCAGCGACCAGGTAGTACTATTGACCGAACTCGCAGGCCGCACCTGGAATAAACTTGCCAGGTTGGAGGCGGAAGAGCGGCTAAAAGCTTCGGAAGAGAATTATAAAGCTATTGTTAACCAAAGTGTGTCGGGTATTTTTAAGATAGCATTAGATGGCCGTATACTTTTTGCTAATGAGTATTTTACCAAGATGCTAGGTTACACGCCTGAAGAGCTGCAGGAGATGAGAGTGACTGATCTGATACATCCGGATGACCGGGAAAAAACTTATATAGGTTTAAGCAATATGGTGCAAACCGGCAAGCCGTTCGACATGGAGAAGCGGCTAAAAAGAAAAAACCAATCTGTTTTGTGGGTTACGAATTATGTGGCACCTTTATTCGATGGGCTGAAGGAACCCACAGGTGCATTAGTCGTATCGGTAGATATCAGCAGGCAAAAAGCAGTGGAGCTTCAAAAAGATGAATTTATCAGTATTGCCAGCCACGAACTAAAGACGCCTTTAACCAGTGTAAAAGCCTATGGGCAGCTGGTACAACAAACATTAAAAGAGGGAAATACGGAAGAGCTGGATGATATGATCGGAAGGATGAACCTGCATATCGACCGTTTGGTGAACCTGGTTAGTACAATATTGGACACAACCAAACTGGAACGGCAGGAGTTTTCAATAAATCTGGAGCAGCTGGATATTAATGAGCTAATAACCGAAAAGGTAAAGGAAAATCAGCTAGCCGCACCTCATTTTCATTTTGTACTGCATCCTTGTACTGCATTATGGATATATGGCGACAAAATTTCTCTGGGACAGGTATTAAATAACCTCATTTCCAATGCCATAAAGTACGCTCCCCATGGAAGTACTATAACAATTGATTGCCGGCAAGAGGAAGCCGGGGTGAAAGTGTCGGTAACGGATCAGGGCATTGGTATCTCAGAGAAAGACCAGGAAAAGATTTTTGAGAAATACTATCGCTCGGTGGGGTTACTTGAGTCAGGCCGTTCTGGCATAGGATTAGGCTTATATCTATGCGGAGAAATTATAAGACGGCATCATGGAGAAATTGGTGTTTCCAGTAGTCTTGGGCAGGGAACTACTTTTTATTTTACCATTCCATCCATCCCTCAAAAATAAATATGAAGACAATTGCGTTTGTAGAAGACGACCTGGGTATACTGGATGTAGCCCGTTTTATATTTGAAAGAGCAGGATATACGATACGTCTGCATCATTCAGCCGGTAGCCTGCTTTCGCAGCTTCATTCTAACCCAGATATTTTTATATTAGATAAGCAGTTGCCCGATATGGACGGCCTGGATCTATGCCGGCGCCTTAAAACCAATGCCGATACCAGTGCTATACCTGTATTGATGCTTTCAGCGAATCCGCAGATCAAGTCATTGGCATCTGCTGCAGGCGCAGACGCAGTAATGGAAAAGCCTTTTGAAATTAAAGACCTGCTTTCTGTGGTGTCACAGCTAACCTCATCTCGACATAACTGATCGAGATTAAACACGAGAAATGCTGTGTTTCCTTTTTTCTGCAAATCGTAGAAATTTTGCTACATCTGCCTGTAGATTTAATCACAATCTCAGGCTGGTTCAACTGTTAAACAAATCTTTAAAAGTCCCGTGAAATAAAGGCATATCATTTGCTGATTTTTATGAGTCATTTTGTGCTAAAAAGTTAGGGCTAGCTGCTAAATATTTGAGGTCGGGGTTGCATGAACATTGTACACTTCTAAACAAAGCAGTATGAATCGATTACTTTTTGATAATGATTCTCAATCGCAAAGTACGCAAGTACCTGTGCAAAAGATTTGCTTTACGGCTAATAGCATTCATTACCTTGCCACAATACATTTGCCGGTTAATTTAGATGATTGGGAGTGGCATGAAGAAGTGATTGATGGAGCCAACACTTTTGTTATTACTGATAAGAGAAGTGCAGGAGATACACATCTTACGTTCTCTTAAGAGCTTTAACTTAGTTATCCTTGTCCCTGCTTTTTTCAAGGTTCAATTTATTGTAAAGCGTCTTTCTGTCTATATTTAACAGAGCCGCAGCCTTTGTTTTGTTGTATTGTACCCGTTTCAGTACTTCCATGATCTTTCGATACTCAGCTTTCTGCGTAGCATCTTTCAGGTTCAGATCTGCAGGTATTTCCGCATCACCACCTATCGTTAGTTCAGTTGTTGTGCCCCGGGCAGACAAGGATAGTACGTCCAGCTCTCGTTGTATAAGTGTTTCAGAGATAGGACTCCCGTCTGGTGTTAGCAGGCAAATACGTTTAATAAAATTCTTGAGTTCCCTTACATTACCCGGCCAGGGATAGCTGTAGAGTAATTCTATAGATGCCGGGGAAGGGAGATGTATTTTTTATCCAGTTCCTTCTCTGCTATCGAAATAAAATAGTCAACAAAAAGAGCCAGATCTTCCGTACGCTCTTTTAACGGAGGGATGATAATAGTAAATTCATTCAGCCGGTGAAAAAGATCCTCCCTGAACTTTTGTTCTCTTACAAGGTTGTAAAGATTTTTATTGGAAGCTACTATAATGCGTGTATTAACGGGCTTTTCCTGGCTGCCGCCTACTTTACGAATATGCTTTTCCTGTATTGATCGAAGCAGCATTGCTTGTACATCGTAAGAGAGATTGCCGATCTCATCCAGGAAGAGTGTTCCTCCATCAGCCATCTCAAACGCCCCGGTCTTGTTTTGCACAGCTCCTGTGAATGCACCTTTTTCATGCCCGAATAACTCGCTGGCAGCAAGTTCTTTTGACAGGCTGCCACAATCTACTGCTATAAAAGGGCCCTGCGCTCTCTTGCTTTCCAGGTGTATCTGCCGGGCCAGGCGTTCTTTGCCGGTGCCGGTCTCCCCGCAAATGATCACGCTGTAATTGGTAGGAGCTATAAGGCTTACGTTGCTGTACAACATTTCCGACGCAGAGCCTATTCCTTTTACATAAGCATCGCTATCTTGCTGTGCTCTAAACAAGAAGGATGATTCTGTTGCTTCGCTGGATTCAAATGCATATTGCATGAGTTCCAGTATCTTTTCGGGGAATAAGGGTTTTTCCAGGTAATAAAAAGCCCCTGCCTTCATCAGGTCTACTGCAATTTGAACACTGGCATGACCCGTTATAAAGATTACGGTAGCCTTGGGCTGTATCCGTTTGATTTTTTCAAACATTTCTTTTCCCCTTATATCTGTCAGGATATAATCGCAAAATATCAGGTCAAATTTCTTTTCCTGTAGAAGATTAAGGGCTTCCTTGCCCGATAAGCTTGTATCGGTAAGATAATGATGTTTCTTTAAGAAAGAGGCGAGTAAATTACACGTTGATGGGTCATCGTCTATGATGAGTATTCTTTTCATTCCGGGCGGTTTGGTACAACATTAGAGTAAGGCAGTGTAAGTACGCAAAAAAAATGGCTTCAGCAAGCAAAGTTTAATAAAAGGTGTTCTTAATGCAAAAACTGTGGAATTTTATGCACAGGTTGTAGAAGTATAGCCATGGTTGCGCTAAATTCTTTGCGCTCAACATAATCTTATTATTTTTACCTGATAAATTCAAATATGCCGTATCGTAATGATCCTTTGCTGGTGACCTTATTTCATGATGTTAAGAATTGTCTCAATAACATTGCTATTGCTACCGTGCTGCTGGAGGAGGATGACCTAAATACCGAGGACAAACAAAAGTATACTGCGGAAATCAGGAAAAATTATACACAAATAAAAAACCTGTTGGGGAATTTCATGGAGAACTAAGCGATTTCTATGCAGGTTTGGTTAGCAGTAGATCTTTTCTTGTTTTTTTATACACCATGCATACAACATTCGGTTTGCAGGTGCGTTCATTGTTAATCCCGGTTTCTTTTAAGTGGATGCTTCGCTGACGATTTTAGCAGGCGGCAACGCAAAGAAGGAGCATTAAACTTGCCGTTATTAATTTGTTCATACCGGAAATAAGCTATAACACCACACAGAACGAAACTTTGCACATTACCCCATGAGATTCGATAGCGCTTTCCCTTAAATGTACTTGAAGTCTTTTACATAAACTGCATCCGTATTGCCCACCGTTTGAGCAATTTTATTAATGCAGCTTTTTATAGCATCATCAAATCCTTTTTCTGAAGAAGCGCTTACCTCGACTACCTTTACAATATCCATGATCCTGACTTTGGAAGACATATACTATTGCTTCAGAAACAACCAGCATGCCATTTTAATGTACTCCTTAAATGAGCATTGTGAACTGCTATCGCTGACACATTAGACCAATTGGCAGTAGACTTCTTTCTACATAATGGGTTGTTTACTAGACATGTTTAAATAATTGCCGGGCCATAATGTGCAAACGATGGTATCGAAAACGTTAATAAAGGCCGTTATTTTTATTGCTTTTTATTATAATGTATTTATTTTAGCGGCCAGGCATTATCGCAGATAGCTAACATTTGCGGCCCGCTCTCGGCTACTTTTTCGAGACGTTTATTTTCTGAACTTATAAAACGAACCTCGTATATGAAAAAAATATTGTTTTACTAATAATAACGCTAAGTGTTTTGGGCTGTGGTCTTGAAGATCGCAAGAAAGAACTGGACGAACGCGAATTGCGGATCGCAGATCGCGAACGCATGGTTATATTGAGAGAGAAGGAATTGCAGCTTTTTGAAGATAGCCTTAAAAGAAATATTGCTATAAGAGATTCCTCTCTTCTGTTAACGGATAGCAGCTCACTACCGCTACCCGATTCGCTGTCGGGGTCATGGGATGTTACTATGCTTTGCACTAAAACGAACTGCACTGGTTTTGCGGTAGGAGATACGCGTAAAGAAACCTGGCTGTTTATCAAAAGAGATGAAGTGGTAAGTGTGCGGGCTATGCAGGGAGATAAACTGATCAGGGTCTATGTCGGGGCTTTTAATGGTGAAGGTTTTCAACTTTCGGTACCGCCTACAGCCACAGACTCACTTTCTTCTTCTATGACCGTAAGTCTGAAGGTAGAAGGATTGAACAAGCTTTCAGGCGAGCGCCTGATCCGTCAGGCGGACGGATGCAACTCTTTCTTTAAGGTGGATATAACCCGTCCTGCTGTTTCAAAAAATAACCTGTAAAATTCATACCGAACTGTATGCTACTGAACATTACCGATCTCAGTTTGCCGATATCTGATCCGATCTTAAGATATTTAATCGTAATCCTGATCGTATTGCTGGCGCCTATTTTATTGAATAGGTTAAAAATACCGCACCTTATAGGGTTGATCATTGCCGGTGCGCTTATTGGGCCGAATGGCTTTGGTGTATTGGAACGGGATAGCAGCATCGTGGTCTCTGGTACTACGGGTCTATTGTATATTATGTTCCTCGCCGGACTGGAGATAGACCTTATCGAGTTCAAAAAAATAAATGGAAAAGTATTGGGTTTGGCTTGTATACTTTTTGCATTCCAATGATCATTGGAACGCTGTCCAGCTATTATATATTGCATTTCGATTGGATGACCTCTATTTTACTGGGTAGCCTTATTTCTTCTCACACCTTATTGGCTTATCCTATCGCCAGCAAGCTGGGCATTACAAAGGATAGGTCTGTAAATGTAACGGTGGGCGGTACCATGATCACCGATACACTGGCATTACTGGTATTGGCAGCCATTGTAGGTATGACCAAAGGAGATGTAGGCACGGCATTCTGGGTTAGGCTGAGTTTGTCTATACTGGCATTCGGTCTTATTGTATTACTGGTATTCCCGTTGATAGCCCGTTGGTTTTTTAAAGTGGTGAGCGATAAAATATCGCAATTCATTTTCGTGATGGTAATGGTATACCTTGGTGCGGTGCTGGCGGAACTGGCGGGAGTAGAAGGCATTATTGGAGCTTTTTTGGCAGGCCTTGCTCTAAACAGGTTGATACCTCATACATCGCCGCTGATGAACCGCGTAGAGTTTGTAGGAAATGCCTTGTTTATCCCATTCTTTTTAATCAGCGTTGGCATGCTCATCGACTTCAGCGTTTTTATAAAGAGCATGGGTACTTTAAAAGTAGCAGCAGTGCTTACTCTTGGAGTGATCGCTGCAAAATGGCTGGCTGCCTGGGCTACCACAAAAACATTTAAGATGAGCCGCAGCCAGTTACGTATTATTTTTGGACTGAGCGTAGCACAGGCCGCCGCTACGCTGGCCGCGGTGATGGTTGGGTATAATATAGTGATTGCTGAAACCGCAGACGGTGTGCCCATAAGGCTGTTGAATGAAGACGTATTGAATGGTTCCATACTGGTGATATTGATCACCTGTACCCTTGCTTCATTCGTTACCCAAAAGGAGGTCGCCAGTTGGCTGAAGAAACCGAAGCTGGAGAAAGCCACCCGGCAGAAGAAGGTGAGGGTATGAACATTCTTATAGCTACTAACACTCTTTCCAAAACCGAACAACTCGTTCAGTTAGCCCTTAATATAAGAAGGCATAAGCCTCTTGATAAAATGTATGCACTCAATATCATTAATAAGCAGGAAGCGCCGGATGAATCGGATAAGCATGCCAGGAAAATGTTACAACTGGCGACGCAAACGGGCGCATCTGCGGATATCGAAATTGAAGAAGTGATCCGTTATGACACGATTATAAATGGTATAAGCGGCGAAATAAAAGCAAAAAAGATAACAGATCTTATTATGGGCTATAGCACAAAGCCGTACAGCTCAGATAAAAGTTTTCATTTGATCAATGGCATATTAACCAATGAACAAATTACAACTTATGTATATAACCCGGTACAGCCTATTTCTACCATAAAAAAGAATATAGTGGTAATACCGCCTCATGCTGAAAAAGAAAGTGGATTTTACTACTGGTTGTCTAACCTCTGGACGCTTGCCAAAAACTGTGGAGGTGGTGTGAAATTTTTTGCTGCTGCTGAGTTGGAGCCGTTTTTAAAACACTTAATGAATTAAATCCCATCAGCTATAGCTTTCTCGAATTTACCCGTTGGGAAGACCTGTTGGTTCTGGGGCGCGAAGTAGGAACAAATGATTTGCTCACTTTTGTGCTCAGTCGTAAAGAAGGCGTTTCACATAATCTGCATATGGATAAAATATTTTCTTACCTGGATAAGTACTTCAGGCAGAATAATTTTTGTTGATCTATCCTTCGCAAAAGACGGCAGATATCCAGGAAGATTTTTTTGCCGGTGCTCACAATCGCATCCTCGATGGATCGGTGGATATACAGGGCCTGGGCAAAGATATTGAAAGGCTTTTCACAAGGAAATAGTTAACAAGCCTGTCATTCCTGTTGGAATATCCCGTTTATTCAGAGTAGGTTTGCAATTGTTTGCGATACTTAATAAGAATAGTGGGTTTTGAAATAAAGCCGGTGAATTTTCCATTTTGGTCCAATACCGGCAGATGCCAGGCATCCGTCTGATCAAACTTCTGTACCACTTCCACCATGTCTTCACCTTCATGAATGATAGCAGGTGGTTCTTTCATTAACTTAGTAATGCTATAAGACTCCGGATCATTAGAGAAAATAACCGGTTTCAAGTCGTCTAATGTTAACATGCCAGTTAATTTCCCCTGGTTATCTACGATAGCAAATACATTTTTACTTCCCGTTTTCACCATGCTGAGCAATTGATGAATAGAGGCATTAATAGGTATGGTTTGAGGATTGGCATCAATAACGTCTGCCACCTGTAGCCGGGTGATCAGGTTCTTATCATGTTCGCGTGTAAAGATCTTTCCTTCGTCAGCCAGTTTTTTCAGGTCTGGAGAAATAGGTGAAAATCTTTTGGCTACCAGGAAGGATATCACAGAAACGATCATGAGCGGAATAAAAAGATCGTACCCAAAGCTCGATTCGGCAATCAGAAATATAGCTGTAAGCGGAG
The DNA here is from genome assembly GCF_022512515.1 of Paraniabella hibiscisoli. GTDB lineage: Bacteria > Bacteroidota > Bacteroidia > Chitinophagales > Chitinophagaceae > Niabella > Niabella hibiscisoli. The sequence goes on from NZ_JAKWBK010000001.1 coordinate 3,608,401, forward strand.
CGTATAAGGCGCCGCTCATTACCCCGGCCATACCGGCCAGCACCAGGTTGGTTTCTGGCACGTCCTGTAGCCCGATCATTTTGCAAACCTGTGCAAAAAGAAAACCCAATGTGCCGCCAGCAAAGAGCGATGGTGCAAAATTGCCACCATTACCGCCACTGAAAATAGTGATAGGAGTGGCAAAGGCTTTCAGTAAACAGATAAGTGTAAGAAAAATAATAATGGTCCAGTCTTTAAGCTCAAAATACCTGAAGAAGCTATTATGGATCACGAATTCGACGTGGCCACTGGTAAAGGATTTAATCACACCATAGCCTTCTCCAAACAAAGGGGGCAGAGTCACACAGAGTAAGGATAATACAGCTCCGCCCAGCATAGCTCTTTTCATTTTTGACAAATGGAGCCGGGCAATAAAATGTTCCACTTTTTGGGCTCAATACAAAATACCTGGCATAGAATGCGGTAAGCAAACCCAGTACCAGGTAAAAGGGCGTGTTGTGGTAGTTGAATGGTTCGCGGGTATGAAAGCGAAAAAGCACATCTTCCTGCAACAATACTTTTGAAACCAGGCTGCCGCAAATGGCTGCCACTACCAAAGGCACAAAATCCGAAAAAACCACTCCGGTTAATAGTATTTCAAAAGCAAACATAATTCCGGCAATAGGCGCATTAAAAGCAGATGCAATACCCGCAGTAGCGCCGGCAGCCAGCAGGAGGGTTCGCTCCTTATAGTTGAGTTGATAGGTTTGGGCAAAATTAGATCCTATTGCCGATCCCGTAACGGCTATAGGGCTCTCCAAACCCGCTGATCCGCCCAGTCCTACGGTGATAGCACTTTGCACCACCTGGGAATACATTTTTACTGACGAGACAATGCTGGAGTTCTGTGCGATTTCATAAAGGATAGCGCCAATGCCTTTCCGGTCCTGTCCTTAAAAAAAGTAAGCACAATAGCAGTTGTAAGCACGATACCCAAAAATGGAAAAATGATATAGAAGAGGATCTGGTATTCAAAATGTATTTTATGGCTGATCAGGTAATGGATATAATGAACGAGCGATTTGAGTGCCACGCCCGCAAGCCCTGCAGTACATCCTACCAGCATACCCGAAAGAATCAGGAACTGGGTACGGTTCATGCGACTTTTTAACCAAAATAGAATGACTTCGTAGCTTTTTACTTTTTGGATACTATATCTGGTAAAGTCTCTTTTGAATTTTAAAAAGCTATGATATTTTCTTAAGTAACTTTTACGCACGGTTCCTGTTTTTTAACGTCAATACGCCAAAGGTATTAAAGAGCCCGGCATCATAGAAGATTATTTCAAGTGCATGGAGCTTGCAGGATAGTTGAGCTTTTATTGGAATGGTTTTTGGAATTGATGAATTGTCAATTTTCACACAAGCAGTTAGTTTTGATTGCGACCCCTGTTTCTACAGGGGTCTTCTCATTAACAGAAATAGCTGTTAATAATGCCCATGTTATTTTAACGTATAAATGAATACTAAGGAATGATAATTGTTGAACCCTGCTGATAAACGAAGTGAATTGGTAAAATATAACCTGTAGCATGGCTGAAATTAAGAAAGAAGAATGGTTGGATAAAGCCTCCGGCTGGATAGTTGATAAAGGTCCCTCCCTGGTGCTGGCATTAGCGGTGTTATTTATAGGTCTTTGGCTGATTAGTGTCTTTTCGCGTTATCTGGGTCGTGTAATGAAAAGCAGGAAAATTGACCGTTCTCTGAAGCCCTTTTTGCGAAGCCTGATCGTTGTGGTGCTGCGGGTATTGTTATTGCTGGCAGTTATGCAAATAGCCGGTATTGCTATGACCCTGTTTGCGGCATTGGTCACCTCTTTGGGTGTAGCAGCGGGTCTGGCCCTTTCCGGTACATTGCAAAACTTTGCCAGTGGCATTCTTATTCTTTTTTGAAGCCTTTCCGGGTAGGCGATAATATTTTAACTCAGGGGCAGGAAGGTACAGTGAGCGAGATTCGGATTTTTCATACCATCATTATTACTTATGATAACAGGAGAGTAGTGGTACCAAATAGTAAATTATCCAATGAAGTGATCATCAATCTGAGTGGCTCAGGTAACCGCCGGCTGGATATTGAAATGAAGTTTGGTAACGCAATCGATTATGAACAGGTAAAAGCTTCAATAGATGAGGCGATTGCTGATGCAGGTACTATTTTAGATGATCCGCCCAGGAGGATAGGTATCTCTTCACTGGAAGCCGACGGTTATAAAGTAATGTTGAACCTGTGGATTGATGCACACGGGTTTGTTGACACAAAAATGACCTTTCAGGAGATATTGTTGCAACGGCTAAAAGGCTCTGGTCTTAAACTACCTGGTATGGCATAAGCTTTGATTTTATATTAATGTTATGAGTCGGGAAAGGCTATATATGGGAACCAGTGGCATTGTATTGCCCTACAGAAACCAGCAGGCCTATCCTGAGGCATTGCAGGGCTTAAGCAGGTTGGCGGTATATGGCGGCATTTTCAATTCCCTGGAAGTAAACTCAATTTTTTATAAGTTACCCCGGCCATCAACTATTGGGCAATGGTGTGAGTCGGTACCTGAGGAATTCCGTTTCACGTTTAAGCTATGGAAGCAAATAACCCATGCTAGCGCGCTTGATTTCAGTAAGGCTGATCTGGTAAAGTATTTTGAAGTGATAGCGCCCGCAATTGAAAAAGCTGGATGCCTGCTGGTGCAATTTCCTGCATCTGTTAAATGTGGCTTCTTCAAAAAGGTAAAGGCCCTGCTTTCCGGTTTGCAGCAAATTTCTAAAGCAACCTGGCCGCTGACAGTAGAGTTTAGAAGCCCTTGCTGGTACAACGATGAGACTTACGAACTTTTAAATAATTACAACGCTTCGATGGTATATCATGACAAATGGGGTAGCGAGTCTCCGCAGCCGGATTTAAATGCGGACCAAATTTACCTGCGTTTTCATGGACCTAATGGAGACTACAAAGGGAGCTACGATCAGTTTTTTTTACATGAATATGCACAATATGCCAATGACTGGTTAAGACTAGGCAAAACCGTGTATATCTACTTTAACAATACAGTTGGAGATGCGCTTAACAATGCACATACATTGAAGAAATTTATTAGAGAATAAACCAGTCCTTAGTGCCGACACTTCTTTGAAAGAGTATCAATAATCACCTACAACTTGTAGAATATTTCCCACGTAGAATTTTTCATAACGAAATATCCTAATTAATAAAACGCTTGTAAGTAAAAGATTACAAAATCTTTAGTTTAAGCTAATACAGGCATTGATGTTGTTGTTGATTATGTGAAATTGAGCAAATGAAAATGAATAAACTACAATCTAAACAAGCTCCTACACCGGATATAGGTCGAAAAAACCGGGTAAAAGGTAGAAGCATGAGTTATTGGGGTGAGTTGTTATACCCAGCCGGGCAGCAGGAGCAACACCTGTTGGTGAAAAATCTGCAAATAATGTCCCGCAGTTTAAAAAACAAAAAGTAACATAAGTATTTCGCTAGTTTTTCTTAATAGTTTTCGCATACACCCTCATGTTTCCACATGGGGTTTTTTGAACGCCCGCGTTTCAGATTTTGTTGAATCGCCTTGGGAGTAAAAGGTTGTTGTTCTGAATAATTACTTCTTTAATAAATGTTGTGGACTGGAAATCGTTGAATATCAAAAGATCATACCTTTTTTAATTGTTTTTTAACTAGTTTTACCTAATGAGCGAATCGACGCCTTTATGGGTTGCTGAAGAGCGGCAAGCATTACTGGCTGCGATAGTGGATTCTTCGGAAGACGCTATTGTGAGTAAAACGCTTGAAGGTATTATTACCAGCTGGAACCGGGCAGCAACCACTCTTTTCGGGTATCAGGAATCCGAAGCAACAGGTAAGCATATATCATTGATCATTCCGGAAGATCGATTGCATGAAGAGGATTTTATCATTCATGAGATTCGCAACGGACGCAGGATCCAACATTTTCAAACCATTCGCAGGGCTAAATCAGGAAAAGAAATTCCTTTATCATTAGCTATCTCACCCATTAAGAATGGCGAAGGTATTGTGACCGGAGCTTCTAAAATTGCCAGGGACATCAGCCGGCAGAAAGAGGCAGCAGAAAAACAGGGAATGTTGGCAGCTATTGTCAATAATTCTGATGATGCAATTGTAAGCAAAACACTCGACGGTATCATTACCAGCTGGAATAATGCAGCGGCTCTGATGTTCGGCTATAAAGAATCAGAGGCCATAGGTCGCCACATCTCACTCATTATTCCACAGGAGCGCCTGGCTGAGGAGGATTATATCATTGGTGAAATAAAGAAAGGTAACAGCGTTTCGCATTTTGAAACGATCCGTGTTACCCGCAATGGGGACTTTATTCCCATTTCGCTTACTGTTTCCCCCATTCTGAATGAAGAAAAAACAATTATTGGTGCTTCCAAAATAGCCCGCGATATATCTGAGAAAATTGCAGCGCACAACGAGCTGGAGCAATTATATCAACAGGTGAAAAGCCTCAGCGATAAAAAAGATGAATTTATCGCGATGACTACTCATGAGCTTAAAACGCCCGTTACCTCTCTGAGAGGCTTTTTGCAGTTGCTGCAAATACATACTGATGGTGGCGAGCGGAACAGGCTTTTTGTAGAACGCAGCATTAAACAGGTGGACAAATTAACCATGCTGATCAATGACCTGGTGGAGTTTTCTAAACTACAGGCGGGCAAGTTGGGCATGCATTTTGAAACATTTGATTTGAGACTGTTGATTGAGGAATGCCTGGACTTATACGCAACCAATAGTAATCATTCATTAAAATTGTATTACAGTGGCTCAATGGAAGTGAGCGCAGATCGACTGCGGATAGAGCAGGTAGTCGATAACCTGGTTAGCAATGCAATAAAATACTCACCACAGGGAGGAAACGTAGAAATAGTGCTGTGTGGTAAAAGTAGCTCAGTAGAAGTACAGATCAAAGATGAAGGAATAGGTATCAGCCCCGAGGTTTTAGACAAACTGTTTAGCCAGTTTTTCAGAGCCGTAGAGCCAGGGTTCAATATACCAGGTTTAGGAATGGGTTTGTACATCACCAAAGAAATAATCGAGCGTCACGGAGGAACAATTAATGTAGAAAGCACGCCAGGTAAAGGTTCTGCTTTCAGTTTTGTTCTGCCCCGGGCAATGTTGCCCCCTATAGTATAGCAGTAAGTTTAAAAAATGAAAAAGAAGAAGATTTTAATTGTAGAGGACAACAACGATATAAGAGAGCTGATTGGTTTTATTTTAACCGGAGATTACTACATACTGAAAATGTGCGCTACTGCAGCTGCATTGAATGCCGAAATGAGTAGAACCCTGCCCGATGTTATTGTACTGGATATTATGTTACCGGATGGTAACGGTCTTGAGCTTTGCAGGCATATTAAACATGATCCCTCTACCAGCCATGTACCGGTTGTACTGATGTCAGCTCACGAAAATGAATGGCAAAAAGATTCAGGTGCAGATTCCTTCATTGCCAAGCCTTTTAATATTGGCGATTTTAAATCGGTAGTAGAAAGTTATCTTTAAAAGTCCGCAGCCAAACGAATGAACCTGACTACGTTATTTGCCGATAAATCAATAAAAGCCAAAGCGAAAACAGCACAGGCAGGGAACTGGTTGATGACAGGTGAGTTAACGGTACATGAATTATTGGCTTTTGCTGAAACAAGTAACCCAACAGATAAAGCAACCTGTATTGAAATCTTAGAATTGGCTACCCGCCATAAACCTGAACTGGCCGATGAAAGCTTGTTGGATTTTGTAACCGCTACTTTACAGGAAGATGAGCCGCGTATTAAATGGGAGAGTGCCAGGGTGATCGGTAATATCGCGAAGTTGTTTCCCTCTTCTTTAAAACAGGCGACCCTTTGTTTGCTTGTAAACGCTACTCATTCGGGTACCGTAGTGCGCTGGGCCACCGCATTGGCGCTGGCGGAAATACTAAAACTTAAAACAAGTGACTATAAGAAATTGCTTCAGGCAGTGAAAGCATTAAGCACGCAGGAAAAAGATGCCGGGGTTCAGAAAAATACCAGGAATCTTTAAAAAAATTAAAGAAAGAAACAAAGGCTTAACCAGCTAGCCTATCTCACGCTAACCGAGATGCTCTAATTGTTGTAGTACCGGGATAAAAGTCCTTCCCCTGTTTGTAAGGTAATATTCTATATGTAACGGCTTTATTTTGATGGTTGTTTTTTCCAGCAAACCGGTTTCCTCCAGTTCCTTTAATGCAACCGAAAGGCTTTGCTTATTGGCGCCGCGTATTTCACGAAGTAACCCACTGAAACGCAACGGGCCATTCATCGCCAGGCGAAATATTTCCGGCTTCCATTTACCTGAAAGCATTTTTAACAGCGCCTGTGCCGGACAGGTTTCTTTCTCTTCCATAGCTATTTGAGTAGTCATAAAAATCTGACTTATTTTCTGCCTGGTATATAACAGGCAACTTTGTGCAAATCTATAAAAATTGCATAGGACATTAATAATAATGAAACCGGCTTATTTACTTTTAATTATTTTACTGGCATCAGGCAGTATGCAATGCCAGGCTCAAAATGGAAAAAATATGCAGCAGCAAAACAATCCGCTATTATGCGATCCCGAAACCGGCATTTGTGAAATACCCGGAAGTACAGCAACCTCAGATAGTGCCGGGCCGGTTTCCAACACTGAGAAACCCATCAAGCTGGTTTATTTTACCGATCCCATCTGCTCTTCCTGCTGGGGAATAGAACCACAATTGAGAAAGCTGAAGCTCGAATATGGAGATAGTATAGAGATTGATTATCGCATGGGTGGATTATTGCCAGACTGGAGCTACAATAGCGGAGGTATTAGCAAACCTTCTGATGTAGCCCATCACTGGGATGAGGTAAGTGTTTATTATGATATGCCTATCGATGGCAATGTATGGCTGGAAGATCCTTTGCCATCGTCTTATCCGCCATCTATCGCGTTTAAAGCTGCCCAAATGCAGGACCACCGTAAAGCCGTTGCGTTTCTGCGCGTGATCAGGGAAATGGTTTTCTTACAAAAGAAAAATATCACCCGTTGGGAACATCTGGAGCTGGCTGCTCAGCAAGTGGGACTGGATGCCGCGCAACTCAAAAAAGATTACGAGGGTGGTAAGGCCAAGACACTTTTTGAGGAAGATCTGAAGCTAGCCCGTGAATGGAGCGTAAGGGGTTTTCCTACTATGTTTTTCACGGATGCAGCCGGACAGCGACAGGTGGTATATGGTTCAAAACCTTATGGCGCTTACCTCGATGCAATTAAACAGTTGTTACCTGCCTTATCCCCAAAGTTATACAATAAGGAATGGACAGCATTGTTTTCAACATATCCATCCCTTACTGCAAAAGAATTTTCTGAGCTTATGCAAATACCCCGTGCTGATGCAGAGCAACAACTGGAGAAGCTAACAGGCGACGGCCAGCTGAACAAAAGGGATACTAAAAATGGTTCATTGTGGACTTTTAAATAGTATCATCTACATCTTCCTAAATTGAATTTTACTATATTTTTTTACTCTAATAACGATCCAGCGCTTCGGCCTGGATCATGTTGTTGGGAGGAAAGTAAAAGTAATAGTGTCACCGGGAATGAAAACCTGGATCGGTGTTAACCGTTGAATACCGGACTCAGATCTGATCCGCCCACTTAGATGGTAGAATATTTTTGCACATGATTTATTTATTGAAATGGCTTTTGTTTATTTGCAGATTCTTAATTGTATAGGCTACGAAAAACACGGCAATGAGTATTTATAGGTTTTCCGAAGTTTTAAACGATACCCTTTCTTATTTTTTATTAGGTGACCTAGTCGCTCTAAACAACTATAAAAAGACACACAATTTACCGGATGATCTGGCAACAGAATTTACAACCCGCGAGTCAGGAGACCAGGTAGTGGCAGATGGTGTGATGATCCCTTTGTCGGATGTAGCCAACTATCCCTATACTATTATATTCAATTTATCGGAAACACCAGAGCTACTGAAGCCCGGTAATCAACTACAGCTACGCCAAAGCGGGTATATTTTGAAAGTCGAAAGCGGCAGCATCATGTTATTTACCTGGTGGATTTTAAACAATTTTACCGACGAACGTATTGCTGAAAAGATACAATTCGCCCGGGCAAATCAGCTACCCATTATCGAACTCGAGAACGGTTGGTATAAGGTAGAAATATTGGGTGGACAAATTGTACAGTCAACTGAAATCACCAACCAACAAGGTCAAAAATCAGTATTGAGCGGACTTGAGCCTGCATTTGAATTTCTGATCAGTAAAACAGGGTCAAAAGAAAGTTGCACGGCTGATATCTTCAGATCGTATAAGTTAGGGAGTGACGCGTATTAAATAGCAGTTTGCTAAAACTGAGCATTAAGTTCAAAAGTTTTAAACTTTGTAATCCAGATATCCAATGAAATTTTTTATTGCAGCTTTTATGACGCTGATCTGTTTTTCTATAAAAGCGCAGGTGATTTATTCGAAAGATTACGGTAGCCCACAAAATACAGCTATCATTTTTATTCACGGCGGACCCAGTGGTAATTCAAACCTCTTCGAAGCCACCACAGCCCAGGCTTTGGCCGATCGCGGGTTCTATGTCATAGTGTATGATAGACGTGGAGAAGGGCGCTCAAAAGATGAAGAGGCAACAATGACTTTTAAGGAAAGTTTCCGGGACCTGTTAGGCATCTATGAAAAATATCATTTAAATAAAGCCGTCATCCTGGCTCATAGTTTTGGAGGCATTATTGCAACACTATTTGTACAGGAGCATCCGGAAAAAGTAAGTGCTTTTATCTTGGCTGGCGCATTGTTTTCGCAACAGGAAACCTATGATCATATTTTGAAATCAGCCAGCACACATTTTAAAAATGATAGCACAAAGATTGCTGAAATCGCTGCGATTGAGCTGTTAGGGAAGCATACAGCCGATTACCGTAAACGGTGTTATGAAATGGCTGGTAAAATGAATTTCTTCAACATGCCAAATCCCACAACAGACAGTAAAAACCTGCGGGACGCGTTTGAAGAAAGTGTATTTTATGCTACCAATGTAAGAAATCATGAATCCCCCATCAAGTTTTATAGAAATGAAACCGCGAATAATTTGGATAACCAGCCGGTATTAAGAAGTATACTTAAAAAAGGGGTTCCGATTTATGCTATATACGGGCAAGAAGATGGTGTATTTTCTGCTACGCAACTTTCACATTTGAAAAATATTGTTGGAAACAAAAATTTTAAGATGATCAGCAACTGCTCCCATTATCTCTTTGTGGACCAACAGTCGGCATTTCTACAGTTTGTAGCGCAAAAACTGGGGAAATAACAAAATCGGCAGAATCGATATAGATTAGTTGATAAAAACATCCCGATAGTTAAGTTGTGTTATCCCGATCGGGTGTCGAAAAAATAAGCTCATCTGGTCGAAGCGGTGGAATATTTAAATGAGAAAAACGCGGTCACAGGTGTTGGTAAACAGGAGAAGACGGGTTTATACAATTACCTTGGGATATTATAAATTCTGATAAGCCTGCTCTATTAAAAAATTCACAGCTTCCTTTACTTCATTTCTCCCTTCTTCACTTTTCATATCCAGCCCACAAAAAATGCTGCCGTTAACAGCCTGGTACATATTTAGATAATATAGCCCGGAAATAAGCACAGCGGTAATCGCCCGATATCGGTTTGCTTTATCGCCAAAGTGAGGATCAACAATTGCCTGAAACAACCGTTCTCCGTTTTCTTCTTGTTTATCGGTTAGCTTTTTCAAAGATTTCCGGCTTTCAGAAAGACGCCAGATGATGATTCTTTGGAATTCTTTGTTTTTGAACATATACTCAAACTGCGACGATAGCATCTCTTTGGTTAAAGCTTCGCCACCGTCGGTGATTTCAGTTGGCACATCAATAACATTACTCCAGAAATCATGATTACGGATATACTCATCAATCAATTGGTCGGTACCGCCGAAATAATTATATATCAGTTTTTTATCCAGACCTGCAGTAGCGGCAATGTCGTTCACCTTTAAGGCCGTGTAGCCTTTTGTTTTGAGCAGTTTGCCAACGGCGTTCAGTAGTTTTTGTTTACTTTTTCCTTGCTTCTGATAGGCCCCTCAACTATTTTTCGTTTCATAAAAAAATGATTCCGTCAATTGAGAATGAATCATGATCAAAGTTAATTAACTTTTTTCCGTCACTAATTAGTGACTTATTGTAAGTTTGTGATATCAAAAACTGCTGCTGAATATTGATGCATTCTGATAGGCACTGTAGATTGACATGGCAAATAATGACAATGATTAGCATAACAGGGATTGCGTTTTTATTTTTGTTGACATCTGTTCACAATTGCTTTTCGCAGCAAAAAACAAATGTGATATTAATAGGTTCCAATCATTTTAATAGTTCGGGGTTCGACAGAAGTAAACTAGCAGATATAGATCTAATAGCTCCTTCCAGGCAAAGAGAACTTGAAGAGCAGACAACTGCGATTTCGAAAAAGTATCATCCTGATAATTTGATCATGTATGCCAATGTATAAAACCAGATATCAGAAAAAGACAGAAATATCGTTATAATTGTAGGCGTTGGTCATGCAGCGATGTTTTATGAGTTTATAAAAAATGACCCCAATTTTAATCTTGTAGAATTCAATGAAGCAATCCGGTAAATGAAACAGGTTCGTTTTTTTCTAATCGTGTGGGCAAGGTTTTAGTATATTTTGTGCTATTAATGCTGATGGCTGGTTGTGCCGATCAGCAGAAGGAGCATAGAGGGACTGTAGAAGACACTGTTTTAGCCGACGTTCCTTTTGAAGGCAATGCCGGAGATGCCAATGGGGAGGAAGAGTATCCTCCAGCCCTTTATAGTTTCAATACCATAGGTGGTGAAGTGATAAGGGTCTCTGCTTCCGAACAGTCGGAGCGTGATCCCTTTTTTCTTGTCGGAGATGCAAACCAGGTTATTGTAACCAAATACCTGGATAAAAAGATAATCAAAACAGATACGCTGCTCGATAATGAATTTGTATATACCCGTATCGATTCTGCGAGTATGGAACAAAAACTTAACGGGAATAACCACTACCTGCTAATGACCGCTAAAGAAACCTTTAAGGGACAGGCTATTACTGAAAAAACGGTCAATTTTATTTTGGTTGATGTAAACACACTCGAGCATTATACGCTCGTTTACGAAGGTGAATCTTCCATTAGGTGCTACGAATGTATCGATGGCGCTTTTAAACCCGCTCCGTTATTAGAGAAGTATCCTTTGATAAAGACAATGCTGCAGCAATATGCCAATAAAAGTAAATGGGTGTACCTGCCTGCAACAAAGGCTGAAAAGGACGCCAGGCATTTTATCAACTACGAGCAAAAGTGGAATGCAGATAATAAAGCAGGTAATCATTTGGCAAACGGACATTCGGGTATTGCTGAACCCATTTACAGTACATATTATAAGGATAATATTTTTAAGCTTACCGCAGCACACGCCAGTGTTACTGATTCTATAGAAAATGAACGGTTTAGGATCCTTTCTTTTTCAGAGGAAATATCCTGGGTTTTGACAAACAGAAGCAGCTTTACTTTCCTATATATATTGAGAGTTGTGTTACCGGTTGTGATAAGAAAATAAAGTTTACTTCCCCTAAAACTATAGAAATCACATATGATGAGTATAACGGGAAAGAAGTTTACACCGTTCAGTTAGATGAAATCTTATTTCAGTAACCACTAAAGTAGATCATCTCATTATAGCCTGCAGATGACCTCGATATTGGGGGGATTATTTTGCGAATCATAAAACCTCAGTTGCGAATTGTAAATGCAGCCACTCTCGAAGAGCCGGGTTTCGTTTTTTTGTATCTGGTATGCAACAGGAAACATTATTGTATGCCCGAGCTCAACCCACCGGAAATGGATATTATTCAACACCAGGGAAGAGAGTTTGGCGATGTCAGCCGTTGCAAACCATGAGACTTTTGAGGCCGTTGCTACCCCAACCATCCAGCCAAGCGATATAAACCGGTTTTTCCTTCTTGGATTATGAAATACCAAAAACCGGGTTTGTCCAGGGGCTAAATACACCAGCCGTTTTGAGAGCTGCTCATTAAGCTGTGTTGCCATACATTTCTTTACATTTGAGAATATCAACACATAAAACGGTTATGGGGAAAATATTTGAGCTGATTGCAGATCAGGCTTTAGAAAAGCTGGACGAGTACTATGATGAGTGTCACATTTGTGAAGACACAGATGTAGATTTATATAGTTATCAGGGGGTATTGACGCTTCCGGATGGAACAACTGATGATGATATTTATGCAGCCTGCGCAACCTGTATCGGCTTAAAGCCATTAAGACATACTGGAGAACAGGATTATATACGAGCCATAAAAAATACGTAAACTCGTTAGATCAGTTAACGGAGGATATGAAATGGACGCTTATCGAAGCTTTAATAAGCAAGAGCAGGAAAACACCAGATATTCCTATGTTTTTGCAACGTGTAGACCGGCCGTTATGTTGCAAAGACATCACTGAATTTACGGGCTATCCCGCTAATGATGATGAACTGTACCTGGTCGGCGATCAGGATATCTACTGGGAAGAAGGAGTAAAAGGGAGAGCTTCGATGTACGACTTCAGGGTTCATGGAAGCCCGGAAAGCTTAAGAGAAATAGCCCGGTTTACCTGCCGCCATTGTAGTAAAAAGTATTTTACCTTTCAATTCACCTGATTGTTTAAAGTGGTGACTATAAGCTATATTGAAAGTAATAAGCTTTACGGTAAATAGTATCGTACCAGAGCCGCTTGTGGAGATTCTTTTTTGCGTGTTGCTGTGCCAGGGTAGCCGGTTAGTTCCCGAATTCTTTTTTATCCCACCAGGGGAAGTCGTGCTGCATACCTTCAGGATTATCTCCGGTTAAACTGTCTTTGCTTAAATCTAGTTTTTTGATGATGGTCCCTGCTGTTGTACTGTCACAGTTAAAGGAAAACATGTAATCGGCATCCTGCCCGATGGCGTCATCAAAGCAATAAATATTTTCCACATCTGGCGTAATAGCTACCTGCAGAAAGTGCCGGAAGTTTTTAAGGTTGGCGTCTGTATCTGCCCGGTCACTGTCAAAAGAGGGAAAGAACGGATCAATAATGTTTTTAGCGAGCTTGGTAGTTACCTCTTTACCCTTGTCTACAGTATAATGAAGGGTGTAAATGCCTGTTCCAACCAACGTGAAAAAAGCAAGCAGGGAAACCAGAAATAGTCCTTTGCTTTTTTTTAATGATGGCCATAACCCAAAACACCAGTATAATGACCAATAATAACATTAGTGCCGACGCTAGTATTTTCAATTTCAACATAAAGCCTGCTTGCTTTTTTATAAATTTTCATGGTATTTGCGTTGCACTAAACCGGTGTTTTCAGGCTTCGTCAATGATCCACGTAGGATAGTCATCAACATACACCCACTTGCCATTTTCTTTCTTGATAAAGATAAAGCTCCTGCAAATCTTATCATCACCACATAAAAAGGAGAACAGGTAACAGCCCTTCGTACCATCTGCATTAAAAACCGCACGATATACTTTATCTGCCTGCAGGCAAAACTCATTTTTATCGCAGTCTGTTGCTTTTTTCTGGTATTGGTAATGATCTATGTTAAAAGACGACAGTTCAATTGGGATACTCTTCTCCTTATAATGGATCTGTTGTTTGACCAGTTCGATATATGCTTCACCAATGACCGTATCAAAACGATGCAGGGCATTTTTTTGAAAATCATCCACCAGGTTCGGGTAATTGTTTTGCCACCCGGCTTCTGTCTTCAGATCCTTGCTTCCGGCAACATATTGATAAGCGTATATGGTATCAGTTAGCTGAACCATTACTTTTTGAGTTTGAAGTTGCAGCGTCACAGAATCAACATAATGATCAAAGTCGGCTATGTCTTTATAAATATCCTTCCGTTTAGCAGAATCTGGTTCAAAAGCAAGGGCCATATTATGGTAATCCCTCATCATTTGGTACCCTTTGTTGGTTCTTAAATAACTGGCTGCCGAATTAGGATTGGTATTCAGGTACTGGCAAAGCGTTTCCCTGATAATTGATTTTTCTGTAGCAAGATCTATGGATTGAGAAGCGGCTGATAGTGCCAAAAACGAAAAAAGTAGGGGTAAGATCAGTTTCATAAGTATGTTATTGCAGCATGCAATATACCTGTAAGAAATGAGGTAAAATGAGGTTTTTGAAATTTATCTTCTTAAATAAATGGTAACTAGTTGAATAAGTAGGGTTTAAATAATTAATTTATTTAAAATTTTTCAGATAAAAGCTATTTCGCTAACAGAGCAAGACCATTCTTTCAACCGCTAAGTTTTAGCAGGATAAAACTTTTAATCCTTCCAACTTTAGGCTACCTTTGCAGCCTTAAAAATTGTCTAGTAATGATAAGTGTAAAAGATCTGAAACTCGCTTACGGTAAGCGCGTGTTGTTTGAAGATGTAAACCTGAACTTTACCAAAGGGAATTGTTACGGTGTGATTGGAGCTAACGGGGCCGGAAAATCTACTTTTTAAAAATATTAAGCGGAGAAATAGAACCTAATAAGGGTACCATAAGCATTACGCCGGGGGAGCGTATGGCGGTATTAAAACAAAATCAGTTCGAATTTGACGAGCAAACAGTTTTGAATACGGTATTGATGGGGCATAAAAAAATGTGGGATACCGTGCAAAAAAGAGATGCTATTTATGCCAACCCTGATGCAACTGAAGATGACTATATATGAAAGCTTCGGAACTGGAGGCTGAGTATGGCGAAATGGGCGGATATGAAAGCGAAAGCGATGCAGCTTCATTTTTAAATGGCCTGGGTGTAACCGATGATATGCACCAGATGCTGATGAAGGATATTCCTTCTAACATGAAAGTTAGGTGTTGTTAGCACAATCCTTATTCGGTAACCCCGACATCCTGTTATTGGATGAGCCTACCAACGGTCTGGATATTGAAACGATCGGCTGGCTGGAGAATTTCCTGGCTGATTATGAAAACATTGTATTGGTAGTGAGTCATGACCGTCACTTCCTGGATGCGGTTTGTACGCACGTAGCTGATGTAGACAGGCAGAAAGTAAAAGTGTTTACAGGTAACTATTCTTTCTGGTATGAAAGCTCGCAATTGATGGCGCGCCAGATTACGGACAAGAATAAGAAAATGGAAGAAAAGCGTAAAGATTTATTGGACTTTATTGCCCGATTCAGTGCGAACGCTTCCAAAAGCAAGCAGGCCACCAGCCGTAAAAAAGCTTTGGAGAAATTGAATTTTGAAGAGATTGAGCCTAGTTACAGGAAATATCCCGGTATTATTTTCCAGCCATTAAGGGAAGTGGGTAACCAGATATTGAATGTGGAAAAGCTGAAAGTTTCTACCGAAGATCGTGTGTTATTTAATGACGTGACTTTTAGTGTAAATAAAGGCGACAAGATTGCATTTATTTCTAAAGATCCTTTGGCCGTAACACAGTTTTTCCAGATCATTAATGGTGAAGAAAAAGCTGGCTCAGGCTCTTACGAGTGGGGTACTACAGTAACTTCAGCGTATCTTCCTATTGAAAACAGTAAATTCTTTACAGAAGGTTTAAGTCTTATGGATTGGTTGCGCCAGTACGTGCCGCCTCATGTAACCGATGTGGATGAGCCTTTCCTCCGTAGCTTTTTAGGTAAAATGCTTTTCAGCGGTGAGGATGTGATGAAGAAAACAAATGTGTTGAGCGGAGGAGAGAAAGTAAGGTGTATGCTCAGCAAAATGATGCTGCAAAATCCTAACGTTATTGTATTAGATCAGCCCACCAACCACCTCGACCTGGAGAGTATTCAAAGTTTCAACGAACAATGTACGGCTTACAGCGGTGTGGTATTATTAACCAGCCATGACCATACATTTATGCAAACAGTTGCCAACCGGATCATTGAGTTAACACCTAAAGGCATTATTGATAGATTAATGACCTTTGATGAATACCTGGCAGATGACAGGGTAAAGACATTGAGAGAAGAAATGTACAAATAAAAAAATGATAAAGTAATAGCAGAGGCGGGGAGACCCGCCTCTTTTTTATGTATACCGCTCATCACAATTTCATTGTAAAAATGATGGTTTTTGGTACTTTCATCCTCCTGTATATGTTGTTTTTCGTTTTACATTAAGAATACATTATGACAAAAAAGTTTCTATTTACTGTTTCACTGTCCTTTGCTATGGGAAGTTTATTACATGCGCAGGACGACCTTATTAAAAAAATAAGCGATAATAAGACCCAGGGTAAGGCAGGTTATACTTTTAAAAGAACTATCGACCTGGCAACAACGCCGATCGAGAACCAGGGGTCATCCGGAACCTGCTGGAGTTATTCAACCAATTCTTTCCTGGAGTCGGAGATGATCAAAGCCGGCAGAACACCGGTTCCACTCGCCAAGATATACACCGCGCGATGCTCTTATATTGATAAGGCCGACAATTTTGTAAGAATGAACGGCGCCGTAAGCTGGGGCGATGGAGGTGAGCCACACGACGTGGTGAATATGTATGCCAAATACGGTATTGTTCCCTATGATAATTATACCGGCCTGGTAAATGGCACCACCAAAAATAATTTTAATGCGATGCAAACCGGTTTGAAAGCTATGCTGGATTCTGTCGTAAAAAATCTTACAGGAACTGTTGATCTTACCTGGAAGGAACGTTTTAAGGATTCGCTTGATAAGTACCTGGGAGCAGTACCTCAGCAATTTGAGTACAAGGGAAAAAAATATACTCCTGTAAGCTTTGCAAAGGAAGTAGTGGGCCTGAACCCGGATGACTATATAGAATTCATTTCTCAGAATAATACACCCTATTGGCAGAAAGCCATGATGATGGTGCCTGACAACTGGGCTTTTCAGTGGGACTGGAATATTCCCGCACAGGAGTTCACGAATATCATTGATCATGCATTAAAACAGGGCTATACCGTTGCCTGGGGAACAGATGTATCCGAGCCATTTTTCAGCTGGCCTAATGGTGTAGCTTTTGTTCCTCAAGATCCGGAGAACTATAAGGGTGGATTGACCGACGAGCAAAAGAAAGAGCTGTTTAATGGCCCCAAGCCTGAGCCCGAAATTACTGCTGCGTTAAGGCAGAAAGGGTTGGAGAACCTGAGAACTACCGATGATCACGGTATGCATATAGTTGGCATGGCCAAAGATCAGAACGGTAAGGACTATTACCTGGTTAAAAACTCATGGGGTGAAAGCAATGATTTCAAAGGATTTTTATACGTGACCAAAGCCTATGTACAATATAAAACAACAGGACTAATGGTAAATAAAAAAGCATTACCGGCAAATATTAAACAGAAGATCGGTATTTAATATTATTGAATTCAATAGCTCTTAAAGCCTCCTGCTAAATAACAGGAGGCTTTTTCGATAGAGTAATAAACGTTGCTGTAGTAATAGTTTGATAACGCTTTTTGTCCTTTAAGGACAAGATATTGATAGTGGTAGGTTCAATAAGAGCTGCTGCGTGCCCTAGGTACGCAACCCTGAACAAAGCAACCAATTAAATTACCAGCCCGGTTTCGGGAACGTTTGCGTACATTTTCTCGGCTGGTTTCGTTAGCAGGCAATTTTTATGTGATATATTGAAGCAACATAGCCATTCCACCTGCTTATTTTATTGCCATTAATAAGCGGGTAACTCTCGAATCGGAATAGATGCTATGATCGAAAACTATATTATTTCTAACGTAAAGCTGTCTAAAAATGGAAAATCAATCCCGTAGGTCATTCCTGTATTCTTTAAGTATGCTGGCTGCTGGCACCGCACTAACCAGTCCGCTGTATGGGTTCAGTACAACTAAAAACTAAAACTGGTACTGGTGGGAACCGGTGTAAGAGGTATCTCATTCTGGGGTAAGCGATTGATTGAGCAATACCCCGATAAACTGGAGTTTGTAGGTCTCTGCGATATCAACCCGGGAAGGGTGGAGTATGCAAAAAAGTTTATGGGCA
The DNA here is from genome assembly GCF_022512515.1 of Paraniabella hibiscisoli. GTDB lineage: Bacteria > Bacteroidota > Bacteroidia > Chitinophagales > Chitinophagaceae > Niabella > Niabella hibiscisoli. The sequence continues at coordinate 3,626,541 of NZ_JAKWBK010000001.1, forward strand.
CATCCTGTCCCACATTCACCGACTTTGATAAAATGATTAAAGAGCAGAAGCCCGATTTGATTATTGTTACAACAAAAGACGCCGTTCACCATGAGTACATCATCAAAGGATTAAAATATGGCTGCGATGTACTGACGGAAAAACCATTGACCATTGATGAAGATAAATGTCAGCAGATACTTGCAGCAGAAAGAGCATCTAATAGAAAGCTGATTGTTGGATTTAATTATCGCTGGGGTCCTTATGTTACGAAAATAAAAGAGCTATTGGCAGAAGGAGCCATTGGCGAAGTAACGTCAGTAGATTTCAACTGGTACCTGAATACCCACCATGGCGCTTCTTATTTCAGGAGATGGCATGGACTGATGAATGGCGGAGGATCATTATGGGTACATAAAGCAACACACCACTTTGATCTGTTGAATTGGTGGCTGGATTCAGACCCTGAGGAAGTGTTTGCTTATGGCGCCCTGGAACATTATGGAAAGAATGGCCCTTACCGGGCTAAAAATTGCCGTAGCTGCGATCACAAAAAGGATTGTAAGTACTATTGGGATATTACCAAAAGTAATCATGATATGCGCCTGTATGTTGACAATGAGAAACATGATGGTTACTTGCGGGACGCCTGCCTGTTTCGCAACGAGATAGATATTTATGATAAGATGTCGGCGCAAATTAAATATGCCAATAAAGCGATTGTTAATTATTCCCTTACTACCTATTCTCCATTCGAGGGATGGCGGTTGGCCTTTAACGGTCAGAAGGGGCGCATTGAAGCATGGACAGATATACCGTTTTTCAAAAATGAAAACCTGAGCCAGGCGGAATTGCATGCAGCAGAAATGAACCAGAATTTAAAAGAAGATATAGCTGTGGAGCCTGTGATTCTCTTTAAGAATTGGGAGAACTTTAAAACAATTAATGTTACCAGCGAAAGAGGCGGTCATGGAGGTGGTGACAAGAGACTGCACGATAAAATCTTTGTAAATCCTAATGCAGCCGATCCTTTAAAACATTCGGCAGGGGTAAGGGATGGGGTGATGTCCGTATTAATTGGTGTTGCGGCAAGAAAGAGTATTCAAACCGGGCAGCCTATTAAAATTGCAGGTTTGACAGATTTAAAACCTACGGCCAACAGGGTATAGAAAATTCAATGGCTATATTTAAAAACTCCGGTTCGTTCAACACAAACCGGAGTTTTTTTTGTAAGATATAAGTAGGCAAATATTATTGTTGAGCTTTTGCGGGATCGTCATAGTTCACCATCCAGCTGATACCAAATTTATCGGAAAACATACCAAAGTACGCGCCCCAAAAGGTATCGTTCATTGGCATGGTTACCTGTCCACCTGCCGAAAGACCATTAAATAATTTTTCTGCTTCCTCTCTGCTATCAGCATTAATAGAAATTGAAAAGTTATTGCCTTTTTGAAAACCAGCCGACCACTCACCACCGGTATCGCTGCCTAAAAGCATGGTTTCTTTACTGATAGGCAAACTGATGTGCATGATCTTGTTTTTGTCTTCATCAGGCATTGTCATTCCTTCCTGCGGGGGCATTTCTCCAAAAGTACCTACATACGGATAGTCGCCGCCAAATACAGATTTATAAAAATCGAAAGCTTCTTTGCAATTGCCATTAAAAGTTAAGTAAACATTTACCGTTGCCATTGTATTCTTATTTTAAAATGAACGAATTAATGGTTTAGTAAGGTGCACGTCGTTAAGATTTTTTGATTGTTCGTAGGTAGGACCATACAAACCAGGTACTGTATTACCCGAAGCTCTAAGGTGCGCAATCATTTCTCCACGATGGTGATACAAATGATTAAAAAGAAAACCTCGAATAACCTGTACTTTGGGCATAGGCGGCATCAGTGGCGCGCCGCCGGCATGCATCGTCCAGGTATTCATGTACTGCGACTCATCTGACTGCTCAATAGCCGTTTTTGCTTTTGCCAGGTTTTCCTCAAATTTTTGCAGAATGTTGGATGCTTTGCTGATATCGCCTTTGTCATACTTGTAGGTTGCCATGTCAAAATTATCCTGCAAGAAAGTAGATTCATACCAATTATATACTTCGGCAATATGCGAAGCCAGTTGTGCTACAGACCATAAATGTGGCTGTGGGCGATACTCAAGAGCAGTATCCGGAACAGCATTTAATAGCTTTCTTGTATTTTCGGCTTCATATAAGAATTCGCCGAGTAATGCCTGTTTGATCATTGTTTTAAAATTTATAAGCTAATCGATTCAAAATATCCTGTAGACAACAGCAGCCTTTTTTATGGTTATGGTTTCATACAAAGCATAAGCAATCCTTTTCAGGGTGAAAGTTAATACAAATATATAATAATTTATTTTAATGTTCAAATGTCAACATCCATGTAAATTGATAACCTGGTGTAAAACAAAAATCCGGACCATTAGCCCGGATTTTTGTGTCGTTCTTTTATTTCTATTTTTTATGCCTGCTTTCCAGCACCTGCAATACATCTGCCAGTGAAAAACCTTTGGCTTGCAATAATACCAGGTAATGAAACATCAGGTCGGCGGCTTCTCCCAGAAACAAATCTTTGTTGTCGTCCTTACTTTCAATAACAATTTCAACTGCTTCCTCGCCCACTTTCTGTGCGATCTTATTAATACCCTTGGCAAATAAAGAGGCCGTATACGACTTTTCGGAAGGATTGTTTTTCCGGTCGATGATCACTTTTTCCAGCTGTTGTAAAGAAAATTGATCATTGGCTTGCCCAAAACAGCTGATATCACCCGTGTGACAAGTGGGTCCCTGTGGCGCTGCTTTGATTAGGATAGTATCGTTATCGCAGTCAACCAGCACTTCTTTTACCAGGAGGAAATTATTGGATGTTTCTCCCTTGGTCCATAAGCGCTGTTTGCTGCGACTAAAGAAAGTTACTTTTCCTTCAGCCTGTGTTTTTGCAAAAGCTTCTTCATTCATAAAGCCCAGCATCAGCACTTCCAGTGTGTGTGCATCTTGTACGATAACCGGCATCAGGCCGTCGCTATATTTTGAAAAATCAGGAGACATAGTTATTTTATGATTTGAGACCTGTCTGTCGACAGGCAAGTGTATGATTTACTATTTACAATGAACTATACGGCGTTATAAGCGCACAACAATATTTTCTTTTTGAAGATATTCTTTTAAATCCTGGATTTCAATTTCTTTAAAGTGAAAAATACTTGCAGCCAGTGCTGCATCTGCGCATCCCCGGGTAAATACTTCGTGAAAATGTTCCATGGAGCCGGCACCACCGGAAGCGATAACCGGAATATTAACAGATTGGCTGATCTCTGCAGTGATGTCAACCGCAAAGCCGGCTTTGGTACCATCATTTTCCATGGAGGTTAAAAGAATTTCTCCGGCGCCCAGGTCCCGGCATTGTTTAACCCATTCTGTTGCAAGAAGTGGAGTAGGAGTACGGCCGCCATGTGTGACCACTTTCCAAACGCCATCGAAAAGTTTAATATCTACTGCCACCACAATGCATTGACTTCCGAAATTTTTGGCTAATTCAGCAACCAGCTCCGGCCGCTTTACTGCCGAAGTGTTAACAGAGATTTTGTCAGCTCCGTTTTCAAGTAAAACAGAAACATCTTCCACCGTGTTAATGCCGCCGCCAACGGTGAACGGGATATTGATATGGGTGGCAATCTTCCTTACCAGGTCTGATAAGGTTTTACGTTTATCTACAGTAGCTGTTATGTCAAGAAACACTAATTCGTCAGCGCCTTCCTGGCTGTAACGTATCGCCAATTCTACAGGATCCCCGGCATCCCTGAGCTCCACGAAGTTGGTACCTTTAACAGTCCTTCCGTCTTTAATATCTAAACAGGGTATAATTCTTTTTGCGAGCATTGGTGATTAATTGAAGTTCTTTAAATCGTCCAAAGATATCCGGTTTTCATAAATCGCTTTTCCCACAATCGCTCCCGAACATCCTACATCTTTAAGTGTTGCAAGATCTTTTATAGAGGATACGCCTCCACTAGCGATCAGGCTGATACCTTCCACATTCTCCAATATCTTTTATAAAGGTCATTAGAACTGCCCTGCAGTAAGCCGTCTTTGCTGATATCGGTGCAAAAGAATTGCTGCACACCTTTTGAAGCATAATTTTTAATGAAATCGATGATGTTGATATCGGTGGCTACGGTCCAGCCTTTTATCTGTATTCTTTCATCCAGCACATCCGCACCCAGAATAAATTTTTCAACCCCGTGAACCTTAAACCAGCCGATCAGCAACGCTTCATTTTTTACAGCCACACTTCCAATTGCTGCATAAGCGGCTCCAGAGTTAAAGGTAATGGACAGGCTTTCGTTCGAGCTGATGCCGCCGCTAAAGTCTATCTTCAAACCTGTTTTTCCTGCCACCTGTTCCAATACTTTCCAGTTCTTCACCTCACCAGCTTTGGCTCCATCCAGATCAACCAGGTGTAGTCTTGTTAAACCGGCATCTTCGAAGCTTTTAGCTACTTCTAGCGGGTTTTCATTGTATACTGTTTTCTGCGCGTAGTCTCCCTTGCTCAGGCGTACACATTTGCCTTCTATAATATCAATTGCGGGTATAATTTCCATTGTTTGTTGATTCAGTTTCTTTTCCATTACTATAAATTCCTGTCCCAATGCCTGCCAGGATTGGCCTGTAGCCTGCATGCCCATTTTTTCGTATAAGCTTTTAGCGCTTACCCGTGCATTACACCAAAGCCTTTGTGCTTTTTTTTTGCTGTGCTAAATGGTTGATATAATTCAATAAGGTAGTGGCCAGCCCTTTTCCTTGCCAGTCTTTACGGGTAGCAATTTTGCGAAACTGTATTTCCCGTTCTTGCAGGAAGACGGATACCACGGAAACGAGCTCGCCAGCCTTATAAATACCCAGGTGCATACCCTGCTCATCATCTTCTAATTTTACTACATCAGCAGAGTAATCAGGATACATTACCGAGTGTCTTAGCGACCACACTTCGGGTAAGGGTACAGTTCTTATATCCATATCAAAGTGCTAGGAAGTTTTTAAGGATCTGTTCACCTGTCTCTGCACTTTTCTCCGGGTGAAATTGTACGCCATAAAAATTCTCCTTTGCTAATGCACAACTAAAATCAATTTCATAATTCGCCGTAGCAATAGAGCTGTCATTTAGCTCGGCATAATAGCTGTGCACAAAATAGCAGTAGCTATTATTCGCAATTCCTTTAAAAAGCGGGCTGTCTTTTACCTCTATGTTATTCCAGCCAATTTGAGGAATTTTTAAAGTTTCACTAGTGAATTTCTTTACTTCAACATCGAACAAGCCGAGGCATTCCGTATCATTTTCTTCGCTGTGATTACATAGCAACTGCATACCCAGGCAAATACCCAATAAGGGTTGTTTCGCCGAGCGTATCACCTGGTCTAATTTACGCTCCTTCAGGTAACTCATGGCTGTACTGGCTTCTCCCACGCCGGGAAAGATAATTTTATCGGCAGATAATATCAATTCCTTATCATCAGTAACCACGGCCTGAACGCCAATTCGCTCTAAAGCAAAAAGAACCGATTGTATATTGCCTGCATTATACTTTACAATTACAATTCTATCACCGTTGCCTGCATTGGTTGAAATACTACTATTCGTATTTTCTGTCATAATCAATAAATCTATTTGGCTGGTTGATTTAATCAACCAGTTACCTAATCAACTTGTCAACTAATTAACCTTACACTATAGCATGCCCTTCGTACTAGGCAATTGCTCATTACCAGGACTGCGCTTGATCGCCATTTTAATCGCCTTCGCCAATCCTTTAAAAATAGCTTCGATCTTATGATGTTCATTCTCTCCCTCAGCCTTAATATTCAGGTTGCACTTCGAACCATCGCTGAAAGATTTAAAAAAGTGATAGAACATTTCTGTCGGCATTTCGCCAATTCTTTCTCTTTTGAATTCGGCGTCCCAAACCAGCCAGGGGCGCCCGCCAAAATCGATTGCCACCTGTGCCAGGCAGTCATCCATGGGGAGTAAAAATCCGTACCGCTCAATACCAGCTTTATTGCCCAGGGCCATCTGGAAAGCTTCTCCCAACGCAATGGCAGTATCTTCTATAGTATGATGTTCATCAATATGCAGGTCGCCTTTAGTAATGATCTTAAGGTTAATACCACTGTGGCGACCTAATTGATGCAACATGTGATCAAAGAAGCCCAATCCGGTTTCTATTTCGCAAATACCCGTTCCATCGAGATTGATCCCGATATCAATTTTAGTTTCGTTGGTATTGCGGGTATGTTTAACAATGCGCTCTTTTTGCTGAAGAAAGCCGTAAATATCCTCCCAGCTTTTTGTTTTCAGCACAATGGTAGTTTCCAGTTCTTTTAATGTATCTGAAACCTCTTCCGCTCCTAAGGCTTCATCCAGATTCAGCCAGATGCCTTTACTGCCCAGGTTTTTGGCGAGTTGTATATCCGTTATCCTGTCGCCAATTACATAGGAATTAACGAGATCGTATTCAGGATTGTTAATGTATTTGGTAAGTAATCCGGTGCCAGGTTTACGTGTAGGCGCATTTTCTTCCGGATAGGTTTTGTCGATCAACACCTCATCAAATAGAATGCCTTCACTTTCTAAATTGCGCATTACCAGCTCCTGGTAAGGCCAGAAAGTGTTTTCTGGGAATTTATCTGAGCCAAGGCCATCCTGGTTGGTGATCATTACCAGCTCGAAATCCATATCACGGGCTATTTTACCCATCCAGGAAAACATTCCGGGATAAAAAGTTATTTTTTGATCGAATCCAGCTGGTAGGTGGGTGGCGCTTCGTTAATCAATGTACCGTCCCTGTCTATGAATAAAACTTTTTTCATTTTTTAAACAGTATAATTTTTTAATGCTTCAATCAATGCCTGGTTTTCTGTTGCTGTACCTACGGTAATGCGCAGGCACCCCTCACACCCTTTAGTGGTATTACGGTTTCTTACAATAATTCCTTTTGACTGCAAATAGGTAAAAACATGCTGTGCATCAGTTATTTTAACTAGCAGGAAATTCGCGTCTGATGGAAATATTTTTTCTGTGAGTGGGATTTTTGTTAACTCAGTTTCTAACCAGCTACGTTGTTCAATAGTTGTTTTTGTCCACTGGTTTACCTGCTCCACGTTAGTTAAAGCCTGTAATGCCAGTTGCTGTGTAGCTTCATTAATATTGTAAGGGTATTTTACATTATTCATCAGGTTGATGATCTCCTTGCTTCCAAAGGCAAGACCCAGGCGCAAAGCAGCCAGTCCCCAGGCTTTAGATAATGTTTGCATTACTACCAGGTTTGGATAATCCATCAGTTGCTGCGCAAATGTTTTCTGCCGGGCATAGTTAATATAGGCTTCATCAATTACCACGATGCCGTCAAAATTATTCAATATAATTTCTATATCCTGGCGGGTGATGCTATTTCCTGTAGGGTTATTAGGCGAACAGATAAAAATAATCTTGGTAAAGTCGTCAATCGCGTCTGCAATGGCTTGTATATCCATCTGGTACTCGCTGTTAAGCGGAACTTCTTTTACCTTTATATTGTTAATAGCGGCACATACACCGTACATGCCATAAGTTGGGGGAAGGGTGATGATATTATCAACACCGGGTTCGCAGAAAATGCGCATCAACACATCAATAGCCTCATCGCTGCCATTACCTGCAAATATATTTTCCACCGGTACTCCTTTAATTTCGCCAATACGTTTTTTGAAGCCAATCTGCAGAGGATCGGGATACCTGTTCAGCGACTCATGTAAACTTCCAATATCCAGCGTTACGGGTGAGCCTAAAGCATTCTCATTAGCATCCAGCATTACACTGGCTTCTCCGGTAAATTCATGCCTCGCTGTGGTATAGGGCGCAAGGTTTTTAATATTGTCTCTTATCAGGTAATCTAAATTGAAATCCATGGTAGTAAAATTAATCGTTCATTGTCGGGGAGCCTTATAATCTGATCTTAACCGCATTGCTGTGGGCCTGTAATCCTTCTGCTTCAGCCATTGTGGTAACCGTTTTAGCGATGTTATGCAAGCCATCTTTAGTTAATTGCTGAAAAGTGATCTTCTTGTAAAAACTATCCAGCGATACGCCACTGTACGCCGTTGCATAACCGTTCGTGGGTAATGTATGGTTGGTGCCACTGGCATAGTCACCCACACTTTCTGGCGAATAGTTGCCTATAAATACAGAACCGGCTGTTGTGATTTGTTTTAAAATCGTATTGCTGGTCTTACAAGCGAGAATCAAGTGCTCCGGAGCGTATAGATTGGAGAATGCGATAGCATCGCTCACTGTATTTAAGACAACGAACCGGGCATGCTGTAAGGCATGGAGTGCTATATCCATGCGTGGCAGTTCTGCTACCTGTTGTGTAATAGCTGCCTGCACTTTCTTAGCAATATCAATAGTGGTGCAGGCCAGTATTACCTGAGAGTCAGGGCCATGTTCAGCCTGCGCCAGCAGGTCCGCCGCTACAAATTCAGGTACCGATGTTTCGTCCGCAATAACCAAAACCTCCGAAGGACCTGCCGGCATATCAATGGCCACTTTGGTCTGAAGAATCTGCTTGGCCGCTGTTACATACTGGTTGCCCGGACCAAATATCTTAAATACCGCCGGAATGGTTTTCGTTCCGTAGGCCATTGCAGCAATAGCTTGTGCGCCACCGGTTTTAAAAATTCTTGAAATACCGCAAATAGAAGCCGCATATAAAATGGCATCGTTTATTTTGCCGTTTTTATCGGGTGGTGTGCATAAAACTACTTCCTGGCATCCCGCAATCAACGCCGGTACGCCCAGCATCAAAACGGTAGAGAAGAGCGGGGCCGAACCTCCCGGAATATATAACCCTACTTTATCAATGGCTCTTGCTTCTCTCCAGCATACAATGCCCTTGGTGGTTTCTGTTTTTACTACCGCCTGTTTTTGTGTAGCATGAAATTTCTGGATATTGTTTTTGGCCTGTTGTATCGCCTTCTTAAGCTGTGGATCAATATGCTTGGTAGCGGCAGCTATTTCTTTTGGCGACACCTGTAGGTTTTTGAGCATTACTCCGTCAAACTTTTCTGCGTAACTCTTTAATGCCGCATCACCATTGTTGGCTACATCATAAATAATAGCGTTAACAGTAGTTTGTATCGCATTGCTATTCTGCATGGGCCGCTGACAAATGGCGGGCCAGGCTTTAGATGAAGGGTATTTATAGAGTTTCAAATTATGTGAGTTTGATGGATGAGCAAATAAAATGAACCGTTTTATAGAGAGGTCTTTTTAACTAATCAATTTTAAACCTGCCATGCTTTCAGGCATGCTGGTTTACTTATTCTATGATCTTTTCTATTGGCAGGATCAGTATTCCCTCTGCACCTGCCGATTTTATTTTCTCGATTACATTCCAGAAATCATTTTCACCGATTACCGAATGAATAGAAGACCATCCTTCTTTAGCCAAAGGAACAATGGTGGGGCTATTGATGCCGGGCAGGTATTTACAAATTTTCTCAATACTGCTATTGGGCGCATTCAGCAAAACGTATTTGTTATACTTAGCTTTTTTTACTGAACGGATACGGAATAAAAGCTGTTCTAAAAGTGCTGTTCTTTTTTAGAAATGTTTTTGCCAGAGATCAGAACTGCTTCCGATTTCAGGATGGTTTCATACTCGTAAAGTTCATTGCTGAAAAGCGTGCTGCCGCTGCTTACCAAATCACAAATAGCATCTGCCAAACCTATGCGCGGCGCTATTTCTACCGAGCCGCTGATCTCGTGAATATCAGCTTTCAGCTTATTCTTTTTCAACCACCCCTGCAGTATAACCGGGTAGCTGGTTGCAATTTTAATGCCGTCTAAAGCCTGTATGTTTTTGGGTTTTTTACCTTTGGGTAATGCAATGGATAAGCGGCATTTCCCATATCCCAGGCGCTCTACTATTTCTGTTTCTTTATTCTTTTCAAGAACTACATTTTCTCCCACAAAACCAATATCTGCTACACCATCCTGTACATATTCAGGAATATCATCATCACGCAAAAACAGTATCTCTGCATCAAAATTTTCCGTACTTATTTTTAACTGGTTATTTCCTGCCGGTACACCTATACCACATTCTTTCAGTAGCTTAAGGGAGTCCTCGCTTAACCTGCCTGATTTTTGTACCGCGATTCGTAGCTTTTCCATTTTTTTGTTTTTATTTTTTGATCACCTGGTTTTGAAAATAAAAAAGGCTTACAAACTGTAAGCCTTTATATAAGTTGATACATAGCACCACCGGCTTACTGCTGTAAGTTTGTAAAATGATGATGGATATGTATATTGTTAAATGTCATTGCGCGGCAAATATAGAAACTAATTAAATAGAATTGTAGATTTTATTCAATTAATTGAAAATTATTTACAGTTTGTGCCAATGCCTTGCGCTTCTAAAGTTACCAATGCTTTATTTGCTCTCATGCCGATAATTGTATTTATCGGCTATTTTGCCGATATTTTATTTTATTGGCTCAAGAGCCGATATTTTGATATATCGGATATATAGCCGATATTTGCGAAAGGGAAAGCAGCATTTTAAGAGGTTGCAAATTTTTCGGAGTGTGAGGATCGGTGATAAAACAACAAAAAATGATTGCAGTAATTACAGGCGATATTGTAAATTCAAGAACGGAAACAGCCAACAAATGGCAGCCCCTGTTGAAAGCGGTGTTAAGTCAATATGGTAAAGAGCCAAAGAACTGGGAATTGTACCGGGGAGATAGCTTTCAACTGCGGTTGACACCGGACTTGGCATTACAGGCCGCTATTCATGTAAAAAGTACTATAAAGCAACTGGCTAATCTGGATGTACGCATGGCGATAGGAGTGGGCAAGATTGAAACCGATGCAAAAAAGTGACAGAAGTAACGGGGATGCTTTTATCCGCTCCGGCAGCAGCTTCGATGAACTGGGCAGGCAAATGCTGGTTGTAGATATTGGAAATACAGACTTGAATGACACATTAAATCTCATGATCAGCCTGGCCCTGCTTGTGATGAATAATTGGAGTGAAACGGTAGCAACTGTAATTAAAACCAGCATCGAAAATCCGGAAAAAAATCAGAGTGAACTGGCTGTTTTGTTAAAAAGAACGCAGAGCAGCATCAGTGAAGCCCTGAAAAGAGGGGGCTATGATGAGGTTAAAAACTAAATAAATATTATCAAACCAGGATTGCCCAACTATGATAACACTTTTCCTAAAGCTGCTTTTAGCACACCTTTTGGGTGATTTTGTTCTACAGCCTACATCCTGGGTAAGGGATAAAAAGCGACGAAAAAGCAGCTCGCCCTTTTTGTATTGGCATATTGCCATCCACGCCATTTTGTTGGCTATAACCTTACAATTTGACACCTACTACTGGCTGGGATTTTTATTCATTGTAATAAGCCACTACCTTATAGACTGGCTGAAGCTGGAACTACAGGGTAAGTGGCAGGAGGGATATTTGTTTTTTGCCGACCAGGTTGCTCATGTATTAGTATTGCTGTTAGTGGCTGTTTTATATACCGGAACGGACATTAATTGGTCTTTCCTGTTCGCTCCTGAACTTTTGCTCCTGGCCTGTGCGGTGATTATGGTTACTTATACGGCATCTATAATAATGCGGGTGATTATGGATAACTGGAAGGTAAAGGATGATAGCGCCGAAGACTCCCTTGCAAAAGCAGGGAAATATATAGGCATGATTGAACGGTTGCTCGTTTTCTTATTTGTAGTATTGAATCAATGGTCGGCAATCGGTTTTCTTATTGCAGCCAAATCTATTTTACGTTTTAGCGATTTATCCAAGGCCAAAGACAGGAAACTAACAGAGTATATTATTATTGGTACTTTACTAAGCATCACTATGGCTATTGTTACGGGCCTGGCATACAAATACATGTTGCCCTATTTAACCGGGATAAAGCTGGTTTTTTGAAAAAACTTACCATAAAAGGCTAAAACTGAGGTTTTGTTTAACAGGAAAATTGCATTCTTCAGAACAAGATTCTTTATCTTAGCCGCCTTTAAATATTGATATGTTACAAATTACCAAGCCTATAGCATTTATTGATCTGGAGACGACGGGGTGAACCTGGGAACCGACAGGATTGTGGAAATTGCTATTGTGAAGTTGCTGCCGGATGGTTCGAAAACCGTTAAAAGGAAATTGATCAATCCTGAAATGCCTATATCTAAAACTTCTGTAGAGATTCATGGTATCACCAATGAAATGCTAAAAGACGCGCCTACTTTTGCACAGGCGGCACAGGAGCTGAAACAGGTATTGGACGATTGCGACCTGGCTGGATATAATTCTAATCGTTTTGATATTCCGCTTCTGATAGAAGAGTTTTTGCGTGCAGGTGTTGATTTTGATATGAAAGGTCGCAGGATGGTAGATGTGCAAAACATTTTTCATAAAATGGAACAACGCACTTTATCAGCAGCATATAAATTTTATTGCGGAAAAGTGCTGGAGTCGGCTCACTCTGCAGAAGCAGACGCTTCCGCCACCCATGAAGTTTTAGTGGCGCAACTGGAGCGTTACCCCGAATTGGGTACTACCATCGACTCTATTAATAAGTTTTTAGGTGATGAACAGGTGGTCGATTTTGCCCGCAGGTTTATCATGCAGGATGGTGTAGAAGTATTCAATTTTGGTAAATACAAAGGCCAGTCTATTGCCGAAATACTAACCAAGGAACCCCAGTATTATGATTGGATGATGCGTGGAGACTTTCCTCAGCAGACCAAGCAAAAACTGACCGAAATATTTACACGTACCAAGTTAAAAGGCTTAAAACTCTAGTTTCGCCGGAAGTGCGGGACTGAATGATGACGTTGTTGTAGCAACTTTTATTCATCAGGTAGCTTTGCTGTTTATTGCTGATTTAATTATGATTGTTCTTGGATAAGATAGTTATCATACCTACTTACAATGAAAGGGAGAATATTGAAAGTATTCTTAAAGCCGTATTTGAGCTCGAGGGTGGCTTTCATATACTGATCGTTGACGATGGTTCTCCGGATGGCACTGCGGATATCGTACGCACATTGCAGCAAACCTATGCAGGTCGCCTTTTCCTAGAAGAAAGAAAAGGTAAGCTGGGCCTGGGTACCGCCTATATTCATGGATTTAAATGGTCGTTAACGAATGGCTATGGTTTTATCTTTGAAATGGATGCAGACTTCTCTCATAATCCTAAGGACTTGATAAGATTGTATGATGCCTGCAAAAACCAGGGTGCTGATGTAGCGATTGGTAGCCGGTATGTAAAAGGCGGTGGGGTTATTAATTGGCCAGCTGATAGAATTGCTTTATCTAAAGGTGGATCGCTTTATACGCGCATCATCACCTGGATGCCCATAAAAGATCCCACAGCCGGTTTCATGTGCTATACGGCAAAAGTGTTGGAAAGCATCGATTTTGACAGTATTACATTTGTTGGTTATGCCTTCCAGATAGAAATGAAATTTGCCTCCTGGAAACTGGGTTTTAAAATAAAAGAAGTGCCTATTATTTTCCAGGACAGAACCAAAGGACAATCTAAAATGAACAAGGGTATTGTAAAAGAGGGAATACTGGGCGTATTAAATCTTCGTTGGCAAAGCCTTTTTAAAAACTACAGAAGAAGAGTACGAACGAAGAGCGTGTAGACCCTGTTACTTGAAACACCAGCCATCACTCATTGTTTAGTACTCCTTACTCATACTGATTACTCATCATGTACAGCAAATCAGAAGCCTCTAATATTAAAAAAGAATTCTGGACTAAGTTTGGCCTGTATATGAAGCCGGTGAAAAACGCTGAACACCTTACCATTAACTGGATTAACTACAAAACAGGGATCCGCCATATCTACTTCCGGATGGATGCTTCTAAAAGGGAAGCTACCATTGCAATAGAGATCAAACACCCAGACGCCGCTAGCCGGGCACTGGTATACGAGCAAATGGAATTATTGAAAGGTTATCTGGAGGGAGTATTGGGAGAGTCCTGGATCTGGCAACCGAATTTTTACGATGAAGATGGTAGCAGCGCTTCCCGCATCTTCATGCAATTAGAAGGCGTGAACGTTTTTGATAAAGAACACTGGCCGGTTATCATCTCTTTTTTAAGGAGCGGATCATTCAACTCGATCTTTTCTGGAACGACGTTAAAACTCAATTCGAGGTATAAATTTTCTTGCTTTTTTGTTATCAGGTTTATTATCTTCATGATCTGCACTTTTAAAAAGATGCCAAATGAAAAGAGGACTTATATTTATCCTGATATTAGCTTCGAGTATGTTACATGCACAGGAAACAATAAAACTTTATGATGTTGTACCTAACAGCAAAACTTCAGATCTGGCTGAGAAGAGCGAAACTGCTGCAGACGGTATTACCCGCGTAAGCCAGGTAGTGTCGCCCGAAATCATTATGTACCGGCCTGAAAAGCCAAACGGGACCGCTGTATTGATATGTCCGGGTGGGGGATATCGTATTTTAGCGATTACACACGAGGGGCATGAAGTGGCTAAAGTATTAAATCAATGGGGTGTTACGGCATTCGTTTTAAAATACCGGCTGCCGGATGACCACACCATGCTGGATAAAACTATTGGTCCCTTGCAGGATGCAGAGCGTGGCATTCAGCTGATCCGGCAAAATGCAAAACAATGGGGAGTTGATCCCAAAAAGTAGGTGTGATGGGCTTTTCTGCGGGGGACACCTGGCGGCATCACTTTCTACCAGGTACAACCAGGAGGTGATTGAAAACCATAAGCATGTTTCCTTACGGCCCGATTTCTCGGTTCTGGTATATCCTGTTATCAGTTTTTCAGATAGCCTTGGTCATACCGGTAGCCGCGATAATCTGATTGGTAAAAAACCTTCTCCCGAAAAGATAAAGAAGTTTTCCAACGAGTTACTCGTTAATAAAAAAACGCCGCCTGCGTTCCTGGTTCATGCCAAAGATGATGGAGGGGTTCCCTATAGAAACAGTGTTGTATATTATGAGGCGCTGCAAAAGAATAAAATACCAACGGAGATTAAATTATTTGAAAAGGGAGGACATGGATTCGGCATGTATAATAAAAAAGAAGCAGGAGATTGGATGAGTGAGCTGCAACAGTGGTTGGTGAAAGAAAAGTTTTTGAAAAAATAAACATCAAACAAGAATGAAATGCTGGTAGCTATGCGAATTACTTTTCTGCCAACAGTTAAATAATCTGGCCATAAAAAATACAAAAAATTAAACAGATGAAAATTGCTTTTCACGGAGCTGCACAAACAGTGACTGGCTCCAAACATTTAATAACATTAAAGAATGGAAAAAAGATATTGCTTGACTGCGGTATGTTCCAGGGCATGGGCGATGAAACAGAACTACTGAACCGGAATTTTGGTTTTGTAAGTAGTGAAGTAGACGCCATGATTTTATCACATGCACATATAGATCATTCGGGATTGATACCCAAATTGGTGTCCGAAGGATTTGAAGGAAATATTTACTGCTCTCCGGCAACCAAGGAGCTGGCTGCTATCTTGCTGATGGATAGCGCCGAAATACAGGAAAGTGATGCGCGTTTTATGGAGAAAAAACGCGTAACCGGTTTGCCTGAGTTGCTAAAGCCATTGTACACGATAGAAGATGCAAAAAGCACTATCCCGCTCTTTACGCCAAGAGAATATGGAGATTGGTTTGATGTAGTTGAGGGCGTGCAATGTATGTTTACCGATGCGGGGCATATTATCGGTAGCCAGTGTGTGCATCTTAAAATAAACGAAGATGGCAAGGAACGGCGGATCACCTTTAGCGGCGACCTGGGACGCTATCGCGATATCATTTTGCGATCCCCTGAAGTATTTCCGCAGGCAGATTATATCATCATGGAATCTACTTATGGCAACAGTCTGCACGATAATATTACCGGTACTCCCGATCAGTTGCTCGATTGGATTCAACGCGTTTGTGTAGATCGGAAAGGAAAGTTGATCATGCCCGCATTCAGCGTAGGCCGTACGCAGGAGATCCTTTATTTCCTAAACCAGCTGGACCTGGAAAACCGGTTACCGAGAATTCCCATTTTTGTAGACAGTCCCCTAAGCATTGAGGCTACAGATATGGTGAAGCGTTTTCCGCAATACTTTAATAAACGTATTCAGAACGTGATGAAGAACGATGATGATCCGTTTATGTTCCCGGGACTTACCTATATTAAAGATGTAAGAGATTCCAAAGCACTGAATTTTAGAAGCGGTCCTATGGTGATCATATCAGCCAGCGGTATGGCAGATGCAGGGCGCGTAAAACACCATATCAATAACACGGTAGAGAATTCAAGAAACGCAATTGTGATGACGGGTTATTGTGAGCCCAACTCTTTAGGGGCAAGACTTTTGTCGGGCATGAAGGAAGTGGGCATATTTGGTGCAGAAAGACAGGTGAACGCCGAGATCGGTCAGATAAGAAGCATGAGCGCTCATGGAGACTATGAAGATATGAGCCAGTGGCTGGCCTGCCAGGATCCAAGAGCGGTGAAAAAGTTGTTCCTGGTGCATGGTGAGCCCGATGTGCAGCTGGACTTTAAAAACCGTTTGCTGAAAAAAGGGTTTATGGATGTAGAAATTCCGGAACGCCATTTTGAAATAGGACTGGATTAACGAATAGTATAACAAACCGCCGCGATGGCGGTTTTGTTTTTAAAGAATTGCGCTGCGCACAAGCCCTGTTATTCCGGTAGGCATTTGTACATCCTGATTCTTATCAATGCATACTAACAAAAAATAATTTATCTTTCCTAAAAGATCGATATGAGACTGCTGCCATTCTGCTTTTCTTTATTGATAACTATTTTGTTGATATTCGTACTGAACCGGCCTATTGGCACCAAAGTGCCGATGCCTCTCGGTAGTTTTCTAAGTCCTCAAACAGGTTTCTGGCAAAATGCTGAAGACACGGCTTTCAATTATAGCCTCGATATTTTGCAGGCAGATCTGAAAGGAAATGCCAAAGTATATTTTGATGAAAGGCTGGTGCCACACGTGTTTGCAGAAAATGATGAAGACCTGTATTTCATACAAGGGTACCTGCATGCTAAATTCCGCTTGTTCCAGATGGATCTGCAAACGAAAGCCGCGGAAGGACGAGCCAGTGAAATAGCAGGCCCTGTTGCGATCAACTATGATAAGGAGCAACGCCGGCTGGGAATGAAATTCGCTGCAGAAAATACCCTTCATGTGGTAGAACAGGATGCGCCAACGCTGGCGAGGTATAGTTCATATACAAAAGGGGTTAATGCCTATATCAATTCCCTGGCAGAAGGCACACTACCACTGGAGTATAAAATACTCAATTTTAAACCAGAGCAGTGGACGAACCTCAGAACTATGTTATTGTTAAAAATGATGGCAAAAATGCTTTCTTCGGGAACAGAACATGACCTGGAAAATACGAGCCTTCGTGCCATTCTAACTTCTGAACAATTTAATCTTTTGTATCCGCAGGTGCCTGATTCTCTTCATCCCATTGTACCGAAAGGAACCACTTTCCCCAAACCTATGCACGATTACCAATTGCCGGAAAATGTAGATTCAGCTTATTTTCTTAATCAAAGAGCGGTGGCGGCAAGGAGTCAATACCCCGAGGATAAAGATAACGGGAGTAATAATTGGGTAGTTGCCGGCAGCAAAACGGCGAGTGGTGTACCTATTCTTTGTAACGATCCGCACCTGGAGTTGTCACTGCCTTCTATTTGGTATGAAATGCAGTTAACCACACCTGAATCTAATGTATATGGTGCAACACTGCCTGGTAGCCCGTTTGTGATCATTGGTTTCAACGATTCTATTGCATGGGGTGTCACCAATTCGCAAAGAGATGTGAAAGATTATTATATCATTAAGTTTAAAGATAATACCAAACAGGAGTACTGGTTCAACAACGCGTGGAAGCCAGCTCAGCAAAGAATTGAAGAAATAAGAGTTAAAGGCCAGGCCTCTGTTTTTGATACAGTGGCGTATACAATATTCGGTCCGGTAATTTATGATGGAGCTTATGCAGATACGGTTACGCACCAGGAAGCTTTGGCAGTACAGTGGATGGCACATCATACCGGAGATGACGGTGGCGCATTTTACAAGCTGAACCGTGCAGGCAATTACAACGATTATGTATCAGCTATAAAAGATTTTGAATGCCCCGGTCAGAATTTTGTTTTTGCTTCCAAGTCTGGTGATATTGCCATCTGGCAACAGGGTAAATTCCCCGACAGATGGCAGGGCCAGGGGCAATATATTATGCCGGGGCAAGATAGCAGTTATCTCTGGCAGGGCTATATCCCTCAATCGGAAAATCCACATGCATTAAATCCGGAGCGTGGATTTTTAGAAAGCGCCAACCAGCGACCTGCTGATGGAACTTATCCTTACTTTATACCGGGTACCTATATTACACCGCGTGCTAATGCCATTGAACATTTCCTGAGTAACATGAGCAGCATCAGTATACAAAACATGATGGAGCTGCAAAACAATAATTATAATATTCTGGCCAGCCAGATGCTGCCCATTTTCTTGTCTAATACTAATGAAGCGGCCCTAACACCTGAGGCACGTACCTATTTAAATACTATTAAACGGTGGGACTTTGATGCTGGACCTAATGCTGTGGGACAAACTATCTATCAGTTTTGGTTGGATAGTTTGCAGCGAAATATATGGTCGGATGAGTTAGTTAAAGCAGCGACTAAAGTGCCGGTTCCGGAAGAGCAAAGGCTGATGGAACTATTGAAAATAGATTCAACTGCACTTGGATTTGTGGATAACAAAAATACGCCGCAGGTAGAAACCTTGCGCGACCAGGTTACTGCTTCCCTGAACGGTGCAGCTGCTATGTTGGCTCAAACAGAAAAAGAAGGGAAGCTGGAATGGGCGCTGTTCAAGCAACCCGCCATCTATCACCTGCTAAAAAATAATCTACCATCTTTTGCCCGCACTAATTTATCCGTAGGTGGTGCAGGGTCTGTAATTAATGCTATCAAAAAAGCCATGGTCCAAGTTGGAGAATGATCGTTCAGATGTCGGCAACAACAGAAGCCTATGGAGTGTATCCCGGCGGACAAAGTGGTAATCCTGGCAGTCGGTTTTACGATAATGCAGTAGATAGTTGGGTGCAAGGTAAATATTACCAGCTTTGGATGATGCAGAAAAGCCAGGAAGGAGATGCCCGTGTTAAATGGACAATGAATTTTATTAAGAGTTAACTACTGCAGTGGAAATGCCAGTAAGTAATGAACATTGAACCTCGGCCATTAAACTTCGAATCGTAAACAAAAGCTAATGAAATTTTTTATATCACTTCTTGCTATAGCGATCTTATCATTTATTGTTGGTTTATACGCGCCCTGGTGGAGCATTGCCCTGGTTGCCTTTATAATATCCCTATGTATTTCTCAAACCCCGGGTTCGTCTTTTTTATCAGGCTTTACTGGTGTTTTTCTTCTATGGTTGATTTTGGCATTGTTCATTAACGCGGCTAATGGCGGTATTTTGGCTAATAGAATTGGAGGGATGTTGGGCATTGGGCAAAGCCCGGTATTACTGGCTTTTATTACCGCAGTAGTAGGAGGTCTTGTTGCCGGGTTTGCTGCCTTAACGGCTTCTTATTTAAGGAAGAAAATAAAATAAGCAGCTGCTTGCAAAATTGCAGGCTACATGATTCTTGACATCTTAAGGTATTACAAGATATTCATCACTCAGCGTGTTCCCTTTGTCTCTTTTCTCCGCGGTTAGTACTGTAAACTATAGAAAAATGAGTGCGTGGAGCAGACTCAGGAGTATGATATTAAGCTATTAAATGATTCAAACGCGATCTTAGTGCGATCTTGAATTGCATTGACCAATAATTTGTCCTTTGCTCTGCGTTATCTCTTTTCTCCACTCCTCAGCGGTTAATACTGGAAACTGCAGAAAAGTAGGTGCCGGGGCAAATTGACCAATAGTTTCCTGTTGTGAAATTATAAGTCATTAATAAACTTTACCTTTGCACCGCGAAATTTGGTGCAGCCTGCAACTGCCCAATTATTAAATAATTTCCTGCGGCAAGCAGGATCAAATTTCAAAATAATGGCTTTACACAATCGTGTTTCCCGCAAGGAACTGAAGGAGCGTATTTTACAGGATAACACGCCCCGGACTACCATCTCTTTTTATTGCTACTTTAAAATAGCTGATCCTACGCAGTTTCGAAATCACCTTTATAAAAGTTTTTCAGATATAGGTGTTATGGGGCGTATCTATATTGCTGAAGAAGGCATCAATGCCCAGATCAGTGTACCTACCGAAAATTTAGACACATTCAAGGAATTTTTATATGAAACAGATACTGCATTGAATAACTTGCGTTTAAATATTGCGGTAGATGATGATGGGAAATCTTTTTATGTGCTGGATATCAAGGTTCGTAATAAGATTGTAGCAGATGGAATAGAGGATGCCGATTTTGATATGGCTAATAGAGGCCGGTACGCTGATGCTGAAACATTCAATAAACTAAGCAGTGATCCTGAAACGATTATCATTGATATGCGTAATCACTACGAGTTTGAAGTGGGGCATTTTGAGAATGCAATTGAGGTTCCGAGCGATACCTTTCGTGAGCAATTACCTATGGCTGTGGATATGATGCAGGAACATAAGGATAAAAATATTATCATGTACTGCACGGGTGGGATACGTTGTGAGAAAGCGTCAGCCTATATGTTGCATAAGGGGTTTAAAAATGTTTTTCATCTAGAAGGCGGCATTATTAATTATGTGAATCGGGTAAAGGAATCGGGACTGGAGAATAAATTCCATGGTAAGAATTTTGTATTTGATCAGCGGTTAGGGGAGCGTGTTACCGAAGAGATTATTGCAAAATGCCACCAGTGCGGAAAACCGGCCGATACACATGTAAATTGTGTGAATGACGCCTGCCACTTGCTTTTTATTCAATGTGAAGACTGCGCAAAGGAATTTGATGGCTGTTGCAGTAATGATTGTAAAGACTTTATACATCTTCCAACAGATCAGCAAAAAGGAGCTGCGCAGCGGCATTGATCTGGGTAGAAATGTTTTTAATAAATCTAAATCCAGGTTAGGCAACTTATCCGTTAAAAATGATGCAACATAATAATAACTTTTTTTGGAAGATTGCAGCGTTTGGAATGAAGTTTGCGTCTGAAAGCTTGTTTAAAGCTAAACTTTTATGAATAGGATATCCAAAATGCTATTTCTTCTTGTACTGGTAATTTTACCGGTGGTACTATTTGTTCTTGATAACCGGCAGGTATTGGCCGAAAATGCAAAAGATATGATACCGGTAAAGGAGCCGGCAAGAGCTGCAACTCCTGTTTATTCAGTCTTTAATAGTTCTGAATAAGCTTATTTAGCGTTTATCAGATTTAAGCAGTTCTACTTCCTGCTGCAAGCGCGTAATCAATTCCTGTATTTGCGATATTTTATCCGTCGCTTTTTCTGCTTCAGATTTTTGTATAGAAACAGTTGAGCTAACCTCTTCAGGCTCATCATCCAGTTCCTCCTGCAGTTCTTCCACGTTTTCCTGTATTTCTTCTACATCCTCCTGTATTTCCTCCACGTCTTCCTGTATTTCTTCCACATCCTCCTGCATTTCCTCTACATCTTCCTGTATTTCTTCAATATCCTCCTGTATTTCCTCTACATCTTCCTGTATCTCTTCAATGTCTTTACTGTTTTTGTTTACAGACATTTGAATGAAAATGGCAAGGTAAATAGCTTCTAAAGAAACGATCGTTGTAAGCACCAACAGCATTTTATCAAAGCTCACAATACGCAACGCCGGTAGTGCAAAAGCTATGATAAACAGCAGGGGTATGTACCACTAATGATGCGGTAGAGCCGATCCATCGCGTAGCTACATCCGCAATACGTTCCAGTCGTTCCCGGTTGCGCTCTCTAATGTGTGTGTATCTTTTGATTGTTGCATAGAGTAAGGGCGCAAAATTAGCCAATTAACTGCTTATATAAACAGACCTCAATTATGAATGAGTTATTTTTATAGCTATTGCTCCCAAAGCTTTACGCCTCCGTCAATCCCATCAATATTGTTAACCAGTATAATATTGTCGTCAAGTTCAAAGTCGAGTTTCTTCGCAAGGCCGCCACCAATGTATAAACGATCGTAGTTAAATACCGTTTTCGTTACAGAAAGCACGTATTGCATTCTTTTATTCCATTTTTTCTTACCTACCTCATTGTAAGCGGCTTCTCCAATAAAGGCATCGTAATCCTGGCCTTTATGAATAGGGTGGTGAGCAACCTCCAAATGTGGCAATACTTTCCCATCCAGGTAAAATGCAGTACCAAACCCGGTTCCCAGTGTGGTCATCATCTCAAATCCTTTTCCACTAACACAGCCAAGTCCCAGTAAGTCTGCATCATTAACAGCTCGGGCTGGTTTTCCCAGTGTTACCATTAATTCTTCAGCAAGATTTACACCCGCCCAATACCCGGTACCCAGATTAGGAGCAGTATGCACTATACCATTACGCACATAACCCGGAAAACCTGCCGATATGCGATCATATTTAAAATCTTTTACCAGTTCTTTTATGGATGCCAGTATGTTTTTAGGATTGGCGGGCTGTGGTGTGAGTATCTTTGTGTATTCGTGTAATATCTTGCCACTTTTATTGAGTGTGCACGCTTTTATTTTAGATCCACCAATATCTATTGAAAGTGTAATTGCTGCCATTATTATTGTTTATACGGTTAAGGTTTATGTTATTCAATGTAATTTATCGTTCAAAAAGGCCAAAAGTCCCGCCGGTCCATGTTTTATCTTTATTGTAGCGTACCCCAATCATCTTGCCCTTGCTTAAACGCACCAGGTTATTAGTAGGAATGGGGCGTTCAGCATTCTTTGGCCAGAAATAAAACAGCCGGATCTCTGCTTTAGCCGGCTCATCGGGCGTTTCTATTACCGGGGCGTAGGTAACCTTTTTTGAAGGATCCAGTTTTGAGGGTCTTCAATTTTTTCAATATCATCCGGTGCTATATCTATAACCACACCCTGCCCGGCAAAAGAAAAAAGTGGCTTTAATACGTAATTTTCCAGGTCTTCCGGTATCTTTTCTACCTTGTTCAGGTATTGTGTTGCCGGAATATTTGGATGCTGTATCAAGGGTAATGTGTATTTGCTGATACGGTAAAACCAATTGGGGTGGGGCATCCATTCTACATCTACATCTTCAAACAGTACTTTTGCTTTTTGCTGTACCCAATCTTCCTGTTGCAGCAACTCATCAAAAATTACCCGGTTGTAAATTCTTTTAATAAGTGTTTCTTTACCATTGTTCAAATAAAAAAGTTGCCTTCCTTTTTGTATCAGCTCAGTTACGCAAACCGGTTGTATTCCAGTGTAATCCCGCGTGCAATAAAAATCTATATTGGTTTTCTGTTGGTCGGGAAATATTTCAAGCAACACAACATGCTCAGGCTCGTGCCCGTTGAGTAACAGGTTTTTCAATAATTTCAGGTACGATTCCCGGTTCAGTCCACTCAGGTAACTCGAATAATTAGCCGGGGCGCTGAAATGTTTATGATAAACATCATCCAATAAAACCTCGAAAGCAAAAAGGGTAGGGAATGCCTGCATTTCGATCAGCTGCGGCTCCAGCTCGTTATGTTCATTTACACAAACTCCAAAATCGAAAGTAATGCAGGAGGGATAATCATCTTCATTTAGCACCTGTAAATTTTCGGGGATTGCATTTTGAGTAAGCTCCTTAAAGTCGGGCTTCAAAATTACATCTACAATGCTTTCGCAGGCGCTTAGCATCTGGTTCGTAAAATCTTTTGGGATAAAAACAGGCGTTTCAGCAGAACGGAACTGTATAGGCCCATGCTGACTATTCAGCTCTTTCAAAAAGGCCTCATATTTTTCCGTTGTAAAACTATTATTATACTGTGCTCTTAAATCGGGTACCATTGAAACAAAATATATAGGCCAAGATAATAAATTAGTTTTAGTGAGGATAATTAAATGAAGAAAAGTTTTTATAAGTTAATATAGCTGGGAACAATTGATAAATGAGGAGTTTAAAAGCTAAAACCCTACCTTGCATTTATGAGGCATTTAAGAGCTCTGGGAAAGTATTTTTGGAAATATAGGGCAAGATTAGGAGCGGGAATTTTATTTGTGGTATTATCCAACTACTTTAATGTTTTGTCGCCACAACTGATGCGGTTTATCATTAATTATGTTGATAATGCTTTGTCGTTGACCAATAGCCCGCCTGAAAACACGGATGAGGGCTATGATTTTCTGGTGAGGAAAGTAATTGACTGGATAGGTGTACAAAACGACGTGGGAAGGGTGGTTATTATTGCCAGTCTTATTATACTGTTACTGGCGTTGTTGAGGAGCTTTTTTATGTTTCTGATGCGGCAGACCATTATTGTAATGAGCCGTCATATCGAGTATGATCAAAAAAACGAAGTGTATGCGAAATACCAGAGCCTTGACAATTTATTCTTTAAGCGTCATGCGATTGGCGATTTAATGAACCGCATTGCAGAAGATGTGAGCCGTGTTAGGATCTTCACCGGGCCCGCGATCATGTATATTGTAAACCTTGTTTCTGTAATAGCTTTGAGCGTTTTCTTTATGCTTAAAAGCAGCAAGGAGCTTACTTTTTATGTCCTGATTCCCTTACCCATACTGGCTGTAATTATCTATTTTGTAAATAGTACCATCCACAAAAAAGCGAACGGATACAGGAAGCTTTGTCGGATTTGACTACTAACGCCCAGGAATCTTATTCAGGTATCCGTGTTATTAAATCATTTGTGCAGGAGCGATCCATGCTGGATTTTTCCAGGTAAATACCGAGCGCTACCGCAAGAATGCAGTAAGCCTTGCTAAAACAGAAGCTATCTATTTCCCGGCTATTAATTTGCTGATTGGCGTAAGTACTTTATGTACTATTATGATCGGCGGACTTTATTATATCAATCATGAGCATAATATCAGTATCGGAACTATTGTGGAGTTTATTGTTTATGTGAACATGTTGACTTTTCCGGTAAGTGCCATAGGCTTAACCGCAAGTATGGTGCAACGAGCTGCTGCATCATCTCAGAAGCGGTTAAATGAGTTCCTGGATATTGAACCGGAAGTTAAAGACAGTCTGTCTGCAAAAGAGGCCGTTATTGAAGGGACGGTTGATTTTAACAATGTAACATTCACTTATCCCGATACCGGCATTGTGGCGCTGAAGGACTTCAATCTTCATATACAAAAAGGGGAGAAGGTGGCTATAACCGGCAGAACAGGTAGTGGCAAGACTACGATTGCTCAGCTATTGCTACGTATTTATGATGTGCAGGAAGGCAATATTCAACTGGATAAAGCGCCATTAACACATTTGCAATTGCATTCGCTTCGCCAACAGATCAGCTATGTTCCCCAGGATGTCTTTTTGTTTAGCGATACCGTTGAAAACAATATCCGGTTTGGTATTCCCAATGCAAAAAAGAGGCAGTGGTGGAAGCAGCCCGCATTGCAGGAGTAGATAAGGAGATTGAGCATTTTGCCAATGGGTATGAGACGATGATCGGTGAGCGTGGCGTTACATTAAGCGGCGGGCAAAAGCAAAGGATATCTATTGCGAGGGCCCTGATCAAAGATCCCGGATTGATTATTTTTGACGACTGTCTAAGTGCGGTAGATGCTAAAACAGAAAAAGAAATTATGGGCCGGTTGAATGAATACCTGGCAGATAAAACAGCCATCATCATTACCCATAGGGTTTTTTCTTTACTGAATTTCGACAGGATTATTGTATTGGATGAAGGGAGTATTGTTGAGCAGGGCACGCATGAGCAACTGATGCAGATCCCGGAAGGTTTTTATGCGAAGCTTTATGCCCGCCAGCAGGGGCACACGAATCATTAACAAATCAATTGCCGTATTTGAAGTAGGATGGTTACATTATTAAACTTTATTTTTATAGGATGACATTTACATTTTCTATTACACTGGTGATTGCAGCTATCACCGTTCTTGTATCACTTTTAGGATTTAATAGTCCCAAAGTAATTGATAGCCTTGTTTTTTATGGGCCGGCTATTTCGAAAAGGAATCAATATTACCGGTTTATAACCTGCGGGTTTATTCACGCCGATTTTATGCACCTGGCATTTAATATGCTGGCGTTTTATTCTTTTGGAACAACTTTAGAACAGGGATTGTTTTCGTCTCCTGATATATTTGGCACAGATGCTCCAATTTATTATGCCATGTTGTATTTCGGTGCATTAATTATATCAAGCGTTCCCGATTATTTTAAGCATAAGGATAACTATTATTTCAGGAGCCTGGGTGCTTCGGGCGCAGTAGCTGCAGTTATATTTTCCTGCATTGTTTTATATCCTACCATGGGCATTGGTTTTATTTTCGTACCTATTCCTATACCAGGTTGGATATTCGGTCTGATTTACCTCGGTATTTCAGCCTACCTGGATAAGCAGGGCAAAGGGAATATTAATCATGGTGCTCACCTCTGGGGGCTATATTCGGTATTGTGTTTACCGCTCTTTTCGTTTCTTTAAAAGGAGAAATCAATGTCTGGCAAAACTTTATCAGTAATATCCGTGGGTGATTTTCATGACAGCTTAACAATGTATTCTCATCTATTTTCTTTTTGATAGGCTTTACCCGTTACCTGGGTGGCAAATCGAGTTTTAGGCAGGCCTTTTACATATGTTTTAAGGCTGTCGTAACAGACCTGACCTAAATCAGTAAAATAGTCAGTTAAAAGTGTTATTTTAGTTAGGTTAAATTGATTTTTTAATAAAACGAATTGCAATGTCTGAACATTATTTCCCACGCGGCTTCGATTCCTGGCAAAAGACCCATTTTGAAGTAGTAGAAGCGCTTTGTTATTTACGAGATCTGCAGGAAGGAAAAGAAAAAGAGAGTAAAAACTTTTCTCAAATGCTTGATAGGAGTGCTACTGACGATCTGTATAAACTGGCCATTGAGTTGACTGATAAATTTGAAACCGAAAAAGTGGAAAGAGTAGGCAGTACTTTGTTTGATCTGATTGAGGAGTTTGTATACAAGGAAACACAACATTAAAAGATAAGATAAAAAAAACGACGTGTATCAAAAAGTACACGTCGTTTTTTTTAGTCTTTTTAAGTGGAGGCGACCGGACTCGAACCGGTGTCCAAACATATCCTCCAAAAGCTTTCTACATGCTTATTTCTTTATTATTTGTCGGCAATGAACCGGGAAAGAACAAACCAATTCAAAGCTTAGCTGGATAGTCTTTTGCTACGCTCACAGCCTTACGCAGCAGCATTCTGTTTTTGTTTTTGAGTCGGCGGCGGAGCTTGGTAACAGACCAACCTGCTCAAGCGGCCCTAATGACTATCTAATCACTGATTAGGCAGCCATGGCATACTGTGTATTGCCATTTGAAGTTTGAGTATTCAGATTAACGGGCTAATTACACAACGCCCGACATGCTTACACTTTCAAAGACCTACGCTGTCAAAACCAAGCGCCCCCAATAAACTAAGATTTAAGACTTTTCTATTTCACTATCATGCTTAAACCAGCATACAAAGATACAAAATTAAACTCATTTTTCCGCATTTGTACCACCTGTCATCTGTCAACAACAAACTGTTAACTCGCCCTTACCGTCCCCAGCCAAACCAGTCGTTACCATTAGCATATAACATAAGACCTAACAAAAGTATCATACCCACCATTTGTGCATACTCCAGGAACTTCTCATTGGGTTTGCGGCCGCTTACCATTTCATACAGGGTAAACATTACATGGCCACCATCCAGTGCAGGTATCGGAAGCAGGTTCATAAATGCCAATACAATGGAAAGAAATGCCGTAATATTCCAGAATGCCTCCCAGCTCCAGAAGGTAGGGAATACAGAGCCCATTGCCTTAAAACCACCTACGCCTTTGTAAGCTTCTGTTTTTGGATTCAGGATCAAAGCAAACTGGTCTATGTACGCCTTTAATTTCTCTATTGATTTGTTAACACCAGCCGGAAAAGCGGCAAAAAAACCATATTCGCGTTTTTCTATTTTGTAAGCTCCCAAAGCTTCATATTCTTCATCTGTTAAACGCGGGATACCTATTTTACCGTCTGCGTCAACCTTTGCGGTTAGCGTCAGCGGCTGCCCGTTTCTTACAACTGAAAGCTGAACCTGTTGATTTTTTTACTGTTGACCACGGCTGACATTTCATCGAAGAACCGAACAGGAGTTGCGTCAATGGCGGTAACCAGGTCCATCTTCCTTAGCCCGGCTTTATAACCGCCCATCGTGTCCATTTTGAACTTCTTGTCGTATTCGCCTACATAAGAGGGTACACGTTCCATAAACATATACGCTTTCTTGCGCCTGCTTTCCACCAGTTTGCCAATCAGGTTTACCGGTACAGTTACGGTCATTTTTTTACCATCGCGCTCTACGTCGATCGTTTCGCTGCCGATAAGGATCTTT
This sequence comes from Paraniabella hibiscisoli, assembly GCF_022512515.1. Lineage (GTDB taxonomy): Bacteria > Bacteroidota > Bacteroidia > Chitinophagales > Chitinophagaceae > Niabella > Niabella hibiscisoli. The sequence continues at coordinate 3,655,137 of NZ_JAKWBK010000001.1, forward strand.
GCCGCCAGGTCTTCGAAGTAGGGAACAGGCTCGCCATTAACAGCTAGTATCTTATCGCCTGAGCGTAGTCCAATATCACTCATCAGGCTATCGGTAACGGCCACACCATCGCGTATAGAACTCATCGGCGTTTTTGCTCACCCCAAACAAATAAAATCATGGCGTAAATAATAAACGCAACGAGCACATTCATGATAATACCAGCCAGCATAATGATCAAACGCTGCCAGGCCGGCTTGCTTCGGAACTCATAAGACTTTGCAGGCTGCTTCATTTGCTCCTTATCCATGCTCTCATCAATCATCCCGCTGATCTTAACATAACCACCCAGGGGTAACCATCCAACACCATATTCGGTGTCGCCTACTTTCTTTTTAAACAGGGAAAACCAGGGGTCGAAAAACAAATAAAATTTTTCAACACGGCAACCAAACCATCTTGCAGTAATGTAATGACCAAACTCGTGTAATAAAACGAGAATCGAAAGGGCCAGAATAAGTTGAGCAACCTGTACACCAACACCAGACCAGTTAATAGCTAAAGTATAAAACATTATGGTATAATAAATCTATTCTTAAAAAATCACGCAAAGATACATTGAATGCTCTTACTGAATTGCTAAAAACAACATTTGGCGGTGCTATATTTTTTGTTCAAAACATATTATGTTTATTTATATTTGTTGTGTTTCTTTACCAAAACGCCTATATAGATTAATTTATTCTATTTAACAACTATTTTATTGTTTTTTCAAAAACATAGTTATATTTGTTAGCTAGTAAACTTCTATAAAGTAAATATTACGAAAGTGGAGAACGGAAACAACGAAAAAAAACTGGAAGCTATTTATAGCAAAAGGCTTCGTGCCGGAAAAAGAAGAACTTATTTCTTTGATGTGCGGTCAACCAAAGGCAACGATTATTATTTAACAATTACCGAAAGCCGTAAAAGGTTTGATGATAATGGCTATGACAGGCACAAAGTTTTCCTTTATAAAGAAGATTTCAACAAGTTTTTGAAAGCTTTGAATGAGGCAGTTGATTACGTGAAAACAGACCTGATGCCTGATTTTGATTTCGATGCTTTCAACCATGATGATTATGATGAAGAAGGTGGCAATCATTCTTATGTTGCACCTGCTGCTGTTGCCGCTACACCTGCACCTGCAGTGGAACCACCGTCACCGGTAGAAGAACCTGCTAATGATGAACAAGTGGTAGAGAATGTTGAACCAAAAGTTTCCGAATCCGGAACCAGCTCCACCACACATGAAGAAGTAGATAAATGGTAATACCAGATTGATATTTAAAGAGGCCACTAGCAATAGTGGCCTCTTTGTTTTGGGTGAAGTTAAATGCAATATAAATATTAAGCAGTTGATTTACCTGCTCGGGAACTTTACGTTGAACTTGTTTTGCTTAAGCTGATCTGTTATTTGCAGCATAGTTCAGTCAACGTCCACGAGGGAATGGAAAGAGATGCCTTCGAAGAGCCGTGGGAGAAAATGCCTTCTGAAGTTACCGTTGCCTTTAAGTTGGCGCCAAATCTTGTTCTGTCATCGCTTTTATAAATGGTATATGTTTCTATAATAGTTTGCTTTCCTTTTCGTTCATGATACCAGAGTAAGGGCGCCACTGCGGTTATATTTCCTGCAGTAAATTTTGAGTTGTATTCGGCTGTAGATACGGTAAGGTGACCGTAAAATGTAAAGGCATAGAGCGCCGCCTCCCAATAAATGGTTTTGCGAACTTTAACCTTACTGCAGCCATTATCCGCAGGCCTGTTATTGCTGATAAGGTCAATATTACTTAAACCTCGTCCCCAGAAAGGCCATGTATTAGCCCGGGCAAACACGCCGCTAGCACTAATACCGTAAGCATCTGCATCGGCACATAATATTTTATCGATATAGCGATTCGCGTTGATTATATTGGGGTAGTAGACTGTACCTTCAACCCAGCTGCAGGGGGCGGGGGCGGGGGCGTGTTAGGCGGTGTTGGGTCATCGTGGTCGTCTATATCCCATTGATTGATATCTTTCATGCGGGGAAGCCAGGTATTAGATTGAGGAGGTCGCAGCATATCGAAATAGAAATTCAGAAAGTCGGCATCGAACCGTATTAGTTTTCGCAGCTCGTCGGGTAGCAGGCCGGTTATTTTTTCCTTATAGCTTTTTTCATCTATTTGAGCTGCAGCCCATCCTTCCTTCAAAAAAGGATAGTATTTTTCTTTCATACTATGTGCAAATCTGGACCTTTCGCCATCCGCGGTTATTTGGCTTAGCTTTTCAATATCTTTTTGATACGATTCATATAAACCGGGATTCATTTTTTTGAAAATCTGATCTAAATTCTCCTGTACTGGTTTTAAGAGCTCGGTCACCTCATCAAAAAATTTAGAGGGTATGGGAGAAATCGATTTAACGGAATCTTTTTGATCTAAAGTAAAAAGGGCGGAGTTTTTCAGGCCCGCTGAGGCAAGCTGGCTTTTTTCAATAGATGCGTTGGCGCCTGATTCGTGTTGTTTGCTACACCGACACAATATTAATACCAATGTCAGTAGCAGAAAGATACTTGTGTGTTTCATGTATTCTTTTTTAGAGGTTTTAAAATGGATGAATGACAGTGTAAAAATATACGTGCCGTTGTTCGTTGCTTATCCTCTAAAAACATGATTTTGCTGCCAGACCTATCGCTTATATAGGGAGTCTGGTGGTTGGCTGTTCACTCTTCGTTGTAAAATTATAACGAAGAGCTATCGGATTGTGCACCAATCCGGAGCGCTGATCTTTTTATATGGAGGTATTGTTGAAAATTGTGCAATGTAAAACTGCTTAAATTGAAGGCGGCGTTAGCCCGCCTTTTTGAGCTGCTAATACGCCGTATTTAATATCGTAAAGACCGGCTATTGAGTGTGCATCCGGGTTAATGGATAATAGTACTCCTTTTTCCATAGCATAGCTGATCCATTGCCAATCTAAATCTAACCGGTGCGGGTTGGCATTGATTTCAATAGCTACTTTATTTGCTGCACAGGCATCAATTATTTTTCCATGATCAATGGGGTAGCCATTCCTGCTAAGTAATAAACGCCCGGTGGGATGACCCAGAATAGTAGTGTATGGGTTTTCTATTGCTTTGATGAGGCGTTGCATTGCCTTATCTTCTTTCATATACAGGTTGCTATGCACTGAAGCGATAACCAGGTCGAAACTGGCTAGTACTTCGTCGCTATAATCTAAACTGCCGTCGTTCAATATATCGCTCTCTATGCTTTTAAATATTTTGAAAGGAGCCAGCTTTTTATTTAATTCATCTACCTGCTGGTGCTGGAGTAAGATCCGCTCTTCAGACAAACCATTGGCGTAGGCAGCTGTTTTGGAGTGGTCGGAAATAACGAAGTATTCAAATCCATTTTTTATAAGATCTGTTGCCAATTCTTCTATGGTATTCACACCATCTGACCAGGTACTATGGTTGTGAATAATGCCCTTGATATCGCTAACCTGTAATACCTGGGGAATTGTTTTGTTTTTAGCCTGAAGAACGGCTGCACTGGTTTCCCTGTAGTAGGATGGAACGAAGCCTGTACCTGCCTGCTCAAAAATGCTTTCTTCGCTTGTAAATGCGGCGTTATCAAACCGGTCCTTCCCGAAATGTTCAATAAACGTATTGATGAACGACTCCCCTGAGCTATAAAGGAATTGTTTCTTATATAAATTATCGGTTCCGAAATAGAGCCTCAGCTTAAGACCATTGGTTAGTTTGTAAAGAATAGAGGTGGGTGTTTCTTCCAGCAGTTCGGGGGGATAGGCTGTCTGGAATTTGGGTTTTATGGTATCGGATGTTGCCGCGATAATAAATTCGAGTTCTTTTATAATAAGCATCTGGCGTCTGAAGTCACCCGCGGGTGCTACTTTATCTTTACCAAACAAGCCCTCCAGGTAGTTTTGTATAGTAGGATATAAGCTGGCAACCTGAGCATAGAGGAAATGCCCGATATTTTGATTGTAAAACCTGATTGCTTCCAGGACATTTGCCTGCGTCTTGGCTCCAAAGCCTTTATATCTTGTTAAGCGGTTCTCTATACAGGCATATTCCAGCTCGCCAATAGACTGTATGCCCATTTCCTGCCATACGGCATTGATTTTTTTAGGCCCCAGGCCTTTAATGTGCAGCATTTCCCGAACACCTACGGGTGTGTTTTCAATGATCTCCTGCAAGGCAGCCATCGATCCGGTATCCAATAGCTCAATGATCTTTGCTGCCACCGAAGGTCCCAGGCCTTTTATAGAAGCCATGGCATTCCTGTCCGTTTCTGTAAGTGGATATTCTAGCTTCTCAATATGAAAAGCTGCGATAGAGTAGGTTTTGGATTTGAATGCATTTTCTCCATTAATGTCCATCAACTTTGAGAGCAAGGAAAAATGTTCTGCGATGTCTGCATTGTTCATTTACGCAAAATAGCAAACAAAATGGAATATGCCCGATGAGTTTATCTATAGATAAAAAAAACCTCCCGATTGGGAGGTTTATAATTTTTAAAAATCAGCGCTTATTTTTTCTTAGCTGCTGCTTTTTTAGGAGCTGCTTTCTTAGGAGCTGCTGCTTTTTTAGGAGCTGCTGCTTTCTTAGGAGCCGCTGCTTTTTTAGGAGCCGCCGCTTTTTTAGGAGCTGCTTTTTTAGGAGCTGCCGCTTTCTTAGGGGCTGCTGCTTTCTTAGGAGCTGCTACTTTTTTGGGGGCTGCTGCTTTTTTAGGAGCTGCTTTTTTTGCTGCTGCTTTCTTAGGAGCCGCCGCTTTTTTAGGAGCTGCTTTTTTAGCTGCTGCTTTTGCCATTTGATTTTGAATTTAATTGATTAGTAAATGGGTTATCGATGGTAAAATTATACAAATTTAGAATACCTGCAAATTTTTTTCCACAATTTATTAAGGTATAAGTAATAGTTATTCACAATTGAGGGGTAAACATAAAAAAGTCCCGCTTATTTGCGGGACCAATAGTATCCAGAAAAAATATATTCCTAAGCTTGAGCTGCTTCAGAAACAGAAACGAAAGTTCTGTCTTTCCTCCCTTTTTTAAATTCTACTACACCATCAGTTAATGCAAATAAAGTAAAATCTTTACCTACACCTACGTTAGTGCCGGGATGATAAACAGTACCACGCTGCCGAACGATGACGTTACCAGCAATAGCAGGTTGTCCGCCAAATATTTTAACACCTAATCTTTTGCTTTCCGAATCGCGACCATTTTTTACACTGCCTTCGCCTTTCTTATGTGCCATGTTGAATTATTTAAAGTTGATATTGATAGAAGTTTAAAAGAATTTTACCTGGATATATTAAGCTATACCAGTTACTTTAATTTTAGTATAAGCGGTACGGTGACCTTTCTTTTTATGAAAACCTTTTCTTCTTTTTGTTTTGTAAGCAATAACAGTATCGCCTTTGATATGATCAACGATTTCGGCGCTAACTTTTGCTTTATTATCGGCACCAACAGACAATTTTCCGTCAGCGTGTACAAATAGTACATCTAAGTTAATAGAGTCACCTGCTTTACCTTCGAGGTGTGGAACAAATAATGTCTGATCCTTTTCAACTTTGTATTGTTGGCCTGCTACCTTAATTACTGCTATCATCTTTTAAAAATTAGGCGGCGAAGGTAGTTATTATTTCCGAATAATCAATAAGAAAATCAAACTTTGTGCAAATCATTTTTTGCAACTTGGATTCTCCTGTTATTTTTGCTTACATTTGATTGCCTGATATTCCCATTAAAGTTTCGTAAATTAATGAAAATCAAATCTTTTTTAGCAAAGCCGTTTGCATCTATCGTTCACAAAAACATAAAGAAGGGAATGCTGACGGCCGTTGCTGATCAACAGGCTATATTAAAAAACCTTATTAAGGTTGGCAAATCTACACAATTTGGAAGAGATCATAAGCTGGAGCAGGTTTCGGGTTATGAAGAATTTCAGCAGGCGATCCCGGTGAGAGACTATGAAGCTTTAACTTCTTACATCAATATGATCAAAGAGGGAAGCATAATGTTTTGTGGAAGGGTGTACCTGTTTATTTTGCCAAAACATCGGGCACCACCAGTGGTACCAAATACATCCCCATTACCAAAGATTCGATTGGGAATCATATTAATTCGGCGCGTAACGCGTTGCTGTGCTATATGGCAGAAACCGGGAATCACCAGTTTGCTGATGGGAAGATGATTTTTTTGAGCGGATCGCCGGAGTTGGAAAGAGTGGGGGAGTCCCTACCGGAAGACTTAGTGGTATCGTGAATCACCACGTACCCAGGTATTTGCGTAAAAACCAGCTACCTGATTATGAAACCAATTGTATTGAGGATTGGGAAACCAAGCTGAATAAAGTGGTGGATGAAACCCTGGGAAAAAATATGACGCTGATCAGTGGTATACCGCCATGGGTGCAAATGTATTTTGATGAGATCATTAAACGTACAGGCAAGCCGGTGGGAGAAGTATTTCCAGATTTTTCGGTGATGGTATATGGTGGTGTAAATTTTGAACCATATAAAACAAAGCTGTTGCAAAGCATTGGCCGTAAAATAGATGGTATCGAAACATTTCCTGCTTCAGAAGGTTTTTTTGCTTTCAGGATACACAAACAGAACCCGGCTTATTATTGAATACCAATAGCGGTATTTTCTTTGAGTTTATACCGGAAGATGAAATTTCTAAAGAGAATCCTAAGCGTATTTCATTGAAGGATGTGAAGACGGGAGTTAATTATGCGCTGATCATCAATAGTAACGCAGGATTATGGGGTTATAATATTGGCGATATGGTAAAGTTTGTTTCAACAGACCCCTATCGTTTGATCGTAACAGGCCGTACCAAACATTTTATTTCAGCGTTCGGCGAGCATGTAATTGGAGAGGAGGTAGAGCATAGTTTAATGAAAGCGGCGCGTGAAGAAAATATTCATATAACAGAGTTTACAGTAGCTCCTTATGTTAACGAGGGCGAAGGTAAAAGCTATCACGAATGGTTTATTGAGTTTGATACTTTTCCTGAAAATATGCAGGCGTTTTCCGAAAAAGTGGATATTAATTTGCGTGAGAAGAATGTTTATTATGACGATCTTATTACGGGAAATATTCTGCAAACATTAAAAATTACCCCCGTAAGAAAAAACGGGTTTATCGATTACATGAAGTCTATCGGGAAATTGGGGGGCAGAATAAAGTGCCGCGTTTAAGTAACGATAGAAATATAGCCAACAGTCTTTCGCCCTGGACTGAAAATAATTAGTACAGGTTTTATTAGGTCTGTTGAAAAGCAATAAGCAACTTTGTGTTGCTTTTTTGTAGCGTTTACAGGTATCATCTATACAATTGTAACAAAATATCATCTCAATTACGCAGGGAAGTTTATGATAAAAAGAATAGGAATTTTTGGTTCAACCGGCTCTATTGGCAAGCAGGCGCTGGAGGTTATTAAACATAACCCCGACAAGTTTTCTGTGGAAATTCTGACGGCGAACAGCAATTATGAAGAATTGATTGAGCAGGCGATTGTGCATGATCCTAATATTGTAGTGATTGGAGACGATACTTATTATGAAAAAGTAAAACAAGCTTTATCCGGCACCGATGTAAAAGTTTTTGCAGGTGAAAAGGCGCTGGAAGAAGTAGCAGCAATGGATTGTTATGATATGATGCTGGCTGCGATAGTGGGCTTTGCCGGGTTGAAGCCAACGCTAAAAGCTATTCAAAGTAAAAAAGCCATAGCACTGGCCAATAAGGAAACCCTGGTGGTGGCGGGTGATATTGTAATGGATCTGGCAGTGCAGAACCAGGTGCCTGTGATACCGGTTGACTCGGAGCATTCGGCGATCTTTCAATGCCTGGTTGGTGAAACCCGTAATAAAATCGAGAAGATTTACCTGACAGCTTCGGGTGGGCCGTTCCTGGGCCGCAAGACCAATTTTTTAGTAAACGTCAAAAGGGAGCATGCTTTGCAGCACCCCAACTGGCAAATGGGAGCTAAAATATCGGTTGATTCTGCTACTTTAATGAATAAGGGGCTTGAGATGATAGAGGCCAAATGGCTTTTTAATTTACAGCCCGACCAGATAGAAGTATTGGTACATCCTCAAAGTGCTATCCACAGTATGGTGCAGTTTGAAGACGGTAGCCTAAAAGCACAGCTCGGTGTGGCTGATATGCGTTTGCCTATACAGTACGCGCTGGCCTTCCCGCATCGTATACCTAATGAATATCCCCGGTTTAGCTTCAGGAAATTCAATACATTTACTTTTGAAGAACCGGATCTTCGCACTTTCAGAAACCTGGCTTTATCTATTGAAGCGCTGGAGAAAGGCGGTAATTTACCCTGTGTGATGAACGCTGCTAACGAAATAGCAGTTTATGCTTTCCTTAAAAATAAGATCGGCTTCCTGGAAATGACGGATATCATTGAAGCAGTAATGGGAAAAGTTCCATTTATTGAAAAACCTTCACTCGATGATTATCTTAACAGCGATGCCGAAGCGAGAACGCTTGCTGCAGATATTATGAGCCTTTAATACTGCGCCTTCCTAAAGAATGTTTAATGTGAGCTGTATCAATAAGATGCACTTTCATTTTGAGTCTAATGCCCTAAATTCGTGTTCAAACTTTTATTAATGATGAACTACAAATTAGGCACCTTATTGTTGGCATTCAGCCTCATCTGTAATATAGTAATTGCTTCGAAAGTGGATACTGTTGTAACCCGCAGCGCCGCAATGAAAAAGGATATTAAGGCCGTGGTTATCACACCTGATAATTATAGCAAGTCTAAGCAATACCCTGTTGTATATCTTTTGCACGGCTACAGCGGCAGTTACGCTAACTGGCCCAAAGCAGCGGCGGTACGGGAGTCTGCAGATGAATATGACCAGATCATAGTTTGTGCGGATGGCGGCTTTGGCAGCTGGTATTGGGATAGTCCTGTAGATCCTTCTTTTAAATATGAAACCTATGTTTCCCAAGAGCTGGTAACCTGGGTGGATGCTAACTATTCAACTATTAAAAATTCTAAAGGCAGGGCTATAGCAGGTTTAAGTATGGGAGGGCACGGCGCTTTATACCTGGCCATTAAGCATCCGGATGTTTTTGGCGCCACCGGTAGTATGAGCGGCGGAGTAGATATCAGGCCTTTTCCGAATAACTGGGATATGGCAAAGCGACTGGGGAAATATGCGGAAGCTGCTGATTTGTGGGAGAAAAATACAGTTATTAATATGCTGCATTTAATTGAGCCGAAAACTTTAAGCATTATTGTTGATTGCGGGACTGAAGATTTCTTTTACGAAGTTAACCAGCAATTACACCGGCAACTTTCATACAGGAATATACCGCATGATTATATAACGCGCCCCGGTGGACATACCTGGCCCTATTGGGAGAATGCGGTAAAGTATCAGCTGCTTTTCTTTCACGGCTTTTTTTCAAAGAAAGGTTGATTTCAGTAGTTTATTGATTTTGAATAGATTGATTTCACCACAATAGAAATTTCAGCACAGTATTTGATGGTCTTTGATGGATAGTACCCAAAATGTTTTAAACAGTGGTCGCTTATGAGGCCTTACATGTTAATTTTTACTTTCTATAAAATTCACAACAATAATGATTCAAAATGCATTTGAACGATTGGTGACCATTATGGATACCCTTCGCGAAAAGTGTCCCTGGGATAAAAAACAAACCATTCAGTCGTTGCGGCAAATGACACTGGAGGAAACCTACGAGTTAACAGACGCTATCCTTGACGAAGACTGGACGAATATAAAAGAGGAGTTAGGCGACTTGCTATTACATATTGTGTTTTATTCAAAGATTGCAGCCGAGCAACAGCAATTTACTATTGATGAGGTAGCAAATGCAATCAGCGACAAGCTCATTAAGCGACATCCGCATATATATCCGCCAGCAGAACACACGGAAGGGTTGCTGGAAGTGAAGAGTGAGGAAGATGTGAAGCGTAATTGGGAACGTATTAAATTAAAAGAAGGAAAAACCTCAGTTTTAAGTGGTGTGCCTGTGTTTTTACCAAGCATTATAAAAGCCATGCGTTTGCAGGAGAAGGCGAAGCAGGTAGGCTTTGAATGGGAGAAAAAGGAAGATGTGTGGGAAAAGGTAGAGGAAGAAATGGAGGAGCTGCAATCTGCCATAAACCAGCAGGAATCGCAATTGAGACAACAGGAAGAATTAGGCGATCTTTTATTTTCTGTGATAAACTATGCCCGGTTTTTGAATATTGATGCAGATGCCGCTTTGGAACAAACCAATAAAAAATTTATCAGCCGGTTCACTCAAATGGAAGCTATTGCTGCCGGCAAGGGACAAACGCTCAATAATCTCACACTAGACGAAATGGATACCATCTGGAACAGCGTAAAAAACGCAAAACTGGAGAATGAGTAAAATTTATCAAAATAAGAACTTTTGGAGCTACCTCATATTGATCGCTTCCCTGGTTTTATTTGCAGCCTCGTTTGTTTTTAAATCTCCGGTACTTAATGAGACTTCTTTAGAATACAAAGAAAGAGAATTACAAAGAGGTATTCATCTACAGGAAGGAGATGCTGCTAAAGTATTAACTGATACTTCTCTTATACGTAGGCTGAGTGAAAACAAGGAAACACAAGCCGATATTGACCTGCTATATAATAAACCTTATGGCCTTTATCTATACAAGGGAGTTGAAAGCAATCAGCCCTACCTGCATTTCTGGAATACCGCTACTATTATTATACCTGATAGTATTTTACATCAAATAAAAGATGAAAAGCTGCAAAAGCTGGCCAATGGCTACTACCTGATAAAAAAGTTTGCAGCAGTCAATACAAAGGATATAACTGTTTATTCAGCCATCCTCGTTCAGTCAACCTACTATTTAAATTCGACCGATTATGCAAAGGAAACATTTCCATTAAGCCCTGATCTTACTTCTATAGCGGTGTTAGCGAAACCCCAACGCCTCATGCAATAAAGTCCTTATCAGGCCATAGCTCCATTTACCTCGAAAAGAAACCCGCAGCTAAATCTGACCAGGATGGCCCATTGCTGGTTATTGTTAGGTTAGCGAGCTTTTTTTCGCCTTCCTGGCCCTCTACTTTCTCCTTTTTAAAAATGTAGTACGTCAATATAAGTTTGCAGACATACCCTTGTTCCTTTTTTGCTTGCTTGTTTTCAGGTTATTGCTGTATTTGTGCAGGGATCTTTTCAAGCTCAATAGCCTGGACCTTTTCGGTCCGCATCTCTACAATGCTAATTTTATCCTACCCAGTTTTGGAGATCTATTGCTTAACAGCGCGCTTTTTTGTTGGTTTGGCATTTTTATCTGGAACAGGATAAAGCCGGATGGTACCATACCTCCCGGAGAAAGCAGGGGAGGACATCGTATTCAATGGTTGCAGGGAATTCTTTATATAGCTTTGTTACTCTTGCTCACATTTGTTGTAGTAAATGTAATCAGGAGCATAATATCCAACTCTAAAGTTTCTTTTGATGTTACCAACTTCTTTGGATTATCTGTTTATACTGCAATTGGTTTTATCATTCTGGCTTTTCTTTCATTTGGTTTCCACTATTTTTCGCGTATACTATTTTACTACCTTTTTCCGGTTTTTAGAAGCCGTGTATATCTTATATATCTTCTTATTGCGGTAGGCGGACTTTCTTATATCGCGCTTGTTGCTTCAGAATCCAGCTCGTTATACCTGCTTTGTTTACTCTGGTTATTGGTGTACACTTTCCTGTTTAACAACGAGCGGTCTTTAAACAAACTTATTCGTTTTAATATTTCGGGAACCATAGTCTGGATCTTTATCTTTTCCGTAAGCATATCTTTCTTGATGTTATCAGAAATTGATAATGCTGAACTGAAACAACGCCGGGTTTACATTGAAAAGCTAAATGTAAAGAGCGATTCGGCTACCGAACGCCTGATCGTAATGGCGAATGTTTACCTCGATAACGATTTTTTTGAAGAGAACTATCACCGGTTTTATGACGAACAGCAAAATGAATATTTAAGAGATAGTATTCTGTCCAATAATTATTCGAGGTATATTAAGGATTATACACCGGGTCTTTACCTTTTTGATAGCTTAAATAAGCCGATGTTTAATACGGGAAATCTTTCTTATGAATCCCTTCAGAATATAATACAGCGACAATCAACTCCAACCAGCTCGCCCGATCTTTATATTTATGAACCATCCTACGAGAAGTTTGCGTACATAACCCAGCGGCGTGTTATGAACGATGAAGGTGGTTTGATTGGGACGGTATGGATCATATCTAAACCTAATAAATATTCACCGGATGCCATCCGGCCGGAGCTGTTCAGACAATCAAGAGATTCGTCTTTCTTTAATTCGCCAGTATATAATTATGCGGTATATTCTAAAAACTTACTAATTACTTCATCTAAAAAATATCCTTTCACGTCAACATTACTAAGGTCTCAAGTTCCTAAATCTACTTTTGAGTTAAGAGAGAACAACGGATACAGTGAATTATGGTATCGGGCCGGCTATGATAAGATCATTGTAATGACACGTAAAAACGAGCGCATCCTTGAAACGATTACTTTATTTTCCTATATTTTTGTGCCTTCCTGTTCCTGGTGGCGTTAATACAATTGGTTTCTAACCTGCTCAATTTTGCATTGAATAAAGGACGTTTGAAAAAGCAGATACGATTTTCTACGAGTATCCGAGGGCAAATACATAATACTTTTATATTAATAACACTGCTGTCTTTTTTAGTGATTGGTATTGCCACTATTTCATTTTTTACCAAACGTTTTGACGATTCTAACTCAGAGCACCTGGGGAGAACCATGAGCATTATGCTCAATGAAATGCAGTCGCATACTGAAATTGGTTCATTGGTGTATGAGCAGGCAGACTCCCTGAATTCCCAGAGGCTGGAAGAAATTATGAAACGTGTTGCAGATATACACGGTGTGGATGTGAATCTTTACAATTTCAGGGGAAACCTGCTGGCTACCAGTCACCCTGATCTTTATGATAACGGGGTTTTAAGTTCTAAAATAGACCCGCGGGCTTTTTACTATCTGCAGAAGCTACGCCATATTGAGCATACCCAAAAGGAGAAGATCCTGGACCGTAAGTATACCAATATGTATGCTCCTTTAAGAAATAAAGACGGGTCTTTTTATGCTTATTTAAGTATACCTTATTTTATTTCTGAACAGGTGCTTAATGAAGAAATATCGCGGTTTTTAATAACGTTGATCAACCTGAATGCGTTTATTTTCTTAATAACAGGATTGGTGGCCTTGCTCATTACCAATCGTATTACCCATTCTTTTGCACTTATAAAAGATAAGCTGATGCAGGTAAACCTGTCTAAGAATAACGAAATGATCATTTGGGAAAAAAATGATGAGATAGGTAGCCTGGTTACAGAGTATAACAAAATGGTGACCAAGCTACAGGTAAGTGCCGATGCTTTGGCCAAATCTGAGCGGCAGGAGGCCTGGCGGGAAATGGCGCGGCAGGTAGCACATGAAATAAAAATCCATTAACTCCTATGAAGCTGAGTTTGCAATACCTGCAGCGGGCTATTGACAATGATAGTCCTAATGTACAGCAGCTCACTTTTAATGTTTCCAAAACGCTGGTTGAACAAATTGATCACTTATCAAAGATCGCAGCAGACTTTTCACAGTTTGCCAATATTAACCAGGTTAAGACAGAGATATTTGATCTACATGAAGTCATTCAGCCATTGATTGTTATTTACAGTAAAAACCCGGAGGTAGATCTGTTATGGCAACCACTTTCGCAACCTATTAATGTATTTGCTGACAAAACGCATATGAACCGGGTATTTACTAACCTGTTTGGAAACGCCATAGAGGCTGCCCGGGAAGATGTGATCTGTAAAATGACAGTAAAAGAAAGGGTAGAGGGGAATAAGGTTTATGTAAGTGTGAGCGATAATGGTGTAGGTATAAAAGATGAAATGCTGGATAAAATATTCACGCCCAACTTTACAACCAAAACCTCTGGTACCGGTTTAGGTCTCGCTATGTGTAAGACTATTGTTGAGCAGGCAGGGGGGAGATAACTTTTGAAACCGATATTAATAAAGGCACCACCTTTCATATTGAACTTCCCCTGATAGATTAACGCACAAAAAAGCCGGTTGAAAAATCAACCGGCCTCTTTATAGCTAAATGGTAATTGCTTCAATTAGTGAGCAGCTTTAACTGAATCTACAGTTGCAGCAGCAGCTGAATCTACAGTAGCAGCAGCTGAATCGATTGTAGCTTTAGCTGAATCAGCGATAGCTTCAACCTGAGTGTTTAAAGAATCTGCAGTAGCTTCAGCAGCATCTTCAGTTTTAGTTTCAGCACTGTTACAAGCTGCGAAAGATACAGCGATCAAAGCAATTGCGAATAATTTTTTCATGATTGTCTTTTTTGTTGTTAAAATTATAATTTGAAGATTAATACCCAAAAGGCTAAGAGGTAACCCACAAAATGACAACTTTTTAAAATATTTTTTAATTGAAAATCAATAAATTGTGTATTTTATTTATAAATATGTTATTTTTTGTCTAAAAATTCGGGACTTAGCGCGTCAAAAATGGTTTTGGATGCTTCATTTTCGCTGACAAGATCAAATAAGGTGATACGTTCCAGCAAATTATTTACGGTCATTTGAATCATTTGCCATAACGAGCGTGAGGAGCAATCTACAGAACTGGTGCAGAAACGCATCACAGCCCCGTTTTCATCGGTAAATTCTTTATCGAGTGGAGTACCCAACGCTTCTAATACTTGTTTGATGACTATTTCCTCGGCTGGTTTAGCCAAAACGTACCCTCCTTTATTACCAGGTGTGCTACGTATAAGGTTAGACATGCGAAGAAGCCTGGTCAGTTTCGCAATGTAATGCTGACTTAGTTGTTCAGTTTCGCTTAATTGGGGTATGCTCATACCATCCTGGTCTTTGCAAGACCCTATGCGGATCAAAATCCTTAAGCCGTATTCTTCCTGTGCAGTAATTTTCATATAGAGTATTTACATAAAGCCGAGTTCGAGTTGCGCTATTTCACTCATCATTGATTTATTCCATGGTGGGTCCCAGGTTACCGTAACCAATACATCACTTACGCCTTCAACCGCCCGTACTTTTTCATCCACTTCCAATGGAAGCGATTGGGCAGCAGGGCATCCGGGTGCAGTTAGCGTCATCAAAACAAAAACATTTCCACCCTCATTTACCTCTATTTTATAGATGAGTCCCAGCTCTAAAATATTTACCGGCAATTCAGGGTCAAAGATGGTTTTAATAACCTCTACTACCTTTTCTTTTATTTCTTCTTCGTTCATTTTGTTCAAGGTTTAATGTTTAAGATTAGAAGTCCAATGCCGAATATTATGCATCAAACTTTAAACTTTTAAACGCTAAAGCATAGTTCTTCATTTGTCTTACCATTGCTAACAGGCCATTAGAACGGGTTTGTGCCAGGTGACTCGTCATGCCGATCTTATTAATAAAGTCCATATTGGCGTTTAAGATCTCATCAGGCGTATGGCCACTCAATACCCTGATCAACATACTGATCAGGCCTTTTACAATAATCGCGTCACTTTCTGCCTGGTAAAATACTTTACCATCCCGGTAATCAGCGGCCAGCCATACAGTAGATTGGCATCCTTTTACTTTATTTTCGTCTTTTTTATGCTCATCGGGTAATGGGGCAAGCTTTTTACCAAGATCAATGATATATTCATACTTACCATCCCAGCTATCGAACAGCGAAAACTCGTCTACGATTTCTGCCTCTGTTTGTTCTATTGAATTTTCTATCATTTTAACTACTTCTTGTTCAAAATATCTCTGACGGTTGTTCTGCTATAGCCAATGTTTAGCAGCACATTGTCAGATTTCCTTTCTATCGTATAAAAACCTTCAGGGCAACCCAGCTTTTCACAAAGCGACCGCTAAAACTGCCCGGTTGCCATGAACAGGCGGATTGTACAAAGGTTCGTAACAAGTTATTTTTGAACAGCTTGTTCTCTGTTCCTTCTACCATCAGATTACTCATCATGCCCTCCTGGTCAATAATAAACCTTACCACTGCGGTGTCACTGAGAAATTTATCAACCGGATAGGCATTCAGGTGAAAAAACTGATGTTCTGGCTTAAAAATGTCCCTAATCCCGATTGTCCTATAAAAGAAGGAGCTACTTCAGTTTTAGTGAATACCTGTTGAGTACTGTCTTTTTCATCTTTGTAACAGCGTGATTTGTCTAAATTATTTAACTGGGCCCAACCTTTGACAGGAATGACGGCTAAAATCAAGATGATAAATACTTTAAACATTCACCTGGATACTTATCTTAATACTTTCACGGCTCTGTTTAATCCTTCTATTAGTTTGTCTACCTCTTCTATCGTATTATACAAAGCAAAAGAAGCACGTATAGTACCTGGTATGCAAAACCGGTTCATTAGGGGTTCAGCGCAATGATGTCCTGTTCTTACTGCGATGCCTTTATTATCCAAAAGTATGCCTATATCTTGCGGGTGAACACCGCTGATAACAAAAGATAGGACGCTTACTTTATGATCGTTATCACCAATGATTTGCAGCCCTTCAATAGCACGTAGCTTTTCGGTTGCGTAGTTTAACAACAGGTCTTCGTGCTTACGGATATTGCTTTTACCGATCTTATTAATATAATCAATGGCCGGTTTTAAAGCAATGGCATCGGCAATATTGGGTGTGCCTGCTTCAAATTTATAAGGTAGTTCGTTGTAAGTGGTCTTTTCGAATGTTACTTCTTTAATCATTTCACCACCACCTGCAAATACCGGCATAGCGTTCAACAGGTCTTTTTGCCGTATAAAATACCCATACCTGTAGGGCCTAATAGCTTGTGCGAGGAGAAAGCGAAGAAGTCACAGTCAAGCTCCTGTACATCAATATCCAGGTGCATGGCGCTTTGTGCACCATCGATCAATACTACAGCGCCATGTTTATGTGCCAGGTTAATAATCTCTTTCACCGGGTTTACCGTTCCCATGGCATTGGATACATGGTTTACAGCTACCAGCCTGGTGCGATCATTCAACAGCGCTTTATACTCATCTATGAGTAATTCGCCGTTATCGTTAACTGGAATTACCTTTAGTTTCGCTTTATTCTGTTCGCATATAATTTGCCAGGGAACAATATTGGAATGATGCTCCATTCCAGATATAATCAATTCATCTCCTTGTTTCAGATTTTGCCTTGCCCAGGTGTACGCTACCAGGTTGATACTTTCTGTAGTGCCACGGGTGTAAATAATCTCCTCTCGTGAACTTGCATTAATGAAATTCTTAACGGTATCTCTGGTTGCCTCAAAATCTGCGGTTGCCTCTTCTGCTAATGAATGTATACCGCGGTGAACGTTGGCATTATTAAAGCTATAATAATGAACCAGCGCATCGATAACCGATTGCGGTTTTTGAGAAGTAGCGGCATTATCGAAGTATACCAAGGGGTGTCCCTTTACTTCCCGGCGAAGAATAGGGAAGTCTTTCCGGATAGCCGCTACATCGAAAGTATGTGTTGCATTTATAGTTGCTGTTTCCATAATGACCCGGGTTGTAATGTCATTAAAGTAACATTAAGAAATAATTAGATTTCTCAGCTTCGTTTAATGACAAAAAAGTTATAAATCCAGTTTCTTTACTACCAATTTCTCCACGAACGTTCTTACATTTTCGTGCCTGATCTTTTCTAATACATCTAATGCGAAGCCATGGAGCAGGAGAGCCGTAGCTGTTTTTTCTTCGATGCCGCGAGAGCGCATATAGAAAAGGGCATCTTCATCCAGGCTACCTACCGTACAACCATGTGAACATTTTACATCGTCTGCAAAAATTTCCAACTGAGGTTTGGTATTAACGCTGGCGTTGTCAGACAATAATATATTACGGTTACTTTGGTAAGCATTTGTTTTCTGCGCGATTTGGCGTACAAATATTTTACCGTTGAAAACTCCGGTTGAATTACCATTCAATACGCCTTTGTATAATTCATTGCTCAGGCAATGAGGCTGGCGATTATCTACCACTGTGTGGTTGTCGATATGCGTTTGCTGGTCTCCCAGGTATAATCCAAACATGTTAGCTTCGCAATGCTCTGCAGACATAACCATGTTGAGGTTATTACGAATAAGGCCTCCATTCAGAGAAACGGTAACAACGTTGGCCACACTTTTACCTACCTGGTGTACATGCGTAGTACTTACCACTTTAGAGTTTGCCTCATCATTCTGAATTTTATACAAATCCAGGATCGCATCTTTTTCTACCACTAATTCGATAACCTGGTTGGTAAAACTCTCGTCGGCACCAATAGTTAGAAATGTTTCTACGATCTGCACCTGTGCATTTTGGGCAACATGTACCAGACTTCTTGGCTGGGCAAAAATATTGCCGTTGCGGGCATCTGTAATATTATAAAGGTAAATAGGGTGACTGGCAGCTTTGCTTTTAAACACATGTACAAACACACCTTCCTGTATAAATGCTGTATTTAAAGCGTTGATGCCATCTTTGTGATAAGAGGCGCTATGTCCCAAATGCTCTTTTACAATAGCACCATATTGAGTATGAGAGGCCGCTGCCTGCAGTGACGTGATTTCTAATTCTTCAGATCTCGTATGCGATAGCTCGGGATGAAAATGCCCGTTGATAAAGACAATCAGGTTGGCTTCTTCGTGACCCGGCAATTGTAGCTTTTCCAGGTCTGCGGCTGTAAATGATTGCTCCTTCAGATCTGTCGTAAAGTGATAGTCTTTCCCAAAGAAATCATTAATACG
Organism: Paraniabella hibiscisoli; assembly: GCF_022512515.1. GTDB lineage: Bacteria > Bacteroidota > Bacteroidia > Chitinophagales > Chitinophagaceae > Niabella > Niabella hibiscisoli. Next base: position 3,674,025 of record NZ_JAKWBK010000001.1, read on the forward strand.
TGTATATTTCCATTCCTCATGCTTTACCGTAGGAATGCCTGTTTGTTCAAATTCGGAGAACGCTTCATCTCTCATAGCCTTAATATGAGTATCTACAGGATTTGCCTGAAGCTGTTCAAAACGTTCTTTAAAATAAGTAATTGTATCCATTAATATTGTTTGCTAATATGAGATTTGTTATATAGTACGCAACGTTACATTGCTGTAGAGCTCTTTGAAAGAAAGAGAAAATCCAATTGACGATATTTTTAAACTGCCTTCTGCTCCTTCCGTAACTGCAATATTCCACAATTCATCCTCCTGTCTGCGGTATATTACTACCGATTGCAGTGTACTGTCTATTAATATGTACTCTTTAAGAGACGGAATGCGTTGGTAAAATAGGAACTTTTTACTCGTATCGTATTCACGGGTAGTTTCTGATAAAACCTCAAAAATAACCGTAGGGTTTTTTACAGTGTCACGCTGTTCGTCTGTTACTTCAGGTGAACCACAAATAATCGTAGCATCCGGGTAGGTGTATGTTGCCGCCGAGGGAATGCTAACTCTAAGGTCGCTGGGGAAAATATTACAGTCTTTTTCTTTTAAAAAAACGCCAACTTCTCTTATCAAATTCGATACAATAGTATTGTGAGCAATGCTTGCACCGGCCATAGCTACCACGTCACCATTAAAGTAATGGTGCTTGGTCGAGGATCTTCGCTCTTCCGCGAGATAAACCTCAGGACTAATGGGTTTTAATGCCGGGTAAGCCATGTTTTTATTTTTAAACCAGCGCGCTCTTAATAAAATCGTATCCTTTTTCTTCCAGCTCGTAAGCTAGTTCTTTAGTACCCGATTTTACGATCTGGCCATTATACAGTACATGTACGAAATCGGGAACGATATAATCTAATAAACGCTGATAGTGAGTAATTACCAGGATACCGTTTTCAGCAGTACGTAATTTGTTTACGCCGTTTGCAACAATCCTGATCGCATCAATATCCAGACCTGAATCTGTTTCATCCAGTATGGCTAATTTAGGCTCCAGCATGGCCATTTGGAAGATCTCATTACGTTTTTTCTCACCGCCGGAGAAACCTTCATTTAGAGAACGGCTCAGCATTACCTGGTCAATTTCTACCAAAGCCATTTTCTCTTTCATTTTTTTAAGGAAAGAAACAGCGTCCAATTCTTCTTCGCCACGATATTTGCGTACTTCGTTTACGGCCGTTTTCATGAAGTTGGTAGTACTCAAACCTGGAATTTCAACAGGATATTGAAAACTAAGGAATACACCTTCGCCCGCACGCTCTTCAGGAGCCAGTTCTAAAAGGTCTTTTCCCAGAAACTCTACCGATCCACCTAATACTTCATAGTCTGCTTTACCAGCTAATACAGAAGCCAGGGTGCTTTTACCCGAACCGTTAGGTCCCATAATAGCGTGTACTTCACCGGGGTTTATTTGTAAATTAATTCCTTTTAATATTTCTCTATCTTCAATACCTGCTCTCAGGTTGTTTATCTTCAGCATTTTATAACTTATTTGTAAATTTTTATTTTAGATTGATTGGTGGCGATATATTAAATTTATATTAACCTACACTTCCTTCCAGGCTGATTGCCAATAATTTCTGAGCTTCAACTGCAAATTCCATTGGTAATTGATTCATCACTTCTTTTGCAAAACCATTAATGATCAAAGCAACAGCTGTTTCAGTATCAATACCGCGCTGGTTACAATAGAAGATCTGGTCTTCACCAATTTTCGAAGTAGTAGCTTCATGCTCAACCATACCCGTGCTATTTTTTACCTCAATATATGGGAACGTATGTGCACCACACTTGTCACCCAGCAATAAAGAATCGCACTGGGAGAAGTTACGTGCATTAGATGCATTTTTACCTACTCTTACTAAACCTCTATAGCTGTTATTGCTGTAACCTGCTGATATACCTTTACTTACAATACGGCTTCTCGTATTTTTCCCGATATGCAACATTTTCGTTCCTGTATCAGCCTGTTGGCGATTATTAGTAACTGCCACGGAATAGAATTCACCGATAGAGTTATCACCCTGAAGAATTACACTTGGGTATTTCCAGGTAATAGAAGATCCTGTTTCTACCTGAGTCCAGCTTATTTTGGAGTTAACGCCTTTACAAATACCCCGTTTGGTAACAAAGTTGTAAATACCACCTTTTCCATCTTTATCGCCGGGATACCAGTTCTGAACAGTAGAATATTTTACTTCTGCATTATCTAAAGCAATAATTTCGACAACTGCTGCATGTAATTGATTTTCATCTCTCATTGGGGCTGTACATCCCTCCAGGTAACTTACATAAGCACCCTCTTCTGCTACAATTAGCGTACGCTCAAACTGACCTGTATTTTCAGCATTGATGCGGAAATAGGTAGAAAGCTCCATTGGACTGCGAACGCCTTTGGGAATAAAGCAAAATGAACCATCGCTAAATACTGCTGAATTCAAAGCAGAAAAGTAATTATCGGTAACGGGTACAACACTACCTAAATACTGTCGAACCAGTTCTGGGTGTTCCTGTATGGCCTCGCTCATAGAGCAGAAAATAATACCTAATTCACCCAGTTGTTCCTTGAAAGAAGTACCGATTGAGATGCTATCAATAACCGCGTCCACAGCGACACCAGTGAGGCGTTTTTGTTCTGCCAGGGAAATACCTAGTTTTTCAAAAGTTTTGATCAACTCCGGATCTACTTCGTCCAGGCTATTAGGCTTTACCTTTTGCTTGGGCGCAGAATAATAAATCACATCCTGGTAATTGATGGGTGGGAAAGTAACATTAGCCCAGTTAGGCTCCTTCATTTTAAGCCACTGAGCGTAGGCTTTCAACCGCCACTCCAACATCCATTCCGGTTCATTTTTCTTTGCTGAAATAAAACGTACAATATCTTCACTTAACCCTTTGGGGGCAGATTCTGATTCAATTTCTGTTACAAAACCATATTTATATTCGCTGTTTACATGGCTTTCTATCGGATCAAACTCAACCTCTGTGGTTTCGGGTTTTATTAATTGGTCTGTATCTGTGTTCATCCGGCAAAGGTAGGTTATTTGTACTAAAAAGTATAAATGAGGCGGGTAGCAATTGTATAAATTTTATTAATAGGGCTATTGAGAGCATTGATAAACAGAATCCAGCCCTTGCCTGGGGTTAGAGATCGGTTAGATCTGAGGGACGCAGGTGGTTGAATCAGGCAAAGTAAATTCTCATTTTGGTGAAATAATCCGTTTTGTTAAGAAGCTGCCAACGCTGTGTTTGCGTATTTACAGAACCATCATTGTTGGGGAGCTGGAACTTCTTTGGATGAGCTATATTTAATATAATGTAAAAAATTAATATCAATACGGGGACGAATTTTAGATGTAGCAGCATAATCGTAAATTTTTGACTTGGACGATCGCTTTTAACAGATCATCAAAATTGAATACAGATTCCGGAATCATCCGGGAAATAACTCTCGCGGGAAATTTTCTTTTTCCTCTTTAACTGGTTGGCGAAAAGAAAAGCCGGTCCGGATGCCAGCAACAAACTACATTAACCTATTTTTATGGCATGCTTGAGTTTATTATTATAGTATTGGTGATAGTGGCCATGGCTGGCTTTTCGATGAATAAGAAGAAATGATTGATAGTGAAGGTAATTACCTCTCTAAGTCCCAAACCTAATCATCGTTCTTTTATTGATGTCAAGAGTATTGAACCATTCGAAGGCTAAGTAAATTGAAATTGCCCTGATCCTTGTATTGAAATATTTATCTTCTACTCAAAGAGTGGTTTTACTTTTTCAGATCCTGTCATAATATTTCTCCACGAACAGATGATGTTCTTTGAATTAACTGCGTCTTCAAAATAGTGGAAGCGGGAATGGTGAAGGCGGGGTTTCCGATTTTATTAACCAGCAGATGAATACAAGATTCTGCCATTTTCCCGATAGGCTGCCCCAATGTAGTAAGGGGCGGATCAATGACATCGGAGCGGGAGTCGTTACTAAAGCCTACTACACCTAAATCGCGGCCGATTGTTATGCCTCTTTTACGGGCTTCCAGTATTAAGTGAATGGCTGCAGGATCATTTACGGCAAAAACAGCATCGGGTCTTTCTTTTGATCCAGCAATTGCCGCGCACATTTTTGGGCGCCTTCATTACTTAAATCATGTAAAGCAAACAGTAGCTTTAGCGCGTTTGACTTTGTAAAGAATCTGTTATAAGCTTAACCCAGTCTGCATACATTTTCTCCGATGGATGCAAACCATCGTTGGCAATCAGCGATCTGTCTTCAGCTGCTTTTCTGGATGAGGTTGTTATATCAATATAGATAGCTCCGAGAGCTAAAGTGACATCTTTATTAATGGCATTGAAAGCGTCTATCTCAGTAGCAATGGTTGTAATCGACCGACCACTGTTTTTTCCAAAAGGTGTTACTCCCCAATCTGGTATGGAAAGCACATATACTTTTTCCTTGTTGCCATTTGCAAATGTTATGGCTTGTTGTAACAGGGAGGTGAACTCTACGCGATATTGACCGGGTGAGTAACCCCTGTATTGATTATTAACCCCGATCAGTAAAGTAACCAAATCAAAACTTTTATTAATATTTTCTTTGCTAATGGCTGTCTGAAGTTCATCCGTTGTCCAACCGGTGCGCGCAATTATTTTTGGAACGGAGGTGACCTTGTTATTTGCCTGGTGCTTTACAGTAAGCTGGTAAGGAAACGATGCGGCCTGGCTAACACCTTCTCCAATGGTATACGAGTCTCCTAAAGCCAGGTAATTAAATTGGATTTTGCCTTTTTGAGTATCTGACTGCTGCGTTTTTGTGCAACTCAACAGAAACAGGGTATGCAAAAGAATAAAGGTTCTCATATGGATACATACGAAAGCCGGCCAGGATTGGATTGCAAATTGCTATTGGCTTAATAATTGTCTGATGTTTTTATTAATCATCAAAATCGAAAACTATGGGATTTGATCAGTATCACGAACCGCCTGAAGAATTATCGCAACCGGTAAGAACATTCGCAAGGATGATCCAGTCGTTAATAGAAGAAGCCGAAGCTATTGATTGGTACGAACAGCGGATTCATGTAGAGAAAGACAGGGAAGCAAAAAAGATCATGAAGCAGGCGCAGAAAGAAGAGTTTATACATTTTGCAATGGACCTGGAGTTTCTGCTGCGTAAAAAAGAAGACTGGAGAATCGTTATGAAAAACGTACTGTTTAAGCCTGGTGATATTGTTGAGAACGGGGAGAAAGCAGAAGATAAATTAGAAGAGTAGCCGCCTTTACCTGAGTTGTAGTTGGCTCACTAAAACAGGTGACCGGGAATTTCCCCGTGCTTTCAGATGGTATTTTTGGTTTTTAATAATTCAAAAAATACCGATATGGCCACCAGGAAAAATGCTCCCCAAAAAGCAGCGGCACCCAAAAAATCAAAGTCGCCTGCAAAGAAAACATCAGCAAGTACAAAAGCAACAAGAGCCACCAGAAAGCTGCCCGAGTTGGTAGCAGGAGATGCACTGTCTGCTGTTAAAAATGGTGTTATTACCAGTAACAAGTTTACCGCAGCTACTGTTTTAAAAGACAATACACTGATCAACATGCAGGCGATAGGCAGGCATTATAAGCTGAACAATGCTTATAAGAATGTACGTAACCTGAAGTTAAATGATCCGCTATATAAGAAGTTCGATTCGTATGCAGAACATCGCTTAAAGTTTAAAGATTATTACCAGTTTTTACCGCTAATTGAGGAGATGCCCCGTCCTTCGTTCAACTCCAACGAGGCTTATCTCAACTCTTATAGCTTGTTTCGCTTTTTGAAAGGGCGTGTATTAATAATGGTTCATAAAGATGTTTACGCAGCTACCCGCATTAATGTAGAGCGCTTTGTGCTCGATCTGGCCAGAGACGGCTACTGGGCAACGGTTCATGTGGTAAGGGGAGGAGGACCTTCTTATATCAAAAACTATATCAAAGGAAAAAGCCGGGTAGGCGTTATTATGGTAGGTGCGGTTGCCCCGCATGGTTTGAAATGACCGATGATTTTGATGGCGCTGATACCGAATTTCCCTGCGATTTATATTACACTACACTCAATGGTAACTGGGCAGACGCTGATAGCGATGGGAAGTTTAATGCCGTTTCGGGCGATATGACTCCCGAAATATGGCTGGGCCGCATATGGACGCCTACGCAAAGTGGTAACGACGCTGCGCTGATCAATGATTATTTCGAAAGGAATCATCGGTTCAGAATTGGTCAGCTGGGGCATTCCCGTTCCGCACTTGCCTATGTTGAAGACGATTGGGTAGATTTTGATGATTGCGAGATGGACCAGATGGTACCTGCTTCTTTTATTACCAAATTCACTAACCCTGATACAACAGATGCAGATCTGTATAAAACAGAAGTAAATAAGTTGCGTTCTTTTGTACAGTTATGCTCTCATTCATCACCTCATGTACATTCATTCAGGATACCGTCTACCAATTCTAAAGAATGGATCTATAATAGTTATTTCAGGGATGAAAGAGCAACTAATGCGCATTTCTATAACCTGTTTTGTTGCAGCAGCGCCGTTTTACTGAAAGCGAATATATCGGAGGCTGGTATATATTTGACAAAGCCGGGGAGAAGTCTCCAATGGCCTTACTGCCATAGGCAGCACTAAAACAGGGTCCATGTTATTTTTTGCAGACTTTTATAAGCCGCTTGGCGATGGTAAATGTATTGGTGATGCCATGGTGAGCTGGTGGCAAGCCCGCGGTAACGGCATGAACTATGGCAGCGTCAATGGTTTTATGGTATGAGCATATTGGGCGACCCAACGCTTACCTGGTCAAAAGGCGCTGTGCCTGTACTCAATACACCTGCGGAGGGTAAAGTTTTCAATAATTATCCACGTAAAACAGATTTTAGCTGGGGCGCTGTTGGAATACCGGGGGCCACCTACAGTATAGAAATAGATGCTTTTGGTGCGGTAAAATCAGGTGAATGGGCTGCTCAATCTTTTAAGACTTTTGCTGTTTACCACGATATTCATGGTACCAGCTTTACGCATAATTTTGTTGGCGCCCAGCCAGGCAGATGGCGGGTAAGAGCTAAGATAGGCGACAGGTATTGCTCCTGGAGTCCCTGGAGATACTTTAGGTATACCATCTAATGAACTATAGCAACATAACTTAGTTACACTATAATCGATCGGGTAAAAGGCCTTGTTACTTTTTAGAAGTACGCATGGCCTTCACTTTTTTATCGCTTCATCTTTTAATAACTGCTTATAGTGATCGGTTTCTGCGCCATAAAGAGCGATCCTCCCATTTTCATCTGCATGCACACCAAAACCATAACGCTTGGTTAAAGGTGAGGCCCGAAAACAAGGTTGCCCTTTGGAAAAAAATAATTCCCGGGCAGATTTGTATTCTGCCTTAGTAAGATCATTTCGCTGCGCATATACCTGGAAAAGCACATCATCCGAACTGTATTTATACGGATGTTTAGCCAATAATTCGTATTGAAGCCGTGCTATCGTTTTAGAATCATCTTTTAATGCAGGTATTTCAGCTGTCTCCACCGGGCAGTCCTCCGCTATTTCTATCAGAGTGTTAAAGTAATTAGTAGTATGCTGTTTCATGAGATGTGCTTAAAAGTACGGCTAAGTTAGTCTCATTTCGGTTAAGATAGGTTTAAAGCCTACTTTTTCATATGCCTTAATGGCGCTGTCATTTTCACTGTAAACCTGTAGACGAATTTCCTGTAAACCCTTACTATTAGCCCATTGCTTCAAAGCATCGATGACCTGGCTGTTTACGCCTTTACCACGAAATGCCGGATCCACATACATAAATCCTAAAAAACATAGGAGGTGTACGTGTTGTAGTTTTTCCCTCTAAAACCCGGGCGGAGCCGCTTCCAACCAGCTTCTCGTCTTCTTCCGCCACTACGATGGCGCAATCATCACGTGTAAGCATTTCCTTAATATCGTAATAATGAAAATGTTCCGTTTTCATAGTAGCATCAAAAGGACGTTCTGCTTCAATAATGCCTAGCTCAAATTGTAACAGGATATCAAGGTCTTCTAAACGGGCGTTTCTTATCTGCATCTGATTAAAAATTGATCAGAGATGAAGGTATAAAAAGATGATGTAATAAAGCTGGTATTTAACACTTAGCGTTTTAATCAACCCATACATCTTTTGTTAAGCTGACGGGGAGAACCAGTCAGACACTATTTTTCGATAGGTCTCACCAATAGGTAACCAATTCGAATTTGTTAGTTGTATGCGGTTGCTCTCGATCAGTTTTATTTGTTGGGTGGAAATAATATAAGACCGGTGAATGCGTAGAAATTGTTGAGATGGTAGCCGGCCCAGTATATCTTTCATATTTTCCCAAACCAGAATAGCTTTTTCGTTGGTGTGAATGCGTATATAGTCTTTAAGTGCTTCAATGTATAGTAGGCTATCAAAAGCGATATGGTGATATTGCCGGTCTGCCCGCACAATAAGATACCCGCTTTCAGCGGCGCGGGTAAAATTCAGTCGCCATTGTATAAACTTTTCAATGCTTTGTTTGAAGCGGTTGAACACAATAGGTTTTAAAAGGAAATCGACTACCTGGAATTCAAAAGCGTTCAAAGCATACTCCAGGTAAGCAGAGGTGATGATAAAATGATGCCGGTGGTTGAAGTGCCGCATAAATTCCATTCCGCTCAGTTCCGGCATCTGGATATCAATAAATACCAGGTCCACGGGCTGGCTTTGGAGCACTTGCATCGCCTGGTAAACCTGGGTGCCTGCATATACAACTTCCAGTTCCGATAGTTGCCGGGCATAGTCAGCTACAAGCTTTACTGCAAGGGGTTCATCATCCAGTATCAGGCATTTTACCGCAGAGCTCATAATAGCTTAATTTGAAGACGAACAATAAACTGCTGGCCTTGCTGTTGGATGTTTAATTGATGTTGATTTGGATAATAAATTTCTAATCGCTTTTTTACATTGTCGATACCAATGCCACTTGTGCTATCTTTTTGCGCATGATTTATGGTATTGATAATAGAGAAGCTTAAGGATCCTTGTTCGGTTTTCAGATGAATGGTGATCGGTGTTTCAGGCGATATTTGTCCGTGTTTTAGCGCGTTTTCTACAAAGGGAGACAAGATGTAAGGTGGAATGGACAGCGTCGGGTCTTCTGTTTGTAACTCCCACTGTACAAAATCTGTTACTTCGTGCCTTAAGGATTCCAGCTCAATTAAAGATTCGATATAGCTGATTTCATCTGACAAGGGGATCCGGTCTTTCTGCGATTGATAAGTAGTAAACCGCATAATATTGCTTAATTGCGCTACTGCCGGTAAAGCACCTTCTGATTTGAAATAAACCATGGAGTAAATATTATTCAACGTGTTGAAAATAAAATGGGGGTTAATCTGGGCTTTCAGAAATTTAATTTCTGTTACCTTCTGCTCTTCTGCAATAAAACGGTTGTAATCGGCCAAACGGATATTACGGATAATGAGCCAGAAAAAAGTGCTTAACACGACTGGCTGACTTCCAAAATAAAGATTGTCGTAAGCATAATGTATGGGAGATACATCAACAGGGTAGTTGCTGGAATTAAAGAGCCAGCTCATGATTATCTCTTCTACCAGGTACCTGAAGAAAATAAAGAACAGGTAAGTTGTTAAAAGACCGGCTATTACTTTTAGTATATTGATCTTATTAAATACACGAGGTAGTACTACCAGGTAATTAAAATAAAAAGTAGCGACCAGCACTATGATCCAGGTTAACTGGAACATGCTCAGCAATATGCCTTTGCCCGGGCTAACCAACGAAAAATAAGCAACTACCAGCCACAGAATAATGTGTAGTAGTGTTTCTTTTTGAATAGATAATGAACTTTTGTATTGCATAACTGTACTGATCTGGGTCATAAACCTGTTAGAATATTGCCATTGTAAAATTACTATTCAGCCGATTCCAGTGCGAACGGGTTTGCAGAAAAATCAGCCGGGTTTGCAGAAATAATTTTTACAGCAGGCTGCTTCCATGAAATTTTGCGATACCTGCGGTATAGTCCCGTAGGTCGAGTCACCTTTTAAAATAATATTTATATGAAAACTATTTACATTACGATAATTGCCATGTTATTAAACGGGATGTCCCGGGCGCAATTAAAGCCGCTGGTGCCCACTACCAAATTCGACACCGCGATTGCTGTATTGAATATGGGTAGCTTTCACATGGGTTTTACTACCGATGCAAATAAGACAGAATTTGATGAGCATGATGCGAATAATGTGAAGCAGGTACACGATATAGCCAGGAAGATTGCAGCATTCAAACCAACGGTTATACTTGTAGAAACGACGCCCGGTTTTAACGAAAAGCTACAAGCCGAATACCAGCAATACCTTCAAACACCTGGTATGAAATTTAAGAATCCTTCTGAAATAGAACTACTGGCTTATGAAATTGGAAGGTTAAGTAAAACCAGACACATTTATGGAGTAGATTATAAAGAAGGCTATGACTACATGATCGGGAATAAGGTAGCCAATAGTCCCGATGCTAAAACGGCCAGGGCTTATATGCAGATGGTGAATAAATATGAAGCAATGTACCCCGAAGAAAAAATGACTGTATTGGAAAATCTTAAGATTTGTAATCATCCCCAGTATCTCGATATGCTGATGAATGTTAATGCAGATATGCTTACACATATATCATCACCCGGAAAATGGGAGGGGGCAGAAGAAGCAGCTAAGTTTTACCATCGCAACCTGGTGATGTACTCCAATATTAATCAAATCCCACTTACTAAAAATGACCGGGTATTTATTCTGATGGGCGCTACGCACACAGCTTTCTTTAATATGTGGTTCCAACGCAGCCCCAAGTATAAGTTGGTCAATGTTTTTGACTATCTTAAATAATACGCATAAGAAAGCTCCCGATTTATAACCGTATTCTTGATTCCTTGGTGCGAAGGCTCTATTTTTGATGCCTGTAAAAAAAATAATAAAGCTAATATGCACGCAGGCAGAAGATTTACTCCTATCGAATTTATGAAATGGACCAGCAGGGACACTTACTGGATGTTATTCCTTGCCACAGTTCCAACATTGTTATATTACCTGGGTTTAAAATTTCTAACATTGCCCTGGCAGCCCACTGCTATTGTTGGTACTGCCGTGGCCTTTATTGTTGGGTTTAAGAATAATGCCAGCTATAACCGCTTATGGGAAGCCCGCCAGATCTATGGTGGTATTATCAACGATAGCAGGAGCTTTGCCTACACGCTTCGTGATGCCCTGGGCGGTAAGCAGTCATTGGTGGTCAGGCGCATGTTCTACCGTCATTTTGCCTGGCTTACAGCTTTGCGTTTCCAACTAAGGGAGCCCAGGATATGGGAGAATATGAGTGAGAAGCGAAATACAAATTTCAGATCCTCACATTACGATATACCTGAAACACTTACAAAAGTTGATGTAGAGCTGGCCCGCTATCTGGCGCAGGAAGAACTTACCTATGTTCTTTCTAAAAAGAATCGGGCAACTCAATTAACAGCTATCCAATCAGAAGAACTGGCCGTTTTGAAAAACAACGGTACTATCAATGATTTTCAATGGACGCAGCTACAACAGGGATTGATGAAGTTTACGGATAACCAAGGTAAAGCAGAACGCATTAAGAACTTTCCTTATCCACGTAATTTTTCATCTATTGCTACTTACCTGCTTTTTATCTTTATTATTTTGGTGCCCTTGCATTGCTGCGGGAGTTTGACAAACTAGGTGATGGTACGTTTTTAGAAGGGCATTCTATCTGGCTTAATATACCTTTTTCTGCAGCCATTACATGGGCGTTTCACACATTGGATACAGTAGGCGAAAGTTCGGTTAACCCTTTTGAGGGAAGTGCTAATGATGTGCCCATTACCCAAATAAGCCGCACCATTGAAATTGATATGCGCGATATGCTGGATGAGGTTAATCTGCCAGCAGCTATTGTGCCGAAAAATAATATTGTGTTGTAGTGGATGAAAATGGATTACGGTTAATAGATTACAGTTGACAGATCTTCGTAGGGATGGCCGAATAGAAATGTCTATCATAAACAAGAGATGGTGAAGATCTGCAGTAATCTACGCCACTGCTGCGGGACTGGCTACTGCTACCGGTATCGTTAAAGTGAAGATGCAGCCTGCGCCGGGTTCACATTGCATTAAAATTTCTCCACCGTTTTTTCGGCAAACTCCCGGCTGATCTTTAGTCCCATGCCCGTGCCTTTTTCGTTAGATGTACCTCTTTGCGAGGTTACAGCTGCCTCATTGAAGAGTTTGTCTATTGCCTCTTTTTTCATGCCAATGCCTTTGTCTATTACAGAGAAATAGATAAAAGGATCTTTGTTCTCCACAACCAGGTCGATCTCGCTTCCCGCATAGCTGAATTTGATAGCGTTCGAAATCAGATTTCGCATAACCAGCTTAATATGATCCGGGTCTGCATATATCATGGTGCCTGCATCAAAATTCGTATTGATATTGATATTTTTATTGGCCAGGTTATATTGCAATAACCCGATGGTATCTGCTATTAACGGTTCAATCAGTATTTTTGTGGCTGCAGTTCCATTCCCGTCATTTGCCTGTTGCTCCATTTAAGTAAGTTGTCCAGGCTGTCCTGTAGCTGATTCAACTGTGATGATAGTTCGTGCGAAAGCTCGGTAAAAGTCTCTCTTGATAATGCTTTTTCATTAAGCAGATCTAACGAGCCCTTTAACCCGGCTATAGGACTTCGTACGTCATGTGCCAGAATAGAAAACAGTTTTTCCTTAGTACTATTTAGCACAGCCAGCTTTCGATTGCTGATCTCCAATTCTTGTGTTTGCTCGGTCAATCTTGTTTGCTGCTGCTGTAGTTGATCATTTCTTTCCTCAATATTGGCCAGGTACATCCGGTTTATTTTCCCCGAATACCTGAAGAAAACAAAGTAAAACATTACCAGCAATAGCAGATTGATAAAGTAGATATTGCCTGGCGCCGGTGTATAAAATTCTCCGGCCCGTTTTATCAGGAAGAGAAATACAATGCAGTTGATAACCGACAAAGCCCGCAGGAACCAGGTTCTTTTCATAATAGTGACGATAACTGCGGTTATAAGCAATAGGTAGAATTCCATACCGTCATGATACAATAAGCTGGTAATAGTAAAAACACTACTTAAAGCAATGCTGATTACCCACTGACCTAAATAGTAGTGGTGTTTATAATTGGTAATTAAAAGGGTCGCCGTAGATATCATGGTTACTACATTAAGTATACCCAATGTAGTACGGCCATTGAGAAAATGAATAATAACAAATGTGGTTGAAATGATAAGGCCCAGAATCGCCATCACGTTTAGAATGCGTACCCGCCTCGTTTCCTCGAACGTAAGTTCTGTTGTGAGTCCTGTATTGATAAAGTTATTAAGCCGCTGCCTTGTATGGATGTATTTTTTAAATACTGCTGTTTGCGCATTGTTTGGTTCGAGATTTAGAGGAGAAGAAGGACAGCTTCGGGCCAATTTAAATTGTTCCTGAGCTTCTTTCGAAAACTAAAAATATTCATTTTCGACAGTGTGGCAAATTTTTAATCAGATTATAGTTGTCGAACAATTGTTTGAAAGATAATTGTCCACCAGTTTGTATCTCTTAACTGTTTAGAATGCTATGGTTATAAAGTCGTTAAATAAAAAAATGCCGCAGATAGCTGCGACATTTTCTGATTGATTATTTGTCTTTAAAAAACAGTTTTTAGTACATCCATCTAACAAAAGCCTCCATGGCGGCATAGTGTGTTAAGCCCAGGTCAGCATAGATCTTAGCGGTAGCAGCATTTCTTTCTTCCGCTCTTTGCCAGAACTCCCGGTCATCACTACCCTGGAAGGGAACACTATCCTTTTGGGACTGGTGGATAAAAATGCCAAAACGTTTTTAAGCACCTGTGCCGGGCTCATAGGGATGGCCATTTCGATATCCTCGATGTCCCATTCCTGCCATGCGCCTTTGTACAACCATAGCCAGCAATCATTGATCCATGCATCACCATCGGCTTTGATGCGTTGTAATGCCTTTAATACGGCATTAAAGCAAACCAGGTGGGTGCCATGAGGATCGGCAAAATCTCCGGCACAAAATATTTGTTGCGGTTGTACTTCCCGCAATAATTGTATGGTCAGTTCCACATCTTCTTCACCCAGGGGCTTCTTTTCAATAGTACCGGTTTCATAAAAAGGCAGATTCTGAAAATGTACGTTATTGGGGTCTATCCCTACATAGTTACAGGTAGCTTTAGCTTCCCCGCGACGAATGAGCCCTTTTAAGGAACGGATGGTGGGAGAATCTACTTCCCCTGGCTTTTTACCCTTGATATAGGCCCTGGCTTCGGTTAACACCTGGCCCGGTTTATCGGAGTTGATGTCGGCGATTTCGTTAAAACCTACCGCAAAATCTAAAAAGCGGGTTACAAACTCATCGGTAACGGCAATATTGCCGGAAGTTTGATAAGCTACATGCACTTCATGTCCCTGGTCATGCAGGCGCTGAAAAGTACCTCCCATGCTGATAATATCATCATCGGGGTGGGGAGAGAAGATGATGCATTTTTTGGGATAAGGTTCTGATCTTTCCGGATGTGCGGGAATCACTGCATTGGGCTTGCCTCCGGGCCAGCCTGTAATGCTATCGCGCAGCATATAATACACTTCGAGGTTGATCTCGTAGGCATCGCCTTTTTCTACTAAAAGATCACTGAGGCCATTATCATTATAATCCTCGTTGGTGAGGCTCAGCACGGTTTTACCCAGCTGCAAAGCCATATTCACCACTGCTTTTTTAATATTCTTTGGGGTCCACTCACAATCGCCGGTGAGCCAGGGCGACTTAATACGGGTAAGACCAGAAGCTGCTGCTTCGTCCAGAACAAAACTCACATTATCGTGGTTTTGCAGGAAGGAGGCCGGAACGATCTCAGAATCTTCATCTTCCACTGCTTTTTAACCGCCTGGGCCTTGGCCGGTCCCCAGGCCATCAAAATGATCTGCCTGGATCTCATGATGGTGCTGATGCCCATCGTAATGGCCATACGCGGCACTTCAGAAATATTGGCAAACTCGTAGGCATTGGCCAAACGGGTGCTGTTGGTAAGGTTTACCAGGCGGGTACGGGTGTAAATGCCCGATCCGGGTTCGTTAAAACCAATATGGCCGTTATTACCAATACCAGTATCTGCAGATCAATACCACCAGCTGCCTCTATTTTCTTTTCATAATCGGCGCAGGCCGTTTTGATGTCTTCTTTTTTATTTCACCATTGGGAATATGAATATTCTCCGGTTTGATATCCACCTGGTCGAAAAGGTGGTTATGCATAAAGCGGTTATAGCTTTGCGGCGCTTCTTTGCTGATGGGATAATACTCATCGAGGTTAAAGGAGATCACATTGCTGAAACTTAAGCCTTCTTCTTTGTGCATGCGTACCAGTTCTGCATACAATGTTTTAGGGCTTGATCCTGTAGCGAGCCCGAGTACACAGTTTTGTCCCTGTTGCTGTTTTTCACGTATCAGGTGGGCAATAGTTTGTGCAATTACCTTTGAACCGCTTTTTACATCAGCCTGGATATTGACACTGATCTTCTCTAAACTGTCGATATAATTGCCTGAAGTTTTTTGTTTACTCATTGCTTGGGTTTGTTTGATTGGAGTAGGCGTATTTGTTTAATGAATAATTTATTTATTTTTTCCGTAATAATTCGTTCCCCAAAGGTTGTACCGCTTTTTTGTACTTCCAGTCGGTTGCTAAATTTATCCCAGTTTTTCTGCTCCTGCGGCGTCCACAACACTTCACTTATCGCAGCCACACGCGGGAATATCATATATTCAACCTTGGATGGATTGCTGATATACTCTGTCCACAGGTTGGCTTGTCCGCCTTGTACATATTTTTTCTCTTCAGCTGAAAGGGCATCAGGAAAGATCTTCCAGCTATACACTTTCTCAATAGGCAGAAAACCTTTATTGTCACTAATCGTAACCGAATCTTCTTTTTCGCCTGCTGATAATCAATGTAAGCATAGGTGGTTGGCGTCATGATTACATTATGGCGCTCTTTGCAGCCTCAATGCCGCCTGCTTCACCCCGCCAGCTCATCACCCAGGCATTAGGGGCAAGGCCACCCTCCAGTATCTCGTCCCAGCCCAGCAAGGTTTTGCCCTTGGCGTTTAAATATTTTTCCATACGCTGTACAAAATAGCTTTGCAGGTAATGCTCTGCTTTATGCTTGTCATCGCCTTTAATATTAAGATTCCTGATCCTTTTTTGACAATTGGGGCAATTTTGCCAGTTGGTCTTCGGGGCTTCGTCACCGCCAATATGCACAATTTTAGATGGGAATAAAGGTAGTACTTCATTTAAAACATCCTGCAGGAAACTGAAAGTAGATTCTTTACCAGCACAAAAGATATCATCATATACGCCCCAGCTTTGCATCACTGTTTTGTTGGTGGTGTCACCGGCCCAGTTGGCGGGCTTGTTACCCGCTTTATTAAAAAGTAATAAGTCGGTTTCTCCGGAAAACAACTCAAGAATGGATAGGCGGCAATAGCAGCACTGCCATGTCCGGGCATTTCAATTTCAGGAACCACTGTTACAAATCTTTCTGCTGCATATTTCACTACTTCTTTTACCTGTTCCTGTGTGTAAAAACCTCCGTATTGCTGGTTGGTGTTACCAGTGCCGGGATATCTGCCGATAATAGTGCCATTACGGTAACCGCCGATTTGGGTTAATTTAGGATACTTTTTTATTTCAATACGCCATCCCTGGTCATCGGTTAAATGCCAGTGGAAATAGTTCATCTTATGCAAAGCTATATAGTCGATATATCGTTTTATAAAGTCCAGCGGGAATACATGTCTGCTTACATCCAGCATCAGGCCCCGATAGTGCACTGCGGGAGCGTCAGTGATGCTAACCGCAGGAATCTTCAGTAGGGTACTTTTTTCTACGGGCAATAGCTGTATCAGCGATTGTACGCCGTAAAAAGCGCCAGGTGCAGTAAGGCCGCTGATAATGGCCTTGGTATTATCCACATTTAAAGTGTAGCCATCTTTAGCACTATTGCGGCTTTAATAATAATGCCTGTTGTACCTTTGGGCTTTACCGGTAAGATGAAGCCGTAGCAATTTTTAAGATATTCGTTTAAAAAGTTTGCAGATTTTATTTCATCTTTGGTTTGAGCAATAATGGCTGTTTTAGGGGTAATGGTAAAAAAGCCTTCTTTTTCAGTAATACTGGTAGGTTGAGGTATGATATTCACTTTCTGAGCGATAACTGATGTACAGGCAGAAAGCAATAATAGTGTGACAGAAAATAATTTAAGCATAGCAAAGACTGTTTAAGAAGATGCCAAGATAAGTATTTTTGGAAGAGCTGATAACTGAAACCCAGTGCAAACGATTGCCTTTTAAAAAGTTTTATGACAAACAAGCAAATAGTAGAAAAATTTTACGAAGCCTTTAGCCGGAGGGATTTTGAAACAATGAATAGCTGTTATGCAGATGATATTGTTTTCAGCGACCCGGTGTTTGGTTTTTTACGGGGCGATGAAGTGAGGGCCATGTGGAAAATGCTTTGTACGAACGCGAAAGACTTTATGTTGACTTTTGATGAAATTACAGAGATTGACCAGGAATACTTAACCTGTAAATGGGTGGCTTCCTACACTTTTTCCGGAACAGGCAGGAAGATTGTTAATCGCGCAAAAGGTTTTATGAGAATAAATGAAGGCCAGATTGTAGAACACAGTGATGGTTTTCGGCTCAGCACCTGGCTGGCCCAGGCATTTGGTGTAACAGGCAAGTTATTTGGCTGGACGAATTTTATGAAAAGAAAAGTGCAGAACAGGGCCAGGAAGAATCTCGGAAACTTTATGGATGCGGAGGATAAACTGCTTGGGAATAGCTAGTGGGGAGAATAAAAGCAACAATATTTTGCCTATGTAAACTCTGAGCTTTTTTAGCGAGCTCTGCGTGAAACAAGAATCTACCGGCGGAGCTAATCTATTTTATCCCTCCAAATGCAGCAAAGCAGAGGTTTTTATGCAAGATCTCTGTTGTGTTAAATCCCACTTCTTTCATAATGCCTAATTGATAGGTTACTGAACGAGGCGAATCTTCTTTAGCTATATAATCGAGTACTTTCTGACGGTATTCTTTTCCGCCAAAGCTTTCGAGGTAGTCGCCGTATTTGCTCCAGATATAATCATCCAGTCGCTGGTCGTCCTGGGTTACCAGGTCGCTGATCATTAAGCAACCGCCGGGTTTTAGCAAGCTGTACAATTTAGCAAAAGTGGTTTTCCAATCCTCATCATCACGTAAGTGATGTAATACTGCTCCGGCTAATATAATATCATAGCCGTTTTGAGTAAGGGGAGTTCCCGTATATCTCCCTGGTGGGTCTCAACGCTTCCGGTTGTTTGTGCAGATACTCTTTCTAAGGCTTTGTCGAGCATCGGTTGGCTCAGGTCTACCAATGTGCAATGAAGCGCAGGCAGTTTAGAAAGCATTTTTAAAGTATAGTTGCCGGCACCGCAGCCAATATCCAATAAATGTGTGGCTCCGGGTGCTATATTTTTAGCGGCTTCTGTAATCAACTCCAGTGAAATGGTAGCGTCGATAGTAGACTGCTGACCGGTTTCCAGGTTGGCAAATCTTTCTACATCATTGTCAAAACGCTCGCGTATTTCTGCTATAGTTGATTTCATAAATGCTTTTTAAAAGATATGGAAAAGAGCTCCCGCATTTATCGGGAGCCTTTCTATACCAGGTAATTATTTTGAGGCTATCTTTTCTGCCAGCCAAAGATATTCTGATGCAAAATTGTGGATGCTTTTTTCAAAAGCCGGGTCGATCAAATCCCCGTTTTCATCAATTTTTTTATCTATCGTAGGTATTACCAATAATTGAGGACAAACTACTGTAAACAGTCCTGCTCCCAGTAAAATCAACTGTTGTGCAGCTCTCATACCTCCAAATCCGCCGTTTGAAGCGGTAACAACGCCTAGTGTTTTGTGCAGTTGTTTAGGAAAATGGTCCACCATGTTTTTTAAAGATGGTGAGTAGCTGCCATTATACTCGGGGGTAACGAAAATGAAAGCATCTGCTTTAAATATCCGCTCAAACAATGGTTTCCATGGCTCGGGCGTATTGTCAATAGAATTAAACACTTTTTCTACCCACGGTAACTGGTGTTCGCGGCAATCGATGATACCTACATGATGTTCTGTGTTTTTTGAAACCATTTCTGCACGGCATATGCGGCTCTTACCGTTAAGCTATGTTGCCGGGGACTACCGGATATTATTTCAATGTTCATTAAATCAAAGTTTAAAAAATAACAGCGAAGTAAAGCAATTGTTGGCATAACTGAGCCTGAAGATAAAGGTACCTGTTTTTGGAGCCTTGAACCTTCTGTATAAAAGCTTCAAATAATTTAAAAAGTTATTGGAAGGGGATCAGGCATTTTTAGGATCATTAATTCTTATTTTCGATATTCAAATTTGCTCTATGATGAATCGTAAGCGTTTTTTACAGCTAGGAGCCTTAACGGGCGTGGCTGCATCGGTATGGGGAAAGAAGACTTATGCTCAGCGGGTAACCAAGGTGAGCGGCCCGGTGGTAGTGTCTACCTGGGATGCTGGTTTGAGGGCTAATAAAGGCGCATGGGAGGTGTTGGGCAAGGGTGGCAATGCGCTTGATGCCGTGGAAAAGGGCGTGATGGTTACTGAAAACGAGATTAATTGTTGCGTGGGATTAGGAGCCAACCCCGACAGGGATGGTTTTGTAACGTTGGATGCCTGTATAATGGATCATCGTTTTAATTGCGGAAGTGTAGCTTTCCTTGAAAGAATCAAACATCCGGTTTCTGTAGCCAGGCGGGTGATGGAGAAAACACCTCATGTAATGCTGGTGGGAAGCGGTGCGCAGCAATTTGCGATAGCTGAAGGGTTTTCGTTAGAGTCGGCAGAGCTTTCTCCTGACGCAAAAAAGGCGTACCAGGAATGGTTAAAAAATGCTAAATATGAACCTCAGATCAATAGGGAGAACAAAGAAAACAAAGGGCATGGACCCTTTGCGCCTTCACAGATCAACGGCGAATGGAATCATGATACTATTGGAATGGTGGCATTAGATGGAAACGGCAATCTCGGCGGCAGTTGTACTACAAGCGGTATGGGTTTTAAAATGCGCGGACGCCTGGGTGATTCGCCTATTATTGGTGCGGGACTTTATGTGGATGGAGAAGTTGGGGCCTGCACGGCAACAGGTCAGGGCGAGGACGTAATACGGGTGGCCGGTTCACATAGTGTAGTAGAAATGATGCGCCAGGGCTATGGCCCCGAAATGGCCTGTCAAAAGGTTATTGAGCGCATCGTTAAAATAAAGGGTGCCGATGTACATAAAATACAGGTGGCTTTCCTTGCCATCAATAAGCATGGAGTGGTGGGCTCCTTTGCCATACATAAAGGTTTTAGCTATGCTTTGAAAACAAATACGGTGGAGAAGCTGGTGGATGCTAATAGCTGGTTTAAGTAGTAAGAGGTGAATAGTTAATGGTGAGTAGGGAATGGTTACAAAGTGCATATCTTAAATTAATAATAGATATAGCGAACTAGTGAGTAATCTATCGATAATGTATTGCATCAATTAAACAGGTATGAACCAGGTATATACTTTAGAAATAGCAACGTCGGATTTTGAATCTACCCGGAGTGCGGTAGCGGTGGTGCCGACCGGATTGAGCTTTGCGCTAATTTAGGGGAAGGTGGTACGACCCAATCGTACGGCGTAATTAAAAGTGCAGGGAACACTTTGATGTGAAGATCTACCCGATTATACGGGTAAGGGGTGGTGATTTTTTTACACAGAAGAGGAGTTTGATTGCATGTTAAATGATGCGCAGCAATGTAAAGAGCTGGGATGTGACGGGATCGTTATTGGCTTTTTAAAGAGGGATGGATCAATCGATTTAAGCAGAACCGAAAGATTGGTAAAGGCTGTATATCCATTGGGTGTTACTTTTCACCGCGCTTTCGATCGTTGTGCGGCGCCATTTGAAGCATTGGAGCAGTTGGTAAATGTTGGTTGTGAGCGGATATTGACCAGCGGTCAGCAGCTCACTGCTCCCGAAGGCGTGGGTTTAATAGCCGAACTGAACCTGTTAGCAAACGGGCGTATTATAATAATGCCCGGAAGTGGCGTACGTGCCACTAATCTTTCGGTTTTAGCGGCACAAACAAAATGTACGGAGTTTCATACTTCCCTACGTGAATTAAAGAAAAGTGACATGGACTTTTTCCCGCCGGCGTTTAAAAATAATAATGAAAATGATCATTATAGCATTGATAGAGAAGCGGTGATCACAATGAAAAAAGTATTGAATACACTCTTATAAATGAATTATGAGGTGCTTGCCTTATTTTACCTCAAAAGTATTTTCTCCATAATAGGGAACTCCTTCTTTTGATATGCCGTGTATCAGCACTTTATACTTTCCGGGCAAATCGGATGTGAAGCAATCAATCGTATTGGTCCGTCCTTTTTGAATGAGTATGGCAGGTTGCCACAACAGGGTGGTCCTGTAATCAGGGATACGAATATTACCTTTGTGTTGCGAATAATCAGGCGTATAGAAATCTCTTTGAATTTGAAGCCCTTCGTAATCGATAGCTACTGCATTGGGATCCAGCTCAAAGCCATCGAACTTTGAATTGTAGGTTTCAAAACTTGCAATGCCTGAAAAAGCAATCGACCCGAAAATATATCTTCTCGGCACCACCTCCAGCTTTTTAACTTTGTAAGGATTATAGGTGAAAATTTTATTATAATCAAAAAGAGGAACCCCATCCAATAGCACAAGAAAACCATCGCTGTATACGGTTTGGTATTTTTCATCATAAAAGCTCATGCGTAGCTGTCCACCTTTGGCTAATACATTGATAGGGGTTACATATTCCCGCAACACTTCTTCCATGGTTGAAAATCTTTTGTAGTCATCCAGGTGGTACCTGAATTCTGGCTTGCCATAAAAGGGAAGTGTATCGGTAATAGCAGGTGAGCGAAACTGGCTGAATTGCTGTTTATTGTAGATGTGAGTAGCCTGCATGGCAATGCTGCGCCTTAAAAGTTCAGTGCTATCCGATTCTTTCAAATATAAAGGCGCTTGTGTAAAAGAACCCCGTGTGAGGCTATCTGCAAAAGGACTCGTCACTTCAATGGTGTAATTCGGTTTGGTGTTAACACTTAGGGGAATAGGAGTGATGAATATATCTCCGGGACCGTAATATCCATTTACATTGAATCGCACGATACCGCTTGAATCGCTGGTGCCAAAGTATAAACCATAGGGTACAGAAGGCACACTCAACAAGCAAGGCGCGCGGCTACAGGTGCTTTACTCCAGTTGTCTTTAACCCGGGCGCTGATAATATGGCCATCAAATTCTGTAACAGGAGCGGAAAGTGGCGCCGGCAAATTTTTGAATTGTCGCCATCCACGAGTAAGCATCAGGTTGTCGATATAATTATATTGATTTGCAGCTGGTGTAAAGTAAAACTCAGGATTTTCAATTGTACCATTTAAGTGACGCGTCAGTGAAAGGTAAATCCACATAGGCTCCTGGCTATCGTTACCGGTCTCTTTAAAAACAGAAAGGGACGCATCTACCATACCTGCTATTTCAGATCCACTAACTGACAGTGTCGTTGTTTCGCGGCCTGCGTATATGGGTTTGTTTGAGGTGATGTTAAGGCTCTTTTTCTCCGGAATGAAAGGGGTGAAAATCAATCGCTCACACAAAGGCTGAAGGTTTTCATTAAATAGGGTAAAATAAGTGATACCCTTGCTGAGCACCGATTTTTCAACATTAATTGTATTTGCTGATGCTTCAGGTTGTATCGTTTTTACTATCTTATTAGCTTGCCCATCGTGCGCAACTAAATAGAGTTTTTCCTGTGTTTGAGCAGTTGAATATATAGTAACGCTGTAGGTATCGTTATTTTCCTTAATGCTTAAAGTACGGCCTGAAGACAGCACATTAGGTAAGCTAATGTTGGCAGAAGTCTTGCCCGGTATGGAAGCAATGGCGGTGTATTTTTTGCCGGCTTGCGGTGTAAAGTTAAATTGCCCCAGGCCAAATTTCTGAGTGCCGAAGCGGGCCACGGTATCTTTGCCATCCTGTAATATAAATCCCCGGGCTTCAACACCTTTCATGGTTACGGGATCTAAGGTTTGTACTCCGATTTTAGAATCAGTATTTTGAAGTAGTACACCTCCCTCAGGAAAAACTGTAACAGTACCCCAGGTTGTTCGGGAGTACGTTGTAGCGGGTCGTTCAGCGTATTGGTAATTATAATTCTCTTTTTGAAGAATGATCGGGAACCAGCCTCCTTCATATCTGTGGTATAGGATGCCAATGTGTACAGTCCGGTAGCCAGATCAGTGGGTAAGTAAAAATTTCCGCTGGCGCCCTCATCTTTCAAAGATGTTTTACTTTGGAGAACGGCAATACCCTTATCATTCAATAGTTCAGTATAAATAATATGATTGTAATTGTGCGATGAGTCTGGCGCATCTTTAATAAGATAGGGACGAAACCACAGTATTTCTCCCGCTATGTAATCGTTTTTATCTGTATGCACAAAAACCTTTTCACTGGTCAATACTTTTGATAAAGCTGCTTGCTGAGCATGCGTTTGTATAAAGCACAGACTGCTCAGAAACAAGCTCATGGAAATCATACTATTTTTTATACTTAACTGCATTTTATTAAGTTAGTTAGGCCAATATGACGGTCTTTGTGTATTGCCTCCTCTATACCTGCAGTCTACACAGGCAGGCATTGAACCTAAGTAGTCAATAATGTTTGGGTTGCTTTCCCTCGCCTGGGTACCGATAGGGATCAGCGCATTAGAACCAAAATAGTATTCCACACTGTCAGGTGGAACTAACTGGGGAAGCGGGCATTGATTAAAATACCCCCAGTTTGCAGGCCGCCTGATAAATACTCTTTTCCTCTGTACCGTTGTTGCCGAAATATATCCAATAACGATCTCATCCGGATTGGTTACACATTGAATATTACCGCGTATTTCAGAAGGCAATGGGTCGAAAACGGTGCCAATCGACTCTGTATTTTTTTCATCAGGTCGAAAAACTCATATGCTTTTTTGTCCATGCTATATTGGCGCAACATCATACTGTATAATACGGAGAGTTTTTCATCTCCATTAGGTATTAACAGAAGAGGTTTTTCGTGAATAACATCAGCAGTTAGTTTAGCTGAACTGGCAAACAGCAGGTTGTTAGATATGCCATACCGCCAACAGCGGGTAATCTGCTCATCAGGAAATATCCTGTCCCTGATGGGAGGTGGAGGACTTACATTTTTATCGTAAATAATAACGGATGAATACAGGCTATTAATCTCCCAGGCTTCATCAAAGTCCCAACGATAATATATAGTATTGTTAGCGGGATCATGTGTGTTTACATAAACGTTAATCCCCTTGTCGGTACTGTTAAAACCAACACTGTCTATAGGTGGGGTAATTTTTACTTTAACAAAATCGGAAAGATATTCTTTACCCTCACCTGTTCTTATTCTCAACCGGTATTCTATATTCTGGGAGAGTCCAAGTCCGATGTGGCTGTAAACGCCCGGGGATGTCATAGCCAATGTTTGAATAGAGTTATCATTTCCCTCAACTGTTACCAATGCGCCCTGTTCCAAAGGTTTTCGGCCTGCCGATTCAATCGGGTAGGTTCTGGAAATATTAATATTGGTTGCTTCGTTACCCGCGTTCAATACACCTTCCACTACCAGGTATCCTCTGTCGGTAGCTTCATATTGCGGAAAATAGCGATCCTTACAGCCGATTACCATAAAAACCAGTATTGTCAGTACATATAATAATTGTTTACTCATCAGAAACGAATATTATAGTTAATAAAGGGTATGGCGCTACCAAATATGGATAATTGATAGCCGCTTACCTGGCCTTGTTCCGAGACAAAATATACGGAGTAAGGATTTCTTCTTCCCAGTAAATTATACACGCCAATAGTCCACGAATTATGTGTCTTTTGGTGCACTTTATGATTTCCTTCGATGTTCATTGAAAAATCGGTTCGATAGTAGTCTGGTATGCGGTATTGGTTCCGGTCTGAGTACAATACCCTTTCCGATCCGCCATAGTAAAAACGACCGATGGGGTAGGTAATAGGGCGGCCCGTACTGTAAGTGCTGTTTATTGATAAGCTGAAGCGATGATTGACTTTAAAATTACCGGCAAAAATAAAATCATGAGGTTTGTCGTAGTTAGCGGGATAAAAATTGCCATCATTGATCAGGTTGCCCAGCGTTTCATCTGTAGCTTTTAAAAGAATACGGGAATAGGTATAACCAATCCAGCCGTTTAATTTTCCGACAGGTTTTTTGATCAGCACTTCCAGGCCATAGGCTTTTCCTTTGGTGTTAATAACATCGGTCTCTATATTGTCATTCATTAAGAGTAAAGCCCCGGGTTTATAATCCAGGTAGTTTTTGATGTTACGATGGTAGACTTCAACCGAGGTTTCAATAGTGTTGGAACGAAAATTTTTGTAAAAACCAATGGAGGCCTGGTCGCCTATCTGGGGCCGAATATTAGGATCACTCAGCTTCCTATATCAGTAGGAGAAATGGCTGTTGTATTAGACAATAAATGAATGTATTGCCTTTGCGTATTGTAACTGGCTTTCACTGAAAAGTCAGGTGTAAATGCGTACCGCAGGGATACTCTTATTTCCGGACCATGATAATTATTGATGAATTTTCCTTTGGCGTAGCTTAGGGTGTTGGTTCTGGTATCGTCCGTTCTTGGTTGTCCTTGCAGGTAATAGCTAACATCCTGCGGTCCTATAAATGAATACAAAGAATAGCGAATGCCGGTAGAGATTGCCAGTTTGTTGGTAGGGTTGAATCGGTGCGTTAAATAAGCGGCATTTTCAAGTGCATACTCAGTGCTTACTGTATCTGGACGCACCAGAGATTGGCTACTACCGGGCTCATAGTTACCAGGGCTCAATTTATAATGAACTGTACTTAACCCGAAGTCAAAAGCATGTTGCTGACTTTGATAATAAACAAAGTTCAGCTTGCCATATAACTGCCTGATGTCGAAAAATAATTTAAAGGCATTCACCTCGTTGGCTTCGCTGCTAATCTGGTACTTATAATAATCATACCCGCCGATTAGCTCTCCTTGTAACCTTCGGGAAAGACTTCGCTTCCATTTTACCGATAGGTTCCTGTTATTGTACTGGTAGGCCGTGTCTTCGTTCAACGTAAAGCGGTCCCGGCTATAATAGCCATTGATGTAGATATTGTTGTTGGAATCTATATTATGACTCAACCCCAGATTAAAGTCCTGGAAAGAAGCCCGGCTTTTATCGAATTCTTCGGGCAGTAAATCAATCAACCAATTAGCATACGTCGATCTGCCTCCTAATATGAACGAAGTTTTATCTTTAATCAACGGGCCTTCCAGCTGTATACGACTGGTTATAGGTCCAATGCCGGCCGATCCCGAAAGCTTCCTTTTATTGCCCTCCCTGCTATTAATGTCTAGTACTGAAGATAGTCTTCCTCCATATTTTGCAGGCATGGAGCTTTTATACAGCTCTATATCTTTTACAATTTCAGGGTTAAACGAAGAGAACATCCCAAAAAAATGCGAGGGGTTGTAAATAGTTGACTCGTTAAATAATATGAGGTTTTGATCCGCTGAGCCGCCTCTTACATTAAATCCTGTACTCGCTTCTCCTACCGTTTTTACTCCGGGCAGGGTAGTAATGGCTCTTAGTATATCGGCTTCTCCAAAAAGAGAAGGTATTTGTTTTATTTCCGTAATACTTAACCTGGAAACGCCCATTTGCACATTTCTAACATTCCTGGTTCGGGTAGCAGAAACGATCACTTCTTTTAGTGTAGGCATTTGCTCCTGAACATCTATATTCATTGCTCCATCAGAGTAAACCTGAAGGCTCAACAGTGCTTCCCTGATGCCAAAACCGATAACGTTCAGGCTATGCTTTCCAGGTGCGATATTGATCGAATAATTTCCATAGGCATCGGATGTGACGGACTGCTCATTGTCGATTAATATGGAGATGTTGGGGAAAGGTTCACCGGTCC
The DNA here is from genome assembly GCF_022512515.1 of Paraniabella hibiscisoli. GTDB lineage: Bacteria > Bacteroidota > Bacteroidia > Chitinophagales > Chitinophagaceae > Niabella > Niabella hibiscisoli. The sequence goes on from NZ_JAKWBK010000001.1 coordinate 3,701,334, forward strand.
GCGCATTTCTTACGGTGCCATTAAGCAATACTACATCCGATGGCTTTGCATTCCGGTTACCAATTTCATATAATTTATTTTCTGCAGTAGGCGCTCTTTTTATAATATTGGTTAATCCCAGGTTATTATTGGCCGGTTGTTGACCAGGCTGTTGATTAACAAGAGCCTCTTTATATAAGCCTTTGGGCAGCCATAATTGAACTACTAAGTCTTTGGAGAGGTATATTTTTTCGTAGTTTCATCTATAGAGTAGGAAAGACCGTTTGGCTTTAGTGCTTTGTCTAAGACGGCAAGTAGTGGTTCACTACTTACATTCATATCTACAAATAATGAGTCTACGTGCGTTGAATCGAAATAAAAAAAGTAGCCAGACTGTTTTTCGATCTCGACAATGAAGTCTTTTACCAATACACTGTCAAATTTCGCTGTTATCGAAGGTTGACCATTCTGTGCATTTGTGTGTAAAACAAATGAGCATAAACAAAAATATTAAAATACGATGCAACATTAGTTTTGATTATAGGTTTCTACAGCCTTCAATATCAGCACTTCTTTATTTTTCTTAAAATTAAGTCCCAGCGGCCTCAATGTTTTTTTTATCAGTTTCTTTTTATCTTTTAGAAGTTCGTATAGTTTGCGTTTGGAAACAATTTTTGTTAGTTGGTCATTTCTTTGCAAAAAGAACTCATCTGCTCTTAGAAATTCATACTCTAACACTTGTTGCTCAATTTTTTGTTCCAGAGTTGCGTTTCTCCTGGCTAAAACCTTTAAATCTCCGTCCGCAAGAAGTTCATAAAAACCGGCCCTGGTTGCAGATTTAACAGTGCTGTCTAATCGTATAAACTTCTTTTCTCCAAGTGTAAAATTGCTGATCCTGTATTTAACCGGAAGGATGGAAAACTGGTTGGGGGTGTAAATTATAAGTTCACCGGTATAAGCGTCAAATTTTATACCGCCCACTTTGTACCAGATATTATTGTATTGAATATCGCCCGGCAACCAGCCAGTTTCAGGAATATACGGAGAACCCTTAATGCTAGATGCATAACCCAAAAACAGTCTGCCGGAATAGACAGGTAAATCACTACCAAAAGTAGTATAGTAGCTCTCGGGTAAATGTGAGGTATCGCTTTTCTCTTTTGCCTGTAAAGTATTGCAAAAAAGAAGCATTAAGATTGGTATAAGCAGTTTCTTTCGCATATTGGCTTAGCTACTGGTAAATATAACCAATAATAACCGGTTAATAGCTCTGATAAACCTTTCCGTGAGGAAATAATTATAAAACTATACCAATTTCTGTTCCCTGGTTGATCACACTGGTTAGCTGGTAAGTAGCTCCGATAGTTTTAGCCCGGCTTTCCATATTAATCAACCCAATACCTGACTTCTCTAGTTGCGCGGTATTAAATCCGTTGCCGGTATCCTTTATGGTGATTTTCAGTTGTTCCTCATGCTTTTTGATGCTTATATGAATGTCGCTTCCGGGCGCATGTTTGGTAGCATTACTGATTGCCTCTTGTACAATCCTGAAAAGAATGATTTCCTTTCTCGGGTCTAATAGCAAAGGTTCTTCGATAGTGTGCAATGTAGCGCGGCAAAGCCCCAGTTTATTGATCCTTGACAGTTCTAATCTTAAGGATGCTATAAAACCGGTTTGTGTTATTTTATCACCTAACAGCGTTTGAGATATATGGCGGATATCCTGCAGGCTGTTGGAAATAATTTCCCGGCAGGTTTGCAGCTTGCTGTTTTGTTCCTGGCCCGCCTCCTGCATTAAAAGGTTAAGATATATAGTAGCTGCAGACAACTGTTGTCCAACATTGTCGTGTAATTCACGGCTGATATCGTCAAAAGCTTTTTCCTGTATTTCAATGGTACTGGTTAAAAGGTCTTCGTTGAATTTAGTTTGTAGGAGCTGCTTTTCTCTAGAATTTTGCTGTTGTTTTTTATAGTAGGTAACTACAAAGAAAATGATAAATCCTGCCAGTATGCCAAAAAGAAGAATACCCGTAAAAATGAAAACGTATATTTCGGAAACATTATTATTCATTTGCTTTGCGCCTGCTGTCTAAAAAAATGACAATTGCTGTGGTTAAATAGTATTGTATATTTAATACGTATGTAATGTGTGTTAGCATAAGTGAAACATCTTTAATTTTTACTAACGAGTTATAAAAACTCCAGCAGAAAAAATTAAAGGTAAATAATATTAGTGTAGAAGTGTTGTACCAAAACAGGCCTTGCCTTAATAAAGGCTGATCATCACTAATCTGCAATATTTTTTAAATAATAATAAGGTGCATAATATATAAACGATGTTAGCTGGTAACATTGAGTTGGTAGGCACTGTCCAAACATCCTGGAACAAGCAAGCATTAACCATTGTGAATATTGTAAATGCCACCCAAGACCATGAAATAATGGCTTTTGATTTATTTAGATAACTTAGGTAAAATGTTGTAATGAAGAAGTATTGTAACGGCTGATAAATATGATAGGGCGGGCAACTGTTTCTATATTCTTTAATAAAAATACGCGTCACAGATTCACTGGTGAAAGTAACTAGAATGAAAATTGTTAAGAGTCGATAGGGGTTACTTAGTTTTTTAAAATTTAGCAGCCCATACACCCATGTTATTAATAAAATAGACAGATATACTGAAAAACGAACGCTCATTTTTTCTTAATTGTTTCGAAGATTAGTATTGCCTGGTGGGATCGGTTCTGGCTCTGGTTCTCCACACTGGTTGGGGCAAGGATCTGTTTGGTCATAAAAATCGCCCTCATCTTCTATTTCATCGCCACCAACAGCCACGCTTTTACCGGCGATATTTTCTTTATTTGTTTTACTAGGTACCGTGCCCCGTATAACCAGCGTTAAAGCCTGGCTTTTGTTTTTGCTATAAGGCTCGGTTTTTCCAAAATAAAAACTATATCCAACAATATTAGCAAGCTTGTCAATTTTCCTAATAGATTCGTCCATCCCTTTTAGCGTTTCTTTTGAAATCCAAAAACCGCGCAGGGTAGTTTTGCCGTCACTAGTAACGAGTTTATAAGCATCACCTACAGAATCCTGGGATGTTAAATAGTTGGAAATATATGCGTCTGCAACTTCCTTTGTTATAGGGCCAGCTTTGGTTGGAATGGGATTTGACCCGATAGTGTCTTTTTTATAACACGGTCATATACATAAAATAACAAAAAACCGAGCAATACCAGGAAAAGATAAAATGGAATACGTTTTACTGAGAGCGTTTCGTTCTGGGACATGTAATTGGGTTTAGTTGCGGTAAATGTAGATATTTTATCAGTTAGAATTATAATTTCACCAACTCTTTTCTTATTGCCTCCAGGCAAAGGCCCACACGACTTTGCACACTGAACTTTTTAAACAGCGCCTCCCTATAACCATCAATGGTACGTTCGCTGAGATTCATTTCTGATGCGATTTGTTTGTAGGTAAGTTCGCTACATGCGTATTTTAAGAATGTGGCTTCTTTGGGGCTCAGTAATGGCTCTTCTTTTTCTTCCGCTTTCATTAGTATACGGCTGAAGTTAATATTACCTGCATCCGCATTATAATACCCCTTTCTGTTGATTTCATCCAGCGCCTTCTCTAACTCATTGGGGTGGGTGTCTTTTAAAAGATAACCACAACAACCCGCTTTAAACATAGAAATGATCGTATTATCATCAGCATTCATCGATAAAGCAACAGGCTTTATCTCGGGATAGTTCTCCGAAAGCCATTTAGCTGTTTCAACGCCATTCATAACCGGCATATTCACATCTATGAGCATAATTTCAGGTAGTTCTCTTTTGTTTTTTATTTTCTCCTGGAGGTCTTTTCCATTGCTGGCTTCCAGTATTACCTCATATACTTTAAAACTCTCCAGCATCAGGCTTAATGATTTTAAGAAGAGCTGGTGATCATCTACAAGACCTATTTTAGTTTTCATCTTTTTCTGAACTTTGTGGTATTAAAATAACAATGCTGGTACCTCTGTCTGAGGAGGTGTAATTGATAGCACCCCCAGGAGTTTAGCACGGTACTGCATATTTTTTAAGCCCATTCCCTGATTTTCTTTATTCGTAAATCCTATGCCGTCATCTGCCACCGTAATCTCAGCATCGGTTCCTTTTTTGTAAAAGTATATATCTATAACCTTACAATTGCTATGTTTTAAAGCATTTTGCACAGCTTCCTGTATAATGCGAAAGAGAATGATTTGTTTGGAGGATGGGAGTCTTGGTTCCGCATGTATGTGGAGATGAGCGCTGATGGCAGTTCCGGCGTTTAATCTTATTACTTCTGCTTTGAGATTTTCAAGAAGATTAAACTGGGACAACCAGTCTTTGTCAAGAGATTTAGACAAGGACCTTAGTTCATTAATCGCTTTTCCTATAGTGGCATTCGCTGTTAGTAAGGTATCGGGCGGTGTTTGCAAACTTCGCTCCGCCAGTCCTATCAGCATCCGGGATGTACTTAATAGCTGACCTACGTTATCGTGTAGTTCTTTACCGATTTGTGAGAATGTTTGCTCCTGTACTTCTATCTGGGAGCGTAGCAACTGGCTATTGAAATCTTCTTCCAGTAATCGTTTTTCTTTTAGATGTTTGTAATCTCTGCGTTTGTAGGCCATTAATAAAACAACTATAAATAAAGTAATTAAAAGAAGAAAGACTGAAGCGCCAAGTATTACGACAATATCGTTCGATAATTTTTGCATAAAATGCCATAACTAATGTACAGGCTACAAATAAATAAAAGAATATTATGAAATCGCCATAAGGCGCCCAATGTACTGCTACTGGTATCTATAACGTATTTGTAAGATATAAATATAAAGAATGCACCGGCATAATAAGTAAATATACCTACAACACACCAGAAAATACTGGTTTCAGGAATACTAACCTCCTCGTGCGTATTGATCAGCTTTGAATAGAAAAAGTAAAGACTTAAAGCGACAATGACTATACTCTCAAAAGCCGAACTTCCTGAACTGAACTGAGAAATGCCGTCCCCATTTATGATCAGTAATATGGAAATGATGGCATACGAGACCAGGGAAAGGTGGATTACTAAAGGTTTAAAATGGAGCAGATATTTTAAAAAAAGGGTAAGAATTACGAGGAAAGAAGCCGTGGAATTAAGTTTATATACCCAATAGTTGTTTTGCAACAGGAGAAAATTGGTAGAAATAGCCATACGCTCTATTACCGTAGCCAGGCAGTTACAAATTAGTTGAATAAGGCAAAATACCAAAACAAGAAGCACTTCTTTAGAAAGCATTTTCTTACTTTTCAATAGGAATACTACAGCAATTGCAGGGCCGATCGTATCCAGGATATTCAATATTTGAGAAAGTGTCTTCACGCTTGCTATTCGGATTATAGTTCAACTTCTGCCTTTTTATCGCATCCCGGAGGATAAGGACAACCATTTACCTGGTTTTTTAAAGTTCGTGTTTTTGTATTTCCGTTGTCAGCCCGGGCTGCTATTTCTATAATATTTAGCTTCTCATTATCAGCGGTAAGACGAACTTTTATTTCCTGGCTGATGATGATGCCTTTTGCTTTTGGGTTTTCTTTTAGAAGGCTTTCGATTTTTTCTCTTGTAAAGTAAAATTCGAGCTTACATTGATTGTTGACTGACATTGTTAGTAGGCATTTATATAATACACAGAATATTTAGCAAACTTATAGCATGTGTGAAAAAACAGGTACGGGAAAATTCCCGTATTTAATCCGGTAAATCCCCGTTGTGTAGTCCCTGATCGGCTCCTATTTTTGACTCATTAAAATTATTAGACCTTAATACGGCTAATTTATGTAACGCACCAGTTCCACCTATGAGCGATCCACCTGGCAGGGTTTGAGTTACCGTAATAGTAATTTTCCAACCCTGCCATTATTTCCTACAAAATATACGCTGTTATCCGCTTTATTATATGCGCAGGTATTAAACCCTTCCTCGCTTATTTTTTTCCAATTCACTCCTCCGTCCTTGCTGATGTCTATTCCCGCTATACCGCAGGTGACCGCTTTGTTTTTACCCGTAAAGCAAACTGCACTTCTGTACCCAGCCGGCATAGTAACGGGTAGTCGCCAGGTTTTTCCCTGGTCATGGCTATAAACGAAAGCGCTATCTGAGCTACTCCGATCATTATAGTTCCCACTGGCTACCAGGAAGATTTTGCCCTGCGTTGCAATACCATTAGCGCCGGTCATTTGCTGGCCCTGGGTAGTGGGCAGCCGTACAGCTTTCTTCCCGCAAAAAAACGCGAAACGGCTCCACCGCTTACAATACAGTATCCAGATGCAGACCATATAATATTGGAGCCACTTGCGGCAAAAAAGCTTCACCCGGTTTTGCGTCGGGCAGTTGTAATTCATTATCTGATTGCCAGCTATTGCCGCCATCTTTTGTTCGTGTTACAAATATGCTGTTGTTGATGGGATCGCCTATTACTACACCTTCTTTTTCGTTTTTAAAAGCCATTGCATCCAAAAACATAGCGGTGTCTCTATTTTCATAAACTTTGGTCCAGTTTTGCCCGCCATCTGATGTCTTTAAGATATAGGCCGGAGCTGCAATACCCATAACAAGCGCTGTATTTTCATCCAGCGCCTCTATGTCGCGGAAGTCGGTCTTCTCATATCCTTTAATAGTGGTCCATATCCATGTATTGCCTCTATCCATTGACCTGCCAACAGTACCACCGCTGCCACTTACCCAAATGGAATTCCCTTTGATGCTAAGCCCGCGAAAACTGGTTTTGGTACCCTGAACGATTATCTGAACCTCCTGCGATTGCGCTGATAGGATGAAAAGCAAGAATAGTAAAAGCAGCGTTGATTTTCTCATTAGCTAAATTTATGAAAGAAATAGCTAAATAGGAGGGAGTCGCTTTATTGTTTTATTTTTCCGCTCCTGTTAACCGCCGGATCATGGAACCGAAAATGAAAAAATGGAAGGGGTAGACGGTATACCAGTACAATCGTCCTGCAAGCCCGTGAGGCCTGAAAGTAGCTGTTTGATGCAGCGTATCGCCCGTAATCTTAAACTCAAGCCAGGCTTCACCAGGCATTTTCATTTCTGCAAAAAGCAGCAGCCGCTTTTCATCGCGATTGGCATAGAGTACCCGCCAGAAATCAACGCTATCTCCAGGTTCCAGGAGGCGTATATCTCTTCTGCCCCGGCTGAGTCCTACGCCACCAAATAACTTATCCAGCAAACCTCTTAATCTCCATAGTACGGAAGATGAATACCATCCCTGCGAACCGCCAATACCGAATATGCGATCCAGGGTTTCAGGCTCGTTAGTTACCTTTTGCTGCTGCTGGTCTTTGAAGCAGCCCCGTACCGGTACTTCCAGGTATTGCCATACATTTTTTTGTGAAAATGATCGGGAAAAGAATCATACCAGCTTGATAGTACATCGTTTTGCTCAATTTTATCGAATGCCAGTCGGATTGCGTCCTGGTAGCTGATCAATTGTATACCCAACTGCTGATCCAGGTTATTAGGTTGAGCTACCACATCTACTTTCATGCTATCTACCAGGTTTTTAGCGAGTGTATAACTGGTAGAGGTAATAAAGTATAACCAATAAGAAGAAAGACGTGGGGAAAAAACGGCACTGTTATAATACGTCTTTTTAAGTTCCTTGATCGGGCATATTGAAGGATCATTTCTTTATAGGTTAGAATTTCTTTGCCGGCAATATCAAAATGACGGTTGTAGGTAGACGCCTGGAGTTTTACGCCGGTAAGAAATTCAATCACATTCCGGATGGCGATGGGTTGGCATTTGGTCTTGATCCATATCGGTGCAACCATCAGGGGTAGTTTTTCGGCAAGATCCCGGATGATTTCGAAGGAGGCGCTTCCTGATCCAACAATAATACCTGCTCTTAAAGCGGTTAGCGCATAGTGATTACTTTGGAGTGCTTCCTCTACTGCTTTTCTTGAACTAAGATGTTTGGATAATCTTTCTTCGTTTACAATGCCCGTAAGATAGATGACCTGGGTTGCATTAGTGGTTTCTACGGCTTCGCGAAAATGCTGAGCGCTCTGTTTTTCTGTTTTTGCAAAATCGCCACCTTCTGCCATAGAATGAATGAGGTAATAGGCAATATCCAGATCCCGGGGAACAACTGATAAGCTGGCTTTGTCTGAAAAATCGCATTCAATAACTTCTACACTTCCTTCGGCGTCCTTATATTTTGACGTATTGAAACGGTGCTTATCTCTTACAGCACAAATTACTGTGTGTCCTTCTTTTAATAGCTGGATCAATAAGCGTTTACCAATATACCCTGTGGCACCGGTCAGGAGGATTCTCATGAAGGGAGATTGTCAAAATTCCTGCCACAAAGATATTATTCGTCCAATGTATCTGCAGCACTTGCACCTTCACCGGTTTGATTGCTGCGAACTGCCATAGCATACTGTTTCGGACTGCTTCCGAATTTCTTTTTAAATTCAGTGCTGAAATGTTTACGATCCTGGAATCCTACTGCATAGCAAACCTCGTAAACAGCCATATTGGTATTGCTCAGGAGCTCCGCTGCTTTTTGCAGCTTCACCGACTTGATGAAATCATTTACTGACATGTTGGTGACGGCTTTCATCTTTTTATAAAGAACAGGAACACTCATGGCCACTTTTTGTGCCAATACTGCCACATTAAACTCAGGTTCGTCAAGCCTGCTTTCAATAATCTGTAATACTTCTTTAAGGAACTCATTGTCTAAAGCGTTGGCCACAGGCTCGCTGCCTGCGTTGTTAGTGGAAACAGGTAGTAAGCCTCCCTGAATGCGGCGTTCCACATTTTGTCTCACCCGCTCACTGGTGATGAGCAAGTTGCCTACATTCAGTTCAAGAACGGTGCGGTTAAAAGGTTTGGTAAGGTACAAGTCGGCGCCTTTGTATAATCCTTCAATATGATCCTGCTGTGTCGATTTTGCGGTAAGCAGTATCACTGGGATGTGACAGGTTCGGATATCTGATTTAATCCGGTTACAGAAACTCAAACCGTCTTCTTCCGGCATCATCACATCGCTGATAATAATATCGGGCAGGTGTTCACTGGCATAGACCCAGCCTTCAGCCGCATTATCTTTTAAAATAACCTGGTGTGTTTGTTCAAGTATCTCCTGCACCGTTTGGCGGATACCTGGATTGTCGTCTACAACCAGGATAGAGAATTTTTTGCATTGTCGATATCCTTATCTGGCAGATCCGGAGCCGGCACAGGCAGCGTTGTTGCTGGTTCCGGCGAGCTTGTGTTCTTTACAGTTTTGTCCAATATTACCTGAGGTGCCGGCGTGCTGATATGCCGGTTAAAATGTTCTGCTCCCTTTGCAGGAATACCGAAAATGTAGTACACCGTTCCTGTATTTGATTATCAGAAAGTTCGCTTTCAACCTCGATACGGGCACCGTGGAGCGCAGCTATTTTGCTGGATAAAGCAAGGCCAATACCATAGCCTTTGTTTTGCGACCCGCTATCATTTACCTGGAAAAAATTGTTGAAAAGTTTATCCTTGTACTCCGGAGCTATGCCTCGCCCGTTATCAGATACCGATACTTTTATATAATGCTGCACATCTTCTATATGTACCTGTATCTTTCCACCGTCGGGCGTGAATTTAAAAGCATTGCTGATCAGGTTAAAGAATACTTTTTCCAATTGTTCCGCGTCAAAATACAGGATCTCGTGTTGAATGTTATGCGTGAATAATATATGCATGTCCCTCGCCAGCGATATTTGGGTAAAATGCTCATATATCTCTTTAATAAACGAAACAATGTCATAAGGAGCTACCTGCAGGCGCATATTCTCCGTTTCAGCTTTCCTGAAGTCCATAAGCTCTTCAGACAGACGTAAGAGGTTGTTGGCATTCTTTTTATATGGCCAAATTGCTGTTGCAGATAATTGTCGCTGGCCCTGTCAGATATCATTTTATCCACTGGCGACATGATCAGGGTTAAATGCGTTCTTATTTCATGCGTAACATTGGTAAAAAAATCAAGCTTGTGCTGATGTAAAGCTTCTTCTTTTTGATGAGCTCTCTCAAATAGAAAAAACGGATAATAACAAATAAAATACCTGCAAACAGTAATACATATATAAGGTAAGCCCACCAGGTGCGCCAAAAGGGGGAAGCACAACAATGGACAACTCTTTAGCATCGCTCCAGATACCATCATTATTGGCTCCTTTCACAGCCAACGTGTATTTGCCCGGCTTCAGGTTCATGTAGGTTGCAGATGGATCATCTGTTTCTATCCACTGCTGATCAAAGCCTCTTAATTGGTAAGCATATTTATTTTTTCTGGTTTAATATAATTCAGAAGAGCAAACCTAATAGTAAATACGTTCTGATCATAACTTAGCTGCAGTTCCGTGGAGGATGCAATATCTGTCATGCCTGGATGGTTTAAAGTAGTAAGCGCTGTAAACTGTATGGGAACTGCTACCGTATTCGACCGAAAAGAAGCTGGATCGAAGCTGACCAGGCCGTTAAAGCCTCCAAAATAGAACAGGCCGTTATCGTCTTTAAAATAGGCGTTATAATTAAAGGTATTGGACGGGAGGCCGTCTGTCTTGGTATAACGTTGATACTTTGAAGTACCCGGATCCAGTTTAATAAGACCGTTTCCTGTGCTTAACCATACAAACCCTTTTATATCTTCCAATATGCCGTATACCGTGTTTTGATCCTCAGGCTGATTAAATCCGAACGATTGGATATTTCCGGTAAAGGGGTTGTACTTTTTTACTCCGTTCTTTTCAATTCCAAACCAGATATTTCCTTTCTGGTCCTCCTGTATACAATTAATGTATGCATTGGATGAATCGGGTAATCCTGCAAAACGATTGGCCGATTTCACTATATGTTCACTTGCCCGTACCAGAAATAGGCCAGAAGAAGTAGCAATCCATATATTATTCCTGGAGTCTGGGAATATTTTTTTATATCCCTGTCTTTTAATGCAGTTCTATCGTACCGGTTACTGATATCAGTGAGTGTGGTACCATTTCGGCTATAAACCTGTACATCTTTTAAGCCACCCTGTACGCCCAGCCATATATTATTGTGCAGGTCTTCTGCAATGGTTGGAATTTCTGATCTTAAAAATGAAGGATTTTCGGGGGTGTAAAAATATTTTTTAAAGGAATTACCCTCCAGTAGGTTGAGTCCGCCTGCATGGGTTCCTACCCAGATATTTCCGTCTCTATCCCTGAAAATCGCTTTAATTAAATTAGAGCCGATGGCGCTGTTCGCATGAGTATAGTAAGTAAAGCTGGCTGATTGCTGATTAAATTGATTGAGACCGCCGCCTTCTGTGCCTATCCATAGGTTGCCTCTGATATCGGATGCAATGGAGCTAACTACATTATTACTGAGTCCTGAGGATGTGCCATTGTTTTGCCAGACATGGAAAAGGGATGAAAAAGGGTCAATTACATTGATTCCCCCGAAAAAAGTGCCCACCCAAACCAGTTGATTTTTATCTACATAAACACTGTGCACCGAATTCTGACTTAAACTATGTTTGTCTTTCGGATTGTTCCTATAGCTTTCTGCTGTTTGAGTAGTCCAGTTTATTTTTGCCAGGCCCTCCTGAGTACCAATCCAAATATTACCGTCCATATCAGGCCTGATGACCCTGATAATATTGTTGGGTAATTTTAAATGCGCTGAATTGGTATTAATACGGGTAAAGTTTCCGCTGTTTTTATCCAGCAGGTTGATGCCCTGGCTTTGAGTACCTACCCATAAGTTATTATATTTGTCGGCATTAATGGCAGTAATAATATTGCTGCTCAGGCTGAATTCGTTCAGCGGATTGTGGCTGTAATGTTTATATTCCGGAACAGACTTTTTAGTTACTACCTGGCTTAATCCTTCATTAGTGCCTACCCACACTGTATTATCCTTATCAACGAATATCGATCGTATACGCTGACTGTGAAATCCTGAACTTTCATGACCGTCCCATCTTTCAAGCTGAAAATCCTTATGGTTGTTCGTTTTAAAAATGCCTGTATCAGTTCCTACCCAAATATTAGATTGCTGATCCTCGAACATGCATAAAACCGATGGCTGTAGCTGATCGCCAAATTGTCCCCTGTGATATTCATTTTTTCCGATATCGTAGATCCACAAGCCATTACTGCTTCCGATCCATAACCTGTTCTTACGGTCTATCAAAAGAGAGTTGATATCATTTTCCGCCGCCATACGACTTTGCATGGGGGCTTAAACACCCTGAATGCTCTTCCGTCAAATCTGTTTAATACATCGCCCGCAGCCAGCCACATAAACCCCGATTGATCCTGGGTTACAGCATAAACACTATTACGCGAAAGACCTGCTTCTGTATTCCAGCTATTGAAAGTTGGTTGTTGAGCCTTTGTGCTTATAGGGATGATAAGCAAACAGAGAATTCTAAAAGCAGTACCTGGAGATTTTAAAAAAGACCAATACATTCTTGGCCTAAGCTACAATTTGTTAACGACTTTATAAAGATTTTTTGCAAGTAAGATGAAAGTTTCTGTAATTAATGATGTTGATAATCATGTAGTTGTATTTGTGCGTATAAAAACACCCCAATTTATTTACGAAAACACCCTATGGTTTTTTAAAATCCGTCAGATATTACAATCATTGAAGCTGTAGAGAAAGTTGTTGAAGCAGATTGCCGATTGCCTATTTCAGAAAAGTACAAATTGCTGTATTTATAAATAGTATTTCATGTTCAGTATTTATTATGAACTGGAGTGACACTGCCCGGATATTTACTTATTTTAAAACTAACACGCAAAATGCAAAACCAAAATGTTTTGATTTTAATGAGGAAAGGAGCTCCGCCTCTTCTGGTAGGAGGAAAGGACCTGGAAGTACTTTCTGTCCGATGTATTAAAAAAGAATGATGACAATGACCGTAATGTTATTGTTTCTTCTGATGAGTTCAGTGGCAAAAAGTGCCGAACCTGAAACCAGATCGTTCGACAATGCACGGGTATTTTTTCAAACTGACATAGAAGTGAGTGGTTTGGTAACAGATTCTTCGGGCACTATTTTACCGGGAGTAACTGTTATGCTGAAATCAAAGCAGAGTTACGGAACCACTACCGATTTAAATGGCCGGTATATTTTAAAGGTACCTTCTTCCGATATTCTGGAGTTTAGAATGGTGGGTTATCTGACGCAGGAGGTAGCGATCAACGGCCAGACGACTATTAATATAACCCTTCAAAAAGATTATCAGAAGCTGGATGACGTAGTTGTTACCGCGTTTGGCCAACGTGCCAGAAAAAGAGACCTGATTGGATCAGTAAGTTCTATAAACCCGGGTGAATTAAGAATTCCGGCCAGTAATTTAACCACCGCGCTGCAGGGAAGAATTGCCGGTATGGTATCTTTTCAGAGAAGTGGCGAGCCTGGAGCCGACAACGCAGACTTCTTTATTCGTGGTGTCAGCACATTTGGGGTGAATCAAAGGCCATTGATGTTGGTGGACAATATGGAAGTAACCGCAGATGATCTGGCGCGTATCCCGGTAGACGATATTGAAGGGTTTAGTATTTTGCGCGATGCCACGGCTTCTGCGGTGTACGGATCAAGGGGGCAAACGGTGTTATACTGGTTACCACCAAAAAAGGACAGGAGGGGCCGCCCAAAATCTTCTTCAGAGGTGAACAGCGGCTTTCTACGGCAACACAGCAATTAAAAATTGCCGATCCCGTAACCTTTATGAAAATGAACCGGGAAGCTATTCTGACCCGTAATCCGCTGGGTGGCGCCGATGAGAATGTATATTCACTTGAAAAATTGACAGAACCGCTGCCGGTGACGATCCGATCCTTTACCCAGCAGTGGATTGGCTGGATTATATTACCCGGGATGTGACGACCACACGTAAATATAATTTAGGTCTTTCCGGCGGTGGGCAGGTAGGTACCTATAATGTAAGTGGAGATTATTCAACTGATAACGGATTACTTAAAATAAATCCCATCAATGATTTCAATAGTAATGTACGTTTTAATGTTTACAACCTTAGAACCAATGTAAACCTGAATGTTACCAAAACTACCAGTTTAACCGCCCGTTTCAACCTCAATGTGCAGGATTATAACGGACCTCCCGTTTCCGGAAGCGATGCGTTTGGCCTGGCATTACGTTCTAACCCGGTTCTGTTTCAGCCGGTATACGAAGCCCCGGAAAGTATGTCCTGGATCAAGCATCCTATGTTTGGTAATTTTGCCGAAGGAGGATACACTAATGCCTATGCTCAAATTGTAAGAGGGTATTCTGAAAGAAAAAGAAGCAATATTTATTTTCAGCTGGATCTGAATCAGAAACTATCTTTCATTACAGAAGGGCTCAATTATCGCGGGCTTTTAAATATTACCCGGAACTCTTATTTTAGTCAACAAAGAACTTATTTTCCATTTTTATACACCTATACCTAATATAGAGACCGGCGTTGTTGATAAATACCAGGCCATTAACCCGGAAACAGGTACGGAGTATTTGAATTTTGTTCCCGGCGAGCGGGACCAGGCGGCTATCTTATATGCTGAGAGCCAGTTCTCTTACAACAGGATAATGGGCGATCACAATGTGAGTGCTATGTTGGTGGGAACCATTCGCGACAATGTACAAACCCCGGAAAGTTATACCTTACTCAATACGTTACCGTTTAGAAACGTAAGCGTATCCGGTAATACCACCTATTCATTTAAGGAAAAATATTATGCCCAATTTACTTTCGGCTATAATGCATCTGAGCGTTTCGATGAAAATTACAGGTGGGGTTTCTTTCCCTCATTTGGTGTAGCATGGACGGTTGATAAGGAAAAGTTCATGGAGGGGTTAAAGCCCGCCATAAGCAAGTTTCGGTTAAGAGCCACGTATGGCTGGCTGGGTAATGATAATGTAAGCACTTCTGAAAACCGCTTCTTTTATCAATCGATAGTAAATTTAAATAATCCTACCCGTGGCTATTCATTTGGCTTGCCTACTAATATCGTAGAGGGGTATCCAGGGGTATCTATTACGAGATACGCCAACCCTAATGTACAATGGGAAATATCCCGACAAACCAATTTTGGGATTGACCTTGGATTTTTTAATGGCGCACTTACTTTTACAGGCGACTATTACCAGCAGTACCGCTACAATATTGTACAACAAAGAGCAGGTGTTACCGCCTCGGCCGGTTTTCAGGCGCCCATATTAGCCAATGTGGGAAAATATAAAAGCAAAGGGTTTGATGCAGAGCTTACTTATAATAAAAATTTTGCATCGGGTTTGTGGATACAATCGAGAGGCACCTTTACTTATGCTACCGGCGAGTTTGTACATTTTGATGAGCCCACTTATGCCTATTCCTATCTCTCTCGTGTAGGCCTTAATTCTAACCAAACCCGCGGTTATATAGCCGAGCGTTTATTTATTGATGATGCTGAAGTGGCGAATAGCCCCCAGCAACAATTTGGTGGTGAAGCTGTAATGGGAGGTGACATTAAATATGTGGACGTTAATAAAGATGGCGTAGTTAATGGAGATGATATGGTTGCCATAGGCCATCCTACGGTACCAGAGATCACCTATGGTTTCGGACCCAGTATCGGGTTCAAATCATTTGATCTCTCTTTCTTCTTTTCCGGCAACGCACGAACCTCTCTTTTTATAAGACCTTATAATACTTCTGGCAACTTATACGGTACCGCCCCTTTTGGAAACAGGTTTTCTCCTAACGCGGTTTTGCAGGCATGGGCTGATAGTTATTGGTCTGAAGAAAATCAGGATGTGTATGCTCAGTATCCAAGATTGAGCCAGACTGCAACAGCCAATAATACACAAACCAGTACCTTCTGGATGAGAGATGCCAGCTTTATCAGGTTGAAGCAAGCTGAATTGGGCTACAATATCAAGGGCATTACCGTTAGAAGGTTCAATGTAAAGAGTGTGCGCATTTATATGAGTGGTACCAACCTGTTTAGAATAGGCGCTTTTAAACTGTGGGATCCTGAAATGGGGGCAATGGACTTGCCTATCCACTACAACGTGTGTTCAATTTTGGTGTAACGGTTAATCTATAAAATCCCCTGCAAAAATGAAAAAGATACTATACATATTAATGATGCCGTTGTTGCTAACGGCGGGCTCCTGCAAGAAATTCCTGGATGTAGTGCCAGACAATACACCCGTAATAGATCAGGCATTTAGCCTTCGGGTGATGGGGCAACGATTTTTGGCTACCTGTTATAACAGGCTTCCGGCCAATAATGCTTTAGGCAATGAGAATTTTTTAATGGCCGATGAATTCTGGCTGAACTCCACTGCTAATTTCGGGTCAGCTGCTTACCCGGGGTGGTACATTTCTATGGGGCAGCAAAATGCTAATGCGCCTTTGTTAAATTGGTGGGGTAACGCTGGAAGTGGTGCTTACTGGCAGGCAATTAACGACTGTAATGTGATGATAGAACGGGTACAGGAGATTCCTGATATGGATGTTGCTGAAAAAAACATGTGGGCAGCCGAAGCCAAAGTATTGAAAGCCTATTATCACTACTTATTGGTACGAGCTTATGGTCCTATTATTATAAGAGACAAAAACCTGTCCGTTTATGGTGATCAAACAGCAATGCAGGAGCCTCGCGTACCGGTGGATGATTGCTTTGCTTATATCGTAAAAACAATTGATGAGGCTATGGCAGACCTGATGCCCATTGAACAAAATGGCAACCTGGATGTAGGTAGAATTACACAGATCGCTGCCAAAGCTATCAAAGCCAGAATTCTGGTTGATGCGGCAAGCCCGCTTTTTAATGGCAACTCAGATATGGTATCGCTGACAAGCGATAGTGGGACGCCTTTGTTTAATCAAACTTATAGCGAAGCTAAATGGGTTGTTGCCGCTGCAGCTTGCAAAGAAGCAGTGGATATAGCCGTTGGCAGTGGTAAGCGCCTGAATGTTTGGACGCCTCCGGCTAACCTCACCGTGGGTTCGCAGTCTACCCGGTTCCAGATGGACTATCGTACTGCATTTAATGAATCGGATGGTAATGCAGAAGCTTTGTGGTATGATACCAGAAGCATTGCTGCTGCTGCATTTCAGGCGGCATTTACACCGCGTGGCTTTAATACGAATACGGTATCCAATGGTAATATTACCAGTTTTATGGGAGCCACTTTAAATATGGCTGAAAAGTTCTATTCAAAAAATGGAGTTCCCATTGAAGAAGATAAAACCTACCCTTATGCGAGCCGTTTCGATTTAGTGACCGTGCCTGCTACCGATGAATACCGGTTTAACTTACAGGCTAACTATACTACCGTTCGTTTTCACCTCGATAGGGAGCATCGCTTTTACGGAACACTTTCTTTCGACGGGGGCGTTATTTTATGATGTCTGAATTGAATGACGCCAATGCATTAGGCACGAATTACAAACAAGGCGGCAACGTAATGAGCTACAATGTGATCAATAACCAGGCAACCGGGTACATGGTCAAGAAATATGTGAATTATCAAAATTCGTATGGAGCCAGTAATGCATACGGCGCCAGGCCTTATGCCATACCCATCATAAGACTTGCAGATCTGTATTTATTATATGCAGAGTGTATCAATGAGAGCCAGGGGCCTACGGCCGAAGCATTTACTTATATTGATGCAGTTCGCGCCAGGTCTGGTTTAAATGGCGTTCAGGCGTCCTGGACTAATTTTTCATCTCAACCCAACAAACCCTCAACCAAGGCAGGGTTACGCAACATCATTAAACAGGAGCGTACAATTGAACTGGCTTTTGAAGGGAGACGGTTCTGGGATTTAAGGAGATGGAAAGACGGCATACAGGAATTGAACAAGTTGATTTTAGGCTGGGATGTTTCGCAGAGAACTGCTGCCCCTTTTATAGAAGCCGCGCTTTATACAACAGGATTTTTACTACCAAAGATTATTTCTGGCCTATTTCTTTAGATGAATTAAGAAGAAATCCAAAGTTGAAACAAAATGTGGGCTGGTAAATGTTACTACAGCCGAAATATAATTCGACACAAAGTCAGGCCCACTTTTTCATGGGTTGGCAATTAAAAAAATAATAATGAAATCATACTTTTCTAAAAATAAGATAGCATTCATAAGTATCATCTCGTTGCTGCTATTAACCCTTGGTTGCAAAGAAGATATCGGGATAACGGTTAACAGGGTGGGCGAAAAGCCCGCTCCTGTTTCTAATGTGCAGGTAACGCCCATATCGGGTGGGGCTGTTATCCGGTACGATCTGCCCCTTTCTGAAGACCTGAGATATGTAAAAGCGGTTTATCAACTTGATAATGGTTTGAAGCGGGAAGCAAAGGCTTCCATTTACAAAAATGAGATTACGGTAGATGGTTTTGGAAAGGAAGGTGTTTTTGGTGTTGAATTATATTCAGTAGCAGTAGGGGAGGTTGCATCAGAAGCTGTAGCAGTTCAGGTAAATGTACTTACCCCTCCACACCAGGTGGTATTGAATAAAATAAGGGCCAACAATAATGTAATAGCCACGTTTGGTGGACTTAATCTGAATTATGTTAACGAAACAGAATCAGACATTGTAATAAAAATTATCAGGAGAGATTCTTTGGGTAAGTGGCAGCCAGTTGAGTCAGAGTATACCAATTTTCCTTCCGGTACCATCAGAATCAGGGGGCAGAAAGCTGTGCCTACGGATTTCGGCGTCTTTATAGAAGATAGATGGAATCATAATTCAGATACTTTTAATGTAAATCTTACACCTATTGAAGAAGTGACAATACCTACTACACGTTGGGCCAGGTTTGCTTTGCCCGGAGATGCAGGTGTAAGAGCAAGCGGGTTTCCTTTTAATGGAATTTGGGACGGTAATACCAATGCAGGGTATTTGTCAATTGCCAACGCCAATACCACCGAAAGTATTGAATTGCCAAATTCTCTTACCATTGATTTAGGCGTGCAGGCCAGTATTAGCCGTATGCAGATATGGGCTACACGCTACAGCACGCTTTCTGATATTTATGGTCCTGCTCATCTTTATGAGTTTGAGATCTACGGAAGCAATAGCCCCAATGCCAATGGCTCCTGGGATGAGTCCTGGACCCGTCTCGGACAATTTACCAGCTCAAGACCTACCGGTTTTGGTTTTGGCGTTCCTGCAACATCTGCAGAGCAAACAGCCATACGTGATAACGGGGAGACTTATGAATTCCCGGATCCTACAACCCTGGGGAAATTTAGGTATATCCGGTTCAGAAATTATGCAATGTGGAATGGTTCGTATGAAGGTGGGTCTAATTTCTTCATTTTTGAGCTTCGCTTATTCGGACAACTTTAAAATTAACGAAATGAGAAAAATATTTATTTTAATAGGATCGGTAGTAGCCGCCTTGGTATTGAGCCAATGCGGTAAACCTAAGGATTATTACTCTGCAGATTTTTTGAACGAAGCAGAGCAGGCCAAGCCCGGCAAGGTAGATTCTTTACAAATACTGCCGGGGCGAAACCGTGGCCTTTTGAAATTTATTGTTGCGCCAGACAGGCGTGTGAATAAATTAAGGGTTTCTTACAGTAGTTCTCTGAGCGCCGATGTAACAACTTCGATGGTAGATATCGCTGCCAATGAATATGGCAATTATAAAGAAGTATTGATCAATAATTTACCAGAGGCAACATTGCTGGTTCGTATTACTTCCTATGATACCAAGGGTGATAGTTCTAACATAGTAACCGGTGCAGGGTTTATTTATGGCGACAGATATATTTCTTCCCTGTATAACCGGATTTTTCAAAATATTACGACCGTTAACGGCGTTAAGCAACTCAATTTTCAAAATGAGAGCGCCAAACCCAGGGACAGTACCATATTTTATACTTTACAACAAACAATCATTACTTACTCAAAGTTAGGCGGCGGCACATCTACCATTGAAATATCTCCTTTTGTTAATGCGGTAAAAATAACAGACTTAGCCGCCACAGGTTCTATTACTCATTACTCCCGTTTTAAACCCACAGCACAAACAATTGATATATTTGAATCAACCCCGGTAACCGTCAATTTCTAAAAATAACCGGCTATTAGTTGGTCGTATCAATAGGTCGGAAAAAGCCGGTTAAAGTGGATATATCGGCTTATCATTTTACATGCCTGATTAACCATGATGGCTAAACAAATGGTACCTATGGCTTTCTTTAACCGCCCGTTAATAGCGAATGATATTTAAATAGAAATCATTATAAATGATTTAGAAGGTTTGTTTGAAACCCCGCACGAAATTGCGGGGTTTATTATTTAAGGTTTGTGATCGGTTACCAGTTCTATCAATATTCTTTATATGGCTATTGATGATTATTATAGCGGTGTAATTAAATATCGTGCCCGGCATCTGGGCTGGTTTGTTTTGATAGTACACATATAGGCGACTTTAAACGGCAGAAAATAACCTATGAAAAGCAACAACCATTTTCGTGGGATTAGCTTGTTTATATCTGTTGTGTCATCATCGCGTATTCATTTAGAAATCGTGGAGCATGTAAAAAGCTGCAAGAAAAAATAGTTATTGAAGACCAGTTATTTAGACATTTTATTTATAAATCCCCCTTTTTTATTTAAAAGAGCCACCCGTTAAATTTTAAATCTGAGTATACATTCATGGCCTGATAGCGATCCGGTTCAACGATGTATCCCACCCGGTGATGCTGATTAAAACCAATATTAACCAACTCTTCAAATGCAAGCGTAGATGGAAAAATTAATGGACATGCTATTTTTCAAGCGGGTTGTAGTGATCTCGCTGACTCTGATGTTGCCTTTTCTTTCGTTTTCCCAGGACGAGGATACGGTAACATCCATTCAATATAAAAGTCCCTTTCAGACGTTCATATCCCCGACTGGTTCCCAGGATTCAGTTAATGGATCCAGACTTTTATCTTTCCCGGTAACCAATATTGAAACCGCCTTACATGGCTTACTTTCTGGTTTAGATATCCGTATGTCTTCAGGAGACCGTTTTAGCGGTGGTGCGTTGAATCTTAGGGGGCAAACACCTTTGGTTGTAATAGATGGTATTGTTAGGTCCTGGTCTTCCATTAATCCGGAACAGGTAGAGACTGTCTCAGTATTGAAAGATGCGGTTAGTTTAAGCCGCTATGGAATGCGGGGCGCTAACGGCGTACTGCTGATCACTACGCGGCGCGGCGGTGTTTCCAAACCTCGTATATCTGCGACCGCACAAGCGGGTGTACAGCAGCAGCTTTTCCAGGCGAAGTATTTGGATGCGTATAATTATTCACTCTTGTTGAATGAAGCAATCGTAAACCAGGGAGGTACCGCCAGGTACACACAGTCGGACCTGGACCTGTATAAATCGGGCACTGATCCATTCAGGCATCCTAACGTTGACTGGCGGGAATTGCTCACCAACAAAAATGCCGGTATGCAACGCTATAATGTCAATATTGACGGGGAGGCGCGGCAGCCAGGTATCATCTCGATTTTGACTATCTGAATCAAAATGGTTTTTTAAAATCGGGAAAGAGTATGAACTCTTATGAAACCAACGATTATGCAGAACGCTATTTGATAAGAGCTAATGTTGATGTAAAGGCTACGAAAACAACCACACTGGGCGTTAATATTTTTACCCGCATCCGCGAGTTGAATCAGCCTGGTGCAACGGTGGCAACCATCTACAATAATTTATATTATACACCTAATAATGCCTACCCGGTTGTTGATCCGCGCGATTCGCTCGCCGGAACACTTCAGTATCGGGATAATCTTTATGGCAGCGCTTTCAACTCGGGTTACAGAAGAGCCTTCGATAGAATATTATATTCTGACGTGGCGTTAAGGCAGGAACTTCCATTTATTAAAGGTCTGTATGCAAAAGGTATTGCATCATTTAATTATTCATTCGGGCAAACGATTAATCGCTCCAAAACCTTCCCCGTATATTCAATGTCCATTGGAGCCGCAAATGACACAACCTATTCCCAGATTGGAACCGCGGGGGCGCAGGCCAATAGTATTACCTACAATAGTCAGAACAGGCAGTTTTATATGGAAGGCGGCCTGGGTTATGACTGGACGGGAAATCAACATACCCTTCATGGTGAGTTAATATATAATATAGATAGATCGGACATTGGCGGTTCCGGAGACCTACCGGTTTTAAACAAAAATATTCTCAATACTTATTCTTACAATTACGCGGACAAATATTTTGGAGATGTTTCAGTGGCCTATTCCTACTTTAATCGTTTACCTGAGGCGAATCAATGGGGGATGTTCCCGTCTATAGGCCTGGGTTGGAAGCTGTCGTCTGAAAACTGGTTTAGTTCCAATGCAATTGACCTCCTTAAGATAAGGGCTTCCTACGGGAAGGTAGGTAATAATCTAAATATTGGTAATTTTACTTACCTGGTGGACTATGCTGAAAATGGACCTCTATTTTATACCGGAACATCTACCACGCCTACTTCGAGTGCCACTATCAGGGAGCCTGCCCTGGTTAACAGCGATCTGAGATGGGAGAGCTCCTATAACCTGAATCTGGGCGTTGACATTGGTTTACTGAATAACCGCCTTTCCCTGTCTGCAGATTACTTTAATAACAATGTTAAGGATAACCTTATTTTACGCAGGAGCGGCGCCAGCACTGTGCTGGGTTCAGCGCTGACCGTGGAAAACCTGGGAGAACTTAAGTATTCGGGCTTTGACATAAGCGCTGACTACAATAACGGACCAGAGAAAAAGTTTAACTATAGCGTAAATGCTAATGTAGGGATCAGTCAGTCGAAAATGGTTTTTGATGATGAATTGCCGGTGTCTTATTCCTATATGGCCAGGACGGGCCAGCCCGTTAACCAGGCTTTTGGTTATGTAGCTGATGGGTTTTATAATACACAAAGCGACCTGGATAATGCGCCAATCATAGAAGGATATACACCTCAGCTGGGCGATATAAAATTTAAAGATCTGAATAACGATGGACGCATTGATATTTTTGATGAAACTGCCCTGGGAAATAAAGGCCCCCGGATTTTTTATGGACTTTCTTTCATGGCCAAATGGTCGGGTATAGAATTTTCGATGCTTTGGAACGGTTCTCAAAACAATAATGTATGGACCAATGTATTGAACAACCTTGAGTTTCAAACAGGCGCTAATAATAGTATTGGGCAGGCATCAGAAATGCATTTAAACCGCTGGACAGCGGCTACGGCTGCAACAGCCACTTATCCCCGGTTGAGTTTAGGGTATAATCCTAATAACCACAGGGCTTCCAGTTTCTGGCTGAAAGATGGTAGCTATATAAGGTTGAAGAACGTGGAGCTGGCCTATAACCTTCCTCAAAACTGGGTCAACGCCATTAAACTAAAAGGAGCGAGGATCTTTATCAATGGCCTTAACCTGCTCACATTTACCCAACTTGAAAATATGGACCCTGAAGTTACCGCTTCCTTACTGCCTAATACCCGGGTGTTTAATTGTGGCTTAAACCTGAAATTTTAACAGGTGGGCATACGGTCAAATCAACACGAACAAAATAAACAACTGATGAAAGCTATTATACATACATTATCTATTGTAGTGCTGATGGCATTGGCAACTACATCTTGTAAAAAGGAAGTGGAGAAGGTTCCTTTTGAAAGAAATGACCTCGACAATATTTTTGATGTACGCGATTCTAACGCCGACCAGGCTAAGAAATATCTTTATGGAATTTATACGAATCTTCCCGACATATATGGTCGCTTCGATGGGGGCTTTTTAGAATCGGCTACTGATGATGGAGTCTCCATCAATTTTGATAATGCTACCAGTTCGTTTCGCCAAAACTGGGTATCATCCAGAAATGTTTTTGAAGAAACGCTATGGGCTCAAAATTATGAAGGTATCCGACGGGCCAATGTGTTTCTGGCTAATATCGACAGAGTGCCTGTACGACCAGCTGTTTTAAAACCACAGATGAAGGCGGAGGCCCGTTTTTTAAGAGCTTACTTTTATTTTGAGTTATTGAAAAGATGGGGCGGCGTACCGGTAGTGAATGATGCTATCTATGAATTCGATTCTAAAATTGATATTCCCCGTAAAACAGCAACCGAAACCTTCGATTACATCATTGGTGAGTTGAATGCAGCAATGGTGGATGCACTTCCGTTAGCGCAGGCCGACGTTACATGGGGCATGGTCTCTCGTGGTGGTATCATGGCATTGAAATCAAGAGTGCTGCTTTATAAAGCAAGCCCCCTATTTAACACAGGTAATAGTGTTGAGTACTGGCGGGAGGCGGCAGCAGCTGCTAAACAGGTATTAGATTCGAACTACTACAGTTTAGCCACTAACTATATTACTTTATTTAATTCGGTAAGACTAACCGGCACCGCCCGCGAAATAATTTTTAGCAAAATTAGAACTGCCGGTACAAGTATTGAAACGCTTAATGGTCCGGTAGGTTATGTACAAGGTTCCGGCGGATCTAATAACCCATCGCAGAATCTGGTAGATGCTTATTTGATGAAGTCTACAGGAAAACGAATTAATGAGGTCGGGTCGGCTTATGATCCTGCTAATCCATATGCAAATAGGGACGACCGTTTTGCGGCCAGCATTTTTTACAACGGTAAAAGCTGGTTCAACCGTGCGGTGCAAACCTACGAAGGAGGCCTGGATAACCCGCTGAATACGCAGAACAGAACCCGGACAGGTTATTATCTGCGCAAGTTCATGGGCGCTTTTGAAACATCAGCTTCCATATCTAACCAAACACATAATCATATTCTTTTCCGGCTGGGTGAAGTAATGCTGAATTATGCTGAAGCTGAAAACGAATTAAACGGTCCTGGCGCAACCAGTTCCCCGTATATCAGCAACTGATCAATATACGCAAAGAGCAGGTGTTGCTGCCGGCACAAACGCTTTATATGGATTGCGGCTACCGCAACAAAAGAAGAGATGCGTGATATTATCAGGAATGAAAGACGTATAGAATTAGCATTTGAAGAGCACAGGTTTTGGGATATACGAAGATGGAAGATAGCGGAAATTGTGATGAATCAACCGGTGAGAGGTATGAGGATCATTAACGGCACGCCATTAACTTATACAGTATTTGATGTAGAACAATCCACGTTCGATGCATCGAAAATGTATTTCTATCCTATACCTTTTTCGGAGATACAGCGCAATCCTTCATTAACCCAAAATCCTAATTGGAACTAAAATTACAATCCAATATTATGAGAAATATTTTTCTGTTGCTGTTTCTATTTTTTCTGAATATGGCTAGCGCACAAAATACGAAAACCATAAATGGTCGCACTGTAAACCAGGATGGGGCGCCCGTAATTTATGCTACCATCAAAATTGCAGGGTCTGGATCTAAACAAGTGCTGTCCTCTGAAGATGGTTCCTTTGCACTGGAAGTGGGTAATGGCGACATACTGGAAGTGAGCTCGGTAGGTTATAATCCTACAAAAGTTACCATTAAGGCCGACTCCAGCTATTATCTGATCCGGCTACAGTCCAACAATACCGAAATGGGCGAAGTAGTGGTGACCGGTTTTCAGAAACAAAGGAAGCTTACCGTTACCGGCGCTATCAGTACCGTTAGCGGATCAGAGTTGGCGCAAAGCCCTTCGGCCAGCTTTCAGAATGCGCTGGTGGGTCGTATGCCGGGAATATTTCAACAACAAACTACGGGGCAACCGGGAAGAGATGCGGCCAATGTATTCATCAGGGGCGTTAGTACCTATGCTACAACCGGGGGCATTAATACCCCGCTGGTTATTGTAGATAATATGGAGTTTGATTATTCAAAACTTAGCCAGATAGATGTAAACGAGCTGGAGAGCTTTTCGATTTTAAAGGATGCTGCCAGCACCGCGGTATATGGTATAAGGGGTGCCAATGGCGTTATCGTAATTACTACCAAGCGTGGTAAAGAAAGTAAGCCTGTGATTAATGTTACAGTGAATAATGGTATTCAATCACCCACTTTTTGAGAAAGCCTTTAGGCTCTGCAGATGCGCTGTCACTAATTAGAGAGCAACTTATTCAGCAGGGGGCCAATGCAGATGTAGAAGAGGGCGGATTGTATTCGCAGGCGTCTATTGATAGTTTCCGGTATAGTGCGAATCGTTATAAATATCAAGTGTGAACTGGTACGATGAGTTGATTAGGAAATATGCCGCTCAAAACAACCAGAACATCGATATGTCGGGCGGTAACCGCATCATGCGTTACTTTTTACCTTATCGCATTGGTTTCAGGATGGTATATTGACCGAAGTGCCGAAAAGCGAGCCTTTTAATAATAACTATTATTTAAGAAGATTCAATTTACGTACCAACCTCGATTTTACCGTAACCAAAACCCTGACAGTAAAAACAGACCTGAGGGCTAACTTCAGCGAGATCAACGAACCTAATTTGCCCGATGTAATGACTGGCGGGGCCTGGCCCATGTGGAGGCGTATTACTAGTGGTGTATTAACTCCATGGTTATATCCCGTAAATAATCCTGATGGTAGCTACGGAGGGAGGATCGGTAACTATAGCCTGAATCCTAAAGGAATACTGGAGTATGCCGGCTATAGCAGGGAGTTTAATAACGATTTTAATATTAATATTACCGGTAACCAGAAATTAGGTTTTATAACCAACGGTCTTGAGATAAGCGGAGCCTATTCATTTGCACAAAATACCGGCTTCACCAGGAGCTTGACCCGGCCAAGGTTTCCTACCTACATCTACAATGAAGATGGATCTTATACCCCGGTGTTCAGCGATTTGACCCGACTGGCTCAGCTAACTAGGTCTGCAGGTATCACACGGCCTGTTCGAAGAACAAATAAACAATTACAGCTGTCCTATAACCGAACCTTTGCTTCCTTACATAATGTATCAGCTAATGTGGTGGGTATGGAAGTAATTACCAGGACGATTAACGGCACTTCGGGCCAGCCTAACAGAACAGAGGTATACAAAGGTATAAACGGGCAATTTATCTACACCTATGATAATAAATATATAGTGGGGTATACCGCATCTTACAGTGGAACAGATAAATTTAAATCTGCACAGAAGTTTGGCTATTTTCCGGCATATTCCGCAGGGTGGATTCTTTCCGAAGAGGGCTTTTTCAAAGATCATGTAAAGTTCATTAATTTGTTTAAGATCCGCGGTTCTTATGGTACCACCGCACCGATAATATTGCGGCAACCGATTACCTGTATGTGGATCGCTATTCAAGATCAACCAGTTCCTATTTATTTGGTGAAGTGCCCAGTGGTATAGCAACTATTTCACCCGCCTCCATTGCCAATGAAACCATTACTTGGGAAAAGAAACGCGCTTATAATATAGGAGCAGATATAAAACTGTTCAATAATAAGGTAGATATTGTGGTAGACAGATTTGACGAATTGCGTTACGATATCTTATCTACCCGCGCAACTGTTCCCACATTTGCATCTATCGAATTAACGCCTACCAATATCGGCCGCGTATCCAATAAGGGCTGGGAGTTTGAGTTAAAGTATAAAGATATGGTGGGCAGTAACCTTAGCTATTTTGTGGGTGGCAACCTGTCTATTGCGAAAAACACAATCGTCTTCAGAGATGAGCCTTACAATTTCAGAAATCCTTTAAATATGACCACAGGAAATCCGGTAGGTCAGATATTTGGCTACAAGGCATTGGGCTTTTTCAAAGCCAGGAGGAAATTGATAACGGTCCCAAAGATTTCAGGAGCAATTTAAAGCCAGGTGATCTAAAGTATGCTGATATGAATGGTGATGGTGTTATTAACGACCAGGATATTGTGCCTATTGGTTTGCCGGGTGTGCCTCCTTACACTTTTGGTATCTCGGCAGGCTTTAGCTACAAAGGATTTGATCTTTCAGTATTGTTCCAGGGCGCTACGGTAGCAACCTGGCTGCCAATACCATGCTGCAGATTGGTAATGTAAATGGCCTCCCGCAAGAAATACATCAGCAGCGGTGGACCCCTGAAACTGCGACTACGGCAGAACTACCCAGGTTGGGCGGACCCAATTGGGATATATCATCTTTTTGGCTTAGAGATGCGAGTTACCTGAGGTTTAAAAACTTTGAATTAGGCTATACACTTAAAAGTAAATTCTTAAATAAAGCTGGTATTAAAGCCTTCCGCATTTTCGGAAATGGCCAAAACCTGTTAACGTGGTATAAGCTAAAAATTTATGATGTAGACCCGGAATCGCAAAATGATAATACGGTTGCCGCCTACTCCAATTATCCGCAGATGAAAGTGATCAACCTTGGTTTACGGGCCACATTTTAAAATTCAGACCCCGGTTATTTAAAATAAAAAACAAGCTGATGAAAGCAAAATATATACTACTGGCAGTACCTGTTTTGGTTAGTCTTTTGATAGGCTCATGCAGGAAAGATTCGGAGAGCAGTCTCTTTGATGTAAACCCGGATGATATTCCATATAATGAACAAAAAGTTTTTGCGGATAGTATCCAGACAATGGAGTTTGTTACCTCTATTTATAGAAATCTTTCCTATAACTACTTTTTAGACAATGCAGAACATACTGGCGGTGGCTACTGGAGCTTTGCTGATATTACGGATGATGCAGAGAACAGGTGGAGTGGTAATGCCCAGATAGCGCCCATGTTTAATCTAAACACTTTTCCTTCTGAGTCTGGCTGGTCGCGTTTCAACAATGCATGGACCATGGGGTATAGAAATATACGTTGGTGTAATATCTTTTGAAGAATAACGAACGTGTGCCTATCTCGGCACCTGTGAAGAGCCGTTTGATAGGCGAAATTAAATTCTTAAGGGCTTATTATTATCTGCATCTGTTTAGGTTGTATAGTGGCATTCCTTTGGTGGGCGATAGTGTGTATGCACTTACAGATCCGATAAAAGCAACCCGTGCAACGTTTGAAGAAACAGTTAATTATCTTAGCGATGAACTGGAGGGAGCGGCCGTTGCGCTGCCATTAAAGCACCAGGCCAGTGATTTTGGAAGGCCTACAAAGGGAGCTGCATTAGCATTGAAATCTAAACTGCTTTTGTATGCGGCAAGTCAGCTGTTTAATGGCAATAATATAGCAACCGATCCTGCTGTGGCGCCATTGGTTGGGTATACGAATTCAGATCCTCAGCGCTGGAAAAAAGCGGCCGACGCCGCAAAAGCTGTAATCGATCTGGGGCAATATACGCTGTTACAGGGGAATCCTGCAATTACCTCACAGCATGGATTATATCTTGCAACAACGCAGAGAGTAAACGATGAGCTGATATTTTCTATTCTTCCAACCTCAGGCAGGGTTACTGAAAACAGGTTGCTTCCTCCAAGCAGGGGCGGGCAATACTACTCATTTCCTTCGCATGCTTTGGTTGATGCGTTTGATATGAGTAATGGAAAACCGATTGCGGATCCGCAATCCGGCTATAGCGAGACAAATCCGTTTGTAAATCGTGATCCAAGGTTTTATATTACCATTTTGTACCAGGGCGCTTTGTGGCTCAACACCAACCTTACTACGTCTTCGGCAATCAATTTTGCGGTAAATTCTACAACCGGCGATGTTTTCGGCACTTCTACAAGAACCGGTTTTTTATTCAGAAAGCTCTGTAATGAAGGTGCCACAGGCGGTGGTGGACTTTCTACCAATGCAGGGCTAATCGTAAGCAGGTACGCGGAGATTTTACTGAACTATGCCGAGGCTTTGAACGAATTTCAGGGGCCTGGCCCGGAAGTATACCAGGCTGTTGAAGCAATACGTCAACGTGCAGGCCTGAACCCCTACACACTACCGGCTTCTTTGAGTAAGGATCAGATGCGGGATATTATCCGAAATGAAAGGAGGGTGGAGCTGGCTCTTGAAGAAGCGCATCGTTTTTTTGATATTAAAAGGTGGAAAATTGCTGAAGATGTTGATAAAGGACCATTGGTAGGAAGACGATATGCAACTCCGGCTTCAACTGGTGAAAGGGTAACTGCCGAAACCCGCGTGTTTGTAGCGCCTAAAATGTATAATTTCCCGATACCGTTAACAGAAGTAAATAAAGCGGGAGGAGCTATCCTTCAAAATCCGGGATGGTAGGTTATTGAACAATTGTTCAATCCTATTCAATTTCCTGCTGCATCCGGAAGATCGATCTTTTAATAAAAATTATTCTATTTAAATTTTTAAATATTAAGTTATGAAAAAAGTATTCGTTGTTGTTTCGTCAATGCTTGTTTTATGCCTGCTGTATAGTTATACTCCTAAGGCAAAGGCTTTCCCATGCGATCATACTATTCCGGCCACGTTTTATTGTGGAACAGGGGATCAGCTTAAGTTAGTGTTTGATGATGTATCAAATCCTGCTACAGGCAATGTACATATTTATGACATTGATAATAATTATATAGGTGATCCGCATATTGACCTCATTCCAACAACTCCCGGTAGCGTCAACATAGAATTTCAGTTAATAGATGAGAACGGACCAGATTATCTTGGAGAGATTTATGGACTGCAATGTCAGGGGTATAGCTATGCTTCGTCTTATGTATCATGCTACTAATGGTCACAGAATAATCCAATAAAATAATGCGATAAACAACATAGCGATCATTATAAGCTCGGTTTGCAGTTTGGAACTGTCTAAAAGATGATTTAAAATAGTTGAATTGTCTTGTAAGGTTTTTTGCGGCTGAGATAAAATTGAGTGATGAAAGTGTGGAATTAAAATGATACTGTCAGAGGGTAATGGCGAAGGCTATGAATGTCTGAATAAGAAGATAATTCCTGGAAATAATGGAATAGTAAATTGATACTGTAAATTAATATTTGTAGCTAAGAAAGATGCGAAAGTTTTTAATAGGTTTATATACTTTATGGTGCGGTACCGGAACATTAGTGGCACAACAACCGGGAAATGTGAATATGCGAGAGTTGATACAGGACAACTTTGCTTTTGCCGACTCGCAATACCAGTATATGATGAAACAGGTTGCCCCGGACAAAATGCCACAGTCTTACGACGAGAAAAATAAGAAATCAATTGCTTACCAGCGTACCTGGTGGTGTACCGGTTTTTACCCCGGAGCTCTTTGGTATATTTTTGAGCAGACCGGTAACCCTGTCATAAAAAAGAAGCGGAAAGAGCATTAAAAGTAATTGAACCGAATAAAACCTATACCGGCAATCATGACCTGGGCTTTATGATGTACTGTAGCTTCGGCAATGCTTATCGGATAACAAAGAACGAGTCCTATAAAGAAATTATTATTCAATCCGCGGCCGCGCTTGCAAGCCGTTACAGGCCCTCGGCGAAAGTGATCCAATCCTGGAACACCAACCAGTATTTTAAAGGTCCGGTAATAATAGATAATATGATGAACCTGGAGCTGTTGTACTGGACAAGCCTGAATGGGGAGATAAAAAGTATAAGGACATAGCTATTGCCCACTCTAATACTACATTGAAACATCATTTCAGACCTGATTTCAGTTCTTACCATGTAATAGACTACAATATGCAAACAGGGGATGTGCTTCGCAAAGCCACCTGGCAGGGAGCTGCCGATTGTTCTGCCTGGTCCCGCGGCCAGGGTTGGGGTTTATACGGTTATGTGATGATGTATCGTTTTTCTAAGGATAAACGATACCTGGACCATGCAAGAAAAGTAGCAGGTTTTATACTCAATCATCCCAACCTGCCCAAAGATAAAATACCATACTGGGATTTTGACGCGCCGTTGATACCACTGGCTAAACGCGATGCCTCCGCTGGTGCTATCACTGCATCTGCATTGCTTGAATTGGGACAATACACCGTTGGTAAAGAGAAAGCGACTTATATTGAAAATGCTAAGGATATAATTCTTGCTTTATCCGGTGAGAAGTATAAAGCTAAATCTGGCGAAAATGGCGGATTTCTTTTAAAACATAGTACCGGAGCTTTGCCGCTGAACTCTGAAATTGATGTGCCGTTAATCTATGCCGATTATTACTTTCTCGAAGCGTTAAAACGTTATAAAGATTGGTATTTATAATCCGGCATATTGATACTCAACCTCATTTACTGATTGATGACGGGCCAGCAATGATGATGATGCTTGGGTTGTGAATAAGACAGTTAGAATTTTGTTGCGAACCTGTTATGTATAGGTTTCCAATAAGTAGTCCGTTGTTTGGATAATAGTATATAGCAGCTTCAGCAAGCTACCTCGCAAGAGGAAGAAGAGCTTTGGGATTGGACTATGTAGGTGAATTGTGTAATACGTAAGCTGATCAAACTGTTAACGGTGTAGACCAGAGTGATAGGTTTGGAGCTATTGTCCACCAGTATGATTAGAGTTCGAATTAATAGGTTTATTGGCGATTGGTAAAATTTTTGTATTGAAAATCAATTGTTTATTTATGATGTTTACAATTGCCCCTTTTTATTTAGGATAGTACCCTCACAACTTTGAGGTGAGGGTCTATATTCGGAGTTAAATATAATTTGTTAATGTCTTTCGCTGATTTTTTGAAACTGTTGTTTCCTCCATTATATACAGGTATATGGACAATTTTTAAAATCACTGCAGGACTGGCAAGAGGAGTGCTTTTTAAACAGTTTTAAGAGTTTTATAATGATAAAGAATTTTTTAGGGTTACTAATAATAATACAAGTATACGTTCCCCATGCCTTGGCCCAAACTACAGGTAAAACGGATATGGCAGTGCTTATTAAAGAAAATTTTGCTTTTGCCGACTCGCAATACCAGTATATGATGAAACAGGTTGCCCCGGACAAAATGCCACAGTCTTACGACGAGAAAAATAAGAAATCAATTGCTTACCAGCGTACCTGGTGGTGTACCGGTTTTTACCCCGGAGCTCTTTGGTATATTTTTGAGCAGACCGGTAACCCTGTCATAAAAAAAAGCGGAAAGAGCATTAAAAGTAATTGAACCGAATAAAACCTATACCGGCAATCATGACCTGGGCTTTATGATGTACTGTAGCTTCGGCAATGCTTATCGGATAACAAAGAACGAGTCCTATAAAGAAATTATTATTCAATCCGCGGCCGCGCTTGCAAGCCGTTACAGGCCCTCGGCGAAAGTGATCCAATCCTGGAACACCAACCAGTATTTTAAAGGTCCGGTAATAATAGATAATATGATGAACCTGGAGCTGTTGTACTGGACAAGCCTGAATGGGGAGATAAAAAGTATAAGGACATAGCTATTGCCCACTCTAATACTACATTGAAACATCATTTCAGACCTGATTTCAGTTCTTACCATGTAATAGACTACAATATGCAAACAGGGGATGTGCTTCGCAAAGCCACCTGGCAGGGAGCTGCCGATTGTTCTGCCTGGTCCCGCGGCCAGGGTTGGGGTTTATACGGTTATGTGATGATGTATCGTTTTTCTAAGGATAAACGATACCTGGACCATGCAAGAAAAGTAGCAGGTTTTATACTCAATCATCCCAACCTGCCCAAAGATAAAATACCATACTGGGATTTTGACGCGCCGTTGATACCACTGGCTAAACGCGATGCCTCCGCTGGTGCTATCACTGCATCTGCATTGCTTGAATTGGGACAATACACCGTTGGTAAAGAGAAAGCGACTTATATTGAAAATGCTAAGGATATAATTCTTGCTTTATCCGGTGAGAAGTATAAAGCTAAATCTGGCGAAAATGGCGGATTTCTTTTAAAACATAGTACCGGAGCTTTGCCGCTGAACTCTGAAATTGATGTGCCGTTAATCTATGCCGATTATTACTTTCTCGAAGCGTTAAAACGTTATAAAGATTGGTATTTATAATCCGGCATATTGATACTCAACCTCATTTACTGATTGATGACGGGCCAGCAATGATGATGATGCTTGGGTTGTGAATAAGACAGTTAGAATTTTGTTGCGAACCTGTTATGTATAGGTTTCCAATAAGTAGTCCGTTGTTTGGATAATAGTATATAGCAGCTTCAGCAAGCTACCTCGCAAGAGGAAGAAGAGCTTTGGGATTGGACTATGTAGGTGAATTGTGTAATACGTAAGCTGATCAAACTGTTAACGGTGTAGACCAGAGTGATAGGTTTGGAGCTATTGTCCACCAGTATGATTAGAGTTCGAATTAATAGGTTTATTGGCGATTGGTAAAATTTTTGTATTGAAAATCAATTGTTTATTTATGATGTTTAC
Source organism: Paraniabella hibiscisoli (assembly GCF_022512515.1). GTDB lineage: Bacteria > Bacteroidota > Bacteroidia > Chitinophagales > Chitinophagaceae > Niabella > Niabella hibiscisoli. Next base: position 3,735,588 of record NZ_JAKWBK010000001.1, read on the forward strand.
AATTGCCCCCTTTTTATTTAGGATAGTACCCTCACAACTTTGAGGTGAGGGTCTATATTCGGAGTTAAATATAATTTGTTAATGTCTTTCGCTGATTTTTTGAAACTGTTGTTTCCTCCATTATATACAGGTATATGGACAATTTTTAAAATCACTGCAGGACTGGCAAGAGGAGTGCTTTTTAAACAGTTTTAAGAGTTTTATAATGATAAAGAATTTTTAGGGTTACTAATAATAATACAAGTATACGTTCCCCATGCCTTGGCCCAAACTACAGGTAAAACGGATATGGCAGTGCTTATTAAAGAAAATTTTGCTTTTGCCGACTCGCAATACCAGTATATGATGAAACAGGTTGCCCCGGACAAAATGCCACAGTCTTACGACGAGAAAAATAAGAAATCAATTGCTTACCAGCGTACCTGGTGGTGTACCGGTTTTTACCCCGGAGCTCTTTGGTATATTTTTGAGCAGACCGGTAACCCTGTCATAAAAAAAGAAGCGGAAAGAGCATTAAAAGTAATTGAACCGAATAAAACCTATACCGGCAATCATGACCTGGGCTTTATGATGTACTGTAGCTTCGGCAATGCTTATCGGATAACAAAGAACGAGTCCTATAAAGAAATTATTATTCAATCCGCGGCCGCGCTTGCAAGCCGTTACAGGCCCTCGGCGAAAGTGATCCAATCCTGGAACACCAACCAGTATTTTAAAGGTCCGGTAATAATAGATAATATGATGAACCTGGAGCTGTTGTACTGGACAAGCCTGAATGGGGGAGATAAAAAGTATAAGGACATAGCTATTGCCCACTCTAATACTACATTGAAACATCATTTCAGACCTGATTTCAGTTCTTACCATGTAATAGACTACAATATGCAAACAGGGGATGTGCTTCGCAAAGCCACCTGGCAGGGAGCTGCCGATTGTTCTGCCTGGTCCCGCGGCCAGGGTTGGGGTTTATACGGTTATGTGATGATGTATCGTTTTTCTAAGGATAAACGATACCTGGACCATGCAAGAAAAGTAGCAGGTTTTATACTCAATCATCCCAACCTGCCCAAAGATAAAATACCATACTGGGATTTTGACGCGCCTTATATCCCCCATGCAAAAAGGGATGCTTCAGCGGCTGCTTTAATTGCTTCTGCGTTGCTGGAACTGGGACAATATACTAACGGATCTGAAAAGGAAAGCTATATCAGCAATGCAAAAGATATGATTGTATCATTGTCAGGAGAAAAATATAAGGCGAAGCTGGGAGAAAACGGAGGTTTCCTGTTAAAGCATAGTACGGGCTCATTGCCTTCTAATTCAGAAGTAGATGTGCCGTTGATTTATGCTGATTATTATTATCTTGAAGCACTGAAGCGTTATAAAGACTGGTATTTGTAATTGTTCCCTCAATATTAAGCTCAACTAATAAAACATAAGGATGAATAAAATCGTTAACAGAATTGCTGCTATACTGCTTTTAGCCGGCATTGGTATAGGGGTACAGGCCCAATCATGGACGGGTCCCAAGGAAAAGCCAAAGAGCAGGATTGATTTGAAATATGGTCCTTTAAACCCAGGTAAACGGACCGATGCTGATATGCAGCGGTTCAGGGAATATGGCCTGGGGCAGTTTATACATTGGGGTGTTTATGCTATCGCCGGAGGCGAATGGAATGGCGTAAAAGCGCCCACCGCTTCGGAGTGGATAAGAGTATGGTCGGGCAATACCGCTCCGCAAAACTGGCAGCAAACCTATGATAATTTGTACAAGCAGTTTAATCCTAAAAGTTTTGACGCCCGATCATGGGCGCGCCAGGCAAAGCAAATGGGAGCCCGTTATATGATCATTACCACTAAACATCATGATGGATTTTGCCTGTGGCCGAGTAAATACACCAATTATACGATTGCCCAAACGCCTTACAAAAAAGATATTGTTAAGCAATTGGTAGATGCGTATACAGCTGAGGGCATTGATGTATATCTGTATTTTTCTATCATCGACTGGAACAATAAGGACTACAGGAGCGCTTCACTCAAGACGGAAGATGAAAAACAAGCCTATAACCGGTTTTTAACTTTTACACGCAACCAGTTATTCGAGTTAATGGATAATTATCCGAAGATGAAAGGATTTTGGTTCGACGGTACATGGGATAAGGCATGGATCAATGCTTATGAGTGGACCTACCAACTGGAAAAGGATTTGCGTAACGCGCATCCTGGTCTAATTATCGGGAGCCGTTTTAGAAACGATGAGCATGGTAAACGACATTTTGATTCAAACGGCGACCTGCTGGGTGATTACGAGCAGGGGTGGGAGCGTAAGCTGCCGGCTCAGTACGAATGGCTGAATGGCAATGATTGGGATTGTGTAATGACCATACCACCTAATGGTTGGGGATATATAAAGATTGGTCGCAGTTTTATACCAAAACGGCCTATGATTTAATTGATATGTTGATGCATTCTGTATCCATGGGCGGCAATTTTGTATTGAATTTTGGCCCGGACGGAAACGGGCAAATGCATACAGGAGAAGATAAGTTGGCTAAAGAATTGGGTGATTGGATGAAGCTCAATAGCGAAGCTGTTTACGGAGTTACTCATGCGGCATTAGAGCCCTCCAGCTATGGCTATTATACGCAAAAAGCAAATGCGTTATACCTGACTGTTTTTAATCGTCCGGTTAATAATCAAATCAGGTTAAAAATTCCAAGATCGGCAACCCAGGTGCCTGAGGCGGCAAGTCTATTGGCAAATAAAACATCTTTAAAAATGAAGTTCGTTGACATAGGTATCGATTTAGATAAAAATGTTTATTTTGATATTACCCTTCCGGCAAGCTTTATGAGTAAAGATCCTTTTGTAATTAAAATAGATACCAAAACGGGGAAGATCAATGCCCGTGAGTTGGAAAAAGCCCATATGTAATCAAGGTTTTAAGCCAGTTTTTTTATTATACTACCTTCAAAATGATGCCGATGAAACAAATAAAATTACCTGTTGTAGCAGCTAAGATTGTATTAGCCTTGATGTTCTTTTTAGTTCAATATACCCTCATTGCACAACAGCCGGCCACACCAGCATGGGCAAAGGAAACCGCGTTGGCTAAAGAGAAGCGGATGCAATGGTGGGCCCACGATCGATTTGGCATGTTCATACACTGGGGATTATATGCGTTGCCCGCGCGCCATGAATGGATACAGAACAGGGAGCGAATCACTCCGGAGAATTATAAGAAGTACTTTGATTATTTCAATCCTGATCTGTATGATCCTGTACAATGGGCCAAAGAAGCCAAAGCTGCCGGTATGAAATACGTAGTGCTCACCACCAAACATCACGAAGGTTTTTGTCTTTGGGACAGCAAGTTCACAGATTATAAAGTAACCAATACGCCTTATAAAAAGACCTGCTCAAATCTTTTGTAGAAGCTTTTCGTGCGGAAGGGATACATATTGGTTTCTACTATTCTTTAATTGACTGGCATCATCCTGACTTTGTTTACGACGGTGGGCACCCTCCAACACCTGTATCCAGGGAAGAAAGAGAAAAGGCTAATAAAGGCCGGGATATGGCCCGTTACCAGGAGTATATGAAAAATCAGGTAACTGAACTGCTGACAAAATATGGTAAGATCGATCAGTTGTTTTTTGATTTTTCTTACGCCGGAAAAGGCCATAAAGAATGGGATTCTGAAAACCTGTTAAAGCTGGTTCGTAAGCTGCAGCCCGATATTATTGTAAACGACAGGCTGGATTTAAACGATACGCAATGGGGATGGGATTATAAAAACCCCGAGCAGTTTATGCCCAAAGAGTGGGTAAAAGTAAACGGGCAGAAAGTGCCCTGGGAAACCTGCCAGACTTTTTCGGGCTCATGGGGCTATTTCAGAGACGAGTACTCCTGGAAAAGCCCGGAGCAATTGGTGGTAATGCTGGCCGAAACGGTGAGCAAGGGTGGTAACTTACTGCTAAATGTGGGGCCAACGGCGCGTGGTAATTTTGATGAGCGCGCCAGCGAAAGACTGGCTGCATTGGGAAAATGGATGAAGTATAATAGCCCCGCTATCTATGGCTGTACCGAAGCACCCGAAGCATTTAAAAAGCCGGCTAATTCGCTTTTAACCTACAATGCCGAAAGAAAGCGTCTGTATATTCATGTGTTGGAGTGGCCCTTTAAAACGCTATTGCTCGAAGGATATAAAGGACGGTTTAAATACGCGCAGTTATTACAGGATGGGTCGGAGATCAGGTTTTCTACAGTAACAAAAACAGGCGGACATACAACGGAAACATCCGGAGAGGATGATGTAATGTTGCAATTGCCTGTACAAAAGCCCGACGCACTCGTGCCTGTTATCGAACTTATTTTGGAATAGGTAACAAAAAAGTAATTCATGAAGTTTAAATTGTTTTATGTTCTGTTGCTGACATTGTTTCAAATGGAAGCCAGTGCTCAAAATATTTGTCCTGTTATACCTCAGCCAGTGGCTGCCAGAGAATTGCCCGCCAGTTTTGTTTTGAATAAACACACGGAGTTGGTAGTGGAAGATGAATCATTACTGCCAGCAGCCCGTTATTTTCAACAGCAATTACTACAACAGCACAAAATTGCTCTCAGCATCCAGGCAAAAGCAAGTGGGCCATCCATCAGGTTGTCGTTGTCGAAGAAACTGGCATCCAGCTCTTACAGGTTAGATATGAACGCTCAGCAAATTCAAATTTCAGGCATTGATGAGCCTTCTGTTTTCTATGGTATCATTTCTTTACTGCAATTAACTTCACCAGTAAAACAGCGTTTGGGTAACCTGGCGCTTAAGTGCTGGAGTATTGAAGATCGTCCCGCTTATGGCTGGCGGGGTTTGATGCTGGACGAATCAAGGCATTTCTTTGGTACTGATAAAGTGAAATCCATTTTAAACTGGATGGCCTTTTATAAATTGAACCGCTTTCACTGGCACCTAACTGATGAGCCCGCCTGGCGTATTGAAATTAAAAATTATCCCAAGCTTGCATTGGTGGGTGGCATTGGTTCTTATACAAATCCGGATGTTCCCGCACAGTTTTATACCCAGGATCAAATTGCAGAAATAGTACGATACGCAGCAGAGCGGCATATAACGGTAATTCCTGAAATAGATATGCCAGGTCATGCTACGGCGGCTAATAATGCTTACCCCCAGTTTAGCGGAGGGGTAGTGATAAGCACCCGGAGTTTACTTTTCATCCGGGTAAAGAAGCTACTTATACCTACCTGACAGATATATTGAGAGAGGTAAATGCTTTATTTCCCTCGCGTATGTTACACCTGGGGGAGATGAAGTGAGCTTTGGAAATGATAAATGGCTGGCTGACCCGGATGTGAAAAACCTGATGGCCCGTAAGCAGCTAAAGACCGTTCAGGAAGTAGAGCAGTATTTTATGCAGCGGATGGCAGACTCCGTGTACGCGATAAATGCAAAATTGCTGGCCTGGGATGAAGTAGCAGCTATGAATTTGCCTAAAAATAAAACCATTGTATTCTGGTGGCGACATGATCAGCCTCAACAGCTGCAAACAACTTTAAACAACTGTTATCAAACCGTGCTGTGCCCGCGCATTCCTTTTTATTTCGACTTCGTGCAGGATAGTACCCATACTGCGGGACGCAAGTGGAATAAGGCTTACAGCGGATTGAAGGATGTATACGATTTTAATGCTGCTACTTTACCGGGAGTAAATAAAGGCAACCTGCAGCAGATCCTGGGCGTTCAGGCCAACGTATGGACCGAAACCATCGCAGATAATTACAGGCTCGATTATATGTTGTATCCACGGATAGCCGCATTGGCGGAAACAGCATGGTCTTCGACTGAGCAAAAGAACTATGCTTCCTTTGTTCAGAATTTAAAACAACATTTTTTATTATACAATAATGAAAGGATCAACTATTTCAATCCTTTTAAAAAGTAAATGTTCGATATGCAAAGAAGGAATTTTTTAAGATTATCATCATTATTAGGTTTAGCAGGCTCCATGCCTTTTACCAGTAACATAGCCGCACAAAAAGAAAACGCATCCTCTTTAGCAGCACCCGCCAATGACAGAGCCTATTGGGTTTCGCTTTTAGATAAGATAGCAACACCGGTATTGTTGAACATGAGTAAAGGTCAACTGCGAAAAAATATGCAGGTGGAGTATAGCGCTACATGGGACGGACGCAATAAGCAAGTGGCTTATATGGAAGCCTTTGGGCGTTTGATCGGCGGTATTGCTGCCTTCCTGGCCTTACCTGTTGACGGAACTGCTGAAGGTAAAGTACGTGCGCGATTATTAAAACAAACGCAGGAAAGTCTTGCTCATTCGGTAGATTCCCAAAGCCCGGATTATTTATTCTGGGGAGACGGAAAGACTACGCAGCCACTGGTAGATGCGGCACATATTGCCCAGGCTTTATTATACGCACCAGATGCACTGTGGAAGCCTTTGAGTGAAAAGACAAAGCAACAATTCATTCATGAGTTTAATACTATTCGCCGTATTAAACCCTGGAACAATAACTGGGTGCTTTTTGCGGCCATGATCGAAACTTTTTTATTGAGTATTGGCCAACCCATTGATGAAGCGCGTATAGATAACGCTATTGATAAAATTAACAACTGGTATGTTGGAGATGGCTGGTATAATGACGGGGATCATTTTCATTTCGATCATTATAACGGGTATGTGATCCACCCCATGCTGGTAGATGTGTTGCGGGTAAACGTTGCACATGGTCGTCGTACAGCAAAAGAATATGAGTCAGCATATAAAAGAATGCAACGATATGCTTCTTTCCAGGAACGTTATATTTCACCCGAGGGTACTTACCTGGTAGTTGGACGCTCTTCTACCTACAGAGTAGGCGCTTTTCAACCACTGGTTAAATTAGCTTTAGAGCAAAAGCTACCTAAAGAAATTCAGCCGGCCCAGGTTCGTTGTGCGCTTACCAAAGTCATGAAGCGCATGTTCGTTCCCGCTACCTTTACAAAAATGGATGGCTCACGCTAGGCCTCGTGGGAGATCAGCAAACAGATCTGGCAGATTATTATTCCAATACCGGAAGCATGTATGTAACTTCTCTGGTATTTCTGTCATTGGGACTGCCTGCTACAGACTCCTTTTGGTCGGCTCCTTTTACTGAGTGGACCCAGTTAAAAGCATGGTCAGGCAAGCCGTTTCCAAAGGATTATGCTGTAGCTTACTAATCATTACAATCTTTATTTAGCTTTAATTGTTTTATAGAAAGTATTTTCTTGTTATGTAAACTGTTTTACATGCCGGCTGACAACTCCGATATAGTTTTTAAAAAGGAACTGGTAAAAGCTTTAAATCAGTTAAAAGGAGATTGGGACAACCTGGAGGCCGCCGGCGTTATTCAACCTTTGCTGAGCGGGTACGATATGCCATCTTACATCATCGATTCCGGCATAATGGAAGAGCTGGGTATGATGGAGCGCAGGCATATTTATGTATCATTACAAAAAAATTATCGCCGGTAGAAACAAAAGATTACCGCATCAGTTTTCTTGCACAACCTAATGCGATATCCGGGGAGTTGATACCCTACCTGCAACTATTAGATCTTATCCTGCTTTTTCAACGGAGGGATGAGCCGGAGTACGGCCGCTTTATAACAGAATTAAAAAGGTTGATTAGTCGCTTAACCTACCATGAGCAAAAGCTGATGATACAACTCGCGCGGAAGTACCCGGCAGCGGTAAGAGCTTGCCTTGGCTTTTTATTGGCAGGTATCAACCAGCTTACGCTATCTTCCAAAGCCCTGCAAACCCTGAATCCAGCTACGTTAAACCGGTATAAAAAAGAATACGCCTGGAGTTAATAAGTTGCTTTCTCGTATACAACCGGTAATAGGTATGGGAGTATCACTAATAATAGTGAGGATAAGACTGGGGAACTTGTTTCATTTTTGTAATGAAACTTTTACCATGATCTCACGTCGAAACTTTGTCAGAAAAACTGCTTTACTCTCAGCAGGGCTTATTGTACAACACCAGGTAGGTACTATCGCCACAATCAGGAAAAGAACTGATGTCGTTTGTATCGGCGCCGGGTTGGCAGGCCTGTCAGCGGCTTATGCTCTGAAGCAAAAAGGTTATAAGGTGACCGTGCTGGAGTGCAGGGATAGAATTGGCGGACGGGTTTTTTCTCATCAAATGTCTGAGCAGTTGGTGATCGAACTGGGTGGCGAATGGGTAGGTAATTCTCATAGCCGTATACAGGAACTATGTAACCAGTTTAAACTGGACTTGATCAATAACCAAATGGATACCCATCTGATTTATAAGGGTGATTATGCACCGGCGGGAACCTGGGGTTTTAGTGAGCCCTGGAGTAAGAAATGGGAACAGTTGCTGAAAGGTTATGCTGACTTAACCGATAAAGATAAACAGCATTTAGATCAATATGATTGGTGGCGTTACCTGGTGAACAATGGCTGTGAGGGAAGGGACCTTGAAATAAGGGAATTGCTGGATAGCACGGATTTCGGCGAAAGTATTAGGCAGGTATCAGCCTTCTCTGCTCTTGCAGAATATGCGGAAAGCAGTGAGAAGAATGAAATGGACTTGAAAATAAAAGGCGGCAATCAACAATTGGCCATGAGGCTGGCAGATGCTATTGGCCGGGAAAATATTATATTGAATTGTACCGTAACCCAGGTACAGCAAACTGACCAGGTAACAATTACCTGTACCAATGGAAAACAATTTACCGCAGACAAACTGATCTGCACGATCCCTGCTTTTGCTTTATCAAAAATTAACTGGAGCCCTGCATTGCCTGCTGAACAATTACAGGCCATCAACACACTACAATATGCCCGTATCAACAAACACGCGGTATTATTTGGGCAAAGGTTCTGGAAAGAAGATGGTTTTGATATGGTTACCGACCAGTTACCCCATTATTTCTATCATGCTACCAGGGGGCAGGCCGGCCCGGAAGGGGTGCTGATCTCCTATAGCATAGGTGACAAAGCTGCCGTAGTAGCTAATCAGAGCAATGCTGTCAACGCCCGCGTAATTGCAGATACACTGCAGCCCTGTGTAAAGGATGCCGCATCACTAATGCGGAAACAGGTAAACTATTACTGGGGTAATGATGACATATCCAAAGGTGCTTATGCTTTGTACGGACCAGGTCAATGGTTTACTTTGCGTCCGGTACTCAGTCGCCCTTTTAAACATACCCATTTTGCCGGGGAGCATTTGGCCGATTGGCAGGGGTTTATGGAGGGCGCTATCAACACCGGTGAAGAAGCCGCTTCACAAATCATAGGTTAGCTATAATGCCGGTAGTAGGGCCGAACTATATCTGCAGAGCTTGAAGTTTTTGCGCAAACCTTTGCACAGTTTTTACAAAAGCAGAAGGCCTAATTTGCAGCAATTGCTTTATTATGGCCAGACTCTTTATACAATTATGCCTGAAAATCGTATGTGTATCAGTAACCCTCGTTACAGGAATCAACATCATTCAGGCACAGTCAATTTCTATTATACCTCAGCCAGTCTTCGTACAAAAAGGAACCGGCAGTTTTCAGATCTTACCCGCAACTAAAATATTGTATAATAAAGCAGCTGGTTCAACAGCTTCTTTCCTGTCAGAACTCCTGAGAAAGTCTACCGGGTATCGAATGCCGCTTGAAATAACAACGGCTCCCGGCAGCCAGCCAGCCATTTATCTGATCGTTAACGAAAGGTTTGCTGATACGACTACAGGCGCGTATAGCCTTGAAGTGAATTCGCGATCTATTGTAGCCGAAGCCAGGGGGCATGCAGGATTGTTTTATGCAATACAAAGTCTGCGCCAGCTACTTCCGACAGCAGTAGAAATCAGTAGTGTACAAAAAATACGGGTTGGTTAGTGCCTGCAGTTACCATTAAAGATGCTCCGCTTTACCAGTGGAGGGGTTATATGCAGGATGTGAGCCGTACCTTTTATAATGTAGATGTGATCAAAAAATATATGGACGTGATGGCCTTGTATAAGATGAATACATTGCATCTGCATCTAACCGATGATCAGGGCTGGCGGTTGGAGATAAAAAATATCCTGAACTTACTTCTCCCAAAACTACGGTATTTGATGTGCGTCATAAGCAACCGGCAGAGCGGAGCGGTTTTTATACCCAGGCGGATATAAAAGACCTGGTGAGTTATGCAGCGAAGCGACACATCACGATCGTTCCCGAAATTGATGTCCCGGGGCATTGCTGGCCGGTTATTCTCACGCATCCTGAGCTGGGTGTTAATAAAACCACGCAACCCGACTATGTATTTCCTTTCCTCGATTCCTGGGGGTACTGGGGCTTCCAGTTTACGCCCAATCCTTTAGATCCAACCAAAGAAGAAGTGTATACTTTCCTCGATAACGTGTTTACGGAAGTAGCGCAGTTATTCCCATCTGCCTTTATTCATTTTGGCGGAGACGAAGTGGTGCACCGGCTTTGGGAGAATGAACCGCACGTAAAAGCCTTTATGAAAGCTAAAGGCATGCAGAAGGTAGAGGAACTGCAAAGCTATTTTGTGCAGCGGGTAAGCGATATTATTGTGAAAAAGGAAAGCGACCTATCGGGTGGAATGATATACTGGCAGATGCAGACCATCTTCCTAAATCCACCGCTATCATGTCCTGGCTGGGAGGAAAGGCTGTGGTTAAAGCTGCACAAAACCAGTTTTATACCATTGCTACTCCGGCAGGGCCGCTTTACTTCGATATTCAGCAGTCATCAAGGCATGATGGTACGATGGCTGATTTAAATTACCAGGGGCCTAATACGATAGAAGCAGTATACAATTATGATCCCTCCGGCGGACTTACACAAGAGCAGAAAAAGTATGTACTCGGTGTACAAGCCAATATGTGGCCCGCTGTGCCACAGGAAGTGAAAGATATTAATGTACAGAATTTTCCCCGTTTGCTGGCTGTTTCAGAAATCGGTTGGGTGAAGCCTGAGGCTAAACAACTAAGTGTATTCTTAAATAAAGTGCAGGACCATTTGCCGCGCCTGGACATCTTAAAAATCGATTACTTTAAACCCGGTGGCTATACAGTTGGCACCTGGTCGTCTCAACAGCTGGATACCGGTTTTACTACCCGCAAATGGGAGGTAACATCCAAAGTATATGCCAACGGCAGGATAACAGCGGGGTTCTTTTATACGGAGGGTGCGTCTTTTCTGAAAGTAAAAAATGTAAAGCTGATAGAAAACGAAAAGGTTATTGCAGAAGATAGGCATGAATCGCTGGCAGACAAGTTTCGAGGTATTCCTTATAAAAAGAACATGTTCCTGTATTCTTTAAAAATCGATCACTACCAACCAGGGGCCCGTTATTTTCTGGTAGCCGATATCGCGGGCGCTACCGGCTTAGATTCTAAAGGTAATATCACCTTTAATCTCAGCCCTTATCAGCCGTTCAGATTTACAGAAGCTCATTAAGATATTTTATCACTATTCCTTCTTTTTGCGACTCCAGCCGGTTTGCATGTCTTCGTATGCTTTTTTACTAATGGTGGAGTCCTTTTTACTTCTGCTTACGCCTTTTTCTTTTCGGGCATTGATATTATTGACCAGCGAATTTTTAACCCCCAGCTTATTAGTCGCACTTTTCGATTTTGCCATGTTTTTTTTGAATAGAAGGCAAATTATGTGCCTTTAAATATGCCTGGTAAAAAGCCGTTGCCGTAAAAAGAAGAGTAAATGGGTTAATGGATTGTTAGTGAAGATCCTACATGATCTCATAGGCATCCCAGAGATCTGCATCATTTTTTCGCTCCTTCATCTGGCTCATAAAAATATCGGTGCCGTTGCAACGCAGGTTGATCATGCCGAACAATATTTTATTACCGGTAGCGGTAGACCGGGCCAGTTCGGTAGAATAAACCAGGGGCCGCTTACTTTTGGAGTATTTGCCGGCGCAACCTATCGCATCCGCCCTGGGGTGACTATACGCTTCATTGTCACCCGATGAGATAACGCTAGCATAGGGGTTTACCCATTGCATAAATTTTTCGGTGAAATCCGACGCCCCGTGGTGGCATGATTTAGCCACGTCTACTTCAAACGGGTTGTTGGCACCGTATTTTGCCATCAGGTATTCCTGTGAAAGGGTATTTAGATCGCCTCCCAACAAAACGGTTCTGCCGCCAAAATTTAATTTGATCACCAGGCTATGCCCGTTAATGGTTTTGCCATCATCTTTCCAATATATAAAACCCCTGCCATTGGGTATGTCTTCCATAAAGGGCGCCAGGACCTCCATATAAAAACGTTTGTCTTCGATCAATTTATCCAGTATAAAAGATCCCTGTTCATATCTTTTAACAGATGATACTCTTCCTTCGGTCTTGGCTTTTTGCAGTGCTTCTATAAAGTTTGAAATATCGCGGTTAAAAGGTTGCTGCTCATTAATGTTCAGCAGATCATTAAACACATGAGTAAGTATTGTTTTTCCCGATTGTTTTATCGTATTGCCGAGGCCGGTACTGTAAGGATTGTCTTTGGTTGCAAACTTTAAAATACCGGGATGAATAAGGGTGCCAAATGTAAAGTTGGTGTCTTCTAATATCTTAATAACGCCTTTGTAATGATCTGTATCGAAATGGCTGATGATCACATAGTCGATATGTATTTTTTGATGAGATTCCAGCAGGTACTTAAACTGCCATTTGCTTAAGTAGCTATACATATTGTTATTAGGTCCTGCATCGATCAGTATGCGGTACCGGCCAATCTCTATCAGTACGCCATCTCCCTGTCCTACATCCAGGAAAAATATTTTCAGGCCCATATCTTCAGAAAGGTTCGTGGTATGTATCCATCCGTCCGGGCCCGCCGTGGCAACGCGATACCAGTCGCCCTGTTGTTCCAGTAAGGTTACATAAGTGCCCATCAATATTTTATTGATGATTTTTTTACCTTTATTATTGACCACCGATTCATATATGGGTGCAGCATTTTTAGCAGCGTATTTAAAAGAGCTCATGATTGATTGGTTTAGTCACTATAAAGCTAGTCATTTGCCCGTTGCCAGGTAAATGGGAGAAATCCCTAATTTAGGGGGTGATATAATTAAAAGAATGGGGTATGAAACGGTATAAATTTATTAAGACGGGAAAAGAATGGTATGTCGATTTGCCCGAGTACGTTGAGCAGGGTGGAAGTATCGGTGATTTGCAGATGGTAGAAGGTGCTGATATGATGCTTGACCTGGTTGCCGGCAATGAAAATGAGGTGATGCTATATATAGGGACCGATGATTTTGAAGGTGCAGACCTGCTGGTACTAACAGAGAAATGTAACCCACTCAAAGGGGGCGGCTATTATTTTTTAGAAGAATACAATGGGGAGCCCATTAACATGAGGCTTTGGTTATGCCAGGTGACCGAGTTTGTATTTGGCGAAATTCCGGAGCAGATTTTCATTAGGAAAGCAGAAAACTAAAAATGAATCCCTGTTTACTCAATTCCCTTCGATTGGTAGGTGATATTTTCTAACTCATATTATGAAATATTTAGCAAAGGAGAAACTGGATGACAGGTAATTGAAATAATCAGGCATTATATTATAAGCCGCTATCAATGCCTTCCATATCAGGATTTTTGCAAAATGGTTTTACGATGCTTTTTTCCCCAGTCAATCATCGATTGTATAATGTCACCAAATGTTTTGCAATAAGCAGTAGGCTCATAGTCAACCAAAACCGGTGTGTCGGCATAAACCGTTCTTTTTACCAGCTTGTTTAGTTCCATATCTTTTAATTCTTTAGATAACATACGCGTGGTAATGCCCGGTATGCTGCGCTCTATTTCGCGAAAACGCCTGTTGCCATTGCATAATGAGTTGATAACAGGTATGCGCCATTTGCCCCTATAAAATAAAGGGTGTCCTGCAGCGCTTTTAATTCCTCTTCCTGGTTTCGGGTAATTGCCATAATCAATATTGGTATACTCTGTGATACTGGTTACAAAAGTATACCATTAGCTCGATAGCTTTGTAAAAAATTATACAATGAACAATGCATTAAAAAACAAAGTAGCCGTAATTACAGGTGGCAATAGCGGTATCGGCCTGGCCACGGCAAAAGAACTTGCGGCTCAGGAAGCGATCGTACTCATAACCGGAAGAAGAAGGGAAGCAATAGAAGCTGCCGCGGCAGAAACAGGCACGATCCCTTTTTTAGCCGACCAGGGGCTTTTAGAAGACATAAACGGGTTAAGTGACGAATTGCAAAAGCGATTTGGTAAAATTGATATCCTGTTTATCAACGCGGGTATCACCGGCTCTTTGGGACCGATAGCAGATGCTTCCGTTGAAAATTTTGATTCGGTAATGAATATCAATTTCAGAGGGGCCTATTTTACCTTAAGTAAATTGATCCCGCTGTTAAATGATGGCGCTTCGGTGGTGATCCTTTCGTCTATTGTGGCATCCACTTATCATCCCAATAGCTCTGTTTATCAGGCCAGTAAAGCTGCACTCAACTCTATAGCAAAAACTGCGGCTGCTGAGCTGGCACCCAGAAACATTCGGGTAAATATTATCAGTCCGGGCCCACATAAAACAGAAGTTATGAAAAAGTCGGGGCTGGATGCGGCAACGATGGAGCAGATCAATGATCAGCTGGTTAATAAGATCCCGCTGAAAAAATGGGAGATCCCGCAGATATTGCAAAACTGGTTGCTTACCTGTCCGGGCCTCAGGCAGGTTTTATTACCGGATCTGAAATTATTGTGGATGGAGGAATGACATTATAACTTATGTTTCCGGCAGGAACGAGAGTAGGAGCACGGTCTCTTTCGGGACAATTTACCTACAGGACTTTTATAGGCCGGTGATGTTCATTAATAGCAACGAGTGTGAAAAATCCGGTAACAGCTTTCTCTCTTCCTTCTTCAAGCATTTTTTCACGAAATACATCTACCCGGATATGGACGCTGGTAGTGCCCACTTTTTCAACCCTGCCAACCAGTTCAATTAAAGAGGCAGCCGGAATGGGAAGTATAAACTCGGCTTGCTCAGCGCTTTTGATTACAAAACTTTTACGGGCAAATCGCGTGGCGGTCATAAAGGCAGCCTCCGTCATCATTAGTAAAATCCTGCCGCCAAACATCGTGTTATGGTGGTTAGTGGTATCGGGAAAAACCGTTTTAAAAACATGAGTTTCCGATTGTGCTATCTTTTCTTCCAGTGTCATAGTAATGAGTTGCCCTGCAAAATAATCATTTTGTCTATACTATATAAATAGTAAGAGTTCTGTAAAAGCAACAGGTGCAGGTTAGGACGGTCAGTCAGGAAAAGCTAGTGATTACTACAATAAATAATACCAGGAGAGAAGCCCGAAAGCTCTTTCCTGGTATCATTATTTAAATAGTATATTATTTACTTACGTTGCTGCTTACAATCTTTGCCAGGTCAAACATAGATACCTGGGATTTGCCGGCAAACAATGCTTTCAGTTTATCATCAGCATTGATCATACGTTTGTTAATAGTATCCTGCAGTCCTTGTTTCTTAATATAAGCCCACACTTTTTTAATGATATCGGGTCTTGATGCCGGTTTGTTACCGATCACCGCAGCCAATACCGCACTTGGCGTTAGCGGCACTAATAAAGCGGGATTAATTTTTCTTTTCTTTTTAGGGGCCGCCTTTTTGGGAGCTGCTTTCTTAGCTGCTACTTTTTTAGGAGCTGCTGCTTTTTTTAGGCGCCGCCGCAGGTTTTGCAGCTGCTTGTTTTTTTACAGGAGCTGCCTTTTTAGGAGCTGCTTTTGCCGGAGCGGTCTTTTTAGCTGCCGCCTTCTTTACGGCTGCTTTTTTGTTGCCATATCAGAGTTTTATGTTGAATTATAAATGGGTTAACTAACTAAAGTTAGGAAGAAATTAAATTCGTAATTCATAATATTTGAGATAATATTCTGGAAGGATCCCCAGGGAGGTTCAGGATCGCTCCTGTTCTTTCACCTCTTCTGTTTCCTGAACGGTTTTTTTCCCGGTTTCAACGGTTACTTCACGGGTAGTAACGGCATAGTCGTTCGGGTGAATATCATCTCCATATTCAACCGCATACGCTTTGGTAAACTCTGCGCCCAGGTACAAAATAATGGAAGAATAGTAGATCCAAACGATCAGGACCACCAGCGAGCCCGCAGCCCCGTAGGTGCTACCTACCTGTGTTTGTGATATATATACGGAAATCCCGAATTTACCGAGAATAAAAAGCACGGCGGTAACGATAGCTCCGGCCAATACATCGCGCCAGCGAATCTTTGCATCTGGTAAAACCTTAAATATTACGGCAAATATGATTGCGCTTATGACAAGGGTGAGTAAAAGATTAATAATGTAAAATACAACAACAGTAACATCCGGGTATCTGGCCTGCAATGCATTGCTGATGCCCTCAATAATGCCCGACAGGGTGAGCGACACCAGCAGGAGAAATCCCAGGCTAACAATCACAGAAAACGAAAGAAACCGGTTCTGCAACATTTTTAGCCACCCTCTTTTAGGTTTGGCTTTCAGTCCCCAGATGGAGTTGATCGAGTCCTGGATCTCTCCAAATACAGTGGTGGCACCCAGTAGCAGGGTTACCCCGCCAACAATCGCCGCTATTTTACTTTTTCCTGCAAGTGACGCATTTTTGATGATCTCCTGTAGTTGGGCAGCTGTGTCAGCTCCTACAAAACCTTTTAAAACTGAAAATACCTCACCTTCAACGGCTTCCTTTTTCAAAAAAAGGCCACAAAGCGAAATAATCATCACCAGTAGGGGGCCCATCGAAAATACCGTATAATAGGCTAATGAGCCGCTTAGCTTGGTCACTTTATGCTCCGAAAAGCCCTTAAAGGTTTCTTTGATCACTTTCCATATCCCTTTCAGCGTAAGTGCTTTTCTTTTGCGTACAGTTGCTGATAATTCAGTCATAATTAAACAATGTTTAGGGCGGGCTATAGAAGCCTGTTTACCAGGGCATACCCGGGTTTAACGGATACGAATGAATAATAAATAAGCATGCCAAACACAGAAAAGCAGCATTGCAATGCCCGGATACAAAGGCTTTATGGCGGCAATAAACTCCTGTTATTGGGTGCTGGTAGTTTGCTTATGGCCTAAGCATTTCCACACAGCTACGGTTAAAGAGCAGTTGAAGAAAGAAATTCCGCATTTAGTAAACACCATCGAAAGGGGCACAGTTACTTTTGTACCTCAATTATTATAATTTATCAATAAGTCATGTATACCTTACTGACCATTTGTTGTTTTATGGGTTTCTTTCACCAATACAATACTTCGGCTAAAGCCAGGTTTTCTGGTGCAGGACATTACGAAAAGTGGCTGAGGGCCAATCCTGCTAAAGCCAGATGGACAGGTTTGTTGCTGATGCTGGTAAGCCTGTTGGTATTGGTGCTGAAAGATGGCTGGATGCTGGGTTTTTTCACCTTTATCTTACTGCTTATGGCAGGAGCCTGTTACGTAATTGCGCTGGCCCCATTGGGATATATCAAGCTGAAGCACATTTTGCTGCTGGCGGTTTTTAGTTTATTGATAGAGTTAATTATACTTAAATAGATGCCTGCGAATAAAAAATACCTGAGTGCTCCCGGTCAGCGGGTTCTGAAGATAACTGCTGCATTTGTTGGCGGATACCTGGTCACACTTAGCTTTAGCCATCAGCTGTTAATGTGTTTGTTTGATGCAAAAACTATTGCAGTTACAGCCTTTTTTCAACCTATCTTTTGTGGTGCGCCCTCATGATCCTGGCATTCCTTTCCAAAAATGGCTGGAAGATCTGGCTTTGGTACCTGCTGCTGGCCCTGGCCTTTTCAGCACCTCTTTTTACAAGTAGTTTTTAAAGTTTTCGTTGAATGAACAATCGCAATTACAATATTTATTTTCATACACATACCATCAGCGGCATCATTATCAGCGCCATCTTATTTGTTATTTTTTTGCAGGCTCATTTGCCTTTTTTAAAAGCGAAATATCTAACTGGCAGAAGAATGTTTCCAACCCTACGGCTTCACGATATGAGCTGGATTTTAATACAATAACCTATTCCTTAAACAAAGAGTACGGTTTATATGGGCGTAATGTGTCTTTTTATGTATATCCCCATACACCGCGCCTGGGTGTTTCGGTGTCCGAATCAAAAGATACTACCAATAAAGTAAAGGGTAGCTTTTTCTATTATGATATTCAAAAGCATACGCGGTCGGATTATAAACAATCTTACGACCTGGGAGAATTTTTATACCGGCTTCATTTTCTGGCACAGGTAAACAGCATTGCCAATGTGGGTTTCCCCTGGGCTATTATATTGCCGGACTAGTAGCTTTCCTGTTCCTGTTTGCATTGATCACCGGCTTGCTGCTGCACTGGAACAAAATTGTTGCTAATTTCTATGTATTCAGGCCCTGGGAGAAATTGAAAACGGTATGGACAGATTTACATACCGCCCTCGGTGTCATCAGTTTCCCTTTCCTGTTTATTTTCGCGGTTACGGGGAGTTTTTTCCTCATCAGTTACCCATTATTTACACAACCCACTGCCAAAATTCAGTTTGGCGGAAATGAAGACTCATTGAATGCTGTATTAGGTTATGACCAACGAAAAACGGAGTTTGCCAATATACCGTTGCAGAATAAAGCTGATGTAAACTATTTTCTGGAACAGGCGGCTGCCAAATGGGACCATACCCGTTTGTCGAGCCTGCAGCTGGTGAACTATGGTGATGCATCAATGGAAGTTGTAGTTAAAAATGCCTTACCCACCCAGCAAAAGTTTGTGAGCAGCGGAGAGATCATTTACAAGGCAGCGTCAGGTGAGGTACTGGAGCTTAAAGATCCCAACCGGTCTTCCGGTTATGCTGATGTGGTGCAAAACCTGATCTATAACCTGCATTTTGGAAACTATGGAGGCTATGCTGTAAAAATTTTATACTTTCTTCTGGGAATATGCGGTTGCGTAGTTATTATCTCCGGCGTTTTGATTTGGTTAACCGCCCGCAATAAAAAGAACATCCCTGAAAAGAAAAAACGCTTTAATGAATGGCTCACGCATATTTACCTGGCTATAAGCCTGGGAATGTTTCCTGTTACAGCTGCAGCGTTTATTGCGGTTAAAATTCAACCCAATGGAGGCACAGCCTTTATTTATCCGTTTTATTTCTGGAGCTGGCTGGCGGTGGCGTTTTTACTCAGCATCAGAAAGAATAATTATAAAACCAACAGGGATTGTATGTTGTCTGGAGCGATCATAGGATTAGCTATTCCTATCGTGAATGGTATCGTTACGGGGAACTGGATATGGGTAACTTATAATAAAGGATATACTGATATTTTGCTGATAGACCTGTTCTGGGTTATAGTTTCAGCTGCTGCATTTACCTGCTGGTGGTTAATCGTAAATAAACAAAGAGCTGTTCAGATAAAGAAGCCGTTGGTAATTGAAGAGAATAATTAGATTTAAGCAGGGTTGCTTTGGCGCGACATTTGCCTGTAACCGATCTGTAAAAACAAAATGATGGTGAGTGAAGTAGAAAAAGTAGCGGTTGAGCTGTTATATCAGCTCAAAGATCAAAAAAGAAGATTTATTGCACTGGAGCCCTGTGAAAACGCTAAAGCCTTAAATGTTGATGCTGGTAAACGGGTGCTGAAGCTTAGCTATTACGAGGCACTTATTAATGCCCGTGTTCATATGAATTTGTTGAAGGGGAAATATGCCTTCGTATTTGATCTCGAAAATGAAAGTCATTTGCATAAGCTTCAACAGCTTGCTGGCAACAGCTCTGAATACCATATTTATTCAAAAACAGAGGTAAATGGACTGGCATAATTTAAATAGAACACTTTCGGAGAATAAGGTCTAAATGCCATTGTTAGGGCATTTTATATCCTCTTTGACCTTCTAAAGCCTATTTATGTACGTTTAAAGCGAAATAAAGGGAATAATTTTTTGTTATAAAGCAGAAAGGGTGTATATTGGGGGTAGTAATTTAAGTAATTGATTTTTTGCTTTTTAGATGCCGAAGGAATTTATTTAATCATGATTTTTTAGTTGTTTAAAATGACGGGCTACAACCCGTCATTTTTATTGTCTGCTACTCCATGAAAACCGCGGGTATGATTACACTGATCATACTTATTGAATACAATAAGGTGCTTTTTTAAAATCCTTTTTATCGCCATTCCCGAATAGGTAAAGCTGCTATGCCTGGTTCTTAATGCTACCCTTGAAGAATTTGTTCTTGTAGCCTTCCGTGTTTTTTGTTTATGTCTTTTTGTCTGTAGCTGTCCTTTACTTTTCCGAGAATAGTTTATCGACTGTACTACAGGGGTGAGCATGTATTATTAATAGTCCAGCCTCAATTTTATCCTGTTTTGCATGTCTGAGGTTTTCAACGAAGATGAAGATGCAGGTCGATTTCTATTACAGCCAGGCTTTTTAGCTAGCCTTGGTGTAAGAAATCTGTAAAAGAATCATCTTTTTGTACAAAAACTGCCCTAAACCTGCTGCCTGTACAAAAATGTACCATTTCCGAATGAAACCCACCCGTTCTCCGGCGTTAGCCGCTCTACATTCGTTGCAACGATGCATTTCCCAATTGTGTATGAAGCAGATCAATAATTGCAAAATTCGTTAGTGGGAATAAATACCTCTTAACGAAGATCGATCGCAAGTGGCCACTGTCAATTTCGGACAAATTGGCGGAGAATAATAATTGCTGATAAACGTAAAACGATTGTATATGAAAGGTAATTCGATAACGATTGTAGATATAGCGAAAGAATTGAATATTTCTAAATCAACAGTGTCCCGTGCATTAACCAATAATCCTAATGTTAATCCGGAGACCCGGCAAAAGGTATTGGCACTGGCTAATCAATTGGCTTATCAGCCCAATATGTTATCGATTGGTTTGCGAACCAATAAAACCAAAACCATCGGTATTGTAGTGCCTGAGCTCATTTCGTCTTTTTACCCAACGGTAATGGCAGGCGCCCAGGAAGAAGCGGCTAAACAGGGCTTTTCGGTGTTGACAGCCTCCTGTAACGAAAGCTATGCAACGGAAGTAGCTAATTCAAAAGTAATGTTGGCCAATTGCGTGGATGGAGTGCTTGTATCTATCACCAAGGAAACCATCGATTACGATCATTGGATGACTTTTTATAAAAGGGGTATTCCCATCGTTTTTTTCGACCGGGTATGTGGCGAAATGATGGTGCCGAAGGTAGTCGTAAGCGATTATGAATCTTCTTTCAATGCAGTGGCACACCTGATTGCATCCGGAAGAAAACGGATTGCACATTTAACAGGCGCCGACCAGCTGTTGATTACGCAAAAAGACTGAATGGGTATCGTGCCGCTTTAAACAAACACGGTCTTTTATTTGATGAAAACCTGGTGATTGATACCGATCTGAACCTCGCCAACGTGAGAATGCAGGTGAAGCATCTGTTGGAGCAGGAGCAACCAGTTGATGCCATTTTCGCTGCGAATGATACAATAGCTATCGAGGTTATACAGGTACTCAAAAGAATGAATAAAAGGATTCCCGAAGATATTGCGGTGGTGGGTTTTGGCGATTATTATGGTTCGGGCTTTGCCGACCCGGCACTCACCACCATTGCAGTGCCCAACAGGGAAATAGGAAAAACCGCTATGTCGCTGCTATTTAGTTTAATGGATAAAGAGCCCGCTACCTGGAAACCGATCACCCGCATATTGGATGGGGAACTGGTGGTTCGGCAATCCAGTATTAAACCAGAGCCGATGGTATCCTATATTTCTTCTTATCCGGGAGTATATCAAATGAACAGCGTACATGCCCGCGAATTTTCAGATGATAAAAAGTTAAAGGCAATTTAATGAGGCGCTTTATAACGATACTATTGTTGGTAGTAATCTCTTTTACCGCTTTTTCACAAAATGATTGTTACAGCCGGCTACAGGAGGACACTCTTGTAATGGGCAATGGGCTGATAGAAAGAAAATTTATCTGGAATAAAGGTAACCTGATTACCCATAGCCTTACCAATAAAGTATCCAAACATACCTGGCTCAATCAATCCAAATCTACCGACTTTTCGGTTGCCGGGAGCCAGGCTCCCGCGTTCAATAGCTCCTTCGTTTCTGAAGAAGTGGCCGAAACAAGTATACGGCCGGGATATCTCGAAACTACGGTGGCATTTACCATAAGTACATTAGAAGTGAAGAGGGTTTTTCGTATTTATAAAGATTGCCCTGCTATTGCCTGCGATACTTATCTGAAAGGCAGGATGAACGCGTCATTAGAGAAACTGGCAACCAGCCAGGGAGATCAAAAGAATATTGAGTTTGCCGCCGATATGCAATCGAAACCCGTATCAGGTCTCCTCGATCAATTCAGGCCCGGTGGCTTTCACTGGCAGACCAGGGTAGTAGAATTTTACGATATTACTGATTGGAATAACAATCTCGTTTTTGAAACGAACATTATTCCTTACCGGAAAAACTCCTATCGCGGCAATCTTTTGTTTGCACAGGATGTGGAGCATAACAGCGGGTTCTTTTTCCTGAAAGAAGCGCCTTCGTCGGGCACGCAACTGGCTTACCCCGGCAATGACTTTACTACAGAGTTTGGTCACTTTATGGTAACAGGACTGGGCCTGGTACCAAAGGATCTAAAGGAAAAGGAATGGCGTAAAGCGTATAGTGTAGTCACGGGCGTTTACGAGGGAGGAGAGTTGAGCACGCTTACTGCCTTACGCAGTTATCAAAAAATATGCGGAAACTGCTTCCCGGGCGTGATGAAATGGTGATGATGAATACCTGGGGCGACAGGAGCCAGGATTCAAAGGTAAACGAAAAATTTAGCTTACTGGAAGTGGAGAAAGCGGCGCAATTGGGAATCACCCATTTCCAGATAGATGATGGCTGGCAACAGGGAAAGAGTCCTAACTCGGCGCTAGCCAAAGGCTCCTTTGAAAATATATGGAGCAACCCCGATTACTGGACACCCGATCCGTTGAAATATCCTAATGGTCTGAGGCCTATAGTTGATAAAGGCAAAAAGCTAGGTGTGGAAATTTGTCTGTGGTTTAATCCCAGTGTTCAAAACGATTATGCCGATTGGGAGAAGGATGCACAAGCCCTGATAACCTTGTATAAGACTTATGGTATCCGCACTTTTAAAATAGATGGATTAGCGATACCCACCAAGCAGGCAGAGATTAATCTGCGTAAGTTGTTTGACCATGTGCTGGAAGGCAGTAATAATAATGTAGTGTTTAACCTGGACGCAACTGCCGGGCGCAGAAGTGGCTATCACACGTTTAATGAGTATGGGAATATTTTTCTGGAAAACCGTTATACAGACTGGCAGAATTATTATCCCTACTGGACGCTTAGGAATCTCTGGTTACTTTCTAAGTATGTACCTGCTGAGAAATTGCAGATAGAGTTTCTGAATAAATGGCGTAATGTAAACAAATATGGAAAGGATGTTTTTGCCCCCGCCAACTATTCTTTCGAATACCTCTTTGCCATTACCATGGCTGCTCAGCCGTTGGCATGGTTTGAGGGTACTGGGTTACCGGCAGAAGCCTTTGGACTCGCTAAAGTGATCAACACTTACAGAAAGATTCAGCACGATTTTCATAAAGGAACGATTCTTCCTATTGGGGATGAACCATCAGGCAGATCCTGGACCGGTTTTCAATCTATTCATAAAGGCCAGGGATACTTACTTGTTTTTCGCGAAAAGACCTTGAAGCAACAGACCTCAATAAAAACCTGGTTGCCGCAAAAAATAAAGGTGAAGCTTACAAAGATCCTGGGCAACGGAAACAATATGGAACAGGTGACGGGGCCAGACGGAATCCTGACTGTACAGTTACCCCGGGAGAACGATTATGTTTTGTATCAATATAAAATAGCAGGTTCAGATAAGTTAAAATAATAGATATACGAATGCGATTTTTTTACTAATGATTGGTTTGCTGAGCAGCATTTTAAGTCTTAATGCCCAGCGGCATTTTAAGCTACAGTCACCGGATGGCAGGCTGTCCATCAACATCCAGGTAGGCCGGCAAATCGTCTATTCGGTTATACATGAAGGCGACCCGGTGTTAAGTTCTTCGCCGGTTGCTATGGAACTGGAAAACGGAGCGGTTTGGGGAGTGAACTCAACGTTGAAAAGAAATAATACTGCAACCGTTAAGCAGGAAATCAGAACGGCGCTCTATAAGAAGAGTGTTATTACGGATCATTATAAAGAATTGCTGCTTGAATTTAAAGAAGGCTTTCAGCTCCTATTCCGGGCCTATAATGAAGGAGTTGCATACAGGTTTATATCAACAAAGCAGTCAGACGTTAAAGTAAAAAATGAGCCGGTGATTTTCAATTTTGCTAAAGACCATTCCAGCTGGGTACCTTATGTAAAAAGCAAGGCAAAGGATATCGAAGGGCAGTACTTTAACTCTTTTGAAAATACCTATACCTACACGCCGCTAAGTAAAATGAGTCCGGATAAGCTGGCATTTACACCGCTTGTGGTAGCATTGGATGATGGAAAAAAGGTATGTATTGCTGAATCCGATTTGGAGAACTATCCGGGCATGTACCTGATGAATAAAGATGGAACGACTTCTCTACAATCCGGTTTTGCACCCTACCCGCTAACAACTGCTCAGGGTGGCCATAACCAGCTGCAGCAACTGGTTACGTCAAGAGCGCCATACATAGCTCAATGCAAAGGCAATGCCCGTTTTCCCTGGCGTATACTCATCGTGGCAACCAGTGACAAAGAGCTGCTCGACAATGATATGGTATATAAACTGGCCGCTACTCAACGAATAGCTGATGCCTCCTGGATCAAACCGGGCAAAGTTGCCTGGGAGTGGTGGAACCATTGGGGACTTTCTGGGGTAGATTTTGAAGCTGGTGTCAATACGGCTACTTACATGACCTATATTGATTTTGCCGCTAAAAATGGTATTGAATATGTGATACTGGACGAAGGCTGGGCTGTGAACTTAAAGGCCGATCTGATGCAGGTAGTGCCGGAGATCGATCTGAAGAAACTGATTGCTTATGGGAAGCAAAAAAATGTGGGGATTATTTTATGGGCCGGCTACTATGCTTTTGACCGGGATATGGAAAAAGTGTGTAAGCATTATTCAGATATGGGGGTGAAGGGCTTTAAGATCGATTTTATGGACCGGGATGATCAGCCAATGATTGACTTTCATTACCGGGCGGCTCAGACAGCAGCTAAATACAAATTGCTGGTAGATTTTCATGGCACTTATAAGCCAACCGGCTTAAATCGCACCTATCCTAATGTGATTAATTATGAAGCAGTGAACGGAATGGAGCTGATGAAATGGACCGGCACTGAAATGGATATGGTAACTTATGACGTAACCATGCCGTTTATTAGGATGATAGCGGGACCTGTGGATTATACCCAAGGCGCAATGCGCAATGCCACCAAAAGAACACATAGGGGTATTAACGATGAACCAATGAGCCAGGGAACGCGTTGCCGCCAGCTGGCCGAGTATGTGGTATTCGAATCGCCGTTAAATATGCTTTGCGATAGCCCCAATAACTATGAAAAAGAAGCCGAATGCACGGCGTTTATTTCGGGTATACCAACTGTATGGGATCGTACGGTTAGCTTAGATGGAGTGATCGGGAAGTACTTAGCTATCGCCCGTCAAAAGGCTGATGTATGGTATGTAGGAGGGCTCACCAATTGGGAGTCGCGCACTATGGAAATTGATGTATCATTTTTGGGTGCCGGCGATTTTGCCGCTGAAGTTTTCAGGGATGGTATTAATGCTGACCGCATTGCATCCGATTATAAAAAGGAAATCGTTAGCGTTCCGGCTAATCGTAAAATGACTCTTAAAATGGCACAGGGTGGTGGCTTTGCTTTAAAAATTTACAGGAATAAATAAGTGAATATGATCAGCAGATGTATAATGGTGATGATTGTTGTGTTGAGCTCTTTAGCTGGGAAGATCAATGCCCAACAACTAATAGCAAATGTATATGGCCGTAACGTACAGTCTCTAAATGGCAAATGGGATGCAATTATTGATTTATACGACCAGGGACGTAAAAACAAGATCTACCTGAATAAAAAGCCGGAGGGTAAAACGGATTTTTATGAATACTCTTTGAAAATGGTCTCAGGCTCAACGTACCGTCAGACTGGAACAGCCAGCTGCCGGAACTCAAGTATTATGAAGGTACGGTTTGGTATGCAAGGCGCTTTGATGTTGCTAAAGTACCCGGGGAGCGATTGTTTCTATACTTTGGTGCAGTAAGCTATCGCTGCCGTATATATTTAAACGGGCAGGAGATTGGCAGGCATGAAGGAGGGTTTACGCCCTTCCAGGTAGAAGTAACGAATGCTGTTAAAGCGTCGGGTAATTTCCTGGCAGTAGAAGCTAATAATACCCGCACTACCGATGCCATGCCTGCGATGGCTTTTGATTGGTGGAATTATGGTGGCATTACCCGCGATGTTTTCCTGGTAAAAACACCGGCTCTGTTTATTGAAGATTATTTTATACAGTTAAATAAATATAAGAACGACCAGGTAGATGCCCGTATACTACTTTCCGAAAAATCAGCCAATAAAAATATTGAGTTGAGCATACCTGAGTTGAACGTAAAGCAAGGTTTGACTACCGATGAAAATGGCGTGGCGCAGGTTTCATTAAAAGTGAAGAAGCTGGAACGCTGGTCTCCCCATTCTCCCAAATTATATAAAGTGATCATCAGTTCCAAAACGGATAAAGTGGAGGAGCAAATAGGGTTTCGCAATCTATATGTAAAAGATGAGGACATATACCTGAATGATCAACCAATCTTTCTTAAAGCCACCAGTTTTCATGAGGAAATACCGCAGCGGCAGGGACGTGCTTTTTCAGAAGCAGATGCCATGATGCTCTTATCTGAGGCAAAAGCGTTGGGGTGTAATATGATCCGCCTGGCACATTATCCGCAAAATGAACATACGGTTCGCCTGGCTGAAAAAATGGGTTTCCTGCTTTGGGAGGAAATACCGGTATGGCAGGGCATCGATTTTGAGAACAACAACACACGCCTGAAAGCGGGCAATATGATCAAAGAAATGGTGATGCGTGATAAAAACCGCTGTGCGTTGGCTTTTTGGGGTGTAGCCAATGAAACACAGCCTTCGCCAGCCCGGAATGAATTTCTAAAATACCTGATCCGGAATTGTAAAAGTATCGATACCACAAGGTTGATCACTGCTGCCTGTGATCTGGTGCGTTTTGATAAAACGAAACAGCAGTTTGTGATGGATGATCCTTTCATAAAAGAGCTGGATGTAGTTGCTGTTAACAAATATATGGGTTGGTATCATCAATGGCCGGTTAGTCCTGATAAAGCTATATGGAATGTAGCCAAAGGCCAACCACTGATTATCTCCGAATTTGGTGGCGAAGCGCTATTAGGTCAAACGGGCAATGCTGATATAGTAAGCTCCTGGAGTGAGGATTACCAGGCAGCCTTGTACCGCAATAACCTGGCTATGTTTAAAAATATACCTAACCTGCGTGGTACGGCTCCCTGGATACTGTTCGATTTTCGCTCTCCTTTTCGTTTTCATCCTACCAACCAGGATGGGTGGAACCGTAAAGGCCTGGTATCTGACCAGGGACTTCGCAAAAAGCCTGGTACCTGATGAAAGCCTACTATGATAGTATTAAATAATAAAATGAATCTGCTTTTATGAATAGACTTATTGCCATTATGATCTGCCTGTCATGCGTTATAACACTTAACGCGCAGAAACCTAATTACGACGAATCAAAGATGCCGCCTTATACTTTGCCTGATCCATTAAAGATGGAGAACGGTCAGGCTGTAACCAGTACGAAAATGTGGAATGAGAAACGCAGGCCGGAGATTATGAGACTGTTTGAGACGCATGTGTATGGCAAAGCGCCTGCTCATCCGAAAGACCTGCATTTTAAAGTGTTGAACGAAGATAAGTATGCGGTGGGTAATATGGCTACCCGTAAAGAAGTAGCTGTTTATTTTACCAGGGATGAAAAACACTATATGACGGTCTTAATGTATATACCGAACAAGCGAAAAGGTGCAGTGCCTATGTTTTTTGGTCTGAATTTTAAAGGCAATCATTCTCGAGTGAAGACCCGGGCATTACGCAGTCTGTAATTCGCATGAAACCGGGCGCAGATGGTGTAGAGGGACGTACGGGTGTTTTTAAAAGAGGCGCTGAGGCATCGCGATGGCCCATTGAAATGCTGATTGCGAATGGCTATGCTGTTGCTACGGTATATCGCGGTGATATTGATCCCGACTATGATGATGGCTTTAAAAACGGTGTACAGCCTTTGTTTTACGCTAAAAATCAAACAAGGCCTAAAGCTGATGAATGGGGTACGCTGGCTGCCTGGGCCTGGGGCTTAAGCTGTGCGATGGACTATTTTAAAACCGATGCTGATATCGATAGCGAAAAAATAGCCGTAGTTGGGCACTCGAGACATGGAAAAACAGCTTTATGGACTGCCGCTATTGATCCGCGTTTTGCAATGGCGATATCCAATAATTCGGGCTGTGGTGGAGCAGCGCTTTCCAAACGTATTTATGGGGAAACCGTTAGCATCGTCAATAATCTTTTTCCGCATTGGTTTTGTGAGAATTTCAAAAAGTATAATGATAAGGAAGCCCTGCTGCCGGTGGACCAGCACCAGCTGATTGCTATGATGGCACCACGTCCGGTGTATATAGCGAGCGCAGTAGATGATAAATGGGCCGATCCTAAAGGAGAGTTTCTATCAGGAGTGCATGCGGAACCGGTGTATAAACTATTCGGGCTGGATGGTCTGAATACTACCGAAATGCCGGCGGTAGACCAACCGATAAGAGAAGGGGCTATCGGTTACCATGTACGAAGCGGGGATCACGATATCAATCTTTATGACTGGCAACAATTTGTAAAGTTTGCAGACAGGTTTTTAAGTAACCCAATCCAGTTTTTTAATAATGAATAATAAAGTTCTAGTAAGAATTGCAATAGCTGTTGCTTGCATAGTTATGGGATCAATAGTTATTGCCCAGGATAAACCCCCGCTCAAAGTAGTGATCAATAAGGCATTGGCAGCCGCAGAAAGACAGTCTTTGTTGATGGCCAAAAAATACGAAGATCAGCAGGGGAGATTACCTCGCACATTTGAAAATGGCAAAGATGTATCCTCCGATTCGCGCTGGTGGTGCAGCGGCTTTTTTCCGGGTGTTTTGTGGTATTTGTATGAGAATAATAAAAGTGCCGAATTACTAAGATATGCAAAGCTCTATACCGCCAGGGTGGAAAGAGAAAAATATACGACTGATAATCATGATGTAGGTTTTATGCTCTATTGCAGCTTTGGCAATGGTTTAAGACTTACCGGTGAGCCAGCCTATAACGATGTATTGCTGACCGGTGCGAAATCGCTGGCTACCCGTTATCAACCACAGGTAGGGTTGATCCGTTCATGGGATCACAATAAAAAACTATGGCAGTACCCGGTTATTATTGATAATATCATGAACCTGGAACTGCTATTATGGGCCAGCAAGTATTCGGGTGACCCGGTTTTTAAGCAAATAGCTATCTCACATGCCGACAAAACCATGCAGCATCATTTTCGTCCCAATTATAGCTCATACCATGTAGTGTCTTATGATACGATCAGCGGTCAGCCGCATTTGAAACAAACCCACCAGGGGTATGCTAATGAGTCGGCCTGGAGCCGGGGACAGGCATGGGGTTTATATGGTTATACTTACCTGTACCGGGAAACCAGGGAACAGCGTTACCTCGAACAGGCAAATAAAATAGCAGCTTTTATTATCAATCACCCCCGCATGCCCAAGGATTATATTCCTTACTGGGATTTTGATGCACCGCAGATTCCCAATACGACCCGCGATGCTTCTGCTGCAGCCCTGATCGCTTCTGCTTTAATTGAGTTGAGCGACTATGTGGATCAGCCCTTGTCGAGAAAATATCGGTCAGTAGTGGAGGTACAGATCAGAACCCTGGCATCTCCGGAATATACAGCCGCCGCAGGAGAAAACGGTGATTTCATTTTAAAGCATAGCACGGGAGCTTTTCCTATGAAATCGGAAGTGGATGTACCACTGACTTATGCCGATTATTATTACCTGGAAGCGCTCACGCGTATGAAGAACAAAAAGTAAAATCCGGCTTTACTTAAGAATACACAAAAATAAAAGAATCAGTTAAGCATATTAGTATGAAGAAAGCAAAGCTATGTTTGAAGGTATTGATGATGACGGGGTTGTTATTATCATTTATGCCTTCAAAGTCCCAGACACTGGAAATGGATCTTTCCGGTACCTGGGGTTTTCAAACCGATGTAATGGATTTTCGGAGAGGATCACTCTCACCCCGTTACAAGCATGCATTACAGGAAACAATTGTACTGCCTGGTACTACCGATGATTACCAGATCGGGTATAAAGTTCCTTACAGGTATATTGACCGGCTGACCCGGAAATATGAATACATGGGACCCGCCTGGTACCAGCGTGATATAGCCATTCCCAAAGAATGGAAGGGCAAGCGCATTTTTATGTACTTCGAACGTACGCATTGGCTCAGTTCCATCTTTGTAGATACAAAGGAGGTAAGCAAAATCGATTATATCAGTGTGCCTCATAACCACGAGCTTACCGAATTTGTAATACCTGGCCAAACGCATCGTATTACAGTGGGCATAGATAACCGTTTTCAGTATAACACGCATAAATGGAACCATGCGCATACGGAGTTTACCCAAATTAACTGGAACGGTATTTTAGGGACAATAAAGCTGGTGGCTGTAGACCCGGTTTATATCGATGATTTACAGGTCTATCCCAACATAGCAGAAAAGTCTATAAAGGTTAAAATGCAGATCCGTAATCGTACCAATAAGCCCGTGGAAGGTGTCGCCAGCTTTAGTGTTAATGGAGTAAACTATCAACTCAATAAAAGAATCGACTTAAAAGTAAAAGACACAGCTGTGTTGGTGGAAGAAACAATTGTATTAGGCAAGGATGTAAAATTATGGGAAGAGTTTAATCCAAACCTGTATGACATTAAGTGCACTTTAAATACAAAGTCGGATAAAGCCAGTTATCAGCATGAAAAAAGCACCACGTTTGGTATGCGCGAAGTGACCCAGGGCAAAAATCATGTGATGATCAATAATCGACCTGTTCATCTACGGGGAACTGTAGAGAATGCTGTCTTTCCTAAAACAGGACATGCGCCTGTAGATGATGCCGAATGGGAGCGGATCATGAAGATCCTGAAGGATTATGGTATGAATCATCTGCGCTTTCACTCCTGGTGCCCGCCGGCAGCTGCTTTCAGAATGGCTGATAAATATGGTATTTACTTTGAAGTAGAAATGCCGATGTGGGGAAAGGATGCGGAGCCGGATGAAGCCCGCTATGATTTCTTTCGCCGGGAGATGCGCGCTATTTTGAAGGAATATGGTAATCACCCTTCCTTTGTATTGTATTGCAACGGAAATGAAATTACCGGCAATTTTGATTTTATTGAAGAGCTGACTGCCGACGCCAAGGCGTTAGATAACCGGCATTTGTTTAGCGGTTCTACTGCCCGCATCAGGGTGAAGTCCGATCAGTATTATGTTTCCCAGCAAACCAATAAAGGCCCGGTGAAAGTGTATGAAGGGCTTCCTTACACAAACTGGGACCGTAACAGGGAGTCAGACGTGGATGTGCCGGTGATCTCTCATGAGTCGGGGCAGCGCTGCATTTACCCGGATTTCAGAGAGATAAAAAATATGATAAAAGCCCTGTTGAGGCGCGGAATTTTGAAGTATTCAGGGAACTCCTCGATAAAAACGGCATGCTCGATCAGGCTCATGATTTCTTCAGGGCATCCGGCGCTTTAACGGTACTGGAATATAAGGCGGTTACAGAATCGCTGCTTCGATCTTCTAAGTCTGCGGGTTTCCAGCTATTATCATTAAACGATTTCCCCGGCCAGGGTTATGCGCCTGTCGGATTGCTGGATCCTTTCTGGGATTCCAAGGGGCTTGTGACACCGGAAAAGTTCAGGGAGTCCTGTGCACCTACAGTTGCGTTGTTGCGTTATACCCAGAGCTGTTACTTCAATAATGAAAGTTTTAAAGGCGATGCCGAAGTCTATAATTTTAGCAATGGCCCTATAAAAAATGCCCGGATCAAATGGTGGGTTACTAATGCAGCTGGCAAAACAATAAAGAAAGGTAACCTGAAAACGCAAATTATTGGCAACGACAATGTTTTTCCAGTGGGGTCTTTTTCTTTCGATTTGAAAGAGTTTATAACAGCGCAGCAACTAACCGTTCATGTGTCGGTAAATGACCAGGTACAAAATAGCTGGGATATATGGGTGTTCCCCAAGAATGAAACGATCTTGCGGTCGACCGATGAGGTGCTGTACGCCACTACTTATGATGATAAGGCTAAACAGTATTTGTCTCAGGGTAAAAAGGTAGTATTATGTCCGCTGCCATCTAATGTAAAAGGCCGCTCGTCTACTTTCCACAATCATTTTTGGAACCCCATCATGTTTGCATGGGCACCCATGACTATCGGGGCATTGATCAAAGAAGATCATCCTGTTTTTAGCCAATTCGTCACGTCTTATCATACCGACTGGCAATGGTGGGATATACTCAATAATGCAAAAGTTATCGAGATGAAAAACGCACCGCAGCAATTACGTCCCTTTATACAGGTAATAGATGCGTATGATAATAACGAAAAGCTAGGTATTGGTTTTGAGGCTAAGGTGGGTAATGGAAAGCTATTGGTGTTGGCTGTAGATACACAAAAAGATATGAGCAAACGACCCGCTACCCGGCAGTTATTAACCAGCGTGGATCAATATGTAAAAAGCAACCGGTTTGAACCACCTGTAGCGATAGACGAATCCTTTATCCGCTCATTCCTGTTAAAATAAATGGTGTAAAAGATGAAAAGAATATGGATGATTATTGTGGCGGTTGCAAGTTGGATGGCTGTACAGGCACAGGAAATAAGGATGACGGACTATGCTGCATTAAACCAGGTATATGCAGAACCAGTTTTGTCAGAAAAGTTACTACCGTTTAATGAGTTGCATATAGAATTCGGTTACGTGCTGTACGAAGCTAAAATTAAAGTGAGTTCTGATGAAGATATCCTGGAGTTAGAAAATGTAAGAGACTATGCGGCCATATACACAGACAGCACCTTACAGGGTACGCTTACAGATAGTAAGAAACAAATGTCATTAAGGGCAGCTCCGGGAGCGTATACTTTAAGAATTTATGCCGAAAATATTGGAAGGATTACTTATGGTCCGGAGATACTGGATAACTACAAAGGACTGTTTGGTAATATAACGCTTGGTGGAGAAGCAATAGAAGGTTGGACGATTACGCCGCTGAATATCAGGGAGGCTGATGTATCGCAGTTAAAGTTCGCAATTGCCAAAGGGGTAAAGCTTCCAGGGTTCCATAGAGGCATATTGAATGTGATGAATCCTAAAGACCAATACCTCGATATGTCCGGATGGGGGATGGGGGAAGTATGGATCAATGGACAGTATATAGGCGCTTACTGGGAGAAAGAGAAACTACAATCGATACAGGTAGTAGCCGGTCTGCTTCAAAAAGGAAAAAATGAAGTAGTGGTTTTTGAAATGAAAAACAATGATCAAAAAATGATCCGGCTTACAGAAAAACCGGTTTTTAAATAAAAGCAAGATTAAAGATGATGCCTAATAAAAAATGTTATTCGCTTTGCTGTGGATGCTTACGACCTCATTAGCTATAGCTCAGTCGTCGAAGAATGCGCCTGTTTATAAGAACGCTGCAAAGCCTGTTGAGGAGCGCATTACAGACCTCGTAGCCAGGATGACCCTGGATGAAAAAGTAATGCAGCTCAACCAGTATACCTTAGGGAGAAATGACAATGCCAACAATATGGCAGATCCGGTTAATGATATACCTGCTACTGTTGGTTCATTGATCTATTTCAGCAGTAACCCGGAACTGCGTAACAGGGTACAGAAAAAGCTATGGAGCAATCACGCCTGGGCATTCCCATATTGTTTGGCTATGATGTGATTCATGGATTCAAAACGGTATATCCCATTTCATTGGCACAGGCTTGTTCCTGGAACCCTCAGCTGGTGCAGCAGGCATGTGCGGTAGCTGCGCAGGAAGCCCGGATGTCGGGTGTAGACTGGACCTTTTCGCCCATGGTAGACGTGGCCCGTGACGGCAGGTGGGGCCGTGTGGCTGAAGGATATGGTGAAGACCCTTATACCAATGCGGTATTTGCGGTGGCTTCTGTAAAAGGATACCAGGGCAATAACCTGGCAGCCCGTGACCGGGTAGCTGCATGCCTGAAACATTATGTAGGATATGGTGCTTCAGAGGCTGGTCGCGACTATATGTATACTGAAATCTCAGAACAAACCCTTTGGGATACTTATATGCCTCCTTACGAAGCGGGCGTAAAAGCAGGCGCAGCTACTTTGATGAGCTCATTCAATGATATCAGCGGAACGCCCGGTACTGCTAATCATTATATTCTTAGAGATATACTGAAAGGAAGATGGAAACATGATGGTTTTGTGGTGTCTGACTGGGGTGCTATTGAGCAATTGCGGTCACAGGGTGTTGCAAAAGATAAAAAGGAAGCAGCATTAAAAGCCTTTACCGCCGGAGTTGAAATGGACATGATGAACCGTAGCTATGATAATCACCTGGGTTCATTGGTAAAAGAAGGTAAAGTAAGCGTGAAATTGCTGGACGATGCAGTAAGGCGGGTGCTAAGAGTGAAGTTTCGCCTGGGACTTTTTGATCAGCCTTTTACGCCGGAGACCCAAGATAAAGATCGGTTTCTGTTGCCTCAAAGTTTAGCAGTAGCAGAAAAGCTGGCCGAAGAATCGGTGGTATTGCTTAAGAATAGTAACAAAGTTTTGCCCCTGTCTAATGTTTCAACAATCGCTGTATTGGGTCCTTTATCTAAAGATAAATGGCATTTGCTGGGTTCCTGGAGAGCACATGGCAATGCGGAAGATGTAACAACAGTATATGATGCGCTGAAAAAGGAGTTTGCCAATAAAGCGGAGATCCTGCAGACAAAAGGCTGTGATTTTGACGGAAACGACCAGTCAGGTTTTGAAGAAGCCAAGTCAGTTGCAGCAAAAGCCAATGCGGTTATTATTTGCCTGGGTGAGAAAGCCACCTGGAGTGGCGAGAATGCATCCCGGTCGAGCATTGCTTTACCTAAGATCCAGGAAGAGCTGGTGACCGAGATCAAAAAAATGGGCAAACCGGTGATCCTGCTACTGTCGAGCGGCCGCCCGCTTGAGTTAAACCGGCTTGAACCCCTGTCTGATGCTATTTTAACTATGTGGCATCCGGGTGTTCCGGGTGGCAGGCCTGCTGCTGGTGTTATATCGGGCAGGGTAAATCCGTCAGGTAAATTGTCGATGACCTTTCCTTATACTACAGGGCAGATACCTGTTTATTATAATCATCGGCAAAGTGCCCGACCTCACCAGGGTAAATACCAGGACATTCCTTCAACACCTTTATATGATTTCGGTCATGGTTTAAGCTATACCAGTTTTCAATATGGGGATTTGAAAGCATCTGCTCTAAAAGTGAAATCGAATGGGAAAATTACCATTGAGATACCGGTAACCAATACCGGTGACAGAGACGGACTTGAAACAGTTCATTGGTTTATTAACGACCCGGTGGCTACTATTTCCCGCCCCGTAAAAGAATTGAAATATTTTGATAAGCAACTAATTAAAAAAGGAGAGACCCGGATCTTCAGGTTCGATATCAATATTAAAAAAGATTTTGGCTTTGTGAATGCAAAAGGAGAGCAGTTCATAGAGGAAGGAAACTATTACGTGCTAGTAAAAGACAAGAAGATCAAAATAGAAGTGACCCCATAAATTCATTATAATCTTAAACTATTCAACATGAAACTAAGCCGACAGGTACAATCAATTGCGCTGGCCCTGGTGCTGATAGCAATGCTTGCCTTTACCAACTGTTCTAAAAAGGTAGCCGCCTCAAACGGGAATGGACAGGAAGATCCCACCAATCCTAATGCGGTGGTTCGTATCCCAGCGGATACAGAAACGATGCTTCGTAACCCATTAAACGGATGGGTATTGTATGGGTCTCTGAATGCGGCCACTGATTTCTGGTCTAAATTGGACCGTATCAGTGTTCCGGGTCAGCAGGGTACCTTTAAAATAGAAGATTTCGCCGGAACCCTATATTTAAGAACCAGCTGGACCTCGTTAAACCCAACAGAAAATGTATATGGATGGGATACCAACGATAAGCTAAAAACCTTGATCAGCAATGCGCGTCAACGTAAAATGAAAATAGCGTTACGTGTTGTAATTGATAGTCGTGATAAGGCGGAAGATTTTACACCTGCCTACGTAAGGGATGCTGGCGCACAGGGCTATTACACGCAAACCGGCAGTAAAACCGTTTGGTCTCCTTACCCCGATGATCCTGTCTTTCAACAAAAATATACGCAGTTCATCAAAGCTTTTGCTCAAAAATTCAATGATCCGGAATGGGTGGAATTTATTGATGGCTTTGGCTTAGGTAAATGGGGAGAAGCGCACTCTATGAACTACCTGGATGCGAATAATCGCGAGCAGGTTTTTAAATGGGCTGTAGACCTGTATTCAAGTGAGTTTACAAAAATTCCATTGGCTATTAATTATCACCGGCTTATTGCTATGCCTAAAGACTGGGGCGCTGCAGACCCTATGAGTGAGAATCTTTTAAACTATGCTTTTTCAAAAGGATATATCCTAAGGCATGACGCATTTGGCATGTCGGGCTATTACCAGTCCTGGGAAAAAACGATTGCCGAAAAATGGAAACATAAGTTACCCAATATTATGGAAGGCGGATGGGTTACTGCTCAGCATCCTTTTCAAACGGATGCGCGGAAGTATGTTACCAAAGGGGATGTAAGACGGGGAGAATATGATGATTCTAAACAGGCAGGCGTGAATATGATGGACTTCAGGATCGGCGAAACGGATATATGGTTTAACGAAACCTTCGGCCTGGTGAAATCTTTTATCAGCGAAGGTGGGTATCGTTTATACCCGGACCAGATTTCTATTCCCGCCCATGTGTTGAAGTCTGCAAAAACCACTATTGAACATAAATGGAACAATATGGGCTGGGGTTATTGTCCGAATAATATAAAGCAATGGAATTATAAATATAAAGTAGCATTTGCTTTACTGGATCCAGGTACTAAAAAACCAAAATCTGTATTTGTAGACGAGGCTTCCGATCCATCCAAATGGATCAAAGGCAGCGCAACATCTTACCTTTTACTCCCGATCTGAGCCAGGTAGCCGGCGGATCTTATCTTTGGGCGGTAGCGATAGTTGACAGGTCCAAACAGGACCAGCCGGGAATATTGCTGGCAACAAAAGGCGATGTGACCGCGGAAGGCTGGACCATCGTTTCGAATGTAACCATAAAGTAATTACATAAAGTACTGATTACATTGAATAGGAATTTTATGAGCGTTGTTTTAGTGAATATGGGCGGACTTTTAAAGCGGCAGTGTCATCAATTTTGCTTGATAGCGGCACTGCTTGTTTTAACTGTAAGTAAATTATCTGCTGTAGCCGCGCCAGCTGCTTCAGGCCGGACTGTTGACTACTTTACGCCTAATATGTTAAAAAGGGTTCGCAGATAGAGCGAATTCAACGGGCAATAGATGAAGCCCAAAAGTATAAGGCCAGAGTAGTGATACCTGGATATGATGCAGTAAAAAAACTACTGTCTGGCTGATTGATAAGGCCATTTTGTTACCGGGTGATATAGTGCTGGAACTGGACAATTGTACAATTAAGCTTTCCAACCGGTGCAGGGATAATTTTATACGTTCTGCCAATGCGGGTTTAGGTATTTCGAATATAAAGCCCCTGAGTAATATCAGGATCATCGGTAGGGGTAATGTTTTACTGGAGGGCGCTGCTAATCCGCGGGCCACCGGGGACCATAACAAAACACTATCGGTAGATCCAAGGGGATTTACTCAATCTTACGGTACTGATGCCGGAAAGCCAGGGGAGAATCAAAAGGGCGGCTGGCGTAATCATGCTATAGTATTGGCTTATGTAGATGTATTTGAGATCAGTGGTATTAAACTAAAAGATTATCATGCTCATGGAATTGTATTGGAACGCTGTACTAACGGCGCATTGAGGGATATTAG
This sequence comes from Paraniabella hibiscisoli, assembly GCF_022512515.1. Lineage (GTDB taxonomy): Bacteria > Bacteroidota > Bacteroidia > Chitinophagales > Chitinophagaceae > Niabella > Niabella hibiscisoli. Next base: position 3,773,976 of record NZ_JAKWBK010000001.1, read on the forward strand.
TTTCCAGGTGCGGCAAGCCGTAAGTATAGCCGGTGTTGAAAAACAGGTATTAAACCAGGATGGATTAGGGGTGCGATTTGGCTGCCGGAACATTGTGATAGAGCGCTGCCGGGGTAATAGTGGTGATGACTTTATCAACATAGGCTTAACCGATACAGGCGTGCCGGCAGGAGCTGAGAACGTAAACGTAGTGAGCGGATCGGTTTATAATGGGGCAAAAGATAATATATCGAATATATACCTGTTGAACTGGCAGGATTTTTATTCGATCTCTCATCGGGCCATTCGTATTATGCCCGTAGGCAGGCTAAGGATACAAAATGTATTGGAGAATATGACCATTAATGCTTTATCTAACCAGGGCCTGGTAGCTGAGTATGCAGCGAATATTAAAGGCTTGTTTGTAAAGAATCTGGTTACCTATCAACCAGTGATGGCCAAAGGCATAAAAGATGCGAGTTTCCGGGATATATTATACCTGGGAAAGGGTAATGCTATTGATGTTGTTAATAGTGACTCGGTAGTAGTCGATAATGTAAAGAAAGCGGGTTTCTAAATCAACTCGCTATTTTCAGGCCTTGATGATATCATCATAAGCGCACTTCTTTCAACATATTATTTAATAAAGTTGAATAATGTGAATGCTTGGATCAAACAGGAATAATATTGAACTTATACAAACTTTTTAGACGAAATGATAATATGTCGCCTCTACGAGGCCTAATGTCCTTAAATGGATTTTTTCTACCAATATCTCGTCCTTTCGGGACTTTACATTGGTAAAAATTGCTGAACGAGTTCGTTAGAGTCCATAAGGACGGCGCCTAAGAAAGGTTAAACAAGTTCATTGTTAATAAGCTCCGAATTTGCACTTGGACCGATACCAATCAATTAACGAAAAATAATCAAAACAAGGATAATGCTTCTTAGAAATCTTAGGTTGCTCCTAAAGTCATGCATTTCTGTACCTGTATTGGTAAGGAATGGGAACGGTCCCAATAATGGGATCGTTCCCAATAAAAAAAGAGAAGGGTTTGTTTCGCCACCCTTGTACTAGCTGATAAATTTGTTAATGGTTCTAACGATTATATTAAACCACTTTAAAGCCAACATGAAACGTAAACGAATGCTGCTTCGCTACCGGGAGAATGTATTTTGATGAAAACAGATCTTCCTATTTACAACAACGATTATCTACCAATAACGCAATGTTAATTTTAAAAAACTATGATATCATTTAGACAAACGCTGGCATTTAAAGCCCTTGCTGTGATGCTTTGCTGCTTTCCCTTCGGCTTGCTGGCACAGTCAGACACAACTGCCATTGATACAACGGGTGAGAATGATGCTATGGAAACCGTTTACCCGCTTATCTATTATAAGATCGAAAAGCCAAGGTCTACGGCATCCGCATCTGTAATTCCGGGCACATCCATACATCATGTACCTGTAATGTCATTCCCTATCGGATTAGCTGGTCAGTTACCTGGCTTAAAGGTGAGCCAGACCAACGGACAACCATTAAGCGAGAGCGTGTCGATGTTGTTGCGGGGTAGAACACCACTGGTGTTAATAGATGGAATACCCAGGTCAATAACAGAAATAGGCATAGAAGAAATTGAGTCTGTTACGGTGTTGAAGGATGCGGTAGCATTAGCTATGTTAGGAGTTCGGGGTGCAGGAGGTGCTATATCTGTGGTTACCAAAAAGGAGCGCCTATGAAATCGGAAATCAATTTTTCTGGTCAATGGGGCACACAGCAACCCACACAAAACCTGATCGGTCAACCTCTGGACGCTTACCAATACGCTTTGCTATATAATGAAGCACTGAAAAATGATGGGCTGTCTGTACAAAATAATGGGTTTAGTGATGCAGCCATACAGGCATACAAAGATGGTTCTAATCCTTATTTATATCCTAACGTGAACTGGCGGGATGAAGTGACCAGGAAGTCGGCACCCGTGGCCCGCTATAATATCAATGCGCGTGGAGGAAACGAATATTTTAAGTATTTCGTGAATCTCGAACATTTTAACCAGGATGGATTCTTTAAAACAGATGACAATAATAACTATAGTACCAATGCAGGCGCTAAGGGATATTTTGTGCGTTCCAATGTGGATGTGAAAATTACCGACCGTTTGGATGGAGGTATTTATATTATGGGCCGTATTATGGATATGAACGCACCCGGTAGTGATGGTGCCAATAATATTTTCCAGTCCATTTTAAATACGCCTGCTAGTGCTTACCCTATTCGTAATCCTAATGGTAGCCTGGGAGGCTCTGCCCGTTTTCAAAACAATATAATGGCGCAGACCTTAAACTCCGGCTATTTTGTAGGACATACCCGAACAGTTCTGACAGATTTTTACCTGCGTCGCGAGCTGGATGATGTATTGCCAGGCTTATGGGCCAAAGCGCGCGTATCTTTTTCAGTGATATGCGGGAGAATTATACACGTACCAAATCGTTTGCCGTTTTCCAGATCATGAACAATGACGCTAACGCCCCGGTGTATGGCCAGTATGGTACTAATAGTGAACAGGGAAATAGCAATGCTGTTTCTTTTCAAAACCGTTCTAATTTCCAGGAGTTTTCTTTAGGGTATTCCAGGAACAAAGGACTGCACGATTGGGATCTGTTGCTTTTGGCTAACCGGGACAATCTTATCGCCGGGTCAAACTTAAACCTTACCGTTCAGGGTATTTCAGCACATGCGTCTTATGTATATGATAAACGCTTTATTGCTGAGTTCGCAGCTGCTTATAATGGAGCTAACCGTTATCCTTCGGATGGTGGATTTAAGTATGGAATGTTTCCTTCAGTAGGCCTGGGCTGGAATTTGCACAATGAAGCCTTTTTGAAAGACAAGAGCTGGTTAAGTGAGCTAAAGCTTCATGGCTCTTACGGTATAACGGGCCTGGATAATGGCAGCTACTTTACCTACATCCAGTCTTACAATAATGCACCTACCACTTATTTTGGAACCAGTGCCACGTCTACCACTACTATTGCAGAATCCTTTCTTGCAAATCCCAATATAACCTACGAGAAAGCTAATATGCTGAATATTGGGTTTGATTCCCGTTTCTTAGACAACAGGCTGTCTTTTGACCTGGACTACTACTTTAATAAGTACAGCGATCTGAGCATTGTAAGAGGTACGAACAGCGGTACTTTAGGTATAGCTTACCCTAATGAAAATATAGGGAAACAAAATAACAGCGGTATAGAAGCGGTATTGGGTTGGCAAGAGACCAGGGGCAAATTCAGTTATTGGGCTTCTGTGAATGCTGCCATTCAACAATCCAAACTCATTGATAATGGCGAACCTGCCCAGATGTATGAATGGATGCAAAGAACCGGTCACCCTGTAGGGCTTACTTACGGTTACATTGCTGAAGGGCTTTTTCAAACACAGGCAGAGCTTGATAATCGTGCAACTACAGAAGGATATATACCACAACTGGGAGATATCAAGTTTAAAGACCTTAATAATGATGGGGTGATCAATCAATATGATATGACCATTATCGGTTCTGAAAAACCGCTTATTCTTTTGGGCTCTAATTTAGGATTCAGGTGGAGCCAGTTTGATTTTTCTACGCTGCTGGTGGCCGAATTAAACAGGCAGGTATATCCTTCAGGCAATAGCTATCGAGAGTTTCTCGAAGGAGTAGGACAGGCATTTGATATGCACCTTGATCGCTGGACACCCTCTAATCCCAATGCCAGCTATCCGCGGTTAACCACCAACGGGGACCTTACAATGGTGAATTTAATAATGCAGCCACCAATAGCTTCTGGTTAAGGAATGGCAATTTTTTCTTCGGGTGCGCAGTATGGAGTTAGGATATTCATTACCTGCTTCTATACTAAACAGGATCAAGCTTAAATCGACCCGGGTATTTGTAAATGGATATAACCTGTTCAGCTGGTCATCAAAAACCTTTAACGGTGCTGATCCCGAAAGTTATAGAGGCGCATATCCCATTCAAAAAGTGATCAGCTTCGGTGTGCATGTTAAACTGTAGGCACGTCGGCGAATTTCAAACAGGTATACTTTGTTCCGGCCCTGAGTGGGAAACAATGGGACATTCAAAAAATATAAAAAGTACAAGGATGAAAAAGATAATATTTTATTTATCAGCCTTATTAATAATAGGATTACACTCCTGCAAAAAATGGGAAACAGAACCTAAAGACCGGGTTTTGATATCGGATGTTTTTGATCCGACTGATAAGGAAGCTGTACAGGCAAAAGCTTATTTATTTGGTATCTATTCATTGTTGCCAAACGGCTTTAATCGTATCGACGGAGACTTCCTGGATGCGGCTACAGATGATGCAGTGCCATCGTCAGAAAGATCCAACGTGAGCTTTTTTACAAACGGACAACTCACTGCTGTAAACTACCCGGATAATAACTGGTTTAACAGCTATGCCATTGTACGCAGGTGTAATGTGTTTTTAAAAAATATCGATATAGTGCCTATTTCTGATACATTAATCAAACAATATAAAGCGGAAGTACGCTTCCTGCGTGCATTTTCTTATTTCGAATTATTGAAGCGCTACGGAGGTATTCCCTTGCTGGGTGATGAAGTGCTTGAGCTGGATTCAGATATCAATATTGCCCGTTCAAACTATGCAGATTGTGTGAACTATATCGCAGGTGAAGTAGATGCCATTAAAGCCGATTTACCACTGGGGTCAAAGATTACTACTACCGATTTTGGTCGCGCTAATCTTGAAGCCGCTTTAGCACTGAAATGCAGGTTGTATTTATACGCGGCCAGTCCGTTGTTTAATGGGGAGGCGTATCAGCTGATCCTCAGAAAAAGCACTTACAGGTTATACAGACGTTGACGCTTCGCGCTGGGATCGTGTTATACAGGTAGCAGAAGAGATTATCAGTAAAGGATATTATAAGCTGCCGGCAGGTACCGGTACAGCAGTTTACCGTAATATATTTACCACCAAAATCAATACGGATATTATCTTTTCCAAGCAATCTGCCAATTCTACCGGGCTGGAAACCGCCAGTGCACCCATTGGCTATGTAGCACCAGCGGCAAGCAATGGCAGAACAAGCCCTACGCAGGATTTTTTAAATGCCTTTCCCAATTTGAATGGTTCTCCTTTTGAGGGGAGCGCAACCACGCTTAGCCAATACCAGAACCGTGATCCTCGCTTAAATGCCATCATTTTTTACAATGGGGTTCAGTGGTTGGGAAGAGCAGTAGAAACTTTTGAAGGTGGAAGGGATAAGCCGAACAGACCTTATCAGGTACAAACAAAAACCTCTTATTACCTGAGGAAATTCCTGGGCGATTTTACAAGCGGAACTACATACTCTAATCAAAGCCACAACTTTCCTTATTTCCGTTATGCTGAAGTGCTATTGAATTATGCTGAGGCTTTGAATGAAAAAGGGCGTACCGAAGATGCTGCTAAACAGGTTTTCCTGTTAAGGGCCAGAGCAGGTATTACTGCGGGAGCTAATGCCCGCTACGGGATACCTGCAGGTGTGGGCCAGGCCGATCTTCGCAGGCTCATCAAAAATGAACGTCGTATTGAACTGAGTTTCGAGGAACATCGTTTCTGGGACATCCGCAGGTGGAAAGATGCTCAAAACCTGCCTGCTCAGTTAACCGGGCTTGCGCTGGACAATAGTTCCGGAAGCATAGTGATTGCTCAAAAAGATGTGGCGCCATTTAAGTTTGAACCTAGGAATTACTATATGCCTATCCCTTTTAGCGAGATCCAGAAGAACAGCAAATTAATTCAAAACGAAGGCTATTACTAAACCTGCCAACTAACAAATCAGTATGAAAAAATTAATATATTTTATGATGAGCCTGCTGCTGCTCTCCGGTAGTCTTGCAGCACAAACGCAGAAACGACTGGTAAAAGGTGAAGTGAGAAACCGGGACGGACTTTTGCCTGGCGTAACCATTACCGAAAAAGGAGTTCCTTCCAATGCAACCCAAACCGATGGGAACGGCCGTTTCAGTATAGAGATAGCAGCACCTACCATTGTGGTAAGCTATGCCGGGTATATTCCGCAGGATATTGATGTACAGGATCAGAATACCTTAGATATCACGCTTTCCGAAGACAATAAGATCATGGATAATGTGGTAGTGGTTGGGTTTGGTAAAACCAGCAAAAAACACTAACAGGTTCCGTGAGCTCTGTTTCGGGAGAAGAGATCCGGCAAAGTCCATCGCCTAGTTTGCAAAATAACCTGGCAGGACGTATTACCGGCTTTAGCAGCCAGCAACGTAGTGGCCGTCCTGGTGCAGATGCAGCTGCTTTCTATGTACGCGGTATCAGCTCTTATACCGGCAATAATCAACCATTGATTATTGTAGATGATATTGAATATACCTATCAGCAGTTTTATGCATTAAATGCCAACGAAATTGAATCGATTTCCATTTTAAAAGATGCGGCTACTACTTCGATTTACGGTATCAAGGGAGCTAATGGAGTCGTATTGGTAACTACTACCCGCGGAAAAGCGGGGCGACCTACGATCAGCTTTCAGAGTGAGTACGGTTTAAGCCAGCCTACCAGGCTGCCACCTTACCTCAATGCCTACGAATCTGCAAAACTATTCACAGAGTCGCAGATGAATATGAATGCCCTAAATCCGAACCCCAATTTTGTACCACAGTTTTCTGAAAAAGACCTCGAGCTTTATCGTAATGGTACCGATCCTTATGGTCATCCTGATAACGACTGGTATGATATACTTTTAAAGAATTATGCTCCGATGCTTCGCAATAACCTGAATGTAACCGGGGAACTGCGAGGGCTAAATACTTTGTGTCATTGGGCTATTTGCACCAGGGCGGACAATTGAAGGATTTTGGGGTAGATCTCAATAGTTCTTATTATTATAAAAGATACAACTATCGCTCTAATATCGATCTGAAAGTAAACTCTGAGTTAGACGTTCAGTTCAACGTATTTGGCTACCTGGACGAAACTAATGACAATAATGCCAGTGCCAATTCCAACCTTTTTAGTGATCTGAGCCGTAACAACGAAACAGCTCCCTATAACTACCCCGTATATAATCCGGATGGTAGCCTTGGTTATAGCCTGTGGCAGCGCAATTTTGCCGGCCGGAATAATAATAACATAGTAGGACGTTTAATGTATAATGGCTATTATCGCCCGTTTGGCAATAATATCAACCTGGCTACCAACGCAACACAACGGCTTAATTTTATTACTCCCGGATTATCTATTAAAGGAACAGTAGCCTATCGTAATCATTATAGCTATGCACGATACCTGAACCGTCCGGCAAGTGGTTCAGGCTTTCCTTCCTATATCTATAACCCCGAAACGGATAGCTATTCTTTCGGGCGGTCAGATAATGTTTACAGGATCAGTACGCCCACGCTTCGCTATGATGTAGGATCCACCAGTAGTGCCTTAACACTACAGGCAATATTAAATTATACCCGCACTTTTGGAAGAGATCATAATGTTACCGGGCTTTTCCTGTATAATCAAAATAGTAAGGTAGGCGCTAATTCCTCCAGTGGTGGTATTTACAATTTTATACCCGAAAATTTCAAGGGCTATACTGCCCGTATGGGATACGATTATAAAAATAAATACCTGGTGGAAGTGAGCGGCGCCTACAATGGCACAGATCGTTTTGCAAAGGGGCGTCGTTATGGGTTTTTTCCCGCTGCGTCGATGGGTTGGAACATAGCAGAAGAGAAAATTATCAAAGAAAATTTATCTTTCTTAAACCTGTTTAAGCTCAGAGGATCTTACGGTTTGACAGGGGTTGATAATACCGGGGGCGTTTATGCCTACCTGCAGAGTTATACTTTGGGTAGTGGAAGCGGTATGTTTGGCGTTGCCAATAACAATGGCCATGTTACTGCTGTAGAGGGAACGCTGGCGAATAATGAAGTGACCTGGGAGAAAGAAAAGAAAATGGATATCGGCTTCGATCTTGCGATGTTCAACCGTAAACTAACAGCAACAGTAGCCTATTTTAACAATAACCGTTTTGATATCCTTACTACAAGAGGTAGCGTATCGGCTGTTTTCGGACAAGGGCTTCCTAATGTGAATCTTGGGAAGACCAATAACCGCGGTTTGGAATTTGAACTGGGATACAATAACCGCATTGGTGAAGACTGGCGGTATTCCTTTAGAGCAACTTATTCTTCTGCTAAAAATAAGATATTGTTCAGGGATGAGCCGGTGCCTCTGTATCCTTATCAGCAGGAAACCGGACAGCCGATCGGCTCTAGGTTGAAATATACCTGGACCGGCGAGTTTTACACTGCTGCTGATATTGCCGATCCGAATGTGCCCAAACCCGCCATTGGTGGCCGTCCCGGCGACATCAAGTATAAGGACTTGAACGGTGATGGTCTTATTGATGCATCTGATCAATCTTATTTCGGTTTAACCAATCTGCCCAATAAAGTATATGGTTTGAACCTGGGTTTTGGGTTTAAAGGTATTCAAGTAAACGCTTTATTCCAGGGAGCCAGCGATTTTGTTGCCAGTGCCACAGGAGCGGTTATTCACCATAACGTGAGCAAGTTGTTGCCTATTCACCAACAGCACTGGACGCCCGAATTGGGTAACGATGCCAAATATCCACAGCTATATACCGCTGATCTAAGCTCGAGTCCGTCTACTTTTTATTCTGACTTTTGGGCAATACCCGGCGACTATGTTAGGTTGAAGAGTGCAGAGATCAGCTATACCATTAGTGCGGAAGCATTGAAACGTATCCGTATTAAAGAGATGCGCGTTTACGCCAATGGTTACAACCTGATAACATGGACCAAATTGGACAAACTCTACGACCTGGACCCGGAAGTGGTGGAAGCTGTTACAGATCTGCCTTATCCTCCTTCCCGTACTTTCAATTTTGGTTTGAACATCACTTTCTAAATTCAAAAAAATGAAGAGATTAATTATAAGCATCTTACTGGGCGGCCTTTTGGTATCCTGTCAGAAATCCAAATTTCTGGATGATAAAACCAACCTATTAGACGACAAAGCCATATTCACAGATAGTATCCGTACGCTTGGATTCTTAAACCGGATTTACGTGGACATAGGATATACATTTGCCATTTACCGTTTTTCTGCCGCGGGAGGTGCGGGTAATACTGAATTAGCTTCGGACAATGCAGAAGGCAATAATAATACCTCTGTTTGGGGAAATGCCTATGCCCAGGGATCGATCGGCCCCAGTAATGTTTTAACCGGTTTTGCAGCAGACAAAGATTTCTGGAATACTCCTTATATGAATATCCGCAGGGTGAACTTACTCTTGTCCCGTCTGCCTGATGCTCCCTTTCACGAATCTACCAGGCAAAGAATGGCAGCGGAAGCAAGGTTTTTAAGAGCCTGGTATTACTACCAGATGGTTGCTGTGTTTGGTGGTGTACCTGTTATCGATGATAATGTATACGACATCAATGATGTCATCAATATACCCCGAAATAGCTTTGATGAATGTGTTAACTATATTGTAAGTGAGCTGGATCAATGCGCCCAGGCCTTAAATAATGTAGTGTATGCAGATATCGATTATGGAAGAATTACCGCTGGCGCCTGCCTGGCGTTGAAATCGCGAGTGTTGCTGTATGCCGCAAGTCCTTTATTTAATGGTGGAAATAGTTCCAATGCGGTGATAAGGCTGGTTTGGTGGGTTACCCTAGCTTTGATAAAAACAGGTGGCAGCTTGCGGCCAATGCAGCGGAAGCTGTTATTAACTCGGGCAGGTATCAACTCAATGTGGACAATGCAACCAGGCCCGGAAATGGTTTTTACAGCGTGTTTTTGAAAAGAGTTAACAGCGAATATATTCTGGCATTCAATCGCGGCCCACAAAGGGAAATGGAATCTTATTACCTGCCGGGCTCCCGTTCGGGCAGTCTGGTAATGAAGCCTACTCATAACCTGGTTGAAGCCTTTCCCATGAAGGATGGTAAGTCTATAACGGAAAGTCCTTTGTATGATCCGGCCAACCCTTATTTAAACAGGGACCCGCGCTTCGATTACTCTATTATTTATAACGGGCTGTCCTATACCAGCAACACCGGTCCTAAAACTCCTATATGGACCTATCAGTCTGCCGGATCTACCATACCAAATACTACTTCGGATGGTTATGTGGCAGGAGGATATTTTACCGGTTACTTTTCAAGGAAAATGCTGGATGAAAACCTGGCCAGTAATACTGCCGGAACAACGGACAGGGGATGGTCGCTAATAAGGTATGCCGAGATTTTGCTGAACTATGCGGAAGCGCTTAACGAAACAGGAGCCACAGATAAAGCTTATGCACCTTTAAAACAAATAAGAGAAAGAGCTGGTATTTTACCAGGCGCCGATGGTTTGTATGGAATGAAGGCGAATATGACCGTTGAAGAAATGCGCAGCCTTGTTCAAAACGAAAGAAGGATTGAGCTGGCGTTTGAAGATCACAGATTCAATGACATACGCCGGTGGATGATAGCGGAACAGGTATTGACCGGTTTTAACAAAGTAATGATTATTACCCGTACCGGAGAAACTACCTATACCTATAGGGCTGCTTCCGCACCCAGGCCGCTTAATTTTAGAAAAGCAATGTATCTGCTTCCGATTCCATTAACAGAAATTCAAAAAATGCCGTTGATGGTGCAAAACCCGGGGTACTAGTATTATATTAAAAATAAAAGGAGCCCCTCTAGCTCTTTACCCCGGCCTGGAATTACCTGGCCGGGGTAATCTATTTAGTGGGTGTACCAGATAAAAGACTCATTTTTTAATAAGGGTATTGTAATGGTAATGATTTGGCTGAATTATATTATATTGATGGTTTCCGGCTGTTAAAAGCTGTAAAACCTGTATCAAAAATGGCTTCATGGGCAGACTTAGGATCATATATTTATTAAGCATTATAGCAATCGTTTTTCTCAAAAAACTTATGCGATCGATTCAACGCGGTATCGGTTTCGTGTAATGCCTGAAACCTCCTATTATGGCGGCATACAGAGCATCGCAAAAGATAGTCTGGGTCGTATCTGGTATACCGGTCCCGATGCTGTTTTTGTTTATGATGGAAGCAGTTTCTACCAGTTGAATGAGCTGGCCTCTGCCAGTGAACCGGGTTCAAAATGGCGGTTCGGAGCATTGTTGCAGGATAAGGAAGGACGTTTGTTTTTAACAACCAATCATGGCTTGCTTCAATTTGATTATAGCCGTTTTACTTTCGAAATGAATGTGCCTGGCAGAATCCGGTCTATTCGTTTAAATGAAGATGGCAACCTGGTCATGCTTAGAGACGATAGCCTCCTGCTATACCAACCTCAAAAAAGAAATTGCAAACCTTTTCTTTACCCAAAGGCGGATATTTTGAACATGTATTAATCGTAAAAGGATCTGTGTTTTTATCACAGTCCGGAAAGTTGATCCGTTTTGATACTCATGCGAAGCTGTTTAAAGAGTTCGCTATGCTCGGTGGCAATACTCCTGCCAATGACGTGGTAGAATACAATGGGCTGATGTATTTCCTCACGGGAAAGGATGGCATTTTTGCAGTTGACAGAGCTGGTCATATACAACGGAACATACCGGTACTGGCCAATGGTAACAAACAAGTAATAGCTAAAAAGCTGTACCTCGATCCGATGGGTATTATGTGGGTAGCTACACAAACCGGCCTTTTCTTATATGATCCTGCTCATGATAGTCATACTACCTTAACCATGAACCTTAATGATGCCTACTCCTTGCCCAATAATTCCATATGGACTATTTACGCCGATCCGGACCAGGGTGTGTGGCTGGGGACCTATGGTGGTAAACTGGTTTATAGTTCGCTCTATGATAAAACAGTACGATATTTTAAGCCCGGTCCCGAATCGCTCAACCATCCTATTGTAAGCAGCTTTGCAGAAGACGGCCAGGGTAATATCTGGATTGGTACCGAGGGGGGAGGGTTGAATTACTGGAACAGGAAAAGCAACCATTTCAGCCATTATTTGAAGAGTTCCGTAAATGCCCCTAATTCCAATATGATCAAAAGCCTTCGCTTTGATCAGGGAAAACGATTCCTGTACATCGCTGCGTTTAACGGCGGTATTACTACTTACGATGCGGCTGATAAAAGGTTTACCAGTCTTGATTTTCGCAATCCTTATAGTCAGCAACCGCTCACCATTTATGACTTTATACAAGATGATCAGTTTGCGTGGTGGATGACTGACCCCGATAATACCCTGTTTTATAAAGCCAAGGGCGATCCGGCAGTAGGTATAGCTTCTATATTAGGTATAGACAATAAACCAATAAGGCTGGAAATTGAGGCGCTTTACCAGGATGCGCAAAAAATGCTGAGGATTGTTACACACGATGGCCTATTCATTGTAGATCCAATCAGCCGAAAAGTCATCAGGCATCATTATCTCAAAGATCAACCTTATGCAGTCAACAGTTTATGTTGTTATCGCGAAGCATACAATGGAGATCTATGGTTGGGAACATTGGGCGGAGGTGTAAACGTTCTAAAAAAAGATGGCACTTATCTCAACTTCAATAGCTCTAACGGCTTTCCTCCTAAATTGGTGTTTGGTATTTTGGAGGACAGCGGGTCGAAAAATATCTGGTTAAGTACCAGCGAGGGCATTTATTATTACGAGCCATCAAAAAATAAATTTAGTAAAGCCAGATTTTATATCGACAATAGCTGTGGATCCTTTTACATACGATCAGCCTATAAAACTTCTAAAGGAGAAATGCTTTTTGGCGGAACCAACGGGTTTGTCATTTTCGATCCAACAAGCATGTCTGACAACAGGCAACAGCCCAAAGTATTTTTTACCGGTTTCCTGGTAAATAATTTGAAAGTTACGGCGGGATCACAAAACTCTCCATTGGCGAAAGATATCTCCAGTCTTTCTAATAACAAAGAGGAGCGGATTAAGCTGGCCAGTAGTCAATCCAATATCGAGATCCGGTTTTCTTCCAACAGCTACCTGGAAGCAGAAAAAACCAGTTTACCTACCGCATGCGCGGACTCTCGGACGAATGGCAGCTATTAAACCGAAAACAAAATGCTGTTCAGTTTTTTGATCTGCCTGCGGGTGACTATATATTTTTGAAATTAAAGCATCAAATAATGACGGTATCTGGGGACAGGATGTTTCGAGGCTTTACATACACGTAGATCCACCGTTTTTCCTTTCCTGGTGGGCCTATCTTTTGTACAGTCTTATTGCTATCGTCTTGCTTTTCTTTGTAATGCGTTATTATACTAACAAAAAGGTGTTTAAAGAAAGGCTGGCCCTGGAAGCAATAAAGGAGCAAAACATGAGAGAGCTCAACCAGGCACGCACTAACTTCTTTACGAATATTTCCCATGATTTAAAAACACCGTTAACCCTGGTGTTGGATCCCCTGAAGCAACTGAGGGAAACATTGGGCGCCAATGATAAAACTAATTCGTATATGCAGGTGATTGAAAAGAATGTGACCCGTATACAAAGAATGATCAGTCAGCTTCTAAGGTTCAGAGAAATCGAGAGCCAGAAGATCACATTAAACCCCCAGGTGGCGGATTTTATAGGGTTTGTAAGAGATGTATTTGGTTTATTTGAGCTATATGCCAACCGCAAAGAAATTGAGACGGATATGGCAGCCCACCAACCGCAGTTATATGTTGCTTTTGATTTTGATATTATTGAAAAGATATTGACCAACCTTTTTCGAATGCGTTAAAATACACGCCTAGTAAGGGGTATGTCGGTGTTCGGGTATATGAGTCAACAACAGAAGAGTTAAGCCGCTTGTCTGGAGAAATAGATCTCAGGGGAAAAGAGTATGTTTCGGTAGAAGTGCTGAATACGGGCGATAACTTTTCTGAGGAGCAGATCGCCACACTGTTTACATCCTTTAATCGTTTGTCTGCTCGTCGTCCTACTTTTGAAGAGAGCTCTGGCCTTGGTCTTGCCATAGTAAAGGAACTGGTAGATACATTGGGAGGTACTATATGGATGGTGAATAAGATGAACAAGGTTTCGTTTACTATTTTGTTGCCATTTAAAAAAGAAGCAAACCCGGGGCAGGTAGGCGGAACGGTTTATGATTATACGGTATCAGAACTCGACGATATGATGCTGGAATCAGCGGAGCGGGATCATACAGGTAAAAATGCCAGGAAGGCTAACAGTGTTCTGTTGATCGAAGATGATCCTTCTTTACGTACTTATCTCGAACAGCGGCTTTCTGAAAGATACAATGTATATACAGCGAGCGATGGAGTAGAAGGGTTGACCAAGGAGAGAAGATTTATCCGCAACTGATCATCACAGATCTGATGATGCCGGGCTTTAATGGATTTGAAGTATGCCGGCGTCTTCGGCAGAATTTTAAAACCAGTCATATTCCCATCGTTATGGTATCGGGAAAGGGGAACGAAGATCAGAATAAAGTTAAAGCACTTGAAATGGGCGCCACTGTTTTTATTGATAAGCCTTTTGATGTAAGCTACCTGCTACAGCAAACGGAAACGATACTAAAAAGCCAGCAGGAGTTAAAAGAAAAGTACAGCAAGAGATTCCTGGTAGATCCCGCTAACGTCACCATTTCATCGATGGATGAAGAGTTACTTACCAAAGCCATGAAATTTATAGAAGAGAATATCGATAATCCTGATTATTCAGTAGAGCGATTTGTATCAGATATGAATGTGGGTAGAACGATTCTTTATCAAAAGATCAATGATATAGTGGGTATGTCGATCAAAGAATTTATTATGAATATCCGGTTAAAACGGAGCGCTTACCTGCTGCAGCATTCTGATGCAACAGTGGCTGAAATAGCCTACCAGACCGGGTTTAATAATGCAAAGTATTTCAGTATCTGCTTTAAAAAACAGTTTGAAATGAGCCCTTCTGAATTTAGAAAACATCCTGCTTCTGAGGACCGGGTTGCTGATAATGGCGAAGCATAAAAGGCAATGAATGTAAAAGAAGGAACTTACAATCGTATGTTTTTAGTCGCCCGTCTGTTTTAAAAATAAAGATGCCAGCCTGCCTGTATTCATTCTATAAGCCGCATGCCATGCACGTATTTTAAAAGCTGAGTTTTTATGTTTTTCTTAAAATAATTGTCAGGTAAACATTTTTCAGTGAATGCTTTACAGGGTATTGCCAACCTTAACTTTTGTAGCAGCAGGGAACCTGAAGTTGATTTTTCGCCAGCCAGATTTTTTTGATATATCAGTACAAAGCAGGTCACCGATAGAAAAATATACTTCTACATTCACATCAGAATTGACTAAAACTATTTTGTATGAATAACGATTGTAAGGGCCGCATCCGCCCTGTCTTATCATTGCCAATGATAATTGTGATGCTTTTGGCTTCTGTTATAGTTATTGCCCAGGATACTAAACTGGTTACAGGAAGGATAATAGATTCAGTCAGCCGGGCGCCTGTTTCCGGAGCTTCAGTAACGGTAAGCGGCACCACCAATATAACGAGGAGCAACGAGTCTGGCGCCTTTGTTATAAACACCTCCCTGGGAAAGGTTTTAGAGATTAGTCACATTGGCTATAAGACGTTGATGCATACTGTTGATGCAGACTCCGTTTTAATAGAGATGGTCAACACATCGGAAGATCTGTCTGATATTGTAGTGGTGGGCTATGGACAGCAAAGGAAAGCCAGTGTGGTTGCTGCTATCTCTTCTATTAATGCAACGGCTTTAAAGCAAACTCCTGCCGCAAATCTTGGAATTGCTTTGGCAGGACGATTGCCTGGCTTAAGCGTACTGCAGCTCCGGTGTTCCCGGGGAGAGCAGATGGAGTTTTATATCCGCGGGCGCAGCACTGTTAACGGCCAGCAACCTTTAGTGTTGGTAGATGGTGTTGAAAGAGATTTTACAGCATTGGACCCCGTGAGGTTGAAACAATCTCAATATTGAAAGATGCTTCTGCAACGGCTGTTTACGGGGTGAGGGGAGCTAATGGCGTTATTATGGTTACAACCAGGAGGGGACATTCGGGTAAGCCGAAAATAGATGTCACCTTCGAACAAACATGGCAGTCTCCAACGCGTTTACCTAAAATGACTAATGCTTACGACTATGCGGTGTTACGTAACCAGGTAGAAGTGCAGGATGGAAGACAGCCCATTTATAGTGATGAAGAATTAGAGCATTATAGAACCGGTGACTTTAAAGAGCTATATCCTGTAAGGGACTTTGTAGGTGAATTTATGAGAGAGCGTTTTCCTATGAGAAGAATGAATGTTAATGTAAGTGGAGGCAATGAAAAGATGCGTTATTTCACTACTGTTGGCTATCTGTTCCAGGAGGGCGTTTTCCGGATTGAAAAATTTCCGGAATATGACTATGATCCTACCTCCAAAGCCAACCGCGTCAACTTCAGGTCCAACTTTGACATAGATATCAATAAGTCGCTGAAAATGTTTTTGAATATCAGCGGCTATATGCAAAAGAAAAATGATCCCGTTGTTGTTCCTAATAATGGGGCCTATTTGAATGATATTAATGCTTATTCTACTGTGATAGGGTCTTTACTGCAAACTCCCAATAACTATCACAATGATGTAACGCCTGACGGCGAAGTGCTATCCACTTTTTTAAAGGGGGAATATTAACAATGTTCCTTACGGAATGCTGAACCGGTCTGGTTTTCGTAATACCCTAACCAACCAGGTTACGGCAACCCTGGGTGCTGAACAATCTTTGGGCTTTATTACAAAAGGGCTCTCAGCGCGGGTGATAGCTTCTTACGATAATACGGCAGTTAACCAACAGGTGCGCCAGAGAACATTTCAGTTATACGAAGCGAAAAGACATCCTACTAATCCCGATTCAATTATTTACGAAAGAACGGGCACTAATCCCAATAGCACCCTGTCCGATGCGCAGGCTCAATCTCAGTGGAATCTGCTGAATATAGATGCCTCCATCAATTATGCCCGTTCATTTGGTGATCATGACATCACCGCTATGGCATTATTTAACCGGTATCAGCGTGTGATTAATATACAGCTTCCGTTTAACTACATTGGGTATGTGGGACGTTTAACTTATGGCTTCAAAGATAAGTACCTGGCAGAAGCCAACTTTGGCTACAATGGCTCTGAACAGTTTGCTCCAGGTCACAAAATGGGCTTTTTCCCTTCTCTTTCGGTAGGTTGGGTAGCATCGCAGGAGAAGTTCCTGAAGGATGCCGCACCCTGGTTAACCTTCGCCAAAATACGCGCTTCCTACGGACAGGTGGGTAATGACAATATGAACGGGGCCCGCTTTGCCTTCCTCACTTTATGGAATGGAAGCCTCGAAAGCCAGATCGGAAATGAGCAATTGGTTTGGGAAAAAGCTAATAAGCTGAACGTTGGATTGGAAACCCGTTTGTTTAGGGACTTTAGCCTGGAGGCAGATGTTTTCTATGAAAGACGCAACAATATATTGATACCGGCAGATGGCTTGGTACCGACTGGTATGTTTGGTACTGGTGGCGTATTTGTATCAGGCATCCTTCCTAAAATAAATGCCGGAGAAATTGAGAATCGTGGATTTGAAATAAGTGCGGCATACAAGAAACTGATCGGTAACGATTTTCGTTTCGATGTTAGGTTAAACGGCGCCTATAATAAGAACAAAGTATTATACCTGAGCGAGGTATTGCTGCCTGAAGAGTATGCTTACAGAACCCGGAGCACAGGCCTTCCCCTGGGACAATACTTCGGATATAAAACAGCTGGCTTTTTTAATTCGCAGCAGGATATTATCGACTGGTATGATCAATCGGGTATAGGAGCCACTCCCAAGCCGGGCGATTTGAAGTATATGGATATGAATGGTGACGGCGTGATAACCGATGCAGATATGGTACCCCTCGGTGGTCCTGAATTCCCGGCCTGGACATTTGGTGCGGCAACCAGCATACAGTTCAAGTCATTCGACTTTAGCATGATGTGGCAGGGTGTGGCCGAAAGAAGTTACCTGATAACAGGGCAAAGATTTTTTGAAACTTTCAATTTTAACGAGTGGCATAAAGAAGCCTGGAGTCAACAGCGATATGATGCCGGATTGCCCATTACCTACCCGCGCCTTGATCCGGGTAGCAGTGCCAGCAAACTACCATCCGATTTCTGGAACGCCGATGGGAGCTACATAAGGTTGCGTAACCTGGAGGTAGGGTATACGTTGAATAAAAGACTGTCTGGTAAAATAGGTTCCTCTGCCGTGAGAATTTATGCTAATGGGTTAAACTTACTCACTTTTGACAGGTACCCTGTTAAGTACCAGGATCCCGAGCAAAATGGCGGGTTACTGTATCCGGTTTTCAAAGCATACAATATTGGATTAAACGTCACATTTTAAGTTTCGAGGCTAAAAAATAATATTATGAAAAAGGAAATACTTTTACTGGTTTTTGCTTACGCTCACCATGATGGGCTGCCAGAAGGTTCTGGAAAAAACGCCGGACGGGCAAATTACGATTGATAAAGTGCTCAACGATTTTGATCGCAGTAAGGGACTTAGAGATGTTGTATATGGACAAATATACCAGGCCCGTGATATGATATCATTTGTTCACAATCCCATTGAAGCGCTTACAGATAATGCATTTTGGGCTGCCACTTATAATGCGTACCGATGGCACAATGGATCTCTCTCTTTAACGGATCCGGTTATAACCTGGGATTGGTCTTCTCCCGCCGAGCAGCTGTGGCCAGATTTCTGGAGAGGCATTCGCCTGGCTAATAATGCCATCAAATATTTGCCTCAGTCTACTGCGATAAATGAGAACCAGCGCAATTTGTGGATCGCTGAGTCCCGCGTGCTGCGCTGCTGGTTTTATATGAACCTGCTGGAGTTTTACGGAGCTGTACCCTGGGTAGAAGAGCCGTTTGATCCAAATTTCATGGGATGGAACGAGCTTAAACGTCCTGCTTACAATGAAATTGCTACCAAGATTGAAGAAGAGCTGCTTTCTGTTATCCAATCGGGTGTATTACCGGCAAAAGGTAACCCTGCTCAAAGTGACGCCAGGTATGTAGATAACGCTATTGCTTATGCAATAAGGGCAAGAGTGCTTTTATATAATGCAAGCCCTTTGAATAACCCTGAAAATGATGCGGCTAAATGGATGCGTGCTGCCAATGCCGCCCAGGATGTGATCAGCCTGCAGGGGTTTAGCCTGGTTCCCATGGAGAACTATAAGCGTTTATTTATTGGCGCTTATGCTAACCCGGCATCTGAGATCATCTGGCGAGCCTGGTCCGATAACTCTCATATCAATAATACCAACGGGGTAAACGTGGGACCTTATCCTTATGCCACTATCAACAATATATGGAACTGCGGAGAATCGCCTACCCAGGAATTGGTAGACTGCTTTGAAATGAAGAATGGCGCACTTCCGGTTACCTACAATGATGCAGGCAGAACGAAGATAACGGTGAACCCTTCTGCAGCAGCTTTGGGCTACAGTGAAGAAGTAGGAGGGAATCCATACACCAACAGGGATGCCAGGTTTTACGTGAACATACTGTATAATATGGCAGACTATGGAGTACCTTTTAATGGAACACAACCCTATATTATCGAAACCTTTGTAGGCGGCAGAAATGGTTACAATGATATTATATCCCGTGAAACACAAAATTCCTGCACCGGCTATTACAGCAGGAAAGACAAACAAATTACTTACTGGGGCCCGGGAACTGCAAAAGGAAACGAACCTACACATTGGGTATTTTTCCGCCTGGCCGAATTTTATCTTCAAAAGGCGGAAGCTTTATGTGAAGCCGGCGATCTTCCCGGCGCAATGACGGCCCTGAATGTTATAAGAGCGCGCGCCGGGCAGCCAGACATACAATCAGTGCCAGGTTTCGCCGCATCCCAGGATTTTCTCAGAACCCGTATAAGAAATGAACGTCGTGTAGAATATTGCCTGGAAGGCCAGTACCGCTTTGTGGATCAGCGCCGCTGGAAAGTTCTCAACCAGACCAACCGGTTTGTTACAGGTATGAGAATTACGAAAGGTGGAGATGGCAGGTTTAGCTATGAAAGAAGAAAGATAAGAGATTATCAGTCCTATACGGATAAATACCTGGTAATGCCAATACCACTCGAAGATGCAAAAAAATGACGAACATGCAGCAGCCCGAAGCATGGCGTTAGTACAATACAATTAACTAAAACTACCAAAATAGAAAGTATGAAAAATTTTCTTTTTATACCCTTGTTGCTTTTTATGCTTGCTGTTTCATGCAAAAAAGAAGAAACGGCTGCACCGGTGGCTGTAGATGACTTAACTACTTACCCCGGTAAAAACCGCGCCATGGTAACGTTTTCTGTACCTGCCGGAGCTATTAGAGGAAAAGTATTTTATAACAGTGGCAGCTTTAAAGAATTTGACGTGGCCGGCCCTGTACAGTCAGTCATAGTGGATGACCTTTCTGAGCAGGAACATATCCTGAAGGTCGTTACCATGAATGCAGAGGGCAGGGTTTCCAATCCTAAAGCCGTTAAAGCCAAAGCTTACGGTGCCAATTACCTGGGTGGTTTGAAGCCAAGGCGGTGGAAAGATCAGATAGATCACTCACCAACTGCTATCGAAATTGTATTTGACCCTGCGTTTGAGAACGAAACAGATGTGGTGGTGGTGGTTTTTACGAATACATCCGGGAAAAAAGATAGTGTTGAAGTGTCCGCTGCAAAGAATTCAGCTATGTTAAATGGTATTGACGTTAGTCAGCCCTATTATTTTTACTCACGTTACAAGCCGGAGGCTTCAGCAATCGATCATTTTCTATCTTCTAATGTAGATGCTAAGAATGCGCTGATGTTTAATTTTAAGAAAAGCGGCTGGAAAGTGCATGGGGTTTCCGATGAGGTTACAGGTCGTAGTGCTGCCATGGCAATTGATAATAATGCAACAACACTCTGGCAGTCCTCTATGTCGGCCCCTAAACCTGCAGCACAGCATTGGATTACTATTGATATGGGAACTTCCAAAGTGATAGACGGCTTTAATCTTTTAAATTCTTATACCAATGAGAAGTCGGCTAAAAAAATTAAAGTAGATGTAAGCCAGGACAACGCTACATGGACCACAGCTTTGGAGGCCAGCCTGAATATAAGTTTTTACGGCAAGTGCTACCGCTTCAGAGATCGGTGAACGCACGCTATTTCAGGATCACTGCAGCAGAAATGTATGATGACCATACATCCGGGTTGGTTTTTTCAGAGATCGATGTTTATAATGCGCAAACCTCAAGCGGTGATATGGCCACACCAGTTACGCAAACAGTACTGCCGTGGCAATGACCAATGCAAAGAACCCATTTGTTGGGGACGGATCCAATCCTTTCCCGGCGCTGGGAGATTATCGCCTGCAAAAAGTTCAGGGCTGGACGCATAGTACCAATGCCATTGCCACATTTGATAATGCCAAGTTGTCGTTGTTTACTGCTTCCGTATGGGGATTGCCGGTTGTAACCAATGGCAAGCTGCATCAAACCCTAAACCTGCAGCCAGGTAACTATGTTTTGAAAATTAATGTAGCAAGTGCGGATGGGCCTGTAGATATTTATGGTATGGTTGTCAGCGGATCTGCTCTTCCGGATTATACTACTGTTGCAGCCGCCACAACTGTGATGCGATATGTCGACCTGATGGCCTTCCAGAATAAAGTTGTAGAGCTTCCCTTCCATGTATCCGCAGCAGGAGCTGTAAGCATAGGAGTGGTGTATAATATCAGAAGTCAGTATAGTATTAATCAAAAACCCTGGTCCACCTTCACAATAAATGGCTTTGAGTTAACGCGTGTTGTCCTGTAATGACAAACAAAAGCAAAGTCTATTATTACACTAAATGCAAAATAGAATGATTTTACTTACAGCAATTTTATCAGCTTTGTTATCCGTAACAGCTGCTACCGGCTGTGTGAACAGTGCAGATAACAATACATTGATAAGTCTGCAATTGAATAAGCAATCATTAACTCTCGAAACAGGACAGTCAGAACAGGTGACTTTAAGTACTGTTCCTGCTTTAACAAGCCAGGATGCGGTTCATTGGAGTACTGCAGATGAACAGGTTGCTATAGTTGATAAGGGGTTGGTAAGTGCTATCGCAGAAGGCGAAACAACGGTAACCGTAAGCTATGAAAACATACGTAAAACGGTACTGGTTAAAGTGAACGCTCCGGCAATAGATAAAAAACTGGCTGTTCTTTTTGATAAACAGTTTACAGGTGCGCCGCAACCAGAATTTATATTAAATGAGGGCAGGTTATACACCAGACGGCTTGAATATCACCAGTGCCGTCAATACAGTAAAGCTGGATAAGTTTTATGCCATTGCCGAACGTAAAGTGGAGTATCGTATAAAGCTATCTGCTGACGCAAAAGCTATATTTCACAGTAGTGAAAAGGATTTTAACGCATTTGTAGACATTCCTAACAAAAAAATAATCATTGCAACGAACCCTGTAACAGAAAAAAGAGTTGATTTTTTAAAAGGCGATCGGGAGTATATAGTCGAAGTATACCATGTTTACCAGCACGCAAAGCTCCGGATAACTGATGTTCAAACGCGTGAGACCGCAGAGATCTCGGCAGAACATGACGGACAGGGCGGTGTTGGCAAAGGCGCATTACAAACTGGTTTTGGCGTGGGTATGCAATGGGACTATTATTGCTTTGGCCTTTCAGGTGGTACGTCAATGCAGGTAAAACGGGTAACTGTTTATGCTTTGAAAAAAGGTGAAATTGCTAATGTATGGAGATTCGATTACGCAGCCCGAGGGCTACTTTCCGGTAAAAGATTTTCCTTTAGCCTGGACGCAGCAGGTAATAAGCCGATTGGGTGGTAATGCTATGTCAAGCGGACGTGGAGGAGCACAAATTGACATGGTCATGAATTATATTAAGAACGAACTACCCTTTATAAAAGCCGAATATGTTATGGTGACCATTGGTACCAATGGTGGCAATACAGAAGCTAAATTAAAAGAGCTGGTAAACTATATTAAGTCCCAGGGATCGACTCCTATTCTCAATAATATCCCCAGTAATGAAAGTGGAACGCAGGTAGCGGTAAATGATCTCGTAGCCAAAGTGAGAACTGATTTGAACATAAAAGGATGTCGGTTCGATTTGCCTACCTCTATAGACGGCGATGGTACGTCAGTAGATAAATCAACTATGTATTGGGAAGACTACAGTGGTAGCTATGGATGGCAGGTTTGGCATCATCCCAACGAAATTGGCGGTGTTAAGATGTTTCAGCAAACCCTGATAGATCTACCTGCTTTGTATCAATAGCCTATAGCCTAAAGCATTGAAGCAACTTCGGTGAAGCGATGAATCATAGCATTTTTTGCCGTTAATTAAATACCTATTTAAAAGCTTGCACATGGTCAGAAGTCTGTACATGTTTTTGTTATTGTGTCTCTGCGCATGCTCCAAAAGCTCATCCCAGCCTGAGGCTATCCCAGGCAAGGCAGAGGGATTGACTATTTACCCCGGAAAAGAGCGGGTGAAAATTGAGTTTTCCTTTTCGGATCCCAACATAGAGTACTTTGATGTGTATTGGAAAGGCCGGTCCTTGTCAAAACGGATCAATAAGAAGGAAGCCGTAGATCGTATTGTCAGTACTTACATAGAACAATTGGAAGAGGGGTATCATGTATTTGACGTGGTGGCTTATAATGCCGGGGTGTAACTTCTGCTGCTGTGCAGGTTCGGGGTATGGTCTATGGTCAGGCTTATCAATCGGGTTTGAATAATCCACTGGCAAAAGACATTATTTTTATTCAGGGTTATACACCATATATAGAATGGAAAGAACTTGAAAAGGATGAAGTGGCTATCAATATAGATTATACAACCGAAGCCGGGGTAGTCAGGAGAGTTCGGGTAACAAAGGGTGCTACTATCGTATCATTGCCCGGTTATAAACAGCTTACCGAAGTAGCCTATCAAACCCAGCATTTGCCGGAGCAAAACGCTCTTGATACCTTTGTTGCCCAAAGACAGATTATTCCTTTTCTTACTCTTTACGCTAACCACACATCAAAGAATATTATCGAAAAGTCGGGTTTGGTAAACCGGGTAATTTCACAAAGCAGTGCTGGTATTCATCCTGATGTAGAATATACAAAACTACAGTTTGAGAACGGTTCCGGCGCGACATTTAGTCTTTTTGCACTTCGGCTGGATATGAGCAAAGGCAATACCTCATTAACTACATTGATGCCGGATAATGCTACTCAATTTGGTTTACAGACGGTTAAGACGATGGCGGAGCGGCGCGATGCTGCCGGAGGAAAGATCATAGCAGCCGTCAATGCCGATTTTTTTGACTGGTCGCCTGTAGCAGGAAGGCCCTGGGGGCCGGTTGTGGTGGAGGAAGCGGTGGTAAAGAATTTTATGAAAGAGGGAACAGGTGTTACAAGCTATTTTGGGGTGAAGAAGGATGGCAGCCTTGCTATCGATTGGACTTCGTCGCTATCTGCGGCTGACTACAATAGTTTTAGCAATATGACCGGCGGGGGTACCAACCTGCTGTATTTAAGGGGTGTGCCTCAAGTGTATAATGATGTGGTTAGAGAACCGCGTACTATGATTGGCTACACGAGTGATAAAAAGGTATACCTGGTGCTGGTGGATGGCCGGCAGCCGGGATATTCAGTAGGTATGACTATAGACGAATTGATTGCAGTAATGACAAGCCTCGGGATTTACTCGGCCACCAATCTTGATGGCGGCGGCTCCAGTACGATGGTGTTAAAAAATAATGAAGGTGCATTTGAAGTGGTAAACCGGTACTCCGATGTATCACCCAGGGCAGTGGCCAATGCAATAGCCATTAAACTGAAGTAACCCATTTCAGCATCAATAATATTAGTGAAAACTATTCGTATAAAACCGATGCAATGAAATCCAAACAATTCATAGTCCTTTCCTGCGCGGTGATTACCATGTTGGTATATGCCTGTAAAAAAACGCCTGCGGATTCCGGTGAAGAAAATAGGTCTTCCCCAGCTGCCGATCGGCTTACCAACTTTAATAACGTTGTTGGAGTGGACCAATATGGACGAACATTCGGACCAGTATCGTCGGTGAATGCCAAAAAGCAGGTAGGGTTGTTCTTTTGGTTATGGATTGGCCAGCCCCAGGCTAGTAATATTTATGATGCATCTAAAATACTGGCCCTGCCTAACGGATTGAAGTTATTGACTGATTTTCAAAGCCAGGACGAGGCCATTAGCCCTAACGGACAGGCGCATTTCTGGGGAGAGCCCATTTGGGGTTATTATAATTCGGAAGATGAATGGGTGTTAAGAAAGCAGGTGGAGATGTTAACAATTGCCGACATTGATTTTATTTATTTTGATGCAACCAATGCATTTATCTACAAGAATGTTTTTATGAAGTTGCTGGCCATCATAGATGAATATCAGAAGAATGGCTTCAATCCACCTAAAGCAGCTTTTTATACGCATTCCAGGTCTTTTCAAACCACGAGGGAAATTTACAGGGAGCTGTATCAACCCGGTTTATTTGCCAATACCTGGTATCGGGTAAACGGCAAGCCAATGATCATCGCTTATACCAACCCGCAGGATGATTTAAATGAAGCAAGATACCGGGGAGATCAGGACTATACACCAGGCGTTTTGTCGGCGGATATTCTTAGCTTCTTTCATTTTTACCGGCCTCAGTGGCCCGGTGATCCTGTCTACGCAGATGGCTTTCCCTGGGTAGAATGGATTCACCCACAGCCCATGCATAATGGCGTGATGAATGTAACCGTAGCCAGCCACCCTAATGTTCCTATGTCTTTTTCGCTGACCAGGCCAAATGAAATGACCAATTGGGGAAGAGGATGGGACCCGCTTTCAAAGCAGAACAATGCGGCAGATGTTGATAAAGGTGCTTTTTTCAAACACAATGGGACTATGCTATTTCGGCCAGCCCGGATGTTATTTCAATTGGTGGCTGGAATGAATGGATTGCTTACAAGCAGCATTATTGGAATGAATATGTTTTGGTAGATGCGGTCAACAAAGAATATTCAAGAGATATAGAGCCAATGAAGGACGGTTTTCAGGATGCTTTTTATATTCAAATGATCCGGAATATAAGAAAATATAAAGGCGTTGCAGGTACCGCGGCTGTATCAAAAAAGCAATTATAAATATTGCTGCAGGAGAGGAACAATGGAAGAACATTCCTTATACTGCAATTAATATCAGTAAAAACAGGCACGAGCGTAACACATACGGAGCAAGTACGATTGTGCGTTATAACCAGCCGGCGCCTGAAAATCATATACAGGAAATAAAAGTGACACATGACGATCAGCAGATATATTTCTTCATACGAGGAAGAAATAATTTTAATAACCCTGGTAGCAAAACCAATTGGGTGAATATTTTAATAGGTACCGGAGCTCCTTCATTGAAGAGCTGGGAGAGTTATGAGTATTTGATTGGCAACAGTTATGCTTCGGGGACGGTTTCGGTAGGGAAATTACAGCCTGATTTTAAAACAACAGCCAGCGGTTTAGCTCAATATACAGTTAGTGGTAACGTGCTTCAGATCAGTTGTTCCAAAAATGCAATCGGGTTAAATGGATCGGGGCAGTTTTATTTTAAAGTGGTGGCAGATGTTGCCGAACCACAGGATATAATGTCTTATTACACTTCGGGCAGCTCAGTTCCTCTGGGTAGACTAAGCTATATTTATACAATGGGTAATTAGCAATAGTGTATCCGGTAATAATAGAAGCTAAATTATTTTAGAACAATGGAATTAGTAAACGCATATCGTTAATTTAATCAACGTAATATTTATCATACAGCAATGAATTACCATAATATTTTTCTTCTCTTTTTAGTGATGTTCTTCGCCGATCTTATCGTTAGCGGGCAACGCAAAGAAATGGACGCACCGAAAATAAATCTCACTGCAAATGGGACAGTATACATTGTTACACAAATAAAATCGGATTATCAAATAGATTCTGCCCGCTACGCTGTTTTTATACCAGAGGGAGTAACCAAAATTAATGGCGTGTTAGTTCACCAGCATGGTTGTACTATGGAAGGGCGTGGTATGGCAACCGCTTATGATATACAGTACCAGGCATTCGCAAAAAAATGGCAATTGGCCATTGTTGGTCCCGACCTGTACGCTAAAAATAATTGCCATGATTGGAAGAATCCAACATCTGGATCGGCTGATGCCCTATTGAGCACACTTGATCAGCTCAGTATATTTTCTAAGATTCCTTCTCTAAAAAACGCACCCTGGCTCTTATGGGGGCATTCAGGCGGAGGATACTGGTCGCAGGCCATGATGGCCGCCTATCCTGAAAGAGTAATGGCGCTGTTCAGCTATTCCCCGGGTTTAAATGCCAGCTTTAATTATCCTAAAGCGGCTATGCAAATTCCAGTAATGATCAGGTATGCTGGTCCGGAAGGAGATGCCTGCTGCTGGGAATCTGCTGTACGGACTTTTAACGAATTGAGAAAGGACGATGGTATGGTAAGCATTGCTCATACCCGCTATCAAAATCATAATTACAGTTTTGTTCGTTATATGGCTATTCCATTTTTTGAAGCAGTAATGCAACAGCGTATGCCTGAAAAAGCGGCGCCAGTTTTACGGCCATGCGTAAAATAGATAGATCTAAAGCCTGGTTGGGAGATACCACTTCATTGAACATTTATCCCGAAAAAAGTTCCCTGGCAAAAGTCTGACCGCCTCCTGGTTACCTGATTCTTTAACCGCGATAAAATGGAGAGAGTACGTGGTTACCGGAACTGTTGTGGATCGTACAGCTCCGCCAGCACCTTATGACCTTCAGTTATTGAGAAGGCACAATATGACGGTTGAGTTGAGTTGGAAGGCCGATGCCGACGTGGAATCAGGCATCAGCCATTTCAATATTTATAAAGGTGGTCATTGGATCGGACGTTTTCCCTCTTCGGGCGTTTACCAGGGCTTTGATACTAACGGAGATGACGCCTATCCGCTTTTATTGCCCGAACTGCGTATGGATGTCAGTTTGCCCTGGAACGAATCTTCCAAAATATCCATCAGCACTGTTAACCATTTTGGTTTAGAGTCTGCAAGAATAGAACAGCCATAAACTATTTGTATTATGTACCTAATAAAATATTATCTGGCGTTAATGCTCGCGCTGGGGGTGGGAACGCCCATACCTGTTATCGGGCAAAATAATAACACAGCTTTACAACTGAAAACCAACCAGTCCATGCTTCGGCTGTCAGCAACGGATGTTTTAAACAGAAGTTTTGGTCCGTCGATCGGTCAGCTGCCCGGCGAGAAAACAGTCGGTGTTTTTACTCATTATGGCTGGGACAGCATCAAAGCGGACAGAAGGAAGTTTATGATATTCAAAAATTATCAGACACAAATCCTGAAGCATTGAATGATGTAAAAGGTAGAGCTGAAAGCCCGTTGAATGAATTCCATTTCTGGGGAGAGCCACTTTACGGGTATTATAGCATGAGCGATCCCTGGGTTGTAACGCGGCATGTCGAACTGCTAACCAATGCGGGGGTAGACTACCTGTGCATTGATGCCACGAACAGGGTGCTTTATCCCGAACCTGTAAAGAACCTGCTCCGGGTACTGACATTATTTATGGAACAAGGTTTCAAGGCACCTAAAGTAGTTTTCTATACCAACAGTTTTTCCGGTGCAACGGTAGATGATCTTTATAACCAATTCTACAAATCGGGAGTATATAGTCATTTATGGTTTAGCCCGAAAGGTAAGCCAATGATAATAGGTATTACCGAAAAAAACGGTAAGGCCTCCGATATGACAAAATACAATGAGTTTACTGATTTTATTAAGCCAGAAATGCAAGAATACTTTGATGTAAGAGAGTCGCAATGGCCTAACGGAGATTACAATCCTTCTTCCATTCCATGGATGAGCTGGCAGTACCCGCAATGGAATCATAACGGTGTTGTTGCTGTACCTGTGGCGCAGCATAGCCACACAGCTATTGCGGCCAGCGCCATGCACAAAGAAAGCAGCCGCGGGTATGATAATGTTACGAAACAGGTGGAAAAAGACTGGACAGCCGGCGCTAATTTTCAAACGATGTGGAATGCCGTATTTCAGAGCAAAGAAAAGATCGATCATGTTTTGATCACGTCGTTTAATGAGTGGATGGCTATTAAATATGCTAATGCACATGGACATAAGGGAGTGTTTTTGTTGATGTATATAACCATGAGTTTTCCAGGGATATAGAAATGATGCACGGCGGATATAACGATAATTTTTACTTGCAGCTGGTAAGGAATATACGACGCTTCAAGCTGAATGAAACGCCTCCGGTTCGTTACACAGAGAAAAAGATTGATATATTTAAAGAGTCGGATAATCAGTGGAAAGATGTGAAGGCTGTATACATGGATGTGGCAGGTGATGCCATTAGCCGTAATTTTTCCAACGCTTCAGGTACACAGGTTTATAAAGACAGCAGCAATCGCAACGACATCACTGAAATAAAGGTGGCTCACGATAAAAAGTTTCTTTATTTCCGCATAACAACAGTCCTGCCTGTTACGGCTCACAATGGCAAAGATGTAACCTGGATGAACATCCTGATCAGTACCAATAAAACAGGCCGTAATTTTGCAGGCTATCAGTATGTTTTGAACCGCAAACCTTCTAAAAACAAAACAACTTCCGTTGAGCAATCTTTGGGAGGCTATAACTGGAAATCTTCGGAATAGCGCATTATACTATAAAAAATAATGTAATGCAGGTTGCTGTTCCTCTTCAGGCTATTGGCCTTACTGCAAATCAGGTCGCTTTAGAATTTAAGGTGGCTGATCATGTAACAAAATATGATGATATAATGGATTACTATATTACAGGTGATAGCGCTCCTATAGGTAGAATGAATTTTGCCTATTGAATTGCGACAAGTACCATAAAATACCAAAAATAACTGTCTGCTGCTTTGAAGAAAAAGCCTTATCTATGTACCCCAATTGGTGACATTTGTAAACTTTCTGAACCGGTTTTATTTACTTGAGAAAGTATTCTGCTGTATGCAGGACAAGTCAGGACAGGATGTAGTAAAACTAGTCTTACTTTAGTACGAGAACAACGATTGTATAAGTTTTATATTCCTCCGGCAGATGAACTTTCGAAAATAAGTATCATTAATATCAACAGGAATTGATCAGTAGCACTGGCCGTTGGGAGAAAGACAGATGGAAGGGTAATATTGTTAAATCATAGGGAACTGTAGCTTCTTGTATTGACGGACATTTGCAGCTGGCTTTTTGTTTGGGTTGTTGAATGACCGTTCCTTTTTGGAGATGAGAGAATGACTGGTAAAGCACGAGTCATTACGTTTCTTTTCTGTAACGTTATTATTTGGTTTTTATTAAAAACTGTTGCTAAATGAAAGTTGATGTCAGGGTCCTCATAACTGCTTTCTTTTCATAATCAGTAACTCGGGAAACATAGGTGCCCGAACTAAGTGCATGCATTTTCTTGCACACAAAGATACCTTCTTTTCGTGGAAAGTAAACTCGTGGTGCCTGGTGTGTAGTATATTAACGCATTATATATAAATGAGTAAAAAATGAAAATTAAACCTCTGCTGCATTCTTTAAAAAACAATCGAACCTTGCGCAATCTGGCGCTTCTCTTTGGGGTTATAGGTATATCCGGTGTCGCTGGTGCCCAGGATACTATCAGAGTTTTTGGTAAGGTGCTCAACCAGGACGGTGCGGCTGTGGAAAATGCTACAGTAGGTATTAAAGGAACTGCCAAAGGAACTGCCACCGATCCTAATGGTAATTTTTTTATCATGGCTTCATCTGGTAAAGATTCGGTACAGATATCGGCGGTTAGCTATAAAGCAAAAACAGTGTTGGCTAGTACGGGAAAAGAGTTAGTGATTGTGTTGGAGTCTGATGACGATGCACAAAACCTTAGCCAGGTAGTAGTACAGGTAGGCTTTGAAGCGCGAAGGAAGGAGCAGGTAGTAGGTGCTGTAACGTCTATTGACCCGGAAGAGTTGAGAATTCCTTCCAGCAATCTTACTACAGCATTGGCCGGAAGGGTGGCAGGTGTTATCGGTTATCAGCGTAGTGGTGAGCCCGGCAGGGACAATGCGGAGTTTTTTGTAAGAGGCGTGACCACATTTGGTTATAAGAATGGTCCGCTTATTTTAATAGATGGGATCGAATCGACAACAACCGACCTGGCGCGTTTAACCGTAGACGATATTGCTGCTTTCTCGATCCTTAAAGATGCGACTTCTACGGCAGTATATGGTGCAAGGGGTGCCAACGGGGTTATCCTCGTAAATACAAAGAAAGGGAAGGCGGGAAGTGCCAAAATATCACTGCGTGTAGACCAGGCTTTTTCAATGCCAACAACCAATGTAGAGGTGGCCGACCCGGTTACTTATATGAAAATGGCCAATGAAGCCGTATTGACCCGGGACCGGCTGGGAAGCATTCTATATTCTGATGATAAGATCAATCGTACTGGGCAGCCAGGCTCCGATCCGCATGTCTACCCGGCTAACGACTGGCGGGATATCCTTTTAAAGATTATACCAGCAACCAGCGGTACGCACTAAACGTGAGTGGTGGTGGAGGAGTGGCGCGTTACTTTATTTCAGGTGCTTTAAACCAGGATAACGGGGTATTAAAGGTGGATCCTATAAATAACTTTAATAGCAATATCAATTTGAAAAGTTATTCACTACGTTCTAATATTGATATTGACCTCACAAAAAGTACCATGCTTACTGTGAGGTTGTACGGCAATTTTGATGACTACCGCGGTCCAATCTATAACGGAGAGGAAATGTATGGAATGGTAATGCGTTCTAACCCGGTTCAGTTTCCTGCCACTTTTCCGAAAGATGAAGATCATGCCTTTGTAAAGCATATCATTTTTGGTAATAATGTAACCCGCAGCAATCGTGGTTCTCTATACCTGAATCCGTATGCAGAAATGGTGAGGGGATACCGAGACTGGAACCGATCTAAAATGATGGCGCAAATGGAAATTGCCCAGAACCTCGGAAAGCTGATCAAGGGATTAAACTTCAGAGGTATGTTTAACATAGAACGTTATGCATATAATACCGTAACCCGATCCTATAACCCGTTTTATTACGAGGTGGCCAACTATGATCCGCTGACGCAGCAGTATTCCTACAATGTTATTAATTCATCTGCCAACCCGCAGCCCGTGGGGCCAACCGGGACTGAGTATTTGAATTTCAACGGTAATCCGAATAGCAGGGAGGTGAATTCTAACTTTTATGCCCAGGGTGTATTGAACTATGATAACGTTATTAATAAAGTGCATAACATAAGTGGTATGTTGGTGGGCATTATGCAGCAGCGGCTTAATTCGGCTGCTAATACACTTTTAAATTCCCTTCCGTTAAGAAATACAGGCTTATCCGGAAGGTTTACTTATGGATTTGATACCCGTTACCACGCTGAATTCAATTTCGGTTATAACGGGTCTGAGCGGTTTTACCAGGAAAAGCGCTTCGGCTTTTTCCCATCCGCCGGTATTGCCTGGACAATTCATAACGAGAAATTCTTTGAGAAGCTCAAGAATACCGTAAATACTTTGAAACTGCGCTATACCTACGGGATTATTGGTAACGACGCTATAGGTTCTGCAGATGATCGATTCTTTTATTTGTCCGAAGTGAATATGAGTGCCAGTACCAGGGGTGCTACGTTTGGAAGAGACCTGGCAGGTGCTACTAGATACTTGCCGGGAGTGTCTGTTACAAGGTATGCTAATGAGGATATTACCTGGGAGAAATCTTATCAGCAGAACCTGGGACTGGAATTGGGATTGTTCCGTGCAATAACATTGAATGTTGATTTCTTCAAACAGCATCGAACCAATATATTGATGACGCGGGCTTTCATTCCAACTACAATGGGCTTGTCGGCGCCCATACGGGCCAATGTAGGGGAGGCCTCTTCACAAGGTGTTGATGCGGCTTTAACTGTAAGCAAAACTTTTGATAATGGCTTGTTTTTATCAGCAATGGGGAACTTTACCTATGCCACCAGCAAATTCCTGGTAAACGAAGAGCCTGATTACAGAGAACCCTGGCGATCGAAGATAGGACAAAATATTAACCAGGCTTATGGCTTTATTGCTGAACGCCTTTTTGTAGACGATGAAGATGCCCTAAACTCTCCTGCACAAAATTTCGGTCGCCCGGTATTGGGGGGGATATCAAATACCTGGATATAAACGGAGATGGTCAGATCACTGCAGCCGATCAGGTGCCTATTGGATACCCCACGGTGCCGGAAATTACTTATGGCTTTGGCCCCTCAGCATCTTTTAAAGGATTTGATCTTTCTCTTTTCTTTCAGGGCCTGGCCAACGAATCTTTCTGGATCAATTACGGGGCTATCACACCCTTTGTTGACGATCGCCAGGTATTAAAAGTTATAGCCGATGATTTCTGGAACGAACAGAATCAAAATATTTATGCACTCTGGCCCCGCCTCAGCAATTTTGTTCACCCCAACAACCAGCAAACAAGTACCTGGTTTATGAGAAACGGCGCTTTCCTACGACTTAAAACAGTAGAATTAGGGTATACGCTTCCCCAGCGGCTCACCAATAAAATACGTTCTTCTGCCATCCGGATTTACTTCAGTGGTAATAACCTGCTTACGTTTAGCAAATTCAAACTCTGGGATCCGGAGATGGCGGGCAGTGGTTTGGCCTACCCGGTACAGAAAGTATATAATCTGGGTTTGCATTTTAATTTTAATTAACCGATTAGTATATAAATGAAACGGGATATGGCCAACTTTTCTCACAGTAGAGGAAATAAATTAAGAAAGGGTTCCTCTGAAGAAAACTTTAAAGCTAAAAATATGCGAATGAAAATAATTGCGCTAAGCATTTTTATACTGCTGGTGGCAGGGGTATCTTCCTGTAAGAAATACCTCGATATCGTTCCGGATAATGTTGCTACGCTCGAAAACGCGTTTGCTATGCGCGGCGAAGCCGAAAAATACCTATTTACCTGCTACTCTTATATGCCTAAGGATGGAGAAATTAATGGCACCCCTGCTTTATTTGGAGGCGATGAAGTATGGGAACTTCCCGATATTAGTGAAACCAGCACATACAGGCGCCTTGCAGAAGGAAATCAAAACGTAATTGATCCTATTGGTAATGTTTACTGGACTGAGATGTACCGGGCTATTCGCGATTGTAATATTTTCCTGGACAATATCGGGCCCGTGCCGGACATGGAAATGCAGGAAAAGCGACAATGGATTGCCGAGGTAAAAACACTGAAAGCCTTTTATCACTTCCTGCTGGTACGTATGTATGGTCCGATACCGGTTATAAGAGTCAATCTCCCGGTTTCTGCCGGTGTGAAGGAGGTAAAGGTTTTTCGCGAACCGGTAGATTCCTGCTTCGGATATATCGCGCAGCTGCTGGATGAGGCAAAAGACGATTTGCCCGAAACGATTATTGACCCGCAATACTACGGAAAGATCAACAAACCAATAGCTTATAGTTTTAAGGCCAAAGTGTTGACTTTTGCCGCCAGTCCGCTGTTTAATGGCAATGCTGAGCAGGCCAGTTTGAAAAATTCAGATGGTACTCCTTTATTTAGCGCTGAGTATTCGGAAGCTAAATGGCAAAGAGCCGCTGACGCCTGCCGGGAAGCGATTGCCGTGTGTGAAAAAGCAGGTATCAAGCTTTATGAGCATCCAAATGTAAAAGCTGCTTTTTTAATAAGTGATACTACGCAAACCGAGTTGAGCCTGAGGATGGCTTTTTCTGAAAAATGGAACTCAGAAATTATATGGGCCAATACGCAAAGCTGGGTTGGCAGGATACAGGTAATAGGTGCTCCCGATTGGGCGCCCAGCACACAGGCAAGGGTTTGGATGGATAATAGGTATAACGCGCCTTTAAAAGTGGCCGAGCAATTTTATACCAATAATGGATTGCCTATTAATGAAGACAAAACCTGGAATTACGGAGAGCGGTATACTACACGGCTACCACCAACAGGCCATCGTCTATACATCAGGAACGGGTTTCCTACTGCCTCGCTGAATATGAACCGTGAACCGCGTTTTTATGCCAATCTTGGCTTTGACGGTGGTATATGGTATGGACAGGGCAAGTTTAATGATAAGCTGGAATCCGATCTTTATTGGCTGCAGTTTAAATTAGGCGATCCAATTGGAAAAAGCTCCGCCTTCAATGGTCCCGTTACTGGCTATCCCATAAAAAAATGGATACATCCCGATAATGTAAGAAGCCCGTCAAGTTACACAACTATTCCGTATCCATGGCCAATCATGCGTTTGGCTGATCTGTATCTTTTATACAGCGAGTGTCTCAATGAAGCAAAGGGCCCCGATGCTGAAGTGTTTTCGTACCTGGATAAAGTGAGGGAGCGTGCCGGCATACCTCCAGTGCAGCAGGCATGGACAGCGTTCTCGACCAACCCGGCGAAAATTACAAATAAAAACGGCCTCCGGGAGATTATTCAGCGGGAGAGACTGAATGAACTGGCCTTTGAACAACAAAGATTCTGGGATATACGCCGTTGGAAACTGGCTATTACCGAAATGAATAAAGCTATCACAGGCTGGAATATTTATGGATCAACTACTGAAACTTATTACAGGCCGACCAATATTTTTCAGCAACGTTTTGGGATAAAAGATTATTTCTGGCCTATCGCAGAAAGCAATCTCAACGTAAATACCAACCTGGTACAGAATCTTGGATGGTAGTATAGCCTGTTGGGCCAGATGGAGTAAAACAAGGTTCACTTATATAAATTGTAAAAAACTCGTTTATATGATGAAAAGAAAATATCAGTTACTAATTGGAGTACTTCTTTTACTGGTTGCCTTTAGCTGCAACCGGAATGAAGAATACATTGACTATACAGATGCTAATGCACCCGCACCAGGGCAGGTAAGCAATGTAACAGTAATACCTAAAAGTGGCGGTGCACACCTGGTGTACAAAATTCCAAAAGATCCCAATCTTAGATATGTTAAGGCCGTTTGGGAAACGGCTTCGGGTTCTAAGTGGGAAGTAAAAGCCTCTTATTATACCGATACGCTCAAAGTGGAAGGCTTTGGAGATACCAACGAGTATGATGTAAAGTTGTATAGTGTAGGAAAGAATGAAAAAGAATCGGAGCCATTGGTAGTAAAGGTTAAACCGCTACAACCTGTTATTCAATCCGCTTATGAAAGCCTTCAGGTAGCAGGAACTTTCGGAGGGATCAATGTGAAACTGCAAAATCCCGAGCGTGCCAGCCTCGCAGTAGTAATTATGCAGGATACGCTTAATAATGGCAATTATGCAGAATTAACTACTTACTACACTGCCGCTGATAATGTTAATTTTTCAATCAGGGGTATGGATACAACCGAAAAAAAGATCGCGGTATTGTTAAGAGATCGATGGAATAATAAAACCATTCAGAAGAAGTCTAATATTAAACCCTGGTTTGAAAAACTCATTGACAAAGTAAGTTGGCGGGCATTGGAGTTGCCGGGAGATAACTTTGAGTTTGTAGAAACCTATCCTTTGCGAAAGATTTTTGATGGTGGTTTTGGTTATTGCTGTCTTTTTGCCACGAGGACCTACCAGTTACCGCAAACCTTCACGATCGACCTGGGCAAACCTGTTGCTATCAGCCGTATGAGAATGTGGCCCCATCTGGATGCTGCCTACGGGGGTCCCATCCAAAAGATTTTGAAATCTGGGGATCCAATACGGTTAATCCCGATGGAGATTATGTGGACCTGACGAACAAGATCTATCGTGACAACTGGCAAAAACTAGGCACATTCAAGTCTTTTAAACCATCGGGCGAAGGACCGGTAACAGCCGAAGACCGCGACTATGCATTGAATAGGGGAGAAGAATTTGAGTTTGAAGCCGGTATTCCTACCGTAAGGTATATCCGTTTTAAGACTCTTAATACCTGGGGAATTTCCAGCGGGCAAACACAGATCGTTATACAGGAGCTTACCTTATGGGGTCAGGAAGGACAATAATTGTTTATTAAAAATCAGATTTAGTAATTCAAAACCTGCAGTACAAAGTTTCAACCCCGGGTATTCAAAACGAACAAAGGGTAATTAAATATCAACTGCGGACTGGATCATAGAAATATAAATCATTTACGAATGAAGACAAGCATATACTATTTTTTATTGCGCTGGCATTGGTTACTGGTTGCAAGAAAATGGACGATACATACAGGCAGTATGTGGTTCCAGAGGGAGTGACCTACTTAGAGCGTGCTAAAAATGTGAAAACATACACAGGGCTCACCCGAGTAAAGTTTGTATGGTCGGCCCCGGTTGATCCTAACGTTACAAAAGCCCGTATCTACTGGAATAATTATGCAGATTCTGTCGAGTTAAAGATACCTGCAAGTATTGATTCGGTATCTTACTTCTTAAATATACCTGAGGGTACTTATTCTTTCATCATACGAACTTTCGATGACCAGGGCAACAGGTCGGTTCCGGTAGAAGTGCAGGGGAGATCTGTCGGGCAAACTTTTCAGTCGAATATGTTTAACCGGCCGCTGATCAACAGTTTTATTGACGACGCCAACGGCGTTCTGAAATTTACCTGGGGAGGGGCCGATACCTATAACGGGAGTATAGGCCATCAGCTAAATTATACCAGCAAACTGGGTGGAGAGAAAAAGCTGTTAGTTCGCCCGGAGACTAATGAAACCTCTGTTGAGGACTACAAAGAAGGAACCGGCATATCATATACCACATTATATCTCGCTGATACTACTTCTATCGATACATTGAAAACCGCGCAAGTGTTTATTCAACCACAGGATGTTGTATACAGACTTGACCGAACCAAATTTGCTCCTCTAAAACTAACTGGAGATGCAAACGAAGCCTGGGGATGGGCTATGCGCAACATGTGGGATGGTAAAACTAATGCCGAACCCGGATTTCATACGGCCGATGCAACCATGCCTCAACATATTACTTTCGATTTAGGTGTCACCAACCGCGCACTATACTCTTTTAGAACCTGGCAACGGCAGGGACAACAGTACCTGGGAGGTAACATGAAACGATTCTCTTTATGGGGATCCAATACATTGGCGCCTGAATGGAGCAATTGGACAAAGCTTGGAGACTTCACTTCCGGTACACATAATTTTACCCAGGGGGAACTATTTATGATTCCTAAAGGGGCAAAAGCATACCGGTACATGAGGATCCAAGTTCAAGAAGCCTGGGATGGAAAAGCCGTCGGATCTTTTCACATTATGGAAATTGAGTTGATGGCTAATTTAGGCACTCCCTGATACCTAAAAACGACTGGGCCCCTGTGCAAGATAAAAATAATGACTGTACCATGTGCGGCTATCAAAAACGGTGTTCGCAAATCTACATAGTCTGGCAGGGCGATTCAATAACGTTGTGTAAGAAATTTAGTAAGCTCTTCTATTGTCAATAATAATGAACATTAAAATATTTGCCTGTATGGCCTGGTGCTCTGGTTTGTTTTTTAACACAAATGCACAGGCGCCTAAGGGCAGGACATCTGATACATTTTCAATTGGTATCTTTTATGGACCCACTCAGGACCTCGCCAACGATGAACAGTTCCGCTGGATAAAAGAGGCGAATGTCGATTTTATCCAGTTTATCGGGGACAAAGCACTGGACTTCAATAAAAATGTTGACACTGCTCAACAAAGGAATCTGGCCATCCTCGACCTCGCGGCCCGAAACGGGATTCGTTATTTTGTCAGAGATCCGCGGGTAAGGGGTAGTGAACAGGATATCGCAACCATGGTAAAAGCCTACAAACATCACCCGGGAGTGGCCGGGTATTTTATAGTAGATGAACCGGGGAAGGATGACCTGGAATGGCCGGCTAAAGCCTATAAAACCATCCTGAAATATGATCCGGGGCATATTCCTTCAGTGAACCTCTTTCCAAGTCCTGTTTATCCAGACTACGAAGAAAATTATGTGGAAGCCTGGATTAAAGCTGTTGGAAAAGAGAATCTGAAGCTGCTTTCTTTTGATCATTATCCTTTATTGGTCAACGGATCTTTTGGAGGCGCTTATTTTAAAAACCTGGACCTGATCAGGCGTGCCGGTTTACGACATGGTATTAAAACTTCCATGTACCCGCAGTCCATGGGCATTATTAATGCATACCGCCGCCCCGATAGCAGCGAACTGCGCTACAGCGCTTACACAGCTTTGGCCTATGGAATAAAAAACCTGGTATGGTTTACCTATAATACACCGGTACGACAGCCGGTAGAACGTTTTATGAATGCTATTATAGATAGCATGGGAAATAAAACCGATCTGTATACACCTTTCCAAAACCTTAATGCGTCATTGAAACAGGTGGGCAAAACCATCGGGCAGCTGGATGCGATAGAAGTGTATCATTCTGATAAATCAGATGGTACGGAAGGCTTAACGGTTCCTGAGTCTTTTTCTGGAAACCAGTGGATGAAAAGAAACGTTTCATTATTACACATTTTAAGAATCCCCAAACCCAACAATCATTTGTGATGGTCGTGAACAAGTCTCTGAAAACATCTGAATCTATTTCGTTTACAATTGGCAAAGCAGTAAAGAAATTACGCCTCGTATCAACCCTCAACGGAAAGCAACACCGGGTTACCTATAAGCCCGGAGGAATATTTACCACTGATCTGCTGCCGGGAGAGGGGAAATTGTATGCAATTGAAGGAGGCGTTTATTGAATCAGGCTCCTTTCGCTGTTCATGTGTTTAAAATAACTTGTTAAATGGTATTCAACAGAAAACAATTTGGCTTTATCTTCTTTTTGATTTTGCTCGTTTGGAAGGTAGAGACCATCGCACAAAAAAGCAATATTATTTCAAAAGAAGACCTTGTTTATTTAAAGGGCATTACGAGGGCGGTGTTGGATAGTTCACGTATCCGTCCGGCACAGCAGATGCCTCCTGGTTTTGGGATAAATAATACCGGGGAACTTTAATCAGGCCAGGAGGCAGGGAAACTTACCCCGCATTTTGGATCCGGGATTATGCCATGAGCCTCGAAACCGGTATGGTTTCAGTAGAAGAACAGCGACACATGCTAAAACTCACAGCTGCCACTCAATGTGATCAAACCTGGATCACCAAAGGCGGAAGCATGGTGCCTTACGGTGCTATAGCAGATCATATATTGGTGAATAATAGTATGCCGGTTTATTTTGCGGGTACCTACGATCTCGAGGAGCAGGGGACTTTTGCTTTTGGCAGGTTTCCTCCTTATTGCGACCAGTTTTACTTTATTAAAATGGCGCATCACTATGTAAAGACTACAGCCGATCTGAACATGCTAAAGACTGAAATTAATGGGATCTCACTCATCAGCAGGCTGGAGACGGCATTTCATGTGCCGCCCTCCAACCTGGAAACCCACATTGTCTACAACCTGGAAAATTACAGGGCAGTAGACTTTGGCTTTCGCGACGCTATACATATTACCGGTGACTTACTATATCCATCCCTGCTTAAATACGAGGCCGCTTTAGAACTCTCGGAACTATTTAAAAAAATGGAGATGATAAGAAAGCCTCAAAGTATAAAAATATAGCAGCAGCCATAAAACTGGCAATTCCGGGAAGTTTGCAGATGAGGATGGTATGCTACGTGCATCAACCGGAAAGAGCGCCCAAAGGGATGTTTGGGCTACAGCATTGGCTATATACATGAATGTGTTGCCAGCGCCAGTTGCAGAAAAGGCTTCAAAGTCGTTGGCTCATGCGTATAAGACCGGCAGTTTAGCTTATAAGGGCGCTATCCGGCATGTTATTAAAACGGATGATTTTAGTAATGCTACATCCTGGGAAGGAGCTATACCCGAGACAACCATCAACAGTTATCAGAACGGGGCTTACTGGTTTACGGCTACTGGCTGGGTTGCGTACGCGATTTCAAAGACCGATAGAGAAAGTGCCCGCAAACTTATAGAAGAGTATGTTGCAGAATTGCGACATACAGATTACCGTAAGGGCAAAGACTTTACCGGTCCGCTGGAATGTTTTTATCCGCCTGCTTATACCCGGGGGCCTGTTTATCTTACTTCCGTATCCTGCCCTTATATAGTTTTAAATAAAATGATGACAAATGATCAGAAGAAATAAATGTAGTAATCATTTGGTAGACAAGAGCGCATTGATGAGAGATCTATTTAGCAAAGGAATTGGCAGGTTCTTTATGTTGTCTTTAGTATTTATGAGCCTGACAACAAAGGCACAAACTTTGTTCCCCGCTGACTTACGTTGTGAGCTTATCGAAAACCCTTTAGGTATTGATATTAGTAGTCCTTCGTTAAGTTGGGGTTTTACTGCGCAGGGACAAAACAGGAAGCAAACCCATTATGAAATAGTAGTCAGCAGGGATAGCGCTCATAGTTTAGCCGCTAAAATGTGGGGCTCGGGTAAATCTTCATCACCCAATAATCTCTCAATTATATACGCAGGTAAGCCGCTGGCATCCTTCACCCGCTATTACTGGAAAGTGCGTGTTTATGACCAGGATGGGAAACCTTCTTCCTGGAGTAAAAATGCCTGGTTTGAAACGGCTATGCTTTTTACAGGTAACTGGAAGGGAAGTTGGATTGCAGATGGTCGAAAGGCCCCAGAGAAAGACGCAGATTTTTATATCGACCGGCCGGCTCCAGTTTTTAGAAAGACGTTCGCTGTGGGAAAGAAGGTTGCCGGAGCTCGCTTGTACATTACCGGCCTGGGGTATTATGAAGCATCTGTCAACGGTGAAAAAATAGGGACGGAAATGCTGGCGCCAGGTTGGACGAGTTTTAGTAAAACCGTTTTGTACAGGTCAATGGATATCACCCCAATGCTGAAAGAAGGTAAGAATGCCGCTGGTGTTATGTTGGGTAATGGATGGTACAACCCGCTTCCGTTGCGCATGTGGGGTGTACATAATTTAAGGGAACGCCTGGCTATTGGAGAACCTTGCTTCAAGGCAATGATCAGGATATCCTATTCCGATGGCTCCATAGAGGAAATAGTTACTGATGAAAGCTGGCAAACCATAGGTGGTCCTGTAGTAAGAAATAATGTTTTTTAGGGGAACATTACGATGCCAGAAGACAAATAGACAACTGGCAGGGAAATGCGGGTGTATGGGCAACAGCGAAATCAGCGGTTAAGGTGAACGGGCCTTTAGGAAAATTAAGAGCCCAATTGCAACCAGGCGTTGAGGTTACTACAATTGTGAATCCTGTAAAAATTACAGAACTGAAACCAGGGATATACCTGGCAGATATGGGACAAAACTTTGCCGGAGTAGCCCGGATAAAGCTCAAAGCGGCGGCAGGCACCAGAGTAGTACTGAGGTATGGTGAAGAAGTGTATAAAGATGGAAGTCTGAACGGTATGACATCTGTAGCGGG
This sequence comes from Paraniabella hibiscisoli, assembly GCF_022512515.1. Lineage (GTDB taxonomy): Bacteria > Bacteroidota > Bacteroidia > Chitinophagales > Chitinophagaceae > Niabella > Niabella hibiscisoli. Next base: position 3,816,559 of record NZ_JAKWBK010000001.1, read on the forward strand.
TCAGGTAAAAACGGGAATGGCGGTCCCGGTGCTCCACAAATTGCGTGGCAGGAAGATAGCTATATTGCTTCAGGTAAGGGTACGGAGATATGGAATCCGCGGTTTACTTTTCACGGCTTTCGCTACGTAGAAATAAAAGGCTGGCCGGGTGTTCCGCAGCCTGCTGACATCGAGGGCTTGAGAATGAGCGCTGCTGTAGAACAAACAGGAAGTTTTGAGTGCTCCAATCCGATGTTGAATCAGCTGGCGAAAAATATAAGGTGGACATTTTTGAGTAACCTGTTCAGCGTTCAATCCGATTGCCCTGCGCGGGAAAAATTCGGCTATGGCGGTGACATGTTTTGTACCACGGAAGCCTTCTGCTATAATTTCGACATGGCCAATTTTTACAAAAAAATAATCCAGGATCATGAAGATGCTCAGCGTCCTTTAGGAGGCATCACAGAAACAGCGCCTTATATGGGCATTGCCGACGCCGGTCCTGGTGATCAATCCGGTCCACTGGGTTTTCAAATTGGGTTTGCCTATGCTATAAAGCAAGTGCATGATTTTTATGGCGATAAACGGGTAATAGAAAAACACTATCCTGCCCTTAAAAAACAAATTCAGTTTTTAATAGACAACGCTAAGAATAATCTTTATACTGTTGATCTCAGTGATCACGAATCATTGGATGAAAAGCCGGTAGCTTTTACCGCCTCCTGTTTTTATTTGTACCATATAAAATTGATGAACGAATTCGCTTTGATTCTGGGTAAAAAAGAAGATGCTGCGAAGTATAGCAATTTGTCGGGGAACATAGAAGCTGCAATCGTTAAAGAATTTTATAACCCGTCCAGCGGTGTATTTGCGAACGGCACCCAATCGGCCCAGTTTTTTGGACTTTGGCATAACCTGGTTAGCAAGTCTGCAAAAGACAATGCATTAGCCGCCATGAAGCAGGCAGTTGCTAAAAGAGATGATCACCTTTCCACAGGTATTTTCGGTACAAAAATGTTATTCGATATTTTAAGAAAGAATAACCTGAATGACCTGGCCTATAAAATAGCTAACCAGCGCGACTATCCCGGGTGGGGGCATATGATTGAAAATGGAGCAACTACTCTTTGGGAAACCTGGAAGTATTCAGATAATACCTATTCTCATAACCATCCCATGTTTGGTTCCATTAACGAATGGTTTTACCGATCTCTCCTGGGGATCAATGCTGCTGCACCCGGATTTAAAAAATGATCATCATGCCTCAGCCTGCTGGTGATCTTCGTTTTGCACGTGGTAGTTATCGTTCAGTTGCCGGCGAGATTAAAAGCGCCTGGTCATTGGAAGGAGATATGTATAAATTGGATGTTTCTATTCCTCCCAACACAACCGCCGATGTATGGATCAGGTCAGCTCACGGAACTATTGTCACAGAATCGGGCAAAGATATAAGAACGATCAAAAATATTGAGACGCTACCGTCTTCGGATGGATATACCATCGTTCGGGTGGGATCGGGCGATTATCAGTTCCAGGCGCGTCGGTGATAACAGCGCATCTCTTTTGTAAAGTTGATTAATACCTGATTATTGAAAAGTTGCATTTAATATGAAGAAGTTTATTGTAATAAAAGCAGTGCTATTATTAGTTGCTGCCACGGGTTTTTCGCAAACAGTTACAGATATACAATATACAGTTCAACCGGTATATGGTTATCGAAAAGACGGGAAACCGGGAAGAGAAATGCTTATTTCATTCGGAACGGCCAGGTTAAAAAAGAATGCTACTGTTCAGGTGAAGGGGCTGAATATAAAAGAAACTTCTGTGCTCACCGGCTCGGCAGCAGGCGATAGCGTAAAAACTATTCTTTTACCAACTGGTGTAGGAGTTGACTCGGCAGCAAATATATCGGTGGTGTTACAATGTGGGAGCACTCTTATAGAAAAGAAAGTACATGTTCCCCGCATGCGGCATTGGACGGTCTTTATCTATCCGCACTCTCATGTAGACATCGGCTACACCAATACGCAAAAAATGTTGAGATACTGCATAGTAAAAATGTTATTGAAGGCATTAAACTAGCAAAACTAACCAGTGAGTTTCCGGGCGGTGCTAAGTATAAATGGAATCCTGAAGTGAGCTGGCCCGTGGAACGTTTATGGAATGCTCAGCCGCAACAAAGAACGAATATTATAAACGCTATAAAAAATAATCAACTTCGTTTAGATGCAGCCTATTTACACGCGAATACCAGTATTGCTACCGATGAAGAGCTGTTTCATAACTTTAGATTTAGCCGTTACCTGCAACAACAAACCGTGATGAAATCTGATGTTTTTATGCAGGTAGATATTCCGGGTATCACCTGGGGCCTGGTACCTGTAATGGCTCAGGAGGGTATTAAATACGTAGTATCCTGGATCAACGGCGGCGACAGGGTGGGAAATGCACACCGATTTGGAATCAATGGTTACCCCTTCTGGTGGGTAGGCCCTGATGGTAAATCAAAAGTACTGTTTTTTCAACCCGGAGGCTATACCAACAGGCATAGCGTAGCCAAAGGTGGGCAAACCGGCCGCCCCTGGTTTGGCCAGCGTGATCCATCGAAAGTACCCGATATTATAAAAACGGGACATGCTAATGTAGATTTTACAGCAGAGCTCATCAATTTAGAGCAGGAGCGATATCCCTATGATTTCCTGGCAAGGTCCTGGACGCTTTGGGACAATACACCGCTGGATGCCGATGTTCCCTATGCCGTAAAAGACTGGAACGCAAAACATGCCTATCCCAGAATCGTGATTACAGGCGCCAGTGAAATGATGCAGCATATCGAGAAAAAGTATGGAGACCAACTGCCTGTAGTAAAGGGTGATTATACCGAGTACTGGACCGATGGTTTGGGTACAGCTGCTAACCTCACCGCTATGAACCGTAATTCTAAAGAAATATTGACCCAGGCTGAAAAGCTCTGGACGATGCTAAATAACCAGCGGTCCATACCGCGTGATGAATTGGATGAGGCCTGGAGATATATTGCATTAGGATCTGAACATACCTGGAGTTTTGAAAATCCTTCTGAACCCTTTTTCCAGGATGCGATCTTTGGAGTGAAAAGCGGGTACTTTAATACCGCAAAAGAGCGGGCGCGCGAGGCTTACGATGCTGCCTTGGCGCCCATTACAGACAAGTCGAATGGAGGATTAGGGCCGCAGGAAGGTCCTGCTGCCGGTGGAGTGGCAGTAATCAATACCAACTCCTGGGCGCATGGCGGCCTGGTGACGTTGAACAAAGCAGAAAGTATTTTAGGCGATAGGGTAATAGATGAGCAGGGAGTTGAAGTTCCTGCGCAACGCCTTTCTACAGGTGAACTGGTGTTTTGGGTCAATGAAGTGCCTTCGCTGGGGTCACGCCATTACCGGGTTACGAAAGGTAAGGCTGATATAAAGCAAGGCTGTTCCGTTGAAAATTATACGATGCAAAATGGTAAGCTGAAGATAGCAGTTGATGCCGCCAGCGGAAATATAGTGCAGCTGATTGACCTGGAAACTGGTTATAATTATGCCGATGAAAAAGTGAATGGAGGATTGAACGCCTTTCGCTGGTTGCCGGGCAATGTAGATGCGCCGGTGGCGGACAGTGTAACACAAATCAGGGTAATAGAAAAAGGGCCGCTTGTAGTTGAGTTACAGGTGATGTCCAAAGGAAGAGGCGTGCGATCTGTTAGCAGAAGTATAAGACTGGTTTGGGACCAACCCTGGATTGACCTCAGTAATAAGGTTGATAAACTACCTCTGTTAGAAAAAGACGGGGTTCATTTTGGATTTGGATTTAATATAGCAGGCGGAAGAACAAGAGTTGATATTCCCTGGGGCGTGGTAGAGGTGGAGAAAGATCAGTGGCCTCAGGCCAATCGAAATTGGTTTACCTTACAACGTTGGCTGGATATCTCTAATGATCAGGTGGGGGTTACCTGGTGCTCCTTGGATGCGCCTTTGTTCGAGTATGGTAAAATGTCGGCCAACAATGCACGGGGCTGGGGAAATGGAGGGCATTGGATTGAAAAGGTGGAACCTTCTTCAACGATTTACTCCTGGGTAATGAATAATCATTGGCACACTAATTTTCCGCTCACCCAGGATGGTAAAACCGCTTTTCGGTATCGGATCCGGCCGCATGGTGCTTTCAATGCGTCAACGGCCAACCGGTTTGGGATGGAGCAGTCGCAGCCCCTGGTTCATGTAGCGGCTAATATAGATCCTAAGATTACGCCGTTTGTACAGATCGATAATAGCAAAGTAGTGGTTTCAATACTTAAGGCAACCGGCGATGGTAAAGCATTTATTATAAGGCTTCGGTCTTTGTCGCCAAAGGAAGAAAATGTTCAACTGAGCTTTCTCAAACAACCCGGGGCCGTTCAGGTATGTGATGTAGAAGAAAAACCTTCAAGGCCAGTTACTGGACCTGTTAAAATGCTTCCCTGGGGTATGACCACCATTCGTGTTGAGTTGTAAATTTGACGGATGATTCAATTATTGCGCATAAATGCTGGCAGGTTCTTTTTCAAAAGGAGAAGTGTATTGATCTTACTGGCGCTGTTGGCAGGATATATATGCTGTTGTCAGCCGGTGAATCATGAAGTACCATTGTTCGTGGGCCAGCCTCCGGGCACAAGGATCTCTAAGATAAAAGAGGATAAAAGATTTGATCCGCTTGTAGATAGCCTGGTGAGCCAGGTTACCTTTCCTACGCTTTCCATATTTAAACCCGCCGGGGTAACACATGCCACTCCTGCGGTTATTATCGTTCCCGGCGGCGGATATCATACATTGCTGATTGAGCGTGAGGGACGCCAAATGGCCAGGGTGTTAAATGAGAAAGGAATAACAGCTTTTGTACTTAAATACAGGCTTCCGCATGCCGGCTATTTTGACAACAGGCAAATAGTATCACTCATGGACCTTCAGCAGGCTATTTACCTTGTGAAAAAAATGCTGTTAAATGGGGCGTAAATCAGGACGCTATTGGTGTAATGGGATTTTCCGCAGGCGGTCACCTGGCTTTGATGGCAGGTACACATTATGATACCAGTTTTATTCCGTCCCTGACTAACACGCATCTTAAACCCGCTTTCCTGATACTCGTTAACCCGGTTGTAAGCTTTTGGGATAGTACTGCGCATATTGGTTCGCGGGACAACCTTTTGGGAAAAAATCAAAATGCTGAAACCCTTCGGTTTTTTTCGGGAGAGAAAAATGTTCGTAAGGATATGCCTGCAGTTTTTTTAACCCATGCACTAAATGATAAAGTCGTTAAACTGGAAAATACACTGAACCTTTTTAATGCACTAAGAGCCTCGGGAGTTATATCGGAAATACATATCTATGCAAAAGGTGATCATGGGTTCCTGAATAATACGCCCCCGCGTGAAGAATGGTTGAACAGCTGTCTTTACTGGATGAAGAGTATGGGATGGCTCAAATAAATTCAGCACTTTTCATTACCAGTCGGCTTTCGGTAATATGTCTGTCCATATTAAATGCCTTGCTATCCTTTGCTAATGTATCATAAACCGGATATTGTCCGCTTGTTTATTTTTATTATATACACTATGAATGACCGTTTCGCCTTCATCGCTCATAGTGGTGCGACGGGTGTTGCCTGTATTGTCGGTTACACGTATCCTGGTGTTTCTCGAAGCTGGCCAGCCAACTATTACATCCCGGATCTCGGGATGACCGTGAATTGCATACTTGATGTGGGCTACATTTTCTTTCCATTCCATTTCAACGTCCAGCCTACTGTCATCGGGCAGTTTAAGATTGCGGAGCGCTAGTTTTTCATTTTTTAAGGAAGCAGACAGGTTGGGGACAATTTGTATCTGACCGGTAAACCGGTTATACTTAATTCCAAAAATATCCTCTACCAGCAGCTGAATATATTGGGCTGCAGACCAGGCATATCGCTTTACGCCGTGGCCGCTGCCGTCAGAAGGTTTGAGAAACTCGTAGTAGTTGTTATTGAAGAGTTGTACAGTCTTAAGCGCCAGGTAAGCGGCAAGATCGTACCGGCCCACATCTTTCAATCCCTGAACCGTAACATAATTTCTTAAGCTCCAGATGCTGCCCGACCATGCCGGAGCGCCGTTGTAGGGGCCAGTTGTTTCATTGTAAATAGATGCTGTTTTTGCAACACTGGTTAAAGGTCTCGGCTGCCAGTTAAAATAGTCATCATTGGTAAGTTGGTGCACCATCCTGCTAACCCGGCCGGCGGGCGCTATTTTAGTATAAAGAGGATCAAAAGCTGATACGATAAGTGTACTGTCGGTACGTTTATGGATAACGTCAAAAGAGAAATATCCGCCTGATGCTTCTTTCCACATATATTGGTTAATAGCATCGGTCAATTGTTTCCTGCTATTTAAAAACCGTTTTTGGTCATTCTTCAAACCCAGACGGGATGCTAATTCGGCCATGTATTGACAAGCGCCTGCTAATTCTACATTCAGGTCAACCTGTGCCGTTGTTTTTAGCCGGTTTTCGACCGGGGAAATGATTCTTCGAATACGCCGGTAATGAGGCCGGTAGCAGCATCGCGGCGGGCATCCGAAAACCACCAGCTCCAATACCTGTAAAGCATGGGGTACACTGTTTTTAATAATGTAGGGTCGCCGGAGTGTTGTAATATTGAGTAAGCTGCGGAGAATAATTTCGGTAATGAGCTGCAGGTAGGGTAATCCGGCACTTTATCATGACCATATAGTGGTATTCTTCCATCCGGTTGCTGTACTGCAATAAAGCCCCGCAGCATATTCTCGGAAAATTGCTGGTTGATCCATTTGGTTGCCTGCAGGCTGATAGATGCATCCAGCTGCCACCAACAACCTCCATAATGCCCTCCCGGCGCTATAAAAGGGTAGGTGAAGCCATAGCCCGGTACCTTTACTACACATTCATTCAACACATTAAAAGCATCGCTAAAATCGGCCTGGCTAATCCCCGGGAAATGAAGGAGAGGTATGTCTCTGTTCATGGATAAACTATCCTTTTGGGCAGCGGCTGAGTTGGTCAGTAAAAGGCCCGTAATAAGGAGGACGAATAGAGGCATTAAATTTATTTATAGTTGAATATGCTTCGCTTCCATTTATTTTAATAAATCAAACAACATCGTGCTGGCGGAGTTTCCTGACATTACAGGGAGGGTCTCAGTGTTAATCGAAACGGCACTTTTTGTCTCTGCAACGAGCCCGATAAAATAGTTTGTGCGGTCATTGCGCCCATTTCGTAAAAATCTGATGATATGGTGGTGATGCCATTTAAAATAACCCTTTTGGCCGGCGTTTCATTATAGGATATAATACCTACCTGTTCTCCTATTTTTAGCGAGGTAGGTTTTATTTTTTCGATCAATGTTACCAGGTCATCTTCCAGCATATTAATGAATACATCTCCTTCTTTAACAGGCTCATTTTCTATACTGCCAATGATTTTATAGTTATAGGCATGGTCCTGGCAGAAATGCTTGAATCCTTTCCTGATCTCTTTGGGGAAATAACTATTGTCAGGAAAGATAAGCTTAATAGTATGGTAGCGGGCGAGGCTTCCCAGGGCTTCCGTCAAAGCATCGTAAATATCATTTTCATAATCAATATAAACAGAGCTGTACTGACCTTTTACTTCAGGTAATGATTTATCAAGTAATACCAACTTGTCCTTTGGAATGGTATCAATTACTTCATAAGCTCTTTCACCACCATCTATAAAATGAGGAATGATTACATAATGCGTATAATGGTCTTTATTTCCCGATAATAATCTTTTGAAAAGATGGAAATCATTATTGTAAATGTAGAAGTCAATACTGGCAATATCTCCTAATTCGTTGGTTAATGCATCATATACAGCTTTCTTGGGCGCGCTAAGCTTATTAAAGAGTAAAAATACCCGTAACTGCCGTTTGAATTCGGTGTGTTCTATAAAGTAACCTCGTCTTGGTACTGCTTTTATTACCCCCAATTCTCTTAGCTGTTTATATCCCCGCTCCACTGTATCCCTTGCTATATCGAGCATAATACTGGCTTCGTTGATGGAGGGCATGCTATCTCCGGCTTGTATGTTTCCCTTCTCAATCTCTTTAAGAATAGAGTTTACAATTTGAAGATATTTGGAGGTACTGGAGTAAGGGTCGATCTGGATCAGATCTATTAGTCGTTGCTTTTTCATCGTGTACAACTCATCGTTTTTAGAACACCAATTTAAGACTTAACTATGAATATGATCGGCTAAAAAAAGATTTATTTTTTTTATCGTTTTGTCGGGTCAACACAGGATAGAAAACAGTTGCAGGTTATTTAAGTTTGTTGTGAACAAAGTTAATTGAGATAAATATGACGAGCTTGCTAAATACAAAAACGATGCACCCGCGTGACCAGATCACTTTGGTTATGAAAAGAATTTATGACAGAGTGCTTACCACTACTTCCGGAGGAAACCTGTCTATAAGAGATGATGATGGTAACGTATGGATTACACCCGCCGGCGTTGATAAAGGATTATTAAAACCTTCAGATATTATATGTGTAAAAAAGATGGAACAATTATCGGCGATCATAATCCGTCATCAGAATACCCTTTTCACCTGGCTATTTATAACAGGCGCCCCGATATAAAGGCGGTTGTTCATGCACATCCTCCGGGTATCGTAGCATTTAGTATAGTAAGGCAGGTTCCTGATACAAAAGTGCTGCCGCAAGTGCGTTCTTTTGCGGAGAAATTGGATATGCTCCTTATGCCATGCCCGGCACCGAAGCTTTAGGCGATAGTATTGCCAGTCAATTTAGAGAGGGGTGCATATTGTTATCATGGAAAATCATGGTACAGTTATAGGCGGACGTGATATTTCAGATGCGTATCAAAAATTTGAATTGCTCGAGGTAACCGCAAAGTCCATTTTATATGGTAATAAATTAGGCAGTGTTACCCTTCTGGAGGATGGACAGATAAATGCGCAATTGAAACAATATGCTACAGCGCTCCCTGAGACGGAAGAACGGAACCTGGAATTATCATCTATAAACAGGGAGAAGCGCACCGAAATACTTAAAATAGTAAACAGGGCCTGTAAGCAAGGTTTGATGTTGGGCGCTTATGGATCTATCTCGGCAAGGATAAACCAGGAGGAGTTTCTGATCACACCTGACGCAATCTCTAAATGGGATCTCACATTGAAAGATATCGTTCATGTAAGCAATGGTAAAAGAGAAAAAGGGAAGGAGCCAGACTCGTCTGCTTTATTGCATCAATCTATTTATGAGCAACATCCTGAAATTAATGCCATCATAATCACGCAACCTACTTATCTTACCTCTTTTGCCATAACCGGGGCCAGGTTTAATGTAAGAACGATACCGGAAACCTGGATATACCTGCAGGATGTGCAAATGGGTGAGTTTGGGTGTCAGTTTGCAAAAGAGAACGGATTGGCATGCATGATATCGAAGGACTCTCCGGTGCTCATTTTAAAGAATGAGTGTACGGTAGTAACGGGTACTAAATTATTACAGGCCTTCGATTACCTGGAGGTAGCTGAGTTTAGCGCCAAGTCATTAATACTGTCCGCTTCTTTGGGAGAAATGATTCCCATAAGCGACAACGAGATAGAAGAATTAGGTAAGGTGATGAGCCGCTGGAAGAACTATGAATGGAAAATGTAGCATAAAATAACTTAATAAAAATTGTAGCCATGAGTAATAAATACGCAATTATATTAGGCAATCTTGGAAACACCAGGGACCGTTTTTGCCAGGGATATAAAAATAATCCGAGCTCAGAAGAAATGCTGAAAATGGCACTTGAAAAAATGCCGCATATCCAGGGAATAGAATTGGTAGGTACCTGGGACATCCGCCCGGATAATGTAGGAGATATGAGGAAAAGATTAGACGATGCCGGCGTAGCTTGTGCCAGTATTATCCCCGATACCTTTGGCGATCCGGTTTATGGAAAAGGAAGTATTACCAGCATAGAGGCGAAGGTGAGACAGCGAGCTCTCGACTACCTGCGACAGATGAGCGAAGTGGCTTTGGCTATGAATTGTGATATTGTAAATCTTTGGTTGGGACAGGATGGATATGATTATTTGCTGGCGACCGATTACAACCAGGAGCGGGATTGGCTGAGTGAATGTACCAGGGCCGTTGCAACCGAGTTTCCTACATTGCGTTTCGCTTTAGAGTACAAGCCCAAAGAACCCCGTAATTTTTCTTATCATGCAAGAATGGCAGATACTATTTTGGCTGCAAAGGAAACCGGGTGCTCTAATGTAGGTGTTACCATTGATACCGGACATAGCTTTTATGCAGGAGAGAATGTGTCTGAAGCAGTGGTGCTCGCCAAACGAGCCGGCGACCTTTTATACCACATGCACTTTAACGATAATCATGGTACCTGGGATGATGATATGATTGTTAGCAGTGTACATTTCACCACTTATGTGGAGTTACTGTTTTGGTTAAGGAAGACGGGCTACCAGGGTTGGATCTCCATGGATCAATATCCCTATAGAGAAGATGCTATTGATGCCATTTCAGAAAGCATTTTATGGGTAAAAAATACGAACAGATCGTAGATACTTATTATGACGAAATAGGATCCCTGATACAGGAGAATGATGCGGTAAAAACCTCTCGTTTTCTTCGCAAACTGTTTGCTTAGTACCTAAGCTATTAAAAATATATTTTTATGAACGACTGCATTTTCCGAAACCGGATATGGTTTCTTGCTATGTTATTCCTGTTCCCCTTTACTTTAGAGGTTTCGGCGAAAAATTCACATAAAGTCAATGAAATAAGCCTTACAGCTTTAAAAGTAGACAATGCCGCCAGTTTTATAGGTATTGATTCTCGCACACCACAATTTAGCTGGGAGCTTAAGACTTCTAAACGTAATGTGCTACAAACAGCCTATCAATTACTGGTAGCAGATGAGCCGGAGAAGTTGGTAGCCGGAGATGGAAATATCTGGAATAGCGGCAAGGTTGCGTCGTCAGCGTCCGCAGGAATACTATACCGCGGCAAGGATCTGGAAAGTCGTAAAAGATACTACTGGAAATTAATCTGGTGGGGTGCGGCGATATGAAGGCCGAAAGCGCTGTCGAATATTTTGAAACAGGCCTGCTTCATCAGTCAGACTGGAGCGGGGATTGGGTAGGTTTTCCTTCGGGGTGGATCGGAAGGGTGCATTATTTCAGGCGTGTGTTTTCATTCCAAAAGGAAATAACAAGGGCCAGGGCCTATGTAGCCGGTATTGGCTACAGCGAAATGGAGATCAACGGTAAAAAGGTAAACGATCATGTACTGGACCCGGCTACCAGCGATTTTGCAAAAACGATCTACTACAGTACTTACGATATCAAAGAGTATTTAAAAAAGAGAATGTAATGGTCATTGCAGTGGCGCCCGGGTGGTATGGAATGCCCAAGCTGCGCATGCAAATGGAGTTCTATTTTACCGATGGCACGATGGAAGTGATCAATTCATCCTCCATAAGAAATGTAACCCTGGGCCCGGTGCAATCTGCAGGTGTTTTAGATGGGGAGGTGTACGATGCCCGTCAGGAGAAGCCTGAGTGGAATTTACCTTCGGATACCATTATTAAAGGACTGCCTAACCAACATTGGGGCGTGGCTCCTGTATTAGAAGCGCCGGGAGGAAAGATGGCGTCCCAGCAGCTGGAGCCTATCAGGGTGGTTGAGTCTTTTAAGCCTGTTTCCGTTAAAGAAGTAAAGCCCGGAATATTTGTGATGGATGCCGGCCAGAATATGGCGGGATGGGTGGCTTTAAAAGTGAAGGGAGATAGAGGCAAGAAAATTACGTTGAAGTTTGCTGAAACCTTATACCCTGATGGTACCATCAACCAGGAAAATTTGCGTACAGCCTGGGCTACCGATACTTATATTTTGAAAGGTGGAACAGCCGAACAATGGGAACCGCGGTTTACGTATCACGGATTTCGCTATATGCAAATAGAAGGCTGGCCGGGTACACCTTCGGCAGATGATCTTACGGTGAGAAGAGTTCGTTCGGATGTGGAAGAAGCGGGTAAGTTTAGCAGCAGCAACGACCTGCTGAACAGGATTTACCAGATGGTAAAAAGAACCGAAGCCGCTAACCTACATAGCATACCCACCGACTGCCCGCAGCGGGATGAAAGAATGGGCTGGCTGAACGATCTGACGGTAAGGATAGAGCAGGCAATGTATAATTTCAATCTCCATCGTTTTTACGCAAAATATATACAGGATATCTGTGATACGCAAACGGAGAACGGAGAAATTACGGATACAGCGCCTTATAAAGTAGGCGGTAAACCTGCAGATCCGGTATCCGTTAGCTTCCTGCTGCTGGCTTTAAAGAGTTATGAATACTATGGTAATACGGAAATAATCCGTAAGCATTATGCACAAATGAAAGCATGGGTCAATTATTTAACCAGCCGCACCAACAAAGCCGGGATACTGGAATATAGTTATTATGGAGACTGGTCCCCACCGGCAGAGTTTGGAGCCAAAGGTCATAGCTATGGTGCATTGTCTGTAAACACGCCTGGTGACTTGATGTCTACAGGATATCTCTACTACAGCGCACAGGTGATGGCGAAACTGGCGGAAGTATTGGGCAATGTAGATGATCTGCAGAAGTATAATCAACTGGCCTCACGTACCATGAATGCATTTAACGCAAAATTCTGGGATGAATCGAAAGGAGGCTACGGTACCAATAATCAGTCCTGCAATTCTTTCGCTATCTTCTTAGGTGCTCCTACGAAAGATAGGCTTCCTCGTGTAGTGGCTAACCTGGCCAGGGATGTGAAGGAAAGGGGATATCATCTTACCACGGGTAACCTATGTACCAAGTACCTGTTAGAAGCGCTTACAGAGCATGGCGAACTGGAGACGGCATACAAAATTGCCACACAAACTACTTATCCGAGCTGGGGTTATATGTTAGCCAATGGCGCTACTACGCTGTGGGAGCGCTGGGAGTACGAAACCGGCGGATCGATGAACTCTCATAATCACCCTATGATGGGATCTGTCGGCTCCTGGCTGTATAAGTATATCGCAGGCATCCTTCCCGATATGGAAGCGCCTGGCTTTGGCAAATTGATATTACGTCCTTATATACCAAACGATCTGCAACATGCCCAGGCAACTTACCAGTCTGTAAAGGGTGAAGTAAGCTCGGCCTGGAAAAAAATAAGGGTGCCATTAATTACGAGGTGACAATACCACCCAATACTACCGCAACCGTGTATATACCTGCAAAAGATCTTAAGTCGGTAACAGAGGGTGGCCGCCCGATAAGTAAAATAGAAGGCATTCGCTTTGTCAGGATGGAAGCCGCCGCAGCAGTTTATGAAGTAGGGTCCGGCAACTATTCATTCAGTTCAAAATGGTAATATCATGAGGAGTTGGTTGATTTGTTTTTCAGTACTAATGTTCTTGTCGTCTGTCCATGCACAGGAGGCTTCTTCTGTTGGCCGGTCCTATTCCTCCAACGATGTTGTGGCGACAGACCAGTTCGGCAGAAGCTTTGCAGCCATTGAAGGATACCGGCCTGGTAAACAGGTTGGCATATTCTATTGGCCCTGGATAGGCCAGCCCTATGCTACTGGTATTTACGATGCAACAGTCATCAGTGCTATGCCCAATGGCCTTAAACTATTGTATGATTTTAAACACCTCAACGATTCTATCAGTCCCACCGGGCAGGCGCATTTTTGGGGCCAACCTTTATGGGGATATTATAATTCGGCTGATGAGTGGGTCATTCGCCGGCAAATGGCAATGCTTGCTACGGCAGGTATCGACTTTATAGTTTTTGATCTCACCAACAGGGTAACTTATCAATCAGTATACGAAAAGGTATTACGTATCATCGAAGAATTACAGTCAGATGGCTGGGCTGTTCCCAAAGCTGTATTTTATACCCACTCCAAGTCCTTCGAAACCACATGGCAGCTTTACAATGATCTGTACAAAGCCAACCTTTATCCCAATGCCTGGTATAGAGTAGATGGCAAGCCCATGATCATTGCATACACGAATGAAGCAGATGATATTGCCGAAGCTTTATCCCGAAGCGACTCCAGCTATCGACCAGTTGCTTATTCGCAGGCAATAAAAGATTTCTTCTATTTTAAAAAACCACAATGGCCGGGCGACGCTGTTTACCAGGATGGATTTCCGTGGATCGAATGGAAATATCCGCAACCCCTGCATGGAAACACCATGAGCGTTTCTGTAGCCAGTCATCCTAAAGTGCCCATGTCTCGTTCCATAACATCGGGCTGGACCAATTGGGGACGTGGTTGGGACCCGGGCACGCAAAAAATAAACAAGAAGATATTCTTACCGGCGGCTTTTTTCAAAAACAATGGGATCATGCATTGGCGGTTGACCCCGACACGGTTTTCGTAGGCGGATGGAACGAGTGGGTAGCCTACAAACAACCTTACGGCGATGAGTATATGCTCTGCGATGCTGCTAACCTGGAGTTTTCCAGGGATATTGAACCTATGCGGGGCGGATATGGCGATGCTTTTTATATACAGTTGATAAAAAATGTAAGGGCTTATAAGGGAATAGCGGGTAAACATGATGGGTATGAACCTCTTACCATCGATATATTGGGTAATACGGCTCAATGGGCAGCGGTCAAAGCGATCTATAGAACTATCAATGCAAAAACGGCTGGGCGGGATCATTTTGGAGCTTCCAGGAAGATAGCTTATGCTGCGCCGGCTCCCGCTAATAATCTGCAGGAAATAAGAGTAGCACATGATGCCCGCAATTTCTATTTTTTGATCAGGGCTGATAAACCTTTTGTTGACTTAAAAGATAGTACAGGTTTATTGCAGTTATTGATCGGAAAAGAATCGCCCGGTGTAAAAGGTTGGAACGGATATGAGTATGTGGTTGAGCCGGATTTAAATACAGGCAAGGGTGTGTTGAGTGTGCTTGATAAAAGACGACATAAAAAAGTTAGGTAGTATCAGGGCTACTGTTAAACAAAACCTGGTACAGCTGGAGATTCCCAGGAAATTGCTGTCTGCACATCAGAAAACAACACAGTTGTATTTTAAAGTTGCCGACGGGGTAGCAAAGCCTTCTGATATAATGGAGTACTATGTTTCGGGGAGTGTAATGCCCCTTGGGCGCCTGAGCTTCGTGTATAAAATAAAACAATAAGAGACGCGTGTTGGCATGAAAAGAAGACAAAATCTTTTAAGCAGGTTCATCGGTATTACTTTTCTTTTACTGGTTGCTTTTTTTAATGGAACTGCAGCCGGTATATCGAAAGGGGAGGGCGTATTAGTTCCTGGCGGGTGGCCAGATAAAGCAGCCTTCCTGAAAACCCCGCATTCAGGTAAGTCTACATCAAATGGTGTTGTACGTATCCTCGCCATTGGCAACAGCTTTTCGGCCGATGCATTGGAGAACTATTTATATGAACTGGCTGAAGCTTCGGGTAAAAAAATAATAATAGGCAATTTAGCCATAGCCGGAGGCTCTCTGGCAAACCATATAGCCAATCTGAAAGATCATGCGGCGCCCTATATTTTCACAAAAATTGATTCAAACGGGAAAAAACAGTAAGCTTTAACAATGCCATTGAGCCTGTTGTGAAAAGTGAATCCTGGGATTACATCAGTTTGCAACAAGTGAGTCATCATTCCGGTATGTATGAAACTTTTGTGGAGCCGCTCACGGCTTTGTATCACTATGTAAAAGAAAATGCAACCAATCTCCATGTAAAACTGGTGCTGCATCAAACCTGGGCTTACGCAGTAAGCTCAACTCACGCGGGCTTCGCGAATTATCAGAACAACCAGCAATTTATGTATGAATCCATTGTGAACGCTTATAAAAAAGCCCGGAAACTAGTAAATGCTTATCATATTATACCTGCGGGTACTGCCATACAGAATGCCAGAACAAGCTTTATAGGAGACCGGTTTACAAGAGACGGATTTCACCTGGAAGAAACCTATGCGCGTTATACAGTAGCCTGCACCTGGTTTGAGCAAATATTTGGTGTATCCGTACTGGGTAATTCGTATAAGCCAACGACTCTTTCCGACGAGTATAAGGAAATCGCGCAACATGCAGCTCATTTTGCAGTGAAACGGCCTGGTAAAGTCACCCTATTAAAGCATTATCAAAAAGAAAAGCGATAAGGATAATAAAGAAAAATGATAAAAAAATGATTGTTTATATGAGTAATAAAAAAGCATTTCAACTCTTTCCCGCCTGGGTATGCTTGGCCATTGCCGCAGTTTTTCATAGCTGTGCGTCAGGCCCGCAAGACCTCCGGGTAAACAGGTTGTCGGTGGAAGGCCGGGATACTTTGCTGGGCACTGATATGCTGGCTCCGCGGTTTAGCTGGAAAATTCAATCAGGTAAACAGGATGTAAAACAAGTGGCGTATCAGCTATTAGTGGCTAGTTCAAAAGAAGCACTGGATAAGGATGATGCAGATGTCTGGAACAGCGGTAAAGTAGAAGCCGACTCATCGTTGAATGTTGTTTATCAGGGCAAGCCGCTTATGTCTTATCAGTCACTTTATTGGAAAGTAAAAGTCTGGACCAATCATAAAGAAGAAATCTTCAGCGCACCATCATTCTGGACAATGGGGTTATTGCAATCTGACGACTGGCGGGCTCAGTGGATTGGTTTGAACAGCCATAACGAAAAGGATCAGCCCGACAGTACATTGACCCGTCTGGCCGCACGTTACCTGCGTAAAGAGTTTAGTTCAGATAAAAAAATCAAAGCTGCCACTGCTTATATAAGTGGAATGGGCTTGTATGAAATATTTCTCAATGGCAAAAGAGTAGGCAATGATGTATTGGCTCCCACGGTATCTGAATATAACAAGAAAATATTCTACAATACTTATGATATAACGCCATTGGTAACGCAGGGAACTAATTGTGTGGGCGTCACCCTGGGTAACGGTCGCTTCTTTGCAGTGCGTAATTTTCACGGAAAGCCCAATCCGCTTACACAGATACCCCAGTCTCAGTATGGGCTGCCCCGGCTGTTGGTGCAATTGCGCATTCAGTACGAGGATGGCTCTATTGCCTGGGTACATTCGGACAAGAGTTGGAAGGTTACTGACAACGGACCAATATTAGCTAATAATGAATTTGATGGAGAGGATTATGATGCCAATAAAGAGCTCACAGGATGGAGTAGCGCCGGGTATAACGATCAGGCATGGAAATCTGTGGATTTGATGTCTCCGGGCAAGGATGTGCGGATCGTATCTCAGCCTAATGAAAATATTAGGATCAAAGAAGTATTGCATCCTGTTTCGGTACAGGCAACCTCAAGAGGTACTTACATCCTGGACATGGGCCAAAATATGGTAGGTTGGCTGGCTATAAATGTCAAAGGAGAGAAGGGGATACAGTTCGTCTCCGTTTTTCTGAAACGATGAAAGGAAAAGACTCACTGTATGTAGATAATCTCAGGGATGCCAAAGCTACTGATATTTATATCCTGAAAGGAAACGGGATAGAAAGCTGGCAACCAAGTTTTACTTACCATGGATTTCGCTTCGCCGAAGTGTCGGGCCTGCGCACCCCGCCCAAAGTAAAGGATTTTTCGGGAAAAGTTATTTATGATGACATACCCACTATTGGAACTTTTGAAACTTCTAATGAAACCATCAATGCTGTTTTTAGAAATGCCTACTGGACCATCCGGGGTAATTACCGGGGTATGCCTACCGATTGTCCGCAACGCGATGAGCGGGTAGCCTGGCTGGGTGACAGGGTGATCAGTTCATATGGAGAAAGTTTTATGTTTGATAACTCGCGGTTGTATGCGAAATGGCTGGAAGATATAAGGGATTCTCAGAAAGAAACAGGTAGTATACCGGATATAGCGCCCAGTTTTTGGGACCGTTATGCAGATAACGTAACTTACCCGAGTGCTTTTATTTTGATTCCTGAGATGTTGCGCAGGCAGTTTGGTGACGAAAAGAGCTTTGTGAATTTGTATCCTGCTATGAAAAAATGGGTATTGTATATGTGGAATACGCATCGGGATAATGACCTGGTGTTGAAAGATAATTATGGAGATTGGTGCGTGCCGCCCGAATCGCTGGAGATGATATGGACGCAGGATCCCAAGCGCATCACAGATGGTGGATTGTTGGCATCGGCTTACTATTACCACTGTTTGGGTTTGATGAAGTCGTATGCAGAAAGGATCGGCAATACTTCAGATCTACAGCAGTTTAATGATATAGCGCAAAAAGTGCTTACTGCTTTTAATAAGAAATTTTACAATGCGACCACTAAATCCTATGCCAATAATACGGTAACGGCCAACCTCCTGCCACTCAGTTTTGGAATGGTTCCGCAGGTAGATAAGGCCGCAGTCTTTGCCAATATTCGCGCCCGCCTCAAAGATTTTAATGATCATGTGAATTCAGGTATCATTGGTGGCATGTGGCTCATGAGGGGCCTTAGTGATAATGGTGCGCCAGACCTGGCTTATAAGCTGGCCACCAATACTACCTATCCCAGCTGGGGATATATGGTAAAGCAGGGAGCTACTACCATCTGGGAATTATGGAATGGAGACGCAGCCAATCCCATGATGAACTCGGGTAATCACCAGATGTTGCTGGGAGATCTGATTGTTTGGTATTACGAATACCTGGCGGGTATCAAAACAGACGATAAAGAAGTTGCCTTCAAAAAAATTATCATGAATCCGGTATTTCCCGAGGGACTTGATTTTGTAAAAGCCTCGTTGAATACAAAGTATGGCGAAGTGAAAAGCCATTGGAAGAAAACAGCAGCTGCCCTGGAGTGGGAGATTACCATTCCTGCAAATACAACCACCGAACTAACATTGCCCGGAAATAAAGCGGCTATTACTGAATCAGGAAAAGCCTTAACAGGATCAGTATTGGAGAAAGCGAAAGAAGGAGCAGCTGGTACAACAGTGCTTACATTAGGTTCCGGAACCTACAGCTTTGTAGTAAAAAGATAAAAAATATCATAACTAATATTATATGCAAGCAATTTTAGGGGTTATATTTCATTTTTTAGGTGGTTTTGCTTCAGGCAGTTTTTATATTCCGTATAAAAGGGTTAAGGGCTGGGCCTGGGAGTCGTACTGGATTACCGGGGAATGTTTTCCTGGCTGATAGTCCCCATGATCGCCGCTTATTTGACGGTACCCGGGTTTGTGGATATTATTTTCAATACACCGGGAGATACCTTATTCTGGACCTATTTCCTGGGAGCATTATGGGGCATAGGGGGCTTGACTTTCGGTCTGGCCATGCGTTATCTCGGCGTGTCATTAGGTATGTCGGTGGCCCTGGGTTTCTGTTCGGCTTTTGGCGCTTTAATTCCACCTATTTACCTGGATCTGACTTCATCTGATGAAGCGGGTTCTTTCTCAGACATGCTGAATAGCACCGGTGGTTTGATCGTACTGCTTGGGGTAATTGTCTGCTTGATAGGAATTGCTATCTGTGGAAAAGCAGGTATGCGAAAAGAAAAGGAGTTGTCGACTGACCAGAAGCAGGATGCGATAAAGGAATTTGATATTAAGAAAGGATTATTGGTTGCCGTGTTTTCAGGGATTTTAAGCGCCTGTATGAGTTTTGCCATTACAGCCGGTAAAGACATGGCCGTTGTTGCTGAAGCAGCAGGCGCCAACCCGCTTTTTAGGAATAACGTGATTTTTGTAGTGGTGATGTTAGGCGGTCTTACTACCAATTTTATATGGTGCATGATTCTCAACGCAAGAAACAAAACTTTTACTGATTACAGTAATAAAAAGACGCCGCTTCTGGGGAACTATATTTTTTCAGCTCTTGCAGGTACCACCTGGTTTTTACAGTATTTTTTTACGGCATGGGAGAAAGCAAATTAGGCAATGGCGCCAGTTCATGGATTTTACACATGGCTTTTATTATATTAGTAGCCAATGCCTGGGGATTTGCTTTGAGGGAGTGGAAAGGGGTGAGTAAGAAAACAGGCTATATCATAATAGCAGGTATTGCCGCCATCATCCTGTCTGTTGTTATAGTGGGATACGGCAACTCTCTTAGTAATTAAGAATTGACTGGTAAAAAACGTGTAAGTATGGAAAAGAAAATACCTGTTGTCGCAGTTTTCGACATTGGAAAAACCAATAAGAAGTTACTTGTTTTCGATGCAGATTATAATGTGCTAAAAGAAGAAGTTACTTGCTTTGATGAGATAGCAGACGATGACGGCTTTCCCTGTGAAGATATCGACGCTCTTTCGAAATGGCTACTTCGTGAATTTGAACAGTTAAAGCGGTCTGAAAAATTTCAATTAAAAGCGGTTAACTTCTCTACCTACGGCGCCTCACTGGTATATATTAACGAAGATGGAGAAAGGGTAGGGCATTTGTATAATTATTTAAAACCTTACCCGTCCGAATTGTTAGCGCAATTGCTAAGGAGCCGGGGAGGGATAACCCGTTTTTCTGAGGATACCAGCTCACCCATCATGGGGCACTTAAATGCCGGCTTACAGTTATACTGGTTGAAGTATAAAAAAACCGAACTGTTTAATAAGGTAGCTACAGTGCTGCATTTACCGCAATATCTTAGTTTTTTAATTACAGGTCAAAAAACGGCAGAGGTGACCAGTCTTGGCTGTCATTCAGCCATGTTGGATTTTGAGCAAATGCACTACCATAGCTGGCTTCAGGAAGAAGGGCTTCATACCCGTCTGGGTACCATATCAAAGGGTGACGAAGTTGTTAGTTGTGTGAATGAATTCACCGGGGAAGAAATACGGGTAGGGACGGGCTTGCATGATAGTTCGGCTGCGGTTAATCCTTACCTGAGCAGGTTCTCAGATCCGTTTATGATCATTTCAACCGGAACATGGGTTATTTGCATGAATCCTTTTAACAGCGATCTGCCTGATTCCGGAGAATTGGAAAAAGGGTGTTTAAGTTACCTCACCTACAAAGGAGCACCCATAAAAACCACTATGCTGTTTGCTGGAAACGATCATGATCAACAGGTGAAAAGAATAACACAGCACTTTACTATCGATGACGCTTATCTGAAGACGATGATATATGATGCCGGAGTTATAGAACAATTAGAAAAAAGGCTTTCATAGGGCTTCAAAGTCAGGAGCAGCAGATCTCGCAAGTGCAACTACTCCCTGCCTGTTTCACACAAGGGCTCTAAGCTCTTTCGATTCGCCCGAGCAAGCGTATCATCAGCTGCTGATCGACCTGGTGAACCAGCAAAAAGCTTCGGCGGATATGGTTTTAAAAAACAGTGAGATTGACAATATATATGTAGATGGTGGCTTTTGCAAGAATAAAGTGTATATGCAATTGCTGGCCAATACGTTTTCAACCCAGAAAGTGTTTGCTACCTCCATGACGCAGGGCACTGCTTTAGGCGCTGCACTTGCCATACATAAAAGCTGGAACGGAAGCTTATTGCCTGAGAGCCTGATCTATCTGAAAAGGTGGACTTCAGGTTATGATAGCCTGGTGGCCGGGTAGCAGTGTTATATATTGCTGCTGAGGGTTTAGTAAACAGAGCGTAATAAATATTCAATAAAGGGCTGTTCGGTAACGAACAGCCCTTTTTAATTGGGGAGGCATAATTGTTTGTTCTATATCCCCAGTAGTGCAATTGATTATGACTTGTTTAATGGGATTGTTTGGGCAACCAGGGCAATATTCTATAAGGATGTGAAAACATACTATAACAAATCCATTATTTGTAGCAGTAGGTTTGTGGTGTTATTACCGATTGCAGATTTAAATGACCCATATGCAAACCTTGCCTGTTATAGATATTGTTGTAATCCTGGTTTACCTGGTGGCCATGATATATGTAGGCTATTTTTTTCCCGGAAAAATAAAAGCCAGGACCAGTTTACCAAAGCATCCGGGCATATTCCAGGGTGGGCCATCGGGCTTTCGATCTACGCTACTTTCCTAAGCAGCAATACTTTTTGGGGGTACCTGGCAAGGCCTTCGGCTCCAATTGGAATGCCTTCGCATTCAGTCTTTCCATGCCCCTGGCTGCCTGGGTTGCCGTTAAATACTTTATCCCTTTTTACCGGAGAACCGGGGAAATATCGGCTTATACTAATCTTGAAAGGCGTTTTGGTCCCTGGGCAAGAACTTATGCCGTAGTGTGTTTTATACTTACGCAGATCGCCCGTATGGGATCGATCTTCTTTGGCCTTTCCCTGACCCTGCAAGCGTTAACAGGCTATGACATGAAAATGATCATGTTGATCGTAGGTGTTTGTATCATATTCTACACGGTAATGGGCGGCATAGAAGCTGTTATCTGGACCGAAGTAGTACAGGGTATTCTAAAGACCGTAGGAGCCATAGTAATTGTTTACCTGGTCGTTTCGAATGTCGATGGAGGCTTTGGAAAGATCTGGAGTATCGGCAAGGCAGATAGCAAATTTAGTTTAGGCGATCTGGCTCCCGACTTTACGGCTTCCTCTTTCTGGGTGGTATTGTTGTATGGTTTTTTTATGAACCTCAATAATTTTGGCATGGACCAGAATTATGTGCAACGCTATCATACTGCTACTTCTCAAAAGGAAGCGTCCAAATCAATATGGCTCTGCGTATGGATCTATATACCGGCTTCGCTGCTGTTCTTTGTGATCGGCTCCTGTTTATATGGCTACTACCAGCTTAATCCCGAATTATTAGAGCCTGTTCGCATACAAACCGCCATCGAACGATTGGGCGCGGGAGCTACGGATCAACAGGTGGCAGCACTTGCCGCTACGTTGAAGCCTTCCGATTTTGGAGATAAAGTAATGCCCAATTTTATGGTGACCATGATACCGGCAGGGCTATTGGGACTAATTATCTCTGCTATTCTCTCTGCAGGAATGAGTACCATCAGCTCGGGTATGAATGCCTCTGCTACAGTTTTTGCAGAAGATGTTTACAAGAGGTATGTAAACAAAAATGTTTCCGAAAAACAGGGACTTCGTTTACTGCACACAGGCACTGTTGTCTTTGGGCTGCTGGGAATGATAGCCGGCGTGTTAATGATCGGGGTAAAAAGTGTGCTGGATATCTGGTGGCAGTTGTCAGGAATATTTGCCGGTGGTATGCTGGGGCTTTTTTGCTGGGCATTGTTTCCAAACGTACAGGAAATCATGCGGCACTCATCGCCACTATAACCGGGATACTGGTGATCCTTTGGATGACTTTTTCTTACCTGCTTCCCGATAATTATGCATCTCTCCGTAATCCCCTTCATGCCAATATGATCATGGTTGTAGGCACATTGGTGATCTTCCTGGTGGGTCTTTTGTTTACACGAAATAAAAAATCCCGGGTCACGGTTCAATAGATCTGCGGGCATATACACAATTATTTACGGGCTTAGGCCTAATCCTTTTAAAATGAAAACAGAAAAAAACTTTGTACCTGTAATGCTAACGCCGTTTAATGAGAACGGAGCTATCGATTTTGAAGCCCTTACAACACTGACGAATTATTACCTTAACGCCGGAGCGAAAGGACTTTTTGCTAATTGCCAGTCGAGCGAAATGTTTGACCTCAGCCCTGAAGAACGCCTGCAGGTTATTGCTCACGTGGTTGATGTGGCTGAGGGGAAAGTGCCTGTAGTAGCTGCGGGGAATTTTGGTGCATCCATCGGCGAACAGGCCATCTTTGTAAACCAAGTATATGAGCTGGGGGTACAGGCGGTTATCCTGCTCACCAACCAACTGGTTAATGCAAATGAGCCGGAAGAACTGCTGGAAGCCCATATTATGGAATTGCTTTCGCTCACCGGTGAAATTCCGGTTGGTTTTTATGAATGTCCCGTTCCTTACAAGATTACTTTATCTCCGGCATTACTGGGCCGCTTAGTAAATACGGGTAGGGTGATCTATCATAAAGATACCTGTCTCGACCTGTCTCTGGTTCAAAAGAAGAATGAATTGACTGCAAATTCGATTGCCTTCGGATTGTATGATGCTTATATGGCGCATGCAGTGCATTCTCTCGAAGCAGGCTCTGGCGGCCTATCCTGTATACAGGGGAATTATTTCCCTGAGCTCGTAGTTTGGTTATGTAGCAATTATAATAACCCCGAGTTAACGAAAGAAGTGCAGATGGTTCAGCAATTTTTTATAGATGAAATGCAGGTGATGCATGAGGATTACCCGGTATCTGCCAAATATTTCCTGCAAAAGAAAGGGCTCCCTATCAGCACTTACATTAGGAAGAACCGGAATGCAATAGTATCGGGTATTACCAGCGAGCACATGGATCAATTGTATAAGCGGTATAATGCACTGGCTCAAAGTATCTCTACCCTCTAAGCCCTTATGTTGTTTCAGGAAAAGCACAGTCTGTATGCGGGCTGTGCTTTTTTATTAGGTAGGCTAAAGCCCGGATTAGAGCGATATTTTACTTTCCCCGTATTTTTGCACAAACGATATCGCAGATTGAAAAATACAACCATTAAAACTATTGCTGAAGCCACTCAGTTATCGCTAACCACGGTATCGCGGGTTTTAAATGGCTCAGCTAAAAAATACAGGATCAGCGAGGAAACGCAGCAGCTGGTGCTAAAAGCTGCAGCAAAGCTTAACTATGCACCCAACCGGGCAGCGGTAAGTCTTCGTCTCAAGCGAAGCTTTTCGGTAGGACTGGTAATACCAACGCTTTCCAACCCTTACTTTGCAGATGTGGCGAGTATGGTGAGCCATGCGCTAAGAGCTAAGGGTTTTTCGGTGGTATTGATGGATTGCGACGAAGACGAAAACTCAGAAGTAGAAGCGGTAAGGCTGCTGGCTGCCCAGCATATCGAAGGCGTTATCATTATTCCTTCTGGTTCTCAAAGCGCGCATATAGACAATTTGCTGAAAAGAAAGATCCCGGTGATCAGCATAGATCGTTATCACGAAGGTATACCGGTGTCCTATGTTGCAACCAATCATTATGAAGGGGCTTTGGATATTACACAGTACCTGTTACAGGCGGGGCATAAAAAGATCGCCTGCCTGCAGGGAAGCACTTCTGTGGTATCAAATAACCTGAGAGTTAAAGGATATACCGATGCAATGAAGGCCGCCGGCTGCCGGTTTTCAGGATAGCAGGCAACAGTTTTACCAGCGAAAGTGGTTATATAGAAACCAAGCTGTTATTGCAAAAGAAAGACAAGCCTACCGCGATCTTCGCATTAAGCGATACCATTTTGCTGGGGGTGCTAAAAGCATTGGAAGAAGACAATATCCGTGTTCCGGAAGATGTGTCGGTGGTAACCTTTGATAACTCTTCCTATCTCGACTTCCTGGCCTGTCCCATCACCAGTGTAGCGCAGCCCGTCAACGATATTGCCAATATTTCAATTAAGCTGTTATTAGATCAAATTGAAGCCCAGCTAAAAGCGGGGGAAGTGCAACAGATGAAGTTGCTGATCAATCCGTCGGTTGTTTACCGCAAATCTGTAAAAATCATAGGTAAGGATCGCCTGGCTAAGCTTATATAAAATTTTCATCTCTATATACTATTTTATCCTATTTGTTTTAAAAGGTACTGGTATTCAGTTGTTTAAGAATTTTCTCTTCTTTTTGAACAAGCCGCATTGCCTATCAATAAGAAAAAATTCATAATTTGCGCTAACGTTATCGCAAAACAGCCCGAACGATTTCTAAATGCTTAAAATATGAATAAAACGATTGTTATTATTGGTAGTTCCAACACAGATATGGTCATCAGGGCGCCCTATTTCCCGGCCCGGGGAGAAACCATTATGGGAGGCGATTTTTTGATGAATGCAGGTGGAAAGGGCGCGAACCAGGCCGTTGCAGTTGCCAGGCTTGCAGGAAATGCCAGTTTTGTATGCCGCATTGGTGAAGATGTTTTTGGCAGCAGGGCATTTGAGCTTTTTACAAACGAAGGTATGGATACCACTCATATCACCCGGGATCCTAAAGAGCCTTCCGGTATCGCCATTATTACTGTAAATGATGCAGCAGAAAATACGATAGTAGTAGCGCCGGGTGCCAACGCAACGCTGGGCAGGCACCAGGTTGACCAGGCTGCGGAAACAATACGGTCTGCCGCTTACCTGCTGATGCAGCTGGAGATTCCCCTGGATACGGTGCTGTATGCTGCGAAAATGGGTTTTGATCATAAAGTGCCCATTGTTTTAAATCCCGCCCCGGCACAGGCGCTGCCTGATGAGCTTTACCAGTGGATCTCCATCATAACGCCCAACGAGAAAGAAGCGACGCTGCTTACGGGGGTAGAAGTGGTGGATGAAGTGAGCGCAAGGAGGGCCGCAAAAATCCTGGCCGATAAAGGAGTGGCGATTATTATTATAACGATGGGTAGCCGGGGAGCGTTATTGTTTGACGGCGCCATATTTACCCATATCGCTACGCCGGTTGTTGAAGCGGTAGACACTACAGCAGCCGGTGATGTATTTAATGGTGCTTTGGTAGTAGCATTGAGCGAGGGAAAAGACCTGGCAGATGCGGTATCCTTTGCCTGTGATGCATCGGCCATTTCTGTTACGCGAAGGGGCGCCCAAAGCTCTGTGCCCTATCGTAGAGAACTTCCCTAAACCAATTGCTTTTATTTTTTGCCATATTTAAAATTGTACTGCCATGTTTATTGTAGATAGTTATCCGCTTGCCGTGCTGCTATGTTTTATTACGATGTTATGCTGGGGTTCCGGGGAAATACCCAGAAGCTGGCCGGCCGCTCCTGGAGATACGAATTGTTTTACTGGGACTATGTGATCGGCGTGCTGCTCTTTTCTATTATCTCAGCTTTTACCTTAGGAAGTATGGGCACCGGCGGACGGAGCTTCATTGAGGATCTTATGCAGGCCGATACAAAAACATACTAAGCGCATTTATAGGTGGAGTTGTTTTTAACGCATCTAATATTTTACTATCTGCCGCCATAGCCATAGCCGGTATGTCGGTAGCTTTCCCACTCGGAGTAGGTATTGCGCTGGTGTTGGGAGTGATCGTTAATTATGCCGCCTCTCAGAAGGGAAACTCAACACTATTATTCCTGGGTGTAGCACTGGTAGTAATTGCCATTATATTAAATGCCCTGGCGTATAAGGCCAAGGATAAGAATCAGAAAAGTTCGGCCAGGGGAATCATTATATCACTGATAGCCGGTATATTAATGGCTTTCTTTTACAGGTTTATTGCGGCCTCTATGGATCTTGATAATTTTCATGCACCCCAGGCGGGTAAGATGACGCCCTATACTGCCGTATTTATTTTTTCTACAGGTATCTTCATCAGTAATTTCCTGTTTAATACCCTGCTCATGCGAAAGCCCTTTACAGGCGCCCCGGTTAGTTATCGCGATTACTTCAAAGGAGGACTGTCCACTCATTTTACCGGCATATTGGGCGGGCTGATATGGGGATTAGGCAATTCCTTAAACCTGATAGCTGCCGGTAAAGCAGGTGCCGCTGTTTCCTACGGCCTGGGCCAGGGCGCCACCATGATCGCCGCATTCTGGGGCGTATTTATCTGGAAGGAATTTAAAGGCAGTGGGAAAGATGTAAGCGTGAAATTAACCTGGATGTTCCTGCTGTTTATTGCCGGCCTGGCATGTATTATTATTTCCGGCCGCTAGCAACCTGTAACAAACATATAATCATCATTAAAATTATTTCAGTTATGAAATTAGTAACGATTGCTTTGCTTATTGTCACGCACTTTCAGGTGAATGCCCAATTATTTTCCAATAACTATATGGCGCAGCCATTCAGTGCACCTAAAATAAATATTCAAAAAGCGGCTGTTTATACGCCAGGTTCCGGTGACTACCAGTACGCTCACCATCCATCGATCGCGTTTTTTAAAGGAAAATTCTTTTGCATATTCAGCAATGGTATTATTGGAGAAGATGAGCCCGGCCAGCGCGTAGCTATAGCTACTTCCACCGATTTTTTTAACTGGAGTACGGTTACGGCGCTGAGAGACCTGGGCATCGCCTATGAGCTGACACCCGGCGGACTGTTGGTTGCAAATAGCAATCTATTGATAGCCTATTATACACAGCACGACTCTACTGCCGATTTTTCACATCCTGCTTCCCGGCTTTATGCGTTGAGTACAAGCGATGGCGTAAACTGGTCTGCGCCTGTTAACCTGGGTGTATCTATATTCCCCTGCCACAGGCCCAGCATACTGGCATCAGGACGTTTACTGTTAACAGGTAACCGAAATTTCTATTACAGTGATGATCCAACAGGACTATCCGCCTGGACGCTGGCTGGCAACACCGCCTTCTTGCCGGGGCAGACCGCCAGCCTGGTAGAAGGTGCTATTATCGAACATACGGATAGCATCTACACATTATTCAGAGATGCCGGTAAAAGATGGATGTGGCAGGAGTCCAGTAAAAATGGCTCCGCCTGGTCCGTTCCTATAAAATCTGCCTTTACCAACGATGATACCAAAGCGCATTTCGGAAAGCTGCCCAATGGAAAATCCTACTATGTAGGTACGCCGGATACCCTGGCCTTTGGCAACCGCACTCCACTGGTATTATCCATATCAGATGATGGGTTTAATTTCAATGAGAATTATATTATTGCCGACGATTTTTACCAAATTCAGTATAGCGCCGGCCGCGCCAAAGGAGGTCAGTTTGGTTATCCCTATTCTTTTATAAAGGATGATACCATGTACGTTATTGCCTCCCGGCGCAAAGAAAAGATCGAGATCATACGGTTTGCCCTTTCAGCGCTGGATAGCGCCGTTGCCATGCCTTCCAAAGATCTGTCTTTAAATCCGCAGCTGGATGGCACCCAATTGCCACTTGATGCCGGTTGGCTGGCTGGCACTATTACAAGTGCTGCTTCGGGAAGCCTTACCCCGAATGGCGAAATATTGATTAACTGTAGTTCAGGTCAGTCTTATTCTTTCCAGGCGACGCCGTCCAGTGGAGCGGTTTTTAATCCTACCGGTGATTATACCATTGAATTCAGATTGCGGGTAACACAGAATAATGGTCGTGGTATTGATATTTATACCAGGGATGGCTTGTCTACCCACACGCTGTTATGTATCGATACCAACAGGGTATTTTTAAATGGTAGTGCTGCTTTTCATTACCTGGATGCTACGCAGTATCACACTTACAGGTTGGTGGTAAAACGTAATCAGAAACAGATATACTTTTTTATAGATGGTGAATTTATTCGAACTATTAGCCGAAGCAACAATACCGGTACTCCACAGCTCTTGTTCGGGAAATCCAATGCGATAGCCATTACACAGGCTTATATCGATTATTTGTCCTATGATCTTAGCGGTGCTTATCAGCCACCTGGTCCGCCTGCACTGGAATTAGCCCAGGCCCAGGCTTATCTTCAAAACAAGCATTTACGCGTTAACTGGGGAACCACTTCTGAACAAAATTGCGCCTATTATGAAATAGCATTATCTGCCGACGGCAAGAGCTTTACAAAAGTGGGGAAAGTAGACAGCAAGGCAGTCAATGGTTTTTCCAATAAGCAACTGGATTATGAATTTACTGTTCCGCTTGATAGCATGCCTGTTCTTGGCGCTTCATTTATGATACTTTTTATGATCCTTGCGGGCAGCCATCGCCGGCGAATAATCAGGGGCGCTGCAATAGGTGTGCTGGCAGCCTGTATCTTCTTGTCCTGTAAAAAAATAAAGATCTTTTCGGGGTTCCTGCAACCAACCTGTTCCTCAAAATTATACAGGTCGATAACCAGGGAAAGTCAACTGCCTCTAAAGTAATTACGATAACGAAATAAACAACGAAAGCTGTATGAAAAGAAATTATTGTCTGATGGTTTTAATGCTACTGCTGCAATGGGCGCAATTGTATGCGCAGCAGGGAGCTGCTGCTATAAAGGGAACCATTACCAACGAGCTCGGTGAACCATTGTCCGGAGCAACGATCACCGTTGCGGGAAAAAACGGCTCTGCCATAGCTGATAATAATGGTATTTACGCATTAACGGTATCGCCGCAGGATACGCTGATCTTTTCTGCCACGGGTTACGAAGAAAAGCGGGTTCTGGCTGGAACCGGCCCAACATTGGATGTAAACCTGGTACCCGCGAATAATAACCTCGATGGGGTAGTAGTGATCGGGTATGGTAAGCAATCCAGGAAATTTGTGACTGGCGCCGTTTCTAAAACTGAGATCGTAAAAGATGTACCTAATACGAGTATAACGCAGTCGCTGCGTGGTAGGGTAGCGGGTGTACAATTTACAGATAACGGCAGGCCGGGTCAGAATGGTACCATCCTTATCAGGGGACCACGTTCTCTAAGTGCCGGTAATAACCCGCTGATTGTTGTTGACGGTATTATTTATAACGGGGTATTATCTGATATCAATCCCAATGATATTGAATCGATGGAAGTGCTTAAAGATGCCAGCGCGGCTGCGATATACGGCTCAAGAGCGGCAAATGGTGTAATCCTCATCAGTTCACGCAGGGGTACTACAGAGAAGCCAACGATCAACGTGAATACCTTTACGAGTGTTTCATCTCCCGGCTATAAAATTAAATTATTGACTCCCGAACGCTATGTTCAGAAAATACTGGATGCGCGGAAAGAGCTGGGGCAAGAGGCCGATCCTACGAAAATAGCCAGCTACCTGGCGCCTAACGAAGCCGAAAATTACCTGGCTGGAAGAACAGTTGATCCCTATGATATAGCCACACAGGATGGAGCAGGCATTCGTTCAATAGACATTAACATGGCGGGTAAAACACAAAGAACTAATTATTTTATCTCGGCCTCTTTCAATGATGAAAAAGGGATCATATTGAATGATCGCCAAAAGAGAACTACGTTCAGGGTGAACCTGGAAAATAAGATTACAAACTGGTTTACGGTAGGAACCAATACCATGTACGGTCGCAGGGATTTTTCGGGAGTGCTGCCCAACATGGATAACTTCTACCAGTTAAGCCCCTATGGTAGTCTTTATAATGAAGATGGCTCGGCAAGACAATTTGTAGTAGATGGTGAAACTGTTGCCGGCAACCCGCTTTATGCACCTTATTACAGGAGTAACCAGAGAATACAAAACAACCTTTTTGCGAACTTCTATGGAATTGTACAATTGCCATTCGTGCAAGGCTTATCCTACAGGATCAACATCAGCCCGAATATCCGTTGGATCAATGCTTACGATGCTACAAGGCAGGATACTTCCTTGGGAAACAATACCAAGTCGGCCAGTAAATCCAACACCAATTATTACGACTGGATGATCGAAAATATATTGACCTATAATAAAAAGATTAATAGGGCCAATCATATTGATGTGACCTTGCTTTATTCAAGAAACGCGCAATTTGTAGAGGCTACTGGCGCCAACGCCTCCTTGTTATCTTCTGATGTATTGGGATGGAATAACCTGGGATTGGGAGAAACGCAAACAGTAAGTTCATCTTCCTCTAAAATACAGGGTGTGTCCTACATGGGAAGAGTTAACTACAGGCTGTTGGATAAATACCTGGCAACTTTTACGATCAGGAGGGATGGCAGTTCCGTATTTTCTGCGAATCATAAATATGCGGTGCTGCCTTCGGGTGCTTTGAGCTGGATCGCTTCTGAAGAAGGCTTTTTAAAGAACAGCCCGGTAGTAGATCTGCTAAAGCTAAGATTGTCTTACGGTGCTGTTGGCAACCAGGCTATCAGCGCTTACCAATCGCTTAGCAAAATAGGAACACAACGGTATGTATATGGCGATGGTGGCACCACCAGTCTGGCTTACTATCCAATGAACATGGCTAACAGCGATTTGAAATGGGAAACCACTTACAGCACGAATATCGGTGTAGATTTTGAGCTGCTCAAAGGGAGGATAGGGGGAACGATAGAGTATTACCATATGAAGACCAAAGACCTGTTGGTGACAAGAGACCTGCCAAGGATGACTGGGTTCACGAGCGTATGGACTAATCTCGGACAGGTGGATAACAGCGGTATAGAGATTACTTTAAATACCAGCAATATCCAGACTAAAAACTTTGAATGGCGCTCTTCCATTACTTTCTCCAGTAATAAAAACCGCATTGTGCATCTTTACGGCTCCGATACCGATGGGGATGGTAAAGAAGATGATGATATAGGTAACCGCTGGTTTATCGGCCAGCCCATTTATTCTTATTTTGATTATGTTTTTGATGGCATTTACCAGGAAGGGGATACGGATATACCTGCCGGATATAAACCAGGGTATGTGCGTGTAAAAGATATCGACGGTGATGGTGTCATTACAGCAGATGACCGCACTATTATTGGCCAGGGACAACAGCCAAAGATCCGTTGGGGATTGTTGAATGACTTCTCTTATAAGGGGCTGACATTGTCTGTTTTCCTGAATGGTATGAGTGGGTGGATCTCCGATTTTGGATTGATTGGCAGAGGGCCGGTAGAACGTTCGCTTAATTTCATTGACTATGGCTGGTGGACATCGGAAAACAAATCCAATACGAGGCCTTCGCTCTTCCATGAAAACAAATACGGGCACAATTATTACCTGAGCCGCAACTTTGTTCGTATACAGGATGTAGCGCTTTCTTATAATTTTCCACGTGCCCTGCTCGATCGTGTAAAAGTGGCAAATCTGAAAGTATTTGTAGCTGCTAAAAACCTGTACACCTTCACCAACTGGATAGGAGCTGATCCGGAAAGTGGTCAGACATCGAGGGATAACCTGTATCCCATGCCTCGTACCATTTCTGTTGGTCTTAATCTTGGATTTTAAATTTAGAAAATTAGAAAATATGAGAACTTATTTAATAATATTTTTAAGCTGGTGTATACTGTTATCCTGCAATAAAGATGCTTTTCTGAATGAGACGCCGCTTTCGGATCTCAGCCCGGAAAATGTATTGAAGGATGTGAATGGCTATGAAAACCTGATCACCTCCCTGCACTATTATACGCGGGAAGAATTAACCGGTGATGACCTGTATCGTTACTTCGATATGTTTACAGGTACGGATCTTTGTACCTCAGGGCAATTATCTGTAACCCAGTTTGTGAATTATGAAACTTATTTAACACCTGCCACAGCGGCGGCTTCCAGAACCTATAACTGGTGCTATACGTCTATTCTTCCTTATGCCAACCTGATCATTGAAGAGGCTTCTAAGCCTGAGAATGCCGGTGTGTTTTCTTCCGAAGCGCAAAAGAATGCCATCATAGCAGAAGCCAGGTTCTTCAGAGCTTATGGTCATAATATCCTGGCTAATTTGTATGGCGATATCTGTATTATGGACCGGTTTTATAAGGAACCCAAAACGGACTTTGTACGTTCTCCCAGGGCAGATGCTTACAAGCTGATCTCAGAAGACCTGGAGTTTGCTTCTCAATGGTTGCCCGTTACAGTAGCAAAAAATAAGGAAGGCAGGATCGTTAAAGGGGCAGCGGATCATTTGCTGGCAGAAGCGTATATCAGTCTGGGGCAATATGATAAAGCTATCGAAGCGGCAGACAGGGTGATTAATTCAGGAACCTATCGATTGATGAAAGAACGTTTTGGCGTGAACAAGGATAAGCCGGGTGATGCTTTTTCCGATTTGTTTATCCAGGGAAATCAAAACCGTAGTACAGGAAATATGGAATCGATCTGGGTTTGGCAGTTTGAAGAATTTACCCCCGGAGGCGGTGGCAGTCTGGGTGGTAATCATTCACCCAGAGGATGGTTACCGTTTATGGTACAATTTACTGATCCGGCTGGACGTTTAGGATTCGCTTTGAACGCCGACAGCTTATTGAGAGGCGTGGCTATTATGAGACCGAATCCCTACTTTCTTTACGATCTGTGGCTGAGCGATTGGAATAATGATATGAGAAATTCTACCTACAATATCAAGAGAGAATTTTGGTATAATAACCCGGCTTCCGCTTCTTTTGGAAAAAGGTGGAACCCCGCAATACACCATTAGACACTATGCAGCGTTTATATCCTTATGTGAGAAAAGTCGAAGGCAAATCCTGGCAGGGGGTATTAACCAATGGACGCAGCGGGAAAGATATGATCATCTATCGCCTGGCAGAAACTTATCTACTCAGGGCAGAAGCCTATCTTCGAAAAGGCGATAAAGCCAATGCTGCTTCCAGCATTAACTTGGTTAGAGAAAGGGCCAATGCTAAACCGGTAGCAGCAGCAGATGTAACCCTCGACTATATTCTGGATGAGCGCGGGAGAGAATTGATGGCAGAAGAACCCCGGAAGCGCACTTTATGCCGTATGGGCATGTTGGTAGAGCGAGTGAAGAAATACAATATGAAACCAGAAACCAGGAACAGTATTGCAGAAAAGCACAATTTGTATCCCATTCCACAAGGTGCAATTGACGCCAACTTTTCTGTAAAGCTTACACAAAATGCCGGTTATTAAATTCAAACAAATATGATACGTTTATCCTTTATTTTAATGTTCCTGCATTTGTGTTGCGCGGTTAGTTTAGCACAGCAAAATGCGGTAATACAATCAGAGTTTTTATATGAAAAAGCGCCGTTTATTGAGTGTCATGCCTCCACTGTTGAACAAACGCCCGGTGGATTAGTGGCTGCTTATTTCGGTGGAACCAAGGAGCAAAACCCCGATGTAGAAATTTGGGTATCGCGCCGGGTAAAAGGCAAATGGACAGCTCCTGTTTCAGTGGCCAATGGCATACAACATAGCTCGAAACGTTACCCCTGCTGGAACCCGGTATTATACCAGGCGCCAAATGGTCCGCTGTTATTATTTTACAAAGTAGGTCCCAGCCCGCAAACCTGGTGGGGAGAACTGATCACCTCAAAAGACAACGGCAAAACCTGGTCTGAGCCGCGCAGACTGCCCGAAGATATCTTAGGACCTGTTAAGAATAAGCCGGTATTGTTACAAGATGGTGTATTGCTTTGCCCTTCCAGCACAGAAGTAACTTCTGGCGCAGGATGGCGTATGCATTTTGAAATGACGAAGGACTGGGGCAAGACCTGGTCTAAAACAGGTAGTATCGACACTGCCTCTTCCATTAACGCGATCCAACCCAGTGTATTATTTTACCCGAACAACCGCCTGCAGCTTCTGGCACGTAGCAAAGACGATGGCGTGATCAGCAGCTGGTCGGATGATGGAGGCAAGACCTGGTCGGCACTGGAGGCTAATGTGTTACCTAATCCCAATTCGGGCACTGATGCGGTTACTTTAAAGAATGGTGTACAGTTACTGATCTATAATCATATTGGTAAAACGGGCAATCAATGGGGCGGCAAAAGGTCTCCCTTAAACCTGGCTATTAGTAAGGATGGTAAGAGCTGGAAGAACGTAGTTACGTTGGAAGATGAACGGGGGAGTTTTCTTACCCCGCGATCATACAGGGTAAAGACGGACTGGTATATATCACCTACACCTGGAACCGCCGGAAAGTAAAATTTGCTATTGTTGATCCCGCAAAACTGGAAAAACTATGACATTCATAAACCTATTACAAAGGGCTGGGTGCCTGTTACTGCTCACCGGTGCTATTCTTCAGGCAAATGGACAAAAACCCGTAAAAGTTATACTGGATACGGATATAGGACCTGATTATGATGACGTAGGAGCCATGGCTGTATTGCATAGCCTGGCTGATAAAGGCGAGGCCGAGATACTCGCAACCATATCCTGCAATCATCACTATCTTACCGGGCCAACCCTTCAGTTGTTCAATACTTATTTTAAGCGGCCGGGAATAGCTGTTGGCGTTCCTAAGTTTATGGCCTTAAGTATGGGCGCTTCTCAAAAATGGCCACAGGAGCTGATGACAAAATATCCGCATCGGAACAAAGCCAATGATGAGTTTCCGGATGCGGTGAAAGTTTACCGAGAACTATTAGCCAAAGCAGCAGATACCAGCATCACCGTTATAGCGGTAGGCTTTCTTACTAACCTTTCCGATCTGCTGCATTCACCCGCTGATAAGATCAGCCCTTTAACAGGTAAGGAACTGGTTGAAAAGAAAGTAAAACACCTGGTGTCTATGGCCGGTCGCTTTCCTTCGGGTAGGGAGTTTAATGTTTACAAGGATACGGTATCGGCCGCTTATGCAATTCAAAACTGGCCTACACCGGTTTATTTTAGTGGTTGGGAAATTGGTAACGAAGTTCATACCGGTTTAAATCTGTCGCAGAACAAAAAGATATCTAGAAGCCCGGTGAAAGATGTGTATGCCAGGTGTATCCCTATGGCGCCGATAGATTCATCGGGCAGAATGAGCTGGGACCAAACGGCCGTGCTCGCAGGGGTGAGGGGCGCCGCAAATTATTTTAATACAGTGCGGGGAAGGTTTGTATTGCTCGATAACGGGAAGAATGTCTGGGAAAATGATCCTGCCGGTAAACATTACTATTATACCTTTAAAATGTCTCCCGCCGGGTTGAGCGATATTATAGAAGAATTAATGACCAGGTAATCATCGTTTTTACTAATCCATTAAATCATCATCATGAAGGCCCATTTTCATAAAGTAGCCAAACCTTTTCAAAGCAGTTTCCTGGTTCGCCACGATATAGCGCCCAATTTTGGCCGGGCAGTTCATTATCATACCGACCTGGAGCTTCATTTAACACTCAAAGGAGAGGGCATCCGGTTTATTGGTGATAAAGTAGCCAGTTTTGAGGCCGGCGATATACTGCTACTGGGTGAAAACCTGCCACATGCCTGGCGTGCCCGGGAAAAAGAAGGTGCAGGTGTTGAGGCCGTCATTATCCAGTTTAAGAAGGACTGCTTTGGCCGTGATTTTTTTCCATCCGGAGCTGGTGCATATTCGTAACCTGTACGATATGGCAAAGAAAGGTCTGCAATTAAATGGAGGCTGCCGGCAACAGGTAGAGCAGTTAATGATGCAGGCTTTAACGGCTGAACATTTTAAAAGAGTATTGATCTTGCTGGAGATACTGAACCTGATTGCAGGCTCAAAAGAATACAGCCTGATCGCGAGCACTGAATCTGAATACAAGGGTGACCAGGAAGATGCCTGTCGCCTGGATAGGGTGCATGCGTATACGCTCGAACATTTTAAAAGAGAGATCAGCCTGGCGGAGATAGCTGCGGTAAGCAACCTGAGCATTACTTCGTTTTGCCGTTACTTTAAAAGTACTACCAAAACCACTTATTTTGATTTCCTGATACAGGTGCGTGTAAACTTCGCCTGCCGCATGATCATTGAAGACCGCTATTCAATAGCTACCATTTGCTTTGAATGTGGTTTTAACAATGTGGCTAATTTCTACCGGCATTTTAAAAAGCTGATGCAGTTGACTCCTGTAGAATACAAGAGAAAGTATGCAAAGGAAATAGCAGCCTAGCAGCTGGGAAATAAATGCCTGCTTCATTGCGTTATTTTTGATTTTCAAAACACTGGGATAATGAGTAGACTTCAAATACGGGCGTTAGTAATATTATTTTTTGTATGGGGGCAAGGGCTGGCTCAAACAGTACCGCCTGGAGTCGTCGTGTGTCATCAGCCTGCAGCATCGGAGAAATATATAGGTTCGCCTTCCTTAACGGTCCTTCCCGACGGCTCTTATATCGCTGCCCATGATTTTTTTGGACCTCAGAGTACGGAATGGTCGCAGGCAGAAACACGCATCTTTCGTTCAGATAATAAGGGCAGATCATGGAAGCTGATCAGCCAGATCCGTGGCGCTTTCTGGAGTTCTTTGTTTGTATCAGGTAATGAATTATATCTTATCGGTCCCGACAGGCATCATGGCTCCGTAATGATCAGGCGGTCTGCAGACAGGGGAGCGCATTGGACGCATCCGACCAATAAAGAGAACGGAGTTTTATTAACCGGCGAATTTCATTGTGCGCCGGTTCCGGTAATTGCCTATAAAGGCCGGTTATGGCGACCTATGGAAACAGCTCACGGCCCCATTCTTCAATGGGGTAAACGCTATGGAGCCATGGTCATGTCAGCACCAATCAACGCCGATCTTTTGAAAGCTTCTTCCTGGTCAACCAGCAATACACTCTTGTACGATAGCACTTATCTCGGCGGCAATTTTGGTGGCTGGCTGGAAGGTAATTTCGTTGTGGGACCTGCCGGTAAATTGTGGAACATATTACGGGTGGATAACCGCAGGGACTTTAATGAAAAAGCAGCCATGGTGGCGGTTTCGGATGATGGTAAGCAATTAAGCTTTGATCCGGCTAAAGGGTTTGTTCCCTTTGAAGGCGGAAGTAAAAAATTTGTCATAAGATATGATTCCTTATCTAATAGTTACTGGACATTGACCAATTCAATACCACAAAAGTATCGCGACAAATATCCCGACCGTAATCCCGCATCCTTCAGAAATGTGCTGGTATTACGCCGGTCGGCAGATCTTTTGCATTGGGAAGATGTAAAGCTGGTATTGGAGCATGAGGATGTATTAAAACATGGCTTTCAGTATGTAGACTGGCTTATTGAAGGGGACGATATTATAGTCTTGTCACGTACTTCTTTTTTGATGGTAAGGCCAATGCGCATAATAACCACGATGCTAATTTTCTTACTTTTCATCGCATTCCGGGTTTTCGCAAAAAATAAATACTGATGAAACGGGCAGGCTTACAATGGTTGCTTTTGTCACTAAATCTGATACTAATAATGAACTCCTATAGTCAGGGTCATAAGATCCGGCAGCTTACGTTTTCCGCTTCCAGTCATACCTTACATCATAGCGGTGTTTTCTCAAAAGACGGGCAATGGATCGTTTTTGATGGCAGAAATGAGGATACTAAAATTGGTGAAACTTCTGTCATAGGTATTGTTAATGTACATACGGGAGAGGAACGGATCATTTATCAAACAACCAATGCATCGGTATACGGGCCGGGTGTAGGTGCCGCTTCTTTTAGTCCCGTAGCAGACGAAGTGGTCTTTATTCACGGGCTCCCGGATGCTTCAAAAGAATTTCCCTATGCAATCAGCCGGCGCACAGGTGTGTTGGTGAATATACATAAGCCTATGGAGCCTGTGTTTATGGATGCGCGTGACGTGACAGCACCTTATACGGTTGGCTCCTTACGCGGCGGTACCCATGCGCATGGATGGAGCCCGGATGGGAAGCTCATCAGCTTTACTTATAATGATGCATTAACAGAGCCTGACCTCAGAACAGTGGGAGTGATGTTTGATGCGGGGCGTCCTGTTACTGTTGAAGAGTATCCTGGAAATAGTAATGGCCAAATGTACGCAGCAGTAATAGCAGATGTAGTCGCCCATCCCTTGCCCGGTTCTGATGAGATCAGTAAAGCTTTTGATGAGTGTTGGATCAGCAATGGGAGCCGGTCTCCCTATATTATAGCTTTTCAGGGTAATACGGCGAATACAAATAATGAGGTTATTACAGAAATTTATATGGCAGAAATAGACACAGGGATGATAGTGGCTGACCCGGCTGCCACAGGAATAAAAGGAACCCGTCCGCGAGTGCCGCAGGGTGTTAAAGCGCACCGTATTACCCGAACTGTAAAAGGGCTTTCAAAACTGCGGCACTGGCTACGATCTTCAAAAGATGGCAGGTTTGTTTATGCGCTGGCTGACGATACTGAGGGTAGGGCACAAATTATCCGTTGCGACCTCACAAATGGCGCAATAGTATATATTACCCATCTTGCCTTCCCGATAGATTATACATTTAACCTGAATGCTACCGGGAATGCAATCGTATTGGTAAGTGACAATAATGTTTACCTGCATGATTTGAATGAGGGACATTCAAGGGCATTGACCCGCAATGCGCCTGGGGCGATGAAGATTGCAGGTGCTCCCTCATTTAGCCCGGACGGAAAATCAGTCGTTTATAATCAGTACGTTGGGGAAGGAGATACAGAGACACTACAGATCATGAAAATAGCTTTGTGAAAAAGTATCGGTGCATGCATACTGTCTTTGCCGTTGACAGTTCATTAGAATGTTAAGGGATCAATAATCTTACCGGCTTAAACAATTCCGGATCGCTCAATACTATTAAATTTGCTGACTAACAAAGCGATTGCAAGCAAATGAAATAATTATGAGAACCAGAACCGAAAAAAGTTGAACATAACAAAGGATTGGCATCTGTCCCGAGTTCAGCAGGTGGCCGATACTTTTAAAAAAGAGATCGTAAAAGGTGGCTTGAAAAAGATGATCAGCTTCCCTCTATAAACGATTGTAGCAGAACTTACAATGTGGCGCGTGATACAGTAGAGAAAGCCTACCAGATATTAAAAGATCAAAGGTATATCGTGTCCATTAAGGGACGGGGTTATTTTGTAAGAGGAGTTCCTTCGAAAAAGCTAAGGGTATTGCTGGTTATGAATAAGATCAGCGCCTACAAAAAAATTGTATACAACAGCTTCGTGGAAACCCTGGGTGATAAGGCTGTAGTAGATCTGCAGATTCATCATTACCGCCTCGATATCCTGAAAGATATTGTAGAAAGCAAAATGAACCAATACGATCACTTTGTGATCATGCCGCATTTTACCCACGATACCGATCAAAAGAAAGTAGTTGCATTGCTGAAAAACATTCCTTCAGGGAAGCTAACCGTTCTGGATAAAAAAATTGCAGGGCTCGATCATTCCGTTGAAGTGTACCAGGACTTTGAAAATGATATTTTTGAGGCCCTGATGTCACAACCGGAACTCATAGAGAAATATGATAACCTGGTGGTGATTTTACGAAGCGATGAGTTTCACCCGCGCGAAATCATAAAGGGCATCAGGAGATTTTGTCAAAAGCATAAAAAAGGATTTAAAGTAGCTGCGGGCGCTGAGGAACTGACGTTACAACCGGCTACGCTTTACATCGAGACTTCTGAATCTGATTTAGCGCACCTGATGAAAAAAGCGAAAGAGCTACGACTAAAGCTGGCTAAAGATATCGGTATTATTTCCTTTAACGAAACCGTTTTAAAAGACCTGCTTCATGTAACCGTTGTTACTACCGACTTTGCAAAAATGGGAGAAGCCGCGGCATCCAAACTGTTGAAGAATGATACAGAACGTTTCAAAGTTCCTTTTAGTTTTATAAAAAGAAAGACGGTATAATAGCTGCATGTTTTACGTAGTAGCTCTTGTTTTGTGTAACGGAGGCTACAGTTTGGGGAATCACAGTGGTCGTTTTTATTTTCGGGTAGATTGGTACGCAACTTGCGTTAAGCCTTGCTATAGTACATCTAAAAATAAATACGATGACACAGATGATGATACCCAATGAAATGCAGGTGCGCATAGATTATGAACGCAATGATTTACCTGGTTTAATAAAACATTTACGACCTGTTATATGGGAGGAGGGATCGGGCTATTGTTGCCTTTTAGGGCCCGATTGTAAGAGGGTGTGCTGGGTTATGGTAAGTCGGTTGATGCTGCTGTTAGTGAGTGGGAATTGCAGGTTAAGGAGCGACTCTCCTGTCGCAACCCGGGAGATGAGGTAGCTGATTTCATAGCGCAAACACTAAATTGCCCACCTCGCCCGGTAACTATGAAAAAACCAATTGCGGCCTGAATGGTAGTGTCAGATATATAATTAACCTATGTGGAAATTTACCATTTAGCCGCCATTTTACAACTAATTGCAGGTACATCAGTGCTGCTTTGGAAAACCATGTACCGGCTGTAACCCGCCATCAATAAGGGTTTCATAAACTTTTTTACCAAAATTAATCAATACTGGTTAAAACGTCTTATATTTGTCTATCATTTAAGTGGACTAATGTTGTCAACCACGGCAGCAAACCATCTAAACTAAAAAACAACATGAATAGTTTGAAAATCCCTGCAATTTACTTGCAAGAATGTGCTATTAATTATGAGGTGGACATGGTGTTAGAAATGCCGCTTTCCGGCGATTCTATTTCACATTGTTGTTGTACCTGTTCAATGTAAATAACCCTTTTTACATTCTTTCATTTTAGTTACCTATAGTTTTTAACTGCAGTAAAAGCAGTTGTCTTGCTGTGATCTGATGCCAGATGACAGGTGTATACTCCTTTTGCTGTTTACGTTAGGCAACGCGCAATGTTTATTGCTACCTGGCCCGGATCAGCCGCCTGGTCATGTAGGTGATTGCCCGTTGTAAATGGCCGATCTAAAAATTACAAATAAATGTTTTCCAAGTTTTACAAAGCCGGCAGTCTGATACTGCTCTATTTATGTCTTTCCCTTTTCCCGGGAATATTGTATATGCACAAAATCCGGCAACTGTCAATTCCGTTCTGGAAGGTACAGTGGTAGATGAAGCTACAGGCCTTCCACTCGAAGGCGCCAATATTATAATAGAAGGGGTCACCAATCAAACCACCACCGATCAAAAGGGCAGGTTTGAATTAAGAACCGGGCAAAAATTCCCCTATAACATTATTGTCACTTTTGTAGGATATGAAAAGAAACTACAGGTAGCCAATGGCTCACCGGTATCAGTAAAGTTAAAGGCAACGAATAATAACCTCGATGATGTAGTGGTGGTGGGATATGGTACACAGTCGAGAAAGAACCTGGTGGGCTCAGTAGCCAAAGTAGATCCTACCGATACCAAACTCATACCGGAGGCCAGCTTTGATGCGCAGTTGGCGGGTAAGGCTGCGGGCGTGCAAATTAATACCAATACCGGCGTACCGGGATCTGATGTTTTTATCCGGGTTCGTGGTGCAACTTCTATTAATGCCTCTAACGATCCTTTATACATTATAGATGGCGTGTTTATTAATAACTCTAGTTTGCAAAACATTGCGCAGGAGCGTGGCACTTCTCCTTTAGCTGATATCAATCCTGCTGATATTGAAAGTATAGAGATCTTAAAAGATGCCTCCGCTATAGCGATCTATGGTTCCCGTGGTGCCAATGGCGTGGTGCTGGTATCCACCAAAAGAGGCAACTATAATCAGAAAACAAGAATTCATTTTAATGGATCAGAAGGTTTTGCCTGGGCTCCCGCTGACAGGGTTTGGAAAACCACAACCGGTGCCGAACATGCTTTACTAATTAACGAGTATAATCGTAATATGGGTACTCCTGAGCCCTTCAGGGATCCGGCAGTTGTTATTAACGGTGTTGCAGGAAGAGGGCTTCCGGAAAATCAGCCAACCTACGATAGGATGAGCTAC
Source organism: Paraniabella hibiscisoli (assembly GCF_022512515.1). GTDB lineage: Bacteria > Bacteroidota > Bacteroidia > Chitinophagales > Chitinophagaceae > Niabella > Niabella hibiscisoli. Next base: position 3,859,734 of record NZ_JAKWBK010000001.1, read on the forward strand.
CTGAACCGTACTGCGCAATTGCGCAACTATGATATTTCCCTGCAGGGTGGTTCAGAAAGAACCAAATTCTACCTCGGCGGAGGGTATACCAAACAGGAATCGATATGGAAGCCGATGTCTTTTGAAAGAGGTGGTTTCAAAGTAAACCTCGACCATAAGATCAATAGCAAAATAACCATTGGAACCAGTAACAGTTTTAGCAAAAGCTACAGAAACCAGGCCCGGCCTGCTAACGGAGCCAATGGCACACTATTACAGGCTTCTTTAAATATTCCAACTTATCTTCCCATTTTTTCGCAGGACGGAACGCCGCTGAAATGGGTGAATTTCGACAATATATCGGTACTCACCAACACGGTTAATTTATGGTCTAATAGCTATCATTATATCGGTAATGTTTATCTTGATTATAAAATAACGCCTAAGCTTACTTTTAAATCAACATTTGGCGTTGACTATAATGACTATGAGGAGAATGAGTATTGGGACACACGTACCATCCTGGGTAATAACGGGGGCCGCGGCACGCAAAGTGTAACTAAAGCAACTACTTCTATCAATGAACAAACCTTAAGCTATAACGATAAGATCGACCGGCATAGCTTTGGGATACTGGTGGGTAACACGCTACAGAACGTAGAAGTGAAGAATGTGTCTGCTACCGGTACTAACTTTCCCAATAATTCTTATACACAAATATCTGCTGCAGCCACGCAAACAGCATCTCAATTCAGAAATAACAGCAACCTGGCTTCTTTCTTCTCCAGGGTAGATTATAACTACGCGAATAAGTACTACACTGAGCTGACTATAAGGGCCGACGGATCGTCTAAGTTTGGGGTCAACAATCGCTGGGGTTATTTTCCCGCAGTTGGCTTTGCGTGGCGCGCCAACGAAGAGAACTTTTTAAGGATAATGTATCTGCCATTTCGAACCTGAAGTTCAGGATCAGTTATGGAACCACGGGTAACCAGAGTGGCATCAATGACTTTGCTTCTCAGGGCTTATGGACCGGCGGGTTTGGTTATGCAGATGTTGCCGGTGGTACAGAGTTACCGGGTACCGGTCCCTTGCAAATAGCTAATCCCGATTTAAAATGGGAAAGCACAGAACAGTTCAGTAGCGGGGTAGATATTGGTTTACTAAAAGACCGGTTAACGATAGAGTTTAATTATTACAATAAATATACAAGGGATGCTTTATTATTAGTAGCAACGCCGGGCATTTCGGGTTTCTCCTCTTATCTTACTAATTATGGAGAGATCAGCAATAAGGGTTTTGAATTGGCGATTAATTCCGTAAATATTAAAACCACTAAGTTTACCTGGAATACCAACCTGAATGTAGCCCGTAACAAAAATACCATTGAGAGAATACCTGCTGATATTCCCTTTGCCGGTCGTGACCTGATCCGGTTGCAGCAAGGCAGTTCGCTTTATTCTTACTGGCTCTATAAACAACTAGGGGTAGATCCGCAAACGGGTGATGCCATTTTTGATGATTATAACGGCGATGGTAAGATCACCGCTGAAGACCGGCAGATTGTGGGCAGTACCTGGCCCAAACTTTTGGCGGGTTAACGAATAGTTTCAGTTATAAAGGCATCGACCTTAATATATTCTTTACTTTCTCTTACGGCAATTTCATATGGAATCATAACCGGATGCTCGGCGAGACGGGAGGCACCCTCGATGCGGGAAGAGTATTACTTGCCAGCCAGCTGGATCGCTGGACCACACCGGGCCAGGTTACTGAAACTCCCAGGCTCACGGCCGCTAATTATTCAAGACAGGAGAACAGCCGTTTCTTCGAAGATGCATCCTATTTAAGATTACGTTCATTAACACTAGGATATACTTTACCCAGGACATTAACAGACCGCATTAATATCAGTAAGGTTCGGTTTTATTTAACGGGTAGTAACCTTCTGCTATTCACTAAATACACCGGTGCTGATCCGGAATCCAATCTGGGAACACAGAATATCCAGGGATATGATTACGGTACTCCTCCTCAGCCACGTACCGTGCAGTTTGGATTAAATGTTTCCCTGTAACCCTTATAATTATTCAAATACGAAGACGATGAAATTGATTATTCCAATCCTTGTTGCTATATCAATAGTGCTGGGTTCCTGCAAAAATACCTGACCGTGGAGCCGGTTAACGCGGTATCCGATGAAACAACCATATTTGACAAAACATCCAGCGAAACCGCGCTGAGGGCCGTGTACAGGCAAATGGGAAATATCGGGTACTATGGCGAGAACTACGTGACTTTCGGCTATTTCCCCAGCGGAGATATTAAGAATCTTACAACTGGCGGCTCTGCCAACTTTGTAAATGTAAACTTCAGGTCAGATGATGTATTATTTAATACTACCTGGGTAGCTATTTATAGTGCGATCAACCGGGCGAATCATGTGATCACCAAAGTGCCTTCGGTTAACGATCCGGCGCTTACAACGGCCTTAAAAAATCAATATATAGGTGAAGCGAAATTCCTCAGAGCGTTGGCTTATTTCGACCTGGCAAGAGCCTGGGGAGGTGTTCAGATAGTACTGGAACCAACTACTTCCCTGCAAAACCGGCCTGCTATAAAAAGAAGCTCACTGGCAGATACTTATGCGCAGGTATTGAAAGACCTGGAAGAAGCGGAGACAGTATTGCCTGATGCCGTAAACCGCATCCGGGCTACACGCCGAACCGTATGGGCTTTGAGAGCCAGGCTGCATTTATATAAAAAGAATGGGCGCAAGCTCAAGAATATGCTACAAAGCTGATCGATAAAACAGCTGACTATAAATTACTGAAGCCTTACAGCACCTGGTTTGCCAATAACGTGATCGCAACTCAGGAATCTATTTTCGAACTGCAATTCAGCTTGCAAAATCCTAATTCTACCCGCCTGCAAATGGCGCATTCCTCTAACGGAGGTCAGTACCGCTATGCGCCCAATGACCGGTTTGTACAATTGCTGAACAATCCCGCAATCGGTGGAGGCCGTTCTGCATTAATAGGTAGCATTACACAAAGTGGTATTACTAACTGGTATGGCAATCTGTATTACCGGAAAGATGCTTCTGATCCGGCCTATATTTTAAGAATCGCAGAGATGTACCTTATAAGGGCTGAAGCAAAGGCCCAGCTCAATAATTTATCAGCCACTGACGGCGCCTTGTTTGATTTGAACCAGGTGCGCGACCGGGCCGGTCTTGCGGCGGCTGCTGCAACTACACAAACTGAAGTTTTAAGGGCGATAGAAGAAGAGCGCAGGTACGAATTTGCTTTTGAAGCCCATCGCTGGTATGATCTGGCAAGAACTGGCCGTGCAAAAGTTGTATTGGAAGCGCTGGATGCCAATGTAAAAGTCGACGATCACGAGTACCTGTTCCCGATACCGGTAACTCAAATTCAATTAGATCCTAACCTGGAACAAAACCCGGGCTACTAACTTTTAAACGAGCAAACATGAGCTTTCTGAATCTCTCGTCGCCATTGCAATGGAGCAATATAAACAAGTGGGTATTGCGCTTTTTGTTCCTGTTCTTTTTGATACAGGTTGTTCCTCTCGATTATAAATTTTACCAGGATATATTACAGACTCCTGCCGGTGATAAAGGCTTTTACATTCTTTTTAAATTAGCCAATTACACGCCGGTTTTTGGTACAGCAAATAGTTATTGGAGCTGGTTGATCATTGCAGGTATTGCTTTAGCGGGCGCTTTTCTTTTTGAGAAGATAAGCAGGTTTAAAGGCCTCGACTACGATAAGCTGTATTATTGGCTTCGTATACTGCTTCGCTACCGGCTTGCACTGGCGGCGATATCGTATGGTTTTATCAAACTCTTTCCGCTACAAATGCCTTACCCCAGTCTGGGTAATCTTCATACAGCATATGGCGATTTTCTGCCCTGGAAAATATACTTCCATACTACTGCAATAGCGCCTCCATTTGAAGTTTTCCTGGGAGGAGTGGAATTGCTTTCAGGGTTTTTATTGCTGTTTAGAAAAACGACCACATTCGGCGCGGGCGTGCTGGCAGGATACTATGGAAATGTATTCGCTTCCAATATCGCCTATAGCATGGGTCATGAAGCCTACAGTTTACAGTTGACCATTTTCGCCATTGTATTATTTATGTATGATGCACCGCGGCTATACAATTTATTGGTTGCTGGTAAGTATACCATTGCCAATACCTATCGTCCGGTATTTACCTCAAAGGAGAAATGGGTTAAAAAGATCGGCCGGCCATTAATTGCCATTTTTATTGTATGGCTGGGTGTAGCAGCCTATCATAATTATACAACAGCTCCTTATAAATATCCTGCTGCTAAAGGATTGGCGGGGGCTTATGGATTTTATAATGTGAGGGTATTTAAATGGAATAACCAGGAAATACCCTATTCTTCAACCGATCTGAACCGCTGGCAGAACGTCGTTTTTGAAAAATGGGCGACGCTAAGTATTAAAACGGCAAAGCCGATTATAATAGACGATGGATTAGGCGACCAATTTACCAACAATGATCATGAAAGAAACTTTGAATCGGCCGGCGTAGGGGAAGGCGATATTTTTCTTACGCCTCGGATACCGTGAATCAGAGACTTTCTCTTGCCAATAAAAATAAGAATCATAAAGAAGAACGGTTTCAACTGAGTTATGAGTTAGTGGGTAAGGATACCATCATTATAAGAGGAATTAATGAAGAGAAAGATTCTGTTTATGCTGAACTAAACAGGATCAATAAAAAATACCTGTTGTTTGAAGGAAGGCGTAAACCTGTTAAATTATAATGCCATGACTACAGACAATCAAATCAATAATCGGGTATCTGCAGTATGGAGCCCGTCGCAGAAATTTATATTCCGGGTATGCTTTGTGTTTTTTTAATAATGATCATTCCCACGGATGCAAAGTATTATCAGAAATGGGTTACAACCGACTGGAAACATCTGCATATAAGAGATATGGGCTCTTTAAGCGGATCAAGTTTTAAGATCATAGAAGTAGCCACAAAAAGACCGGGCGGCAATGATACAGGAGGTGCGCCTGAGAAGAAACAGTATGATTATGTGATCTACCCTGAAACCGGAGAGTACGGCGCCTGGAGCTATATCAACTGGTTTATAGCATGGGTACTGGGAGTAGCAGGCGCTTTAATATGGACCTTGCTGGATCGTAAATCAAAAAATTATAACCTGCTCTACTATTTCCTGGAAGTATTGGTAAGCTACGCTATGATCGTAAGATTACAGGGCCTTACTTTTTCCAAAATATTTCCCTCGCAAATGCCCGACCTGGCATTGACCCAGCTAAACACTCCTTTTGGCGACTTTGTAGCGCAGAAGTTGTATTGGATACAGTTTAGCTTTGTTCATAATTTTGAACGTTATGCCGGTTATGCGGAGCTCGTGATCATGTTCGCGCTTTTGTTCAGACCAACGAGAGCAATAGGAGCTGCTTTAAGTATTGCGATGATCGGGGTAATAGCCCTGGCCAATCATACTTATGACGGAGGGATTCACTTATTAGCATCTTTTTACATAATAGGCGGAGCTTTCGTGCTATGGAGGTATTTACCACCTATCTGGAACCTCATTGTTCATGAAAAAAGCACTACGCTCAAAATAGTTTATTATCCATTCAGCAGGCCATGGGAAAAATGGTTCAGGGTAGCTTTCAAAAGCTTTATTTTTCTATTCTTCTTCGTAATTAGCGCTTACCTGCATTGGGATAATTATCACAACGATTCTTATAAAGTTCCTCAGAACCCCGGGTTGGCCAATGCCAGGGGACTTTATACGGTTACAGACTTTAAAGTGAATGATACCGTAGTTCCTTATTCTCCTGTAGATTCTTTACGATGGCAGGATGTAACACTGGAGAAATGGTCTACACTATCGTTTACCGTATTCAACACTTTTGATATACATGGCGAGGCGGGCAGAGGTAAGCAATATAAAGATATTGACAGAACCTATGAGTCGGCAGGCACCGGAGGCGGACGAAGACATTTTTATTATGAAATAGACAGTGTCAATAAAATAATAATGCTGAAGAATAAAAACAAAGTGTACGAAAGCCAGGTACTTCAGCTGCACTATCAACGTCTGGACGCAAACGAAATATTGTTGAAAGGTAATAATGAATATGGACAGCCGATCTCTATGCTTTTAACCAGGAGACCCAAACAATATCTTGTATACCAGGGACGTAACCAGCAAAATATCTGGACACCCTAAAACATGACTTATGAAAGATGGTGTATTCACTTTGCCACAGCCCATAGCCGAGATCCAACAAGCTGGTAAGCAACCCTGGACGGCGAGGCAGCGATCAGTTTTTCGCTTTGCATTTATTTTTTTACCATCATGAGTGTACCTACTGATTATGGGTACTATGTGATGTTGCTGCATTTTGATTGGCTTAATTTAAATTACCGCCATCTTACAGAGTTAGCAGCTTTTTTAATCCGCAGTTTTTAAATATATACTCAGAAAGCGGGTTTTTCGGTGCCGCCAGCTATATCAATTGGGTGCTGGTAGCAGGTGTGGCTTTATTAGGTGCTGTAATTTGGAGCAGGTTTGACAGAAAGAGACTTTCCTATAATGATTTGTATTACCTGGTAAGGGTTTTTGCCCGCTATCGTGTTGCTTATGCCGGCATTAGCTGGGGATATAAGAAATTGTTTATAATGCAGATGCCCGAACAGTTTGAAGCCATCTGGAACACCAATCTTATAGATTTTTTGGTAAAAAGATTGTACTGGGAGGTATTGAGTGTAGCGCCTGTTTATGAAGTGTGGCTGGGCTTTGCAGAGTTTATCGCTGGTTTTTTATTGTTATTCAGACGTACCACTGCCATAGGTGCGGCATTAGCTTTTGTAGTATTTGGAAACATTGCTATATCCAATCATGCATACGATATCGGGGAGCACGTGCCCAGCGCATTAATGGCATTATTGGCATTATTCGTTTTATGGCAATATCTTCCCTATATTTATCGCGTATTGATCAGAGAGGAGCATGCTATGGTGCCACTGTATTACCCTGTATTGAGTAAATGGCAGCGCCGGACTCGTACAGGACTTAAGGTTGTCTTCAACTTTGTTTTGATAGTTCTGTTCGCCTGGTATGAAGTGAAAGCTGTAAGAACGAATGATTTTTATAAGCTTCCGAATACGCCCGGACTAGCCAACAGCAGCGGTATTTACCAGGTAAAAGTATTTAGGCGAAATGGCGTCGAGCATCCTTACAATCCTTTGGATACAGCTCGGTGGCAGGATGTTGTATTTGAGAACTGGTCTTCCATGGGTGTGAGATATGTGCATAAGCCTCAGCAAATGGCTATGTTTTCGGCCGGTAGCTATCCGAGGGTGGGAGAGCCTTATGATGGAATACTACATTTCGATTGGCGGGGGATCTGAGAAGATATCACCTCGAGGCCAACGGCGAATTTTCAAAAGAACCGAAATGGCCGCGGGATGTAAAAATAGATTGGGAGTTTTCGGGCATGCAGGGCAGGGTATTTTATTATTATGATGCAGATACTGCCAATAACAGGCTGGAACTCATCAATAAAAACAGGTATCATAGAGATGAGAAAATGACATTTGATTTTATACGCCCCGACCCGCAAACCATCATACTATGGGGCGTAGACGATCGAAAGGATTCTATTTATGCGGAATTATATAGGAGCAATCAAACACATCCGTTATTAAATAAAAAATAATATTGCCGGAGCTTTTAAACAGGTTCTGCGAAACGATAAATATGAAAAAAACAAGCGTACTTACCGAAGATTGGGCTGCCGTTGTGATCGGCTTTTTTATTATCATTGTCACTGTTTGGGGACTTAAACTAGCAGCGCCTGCGTTTAAATGGGCCGATGCACAAAGCCTGGTGTCGGGCGTGTTAACAAGCGATAATTTCCTGAAATTACTGATCCAGTTTGTATTCGTTTACCTGATCGCAATAGCTGGTGCCGTTTTGATGGGTAAACCTGTTGGCGGCATTGCAAAGTCGCTGCCTGTTGTTTATATTTTAACTATTATAGCATCGATAGCGGGTGGATACGAAGGCATTAAAACACTGAACCTGGAAACGGTGATCTTCTGCCTGTTTTTGGGCTTATTGATCCGTAACCTGGTAAAACTACCCGATTGGTTCTACCAGTCACTATCCTCGGAGTTTTTGTAAAGATTGGGTTGGTGTTACTGGGTATCAGTGTGATCTTCTCTGACATCCTGAAAGCAGGATCCCTGGGTTTGATCCAATCCTTACTGGTGGTGCTTTCCGTATGGTATTTCTCCTTCTGGCTTTGTAAGCGGATGAAGGTTGATAAAGAACTGACTATGATGTTGTCCAGCGCCGTATCCATCTGTGGGGTATCTGCAGCCATAGCCACATCCGGTGCTATTAAAGGCGATTCTAAAAAATTGTCGCTGGTGGTTTCGTTGGTATTGATCACCGCCGTGCCGCCGATGATGATCTTTATGCCATGGATCGCACATAAACTGGGCCTGAGTGAAGAAGTGACCGGTGCCTGGCTGGGTGGTACTATCGATACTACCGGCGCTGTGGTAGCCTCCGGAACATTAGTAGGAGAGACTGCTTTAAAAATAAGTACCATTGTAAAATTCTCGCAGAATGTGTTATTAGGTATCGCAGCATTCGCTATTTCTATTTACTGGTCTTATACCAAAAAAGATGTGAGCGAGCAGGAGAAACCCACCCTTAAAATTATATGGGAGCGTTTCCCTAAGTTCGTATTAGGCTTTATATTAGTATCTGTTATCTTTTCTTTTTTGTGAGCGCTGATGTGACAGAAGCGGTTAAACCCCAGCTGAAAAGCATACAGGGTTTTTGGTTTGCTTTGGCATTTACCTGCATCGGCCTGGAAACTAATTTCAGGGATTTATTTGGTACGCATAACCGCAAGCCCTTGCTGGCATTTTTAGGCGCCCAGACTTTTAATATCTTTATTACCCTGGTCATAGCCTACCTGCTTTTCAGAAATGCATAAGCTGCCCTTGGTTAGTCTGCCAGGTACTAATCAATACGAATGGCTTCAAAGTTCTTTCCACCCTGGCGGAAGGTGATTTTAGATGCCTTCTTACCTGGTTCAGTTACAAAGGCGAATCTTGCCTCGGGTATCTCAACAAACTCAAAATCCTTGTTGGTTACAAAGATTGCTTTGTAGTTGACAGCAGGAAACCTGCTTTGGCGCATGTATAGGCTATTGTTCTTTAAACTCACAGTAATGGTGTCATCATCCAGCTTGTAATTTCCTGTGTATGATGCCAGTTCATCGGCTGGTAGTGTTACGGTTTTCCTGATGGATGGCGTATAGAATCCCTTCCAGTTGTATACCCTTGCCACACTATTCAATAGCTCGCTTATTACCGAAAAGTTCTCGCCATTGATCATTACTACTATGCCATCGCCACCTTTGAATGTTCCGTAAGAAGTGCATAGAAATGCTTCATTCCCCCGTTATGAATAAAAAAACTGCGCTCGCCTCTTGATATAATTGCTACCCCCAGTGCAGACTCATTACCTAAAACAGGCGTCATACGGGTTAGCATCATCGATTGGGATAATACTTTTTCGAATCTCCCTTAATGGCCAGCTGACACTCAATAATATATTTCGCAAGGTCGGTCGGTGTTGTCCAAAGTCCCGCGGCGGCTTGTTCGGGATAGACATGATATTTTCCAGTTACGGGTTTCCCATTGGCATAATACCCGGTAGCCAGATTCAGCGTATCAGAAATAGGCTGTTCAAAACTACTGTGAGCCATACCGAGGGGTTGTAGTACCGCTTCCTTCATGTATTTTTCATAGGGCTGACCAGTAATGTCCTCTACTATTAATTGCGATAGGGTAGTGCCTCCACCTGAATACTGCACTTTAGTCCCCGGCTCAAACAGCGATCGTACCGCCTTTGTGTTGGCTGGTGAGCGGCCATCCAGTATTTGAGGCAGGGTAGGCAATTCAGTTCCGCGCTCGTAACCAGGAAAGCCATGTACACTCAGTCCTGCAGTATGACTCAATAATTGGTATATATTGATCTTTGTTTTACCCGAATTAGAATCATAAGGGAATTGCCAGCTCTTCAAAAGGGTATTAATATCAGCCCGTGGATCTATTTTCTTTTCTTCCACCAGCTTTAAAATACCCATGCTGTTAAGGCTTTTGCTAATCGAAGCCGCCTGGAAGCGGGTATCGGGGGTGACCTTTCTTTTCGAAGCCTCGTCTGCCCATCCATAACCCTTTGCCCAGTGAATTTGATAGTTTTTAATCACCGCAATGCTCAAACCTTTGATGCCTATTTCTTTCATTCTTTGCTCAAGGTTGAGATCGGGAACGGCGTCACCGTAAATCGTATTGGGCGCAAGGCTGTTTTCTGTTTTTTGAATGGTATCGTTAATGGAAAGCTGGCCTTGGGCTACACTACAAAAAGGCAGTAGCAAACAGAGAACTAAGGATTTCATAGTTGTTTTGTTTTACAAGTGATCTAAGTTAACAGTAAATGCCCGAAATATATTGTCCTTTGTTTTTTACAACCATTGGATATTCGATGGAGGGTAGCTGGAATAATACCTGTCCGAGCTGATTTTAGTTCTATTTTTGCCGCAAATTGTATAAAGCATTATGGGGTATAGCAGTTTGGCGGCATGTGTAGCAGACCTGGAACAAAATGGTCACCTGGTACGTATTAAAGAAGAAGTAGATCCTTACCTGGAAATGGCTGCTATTCACATGAGAGTTTATGATGTGCATGGGCCAGCTCTCTATTTTGAAAATATAAAAGGCAGTAAATTTCCGGCGGTATCTAATCTTTTTGGCACACTGGATCGTTCGCGCTTTATGTTTCGCGATTCATTGGATCATGTGAAGAAGCTGGTGGATGTAAAGATGAACCCCATGTCGGTGCTTAAAAACCACTGAGTTATATAGGCTCGTCTATGACGGCGCTGGGAGCATTGCCCTGGAAGAAGAAAATCAATGCGCCTATATTGTATGGGCAAACTACTATTACAGAACTGCCGCAGGTGGTAAACTGGCCTATGGATGGTGGTGCATTTGTAACTATGCCGCAGGTGTATTCAGAAGATATTAGTCAGCCTGGTATAATGCATGCCAACCTGGGCATGTATCGTATCCAGCTTTCAGGCAATGATTATATTCCTGATAAAGAAATTGGTTTACACTACCAGCTGCACCGGGGCATAGGGGTGCACCAGACAAAAGCCAATGCTTTGGGTAAGCCGTTAAAGGTCTCCATCTTTGTAGGTGGACCGCCGTCTCATCCCTTATCAGCTGTGATGCCATTGCCTGAGGGCCTTTCGGAAATGATCTTTGCCGGAGCACTGGGTAACAGGCGCTTCCGTTATTTTTATGATGAAGAAGGATTTTGTATATCTGCTGATGCTGACTTCGTGATAACCGGAACCGTATATCCCAACGAGAATAAACCCGAAGGCCCTTTCGGAGACCATATAGGCTACTACTCCTTAACGCATCCTTTTCCCCTGATGAAAGTGCATAAGGTCTATCATAAGAAAAATCCCATCTGGTCATTTACCGTGGTGGGCCGTCCTCCCCAGGAGGATACCAGTTTTGGTGCACTCATTCATGAAATAACCGGTTCGGCGATTCCTCAGGAGATAAATGGACTGCATGCCGTACATGCAGTAGATGCAGCAGGCGTTCATCCGCTGTTATTTGCAATAGGGAGCGAACGTTATACCCCTTATCAGAAAACCGAGCGCCCGCAGGAGCTGCTAACCATCGCTAACCAGATATTAGGGAAGAACCAGTTAAGCCTGGCTAAATACCTGTTCATAGCTTCTCATGCTGACGATCCGGGGTTAGATATTCATGACGTACCGGGCTTTTTGGGGCATATGTTAGCACGAATTGACTGGACCCGCGATGTACATTTTCAAACCAATACCACTATCGATACTTTAGATTATACCGGTGATGGGTTGAATGCAGGTTCAAAAGTAGTTTTTGCGGCAGTGGGTGCTCCGCAACATCACTTGGCTAAAGAGCTACCGTCTGATATCTGTTTGCCACAACCGTTTACCCATGCAAAAATGGCTTTACCGGGGGTTATGGTGATAGATGGCGCGGCATTTACAAATTATGCGCAGGAAGCAACGATCATAGAAAACTGGACAAAACATATTACCGCCAAATCCCTTACCGGGATACGGTTGATTGTAATAGCTGATGATGCTGGTTTCACTGCCGCCACGGATGATAACCTGGTTTGGGTTGCATTTACCCGGAGCAACCCCGCTTACGATATTTATGGGGTTGACAGTTTCACAGAATTTAAACACTGGGGATGCCGCGGACCATTGATCATTGATGCCCGCACCAAGCCCCATCATGCACCTGCTTTGATAAAAGATCCGGCTGTTGAGCGAAGGGTAGACCGGTTGGGCGAGAAGGGAGCCTCATTGCACGGCATTATATAAATGTTTATGGGATTGGCCTGCTTTGCGCCGGACAATGGGAATCAGTACGTGTCGGGAAATATTGTGTCGTAAAAATTGACACAACAAAACGTGACACTGATTTTTGTGTCCGATTTTAGCTGTTTTTTAGATTGTGACACAAGGGTATTTGCGTAACTTGTTGTAGATTGAAGCAAATTGTTACCTATGCGAAGCCTGAGAAATACTCTACTATTTACCCAACAGGATATGGCGCTACTATTAGGCGTATCGAGAAGTACTATTACTATGTATGAAAATAGCCGGCGTGGCTTACCGCCGGGCGCAAGTTCAATGGAAACCCTGATAGCAGAATCTTATGCGGCAGCTATTACGGCTCAACCGGCAAAACACAATGAAGCGCAGGAAAGCCATAGTCTTGTAATGTTTAAAGATAAGCTGCTTAAAGAGATAGCGCAATACGAACATGAAATAGAGGTGGGCCAAGAAAAATTGATACTGCTGCAAGATGAACATTTAAAGTTGCAGGTAAAACAGGTAACCCTAACGGGTTTGAAGTCTCGCCTGGAAGCTGGGGCCTCTAAAATAAAACAAGACAGTAAGGAGAAACAGCTCCTGCTCAAACGGATTAAATATGTTGAATATTTCCAGGGCGAGGTTATTTTAATGCTGAAAAAATGCGGTATTCCCGCCCGGTTAAAGCTGCAACATCATCTGGATAGTTTAAAGGCCCAAAAGCGAACAACCGAAAGCACATTGAAACAAATGGATCGCTAAAAAATACAGGGAGATACCTGTATCTGTATCCAGGCAATAGCGAAACATTACTCTACCTGCCACCACGAATAGGAATTAGGAGCGAGCACTACTTTAATTGTTGTTTCATAATTACGGTTAAGTGAATAGCTTTTTGCCGGGCCTTCTTTTTCCCGTATCCGTGCCGTTTGCGTAAGCCCGGTATAATACAATGGTATTTTGATGTCTTTTTCAATCTTTTGATCGGTGGGGTTATAAAGCATCATTAATCCCCTGGTTTTTAGCGCCGGATTCACATGTAGAATACCATCCCAGTCCCGGCCATCTGCCCTGCGAAGATGGATGACGCTTGAATTCAGAATGTCACGATATTTTTATACCAGTTGATTACTTTTATTACTACCGCCTTTGTTCTGTCATTATCATATAATCTTGGACCACGATAACACGCCTGTACACCTGCGCCATAATACTGTATCATGAGCTGTTCGTAATCGGGTAAATGCTCGGACAGTGGTTCCAGTATCGCTTCGGGACCGCCGCCCTGGTAGCGGGTCAGGGGCACAAATCCCCAGCCCATAGAAGGGAGCTTGTCCCAGGTGCCGTCATAAATATTCTGGCGGTTCAATAATTTCTGGTTGCTGCGTGGCAAGCTAAAATTAACTTCCCTGTACCCCAATGCAATTTTGTTGGTACCATCTAAAAAATACCAATCAGGCGCATTAATGTACACACCACGTTTGTTTAACCATTGGTATAAATCCTTCTGTATTTCCATTTGCCGCCACTGGCTATCGTCCAGTCCTTTATGTCCCGGGTGGGTAACAGAGGCGCATCGGTCGCCCGGATAGGGACCATCGTTTTCCCATATATCGAAGCCGGTGGACCTAAAGAAGGTTTTTATTTTATCGCGGTAGCCCAGGCCCCACTTACTGCCAAAGCAGGGTGCATTACCAAAAAATGCACCACCGGGTTTGCCGGTACGTGCATCTATTACATCATCCGCATCGCTTATTTTCCTTGAGCTAAACAGGGAGTAGCCACCTACTTTTATACCTTTCTGATGAGCATAATCAGCCAGGTTTTTCCAGCGCAATAGATTCTCTTTCGAAGTTTCTTCCATATTTATATGGCTTCCAAAACTCAATATCAGTGCTTCATAGCCTGTGTTAGCACATTGGTCAACCGCTGATTTCACTTCCTCATCGGTTTTACTTACCAGGTGCATAAAAATGGGGTTGCCCGTGGTCCAGGGAGCGATAGTACGATACATTTGTTGTATCGACAGCCCACGTCTCTCCCGGTCGTAGCTATCCATAGCGAGCTCGTAAGTTCTCACCGAAATAAAATGGTCGCTTGGCTTCATTTCAATACCGGGCGCATATTCAGGGTACACTTCCAGCAGGCAGGGCGTCTGAAAATTGTAGTTTACCTGCGAAGTGTAGGTGGAGTCAGTTTTCCAGTGCGTAGTCTGGTCACTCAGGTCATAGCGCATAGCATTATTAAAAGCGTAATTGCTTTCAATATAAAGACCCTGTGGTTTTTCATTTGCTCAGGCTTTCCCACCACGGCACTTTGTTCTTCTACCATGCCCAGTACTTCATTAACCACGCGGTCAAGTTGTATTGATTTTAAAGAATTGTTAGTCACGCTAAGCCATTTGCAGATCAGCGGTATGCCATCATATAATTCATAATTAACGGTTACCGTAATACCTTTTAATTCGGCAAGACCGGATATATAGTGAAACTGAACCAGCTTGCCGGTGGCGGGCGAGCGATTAGTGGCCCATACCTTAGAAATGGGATTCAGATAGGGTGGTAGCGCTTTTACTTCGTAACGTAATAATTGAAAGTCGCTGTTGTCTTTTGTAAAATCATTTACCCAGGCAGGAAGCAGGTAGGCGTTTTCTTTCTGCCCGTACAAACCACCCACCCGATGTGTTCGCCCGTTTATAGTTAATATAGCTTCCGGTTTAACGGAGCGTAGCAATTGTTGTCCTGTGCTCATATTGGTATAGTCGATACAAGCCGTATTGGGTGTAATCCGGAAAACTCTTTTTACCAGGCCATTATACAGAACCAGGTCTTTTTATCAGGACTAAGGTATAGGGCTGCTTTCTGTGCAACGGGAGCAAGTAGCCAGTCTTTGGAAAATAATCCGGCCTCCTTGTTCCAGGCCGGTAATGGGGACTGGCTGCGTACAATAAGATTGCAGAAAAAAGCAACAGAACGAACACGACATATTTTTTCATGGCAATTGTTGGGATGGGCAAATATACCGGTTTTACCTGCAGTGCAAAACCGATCTCTTTAAATAGTACGTTTATTTAAAAAGATGAAAGTTGTATCTTAAATCAAAAATGGCCGCACCAATGTCTAAAGAAAGCTACCGGTTAAATGAAGGGATAAAAAGCTCATTTATAGCTTAATTCCTGCTTTAATCGTTTTTTTCGCCTTGTTTCAATTAACAATCAATGCCCGCCTGATTATTGCCTGGGATGTTTTTAGTGTAGTGCTTCTGTTGTTTTACTGGACTGTTTTTTTCAAAACAGATGAGCACAAATTACCCCGGATTGTTGCAACGGAAGACGATGGGGTGAAAATTATATTCTCTATTGTACTGATAGCTGTCTGCGTTAGCTTCCTGGGGGTAATATTACTATTTCAGCTACAGGAGGCAGCACCTAAATATAAATTATTGCAGGCGCTTATTTCTTTATCAGCCATTGTATGCTCATGGACTTTATTACATACGATTTTTACCACCAGGTATGCAGATCTTTATTTTAAGGATCGCAGGAAACGGGATAAGGATGAAGCCACGGAGGCTTTACTATTCCCTTCTCCTGAAAACCCGATTATCTGGATTTTGCTTATTTTTCTTTTGTTATCGGTATGACCTTCCAGGTGTCGGATGTGCAGATCAATTCCAGGACCATCCGGAGATTTGTTTTGCTGCATAGCCTCATCTCTTTTGCATTTAATACCGTTATTGTTGCATTAACTATTAACCTGGTTATAGGAGCAGCAAAATAAAAGGAATCGGGGCCAGCTGTGTAGCTATTAGTTTAATCGGCAAATGCCCGTGTAATTACTACATATAAAATACATTGAATTTATGACCGTCAGGATCAGCAAATACAAATCCGTAGTAACCAGGCCCAAATGCTTCAGGTTCTGAAACAATGGTTCCTCCTGCCGCTTCTACAGTAGTCGCCCAATCATCAACCTCCTCCTTACTATCTGCAGAAAGGGTGAATATGATTTCATTTCCATTTTGGGTATCAATAATAGGGCCTTTGATATTGGGTTCCAGTACATCCTTCAGGAAGAAATGAATGATAAATTTGTCTCGCCAAAGAAGAAGCTGGTTAATTGATCTGACGCACCGTTGGCTTTAAAGCCAAGTTGTGAGTAAAACTGAGTAGTTCGCTCCAGGTCAGCAACACTAAAATTGGCCCATATTTTTTTGTTTTCATACGAGATGATTTAGGGTGGTGGCATATACAAAGGGTCCCGTGAGAAGTAAGACGGGTCATACTTAATAATGCCCCTATGTTTCTACTAAGATAACCGATAAGATTAAGAATACCAGCCCACCCGATGATTTGTAGTTTGGCATCTTTATTGCTTGCAATAGAACAGAACTTTTATCCTTAGAAAATCAATCCGTTAACTATGAAACGCAAGGTTGATGTTGAGCATCGGATGATGCAAAAGGGTATTATTTGGTGAATCAGCATATTACTGGAAGTGAAGCGGGCTTGCCCGCTTTATTTTTTTGGTGTTGATCCAATACCTTCTTTAAGTGGTTATTGCCAATCCTGTTTTATCGGCAGGCGCATAACTTATTGCTTCCTTATCTGTATTTAATTATGAATCTACTGTAATAAATTGCTCCAATTTGCGTTTATATAGTAGTGACGACTAATAGGCCGTCTCCATTCGTAGGATATGAATGACTCCAGTCGTAAAGATTTCGCCAGTCTTCTATTAATACAGAGCCTCTATCTTTTAACAATCTTCCTGTCGAATTTAATTTGCCGGATGGATCAGCCTTTCCGTTATTCCGGGAGATGGCTTTAAATACTTTTTTATGAAACGTATTGTAGTAGTAGATGATGACGAAAATGTTAGAGAGATCTTCCATATTGCTTTTGATGATAGTTATCATGTTAGCAGTTTTGCCAATGGGGACAGCATCTTGAATCGTCAAACAGAAACACCTCATCTTTTTATTATTGACCGCATGCACCCCGGCTCTAATGGTCTTGATCTATGCCGCTTTATTAAAACAGATGCTTTATATAACCAAACACCTGTTATGATTCTTTCGGCCAGGAACAATATAGTGACATTGGGTAAGTCGGCTGGTGCCGATATCGTAATAGAAAAGCCATTCTGCTTAAATTACCTGCAGCAACAGGTGGAAAAATATACATTGTAATTGCATAAGTAGCCTTAGTTCTGTGCAATTCAAATTTTCGCTTATGCTATAATTCCTTTTGTAGATCCTTTTACGCCTGTCGGGAAATCTCCAGGGCGATCGCATCAATTTTTCTTTGTTTGAAACAGAATATATCACTGCTACGCAGCTCAGATAACTGACGAATTATTATGGTAGCTATTAATACGATGCCGCTATGCAGCAATGATCATAATAATAAAAGCAGCATAGCTGCGATATTTTAGTAAAACAATAATCACAAACGGGGTAGAGCTGCATCGCAGCGATATATTAATGATTCATGCATCCGCCCGAGGAAATCTCTACTATTTCCGAGACGCCCCACTTCGGACGGCACGACTTTAGCGAAAAATTGAAATACACCCTTAGTGCTGTTTAGACAGCAACAGTAAACAATAATTTTAATATCTTGCCGGGAATAAAATTGTAAACATTTTAACGATGCGCAAGATAGCCGCCCTTATCCTCACTAACCTGCTCATGCTGACAGGTTTCTCCCAGGAAAAAATAAACTTATATTCGGATGGTCAAATCCCTTTTGCCAAAGAGGGTACAGAAGTGCCAACAATAACCGTCTTTCGCCCCTCAAAAAATACAGCAAAGGGAACAGCTGTTGTGGTGTGTTCGGGTGGCGGATACGGAGGAAGGGCCAATACGGTAGAAGGAATTCCAGCTTGTAAAAAATTGAATGAGGCTGGCATAACAGCTTTCCTTGTAGATTATAGGGTACCCAACGATAAAAAGATGGATCACAAGGAGTGGGTACCGTTGACAGATGCACAACGAGCCATTCAGTACGTAAGAGAAAATGCAAAGCTTTATAAGGTTGATGGTAGCAGGATTGGAATCATGGGCTTCTCTGCCGGCGGGCACCTGGTATCTACCGTAGGTACTCAATTTACAGAGACAAAATTGCAGAATCCCAAGGGGACAAGTTTGCGACCGGATTTTATGATCCTCGTTTACCCGGTGATCAGCTTTGCAGATAGCCTGGCGCATTTGGGTTCCAGGAAAAACCTGGTAGGACCAGATATAACCGCTGAGAAGATCCGTAAATATTCAAATGAGCTAAATGTAACAGAGCAAACACCGCCCACTTATATAACCTCGGGTATGGACGATAAAGTAGTAGACGTGAAAAACTGCCTGTATTTTTCTGCAGCGCTAAAACAGAAAAATGTACCGGTGGAACTGTTCTTATATGAGAAGGGAAAACATGGTTATGGAGTATTCAACAAAGAGGCCCAGCTTCAATGGATTGATGACTGTATTAGCTGGATAAAAAAGAATCTTATAAGCAATAACGACAATCTCCACCTGTATTTTCATGGAATAGTACATATACTAATCCACCCTGTTATTGTTGTATCGTTCATCGGTGCAGCCGTAATCCTATTTACACGAGTATAAATCTTTTTCAGGCGATATTCCTGAAGCGCTTCATCTGCGTGATTCTTATTTTGGATAGGATAACCGATAGTTAATCGCTAACCATATATCTTTTTATTGACTTTTAATGACGCTGTTTTGATGTAGCTGAATCGTTATCTGTTAATAAAGTACATAATTTGTATAGGATAGTGAAATAAAGCGATAAGCGATTGCAATATTTTTGTGCCATCAGATACCATTTTTGTGATGGGTATGAATGTAAAGATTTGCCATAATCATTCTTTAAAATAAATGGGCACTTTGTTGCTGAATGGCTTCTGTAGCTGACAAGATACTCGTGGTTGCAGATGCTTTTACTGGGCATGAAGTAATATGTCTAACGATCAAACAAGAGGGTTAAAACAATATACTAAATATTATACATGAAACAAATAATAGGTGCAGCCTTATTACTGGCATTTGGCATCAGCTCGCATGCCCAAAAAGGCTGGCAATCGCTATTTAACGGAAAAACGCTTGCCGGATGGAACAAGGTAGCGGTGCCGCTAAATATGTGATAGAAGATAATGCTATCGTTGGGGTTACAGTGGTGAATACGCCTAATACTTTTTACTTACCGATAAAACATACAGTGACTTTATCCTGGAGCTGGATGTAAAAATAGAAGACAAAGCTACTAATTCAGGCATCCAGTTCAGGAGTAATTACGATGCTTCAGCAGCCAATGGCAAAGGAAAGGTTTCCGGATATCAATACGAGCTGGATCCTTCGCCGCGCGCCTGGACAGGAGGTATATATGATGAGGCACGCAGGGGATGGCTGTATCCTCTTGACCTAAATGATGCAGCAAGATCGGCCTACAAAACGGGGCAATATAATAAAGTGAGAATTGAATGTAAAGGTGTAGTAACGCAAACCTTTATCAATGGTACACCTGCAGCCATTCTGGTAGATACAGTGAATACCAGCGGATATATAGCATTACAGGTGCACAGTATTGGAGCCAGTAAGATTGGAGGACAAAAGATATACTGGAAAAACATTAGGGTTAATACCAGCGATGTAAAGTTATCGCCTGTTAAAAATGTTTATACGGTTAATAATATCCCCAATAATTTATCGGCCCCTGAAAAAAGCCAGGGTTGGTCTTTGTTATTCGACGGAAAAACCACGAAGGGGTGGCGGAGTGCTAAAGGCAATAGTTTTCCTTCAAAAGGATGGGGCATCGAAAACGGGGAGCTTAAAGTACTCTCTTCCGATGGTGCTGAATCTACGAATGGCGGAGACATTGTAACCAATAAAGAGTATGCGGCATTTGACCTTACGTTTCAATTTAAATTAACACCCGGTGCCAATAGTGGCGTCAAATATTACGTGACTTTAAAAGAACAGAGTGGAGGATCCGCCATTGGCCCCGAATACCAGATATTGGATGATAAGCTGCACCCCGATGCCAAATTGGGAAAAGAGGGTAATCGTACGATGGCCTCGCTATACGATCTTATTGCATCTAAAAAAGACCCCAGGGCTTTCAAGGCCATTGGTCAATGGAATACAGGACGAGTACTGGCGCAAAAAAATGGCCAGGTTACTTATTTTTTGAATGGAATACCGTTGGTTGAATTTGTAAGAGGTTCAGCAGATTTCAGGAAGTTAGTAGCCGGGAGCAAATATAAGGACTGGAGTCATTTTGGTGAAGCAGCCAAAGGTCATATTCTTTTGCAGGACCATGGCAACGAGGTGAGTTTCAGAAGTATAAAGATCAGGGATTTGTCGAAATAGCCGACTGGTAAAAAATTGTAAATCAGTAAATGTTATATTTAAATGGGTTCAATAAAAAACAATAATAGCCGGCGTGATTTTATAAGAAAAACATCGCTGAGCGCCACAGGACTTATTCTGCTGCCATCATTTCTAAAAGCATCAAAGGGCCTGATAGCAGGCGCTAATGAAAAAGTGAATCTAGCCTGCATAGGGATTGGAAACAGGGGTGGCGAAATTATTGGAGAATTCGGTAAAACGGGGCTGGCCAATATTGTGGCCTTATGTGATGTGGATATGGGCGCTCCTCAAACCGTTAAAGTGATGAACATGTTTCCTGCCGCCAAAAGATTCCAGGATTTTAGAAAGATGTTTGATCAAATAGGTAGCCAGATAGATGCTGTTTGCATCGGCGTGCCCGATCATTCTCATTTTCCCATTACCATGCATGCGATGATGCTGGGAAAACACGTATATGTTGAAAAGCCCCTGGCACGTACGTTTCGCGAGAACGAGCTGTTAATGAAAGCGGCCAGGAAATATAATAATATAGTGACACAAATGGGTAACCAGGGGCATTCGGAAGCCAATTATTTTCAGTTCAAAACCTGGGTTGAGTCCGGCATTATTAAGGATGTGACGAATATTACCGCACACATGAACAGTCCGCGTCGCTGGCATGGCTGGGATCCTGCTATTAAAAGCTTTCCCGCGATGGAGTCTACTCCGGCCAGCCTGGACTGGGATTTATGGCATAGCGCTGTACGAAAACAACATAACTATAACAAAGATTTTGTCAACGGTCAATGGCGATGCTGGTACGACTTTGGCATGGGGGCATTGGGCGACTGGGGCGCTCATATACTGGATACCGCGCACCAGTTCCTGGACCTGGGTCTGCCGGAGGAGGTCAATTCATTGAAATCAACCGGTCACAATAATTTTTTCTTTCCCATGTCTAGTACCATCGAATTTAAGTTTCCTAAAAGAGGAGATAAGCCGCCTGTAACGATTACCTGGTACGATGGCATTGATAATCTCCCACCCATACCTGAGGGCTATGGCGTTTCGGGACTCGATCCCAATATACCACCACCAAGCACCGGTACCATGGAGCCGGTTAAACTGAATCCCGGTAAGATCATCTACTCTAAAGACCTTACGTTTAAAGGTGCATCACATGGTAGTACCTTGTCTATTATTCCGGAGCAGAAAGCTAAAGACCTGCAGTCGCAGCTGCCGCAGGTGCCTCAGTCAACTTCCAATCATTATAAAAACTTTTTACTGGCCTGCAAGGGGTTGGAAGAAACCAGGTCTCCCTTCGAAATAGCGGGCCCGCTGAGCCAGGTTTTTTCGCTTGGTGTATTAGCACAGCAAACAAACGGGCAACTGAAGTTTGACAGGGCTAAAAAGAAAATAACCAATCACAGCATTGCCAATTCCCTCCTCGAAGGAGCTCCTCCCAGGAAGGGTTGGGAACAATATTATAAGGTTTAAGTCATTTTACGGGCGATAGCATTTAAAAGCACTTTCTTTGGAACTCACGGCGTACCTGGTTATCATACTGATAATCGGGTACGCTTTTTATAAGGCAGGCCCGCAGGTTTTAAATCTGAGAAATAGCCTGGCTGATTCAACGCCATTCAGGAACTAACCAGCCTCTCATTATTCGACCTTATTGCTTAAAAAACGTTTGCGATAATCTTTGGGTATCAGTCCATGAATCTTACGAAAGTGCCGATAGAAGTTGGACAGGTTATCAAAACCGCTTTTGTACCCTATTTCAGAAATGGAAAATTGATTTTCGGTGATCAGCTTGCAGGCATGCGCAATCCTCACTTCCGTCACATAGTCGGTAAAAGTTTTTCGTGTATGGGTCTTAAAATACCTGGAGAAGGCGGGTACACTCATATTCAGCTGTTGGGCAATGGTGTCCACATATATTTTTGCTTGAAGTTTTTTAAGATAAACTCTATTGCCTGCGTGATCTTTTGTGTTTTGTCATTGCTCCTGGCCGAAAAATCAAAAGTTAACAGTTGTTCCAGTTCCTTGCTTTCAGAAAGAATGATCAGCATTTCCAGCAGGCTGACCAGGCGCTGCGGCGGTGTCTCATCCCGCATAGCATAGAGTTTGCTGATAATAATTTCTTTGGTGGTCCCCTGTATTTCCAAAACATAGCAGCACCTTTCGAGTAGTGTTTTTACCTGCTTCATTTCAGGTATCAGCAAAAAATCTCTACCCAGGAAGTCTTCAGTAAAGTGAATAAAAATAGACTGCGCAGAAAGTGTATGTTTCTGATGATAGAATACATCATCATTCCTGTAAAAATGAGGAACCTGTGGGCCTATCAGGCAGAGATCCCCATCCTCAAAACGGTTAACATTATCACCTATAAATCTTGTTCCGGTACTCTTGTCTATTAGTACCAGCTCGAATTCTTTATGAAAATGCCACTGCATGGGGAAAAATTCCATAATGAGCTCTTTATAGATGAAGCTGGCATCAGGGTTTACAGGCAATTTATGGAGCTGAGGTTTCAAATCAATCGTTTTTATCAGGAAAACAGGTGTACGGTGTAAAAATATTTGTTTTGTATGTTAAGCAGTCAATATATTGCCGTTTATTGTTAATAAAGTATACAATTTATGCAAAATAGTGAAGGAAACGGGTGTTCTAAAAAGATATTTTTGTCTTCCAATAACGATACTTGTTCCTTAATTGTTAAAGCGATTTTTTTGTCATCAGTAATACAATCCATTGAATTGTATTAACAACCAAGAGTAAATTTTTATGAAGAAAAGATGTCTGCAGTCCGGCTCCGGAAGGGCTCTTTTATTGATGTGCCCCGGATGGATAAAACTATTCCTGCTGTTTATAATGGCACTCAGCATTGAATCATTGCATGCCAATGAACCCGCTCCCGGCTTCGTTAATGTCTGGTTGCCATTACAGGTGTCAGGTAAGGTAATGAGCGATGAGGGTAATGATCTTGCCGGTGTGAATATACTGGAAAAAGGTACCAGTAACGGAGTGGTTACCGACAGTAGTGGCGCATTTACCATTACAGTAAAAGATGAAAAAGCCGTGCTGGTATTTTCAGCTGTGGGTTTTGTTACGCAGGAAGTGGTAGTAAAAGATAATAGCGCCAAGTCGATTGTGCTGGTAAGAGAGCAAAGCAATATGGATGAGGTTGTGATCGTGGGTTTCGGTAAACAGAAGCGAAGCGATATGGTAGGCTCGGTAACTTCCATCAATGCGGAAGAGTTTAAGAAAAATCCATCAAGTAACCTTACTACCGCATTGGCGGGAAGAGTTGCAGGTATTATCGCCTATCAGCGAAGTGGTGAACCTGGCCAGGATAATGCCGATTTCTTCATCAGGGGTGTTACCACGTTTGGCTACAAAGTTGATCCGTTGATCCTTATCGATAACATGGAAGTAACTACTACACAGCTGGCGCGCTTAACGCCTGATGATATCGCCAGTTTTAGCATTATGAAGGATGCCACGGCTACGGCAGTATATGGTGCCAGAGGTGCGAATGGCGTGATTCTGGTTACCACCAAGCAAGGCCGCGAAGGAAAAGCTGTTTTATCCTTACGGGCAGAGAATTCTATATCCACACCCACTACCAATGTGGAGCTTGCCGACCCGGTAACGTTTATGAAACAATACAATGAAGCGGTATACACGCGTACACCTCTGGGACAGTTGAATCCCAACACCGTATTATATTCTGATGAAAAGATCATGAATACCGAATTGGGAGTCAACCCGTATGTGTACCCCGCTAATGACTGGCGCAAGATGATGTTTAAAGATTATGCTATGAACCAGCGTATGAACATGAATATAAGTGGTGGCGGTGGTGTAGCGCAATATTTCGTTTCGGGTACCTTTAATAAAGACAATGGCGTTCTAAAAGCCGATCAGCGCAACAACTTCAATAACAATATTGATCTGAAAAGCTATTCGCTTCGTTCCAATGTTAATATCAAAGTAAACAAAACAACTGGTCTGGTAGTACGCCTGAGTGGTAATTTCGATGATTACACCGGACCCATTTACGGAGGGGCTGCCATGTATGAAAGGGTAGTGAGATCCAATCCTGTTTTATTCCCCGCTTATTTCCCTCAGGATGAGCAAACGCAATACATCAAGCATATTATGTATGGAAACTTTGGTAACGGGGATTACCGGAATCCTTATGCTGATATGACCCGTGGGTTCAGAGATTATTCAACTTCTACCATGGCTGCACAACTCGAACTGAAACACGATTTCTCTTATTTAACAGAGGGGCTTTCATTCGAAGCGATGATGAATACGAACCGCTATGCCTATTTTGATATGTTGCGATCTTATAACCCGTTTTACTACACCTTGAATGGCTATGATAAGTTTACTGATACCTATGGGATCAGCAATCTGAATCCGGCCACGGCTACCGAATACCTGAGTTATGAGCCGGGCGATAAAGTAGTGAATTCAACCTTCTATATGCAGTCGATGCTGAACTATAAACGCACGTTTAATGAAAAGCATGGCCTGAGCGGCCTGGTGGTATTTATGATGCGCGAGTACCTCAATGCCAATGCTTCTGATCTGCAGTTATCATTACCTTTCAGGAACCTGGGCGTATCAGGCCGCGGTACTTATTCTTACGATAATAAGTATTTCCTCGAATTCAACTTTGGTTATAATGGTTCCGAGAGGTTTCATAAATCCAAAAGGTTTGGATTCTTCCCTTCGGCCGGTATGGCGTGGACCGTTTCCAACGAGAAGTTTTTTGAACCAATAAAAGACGTGGTAACGAGCCTGCGTTTAAGAGCCACTTATGGTTATGTGGGTAACGATGCGATCGGATCACCACAGGATCGTTTCTTTTTCTTTCCAATGTTAACATGAATGATGCAGCCCGCAGAGCTATTTTCGGAAGAGATCAAACCTGGTCGGCCAATGGTATTTCTTTGAGCCGGTATGCCAATGAAGACATTACCTGGGAAACAGCTGCAAAACAAAACTACGCTATAGAGTTAGGCTTATTTAATAAGATCAATATCCAGGCTGATTTCTTTTATGAGTACCGGAATAATATTCTCATGACAAGAAGTTATGTACCGGTTACTATGGGACTTTCAGCACCTATACGCGCCAACGTGGGAGAAGCCTCCAGCCAGGGTGTGGATATATCACTGGATTATAAACATAACTGGAATAGCGGCTGGTGGCTGACCGCAAGAGGTAATTTTACTTATGCTACCAACAAGTATCGCAAATTCGAGGAACCTCAATACACTGAACCGTATCGTTATAAAGTAGGCAACTCTATCAATCAATGGTATGGATACATTGCAGAAAAACTCTTTGTAGATGATTACGAAGCTTACAACTCGCCCGCCCAGCCTTTCGGTGAATATCGTGGCGGTGATATTAAATACCTTGATGTAAACAGGGACGGAAGAATATCTGAAGCAGATATCGTTCCGATCGGTAATCCTGTTGTTCCTGAAATAGTTTATGGCTTTGGGTTTTCTTTGGGTTATAAAAGCTTTGATTGCTCGGCTTTCTTCCAGGGCTTAACCAATGAATCGTTCTGGATAGATGTAGCCAAAACCTATCCTTTTGTGGATCAGACGCAGTTGCTGGGTGCTTATGCCAATAGTCATTGGTCAGAGGATAACCAGGATGTGTATGCGCTTTGGCCAAGGCTAAGCACCACCATTATTAACAATAATACACAAACCAGCACCTGGTTTATGCGCGACGGTACTTTCCTTCGTTTAAAGCAGGCAGAGCTCGGCTACACATTACCTGCTAAACTGCAGAGCAAGATCAAAACTACCAACTTCCGCATATTTGTTAATGGTAGCAATTTGCTCACCTTCAGCAGGTTTAAGCTCTGGGATGTAGAAATGGCCGGTAATGGGCTGGGCTACCCGGTACAGCGGGTTTTTAATATCGGACTTAACGTGAATTTTTAGAAGCATCAATAAAGGAAATTGTTATGAGAAATAAAAGACCTATCCATCATATTTTCGGATTAGCGTTGTTGCTGATCCTGGTTTCGGGGTGTAAAAATACCTCGATGTGGTGCCGGATAATATAGCCACCCTCGATAATGCATTTACTGTAAGAACGCAGGCGCAAAAGTTCCTGGCAACCTGCTATTCTTATATGCCGCGTAACGGCGATTTCGGGTCTGATCCGGCTATGCAGGGAGGCGATGAGATATGGCGTATTATTACCAACGGAGGAAATATGTTCAACATAGCCAGGGATTAATGAACGCTACCAATCCTTATGGAGATAACTGGCAGGCGATGTACCGGGCTTTAAGAGATTGCAATATTTTTTAGAGAATATCGATAAAGTGCCCGATATGGAAGCGCCCGAAAAAGCACGCTGGGCCAGTGAAGTGAAATTTTTAAAAGCTTACTATCATTTTGTACTGGTAAGAATGTATGGGCCGATACCACTGGTAAAACAAAACCTACCCATTTCGGCTACACCGGAAGAAGTGAAAGTGATGAGGGATCCGGTAGATTCCTGTTTCAACTATATTACCCAATTGATTGATGAGTCAGTAGAATACCTGCCTGTCGCTATCAACGACCCCATGAATGAGCTCGGAAGAGTGACGCTTCCCATTGCACTCTCTATTAAAGCGAAAGTACTCGTTACTGCCGCCAGCCCTTTATTTAATGGCAACCAGGACCAGGTAGACCTGAAAAATCCGAACGGAGCAGCCTTATTCAATACGACTTACCAGGCTTCCAAATGGGAGCGGGCGCTGCAAGCTTGCAAAGAAGCGGTAGATGTATGTGAGAGCGCTGGTTACAAACTTTACATGTTTGCGCCAACGGTTGGTGTCAATAATCTGTCAGATACCATTTCAACACAAATGAGTATCAGGAATTCGCTGTGTGAAAAATGGAACAGTGAGATTCTTTGGGCCAATACACAAACCAATTCCAGCAGTGTACAGGTTTTGGCCACTACATTTGTTGATCCTTTATTTTTAGATAACTGGCCATTGAGAGGGGAGCTCTCACCACCTATGAAAATTGCAGAACAGTTTTATAGTGCCAATGGTGTGCCCATTGAAGAAGATAAATTCTGGGACTATAGTTCGAGATATGCTTTAAGAGAAGCTACAGAACAGGATCAGCTTTATGTAAGACGAAACTACTTAACGGCCCGTCTTCATTTTGACAGGGAGCCGCGCTTCTACGCCGACCTGGGTTTTGATGGCGGAGTTTGGTATGGGCAAGGGAAATACGATGACGCCAAACCCGATGAATTGTTTTACCTCGAGGCTATGGGGAGCCAGCGTAATGGCAGTAACCTGGCAGACAGAGGGACCATTACCGGCTATTTTATCAAAAAATATGTACACTTTCAAAATGTGATTGGTGCAGGTACTGCTTATTCAGTTACTAATTATCCCTGGCCCATTATGCGGTTGGCCGATGTATACCTCCTGTATGCAGAAGCCTTAAATGAGGTAAATGGTCCGGGCGAAACCGCTTTTCGTTATATAGACCTGGTAAGGGAAAGAGCCGGACTGAACGGGGTTGTGACTTCCTGGGCAACCTATTCTAACCAGCCGGGTAAACCGCAATCAAAAGAAGGGTTAAGAAGCATTATTAAACAGGAACGATTGATTGAACTGGCTTTTGAGGGACAAAGGTTCTGGGATCTGAGGCGGTGGAAAGATGCTGCGTCTCTTCTTAATCAACCCATTGTTGGATGGGACCTGAAGCAGAAAGTCCCCTCTGCCTATTATCGTCCTAAAGTGATCTTTGATCAGCGCTTTGGTACCAGGGATTATTTCTGGCCCATAAAAGATGAATATATATTAGTGAACAGGAATCTGGTGCAGAACACCGGTTGGTAAACAAATCTGTGAATCGTATAACTAGGTAATATGAAAAGTAGAAATGATATATTAATAACCTTATTGACAATGGCTGTTGTGCTGATAGCTTCCTGTGCTAAAACAGAGCGATTGGACCACCTGGACATGTCCAAGCCGGCGCCTGCCCAGGTATTTGATGTAGTAGTGCAGCCTACGCCGGGTGGTGGCATTATAAAATATAAACTACCGGATGATGTGAATCTTTCTTATGTAAAAGCTGTATATGAATTGAGGCCAGGTGTTGTTCAGGAAGCGAAAGCTTCCAGGTATTATGATACCATTCGGGTAGAAGGTTTCGGACACATGCTGGACCATAGTATAAAGCTGATCAGCGTGGGACGCAATGAAAAAGAATCAGACCCGTTAGAAATAAGCGTAAGGCCACTTACACCTCCGGTATTGTCTGTTTTTGCTACGATTGATCTTTCAGCAACTTTTGGGGGTGTAAAAGTAGCTTTTGAAAATCCCAGCAGGGAAAACCTGGCTATTGTGGTAATGTCTGATTCAACAGGCAAAGACACCTGGGCCCCCGTTACCACGTTCTTCACCAGTAGTCCTAAAGCTGCTTTTTCGGCAAGGGGCATGGCCAATAAGGAAAGAAGGATTGGTCTTTTTATAAGGGACAGATGGGGCAACCGTTCAGATACATTGGTTAAAAACATAACGCCTTTACCGGAAACATTTATATCAAAAGCCAATTTCAAGCTGGTGAAGCTTCCAACAGATACCTGGCAAAATACTTTTAACTATAACATAGAAAAAATATGGGATGGCGTCACCAATAACTCGGAAAACGTATGGATCGTTTCAGCTACTTATGCCGTACCTCAATGGTTTACGCTGGATATGGGCCTCACAGCTACATTCAGCCGGATGAAGGTTTACCAGCGCAGGGCTTATCCCTATATCGCACCCATGATCAAATCATTTGAAATTTATGGAAGTAACAATCCCGATCCCGATGGCGGATGGAATAACTGGCGACTGATGGGTTCTTTCACTTCTGTAAAACCCTCAGGCCTGCCCTTTGGATCTACCACTGCCGAAGACGTGGAGTATGCGGTAGTTAATGGAGAAGATTTCGACTTTGAACCGGTAAATACCTTCCTGCAAGATATATACGTTTTAAAACATTAGAAACCTGGGCACCCGGCGGCGGGGTACAAACTTCCGAAATTTCATTCTGGGGTGAAGTAAATTAAACTGTTTAACATGAATAGGAAAATATTATTAACGGCATTAGCGGGCTTGCTCTTCTTTATAATTGGTTGTACAAAAATGGATAGCACCTATGAGCAGTATTTAGAAAAAGGCGGTATCATTTATCCCGGCCGGCCGGCGAAAGTGATATTAAATGGCGGTGACAATCGCATAAGGATCAGTTGGCCCAAAGGTCCAGACCCCAGTATTGTGAAGGCAAAGATAAGCTGGAACGTAGGCGCCGATTCGATAGTCGTTCCGGTAAGCGCAGGTATGGATACCATCAGCTGTATGATCAATAATCTGCCTGAGAACAGCTATTCCTTTACCATCATAACCTACGATAAGGATGGCCATAATTCTGTACCACTGGAAGTATTCGGTACTACTTATGGTGCAAAATACCGGTCGAGGTTATTAGACAGACCTGTATTGGCGGCCCAGCAAAAAAGCAGCAGAGAGGTGTTTTTAGCCTGGGGTATTGCAGACGATAATCTTGGTGCATTGGGCACCGAGATAAAATATGTAAACCTCAAAGGCGATACGGTATATCGATTTGAAAGAAAGAATATAGATACCACTTTCTTCCAGGATTATAGATCGGGAACGAACTATTTTTACAGAACGCTTTTCCTCCCCGACTCTAATGCGATCGACACTTTCCGTACCATATTTACCAAAAAAGAAGTAGTACCTTACGTACCGCCTGCTAAAATAGATCTCACCGCCAGGTACTTTAAAAACTATTCAGTGCCTTTTGTGGCCGAATTGTATGACGGGGCCCGCTTCGGAACTTTAAAAGACTGGACGATCAATAGCGCTGTATTAAACCAGGGAGCAACGGGCAACAAGATCTATGGAGGTTACGATAATATTAACAGCGGACGTGCATTTGGCGTACAGAAATGGGGTGATACAGACCCGGCAATCAATAATGGTAAAATTTACCAGACATTTACCTTACCTGCAGGTGAATATGAAGTGACTTGGACTACCGATGGCGCTACTTCAGCTGTGAACCGCGGGACACAGGAACGGTATGTAGTGGCAGCCCTGGGTAACACTTTGCCTAATGTAACCGCTCTTTCCTCGGCACTTTCAAGCGCGAGCTTTGTTACCGGTGTAGACAGATTCAATGTAAAAATTACGTTTACATTACCGCAAAGCGCACAGGTGTCTATTGGTATACTTATCAACTTTACAAGCGGCCAGCAGGCCTTCAGAGCAGGAGCCATCAAGTTGATGGGACCGGATCTGTAAACACGGCAAATAAAAAAACAAACAGAGGTTTATTAAGACGAGAATTAAAATGATACGCATAATGAAAAAGCTGTGTTGGATGTTGTCGGGAATATTGCTCATGATTACGGTTGCTAAGGGACAACGACAGATCCCTATAGCATCTCCCGATGGGAAATTGAAGCTACTGCTTTCAATAGGGAAACAAATATCGTATTCCATGCAACATGCAGGCGATGTGCTGGTTGATAATGCCCGGCTTTCGATGACTCTTGCCGGTGGGGAAGTATGGGGAGTAAACCCGGTGGTAAAGAAGATCAGCAGATCTGAAAAAAACGAAACGATTCCTTATCATTTCGGTACCTCGGCTACCTTGCAGAACCAGTATAAGGAGGTATCAATTGAGTTTAAAGGCGATTGGGGTTTGGTTTTCAGATTGTACAATGAGGGGGCTGCTTACCGTTTTGTGAACAGGCGGGAAGCTGGTTTCAATATCATGGGTGAAGAAGTGGGACTGAACTTTCCTGAAGATTTTCAAACGTTCACTAATTACACGTCAGGATCGAAAGATAAGCCTGCTCCTAAAGAAAAGCAGCTGGAAACCGCCTTTGAAAATTTTTATGATGTAGTACCTCTCTCAAAAATAGATAGCCGCAGGTTGATCGTTCTTCCCCTGGTGATAGACGCGGGTAAAGATAAAAAGGTGATCATCACAGAGTCTGATCTCGAATCTTATCCGGGGTTGTATTTGAATCGTGTTGAAGGCGCTAATAAACTCAGTTCCTATTTTGCCGCCTATCCCGATGCCAAGCACCAGGGCGGCGGAAGAAATATACAGATGCTGGTAGATAAACGGTTTGATTATATAGCAAAAGTGACAGGTAAGCGGAATTTCCCCTGGAGAGTTTTCGTTGTTACCACAAGAGACCAGGATATGCTTGGTTCTGAATTGGTATATAAGCTTGCTGAGCCGTCCAGGATCAAAGATGTTTCCTGGATCGAACCGGGCCTGGCCATGTGGGATTGGTGGCACGACAGGAATATGACACATGTTAGCTTTAAGACAGGCGTTAATACCGAAACCTATAA
The DNA here is from genome assembly GCF_022512515.1 of Paraniabella hibiscisoli. Classification (GTDB taxonomy): domain Bacteria; phylum Bacteroidota; class Bacteroidia; order Chitinophagales; family Chitinophagaceae; genus Niabella; species Niabella hibiscisoli. The sequence goes on from NZ_JAKWBK010000001.1 coordinate 3,892,041, forward strand.
ATACTATATCGACTTTGCTGCTGCTAATAATATGAAGTATGTGGTAGTGGATGAAGGATGGTCTGACCGGAAGAAAGTAGACCTTTTTGCAGTGGTGCCGGAGATGAACATCAAAGAGATTGTGGATTATGGAAAAAGAAAAAACATCGGCATTTTATTATGGGCAGGTTACTGGCCTTTGGATAGAGATATGGAAAGAGCGTTTAAGCATTATGCTGAAATAGGGGTTAAAGGGTTTAAAGTAGACTATCTGAACCGCGATGATCAGGAAATGGTAGATTTCGTGTATCGTTCTTCAGCTACAGCTGCCAAGTATCAGATGATCCTCGATTTTCACGGTATTTATAAGCCAACCGGCATTCAGCGTACGTTCCCTAATGTTTTAAATTTCGAAGGGGTTATGGGTTTGGAAACTTCAAAATTTTCTGCGACAACAGATATGGTAGATAATGATGTTACGATACCTTTTATCCGCATGTTGGCGGGGCCTATGGACTATACACCCGGTGCTATGCGCAATGCGGCCAAAGGCAATTTCAGGGTAATCGGTAATCAGCCTATGAGTCATGGTACCCGTTGCAGGCAGCTGGCCATATACGTAGTGTATAAGGCCCCGCTGCAAATGATCAGCGATAACCCTTCCGAATATATCAAAGAACCCGAGAGCTTTGATTTTATTAAAACAGTACCTGTAAGCTGGGACGAAACCATAACCATCAATGGTAAATTAAGAGAACACCTGGCTCTCGCAAGGAGAAGCGGCCCGGATTGGTGGGTAGCAGGTATGACTAACTGGAACGAACGGACGATGGAGATGGATCTGGATTTTCTACCGGCAGGTAATTATGAAATGCTGCTATTCACCGATGGAATAAACGCAGACAGAAATGGTGGCGATTATAACCGCGAGATCAGGAATATAAAATCCGGAGAAAAGCTAAAAGTAAAACTGATGCCTGGCGGAGGATTTGCCATGAAGCTCCGGAAAATTTAAAAAGACTAACGAATTAGTAAAGATGACGATTCAAAAATTGTTAGAACTGAATTGCCAGTTGGGTGAATCACCAGTTTGGGACGCTGAGCGATTAGCCATTTGTTGGGTGGATATATCGGGGCAGGCCATACATGAATTTAATACGGTATCAGGGGAGCGGCAGACGCTTTTGCTGGAGCAACCGGTGGGTTGTATAGCCCTTTGCGATAGTGGTGATTTTTTGGCAGCCTTGAAAGATGAGGTCGTAAGGATAGATCGTTTAACTGGAAGCGTACAATCTATAGTAGCCGGTCCGGAACGTCGCCTTTTAACCAATCGCTCTAACGATGGTAAATGTGATGCCAGGGGAGATTCTGGTTTGGAACCAAATCATTGACCGATGAAACCGGCGCAGGCAATCTGTATTGCGTAGCAGAGGGGATTTGCTCTTTACAAATTCCCGGAGTCACGATCTCTAATGGTATTGCCTGGAGTTTAGATAACCAAACCATGTACTATATCGATACGCCTACCTTGAAAGTGGTTGCTTATGATTATGACCTGGATACGGGTAGCATCAGCAATAAAAGAACGGTAATTGAAATAGCTGAAGATGAAGGTTTTCCTGATGGGATGACGATCGATACCGAAGGGATGTTATGGATCGCGCACTGGGGTGGCTTTCAGGTAGCGCGCTGGAACCCGTTGACCGGAGCCAAATTATCGGCTATTCGGCTTCCGGTGGCTAATGTTACTTCCTGTGTCTTTGGGGAGCAACTTATGAAGACCTCTATATAACAACAGCCCGGACGGATAAGAGGTTGGACGAAGATTCAGTTGGTAATGATGAGGGCTGTCTGTTTGTAGCAATGCACTGTGGTTTTAAAGGATTGCCTGCAAACCGGTTTAATGTAAAAAACACTGAAAATTAATAAAAACGGAATCATGAGAAGATTTGAAAATCAGGTGGCGATAGTAACGGGTGGTGCAGAAGGTATAGGGAAAGCAGTAGGACTAAGATTAGCCAACGAAGGTTGCAAAATTGCCATTTTAGACCTTAATGAAGATTTGCTGAGTGAAACGGTAAAAGAGTTTACCAGCCTGAATTATATAGTAAAAGGTATTTCCATCGATATTAGTAAAGAACAGGCGGTAAGGGATGCAGTGGATGAGGTGGAACAATTCTTTGGAAAAATTGATATAATGGTAAACTGTGCAGGGATCGTAGGACCTAGTAATACCCGGATAACCGCTTATGAGTTGAGTGATTATGACAAAGTATACGATGTTAATCTGAAAGGTTCTTTTCTGATGACGAAGTACAGTATTTTAGCCATGGAAAAGAATAACTATGGAAGAATACTTTTGATGTCATCTATCGGAGGTAAAGAAGGTAATCCTTTTATGTGTGGTTACGCATCTTCCAAATCGGGCGTTATGGGCTTAGTAAAAGGAGTCGGGAAGGAATATGCTAAAACGGGTATCACTATTAATGGATTGGCACCGGGAGTGATTAAAACTACTATGAATGCCAATACCGCCGCAGAACAATTAGAGTATATGGTAAGCAAGATACCTATGGGAAGGCTGGGTACCGTTGAGGAGGTCGCAGCCATGGCCGCCTGGGTGGTATCAAAAGAGTCGAGTTTCAATACAGGCTTTATCTTTGACCTATCAGGTGGACGTGCCACTTATTGATCAGGAAACTAAACAGGAATGAGAAAAAAGTAGTCGTATTAGGTGGGAGCTCAGGAATTGGTAAGGCCGCTGCACAACGTTTTGCAAAAGAAGGATGGGAGGTGCTGGTCGCTGCCCCGGATATTGATAATGTGAAAAATGTAGTAGCGGGTTTAACAGGTGAGAATCACCAGGCTTTACAATTAGATGTTACAAGGCCAGCAGACCTGGAGCAATTACATACATATATAGAGAAAGACTTTTTCCCCTTGCATGCAATTGTTAATTCGATTGGTATCTCAAAATCAGTTGAAGTGGTTCAGTCTGATTTTGAAGAGTGGGATAGTCTTTTACAGGTAATGATGTATGGGGTCATTAAAGCAACAAGGATGCTGATCCACTTCCTTGTAAATGGAGGTCGTATCGTAAACGTTACTTCCATACATTGGAACCGCGTAGCAAAAGGGAGCTCTTCCTATGGAATGGCAAAGGCCGCTATTACGCAGTTTACCCGTTCATTGGCAGTAGAGCTGGCTCAAAAAAATATACTGATAAATGCCGTAGCGCCGGGTTTTGTAAACACAGGCATGTCAGTAAAAGAAGACGGCAGAAATGAGCTGGATTCTGAATGGTTTAAAGATAACTATGTAAAGAATGATCACCTTCCGTTAAAGCGGGCGGCAGAGCCGGAAGAAATAGCTGGCGTAATATGGTTTTTATGTGGTCCGGATTCCAGTTATATCACTGGTTCCGTCATAACGGTAGATGGAGGCCTCACTATTACCTTCTAATAGGACCTGGGAAGGGTAAGCAAAATCAGATTGCAGGTATTATTAAATGGATGATACCCTGAACTAAAGCAAACAAAACAAATGAAAATAACTCGTGTTGAAACGCATGTATGTAATGCACGTATGCGCAACTGGATCTTCGTAAAAGTGATAACCGATCAGCCCGGTCTTTGGGGCTGGGGAGAAGCTACCCTGGAATGGCATACCCGTTCGGTGGTAGGAGCAATTGAAGATGTATCGCAACTTATAGTGGGCGAAGACCCCAGGAGAATTGAACATTTATGGCAGATGATGAACCGGCAGCACTTCTGGCATGGTAATAACGTGGTTAGAGGAACGGCCATCAGTGGTATTGATATTGCGCTTTGGGACATCCTGGGTAAAATTCACAATGTTCCCAGTCATGAACTCATGGGTGGTAAAGTACGGGATTTTATCCGTCTGTATTCGCATCTGGGAGGTGGAAAGATGGAGGATTTTTACCAGACGAAGCCTGATGATGCCAATAGGTTTGCAGAGCTGGCATTGCAATCCGTAGCTGAAGGATTTTCAGCTTTTAAGTCAATGGCAGTACCTGTTACCGATACTTTGGAAGGGTTGCAACCCATACACTATGCAGAAGCTTGTGTAGCTGCTATGCGTGATGCCGTAGGAGTTGATGTAGATATTATGGTAGATTGCCATGCACGTCCCAGCCCGCGCATGGGAATGCAATTTGCAAAAGCACTGGAGCCTTACGGTCTGTATTTTTCGAAGAGCCTTGCTGGCCGGAACACATGACAGATATAGCCCGTATACAGGAATCTGTAACAACGCCTATCGCAACTGGTGAAAGACTTACGTCTATACATGCGTTCAGAGATCTGTTGTCATTGCGGGCTGCCAGTGTCCTCCAGCCGGATATTGTTCATTGCGGAGGGTTGACTGCTGCTCTAAAGATCAGGGCGATGGCCGAAGCTTATGGAGTGTCCATAGCACCTCACAATCCGCAGGGACCTGTCAGTACTGCTGCCTCACTTGAATTCGGATTCGCTACACCCAATTATATTATTTGCGAAACCGTGCATAATGATGTGCCCTGGCGGGAAGAAATAGTAGAGGAAGGATTCTTTATCAATAAATCTAACCGTACGGTAACCCCTTCTGCGAAGCCGGGTCTTGGTATTGAGATCAATGAGGCGATCATTAAGAAGCATCCCTTTGAACAGGAGTTGCCGCAACGTGTTTTTACAAAGATGGTGCCGTAGGGGATTGGTAAGGATGTTGCTTGACAATAATGAACGCCCGCTTGATTTTGGCTGCTAAACGGTAGATAGTGGTCGGATAGGTAGTTTGACCTGGAAGCTTGCGAGTAACACTTCAAAAGAATGGATGGCTCAGTAAAATGAGTTGACCTGTTCATATTTAGCTTCCCCATATTCAAAATGATAGATATGTCCCGATTGCCTTTTAGCCTTTTACTGATAATATTTCCATTGAGCCATATCTGCTATGGTCAGGTTTTAAGTGGTGTAGATGACCTGGGTAGGGTATTGCCTCAGAATAGTGTAGTGGGTGATCCGGTAAAGAACCGGCAGGTGGGTATGTTTTATTTTCTATGGCAGGGAGATGCCCGGTCAAAAGTTTCTGAACGTTCCTGGGATCTGACTGATATGTATGAAAAGAATCCTGCCATATTTAAGGATTTTCATCATCCGGGCTGGGGAGGTGGGTCTGGAATAGTAGGTAGATATTATTTCTGGGGTGAATCCGTTTATGGTTATTATCGTGGCGATGATTATTGGGTGCATTTGAAAAATATACAGTTGTTAACTGATGCTGGCGTTGATTTTTTAGTGATTGATGCGACCAACCGGCTGATTTATGAAGAGCAGTCAGCTATACTATTTAAAGCAATTGAAGCAGTTCGTAAACAGCGTAAAAATCCGCCAAAGGTCGTGTACTATACCAATACGGCTTCGGGCGCTGCTATGCAGGATATTTACAATAAGTACTATAAAGAGGGTGCCCCTTACAGGTATCCCGATAGCTGGTTTTACCTCGATGAAAAGCCCCTGATTATTGGTGTATCAAAAGAAGCTACAGGGTCTGATTATGCCGGTTTCTTTACTTTCAGAGAGTCGCAATGGCCCAACGAAAAGCAAAAGGTAAATGGGTGGCCCTGGATCGAATTTCAGCGCCCGCAGCATGTGTATACCAATCATAAGGGAGAACGGGAGATTGTGAATGTTTCCGCTGCACAGCATCCCAACCTCGAAGCATCCATGGGCGGTTCGGCGTTCTATGGTAAGGCTGGTAACTGGGGCAGAAGCTTCCGTAATAATGCGCCGGGTGATCCTTCAGCCGATCTGCATTATGGTTATAATATCCAGGAGCAATGGGATTTTGCGATCCAACAAAATGTTCCCTTTGTTTTTGTAACAGGATGGAATGAGTGGGTGGCAGGTAAGTGGCGGTCCCAGTCAAAAGATACCAGCCAGTCACTGTTCGTTGATCAGGCAAGTCCCGAGTATAGTCGGGATATAGAACCTTCGCTAACAGCAGGTTTGAGAGATCATTACTATATGCAACTGGTGGCCAATATAAGGCGTTACAAAGGTATTGATGATGCCGGTGTGATATACAGGCAGGATAAAAGTGGTAAGTCTATTTATTGGGATCGTATACCTGTAGCTTACCAGGATTATATCGGCGATGTTTTACACCGCGATCATCCTGCTGCAACCTCTGAGCCGCTGATTGTATATAAAAATACCTCGGGAAGAAATGACATCGACAATTTAAAAGTAGTTGCTGGCAGGGACCGGCTGCATTTTTTTGTTCGTACCGTAGGTAATTTAACCTCAGCCAGGGGAGATAACTGGATGACATTATGGTTGAATACTGATGCCTCCTGCAAGTCTGGTTGGCTGGGGTATGATTACAGGGTCGTTAAAGGCCATTTATTACAGCGTTATGTAAACAATAGCTGGCAATCGCAGGGTAGTGTCAAACATAGCGTTGATAATAATAGCCTGGTGCTGGAAATTCCTTACCGGTCGCTCGGTTTGCCGGCAGGCAATTTCTCTATTGAAATGAAATGGTCAGATAATATGCAGAATAATGACCCGCTGGACTGGTACGTGAACGGAGATGCTGCGCCGGGCGGCAGGTTTAATCTGCTGTTACAGATGAGGTAACAATAATCGCATTCAATAAAATTGACTTATAAATAAAAAGAGATGACAGGAGTTTACCAAAAATGGATGCTTGCAATTGTAGTGGCGGGCCTCTTCCAGCTTTATGCTTGCGATAAAAAGTCAACCGGATCTGAAGATGGTGTTATATCCAGGGTGACCATAAGATCGGGTTACAATAGAGTTCAGTTATCTTTTAACCTGGGTAATAGTAGGGCCGATGCCTTTTTAGTTACGCACAGCGGTTCATCTGAGGTGATCCGCATAAATGCTTCGCAGGCAGTTAACGACTCCATCAACTTATTTATTGAAAACCTGGAGCAAGGGTATTATACCTTTAAAGTGGAAGCTGTACGTGTAGACGGAAGTAGTATTGGGGGCTCACAAATTGTAAATGCAAGAACCTATGGCGATACGCATATTTCAGGTCTTGCAACTACACCAGCGGCCGACCTGGTATTTATCAGGGATGAAACACCCTATCTTTCCTGGTCCGGGTCTTTTCCTACAGATTATATAGGTACCGAGATCCGCTATACTAATGTGTCCAATCAAACAACAAGTATTCGATCGTATATTGCAGATAGAGTTTCTGTGTTACCTGGGTATAAAGAAGGTACGGCATTCGAATACCGTTCCATGTACTTACCGGCCAACAGTGTTGATACATTTTTTCAGTACCCGTTAAAACACCTGCTCCTGCTTATTTTGCCAGCCTTGCCAATAAGTATATTATAGAAAAGTCGGGCATGGTAAGCGAAATAACAGAACAGTCAAGAGCAAAATTGCATAACCACGTGGAATACTCGACATTGAGGTTTAAAACGGCAACTGGAAACCCGCAGAGTCTGTTTATAATAGCGGCTGATTTAAGTAAGGCCAGCCTAGGACTTAGTACATTAATGCCGGATAACGCTACTACATTTAAAACACAAACGGTTAGGCAGATGGCGCAAAAGCGCACAGCGGCTGGTCAGAAGGTGCTGGCGGCTGTGAACGGAGACTTTTTGACTGGACACCTGTAGAGGGGAGACCCTGGGGGCCCGTTGTGGTAGAGGGTAATGTGGTCAAGAACTTTTCAAAAGCCGGTATTAATTCTTCTTATATTGGTACAAAAAAGATGGCAGTTTAGCCCTGGGTATGGCATCTTCATTAACGGGTACAGATTACGCCGGTTTTCATAACCTCATCGGTGCGGGCGAAACGGTGCTCTACCTGAATAAAACACGAAGAATTTACAACGACACTGACCGGCATCCAAGAACTATGGCGGGATTTACAGATGACCGTATCCTGTATTTGATTGTTGTAGATGGGCGTAGAAATGATTACTCAATAGGTATGACCCTCGATGAACTTTCTAAAGTGATAGGTAGCCTTAATGTGAGTTTTGCAACCAACCTCGATGGAGGCGGGTCCAGTACAATTGTGGTGAACCAGAATAATGGACTGGCCGTTACAAACCGCTTTTCTGATGCCACGGAGAGAGCGATTGCTAATGCCATTGCGATTGTAGAAAAGTGATCGGAGTTTTTGCGCCGCTCGAAAATATATAAGAGTTATATAGAAGATTGTATCAATAAAAGTATTTTATTTGTTAAGCCCGATACAATGACTGAAGTAAACGAACGGCTTACCCGTAAGGTCTAATATTGCAACGATTGTTATCACATAAAGTACCCTTTTATACGAACGCCGGGGTTGGTCTGTTAAGATATAAGTTAGATTAGTATTGAATAAAACGATTCTGAATGAAAAAAGAAATGCCCTTTTAGTTTTATGGATCAGTGTATGTGTTTTGTCTCTGAACAGTTTTGCTCAGCCTATAGGAGGAACGCAAAAGATAAAAAGCCCTCTCACCAGGGAATATGTATACCCCACAAGGGTTGTATGGCAAAAAGGAGAAGTTGCTCACGCCGGGCAGTTGTCTCAAAAGGGAATCGGCCAGGCTAGTCTGAATAATTCCAATATTGTTATTCTTAAAAGTAAAGGAAAAGACACTGCAAGTATTTTGCTCGATTTTGGTAAAGAGCTGCATGGAGCGTTGGAAATTATAACGGGTATGTGGCCGGCGCCTAATGGTTCCCGTACTATCCGTATAAGGTTGGGTGAGTCGGTAAGTGAAGTAATGGCAGAATTAGGTGAACATGGTTCTACGAATGATCATGCCATCCGTGATTTTAAACTTATGCTACCCTGGCTGGGCAAGGCACAAACAGGCGAATCCGGGTTCAGGTTTGTGCGGATTGACCTATTAGATAAAGACGCAGTCTTGCAGTTAAAAGAAGTACGGGCGGTATCCACTTACAGGGATATTCCTTACCTGGGCTCTTTTAAAAGCAGTGATGAGCGACTTAATAAGATCTGGCAAACAGGCGCATACACAGTACATCTAAACATGCAGGATTACCTCTGGGATGGCATCAAGCGTGACAGGCTGGTTTGGGTGGGCGATCTGCATCCCGAAGTATCTACTGTGAATACTGTTTTCGGATATAACGAGGTAGTACCTAAGAGTTTGGACCTGGCGCGTAATACAACCCCATTGCCGGGTTGGATGAGTGGCATCAGTACCTACTCCATGTGGTGGATCATTCTGCATTATGACTGGTATATGCATCATGGTGATTTAACTTACCTGAAAGAACAAAAAGATTACTTACAGGGGCTTCTGAAACAGATTGTAGGTAAAGTACAAAACGGAAAAGAAAAAATGGACGGCCATCGTTTTTGGACTGGCCATCCAGTAAAGATACTGCTGCTATCCATGCAGGCTTACAGGCAATGACCATCTGGAGCCTCGAAAAAGGAGCCGAGTTGAGCTCAATTATCGGGGATGATGAAACGACTGAATTATGTAAGACAACCGTATCTCAACTTAGGTCGGTGACACCTCCTCACAATAATAGTAAGCAGGCAGCCGCTTTGCTGGCCCTAACAGGCATGCTCGATCCACAAACAGCTTACAATGATGTGTTATCGGTGGGCGGCGCCAAAAACTTCTCTACCTTTTACGGCTATTATATGTTAGAAGCGATGGCGAAGGCAGGAAAATACCAGGAAGCGATGGAGATTATCTCCACTTATTGGGGTGCTATGCTGGATTTAGGTGCTACCACTTTCTGGGAAGATTTTAATATGGATTGGTTGCAAAATGCAGGACGAATTGATGAAATGATGTCGCCCGGTAAGGTAGATATTCATGCAGCCTACGGAGACTATTGCTACGTGGGCCATCGTCACAGTTTTTGTCACGGCTGGGCCTCAGGGCCTACCGTTTGGCTGTCGCAGCATGTACTGGGGATTCAATTAGCGGCTCCTGGTGGAAAAACTTTCCGCGTTAAACCCAACCTCGGCAACCTGGCTTTTGCGGAAGGCACTTATCCTACTGCGCGCGGCCCCATCTATGTAAAACACACAAAAAATAGTAAGGGGAAAGTTATAAGTGTAGTTAAGGCTCCGAAAGGGATTCGTATTATAAAGTAAATCACTGCCCGTAATGAATATTCTGATCATGACCCGATTAAAGAGCCTGTTGTTTCAGTTGAGTTGGCTTTTAATATTGCTGTTCGTTTACTGCGATATATTCGCTCAGAAGTATGATGTGGCTGCATTTTATTGGCCCGCTTATCACTACGAGCCGCGCATCGAATTTCTCTTTCCAGAGAAAAAAGGCGAATGGGAAATTATCTATAAGTCAAGGCCCAAAGAGGCCGGCCATCTGCAACCCAAAGTACCGGTATGGGGTTACCAGAATGAGGCGGATCCGCGAGAAATGAATAAGAAGATAACCGCAGCCGTAGCACATGGCGTAAACACATTTATCTTCGACTGGTATTGGTATGAGGGTAAGCCTTTTCTCGAAAGTTGTTTAAATGATGGTTTTTTGAAAGCCAATAAAGGCCGAATGAAGTTTTACATTATGTGGGCCAATCATGATGCTACCAGCTATTGGGACACCCGTAATCCCAGGAAAGATTCTGTAATCTGGAAGGGGGGTGAACCGTACTGAGTTCGATAAAGTGACCGACCGTATTATCGCCCGGTACTTTAAAGATCCTTCCTATTACAAGATTGATGGAAAACCGGTCTTCTGCATATACGAACTGCAAACCTTAATAGATGGCCTGGGCGGTGCGGAACAAACACGGCTTGCTCTTAATGATTTTCGAAAAAAGGTGAAGGCGGCTGGTTTTCCCGGGCTTCATTTGCAGGGCATTTTATGGTCGGCACTGCCAGCCAACATTAATGGTGTGCCAGGTGATAAAATCCAGACACAGGATAAGGTGCTTTCTTTTTTCGGCTTCAACAGCATTACCAATTACTGCTGGGCCCATTTGCAAAACCCTGATGGCGATTATGAAAAATGGGCAGACGCATCTACCAATATGTGGACCGGCTTTACCCGTGATTTTTCAATTCCTTATTTTCCCAATTTAACCATCGGTTGGGATGCCAATCCCCGTTATCCCTTCAAAGCCGGTTATATTACCAACCCGGCACCCGATAAGTTTGAAAAGTATTTACAGAAAGCAAAAGCTTTTGTTGATCAGCATCCGGAGCAGCCGCGGCTGCTTACCATCAATGCCTGGAACGAGTGGTCGGAGGGCAGCTATCTTGAACCGGATACCACTTATAAAATGAAATATCTCGAAGCGGTAAAGCGCGTTTTTGGTTCACAGAAATAATGTAGCTGGCTCTTTAACGCAGATTCGCCTCTTTATTTAACTTATATCAATTATACAATATGGATAATAAAGAAATACTGTTGAGAGCCAACGCCGAGATTGATAAAGGAAATTATGAAGGCTTTCTGGAATATTGTACTGACGATACCCGTTGGATTTTTGTAGGCGAGCAAACACTTCAAGGTAAAGCTGCCGTGCTTAAATACATGAAAGATGCTTATTTACAACCACCCAGGGTTACGGTGGAGAACTTTGTAGTAGAAGGCGATTATCTCATTGTTTATGGTACTATCGCACTTTTGAATGAAGCACAAAACTGGGTCGATTATGGTTATTGTGATGCCTGGCGCCTGGAGGATGGGAAACTAGCTGAATTAAAAGCATACGTAGTGCCTTTATAATAACGTTGATTTGCGTGCATTCAGTGACGACGGGATCACGGCCTTATAGTTATCGGCAATAGTATGTTTTTTCTTTTCGATCATAGTGATCAGTGTTTCCGTACTGTGCTTTCCTATTTCAAACGCCGGTTGCGATATAGTGGTAAGAGAGGGGTTCAATAAAGGTGCCGTCTCGAGCGTAGAAAAAGCCAATACTTTTATTCTTTGAGGAATAGGAATGTCATTTTCGGCGCAAACCAAAAGCGTTTGTATCGCCAGTTTTTCTACAGACGCTACGATGCCATCAATGGCGGGAAACTTTTCGAGAATAGATGAGATTTGCTCGTAAATATTCTTGTCGTTACTGCAGTCTATAACAAAAGGATGGGTAGCTATTTCATTTTCTATGTTACTGATCACATGAATAAAGCCTGAGAAGCGGTTTTGGCAGATGGCCAGCGCATCGGAAGTAGATAAAAAAACCGGGAATTTACAGCCCCTTTCAAAAGATGCCTTGCTGCCAGCTCCCCGCATTCATAGTCGTTAGTAACTACCTTGGGAGCTTCGTAGCCTTCCAGTTCCCTGTCAAAAACACAACCGGTATATTCTTGTTTTTCAGGCTTAGTATATGCTCGGTGTCCCTGGTTTCGCTCGATACTGAAATGAGCACACCATCTACACGGCCACTATTACAATGATTGATGGCCTTCTTTTCGAGTTCAAAACGTTCATGCGAAAGATAGAATAATACATGATAGCCTTTGGCTAAAGCAACTTCCTGTATGCCGTTGATGGCCAAAGAAAAAAGCTGTCTGCTACTTCGGGTAAGATTACGGCAATGGTTTTGCTTTGTTGTTTCCTAAGGCTGCTGGCGTATGGATTAGGTACATAATTGAGCTCGTTTGCCAACGCTACAATTTTCTTTTTGGTTGCATCACTTATTTCGTAGCTGTCTTTAAGGGCTTTTGAAACTGTTGCTATCGAAAGGCCCAGTTGCTGCGCTAATTCTCTGATTGTGATATTACCCATGAACCCTTCTTTTGTTCTTTATGCTGAAATCCTACACAATTTTACGAAAACGGTTTCGTAAATAAAGATTTTCGAAATAATAAAAGTTACGCTTAAAAGATTCACTTTTGAATTCACATCGAAAACGGTTAGCATAAGCAAGGATAAACTACTAGCGAAGACTTTCCTTTCTGCCATTTACGAAAACAACAAATTGCCAGTTATGAACAAAGAAAATTTTGAGGCTGTGCCGCTCAATAACCTCGACGAGTGGGAAGACGACCTGTTAAGACGTTATCCCGACCCGGAGAGCATTGCCACAGCAAAAACAACGGAGGAGTACCGGAATTACGAGACGCCTGCCCGCGATACCGTAAAAGAGTTTTACCGGCTCAATCATAAATACCAAACCTTTGATTTTGTTCAGGAGAAGCGAAAAGAATTTCTTCAATTTAATAAACGGGAAATGCCGGTGTGGGAGGCTTTTGACTTTCTGAATCAGTTGGTGGATGACTCTGACCCTGATACAGATCTGGACCAGATGCAGCACCTCCTGCAAACTTCTGAGGCCATTCGCCGCGACGGGCATCCGGACTGGATGGTACTGATTGGATTGATGCATGATATGGGAAAAGTACTCTGTCTTTTTGGTGAACCGCAATGGGCGGTTGTGGGAGATACTTTCCCGGTAGGATGTGCTTTTTCCGATAAAGTGATCTTCCCTGAGTTCTTTTCGCAAAATCCGGATAACAGTAATGCCAGCTTTAATACCCCTTACGGTGTTTATGAACCCAACTGCGGTTTAAGAAATGTAACCATGTCATGGGGGCATGATGAATATGTGTACCAGATGTTAAAAGATTACCTGCCTGAAGAGGGATTGTATATGTTGCGCTATCACTCCTTTTATGCCTGGCACAGAGAGGGTGCATACGATCATCTGTTAGATGATCACGACAGGCAAATGTTGAAATGGGTACAGCTGTTTAATCCTTATGATCTATATTCCAAAAACCCAGAACCGCCCGATTGGGTAAAGCTTAGACCCTATTACGAAGAGCTAGTTGCTAAATACCTGCCATCCACTTTAAAGTTCTAAAGTTCAGCCTTTACTAGTACTGTTTTAAACCTTAATTTTTTTCAAGCTTTAAAAACTGCATATGATACAAACCTACAGGCGGTGCGCTTGCACCGGCTACTTTTTTAGTGCCATAATGGTAATGATCCTGGTCTTTTCAGCACTGTCGGCAGCGGCACAACAGTCGCAGATCTCTGGTCGGGTAATCGATGATAAAGGCACCCCGGTTCCGTCGGTTACTGTTACCGTTAAGGGAAAAGGCAATTCAACTATAACCAACGAAGATGGCCGTTTCATAATATCTGCAAAGAACAATGAGGTATTGGTTTTTTCGGCCGTTTCCTACCTGGCAAAGGAGATAACCCTTACTACAGAAACCAATTATGACGTAATATTGGCTACCAATGCGGTAGCTATGAGCGATGTGGTGGTTATCGGTTACGGTAAAAACTCCAAGCGTACGCTTTCCAGTGCTATTACTTCTGTTAAACCTGAAGATCTGAATCGGGGTGCGATAGGAGATGTCGGCCAGTTATTACAGGGTAAGGTACCCGGCCTGAACGTTACTGCCAGCGGCGATCCGAATCGCCCCGCAGCAATGATCCTTCGCGGTCATTCTACTATCAATAGTCCCGGTGGTCCGTTTTATGTTATTGATGGTATTCCCGGCGCTGATATCAATGGTGTAGCCCCTGATGATATCGCATCTATGGACATATTGAAGGATGCTTCTGCTACCGCTATTTATGGTAACCGGGCATCTAACGGCGTTATTATGGTAACAACGAAGAAAGGCAGGGCAGGTAAGCTGCAGGCAGCATATAACGGATATGTAGGATTTGAAAATGTTAGCCGAAGCCTCGACCTGATGGATGCCGAGGCTTTAAGAGCTTATTCTCAAAAGAATAATTACACGCCAAGTACAAACGATGACAAGGGCGCTAACACTAATTGGCCGGAAGCGATCCAGAAAAAATCTGCGTTGTCACATAATCATAATATATCCTTCAGCGGGGGTACAGATAAAAGCATGTACAGCGCCAGCCTTAACTATCTTAAAAAGGAGGGTATTATCCTTCAAAGTGACCTGGAGCGGGTTATTGGCAGACTCAGCGCGGAGCATCATGCGCTGAATGATAGGCTGATACTGGGCTTAAACATTATGAGCAGTAACAGTAAAGCCTCAAATGTTCCATTGCAAAACATGGTGTTTCAACAGGCTGTGAAGTATAATCCCATGTCACCCATCTACAACGAGAATGGGACTTTTTTCGAAAACTTTAATAATACGCAATATTTCAACCCGGTTTCGATCATCAAAAATGCGGTTGACGATACCAAGTATGGTTCTTTACAAGGAAACTTTACCCTGGAGGCAAAGCTACCATTCAACCTTACTTATAACGCCAATCTTTCCTATCAGCGTGGTACCTGGCTACATGGAGAGTATTATAATAGCTACTATTCTCAAAACTACAGCACAGGAAGTTTTTATACCAATGGCGATCCCGGTGGTGGAAGAAGCCTGCGGAATTTTTATTCCAACGGATTGGCCTACCGGAATTATTACCAGAATACCTCTAAAACTTTTGAAACATTCTTAACCTGGGGCAAAAAAATGGGATTGCATAATTTAAAGGCTGTTCTGGGTTATAGCTGGCAAAGAAATACGAACAATGACGGGTTGCAAACCAGCCAGACCAATTTTGTAAATGACTATACCACCTACTATAACCTGGGCCTGGGCAACTATCAAACGGTGAACGGTTTTGCTGTTGACTATGGCGGCAGTGTTTACGAGGAAACGAATTTTATTTCAGACTTCTTTCGTTTAAACTATGATTTTAACGAAAGGATCTTACTACAGGCTTCTGTGAGGCGTGACGGAAGCTCTGTGTTTGGTAAGAATAAGGAATGGGGATATTTTCCGGCTGCAAGTATAGCATGGCGTATATCTGAGTCGGAGTTTATTAAGAATGCAGGATTTATCAGTGATCTGAAACTGCGATTGAGTTATGGTGCTACAGGTAATGCCTTTGGTTTGGGTGCTTATAATGCCCAGCGTCTTTACAATAAGTCGGGTACCTATTACAATAATGGTGTTTTTGCTGCATCATTCAGGTCTACCCAGGGCTCTAATACAGACCTTCAGTGGGAGGTTACTGCTACTAAAAACTTAGGGCTTGATTACGGGTTTCTTAAGGGCAGGATAACGGGTGCGATAGACATTTACGAAAAAACTACTACGGATATGGTGTTTCCTTACAGCGTAGCCCAATCTATTGACCCCAGTGGTTTCTTATGGTTGAATGTTGGGAAGATACGCAATCGTGGTATAGAGTTTAACGTAAACATTAGTGCAGTCAATAAGAAAAATTTCACCTGGACCACAGGCCTCAACCTGGCGACTAATAAAAACGTAATTCTTGACTTGAAAGGACCCGAGCAATATGGTGTTAATGCAGATTCAACCTATTATACGCAGATTGATGGTCCGGGTACAACCGGTAGCCGTTTGCAGTTGTTAGCAGTAGGCGGCCCGTTGGGTCAATTTTATTCTTTCCAGTATATAGGTAAAGATGCTTCCGGAAACTCATTGTTTTTGAAAGGCGATGGTACTGAAACCACCAACCCTTCACAGGTAACGGACTACCACTACCTGGGCAGCCCTCATCCAAAACTGATGTACGGCTTTAACAACAGTTTCAGGTACAAAAATTTCGACCTTAATTTCTTTTTACGGGGAGTAATGGGCAACAAAATTTTTAATGCAACCCGTGCCGATCTATCCTATGTGGTAACAGCCGGTCAAACCAATATCAGTCCTGATGCTGCAGATGATGCCAGGACAGATTCGCGAAACAATAATTATTCATCAAGATATGTGGAAGACGGGTCCTACCTGAGATTTGACAATGCCACCTTAGGTTATCGCGTCAATCTTAAAAGCGAATATCTCAGTAGCCTGAGATTTTACGGAACAGTAAACAACCTTTTCGTTATAACGAAGTATAAAGGTATTGATCCGGAAATTAACCAGGGCGGTTCATCGTTGGGTGTGGACTACAATAGTTTTTACCCTAAAACGCGTACCATTCTTTTAGGTGTGTCAGTTGGTTTTTAACGATTAAAAAGCATTTTATGAATAATATTTTACAACGACTTTTAATAGCGATAGCAGCCTGTCTGGTAATGAGCTCCTGTCACAAAATTGAGGTGACTCCCAATTCTTTATATACCGAAAATGTATTTCCTAAAACCGATGCGGAGTTTCAATCTGTAATGGGTACTATTTATACCAGTTTGCGTGGCCATTATTCCCTGGCATACTGGTTTGCCCAGGAGTTGAGTTCTGATGAGGCTATCCTGCCTGTATATGGCGGTAACTGGTTTGACGGACAAGGATATATTCAGTTACACCGTCATGATTGGAATAAAGATCACGGATGGATTACAACGGTATGGAACGATGCTTATTCTATCGCAGGCCTTTGCAATCAAACAATGTACATATTCAGAAACGCGCCAGATGGCGACAGTAAAAATACAGCTATTGCAGAACTGAAAACATTGAGAGCTTACGCTTACTGGGAGTTGCTGGATATGTTTGGAAATGTTCCATTGGATACCATTTATCCCAGCCCGGGTGTGCAGGCTAAAGCTAACAGAGCTGATGTCTACAATTTTGTGGTATCGGAACTAAAATCAGCAATACCTTTTCTAAAAACAGCAACAGGAAGTACCACCTATGGTAAGGTAACCGCCTGGATGGCAAATGCATTACTGGCGAAGACTTATCTGAATGCTGAAGTTTACGCGGGTTCGGCCAAATACAATGAATGTATTGCTGCATGCGATGCTATTATCAGTTCCGGGAATTTTGCGGTAGAACCGAGAACAACTTACCTGAGCCAGTTTTATCCAACAAATGGTCCTGCATTCAAAGAGTTTATTTTTGCTATACCCTATGATCCGTCAACGAGTAATGGTTACCTGTATCATGCTCGCTACGATCTCAACCGCAACCTGGGTATCAAATACCGCTACTCGGGAAGTACGCCCGGCAGCTATTCATTCAACCAGATCATATTAAATCTAACCACTGGTAGCGGACTGATCAATGCAAGGCCCAGCGGACCGCGTGCTACACTATCCAGCTTTTACAATAGTTATTTTAAGACGGATGCCGGGGATATTCGCAGAGATCAATGGTTGGTAGGAAATCAATTCTGGTCAGATGGTAGCCCCATGATGGTAAGAACAACCAAGAAAGGGTACGATCAGTTTTATACTGGTTCAGATGGAGGCGATGCTTATACTTATCAATTGAGTATAGATTCTGTGATCTCTGCGAGACAAACTTTAGCGTCTATAGATCTGGGCAACGACGAAATAGCATGGAACATGGGCATACGAAATATCAAGTTTCTTCCGGATGCCAATTCTTCCAGCCGTAATCAAAGTAACGACGCTCCATTATTCCGTTATTCAGATATTCTGCTAATGAAAGCTGAGGCTATTTTGCGTGGAGGCGCAGCTACAGCAGGGCATACAGCGCTTTCGCTGGTAAATATGGTGCGCACTAACAGAACCACTTCACCGTCCTGGACCTCGGTAACATTAGATGATCTTTATGCGGAAAGGGCCCGTGAGTTCACCTGGGAATGCTGGCGTCGAAATGATATGATCAGATTTGGGAAGTATGAAAATGCTTACGGTTTTAAAAGTAATACGGATAGTTATCGGCGCATTTTTCCCATTCCTACCCAGGCTATGAATACCAATCCGAAACTGGTTCAGAATACGGGGTATTGATGCTGAGAAATTCCTGGCAGATCAGGATAAACGCACCGGGTTACAACCTTTATGTACGATCGGCGGCAATGGAATATTTGTAGAGATGTGAGGAGTGGTTTAAGGGCGATCCCGGAGGGGTGAAATATCAACCCTCCGGGATTTTTAGCTGTAACGGGCCGTTGGTTGATAGTCGCTGATGTCTTACTATTTCTTATATTTAGTATCAACAATCATTACTTCAAACTCGTATAACCCAATCTGCTGTTTTAACTTAAAATTTTTACAGTAAAGGGAGCGCTTGCAGTTCCAGCGTAAGGGAATCAATAGCTACAAAATAAAAGGATTGAAAGAAGAAAAGCGCAATAATGATCATTTGGTAACTCCGGGTAACAGGCTGTTGTCGCTCGACGCTTTAAGAGGCTTTGATATGTTTTGGATCGTAAGCGGCGAAGGCATATTCCATGGGTTAGCCCGATCCGTTCGACAAAAATATGGACTGATACAGGATAAGACCACCTGGCAGATAGCCATGACAGATCAGATGAACCTGTTTGAAAAAATGCTGGTGGGTATCAGCAACCAGCTACATCATACGGTTTGGAACGGTTTCACCTTTTATGACCTTATTTTCCCGCTGTTCATCTTTATAGCAGGCATTAGCATGCCATTTTCGTATGCTAAACAATTATCTGTGGGTGCAGAGGGCAGGAGAAATATCTACCGTGCATTGATAAGGCGTACCGTTTTGCTGATAGTATTAGGGATGATCGTAAACGGATTATTGCAATGGAAGTCTTTCGACGAAACCCGTTTTGCCAGTGTGTTGGGCCGGATAGCGCTAAGCTGTTTTTTTGCGGCCATTATCTATCTAAATACATCATTGCGCGGGCGCATTGCCTGGTTCGTTTTTATACTTTTAGGATATTGGCTGGCATTGCGGCTGGTTCCGGTTCCGGGATTTGGGCCGGGTATATTGACGCCCGAAGGAAATCTTTCGGCCTATATAGACCGTTTATGGTTACCCGGAAAACTTCACAGGAAGGTATATGATCCGGAAGGCCTTTTTCCACTGTTCCGGCAATAGCTACGGCGTTGATGGGCATTTTCACAGGAGAGTTGTTGCGGAACAACCGGTACGCTATGAAAGGAAAGACAGCTTGTTTGTTGGTCGCAGGTATTTTGTCCCTTATTGTAGGAATGGCATGGGGAACCGTATTTCCGGTCAACAAAAATATGTGGACCAGCTCATTTGTATTGTATGCCGGAGGCTGGAGTCTTTTATTATTCGCGCTTTTCTATTTTGTTATAGATGTAAAAGGTATTAAAAAATGGAGCTGGCCTTTTGTTTGGCTGGGGTGTAATTCCATACTGATCTACCTGGCGGCGCACGGCCTGGTTAATTTCTTGTCAACATCAGGTTTTTTAATGGAGGGTATCGTTAAGAGAACGGATGCCAGGTGGCATGACGCAATATTATGGTTAGGTGTAGCGCTCATACAGTTTGCTGCGCTTTACGGCCTGTATAAAAGAAAGATATTTCTAAAAATATAACGATCTGATAAACTTCACCAATGAATACATTATTGCCAGCCGATTATGTGGTATTCTTTGTATACTTTATTGCCGTAGCGGCTTATGGGTATTACATTTATCGAAAGAAGAAGTCGGACACGATGAGCTCTAACGATTTTTTCTCGCTGAAGGTTCGCTTACCTGGTGGGCGATCGGCGCTTCGCTTATAGCTTCCAATATTTCTGCTGAACATTTTATAGGAATGAGTGGTTCTGGCTTTGCTTTAGGATTGGCTATTTCAACCTACGAATGGATGTCGGCGGCGACACTGATTATTGTGGCTGTATTCATTATCCCTTTATACCTGAAGAACAGGATCTTTACTATGCCCCAATTTTTGGCCAAACGTTACAGTGACCAGGTAAGTACCATCATGGCGGTGTTTTGGCTGCTGGTATATGTATTTGTGAACCTTACTTCTATTATTTACCTGGGAGCATTGGCTATCTCTTCCATTTCTCCCGTTAGCTTCGAATGGAGCATCGTGGGTTTAAGTGTATTCTCGGTAATAGTTACGCTGGGCGGGATGAAAGTTATCGGATATACAGATGTGATACAGGTGCTGGTGCTGCTAATAGGCGGGTTGGTTACTACCTACCTGGCATTATCGCTGCTGGCGGATCAATTTGGGCTGGATGGTAATATACTCGAAGCATTAGGTGTATTGCGAAAAGAAGCTCCCGATCACTTCCACATGATATTTGATAAAAGTAGTCCACATTACAAAGAGCTGCCCGGCATGTCGGTATTGATTGGAGGGATGCTGATCAATAACCTGGCCTACTGGGGTTGCAATCAATATATTGTTCAGCGTGCACTGGGAGCCGATCTTAAAACTGCCCGTAATGGAATTCTGTTTGCTGCTTTTCTAAAGTTATTAGTGCCTGTTATTGCAGTGTTACCTGGGATCACCATGTACGTCATGCACCAGAATGGTATGTTTCAACAGGAGATGACAGATGCCGTAACAGGTGTCATTAAGCCCGATCATGCATACCCAACGTTAATGAACCTGTTGCCGGCTGGTTTAAAAGGAGTGGCTTTTGCGGCCCTCACAGCAGCAATTGTTGCGTCGCTGGCAGGTAAGGCTAATAGTATCTCCACTATATTTTCCTTAGATATTTACAAAAAGTATTTTGATGAGAATGCTTCAGACCGAAAAGTAGTTCGGGTAGGTCGATGGGCTGTTATTATTTCCATGGTAATGGCGGCTATCGTAACGCCTGCCTTAAAATCGCTCGACCAGGCTTACCAGTTTATCCAGGAATATGTTGGTTTTTTTCTCCGGGTGTATTGGCGGTGTTTTTATTGGGAATGTTCTGGAAGAGAACTACGGCAACAGCAGCTTTGGCAGGCGCGCTGCTCACTATTCCCATATCGGCCATACTAAAATTCTTACCTGTTTGGACCGGAGGCTTTTTTCCAGACTACCCATTTCTCGATCGCATGACCATTACGTTTTTTATTATAGCCGCGCTGATGATTGCGATAAGTTTATTAAGACCGGCCAGGCAGGATAATAATACGATAAAAGTAGACAAGCGCTGGTTTAAAGTGTCAACAGAATTTGTAATCGGTTCTGTATTTATTTGCGGTGTACTGGTTGCCCTTTATACCGTGTTTTGGTAGTGTTTATCTTATAAAACTGAAACATGAAAAGAAGTGATTTCATAAAAATGGGAACTATGGCCGCATTTGCGCCTCTGTGGGTAAACCCGGTAAGTGGCATGAATGCGCTTATTGATAAAGAACTGATGCGGAAATTGATTCATGCCAATGATGTGCAGGCAGCGCGGTTAATGAAGTCGGTAGAGGAGGGGAAGCTGCAGTTCAGTCGGCTGGTTGCTTATAATATAGCAACTTTGGCTGCGGCTTACTGCGAGAAGGAATCAACCTTGTATCATCAGGCAGCTGTTGTGGAAAAACTGAGTATTCTGGTTAAATTTCTCGCAGCAGCGCAATCAGAAGATGGTACTGTTAATGTGGGCAATCTTGAATCTCCGCCGGATACTGCTTTCCTGATAGAGATAGTAGGCCCGGCGGCAACTATCATGCAAAAAGATAAGAGCAGCGACCTGAAGCTGGTACAGCAACAGTTAAAACAAGTGATATTAAAGGCCGGTGAGGGATTGGTTACAGGCGGCATTCATACACCTAATCATCGTTGGGTGATTTCTGCAGCATTGGCCCAGGTCAATCATCTTTATCCGAACAAGAAATATCTCGACCGGATTGATGATTGGTTGGGTGAGGGTGTTTTTATGGATGCTGACGGTCACTATCCTGAACGAAGCGGCATTTATTCGGGTGTGGAGAATGCTGCTTTGATAACCATAGCCAGGCTGACCGGAAAGTCGGATCTATACGAACCTGTACGGAAAAACCTGGCTATGTATGTTTATTATATCGAAGCCAATGGAGACCTGGTTCTAAATGATTCGAGACGGCAGGATCAATATGAGTTTGCCGCAAAGACAGCCACTTTGTTCTATTTGCAGTATCGCTATATGTCCATCCTTGATGGGAATAAGAACTTTGCAGCGATCGCCAAAATGCTGGAAGGTACGGGATTTTGAAAAAGATATTCTGAACCGTTCCCTGTATTGCTTTATGGAGGACGAAACACTGCAACAGCAATTGCCGGTTGTGGCGCCCATGCCTAATCGCTACGAAAAATTGTTTGCCACATCGCATCTTTTAAGAATAAAGAACAACGATACATCTGTGACATATTTTGGAGGCGTGGACTGGCCATTAATAATAGCGTCCGGCCGATCCAATTCACCCGACTTTTTCTCCTACAGAAAAGGTAATGCCATCCTGAAATACATGCGTTTATCATCCGGCTTTTTTGGCATGGGTTATTTCTACAGCGAAGGGTTGCAAAAAGAGGGTGATAGCTACGTACTGCGAAAAACACTGCAGGTGCCTTACTATCAACCATTACCCGGGGAGAAGCGAAAAACAGATGGTGATTATTTACTTTCTCCCAGTGTGGATGGCCGGTTCTGGAATAAAATGGATTTCAGTAATCGCCCGGTAAGTAATGTAAAAACATTGAAACGACTATTCGCTTAAGCGAAAACAAAGGCGCGGTGCAACTTGAGTTTGAATTAAAAGGGATGAAAGGCGTGCCGCTTACTATTGAATTGTGCTTTAAGGAAGGCGGAAGCTTAACTGGTGTTACGGCTGCTGATGCCAACGGCAATAGTTTTTTAGAACAAGGCACGGGCGAATATCGATATGGTAATGATGTGATCCGGTTCGGTCCGGGCATAGTGAGCCATAAACGGGTCACAAATTTGGAAGGAGAACGGTATAGCACACATTTTGGAACATTACGTACCAGCGGAGAACATGTGTATATAACGGGCACAACCCCTTTTAAACATGTACTAAATTTTAGTTAGCAGATATTAGGCATGAGCACAATGCGCATACTGTTTTTAGAGTAGGAAAACCCCACAAAAAAGGATCTAATCGATTGATTAAGATTAAGCAACCCATTTTGCAAATCTTGCTGTATTTTATCTTTTATCAGACTTTGATGCTTTTTTTACAAGATTTGATGTTAATTAGATTTCATGTAAGTATTGGTATTTCCTTGCGTTATATGTTTTACTTATTTGTCGCAATGAGTACAATTTTCGCAATTTTTTTTCTTTTTTTTAGAAGAAAAAAGGCATTCTTAAATCTATTTCTTTTTATTTTAAGCTATTCAATCATTGCATTGTGTTTTTTGGCATTAACAGCAACTATGTAATAATGGTTTTGGGCTTAGCAATCCTAAGTGTAATTATTTCTAATTTAATTCTTAAAATTAAACTAAGATTTTTACTATAGAAATCGGTGTCCATTTGAATTGGATATTTAACCCAGCTGGCCTGTGCCCAATAAATACTTATACAATAACAAAGAAAAACAAGATGAGTTAACCCAGTATGATTACAGGGCAAGGTTCTATGACCCGGTAGTAGGAAGGTGGAATGTGGTGGATCCATTAGCAGATGCGTATGATATGTGGACGCCATATAATTATGTAGTTAATAATCCATTACGCTTAATAGATCCCGATGAAGCCTTATCATTAACAGGGTCAAGCATATAATAAATTTAAATGGCTTTCAGCGTGATCTATAAATTTATGATTTAAAACCGGGAGTGAAATAACAATCTATTTAATCTGCAGTTAGAGATTTATTCGGGGTGAATACCCTGAGTTTTTTAAGATAAATCTAAGTTGATAAAAATCTATTTTACAACCTCTTTAATCGGGTCTAATATTCTCGTTAAAGAAACTTTCTATTTCGAAAAGTCGTACGTCTGTAAAGATCATGCGTTCAAAATAAGGTTGCCGGATTGCAATTTGAAAGAATTTTGATCTTCTATAGTCTATGGGTCTATTCCTGAACGACCTTTACGATCTTTGATGATCTTTCAGTTCCATCAACATCCACCTGTGAAATCCGTAAAAATATTGCGCTCTTACCGGCAGGGTTGGCATCACTGCCCTTGCTACAGGAAATAGCTGGTACTACGAGAACGGCAATGAATGCAAAAGCCGCCAACACCCGTTTTCTGCGTAGTCCAGATAATAAAAGAATGGCAATCAACCCGAAAACACTCATACCTAACATTACTTCATTTTGAGGGATAGCAAATTTGAAATGGTATTGAAGTATAGTATCCGAGTTGCCATTGGCCGCCTGTGATTTCACGGTGCCGATTGTTTTAAAGTTTCCCCCATCTGGCGAGGCCTCTATTTCGAAATGGTCATTGCTGCGCTCCTCGTAAGTATCCCAATTTACTAATAAAATATTGTCCTTTGCAGTAGCCTCAATGTTTCCAAATACGACAGGTAGTACAACTATCTGGAACGTGCAGCCGGTGGGGATTGCATAAGGATTAGCAGCGTCATTTTTCAGATCCCAGTTGGCAACATTATTAAGGTTGCTTCGTACAGCGGCCAGGGTCGCACCTGTACTGTTAGCGCATGCAATTTTGCCATTGTCGAATTCAGCATTTAAAACTCCCGGCGTTAATACGCCCATCATTGCATTAGTGCCATTTGTCAGTCCGGGAGGCCGGGCTGATCTGTTTTGTGACATCGTCCATCCGGCCGGACCATTGGTGAGCGCAATAGCATCCCAGTCAGCGGCAGTGCTGGCTGGTTGATTAGCTCCTCCAAGAGTTTCACTATTCATATGTATCCCTGCAATGAAGGCCGGGGTTGCCAATGCTCCCTGGAAAGCCAGGACCTGGTCACCCGCCTGCGATAGAATAAATGAACCGGTTGTTACGACACTGCCCGTTGAGGCCGCTGCAATAACGGTAACCTGGCCTGTTGCAGTGATATAAACTTCTGTAAATTGTGACAGGGCGCCCCCTGCCGTCCAGGTAATGACGCCTTCTGTGGATGTAAGGCCATTGTTGTTGGTGTTCCAGCCATTGTCAGTAAAGTTGATGGTGGTGCCATTCAAAAGGCCGCCGGGTCTTAAAATAACAAAAGAAAAAGACGACTGGTCATTGGAGCCATTGATTGCATTATACTCCACAAATGCTATGTCTCCTGCAGCAAGGGTTTGAGCGTTTGAGTGGACCACGGCGATAAGGAATAGAAAAAGGGATAATATTACTTTTTTATAAAGAGTGTTTTTAATCTGAGTAGGTAAATCGAGGTTGATAGGCGGGTTGATTGGATTATGGGTTTTGAGTCTTTAGAAGGCGTTTAAAGTACGGTAAGTTACATCGAATACTTATTCTTTACCGGAATGTGTAACAAATGGCGAATACAAATTTAGGATAATGTCCTGGGTCTTCGAATTTTTATTAAAACGTGGAGCGCGCGTTAGAACTGAAAGAATTTTGTTCTATAGTACTTTAGAAGACGGCAACTGAGAGGGAGCGTGCACTGAATTTTTGATGGATGATAGGTGAGAGTGGGGATAGCAGTTCATGGATGATGGCTATTGGGTGTTTTGGAATGAGGCTTATTACCCCTAAGATTTTTGTTAAAGCTGGTATGAATAGGAACAACCGGCCATCACTGCCGCTTAAGAACATATTTGTAAGTGAAAGCAATTCGTTTATCCTTTAAATCCCATGTTGAAGTTTCCTGATCGACCAGGTTTCTATGCTTCTTGCTGATATCCCTCAGCGAATTTCCTACGGACTTTCTCAGGTATTCACTTTCGCTGGCTTTATGCCTGCTGATTAATTGTATCGCGGTTTCGGGTTGAGCTTTAAAAAAGGTCGGCTCGTCCAGATCCGTAAACCTTCTGTTACGGCTCTGCATACGTTTGGGTTTTCATCATTTAGCCATCCCTTAATCGTAGGAAGCGCTTGTTCATAGCCGGTATCCCTGCAGTATTGATCAAAAGCTTTTGCGATAATTTCCTGAACCTGCCAGCTCGGATCCAGTTTTGCCTGATCTTTCATCACTTCTAATACCTGGTTATTCTTTGAGGCAATATATCCTAAAATAAAGATGGCACAACAGCGTACCTGGTAAATGTTATTGCCGCAGAAGTGTAATGCAACTTGTCTCGCTTTAGACAAACTATGCGATTCGACAATTTTTTGGGCTACCTTTTCAATGGGTTTAAATCCATTCTTTACTAATGCGAGTTTTTGGAACATTGCTTCCATTACCTGTCCATTTTATGGAAAGTAAAATTAAATATTTCTATCGATTTCGCTTCTCTGTTGGTCGGTCGGCAGCGTTTGGCAGGATAAGTCTCAGGCATATCACCAACAGTATCCGCGTTGAGATTAAAAAGACACCGGTAGAAACCAGGTCCGCTTATTTTACAATTAATTATCCTATGGCGCACAAGTTTTCAAAAAGTATTCCAATTACCCACTTCCCCACTTCCCCTATACACAATGCTAAAATAATTTATAGCCTGAAAAGGAGGCAACCCTAATATAGTAAATAGTGGAATGGTGTGGCGTTTTTTGCCCGTTTCGTAACATTAAAATGATCAGCTTCATCATATTCATCTTTGTATCTTAAAATCTAACTTAACCATTTTAAGCTACCTTTGCAGCGTTGTTAAATAATATGCAGCCCGGTGTAATCGTGTACAATAATATGGCTGCGCTGACCCAACCTTACTTATTGAAAATAGCTATTAAAGTCCAGGTAATTGACCGAGACAAAACAGTGGGTAGCTTTATTAAAGAACAAGTGAAGCAGTTCAGAATTGAAGTGACTTACCTATCAGCCCCCCATCCTTACTCAGGTTTATCTGGATGATTTGATTGCCCGGCCAGATCAGGTACTTATTTGGGACCTTGCAAACCTGGAACCGCCAGTTAACTTTAGTCTGACCCATTACCTTTTAACCCGGGAAATCTGTTCAAAAATTATTTGGATGATTTCCGATCAGCAATTTCAACGGATGTATGAATTATTGGAAACCGGAGTTAGCGCGCTCCTCTACAAACCGCTGATGGCTGACAGGTTTAAGCAAGCCTTTAGTAATGCGTTGGATAAGAGAGCCATGTCACCGTCAGACTTCTTGAAGGTTATTTCAGGTAAGGACAACTTCTGCCTGAAGGAGATGGACATAATAGCTGTAGAGCGGGTGGGCGAGGAGTGCCGGATGACAATCAGAGATGGCCGGCTTTTGGATCTCAATGAGAGTATTTCAGATCTGGTAAAGCATTGAACAATCAATGGTGAACGAACTACTGCTATCATCTGTTATCTCGTTTATTTCAATGAACAATAAACTATCATCCGTCAATCGTCAACTCTCATCCTTCATTTCCTGTCAACCTGGTACAAAGTTAATATTGGAACTATATAAATTACGCCCCATCAGGCTTAGTACAGATTTAGCAGCTATAATACTATGATCACCCTTATAGACTCTGTAGCCGAAAATGTAATCGCCTTCCGGGCCACTGGCACGGTATCGGCAGACGATTTTAAAGATACTTTGATCCCTGCTGTATAGCAGCATGTCAAAGTGCAACAGGAATTGAACTATGTACATTTAATTGATACAGAGCTGACCGACTTTACGATTGGGTCTTGGGTGCAAAACCTTACTGTGTATAGAGTAGTTGAAAAACTGGCGAAAGGCTGCCATCATTTGTGATGTAAAAGCGGTTAAGGCTTTCACTGATGCTGTTTTCAAAGTCATGCCTGGTGAGTTTAAGGTATTTGAGCACAGCCATTACCAGGAGGCGCTGTCCTGGGTAAGTTCCTTATGAATTTGCACCGGTACTTGGTATGGTTATTGAATTAATGCGATCAACAACATTAATCAATCCCTTATGCTTGACATCGATATTTTAACCGGCCTTCGTGAACTTCCTGTACTCCTTACCGCTGATGCCATTGCCCAGGTGGCTGAAGGCAGTACCATTAACCTGGACGAGTGGGAGTTTCATGAGCAAAAGTTAAGTGGCCGGACCTTCCACGTTATTACTCAAAAAAATCTGCGGATGATGGACTGTTAGGTAACTGCATCGGATAACAGAGAATCCTTATTCTATAAGGATTCTATCACCTATTTTATCATCCCTTGAAAACTTCGTTAAGATTGGTAATACTGCTTCCCGGAAATGTTGACATCCCTTAAGCCGTCTCTCAGAACCGCGGACGCGAGAAATGACATCATAGCGCGGGATAAAATGTCACCAGCTGGTGTGATCAGTAATTTGGTATCATTTTAGCAATAACACTGCAAACCTCAATATAAAAATCGTCAGGCCCGGCGCTGCTTTAAATATGGTTATGTTCGAAGTTGGGTAAGGGTCTTTTAAATTTATGCTATTGTCATCGAATCCTAATATCGTCTCGGAAGGCGGCCACGTGCAGGGCTTAACCTTCAGCCTGCTCTTCAGTGCCCTGAACGCATCAGTCTCAGGCATTATTATAACCGATAACCAGCAGCCGGATAATCCGATTATATATTGCAACACAGCATTTGAAAAGATTAGCGGGTATAGCCGTTCTGAGATTATTGGTCATAATTGCCGGTTTCTCCAGGGTAAGGATCGCTCGCAAAAAGCAAGACAACAGATTGCTGTCGCGGTTGAAAAAGCAGAAAGCTGCAAGGTTGAGATTCGTAATTACCGGAAGAATGGCGATCTGTTTTGGAACGAACTCTTCATGGCGCCTGTTAGCGATGCTTCGGGAAAAGTGACGCATTTTATAGGCGTCCAGAATGACATCACGCTCAGGGAAAAAGCTGAGTTGGAGCTTCTGGAGCAGAAGGCCGTTATGGAAGAGCAAGTCAGGGAACGAACTATTAAGCTAAAGGAGAATGAGGCATTTTTGTCCAGTATAATAGAAACTGTACGGGAAAGCCTGCTGGTATTGGATCCCGATTTTAAAGTGATCAGTGCCAATGATCATTTCTTTAAAACCTTCAAGGTCAGCAGCCAGGAAACGATCGGTAAATTACTTTATGATTTGGGTAATGGGCAATGGAATATTGAAAAGCTTAAGGAACTGCTGCTCAAGATCCTACCTACTAACAACCCGGTACTTGATTTCGAAGTAGAGCACGAGTTCCCGCATATTGGTAAAAAGCTGATGCTCTTGAACGCTTATCGTATTGAGCTGGAAGGTCAGTACAAGGATCGGATATTAATAGCAATTGAAGATATTACGGAGCGCCGGGAAATCGAGCGCCGTAAAGACGATTTTCTATCGATTGCCAGCCACGAGTTAAAAACACCACTTACCTCCATCAAGGGCTTTTTGCAGATGCTGAGTCGCCTGCAGCCTGCTGGAATGCCGGATCAATATCAGGTGATATTTGATAAAGTAAATGTTTCAGTTGATAGGCTTAATATGCTGATTACGGATCTATTAGATGTGTCAAGGATACAATCCGGCAATATGGAGATTCATAAAGATAACTTCGACTTTGATAAAGTGGTGGCTGAGACGATAGAGCAGATGCAATCGGTAAGTCCGGATCATACTATTATCAGTACCGGTTCGAGTAGGGCCTTGGTAAAAGCTGATGAACAGCAGATCGTTCAGGTGATTAATAACCTCCTTGCCAATGCTATCAAGTATAGTCCTGATAGCAAAGAGATTTATGTACATATTTCGAAAGTAAGTGACTATGTAAAGCTCTCTGTCAGGGATACTGGTGTAGGTATTAACCTGGAAGATCAGCAACGGGTATTCCAGCGGTTTTTTCGCGGTGCGGAGTTTCAGAAGAAATTTGCCGGTATGGGCATCGGGCTCTATGTATGTGAGCAGATCATCAAAAATCATAATGGGACCATCTGGCTAAACAGTGAGAAAGGCCAGGGTACCACTTTTAACTTTACAATACCCATTGAAGCGTGAATAAAGGTAATTCAAAAGTGATTATCTGCGATGATGATCAAAGTATACTGGAGTTGCTGGGATTAGTTGCAGAAACTGCGGGATGCGAGGTGGTGACGCTCTCCAAAAGCATGGAGGTCATGAAAGCCATAAGGCAGGAACATCCTGCATTAGTAGTGCTGGATCTCTGGATGCCGGTTATGTCGGGTGATATGATATTACAGACGATCCGGAAAGATACTGCTCTGAAGGAGCTTCCGGTAGTAATCATCTCCGCCAGCAGGGATGGCCGGCAGATTGCCGAGCTCAACGGGGCTACAGAATACCTGGCTAAACCATTTGACATCATGGATCTGACTGCAATCTTTCAGAAGTACTGTTATGTATAGTGAACAAAACAATTGTTCACATCATGATCCCCGGCAATTTTAATCAATTCAGCGCTAGTAATATGCACTAACTATGCGGTAGTTTAAAGTAAAAGGTTGAACCTGCCCCCGGCTCACTGTCCATACCAATGATCCCATCGTGCAGCCGGATGATTTCGGCGCATAAATATAGACCAATACCAAAACCGGAGATGGTTTGGGTGTCCTGGCTTTCTACCCTGTAGAAGCGGGTAAACAATCTTTCCTGATCCGCTGGCTGAACACCAATTCCGCTATCTGTAACATATACACCTGTGTAACCTGCTTCCCGGCGGCAGCTGATCACAATACTACCTGCATTGGGTGAGTATTTAACGGCATTACTGAGAAAGTTATTAATGACCTGGCCTATCTTGTCCCGGTCAGCAGTGACCGGAATCACACCCTGGAAGTCCATCTTTAATTCATGGCGGCTGGTAAAAAGAGCCGCTTCTGCCAGGCATTCTTCCACCAGCTCGTTAAGCAGGAACCTATCTTTATAGAGTCTTATCTCGCTGGATTCCAGCCGGGCAACATCCAGAAAACCAGTGATAATACTATGCATTTTTTCAATTTGCCGTTCCACCTTCTCCAGCATACCGATAGTCATTTCGGGAAGTTGGGTCCGTTTTTTGAGCAGGAACTGTACGTAAGCCTTGGCCGATGTGAGGGGCGTTTTTAGCTCGTGGCTGGCGATGCCAATAAAATCATGTTTGCGTTTTTCTTCCAGCTTTCTATCGGTGATATCTGCCAGTACACCTGAGAAATTGGCGGGTGCTCCGGGCCTGGCCGGGTAAATTTTGCCGGTAGCACGAACCCATTTTAATTTCTGGTCATAATGGCCGATAATAGGATACTCCATATCATAGCTGGTTTCATTTTCTATGGCTGAATGGATCGCCGATGAAACAGAGTCGCGGTAATCTTCCCGGATCTGCCCGATCGCCTGGTCAAGCGTAATAGCTTCAAAGCCGTGAAAACCGAACAGCTCACGGAGCCTGGGGGAGCTGATCAGCTCGTAATTATCGAGATTAACAAACCAGGTGCCGAGGTCGGCAGATTCCACACTGATCCGGAACTGTTCTTCCAGAAGCTCCCGCTGCTGACGTTCCCTGATCCGGTCCGTTACTTCGTCAATTATAACCAGTATGCCCTGCACAGTTCCCTGCCCATCCCTTAAAGGCGAGTAAACCGAATTAACGTAAGCTTCACGCAGACCCTGTCCCTCCTTGAGCAGCACTTTGTACTCGGCATTTACTTCTGGGATGCCGGTATGGTATACCTTATCCAGCCGGTCCAGGATGGTCTGGCCCTCCAGTTCGGGCCGGGCAATTCTTATGGGCTTACCCATCACCTCTGCAGCTGTTCTGCCCCAGATTCTTAAAATGGGCTCATTGACCTGTTCAACGATCATATCCGGCCCCCTGAGCCAGGTAAGCCCGAGCGGGGCCTGGGCAAAGATGCTCTGAAACAGTCCTTCGCTGTCAGCCAGCCGGGTATGCAGTCCC
Source organism: Paraniabella hibiscisoli (assembly GCF_022512515.1). Classification (GTDB taxonomy): domain Bacteria; phylum Bacteroidota; class Bacteroidia; order Chitinophagales; family Chitinophagaceae; genus Niabella; species Niabella hibiscisoli. Next base: position 3,924,399 of record NZ_JAKWBK010000001.1, read on the forward strand.
GTCATCTGTTCCTGCATATCGGTTAGTTCCTTATTAGCCTGGATCAGGTTATTATTCGAAACTGTTAACTTTTGATGTAGCAACAGCTTTTCCTGTTCCTGCTCTCTGAAATGGGATTGCAACTTCACTTTTTGCGTCACATCAACGGCCGTATGAAGAATACAGTAGACCTCTCCGTCAGCACCCAAGAGCGCACGGTAAGTAAAGTCAAAATAAAATGTTTCCGTATGCCCGTTGACACGAAGAATAGCAGGCGTCTCAAATGCCTGGTAGGTAGTGCCGGTACGCCAGACATTTTGCAGGATGGGAATAAATTCCTGTCCCGCTAATTCAGGCACGGCAACGGCGATAGGCTGTCCGATAATACTCCGGTCCTTGCCCCAGAATCCGATCATCTGGTCATTGGCCATCCGGATCACAATATCTTCACCGGTATATATAGCGGTCGCATCCCGCGAAAGTGCCAGGATTTCTGAAAGCAGGTGGTCAGTAACAGGCAGGGAGGAAAGATCACTCACGGGTGGTTATAAATAATTTTGTCAGGCAAATGTACGCAGTTTGCAGGCTCAGGCGCTTATCTTCAATTTTATGTGAAGAACTAAAGGATAGCAGCATTATTAAGGTCTTAAAATTGATGACTTCACTACTTATTCATTCCCGTCTCATAGCTTCCGGGTGGTTGCAATCCGGCTGGCATAAAGGGATGCGGATCGTAAAGGTAGATCCCGCTCGGGGTGTACTGTACACTGTAATACTCCCGTCGTGGTCAGACATGATCGTGGAAGCTACATACAGACCCATTCCCAGGCAGCTGAATTTACTTTGTCCATGGGCGCCTTTGTAGAATTTGCTGAATACATGGGAAACAGTCTGTTTGTTCATGCCGGCCCCCTGGTCTTTCACCAGGTCGCTTTCCAGGTCAAGGGCCAGGCGGTCGTATAGATCGACCTGGATGGTTACCAGTAAATACCTGCCCATCTTTAAAATGGGAATTCTATCCATAATGCTGCTCTTATTTATTATTAATAGGCACCTGCTTAACCTCAAGGCGCTGTGTTTTGAATGCGTGCGCCAGTGCGCTGGCCGGTGAAGATTTGGTGACGATATCGGACAGGTCAATGCTGATAGAGGACCCTTGAAAAATTGGCGCGTCATTTGTTTAAGTGACATTTATAATCCACATGTTATGGTAAGTGAAAAGAAGGCAGCGAAATGCTGCAGCGGTTAAAGATGCAAAGGAAACGGTTTGTCATATTGGAACCTGATATAGATACCGGTTCGCTTCAGGACAATATTCCACAAAAATTGAAGATGCATAGCTATGAAGCCCTGATCCATGCCCGCCTGCATGCCAGTCGTCTAAAGGGGAAGTATCAATTCATCTTTGACCTGGACTACGCGGCGCATTTTGGTAAGCTGGAGCATATGCTTACAGAGGGTTCGCTTTACTACATTAGCGCTGTCGAAGATATCCCGGACGCCGGGACTGTAGCGCCCCTATAATTTAAAACTTTACACTATGAATAATAAATGGATCAAAGACATCGAGATTATCAGCAAGGGTAGTTATTATAACCTCATTTATACCGACAAAAGTAGCGCCCTGTTACAGGTGGGTCCCAATCGCCTGCTCATTCCAAAGGGTAAGGATACCGAGGTGGTAGGTGTGGACTTTGGAGGAATGGACCTTTCTTCCGATAATCTGAAAGAGGTATTATGGAGCCTCGGCTATCCGGTGTTAAGGTAACGGCTACTTTTGGAAGGCCCGTGACAGGCTGCGCCGGTTCGCAAGGTAGAAAATTCGGCTAACGATCCTCATCCCTGATATGATAGCGTACAAAATCGATGGCGGCCTCTGCCGCATCCTTGGTGCGGGGTTGCTCATTAGCAAGTGCCAGTCCCTTGAATGAAGTATCCCAGGACCCGGATGACCCAACTCCCGCAGGTTTTCGATACAGAGCCGGGCCTGTTCTTCGTTTGAATAAATACCCGTTTAAATGACAGCAGCTGTTGTGCCCTTGCTGAAGTGAAGCATATTCTCCGAGAAGAATTCCTGCAGGTCCAGTAAATATAGCTCCTTATTTTTTACATCGCTCACTACCGCTAATAAGCCCGTGGCGCCCACATGCTGCCCATTTACTTGTAGGGCTTGATTGATGAGGTCATCTATAGACATGTCCAAATTTGAGTGGGTAAATGTACACCAATTATGGCCTTCTTCGCTTTGGTAAATTACGATTTCTGCCGGTAAGATACCGGATAATAAGTACCTTTATATTTGACAAGGCAACCTCTTTATGAAAGACATGCAAACACAAACGGTATATCTGATAGGCTCGCGACTGATGAAAATGGAATCCGTAATAGTCCGGGATTTAGAAGCTAGCTCCTTACTACATTTCAACAGCCAAGAAGAAGCGAAGTTTAGCTTTAAGCACGCATATAATATTCTTTTGGCTCCGGGGTTTGAGCCTCAGGACCCATCATCAGCGGAAGAGATCAGTTATCACCAGGAGGTGATTCGGATGATCAGTGTGTCGCCGGTTATTCTAGCGGTTGCCTTGACGCCTGCAGTGATGAACTCACCCGTTGGAAGCATCCGGACTCTCGAAGCGTTCGTATAGATTAAGGGAAAAAGAATTAATAAACGATTGGCTTCTGCAGTAGAGCATAAAAAGAAATCCGAACTTCAAGATAAGAGTAAGCTACAGCAAGTTGAACAGAATATCGAAAGGTTAGAATCAAGATATTTTAATAATGAAATTGAGTCGGAAACATATAAAAAATGGTATAAAAAGTATCGTCTAGAAAAAAGTTTGCTTTTGGAACAGCTTACTGCTACAAGCTTGCCTGGTAAGGCACAGCAATTAAAATTGGTAAGTCACCATATAGATAAGTTGACATCTTTGAATGAGCTATATGAAAGTGTAACAGTTGATAAAAAGCAAATGCTCAACAATGGTTTTTACTTTCCTGATGGACGTTGTCGAACCACTTCTTTCAATAAAATATTGGATCATAATATTTGATTTTGAAAGAAAAAGGACTGCTCTAAATTGAACAGTCCAATCAAATTTGGGACTCTACTCCCGTTTGTAGCGGAGACGGGAATTGAACCCGTGACCTCAGGGTTATGAATCCTGCGCTCTAACCACCTGAGCTACCCCGCCAATGGGCGGCAAAAATAGAGGATTCCTTTGTAAAAAAGAAATGTTTTTTATGCTTTTTCAACAATGTCTTCCATGTAAATGGCACTATGACTTTCATCGAAAATGCACTTGCCGTCCTTTATTAAAAGTACCTGCGGAGATTCGTGCTCAATACCATAATGACTAGCTACTTTATTGGATACCGGCCGGTTATCAATAAGATCCAGGTAATAAAAGTCAATTTCCCCGGTAGTTCCTTTTTGTATAACCTGTTCTTGATAACACTGCTGATGGAACAGCGTGTGCTATGTTTAAAGATCAGTTGAGGCTTTTCAAAAGACTTCTGGTTGATGGCTTCCAATTGTTCAACACTATTCAATGTTATCCAGCTCATAATCTCTGTTTTTATTTTAAATACGGCTCAGTATTTCTTCACCGATAGCCGCTGTTCCTAATATTTTATCCTTAGGTGTAGACGCATCTGCAATGTCGCCTGTTCTGAAACCTGCTTTCAATACCGCATCTACAGCTGCAATCACAGCATTACTTTCTTCTTTCAGTCCAAAAGAAATATCCAGCAATAACGCTGCCGAAAGTACGGAAGCCATTGGGTTGGCTACGCCTTTACCGGTAATATCATGAGCAGATCCGTGAATAGGTTCGTAAACGCCCGTGCCGTCGCCAATAGAAGCGGATGCCAGCATACCCATTGAACCTGCTATTTGAGACGCCTCGTCAGTAAGGATATCACCAAACAAGTTTGCAGTAACAATAACATCAAATTTTTTAGGGTCTTTGATCAGCAGCATTGCAATAGCATCAACAAACTGGTATTCTACTTCCACATCAGGGTAATCTTTAGCTACAACCTGCACTACTTCTCTCCACAGGCGGCTTGTTTCTAAAACATTCGCTTTGTCTACCGAGCATAATTTTTTGCCACGGGTGCGGGCTGCTTCAAAAGCTTTACGGGCAATACGCTCCACTTCAAACTTGCTGTAGGCCGCTACATCGTAAGCGCTATCTCCATTATCTTTTCTTCCTTTTTCACCAAAATAAATATCACCGGTCAATTCACGGAAAAACAAAATGTCAGCTCCTTTTAAGATCTCGGGTTTAATGCTGGATGCATCCAAAAGCTCATCAAACAATTTAATAGGGCGCAGGTTGGCATACAAACCTAACTCCTTACGCATTTTCAATAATCCTTGCTCTGGTCTTACTTTAGCAGACGGGTCATTGTCATACTTGGGATGGCCTACTGCTCCAAATAGAACCGCATCAGAGTTTTTCATTTTGGTCAATGTTTCGTCTGGCAGCGGATTACCGGTAGCTTCGATGGCTACGTGGCCAATCAAAGCTTCGTCATAAGTAAACTCATGACCGAATTTTTCAGCGATCTTATCTAAAACCTTTTTACCAACTTCAGTTACTTCCTGGCCGATCCCATCACCGGGAACTATTAAAATGTTCTTTTTCATCTGTGTTTTTTGTGTCGCCCGGGGCCCGGGACGAACGGTTTTCTAATTATTATCTTTAAAATGATCTATAAAGCCAGTACAAGCTAATTGCCTGTCTATGCATCCTATTCATTTAATTACCAATTACGTCGACTTTTTTAAGTCGCAGGGCTACCGATATTAAATAGCCCGTTAAAATACTTTCTGTGATGAGCTCGCCTCCATCTTCCAGCAATCCGAATACCACGTTATATTTCCAGTTGTATTGCACAATAGCCAAACGGTGCGCCTGGTCAATCACTACCGCACAAAATAAAAAAAGTGCCAGCAAAATGAACATCACTTTCGACTGTTTTCTAAAAAGAGCATCCCCTTTTTTATAAGCCTCCAGCACAGGAGCCATAAATATAAACCCTAAAAAGGCAGCAGCAAAAAGCTCCATGATCTTACTTCCTCTTTGGCCTGTGGTCATTCCAAATATATTGTAAAAGAAATGTCCTAAAGACTGGTGTATTCTAAAAACATCTTCCAGGAATAAAAAGAGGAAAACCAGTATCCAGGTGAAGTATTTTTTTCCTGCCGAACCATTGCAATAAGCACTAAGGCCATCATCATAATGATCCATTTCAGGTTCTGAAAATCTTCCGCATAACTATTGTTGGTTTCAATATCGTACAGCTGGGAATCAGGGAAAGGATGGTAGAAATTGCGGATATCTAATATAATAAGCACCAGGTCTGCAATAAGAAGCAGAGCCAGCGGTATAAAGGATAATATATTTTTGAAAGCTTCAAAATACTGTTTTATAGAGACCGTTGAAGGCGCCTGGTTGAAAAAGCGATTCCTAAAGTTATTTTATGAACGGTACCGGAATAATTTAAATACTTGTTTTTTAAAGGAGTTGCAATATACTCATAACCAAAACGCAAAGAAGTTGTATTTCTTTGCCTGCCATAGTAACCGCTAAAGCTATTATAATTGCCTTCTTTTGGTCTGAATTTAAGATCGCCGGTAAAACCAAAGCTGCCGGCTATGCCTGTTTTAATACCAGCACCTTTAAATTTATCAGCATCTTCGTTGTTGGTATTAGGATCAAGGCCAAAAATACCAATGCCGGCGAGGGGGCTAGGGCCAGTGTTTTTGTATCAATAAGATACTTACCCAAAGCCAGGTTAGCGTAGCCTCCCAAAGCTTTTGATTTTTCAGGCCATATATCATTATCAGACGTCATCTCTGTTTTAGTTTTGGTAAAACTTATGGCGATATTGAGCTGGTAGATCCAGTTATTTCTTACAATATCGAAAGCCAGACCGAAAAGAGTAGGTTGTTTATAATAATCTGTCAGATTTCCTGTAAATAAAAACTTACCTGTGTAAAAGGAATAGCTGCCTCCATTCCTGGTTTCTTTATATTGAATACGAACAAACTCGCGGGTAAAATCGGCATAATCGCTGCCGGGGTAGCGCGTCAGGAAATCGTCAGACATTTGGTTCAAAACTTCCTGGTGTCTTTCCGGCGTTGACTGTTCGGGTAAAAGGTAAGCGAGGTTTAATCGTAAAAATCCTTTTTCTTCTTCAGAAAGGTAGGCCGCATTAATTTGGTTGATAAGTGAGTCTTTAGAAGTCAATGATTTCTCCAGTAGTTTAGGCGCCAGGTAATCCTGTTGTGGCGGGATCCTGATGGTCTTTTGATTTTTATATTGAGCGATGCTATCGGTGTTCAGGTTTTTACAGGAAGAAAGAATTACTTCGTAATCCCCAAGCCAATAGGAGAGTAGCCAGAATTCGATAGGATATAAAGCAATGTAGTCGTCGTCTTCGAGCATGGTTATACGATCCAGCTCCAGCATTACACCTAATTGATCCTTTTCAAGAAATTTATCCAGCAATATGCTCCTGGATCTTGAGATGTCCAAAGACCTTGAATGAACCGCTGCCGGTTTTGCATCATTTTTTTGCCCAAGCACCACGGGTTCTATGGCCAAAATCAAAAAGAACAACAGGAAGAATGGTCTCATATCTGGTTTTCTTTCAGGATGCTTTTATTTGTTTGATTTTCACAAACCTTTTAGATTGCTTCAGTTTATATCAGGTTCAACATTTTTTGGGTGGCTTTGATCGCAGCTACTGTCTGATCGCTATCCAGGCCCGTGGTCGTAAATTCCCTTCCATTTAGTTCCCAGGTAATAATCGTTTCACAAAGAGCGTCCGTTTTACCGCCTGGCGGAATGCGCACAATATAATCGCGAAGCCGGGGAAGTGGTAATTTCTTTTTGAATAAATCCTGGTAAGCGCATTCATAAAAGCATCATATTGTCCGTCGCCGGATGCGTGCTCCTCAACAACACCATCTTCAAATTTTAGCCTCACAGTTGTTGAGGGGCGCATGCTTTTAGAATGCGTCAATACATAATCTTCTACCGTTACTTTCTCACCAATAGTATGGCTGTCCAATACATCAGAAATGATATAAGGCAGATCATCCTGGGTGACGGTCTCTTTTTTGTCTCCCAATTCGATGATCCTTTGGGTTACAATCTTCAGATCTTCGTCAGACAATTGAATGCCCAACTGGGTCAGGTTATTCTCAATATTGGCTTTACCCGATGTTTTGCCCAGCGCATACTTTCTTTTGCGGCCAAAACGTTCGGGCATCAGGTCATTATAATAAAGGTTTTTCTTTTTATCACCATCCGCATGTATCCCGGCTGTTTGGGTAAATACATTTTCTCCAACAACGGGCTTGTTGGCTGATATCCTGAACCCCGAAAAAGCTTCTACCAACCGGCTTACTTTGTAAAGCGCTTTTTCATTCACCGATATTTTCACATCCTTTTGAAAATCGTTTAAAACAGCAACCACACTTTCCAACGGCGTGTTACCCGCCCGTTCTCCCATGCCGTTAATAGTAAGGTGTAATCCCTTAACGCCCGCTTTTACAGCTTCAAGCGCATTGGCTACACTCAGGTCATAATCGTTATGTCCGTGAAAATCGAAGTGAAGGGTGGGGTATCGTTCAATAATTTCAGTAAGATATTTTGAAGCCTCGGACGGAATCAGTATTCCCAATGTGTCGGGGAGTAGCACCCTTTTTACGGGTTGGGTAGCCAAAAAGTCGATATACTGAAAAACATAGTCCTTCGAAAAACGCATACCGTTACTCCAGTCTTCCAGGTATATATTACAGGTAATCCCTTTTTTATTAGCCAGCTTTAAAACGGCTGCTATTTCAGCAAAATGTTGTTCCGGTGTTTTTTAAGCTGGTGCGTCAGGTGATTGAGCGAGCCTTTGGTGAGCAGGTTCATTACTTTGGCACCTGCTTTCTGCATCCATTTAATGGAAGTGTCGCCATCTACAAAGGTCAAAACCTCCACCTTATCAATAAGGCCGTTGGCGCTGGCCCAATCGGTAATTCTTTTTACTGCCTGGAATTCTCCCTCAGATACACGGGCTGAGGCGATCTCAATCCGGTCTACTTTTACTTCCGTAAGCAGTAATTGGGCAATAGTTAGTTTTTCCTGTGCTGAGAACGACACGCCGCTGGTTTGCTCACCATCGCGCAGCGTTGTGTCCATTATTTCAATATGACGCCGGTCCATTATAACTATGGCACCTTTAGATTTACCCAAAGGCGCCTTTTATTTTTTTGTAAAATTACAGGTAACAGACTGTTTGATCCAATCTCCGCAACCGTCTGGTGCCTGGTTTAGTATATACTCTTTTCAGCAAAAGCAGCTATCTCAGTTTTCATAGCTTGCAGATAATCAATGTCATCAAAGCCGTTTGTTAAATTATGCTTCTTATAGCCATTGATATCAAAACTTTCTGATTCGCCGGTTGCCAAAATGGTGACTTTTTGCTCAGGCAGGTTTACTTCCAGTTCTGTTTTAGGATCAGCTTCAATTGCTTTGAATATTTTGTCCAGGAAAGCTTCGCTCACCGTTACCGGCAGGATGCCGATGTTCAGTGAGTTTCCTTTAAAAATATCGGCGAAGAAGCTGGATATTACACAGCGGAATCCATAATCGTAGATTGCCCAGGCAGCATGCTCACGGCTGCTACCGCTACCAAAGTTTTTACCACCTACCAGTATTTTACCAGTATATATAGGATTGTTCAGTACGAAGTCTTGCTTGGGAGAGTCATCATTGTTATAACGCCAATCGCGAAACAGGTTATCGCCAAAGCCTTTACGTTCTGTTGCTTTTAAGAAACGGGCCGGAATGATCTGGTCGGTATCTACGTTTTCAATAGGCAAAGGAACCGCCGTGGATTGTAATACTGTAAATTTATCGTAAGCCATTTGTAATGTAAGATTTGAATTTTAACTTAATGTTTTACTGTAGATAATTAAATGTATATTAATGATTATTATTTAATTATCATTAATTACCTAAACTGCTGCTTCCTCTTCGATCAGTTCTCTCGGATCGGTAACTACGCCGGTTACTGCAACTGCAGCTGCAACATATGGGCTGGCAAAAGGGTACGGGCACCCGGACCTTGTCTTCCCTCAAAGTTGCGGTTACTGGTACTTACAGCATATTTACCGGCAGGAATTTTATCATCATTCATTGCCAGACAGGCAGAACATCCGGGTTGTCTTAATTCAAATCCGGCTTCAATCAATATATCTAAAATACCTTCTTCTTTAATTTGCGCCTCTACAATATGCGACCCTGGCACCAGCCATGCAGTGATATTGTCAGCTTTCTTTGCCTTTCACAATTGAGGCAAAAGCCCGGAAGTCTTCGATACGGCCATTGGTACAGCTACCCAGGAAAACATAATCGATTTTTTTACCAATGATTTCTTCATCTTCCTGGAAGTCCATATAAGCCAGCGATTTTTTGTAAGATGCTTCGCCGTCCTTTACTTCGGATGCCTTAGGTATCTTACGGGTAATGCCGGTTCCTAAACCAGGGTTGGTTCCGTAAGTAATCTGAGGCTCGATGTCAGCTCCGTTAAAAGTGAGCTCGTAGTCAAATTTAGCATCTGCATCGGTCTTTAAGGTCTTCCAGTAAGCAAGCGCCGTATCCCAGGCTTCACCTTTTGGAGCTTTATCTTTTCCTTTAACATAGTTAAAAGTCTTCTCATCAGGAGCGATCATACCACCACGTGCGCCCGACTCAATGCTCATATTACAAACCGTCATACGGCCTTCCATGGTCATATTCTCAAATACTTCACCTGCATACTCTACAAAATAACCAGTAGCGCCACTTGCCGTAATTTGGGCAATGATATATAAAGCGACATCCTTTGGTAAAACACCTTTGCCTAATTTACCATTAACGGTAATGCGCATTTTTTAGGTTTCGGCTGCATGATACATTGTGAAGAAAGTACCATCTCTACTTCAGAAGTGCCGATACCAAAAGCAATGCTACCAAAAGCACCGTGGGTAGAAGTGTGCGAATCGCCGCAAACAATGGTCATACCTGGTTGTGTAATACCGTTTTCTGGTCCTACTACGTGCACAATACCATTTTTAGGACTTCCCAGAGCCCAGATCGAAATACCATATTTTTCTGCATTGCTTGAAAGGGCAGCCAGTTGTTTCGCCGACAAAGGGTCCGATACAGGCAAATGCTGGTTAATGGTAGGGGTGTTGTGGTCGGCGGTAGCAAAAGTACGTTGCGGGTACATTACTCCAATTCCTCTGTTTTCAAGACCCAGGAAGGCCACCGGGCTGGTTACTTCGTGAATAAAATGGCGGTCAATTAATAAAACATCCGGACCGTCCTCGATCTTTCTTACCACGTGGGCGTCCCAGACTTTATCAAACAAAGTGGTTGGATTTGTACTCATTGTAAATAATGCTTATAGTTAAAAAATTCGTGCAAACATTGCTTTTCGAAAGCACGTAAAGGTAACAAGAATATCAGGATTTTAAACGGACATAGCTACTGTTTTATGAGTTATTACAGCCTTCTGGTTTGACTTGAGGGTTGTAATAATATTAATTGTATAAATTACAATTATATGATCAGCTTTATGGAGGTTTTTGTTATCTGTTTATATGTAAGTAATTGAAAGTTATATTTATATGATTTTTTTAACTTCAATTTAGAGAAGCTTAACACTATTGAATGTTATTAGGAAATTATATTTGGATAACGTAATTAATTCAATATTTTATACTGGGGTATTGGGTTGATGGTATTCTTTTAATCAATCTTTCAAGGGCAAACTAAAACTATGAATCTTATCAAAAAACTGCTTTATTTCTGCTCTCTGTTATTTGTTTTTAATGATGTTTCTGGTCAGAAAATTAAGGCTATTCCTCCTGAAGTGGATCAATGGATGACTGGAGAATTGCAGAGGAATAGCAGAAAAACTCCGATAAGCGGCTATGGTAATGATGATCTTTTTTCTCGACAGATTCAGCTACAATAGTGGGATACCTTAACGGTTACAGGTTATCGGAGGGTTTTAAAACGGGCATAATTTATATGGAGAATGAATTTTCCCGTGTTGATCAGCCTGTTGTTGTTAAAATTTTCGAAGATGGCCGTTTTGAAGCCCGTATACCGATGTGGTACCCTAAAATTGTAGAGATGGACCTCAATAATCAATGGCTCAGTTTCTATATAGAACCCGGTCAGGCGCTGGGTTTGGTTATCGACTGGAGGGTATTCAGGAAAAATGAAAAGCCCGAAGCCATTCAGTTCAATGGGCCGCTAGCTGATATAAATCGTAATCGTTATAGTATTCCCATATTTAAAACAGACCCCGAATGGGTGACCAGGCAGGCTGTGAAGGCAGACCCTGTTGAGTTCAAAAGGAAACGCTTAAAGTCTGGGATGACCAGAGCCGGGTACTGGATTCAATTCTGCTCAATCATCATGCGGATGAAAAACAAAAAGCTTTGGCTCATGCAGAATTGAACGTCAATATGCTAATGTGCTTGTATGAGTATGTAGGTGAAAGAACTGATCAGAGACGATCAAATCCATCTAATATCGTCTTGCAAACTAAACTGCCTGTTGACTTTTACAACTTTATTAAAAAGATTGATTTTCAAGATAACAGCATGTTTATTTCTAAACAGTTCAGCTCGCTGATCAATCAGATCGAATTTGGCCAGCTGTATATCGGAACTATTCAATGGATGAATGCTTTTCGGGGCCGGTTCTGGAAAAAGTGCAGAGAACTGACAAAATGAGGGACTCAATAGCCAGGGAATGTTTATACCTGAATTACGGTAAAATATACGATATGATTAGACTTCACCGGATCGCCAGCGCATTCAAATTTGAATTACGTTCAGCGAGCGCTGACACTTTAATGAATTATCTCGGACCAATTAAAGAAAGTCTCTATAATGAATTTTACCGGCAACAATCGGATATACTTTTGAATGAAACCCTTCGGAAAAGAAATGAAAATGGCATTGAGCTTCCTGAATCGTACGCGGGGGCCTTATTCAAAAAAATGATAGCACCTTATGCCGGGAAAGTAGTTTTTGTGGACTTCTGGGCCACTACCTGCGGCCCGTGCATAAGCGGAATTAAGCAATTGCATGCCACAAGGCTTGAGTATAAAAATAATGCAGACTTTACGTTTTTGTTCATTACTGCGAAGGATGAATCACCTGCAAGGCAATACAAATCGTTTGTCAAAAAGCAGGAGTTAACAAACACATATTACCTGGATGCTGATGAATACAGGTATATAAGAGAACTTTTCGGTATTAATGGAATTCCACGTTATATTGTCATCAGTAAAGAAGGGCGGGTGATGAACGATGATTTTGAGATGCATAATTTCAGGTATGAAATCGGAAAATATCTCCCTCAATACGATCACTTAAAAAATCCGTAGTAAGGTCTCATTTAGAGTTTTCTTTTCATCACATAGTCATTCATAAAATAGCCATTGCCAATTTCAACATCCACTTCGTTGACAATCTCAAAGCCAACCGCCTCGTAAAACTGTATGGCTTTATTATACCGGTTTACGTTTAATGTGAGGCTTGCTGCACCGGCATTCTTTGCAAAGTCAATAATAAAATGGATCAGCTTTTTCCCCAGGCCTTTGCCCTGGTGGTTGGGAGAAAGGTATATTTTGTGCAGATGGGCTGTTTCATCATTTCTTATTTCTAATCCGGCAAACCCTGTATCCTGCTGGTCGCAATCCAGAATAAAGAATGAGTAGCCGGGTTTATTCAAGTCTTTTTGAAGTGAGGCATCACTATAAAAGAGATCCAGCATATAATTCAGCTGCTCCTGCGATAATATGGTGGAATAAGTAGCCGCCATATCTCAAGCGCCAGTTGTTTGATAGTAGGAAGCTCTGCTATTGTTGCTTTTCTTATTTGAATAGACATCTTTAAAATTATCTATAAAAATAAGTGTTGCCTTTTATTTAGCAATGTTAGTGTTTAGATGAACTAAAGCAGGTAGTTGAGAGAAAGGCCCAGGCTGATATTTTTAAAGTACTCATTACCGGTTACTCCATTTTTAGGTGGCGCGAGGTTTCGCAAACCTAACTGTCCATGAGCCTGTACCTGAAGATTACCCCATAGTTCGTAGCCTGCCAGCATATTAACGCCGTAGTCTATTCTCTTGCCATAATTGAATGCTTCGTCGCCTATATAATATCGGGGAGGCTTTTGATCGTTGATATCTGCATATTCAATATCACCAACAAAATTGCCGGTATTTCCATGGTATTTAATTTCCCATTGTCCTTCGATCCCGCAGGCTACATAAGGTCCAAGGCCAACAAAAACATTCTTATCGTTTTTATTAGGAATCAAATAAAGCAGGTTAACCGGTAACTCAATGTAGTAGGGTCTCACTTTGTAATCGGCATTGCCCAGATAGTCGCTGTAATTTTGTTGAAACCCTTTTCGGGAAAACAGCAAGCCCGGTTGTATATGGATTTGGCGACTAAGAATCTTTAGAGGGCTTGTGACGGTAAATCCTAATTGATATCCCGGTAAAAACCGGGTAGCTTGTTTATTGGAAAACTGTTTCCAGGTTATGTTAGAAAGGTTGCCGCCTGCCGTAATACCAATGCGTGTTTGGGTTATACCGGTACTATGGATCAGCAAAAATGTTATTAAGCTAGCAAGCAGTTTCCGCATAAGATATTTTTTTGGAGGTATACCTTTCAAAGGATGGAAAATGCTGCAGGATAGTTGCCTGGTGCATAAAAAAAATGCACCAATTTTCATTGATGCATTTTTGTAAAAAATATAGCGCAGAAATTAAGCTAATTTCTTTTTCAGGTTTTCGTCAATTGCTTCCAAAAACTCTTCAGTATATAAATAATGATCGCCATGACTTACCTTGTTGCCGTGAACGCAAACAGCCAGGTCTTTGGTCATTTTACCTTCTTCTACTGTTTCAATACAAACAGCTTCCAAAGCATTAGCAAAATCGATCAAAGGTTGGTTCTCATCTAATTTACCACGGAAAGCCAAACCTCTTGTCCATGCAAAGATGCTGGCAATAGGGTTGGTGCTGGTTGGATTACCTTTCTGATGCTCGCGGTAGTGACGGGTAACTGTACCATGAGCGGCTTCCGCTTCCATTGTTTTACCATCAGGTGTAACCAGTACAGAAGTCATCAAACCTAATGATCCGAATCCTTGTGCTACCGTATCACTTTGTACATCACCATCGTAGTTTTTACAAGCCCATACAAAATTGCCATTCCATTTCAGGGCGCTGGCTACCATGTCATCGATCAGGCGGTGTTCATAAACGATACCTGCTTCAGTAAATTTCGTTTTAAATTCATTTTGATACACTTCTTCAAAGATGTCTTTAAAGCGGCCATCGTATTTTTAAGGATGGTATTTTTAGTAGAAAGGTATAAAGGCCATTTTTTGTTTAGCGCAACGTTGAAGCAGCTGCGTGCAAAACCATAAATGCTCTCGTCTGTATTGTACATGGTCATTGCAACACCATCTCCTTTAAAGTTGTATACTTCAAAAGTCTGTGCTTCGCCGCCATCTTCAGGTACAAAAGTCATGGTTAATTTACCTTTACCTTTAATTACGGTATCTGTAGCACGGTATTGGTCTCCAAATGCATGACGACCTACAATGATAGGAGCCGTCCAGTTGGTAACCAGGCGAGGGATATTCTTGATAACGATTGGCTCGCGGAAAACCGTTCCATCTAAAATGTTACGAATGGTTCCGTTCGGGCTTTTCCACATTTGTTTCAGGTTGAACTCTGTAACACGTGCTTCATCTGGTGTAATAGTGGCACATTTAATACCCACACCATGTTCTTTAATAGCATTTGCTGCATCAATGGTTACCTGGTCATTTGTTTCATCTCTGTACTCAACACCCAGATCGAAATATTTAATATCGAGATCAACATAAGGAAGAATTAATTTGTCTTTGATAAATTTCCATATGATGCGTGTCATTTCATCGCCATCAAGTTCCACAACGGGATTAGCCACTTTGATTTTTTCAGCCATATATATATCGTTTAAGAATTTGTGATTCCGGCAAATCTACAGATAAATACATCAATAGACAATAGAGTTTTAACTTTACAAAGCTATAATACTGTTAACAACAATTTAGTTAATTAGCCGTTGTAGAATATTATATGATAAAACATCAATTATGTTACCTTTGAGTATGGCCGTTAATGAAAAAATGCAGGCGATTTCGTAAAATTTTTACGACAATTTGTACCGCTCACCGACACCGAAGTGAAAAAGGAATTGCTTCCTATTATCACTCTCCGGGAATTTGCTAAAAAGCAGGTTATCACCCAGGCAGGCGACGTAGAAAATTATATGAATTTTATCAGCAAGGGACTGATAAGAAAATATTATAAAACGGGAGAGGAGGAGCATATTGTGCAGATATCCCGGGAGGGGCATTTGATATCGGCCCAGGAATCATTTTATACCCGCACTCCTTCTGAGTATTTTGTTGAAGCCATTGAGCCCAGTGTGCTGATCTCTTTAACCTTCGATGATATGGAACGCTTATTTGCTTCCAGCCATAGTTTTGAAAGACTAGGCAGGTTGGTTACTGTTCATACCATGGTATTGAAAGATAAATGGCAAACCAGCCTGATCATGCAATCACCACGTGACCGGTTTTTAAATTTTGTAGAAAACCACCAGGAAACTTTACAACGTGTACCACAGAAATACCTGGCTTCTTATTTAAACATTAAACCAGAAACCTTTAGCAGGTTTAAGCATCTTTTAAGGGTAAAACGTCCAACTTTATAATCCAGCTTTTGCAGGCACTATCAATACCGGTATATGAATCAGGTGCCGCACCTGGTTAATGGTTTCTCCATAAATAAGGTCTTTAATACCTCTGTGGCCGTGCGCTCCGATTACCAGGAGTTCGGCATTGGAATCATTAATGATCTTTGCAATGCTATCCACCGTATTGCCGAATCCGAGTTTTGCTTCCGCCTGGTGCCCTTTTGCTTTTAGCTGGCTCACATACTCCTCCAGGAATTTATAATCATTAACCGTTTCATCGTCCATACTTTCAGTGTAATTGGCGCCACCAGCAACACTTTCGGTGATATGGATGAGGTAGTAAACCGACTCAGGAGTACCCTGCGATAGCGCATGACTGATCACTTTTTGATCCAGGTCTCCAAAATCGAGGGTAATTGCAATACGGTTATATTTCCGTACAGGGGATATTTCCAGTATTTTAGGTTTGTCGTGTATGGTTATCTTCTGCTCAGATCTTTTTTTAAGGAATGGGAAAAAGGTGGTATAGCCCAAAAGCGCAACAAAACCAATAGCTCCCAGGATGATAAAAATCTTCCAGATAAGGTTTCCCGGAGCGTAGAAAAAGCCCATGGCTTCTTCTACAATTAAACGTGCGTTAAGATATACCAGTACAACGGTTATCAGCCAGGCCGATACCTTTACCCAGGGTTTGATCACAAACTTACCCATCGTTTTTTTGTCGCTTACAAAATGGATCAGCGGTATAATGGCAAATCCTAACTGCATGCTTAAAACCACCTGGCTAAATATAAGCAGGCTGTCCACGTCTTCTTCTCCGTTAATCAATATAACCAGTGCTGCTGGTACAATAGCAATTAAGCGGGTGATCAAACGGCGTACAATAGGGTTGATGCGCAGTCTGAGGTAGCCTTCCATTACAATTTGGCCTGCAAGAGTACCGGTAATGGTACTGCTTTGCCCGGCAGCAATTAAGGCGATAGCAAATAGTTTGGCGGCAACGTTGCTTCCCAGGTGTTGAGGCAGCAGCTCATAAGCCTGCTTGATTTCACCCACATCCGACCGGCCTGTTTTATAAAAGACGGCAGCAGCCAGTATCAGTATAGCAGCATTCACGAGTAAGGCCATATTGAGTGCAACAGCACTGTCGATGAAATTCAGCTTCAAAGCTTTTTTGATGCTCGCATCATCCCTGTTGAATTTACGGGTTTGAACGAGAGCCGAATGGAGGTATAAGTTATGTGGCATCACTGTAGCGCCAATAATACCAATAGCAATATATAATGCTGTATCATTTTCAATATGGGGTACCAGGCCGGAAATCACTTCACTGGCGTCGGGTTTAGCCACCATAATTTGTATAAGAAAGGACATGGCGATAATAAAGATCAGGCCAATAATGAATGCCTCCAGCTTTCGCATACCCAGCCTTTGCAGCATGATCAATAGAAAAGTGTCCAATGCTGTGATCATTACCCCGTAGATCAATGGCATGCCGGTGAGTAATTGTAAGCCAATGGCCATACCCAATATTTCTGCCAGATCAGTTGCCGCAATGGCGATTTCTGCGAGTATATACAAAGCAAAATTTACTTTCTTAGGGTAGGTTTCCCTGTTGGCCTGCGCCAGGTCTCGGTTGCGTACAATGCCTAACCGGGCAGAGAGGCTTTGCAATAGCAGGGCCATAAGATTACTCATTACCAGTACCCATAAAAGCGAATAGCCAAACTGGCTGCCACCGGCAAGGTCTGTAGCCCAGTTCCCCGGATCCATATAGCCAACACTAACCAGGTAGGCGGGGCCAAAAAAGCCAGGATACGTCTCCATCTCGATTTATTGGGGGCTGTAGTGTCTACCGAATTGTGAACCTCGCTTAAGGAAATTTCTGAGTGATGCTTTGCCATTAGTTTTTGATGAAGATGTTTTGAGATAACTCTTTGGTTAAATAGGAATGGTGTTTATTATCGGTTTTCACTTCCATCGATTCGTCGAAAGCATATTTTTTGATAACCTGTATGCTGCTTCCGATGGAGATATTTTTTCGTCCAGCATTTCAAGTACCTGGGAAGATTGGTTCCCGATCTGCGTAACGATAGCTGTTCTTTTTCTGAAAGAGTAGCCAATGATACCTGCTTGGGCTGTATGATCTTACCATTAGCATCCGGAATGGGGTCTCCGTGCGGATCGGTTCGGGGAAATCCTAAAAAGGCATCCAACTTATTAATCAGTTTTTCATTGCTGATATGTTCCAGCTCTTCCGCTACTTCATGCACTTCTTCCCAGTTAAAACCCAATTTTTGCGAGAGAAAGTATTCCCATAAACGATGTCGTCTTACAATACTTACCGCCGCCTCAGTACCAGCGGAAGTAAGCGTGCAGCCGTAATAAGCTTTATAGCTCACCAATCCTTTTTACTCAGCTTTTTTAGCATGTCGGTAATAGAAGCAGGGGCTGTGTGAAGTGTGGTAGCCAGGTCGTTGGTAGCAACAATACCTGATGTGGTCTGGAGGTGGTAAATGGTCTTAAGATAATTCTCTTCTGCGATCGAAAATCGGATCATGCCTAAATAATAATTTAGACAAACCTAAAAATAATTTTCGATATTATAAAACTTTCCGTGCAAATCGGGTTCGCCTTAAAGTACATTTCCAAAAACTATGGTATTATTGGTGAAGTATTGTTTATTTGTAGTTAATATAATAGGTAACAATTATGCTATACAGGCTCTGCTTTTTACTGTAATGATGATAATGGTGTTCTCCTGCGGCAATAAGAAGAAAAAAATGGCCGGGGAAGATGATGTGAATTTGCAGGAATTTGTGGATTTCTTTCCAGAGGCTCAGCTGCCTTTTATATATGCAGATAGCTCCCTGTATGCTAAAACAGATGATAGTTTGCTTATTAGTGCGGAGATTTTTAATGAATTTACGCCCGATAGTGTGTTAACTGCCAGCTTTGGAGCCGAAAAACCTAAGTTGTATGCTATAGGAAAAATCCTTGAAAAAGAAGGGACGGTTTACCTGATGTCGAAGGCTGCCACTGCCAAAACAAAAGTGATGTTTATTTCGGCCTATAACAACAAACATGAATTTTTAGCTGCAATGCCGTTTATGAAGAGCCAGAAGGAAAGAGGCGTTTCCACGCTGGTTACAATTGATAAGCTTTTTAATATTAGTAAGAAGACCATCAAAAAACTACCGAATGACGTTGAGATAAGCGGCGATGATATATATGTGCTGAACAGTGCTGCTAAGAAATTCATGCTGGTAATGACAGACGCTTTGGGCGACGATGCCGAAGTGATCAATCCTATTGATACCCTTGGGCGGAATTATAAATTCGCCGGGGATTATGGTGTGGGCTCGCGTAATATTATTTCCATTCGTGATAATATTAAGCCTGGCCGTGTTCAGTTTTATATTCACCTGGAAGAAAAGAATTCCGAGTGCAGCGGTGAGCTTAAAGGCGAAGCCAATATTACTTCAGAAAATACCGTTATCTATAAGAAACCGGGTGATCCCTGCGCCCTGCAGTTTGAGTTCGATAAAAACGGTGTTACCCTGAAGGAGTTGGAGGGTGCGGATCGCGCATGGGAGCGCTGGACTGCACGTTTAATGGCAGGTATCCTAAAAAGAAAGCCCCTAAAAAATAACTATCTATTGTTTCTGAAAATCCTTCGATAAAGCTTCTACCTCTGACGCCTGCATGTTTTTAGAGGCAACTGACAGACGGTATTTGAAGGTTACGGAGCTACCCGGCTGAAGGGTATAGTTCAGGGTTTCTGCGCCGTTACTAAAAACTTTTCGGCCCAAAGGATTGGCCGCAAATAGTCCGTATCCCCTTGCATGCCAATAAGTAGGGTATCCGGTGTTGCGGGGTGATCAAAAATCGCAATGGTGATATCTTTACTATCCTTGATGCCCTTTAGCATGGCCCAGGGTGCTTTACTGCTCCAAACATTATCTCCTTTTATACCATTGCTATTGTAATACATGCCGGAGATATTGGCGCCCGATGAAGGATCTACTTTTGTTTTGTTGCCATGTGCATCAACAAAAATACCGGGCTCTTTCGAAGGCATTTCCAGTTCCCTGGCCACACGGATAGCAAAAAAACCATCTTTTACATCTTTAAATACTACGGGCTCTTTTAACGCCGTGAGAGTCGTAGATCTGTCAATGATCACTACTCCGTTTTGTACTTTAAAGTCATAGGTGGTTTTTTCTTTTAAGAAATGGGCTCCTGGTTATTATACCAGTTAGCAGTAGCTACAAGTTGCGCTTTGTTAGCAGATTTACTGGCCCGTTCAATTTTCTCGTGTTTAATGGTACCATATAAGTTTTTCTTATCAGCCGCTATTGCCGTAGAATTATTCCAGAAATCAATGCCATTTACCGATTCGTAGTTCAGCCATATACCTACATGATGCGGGTGGTCTGTTCTTTCACCCAATCGTGGAGCAATAGGATAGCCCCTGGTTACCGTAATACCGTCAATAGTATTTACAGGGTACAAAAAAGGTTTAGCTATTGAATCGTAATAACAGTAGGAGGTAATTAATTGACCATTATAGATAATGTCAGCACGCCTATCGCCTGGTTTGGAGATAATACTAAAACCATTTTGGGAGTAGAGCAGCGGTGTGCAAAGTAAAAGGCAAAATACAGCGATCGTTTGTTTCATCGGGCAATAATTTGAAAGGTATAATTGAGGTTTTCAAGATAACTCTTTACCGCTTTATTTACAAATAGACCCGACTGAAAATAAAAAAACCGGGTATTGAAGTACCCGGTTTTTATAGATTATAAAGTTCGTATTATTTATTTAGCTGTTTCTGCCTTTGCAGCCGAAGCGTCCGTTTTTGTTTTATCCTTGCGGATACCACCTCTCAGATCTACCAGTACAGGTGCTGCCACAAATACTGTAGAGTAGATACCGGTAACCACACCGATCAACATAGCGAATGCAAAACCACGGGTAACCTCACCACCAAAAATGAACAGGATCAGGATGGTTAAGAATACCGTTAAGGTTGTCATAATGGTACGGCTTAAGGTTTCATTGATCGCTTTATTTACCAGGGTTTTCTGATCCATGGTAGGATGAAGCTTCATGTCTTCACGAATCCTGTCAAAGATTACCACCGTATCGTTCATAGAGAAACCAATCACCGTAAGGATCGCCGCGATAAAGTGCTGATCGATCTCTAATGGGAAAGGAACGATTTCCTTGGCAAAAGAGAATACGATTAAAGTAACCAATGTATCATGTATCAGCGCGAAAATAGTACCCAGTGAGAACCTCCAGTCGCGGAAACGAATAAAGATGTACAGGAATATTGCGATCATGGCGAACAGGGTTGCTTTTACTGCGCCTTTCTTCAGATCGTCAGAAATGGTAGGTAATACTTTTTGCGTACGTGTTTTATAAACAGTATCAAACTGGCTGAAGCTTGTGTTGGCTGGTAAATAGCTCTTCAACCCCTCAAATAGTTTATGCGTTACAATAGAGTCGGCTACTTCTGTTCTTGGGTCTCGGATCATGTAAGAAGTAGTGATATCCAGCTTGCTGTTATCATCTACTGTTTTAATGATCGGGTTTTCATCGTCAAAAGCAGCTTTCAGATCATCTCTCACTTTTTCAACATCTACTACTTTACCAAACTCCACACGATAGCTGCGTCCACCATCAAATTCAACACCGTAATCGAAACCATTAAAAATGGTAGCAATACCCAGTATGAGGATGATAGCAGAAATTACATAAGCCCTTTTTCTGAACTCGATAAATTTGAATTTCGACTTCTTCTCGATTGCGTTACTTACTTTGCTGAAATAGTTCAGGTGCTTGTTTTTATTGGTAAACCAATCGCTTACCCAACGGCTCACCAGGATACCGCAGAATAAGGAAAGAAGTAGACCCAGAATCTGCGTGGTAGCAAAACCTTTAACAGGCCCCAATCCAAAGTAATATAATATAAAGGCCGTAAGCAAAGTGGTAACGTGACCATCCAATACAGGCGCTAACGAGCGGTTATAACCATCGTTAATTGCCGGCAGGTATGCTTTTCCTTTTCTAAGTTCTTCTTTAATTCTTTCGTAAATGATTACGTTGGTGTCAACCGCCATACCGATGGTTAATACCAGACCCGCAATACCCGGAGCGGTTAATGTTGCCCCCAAACCGGCTAATACACCAATAGTGAAAAGGAGGTTTAAGATCAAAGCAATATTAGCCACCCAGCCACTGGTATTGTAGTAGATGATCATCAGGGCAAATATCACAATGAAAGAAATAATGAAAGATTTCAATCCACCCTGGATAGCAGCAGCTCCCAGTGTTGGCCCTACTGTTTCTTCTGATACAATTTTAGCAGGAGCAGGCAGTTTACCAATTTTTAAGATATTAGCCAGATCGCTTGCTTCCTCTTGTGAGAAGCTACCGGAAATGCTGGAACGGCCGCCTTCGATGGCTTCGTTAACATTAGGAGCGGAGTAAACAGTACCATCCACCACGATGGCAATAGCACGTCCTACATTCGCTCTTGTAAGATCAGCCCATAGTTTAGCACCCGAATTGCTCATTTCCAGGCTCACATTGGTTCTGCCGGTCTGGTCAAAATCGTAACCAGCGTTGATCACCTGCTCACCTTCCAGTTTAGCTTTCTGACGACCAAATGTTTTGATGGCATATAAACCTACAACAGGCGATTTTTTTCAGGGATGCCAAACATCCAAACCAGGTCAGCAGGGAACTGGTTTTTAACGTTTGCCGATTCCAATATTCTGCGAATATTGAAAGTGTCTTTTGTCAACACCTGGCCAATCATACCATTATCAATCAATCGTCCCTGTTGCTGATCAACAGAGAAACCGATCCATCCATATAAATGTTTTTTAGCTTCAGCTTCCTGATTGGTAGCTGCTGCATTAGCTTTGGGTGCATCTTTTTTAGCAAGGTCTTTTAACTGAGCCTGCAGGTTACCCGTGTCAACTTTGGCAGTTGCTGCCGTTTTAGAGGTATCTGTGGTTGCGCTGGCTACGGCAGTGGAATCTTTGGCAGCAGTACTGTCTGCTGCAACTTTTCCACCATTACCGGCAAAAAACAACTCATCTGCTTTCTGAACATTTGGCCAGATCTCACTAATATTATATACCTCCCAGAATTGCAGGTTGGCGCTCGCCTGAAGGTTTTTCTTTACACGCTCTTTATCCTGCACCCCTGGTAACTCAACAGAGATAATTTGCTTTTCAGCATCCGGGTTAATATTGGGCTGTGCTACGCCGAATTTATCAATACGCGTAGTGATCAACCTCGATGTGTTATCAAATGCAGCTTTCGCCTGTTTGTTCAGGTAGCTGATTACTTTAGCATCATCGTCAGTAGCTTTTAATTCTGTATTGCTGGAGTTAGCAAACAATGCAGCCAATCTTCCGTTGGGAACCAACTTTTTGTATTCGTCAACAAATAAGGTTACAAAATTAGCATCGCTGTTTGCTTTTCTATGGTCAGCATTCACTATAGCTTTAGTGAAGTTTGGGTCTTTGGAGTTATTAGCCAGTGTAGATAATACACCGCTCATTTCCACTTCCATGGTTACGTTCATACCACCCTGAAGATCCAGACCCAGGTTCAATTCTTCGCCTTTTGCTTTTTGGTAGCTGATAGGACCTGTGATACCATAAGATACCGTAACATCTCTGGTGCTGTCTTTTAATTCAACCAATCTCGCTTCATAAGCTTCATTTAACCATTCCTGGTAAATTGCCTGAGAATCTTTGTTGGCGGGATACTTGGCAGCAGCAGCCGGATGAGTTTTGTCTACATAGCTTTGCGCTTGTTTTTCAAGCTTCTTTTCATGATTTCTTACAAACCAGGTAAACGATAATTGATACAGGGAATAAATGATAAGCAAAATCGTAAAAAAACGAACCAGGCCTTTGAGTTGCATACGAGTTTAATATTTATAATTCACTTAGTTTGGTAAAGGTATCCGGCACAATAATGCACCAAAAGACCTTATCCGGTTTTTTTAAAGGCTGCAAAGATAAGGGTTAGGCGAATTGAAAGTTGATAAGTTATTAAGTTGATAACCGTATGTGCGAAAAAATATCAGGAAAAGTGTTTTTCTATAAATTAACCCCAAACTTTTAAACTTTTAAACTAATCAACTATTACATTTGCATGATTTTTTATTCTAACAGAAAAATATTTAAAAAATGCAATTATCATCTCTTTTAGAGCGCTTTGCAGAGCCGGAAACGCTTAAGATGGCAAAATTGGGGCGCGAATTAAGGGCGAAAGGTGTTGATGTAATTGACCTTAGCCTTGGCGAACCTGACTTCGATACACCCGAACACATAAAACAGGCTGCTATTCAGGCTATCAATGATAATTGGAGCCACTATACACCCGTACCGGGCTTTTAGACTTACGTGAAGCGGTTTGCACCAAGCTGAAGAGAGATAATAACCTGGATTATAAACCTGAGCAGATCGTAGTATCTACAGGGGCCAAACAAAGCCTGGCGAATGTGTTATTGGCTTTGGTAGATGAAAATGACGAGGTAATTATTCCAACACCTTATTGGGTAACTTACTCGGAGTTGGTAAAGATTGCCCGCGGTAAAGTGGTTGAGATCAGAACCAGCATAGAAAAAGGATTTAAAGCTACCGCTGAAGAAGTGGAGGCTGCGATCACGCCCAATACAAAAGCTTTCTTGTTTTCTTCTCCCTGTAATCCTTCAGGAGCAGTATATAGCAAAGAAGAATTGGCTGGCTTAGCAGAAGTTTTTAAAAGACATCCGCAGGTAACCATCATCTCTGATGAAATCTATGAATATATTAATTATGTAGGCGATCACGAAAGTATAGCCCAGTTTGAGGAGATCAAGGACAGGGTAGTTATCGTAAATGGATTAAGTAAAGGTTTTGCAATGACCGGATGGCGCATTGGCTACACTGCATCTTCAGTTACTATTGCAAAAGGAATGGAGAAACTGCAGGGACAATTTACCAGCGGTACCTGCTCTATTGCGCAAAAAGCCGGTGTAGCAGCTTTAACAACCGATCTGAAACCAACAGAAGAAATGGCAGAAGAATTTACGCGCCGTAAAAAGCGTGTTTTAGAATTAGTGGGTGATATCCCCGGTGTTATCTGCTCTGATCCGGATGGAGCATTTTATATTTTCCCTGATATGAGCGCTTATTTTGGTAAAACAGATGGAGAGACTTTTATAAAAGATTCTGCTGATTTATGTATGTATATTTTGAACACCGCACACGTATCTTCAGTTATGGGAGCTGCATTTGGTGAACCTAATTGTGTTCGTTTTTCATTTGCTAACAGCTTACCCAATATAGAAAAAGGATGGGGACGGATTAAGGATGCGCTATCTAAATTGCAGTAAAAAATTTAATATGTATAAAAGACTCCCGATGAGGGAGTTTTTTTATACATTGCAGCTTTTACAACGATTGTGAAAAATATTGAATAGATTTGCAACAGAAGGATTGACTGATTCTTGAGAAGATTGAGTTAAATTGAAACTAAGCCATGAGCCTTCACACTAAACGTAAGCGCATTCTGTTTGCAATCATTTGTATTGCATTCCTGTCAATATTCCACTCAATTGTAAACGCACAGGATAAGAAGAATGTGATTTTGCTAATGCCTGATAATAAGGCAAAGGTTGATTCTATTTTAAGTTATGTAGAAAAGAATGGACGTGATGTATCGCGCGGCGTATTGTATGAGGAAGCTTTCCGGTTAGTAGATCAGCTGCATTACAAAGAGGTAGGGCCGTTGCTTTATAATTCCTACGGATATTTTAAACGGGAGCTTTCCGAGTACAATGAATCCATCGGTCTCCACATTAAGGCCCTGGAGTTATCTAAAAAGCAGGAAAACGTACACGAAGAAATTAAGGCATATAATAACCTCGGAGTTGCTTACCGGAGAATGGATGATTATAATACCGCTCTGGAGTATCTGATGGATGGCTTAAAACTTTCTGAAAAAACAGGCGACGATTACAGCACCACCATAGCATTGAACAGTATTGGAAATATTCATTTAGCGCAAGGTAATTACCGTGCTGCCATTGACTATTTTGCACAGTGTATGCCATTAGCTATCAAAGCAGGCAACGAAAGAGGTATTGCCATCAACCTTCAGAATATGGGGGAGTGCTATGAAAAACTGAATATTGCTGATTCTGCACGCATCTATTATGATCGGGCATTAGAGTATAATAAGAAAAGAAATGATCTGAAAGGAATAGCTATTTGCTATAACAGTTTAGGCAATATTCTTTTAGAAGAGGGAAAATCTGATAAGGCACTGGCCTTATACAAAAAAGCGCTACCGATAAATATTGAATTAGGTGACAGAATTTTTATTGCCAATAGCTATAATCATATTGCAGCCGCACATTTAAAAGACGGTGATTTTAAAATGGCTCGTCAAATGTACGACAGCGCGCTGTACATTTCAACCGCTATACGATCTGTAACGGAAGCCAAAGAAGCCTACTTTGGGTTGATGAAAACATCAGAAGCTGAAAATAACTGGGCGCAGGCGTATAGCTATAGCGGTCTTTATAAGGCCCTTTCTGATAGTATTCTTAATGTTAAAAGCTCGCAGTCTTTAAGGGCCAGGGAAGTAGCTTATCATCAGAACAAAATAGCATTACTCGAAAAAGACGATAAGAATAAGAATATTATAATGATTGGTAGTCTTATCTTATTCTTATTATTACTAGCGTCGGGCATTTTATATTATTTGCGAAACCGACTCCTGGAGCGAAACCGATCGCTGCAAAGAGAATTAGAGATCCGTTCGCAGATCGCTTCAGACCTGCATGATGATATGGGGTCTTCTTTAAGCAGTATTCATATTTTTAGCGAACTCTTGCGCAAGAATGGGAATGATTCGCATGATCTTTTATCCAAGATAGAGGCCAACGCTAAGGATACTTTGGAAGCATTAGATGATATCATCTGGCTGGTAAAACCCAGTAATGATAAATTCAGTAACCTTAGCATGCATATCAGCGAGTTTTCTATACCATTATTTGAATCGAAAAACATTGCTTTTGAGATAGACTTTCCTGATGCTATTTCTGAAATTCCGCTACCTATGGAAACAAGAAGAAATATTTTCCTGATTATTAAGGAGTCGGTAAATAATCTGATTAAATATTCAGAATGTAGCCAGGCATCTATTAAAGCGTCCCAGGACCAGGGCGATCTGTGCTTTATTGTAAAAGACAATGGTAAAGGATTTGATCCTCTCAAACTTACTAATAGAAACGGCGTAAAAAATTTAAAGGCAAGGGCTAATCAAATCAATGCCGATATACAGATCAATTCTGCACCAGGGCAAGGCACTGAAATAATACTGGTGGTAAGAGCCAGGGAACTTACCGTTCTGCACGCAGTATAGTCTGTTACTCAATATAACGAATATCAGGATTGATCCTTTTCAGATGTTCAATAAAGGCCTGGCGTAAACGAGGTGCAATAATAACGCAATCATGCTCGTTGTATTCTACCATTAATCTATCGACAGAAAAACCGGGACCGCTTAAGAGGTGACGTTTTTTACGGCTTACTTTTTTGATAGTTTCAATATCTAAAGATTCTGTAAAAAGAAACCCGCTTTTAATGGTTAATATATTTTCGTAAATGGTATAGTGGGTTGTGTAAAAAATGTAAAGAGTAAAAGCTCCAAACCCGGCTGTAACCGCAAATAAGGCAATACTTTTCAACCAGCGCAACAATCAACAAAACAACCAAAGCAATAATAAATAATAGCTTAATGAGGAGGCTGGCTTTTGTTTTATATACGATCATCATAGTCGGGGTTAATACTTACTTCTAAGTTACATCAAAGTACAGGTAAAGTGCTAAGAAAAAATCGCCATAAAAAAGCCAGCGATATTTAAACCGCTGGCTTTTGAGTAGGAGCAAAATTGTATCAGTTTACTGTTGTATGGCTTCTACAACTTTTACATATTTGTAACCACCGTCTTTATCTACCTGTTTCAGGCGTACAAATACTTTTCCTGTGGTGTCATTTACAGCTGCATCTTGTTTTGAGCAGGAAGCCAATCCCATAACTGTAAGCCCGCTTACCAGCAGTAAGGAGTAAACCCATTTGTTACGTTTATTAAACGCCAGGCAGCTGAAGGCAACAGCAAATAATGAGATTCCTAATAAGCCGGTAGCGGCAGCCACATCTGTCTTAAAGTTATAATGAAGCGCAGCACTGGAATTGCCATCCGCCGCCAGGCTGTTTACCTTTCCCACTTTAACGAAACGTTCGCCATCACTCGATACTTCAATATCAAAATAAGCGTTATTCAACTCGCTCAGGGTATTCCAGTTTACTACCAGCTGGCCGTTCACGATCCGGGCTTCCATCGATCCCAGTGTAACAGGGAGTGTGGCATCTACTTTTACTTTGATGGTAGCGTGATTAGATATATTACCCTGGTTGTCTTTAATAGTGTATTCTATTACGGCTTCTCCTGTAAAACCTGCAACAGGGAGGAATGTTACCACACCAGTAGCAGGATTCAGCGTAAATGTTCCTTTACCCGTTATAAAAATAGAACCATCTGCATCCGGTGTGGTAGATCCAACCGTATATAATTGCACAGAGGCCGGATCCAGGGCGTAGGTACCAGCGATGTCATTGGTTTTAATATCTAATGTTACCGGGCTGGTTACATTTGGCGCAATGGCCGTTGAGTCGTTAATAGCTACAGGCGCAACCCAACGGGCACAACGGGCGCCATCGTTAGGGAAATAGCCCTGGAAAGCGCTTGAGTAAGGTGTTGCGACAATACTACCTGCCGGCGCCACTAAAGTATTAGGAGTCGCAATTTTATAGATCTGGCCGGTGAGGTTATTACCAACAAACATATTACCCAGGTTATCCATAAAAGCAGTACCATAGGTTCCTGTACCGGTAGTGCCCGAAACAGAACCTAGTACCGTCATGGTATTCGTAGTTGGATTATACCTGAACAATTGAAGACCACTGGTTATCCCATAAATATTTCCGTCCACGGGGCTAAAAACAAAATCGTTAACATTAGTAGTAGAACCGGTACCGGCAAATGTGCCGGTTGGTACATTGTACTCCAGCACCGCAGTAGGTGTAGCTGAGTTCAGATCTATGCTGATGAAATTCCTGTTTTCGTAATCATAGAGATAATAAATGCCATTTGTAGCCACATCACCTGCTACATAGGAAATACCCGTAGGTAAAAGACTGTTAGGGTCTGCCACTGTTATTTCCTGAACAGCTCCGTTTGCACCTACCCGAAAAACCTTACCGGTATACATCAGGTAACCGTACATGTATCCATCAACCGGGTTATACCCCAGCGCATTTACATACCTCGAAGCGCCACCCGAAGGAATAATCCCAGCTTTTACCAGCGTGGCATTACCGGTTGAAAGATCAAAAGTGTACAAGTCACTCGTGTTAGACTCCCCAGTGCTGTTAATAATGTAGGCTGATCCGTTGGAGCAATTGACCTGCGTTGGACTTTGAGCAAACAGGTTCAACGAGAAAAATAAGGCTGCTAGCCAAAATAGTGGTTTAGGAAGGGCCTTTTTTAATCTTTGTGTCATCATTAATGATTTTAGTAAGGTTAAATAAGGATATCCTTGTTTAGAACGGCTGCTAAGATATCAGCCCGCGCCGTCTGGTGACAGCGCTTTTCGATGAATAGGGCGTATGGCTCGTTGAAAATGTGATATTTCTATCCGAAAAAAATCCTGTATAATTTATTAGAGTTGATTTTTACTCGGTGTTAAAACATTGAATATGAGCATCAGATCATGAAAACTTTTACAAAATCCAGCTCCTTAAAAGAAGGGTCTTAGTATTTAAAAAACACGCAGGATTGACTTTACATCATTGGTATAATGTCCGCCGAATAAAACTGCATGCACCAAAAGCGGATAGAGTTGTGCATAAGGCAGTCGGTTGAGCCAACCATTTTCCAGAGGGTAGGCTTCATGATAGCTCGTATAAAACTCATCCTTAAAACCACCAAAAAGTTTCGTCATCGCAATATCCATTTCACGATGTCCATAGTAAACTGCGGGATCGAAAATGGCGGTTTGTCCCCCGGCTATAGCTGAATAATTACCACTCCAGAGATCGCCGTGAAGCAGGGCAGGCTTTTCTTCGGGGAAAATGTCTTTAATCGCACCACAGAAGTTATGGGCTTGGGCGATATCGGCGGATGAGAGCTGATGTTGATCAAACAGCATTTTTACTAAAGGTAAAATGCGGTAATTAGCGTAGAAATCCGGCCAGTTAGGGGTTAGTGTATTGATTTGAGGAAGACTGCCGATATAGTTGTTTTCTTTAAAACCATATTGAGCCTGGCTTACCCTGTGCAGGCCCGCAATACCTTGTCCGAATTGGTAAGGGGCGTAGGAGCCGGGATCCTCGTCGAGCCATTCCAGCAACAGAAACTGGTATTCACCGGCTGTACCGGTTTGGATAACGCCCGGCACTTTTAAACTGGTATGATTTCTCAACAGATCTAATCCATCGGCCTCCCGCTTTAACATGTCGGGGTAAAGCACGGCGTTATTCACTTTAAGAAAAAATCGTTGCTTACCTGTGGTGATGCAGAACGCTTTATTAATGTCACCGCCATGTATCTCCGCGATATTTTGGGGTGTAAACGGGAGCTGCTTTAATATACTGTTTGACAACATGGGCCTTGTTTTACCGGGGCAGAACTGCTATTTACCGGTTTTTGTATTTTTTTATGAAAAAATGAGGCTCCTTCTTTTATTTTTAAAGGTTACAATGTGCACCAATGTGTATTAAAAATAGCTGATCGAAAGCAAAATTGATGATATATTTATAATTGGATTAAGGCAGACAGCATGGAGAATACAAGTATTAACGGATACATATTAAAATATAAGTTGGGCGATGGTGGCATGGCGGAGGTTTGGTATACAGAAAACTACCTGCAAAAACCGGCTGCCATAAAGATCTTATTAAAGAAATTTTGCGAAGAAACTGACCTGGTTGCGCGTTTTCAAAATGAGGCGCAATTGATGGTGCAGCTCAACCACCCTAATATTCGGAATATACAGGATTATGGAATGATCGAAGACAGGCCCTGTATGATTATGGAATACCTGGAAGGTAAAGACCTGTCTGCCCGCATGAAAAGCGGTGAGCAGTTTAGCAGTGAGCAGTTGATACAATGGTGGAATAACCTGGTGGATGCCTTACAGTATACGCACCGGAAACATATTGTGCACCGGGATATAAAGCCGGCTAATATTTTCGTAACCGATGACGGAAAAGTAAAATTGCTGGATTTTGGAGTTGCCAAAATAAAGGATAACATAACCGTTACACAAACGGGTTCCCGCATGGGTACCTTAATGTACATGAGCCCGGAACAGGTGTATGATGTAAAAAATCTCACGCACAAAACTGATAATTATTCGCTGGCGGTAACCTTTTACCACCTGGTTACGGGCAAGGCTCCTTATGATAGTTCAAAGATATCCGACTTTGAAATACAGGAGAGCATTGTAAGGAAGGATATTGACCTGACGGTTTTACCCCAACCTTGGCGTGATCTTTTGCCAGGCTATTTCAATAAAAATGCAGAACAACGGAGAGAGCTACATCCTGTTCGGGCAAACACTGTTGAAGATAGTGATGCAACCATGTACATCAATCCGGTGCAACCGGTCAAAGAAAATCAAAGCCAGCTGCTGTCAGGCCACAACCGGTTTATCAGCAGCCGGCTGCAACCAAACGCAGCCCGTTTTATGTGTTGTTTCCGGTGGCCGGTTTTAGGCTTGATAGCTTTTGCACTAAATAAGGATAAGGTAACAGGATTCTTTAAAAAAGTGGGGAGCCTACGCTCAGGGAAGCTGTAACCACGACACCCAAACCCAGGCAGAAGAAGGTTGAAGCAGACGTAGCTAAAGACACTCCGGCCAGTTTACCGGATACTATTGTATCGAATGGCGATGATGGCAGTATAGACCAGGTAGTGGTAAGTGCAGATCCTGCCCAGATTGAAGCGGAGGCGAAAGCATTGATCAATAATTATTATCGTACCAGGAGTAATTGCAGTGGACTATCTGCCTACTTTAATGAGGTGGTGAAACAATACTACAAGAAGAGTAATGTGCCCCTTAGCGAGATCAGGAAAGAGTGTGAGGGGTATCATGGTAAATGGCAATATACAGAAGCAGATATCAGTAACGATTCTTATGTATTTACACATAATCAAAATGGTAAAACATACGTTGATTTCAGTATGTTGTATAAGATTCGCCAGAATGAGGTAGACGATTGGATCCCCTACAATATTGATGTGTCAATGGTGATAGACGAAAATCATAAAATAGAAAGAATTGTAGAAAGACGAATTGAAAAATTGTAGATACAGCTGACTTTACCGTAATTAGCAGGAATCAAATATTAACTCATAAATTATGCTGAATAAAATAAAAAAGTGGTTGTTACCCGATGAGGAGGAAGAAGAGAAAAGATTAACCAACCAGGTTTTGGTTAACCAGGTAGTTGAGTCGTTCAAGGAAACGATAGAACGGGAATCGTTTAATAAAAGAATGATGTACGATTGCAGCTACCTGATCCTGATGCGCCCCGAAGATTATCACCATGCCGAGCTCAGACTGGCGGGTATAACGGAAGGTATTCTCGACGAATTTTATGGTCATATCAACGAGAAAAAATCAATATCCACGTTATGATCCTATTGGTAGTTTCTGGGATTTTCAATACTGCCCGGCAGAAAAGGGAGTGGATAATACAGAGATAGAGCCCGGATCGGTACAGGTCGTAAGTGCGCCCACTTCCGAAAAGTCATGGATGGAACTATCGAGTGAGCAGATCAAAGTTTCGGTTAGCAGCAAACACTCCAAATACTCCAAGTATGATCTGAACCCCAATACATTTGCCAATATTGATATTTTATCGAAAGGACATTTCAGGGTCAAATTCAATAAAGAGCTTTTTGCTTCAGAATCTTCAACTGCTGCTGCCGGTACCAATACTTCTGTAACACCTAAAAAAGATAAATTAGCTATTACAGTTTGTGATCAATAAGCAGCGCTATAGTTTCCCCATGCGGGAAAAGCAGTTAAAGATCACCCGGGCTGTTGGGGCTTACCAGCACGGCTACCTTGCTTTGCATTAACGAGCCGTCTGGCTCTTTACAGAAAGAGCACGTGATGATCAAGTATGAAGAAGGGGCAAGACTTTTTACATCGCGCTGTTTGCCGATGCTTTTGTAAACGAACAGAAGCTGGAATTAAGCCGCATAGGAGAAACTCCTGTATGGCATCCGTTAAAGAATGATTCAACCATAGTATGTGGTATTTTTCAGCTGGATTTTAAAGCTGAGGTGTGAGGAAGAGGGCGGATGACAGGGGACAGGTGGGATATGACAGAGGAGAGAGTAGATTACAGTGGACAGATGACAGAGGAAAAGGGAAGAAAGAATAGATGCCGGGGCGTGGGGATGTATCGGTAGGTGGCAGACAGCGATGTTTTTATTGTTTAATCTATTAATAAAACACGTATTATGACAAATTACAAAAATCTGGAGGTATGGAAGAAATCGATGGAACTTGTAAGGGAGATCTACTTACTAACAAAAACGTATCCTAAAGAAGAGTTGTATGCATTAACAAGTCAAACGAAAAGGGCCGCTGTATCTGTTCCCGCTAATATAGCCGAAGGTTCTGGCAGAAATTATAAAAAGGATACAATACAATTTCTGCATATATCACGAGGTTCTCTTTATGAATTGGAAACATTATTAAATATTGCAGTTATGGTTGATATTACTTCTGAAGAGTTATTTGAGCCTTTTGTTTCAAGTATTGATGAATGTTTGAAAATACTAAACGGACTTATTACTTATTATGAGAAATCTACTTTAAAATAGTCTGTCATCTGTAGTCAGTCAACCGTCAACTTTTTTATGATTCCCATTCTACTGATCGTATTTATAGTATTGGTGTTTTACCTGCAAACAAAAACAAAGAAATGAGCAGAGCTATTGTGTCGCATGTGCAAACAGATATTGGCCGCAAGCGCGATAATAACGAAGATAATTTTGTATGGTTATCCGAATTGTGGAGTAAGCCTTCCATCGCATTGGTAGGCGCTATCGATGGTGTGGGTGGTTACGAAGGGGTGAAGAAGCATCGGCAATGGCCAAAAGCACCATTGAAAACTATTTGCAGAACTTTAGTTTTGGAGCTCCGCTGCAATTACTGAAAGAAGCTTTTATTAATGCCAATAATGCCATTCATACCCGCCGTGTGGAAGCCGGTCTCCAAAGAATGAGCTGTGTTGCTTCTTTGGCGATATTGGACGCAGAGAAAGAGATGATGTATGTTGCTCATGTGGGGGATAGCAGGGGCTATGTTTTCAGAAACGGCGAGCTGATAAAAATTACACAGGATCATTCAACAGTTGGGTTTAAGGAAGATAAGGGGTTTCTTACAGAGGAGGAAGCCATGTTGCATCCTCAGCGTAATGAGATCAGTAAAATGTTGGGCGAGTACATGATCGATGCCAACGACAGCGAGGGCTATTTTGACTTTTTTGAACATAGTTTTCTGCCGGGTGACATTGTACTATTTTGTAGCGATGGCCTCACCGACCTCGTGAACCGCGAAGGGATGGGCAGCATTTTATTACCAACAGCCACTTTAAAAGCAAAGGCACAGCAATTGATCGACGCGGCCAATGAGCTGGGCGGTAAAGATAATATAACGGTGGCGCTGGCTACCTACGCAGGCAAAGCGCCTGCAAAAAAGAAAGCCTACAAGAATACCATCGAAGTGCCCATTAGTGAAGAAGAAGACCTGTTGACAATTATGGATAAAAAGCCTGCACGTAAAAAAAACAGTGGTTGTGGTTACTCCCGGTAGTGTTCCTGGCGGGCTTCCTGGCCAATTGGGCCGGAACAAAAGAATATTCCTCCCCGGAAGCGTAGACAGGATTGATACGGTATTTATAAAGGATACGATTCCGTATTACGACAGTTTGCGCAGTAAGGATACCCTGATACAGGCTACCGATACTATTTTCAGCGATAGTGCCCGAAACCGTAACACAACCGGCTATTAAGATCATCATGAAGAAGAAACAAAAGATCGAATTACATTCCCGAAATATTGAGCGGCTATTATTAGCTTTTGTAACGCTGATAATGATCTTGATGGCCTTTAGTTACTATAACCATATTAAAAAAGAGTTGCAGGATGCTGAGGAGGGCTACGCCAATGGTACCGTCATTAATTTAGCCGCACCGCTAAAAACCGAAACACTTAAGAATATATTTACCAAAGGAGGTTATTTTACTGATGCCAGGTATATCAGCTTTATTACAGGTAATGTAAAACAAAAGGTAGATGAACAACAGCGCCTGCCCAACCTGGGCGCATTAAATAAAGTGCCCATGCTGATAGATGCGGCCTCTTTTTACAAAGTGGCAGCGAGTCTGGAAAGCTCCGGTATATTAATTCGCTGGCGCACCTGGGTGTTGATTCAACTTTGAATACGCAGGAAAGGATGGCTCCGGCAACATATCCTTCCGTGGTGAAAGCAGGCACTGAAGAAGGGATATCTGTTAGTGGTTCCATTAAGATACCGATATCAAAGAGTGGTATCGGTAATGGTGTTTTAGTAAGGCTTACCCGTATTTATCCGGAAGCCTATTTTGATACTTTACCCGGCGATGCCTCCTCTATACCTACAGAATTTTACGCACGTACCGATGCAGATGGGGACTATGAATTTACTAACCTCGATCCTGATGGAAATTACAGCGTAGCCGCTATAAAGCCTGGCTTTAATTTCGGACCGCCCAAAGGAACAGCGGCAATTGGTTCCAGCCGTGAATACGATTTTACCGGTAAGCCGCACCAGCTCAGGCTTCTGGATAAAGTAGAGTACCGTCAAATTAAAAACGATAAAGTACTTACCGTGCGTACTCCCGAAACTTTCAGAAAAGAATTTTTTACCTATACGATTCTGTTTGTGCTGGGTTTCTGGCTGTTGCATGTTGCATTATATTTAAAAAACTACAGGAGCGATCAGTTTATACTGCCCCTGATCATGTTTATTTCGGGTATCGGCATCATGGTGCTTTACAGTGTACAGGATCCTTTACGCGATGAGGTATATGGCACCGGCATGGCTAAATACATTGGCCTGGTATTATTGGTGTTTGCTGTATTAGCATTTGTTTTTAAATCCAACCCGGTTAATCGCTTCTATCATTCCAAATGGTTTGATCCGGTTTATAACTGGCTTCCTTTTACCAACAAACTAAAAGATCCAAGAGGGTTTACCTGGCTGCTGTTATCGATTGGTTTAATGCTTTTGCTGGCTATGTTTGGCACAGGTCCCGAAGGAAGTGGTGTTAAAGTAAATCTTTTCGGGTTCCAGGTAAGTGAGCTGTCCAAATACCTGATGGTGATATTCTTTGCTGCTTATTTTACTGTAAATGCCGGTTACTTTAGAAATATACCGGATAACAGGTGGCTAACGAAGAACAATCTCCTGATGTTCGGGCTCTTTTTGTTTCTGCTGGCTATCTATGCCATCCTGGGCGATCTGGGGCCTGCCGTGGTATTATGTCTCACCTTTTTATTCTTTTACTCTTTTGCTAAAAATGAGTTCTTTGAAATGATCGCTGCGGCAGCCATATTTGGTGTGCTGCTGTTATTGACGGGCAAATTTCTGAACACTCCCGAACATAATTATTTACCCTGGCTTGCTTTGTTAGCCTGTGGAGGAACCTTAGCCTATGCCTTTATCAAAAAGAAGCATGAGTCCATGTTCTTTATGGTATTGATCATGTCATCGTTTATTCTGCTCGCAGCACTGCCATTTAAATTTACCCAACGCCTGGCTGATAGAAATGGCATGTTTGCCAATATGTGGGAAAACCAGCTGGTGGGCGGCGACCAGGTAGCGCAAGGCGTATGGTCATTAAATACAGGGGGAATAATGGGTCAGGGACTTGGAAAAGGTTTTTCTAATGTAATGCCTGCACATCATACCGATATGATCCTGCAAAGCATTGGTGAGGAACTGGGATTGGTTACTTTGATTGCGTTGTTTTTTGCATTGGGTTTATTGGTGTACCGGTGCATTCTTGCAGCCAGAAGAACCGGCAAACCATTTATGTTTTATATGATGTCGGGGATTGCTATTGCTACCATGCTGCAGTTTATGTTAATTGCTGCCGGTACGCTGGGTTTATTGCCGCTCACGGGTATATCTGTGCCGTTTTTAAGTAAAGGTAACGCCGGTATTATTGTTACCCTGGTAGCCTTTCTTTTTGTATTGATCATGTCTAACGAAAAAGGCGATGCGATAGAAATGGAATATGTAAAGAAGCATTTTGATAATGTGAATACCTATGCCATTCTTACGTTTTTTACCGTGGTGTTAATCTTTACAGGCAGCCTCGTGTGGTACCAGGCTAAATCCAACGAGTATATTGTAAAACCCGCCCTGGTGCTCAATAAGCAGGGCGCCTGGCAGTATAGTTACAATCCGCGTATCGGTTTAATGCTGCGGGAAATAAAGGCCGGCAATATATATGATAAGAATGGGGTGCTATTGGCTACTTCCAGCAAAACCAGTTTTCAAAAGAACAAAACCAAATTAATCAACCTGGGTGCTAATACAGCTTTGTATAATGAGCAGCTGTCGAGAGACCAGGATCGCTATTATCCTTTTGGCTCCGACCTGTTATTCTGGCTGGGCGACTATAACAAAGAAATAGCACGGGAAGAAAGTGCGGGCTATGCGGCTGAATTCAGGCATTTTACGGCCTTAAGAGGCTTTGAGGTGAGTTATACCACTACTGCAAGAACTACCGATCGTTTTAAAGAGAATAAGTTTTTACCGGAAACTACGGTAGACAATGAGCTGGCGTTGTATGATTATAGTGCTTTAGCTCCTTTTATAAAGGCCGGTAAAGAGAGCGCCCTCATCGAAGAACAAAATAATAAACAAAAAGATATTTGGTTATCGGTGGATGTATTGATGAATGAAAAGATCAATGCTATTATACAGAGCCAGGCGCCCTACAAAGATTTCAGAACTTCGGTGGTGGCGATCAACTCCAAAACGGGAGACGTATTATCTTCGGCTTCCAATCCTTCACCATCCTATAAAGATCAGAAGCTGATCAGCAATATCGAACCGGATGATTATCGCAACATTTACAAACAGATATTTAGCGACAGGATGGTGGTGCCGCAAGACCTGGGCATTACTTATACATCGAGGCCGGGATCAACGGTAAAGATCATTGATGCGTATGCCGCCTTCAATCAATACGGATTAGGAGCAGCTAATTTCAGCTTCTTTGTTTATCCTGCAGAAGTGATACGGGCTGATGAGCCTTCCAACGAAAATGTAGATATGCGTAAAGCGATCGTTCGCTCCAGCAATGTATACTTTATTAAGCTGGCTAATGAGAAGAAGCTGCAACCTTCGCTTTTTGAGATGTATGATATGCTGGGCATGAACATTATTAACCGCGGCGGTTACAATTTTAAAAAGCCACTGGATTATAACAAGGAGGCTAATTTCAAAGCCTGGGATGAGTTCCTGGATAAGGGGCGCGGCATTTACAATACAAAAAGCCAGCGATTAGCCAATACGCGTAAGCGTTTTCAGTCCAATTATTCCAATATAGCCTGGGGGCAAGGTGAGCTGATGGCTACGCCGCTACACCTGGCTAAAATGAGCGGAGCCATTGCGAATAAGGATTCTCTGCAACCGTCCCGCTTCCTGTATAAAGCATGGAACAGACCGCTGCAACAGGAGCCTGCACTGGCATTAGCTAAAAACACAGGTACAGCAAGTATTATGTCGGGCTACCTGAAAGAGCAATCTTCGAAAGTGGCCGCTGCAACAGGTCTTGAAGTGTATGGTAAAACGGGTAGTCCCGAAAGAGACAAACTGGTGAAGGTAAATGGGCAAACGATCCGTAAGAGAATTACAGATGCCTGGTATACTTTTTATGTAGCGTCTCCTAAATTGGGCGCGCCTGTAGCGTTTGCCATACGGATAGAAGAAATTGGTAATTCAGAACATGCCAAACAACTGGCTATTGAGATGCTGAAACAGTTAAAAGCCGCCGGTTATTTTTAGGCAATGCAATTTTTAAAACGGGTTAAACAGAACAATTAATAATTATTGATCATCATGAGCAATTGGTTTAAAAAAAGCTACAGCAATTGTCAGATAAATTGAATGCGGATGAGGAGTCGGCGCTTCCTAAGCAACCTGAAGACAGTGGGGTAGCAACAGGTTCACAGAACAATCGTACCGTGTCATTAGATAACGTGGAAGAGCTTAAAGAGGTGACAATCGGAGCTATTAGCCGGGCTATCAAAATGATGGGTTATGGAAACAGCACCGTATCTGGTTTTGTTTTTCATTCGCGTTTCGCCGATAATGCTATTGAGAACGTAGCCGTAAATGCCCTTACGAAAGATGCGGATTTTATCAAGCAGATTAAACGTACCTTAAAATCAAGAAACACCGCCTATAAGGAGAACTTCACGATTGAGGTATTGAATAATTCCGCATTAACGGATAAGGTCACACCCATTATAGAGGGTATGGGAGTAGAAGTGCTGATCCGGGAGAATCGCTGCGCAAAGTAAAAGCGAGAGTGATCGCCACCGAAGGTATTACCTGGGAACCCGAATACCTGCTGGAGCCTTCTGGCAAGACTTATTTTATAGGCAGATGCAAAGATCCTAAGATTGATAATGGTCCCAAGATCCATAATGATATAGCATTTGTGGGTATGGAAGAAAAGGATGAGGAACAGTACCAAATCAACAACTATATCAGCCGGGCGCATGCACAGATTGTTTTTGACAAAGACCTGGGCGCTTTCAAGATCTACCGTTCCAGGTTCTTAAACAATCCATCGCATAAAATAAAGATATACAATACCGGTAAGAATGATTTTGCAGGAGTAAGCCTCAATCAGTCCACCGTACCGCATGTATTAAAAGATGGCGATTCCATTTGCTTCAATGATAAAATTGTGTTGGAATTTTACGTGGTAGAGGGTGATACAATAACTCAATTAAGGAACGTCACCTTGTCCAAAGGTTCGAAGAACTCCTTTAGAGACTCCCTGGGAGAGCGGAACGCGGTGGAGTCGAAAGGTCTCCTGAACAGAGCGGAATGAGGATGGCTTTTTCGACTAGCGAATGGATTTATTTTAAAAGCTAAACGCTTTAAGCAGCAGTATTATGACAGAATTATCCACATCATACGATATTTTAAAAGTTTTAGGACATGGCGGTTTTTCTGCGGTATTTAAGGCACGCAGAAAAGCTGATGGAGATATCGTAGCCTTAAAACAACTAGATTTAACTATTGAGAATGAAACGGAGAAAGAATACCGCGATTTTAAGGAGGAGGTAGATATATTGAAGAAGCTGGATCATCCCAATATTGTAAAAGTATATGAGGAGCATATACTGGATCATAAGCCTTCCCTGGAAATGGAATTCGTAGATGGGGAAACGCTGGAGACCATCCTTAAAAAAGAAAAGTACTTTTCGATCGATGATACGTTGGATCTGATAGAACAGATCGCGGGCGCTTTGAATTATTGCCATCATTATTATCTGCCTGGTAATGTCGCGCAACACACCGAGTCTGCGCTGCTGAAAAGAAATGCGGTGATTCATAACGATATTAATCCTAAAAATATCATCCGTACTCCCAATGAAGACGGAAGCTATCGTTATGTGCTGATCGATTTCGGACTATCTTTTACCGATCCCAATGCGGTAAGACATAGCAAAAAAGAAGAAGGGATGGCTGAATATAAATCGCCCGAAAAATGGAGCGGCGCCATGGTAGACGCCCCTTCAGATATTTATAGTTTTGGTATTGTGATTTATGAAACATTAACAGGGGTAGTGCCTTTCCCTGTGAAAGATTACAAGGTTGCCGGCGACATGATCCAGCTGGAGGAAAATCACCGGAGTGCGGCCGTACCCGATATGTGTAAAAGCCGGACTGCTATCTTAAGCGGGGATAATGAAGAGGACGTTGAATGTGATATTCCTGAATGGCTGGAAATGCTGGTGAAAAAATGCCTGGAAAAACAGCCGGAGGATCGGTTTAAAACCGGCCGGGAGCTCAGCCAGTTTTATTATGATGGCATTGAAGGGAAAATAGAAGTTCCTAAACCAAAAGAGCTCGAGCCCGATGTGATCGATATAGATCCTATGGCGGCTGCTTCAGTTCCAATTGAAGGGGCCTGGTTGGAGGTAGTGCCCAACTTTATTACCCAACCACAGCGTTATTCTTTAAACAAAGAGATCACGATTGTTGGCCGTTGGAATGATGGAGGCTCGCAGCAAACAGCTGATTTCGCCATACAAACCGGTGATAAGTTTATCTCGAAAAATCATTGCCAGATCATCAGGCGCGAACTCTCTGACGGTCGCACCATTTATCAATTGGGCGACGTTGCCCCCAGCAAAAACGGAACCTTTTATAATGACGATCGAAACACCCATAGATTGGAACCTCATATTAAAGTGAACCTGAAAGAGGGGGATTACTTTTGGATCGGGAACACGCAGTTGATATTTCACGGGCAATAATCTTTATGGAAACAACCCGTGATTGTTTTAGATGAGGCTATGATGACTTTTGCCTGTTTTTGTTATATACTGGCAATCCAATCAAACTCAATCCACCCACCACCAATACCACTACCACTTGCAACAGCCAGAGTAGCCAGCCCAATGCCAGGCCCAGGCCGGAACTGAGTTGGTAGATCGTCATGGTTTTCTGCACCAGGAAGGCATAAGCGCCAATACCACCAGGAGTGGCTGCCATAGCTAGGGTGCCGGCACATAAAACGGTCAACGCTTCTTTAAGGCCATATTGCATGGTTTCTTCCAGCATTAAAAAGCCAATATACACACTAAAGGCATATAAGGCCCAGATGGCAATGCTCAGGAATACAAAGGCCCAACGTTTTTTTAAGGCACGAATAGAGATAAATCCCTGCCAGATATGAAGACTGATTTTTCTGAATAGTGCAACCAGGTCGGAAAACCTCTTTTTCGTGAACCACATCCACAGGAAAGTTAATACCATCACGGCCAGTAAAGCCAGGCCGATGTAGAACAGTAAATTTCCGCCGTTGCCTCCCTCTTTGGCCGGGAAGAATGTAGCCAGGATATTTTGATAGAGATAGGGCTGTATGGCTAATGCGAGCAGGAAAACAGCTAAGAGGCAGATAGTATCTACCAGTCTTTCCAATATCACAGTTCCTACGAGTTT
This sequence comes from Paraniabella hibiscisoli, assembly GCF_022512515.1. GTDB lineage: Bacteria > Bacteroidota > Bacteroidia > Chitinophagales > Chitinophagaceae > Niabella > Niabella hibiscisoli. The sequence goes on from NZ_JAKWBK010000001.1 coordinate 3,966,621, forward strand.
GTCCAGCGGAATTTTTTCATAACGGGTCAAAGTGCTGCAGCGCAATACTTCACCCAGACGGGGTACAGCCTGGTTAGCCAGGTAGCCGATCATCACCGCAAAAAAGGTATTGAGCTTTGTGGGCGAATATCCCAGTGTCTGAATGATCAGCCGCCAACGCACAGCCCTTAGCCAATGGCTGAGCAGGTTCACGGCAATGCCGGGGAGGATGAGCCAGTAACGGCCTTTCTCCAGCGCATGGGTAATTTGTAACCGGTCTTCAGCAGTTAAACCTTTTAAAGACCACCAAATCAAGAACACCCCCAACCCCAGGAAGAATGCATACTGGGCTACGGTGGTTAATTTTTTGGCCATTAAGGAAATGCTGACGGTTATAGTTTATTGCCCGTTTTCGGGAATATCACTTTGGGCTGGTGCGTTTTCGCTTCCTCAAAATCCATGATCGCATAAGCGATGATCACAATAATATCGCCTGCCATACCCTTACGGGCAGCAGGACCATTCAGGCAGATGGTTCCACTTGCCCTTTTACCACGAATAACGTAAGTTTCAAGTCGTTCGCCATTATTAACATTAACCACCTGAACTTTTTCATTTTCAATTAAACCTGCAGCATCCATCAGATCTTCGTCGATGGTAATGCTGCCCATATAATCCAGGTTCGCCTCTGTAAGGGTAACACGATGGATCTTGGATTTTAAAACTTCTATTTGCATAGCGGCGCAAAGGTAGTGATTTGAATTAAACTGCCTTGTATATAACACCGCCGAATATAAATTGTTGTTCCCAACTGTATCGGCTATATTAACAGGCAGTCAATCAGCGGGTTAAGCGGGAACGTGACCAGCCGGACGGGAACAGAATCGTTATCAGTACAACAATTAGCAGTAAGTTGAATTCAATGCCATTGGTTCCGCCACCTACTACAAACCAGCCATTGGGCAGGTGCACCATAAAAATGCCGGTGATCAGTATAAGAAGCGTTACAATACAGGCGGATCGGATCCATTTACCTATAACCAAACAAATCGCCGCTGCAATATGAGAGAGCTTAATGAGCCAGGCCAGGAAAATGCCTGCAGGAGCCAGGCCCGACTGATCCAGGTAAGCGCCAAAATGGGGGAGGGTGTCATTTAAAATAGCCGGGACACTGTGCATCAGTAAAATGGTACTTACGGCTATCCGCAGTAAAAAGGTGTTGGCTGGCATACAATCAGTTTTAAGGTGAACAATGGTCCTCGTAAAGCTCGCAAAAAAAAGAGCGGACAGTGGAAACCGCCCGCGATGTAATTTATAACAAAAATTACATGAGAAAACTTTAAAGCCGCCCTAGACTATTCAATAAATAATTGAAACTTTTTGCTCATTGAAATGCTACCTACCCTAAACGACTCAGCCACAAGATACAGCTGACTTGCGATGTATCGAAGGTGCTGCTGTATCTCAATTTTGGCCGGAAAAAGGCCGGGTTGGTTAGAACGGCGTCGGGCAACTCGGCGTCATTTGCAGCAAAGATCTTAAGGATAAGAATAATTCGTATTTAGCTGATCTGCTGCTGCAATTGCCTGGCTTTTTATCTCTCTCACAACAGTTCCGTTTATTTCGGCTTTGTAACTGAAGGCAATAGGACTGTGAGCTGTATTGTCTCCATTAGTGAACTGGTAACCTGCAGAAATCGCAGTAACCGGTTTACTGGTTTCTATTACAAAAACAGCACCTCCTTTCAGGTCGTCTTCGTCGAGAGAGACAACCGATTCATTCGATCTTTCCGTACCGTTTATTTTCCATACTGTGCTGTTACCGGCTGCTCCGGAACTAAAGATAAAATTCGCATAATCGTTTTGCTCTAGTCCACTAACCTGTATTGTAAATTTGGCAGATTTAATTCCGTTGAGATCAGGACTTTTATTTTTGCTGCATGCATTCAACGATAAAATTGTAAAAATGATTGGCACAAAGCCGGATAACGATTTTTTCATAATGTAGGATTTGTTTTTTTAATTGAAATCTAGTGGGTTGTTCATGCTAAAAGGATCACCATAAAGCCGGGCTGACAAGACATTTACCCGTTTGCTGTCATGTTTTCTATAAACGGTTCGTCTATGTATTCAGTGCCATCTGTTGTTTTTATTTTAAAACGTATCCGCCGGTAGCCATTATCAGAATTGCTTTCATAAGACTCATTTTTTAAATTTTTAACCTCAAACGTTGTATTGTAATTGTCCGTATAAAGTTGCTTTTTTGTAATGATAATTTTAAAATCCTTAGGTTGAAACTTGGCCGTATACAACCCAGTCCTTATCTTTTGAGCAACTGGTAAACATTATTACAGTTAATAAAGCTGCCAACATACGATGGATTAAAAGTTGTTTCATAGTATCATGTTTAGTTATTAATGATGTGAAATTAGTGATCATGGAAGCCGCTTTGTCCAAAAATCAATGAACCACGTAAAACGGCCTATATATGCACGAAAACAAAGCACGTAGATGGTAGTAGGTAAAAAAGCCCGTTAGTATACATTAAATGGTAATTGATGCAATCTATGTACTGTTGTGCTTTTTAACGATTTTTGATGTAATGAAACGGCTGTTATTTCATGTTCTTTTCTGGCTGGTCTATTTTGCCTTGCGTGGCTTTATAGAGTATCTCTGGCTACACGGTAGTTTAAAGGGGTTTTCTGAAAGCGACTATGTGTTTGCGGCCTGGCTGGCTGCTTTTTTGAGGGATTGCCGGAACTGTTCTATGCCTATTATTTATGTTACCGGGTATGGCCGCGGGTGGAAAAAGGAGGACTTGCCCGTTGGTGGATATTGGCTGAGGCCCTGGTTATTTTGCTATCAGCCATATACCTGGTGCGTGTTATTTTTTATTATATCGTATCGGACCAAATATTCAAGGGCCTGTTTCCAACGTCAGAACATTTTGAGTTTCGGAGGTTTATGGTCATTTTGTTCAACTTTATTGCTACATCCGGACTGATGATCGCTGTTAAGTCGATCCGGCAGCAACTGGAGTTAAAAGAAAAGCAAAAGAATCTCGTAAGAGAAAAACTGGAAACCGAACTTAAAATGTTGAAGAGCCAGGTGAATCCCCACTTTCTGTTTAATACATTGAATAATATTTACGGACTGTCTATTAAAAAATCAGATAAGACGCCTGAGGCGGTGATGAAGCTATCAGAACTTCTTCATTTTACTTTGTACAGGGCCGGTGCTGCAACCATTGCTCTCGAAGAAGAATTGCGGATCATCAAAGATTATATCAGTCTCGAAAAACTCCGTTACGATGAGCGGCTTGAAGTGCGCTGGGAGCAGGATATCGATAATCCGCAACATGCCATTACACCTTTGATCCTGCTGCCACTTATTGAAAATGCATTTAAGCATGGCGCAGGCAACAGCCGTTTCAGCTCCTTTATCCGTGCTAAGATCAGGCTGGAAAACGGTACTTTATTTTTCAGTATTGCTAATTCTTTTGAAAAGAATGAGCAAAAGTTAGTCCAAAAGGACAGAATTGGTTTGCACAATACCCGCAGGCAGCTGGAGTTGACGTATAAAGAATATGAGCTGGATATTTATCAAAAAGAACAGGTGTTTTCGGTTGAACTGACCATTAATTTAAATAGCTATGGAACAGCTTAAATGTATTATAGTAGAAGATGAGCCCATCGCGGCCGAGATTCTGGAAAATTATATAGCCCAGGTGCCGTTTTTAAACCTGGTGGATAAGGTTACCGATGCTATTTATGCATTAGAGCTCTTGCAGAAAACATCCGTTGATGTGATGTTCCTCGATATTCATTTACCCGGCTTAAAGGGATTGGACCTGTTGAAAATACTGAGGAAGCAGCCGCAAGTGATCCTGACCACTGCCTACCGGGAGTATGCTTTGGATGGTTATGACCTGGCTGTCGTAGATTATCTTCTGAAGCCTATACAGTTTAATCGATTCCTGGCGGCTGTAAATAAGCTAGCCTTGCCAGGTATAAAATCCATTGTAGAGAATCCTGTGGAAAAGGAGCAGCCTGTTAGGCGACATATTTTTGTGAATATTAATAAGAAAAATATCAGGATCTACCTGGATGAGATCGTTTATATAGAAAGCCAGCGGGAGTATATCAAAATTGTTACAGAAAGGCAGCCTTACCTGGTTAAATATCAATTGACCGATTTTGAAATACTGCTTGGTTCTGTTGATTTTATAAGGGTACATCGTTCCTTTATTGTTTCCAAGCCCCGGATAAGGGCCTATACTGCTACGGAGATTGAGATGGAAGCAGGCGCGATTCCCATTGGGAGGAACTTTAAGGAGCTCGTGTTCAAGGCCCTGGAAAACCCTATTTCCTAATTTTGAGACATATTTAATAAATACCCTGTATTTGCCATTTATCTTTATTGTAAATTCGCGAAGCATTTAAAGGATCAATTTTAGATATGAAGAAATATTTTTTACTGGCAGGATTTGTTATTTCGTCTGGATGGGCAATGGCACAAAGCGGCAGGCTGATCGCAGAAAAATCGGGTAAAGGGGCAGTGTTGGTACACCAGGTGCAGGCAAAAGAGGGGCTGTATTCTATCAGTCGGGTGTATAACGTAAAAGTAGCTGATATCGCTGCTGCTAATGGATTTGATAAAGACAAAGGCCTCTCGATTGGCCAGAAGATAAAAATCCCCCTAACTGCTGAGAATCTTTCTCAGAAAAAGGGAAGACACCCGTGTATTATGAAGTATCGGCTAAAGAAACATTATCCAGCATTAGCAGCCGTTTTAATAAAGTGGCCGTAAAGGATCTGAGGAGCTGGAACAAAATTGACGGCGACGCTGTGGGGAAGGAGAAGCGTATTATTGTGGGATATTTTGATGGAGCTGCGCCTGTTGCAGCTGCGGAAAAAGAAACAGATCAAAAAGCTAACACTACTAAAACCAATACCAAAATCATTGGTCAGGCTTTGGTAAAAGGCACCAGTATAAACATCCGTAAAGGTCCGGCAACAGACCAGAATGTTGTGGGAACCGCACAGCAAAATGATGTACTGGAAATTCTAAAAAAGTAGATGATGAGTGGGCATGGGTGCGTACTAAAGATGGGATAGAGGGTTTTGCGGCTTCCCAGTTTTTAGAACCGATAGAAAAGAAGGCGGAAGCTAAACCTTCACGTTCTACTGCAAAACCGATTGGTACTGCTACCGTTTCGGGAACGAATATTAATATTCGCAAAGGACCTGCCACTGACCAGGAAGTGGTGGGCGTAGCACAGCAGGATGAAACTGTAGATATTATTAAAAAAGTGAATAGCGAATGGACCTCGATCCGTACCAAAGAAGGGGTAGAGGGATTCGTTGCTTCTCAGTTTTTAGCTTCAGGCGATAAAAAGACATTGACTAAATCAGAAGTTCCTGCAGTAGCCAAAGCTATCGGCAAGGCTACCGTTTCCGGTACGAACATTAATATCCGTAAAGGAGCTGCCACCGACCAGGAAGTGGTAGGCGTGGCGCAGCAGGATGAAGAAGTGGATGTACTTAAAAACGTAAATAGCGAGTGGACTTCCATTCGCACCAAAGATGGGGTAGAAGGATTTGTAGCTTCCCGGTTTTTAGTAGCTGGCAGCAAGAAGGCCGAGCCTGCCAAAGTTGTTGCGGCTACAAAAACTGCAACAGCTTACGGCACCCGTGTCAATATTCGCAAAGGCCCCGCCACCGACCAGGAAGTGGTAGGCATGGCGCAGGCAGAGGAAGTACTGACTTATATCCGAAAGGTAGATAACGATTGGTCAGAAGTGCGCAATGCTGATGGCTCTGTAACTGGTTTCGTAGCAACCAGGTTTTTATCATTTGACGGGAAGCCTTCAGTTGCTTCGGTAGAAGCGGAGGCTTTGGCTAAAACCCATGCAGAGGAAGCAAGAAAAGCAGCAGCAGAATCCGCCGCTACAGAAAGCGCACTGGCAGAGGCAAAGAAGAAAGAAGAAGATCAGAAAGCGGAGAGCCTTGTATCGGAGAAAATAACGGCAAAGAACGATGCGGAAACAATTGCACCTGATGAAGCCGGTTATTTTAAAACAGATTATCTCAAGATGGTGAACCCTAATCTTGCGTATGAAAAAACTTTAGCTTCCGGTATTTTTAAAACGGATCGTGGCTGGAATGATGGTAAATACTATTTACTGATGGATAATGCTGCTCCGGGCAGCCTGGTAAAATTGACCAATCCGGCTAACAACAAAGTGGTATATGCCAAAGTACTGGGTAAAATGAAAGGTATCCAATACAGCGAAGGATTTGATATCCGTATCAGCGAAGCCGCTGCTCAGAAACTACAGTTAGGCAGCTCCGATAAGTTTAACGTAATGGTGACCTATTAATAAATTGGCGACAGGTTTAGAGCCTGTTTAAATATCGCCAACGTCTTTCCATGATATAATACTGGTGTGCTCATTTATAGGTTCGGTTTTTGCGCCGCCGTAAATGAGCATACTTTGTGAATGGAGGCGATTGTTTTTTTGCCAATAGCGAATACCAGAAAACATAGATGGTATAGTGGCTTTGGCTGCTTTTATTTCAATGGCTAAAGTCTGTCCATCCTTCTCATATACCAGGTCTATTTCATTACCAGCGCTATCCCTGAAATAATACATCCCTTCTGATATGCCCTGGTTAAAATTGTTCTTTTTATTTCGCTAATGATCCAATTTTCAAACAATGCGCCATAAGCATTATGCTTTTTCAGGTTGGTAATATTGGATATGCCTAATAGCCTGGATAATAGTCCTGTATCATGAAAGTACAATTTGGGGCTTTTAAGTATACGCTTATTTAAATTGTTATGCCAGGGCTGTAGTAAAAAGATAATATAGCTGCTTTCCAGCACTCCCAGCCAGGACAGGATCGTTTTAGTATCTACCCCAACCTGTTTGGCCAACTCTTCCCTGTTCAAGATCTGGCCGGCATAATTGGCGCACAAAAATAAAAAACGGTTAAATGCCGCCAGGTTATTAATGTTTTTCAGCAAACGAACATCGCGCTGCACATAGGTCTGAATGTAGCTGTTCATCCATATTTCAGGTTTCAGCCTTTCCTGCCATATTTCGGGATAACCGCCGGTAAGAATATGTTTTGCAAAATCATTTTCATCAAGCTGCGCCTCCTTTAATTCGGCATAGCTCAGAGGTAATAATGAAATATAACCGGCGCGACCTGCAAGCGATTGGGATATCTGCTCCTGTAACAAAAAATTGTTAGAACCGGTTAGTATAAACTGACCGCGTTTGGTATTTTTATCCAGGATTACCTGTAGGTAGCGAAGCAGTTCAGGAATGCGCTGTACTTCATCAAGTATTGCACCGTTTTTATATTGGTTCAAAAACTTTTCAATATCCTGTAGCGCTTCCCGTTCAACAGCCGGGCTTTCGAAGTTGATATACGCTTTATCAGGACATAAGAGCCTGCTTAAAGTGGTTTTTCCACTTTGCCGGGGACCCGTTATGCACAGCGCTCTGAATTGAGTCAGAGATTCTTTTGCTGATCGTAAGATTGCTCTTTCAATCATTAGATTCCATTTTTGCAAAAATATGTAAAAATGGAGTTGGATTCTATTTTTGCAAGAAATTGTAAAAATGGAGTGAGATTCCATTTTTACAGGAATGCCTTTTTAGATGTCATTGAGATGAATCCTAATTGAACGGATTTAGAACCTATAGCCTCTTAAAAAGTCTTGGATCAGCATTCGTTTTTTACCTTCCAGTTGAATTTCAAGCAGGCTGATCCATCCATCAGAGCAGGCTAGGTGCAGATAGGCTTTTCCGTCTGTGTCGAACTCACCTGGTGTTGAACCTGGTGGGAGATTGGTTTTTTCGGCACGATAGATCTTTAACTTTTTTCCTTTTAAAAAGGTAAACGCTGCAGGGTAGGGCGAAAGTCCGCGTATCAGGTTATACACTTCTTCGGCGCTTTGAGCCGTATTGATCTCGCAGGTTTCTGTAAATATTTTGGGTGCATGGTGTAAGGTGGCGTTGGTTGATAACAACTGCGGCATCTCCTTTAGACTGTCATCGGCCAGGCCTTTCACTGTTTTTAATAATAGCGCTGCACCAATATGCATCATGGTGTCGTGTACGGTACCAGCCGTATCAGTTTCCCTGATCGGAAAACTTTCCTGTAGCAATATATCGCCGGTATCTATTTCATGTTGAAGTTTGAAGGTGGTAACACCGGTTTCCTTTTCACCATTGATAACAGCCCAGTTAATAGGCGCTGCACCGCGGTATTGTGGCAGCAGGGAGCCATGCAGGTTGATGGTGCCCAGCGGTGGCATATTCCATACTACTTCGGGGAGCATACGAAATGCCACACAAATCTGCAGGTCGGCTTTTAATGCTCTTAATTCTTCTAAAAAAGCAGGATTTTTCAGCTTTTCAGGTTGAAGCACAGGGAGGTTTTGGCTGATGGCATATTTTTTACGGCACTTTGCTGCAGTTCCATACCCCGTCCGGCCGGTTTGTCGGGCGCAGTAATAACTGCCACTATAGTACATCCGGCTTTTACCAAGGCATCCAGGCTGGTTACTGCAAATTCGGGCGTACCCATATAGATAATACGAAGGTCTTTGTAATGATCCACACTCATGGGCGCGAATATCGTTAGCTTTTTCCACAAAAAACAGGTAGCAAACTAAAAAGGCCTACCTTCGGCCGCAGAGATTACCGGCTTCTGATACAGTTTTGTGTTGAATATTGTACCAGGTACACGTGTGCGACGCCCGCCAGAGCGAACGGGCAGGCAACGATGACGAGTAATAATTAAAAGCTGGCTTAAAAAATAACAAACTAGAAAAAATGCAACAAGTAAAAAAAGGTGATAAAGTAAAAGTGCATTATCACGGTAAGTTAACTACAGGTGAAACATTTGATAGCTCTGAAGGGCGCGAGCCGCTGGAGTTTGAGGTAGGTAGTGGTATGGTGATCAAAGGATTTGATGATGGCGTTACAGGTATGGAAGTGGGTGAGAAAAAGACGATCAATATACCTGTGGAAGAAGCGTATGGTCCTAAAAACGACGAAATGCTGATCGACATGCCAAAGGATCGTTTCCCGGAAGACATGCAGCTGGAGGTTGGAATGCCACTCGTTATGAGCGATCCCAGCGGGCAGCAATTTCAGGTAGTTGTTACAGAAATTAAAGAGGATGCGGTAACTCTTGATGGTAACCATCCGCTGGCAGGTAAAGACCTTATTTTCGACCTCGAACTGGTAGGTATTGAAGCTAAACCTTCTTTAATTATAACTCCCTAATTCGTAGTATTGTATATATAATTTCCCCAGGGTATATTTGACGATACTTTGGGGTTTTTTATGGTTTGATTTATTGGTTTCTTTATGCTGCAACCCTTAAATTTGCATAGAGCCTGAAAAGTACCTATAACAGATAAAATAATATTGAATGATCAGTGACTATGACTTTAGTGTTGCGAACCGCTTTCTGAAATACGTTACCGTAGATACGCAAAGTGACCCTAATGCGGACCGTTTTCCATCTACAGAAAAGCAAAAGGACTTGAGCAGGATATTGGTGGATGAGTTACAGCAGATGGGTGTGGCAGATGCACACCTGGATGAGCATGGTTATGTGTATGCAACCATCCCGGCCACTACTGATAAGAAGGTTCCGGTATTATGTTTCTGTAGTCACGTTGACACTGCGCCCGATTGTTCAGGCACTGGTGTAAAACCTATTGTTCATAAAGATTTTGACGGAAAGGATATTGTATTGCCTGATGATCCAACACAGGTCATCTCTATCAGGCAGCATTCGTACCTGAAGAAACGCATTGGCGATGATATCATAACAGCTTCCGGAACCACTTTGCTGGGAGCAGATGATAAAGCTGGTGTAGCCATTATTATGGACCTTGCTAATTACCTGGTTAACCATCCCGAAGTAAAGCATGGCGATATTAAAATATTGTTTACACCCGATGAAGAAGTGGGACGAGGTGTAGAGAAAGTAGACCTGGCAAAGCTGGGCGCAGATTTTGGCTATACGCTCGATGGTGGTAAACGCGGAACTTATACGGATGAAACCTTTAGTGCTAATGGCGTTACTGTTACTTTTTACGGCATCAGCGCCCACCCTGGTTATGCCAAAGGGAAGCTGGTTAATGCAATGAAGGTAGCAGGTACTTTTTAGACCTGATGCCTAAGGATTCTTTTAGCCCGGAGAATACGGAAGACCGTGAAGGTTTTGTACATCCGGTTCAAATGGAAGGGACCGTAGAAAAAGCAGTCGTTCATTTTATCATCCGCGATTTTGATACTTCGATGCTGAAGCTTCATGAAAAGAGATTGGAGCAATTTGCCAAACAGGCTACGGGCCGCTACGATGGTTCCACTTACACTTTTGAAAGCAGAGAGCAATACCGCAACATGAAAGATGTGTTGAAAGATTATCCGCAGATCGGTGAGTTTGTAAAGGAAGCCATGAAGCGTAGTGAGGTTGATTTCAGGCAGGATAGCGCCCGCGGGGGAACTGACGGATCCCGCTTATCCTTTATGGGTTTGCCTTGCCCGGATATTTTTACCGGCGAAATGGCTTTTCATAGCAAACAGGAGTATGTAAGCGTGCAGGATATGCAGAAGTCGGTTGAAGTGCTGGTAAACCTGGTACAGGTGTGGGAGGAGAAAGGAGCGGCCGTTACTGCATAGTATGAATTATTGTATATAAATTTATCGGGGCAACCTGATAAAGTCAATATGGTTGTTGTTCTTATTGATCGCTTGAATCAAATATTTCTTTCTTTTTCATAAAAAACAAAACACTATGGAATTTTTAAGTTACTGGTGGGTAGTTCTTATACTCATCGTTGTGTTCAGCGGCCTGTTCACCATCAACCAGGGGTATATAGGCGTTATCACTATGTTTGGAAAATACCAGCGTATTGCCCGTCCGGGACTACGTTTTAAAATTCCATTTATAGAGCAATTATTTAAAAGAGTTTCTACGCAAAACCGATCGGTTGAGTTGGAGTTTCAGGCTGTAACCCAAGATCAGGCAAATGTTTACTTTAAGGCCATGTTGTTGTATATGGTACAGAACTCAGATGAAGAAACCATTAAAAAGGTGGCTTTTAAATTTATTAGTGATCGCGACCTGATGCAGGCTTTGATCAAAACCATTGAAGGGAATGTACGTTCTTTTGTGGCTACTAAAAAGCAGGCAGAGGTATTAGGCTTGCGTCGCGAGATTGTACAATATGTAAAAGTTGAAATTGATCAAACCCTGGAGGAGTGGGGTTTCCACCTGCAGGATCTGCAGATCAACGATATTACATTTGATAAAATGATCCTGGACTCTATGAGTAAGGTGGTAGCCAGTAATAACCTGAAAGCTGCTGCTGAAAATGAAGGTCAGGCTTTATTAATCACTAAAACCAAGTCGGCAGAGGCAGAAGGAAACGCTATTAAAATCAGTGCCGAGGCAGAACGTGAGGCTGCACGCTTACGTGGACAGGGTATTGCGCTGTTTAGAGAAGAAGTTGCAAAAGGTATGTCCTCAGCAGCCGAAGAGTTAAGAGACAGGCCAACCTGGATACCAACTTTATTTTGTTTAGTATGTGGACAGAAGCGATCAAAAATTTTGCAGAATTTGGAAAAGGCAATGTGATCTTTTTAGATGGAAGTACGGAGGGTATGGAAAAAACGATGAAACAATTTCAGGGTTTGATGTTGAGACAGGCTGGAACAAGCGACGATTTTAATAAATCTCAAAATCAATAAACTTTAAGGGTGTTTGTATTTAATTTTTCATTAGATTTGCCACCCCAAAACAGGCTGCCCGAGTGGCGAAATTGGTAGACGCACTGTGTTCAGGTCGCAGCGTTCGCAAGGATGTGCTGGTTCGAATCCAGTCTCGGGCACAATTAAAGGTTATAAATCATTGATTTATAACCTTTTTTGTTTTCTGTCATCTTCGTTTTTAGTCAGTTTTTACCGCTTACTCCCACATTTATTGACTAAAAAAGACTTACAAAATGACTGACATTTCAATTCGGCTGAAACGCAAGCCTGTAAAGCATTTGAATTTGTTTTCCCCAAAGATCGTCGGCGATTTTTTGACGTGCCTGGGTTGGATTCCAACTGGCACACACATTTTTCAATTTCCTCAGCGAGGGGCTTTCGAAGAGTGTATTAACAGAATTTTCTTAATACTGTGCAACAGGAAATTCAAACCGGAATACTGCTTGATACATGATTTTATTGTAGCCTTCCGTGTTTTTAGGATAGAGAAAAATTAGACACGAATGTTTTAATTTTAAACTGTCAGATTTAGTGAGACGCAGATTGCGTCGATTTTAAAGCAATATGATGGTGGCCGCGAGCCCGTGGAGCTGTGCCGTGAATATGGCATTAGCAAGGCAACATTATACAACTGGCGTAAGAAATACGCTGGAATGGATTCTACTCACATCAAAGAACTTAACGCGCTTCAGGATGAGAATCGCCGCCTCAAGCAGATGTATGCAGAACTTATGTTAGATCATCAATTGGCTAAACATATAATCAAAAAAAGTTATAAAGCCCTGCCAAAAGCGAGATTTAGTGGAATGTATCGTTAAAGAACAATCCGCCAGTATTGGCAGGGCTTGCCGGGTGATTCATTTGCAACGCTCTTTGTGGTATTATCGAAGTTCTAAGGACGATAGTGCTATTATCGGCAAGCTCAGCTCTTTGGCAGAGCGTTTTCCAACACGGGGTTTTGATAAGTACTATGCGATCATCCGCATAGAAGGAAACAAATGGGCCAGAAGCCGTGTGCTGCGCGTATATCGTGAGATGAACCTGTGCAGGCGCAGAAGGCATAAGAAAAGGCTTCCCTCACGAATCAAAGAACCGCTTCAAAAGCAATTACTGCCCAACCAAAGTTACAGTATGGATTTTATATCCGATAGCCTGGTTAGTGGTCATAAGTTACGAATATTTAAAGTAGTGGATGACTGTACCCTGGAATCTCTGGCTGTGTGGTGCGATTATACTATCACCGGGCGGAAAGTAACTGAGATACCGGAGCACATCATTGCCGAAAGAGGAAGGCCTAATCAAATAGGAGTGGATAATGAGCCAGAGTTTACCGGTAAGGTTTTCAGTGAATGATGCCGCGACCGATCAATAATTATTAAATACATACAACCTGGCAAGCCGATGCAAAATGCTTACATAGAAAGATTAAACAGAACGTACAGAGAAGACGTGCTGGATAAGCATTTGTTTGAATCATTAGAAGAACTCGGGATACTCAGCGATGAGTGGCAGTATGGCTACAACCACCTAATGCCGCATCAATCACTAAACAACCAAACTCCCGCAATGGCCAATCGGGCGGCCCTGTCGGGGGCACTTCATTTAAAACATATGACTGAACGGCAACAGCACATCCCTGGTCAACAATTTAACCAACAGTCAAATATTTTAAATGAAGCAACTACAAATCGTCTAACTTAGACCTGTCCTAATAATGATAAGGCTTCAGGAGGATCTCATTCATGTAAATCGAAAAAATATGATTACTCATAAAAGGAGGGATGGGTTTGTAGGTCAACGTATGATTACGTTACCGCCCCAGTTACTGAAAAATGCCATTAAACAAAATCCTCTATTAGTGCAACTTTATATTACCCAGATAGGATATTTTCCCAAGGCTTCTTTTCATTACAGGGAACGGAGAAATGGTTGTTCAGATAATATCTTATTTTATTGCCAGCAAGGGAAAGGATGGTATGTTCTGGGAAAGGATTTATACGAGGTAAAGGCGAATGAATATGCTATTCTGCCAGCGGGGTCTCAATATATGCGATATGGAGCGGATGAGCAAGATCCATGGACAATACATTGGGTACATTTCAGCGGCTCTCTCGTAGAAGAATTAAACCGGCTTTTTGCTATTACAAATTCGAGAGGTGCAAAGCCCATCCCCTTTGATGAGAAGCGAATAGAAACTTGGAAAACCATGTACCGGAGCCTGGAAATGGGGTATACTATTCCCAATATATGTAATGCCAATTTCTTGTTATATCAATTCATTGCCAGCTTTCTTTTTCGGAGCTTAATTTTTCTGGGTCTCCTGATGTGTTGTCCACAAAAGACGCATTGGTTAATGATACTATAGGAGATATGAAACGGCACCTCAACCAAATGCTTACAGTTTCGGAAATGGCAGCAAGGCAATCCATATCAGCCTCTTATCTTACGCAGATCTTTAAAGCTGCAACCGGTAGGTCGCCGATGGATTACTTCATTCAATTGAAAATGCAGGTGGCCTGCAAACTTTTGCACAATAGCAACATGAAGATAAAAAACGTAGCCCTGGAAATAGGTTATCAGGATCCTTATTATTTTTCCCGGATTTTTAAAAAATATATGACGGTTTCTCCTGAGCTATACCGGGAAATTGGCTGGAAAGAGATGGGATTGGAGGAGTAGCAAATTCAGCCAACCTCTACTGTTATCATCTTTATTCAATTTTTAAATGGTGTAGCATTGCCTGTGCTCCTGCCATACACTGTATCGGCGTTTGCCCCACCATTTGTAGTTCATTCCTAGCAACCTATGCAATTTAAATGATCACCTCCCATTCTCATTCTGTATCCTCGTATTGTCCATTAAGTAGGCTGGCAACGTTATCAGGTATGATAAAAGTGGGTTAAAGTCTATTGAATGGCCAGTGCTTCCCCGGTTTATAAATGTCATTCTGGCAAAAAAAGTAGAATATTGTATGTGAATAGTAAGAAAGTCCATGGAAAAATGGATTTTTCAAAAATATAACAAGCCTTCCCTTATTTAAAAGCCTTGTTTTGGGTGTGCCCCCATCCCTTTTAAAAGTATCTGATTATCCATCTAAAATGATGGTTGTACTATTTCTTTTGCCCTGTCATTAGAATTACTTTGTAGCTGCTTAAATTGAATACTAACTTCTAACGATTATCTAAATGATTGCATTAAACAATGTCTTCAAGGTGTTGAAGATGGCTATGGTATTGACTTTTTCGTTGGGTGTATTACCGGCACTCTGCCAAAAAAGATCGCTGTTGTTGGTACCGTAACAGATTCATCCCGTGCTCCCCTGGCAAATGTGAGTATAACTGTTCAGGGAACGAATACCGGTTCTCAAACGGACAACAACGGTCGTTTTGTTATAGATGCTGTGGCCGGAAGCACACTTGTTTTTTCTGCGATCTCCTATAACGATTACCTGTACAAGGTTCCAGAGCCAGCCGTATCCAATATTAGCATTGTCTTACTTCAAAAGATCATTTCTGCTGATGATGAAGTGATCGTAACAGCTTATGGAAAAAAGGTTAGAAGAGAATCGATTACAGGATCAGTTTCTACCATCAAACCGGATCAGTTGAGAACTCCCGCATCCAATCTCACGGCAGCGCTTGCCGGGCAGGTGGCTGGTGTTATTGGATTTCAAAGTAGTGGACAACCGGGTTTTGACAATGCGGATTTTTTTGTGAGAGGCGTAACTACATTCGGGTTCCGGCAAAACCCCTGATCCTGATCGATAATATTGAATTAACCACCGATGATCTGGCCCGGTTACAGGTAGATGATATAGCTGAATTTTCCATATTAAAAGATGCCAGTGCAACAGCTTTATATGGTTCACGGGGAGCGAACGGTGTAATATTGGTTACAACCAAGCGGGGTAAAACAGGTAAGCCTAAGTATAACGTTCGCTATGATAATTCTGTAAATACGCCTACGCAGACGCTGAAGTTTGCTGATCCTATTACTTATATGAATTTATACAATGAGGCGCAACTTACGCGTAATCCTTACCAGGTACCTGAGTTCAGTGCCGATAAAATTTACTTTAGCCAACGTACTTTAGCAGGAGCTCCCGATGGAAACCCTTATGTATACCCTGCGGTAGATTGGTTGGATCTGATGTTTCGTAAATATTCGAAAACCCAAAAGGTAAATGCCAGCGTATCGGGGGGAGTGAATCAACCCAATATAATGTTTCCGGATCGTATAGCCAGGATAATGGTTTGCTGCGTGAAAGCGACCAGAATATATTTGAAGGGGTATCAAGTTCAGGAATTACCAGTTACGATCCAATGTAGATATTAAACTTACACGAACCACAAATTTAAGCGTAGACCTCTGGGGCACATTTAATGATTACCAGGGACCGATTACCAGCGATGCAAGTGGTTTTGCTACCGATTTGTATTACATGGCCACTCACAGTAGTCCCGTGCTTTTCCCTGCTTATTTTGAACCAGATAGCGCGAATTTATTTACCAAACATATGTTATTTGGTAATTTCAATGGAAGCTCACCTGATAGGGGCGGAGAAAATTTTTACCCGCAGAAGGAGTAGGATATCCTAACCCATTCGCACAAATGATGCGTGGGTATAGAAACCGCAACAGCTCTCGTGTAAGCGCTACAGTGCGGTTAAGCCAGAATCTGGATATGATTGCAAAAGGTCTGAGTTTTAGCGGCTTTTTTCTACGAACCGCTTTGCACAGGTACAGTATACCATGACCTATAATCCTTTTTATTATACGGTAAATACTTACGATAGGGCCACGAATGAATACACTTTGTTTTGGTTGAATAACAGGGCCGGTTTGCCTTTTGGAGGAGGTGCTGCTTCAGGATCGAATACAGTTCCCACCGAATATCTAGCTATATCAGCGGGCGACAGGGCTTCCAGTTCTTTTATACAAATGCAGGGCATAGTGAGTTATGATCGCATTTTCGGTGATCACAACGTAAATGGCTCGCTGGTAGTAAACCGGCAACAAAACCTAAACCCGGGTACGGTAAACAATTTTGCACAGATCTTACCCAACAGGAACCTTACCTATGCCGGTAGCGCCCGCTATGGCTTCCGTAATAAATACAACCTTCAGTTCGATTTTGGATATAATGGCTCTGAAAGATTTGATCCTTCACACCGCTTCGGTTTTTTCCCCAGTATTTCGGCGGGTTGGGTCATTAATAAAGAACAATTCTGGGAAAACAGCTCCATCAGTTCCATTATAACCATGCTGAAATTACGGGGTAGCTATGGTTTGGCGGGTAATGATGACATCAGTTCACAAAGATTCTTTTATATCTCTAATGTAAACCTGGAAAATACTGGTGCCGGCGCTTCATTTGGTACCAATAACGCGTACGGCAGACCCGGAGTAACGATTAATAATTATCCGAACCCCGAAATTTCCTGGGAGATCAGTAAGATAAGCAACTATGCTATTGAATTTACTTTGTTCAATTCCCTGGATTTTATAGGAGAATACTGGACCCGGAAGACCAGGGATATTTTACAGGGACGACAAATACCTAATAGTATGGGACTGGAAGCCGGCCTGAGCAGTAACCTGGGTGATGCTACGTCAAGAGGCATGGATCTTACATTAAACTATAGGAAATTATTTGGAAAAGATCTGAGCATCAGCCTGATGTCTAACGGGACTTATGCCGCCGGTAAATATGATTATTTTGAAGAGCCTGATTATGGTAATGAATATTGGAGAAGGCGTACGGGCCAATATATTGGCCAGCGCTGGGGTTATATTGCCGAGCGGCTATTTGTGGATGATAAAGAAGCAGCGGCATCACCCACGCAAATATTTGGTACATCAGGCCTGGGAGCAAGGGGTGGTGATATCAAGTACAGGGACGTTAATAGCGATGGCATCATTAACAGCGCAGACCAGGTGCCTATCGGGCTTCCCAGTAGCCCGCAAGTAACCTACGGGTTCGGCGTAACCATTAATTATAAAAACATTGACCTGGGATTGCGGTTTACAGGCCAAGCCAGGGCAACGCTTTATATGTATCCCGAAGTGATCAGTCCTTTCGTACGTGATTTTGCCGTACAGGATGGTAGCAATATAGTAGGAGCGCCAACACAGATATTAAGCCAGTTTGCAGACGATCACTGGTCAGAAAATAATCAAAACCTTTATGCGCTTTATCCCCGCCTGGGTACTGCCAGGAATGAAATTGCCAATAACCTCGAGTCCAGTACCTGGTGGTTACGCAGTGGTAATCTGTTAAGATTAAAATTTGCAGAGCTGGGATATACACTTCCGGAAAGGTGGTTGAAAAAAGTCTCCTTTAGAAATGCACGGATATATTTCAGCGGAACCAACCTGCTACGCTTCAGCAGCTTTAAATTATGGGAGCCTGAGTTATCGCTTAGTAACAGCAGCAGCAGGCCGTTCAGCGCGTTCAATTACCCCTTGTTAAGATCCTTCAACTTAGGCATCAATATTCAATTATAAACACCAAAGCCATATAATATGAAAAAGAATTATTTATTTGTTTTTTTAGTTCTGGTCCAGCTTTGTTTTGGTGTTGCAGGGTGCAAAAATACCTGGATGTGGTACCGCCCAATGTGGGCACGCTTGATTATGCCTTCAGGAACCGGAACGAGGCAGAAAAATACCTTTTCACTTGCTACAACACCCTGCAGCGACGCAGTGATGTGTTTAGCGACCCCTGGTTTTGTTCCGGCGGAGAATTTGTTTTACCGCAGGAATACCTCGGCGCTATTGGTTACTCAGTCCCGGGCCTGCAGCTTATTAAAGGCAATGTACTCAATAAAGATAATCCCATATTGAACTACTGGGATGGTGCAGGTTACTATGATGCCATCCGGCGTTGTAATACTTTCCTGGAAAACGTAGATCAGCCCGTAGATCTTACCCCTGCAGAAAAAGAAAGGTGGATAGCTGAAGTGAAATTCTTAAAAGCTTACTATCATTTTTTCCTGGTAAAGCAGTATGGTCCTATTCCTATTGTTCGCAATAACCTGCCCATAACCGCACCTACCGAAGCTACCCGTCAAAAAAGAGACCCTGTGGATTCAGTACTCAATTATGTGGTGCAACTGCTGGACGAAGCTGCTCCCAACCTGCCCGTGCAAATCGGCAATATGGAGCAGGAACTGGGACGCATGACACAGGTTATTGCCAAATCCTTAAAAGCAGAGGCTTTGGTAGCAAAAGCCAGCCCTCTTTTTAACGGCAACCCGGATTATGCCGACTTTAAAAATAAAGATGGGTCTCTGCTCTTTTCTGCTACTGTAAACAACAATTTATGGGCAGACGCCGCACAAGCTTGTAAGGAAGCCAT
Source organism: Paraniabella hibiscisoli (assembly GCF_022512515.1). Lineage (GTDB taxonomy): Bacteria > Bacteroidota > Bacteroidia > Chitinophagales > Chitinophagaceae > Niabella > Niabella hibiscisoli. Next base: position 3,985,767 of record NZ_JAKWBK010000001.1, read on the forward strand.
TGATTTGGCAGAATCCATCGGGCTGGGCATCTATACATTTATTATTCCGCCGAGCGTACCGCTTCCGCTTACAGATTCGTTGAAAAGAGAAATGAATTTCAGGGGCGCTATTACCGAAGAGTGGGATAAAAATAAAGAACTGGTATGGGCACTCAATGGTAGTTTCGGCTATCAACAGCAAATGCACCCTAAAGTAGTAGCTTCTTCTCAAAATCCAAGAGGCATGAATACGATAGCTAATCCATTTGCCATTACCGATTTGTTTTATACCAATAATGGGGTGCCTATTACCGAGGACCGTACCTGGGATTATTCCGGTAGGTTTGACTTGCAAAACGGAAACGCAGCACACCAGTATTACCTGCAACCCAACTATCAAACTATCAAAAATAATTTTAACCGGGAGGTTCGTTACTATGCCAGTTTTGGTTTTGATGGGAGTAAATGGGTAGGTAATAATATTTTAACCAATAACATTAGCACTTTGTTAAGTGTACAAGGCAAAGGAAGTTTGAGCATTTCGGGGGTTGCAAGCAGGGAGTCTGGCAATATATTCGGTATCTGGCCTAAGAAATTATGTAACTGGCGAACGGTTGTTCCTAATACGAATTCTGGCATATCCATCGTATCCTATCGTATGCCTCTTATGCGCATGGCCGACCTTTATCTTTTGTATGCCGAATGTTTGAATGAAGCTAGCGGCCCTTCGGAAGATGTGTTCAGGTATATAGATGTAGTGCGTGCACGTACCGGATTAAAAGGCGTAGTGGAATCATGGGGTAATTATTCGAATAATCCGGCAAAACCATTAAATAAGGCAGGGCTACGGCAGATCATACACCAGGAGCGCCGCATTGAGCTTTGTATGGAAGGTAAGGCAGGCTGGGACCTGAGAAGATGGAAAGAGTTTATTGAAGCGGCATCTGCGCCGGTACAGGGCTGGAGCATAGACCAGACAACGGGGAATCTATACTACCAGCTGATCACCTACTATGTTCCGTCTATCTCAATAAAAGATTACCTGTGGCCTGTTTCCTTATCGGAAATGCTGCTGAACTCGAACCTGGTTCAGACGCCGTACTGGTAATCACGGTATTTAATAAGTAATACAAAGGGAAAGAGTTTTATCACCCTATTCATTTATAGAAAATAACAATATGATACAGATAAAAAATATCCATACTTGTTTTTTATTGCAGTGATCACTATGCTGATCGTACTTGTTTCCTGTAGCGATAAAAATGAGTTTATCGAAATGATATCGCAGGATAATACAAAACCTGATCCTGTTAAAAATTACAGGGTTATTAATTTTAACGGGGAGCATATATTATATACGATCTGCCAAAATCGGATAATATCCTCTACGTAAAAGCAAATTATTACTTAGGTGAGGGTACAGACCGGCCGGTAGAAACCCGTTCCAGTTATTTTTCTGATACGACAACCCTAGAGGGATTTGCAAAAACAAAAGAATATGAGGTGAAGTTAACCGTAGTGAGCAGGGCAAATGTGGAGTCTGATCCTGTAATAATAAAAATACATCCGCTAACACCTGTTTACCAATTGGTAGCCTCCAACCTAACCATGACACCCGATTTTGCGGGAGTGAGGGTTCAGTCTAAGAACGAGATGAAAAAAATGTAGGCATCGTTTTTATGGATGACGCCCTGGGGGCCTACAGCATCCGGTTGCAGAGCTTTTCTGACTTACAGGCTATTTCTTTCCCGGTACGGGGTTACGATACTATTCCCAAGGTTTATGCCGCCTATGTCACCGATAAATGGGGCAATCGTTCGGATACCATCCGCTCAACCGTTAAGCCATTATACGAAAAGAAATTAGATCCTAAGAGATTTAGTCCTTTTGCATTGGCAGGTAACGAAACACCAATATTAGGAGGTTACCCTCTTACAAATTTGTTTGATGCTGATGCAGCCGGTAATCCTAATCTCGGTAGTTTCTGGCATACAGGAGACCCTGCCCAAACAGGGGGCACGCTTCCGCAATGGGGTACATTCTCGTTAGGTACTTATGCAAAACTGAGCCGGATTAAAGTGACGCCTAGAGATTTTAATATATTTATCCATAACAACCCCAAACTTTTTCTATATGGGGTTCTGCTTCTGAAAGACCCGGACCCTTCACCCCCCGGCGTATGCTGATGAGGGTACGCGGTTAGGTGAATCAGGAGAATGGGAAAACCTGGGCAATTATGCAATGAACGATCCGGTCTCTGGTGCTGCAAGAAGCGCAGCTACTGCGGGTGATTTGGCAGAAGCCCGAAAGGGACAGGATTTTGATATCCGTTTCGACGCACCCAAAGTACGATATATCCGTTTTGTGGTATCAACCAATATGAGTAACGGGGTTATCATTAATGCGGCGGATATTTCTTTTTGGGGTGATGAACGATAGCTAAAGTTGCTATTGTTTGTTATACAAATTATATGACACTATAAAAAAATAAAAATGAACTTCAGGTACGCATGCTTTATAGTTTTGCTCTTGTTTACCGCCGGCTGTGAAAAGGATCAGTATAAATACAAAGAGTTTATCAATAATACAGAAGTTGTATATGCAGGATTGGCTGAAAATTTTGTAGCCAGGAGCGGGCGGTTGCGGGTTCAACTGGAATGGACAAAGAGTATTGACCCCAAGGTAGTTTCCTATATTATTTACTGGAACAATAACCGGGATTCAGCTACGATACAGGCTTCGGCCATTCAGGCAGAGGGGGTATATAAATACCTTGTGCCCGGGCTTCCGGAATATACGCAGGCATTTAAAATAATTACTGTAAATGATCGGGGTACAGGTCCATTGGTCAGGACCTTAACGGTGTACGAGTTTTTGGACCTTTCTATAACTCGTCACTGATCAACCAGCGGTTAAACTCAAGGCGTTTTTTGGAACAGATTCAGTACGCCTGTACTTTTCAAAACTGGACAGCACTCGAGTCTTTTCAAAAGTGTGGTACTATAAAATCGACAATACGCTGGATAGTGTTACTTTTTCGAAGGATTCGGTAACCCTAAAATCGTTTATGCCGGGAACCAAACCGGCGATCCAATCGTACTTTAAACCGGTTACGACAGCTATCGATACGTTTAAGACATTACAAGCCGATAGTTTGCTAGCTTTTTAAATAATAATGATGTAGTAGAATAAAGAGCAAAATTTAGCATCAACTATTTTCAGAATGATAAAAAAAGTGCCATCCGATGTAGTATTTTGAAATTGCTGCAACTGAAATGCCACGCAAAAATTTTTAAGAATCAATACAATAAATGCATTATTCGTCATCAATCATTAACTCTATACCTATACTCAATCATTTCATTAAACTAATTATTAAGATGGTACTAAAAAAATCATTGTTTTATTCTTGCTTATTGGTAACCTGGCAGCTTACTCACAACCTAAAAGTATTACAAACGAAACCGCTGAACATAAGGCTGCGCGAATGAAATGGTTTACCGATGCCCGCTTTGGCATGTTTATTCATTGGGGCCTGTATGCCTTACCTGGCCGGCATGAGTGGGTAAAGCACCGTGAACGTTTTACAACCGAGCAGTATCAGAAGTATTTCAATTATTTTAATCCTGATTTGTTTGATCCAAAAAAATGGGCTAAGGAAGCAAAAGCTGCAGGTATGAAATATGCCGTGCTTACCACGAAACATCATGAAGGATTTTGCTTATTCGATTCAAAATACACCAGCTATAAGTCAACTAATACGCCTGCAAAAAGAGACCTAGTAAAAGAATTTGTAGCGGCATTCCGGGCTGAGGGTATTAAAATAGGATTTTATTATTCATTGATCGACTGGCATCACCCTGACTTCACTATTGACCGTTTACACCCGCAAAGAGAGCGTAACAAAGACGAATGGTCTGAGAAGGAAAAACGCGATACGGCGTACTACACAAATCTGAACAAAGGAAAAGATATGAGCCGGTATCGAAAATATCTGAAAGACCAGGTTACGGAACTGTTGACGAATTATGGTAAAATTGATATTTTGTGGATGGATTTTTCTTATCCAGGGGCCCAGGGTAAAGGCAGAAACGATTGGGCATCAACCGATCTTTTAAAAACTGTAAAAAAGCTGCAACCGAATATTATCATTAATAACCGGTTGGACTTAAATGACTATACAGATGGCTTTGATTTTGAAACGCCAGAACAAGTGAAGCCAACAGCGCTTTTAGAATTCAAAGGAAAGTATTGGGAAACCTGCCAGACATTTTCAGGCTCATGGGGTTATTACAGGGATGAGCATAGCTGGAAAACCCAACGGCAATTATTGGATCTGCTGATCACTTCTGTTGCAAATGGAGGCAATCTTATACTTAACGTGGGCCCTACTGCTCGTGGAGAATTTGATTATCGAGCGAATAAGGCATTAGACAGTTTATCTTACTGGATGCATGCAAATAGTAAGTCAATATATAATTGTACTTATCCGCCTGATCAATTTACCTTGCCTGCGGAGATGAACACACGCCTGACTTATAACCCCAATACCGGCAGGCTTTATGTACATTTATTTAGTTACCCATCAAATGGCAAATTGGTTTTACCGGGATATAAGGACAAAATAAAATATGCGCAATTGCTCAACGATGCATCTGAAGTAGAATATACTGTTGTAGGGTCTGACATTGAACTTAAGTTACCCAAGGAAAAGCAACCATATGAGGTTCCTGTTATCGAATTCATCACAAAGTGAGCCATTGTATCTTCCTTAAGCTTCAAATTTTATGTAGAATATATAAAAGACAGGAATTAAACGATGACACGCTATTACAAACCAGAATTGGATGTACTCAGTTTTTTTGCATTTGTTTTTTTTGTACATCGTTTAGATTTGGCACCTATAGACAAAAGTGAATATTATTGGGAGTATTAATTTAGGACGTAGATCTTATGGTATCTCTGTTTTTTATATTACAATCTACTGGTTGGGAATCGTTATTGCATTCATTGCAACAGTAACATTGGCGACGTTGTCTTATCATTTTTTTGAACGACCACAGTAATCCCATTTCTTTTTCACTTAGCATATCACATGTTTTAAATTTAATTGATCTGGTAAAGGTGCCATTACCGCCAACCTTTAGGCAACCCTGACCGTATCGTTTTACGACACGGTTGGGTTTTATGAATCTGTTGCATCTAGCTTTGTCTGGATTATTTGATTTGTGAACCAGAAAATGTGTGTTATGACCATCAAAGATGCAAAAGCAATTGACATGGTGCGCTACCTGTCAACTATAGGACATGAGCCGTCAAAGATCAGGGGAGATGACTATTGGTTTTACTCCCCGTTCAGAACCGAACATACACCATCTTTCAAAGTAAACCGTAAGCTTAATAAATGGTTTGATTTTGAAGAAGGAAAGGGTGCCAGCCTGATCGATTTGCTGCTGGCACTTGAAGATACATCCATCCCTGAAATGCTTGCCAGGTTGGAGCGCTTTCAATTACCTGTCGCTACCAGAACGACTCCCCTGAAAAGGTCAATGGAATTGAGATCACCGATACCCGTGCACTATCTTACCGTGCGCTTATTAATTATTGTTACAGCCGCAGAATTTCCTGTTAAATTGCCAATCAATATCTGTGTGAAGCAGACTAAACCAACGGGGCTAAATCCTACTACGCTTTAGGATATAAAAACGATGCCTGCGGCTTCGAATTACCCAGCCCTTATTTTAAAGGAAGCAGCAGCCCGAAAGCACCGACAACTTTTAAAAATCAGGCAGCATCTTTGGCAGTTTTTGAAGGCTTCTTCTACTTCTTTTCCTACCGGACTATTTATTCCGGACCGGACATTCCAGTGCGGGATTTTTTAATACTCAATTCCACATCATTTTTCAACAATCGCCTGCCATTTATGCAGATCTATTTTAGGGTTCATTTTTTAAATACTGGTTGAAGATTTTACGGAGAAGTTTTCTAATGGTTTAATTTCTTAAATTCTAAAATGCTCTCTATAGGTCCATCATTCAAATTAATAAGGGTAGTTGGGGAAATTCCCATCTTTGTGATGGGAGGCGGTAGATAGTGGCAAAAAAGTGTATACTGATTTCTGACTGAATGATGATAGATAAAATTCGCAACTGATTTGTAAGCAATATTTAAGGTGTCCAGTCTCGGGCACATAATTAAGGTTGTAAGTAATTGACTTACAACCTTTTTGTTATATCCTGTGTCAAAAACGTGTCGTTTTTTTTACGCTTGCTACCACTATTTACAACACATAAATGACACGGGAAATGACATATAAAATTTTTAAGAACACTGCTGGCACACTTCTGAGCCAGAATGAGTCATCTGCATTCAGGTTGACACATGGGATGATACATAAAAAAGCCAATTCAAATCAGCCAAAATCGATACAACAGTTTGCCCTGCAATCTTCAGGATCGATCATTAAATCATCAGTTTTAAAATTATCTATCAGAGAACGCCATCGATTTAAACCTTCGCCAATTAAATCAACAATAGCGTTGGAAAATTGTTACAGCCGTAATAAAAAATTATTTTCATCCTTTTTGCACAATCTCGTTCTCTCGTCCACGGAAGCAAACTGTAACTTACCAACCGGCATATTCATTGCTCTATCCTATTTTATCAGCATTTAGATTAGCTATGATAATTTGTAAAAGCTTTCAAATGTGGCGCAATACCTTCGCCAGGCGAACACTTAGAAGTGGTGAATCAGGCTTCTGTGCGTGTGTTTGACTTAAGAGCTACTGCTATACGGCTAACTTTATGACGGTATTTTACTTTCTTGTTTTTATTTAAAGTAGGCATAATTGGTGAAGATAATCTATAAAGCGTTCCATGCCCACTAAGACCATTTTGATTTTAGAAGATGATAAAGACGTTCAGACTCTTTTAGAAATAATTTTGGACAAGAATTACTATACGATCGTAAAGTTTTCGAATATCCGGGAATGTGAAGATTAGGTTTCCAGGATTGTACCTGATCTTTTTATTCTGGATGTCCGTTTGCCTGATGGTAACGGTCTTGTTTATTGTAGTGAGCTAAAATCCCGGCAGCATCTTAAAGATACACTAGTTTTGATTATATCCGCAAACGCTAAAAGCGCTGATGCATTGGTTGCGGGGCCGACAGGTTCATCTCTAAGCCCTTTGATTTGGAGCATTTGCTTGCCAGTACGTTTCGGCTACTCAAAGTTGGATAGTATATTCAGAGTTGCAGTATTCCGTCTCTCTAGTTTCATGTCTGAGCATGATTGTAATTTAGAGCGATGTGCCGATAGCCGGGTTGGCGCTAAAGCAGGGCTGGCGCTTCACCCGCGTAAGTGGAATGCTACAGGAGAAGTTCGCTATGGACTGCTAATTTGTTTTAAGGATAAAGTAATTCCGCATGTTGAATCAGCGCCTTGCGCTCTTTCAGGGAACGATTCGAAGGCGTTACTATCTGCCATTGATCCTTATTCTTTTTCAAAATTAATATCAGACTATCTTCACTAAATACTATACAAAGTTTAGATCCTTTATCTGAATGGTATATTTCAAAATGATAATTTCGTTGGCCTATAACCTTGTCAGTTGTGATCTCTTCAGGTATTTCCTCTACAAGAGTGGGAGGTTCTGCCTTCTTCACTTTCTTTCGATCTTTTCGGGCTATCTTTATCTTTACCTTCTTCGGATCGTAATCCGGAACCATTAAGCTGATGGTCCGGCTCAGGTCTCCGCTAAATATATCTTCTTCCCTGGCAAACTTGTCTTTGAATTTTTGCAATACTGTTCCCGCAGCGGTCTGACGGATAACGAATCTACCTTCAAGAATTTGTCCATTTAAAATGAAAGAGAATGATTTATTATTGATTGTCTTTTTCACCTTCGTAGCTATCGCAGATACATCATCGCCTTTATTGATGGTGTAAGTTCCCTGATCATAAATTTGAGACTCAGTAATTTTAGCAGGTATGATGGCCTTGATCCGCTTAATCCTGCGTGCATACCGGTTATCCTGTGTGGGAGGATATTCACTGGCCCAGGAATAGTATCCTTTGCCAGCTTCCAGGCATATATGAAATAGCCGGGGATTAGGCTGGTAGATAATAAATCCGGGCATCTTGGTATATTCTTTCATATGCTGTAAGGAGATTATAACTAAGGGTTACAATAACTATTCCATGATAGGTGGTACAGCTTCAATGATTAATCCAACAGAAACTTTCAATGTCCTGACTTTTCAACCGAGAACTTTACTACCTGATCCACGGAAGGACATTCGTTAATGACTTTTGCTAACCGCAAATGCTAACCCACCAATGAATAACCAGCTATTTATACCATTTAATAGACTTAAGTCTCATTAAACTGCTTACAGGGTGGTCGGTTCAGGTATCGGCCTAAGATGGCAAAGAATTTGGATGGAAGCTTTTTTAACCTTCTAAACATAATTATATGAAAGCAGCAGTTATTAAAGGTCCCGGGAATATTTCTTATGACACCGTTGAAGACCCAAAAATTAAGGAAGATAGAGATATTATTTTGAAAGTAACAGCTACCGCAATTTGTGGATCTGATCTGCATATTTACAGTGGAGGCATTCTCAGGTACGCCCCATGGTGATGGGACATGAGTTTATGGGTATAGTGGAAGAAGTGGGAAAAGGCGTTAATAATTTAAAATATGGAGACCGGGTTGTTGTACCCTTTCCTGTTGCCTGTGGTCATTGCTTTTTTGTAAACATGATGTACCGGGAAATTGTGAAAATAGTAATCCGGAGCATTACGGACCGGAAGGTGGTTTGTTAACTGAAAAAGGTGGTGCTTTATTCGGCTACACTGATTTGTATGGTGGTTATGACGGAGGCCAGGCTCAGTATGTCAGAGTCCCTTATGCTGATTATGGACCTCGGGTTGTCCCTGAAAATCTTTCGGACGAACAGGTGTTGTTTCTAACAGACATATTCCCAACCGGATATACAGGGATAGATTGGGGCGAGTTGCAGCCTGGGCAATCAGTAGCAGTGTTTGGTGCAGGCCCTGTAGGTATTATGGCGGTTAAGAGTGCGATGTTGCGGGATGCTGGCAAAGTGATCCTGGTCGATACACTACAATACCGACTGGATAAGGTAGCACAGCTGACCGGCTGCCATACTATTTTATGGAAAGACGGGGCTAAAGATGTAATCACCGAAATCAGAGACTTAACGGAGGGACGGGGAGCAGATCTGTGCATTGATGCGGTAGGTTTTGAACCTTCACGAAATGTGTTTGAGAAAGCAAAGGCAGTGATCAATTTTGAAGCAGGGTCAGTAAAAGTGCTGGAAGCTTGCATGAGCGCGGTCAGAAGGAGCGGCCACGTGTCGGTGCTGGGTGTATATCCCACTACCTATGACAATTTCCCGATTGGTCAGTTCTTCGACAAAGGCATTATACTGAGGGCCGGGCAGGCACCTGCTCATAAATACATAGATATGTTGATGAATTATGTGGCCGACGGAAAAGTGAAATTGGATGATATCATCACCCACAGACTATCGCTGTCGGAGATTGCACACGGCTATGACATCTTTAATAAAAAGAGGATGACTGTGTCAAGGTGGTATTAGATCCATGGAAGTAAATGACCATATAGCGGGGAATTATTTTCCCGTAAAAGAAACGGGTTGTAGAAAACAGGGGCGGAGGTGATCATAAATGTAAAATGGAACCTGTTAAATTTTTCCGGGATCAATGATTACAGTAATCCCTTGAGCGTACTTTATAAAATCTAATCAAAAATCATATGGCTAAATCATCAGCAAATACTCGAAAGAAGAGAACCTGTGTAGTGAAGGTACTTTAGACATTTGACAAATCCGGGAAGGCTATCACTTCCAAGATTTCTTTTATTGAGTCAGGTATACATCCAGGGAAATTGAGCTGGTTCGATTAGAAAGATCATGCAAAGATCAATAAACGCTCCCATGCTAAAAGCAAAGATAAGATGTCCTAAAAAGATACAGGTTAGAAAGAGTTTAATAGATAAAGAATTCTTCAGCGGGTGTGACTGAAAGGTTATTAACCAGGCCATAACTGCGAGCGAGCCGGCGAATATTCCAAAAATGAAGATGTTGATGTAGCTATGGTTGAGCCAACCTTGATGCCATAAGAGGAGATATAAAAAGACAAAACCAATACCAATTGCATAATGTACGATATTCCCCAGGAAATTAGTGTCGACTGGTTTGCGGATCGCGCAGGCTTTAGCCGAAGGAAAATAAACGTACCCAGGAGCCAGGGTATTGATTTGTCTTTTCGGTAACCAGCAAGCTGCATAAAATAAGTCATCACGAATGTGCTGAATATACCGGCAATAAGGGCAATAGAGATTAACATATTAGTCTCAGGTCAAAATAAATGCCAATAAGCTTGTAAAATAGCCCCTTTAACTGAAAAGTTTGTGGTGCGAATTTTGGAATAACTTAACTATGAAAAATAAAATGCCGGACAATATACTCCTCAATAAGACCGTCGTGATCACAGGTGCTTCAAGTGGCATTGGAAAGGCTGCAGCCCTTGCTTTTGCCCGGGAGGGAGCCCGGCTTATTTTAGCAGCAAGGGGGCAGCAGGGGTTAGAGGATACCGCTGCTAAAAGTTATAGTGCTGGCGCAGCTGCTGTTCATATAGTCCTAACCGACATGTCAGATGTAGCGCAGGTGCGGCGTTTGGCAGATGCAGCATTATCCTATACCGGTCATATTGATTATTGGATCAACAATGCAGGTGTATTGTCTTTTGGTAAATTTGAAGAGACACCTGTCGAGGTAATAGACCAGGTGATTAAAACGAATTTACTCGGATATATGTACAGTGCGCACGCTATACTACCTATCTTCAAAAAGCAGCGACGGGGCGTACTCATCAACAATATTTCTATCGGTGGATGGATGCCTGCACCTTTCGGTACAACCTATACCGCCTCCAAGTATGGTATAAGGGGATTGGTGGAAGGTTTACAGGCTGAAGTATCTAATTACCCGGATATCCATGTTTGTGCGTTGTATCCCGGCTTCCAGCGTTCTGCGGGAATTGGCCACGCAGCTAACTATTCTGGTATACCTTTAAGTACGCCACCACCTGCCTTTGATCCAGCCGGATTAGCAGATGCTATGGTGAAGTTGGCAAAGCATCCGGTAGCTGCATCCTATCCGGACTGGTTTGGATCTTTATTCAAGAGATTGTATCAGTTATGTCCTGCTTTAATAAGGACAGTATCGGCAGTGGCTATGCGAGGCGTTTTCAGATGGGCCGGCAAGGCTGCTGACAGCAGTGGTAATGTTCTGCAGGCTTCCAGGGGATACGGAGGTATTTATGGAAAGACCTTGCTACCGGGTATAAGGATGAAAAAGAAAATGACCTTAACAACTTTAAGTATCGCTGCTCTTTGCTTTTTGCTGGTGTCACGTAATCGCAAATAGTATTTTTACGACTAAAGTTTCTGCACATAGTGTGGTTAAATGCATCTGCATACTATCCAACAGGGCTGTAACTAATTTTCTATTAGCCACCCCTGGCTTCATTTATGTCATCAATCATGCATCAACTATGAACCATACTCAATAAAAGATAAAACTTCCAATTTGGCGCTCCCATAACTCATTTCAACACTCCCTAAGTCTACACTTACATAAACAGTCAATTTAGGGATCAATGAAAAGGTAAGAGACCTGACTTTCCGGCGATTTTTTCGAAAGATGTAAAAGTCCTTAAATTGGGATACTAATCAAGGTGCCTGGGTCTGTATCACAGCTACAATGTGAATTGTTGGGGTAGAAACCCTGCTGATTTTCGTAAGATGTAGACATAGCCTTTTACAGAGCTGCGCTAAAACAGAGCTGGTGCTACCTTTCTGAGGTGAGGGCTTCGGGACGAGTGGCTGGAAAACCATCCTCACCGTATCCACTGCGGCACAGCCTTCATAGGTTAGCTACCAGAACCGGGGCAGATGATCGGCGCGCCGCCTTCATACCGGTTACTGGCCGATGCTCCGTGCCACACCTGTTGAGGCGGGTGATGGATAGCGAAGCTTCCAGGGGAGTTAACACCTGGTGACCAGAGCCATATATATCTAATCATCCTGATCGTCCATCACCCATCCTCCATCAGACATCGTACATCATAAATCTCACATATCCATCCTCCTGTCATCCGTCAACTTCCCTCCACCCACTAGCTACTCGCCAATCTCCACTCACTCAAAACCTCTTATGATAATGGTATAGATAATTTGAAACAGGTTTGCCGGTCATCTGAATCCACTATGAGCGTTCCGCCATGTGCCTTTGCTATTTCCGAGCAGATAAACAAACCCAGCCCAAGGCCTTTCTGCTTTCCGGTTTGATAATCTCCGCGGAAAAAGGTTGAAAAAGTCGCTTCTGTGCGGCTTCAGAAATAGGTTGTCCGGAGTTAATAATCGAAAGTTCAAAAAAGTTATCCAGCAATTGTCCTTTAATCAGGATCGGTTCTCCAGCAGCTCCATGAGTAATGGCGTTACTGATGAGATTAGAACTTAACTGGGCAAGTCGTAAACCATCTAAATGCACCCTGATGGTATTGTTCATTTCTACCTGGAAAATCTGGTCGGGGTAAATCAACTTCAATTCTGATACCACCTGTTGAATAAGTTCCTCAATGAGAGCATCCCCTGTATTTAATAGGATGCCCCCGCCAAGCCTGGCCTGCGAAAAATCCATAATATTGTCAATAAGGCCTTTCATTCTAAAGCTGGTATTTTGTAAAATGCCCGCGAGCCGCATAACTTTTTCGTCACTTTGCATTCTCATCAATAATGCAGCTACGTTAGATATAGCTCCCAAAGGATTACGCATATCATGACCTAAAACTGCAATAAATTGCTCCCTGAATTCTGCATTTTGTTTTTCTTCCAATAGTAAATTGGACGATGCTGTATTCTCATCCAGCAACTGCATATGGAAAGATATGAGATCCGCATATAATTCAAACATCTTGAGCGTGGCTTCATTCTCTACAACCGCAGGGTTGGGATCAATCGCACATAAGGTTCCGAAAAAGCGCCGGCCCGGGTGATGATTGGCACCGATACATAGCTTTCTATTCCGTAATGTTTGGGGGTATGATGATGTTGGTATATACTATGTTTGGACGCCTGGTTAAAAACAACCGGTTGTCTGGAGTCTCTGATTTCATTACAGATGGTGGTGGCAATGACCAGTTCACCGCCTGCCTCCAACCCAAAATTAATTCGGTCTTCTACAGCACAGGCGATCCATTTGTCCTCCGTAACCCTTGAAACTGCAGAGAATCCCATGCCGGTACTGTGGCATAATACTTTTAGAATAGATGGGATGACATCAATTTTGCTGATAGTATCAATGTCATGAAGTAAGTCTGATGAAAGATTGGACATAATGATAATAATGAGCGAATGTAAGAAATTCACAGAGACGAATATTGACACTTCTGAAGAATATCCTCCTGGTTATTATGACCTTCCGATTTCAAACACAAACGCCTGGTATAAATTGGTCTCATTGATCGAAGATGTTGTGTAAACAGCGTAACTTCTAACTTTATTCTTGATGTCTTACCATCGTCGCAAAAAACATTATTTAACTTCCCGCAAGTATCAGATTCATAATTCAGGCCTTCAGCAAATGATGCAAAGTCAGGTAGCGGTCGTTGGCCGTATTTTGAGGGTAATTAGTTCTCAACTGATAACAGAGCGGAGGCTAAAGCAGAGCTGGCGCTACACTCGTGAGGTGGGCTGGTATAGAGTGGCGAGCTTTACTTGATAGTACTGTATAATTTTAATCAAAAAATTAATAACTATGTCCGCAGCTGCTCAAACCCTGACACGCGAAGCCCTCTATCTATTGGACGCGGTTGAAGTTCGGCAAGAAAGTAAAACAGGTAGCCTTACCTAAAGATGACCAGGTGAAAAAGGAAATAACAGTATCTCCTTCCGGTGAAAACGATATATACGATCAGCTTTCAGCGAAGGAGCAGCTTCGGCTAGAGATAGAAGCTGAAATGCCGGAGCTACTGGTAGTTCCTGAAAAGTTAAATATGCCTGATCAACTGATACGGCAGACTAGGGAATGGCTTACCAGGCCCTAGCATCATTACAATGGCAGGGTAGAGCCCGATGTTTTGAATATGAAAGTGTCAAAAGAGATACAACCCCGCGCACTCAGGATTATGGATACACTCGTTAAAGCCCTGCGACACCGCGGACATACCTTCGCCTTTCGAAATCGTGATTCTTATGAAAAGATTGGAGAGGAGAATATTCGTATCTATCTGCGCGAAAAGGAAAAACGTGTGCTGGATGAAAATAGTCGCAGTATTTATGATCGGTACACTATACAGCAAACGGGTATACTCTGCTTTCAAATGGGCGAGAGCTATTAGAAGTTACTGAAGACAAAATTCCTATGGAAAAGCTTATTTCGAAGATGGTGCCCACCTTAGAAATTCAGGTTGAAAAAGCGAGACTTGCTACCATCGAACGTGACGAATGGCATGCGATGCTTGAACGGGAGATAGAAGCCGAACGCTTACTAAAAGCAGAAAGAGCTGGAAGAAAAGCGATCAGCATTATTGTTGGACCAGGCAGACCGGTTTCAGAAAGTCCATCTCATCCGTGAATTGGTGAGAAAAGTTGAAGTTAAAGACTTGGAAAGGTGTTCAGTTAATCATGCAGCGAAGGACTGGATAATCTGGGCGCTTCAAAAAGCAGATCAACTCGATCCACTGGTTAACGGGGAACTATCGCATTTATCTAAATAGTAAACCGCCCTCACCGGATCCATCGCAACACTGCTTCATAGGTTAGCCCAGAACCGGGGCAAATAGTTGGCTGGCCTCCCTCATACCGGTTACTGGCCCTGGCTTCGTGCCGCACCTGGTGAGGCCGGTTCACATAAAACACGGACCAAACTATCAACTAAGACCTATGAACCACTTACTAACTGCTGTCAACTGAAAACTGTAATCTGTCAACTTCCCTCTACAACTCGCCACTCGCCAAGCCCCACTAGCTTTCCCCTGTCATCCGTTATCTGTCGATTTCCTACTCCCCACTCTGAACTTTTAAACAAAGCATATTTGAACCTTTAAACAAAGTCAGCCGCGAAGCGGTATGATACCTTTGACTTATAAATTATAAACAATGAAACAAAATAATTATCAGGGAGCATTACAACAGTCTATAGGTTCAGGATTTAACGCGAGATCAACAGCATCTGAAGTAATCAGGGGCATTGATCTTACAGGTAAGATAGCTATTGTTACCGGAGGTAATACGGGCATTGGTTTGGAAACGGTAACAATACTGGCGTCCGCCGGCGCTAAGGTCATTGTGCCTTCAAGGGACATAGAAAAGGCCAGGCGGAACCTGGGTAGTATAGATGGCATAGAACTGGAAACCTTGAATTTAATGGAACCTGCGTCAATTGATGCATTTGCACAAAAGTTTATCGAATCCGGAAGGCCTCTTCATTTACTGATTAATAATGCCGGCATCATGTGGGTACCGCTGCGTTATAGCAGGGAGAGATTTGAATCCCAGCTGGCGACCAACTATCTGGCTCCCTATCGGCTCACGGCAAGGTTGTGGCCGGCTTTAAAGTTAGCGAACGGAGCCAGGGTGGTGAATGTATCTTCAGGTGGGCACCAGTTTTCCGACTTCGATTTCGATGATCCTAATTTCGTGAATCGGAATTACGAAACCTTATTGGGTTATGGGCAGTCGAAAACGGCACTTAATTTATTTACAGTGGAGCTGGATGAGCGGGCTAAAGCCTTTGGCGTTAGAGCTTACGCGCTGTGTCCAGGAGCCGTTGGTGAAACAGAATTGTCAAGGGAAGCACCTGTAGACTTATTTCAGAAATTAGGATATAGTGATGCGGAGGGAAATATTTTGCCGGAAGTAGCCGCCTCACTTAAAACAATACCACAGGGTGCTGCGACAAGTGTATGGTGCGCTACCAGTCCTTTATTAAACAGTATTGGAGGCGTATATTGCGAGAATGCAGACATCGCAGAACTAAATAGAGATAAGTCGGTGATTGGCGGAATTAAACCCTATTCACTGGACAGGGCAAATGCCAAACATTTATGGGAGCTGACGGGGAGTGGACAGGAGTGCCATTTCAAATGAGTTAACTTTGACTATCAAGATAGGGAGATGTTATGGACTACGAAGTAAATTATATAAACCCCGAGATCAAAATTTCCTGTTACCAGGGAAAACTCTTCAAAACAGAGGCAGCTTTCGATGATCATTTATTGGTATGGTTGATTTCAGGAGAGACCAGGATCATCCAGGCGGAACATACCTTTACCTTTGGGGCGGGCAGCACCTTTATGATTCCACGCAATCAGCTGGCGACTATTATCAATACACCAAAAGATGGATTACCGCATAAAGCAGTAGCCATGCATCTTTCCATAGAGACACTACGAGGATTCTATGTTGATAAAGAAGTTCAATCAAAGACGGGCACTGATAAAGTAATCAGCTTCTCCCCGCATCCTTTATTGCAAAGTTGTCTTACATCATTGATTCCATATTTTGAGTTGCAGGACCCATTCCCGGAGGAAGTTGCTACCCTCAAAATTACAGAAGCAATCAGCATCCTCAGGGCGATCAACAAAGAAATTGATTCTGTATTGGCCAATTTTGATGACCCGCATAAGATTGATCTAACTTCATTTATGGAAAAGAATTTCATGTTCAATATGCCACTTACGAAATTTGGCTATTTGACCGGGAGAAGCCTGGCCACTTTTAAGAGAGATTTTTTAAAGCTTTTCATACGACGCCTCAGCGGTGGTTGACCCAAAAGCGCCTGGAGTTGGCTCACTACCAGTTGGCTGAAAAACAAAAGCGGCCGGTTGACGTCTGCTATGAAACCGGGTTTGAAAATTTGTCGCACTTTTCTTATGTATTCAAAAAGAAATATGGTTATGCCCCGACAACGTTGCTGAGCGGGGTTACTTGATTCAATCACCAGTCAATAGTATGAATTTATTGACCTTAGGGGATAGACAGATGGTGCAGTAACGACTGTTAACTCAGATGTGAATGGGTGTTATTCCGGCGTACGTTCTAAAGCAGAGCCCGGGATTAAACCCGGAGGTGGACGCTCTCTGAAGAGGGAGGGTGATTACACCAACCTTATTGGATTCACTGGCCATCTCTCTTAGTTACCTGTAATCTCTAATCCAGCCATTCCCCATTCACTTTGCCACTTAAAGCTATATATTTGCCACTCTTTAAACCAGGGACGCTGCTTATTGCGTCCTGATTCAAAATGTATTGTTATTCAAACCCTCTAAAATGATCCGTCCATTTTTAAAAATGCTTGCAGGTACTGCATGCAAAGCGCTGTTAGCTGCCTTATTGTTGATACCATATCTTGGTTTCGGCCAGTGTACCACTCCGCCCGACCAGACATTTGGTGCCTACGAAGACTTATCCTATGGCCTTCTCTCTTACTTACCAGTGTATTACTTATACTGGTTTAAGTAGCACCGGTGTATATGTGGGTATTGGCAATGCAGTAACCCGTAGCTTAACATGGAGTCCTATATTTTCCGGTAGTGCGGTAGCTATAGGAAATAATGGGCCTGGGGGCGGCGGTTATGCTGAACTGGGATCTGCAAATGGAAATAATTTTGCAATGAACTCGATGGTAGCTGACTTTTACGGTCACACTAATGGGAATTGCAGCCAGCTTTACAATGTTGTCGGTTATCGGGATGGTAATGAAGTGCTTAGGATAAATAATTTGGACATCACTGTATCCACGGTAGCCGGTTCGGGAACTAACACCATAGCGTGGGCCCGGAATAACTACAATAATGAAGGAAATAATAGTGGTACATTGAGCTTCGGACAAGGTTGGGGTAATGTGGACATGATCCGCTTTTATGCGGTGGAAGCAGCACCCAATAATAATTTCTTAATTGTTATGGATAACCTTGATTTTTCCCCGGCTTCAGCATTACCCGTGATCTTCGGGACTGTAGGAGCGTCGCTGTCGGAAGATCAGTTAAGGTAAGCTGGAGTACCATTAGCGAAACAAACAATGATAAGTTTGACGTACAGCTGTCGACAGATGGCGAAAAATTTATTACAGTTGCCACGGTGAAATCGAATGCAGTTAATGGTAATGCCGATACCGTTTTATCCTATGATCTGGATATAGATATAAAGGGCTCACGGTGGCTGATCAGTGCTGCTGGCCTGTTATTATTGCTACTATCTTTTAGTAAATACAAAAAGGTATTGTCTGTCTTCACGCTGTTAACTTTGTCATGCTTGCTCTATGGATGTTCAAAAAGTAGTCTGCCGGCAGAAGATTTGAATACTACTATCTATGTTCGTATAGCCCAGATAGATAAGGATGGGGCGATGTCGTTCAGCAAGGCAGTAAAAGTGGTTACCGCCGAATAATATGCGGTGGTAAATGTTGAAAGAGGATGATGGAATAGTGTAGCCTGCCTTATTGCGTGACTGATATTACCAGGTGGGTGCTGAAAGAGGAGCAGCGCTGCATCCCGGAGGAGCGTTCTGTATGGAAAGTGATGCTATCATACCAAGCGGGTATCAACAAAAAATAATAGCAACTGCTGCCTGTATCAGCGCTTCGATACAGCATGTTCGTACGATCACGCGTATTATAATAGAACGTTGCGGTGGAATAGAGATAGCTGGGGGAAAGCCCGGCTGGTTGTCAGAAGATCGGTCGATAGATTTTTGCAGAGTTTATGCTCAATCAAAGCCTGTGCTGACCTCCTTTGCCTTGTTACAATTGTAAAGCGCAATTGATAGATTTATCGGGAGAACGGCGCTTCCTGCTTTTAATTATCTTTGCCCATAGACTGCTGCAACAAAGAAACTGCTGGCTTGTGATATCATGAAAACTACAAACTTTTTATTATTGTTGATAATATGGATGGCCTACCTTTCCTGTGAGAAAAAGATCAGGATCTGGCGAGCCAGGCCAAAGGAAACATTCGTGGCCGTATTTTCTCCGAAGCGCAACAGCCAGTTGTGAATAGCAGAATAATTTTAGGGTCATTAGAGCTATCTTCCGATTATGATGGACGTTTCAGTGTAGAGGGGCTGAAGGTTGGAATGCATACGATTGAGGTTATCAAAGAAGGATATTTGACCAGGTTAGACCGGTTTATGGTAAGGTCGCAAGAGACTACCGAAGTTGAGATAATATTGGAAAAAGGGGCAGACTTTTTAAGCTGGCTGATTCTACTTTCAACATTAGTCACGAGGGCAGTGTTATACAATTAAGTATTCAATCCAATGCGTCGTGGCACCTTACCAGGGTACCAGCTCATGTGCAGGTTTCATCGTTTTCAGGTAGCGAAAACGGAACGCTTACATTGACGTATGGGAAAAGTAATTCCTATAATGATCGAATAGATACTTTAACCTTCGTATGTGGAAATCTGTTAAGAAATGTTTATATAAAGCAGTCTGGAGTGACGGATATCCTGTCGATAAAAGGTCGAATAGGCAATCGAATGACTGAAAAAGCTGATTCAGTAATACTTCAATTTAGTGGACCAATCAGATCCGTACAGGTAGCCAGCAGCTGGATTTACTGTATAAACCAGATAGCACCGGGGCCGCAAAAGGCAGATAATACGGTTTCCTTCGCATATAACTGCGCTGACCTTGGTGGCGATTATCCTTTTACGGTTAGATTTCAGGATATATCCGGCACATGGCATACGAAGGATATTGTCGTACCGTTTTATAAATTTAAATTAGAAGTCGCAGGTGCTATAACGGACTTTGTATTGATCAATAATGAAAGAGAGGCGATGATTGCGTCTATTGATCCTGCAAGGTTAACTCATTACGCTATAAGAGAGGATTCTGTCATTAAAGTTTATGACCTGTCTGGTCGAATTGGCCCTAAGCGATTAGCTTATGATCGCTACAGGTCTAAGATCTATATCATGGGAAACAGACCGGACAATGTTCAGGTTGACGCAGATTTTACGGAGCCATTGCAGATTTTGGATCTCAGCACGCAGACCATTACCAAAGGATTTGACATACCTTTTGATTCTACAGATCATCCTCAGCACCGGATCAATGTTCCATATGATTTAGCGATTACTCAATCGGGTAAGGCGGTGGTATTTTTAAAATCACCCGTAATCAGTACGCTGAAATGGAAGATTGTTGATATCAATGATAATCACAGGGTATATCTTTACCCCCTTCCAATGACCAGTCCTGAGTTGCATATTTATAATAGTTACATTTTTACTTCCAATCCGTATAAGATAACCTTTGTACCGGCTTATGGCGGAGGATATTACACAACTTTAAATCTTCAAACTTATAAGTTAGACCTTCAGCTGTCACGTGTAAAGGATAGGAGTCGGACCTTGGTTTTTAATCCGGTTACGGGTGCAACCTATTATGATCAGTTATACACCCAGTTTATTGTCAGCGCGGATGGTAAGCAGTCTGTTACATCCGGTTTGGGGATTCTTAGTAGCCGTTTTGCTGATTTTAGCTATGTACCTGGGGATAGCAACCGCATTTATTATAATTATGAAAAATGGCTGGAGTTAATGGATTATAACACAGCAAGCTCTCCTTTTGCAGGAAGTATTCTTTATGATATGCGACAGTTGACTTCGACTAAAGATGGAAAATATATCCTCAGTTATCAAAGAAGTTTAAGACCCAGCCGCTTTTATGTTTTCGACCCAATGGAATTACGATAATTTTTTTGAATTCTTTTGAGTCCTTACCGGATCTGGCAGATGGTCGGCGCGCCTCCCTCATACCGCTTACTGGCCCGCTCTCCGTGCCGCACCTGGTGAGGTTGGGTGGGGGATTACGAAGCTTCCAGGGTAGCTAATTTATCTGCGATCCCAGATCTTTCAATTGTCATCTGTTACCCCCATTTCTTCTTACTAGCTACTTGCCAATCCCTACTTACTTCCCACTGTCATCTGTCAACTTTCCTTTCTACTAGCTACTCGACACTCCCACTTGCTTTCCCCTGTCAACCTCCCTCCACCCATTCCCCGAACCCTTCTCGCTTACCCTTGTTATCCGTCCTCTGCCTATAGTCATCTACTAACTTCCCGTTTCATCTGATCATTTGCCGGAAGTAATCTTTATTTACCGAGCTGGCGCTAGGTGGAGGTGGCGCCTCTTCCTGAGACGGCCTGCCTTAGAGGTGGCGCAATGTTGTGAAAAATATCCCTCAAAGTAAAATAACAATTCTTTTCATTTTCATTAGTGATGTGATAACATGGCTGCGAGTACTTTTGAGGCCACTGACTCTAATTTATTAAAACAATTAAAACTTATGAGAAAGATCAAACTCGCTGACTATCTATCGTTAAAAGCTATTAACGCTTTAACCATCTTGACATTTAGCCTGTTAAGCATTACTACGAGTGCACAAATAGCACCACCCTCCCAAAAGAATCTCTTTGGAGTGGGTACGGGTGTTCAGTTAACGAGCAAATTCGGCATATCCCCGGTATTTAACTTTAGCTACGAAAGGATATTAACCAAACACAGTAGCATTGAATCAGGCCTGCGGTATTCAAATTATAAATATGGATATGGCTACTTTACCGAGAATAAGTATAGCAACATTGACTTGCGGTATCATACCTTTACGCTGCCGCTGCTTTATAAGTACAATTCAAAGATACTTTACTTCGCTGCAGGTCCTGTATTAAGCGTGATGAATAGGAAACGACAATTCGACCCAATGAGTATGGAGATGCAAACGATCGAGTTACCATTTGGCAAACTTAGACCTGGCGCTCAATTTAAGATAGGTAAGACGATCAATCTTAGTGAGAAACTGGTACTCGAGCCCGAAGCATCAGTGATAGAGACGCGTTATTTCAAAAAGCCTCAGGCTGAATTGAACCTAAACTTTAAATATCGATTCTAATGGCGGTTACCTTCAGGTATACGGGCGATATAAATGGAACCGTATTTACCCCCGACCAGGTCGCCTTGGATTTGAAGATAGCTGAGTTTGCTGCTTGGATTGCTTATGAGTTGTCATAATGTCGCATATACCCTGAGTCAAGATGATCAATCTAGCATGTCTGCGATGCTTAAGTCAGTGGCAGGAAATTTGACCAGGTAAATGGAAATAAACAAGATACAATGACTAGTTATAAGAAAGCATACTTTGCAGGCGGCTGCTTTTGGGGTATGGAAGAGCTTTTCAGGGTAAGGCCGGGTGTAAAAGATACCGAAGTAGGATATCTGGGCGGACAGACTGATCATCCGACTTACCAGAATCATCCGGGACATGCTGAAGGATTAGAGATTACTTACGATCCACAGGAGACTTCCTACAAAGATTTGCTGGATTACCTTTTCAGGGTGCATGATCCAACCACTGTTGACCGCCAGGGCAATGACAGGGGATCCAGCTATCGATCTGCTATATTTGTCCAGGATGAACAGGAAAAGGCAGACGCGTTGGAAGTAATCGGGATCGTGAATGAATCGGGTCGCTGGCCCGATAAAGTTGTTACGACTCTGGAGCCTTTTACAAAGTTTTGGCCGGCCGAAGCGTATCACCAGGATTACCTGGTTAAAAATCCGAATGGTTATACCTGCCATTTTGAAAGATTTGGATCATTCTTGTAAGTCGGTTGGTTGGAATTTTATCAACAATGAATATGTAAAGAAAAACACAAAGCATCGATAATGATCAATATCTAGTATAACTTCCTAACGTACTTGATTAGCCTGGTCCCGTATGCCGAGCTGGAGCCATAAAAGGTATACTTTGGATTATCACAGGTGATGGAGTCTGCGACTGACATGGAGACGGATGATAAGCTTCTGTTAGTAATGACCGTTTCAGGTATCGGCGTTGTAACGATTATGTGATATACCGCATTTTTGTCAACGGCTCTGTTAAACTGATTCTTCAGTGTGTCCTTTGTAAACCGTACGGTATAAATTAAGGTGTCATTGGTAGGGACGCCGATTCCTAAGTATACTACTTTAAAGGTTAGATCTATATTGGCATCTATAACCGATCCGTTAAAACTTTTGAGTAATGCTCCATGCCAGGGGGCTGAATAATACTTTCCATCATGATAAGTATTGTTGATAAATGCCGCATTCGCGAATAAGTCAATCCGTTTGTCCGGGATAACGATGGTTGTATCCTCTATTGTTTATCTTTCTTACAACTGATAATTGCCACTGCGGCTGCTAATACACATATAAAAATGCTTCCCTTCATCATTTGGCAAATATACCTCGGATGTCCTTTCAACAAACGTTCACAAAGTAAATATTATACTTTGAGACCCTGACAAGTATACTCGTAGAAGAAGAAGGGTTTAAGGGAAATGAAAGTAAATGGGCGCAGGCCAAATTGATTTGTAAACGCCTACCATAACCAAAAACAATAAGCATCGGAAGAAGCATCCGTGATTTTGAACTCCTTACCATTTATCCGATACCGGACATAACGGTTATTGTTAGCGTAATCAGTTCCTGTTATGTAAAGATTCTTTCCAGTATGAAAGATATGACTTCCACTACTTTTATGATGATGTCCTTTTATCTGTTTTGTTGCTGTGTACTGCTTCAGGTAATTCTTTTTCCATATCTACCCTGTAAAACATACAGCAGCCAGTAGTAACTTTTACTGGAAAAATTTGCGGGAGCCCCTGAAAAGTAAAGGATGGCCGGGCCTGGGTAATTATAAATTGCTGTCCTTCGCACTGGTTGATACTACCGTGTTACTATATTGCGTATTCCGATAAGTACCAATTGGAACCTGTCTAATGATAGGGATTAAGTCTGTTGATGTTGATAGCGGGTAGCGGTTTTTATTATAGAGAATAGGCTAACTAAAGTAGCGTTCTATCCCAGAGGTGATTTTTCAAACCTTTATCAGATGGTAGCTAAAGTAGGCTGGCGCTGATTCCTTCAAGCGTGGGCTTCATAAAAGTTCGTGCCCGTTTAGGATAGGTTTAAATGCCTAAATAAGGCTGGCTGAGCCCCTTAAAATCATCAATCACCACTACCGATACTAACATGATCACCCAACTCAAAACCATCGTCCATTAACTATACTCACGGTCAACCGTCCTCAGTCATCTTCCGAAACCCCCACTAGTCACTTGCTATTCCCCATTCACCCTTACTGTTTCCAATAAAGAAATCCCGTACGATCGTCAGTCTGTTGAATTACCTTCGGTCCTATAATATATCTCCTGGTTTCGCTAGGTAGAATGA
This sequence comes from Paraniabella hibiscisoli, assembly GCF_022512515.1. GTDB lineage: Bacteria > Bacteroidota > Bacteroidia > Chitinophagales > Chitinophagaceae > Niabella > Niabella hibiscisoli. Next base: position 4,010,082 of record NZ_JAKWBK010000001.1, read on the forward strand.
AGTATACACGGCTCACATTTTCGAAATAATAAGTACCTGCAGTAGTCACCTTCCGTCGATCATTATAAATGGACTCAATTTCCACCTTGGAACTGGTGATGAAGCGAATGGTTTCGGAAATCATGCCTACCTTCTCATTGGTAACCCATACCGTTCCTGTAGGATCGCTTCCATCCTCATATTTTGAAACTTCCTTTTTGCAGGAATAACAAAGTGTAACAAGTAGTAGGTATAATAGCAGTTGTTTCATAAGCGCTGTTGATAATTTTCTTCATGAAAGATCCGCAAAGGTAAATTCCCAAAGTAGTTTTTTCCGAAAATTGGTAATCAATTCACCATTAGCTTTTAAATAATTGAGTTCTTTCACTGATCAACTGTATATATTTAGACTGCTTGTCCTTTTCCAGGAATGACTGTTTAATAATACGAGTAGCTGTAGGGAGCCAGTGCTGTAAACGCTTATAAACACTTCGTACCTGTTTGTTATTAAGGTCAAGCCCTAATCCAAAACGGTCAAAATACGCTTTATTAAAGTTTGATTTTTTGCCACCAAGATTGAGTCCTAAATCGTCCGGATCTTTAGGTGTGATCAACTTTACATTTAGCAGATCATAGGCAGGTGATAATTCCCAGTTCTCAAAAGGCATCCACATAGAAAAGTTTTTTAGGTGCATATCATTGTTGCCAATCACATAGTTAAATACTGCAAGCTCAAAGAAACGAAATTTATCCATCAATATATTGTCCGATATCTCCCTAATCTTCTTCCCAACTGCTCCATAGTTCCGGTATACTTATCATCAAGTTCCAGGATTTGCATAAAATCGATCATGTGAATCTTTTGTTCATCACCTTTACGGTCAATTCGTCGGGTAATATAACAAAGCTCTCCTGATTGGAGGCGGATCATACTGAAAGGGACAATACTCATACTGAAAGCTGAAGCAAGCATCATCGATAGATGCTCATTTTCGGGCATCTGGGGATACTTGGAATTTGGAGGCTTTAAAATATAAAATCCATCTAACGCATTGTAGATAGTTAGCCGGTTTTTTTCTGCGTCCTCTAGTACTTCTTTTAAAAACCCTAGTGATATCTTGGGTTGTACACCTGGTACTGATACAGACTTTTTAATAGCCTCTTTCGCAAGCCGGTCCATTTCACTCAAATCATAGGGGAGTTGAGGAGCTTCAGTTGCACCGAAGAACTCTTGAATGCACCATGGATGATAGTCTGTGCTTTCGCCATCGAGTGGCTGATAACAATGAATGCATTTATTCATTGGGGTCGACATTTAAATCATGAACACTCACTGCGCCTATACAGTTTTTCCCGACGGCCAGCAGTAGGCCCATCCGATCATTGGTTTTGATCCGCCAGGTTTCAGACGTGATATTTAGAAGCCAGCCTTCTGGTATCAGACCGTCAAAAAATGCGAACAATTTTTTACTTTGATAAGTAAACTTGTTTACGGGCATCTGGAAAGTAATAAACTGCTTCGGATACTTTCTGACGTAATCTTCATTATAGGTGAACATATAAATACCCTCGTCTGTTTCTTCAAGTATGCCTGCATCGATATCTCCATATTTTACGATCGCTCTTCTCATTTTTGAATCTTTAAAGGCCCAAGTGTATGGCCGAACATCAATAAAACACGATTTACCTTTGATAAACTAAGGTTATCTTTACCTTGCTCAATCTTCCTTATTACTGTAAGGGCAACACCAGATCTATCCGCAAACTCCTCCTGGGTAAGTGATAATTGCTTTCGGCGATTTTTTACAAATGTTGCGAGCTCATCCATTTTATATGCTTTTAAATACAAAATTAAGTAAAGTACCCATTTTATATGCTTTTGCATATCATTTTTTGATTTTTTTATAATTATATCTATTTGCATATAAATTTAAGCCAACCTTAGTATTATCAATGGTCTACCGAATCCCTTCAATTACGTGTTTCCCAGGATAGCTGCAGAACCATCATAATAGTAAGCATTTCCTGGAACATTCTCGTCCCGTATAATACTTATTACCGTCTCTCATGCAATTTTACCTCTCAATGGAAGACGGGATGTTGCGAACCTTTGTTAATAGAGATAATGAATTGGGAAGTCATTCTTTAGACGCAATTGAAAGATTTGATATGGCAACTGAGGAATGTGGAATTTATGTTCAATGGCTAAACCCTCTAAGGTATGAGCTTAAGTGGTCGGATTCAACATTCAAAGATGAGAGCGATTTTTAAACATCAGTTATATCTCTAGCCGCTACATTGCACCATTAATGCAGTTCGGCATAGATCCTACAAAGAAAAGATCGTTTCTTCTTTTGGGGCGGAATCGCCGTACCTGTTTCAGATTTGCGCTGACTTCAAGAGGTGTTTGGACGTGGGAACCATCGCTTAAAGAATTGAAGGTCGGACAAGTTGTGGAATCTACGACCGTATTAGAAAAGGATATTTCCTATAAATTTTCAATGAAACCAAGAGGATGGTACATTGGGATTCAATATGATTTCTAAGGATCGACTTTTTAAATATGATGCTTTTAATAAAGGTTAAACCTACGTAACCACTCTCAAGAGCTAAATTTTGTGAGACTAAAAGAGTGAGTGATAGCCAGCGGAAATAATTGAGCATTTACAAGATTGCATATTTGAGTTAAGTCATTCCTTTGCTCTGCTTACATGTGAAGTTTCAACACATTCGCTACATTTTTTCTTTGCTTAATTTACGTAGATTTGGTTAAGGCTTGTTTTAAATAGTTGCCTGTCTTCATTCGCATAATTGTGCACTTCCTTAGAGCCTATAGATTTAAACTCCCTGTACTGATGTGTGTTTTTGCAGAATATTGGAATGCTGACTGGGCAACCTAAGTGAAGTGCGTGAGCTAGGCGCGCGCAAGAGGCACTGGAGCGTTTACAAGACTGCTATCTGTTGTATATATCTTTCTATGTGGACAGTATGGATAGTCGCCTGATCGCGGAAGGGACAGGTACACCCATTCGGGAAGGCTTTACACCTGCAGAGGTCCTTAAGCTATTACAGGAGTTTGCTAAAGCAGAACAACTTATTTGCCTGGAGCTGGTAGAAGTAAATCCATTGCTTAATAAACAAGGCAATCAAACCGCCGAGATAGCCTTTTCCATATTGGAAGAAATTACGCCACTCCTTTGTGAGTAGAATAGGTGTAATAATAATGCAGCACAATCTTAGCAATGATGTGTAGGTGTGTAAAATATAAGACCAATAATCGGATTTTTTCCGATTATTGTATTCAAAAATTACATAAATTTGTAGTAAAGGTGCTTGAAGGTGCCCTTATGCAAAGATGAAGGACTTTTATGATCATATTGAAAAATACGCACAGGAACCGCTGACACGTCAACTGGTATTAGACTTGTTAAAGGACTATAAGCGGCCTAATGATAAAGTGAATGAGCTGGTGAAAAAGGTTTGCTACTAAACGTGATCAGGGGGTATACGTACCGGGTCCTGGTCTGAAGGTACAAGGCCCGGAAAAATTTTTAATCGCTAATCATCTTCGGGGGCCGAGCTATATATCTTTGGAGGCCGCGCTTTCTTACTGGAAGCTTGTGCCTGAAAGAGTGTATACGGTCACTTCTATGACGATGAAGAAGTCAAAAGAGTATGTCACACCGATTGGGAAATTTACCTTTGTCAACGCCCCTTTGCCTTATTATTCATTTGGTATCCAAAGGGTACAACTGACCTCCCGCCAGTTTGTATTAATGGCATCGCCGGAGAAAGCCTTATGTGATAAGATTATAGCCACCTCTGGCATCGTTTTTCGAAGCAAACAGCAAGTCATGGATTTCCTGACGGAAGACATGAGAATAGATATACAGCTACTCACGAATTTCAACAAAAATGCCATCGCCGGCTGGTTGGGGGATGCTCCGAAGAGGTCAAGCCTGGAGATGTTATTAAAGATACTTATTGGTTTATGATAAAAGAATGGTTAGATGAATATAAGCCCGGTAATAGGGAAGAGGCAGAAGCAGCATTGAGAGAGATAATGCAGGAAGTGGCCCTGGCTGGATTACAGAGAGCGGTTTCTTTGAAAAAGCTGCGTTCTATGGAGGTACTGCTCTAAGGATCTTTTACGGTTTGAACAGGTTTTCAGAAGACCTGGATTTTTCATTACTGGAAGTGGAACCGGACTTCTCTTTGGAGCCCTACTTTCAGGCGATCATTAACGAATTTAGTGGTGTCGGTATGCAGGTGGTGATCCGGGAGAAAGCTAAAGCGATAAAATCTAATATCGAATCTGCATTTTTGAAAACAGAGACAGTATGGAAGGAGTTAATTTTAGAAAGTGTTTTGCCTCAGGAAGGTATCAATATTGCTCCGGGCATTAAGGTCAAATTGGAGGTGGATCGTAGACCACCGCTGGGTTTTGAGACCGAAGAAAAGCTACTTTTAAAACCCTATTCATTTTATGTAAAGTGTTTGACGCTGCCGAGTTTATTTGCGGGTAAAATGCATGCGTTACTTTTTAGAAAATGGCAAAAGCGGGTGAAGGGCCGTGATTGGTACGACCTGGAGTGGTACATTAAAAAAGGGATACCACTGGATCTTCATCATTTTCTTCTCCGGGCAAAAGATACCGGGGATTGGCCAGGTGAGACCATCAATGCGGAGGAGGTTATTGACCTTTTGGATGCAAAGATCAATGCAGTTTCCTTTGATTCGATAAAAGAGGACATAGCCCGCTTCACCCCCGACGAGGCTGTACTTGATATTTGGAGTCCTGCTTATTTTAAGGATCTTCTGGCTCATCTGAAATTTAGCTAAAAACTTTAAGGATATCACCAAATGCAGTTTGACGAAAACAATGAAATAGTGAGACTTTGTGCTGAGGGCATGGAACTTGAAGGACAGGGCAAAAAAGAAGAAGCATCTAAACTTTTTAAAAATGCCTGGGACAAAGCTGCCAATGACTTCGAGAAATTCATTTCAGCACATTATGTTGCACGACACCAGGAAACTATTGAAGACAAGTTACATTGGGACAAAACATCTTTGACTTTAGCATTGAGAATAAATGACCATAATGTCAAAGGTGCATTACCATCACTTTATTTAAATATTGCAAAATGTTACGAAGACTTAAACGACCTTCACAGTGCAAAAGCAAATTATGAGGAGGCTCTTTTAAATTCAAATCTATTACCTGACGATGGTTATGGAAATATGATTACAGGCGGAATTATAAATGGAATACAGAGAGTGAAACTAAAATTGTAATGAAAGAAAAACAATGAACATCAAACAAGCTATTGCCAAAAGCGGGGATGATCGGCTGCGATTAAGCATTTATGAAAAGTTCAATTTGCGTTCTTCTATTGAAACTTTATGCTGGAAATCCCTGCCTTCAGCAACACAGAAAACCTCAGCTGACACTCTAAAAAACATAATGTCAACCAATGAACTATCAAACATTCCAACCAGGTAATAACTTAAACTCACTGGTTAAGTGTTACTGGACTTTGGAAATTCAAATAGTACATACATCTTTTTCTTTGAAGTGAATTGAGATACTTTAACCAACCACCCTCATAGGATCCCCTCGTGGCCAACCTTTCATGGGCTAGGCTAAGCATTAGCATTTGACCTGGGTAAAGATGGAGGCCTGATGAATGTTCTGATACACACAGAGACTTTGGGTCAGAAATCCGGAACCATTTCTGTGTTTTTAGCCGCGAGTACCTTTTTTCGGTATTCGGAAGGTGTTATTTTGTGTATGGCTTTAAAAAACTTATTGAAATTAGCAATGCTGTTATAGCCACATTCATAACATACATCGGATATAGAGTATATGTCGCTTTGAAGCAGTTTGGACGCATGGCCGATTCTTAACTCGTTTAGAAATTCGATGACCGATTTTTGTGTACGGCTTTTAAAATACCGGCAAAAAGCGTTGGAGGTCATATTACAAAGGCTGGCAACATCGTGTAAAGATATTTCACGCTGAAAATTCTGCATCATATACTGATATACCTTGTTAATACGATTAGTGTCTTTTTCATCATATAAATTTTTATAAGACACACTGGCCAGATAAGTATACTCTTTTGAATTCGATAAAAGATGTACAAGTTCCAGGAACGTAATAATTTTTTTAAGATCATTTTCCTTTGACAAACACCGGAGTTTATCTATAATATCTTTTTGGTGTTACCCCAAAATACGAGGCCTCTGTAAGACCGTTCTACCAGCTGCTCAATAGGACTTAGCAGCGTTAGCTCATCAGTAAGATTCAGTAAAAAATCGGGAGGAAAATATATGACAGTGGATTTAACCTGATGATCATTTGCCGCAATAAAAAAGTTTCGTCATTTTGCCAGATATGAGGGAGGTTGGGACCCATTAACACCAGGTCGTCATCCTCGAAGTTATCAACATTATCGCCTACGATCCGTTTACCAAAGCTTTTTTCAATCCAAACCAGTTCACATAAATGGTGAAAATGAAACGGCGTGCTCAGGTATTGTTGATCTATTGTTTTAACGCGAATGGTTTTTGTACCGGCAAGAGAAACGTCTATGAGTTGAGGTTTCATTCACGAAAGATTTATAAACTAAATTACCGGTTTTTTAGTGACAATGATTTTTTTTGTGCAAAAAAATATAATCTAAGAAAAATGTACGAAAGCATCTTTTCCGCTTAAAAGCAGCGGCATCACCCAGATGCAAAACAGATCAACTTTCTCCGGTTTTTTTAATAAGCCAAGTTTGATTATATAAAGTTTATTATTCCGAGTATACACTATTTTATCAAACCTGTTAAGATTGTATTAACAATTGCGTAAATGATTGTAGGCAGTGCCTGTAGTGACGGGCTATTTTCGGTGAAACAAAAATGTGTATGAGATATTTGCTTTTGCTTGTTACCTTCCTGGGTGTGTCACCTCTGTACGCCCAAAACAAAAAAATTATTACGGGGATAGTCCGGGACACCAGTAGGACTTTGTTAATAGGTGTTACTGTTCAATTAAAAAATTCGCCGATTGTTACCATCACCGATTCAACAGGCCACTTTTCGATCGAATCTCAAAACCCTGACAAAGATGTGCTGCAATTTAGTTCTATAGGTTATCAATCTATCGAACAAAAGGTAGATGCTAATACCGAAATGCAGGTTTTTATGTTGCAGGAAACCAAGTCGGGGGATGAAGTGGTGGTAGTAGCCTTTGGCACCCAAAAAAATCTACGATGGTGGGCTCAGTTACCAGTATCAGTGCTAAGGAAATAACCGGCCCAACCAGTAACCTTACCACCATGCTGGCCGGGCGCCTGGCCGGTGTCATTGCTTTTCAAAGAAGTGGTGAGCCGGGCGCAGATAATGCGAATTTCTTTGTTCGCGGATTGGGAAACTTTGGAACCGGAAAACGAGATCCATTGATTTACATCGATGGTATTGAAAGCTCTAATACTGACCTGGCAAGGCTTCAGGCTGATAACATAGAAAATTTTTCTTTGTTAAAAGATGCCAATGCTACCGCGTTATACGGTGCCAGGGGTGCCAATGGTGTAATACTGGTTACCACTAAACAAGGTAAGGCCGGTGTAACCAGGTTTAACTTAAGGGTCGACAATCGTTTATCAGGAAATACCCGGCTCTATAAGCTGGCAGATAATATTACCTACATGCGGTTAGCGAATGAGGCGGTATCTACACGTAGCGCCAATGACCCTACTCCATATGACCCTGGTAAAATAGACCGCACAGCGGCGGGTGATGATCCTATACTGTACCCGAATAATGACTGGATGAAACTTTTGGTTAAAGATTATACCAGGAATACTGCTGCCAACTTTGATATTAGTGGCGGATCCGAAAAAGCAAGGTATTATGTATCTATGACGTTTGATGATAACAATGGTTTGATGCGTGAACAGCAGTTAAATAATTTTAAGAGTAATATTAATTTACGCACTTACACGATATTATCAAATATCAACTTAAAACTTACTAATACTACAGATGCGCTTATTAGTGTCAGAGGACGATTTGATGATTATACGGGGCCTATAGGGGTGGCGCTGCAATCTTCCAGGCGGCCTCGCGGGCTAACCCGGTAGCTTACCCCGCCATTTATCCGCAAAGCTACCTGCCTTATGCCAAGCATCCTTTATTTGGTAATGCTTTTGTACCGGGTACCAATAACTTACTTTTATATGTAAATCCATATGCACAGGCAGTTTCGGGCTTTCAGGAAACCAACCAGTCAGTGCTAACACCGCAGGTTACGATCAATCAAAACCTAAAAGGCATAACCAAGGGCCTCACCGCAAGCGTAATGGCATTTACCACACGAGATGCTTTCTTTTCGGTATCGCGGCGTTATAACCCCTTCTACTACCAGGCGTTTACCGCAGGTGGACAAACTTCCTGAGTTTGCTCAATGATGTTCGTAACGGGGCGCAAATTGGATTAGCCCCAACAGAGTATTTAAACTATAGCCAGGGTGATAAATTAGTAAGCACGGTAATGCATGGACAGGGATCATTAAACTATGCGAGGATTTTTGGAGACAAGCATAGCGTTGGGGGTAGTTTCATTACCATGATACGATCTGCATTGTCCGGCAACGCGGGAAGTTTACAGGCGTCGCTACCTGCCCGCAATGTGACCTTTGCCGGGCGTGCAACTTATGGTTATGATAACCGGTACCTGTTTGAGTACAACTTTGGATATAATGCCTCAGAACGTTTTGCCAGAAAGAACAGATGGGGTTTCTTCCGTCTATAGGTGGAGGCTGGGTGGTTTCTAACGAAAAATTTTTCGAGCCATTGCTGAAGGTCATCGACAATCTCAAATTGAGATTTACATATGGTAAGTCTGGTAACGATGCGATAGGAAACGCCAACGAACGCTTCTTCTATCTTTCCGAAGTAAATTTTAATCAGGCAGGTTATGTATTCGGAGAAAACTTCAGTTTTTTCCGCAATGGGGTAAACACATTAAGGTATGCCAATGAAGAAATAACATGGGAAGAAAGTACACAATTAAATGGTGGCCTGGAAATCAATATACTCAATAACTTAAACATCGTAATTGATGCATATAACAGAAAGGTTGAAAATATTCTATTGTCCAGAAATGCTACTGTGCCTACCACTTTAGGTTTGCAGGCTGCGGTGGTAGCCAATACAGGCCGAACAGACGTAAGGGGTATTGAAACGGCTATTACCTATAATAGCAGGATTGGTTCCAACCTGGGCCTTACCTCCAGGGCTACATTTACCTATAATAAAAACAAAATTATCACCACGGAGGAGCCGCTTTATCCGGAAAACATCAGCTATGTACAAAGAAAGGGTAGTTCGGGAGACCAGATATTTGGTTTAATAGCAGAACGTTTATTTACTGATGACAGGGAAGTGGCTAACTCACCACAACAAAGTTTTGGCCAGTATATGGCTGGCGATATTAAATATCGTGACCTGAATGGTGATGGCAGGATAACCAATTTAGATGTAGCTCCAATAGGTTGGCCCAGGGTACCGGAAATCACTTATGGTTTCGGAGGTACTGTCGATTACAAAGGACTGGTTGATTTTAGTATTTTCTTCCAGGGGTCGGCCAGGTCTTCTTTTACAATCAACGCCGGATCCGGCTTAGACAATGGTGGAAATGTTGTAGGCATTTCTCCTTTTGTACTTACAGGTGGTGGGGTTAATGGGTTTGGACAAGCCGGCTTACTGGATATTATAGCACAGGATCACTGGTCTGAGGATAACCGGAACCCTTACGCATTTTGGCCAAGGTTAAGCCAAAACGTTATTGCCAATAACGCGCAAACCTCAACCTGGTGGTTACAAAACGGAAATTTTTTACGCATTAAGCAGGCTGAATTGGGGTTTAATCCAAGCGTTAAACTGCTCAAAAAAGTAGGGTTGGACTTTGCCAGGATTTACCTCAGCGGTCAGAACCTTTTCACCTTCACCAGCTTTAAGCTATGGGATATTGAAATGGGGGGAACGGATTGGGTTATCCACTGCAAAGAGTTTACAATTTGGGGGTAAGGATAGGATTTTAATTATACGGACAGGAGAACTTAAAAATAAAAACATATGAAATTTCAATATAGAATTACAAAGGGTGGCATCGTGGTGTTGTCGTGTGTAGCCATGTTAGGAACTATTTCCTGCAAAAAGTTTTTAGATATCGTGCCGGATAATGTAGCCACTATGGACAATGCCTTTACATTAAGACAGGAAGCTGAAAAATATTTGTTTACCTGTTACTCTTATTTGCCTAATGATGGCTCAACGGTATCTAATCCGGGTTTTTTAGCTGGTGATGAGATGAGTACGCCTTTAACCAGTCGCTACGGAGATTATGCCATTAACCTGCCAAGAGGAAATCAGAATGTAACCAATCCCTTTTTCAATTATTGGGATGGAAATGGTGCCCCGGCTTTGTTTAGAGGCATCAGGGATTGTAATGTGTTCATAGAGAATATGAAGGACATGAGCAAGGTGCCCGATATAGGACCCGATGAAAGAAGCAGGTGGATTGGCGAAGCCATGTTTTTAAAGGCATATTACCATTATTTATTGTTAAGAGCCTACGGACCCATCCCTATAACAGATATTAATATACCGGTTGAAGCGCCAGTTGAACAGTTCAGAGTAAAAAGGAGCCCGGTAGATGAAGTGGTTAACTACATTGCATCTGTTTATGATTCGGCTGCTGCCAGGCTTCCCGGTCTTATTGTAAACCGGGTGGATGAACTAGGCCGTGTAACAAAACCAGCTGCTCTTGCTATGAAAGCAAAAATGTTAGTGTTGGCTGCAAGCCCCTGTTTAACGGAAATAACGATTATGTTAATTTTAAAAATAAGGACGGACAACTGTTGGTGAATACTACTTTTGATGCCAATAAATGGAAGCGTGCGGCAGAAGCCTGCAAAGAGGCTATCGATGCCTGTGAGGCCGTAAACATTCGGCTTCATGTGTACCCAAGGCCGCCATACGCCCTGTCCGATACCACTTTAATTCAGTTAAGTCTACGCAATGCAGTTACGGATGACGACTGGAATGAAGAACTGATTTGGGGCTCTTCAGTGGCAAGTACCAATAACTTGCAAGCTGTAACCGTTGCACACTTTAACCTGCTTTATGGGGCCAGTAGCGCGGCGATTGCTGATCAGGGAGCAACCTATAAGACCACCCAATTTTTTTATACCAAGAATGGTGTACCTATCAATGAAGATAACAGCCTTGATTTTTCTAATCCAACCACGTTAAGAACAGGAACAGCCGCTGAGGGTTTAAATAATACTCAAAACTATGTTTCTGCCCGTATCAATTTCGACAGGGAAAACCGCTATTATGCATTTTTAGGGTTTGATGGCGGAATATGGTATATGCCAAGTTCACTGGGTGACCAAACTACTTTAAGGGTAGAGGGACGTGCGGGTGGCCGAAGTACCGGAACACCTATGCCGTTAACAGGTTTGTTTGCCAAGAAGCTCATCAATCTCAAATTTGCCTGGCTGGCGAGCAATGGTATAACCAATCAAAGATATCCCTGGCCAATAATGAGATTAGCCGATTTGTACCTCTTGTATGCCGAGGCGCTGAACGAGAGCGAAGGTCCGGTAGCCAATGTGTTTACTTATCTGGATCTTATCAGAACCAGGGCCGGCCTGAAAGGCATTAAAGAGTCATGGGATACCTACTCCAATAATCCATCAAAATATACCACCAAGGATGGTATGAGAACTATCATCAGGCAGGAACGCACTATTGAACTTTGTTTTGAAGGTAGCCGCTTTTGGGATGTTCGCCGTTGGAAAATTGCAGGTGCCGAACTCAATACGAATGTTCAGGGATGGGATGTCAATCAATCGGCTCCCGAATTATACTACCGGCTAACAACTTTTGCCGCACAAAGATTTGTTTCTCCCAGAGACTATTTATGGCCCATTGCCGAAAGTAATTTGCTGGTGAATGACAACCTCGTTCAAAACCCCGGCTGGTAAATTTTAAGCGCCTATTTATATTTTAAAAATATTATTACAATGAATACAAAATATTATTTAGTACTGTGCCTGCTGTGCTTATTGGGTTTTACCAGGTGCCAAAGAGAAGCATTGAATGTGCCGGTGGAAAAAGGTGGTAATAAGCCCGGGCCTATTACCAACATTTCAGTTGTTGAAAATCAAAATGGCCAGTCGGTTATTAGTTATACATTACCGGCAGATGAGGATCTGCTCTATGTGAGAGCCGAATACGAGATCCGGCCGGGAGTAAAAAGGGAAGTGATAAGCTCTTACTATACCAACAAGATGCTTTTAGATGGCTTTTCACAGGCAGGTGCTTATGAAGTGAAGCTCTTTGCAATAACACGTAGCCAGGTATCGTCCGACCCTGCAACTGTTACCGTTAATCCACTGGAGTCTCCGGTAAATCTTTCGTTTAAAAATCTGGCCATACAGGCCGCATTCGGAGGGCCAAATATCAAAACAAAAAATGAGGCAAAACAACCCATTGTTATTGTGCCGCTAATCGATACCACCGGCGATGGAAATTATTACAGCTTAAATAAAATATATACACAAACCGATAGTGTGAATGTTACGATAAGAGGACTGAAAGATAAGCTGACCCGGTTTGCATTTTATATTACGGATAAATACGGAAACAGGAGCGATACTTTGTATCAGGAATTAACACCGTTTGCTGAAATTCTTTTAGACAAGACCAGATTTTCAGCCTACCCATTGCCAGGTGATGCAGTATTGGCCTACCAGGGTGAGGGTGTTAGACATGCGCTTCTTTGGGATAACAATTATAGGTTAAATGGTATCTGGCCACGTTTTTATACAGTAACAACAGATCTGAATCCACAAACGGTAACCTGGAGTATAGGGGTTCAGCGAAAGCTGAGTCGAATCGTTTTTTTCTCACGTTCGGAAAACCAAGACAGGTATTATGAACAAGGGAATCTCCGCGATTTCGAAGTGTGGGGATCTGCCAATCCCAGCCCGGATGGAAGTTATGATGCCAGTTGGATCAAGCTGGCTACAAAATCACTAATAAGACCTTCCGGTCTGGCGCCGGGAAGCGCTTCTACCGCTGAAGATGCAGCCTACGCTACAGCCGGGTGGGAAGTAGAATTCGAGCCAAGCGCACCTCCTGTTCAATATTTACGTATCAGGAGCCTGAGAAACTGGCAAAATACAACATGGATAACGATCAGCCAGCTGGATGTATACGGGAGCAATAAATAATGCAAAGCATTTCTTTATAGAAAAAACACGATGAAACGAGCCATAATAATGTTGCCTGGTAAATGCAATGATTGTTACGGCGAATCGGAGTTCGATGAGGCTAAAATAACATAACAATGAAACGGAGCATAAGAAGGCGATTTTCTTGCACAGGGGCATCGGGAATACTTTCCGGATCCGGAGTTTCCTGTTGGCCAAACAGGCCGGCATCCGGCAAAAATTTAAAAACAAAAAATATACGGATGAAAAATATTTGGATTGCAGGTGTGGTATTGGCCGGTATTATTATTGGCTCATGTCAAAAAATGGATGCCTATAAGGACAGGTTTCAAAAAGGAAAAGAAATCTCCTACCCGGGTATCTTAGATTCGGTGAAGGTAATGCCGGGCGATGGCCGGGTTCAGATAACAGGTCTCTTTATATCTGATCCGAAAATAGTTAAATATCGCATTTACTGGAATGGAGGCCTGGATTCTTTGGAAAAATCTGTTACCCGCAGCTCGGGAGTAGATACCTTGCGCGAGATCATCAGTAATTTGCCCGAAGGCAACAGCAGCTTTACCATACGAACATTTGATGCCCGGGGTAACCAATCAGTACCGGTAAGCGTGAGTGGCAATGTATACGGCAGCAATTACAAAAGCGGCATCATCAACCGTGGAATGAGGTCCAAAGAATTTCCTGTTCCATCCCGGTTAATTATAGACTGGCTGGAAGCGGCTTCCAACTTGGTTTCTACTTCTGTTGTTTACGATGCACTGAACGGGACTAAGAAAACATTTTTAACCAGTAACAATGGTGCACATAAGGACACTATTTCAGATATTAAACCAGGAACCAATGCACTGGTACTTTCAAGATATCTACCCGAACCTACATCAATAGACACATTCCAGGTTTTGAAGGCAGATACAATTAAAGGCGATCCTTTTCCACCCTTTGACCGAACAGGCTGGACGATAATGGCCTTCTCCGATCAGGAAGCAACAGGGGAGGGCGCCAATAACGGACGTGTGGTGTTTGCCTTCGACAACACTACCGGTACGTTCTGGCATTCGCGATGGAGCGCACCGGAAACGCCTTATCCGCATTGGGTATCCATTGATATGGGCACCCCGAATGTGATACGCGGTGTTTATCTTTTACCCAGAACGGGCAATGCCACGGGTATTCCTAAAGATGGTAAAATAGAAATCAGCACAGATGGAACAACCTGGACGGCAGCCGGTACTTTCACTGTGCAAAATAGTAATACAGCGTATCAAAAAATTCCTTTACAGTCACCTACAGCTGCAACCCGCTACGTGAGGGTTACTTTTTAAACAGTTATACAGGGCAAAACTATTTAGGTATTGCTGAGTTGAATATGTATTAAAATAACAGCGGCAAATAGATGCATTATATAAGAGAGTGACAAGGAACTTATTCAATGAAATCATACCAGTGACATATAATCTTAGCAATACAATGGTGCACTTTTTTCCTGGTCGGATTTCCGGGAAAACCTCTTTTCTCTTTCCTGAAGGTTACTAATTTTCCTTATCCTGCCAGTTACCCGGATGCCGTAAGGCATTGCGGGTTGCTGGCGATAGGATAGGGATTCAGCTAGCTTTTTCGGGATTTAACATGCGGTCACTTTTCGAACATAAGAAATAATGATAGAAGGAACATATTTGCATACTGTCATTAAACAAAAAATAGATCAATCGCTTGTACTGGCATCTTTGGATTACAGGAACATATTGAGCGAAGTGGAAAAGGCATTCGATGCAGCAGCAGCAGGTACATCTTATTTATTGGATTATGACCTGATGAAAAAATCGGGCAAGATCATTCTCGCATGATTTGTATTAGCAGTAATGCCTGGTTTCCCAGAACAAAAATTAAAAATTATGTATTGGTTTTTAACAAAGCCAGGTCTGAAATATCGGGAGAAACCATTCCATATCTGAAGCTGCTCGATGCGTTGTTAATATTTGCAAGAATAAAAAATGATGATTGGCCGCTTTTTATAATCAGGTACCGGGATATAATCCGGGAGCTGGCATGGATTGAAAAAAGAAAGCTGGTTAAATTGTGCAGGAAATACCCACCTGGTGTAAGAGTAACACTGGCACTGATTTTAAAATCACTTTCAGAAATGAATTTACATTTTGAGATAACGAAAACAGTAGCACCCCGGGTTGTAGACCTATATAAAGAAGCCTTGAACTTTCTTCCAGCTGGCTAACCTGTGAGCATTTACATACAGCATAAGTAAACCTCGGCCGGGAAATAATATATTAAAGCTTTCCCTGAGCCGATGCTTAATTATCAACTCGAGAAAAGCACCTCAGCAGGTGTTTAAAAAATAGAGAGGGTAGGCTATGCATCATCATGATATCTTAATCCTGGTGGTATACTTCCTCCATTTCCGTCCAGATTTGTTTTTTTGCCAGGGCCTCGGGTAAGGGTATCTGTGTGGGGTCTGTTTCGCGCCACCATCTTTGCGTGGTGGTATCTGCCGCCATTTTTTTCATATCGGCATCGAAGTTTTTTCCGGTATATTCAAAATAGCTAAAGAGGTAATAACTGCTTCCTATCTGTTTTAAATAAATGGAATAATTCCGGATATTGCACTCGGTGATCATTTTTGTAACACCCGGCCAGCCATGGGCATGCAATTCTTTATAGTAAGCAATTTTTTCAGGTTTGATACCGGTAACCATACCGTAACGCTTTACCCGTTGGCTGGTGCTGTCTTTTTGCAGACTGTTATCATTGATGGCAGCATTGCCCGCTGCTTCTTGCTTTAGGGGCTGGTGGCAGGCAATAAACAGAACAGATGCCAGGGTGTATACAATATAAGTGACTTTAATGTTTTTCATTTTTATTGTTGTTGAACTTGTTGATGAGCCGCTTCCCTGTTATTTTTTACAGTTACCATTCCATAAAAAATTACATCCTGATCTAGCCTCTGATCAATAGATTTTTTGATGATGGATTCGCGGCGGTTTACTTTTTTGTTGAAAATTATTTTTTCGCCAACCCTGATTTTTACCCGCCTATTCAGGTCCAGCATTTCATCGTTTAAGTATATCAATAATTGGGTAAAAGTATTTTCAACTATAGTAATTTCGTTACCAGCTTTATTGATAACCAAAACGGCTTTATTGCCCGCTGCAGTGGTAGCATTTTCTGTACCCAGCCAGTAAAAATTTTCGTGTAGCCTGTCATCCTGTATCCACACCACTTTTTCGGGTAAAGGGTTACGTGTAAATTTTGCCATCCAGTTAATAGCAACCGTATCCTTCCTGTTCATCCAATGCCCTAAACCTTCGTACACATGCACGTTGTGTATATAAGCGCCTTTGTCGGCGTCTTGGAGACTGTCCAACATCTTGGCCCAGGTTATCGCATGTTTATTACGGTCGTAAGCGGCATCATTGGCGCCCATAAAAATAGCAAAAGGCAGGTTTCGCAGCGGCAGTGCGTTTGCATCGCCGGGATGTCCTACCATCATAGAAGCTGCGGCCCAGTGGCTTGCCATACGCGGTGCCAGTTGAAATAAGCCATCACCGCCGGCAGAATACCCCAGTAAATATATTTTATTAGGATTGACTCCTTCAAATACTATTGCGCTTTTTATAATACGGCCCAACATCTCGTCAATATGCCCTTCGTGCCAAAGATTCCAGGTATTTGTAGGCGCACGCGGTGCTACATAAAGCCCTTCGGTTGGCTTATATAGTTTTTTCTGGTTTTCCCATTGCTGGTCGTTTACTTTGACGGGAGCGTTGCCGCCGCCGTGCAATGAAATGTACAGGCTTTTCTCTCCTGATGGTGCATTTCCAAAATGGGTATAATCCAATCGCATGAGCAAACTGTCATAACGAAGCAGTTTATTGTTCCAGTCAGCCATGGCGTTTTTTTTGTATTGCTGCCGGGCAGTATTTAAATAATCGGCTGCAAATACCAATGCTTTCTGCCTGCTTATATTTTGATTGTAAGCATCTGAAAAAACAATCAGCAGGAAAAAAAGAATAAAGATTTTACTCATGTAGGTATTACTCATGTTTGTATTTATAGTACGCCGGTACATTATTTGATTACCGGTACCGCTTCAGCGCTGCCATTTAGTTCCAGCACAATAACGTAGGGTAATTGGGTATCGCGGTTTTTGGGCAGGGCAAGGGTAAGCATATCGTTGCTGTTTTTAATAATTATATTTTCACCGCTCATGGTATGCGCTTTTAGTATTTTTTACCCGGTATGTTTTTTATTGCAATGGCCGCGGTGTCTGTATTGATTACATGCAGGTAAATATTGTTGCCTTTGCGGGTAGCTGCATAGTTACTGGTGGGCATATAAGGCCCGCCCAATGTGCCATAGATGGCTGAGCCATTTTTTTGCAGCCAATCGCCTATTTCTTTTAAACGTGCCACCTGCCTTGCTTCAATGCGGCCATCGGGCATAGGTCCTACGTTCAGCAACAGGTTTCCATTTCCGCCGGCACTTTTTATCAGTATGGATAAACATTCTTTCAGGCTCTTCATTTTATCATTAGGTTTCCAGGCCCATTGGTCACAAATGGTGAAACAACTCTCCCAGGGAGTGGTCATGTTCATTTTTCCGACTGTTTGCTCAGGGGTATCATAATCACCAATCATCTTCGACGGGTCAATAGCTTTGTTTTCCATCGCGGCAAATTCTTTTCCTAAACGGTTATTGGAAATGATCGACGGTTTTAGTTGTTTGATGTAGCGGTAAATATCCGGCCCATTTCATCCGTCCAGGGTTTTTCCCATTGGCCGTCAAACCAAAGCATATAAGGATCGTAATGAGTAATTAATTCTTTCAACTGGTTTTTCATATAAGCTATATAACGGTTCATGTCCGATCGGGGATCGGGTTGAGGGTTTTTGTGGGGCGAGTGTAAGGGGTAGTCTGGGTGCCACCAATCCAAAATGCTATAGTAGATGCAGAATTTAATATTATATTTTTTGCAGGCTTTGCTTAAAGCGCCAACGACATCTTTTTTGAATGGCGTGTTCATAATATTGTAGCTGGTGTATTGAGTAGGCCAAAGACAAAAACCATCGTGGTGCCGGGCGGTAATGGTGAGGTATTTCATGCCCGCATCTTTTGCGGCTTTTACCCATGCTTCTGCATTAAATAGAACAGGGTTGAATTCCTTATACAGGCTGTCATAGTCTTCTTTAGCCACCTGGTTATCGCGGCTCCAGCCTATTTCGGTGCCACGCAGGCTTACAGGCCCCCAATGAATAAACATCCCGAAACGGTCGTGCATAAAGGACTGTAGGGAATTGATTTTTTGGGCATCGACTTTAATGAAACTAAACAGCATCAAACTGATGCAAAGGATTGTTGTTTTCATTGCTTACAATATTACAAGTGTTTAAAGCTAATTTCTTTTAAAGTAATTTGCTGAGTGAAAGGTTCTGACCCGGGGCCAGATTGATGTTCAATTTTTTGCCGAGATACCTGACTTCGCAAACACCGCTTTCGAATAAATGGAAGCTGTGCTCAGCTGGCCATTGTTCCAGCTCATATTAATAACAAAAGCACCTCTGGCTACTAAACCCTTAACCCGGCCATTCGCCCATAGTGCAGGCAGAGCCGGTAGTAATTCTATAAAACCTTCGTGGCTCTGAACCAGCATTTCGGCCATACCCGCTATTACGCCGAAGTTACCATCTATTTGAAAGGGAGGACAGGCATCGAACAAGTTGTAGTAAGTGCCTCCGCCGTCGTTGTACTTAGTGTCAATAGCAGTAGTAGGTCGTAACTGATTGTTTAAAATACGAAGAGCCCTGTTTCCATCGTGTAGGCGGGCCCATAATGCAATTTTCCAGGCATAGGTCCAGCCGACACCACCATCGCCTCTTGCCTCCAGCGATTTTTTTACGGCGGCGGCTAAATCCGGTGTTTTGTTTAAGGTGATCTCATTGCCGGGGTAGAATGCAAATAAATGCGAGAGATGCCGGTGTAGGGGTTCTGCCTCTTCAAAAGGTTCTGCCCATTCCAGTAGGCGTCCATCTGCACCTGCTTTCGGACCTGCCAGGTTGGCTTTTGCCTGTTCTACAAGTTTTATAAATGAGACATCTTTTGGGTTCAATATTGCAGCAGCTTGCAATGTGTTTTCAAAAAGATTAAATATTACCTGTTGATCATGTGAGGGGCCCATGCTGATTTGTGCTGTTGATCCGTCAGGCGCTTTAAATGTATTTTCAGGGGATGGTGAAGGGCCGGAAACCAGTTTGCCGGTTTTAGGGTCTTTTACAAGCCAGTCTAAATAAAAAGGCAGGCCTCTTTTAACTGTGGATATGCTTTAGACAGGAAAGTTTGGTCGCGGGTAAATGCATAATGTTCCCACAGGTGTTGCATAAGCCAGGCGCCGCCGCCAATATGCATGCCCCAGCTAGCACTTTCGCCAGGGGAAGTGTAACCCCAAACATTGGTAATGGGGTGCAATGCCCATCCCTTCATATTGTATTGTATACTTGCCGTTTTTTTGCCGGGTTGGGAGAGTGATGCTATTAAATCCATTAAGGGCAAATGACTTTCTGATAAATTGGCCACTTCTGCGGGCCAGTAGTTCATTTGTACATTGATGTCGGTATGGTAATCGCCATTCCAGGGCGTTTGGATTTTGTTGGCCCAAATACCCTGCAGATTGGCAGGCAGGCCACCGGCACGGGAAGAAGACAGTAAAAGATAACGGCCAAATTGAAAATATAGCGGGTATAATGCCTGCTCATTTTTCGTTTCAAAATTTTTGTTTGCCAGTTCATCAGTAGGGATATTATTGTGGGTATTGCCAAGCTGAAAATCTATTCGTTTCATAAAACTGCTGAAATCGTTGACGTGGGTTTGTTTCAATGCTGAATAAGTTTTTGCTGTTGCTTTTCGTGTGATACTTTCCAGATCGTTTTCAAAATTATTATTGATAAAATCGGGGTAATGTTGGCGATAATTTGTTTTTGCAGTAATAACAAGTGTTACAGCGCTGGCATTCTTTATTTGTAGGCTATTAGTCGTTGCACGTAACGAACCGTCTGTCAGCAACGGGGTGACATAGGTTTTATACTTCATACCATTACCTCCACGACCATTATCCAATATGCCCTGCATCATCAAACGGTTATTGCTTGTTGAGGTAGTAAATTTTTCAGGGCGATTGATGGTTACATCAAAATTTATAGCGTTAGGTTTATTAGCCGTTAATCTAATGATCAATGCTTTATCTGGATGACTTGCAAAAACTTCCCTGGTATACGTTACGCCATTTTGTGTAAACCGGCTTATTAAAATGCCGTTGATAAGATCCAGCTCCCTGTAATATTTACTGTAGGGCTTATTACTATTAAAGTTGAGCCACAGATCTCCCAAAGTTTGAAAGCAGCCAAAAGGTACGGTGGCCCCATTTCCATGGCCCGAACCCTTTCCTTTTGTGATCTGGGTTTTATTGGTAAGCTCCGTCGCTTCTTTATACTTGCCCTAAAAGCAGTGACCTGATCTGCGATAAAGATTTTGCAGCTTCAGGATTATCTCCTTCGTCCATGCTGCCGCTCCATAAAGTCATTTCATTTAACTGGATGCGCTCCTTATTCACATCGCCGAAAACCATCGCTCCTATATGCCCGTTTCCCACCGGTAAAGCTTTTAGCCATTCCGGATCATTCATCCAACCATTAGGATCGTCTTTTACCGAAGCATTGGCCGGACTAGTGTACCAGATTTTACCGGTTTTGTTGCTTTGTGCATTTACAAAGGATATCTGCACACAAATGGCAAACAGGCAGCAGGTACATATTTTTTTAATAACACTATTTTGACCGTTTTATTTGAAAATAAAATAAAGCACACCCATTACAAGCAATAACAATACGGATAGGGCTTTATAATTCCCAACCCCTTTCCAACCCTTTGCCTGCAGGGGCTCCCAAATGGATTTCCAGTACAGTTTACTGCTTTCTTCCGTGTGCTGAACAGGGTAGATGTAAGATAATGCAACCTGTATTAAAACGCAGGCACAAAAAAGGTAAAACGCCATCATCATAAAGGGAATTTGGCCCATCAATGTTTCTTTCCCCATTATCTTGTTTATCATAAAAACAAGCACTCCCAACACCGATCCCAGCCAAAGTGTAAGCTGGGCCGATTTTGCAGAGGCTTTTTTCCAGAATACACCTAGCAAAAATACACAGGTGATAGGCGGCGCAATATGCGCTATAATATCATTAAGACCTTCAAATAAACTTTGATATTGATTGAGAAGTGGCAATAATCCGATAGAAAGTACCAGGGCGATACCGGCTGTCCACCTGCCCACCGATACTAATTTTTTATCGGAGGTATCAGGCTTAAAGCGCTTGTATAAATCATAACTGGCTAAAGTGCCAATTGAATTGAGCGCTCCTGCTATCTGGCTCATTAATCCCGACAGCAAGGCTGCCACCAAAATGCCTACAACACCTTTGGGAACCAATTGTGTGATCATTAAGGTATAGATACCTTTGGAATCGGGAATGGTTTCACCATTTTGTACCAGTGTAGGAAGGCTGCTTAAATCCATAGCTCCCGTTTTATACAAAACATAGGTGAATAAACCAGGCATAACAAATATGAATACCGGTAAAATTTTAATAAACCCACAAAACAATACGCCGGCCTTGGCATGGTTCTCGTCTTTGGCGCCTAAAGCACGCTGCACGATGGTTTGATCGGCGCACCAATACCAGATTCCCAGTACCGGGTAACCCAGGAATACAGCAACCCAGCTCATGCCGCTGGCATCGCCTGCCGGGCGAATCATGCTGAGCTTGTCCATAGCATTTTCCTCCGTAAGCACATGAGTTACATTTTCCCATCCACCTACCTTGTTCCACGCAAAAATGGTAATAAGAATCGCGCCTCCAATCAGCACAATGCTTTGAATAGATTCGGTTACCACTACTGCCTTTAGCCCGCCGATAATGGTATATAAGCCGGTCAGTCCCGCAATTACAATAATGCTGTAGTACATGTTAATACCGAACAGGGTTTCGAGCACAATACCGCCCGCTAAAAAGGAAAAAGCAATATGTATGATAATTGCAGAAATGATAGAGATAAATGCCAGCCAGTCGCGACAGGCTTTGTTATACCTTTTCTCCAGGAAGTCGGGTAGGGTGGAGATACCTGAGCGGATGTAAAAGGGAATAAATAAAAGTGCCAGCAGAATAAGGGTAAAAGCAGCCATCCATTCAAAATTGCCATTCAGCAAACCGGTGTCAAAGCCACTTTGGGCAAGACTTACCAGGTGCAGGCAGGAGATATTGGTAGCAAACAATGCCAGGCCTATCATGGGCCAGCGCAACGTTTTTCCTGCCAGGAAATATTCTTTCGAAGAGGTATTGTCAGGTTTATTTTTTTGCTCCTGCTGGTCCAAAGGCCAATAGTGACAATAAGAAGGATGTAGGCAATTGCAATGATCGTATCCGGTGTAGAAACCATATGGATGCTGTTAGGGGTGAGGTATAATAAAACTAACAAGTAGTCAGGCAGTGTATATAAACAAATGTTCTGTTAATCCTCCACCAGGTCGCAGCTGCTTCCGGCTTCCTGTGGTGTTATGTATACGCCGTTGTCTATCCTGACGGGATGTATAAAGTTTTTTTGCAGATGTGGAATATGCTCTAAGAACAACGCCTCATGTCCCATGGCGATATGATTAAATAATACCAGGTGCTGATGGAGCTGGCCCATATCACCTACATGAGGAACCACCGGCACGCCAAACTTCTTACATAATAAACTTATTGTAATAAATTCACTCACACCTCCAACACGTAAAGCATCTACCTGTATAAAGCCGGCGCATCCTGTTTGCAGGTAGTTTTTAAATAAGATGCGGTTAGGCACATGCTCACCCAAAGCAATTTTAACCGGGGCTATTTCCCGGGCAAGTGCCTGATGGGCTAATACATCGTCTGGATGGGTAGGTTCTTCTATCCAATAAGGATTCATTTTTTCAGTTCCCTGCATATAGCAATAGCCTCGGGTAATGTCCATTGCTGGTTGGCATCCAGCATCACTTTTATGTTGTCACCGGCTTCTTCCCGCACTATATGCGATCGGCGTATATCCGCCGGGGATCGGCGGAGCCTACTTTTAATTTCATGGCAGTGAAGCCACGGTCAACGGCTTTTTTACAATTTTCCCTGACTTTTTCATCTTCGTAATTAAACCAACCTACCGAAGTGTCATAGCCCGGGTAGCCTTTTTGCAAAATAGGTTCTCTCTCTTTTTCGTGGAAACCTGTTCCGTAAGTATTTCAATAGCTTCCTGTTGGGTTAATACATCTTCAAGATAAGAAAGGTCAAGCGTGTTCACAATTTCCTCTGGAGACAGATCAATCAATAGCTTCCAAAGCGGTACACCACGTTGCTTTGCCCAAAGGTCGTAACAGGCATTGGTTACAGAGGCAAGGCCCAGATGTACTACACCTTTATGTGGCCCCAGCCAACGAAATTGCTGCTCGTTGGATAAGGTTTTAAAAGTGTTGCCAAAATCACTCATCAATTCTTCAATATCAAAGCACTTTAATTTTTCCGCATAAAATTTTGCTGCGCTACACACCAGATCGTTCCCGGCTCCCACGGTAAATGCCAGGCCGGTACCTATATGCCCTTTTTCATCTTTTAATTGTGTTACTGCATAAGAGTATTGCGGGTCTTTATGAATAGCATCGCTGCCGGCCCCGGCTGAAAGTTTAAATCGCTTATCACTGATCCCGATGTCTTGTATCATTTATTAATTTATTTTAATGTTCGGTATCCCAATTCGGCACCACCGCTTACCGGTAAAATATGGCCGGTTATGAACCTGGCTAAATCGCTCAACAAAAAAACACAGGCATCGGCAATCACATCTCCTTCCGGCATCTTTCCCAAAGGCTGAAGATTGTTTAGGTAGCTAATGATACTTTCAGGGTTAGGTTGCTGCTGGCTCCAGGCCTGGAGCATCGGGGTGTTGACAGCCGCCGGAGAAATGGCATTGACACGAATGCCGTAAGGTGCGTAGTCCAGCGCCATCGCTTTAGTTAAAGCGTTTACAGCTCCTTTGGTGGCAACATAT
Organism: Paraniabella hibiscisoli; assembly: GCF_022512515.1. Taxonomy (GTDB): domain Bacteria; phylum Bacteroidota; class Bacteroidia; order Chitinophagales; family Chitinophagaceae; genus Niabella; species Niabella hibiscisoli. Next base: position 4,034,476 of record NZ_JAKWBK010000001.1, read on the forward strand.
GCTGCATGGTTATCCTGGCCTATTTCACCTACTAAAGAGCTGGTGTTGAGCATGCTTCCCCGTGAAGCTTTTAAATGATCGATGCCATACCTCGTGGTTAAATAAATACTCTTGAGATTTACATTCATTAATGTGTCCCACTCTGTATTGGAGGTAAGGTGCAGGGGCTTCGAAGGATGACCGGTACCGGCATTATTGTGAATCGCATCCAGCCGCCCGTATTTTTTAAGCATAGCTGAAAAAGCGCCTTCGACTTCTTCTTCCTGCGTAACATCGCAGTGCAAAAAGGAGTGTTCCTTGCCTAATGCTGATAACTTTTGGGCTCCTTCTTTATTCATATCTGCTACACATACCCATGCGCCTGCTTTCGCATAGGCTTTTACGCATTCCCAGCCAATGCCATCTGAACCTCCGGTAATCAGGATGATTTTATTTTGAAGCATGGTCAAACCAATTGTTACTAACAAAATTAGGTATCAGCCTTGCCCATAACTACTGCCTGAATGACCAAAACATAGCTTATTTTAGCAAAAATATTTTCAAAAAGTACTTTTAGTGCTAATATGAAGCCTATTCACGCAACAATATTAGAAGGAGCAGACAACGGTATTTTTTCAATAAGGATCCTGGAGCGCCCCTATTTCTCTACTGAATTTCATTTTCATACCGAATGCCAGATTACGTATATATTGGAAAGTGAGGGAAGGCGTATCGTTGGCGACAGTGTTGACTTTTTTAATAGTGGCGAACTAACTTTTCTGGGATCTGATATTCCGCATGTCTGGCATAATGATATACAGTCCCTCCCAAAAAAGCCCGTAATACGGGTGCAAAATCGCTTGCATTATTTTTCCATCCTGACAAATTAGTTCACCTGCTTTCCGAATTGGTTGATGTTCAAAAGCTAACCCTGCTTTTTAAAATTGCCCAAAGGGGTATGGTGTTTTTGGTGAAACAAAAGAAAGTTTAAAAAAGTTACTGGTAAAAATGACTGCGCAAAAAAGCCTGGCACAGTTAATTACCATGCTGGAAATATTTGAATTGCTGACGACTACCAAAGAGTATAACTTACTCGCAAGCACGGGGTATAAAAATACCTACCAGGCTAAAGATAGCGATCGAATGGATAACGTATTTAAGCATATATTCTGCAATTTTAAGAGCGATATAAAATTGGAAGAGATGGCGTCAATAGCCAACATGAATCAACAGGCTTTTTGCAGGTATTTTAAAAGTCGTACGCAAAAAACACTGGTTGAATTTGTAAATAATATACGTATCAGTCATGCATGCAAATTGATATCAGACGGCGATTATTCCATTACAGCCCTTGCCTACGAATGTGGCTTTCAGAGCTTATCGAATTTTAACCGTTTTTTTAAGGAAGTGAAAGGTTTAACTCCGAGGGAGTACAGAAAGCAGGTAACTGTATTATGATTTTACAGAGGGTGTTAGAGTACTCCCGCAAAGAAATTAAAGTGGCCCATCTGATCATTAGCGATCGTCCAAAGGCTAAGGGCGCTTGTTTAAGAACTACGGATGCGTGTTAGAGAATATTATGTCTTATGCTGGGGTTTTACATAATAAGTCTGCACGAACGAGAGAATAATTTATTTTTTAACACGACCACTCATTGCGGAGTCAACCCACTTCCTGCCAAAGCTTTCCCTGAACAAAACTTTACCACTACCTGCTGTTTCGGTGCATGAAAAGGCCGTAGGTGTTCATAAAGCCTGTTGAAAAAAGGATTACAATAAACAGATTATCTTTTGTTCCTGGAAACCGCAAGCATGACTATCCCGAAGCATATAAACAAAATTCCACAGTATGTATTAATCCCGATACCTTTTAATAAACCGTACACAAAAAGCATCAGGCCTATCAATGAAAAAAACACCCCGATCACAAAACGAAGATCAAAAAGCTTGTTCATGTTTTTTATTTAGAAGAAGATAATGTTTAATACAATGGTTGCTAAAAAAACGATAACGCCCAGCCATAGCGGGTTTTTATACCATACTTTGGCTGTATCTTTTTCTTTGGGTGTAAGACTGTAGACCAGCCCCCTCAAATCTTCCTCGGGTTTGGGATCGGTGAACAGGCTTACCAGTACAGTAACTGCCAGGCAGGCGACAAATGAGATCCAGGCGATGGTAAAAGCCTGGCTGGAACCCGAATAAAAATTGTGCACGGTGCTGATCCAGCCCCTTTGCCCTCAGCAGTGGTAATCCCATGTGTTATAGCAGCGGCGGTGGTTCCGGCAAGCAATCCCCAGAATGCACCATGCCCGGTCGTGCGTTTCCAGAACATACCCAAAGCGAAGGTTGCGAACAGGGGAGCGTTTACGAAACTGAAAACAAGCTGTAGCAGGTCCATAATGCTGTTATAACCTTTTGCCACATAGGCAGTGGCCACCGACAGCAGGATACCCGCAACAGTAGTGACTTTGCCAACGTAGAGATAGTGCGTTTCTGAGGCATCTTTTTTTATATGTGCCTGGTAAATATCAAATGTCCACACGGTATTAAAGGCGGTTACATTACCGGCCATGCCGCTCATAAAAGAAGCTATAAGGGCGGTAATCCCAACTCCCAGGATGCCGTTGGGATATAGCTGTTTTAAAAGGGTAGGGAGCACCATATTATAGTTGGTTTCGCCTGCTTCGTTAACGGGGAGCTCGAATCCGGGGAACTGCTGTTGCAATGCAAGTATCACCAGCCCGGGCAGGATCACGATCACCGGCATCAGGATTTTTGGGATGGCGGCGATGATCGGTGTGCGCTGGGCATCGTTGAGGTTACGGCTGATCATGGCTCTTTGCACTACCAGGAAGTCGGTACACCAATACCCGAATGCCAGTACAAATCCTAACCCGAATACCATGCTGATAAAATCAACGCCCATCGGGTTGTGGGAAGGATGATCCAGGCCTTTCCATACATGCAGCTTTGCATCTTCTACGTGTTGTACAACACCTTCCCATCCGCCTGCTTTATCCAATCCAATAAAAACCAGGGGCGCAATACCCAAAACAATGAGGAAGAACTGCAGCACTTCATTATAAACTGCGCTGGTTAAACCGCCCAAAAAAGTATAGACCAGTACTATTCCGGCTGCCATCCAGATAGACAGATTAAAATTCCATCCAAGTATCACCTCCATCAGCATGGCCAGGGCATACAAAGAAACACCCGAAGAAAATACAGTCATTGCGGCGAAGGTAAGCGCGTTGAAAGTGCGCGTTTTTTCATCGAAGCGTAATTTTAAATATTCGGGTACACTGCGGGCTTTGCTGCCATAATAAAAAGGCATCATATAAATTCCCAGGAAAATCATGGCCAGGGCAGCGCCCAGCCAGTAAAAATGCGCGGTATATAAACCATACTTGGCGCCGTTGGCGGCCATGCCTAATACCTCCTGTGCACCCAGGTTGGCTGATATAAAAGCCAGGCTGGTGATCCAGAGTGGGATGCTCCGGTTACTCATTAAAAAGTCATTGCCGCTTTTTATTTTTTCTTTAATAAAAAGCCAATACCAACTACAAATAAAAAATAGATGGCAATGATAAGATAATCGATTAATTCAAGCTTCATTATGGTAATACATGTTTAATGGATATTACGTGGCTGCTGTACCCGTAAAATAAAAAGGATTTGAACCGGCTATATCAACATCGGCTATAAATAAGCTGCCGCTTAATGGGAATTGGTGGAGCTCTTCAGGTGTAAGTCCCGTGCGTGCGGTAGTAATAAAAAGTTGCTGCATGCCGGTACCTCCCAGCGCACAGTTGGTTACATGCGGTACCGGTACCTGTACCACCCCAATCAATGCACCCGTATCGGGGTTATACCTGTGCACGGCACTGCCGTCCCAAATGGCTACCCAAAGCATGCCCGCTGCATCAACACACATACCATCTGCCACGCAACCTGGCAGGTCTATATGAACAATAATTCTTTCGTTTGTTATAGTTCCATATTGCAGATCAAAGTCAAATGCCCTGATGTACGGAGAATGAGAGTCTATATAATACAGCGTATCATTGTCAGGCGACCACCCGATACCATTGGATACCGATGTAGGAGTGATCATGCCTGTAAGGGTTGAGCCGTTGTATCGGTATAATGTACCCTGGTCGGGCTTTGCATGCCGGTGCATGGTGCCGATCCATAACCTGCCAGAAGCATCGCAGGCACCATCATTGCTGCGGTTGTGGGACAGGTCCGGCTCCAGGGGGATAAGCTCCTGGATTTGTTCGCTGTCGAAATCATACAAAGCCAGGCTGTCCTGTAGCGCTACCAGCAGCTTATCGCCGGTAGCAGGAAGTGCCAGACTTATATGTTTATCCATTATCCTAATTTCAGAACTGCCGGTTTTCGGATCGATACGTCCCAGTAATTTCCCTTCGATATCCACATACACAAACTGTTGCCATAAGGGATGCCAGAGCGCCCCTTCGCCTAATTGCAGGGATGCCTTTTGTAATAATATTGCGTTCCAGGTATTCATTAAAAAAATTGGGGCTTGGGTAACTCGCTTAAACTTTGGCTATGGGTTACTGGCTATCCTGCATCAGGGCGCTTCGTCCGCCATCAATGAGGTAGGTGGTGCCTGAAGCAAATGCGGCATACGTACTGGCGAGAAATACGCACCAGCCGCCTATTTCATCAACAGTTCCCAGCTTTTTTACAGGGTGTCTGTCTATAGTACGCTGCCTTTCTGCTGCAGGATTCGTGAAGCTGTCAAACCATTCCTGGTTGCCCGGGGTATCTATAAAGCCCGGCGCTATCCCTACTGTTCGGATAGCAGGCCCCCATTCAATGGCCAGGCTTCTCACCAGGCCGGTAAGCGCCGTTTTAGCAACATTATAGGGGAAGCAACCTGGTATGCTGCTGTAGGAATGGTTGGATGTCATGATGATGATCACACCACCCTGCTTTTCCAGGTAAGGTTTGCTTAATGCAGACAAATGCCAGTGTGAAGCCAGGTTTAATTGCATGTTCCGGTCCCAGTCGGCTTGCCTGCTTTCGGCTGCGCCTGTAAATACATTGCCGCCGGCATTGGAGACCAGTATGTCGATGCTACCAAAATGTGCTACTGTTCTTACAACCAGTTCTTCCAGTTCGGCGCGTATCATTACATCACAGCGTGTATATAAAGCTGTTGCTCCCAGGCCGGTTATTTCATCGTGCCATCCCGCATCGTCGGGACTACTGGCACATCCCGAAACACTGGCACCCGCCAGGGCCATTTGCCTTGCAATGCCACGCCCGATACCGCTGGTAACACCGGTAATAAGGACTGTTTTATTTTTCAGATCGATACTAAACATGCGAAAAAATAAAGCTGTTATCTTAAAATTTATATCCTAATAGTCATTGGGTGCCTACACATAAAATCCAGGGCGTGGTTGGGTAATACCAGGATGCTGCTCCATTTCTGCTTCAATCAGATCAACACCCAGTCCGGGGCGATCACTTAAATGAAGATGCCCGTCGTATACCATGTCCTTTATCGGGTGGTCAATGACGGTATCACGCCAGGGCACATCATTAAACATAAACTCCTGTCTGAAGAAATTAGGCACCGATGCGCACACATGAGCGGAGGCAAGGGTGGATAAGGGGCCATTCGGGTTGTGAGGAGCCAGTAATACATTGTAAGCTTCCATCATAGTGGCCATACGTTTCATTTCGCTGGGACCGCCGCAACGGGTAATATCCGGCATCATGATATCGCAGATATTTTTCTCCAGCACCGGGCGTATATTATGGCGGGTATAATGGCGTTCACCTACGCAAATAGACACGTTGGAAGGGATACGTTCCCGCATGGCTCTCAATGTGTCAGCGCTTTCGGGCCCGGCAGGTTCCTCATACCAGGTAATGTCAAGCGCTGATAAGCGCTGTGCCATTTTCACCGCTACGCGGTAGTTCAGCATCGCATGTGTTTCAATCATAATATCAAAATCGGGTCCCACAGCATCCCGCACTGCTTTACTTACTTCAAATGCCAGGTCCTGCTGTTCGGCCGTAAGGGTAAGGTTGGAGGAGAGGTCTTCGCCATAAAGGTAGTTGGTATGTGCAAAGGGGTCAAACTTCAACCCGGTGAAACCAGCTTCCTTTACCTTTTTTGCCTGGGCTGCATAATCTGTCGCATTATGTCCGCCTCCTGTAAACCAGTAGTTGGCATACAGCAATATATTCTTCCGGAATGCACCGCCCAATAGTTCATAGCAGGGAGCGCCATACACCTTTCCTTTCAGATCCAGCAACGCCATATCAATGCCGCTGATTGCGCACATACTGGCACCGAAGGGCCCCAGCCAGTTCAGGTCGCGGTATAATTTAGTCCATATAAAATCGGTTTTCATCGGGTCCAGGCCGATGATACGTTCACCTACATGTTTGGCAGCTTCGTATACGATGGGGCTGCCAGGCCAGTTGGTGGCTTCGCCAACGCCGGTATGTCCGGTGTCGGTGTAAATTTTTAAAAGTGTCCAGTTATACTTTACACCTTCAACCAGCCAAACTTTCACATCTGTTATTTTCATCCGTATATTTTTAAATTTATTTACAAAATTATCTGCAAATGCACACTACCTTCCATTATATCATCCTTTTTTAGAGGCTGGTCCAGTAAAGAAGCATGACTCCTGAAAAAGCCTTCCGATCCCAGGTTGCTGTAGTCTGCAACCAACATTTTGGTACGGTTCTTTTCTTTCCAGCTTCTTATATGCTGTGTGCCTTCCGACACTACTTTTACTTTTGCGGTTGAGGCCTCCAGCACTGCTTCCAGGATATTCATTTTTGTGGAACGGAAATCATTCGTGCCTAATTCATTCCGGTCCTGCGACCAGTCGCCTGAAGGCTGGTCAGCCGGTCCGGCTGCGCCTGAAACAGGTGCATTGGAAAATGCGGGTGCACTGCCAGTGAGTCTGCCGATCTGATCTTGGGGATAGTAATTCCATAATCCGTCACGCTTCCAGGACAGTTTGTTGAAACCATCGGGCAGGCTAAACACCAACCCCCATTGCCGCGGGTTGATAGGTTGTTTAAGCGTATAGCGATAGGTTACCTGTACATTTCCGTCACCGGTAAATGTAAGGGTGGTAAAGCCCTTTGCTTCATCGTATTCATCTCTAACGGTGACAGTAAATGTGCCGGCAGCTGTTTGATAAGCAATATCCTGCAAAACCCTGTTAGCGGCCGTTGCCGTAAAGGGCTCAAATACCTGAGAAGTGCCGGTCATCTGCACACCACGGCCTTGGCCGTTTAGCGGTAAAACCATCAGGCGGGGCAGGGCGTCAATAACCGTATTGTTTTTAGCATCGGTTATGCTGATGGTGCCGGTAGTTTTATTAAGAACCATTGTTGTATTTCTTCCGCTGGCTGAAAGGGTGGCTTCTTTCGAATGGTAGCTCAGCAGGAACTCCTTACCCGGAGTACTGCCTGTAAACCTGTTAATGGCGGGCACTGCGGTAAAAGCATATTGGTCGATAAGTATATCGCGCGGGTCATATACGTCTATCAAAAAGATGCGCCGGCAGGTAAGGGGCCTTTGATGGTAGCCACGCCGCGCCAGGTTTTACCGGCTGGTGCGGCTGCTTTGATAGTGCCGTTGTGGTTTCCGGCACGCCATTCAAAGCGGCATTCGCTCAGGTTGCTGAATAAATGCCTGTTCTCTATTTCAAGGCGGATGCTGTCACCAACCAGGTTACCCAGTTGCTTTATTTTTATGGGGGAGTATATTTTCTTAGTGTTCCAGTACTCCGGCTTGGGTCTGCGCCAACCGTCTATAATACCCCAGGTGCCATAACCTACGGCCGTGCTGTCTGGCATAAAAAATGAATCATCTATACCGGCCCAGATGGCGCCGCCTAAAACGGCAGGGGTTTTATACATGTTTTCCCACATGGCATAAAATCCTATGCCCCATGCATCACGTATACCGGGATCGGTTACCAGTTCAAACCGGTTATAGGCATTAATATGCACATACTCATCAAATACAATGGGCCTTTTCGAATCAGCATATTGTGAGGGTCCTCCGGGGCCGGGATAATGGTGATTGGTGATCTCCAGTTCGCCGTTATCAGCATCGGGTCCCCATTGACTGAAGATACGGGGGCGCGTAGGATCGAGCTTTTTTACCAACAGTGCGGTAGCGCTAAAATATTCCTTGTATTTCAAACTTTCGTTGCCAAGCGACCACATCAGAACCGAAGGTGCGGATTTGAAAAAGCTTACCATATCAAGCGTTTGCCTTTGAAGAATGGCTACAGAGTCTGCTGCGGTAACCACTGCTTCATGCGCCCAGCAAAACGGAGCTTCTACTTCTAAAAACATGCCCAGGCTGTCGCAGGCTGCTACCAGTTCTTCGGCTGGCGGATAATGAGAAGTGCGGATATAATTAAGATTGGCTTCCCTGAAGAGCTGCACGTCCTGTAGCCAAACATTACCTGTTATAGCGCGTCCTTGCCGGGGCATCACCTCGTGGTGGCAGGCACCCCGGAGTTTAACCGGCATATTATTTACAAAGACACGGCTACCTCTCACTTCAATTTGCCGGAAGCCGATGCGTCTTTCCACTGTTTCTGTATCGCCGTTAGCTGTTAATTCAAGTTGTAACGTATATAACCGGGGATGCTCGGGATCCCATTTTTCAGGTGCATCTACCGGCAGTTCAATTATTTTTTCATCGGCGCGCCCAGCCGGAATGTCTTTTCCCCAGGGAACATTTTTAGTGAGTACAGCTTTCCCTTCATTGTCGGTGAGGCTAATACGTAAGGTTGCATTGGAACAGGCAGTTTTCGACTCGTTGTGTAAGGTTACCTGGGTTTTTAAAATGGCATTTTTATATGCTTTATCAAATTGGGTGGCAGCGTGAAAGGAGCCTATGTTTACTTCAGGCATCGCCACCAATTGTACTTTGCGGGAAATACCTCCGAGGGGATGCACGGCATAGCGGCTGGCATTGGACGTGCTGTTGGCAATACCTTCGTTTTTTACGCGTACCGCAAGAATCGCCGGGGAACCGGCTGTTACCAGTTTAGTAATGTCCAGCTCAAAGGGGGTAAAGCCACCCAGGTGTTCGCCGGCTTTTTTCCATTTACATACACTTCGCATGCGCTATATATTGCATGGAACTTTAGTTTCACACGTTTGCCCTCCCAGCCGGCGGGAATGGCCAGTTGCCTGGCATAGCCTGCCCAGGTATTTTTTCCACCGTGAACCCCTGCATAGACCATTCCCCGGGAACCTGTATCTGCTTCCAGGAGGGGTCTACGGCTGCCTGTTTTTCAAAATCAGGTGCCGGGGCGGGGTTAAAAACCAGCTGCCGTTCAGATCCACTGAGAATGCCTGCAGGCCCGCAACCTGTACCGGGTGGGGACTAAAACGGGTGATGGCCAGGGTTGTATCAGCTGCCTTTACCTTAATTGTTGCAAAAAGAAATAAAAGCGATAAGATCTGTTTCAATTTTTTATTTTTTAGCGTCGTTATGAGGCGGTCTCAAAGGTGCGTCAGGCTCAGGCCGACAGAATATTTGAGATCGCCGCTACTGAGTTTGACAATTAATTACCCACACCTGCTTCGCTGATCATAGCATCGCCCACGGATGCCCTGATCTCCATCCTGATATACCGTGCTGTAACCGGATCGAAGGAGGCAATTTTTAAATCGGCATTCATACCCCAGCGTCCTTCTTTTATCTGGTTAAAATGTTGCCCGTCGTTGCTGCTTTGCAGCATATAAGCTGTAACAATGCCGTTGTAACCAAGGTGACGAGCCGGCAGCATATAAAATTTGCTAAACACCACAGGCTTCCCCAGATCCAGTGTGATAAACCGGGATGGCTGGTTGTCAAATTTCCAGCATGTTTGAAAAGGTGCAAAACCGCCATTGGAAGGCACTTCATCGGCACAACCATCCAGCATTACAACTGGTTGCGTTTCGTTCAGCAAAGTAGCAATGGGAGACCCTTCATTGGCGGGTGGCGCGGGGTAAACCACGGCTTTCCCGGCAGAAGCCGTAATAGAAAGCGGTGTGATAAAGCTGCTGATATTTTCCGGCTGTGGGGGCAGGGGCAGCCGGTCTTTAGCCGGCTGCCAGCGGGCACCGATTTCTTTTAACCGGTCGACCATTTCTTTATCGAAAAGACCATCGCGGTTGGGTCCTATATTGATCATAAAATTGCAATACAAGGGTTCCAGTCTTTGGAGTTTATCCAGGAAATAGCCGAGACTTTTTACCTGTTTTTCGGCGCCGGGATGCCAGAACCATCCGTTTGTGGCGGTGAGCGCCATTTGTGAGGCAAATACATTATTGCCCGGTGGGAACACCCCTTTGGGGCCTTCATAGTAAATTATGTCGGTTTTGGAAATTGCTGTTGCCGTTATGTTCAGACACAAGACAATTGGGTTGCAGCTTTTTTACATGCTCATACACTTTTTGATAGGAAATAAGCCGGTGCCCCATCTTCCAGTTCCATCCGTCAAAAATGATCATGGCTATATCGCCGTATTGGGTCAATAACTCGGTTAACTGGTTGAGCACAAATTGCTCCTCGTGGCTGCCACCGTTCTCTACACCGTTATGCCGGTCCCAGATCGAAAAATAAAAGCAGGGTTTCAGGCCGCGGCTACGGAAAGCATCTACATATTGCCGTACAATATCTTTTTTATACGGAGAACCTGCTACATCGTAGCCGGTGTATTTACTATCCCATAAGCAAAAACCATCATGATGCTTGGTGGTGAGAATACCGTAGGTCATGCCTGCTGCCTTACAGGCATCAGCCCACTGGTTGCAGTTGAGCTTTACCGGGTTGAACTGTTTAGGGTCATGCGTAGGAGCGGCCCATTCTTCGTTGGTGAAAGTACCCATATTAAAATGCATCATCACGCCGAAACGCAGATCGGCAAAATCAGTTTTTAGCTTACTTAGCCCCGTCTGGGCATTCAGTATGCCAAAGAGGTATAGCAGACCTGTGAGTAATAATGATCCTTTCATGTTATTGTTATTCGTTTGCTAAAACTCCAGTACTATACCGCCTTTCAATGTCTTGCCTTTAATATTGATCCTGCCATCGGTAAAGGGGCTGCCGTAAAAAGGTTCCGAACCATTATTGCAATAGTCTGCTATCAACCACTGTATATGCTCATCCTGCAGCCAGCTTCGGGATGCCTGTTGGCCAAAGCCCCAGGCTTTAACACCTTCGCCTGTTTTATCACTTAATTGGGCATGGTATATATTTTTTTGGTAGACCGGAAGTCATTGCTGCCCAGCTCTGTTGCGTCATCTTTCCAGTCGCTGCGTGGTATCACGCGCCAGGGTTCCACGCCTGTGGTAGGTTGGGCATTCAGAAGTGCGCTGCCTTTTTCGCGTGCAATATCGTTTTCGGGATAGGCAGTAAATTCGCCCTTCCGGTGCCAGCTTAAGCGGTCCATATACGGCGGTAACTGCAGCAGCATACCATACTGGTACGGATTCTCAAGGCTGCCTTTATAATCTATTTCGTAACTTACTTTCACCTGGTTTCTCACAAAAGTATAGGATGTATGGGCCTTGCTGCCGTCGGAGAAAGTTGCCGTTCCGGTAACCAGTATACTATCACCCGTTTGCTGTGCTTTTATATCACTGGCAAAAATGGTATAAAGCGGGTAGCCTTTTAAGGGGTAGATATTATTCTGGTAGGTTTCTCCCGCAACATTGGGCTTACCGCCATCTTCGCTGTTGCGTGGTATCACCGCGAACACCGGCCCCTGCGTTACCAGCAGCTTGCCGGCTTTTGTAATGCTGGTGATAATGCCGGTGCTTTTGCTGATCAGAAAACGAATATCTCCCTGCACCACTTGTATAGCTGCTTCATTTTCAGTAAAACTATTGATAAAATTACTGGTGGGTGACTGCGCCTGCCACAAATCCTGCTGTAGCTCATATAGCTCTTCATTGGCGATAAACCCGCGCGGATCGGTAAATCTTAATCTTAATTGCCGTGCCTCTTTTTCAGCGGGATCCTGATGGTGCCTTTACCATGGGGCGGGATAGCCGCTTTCACTTGCTGCGGTGCATGTTCGTCGAAGGCAGCCGTTATGGCTACGTCCTTTAAAGAAGTGAAATCGTACCGGTTCTCTATCTGCAGCAGCAGGTACCCATTGCCTTTTCCGGACCAGTCTGCTTGTACGATCTTTACCGGGTTATAGGCTTTTTCATGCCAAAATACTCGGGCTTTTTCTTCTCCAGGCATCTATGGGTCCCCAGGGGCCATAACCTACAATGCGGCCGTCGGGCATGTGGAAAACGTCATCGATGCCACTCCAGATAGCACCGCCCAGGCATTTCTCATAGTAGTACATAGAATCGTACATCTTTGCCAGCGGCTCCCCATAAAAAGCACGCTGCCCGGGGTCTGTAAGCAGCTCTCTGCGGTTATAGGTAGCCAGGTGCGCATATTCTCCAAAAAATACAGGCCGGCTCATCGTATCGGTAGCCCGGCCGCCATTGATACCTGGATAATGATAGTTGGCTATATCGGCTTTATTGCCATAATTATTAAAGCCACCCCAGCACTGATCATGCATCAGGGTAGGTCGTGTAGGATCTAATGCCTTTACCGCTTCATTTACTTTTGCCCAAAGCGGGCTCCAGGCGCTTTCATTGCCCAGCGACCACATGATCACCGATGGATGGTTACGATGTGCTACTACTTTTTCAAGGTTCGCCGCCATCATATAAGGTAAGAACTTCTGGTCCCGGTAATCCCATTTTTTCCAGATGGGAGAGGCATGGTGCTGTATCCAGCATAGGGAAGACTCATCCTCAACAAAAATACCCAGAGAATCGCAGGCATTCAGAAATGCTTCAGTAGGTGGGTAATGGGAAGTGCGGATAAAATTGCAATTTGCTTCTCTGAACAGCACTGCATCCAGTACATCTAGGGAAGCATCTATACTCCGCCCGGTAACAGGATGCACGGAATGGCGGTTCACGCCATGTAATTTGACAGGCATACCATTTACGTACACACGGGCGTTTTTAATTGCTACTTCCCTGAAACCTACTTTTTGCTTCAGGGTTTGAAGGGTTTTACCCTTTTGTTGTAATTCGGTTGTTAGCTCATACAGGTAAGGCTGTTCGGGATTCCAGTGGCGCACATTAAGATTCGAAATTTTAGTTCGGGGGTCTGAAGACTGCTGCTGCGCTACCAGTTTCCCTTCTTTATCGCGCAACGTAAACAGGTAGGAGGGGGAAGTAGTTGTTGCACCTACATTGAGGGACAGTGTCGCTTTCCTGTACTCTTTGTCAAACGTAGTAACAACAGCGATGCTGCTGATATGCTCCTGTGGAAGTGCCATTAGGGTTACGTCGCGCAATATTCCGCCCACGGTATGTACGGCATATTGGGAAGTACAGGCAAGAATATCGCTGATGGTGCGCGATTGTACGGCCACCTGCAAAACATTATCTGCCGGTTGCAGGGCATTGGTAATGTCTGCTTCAAACGGAACGAAGCTGCCTTCATGTTCTGTCACTTTTTTGCCATTCACTTTAACTATGGCATGAGAGCTTACGCCTTCAAAACGTATTTTGATCCGTTTACCCTTCCAGTCTGCGGGAATGGATAATGCCCTGGTGTATAGAGCAGTTTCCCCTTCATGCACGGTATAGCCCTGCATTTCCCACTCGCCGGGCACTTTTATTTTCGTGCCGGCAGACTGATTGTTCTTTGTAAAGCCCCATTCTCCGTTTAAGGATATTACCGGTTGCGCTACTCCCTCCGATGCATGAGGTAAAGGGGTAAGTGTTGGTATCGCTTGCATATCCTGGGCGGCTGTGCGCTGGGATAATAAGGACAATGCGATAACGGGTAGCGCCAGGAGTTGTTTGAGTATAGTGGAAAATTTCATTGATAATTTTTTCGGGAACTGTTGCGTACAGCGTCTTTATACTGTTTCAGAGATGCTGTTTGTTCGTAATCTCTCCGGGTGTTACATGATGCCAAACCTGTCGAAGGCATCCCTTGCGCTCATCCCTTCCTGTATTTTCTTTTGCACCATTTTTTCGCCGCGTGCCTTTTCTATAGCCTTGCTAAATACTTCCTCTTCAGCTTCCCGGGGTACTACACATACACCGTCCAGATCTCCCACAATAATATCTCCTGGGTTGACGGTAACACCATTCATTTTAAGCGGGACACGAAAATCGATCACTTTGCCCCGGGGGCCTGGTCCTGCGAATAGCGTCCGTAAGAGAAGCTTGGGAAATCCAGGTCGAGGATGCCTTTGGTATCGCGGCTGTAACCGTCTACCACGGCGCCGGCAGCGCCGAGCATTTTGGCCCGCGTGGCCATCAGTTCCCCCAGAGTGCATAAGTGGGGAGGCTCCGGTACAAACATATACTTCATTTTTTTCAGGTCATCAAGGGCTTCCAGCATCAGGCCAAAGGAGCGGTTGAGCACGGGGTTCCGGCTGCTGCTGTCGGATACCACATCGGCCTCCAGTACCGTCATGGCGCGGCCTACAACAAACATGTCTTCCCGTAGGGGCTGTATCTGGGGTGCAAGAAACTGGTGCAACAGTCCCATTTTATCCATAATATCACCAACAACAGCGGTATATAATTCCGCCTTCACAATGCTGAACAATTCGTCATCGGTTTGCCAGAGTGTGCTTACTAATTGCATATATTAAAAATTTCAAATGATAATAATTAAGCGCCAGCTTATTTTATTGAATGATGTATTTTTTAGAATAGATGATCTCCTGTCTGCACCTTACTTCAGCTGTAGCAGCACAGTGCCACTCATTTTTTTACTCCTGTTGCGCGTACCCTGGTAATTCCCCAGCTAAGCGTCCAGTAATCCCATTTATCGCTTACCAGTAATTGTTGGCTGCCATCTTTTTGCACATTCATTTTGGCGGCGTGTTTGCCGTCACTAAAAACACTGATGGCCGTTTTTCCTCCCGATACGGTATAGCTATAAATATTTTCTTTTTTAGCCCTGTATATTTCTGTAGAGGGCAGGTCTACCCGGTACAGCGCTTCTTTTCCTTTGGTTAAAATAAAATCTCTCATGGATTGTGCTACTTCAAAGCCGGGCCTTAAACCATATACTTCTTTGCTGTTGGTTCTTTTAGCTGCGCTGCCTGTCAGTGCTGAAACATGGCCTTTCGGGTAGGTACTCCAATATCCCTTACGGTTCCAGGAAATTTTATCAAAAGCCGTGGTAACTGGTATCCCTACACCTATATCCCAGGTATAAGCGGGAATACTATCAGCACTATAGGTAATGGTCATCTGTCCGTTGGGATACAGGGCAGTGGTCATAGCCACGGGGTAGGTGTCTACCAGCCCCTTTGAAGTAATGATGAATACTTCCCGGTTCTTTTCATCAAAGCTAAAACTATTGATCTTATAATCGCCGGAGAAAATGCCATCCGTATTTTTCAATACACCGGCATTCAGAGGCCGGTTTACTACCAATAGGGGATTGCCGGTTATAACAAGCTGGCCGGCTACCATGGCCTGGCTGATTGTTCCTGTTTTGGTATTAATGCTTATCAGGATATTGCCGCTTTTTAAAAGCGTCTGGTCTTCTTTATTTTCTATAGACCATAAACTATCCTTGCTTGGTACCAAAGGTTTCAGAGGCGCCGTTCTCCAGCTGATCAACTCTTCATCTATCAGGGCGCCCTTGCTGTCTTTGAACTGCACCAACACGGTCGAATCAGCACTACTGGCAGGCAGGATAATAGTACCCATGGCATGCGGCGCTACATCGGGTAAGGGCAATACCTTTTTCTGCTTGCCGGTTACAATGATGGCCTGAATGTTTCTCAGGTTGGTATGGTCAAAGCGGTTATGTATTGGTATTGTAATCATCCCTTTTTCGGGTTTGAGGTCCTGCAATTGCAGCCGAACCGGGGAGTACGCTTTTTTAGTATTCCAGAACTCTGCTTTTTCCTGCGCCAGGTATCCACAATGCCCCAGGGACCATAGCCCACGGTAGTGTCTTTCATTTCAAATGTTTCATCGATCATGCCCCAGATAGCGCCGCCGAGATAACCTTTTACATCAAAGCGGTAGGACCAAATAGAGTCTAAGCTTCTTCCCCAGAAATCCTTGACATTCGGATCATAAAAGCTAAGGTCCGTATTATAGCAGGTAACATGCGCCCATTCATCGCCGATGATAGGCAGCTCAGCTTTCATGTTTTTCTCGTATTTACCAAGGTCGCTGTGCGATCCGTTATATGCGGGATAATGCGATACCAGTATGTCGAAATTGCGTTTGCCTTTATCCAGGGCTGTAGCAGGAAATGACCATGAAACGGGGCGGGTAGCGTCAACGGATTTTACAAACTCATATTCTTTTTGAAAGTTAGTACCATACCAGCTTTCATTTCCTATCGACCACATCACTACTGCAGCATGATTCCTGTCGCGGTCGATCATTTCGCTTAGCTGCCCCAGGTAGCGGTCCGTAAATGCCGGATCATCCATAGTCTTATAATATTTTATATACGGGTCCGTGCGCCAGTCCAGCACAAAACAGATGGCGGTTTCTTCCTGCACATACACCCCATATCGATCGCAGAATTCAAGGAAATCTTCAGATGGGGGATAATGTGAGGTGCGGATAAAATTCATATTGGCTTCCTTTGTCAGCACCACATCCAGGCTATCCTGCACACGGTTGGTACTGCGGCCCAATGTAGGATGCATATCGTGGCGGCAGGCGCCCCGGAGCTTTACGGTTTTCCCGTTCACCAGCATTTCATTGTCTTTATTGATCTCTATGCTTCTGAAACCCAGTTGTTGCACGATGGTCTCCTGCAATTGTTCGTTTTGCGTTACCCTTAAGGTAAGCTTGTAGAGGTTAGGACTTTCGGCGGTCCAGGTTTTAATGCCGGGGACCACCGTACTGTCATGCCATCTGTCTCCATCCTGCTTTAAGCTTCGCGCGCTGTTCCATATTTTTTTACCGTAAGCATCTGCAAGCTCATACTCAATCATCGCTTTCCCGGGTTGTAGTAAACGGGTTTCAATGCGCAATGTTCCATCGCTGTAATTATTGGTAAGCCCGGCACTGGCATATACGTGAGTTACCGGGTTATCCGGAAGTAGGATATACTGCACCTTACGGGTTATACCACCGATAGGATGATGTGCATAGCCGGAAGCATAAGAAATATCATCAGCCCTGTCTGTTACCGATACATGCAGCCAGTTATCCTGCCCGGGTTTAACGAACTTAGTGATATCTGCATCCCAGGCAGTAAAGCCTCCAAAATGTTCACGTACCAGCTTGCCGTTACAATATACTTTGGCATGGTTATATACCCCATTAAAACGGATAACATGCCGTTTGCCGGTGGTGTTAATAATAGCAGGCAGTTTTTTACGATAGATAAAAGCCGTGTCGTGTTGTATCTTAAAGCCCTGCATCATTGCTTCGCCCGGCACTTGTATGATGCGCCACCCGGCCGAAGCGCTGTTGTCGGTCATAGCATTGGCCGCAGGATTCAGGTTAATCTCCCATTGGCCATCAAGGCTTTTTATAGGATTGACAACTCCGGTTACCTGTACCGGCCCCGGCGGCAGGTGCTCCCGATTGCCGGCCATATAGGGTTGCGCGTATGAAAAGCAGGCAAACAGAATCAACGGAACGCAGGACAGCCAATTTTTAATAACATTCATTTAGTATCATTGAATTATTGGCGAATTTAGCCCGGGATAACAGGGTTATCTATACTAAAATTATTCATTATCTACACAATTTTGCCTTTTTGGGCCAACCAAAAGGAACCCCGGTCAGAACTTATCTGCCGGGGCACTTTAACAGGTATCAGGGCGGTTTAGTAACCTTTAGATTGTTGTACAGCTTTCAAATTACTGTTGCGGTCTAGTGCTGTCTGGGGATAAGGCATCAGGTTGAATTTGTCTTGCCAAACCCTTTCCTGAACAGCGGCGTTGGATATATCGTAGGTTGTTTTCATTACTGACGGAGCTATCTTCCATCTTCTGATATCGTAGTACCGTTGCCCTTCCCCGGCCAGTTCAATACGACGTTCATTATGGATCAACTCTCTCAACTTTTCCTTTGTATTGTAAGCCGAGGTATTTATGGCAGGCATCCCGCATCTGTCGCGAATATCGTTTAGTGCGGTGTATATGGAAGCGTCAGGACCCGTAGCTTCATTTTTTGCTTCAGCATAGCTCAGTAATACTTCAGCGTAGCGGATGATCGGGAAATCTTCGGCCGCATCAAATTCAAGACTGCTTTCGAGGGATTTGATATCGAAAAGCTTCCGGAAGTTATAGCCTGTCATACTATTACTGCTGCCTCCGCCTGCCCAGTTGAATATGAAGCCGGCTTTATACTGATCCCATGTGGCGCGTGGAAAAAGAATGCTTGCATACAGGCGGGTATCGCGGTTTTTAAACTCATCCAGGTAGGCTGCATTGGGTGTACCGCCTTTATTGAAGTTAGCGGCTCTTACAGCAGCAGTTGGAGGGGTGAATGCATTGCCATTTTTATCCCAGTAAGCGTTTACAAGTTCCTGCGTGGGTGTAATAGAGCTCCATCCGCCCATTACGCCGTTGGAGAACAGCAATCGGAGCCCGTTTCCGAATGGTGCATAACTCGTGCCTTCTGTAATATTTTGTGACGCAAGGATCACTTCATCATTGGATTCATTTGCGATCCAAAACTGCTGCTGATAACTGGCCAGCCCCTTGTAGAATTTATCTTTTGCACTCTGATCAGAAAATGTTATCCATGTGCTGTAATCATCGCGCACGTCGCCTGCATCGAGCGTTGCTTTCCTGAATAATTTATAGCCTGCCCCCATTACCAGCTGTGCCGTAGCGGCAGCGTCGGCCCACATTCCGTAGTGAAGTTGTACCCGTGTAAGTATGGCCCATGCAGCTCCGCGGGTAATCCTGCCTTTTTCAACAGAAGTGCCCCCGCATAGTTTGCGGGAAGTGTAGCGGCGGCTTCTTTTAACTCTGAAATAATAAATGCCAAAACCTCAGTTTGGGGAGTTGGGGACACTGCTGTTTCCAGAGGGTCGGCATAGCCGGTTTTGAACAGCGGTACGTCGCCGAAGGTACGGATAAGATCGAAATAAGTTATAGCACGTAATACCCGGCACTCCAACTTAAACCTGGTGCTCAAAGCGTCATCCAGTTGTGCTTTATCCACATTGTCCAGGAAATAATTGTAGCGGCGGATAAACTGGTACCGGCTGTTATAGCCGGCGTCCAGGGTAGCGTTGATATCGCCGCTTGCTATGCGGGTAGCATTGCTCTCCCAGGGATATTGGCAGTAGGCATTATCGCTTGCGCCATCGTCATAAGCGTTGTTATAAGAATTGGCAAGATAACCGTAACAGCCATTTAAAGCCAGCCTTACATCGTTCTCCGACTTCCAGAAAGTAACACTGGCCAATTGATCATTAGGCTTGTAATCTAATGCACTCTTGGAACAGGCTACCGTTAACAGTGCAGAAGATATTATTAAAGTATAAAGTAGTTGTTTCATTTTTTGCTATTTGAATATTTACATCGTGGTTGGTATAACCGCTTATAAGGTTACATTTAATCCGAACGAATAAGATTTTACCGCAGGATAGGTGGAGCGTTGTGAAGCCGACTCCGGATCGAAATCCTTTAGTCGCTTGTCACCTCTGAATGTAAAGGGATTGTAGGAAGATACATATACTCTCAGGCCCTTTAAACCAGCTTTTTCCAGCACTTGCTGTGGTAGGGTGTATCCGAGGGATAATGACCTGATCCTGAAATAATCCGCATTAAATAACCAGAAATCGGAGGTTGCAAAATTTACTGTTCCAGACCTTGACAGGCGGGGGTAGGAGGCGGTCTGACTTGGATTGTCGATCGTCCACCTGTCGAGCACATAATTTTTACACCGGCACCATTGAAGAACGCCTGCGAAGCTTCAGCTTCCAGGTATACCTTAACATTTTTTACACCACTTCCGATAGCTGTAAAATCAAAATTTTTATAGCTTACATTCAGATTCAGACCGTATATGAAATAGGGTACGTCGTTACCTGCTATGATCCGGTCGTCTCCGTTAATGACACCGTCATTATTCTGGTCCACATACCTGATGTCGCCGGCTTTGGCAGCAGGATTGTATTTCTGTGCTTCTGCATCCGATTCATAAAAACCGTTGCTCTCGTACATAAAGAATGAACCTATGGCTTCTCCAACCCTGTTTACATAATATCCGCTGGGTGCGGTTTGTTCCACTTTTCCTAAATCCACCACTTTGTTCCATATCTGGCTGATGTTACCACCAATAGTGTAGGTAAGACTGTTTATTTTGCCATTATAATTGGCTATGAATTCAAATCCGGTATTTCTAACCTGGCCTATATTAATAGAAGGGTTTTGGGTGTCTGTTAAACCTCCTTCTGCAGGTATGTCGGGGTTGCTGAGCAAAATATCCTTGGTTAATTTATTAAACAGATCTACCTGCAAGTTCAGGCCTTTGAATAGTGTTGCATCAATGCCGACATTATACATGTCTACTTTTTCCCAGGTTAATAAAGGGTTGGGCAATTTGGCGGGAAATACCCCATCCTGCTTTGTTTGATCCAGAATTACCACGGTACCGGTACCAAGCCCGTCATAAAAATCATAATAGCCTACATTATTTACATTGCCCAGTTTACCGGCAGATAACCTTAGTTTAAGTTCATTTACAATGGAAACATTTTTCATGAAGTTTTCCTGCGAAATACGCCAGGCGAATGATGCAGAGGGATACCATCCTACCCGGTTGCCCGGCGCAAACTGAGAGGACGCGTCATTTCTTAAGCTGGCCTCAAAAAGATACCTGTTGTTGTATGCATAGTTTAACCTGCCGAAATAAGAGCGAAATGCTCTTTGTTGAATATTGCCTGTAGCCGTCGTATTCAGGGGATTGGCTGAACCTGCGTTGATCGCATCAAGATCATTATTGACAAAGTTTTTCCTGATTACCCTTATAAACCTGTCTTTGAAATTTTCATAAGAAGTACCACCGAGTATGTTAAAATTATGCGCGTTGAGCTGGTAACTATAGGCTGCCGTTAATTGGCCGAGAATATTGGAAGTGTTCTGCCATTGTTCATCCAGCTGGTTTACGGTTACAGCAGTCGATGTCAGCGGCTGCTTGTTAATGAAATTTACAATGGGTGTCATTGTATTGGCAAATGTACTTGTAACATAGTTCATGAAATTATAAGAAAACAGACCACTTATATCCAGTCCTTTGATAGGTGTATAAGTTCCGTTAAGGGTGCCAATAAACCTGTTGGTATTATAGGAGCTGCGCCCACCTTCTGCCAACCTGCGCAAAGTATTGCCTGAGGCCAGAGCTGCATCTACGGCCCCGGCGTTAATGCTGCCCCAGGTGCCATCGCTATGCCTGGCAACATTCAATGGTGTTAACCTGGAGAGGCCGGTGAAGTCGATATTTCCCTGATCATTGTTAAAACCATCCCTGATAAAAGAAATGTTACTTGAGGCCTTGAATTTTTCAGATAATTTGGCTTCTGTATTGGCACGAACCGAGTATCTCCGCAAATCTTTTCCTGGTATTAGTGAGTTTTGTAAAAAATACGCGCCGCTTAAATAATATTTAACCCGATCTCCTCCCGATACATTTAGCTGATGTTCCATGATGGGCGCATTTTTTCTCAAGGTCAGATCATACCAGTTATTATCAGGATAATAGTCGGGGTTTAGCTGATTCCTGATGGTGTCTAAAATTCCGTTCGAAAACCTCGGGGCTCTTCCGGCATTAGTTTCTACTTCATTATAAAGTAGCGCGTAATTTGTTGCGTCTGTAAAATCGGGAAGATATATAGCCGACTGCTTTCCATAATAGGCATTGTAATTTAAACGAAAGTTACCTCCTCCTTTTTTGTTGTAACCAATATGACACCATAAGCCGCTCTTGACCCGTAAATGGCAGATGCGGAAGCATCTTTTAGAATAGATACATTTTCAACGTCGTTGGGATTAATGCGGGCAAAATCCCCGGCTTGAACTATCACTCCATCTACGACAAATAAAGGCGAGGATGAACCGGTATTACCGCGCCCGCGTACATTAATAGCACCCAGGTCGTTCCCTACATCACCGGGTCTTGATTGTACCGCTACCCCGGGTACGGTGCCCTGTAACGCATTGGTTAACGATGTAACAGGCCGGTTGGTAAGCAGCTTTTTGTCAACTGTATTGACTGCCCCGCTCAGATTTACCTTCTTTTGGGTGCCATACCCCACCACTACCACTTCATCGAGGTTGGAGGAAGCGGGTGATAACGAGATGGACGCTGCGGCCCCCGTATTTATCTCTACTTCCTTACTCTGATAACCTACCATAGTACATAAAACGGTAACCGACCTGGTGGCGGCAGAAATAGCCAGCGTAAAGTTGCCGTTTTGATCAGTGATAGTTGCTGTTGAAGTATTTTTGAGCGTAACGGTGACTCCCGATAAGGGTGAACCCGTACTTTCATCCTTTACCGTTCCTGATATAACAGGCGTTTGGGCCGCTAACAGTTTCCCCAGGCAGAGTATACCCATTAACAGGCATAATTTTAGAAGTTTTTCCATATAAAACATTTTGGTAAATATCAGCTGTGAGTGAGCGGTTTTCTAATGTTATATTGCCTAATTGTTAGATAATTTTATCTAGTAAACCGCAAGGGCTCAACATCAATTATAGCTGTTTGGATAGCTGCTTTAATTTGATACAATAATGGTATCATAGGTATAGCGGATCAATTACACAAGCGGATATTGTTACAAATAATTTGCAGAAGTGGTATGGCGCGCTATTAAAGGGCAGCTATTTTGATGTGAAAAGCTACTACAGCAAATTGCTTATTTCGCGCATATTTAAAGGGTTATGAAAAATAATCCTGATTGCAAATTTTTCGTTCCCGGGGAAAGCAGCCGTTTATAGTGTTTGGGTTTTCTTTGAATTTTTCCGGTATTCAGAAGGCGTGGTTTTTTTAATGGATTTAAAGAACTTATTAAAGTTTGCTATGCTGTTATAACCACACTCGTAACATACATCAGAAATAGAGTAGCGCTCGTTCAGCAGTAATTTAGATGCATGCCCTATTCTTAATTCGTTCAAAAACTGGATAACGGACTTTTGTGTGCGGCTTTTAAAATACCTGCAAAATGCACTTGGCGTCATATTACAAAGATTCGCAACTTCCTGCAGGGAAATGTCATCCTGGAAGTTTTGCATCAGGTATTTATACACCATATTTATACGACCGGTGTCCTTTTCTTCGTAGAGGTTTTTATAAGAGACGCTGGCCAGGTAGCTATACTCTTCAGAAGAAGATAATAAGCGGATCAATTCGAGAAAGGAAATTATTTTGCTGAGATCATGCTCCCTGGATATGGTGGCCAGCTTGTCAATTACTTGTTGTTTTGTAGTTCCGGTGAATACAAGGCCTCTGTAAGATCTTTCAACCAGCTGTTTTATAGGATTCAGCAGCTCTATTTCATCTGTCAGATTTAGCAGGAAATCGGGGGGAAATAAATTACTGTTGATTTTACATTGGCTTCATCGGGCTCGCAAAAAAATGTTTCATCATTCTGCCATATATGAGGCAGGTTAGGGCCCATTAATACCAGGTCGCCACCCTCAAAATTGTCGACACTATCTCCAACGATTCGTTTCCCAAAACTTTTTCTATCCATACCAATTCACAAAGATGATGAAAATGAAAAGGTGTGTCCAGGAAAGCCTGTTCCACCCTTTTAATGCGAATCGTTTTGGTACCCGCCAGAGATACGTCTATAAGTTGAGGCTTCATCAATGAGAACTTTAAACTAAATTACCCTTTTTTTGATAATCGTGTCGATTATATGCAAAAATGATACTGCTGCTTTGCAGGTATTTGTGGTTGCTGTATCCGATGTATTTTTCGCAGGCCGTCGACACCGATGGGCGGTACTTTCAACGAGGACGATGTAAGTTTGATGCCTATAAAAGCATACCAATGTCGATCTGTCTGTTAAATAATTGCCTTAGCTCTTTTTTAGTATCGACCTGATCTTTTTTCATATGCATCTGCATATTTGGCCATGCCAATGTCGTTTGGATGCGTCCCATCTACAGTATCCTCTTCATCAAAACCAATTTCTTTTGCAGTAAGCTGGTAGATATTTTTATGGCCCTCTTTTTCAAGGCATAAAAACCCGGCTCAACACATCACTCGTCCATTTATAGTTATTTGATAATAAAGTATCCATACTTACATCGGGGCTACCACAGCAGTGTTCAACCAGTAAAATAGGTGTAACGGGATGTTTCGCCCGTAGAGCTGCTATTGTATGCCTGATTCTTTTATCAATTTCGGCTTCGGTGTATATTTTTTATCATACAGGTTAGGCTGACAATCCAGCACAAAAAGCCGGGCATCCAGTTCAGTTAACAGATGTGCCAATTCAGGTTCCAGTCGCCCGTTTCCTGAAAAGCCTAAATTAACCAGGGGCGCATCCAGTCTTCTTCCCAGTATGTTGGTCCATGCCAAACCAGGCCTGCTGGCACAGGCTCCCTGCATAATAGAAGTGCCGTACAATACAACAGGGGCTTTTGTATTGGCTTCTATAAACGAAAAACTAGTTTCATCGGCTACACCTACCTGTAACCATTTAAGTGAGTTGTATAAAGGTAAATACAGCCTGAATTCCTGCAGGGGAACATTTGTAACAATATTACTGAACCGGTAAGTGATCGTATCATCAAAATTAAAATTGCCTGCGGCCCAGTGCCAATGTCCATTTATATCTTTTGCATACAGATCCACACCACTAACACCGGTTGCCGCATATGATTCATTGCCCACCCATTGGTTACCTGGAAGCGTACCATGATGGTATTGGCATTACTACGGAACTTTATATAATTACCGGCACTATTTTTTGCCAGCGACCATACTTCTTTTCTAACTGTTGCTTTTGCTTTTGCGGGCAGCCGGTCGTAAAAATCAGCAAGGCCGGTTTGCCAGCCACGGCCTTCTACAACCGGATAGCCTTCCTGCTCAGGGTTGTGCCATTTTAGATGCTGCGTGTACGCATTAAAAAATGTAGTAAGCAATACAAAGAGTAAAAGCTTAGGTTTCATACAATGACCGTGTTTTGATAACAATCAAAGATACCACTAAACGGAGCTAAGTTTCTTTAAAGGAAATATTATTTCTTAAAAGAGAATGTTTTTTAGTGCTTATCAGTTACCGGTATATTCAATGTTCCTGTTTGCAGTGCGCACCTTTATCCCATAAATGTATTTCAACTTAGTTTTCTCCCGCCACGTTTCCGGCTACCGGCTTGTTGGAGGTGGTGATCCTGGTGGGTAATGGAGCCCCTGTATTGTTCATCCATTGTAGTAACTCGTTTAAAAGCTCGTTTCTTTGAGCCACATGCGAATGGGATAAATCAGTATGCTCACCTTTATCGGTCCTGATATTATATAATTCAATAGCCTTATTGTTATGAAGCCTGGCCTTTCCTCCATCCAGCAGCCATTCCTCGAGGTATAAATGAAGTTTAAAATCGCCTTTCCTGATTACAGCTACCGGCCTTGACCGAAACACCTTATCTCTCTCCCCTGATGACAGGATTGTCGAGATAGCCAGGAAAATACCAATAGATAGATTTTCTTATCGTGGTATTTTTTGACCTAACATAAGGGGCAGCAGGTTTTCACCATCACTTTTATATTGGGCATTGCCGGCCAGGGCCATAAACGTAGGATACAGGTCCAGATTGATAATTGGTGTTGAATTTACAGTACCGTTCTTTATCTGGCCGGGCCAGTACGCAATGAAAGGTTCCCGTATGCCGCCTTCGTAATAGGAACCCTTATTGCCTCTTAAAGGCTCTTGCGGGGATTGCTGGGTGGCACCATTGTCACTGGTGAATATCACCAGGGTATTTTTATCCAGGCCCGATGCTTTAAGAAAATCAAGAAGTATACCCACACTGGAGTCAAAGTCGTATGTACAGGCGGCGTATAATGCCTGTTTTTCATTAAGACCTTGTTTTCTGAACAGCGCCACGCTCTCGGCTCTCGCTTCCAGTTTGGAATGGATGGCATGATGAGATAGGTAGGCGAAAAAGGGTTTTCCTTTTTGTTTTGCCATAAATTGTATGGCGGCGTTTGTCAGCGAAAACATTCCTTTCGGATCGTCTTCTATGTTGCGCTTTTGACTTTCTACATATTCATCAAATCCCTGTGCTTCAGGCTTGGTATCCTGTGACTCACCCAGGTGCCATTTTCCAAAAATAGCTGTAGCATAACCCTGCTCCCGCAGGGCTTCGGCAATGGTGTAAAATGAGGGGTTTAAGGAGGTTGTATTGCGCACGGGAACCAGCCGCATTTGCGCTACTGGTCCGCGTGTGGTACTCCCCACGGCATAAACACCATGGCGTGGCGTATATTTACCGCTGATCATTGTAGCCCGGCTGGGTGCACAGTTGCCTGCTCCTGCGTAGGCATTGTTAAAAACCATTCCATTTTTAGACAGCGCATCTATATGAGGTGTTTTCATGATCTTACTTCCATTGAACCCGCAATCCATATAACCGAGGTCGTCAGCAAAAATCAAAAGGATATTGGGCTTTGCTGAAAGTGGCGCATTTTGCGCGACTCCATTCAAACCTGGTAACCAGGAGAGCGTAACCATCATTGAAACGGGAAAAAATATTTCACGGCGTTCTTATTTGAGACTAAGGATCTAAACATCGGAGGTTGATATGATTTATCAAATCTTACTAAAATACAAATTTTACCGGGTACAACGGGCTTCTCTTTCTTTAATATCCGGATGAGTTTGAGGACAGATTCAATTTTGTTTCCTCATTAATTTTGTTATATGGGACTGTATGGTGGTACCCCAAATACGATAACCGCCGGGTAGTAAATGTATCCCGTCTGAAGCGTATTTTAATGGGTCCAGATCGCCGTTAGTCAAAGTAAAAATGTCGTATAGCGGGAGATAGAGGTAAGGATGATGTGAACGCTTTGCTAACAGAGCATGTATCTGTTCGAATTTTTTCCGGCGTTCGTCAGTTTGCCTGAGCCCGGTGGGCAAGGGGCCTGTCAATATTAACTTTGATAAAGGCATATTATCTTTTATCCATTGAGCAATGGCCATAATTCCAGTCACGATTTCTTCGGGACTATCATTATCAATAAAATTGTTTACGCCGATCGTTACAACGATTACTTTGGGTTGAGCATATTTAAATGTGCCATTTTGCAATCGAAATAGAATATTTTGTGTACGATCTCCCGAAATACCGGCGTTTTCCCATTTATAGTTCGAAAACAAACTATCGAATATTGAAAAGCCAGGTTTATAGGTAACGTAAGTTCTGTGACCACCTGTACCTTGCGTTATTGAATTGCCAAGGAAAATAATATCAGGATTGGATGCCTGTATCAAACTATCGATATCTGATTTTTGCGCCCACCAGCCTTTCCCTTCTATCCATCCTGCACCGGAGCGATATTCCGATCCAGGTGCCGCAATGGCAGCAAAGTTTGTTTTCTGACCTGTAGCAGCCAGGATGAAATTAGTTATAGGAGTGGGATCCTGTAGGCTATGTGGATGATGGTTGACTCCCGGCTTATGAATCACGTTAATGTTTCCGCCGGCAGCTTTAACTCTTTTCTCAAATGGTTCTGTATTTTCTTTTACGGGCACTATATCATCGGCATCTCCAACTACGTGTAGCATGGGAAAGCCCAGCTTAGCTATTTGCTCTGCATGATCTAACGGACTTCCTTTGAAAAGGAGGGCTTGTTCTTCGGTAAGATGATAATCTTTTTGAAAGCTTCCCAGGGTTCCCTTGCACCCGAATTTTTTTGCCTCCCGGCCAGCTTTTTAAATCCAAAACCGGTGCGTCTGCATAGATGCAAGCTACCTTTCCCGGATTTGCCAGGGCCCAGTTATACACATACACGCCCCCGCGACTCATTGCTTCTAATGCAACTTTCTTCGATAATCCGCATCGCCTCATCAGTGAATAAAACTTATTCCAGATATTAATGGCCTCGGAATTACCGAATAGTTCTGCTACATCGCAATAAACAATATGAAATCCCCGTTCCAGCAAAGAAATATCAGCCTGAGGCTCGTGTCCCCAAAACCTGGCCCGCCAAACCCATGGGCGGCCTTTAGCAACTACTCTTGGTTTTACTACTTTGCAATCGCGCCCCGCGTACTTAAAGTCAGCGCAATCAAAACCATTAAAAGGGGAAATGGTAACCTGTTCTTTCATATTTGAAAAAAGGTTGAATTCTTTTTCAGGGGTTGATTTAACGGCCTCATAAACCCGCCTGGCGATCACTGTAGCACCAATAGAGGAGGGGTGTATTTTGTCAGTATAAAGCCCGGGCTTATCCACGAACAAGGGAAACAAATCAATCAATTCAGTTTTTTCTCCGTAAGCCACTTTTTGAATGCGGGGAATGATATTTTTTAGCAAGGACGCACTAACTATGGCATTAGCGGCTCCTGTATCGGTAATAAATGAAGCTATAGGTAATAGTAATACCACACGCGGTTTAGATGGAAGGCTTTTAAATGAGTTGATCATTTCTTTATAGTCTGCTTCAAACTGATTGTAAAAAGAAGCGTATTGCGCCTTACTGTCATTGGTGCCGAGTTTAATGAAAACAATATCCGGACGAGAGGATAGCGCCTGGAGATATTCCTTTGAATCCCAGTAGGAATTGTTGGTTCCTTTGGCCAGCGTGGCACCGCTGCGCCCAAAGTTCATTACCTCATATTTATCTCCCAGCATATTTTGCAATTGCGTGGGTAATTATTATGTTCGCGGTCTGCTGTTCCCATTCCCCAGGTAATACTGTTACCCACACAGGCAATTTTTATTTTAGATTGACATAGCGCGCTAAAACTGATTAAAAGAAAGGCAAGAGCCAGTAAATTTTTTTTCATCCGTTTTATTTTATTTTTTATTCGACGCCGCGCGGTTGGCGGCACAGTTTCAAAAGCTTTTCCTGCGGGTTTTGTACTGTGTTCTGGTTTCAAGATTAAATAAGGCAGGAATGATCAGAAAGATTTATTGAGCAAACATCAGGAAGATCATTTACCCGGCCAGGCTACATGCTCTCCTGTCTCTCTATTAACAGGCATTGATGCATTCATTTCTTTCAGTCTTGTTCCCAATAACTCCGTAAGTTCTTTTGCTTTAGCAGGTGCTGTATTGAACAGGTCTTTATGTTCGCCGATATCGTCTTTGAGGTTATAGAGTTGGGCTGTATTATTTCTTAAGTTGTACACTAATTTCCAATCGCCCTGCCTGATCGCGCTGAAATAGTTGATGCCGTACTCAAGGGTGTTTTGCCATTTATTGGGATAATGCCAGATTAAGGCCCTGGTATCATTTTTTAGGGAAGGATTTTTTAAAAAGGGTACAAAGCTGATGCCGTCTACTTTTTGTACGGTTTTATAATCCTTAATCCCCGCCAGCTCCAGTATAGTTGGAAAGAAATCTTCTATGATAACATACTGATGAGTAACTGTAGCCGGTTTTACAAGTGCCGGGTATTTAACAATCATGGGCTCACGAATCCCCCTTCGTACACCGAACCTTTCCCTGCTTTTAATGGCAGGTTCTGGGTATGAGATTTGCCGCTTCTTTCAGGGTTTATACTAAGGCCGCCATTATCGCTCATAAATAATATTACCGTGTTGTTCTCAACGCCCTTTTTCTTTAAATAATTCATGATATCTCCAAGACTTTTATCCATGCCTTCCAGCAAACTGGCATAAGCGGCTTCCGTAGAGTCAAGCCCTGCATCCAGATAGTTTTTGACAAAGCGCTTGTCGGCTGTGATCGGTGTATGAACCGCATAATGGGCCATGTTGAGGAAAAAAGGCTGCTTATTTTTAATAGGCTGCTCCAGGGTTTTTAAGGCTTCCAGGGTGAGTGCCTCGGTTAAAAAGGTATCGGTTCCAAAATATTCTTCAAGATCAGGCACTTCTCTTAGTGTAGGATGGGGCATCAGGTTTCCATAATTTTCCTGGGGCAGGTAACTTCTGGGGTGTCCGGCTGCATGCCCCGATATGTTTACCATAAAGCCCATGTTATAAGGATTGGAACCGGGGTGCCTGCGCTGGCCCAGTGAGCCTTCCCCACATGAATGGTAAAATAGCCCGCATCCTTTAGTATTTGCGGGAAGGTAGTGGCATAAGCTGTTTTAAGTATTCCGGGCACAGGGCTCAGACCATTCATATTCCAGTCGGCCGCCGAGAATTGGTCGTCGTATGCATCTGTATTTTTATTTTTCTGTACTGAAGTCCAATTGGTAATTCTTAAATGGGCCGGGCTCATACCCGATAGCATTGCTGTTCTTGAAGGCGTGCAAACAGGCGCTGCATAAGCGTTGGTGAATTTCATGCCTTCCCTGGCCAGCCTTTCCATATTAGGAGTTTTGTATCGCTTGTTAAAGTCAGTTTTTTGCGTCCAGAAGGGCTCTGAACTATCTTGCCATCCCATATCGTCTACCAGAAACACAATAATGTTGGGAGAGGGGTTTTGCCCTTTGCAGCATGTATAGATAAAAACGAAAACGAGGATTTGAAAAATCTTTTTTAATGACATACTTAAATTTTCAAAATATTGTTGAGCGCAAGTACAGGTAATATTACAAATATAAAATTAAGGTAGGGCTGACCGGGTAATTTCTTGCCTGAACTCTATTCTATCTTTACGTCCCGGCAAACTGATTACGCTTATTTTTTTGTACCGTAAGCAGATCTTAACGCTAAGGATGGGATATTGATTTTTCCTCCTGCAGGATTCAAAACAAAGACATAAAATGAAAAAAATAAGGTAAAAGCTACAACTTCAATGATGCGCGCTATTTAAGATTTAGTATACGATCCTGATTTAAAATTATTCCTTTTAATCTTCAAAAAGTCCAGTTCAGCTATTGCTAATTGATCTTCACTACCCGTTTGAATGGCTTTGATGCGTATATACCTGGCGATAACAGGCCTGTTAAAAAAATGCTTACGGGTTGAGGGATCATTAATGAGATTTCCAAATTCAAAATCGCCGGCTTTTTGCCAGCTGACGCTGTCGTCGCTTACTTCAATAATGCCTTTTGCTAACATACCTCTCCTGTACCTGGTTTGGGGTGTGTAGGCAAAAGCGTTTATATTATATTTCTTACCCAGGTCTATCGCCAGGAAATGTTTTTCGGGCGACGGCTTCGATTCCCACCAGGTTTGTTTATTTCCATCAATTGAAAACCGGGCACTGTTAGATTGCGATTCACTATCTGTGCCTATAATTTTCCAGTTTAATTTTGAAAGGCTTATCGTTTCAGAAACAATCGGACCCTGTTCCTGATTAATCACCGCAATTGCCTTTATAGTACCTTTTGACCATTCAAACGGTGTTGAATATATCTGGCTTTTGGTAGTGGGTTCCCCGCCATTGGTTGTATAAAATATTTGCATCCCTTTGTTTAGATTCTTACTGGTGTTTTCTCCATGCGGTTTCCAATTAAACTCAGATACTACTGGTTGAATCACAACTTTACCATCACTATTCCTGAAAACCTGTAATTGTGGTGGCCTGGTTTTGTACAGATAGGCCCCAATAGTTGCAATCGCAGGTTTAAGCCTGCTTTGTAACCATCTTATCCGAAATTTGGAGGAAGTCACTTCAGGAAAACGTAATATTCTTTTATATCCAACATTGGAAGCGGCTGCAATTTCTTTCCAGCTATTATCCATCCATGCATCGATTGCGTGTTTTTCTATACGTTCGCTAAGTTGATGGATCGGCTCCTGGATTAAGAGGCGGTTTATTGTAACCGCTTTGGGCAGGGTGATGATGATATCTTTATTATCGGATGTTAGAAAGGTATTAAGGTTATCGTCCCGTAATTGAGTTTTCAAATCAGACTTTTCGAAAAGATTGGCTCCATAGGTGTCGTTGATTCGCTTACCTACTTCTTTCAGCACTTTCACATCTTCAACAGAAAACTTACCATCCCTGTTAGGTGGTATATTTAATAAGAAAGTTGAATTGCCACCTACTGATCGTTCATAGATGTCAAATACGTCGTCTGCACTTCTTACTTTCTGATGGGTATCGTCTCGATAAAACCAGCCTTCACGTATAGAAGTATTGGTTTCTGCCTGTTGATAGTGTAAGAATCTGGCCCCATATAGCTGACTGCGACTACCGATATCTTCAGCGGTCATATCTGGGAAATGGGCTGCTGTGTCAGGGTTTTCCATATAGGAGATCACGTTCCATTCTGTTGCCCTGGTACTGCCCGATTCGTTGCCGCACCAACGCACATCCTCTCTGCCAAATATCACAGCTCCCGGAGCGAGCTTGTGTATTAATTCTTTCCATGCTGTATAGTTATATTGCTGACCACCTTTTGTTTTAGGGTGTGCCCCGTCAAACCAAACTTCATCTATAGGCCCGTACTCGGTTAATAATTCAAAGAGTTGATTTAGGAAGTATTCATTATAGTCATCTACAATAAATTCAAATTTGTTTTTATTGGAAAACGGGCGGCCTGGTATTTCCCGGGGATTGTGCGCTGCGTATATTTACTTAGGTTTCCGTACAGTCCTTCCGCATTCTCAATCTGAAATAGGTCCGCCGGCGATAAATAGACACCTAATTTTAAGCCATATTTTTTGCAGGATGCAGAAAGGTCTTTTAATACATCCCCTTGCCATTACGAAAGCCGGTTGACATGATGCCATGTTTGGTATAACGGCTCTGCCAAAGCACAAAACCATCATGGTGTTTTGCCGTAAATATGACCATCTTCATCCCGGCGGATTTCATTGCGTCACACCACTGGTCGGTGTTCAATTCTTTTAAATCAAATATAGCGGGATCTTCTTTGCCATTGCCCCATTCCATGCGTGTGAAAGTATTGGGACCAAAATGCACAAATGCAATAAATTCATTTTTCAAAGCTGCCAACTGGTTTTTTGTTGGGACAACATGGGCCGCTTTCTCAATAATCCGCTCTTTGCTATCCGAAGCATCAATACGAATGGTATGCTGAATTTTATGAGAAGCCGATTGCCCATAAATGGCAACTGACCAACAGCAGGCAACAACAGATAATATGAAACGCATATAAAAAATATTAAGCAAGTGTTATTCGATGCATTAAGCACCATTGTTGATAAACATTGAACAAGAGGTGCTTCTTTAACCGGTCTGCGGGAATCCTCCCCAATCTGTTTTCATTCACTCCGGGGCAAGCGAACAATTCAATCCTCTTAACCCAATTTTTAGTACAAGTACTATACGCCTTATTTAAACGCCCGGTAACCCGGGCCCGGTTCATTGATTTCCGTCCACTTTCCATCCTGGTTAAGTTCTACCGGTACCAATGCAAACATCCAGTTCTGTTTTTTATAAGATCGTTTTGATACCACTTCTATATCGTTCCAGCCTTTCTTTAATGAAATTTTAGAAGGCTTTCTGGTCCAATAAAATTCCTCGTCGGTAAACGGGATTTCATTGGCTGGCGAAAACCAGGTGTGCTCCAGATACCGATAGCTGCCTGGTGAGCTAAACACGGGCGCCGGTGCAGCAACCCCATTTATTTTAATGTAGCCTCCATTAGCGTCCCATTCGCCCGTTTTGGGTAAACCCGCGCTTTTTCGTGTAGAACGCTCGGGTGTTTCAAAACCTATCCAGGCATTGATGTTTTTTGCCTGGTCACTGTAAATTTGGGTGGTTAAAACAAGAGAATCTCCTCCTGGTTTTTTCAACTTTCCAAGTTTAAGAAGGTCATCAAAATTAATTACACCGCCGGTAAATTTTCCAGCGCCCTTTATTTCCCACTGCAGGTTGCTAAATTTCGAAAATGGAAACGCTTCGTTCTTAAAAAACGGTCCCGGTGGTTGGCCAGCCTGTTTTCAAACTCTCTGAAATATTTCCATTCCATCGTACCATATTCAGGTGTAAGGTCCTCAAAAATACTTGCGTTTTGCCGGCCGCACCATATGGCTTCGCTGTAGGCTATCATGCCGGGCCAAACCGGGTTATGTTTTAGGATATTGTTTTTATTGTCAACACGGGTATCAGGCCAGCAGCATAATATACCGCCCAGTGCTAATCCTTTTCCCTCCGGTTGGTTACAGATCTGGTGAAAAAATACCGCCTGGTCAGGGTTAGTGCATCGGCAGCATTGAATTGAGGTAGCCGGCATAAGAGTCTATAAAAGGGTGCGTGATTTTTTCCAATTTGGAAGGCGTAATGTCATTCCACAGCTGTTTAATCACTTCATTATTTGCCTTTAAACCCGGGCTCCAAACCATAGCCTTGCGCCCGTTTGCTTTGAGCCGTGCACACATGCGATCAATAAACTGATCCGGATTGGGGATATGTACCTCATCGGAACCGATATGTATGACCGGGCAATCTTTCGCAGGGATTTCCGAACAAAACTCGTCCAGCAGTTTTTCAAGCACGGTCATCCCTTGTTCCGTTTCCATTTTAAAGCCAAATGTGGTCTCAAAATATTCGCTGTGGCCGGGCATATCAAGTTCCGGTATGATCCTGATGTGACGTTCTGCCGCGTATTTTATAATTTCACGTATCTCATCAAAAGAATAAGATCTACCTTCATCTCGACCTGCTTTTCTAAACCCCGGATCATTAAGCTGTGGGAAAAGCTTGCTCTCGGGTCTCCAGGCCGGATTGTCGGTTAAATGCAAATGAAAAGTGTTGTATTTGTATGATGAAAAGCGATCCAACTGAACTTTTAGTGCACTAATTTCTCTAAAATTTCTACCGGTATCATGCATAAAACCGCGGATGGAATAAGCCGGCCAGTCTGTTATAGTACAATTGGGCAGCGATCGTATCTTTTGTTTTTGCATGATCAACTGTCCGATCGTTTGCACACCATAAAACAACCCGGCAGCATCAACGCCTGTAATTTTTGCCGAGTTGGTAACGATGCTTAATTGATAACCTTCTTTCCTGATTTGGAGGTTGGAATCGATGTTTAGTAGAAAGCCCCCTATAGGAGGCGGTTGCAAATTACTAACAGGAATGATATTGCTGTTGACCCCCACGTTAGATAAAATTTTCTGCAGGGCCAGGGCTGTGTTCTTTACATTGGCGTTATCCTGGTAATAAATAGCCATGTTTTTCGAAGTATAAAGTTCCCTTCCTTCCAGGTTACTTTTTGAGGATATGGAATAAGGGAAACAGGTGCCGCGGCCAGTTCGCCCAGATCGTGGGGCGATTTCCAGGTGCCTGACAGGTTTTGCATGATTGCCTGACCCCTGGCTTGTCCCCCGAAAAGTACAATAACCAAAGCGATTATTATTTTTTCCATTTTTTTATTTTAATCCGAAACAGTTCCTGTTGGCATCATTACATGGCTTAAAACAAACGGGATAGGTCCGGGTAAGAACCTGGCAGGCCTTTTAACCAGGACCCATACCTGATTACCGTACCGGTAAAACCAGGCATAGAACCAACATTTAAATAACAACCAGGTAATGGCATGCGTATTTTATCGCAGCTGCAAATGTATTCATCTGTCCAAAGCAAAAGGTGCACAATCGATTGCATCGGCTGCATCTTTGTAACTTATACTAAAATGCTACAATGATTTAAAACTTTACGGCAGCCCGCATTATTATTTCCGGGAAAATAAGCTGAGGTTAAACAATATGCTGCTTCATGCTGTGCGTATTACCGGCTATAACGGAGCGTTTTAAATTCGCTTATATACAATACTTCCCCTTCTGAAAAGATTAGACGTATTAGAATAAGTGAAATTTACTGTGAAGCTTTTCCCGATTGGATCAAATGTACAAGGACCATTTGCAGTAATGGCTACACTTGCCTCTGAACCGCTATTAGGCATAATAGTAACACTATTATCCTCGTTAACCCTAAGATACAACGTAAGCCCCGTGTTATTAAACACCGGCAAAATGGTTTTGAAAATATTATTGCCCTGGTAGGTAATATCTTTATTTTCATTGACCGGCTCTACAGGATTGGGCTGCCTTTCTAAAGTACCCGTACAAAGAAATGTACCTGCAATCTTAGCAGCGTAAAAAATATCTTTACCCTTAATAGTATCTGTACCTGAAACCCAGAAAGTATCTATTGAATTTCTTACCGGTATGTAAGAAGATCGCACCAGAATATTTTCACCTTCTTTCCAGTCAGGCAGTACAATAGTTGACGAATCCGGGTGTAAGAAGGTGTTCACAACAACACCGGCGTTATTTTTATAGGTAAGCTTTGTGCTCACCTGGATGGTGTCTCTTACTTTAGCAAATCCTAAGATAAGTTTGTCTGAACTATTGATCGTTCTTGCGCTATCTGTGCGGTTCCTCAACGAACTATTATAGATAGCTCCATAAACTCTTACCGAACCTAATGTTTGGCCTATAGAGCGGTTGCCTGCTGCATCGTAGGTGTAAATTGTGAAATCCTGTACATATTCTCCCAGCCCGGAAATTGTACTCTTTAATACCTGTGCCGTTGTTTCGCCATTAGCCTGTACAACCAGGAGTCGCGTCGCGAGTTATAGTAAATAACATATTTTGTAATACTGGGATCTGAGCTGGGGTTCCAGGTAAGTTGTACACGTTCATTACCCGGATTGGCTTTTAGGTTCGTAACAATACCCGTATAGATAACCTCCTCGCCATTCAAATATTTATCATAATTGTAACCTTCTTTATCGCACGCAACAAGGGCGAGAACTAAAATAAGAAGGCATGATATTTTAAAAGACATTGCTGTAAGTTTAATATTATTGTAATTCTGTTTATTTCACCGGGGGTCGCCGTAAAATCTCATTTCACTAATGGCTCCGTAGGTATAATTTCCCCATGTAGATTCCACCGATACTCTTATGAATTTAACCCGTGGCGCATTGATGGGTACGTTGAAGTCGAAGCCGCATCCCAGGCAACATTATCGGCGGTAGTGGGAGAAGAAGGTGCATTACCTGAAGGCGGATTTGGTACTACATAATTACCAAGATTAACCCAATCGCCTGAAACCGTACCTACGGGTACACCTTTAGGAAGCGCTATATCTGCCGGAACGTTTTCATTGGACCCCCAAATGGCGAACTCCTTCGCGCTTTCAGCAGCCCAGCGACCTCTGTCAGTTCGCCCCCAATAACGAAACCTGCTTAATTTTGCTTCTATGCCAATCCCGAAAGTGCATGTATAGGGATAGGCAGAAGCCGCGCCAGACAAGACAGCGGTGTGCCATACGTCAACAAAAGTTGTTATATTATTCCAAAGACGATTGACCGTATAATTGCCGTCATAGGGTGGTTTATCTGTAGGTAACGTGTATGCAAAAACTTGCTCCTGTCAAGCGCTACTTCAAATAAAGGCTCTATGGTTTTAAAAAGTGTGTCTGATATATTGCCAAAAGCGTCCGTTACATAAGCCCCTATCTGCTTCGGAAGAGTGTCCAGCCCCGGGTGCTATACTGAATGTTTTCGAAATTATTAAAGCTCTGCTCGCGTATAACGTACCTGCCAAAAGCAGGATCATTATACACCATCACCACACCAATATTTTCTTTAAGGATATTGGTGGCTGTAGCAGTAACACCGGCAAAATCTGCATTGAGTGACAGGGTCTTCCGCACCAGCTGATAGGGCGGAATATCGGGGTGAACCGTTACAGATACAGGGTCAGATTCTATGCCTGCCCGCGATACCACTTTCAACTGCACCTGGTAATCCTTTGATTCAGCAAAACCTTGTACCAGGGTGGTGTCGCTGTAGTAACTTGATTTACTTTGTCTTTTAGCTCCTGTTTTTTCGTTTATGACATAGTCGGCTTTTACGTATAGTATATTGGTAGTTCTGGGAAGGGTATAAGTAATGATTGCAGCTCCATTTAAATTTTGCACTTTTACGTTGGATATGGGTTCAGGCTTCGTTTTATCTGTTGAAACCACCTCATTGCCCTGACCCACTTTAGTGCAGGAGTTGAAGAATGTCAGAATTAAAAAGGCAAAAAGTATTAAAGGCTTATTTTTCATTTTGAATCAGTTTAATAAATTACCATAAAGGATTTTGTACATTCTTTTTGTTATTAAGGATCACCGCATCCGACAGGGGCCATAAATAATCTCTTGAGGTAAATGCCGGTATAAATTGAGTTACGGGCTGATAGAATCCCTGTGCCGTTGTTTGCCTGAAACTCCATCCCTGTATAGGTTTGGAAAGCGCCACCCCCATTTCCTTCCACCTTCTCAGATCCCAACCAGCCTGCGCTTCAAAACATAGCTCATTTCTGCGCTCCCGGTGTATGATCGACCTTACGCCTTCTTTATTGCTTACTGTGCCGGGCGATTTAGAAAAATTTGTCCATGATTCCAATACACCCTTCAAACCTGCTTTGGCCCGTACCTTGTCCACATATTCAAAAACTTCTGCAGAGGGGCCATTGGCTTCATTCAGGCACTCTGCATACAGCAGGTATAGTCCGGATAGCCTCATGCGGGGCAAACGATAAGGCTCAAAGGCCGGCAGATCTGTTCTTACGTAGGAAGACAGGTAGTGGACTAATTTTTTAGGCCAGATAGCAGTAATATTTGTTCTAAAATTATCCATCGGACCGGATATGCTTCCCTGCCCTTTGGCCTGCACACTTACCATAGCATTAGAGTTAAGCGTGCCGCCACCGAACCAATAACCGCCATCAAAACCGATGCTGGCATAATACCTTGGTTCACGGTTAAAATTGGCTTTTATGGTCTGGTAATTGGGTACAACATAGAATTTGTGTGCAGGGTCCGATGTTTGAATTGAAAAGCGGCCTGTGTAGTCCCATGTTTTATCATCTTCAATTGGCACCCCGTTATTAGTGTAAAATAATTCTGTTGTGGAAATGGGAACAGCTAATGTGCCGGGAGCATTATAAGAATTTTCCGAGCCGGAGTTTTCTATATAAAGACGCGGTAAGCTTTGGCCCTGGAAAGGAAATATACCATTTAAGGCCCAGATCAACTCCGGGTTAATATCCCATTTCTCTGTTACTGCATTTTGAATGGTAAGTAATCTTTTAATGGAATCTGATATGTTAACAATGGATGCATTAGGTATAAACTCATACAATTTTTTATTGACCGCTGAGGCCTCATCGATGGCAGCCTTACAAGCAGCAGCAGCGCTAATCCATTTTTGATTATCATAGGTTGGATTGAATAGCTGACTACCTTCTTTGTCTTTAAAATCCAGGTAGTCAGGATTTCCGTTAAAAAGCGGGCTAGCTGCCGTCGCCAGCATCTCTGCTTTAACAGATAGTGCAATTAATTTAGTGATCCTGCCTAACTCATTAGTAGGATTGCTGATCTGTTGCGGCAGATCTGTAATGGCCTCATCCATAAGCTGCACGGCATATTTAAAAACTTCATCCACAGGTTCCCTTCTCAACTGTAATTCTTCAGCAGAAGCATCTATTGCGAAGTTTTCTTTGTATAAAGGAATAGGGCCGTACAATCGGGCCAGGTAATAAGTATAATATCCTTTTAAGAACTTTACCTCAGCTATCCACCGCGCTTTTTCAGTAGCTGTAAGGTCAATGGGCTTATCAATATTCTCAAGCATGATATTGCACCGTCGAATTGCTATGAACAGGTTAGTGCCGCCATTGGTACCCTGCCAAAAGTTCAATACAGGGCTATTGATATTTTGTACGTTTCCCCTGGGCAATTGCAGGTAAACGCCCAGGTTTCCTCCCAGTTCTACCGGGTAAGTGAGTTCCCCGGCACTTAAAAACCCAATATCTGATGCAACGCCTAAAGACTGGAGGGCCGAATAGCAGGTGAATAAATAATTTTCTGCTTCATTACGGTTCCTGAACGCATAGTCCAAAGTACCCACATTAGGAGGTGTTACATCTAAAAATTTCTTGCATGAGGAAAGACTGCCGGCAAACATTAATGCTGCAATAAATAATTTTATGGCTGAATGATATTTTCTAAACATGTTTCTTTTTTTAACGTCAATACGATAATTGTTTTAAAGCCCAAGGTTAATACCTAAACCATACTGCCTTTGTAACGGATAATTAAATGCATTGCCACCCAACTCTACATCCCATAACTTAAAGTTGCTGAAGTTAAGCAGGTTGGTAGCGCTTAGGTAAATGTTTGCCTTGGCTAAATGCACTTTCTGCAATAGGCTTTTGGGCAGAGAATAGCCTAACTGTGCATATTTCAGCCGCAGGTAATTGCCGTTTCGTATCCACCAGGTGCTTTGTTGCATGTTGTTTTCTATCAATGCTGCGCTGGTGGCCATGCGTGGGTATAACGCATACATATCCTGATTATCAAAATTCCAATGGTCTTCGGCAAAAGCCTGTAACAGGCCCGTCTGTCCGGTGTAACCGGGACCCACTACAAAAGGACTGGTGCGTCTTGGGTCGATAAAAAAGGAAGTACGTGCTGACCCCTGGAAACGGGTACCAAAATCGAATCCCTTATATAAAACCGTAAAGCCAAAACCATATGCAATTTGAGGGGTAACGGGAAAGCCAAAAGGAGCCTGATCTGCAACAGTTATTTGTCCGTCCTTGTTAAGATCACGGTATTTGATGTCGCCTCCCATGACTGTGCCGGTACCAAAAATCTGTTTGGGAGATGCTGCTGCTTCCTTATCATCTGTAAAAAGACGTTCAGCAATATAGCCAAAAGGCTGGCCCAGGATAGTATTATTGATATACCTGTAGGATTCAGGATAGTTGGGTTCTTCATAACCAGTATAGCGTCCCTCAGAAAAGGTGAAATTACCCATGAACTGTGTGGTAAGTCCGTTCGCAAATGTTTGAGTATAGTTGGCGGTTATATCAACGCCACTGGATTTGGCTGATCCGAGATTTGCGAAAATATTCGCTTCTAACCCGGTAGATTGTGGTACCAGGCGCTGCAGTAATATATCTTTGGTATTTCGTGTCCAGTATTCGGCAATAAGGTCGAGTTTTCTGGCAATGGTCAGGTCAATTCTATAGTTGGTACCTATAGCACGTTCCCAGGTAATACCAGGGTTGGGGTAATTTCTGATAGAAACGCCTGGTTTACTGATAATATTATCGGTGCCAAATGTAGCGGGTGCCCCGCCCTGCAGATTTACATCAGAAAGATAAAAGAAGCGCTGGCTTCCAATATCATCTTTACCTGAAGCGCCTATGGTTGCACTTAGCTTAAGAGCGCTGATGATTTTTGAAATGCCATCACCCCAGAATTCCTCTCTCGACACTACCCAGCCAAGCCCACCGGTTGGGAAATAGCCAAACCTGTTTTGTTCGGCAAATCTTTCACTGCCATTGTATCCAAATCCATGTTCGAATAGATATCGTCCTTTGTAAGTATAATTAAACCTACCTGCTAATGTCAGGTTTCTATACGGCAAGGCATATTGCAAACTGGGTAATTGTGTAGCAGGGTCAACTCCATTTGCGTTGATCGTTTGCATTCGAATACCCACAAAATCAATATCCACCTTATGATCTCCAAAAGTGCGGGCAAAGTTTATATTTCCCTGGAAATGAATTTTGGCTGAGGCATCTTTTCTGCCGGGTGTGTAATTAAGGTATTCGGTGGCCTGGCCCGGGGCTGAGTTGATCCATGTTAAATTGTAGGTGTTCGTTGTTCTATCATAACCGGAGGGTAGGGTTACTGTATAATAGAAAGGATTATAAGCCATTTGATAATCGAAATAGGAGTAACGGTTCACGTTAACAAATCCGTTGAATTGAAGTCCTTTTGTAATAAAATCCAGCTTTTGCGATAATTAATTTTGGCCTGCATGGTTGAGGTGGTAAAAGTTTTAAAACCTCTCAACATGGCGGCGTATGGGTTATAGTATTGTAAGGCTGTATTAGTGCCACCTGAACCGCCTGATCCGTTTCCAAAAAGAATATGCTGGGTAAGCCGGTTAGCCGAATCCGGCTCATAATAGGGTGCGAATAATACCGGGCTGGTGTGCGTGGCCTGGCCGTATAAATCAGTCGAAAAGCTGGCGTTGTTCGTGATAGGTCCGCTATACTCGTTGAAGTTGCCCCACAGGTCTACCGACAATACTGTAGATTTGGTAAGGTTCATATCTGTATTGCCCCTTAGCTGGTAGGTTTTAAAATTTACATTATTATTAAAGTCGTTCAGATCACTGCGTTTAAGATTGCCATTATCTACATTATAGGTACCTGATACAAAATAGCGGGCTGTACTACCCCCACCACTTACACTTGCCGTACCTTTAAAATTGTTCGTTCTTTTCTTGAAGAGCAGATCCAGCCAGTCTACTGCGGGATAAACGTAGGGGTTACTTCCCGGGGCACCATCTATTGTTTGCTGCGTGTTATAAATTTTATCTGCAGAAAAGAAATCAGGCTTAAATGGTGGACGCGCATTTTCTGCATAATTATAAACTTTCATATAAGTAATAGGATCAGCCAGTTCAATCATACGTGTAGCTTCAGAAATGACATTATCTATTCTAAGGTCGATGCGAGCCTTGCCTTCCGCTCCACGCTTGGTAGTAACCAGTATCACTCCATTAGCACCCCTGGAGCCGTAAAGAGCTGTTGAACTGGCATCTTTCAATATGGAAAAACTGGCTATGTCATCTACCTGCAGGCGCGCCAGGTCATCTAATGAGAGCTCGATGTTATCAATTAAAACAATAGGGTTTTGACGAAACCCAAAAGATGTTGCGCCCCTTACAAAAAAGTTGGAATTATCCAGGCCGGGTTGCCCGCTTTGCTGAAAACCAACTACACCCGCTACCTGCCCGATTAACGCATTGGTAAGATTGCTGGAGGGCGTTATTAACTTACCTGGTTCTATCGTAGCTACCGAACCCAGAACCGCTTCCTTCGCCTGTTTTTTTCCAAAAGCCGTAACAACCACCTGCTCCATATCGTTTGTAGTTGGTAAAAGACGTATCACAAACTGGTTAGTAGTTTCAGTTACTGAAATTTTTTGTGTAATGAAGCCCACCATTGAAATGCTAAGCTGTGTACCTGCTTCAACATCAATAACAAATTTGCCGTTGACATCAGTGGTGGTGGTGGTAGGGGTTTTACCCAAACTTTCAACGGTCACACCAATAAGGCTCACTCCCGCCGAATCCACCACAGACCCGGTTACGGTTTTTTTATGGTTTGTGCAAAAGCATCGCTTTGTATCAAACTGAAGACGATAGTCAACAGCAATAGAAGCAGCTGAATTCTTTTTTTCGCATAGCAATAAAAAGTTTGAGTTTTTAAAATATTTACAAAGTAATGTTCAGCATCAGGAAAAGGAAATGGACTAAAAAGGGCTTTTTATGGATATTTGTTTGAAACAGTTGTTTTCGTTTTTAACACAGCGTTAACCTAGTATTTTTCACCGTACATCA
The DNA here is from genome assembly GCF_022512515.1 of Paraniabella hibiscisoli. Taxonomy (GTDB): domain Bacteria; phylum Bacteroidota; class Bacteroidia; order Chitinophagales; family Chitinophagaceae; genus Niabella; species Niabella hibiscisoli. The sequence goes on from NZ_JAKWBK010000001.1 coordinate 4,077,959, forward strand.
TCATAGGATCGTCTATTTAATTAAACGAATTGTCCATAAATCAGGTTTTTAAAAGCAGCAGATGTTACCGTATATTGTGGAAACAAAACAACGGATATGGGTACCCGCGTGCCGCATTGGGCAAGTATCATCAACAGGACTGCATAAATAGTATCCATAAATCTCTTTGCACACGGTGCGGCGTATTGTGAATTATCTCAGTTAGCACCCTTATGCCTATTGATTCTAAGCGGGAAGGTTTTGAGATAAATTAATAGCCATACAATTTTTAACCAACCTGGTAAATGGGGGCGCGTGCAATCGGTTGCGCCGTATTTTTAATTCATTTGTAATTATCTTCAAAGGGTGTGAACTATAGTGATTAGCTTTTAAAGTATATCCTAAGTAGTTTGCGTAAAAAGACGGTAGCTTGAAAATTTAATTAAGTCAAATGTTTATTCGAAAAAAGATGGCTTTACTGCTCAAAAAGCCATTGTCTTGCCCCAACCGGTTATACAGCAGTGTGAGCAAAATGAGTACATTTCTAATCTGCATGTCACAGACATAGGATTTTATCCTAAAGCAGCATTTCATTACCGGCGCAGGGAGCATGGATCTCCGCAAAATATACTGATTTATTGCACTGATGGAGAAGGATGGGCACAAATAGATCGGCATAAGGTGTCCATTGTACAAGGGCAGTTTTTGATTCTTCCACAGAACACGAAACATGTGTATGGCGCCAGCTCCAACAAACCCTGGTCGATTTTTTGGATGCATTTCAAAGGTAGCACGGCACATGTATTAACTGACATCCTGAAAGCAGACGGAAACAATTTCCTGGGAACCGTACCTTACGACGAAACGAGAATCCATATTTTCGAGAATATGTACACTACTTTGGAAACCGGTTACAGCGATAGCAATTTGTTCTTTGTAAGCATCTTGGCTCAGCATTATCTGGCATCATTTTGTTTTCCTTATTTGTTTACCCGTCCTACACCGTCCGAAGAAAATGAGATAGATTTTTCAATACGTTATATGAGAGAACATATCGACGAGAACATAACCGTTGAAGCTTTGGCTAAGAATGTGTATCGTTCTCCTTCTCATTTTTCAACGCTCTTTAAAAAGAAAACAGGTTTTCCGCCTTTAGAATATTTCAATCATATCAAAATGCAACGGGCCTGCCAGTTACTGGAGTTTACCAACTTGCAAATAAAGGAGCTTGCGTCGAAAATCGGTTTCCAGGACCCTTTCTATTTTTCAAGGGTATTCACCAAGACTATGGGTTTGTCGCCGGTACAATACAGGAAGAGAAAGCAATTTAAATAAACAGCTTCACATGTATGACAGAATCCTACTGGCAGATTTGAGTAAATTAAAAGGTTTTGCAAACCGGGTTTATCACCTACGCTATTCAAAAGAGCAAGCCATCCTGGCATAAATATCCCTTCCAGTTATCATAGAATTTTACCCGGAAAGCAGGGTTAATCGTTTTTGAGAGTTTTTCACTTAGATTCATTTCGTTAAGCAAACCAAATGTGTAGCTCAACACTAACCGGTCAAAAACCGGATATTTTCTGCAAAGTTTAACCAATATTTTTTTTCCTCTATTGATAGTTTTTCAATTAAACAGCAGTATTGCGCCAACGAAAGAATAATGTGGTTCGGAGTAATCTTTTTGAACAAAAACAATACATCAAGTAATTGTAAATAGGGAAGGTTTTGATGACTAATTACATTGTATTGCCTTCGAAATTGCAGAACATAGCCTTGAATCATTTTTTGAGTAAAAGCCACATGCCCAAACAGAAATATCTTCCCGTTTATAGTAAATCCAAGTCTGTCGATGATATCACAATCAATTTTGTAGTATTGATTGGAATGCTTGCTATAGCTCCGGGCTTTATTTAAACTTTGGCTGGTTTTAATGTCTCCTAACTGCAACGTTAGTATTTGATGCCAGTTTCCGGTTATAATAAGATCCTTTTCGGCAGGTGTCATAGCGTACTAGTGTTTTGTACTACTGACTATTCACATCATATGAATGCGGGGAAATATCTGGAAGCGTAAGTGATTTTCCTTCCTGGTGTAAACAGACAGTTGTATTTCTTATAAACCATGTTAAAAAATTATGGATGCTATTGCATATTAAATAAGCTAAAAATATCCTGTTTTGTTAGTTTCACTAACGGGTTAAATGCATCGCTTGCCACATATTCCATAAGGCTGTAACGCAGTTGCGCTGCTGCTGGCCGCTTATCAAGGTCAGTATGTATATCCATTGAACAAATAATTAATTTTCCTGTACCTGCTTTCACTTCGAAAAGCGAGGCCATATTCCGGTTCTTAAAAAAATTGTCAATTACTCTTACTGTTGGTTTTATCTGTACGGGCAGGCTATCGATGATCATCGATTTAGATCGCATCACCAGGTCCCACCACTGCCAGTTAGAATGTGTTTCGGTGGGGAAGTGGGTAAACGCCTTGCTCGCACTGTCTATTAATAATCCCATAGAACCAGGTTGATTGGGGAAATGTACGGGACTCCAGAATACGGACGTATACCGGCCGGCAACCCCTTTAATGGCGGAAGTATCAGGATTTAACAGTACGTTTTTACCTTGTTTCAAAAGTGCCATGGCTTCATCAGGCGAAGTGGTAAAATGAACAGCAGCAGCATTATTTTCAGCAATGGACGGATATACCCATACCGGCCACTCATTATTATAAGTCGTGTTCCTGATGCCCACTTTAATGGTTAATTTTTGGGCTGTAACAATATCCTTCAGGGCATATTCGATATCCCCGATCTTATTATTATTCCCGATAGCAATTTCGCCTACCCTCCATTCACCTTCACCCAAAGTTTTTCCAGATGCGTCAGCTACCGTCCAGACTACAGTAGCATTTTTCAGGCTTGCATTGGTGAAATTGGCTATTTCTATGCTGGCTGTAAAGTTTTCGGTTGAAACGTAGGTTGCTTTATCAAACCTTGCTAAAGCAACTACGGGACCACAGAAGCGGGAAAACTCTTGCGCTGATATAGCGCCTTTACTATCCCAAAAAGCATCCAGCAGGCCCACCAAAGCCGTACTTTGCCCGGGAAAATCATGCAGATCCAAAAGCTGGAATCCGCTCATGCCCGGTGTTTTAAGCGCGCGCTCTATTTCTTCTTTATACAAGCTGGCTGCCAGTTTTCCGCTGGCCATCAGATAACTATTTGCCAGAGAAAGCATTCCCTTTTTCTCAAGGTCTTTTTTACAGCTATGAAGTTTAAGGGCTCCAGTACCCCTGTGTATTTTTTAATTTCCTGCATATTGGGATATACGGAATATTGACCTATTTCATGAGATATAATAGGAACAGGTATACTGTCGATAGATCGCCGGTAATCAGAGTTAAAGGAAGGAGCTTTATCATTAAAGATACCCTGACCTCTTACCCAACCCTTGGTTGTCCATTGCGTAACGTAAAACTGATCCTGCGGTTGAGGCCAGCTTTTCTGTCCAAAGGAGAAAGAAGTGGTCGCATATAGTCGCCGGTTGTCCTGGCTTTTGAGATCTTTTACCAGGCCGTTGAGCCAGGTGAAGTTGCCTTCCAGCTCATTGCCCATACTAAAGAAGCAAAAAGAGGGATGATTGCCATAACTATTTAAAATAAGCTCCGCCTCCTTCCTTAAAAATTGTTGTGTGCTGTCTGGGTTTTTGCGAATAGTTGCCCATAGCGGCAGTTCAATTTGTAAATACATCCCGAGTGAATCTGCTACGTTAAAAGCTGCTTCCGGCGGGCACCAGCTGTGAAAGCGCAGGTGGTTCAGTCCATAGCTCTTTGCAGTTACCATTACCTTTATCCAACCTTCTTTTTGCATGGGAGGGTGCCCGGTCAATGGAAATATATTACACTCCAGCGTACCGCGCAGGAAAATCCGGTTATTATTGATCTGCAGAAGGCTTTGTTCGTTGGTTACCTTACGCATTCCAAACCTTGCCTGGTAGTGATCCATAACCTTGTTGCGTTTTACCAGCTGTACAGAGGCTGTGTATAAATGGGGTGCAAATTCGTCCCATAATTGAGGGTGGGGTATAGGAAGCGCCAGATAGGTGTTGTTGGGATCAACGGCAATATTTTTATGGGCTATGTTTTTGCCCTTAAAATAAATAGCAACCTTTAATTGGTTTTCCTGCGATATTGCTGTGTTATCCAGCTTTATCATGAAGTTCACTTTTTGACCATCGATATCAGGAGTGATTTTTACCTGTCTAATGGATTGTTCCTTTGCTTGAATTTCCATTTTTCCGATAACTCCGTTCCAAATGATTTGGGTACCATCTGTATATGCATGAGTGGCATCGCCGATTTGATAATGCTGCCTGTTATCTATTGCCAGAACGATGGTATGCTTTCCAGGGCTCAAAGGTGGCAGCTCAAATAGTTGGGGCGTACTCAGGCTCTCGGCTGTACCTGCTTTTTTATTATCTACCCATACAGTAGTTTTCCAAATCACACGTTCCAATAACAGCTTTAGTTTTTTGTTGTCAAAACCACCTGGAATCTGGATCTCCCTTTTATACCAGGCAGTTCCTATAAATCTTTTTTACGCCAAAGGTTTCGCATAATATCCTTATTCATAAAAGCGGTGACTACTTCGGGTGTGTAGCCAATACCTGCATCATCAAGTGTTCCGGGTAGTTTAACCTTTTGTATAAAGCGGTCTGCCGGGGGAATTGTTGCTGCGTACTTGTCAGAAGAATCGATTGCAACCCTCCATTCGCCGGAAAGAGTAAGTTGGGATTGTGCCTGAATATGAATGACAACCACGCATAGAAAAAATACAATGCCGGATCTGAACAGTAATAATTTCATAAATTCAATTAGCTTTTATTTATTTAAATATGCCCTGTACTTTTTCAGCTTTAACAATGGTAGTAGGGTTGAATGCATTGCTATTAATATAGGAAGTAAGGCTGTAACGAAGTTGGATTGCTTCCGGGCGCTTGTCATTATCTGTTAAGAGGTCAATGCCTGTTATCAGTAATTTTCCTTTACCTACGCTGCATTCAGCGATCAGGCCCAGCGGGCGCGCAGAAAACCAGTCATCAATTACTCTTACAATGGGTTGTAATCCTACCGAAAGTGAATCCAGAATAATTGCATTGGAATGACTCATGGCATCCCACCATTGCCAGTTGCTATGATACTCTGTAGGAAATTCCTTTAATGCGGGATGTTGGGGATTGCATAAAATACCGAGGGTGTGAGGAGCCTGACCGCCGGTCCATGATGTATTCCAGAATATGCTGGAGAATCCTACGGCTATATCACCACCGGCTTCTTTTTTAAGCTTCCTTTTTTAGGCGTAAGTAATACTTTGCCTCCATTTTTGAGTATTTCTAGGGCTTTTTCATTTAGGTGTTGTGTAATGAAAACATCAGAAGGGCCGGAAGGCAAAATTGCAGGATACACAAAAAAGTCCCAGGAGTTTTCATAATGAGCAATATTAACCGTCAGCACAAGACGCGATGGCCGATCTATTTGTGACAACGATTGTTCGATAGTACCTGAAACTAACCCGTTTCCCAAAGGAATATCGCTTTTCTTAAACTGACCTTTAAATAGAATCCTTCCGCTTTCATCCCGGATGTTCCATTGAGGAGTGACATTTTTTAAGATGCCCGCACCAAACTGTGCCACCTCTACCGCAACTTTAAGCGTTTCGTTATTTTGAAATACCATTTTGGGGAATCGTGCCAGCGGTACTACAGCATTACTAAACCTGCTGTATTCTTTGCCGGTAACATATCCCTTTTCTTCCCAAAAAGGGTTAAGCACTCCCACCAGCGCAGTGCCCTGTCCGGGAAAATCGTGTAAATCCAACAGCTGAAAACCTCCAAAATCTTTAGTGCGTAGTGCTGCCTCAATATCGGCTTTATAGCAAAGTGTTTGAAGTTTACCGAGGCGAGTAAAAAGCTGTCTGCCAGGTGAAGCATACCGCTCTCTTTCAAACGGTCGCGGAAAATTTCAAAGTTTTTGGCTTTTAAAATACCGGTATATTTTTTTATCTCCTTGAGATCAGGATAAACGCACCACTGGCCAATTTCATGGCTCACTGTGGGGTGTTCCCATTTGGAGATGATATCTGTAAAATCGTAATCGCTGCGTGGCGGTTGTGCATTGATAATACTGGTAAGTCCTGCTCCCCATCCCTGTATTCTCGGCGCGATATCATTATTAAAATCGCTTTCCTCCATTAATGGCCATCCGGCGGCGGTAGTGTATAAACGGCGGGTATCTTTCTGCTGCCAATACTTTACAAAGTCAACAAGGTATTCTTTGTAACGTGGGGTATGTGCCGGTTCGTTACCATAGGTCAGCATGGTAAATGATGGGTGGTTTCCATACATTTTGATCATGCGATTACTTTCATCGTACAACCATTTGTCAATGGGTTTCCCGTCGCCAACACCAGAACCGGTATTCGCCCAGGAAGACACTTCAACCTGCAGGTAAAAACCTAATTGATCGGCAGCTGTGAAAGCGGCTTCGGGCGGGCACCAGGAGTGAAAGCGGATATGGTTCAATCCGAAAGAACGGATCGTCTTTAAGATACGTAGCCATTCTTTCACATCTGTTGCAGGATAGCCTGTTTTAGGGAAGATGGCACATTCCAGTGTGCCTCTTAGTAGCACGGGCCTGCCATTGATCGTAAACTGCCTGCCGCGGGTTTTAAAATCACGCATACCAAATGTTGATATTTTTTCATCAACACCGGAAGCCGTTCGCAGCGACACTTTCAGTCGGTACAAGTTAGGTGAAAACTCATCCCATAAAAGCGGGTTCTGGCCCATTCCGTAGGTAAAAGTAGTAATAGTCGTATCCTTGTTAAATGTAATTTTCTTTAACCAGGGTTTTAATTGAACCGTGCCGGGACCGCTTACCGATGTTTCCATTTGCCCGGTTGTTATATTGGATGCATGATTCACTGTAGAAACCTTTACCGTTATTCCCTTTGCTTGCAGGTTGGGATATACCTGCACATCGTCAATAAAAATTTTAGGTTTTGCAATCAACTCAAGCCGGCCAATCATACCGTTCCAGTTAGTTTGTGTATGATCTGTGAGGCTGTGTGAGTTGGGACCCACATTAAGTTCTTTTATGCGGTTATCAACCCGTATCGTGAGCTGATGGATTCCGGGGTAAGCTTTTGCGAAATGGAAAAAATTTGTGGGGTTCCCATGCTATTCTTCATACCTATTTCAACCTCATCAATCCAAACGGTGGTTTCCCAATGAGTTCTTTCCAAAAAGAGCTGTACTTCTTCTCCCGACCAGGAAGCAGGGATGGAAATTGTTTTTTGGTACCAGGCAGCCCCCTTATAGTATTTAACAGGCTGAAGCCAAAAGGGAATCTTTATATTGCCGGGTTCACGATACTTCGCATAGGCTGGTTTTGTAAACCATGATTGATCTACTATTTGGCCGGTCCAGGGCGTACGGATGTTGATGTCATTGCCTTTAAAGTTAGTGGTCATGGAGCCGGGCAAGGTTACCTGGTCTGGCAATTTTTTGGTAAACCATTTATCGGAAACACCCATATCCAATGAATCAATTTGAAAACGCCAGTTACCGGAAAGGTTGAGCGTAAGATCAGCGTCGTTTTGCCCAAATGTACTGATCGCCTTTACAAGGCAAAGAAGAAGAAGTCCGTAATACCGGTTAAAATTCATTTTATGTTTTTATTTTATTGAGGTTTGTTCATTGGGTACGAAATGTTTTGAATGCCTTTGACACGCTTTATCACAATAATCTACAATTTTCAGTTTATATTTTTCAAAAGTACTAAAGGGGTATAAAGATAAAAATGGAGGTTACTTTGAATCCGATGGATAATTTCATGGATCTCCTTGCCCGATTCTCATAACAGCATTTTATAAATTTACTTTTACCGGACTAAGCTGAGATGCTTTGAATTGCTTTGTCTATTCATCACCGTTAGCGGTACCCGATATGCGTATTAATAATGATAACAGTTAGGGCGATTGTAAGTGCATCTCCAAAATAAATGACAATCTTTAATATGAGGTTCGAAAAATTCATAGGTTTGATACATGACCATTTCTTTGCTGTACGCAGCAGCTGTGCACTGGTAAAAAACACGTAAAACGAATGTCCTGGTCGTATCTCTAACTTAAAAGAATGCCAGGGGTAAAATGCTAATCGCAATCGCTTTAAGATTTTAGTTAAATGTGCTTCGATAAAAGGTTGTAGCAATACGTTTATAACAAGCTGAAGCAAAACGAAGAACTAGAGGACGATACAGATGATAACCGGAACAATGAGTATTGGGGCAACTTAAAAATCATAGTAAAGTCTATATTTTTAATTATCCAATCCATTTTATTGACGGCGTTTTTAATCACCTTCGCATACAATTGCTGTTTTAATATGATAGATAAACAAGATTCTTTCAACGCCGCCTACATTACGGGCATTTCCTTTATTGCTGCATTAGGCGGCTATTTATTCGGATTCGATTTTGCCGTAATTGCCGGCGCCCTTCCTTTCCTGAAAGAGCAGTTTCATTTTACAGATGTGCAGGAAGGATTTGCGACAGCCACCCTTGCATTGGGATGCATACTGGGTTGCCTGGTTGCCGGTTCTATATCAGGCAGGTTTGGCCGTAAAAAGCGCTAATGCTGGCAGCGGGTATTTTTCTGGTGTCTTCGCTGGCAATGGCCTGGGCCTACAGTAGTACCACATTTATCATCGCACGTTTTTTGCAGGTATCGGCGTTGGTATGGCTTCCGTGCTCTCGCCCATGTATATCGCTGAAACAGCTCCTTCGCAAATGCGGGGCCGCATGGTGGCTATCAACCAGCTCACCATTGTAATTGGAATACTGGTTACTAATCTGGTAAACTATTCTTTGAGGAATGAAGGTGATGATGCGTGGCGATGGATGATGGGTTTGGGGGCAGTACCATCTGCGCTATTTTTAATAGGCGTTATTTTTTTGCCGGAAAGTCCTCATTGGCTGGTTAAAGCCGGCGCTGATGAAAAAGCAACGGAAAATTTGCAGAGGATCGGGGGGCTGGATATGCCGCGGATAGCCTTGCAGCCATCAAAAGATCTTTGCAGGGGGAGAGCACAAAAACAAACTACAAAGACATTTTTAGCAAAGCGGTGTGGCCTTCTGTGATGATCGGAATGGGGTTGGCGGTATTTCAGCAGTTTTGTGGCATAAACGTGGTCTTTAATTATACTACAGCTATTTTCGAGAGTGTTGGTTTTAATAAAGAGGACCAGTTGATGCAAACAGTTTTTATTGGTGCTGTTAACCTCGTCTGTACGCTGGTAGCTATATGGCAGGTAGATAAGCTGGGTCGCAAACCACTCATGCTCTTCGGCGCAGTAGGGTTAAGTATTTTGTATATTATCAGCGCTATACTGTTACAACAAAAATCGGCTGCAGCCTCATGGACATTGCTGGCGGCCATTGGCGTTTACGCGATGACTTTAGCCCCGGTAACCTGGGTGCTTATTTCAGAAATTTTCCCCAATAAAGTGCGCGGAGCAGCCACGTCAATAGCTGTAATAGCGCTTTGGCTGTCCTATGCTGTGCTAACCTTTACATTTCCAATTTTAGCAAAGAGGTTAGGCGCATATACTCCTTTCTATATATATGCCTGCATTTGTATAGCTGGCTTTTTCTTCGTTAAATGGAAGGTGAAAGAGACCAAAGGCAAGTCCCTTGAAGATATGGAAGCGGTATTCGGGCACTGATACAACAATAATAACAATCGATCTTAAAAGTAAAACATTCAGATATGGTAACTGCCTGGCAGGAAAAAGTAATAATACCCACCTACAAGACCGGACAACCGGATAAAAACCCAATGTTTAAAACCGGGTATATCAGGGCAGTAGCGGAGTAGTGTACCCACATGCCGTAATTGATAAAGTGTTTGATGAAAAAGAAGACCGGGAGTGGATAGGGCTGTTTCTGGAAAACGAATATCTTAAGATTATGATATTGCCGGAACTGGGAGGACGCATACAAATGGCTTATGATAAAACGAATGACTATCATTTTGTATATTATAACCGTGTTATTAAACCTGCACTGGTGGGACTCGCCGGCCCGTGGATCAGTGGCGGTATAGAATTTAACTGGCCTCAACACCACCGTCCTTCTACTTTTGAAGCCACCGATTTTTCAATAGCAGAGAATAAGGATGGAAGTAAAACAATTTGGGTTAACGAATACGAAAAAATGTTCGGCACCAAGTGCGCACTGGGCTTTACATTATACCCTGGCGTTGCTTATATCGAACTACATGCTCAGTTATACAACCGAACCCCGTTTCCCCAAACATTTTTATGGTGGGCCAACCCGGCAGTTGCAGTAGACGAACATTATCAAAGTGTTTTTCCGCCCGATGTTCATGCTGTTTTCGATCATGGTAAGAGAGATGTAAGCTCTTTTCCGATAGCTACCGGTACCTATTATAAAGTAGATTATTCACCCGGAACCGATATCTCACGTTATACAAATATTCCGGTGCCTACTTCCTATATGGCGGTCAACAGCGCGTTTAATTTTGTTGGTGGATATCATCATCAGCGAAAAGCGGGCCTGATGCATATTGCCAATCATCATATCAGCCCTGGGAAAAAACAATGGACCTGGGGATGCGGCGACTTTGGAAAAGCCTGGGACCGGCAGCTTACTGATGAAGACGGGCCTTACTTTGAACTGATGTGTGGTATGTATACTGATAATCAACCGGACTTTGGATGGATAATGCCTAACGAAGCGCGTGACTTTAAGCAGTATTTTATGCCTTATAAAAATATTGGTTATGTAAAGAATGCATCCATTTCTGCTATGATCAACGTCGAAGGTGTAGCTGATAATGAAATACAGGTTAGTGTTTATGTAACCCGTGCGCAAACAGTACAGATTGTACTGAAACATAAGGGGGCTGAGGTATTGAAGGATGTTGTGGCATTATCCCCGCTTACCACCTACTCCCGAACGCTTACAAATGAGGAGAAGATCGAACTGAATCATCTCTATGCTGCTGTATTAGACGAACAGGGGACATTATTAATAGACTATAAACCTGTAACACGCCAGGGAGAACCCATTCCGGATCCTGCTAAGCCTGTTGATGATCCAGCGGAGATTGCGTCTAATGAGGAACTTTTCCTGGCCGGATTACATCTGGAGCAATACCGTCATGCTACTTATGCTCCGTTAGACTATTATCAAGAGGCGCTGCGCAGAGACCCTTCCGATATCAGGTGCAACAATGCCGTGGGCCTGTGGTATTTACGCAGGGGACAATTTGAAGTAGCAGCACCCTACTTTAAAATTGCTGTAGAGAAACTGGTTAAGCACAATCCCAATCCTCATGACGGGGAACCTTTATTTAACCTGGGCCTGTGTTTAAAATACCAGGAGCAATATGATGAGGCTTTCTCCTACCTATATAAAAGCACCTGGAATGCCGCCATGCAGGATAAAGCTTATTTATACCTGGCTTATATTTCGGCTATAAGGTGTGATTGGAAGCAGACCCTGGAACTATCTGAACAATCCATACTTAAGAACTATAATGGCTTGAGGGCAAGACATCTCAAAGCTATAGCACTTCGTAAACTGAATCGTATCGCCGATGCGATCAGTTATTGCTATTCGACGCTTGAAATAGATAGCTTCGACTTTGCAAGCCGGTTTGAACTTGCCCAATGCTATAAGATTCTGGGTGATAACCTGGACATGAACAAAGCTATTCAGCAATTACAACAGCTGATGCAGGGCCGTCATTATACATTTATTGAAATGGCATTGCAGTATGCAGAAGCGGGCTTATACCAGGAGGCCCAGGACCTGTTGGCAATAAATCCTGGCACAGCTACAGAGCCGCTATCACTGTATTACCAGGCCTATTGGAGTAGTAAGCTCGGCCATCATGATAAAGCTGTAGAATGGTTTCATAAAGCATATAAGCAAAGCCCGGACTGCGTATTCCCTAACCGTATTGAAGATATAAAGGTGCTGCAACACGCAGTAACGCTTCATCCTTCAGATCATAAAGCTTTATACTATTTAGGAAATTATTTTTATGCTAAACGGCTTTATGAACAGGCTATCGAATGCTGGGAGCAGTCAGTAGCTCAAAACAATACTCACGCTACGGCACTGCGTAACTTAGGCATCGCTTATTATAATAAAGCGGATCAAAAATCTAAAGCGCTGCAAATGTTCGAAAAAGCCTTTGCTGCGGATCGTTCTGATTCCCGGGTATTGTTTGAACTGGACCAGTTGTACAAGCGTTTTAACAGGTCGCCCCAGGAGCGCTTGTCTATCCTATCTCAATATTTTCCTCTTGTCCAGGATAGGGATGATTTATATATTGAGTATGTTAGCCTGCATAGCGTGACTGGCCAATTTGAAAAAGCAAAGGAGCTGTTAGCTGCCAGAAATTTTCATCCCTGGGAGGGAGGGGAAGGTAAAACATCCGGCCAGCATGTTTTAATTCATGTAGAGCTCGCCAAGAACGCCTTAAGTAAAAATGACCTGGAGTTAGGGAAGCATTGTTACAATCAGCGCAAACTTATCCTTCCAACCTGGGAGAGGGTAAAATATATGGAGCTCAGGAGAATGATATTTCGTACTGGCTGGGCTGTTTATACCAACAAAAAGGCGATGAAAATGCGGCTGAAAAATATTGGCGGGCAGCATCAATAGGTTTGAGTGAGCCCGTGGCCGCAATATTTTATAACGATCAGCAACCTGATAAGATATTCTACCAGGGTTTGGCTTTACAACAATTGGGAGAGGCTAACGAGGCCAGTCAGCGTTTTGAAAACCTGATTTCATACGGAAGGGCACATATAAATGATAAGGTTAAAATGGATTTTTTTGCAGTATCCTTACCCGATTTAATGATTTTTGATGATGATCTGAATTTGCGGAATATCTTACATTGTTATTATCTTATGGCGCTTGGCTATTTAGGCCTCAAAGATTATGAGTTAGCCACGCTTTATTTCGATAAAGTACTGGAGTTGGATAAAACACATAGCGGAGCTATTTTGCATAGCGAATATGCAAGACAAGCCGTGCTGCTATAGTGCATATTGTTGAGCAGGAAGAATTGAATTACAACCTAACCTGTATGGTCAATTCGCGGCTTACAAAAGCAGAAAGCTGGCGGCTAGCTCCATCGTATCTGAAATATCAAATGACGGTTATTGGTGTCAACTTGAAAGAAGATGGAAACCCTGGCTTGGAAAAGCCGGGGGCCATCTTACGTTTTAAACCAAACTGTTCATTATTACTAATATCAAACCCAGATTTGTTATAGTATAGAATGTATTGTTGATCTTATCGAAACAAGCACATTTTATTTTTGATGAACCTGTATCACTTTCGAATAGTTAATGTCTCCATTAATATCTACCTGTTTGATCCTGAAAAAGAGTTGTGAATGACTGTCCGACAGCAGATCTTTAGTGTTTTTATTACAACTCACGGCGAATATTCCCATACCCATCCACAACATAGACAAGTGTAGCCATTTGTTGCGCCGCATACCTAACAGTAACAGCAAGCCCAACGTAAACAATGTAACACCCCACATCATCGTTCCATTAAAAGTTTTGGAAAAATTATAACTTAAAGCCTGATCACTATTGCCGCCTGGCGCCAGGGTTTTTACTTCACCGATCTGTAGGAAATGGATCCCGTCCTTCGAGGCCTCTATTTCATAGTGACTGCAATTTTTCTCTGTTAAGGTTTGCCAGTTAATAACCAGTTGTTCATCGGTAAGTGTAGCCGTAATGATGCCAAACACTACCGGCAAGGCAGTAGAGAAATTAAGATTAAAGGCGGCAGGTGACGGGTCTTTTACACCGGCCAAATCTACCGACGAGAAGTAAAATCGGGTAGAGCTGGTTCCACCCGGTACAGCTGTAGCTTTAATACTCAGCTTCGCAGGATCGTAACCGGGTATTCTGAAGCCGGGTGTAGTAATTGTAATACCATCATATATTAACTCAAAGCCATTGGTAGGAAGGCTATCAATAATAATGGTTTTACCCGCCCAGCTTCCCTGTGCCGGCTGATCCTGCGGATCGCTGCCTCTTAATGGTGTATCCTCCAAAGAATAAGTTGTGCCATTTTGAGGCGCACCTGTTATGGATTTAGCACCAGCAATACTTTCAGGAGCCTGTTCAATTCCAAAGTTTACACCGGTGAGATTAACGGAACCGACCGTAACGGGCGTTTCACCATTAGTAATATTGCCGTCATCAGGTGCTGTGGAATTGCCAATAGAAGTGTTTAAATGAGCAAAACCATCCGGCAGCATAGTGGCTGGTTTGGGATTACCCGCTACACCCTGAACCTGGGTTAACTGTATCGTGTAGTTGCCTGGATTTAAACTGGGAACAGTATAGGTTCCGGTGCCAGGATTAACAGTAACACTGGCTACCACATTACCTGTTGCAGGATCAATCACATTAACATATATCGGCACCGATGTAGTGGGTACAGATCCATCTGGCGTAGTACCCCCATTCATGTCGTTGAAAACAGTACCGGTTATGGTGAAACATCCCGGGGTTGTGGTAGCGTCATTGGCGGCGGGAGTTGCCGGGTTATTGGTAGGCAGCTCATCATTAGGAAGGTTTAATATCTGAACGCCATTATACTTGATAAAACCCTGCCCAATATAAGGAGCAGTACCCGTTGCACCGCTATAGGTTAATACAAGGGTAGCAGCTTCATCTTTATACAATACACCGCTTCCCGTTGCTGCCTGTGTACGGGTGCCGGTTGGATCCTGCGATTTGATCAGTAGCCCGCTTCCGGTTCCCAACCGGATAGAATCGATTTGGAACGTATTCAGCGCAATTCCATTTAATGTAGCACTGCTAAGTGTTAAGCCCGAAGGATTGGGATTTCGGTAATGAGCATTAATGGCATGAAAGTCACCGGTATTGCTCACCGTTACGGTAAATGAAACAGTACCCCGGCACAGTTTCTCGTGGCAGTATTGATAGCAGTGATACTGGGTGCCGGCGCAGCGCAGGATGCAAAGTCAGAAGAGCTGTAATTGTTGGTTGAAGAAATATCGGTAGAGGCACCGGTATTGGTGCTTACTTTAAAAGAGCCACTGGTACTACCTACGATATAATTACCACTTGATAAAAAAGCTACTGACGAGGGACTGCTGGATAGGGGTGCAAATGATTGCCCTGCAAGCGATAAGCCATTGTAGTTGCCGTTGGCATCATACTGGGCCGGAAAAATGGCTAATATATTAGCATTGTTAAAGGCGCCTGTTAAATTACCCAAACCATCAAAAGCAATATCGCCTCCGCTAAATCCTCCGGGTGAAGCTACTCCGGGAACCGTCAAGGTTCCAAGACTTACAGCTGCTACAGCAGGCGTATTGGGATTAAAACGATATAATGTATTCGTGCTGCTATTATGAAAATAAATATTTCGGTCAACAGGATTGTAGGCAGCTTTATTAAAATTGGATGCGGTAGTTACACCGCTGAACGTAGCGTTAGTTGTACCATAAGTATTACCGGAAATATTATACGAAAATATTTTTGGAACCGGATCAGTGGCATTTCCGCGGTTGGCAAACCATAAGATATTGGTTGTAAGATCAAGTGCTGCAGCACTTGTTCCCGCCTGGCCACCCGCGGCAGCCATGGTTGCAGCAGCACCTCCACCAAAAATGTTAGTCACAATGGTTGTGCCCACATCTGTTGTGGTATCAAGCCTTACCAGCGTTTGCTGATTGGCACTGGATATAGCGTATACAACACCTGTAGTACACTGCGCATTAACTACTTTGCCGGGATTCATAAAAAGCCCAACAATGACACCAATAAAAGTTTCTTCATTGCATTTTTTGTTTAAAAGTTATCGGTCAGGGGGCTATACGAAAACAGGCTAAGCTTACCAGGTGTTTAAAGCTAAACTTTCCAGGTCAGATGAATTCACTGCGAAATTATAGCAGGAAGGGAAATAAGTATTACACTTTATTGCCCCAAACCTACACTATTTTATCAAAGCCAGACCCGAAATGGCCTCAGGAAATGGCCATTCTGTTATAGAGAGTCATAAATACGGGTAGTAGAATAATAGTGTTACAAGATGAAGATGGCGTAGCGAATGGTATACAACCACTTTCATAATCACTATGTAAGACAAAGGCTTTATCCTAAGAAACATAGAATATGAAATTTAAGCTAAAGCGAAAAGCGACCATTACTGTCGCCTTTCTTTTTGGTCATGAACTTTTCAGGTGTTAAGATTTCTGGTTAATTATGATAACAAATCTTACCTACATACTTCTAACCGGCAGCATTGCAAAAAATGCCGGTTCATTTGGTAGAAGATCGTTGAGAACCTAATCTTCTTCCACTACTGCTATCTGGTTCACCAGCAGTGGCGCCGGTCCGTCTGATACAAGTTCTATTTGTACTTTTCCATCATTAGTATCTTCGCGCATCATAAATATTTTGATCCATTTACCACTAACGGGTATCGTGCCGGTTTTCAGTTCCCGGCCTTCAATCGTAATGGTGCCCTCACCTTTTCTTTTGGCGTCATTGATCAGGTACAGATAAATATATCCCTTTACGCCTGCAGGAGGCTGCAGGTTTATCGAAAAATTAGTTCCATCCCAAGCCTTGCCCTGCGGTTGAGACACGGAATAAGCGGACGTAATATGATATTGATATTTTTTACCAACCACTACACTGTCATCAGCTGCTGCCCAGTCTTTGGCTGCTGAAACATTGGCAGCCGCTTTTACAAAAAAGGCTGCATTTTGAAATTGATTAGGTAATGGGGTAGCGGGTACTGCTTCCGGCACCGTAGCAAGTGTTGTTTTCAGCAGCGTTAGTGGTAGCTGTTCACGGGGTGCAAAAGCCGGACTTTTCATATAAGCGATCAGGCTGTAAAATAGTTGGTGTGCATAGGCGTTGTTCTTTTGTTTCAGCGCATATCCGCATATCAACAATTTTCCATTACCCACTTTTGTTTCAAATATGCTACCCAGCTTTTCATTGTAATGAAAGTCTGAAACAGGTTGAGCCAGAGGCCGGAAACTTTTTGGCATATTGGAAAGATTAAAATAACGTGCGCCTGGCATTGCTTTCAACCATTGCCAATTGGTAGCGTTAGTGGTTGGAAAGAAACGAAATGCCTCGCTTTTATTGTCAATCATTGACCCCAGCGTTTGATTGCTTTGACCAGGAAAAAACTGGCACTCCAGAATAAGGGGGTAAAACTTACCGGAGCCGATGTTTTTTGCTGCCTAATTTATTAGCCACCAGTAGTACTTTTCCGCCTTTATCCAAAACGCTGTCTACCTGTTTATTCCACTCTTCACTTACATAAATGCCATTGGTGTTGACAGCTTTTTCACCCTCGGGAGGAATATATAAAAGTCCCAATGGTTGCTATAACTCTTATCTTCAAAATATAATCGGAAATTATACTGAGCCGCTTCCTTCGGAAAACCTGCCAGGGATAAGGTGAGGCTGTCAGCTTTGGTAAGTTTTCCCTGGCCGAAAAAATTCTGTGCTGCTACACCCTTGTGAAGCACTTTGCCCTTCATGTCAGTGATCTCCCATAACAATTTTTTTGTACATCCGTCTTGTAATTATTAGCGACTTCCATACTCAATTTTAGCGTATCATTACTCGTGTAAGTGAAAGTTTTTATTCTTATCAGGGGTACTACAGCATTGCTATAACCCCTGAAAACCGATGGAGCAGTAGTTCCTTTATCTTCCCAGAAAGCATCGAGCCAGCCAACAAGCGCCTCGCCCTGTCCCTGGTAATCACTCATACTCAGCATTTGAAAACCTGCACTCGGGGGCCAGCATAATGTTTTCGATATGATTTTTATATAATAGCTGTTGCAGGGCTCCGGTGGCTTTATGAAAATCGATGTCCTGGTTGGCAATACCATTTTTTTGCACCACTAATTTAAAGCCTTCCAGGTTTCTTGCTTTTAAAACTCCTTTATACTTTTCTATTTCCTTCCACTCAGGGTACACCGGATACTGGCCTACTTCATGTGCAATTATGGGTATAGTGGCTTTAAGGTAATTAGCTTCCAGGCCTGCATCGGTCCGGTTCATGCTATTGGCATAGGTTCCACCCACATTGGGAATATTATGGGTGACCATATAATCATCTACAGGCATTATTTTCCGGGCGGTAGACACGGCATATAAACGGCGTGGATCTGCAGATTTCAGTTTTTTTACCCATTCCTGCATCACGTCAAAATCAGAATTACCCAGCTCGTTGCCAATACAGAAAAACAGGAAGGAGGGATGGTTGCCATATTCATCTATCACCCGCTGCATTTCGGCCTGTACAAAGGCATCGGCATTGGGGTTTTTACCCAGGCCCTGGGGATAACCCTTGGTATTCATTTCGGGACGATCTTTTTGTTCGCCTGCCATCCACCAGTCCAGCCATATAATTTCCGTCTGGATGTAAATGCCTAATTTATCTGCCGCTTCGAAAGCAGCCCTGGGTGGTGTCCAGGAGTGAAAACGAACCATATTTAACCCATATGCTTTATACTTGCTGAATATAGCTTCCCAGTCTTCAATATTGCAGGATGGGTAGCCGGTTAAGGGAAAATGTACGCAATCGAGATTGCCACGCATAAATGTTGTCTTGCTATTAACCAAAATTTTATGAGTGGTTGTTGAAACATTTCTAAAACCTATTTTGTCTTTCCAGGTTGAGATATTGCCGCCTTGTTTAAGGGTAAGCGAAACCTCGTAAAGGTTGGGGTCAAACTCGTCCCAGGATTTTATATTTTCTAGTCCATCTATTGTCCAATCAATTTTTACATGTTCAGGATCAGCGGCAAATTTTTTCGATGCAGTGTGTACCTGTTTACCGGTTTGCAGATCTTTTAAAGAAGCAGTGAGAATGATATCATCTGATGTGGGGCTGGTTAAAAAAGTCTCCAGTCGCAGGGATTTCTTTTCTGCATCCGGGTAGGTTTTGACCAGCCTGATAGCAATGGGATTTTCGGAGTGCAATTCCAGTTTACCAACGATGCCGTTCCAGATAGTTTGTGTATATTCTGTATAGCCATGCCCCTTGTCACCAATATTGTGGATCAGGTCGTTATTGACACAGATGGTAAGTGTGTGAGCACCCGGTTCCAGGGTACCAAGGTTATGCCGGTGCGCTACATATAAGGGTGAAAGTTTGGAAACAGGGCGCCCATCAATAAATACCTGGCTTTCCCATAAAACACGCTCCAGGAGGAGATAGGTGTTCTTACCTTTCCAGTCTGCAGGAATATGTATTTGCCGCTGATACCAGGCCGGCCCAATATGTTTAAATGCTCTTGTAAGAATGCCATAGTCTGATCCGATTGTTTTAGATCCCAGTCCCGCTTCATCTGTTGTGCCCGGCAATTGTATAGTTTGTGTAAATTCAGCAGGGGGCTTATGCTGATTGTAATACAAGCTATCTGCATCTAATCGAATCTTCCATGGTCCTGCAATAGATATTTTATCTTGGGCACTACAGAAGGTTATGCATCCCAAAGCAAGCACAGTAAGCAAATATTTGAACGACATGTTAAGTTGTTTATAAAAAAATAAATCCGGTCATAGATCCTGGCAGCATAGAAGCACCAGCCTTCTCATAATAATCGCCGACCTTAGCAAATGAAAATAATGCAAAACCTTTTACGAATTTGTAATTGCTGATTGTTTCATCAAATGATCCATTAGAATCAAATGATTATCCATTTGAGTAAAACCTGTATAGTCAGACTGGTTGCCGGCGGTGTGTTTTGCGAGGTATGTGCCTGAAAAGATGAAGTACTTTAAATAACGGAAGGGTGTATCTCTTTTAAGATCCAATAACTTAATGGGCTATTGCTGCTTCAAATAATCAGCTCTTTAGAGCGTGTACAGAGAAAGGTTTTCATTTTTATGTAGTATCATCATAAAATTGAGATACTTCCAATCATGGAGATTTTACCCACATAGCGGATATTCTTTCGAAGCACTTTTTGAGTAGGGACCTGATCGCTGTCCAATTTTCAAAAGCTGTCAGGAGCGATTGCATTTTAAGCCATTTTGCTTATTATGTATGCGATCAATACCGTGATAGGGCCGCAACTATGCGTGCTTCCCGGTTACTCACATCTGCACATTGGTTCCATTACTACAGGATCGATTTAACCAGTCCGCCTTCCACCCGTATAGCCGCGCCGTTGGTACCGGAGGCCAGGGGGCTGCAAAAATAAACAGTGGTATCTGCTATTTCTTCTACATTTTCAAACCGCTTTAGCAGGGAGCTCGGCCGCATATCTTTAAAGAAATCGGCTTCCACTTTATCTATGGATTGACCGCTACTTTTTGACAGATCTTCTAAAAAACCACCCACACCCTTAGATCTGGTAGGCCCGGGAAGGATGCTGTTTACTGTCACTCTTGTACCTTTTGTTAATTCGGCCAATCCACGGCTAACCGCCAATTGCGCCGTTTTGGTCATACCATAGTGTATCATTTCATCGGGAATAAATACAGCCGATTCGCTGGAAATAAAAATAATCCGTCCCCAGTTCTTTTCAAGCATTTTGGGAAAGCAATGCCTTGAAAGACGGATGCCGCTCATTACATTTACTTCGAAAAATCTAAACCAGTCTTCATCGGGAATTTCCGCAAAAGCTTTAGGTTCAAAAATGCCGGCATTGTTAATAAGAATATCAATCTCAGGTAATTGTTCTATTAAGTGGTTAACCTCGGCTACTTTGGAAAAGTCTGCTGCAATGCCGCTCACCTTAGCATCAGGTACCAGGTCCTGCAGTTTGGCAATACCC
Organism: Paraniabella hibiscisoli; assembly: GCF_022512515.1. Taxonomy (GTDB): domain Bacteria; phylum Bacteroidota; class Bacteroidia; order Chitinophagales; family Chitinophagaceae; genus Niabella; species Niabella hibiscisoli. The sequence goes on from NZ_JAKWBK010000001.1 coordinate 4,098,851, forward strand.
TCGTCAACGCTTAAATTGGTTCTTCCATTAATGATGACGGCTGCACCCTCTGATAAAAGTCTCTTTGCAATCGCAAAACCAATACCGGCTGTTGAGCCACTGATGAATGCAATTTTATCTTGAAGTTCTAAATTCATGAGTAGGTTAATTTATGAATACGGACTCTGAAATACTTGAACCTAAGGTAGTTTAAAAATAGTATCGAACACCTTTTAAACAAAAAAAGTGCAGGAGCGGGTAGGCCCGAAAATTTTTGACTATGTATATTTTTGAAAGCTATATGATGATAAGGCTGATTACTTTTGGGAGGTTGGAATTGGTGCAAACGATTGATCAATGGCTGGTAGCGCTTATACGGTAACTTTAAATTTTAAAGCAGTTTCCGGTTACAATGTGCGAAAGAAAAGTTCAGGTTCAGAGCAGAGCAATAGGGTAGACCGGGACAGGCCTTTGGGACAAAAATTTTAACGGAAAATGCTTACTAACGAGTTGGTTGGTTGCAACAATCTGGACTCGCCAGTTGCCATAACTAAACCAGCAATAAACAGAAGAGTTATATGAAAATGTTAAGTATTGCAACGCGTAAAATTGCAGGGATAAGGGCTTTTGCTTTTCGTCTTTTATTGGTGATTATGATATCTGGTTTGGTTACAGTAACAACCCGGGCTGCTAATGATACAATTTTGTATCGTTTGGATGATATGGGAATTGTTCCCAATACAGGCGCAGACATGACTCCTTTATTTGCCCGGGCAATGGAGCGCATCAAAGCCAATCAAAAGAAAGGCATTCCGGTTTCAGTAAAGATGAAGCCCGGACGCTACAATTTCTTCCCGCAAAATGCAATCCGGAAGAAACTATTTATTTCCAACCATGATCAGGATAATCCCAAAACAATAGGGCTGGCTTTTGAAGGTCTTGAAAATATTACTTTCGATGGCGGCATGTCCGATCTTATCTTTCACGGGCGAATGTTACCGGTATCGATGGAACAGGTTAAGAATTTTAAGCTCAGGAATCTCCGGATTGATTTCGACCTGCCACATATTTGCCAGGCAGAGATACTGGAGAATGATACCGTCAATAATATTATTACATTGAAAACTTCAGATTGGGTAAAGTATAAGATCAGGGATAGTATTTTTTATAATCAGGGTTCCGACTGGGAGCTCAACCCATCATCCGGAATTGCATTCGACAAAACTACCCGTCATATTGTTTATAACACAAGTGATGTAAGCGTTGCTTTAAAAAAGTAGTGGAAGTTCGCCCCGGCGTAATTAAGGCGTTTGGCTGGAAGAAAAAAACTGGCACCTGGTATGATACTGGCCATGCGCTCCTGGCATCGCCCTGCACCCGGTATTTTCTTAGATCACGGCAAAAATGTTTTCTTTGAAAATATTACGGTGCATTATGCAGAAGGAATGGGATTGCTGGCGCAGGTTTCAGAGAATATTACACTCGATCATTTTAATGTGGCCTTAAAAGGCGCCGGCGATCCCCGCTATTTTACCACACAGGCCGATGCTACGCATTTTTCCGGATGTAAGGGCATCATAAAGTCTGTCAGCGGATTATATGAGGCTATGATGGATGATGCCATTAATGTACACGGTACTTACCTTAAAGTTGTTAACCAAAAGAACGATAAAACTATTGTTGTTCAGTACATGCACGGTCAATCATATGGCTTCGAATGGGGTTTGCCGAAAGACCAGGTGCAATTGGTAAGGAGCCAAACGATGGAGGTAGTTGGCAATGCAAATACCATTCGCCGGATACGGCCTTTAGATCAGCCAACTGTGGCGGGAGCTAAACAATTTGAGATTGAATTTACCGATGGTATTGAAATCCCCGTTGCTGATTCATCTGGTTTTGGAATAGAGAATATGACATGGACGCCGGAGGTTTATTTTGCGCACAACACCATCCGGAACAATCGGGCCAGGGGATCTTTGTTTAGTACACCCAGGAAAACAGTTGTCGAAAACAATACATTTGATCATACCTCCGGTTCGGCTATATTACTTTGCGGCGATTGTAACGGATGGTATGAAACCGGGGCCTGCCGATCGGTTATCATTCGCAATAACCGGTTTATTAATGCCCTGACAAATATATTTCAATTTACCAACGCCATCATTTCAATTTATCCTGAAATACCTAAGCTTAAAGATCAGCAAAAGTACTTTCATTCGGGTATTATTATAGAGCATAATAGTTTTGAAACCTTCGACAGGCCTTTGGTTTATGCAAAGTCGGTTGACGGGTTGCTGATCAGAAATAACCAAATAAAAACCAATCAGCAATATCCCCCATTTCATCCTAATCGATATCCTTTTTTTTGAACGCGTGAAGAATTATAAGGTGATTGATAACCAATTTGATTATAGATTCGATCCGCTGCAGCATATTAAAGTTGCTTTGAAATAAGGGGGATGCGGCAAACAGAGCTATTTGTTGATGGAATGATTATCCGGTAACAGAATTACAGGGGCGTTGTTTTCTAAATTGACAAGCGACAGGGCCTTAATGCTTCCTATCCCCGCAAATGAAACATTAACACCATATATCTTTCCAATAGGGTTCAGGTATCGGGTAGTAAATATTTTCTTTTGATCGATCCAGATACTGACTGTCTTGTTTTCTACTCTGAATTTGAGGTAAGCACCCTTACTTAAGTCGGCGGAAAAATCCTGCATGTCGTCCCGGTCGCCATAACGAAACCATTCTGAGAACCGCGCTTCAATCCATGCTTCGCAGCCTTGTTTGTGAATAAAAAAGTAGTGCGAGGTTTTTTCACCGTATATGTAAATATATAAAGGAGCACAACGAACACCCACACGATCCGGAGATGTAAATAATTGTGTAGTTAACTCGAAATTATCACCACTTACATCGAGAGGTTCAGCACGGATGAATTTCACAAAAAAGTATGAGTGGTATCTATACCCGCGAAATGTAAGGTTGCTGTATTTACCTGCAGCGCTTTTATTAGATTGTTGTTGAAGCTCTATAGGATAAACGCGCGTGGTATCCCTGGGGCTGGTTGCTGTGGCAGTCCATCCATCAGTTTTAAGGTATACCACTGATGTATCAAGTATTTTATCCTGGTATCTAAGTAAGGCATAGTAGCGACCCGGTATCTCATAATAGTGTGAAAGGGTTGTATTCGGTGCAATACTTTTTCTTGCTTCTCCATCTCCAAAATCTATGGTAAACTCGTTTTCAGCATTATAGTTATCAGGGATCTTCAGTGAAAACAAGGCAGAATGAGGTGTTTGCCCTTCCGGATTTTTACATATTAGTTTTATATCCTTAGGTAACGCTGATTTTGAATATGTAAAAAATAATACTGTGGAAATTACTGTTGCCATTACTATACCGATTAGCAACCAGGGGAAACCGAATTTTACCTGTTTGTTATGCTCAAAAGGGGGTGAGGCAGGTCGGCATTTCCAAACTCAGTATGTTGATTACCTGGTTCACTTTTCGCTTTCTCATTGTTCGGGGAGATAGGCTTAACACCTCATGACTATCTGCAAAAGACTGCCAGTCTTTAAAGCCCGCATATTGCGCCAATGCATCACGTGTAGCTTTTTGAGGGTAGTAGCGTTCGGGTGTTTTTAATTTTCCAAAGATTCGTTTTAGCGTGTTGGGGCTGATGGATATATCTGTTTGCCTGCGAATCTGACCATTGAGCAACTGGTAATCGCTGTTTGTCCACTGACCTATTTGCTTACTATTAGATTTTTCTGATACCAGCTGACAACATAAATCCAGCAATTCAAAACCTTTCTCATTAACTGCCTTATCCATACTAAGAAATAAAAAAAACTAAGTCATTGGTTTACATAAATATAAGTTGTCCAAAATTTTGTCTAGCGGTTTGTGCAGGCTAAGATTTGGAAAGTTATTCCTTCCAAAGTTAAGTTTGTTAATCTGGTTTAACGATTACAGAAGAAGAAAATATTTGCTATATGAATACGGAAAGCTGTTATTCTGAGTGTCATTATTTGATCTTCAAATTGGGGTATGATTAAATATTATCTATCACTATACTGCAAAGAAGTAAGCATTTTAAAAAAGTAACGATGAATTTTTTCAAAACAAAAATAGTAAAGGCAACCTGTGTAATAGCCCTGAGTATCGGCATTAGAGATACCGCAGGGCAGGCAAACGGGAAGCCCGTATACATTAGCGGTGTATACCCGCACCTCGCAGTCTTTAACGATAAAAATACCACCGGATGCGGCGATATTAGCGGGAGCTTCGATCCTAAGTCGGATGGTTTTGAGGGAGGCATTGGTGCCATTGTGCCCTGGGCCAACCAACTATGGATGGTAACCTATTCGCCTCATTGTCCACTGGGTAGTTCAGATAAATTGTACAGCATCAGCAATGATTTGCAAATTACCACACACCCGGAAAGTATTGGCGGTACACCGGCCAACCGGATGATACACAAGGAATCCAATCAGTTGATCACCAGCAGTTATTTTATAGACAGTAAGGGAAAAGTGAGGGTCATTCCGTTTTCAAAAATGCCGGGAAGAATGACGGCAAATGCCCGGCATCTTACAGATCCTGCGAATAAAGTATATTTCTACGATATGGAAGGAATGCTCTATGAGGTGAATGTGTACGATCTTTCCGTAAATAAATTATTCAATAAACCGGTTCCCGGATGGCATGGTAAAGGAGCCTATACTTCCCAGGGATTACTGGTGGTAGCCAATAACGGAGAAATTGCAGCCCATAAAACAGAACCCGGAGATATTAAAGCCGGTTCACTAAAGCCCGCCAACAGTGAAGAAATGGGCGTATTGGCCAGTTGGGATGGACATGACTGGAAGATTGTAGAGCGTAAGCAATTTACCGATGTTACAGGTCCCGGCGGCATTTACGGGGCGCCTGATAACCAATCACCGCTTTGGAGTATTGGCTGGGACAGGCGTTCCGTGATATTGAAATTATTGGATGACGGTGAGTGGTACACGTATCGTTTACCCAAAGCTACTCATACCTACGATCACCGCGGCGGCTGGTATACCGAGTGGCCCCGTATCAGGGAAGTCGGTAATGGTAGAATGCTGATGGACATGCATGGTATGTTTTATGATTTTCCTAAAACTTTCAGTAAGAAAAACAGCGCCGGTATTAAGCCTGTAAGCACCCATCTTCGCTATATACCCGATTTTTGCGAGTGGAATGGAAAGCTGGTGCTGAGTACAGATGAAACTACTATGCTGGAAAACCCGATGGCTGGCCGCTCCCAATCTAATCTTTGGTTTGGGCAATTCAGTGATCTCAAAGAATGGGGCGCTCCCAACGCCTGGGGCGGGCCCTGGGTTAACGACAGCGTAAAAGCAAATACGGTATCAGATCCTTTTTTGGTGAATGGCACCGAACAAAAGATGCTGCATTTAATACATAATGGCAAAGAACCTGTAACCTTCACCATTGAAACAGATGCAAAAGGCAATAACGAATGGAAGCTGTATAAAACAGTAAGGGTGGGTGCCAACGGGTATAACTATCATGTTTTACCACAAAACTTTTCAGCTAACTGGATCCGTTTTAAAACCGATAAAAATTGTGTAGCATCTGCTTATCTGTACTTCAACGGCAAACCACATGCTGCCGCTGCCGCGCCTATGTTTGCAGCCCTGGCAGATGCCGCAGATAAAGGGGGCATTCAATGCCGGTCTCATTCGCCCGGCAGGGCACAATACTAACCTCCAGGTTTTACCCATCCGCGGTATTAACACAGGTTATGTGGAAGTAAATGAAAAGTTGGAATTTATAAGACCCGCTACAGATAGCTCAATTGAAATGAAACGGCTCATGATGCTCAAAAAGATTTTGAAATAGACGATGTCTCTGTGATCGTAAAAGACAAAACAGGCACCTTCAGGTTACCTAAAGGTGATACGGCTTTCGACCAACCTTTTGATGGAAGTTGGCCACGCGGCAGGAGGGAAGTGGAGTCCGAAAGGCTGATGTTAAATGCCCACGGCAGCTTTTATGAAATTGGCCGTGAGGCAGGTTATAAAGCTATGCGTCCTGTGGCTACACACACAAAAAAATTATGGACTTCTGCACCTGGCGTGGGTTATTAGTACTGAGCGGAACTAAAACAACAGCAAAAGCGGACGGGCATTATTTTACATCAAGAGATAATAATGGCTTATGGTTTGGCGCTATTGACGATCTGTGGAAATTGGGTAAGCCTCGGGGAGAAGGCGGCGTTTGGAAAAACACGGAAGTGAAAGCCGGTGAAGCTTCTTTACCTTTCTTAATGACGGGCTACGATAAAAAAACAGTTACACTTACCGCAGATAAGGATGTGAACATTAGTTTGGAGGTAGATGTAGACTTGAATGGTTGGCAAATATATAAAAAGATAAAGGTGTCCGCAGGTAAAAAGGTTACTCATGTTTTTCCCGATGGTTATAGTGCCCATTGGTTAAGAGCTATAGCGGACCAGCCCTGTAAAGCTACCGTTTGGTTGCAATACGAATAGCGGTTCTTTCTCAGGGCTGGCTGGCATAAAAAAATCGAAGTTCTAAACTCCGATTTTTTGTGTGCACAGTTTTTGAAATAGTGTCAATATAGCTTTGCTTTTACCTTACTCTTTTTCCCGTCAATACTTATGGTAAGATTGATGTTTCCTTTTTCATAATCATTGCCCTCGTTTTCTTTGATAGTAATTTGAGGCACTGTATTGCCACTGTATGGGCAAAGTATGCTTACAAATTGTTGTGTCTGGGCATCAGTCTTCGGCTTCTCAAATGAAAAAGCAGGTCGTTCCGTCTCCTTCATATACTCGTAAGAAACTTTACTTTTTTCTTCTGCCAATGATAGGTTGTCGGTATTCAATGACTGTATTAAAAGGTTGTTCCCGTCAGGATAACTGGTATACACTTTTTTACCAGCCTTATCAAAAACAGGGTTGCTGTCTTCTTTTAATTGGAAGTGCACACTTAATGTACCTGTAGCTTTTCCAATGGCCCTGTCAACGATTAAGAAATATTGTTGGTCAATAAATAATATACTGCGCTGATGGTTCAATTCATTGTAACTGGGATTCGTATAAGTCAGCACATCCAGGTAATCACCGGCCTGCCATTTGTTTTGAACCGCTTTGGTTACAACCATATTCTGGTTATCGAGTGTTAAGGTATTATGTACCCTGGTTTGCCGGTACCAATCTCTCATTTTGTTAATTGCAGCATCTCCGCTATATACGTATGCGCCTGCATCCGGAGTGAAGTTTCTTCCCTTTACCCAAAGTTCAAACGTGCCGTTATCCGGCTGTGCATGAAATTTTCCCGGAGGACTTGCCTTTAAAACCATTACGGTAGATTTGTTATCCCAGCCGTTTCTGAAGGTATAAAATCCCGAAGGTGTCAACGCACTCGACAGATACCCGGGCAATTGCCCTTCTTTACCTTCTGTTGCAAAATATTTGATGAATTGATTATCAGGGAAAACTTCAGACCAGCTCTGGAAACGCCTTACTCTTTCTTCTTTTTTAACAAGCCAGGCATCGCCAAACATAGGATTATTATAATCGGGGAAAGAGATTTTCGCCGTAGCCACGATCATTTCTTCTATGGTTTTGATATAACCGGGCGGAAATTCACTTACGAGTCCTGACATTTTTGCTGCATTATATCCCTGAGAAAAATATCGATAGTAGCTACCTGGTAAGCAGGTGAAAGTTCCCATTGTATGCCATCAGGATACACCTGTTTAACAATCTCACGGTTGAGCACTTCTATGCCGCTCCTGCGCCATTCGCCGGCCATTTTAAGTTCCGGAAAAAATGAGCCTGCGCCTAAAACACGTTGGGCCTCAAACAATAAATGATTGCCTTCCTCACTATAATGTTTTGGAACATAATCTGCCTGTTGGTTGTAACTATTTAAGAAATCGAGTAAAAATGCAGGTGTAAAATTCGAAGAAGTAACAAAAAGGTTAAAGGTTCCTGGCAAACTCTGCAACCTTTCGGATACCTCCAGCGGACGCCAGGCATAACGGTCGTTGTCTGCAGATAAACCTAAAGGATTTTTTTCATCCAGTCCCTGAATTGAAATATCCACTCTTTAGCATACTTTTCATCTTTGCTGCCACGGTAGGCCAGGCCCATGGCCTGCCACCAGGTTACACGGTGCAATTGCCAGCGTACTTCATTGTCTTTTACCGGCCAGTATTGCCAGTTGATATCTTTTCCATAATCATAATAGCCATATCCTTTTTGTGGTTGAAACAGGTGTTTTAATGCGTTATCTGCTTTCTCCTGTTGTGCTTTGCCAATTAATACTCTCTTAAACCTTTCTTCATCTCCTACATTAAAGTCAGCATGTTTCACGTTTTTCCGGTTGCGGTAGTAGTGCAATAAAGCATTAGCCGCATCGCCATATTTTCCTTGTATAAAAAGCTGATTGACCCTTTCAAGTCCGGGGTAGGAAAGGTTTAGCGGCCAAAGCTTTCTTTAGTAATAAGGCGCTCCTGGGCACTTCCAGTAATAAAAACGCATATCAACAGGACTGCGAGTGCGGTTAATCTTTTAATAATTCTTTTCATAGCTGGTTTGTTGAAATGGTTCTTGACTTTCCGTTGATAGTTAATGTTAAATTGATGTGGCCTTGAGCGTAGCTATGGCCTGCATTTTCTTTGATTAAGATTTCAGGAGGCTTACTGCCATTGTAAGGATAAACGACCGTTACAAAAGTTTGAGCGGATGTATCTGTTTTCATCTTTTCAAATACAAAAGCCGGTCTTGGCGTTTCTTTCTGATATTCGTAGGAAACAAAGCTTGCTTCTTCACGCATCTTCACGGGGTCGGAATTTAAATTCCGGATAAGCAGGTTGTTGCCGTCATCGTAAGTAGTGTAGGCCAGGTTGTTTTGTTTGTCCAATACAGGATTAACATCCTCTTTAAAATTAAAATGAATACCCAGTTTGCCGGTAGCTTCTCCAGATGCCTTATCAATAATGATAAAAAAGGATTGATCTACAAATAGAAAGCTGCGCTGGTGATCCAGCTCTTTATAGCTGGGATTGGTATAGCTTAAAATTTCCAGTGTACCTGCTTGCTTTTTCCCAGTGAGGGGGAAGCGAGTTGTCTCCCATTTTCTCAACTTTGCATCATTGGTAATATTTTGATCGTTCAGGGTTAGTGTTTGATGGGCTTTGGTGCTGCGGTACCAGTCTCGTTTGGCATTTTCATTATTACCCACATTGGCATATACAAAACTGCCTGCATCGGGCGTGAAATCACGGCCTTTTACCCAAAGCACAAAATTACCATTATCAGGGTGGGAGTGGAATTCGGCGGGCGGACCCGCTTTGATCTGCATCACCGTCGATTGCTCATTCCAGCCATTTCTAAAGGCATAAAACCCGGCATTTTTAAGCGCGCCGGACAAATATTGGGGGCTTCACCCGATTTTCCGTCTGTAGCAAAATACTGTATCTCTTTATTTTCCGGAAATGCCTGGCTCCAGGTTTGATAATTATTGAGCATGGTTGCTTTCGTAGTAAGAAAGGAATTGCCATATAGCGGAAAACTATAATCGGGGAATGTAAATTTAGGAACCGCCAACACCATTTTCTCTACCCAATTGCTGTAACGTTCAGGAAATTCTTTTTGTAAGCCTGCATCTTTTACCATTTTTAAGGCGCGGAGAAAAGTGCCAATGGTGCCTATGTGATAGCCAGGTGATAGTTCAAACTGCATTCCGTCCGGATACACCTGTTTCACGATTTCGGCGTTTAACACGTCTATACCACTTCGGCGCCAGGCGCCAGCGTTTACCATTTCAGGGAAACTGGTGCCGGCCAACAACAAGTGTTCGGCTTCGTACAAACGGTGATTGCCTATATCGGTGTAATGGGAAATGACATAATCAGCCTGCTCCTTGTACGATTGCAGAAATTCCATTAAAAACTGAGGGGTGAAATGGGGGAGTTAATAAACTGGTTAAAAAAGACGCCCAGTTGTTGAGCCTGAACGAAACCACGAAGGCTTTCCAGGCAAATTGTTGATCATCGGGGTGCGCGCCCTGCCTGTTTTTTTTAATATAATCCTGCACCTGCAAAATCCATTCTTTGGCATATTTTTCATTGCCTGTGGCCAGATAAACGGAGGCCAGTGACTCCCAGAATGTAGTACGGTGCAAAAAGGTGGATAGTAGTTGGTCCTGCACCGGGCGGTATTGCCAGTTGATATCTTTGCCATAATCGAAAGTTCCATAACCTTTGTGGGGCTTAAATTTATGTTGCAAAATATCATCAGCCAATTGTTGCACATTGGCATTGACATGTTTGCCTGTAGCCTGCACAGTTAAAGCTCCTTTGCGGCTGCGGAAATAGGCAAGCAAATGTTGGGAAGCACCTTCATAATCTTTTCCGGCAACAGCCTTAGCCACTTGCTGCATACCTGGATGCTTAAGGTTGAGTATGGCGAAGCTTTTAGCAGCGAGTTGGTGTTGTTGTGAAACAGCAACAAGGCCCGTTAACTGCAAAGCAATGGTAACCGTTAGCGCCTTTAAGGATCGGAAGAAGAAGATCATCTGTAAAGCGTTGAATAAAGTCATGATAAAAACTAAAATTCTAAATATTTATTTAGGTCAATGGTAGGTGACGATGTCCTTCCACCAGTCAGCTAATGAAGCCCGGTGGCGTCTTCAATTGCATTTTTTGAGTTTGAAAAACTAATGTGTTACTCAGTAACCACGTTAACAATTTTAGAATAACCTGCCTTCCCGTTTATATCTACCTGTTTAATTCTTAAAAATAATTTATCCTTACCATTGATCAGGGCGTCATTGTATTTATTGCAGGAGATAGCGAGCGCTGTAAATACAATCAATGTTGTAAAGAAGATGATCTTAGAGTGCCTCTTTATGCCAAAACCTAAAAATCCCAGCAACAGCGGCAGGCTGATTAGCGTGGCTATATCTGCAGCGGCTACAGTAGCTTCATAGCTCTGAGGTTGAGATGAATTGCCTTTTTTGACGGAATGGTTTTGATGGTAGTAAAATGTTGTCCGTCTTTTGATGCCTGTATTTCAAAATAACTGTTATTGGTTTCGTTAAGACTTTGCCAGCTTACCAGCATCCCATTGTTTTTAAAAGTGGCATTTATGGAGCCAAAATTTACCGGTAACGTTATAGGGAATACTGTTCCGCTAAATGCAAAATTGTCGATACCTACCAACCCTCCGCTAGCTGTTGCACCATACCAGTACATCCTGAAAGTGATTTCGCCGCTTGTTGAAATATTGGCCAGGTCAAAGATTGTAGTATTGCCAAAATTACCGGTATTGGCCGGGTCATCGCTTACGGTAACCGCGCTGAAATATTGGTGGCAAAATTATCAAGACTGGAGCGTAATACGTAGGTGTTAGGATGGGTGGCTCCACCGGTTCTCCAGTAAAATGTCATATTGCTAAAATTGAGTTGATAGCCTGCTTCTGGAGCGACTTTAAACTCATAATACTCGGTATTATCAAACGGGCTGGGTGTGGCTACCGTACCGTTTACCCATCCGCCTAGTAAATACCTGCCGCTCAAAGTAGCTCCACCCGCAGGGGTTAATGTGGTACGCGAGAAATCGGAGCTAGGCGATGTGCTGTTATTAACCAGGTTAGCAGCTACCACATCGTTGGCAGGAGAGTATGGGCCTGCCTGGTATGCAGGGTTATTATCTGTAATGGGATTGTTCCAAAGTGCGATAGGTGCGCTGTTATTGTTCAACTCAAATATCCTGATGTCATCATGATAAATGGTATGGGTAAGACCTTCCTGTAGCCCGTATAGTCCCCATTTAATATAGCCAATATTACCAATGCCGGGGTCGCCTGCAAAAGTGTTGTAGTTGGTTGAGTCATCTACCATCGTAAAGTCACTTTGTCCCGGCAGTTTCATGTAGGTTTTGATATAGCCCGTGGCATCCAGGGTCCATTTGGCGTCTATCCTGAAATGAATCCACTGGTTATAATAGGGCCGTACATCGGCCAGAAAATTGTATACCTTCGAACTGTTTACATATCTCAGCCTTAAGGCGTTTCTCGCTACACGCAATTGCAGGGGAACTCCCGAATCGCTTTCAGAATTGCCGGATACTTTTAGCTGGAAAACATTCGTTTCGTGTATACCACCCGAGACCCAGGGCGTCCAGTCTTTAAGCAAGATGCTGAATTCATAGCGCCGTTCATCGCCCGGCTGAAACCGGGCGGGGAGATAAGCAATCGCGTCCGCTTCGCTTCTCCAATTGCCGTCTGAATAGTAAGCAGAATCACCATACGCTATTTTATGGGCGATGGCCCAATTGCTGCCGGCACCGGGTTGTACCATAAACGCAGCATCGGTTGCCGTAGCATGGGTAGCAGTTACCCCAACGATACCTGAATGGGTGGTGCCGTTCTCATAATTAACGTTAAGTAAGGTGTTGGTTACTGTTTGGGCGAAAGCCGGGAGCAAGGCAACACCTATAAAAAATAAGATGGTCAGGAATCGTTGATACATATGATTATATTAAAAGGGTAGAAAATTTATTTTATTTTCTTCAGCATCGCATATCTTTTAAGCGCTTCCAGGTAATAATAGTCAGCGTAATCCAGGGGCGTATCAATTTCTGAATTGTATAAAAAAGCGCCCACGCTATGTTTTAAAATAAAAAACTGGTTATCGCCCGGTTTTGCCAGGTAGGTATCTGAAGACAGAGACTTCAGTATATCTTCGGCGTAGTTATAATATTTTCTGCCATCGGGTACATATTGGCTCAGTTCCAGCAAGGCTGAGGCAATTACTGCGGCAGCTGAGGCATCTCTCGGCGCTCTTTCGGCAACATCCATGGCATTGTGCACGTCAAAATCCCAAACAGGTATTTTGTCTTTAGGCATGCGGGGATGCGTCATGATAAACCTGGCAATGTTCTCCGCCTGGGCAAGGAACTTCTTATCCTTCGAATTCCCGTAGCACATTGTGTATCCATATAAGCCCCAGGCCTGTCCCCGTGCCCATGCCGATTCGTCTGTGAGGCCCTGGTGTGTTCTTTTGGCTAACACTTTGCCCGTTTTAGGGTCATAATCCATTACATGGTAAGAACTGAAATCTTTTCTGAAATGGTTTTTTATGGTTGTATGGGCATGAGTGCTTGCAACCTGTGCATACCCGGGCTTGCTAAACTGCTTTGCGCCCCAATATAAATATTCCAAATTCATCATGTTGTCGATAATGACAGGATAGTGCCATTTGCCAAAATCCCATGAGCGGATCACCCCAACTTTTGGATCAAAACGGGCCATCAGGTTTTTGGCACCATCGGCCAAAGCTGGCAGGTAAACCGGATCTCCCGTAATGCGCCAGGCATTGCCATAAGAGCAATATAGCATAAAGCCCAGGTCGTGGGTATCGGTAATATGCCGCACCGAGTCAAGAGCCAGAGTAAATCTTCTGGCTTCTTCGGCAAGCTTTTTATCGCCGGTAAGCTCGTAGCCAGACCATAAGGATCCCGGAAAAAGCCGGTGGTCCAATCGGTGTAAGGGGCCAGGCGTACACTTCCATCCGGGTTTATGGAGCGTGGGTTTTGGCCGGGCTCATATTTTTGTGCGGCTTTAGATAATTGTATACCTGCTGTTCTTATGGCATTGGAGAGCCAGGCATCCTGGGCATAAAGATGAGGCGATGTTATACAGCATATAATGAAATATAGAGCTACTGTTAATTTGGCAGTGAACCGATGCGTCATGGATGGAGATTTTATTAAGAGTTTACCTTCAAATGGCAGTGCTAAAATTACCATGGTAAGGTGCATGAAGCTTTCGGAAATTGATTTATTCTATTAAAAAATGATGAATGCGCGGGAAAGCAACCAAATCAAGTTTAGAAGGCGCTAATTTTTTTTAGTACAGGCGAAAAAAATAAAAGTATTTGTAAATCAATTTTTTACATATTTTTTGTTATTGGTGTTGGCGTAGCTTCATATATTGTAAAGCCCTATTCATCAAAATTGATAGCTTTTTGGACGATTGTGAAACACAAGGAGTAAAATCGGGGCTATATTCGACAAAGCTTGATCATACTGACAACGTTCAGGGGTAGGCCTGAATAACGCATTGCTCTTGATTGATAAAACTGCTACGACAATTTGTCGTTGATTAAATAATATTTATGGGCAATATCGCCGTGAACAGGCCGGCTCATAAAACTTCAGCGATGTGGATGTTCAATTTTAATGTTTTAAACAAACCGGAAAAAATGAGAAAATTTTTGATGCTGCTGTTCATTTTAGGATGTGTTCCTGTCGCTTTCAGCCAGCAGGAAAGAACAGTTGGAGGACGTGTGGTAAATGCTTCCGACGAGCCGCTTGTTGGAGTAAGTGTAACGCTTAAAGGCTCGGGTAATACCTCGCTAACGAAATCTGATGGCACTTTTGAAATGAAGGTCACCCCGGGCGCTGTGCTTAGCTTTTCTTATATAGGATACCTGCCCCTGGAGCAGGCGGTAGGCGATAAATCCGAATGGACCATTGTACTGCGTGAAGAAGACAAAAGCCTTGAACAGGTAGTGGTTGTGGGTTACGGTACACAAAAACGAAAGGACTTAACCGGTGCTGTTTCTTCGGTAAGCGGTACCGAGTTGGCTAAAGTACCCGTTCAAAATGTAGGACAAGCGCTTCAGGGCCGTTTGGCCGGCGTACAGGTAACAATGTCTGACGGAACACCGGGGCTGAACCCTCCATAAAAATTCGTGGCGGTACGTCCATTACTCAAAGCAACGAACCCCTGTACGTGGTCGATGGCGTTCCTCAAACAGAGGGCCTTAATTTTCTGGATCCCATGGATATTGAATCTGTAGATGTATTGAAAGATGCATCGGCTACAGCAATATATGGAGCAAGGGGGCGAATGGAGTGGTGGTTATTACTACCAAGCAAATAAAACCGGGAAAAGTGTCTGTAAACTATGACGGGTATGTGGGCGCAAAAAAGTGAGTGGCAACATACCGGTTATGACTCCCTACCAGTATATAATGCTTATGTACGAACGCGCTGATACGGATCCGGAGCGGCAACGTTTCAATACTTTTTACGGGTCATTCGATTCTTTAAAGATCCGTTACGAAAATCAGCCCGGTATAGACTGGCAAAAAGAGGTTTTTGGTCAAACCGCTTATAATCAATACCATAAAGTGAGCATCAATGGCGGCAGTAAAGAAACAAAATTTAATTTGTTTTTTGCCCGTATAATAATGACGAGGGCATTATGCTTAACAGCGGTTCCGTAAAAAATATTGCCAAGCTTACTTTGAATCATAAAATAGGGAGCCGGTTTACGGTGAATGCTATAGTAAACTACTCTAATCAAAAGATCACCGGTCTGGGTACGCAGGAAGGGGGTAACGCCCGCTTAAGTATGTTGCAAACCATGTTGCAATACAGGCCAACTACAGGTTTACTGGGAGCAGACGAAGAATTGCAGGAATATGAAGTAGATCCTTTGGACCCTAATCCTAATTCTCCTGCCTTTCAAAGCCCGTTGGTCAAAATAAGAACACAACACCGGGAGCGGGTAATAAAAGCTTTAAATGCAAATGCAACCATTCAGTACAATTTAACGAAACAACTGACCTACCGGGGCTTAGTGAGTTATACCGATAATAGCAATAAAGCAAAGGAGTTTAACGAAGCTACGTCCTTGTTGGCTATCAGGAGCGGAGGTGCTAACGGCGAGATAGGTCATAATATAGGTTCACGGTTTAATTATAATAATACACTGACCTATTCAGCCACGTTCAATAAAAAGCACAAGTTGGATGTTACTGCAGGGCAGGAGTATATCTACAATTATTCAGAGGGGCTGGAAGCAAGGTCTACTGCGTTTCCGGAGGCAAACCTGGGATGGGATGATTTATCTTTAGGTACGGTGCCGGGATTTCCATCGTCTTTTGCCGAAGATGACAAGCTATTGTCATTTTTTGGAAGGCTTAACTATGGATACGGTGACCGTTATTTGTTAACAGCAACGTTAAGAAGAGATGGTTCTTCTAAATTCGGAGAACAAAATGTTTGGGGCACTTTTCCTTCTGTCGCCCTGGCATGGCGTGTGATCAACGAATCGTTCTTAAAAGGTTCAAGTCTCTTTTCCGATCTTAAGTTACGGGTAAGTTATGGCCAGGCCGGCAATAACAGGATCGCTAATTATGCAGCGTTAGGTATCTTTACATCGGGTGTTTACCCTCTGAATAACGCAGTGGTCTCAACGGCCTATCAAAACAATCTGCCGAACCCTTTTCTTAAATGGGAGGCTTCGGAAGCTACCAACATTGGCCTTGACCTGGGTTTTTTGAAACAGCGGATAACGCTTACTACCGACATTTACGACAATCGGTCTAAAGACCTCCTGTTTAATGTACGCATTCCCGCAAGTGCCGGGTTTACAACGCAATTCCAGAACATAGGCACCACTTCGAGCCGGGGCGTTGAATTTACTTTAAATACTACCAATGTGAGAAAAACAAATTTCAATTGGAGCACAAGTTTTAATCTGTCGTTTAATCGAACCAAAGTATTAAGTCTGAGTGATGGAGAAAGATCCATGACTACCAATAGTTACACCACTACTAACGATTTTATATTAGAAGTAGGGCAACCGGTAGGCATTATGTATGGCTATATAAAAGATGGGTTGTACGGGGTTCAGGATTTTGACTATAATGCTACCAATAATACCTATGTACTGAAAGAGGGAGTAGTGAGAGATAACATTACAGTGCAACCCGGGTTTATCAAATTCAAAGACATTAGCGGTCCTGATGGAGTTCCAGACGGTGTGATTAATGATTTAGACAGAACGCGTATCGGTAACGCTAATCCACGTTATAGTGGTGGTTTAAATAACAACTTTAGCTATAAAGGATTCGACTTAAGCGTATTCATGAACTTTACGGTTGGTAATGATATCTATAATGCTAATGTGGTTAATAATGCCCGGTTGGATCTTGACTACCAGAACACTTTATCCGTCTTCAGTAACAGGTGGACGACCATCGATCCGGCTACGGGTGCGCGCGTAACAGACCCTGCGTTACTGGCCTCCTTAAATGTAGGAAAATCGCAGCCCGTATATAATGGTAATGCTACGGGGCGGCTTTATGATGAGATCATAGAGGATGGCTCTTTTTAAGGCTCAACAACATCAGTTTTGGATATACATTGCCCAGGAACTTTGTAAATAAAGCACGGATAGCTAATGCCCGTATTTATTTTACAGCTTATAACCTGCATGTGTTTACGAAGTATTCGGGCTATGATCCCGAAGTGAGCGTGATCAGGACAGCATTAACACCGGGTGTAGACTTTAGTGCATATCCAAGAGCGAAATCATTTGTGGCCGGATTGAACATTTCTCTTTAGTAAATAAATTACTGACATCAAAATATCATCAGATGAAAATATTTTTACGTTTGGTTAAAATTTCCCTCTTTGTTCTTTCGCTAAACTTTATGCCGGCCTGTAAAAAGGCAGTACAAACGGAACCTTATTCTTACTTCACCACATCTAACTTTTTTCAGATGTGAATGAAGCTTATATGGCCACGTTGGGCGTTTACGAAATCATGTCGCAGGAAGCCACATATGGCTGGTATGTTAATTTGCTTTATAATGGTGCAACTGATATCGCACAGGTAAGTCCGGGTACCTCCCCCGATTGGAGAACCATTCCTAATTACCTTGGGATTCCTGAAACAAATTTTTATTACCAAACCTGGAGTGCATTTTATAGTGGTATCGACAGGGCAAACGTTGTGATTGAGAGAATTCCCCAGATGGAACTGTTTAGTAATGGTACTGAGGATGAAAAAGCCCAGCTCAGGCGGATGCTGGGGAAGCTAAATTTTTGCGGGGATTTTATTATTTTGAATTGGTGCGCCTATGGGGAGATGTGCCCTTTAAAACAAGAAGCTCGCAGGCAGGGGATAATTTGAAGCTTGGACTTACAGACCGCTACCAGATATATACACAGGTGATAAATGACCTGAAAGAAGCGGCAGATTTGTTGCCGGCTACCTTACCTGCCGACGAGCGCGTAAATAAGTGGGCGGTAAAAGCTATGCTGGCAAGAGTGGCTTTATTTGCCGGCGGATATTCACTTCGTGAAGATGGCACTTTGAAGCGGCCTGATGATTATAGAGAGTATTATACTTTGGCCAAGCAGCAGATCGACGATGTAGTTGGATCCAACCTTTACAAGCTGAATACGAGTTATGCACAGGTATTTAAAAACCAGTGCCAGCATATACTTGAACCTACAGAGAATATGTTCCAGGTAGCATTTTATAATCCAACAACTAATGCGCGAGCTAATACCAATAACCTTGGGTATTTTAATGCTCCGGCTACGGCTCTCGGAGTGTATGGTACTTCTCTTAACAGGTGTTTTACAGTACGACCTTTTTATAACAGCTTTGATACACTTGATTGGCGCCGCGATTTTGCTATTGCCACTTATGCTATTGATGCAAACGGGTACAAAACCCAGCTTTGGTCTGCAAGGGGTGATGAAAGCTGGACGGTTGCCAAATGGAGCAAGGAGTACCAAACCAATTCACTTCTGGAGCGTACCTTAACACATATCAATACCGTTATAATGAGATATGCTGATGTATTGCTGATGCGTGCAGAAGTCGAAAATGAGTTGAATAATGGTCCGAATACTGTTGCCTACGAAGCTATCAATCAAATAAGAAAAAGAGCATTCGGCGTTGACCAACCCGGTAGTAAAATTGAAATCAGAATAATTTCCCAGGGTTCGGGATATATGCAGCTCCCCGTGTAGAAATTTCAGGTGGCGGCGGTACCAGTGCGGCAGCGGCCGTAACACTCACATCAGGAAGAGTAGCTACTATTTATAATCTTAGCGGCGGTTCTGGTTACACATCCGCTCCGGCAGTTACCCTTGTCGGGGAGGTGGTACTGGCGCTGTATTGCAGGCCAGGCTGGTAACCAAAGCAGATGCAGGTAGGGCAGAACTGGTTGGCGGGCTTTCCAAGGAACAGTTCCTCGCCGCTATACAAAACGAAAGGGCATGGGAGCTTTGTTTTGAAGGCATGAGGAGAGCTGATCTTGTTCGTTGGAACCTCCTGGCCACTAAAATAGCAGAGACCAATACCAAAGTAAAAGCCATCCGTTCCAACTATAACTATCCGGCTGGTACCAATTTCGTTGCAGGAAAACATGAGTTATATCCTTTTCCACAAAATGAAACGGATGTAAATAAAGCCATAACAAGGCAAAATCCTAAATATTAATAATAGCATTCTGATCAATAAAATGAAAACCTCGTTATCAAAGTGCACCGGAGAATCTACTAATGAAAAATTTTAAAAAATTAGCTTTATACACGCTTGTGTTTTTGCCGCTTTTAGTTGCAGCTCAGGAGGATATTTATGATCCATCTAAAGAATATGAATATCCCGGCGACCCGCTCGTAAAAGAAAAGCTTGATCAGTGGCAGGATCTGAAATTTGGGGTAATGTTACACTGGGGTGTATACACTCAGGCTGGCATACCTGAATCATGGGTGATCTGCGGAGAACCATGGCCAAAGCGCGATAGCACATTGAATTATGAAGCCTATAAGAAATGGTATTGGGGACTTTCAAAAGACTTTAATCCTACAAAGTTCAGTCCTGAAAAATGGGCAGAGAGCTCAAAAAATGCCGGGATGAAATATATCGTTTTTACAACTAAGCATCACGATGGCTTTAGCATGTTCGATACCAGGCAAAGTGATTATAAAATTACAAATGGCCCCTTTAAAAATAATCCCCAGGCCGATGTCACTAAGTATATTTTTGATGCTTACCGCAAAGAAGGGTTGATGATCGGCGCCTATTTCTCGAAGCCGGACTGGCATTCGCAGGATTTTTGGTGGGACCGCTTTCCAACACCAACGCGGAATATTAATTACGACCTGAAAAAA
This sequence comes from Paraniabella hibiscisoli, assembly GCF_022512515.1. Classification (GTDB taxonomy): domain Bacteria; phylum Bacteroidota; class Bacteroidia; order Chitinophagales; family Chitinophagaceae; genus Niabella; species Niabella hibiscisoli. The sequence continues at coordinate 4,118,849 of NZ_JAKWBK010000001.1, forward strand.
TATCTGAGAAATGGAAACGGTTTAAAGATTTTACTTTTAACCAAATCAGCGAGCTGATGGGCAATTACGGCAAAATAGATATTTTGTGGTTAGATGGCGGATGGATCAGGCCCGGATTAAAAAGTGAGCTGGAGCGTAAAGAATGGGGCCTTAACGAAAGGGGCAGGGCCAATTACCCCAACTTTAACCAGGAGGTAGACATGCCGCGCATCGCCAAAATGGCAAGGGAAAAACAGCCTGGCATATTGGTGGTAGATAGAACCGTGCACGGCCCTTATGAAAACTACCGCACACCAGAACAGCAGATTCCTGTGGAGCAAATAAATACACCGTGGGAAACCTGCATCACGCTTACCAAAGCATGGAGCTATCGTAAACCTGCCGAAGAAAAAGTGAAATCTTCTGCCTGGGTAATTCACACCCTGGCTGAAATCGTAGCAAAGGGTGGCAACATGTTGCTAAGCTGGGGACCAACACCCGAAGGTGAATTTCCCAAAGAAGTAGAAAAGCCATTGGAAGAAGTAGGTGCGTGGCTGCAAAAAAATGGCGAAGCGATTTACGGAACAAGAATAACAGAAAATTATAGAGATAGTACAACCAATACTACCTGGTTTACAAATTCAAAAGACGGGAGAAAGAAATACGCTATTGTGTGCATTAAAGATAGCGAAATTATTCCTGTAACCCTAAAATGGAAGGGCAATCTGCCTGCAAAAGGCAATAAAATCAGGTTGCTTTCCACCGGTAAAAATGTAAGCTGGAAAGTAGAAGGGGAACAAGTAGTTGTATCAGTTCCTAAAGATCTGGTAGGTAAAAAACACAGGCTTTAGCATTTGCTTTTTAACCTTTGAAATAGAGGAGCGGCTTTCCTGAAATAAAATAGCCGTGATTGAGTGGAAAAGCTCAGAAAGTTGTACTTTTTTCTGTATGCAGTGACAAAACCTACTCGGCTCAAGTGGTAGATACTGTGCCCGGTGCAGCCCAATAAGATTAGGAACATCGGTATGGAATGGCAGACCAAAAATTTTAAAATATGAACGCTAAAAAAGTTTTCTTTTCCTGGTTGCAGGAATAGCTTCCGCCGCATCAAGTTGCGGCCAGGTTAATAAATCTGTCCAGGTAATCAAAGAGGGAACAATACGAAAAATCGACTGGCGACTCAGCGAACAAAAAAGCATTGTAGCTCCCGGACAAATTCTGGACGGTCAGTTTATTCAATTGGCGATAAAGAGCCAAACGGTATTATTATCGAAGACACTAAGAACAGGCTTAATGGCAATGCAGTTTATAAATTCGTATGTACCGGTGCGGCTAACCGTATTGAGCTTTCCTCAACTTTCGGAACCCGGGAAAACCTAAAGGAATATGCTGACGAAGAGATTAAAGATTTATCAACCATCTTTGATGCTTATATCAATTCTTTTCATGGCAACTATGGAGATGTGGTAACTTATGAGTGGTATACGAGGTTCCCTGAAGCAGCATCTCCGACAAAGGGCGGTATTATAGCACAAATACATGGCCGCCCGGATCGTACGCTGCTCATTAATCCCGGAGGACAAATGGTCAAATCGTCTGTCAAAGAAATGACAGCTATGTTAGATACCATGTATTTTGACAAGCATATCGGCAAAAGTCTCAAAACAAAAGAACCCAATGGATGGCTGGTAGATGCTGCTGCAGGTGGGCCGATAGCTGAAATGAGCTACCGTCCTCCTCATTTATATATGTTGGTACGCAGTAGTGCCGAAAGAATATCTGATAGCGAAACCCGTACAAGACCATATCCTGGTAAGGTGCAGGTAGGCCAGGTAATAGGTGAAAATGGTAAAACAGGATTTTTGGCTTTTGCTGAACCGACAAGTAAAGTGCCTGTTAACAAATGGATCCGTTTTAAAATGGAAATCAAGTACAGCAAATATAGCCGAACAGCCGATAAGGTACTGGAAAGCGGGTATATCAGGGTTTGGATGGATGACCAGGTTTTGTGCGATATCAAAAATGTTGACATTGGTAAAAATGATGAACTGGGTCCTTATTTTAAATACGGTATTTATAAGCCATTCAAAGACGGCTTCACTGTAGAGCACAGTGGGTTCAAAGAAACCATACAAAAAAGATAGAGCGCAATTAAGAATAGTATTCAGACAAACGAACCTAACCGTATCATGAATAAAGCATTTTTAGCAGGTTTATTGATCTTTCTACATCTGGCGATATATGCGCAGGGTGTGGAAAGCAAAAAATTAATCTGCAGCTACCATTTCAATAATAGCAGTGAATTAAAAGACTGGGAAATAGAGGGCGAAGGTCGATCTTTTATTCGTAAAGGGAAGCTCATTTTAGAGCCGCTCCATTTTCAGCTGTTAAAGAAATTAATGGAAGACGGAAGTATTTCAAAAAAAATAATGTAGAAGAATATCAGCCCTATATTATCAAAGCAATGAAACAAAAGTATGGTAAAGACATTTCCCGGTATTATGCAAACGTTGCATCAAACGAAGGCCCTGATAACAGCGAAACACAGTTTTTGGGTGGTAGCTTTAATATCTGGAACAAAAAATTTCCAACGGCCTCTAGCTTTTCTATAGAATTTGATTTCCAAGCGCTTTATCCCACACCTCTGCACATGATTATGTTTTCGGCCTGGGGCATCAACGGATCTGGAATCTTCGATGAAAAGCTTCCCTTGCGCTATGGTCTTTCTACTGAACTTATGACCGGGCAACTTAACAATTACCGCATTTCCTATTTCGAACCACAACGCAAAACGGCTAATTTACGCAAGGCTCCCGGTAGAAAATTATTGTTGGAAGGGAACGACATTGTTTCTGCAGATCCACGTAAAACCTACCATTGTGAAATAAGGAAGATTGAGGATCAAATCAGTTACATCATTGATGGGAGAACTGTTTTTATTTACAAGGATGATAAGCCTTTAGCAGGGGGCTATTGGGGGTTCAGGTTGATGCCCTGTGCTAGCGGTGCGTATGATAATATTAAGGTCTATAACTACAACCCGTAAGCTTATAAACGTGATAAATAAAAGTGAGCATTTATAGAATAAAAATACTAATTACCGTTGTCTTAGGTTTATGGATCTTTCCGGCATTTGCACAAAAAAGCAGGCTTATTTTTCAATCAGATTTTTCCAGGCCATTGGATTGCCGCACCTGGATAGCAGAGATTGATAATCTTCCAGGACATACCTCTACGGTGTACACGCACAAAAATGCGCTGGTGTTAGATACCTGGGGAGGCGTCACAGTTTGGTTGAACAAAAAATTAAGCGGCAATATACAAATTGAGTATGACAGGGTAGTGCGAATGGGGCAGCAATGTAATGACCGGGTCAGTGATATGAACCAGTTCTGGATGGCTACAGACCCTAAAAAAGACAGCCTGTTTACGCGTCGTGGAAAATTTGCCGAGTATGATGACCTCTCCTTATACTATGTGGGTGTTGGCGGATGGTACAATAGCGCGACCAGATTTAGAAAATATCTGACGCCTGCCTCAAAACCTGTGATAAAAGAATATACGGATAAGAAGCATTTGCTGGAGGGCGAAAAAATATATCGTGTTAAAACAATAGTAAAGGATGGAACGACAAGCTTTTGGCTTAATGGAGCGTTGTATTTTGAATATAAAGATCCGTCACCATTGACATCCGGTTATTTCGGGTTCAGAAGTTTACAATCACGGCAGGAAATCAGGAATCTCAAAATATATGCTCTTGAATGAGCAGTTATATACATCTTCAAAAATCTGAACCTGTACAATCTCGATAAATAATGTTTAAGAAAGATCATCGCCTTTGGCAAAAAATAGCAATGACAAAAAGTTTCATCCAGGTACATAAATAAAGCGCTATACAAACCCAGGTTAAGGAATAGCTCTGATTTTATTTTAATGAAACAAACTTTAGAAGTCGTGGATATAATAATGCCAAAATCTTTTCGTCAAATTTGTAAGTGTTTTAAACATATCTGAAACAGTGTTTTTGATTACAATTTTATATTCGCCCCGATGATACACTTAATGAAAGCAAAATATATTTTCATATCGTTGTTGGTGTTGTTAATCGTTTCGGCTAAGGCGCAAACCTCGTCCAGGCCTAATATTCTGATCATCATGACAGATCAGCAAACGGCAGATGCTATGAGTATTGCCGGTAATAAAGGGTTACACACGCCGGCTATGGACAAATTGGCAAAAACGGGGTTCGCTTCACTAAAGCCTATTGTGCCCAGCCTTTATGCACGCCATCCCGGACAGCAATTTTTAGTGGAAAAATGCCTTTCGAAACGGGCTTTGTGGGTAATGTGCCGGAGAGAGATGGCCTGTGGCCGGACAGCTTGCTGACAATGGGGAAAATTTTTCAGAATAGTGGTTATAGAACAGGGTATGTAGGTAAATGGCATTTACCCATCCCTGCTAAAAAAGTCAATCAGCATGGTTTTGAATTTATAGAAAATACCAATTTCTTAGATTATAACGATGCAGCCACACCTTCTTTTTGCGCCCGCTTTATCAAAGAGAATAAACAAAATCCTTTTTTGTTAGTAGCTTCTTTTTTAAATCCACATGATATTTGTGAATGGGCCAGGGATGAGGAGTTAAAAATGGATGTGCTTGAAAATGCGCCCCCAGCCCATCAATGCCCTCCATTACCGGCCAACTGGGCAATCCCCAAAATGAACCGGAAATATTACGTGAAGTGCAAAAGAATGTGGGCTTCCGTACTTATCCATCGGTAAATTATACAGCCGATAAATGGCGTCAATACCGCTGGGCCTATAACCGTTTAGTAGAAAAAGTAGATAAGTATATTGAAATGGTTCTGGCTTCATTAAAGAAATATGGGGTGGAGAAAAATACCATAATCATTTTTACTGCAGATCATGGAGATGGCTATGCGGGTCATAGCTGGAACCAAAAACAGGTTTTATATGAGGAAGCAGCAAAAGTCCCTTTTATCATTTCTAAAATGGATGGCTCCATAAAATCACGTACCGATGATATGTTGGTGTGTAATGGAACAGATATTATTCCTACTATATGCGGTTTAACAGGCGTACAGAAACCTCACAATCTAAAAGGGGTGGATATTAGTAAAAAACTGACGGAGCCCTCAAAAAATCTGCGCGATACTTTGGTTATAGAAACTGATTTTGCCGATAATGAAAAATTACTTGGCGTCAGCGGCAGGGCAGTTATTACCCGAAATTTTAAATACATTGTTTATAACAACGGAGCCATCAAAGAGCAGTTATTTGATCTCTCCAAAGATCCGGGGAAATCACTAACCTGGCCGTTCAGGCCAGCCATAAAACAAAGCTGCTTGCCTTGCGTCTTTACTTAAAACAATGGTGCGCAAAAAATGGAGATCCATTTGAATCAGGGTTATAGTTTCACAATAAATAAAATAGGATAACCAGTCCGGCAATAATTATGCACCATAATAGGATAGAACATCAAGCAATAGGTATTGACGTAGGAGGATCTTCTTTAAAATGCGGGCTTGTCACCGGTAGCGGTGAAATAGTACATGCGCTAACCCTTTCATTGCAAGAGGCAAAAACCGAAGCCGCTGTTGTTCAACTAATAGAAAACGGTATTGCTGAATGTACGGGCGCTACCCAACTTCCTGTTGCTGGGATAGGGATAGGCTTTCCCGGCATTATCGAGGATGGGGTTATTATTGGAGGCGCGGTCAATTTACCCGGATTCGATCATTTTCCGCTTGCAGCTATCCTGTCCGATTCTATAAAAATTCCCGTATGGATCGATAATGATGCGAATATGATGGCCCTGGGGAATGCGCTTATGGCGGGGCCCGTGATTGCGATGATGTAATTTTTCTGACGGTTGGCACGGGTATCGGGGGAGCTGTTTTGGTAAATAAAAAAATTGTGGGCGGCTACAGAAATCGCGGTGGCGAAATAGGTCACATGATATTGCATAAAGATGGTAAACGTTGCGGCTGTGGTGCAAACGGATGCTTTGAAGCTTATGCTTCTACAAGAGCATTACTTGAGCAATACCAGAACAGTAGTCCTGATAATGCACCCGTTAGTGGTGAAATGATCGTGCAGAAATTTTTAGACGCAGAAACTATTGCCGTAAATGTAATGGAGCAACATTTTGATTATATGGCAACAGGCATTGCCGGCCTGGTTAATATCTTTAGTCCGCAGCGTGTAATTATAGGCGGCGGCATCAGCGAGGCAGGAGATTTTTATATCAGCCAGATTGCTCAGCGGGTAAAAGCGATAGCAATTCCCGTGGCCCATGAATTTACACAGATCGTGCCGGCGCTCCTGGGCAACAAAGCAGGGCTATTAGGTTGTGCCAGTAAAGTATTTGAAAAAATGATATCCAATTGCTAGGGGACTTCTAAGGGATGCTGTTGCTCCATCCCCGCTGCTTAAATGGATTTTTATATTTAGGACAGCCCTTTCCTGCGTTAGCGGGACACGCTATCTGTATTTCAAACAAATGTAATTAAGCTTAGATAAAGAAGTTTAGCTGCTTGCAGGTGGGCATATGAAAAAACAAGATACTCTATATATCTGCTAACAGGCTGCATTCAATCAAATTTAAAACCATATTCGTCAAATCTAAAATTCTTAAAAGGTGGCTTTAGCTAATTTACCTCGGGTATAATGCAGAACAAAAAATGTAAGTAGCATTTTTCTGGCTATATGTTTTCGGCTGGCCGGCTTTACTATGGCATGGGGTCTTTTTGTTCTAAGAACATTTTTCAGCCACCTGCTGGCATGGAATTGTAAAGTTGGGTGGCTGCCCCGACTTATTCAGGACGCAAACTATTCAGAAATAGCCTGTTTTAACCAAAAGTTAAAAACAAATCAACAAAATTGAATCTCTACAGCAAGTGACCTGGGTATTTTCAATTATTGCATAAAACAGATTTAAGTAATAAAAATATCTAACGATTACCAGTATGAAAAAAGGACTAGCCTTACTTTTATTAACTGGCTACCTGTTTACACAGGTTCAGGCCCAACATAAGCCGAAACAGGAAACGGCCGAAGAAAGAGATAAAAGAATGACCTGGTGGCGCAATGACCGCTTTGGGATGTTTATTCATTGGGGGTATATGCTCAATTCGGCGGTTATTACCGGGGGCATTACCAGAAAGTGAATAACGGTGAATGGCTGATGAACCGTATGAAAGTGCCGGTACAGGAGTACAAGGATACGGCTGGAAATTTCAATCCTATAAAATTTGATGCCGATAAATGGGCGCGCATCGCTAAAGATGCCGGTATGAAATACCTGGTTATTACAGCAAAACACCATGACGGCTTTGCGCTGTTTGATACCAAAGCCAGTGATTGGAATATTATGGACGCTACACCTTATAAGAAAGATATTATAAAAGCTCTTGCAGAAGCCTGCCGTAAACAGGGGTTGAGATTTGGCATTTATTATTCGCAGGACCAGGACTGGGGAAATCCGGGAGGCTCCACCGGGCCCCGCCCGATGAGGCAGGGCTGGCCTAACCCTGATAGTGCCAGGATCGATGCTTATGTACAGGCACACGGGGGAAGTTGGGACCCTGTGCAAACCACCAAAACCTTTGATCAGTACTTTGATGATGTGGCCTATCCACAAATGGAAGAGTTAATGCGCAACTATGGTGATATAGCCGTTATATTCTGGGATACGCCTAACCGTATTAAACCGGAGCAGGCAGAAAGATTAATGAAAATGGTTCAGCGCTACCATCCCGGTATCATCACCAATGACCGGCTGATCAGGCGCCCTCAGTATGGAGATTATAAAACCCCTGAGAAGAAAATTCCGGATCTGGCAGAGTTGAATGGTCAGGACTGGGAAACAAATATGACCATGAATGATACCTGGGGATACAGAACTGATGATCATAAATGGAAAAGTACCGAAGTCTTGATCCGCCAGCTGATAGATATTGCTTCAAAAGGCGGTAATTTTTTGCTGAACATTGGTCCGAAGCCAGATGGCACTTTCCCACAGGAAAGTGTTGACAGGCTGAAGCAAATGGGCGGTTGGATGAAAAAGTACAGCGATGCTGTTTACGGTACACATGCCAACCCTATCGATGTGATGGATGGGGGCGCATCACAGCGAAGGATAAAAATGGAGCTACCACCCTGTATGTTGCTGTATTCAATTGGCCTGCAAATGGTAAGATAAAGCTATCGGGCTTACAAAACAAAGCGATTAGCGCAAGTGTCATAGGGGGAAAAGAAAGGTTGAAATTGCGACAAAGCGCTGAGGGCGTACTCGAAATAAGCGGATTGCCCGGGGATGCGCCTGATCCATATGCAAGCGTTATCGAAATCAGGTTAAACGGGCTTACCAAAAAGCAATATAACGCCAAAGAAAAAATGAACACCGGATCCATAGATTAGCTGGGCCAGTGGCGTATACCAATATGTCCGGGAGTTCAAAATGGAACAGGCATTTCCGGGTATTATCGTACCGCCTGGAGCTTCTGAAAAGCCTGCAATTCCCGTAATAGAATTAAGCCTTAATAAATAGTATGAACAAATATATTCGTAGAACAATGGGCACTTGTATGTTGTGCCTTATGCTGGCAGTACCCGGCCGCGGTTTGAAAGGTCAAAGTATAGTCAGTGAACAAAAATTGCCGCCATCTTTGAGCTGGAAAAAATATATCTTAACAATGCCTGGGACACAGTAAAGAGCAACGGGAGGTTGCCAAGGTCTACGCAAAGAGGTTATCAGCCTATAACCGATTGGACGGCCGGCTTTTACCCGGGCAGTCTTTGGCTCACATACGAATACACGAAGGATAAAGAGCTGCTAAAAAAAGCTGCACACGCTACTTCTTTGCTGGAGGCTGACAAAGATTTCTCCCACGATCATGATATCGGTTTTATCATGTATTGCAGCTATGGCAATGGTTACAGGCTTACGAAAAATCCCGCCTATCGCGATATACTGATTCACTCGTCTAAAACGGCCCTTAAGCGCTACTCCCCCAAGTAAAGTCGATTATGTCCTGGAATCCTAATCAGAAACGTAATTGGAAATTTCCGGTTATCATAGATAATATGATGAATCTTGAAATGTTACTGGAAACACACCGATGGACAGGCGACAGCTCTTTTTACAAGGTAGCCGTCAACCATGCCAATACAACCATGAAAAACCAGTACCGTAAAGATTACAGTTGTTCTCATGTGGTAGACTACGATCCAGTAACCGGTGTGATGCGTAAACGGGACTGGAACAATGGCGACAATGACCCAGCCACTGCAGCCTGGAGCCGTGGTCAGAGTTGGGGATTGTATGGATTTGCTTTTATGTATAAGTATACCCGCAAAAAGAATACCTGATGCAGGCAGAAAATATTGCGGCCTATATTTTAAACAATCCCCATATGCCGGAAGATATGGTGCCTTACTGGGATTATACCGGAGCAAAAAATCTACGATGCGCGATGCTTCTGCGGCTGCCTTGCTGGCTTCGGGGCTATTGGCCCTTAGCAGCTTGTCGGAAGAACACGGGAAGACGTATTTTACTGCCGCCGAAAAAATATTGGTAAGCCTGGCTTCGCCCAGGTACCTGAATGAAACTGGAAAAGGTATTTTCCTGTTAAAGCATGCTACGGGAAACTACTTGCAGCAGTCAGAGTTGGATGCAGGTCTAATATATGCCGACTATTATTTCCTGGAAGCGCTGTTGCGATACAGGGAGTTGAGAAAATAGAACAGAATTGTAAGGCCTGAAAATAGTCAAATGATTACCGGACGAATAAAAATACATATACTGATAGTGCTGATAATGGGAGGCCATTAAGGGTTGAAGTCTGAAGCTGATTTAAATGAACGGTCTGATCAGGGAAGATCTTTAAGAAAAGTATGAACAGGAAATTTATAAAATGAAAAAGCATATTCGTTTATTATTGTTAATGCTGTTAAGCTATAGTGTAAGTATAGCACAGCGCAGGCCTAATATAATTATCGTACTAACGGATGATATGGGTTATGCCGATATTGCCTGCTATGGAAATCCGCTGATCAAAACACCCTTTTTGGATGGGATGGCGCGAAAAGGAATTATGGCTACCAACTTTGTCACAACATCTCCTACCTGCTCACCATCAAGGGCATCGTTGATCACGGGCAGGTATTGTACCCGTACTGACTTAAACTGGCCGGTGGGGCCGGGAGAGAAAGACGGACTCAAAAAAGATGAAGTAACAATTGCTGAAATGCTGAAACCCGCGGGCTATAATACCGCATGCATTGGTAAATGGCATATGGGCGATCATGGTGATTACCTGCCTAATCAACAAGGTTTTGACCTGTTCTACGGTATGCTATACAGTCATGACTACCGGGCCCCATACGTACAAACTGATACGGTAATCAAAATTTTCAGGAATGAGCATCCCGAAATATATAAGCCACACGATAGTACGCTTACCAGGTTGTATACCAGCGAAAGCATCCGTTTTGTAAAGAAGGCAGCCGCCGGCAAAAAGCCTTTCTTTTTATACCTGGCTTACAATATGCCACACCTGCCGGTTGCCTGGGGGCAAAGGAGCGATATACGGGCGCAGGGTGGTGCTTTGGGTAATGTAATTGAGAACATGGATCAGAGCCTGGCAAAGCTTTGGAAATCGGTGGAAGCCGCCGGTCAGGCGGATAACACCATCTTTATTTTTACCAGCGATAATGGTCCCTGGATCAATGCGCCCGCGCGCATGTTTGAAGATGGCTCTACCCGCTTATACGATGTAGGAAGCGCCGGCATATTTCGCGGGCACAAGGCGGTGTCTTACGAAGGCGGACACAGGGTTCCCTTCATCGCTTTTTATAAAGGTCATACATTGGTAAACGAAGTGATCAGCACACCATTATCAAATATAGATGTATTGCCCACTCTGGCTCAATGGACCCATGCCGAACTGCCTTCTAATATCCTCGATGGCGAATCGGTAACAGGTTGGCTCAGCCAGAAAAATTATAGTAAAGAACACCGCCCCATCTACTACGTAAACCGGGTTTTAGAAGGAGTAAAAGACGGCGATTGGAAATTACGTATTACCACAGATACTGGTGGAGTCAAATTGTATGAAATGTATAATCTGAACCGGGATCCTTCTGAACGGGTGAACCTGTATGGCAGCAAGACCTATATAAAAGAACAGGGGCATCTAAAACGGCTTTTTGAATTATACCCCGATAAAAGGACTAAAGGAGACTAAGGATGACAGAAACTATTTTCATTAAAACTTAAATCCTTCTTATTAAAGAATATCAGGCAACTGTTGAAATAAATTGGGGAAGCGTTTGCATAAACAGAAAATAAAAATAAACAGATGATAAAATATTTACACCTTCTATTGCTGCTGTGGCTATTGCATTCAACCACGTTAACAGCACAGGAGAAAATTTTTGCAGGCTATTTTGATATATCCGCAGGCTGTGGAAAAGGTGAGCAGGTGATTGGAAAAATTCACCTGGAGCGAAATAAAGATGTACTTACAGCACCCATTCCAAAGAGCTATTACTTTGAGATTGCAAAACAAATGGATGGATTGTTTAAAGTAGAAACCATCTTCGATCCAATGGGCCGGATTACCGGTGTATTTACTGCAGCGAAGGAAATAAAAAATGCCGGCACGCAATTGTTGACGATTCGTTTAAAGGATGGTGCCCAAACGCTCAACGAGTTTCCTGTTACAATAAGGGTGGTAAAGGGAACCTTATGGCAAACCCTTTTTGGACGGTACAAAGATGTAACCCTTACTCATGCACAGGGACGAATGTATGGTCGTAAAAAACCTAAAGATGCAGAAGTTGCCGATGCAATCGAACAACTCGAAACTACTGGCGGGGAATTTAAAGAGTTTGGCTTTTACCATCAAAATCCCATAGAATATAAGCCGGTTGGCAAAAGTATCGAATATGACTGGGAGGCAGTTTGCAATAAGATCGTGGGCTCGGTTACGCCTATGCTACTTCAAAAATATATGGTCCTGAAGGAAACTCTGCAGAACGTGAAAGGTTAAAAAGAGTATTATACAGCGCACTGATTGCCTATACGAATGCGATACCTGTTGAGGGAAAAGACGTAGTAGTTAAGGGTAAGCCGATAGGCAATTGCACCGGAGATGGCTTTGCTAATCTGAAGCTTTACGATAAGATCGAAGAGCAGGTAGTAACACACCAATGGGTGATCTCAGATCCTTTGATCGTACCGGCAGTTCATATAATGCCGGATTTATTAAACGATATAAAAAAGGTGATCAACAGGCTGCAAAAGTATATTATTCCCTGGTGCGGATATACCAGACCGCAATGGCCGAAGTGGCTAACCGGAGAGCTGTTGGTGACCCGGCTGAAAGATGGGGGAAAATTACAGATACGCTACGTTCTTCCGGCGCCTGGGCCGATGCCAACCTCGGGCATAGGAGCAGAATGATGCTGGCGCTGCCGATCATCTGGGCCGATTATAACCGCCCAATGACCTATGTGCAATACTGGTACAGTGATTATTATAAAGATCAACCTTTTAAAGGATTTAGTTTTTCACCGGGCTGGAGCCCCCATGGGGTAGTGTTTGATGTGGCCCGCTGGCTCACCAAATACAATGTACCGGCTCATCAATACAAGCAATCAGGTTTTCAACCAGACGGAACTGTATCGCATCATATTGCCAATGGCACTGATGCCGCAATGGTTGCTTACGGTTTCGAGTGGTTAACGGATGCTTTTACGGGATTCAACCAGTTTAAAAATACCGAACTGAAGTTGAGCGATCCATACTATCAGTTTCCTGCTGACAGGCTGTTACATGTGTATCCTAAACTGATTTATAACGGAAGTTTCGATTTCCTGGTATCCGGAAGGTCTTACGATAGCGATATGAAAAAATTTGTGGCCTCCACTTACCTGGATGCCATTAAAGATCTGAAGCAATCGCAAAGCAAGGATACGAAAATTGCGGACCAAAAGGAATTGGACGAAACCTTTAGTACTATAAAAAATAACACCTTTCAATATTCAGGTACTGATGCCTATTGGGTCAACGAGTTCCTGGTACATCGGGGAGGATCACATGAAAAATCTTTTTATGTCTCACTGAAGCTGAAATCAAAGCGAACAGTAGGGGCAGAGGATTTTGGTAAAGTCAGGAAATCATGGTATCTGGGATACGGTATATTACCTCTAAAAGTAACAGGTGATGAATATGCAAGAAAGGTACTGTTGAATATGGATTGGCATGCGTTGCCCGGTCTTACAGAAGAATGGAGGACGGACGCTATCCCGGTGGGTCATGCACAGGCTTCCCTGCCAGGTAAAAATGATGTGTCGGGTGTAACGGCCAATGGTAAAACAGGAATGGGCATTTACCATCATCTGCCCGGGGAAACCTACAGTGCTGCTACTGCCTGTAAAACCTATCATTTCATGCCTGATAAAATTATAGCCCTCGGCAGCAGGATAGCTCGCAACAGGCCGGGACAGGGAAAAGAAATTATTACCACTATAGACCAGTCTGCATTATTGGACAAGCTGGTTATCTTTCATGATGGAAAGGAAGAGACCATATTGCCCACACAGTCTGTAAACAGGAGCTTTGAAACTGAAAAGCCGGTATGGTTTCAAACCGGTCAGAAAGGGTATATTATTTATCCTGAGGGTAATCAAACCATTATTATTAAAACAGGTAAGGAAATTAATAAAACCGATAGGAGCATCGGTGATGATACTCCCAATTATATAGTAGCCATTAATCACGGCATTCGTCCTGCAAATGGCAGCTACTATTATGTTGCTGTGCCCAATGCAAACAAAATAACTATGCCGGCGTTAGTTAATCGATATGTAAAAGAATTGATAATAAAAAAGAACGGGAAGCTCATGCTATTTATGATAATACAAATAAAGTATTGCAAGCGGCTTTTTTAGTGGAGGAAAAATTACTGTTGCAGGCAATACGATCACATCAGAACAGCCGGCGGAGCTGATATTGCAGGATGATGGCGAGCAATGGAAGCTTACGATTGCTAATCCTGTTCCGTCATTAAAACAAAAACAACTTATATTTTATGTTTCGCAGGCATTAAAACCTGGTAAGTATGAATACAGCCTCGGAGGTATATATCCCCGTAAAGGCGAATTTGTTTCGGTTACATCCCAAGACAAAGGTTCTAAGATTGTTGCAGAGCTGGCTGATGAAGATGATGAAGCCTTTTATAACTACCAGGCAGAGTTGTACAATGCCGCCCCGGTTACCATAACCATTCCTAAAAGGTGAAAGAAAGAATAGGATAAATGACAGAATAGGAATATTAACGGAGGTGCATTAAATTTGATCTTTATGCAAAAAGAATGATGTTTGTTAAAAAACTAGCTAGAATATTATTGGTAGCCTGCTTGTTTACAGCAAACCTTGCTTCATATGCCCAGGTAAACGATAGGCGGTTTAACAACTTTTCCGTTAACAACGGCTTATCGCAAAGTACAGTTTTCGCCATTACGCAGGACACCCTGGGGTTTATCTGGGTAGGCACCCAGGATGGGTTGAACCGCTACGACGGCCGTAACTTTATAGTATACCGTCCCAAAAAAACGATAACAGGGCCATCAGTTCATTCTATATCCGTACACTGTTCAGAGACGCACAAGGTTCCGTGTGGGTAGGAGGCAATGGCGGTATTGATGTCTATAATTATTTAAGTAACAGTTTTGAAAACTATGGTATAAGCCCGGGTACAGGCGAATGGTATATATCGGGTATATTACAGGATAGGGAAGGGAAAATATGGGCATGCTCCAATAGCGGTGAGTTGTATGTGTCAGATAAGCAAAGAAAAAAGTTTACTACTGTATTAACCTCTAAAACCTCCGGTATTGGCGAAGTTTACGGCCTTGTTCTTTGGAACAATCATCTGCTGCTCGGAACCGGCAGCGGCCTTTGGACCTTCGATATGCAAACCCGTACAATAACGAAGTGGCATGTGGGGTTGCCAACGGTTAGAATTAATTGTCTTTATGAAGATAAAGGGAGCTTATGGATAGGAACTGAGGGGAGGGGCTGCTTCAATGGCAGGCATCAACCCAAACCTTTAAAAATATATTTCGTCCGGCGCTGCTGGTAGCATCGCGAACAATAATGTACGTAGCGTTAAAAAAGACAAAGAAGGAAGCTTATGGGTAGGAACATTTTCAGGCTTATCTATAATGAATCAGGAGGGCTACTTTCAAAACTACTTTCACGATCCTAAAAACCAATTTACGATTGGCCAGAACTCCGTAAGGTTTATATTCCGTGACCGTCAGGATGGTATGTGGCTGGGTACTTTTTATGGTGGAATGAGTTATTATCATGACCGGCTGATTTCATTTAATACATTAGTGCAGAGCTCGGTTATGCCTTCACTCAACGATGATGTAGTGAATGTTATTAAACAGGATGGGTCGGGCAATTTCTGGATTGGCACCGAAAGCGGCGGCGTTAATTACTGGGATCCGCTTACGAGGCAGATCAGGTACTATACCAGCAATCGAACGGGTGGAGGGCTCAGTTCCAATACCATCAAGTCAATTGAATTTGATAATAGCGGAAATGTGTTCCTGGGCACACACAATACGGGATTGAACATTTTAAATCCGGCTACAGGAGCCGTTAAAAATTACAGGCATATTCCCGGAGATACATCCGGACTGTCGGGTAATATGGTCTATGCCTTGCTGCGCGATCATATGGGGAGAATGTGGGTAGGTACGCGCAATGGCCTGGATATCTATAATCCCGGAACGGATCGTTTCACACATTTTTATCGGGATAATACAGGGAGAAGTATCAGTGCAACTGAAATTACTTACCTGATGCAGGATAGCAGGAAACGTATTTGGATAGGCACTATCAATGGCGTAAGTGTTTTGGATACGGATAAGGGGATGCTGAAAAATATTTCCAATAGTTCGCTCAGCTACAATGTAATCAATGTTATCACAGAAGATCATCAAAAACGAATCTGGGTAGGTACCCGGGATGGGCTTAATCTGTATGATGAACGAACTCAGACCTTTACTAACTATAATAACAGGCCGGATCTTTTAAAAGGCAATATCAACAGCGTGGTAGCTGATCCTATAGGTAACTTATGGATCACAACTAATAACAGCCTCGTCAAGTACACGCCGGATACCAGGAGTATAATATACTATGATCAGCGTGATGGGTTACAAAACAACCAGTTCAATGTATATGCGGGCCTGAGTGCCAGGGATGGCATGTTATTGTTTGGAGGGTAGGCGGCCTGTCTTACTTTTATCCAGGGTCTTTAAACCAAAGGCCGCTGCCTATGAAAATTACATTTACCGGTTTAGAGGTGTTTAACCATCTCGTTATTCCGGGCGATAGCACCGGTATTTTAGAGCAGCATTTAAATGAAGCACGTGAACTGGTTTTTTCCAGCGACTATAAGCAGTTTACTTTGTTTTTCAATACATTTAATTATATATCCGATAATCACACAAATTATCTTTATAAGCTGGAGGGGTTTGATAAAGACTGGCAAAAGGTAGAGGGGATACCTAAAGCCACCTATACCAATCTGCAACCCGGCACCTACCAGTTTTCAGTTAAGGCCGCAGATGCCTATGGTAAAAGTAGCGACACGCGGGTATTGAAATTAATCATTAAGCCTGTTTGGTACAAAAGCAACTGGTTCTATGCATTGGTGACCCTTTTTATTTTGATCATGGTGGTATTTTTATACCGTGTGCTTACGGAAAGAATGCGCGCCGTTCATCAGCTCAGGCTTGAGCGGATTAACAGGGATAAAGCAAATTACCTTAACAAAGTAAAGATGGATTTCTTTACCAATGTATCTCACGAATTACGCACACCTCTTACCCTTATTATGGCGCCTCTTGAGGAAATACTCAATGAGCCGGAAACTGATAAAAAACAGCGTCGCCGTCATGAACTAATGATGCGCAACACAAAAAGGTTATATACCATCGTTAACCAGCTTTTCGAATTCAGAAAAACAGAGTCGGGTACCCGGGTGTTAAGGGTGGCAAAGGCAAATTTAGGAGCAGTAATCCAGGATACATACAAGTCTTTTTTACCTCTTGCCGAAAAAAAGAAGATCAATTATGATTTTGAGACGACGGTAAATGACCTGTTGGTTTTTTTTGACAAAGAAGCCATTGAAAATATCAGCTTCAATTTGTTATCGAATGCATTTAAGTATACACAGGAGGGACAAACCATTACAGTCATGCTGGATGCTTCGGCTACTCATGTTGTTCTTACTGTAAACGACACGGGTAAAGGAATAGCAAAAGAACATATACCCAAAATATTTGACCGCTTTTACCAGGTAGAAGGTGGTGAAACCAATTTAGGCTCCGGTGTGGGGCTTGCTTTTACGCGGCGTCTCGTTGAACTGCATCATGGGTTTATTGAAGTAAAAAGTCAGCCTGGCGAAGGTAGTTCTTTTGTGGTGTATTTGCCGCTAGCTGATGAAGCCTACAAGGATGATGCAAGGGTAGATGCCGTTAAAGATAATTATCGGCCGCAGCTGGAAGTTAATGCAGAGATATTGTCTGCTGCTGTTGATATAGAGGATAACATAGAATTGCCTGATAGGAATGCCGAAAAAGAAACTGTATTAATTGTAGATGATAACGCAGAAATCGTTTCTTACCTGGAAGAGTTTTTTCAACCAACTATAAGGTGGTAACAGCAAATGACGGGAGGCAGGCTCTGGGTGTTATTGATAAGATACACCCTGATGCTATTATCAGTGATGTGATGATGCCTGAAATGGATGGTCTGCATTTTTGTAAGAAGATCAAACAAAATATTCAAACCAGTCATATTCCTGTAATATTGTTAACCGCAAAATCAGAAACCGATCAGCAACTTAAAGGGCTCGAAATGGGTGCGGATGATTATGTTACCAAACCCTTTTCCATAGCGGTACTCGAAGCCAGGCTTCAGAATATATTAAGAACCCGTAAACGACTGCGGGAATATTATGCAGCCGGCAAAGAAATAGAGCCCGAAAAACTAACCTTCAATGATCTGGATGAAGAATTTCTGAAAAAGGCCATTAATATTATTGAGAATAACCTGGATGAATATAACTTTTCGGTAGAGAGGCTGAGTCAGGACCTGGGAATGAGCCGGTCTAATCTCTCTATCTTAAAATAAAGGCTATAACGGGAGAGTCGGTTACGTTTCTGATCAAACGTATCCGTTTAAAAAAGGCAGCGGATCTGATCCTTCAAAAAAATATACCGTTTCAGAAATTGCTTACATGTGCGGTTTTAATACGCCTTCCTATTTTTCTACAGCCTTCAAACAATTTTATGGCTGTATGCCTACCGAGTATTTAGATCGTAAAGCCGCAGATAAGGAGTGACGGTAGTTTTTTTGCTACTTGTGCTCAGGTTTGTGACTTTCTTTATTTAGGTATTGTCTTTTTTACAATGAGTCAGCTTTGTGTCAGTAAAAGCTGTGTCATAAAAAACTGACACAATGAAATGTGACACACAATTTTGTGTCAGTTTTTTAATTGATTCAAATTCTGGCACAATCAGGCCATCTTTACTGCTATATAAGAACTGGCTCGTTCGTTATGATGATAGAAATAAAAAATGCCGCAGGTATAGACTAACTGCGACATTTTCTGATCCGTTATTTAAGAACTGTATTTTTAATACATCCATCGTACAAAGGCTTCCATAGCGGCGTAGTGGGTCAATCCCAGGTCAGCATAGATCTTAGCGGTAGCAGCATTTCTTTCTTCTGCTCTTTGCCAGAACTCCCTGTCATCGCTACCCTGGAAGGGAACACTATCCTTTTGAGACTGGTGGATAAAAATGCCAAAACGTTTTTTAAGCACCTGTGCCGGGCTCATAGGGATGGCCATTTCGATATCCTCGATATCCCATTCCTGCCAGGCGCCTTTGTACAACCATAGCCAGCAATCATTGATCCAGGCATCTCCATCGGCTTTAATGCGTTGTAATGCCTTCAGTACTGCGTTAAAACATACCAGGTGGGTGCCATGGGGATCTGCAAAATCTCCCGCACAAAATATTTGTTGCGGTTGTACTTCGCGCAGTAATTGTATGGTCAGTTCCACATCTTCTTCACCCAGGGGCTTCTTTTCAATAGTACCGGTTTCATAAAAAGGCAGGTTTTGAAAATGTACATTATTGGGATCTATACCTACATAGTTACAGGTGGCTTTAGCTTCCCCACGGCGGATGAGCCCTTTTAAGGAACGGATGGTGGGAGAATCTACTTCCCCTGGCTTTTTACCCTTAATATAGGCCCTGGCTTCGGTTAACACCTGGCCCGGTTTATCCGAGTTGATAGCTGCGATTTCGTTAAAACCTACCGCAAAGTCTAAAAACCGGGTTACAAACTCATCGGTAACGGCGATATTGCCCGAGGTTTGATAAGCTACATGCACTTCATGTCCCTGGTCATGCAGGCGCTGAAAAGTACCTCCCATGCTGATAATGTCATCATCGGGGTGGGGAGAGAAGATGATGCATTTTTTGGGATAAGGTTCTGATCTTTCCGGATGTGCGGGAATCACTGCATTGGGCTTGCCTCCAGGCCAGCCGGTAATGCTGTCGCGCAGCATATAATACACTTCGAGGTTGATCTCGTAGGCATCGCCTTTTTCTACTAAAAGATCACTGAGGCCATTATCATTATAATCCTCGTTGGTGAGGCTCAGCACGGTTTTACCCAGCTGCAAAGCCATATTCACCACTGCTTTTTTAATATTCTTTGGGGTCCACTCACAATCGCCGGTGAGCCAGGGAGACTTAATACGGGTAAGACCGGAAGCTGCTGCTTCGTCCAGAACAAAACTTACATTATCGTGGTTTTGCAGGAAGGAGGCCGGAACGATCTCAGAATCTTCATCTTCTACGGCTTTTTTAACCGCCTGGGCTTTGGCCGGGCCCCAGGCCATCAAAATGATCTGCCTGGATCTCATGATGGTGCTGATGCCCATCGTAATGGCCATACGCGGCACTTCAGAAATATTGGCAAACTCGTAGGCATTGGCCAAACGGGTGCTGTTGGTAAGGTTTACCAGGCGGGTACGGGTGTAAATGCCCGATCCGGGTTCGTTAAAACCAATATGGCCGTTATTACCAATACCCAGTATCTGCAGATCAATACCACCAGCTGCCTCTATTTTCTTTTCATAATCGGCGCAGGCCGTTTTGATGTCTTCTTTTTTATTTCACCATTGGGAATATGAATATTCTCCGGTTTGATATCCACCTGGTCGAAAAGGTGGTTATGCATAAAGCGGTTATAGCTTTGCGGCGCTTCTTTGCTGATGGGATAATACTCATCGAGGTTAAAGGAGATCACATTGCTGAAACTTAAGCCTTCTTCTTTGTGCATGCGTACCAGTTCTGCATACAATGTTTTAGGGCTTGATCCTGTAGCGAGCCCGAGTACACAGTTTTGTCCCTGTTGCTGTTTTTCACGGATCAGGTGGGCAATAGTTTGTGCAATTACCTTTGAACCACTTTTTACATCAGCCTGGATATTGACACTGATCTTCTCAAGACTATCGATATAATTGCCTGAAGTTTGTTGTTTACTCATAATTATTTTTCCTGAGAATTAGTTATAAAAATGTAAGAATAAAGTTGATGGTTTTGAGATGCTATCCGGCCATCATCAACAAAAAATGAAGTACCGATAATACAGCCGGCTGCTTCAGAACAACAACTCATGCACCCTGACTGTTAAGTTAAACAAGCCTGTTGCCTGATAAAATAGATCTAGTTTTTTTTAAGGCCTACTCTATGACCGGCTATAGCAAAGTATAGTATGTACAAATAGCAGGGCAGTACCGTTATAAAGTATGCTAGCTGAAAATCCAAGCCTACAGTATCTTTTAACCAGGCATATATTAACGGCCATACAGCCGCCGGCAATACCCATGATCATTATCGCAGATCCCAGCTTTATAAATTTCCCCAAATGATTAATGCCTAACGGGAAAATGGCAGGCCACATTAAAGAGTTAGCAAGTCCCAGCAGTGCTATAAATACAACAGCAGTATAGCCACTGCTTAGGTAAGAGATAACGGAAAATACTATTCCTAAAAGCGCACAAATCCGAAGCGCCTTTTGTTGAGAAAGATATTTAGGAATAGTGATGATACCTATTACATAACCAATCAACATCCCTGTTAGCGTAAGCGAGGTAAAATACTTGGAAATGTCAGTGCTAATACCCAGCTCTTTTCCATATATACCAATAATATCGCCGGCCATTACCTCTGCTGCTACATATACAAATATGCAAAGCGCTCCCAGGAACAAATGCGGAAACTGAAAAATGCTTTTGTGGTGAATAACCTGGCCGCTGGCTTCATCAACCACATCTTCTTCGGGCTGTATTTCAGGGAGGTTCAGAAACTTAACAAAAACAGCAAATAAAATAAAAATAACAGCTAAAACAATATAAGGGGTGTTCACCCTCGATAATACCTCATTTAATAGCTGCACTTTTTCACTGCCTGTAGCAGCCTGTATCTTAGCCTCTGCTGCACCAGCATTTTTAGGAATACCACACCCATAATAAATGGCACAATAATGCCTGCTAACTTGTTGCAGATACCAGCCATACTAATGCGTTTAGCTGCACTGTCGATGGGGCCAATAATCGATAAGTATGGGTTTACGGCGGTTTGCAACAAGGCCAGGGCAGCACCCTGTACAAATATGCCGGTAAGAAATAAACCAAAAGAATGTGAATGGGCCGCCGGAATAAATATCAGCCCTCCCAGGGCAAGTACTACTAAACCTGCAACAATTCCATTTTTAAAACCTGTTTGCTTTAATATCCAGGAAGAGGGAATGGCCAGAAAAAATAAGCCATGTAAGACGCGGTAGCTACCAGAAAAGCGGTGGTGTCGGGCACAAACCAAATGACATTTTAAAAAAGGGATCAGTGTGCCGTTCGCCCAGGTTACAAACCCGAAAATGAAAAAAGGAAGCATATTACTGCAAGCGCGAAATTATGTGAAGGGTGGTCTTTGTTTTGCATTATTGTAGTTATTAGTAAACAAGCATTGCATTTATCATGGCAATGGCCCGAAAGTATCATTGGGTGTAGTTTTTGGCCTTTAAATTTGATGAATAGATTTGCAAAAATGTTGAATCTTTCCATCCTTCTTATTTTCATGCCCATACGGTTACGGCATTGTGGACCGGGCGAAAGACCTGGCAAACTGATAAAGCCATTAACAGCTGAAAAGTTTCCGTTTAGGAAAATTGTATTGCAATAGTTAAGAGGTATATTCTTGTGTTGGGAAGTCGTGTTAATGACCTGCAAAATGTACCTGTCAGGTTTATGCAGATATTGTGAGCGGATGAACTCTTCCGATAGACGCAATCTGCGGCGGACAACCACCGCGGAACCTGTCTGGCTGCACTATTATTCTTACCAGGGTAAGTTTTATACTATATTAGCAATAAAATACGATATGCAGGAAGAAGTGCTTTTAACCATCAGCAACCGGATAAAAGAAATAAGACTGGCAAAAAAGATCACCGCTGAGCGTTTAGCCAAAAATGCCAAAGTAAGCAAGGGGCTGATTTCTCAGATCGAGAACAACCGAACCGTACCATCATTGCCTGTATTAATTAATATCCTGCAGGCATTGGAAGTAGATCTGAATGACTTTTTCAAAAATATAAGTTTTGAGCGCGAAAGCCGCAAGACCGTGGAGCTGAAGAAGCCGAATGAATATAAAACCTTTCAAAAGGAACATGTAAAAGGGTTCCTGTATCACCGCATCTTTACAAGATCCATACTCGACAATGCCGTAGATTTTGTGTTGCTGGAACTAAAGGAGGGGGCCCGGCGAAAGAAAAAGATAGTAACTGAATCCTTTGAGTTTAATTATATGCTTAAAGGTAAACTGGAATGCGAGGTAGGCGATGAAACCTATTTTTTCAGCGAAGGTGAATCTATGTTTTTCGACAGTCGTATTGAACATAACCTTGCTAATGTTGGTGAAGGTGATGCTGTAATGCTTATCGTTTATTTTTTCATAAAACCCGATATGAAATAGCTGAGCTTATTGGTAATATTTTACCTCATATGAAACTATTTTGAACCGCGCAAACGATTGCGCGGTTTTTTTATAAGAAAAAAGTTTCCGTTTAGGAAAATTGTATTGTATATTTATACTAAACAATGGATTAGTATTTGTTAACAATAACTTCATCTGTTGTAAGAGAAAAACCAAATTACGGCAGCTATTTTCGCATCTGCAAGTAAAGACAGAAACGGGACACGGTTAGTGGACAGGGGCTTTTAAAAGCGGAGTTGAGAGCTGAATACTTAATGCTGAGGAATTACAGACTTGCTTTAACCAGACGACTATAAATATTCGGATTTAACCAAACTGATATGAATAAGAAGCGATCCAACTTATTTCTTTCGTTTTTTCTGCTGATTGCGTCAGCTCATGAGTTATCAGCGCAGGATACCAGTGCTATGAAACGTGATACAGTTCCTGAGGCCACCGCAACACAGCACATCGATTATGCGCCGGTGCAGCTCATGCAAAAGTTGCCATACAGCACATTTCCTGCTTTGATAGATGCGAAGGTGGCGGGTGTAACCTCGTTGAGCAAGTCTTCAGAGCCAGGCATTCCTTCATGGCTTTTGCTGAGAGGGTTGCATGCACCGGTATCAAAGCAAAGTGATATCTATGCTATATCACCATTGTATGTGGTGGATGGAATTCCCATTTTGCAGAACCATTCGTTCCCGTTTGGTATTAAGCAGTATGATTATGAAAGGATCGGGTCCGAAACAGATATTACCACTGCATTTAACATTAACGATATAGCATCGGTACAGGTGCTTAAAGATCCTGCTGATATAGCGGCTTACGGAGTTCAGGGCATCGACGGTGTGATACTTATTACTACCCAAAAACCCGTAGCCGGAAAGTACAGAATAAGCGTAAATATGTATGGCGGGGTAGCGCTTCAACCTCATAATATCGCTACAACCAATGGTCGTTATGAGAGAGATTTCAGAATGCCTTTTTACAATCTGTATGCAACAGCGCAACAACGGGCTTCCTTTCCCGGCTATCTTTCAGATTCCTCAAATGCAGTATATTTCGGCCCCGGCAATTGGGACGATGCTTTTTACCAATCTGGGTGGCAGCATAGCTTCAATGCAGCGATATCCGGCGGTACCGACAAAGCATATTTTCGGCTTGGTTTAGGCAATATACGGGAAAGCGGTATTATGCGTAACACCGGTCTTGACAGGTACAATGTCTCCGCAAATATCGGTATGGTGCCCTTCGACCACTTTACTGTTAGCACACAAATACAGTTGGCGCTTACCGACAGAAAAAGGAATACTTTTTTAAGAGAGCGGTTTGCGGAACAGGAGTACGTTCCTTCACTACAAGCGCCGTTGTCTCCTAATGTGGCATATTTGGATAACTACTACAGTCTTTTAGACAGGTGGTCTTTTGATAAGAACCAGGATCATTTTTTAGCGGGTTCAATTGCTGCTGCCTATGAGCTTAAGAACTGGCAGATCCGGTCTACTTTCCTGATGAACTATCATGACAACAACAGGGATGTCTATTATCCTACAACGATCAATGATGGTAACAACTTTGCGTCCTATTTCATTGGCCTCGATAAAAGAACAGCCTGGCAAAACCAGATCAGTTATCAACCAAATTTAGGTGACGATGTGAAGCTGCAACTAAGCGGTAATGCAAATATGCAATGGGACAGGAGGAAGTATGATTATATAAAAGGGTACAGGGGTGGTTCGGATTTTGTAAAGATCATCGCAGGAGGGTCGAACCCCTCTTTCCAGGACGGAACCATATTCGCATACAAAGATTACCTGGATCATAACCTCATTACTTTTTCAGGCAGGGCGCATCTTTCTGTAAAGAATACTTATGAAGCCGACCTGGTTATAAACCGGGAAGCCTCTTCTTTCTTTCAGAACGGTTACTGGTGGTTTACTTCTCCCTCAATCGGATTAGGGTGGAGTTTAAAAGATGCATTTAATTTACCGGAGGCTTTTAGTGTATTTAAACTTAAAGCGGCGCAGGGCGCAGCGGGCGTCTCTTCGATAATGACTCTTATGGCTACGGGCCGGTTTATACAGTTGATAATGGCTATAACGGGGCGCCTTTTATTCCTTCTTACGGTTCTATACCAACATTAACAATGCCTTTCAACAGGGGATATACCGGTTGGGGTATACAATGGCCTTATGCCGACCAGGGGAATGTTGGTTTTGAGCTGAGCCTGGAAAACAAATGGTATGTGGCAGCCAACGCCTATTTAAGGTACGATAAGAATCTGGTAACCCTGGTGCCGGTACCCGGTGAATACGGATTTTCAGGATCGTATAAAAACGGGCTGTCTGTTAAAAATACTGGGGTGGAGGCTAATATCGGCGCTCATTTTGGCAACGGTCATTTTAAATGGAACCCCAATGTTTTATTGCATTGGAACAATAACAGCATTACAGCGTTGCCGGATGGATTGCAGGCGCTAACCGTTAATGGGAGAAGGCTGCAGGTTGGAGAAAGGGTAGATGCGTTTTGGTTGCTGCAGAATGAAGGCCTGTATGAAAGTGATGCGGCAGTTGCTGTAAATCCTGCCGGGAATACCCCGCTAACGTACTATGGCATCACCGTTAAAAAAGGCGATCCCCGCTGGAAGGATATCAATAATGATTATACGGTAGATGACAGGGACCGGGTGTTTAAGGGAAATATGCATCCTAAGTTGAGCGGTGCATTTAACCAGTCGTTTTCCTTTAAAAACTGGGAACTGAATGTACTTACAGGTTTTGCAATAGGTAAATACCTGGTAAACGAAGCTATCGCCAACCGATTTGATTTTGTCAACAGGGAAACTGCCGGAGATATGGCGGGTGTCAAGGAAATCAGTTTTTGGACGCAGATTCCAGAGCAGGAACGGTATCCCCTGTATAATCCATGGAGCCTGGTAAGACCGTATCAACGAGATCAGGATCTTTTCCTTGAGAAAGCAGATTATGTGAAGTTGAAATCAGTGCTATTATCCTATAACCTGAAAGATCTGCCCTGGGTGAAAAGGGCAAAGATCACATCGATGAAATTATATGCCACGGGCAATAACCTGTTCACGATAACGCCCTACAGCGGAAGGGATCCGGAGCTTTCCAACTATATGGGATATGATGACGGCTATGGGACTCCATTTCCACGCACATTTAATCTTGGACTGCAGTTAGATTTCTAATTTTTAAAGATATCAAAGAACGACTATGAGAATCGTTAATACCTTACTTGTTTTCGCTATGCTGCTTTTTTGCAGTTGTAGTAATAAACTGGATCTGCCATCCCGCCACCAGATTCCTGAAGTGCAGATGGCAGCAAAGAAATGATGCCCGTTCGGGCGTATTTGCTACCTACGGCCTGATGCGTGCTGCACTTGCCAACGAAAATGCTTTTTTGCCTACGGAGAATTAAGGGCGGGAAATTTTAAATCTTCCAGCAGGGCCGATATAGCAGCGGCCGCATCTCAACAGTTAAAAGCCACATTTGCTGCAGTGGAGGAATGGAAAAGCTGGCGTCGCTTTTATGCTGTTATTGCTCAGGCAAATCTTTGCATAGAGAATCTGCCGAAAATACTGGAGAAAGATATACGCTATAACCAGCAAAACCTCAAAGTAGATGTAGCGTCGGCCCGCTTTCTGAGAGCGCTGGCTTATTTCTATATTGTACGTATATGGGGTGATGCGCCTTTGATTACTACATCTATCGACGGGGTTTTGAAACCAAGACGAGAGACCCTCAGTCGCGTTTGCTCGACTTTATTCAACAGGAGCTGACCGCCGCAGCGGCCGGCCTTCCGTGGAATTATAACGGACAGCAGCCTGAATACCTTGGCACTTATTACGATCAGGGCGGCAATTTCTGGCAGTCCCGGATTGCATCAAAAGCCGCCTGTTATGCACTGCTCGCACATCTGTATGCCTGGAGAGGCGATTATGCAGCCTGCGAAGCTTATACAAGACTGGTTTACGAAAATACCACATTGGGGAATTACACTTTTGCCAGTACGGCGAGCCTTACCGCCGAAACTTCAGGGGTATTTAACGGGTTAAATAACGGTGTTATATTCTCACTTACTGCAGATGCTAATTTCCAGGAGTCTGCGGCTAAAGGGCACCTGGAAGACTGGACTTTAGCGGCGCCATTGGTAGATAAAACAACGCCGGATGTTTATATACCCGCCGATTCTATCCTTAAAATATTTAACGAGCCGAACGATCAGCGTTTCGCCATCAGTGCCAGCGGGGTTGTCAGCGGTGGTTATTTTCAGAATTTTGCCAACCCGGTGCCTATGTTCAGTAAAATAAAAGCCCGGTCTTTTACACAGGAGCCGCTGTATAGTAATTTTCAGTCTGCAATTGTCATAACGCGCTATGAGGATATTGTGCTCCTGCGTGCCGAAGCCTTATACTATCTAAATGATTTGAATAATGCTGTTGTTTTTCTCAACGCTGTCCGAACAAGGCGTGGCCTCACTGAATTTAACGCTGCAACCGGCGGTAATGTACTGAATGCTATTTTGAAAGAACGACAAAGGGAATTATTAGGCGAAGGGCATCGCTGGTTTGATCTGCTACGTAATCAGCGTGCACACGAATTTTCGGGTATGTCACGGGAGCAAATACGACAGGGGGCGGGTTATGGCCGCTTGCCCAAAGTATACTCACCAATAACGCAGTTCTTCAGCAAAACAGTTTCTGGAAATAAAGAAAAAACAGATAAGACAAGATATCCCTGTAATACGGGGTTGTTCTCCAAAGTTCAGGAACCCCAAAAAATAAAAACATGCGGATGAAACCTATTTTCTTTTTATGCGCCCTGTTTACTCTGATATTAACAGGATGTAAGAAAAATAATACCTACCGGGACGAAATGCCTTCAAATGCGCAGTACCCTTACAGCGTTTACGAGTACCTGCAAAACCAGGCCACAGGATTCGATTCTCTTTTGTTTATAATTAACAGGTCGGGCCTCAAGGATACACTGGCTTCTAAAGATGTTACCTTTTTGCAGCCACGGATGCCAGCATAGATAAGGCGCTTATAAACTACAATGATCGCAGGCGCGGTCAGGGATTGGCTGCCGTGTCCTCCGGGATATAGACAGTTCCTCGCTCCGGCAGATTTTGTCACATTATATTATAAGAGGCAAATGGCTGACCGGGGATATAGCTGCCAATCGTGATGGCTTCTTTCTGCGTACGGTAGGTGACCGCACTATGAATGTAACACAGCAAACCAACAATGCAGAAGGTGTGGAAAAGGGAGGCAGTGAAGTACTAAAATTCAGCTTCACCTACAGCTCCAAATGGATAGAGAACTGGTCGAGCAGCCTGGCAACTACCACTAATATTAAACTAACAAACGGGGTAGTGCATATTCTGGAGCCGGCGCATATTTTCAGCTTCGGGAATTTTTATATCCGGGCTGCCGAACGCCAGAACTACTGGAGTGATTATTACTATTACTCTTATGGAACCCTGTATTTTCCGAATAATACCAACAGGCCATGGGGCCCGCAGGCTACGGCTAATATGCGCGACGGAAAACGGCTTACAGCCATATCAGATAATCAGCTTATTATGGATGGGGCAGATTTTATTGGTGATCCCGTGTTTAAAATTAAAATTACGATGGACGCAAAAGATAGCGTAACAGCCATTGCCCCTGCCACTGCTGCAGCAGATACCTCTCTTAAAAAAAGTGGTCCGAGCTATTTCGACCGGAACAAATTTACCCTATACCTGCAGTATCAGTATTTCCGTACAGACGGTATGCGAAAAGTAATTGAAGAAGTAAAGCTCAGTAAAAATTAAAAGACTAAAGTAATTGTTATGCATAAATACAACAACTGCCGGGCTATTGCATTTGCTACAATAATGGTGTTGATCACAGGGTGTAAGAAAATTCCGCCATTGACAGAATATCTTAGTGAGAATGTCAGCTTTGCTACGGATAATTACAGGCCCGTACTAGGGAGAAATACACTGGTGCTTACGCAGTTTAATGCAGATGGTTCTACCTATCCGCTGACCTTTGAACTACAGAACCTGCGTCGTGCCGATGGTTCACCTGCTGCCGAACTTATCAGCCCTGTAACGGTAAAAGATTGGGTGACACAGTACACCGGGCTCGAAACATCTTTAGCTGAAATAGAAGCAAAACGCAAGGAAGTGCAAAAGCCCTTCATCAGTATAAGGCCGGGATCGGGCGACCTGGTGTTTGCCGCGGCTTCTTCGCAGCAAATTAAATCTACCCCGGGGAAAGATTCGCTATACCTGTTTGATATTAAGATTTCCAATGCAACAGGTGCGTCAAAATTTTTACCGACCGCAAACTAATTCCCGAGAGAGAGATTGCCTATGAGCCATTCGAATATGACCGTGCTACCCGTTTGCCGCAGACGGAGAATTTTCAGATTTATCCACCCGTTAATACTACTGCTATAACGGTACCCAAAGCTGTTCGGCTTACTACTTCATCCAATTTGTATTATACTACCGATAGCTTAATGCAACCCTATATGAGCGCTGTTTACTTTAGAAAGACGGGTAATGGCAGCTCGCTTACATTTAGGTTTTTGG
This sequence comes from Paraniabella hibiscisoli, assembly GCF_022512515.1. Lineage (GTDB taxonomy): Bacteria > Bacteroidota > Bacteroidia > Chitinophagales > Chitinophagaceae > Niabella > Niabella hibiscisoli. The sequence continues at coordinate 4,148,600 of NZ_JAKWBK010000001.1, forward strand.
ATAAGGACTCGGTTGCTATTAATCCGGCAAAATTCAGCAATACAAAATGGACCGAACTGGTGCACGGTTTCAATATGCAGATGTCTGCAACCCATGTTAAATACGAAGTGGCATATCCGGTGCCTTTAAGCGCTCTTGCTACCAAATACACATCAGGCGGTATGGCGCGGGTGTTATTTGAGTATCCCCGCAGAGGTTTTGGTAATTCCCTGCGTAATGGTGTGTTCGGTTTCAACTTCGCTATATATGAGCCGGGAGATTGGGAGATCGTCATTCACTTCAAAAGAAACCTCAAGTTCGAAAATGATTAATTCCTGCCATTAGAACATCAGTAAACAACTGTAGAAAATATTGACATGAAAAAAACTATTTACAATTTAATAGCTGCTATGTGCATGCTTTGTTTTTTCTCGGTTTCGGCTTTGCAGGCGCAAACTATTACGGCCTCGGGGCAGGTGGTTGCAGGTGACGACCTGAAACCTGTAAGCGGAGCTACCATTGCAGCCTGGAAGGGTAAGGCATTGAGGGCGCTCATTACCACGGATCAGCTGGGTAATTTCAGCGTTAAATTAAATCCCGGGGAAGAGATAGAAGTATCGCACATGGGCTTTGTGACAACGCATATGATACCGTCTGACACCATGATGGTAGTACTGCAACGACTGGCCAGCGATATGACGCAGGTGATGGTGGTGGGATACCAGAAAAAATCAAAGGAGACCGTAACCGCGCCGTTACACGTATTACGGCAGAAGATATAAAGATGTGCCCACATCAAATCTGGAGGAATTGATGCAGGGACGTGTACCCGGCCTGAATGTACAAATGAATACCGGTGCGCCGGGTTTTAGAGGAGCTGCTACAATCAGGGGGTTGTCCAGTATTGGCGCCTCTGGAGCTGGTACAGATGCTTATGTAACTTCCAACTCGCCCTTATATATTGTGGATGGCGTACCTATTGATGCAGATGCAGGTTTTGAATATGGCTTCCAGTCAATCGGGCCAGGCACAAGCCCGCTGTCGCTGATACCAGTGGAAGATATCGAAACAGTTGATGTTATGCTCGATGCACAGGCAACTTCTTTGTATGGGTCGAGAGGGGCCAACGGCGTAATAGTTATTACGACCAAGAAGGGTAAATCAAAAATTCCTATTGTTACCTATATCGGCAATTATTTTGTTAACACTGTGCCACCGCTTAGAAATACTATTGGAGGAAAGGAAGAGCGGGATCTTAGAGTATCCACTATTTATGGCAACGGAGATTATAATTACCTGTATCAGATCATGAATAATCCTTTTATTTCTGATAGTCTTAATCCCTTCTATAACAATTCCACCGACTGGCAGGGAATTTATTATACCCCTACTTATAACCACTCTCACAATATTTCAGTAGCGGGCGGGGACCAGATCTTAAATTATAAAACCAATCTTAACTTCTACTCTGATAGAGGTGTTATCCGCAATACCGGATTTGACCGCTATGCGGCTACTATGAGCTTAGGGTTTAACCCGAACGAAAAGTTCAGGGTGAATGCGCAGGTGTTTGCGGCCATTGGTAAGAAATTAAAGGGCAGCGGAAATGGTCTTACCGAAGTAGGAGCAGGCTCCAACATTGCATCGTCATTAATGCCGGGTCCTTCTTTCTTCCTGGATGTTTCACAATTCTCAGGAGCTATCTATAGCAGTAATGACGCTAAAACACACAACTTCAGGTCTTTTATTGATATGTCTTATGAGCTGATCAAAAATTTAAGAATCAGCTCTAACACCAGTTATGATTATACACAGGATAGCGAAGATTTTTTTAAGCCGGCCGCCGCTGATGCGAATCGAACCCGCTTATTTGGTTTGTCGGCAAGAAGGTCGGATCTCTACAACCGGAGCCAGCTAAACTATTCGGGTACATTTAATGAAAAGCATAACCTCTATACTTCGGTGTTTTCTGAACTAAGAGTAAACAACAGTACCGGGTATGTAATAGAAAACCGTAATGGACCTAACGATTATTATTGGGGACCGTTAGGCTATAACTCCTGGTATTCCAACTACTCAGGAGTGCAATACAACGGCGGTTCCGGAAGCAATCAATATACTTCGATACATACCGTGGCATTGGCTGCTAATATGCAGTATAATTTTAACAAAAAATATATACTGGACCTGTCTTTCCGGCAGGATGGTAGTTCTTATGCCGGTGAAAACAACCGCTGGGCAAGAAATCCATCTATGGGGCTACGCTGGAATATTGAAAAAGAAAAGTTTATGGAAAAAGTGAGCTGGGTTACCAGTGCGGCGCTGCGTTTTACTTATGGGGTTAACCTCCGTCCCACTACAAATATCTATGCATCGCAGGGTCAGTTTGGTGTTCGCGGCGCTTATAATAATGTTATACGGGTAGGCCCTATTTTGGGATATCTTCCCAATCCTGATCTCAGGCCGGAGAAGGTAGAAACAATTAATATCGGTGGTGACTTCTATCTTTTTCCAACAGGGTAGGGCTTACATTTAATGCGTATGAGAAAAACGTAGATGATCTTATATACGAAACACCGCTGGCGGATGCAACAGGTTTTCAGAGAACTTTTACAAACGATGCAGCACTTACCAACCGGGGGCTGGAGATCTCGCTTACGTTTCGCCCGGCCAAGCCTGGTAAGGATTTTAACTGGAATGTTTATATGAATGGTTCTGCTATCAGGCAAATAATAAGACGTTTGCCGGGCAATGCACTGGTTTGGTTTAGCGATGGCCGTTCGGTGATCTCGCGCGTTGGCGGCGGTCAGAATAATTTTCTGCTCGTGTCGGACGGGGTGTTCGCTAACGGCGCCGATGTACCGGTTGATCCTGTTACCGGGCTGGCTTTACGTAACGGTTATACAACCTCTTATTTCCAGGCCGGTGACATGCACTTCAGGGATGTAGACGGTAATTACGTGATCGATGGCAATGATATGCAGGTGGGCGGAAAATTTGAGCCCATCTTTACCGGTGGTTTTGGCGGAACGATCATGTACAAAAATTTTAATCTTACTATCAGCGGAGCCGTGCTGTTCGACAGGACCTTAAGGAACAATGCGCTGTCGCAGCGATTGCGGAATTACCAGGATCCGTTGGAGATGTTGGATGAGAATGGTGACGGATCGCCTGATGGACCTGCAACGTACGTGGATATCAGCGATGTGGATTACTATACTCTGAACAGGCCCAATGCAAAATATCCTAATCCGTTTCTGGTTAATACAGGCACTAATTCATTGCGTGATGCGCAGACGCTATTTGAAGAAGATGGATCTTATATCAAGTTCAATACATTCATCCTGGGCTATAATTTTAATAAGGGCTGGCTTGACCGCCATTTGAAGCTCCGTAATGCCAGGTTATACTTTACGGTTAAAAATCCCTTGTTGCTTTCGGGCTATTCGGGACCTAACCCCGAAACGGTAAATAGTCTGGGACGGGATTATCTGGGTAACTATCCCAATACACGGGCTTATACCATTGGTGCCAATATAGAATTTTAAAGTTATGCGTATACTAAAAAAATATACATGAAACGTTTATATCCCCTTACCCTGCTGGTTTTGATGGTGATATCAATAACCTCCTGTAAAAAATTCCTGGATGTTGAAGCAGCCGACCGAACAGGGTCCAACTCTTTCTGGAAAACAAAGGAGGATGTGGAAGCCGCTGTGATCAACTGCTATGGATTTATTTTTGAAAAATTCAATGACTTTAACTCCCCGGTGATCCCGGCCGTAGGGGACATGCGTTGCGGTGGGATCGGTGGCGCAGTGGGTGCAGGACAGTTGGGAGAAGGATTTCTTACCATTTCCCGAAATGATTTGTCGAATACAACAAGCCTCGCTGTACCTGCCCGGTATAATTTGATTCATATTGATGACTGGGCGCCTTACTTTCAATCCATAGCCAACTGTAATATTACTTTGGCTGAGATTCAGAAGATGGAGTCGTTAACAGAAACGGAAAAGAAGCGCTATGTAGCCGAAGTCAAATTTGTGCGAGCATTTACCTATTTCTATATATGCCGCCTATATGGAGATGTTCCTTATTATACAGAGCCTTATGATAAAGTGCCCCGGCCACGAACCTCTTTTATTACCATTTTTAATGACCTGATCACCGAACTGGACGCTGTTAAAGATGATCTGCCCTGGGTGCCATCAAATGCTTCTGATATAGGTGTGCGTGCAGGCGCGCTTCTCTATATACCTTAATTGCACACATGAATATGTGGGCGGCCGGATTTGATAAATCCAACCAAAGCAGGTACTGGCAAGATGCTGCTCAAAAATGTGCCGCTATCAAAAACAGCGGTGAGTTTGAGCTGCTGCCAATAGAAGAGTCCAAGCGTCTTTTTAAAGGAAAAACAAAAGAAAGTATTTTCGAATTTGAGCTCAATCGTAACTATGGCAATCTTTCGAGATATGTAAACCTGGGGCAATGGATGACTCATTCGCCCATTGTGAACTATGGCGCCAATAGCGATCTTTTCTTTACCGCACCTTTAATGGAACGCATTTACCCGCCCAATCTCCCTGATAAAAGGAGGGATACCTGGTTTTATCTGCCTTATATAAATAACCAGACATTTATGTTCCTCAAACAGATCAATGTGGCCGATCCTACCGGGGACTGGATCTTCGAAGATAACCTCATGATCTTCCGGTATGCCGATGTATTGTTGCTGGGTGCTGAAGCGCTGGCCAATAGCGGTAATAATACAGAAGCGATTAACATGCTTAATATGGTACGTACCAGGGCGGGCGCCAACCTGTATAATCCCGGTACTGAAAACCTCAGCGATGCTATTTTTTGGGAGCGCCAGAAAGAATTGATCGGGGAGGGGCACCGCTGGTACGATTTTGTGCGTACAGGCAGGGTTACAGATCCTAACCAGGCGATCACTTACCTTACACAGGAACAGTTCGACCGGGGCGCCTGGACATGGCCTATCGATCAAAGGCCAGGGTAAATAACCCTGAAATCGTATTAAACCTTTATTGGGTGAGGTAAACTGATCTATCATTTATAACAGATATAGTAATGAAAAAAATTACATTGGGAATAACTGCCGCATTACTGGCAACGATCCTCTTTCAGGCCTGTAACAAAAAGGACTACTACAGGGATACCGGCCTGCAGTCAGGTGTTTTAAAGGAAAATATTTACGAATTCCTGCAGCAAAAGCCGTTCCTGTTTGATTCGCTTGTGCAGGTAATTGATTTAGCAGGTATGAAAACTGTTCTGGAGAATGATACGATTACTTTTTTGCGCCGCCCGACAGGTCTTTACTGCTTTTAATGAATAAAGTAAACGGCAACAGGTATGGACAAGGAAAAGATAGCCTGCATATCAACGACATCCCGGGAGATATCTGGCGTAAGTACCTGGCACGATATGTTTTTAAATCAGCTTATCTCCTGAATGATATTAGCAGGATAGACTTTGCCCGTGTAGGACTATATCCGGGACAAAATATAGAATCCTTCGATGGTTATATTATGAATATGGGCGTGGTTTATGATGCTTATTCCGGCACCCAGGATGTTGGCCCCCGAACTATTTATCTCACTTCCGTAGGAGATGATCTTACAAATTTTTCTTCTTTAAACTCGGAAGTAGTGTCTACATCCAACCTGCGGCCCCGAAATGGAGTAATGCACGCTTTGAGGGGAAACATACAGTTTTCCTTTAATACCGATTTTGAAGCAGTGGTAAATGATAATGTTCCATAGCAGGTATCTATTCTTAACTCTTATTACAAACTTCAAATCAAAAAGATGTGTAAATATTATTCTATAGGTATCCTTTTATGCTGTATCCTGTTACCGGCTTGTCGCAAGGGACTGGAGCTGGGGGCCTACCCTTATGAATCATCGAAAGACGCTTTAAATGTGAAGCTGAGTACGGAAGCATTGAGGCCTGCGATAAGCGCGCCGGGCGCTACCGTAACGCTTTCCGGGAGCAGTTTTGATAATTATAAGAAAGAAGAGCTTTTAGTGAAATTTAATGGCGAGCCAGCCGAAGTGCTTAACGTTACAGCAACCAGGCTGGAAGTAAAAGTACCTCAACGAGCCAGTAGTGGCCTTATCACGCTTACCATTAATAAGCAGGTACTGCCGGGGCCGCTTCACCAGATCAGTGGTGCCGTATCGCAGGATGCGGTTTTTAAATCATTTCCTGGCGCAACAGGTGGCGCCGTAAGTGCCATACGCTTTCAGAATGATGGTAAATATATTATTGTAGGAACTTTTACAGATTATGATAACTCCGGTGATGCAGACGGTATGAATGGTATGGCCAGGCTGAATTCAGATGGTTCCATAGACCGGACCTTCAGGACCCGCAGGGGATTCAGAAGCAGCATCGTGTCAGATGCGCTTCAGTTAATGGATGGCCGTTATCTTGTTGCAGGCTCCTTTAGTAATTACCGGGCCCGTTTTATACCCAATGCCGTACAAAATATTATTACGCTGAATAGTGATGGGTCGCCGGATAGCATGCTGGTTCAATCACCGCTTCGCGATAAGCCGGATACCCTTCCTTTACTCAACCTTGGCTTTGATGCTCAGGTAAATAAATTACATCAGCAGTCAGATGGCAAAATAATACTGACAGGTTTATTCAGGCGTGTATACCGGAATACTTTCGGTGGCGTAACGGCAGACGGACTGCGTGACTCTATTAAAGTAGATACATTTCATGTAAACTACCTGGCTAGGCTCAATGCTGATTTAACCCTGGATACCACCTTTAATTACGACAAGAATTTACCCACTGGCCGGCCTTCTGTAAATGGTGTAATATTCGATTCTTATCTGACCGGGGAAGATCAGTTAATGATAGCAGGCTCCTTTACCACTTTTAACGGAACACCTGCAGCGAGAATAGCCCGCCTGGACACGCTTGGGATGTTAGACCCCGAGTTTAATGTTGGCGTGGGCCCTGACAATGATGTACGATCTATTGATCAGTTACCAGATGGCCGGGTAGTAGCTTCGGGGAACTTTATTAACGTTTCGGGGAACGTACGCAAAAAATAGCGGTGTTTTCCAACAAAGGTGTTGTTGATCTCAGTTTTGATCCCGGCGAAAGTGCAGTAGGAAATGTACTGCATACCAGGGTGCTGGATAATGGTAAAATATTGGTGAGTGGCTTCTTCGATATATTTCAGAATTATAAGCGCGATGGCCTGGCAATATTGGAACCCGATGGTAAACTGAGCGCTACGCATAACAATTTCGGCGGCTTTAAAAACGGCTTTGTTTTATCGTCGGCTGAAGTAACTGCGCGGAATTCCATAGTACTGGTTGGCGCCTTTAACAGTTTTGATCTGAGATCCGTTTCAGGTATCGTAAAGCTGAATTATTGATCTATTCTAAATTTTTAAAAATGAAACAAGCAAAGTTTGATCTTGGTCTTTCATTTGTAGCGATGGTGCTCCTGGCAGGTTTACTGGTGGCTTGTAATAAGCCTGTACTTTTGGAAGCCGGGCAGGATGACGATGATATTACACTCAACCTGAAAAAGAAAAAAGTGTTATTGATCGCGTTAGATGGCGTTGTAGGCGCTGCGCTGGAGGAGATGAAGCTGCCAGTATTTACCAGGATAGCAGAGAAGTCGGTATATTCCTATTACGGCCTTATCGATACAATAAGCAACAACGGAACGGTTTGGGCCGATTTGCTTACGGGAACCCGGCTGAACAAACACCAGGTAAAGACAGAGAATTTTTCCGGTGCTAATTTTTCTCAGTATCCCAGCTTTTTGAAAAGATTAAAAGACAGTAAAACGGATTTGAGAATGATGGCCATTACCACATTGCCTTTATTAGCCACAGGGGCTTTTGGCACCGAGCTGGAAAAGCATCTTCATTTGGCGGACAATGATATGGCGGCAAGAGACTCCGCAGTAGGCAGGTTGCAAAAGGATAATATGGATGTGCTGGTGGTAGATTTTTCCAGCGCTTTGCGCGCAGGGAAATCCTATGGCTTTGGCACAGCTGTATCTCAGTACAGAACAGCCCTGCAGCAGCTGGATACCTATATAGATGATCTTATTTATACCGTTGAGCACCGGGATACCTATGATAGCGAAGACTGGATGGTGATAGTTACCTCTACTCATGGTGGCAGGGCAGACGGGAGCTACGGTGGTAGCTCGGCCGCTGACAGGAATGTTTTTAGTTTTTACTATAGCCCCGGGCAAAAGAAGACCAGCATTCCCCGGCCACTGGTCAATGTTCCCTACGAGGGCAACTTTGTTTATTTTTCCAATCCGTTAAATAAGTCGGCCGTTACTAATAATCCTGCTTTCAAATTCGGGCAACAGGATTTTACTGTTGAATTAAGAGTGAAGACAACCGGCGGACCCTATGATCCGGTATATATTGAAACAAGGACTGGAATAGCGGAGCTAATCCAGGTTGGGTGATTTTTCGAAGTGGCACAACTACCTGGAGGATAAACCTGGGCAATGGCACATCAGCCGGCCGTCGTGACCTTTCAGGCGGTGTGATAAATGATGATAAATGGCATATGTTGTCAACCACCTTTAACCGTAAAGGCAGTCTTATCTTATACCAGGATGGCGTACAGGTAGCTGCCCAGCCCACTTTCGCAACAGTGGCCGGAAGTATTGATGGCCCTTTTCCGCTTGTGATAGGTAACGATGGTACCGCAAATTATAACCCTACCGGTGCCAACAGCATCAATAGTTATATAGCAGATGTTCGCATATGGAACACCGTATTGCCGCCCGACATCATAAAAGACTGGCAATACCTTGATATTACCAGCAGCCACCCTTTGTATGGGAACCTGGTTGGTTACTGGAAATTAAACGCGGCTTTGGGTCCTGTTTCAAAAGATTACAGTAAAACAGGGGCCGATCTTGCCTTCACCAGTACGCCTGCTCCTCCTACTACAACTTTCCTTTCTAATCTTTTAAATCCTTCGACACTTGACTCACGTTTATTAACACCCGGATTGGTTGACCATTCTTTCCGTATCATGACCTGGATGGGTATGCGTGTGGATTACCAGGCATGGGGCCTGGATGGTAAGGTTTGGAGTGGCAGTTAATGTTGGAAACTATTTTTAACCAAAAAATATACAGTTATGCGTCAAAGATTTTCATGCAATTCATTACTGGTTTTTACTTTCTTAGTTTTTGTCTCTATCGTATCCACCGCTTGGAGACTAAATCCGGAATTCCCCAAGATCCTGGGCATAGTAACGGTAGCAAGCTACTTACTTATGATTGGGAAATATATGGGCTTGAAACAGTAAATGTGGGGGACCAGGCTGTTGTTTACGAAGCTTGGCCTAAAGAAGAGTCTTCAGTGTCTCCTAGCTTCTGGGTTGTTAATGGCGGACATATTACACTAATCCGCGAAGGAAAATGGAAAATAGAAGTTGATTGGGATTACCCGGGAATTGGCAGTGTATCGGTTTACAGTTCAGATAGTAGCTTACTTGTATCTATGCCTGTAACTGTAAATGGTAGTATAATGCCATAACATATAAACTAGGATTTGGTAATAGTCAACAAATAAATAATAGTAATGCGAAACATTTTTTTCCTTTTTTACTGGCTTCTTTAAATGCAGCCGCTCAAAACCACAAAACAGAAAACATCGTTTTTATTTCGGTAGATGGCTACCGTTGGGAAGAGCTGTTCAGGGGTATAGATACGAGCCTTTCTAATAAAAGACAGTACCGTAAAGCAGACAGTACCGCATTGATGCAAAAGTACTGGGCGGCAACTACGCAGGAACGCAGGAAAAAACTAATGCCCTTCTTCTGGTCAACAATTGTGGAAAAAGGGCAACTATATGGTAACCGGGATCTGGGCAATAAAGTAAACGTACGTAACAATTTTTGGTTCAGCTACCCGGGCAGGGCTGAGACCATCACAGGTTATTTCGATCCGAAGATCAACTCGAATAGCTACCCTGATAATCCTAATATCAATGTATTCGAATTTATGAACCAGCAAAAGGGATACACCGGGAAAGTGGCCACTTTTGCCAGCTGGGATGCCGTGGTGCGAATAGTGAACCGCAACCGTAATAAAATGCCGCTTATCAATCCCTACGAAAAAGTAACGGGAACCGGCCTTACCGAAGCGCAGCAGCTGGCCAACGAAATACAGGATTTCCTGCCTAAAGAACATGGAGAGGAGGAGCGCTGGGATATGAATACCATGCCATTGCCAAAACTTATATTGCTGCCAAACATCCTAAAATGGTGTATATCGACTTCGGGGACCTGGATGTACTGGCACATGGTGGCAGGTATGACTATTACCTGGAAGCTGCACGGTATACCGACCAGATGATTGGTAATTTATGGAACATGATGCAGCAGGATCCCTATTACAAGGGTAAAACTACTTTTGTTATTTGCCCCGATCACGGTCGTGGCAGCGGCAGGGAATGGACCAGTCATGGATCTTCTGCAGCTGGTTCAGGCAATACCTGGCTGGCCGTTATAGGGCCTGATACACCTGCAACGGGCGAAATAAAAACAGGTACACAGATCTACCAAGATCAATTTGCGCAAACCATGGCGCATCTCCTGGGCTTTGAGTTTAAGGCCGAACATCCCATAGGCGAACGGGTGTTGTCTGTAACTCAAAAATAAAGGGTATGGTTTATTCAAAATCGGTTGTAATATGGAAAAATACTTTGCTATACTTTCTGTGATAACGAACGCCTGGCGGATCACCCTGTTAGCTTTTTCGACTGTTTTGCTCCTGGCCTGCGATCGTTCAATAAGCGGACCAGGAAACCCGCCTTCCGCGGACAGCTCAGGAAATAATAACGGCACCACAGTAAAAATCAAAAAAGTGCTTTTTATAGGTATCGACGGTTGTCTCTGGTCAACATTTTCTACCGCTAATACTCCCAATATCAAAGCGTTGATGGATAGCGGTTACGCCAGTACAAATGCGTTGGCAGAAGTGCCTACCTGGAGTGCTGTAGGCTGGTCGGGTTTGCTGACGGGTACCAGCGTGGCGCGTCATAAAGCTTCCGATAATTCTTTTTCAGGTTCAGATTTTATCAATAATCCTTCCTTTTTCAGCCAGGTTAAAGAGAGCCTTCCGGGGTATCGCACCGGTTCTGTAACTACCTGGGCGCCCATCAACAATACTATCATTAACAGCGCGGATATAAGTTTTAAGCTCAACCCCGGAACAGATGTCGCTACAGAGCAGGCCATGATCAATGAGCTCAGCACCCAGGACCCCGGCGTTCTGTTTTGTCATTTTGATGATGTGGATCACGCAGGCCACGCCACCGGTTTTTCTGCATCTAACACAGACTATGTAAATGCCGTAAAAGCTACTGATATCCGTGTGGGACATATCCTGGAAGCATTAAAAAAGCGTAAGTCTTTTGCTTTGGAAGACTGGCTGATCGTTATAGCCAGTGACCACGGGGGTATAGGCAATTCCCACGGAGGAAACAGCTACCTGGAGCGGAATTCTTTTATTATCCTGCATAATAAGGCTATTGCTCCCCGCCTGGTAAATCAAACGCCTGTTACAACCGTACAAACATCACCGTCATCAGTGGCTGCTCTTAATTTCGGACCTGATGTATATGGCACTTTGCCTGCTTTGTCGTCACAAACCCTGGCCCTGGATGCTAACGCAAGCTTCACAATAGAGTTTCGTGTTCGTGCTGCTGCCAACAACAGCGATCCGGTCATCATCGGCAATAAGAACTGGGCCAGCGGCTATAATAAGGGTGTTATTATCGCAAATCGTGCTGGCTCGATCAGAGTGAATTTGGGCGACGGCAGCAACAGGGTAGACCTGGATGGCGTAAACCTGTCAGACGGCTACTGGCACCATGTTTCAGTTGTTGTAAACCGCACTGCTCAATTGATGACACTTTATGATGGAGGTTTAGAAGTAGCAAGCAAAAGTATCAGCCAGGTGGGCGCTTTACAAAGCGGTACCGGCTTCAGGGTAGGTCAGGATGCTACGGAAAACTATGGTGTATACTTCTCCGGTAATATTTCTGGGATAAGAATATTCAGGTATGCTGTTGCAGCGGCTGCTGTCAATTCTTATGCATTTAAGGATATTGACAATGCACATCCCGGATTAGCGGACCTGGTCTTTTGTACAAATGGAAGGGATGGGGCAGGTGCCCGGTATGCAGGTTCCTGGGGAAGCGGGGACCTAAGCATATTAGCAAAAAATAGTGCTGCCATCAACTGGCCGGTCATCAACTCGCCGGTTTTTAAAACTGCTGCGATCGACTATCAAGGTGCGCCCTATCTGTATGATGTTGCGCCAACAATATTGAAATTCCTTGGAGTACAACGGCCGGCTAATTATTCCGGTAACAGCATAATAAATTTTTAAAGGGGCAATTATTGCCTGCTTTTTTATTCAATAACCGATCAATAAAAATATGTTTAACAAAAAAGCGATCGTAATAGGCGCCGGAATAGTTGGATTGGCTACCGCAAGAGCATTAGCCGTACGTGGTTATAAAGTTACAGTTATAGAAAGAACCCACCGGGCAGTGGGAGCATCTATCCGGAATTTCGGAATGGTGTGGCCGATAGGCCAGCCTGATGGGGAGCTGTATGAGCGGGCTAAGCTTTCGCGTAAAATATGGAAAGAAGTTTGCGACGAAGCCCATATCTGGTACGAAGAAGCGGGCTCTTTACATGTAGCTCATAATGAACATGAGTGGAAAGTGCTGCAGGAGCTTGCAGATGTATATGCTGACAGAAACTATGCACTGTTGAACGCCGGCCAGACAAAAGCCTGTTCAGCAGCTATTGTTGAAAAAGGACTAAAGGGCGGTTTGCATAGTAATGAAGAAATGATCATAGAATCGCGGGAAGCTGTTGGCGAGGTGGCTGCCTGGCTGGCGGGCAGGTGGGGCGTTCACTTTATTTGGGGAAAAGCTGTTACAGCCGTTCGGCACCCGCATGTTTATGCAGGAAAAGAGGTGTTTTCTGCAGATGAGATCTATGTGTGCAGCGGTTCAGATTTTGAGACCCTTTACCCCGAACAATTCTCAGAAGCTCCTTTTACGAAATGTAAATTGCAGATGCTGCGCATGAAAAGCCAGCCCAACAACTGGCGCATAGGACCTTCTATTTGCGGCGGTCTTTCATTGATCCATTATAAATCGTTTGCCAGCGCCGGTTCCCTCGATGCATTGCGTAGATATTACGAAGATCACTATGCCGGTTATTTAAAATGGGGCATTCATGTAATGGTATCGCAGAATAGTGCGGGTGAACTTACTATCGGCGATTCTCATGAATATGGTTTAACCCATGACCCTTTGACAAACAGATCATTAACCAGATGATACTGGAGTATTTGGGAACTTTTGCTCGTTTTGGAAACGAATTGGTTATTCAGACCTGGAACGGTATTTATCCTAAATTGACCAACGGCCAAACGGAGTGGATTGTTGAGCCTGAAAATGGTGTCATGGTTATTAATGGGTTAGGAGGTGCAGGAATGACCCTGAGTTTCGGACTGTGTGAGCAGCTGATCCAATCCAGAACTTCCAGCCAGGCTACAATTGCCCTGGCTCAATAACAATTATTATAAAGCAGTACAGATACAATAATGGAAAGAAGAAAACTGATCAGATCAATGGCTTGGGGTATGGGTGGACTTATGCTTGCACCTGAAGTACTAAAGGCAACTCCCAACAAAGTAAAAGATGTCCTTACCGTAGCACATATCACCGACGTTCATATCCGGGAAGATCTGAATGCCCCTGAAAGATTTAAGAAGAGCCTGAAGCAGATTATTGCCCGGCATAAGCCAGATTTTTTTCTGAATGGCGGTGATTCTATTTATGATGCATCTTATAGCCATGTAAAGCGGGAACGTGTTACTGCGCTGTGGGATATATGGGACGACTGTATAGCTACAATCAGCAATAAATATGAAGTATATTCCTGCATAGGAAATCATGATCCCTGGTGGGCTGCCCCGGAAAAAGATGATAACATGTATGGCATTCCTTACGTAGTAAAGCGATTAAAAATACCTGCACGGTATTACAGTATTCAAAAAGGTAAATGGCACTTTATCGTCCTCGATGGTAATAATAAAGGTATTACCCTTGATGATGAACAATATAAATGGCTGGAGGATACATTGCAGCAGGTGCCCGCTGATGAGTTTGTCGTATTGACGTCTCACTACCCCCTTTTAGGTGCCACTATACAGTTTGAAGGTGGCGGACACGGTGATTTTAAAAAGCTTAAAAACTTATTTTACAGGCAAAAGAACAAGGTGCGCTTGTTTTTAAGTGGTCATAATCATTTGCTCGATGAAACCATTTATAATAACGTTCGATATTGTTGTAACGGTGCTATGAGTGGTTTTTGGTGGGAACCCGGCAATGAGGAATCTGCCGGGCCGTCATTTTTCCAGGAGACAGCCCCCGGTTATGCCATTCTCAAACTATACCCCAATGGAACCTTAGAAAATAAATATTATTCACATGGCTTTTAAGTTGAAAAGCATGACTGCTAATGGATAGCATAAGTCTCGAAAATATAATCAAAACCGTAGCCATTATCTTATTGTATATAATGTAGAGCAAACATTTGCTTTCTTACATGCAACTTTATGAACCAATACCGGCAACTTATGTAGTTGCCGGTATTAACCTTCACATGGATTGATGCCCGTAAATCATATTAAACTAAAACGGGTTTACCTGATCATATACCGCGCGGGCGGGTAATCTTCAAAATAGTAATTAAGGGTTGTGAACAGCTGGGACTATTTAAAAACGCCTTGTGGCTTTACTCCGGTCCATGCTTTTGGTATATTCTTTATTTTAAAGATCTGTGCCAACACCATCGCGGTATTTTTGTTGCTGTTGTGAAATTCAGTCAGGCCCTGTTTCCTGATTCCCGGCCCTGTGATCGCCCAGGGAACCTGCATCTCCTGCATAGAAGTGCCTCCATGGCCTTTATTAATGCCTCCATGATCAGTTATCAGCAAAAAATAAGTGTTTTTATAGAGATCCGCTTTCTTCAGTTTATCAATAAAATGTCCGATAGCGCTGTCGGCTTTTTCCACCGCGTTAATGTATTGCGGAGACATCCATCCATAACCATGACCCGCATGGTCGGTATGAACGCTATACAAAAAAATTAACTGGGGATCTTTCCGGTAGGTGTTAAGAAACGAAATTGCTTTGTTGTAATTGCTATCGTATCCATCCTTGTATTGAAACGATAGCTCATCAATATATTTTTTATTAATAGAGTTGATGAGCTCAGCCCAGTTGTAATAGAACGCAGTTTTCACTCCCGGCACCTGCTCTTTCAATTGTTTAAATATGGATGGGTAGAAGCCTTCTGCGTCTTTATCCAAAGGAATCAAACTGTGATTTTGTAAGGTCCATGCATTGGATGTAACACCATGTTCCTCCGGCCCGGACCCCGTGAGATGGCTGGTCCAGTTAGGAAGCGTTACAGAAGGCATCACAGGTCGCGTGGTTAATGACAAAGTACCGTCTTTAAAAAGATTGTCTATATGGGGGTGTTTAATAGCCTTATAAGCTTCCGTGCTAAAGCCATCCAGCCCTATGATTACCACTCGTTGTGCTTTTAAAGCACCCAGCCCCAGGCTTATTAGAAGTATAATAAAAAGAGACAACTGTTTCATATCTGACTTGTAGGATTAATAAATTTAGTTGAATAGAATTTTTTTAAGTCCGGTTACATTATCCAGTATGTAATCCGGGGAAGCGGCTTCCAGTTGCTCACGGGTTTGAGCACCGCTTAAAACACCTATTGTAAGTCCGCAGCCTGCATTTTTTCCTTCAAGGATATCAATTTCAGAATCGCCGGCTTTCAACACGGTAGCCGGATCGCTGATATTAAATTGCTCCATGGCCTTAAAGATCATGTCGGGGTGGGGTCTCCCTTTGGTAACATCATCTGCTGTTATCAGTGCGTCATACAGCACACCCTCTTTCCATCCTAGTTTTTCAATAAGCTGTTGGGCTGTTTTTCGGTCGTAGCCGGTATTGAGCACCACCTTGATATTTTTGTCGCGAAGTTCGCCGAGTAAAGCCTCCACTCCAGGAAAAGTTCCTATAGTTTTTTCAGTATACGCCTTTTCGAGTGAAGGTTTGAAGTTCGCAAAAGCTTTGTCTGCTATCCCTTTCACATCAGGAATATGGGTACATGCCGTCAGGATATCAGTTATGGCCTGGTATTTTTCTTTACCGGCGCCATGCAGAAGAACTTCGTCAAGGCTGACTTCAAAGCCTTCGTCATTAATAACCTTCCTGACGGTTTTGTAAACCAGGTTATCTTCATCCACCGTGGTTCCGGCCATATCAAAAACAACCATTTTTATCGATATCATTTTTATAAATTTTTATTGAATAAATTGCTGATGTGTTCTTTTGAAAATCCGGCAGATCCGGTCATACCTTTACCTCCGATACCTGTTACGATATGTATGTTGCTGCCCACTGAGTGCAGGAAGATGTCCTGATCTTTGCACTGCGAGTAAATACCCAACCACCGGTTCTGAATATTAAAGTCGGGAAGAGTGAAGATCTTCTTTGCTTCATCTGTCATGAATCGGTCTATGTCGGCTCTCAGGTCAAATCCCAGGTCATCGCTGTTGCCGGCATCAGCATATTCATGAGAGTCGCCGATAATGACGGATCCATCGGCAGCCTGCTTAAAAAGTATATGAATGCCCCATTTTTTTCGAAGGATAAGGGGTTTTCTTTTTGTCGGATGGTTGGGTAAGATGGACATTCCTGGAAAGCCTCATAACGCCGTATAGACAATCCTGTCAGGATAGATCCTCTTAGCTCATAATTTTTTTGAGGTACGGTTTGTAGCATTTGCAGCTTAACCGCCTGCAGGTCGCTTTGGTTATAGATTTCGGGGTACAGGGTTTTGAACTCCGCCCCGCTGCATACAATCACTTTAGCTCCATGGATCGTTTCTCCTGAACTGGTAACCACTTTTACCAATGAGCTGGTTGATTCGCAGGCAACAACTGTACGGTTGGGCAAATAGTTCAGCTTTTTCTGTTCAACCAGGTATTCAAGCACACGATGTATCATGATCCGGGGCTCCACTGTAACTTCCTCCGGGAAAAAAGTCCCGATATTACATAGTTGGGATTTAGACCCGGATATTTTTGAGGCATTGCTCCCTGGTAAGCAGTTCAGATGGATAGTCATTACTCCGATTGATCTGAAAAAGCTCTTCGAGTAAAACGCGTTCTTCTAAATTGGAAGCCAGGTAAACCGATCCGTTTTTACGGACGCTTATATCAAACTCACTCTGTAAGGTTCCATAAATAGCGAGACTGCTTCGTCCATATAATTGCCATTTACTGTTCATGCCGGAAGGCACGACCTGTCCGAAGTTTCTCACCGTTGCGCCCATTGGTAATTCGTTTCGCTCAACAAGCGCTACCGACAAACCTCCCATGAGCGCATGGTAGGCGTGAAAAGTACCAAGTGCGCCGCCACCTACTACTACAAGGTCATATACGTTCTTAATCGAGCTGCCCGGGGATAAAATCATTTTGAAAGAATAAATTTATAATCGAATGAATCATGTAAGCGCTCAGGCAAAGATGAATCAATAAAGTTTTTTCAGGCGATTATGCAAAAGAATTAAAAATTTCTTAATAAGAAAAAAAATTCGCAAAAAGAAAATATCTTTCCTTTACAAAAGAATTAGAAAAATGAATAAAGGACAATTAATGATGTTTGAAAAACCTGGTGTGCCCATGCAGCAGGTAGCTATACAATTACCCGTACCTGGTCCGGGAGAGATCCTGGTTAGAAATAAATTTGCCACCATTTGCGGCAGTGATCTACATACCTATTGCGGCACCCGCAAAGAGCAGCTTCCTACAGTGCTGGGCCATGAAATTGTTGGTGAAATAGCTGCTTTTGGACCTGATTGCCTGTTGAAAGATCAAAAGGGAACAGACTTGTTTGTTGGAGATAGAGTTACCTGGTCGATTTTTTCAAGTGACCCGGGCTCCTATTATGCGCTGCAGGGCATGCCGCAAAAAGGTGAAGGTCTTTTTAAATACGGGCATGCACTGTTTACCGAATCAGATGCTTTTCACGGTGGCTTTAGTGAGTATTGTCTTTTAAAGCAGGGAACTGCGGTGCTTAAAATTCCGGATACGCTCCCTCTTTCCGTTGCTGCCACGCTTAATTGCGCTATTGCAACGGTAGCCGGGGAATTCGGTTAGCCGGAAATCTTGACGGTAAAAACGTATTGATTTTTGGTATGGGTTTATTGGGTTTAACCTGCGCTGCCATGTGCAGGGACGCAGGTGCTGCCGGCATAACGGCAGTTGACCTGAGTCAGGAGCGATTAAAAGAAGCCACAGGGTTTGGCGCAGACCAGATGTTTTTAATGAACGAAAACACTGAAAGTCAACTGAACGAGACCCGGAACAAATGGCCCCGCAAAGGATATGATATCGTATTTGACATGAGCGGGTCCCCGGATGCATTGGAGTTGGGAATGGAAGTGTTGGCAATAGGTGGAATTGCTATTTGGATAGGTACTGTGTTCAGGGCTAGAAAAATAGCCATCGATGCCGAAAAAGTAGTTCGTGGACTTATAACGATCAAAGGTCTTCATAATTATAATTACGAAGATTTTATTTATGCGCTCGATTTTATGACCCGTTCCTGGAAAAACTATGGGTTTCAAAATGTGGTTGAAAAGACATTTTTGCTCAGCGAGGTGAATGAGGCATTTGAATATGCGCTCCGTGAAAAACCACTCCGTGTAGGGGTTGAACTTTAACAATTAATCTATTTTATATGATGGTAGGTTCCTTCAGAAGGCAACAGTGGCAAATGCTTTTGGCAACTATGTTTTGTTACCTGTTTTTTACACCGGCAGGCATAATTTCGGCTGGGCTGCCAAAAGCCTCATCGCCGAACTGGGGATTTCTTATGCACAGCTGGGCTGGATCAGCTTTTCGATGCTTATGGGCTATGCCATAGGCCAGTTGATCAACGGTAACCTGGCTGATTATTTCAGCAGCCGCAAAATGATTCTCGCCGGGGGATTGCTGTCAGTAGCAGCAAATATTGCTATCAGCTTTTCTCATACCTATACCATGATACTCCTGTTATGGTGTTTGAATGGTTACTTTCAGTCACTGGCCTGGGCGCCGGGCACCCGTATTATCTCCAATTGGTGGCGGCGCGAAGAGCGCGGTAAGGCCTTTGGTCTTTATACGATGGCTGCGGGGCTTTCGTCTGTCGTAACCTTCCTGCTTTCCATCTTAATTGTACAGCAGGATGCTGAATGGCCTTCCTTATTCCGGATACCTGTTCTGTTTTTGCTGGGTGCTGTTCTAATCTTTTTCTTCCTGACGGCCGATAAGCCGTCAGACAGGGGTTTTGCCAACCTCTATCAGGAGAGTACTATTGGTCATTCCTCAAACTGGAAGGAGCGCTATAGGGTTGTTTTTGGTAATCGCAGATTTATGATGGCCTCCCTGGCAATGGGGTTTGAGAGCATGGCCCGTTACGGGCTCATTGTTTGGGTGCCCGTTCATTACCTGGGCAACAATTGGAAAGAAAACCCACATTATTTATGGGCTACCTTATTAATGCCGATAGGCATGTCACTGGGAGCCCTGACCTTCGGATCTATCTCAGATAAACTGCTTAAAGGTAATAGTGTTGCGGCTATACGAATGGGCATGCTGATAAGTGCCGTATTAGCGCTGCTCATTTTTAGCCTATCTGTTGAAAATTTAATAGTAAGCGGGTCTTTAATGTTTTTGGCAGGTTTCTTTGTATATGGGTTGCAGTCTAATTTCTGGCCTATGAGCCCCGAAATCCTGGGAGAGAAGTATGTAGCAACTGGTGTAGGCGTTATGAATACGGCTGCGTACATATTTGCAGCCCTGGGTGAACCACTGCTTGGATTCATCATTGATTTAACTGGTAATACGTCCTATGTGTTCCTGGCTATTACGGTGATCTGCCTGCTTTGCGCGTTGACTATTTCTGCTGTTCGCAAACCACGAATGAAGGTGCCGCTCAGCATAGTTGGGTAAATACCGGAATTAGCTGGTGAGGGAAGCTCCCCAAATAGGTATATAACCAGCAAACTCGCAGGCTTCGTTCCTTTATTATGAGGCACGTGAGGTATGTTTCCATCAAAGAATAGTGCATCTCCCTCTTTCAGCATAATCATTTCCTCATTGAGCTGATATTCAATTTTTCCCTTAAGCAGGTATAGTATTTCGTAGGCTGCTGTTGTAACAAGCGGCCTGCTACAGCCGGGTGTGAGTTGGAGTAACGATAGCTGGATAGTACCACCCTCGAAACTATTTTCAAGTATGGAGAAATAGCTGAAACCTTCGGCCTCTTCTTCTTTTTGATAGGGTTGGAAAGACCGGGCAGGAATATGAATATATCCGTCGAACTTGCTTTCAGAAACGAATTCTGTAAAAAATACATCGAGGGAGATACCTAATTTTTGAACGATGGTGAACAAGCTCGGTATAGTTGGTATCATCCTTCCATTCTCTATTTTCGACAATAACGAGGAAGTCATTCCGGTAAGTGATGCCAGGTCGATCAACTTGAGATCTTTTTCTTTTCTATACCTTCTTATGAGGCTACCCAGCCCGTGGTAATTAAAATGTTCCGTTTGCGTAGGGATGTCTTCTTTCATTGGTCGCAAAAATAGTGCATAATGAATTTACGGTCGTGGATTTTCTGAAATATTAAAATTTCATTTCAGGAAAAATAATGTCTCTAAAGTAAAATAATTGTGATTTTATTGTTTACTAAATATTAACTTTATGGAAATAAAATTTCCTTGTAGGAAAAATATATAGTTTTGACGAAGGCTTCGAAAAGCAGAAAACTACAATTGCTTCAATCATCTTTTAAATATAAACAACCACGCTATGATGCGACTATCATTATTTAAAAAATTTCGCTGCGGGTACTGGCAGGTAGGTTTGGTTTTACTGTTTGTACTCCAATGGCGGCTGCCGGCAACTGCATTGTCCGTTAAATTACCAGCTAAAATGGTCACCGGTACCATTACCAGCCAGGCTGGAGATACTTTAGCTGGTGTAAGTATTGTAGAAAAAGGTTCAACAAATGGTACCACCAGTAATGTGAAAGGTTTCTTTTCAATCAGTATAGCGGGCCCTGAATCAGTTTTAGAGATTTCTTACGTAGGCTATAAAACCCAGGAGATAAGAGTTGGGAACATGGAAGTTTTCAACATCATACTGCAGCCCGGCGTTGGTGTAGAGGCTGAGGAAGTGGTTATTACTGCTTACGGTAAAGTGAAAAAGGAAGCCTGACCGACGCGGTAGCTACAATAGGCGGTGAAAAATTAGAGAACCGGCCCTTAAGAACATTAGGCGATGGTCTTGCCGGCCTGGCCCCGGGACTAAATATCAGGATCCCTAACGGTGCTCCTGAAACCACTCCCTCAATAAATCTGAGAGGCTTTACCGGACTCAATAGCAGCGCGGCACCGTTGATCCTGGTAGATGGGGTTGAAAGGCCTATTCAGGACATTAATCCCAACGATGTGGAAACTATTTCACTGTTAAAAGATGGCGCTTCGTCGGCCATTTATGGTTCGCGCGCACCTTATGGTGTTTTATTAATTACAACCAAAAGCGGTAAAACAGGAAAAGCAACAGTAACCTATTCCTCAAATGTGCGAATAGGGAAGATGGTATTATTCCCAACCCAGCTGGATTCACCGGAGTGGGCCAGGTATGTAAATATGGCCCAAAGAAATGGCCAGCCTAATGGGTCGGGTACAGATGGTATTGATTCTATTACTATTGAACGAATGAGGGCATGGCTCAGGAAGGATTGGAGCAGTCCGGCATTCGACGATTTACGTGCCAGGTTTGGAGATAAAGCGCAATCTTACATAGAAAACGGTCAGTTTCCTACTGCTGACGTAAGTTTTAAATACTGGACCAGGGAGCAGTCGTTTGCTACCACTAAGTTGTATGACGCTTATTTAAACCGGTCAGATATCAGTGCTCAGCATAACCTGAACATCAGTGGCGGGTCTGATCGGATTCAATATTTTACCAGTATGGGATATAATGGTGGCAATGGCTTATTTAAAGGTGATTTTAATTACAATAAGCGTTATAATTTTCAAACCAAGCTGAATTACAAGGCAGCCAGCTGGTTAGATATTAGAACCGATGTTAACTATGTTCGCCAGGAAAACCAGGGAGCTAATTATCGTGCGGGAACCGCCACCGATGCAGGTACCGGAACGGTGGCTAACTATGGTGATATATTTGGAAGTATGGTTCAGTATTTTGCTACTCCTTTGAAAGTTCCTTCAGGCAACGCTTATTCATGGATCTTAGGTGCACCTGGTATTTTGGGTGAAGGAGGACTGCTTAAAAATAATAGGGACGATATTGTTCTTACCGGCGGCGCTACAATAAGACCGTTTAAATACTTCGAAATAAATGGTGATTATACCTGGAGATTAAGCAACACAAGATTTCAAAGAACCGAGAAGGTGGCTTACACCGAATGGCCTGATGGCACCAGGGTGCAGAATAACCGTTCAGCGAATAACAGTAGCATCAGTAAAACAACCGGTAATCAAAGCTATCAGTTCGCCAAGTTGAGTGGCCAGTATAAAAGAACTTTTGGTAGCAATCACAATATTTTAGCGCAGATTGGTATGCAGTCTGAAGAAAATAAATTTGAATCTCTCACGGGAAGTAAAACAGACCTGTTTGCTCCAAATGAAGTAGAAGCCATTAATGCAGCAGCCAACAATCCTTTGGCAGATGATAACTTATATGAATGGGCGACCCTGGGTTATTACGCGGTTGTAAGCTACGATTATAAGCAGAAGTACCTGGTGAAATTTGCAGGAAGAAAAGATGCCAGTTCCCGTTTTGCACCAGCATCAAGATGGGGAACATTTCCTTCGGTATCAGCCGCGTGGAATGCTGCCCGGGAAAGCTTCTGGCCATTGAAAAAATCGTAAGTGAATTTAAGCCAAGGGTTTCCTGGTCTAGTTCGGGTGACCTGACTTCAGTAGGAGCTAGTAATTATTATACTTATCTGCCGGTACTTAATTTTGGCCTTAGCCGAACCACTTTACTGGGAGGTAACTACTCTAATATTGCTACACCTCCCGGGCTTATAGTTCCGATCTTACCTGGGCTAAACCGACCGTGCTCGATTTTGGATTAGATATTACGGCTTTGAATCAAAGATTGAACATTGTATACGATTGGTATCAGCGAACGGTTATAGACCAGATTGGTCCTCCCGATCCGGTATCGCTGGTGTTGGGAACGGGCGCCCCGGTAAAAAATAACTCAGTGTCGGAAACACGTGGCTGGGAGCTTAGTATAGGGTGGAATGACCAGTTGAACCTGGCTTCAAAACCTTTTGCTTATAGTCTTCGATTTAATATAAGCGACTATGTAGGTTATGTAACCAAATACAGTGCAAATGTAAACGGAGTTAGAAGTGGCGTGTGGACACCGGGAGAGCTTTTCGGACAAAATTTTGTTTATAAGTCCGGGGAATCGCGCAGAATACCTCGGATCTGGACAACAGGGTTTTAACAGGCACCTATAATTACCCGGGTTATATCATGTATCAGGATCTGGATGGAGATGGTTACATCAATTCAGGTAACGGAGGATTCTGGTATAGTCGCGGTGACCAGGTTACTGATGGATTTAATTATCCGCGCAAAAGCTATTCTTTCTTACCTTCTTTTTCCTGGAATAATATATCGCTGTCAGCAGTATTCGAAGGAGTAATGCACTGGAAGGTTTATAGCAGCTCTCATTATGTATTTGGCTCCAGTACAGGAGCAGGCGGTGTAGCTTACTTTTTTACTCCGGCTTTTAAGGAGAGCTCTGACCTTGGATATTGGACTCCTTCCAATACGGATGCATTCTTTCCGCTTTAAACACAGGAAGCTCGCTGGCTACGGACCAATACTCACTCAACCTGGCACACCTGCGTGTTAGGAATGTGACCATAGGTTACGATCTTCCGCAACGCTGGATATCAGCGGCAAAACTCAAAAGAGCCAATGTGTATTTCAGCGGCGAGAACCTGGGTTTTATTTTCAATAAGTCCTTTATAAAATATGATCCTGAATTTTTACGTAACCAGTCAGCCTTTGGAGCTGCAAGTACCAATGGTTATCCACCTCTACGCTATTATTCTATGGGGATAAACGTTAGCCTGTAATCCTATTGCTGACTAAATAATATGCTGAGTACTTTAAAATTTAATAAAAATGAAGTTTCTAAACTGTACCATAAAAATATTGTTCGCGGGTGTTATGTTAATGGCAGCAGGTTCTTGCTCGAAAGACTTTCTAAACCGGGAACCGCTCATATCAACCGGTCCGGAAAACCTGTTCAAAACAGCAGCGGATTTGCAAACCTATGCCAATGGCTTCTACTCTAAGCTGGCGCCCCAGTATATGGCTATGTCTAACATCAATAATGTTGGACTGGATATTGGTAGTGATTTTATGATTAGCCAGACCACCATTACGGCCGGTTTGAACATGGCAGCTTCTAACTCTATTCCTCCTGAAACCAATAGTGCCTGGACCAATGGCTATTCAGCAGTCAGAAGTGATAATTTCTTTTTGCATTATGCAAAATTGAATGCTGAAAAAAATGCTTCAACGGATCATTATATAGGGGAAGGGTATTTTTTCGAGCCTGGGATTATTTTAGCCTTCTTCGTACGTTTGGCGGTGTTCCGGTTGTAACAGATATTCTAACGGAAAAGGATGATCAGGAGCTGTATAAGCCCAGGGCAAGTCGTTATGAGGTAGCCAGGCAAATTATCAGTGATCTGGATTCGGCAATAGCTAAATTACAATGGAAAGGAACTGCGGAAGGCGCTGTGTCGGGCCGTATTACAAAAGATGCAGCTTTGGCTTTAAAAGTACGTGTAGCACTTTTTGAAGGAACCTGGGAATACTATCATGGTAAAAAAATACGCCCTTTGCAGTATCCGGCAAGGATGGGCTTGATTTTATAGCTTTGATTGAGCCCGCGGCCAATGAGCTCATCACCCGCTACGGTTCGCGGATTTTTACCAACCTGGGAGACAAGTCGATGGCCTATAACCAGCTATTTGCTCAAAAAGACGCCAGTACTACAGATGGCGCAATTTTATACAAGGTGTATGATGCGTCAAAGCTGCCTGAAAGCCATAATTTCTTCTGGAAAATAATAGACCTGGGGGCTTCGATCACCGATCACCTGGTAGATATGTACCTCAAAACAGACGGTTCGCAACAAGCCGTTACAGATTCTCTGAGTGTATTGAGCCGCACGCTTGATCCCCGGTTTAAGCAAACTGTATGGACTTCCGACAGGGGGCCTTTTAACAAACTGCCTGGAAGGGGAGGCGACCATGTACCATTCCGGTATCCACTTATAGCGTTGGCAGGTTCGTATACCGAAGGGTTCACCTCTACAGGATATAGGAATTTTAAAGGCGCTGTACTGGCACAGGAATATCGGAAAGGTGAAACTGACGACATTCTGATAAGATATGAGGAAGTATTATTGTCTCTGGCCGAAGCCAAGGCCATATTAGGGACGCTTACTCAGGCTGATCTTGATAAAACTGTTAATGTTATCCGGGACCGGGCGGGTATGTTCCCCATGTTGCTGAATGCCGGAGCAGGGTTTACTTATCGTGAAGATCTGGGCTTTGACAGGTCGGAAATGCCGCTTATAAACGAAATAAGAAGAGAGCGAAACGTAGAGTTTGCTTTGGAAGGATTCAGGTTGAATGATATAAAAAGATGGGCTGTATATGATAAAGTTATTAACGGATTTCAACCCAAAGGTGCATTACTGCAGGAATTTTTAGGCTATTACAACAGGACGGCAGAACAGGAAGCGCTGGATAAAGGTGCTGATCCCTCAAAGTACAGCCAGATCAAAAAGGATGGATATAGTCTTTTTGAGACAGTAATCAGGCTAACAGTAGGCAATAATGTGAACAGCTTTCCCGATGGCAGAATTAATCCGTATTTCAGAACTGCAGAATTCAGGCCTGGGGAGGAGTTTTTTTATTGAGCCCGGAAGAGATTATTTGTCCGGCATACCATTACAACAGGTAACCCTGTACGAATCCAAGGGTGCTAAACTGGATCAGAATCCGGGATGGAGATAAATAAAAATTACTACATATTAAAAACAACATTATGAAAATGAATAAATGGTCAGCAGTACTATTCACTTTGGTGGTTACCACATTTATCGCTTGTATAAAGCCACGGGTGGAGTTGGATGACACTGTATGGGGCGATAAGGCTTATATAACCTCAGCTGTATTATTCAGATATGATACTGTTAGAAACCAGATGGGCTATGATCAGCCTGTTACCGGTTATCAAAACGTAGCAGTTGCCACTAACACCAATCTGGTTAGCCGCGAAAATGCAACTTTAACAATCGTGGCGGTCAGAGGCACTAATATAAAGCAAATAGGTATAAGGTTTTCGCATTTTGCTAAATTGATCGAACCGTTAAACGGAGCTCCCCAGGCAGGTACGGTCAGTGATTTTTCGCAGGGCCCATATAAGTATCGCCTTACTTCTGCCGACGGTACGGTTAGAGAATGGACCTTGAATATTTCAGTGGCGCCATAATATATCAGCTTAAATAGTAAAGGTCATCCATAGCAGATGACCTTTATTTTATAAAAATGTAGCATAACGTATATCAGGAGCTGATGAAATACGATCCTTATATTTTTTAAAACTTCGCCTGCCAATGTAAGGAACAATATTATCTTCCTTTAGCTGCAGGTCATCAATTTTATAGCCAAGTTCCGATGGAGACTTTCCCTGCCATTTGCTTTTTTTTCCTTCAATAGAAATTATTCTCTTCCCCGGGTTTATGGTCAGCCTGGTAAATAAGGCTTCCTGGTAGGGAAAAGTATAAGCTATCCAGGGATGAGTTTCATGAATCGACTTTGAATAGCTTTCATGTTTGTATGGATCGCCAGCCCAAAAATAAGAAGCAGAATTGATATGAATATAGTTGACGTTATCTACCAGGTATGCTCCGTCTATATGCGTATGACCATTGATAGCGAGAAGGATCTTATCGCTAAATTGACCAAGCACTCCCTGCAAAACATCGGCATTGTCGATAGCGATCGGGCCAGCCAGAGGTTGATGCGAAACTACAATAACCGGCTCCTTCGTTTCTGAGAGTTGGTCCTTTAACCAGCTTACTTGCTGCTTGCCGATATAGGAAGGGTATCCTGATTTATGTATTGGAGATCCTTTTTCATTACCATCAAGAATAATGAACCGTATTCCCCGGACGCTTTTCGAATAATAGCGGTCAGGCATTCCCCACATGCTCATCGTTTGCTGTTGTGTAAACCCTCCATCAGTATCGTGATTACCCAGAACATGCAATGATTGGGCGTGCGCCTTATTGAACTGGCTTATTATATCCCGGTTAGCTTCTTTGGGAACAGCAAAGTCTCCCATTTGTAATAAGGCGTCAGGTTTAAAACGACGTGCAGCATCCAGAAATGCCGAAAGCCTTGCGGGGGCGTCATGCATAATATCCTGGTGCAGATCGGTTATAACTGCTACCTCAATTTTATCCGTTAACAGATCGCTCAGGTGAACCGGCATGCTCAGTGCAATTCCTGCCTTCATAGATGACTCAAGAAATTGCCTCCGGTTAATATGGGAATCTTTTTTACTATTTTTCATTTTTCGAATTTTACAAACCAATGTGGGTAACCCGGTAAGGTCAATACAGGTATTCCAAAAGATAGCAACACCTTAATTTTTTGAAAAATGCTTTTCAATCCGTACACACTATTCCTGGGTTTTCCTGCCGGTTATATTGCATATCCCGGAACAATAGCTTAACCTTTAGCTGCTCAATAAGGTTTAGATACCTGCTCAAAATATTGTTTTAATGTTTGATGAAGGTTGAAAGACCGATCAAAAATGGAATTGCCCGTCAAGTTAAGATAATTTCTTTTAAAGAACTATTATTTCTTATAGAGAAACTTATAAGCAGGTTTTTAAAAATTCGGGATGCCGGATAGAGAATGGTAAAGCGGTAGTTTCAATATTATTGTTTGGGGTGCAATGCGGGCTTTAATATTGGATTTGTCAAATTATCCTATCTGGACTTTAAAAGCTTTTGCTGGAGTTGATCGATCTTCTGATCTGAGCGGAGCATTAGACTTCTCAAAATGGCGGGCGCCTGAATCCTGTAGCCAATGGTTATATGACCCATCACACGGTCGTCGGTACTGATCAGGGAAGTGTGGGCCTGCCTGAAGCTGCTACCCGTTGCTCTGGCATAAATACCTCCGAAGAACCGTTCGCCGTTATAACCCATGCCAATTGTACCGTCTAAACGGATCACCCCGTTTCGTTGATACCCTCTGGTTGAACCGGTTTGCGACCGATTTTCGATGGTACTAAAAACGATCCCCCTGCCAGGGTAAGCCCACCTGAAACATAGAATGTCTTCTTATGTACCCAGCTAAAATAATAGCCGGGCCCCAACAATAATTCAAGGTTGCGTGCTTTTTGCGTTTGTCTTCCCGGAGCAAGGGGGAGCGATCATCACTAATAGAATAACGGTAATTGAACATGGGAATGAAGCTTCCGGCGCTTAAAAGTTGCCGCTCTGTTTGCGCTATAACTGCATTAGGGGAAAAACGATTATTGAAACTGTACGCAGTAGATCCGTAAAACTGTTTGAAAATAAGCTCTGGAAACTGTATATAGGGCATGCCGCTACGCCAGGAAGGATGGTAGTCTGCCGTATTTTCTAAATAGTAACCTTTAGTGCGACTGTAAAAAGCCGATTGTTGCCAATGCTTCCGGTTTAAGTTCATGCCTATACTCCTTAGTTTTGAGGAACCTTTAGTGTAATCGCTGTTTTTTTCCTGCAGGAGTGGTGGCGCAATACTGAAACCAAAAGAAAGGTATCGGTAGCTGAAATTAAACCTGGTGGTTAGTTTTGCATTGGGCCGAAGCATAATTTTGCCAGATCCGCTATTCACCGAAAGTGCCTCAATATCATCACTTATATTAACCTTAAATGTCACAAGGCTGTCAAAGTGCTGTATGGGATCGGCCACATGTAGCGACCCTGCCTCCGTTACCTGGCTAAACAGTGGCTTTATATAAAATAACAAAATAGCAGTAAACAAAATGCTAGGCGTGGTAAGCTTCATGAAACTAAACTATGAAAAACAGCGGATTTTATTTAAATTTGTAATGACTCTAAACCTTTAAATCGAAGCAGCCGGTCTTCCAATCTCTTATAATTAGTGAGACCGGTATTCTTATGAAAAATTATAAAATTATCTTCCGATACTATTTATGCCTTTGGGGACGGCATTTACATTAATGGTGTCATCCGTGTCATCATGCATCAGGCAAGCTCCTTTAAATCCCGAGGCTGATATTGAAGTATTTGAATTAAGCAATGGAGATATGACTGGTAAAACGGTGATTGACCAGGTTAACCGGAAAATTCAGTTGTATTTGACACATGATGCTTTTAACAGAGGTGTTGCTCCGGTTATTACCGTTTCTGCCGGGGCTCATATTAGACCCGCTTCAGGAGATTCGATTCGTCCCCAAGATGGAGCTGTTGTTTATACGGTTGTTTCACAAAATGGGGCTAACTCAAAGCAGTATGTTGTAGAACTGGTTAACGTAGGAAACTGGAATTTTAACTTTGAAAACTGGGGACTGCAGGCGGAAGATGGGTATGAATTCCCTCTCGAAGCGGATGGGGTTGAAATATGGACTTCAGGAAACCCTGGTGTTGCATTTGCAGGTGTCGCAAAACAACCAGATGCGTACCCAACACGCTCAACAACTGAAGCTTATAGCGGTAGCAAGTCAGCCGAGTTGGTGACCATCAAAGGCACGCTGCTTTCTGAATTTGTGGGTGCTTATATATTTTCAGGATCCCTGTTCCTGGGTACGTTCAACGCTTCACAGGCTTTGGCTAATCCTTTAAAAGCCACTGAATTTGGTCAGCCCTACATCGGTCTGCCTAAAAGTTTTAAAGGGTACTATAAATATTTGCCAGGACCCGTTTTTCAGGATGAACATAAAAACCCGGTACCTGGCAGAACAGATGAGTGTGCTGTTTATGCAGTGTTGTTCGAAGGCCCCGAACGCCTCAATGCAACCAATATACATACATCAGACAAAGTAATCGCGATGGCTGCACTGACCGATGGAACGGCGAAAGCCAATTATACCGGTTTCAATATCCCATTTGTTTTTAAGAATGGAAAGGAGGTCTCTTCTAAAAACCTCATGATGGCCATTGTTGCTTCATCCAGTAAGGAGGGTGATTATTATCGCGGTGCCATAGGAAGCAGGCTGCTTCTGGATAGTTTGGTTATCATTCCTCAATAAATCATTACATGCGTCAAACATCAGTTTACATTTTAATTATATGCTTGTTGTGGAGTAGAAAACTGCATGCGCAGCAACACACAACAGCTAACTGGGAGCATCGGGTGCACATAGGATATAATATTGGTGGCTCAACGCCCATTCCGTTGCCCAGCAATATCCGGAAAATCGAAAGCTATTCGCCGGGTTTCTCGCCATCGGTTGGGTATGAAATTATAAGAAAGCCAAACGAAAAATGGAGTGTAGGTGCCGGACTGCGTGTGGAAATAAAAGGAATGAAAATAAAAGATAGTGTACAATATTTCCATACCCTGATTTCTATGAACGACGCTGAATTTGAAGGTGATTTTACCGGTTTGAATGAAACAGTTTCCAAAAATATGTACATTTCTCTGCCTGTTTTTTTGTCATTTAATGCTGGTAGCGGCTGGCATTTGAAAGGCGGATTGTATACCGGATATCTGCTCAGGCCTTATTTCAGAGGCACAGTTAGTGATGGCTATATTAGGAAAGGCAACTCTCTGGGAGAAAAGGTTGAAGTAGACAGGGCGATCTTTAATTTTGACAAAGAGCTGAACAAGTGGGATTGGGGTATTTTCGCAGGTGGCGAAAAAAATAGATCGTTATGTTGTGGCAGGTGATTTGCAATGGGGTATTCCATCCATATTTCCCGCATCTTTCAGGGGAGTGAATTTTAAAATGAAAAATGTCTTTTTTACACTTGGAGTGAAACGCCAATTGTTTAAATGACGAAAACTATCAAGGGGTCAATCAGAAAAAGAATATGAAAATATCAAGAGCTCTTATTGCATGCATGAGTATGATCATTGCAGCTTCTTCCTGTAACTCTTCTGCTGATAAAAAATCTACAGCAGGGGAAGATAGCCTGGTCGTGCTGAGCCGTCACGCAGAGGCAGATACGCCATCGGTAATTACTGTTAAGGATACTGTTCCTTCAAAAGATTCGGTAGCAATAAGGGTTGCAGACCAGTTAGGAAAAGTGCTTGTTAAAAAGGACCTGGCTTTACTTAATAGTGATGATCGCAAATTTACTTATACTGCAATAGATTTAAATGGCGATAACAAAAATGAAATATTTGTAGCTATGAAAGGAAGCTATTTTTGCGGTAACGCCGGTTGTACAGTTTACCTGTTGAACAACCATGCTGAAAAAATCAACTCTTTCACAATCGTAAATGGTCCAATCATTATCGGCCCCGGGAAAACTAAGGGGTGGAACGACCTGATCATTCCCAGTGGAGGTAAGACTTACAGGGTGAAATTCAACGGCAATGCGTATCCTTCCAATCCTTCTTTGCAACCTGAATATAACGAAACCGCTACAGCATTATCACCGCTTGTTTTGGCCGATACGCTGCCGGTACATATTTTTTAAATAATGTCTTCTTATTTCTGGTTACTTTCTGAGTGGTGAGGTGGTTGCTTTTTGATATCATTGGGATCCGAATGAATGTAAACGTCCTGTTGTGGAAATGGTATGGTAATGTTGTGAGCTTTAAAATGGGTGTCGATCAATATAAGGATGTCGCTCTTGATCTTCGATGATTCGCTGATCTGCTTTGCCCAAAGAAATAGCTGGAAGTCAACAGAGCTGCTGCTAAACTCTTTAACGAGTACCGATGGAGCAGGATGGGAGGCAATTCTGGTGTCGGTGTCTACGAGCTCCAGCAATAATGTACGCACTTTAGCCAGGTCAGTGCCGTAGGCAACGGAGATGTTTAATTCTATTCTTCTCGTATCGTCATTCAAGGTCCAATTTACCAGGTGTTCGTTCAGTAAGTCGCCATTAGGTATAATAATTTCAGCGCCGTCATAAGTGGTCATAATACTACTTCTGAAGCCGATCGATTTCATTACACCACTTCGACCTCTTATTTCTACCATATCGCCCACATTAACGGGTTTTTCAAATGAAATGATCAACCCGCTGATAAGGTTGTTGATAAGGGTTTGAAGACCGAATCCTATACCCACGCTGAGCGCGCCCACTATAATGGTAATTCTGTCCAGCGGTATGCCGGCGGCAGCAAAAGCCAGGAACAGACCAATGCTGACGATAGATATACGAATGAGCAATAGCCAGCTTCCTACGCCTTTAATGCGGTTACCCGACGAATCATGCTTATCAGATGCGAAAAATGAAACTACCTGTGATACGAGTGAAGCAATGATCAGGATGCCAAAAAACAATACGATATTTTCAATGGTAAATGAGTAGGCTCCTACGGAGCGGGGTGTTTCAAGAAAGTTTTTTACCGGGTTGGTGATTTTGTTGAAAGCATAAAAATTTCTTCCCAAAAGTATTGTCCAGCCGATAATCAAGAGAATCTTAAATATATTAGGTATATGGCTGCCTACCCGGTCGAAGTTGACATAGAAAAGGCTTCTTTCGGGCGTTTTATAGAGCTCATTGGCATACAATAATCCTTCATTGATGAGCCGGATAGTCCAGGCGAAGAGAACTCCCGTTATAATATTGAATATGCCTGTGGTAAGTAGCATTTTGGAGAGGTTATATCTGCCATAAATATTAGCCAGCGCAGATGCAAGTTCCAGTATGACTGCTATTCCTATGAAATAGATAATCCATTTTTCCTTTAGCTCCCTGTTCCTGCCCGTAACAAAAAATATCAGGAAAGTCAGGAATGCAATTAAAGAAACTAACAGCATGACCCATCGTTCCGGCCTTGAGGCCTGGAGAACCAGGTTAATACCAGAAACAATCAGAAAGAACATAAAAACCGCAAGCCAGAATGTCATCCAGTACCGGGTAATGAAGCCCCGGAATATGAACGTTAAGGCAGTGGCCGAGCATAGCCATATTATAAGGTTGAAAACAAAGGGCGGTTCCGGAAATATAAACTGGAATATGCTGATCACTATCAACATGGCAGACAATGCCGGGTATCGAAACACCAGCTGGCCTGACATATTCTGCACCAGGCGCCCGTCTTCAACCAGCTTTACCCGTAATCCTCTTAAAAACCAATAGGACAGGATGGTCAGAATAAAAAGCAGGATGAGTTTGCCCATGTTATTGCCTACGTAAAAATAAAGTGCAAGACTTCCTTTTAATACCGAGAAGCGAAGCACTTCTTTAAATGATCTTTGAAATTTTATGGAATCTCCAAGGTTGGAGAAATCTCTTTGAAAGGTTGTTGCAGACAATGCTGCCTGATAGTTCTCTATATTATCTGAAGCTGCCGAAAACTCGTTCACCATTTCATTGACCACCCGCTGAATAGTTTTTACATTCTCTATGGCTTTTTTACGATACTGTCTGCGGGAGCAATAGCCCTGGCGGCTATAATGAGTTCAGAAAAATATTGAGTGGCGTGAACTGAATCAGTAGGGGCTATAAATAGCGAACTGTCAGTAGCAAAAGAATCAATCCTGTTTCTGAAATTGAGTAGTTGCTTTGTATAAGTATCCAGTTGTGTTTTTCGCTGCAAAAGTCTTTTGTGCAATTCGTTAATGAGGATCCTGGAGGTAGCAAGGTTGCGATAAACCTGTGCACTACCGGCATTCACAAATATGCCGTCGACGCTGATTTTGTACCAATCAAGTATTTGTGCTAATTCCCGGGAAAGCCCTGCCGTGTCAACCCCGTTTTTTACAAAATCCCTTGCATTAAAAGTTTCCTTTTTAATTGCTTCCAGTATCTCCTGCCTCCTGGTAGACGACAGGTCCTGCCTGAATTCCAGGGCCGATTCCAGGATCTCCTTTTCTGCAAATCTTCGTGCCTTTTCCACTATAGAATTGCTGTCTTGAAATACACTGCTATTTCCTAATGAACTCGTATCCTGAGCTTTGGCGCAAAAAAGCTACCTGCAAAAAGAATTAAAAATAGCGGGGCATATAATGGCTTAGAATAACGGTTCAGGGGCATTTTTTTCAGTTGAGTGAAATAGTCGTAATTGTTGCGACCATAAATGTAGGCTGAGGAATTATAAGTAACAAAAATACCGTCCAAATATGAAATTTGATAGAAGGGGCTTAACGGTAATCGGAAAAATTATTTATGGGTGAAGCCTTGGGGGCTGTTGTTTGAGCATAAAATTTTGTACTTTTATAACTCTTCATAACTTCTAAACCACCCCTGTAATGAAAAAGTTTGTACTACTCACAGCCCACCTGTTGATTATCGTTTTTTCTCTTTTTCTCAAAATGCACAGAAACCTCAAAGTGACCTGATCTTAAAGATCAATGGTGATGAACTTCAGGGAAAAGTATTAGAAATTAATGATGATGAGGTAAAGTTTGCATATCAGGGTGAGACGCTGGCCTATAAAATAAAAAAGCAGGATATTTTGAAGATTGTGTATGCCAGTGGCCGTGTAGAGTTCTTTAACAAAGCTCCGTTGTCAACGGATAAGGCGTCCAGGGACCAACAAGGAGGGACAGGAATTCAGGATCATCACAACAAAGTGGCCATTTTGCCTTTTGCATACATAAAAAACAGCCAATCGGCCGGCGATGTTATGAGTTTAAAACCTCAAAATGATACGTACATGCTGCTAAGTAAACATGCAGGTGGCTTAACTATCATTGATCCCAGGACAACAAATGCCTTGCTGGCAAAAGCTGGTATTAATCGTGCAAACATGTCGGGATATACCATGGAAGAGTTATGCAATATACTCAGTGTAGAATTTATTGTAGATGGGACTATAACACAAAACCTGTCATCTAATACAACCAATGTCTCCTATAATAGCTCCAGCAAAAATGACAAAAATGACGCTAAACGTAGTACATATGAAACTACAAATGCTGTTAACAGGACAAATTATGAAACTTCTGTAGCTATAAACATTTATACCGATAAAAATAACGCTCTCTTTACAGAAGAGCGAAAAGCCCTGTTCGTGCAAAATGAAGGAGATTATGATAGTCCGCTGCAATACCTGTTAAAAAGATGTCCATTGTACAAAAAATAGGTATTGCCATTAAAATCTGGCTTATAGAAAAGCGGTCTGTTTCCATAGTTTACTGGTTCCCTGCTTCTTTCGCTCTGCGGGCGTAAAGCGTAACAATTGTTGAAAGAAAAAGAGATGATAAGCCCTGGAACCTGAGGATTATGCATAACTTCAGAACCCGCAACTGCACGCAACATGAATTTATCTATACTTCCACCCACCAGATCTTCTGGTCTACCAGATCATGAGACTTAATGAATAAATGATTGATATCTCCCGGAGAGGCATACATAAAGGCTGAGTGATTGATTATTAGTTCCATTACATTGGTGTTCGCATTAATAGATATTATTTGGAAGGAGTGAATCTGATCGACGTTGTTTTCCTTAAATTCATTTTCTGGCATTCCATCACAAGGATACCTTGTAACAGTATTTCCCTCCCTTAATAACAATAACTGTTCTGAGTCGATTTTTTGCTTTGACATATGTTGGATTTTAGGGTGAAGGGGAAGGTGATTGAAATATAAAGATGGAGTACAAAGAATATAAAGATACAATCTTTTGTATCGAATTAATACTTGTTGGCATTTGTAAACCTGAGCGATTATCCAATACGCAGTCATGAATTTTTCGTTCTGTTTGTTTCAATGTATGATAAGTCTTTGCAACTCTTTTCTTTAAATGAATTGATATAAGTCGATAGCTATGTAATGATCTTACATGTTGAAAATTAAATATGTGAAACATGTAACTTTTTTACAAAAAGATGTAATGATTTGGAGGGCTCTTTTTAAGACCTTTGCAGTATTGGGTTATAAATTAATAATATGTTCTTTCATTTTGGTATCATCGCACTTCGGTCTTTTCTGGTATCGAAAAATAATATCCCCAATCTTAAACGAGGAAGGAGAGCTGAAAATGACATTCAGTTTGAAGAAGCCATTAAGTGCTACGAAGAAGCCCTTATAGAATTAAACAGGTTCCGATATTATAAAAACTTGAAAAGGGAGATTGCTCAGAAAGTAAAGCTGCTGTATACGGTTGTTAACTATAATAGAAATGTTGGCACCTGAGCCGGTGCTCAAATCCATTAAATTAATGACATGAAAAGTACATATATGCCGACTAACATTGAAAATTCGCAGCTGGAAATAGAAAAACGCGATAATCTGACACCGATGATAATACATGAAATTAGAAATCCATTAACCAGTATTGTTCTTTCGATGCATATACTAAGATCTGAAATTTCTAATCATGATTTACTTGAGTATGTAGATATTATAGATCGTAGCTCTGAGAGAATTGATTTTCTTCTAAAGTCTCTCCTGGGTTTTCAGCATTTAGACGAGGTGGAAGTACCAAAAATGCTTGTTGGACAGATGTTGGACGAGGTGTTATCCCAGGCCGCTGATCGACTCTATTTGAAGCAGGTAAATGTTAATAAAATATATGACCAACAAAACTGTATTATGCCTTTTGATAGTGGCTCAATAATATTGGCTATTTCTAACATTGTCATTAATGCAATCGACGCTATGGAACCTGGGAGGGGCGTGTTAAGTGTGTCAACCAAGGCATTGGGGCCGCGGTACGTTATTCAAATTGAAGACAACGGCTGTGGCATGTCCAAAGATGACTTGAAAAACATTTTTACTCCTTTTTTCACAAAAAGAGCAGGGGGATTGGGACTGGGGCTGGCTAAAACTTACGATGTGCTCTGCTCCCTCCACATTCTTGTTGAAGTAGAATCTGAATTGCAAAAGGGAACCCGATTTATTTTGTCATTTGATGATCCTTCTTATCTCGTCCCCACTATATTGATGCACAAGGTGTAGCCACTTTGCAATCTACAAAGAGTTATCTCTACATTGAGCTAAAGGTTAAAGATGAATGACTAAAATGATTTTTCTCGCTCTATGAAAAAAAGATGTATCTGTTTTTCTGGACAATCATCATTCCCTTGCTATCATGGGCTGGGTATCTAGGCCATGCATTTTTCGACGGTCATATTTATTTGATCATTTTAAGCATTTTATTGGTCGGCTCCGTTCTGGCTGCTGTACATCATGCTGAAGTGATTGCCCTCAAAGTTGGAGAACCTTTCGGAACATTTCTCCTGGCTTTCGCTATTACTATCATAGAAGTCTCATTAATTGTGTCACTTATGATGGCCAGTGATACTGCTGAAACTAAAGCTCTCGCCAGGGAAACAGTGTTTGCGGCTGTCATGATCATTTTAAACGGGATAATCGGGTTATGCATATTAATCGGGGCACTACGTTTTAAAGAGCAGGTTTTTGAGCTAAAGGGGTTAGCGCAGCTTTGGTAACCCTGACAGCGATCCTGGTACTCTCGCTTATCTTGCCGAACTATACTACTAGCAGCACACAACGACACGGATATAATACGATACAATTAAGTTTTATAGCTGTACTTTGCCTGGTGGTGTATTTGGTATTTATAATGATTCAGGCCGTCAGGCACCGGTCTTATTTTTTATCGCCCGAAGAGTCGGATGATGAGAATCTCCTACCTGTTAAACCAACATTAAGGACTTCACTTATTAGTGCAGTATTACTGTTACTATGCCTTGGCGTTGTAGTTTTATTAGCCAAGACGCTGGCGCCTGCAATAGAAAAATCCGTCTTATATATTGGGGCGCCCAAATCTTTGGTAGGTGTTATCATTGCTGCAATTGTTCTTCTGCCGGAAGGCATTGCGGCTTTAAGAGCTGCCGTGAATAACAGACTGCAAACGAGTCTTAACTTAGCACTGGGCTCTGCGCTAGCCAGCATCGGGCTTACTATTCCTGCTGTTGCATTCACCTCAATTGTTGCAGGTATGCAGCTTACATTAGGTGTTGACCCTAAGGCAACGGTATTGTTACTATTATCTTTGTTTACCCTTGTTGTTTCGTTAGCAACTGGCCGAACCCATATACTACAGGGCATTATCCTGTTAGCGATATTCATACTTTACATTTTTTTATTTTCTACCCATAATAGCTTTTGTTTGTCACTGAGTTCGCCTTCTATCTCATTTATTCGTAAATGTATCTTAAAATTAGGTTTTAGTAACAGTTGGTTAAAACTCGGTACTTTAGAAAAGGGTAAGGTAACGGTAGTCTTTATTGCTTCCTGCGCTATAAACGTTACCTTTGCTTTGAAAGGTCAGACGATCATCCATGTAAAAGGTTCGGATAGTGGATTTTCTTCAACATTGATTGACAACATTATTTTTTTGTTACCCCTACTGAGATTTTTGTTAAACCGGTGCTATTGAGGCTGTAGTATATCCAAAAGATCTTTTTATTATTGTCTATTTCCTGGGATGCGACTCTGATTGATGAAAGCAATTTTAATACACCATTCATGATAATATATATCAAAAATATGGTCAGCCGAAGATGCTTGCTAAGGGTAATAGAAGAATTGAACAATCTGTCTATATCCTATACATCAGTTAAAATGGGAGCAATTGAATCAAACGCACTGATATCAAACAAAACAATCAATGATTTTAGGATTAATTTATTGAAGTGTGGTTTAGATCTATTAGAAGATAAAGAGCATATACTTGTGGAGCGAATAAAAAATGTTATCATTAACATGCTTGACAATGAAACGAGGGAACCTTTGGATACAAATGATTCTATATTTATCAGCACCGAACTTCATTATAACTATACTTACCTTGCAAATATATTTTCAAAGGTTGAAGGAGTTACTATTCAGCAATACATCATTTTAAATAAGATTGAACGGGCTAAAGAGCTATTGCGGTATAATGAACTTACATTAACCGAGATATCTTACCTTCTCCACTATAGTAGTGTAGCACATCTTTCGAATCAATTCAAGAAGACAACAGGCGTAAGTCCAAGGTCTTTTAAAAGGCAGGAGCAGCAAAGAAAATGCGAGATTTCAAATCTGTGATTCTTGTAACAGTAAAGAAGAATTTTGTAAGAAATCAAAGGTGAAGAAGTGGAACTTTACATTGTGAAAATTATTTCACAATTAAAATTATGTTATGCAAAATAAAGTTAACAAGCCAGAAGACGATTTTAAAGTGGTTGGTGATTGGGAAGCTCAATCCCGAATATTAAAAGAAAAATTCCCTCAGCTTACTAAAGCTGATCTGATATACGAAAAAGATCATGAAGCCGATTTGCTGGAAAGGATACAAAAGAGATTAAATAAAAAACGGGTAGAAGTGATTAATATTATTAGAAAGGGGTTATCAATTGGTGAGCGTAGAGTGGCAAGGCTTTAAGAGTCCTCTTCAGGCAGTAGCTTATTGCTAATAGTGAGTAGTGAATAAAGGTAGATCATTTTTCTGCCTTTATTTTTTTTGTATCGATTTAATCATAATCTATATCACATGGAGGATTATAAATTAACTACAGTTGTAAACTCGTAAAAGATGGTTGTTGCTTTCTGTGTTCAAACCATTTGTCGTTTTATAATAAACAATAACCACTATAACGGTTCTTTTTTGTATATTACAGGAAAGGAAAATAATGCGACAAGTAGATATTGTAAGATTTGGAGAACATAAGCTGAGGGATAAAGATAAATGGGCGGAATTATTAAGCGGAGAACAAATTATTATTACCGATTTCCAGATAGGATTGATTTGGAAGAGATGGGCCAATAGTAAAGGGGCCAAACGCCGGGATAACATTTGTTACAATATATTTTCGTTTTCTCAACCCGAAAAATTTGATATATAACTGTATTGGATCTGCCTTCCTTAAAAAATTGTACAACTCAAAATTTCATTGGTATTTATTATACCCATTACGATATGTAACTCTGAGTGTACCATTGGTATGCTATTTGCCTTGTTGGTAATATGGAAGTTTATTATGAAACACCTGGCTCGATCGCTGAGGCATTGGGTATGTTAACAGATGAAAAGGCGATATTTATTGATACCGAAGATGCGCTGGCTATTCTTAAACAATATCCGGCAAGATGCTATAAACTGCACTGGAACTCGCCTGTACAGGGGAGAGTAGTAATGATACCGCAAACAGGGAAATGATCAATAAAGGTCTTAATGTTATGTCGGGTGTCGCTAAAACAGATACTAAGTCCTGGCTAGAGGATTATAAGTTTAAATTGCTCGATATCAGATTTGGACTTAAAGAAGAATGTATGGTATTCAAAACTTTAATTCTTTTCTTCTCACGAGAAGCTCACCACGAGTGATTTAGCGCGGTCATGAAGGATCAGGTATTACTTCCCTGCCTTTAAGTAAAATGCTCCCGGCCTGGAGGCCACCCATGGTGATAAAAAGTTTACGGCTGAATCATCTCTAAATTCAAAGTCCGATTTTGGCAACGAGTGCTCTTCAGGCTTATTGCCTGAAATACGTAATATTTCAGAGGATTTGTGTGAGAGAATTATTTCCAGTATTGGTGAACCCGTTATTGACATGTCAGCGTAATAGCAGTTTTCTATTCCTCAAACTTAAAACGACTGCATGATGAGGCTTGTAGCGGAAACCTTAAAACTTCCATGCATCTATAACCTGGATAGATGCGCAGCAATCTTTAGGACTTGGAATAGGTTATTTACTTTAGGGCGTTCTGACTGATACTGTCCGTCCTTATTATATGATTAATTCTTTTAGGTCGTAAAGGTTCATCTTAATTTTATTATATCATGTAGCAGCATAATATTCCAATTCGCGAAAAATGTGGGCGGTGTCACTAGAATGGCTTTGAGGTAGGCGCTCGATTGAAAATAATCTCAACTAACACGGAGGGCATTTCATTTTAAAACTTAACGTGATGATATAAATTCGCAGACAAATGCGATATGCGATACCATATTATCTATTTAGTGATGATACATTTAATGGGAATAACTAGGTTTTTATGTTCACCTTTACAAAATAAGGTGACAGATTTGCCTTCTATCGAAACAATTGTATAGATTTTACTAGATGTAAAGGGAGGAAGTAGCTTTACATTGTCGCCAATTTGTAAAGGGCTCATAGACTTGTATGTTTTAATAGTTTATAGTAAATCACTGCATGTATTAATGGTTTTCAGAAAATTTAATATTATTGGTGAAAAATCGAACGGCTTCGCTAAAAACCAATTGTAAATTTTCTACAGAACTAATTTCCTGCCAGTTACAATAAAGTTTTCACTGTCATTATTATTTCCTCTATGCCAATCCCATAAATCTAGGTTTATGCTCCCTATATTACAATCCCAAAGCGCAATAGCATCTCCTGTAATAAATACATTTGATATAACTACATCCTGGCTTTTTGATGTAATTATTAATTCTGAAATTGCCGAAAATTCTGTTGTACTCATTTTGTAATTTTTTTGCTAATATTTTCACATTAGCGTATTAAAAAAGATTAGTTGCAGCGATTGAAATACACAGTTTACGGCAGCAGATAAAAGTGATGGTAATAAATCGTATTTGCGCGGTTTCTTATATCTTATGCATAAAGATAACATATATTTTCCGTATAAACTAAAGTTGCCTTTTTAAATGATCCGCTCTCAAATACCTGATTGTGGTATTCTTAAAGTACTCTCTTACATGTACAGAATTTTTTGCTCAATTAGTAAATAGGTTATAGTACCACTGGCACTTTTACCGCTGCTTGCTTTAATTGTTAAGGGATTTTTGACTATTTGATCGATCAGCATTTTTTTAGAATCTTTCGCAGTAGCTGAAAATAATACCGTTTGTTTTCGCTTATTTGTAAGCGAAACGATAGTCTTAACATCCTTGATAAAACCCATGTCTAGCATACGATCAAACTCGTCTAATATAAGTGCCTTAATTGATGAAAGGCAAATGGCATCAGGGTTTATCAGGTCTAATAACCTGCCCGGTGTTGCAATAATAAGATGATGTTTTCTGGCTGCGTGAGGTCTATCGGGAGCCACATCGGAGCCCCGATAAAACAGGCCGCGCTAAACTGCATACCTAGAGTAAGTGCTTTAAACTCATCAGCTACCTGTTGAGCCAACTCCTTTGTCGGTACCACTACCAGGCCTTCATTATTTTTGTTTTGTACCAGCTATGCTATCAACCGTATTAGAAAAGCAGCCGTCTTTCCCGTAGCTGCAACGCCCATAACATTAGCGCCTCCAATAATTGCTGGTATGGTATGATACTGTATTTTTATTGGCGAGGTCTATCCCTTGCTTTATATGTTCTGCTTCAATAACGGGTGGACCGGCATGTCTTTAAAAGACCAGGTTGCCGTAAAGCTTGCGGTTGTATTGTTAACCGGCTGTATCCCTATCATAGCTGGATCCATAGTTTTGAGCCTTGCCCTGCCGGTTTTTCCAGCATGTTGTTTATATTAGCTATTACTGTTTTTCATTATTTCTTTTACATTAATGTTGGTGTTGTTGAAAGTAGGTGTCATACAGCTTTTCTTCTGGTTACTTTAAATTCCCAAACTGACTTTAATAGAGTCTTTACGAGTTTTGAAGAGCCCATTGACTAATGAGCGCCTTTATAAGGCATAGAGCCTAGCTTGCGTAACATAGTGCCATGACTTTGAAGTGCAGAGAAAAAGGTAGGATAGCTGTAGTAGGGTATGCCAAATTCTTCAGTCGTTTTTTTAACAATCGGTGCCAGTCTTCTATAATGAACATGGGAGATGTGGGGAAACAGGTGATGTTCGATCTGGAAATTTAAACCTCCGATCAACCATGAAAACAGGCGGCTTCGCGGAGCAAAATTGCAAGTGGTAGCCAGCTGATGAACCAGCCGTTCATTTTCGAGTTTACCCGCATTGTCGGGCAATGGGAAAGAAGCGTCTGGCATAACATGCGCCGTTTGAAATACGATGGATATACAAAACCCCGTCACAAAGTGCATACTTAGGAATGCCACGATTACAATCCATGGCGCAAAGGAGGTAAGCAGAAGAGGCAATAACAGTACGTAGGAGAAATAAACCAGCTTCCAGAAAATAACCTTTAACAAAAGCCGCCGATACTCGGTATTACTTTTAATTAGATCTTGTTTTTGTAACGGCTAAGCCTGATAAAGTCTTTTGAAGTGATCCAAGAAATGGTGGACAGTCCGTAGAATAACCACACATAATAATGCTGAAAGGGGTGCAAGCGGTTCTTTTTAGCATGCGGAGAAAACCGGAGAAAAAGGGCGCATTGATATCGTCGTCATGTTCATCAATATTGGTGAAGCTATGATGCAATACATTATGTTGCAACTTCCATACTTCGTCGCTGGCTCCAATGATATTCATCGTATAGCCCATCCACTTGTTCAATACCTTACTTTTGGAGTAGGAGCCGTGCAACGCATCGTGCATAACGCCCATGCCTATCCCCGCCATGCCAAAGCCGCTAAGTATGAATAAGCAAAACAGTTGCCATACCTGAGTAATTCCGCTAAAGCAGATGACAGCCAGGGGTACAAAGTAAAGAGACAACATGAAACCGGTTTTAAACACCATGTCACGGTTGCCAAACCGGTTTTTGCCGTTTATCTTTAAATAATGTTGAACACGCGTTTTTAATGTGGTAGAAAAATCGGCTGCCTCCGATTTTTTGAAGGATAACTTTTTAATAAAATTTATTTTATATGTATGAATAAGTTCTTAAAGGCCAGTAGCCTTAAGCGGGTTTTTCTAAAAAAGTAGAAACTTATTACAAGAATGGAGGTATCGGGAGAAAATTTGCGTTAAAGCAAGCTAAATACTCATTGCAATTTGCAACACACTTTGAAAGAGTTTGTGTTAAATATCTACAACACCAGGCAAAGGTAGGCGAAAATATTATAACATAGTAGAATATAGATTCAAGAGCTGCTAAATGATCGTTAAATACAAGAATTTGAGGTGATAGTGATATTCTCAAAAAATAGTTCTTTTAAAAGGCAAGCTTATCCGCCGGCTGCACAATAAACGCTACAAAAGCATAGATCAACTATATTTGAGGATTATCTATTGTAGAAGATAATTCACAAACGAGCTGCGATTTGACATGGGAGAAATTTTAATGGTTTAATATG
This sequence comes from Paraniabella hibiscisoli, assembly GCF_022512515.1. Classification (GTDB taxonomy): domain Bacteria; phylum Bacteroidota; class Bacteroidia; order Chitinophagales; family Chitinophagaceae; genus Niabella; species Niabella hibiscisoli. The sequence goes on from NZ_JAKWBK010000001.1 coordinate 4,193,092, forward strand.
ATGCTCCTATTAAAGAGGTAGCTAGGAATGACACTTGCCAGCCAACACGGTTATGGCTCTGCTTATTTTCAAACTGCGACACCAATTGAATTTTGACACCAACTATGATACCGCAATAGGGAAAAGGACAAAGGTCATAATACAACATCGGCCATCGCTAAAACAGATGGCTACACCTTAGCGCATTATAAATTTGAAATGCTCGGCTGCATATTTGACTTCAGCGAGGAGACAGCATATTCTATACTTTTATTTTTTCTTTTGGCAAGGCCTTAAACTACCAAGCTGATCGTGAATTGATTTAACGAGGTGATCAAAACTCGGGTGTTAATGCCCATGCTTTTGAGTAAAATGCTAACCAGTTTAAGTGACTCTATAGTAAGGGTATATCCGTGAATTATTTCTGAATTCAGGGTTGAATTGAACCAGCCAGTGCTCTACAAGCTGCTGTTGTATGAATTCATTCCTATCGCCATATTTGCTAATTTATTATGTCCGCCCATTTTTAAAGCGTATCTTCGTTAGACTTCGCTTGGTTAGTGAGTTGAATATTTTTTAAGTGCGCGTTAATTACTCACGAGTTTTCGATTTTAGATTGCTTCTTCCTGGGTGTTTCTTGGTTTTCGGGAACATAGCATGTAATGTGTATTGGCAATATCGCCGTTTAATTTTAGAATTTGTTTATAAGATACCTTCCTTCCGGAACTGACTATTAATGAAATTTTTGCAGACTTCGAGGTTGCTGGTTGCATACCATTTGGAAGATGAGCACCAGGTAGCGTAGGTTGGTGTTACATATCAAAAACGCTAAGATTTTACTTTTATATTTTGTGTTCCCTGCTGTTGCTGGTGTTTTCAGCTCTTCGCTCATATAACAGCAACCTGTTTCCCTATTACTATCTCTAATGTTGGAAATGGCTGGGATTGGGGTGTTCGGTTATTAGTATAAATGTAAATGGTTCGTAAAGAAATATTCTTAGAACTAGTATGTTTCTGCGATAGTTTGATGTGTAGTAATTTAATGTTATAATATATGAAATATAGTTTTAGCCTTGCTCCTTGTGAAATGTACAGAAGCGATGAAGATATAAAGGCGGATGCCCGCCGATGGGTAGTAAACAAGATAGCTTATTTAATGGAAGAGGTCAAGGTCGAAAAAGGGAAGTTGAAATGTAAAATTGACGTGGATCGTTTCCTTGTGGAGATCGAATTATGTAATGTTTCAGCGGATTTGTGTGAGAGAATTGTTTCCCGTGTTGGTGAACCAGTTATAGATGTAGCAGCTTAATGCTGGTTGTGTATTTCACACACTAGCCCAACTGCTTTATGAGGTTTCTGCCCGGAAATTTCAAAACATCCATGCTTGTTATTACGAACAAGTAAACGTGCAGTACTCTTTAGGATTTGGAATAGGTGTTTATTTTAAGGCTTTGTAGCCGATTCTGCCCACGATCAAAAGTAACAGCTACTACAACCTTACAGCTATACAACGATCCTCACCGTTAGAAGCAAATAGGTATACAACAGAAATTCAAGAGAATTCATAGATGTTTGCTATCGTCAAGAGCCTTTCGAAACTGTAGCTTTCCAGCCTTTGGAGCTGGTCGAAGAAATGATAGGTGCCATATGTTGGTTTAAATCAATAGATACAGGCCTTTGGAGTAGGCCACACTTCAATCCAGGATGGAGATCTTTGTATGTCAGTTTTTAGAGGCGGTCGTAATGGATTGTATGACAAGTAAGCATATTAGCCGTTTTATCGGTATAGCAGTGCTTAGCTCAGTTCTATTGAATGTTATACTGTTAGGGCATATTATTATTTTCGATTTCCATCGGTTGTAAAGTTTATAAGAAGATGCGAGATATAATGTTTACCTTTCAGGGAACAACAGTCAACAGAAAGAGGAATACACATCTACACCACTCTATTGCAACCTGCGCCCACTTGTGTCTTATTATTACTGCCACTGTATAATTTATCAACTTGTCCGTAATAAAAATGGACAGCAAAATATAGCGAATGAATAAAGATGATTCAATGGCCCTGTCTTTTTTAAAAGTAACGTTGAATGGTGAAGAGCTGATTCTTAGTAACGTATTTGTAACCGGTGATGCCATACCTTTTTGGCAAGCGGAAAAACAAACCCTGATAGATCTGGCTTCCTGGTACTGGTATAGAGATACGGATCGGGAAGACCCTATTTACATAGTAACGGAAAGAAAGGCACTTGGTTAAATTAAATTTGTTCTTATGACCACTAGTAAAGAAGTATTTGACTATGTTAAACTATTAAGTGCTAAAACGCTTAATCCGCAAATACGTATTCGTTTATCCGATTTATTATCTGAGTTTCCCATCTCGGCAGAAAAGGTACTTGTTCTGCTGGTAGAGTTAGAGAACAGAAGATTGATTGATATCCACAGAGGTAAGATTCCTACTATCAGTCTTACCAGGTATGGAATTCAGAATAGTAACCCAGGAGGAGGGCTTGATAGTTATGAAAACTGCTGAGGGGAAAATTAACCTGCCAGGCTTATACACCTGAAGTATATTATGAGATTTTTATGCTCACACTTTCGAAAGAGTGTAAGGTATGACCCGTTTATTGCAATAATAATATAACTGTGGTAGTGGAAAATGGGGTAAAAGTGTTATGGAATCGCCGATATTAAAACTGGGCATAATTTGAAGATACGTTTTTTATAGCTTTTCCGTTGCCCGCGTTATTTTAACACAGATCATTACCTATGAATATCGAAGCATTACTACGTTAAGATACAGTTAAGTATTTCTTTTAAAGCAGTCAGATTTCCCGGTGCACTACATTTTATTCGTCATTGGTTTTTATGTAATCTACATACGTCTTTTCATCTTTTCCTGACGAAAATATGCCTGACATTAGGAATGCCGGATTCGCGTTCATCAATTTCAAACCGGTCAATATCTTTGATCAAGGGAAGCAACTTTGAAAATCCAAAAATTCTCGGATCGAAGTCGGGTTTTTTCTTGATGATAAAATTACCAAGGTCTCCTAAAAAAGCCCATCCTGATTCATCTGCGAGATCTGCTATACTATCTGAAATTAATTTTACAGTATCAGGGTTGATATTACTGTTGGATTTGTGCTTAGCTTTTTGTTTTCGACCCGGCGAAATATTTTTTCTACCGGAGGATTATTGTTGAGAATTTCCAGGTAGATGAATTGGTCACACGCAGAAATAAAAGGCTGAGGTGTTTTTTCTCACCGAAACCAATAACCCGCATACCGGCTTCCCGTAACCTTGTAGCCAGCCGCGTGAAGTCACTATCACTTGAAACGATACAAAATCCTGTAACTTTATCTGAATATAGAATATCCATTGCATCTATGATCAGCGCACTATCGCTGGAATTCTTTCCTTTTGTATAACTGTATTGTTGAATAGGTGTTATGGCATTTTCTAATAGTACACTTTTCCACCCGGCTACTGTTGGTTTGGTCCAATCCGCATAGATGCGCTTTACGGTAGGTGTTCCCATCTTAGAAATTTCTTCCATCATGGCTTTTACGTTTGCGTAGGGCACGTTGTCTGCATCGATTAATACAGCAAGTTTATCATCGGTCATTTTGTGTAACAGTTTAAAGTTTAGATAGCTTGATTGACCAAGCTTTTCTTAAAGGTACTAATGTTTTAATTAGTGCCGTTTATTATAAATATTTTATAGGTTTTGCAACAAACAGTATCTGTGTTTATCCCGGTTCCAACAGAAGCCAAAAGAATAGTATAGCCTGGGGTTATTTCATGCCTGGACATATGATTCGTTCGTAATAAACGGAATAGGTTAGCAATAGTAGCTACTGAACTATTGCCCAGCCATATTATGCGCATAGGCATTACATTTTCAGGTACAATAGCTCCATAAAGTTTATAGAACCTTTGTGCGATCCCTTCATCCATTTCTTATAGCCTTGGTAAAAGATGGCCCTCTTACACTTTTTTTATTAAAAAATTTCTTGTCTTCGAATAGATAGGTAGAGCGTGTGAAAAATTGCCTGAAGCCCTGTATTGACGAATATTTGACACGTTTATTCGCAAAAGATCTATAGACAAAAAGTGACTATTCCAGTCTCGGGAACGATTAAATGTTAAAATCAATGATTTATAACATTTTTATTTTTATCAGTCACGTTTTTAGTCACTTTTTACCGCTTACGCCCACTTTATTTGACTAAAAAAAGGCTTACAAAATGACTGACATTTCAAATCATCTGAACCCCGAGCGTGTAAAAGCATTTGAATTCCTTTTATCCAAAAATCATCGGCAACGGTTTGACCTGCCTGGCTGGATTCCAACTGGCACACACATTTTTCAACTCCATCAGCAAGCTGCTTTCGAACAGTCTCTTAACAGAATTTCTTTAATACTTTGCAAAAGGAAAATCCAAACCAGAATACTGCTTAATACATGATTGTATCACCTTTAAAATTGTGCAGTTGTGAATATCTTAGCGATTCCGAACAGAAAAGGCGACAAAATTTATATTCGTATGATCTTGGGAGCTGGGGTGCAGGCAGTTGCATAACCACCGGTGTTTTCACATATACGAGGCCAATAAATCAAAGTCAAAAAAATCACAACGCTGAAGCAATTAAGCTACTTCCTGTTAAGAAAAGTGAAGCCATATTGAACCAGCAGTCCATCGGAAAACGGTTTATTCCAAAGCATAGATTCAAAGAAATTTCCTGAATTTATTATAAAGGGTATATCAGGAAGCACAGTTGTGATAATAACAGACATTTGCAAAATAGCTTCACGCAATTTAAAATCTTTATCGATTAGGGATATATTTCACCTACAGACATCAACGAAGAGCTTTGTTTAGATTTTAGAAAATTTCTCCTAGGATAACTTTACCGGGGAAAGGCCTATGAACTACTATGCAAGATTTAAACGAGTGGTAAAAGCCGAAACCAAGGTAAAATATTTCTTAATTAATCCGGCTGAAGATATCAACTGTAAGACTTATCATTGTGCGCGTATTAAGGAGATTGTGGAGGCTAAAGATTATCGAAAACTACTTGCAACACCTTGTCTTAACCAGGAAGTCGGCGACGCCTTTATTTTCTGCTTATATACCGGTCTCAGATGGGCAGATGTTTCGATTTTAAAAACGATACGATATAAACGGCGAATCATTAACGAACCAGCTGATTCAAGCAAAAAACCGGGAAACCTGCGGTGCTTACATTGCATCAAAATGCACGACAAATAACATCCCTAAATCTTAGGTATTTATATAAAACTTCGATTGTAATGTAACTGGCATAACAGATTCTTATTACAGCGTGGAGGTTAAGAAATGTTGGTGGCGCTAGTTCCGAGGGCTGGTGCTATAGTAATCACTTTTCATACTTAGATAGCGGGATAGTTTACCTTCCAACAAATAAAAAGGGCCAGAAATTGAAAAATTCCCAGCCCGCTGCGAACGTAAAACGATTAAATAGCTATCGCAGCAACGATTGACTAGTAAATATACAATCGATTTCATTTCAGATAGTAATTTGATTGCGTTTTATCTTGTTGCCTGTAATCGCCTTCCACAAGCATTATGTTATTGATCTATTCGATCATGGGCAGAACTGAAGAATGAGCAATTAATGCGATAAATGGGAAGTTGTTGTAATTTTAATACAATCGATTGCATTTTCATAAAATACACTTAGGTTTGCATGGATTTTTCGATAGCAGGCCGGGTTCAATTACACTTCAAAAAATAAGATTTTAAATAACATTTAATGAAAAAGGAATTTTCAATTACTGAATTGCAGGATGTTGCAACGCAGGTAAGGCGGGATATTGTCCGCATGGTTCACGGTTGCCAGTCGGGTCACCCCGGCGGATCGCTTGGGTGCACCGACTTTCTCGTTGCTCTTTATTTCAGGGTAATGAAGCATAATCCCTCATTTAATATGGAAGGGGCTAATGAGGATCTATTCTTCCTGTCTAATGGTCATATCTCCCCGTTATTATATTCGGTGTTGGCTCGCAGCGGTTACTTTGATATTGCAGAGCTCAGCACATTTAGAAAAATCAATTCAAGATTACAGGGGCATCCTACCACACATGAAGGTTTGCCGGGTATTAGGATTTCGTCTGGTTCTTTAGGTCAGGGCCTTTCCGTAGCGATCGGCGCTGCCATAACCAAGAAACGAAAGGGAGATTCAAACCTGGTTTTTTCATTACATGGCGATGGAGAATTACAGGAAGGTCAGATATGGGAGGCGGCTTTGTTTGCCCCCGCTAAAAAAATTGACAACCTCATTGTAACGGTCGATGTAAACGGACAACAGATAGATGGATCGGTAGAAGATGTATTGTCTATGGGAGATCTGAAGGCCAAGTGGTTGGCTTTTGGCTGGGATGTGGTTGAAATGAATGGGAACCTTATGGCTGAAGTTCTGGAAGGGTTGGAATTGGCTAGAAGCAAAACTTTTAAAGGAAAACCTGTAGTGATTTTGATGAAGTCTGATATGGGACATGGCGTGAGTTTCATGACGGGCTCGCATAAATGGCATGGCGTTGCGCCTAATGATGAACAGCTTGGCATTGCACTTTCCGAACTTCCTTCAACCCTGGCAGACTATTAAGACCTCACCAACCAATCATTTAAATAGCTTAAAACAATGACTAAATATACAGTTACAGATAAGAAAGATACCCGTTCCGGATTTGGTGCGGGTTTGGTAGAAGCCGCAAGAAGAAATGACAGCGTGGTAGCACTTTGTGCAGATCTGATCGGCTCTCTGAAAATGGAAGCTTTCATTAAAGAGTTTCCCGAAAGATTTACACAGGTAGGGATCGCCGAAGCGAATATGATGGGTATCGCTGCCGGAATGTCTATTGGCGGGGAAATTCCCTTTACAGGAACCTTTGCAAATTTTTCAACCGGCAGGGTTTATGATCAGATCCGGCAAAGCATTGCGTACAGTGGTAAGAATGTAAAGATGTGTGCTTCCCATGCGGGGCTTACATTAGGAGAAGATGGTGCAACACATCAGATACTGGAGGATATTGGTATGATGAAAATGTTGCCCGGAATGACGGTTATCAATCCCTGCGATTATAATCAAACTAAAGCCGCCACCATAGCGATTGCTGATTTTGAAGGACCTGTTTATTTAAGGTTTGGCCGCCCGGTAGTGCCCGTTTTTACCAGCGAAGACCAGGTTTTTGAAATAGGAAAAGCATGGATGGTGAATGAAGGATCGGATGTAAGCATATTTGCTACCGGGCATTTGGTTTGGAAAGCTATTCAGGCCGCTGAACAACTGGAAGAAATGGGCATTAAAGCAGAAATAATAAACATCCATACGATTAAGCCTTTGGATGAAGAAGCAGTTTTAAGGTCAATTGCGAAAACCAGGTGTGCCGTGAGCGCTGAAGAACATAACAGAATTGGAGGTCTGGGCGATAGTATTGCTCAACTATTAATTAAGAACGACCCGGTACCGCAGGAGTTTGTTGCAACCAACGACAGTTTTGGCGAAAGCGGCAAACCAGCGGAGTTAATGGATAAGTATGGACTGAATGCTGCCAGCATTGTAAAAGCGGCTCAAAAGGCAATGCAGCGTAGATAAACTATTTCACCGCATTTAAGCTAGGCGTATTGGCCCTGCTGTAAGAGCAGATAAGAAAGGTAGAAATATTTGATAAAACGATTTTGCTTCTATAAATTCTAAAATTTTAAACACATAATCTATTATGAGCGTATTATTAGGTGATCAGGAGTACTTTAAAAGTATTCCTCAGATAAAATATGAAGGTCCTGAGAGCGATAATCCTATGGCATTTCGCTGGTACGATGAGAACAGGGTAGTAGCTGGCAAAACATTAAAAGAGCATTTTAGGTTTGCCTGCGCCTACTGGCATTCATTCTGTAACAATGGCAACGATCCCTTTGGCCCGGGCACACATGTTTTTGGATGGAACAGTAAAACTGATGCGGTTGACAGAGCCAAAGACAAAATGGATGCGGCTTTTGAGTTCATCACCAAAATGAACCTGCCTTTTTATTGCTTTCATGATGTAGACCTGGTAGATTACGGAACAGATGTAAATGAAAATGACAGGCGTTTACAGGCAATAACAGCTTATGCTAAACAAAAGCAGGCTGATAGCGGGGTGAAGTTATTATGGGGCACTGCTAATGTGTTCTCCAACCCACGTTATATGAACGGCGCTTCTACCAATCCTGATTTTCATGTATTATCACATGCAGCGGCACAGGTAAAATCGGCTATTGATGCAACAATTGAGCTGGGTGGAGATGGTTATGTTTTCTGGGGCGGGAGAGAAGGGTATATGACCCTGCTTAATACCGATATGAAAAGGGAGAAAGAGCATTTTGCCCGCTTCCTGCATACGGCCAAAGATTATGCACGTAAGAACGGATTTAAAGGTACTTTCCTGATCGAACCCAAGCCGATGGAGCCTACCAAGCACCAGTATGATTACGACTGCGAAACGGTAATTGGCTTTTTGCGTCAGTGGGATCTGCTGGGTGATTTCAAGATCAATATAGAAGTGAACCATGCCACCCTTGCGGGTCATACCTTCCAGCATGAGCTGCAGGTATCTGCTGACGCTGGCGTACTTGGATCATTAGATGCCAACAGGGGCGATTATCAAAACGGATGGGATACCGATCAGTTCCCGAATAATTTAAATGAATTAACTGAAGCCATGCTGATCTTTATGGAAGCAGGAGGACTACAGGGTGGTGGTATTAACTTTGATGCAAAGATCCGTCGTGCATCAACTGACCCTGCTGATTTATTCTATGCACATATAGGTGGTATGGACACTTTTGCAAGAGCACTGATTACTGCAGATAAGATCCTTGCCAATTCAGATTACAGGAAATTAAAGCAGGAGCGCTATGCCTCATTTGATGGGGGCAAAGGCCAGGCTTTTGAGCAAGGGCAATTAACACTGGAAGACCTTCGTGCTTACGCGATAGAAGCCGGAGAGCCTGCTGTTAAAAGTGGTAAACAGGAATACCTGGAGAATATCATTAACAGGTTTATTTAGTTTTTAAGTTGACTTTGCAACACTTTATTCAAAAATAGCCACGCTGTAAAGTGTGGCTATTTTTTATGCGCTGGTTGAACTTATAATTGAAGCATTCGTGGTATTATTACTTCGTGTCTGTTCGGAACGGAACTGCAGGTAATCCTTCTTTATTAAATAAATTAGGATTTACGGGGTTGTCCGCCCAGGCATAGCGAACATATTTTGGCTCGGCAACATCTTCCGCCGAAACAATAATGCGATCTCCATCTATAACAGCTTTGGCCCAAACAAATTGCTTGTCGGCTCCGGCAATAGCAAACTCGAAACTGGTTCGCCATCATTAGTGACAAGACCGCTACCTGAATTGGAAAAGGTGAGTACGATCTTATTACCTTCTGCTACAGAAGATAGCAGGGTAGGGCCGGCATAAACAACATCCTTTTTGTAAGCTATTTTCTCGGCCGCCAGAGCCAGTCTTTCTCCCACTTCTTTTTTACGATCGGGATGAATATCATTCCATTCTCCTAAATCGATAGCTACGGCCATTGCTGTATTGGGTATTGCTAATGATTTTGCCTGAGCCTCCCGGAACATCGCCCAACCTGATTCTCCCGGCACATAACTATAGTCCATAAAACCGGGTAGTTGTACAAAAAAAGGGGCAGCGGGCATTGCCCATTTGGTACGCCAATCCTTGATCATGGCTGGTTGTATGCCCGAATAAGCTTCTGGTTTTCCTGCATTGCTTTCCCCCTGGTACCAGGCAAATCCTTTAAGAGAGAAGGGTATCACCGGCGATAACATCGCATTAAAAAGAGCAGCGGGCTGGTGACTGGCCTGGATGCCACCAACGCCGCTTCCCATACCGCGTACAGGCATGAAAACCTGGCCTACTTTGTATTGCCAGTAACCCGTGAGATCGAGGGTGTCTTTACCTGCTATCAACTGGTAAGCCTTATCAGGCACAAAACCACCTCTGCCGCTATTATTGGTTACCCGAATTACTACAATATTTTTTCCCGCTTTTAGCAAGCCTTCAGGAACTGCATAACGGCGTTGCGGATACATATAAGATGTGTTACCGACCCTCGAGCCGTTTATATAGCACTCGTCAGCATCAACTATCCGGCCCAGGAATACTTTGGCAGGCTTGCCGGTCATAGAGGCAGGTACTTCCACTTCTTTACGAAACCACACTACTCCGTCCAGGTTTTTAATGCCCTGGTCTTCCCAGTATCCCGGAATAGCCATGTTCCGCCATTCTTTCGTTTGATAAGAAGGATCATACCATTTTTCTTCCTGGCCTTTATCTACCGGTCGTTTAGCAGGTGTGCCGCTACCGATACCAGCGGCTCTTTTGCGTAAACTATTGATATAAGAACTGTCCTTGTTTTTTGCAATCGTACTAAGTTGCTCAGGAAACTCAGCAAACCCCTCTTCACTGGTCCATGCTTCAATGGGCGTGCCACCCCAGGTAGCATTGATGATCCCAACCGGAACCTGGTGCGCTGCTGCAATCTTGCTGGCAAAGAAATAGGCCACTACCGAAAAGTCCATCACATTGGCAGCACTAACATGCTTCCATAAGCCGGCGGGTAAATCTGCCTGCCGTTTATCCATGCTCGCCACATTAGGTATTTTAAACTGCCTGATATTGGGATTATTAGCTTGTAATATTTTTCATCAGCATAAATAACATCATGCTGGCGCATCGTATGCTCCATATTAGACTGGCCTGAAAATAGCCAGACTTCGCCCACTAAGATATCATTCAGTACAATGTTGTTTTTGCCGGATATTTCCATCCTGTAAGGCCCGCCTGCCCGGGTAGGCGCCAGTTGCGCAGCCCATTTACCTGAATTGTTGGTGGTGGTTTTATATACCTTATTATTGAATTTGATAGTAACTTTCTCCCCGGCTGAAGCCCACCCCCAAATATTTAATTTCGTATCACGCTGCAAAACCATACTATCACGAATGATCCGGGGAAGATTTACCTGCGCCGGGATTGCAAGGGAAACAGATAAGAAGCAACTAGCCAATAAAACTTTTAACATCGCTTTTGTTGAGTGGGTTATTCAGGTGATCAGCCTGATCTTGCATCAGGCACAACGCTAAAAACTTAAATTTCCGTAGGCAATTAGAAACTGTATTATGCCAGAACATTTAAATCCTGGTAAGGATCTAATGTTTTGATATATCCATTTTCATCGTGTTTAATTTTTGCAACTTTTATGCTGCGCAGATGCGTTACACCCTTACTAAGACTGCTATCATGATAAAAAAGATACCAGTCGCCTTTATATTCAGCAATAGAATGATGCGAGGTCCAGCCAACTACCGGGTTTAAAATGCGTCCCGCGTAAGTGAAAGGGCCATAAGGGTTGTCGCCAACGGCGTAACAAATATAATGGGTATCTCCGGTAGAGTAAGAGAAGTAGTATTTTCCTTTGTATTTATGTAGCCACGATGCCTCAAAGAAGCGACGATCATTATCTCCCTGCAACAAAGGCTGACCAGCTTCATCGGTTATTAAAACATCGCGGGCAGGTTCAGCGAATTCCAGTAAATCATCCGTAAGCCTTGCCACTTTAGCACATAAGGCTGGTTCGAGGTCATGGGGCAAATGCGCAAATGGGCTCTCAGGTTCTGCAGCATTATAACTACCCGTGCGCCAACGCTGCAGTTGTCCGCCCCAGATGCCACCAAAGTACATATAGTAATTTCCGTCATCATCCTTGTATACGGCCGGGTCTATTGAAAAACTATCTTTAATGGCTTCTGGTTGTGGTATAAAAGGGCCTGTAGGAGTATCGGAGACGGCTACCCCTATTTTGAAAATGCCATCGTATCCTTTCGCAGGGAAGAACAGGTAATATCTGCCATCTTTTTCATGAGCATCCGGGGCCCACATCTGTTTTTCGGCCCAGGGAACGTCGTCAACATGAAGTGCAAGGCCGTTGTCAACTGCTTCAGCCTCGGGGCTATCCATTGATATGACATGATAGTCTTCCATTGCAAAATGACTTCCAAGGTCGTCGAAGGCATCTCCAGCATCTACATCATGTGACGGATAGATATAGATTTTGCCGTTAAAAACATGAGCAGAGGGATCTGCCGTGTAAATATGTGAAATTAACGGACTTGAAATAGCTTTTTTATTGAGTTCCTCAAAGTTGATATGTTGTATACTTTCTTCAGGCATGGTGAATGGTGAGTAGTTAATAGTTAATAGGGAGTTGTGAGCATGTGTGTCTTATATTTTGTTTCTTTTTGCTTTCAGATCGGCTTCTATCTGCATTTCCATTTTTTATTGATAGAGTAAAAAAGCAGCAGCGCGCAGGCAATTAAAAACGGAATGGCCGGAAACACGCTTACCAACATCTTAGCGCCGGTAGCCACGGTTTCGGGTTGTATGGCCACCTGTGCTCCGTTGGAGGAAATATACCCGTAATATCCTATAATGGAAGCTACCAGCGCGCTGCCAACGCTCAACCCTACTTTTAGACCAACCATCATAGCTGAGAAAATAATAGCCGTTGCTCTCCGGTTATTTTTCCATTCAGAATAGTCGGCAACGTCGGCAATCATCGCCCAAAGAATCGGTGTGCTGATGCCGTAGAAAAAGCCATGCAGTATTTGCGATATAAACATCATACCGACCGATTTCGGAGGGTAAAATACAAAGAACAGTACAAATAATGTGGAGATGAACAGGGAGGTCAGGAATACATCTCTCTTACCATACTTGTCGGCAAACTTTTTTGAAAAAGTAATGCCCATAATCATCATGATAATACCACCCGGCGTTGAATAGTCCGAAACCGGCTGATTTAGGTTCCTCTCCAAAGAAATTCATTCCGATTGAATGGAAGAAGCCTGTAATAGGGGATATGAAGTGTGTCAGGCTCGTTTCATCAACATAGTTATTGAAGTAGTAGACATAAGAGCCTCCTTTCATGGCCAGGGTGATAAAAATAAAGGTAGTAACCAGTAACATGATCAACCAGGGGCGGTTACCTATCAGGTCTTTGAGATCATTTTTTAACGAAGATTCCTGCTCTGCTGTAGGTATCACCCTTTCCCTGGTGGTAAGAAAAGTGATCAGTAACATTACGGTTCCAATAATGGCCAGCCAGGTCATCACTGCTTCAATTCCGGCGGCTTTATCACCTTTGCCCACTGATAAAATAATGGGGAGCATAAAAACCTGCACGAAAAACTGGGCAAACATTACGGCAACAAACCGATAGGAGGATAGACTGTTCCTTTCTTTCATATCACCCGTGATCACGCCACTTAACGCTGCGTAAGGCAGGTTATTGGCGGCATATAAAAGCAGGAGTAAAGAATAAGTTGCGGCCGCATACATCATCTTTCCTTTGTAAGAGAAATCCGGAGTGCTGAAGGCCAGTAGCGCACATATACCCAGGGGGATCGCTGTAAACAAGATCCAGGGACGAAACTTACCCCATTTCGAGCGGGTTCTGTCTGCGATAGCCCCGATAAAGGGGTTGAAGCCGAAGCCTGCTATTAAACCCACCACCAGCGTAATAATGGATGCGTCCTCTGGCTTTAGTCCATATATATCTGTATAAAAAAAGCCAGGTAAGTTACTAATGTCTGGAAGACCAGATTCGCCGCCAGATCTCCAAGACTATAACCTATTTTTTCTGTTATCGACAGCTTTCCGGAGCCTGATATCATAAGCTTAAATTTGAATATTGATGGGGAAATTCAGAATAATTTACACTTGTTCGTTAATGATTATTTACTGGACTTGAGGGCTATAACACTATAAAATGCTGGCTTGGGTTTGCCCTGCCTGTCAAATAACAGGGGATAGTTGGTACGTCCTCTTATAGGCCAGCCATTCAACCAGCTTTGTCCGTCATGTACGCCCCACATTGTAACGCGCGAAATTTGATCGCGATATTTTAGAAACAATGTAAACAGGTTGGCGTAATCATCCGCCAGTTGTTTCTGTATGGAATCGGGTAACCCGGTTTTATAAGGATTGGATTTTTCGTCCGACTGCATACGTTGGCTAACTTCGGCACCTGTGAAGTTCCTGGGGAGTACCTCTATGTCCAATTCTGTAAATGCTACTTTTATGCCCAGCGCTGCGTATTGCTGTATACTTTCTTCTATTTCTTTAAAAGGTACTTTTCCTACATGCCAATGACCCTGTATCCCTACTCCATCAATTTTTACACCGGCTGCCTGAATTTTTTTAATGATTTCAATACAACCTGCACGTTTTTGGGCTGCTCATTGTTATAGTCATTATAATATAAATCAGCGTGGGGATCTGCGGCTGCAGTTAGACGAAAGGCATCAACAATATAGTTATCACCCAGTTTATTAAGATAAGGTGATTTACGTAAACTGCCATCTTCGTTTAATGCTTCGTTCACTACATCCCAGGACTGAACTTTACCCGCATATCTGGCTGCGACCATTTTGATATGATCGTTAAAAAAGGTTCTCAGGAGTCGGCACTTTGTATGCGGCGTGTAAATGCGGCATTTGGCTATGCCAGATAAGTGTGTGGGCATTAATCGCTATTTTATTTTTTTACCATATTCGATCAGCGCATCAGCCTGGGCAAAATTATATTCACCCCATGATGGACGCATCTCTTCCGCCTTCATCAGGTTCTCGGGTGTGGCTGCATTAAATTGTTGGGGAACGAGGGTGGCTGCGATAGGATCACGACCCTGCACCTGTGGCCAACTCAACGCGGTACCTATCAAAAAATCATCTTTATAAACTTTCTTTAAAGAAGGAATATTGCTGGTTGTAGATTTTTGAGAAGAGCTACAACTGCTTAACATTAAAACGGCGCACGCACCTGCGAAAAAATAGGCGGCTGGCTTTTTGAAATACATGCTCATTTTTTTGATTATTAAAATTACTTTTTAAGGAGTGTTTCCTCAGGTCCTAAATAGCTTGGTTTGAGGCCTCCCAGGTCAATAATTATTTTCTGAATTACCACACCCGGATCCTGTGTATAAATTCGTATAATTTGCTTGCCGGATGCAGCTAAACGATGTCTGCTGCTTTTGATATTTATATTGTTGGTTACCCACTGCGACCATGCTCTTGAGTCAACCGTTTCAGGATTAATGGAAAGGGTTTGAAGGGCATCTCCATTTACCTGTATCGTGTATTGTAGTCCTGTTTTACTGTTTTGAAAATTAAGCGCAGGGGAGAGTAATAGCTGTACTTGAATATTATTTTTCCCGAAGTATATACTTCATATTCAAGGTAAGGGGCCCGGGCAATATCAACGGAACCGGCTTTTGTAAGATCGGGCAATAATGTTATGGCATCCCCTTCTTTGCCGATACCCGAAATAGTCTTCCATTTTGAATGTCCTATATCTTTTTACGGGTATAGTTGGCTGCATTTATCGAAACATAACCGTCTTTTTCGAAGAATAAATTTCCTTTAGCTGTAGCTGGTATGAGTGATGCTGAAGTTTTTGACGCTTTTACAAAGGACGCTAACTGGCCGGATACCGGGTTTTCTACATAGTTTACCTGCGGCATTCGTTGCACACGGGGTTCAGACCATGATGTATAGCCGATGCGCTTTTGGGCCATCATGTGATTCCATTTTCCTGCATTAAGTTCGTGATATTCGATGTTAATTAAAGAGTCGTTAAGGTAAAATTGTTTTACCTGATCGGCACACCTGTTTGCCTGCGAATTATTTTGTTTTGCATAATATTGGTTCCAGGCCAGAGCTATATACATATTTTGCAGGTTGCTATAAGCTTTTACCGGGTGTAATACCAATTGATAGAAAGCCTCTTTATATACACCAGGTATTTTTTGTAAAGCTGCCCGGCTTCTTTCAGCAAGCTGTTCCAGTCGTTGGCTATCCTGTTTGCTTCATTATAGTTCTCAATACTGTATGTTCTGGCTTCCAGCAACTCGGGTTTTCTTCTGGATGAATATACGGCATATTTTTTCATGATCTGGCCGATTAGCTTAGCCTGCCTATCACCAAATTGACGTCCTGCCCAGTGTTCGTAATAGTTATCTATATTGCCGGCATTCCATTTCTTTACGTTCCATGCGAAGTCTAAAAAGAAAGAGGTGGGCAATTCCATCGGTTTCAGATCTCCTACATTTACAATCCATATTTTGTCTACACCATGATTGTAAGCGAGGTTCATTTGTTCCCATACCCTGGCAATATTATTAGTATTCAACCACCGATAGCTTCTAGGCCCTCCAACATAATCAAAGTGATAATATATACCATATCCGCCACTTCTTTTTGGCGCATGGGCTGCAGGCAATCGCCTGATGTTTCCCCAATTGTCATCGCATAATAATAAGGTAACATCGTCGGGTACTTTCATGCCCATATCATAATATTCCTGTACTTCTTTATAGAGTGCCCACATTTGGGGCGTCTCTTTTGCTGGCTTTCCGCTTATTTTCTCAATAATATTTCTTTGGTCTTTTATAATCCCTTCCAGTTGTTCATAGTTCGCCTTCATACTACCCATATCATGCATAGCTTCGTCACCATCGCCCCTCATACCTATCGTGACCATATTGTCGAAGTTCTTGTTACGCCTGAATCCATCTTCCCAGAATTTCAGTAAACCTTCTTTATTGGTATGGTAGTTCCATGCAGCGTTACCAAACTCTTTTCTGTGAGTGCCCCATTCTTTTTGGGCTCTCATCATTGGTTCATGATGGGAAGTGCCCATAACAATGCCATATTCGTCAGCCAGCCGGGGATTAGCCTCGTCATCTTCGTTAAAAGCTTTTCCCCACATTGCAGGCCATAAATAATTGGCTTTTAAGCGTAGTATCAGTTCGAACAGTTGCTCATACATTTTGCTGTTGATGCCTCCGAATTTTTCTCTTGCCCATTCACCGAAGGCGGCTCTTCATCATTGATGAAGATGCCTCTATATTTTACAGAAGGTGAGGCGTAGTGATAGGAACCGTTTTTAAAGTAGGCGGTCGTTTTCTTTTTACAGGTACATCTGCCCACCAATACCAGGGCGATACGCCTAATTGCTCCGAAAGCTCAAATATACCATAGGCTGTTCCCCGCCTGTCGCTTCCCGCTATAACCAATGCGTTTTGAATACCTGGAACCGGTGTATTTACCGTTTGTAAACTGAACGCCTCCCATTGACCCTGTATGTGCTTACATCAATTTTCTTTTTAGACACCAGGTTTTTGATAGCAGTTGAGCCAGGCAATGAACCTATAATGATGAGTTGCTTCTCCGTTGTTGATAATGAGCTGATGATAGCAGGTTTCTTACCAGTAACTGCTTCAATATCCTTTTGTAACAACGAAGCGGCTTTATGTACCAATTCTTCATCATCCGGATCTACATATAGGGCAGTAGCTTTAGAGATGCTAACGACCGGGAAACCAGAGCCATTATTTTTTTCAATAATAAAATTTTGAGCCTTTACAACGAGGCAGGCTACAATGGTAATGATCGTTAAAAATTTTCTTTTCATCTTTTCCTTTTTCCCGTCTTCCGATGATGCTATTGAGGTAAACAACCTGGATTCTATTGGGTGATTAGAATAGCTGTCCCCTTTTGTTTTGTTTGTTATAAATTTCCTCCAATGCCCGGCGCAAAGGGAAACCTCAGCGATTGGTAATAGCGAAGATCTTTATCAGGCTTCTCAAAACCGGGTGGAAATGGCATTTGAGAGAGCGTCTGAAAATACAGCAAACAGGAATTACGCCACCATACAGCCTCCTGTTCCTGAATGCCTAGTAGCATTTTTATATGCTGGTATCTTTCCTGGTCGACCAGCTTTTCTAAACCAGACCATGTTTGCTTCATCCATCGCACCGAATCCACTCCCGCATTGTACCGCAGGCATAGTTCTTCCCAAAGGGTTTTTCCTGTATTTATTTTGTAATTCCACGGTACATGGTGAAACCATAACAGGTACCTGTAATCGCAGGTATCGATATTATTCCATTGTTTTTGTACTGCAGGTGCATACTGAGAAAGCGCGTTGCTTCCTTTGGAGGTTCTATCGAAACCAACTCCGGTTGAGTCCGCCTTATGGTAGTAAACCGGGTTCCAGTCTGCTCTGCCGGCGTCTTTTACCCAAGGGCCCGGACCATAGTGATGGCTGGTTGCCATAATATGATGGAGGCCCAGCGGCGTCATATAATTTACTACCGCTTCTCTCGATGCAAGCATGATTTTTTTACTGACCCTACAAAAGCATTATTATTGTTGAATGTCTGCCGTATCCATTCTTCCGCAATAGCTTCAGAAGACAGATCGTGGTTCCAGGCTAGTCTGCCGAATGCATACCAGTTAGCTTGTCCAAAGAGATGTCCCGTCCAGTTTCTTTCATTGCCGATATTAGCCACCCCGGCAATACCACTTACTGTATGTTGATCTGTACTTCCATCGATAATTTTTGCGACTGTAGAACCCTTGCCTTTTCCATAGGTATCTGAATCCAGGCATTCCTTAAATATAGGAGCGAGGTAAGCAAGGGTTGTTGATTGGCCTAAATATTCCTGCGTGATCTGGAACTCCATCATCAATGGCGTTTGAGGCATGGCGCCAAAAAGGGGAGAGAACGGTTCTCTTGGCTGAAAATCTATTGGGCCGTTTTTAACCTGAACCAGCACATTTTTTTGAACGTACCATCCAGAGGTTTAAATTCAGCATAAGCCTGTTTAAAACGATCGCCGGACGCTATAGTTTGGGTATGAGCGCCAACTGAGCCTTCAGTAAAATGCTCTTCATCTTTTTGCACGCGTACATCATATACAAAAGCCCGCCACATCACTATTCCGCCATAAGGCTGCAGTGCATCCGCAAACATATTGGCGCCATCAGCGTGTGTTTTACCATAACCCTGCGGCCCGGGCTGACCTTCAGAATTGGCTTTAACCAAAAAACCTCCAAAGTCAGGAATAAGCGTATATATTTCGCTGCATTTATGCTTCCACCAGCTAATCACTTCCGGGTTCAGCGGGTCGGCTGTTTTTAGTCCGCCTATTTCAATCGGAGCACTGAATTTGGCGGTCAGGTATACTTTGATTCCGTAGGGTCTGAATACATCAGCAAGGGCTTTAACTTTTACAAGATATTCAGGTGTTAATACCTGTGAATTGGCATTAACATTAGTGAGTACGGTTCCGTTGATACCAAGAGGCATTGGCCCTCGCATAGTCGATATACCTTTGATCGATATATCCAGGAAGTGTGTGCCAGTTCCATATAGAAATTCCGGCATAACCTCTTTCCACGCTGCGGTTCAGGTTGTCCCAATGATTCAGCACCCGGTTTTTAATTTTAGGAACACTGGTAATGGATACATTGCTAATGGGCTGACGTGTCTGAAGTAACTGAATGAAAGCAAACACACCGTATAGCACCCCTATATCTTTATAGGCTGCAATGATGGTCGTATTAATATTATTGAATTTTCGCCGTTGTATGACAAAGCCCTCGTTACCTAAATTAAGGTTACGGGAGGCCAGCAAGTCTTTTATTTCTTTTGAACTTTCGGGGTGCCCATCAAAATGGCATTATTCATAGATGCCTTCAGGCCCGGGATTTTTCTATCCAACATCGTCTCCAGTGCCAGGCGGAGCTCTTGTTCTGCTATCTTTAACGTAGCGGACTGCCCCTTAACCAGGATCCCTGAAATGGCCTGGTTGTATTGCCGGGCCAGGTCAGGCACAGTAATTTTCTGGTAACCCAGCCATAACTTATAGCCATCATCTCCTTTCACTGAACAGCAGGAAAAGAGAATGAGAAAAATGAAGAGACTTTTTTCATAAGTATTTATATAGCTAAGGAAGAATCAGCTTTTTGATTTGTCTTTTGGGAAGACTGGCGGATGACCAGTTTAGAGCTGATGATCACTGTATTGATCTGGTTAATATTGCTAACACCTTTAAGGTGGTTAATGATAGACCTGGCTGCGATCTCACCCATCTCGATACCGGGTAATTGATGGTGGTGAGGGTAGGTGCGATTAAGTGAGAAATCGCATCATTGTTAAATCCCACCACAGCAATATCCCCTGGAACCACCAATTGGTGCTCTGTAAGCGTTTTCATAAATGCGGCTGCAACAAAGTCATTAGTAATAAATGCGCCGTCAGGTAAAGGTTTCATTTTAATTACCTGTTTTGCAGAATTGATTCCGGCATTTTCGCTCAGATCGTTTATAATTACTAACTTCTCGTCGAGCTGTATATTATGATCGAATAACGCATCTTTATAGCCACGATACCGGTCAGCATATACATTCCTTGTAAGACTGGATGTAATATGCGCGATCCTCTTGCAACCCTGATCGATAAGGTGTTTGGTTGCTTCATAGCCACATTTATAATTATCAATTACAACCACAGTATAGTCATTGTTGCGCTCAACCCGGTCAAAAAAATGACTGGAATATCCCGGTCTGCAAATTGTTTGAAGTGGTTAAGATCCCTTGTTTCGAAAGCAAGGGATGCAATAAGCCCATCCACGCGTTTATGGAAGAGGTTCCTGGCATTGGAAACTTCCTTATCGAAACTCTCTGAAGAGTGAGCGATGATCAGGTCATAACCTTCTTTGGCGGTTACTCTTTCTACGCCGGCCAGTACGGCATTGATGAAATTACTGTTCAGCTCATGAATCATGAAACCGATTGTTTTTGTTTCCTTTGTTCTTAAACTGCGAGCAAAAAGGTTGGCCTGGTAGCCCAGCTCAGTAGCCAGGTCAGCGATTCTTTTTCTTGTTTTTTTATGTACAGCCGGATCATCCTTTAATGCACGGCTAACGGTTGCTACAGATACATTGAGTTCTCTGGCAAGGTCATACATGGTAATTTCTTTACCCTTATGCATATGGCAAATAAGTGATTTTTGTAAAGGTATCAAAAAATAATTGCAATCGGTTGCTTTATTTAATCTTTATAATTACTTTAGAGAATAAATAGCTGTAGTAAAATGATTAGGATGCTCAAAGAGCCTGGCTGTATTGATTGAAAGCCTTGTTAATGCTAAGTTGGACAGGTTAATGAGGGCTTCTTCTTTTAAAATGTGCTGAAAATTTGTAATCTCAAATTAGTCACTTTTTTAACACTAAATGCGTAGTAAATCTTTTATTTTTTAGACTTCTTAAGTGTCAATGATGCAATCGATTTTACATTGGTAGACAGTAGTTCATATAGCATTTGATATTGTGGTTTTTCTTTTGCAGGTTGTTTTAATAAAAAATAAAGTCACTGGCTTTTTCTTATGAGCAGATCTTTTTCACCAAGGAGGCAATTTTGCCGGGGATAGGGGATAAGAACGCAATGCAGGCGCAAGTACAGCTCAATTTTATATGTAAGACTACTTATTGTATATAATAACCCCGGGATTTTAAGTGAAATGTTTGAAGAGGAGAAGCTTTCGTGTAAAATTCGCAATTGAAATACAATCGTTTTTATTGAATATTACTTATATTATATATTAAATATTGTGTAATCGCAAAATAATCAATTATTAATGTAATTTGTTGAATTCTTTTGTTAGAGCAATAATATTTTTTTAGAAAAAAATACAATCGATTGTATTTTTTAATTAAATATCTAACTTAGCCATATAATTGTTTTAATGACATTTATATGTAACGATTGCTTTAGCGAATCATGATGTTGATTTGAGAGAAGTATAAACTATATAACGCTGCCGTCAATAAACAGTTTTGAAATTGATTTGATAACAGTATCTGTAAATAGAAGCTTACAGACGATTACTAATTATTAATACTAAACGATCATGCTTTTCCATCTTACTGCGAACGAAGTGGTTCTCCTCGAATTATTAGTGCCCATTTAGGGGATGCTACGTCTAACGATGTCGATATCCGGAATATGTTTCAATACAAAATTTGATATGAAAAAATACAAACCTAACATGTCTCAAAGAGATTGGGGTCGAAATCCCTTAGTTAAAATTTCGACACAAATATTAATTACGTTGCTGCTGGTTGTTATGGGCGGTTCCTATGCAATTGCCCAAAATAGAATCACTGTTACGGGGAAAATACTAGCTTCAGTAAATAATGAACCTCTGTCTGGCGCAAGCATTAATGAAGAGGGCACGCAGACAATAGTTGTCTCTAATGCAAAAGGAGAATTTTCGATTGCTGTTTCGAAGGCCAGTGCAACACTGATTGTTAGCCATGTTACACACGCAACTAAAAAAATATCGCTTACTGATACTTTTAAAGATTTAGTGATAACACTCGATGGAAATCAAACTTCTTTAGACGACGTAGTAGTGATCGGTTATGGTAAAACAACCAAGGAGGGGAATGTTGCCGCTGTTTCTCAAACAGGATTTAAAGAGCTGGAGCGCGCAGGTGGTGTAACCAGTCTTGGTGCCGCGATGACCGGTAATCTTCCGGGATTAATTACAGCACAGGGCTCGGGTACACCGGGAGAAGAAGATCCACGCTTTATTATACGTGGAGTAAGTAGCTTGAATGGCTCGGATCCGCTGGTACTTGTGGATGGAGTAGAGCGTACCATTGCAAATCTGGATATTGCTTCTGTTGAAACTGTAACGGTTCTAAAAGACGCCTCGGCTACTGCCGTATTTGGATCGAGGGGTGCCAATGGTGTAATATTGGTAACTACCAAAAGAGGCCGGGCGGGTAAAGCTGCTATCAGGGCTACATTGAACACGATCATGAAGGTTCCTTCTAAGCTTCCACAAAAATGGATTCTTACGACGCATTCCGTGTAAGAAATGATGTAATCGAATATGAACTGGCCACTGCGCCGGAAGCCTGGGCTGATTATATGCCGTATGCTATTATGCAAAAATATCGTAATCCCCTTAACCTCGAAGAAGCTGAGCGGTATCCGAATGTTGACTGGGTAGATGCGTTGTTTAAAAAGCATACCTGGTCGTCCAACGCGAATTTGAATATCCAGGGAGGTACGCGGTTTGTGAAATACTTCTCCAGTGTCGACTTTGCACATGAAGGAGATATTTTTAAAATTTATGAGAATAATCGTGGTTACACTCCGGGTTATGGCTTCAATCGTATCAACTTCCGTACGAATCTCGATTTTCAGTTAACCGGAACTACGGTATTTAAAGTGAATCTTGCCGGAACTTATGGACAGAGAAAGAGCCCGTGGGCAGGAGTAAATGAATCCAGTACATGGAGTGCGGCATACTTCGCTTCTCCCGCTGCTTTCCTGCCGGTTTATGCTGACGGTTCCTGGGGATATTATGCGCCTAACGAGGCAACCTACATGAACTCTGCTATGGCCTTGGCACGAAGCGGTATCCAATACAACACCAATGCGAGGGTTGCTACCGACTTTACACTGGAGCAGAACCTGGATATGCTCATAAAAGGCTTAAAATTCAATGGAACGATTTCTTTTGACAATACCTTTTCAGAAGGGGGACGAGGTTTAAATGATGCAGATGACGTACAACGTAAGTGGATCAACCCACTTACCGGTATGGTTCAATATAGGTTTGCCAATGATAATTCGACCAACTTTGATTTCCAGTCTTTCGACAAATGGGCTGCAACCGGCGGTGGTACCGGTGGTGCTTATCGTAGAATCTTTTACAATTTGCAATTGAATTATGCCAAACGAATCAATAAGCACAATATCGCGTTAACGGGATTGATGAACCGGAATCAAACAGCTACCGGAAGTGAAATTCTAGTTATCGGGAAGATTGGGTGTTTCGTACCGTTTATGGCTTCGATAACAAGTATACAGTTGAGTATAATGGTGCTTACAACGGTTCTGAAAGGTTTGCTGCCGACAAAAGATTTGCATTCTTCTCCTCGGGTGGTTTGAACTGGATCCTTTCAAAGGAGAAATTTATGGAGAATATCCAGTTTATCGACCTGTTTAAATTCCGTACATCTATTGGGAAGACAGGTGCAGATAATGTTGGAGGCGGACGTTGGGCCTACCTTACCGAATGGCAGCGGGGTGGCAACGCTGTTATGGGAGTAATAAACGAAGGCGCGGAAGCCAGTCCCTATGCATGGTTCAGAGAAACAAGGGTAGGTAATCCTAATGTACAATGGGAAGAGGCTTTGAAATATAACGTAGGTGTAGACTTTGAGTTGTTCAAAGGATTAATCAGCGGTAAGGCAGATCTTTTTGGGATCATCGTACCAATATATATTACTACAGGGCGGTGCGCGTGCCATACCAAGCTATTTTGGAACCGCTGCTCCTGCCGTTAACCAGGGTGAAGTAAAAAATAAAGGTTACGAGTTAGAACTGCATATCAGGAAGAGTTTAAATCCCAATCTGCGTGTGTATTCAGATTTTATCATTACACATGCCAAAAACAAGGTTATCGAGGCTGATGATCCGCTACTACGCCCATCTTACCAGAAAACCGCAGGCTATGAAGTGGGTACCTGGAGAGGAAAGGTCAGCAATGGCTATTACAGCACCTGGGATGCACTTTACGGAAGTACGATGCATAACACCAACGATAATGCCAAGCTTCCGGGTAATGTTTATATAGTAGATTATAACGGGGACGGGGTTATAGATGATTTTGACAATGCGCCATGGGGCTATAGCGATTGGCCTTTGAATAGTTACAATGCCAATTTCGGTTTAGAATGGAAGGACCTCTCTCTGTTTCTTCAATTTTATGGCGTGAACAATGTAAACCGCGATGTTGCTTTTAATAGTTTAAATAATAAAAACCTGACGGTTTATGACGAAGGTACTTTTTGGTCTCCTATGAACCAGGATCCGACGCAACCTCTGCCAAGATGGTCAACGGTGCCGGCAGGTTATTTTCGCGGCAATTTCAATCGTTACGATGCATCTTATGTGCGTTTGAAGAATGCTGAAATAGCTTATACGTTTAGAAACAGCCACTGGAGCTTCGTAAGAAAAGCTAGGCTGGACAACGTAAGGCTTTATCTGAACGGTAATAACCTCATTACCTGGACCAAAATGCCGGATGATCGGGAACAAAACATTGGTGGTGCTTCTTACCAGGGCGCATATCCTACCATGCGACGTTTCAATTTGGGATTCAATCTGTTTTTCTAAACTATTATTATCAGAATTATGAAAAAGAATTATATCAAATCGATATTCTTAATAGGAATAGTTACTACTATTGTTGGATTTGCTTCTTGTAAAAAGTATCTGGACAGAGAGCCTGGCTCCATTGTCGCAAAAGAGGAAGCGTTCAAAGACTTCTTCAATTTCCAGGGATTTACCGAGGAACTGTATCAATGTATCCCTGATTTTACCAATGCTTACTGGACGAATTCCTGGAACTGGGGTGATGACGAAGTACAATCAACTTCTCAGGCTTTTCATTTTATTGTAAAGGTGGATAACGGCGATTTCTGGGGATGGCAGCGTGGTTATGATAGCTGGGGAGCAGGTTTTATGGATGGAGGCAACTTCAGTACGAATAATGATCGAATGACTA
Source organism: Paraniabella hibiscisoli (assembly GCF_022512515.1). Taxonomy (GTDB): domain Bacteria; phylum Bacteroidota; class Bacteroidia; order Chitinophagales; family Chitinophagaceae; genus Niabella; species Niabella hibiscisoli. The sequence goes on from NZ_JAKWBK010000001.1 coordinate 4,218,615, forward strand.
AAAAGCTATGGCCCGGTGCATGGTATGGCATAAGAAAGTGTAATCTTGGTTTAGAGAATATGAATTTGCTGACAGACGCAACCCAGGAAGAGAAGAACCTGATTAAAGGTCAGTTATTGTTTTTTCGTGGTTGGTTTCATCACATGTTAATCCAATATTTTGGAGGGTTGCCGTATATTGATAAAGTGTTGCCAAGTGACGTGAAACTGGATCTTCCACGTCTGTCTTATCATGAGTGCGCTGATAAAGCTGCTGCAGATTTTAGAGAAGCAGCTAATTTACTACCGGTTGAATGGGATAATACATTGGCCGGCAGGAGAACCTTAGGCAAGAACGACCTGCGTATTAATAAAATAATGGCGTTGGGATACCTGGGTAAAAATTATCTGTGGGCAGCCAGCCCTTTGATGAATGGAGCATCTACAGGCAATCAAAGCTATAATACAGAGTACGCAAAGAAGGCAGCTGCTGCATTTGGTGAGTTGCTAACTATTATTGATGCAGGCGGTACCAAGTATAGTTATTACCGTTTCAATATTACTATAAAAACTTTTATACCAATTTTGAAAACTGGGCCATGCCCGGTGGAAGAGTGGGCGGACCTGAACAAGGACAGGAGGCAATATTTAGAGGGCCTTATTGGAGTGCCAATAGTTCCAATTACGGAACCAGCCGCCAATACCAGCCTCAGTTCTTAATTGGGGAGGGTGAGGTGAAGTTCTTTCCCACGGCAAATTATGTTAATTATTATGGGATGGCTAACGGCTTACCTATCAATGCTGCAAACAGCGCTGCTGTAGCTGATAACGAATCGGGTTATAGTCCTACTCAGCCATGGAAAGGGCGTGATCCACGCTTTTACAATGATATTATTTACGATGGAAGAAAAATGGTGGAAGCCAGTATCCCCAGTGCAAATGAAGAGAAGTACCGGTATGCTACATTGTACTCAGGCGGGGATTACAGGGTGCCCATTACTACCAGTAGCCGAAGCGGATACCTGCTTTTTAAATTTATTCCTCCTTTGAGTAATAAATACGATTTGGGAACCAGTTACAATAAATCACTTAACGTGCATCTTCCTTATATGAGACTTGCTGATATCTATATTATGTATGCTGAGGCAGCATCAGAAGGGTATAATTCACCAATGGGCAAAGATCCTAACTATACCAAAACTGCAGTAGATGCGATCAATTTTGTAAGAGACCGTGCAGGTGTTGGACATGTGGCCGGAAAGTTTACAGGTTCACAGGATGCATTCAGAAACGAATATCGACGCGAACGCGCAGTTGAGCTTTCGTTCGAAGGGCACCGGTTTAACGATTTGCGCCGTTGGCGTTTGCTTATTCAGAAGCCTTATACTCTGAAGACCTCTTTGGAGTTTGACCGGGCGCCGGGCTTCTCAACCACAAATGCGAAAGAAAACAGGGTTGTGAATCTTAGAGAGCAGGTGATACTGGAAAGAAATTTTTCTGAAAAGCACTATTGGCTTCCATTAAGGAATGTAGATGTTATGCTTTATACGGAGTTTCCTCAGAATCCCGGATGGTAGCTGATTGTGATACAATTTGATCAAGTAATTATATTAAAAGTGTAACTAATGAAATATTTAAGAATAGGATGGGTTCTGATCACCGCATTAGCACTATTTCCCATTATGCTAACTGCACAGACTTCCTCGGAAGTTACCATAAAAGCCACAGTTTATGGTTCGGGAAAGTTCCGCTGCAAGGTGCTTTGATAAGCAGTGTGGATGATGATGATAACGAAGTAACCACAGATGAAAAAGGACGTTTTGAAATTAAAGCTTCCTACGATGCTGAATTGGGTATAGCAGCCGTAGGTTACAAAACAAAATATGTGAAAGCTGAAACAGGACTGACCGAAATAGTGCTGACACCGTCAGATGTTATTAATGATGTTAATGTACTTTTCCGGGTAAAGGCTCAAAAAGATCTGATTGGGGGAGTTAACGCTGTTGATATGAAGGAGTTGTTGAAAAAGAACTACACAACTTACAGCCTGGACCATATGGATGCTCTGGTTCCGGGTTACAACGGCAATAGCATGTGGGGAATGGGTAGTTACTTTACTTTAGTAGATGGAGTGCCCAGGGATGCCAATAATGTGATGCCTACCGAGATTGACCAAATTACTTTTCTCAAAAGTGCTGCGGCTGTAGTCTTATTCGGCACACAGGCCGCAAAGGGTGCCGTACTTATCACTACAAAAAGAGGGGAGGCTAATAACCGTCAGACTAATGTTACTTTGAATACGGGAGTGAATGTTGCAAAAAGCTATCCCGAGTACCTGGGGTCTGCAGAGTACATGACTTTATACAATGAAGCCCGCCGCAATGATGGACTGGCAGAATTGTTTACGCCTACGGAGATTTATAATTTCTCCTCCGGAAAAAATCCTTATCGTTACCCCAACCTGAATTTTTATACTCCTGAATATGTGACGAAGTCTTTTAACAGGCACGATGTTACGGCTGAGATATCTGGAGGTAATGAAAGAGCGCGTTATTATACGAACGTCAATTATTATACTGCCGGTTCCATGCTGAATTTTGGAGAAGGAAAAAGAAATGACAGAACCAATCGTTTTAGCGTCAGAGGTAATATCGACATAACGATCAATCCTTTTATATACAGCAAAATAGATATGCAGGCCACGTTCTATGATGACCGCAGCCCTAATTCGAATTTTTGGGCCGATGCGGCTACTGTTCGGCCCAACCGGTTTTCACCATTGATCCCGCTCAGCTATATAGAAGAAAATGACCTGGCTTCATGGGGATTATTAAAGAACAGTAATTATCTAATTGGCGGTAAATACTTCCTGGGCGGTACGCAATTAGAGCAAACCAACTCATTTGCGGCTATGTACGCCGGTGCCTACAGCCAGTTTGTAAGCAGGCAGTTTCAATTCAATCCGTCGGTAGGAGCAGACTTACGCAATATTGTTAAAGGACTGAAATTTCAAACAGATATGGCTATCGATTATCGGACGTCTTATAGCCAATCTTACAATAACACCTATGCGGTATTTTCTCCCGGAGGAACCGGGGCTTCAGGAACCTTGCCGGGTTGGTATACCTCAGAAGGTAAAGACTATATTACCATGCTTACCCAATACGGGCAGGATGTGGCCGATGGTGTTCAAAATGTAAATGGTACTGTATACAGGCAAACTCTGGCCTTATCTAGCTATTTTAATTACGATAATGTAATAGCGGGAGATCATCATATTACAGGTTTACTTGTTGCCAATGGCTTTCAGCAAACTACTTCCGGGCAGTATCATGCATTGGGTAGTGTCAATCTAGGCTTACAGCTGGGTTATGTATTCAGGGATAAATATATGTTTGATTTTAGCGGAGCTCTCGTTCATTCGCCAAAATTGCCCGAAGGAAAGAGAAAAGCATTTAATCCAACGCTGTCTTTAGGTTGGCGCCTGAGCAATGAAAACTTTCTTAAGTCTTCTTCAGTGATTGACGATCTTAAATTAGTTGCAAGTGCAGGTTACATCAACTCTGATATAGACATTGCTAATTATTTCATGTACATGGGCTATTACCGCCTGGATGATAATGGTCCCTGGTGGGGCTGGGACGGCGGTGGCTATTCGGGCCGCATTACCGAAGCAAGAGGAGGTTCTAATCCTCAAATGACTTTTCCCAAAAGGTATAACCTTACTGCAGGCTTTGAAGGCTCCTTTTTCAGCAGCTGCTTAAACTGGAAGCCAGCTATTTTACCAACCGGATGACTGATATCCTGGTAAATGCAGCAACTATGGCTGCAGTAGTGAACCCTAACTGGTTTAATGCCGGCAACTCTATTTTCGGAGCTAATGTTAACAGGGATATAGAAAGCAGGTCTGGCTTTGACTTTGGCGCTACTTTCAAGAAAAAGCTTAATGAAGTGAATGTTATTTTAGGCCTTAATGGTACCTACTATGTAACAAAAGCTATTAAAAGAACTGAAATCCAAAATGAGGATTACCTCTACAGGCAGGGACATGTTCTGGATGGTATCTGGGGATATGAAAATGCAGGTTTCTTCAAAGACCAGGATGATATCAAAAATTCTCCTGTACATTCTTTAGGCGTGACCGTAAAGCCAGGTGACCTGAAGTATAAGGATCAGAACGGGGATGGTATTATCAACGTGAACGACCAGGTTTTGTTAGGTAGAGGTGGCTGGTATGGGGCGCCCTTTAACCTCGGGATGCACTTTACCGCTCAATGGCGAAAGCTAACCCTGTTTGCTTTGGGAGTAGGCAGATACGGGGCGGATGGTGTAAAAAGTGGTTCCTATTTCTGGGTTGGAGGAGAAGATAAATACTCTAAAGTAGTAAGGGACCGATGGACAACAGAAACGGCAGATATTGCTACTTACCCGAGACTAACCACCCAAAGCAAGGCGCATAATTTTGTTACTTCTGATTTTTGGATGTATAAAGCTAACCGTTTCGACCTGGCAAAAGTTCAGGTGACATATGACCTTTCAAGTGCAATCAGGAAAAGCAATTTTATGAGAGAGTTGAATGTTTATGTAAGCGGCGCCAATTTATTAACGGTATCTAAAGAGCGGGAGCTTATGGAGATGAATGTTGGTGGCACTCCTCAGACCCGTTTCTACAATTTTGGCGTTAGGGCATTGTTCTAAAGAAAAATTTAAAGCAGTAAAAGTTAAAAACAACTTATTATGAATAAAGTATTATTAATGGCCGCGATAACAATCCTTCTGTTCGGAGCAGGATGCAAAAGGGATTTGTTTGAGCCGGCAATTGAAAACAACCGCCAGGTGGACGATCCCAACGCCCTGATGCCCAGCCAGGCAAGGTTTATGTATGGCCTGATAGGTAATGCGTATACCCGTATACCTAACACGGGCTGGTATCATTCTGATGTGGCTACTGACAACGCTGTCTCTAATGATTTTAATAATGAATATCTCCGCATCACTCAGGGACTTTGGTCTCCTTTATTTATTCCCTTTGGTTTCAATCGCTGGACGAATGGATACCATGCGATACAATACATAAACCAGATGCTGGAGAAAGTGAATGAGGTGCAATGGGCTGTGGATCCTAATATAGCTGAGTTGTTCAGAAGAAGGATTCGGGGTGAAGCGTATGGTTTACGCGCAGTATTTTATTCTGATTTGCTTCGGCTATTTGGAGGTGAAGCGTCGAATGGGCAAATGCTGGGAGTTCCGCTATTTTTAAGCTTCCAGGACCCACTTGCAAACTTTAATATACCGAGGTCCACTTATGAAGAATGTCTTCAGCAGATTTATAAAGACCTGGATTCTGCATCGCTTCTTTTACCTTTTGATTATGGCGACATCAATGAAGGGGGAACGGTGCCTGCAAAATTTGGAAATGTAGCCAGAACCGATTATAACCGGGTTTACGGTAATAATTTTAGGGGTGGACTTTTAAGTGGCAGAATCGCAATGGCTGTAAAAGCAAAGACTTCCATTATAGCTGCCAGCCCGGCTTTTAGCTCCGGTAATACTACTACCTGGGAGAACGCCGCTCATGATGCAGCAGCAATCCTTGATCTGATTAATGGCCCGGCTGGTCTTGCTGCAACGGGATTGGAGTGGTACGGAGGTACAACGGCAATTGCCGACCAGATAAATGGTTTATCGGTTGGAGTTAATCCTCCCGAGGTACTTTGGAGAGCAAGTTGGGAAGATAACGGCTCCGGACTTGAAAGAGACAATTATCCGCCAACAATGTTTGGTAATGGTCGTATCAATCCGACCCAGAATCTGGTAGATGCCTTTCCGGCTTTAAATGGTTATCCCATTTCTGATGCGGCAAGCGGTTATAATCCTTCCGATCCTTATACGGGCCGTGATCCACGTCTTAAAATGTTCGTGCTTGTGAATGGTGGTACTTTGTCATCCAGCACAACCGCGATAAATACAGCTGCAGATGGCCCCACCAACGATGGCTTATTGAAGCAGGCAACCTCTACCCGTACAGGTTATTATTTGAAGAAATTAATGCACAGCCGTGTAACATTTACATCTACTACAACCAGTGGTCAGCGACATATCAAACCGATCGTTCGTTACACCGAGATATTTTTAAATTATGCAGAAGCTGCAAACGAAGCCTGGGGGCCTTTAGGTAATGGCGGACATGCTTATTCTGCCTATGATGTAATAAAAGCAATACGCCGGAGAGCTGGTATTGGAATAGCCAATGGCGATGCTTACCTCGAACTGGTTAAAAATAATAAAGAAGAAATGAGAAAGCTGATCAGGAACGAGCGCCGTTTAGAACTGTGCTTCGAAGATATTCGTTTCTGGGATTTACGTCGCTGGAAAGAAAACCTGACTGAGGGAGCAAAAGGTGTAAGTATAACTGGTGGCGCTTACAATTATATTAATGTAGAATCCAGGGACTTCCAGAGTTTCATGACCACCAATCCTATACCCAATAGCGAAATGCTGAAATTTAATGCGTTGATACAAAATAAAGGATGGTAGTATAGACCATAAAATAAAATGAAATGAAAAAGAGCTTCCGAATTAATAAAAACGAGCATATGAATATTAAAACGATTATACTATCGCTGATCTTGCTACTAGCTTTGTTTACTGGCTGTAACCGCGACAGGGACTTTCCTGATTACGATTATCAGACTGTATACTTTGCGTATCAATACCCGGTACGAACGATAACTTTAGGAGAAGACGTTTCCGTTGATAACTCTTTAGATAACCAACACAAGTTTCAAATTTTTGCTGCTTTTGGGGAGGTTATAAAGCCAGGAATGATATTAACATAGGTTATAGCATTGATAATACATTACTCGGAAGCGGATTGCTATTTAGTGCTGCGGGAGGTGAAGTGTTGCCAATGCCAGCCAACTACTACACACCGGCAGCCAACAGTATTGTTATTCCATCCGGCGCAGCTGCAGGCAGTGTTGATATTCAATTAACAGATGCCTTCTTTAATGATCCTAAATCCATTAATAATACTTATGTTATTCCGATGAAGCTAACCTCACTCAGTGGTGCAGACTCAATACTTTCTGCTAAGAATTTCACGCTCTATGCGGTGAGATTTGTAAATCAGTGGCATGGTAATTATCTGCGAAGAGGTTCTGATGCTATGACCGGCGATGTTACCAAAACCGTTACGCGCCATGCTCAATATGTAGAAAGTGACCAGGTGAACAAACTCTCAACCCAATCATTGTCGGAACTGACTTTTCCGGTTTTGTTCCAGGATAATAATAACAACAACTTTACATGCACACTGCTACTTAAGTTCGATAATTCAGGCAACTGTACAATTTCTTCGGGTACAACCGGCTTTACAGCAATAGGTTCGGGTTCTTTTGTTAAGCGAGGTGAAAAAAATAGCTGGGGTAATAAAGACCGGGATGCACTGTACCTAAGCTACCAGGTAACTTATAATAGTATTACTGTTGGCACGGGAGCAAATACCAGGCAGATTAACGGTAGTATTATCACTAAAGATACTTTGGTAATGCGTGACAGGGCTGTGAAAGCTGAATGGTTTACGCCTGTAACTAAATAGTTTGTTTGACCTCATATTTAAATATCATGTTTAAAATAAATAAAACATTAGCATGCTCTTTCTCAGCAATACTTTTGCTGAACTCATGCGCCAAATTTTCATCTAATGAGTACACCTCAGTAGATAAGCCAGAAACGGTGGTATTACAGGAAGAGATTGATGCCTATCCCGGATTACAGGCAATTAAATCAGCCAACGCCGTATTGAAACTAGGAATGGCGCTTTCGTCGGCAGGGTATATCGCACAGGATGTGAGCTATCGCATTGCTGAAAGAAACTTCGACGAGCTTGTTCTGGAAACTGAGATGAGACACGGCGATGTAGTAATGGCAGATGGTGCTTTAGATTTAACCGGTGTTAAGAAGTTTTTAAATGTAGCAAAAGCCGCCGGCAAGTTTGTTTATGGAAACGTACTTACATGGCATACAGCACAAAACTCCACATATCTCAACGGTCTTATAACAGGAGCCAGCGGTATAACTACCGTCAATTTTGAATCAGATGCAGTTGGTAAAGCGTACCCGATGACCGGAAACAGCACTGCAGTTGTGGAGCTGGATCCCAAAGGCGGTGGAAGCAAGGTATTACACATAGGCAATGCTGCTACACCCGCTAACCAGTCGTTTTCTAAAATAGATATTACATTGCCGGCAGGGATAAAACTAGGTAACTGCTCTCAGGTAGCATTAGATATACTTGCTCCTGGATCGGGCGGTTTATTCGGGTCTGGTATGAGACTGGGTATCAACAACAGGGCATTAACTGTTTACGGCTCGCCCTCCAGCTTTGGAGCGGCCGACAACGTATGGCTTACCGGTGGTAAGGTTATTTTGCCTATTAGTAATTTGAATCTCACTGCTGAAGAAAAGGAACTGACAACTTTTACACTGGTTTTTGGATCAGGAACCGGCTCGGAAATTACTATATGGATAATGTGATCATTTCATGGAATGCTCAAAAAACTGCTGAAGAGAAAAAACGATTATCACCGGTGCCTTGAACAAATTTATTTCAGGGATGATCGATACGTGTAAATCGGTAGTTACTGCATGGGATGTGGTTAAAGAACCTTTCGATGACGCGAACCCTACACAACTTAAAACAGGAGTCGGGAAAACATTGGCTGCTGGAGAATTTTACTGGCAGGATTACCTGGGTTATGACTACGCCGTGACGGCATTTCAGTTCGCAAGACAGCATGCCAACGCAACCGATAAATTGTTTATTAACGACAATAATCTGGAATCAATCTTGCTAAATGCCGCGGGCTGATCAATTATGTGCAATATATAGAAAGCAAAGGGGCAAAGGTAGATGGCATTGGCACCCAAATGCATATCGACATCAATACAAATAAAGAAAATATAGCAGAACACTTCAGGTTATTGGCGGCATCAGGAAAAATAATTAAAATATCCGAATTGGATATCAGCCTGGGTGGCGTTAAAACACCACAGGCAACAGCTGCACAGTATACCGCTCAGGCAGAGATGTATCAATATGTGTTAGAAAAATACTTTGAGTTGGTTCCGCCGGCTCAACGCTACGGTATTACATTCTGGAGTCCTTTTGACAGGCCCGCTTCGTCTTCCTGGAGGTCAGGAGAACCTGTTGGTATCTGGAGAGAAAATCTTTCCAGGAAACTTTCCTACAAAACAGTTGCTGATATAATAAAAGTAAAAGCCGGCCAATAAGTAGCTTATAAAACTTGTTACAATCAAGAGGCCCCGGAAGCGCTGGTAGCCGGGGCCGTTTTTAACAAAGCAGATTGCTATATATGAAAACGATAATGATGCTAAGCCTGCTTTTGGGTGGTGCAGCTTACGCTGGTGCTCAGGTAGCTACCGGCGGAAATGCAATAGAAAATCAAAAAGTGTTAGCTCTTGCTGATTTGTATCAAAGCTATATGGGGGTGGAAGCCCCGCTATTTAATGGCCCTATTTACATAGATTATGCCCACACCATTTCTGGTAATTTACCCTTTTGGAACGGTTCGAGAGATTTTATAAAAGGTAGCGTTGTATATAATGATATATTGTATAAAGAAGTGTTGATTAATTACGATGTCTATAAGGATAAATTGCTCATTCAACATCCCGTTAATTATAAAATTTTTGAAATTCCACCTCAGGAAATTACTTATTTCGAATTCTCAGGACGTAAGTTCGTTCCTTTAACTGCATCAGAAGAAAAACTGCGAACTGGTTTTTACGAATTGGTTTTTGCTGGGCACAAAAGTGTTATTTACGGCAAACAGGTAAAAGAATTGTCGCAAGATCTTAGTGAAAACACTACCCGGTATCATTTTAAAAACAGCACTGTTTATTATGTTTACAAGGAAGGCCGGCCATTTAAAATAACCAATGTTAAAAGCCTGGTACAGGCCTATAAAAATGACCAGGTAAGAGATTTCATAAAAAGCAATAAGCCGGATATTAAAAGTGATTTTCCGGGTACTTTGAAATCTGTCGCCACTTACTATGAAAAATTATAGCAGCCATTAATAAAATGCGAAAAACCTATCAATTACTTTTCAAACGGATATACCTGGTTACAGGAATATTGTTAATGGTAGCAACCTCGAAGAGCCAGGTAGCAAAACTTCCTGCGGTTTCGGCGACATACACCGAAACCGACATACATACTTTCCTGCAATCGTTGGAAAAGCAAAGTCAATACCGGTTTTACTATAATAGTGCCGAACTGGATACATCAAAGATAACCGTAGCTTTCAGTAATATTCCATTGAACGAAGCTTTGAATATGGGATTTAAGAATACACGTCTTTTGTACTCAATAGATAAAAGAGGCTATGTATATATAACCGGCAAACAGGTTGTTCAAACCACTTTGCCTGATTGGTTTTACAATGGTGGTTCAGGTATTCCGAACAGCGATTCATTTGCAATAATCGATTCTCTTAAGCCTGCAACGATTGATCCGGAGAAAATCTACTTTGTGGAAGCAGGAAACAAAGATACAGCAACAGCCAATTTCGTAGTGCACGGTTATGTACGGGACCTGCGAAATGGTGAGCCTATGGTGGGTGCCTCCCTCAATATTGAGGGGCGAAATATAAATACGATCACAGATAGATTTGGCTTTTTTACACTTATGCTGCCGAAAGACACCAATGTCTTGAATGTTCAGAATATAGGCATGGATGATGTTCGTATGAAACTTGTTGTACGTGGTAATGGTTTGTTAAACGTAAGCATGCAAACCCGTACAATTACATTGAAGAGTGTAGTAGTTTCGGCGCAGAAAATGAATAATTTACGTACTGAACAGTTAGGTGTGCAAAAGCTGGATATCAAAACGATCAAGCAGGTGCCAGTGGTTTTTGGTGAAGCAGATATTATGCGTGTGTTACTCACAACACCGGGGGTGAAAACGGTAGGGGAAGCCAGTACTGGTCTTAATGTAAGAGGTGGTGCAGCAGATCAGAATCTGATATTGTTTAATGAGGCCAATGTGTATAATCCATCCCACTTCTTTGGAATGTTTTCGGCCTTCAACCCGGAAGTGGTTAAAGACGTAGAGCTTTTCAAGGGAAGTATACCGGCAAGGTACGGAGGCAGGCTTTCTTCGGTTGTGAACATAAATAGTCGGGAGGGTAATAAGAAAAAATTTGAGGGGTCGGCAGGTATTGGTTTGCTTACAAGTCGTTTGCAGTTGGAAGGGCCACTGGCGAAAGATAAATCGTCTTATATACTTGCAGGCCGAACCACCTATGCAGATTGGTTGCTTACGCAATTACCCCAGGAGTATAAAAATAGCAAAGCCTCTTTCTATGATATTAATGCGATTATTAATCATGAGTTCAATGATCGTAATAGTATTCATCTCAATGCCTACCTGAGTAGCGACCGTTTTAATTTGAATACAGATACTTTTTTCCATTACAAGAACCAAAACCTTTCGCTGAAATGGAAACACACTTTTAATCCGCGCTTCTATTCTGTTATTACCGGCGGCCATGACCGTTACGACTACCGCATCGACGGGGAGGGAGATCCGGTGAATGCGTACACGCTGGCGTTCAGTATTGCGCAGACCTATTTCAGGCCTCATTTTAGTTATACTATAAATAACAAACACAGCCTTGAGTTCGGCTTCAATGCTACTCTTCATAAGCTGAATTCAGGAAATTACCAGCCTGTGGGAAATGCCTCTTTGGTTTCGGGTGTCATAATGCCGGCAGAGCAGGCATTTGAAACTGCTATATATTTAGGCGATAATTTTAAGGTAACACCTGGGTTAATGTTGGATGCAGGATTACGATACTCTTTGTACGGCTATCTTGGCCCTTATTCTATTAATAACTACCCGGCTGGTGTATCAAGAAGCGTGGAGAATATTACTGGTACGTCTGACTATACCCGAAATAAGGTGATCAATACGTACCAGGGGCCAGAGATAAGGATAGGGCTCAGGCAACTCATTACATCTACTTTTTCAATTAAGGCAGGATACAATAGCCTGAGGCAGTATATTCATATGCTATCTAATACGGCAGCGATGGCTCCAACCGACATTTGGAAGTTGAGCGATCCTAATATACGTCCACAATTTGGTGACCAGCTTTCTGTAGGGTTTTACAAAAATGTTGCCTCCAATACAATTGAACTTTCGGTTGAAGGTTATTATAAAAGAGTCAAAAATTATCTCGACTTTAAAAGCGGAGCGGTGTTGCTGTTAAATCCTCATATCGAAACGGATGTGCTGGAAACAATGGGAAAAGCTTATGGTGCTGAGTTCTTAATAAAGAAAACTGCCGGTAAACTGAACGGCTGGGTTAGTTACACCTACAGCCGTATTTTATTGAAAGCCGATGATCCGCTAAACGGTGAAATAATTAACAACGGGAACTACTATCCTGCCAATTACGACAAACCGCATGATTTTACTTTTATCGGAAACTATAAGGTTTCACACCGGTTGAGTTTCTCTGTTAATACTACGTACAGTACCGGTCGTCCTATCACGCTGCCTGTAGGTAGGTTCTATTACGACGGGGAGCGAGAACGTTATATGCTGACAGAAATGCACATCGTATACCTGATTATTTCCGAACGGATCTTTCAATGAATATTGCGGGAAATCATAAGCTAACTCAGAAAACACATAATTCCTGGACTATCGGCGTATACAATCTCACAGGAAGGCGCAATCCATTCTCCGTGTATTATGTGTCTCAGAATGGAGTTGTAAATGGCTATAAGCTTTCTATATTCGGCACTGCCATTCCTTTCATCAATTTTAATATTAAATTTTAGCAAGCAGGTATTGCATTCATGTTTAAAAAAATTGTATATGCTTATATCTCCGAAATTTTATTGGCTGCTTTTCTCCGTCGTACTATTTTACGGCTGCAAGGATCGGTATTTTGCCAACTATGCCATGCCGGATACAGGATATCTGGTAATAAGCGGTTTTATCAGCAATGGCCAGGCTCCAACAGAGATCAGGTTATCGCGTACTACCCGGTTAACAGAAACGCCCTCAGAGATTATGGAAAAAAGTGCCACTGTTTCCGTGCAGAGTGATGCAGGTGATAGCTATCCTTTGCAGGAGATGTCTGAAGGTGTATATACATCTTCAGACATTCGGATAGAACCTCAAAAAAATATCGTTTAATAATACAGGCCCAAGGAAAACAGTATGAATCAGCTTATACAATGGCTCAGCAAACACCCGACATCGATAGTGTAAGCTGGCAGCAGGGCAATAACGGCATTAATTTTACAATACATACCCATGATGATTTCAACGCAGCAAGGTATTACCAGTGGCTGTTTGAAGATACCTGGGAAATTCAGGCGCGTTATATACCTACATTAAAATATTTATATGACGCAGGAAACCGCATAACAGGTGTAGCCTACAGGTTTTCAGACGAGCGTGCTGATACCACTATGAGAAGATGCTGGGCAACCGGGCGGTCGAGGGCCATGCTATTGGGTTCCACTGAAAAATTAACCAAGGATGTAATATCTGCACCTGTTCATTTCGTTCCGACAGGTTCAGAAAAGATGCAGGTTGTATACAGTTTATTGGTAAAACAGTACAAATTGAGTAAGGAGGCTTATAGTTTCAGACAAATGATGAAAAGAACTCGGGCAACTGGGCTCCGTTTTTGATCCTCAGCCTTCATTGCTGCGTGGTAATATTCGTTGTGTAAGTAACCCTGATGAAACCGTAATAGGATTTGTAGAAGTTGCGCAGCAAAAGGAAAAGCGTGTCGTAATAAAAAGAGAAGATTTAACAGGTTGGAGTTATATGGATCCCTGCTACCAGTCTGTAATTACAAATGATCCTGACAGTATCGCAAAATATGCTTCTGCATTGGTGCCTACAACTGTAGACTCTATCCATCCGGTCACTCTCCAAATAAGAAGGTATGCTGCTGCGCCTGCGCAATGTGTAGATTGCCGCCTAAATAATGCTACTAATGTGAAACCCGCCTTTTGGCCTAACTAAGCAAGTACTCATCCCGATCTTTTTTTAGCGATCATTTCCAGAAAAAAATTTATAAGAATGAAAAGGTTTGTTTTTGTCAGCTGCTTATTTATCTTGTTTAATTCACTGGCGCTGCAAGGAGAGGGCAGGCGGTGACAGGTGAAATTGCTGAACTGCTGAAGGAGTATTCTAATAACACGCTTATTGAGAAGCTATTTGTTCATACGGATAAAGAATATTATTTAAGCGGCGAATTGATATGGTTGAAAATATATGCTGCAGACGGAGCTACCAATAAACCTTTGAAATTTAGTAAAATCTGTTATGTAGAGCTTTTGGATAGCGCGAATATTCCTGTACTACAGGCAAAAATAGCCTTGAATGATGCCGCTGGAATTGGTTCGTTTTATATACCACAATCTGTTAATTCAGGTAATTATAAACTGAGGGCCTACAGCCGTTGGATGAAAAACTTTGATGCCAGCGGTTTTTTCGAAAAAAGTATCCGCATCTTAAATATAAATAGGTTGCCGGTTATTACTACAGGTACAGAGAAGCGAGTTCCATCACTTAAAATGAGCTTCTTCCCCGAAGGAGGAAACCTGCTATCGGGAGTTGATAACAAAGTCGCGTTCCAATTATATGGAGATGCTGAACACAACCAGCATTTTTATGGCTACCTGGTTGCCGGAGCGGATACCGTACAAAGATTTGAACCTGTTTATAATGGCGCTGGCTTTTTTAATTTTACGCCCGCGCAGGGAAACGCTTATCATGTTGCTATCCTAACCTCATCAGGAAAGTCTTTTGTAACAACGCTACCTCCCATATATAGCGAGGGAGCGGTGATGCAGGTTACAGAAACCGAAAGTGGATTCAACCTACGCCTCCAATCGAAGGGTAATGGTAATGGCAAGTTATATGTTTTGCTTCACTCAAAAGGACTACCTCAGAATAGCCAGGTTCTAAACATTCAGAATGGTGTGGGTAATAGTGCTATAGATAAATCCTTGTTACCCGATGGCGTATCAACGATCACCATCTTTAATGAACAGGCCACACCGCTGTGTGAGCGTATCGTTTTCAAGCATCCGTCCCGGCTAATGGACCTTAACATTGAAACTACCCGTCGTCAGTACAACATGCGGGAAAAAGTAGATATTACGTTGGTGGCTGCTCATGGACTCTCTATTGAAGATAGTGCTTCCGTCTCAATGTCTGTTTTCAGCCTGGACTCTTTGCAACAGCTGCCGGGAACAGATATATCCGCATACCTATTGCTTGCCTCTGAATTGAAGGGGCCTCTTGAAAATACAGGTATTTATTTTTCACCGGGTAACGTACGCTCAAAGATAGCCCTGGAGCTACTGTTGCTGACTCAGGGTTGGCGTAAGTTTAATTGGGATCAAGTGCTCAACCGGCAAAAGATAACTCATCAATTTGTTCCTGAATTACAGGGGCATATTATTACCGGGAAGGTTACCGATAAAACTAATGGTTCGGCAGCAGCTGGCATCACAGCGTTTATTTCTGCATCGTCTGCTACTACCTTATTCAAAACAGCCTTGAGCGATGTAGAGGGAAATATTAAAGCAGATATAAAAAGTTTCTATGGAAGTAACCAACTGATTGTGCAAAGCCAGCAGGTTAGCAATTTGTCTTTTACAATAGATGATCCTTTTAGTAAAAAATACACAGCTACTGTTCCCCGTCAATTTCTTAACCATATTAAATATCCGAATACTATTTTACGCCAGCACATTGGAACCCAGGTACGCAATATTTACAACGCCGAACAATTACAACAGCTGGCTCTGCCTGCATTCGTTGATTCGTCTGCATTTTACAGGCATGCAGATTATAATTATGATCTTGAAAAATATACCCGGTTTAGTTCAATGGAGGAAGTAATGCGGGAATTTGTATCGATTGTCGATGTACGTATAAAAAATAAGCAGGTAAACTTTCATGTGATTAATGCTCAGAAGAAAGAATACTTCCCCAATGCGCCTTTAAACCTTTTGGATGGTATTCCGGTTTTTGACTTTACCCGCTTTTTTGAGTTAGACCCTTTTAAAGTGTACAGTTTGGATGTAGTTGCCCGGCAATATGTTTTAGGTAACTCGGTATTTGACGGAGTTCTGAATTGGAAGACCTACAGGCCTGCTCTTGAAAACTATGATTTCGACAAGAGTACATTGGTGTTGAATTATGAGGCCTTACAACTACAGCGCGAGTTTTACGCACCTGTTTATGATAACGAAAAACAATTTGAAAGCCGTTTGCCCGACTTTCGTAATGTATTACATTGGAAGCCCGATATACTGTTGCAATCAGGCAAGCCCTTCCGTAGCAGTTTTTATACTTCTGATTTACCCGGGCGATACGCAGTAGTAGTGCAGGGCCTCTCTTCGGCGGGAGTAACCGGGACTGGAATAACATTCTTTGAAGTATTATAATATAATGAAACCGATTGTTTTTCTATGAAGAATTGCGGCGCGGGATAAATGAACCAGGCGGAAATTAAACCAACTTGTCCGCATTTTTTCGGCGGCTCATATACTAACGGGATGGAATTTTCCTTCCCCAATGCTTGGAATAAGCATATATATAAAGAAACAAACTGTTTTGTCTGGCTATTTTACGAAGAAATGTAGTCTTTTGATTGCTTTTGATGATGGTATAAAATTGTTGCAAAAAATAATGCAATCGATATCATTTTTAAATCCAAATTCATTACTTTAGCACTATAATTGTCGTTTTGATAATTATAAATTGATTGCTGTAACAGCTACGGTCTGTTTGCTCCTGGTAGTATGTTTAGATGTTGAGCTGCCTCAAAATCTCTTTATGAAGAAGTATCAAAAAAGTAAAAACCCCAAATCAATTTCAGTCTATTGGCCTGGTATGGGTTTAATTGTAGCCTTTTATGGGCTAATTATGCTGATCTCCTGTACAAAGAAAGGTACTCAGGAAGGAGTAAAGACTAGCAGAAATTCCTACGCATCATTTGTCACTAATACTGTTACGGCAAGGGCCGATCAGGATAGTATAAGTATCGCGATTCGCTGGTCTGGCACCAGCTGGGCAATTACAACGCAGACTGATGGTTTTATTACAGGTTTTTCACGCAGCAGCGGAGGCGCTTCGGGCGATCAGTCTATTGCTGGCAGCCTTTACGTGCGTTTAAAGCCACATTTAGGTGAGGAACAGCGTCAGCAGGACATTGTTATCAAAGATATTACAACCGGTAAAGAAGAAAAAATGGTGTTGACTCAGGCGCCGCTTTCAGGCAGTGATAAAATAACCATTAATCCATTGGTAAGGTATCAAAAGGTTACTGGGTTTGGTGGAATGATCAATCCTACGTGGACCGGTAACACACAGCTATCTCTTCAAGATATCGATAAATTGTACGGTCCGCAAGGAATTGGTTTAAATATAGGACGGCTTATGCTTTATCCGAGTATGGCCAACTGGAGCAGAGAGCTTGCAGCTGCCAAACGGGCAAGGCAACATGGCGCTATTCTTTTGCCTCCCCATGGACGCCGCCTATCCATCTTAAGTCTTTAAATACTAATGGAAATCAGAATGGAGAATATTTGTTGCCGGAGAATTATGGTGCTTTTGCTGCGCACATCAAATCCTATGTTGATTTTTATAAAGCTGAGGGGATAGAGCTGGAGGCAGTTTCCGTTCAAAATGAGCCAGACTATAAGGTGGGGTATGACGGTTGTTCCTATAGCCCCGAGCAAATGCGTGATTTTGTTAAAGGGTATGGTCGTTCCCTGGGTACAAAATTAATGGCATCCGAAACGGTTCAATTCAGAAAGGATTATACCGATATCTTACTGAACGATCCGCAGACATCTAACAATTTTGATATTGTTGCCACGCATTTATATGGTTTCAATTTTAGAACCATGGTATCCAACTATCCTCTGGCAAAACAGCATAACAAAGAGGTGTGGGTAACCGAGCATTTGTTTAATGAAGAATTTGATAAACAGGCAGCCAACAGCGAATCAAGAAACTGGCCTTTTATATGGAAATACGACTGGGAGTGGTTACCTTCTTTGAAAACTACACTGGCAGAAGAATTGCATGACTGTATGAACAACAATTTCAATGCCTATGTATACTGGTATCTTAAAAGATATTACGGAATGATGGGCGAAGATAAGGATACCGGTAATCCTGCCGGTTGGTATATCTATTCCAACGGAGAAATAACCAAACGAGGTTATATTATGTCTCATTATGCTAAATATGCCACCGGGCGAACAAGGATAGAAGCCTCCCTTGGCAGCAATATAGCTGCTGCACAGTATGCCGCAGGTCAGGCAAGCTTTCTTGTTACGGCTTATGAAGGCACAAATGATATAACCATGGTACTTATAAACAGGAGTACGGCTGCAAAAATTATAGATATTGCCGTTCCCGCTGCCGTTAGTAATGTATCTGCTGTCGAAACCACATTGGCAAAGAATATGGCTTCGTTAGACAATAGTATTAGCAGTGACAAAAAAACGGTTAGGGTGCGTATTTCCCCTGAAAGTATCACGTCATTCCGTTTGGTTTTTTAGGAAACAACATTTTATAAAAATAGTATAATGAAAAAATAATTGTCTCTTTATGTTTAGCTGCTACAATCAGCTACTCCTTTGCCCAGGATGCTGTGCAACCTGCTTCGCCGGGCTTTGATGTGGTTCGCGCCACTACAGCCAAAGGAAAAGTTGAAACCATAGCTTACCCTTCAAAAACAGTAGGGGTAGATAGAAAAGTAACGATATACACGCCTCCGGGTTTTTCAAAAACTAAAAAGTATCCGGTGCTTTATCTCCTGCATGGCATTGGTGGCGACGAATTTGAGTGGTTGAATGGCGGCACGCCGCAAGTAATACTGGATAATCTGATAGCTGATGGTAAAACAGTACCGATGATCGTGGTCATGCCCAACGGTAGAGCGATGAAAGATGATCGTGCGGGTGGAAACGTAATGGAGTCTGCAAAGGTTCAGGCTTTTGCTACTTTTGAAAGAGACCTGATAGATGACCTGATTCCTTTTATCGAAAAGAACTACCCGGTGCTTGCAGACAGGGAGCATCGTGCTATCGCCGGTCTTTCGATGGGTGGAGGGCAATCGTTGAATTTTGGTTTGGGTAACCTGGAGAAATTTGCCTGGGTAGGTGGTTTCTCGTCTGCTCCTAATACGAAACCAGCCGCTGAATTATTGCCAGATCCGGAGAAAGCAAAAAAACAATTAAAGCTCTTATTTATTTCCTGCGGTGCCAGTGATGGTCTTATCGGGTTTAGCAAGCGTACACATGACTATTTGGAAGAAAAAAATGTGCCGCACATCTATTTTATTGAACCCGGCAATCACGATTTTAAGCATTGGAAAAATGGCCTGTATATGTATTCTCAATTATTATTTAAACCGGTTAACCCCTCGGGTTTTGACGCCTACCGGAAAATGTCGGTTGAACCAGCTGTAAACCCCAATAGTTTTGGTGGCAGGCCCGGAGGTGTGAGGCCCTAGCGGTAAATATACCGGGAATGGTGTTTAACCTGGCGCGGTGCCTGAAAGAGATCGCATCATTACTTTTTAAATAGATTGACAACTAAATAGGCCATTATGACTAGAACAATGATATCGATGCTGTTAATGACCACTTTTTCCGGTGGGATTTTAATGGCGCAAACCATAAAAGAAGATTTTAAGCCCTCGCGTTTTAATCAACCTGGACAAGGCTATCCACAGGTCAACTCTCAGGGCTATGCGCGCTTTAAAGTGCATGCGCCGGCAGCTGATAGTGTTAAAGTGAGTTTGGGACTGGGTGGAAGAGGTGGAACTGTTTTGGTTAAAGGAACAGACGGATTTTTTAGCGGAACAACCGAAGGTCCAATGGATGAGGGTTTTCACTACTATAATCTTACCGTTGATGGAGGTAAGTTCAATGATCCGGGGGCATTGAATTTTTTCGGATCATCCCGTTGGGAAAGCGGCATCGAAATACCCGCTCAGGATGAGGGTTTTTATGCACTAAAGGACGTACCGCACGGAAATGTGTCGCAAATTCTTTTTCCTTCGAAAAGTACACAAACATCGCGCAGGGCTTTTGTTTACACTCCTCCCGGTTATAACAAGGATATAGGTAATCGTTACCCTGTACTATACCTTCAGCACGGTTGGGGTGAAGATGAAACGGCGTGGACCAACCAGGGGCTTGCTCATTTGATCATGGATAACCTGATTGCCGAAGGAAAAGTAAAGCCTTTTATTATTGTAATGACGTACGGAATGACCAATGAGGTTAAATGGGGTCGTATAAGGGACTTTAAAATAGATTCATTTGAAACAGTTTTGGTAAAAGAGTTGATACCTTATGTGGATACTCATTTCCGCACCATTGCCAATCAGGCTAACAGGGCAATGGCAGGTTTGTCTATGGGAGGAATGGAAACCAAAATGGTCACGCTTGCTAATCCTGATGTGTTTTCTCATTATGCGCTGCTAAGTGGCGGAACTTACGCCCCGGCAGATATAAAAGATAAATCAAAGGTAAAACTGATTTTCCTGAGCTGTGGCAGTAAAGAGAATCCTGATGGCGTAATCAAGGCCGTAGAAGAATTAAAGGCGGCAGCGTTCAATAGTGTTTCTTATGTATCTCCTAATACCGCCCATGAGTTTCAAACCTGGCGCGGAGCTTAAAGGAACTGGCTCCCCTGTTGTTCAGGTAGCAGCTGGAGAGGGCGGTTATTTTTAAGATTTAAAAAACTGATCGGTGGGTTATAAAATCATTTATGGATACTGAAAGATTACACAAGCTGGAACATACCTGGCCTGTCTGGTGTAATAGTTTGTATAATTTTTCTCAGCTACTATTTAACTAAACATAATGACTACGCTCTTTAAAAAGTACAACAGATGGATATTCCTGTTTATGCTACAGATGACAGTGAATTTTTTAACTGCCCAGGATAAAAATTTTCACATCTATTTGTGTCTCGCAGTCGAATATGGAAGGACACGCAAGGCCACAGGCCGAAGATAGCATTGGTGTGAGCGACCGGTTCAAAGTGTTGGCTGCAGTAGATTGCGACAATCGTGGCAGGCAACAGGGCAATTGGTATACCGCTTTACCTCCCTTGGTGCGCTGTAATACGGGTCTTACGCCGGTCGACTATTTTGGAAGAACTATGCTTGAAAACCTGCCGGAAAATATAATTGTGGGGGTAATTAACATTTCGGTAGGCGGCTGCAAAATAGAGTTGTTCGAAAAAGATAATTTTCAATCTTATGTTGATGACTCTCCGGATTGGTTGAAGAATACCGTTAGAGCCTATAGTGGCAATCCTTATAAAAGGCTGGTTGACATGGCACGCATAGCACAAAAATCAGGAGTGATAAAAGGTATATTATTACACCAGGGAGAATCCAACACCGGCGATACCTTATGGACAAAAAAGGTTAAAGCTGTTTACGATAACCTGTTGCAGGATTTGGACTTGAAACCTGGGTCAGTACCCTTGCTGGCTGGTCATCTTGTATCTGAAGATCAGAATGGCGCCTGCGCAAGTATGAACAAAATCATCTCCACTTTGCCGCAGGTTATTCCTAATGCTCATGTGATTTCTTCTGTTGGATGCGAAGGAGTAAAAGACAGGTTACATTTTAGCGCTGCCGGATACAGAAAGTTGGGCCGGAGGTATGCGGCAACCATGCTGGCATTGTTAGGTAAAAAGATTACTGTTGAGTAATATAGAAGGAATGCGCAAAAAAGAAAAGAAATACTAACAGGTTCTTTCGTATTACTGATTGCCTATTGCCTGTTGGCATCCTGCAGCAACAGCAGGCAATACAGCTCTTCTAAGAATAATGAGCCGAAAAAATGGGCAGGTACCTGGGCTACGGCACCGCAGCTCGTAGAACCCAACAATATGCCGCCAAAGCCAGGCCTTGATAATAACACGATCAGGCAGATAGTACGGGTCTCTATTGGCGGCGAGCGTTTGCGCCTTCGTTTTTCCAATGCCTTTAGTAAAGAGCCGGTAACAATGAAAACTGTTGCAATTGCCGTAGCAAAAGAAGGCAGTTTAATTGATGCATCCACGCAGAAGATATTGAAATTTAATGCAACAGAATCGGTTACCATGCAGCCGTCCGGCGAGGTTTACTCAGACCCGTTGACTTTTAAATTGGCCCCAGGGTCAAAGCTCGCCATTACAATATATTTTGGAGATACATCGCCCGGTACTACAGGCCATCCGGGTTCAAGAACCACATCCTATATACTTACAGGTAACCAGATAGGATCTGCCGATTTCGCTAATGCGGTAACAACCGACCACTGGTACGTTATTAACAGCATAGATGTAGAGGCTGATGCAAAGTCTTTTGCCATAGCTGCTTTGGGAAACTCCATAACAGATGGCCGGGGTTCCGGAACGAATATGCAAAACAGGTGGACTGATATCTTATCAGAAAGATTGTTGCATAATACAGCTACAAAAGGGGTAGGCATGCTGAACCTGGGTATCGGAGGTAACTGTGTTCTACGAGGGGGATTAGGACCTACGGCCCTGAGCCGCTTTGACAGGGATATACTTTCGCAAACCGGTGTAAAATGGCTGTTAATACTCGAAGGTATTAATGATATAGGTGGTATTCGAAATGCGGAACAAGCGCCCAAAGTGGCGCAGGAATTAATTGAAGCATATAGTTTGATGGCCGATAAAGCACATGCCAGAGGAATAAAAGTATACGGCTGTACGATACTGCCTTTTGAGAAGTCTTTTACGATGCTCCATACCGTCAACAGGCGCGGGATATCGTCAATAAATGGATTCGTACTACCGATAAATTTGACACAGTTATTGATTTTGACAAGATCATGCGGGATACAAATGAAACTCAGAAAATAGGCTCTGACTGGCACAATGGAGATTGGTTGCACCCTAACCAGGCTGGATATAAGAAAATGGGTGAGGCAATTGATTTGAATTTATTTACCAATTAAACTAACGATTAACAGTTCAGGTATGAAAAGAGTATATAGCTTTCTGTTATGGGTAATATTCGGCTCACCGGTTTCGTGGGCGCAAACAGGCGCTAAGCCAGCGAAAGACGCGGCTATTTTAACCGGTAAATACCGGAATCTGTTTATAGAGGTCGGATACCAGCAGAAAGATATTGATGCTAAAGTTTCCAAAGCATACAGCGATCTTTTCGAAAGCCCCAACGGAATTTATTTCGAAGTGGAAGACTCTTTGGCTTATGTATCGGATGTGAAGAACCGCGATGCGAGGACCGAAGGGTTATCGTATGGGATGATGGTGGCCGTTCAGCTGAATAAAAAAGAGGTGTTTGACCGTATTTGGCGATGGTCGAAGAAATATGCGCAGCACCAGGAAGGCCCACGTAAAGGATATTTCGCCTGGAGCATTAACCCTAAAACCAATAAGCCTAATTCACCGGGATCAGCTTCCGATGGAGAATTTTACTTTATAACGGCTTTATTGTTTGCTTCTAATAGATGGGGTAATAGTACCGGTATTGATTATTACCAGGAAGCCCGTTTTATATTAGATGAAATGTGGAAAAAGACGGCACAGGTAACATATATAACCTGATTAACACCGAACATAAACAGATCAGCTTTGTGCCGGAAGGCAATAACTATAACTGGACGGATCCTTCTTATCATTTACCTGCGTTTTACGAAGTATGGGCACAGTATGCAAAGGATGGGCATGAAGATTTCTATCGCGCCTGCGCAGACACATCAAGAGCTTTTTTAAACGCACTACTCATCCTGTAACCGGGCTCAATCCCGACTATGCTGAGTTTAGCGGCGCTCCTCATTCTACAAGATGGATGCCTGCGGCTTTCAGATATGACTCCTGGCGCGTACCTATGAATATTGCAATGGATTATGTGTGGTACGGTAAAGACAGGGAATGGCAGCGCGGCTATGCGCAACGATTTCAGAACTTTTTAAGATCCAGGGGTATCGATAATTTCTATGACCAGTTTGAGTTAGATGGCAGCCGTCCCGATTTTATCTTGCAGGCTGGTCCTGTAAAAAAACTGAGACACTCCATAGGCTTGATCGCTACTGCGGCATCGGCATCACTCATGAACAATAACAACAATAGTCTCGACTTCGTTCATAAATTATGGAATGCAAAACTCGAGCCTTTTGAAGATGGCTATTACGACGCCTATTATGATGGTTTGCTGTATTTGTTTTGCCTGATGCATTTAAGTGGCAAATACCAGATTATCCACACAAAATAGCGTCCTGTAAATTTAAAAATATAAAAAGAGTATAATGCTAAAGTTTGGTTTTTCGCAATTACAATCGCTGGCAGTAACAGCTTTGCTAATGCTGTCGTTTAACGCAACCGCACAAAAGAAGAAAAGCGTGCAGGCTGCAGTGGGTACGAATGCTCCTGTTTTTACTCAGTTTTCTTACACAGGAAATGATGCTGTTTACATCAACAATCCGTTGAAAGAAGATGAGTTTTACAATCCTGTTCTTCAGGGATGTTACCCCGATCCCAGCATGGTTCGAAGGGGCGATGATTACTTTCTGGTAGCTTCCTCTTTTTCAATGTTCCCGGGTGTTCCTATTTTTCACTCAACTGATTTGGTAAACTGGAAGCAGATCGGACACGTACTGGATCGGCCTTCTCAATTGAAGGTGGAAAAAGCAGGTATTTCGGCTGGCATTTATGCGCCTTCTATCAAGTACAATAAAGCCAATGAAACTTTTTATATGATCACCACGCAAATCGCCGGCGGAATTGGTAATATGGTTGTAAAAACGAAAGACCCATTTAAGGGATGGGGAGAGGTAAAGAAGTTGAATTTCCCGGGAATAGATCCTTCTCTTTTCTTCGATGATAATGGTAAGGCTTATGTTGTTCATAATGATGAACATGCCGATCGCTCGAAGATTTTGTATAATGGGCATCGTATTATAAGACAATGGGAGTATGATCTTGAGAAAGATGAAGTAATTCCGGGTACAGATGTGGTGCTGGTAGATGGGGGTGTAGATATTTCGCAAAAACCTATCTGGATAGAAGCACCTCATATGTATAAAAAGATGGTAAATACTATCTCATGTGTGCAGAAGGCGGAACTGGCGACTGGCACAGCGAGGTGATATTTATGAGCGATAATCCTAAGGGCCCATTTGTGCCCGCGCCTGTTAACCCTATCCTGACGCAAAGATATTTCCCCAAAGACAGGAAAGAAAAAGTGGACTGGGCAGGCCACGCTGATCTGGTAGAAGGAAAAGACGGTAAGTATTACGCTGTATTTTTGGGTATCCGACCCAATGCCAAAGACCGTGTAAATACAGGCAGGGAAACATTTCTTATCCCGGTAGATTGGTCGGGCACTTTTCCTGTTTATCAAAACGGACTGGTTCCTTTGAAACCGAAACTGAAACTTCCGAAAGGCGTAGCCAATCAAACCGGTAAGAATGGTTTCTTTCCTTCGGGCAATTTTACTTATAACGATAATTTTACGGCATCTAACCTGGATTACAGGTGGATTGCGATGAGAGGTCCACGTGAAGAATTTATTACTACTGTTCCCAAAGGAGGTGTGCGCATTCAACCATTTGAAGCCAATATTAAAGCGATAGCCCCGGTGTCGGCATTATTCCACAGGCAACAGCACGCGAGCTTTGAAGCTGCAGTAACTATGAATTATGTACCGGGATCGGGCAAAGACCTGGCAGGGATCGTTTGCTACCAGGGCGAAGCATTTAATTATGTATTCGGCATTACTAAAAAAGAAAATGATTATTACCTGGTACTTGCCAAAAATGCAAGAGAAAGACAGGCCGGACCTCCCCGCCAGGGTAGCATCGTACCGTCAACAATAATCGCCAGCACAAAAGTTGACGTAAGGAAACCTATCAATTGAAGGTGTCTGCTTCGCAGCAGGATGACTATACTTTTAGCTACTCAACAGACGGAACCAGCTTTCACAGCGTTGGCGATCCTGTGTCGGGCGATATTCTTTCCACCAATGTGGCCGGAGGATTTACCGGCGCTTTAATTGGCTTATACGCTACTACCGGTAATGATATTCAGCCATAGTTGTCGTAAAAGTAGTAGTCGCTAAAATTAGGCGGCATGCTGTTTATCTGTTTTAAGATATACCAACTTTTTTAGATGAGTTTATGTATTGGAGTACAGAACGCTTTTTGTGGGAAGTGAGGTTGCTATATTCAATTATGAAACCAAATCATTAGGCAGTTATATAAGTGTAGATGACTTTTGGTGTACTGCAAAGAAAGTATAGTGTTGGATTATTAAAATTTTATTATAACCCGGTGAATTATGGAAAAAATTGTCATACAAAAATTTTTTTCATTATGTCATAATTCTATTGGAGATTTTGGTGCGGTCAAATCTTGTTTAACGAGCACCATTTTTTAAACAAAGTACTAAGAATGAAGTGTTTTATTTTATCAGCCGCTTTGGGTTTGCTATCAGCAAATAGTTGGGCACAGGACATAACGGTATTGAGCCCCGACAAGCAATTAAGTGTAAATGTAACCCTAAATAATGGCAGGGCCGAGTATGCGGTAGCTTACAAAGGAAAAGTTATGTTGGAGAATTCTCCGCTTGGATTTAAAACCAATGAAGGCGATTTTTCTGGTGGCATAAAATACTTAAGCAAGGAAGAGGGAGTAGTTGATAAAAATTATACTCAGGACCGCATCAAGAAATCACATATTCGGTATCAGGCCAATAAACTGGTTTATTCAATAGAAAATGCAAAACAGCAAAAAGTAAATATTGTTTTCCAGGTTAGCAATAATGATATTGCATTCAGATACGAGCTGCCGGTTTGGAAAGACCGCCAGAGCTGTGTAATAGAGTCTGAAACTACAGGGTATAAATTTCCGGCGTATACCACCACATTTCTTTCCGCTATGATGGGCTCTATGACCGGTTTTGCACGTACGGCACCCAGTTACGAAAGTAGTTATGAAGCTGACGGGCCTTTAGGCAAAGCTACACGTAACAACGATGGCTATGTATTTCCCGGCTTATTTCGTATCGGAGCAGATGGCTGGGTATTGCTCTCAGAAACTGGTGTAAGCAGCTTGTATTGCGCCTCGCACTTAAGCGATGGTACTAAAGATGGTTTATATACCATCCTTTATCCTAATGCAAAACAGAATAATGGTTTTGGTAGTACAGGTGCGGCTATCAGTTTGCCAGGTGTCACGCCCTGGAGAACCATTACAGTAGGCAGCAATCTTAAACCTATTGTGGAAACAACCATACCTTACGATGTGGTTGATCCCTTATACGAGCCTTCCCTGCGGTATAAAATGGGAAAATCAACCTGGAGCTGGATTGTTTGGCAGGATGCCAGTATGAACTATAATGACCAGGTGAAATATATTGATCTGGCCGCTGCTCTCGGTTACGAGTATATATTGATGGATGCTTTCTGGGATAGCAATATTGGTAAAGAACGCATGAAAGAGCTGATAAAATATGCCCACTCAAAAAAAGTGGATGTTTTTTTATGGTATAACTCAAATGGCTCCTTTAACGATGCGCCACAGGGACCTAAAAATAAAATGAATACCTCAATCGCCCGTAAGCATGAAATGAAATGGCTGAAAGACGCCGGAGTAAAAGGTTTGAAGGTAGATTTCCTTGGCGGCGATAAACAGGAAACAATGCGCCTTTATGAAGATATATTATCTGACGCAAATGATTATGGATTGATGATCATTTTTCATGGCTCTACATTACCCCGGGGCTGGGAAAGAATGTATCCCAATTTTGTCGGTGCTGAAGCGGTAGTTGCATCTGAAATGCTCATCTTTTCTCAGGGCATACGTGAAGCAGAGGCCTATAATGCCTCCCTTCATCCTTTTATCCGCAATACGGTGGCGAGTATGGAATTTGGCGGAAGTTTATTAAACAAGTACCTGGTTAAAAGCAACGAAGGACGTAATAAGCGCCTTACCACAGATGCCTTCCAGTTAGCTACAGCTGTTCTGTTCCAAAATCCTGTACAGATGTTTGGCTTAACACCGAACAACCTCACTGATGTCGCGGCATTTGAGATTGATTTTATGAAAACCGTGCCCACAACATGGAACGAAACGGTATACATAGATGGCTATCCCGGCAAATATGCGGTTATTGCAAGACGACATAATGATCAATGGTATGTTGCTGGAGTAAACGGGCAGAAAGACCCCGTAAAAATTAAGATACAATTACCCATGTTTGCCGGCAGAAAAGTAAGTATGTATAACGATGATAAAGAAAAAATGACTTTTCTAAAAGAAATAAGTGTAAAGAAAAACGGTGAATTGGAGGTAGAGATGCAGGCTTCCGGAGGCTTTGTATTAAAGTAAATTGCTGGCTCCCGGTTTATTTAAAACACAAAATATATTATTATGGTTCAGGTTACAACCATCTCATTCGTTACAAAACAGGTCAGTGCTAAAAGAGGCTGGTGGGTTATGGTACTATTATTTGCCTTACTTTTCTTTGTTGCTGAAACTAAAGGGCAGGATATGAAACTTTGGTATAATGAACCCGCTAAAACCTGGGTTGAAGCACTGCCTTTAGGTAATTCTCGTTTAGGTGCTATGGTATATGGTATACCTCAACGGGAAGAGCTGCAATTGAATGAAGAAACGATTTGGGGTGGCGGGCCGCACCGAAATGACAATCCGAAGGCGCTGGCAGCATTACCTGAGGTTCAAAAAATGATTTTCGAAGGGAAAACCCGTGAGGCCGATAAACTGGTAAATGAAACTTTTTTACCAAAGCACACGGGATGCCCTATCAAACCGCGGGTAGTGTGATACTTAAATTTCCCGGGCATGAAAATAATAACGCTTATTACCGCGAACTGGACATCAGCCGCGCTGTGGCACTAACCCGTTATACAGTAAATGGTGTAACTTATACGCGTGAAACCTTTTCTTCTTTTGTAGATAATGTAATCATTATGCACATTACCGCCAGCAAAAAAGGAGCAGTGAATTTTGACCTAAGCTATACCAAACCGGCATCGTTTAAGGTGTCTGCTAAAAACAACGTGTTGGTAATGGAAGCTAAGGGAGCCAACCACGAGGGTGTTGAGGCTAAAATAATATATCAGACACATTCGGCCGTAAAAACCAATGAGGGTAAAGTGTCTTTTACCGACAGTACGCTTTCAGTGTCGGGCGCTACCGTAGCAACGATTTATATATCTATCGGTACCAACTTTATTGACTACAAAACAGTGGGGGCCGATTATGAAAAAAAGCAGCGGGTTACCTTTCGGCAGCGATGACCAAAGAGTATATTTCAGCCATCAAAGAGCATTCTGCGTTTTATGGTAAGCAATTTGGGCGTTTTAAATTGGACCTGGGAAAAAATATTGAAGCATCAAAATTGCCGACTACGCAACGGATCATTAATTACCGTAACACACAGGATCCTTCATTGGTTACATTGCTGGCCCAATTTGGTCGTTACCTGTTGATCTCCTCGTCTCAACCGGGTGGACAGGCTGCTAATTTACAGGGCATCTGGTGTAATGCTATGTATCCGCCCTGGGATAGTAAATATACCATCAACATCAATGCAGAGATGAATTACTGGCCAGCCGAGGTCACCAATTTGTCAGAGAATCATCAGCCATTTATACAGATGGTGAAAGAATTGAGCCAGTCAGGCCGGGAAACGGCGAAACTGATGTACGGAGCGGACGGCTGGACTGCTCATCACAACACTGATATCTGGCGGGTAACAGGTCCCATTGATTTTGCGGCCGCCGGAATGTGGCCCACCGGTGGCGCCTGGGTAAGCCAGCATCTATGGGAACATTATTTATACACCGGTGATAAGAAATACTTAGCGGATGTTTATCCTGCTATGAAAGGTTCGGCCGATTTCTTCCTCAGCTCTTTGATTAAGCATCCGGTAACCGGATGGATGGTGGTATCGCCCTCGATTTCACCTGAGCAGGGCCCGCTTTCGGCAGGAACTACGATGGATAACCAGCTGGTGTTTGATATTTTAACACGAACTGCGGAGGCCAACAAAATTTTGGGTGGTGATACGGCTTACCGTGCTAAACTCTTAGATATGGCCAAAAAACTGCCTCCCATGCAAATAGGTAAGTATACACAGCTACAGGAGTGGCTGGAAGATAACGACGATCCTAAGAATGAACACCGTCACCTATCTCATTTATACGGATTATACCCGGGCGACCAGGTATCTCCTATACGCATCCAAAATTATTTGAAGCAGCCCGCAACTCGTTGATTTACCGGGGAGATAAAGCCACCGGCTGGTCCATCGGCTGGAAAATAAATCTCTGGGCACGTTTATTAGATGGTAATCATGCTTACACGATCGTTAACAATATGCTCACCCTGGCAGGAGGAAATAATCAGGATGGAAGAACTTATCCCAATATGTTTACGGCACATCCTCCATTCCAGATTGATGGTAATTTCGGCTTAACCGCCGGCCTGGCTGAAATGATCTTGCAAAGTCATGATGGAGCGGTACATCTCTTGCCTGCGGTGCCCGATATCTGGAAAGATGGCTCCGTATCCGGGATCGTAGCCCGCGGCGGATATGAGTTCGCTATAAAATGGAAAAACGGGGAAGTGATAGAAGTTTCCGTTTTGTCGAAATTGGGAGGTAACCTGCGTCTGCGCGCTTACAACGAATTGAAAGCTGTCCATGTGAAACCAGCGAAAGGAAATAATCCTAACACGTTATTTACAAAATACTCCATAGCTGAACCGTTAATTTCGGAGAAGGCATCTTTCAGGGGAACCGGTTTAAACAAAGTGTACGAGTATGATTTGGCTACCCGTGCCGGAGTCAGTTATAAAATATATAAAAAGTAGGAGGGGCAGCAATTATTTTTCTTTGAATGCAATCGATTGTAATTTTTTGTATATTAGCTGAATAATTGTAAAACTGACAACTATTTTTACCGGGTATTTGTCAATTGCGTTTGCTGTGGGTTGCTTTGACCATTATAGAAAAAGAATCTTTTCAGCAGTATTGACTATGCTACTGCCACCGATATCAGTGGACCCTGGACCTCCGGGGCCGAATCCAGGACCCGGTTAAAAACAGCTCAACGACTCACCCGGGAGTAATCGATTTTAAGGGCAGGTCCTATTTCTTTTACCATGATGGATCAATGCCTGGCGGAGGAAGTTACAGGCGTTCTGTAAAAGTTGACTACCTGTTTTACAATGACGATGGAACAATAAAAAAATCGTAGAAACAGATACAGGGGTTGATAAAGTGAATTGATTGCACCGGTAGCTGATGGGAAACGGTATAACCAACCCCATACGAAAATGAAAAATTATGAAGTATTTACAAGAACAGGAAAGTATAAGAAAAGTGAACAGAACATCTTTGAAAGCATGCATTCTTGCCGGTGTATATGCCCTCATGTCTTACGGTGCTGTTCATTCACAGGATAAGCTCTATGGCAATACTTTTTCTTTAAACGATGTAAAAGTAACCAGCGGCATTTTTAAGCATGCGCAGGACCTGAATATAGAGGTGCTTTTAAAATACGATGTAGATAGGTTACTGGCGGGGTATCGAAAAGAAGCCGGGCTGTCAGCTAAGGCAGAGATCTATCCGAATTGGGAGGGTTTGGATGGTCATGTAGGAGGGCATTATTTAACGGCGCTGGCCATCAATTATGCAGCTACCGGTAATGCGGAGTGCAAAAAGCGAATGGACTACATGATTGCTGAACTTAAGGCTTGTATGCAGGCGAATGGTAAACTATATCCCGATTGGGCAGTGGGTTATATTGGCGCTGTACCTGATGGAAAAGCCTTATGGCCCAAAATTAAAGCAGGTGATATTGCTCCTATATGGAAGTATTGGGTTCCCTGGTATAATGTTCATAAAATGTATGCAGGGTTAAGAGATGGATGGATGTATGGAGGAAGTGACGATGCGCGAAAGCTGTTTCTGGCCTTTTGCGATTGGGCGCTTGATATTACAAGCGGGCTTTCAGATGCACAAATGGCCAGTATGCTTGGCAACGAACATGGTGGTATGAACGAGGTGTTGGCTGACGCATATCAAATGACCAGGTCTGAGAAATATCTCACCGCTGCTAAAAGTTTTTCTCATAAAGAATTTTTAGAACCACTGTCAAAAGGTATCGATAACCTGGATAATAAGCACGCCAATACACAGGTGCCCAAGGCTGTTGGGTTTGAGCGTGTTGGAGAATTATCAGGCGATCCGCAATATCAGCAGGCCGGTAGTTTTTTTGGGAGACCGTAACCGGTACCCGTTCCCTCGCTTTTGGTGGCAATAGCCGCAGGGAGTTTTTTCCTAGCGTTCCTTTTTACAGAGATTATATAAGTGATGTGGAAGGGCCGGAAAGCTGTAATACTTATAATATGCTAAAGCTGTCACAGGGGCTTTTCAGGTTACGCCCGGAGGCAAAGTATATGGATTTTTATGAGAAAGCGCTGTACAACCATGTACTGTCAACGCAACATCCACAGCATGGAGGGTATGTATATTTCACACCTGCACGTCCGCGCCATTACAGGGTTTACTCAGCGCCTAACGAAG
The DNA here is from genome assembly GCF_022512515.1 of Paraniabella hibiscisoli. Classification (GTDB taxonomy): domain Bacteria; phylum Bacteroidota; class Bacteroidia; order Chitinophagales; family Chitinophagaceae; genus Niabella; species Niabella hibiscisoli. Next base: position 4,251,297 of record NZ_JAKWBK010000001.1, read on the forward strand.
CTATGTGGTGCTGTGTAGGAAGCGGGATGGAGAATCACGGCAAATATGGAGAGCAGATATATACACATGGCAAAGATTCTTTATTCCTCAATTTATTTATTGCTTCTGAGTTGAACTGGAAGCAAAAGGGAATCAGGCTAAAACAGGAAACTTTATTTCCTGATGAAGCCACAACCAAACTATCGGTGACCGGTGGTGCAGGCAGGTTTACGCTAATGGTTCGTTATCCTTCATGGGTAAAGGAAGGCGCTTTAAAAATTCTGGTTAATGGTAAGCAGGTTCCGTATCAGCAAAAACCTTCATCTTATATAGCCATTAATCGTTCCTGGAAGAAAGGGGATGTGATACAGGTCGAATTACCCATGCGTACCATCATCGAACCCATGCTTCATGTGCCGGAGTATGTCGCCATCATGCACGGCCCCATTTTATTAAGTGCCCGAACCGATACAAAAATATCAGAGGACTGATCGCTGATGATGGCAGATGGAGCCATATAGCTCATGGTGAGAAACTACCCGTGAATCAGGCACCTGTATTAATTTCAGATAAGAGGAAGATATAACGCAAAAACTGGTTCCTGTAAAAAGCAAGCCGCTGCAGTTTACGTTTGCACGTAACCTGAACATCGTTAACAACGCCGACTTAGTGTTAGAGCCTTTCTTCCGTATACATGATACGCGTTATATGATGTATTGGATGGCTTTAACACCTGCCCAATACAACAATTACATAGATTCTATAGCGCACGCTGAAAAAGAGAAGCTGGATCTGGAAAAAGAACGGTAGATTTTGTAGCCCCTGGCGAGCAACAGCCCGAAGTAGATCACCAAATGCAAAGCGACCGCTCACGCAAAGGAAATTCACATAACCAGGCGTTTAGAGAAGCACTTGCAGGAGGTTACTTCAGTTACAACCTGGCTACAGCTAAAGAAACTAACCTGGCTTTGAGGATTCGTTACTGGGGCGCTGAAAACGGGAACAGAACTTTTGATATTTATATAGACGATCAGAAAATACTGACTGAAAATCTAAAAGATAAGTGGAATCGTGTTGATATGGTAGAAGTAGAGTATGTTATACCAGCAGCTATGTTGAACGGGAAAGACTTTATACGGGTTAAGTTTCAGGCAACAGAGCCCAACACCGCCGGGCCTCTTTATTATATAAGATTGGTAAAACCAAAAATATAATCCCAGTTCGCTATGAACAGGGTTTAAACGATGCTTAATCAGAGCTGGCAAAATCTATATAAACAGTGCTATAATTGGCCAATTAGACGGGCTGACAAGGTTCCATCGCAGAAACTAACGGATAATAAAATTAACCATACAAGGATGAAAAAAACATATTTTTTTGCTCGCTGCTGCTCCTTTTGTTAGGTGTAGCAGGTATACAGGCGCAACAAGTGCAGAAAGCACAAAATCCCATCATTTTTGCAGATGTACCGGATATTTCCATTCTTCGGGTAGGAAAGAATTATTACATGAGCAGTACTACTATGCACATGAGCCCTGGTGTGCCCATTATGAAATCTACCGACCTGGTCAACTGGAAGCTGATTGGATATTGTTACGACACACTTAATAAGGTGGGGGTAGATGCGATGAACTTAGATAACGGCCAAAATACTTATGGACGAGGTTCCTGGGCAAGTAGTATTCGTTATCATAAAGGCACTTATTATGTATCTACTTTTGCACAAACTACCGGGAAAACCTACATCTATACCACAAAGGACATCGAAAAAGGGCCCTGGAAAGCGATAGAGTTTAAACCCATGATGCATGATCATTCCCTGGTTTTTGATGACGATGGTAAAGTTTATATGTTGTATGGAGGCGGTAAGTTAAGATTGGCTGAATTGAAAGAAGATCTTTCGGGAGTAAAAGAAGGAACCGATCGTGTAGTAATAGAGAATGCCACCTTGCCAACAACCAAAGAAGGCGCACGCGGCGGTTTACCGGCTGAAGGTTCTCAGGTATTTAAGGTGGGCGATAAGTTTTACCTGTTCAATATTTCATGGCCTCCGGGTGGACAACGTTCCGTAATTATTCACCGGGCAGATAAAATTACCGGCCCCTGGGAAGGTAAAATTGGTTTACAGGATAAAGGGGTGGCACAAGGAGGTTTAATTGATACGCCCGATGGCCGCTGGTTTGCCTACCTGTTCCAGGATTATGGTGCGGTAGGTAGAATTCCTTACCTCGTTCCTGTAAAATGGGTGGATGGATGGCCGATGATGGGTGATGAAAATGGAAAAGTGCCTATGCTCCTGGATCTTCCTGCAGGGAAAGGATTGATACCCGGCATTGTGGCCTCTGATGAGTTTACCCGCAAGAAGGGAGCGCTCCGGTTACCTTTGGTTTGGCAGTGGAACCACAATCCGGTAAATGATCTTTGGTCAGTGAGCGCGCGAAAAGGTTATTTAAGGTTAACAACAGGCCGTGTGGATACTAATTTTCTTCAGGTGCGTAATACACTTACACAACGCACCATCGGCCCTGTATCTTCGGGTGTCACTTCCATAGATGTATCGAATATGAAGGATGGTGATTTTGCAGGTATCACATTACTGCAAAGAAACTATGGTATACTGGGTGTAAAGGTTGAAGGCGATAACAAGTCACTTTTAATGATCAACGCCAGCGATAACAAACCGGTGACAGCCGCTACAGTGCCATTGCAGCAAAATGTTATTTACTTAAAGGCTACCTGCGATTTCACTAACAAGAAAGATGTCGCGAATTTCTTCTATAGCCTTGATGGTAAAACATGGACATCTATTGGCACAACTTTAAAAATGGCCTATACTATTCCCCATTTTATGGGCTATCGCTATGGACTGTTTAACTATGCTACAAAACATATGGGCGGCTTTGCCGATTTCGATTATTTCAGGATAGAGAATAAGTAATAATTACCTCGGTGTTTACTGTCAGATTTTCATTTATTAATAGAAAAATAACAATTGTATGAAACAAACATTTACACAGATTCTAATTGTTACTATCGTAACATTAGCCAGCTCCAGCTTATTCGCACAGCGTGCAGCACTCTCAGGAGACTGGAAACTGGATGAGAAAAAAGTGAGTTGGGTGAATTTGCCAGGGCAGCCACTTCTGTTAAAACGGAACAAAAAGAAGGAGCTATTACGATTACCAGAGTAACGCCTGGATTTAACGGTGGCGATCCTGTTAGCAATATTGTTACCTTAACTTTCGATGGTAAGGAAGTAGAGTCTGAAGGCTTTCGGGGATCAAAGAGAAAATCTACCGCGAAATGGTCTGACGATGGTAAAGTTTTAACGATCGTTTCTATAATGAATTTTGAAAGGGACGGGCAGTCTATGGAGTTTAAGTCTACTGAGAAATGGAGCATCACTAAAGACAACTTGCTCTCTATAGAAACCAACTCCAGCTCACCCAGAGGGGAAAGTACCGTAAAAGCTATTTACGCTAAATAACTGCAAATATCACCTTGATATGATATCCATGAAAAGAATATTAGCGGCTTCGCTTGCAGGTTGCCTGTCCGCTTTTTATGCCGGAGGACAAAACCCCGTAGTACAAACCAATTATACACCCGATCCTGCACCCATGGTATATAAAGGGCGTGTGTACATGTATACAGGCGATGATATTCCGGGCTTCGATTTTTATTACATGACGAAATGGAGAGTATATTCTTCTGAAGACATGGTTAACTGGACAGATCATGGTGTACCTATTGCATTAGAGTCTTTCTCGTGGGCTAGAGACAGAGCCTGGGCGGCGCAGTGTTTAGAGCGAAATGGTAAATTTTACTGGTATATCTGCGCGCAAACAGTAGATAATAATATGGCTATTGGGGTTGCTGTAGCAGACAGCCCTGCAGGGCCGTTTAAGGATGCAATAGGCAAACCATTGGTTACTACCGGCAGCTGGTCTAATATTGACCCTACCGCGTATGTCGATGATGATGGTCAAGCCTATATGTATTGGGGAAATGGCAGTTTATATTATGTGAAGCTTAACAAGGATATGATCTCCTATTCGGGCGATATCGTTGAAGTGCCGCAAACTATGGAAACTTTTGGTGGCATACGTCGCCCTCGAAATAATAATAATAATAATCGAAATCAGCCAACGCCTCAGGCACAACCCAACAAGGATATGTATGTGGAGGGACCATGGTTTTACAAAAGAAACGGCATCTATTACCAGATGTTTGCAGGTATGGAAAAGGGTAAAGAAACCTTGTCCTACTCAACCGGCAAGACAGCTGTAGGTCCATGGAACTACCAGGGAAGGATCATGGTGGATCAGCCTACTAACAGTTTTACCAATCATGGTGGCATAATCGATTTCAAAGGCAGGTCGTATTTATTTTATCATACCGGTTTATTAAAAGGTGGTGGAAGCTACGGCCGTTCTTCTGCAATTGAAGAATTTAAGTATAATGCAGACGGTACCATTCCGCAAATATCCATGACTAAAGAAGGTGTTCAGCCGGTAGGAACTCTTAATCCGTACAATAGGGTAGAAGCAGAGACTATTGCCTGGTCAGAAAAATGCACAACATCTGAAATGGCCAAAACAGGTGTTTATATTTCGGGGATTCGTTCGGGAGGTTATATAAAAGTGCAGGCAGTGGATTTTGGTAATGCGGCACCGAAAAGCTTTTCTGCATCGGTGGCTGCAGGACTTGATGGGGGCATCCTTGAAGTACGGGTAGACAGCATTGGCGGATCCAGGCTGGCGGCTGTTAAAATACCGCGTACAGGTGGATGGCAAAATTGGAAAACCGTAACTGAAACTGTCGTTACTCCCGTAACAGGTGTTCATGATGTGTACCTGGTATTTAAAGGAGAGAATATTACCGCAGGACGGGAACTTTTCAACTTTGACTACTGGATGTTTAAAAAATAGCTTTGTAAAGGACAGGACCTGATATTGGTAGAAGCGATAGCTAAAGTCTATTTAAGTTCGGGCAACTGATGATCATACAATTAAATAATTGAAGATGAGTTTTTCTAAGAAAATAATAACTGTAGCTATCGCAACGTGTGTGGGGGCAACGAGTATACGCGCCCAAAATCCGATTATACAAACCATGTATACGGCTGACCCGGCACCGATGGTCTACAACGATCGATTGTATGTTTATACAACGCACGACGAGGATGCATCAACCTGGTTTACTATGAATAACTGGAAGGTATATTCAACCAATGACATGACGAACTGGACCGATCACGGTGTTATTCTATCTTACTCCGACTTTGAATGGGGAAAAGGTGATGCATGGGCTGCGCAATGCGTAGAAAAAACGGGAAATTTTATTTGTATGTCCCGATGATTTCAAGAACCAATAACCGAGGTGCTATTGGTGTTGCGGTAGGTGATAGCCCGCTGGGGCCCTTTCATGATCCGTTGGGAAAGCCTTTGGTACAGAGCGAATGGGGTGATATAGATCCTACTGTCTTCATCGATGACGATGGACAGGCGCATATGTATTGGGGTAATCCTAAGCTTAAATATGTGAAATTAAACGAGGATATGATTTCCTATCCGGGCGATATAGTTGAAGTACCGATGACTGAAGCCGCTTTTGGAAAACGCGAAGGTGATCCTAAGCGGCCAACAATGTACGAAGAAGGCCCCTGGCTGTATAAGCGCAATAGTCTTTATTACCTGTTTTGGCCGGGAGGTCCTTTGCCTGAATTCATTGGTTATTCCACCAGCAAAAGTCCACAGGGGCCCTGGAAGTACGGAGGTATAGTCATGCCTGCGGAAGGAAAGTCGTTCACCAATCATCCTGGTGTTATAGACTTCAGGGGTAAACCCTATTTCTTTTATCATAATGGAGCGCTGCCCGGGGGCGGGGGCTTCACCCGATCGGTTTGTGTGGACGAGTTAAAGTTTAATAAAGATGGCTCAATTACCCCTTTTAAAATGACCTCGGGGGTTAACGCTATAGCAACTCTAAATCCGTACCAAATGGTGCAGGCAGAAACGATCTCCTGGTCAGAGGGGTTAAAGCCGGCCAGAATAGTAAAGTAGGTGTTTTTGTTACCGCAGTAAAGGATGGGGCTTATACCAGCATCAAAAATGCTGATTTTGGTACGAGCGGAGCTTCTTTATTTTCAGCGAGAGTGGGCACCACGCACAACGGCGGTGTTACATTGGAAATCCGGCTTGATAAACCGGATGGCCCATTAGCCGGGACATTGAAGATACCGATGACCGGGGGCAATGATCGCTGGGCACTTACAGATCTGAAGCTGGATCAAAAAATAAAAGGCCTTCATGATGTGTATTTTGTCATCAGAGGTAAAGCAGCGATCAACCTGATGTACTTTGATTATTGGAGATTTCTGAAATAGGAATGTGTTGCAGCATGTTAAAGATAACCTGGAAAATAGGGAGGATATATAAGCGTCTTGCCCCCGTAAATCTAATCATCATGCAACGTCCGCGATAAACAAGTATGAAAAGAAGAAGAATTTTAACTAAAAATGAAATCGATTGCATTTTTAGTTATCTTTATTTGTCTCTATTACAATTAAAGTGTGGGTAAAACATACCAGTTTACTTGCGGGTAGTTGGATAGTAACATACGCAGATAGGCCCGGTTACCGGCAATTATGTTGAGGTTGGTGCTGTGTAAAGAGCACCATGCATTAAAGATCAGCGTAACACGATATAAAAAATATGAAAAGATTAAAATTTCGATTAAGAAAGCCAGCTGCAGATTTTATCCTTGCCACAGTTGCATTATTATCGGTGATGCAAACTCAGGGTCAAAAAGCGGCCGCTTCCCAAAACGTGGCATCGAGGTTCGTGCATAAAGCTGCAGGAAATCCTTATTTGCCTTTGTGGGAACATCTGCCTGACGGTGAACCGAGAGTATTTGAAGACCCGGATAAGCCCGGTAAGTATCGTGCGTATATTATTGGTTCGCATGATCTTAGGGTAAGCAGCTACTGCGGACCGGATATCAGGATTTGGTCAGCCCCAACAGAAGACTTAACCAGCTGGCGGGATGAAGGGCCGGCTTTTACCTACCTCATCGACGGTCAATGGGACGTGATGTACGCTCCTGACCTCGTTGAAGTGAAGCGAAAAAATGGTACTAAAGAATATTATCTCTACCCACACAGCCGCGGCCGCAACAGGGAAGCTATGGTAGCAAAGGGAGCCGTCCGGACGGGCCTTTTACTCCGGTGAATTTAACTCCTGATGGTAAAAGCACCGTTCCGGGAAGTATTTTGGGATTCGACCCGGCGATATATGTTGAGTATATCAACGATCCGAAAGATCCCGACTATGAAATTGGCTTCAGGGCTTATGGTTACTGGGGTTTTCAGGGGTCATCGGCTGCGCAGTTAGATCAGAATACCATGTATTCGCTTAGACCGGGCACTACCATTTTCAGACCTTTTTGCCGGCAAGTGTACGCTATGGCGGGCCGTTGCGCGAGCCTGCAGGTACGCAGTATCCGCATATATTTCCCGGTGAAGACCTGGGGACCTTTAATTTCTTTGAGGCATCTTCCATTCGCAAAGTGGGGAATAAATTTGTTACCGTTTATAGCGGCTATTCCGGACCTGATTACGGTATGGGAAGTTCCAATTCTACATTACGTTATGCTTATGCCGACTCACCTTTAGGTCCGTGGAAGAGCGGAGGGGTTTTGGTAGATTCCCGCGCTCCCGTGCTTAACCAGGATGGTACGGCTATACAGGGAACCAATGCGGGGCATAATACCCATGGAAGCTTACAGGATATCAATGGGCAATGGTATGTATTTTATCATCGCCCGCCCAGAGGATTTGGTTTTGCACGCCAGGCGATGGTGGCTCCGGTAACCGTTACATGGGATGAACGCAAAGTGGCTGATGGCGGCGCAGTAGCCGTAAGGGCTTATGATCCTTATACAGAAGACAATATCTGGACTGCAAAAGATAACGAGGGCCGCGAGTATAAAGGCGCGGAAGTGACTTCTGAGGGCTTTCATTTTTACGGCCTTAATCCTTACCAGTATTACTCTGCAGGTTATGCCTGCTATCTTTCTAATGTTGGGCTTCAGCAGGACTCCTGGGATATATGGGACAATCACATGCCGGTTGATAAAGTTAAAAACGGCAACATTATAGGTTATAAATATTTCGGATTTGGTGGACTACCACAGGATAAGAACGGATTGAAAGCCTTCGAAGGCACTAAGGCTGGCAATCAAACGGCATTCAACCTGTTTCTTACACCCAAAACAACCTCAAGCTTTAAGGTAAACGTTTGGTTAGACGGCCCATGGGATAATGCTACCTGGAAAGGCAAAAAAATCGGAGAAATAATAGTGCCCGCCAATGCAAAGCAGGAGATAACACAATTTACTATAGATGTGGCCAAACACGTAGACCATCTGGATAAAAAACATGCTATTTACCTGGTGGCAGAGGGAGAGGTGACAGGTGAGCTTTTTGATCTGACGGGCCTTGGATTTAGTACCAATAAAAAGAAAAATAAATCGCCCCGCGGTTCCGGTTGTTAAAATTGCTGTTAATGGAAAGCATATTGATCTGCCTGCAACACCTGTTCGATCTACCAATGCTAACGGTATTATGGGATACGATATCTACGAAACAACGTATAAAGTTCCACCCGGGACAACAGTAGTGCCCAAAGTTACGGCGTCGTCTGATAATCGCTCAGTGAAGGTAACGGTTACGCAACCTGAATCAGCTTCAGGAAAAGCCATTGTAAAGTTTGATTATAAAGGTGTGGTAAAAACTTATAACGTAATACTAAATTCAGAGGGATAGATCGATGAAGTGTTCGCTTTGTCGGGCTCGCCGATGACTATTCTTGGCGTATAGCAACTTATAAATAAATATTTTCATATAGCAAAGCAAACGGGCGGCGATTGTCTAATCATCCGCCCTTTTATATAATGCATATGCGTATAATACATCGACGCTGCGTTCAGTAGGCCATCAAACTGTTTTTTTATTAAAATCATTAATGATACTTTACTGTATTCATATCTGTTACTTTTGTGTGGAGCCTTTTTAATAGAAAAAATTGTCAAATCAACCGTTTAAGTTTTTTGGTATCATAAATATGAAATCAATACTGCTTATCAGATCTATTCTGATTTTTGCTTTAAGCCTGGTATTGTGCCGTCCCTGTTTTGCACAGCAATTTGTTTTTTCTCCTTTTGAGCGCAGGGCAGAGCTGAATGAAGATCAGATAAGGTTGGTTAATCAGTTACCAGATGGCAGGTTGATTATATTAACCGAAAGTTCTACTAATTTATATAATGTAGGATCTGTAAAAAATATCCCGCTTGATACGGTTAATTTTCTGCCGGTAAATGATTACACCAATAATCATTTTTCCTATGTTGATGATCATCGTGTATGGATCAAAAATCAGAGAAGTCTAAGCATAATAAATATTGCATCAGAGAAATATGAGGAAAACCCGGGTAAGCTGTTACAGGAATTAGGTTTTTCTGAAAAGCCTAAAAATATTTTCCTGGATGAACAAAAAAATATCTGGTTACTGTCCGTTAAAGATGAGTTGTATTGCTATGATCGCAGTATCCGCCAAGTAAGGCTGGCATTGCCGGCATTCAAAATTTACCGTTCTAATGACATTGTAAATAATGTAACCAGTTCGGGCGATAAATTCTTTATTATTTACAGATCCGGATTGATCAAATGTTTTACACGGGCTACTTTTAAAGAGCTGTATACTGTTGATATCAATGAGAAAAAGGAAGTCACTTCCTGGGTGAATTTCACTATTATGTCCGGGCAGTTCTTGTTCCTTGTAACAGATGATTACCGGGGCGGTTGCAGTCTTGTGAAGTTTGATAGCCAAACCCGGCAACAGTCTACGGTGATCAGCACTCCCCAACAAAGAATCAGCCACCTGACGTTCGACAAAATTGGCGGGCTATGGGTAGCAGGTACAGATGGGTATTGGCATTTCAAAGCTGATGGTAGTTCGGGACAATTCTTTTCGGGGATTTTACTTAACGACGGGCAGCAGATACATAGTGGCATCGCTAATGTTTTTTGCGATAACCAGGAAGGGGTATGGATGAGCACCAACAAAGGGTTATATTATTACAACCCGTATAGATTCAGCTTTTCGGGGTTCAATTCCTCTTTTTTGAATTTAAGGGGACAGATGATCTCAAAGTATTCTGCTTTGAAGAACTGTCGGGCAGGTTGCTGATCGGTACTTTAAATGGCATTTACACCGAAGATGTAGACCAGGCAAACCATTCAAAAATCAGATTAATGGTTGCGGGGCTGAGATGTCATTCTATGTTCAAAAGCGCATCTGGCATTGTCTGGATTGGCGCGGAAGATGGTTTGTATTCGATGCAACCCAATGGTTCTGTGTCAAAAGTGCTCGATGTATATCCTTATAGCATTATGGAGCCAGTAGCCGGAACATTGGTTATCGGTACGTCCAATCACGGATTGTTGCAATTTGATGAAGCTTCGAAAAGCGTAGAAACCTTGTTTGCTCAAAATATTTTACCGGATATAAGACAGGTTATTAACTGGAATGGATATTGGACAGGCTTCTGTAATAATGGCTTGTTTTTCATTGATGCGTCAAAAAAGACACTTAAGTATGCCTACGAAGACCACAGGTATATGCCTGCAGGTTTGCCACCCGATGTACGTGTTTTAGTTTGTTTATTTGCCGATAAAGAAGGCCTTTTATGGTTGGGGACTTATGGAGGACTATATGTATGGGATCCGGTAAAGAGGCACATGTACAAAATAGGTACTTCTGAAGGGCTCGTAAACAACAGCGTTAAGGCCATTATACAGGATGCAGACCATTCCGTTTGGGTTACCACCTCAAAGGGGATCAGTCGTATAGAGAAGAAGCACCTGGGTACAGATTACCAGTTTACCATACATAATTATAATGAAAATGACGGCATTAGTAAACACGCTTTTGTAGGAAGAGCTAGTTATTTGTCGAACAACAATCAACTTTATTTTGGCAATTTGGATGGGTTGAATTATTTGAAGCATTCCGTTCAGGCTGGCATACCCGACATTCCGGTTACGATCTTCAACCTGAAGCTATTTGGTAGACCAGTTGAAGAAAATGTGCTGTATGATGGGAAAGTGTTATTAACGGGGCCCCTGTCTCAAACTGGTCAAATTACTTTAAATCATCATCAGAATTTTATCAGCATCCAGTTTTCCGGGTTGAATTATGTAAATCCGGGAAAAACCTATTTCAGGTACCAGCTATCGGGTGTAGATAAGCAATGGAGGGAGGAAATGCCGGGACAACATTTGGGTGAAGCTAATTATACTAATCTGCCGCCGGGTGAATATAAATTTGCTGTAATGGCTAGTTTCGACGGCGTTCATTGGCCTGTAGCTGCCAGGGAATTGATTATTTCTATTCGACCACCTATCTGGGCAACAGTTTATGCAAAAGTATTTTATTTACTTCTGGTAACTATTTCATTGTACTGGCTGGTTAAAATGTATAATACAAGACAGCAAAAGATCAGATTACAGCAGCAAGCGGAAGCGATTGAACGGGAAAAGTCAAGATTTCTAACCAATATCAGCCACGATCTCAGAACACCTCTGACCTTAATTATAACGCCGCTTCGGACTTTGATCCAAAAAGTGTCAGATATAGAGGTCAAAGATAATCTGCGACGTATAGAAAGTAATGCCGATCTCTTACTGGACACAGTCAACCAGCTGCTGGAATTCAAAAAGATCGATGAGTCCGGTGAACTGCTTCATGTAAGCTATATTGAAGACCTGTCATTCCTGTCCGAGTTGGCTTTAAATTACGATCAGTTGGCTGTAGAAAAGCAAATTGCCTTCGAAGTCAGTGTGGCCGATACAGCGGGCGTTTGGCTGGACAAGAAAAAGGTTACCCGCATGGTGATGAACCTGCTTGCTAATGCGTTTAAATTTACTCCTGGCGGAGGCAGCATTGTTTTGAAGGCGTTTATGGAAGGTAAAGATGAATTGGTGATAACCGTGGCTGATACAGGTGTAGGTATTCCTGACTCAGAAAAAGAAGCGGTCTTCGACCGGTTTTACAAAGCGCATAACCAGGATGAAGCCCAAACAGGAAGTGGTATAGGACTCTACCTGGTTAAGAAATATGCAGAATTACACGAAGGTTATGTTGAGGTTGTTGACGACGCATTGTACTCGACAGTTTTAAAAGTTGTTCTAAATGTTGGGAGGATGGAATATAAGACCGATGAAAACGGATCAAATACCAGGAAGTCTGTTCTTATTGTAGAAGACAATGCCTCATTATTGGAGTTCCTGGAGGCCGAATTAGGAAGTTATTATACCGTTTTCACAGCCAATAATGGTAAGAGAGGATTGGAGCTCGCGATTGAACGCCAGCCAGATCTGATCATCACAGATATGATGATGCCGGAAATGAACGGAATCGATTTATGTTTAGCTATAAGAGGAAATATTAATATATCGCATACACCTGTTATTATGCTTACGGCACGCGCATCCGATGACGCTCAATATGAGGGGTATGATGCAGGCGCAGATGCTTACCTGGTAAAACCTTTCGATATGGAAATGCTCAAGTTACGTATCCGTAAGTTGATGCAGCTATTTTTAGACCGGCAGAAAATGTTCAGTACCGGAAAAAATGTACAGTCTGAAGGTCTTACTACCAATTCCCTTGATAGAGACCTGTTGGAGCGTGCTGTCAATTGTGTTAACCAGAACCTGTCTAATACAGACTATACAGTGGAGAAGTTCAGTGCTGACATGCATATGGATCGAACGGGCCTTTACAGGAAATTAATGGCCCTGACCGGCCAATCTCCGCGCGATTTTATAAAAACGATTCGTCTAAATAGAGCCGCCGAATTGCTGATGCACCCAAATGCGATAGTGGGGCAGGTGGCTGAGGAAGTTGGGTTTGCCAGTATTTCTTATTTTTCCAAAAGCTTCCAGGAGAAATTCGGTGTTTCACCGAGTCAATATGGTCAATAGATTGATTTCTAAGGCTGTTTTGCATAAAATCAACATGCGTTACAATCTTTTCAACATGAGTTCTTAAGTTATTGGGCTTTGGCTTGCACTTTTGTTTTCAATAAACGATTCAAAGTGCCTTATAAAAGTGTATCCACTCAACAGCCCAAAATTGCGGTTTTCGATCTACTGAAAAACGTTTTAGGTGAAAGTAACAACGATGGCAGTCCGGCATTTCACGCTGCGCTGCGCACAAGAAGTCGCCGACCCGCTTTTTCTGCCAACGCGATCCAGATTGGAAATACTACTTGTGATACGCGATCGGTTTCAGTGCCTGCCAGAATAGCGGTATTGATTGAAAGCTTATCAGATCCTCATATCAACAAGATCATTTCCGGAGTAGAAGCCATAGCAGCTGAAGTTGGTTATGAGATTGCTATTTTAAATGTATTGGGCAAAGAGTCTCTCCGGACTGGCCTGGATAATTTTGACGGATTTATTGCCTGTTACTCAGACCAGGCAAAAGTTGACCTGAACTATTTAGACGAACTGGGCAAACCCGCTGTTATAGTGGGTAATGTGGAAAATCCGGGTCGATATCAATGTGTTAGCATTGACTACAGAAAAGGAGGACAGCTGGCTGTAAATTATTTAATCGATCAGGGTTGTCAGAAAATCATGATGGTTACATCTGCATTAACCAATACAGCGTCCGATCTGGAAAAATACCTGGGGTATCGAGATGCCATGAAAAAATCAGGGCAGGCCTTGCCGGAGCCATGGGTCGTTAGGGAGAGCACAATAGAAGCGGGAATAGAGATTGCAGCACAAATGTTCAAAACTGAAGCATTACCTGATGGGATATTTGTTACGAATGATTGGGTAGCCGCAGGATTTATTAAGTTCCTCAAGAAAGCAGGTGTCAACCTCCCTGTTAAAACGACCATTATAGGTTTTGGCAATGAATCATTCTGTCAGATAGTCGAACCCGATTTGCGCTCGATAGACTTCCGTAAAGAATTGGCCGGTTCTACAGCACTCAACCTTTTGGTGGAGCAAATCAGTAATCGAAATTTTTCAGTTGAAAGCAAGACGACGATAATCGAACCTGCATTGCCTGCCGATTAGGATCTGATAAAAAATCAACATAATGACCGTTTTGTAAGTTGAAATACTGAGATTTTTCCGTTTAATGAGCCCTACAGGAGAAGAAAGATCATCGTGAAGAGGATTCTCTCACAATCAAACGGGCTGGTAAAACAGTTTTAGAGATCTTCGGCATTTGGGGGTTTTCAATCTGAAGCAGGATATTTTGTGCAGCTACCCGGCCTATCTCATACGCTGAGTAAGTAACACTTGAAATATTAGGGTCTAAAAGTGATGCGATTGGCTCATCGTTGAAACCAACTATTGCTATATCCTTCGGAATATTGAGCCCTGCTTTTTCAGACTGGCTATACAACCAGCTGCGGAACTGTCATTTTCGAAGAATAGTCCGTCCGGCCGCTTATTCATTTTTAAAATATGAGCGGCAACATTCTTACCCGATTCTATACTGCTTAAATCTTCAAATATCAGCAGTTCTTCTTTTAATTTCTTATCACTCTCCAAAAGTGCTTTTTTGTAGCCGGCATATTTTTCTGCATAAATACTGTGATTCACATGGGTGGTTACATGGGCTATCTTTTTGCAGCCTGCTTCTATCAAATGTTTGGTAGCAAGATAAGCTGCCTGCGCATGATCTATCACAATAACCGAATTATCCGTTAGATCCGGCACATGATCGAAGAATATTAAGGGTATTTTTTTCTGGTTGACTGATCAATGTGCTCAAGACTTGTCGCATAGTCTGCTAACGATATCAAAAGCCCGTCAACCCTGTTGTCCATTAACATTTTTAAGGCTGAAATCTCTTTATCAGTTTGCCCATAGCTTTGGCCAATAATGATATTGTACCCCTTGGTACTTAGTGTGTTTTCAATTCCCGATATAGCAGACGATACAAAATGATTGGTTAGTCTGGGCACGATAACACCAATCAAAAAACTCCTCTTATTCCTCAGGCTACGGGCAAAGGGGTTACTTTGATACCCCATTTTTTGCGCCATCTGGTGAACTTTGTTGCGTGTTTTAAGCTTAACCTTAGGATCATTTTTTAAAGCACGGCTGATTGTTGAAGAAGCCAGATCTAATTCCCTGGCTATATCATATATGGTTATTTCTTTTTCTTCCATAAAACTTAAGCATAAATGTACTCATTTTTAAAGGGTAATATTATTTTTTTACAAAGAAGGTTTTAACAAGAGTTCGTAATTCGATGTTGATGGCAGTTTTATCAGGTTATGGGTTTGGAGTCGGCAGAGGGTGTCTAAAGTGCATAGGTTACAGCGAATACTTATCCATTGGTGAAATCTGTACTATTGTGGGATACAAATTTAGGGTAATGTCTTTGGTCTTTGAGTTTCCATTAAACGTGGAAGACGCCTAGAATCAAGTTTACCTTTCTGTTGTGCAGCATTTAAAAAGTAGGCGCTTTTAGTGATCCTGGAATGGCACCATTGCTTTGACTTGCCTAGTTAGGATGCTGTACTTCATGTTATCAAACTGATTCTTCAAATAAAGCGCAGATGAGCAAGTGCGTATGGTAGCTTGTAAAATTAAACATGAGAGGCCTTCGGCGATATGCGAACCAAGCTTGACAGCATTGCAACAGCTATCAAATAAAAAGTTCCGCCAAAAACCTTTGACGGAACTTTAATCCTCAATCCTACACTCATCTAGGGCATTAATACGCGGTCAATCACATGCACCACACCATTTGTTGTAACCATATCAGTGGCTGTTATAGCGGAGGCAGCCGAGTTACCGTTGCCTTTTACTTTAGCGCCGCCGGCCAGAGTGATAGTCAGTTTGCCACCATTCAGGGTTGTGGGCATAGCGCCTTCCGTGAGATCTGATGAGAAAACCCTCGCTGCTATGACGTGATAAGTCAGAATACTTGCTAATGTATTCGCATTAGCCGCTTGTATATCAGCAATGGTTGCAAAACCCGCTGCCTGAAATGCAGCATTTGTAGGCGCAAATACGGTAAGTGGTCCAGCCGCAGACAGTGCCGCCGCTACATTGGTAGTACCTGTACTTGCCCTTACCACTGCTGCTACCAGGAAGGACAGATTGGCGTTCGCCTGCGCTGCCTGCACAATATTAGCAGAAGGGGGCATCAAAACCTTATTAATTATGTGTACTATACCGTTATTGGCATTGACATCTGCAGTAGTGACCTTCGAGCCGTTGACAAATACGCCACCGGAATTTTTGGTTACATAGGTTTTTACACCAGCAACAGTATTTAACTCTGTTGTGGCAGAGGGAATAGTACCGGATGCATACTTTTCGGGAAGGGCATGGTATAAAATAATTTTTTCAGATCCTCTGCTGCAATAGCATTAATCGCAGCCTCAGTGCCCAGGCCTGCTGCCTGGAAAGCGGCATTATCCGGCGCGAAGACGGTAAAAGTACCTTTAGCTGATAAGGTTTCTGCTAGTCCGGCTCTTATTACTGCGACCTTTAATAAAGAAAGATTGGGATTCTCACTAACAAGAGCTGTAATACTTTTTGAATTGTCTGGCATCATACCGTCGTCATCCTTCCCGCAAGAAGTGAGGGCGAGAGCAGGAATGGCTGTCAGTAAGGCAATCTTTAAAATTGTGTTCATGTTGCTTAAAATTAGGGTTTGAAAATAGTTTTAAAAAGTACTTAATGTTGAAATATTAGTTTATTTAAGTACTATTTTATTCCAAATTATATGCCATAAATATAAATTTAGAAGTTTTTTATACTATTTATTTGATTTTGATTTTGAAAATCGATGAAACATAGTATAATCTTATGCGTGAAGCTATTTTATAGTATAATTATGTACTAATTGTACAACTCAGTTTAAACGCTGTGATGTACATGGTTGCAGACAGTGGTGAAACGAAGGGCAGGCTACTGGTCATGCCATTGCTGAGCCAGAATGGGAGAATAAAGAAAAGGGCGGAGTGCTGGGAGCTATACATGGTTCTGAATTTTCCAAGCAGGAGGAATTCTTTTACCTGATCAATCTTCGCTCTTATCATATAACGAGCAAAATGAAAGTAGTCATCAGGAATATACAAGGTAAACCACCCTGGTATGCAGGTTATCAACCTGCTTTTGTAGCATGAGCGGAGAATAAAAGAGGCAAAAAAATTTTTTGGATTAATAAGATTCTATACATTTGTCTACTAATAATGTAGACTAATAGCGCGAACCTTTGTCTGCTTTTTAACGCTCTAAATTATCATAATGTACTATTCACTGTACTTAAGTTCTTCATCTGAAAAAAATCAGGTTGTTGCCGGATTTTAGAACATCTACTCATTTTAACTTTTAAAGACGGCATGACCAGCTGTTGTAGCCCGATCGAGGCTAAGTAACATACACACACACACACACACTTATCTCTTAAACTGTTTGATATTACTAGTATTGACGCTCGCTGCTGATCGTTGAGTACCGGTACGTTTCAAAAGCCAGTTCCCGTTAATAAACGATTTGCTGTGCTCGAAGTAGTTGTGCGGCAATGCATAAAGGGCTTATGTTTCTGTGCATAAAAGTCTTAGGGCGGGATATAACCCGGGTGTATTGAAAGCCTGTTGAAGCTTCTTTGCAGTATAGTATTGTTACGGCTCAGGCGAAGAAATATTCAATCGTCCATCAAATGAATACAGGCGACAGAACCGGTTGCCGAGAGCCGGTAATCCTTTTTATAAATCTTTACTATGTGATACAAAATGTCGAAATATTGAACAAGTGAGCGAAGGCTTATTTAAATAATATTGTGCTTTGGCTAAACCAAAATAGCTTTTTTGACGGCCAATAGCTTGTTATATCTTCTATCTTATAATTTCCATCTTTTATGAAATTGTATACAGTATTTTCTGGATTCATGCTCTTCCTTTTTTAGTATGGACAAAAAACGGGTACGCTGCTGCAGTAACTATATCCGCAGTGCAGACACCCGACAGCCTGGTGGTTGGAGTAATTACCGATGCACAAGGAGAACCCGTTCCGGCGGTAACGGTTGCTGTTAAAGAAAAATTTGCTTCTGCAATAAGCCGCAATGACGGAGGCTATACCGTTAAAGCCGGGGCCAAGGATGTGCTGGTTTTTAGCAGTGTTGGCTACGTTACACAGGAAGTGCCGGTAAATAGCAGAACGCAGATCAGCATTGTTTTAGAGGGTGCATCTCAGTCGATGAATGAAGTGATAATAGTAGCTTACGGAGAGCAAAAGCGCCGGGATGTGACCAGCTCTATATCTACCGTTACATCTAAAGAACTAACGGTGAGCTCTGTTCCTACTGTATCGCAGGCTTTGATTGGAAAGATAGCCGGGGTAAACACAAGGGTGCCGGATGGCAGACCCGGAGCCAATGCAAGATTGCAGATAAGGAACCTGGGAACGCCGTTGTTTGTAATAGATGGCGTGCCTTCAGGTGAAGATCAATTCAATAACCTGAATCCGGAGGACATAGAAACCCTGTCTGTTTTAAAAGATGGGTCAGCGGCTATTTATGGCTTACAGGCGTCCAACGGTGTAGTACTGGTGACTACAAAAAATGGTGGTATTAATAAAGAAAATAAGGTGAACTTTAATATGTACCAGGGCTTTCAAAGCCTGACACGTTTCCCCAAACCAGCCAGTTCCGCAGATTATGTGAGGGCCCAGGCTGAGGCCGATATCAATCAGAACGGCAGCAGCGTATGGACAAGGGAAGAAGTTAACAAGTGGCAGGAGGGAGGTGCAGGTTACGAAGGCTTTGATTGGTCAAGCTACGTAAAGGATTACGCCCCTCAAACTTATCTGAATGTAAACACCACCGGCGGATCACAAAAAACAAGCTATTACCTGTCGCTGGGCAGATTGAACCAGGATGCGGTTTTTGATGGTTATAATTTTAAACGAACCAATCTTCAGGCCAATATCGATACCCGTATTGGACAGCGCATTCGCTTAGGCGTTAAAATAAACGGGAAGATTGAAAATGAGACCAGGCTGGGGCTGCCGGGCGAAGATGATTATTTTCAAGCCTTGCTGGGGCAGTTTAGAAATCTGCCTATTGAGTATCCTTACGCCAATAACAATCCTCAATACCCGGCCACAACCACCAATTTTGCAACTAATTATGCAGTGTTTCCTTTATCCGGTTATTTTGACCAGGTAAATCGAACCCTGCAAACCACTTTCGACCTGGAATATAAAACACCTGTTAAAGGTTTAACGGCTGTAGGTATGTATTCATATTTCTACAATACCTTGCTGAGAGATATTTCTGAAAAAACTTACAATACTTATGAGTATAACAGTGCTGATAATACGTATCAGGTAACAGGCGGCCAGAGAAATCCTTTCCGTACCAAGGATAATGGGCATATTACAGATAACGTTATGCGGCTGCAATTAAACTACAATGGTAAGATCGGGCTGCATTCTATCCGGGCTACAGGTGGTGTGGAGACCAAAGAGCGTATGGATAAATTATTTTGGGTACGCTCTCAACCGCTCAGCAATTTTATCGATATCATTAATCAGCCAGACGAATTCAGAGATATTACCGATAGGGCAGATGAATCTGCAAGAGCGGGTTTCTTTTTCCGGGGAAATTACAATTTCAACGAAAAATATCTGGTGGAGTTAGGCGCCCGTTATGATGGATCCTGGCGTTTTCCGGAAGAACATAGATGGGGTTTATTTCCTTTTGTTACCGCCGGATGGCGTATTACTGAGGAAGCATTCATGAAGCGGTCAAAAATTACTGAAGTTCTTACAGAGCTTAAACTACGTGCGTCTTATGGTGAAACCGGACTGGAGCCGGATATAGGAGCTTTTGCTTACCTGAGTGGCTACAATTTTGGTGCGGGAAATGCTTTCCTCGACGACCAGTTGCTGACGGGTATCGCCGCGAGAGGATTACCGATTACTACTTTAACCTGGATCAAAAGTTCAATCAGTAATATCGGTCTCGATTTCACTTTGTGGAAAGGAAAATTTGGCGGTTCGTTAGAGGTGTTCAGACGCGAACTAACGGGTATACCAGCTTCGAGATATGATGTATTAGTACCTGTTGAAGTAGGTTTTGGCCTGCCGCAGGAAAATCTCAACGCAAACTTTACGCAAGGCATGGAGATATCACTAAACTATAACGGCAAGAGTGGACCCTTTAATTTTACTGTAGGCGCTAATGCTACTTTGGCCCGTTTAAAAAACTGGTATTCATATAAGCCCAGGTTTGCAAATTCAGTAGATCATTACCGCAATTCGATTGAAAACCGGTGGGCTAATATTCAATGGGGTTACGAATATATAGGTCAGTTTCAATCGGTGGAACAAATAGCCAATTACCCGGTTGATATAGATGGTCAGAACAATACGACCCTTTTACCGGGAGATTTTATATATAAAGATCAGAATGGCGATGGAGTGATTGACGGTTTGGATGAGAGGCCTACCGGTTATGGCGAAGGGAACTTACCTTATCTCAATTTCGGTCTCAACCTGGGCGGGCGTTTTAAAGGATTCGATCTTGCCATAAATTTTGCAGGAGCTACTATGCAAAGCCGTGGCAGGGCTGCTGAAATTAAAAACCCCTTTCAGAACGATGCAAACTCCCCGACTATCTTCTGAACGACCGCTGGCATCACGAAGACATCTTTGACCCTTCCAGCCCCTGGGTGCCTGGTACCTATCCGGCACTCAAAAAAACCAACAATGAGAGCAATCAAAGGGCCTCAGATTACTGGTTCAGAAATACTTCATACGTACGTTTACGCGACTTGGTTTTAGGTTATAGCCTACCCGATAAATGGCTTCGGCGCTCGAAGATGGGAAATGCGAGAATATATATAAATGCCTTGAACCTGTTTACTATCGACAATACAACAGATATTGGTATAGACCCCGAAACGCAGTTAAATACGGGGTTACAATACCCATCTGTAAGAGTAATCAATTTTGGTGTCAATCTAACCTTTTAATAGAATGGTAATGAAAAGTATAAATAAAATAAGTCTCGTCCTGTTGGTAACGATCCTTTTGGTATCAGCTTTGGGATGCAAAAAGTTTTTACAAAGAGAACCTACAGAAATACTTTTAGATGACCAGGTGTGGAGCGATCCTAAGCTGGCGCTGGCTGTATTAGCGAACCTATATAACCGGATTCAGCCTACGGGCGGTTTTGAAGGAGGCTTACTTGCACCTACTGATACTGATGAAGCTATGTGGTCGGGCGGATTGGGTGGTAACAATGCCCGTAATACCCGTGTTAATTTTCCGTATACAGACAAACAGTTCTGGCCTTATGAATTGATGAGAGACCTGGATCTATTCCTGGAAAAACTGGAAGTGGCCGATGTAATGGAAGCGCAGGATAAAATGCAGTTGTTGGCTGAAGCCCGTTTTATCAGAGCTTACGTATACTTCCTTGCTGTGCGTAGCATGGGCGGCGTACCACTGATCTTAAAAACCTATCAATACACCGGGCCCGAAAGCGTAGAAGACATGAAAGAACCCAGAGCGACGGAAAGCGGGATTTACGATTTTATTGCAAGTGAGCTGGATGCTATTAAAGATCAAATGCCGCTTACCGAAACCAGTAAAACCAGGGCCAACAAATGGACTGCTCTTGCATTAAAAGCCCAGGCAATGATATACGCCGCCTCTATTGCCAAATATAACAACCAGCTTACAGAGCCAATTCAAACCGTAGGTGGTGAAGTAGGTATACCGGCAGATAAGGCTAACGGATATTATACACAGGCTTTGGCTGCAGCCAAAGAAATTATTATCAATGGTCCTTATTCTCTTTATAATGTGAATACAGATAAGGGGCAAAATTTTTATGATCTTTTTACTAAAAAATCAGGCAATCCTGAAGTGATCTGGGCTTTTGATTTTACACTCGAAGGCAAATATCACAGCTTTACGGTGGAGAATATCCCGCGTTCACTCAGAGAAAATGCCACCGGCAGCACCGGTTTGGTTCCTACATTAAACCTGGTAGAAGCGTTTGAACGGCTTGACGGTTCTTCAGGTACCCTGCTAACCAATACACCCAATGGGTCAGACTACATTTATTACGATAAGCCCGAGGATATATTTGAGGGTAAAGATCCCCGGATGTTTGGTACGATTATTACGCCCAATTCTACTTTCAGAGGAGAACGTATAGAAATTCAGGCAGGTGTAATGGAGTGGAATGCGGCCACTAACCGGTATGTAGAAAGAACTTCTTCGGCCCTTAACAGCATATTTACCGACGGCGGATTATTAGTGGCAGCCAATGGCCCTCAGCCTAATGCAGCAAACGTTACCAATACGGGATTTTTCCTGCGTAAATATGTAGACTCCAGGGTGGGCTCGGGCCAGGCAGGCCAGGGAAGTGATATTTGGTGGATTAGATATCGCCTTGGAGGTATATTGTTGATAGCTGCCGAAGCTGCCTTTGAGCTTAATCAGCAGGAGGAAGCGCTCAGTTATATCAACCGGCTGCGCGAACGGGCAGGTTTTGGCCCCAACAGCCTTAGTTCGCTGGATAGGACCAGGATTATAAGGAGTACCAGGTTGAACTGGCCTTTGAAGAGCAGCGTTACTGGGATTTAAAAAGATGGAGGCTGGCGCATGTTTTATTCAACGGCAGCCGGCAAACAGAAACTACATTGGCTTACGCACTCTGGCCTTACCGCGTTGTAAGGCCCGGAGAGACCGGCCAGGCATAATAAATATGTTTTTGTAAAAAAGTAGCACCCCGATTTACCCAACCGAGAAATTTTAGAATGGGTAATTATTACTCGCAGATTCCTCCTGGTGCTATTAACGCCAATCCACTAATAGTTAAAAACCCATTTCATTAAAGATTATGAAAACCTTACTTTATACCTGTTTAATGACCTTAGTTGTTTTTTGCAGTTGTGAAAAAGATAACTATGATCCGCCATCATCCCAGCTTACAGGCCGCATCACTTTTAACGGCGAACCGCTTTTTATCCGGCAAGGCATCAGTGTGCTTCAACTGTACCAGCCGGGATTTGAACTTAGAAATCCTATTAACGTAAATGTAAAACAGGATGGTACTTTTTCTTCTCTTTTGTTTGATGGAGATTATCAGTTAATAAGAGTATCAGGCAATGGTCCCTGGGAAAACAATACAGATACTATTCCTGTTAAGATAAACGGATCTACTACGCTCGATGTTTCCGTCACTCCTTATTTTACATTAAGCGATGTTAGTTTTTCTGTATTGAACGACTCTTTAAAGGCATCGTTTAAAATCAATAAACAATCGGCAGCCCGCCAGCTGGAGCGCGTATACCTTGTAGTAGGCAAAACCCAGCTGGTTGACAATCTTATTAATGTCAATCCATCCAGTCAGCAAAATCCCGATCCCGGCGGATCGCTTTCAGGAACGAATCTTGATCTGTCAAAAATCATTAATTTAAGCCATACTTTAAAAGCAGTTACATTTATACCACATGCTCATTTGTATGCCCGCATTGCGGTGAAAACCGTTGGATTTACCGAGATGAATTTTTCGGATGTATTTCAGATAAGATAAAAAGAATATTCGTAAACGGTAATATGTAAAGTAATCCTGGTTTAATCATTTCTATGTCCTATTCATTTAAAAGAAGTTTGGTAACAGTACTTGCATGTTCAGGTATATGGTCTGCAGTACTGGCTCAAGCTCCATCTCCATCGAGGCACCAGGCACAGTTTAGCGACCCCTTTGCGCCGGTGGGCAATAAAGCCCTGACTGTTCCCGGCTCTGTAACTCCTGTTCTGGATATTTGGATGCGGGATACCTATGTGATGAAGGGACCCGATAACTTCTATTACCTGACTGGTACTACAGCCACTCCGGGTAGACATTTCACGGGTGAGAAGCATTGCTGGGATCATAATGATGGTCTGTACCTGTGGCGATCGCGCGACCTGAAGAAATGGGAATCAAAGGGTCTTGTCTGGTCATTTGCTAAAGATGCAGCTGCCTGGCAAAAAAGGAAAGCCGGTAAAGCCGGGGCCAGGTCTGTTAACGGCGACCCGCTCGATTCAATTTTCCGGGCTGTATGGGCACCCGAATTACATTATATAAAATCTCAAAAGAAATGGCTGTTGATAGCCTGTCTGAATGGAGGTGGCGGATCATTTGTACTCGAAAGCATCAGTGGAAAACCGGAAGGGCCCTATCAGAATATTCCAGGTAATAAGGATAAGGCCATCTTTGCTAATATCGATCTGGGAGCTTTTGAAGATGATAATGGTGATGTGTACCTGGTTGGGCACAATCACTACATTGCGAAAATGAAGCCCGATTTGAGCGATATTGCGCAGCCATTCCAATTGTTTAAAGAAACTCCTTATGATCCCGAGCCTTATATAGAAGGGGCTACCATCAGCAAGCATCATAACAAATATCAGCTGTTACAAACCGTTTGGTCAGTGGCACGTGAAGACGGATCCTATACCTATACCGGCAATGCAGGCGGTTCTAAAAAAGTACATAGCTATGATGTAGTGGTAGCTGAAGCGGATAATATTTACGGTCCCTACAGCCCGAGGTATCCCGCTATCCTGGAAGGGGGCATAATAATCTTTTCCAGGATGCGGCGGTGCCTGGTGGTCGACCACTTTTTCAATCCGCGCGGCGTTATGGGGAAGCGGTTCCAGGTAACCTGCAGGCCGGCTCTTGTACCGGTTAAATGGCAAAGCGGCCGGCTCATGCCCGATGTTGAACGGGTGAGGAAATCCTATAAGGCTGTTCAAAGGTAAACTATGATACTTGTTTTGAAGACTGCCCCGTAAGCAATGGCTCTAGCACGGTGTAGTTGAGATGATTTAGCTAATTTATGATTAACCATAAATAGTTACGTATAGTAATTTTAATGTTGCTATGCCATAAGTTTTGGACGCTGCTATCTTTAAATAATTAAAATGTATTACCATGTCAGGTTTATGTATGATTTGCAGGTTGGTTATACCAGTAGTTTTTGTAATGCTGTCGGGTATGAGTTATGCGGCAGGCAACACTCCTGTTAAAAAGGGGCGCCCCAATATCATCATTATTATGGCAGATGACCTCGACTCCAGGCAACTGAGTTGTTACGGGGAAAGAACATCTTAACGCATAATATAGATTTGCTGGCTTCCCAGGGTATGCAGTTTAATTCAATGATTGCGTCTGAGGCTATGTGTGTACCTACCCGCGCTTCCCTGTTCACAGGCTTGTTCCCGGCCAGGCATGGCGCCTATCAGAATCATAAGCCGGTGTATGCAGGTTTAAAGAGTATCGTACATTATATGAACGAAGCAGGTTATAAGGTTGGATTAACCGGTAAGGATCATGTAACGCGACCCAAAACAATTTTCCCCTTTGAAATAGTGAAGGGCTTTGAACCTAACTGCGTATCTGCAACAGATCTCTATTTTCTCGACAGTGTAAAACAATACATGCAACAAAAGGATCCTTTTTGTCTTTTCATCATGAGTATTAATCCGCATGCGCCATGGACGGTAGGTAATCCCTCAGAATTTAATCCCCGAAAACTTGTATTGCCGGCTCATTGGGTAAATACCGATCTTACCCGCGAACAGTTTGCAAGGTACCTCGCTGAAGTGCGCGTGCTTGATAACCAGGTAGGAGATGTCTTAAAATTATTAAAGGAAAGCGGCCTGGAAGAAAATACCATTGTTATATTTTTAGGAGAACAAGGTCCCCAGTTTCCAGGCGGTAAATGGAACCTGTACGACAACGGGCAGAAGAGCTCAATGATTGTGCGGTGGCCGGGAGTAACACAAGCGGGCAGTCAAAGCAGTGCAATTATTCAGTATGAAGATATCACTCCTACATTGGTTGACATTGCGGGTGGCAAACCTGTTAAAAACCTGGATGGGATGAGTTTTAAATCTGTATTGGAAGGTCATAAATCTACCCACCGGCAGCTGGCTTTTGGTATTCATAATAACATACCAGAAGGGCCGGCTTATCCTATCAGGAGTGTGCGGGATAATAATTTTAAGTTGCTGCTTAATCTTATGCCCGATTCTACCTACAAAATAAAGTATATGATGAATCCGCAACGTAAAGAACTGGCATGGACCACCTGGGTAAAAAGTGCCGAGCAGAGCCCGGGTGATAAAAAACTGGTGAATAGGATTGCACATCGTCCCGCGATAGAATTGTATGATCTAAAAAATGATCCATACGAATTACACAATCTTGCAAACGATCCTCAATATGCCGGAGTTGTAAATAAGTATAAAACGCAATTGCATCAATGGATGCAGGACCAGGGAGATAAAGGTGTTTTAATGGACCAACCTATACGAAAGGCAAAGAATGAGCAGTAATGGTGGTGGGTTCACAGGATAATTTCGCGCTAAAAAATATTTATGAGCAGAAAATATATGATATCGATGGCACTGTTGCTGCATCTTTTTACAGTTGTTGCCGCACAGGATAAGCGCCCTAATATTGTACTCATTATGGCGGATGATATGGGCTTTTCAGACATCGGATGTTATGGCGGGGAAGTGCAGACTCGAACCTGGATAAGCTGGCCAAAAATGGCCTGCGGTTTAAACAGTTTTATAACAGTGCAAGATGTTGCCCAAGCCGCGCAGCACTTTTGACGGGCCTGTATCCGCATCAGGCAGGAATTGGTCACATGACCAACGATCCGGAAGATAGTACCGCGTTTAATTATGGGGTGCCTGCTTACCAGGGCGATATAAATAACCAATCTGTTACCATAGCGGAAGTATTAAAGTCGGCCGGCTATACAACCTTTATGACCGGCAAATGGCACCTGGGTTATCATGATCCTTCGAGATGGCCGCTACAGAGAGGGTTCGATAAATATTATGGCATTTTAGCCGGAGCTTCCAATTACTTCCATCCAACTGGTGAGCGGGGCCTGACATTGATGAATAAAAGTGTAGAGCCCGAGGGAGATGATTTTTACATTACCGACGCATTTACCAACTACGCAATTAAGTTCATCAATGAAAATAAGTCGGCTCAGCAAAAAAACCGTTCTTCCTCTACCTGGCTTACACAAGTCCTCACTGGCCGCTCAACGCATTACAGGCCGATGTCAATAAGTATAGAAACAAATACAAAGAAGGTTGGAGCGCTTTACGAAAAGCCCGCTTTGAGAAGATGAAGCAATTAGGGATCATTGATAACGGCCTGGAGCTGAGCAATGCCGACGGTGTGGACTGGGATCGTCTTTCACCGGAGAAAAAGATGAAATGGATCATCGTATGGCTTTGTACGCAGCGCAAATTGACAGGATGGACCAGAATATTGGTAAACTGATCGCTACCCTCGAAGCGAACGGTGAACTCGATAATACGCTTATCATGTTTGTTGCCGATAATGGGGCTTGTGCGGAAGGAGGACAATTGGGAGGTGGAAACAAGGAATTATTAGGAACCAGGGAAGGTTATTTTTTAAGTTATGGGCAATCCTGGGCGAACGTTTCCAATACACCTTTCCGAAAATACAAACATTGGGTGCATGAGGGTGGTATTAGTAGCCCGCTGATTATGCATTGGCCTTCTAAAATGGCCGCGGCGGCAAAAGGACGGCTTACTGATCAGTATGGCTTTTTCCAGGATATTATGGCAACTTGTGTTGAGGCCGCGGAGCTGGCTATCCGAAAAAATTTAAGGAGCATCCTATAGTTCCAATGCAGGGAGCCAGTCTCTTACCATTGGTCGCAGGTAAAGAAAAACCGGTTCATAACCAACCGGTTTTTTGGGAACATGAAGGTAATGCAGCGGTGAGACTAGGAAACCTGAAACTGGTGAAAGCTTATGATCCTCATCAAACTGATAAGTGGGAACTCTACGATGTGAATAAAGACCGCTCTGAGTTACATGACTTAGCTGCATTGCGCCCCGGGTTGTCAAAGAGCTATCTCAGAAATATAATAACTGGGCTAAACGGGTTGGCGTTATACCTTATAACGAAGTGCTACGTATAAGAAAAAACAAGGCACGCAAATAACGACCGCGTTCCATCGCCTGCATGCTGGTTTCAATGTTGGTTGTACATCATTGTACCAAAGAGCATTTGCCATTGATACGATGTGCACATGCTGACCTGGAATTTACACATATTGTGGACGGGTTGAGTATGACCGGCACTTAAAAGAATTCTTAATATCTATATATGTTAAAATCAATTTTTGGTGTTGCATTAATGATGAGTTGCAGCGCATCGTTAAAGGCTCAGCAATGGCGCATGCAGCCGGTGTCACTCAGTACTGTATGGGCGCAAAAGGTTACACCTCAAAACACCTGGCAGCAGTATCCGAGACCACAATTAAAGCGCCAGAACTGGATGAACCTGAATGGGCTGTGGGATTATAGCATTGTTGCCAAAAATAAACCGGCGCCCGAAAAATATGATGGTAAAATACTGGTGCCCTTTTTGTGTGGAGTCGGCCTTGTCGGGCGTAAAGAAAGCTTTTTTACCTAACGAACGGCTTTATTATAAAAGGAATTTTAAAGTACCTGCTGACTGGAAAGGAAAGGATATTGTGCTAAACTTTGATGCTGTTGACTGGTCGGCGGCGGTATGGGTAAATGGTGCTTTGGTGGGCGCCCATAAAGGAGCGTACGACCGCTTTTCTTTTAATATAACTCCTTATTTAACGGCATCAGGCCCGCAGGAAATAGTAGTAGCTGTAGATGATCCATCGAGCGAAGGATCTCAGGCAAGGGGTAAACAGCAACTTTCCCAGCATGGTATATGGTACACGCCGGTTAGCGGTATCTGGCAAACGGTTTGGCTGGAAGCAGTGTCGGACGATGCCTGGTTCAGCGAGATACGCGTGGTGACCGATATTGATAAAGGTACCGTAAAGATTGTGCCCCAGACTAACCGTCCTTTAAAGCCCGGTTATACTGCCCTGTTAAACATTATAGCGGATGGTAAGGAAATTAAGACCGCCAGGACTTCTGCAAACAAACAGGTTGAAATACCTTTGGAGAACGCCAGATTATGGTCACCCGAAAGCCCTTATTTATATGATCTGCAGTTAACTCTTTTGGATAAAGAAGGGAAAGAGGTGGACCAGGTAAGCAGCTATTTCGGAATGAGAAAAATAAGCGTGGAAACAAAAGAGGGCTTAAAATATATTTTTCTAAACAATAAACCGATATTCCAGTATGGAACGCTTGATCAGGGCTGGTGGCCAGACGGTTTGCACACTCCTCCTTCAGAAGAAGCGATGGTTTTTGATATTGTGAAGACCAAAGAAATGGGATTTAATATGATTCGTAAGCATATTAAGGTAGAGCCTGATTTATGGTATTATCATTGTGATAAATTGGGAATGTTGGTTTGGCAGGATATGCCATCAGGTATGGTTATTGAACAAAATGGAAATGAGAAACCGCTTCATTTGCAACATGTGGGCAGGAACGGACCCGATTTACATAGGGATGCCGAAAGCGCCGCACAATTTGAATGGGAGCTCAGAAGAATGATCGATCAGCATTACAGCATGCCAAGCATTGTAACCTGGGTGCCGCTAAATGAGGGCTGGGGACAATATGCAACCGTCAGACTTGCAAAAACCATTAAGATGCTCGACTCAACCCGGCTGGTTAATGCGGTGAGTGGATGGGCTTTACGACCTGTAGGAGATATGCTTGATATACACACTTATCAAACCACGGTGGATGTACCGCCTTTACCCAAAGACAGGGCCAGTGTAATTGGAGAGTTCGGCGGTATCGGTTATCCCCTGGAAGCGCACCTGTGGAATCCATCCATGAGAAACTGGGGATATCAGACGTATCAGTCGGCGCCGGAATTATTGAAGAATTATAAGCACAAGTTTGACCAGATTGTTGAGATGAAAAAAATAAAGGACTCTCAGCTGCGGTATATACTCAAACTACCGATGTGGAAGGAGAGGTAAACGGGCTCATGACATACGACCGGAAAGTAATAAAAATTCCTGTGCAACAACTGAAGGAAATGCATAAGGCCCTGAATGATTAAGGGTCAGATGTATAATATAATTTCTATTTTTAAGTGTAGTAATTTACTGCCAACAGATAGACATTTGCGAACGTAAAAAAGATTAAATGTATAAATCCAATCAGACTTCTAACAGAAAAAAACAACCGCTGTTGCTGGTACTGTTGTTGGCGCTATTACTTATAAATAGTAGCTATACCCATGCACAGACAAGAAAGCAGCCTAATGTTATCGTTATTTTAGTAGACGATATGGGGTACGGCGATATAGGCTGTTTTGGAGGAAATTTTGTTCCAACACCTAATTTAGACCGGCTGGCAAAAAGCGGGCTTAAACTGGAGCGGTATTATAGTGCAGCTCCTATTTGTTCGCCATCAAGGGCGGGTATGCTAACGGGTAATTACCCGGGCCGGTGGAATTTTTGTACTTTTTAGCCACAAAAGAGCACAACAGAAAAGCGGAGCAAACAGATTTTCTCTCCACCGATGCGCCTTCCATCGCCAGGTTTTTTAAAAAAGCCGGGTATGCAACCGGTCATTTTGGAAAGTGGCATATGGGCGGTGGGCGTGATGTATTTAATGCCCCGGCTTTCAGCGAATATGGATTTGACGAACATGCAAGCACTTATGAAAGTCCTCAGCCCGATCCCTTACTTACTGCTACCGACTGGATCTGGTCGGATAAAGACAGCATCAAACGTTGGGACCGTACAAAATATTTTGTAGATAAAACACTTTCTTTTTTGGCTAAAAATAAATCGAAGCCATGTTTTATCAACCTATGGCCGGATGATGTGCACACCCCTGGGTGCCAAAAGCAGATGATGATGATGGAACAGTGTATCCCAAAAACAGGGAAGGGGAGGCAGCCTTTAAGCGGGTTTTGAAAGAGTTGGATGTGCAGATAGGCCGCCTGATAGAAGGGCTTAAACAATTAAATATTGAGGATAATACGATAGTTGTTTTTACCAGTGATAACGGTCCCATGCCCAGCTTCAAGGGAAGCAGGTCCGGCGGTTTAAGAGGCTCCAAATTGTCTTTGTATGAGGGAGGGATTCGCATGCCTTTTATTATCAGCTGGCCTGGTCATATACCTGCAGGTCGCACGGACATGAACTCTGTAGTTACAGCCTTAGACTTGTTGCCCTCACTAAGTAAAATTTGCGGTGTTAACCTGCCTGCCGGCTACAAAGCTGATGGAGTAGACAGAGCTGCCGTTTTAAGAGGTAAACCTTCTGCGAGACCTGCCGATATCTTCTGGGAGTATGGACGTAACAACATCGCATACAGTTATCCAAAGGCATTAGATAAAAGTCCTGCTTTGGCCATTCGATCTGGTCGTTGGAAATTATTAATGAATGAAGATGGAAGCGATCGTGAATTATATGACATGCTTGCAGATCCCCTGGAAAAAATGAATATCGTTTCAAACAATGAAAAAATTGCTGCCCAACTACAGGTGAAATTGCAAAATTGGTGGAGCCACTTGCCCAAACTAAAAGAATAGCCCGCATGTATAAATTTCTAGGGATAATAATTCTTACAGGGGCGTTGTTGACGGGTTGTAAGGGCAGACCGGAAAAATTGCAGCCAAATGCTGTTCACAGTTGTATGCCTGCATCCAGGTTCGCTGCTGCAGTCGATTCCATGCCCACTGTTTTCCCTGCTGATTCTTCTTTATCACCAATGGTATTCATTCCGGGCGGAACATTTGAAATGGGAGGTGACAATGAGCAAGCCAGCCAGGACGAGTATCCTAAGCACCTGGTTCAGGTAAGTGCCTTCTATATGGATGTTACTGAAGTAACCAATGATCAATTCAGGACGTTTGTGGAGGCCACTGGTTATGTAACGACTGCCGAGCGTAAACCGGATTGGTCCGAATTACAAAAACACTTCCACCCGGTACTCCCAAACCAGCGGACAGTTTGCTGGTTGCGGCATCGCTTGTCTTTCTGCAATCCAACGGACCTGTAGATCTGACTGACTATAGTCAATGGTGGAAATGGGAAACGGGCGCTGATTGGAAACATCCGCAGGGGCCTGGTAGTAATATAGAAGATAAAGGCCTATACCCCGTAGTCCAGGTGAGCTGGGATGATGCTATGGCTTATTGTAAATGGGCCGGGAAGCGGCTTCCAACAGAGGCTGAGTGGGAGTTTGCCGCCAGAGGTGGATTAGTGAATAATATTTATCCCTGGGGTAATGAACCTGTAAACCAGGGAGCGCCCAAAAGTAATAGCTGGGAGGGGAAATTTCCTTACCTGAATGAAAAAAAGATGGCTATGTCACCGCCGCGCCGGTTAAATCTTTTACTCCCAATCTTTACGGATTATATGATATGGCCGGTAATGTGTGGGAATGGTGCAGCGATTTATATGATCATGATTATTATAAACAGTTAGAGGAAAATTTACCATTGATCCCAAAGGGCCTGGCAAAGCATACGATCCACAGGAACCATATTCGGTTAAGAGAAGTCTCAGGGGTGGTAGTTTCCTGTGTAATGATTCTTATTGCAGTGGTTACAGGGTGGCCCGGCGGATGAAAAGTAGCCCCGACACTGGTTTGGAACATACGGGCTTCAGGTGTGTTAAAGATAAAAACGACGAAGGTATTTAATCCTTCCATTTTGATTTAAGATGGTCAAGAAACTTTTTGGGAGATGATTGGAAATGTTTTTGAAAATTTCTTCCAAATACACTTTGAGAGTTAAAACCAACTTTATCTGCGATCTGGAAAAATTTGCTTTCATTTTCTGCAATTAATTCCGCTGCCTTTTTTATACGAATTCGGTCTATAAAATCCTTAGGCGATAATTTGCTGGCAGATTTCATTCGCCTGTAAAATGTCGGGCGGCTCATATTCATATGGTCTGCCAGATCATCAACTCCAAGATTCTTATTGTCAATATTTAATACGATGAACTGACTCACTTCCTGGAGGAAAGCTTCATCCGACCTGGATCCCAATGTATAAAGGCTTTCATCCAATGGCCTTTTTGCCACATGGTCTCGTATTTTGGTCCTGTTTTTAATCAGGTTGTCAACTTGTACCTGAAGCATTCGGGGCGAAAACGGCTTGCACATATAGGCATCTGCTCCCGTTTCAAGTCCCTCAAGTTTATCATTGTCACTCTTACGCGCTGTTAGAAGAATAACCGGAATATGATACAGAGCGACATTATCTTTAAGCAGTTTGCATAGTTCAAGTCCGTTAAGTCCGGGCATCATAATGTCGCTAATGATCAGGTCCGGCTGATTAACGTCTAATATGCCAAGTCCTGCCTCAGCATTGGAGGCCTTATAAATAACATAAGTGTCTTGCAGTATTTCGCAAAGAAATCCAAGTAATTCCTCTTCATCATCTATTATTAATATGGATGGTTTCATTTTCGATGGCTTTAGCAGGAGTCGTTTCCTGGTGGAGAGGTAAAGTTAGTTCAAATATATTTAAATTAGTAGCGCTTGCAATATACTCCAGTCTGCCGTGATGCATTTCTGTGAGCGTTTTGGCAAAAGATAGTCCAATGCCTGTTCCTCTCAGTGTAGACCTGGATGGCACGCGATAAAAAGGTTCAAAAATTTTCTTTTGACTTTCTGCCGGAATCGGCGTTCCGTCGTTTATTACTACCACCTTAAAGAATTGTGGCTCACTGTCATCTATGTATAAATTAACTTCCGCCGACGTCTCAGCATACTTGGTAGCATTGGAGATGAGGTTACTCATTATTTTTTGAAAAGCTTCCCGGTCTATCTGTGCGTAAACAGGAGCTACAGGCAGGTGAATGGTAAGGTTGATGGGCTCACTTGTACCCGCAGATTCAAAATTATCAACTATTATTTTAAGCAGTGCTGAAACATCCGTTTCCATGAACTTTGGCTGAAACTGCTGCATATCCATCTTTCTGAAATCAAGTAGTTCCGATGTAAGTTGTACCAGCCGGTTGGTATTGCGGTTGACCAGCTCCAGGTTTCGTTTTACTGTAGTAACGTCATCAAGGCGGCTTAGCGCCCATTCGAGCGGGCCTTTAATAAGCGCCAATGGTGTTTGTATTTCGTGTGCAATATTGGCGAAGAAGTTCATTTTCGTGTTATAGGTTTCACGCTCTTTTTGCATTTCAAACAACTGGTTCTTTCGAAGATTCTTTTTAACCTGGTTTTTATGGTAGATGTAGAAGAATAATAAAATGGCCAGGATACCCACCAATATATATATTGCCAAAGCAGGGGTGCTTTTCCAAAAAGGAGGCAACACGGTAATGACAAGCGTTACCGGCGCACTAACCCAGTATCCAAGATTGCTTTGCGCCTGAACGGTGAATTTATAGGTGCCCGAAGGTACATCTGTAAAGTAAGCCCGACGATTGGTAGCCAGATGCACCCATTTCTTATCGAAACCTTCCATCATATATTTGTACTGAACGGCACTTGCAGAAGCATAATCCAAAGAAGCAAACTCAATACTGAAAGTAGATTGCTCGTCGCTCATTATAATCGGATCAGCATAAGTGAAAGATTTAGGCGTTTCGTAATTAACAAAAATTCCCGTTATATGAACGGGAGGTGCTTCCTTATTAATCAGGAGGTGTTCAGGTTGAAATGCAATCATACCTTTAACTGTACCGAAGTACATTTTGCCATTTTGATCCTTGTAGGCTGAGTTAAAATTGAACTGGTCTGTAATGAGCCCGTTAGCTTTGGTATAAGTTTTAATTTTTTCAGTTTGTGTGTTAAAGCATATAAGCCCTTTCATTGAGCTGATCCACAAATTTTTATTTGAATCTTCAAGTATCCGGTATAAGCTGTTGGAGGAAGACCTTCGGTGGTTGTGTAACGTTTCACCAGTTGTCTTTGCCTGTTGATTTTAAATAAGCCTCCTGCTTCTGTTGCCAGCCATATATTGTAGTCGGTATCTTCGTATATTCCCTGAACAGTGTAGGTGTTCTTGGTGCTATCCTTTAAGCTGGCGAAGTTGATATTGCCTGATTCGCCGGTCCGGGGATTATAATAAAAAACCCCTCTGATAAGACTACCCGTCCAAATGGTGCCCGTATGGTCTTCTTCAATTGCATTAACAAAGGAATTACCGGGAATATATATTACAGGGCTCAGTTGTCCCGATCTTTCATTGTATTCAAACAACCCCGAACCTGTAGTGCCCACCAGGAGACGATTATCGGATGTTTTATAAATGCACATCACCATCGTGCTGTTTTTGCCATCTGCGGGTACCTGCGGATACCGGGCTACTATTTTATTGTCATTGAGGTTCATGACTTCAAGGCCATGGAAAAACAGTCCTACGTATAGCTTATTATTGTGCACAGATAAGCCATGAATATTATGATGAGATAATTGATTTAATGAATTGCCGTAGGGGATCTGAATAAACTTTCCGGTAGTTTTATCCAATTTATTAAGTCCCGCATCTTCAGTCCCGATCCAGATAGTACCTCTTTCGTCTTCGCAAATTTCCCTGATAGCATTGCCTGAAATAGCACCGGGTATATTAAGCGGGTAATACTTTTCGAATTGATTGTTTTCTTTTGAAAAGTAGTTGAGCCCCCCAAAAAATGTGCCCAGCCAAACGCCCTCTCTTTTGTCTTCCAGTACAGAATATATAGCGTTATCGTTGAGTGAAAAAGGGTCAGCTGGTGTTTTTTACATGAGTAATCTGTTGAGTTCCTAAATTGTAAATGTACAATCCTGATTCTGATGCAACATAACACAACTCTTTATTGACTGCAGCAACGATATCTCTGACAAAAATCTCAGTTCCTTTAAAATCTTTCAGAAGTATGTTGTGACAAATACGTTTGTTTAAATCAATTTTAAATATTCCATAAGTAGTACCTACAAAAAGATAGTTTTTAACGAGCCTGAGTTTTGTAATATTTCGATTTCCGGTTTGCGGGAGAGGGCCAACATCGAGGTCTGATATTTGATGTGTTGATGCCTTCAATAACCTGAACTGACCTTGTACTGTTGCTATCCATAAATTATCTGCCGCATCAATCTCAATAGCTGCTACCCTGATATTATAAGTTCGTGTAGTTCCTTTTTGAGGGTCAAATTTGTGTAAAGCTCCTGCAGCCACAATCCATAAATTGCCTTTACTGTCGGGCAGCATATCTTTTACATTGAAGTTTGCTAAAGCAGCTACTAAGGCAATTTGTTCAGTGGCTGGATTCATTTTAAAAACCCCGGATGTAGTGCCGATCCAGATATTGCCCTGGCCGTCTGTGCGAAGTGCCTTTATATAGTTAGAACCCACTTTGGCTTTATCAGGAAAATAACTTCTGAATGTATATCCGTCATACCTGTTCAACCCGGCCCGGGTACCTATCCATATAAAACCAAGTTTGTCCTGAACAATGGCAGTAACATTATTATGTAACAACCCCTCATCTACCTGGTAATGCCGGAAATAATAAAAAGAAGCTTCCGATTTATGGCAGGTAATGATTAAAGCTATGCTGAGCGCCAAATGTAACAGTCGTTTCACCGGATGGAATTTTAATCAGAGCATATAAGACATGACGGTTATTCAAATGTGGTCAACCGCTGTTTTCAAATATAGGCTGAATTAAAGATACCTGGTGAGCCACCTGCCGTTGATTTTCAATTTTTGAGACGAAACGGCGACCTTTTGAACTGGATCAGATAAGAATAGATTGTTATCTTGGAGCTTCTGAAACCTTTGTATAAAGTTATTACCACTTACGGAAGGTTTTTGTGTGTTTGAAAAGACATAAGTTACAGGCGATAGTTTATGCTGTTTATTTCTGTTCATGCCGGCATATATTATCAGGGAACCCGCTTATCGGAATATTTTTAAGATTGTGAGTATGATGAAAAGAATACTGTTACTATTTTGGGTATTGGGTGTTGTTCTGGCTGGTTGGGCGCAGACAGCTTCTGAGCGTCCCAATATTTTTTTCATTTTGGCAGATGACCTTAGTATGAGAGATATTGAACCATACGGAAGCACACAGGTTTACACGCCCCATTTAGCAAAGCTGCAAGCCGAAGGGATGTGCCTGGATAATATGTTTAATATGGTGCCTATTTGCGCTCCTACAAGACAGACGCTGCTTACAGGACTGGGAGCAGTAAGGAACGGGGCTTATCCTAATCACAGCCGCATTTATCCTGGAATTAAAACACTTCCGGTTTACATGAAGGAGCTGGGCTATAAAACAGCCCTGATTGGCAAAAGACATTTTGCTCCTGTAGATGCTTATCCATTTGACTTTTTGGGCGGCAGAGATCATGATGATGGCAGGGGGCGGACGTAGATTTAAGTAAGGCTGAAGCGTATATTTCGAAAGCGGGTAAGGATCCCTTCTTTTTAATGTTTACCAGCAACCAACCTCACACGCCCTGGAACCGGGGAGACAAAAAGCGATATCGGGCTACCGACCTGGTGGTGCCGCCCAATATGGTTGACACTAAGCTGACCAGGGAAAGAATGGCAGACTATTTTTCTGAAATCACTTACCTGGATAGCCTGGTGGGCGCCTGTTTGGACATAATCGAAAGATCCGGAAAGAAACAAAATACCATCGTTATTTTTGCCTCTGAACAAGGCAGTTCTTTTCCTTTTTCCAAATGGACATTATATGATCAGGGGTTGCGATCTGCATTTATAGTCAGATGGCCGGACAAGGTTTTGGCCGGTGCCCGTAGTAGTGCCATGGCACAATATACCGATATTCTTCCTACGCTGCTGGAGATAGCGGGAGCTGATCCGCAAGCTATCAACACAGGATCGGTTGACGTGGCTGGGAACAGCGGTTTTGATGGCAGTAGTTTTAGGGATGTACTGATAGGCAAACAAAATACTTTTCGTAAATATGTGTATGGTGTTAATACAACCCGTGGTATCCATAACGGTAGTGCGGCTTACGCCAGCAGGTCGGTCAGGGATGAAGACTACCTGTACATTGAAAACCTTAACTATAAGGAAGAATTTTCCAATGTGGTTACTGGTTCACCTTTATTCAGGCTATGGTTAAGCACTAATAAAAACAGGGCCTCGCAATATATAAAGCGTCCCCGTATGAATTATATGACGTGCGCAATGATCCCTGGCAATTGAAAAATCTTTCAGAGCAGGCCGGGCTGCTTTCTAAAAAGAAAAAGATGCAGGAAAAGCTGCATGCTTTTATGAAACAACAGGGTGATAAAGGTATTGCAACGGAAATGGCTGCTACAAGCCGGCAACTTAAAGGCGCTTCAGGTGATTGACCTGGTCTGTAGTAAAAATTTGTATCAAAATAATGGCAATAAAATAATGAAACAGTTTTACTTATTTATCTGTTTAGTATGGGCGGGAATGCTACCTGTAATGGCTCAGAAAGCTCTGAAAGATAAACGCCCCAATATCATCGTAATTCTCGCTGACGATCTGGGTTACTCAGATCTGGGTTGCTTTGGAGGTGAAATTCAAACACCTCATCTCGATAAGATGGCCCAAAACGGAATGAGATTTACGCAGTTTTATAATATATCAAGATGTTGCCCAACCCGGGCATCCCTTCTTACCGGTTTATATAATCACGATGCAGGTATCGGCCACATGACTTCTAAAAGAAATGACCAGGCGTACAAAGGACATTTGGGTAAGGATGTGGTGACAATAGCGGAGGTGTTGAAAGAAGCAGGATATAATACAGCTATGACGGGGAAGTGGCATGTATCTAATACAATAACGCAACCCACAAAGGAAGCGCAATTAAAGTGGCTGAGTCACCGGGAACAACATCCGCTGTTTTCACCTGCTGATCAGTATCCGACACAACGGGGTTTGATAAATATTATGGCACCATCTGGGGGTGATTGATTTTTTTGACCCCTTTAGTTTGGTGGAGGGGAGCAAGCCGGTCGAAAAAGTGAAAAGTAATTATTATCATACTGATGCGATCAATGATAAAGCGGCCGCCTATATCCGTGAAATGTCTGGAGATGATAAGCCCTTTTTTCTATATGTAGCACACAATGCGCCGCATTGGCCACTGCAGGCCTTGCCTGAGGATATTGAAAAGTATAAAAGCGTTTACCAGCCGGGTTGGGAAGCTATAAGGCAATCCCGGTATCAAAAAATGGCAAAAATGGGTTTGATCGATCCGGCTAAAGTCCAGTTATCGCCAAGGCATCCCGCTAATAAAAGCTGGGAGCAGAACCCCAATAAAGACTGGGATGCAAGGGCAATGGCAGTTCACGCTGCTATGATTGACAGAATGGACCAGGGCATCGGCAGGATTGTAGAGGCGCTCAGGAAAACAGGTCGTCTTGATAACACTCTTATCGTATTTTTAAGCGACAATGGAGCAAGTGCTGAACTGTCTGAACGCTATGGGCCTGGGTTTGACCGGCCCGATGAAACCAGGAGCGGTCAGGCAGTCTCTTACGCAACAGATAAAACAGTACTGCCCGGACCCCAAACTACCTTTTTCTCTATTGGTCCGGAATGGGCAAATGTGGCCAATACGCCTTTCCGCCTGTGGAAGTCACAATCAACGGAAGGTGGTATACATACTCCTATGATCGCTTACTGGCCCTCGGGCATTAAAAATAAAGGCAGTATTAACACAGAACGGGTGGGGCATGTAATGGATTTTATGGCCACTTTCGTTGATATCTCAAGAGCCAAATATCCTCAGGTGTACAACGGTCATCCTATTTTACCGCTTGAGGGCAAGAGCTTTGCAGCATCGCTTAAAGGAAAAAAGATCAGGGGCATACCATTTTGTTCAATGAGCACGAAGGCGCCCGGTACGTAAGAGATCATCAATGGAAGTTAGTTATGACCCAGGGCCAAAAGAAATGGTCGCTTTACAATATAAAAGAAGATCCCACCGAATTAAAGAATCTTTCAGAACAGTTTCCAGGTGAGGTGGATCGCCTTTCCGGTTTGTGGAACGATTGGGCTAATAAGCATCATGTTTTAAACAATTAGTAATGCGTATAAACTGATACGTAAATTAGTAGGTGTCCAACGA
The DNA here is from genome assembly GCF_022512515.1 of Paraniabella hibiscisoli. Taxonomy (GTDB): domain Bacteria; phylum Bacteroidota; class Bacteroidia; order Chitinophagales; family Chitinophagaceae; genus Niabella; species Niabella hibiscisoli. The sequence continues at coordinate 4,291,385 of NZ_JAKWBK010000001.1, forward strand.
CAGCCTGATTATTTATAAGAATTTAAATCGAATCATCTTTTGAAACTTAATGCTGTTTTATCTGCCTTGTACCTGCTCGTAACCGGTATTTTGTACGCACAGGGTTCCGCAAAACCCAATATCGTCCTTATCGTTGCAGATGACCTGGGTTGGGGTGATGTTGGATTTCATAAATCTGATATACGTACGCCTAACATAGATAATTTAGCGAAAGAGGGGGTGGTTCTAAATCGTTTTTATACTTCACCTATTTGCTCTCCAACCAGGGCTGGCATAATGACCGGGAGGTATCCTGAAAGAATGGGTTTAAGAGATAATGTAATTGCTCCCTGGCTGGATTTTGGCGTAGACAGTTCCGAAACTTTTTGCCCCAGATGCTGGCAACAGCTGGCTACGGTAACAGGGCTGCCATTGGAAAATGGCACCTGGGGCACTCCCGCAAGCGATACCTGCCTTTAAACAGGGGCTTTACCCATTTTTATGGTCATTATAATGGTGCTATCGACTACTTTACCCATGAAAGAGAAGGTGAACTGGATTGGCATAATGACTGGAGCACTTCTTACGACAAAGGCTATTCAACCGATCTTATAAGTACAGAAGCGGTTAAATGTATCAGCAAGTACAAAGAAAAAGGCCCCTTTTTCTTATATATAGCTTATAATGCACCCCACGGCCCGTTGCAGGCCAAAGAAGAAGATCTGTTAAATTATGGATACGACTCTTCCAAGCCAACATTTGGGAATGACAGCACTCAAAAGGAAAGGGGAGGGGCAACACAAAATGGCAAACTTATGCAGCGATGGTAACAAGTATGGATGAGGGCATAGGTCGTGTTCTGTCTGCCATACGGGACGCAGGTATAGAAAGCAATACCGTGGTTTTATTTCAAAGTGATAATGGAGCGGAACCGGCGGCAGGTGGTAGCAGCGGGGAGTTAAGGGGTCATAAATTTCAGGAGTGGGAGGGTGGTGTACGCAGCACTGCCGTAATAAAATGGCCAAAGGCGATAACAGGGGGATGGACAAGTGAACAGCTTTGTGGATATATTGATATTGCACCTACGTTATGCGCTATTGCGGGTGTTAGAGTTGATCCTTCAAAAGTATATGACGGCATAGATATTTCTTCTTCTTTACTCAATCGGGGTAACAATTTATCCAGGCAGTTATACCTGGGACATGGAAGTGTGATTGTGGACGATTGGAAGCTGGTTAAAGCTGGCGGTGGTACAGGAAAGACAAATGAAAAGGAGGACTTTCTTTTCAATATAGTTAAAGACCCGATGGAAAAAAATGATGTAAAGAGCCAATACCCGTTACAGTATCAGGAACTGCTAAAAGCAAGTAAACCTTATTCGGAAATAAAATCCAACGTAAAGGTACCACCTTATGGGCAGGGGCGGAAAACGTTTAAAGCGCCGCGCGAATGGAATATACTTCTGGACTAGAACCGTATTGGGCGAGAGTAATCATACATTGCGACAAATGATTTCATCGTTATTAAATACAGCAATTAAAATTGTGCAATCTTTAAATATACGTTTTTACCGAAGTGGGATCCTGGAATTAAATAAAGACGGAGATCGTCATAGTTTGTTAATGCTCACAAAGGATCTTTAATTATATCTAATCTTTCATCTGCTTCGTAAGTTAATGTCGCAAATGTCGACAAAACCGGTTCTGATCTTAAGCAAGCAAGGCTGGTTCAAAAATCAAAAATAGAAGACCCATATAAGGCTATATACATTGGCTCCCCTATAATTTTTTCGTTGCTGCGTTACGTTTAAAGAGACAGTCGCTTGATGACTTTTGTTGGGTTGCGTTTAACTATTTGTTTATCATCAATGATAGCCTGGGCAACAGTTTTACCCATGGCCTCAAAATCCGTAGAAATAACCGTAATGCCATTTTCGAGTATTTCTTTTACGCCCGTATCATTGTAAGAAATGAGGCCAATATCCTTCCCTAATTTAAGTTTCTTTTTCCTGGCCATTTTGATGAGCGCCACGTCATCCGTGTCATATCTGCTGAATGTTACATAGGCGTTTCCTATTCTGAAATTTTTTCATCAATTTCTGATTGTATCAGATATTGGAATTCTGTTTCGGTACAGTAATGTAAAAAGCCCTCTGCCACTAATTTAGCATGAACGGCTTCCGGGTGGGCCACCAGAATCAACCGGTTATATTTTGCAAGTTCATTTTTCAACTTGAGTAAACTGTGATAAATATCATAACCATAATCCTGGTAAATACAAGTGTAATTGCCGTTTAATCCTTGTTGGTTTAAATCGATAATAATTCTTTTTTATCAGGTATAAGATTGAGCAACTGTGCTACGTCTTCTTTCAAAAAAGTAGCTATTACATAATGGGTGTATTTTCCCAGGTTTTCCTTGATAAGCTTTTCGAAAACCTGGTAATTATGATGATGAAAATAAATATCAATATCAGCACGGGTTTGTAATTGATTAAATAGAGTTCTATAAAACTGTTCCCGCAAAATGTTCATCTTATCGAGCAATAGAAAAACCCGGAAGTTATGTTGGATCTCTTTTTTCTTACAAAATAACCTTTGCGGTACACCGACTCAATGATGCCTTTCCCTACCAATTCATTTAATCCTTTGAGTAATGTTTCCTTACTCATTTTTAACTGTTGCTGCAGCTGTTTTAATGAGGGGATCTGATCACCAATATGCAACTCATCATTTTCAATAAGTGTGATGATGTAATCAGCCAGTTGCTGATATTTCATTTTATCTTTTGGCATTTTGGCGTTTTTGATAGCTGCCGACACGTCTGCATTCATACAACCATTTTTTACAAAAGTAATAAACAAACCAAACCAGAACAGATTTAAGTCACTTTGTTTGCTGGTAAGGGCTATTCAATAAGTGGTAAGCTTATTTATTTCTCTGATTTTTTAAAAAAATTGTTTACGGAATAAATATTTTCCTATGTTTGTAATAGCAAACCAGTCCAGACCAGACTATTTAACCTAACGATTGTAAAATAAGTCAACATGTATTTTATTACTGGATGCTATAGGGTGGAAGTTCGCAACACCTGATGATGGTAGTTAAGTAAAGCCAATGTTCTCAGCTATTACTAAGTGGTATGTAAGATATATAACGAATGTTTTTTCATCCATAACCAACTTTTAAATAAGGATTATTGCATATGAATCGAAAATTAACGCTACTATTATTGTTCGCCATCGGTTTCCCGCTAGCTTGTCTGGCGCAGGCTGTCAAAACCATAGCCGGTACTGTTACAGATGAAAAAGGAAGCCCGTTGCCCAGGGTTACTATTACTATTCAGGGCAAAACTGCGTCGGTGCTTACGGATGCGCAGGGACGTTTTACACTTCCCAACATACGGGAGAATGATGTAATGATAGTCTCTATGATTGGCTACATGACGCAATCGGTTAAGATTACTACAGATAATAGCTATCCGTTGCAACTGGTAACCAATAATCAGGTGATGGATGACGTTGTGGTAATTGGATACGGGGAGGTAAAACGTAAGGATCTTACCGGTGCAGTTGGCTCCGTAAATATGAAAGATATGGAGAAAGCACCCGTTCCTTCATTTGAAGACGCGCTGGCGGGGAGAGTAGCCGGGGTACAGGTTAGTTCCAACGACGGGCAGCCGGGAAGCACGAGCAATATTGTGATCAGGGGTGGTAACTCTATCACTCAATCTAATACACCTCTATATGTTATTGATGGTTTCCCTATAGAAAATCCGGATAATAATGCCATTAATCCTGATGATATCGAATCTATAGAAGTATTGAAGGATGCCTCTTCCACGGCAATATATGGCGCCAGAGGCGCTAACGGTGTTATCATGATCAAGACCAAACAAGGTAAGACGGGGCCGCCGGTGGTATCGTATAATAACTGGCTGGGCATTCAATCTCCCCAAAAACAGATACCGGTAATGAGCGCCTATGAATTTGTAAAATACCAACTAGAACTGAATCGTCCTATAGGAGAACAAATATACTTGAGCGATGGCAAAACCTTAGAATCATATAAAGAGGAAAAGGGAATTAACTGGCAGGATTATGTTTTTCGCGATGCGTTCATGCAAAACCATAGTATCTCTTTAAGGGGAGGAACGGCGGCAACAAAATACTCTTTAAGTGGCTCTTTCCTGGACCAGGATGGAATTGTGATCAACGGAGGCTTTACACGTTACCAGGGACGCTTTCAGATAGAGCAGCGTATCGGTAAGAATTTCAGAGCGGGGGTTAATACCAACTATACACAGGCTATAAAAAACGGCCAGATCGCTAACTTAACCAGCGATGATCTCAACAGCTCTTCAGCAGGTAATGCATCGTCTTATCTTTTGTTCAGCACCTGGGGATACCGGCCTATTACGGGTACCGGTAACGAAGAGGATTTTATTGATCAGCCTTTTGACGATGTCGTAGGTAATGCCGATTTAAGAGTGAACCCAGTAGTGAACTCTAACAATATGTATATGTATGTCTTCACCAAGTCCTTTTTTACCAATGCCTTCCTGGAGTATTCATTTCTTAAATATTTTAAGTTCAGGGTTAATGGAGGTTTAACAGAAACTGATATGCGTTTTGAACGATTTAATAATTCCAAAACTGCCGCCGGAAATCCACGTACCGTATATGGCGCCACTTATGGGATCAACGGCTCTATCGACAACCTGAACGTAAGAAACCTGTTGAATGAAAACCTCCTTACGTTTAATCGTAGTTTTAACAGCAAGCATCGCTTAGATGCCGTAGCAGGGGTGACTATGCAAAGAAGCAGTACAGAGGGCAATGGTTTTGTTTCCATATTGTTACCCAATGAAGCCTTAGGTATTAAGGGGCTTGACCAGGGAACGATTATGAATAAAACCACTTCGGGTTCTTATGCTACCCTGGTTTTCTTATTTAGGTCGGGTCAATTATTCCTTCAACTCGCGATATTTATTTACAGCCTCCTTCAGAACCGACGGATCGTCAAAGTTTGCACCTGCTAACCGATGGGGTAATTTCCCTTCTGCTGCTTTTGCGTGGAACCTCGGTAACGAGCCATTTTTGAAACCGGTAAAAACTATTTCGGCTGCTAAGCTTAGAGTATCCTACGGTATTACGGGCAACAACCGGGTTTCCGATTTTGCTTACCTGAGTGTATTAGACCAGGAGGTAGGCGCCAATACGGGAAATACAAGGAGCGGTTATTATTTTAACGGTACATACGTGAAAGGTACCGTACCCGTGCTGGTAGGTAACGAAAACCTGAAATGGGAACGTACTGCTAACCTGGATGCGGGGCTTGATGTGAGCTTGCTGAAAGAAAGGATCAGCTTTACCGCAGATTACTATTATAAAAGAACAACGGATTTGCTGCTGAATGCGTCCATGCCTACATCAACGGGTTATTTAACGGCGTTTAAAAATATCGGTACTGTTTCAAACCGTGGGATAGAGCTTACCCTCAACACGGTAAACATCAATACCAAAAACTTTAACTGGACGACTAATTTCAATATTGCATTTAACCGGAACAGGATTGAAGAGCTAAATGGAGATCAGCCAAGTTTACTGACCCGGGTATCTAACTGGAACGGAAATTTCAATAATTCCTTACCTTATATTGCTCTTCCCGGAAAACCTGTAGCCTTGTTCTATGGATATGTTTTCGACGGACTGTATCAATTGAGCGATTTCAATGCCTTACCCAATGGTAACTATGAACTGAAACCCGAAGTACCTAATAACGGCGGTGACAGGGCGAATATCAAGCCCGGATTTATTAAGTATAAAGATATCAACGGTGATGGTATTGTTGATGCTAATGATCAGACAATAATAGGTAATCCCAATCCTGTTCATATAGGCGGTTTTTCCAACAATTTTCGCTACAGGCAGTTCGATCTGAATGTGTTTTTGCAATGGTCTTATGGAAATGATGTCTTAAATGCCAACCGTATCGTTTTTGAAGGAGCGGAAGCCAGGAGAGATGTTAATATGTTTAAAACCTATGAAGACAGATGGTCATTAGATAACCAGGATAGCCAGCTGCCCGTTGCCGGAGGTTATGGCCCCAATGTATATTCCAACAGGAACATTGAAGATGGATCATTTATACGTTTGAAAACAGTATCGTTCGGGTATAATTTTCCCTCAGCCCTGATGAAAAAGTGGAAGATACAATCTGCACGCCTGCATGCTTCTGCCCAAAACCTGGTAACATGGACGAACTATACCGGTCTTGACCCCGAAGTATCTGTAAGACATACGGCTCTTACACCAGGCTTTGACTGGAGCCCTTACCCAAGAGCCAGAACCATTACCCTTGGAATCAATATAACTTTTTAACGATAAATACTTTTACAATGAAACGCTTGCTCAATAACTCTTTTCATAAGAAAGTATATATAAAAATATTCCATTCGATGCAACTCAATCAATACTTACGAATGAAATCCATTTACTGTCATCTTCTTATTGTGCTGATGATATCCGGCGGCTGCAATAAGATCCTGGATACCACACCCCAGGACTTTGTTTCTCCCGTGAATTATTATAATACTGAGAAAGACCTGGAGTCTGCACTTGCAGGCGTATATGACAGGCTCGGCGATAACCGAATGTACTCCCAGGGAATGGCCTGTTACCTCGTTTTTAGCGATGAGTTTTTTATGAAGAATCAGACCTCGGGTATCAATGCCAACATTGTTGATGCGTCAACACTTGAGGTAAACCGGCATTGGGAGTCCATATACGTTGGTATAGAAAGAGCCAATATGTTGCTGGAGAATATTGATAAAGCGGCTTCGGTAAGTGAGCAGAAACGTAACGAGATCAAAGGTCAGGCTCTTTTTTAAGAGCTTACTATTATTTTATGTTAGCTGATGAGTATGGGTCGGTGCCTTTAAAACTTAAGTCAAGTAAAAGCCCCGATGAAGTACCGTTACCCGGTACACCGGTTGCTCAGATCTACGAACAGATTACCAAAGATATGAAGGAAGCTGAAGGCCTGGTAAGAACCATCACCGACTACGGGTATAACACACGGATTACCAAAACGGCTGTTCAGGGCATACTTGCACGGGTATATTTAACTATGGCTGGTGCTCCCCTCAATGATGTATCGAAGTATGCAGAGGCAAGAAAATATGCAGATAGTGTCATTCAGTCGGGTGTACATAAACTGAATGCAGATTTTAAACAGGTCTATATCAATCATGTTAAAGAGATCTTTGACATAGGGGAAGGCATTTGGGAAGTAGAGTTTAAAGGAGCTAATAAAAGTGAAATACAGGAAGGCGGCATGATCGGCAGCTACAATGGCATTGCCTGTGGCAATATAGATACCGGCTATGGATATGACTATGTTCATGCTACCGCCAAGCTTTACAATGCTTACGGGCCGGGAGACTTACGCAGGGACTGGACGGTTGCTCCTTTTAGATTTGTAACAACAGGGCAAACGGTGGTAAGAACGGCTTGGACTGCAGATCAGGTGTATGAACGTAGCAACGGGAAATGGAGAAGAGAATATGAAACCCTATTACCGCGCGACCAAAGTTATACGGGTACCAACTGGCCCTTATTACGTTATGCCGATGTATTGCTCATGTTTGCAGAAGCCGATAACCAAATTAATAATGGCCCATCGGACCTTGCATATAAAGCGATCAACATGGTGAGAAGGCGCGGCTATGGAAAAGATGTAGCTACGCCTGATGCCACGGTAGATGCAGCGCCGGCACTATCGAAGCAGGATTTCCAGGAATTAATTATCGGTGAACGTTTGCGGGAGCTGGCTTTTGAAGGAATACGGAAACACGATCTTGTAAGATGGGGTATTTATCCTTCCACTATGCAGGCTTCGGTTAGGGAATATCAGTCCAATATGCCCGCTGCTTTAAGAGACCCGGCTATTGCACAGGCCCAGAGGATAACGGAACGTTCAGTGCTATTTCCTATTCCCAACAGTGAGCTGGCCGTTAACCCCAATATTCAACAAAATCCAGGCTGGTAGAAATAGGTTTATGAAATGCCCGTGAGTGAAAATACACCCATGAAAGATGATTGTTAAGGCATTCTATTCGACCATTAAAAACATAATAAATATACGGATGAAAAAGATTATAGCTGTTATCATATTATTGGCTGCGCTTACATCCTGTGCTAAGCGTTATGAACTGGGCTCCATAGACGATTTCTCGGTTGCCCTGGAAAAATCCACTTATAAAGTGGGAGAGCCAATCCTGTTTACATTTAATGGCAAACCTGATAATGTAGTTTTCTGGTCAGGAGAACCCGGACGTAAGTATGAGTTTAGAGAACGAACGGTGGTGCAGGGAAATAGTATTTTGCTGAACTTTAAAAGCTATGCTCAATACGGGCCATCACCTGTTGATCAGAGTACATTGAAGCTGCTGGTTTCTACAGACTTTAACGGGAAGTATGATTCGGCAAATGTTCTGGCGGCAACATGGGAGGATATTACCAGTAAAGCGATACTGTCATCAGGGCAGGATCAGACCTCATCGGGCAATATTGATTTGAATGAATTTGCTGCACGCAATAAAAATATGGCCCTGGCTTTTCGTTATAAGACTGCAGTTGTAAAACCCGAATCTGCACAGAATCGCTGGGTGATCCGTTCTTTTGATCTTAAGAGCGTGAACGAGCAAAAAGAAGAAACTGTTCTGGCCAGTATGGCAACAGCCGGGTGGAGCTCATTCAACTTCAGTGGTCCTACTACCAAATGGAGTGTCACATCCGTGCAATTATTATCAGTTACCAACCCGCTTGCCCTTGATGATGACTGGGTCGTTACCAAACAATTTAATCCTAATAAAACCAATCCGGATAAAGGGGAGACCATAAAGAATATTTCCCAGAACCTGTATGAATACCGCCGGGTATATACTAAGCCAGGGGTATATAAAGTAGCATTTGTAGCCACCAATGTAAATGTTGAAGAGTCTGCATCACTAGTTAAAGAGATGGAGATAACTGTCACTCAATAAAGAAAACCTAATGAATCGATTGAGCTTATATAGTTTTAATGTGGTGGTGTTATTGTCTGCATTTTTGGCTAAAGCATACGGCCAACCGTTACAGTCACCTAAGCTGGAGAATAGTGCGTTACGTGTGAATTGGGTTCATACTAATGAGGGCTACCAGTTACAACGGGTATTGGTAAACGGGCAGCAAAATTGGCGGCCCTTATCTGATGTGTCGGGACAGTACACCGTGCTTTACAGCAGTGAACAACCAGGCATGGAAGCCCAGGTTATTAAAAATAAAAATGGCCGGGAAGTCCAGTTTCCTGAGCCTGAGTATCGTTATATCATCCCCACATGGAAGGCCAATACTTCCGCTGTTTCATTAAATAAAGAGGGACGTTCCGTTTCTTTTTATCCTCAACAATGCAAAGCTGATGGCAATGGCCTCGTGTTTACACAAAATACAGATGTGGCCGATATAGAAGCCTCCTGGAAACTCGATCCTTTGCATACCCATGATCTCCGGGTGACTATTCAGTTAACTGCGCGGGCAGCTGGCTACTATTCAATTGCCACACCGGCTTTAACTGTAAATGATAAAAAGAAATTCGGGTGGGCAATTATTCCCGGCATTTTCCAGGGAAACAGTATCAATAATAACTTTATAGATGCTTATGCATATGGCCACGGTATTCCTGGTCAACCGGTGGTAGTAAGGGAAAGGACAGCATCCGCACTTACTTCTATCTTAACGAATAAAGAAGGAGTAACGCTGGCCGTTACTGCGGAACCCGGAGCAGCCAGGCATCCCTGGTTGTCAGATAAGTCTACTCAGTCAGAATGGTTATTAGGTTTGTCTATGATCAATCGCAACCAGCAGCTGACGCCTACTCTATATCACCCGGTACTGGGGCAAAAAAATCATTCTTAAATAAAGGCGAGTCCGTATCCTTCGACTTCAGGTTTACGATTGAAGATAAAAGCTGGTATCCTGTTTATCAGCATGTGGTAAATGATGTGTACCGTTTTGATCAATTATTAGAATTAAAGCAAACTCATTTGTCTTTGTCTCAAAGAATGGCGCAGTTACTGAATTATGTAAAGAATGATAGTACCTCCAGGTGGCGCACATTTGATTATAAAGGAAAGATAATCGGCGCGCAGGAGTATTTGGGCGGCGTTTATGGCTCTGAAAAAGATGCGGTTAAAAACGCAGACTACGGGGCAATGTGGATGCTGGCAACTATAACAGGCGATTCAGTACTGCTGCGTACGCGCTTACCTCAGGCTCTTAATTTTAAATTGGCACAGCAGCATACAGCAAACGATTTTTTTAAAGGCGCGGCCGCAGGTCAGTATTATTTGTATCAATCTAAACGCTTCACTGAAGAGTGGGGGCTTATACAGAACCGATAGCCACTACTTACTATATGATGCTTGATATTGGAAACGTATTATTATTTGAACCGAAACATCAGCAATTGAAAAATGAGCTGCGATTGGCTGCTGATTGGTTGCTTTCGAAGATGAAACCGCAAGGCTTTTGGGAAGTGGCTTATGATAATGCTACTAAAAAGCCAATGTTTATAGATCAGAAAGATTACCGCCCCACTTTTTATGGGTTGTTGGTTGCTTATAAATTACTGGGAGACAAAAAGTACCTGGACGCAGCTTTACGATCGGCTGATTGGTTTATAAAAAATGCGGTAGATCAGGGCTATTTTTTAGAGTTTGCGGTGATGCGCGGTTTGCACCCGATTTTGCAACTGCCCAGAGTGCACAGGCTTTACTCGATTTGTATGATATTACAAACGAGCCGCGTTTTAAGAAAGCTGCAATTACCACGGCACAATACTACACCACTTCTATCTACTCACATCCTATTCCTGATCGTAGCGCCCGGAAAAACGGAAGCAGGGAATTGGAGGATTGGCAAATAAGCCAGGTTGGACTAAGTTTTGAACATGGTGGAACTTTAGGTTCAGCTAATCCCAGCGGGCCTATCCTGCTGGCTAGCCATGCAGGCATGTTTATCCGTTTTTTTGAACTTACTAAAGATTCTCTTTTTCTAAAGATGGCCCGAACCGCGGCATTAACCAAGGATGCTTTCGTTGACCCCGCTACAGGTGTGGCTTCTTATTACTGGAGCGCTATGAATAAAGGTGCCGGACCTTTTCCGCATCACGCCTGGTGGCAGGTAGGCTGGATCACAGATTATTTAATGTCGGAGTTGTCCCTGCGATCTGGCGGACGCATTGAGTTTCCGTCAGGATTTGTGACACCCAAAGTGGGGCCACATAAAACGTTTGGCTTTGGCACTGGTAAGATATTTGATGAGCAGGCAAGGCTGGCATTTATGGATCAGCTGGTGTCTTTTGACAACCCGAATATAGATTACCTCTGTGCCCTGAACCTGCAAACTAAAAGGTTTTACCTGTTTGTGCTGAATAATGATATTGAAACACAACATGCCGGTTTGCAAATTGACCCCTCTCATTTTATAGCGGGGCATCGTTTACAACTTCAATCCGTTAAATGTTTATCGGCTAATGCAGAACGGGTGCAGTTTTCATGGGGAGATAAAATAAACATAGCTCCTTATGGCCTTCAGGTGTACAGCTTTCAATTCGATTAAATAGAGAATATGCATTGGAGTAGAACGATAAAAATGATATTGCTTTTATTAATGATCCAGGTAAAGGCAGATCTGTATGCGCAAAAGGCAAACTATCTCTTGCTGGGAGCAGACTTTCAGTTCAAAGGAAAATGGTTTGCAGAAACAGACAGGGAAACGATGAGCGGTCAGGTTCTGCGGTATATAGGCGGTGCCGGCGATGCGGCAACCGATGCTATTACGGTAATAGATATTAAAGAGGCGGGTCGTTTTACTGTTTGGATGCGAACGCCCGATTTTGATATGAATCCCGGTACAAGGTTTATTCAACTATCTGTAGGCAACCTCTCGCTAAAAAAGCCGGAGGGCATGGGCAGCAGGGATATTTATGGGAGAAGGTGGGAGCGATTGACTTGAAAAAGCAGCAACCTTATTAAGACTTCACAATTTCAATTATGGAAGATGTGATGGCATCCTTTTCCTACAGGACAGTACAGTTAATCCTAATAAAGTAGAAAAGAACACACTTCTTTCGTGGAAAATACGACCCAATGAACAACCTGTTTTATCAGATCAGCAAGCTACAGCAAGTGCGCCGCTCTCCTTAAACGCTTCTGATAAAATAATTGCTGCTATGGAGAACCAGGTACTTCGTGTACAGTTTGTTAAAGCGGCGCCAACCAAAAAGCAATTGCCTGCCGCACGGAAATAAAAAAGGATGGTAAATGGCTACAGCTAGGCAGTTCGATAGAAGATCATAAGGTCTATTTGATCTATGGAGATACGGCTACCATTGGGTTTAATAAGTATTATCCAACCTGGGACAATAAAGCATTGAATGCACACTTTCTTTTTGAGGGTACAAAATATGAGGTACGCAAACCCGGCGACGAATTTAATCCGTTTCAGGCAGGGAACTTTAGCGAAGCTATTCCCGTATCAGCCACTGCTATTGATCAGCAAACGATCGAAGTGCAATATGTAACGCGTAATGGCTCTGTAATTACTGGTTTATGGTCGCTCGCTACAGGTAAAAAGCATATCGATCTACGTTTAACCTGTAAAACAGCGCGTGCGGGATTCTACAGCATAGGTGTTGCCGCCTTCCAGGCCATTGCCGATCAGGAGTTGCATAATGTAATGATGGCCCCGATGTTTCAATACAAACGTTTATCAGACGGACCGCAAATGATGCTTTCATCGATGATGCAACAGCCACTGGCTATTGTTTCATCAAAATCGGAACAGGGGGTTATATCCGCCTATATGGCAGCAGATCTGAAATCTTTTCCCAAAGACTGGGGTTCGGTAGACTTCGCACCGGTGGGCTTCACGCTTAAAAATTATCAAAATCAACTGCAGCCCGTAATGTTTTCGCCGGTATTTGGCATGAAAGATTCCAGATATCAGCAGGATCAGTTGATCGACCGTCACTTTGTTATAGGTATCACTCCGGGCGACTGGGATAGCGCCTTAGAAGAGGTCTCCAACGAAGTGTTCGAGGTAAAGGATTATAGAAAACAGCAGGATGTATCGCTTACAGATGCGGTATTTAATATGATTGAACTGGCAAAAAATGATAGCGCGGTGGTTGGGCGCCTGGGTTGAAGGGCTTTTATGATATTGAGGGAGATCCCAAAACTGCGCCAACCGTAGTAAACGCTACTCCGTTACTCAATGTATCGCTACCAATACTGCAAAATGATGAACAATTATATCTGTCGCGCGCACTGCCTACAATAGAATTTACGATGTCCAGGAGTGGATACCGGTGGGCGACAGATATCGTTCCTACTGCATTTAATGCTACGCGAGAAACTTTAAAGCTAAATCCGTATCAGTCGCAGTTTACTACTTCCTATTACTTAGGGTTGCACCGTTTACTGGGAGAGCTGAATCCCTGGCTCACCAATATCGCATTACCGGGAGACAGTCTCAGGGCGGTAAAAGGATATTCCACCGATTTTCACAAATGGAATCAGGCATTATGGGCTTACCGGTTAACAGGACAAAAAAATGGTTAGAAGTAGCAGAGAAGGATGCTGATAACTTTATCCGCCAGAAAATCTATACCAACACCAATAAGCTGTTGAGTCATATTCTTTTTACAATGCTTCTTTTTATGCACCCTGGTGGGATTTGCTGGATCTGTACGAAACAACAAAAGATAGTAAATGGCTGAAAGCAGCGGGGTATGGTGCTTATTTTACTATTGCAGGAATAAGAAGTTATCCGAAGGTGGAAGACCAATTGCAGACCATTCATCCGGGTGGGCATTATGATGGCGTAACACGTATCTGGTGGAAAGGAAACGGTCCATACCGCTTAGGTTTTCCTCGAAAACAGGGAGATGTGCAGGAAAAGAAAGTACCTGAATGGGTGGTGTCCCCCGTAGGTTTAGGCCTGGAGCAACCCAGTACTTATTTCACAAGGGTAAAAGGACAAAACGTGCACCCGGTATTTATGAGTAGCTGGGCTCCACACTTGTTGCGTATATTCCAGTTTACTCAAAAACCTATCTACGAGATCTATGCCCGCAATAGTGTAATTGGCCGCTACGCCAATTACCCCGGTTATTATGCAACAGGATTTACTGATGTACCTATGTCAGCAGCATTTCCATATAAAGGTCCTGATGTGAGCTCTGTGTACTACCATCATATCCCGGCTCATATTGCTTTTAGCCTTGATTATTTAATTACGGAAACTATTCAGCGGTCAGGCGGACATGTAACATTTCCTATAGTAAGCAGGAGGGATTTGTGTGGTTTAATAATCGTGTTTATGGCGGTGGTAAGGGGAAGGTCTTTGATGATGAGCAGGCAGCCTTACATATGCAAAAAGGGCTGGTGTCTGTCAGCAATCCTGAGATCAACTATGTAACTGCAATATCTGACAAGAAGTTTTGGATATTGCTTTCGTCGGAAGCCGATACAGAGCAAACCGTTAATTTGAAATGGTCGCAAAAAACACTTGCTAAAAAGAACGGTACGGCTTTGGCATATGATCGTGACGGGAAATCTGTTTCCCTTGATTTTAAAGAGGCATCTGCGAATGTTACATTACCAGCCAGGGGTTTCAAAGCAATTGCGCTCTCTTTGGAATCCACTATTGCAGCTGTGAAGTATCCCCCGGTTAAGAACGGCATGAAGGTAATAGATCTGGGAGCACCCTGGGGAAAGGTATTTCTTTTTCGTATTCGCTCGCCATTTGGGTGGGATACCTTTTATGGGTTTGCCGAAACCGCGCCTTTAAAGAATTATTCCGTTACTGTTACCTGTGATAGGAAAACACAAGAGATTAATCATTATCCCTACGAGTGGAGTTATAATAAACTGCCGATGAATGAACCGATATCTGTGGAGTTGATTTTTAAAGATGATAAATCCAGGACCATATCCAAGCAAATCGTATTCAATGAAAACTAGTCAGCTATTCAAGTATGTTTTTGTGATGGCCAGCCTTTTAATACCTTTTATAATGCTGGGACAATCTAATACTGACAAGGATAAGATCGCTGCTTCACAGGCCGGAGCTTCTCCTGTTTATTTTGAAGTAGTCGCTTCTGAGATTCCGTTGGTGGCGCCGGGTAGTTTTCAAAATGAAATAGAATGCCAGGTTAGATCGGGCATTCCTGGTTTTTTAGAAAAGGCCCAAAAAGGGCAGGACCTGGTAGTGGCTTTTATAGGAGGCAGCATTACGCAGGCTAATTCTGGTTACCGGCTTCAAACTGCCCGCTACCTGGAGCAGTATTTTCCCAAGGCTCGTTTTAAGTGGATCAATGCAGGTGTGTCTGGTACCGGTACAGATCTCGGCGCTTTCAGGATCAAAGAACAGGTGTTGCAATATCATCCCGATCTTATTTTCATTGAGTTTGCCGTTAATGGTGCTTATCCTGATGGTATGGAGGGCATGATCCGCCAAACTATCAGGCACAATCCGGGTACTGATATTTGTTTGCTCTATACTATTTTGACTGGTCAGACTGCATTTTATCAAAAGAGCGAACTGCCTGCCAATATTAAAGGGCTGGAGCGTGTAGCAGATTACTATGGCCTTCCATCTGTTCAGTTAGGCATGGAGGCAGCAAGCCTCGAAGCTGCAGGAAAGCTGGTTTGGAAAACAGGCACAGAGCGGTATGCGGACAAGATCATGTTTTCCGAAGATGGGATTCATCCTTCAACTGTCGGTGGTAATCTATATGCAGCTGCTATAGCCCGTTCTCTTTCAAAAATGGAATTACAAAAGCAGTATAGGAAACAAGAATTACCAGCTCCTTTAATTACTGCTGACTGGGATGCGGCTACTATGGTAGCGCCTATTGCTATCGCTGATCAAAGTAAGGGGTGGCAGTCGATAGCCGCTGCAGTTAATCCCCATCTTCAAAAATTCAGCGGATGGTTTACTAATATTTATACGGCATCTGCACCGGGCGCTTCTTTTAGATTTCGTTTTAAGGGTGATATGATAGGTGTCTTTGATATAGGTGGTCCGGAAGTGGGGCAACTCGAATGGATCATAGACGGTAAACCGGTTCTTCTAACCAAACAAAAACAGGGAAGCTTTATGTACTACCAGGCTGAAATCGCTGATGCTATAGGTGCAACCGCTCTAAACAGGTTTAACGCCTACTGCAACAATCGTTATCGCGGACAATTCGATGTAATAAGATTACCTGAAGGCACACACGATGTAAAGGTTTATGTGTCTTCACAAAAGTCTGATAAGTTAAAGATATTATCGCCGGACCAAAGAACAGATATTGAAGCTCATCCGGAAAAATATGATCAGTCTGTTATTTACCTGGGCCGCATTTTAATAAGGGGAACAGTACTTTAATAATGTATCCGTATAACAAATTTATTCACTGTAAAAATTTTTCACATGATTAAATTTTCATTGGTTCTATTTGCCTTTCCATTACTTTCCTACTGGAATTCGTGTAGTAAATATGACAGCCCTGTAAATGATAATCCAGAATTTAAAAAGACATCTTTGACAGCTGACTGGAGTTTTACGCTGGGCGATCGTTCTGTTTTATCCCAGAGCGCATTTCCGTCTACTGATAGCGGCTATTATACAGATGGAGCCATACCGTTGATTAAATTAGGTAGCCAATACTATGGCTTTTGGGCCAGGTATCGTAACTACAGAACTGTTGCCAGTTCCCCGCTATTACAAAATCATTTGGGTCAGCTCAATCCTTTAACGCCTGTATTTGGAGGTAACCAGCCCAATAACGGAACGGCAAATGGGTTTAATGACGGTGGCATGTGGTTTATTGGAGTAAGACAATTAAATGATGGTCGCTTAGCGGGCTTTTTCCATGCCGAAACGCATTGGTATCCCAGAACTACGCAGGGGTGGTATGCCTACAAATCTATAGGCGTAACCTATTCAAGTGACAGTGGCAGATCATGGGGAGCTCCTTACCAGATATTAAAACATGAGCTGGATAAACCCACAACACCTTCCTGGTCCGGGCTCGGGGATGGAGCTGTAATCTATAATCACCTAAATAATAAATACTATTGTTATTACACGCCTGCTACCGGAGTTACATCTATTTGTATGGCTGTTTCATCAGATCAAAACGGCTACGTAGGTTCCTGGAAAAAATGGTATAACGGATCGTTTTCCGAACCTGGTTTAGGAGGTAAGCAAACGGCATTATCTCCACTTACCACGAACCCTGGCTCTAATCCTTCCGTTCACTGGAATACTTACCTGAACAAATTTGTAATGATATGGCATGGATGGGATGGTAAATTATATATTTCGGCGAGCACCAACGCCGAAACATGGGAAAATCCAAGATTGTTATTGCAAGATGGACCTAAAGCCTGGTATCCGGCAATTATAGGAACCACCAGTGTAGAAGGAGGTCAACAGATTCAATTATACTACGCTTTTGATTTTAGAGCAGACGGCAGAAGAACCCTGGCTTCCCGTACAATCACATTTCAGCTGTAAAAAAGGACATCCGTAAGAACAGTAAATACAAAAAATGAAACAAGCAAGCAATAGAAATACTTTAACCAGATTTAATTGTTTGGTAGACGTTGCTTGTATATTTCATCTCAGGCATATTAGCCGTATCCTGGCCTTAAGCATTGGCGTATTACTTACAACATGTATAACAGGGCATAGTACTGAGCAGCCATTGATCCTTAAAAGCCCTTCGGGTTCCCTGGTAGTTAGTATAATTAAAAATGAGCAGGGTGTTTTTTATACCATATCAAAAAATGGGCAAAGGCTGATCCAAAATTCCCGCCTCGGCCTGGATATAGCAGGCATGCCTTTAATTGACAATATCACTTTTCCCGCACTTATTAAAACCAGCGATGTTCAGGAATCTTTACGTCTTCTTAAAAATAATTACAGAGACCGTTATATATCTTACAAAAGATACCAGGTAAGGATAGGTAAGGCTTTGATCGAATTTGCTGTATTTGACGATGGTTGTGCTTTTCGCTACAAGTTACCACAGGGGAAGGTGCACATTACAGGCGAGCAGACCAGTTTTGTTTTAGAGGGCGACAGACCTGTTTGGTTTTTCGAACGTACCAATAACTGGAAATTGAAATCGTATGCTGGATGGTGGATGCAAACGCGCGCGGACAGCCTGGACAAAATTTCTCCTACCGGTCCTGTGCAAGGCAAGCCGCTTGTGGTGCAGCTTCCTAAACAACAGTACCTGTTTATAACAGAAGCCGGATTGTATAATTACAGTGGTATGCGTTTGAAGGCGAAAGGCAATAGTCTTTTGGCAGATTTTACCGAGGGGGAAGCCGGCTTTTATGTAAACAGTTCGGCAAACTCTTTTACTCCATGGCGGGTAATTGGTTGGGCGGCGGATCTGAACGGGTTAGCTAACCAGCTTATCGTAGCTGCTTTAAATCCGGCTCCGGATAAAATATTATATAAAAATATCGCTTATTTAAAACCGGGGAAAAGCGCCTGGAGCTGGATCAGCCGCAGTGAAAATTACTTAGATCCCGCTACAGAGAAAAGCATTATCGATGCAGCTGCTCAATTAAATTATAACTATACATTGATTGATGACGGTTGGGAGCAGGCGTGGACAAATAAATGGGAAGTGTTAAAAGATCTTGTAGCATATGGAAGAGAAAAAGACATTCAGCTTTGGGTGTGGAAGGATTCTAAATTTCTCAGGGATACGATTTATAGAGACGCTTTCCTGGATACGCTGAGCCGTTTGGGTATTGCGGGGATTAAAATTGATTTTATGAATAGTGAGGCGAAAGACCTGATCGATTTTGAGATCGGTTTTTTAAAAGCCGCGGCAAAAAAGAACTGATGGTTAACTTTCATGGCTGCCATACTTCTACCGGGGAGTTTCGCACCTTTCCAAACGAAATGACCCGAGAAGGCGTGAGGGGAATGGAGCTGAACATAATGAATGAGCCTATTCCTGCCTCGCACAATGCTGCCCTGCCCTTTACCCGTTTTATGGTGGGGCATGCCGATTATACCCCGGCTTTTTCAGCAACAAGGGGCCTACCAGTCTTACCCACCAGTTGGCGCTTTTATACCTGCTGGAATCGCCTTTTCAATGCATTGCTGAAAATCCGGTGACGTTGCTCAACGATCCATTGTATAAACCCATTATACCGCTGATCAGAGATTTGCCTGTTACATGGGATAGTACCATTGTGCTTCCGCAGAGCAAGATGGGCAGCTGCGCTATTATAGCGAAGAAGCACGGACGCGATTGGTATGTGGCAGCCATCAATGGCGGGAATAAAGAACTGAAGATCCAATTGGACGTATCTTTTATCCGGCAAGTGCCAAAATATAAAGCCACTCTTATAACTGATTATGACAATGGCTTCAAAACTTCAAATTTCTCTTCAGAGCAGTTGAAAACAATGAAGGTTACACTTGCTCCGCAAGGTGGCTTTGTAATGTGTTTAACACCTGCTGGTGTGCAGCCTTCCGCGCATAATATCAATGCAACAAAACATAAAATTTCAAATCCGTAGTCTTATTACAATGAAGCCAATCGTTAGTCTATTTTTTGTTTTTGTTTACTGGTTTGTAATACCGGCATCGGCACAATTGAAGGTCGCAAAAAATGGCCGCATAACCCTGTCATCTGCTGGAAAATCGTATGAGTTTTCTCCTGACTTTATAGTATTGTATAGTCCGGTTGATCCTGTACTGGCATTGAAGCCAGCAGGAATACCTAAGGTCGCGTATAATATACCCACCTGGAAAACTATGGGCAATACTAATTCAGATTATGTACAACAACAAGTGAGTGAGTCGGTTGCAGGCGATGGATTTGATGATAAGATATTGAGAAGTAAAAAGGAGAACAGAACGGCTAATATTTATCATTCGGGCGCTGCCAGTTTTTTAGTGGCTAATAAGGTCATTGAAACGCAAGACTCTGTACTGCTGTTATTTCCCGAACAGCCATTGTTTACGCTTAAAGCCTGGATTAAGAAAGATATGGGTACTGATGTTCAGCTTCATTTTGTGTTGACCCCAAAAAATGATGGTTTTTACAGTGTAGGCTACACTGGTGCACCATCCTTTGATAAGGACAAGGCAGCAGAACTATGGCAGCCATTAATATGGACGGAGAAAAGAGCTCCCCGGCAGCCTTATATGACGCCCTCTTTTATGGCAACACTTCCCACAACTCTGGTGAACGACGGATCTAATTCGATTGGTGTAATGGCAGATCCAAAATACCTGCCTTTTCAGCCATTGCCTCTTTTAGAAAATAGTCAGTTTGGTATTGCATTGCTTAATAACAAAATGCAGCTACAACCCCAAGTATTTGCTCCCATTCTGGGTGGGGTTAACTCGCAGATGACGGCAGGTAAGGTCTTTTCCTTCTCTGTAAGCCTTATTGTTAAACCTCTTGATATTACCGGTACTTATGAGCATTTAGCCAGAAAAGATATGGGGTTTCGGGACTACCGCACCAATGCTACTGTATCCATGAATACCACATTGGACAATTTGATTGATTATTCAAAAACTCACTACGCATGGTTTATCGATAGCTTAAAAGGTTTTGCTTATTCAACGGATGTACCAGGTGCGGTAAAGAATGTTTCAAGTCTCAACCCAATGGAACTGGCTTTGGTGCGGGATGACAAAGAAATGTTTGAGAAAAGAGCTTACCCGTTAATGGAGTTTATGTTGTCGAGAGAGAAGTTTTTATTTACACTTGATAGTGCTCAGAAAATACAATCGCCTTCCAGGAAGTTAAAAGGCCCTATTGCGCCTTTATCTGAGTTGCAGGTATTGTATAATATCTTTGGTAAGGCGAATTCCTTTTATCCCCTGATGGCGGAGAAAGAATTCGGGAGTGCGCGAGTGCGAAACCTTGACGAGAAGCAAAAAGGACACAATTGGATCAATGCGATGTTCATGTTTAAACTAACATCCGATTCTTCCTACTTAAAGCTAAGCAAAGAATTAGCGGATATATACCTTAAAGAACGGGTTGATAAAAGAATAGAACAGTTTGGTGACCCGATGGTTAGCGCTAACTTTTTCTGGCCTACGTTTACCAACAACTGGTCTGCATTGCTGGAACTATATGAATTAACGGGTGAACAGCGTTATCTTAATGCGGCACACGACGGTGCCCGGCATTACACTTTATTCACCTGGATGGTGCCACAGATTCCGGATAGCCTGGTTACTGTGAACAAAGGAGGCAAGGCGCCTATGTATTGGTACCTTAAATCAAAAGGCCATCGCCAGATGTATTATCGAAGAAAAAGTACCTGCATGGCGTCTGTCAGAAGTAGGTCTTACACCTGAATCTTCAGGTACATCAACGGGGCACAGGGGCATATTTATGTCGAACTATGCGCCCTGGTTATTGCGAATAGGATATTACACCAAGGATAGTTTTTTGATGAATGTAGCAAAAGCTGCTATAGTTGGCCGATCGGAAAGTTTTCCCGGCTATCATATCAACACAGCGAGAACAACCGCTTATGAGAAAGTAGATTTTCCCCTTCATGAGCATAAAGATCAAAGCGTGAATTCCTTTCACTATAATCATATATTGCCAATGGCTTCGATGTTTATCGATTACCTGGTTTCCGATGCTTTTGTAAAAAGCAATGGGCAGATCGATTTTCCGAGTGAGTACATCGAAGGATATGCCTATCTGCAAAATAAATTCTATGGAGCCGCAAAAGGGATGTTTTTTCGCTGAAAGAGGCGCAACTATGGATGCCATCCCGGCTTTTAAGGACGGATGATATTGCGCTAAATTATATCAGTGCCAAAAAGGGAGACACTTTACTGCTTGCCTTTTTGAACCAGTCTTTAAAGCCCGTTACCTCAAAAGTTAGGGTTAATCCTTCCTGGGTGACATTCTCAAAACAAGCCAGTGTGCAGTTATTATCACCTTCAGGCAAGGTGCAGTCCTTAAAGGATAGTGCTTTTCAAATTGTAGTACCTGCCGCGGGTATGACAGCTGTCGCTATTTCAGGCGCCGGTATTCCGAAGGGGTTCCAGGATCAAATACTTGCAACGCAGGATGACAGCGGTAATGACTATGCGATGATTCCGGAAGGGGATACAAAGGCATTACTTTTTAAACTGGGTGCTTATAGCCGCCGCTTATATGTTTTTATGCAGGAAGATGATAGTAAGTGGAAATCCGTAAAACTGGTATACCAGGTAAATGGAAAGCAAAAGCAAGAATTGGTAAAAGGAGAATATCCGTTTGAGTTTACGATACCGGTGGACGCGAATAAGCCGGTTCGCTTTAAACTGGAGCTAACTGGTCGTGACGGGAAACTGGTGCATTCACAAGAAATAGAATTAGGCAGATAAGCCTTAATAAAAAGATAAAGAAAAAATAATGATACGTAAAGAGGTAGAAAAGAGGAGAAGCCTGAAAGTAGAAGAAGAGCGTGCGGACCTTGCCATTATCGGTGGCGGTATGTCGGGTGTGTGTGCCGCTATAACAGCTGCCCGGCAGGGCCTGAAAGTGTTACTGGTGCAGGATAGGCCTGTGTTAGGTGGCAATGCTTCCAGTGAGGTACGTCTGTGGATATTAGGAGCCACCTCACACATGGGTAATAATAACCGGTGGAGCAGGGAAGGAGGTGTGATAGATGAAATACTGGTTGAAAACACTTACAGAAATCCTGAAGGCAACCCGGTGATACTCGACATGATCCTGTTGGATAAAGTGATGCAGGAAACCAATATCCGGTTGTTACTCAATACAGCTGTATATGAGGTTATGAAAGTAACCGACGATAAGATCAAAAGCGTAAAGGCTTTTTGTAGCCAGAACTCAACCGAATACCTGATCAATGCGCCTTTGTTTTGTGATGCCTCAGGCGACGGTATATTGGGTTTTCTGGCGGGAGCCGCCTTCCGCATGGGAGCAGAAAGCCGGGAGGAATTTAATGAGCCGATGGCGCCTGATCTGAGCTACGGAGAGTTGCTCGGCCACTCTCTATATTTTTATACTAAAGATACCGGCAAACCGGTGCATTTTTCTGCTCCCTCTTTTGCAATGGATGTACAGGCTAACGTGCCAAGATATAAAAGCTTTAATGCCAAAGAACATGGTTGTAAGTTGTGGTGGGTGGAATATGGCGGCCGCCTAGATACTGTTCATGATACTGAAAAAATAAAATGGGAACTATGGAAGGTGATTTACGGAGTGTGGGATTATATTAAAAACTCAGGCAGCTTTCCTGAGGCGGCCAACTATACGTTAGAATGGGTGGGCATGATCCCTGGAAAAAGAGAGAGCCGCAGGTTTGAAGGTGATTATATTTTGTCGCAAGCCGATCTTATTGAACAGCGCACCCACCCCGATGCAGTTGCTTACGGTGGTTGGTCTATCGATCTGCATCCTGCAGACGGCGTCTTTAGCGACCGTTCGCCCTGTAATCAATGGCATAGCAAAGGTGTTTTCCAGATACCTTATCGTTCTTTATATAGTCGTAATATTAGTAACCTCTTTTTAGCGGGACGTATTATTAGTGTAAGCCATGTAGCTTTTGGCGCTACCCGCGTAATGGCCACCTGCGGCTATGTTGCCCAGGTAATTGCGGTAGCGGCGGCACTTTGCCTGAAATATAATAAAATGCCCGCTGCCTTATACAACGATGGTTTCATAACCGAGTTGCAGGCAGGTTTGATGCGTGCCGGACAATTTATCCCGGGCATGCAGTTACACGATGCCGATGACCTGGTACAGCATTGCAATATCACGGCCAGTTCTGGGTTAAGTTTTACTGGGTTCAGCGAAGAAGGGTACATGCTCAAGACCTTATCGGTGTCGGCAGGACAAATGTTACCCCTGACTGCCGGGAAAGTACCGGTATCGAAGCTGCTGGTACATGCTTTTGAAAAGACGACTTTAAAAGCTGAATTAAGAATCAGCAGTCGCTATGGTTCTTTTACTCCTGATGTAATATTAAAGCACCTGGATATTGCCATAGACCAGGGAGCTCACTACATCGAACTCGACTTTGAGGTAACAATCGATAAAGATCAGTATGTTTTTATTTGTTTCCTCACTAATGAACAATTGCAACTGGCCTATTCTCCTCAACGGATAACCGGCCTGTTATCGGTATTTAATGGTACCAATAAAGCAGTTTCCAATAATGGAAAACAGGAGGCTCCTGAAGGCTCGGCTGTAGATAGCTTTGAATTCTGGTGCCCTCAAAGACGACCCGAAGGACATAACCTGGCTTTACAACTGGATACGGTTATACCTTTTAAAGCAGCCTATGTCAGCAATGGTATTAATCGCCCCACGATACAACCGAATGCCTGGGTGGCAGACTTTTCAGATACAAAGCCTGCTATACAATTGGCCTGGGAGCAGCCTCAGCCGATCAAAAAGATGCAGCTTGTTTTTGATACCGATACTGACCATCCAATGGAATCGGTTTTGATGACACACCCCGAAACTGTGATGCCGTTCTGCGTAAGAAATTACTATATTGAAGATGATAAAGGAAACAGGGTTTATCAAAAGAGTGATAACTTCCATACCATTAATAACATCATCTTTAATGAACCTGTTATTACTGAAAAGCTTAAACTTGTGGTAGAGCATCCATCGAAGCAGGTAGCTGCATCTATCTTTTCTATAAGATGTTACTCATAAATATTAAATAATGACCGATACAATTGTAGTTATAGTATTTTCCGTTTTTATCCTGCTGGTAGGAATCAGCTTTTCTAAGACAGGCAGAAACCTCAAATCCTTCTTCGCTGGGGGAGAATCGGTGCCCTGGTTTATAGGTGGGCTTTCTTTGTTTATGAGCTTTTTTCGGCAGGTACTTTTGTAGCATGGGGAGCAATTGCTTATCAACATGGATGGGTAGCCGTCACTATTCAATGGACCATGTGCATTGGCGCCTGATCACCGGCCTTTACCTGGCCCCCAAATGGAAAGCGACGGGTAACCTTACGGCTGCTGAATTTATTAAAGCAAGGCTGGGTAATAAAGTGCAGAAAATTTATATCTACATATTTACTATTGTATCGGTGTTCATCAAAGGTTCGGTGTTATATTCCGTATCAAAACTGGTGTCAGCATCGTTAGACTATCCGTTGGTACCTGTTACCATAATACTGGGTGTATTAATGATTTCTTACACTGCAGTAGGCGGCCTTTGGGCGGTAATGGTAACTGATATCTTACAGTTCGTGGTACTTACGGCTGCTGTGATCATTATTCTTCCACTGGTATTTACCGAAGTAGGAGGGTTGGATAGCTTTCTATCCAAAGCGCCCGAAGGTTTTTTTAATTTAACCAATGGAGATTACACCTGGGGCTTCATTTTTGCATTTGCTATTTACCATATATTTTATATTGGCGGCAACTGGACCTTTGTACAGCGGTATACCAGTGTGGATACACCCAAAAGCGCTTCTAAAGTAGCTTACCTTTTTGCAGGCTTGTATATATTGAGCCCTATATTATGGATGTTGCCTCCCATGACCTACCAGGTCATTCACCCCGGTTTAACCGGTGTAGATGCAGAGAATGCTTATATAATGGTATGCAAACAGGTATTGCCGGCAGGCTTACTGGGCCTGATGCTAACGGGTATGTATTTTTCTACCTCAGCTTCTGCTAATACAGCACTTAACGTGGTGTCAGCTGTATTTACTAATGATATATACAAAGGATCGATTAATCCACAGGCTAATGATAAGAAGCTGATGTTTGTTGCCCGGGCTTCCTCCTGGTTCTTCGGATTGTTTATGATATTGATAGCACTGGGTGTGCCATACATTGGCGGTATTGTAGAGTTTACATTAAGTGTAGGCGCTATAACCGGAGGTCCGTTGTTACTGCCACCTATCTGGTCTTTATTCTCCAAAAGGCTTACGGGCAAGGCTACCATTTACATAACAACAGTATCGCTGGCAGTAAATCTTTTATTTAAAATGATTATACCTTTTACTAATGGCTATAAGCTATCCAGGGCCAACGAAATGTTGTTAGGGGTATTGCTGCCATTAATAATGTTAGTGATTTATGAGCTGTGGGTGAAAAAGAAAATTACCACCAGCGCGGACTATAACGACTACCTGAAGTATAAATCAGAAAAGAAAGCTGCTGCCGTGGATATAGACGAAGAGGAAAAGCTGGCTATCAAAAAACAGAATGTATTTGGTTTAAAGATGATCAGCTTCTCTCTGGTTTTTATGGCTGTACTATTGTTGATCTTATCATTTATTACATCAAAAGGCGGAGCTTTAGTTGCTGGTATTGCGGTTGCTATAATGCTGGGAGCTATTATACCCTGGCGGGCATCAAGGAGCTAAGATCTTTATACTTTTGGTGGATTTCTTTTCGCTGTTGACAAGTAAGATAATTGCTTAGCGGAATAGTGTTTATGAAAGTTTAAGCTGGTAGTTGTAAGTGGGCTTCATATAAAAAGCGCGCCTTAGTATTATCTTGCAAGAATTGAGGACTCAGCCTATCCACACCGTCGAGGAGCATTTCATTACATTTAGCAGCCATGAATAATGTATTTCGAAAAGTTTTATAGGTAAGTAGAGATTTTCTTTGAAATATGCTATTGAAACAAAAGCCACATTACTGTAGCTTTCATATGGTAAATTGAACCGGATCGCCTAATTGATTTCATCAATCTTCACGTCCCTCGGATTAGGCGATCCTTTAAGTTTTTCAATCAGGTCTTTTAAGCTCATCAGGAATATAGCCCACTTGGTGCTGCAGTGGTGCATGAACTCCGTTGCTTCTTTCCAGCCTTCATGCTTAAATAAAATAACCACGTAGTCATCGACTTGTTTTAGTTCCCACCGAATGACCGAACCGATCCATTGTGGTTCCCCGGCTACCACTTCCCACTCAACCAGGTTTTGGGTAACGGTTTTTACCCGCATGTCAAAACCACCGGCCATAAACCGGAAAGCGATGATGCCTTCCACGGTACCTGGCTCACCGGTGGTGTCTTCTGTCCACCAGCCTCTAAGTCCTTCGAGGGTAGTTAGTGTATGGTGAACTGCTGTAATGTCCCGGGTCTTAACAGCGATACGGTGTAAGATGTCTGCCATAATGATAACTTTAAATTTAGAGTAACTGAATAAAGACAAAATTAATGTATACAGGAAGTAGGACAGGGGCTTAAAATAGACATTTTAAAGGGGTGATTTGGACAGCTCATAGCGCTTGGCTCAGGCTATTAGTTATAGATCACTCTCCTTGTTATATTTACTTTTGTACGCTAGTGGCGACAGTCCTGTTACCTTCCTGAATATCTCGCGGAACGCCTTCATATCTGCATACCCGGTTTCATACATCACTTCGCTGATGGTCTTTCTCGTCGATTCCAGGGCCTTCTTGGCGGATTCTATCTTCACCCGTTGCAGGTATTCCAGAGGTGTATTACCGGTGGCTTTGATAAACCTGCGATCGAAATTTCTTCTGCCTACCGCATACTTCCTGGACAAAGCTTCAAAGGATATCTTTTCGTAATAATTGTCTTCAATATATTGCTGGGCTAACTTTACGACCGGGTCATCATGGGATTTTTGGCCGGCAAAGATCACAAAATCAGATTGCGTGTGGCGGTCAATATCGATCTGGAAGATCTTAGAACAATATACAGCAGTGGCGCGGTCGTAAAATTTTTCCACGAGGTATAAGATCAGGTTTAAAAACGAGTAGCCACCACCATTGGTATAAATCCCGTTTTCATCAGTAATAAGTTTATCGGGTTGCACTTTAACTTTTGGGAAGAGCCGTTTGAAATGAGCAGCAGTGTTCCAGTGTAGCGAGCAATGCCGCTGATCCAGTAGCCCCGTTGAAGCCAGCAGGTAAGCGCCCGTGCACATACACGCCAGTTCCGCTCCCTGTTTATATTGATCATTCATAAAGCGAATAAGAGGTTCATTCTCTTTAGCCAGCCCGTTAAAATCCGGCGCCACCGCCGGTATGATCACCAGGTCTGTGGCTTTAATATCTGTAACCTTACATTGGGGCTGTATCTGTAGCAGCCCTTTGATAAAACTGGATTGCATCGCTACTCCTGCCAGTTGAATATCGAATACCGGTTCATTACCTTTTTCTATTCGATAATTGTTGGCGCCCGAAAAGATATGATAGGCCCCGATAATGCAGGAAATTGTATTAGGACCTGCCTGCATATCCGGTACCAAAATAGTCAGATGCTTGCCCATAAAAATACTTTATCGCAAAGCTAGACCTTTGTTCTGTCCAAAACAACCCCTAACGATGTCTGAATTGCACCACCCTGCAGCCTTTTCCCGTTTTTACCTTTATTTGAAATTTGAAGATTATGAAGCAATCATTCTTATCTGATCCTGCTTTTGCAATCGGGCCGGCCATTCATCATCGACTGCTGATAGAGCAATCGGCCGGGGCCATATACGCAGCACTTACTACACAGGATGGTCTTGCTGGTTGGTGGACGCCACAGACGGTAGCCCTTCCTCAGGTCGGTTCTATATCACGGTTCAGCTTTGGTCCTGATTACTTTAAAGAGATGGAAGTGATGGAACTGGTAGCTTCAAGCCGGGTAAAGTGGCGTTGCCTGAAGGGTTTTGAAGACTGGATCGGTACGGTAATCACTTTTGAGCTGGAGCCTCATCCGAAAGGAACAGTGGTAACGCTGCATCATGAAGGTTGGCTTGTTTACACCAAAGAGTTTGCTTCCTGCAGCTTTGACTGGGCGCTGTTTTTACGAAGTTTAAAGTTCCTTTGTCAAACAGGTAAGGGCTTTCCTTATCCTGACTTCAATAAAGTCTGAAATTTTGCCCGGCTCATCAGTTTTGTAATTTAAAAGAAGTGTTGTCTAACTTTGTCTGGTACTTTCAGCGTTGCTAAAAATGTAAGTTGATCCTATTACTACCTCTAAACCTGGGCTGAAACAGTGCCTTTGATAATTTATAGCCTGGTTACCTTAATGCTTATAAAATAACTTTTGCCCATACTTATCTACTTTTGTGATGAAGATGTATAAGTTTAGATGATCACCTTATGGTTAATTCCGGTTTTATTTCATGTGATAAAACCCGGTCTGCTATTGCAATACAATACTTAATAAGCTGGCCTTGAATATAAGGCGCTCTGCGCGTTACTTTAGGTCGGGGTCGCATTCATTTTCTACCTTTCTAACCATATTTATACGGTTTACTTCATGCTATTTAAGCGGGTATAACTTTCTAGTACCTTGAGGAATTAAATTATGGCATGGTATTATATATACTAATGCAACATTAATGATCAGTGAGGTTCGTATACCAAATGCCGATCTCTGGAAGACCACCAAAGAATCACTTCAGCAATCTTAAGTAAAACACAATGAAGATATTTAAAGAGCGTGTTAGTAGGGCTGACACGAATCCCCGGCAAATTTGCCGGGGAGGGCTTATACCTCCTGTTTCTACAGGAGGTCTTTTTATGGCTTTTGGTTACAGCCGGGAAATGAGGGCCATAAATACCATTCGACCTGCCTGAAATATAGATGGAGAACTGTAATGATTTTAGATAGCACGCAATGTACCGAATGGTATACATTGGGTTTAAACAAATTAGCTGTTATCTTTAATTGAATTTTAGCATCGATCTATCACCGACTTTAAAGAACCGAAATCAAATTAACGTATGAACCAACTTTGGCCAGGCCTGCTAATCGTCTGTATTGTACTGACAATTTTTATAATTTATTTGTACCGGCAATTGAAGCTTGCGCGTAACCGAATCAGGTTATTAGAGGCGCTGGACCAGGAGAAAGATAAACTGTTTACCGTAATCGGCCATGATCTCAATAATTTCGTAGGTATGGGACATGCAGGTTTGCAGTTATACCGGTCAGGAAGTCTGCCGGTGACGGACGGGCAACTGATACTTGATGGGATCGAAGAAAAATTCTACACAACTTCAGTTACGTTGCAAAGTCTTCTAAACTGGGGTAAATCAGTTTTCAAAGGGGTTGCCATCCGGCAAACAGCCTTCGATGCTGCTGCATTAATTAGTGCAGAGCTGGACCTGGCCAAGACCACTATAAAAAATAAGGATCTGGGAGTAGAAAACACCCTGGCCTCAAATCTCGTTGTATACGCAGATCCGGATCATGTTAAATTTATTATTCGTAACCTGCTCTCAAATGCTATAAAATTTTCCCGTGGAGGCGGAGCCATTGCACTAGGTGGTTCGGTGACGACCCAGAAGGATTTTGCTGTGATAGCCGTTAGAGATAGCGGGGTTGGCATGTCAGAGGGACAGCTGAGAAAAGTATTTTATCCTTTCGGATCCAGCACAGAAGGTACAGCTAAAGAGAAGGGTAACGGCATCGGGCTGATGTTATGCAGGGAGTATGCGAGAACTAATGGCGGCGATCTTTGGGCAGAGAGCACTGACGGAATAGGCACTACTTTTTACCTCGCAGTAAAGACATATGATCATAATAGGAAATATCTTCATAGCAGCAATTTATAACTGAGTAAGCTGCTATTGCTTTAATATGATCGGGTAGTGGCCTATTAGTTATTACCCATCAACTATGATCTGTTATCTGTCATCTCTCACCCGTGAGCAATAAAGCATGATCTATAAAAAAGAGGAAGCTTATAAACTTCCTCCTCTTTCGAATCTCATTTTCGGGCAGGGCTTCATACGAAATGTGTAAATCGCGGCCCATGAGACCGGTGTTAGGGCTAATCCTCGGGCTATACCAATTAAGGTGTATACGTTAATTCATTGCTACCTTGGCTTCGCTTTATGCTTCATCAATAAACTTGATCACTTCTGCCAAGGGCAAGTTTCTTCAGGGATAATAATGTTTTAATGTAAATGGTTTCTGGTTTGTTTTCAATCCTATTGGCAGCTACAATTGTGCCAACTTCAACTTTACCCGCAACCTGGAACCGGCACTTTGCTCACTAAATGACTTCTGGTCATAAAACGGTCTCTTAAACAGTGATCCCATTTTTGGAAGAAAGTTTTTAAACGATAGTTCGGCTTTTATTTTCGCAGGTAAGCTCATTATTTGGATAAATCCACTGCGACTCTCCCTCGTTAGATAAAGCATCTTATTGTTGTTTTAAAAAAGCGTCGGTTAAATAGGCCAATTTATTTAGCTGGCATGCGAGTTTGGTCAAATAATTGATAGGCTACTATGACAAAATCGGCTGCTGATAAATAGTGTTATCGACAGCCAATAAATTTGATTAATGCAGCGCAAAAGAATTACGGTGGTAGAAGATGAACCGTCCATCCGGGATATCATGGATATCTTGTTAACGAGTGAGAACTTCGAGGTGACTTTATGTGCAAATGCACGTGAATTCAACGACTCGCTGAAGCGTCCCTTACCCGATCTTTTCATCCTGGACATGATGTTGCCGGATGGGAATGGTATTGACCTTTGCAGGGAACTGAGAGCCAACCTGGAGACCGTTTTGATACCCATAATGGTCATGTCTGCCAATGTGCACGCGCTGCAGGCGCTGGAATGTGGCGCCAACCGTTTCCTGCAAAAGCCATTTGATATACAAATGTTAGTGCAGTATGCAAAAGAGTTAGCGTAAGATACTACGATAAAATGTCAACTCGGTTTGCTTTATCTTAGCTGCAGAAGACATGGATCGATATAACGTATACTTATGTATAACCTGGCTTAACCTGCAACATTAGGCTTGACTAATGGATCAGCCGCTTATTTTAAAATGCCATTGCCGGAAACTGGAATATTGATAGAGCTGCAGTACAAAACAAATGCCATAGCCGACACGGAAAGCTACAGGGTCAAAAAAGCACCGTCTGCAGCGTATACGCAGTTAGCAGCGCACCTTATTTTTCGAGACGGGCGCCTTGCTCTTAATCTGCATTTTTCCTGACTACGTCCACCATATGATCCAGGTCAAAAGGTTTTTGGATATAATCATCTGCCTGGCATTGATCCGCTTTTTGGGTAGATCCATAGAAGTAGAAGTAAGCACTGCCGGCAACTCTTCAGTATCGGGGTCTTTCTTTAAATCCTCGATCACCTTTGTTCCTTTTTTATCCCCCTGGATATGTTCATCCACTACCACTACGTCGGGATCTATCTGGTCAATTTTTTCGAGAGGCTCAGTAGTCAATGAAGGCGTTACTTCAAAACCTTCCTCCTCCAATACCTTATCCATTATATCAAGGATATGATCATTATCCTGGATCAAAACAACTTTCTTTTTCATGCTTGTTAATTTTGAGCATAGCCAGGTTTCAGCCACCTGATTCCGCATATTAAATGTAATCATTTTTACAAATAATTGTATCGCTTCCATCCCGTAAATAAAAAAACTTTGCTTTCAAAGCTCGAGGGATTTTCCATTTTTCGCCAACTGAGTAAGTAAATCGCCCGGTTCAGATTCTGCTACATAATATCCGGGAGGCAGTTCGCATACTTTCGTCGAGTCTTTCCGTAGCTTCAATGTTTTCATAAAAGGAATTGAAAGTAGAAGTGATCATATTGCCTTAGCTCAAGCTGGGTAAAATTGGCCTGCAGGAGACCGACATTGTTCACTATCAGTTTCTTTTATGCCCTTACTGCATGCCGGAGCAAATGTGCTCTTTGCTCCATTCCTAACATGGTAGCCTGAGAAGCATGGCAGGCGGCGGCCAGGCAATATTTACCGACTCCACAACCGATATCCAGTATTCGTATAGTATCATCGCCGGCC
This sequence comes from Paraniabella hibiscisoli, assembly GCF_022512515.1. Lineage (GTDB taxonomy): Bacteria > Bacteroidota > Bacteroidia > Chitinophagales > Chitinophagaceae > Niabella > Niabella hibiscisoli. The sequence continues at coordinate 4,324,211 of NZ_JAKWBK010000001.1, forward strand.
AGGAACAGGGTAGCGCTGACACCACCTCCAGCGGCGTACAGTGACAGTTGGCCAGCTCGCTGACCGGGCGGGGATAGAGTCCTTCAAAAGACTCATCTGACTGAAGACAACCTTCTGTTAAATTTGATATCATTTCGCATAGTTATTGATAATCATTCACTTCAGACTTCGCTGTTCCTGTAATAGTCTTCCTGTTGCATTAACTGGTTTCGGTGATCCGGGTCCCAGGGAGTAATAATTGCGATCCATACTTCCTTTTCTGTGTTTGCCAGGACTTCGGCTCCCGTGAGACTATCATTGATCTTCAAAACATATCCATCTACAGGCATATGCATAATGATGTGGTATTCCTTGCTGAAGAGTGTAGCGAGGATTTGGCCCTCTCTTACAAAGCCTCCGGTAGCATGTAACGGTATAATCTTATCAATATGCCGGATCCCGGTGAGTTTCAAACGGCCGATGCGGCGATGGCATAGCTTTCATAAAAATCGACCCAATTGTGATCTCTTGTATACCTGCGCTCTTTAATGTCCATGTACCTGTAACTTTCGGCGCAAAGCTCCAAAGGGTTTATAATATAACAAATGAACCCGGTCAGTTTAAAAACTGACAATTATCAGCTTTAAATTTGGGTACCTTTGCATACAGATGAGTATCCGCCACCTCTTTCCGATTGACAAATTAAACTTTGGCAGGGAGTCTATTCTTTCCGCACTATCAGCAACTGAACTGGAGGCGCTGATGGAGCACCGCAAGGAACAAAGCTTTAAAAAGGGCGAGCAGATCTTCAGGGAAGGATGGTACCCACAGGGCATCTTTTACATCATAGATGGTGTAGTCAAAAAATACAAAGTAAATGACAGCGGGAGGGAGCAGATCTTCTATGTAGCTAACAGGGGAGAGTTGATCGGCTATCACGCTGTCATTTCAGAGGGGTCTTACCCGGATAGTGCTGCGGCCCTGGAGGAAAGCCTGATCGCCTTTATTCCGAAGGAGGATTTTCTAAACGTGCTCAAAAGCGCGCCTGCCTTCAACAACGGACTCTTAAAAAACCTCAGTCATGAATTTAATGTACTGGTTAATAGCCTGAACCTGATAACACAAAAGTCTGTCCGTGAACGTATGGCATTGCAGCTGATCGTACTCAGGGAAAAGTACAAGACTGGGGCAGAGCCAGGTACGACGGTTGCAATCAATATGAGTCGTGAGGATCTGGCCAGCCTGGTAGGTACTGCCACAGAAAACGCCATCCGGATCCTGGCAGAATTTAAAGAAGCAGGCATACTGGAAACCAAAGGTCGAAAGATTCTTATTAACGATATCGCCCGGCTCATTAGGATCGCTGATTACCGGTAACCCTGAAGGCATGAGCGCAGGCTCATTGTGGAAATAGGCGTATTCCCCGCTGCTGTCCATTTTTTTCAAACTTATGGTAGCCATTAGTAAGGGATGATGGAATGATGGTAAAGAGTCTGAAACCTGGAATGTACCAGCAGTAAAAAATGAACTGCACTAAAAGCAACTGTATTATACTTAAATTTTCCAATCTCGAAATTCATTTCACTGATCTCGTAAAATGGCTCCAACCACCTTCTGTTACTTTGTACGTGTTAATCAGAAGGATCAACCTTTTGCCCTAAAATACTAGAATTATGAAGCGGCGGCTTTTTCAGTGGTTCGTAATGATGGCTAGTCTCCCGGTCATTTTAGTTTTTCTATCGCCCAGGCAAGGCTATGTGGTGTCATTGGCGGACGGGCAATAAGTTCCGATAACCGATAACCGGCCTCATCAAAATGTGATCCTGGTATTGCTCCCTTCCGGGAAACAAACTATGTCTCAGATGATAATGGTTACGTCGAATTCAGGAATGCTCCTCATGTTCCTATATAATTATTGTAAAGTAACTGGGTGGGTATCTTGGCTACCCACAACCGGATTTTTGATCTGGTGGGGAAGAATAAAAAAACGACCAACCAATCTTTGACCTGTCAAAAATTGCATGATATGAATTCCCAGATAAAAGAAGGGCCCGGTTCTGGAAAGAACAGGCCGTTGCTAACCTATGAAAAACACCAGGTACAAAGGTACAGTATTTTATGATTCGATGCGATTAACGTCTCATTGATTTTAATCAAAATCAACTACAGTGTATTTTAACGTATACTTATTTGATTTGCAATAGATTATATCTTATTGTTTGGTTTAGCACGGGATAGTTTTCTGAAGTTCATCAGCAGTTATTAATTTGCATGCAATGAAGCGTAAGGAACATAAGGGGAAAGTATACGATAAAGAGCGCACTAAGGCCAGGCTGATTGCGGCAGTAGGTAAGATAGTGGTAAAAGAAGGTTTTCAGCAAATCCGGATCAATAAGGTGGAACGCATATCGAAGGTATCTAAAAAAATGATCTATGAATACTTCGGAGATTTGCAGGGGTTGATCAAAGCCTACCTGAACCAGGTTGATTACTGGAAACTAGAAGAGCAGAAAATGAACAGTGATCCTGGTTCCATAATAGCTCCAATAAATAAGGAATTTATGGCGGCCCTGCTACGCAATGATTTCGAATATCTTTTTAATTCTGTTGAAATGCAGAAGATCATCCTTTGGAGCATTTCCGAAAAAAATAAAACCATCCGTGAGTTAAGCGATGAACGGGAGGCCTTGGGCGAAAGAATCTTTGCAGGTACTGACCAGTTTTTTAATAATACGGAAGTGGATTATAGGGCTATTATTGCCATTCTGGTAGCGGCAACCTATTATACGGTGCTTCATGTGAAAAATAACGGAAGTACGATGTGTGGTATTGATGTGGCGACGACCGAAGGCAAAGCGCGCATCACATCAGCCATGGAACGCCTTCTTCATTTAACCCATCAATATGCCAATGTAAAGGTATAGACCTCCATTTTGGGTAGTAACGCTACTAGTTCGGTTTATAATGCTTCTTTGTTATAAGCAATACAAACCCGGTGTTATCTTTTATGTAAGTTCCCACTGTTTGGTGGATTTTGTATAATATATGCTATCTTTGCCTTCTCGGATTAAAGGGTCATGTCGATCTGTGGATATTCATGAAACTGAGAGGTTAATTACCCACGTGTTGATCACACATATAATCTGAAACCATTGATAAGGCCGTTGCCATCCACATACATACACCTTGTTTTCGCATCTTAATGCAGCCCCGTGTTAATCAGGTAATATGCCAAAAAAATGGTACCTGGCTCTTTCAGGGTATCGAAGTTTTTATGTTGTGATATACCATAAATCCACTGCTACTTTCCATACTTTCACTAACCTTTTTCAAAGCAGTATTCAGGTTGCCCTCAAATACTTCCTGAGGTTTATCGCAGTCATTTGTAAATACAAGTATCCAGCTACCGGCCTGAGCTGTCAACTGTTTCAGCAGTTCAGCAAAGATGTTGTCTCCGGTATACAGATCTGCTGGTTTTAAAAGACCCGCAGCCAGTTCATCATCATCGGGTGTGATAGAAATACATTGCCAGCTTTCGGATCTTATCTCAGCCGGCATCTTATTTATTACAAAGTTCGGTACGGGTCCTTTGGTCAGACTGAAATATTCAAACCTGGCCTGTATGAGATCCTGTGGATATAGTTGCCCGTTTAACCCAAGGACCATTCTTTTAAAACCGAAGCCGGTCAGCGCACAGGCTTCCGGTAAGATAAGGTCGACACAAATTTCCTGCATGAATAAAGAGTTCAATGGCTAAAAATAGAGGTGATGTAATTCATTTCAATAATAGTTATATCACCGAATCAAAGTAGCAAGATATTGAATGATTACATTCCATAAAATGATTTTAATCAGCCTTCCTTAAATAATTTTACTCCAGTACAGCTTTACGGCCATTTGAAAATTTGTTTTGGCTTTTTAGATTTTGTAAAGTGCAAAGCGGATTTTTTCAACTGCGCTGATGGCTTTGATCTTTTGACAACAAGCATGTTTTACTAATTGACAATTATCTGGGCAAATGAGTAAAAGCAGATGGTATCAGGATCAAATCCGAAAACGGAGCATTGGAGCTATGGTTTTCATTTACTAATATTTTAATAACTATCGTTATGCCAGCCATTCGGTAACGTAACATGCAAAGACATTTGGTGTTGATAATTTTGGCAAATGTTTGAGTGGCCATGAATCGTCAGACCCAGCTAAACTCTTGGAGGCAAGGCCTAATACGTTACGAACTCTTTTGCGTATGAAGATTTATACCGGGCTGCCGGATGAGATGGGCGGGTAAAATGATAACGATAAGATAAGTTAGAAGTTACTGCAACCTATTAATTATAACGATCTTTGACAGGTAGTGATTAAGAGTGTAGGCTTGATAATGTTGGCGCTGACCTCCGGAGCTGAAAGACAGGCCAAAAGCAATGCCACGCTGAAGATGACCACGTTCACTTTTTCGTTTATATTAAATCATATTGATGGTAAGGCAGGTAAGAAAGCATCTCTGTATAACCCTTTTTATTTCTTTTATCCTTCTTAGCAGGCGTGCAAATGCTCAGCTTTATAATGGCAGTGGCACTCGAAGCGAGATTGGAAAAGCGCTGGCAAAATGGGAGCAGGGCTACCTGGATATACATGCTATCAACACGGGCAGGGGTGAGTGTACTTTGTTCATCTTTCCGGATGGTACGACGATGATGGTGGATGCAGCTGGTTCCTTAATTTCACCGACAGCCGATATACCTCCACCTGCCCAAAAGCCGGACGGCAGCATATCGCCGGGCACTGCTATTGCTGATTATGTGAAGTTTTTTATTAAAACGGCCAGTAATAAGCTCAACTATATTATGTTGAGCCATTTCGATCCTGATCATATGGGCACGTTTAGTACAAGTTTACCAACGCACTGTTCAGGCGATTTCCGGATGGGAGGTGTAACCGAAGTGGGTGCTGCTATCCGGTTTGATAAGATCATTGATCGTGGTTATCCGTCTTACAACTTTCCTTCCGATTTAAAGTCCGATTCGGGTATCATTGATAATTACATCAAATTTGTTGCTTGGGCAAAGAGCAGCTATCATGCTTCGGCAGAGCAATTTGCTGTTGGGAGAAATGATCAGATCGTTTTAGTACAGCGCCCGCTAGCTTACAAGAATTTTGAAATCAGAAACCTTGTAGCAAACGGTATCGTTTGGAATGGTAATGGCACAGGCGTTACCAATGCATTACCATCCGCTTCAGAATTGGTAGCAGCCAAAGCCTCAGAAAACGTTTATAGTATTGGTTTTGAGCTCTCCTATGGAAAATTCAACTACTTTTCAGGCGGCGATTTACAATACAATGGCCGTTCTACTCACAATTGGAAAGATATAGAATCACCGGTGGCTAATGTGGTTTCAGCAGTTGATGTAATGAAAGCCAATCATCATGGTACTGCCAACTGCAATAGTGAAGCTTTGTTAAAAAAGCTAAACCCGCAAACTGTTGTAATTCATACCTGGCGTGATATACAGCCTAACCCTCAAACTATTGCGAGGATGTATGCAGTGAATAGCAATTGCCGGATTTTCACAACTAATATGACTGAAGCCAACAAGCCCCGACTGGCAACAGATTTAGCGCGGATAAAAGCGCAGCAGGGCCATGTTGTTGTGCGGGTAAAACCAGGTGGTGATAGTTATTCAATCTATGTACTGGATGATAATAACCAGGAGTACAAAGTAACAAAAATGTTTGGCCCCTATCAAAGTATATAATATCAACAGGTATTCCTAAATCAACCTCACTCACTAGGCTGATGCATAAGAACTAAGCCAAACATTATTTTATTCTGGTCGAACATAGAAATTTCTTTTGATGGTTTTACTGCCGGTACAATGTATAAGTGAATGGGCTGCCTATCTCCGGTAAATCTCCCGGAGTACTACTGAAGCAGTCTCTTGCTTTAACTGAAAAGTAAGGATTACATTTAGTGTTGTGCTCCGGTATGCCTTTAAAAATGAAGCTGATATTAAATGATACGGCTGTCAACCAGGTAGTCCGAATCTTCTGCTGTGTAACACAGCTGAAACAATACATCAAACCGCACTATTTCCACCAGTAATAATAATTGTGCAACGCATCATACTGGAACCCACAACGGGGATACAGGGAATTGCCTATATCGTTTGTTTTTTCAGTTTCAAGCATCAGTCCGCAGGCACCTGTTTCTTCACACCATTGCTTACTACGATTAATTAATGCAATAGATAAATTTTTTCCCCTGAAGTCTGGGTGTACGAATAAATCGCTTAAGAGCCATTGTTTTTGTAGTTTGATGTAGTGAAATAGTTTATACAATTGAACAAATCCAACAGGTTTACCAGCTACCACTGCCAGAAAGATGTCTGATTCACTGTTTAGAAATCTATCTTTTAGGAATAACCTGCCTTTTTCGAAATCCGGTTGCTGGCGATAAAAGATACGATACTGGTTAAACAGGTCAGCTGTTTCATCAAGATCCTCCAGCGTTGCTTTTCTGATTTCATAATTCATGCTATATAATTTTGATTGGTAAGTTGTAAAGATACCTTCGGCCTGGGGAAGCGATCTGGTCCAGATCAATCATATCCCGGTGATCCAGCATGTGTGATACTATCGTTGTTATGGTTTGTTAAATATGCTTAAAGCTACATTTGTTTGTAGTGTCCAAACCGGTACAGATGGTCGGCTGAATATTGCCATTAAAACAACAAGCCCATAAGCAACCGCCTCTCTCGTACCAGTACCCGAGTAGAAGCCGAGATGCCAGGCGCCTCAAAGCATGCAGACCGGATTATTGTAAAAAGCCTGTTTTAAAAGTGTGAACAGTTTGTGATACATTTTACGGTTGAAAATGATACAGACACAGCCGGTTAACGTAATATTGCAGCATCGTTTGTCAATAAGTTTTACCGGAGGTTTAAATACTGAATGTGTCAATGAAAAGTTTACATTTGTGGGTGGTGATCTGTTGTTTTTTGATCTCCCATGTTATTTCCGGTCAGCCAATATCAAGCACTACCGAAAACAGATATTTTAGAACTATTTCTGTTGATCAGGGATTATCGCAGAGCACTGTCTTTGTAGTGCAGCAGGATCTTCAGGGTTTTATGTGGATAGGCACACAGGATGGGCTGAATCGCTACGATGGTAAAACCTTTACGATATTCAGGCCCGATAAAAAATATCAACACAGCCTTTTTTCCAATTATATCAGGAGCTTATATACCCATAAGGATGGCATGTTATGGATTGGCGGTAATAAAGGTGTTAGTTGTTACAATTACAAAAAAGAACAATTTGATAACTATCCTTTGACAGTAAAGCCCGGTGAGTGGTTTGTTTCGGGCATTACAGCCGGCCGTGATAATAAGCTATGGGTTGCTGCCAATTCAGGTGAGCTGTATTACTATGATGACGCTTCTAATCGATTTATATCTTTTTCTTACAGGGTTAATGGTACTCCGTTTAATACCATTCAACAGCTACTTTTTATCAACGGCTTTTTATACCTGGCAACGGACAAGGGTGTATATCAACTCGATCTTACTACAAAAACAGCAAAAGCAATTCAACCGGTGCAAATCAATGCACGAATTAACGCGATGTTGCAACAGGGCGATTTATTGTGGATGGGATCTGAAAACGGTGGCTTGTTGTGCCTGAACCTGAAGAATAACCAGGTTGTAAAATATTTGCATCAACCACAGGCAGCAAATAGCCTGATAGATAATGATATCCGTAGCCTGGCCTGGGATCAAACCGGTAATCTTTGGATAGGAACGTTCAGGGGACTTTCGATTTTGGACACACGCACCACAACATTCAGTAATTTTGAGCACCAGTCTAACCGGCATCTCACACTGAGCCAGAATTCTGTACGATGCATTTTTAAAGACCGGCAAAATGGAATGTGGCTGGGAACTTTTTTCGGGGGCTCAATTATTATCATAAAGATGATATTCGCTTCAATATTCTTAGCCAGACCACGGGTAACGTATTGCTAAACGACCAGGTAGTTAATGTGATTAGTGAAGATCCCGCCGGGAAGATCTGGATAGGAACCAATGATAAAGGCGTGAACATCTGGGACAGGAAAGCGAACCAACTCATGTATTTATCTCATACGGAGAACAATCCTAACAGTATCAGCTCGAACAATATCAAGGCAATTGCATTTGATGGGGGAAACGCCCTGGTTGGCACATTCAACGCCGGCCTCAACATAATAGAGAAGAATACAGGTGCTGTAAAAAATACCTGCACGATCCTTTGAATCCTCTTTCAGTGAGCAGCGACATGGTTCACGCTTTGCTTTACGACCGGCAGGGAAGAACCTGGGTGGGCACCCGTTCAGGACTCAATAATTTCGACAGGCAGCAGGGCCGATTTACAAAATTTGAACAGGACCCCGTGGGCAGGCAGTTGAGTTCAGAAGGTATTACCTCACTGCTACAGGATAGAAAAGGGCGGATATGGATAGGTACCATCAATGGTATTAATGCGCTTAGCGCCGATTTGAACCATCTTAAAGTTTTCTCTGGCAATACACTTTCCAATGAACTGGTAAACTGCATTGCAGAAGATCAGCAAGGCCGCATCTGGGCAGGTACAAGAGATGGGTTAAATCTTTTTGATGAGCAGCAGCATCGATTTATTCCTTACACGGGTGCAGATAATTCCATCCAGGGAGCTATATCCGGCATCCAGCCCGATGACCAGGGCAGTGTCTGGGTATCTACCAGCAAAGGCCTGATCAAGCTTTACGACAGCTTCAGGAAATTGCAGGTGTTTAATAATTACACGGGCATGGGTAACATGCAGTTTAGTTTGCCTGCCTTCTGCAAAACTGCAGATGGGTTGGTGCTGTTTGGCGGCATAAACGGCCTCATCTATTTTTATCCCCAGGCTATTCAGTTAAAGCCCTTTGACCTTCGCGTTAGTTTTACCGGCCTTGATATTTTGAATGCACGTGTTGTCCCCGGCAGCAGTTACAATGTACTGGACCAGTCAATTAATAAGGCCAAAAGTTTGCGCCTTTCACATGAGCATAAACAGTTTACGGTATATTTTAGTACGTTCAATTATATCGCCCCGGCAAGTATTCAATATCGTTACCGGTTAAACGGCTTTGACAACGACTGGCAGCTATGCGATAATATTCCCAAAGCAGTGTATACGAACCTGAAGCCGGGTAGCTATACACTGGAAGTTCAGGCTACTGGACCGCTGGGAGAGCAGAGCCCGGTTCGTTCACTGTCTATCAGGGTACAGCCTCCCTGGTGGCGAAGCAACATTTTTATACCGCCCTCATATTGGTATTGGGCGCTTTAGGGTTTATCGCTTATCGCGTTATCAGGGAGCGCGTTAAAGCAAAAGCCGCTTTGAGAAAGGAGCGGAATGACAGGGAAAGGTCAGAGCACCTGAACCAGATGAAAATGGATTTTTCACGAATATCTCGCACGAATTTAAAACACCGCTAACCCTTATTGTGGCGCCACTGGAGGAAATGCTCCATAGTTCGGTTCCGGAGAAAAAGTCAGGAAGTATCACGAGCGTATGCTCAACAATGCCCAACGATTGTATCAACTCGTAGATCAGTCGATGGATTTCAGGAAAACTGAACACGGTTTGAAGAAGCTCGAATTGGCCGAAGGCGATATTGTTGGGTTTATGCGGGATATTTATGCATCCTTCCTGGAACTGTCGAGGCAAAAAATATTAAATACACTTTCAAAGCTAACCGGCCCGATTTTACCTGTTATTTTGATAGGGATGCCATTGAAAAAATATGCAATAATCTTTTATCAAATGCCTTTAAGTATACCCGTCCCGGTGATACGGTGGTATTAGGTTTCGAACAGCAAAATGACCAGATGCTGCTAACGGTAAGCGATACCGGCCTGGGTATTGCATCTGCTGACCATGAACGGGTCTTTGAGCGATTCTACCAGGTGAATTATTCCGACTCCAATTGGGGCTCGGGTGTAGGCCTGGCATTTGCAAAAAGCCTGGCAGAGTTACACCGCGGTACAATAGCTCTTGAAAGTGAGCCTGATAAGGGAACCGTCTTTACTGTCCGGCTACCTGTAACCCACGGTGAGCATGGGAGTGAGGAAATGAACAACAGCCACTACTATAGTTTGTTGGTGGATAATTATGCTGCTCCTGTTACGGATACGGATGATACAGACGAGTATGAGGCGCGGCAATAGCTGCAACTAATTTGCAACACTTGTTGATAGTGGACGACAATGTTCAGATTGTAGATTACCTGGCGGGATATTTTGAGAATCAATTCAGCGTAACCCGGGCGTATGACGGGCAGGAAGCCTTTCAACGGGTAGAAGAGCAGGCGCGGATATTATCATTTGTGATGTAATGATGCCGGGCACTGATGGGATACAGTTTTGTAAAAAGATCAAAAAAATATTATCACCTGTCATATACCCGTTATATTGCTGACGGCTAAAAGTGAACCTGCCCACCAGGTAAAGGGTCTGGAAGCAGGTGCTGACGATTATGTTACCAAGCCGTTTTCCCTTCCGGTATTGGATGCCAAGGTACAGAACATTCTACGGTCGAGGAGGCGTTTAAAAGAGTATTATTCCTCGGCAACAGAAATTGTTCCGGAAAATATAGCCCTCAATACCCTGGATGAAGAATTTTTACGTAAAGCAATCACCATTGTAGAAGAGAGTTTGAGCGATCCTGAGTTTTCTGTGCAGAAGTTTAGCCGGAATATTGGTATGAGCCGATCCAGTCTCTATCTAAAGCTAAAAGCTATAACCGGTGAATCTACTACCGATTTTATCAAGCGTATCAAATTTAAAAAGGCGGCAGAGCTACTGGAAACTAAAGCGCATTCTGTTACAGAGGTTGCTTACATGTCAGGGTTCAGTTCCCTATCTTACTTTTCAACATCATTTAAGCAATACTATGGTGTTTTGCCCACTGAATACATATCTGGCAAGCATACCCAGTCCTGAACGAATAAAAATCAACCATATCTAAATAAATAAAACCATCTTTAAAGTTCGCTTCTTGCCGCATGATGTTACTTTGAGGTAGAGGAAATAATTGTTTTCCTCAATATTTATTACATAAAAACCGACAGGAATGTATGCCATTGCCATTGACGTAGGTAGTACTTATTTAAGATGCGGCCTTATTAGCTTAAAGGGTGAGATAGCTTATTCGTTTAAAATGCCCTCAAAAGATGTGTTAACCGAAGGAGAAATAATTGCGTTAATAAATGTGGCGATTCGAAAATGTGCCGGTGCTGCCGATGGCAAAATCCTGGGCGTGGGCATCGGGTTTCCGGGTATTGTTGAAAATAATGTAATTCTTGGCGGTGCAGATAATCTGCCCGGTTTTCATCATGTAAATCTGGGGGCTGTAATTGCAGCATCAACCGGCTTAAATGTTATAGTAGACAATGATGCTAATATGATGGCCTGGGGAGAGATGCAGTTTGGTGCAGGTAAAAACTGCTCAGATGCCGTTTTTCTCAGTTTAGGAACAGGTATCGGAGGGAGTGCTATCATCAATAACAAATTGTATGGCGGTTACCGGAATAAGGGGACAGAATTCGGTCATATTATCATCAACTTTGACGGGCCTTCCTGTTCCTGTGGCGGCCGGGGCTGTTTTGAAGCTTATGCTTCTATTAAGGCGCTGATGCAGGACTACTCAAGGTTGAAAGGTATTGACAGTCCTGAAGTAAACAGGGAGCTGATCGCTGCCAAATATTTGACAGGCGAAGCTGCAGCAGTAGAAGTAATGGAAAGGCATTTTGAGTATATGGCCATTGGCATTACCAGCCTGATCCATATTTTCAGTCCTCAAAAAATGATCATTGGCGGGGGACTTTCGGACGGTACCGGTTTCTATGAGAAAGAAATCAGCAGCCGTGTGGCGAAACGGGTAATGCCTGATGCATTTACTAATTCCATGATTGTACGTGCCGGGATGGGAAACGAAGCTTGTCTTTTAGGATGCGCCAGCCGTGTTTTTGCTACGCCCATGCTCTTGAGCTCCAATGAGCGGGCTTGATAAGGCAGGAAATAACAGGTACATACAGATCATAATAACTTCTCAAACGAATCGCCATTCTTCCTGCACCATGTACCAAGGTATTGACGCATTTGTTGTAGTTGCTTTTTATATTTTGGCTTTACAGCCAGGTTATCCATTTCGCCCGGATCTTTTTGCAGGTCAAATAACTGTTCCCGTATTTGTCCTTTGCTATATACAATATATTTAAGGTTCTTAGTGATCACTGCACGCCCGCTGATGCCCAGCAATACATCGTTATCGGCAAAATCTGTTTCTATTACAAGAGTGTCCCGCAATATCGCGGCTGGGTTATTTAATCTTTTACTGATGTCTGCACCTTTCAGATAAGCAGGTGCCTTTATGCCCGCGAATCCGCAAATGGTGGGAATGATATCCGTGCCATTACATACCAGGGATTCATCAGTTTTCGATTGCCAGCTGTTCAGCTTAGATAGGATAAACGGAACACGGGCAGACTCTTCATATAGTACCTGTTTCTGATTCCAGGAGTGGGCTGCATAACCATCACCATGGTCTGCGGTGAAAAGAATGATCGTATTTTTTCGATGCCATATTTTGAAAGTGAGGACAGTACCATTTCAATATATTGATCTACTTTTTCCACCAGGCGGTTATAAGCCCAGCGATATTGTCTCCATTGATCACCCGTCCAGTTTACCGAAGGGTAAGTACGTACATTAGAGGCCTGCTGATCACGTACAATTTTTGGCTCATTGGCCGGGATAGCCCAGTTAGCGGGTAGCTGCGGGCATTGATGGGGAGGAGGAGCTGCGGCCAATACATCCATTTTTAACGCGTCTCCACGGGCCCATTCACAAATATCATGCGGGTTTAAAAAAGAAGCTACCAGTAAAAAGGTTGATCCTTATGCTCCTTAATAAACCGGGCGCAGTAGGAGGGTGTAGCTGCATCATTGTAATCCTGGAACTTAGTATTTTGTATAAAATCAAAACCATGCTGGCTGATCTTTTCCGCCGGTACCGGCAAATGCCATTTGCCCACATAGCCTGTTTGATAGCCTCCTTCCTTAAAGATCTTTCCCATCATCAGCAGGCTATCCGGCCACTGGCCATCTTTTTCAGGGGCATTACCAATAAAGCCTGTTTCAAAAGGCATTTTGCCACTGAATATAGAACTACGGGAGGGAGTGCATAGGGGTTGAGCACAATAAGCCCTTGTAAAGCGCACACCATTTGCCGCCAGCCGGTCCATCGCCGGAGTATGCAGGTCTTTGTTTCCCGCATGGCTCATAGCATCGGCGGTTTGCTGATCGGTCATAATGATCAGGATATTGGGGCGACTGTTCTGCTGGCCCCGGGCCATCACGTTGCAAAGAACCGTCAGGGCTAATAACAACCATCTATGCATATAATGATATTTAAATACTCAATAGTTAAAGGTTTAAGGTAAAAACTGCAACTGCTTTAAACTTTGAACCTGTTACCTTTAAATTAATCTTCTCCCTCTGTGCTTTCTCCGCGATGCTGCAATGGCAGATCAATACTTGCTCCATCTTTACAGAAGATGGAAAGGATCGTATGGCCATTTTTTACCATCGAAGAAACCAGCGATGGTATCTGTTGGGTAGCATGCCATTCCCCTTTACTGTTAATGTAATTACCTTTCCCTTGGCCCAGGCATTGGTAATACTGTCAGGCATATGCGACATATTATGATTCCAGCGGGCTTGTCCTATATCAGGACCGGCAACCGTTAACAGAAGATGGGTATTGGTCTCTTTAAATTGGGTCAATACAGGCGCATCGCTTTTAATCAACAGTCCACCTTTTAATACGGTATTGGGTTCAAACACGGCATAAGCCGTGATGCCGGTAGAAATGTGATGGATACTATGCGCTATATGGTCCTTCTGCAATATTTTATAAGTTTTGGATTGAAGATAGCGGTTGGGTTGCTGGTTGTGTAACAGGATGATATACTCATAACCAACTCCGGCGGGACTGGTACCATGATCCAGCCAGGCTTTCAGGTAAGCGCCTTCCACCGGGCTATAGCCGCACTCTTCCATTGGTAAGATTGTTGTTCAGCCTGTACCCAACGGATGGCCTGTCCTTTAGGGATAATATATTGAAGTCCGTTTTGATCTGTAAAGTAACCCCCATCTGCTTTTTGTAGGGTTGGTGAAGTGATAACCTTACCATTAAAATAATTAGGTCGTTTTTCGTTGGCCTGGTATTGAAAAAGTGTTGTTACGGTATTGTACCGGCTGTCGCTGTTGCGGATACCTGAGCCCAGGCAAATGATCTCATCGTCTATAAAAAACCAGGATTTCCGGGCCCGGAAACTGTTGTCAAAAAGAGACCGGTCTGTATCTGGAAAAACATCATCTCTCAGATCCAACGCGAAAAGACCATTGGTTTCTTGTTTTAAACCACTTGCAACCACACTTTCTGAAAAGTTGCGGTGTTTGCCTTCCACGTATTTTTCATCTGCCTGCGGGTAATACAGCACTTTATCTGCCGGTAGCTTTTTGGTAGTGGCACCAGGAAGCATGGACCAGTCAAACCCTTCATTTAATGCCAGCCCCATACCATCAAAACCATCTTTCTCATCACCTTGTGCCGTAACCAGCATACCGTGGCTCAGGTAACGCCCCATATTGTTTTCTCCCTTACCGCCCTCATAGTCCCACACATACTTATTGTAACCCTTTACCGTAGCAAATGCTTTGCCACGGCGATAAGCGAGCAGGCCGGAGTAAGGCATTACAGTTACACCATCTGAAGGCTTGTGTTGTATATTGTCCATTTTACGATGCAGGCGTACCATCAAGCTCAGCGTACCATAAGTGCCGGAATAAGTGAGCGCGGCAGCAGCATTTTATTGATCTCTTCAGGTTTGGCAATGGTGTAAATGTAGTTGTAGAGTGACGCCAGCTCCGGGTCGCGGATGCTATCCCCGGCCATACTCATATACGCAAAGGCAGGCATACTGTGACCATCTATAGAACTGTTGCTTAAAGGAAAGCGGCCGCTTACGCCATAATGTATTTGTACCCCGTAAGCTATCGCAGCCTGTTGTTTTAATGCTGCTGTCAGGTTATGGGTAGATACAGTACTCATGGCATATTGTGTGCCTTCCAGCAACCAGTGGATCAGCGCCATTGTATTTAAAGCGTTGGTACCATACGCATTGAGGTAAGTGCCTCTGTGATGATAAATAGAATAATCAGGCTTAAAGGTGTCGCTGTAGCCCGGTGAAAAAGATGCTACATAATCCATGTACTGTTGAAACTGCTCCAGCAACTGTTGTTTGCGGGCTCCATCTTCCATCAGTAAAATCGTAATCAGCTTCACCATCGCGCCACCGCGCACTTTATCAGAGTTTTCACCGCGCGTGGCATCCAGCTCTAACAAGCTGCCCATGCGTGTATGCCAGATCAGCATATCTAATTGTGGCTTTAGTTTGTTTTGTGCTTTTAATTCATCCCGCATCAGGAAAATAGCCGTGGCAATAGGCGTTAATCGTATCACATGATCAACGGTTCCGATGGCGCTTCCGGATGCCCATCCCTGGTCGAGAAAGTAATCCAATGCAGCCAGTAGCTGCTCTTTTGAAGAAGTGCTTTTGTTGATCCGGTAATCTACAGCCAATGGAAACAAAAGCGTTTGTGCAACGTTATCAAATACCTGACCCGCTGCAGCCGGGTGCTCGTCGCGGATGGCAAATAAAGGAACGCCGTTGACAGTGCCATTTACGCTCTTTATCTTTAATTGGTCGTAGGTGTTTCTTGCTGCTTTTAATTTGCCCTGCATCAAATTTTCTATCCCTGTATTTCGTTGCTTCCAATCTGAGCTCTGATCTCCCAGTATTAAAAACTCTAAACGTTCGGTGATCCTGCGGCTTTCGGCCGCCAGATCAGTTATATTTACCGGACTATTAAAAACAGCACTGTTATATGCTTTAAAGGGTTTTAGTATTTCATAGCCGTCAGCAGACCGTAGATTCCGTTTTTTATTTTCGAATTGAAGGTCGGAACTTCTTTTATTCGAGACGAAGTTGAGCAAGGTGAGGTGATCAATGAAGAGCTTTCCTTCGTCCTGAGTTACATTTTTCGGGAGTATGACCAACGCCTGCAAGTCATCACTTCCTTTATACCCCGGTACCCGGGCGTCTTCCTCAAAGCAAACCCATACTGTTCGCCAGCCGGTAAAATCGAGGTTGACAGAAAATCGATATTTGGGAGCATGCTTTGCTGTTGCAAGGCTGCTTCCTGCCTGAAAAACCAGCTGACCGGATGTAGGCTTCTTCTGGTACAGCCAGATCTTAATGCCGCCAAATCTGTCCCGGGCATAAAACGACGGCTCATACATTTCAGGGATACCTCCGGGGTAAGGCATGCCTGCTTCTTTCAGTCCCCTGAGACCGGTAATTTCCAGTGAGGCATCCTTTTTCCAGTTCCAGCAAAGAGAGTGTTGTCCCTCTTTGTAGTGCTCCGATGAAATATGAAGTGTGCTGTTTCGGGCCTGCCAGCTTTCGGTATCTGCATCAGTTTCAAAACCATACCGCCCCGTAACAATTTTTTCTGCTATCGTGTTTTTTGTGCTACAATACCGGTTGTTGCAAATAATGCCAACATTATTAACAGGTGCACTTTTGTCTTTATCTGCATATATTATTGCGTGGTTTAGTAATTACTTCCAACTTTTATGCTTCGGACTGCATGGGTACTTCTGAAAGTTCGGCTGCTGCTTCCTTGTCCAGTACCCATCTTACCGAAGGCCGTGTTTGCAGGTAGGATGCGGGTATATGCTCATCAACATTAGCTTCTATAGCCTTTTTAATAATAGCTGCTTTATTTTGTCCCCAGCCTGCAATAATAATTTCCCTTGCCTGCATAATAGTGGATATGCCTACAGTAATAGCTTCTGTAGGAGTAAATGATATGCTGCCAAAGTCTGCGGCTGCATCCTCAATCGTAATGTTGTGCAAAGACACAAGCCTTGTAATGGTGTCGGCACTAACAGGTGGTTCATTAAAGCCAATATGCCCTGTGCGACCAATGCCCAATAGTTGTAGGTCGATGCCGCCCGCATTTTTTATCTGGGCTTCGTATCCCCGGCAAAAAGCCGGTATATGGTTTCTGGCCAGGGCACCATCGGGTATATGAATATTTTGGGCAGATATATCAATATGGCTAAAAAGATGATGGTGCATAAACCATGCATAACTCTGGTGGCTGGATGGCCGCATGGGATAATACTCATCCAGGTTAAAAGTCACCACATGCTTGAAGCTAAGGCCTTCAGTTTTATGTATTCTTACCAGCTCCTCATATACTCCAATGGGCGTACTACCGGTAGCCAAACCCAATACAACGGGTTTATTCTCTTCCTGTCTGCGTTTTACCAAATTGGCGATATACCGTGCAATGGCCCTGGAGCCTTCCATTTTATTATCAAACACTTGTATCTGTCTCATACCGCTTTTAAAAGTTTATTATTTCCCGGTTCCGAAAATAGCTGCTGCTTCTTTATCTCCATAATGCTTGATTTGTTTTGCCAACTCTTTCTTTAAAGATGTTGCAAGTACCTTCATCTTAGGATCGGAATAAATATTTTTCATTTCCCTGGGGTCTTTTTCAAGGTCGAATAATTCCCAGCTTTCTATTTTGTTATAAAACCGGATAAGTTTATACCGGTGGGTTTTAATACCAAAATGCGGTGATACGGCATGTTCCCCGTTTTCATAATAATGATAATACAGAGTATTGCGCCCTGCGTATTTTTTATTTTGCAGTAATGGTAAAAAAGAAATGCCCTGCATCCGGTCTGGAACCGCGCCATCAGCCAGGTCAATAAAAGTAGGAGCCAGGTCAATATTCATCACATAGTCGTTGATCACGCTGCCGGGTTTGATCACACCGGGATAGCGCATTAGCATCGGTGTTCTGAAAGATTCTTCGTACATAAAGCGTTTGTCAAACCAGCCATGTTCGCCCATGTAAAATCCCTGGTCAGACATATAAATAACGAGTGTATTTTTAGAGAGACCGTTTTGATCCAGGTAGTCCAGGGTTTTGCCGATATTGCGATCCAGCGAAGCTGCTGTTGACAGGTAATCTTTCATATAGCGTTGAAATTTCCATTCAGTCAATGCATTTCCCTGGGGTGCCTTAGCATGCAGATCCGCTTTTATTTTATTGTAGTAAGCAAACCACTGTTTTTTTTGGTCTGCAGTCATCCGCTTTACACTATTTTCAATTGCCAGAGAGTCCCCCGTTTCATATATTTTCAAATCGTGTGCCATGCGCATCGTTTTAGCAATGGTCATATCCTGTGCTGCAGCAGCTTCTCGTGTTGCATAGTTGTCAAAGAAATTCTCTGGTAAGTCAAAGTTGATATTGTCATACCTGCCGAGGTCTTCCAGGGCAGGCATCCAGGTACGGTGAGTAGCTTTATGCCCTATAACGAGGCAGAAAGGTTTGGAAGGATCGCGGCGCTCCAGCCAGTTCTCTGCTTCTTCAGTAATAATATCTGTAACATAACCCTGGTAGCGCCGGGTGGTATTGCCGGTTTGTATAAAATCAGGATTATAATATTGCCCTTGTCCCGGAAGAATGCTATAGTAGTCCAGCCCTTGCGGGATACTGTCACCCAGGTGCATTTTACCTATCCAGGCAGTTTGATAACCCGATTTCTGTAAAACTTTGGCAAAGCTTTCCTGGCTAAAATTAAAATTGAAACTTACGTTGTCTTTAAAACCATTGATATGGCTGTAAGTGCCGGTAAGAATACTGGCCCTGCTGGGGCCACAAATGGAATTCGTTACATAAGCTTTATTAAATAAAGCTCCTTCCTTTGCTAACCGGTCGATACCCGGTGTTTGTATTTGCCGGTTGCCATAGGCACTGATGGTTTGAAAAGCATGATCATCTGAAAGGATCAATACAATATTCGGGCGTTGCGCATGCACGACACCGGCTAGTAATAATAGTAGCAAACCAGGTTGCAAAGCCCGCTTAGCGAAATCCCATAATTTTAACTGCTTCATCTTTTTATTTTTTTTCCTTTATCGTTGTTCCTGCCGGTATCCCGCGAGATTATAAACGACAGGCACCGTGCTGCTCCCAACCCGGTAAATACCAAACTTAAAATAATAACCGCTATCGTCGTTTCTCCCAATGGCGATCGTTTGATCATTGACAATACGATTGCTTACTTTCTTTTTACCGTTATGGTACTGCATCACAACATCCAGCTTGCCGGGCTGTTTCATTTTGTTACTGGATCCCTCATATACCGACCAGTCGATCGCTACTGTAAATGTAACCCAGGTATCTTTGGGAAAAGAATTAAATGAACTTTTGTAGGCTATGGTTGAGGTTTTATATGCAGAGCTCACCGGCACCATAATAGCATCTTTCGCTGGGTTTGCCAGTGTTCGGTCGGTTTTATCGGTCATCCATTTGCTATCCGAATTAGCCTTTATATAAAACATGTTATTGGAAAATCCGAATGCCAGCGGGGTATCCTCCCTGCTCGATCTTCCAGCCATTTTTTTGCCTGCTTTGAAATACTCTTTGCCGTTACTGTTTACTGCTTTTATTTTTTCATGTCCCTGGTCTTTTGCAAACACCATACTATCGCTCAAACCTACAAATTGTTCTGGTGTCAATAGCAAAACCCTGCCTGAGGGGTCCTGTACAAGCGTGCGGGAAGGCATTCCATGCCATTGGGCAAAGATGGTGTTGACATCGGCAGGCAAACCTGCAGGAATGTATACTGAAAAAGTATAGGTCCACTTCGAACCTTGCCCGCACTGTCCCTTACCCCTGTCGTAAACCATTTTTAGTATCTGGTCTGTTGTATATGTATTGGAGGGTAGTCCTTTATAGTCATCTGTTGTAGCATAGCAATAACAGAGTTCTGCACGACCCTTGGTACTGCCTTCTTCATAGCCTTCCAGTGAGTTGTCCTCCTTTTAACTCAAACCGGTAAGAGGGTTTCCCGTTAAAGGAAACGGCGGCATCTTTTTGTATAGAATAAGGCTTGTTGATGCCTACCGCTACCCAGGCGTTATCTACTATGTCAATTTTCCTGGCGGTATCTGCCTGTACATTTACCCTGGTTGCTACCGGGGTCGATGCGGTTTTCTGAGCCGTAGTGTGCAATGTCAATAATACCGGCGCAATGGCTAAGATTATTTTTTTCATTAGTAATTTTTGATACCGGCCTGACTATAGAAGCCGGTGTTTCTTTGTTTAGTAAGCTTCAGATCTTTGTTAATTACGTTTTCAATTGTACACTTCGTATTGCAGGTTACTTTTTAGCGAAAAGCTCTTTTACGCTCAACGTTTTATTATTAACCAGGGGTTTTGCGTACACCGCTATAAAAAACAGGTATCCCAGTGTTATGTAAAGAAATAACAGCGCATAGCGCAGGCCTATGAGGTCTCTAATGCGCCTACAATAAAAGGTACTAATGCGCCTCCAAAGATACCTGAACATAATATGCCCGAGAAAGAGCCATGATGCTTGCTGACGGAATTGAGTGCCAGTGAAAAAACGATGGAGAACATTACTGAAATAGTAAAACCAGCTGCGGGAAAGGCCCATAAGGATAATTGCCTGTTGCCCAGCAAAGCGATGCTCAATATTATTGCAGATAAGATGCAGGCCACTTTTAGTACCTGCCTGGAATCCCAGAGCTTTAATACCGCTAAACCTAATAAACAACCCATGGTCATCAATCCCCAGAACCAGGCAACCGCATTAGCACCGTCGCTGGCCGGATCTACCTGGTGGTACTGCTTTAAAAATTCCGACATCCAGTTGGCCAGTGATTGTTCGGTGCCCACATAAGCTACAATGCCCAGGAAGAACAACCAAACATCCCTTTTTGCAGGAGTTCCCGGTATGCAGAGGCTGCGCCGGACTTTTCATCTTCCTTTAATTCTACCTTAGGTATCCTTATTATTGCCAGCAATACAAGCATAATAAGAAATATCAGGCTGAATATCCAATACAGGGCCGTCCAGTGTAACCCGTTTTGTACCAGTTCTCCCAACAGGCCTGCTATTGAATGTGTAACTGGCTGCTCAGTTAGTTCCCGCATGAGATAGGTAAAGATAAACGGGCTTATAAAAGATGCCAGTCCAAAAACCAGCTGTCCCATTACTGAAAAGAACGCAAAGTTTTCTTCACCACCGGCAACACGCATCAACGGGTTAATGATAACCTGCAGCATGGCCATACCTATACCAATTATAAATAATGAGGCCAGTGCCATACCGTATTGAGGGATAAAGGCAAAGAGTAGCGCGCCAATAAGATTAAGGGTAAAAGCAATCAACATTGATTTTTTTCTCCCAGCCTTTCGATCATGATGCCTGCCGGAACCGACATGATCCCGTAAGCCAGGAAAAAGGAAAATGGGAGAAAGGCCGCCATAGTTAAGCTAAGCCGGTAGGTTTCTATAATAACGGGCATAAGTGGCCCAAGTATATTCGTTACAAAAGATATAACGAACCATATCAGTAAAATCACACCCACTAAAAAACGATTAGTTTGTTGCATGCTGAATCATTGAAGGATTATAGAAGGTTGATTATAGGATGTACTGCGTGGGACCGGAACACTTTTGCGGCGCAACCTTGAACTCCTGCTTTATTACCTAATGCAGCCGCAATCAAAGTTGTTTGCCCGCTGGTAGCCGGCATAGCGAGTTTTTTTACTCTTTCGCGTAACTCAAGGATATAAAAGTCACCGGCTTCGCTGATACCGCCACCAATCACTACCTTTTCGGGACTAAAAATATTAATGTATCCGGCAATGCCCGCTGCCATATGATCCAGGTGATAGTTCATCGCGTTTATTGCTATAGCGTCCTGTTGCCAATAACGTTCCATAATATATTTTCCGTCTGCTGATTTGGGGGCGCCCTCTTTCAGCAACCGGTAGCGGTCTATTAAAGCTGTTACGGAAGCATAAGCCTCAAAGCAGCCGCGCGAGCCACAGGAGCAGGGTATACCTTCGTGCCGGATGATGATATGCCCAAGCTCAGTGCCGCGATTTTTATAGCCACCGTATAACTGGTTATTGATCACCAGTGCTCCGCCTATACCAGTGCCAACGGTCAGGAATACTATATCGCTGCATCCTTTTGCAGCGCCATAGATCCACTCGCCCATGCCCATCATATTGGCATCATTATCCAGGAAGATGTTATAACCTGTTTTTGTTTCCAGCAATGCCCCGAGAGGCAGATCTTCAAACCCCGGCAGGTTATCAGCTCCGCCAATTACTGTGTTGTTTTCTACAATGCCCGGAAAGCCAATTCCAACGCCGCAAATAACGCCGCTGCAGCTATTGGCAGTTGATTCGGCCTGCTTAATACAGGATACTATTTGTTCGATAATGCCTGCTTCACCCGCATTTTTATCCAATGGTTCTGAGAAAGACCGGAGCAGGCTTCCATCTTCTGCTACCAGGCCGCATTTCAGTGCAGAGCCTCCTACATCTATTCCTATTGCTAATGGTTGGTTCACCGATAAATTTTTAAGCCTAAACCTGTAATCTTAAAGTTGGCGTTGACTGCAATTATTTTAAGTAATCGTATACTGAATCCAGCTTGAACTGGCGGATCGCATCTGAATTGGGATGCGCCCGTTTGTCAATATCACTAAAGTAAGGCGCCTTATCCCAAATGCTTGCATCGCCGCCTGTTGAACGTGGATCTTTGGTTTGTACCAGATACTCCTGCATTTGTGCTGCAAGCTTTTCTTTTACATTTTTATACGCCGGATCAGCGGCAAGATTATGCATCTCATCCGGATCACGAAGAATATCGAATAACTCTTCTGCGGGGCGTTTGCCCATGCCCAGCTCGAACAGCGGTTTAACCGCCGGGTTATCTTTGTTGGCGATCAGGTAAAACTTGGCCGGACCCGGATAGTTGAGCATATAGGGATCAATATCTCCATATAGGGAGGGTCGCCGGCAGCCCAACGGTTGGGTTCGTAGTTGCGAATATATAGGTATTGCGAGGTACGTATAGCACGACCCGGATAGCCCATACCATGCTGACGTACGAAAGCATGCCTTTCACGACCTAAGACTACAAATTCTCTTTTGGCAACCGTATCCCTATTATTTTTATCTAAAACAGGCAACAGGCTTTTAGCGGTAACTGCCGATGGTATAGCTACACCGGCAAGTTCGAGAAAGGTAGGTGCCAGGTCATTCAAGGTAACCAGTTCATTAGCTACAGTACCTTTGCTAAACTTGCCTGGCCAGGAAATGATCAGGGGAACATGGGTTCCAAAATCATAGAGGTTGGCCAGGCCGCGGGGCATTTGCCAGCCGTTATCACTGCATACTACCACGATGGTGTTTTCCAGCTCTCCGCTTTGCCTCAGAAGCCTGAGGGCGTCGCCCAGTTCTTTGTCGAACATTTCTATAGCGTAATAGTAATCAGCAATGTCCTTGCGCACCGAGTCATTATCCGGTAAATACCGCGGCACTTTAATCTTTGAAAGGTCAATACCTGCTTTTTCGCCACTGCTCTACTTCGTAGGGACGGTGAGGGTGCAGGCTGCTGATCCAGTAGGTCCAGGGGGCATCTTTCTTTTTCAGTTGTAGAAATTCTTCAAAACTCTTGTAGGGGTTACCGGCAGGATTATGCTTACGTCCATTAGCTTCAAAGCTGCCGGGTCCCCAGCCTTTTCCCTGGAAGCCTACTTCGTAGCCGGAAGCCTCCAGTAAATCGGTATATAAAGGATATTCGGTAGGTAAGATACTCCAGAGATTAGCACCTTCTTTTAGTCTCCAGATGTCCTGCCCCGTCAAATAACCGGCCCTGGAAGGCGTACAGGAAGGTGAGTTGCAAAAAGCATTAGTGAAGCGTACACCTTCGCCCGCTATACTATCCATTTGTGGTGTGCGTACAGTTGAGTCCCCATAAACACCTACATGGATCGCCGATTGGTTGTCGGACATAATGATCAATATATTCGGACGCTTAGCGGTTTCCTTTTCGGCAGGAGCATTACACCCGGCAACGGTCAGTAAAGCGATAGCAACGATCATCCATCGAAGGTTCTTACTACTATTGGCTATTTCATTCATTCCAAATAAGTTTAAATATGTGAACAGTATCTGCTGTTAATACCCCGGGTTTTGACGACCGATATTTTTATTAACGTCAGTTTCATTTTGCGGGAAAGGATATAACTCATGCTTGCCCGGTACGAAATTCGCTCCTGCTGGATAGGGGTAGGTAGCCCTGATCGCCTGCACCTTTTGATAGGTTTCTTGTATTTTGGTACCTAACAGGTTCCAGCGTATTAAATCTGCCCGGCGCATGCCTTCAAAACAAAGCTCTTTGGCCCGTTCGCTGATCAACGTATCCAGGAAGGCTTTCTTATTTAAGCCCGAAGGAATATTGATACTTGCGGCATCGGGCTTTGCTGCCAGCGCTGCTGTAATTACCGCACCGGTCCCGCCGCCACCTGTGATGGTAACTGTTGGAGCTGAAGTGTAACCGAAACCTGTATTGTAGAGCGTTACTTCTGTGATACGGCCACTGCTACGACCGGATACAATTGCATTTGCGTAATTACCGCCACCGCCGGTAATGGTTAAAGTGGGTGCTGATGTATAACCAGATCCGCCATTAGTAATGGAAAGAATAATTGCATTACCCGGCATATCCAGTCCGTAAGCTCTTCTGCGTACCTGGTTGATCGCGTTCAGGGCTACCTGGTTAGGTCCATCGTTCAGCTCGTTCTCTACTTCTGCCTGCATTAGTAACAGGTCAGCGTAACGCATGATTACGGTATTGATATTGGTACTGCCTATTTCTGTAGGCGAATTGGTTTGGTACTCACGGTTCCATTTACCAACAGTCCAGTTTTGATCGCCGGTTCCTGTAACAATGTATACCCGGTTTCCTGCGGCGTCAATCCTGAATCTTGCTATAGCAAAATCTTTTCTGAAGTCCCCGTTCTGAAAACTTTCATAAAAGGACGTACTGCCAGGCACCTGGCAGAAGTGCCACCATATACACCTGTTGCTGTAGCTGGTGCATTAAAGTACCCGTAACGAGACGCATTGGGTGCTTCACCGGCCGGGCCGGTTGGTGTATAAAAAGCGATTTCGAAGATACTCTCTGTAGGCTCCAATACATGCTTAGATTGATTGATAAATACCTGCGGATAACTTGTGTTCAATTTATACGGATTGGCAGCCATAATGTCATTGATCTGCTGCTGTGCCAATGTATAATATTCCTTGTAATTGTTGGGCCGCTGCATTTGCCCGTTCGGTTGCAAAGAAAAACCTCCGGCAAATAAAGCAACACGCGCCAGCATGGCTTTTACAGCCCACCTGTTGACACGCTCGTTGGTGGGGGTGCTACGGGGAGCAGGTCGGCCGCTTCCTGCATATCTTTAATAATCTGTGTATAGATGACAGACCGGTCAGTCAGCCCCGGTTTTAAATCAGCACCTGCTTTGGATGCGGTTGTTTTAAAAGGTACATCACCCCACAAGCGAACCAGTTCAGAATAGTAAAAGCCACGTAGAAATTTAGCCTCTCCAAGCATACGGTTTAATTGAGCCTTCTCTGTTTCTGTCCCGCTGGTATAAGTTTGCATCTTTGGAATTTGTTCCAATACCACATTAGCTCTGTCGATACCCTGGTACAGGGCGCTCCAGCTGCCATAAAACATATCGGTTTCGGGAATCCCGGTATAGTGTGGTATGATCCGCCAGTTATCGGCAGCAATACCTGAAGTTTGTCCGATGTCACTGTCGTTATCAAAAACCATCGGGATATTCCATCCATATCCGCTCCAGGTAGATACCGCTCCATAAATACCCAGGGTAGCCATATTGGCTTCGTCTATGTTAGAATAAAAATTATCGCTGGTAAAGTAGGAGTAAGGTTTTGTTTCCAGTACTTTTTGCAACCACCCGTTATGATAAGGCCACAAAGTGCTGCAATAGTAGTTGCCTGTCTGATTATATTTCTATGTTTCATTGTTGTAATTACTTTAATGGTTACAGGGATAGGTTTAAACCCAGTACAAATGACCTGGCCCGTGGATAGGCGCTGAAATCAACACCGGGAGTAATGGCGTTGTTAATAACGCTTACCTCAGGATCATAACCTGTATACTTGGTAAAAACATGCAGATTATAGGCCGTAAAATAAACCCGGGCATTATTGATTCTCGTTCTTTTGATCAGGGTTTTAGGCAGTGTGTAACCCAGGCTTACATTATTTACACGCAGGAAAGATCCGTCTTCAATCATCGTGTTGTAGGGCCTGTCCGAAACCATACCTATATAAGAAGGGATTGTTTTACCCTGGTTGAGTGACGCCAGTGAAACAGGATCTGTAACACGTTTTCCGTCAGCATCAATGGTCATCCAGCGCTCGGAAAAACGAGATAAAGTGTTTTTTAGATCATTACTGAGTGCCGCATTATTAAGCACATTCGCATTATAGATGTCGTTACCAACGGCGAAGTTTAAAAATACGCTCAGGTCAAGGTTTTTGTAGCTCAATGTATTGGTAAAACCACCCGTATATTTAGGATTGGCATTGCCGATGGCTGTACGGTCCAGGTCGTTGATCACTCCATCAGGTACACCATCGGGTCCACTGATATCTTTAAACTTCTGGTAGCCGGGTTGTACGGTACGGTTATCTTTTACTATACCGGCTTTCAATGTATAGGTATTGTTTGCAGCATTAAAATCGAAATCATTCACCTGGTATAAGCCATCTGCTATGTATCCATACATAATTCCGACAGGTTGCCCCACCTGCAGGATATAATCATTAAAGGTGGTGTAGCTGTTTACAATTTTTGAAGTTTCCCCGTCACTCAACTCCAACACTTTTGTTTTGGGAAATGCGATATTGAAGCTGGTATTCCAGTTAAAATCGTTGCTTTTAATATTTACGGTATTCAGTGTAAACTCAAGCCCGCGCGACAGGGTAGTTCCTATATTCTGAAACTGGGTAATAAAGCCGGAGCTGGAAGGAATACGGGTATCGAAAAGCAAATCTTTTGAACGGTTATCATAATATTCGGTAGTAAGCGTAATCCGTTGGTCAAATAAACCCAGGTCTAAACCAATATTCACCGCCTGGTTGGCTTCCCATTTTAAATTAGGATTAGGCAGGTTATTCTGGTAGGCAGAAGTGGTAATGGTGTTATTCAGCGGGTAAGACCCCGTGGTATAAATACCCAGCGCAGCATAGTTGCTGATGCGGTTATTCCCGGCTTGTCCATAGCTTACCCTCAGCTTCAGATCCGAAAATGCAGGCATCGCCTTAATAAAGTCTTCATTGATCACTCTCCAGGCAACGGCTACCGAAGGGAAGATGCCCCAGCGGTTGTTGATCCCGAATTTGGAAGAACCGTCAGCCCGCAGGCTGGCTGTTAAAAGGTATTTGCTCTTGTAACCATAATTGACGCGGCCAAAAAAGGACAGCAATTTGTCGTCTTCGGCGCGAGAGTTAGGTGTGCCGAAAATGGTTCCCAGTGAAAGGTCATCCCAGCCATTATTCACCGTAGGAAATGCTGAAGCGCTGGTGCCAAAACGTTCAAAATAGTTATAAATATATTCCTGGCCCGCTGTTACATCGAGGTTGTGCGCTCCTGCAAAATTACGCGCATAGGTAAGTGTGTTATTATAATTTAAACGGCTGTCGTTTTGTTCATCAATGCTTCCGAAAGGGCCGCCGCTACGAATAGCTACAATAGATTCCGATGTATTGAATTGTTTAAATTTATTACCTTTTGATGTGTAACTGATTAATCCACGATAGGTAAGGCTTTTAGATAACTTGTATTGGATATTGGCACTTGCATTCAGGGTATTAATCACACGCTCTCTTAAGCGGGAACGGGCACCAATGATTGGGCTTTGAAATGCCGGTGAACTTTGATTATCCAACGGGTCAGTCTCCAGCTCAAGAAGTGCTTCATCGTCTGCAGGATTTCTGCCACTTACGGGGCGGTATTGCAGTAGGGTTTGCAGGTAAGTTAACCGTGCGTTTCCGCCTTCAGTAGGAGGAAGGCCTGTTATTTTTTGGTTGGAGTAATTAGCAATGGCATTGATCGTAAACTTGTCGCCTATTTTGTGGGTCAGGGTAATTTTGCCTATATTTTTGGTTGACCCGCTATTCAACATAATCCCCTCATCGTTATTGCGTGCGTAGAATACATTAAAGCGCGTATCCTTGCTACCTCCGTTGATACTTATTTTATGATACTGGTTGTAAACGGTGTTTCCAAAAACTTCATCCTGCCAGTTTTTACCCGGCCTTCCGCCGTAAATAGTTTTCAGGGAATCGAAAGGTCCGTAGAGATTAGTAAAGCCGGCAACTCTGGCAGAGTCTCCGGCTCTGCGTTCATAATCCAGCACCAGGTAGTCATAAGCGCCCATCACCGGTATTTCGCTGGTTATTTTTTTAGCGCCAACATATCCGTCATAATTCACCGTCACTTTGCCAGCTTTAATTTGTTTGGTGGTGATCAGTACTACACCGTTTGCCCCTCTCGCTCCATAGATTGCAGTTGCTGAAGCGTCCTTTAGCACATCTACAGACTCAATATCCATAGGGTCCAGGAAAGCCAGACCATCTGTCTGGGGTACACCATCTACCACATATAATGGTTGGTTACTTTGGGTGATGGAGGTTCCGCCCCTGATTTTAATAGAGGGTTCTGCACCAGGCGAACCGTCAGCCATGGTTACCTGAACACCAGCCAAACGTCCCTGTAATGCCTGTCCCACGTTTTGTACGGGAACTTTAGCCAATTCGGTTCCGCTAACGGAACTAACAGCCCCGGTAAGATCCTTTCTTTTTTGCGTACCATAACCTACAACCACTACCTGTTCCAGGCTCTTCTCCTGTGCTGCCAGGCTGATATCGATCTGCTGGCGGTTACCAATATCAATTTCTTTAGTCTCGTAGCCAACATACGAAATTGTCAGTGTTCCACTAGGGGCTGCCTGGATGGAGTACTGACCATTCGGCTGTGTAAATACTGTTTTGTTAGTACCTTTTTCATTAATGGTAACTCCTGCCAGCGGGTCTCCGGCGGGATTGGCGATGGTACCGGTGATCTTAATGGTCTGAGCGGCCACTGTAGTGGAAACTCCCATTAATACCAGTAAAAGAATAAACGTAGACCTCATTAGATGCTTAAATTTTAAAACAGGTGAAATGATTGTTGTCAGGGGCAATTCATAAAGGGTAGTGGTCTGCAGTTCCCCGTTTGGAAAATTGCAGTCAGTCTGGCTATTGACCGTTGTAACAAATGGCATAATATACATTTTAACGTTAGTGTCACTTCTCTTAAACAGCACTTTTCAGTTATTGTCTGGTTGGCTTTTTGGGGCTTATTGGCTCCTATTTACAATTTAAGCCCGACAAAATGTCGCAAGATAAGTTTTTGCAGGGGCTCCTTATCTTTTTACAAAATCCAACAGCACAAACGGCTGTTTTATACTTCATAAATATAGAATGCCGTTTTACGGGAGGCTTTAAAAATGGGGTTTTCTTTTTTCGATTTGGGTTATTTTTCAGATTATTTACGGATTATCATCGTTGAGTTTGTTCTATGTAGTTGATTGTCAATTTTATTTTCAGTCAATTGATTTCGATACACTGTAATTAGTTTTGCCCCTTTTTGAATTTCTTTTTCTAAATTTCATCCAGTTCTAAAATTTTAAAATCAATATTGAAGGCGTTTGGCTGTGGCTAAATCTATTTTTACAGTACACATTTAAGAAAAGATAAACTCATGAAAAGACGATTTTGTGCCATTGTTTCAGGCCTTGTTTTTTTTGCCGCTAACCAACTTCATGCGCAACCGGTACCCGGAAAAGACTGGTTCCGGCATTCGGTTTCAGTTATTGAACAGCAGTTGAAAGGAGCCGCGGCAACCTTCACACCCGGCTTAAATCCCCGCTCCGTTAATGCAAATGGAACGGTGCGCACCGCTCCTTATACGGATTGGACCACAGGTTTTTTCCAGGATCCCTTTGGTATGGGTATGAATTAACCGGTAATAAAGACCTGGCTACATCAGCCCGAAAGTTCACTCTGGCCCTCGACTCTATCCGCTATGTCACCAAAACCCACGATTTGGGCTTTATGCTCTATTGTTCTTATGGAAATGCCTGGCGCATTACGGCGGATAAAGCTTATTTACCGGTTTTGGAAGATGGTGCCCAACATCTTTACCAACGGTTTAACCCCAAAACAGGCGTGATCCGCTCCTGGGATTTCGGAGACTGGAAGTTTCCTGTGATCATAGATAATATGATGAACCTGGAATACCTGTACTGGGCAGGCACGCAATTCAAAAAGCCGGTTTATAGTCAGGTTGCCAACACGCATGCGCTTACCACGATGAAGCATCATTTCAGAAAAGACTACAGTTCTTATCACGTAGTAGACTATGACCCCGTTACAGGTAAAGTGCGGGGTAAAGAAACGCACCAGGGACTTGCAGATGAATCAGCCTGGGCGAGGGGACAGGCATGGGGCCTTTACGGTTATATTATGTGTTATAATAATAGCGGCGATGCGCGGTTTTTACAACAGGCGCAGCATATTGCCCGCTTTATTATGACGCACCCAAGGATGCCAAAAAATAAGATCCCGGTTTGGGACTTTGATGCACACAATGCACTGGATGCCGACGGACGTGCCCCCGTGATGCTTCGGCTGCTGCCGTTATTGCCTGTGGTTTGTTAGACCTGAGCACTAAAGTAAAAGACGGTAAAAAATATGCTGATTATGCAGAAGATATATTAAAAGCACTATCATCTCCTGATTTTCTGGCTGCGCCCGGGGATAATCATTATTTTCTCCTGAAGCATAGTGTAGGGGCGTTCCTCTATAACTCAGAAATCGATACGCCATTGAATTATGCCGATTATTATTACCTGGAGGCGCTGAAAAAATATGCTGCGCTGAAGAAAATTGCACTGCCATTGCAATAAGCGCTTACCGCATAGTGCAGGTATTTTAATTTATTGAAGGTTAGTTTAAAACAATCAACATGAATAAACGATTACTTTCCATTCCGGTTGCGGCAGTTGCCATGCTGCTTACAGGAGTATCATCCTGTACAAAAAGCAATACGCTTAAGGGACAGGCAAGCCTTAAAACAAGTGCAAGGTCGGTTACGGCAGGCGATACTATTTTAAATGTAACTTACGAAAGTGGAACCACTGACTCCGGCATCCCGGGACTTCCGGGTAGTGATGCCACCGCGCCGGATGCTGCTTATATGGTAAGCCCCGGCGCCACAGGTAATTATGCCATAGCGCACAAAGTGGTGTATGGAGATTCTGCCTACTACTCTGATGGTAACTGGAGAAGTGAAACCACTGCGCGATCTCTAACCTATACGCATTTCACTCCGGGGCAGGAGCGGCGTTACGAATTTAGTGTTCTCTTAAAGGATTGGCCGGCCTGGACCAGTGCAGAAAGTGCTACCCGTTCAAATATATTCCAATGTCGGGTTAGCAGCAGTAGTGCATATGTACCGATAATGATACGCCTTCAGAGGAACGCCATACAACTAAGGAGAGCCGATCAATCTACCGCCACACTTGTATCCAACTATATGAATTATGCAAACCAGTGGATGCATTTCAGGGTAGATGTAAAATGGACCCTGGATAGCACGGGATATATAAAAACCTATAATAAACTTCCCGGGCAATCCGGCTACACACAAAGTTCTTCAATTGAAAATATAAGAACTTACACCGGCGATACTACTGTGAATGGAGGTGGAAAATTTGGATATGCCAAATGGGGCGTGTATGGCGTTCCCGACAATATAACAGGTATTGTTTATCATGATGATATAAGAATTATAGCATTAAATTAGAAATCGAAATCCGCCACGGCATTAGCTTTGGCGGTTCCACAATAAAAGTATAATGAAACAAACCAGGTGTATCCAACTATCTATGATGCTGATTATGGGTACTTTGTCCTATGCCCAGCAGCCTGTTGTTAAAGAAAGTTTTAATACAATTAACCTTAGTTATCCCGGGCTTGAGAAGGTAAAAGCCCAGGTGCTGGCTAAAAATTACCAGGCTGCAGCCACTACTTTGCTTGCCTATTATAGGATCAGGAGCAAAGAACCTGATTTCAGCGCTGCTGAAGAAGAAATAGAATTAAATCAGCCTGTTGCTAAAACTGCCCGGGCTGCCGCTGACAGTGCGTTGCAACACCGGTTTCAGCCTCACAAGGGTTATGGTTTTTTTAATTACGGTAAGGATATTAACTGGCAACACTGGCCGGTAAAAGACAATGAAGTACGCTGGCAATTACACCGGGTGAAATGGTGGCAATCGATGGCGCTGGTGTACCGGGCCACGGGGATGAGCGTTATGCAAAGGAGTGGATGTTACAGTTTAGCGACTGGGGCCGAAAGAATCCGCTGGGACTGTCAAAGGACAACGATAAATATGCCTGGCGCCCATTAGAAGTATCAGATAGGATACTGAATCTCGCACCTTCCTTCAATATTTTTGTTCATTCGCCTCATTTCACGCCGGCTTTCCTCATGGAGTTTCTGGGAATTATCAGCAACAGGCAAACTACCTATCGCATAATTATGCCGACAGGGGTAACCATCGCCTTTTTGAAGCGCAGCGCGTTTTATTCGCCGGCGTATCTTTCCCGGAATTCAAGAACTCAGCAAACTGGAGAGCGGGAGGCGTTGCTATTCTTAACGACGAAATAAAGAAGCAGGTATATCCCGATGGGGTGCAGTGGGAACTGTCTCCTAATTATCATGTGGCCATGATCAATACGTTTTTAAGTGCACTTCGTTCTGCGCAAAAGGCGGGTATGGAGCAGTTGTTCCCAGCCAGCTATAAAGCAACAGTAGAAAAAATGATCCTGGCTACGATCAACTTTTCTTTCCCTGATTATACCTATCCTGTCTTCAGCGATGCCAAGCTGGTGGATAAATCCTCGATGTTGAAATCTTATGTAAGTTGGGCCAGGACTTTTCCGGGAAATGAAGTTATTCAGTTTTATGCCACAGATGGCAAAAAGGGTAGGGCTCCAGCTTACCTTTCACATGGTTTGACCACTTCCGGTTTTTATACATTTCGGAATGGGTGGAACACGGATGCTACGGTAATGGTACTAAAAGCCAGTCCCCGGGAGCATTTCATGCCCAACCCGATAACGGAACTTTTGAGCTATGGGTGAAGGGACGCAACTTTACACCTGACGCAGGATGTTATGTATATGCGGGTGATTCAGCCATCATGAAGCTACGAGACTGGTATCGTCAAAGCCGTGTGCATACTACCTTAACACTGAATAATGAGAACATGGTCATTACCAAAGCTGCGTTACAACAATGGAAAACTACAAAAGATCAGGATGTTTTGACCTATATTAATCAAGCTACAACCAGCTCGATCATCAACGAACCGTATTATTTGTGGATCAGAAATATTTTGTCATTATTGACCGTGCTGTTGGTGAGGCAAAGGGCGCTGTTGGAGTTCACTTTCAGCTGAAGGAAAAGAGTAATCCTGTTTTTGATAAACAGCAGAAAAGAGTTTATACTACGTTTGGAGATGGAAATAATTTATTGATCCAAAACCTGAACGCCGGTCCTGTTTCATTAAAAGAAGAAGAAGGTAAAGTGTCTTATTCCTATCGACAGGAGTTGGCGCGTCCGGCATTTGTTTTTGAAAAAGATAAGCTAGCAACCACACCACAAACATTTATTACGGTATTGTATCCTTTCAGTGGTCAAAAGCCGCCGGTGGTAACTTTAAAAGAAGAATCAGGGAACGACTATGAAAACGGATCTCTTCGGCTTACTTTGATGGTTGATGGAAAACCCAGGAGCATTATTCAACGTATGGTACCTTAAATTGCTGCTTTAATTTAAGTGCCGTTTACTTCAATTGCGTTGTTCCAGGCATTTAAAGCAATCAATATTCATTAGTATTTCCCGCAATGCTCAGTTTATTATCCGGCATGGAATCATCAGATTTCAACCCGGGGTTTGCCTTAAATAATAAAACTGTCTTATCTTGGAAGTTTTAACGATAAGCAAAGCTCTGAGTATTGTATGACTTTACAATTGCGTTTCCAACTGTCCCTGATGATGTTCCTGGAATTTTTTA
Source organism: Paraniabella hibiscisoli (assembly GCF_022512515.1). Lineage (GTDB taxonomy): Bacteria > Bacteroidota > Bacteroidia > Chitinophagales > Chitinophagaceae > Niabella > Niabella hibiscisoli. The sequence continues at coordinate 4,358,457 of NZ_JAKWBK010000001.1, forward strand.
TGAAAGGCTCCTGGTTCGTTACACTGGGCACTTACCTAAAAAACAACCTGGGAGCTTCTGCGCTGGAGGTTTCAAATATTTTTTCAACGCAGTCACTGGGCGCTGTGATTGCTCCGTTCTTCATTGGTTTTATTGCAGACCGATACTTTAATGCAGAACGTGTAATGGGCGTTTTGCACCTTATTGGCGCTGGTTTATTGCTGATGATGTACCGGGCCGATAGCGCCGCTGCTATCTATCCCTATGTGCTGCTTTATTTTATTGGTTATATGTCTACCCTGGCACTTACCAGTTCCGTGGCCTTCAGAAATCTCAAAGACCCTCAAAAACAATATCCCTCTATACGCATCTTCGGCACGATCGGGTGGGTCGTTGCAGGCTTTGCTATCAGCTACCTGTTTCACTGGGATACCAAAGAGGCTGTTGCTGCGGGTACATTACAGAACACCTTTTTGCTGGGTGCAACCTGCTCCGCCGTTCTTGGCATGCTTTGTTTCCTGCTGCCGGCCACCCCACCTTTAAAGAAAAATCAATCGTCATTTAATTGGGGAGATGCCCTGGGTTTACAGGCACTGAAACTATTGCGTCAAAAAGGCTTTTTGATCTTCTTTCTAACGGCCATTGTTATTTGTATACCCATTTCATTTTACTACCAGCATACTAACCCGTTCCTGGTGGCAACCGGTTTGCCCAATCCTACGGCCAAAATGGCATTGGGGCAGCTTTCTGAGGCCCTGTGTCTTTTATTGATCCCACTGTTATTTGCACGACTCGGCTATAAAAAATGATCCTGCTGGGCATCGCCGCCTGGGCATTGCGCTACCTGTTCTTTGCCTATGGCAACGGCCAGGACCTTTCATTCATGTTGATCCTGGGTATTGTATTACATGGGATATGTTATGATTTTATGTTTGTGGTAGGACAGATCTATACCAATAACATTGCAGGTGAACAATACCGGTCTTCTGCCCAGGGCCTGGTTACTGTGGCAATGTACGGTGTCGGCATGTTGATCGGTTTCTGGATCGCAGGCTTTGTCGCCGACGCGCTTAAAACCTATGAGGGAACGCAGTATTGGCGTTACCTGTGGCTCACGCCGGCAGCAATGGCAACGATATGCCTGCTACTTTTTGCCGCATTGTTTAGAGAGCAACAGTCTGGCGTTTCGAAAGAAGGGCAGTTACCATTGTAACAGGATTATTTACATAATTTCGGCGCACCTGGAGACCCGGCAGCAAGTATCGGCGTATTTATGGGATGCGACGGACCCTGGATAGCTGTTTCGATAATTTGCCCGACATTGACCAATGTAGTATGGGATGTGTTTTTGGGGCAGCGGGTGGTTTAGCCTTTATCGATACACCTGCTACGCAATCAGTTAATGGCGCGTTGAATATTGCAGTAATAAACAGGTCTGCCAAAGATTTTTGGGAATGTAGAAATGTATTTCTGCGCAATTAGTACCACATAAAAGCTTTAAAGGCGCCTCTGTTATCATCAAAATGATTACTGGTTATTTTTGAGCCAGTTCAAACGCCGCTGATCGGGCAGGTGTTTTATAGAAAAATGCTCAAAGCCGGCTTCAAAACCTTTTCCATCCGGACTTGCAGCCATCAATCCGACCTTCACCGGTGTATTATCCTGCAAGTAAGCATTGCGCATCATTACATAAACTTTGTCATCGTATGAGTAGAATACTTCCACGGCATCCAGCCTTCGTACGGCTTTGATCCATACAAATGGGGGAACCTTGTCCAATGTAATAACACTCCAGTCGCTCGTTTTATGGGTTACTACAGTACTGAGATTTAACTTTCCGTCCACAAATTCTACACCCGCCTTAATATAGTTTTCTTTATCCACTCTCAGCATAAGACCTGCCTGATCGAACCGGGCTTTGTAATTTCCGGTGATCTTTACCTTTACTTCAAATTCTCCTCCGTAAGTAGCGTAATAAAACGGCGCATCATCAACCGTAAAGCCGTAGTGTGAGATTCTCCAGTAATCGCTTTGGGGCGTTACCTGCATAATGAGTTTTTTACCTTTTATCTCCCAACCCGGAGGTTCATTAAACCAGGTCATCTTCTCGAGTGTTTGAGATAAAGCGGCTTTCGATAAGCAAAGTAGGTAGCAGCGGCTAATAATACAACTTTCATGTTTAATTTAGATTGATCAATGACCAGGAGTAGATAAATGCCGATTGGCCTGGCCAGGAATGTACCCATCTCCGTTCGTTTTTATTTAATCCGTAAAGGCATTCATTGTACATTTACAGGATGAGGGTGCAAATATATTTTCATTGGGCAGCAGCTGTCAATACTGATAAATAACCAATTTATGAAGCAGGTACAGCGTGATTTAACAAAAAAGCTTCTTGGCCAAAGCGAACGGTATTCCCAGGATAAATCGAAATCTCAATTGGAAAAGTGCCGGGGTATTGCACAAACCTTTGCTGAACTGGAAAACGGTATTGCAATTGTGAGTGATTTAAAAAATAACAGGAGCTACATTTATTCAGGCCAACTGGCCGATCGGCTGGGTATCTTTAAAAATAAGGCACAAGCAGAAATTGAAACGATCTGGGAAAGGGAGCTTTTTGATCAGCTGAACCCGGAAGATGTGCTCCGAAAACATCAGTTGGAGTTGCGCTTCTTTGAGTTTGTTCAGGGCATTACTTCCCCGGGCAGCGGGATTACTGTGTGGTCAGCCGTTTGCGGATTGCCGGTGATCATCCGCTACGATCTGTCTTGCATAAAATGTTTTACTTTTTCGACAGGCAGGACGACAGTGTGGAGCTGGCGCTATGCCTTTATAGCCTGGACTTATTTCCTTCCGGTACCTACTCAGGTATGATAGTAAATACGGCAAATGGAAATATTTGCTACCGCGCTGAGTTGGAGCATCTTTCTAAACTTTCCGGCCGGGAAAAAGAGATTTTAAAGTTGGTTCAGATAGGAAAGATCAGCAAAGAAATTGCAGAGCAGTTATTTATTAGTGTGAACACTGTGAACAGGCACCGCCAGAATATTTTGAAAAAGATGTCGGTTAGTAATATTACGCAAGCCTGCGCCCTGGCAGCAAATTTAAAATGGATCTAACGGCGTTGGCGATTATTATTTAGTGGCTGAGAAAATCACTTTGGAGATGGAAATACCTGGGGTCTGGATACAGGAATTCAAATCCAGATTCATCAATGAGTTTTTGGCAGATAACCGTTTTGCCACCCAAAGCAGGAAGGTCTTCATCGCTCACCCCAAGTTGTGCATTAATTACTGATCTTTTTGTAGGGTGAAAAGGAGCCGTCACATTATATACAGCAGAGGTAACTTGCCTGGCTATCAATAAGTGAACAATCCTGCAAATGTCCTTGAAATGTACATGATTCACACAATTGTCTATTTCGGTAACCTTGTATTTATGAAGTAACCTTTCATCACCCATTAACCCCCCAGCCTCAGGATGTTTACCTGTCTAAATAGTTTTGTTATCTCCTTTTCTCCTTCAACTTCCTTAGCAGGTAACATATCTTCTGTAACTGCCCCTGAAACTTGCTGGTAAACGCCAACAGAGCTCATTAAAGTAAGACTCCCGTTAAAGGCGGCTATAAATCGAGATATATTTCTGATCCTTGCATTCAGCCGATCGCGATCGATCCGCCTGGAAAATAAAGGCACTGTGATAATGATATGATCCAGTAAGTGTAGCTTTTCCCATGGTTGCCATCCGATGGCATCATTATTGGTTTTCTCAAAGTTGACTAGTTCAGGATGAAAGCCTTCACTTGTCAAAGTTTTAATTTTCCCAGGGCTGGTAACAGTGCTATGTATCTCAAAGTAATCTTTGAGATATTGTGCAAACCTGTATCCGAGCCAACCACAACCTATTATTCCTACCTTTTCTTTTATCATTTACTTTAATTATTAGGCCATAATACGAATGTAAGTATTTACGGAAGCCTATACTATATTCGGTAATGGGAGCTGATAACCACCTTATCGGTCGCTCGTCAAGCCTTTACCTGTTTTATGATTGCATCTTTTCGAAGCTTTCAAAAAATATGGAAAATTAGTCTCAGCTAAATATCTATTACCAATACGGAATGTGCTCGCCGCGTATACGACAGTTTTAACTAATGGAGTTTACCTAAAATTTTTTCCAGGCTTTCTTGCAGTTTAGGAATAGATACAGATAAATCCTGGTGAAGCGCATCATAATAGTCTTCAGAAATATCGGGATGGCTGTCATCTTTAAATGCAGCATATTCCATTTTCATAATCTGAACTATATAAAGAAAATAGTCGTAGGCCCAGCTTGTTGGAACCAGCTCGTATAGGAACGTACCCGGTTTGCAGAACATAATATTGGTGAAAGATGCTCCATGCGGCCCTATTATAAACGAAGCGTTCCTGTATATATCAATTTGTTCTTTCACGCTTCTTTTTTATCTTCAATGATGATAAAGTTGAATTTTTCAGCAGCTCAATCACTTCGTGCTCATTCTTAACAGCCCGCCGTGCTTTCCTGCTAATATATATTCTGTTTCCTGCAGAAGGTGTATCTGCCGTTATAGCTAAGCTTTTTTCAACATTTCGTTTTATGGAAAGTATTTCATTAACGTTGGGTTTTCAGGTTCCCATGTCTCCAAAAATGATTTTTTCAGCCGACAGCTTAAATTCCCGGCTATCGATGTAATTGGCAGGATTGAAACCCAGCAATTCCATATATTCTTTTTCATAGTTTCCTCCAAAAGAATGATAAGTGATATAGATATCCCGAAGATCTTTGTCGCCCAATGCATCCTTTATGCGACTTAGCTTGGCTGCCACCATTAATACATAATCGTAGTAGCCGGTGAGTGAGTTGAAAGTGCTAAAATCCTGGTGATGGCTTGCTAAAGGAATTAATGTGCCCACAGTCTTGCCCGGTCGCTTATCCATTTGGAATGCTTCAGCAATAATTCCCCGCTGATCCCAGTCGGTGCATAAAACTTTCCTGTTGATGATAATGGCGCCGTTTTTTGAAATAAAGCCGTTGGTGAAATCACGTTCCCATACATAAACCTCTCCGGATGAAAATGTGTTTGCCTGGTAAATTAATTCTTGTGACGAACTTTGATTAGGTACATCCGGTAGCTGAACCGCTGATGCGGGAACCGTTTTAATACAATATGGTTCGAGCTCCTGTAAAGTCTCCTGGATGGTTAACAGCTTAAAGCCTTTCAGCCGCCAGTAAGTTTCGCGAAAAGAATTCATTCCAAGTGCGCGCTTTAATTTGCTGAGTAAACTAACTGCTGGAGGTTTGAAGGCTGTCATGTGATGAGCTAAGTGTTATAATATTGGTTGTAGAATGATCAATTGTCTCAATAGACATCATAAACCTGTTCAAAGATAATTCTGCCTAATTCAACGCCCAAAATAATATTTGGTCATATTTTAATAAAAGCTCAGTACTTTTTTACGTTTTTAGTGATGGTATTAAGTTCGAAAGTACGGTGGCATCTTTGGCAAAAGTACTAATAAATAACAAGCTTGTAAGTAGATCAGACGAGCTATCCGACTGCAGTAGCGAAATTGTAATCGAAACTGCGTAGGTATTTTCAATTTTATCGAATGAACGTTAGCAGTTACCAGTTGTCTTTATGCAAAGCTCAATTGAAACAATTACTTTTACGCAAATTATTGAAATTACCGGGTAGAACATAAGCACAGGATGGGGCCGGAATCAGTTTTTGCCGGTAGAAATGCTCAATTATAAAAGTTAGATGAATATGCAAAACATAGAAAATAAAGTAGCCTACATTACAGGAGGAACAAAGGGGATCGGTTTGGGAATTGCAAAGGCTTTAACGGAAAACGGGGTAAAAGTAGCCATATCTGGTAGAAATATCAAGGCAGCTGAAGAGATCAGGCAGACTTTGGGAAATGAAAATGTGTTGGTTCTGCAAGCAGACGTAAGGAATTTTGATGATGAAGTGCGGGCGGTTGAGCAGATTGTAGCAACCTACGGAAAGTTGGATGTGGCGATCGCCAATGCGGGTGTGGGTAAATTTGCTCCGGTTGATGAATTAAGCCTCGAAGATTGGAATGCGATGATTGATACTAACCTGACAGGCATATTTCATACACTAAAAGCAACCGTTGATCAATTAAAACAAAATAAGGGTTATTATATCTCTATTGCATCATTGGCAGGCACCAACTTCTTTGCACAGGCTGCAGGCTATAATGCATCCAAATTCGGAGTAGTAGGCTTTACACAGGCTGCGATGCTGGATTTGCGTAGCTATGATATAAAATGCACCACCATTATGCCCGGCTCGGTAACCTCCGAATTTAACGGCCATGTTCCCAATGAAGAGGATGCCTGGAAAATTCAACCCTCTGATCTTGGACAGATCGTTGTAGACTTATTAAAGATGAACCCCAATGTGTTACCCAGCAAAATTGAAGTGCGCCCAACAAAGACAAAATAGCGGGCTTATATATTTTAAGCGAGCAGCATTTTACATCAACTGTCATGGGTCAACTTTCAACCTGTATTTATCGTCTGGCTCATTCTTTAACAACATATTTTAACCTGTATTCTTTTACAGCGAGTGTATCCCGTGCCTGCAATGTTTGTATAAATTGCTCATTAAACTGATTGTGTACAGTGCCAAAAGCCAGTTCTTTGCGTTCACCTTGTGCATTATAACGAACCAGTTTGTAATAAAGCAGAGACACTTCAACGGAAGGATCGCCTTCGTGAACAATATACTGGTAATTATAGGTGCCGTTTGAATTGATATCAAATTTGTATTTAAAAAGATCTGATTCTACGATAGGCACATCAGCCACTTTGTTTGTAACCCCGGACTTCATAATGCTTACACCATTAAGCCTCTCAATATTGATGATGTCAGTTACATACCTGACCTGGTCCTTGGAATGGTAGACAAAATTTGAATTGCGGTAGGAATCGGCATTGGGTTCTTTGAAGTTCGACAGATGAAGTATGGTACTGTTGCCGTTAGTGGTAACGTATTGTCTTTCCAGGAAGTTTAGCAAATTTTGCTGATTGTTTTTAGGGTCAAGTTCTGAACCTGCAACAAAAAAGCGCATTTCAGACACCGAAATAAGTTGATCAAATGCCAACTGCAGCGGATATCCGGCTGTTGTTACTTCCTCAGCATCTTTGGTACAGGAACTTTGAAAGACTACGACAAATAAGAGAAAGGGTAAAATGAATAAATGGCTATGTACAAAATGCAATCTTGAATTCATGCTTCCAGGTTTTGAATCTTATCAAACAATATGAAAGCCCTAAAAATAATAGATTGTTGTTGGTACTTGACTAAAGTAGTGTTAAACTAGTCCGAAAAAGTTATAGCTTCCTATGATACGAGGTTATATTTTTTTAAGTGTTTGCATGAAGAATGCGTTTCATTGTTTCCAATGGAATTGGCTTTTCCATTAACCCCTGGGCAATGGGATAGTCATTGATCCTGTATTTATCTTCAGGAGTGATAGATGAGGTGGCCACATAGATTTTTATCATCTTAGTAACGCTTTCAGGTAGCTTTGAAAACATTTCCAGGAATTCCCAGCCGTTGATCTCCGGCATTTCAATATCAAGAAATATGATATCGGGCAGGCGTATGGAAGGATCCTTTACAGCTGTTTGGAGTAATTCTAAACCTTCGCGGCCATTGTCAGCAAATAGTATATCTACATGGTTGCAACAGTGGGCAATCATTTTACGCATCACTAACTTGTAGACAGAGTCGTCGTCTACTATGAGTAGCTGTAATGTTGAGGGCATATATGTTTGAATTTAAGGGCCTGAATACCGGGCTAGAGTATTTCAAATTAAAGGTACAATTAAATGTATTACTAATGGTGATATATATGGACTATCTGGATAGATTGGGAAATGACTGTTTGAACGTCTATTTCAGGCATTTTACAAACATGGCTCAACCATCACAAGTAGCCGCTAATAATACGTGCTATGATATTGGAGGACATGAGAGGGGGTAGCTCAAAGAAAGATCAACGAGGGAAAAAAGTTTTGAGGATTGTATTATTGAGCTGATAGCTTTCGAGCCTGGTGTATGATCACATTTCAAATTGATTCTATGGTCTTGAAAAGGCGGTTCGCGTTTCGGAAACGATGTTGATGCTATGCATAATCTATATCCAATTCCACAAACGGATATCTCCTACAATAGTGAGCTCATCCAAAATAAAGGTTATTAGGTTACAATCTTATACGGTTTACTTGTTGCCGGTATTTAATAAGCTCATGTCACCCGAAATGGATACTCTCTAGCGTTTTAATTACATCGCTTATTCCAATGAAAACGACATTTGTGCTATAAAAATTTATAGTTATGATCAAACAAGTTAAGTTGGGAAGTCAGGGACTAACTGTTCCGGTGATTGCCTACCTGATTGGATTTGAACACCCCCAATCCTTTAAAAAACTGTTTAAAAGTAAAACCAATCAGTCTCCATTAGAGTATCGACAGTCTTTTCATTAGCCTTAAACGGATAAATCAAATGGAAACAGGGTGATTGGTACATTTTTCTCATCCACTAGGTACATACGATCTCGCCGGTATGAATTTCAAGTGCGATATAGAAGAAAGCTGTTGTTGAAAGAACTGGCTCTGTAATCTTGTCAAAAAATAGGTGATGCCTCACAATAACACAATTCAAAAGATCAATATTGTTCAGAAGCTTAATTTATTTTTTGAGTATTGGAAGCCTAAGGTAGCAGGGGAACTAAATGGCCAGCAGGTTAAGTTGGTGAAATTTAAAGGCGAATTTGTATGGCATAAGCATGATTCAGAAGACGAGATGTTCCTGGTTGTAAAAGGCAGTTTTTCTATGCATTTGCGGGATAAAGTGATTGACTTGACTGAAGGAGAATTTATCGTCATCCCTAAAGGAGTAGAACATAAGCCGGTAGCAGAGACCGAAGTTTCGGTAATGTTAATCGAACCGGCTTCTATTCTGAATACCGGGGATGTGATAAGTGATTTAACGGCTGCGGAGCTTGATCATATATAAATAAGAATAGAAAGATAGAGTCATTATCTTTCAGCTTAATTCTCACGTCGTGCCCTATTCGGGGAAACAGAATGAGCGGACAGCAACTCTAATGCTATCCATGCCATCAGCCCCGGAGCATCGCGTAGGGCGTCTTCATCAATATCGAAAAGCGGTGTATGTAAGCCCGATGTAATGCCTTTGTTTTCGTTTCCCACGCCCAATAAGTAAAAGCATGCCGGGATTTGCTGTGAGTAGCTGGCAAAATCCTCTGCTGCAGTCCATATCGCTGCCTCGCTTACAGCATCATTGCCGAGATAGGTACTGGCTGCTTTTTTAACAGATCCTGTTACGTGGCTATGGTTGTTTAAAACCGGGTAGCCCACCGTAATTTCAACATCACAGGTTGCACCCGAGGCTTCGGCTATGGAGGCTGTTGTACGGCGTATCCATTCATGTGCCTGGGTTCTCCATTGTTCATCAAAGCAACGCAGCGTTCCCTCCATAGTCACTTCGTTAGGGATAATGTTCACAGCGCCATCGGCAATAATGCGCCCGATCGATAGAACCGTAGGAGAAGTAGGATTGGCCTTGCGGCTTACAATTTGCTGAAGTGCTATTACGATCTGCGCTGCAGCATATACGGGATCTGTAAGTGTATGGGGTAGTGCGCCATGCCCCCTTTGCCCTTTACAGCAAAACGTAATTGATCCATGGATGCCATAAAAGCACCACTCCGAACTGCGATAGAACCCGCTGGTAACCGTGGATCCACATGTTGCCCGATAATAAAGTCTGGACGGGGCTATCCAGAGCACCTTCCTTTATCAACATGCTGGCACCTCCCGGCAACACTTCTTCTCCAGGCTGGAATATTAATTTGATAGTGCCTGAAAATTTTGGCCGTAATTGTTGTAGTATCCCTGCAGTTGAGAGTAAGGATGCCGTGTGAGCGTCGTGCCCGCAGGCATGCATAATGCCTGGCCTGGTTGACCTGTAAATGGCATTGTTTTCCTCCGTTATCGGTAAGGCATCCATATCAGCCCGTAGCGCGATTGTTCGTTTACCCGGCAATGCGCCCGTTATCATACCAACCACTCCCGTACCGGCCATAGGTTGCCATGGAATTCCCAGCTTATCCAGTATGGTCTTAATAAATGTACTGGTCTCTTTTTCTTCAAAAGATAGTTCCGGATGTGCGTGCAGGTGCCGGCGCATGGAAATGGTTTCGGCTCCCGAACTGCGTGCTAATTGTTTAATATCGTTTAAGGTGATCACTGGTTGATGAAGGTACGCACAAAAACCTCATCCGTCAAATAGGGATAAGTACTGATAACCCGGTTTAGCCCCTTTGTCTGGCCCGGCGATAATACTTCCTGTGGATTCAGGCTTTTTTATGAAGAAAGCCAACCAAATCCATGAAGACAGAAAGTATTCTCTTTTACATGATGCCGACCAGTTTTTGCTTATGACGGTGGCTTTAGGAGTGACTAATTTGGCCAGCCTATTAACTGGGACTTTAGCGAAACCTGGAAACTTTTATTATGGCCTCAGCCTACTGTTACTACAATAGAAACGCCATGATTTTGTAGACTACACCCGAGCGTTTTCAACCTAGCAATGCCATACGGGGAAAATCCCTTTTTTCTTTTTGTTACTTTTTCTACTTTGTTTTTGTTAATCAGTACTGATTAATCATTCTAAGCAAATGGAACCAACGGTCTACAATGGAAATGCATCAGCGAGTGTAACGGATCTCATTAGTGTTAGCTGAAATAAAAAGACAAACTAATAGCAGGTATAGTAACATGAAAAATATTTCGATAATTGTCAATAGCAGCCGGGAAGCAGCGCCCATGCTCCATGCAATGCTTAGCTCAAAATTGAAACCGAAGGAGTTTCCTTCTCCTCTAAAATTGTATAGTCCGAGAAATGAATTCACCAAAATGAAAGAACCGCGGGCCGTATTTTTAATGAATAATGGAGCCAGGGAAAGCGTAGTAGTTAAAGTATATTGTATACAGGATTTCATGTATCCGCGTGCAGCTATCGAATCGTTTAAGCTGGCCAGTTCAAATTCGCAGGAGAAGTATAGGGTGTTGCCGCATTTGATAAAAAGTGATCCCGATCTGGTTATTACTGCAGGAACTGCAGCGGGCCCGGATGCAATCTCTTTAAATGGTTCAATAATAATAGGAGGTAATTTTTTCATCCATGACGGGCAAGCCGGCAATTCTCAAGGCCATCTGACCCATCCTGATTTCGGACAGCTGCTGGCCTGTAATGTTAATGCGGGCGTATTTAATCTTGTTGACAAGGATTTTAAAAGCAAGGTAGCGCCTAAGTTTTTGCAAGCACCTTTGAATGCTGCCAAACCTGCTATTTGTAAAGCCTCCTGCCTGTATTCAGCTATTAGTACAGTGAATGTTACAGATGATGCAGAAGATGCTTGGATCGCTAGTGATCCATTGGCACATTTTAAACAGATAGAAAGTACGCTCCCTGCTAATTCCGTCGAGACAACACATGGTCTTATTAAGCTGTGCACCGACAAGCCCATACTATTTGTATCTGCTATTACGAATCGGTTGGGATGTTTTAAAGAGGAGGTAACACCTGCCCAAAATTATGTAGCATCCTTCAATGCCGGGATTTTTATGTCGCAGTTTATTGTATCACTCAATGAGTACTTTTTAAAGGGCGGAGTCCTGGATCTTTAGTGAAAAGTAGGGACACATCCTGATGTCTGCTAGACGGTCAGCCTTATGCTCTATGTTAATAAAGTTAACCTTATAAGTATTGAGCCGGATTATGCAACCACATATCTACTATCTTTACGCCAAGATGCTGTTTCCGCGCCTTTGCGATCAGCCCGGACAAGAGCATTTCAAAAAGCATGATAGTGCTGGTAAACCTGTTCTTAGAAAAACAAATAAGTATGCATTTAAAAAAGCCGGTTGTTCATTTACTGTCGACTAATTCTGCACTCCATAAAATAGTTCTGCCTGTATTTTTTCTATTTACTTTATTTTCCAGCTGCAGGTCTTTGAAATTGCGCGAGACTGATCAATACCATATAGCCACTAATTTGAAGCTGGGTTATACAACCGAAATGAAGTATTTTCAGGTAGATAAACAAAAAACGAGGAGTTTAATTACAGGTAATCCAAATGGACAGAACCTGCTACTGATTCACGGTTCTCCTTCGTCCTTGTCTGCATGGATGCCCTTATACACGGATTCAGCGTTTATGAGGACTTTTAGAATTATCGCGGTTGACAGGCCGGGATACGGCTATTCGAATTTCGGACATGTGGAAACCAGTATTGCGAAGCAAGCCGAAATAGTTGAGGCGGTAATGGACTCCCTTAACTTATCAACTACCATCCTCTTAGGCTCTTCATACGGAGGACCTGTAGCAGCACAAATAGCCATGCAACGGCCTGAGCGGGTTGAGCATTTGATATTACTATCAGCTTCTGTAAAACCTAGGGCAGAAAAGACATTCGGGATTAGTTATTTAATGACAGCACCCGTTATTAAGTATATATTTCCGGCAATATTTAGAATGTCATCCGAAGAAAAATTTTCTCATGCTACCGAGCTAGCGAAGCTTAAAAACTGGAACCAAATAAAATCCCGCACATCCATTATACATGGTGATCAGGATCGCCTGGTATATTTTTCCAATGCTGAATTTTTAAAAGAGAATATTCTTGAATCGAAGTTGTATGTAATGAAAGACAAAGGACATGCCCTTATGTTTACAGAACCTGAATACTTAAAAAAATACTTTGGGAGGTGTTGGAGAAGGATAGCTCTGTGATAAGACCAGCAAATAATTAAATGAATGGTAGTTCTTGTCTGTCGTTAGTATTTATAGTTTTACGCTTGCAGGCTCTTCCTCAGCCAGGTATTGAATGAACACCGATGGCGAAAGGCCTGTATAGGTTTTAAATATACTGGTGAACTTGCTATGGGACGAAAATCCTGCTTTTTCTGCAAGTATGCTTATCTTGTATTTTCTCCATTCAGCATCTTCCTTCAACTGTTTGATGATATAGTTGATCCGTAAATCATTGATGTAGCTGTTAAAGTCTTTCTGCTTGTACTGCTTAATCAGGTAGGAAAGGTATTTTGTATTGGTATGAAGATGCGTTGAAAGAAAAGAAAGCGAAATGCTGGTCGAAGTAAAGAGCTGTTGGTCTTCAAATTGATCTAGGCTCGTCAACAGCCGTTGCAGCGTTTCTTCCGGCATAAATAGATGATTTTCGGACTTCTTTGTAACCACCTCTCGAATGTGCTCCTCACTATCTTTTTCAGGCTCCTGGTGGGCGGAGGGGTGCTTTGCCTGTTCCAGTGGCATACTTTCCTGGTCAGCGGCCGGTACACTTATCGGCCGGTCGTTCCTTTTATTTCAAAGTCTGCCATGAACTGGGCAAATTTTCTTTTTGACTTCTCCGGTAGTAGAGAAAAGACAGGCGCCCAACACAATGACAAAAGATCCTATGACTATGGGTATATTCCTGGCCCTGATAATATGCTGGGCTTCCTGGTTTTTATGCTCGAGTCCGATCAATGCACTATCGAGAAATTGTGCCCGGCTCGAATTGATTTCATCTCTTAAGGAGTCTTGCTTTTGGCGCACTTTTTCGAAACTGGTAATGTCTTTTGTTATTAAGTAATACTTTTGCAAAGTTTTGTAAATCTCACCTTTTAAAGACAGGTGCCCGGACGCTTCAGCTACCCGTCCCGCGCTGTCGAGGTAGAGCTTTGCTTTGGTGAGCTCCTCCTTCTGGATAAGTACATCTGCTATTCCGTTATAGCAGAGGCCTTTGATAGTGTTATCCGGCATCTGCTTCATCAAGTTCAGGCTGTTTTCATAGTGGTACAGGGATCGCCGGTAGTCTGCCAGGTAAAAGTAATTGAGTCCCAATAATTGCTCGTTATTGGCGGTGAGGTAATCTTTATTTTGAGAAATTTGATTGAAGTTTTTTGCGACTCCTGTATACGCTGAATGGATGCGTAATAGTTTTTAACGGCAATGTCGTTATAAGCCAGTTCCTGGTTAATAAAACCGGTAGTACTTCTAACCATTTCAGGATTACTGATCCTGGAGATCATGGTCAGCGCTCGATCACAATACATCCTCGATTTGCCATAAAGATGTAATATTCTATACTGTGTTGCAAGAAACCCACTGATCCGCACCATCCAGTTATAATCCGGTACTTTACTTATAATAGAGTAGGCTTTTTCTGCCAGTTCGGCTGCCTGGGTTAGCTTTTGTTGCTGTTGGTACAGGGATGCAGAGAGCATCAAGCTCTTGGCCTGAAACAGTGGTGTTGTTGAAACATTAAAGAGAGAGTCTGCCATTTGTAAGGCCAGTTGCATGTTTTTGGGCGATACTTCCAGGTAAATCTTTGTATATAGCTCGTTATAGGCTTCGGGATTTTGTGCTTTTGTTGTAGCGTAAAAAAAGCAGCAAACCATCAAGATAAAAATATTGAATTTTTTCATAAGAGAAAGGAAGCTCACGTGTACCTATTAGAACGCGAAAAGATTTAAACGGTAAATGTATGAACTTTATACGGGCAAATTCTTACTAAATAGTTAAAACACAGTCAATTGTCTGTTCATTTTCCGGAATTCGGCAAATGAAAAATGCCAACTATACACATTCTCCGTGGATTTAGCCAACCTATATCCTCACAAAACTATTGTTAAGCCTTTAAATAGAGATTTATGCTATCTGTTTTCCTGAATACAGCCATACAACTTTTTTTTCAAATAGAGACCGGTTATACTTTCGCCCCGCCCGATCAAAATGATTTGATCAGTTCTGCTTCGACGGTCATACAAAAAAGGTCTCAAACAAGTTTTAAACAATAAATACCTCTTCAATGCGAATTAAAATTATTGCACTATTAACCTTACTATGGGGATATCAGTCTAAAGCCCAAACACCCACACCGGTAAACTGTCTCGATGGTCTTGCTTATATCTTAACCAATGGTGAAGGAGGCCCTAGTCTGTATTCCATGACGCTTTCCGCTACGGCTCCCACGCTTGTAGGATCTTTAGGTACAACTGCTTTCAATGCCATCGGTTACAATGCTTCCGACAATTTTATGTATGCGATCAATCAGGCGGGCGAAGTATATCGTATTGGCGCTAACAGTGCCCGTGCAGCTGTTGCAGTTTCAGATCCGAATAGCCTTTTAGGCCGGGGTACACAGCCGGAGATATTTCTTCGTCGGGTGTATATTACATGTATAATAACACAGCACAGCGTTTTGTATCTATTGATCTGGCTTCGGGCACACCTGTTGCCACGCTTGTTACCTACACGGTAGCCGCAGGTCAAACACTTAACGGAACCATCGATGATTTCGTTTTCCACCCTTCTGATGGTAATATCTACGGTGTAACCAGCACCCGCCAGTTGTTTACATTTAATATTACTACCAATGTTCTTACGGTAAAAGGCAGTGTAAGCGGAGCGCTTGCTGCCACCGGAACCAAAGGCACTGCATTTATGGATGCTGCCGGCAATATGTATGTGGGACAAAACAGCAATGGTACATTATATCGTATCGGTAACCCTGCTACAGGTAGTTCCTGGACATCCACTTCTTTCTCCACCGCACTTGCCAGCCTCGATGGCCAACCCTTTGATGGTGCGCGTTGTGCCAGTGTGGTGCCGCCAGCCGCTAACAACGATGAAAGAGAACTGACCGAGCTTACTCCGGTAACACTGGATATAGTTAACAGCAATACGCCGGGAATGGGTAAAGACGGACAAGGTACTTATCCATTGGATAATACCTCCGTTGTATTATATCCAACAGAGACAGGAGCAGCGGTAGGATCTAATTCCATCGAGCTTACAGGTAAAGGCACATTTACACTGAATCCTTCAACTGGTATCCTTACTTTTTCGCCTGTTTCAGGTTTCTCGGGCGAGGCTATTATTTGGTATACAGTAGAAGATACCAATAATAATATCTCCAACAGGGCATCGGTAAAGGTATTTGTAGCCGATGGTACTGTACTGCCTGTTCGCTTTGATGCTTTATCAGCTACGTTAACCCAGGGACAGCTAAGGGTTGATTGGACAACGATATCAGAAAATGAGAACAGCTATTTTGATATAGAAGTATCCGCCGATGGTAATGACTTTAAGTCAATAGGTACCTTAAAAAGCCAGGCGCTTAATGGCAATTCTGATATTGCTTTAGGTTATCAGTTCACGCTGGATACCAACCAAAATGCGCTTTTATTAGGAACGTCTTTCGCGATCGCTCTTATTGCTTTTGCTGCGGGAAAAAACCGGAGAAAAGCATGGGTGTTATCTGCTCTTACAATCATGATTGTCATTGGATTTGTATCCTGCTCTAAGCGGGACACAACCATTGCTACCGGTGATCAGTCATTATTGGTGCGTATTAAGCAGGTAGATAAAGATGGAAAATATGCCTACAGTAAAATCATTCGGGCTGTGGTAAAATAACCATCCTTTGTTTCCATCGAAAAGCCGTTTCAAATGCTTGAAACGGCTTTTCGTATTATTCATATTCCTGAAATTATCGGTTGTATCACTTTGTCACTATAACAGCGGATCAAACTTGCCTGGTACTTTTAAACTGTTGCACTTGTACTATTATGATACATAATAAATCCGCCGTTATTTTTTAAGCTATCGCTGATCTTTTGAAAAGCTGTTTTTAGGTTTCCTGGAAGTACTTCTTCGGGCTCATCGCAGTTAGCTGTAAATATGATGATCCATTCTTTAGCTTCACCAGTTATTTGCTGAATCAGTTCGAAAAAGATACTATCATCTGCGTAAATGTCTGCCGGTTTTAACAGGGCCGCTGATATTTGATCGTCATCTGGAACAACTGAAATGCATTGCCAGCTCTGTTCCTCAAAATGTTTTGGAATCTTTGGTAGAACAAACTTGGCTAAAGGCCCCTGTGTCAGATTGAAGTATTCATATTTCGCCTGAACAAGATCCTGCGGGTATAGCTGTCCCTGCGACTCCAATACCTGCCTTTTAAAACAAATACCCGGTGTCTCATATGTTTTCGGTACTACAATATCAACACAAATCTCCCGCATGAATTTTTTAATTTTATGATCTTTAAAACTACCTGTTTTAGTTCTGCCCAAAACCAGGACCAGGCATATTACCAATGATTGAGATTTTGGGGACATTTATATTGGTAGTGCGCATATATGGTGTTAGTATTCAATATTGATGCCTGTATCGGCTACCGGCACGAAAGGTACAAAACGATTTGTTACTGTGGAATTATTTCCATTAATAATAGTGATATATACCCTATTATCAGGCCTGCTGATCAACCCAGTTTGTGCGCGGCAAGTTAGCCGATGCCCATCGCCGATTGATATCGGGTGCAGTTAGCGCGAAAGAGATGAGTTTTTTATATAAAAAGCTACTGTAGAAGATGATCGCCTGATCGTCTCATCTACAGTAGCTGCTATTTCCTGATCTGAATAATTTGAATCAGGAATCGGATTCAATTAATTACAATACAGAAAGCTCCTCGGTTAATGGTTCATTGAGAGGAAGGTTCCATGCTTCAGCCACACCCTTGTATAATACTTTTCCATTGGCAATGTTAAGGCCTCGTTCCAGCTCTTTGTTATCCCTGCAGGCAGTTTGCCATCCTTTATCGGCCAGTTGCAAGGCGTAAGGCAAGGTGGCATTTGTTAAAGCCAGCGTAGAAGTGTAAGGAACAGCACCGGGCATGTTGGCTACACAGTAATGTACAATATCATCAATAATAAAGGTAGGGTTCTCATGCGTTGTAGGTGTACAGGTTTCAATACAACCTCCCTGGTCAACGGCTACGTCAACCAGCACTGTACCCGGACGCATGTCTTTCAGCATATCACGCGTAATAAGCAAGGGCGCCTTAGCTCCCGGAATTAGTACAGCACCTATGATCAGGTCGGCATCCTTTATCATGGCCCGGATATTATAGCTGCTAGACATCATGGTAGTTACATTGGCGGGAAGAATGTCTGAAAGCTGTCGCAGCCGCGGCAGGCTTATATCCATAATGGTAACCTGTGCGCCCAGACCGGCAGCCATCTTTGCTGCCTGTGTGCCTACAATGCCACCACCCAAAATTAGTACTTTACCAGGGGGAACACCAGGTACGCCGCCGAGCAGGATACCACGGCCTTTCAATGGTTTTTCCAGGGATTTAGCGCCTTCCTGAACCGACATGCGGCCTGCCACTTCTGACATGGGAACCAATAAAGGCAGGCTGCCATCTCTTTTTCAACAGTTTCGTAGGCCAGGCAAATGGCGCCGCTTTCAATCATCGCCATTGTCAACGGTTCTGACGAAGCAAAGTGGAAGTAGGTAAATACCAGTTGATCTTTCTTAATTAAGCGGTATTCCGACTCGATAGGTTCTTTCACTTTTATGATCATCTCAGCAATATCGTAAACCTCTTCTATCGAATCTAAGATATGAGCTCCGGCGGCTATATATTCTTCATTCGTAAAACCGCTGCCGGATCCGGCATTTAATTGAACGTATACCTCGTGCCCGTGACTTTTCATTTCGGCTGCACCAGCCGGAGTTAGAGCTACACGGTTTTCGTTATTTTTTATTTCTTTTGGAACACCTATGATCATTTTATAATTTAATTTAATGCAAAATTATTTATCAGTAAAATTTGCATGAATTGTTTAAAAAAATAATTATTTATTTCTTATTTCTCACCGTTATTGAGAAAAAATTTCTAAATTCAATATATCAGGGCCTGCCAAAAAGAAAAAAGCAGTTACCTTCTCTTATTTTAAAATATTTAGCTTATGACACTTGACGAAACAGATAAAAAAATACTACGTCTTCTGCAAGAGAATGCTCATCTTACTTATAAAGACATCGCTAAAAGAATTAATCTTTCTTTGACTCCGGTTCATGACCGTGTTAAGAAGCTGGAACGGGAGGGGGTGATACAGAAATATGTAACCGTATTAAACAAGGATAAATTAGGCAAGCAGCTCATGGTATATTGCCAGGTGAGTCTGGCAAAACAGACTTTTGATATCTCAGAGGCTTTTAATACGGCCATCAGGAATCTGCCTGAAGTGATGGAGTGCAACCTGATATCGGGAAATTATGATTATATGCTAAAGGTAGTAGTGCCTGACATGGAAGCGTATCATACATTCCATCAAAAAAGCTGTCCATACTTTCTGCGGTTTCCCTGATCAATACTGTTTTCGTAATATCTGAAGTAAAGAATTCATTCTCGCTGCCCTTATAGTATTTAAGCTTACTGACGCAAACAATTTCGGTAAGGCGGGAGATTGAAACTATACCTGTTGCCTAAAACCCCAGCCAAAATGCTCAATAACACATAATATGATGAAGATTGGCTGCTAAATGTAAATCTCTATTAGCCCTGTTTCTCGAACCTGATTTCCTTTTGAACGATTGTGATCTTTTAAGTTCGCTGCTGCGTCCGGGTAAATAAGTGGTGCGGCTTTATAAAAGCGGCAGCGTTTTTGCCTTAATTCCTAAAACTGGATAATGGCAAATACAAATACGCAGGCAACAGAAGTACTATCAGAGCAGGTAACACCACTGACCCTTGTTATCAATGAAGCGGTGGATAAAGGGTTTGACCTCATTTTCAGGATTAAAGAAAATGGTAGTCTTTGGGATCAATATGGCATTAACTATGAACCGGGGGATATGAAAATTGTATTCTCCAGGGTTTTTGAAAATAATCCCGAAGATGCCCGCCAGACCAGTGCTTCGAGGGTCTATTTGCTACGCAATAATGAGGGTGATAAAGGTATTTTGGTGGATGCTGATGGTATATACGGAGATGGGAGGATTGCCGCATGCGTCGGTACTATGGAGTATAAAGAAAACAAAAGAATGGAAAGACAGGGTGGGCTGAAAAACAAGTTAACCATTGCTGCTGCCGGTTTGTTACTGATAGGTAGCGCAATAGCATTCAGGATGCTCGGTCGCAGATCTTAAAAATGCATTGTTCTATACATGATCTGGTGCTGTAAACTGTTTCGCTGATTTCCTAACGCTATATCAAAACTAGCGATTAACCTTATTTATTCCAGCAGGTCACTTTCTGTATGCATAGCACAAAGCCAATTGTTGTTTTTCTTTCAGCCAGGTAGAAGTGCAGGTGCATTTCATGGGGGAGCCATCATAGTCAAATTCAATAAGGTAACCAATAATGGCATGGTCTGACCCGGTTTGTAGTTGTTCGCCGGAAATGCTGATCACCTTCATTTCTTTATCACTGCCTTTATTAAACATTTCTCTGTAGGCGGGCTCGCTTACGCTCATTACGCCATGCTTGCCCGCAACAATGCAAGGGAACTTTGTCAATGCTTTTAGGGTTTCATAATTTTTATGAACCATAGCATTCCAATACTTCTTTTCGAGGGGTAAAATTTCGATTTCCGTAATTTGTATTATTTGAAGTCAGTCGACAAAAGCCAGGCCTGAAACGGCTTTTGTAAAAGCATTAATAGAAAGCCTATACCTGGGTAAGCGCAGATAAAAGGATAAATTAAAGTAGCATGTTGATCATTTAAACTGAATTCAATGGCCGGCACATTTCTACACCGAATGCATCTATAGGAGTCATTGGGTTTAATGTGTGTTCCGACTTTATTGGCACCAGATTTGTCTCTTGTAACCAGGTGAGTTCAATTCATTTCTGAAAAATTTATTCACATTAAATTCTAAAATTATGAGAGGGATTTTATGGTTGGTTGCTGTAGTTTGTATAGTTATCTGGCTCTTGGGTATGCTCAATATTGTAGAAGGCATTAGCACGGCTACCTGCTACATATATTATTGGTTATTGCAATAGTGGTTATTTTGTACAATGTTATTTCAGGTAGAAAACCTTTAGACTAGGGTTTGAAAGAGGGGGGTACTGCAGTAGTATGGTTTCCGGGATTAACCCAGGTGATCAGGATATGCCCCTCATCAAATTGGGTGAATGAAAAATCGTGCTTAGTCAAGCAGTCTTTTTGCATTAATTCATGAACCATTGTCAAAAGAAGCGTGCCTTGTTGCACTATTTCATCACTATCCGATAAACGCATAGTACGAAGCACTTGTTCGTAATTGAGTTCACTTCTCATGTACCTTAGTTTGTAGAATAAAGGTAAGCGACAGTTGCTATTAATTAAAGAAAATAAGGGTATAAATTTCCTTTTTCTAAAAATCGTGGAAATTCTTCCTCAGGTTTGCTTTGTTAAAGGCTCCAGACTGCTAACTCATAACCATCCGGGTCGATGAAATGGAAACGGCGCCCGCCCGGAAAGCTAAAAATATCCAGGGAGATCAAGCCGCCGGCTTCCAATACATTTTCTCTCGTCTGTATAAGATCTAGGGAGTAAAGAATGACCAGGATGCTTCCTCTTACCGGAGTTCCTATAGTAAAGCCGCCATCTACAAAATCGCCTTCGAAAGCCGTGTAATCCGGACCATAATCAGTAAAGCTCCAGCCAAAGGCGCTGTTGTAAAAAGTTTTAGCTGCTTCAATATCTTTCGAGAGAAATTCAAGGTATTGTACTTGCTGATGTATTAATTTTTCAGGACCACTGTTCATATCCTCAGGAGTTTTTGCAAACATATCAATTCGGCTGCATCTCTTCGAAATTTTAATGGGTTTAAATTTGATAGGCCCCAGGGTATGGCCGGCCTCATTCGTTACATTTCATCATTTGCGTGCCCGTGTAACGGGTTTAAGTATGCGATTACAAAAAGCACCCCTTATAGAAATAAGCGGTGCACTCTCGAAAACTATCTGTTAAGGAAAACTATACTAAATCTTTGGGGATTTTCTCTCAAAATCACTCAATTATTCTGTAGCAAAATCAAAAAAACCTGTTTATTTTCATGGTGCAAACATAAAGGTTCAATCATCTAATCATTTTCGAAATCGGGAAAATGATTTACGAGATTGGAAAAAGTAAGCAATGGCACACATTCAGTAACTTTATCGGATGTTTATGAAGTGGAAGTATTTTCTCTTTTTACTGCTGGCTTTACTTTGTGCAACTTTTAGCTGGTCTCGATATGTTAACCTCGATCAGGGATCGCCTGCCCGGTATATCGGCAGTGAAGTCGTTTATTTTAAGGATACAACAGCAGCACTTAGCTTACCACAGGTTCAACAGGCCTATAAAGAAGGTAGATTTATTAAGGGAGCCAACGATATACTCAACTTTGGCAATACTCCAGATGCTGTATGGGTTCATTTGGCGCTTAGGAAAACAGGTAACAATGCAGCTTACCTGGTAGTGGGATACGCAAATATTGAGCAGGTAGATTGCTATGTTGGTTCAGGTAGCCGGTGGAATCATTTGAAGGCGGGATCCCTTATAGCGGCTTCGCCCGGGGTGAGGAGCACCAACCAGTATATTTTCCCGATCAATGCCCGGGAGGGGCAAGACACAGTTGAAGTATGGCTTCGTTCTAAAACCAGGAATATTATGCTTCTGCCTTTGCAAGTTGCAGGCGTTGATAATTTATATGCTATAGAAAATTCTAATAACAGGACAATTGAACTTTGCTTCGTAGGCTTCCTTTTGCGCTTCTCATCTTCCATTTATTTCTTTACTTTACAGTAAAGGACCCGGCCTATCTCTATTACTGTTTATACATATTATCTCTTGGCATTTACACCTAGGTTACCTAAGTGGATACCTGTATTTACTGGGAGATTCATTTAAAGCATTTGTCTATCAATACCCTCATATATTCTTCTCCGTGGGTTTTGCTACTTCTATCTTAATTACTAACCGTTTTTATAATATACGAGCCATATCTCTTCCGCTTTTCAGGTGGACCAATATTTTACTAGCAGGCTTGCTGGGCCTAATGGTGTTAAGCATGTTTGGTTTGAAAGCGCAGGCTGCGTTAGGCGCCCAGATTTTTGGTTTGCTGGTACCACTAACTTTAATACTTACCAGTATCTATGCTTATCGTGTAGAGCGAAAAGCAATTGTTTACCTGGGAGCTGCCTGGCTCGCATTTGTGTTGGCGGTTCTTTACTATGTATTAAGTCTGCAGGGCATTATAACTTTTAAAGCTTACAGTCCCTTAGTTCTTCAAAGCGGCGTGTTGCTGGAGTTTATGCTTTTAGCATTGGCACTTGGACAGCGCTATCAAACAATTTTGGAACGACAAAGAAAGGTAGAGTCTGAGCATTTTAAACTGATGCAGCTGCACAATACAGAGCTCGAACTGCAGGTGTCTAAGCGTACCCAAAGCTTAAATGAACTGATAGATCAGCTGAAAGCCTCAGACGAAGTAAAAAATAAGCTATTCTCTATTATAGCACACGATCTCCGAACTCCCTTTAATAGCATGCTTTCCATCCTGTCAACCGAAATTATTGATATGCTGGACGAAGATGAGCTAAAGATGATGTTACGTTCCAACAGCAATCATTTTCAGCAGTTAAAGATTATGTTAGATAATATTCTGCATTGGGCGCGATCACAAATGGAGGAAGTGCAAATAAATAAGGAGCCTTTTGACATCGTAAAAACAACTAATTTCCTGGCTACTGTTTACCAGCCGATCGCAGAGAGCAAAAAGGTAGGCATACATATAAATAGCGTGTCGGCATCCCAATTTTGCATGGCAGATAAAAATCATATCCGTTTGGTATTAAGAAATCTGTTAGATAATGCGGTAAAGTATACGGAGCCTTCCAGCGATATTTTAATTGAAATTGTTAAAGTGAGCAATGAAGTCAGCTTCAGTATTCAGAATAATTTTAATGTTAGGAATGGGCCTGGCGTTAATGTAAGAAGCGCAGGGTTGGGTATTAATTTGTGTGAGGACTATTTAAACAGGAATGGAAGCTCACTGAACAAAGAAGTGTCTGGCGGAGTAATAAGGTTTAGCTTTTTGCTACCCGCAGGTGTATTACAATAACCGGCGATAATGATGTCAATATCTGCAACTGCAGCTATCCTGTAACAAAATTCGGTGATCTTACTGAAGATAAACCCTACCTTTGGTTCGCAAAATAGCCGCGCCCGGTGTTTTCAACCCTCTAAACAAATGAACGTCAATAAGCATATTCTTATTGTAGATGATGATTACGTCTACAAGCTGGTTACGCGAAGGATGATAAATCTCTGTTGCAGTAACGCTGAAATTATTCTTGCAGAAAACGGTCGCGAAGCCATAGATATACTTCAGGCGGCTATTTACGATCCGTCTTTGCAGTTGCCCGATATTATCCTTTTGGATATAGAAATGCCTGAAATGAATGGATGGGAATTTCTAAATGCTTTTTCGTCTCTGGCCCCAGCAAAATTGAAGGGCATCAGGATATATGTAGTGAGCTCTTCTATCGATGATGTAGACCGGGAAAGAACCAGCGTTTTTCCGGCTGTTAAGGAATTGCTGGTTAAACCTTTTTCAATTGCTAAAATGGCCGGCATTATCAATTATGAAGCAAGCAGTTAATACACCTTACTATTGAGACTTTTTAAATGTACTCTTTCAGCTATTTATATTAGATATTAAATATATTAGTTAGCTTTTTGATTTACTATTTGCTTGTCTTCTTCGTGTTTCAAATGATCGTCTGTCTCCGCAAGATATCCGTTACGCACCACTTTAGCTGTTTGATGATTGCCGGTATGGCTCCAGCCAGGTGGCATTATTATATAGAGTAATTTATTTTTTATTCCAGGTGCTTTTACAACATCCCTCCACAAACAAACGATTTCTCCGAAGTAAGCATCCAGTACATTGTTGGGATTGATCTTCCGGGTAATACCATATTCTATTTTGATCTCATTTTTCTCATCCTGGTATGTTTTAAATAGCTTATCCCATATATTTAAAAGATTGCAAAAGTTCGTATCCATATACAGCGGATTTCGGGCATGATGAACACGATGATGCGAAGGTGTTAACAGAAATTTGCTTACAAATCCCAGCCTGCCATTCCTGATTATATTCTCGCCCACATGTATAAATGAACCCCACAAACCATCTATAAACATAATTAAGAATAGCAAAGGAGGGCTTACACCCAATATAATGCAAATGGAGGTTCGTATAACATCGGCATAAGGGGCTTCCAGAAAGAAGTGAGCGAAATTCACAAAAAGGTTCATTTGTTGCGGCGCATGGTGGGTAGAGTGCAGGCACCAAAGTATTCTGATCTTGTGTGCCAGGAAATGGTAGACAAAATGCGCCAGCTCCCATACTATATAACCATATATGAGCCAATACCAGGTGATATCTGTTTTAAAAATCGCCCATCGTTCAAATATCCCTATGCAAAAGCCTACAGCTGCAATGGAAATAAATCTCGAAATAAACCGGTTAAGCACAAATACCAGGAACGAAAGTTTATAGTCTTCTATCTTAAAACGTTTGTATACGATGGCCCGTATGATCTCTATAAGGAGCAGCAGCGGTATGATGGGGTATATGAGGTTCTGTATGCCAGCCCAGGTAGATAACGAGCTATAGTCGTTTTTCTTCACCATTTCAATAATGCCGCCAATACCGAAAAAACCGATGAACTCGTTGTACAATGTTTCGGGAATATTCATATGCAAAACTTTTACTGCCCACTAATTTAACTATTGTTTTTTATTAATAAAAAAGGTGTTCCAAAAGAAACACCTTTTTGTTTGGATTCTGGTACTACCACCATCGGGGATCACCAATTATTCTTTCCTGTGCATTGGCCCGTAATGGGCTTGCAGCATTCACCGCAAAATTCCCGTTTTCTCTATCCCTGTACTGAGGGTCATAGGAAAAGGGATATTCCTTTATAGAATTGGGATTAGAATGATTGGCATCATTCATCACAAAAGCTGGGGTTACCTCTGTCCATAATGTGTTAGGATGTCTGAGTTCCCAATTATGCAAGGGCATATTAGATGAGTTACTGCCATATATGGTAGACTTGGATTTCACCTTGAAAAAATTAGTAAAAACTAGTCTTTTTCAAAGTTATTAGCAGTATAGGCAAAATTCAGAAAGAAATTCCCACCCGAAGTAAGATTGGAAATGATATTGTTCTCCATAACAAATTTAGATGGAGCTTTTACTGCTTTAAAATCGAATCCACCAGCTGTGAAGCTGCTGTCAACCGTATTATTTTTAAAAGTAAAGTCAATAACATTATTGGTGTTTTTTCTGCATCAATGGCTACAAAAATTTTATTGGCCAGGTAAAAGGTAGAATTGCTGATCATTGCTTTTTTAAGCTGTGCCGCCCCTACATTTAAAAGCCCCGTTTCATTGTCGGTCCCCAGGTGATGGAGAATAGAATTATTGATGGTTACAGACTCCATCACTTTACCCGTAGTACCGCTCAGGTTAAATAATCCAGTATGATAATTGCGAACAATACAATTATCCACCTTTAGAGAAACAGTATTCTGGCCTGAACTGTGATTGACAACCCAGTCGTTCCATTGGTGATCTGCAGCATCGGGTAATTCCTGTTTATATTCATCCAGCCGGGCACCCGAAATTTCAATACCTTCGAGATTTAGACCTGAAAGACTTCCCCGTAAAGAAAGTAACCTCGAATATAATCTCGGCTTAGCCTTTACTCCATCTGCCGCTTTAATTGTAATGAGTTTATCATCGATGGATATTTCTGTGGTAGCATAATTATAAACTCCTTCGTTCAGCAAAATAATATCCTGATCTTTTGCTGCTTTTATTGCGTAAACCAGGTTGCTGTAAGGTTCCAGTTTCCAGGTATTGCCATCTGGTTGTGCATTTGTTGCAAATGCTTGAGTGCCTAATGGAAATCTGTCATTATAAATCGTTGCGACATACTGCATGTTGACAGCCAGAGATGGTACCGATGTTTGTTGTGTACTAAGATCTTGTGGAGATAAGTTGTGCTTTATCACGGCTCCTTTAAAAGGTTTAAGCTCTATATGGGTAACTTTTGTTGATAGGTTGTCACTGCCATTATCAGGGGTATTCCAGTTAAATACCACGCTATTAACTGTTACTTTGTCTTCGGTAACAGAATAAAGGATGTTATTTTCGATCGTCTCAAAGCTAAGCGCAACCCAGTTGGAGAACAACCCATTTTTGGTAGAGGCTGAACGCACACGAACATGGTAAACTTCCCCCAGTGGCAATCGCCAGAAACTGTGTTGATTGACATCCTCATTCACTTCAATAGTTTCATTGATTACGGAAAAGTCTGCTAACCTCGACAGCTCCAATTGAAATGCGTTATACCCGCTACCCTTGGGTTGCCAAGTTAGGTTTACTCTGCCATCGGATATAGCATATTGGAGGTTGGTTACAGGCTCCGGTGGGAGCGGGTTCGACACTTCTTTCCTACAGGAAAAAAGGACGCAAAAGGCATAAGCACAGCACCAGGCTGTTGAATCTCAGATATTTCATATGTAAATCGTTTTGCTAAAAGTATCGAGACGGTATGGGCATTTCAATGGAAAAAATCGTGCAAGAAATGTAAATTATTCCTACAAATTAAAGCAGGATTAAGAAACTGAAATCGGTATTAGAAAAAGTCAAAAATGTGCCTTAATCTAACTTTTTAGATTGAAAAGAAGGGAAATGCAAAGGTCGTTGGATATTTTTCGTCTAAAAAACGAAAGGCTTCTTGTGTCTGTTTAGATAGGTTATAGTTTTATGTCCACAATAGTAAATCTACAAACTCAGGGTGATATGCTTTTTTACTATATTTGTTTCGCATAACTTGAACAAAATGAACACCAACGTAACTTACCCGGAATTCGGGTATAAGGCGCATGAATTAAACAGGTATATCGAGGCTTCCGGACTTTTTAGTATTTTATTGAATTGTGGTGAGATCGTACATCATAGACCCGTGCATGTAAACGATTTTCGCAATTGGTTGAGCAGTCATAATATTGTTGATTTACGCAGTGCCGAAAACTAACCACCAGAACATCTGGTTAATATGCTCGAAAATGGAATACATGTGCCTGTAACTTCTTTTGTACTTTGCCTGTAGTTGGTAGTGCATTATTTATCTGTTTTTACCTGATACTATTGGCGGAATGCACCTTTTAAATAAATTTTAAAGTTGTTTTTTGCTGCTGACACACTGTTGTCACAGGCAGGGTGGAGCTTTGTGTTATCAATCATCAAAAAAACAAAAGATATGAGCACAGTAACTACAATCGAACGTCCACTTATTAGCGCTGAAGAATTATTAGCTGCCTGGCAAGGGCATCGCAACCTTACCCGTAAGGTAATTGAAGCATTTCCGGAGAAAGATATGTTTACTTTTTCAATCGGGGGTATGCGTCCTTTTGCCGAACTGATCAAAGAAGTGATTACCGTATCTGCTGTAGGCTTAAAACAAATAGTAACGGGTGTTATTACTCCATTTGAAGACGCCATGCCACAGATCAAAGAGAAAGCAGACCTGTTACAGGCCTGGGATGAAGCGAGCGAGCAGATTAATGTTTATTTTCCGCAGATCAGTGCAGAGAAATTTCATGAGGATATTAATCTTTTCGGAGAGTACAAGTTTCCTGCTATCGAAAATATCCAGTATTTCATCGATAATGAAATCCATCACCGCGCACAGGCTTATGTTTATCTGCGCGCTTTAGGTATTGAACCTCCTTTTTTCTGGGATAGGTATTAATTAGCTTTGAAAAATGATACATTTTAATAAGGTGAGAGTGCTACTCTTGCCTTATTGTTTTTGGTAGCGGTTCTTCGTCTTGTTGCTTATTGGCGCGATTATCGATTTCCAATGTTAGCTCTTTGAGTCTTTTTTAAGACTTTCAGGTTCGATGATATCTGATTTGTCTGCCAGTACAATAAACCAACGAAGAAAATACTCGGGTTCGTGCGGGAAATGAAAAGTCATTTCTGTTTGGGTGCTCATTTTTTTTCGGAGATAAAACCATATTGCTGGCGGCTATGTTGAACATACTTTACATACGCATTGTCCATCATAATTTTAACCACTTCGTAAGTATCGAATTGTGGTTTTTGGAGATAAGCAGAGAGCTCCTTATGCTGTAAAGTAAAGCTAATATCCAGTCCTGTAATTTTTATAATACGATCAGACCTGAAGTTGCGATGTTCTTTTCTTAAATGACAATAAGCAACCAGGTACCAGTATTCTTTGTCATGATACAACCCGATCGGTTCAATATTTCTTTCGGATGGCTGACTGGCGTCAAAGGACTGGTACCGGATATATACCTGTTTTTTATTCACAATGCCGTTCATCAGTATTTCTAAAGCATTCGGTACTTCTTTATTGAACAGGTTCTTTTTAGGTGAAACGTGAATATTAGCATTTAGTTCATCAATCCGGTCTTTATCCGTCCAGCGTAAAACAGACTTTACCTTAAACATTGCTGATTGAAATGCATTACCCAATGAACGATCGGTAAAATGCTCCATTAGTTTTTCTGCTGCTACAAAACTTACGGCTTCTTCCCGGGTAAACATTACTGGTGGCAACTTATAACCCTCTACTATAGAGTAGCCTACACCTGCTTCTCCGCTGATGGGGACACCAGAGTTTTCCAATGTTTTAATGTCCCGGTAAATGGTGCGTAGGCTTACGCCGAAACGATCAGCCAGCTCCTGCGCTTTTATAACACGCTTAGACTGTAGCTGGGTTAGTATGGCCACTACACGGTCAAACTTTTTCGGACTGTCATCGTGTATTTCATCATCTATTGCGGCCATCTGTATTAATTGTGCTGCAATTTAGAAAGCTAAGTTGAGGAATGCAAATCTTTGTAGGGATCGCAGGTATCGCATATAGAAATATACCGTACCAGCTAACAAAACAACCGTAGTATCAAAGGACACTACGGTTGTTATAGTTGAGTAGCTATTGTACTGCTAGATGGTTTTGGGTGTGTATAGGGTCACGAAGCCATCACCTTCGCTGCTCACAATAAGTAAAGATTTTTTTGTAGGGCTCATTCTTGCCGGAACAAATAATATGCCTTCCGGTGCATCTCCTGTTTTAACCAATTGCAAAAATTTAGGACTTTGCGGATTGGTAATATCATACATTGCTACTGCATCCGCTCTTTCCATACCTACAAAAGCCACATCTGTTTTTCCGACTTTCCCGATAGCTATACCTTCTGGTTCTACTGATTTGTCGTCGCTTCTGCCATCATCATAGCCGGGAATTTTATTGTCGTTGCTTCCAACACCCAGTACATCAAATGTTTTAATATCCAGCTCATTTTTGCTATCAAAAACCTGGGTACCTGTTAAACCGCTCCATACGCTGAAAGAGCGGGCGCCAAAAGAGTATAGCTCGTCAAAATCTCCGTCACCGTCTTTATCGCCCAAAGTGGTGGTAATGTTTAAACGGCCCAATACACCATTTTTCTTAAGCTCAGTTGCATTCGGGAAAATGGTAGGATCAAGAATTACATTTTTATTTCCTATCCTTTTTGCTTCAACAAATATTTCTTTTTCATTTGCGTCAATATACTCACGTGCATCTCCTTCATTGGCAGTAAATAAGTAGGGTACATTATTACGTTCTAAAACCGCAATAGCATCCGGCATATATATGCCTTTTACATTTGGCCATAAAGCAGCCAGGTATTTCTTGTCGTCATCGGTTACATCAATTTCGTTACCAGCCAGTGAGTAATCTTTAAAGCCCAAAGGGAAAATATCGGTAATCGTCTTGCTTGTAATATTTACTTTAGCTATTGCATTGTTTTCCTGCAAGGTTACCCAGGCAGTTTTTGAGTCGGCTGATATAGTAATATATTCGGGTTCGATATTCGAAGCGAAATCAGGATTGGACTGCGGACCGAAGATCCTGAAGCCTTTTGTCTTTAATGTAGCTGCCTGGCTTGCAAAGCCATCAAAGTATAAAGTGGTAACAGCATAGTTGCTGCCCGTTTCTATTATAGAAATACTTCCTTTAGGATCTACTGAATAATCGGCATTGGGCTCGCCTTCATTGGCGGTCATTATATATTTACCATCGGGAGAAAAAGTAACCATATCTGGCAATGCGCCTACGGTAATAGATTTAACCTCTGTATAATCGGTTGTTTTTATTACGGCAACTTTCCCGTTATCTGTTTTATTGGTAGATTGTATAGCAGCTGCTAATATCCCGTTATGAACACTTACACTATTTACGGCACCACCATAGGGAGCCATACTGATTGACCTGATAAAAGCAGGGGCGGACGGATTTTTAAGATCTACTACATCAATCCGGTTTACAGCTCCATCGGTACCTTCATTATTTACTACGAAAAGCCTTTGGGTTACACTGTCGTAAGCCGAGATTTCGGCTGCAGCCGTTCCGCCTATATTTATTTTACCAATTTCAGCAAATGTGGCAGGATCTTCATTTACAAAGAATTCCGGCTCCGGAATTACAGGAGTGTTATCATTCTTTTTACAGGATGCCACAGCTATAATTGCGGCAATAAGCAGCTTGCTACTATGCTTCATGATCTGGTTTTTAGGATGAAGCGCGAAAGTATTGGTGCAATGTGACGAAATCGTGAAGATAATCTTAAGTAATTGTTAGCTTACTAAGTCCGGGGTTTATAAACAGTCATTTGTCGCCGTTTTCAAATAAATTGTTATAATATTAAATATTGTATATTGTCGGTTTGGTTTAAAAAGAGCTTTGCAGCAAACGATCAGTACTCCCGGACCGTTACATCCTAGAAATCGAGTCTCATAAAAAATGAATAATACATCGCAAGATCAATCAATCAATATTAAAAAGGTATTGCCAGTAATTCTGGCAACAGCCATTTTTATGCAAATGCTGGATTCAACTATCCTGAACACCTCGCTGCCGTCCATTGCAAAAGACCTGAATGAGTCGCCTCTCAATATGCAGAGTGCCATTATTGGTTATGTACTGACCCTGGCTTTACTGATGCCGGTTAGTGGTTTTCTCGCGGATAAATTTGGTACAAAAAAGGTTTTTATTTTTTCGCTGGCCATGTTTAGCCTGGGTTCTTTGTTTTGTTCGCTCTCACAAAATCTCACGCAGCTGGTAGTGTCAAGGGTAGTGCAAGGCATCGGCGGTAGTTTGATGACACCGGTTGGTAAACTGGCATTGATTAAAACCTTTCCTAAGAAAGACCTGTTGAAGGCAATGAACTTCGCTATCATTCCAGCCCTGATAGGCCCTGTATTGGGGCCTTTGGTTGGGGATATATGGTGGATTATTTGTCCTGGCACTGGATCTTTTTAATCAATATACCGATTGGTCTCACAGGTATACTGTTGAGCCTTAAATTTATGCCGGTTTACAAGTCGCCCATTATTGATTTCGATCTCAAAGGCTTCCTTATATTCGAGCGGCGTCCTTGTTGCTTTCCATTGCATTAGAATTATTTGGAAATACGGTTACCAATACGCCGGTGTTACTTATTACGGTATTTGGTTTTTTGATGGTCTATTTCTATTACCGGCACGCCAAAAAAGATAATAACCCTATTTTTCCTTTGAACCTGTTTAAGGTAAGAACTTTTAGAGTAGGTATACTGGGAAACCTGGCTACACGCCTGGGTATTAGTTCTATTCCGTTACTGTTACCCATGATGATACAAATTGCTTATGGCCGATCGGCAGTAACTTCCGGCTGGATTATAGCACCCATGGCTCTTACCGCCATGTTTGGCAAATCAACGGTAATCCGTATCCTGAACCGTTTTGGCTATCGTACTACCTTAATGACGAATACATTTGTGATCGGTATATTGATCTGCTGCCTGGCCATTCCAGATGTACATAACTCTATATACTGGTATATACCCATAATTGCTGTTTTGGGTTTTTTCAATTCTGTACAGTTTACTTCAATGAACACCATTTCTATTGCCGATCTCAGGGCTTACCATACCAGTAGTGGCAATTCATTGATCTCCGTTAACCAGCAATTAGCCATTGGCTTTGGTGTTGCTTTTGGCCTGATTGTCTTTAAGATATTCCAGGGAGATACGAGCCTCATAAAAAATGAGATCCATAATGCATTCCGGTATACTTTTCTGGTTGTAGGTGCTTTAACTATTTTATCGGGACTAGTATTCAGAAGATTGCATCCGAAAGACGGATTGAATATGCGCTCGGAAGGTTAAGGTACAGGTTTTCTAAACAGACCTTCGGTGGCCGCTGTGCCAACATTACAAGTTGTGTTGACCTAATGTTTAATTTTGGTAGCTAATGTGGAACCGTTTTTATAAACTTCTGGTAAGCGAATATGGCGGCGATGCACTGCGCAATACGCTGGCAACCATTGTACCTGGTTTAGTGGCCGCGTACTTTTTCAACTTGACACAGGCATTGTTGTTAGCATAGGAGCCTTATTAGCTTCGCTGACGGATATGCCTGGTAGTCGTGCCGATAAATGGTTGTCTGCGAAATGGTGTATCCCGGCTTTCTTTATAGTTTCTTTCATTACAACGGCGGGTTTACATCTGTACTGGATATTAATACCCTGGTTAATGCTCATTGCCTTTGCGGCGGGCATGTTATTTGCGCTGGGTCCCCGGGTGGCTATTGTTGGCATACTCTCGTTAATAATAGCCAGCTTTACAATCGGGTTGTGGCCAGCCAGTGCATTGTCCTATAGCTGCTGGATAGTCGCAGGCGCCGGATGGTATTTTGTGATCAGCCTGCTTTTAGTGTATTATGCACCCTACCGGTCTTTAAAACATGCTTTAAAAAGAAGTACCGATGGCATAGCTGCGCTGTTAAAAACCAAAGCCTTGTTTTATAATGCCGATACATTGGTAGAAAAAGCCTATGAAGATCTGAGCGCGCTTCATATTGTAGTAAGTGAGCAGCAAGACCAGGTAAGGCTCTTATTATTAAGAGAACATAATCTGTTGCAAAAAGAAAATAAAGTGGGGCAACAATGGTTACAGCAGCTGTATGGGACGATCGATTTGTATGAGGTATTGACAGCCATTGATCACGACTATGATACCATCAGAAATTCGCTGACGGAAAGCGGTGCTTTAGAGCTGGTTAGAAAGATCATTATATTATTGGCAGACCGGGTACAGATGATTTCGGAAAACGATAATTCCTTTTCAATGCAAGCTAATGAACAGGAGATACAAAGACAGATCAGTCAACTCAATGAGATAAATGCTAATATAAGGCCCGAGTCTGTTGAGGTACTATCGGCCACTATTGCAAATATCCGTGAGATACTGGAAAAGGTTGACAGGTTATATAGTATCGCAAACAAGGGTGCAAACCTTAATGATCGGCCTCAAGACATCGATTATACCCACTTTATTCCTGCCAGCTCTGTGAGCTGGGGGCGTTATTAGTTCATTTTAACTGGAAGTCTGATGTGCTTCGTTTTGCGGTGAGATGGGCGTTGTTATTCGGAGCGGGAGGAGTAGTGGGTTTACTACTTCCCGATTTCAGGTATACTTATTGGGTGCTATTAACTATTGCCATTGTTGCCCGGCCTACATTTGCGGTCACACAACACAGAAACCTGCAGCGTATAAAAGGGACCGTTATGGGATTGCTGATCTGCCTGCCGCTTATTTATTTTTTCCATAACACATGGATCTTACTGGCAATTGCAATGTTGACTTTGTATGGTTTCTTTTTGTTTAACCAACCCAACTATACGATTAGTGTATTGTTTATTACTATTACCGCAATCGTTTTATTAAACATACATCAGGGCGCGTTCTCCGAGTTGTTGGGAAGCAGGGCCGCTTTTACTTTGCTCGGTGCTGCCTTAGCCATCCTGGGCTGGTTCCTGGTTCCCGTAAAGCAAGGTCGTCAGTTTAGTAAATTAGCGCGTTCCGTAGTGGAAGCAAACAGGGAGTATTTGGAGGTGATTGTAAAGGGTATTGATAATAGGGTTGATAATAGCCAGGAGGTTCGTTTGGCCCGTAAAAGAGCGCACGCCGCATTGGCTTCTTTTTCTGATGCCTTCAACCAGTTGCGCAGAGAACCCGGAAATAGTAGAAATGCCTGGACGCGCGAATTAGAATTTCAGGCTATAGGTTATAGAGCTAATTCCCTTGTTGTAGGGATAGCCCTTTCTGTATCAGGCAGACGATCGGGTGCAAACGCGTTGTTGCAAATTCACCTTCGTATTGACTATGTGAGGTCGCTTTTAGGGAATTGGAAAAACTACAATAGTAATGATCAGGACACCAGCTACATTGGTACAACAACCGCCTATTGGGACCAGCGAAAATATGTCGCTTTTAGTTGGAGTACTGCTGGAATCGCAGTTGCTGTTGGTAACAATTTCGTTGACATATACACAGGCAGTTTATGACTACTCCTCCAGGATATTTTTCACATACCCAACCCATTTATAACCGGGGACTTCGTTGCTGATGAAATAGTCCGGCTGTATGCCGCGATCGTCTAAAATGTATTGTGGAATGCGCTTACTTCGTGAAAGGCCATATCCTAATTCATAATTGTTACACGGTGATTTTACAGCATACATATTTGAAATATCGAGCGAGCCATAGGTAGAAATACCGAAAAGTTTTACTTTTTTACTTTGTTTTGCTGCCAGCACAAACTGCTCAGCCGTACTACCCACACCGCCATCTATTATAATACCTACCTGTTTGGGATACACATTTTTGACAGTTGTAATTTCCGACACTTCTTTAACCGGTTCATCCAAATGAACAAACGCTCCTAAATGTTGCTGTAAAGTGTCGTATGATCGCCTTGCCCATTTTTTTGCTCTTCCGTAAAAACTGCATTGTATTCAGGTTTATTAATAAAGTCGAGCATTCTTTGATTGTTGCAAGCAACGTGCTCAGGTAATCTACACCGGGTGTCGTAATAGGATTTGTTTTCAAATAAGGAATAATGCCACTGAAGCTGAAATCGCTGCCGCCGCCATTACCCCGGATATCTATGATTAGATTTGGCGTTTTTGCCAGTATTTTGTCGTTGGCGTTAAGCACGCTGTCGATTGCTTTTTTTGGCCCAGGTCAAAAGAAGGAATTCTGAAATACAAGGTGCTATCATTAAGCTGTTTCATATATGGGTTCCTGGATTCCAGCATTGTCAAGAAAAATTAACTTCCTCTTCTGTCGGAAGAACCGGCATCAGCCGCTTGAGCCAAAAGCTGGCAACCTGTAAATGATTTTGCCCCAGAGCCTGTACATAATCATTTTCAACTTTAGCATGATCGCGCATGTAAACGATTCCTTTCAGTTTGCGACCTTCATTTTTTATTTCCAGTTTTACCTGTCCTGCCTCCCAATAAGGAGGCACATCATTTATTAAAATGCCTTTGTAGCCATCTGCTGTCTTTTTAATGGCTATTTTATAGGGCGGAGAATCCCAGATGCCCTCAAAATCCTGGGTGCTCTTGTTACTTAGGTATTTTTCAAATTCCCCAAGATTGATCTGCAGTTTCGGCCAGTCTTTAAACTGATTTTTAATGGCAAGTGTATCCAATGCCTTAACAGGTGCGGTACTTCCGTTTGCAGCTTTAAGTTCCAGTGACCGAATGTAAATGTGTCCTTTCCGGAAAAAGCCTAACCATTCCTGTAAAATCGGAAGACATTCTTCCTTGGTTTTTGCGGCATTAATTTTTTCTGCGATTGTTTTATTATGATAATCAAAAGCTGCCTGCCCTTTGATCGACAATATATATTTAAATCCTGCATCGTTTTCCTCAAACGTTGTTTTCAGCCACTTGAAGGTGGTATTGCAATTACAGTCCTCACCATAGCTAAAGCTGGCAGTTAAAAAAACAGGCAAAAAAGTAACGATGGTTTTGTACGCATATCTTGTTGTAATGGATGATTATTTTAGATTATACACTCTATATCACGAAACACACCATAAATACCGAATTACCCGATGGTTGTACAGGTAGCTCATTTCAAGGACTTCATAAAAATAATACGAAAAACTGCTGTTTATGTTACAATACAGGCAAAAAAGAATATTAAAATTTGTAATCAATGTTGCCAAAACAAAACCGGGAGGTGTATATAATTACACTAATGGTTTTTGAATAGCTTCTGGTGCCGTTTTTATTATCCACCAGCTATTAAAATAGGAATTCTTTGAAGGTATAATTCCGGTTATTGCACCAGCTATCATCCATAAAAACGTTCGCAGTAATAGTCCAGCCAAGCAGGCGCATTCGTTTTGGAGAAAGTACAATTCCAGGTACCGAAATATGTTTTCTTTCTATAAGCCAAAGTAGTGCTCAGGAAATAAGCAACACGATTGAGGTTCCGATCATTCATTTTGTTTTAACGTTGATCGGATTCCAAAGTACATAATGTCCTCATGATGACAAAGCAGAGCCCATGTCAAGTCCGTATCCATAACGGTAAGATCATCGCTCCCGGGATAATAGAAACAGCCAATATATCGTATAAACAAACTCCAGGGAACCATAATTGCAAGTTCAGGCTCCCAGGATAAGAAAACCATTTGGTTGCGTGGAACGCCTTTTTCGTATAACCATTTCTGCATGTCTTTTTCTTTGTCATCTGTAAACGCTTTTTGATCGACTATGCTGAAAAAGTCTTTTTTAAACGGAAAGTCTTTATGCAGATTGGCTTTGGTTACGTAATGATGCC
Source organism: Paraniabella hibiscisoli (assembly GCF_022512515.1). Classification (GTDB taxonomy): domain Bacteria; phylum Bacteroidota; class Bacteroidia; order Chitinophagales; family Chitinophagaceae; genus Niabella; species Niabella hibiscisoli. The sequence goes on from NZ_JAKWBK010000001.1 coordinate 4,396,123, forward strand.
AGATAAACCGAGCGCCGTTTTTATTCAATGGCTTCAATTGCTCAAGATCCTGATCAGGTAAACCATTATATTTCTCGTCTGTGAAACGCCAGCTGAGGCTAAACTCAGATATTGGGATTATATATTGACCAATATTTCTAAAATTTATATTCATCAATTTTTCCTGCTAAGCTTACTTATAGTTTTAGATGTGTTATTGTTTATTTGCTAATGGCAGTTTTCCATTCATGTTCAACATTTGTCATCAATAACGCATTATCAAAAACCACCGACCCCGTTGGGAAAATTTCTGTATCGGCAAAGAAGCTTGATTGCACCTGGCTAACTTCTAAAGGTCGAACCTCCCATTTGTAGGCTTTGAGCTGTAATCCATCAAACTTATCTCCATTCGGCGAATAGCCCAGATCACCTTTTTCAAAAAAGGCTGAAGCATTTTCTACTGTTTCGAATATCGATTGCTTGTTAAATGCTGTTGTTTCTTTTGCATCAATTAGGATTTCTGTGGCATCCGAACTTTTAAACCCTACATGATAATTTCCTTCTTTTTCTTTCACATCAAATTGGGCCAAATAATGTTTGCCAGGAAAAAATCGTCCCCCAACTATTGTGTTCAACTTTAAAGAAGTATCTCTGCGGGGAATATAAACTCCGGATTTCGTCTCACCATTTTCATCCCATTCTACGGCAATTCTATGGGCACCGTTTTCCGAATTGACACCTATACAATCTGGCAATCCTTTTGGTTTAATATGTTTGAGTCGTATCAGGCATATACCAACAATTGCTTTACCCGCATATATCTTTGGCCTGAACGGAAATGGAATAATTTTCTTCACCACCGATGGGTCGGCGGTGAAATTAATGAGTATTCTTCTGTCAATATATCCATGTATCGTTGGTATCGCCATAGTTCAATATTCAATCTGTAAATATAAAAAAGCTATATCATAATCCCAACAAGGTAACCATCAGGTCGGCAGGCACTTCAATAGGAAAAAATCCATCATATCAACCAAAACCACCATGATGTTGAAAAAGCCCTTTGGTAAATTTACCTTTTCTAATAATTGATATGCATCTGCCAGTGAAACGATTGTATAAATTCGCTTTTCTTTTAATATTAATAACTGCAGCTATGGTAGCGGGGGCACAGGTATATGTTGCACCCAATGGCAGCGACGCTAATGCCGGCTCTAAAGAAAAACCCAAGGCCAGCCTGCAATCGGCACTGCGACAGGTAAGAGAATTTAGACGTTTAAACGACACAATAACTGAAGGTCCGATACAGGTTATTCTTCAGGAAGGTATTTATTGGTTGCAGGAACCGGTTGTGATCAGGGCTGAAGATGCCGGAACGCCTCAAAGTCCAACTTCTATTGAAGCTGCACCGGGTGCAAAAGTGGTATTGAGCGGTGGCGTGGTGATCAAAGGTTGGAAAAAAGCTGGCGGGATCATAACAAATTTGCCTGCTGTTGCGCAGTCGAAGGTATGGGAAGCACCATTGCCCGAGGCTTTCGATGAGTTACCTGGTTTTAGACAATTGTGGGTAAACAATACCAAAGCAACGCGTGCAAAGTGGCCTAATGGCGGAGAAATGGAACGCATTATCAGCTGGAATAAAAAAGATGAATCCTGCCAGATACCTAAACCTCCTGTACCCGTCAAAGACATCAGCGGATTGGAAATGTTCATTCATCAGTGGTGGGAGATTGCTACGCTCCGGGTAAAGCAAATGAATGTAGCCGGTGATAGTGCCCAATTACTATTCAGGCAACCCGAAAGCCGCATCCAGTCTGAGCATCCCTGGCCGGCTCCCTGGATATCTAAGGAAACCGGTAATTCTGCTTTCTATCTTTCCAACGCCATTGAATTTTTAGACGAGCCCGGCGAATGGTATATAGACAGGATGAATAAGAAGATCTATTATTGGCCGCGTACCGGCGAAGACCTTGCTACTGCCCATATCATAGCCCCTTTACTGGAAAACCTGGTTACCATACAGGGAACTATTGACGAGCCGGTAAGCCATATTCAATTTAAAAACATTGCCTTTGAGCATGTGGGGTGGAACCGTCCTTCTTTACAAGGACATGTACCGCATCAGGCAGGAATGCCAATGACCGAAGCGTATAAATTACGCCCTTCGGGTACTCCCGAAAAAGCCTCTTTAGACAACCAGGCATGGATCACCCGTCCGGGAGCTGCTGTTACTGCCTCTTTTGTACATAACCTATCCGTTGAGGGTTGTCGTTTTGAACATATGGCTTCCACCGGTTTAGATTATCACCTGGGTGTAAAGAACAGTAAGGTTATTGGAAATCTTTTTAAAGATATCGGCGGTACGGCAATACTGGCGGGCTCTTTCGCCGATGAAGGAATGGAAATACATCTGCCCTATAACCCAACGGATGAAAGAGTAGTAGCCGATTCGATCACCTTAACGAACAACCTGGTTACTAACGCCACTAATGAAGACTGGGGTGCGGTTGGTATTGGTTTGGGTTATACGCGTAATTCAACCGTATCTCATAATGAAATTGAAAATGTAAATTACTCGGGCATTAGCATGGGATGGGGATGGAGCCCGAGACCTAATGTAATGCGTAACAATAAAGTTTTGGCCAATAAGATCCATCATTTTGGTAAACAGAATTATGATTGTGCAGGTATTTATACACTAAGTGCACAACCGGGTTCCCTGATCAGCGAAAATTATATCGATAGTATTTATAAAGCGCCTTATGCACACCTGCCTTCTCATTGGTTTTACCTGTATACGGATGAAGGGTCCTCCCAGATCACTATAAAAGATAACTGGACAGCAACTCAAAAATATTTACAGAATAATAATGGTCCGGGCAATCAATGGGTGAATAACGGACCGCAGGTAAACGAAGCGATCCGGTTAAAGGCTGGGTTGCAGGATGACTATAAACACCTGCTCAAAGAAAGTACTTATAAGACCATTACATTACCCGTTAACTCAGAACATGAGGAGCTGGTAGAACTGGTGGTAACTAAAGGGAGGCTTAACCTGGTGCAGCTGCGTAATTTCTTAAGCGAAAATAAGCTGGACCCCAACAGCATCTATAAATGGAATAACCGGTATGTGATCTTTGACAAAGTGCAGGACCTGTCGGTATTCCAGGGGAAACTCAAAAAGGCCTTTCCGGATGTAACAGTGAGACCTTATTATGATATGTATTACCAATTTGACCCGAGCCGTTGTGATGATAAAGCAACAGCAAAGGAATGGGAGCATGTTCTTTTAACGGCTAACCTGGTAGCTGATTCTAAGAAGCAGAAGGAATACTTAAACTACCATGCCACACAGTTTGAACAATGGCCAGAGATTGCTAAAGGGTTTTGTAATGCCGGTTTCCAACGGCTGGTAATGTTCCGCAATGGCCGCCAGCTGATGCTGGTGATCAGTATTCCCAAAGGAAAGACATTGGATGAGTTGAATCCGAAAACAACGGAGAACAACCCGCGTGTAGGCGAGTGGAACAAACTAATGGCCCAATACCAGGAAGGAATAGAGGGAACAAAGAAAGGGGAGGTTTGGGTGTTTTTGAAGAAAGTGGTGGGGAAGTAGTGAAATGGTGAAAAATGAATAATGAGTAGTGAATTAAAATGTCCGCTTTTTTCGGGACAGAACAAAATAGGAATCGGGAAAAATATTTTACTAGTTCCGTCATTTCGAAAGTAGAACAGCGAAGTGAGAGATCTCTTTAAAAGAACAGACGGGTTGAAAAAATTTAGAATATAACAATGAGATTTAACGATATAAACAAAAAAGAAAATATTCAGGTATTAGGGATACTGGGCCTAGGCGAAGGGCGCAGCCTGATTAGTGCGGCTTTGGAAAGTAAAAAGCTGGCATTAAAAACATTGTGTGATATCAGTGAGGAAGCCTGCAAACAGCGTAGTAAGGAATTCGATTTTGATCATTATACTACCAGGTATGAAGATATGCTGAACGATCCTGACATTAACATTATTGCCATTTACACACCAGATCATCTGCATGCACAACATGTAACACAGGCTTTGCAGCATGGCAAACATGTGGTATGTACCAAGCCCTTTATCGATGATCTGAAAGATGCAAAGGCTTTATTGGATTTGCAGGCGCAAACGGGTAAAAAAGTATTTGTGGGACAGAGCTCTCGCTTTTTTGAACCCGCCAAACGCCAGCGCAGGGATTTTGAAGCGGGCGAGATAGGGGAGTTGATCACTATTGAAAGTAGCTATCATGCCGATCATCGTTGGTTCCTTGAAAAGAAATGGGCTTTGGAAGATGCTTTTAAATGGTTATACGGTGGTTTAAGTCATCCGGTTGATTTTATAAGATGGTATTTACCCGATGTAGAAGAAGTGATGGGATATGGAATGATCAGTGCAAATGGTAAAAAAGCAGGACTGAAGAATGAGGATACCATGCACTTTATTTTTAAGGCAACTGACGGAAGGGTAGCAAGAGTAAGCGGTGTATATACGTCTCCGATTCAGCCGGCATATCGCGAGAGCGGTATGACGACCGTACTACGCGGAACTGAAGGGGCCAGCCAGGCCGATTATCATGAACTGCGGTATGCGATCACTGATAAAACGGGTGAGGAGAAAACGATTACCTGGGGTGACAGTACTTTAAAGCATTATTTCCGTTTTGAAGGACAAAGCCACCACGCCGGTGAATACCAGAATTACCTGGAGTATTTTGTAGATTCTATTGAACAGGGTTTCACAGCCTACCCGGATATGAAGGAAGGAATAGGAACCGTGGCTTTATTGCAGGCAATGGATGAAAGCTTGAAGACAGGCAAACCGGTGTCGGTAAAAGAATTGTTGAAGCGTTACAACCTGGATCAGTAAATGATAGGTGACAACCATAGCACGATGTCGCCCTGAGCCTGATGAAGGATTTTACTAATTATATTCAAGACTTCGGCAAGTTCAGCCTGACAGCATGATTAAGAACACATCACTCATATTTAAAGAAAGTGAACAAAATATACGATAAGATAACAGGGATTGATCTGGCCATTGTGGCAGTCTATTTGATTGCCTTACTGGTAATAGGATACCTGGCTAGTTTTAGTGCCCGCAAGAAAAACGAGACGCTGTTCCTGGCTAATAAGTCTTTGAACTGGTATAATATCGGTTTTAATATGTGGGGCACGAATGTTGGCCCTTCGTCCCTGCTCACTTTTGCCATGATTGGTTTTACTACAGGTATCACCGGCGCTAATGTGGAACTTTACGCATTTTTATTTCTGTTGTTATTGACGATGGTTTTTGCGCCCCGTTATATTGCCAGTAAAGTAGCCACCATGCCAGAGTACATGGGCAAACTTTTCGGGGATAGTACACAGAACATCCTCGCCTGGTACGCATTGGTGAAAATACTGGTAAGCTGGCTCTCCTTAGGGTTATTTAGCGGTGGTGTTTTGGTGAGACAGATCTTGGGGATTCCCATGTGGCAATCAGCGATTGTACTGGTGGCTTTTTCCGGTTTGTTCACTTTTGCAGGTGGTTTAAAGGCGATTGCAAGAGTGAATGTGTTCCAGATGTTATTATTGATTGCGGTTTCGGTCATCATTTCTGTAGTAGGTCTGCAGCATGTCGGTGGATTTTCCGAACTGATGGCTAAAACTCCGAAAGGTTACTGGGAGTTGATCAAACCCGCTTCTGATCCCGATTTTCCCTGGCCTGCTGTATTACTCGGATATCCTGTAGCAGCCGTAGCTTTTTTTGTACAGATCAGGCAATGGTGCAAAGCGTATTGGGTGCAAAAACCTGCAGCAAGGTCAATTAGGTGTTAACCTGATCGGTTGGCTAAAAGTACTGGCATTACCCTTATTCATATTGCCCGGAATTTTATGTTTCGTATTGTTTCCTTCAGCCCAGCCTGATGAAGCCTATATGACCATGGTTACCCAGTTACTGCCTACCGGAGTTATAGGTCTTGTGATCTGTGTATTGATCGCCGTATTGGTAGCTACCATTGGTTCCTCGCTGAATGCGTTGAGCACGGTTTTTACCAATGATATCTATGTAAAAAAATGAACCCCGAAGCCTCGGTAAAAAAACAAATACAGGTGGGACGGATCGTAGTTGTGGCTGGTTGTTTTATTGCTGTGTTAATGGCAATTGCACTTGATAATGTTAAGGGGCAAAGCCTTTTTATATTTTCCAATCGATATTGGGATTCTTAGCGCCTTCTTTATCTGTAGTCTTCCTGTTGGCAGTATTCTGGAAACGGTTGACAAGAACAGCAGTGAACATTACTTTAAGCTGGGGTTCGGTATTTAGTCTTTCGGTAGGATTGGTGTATTTATGGATATTACCGAAAGATGGTAATCCATATTTTACCTGGCCCCATCCTTTTATGATTTCTTTTTACATTTTCGCTATCCTTTTTGTATTGGCTATTATCATATCATTACTAGGCAAAGCGCCAGAACCTAATGCGATAGAAGCAGAGGCGATCCCGCCAACCAGCAGTAAGGTAAAATGGTTATTTGGTTTACTCGGATTGATTATCCTTATTATTTACATCATATTCTAAAAATATAACGGTTACTTTTTATGAATAAAGGTTTACAGAATTTAAAATGCAGCATTCAAAATTTAAAATGGGCAATTTCGTTGATGGTCTTGATGCCTTTTGGGCAAACAGCAATTGCCCAAAAAGCAGAGTGGGTGTGGTATCCGGGCGATTATGAAATATGGTTATCGAACCAGATGCAGAACCGTCGTACAGAACGCGGTGTGTTTTTCCCGGTATTCTGGAAAATAGATAACCATTACCCGCTGATCGATTTTCATAAAGTATTTGAATTGACTGAACCTGAAGAAGTGGAGATCTATGTGCAGGGGCAATACAATATAAAGTTGGATGGTAAGGCTTTTGAAGGCTATCCTAAAAAGATAACCGTGCCGGCTGGAAAGCATAAGATCAATATTAAAGTGTTTAACCAGGCGCAGGTACCGGCCATTTTTGTAAGAGGAAAAAAAGTAGTGAGTGATAATACCTGGCTGGTAACATTTGAAGATAAAGAATGGATTGATGAAACAGGTAAAACCTCTGATGTGTCTACCACCAAATGGATGAATGCGGTGTTTGGGATTTTCAGGATCCAAAACAATTACCATCTGAATTTAAGCTACCTGTAAAACCGGCCGAAGCAGTATCTACAAGCAAGGAAGCCGGGGGAACAGTGATTGACTTTGGAAAAGAAACATTTGGTTATATTAAACTCCATAACCTGAAGGGTAAGGGAAAACTGGCTATCTACTATGGCGAAAGTCGCGAAGAAGCCCTTGATACCGCACATACAGAAACCTATGATAAATTGGCTATTGATCAGGCTGGAGGAGATTATACCGTTGATCTTTCCAAGGCCTTCCGGTTTATAAATATCATTGCAGATGCGGGTATCAGTTTTGATAAAGCTTCCATGTTATATGAGTATGCTGATCTGCAGGATAAGGGGTCTTTTAAATGTAATGATGAAGAGATTAACAAAATTTATGATGTAGCTAAGTACACATTTCATTTAAGCACCAAAGAATTTTTTATAGATGGTATTAAAAGAGATCGTTGGGTATGGAGCGGCGATGCTTATCAAAGCTACCTGATGAATTATTACCTGACGAATGATAATGGCACTGTAAAAAGAACCACGCTGTCTTTGAGGGGAAAAGATCCGGTAACCAGCCACATCAATACCATTATGGATTACACTTTGTACTGGTTCCTGGGGTATACGACTATTACTTGTACAGCGGCGATGCGGCTTTTGTAAAAGATAATTATGATCGTATGAAATCTTTGATGGCATATGTGTTGGGCCGCAGAAATAAAGACGGTTTGCTGGAAGGCCTGCCCGGAGACTGGGTGTTTATCGACTGGGCCGAAGGATTAAGCAAGCAGGGAGCAGTGAGTTTTGAACAACTATTATTCGCCCGCAGCCTGGAGACGATGGCGTTGGTGGCAGAACTGGTACAGGAGAAAGAAGATGCTGGCATGTATGCGAGCCTGGCTAAAGATGTTAAGAAGAAACTATTTGATTTGTACTGGAACGAACAGAAGCAGGCTATTGTGCACAGCTATGTAAATGGCAAACCAACAGATCATGTAACCCGTTACTCCAACATGTTTGCTATATTCTTTGACTACTTAAGCGATGCGCAGAAAAAGAATATCAAGAATACTGTTTTATTAAATAATAGTGTACCGCCTATTACAACGCCCTACATGCGGTTTTATGAAATGGAAGCCTTATGTGCTTTGGGCGAACAGGATTATGTAACCAAAGAAATGAAATCTTACTGGGGTGGTATGCTAAAGCTGGGCGCTACTTCTTTCTGGGAAGAGTATAATCCAAAGAAATCGGGTGCAGAACATTACGCTATGTATGGCCGTAAATATGGCAAAAGCCTTTGTCATGCCTGGGGTGCCAGTCCTTTGTATCTGCTGGGGAAATACTATCTGGGTGTAAAACCAACGGGTGCCGGTTACAGCGCGTATACTATTGAGCCCGCATTAGGTGGTTTAAAATGGATGGAAGGTAAAGTGCCTACACCAGCCGGAAATATTGAACTGTATTGTAGCACAACTAACATAAAGGTTAGTTCGCCGGTTGGTACGGGTAAGCTGGTGTTGAAAAGCAAAAGGGCGCCGTCTTCCAAAGAAGGTAGTTTCATCAATAAGGGTAATAATGTGTATGAGCTGACTTTGGAAAAGGGAAAGAACTATGATATCAAGTACCAGGCGTTGTAGGCGTGAATGGTGAATAGTCAATAATAAAAGGGATATTGAATAAGATCGTCATCTCGAACATAGGGAGAGATCTCTCGAATAAAAAGTGATGAAAAAAATGATACAGATGAAAAAGGAATTTAAATTATTGGTAGCGGGTATAGTTTGCAGCGCTGCTGTAAACGCACAGAACGCATTGGTAAACACTTCGCAAAGCAAATTTGCAAAGTTGTCTGGTGTGGGATTAGGTGATGTGCATTGGACAAAAGGATTTTGGGCTGAGCGTTTTGATGTATTAAAGAATTCAATGGTGCCTACTTTATGGCGTACCTATACCAGCGATACCATTTGTTATTCTTTCCAGAATTTCAAAGTGGCCGCTGGTTTACAGGATGGTCGTTTCAGAGGCCCTTCCTTTCATGATGGTGATTTCTATAAAACACTGGAAGCAGTGGCCTCATTATATGCTTCTACCAAAGACCCGAAACTGAATGGTTGGATGGAAGACGCTATTACAGTAATCGGCAAAGCTCAGAGAGCTGATGGATATATCTATACCAAAAACATCATTGAACAAAAGAAAACCGGCGAGCAAAAAATGTTCGATGATAAGCTAAGCTTTGAAGCTTATAATTTTGGTCACCTGATGACAGCCGGATGTGTACATTACAGGGCTACCGGTAAAAGTAACCTGCTGGATATAGCAAAAAAGCATCAGACTTCCTGATCGTCTTTTATAATAAAGCTACGCCCGAGCAGGCACGCAATGCCATCTGCCCTTCTCACTATATGGGCTTGGCGGAAATGTATCGTACCACCAAAAAAAAAATACCTCGATCTGCTGAATAAACTGATCGATATAAGAGGTACTGTTGAAGGTACAGATGACAACAGTGACCGTGCTCCCTTCAGGGATATGAAAAGAATTGTGGGACACGCGGTGAGAGCCAATTACCTGATGGCTGGAGTAGCAGACCTGTATGCTGAACAAGGCGATAAAACTTTATTGAATACCCTGGATACTTTATGGAATAATGTGATCCATACTAAAATGTATGTAACGGGCGCTTGTGGCGCTTTATACGATGGTGTTTCGGTGGATGGAACTTCCTATATTCCTGATACCGTTCAAAAAGTGCATCAGTCTTATGGACGGGATTATCAACTGCCTAATTTCAGCGCGCACAATGAAACCTGCGCCAATATCGGGAATGTGTTGTGGAATTATCGCATGTTTCTTTTAACAGGAGAAGAAAAGTATTTTGATATTGTGGAGCTGGCTCTCTACAATAGTGTATTAAGTGGCATCAGCATGGATGGTACCAGGTTCTTTTATACAAACCCATTAGCGCATACGGTAAACTACCCTTATCATCTGCGTTGGGAGGGTGGCCGTGTACCTTACATCAGCAAGTCAAATTGTTGTCCTCCGAATGTCGTGCGCACCATCGCTCAGATCAGCAATTACATGTACAGTACGGGTAAAGATGGTTTGTATATAAATATGTATGGGGGCAATAACCTTCAAACCGTATTAAACGATGGTAGTAAGATCGCTTTACAACAAACCAGTAATTATCCCTGGGATGGGGCTGTGTCATTGGCAATAACTGAAGCTCCCGCCAAGCCATTGCCGGTTCATCTGCGTATTCCCGGTTGGTGTAACAAAGCTTCGGTTAAAGTAAATGGCAAGCTTGTTAATGCGAACCTTACAGGTGGACGATATTTTACCTTAAACCAGGCATGGAAAAAGGGAGATAAAATCGAACTGGTGCTGGATATGCCAGCTACTCTGATCGAATCTAATCCGATGGTAGAAGAAACCCGTAACCAGGTAGCAGTGAAAAGAGGTCCGGTAGTGTATTGTATAGAATCAACGGATATCCCTGCTCAGAAAGTTTTCAATATAGCGATACCATCCAATATACAACTGAAACCAGTACCTACCACTATAGCCAATGGTAACATGATGGCACTTACGGGTGAAGCCAGGCTTTTAAATAATGGCGACTGGACAAGGAACCTGTATAAGGAAGTCAGCAAAAAACAAACACCGGTAAATGTTAAGTTAATACCTTACTATGCCTGGGCCAACCGCGGTGAAACCGATATGAGCGTTTGGATGCCATTAGTAAGATAAAAGTTTCAAAATGAGAATGCTGACCATCATTTGTTTATTAATAGTAGCTTCGACCACTGTTGATGGTCAGACACCTTTAAATGGCAGGCCTTACAAAAGGCTGGAGCCCGGAAATAAAGCTCCTTTTAATTATCGTATGATTGTGGACCTTCCATATGTTATTGATTTCTCGGTAGACAGTAATCAACAAACGGATGTTGGAAAGCGATATGACAGCATTTTAGCTGAAGATCCAAAACTAGATAGGAATTTTGATTTTAGGTTTCAATTAAAACAGTATCATCTCCAGGCGAATTTCGATAATGTGTTTGTACTGACCTTAAAGGACAACAAATGGAAGGCGCAATATTTTACTATGGATGTTAAACCGACAGCTGATAACGAAAGCCTCAATATTAAATTTATCGAACAATTGGAAATAGAACAATCCGGAGTAGATCAATTGTGGGAGCTGCTGGTTCAAAACAACCTGTTGAACTTACCCAGTCAGCTCAACATTAGGGAGAAAATGGTAGAGTATGTCATCGACAACACTGATTTTCAGATTAGCCAGAAAAGTATGTATATAGGAGACGGTGTTTTATACGAATTTGATCTTCAAAAATATGGAAAACAAAGGCATTATCAGTATGGAGAACCTTTTACGTATTTTAAAAAATATCTGCATATCAAAGAGTTAGCATATGCTGTAGTAAATATTTCATTGGTGCGAAAATTTTTAAAATAGCCGATGAGGTCATATTAAATTAAATAAACAAGATGGAAAGAATTTTTGGAACCTACTATATAGAAACGCCTTATGATCCTGAAAAAGCAGCGGCCGTATTGGCTGGGGAGCAATCTTCCGGAACTTTTGTTGCAGTGCCGGGAGAAACAGAAGAGCTGAAGGAGCGATTTGCGGCAAGGGTAGAGCAGGTGGAACTGTTGGAGACTGTTGATCTTTCGGCCATTCCCGGTGCTGTTAGTGATACCGGTAAGTACCATAGAGCGAAAGTTAAAGTGTCCTGGAGTATTGAAAACTTCGGCCACAACCTGCCTGTAATGGTGTCCACTTTGCAGGGTAACCTGTATGAAATTACACAGTTTACCGGGTTGAAATTAATGGACATAGAATTGCCCCCTTCTTTTGGCCAACAGTTCAAAGGACCGGAGTTTGGGATAGCAGGTTGCAGGCAACTAACCGGCGTAGTAGAGCGGCCGTTGATCGGTACCATCATCAAGCCCTCTATTGGCCTTACTGTTGAGGATACGGCTGCTATGGTTCAAACACTGGCAGAAGCCGGAATAGATTTTATAAAAGATGATGAACTCTTATCTTCCTCAGCTAATTCCCGTTTTGAGGACAGGGTTGCCGGTATCATGGAGGTGATTAATAACCATGCTGACAAAACAGGTAAAAAAATAATGTATGCTTTTAACCTGAGCGGCGAGATTGATGAAATGTTATCGCGCTATGAAACAATCGTTCTACATGGCGGTACATGTGCAATGATCAGTATTAATAGTGTGGGCTTAAGCGCTGTTAAAAAATATGCGACCAACGCCAGTTGGCTATACATGCGCACAGAAATGGATGGGGCATGCTTACAAGGCATCCTTTGCTGGGCATCGATTTCAGGGCGTATCAAAAAATATGGAGATTAGCAGGCGTGGATCAACTGCATGTAAATGGAATAAAGAATAAATTCTGGGAAACAGATGATAGTGTGGTGAATTCGATTGAAGCCTGTTTAACGCCCTTATTCGATCACAATAATGTTATCCCGGTTGTTTCGTCGGGCCAATGGGGAGGACAAGCTTTTGAGACCTGGAAGCGTACACAAACCCAGGATTTATTGTATATGGCCGGTGGAGGTATTATGGCTCATCCGATGGGACCCGCTGCCGGCGTAATTGCGTTGCAACAGGCCTGGACGGCTGCTGTGGAAGGACTGACATTGGAAGAAGCTGCCACTGCCTACCCTGAATTTGCAAAGAGTGTAGAGAAATTTGGTAAAAAATAATATGTCGGTTCTATCTCAAATACAATTGGCTTTTTATGGGGATGACTTCACAGGCTCTACCGATGCACTGGAATTTGCCTGCAGAGCAGGTGCAAGGGCTGTATTATTTATAGAGCCACCTGACGCTTCTGTATTGGCCAGGTTCCCTGGTATCGATGTAATTGGAGTAGCTGGTAAAACAAGATCGCTGGATCCTGCTGAAATGGAGGAAGTATTAACCGAAGCTTTTGGAAAATTAAAAGACTTCCATCCAAGGCATATACATTATAAAGTATGTTCCACATTTGATTCTTCGCCTTCCGTTGGAAGTATTGGTCGCGTAATGGATGTTGGAAGCCAGGTTTTTTCAAGCCCGTTAATACCGGTTTTAGGTGGAACACCCTCTTTAGGCCGGTATTGCGTATTTGGAAACCTGTTTGCAAGAATGGGTATTGGCAGTAACGGTGCTATCTATCGCTTAGACCGGCATCCGTCCATGACGAAACATCCTGTTACACCGGCTGATGAGAGCGACCTTCGTTTACATATACAAAAGCAAACCATCAAACGGCTGGCACTGATCGATATGGTTCAAATGCAAAAGCCGGTAACAGAATGGCATCATGCAATACAAGGAGAAGAAGCTGTATTAATTGATGCTGCTGAGGAGCAGCAGTTGGGAAAAATAGGTGAATGGCTGGATGCACAGGTTATTGATAACACACCTCTGTTTTCGATAGGGTCTTCAGCGGTCGAAGTGGCTTTAGGTACCGTATGGAATAAAAGAGAGAACATAGAGTCTGCTCAAAAATGGTCTGAGCCGGGAAAGGCAACACCCTTATTGGTGGTTTCAGGAAGCTGTTCACCCGTAACCGCCGTCCAGATCAATTGGGCCATAGAAAATGGATTTGAAGCGATTGTATTAGATGCCGCAACCGTTTGTAATGATGGGGTTTCTGCGTCAATCCAAGAAAAAATAAATGATATATTGAAGAGCAGGAAAAATGTACTGGTGCATACCGGATCAAAAGATGGAGCTAACCTGTCCTCGCAAAAATTAGGAACTGCCTTAGGTAGAATGGCGAGGGAGGCCGTAGAAGAATCTAAGATTAAGCGGGTAGTCATTGCTGGCGGCGATACCAGCAGCTATGCTGCAAGAGCTATGCAAATTGAAGCTGTGGAAATGATTGCACCATTGGTGGCAGGAGCGCCTTTATGCAAAGCCTATTCAGTCAACCCGGCTATAAACGGACTTGAAGTAAACTTTAAAGGCGGACAAGTAGGTGCGGCTGACTATTTTGGTGTGTTGAGAGACGGAAGAATGATGAATAATGAATAGTCAATTGTGAATGGTGAATCTTGGCATTTGAGCCAGCTACTAGCCACTCGTCAAAAAATAAAAATATGGAAAAGAATAAGAACACCTCTACTGGAGCTGGGGGTAAAACATTAGGATTAGTTCATACGTCGGCTACACTGGTACCCGTGTTTGATGAATTATGTAAGAAATATTTGCCAGGTGTAAAAGTGTTTAATATTGTAGATGATAGTCTCATTAAAAATACTATAGCCTGCGGCGAATTAACACCACAAACTTCCAAGCGCGTGGTAAACTATGCAAATTCCGCAGAAGAGGCCGGCGCTGACTATATCATGTTTACCTGCTCTTCTATTGGTGCCGCAGTTGAAACAGCGGCAACCTTAGCCGGAGTTCCTGTGTTACGTGTAGATCAGCCAATGGCAGACAAAGCGGTTGCTTCCGGAAAGAGAATAGGTGTAGTGGCTACCTTATCTACAACATTAGAACCCACAAGCGACCTGGTAAGACGGCGGGCTATAGTTGCCGGTAAAAACATAGAGCTCGTATCCCGGCTTTGCGAAGGTGCTTTTGAAGCATTAATGGGCGGCGACGCGCAAAAGCATGACGATATCGTGGGAGCTGCGTTAAAACAACTGGCTCAGGAAGTAGATGTCATTCTTTTGGCCCAGGCCTCTATGGCTCGTGTGGTGGGTAGCTTATCTGAAGAAGATAGGAAAGTACCGATATTGGCCAGCCCGCCTTTGGCTATGGAGTATTTAGCAGAAGTATTAAAATAAACCAAACGATTGCTGCCATGATTAAATTATATCGAATCGGTTTATGGATTTTCATTGTTGCTGCTGCCGGGCTACTTATTGCCTTGTTGCTACAGCAAACAGACCTTAGCAAAATACTCTCGGTAATTGCTGCGGTTTCATTGGCATTAGGCCTGGGCTCGGTGCCAGGGCTCAAAGGCTATCAATACACAGCCTGGATCATTGCCGCGGTGGTGGCCGGGATGGTTTATCCGCAAGCTTTTATGCACTGGGGACCGGTGAACCTGAGAGATAAGACCCTAATATTGGTCATTATACAATTGGTGATGTTTGGAATGGGCACACATATGAGCCTGAGAGATTTTAAAGGCTTGGCAAGTACAGGCAAAGGTGTGGCAGTAGGGCTATTATGCCACTTTTCGGTAATGCCTTTAATGGGTTTACTCCTTACTAAAGTCTTTCATTTTGAACCGGAGATTGCTGCAGGTATCATATTGATTGGTAGCTGTAGCAGCGGCCTGGCTTCCAATGTAATGGTATACCTGGCAAGAGCCAACCTGGTGTTGTCGGTAATTGTAACAGCTATGGCCACATTGGCAGCGCCTTTTTTAACACCGTTATTGATGAAAACTTTCGCTGGCACATTAATAGAAGTGAAGTTCGTGGATATGATGATCGAGATCATTAAGATCGTTATCGTACCGATCGGTGCGGCTTTATTGCACGATTATCTGAAAGGTGCCGGTAAAGCAAGAGCTAAGGGCATCGCTGTATTTTCTGTTATTGGTGCGTTGTATGCGCTGGCAGTTTTATTTTGGATATATCCGGTTGTAGCAGCGGGCGGTGCATCACATGCGGTTTTGCAATCTCTGGAATTATCAGGTTTCCTGGCGGGTGCAGTTGTGGCGGGCACATTATATCACCAGCTGTATAAAGCCTATCCGAAAATAGATCAACTAATGCCTTTCATCTCGATGTTTGGTATTATCTACTTCACTACTGTTACAACAGCGGCGGGTAGAGACAACCTGATGAAAGTTGGGTTCTTATTATTCATTGCCTCAGTCATCCATAATGCAGCGGGTTATTTCTTCGGCTATTGGTTGAGTCGGTTCTTCGGATTGGACAAAAATTCCAGTCGTACTGTAGCCTTTGAGGTTGGATTACAAAACGGAGGTATGGCTAGCGGTTTGGCCGGATCGATGGGTAAACTGGGTACCGTAGGACTTGCAGCTGCCGTGTTTAGTCCGTGGATGAATATCAGCGGTAGTATACTGGCTAATTACTGGAGGAAGAGACCTGTTGAGCCTTCGAAGGAAAAAGAGGCAGGGGGATTGTAGTGCTTAATGTGGAGAAGTTAACCGTAGAGAAATAAGTGCTCAGAGGATTACGCGGAGTTTAAATGCCCAATTCAAAGAGACCTAATGGGTAATAGGATGTTAATAAAACGCTCTGCGTAATCTCTTTTCTCTTGTTCTCTGCGGTGAATAAACGACATCAGGGATAAATGAGCAGAATTAAATATAGAATAGTATAGAAGTAAATAGGCATGACTCAAAAGATTTCATTAAAAGTGTACCGTAGTTTTTTTATAAGTATAATAAGCGCTTTGGCCATTTCGAAAGCTGAAGCACAATTAGTTGATAAGACGCCGGCTGCTGTTCCCAGCGCGCCGGCCATCTATCAAACAGAACCCTATGAAGACCCGTTAGTGAGCGGCATCAATCGCGATTTGTCGAGGGCCACTGCTTATTCATTTAGTAGTGTTGCCGATGCATTAAAAGGCGATCGCGAAAAAAGCGGCCGCTATATTTCTTTAAACGGCAACTGGGATTTTAGCTTTGCTTTAAAACCCGGCGACGAGCCGAAAGATTTTTACAAACAGAAAGTATCCGGTTGGAAACAAATACCGGTACCATCGAGTTGGGAAATGCAAGGCTATGATAAGCCTATTTATAAAAGTGCGGTGTATCCATTCCGCCCGGTAAATCCACCCTTGGTACCTAAAGATTATAATGGCGTAGGCTGCTACCAGCGCTCTTTTACAGTTCCGGCAGACTGGCGTGATAAAAACATAACGCTTCATTTTGGCGGTGTAAGTTCAGCTTACAAAGTATGGGTAAATGGAAAATTTCTGGGTTATGCTGAAGATAGTTTCCTTCCTTCTGAATTTAATATCACACCTTATTTGAAAGATGGAGAGAACATTGTTTCAGTTTGGGTGATCCGTTGGAGCGATGGCAGTTTCCTCGAAGACCAGGATCAATGGCGTTTAAGCGGCATCCACCGGGAAGTTTTTTTAATGGCAGAACCCAAACTACGTATCGCCGATTTTTTCTACCAAGCAAAACTGGATAAAGAGTACAAGGATGCTGTTTTAAGTATCCGCCCGAGATTGGAGAATCTTACCGGTAAAGAAGTACCTGGCTACAAAGTGAAAGCACAGCTATTTGATGCGGCAAATAAATCAATTTTAAAAGAAGATCTGAGTATTAGCGCTAATGCGATCATTAATGAAATTCATCCGCGTTTAGATCGGGTGAAATTTGGTTTGTTAGAAGCTAAAATTACAGATCCCTTAAAATGGAGCACGGAAACCCCACATTTATATACATTGGTATTAAGCCTGGAAGATAGTACCGGCAAAGTATGGGAAGCTAAAAGTTGTAAGCTGGGCTTTCGCAGTATTGAGTTCAGGCAGTCAGACAGCAAATTACTGATCAATGGGAAAGAGACCTACCTCTACGGAGTTAATCGCCCGGACCATCATCCTACAAGAGGAAAGGCTTTAACCCGGGAAGATATCTTACAGGATATTACCACCATCAAGCAATTTAATTTTAATACCGTACGGTTAAGCCATTACCCGTCAGATCCCTATCTTTTGGATCTTTGCGATCAGTATGGGATTATGGTCATCGATGAGGCCAATCATGAAACACATGGATTAGGAGGAAGTTGGATCATGATTCCCGCTGGACAGCCGCCTATGTAGAACGCGTGGCGCGTATGGCTTTACGCGATAAAAACCACCCTTCTATTATTATGTGGAGCCTGGGCAATGAGGCAGGTAGCGGACCTAATCATGCAGCAATGGCGGGATGGATCAAAGATTTTGATATGACCCGCCCGTTGCATTATGAGCCCGCCATGGGAAGCCCAAAAGAAGAGGGCTATATCGACCCGTCCGATCCGCGTTATTTGAAGTCTAATGATCACTCACATCGCATACAGAATCCGAAGGACCAGTATTATATTGATGTGATCAGTCGTATGTACCCGGCATTATATACAGCGCCATTACTGGTGAATCAGAAGAACGGAGATCATCGGCCCATATTTTTTGTGAGTATGCACATGCAATGGGCAATAGCGCCGGTAATATTAAAGATTTCTGGGACCAGTGGCGGAGTCTGCCGCGGGTTATTGGTGGCGCTATCTGGGAGTTTAAAGACCAGGGACTGGTGAAATATGATTCTGCAACAGGTAAACCCTACTATGCTTATGGTGGTGATTTTGGAGAAAGATACTTTGATAATTTTACGATTAAAGGTGTTGTGGCTGCAGATGGCAGACCCAAAGCTGCTATGTATGAGTGCAAACGTGTTTTTCAACCGATACAAGCTGAGTGGTCGGATAGTAGTAAGGCCATCATTAAAATAATTAATCGCAGTCCGGTATTATCCTCTGCTTATTATAACGGCTGGCTATCTATCAGGGAAAATGGAAAACTGATCTCGCGTAAACCCCTGGAAATACCAGCTATAGAAGCCGGAACTTCAATTGAGTGGAACCTGGCCAAATACCTTCCAAAGTTTAAAAGTGGCGCGGAGTACCACGCGGATATCGAATTTACTACAAAGGAAGACAAACCCTGGGCGGCTAGGGGCTTTGTGATTGCAAGTAATCAATTGTCATTAACTCCTCTAGTAAAACATGTATCCTTAAACGCCTCAGTGGCTTTTGTTGAGAAAGATCAGCAATTGGTAGCCCAGGCTGGAAATGTCACTGTGAGTATTGATAAATTAAGTGGCGCTTTAACATCTTATAAAAAAGGCAATATCGAATTGATGGGTCAGGCCTTGTTACCTCATTTTACCAGACCGCAAACGGATAACGACCGTAAAGGCTGGAAAACGCATAGAGTGTTAAAACAATGGTATGACAACCAGCCTCAATTAAAATCGGTTGCAGCAGCTGAAGCAGGCGGTCTAAAAGGTGTACAAAGTACTTACACTATGGTTAATGACAGTGTGGAACTAAAAGTGTTTTATACAGTAGATAAAGAAGGTACAGTAAAAGTCGATTATCAATTAAAAGCGAAACCCGGGTTGCCCAATATTCCAAAGGTAGGCATGCAAACCGGTGTGAATAAAGCATTTACTCAAATTCAATATTTTGGCCGGGGACCGCTGGAGAATTATATCGACCGGAATTATGGATTTAATGCGGGTGTCTTTGATGCTGATATTTATGATTTTATGGAGCCCTATGTAGTACCGCAGGAAAATGGCAATCGCACTGATGTTCGATGGATGAACTTGTATAAGAAAGGTACAAAAGACGGTATAAGCATTGTTGCAGACAGTTTATTAAGCATGAGCGCCTGGCCTTACTCGGAAAAGAACATAATAGAAGCGAAACATACCAATAAGTTATACCCTGCAGACCATATCACTTTAAATATCGACCTGATACAAATGGGTGTGGGCGGAAATGATAGCTGGAGTGAAGTGGCCGCTCCATTGGAACAATACCAGCTTAAGGCAGGGCAATATCGTTATAGTTTTTACATTCGGCCGCTTTAAATAGCGTTATTTTTGCCTTCAGTTTATAATGTGGCTAAACGATTGGGATGCCATGCTTGTCAAATAAAATTCGGGAATGGTTAGATTTACAAAGATCATAGGTTTTGCGATTGCTTTTTCTTAATTAGTTGGACCGCGGGCGCTCAAACAAAAACGGGCGGCTCCCTGGAAGATGTTTTTAAAAATCCACCTGAGTCTGCCCGGCCCTGGGTACTTTGGTATTGGATGCATGGCGCTGTTTCAAAGGAAGGAATTACAGCAGACCTGGAAGGAATACAAAAGAATGGCATTGGCGGCGTATACCTGGCTTGCATTTATGATACAGTTGCCCGTATACCTTTCGATAAACCCGCCAGGCAATTAAGTCCTGAATGGTGGGGCATGGTTAATCATGCAATGAAAGAATGTAAAAGACTGGGACTGAAAATGGCCTTTCATGTAAGTGATGGTTTTGCCTTGGCCGGCGGGCCGTGGATCAAGCCCGAACAGTCTATGCAAAAACTGGTATGGACCAAAACCTATATAAAAGCGTCTGACGAAGCCGGGATACAATTAGAGCAACCCGAAACGAAAGAAGGTTTTTACAAGGATGTTGCAGTGTATGCTTACCCGGCCAATTCATCCAATGCTTTTAGTGAAACGGTAACCATCCCCTCGGTAACTACCAGTACCGGTGAAAAAGCGCCCTACCTTGCTTTCCCTGGCGATGATAGCAAAACATTCAGAAGTGATAGCTCCTGCTGGATCCAGTATAAGTATCCAAAAGCATTTACACTGCGTTCTTTGACTACGCATACAGGGGCCCGCCAATACCAGGCTCAAAGGTTGGTGGTCCAATCCAGCAATGATGGCATTGTTTTCAATACGGTAATTAAACTAACGCCTCCACGGCATGGCTGGCAAAATGATGACGAAGATAATACCTTCTCCATTCCGCCGACCACTGCAAAGTATTTCCGTTTTGTATTTGATAAAGATGCTACCGAAGCCGGATCGGAAGACCTGGATGCCGCCAAATGGAAGCCTACCTTAAAGGTGATGGGTATTTATCTGAGCGATGAGCCCGTGATCAACCAGTACCAGGCAAAAAATGCCAGCGTATGGCGGGTGGCCGAAAATACAACCGATCAGATGGTTCCTTCGGCTGATGCAGTTCCTTTTAAAAACATCATCAACCTCTCCCATAAAATGGATAAAGAAGGTAACCTGAAGTGGAAGCCAGCCTCCGGAGAGTGGGTAATTGTGCGTATGGGTCATACTTCAACGGGGCATACGAATGCTACAGGGGGTGCCGCCAAAGGACTTGAATGTGATAAGTTTGACCCGGCTGCGATAAAACTTCAGTTTGACAGCTGGTACGGCAAAGCCTTTGAGAAAACTGATCCGGGACTGGCTAAAGAAGTATTAAAGATCTTTTACATTGATAGCTGGGAAGCCGGCAGCCAGAACTGGAATAAGACTTTTGCGGCTGAGTTCAAAAAAAGGAGAGGGTATGACCTGATGCCTTACCTGCTGGTGATGACAGGTACGCCCATTAATGATGCTGCTACTTCGGAAAAGATATTACACGATGTACGCGAAACCCTTGCAGAATTAGTGAATGATGTTTTTTATGTAACGCTTCGTAAGCTGGCAGATCAGAAAAGTTTGAGCTTTACCGCTGAAAATGTAGCTCCTACTATGGTGAGCGATGGACTGTTGCATTTTAAAACCGTGGACTTTCCCACCGGTGAATTCTGGCTGAAAAGTCCCACACATGATAAACCCAATGATATGTTCGATGCCATTAGTGCCGCACATATTTATGGAAAGAATATTGTACAGGCTGAGTCATATACCAACCTCCGGATGGAATGGAATGAACATCCGGGTAATATAAAAGTAGTAGGAGATCGCAATTTTGCCATGGGTATGAACAAACCTATTGTACATGTAATGACACATAATCCCTGGATCGATCGTAAGCCGGGGATGACCCTGGGTAGCATTGGTTTATTTTATCAGAGAGATCAAACCTGGTTTAGCCAAAGTAAAGCCTGGGTAGAATATATGGCGCGGGTATCTGCTTTATTGCAACAGGGAAAACCAGCAGCTGATGTAGCCGTATTTATTGGAGAGGAAGTGCCAAGACGTTCTATATTACCCGATCGTTTGGTTGGTACGTTGCCAGGGATATTTGGGAAAGAAAGAGTAGCTTCCGAAAAGTTAAGACTAGAAAATAAAGGGCAGCCTCAAAGAGTAATACCTGTTGGGGTAGGGCACTCTGCTAATATGGCAGATCCGGAAGATTGGACGGATGCCTTGAGGGGGTACAAATACGATTGTTTTAACAGGGATGTGCTGCTGAACGCTAAAGTAGCTAATGGTGAAGTAGTTTTTCCTTCAGGAGCCAGCTATAAAATATTGGTATTCCCCGGCAAAATACTGATGAATCCCAATAGCAACCTGATGTCGGCGGAAGTTGCAAAAAGATCCTGGATTTAAAGCAAGCTGGCGCTACCATCATTATTGAAAAAGGTCGTTAAATACAATTGGTTTAAAAGAGAAGGATGCCGCACTTCAGAAATCCTGGAACCAACTATTTGTAGAATCGGACAAGGGACGTGTTATCGAAGCGCCCTACACAAAGGAAACTTTTGAAGATCTGGGCGTAACAAGGGATATAGATGCAACCGGCAGTAACCAACCCATAGCCTGGACACATAGAAAATTGGAGGGAGCAGATCTGTACTTTATTTCCAATCAGCAAAATAAGAGCGTATCTATTCCTGTTTCTTTCAGAATAACGGGTTTTGCACCTGAAATATGGGACCCGGCATCTGGCACCATTAAAAAAATGGAAAACTGGCATATAAAAGAGGGAAGAACCTATATTGATTTGAATTTGCATGAAAATGCATCAATGTTCTTGGTATTCAGGGAAAGAACAAGTGACCTTAGTATCATTACAACTCGTGATACGCCTCGACGCCCGAATGTACCTTTAAAGTTAAACAGTAACTGGGAAGTAAAATTTGATCCGGCCTTTGGCGGACCTGAAGAGAAAATTTTGTTTCCAAGACTTACCTCCTGGAGTGAACACAACAATGAAAAAGTAAAATACTACTCTGGTATTGCAAACTATAAGAATACTTTCGTTATTGTAAATCCAGATTTTAGCACGCCATTTTATCTTACGATTGATAGCATTCACAATATTGCGTCAGTGTATATAAACGGTATCGATTGCGGTACGCTTTGGACACCTCCTTACCAACTGGATATATCCAAAGCAATTAAAACAGGAGACAATACTATTGAAATTAAAGTAAGCAATACCTGGGCCAATCGCCTGATTGGAGATATGGCACTGCCCGAAGAAAAACGGGTTACCTGGACAACCGCGCCTTTAAATTTACTACAGGGCAAACCTCTGTTAAAAGCAGGATTAGAGGGAGAAATAAAGATTTGGCAATAATACTAACGATTATGCCCGAAGATTTGTACAATGATTAATGGTAGCGTATGAGCCAAGCTTGCGCCTGGATATATATATGGGCCTGCTGGAAATAAAACAGGTTAGTAAGACTACCAGACTTTTCGATCAGGACGGTGGAAAACCTCTTTTAAAAACAGGTTTGGAGGAAATAACGTATGATATCTAGCGCCATTTTAGACGCTGCGTGGCAGTGACAAAGAAGCAACTTTAGCTAACCATAATGATCTGCTATTCTCCTGTTCCGGTTCCGCCTCCCAGATAAATAAGCATCCTATATCAGTAAGATAGCTCCATGCACCATTACGGCGCATCACTTACGTATTGGCATACATACACTGTATCAACTGCTCTTTTCGATAGCTTCCATCCCGGTTTTCCAAACTGGCCGCTGTAAAGACTGGCGCCATCGCTTACACAAAAATAGCTCAGGAGCGAGGGTTGTCCCCATATTTTAGCGAGCACTGCAAATGGCTTTTCAGAGCTTACCCGGTAAGCCGGCAAGCCCCTGGCTATCACCAGGTATTCTCCGGGCTTTCCCTGTTCAGTTTGCACAGTATGCCTGATCATACCGTTTTGTTGTGCATACCACTGCCAGGCTCCTGTTCCTGTGGCCCATACCGTACTTCCTGGTGGCATGCCTCTCATAATACCACTCGCTGTATTTTTATAGTAGAAGGCGTATTTCCAATCGGATATTCCGAGTAATAAGCTCAATACGACAGAAGCTGTTAAAGAAAATTTGACCATCCCCAGGCCGGCTTTTTCAATAATGGGCTCTGCCAGCAATAACAGAAAAGGTATGATCAATAACAGGTGCCGGATACCCATAAAGGGGGCAAATAGTATCAAAAAGGAAGATAAGGCCGCAATAAATAATACAAGAATGAACTGGGGCGATTGAACAAAGACTCTAATGGTACCCGCTTTTTGAAAGCTCTTACTTACAAAAAGGATCGTAACAAATAAGATCATTACACCATGAATGAAGAAGGAAGCATCAAGAATTGCGGTAAGATCTTTTTCATAATTACCACTGCTCATATAGTGCAACAACGCAGTTAACAGAAATATTCCGGTAATGAAGTAAACGACATAGTTTCCCGCTTTTTCTTAATAATATAAGTTAGAAAAAGGCATCCAAAAGAAGCGATGCACCCCAATGCTGAAAAATAGGTCCAGGCACGGTCCTGCAGCGTACTTCTGGTTCCTGGCCTGCGCGCAAATAAATGGCTGCCTCCAAATTCCCAGAAGTTCCAAACTGTCCACAATGCTATTAGTGCTATCGGTATGAGCAACCACAGGAGTTTTTTATATTCCGTTCTTAATAAAAACAATAATGCTACTGCGGCAAGTACGGGCAATACAGAGTATTTAATAAACAGGCCGATCGTTAAAAGTACGATAGCCATCAGGGTATTCCGGTTTTCCTGCCGGGTTGACGACAGCAGGAGGTAGTAAAAGGCCCCGATCATTAACGCCATAATGGGCACATCTGTCATTACATTCTGGCTTACAACAAATGCCGGGCACAAGCCTAACAGCGCTACCAGCAGGAGTGGTCGTTTTACTTTTAAAAGAACACAAGCTTTATAAAACCAATATAATGCTAAAAATGAGAAAGCGGCAATGAGTAAGTGCATCACAACCTCATTAAATCCAAATACGGTTGCCAGGCCTGCGATCATATAAAATAAAAGAGGAGGTTGATTTGCATGATGCATGGGCTCTGGCTCATCATTATCCCAGCGAATCATTCCGGACATGGGACGAAGCGGCTCTTCGGCTATATGTTGGGCAGCTTCCATGTGAAAGCCATCATCCATTTGAAAAGCTTTTTCAATATTTATAGCAGTGAGAAACACCCAGATCGTTAGTATGAAGACGATGGGCTTTTGAAAGTATTGTTGTAGTTTCATCAGTTTTGGTTCTTAGTAGGGCGGTGGTATTTTATTCAAACTGAATAATAATGTCTTTTTTCTTTCTGCTGGTACTACTTCCAGCGAAATAACTTTTCCATTTCTTAGTGTCGCTTCCACTGTTGTTTGTTTAGGAGCATGTAGTTTAAAATGGACGTCCCAGTTTTTGGGCCACGCCGGGAACAAATAAATCCGGTCATCTACAGTTTGCATCAGCATCTCCTGTAAGCCTATCATGCCGCTGCCGCCCCAGTTATGATCGGGCACCCAGTCAAAGCCTGGTCCCCAGAATGCGGGGAATCTCCGCTCGCTGTTTTTAAGTTTGAGACTGGTTAATCGTTGCGCTTCTTCTGTTAAACCCAGTCTTGCCGCAAATATATTGTCTTGTTTCCATCCTATATGACTACGGAATTTCAGGGCGAAGCTGTCGTTCCAATAAGTGTTCCTCGCAGTGTCAAGGCCCGCTTGTCCTACACCATATAAGCCCCACGGATATACCGGATATAGTTGCGAAGATTCTACATTGTTTACGCGGCTCCATACAGTGGCAGGAGCGATGGTAGGCTTTTCATTAAAAGTTGAAAATGGTAGGGGAGGAATACGGCTTAACAATCCTTCAAAATACGTACGTTCCGTTGCATTTAAGTTGGCGGCACTTGAATTTAAAAGTGTTGTTGTTACCACTTTTAATGCAGCAATGGTTGAACTGGCGTTGTAAGACATTTTAAAAGTTTCAGCACCGGACCCCGGGTAAAGGATCAGGCGCCCTTTTCCATCCAGGGCTTTATTGCTTAGTTTTTTTGCCTGGTACTGGTAATGCTCGTCAAAAAAATCAACGCATTTTTAATAAGAGGAAGATAGGCTGTAATGTTTTTACCGGCATAAGATTCGGTTTGCAGTATCATCATACAAAACTCCAGCACTGTGTCCCATTCATATTCCAGCCAGGCATTGTATTCAACACCTGCATCAAAACCGGCTGGCCGTTTCCATCCGTATTCTGTTGGATTGGGAAAACCGAAATTTTCTATTTGTTCATTAAAATTAGCTCCGCCATGGCCCCAATAAACTTTGGTACGTAAACGGGCTGTTGGTAGCAGACGGTTATAAAAGTCAAACTGCGGTGTCATCATATCTACATCGCCGCTTCTCAACATAGGCCAGTAAACCAGTCGTTGATTTTGCGCAGTAAATGTACCGCCGCCCCAATTGCGGTGATCGGGCGTTCCTTTTATAGAAGTATCCGTCAACACCGGATCTACTGTAAATAAGCCACCGTTAAATTTGGTAGGGTATTTCCCATAGGCATTACAGCCCAGCATATACCGGAACAACTGGTAATTACGTCCCAGCTGCCAGCTTTCGCTCTCGGTTTTTGACGGATCAATAAAAATGAAGCTTCTTTTCCAATAGTCGTTCCACCAGTCTATTGTTTTTTTAGAATCGGCCTTATAATGCTTACTGATATTTTTGAGTTGAGTTTTCCAGTCGTCTATAGTATTGGTCTGGTCATTATGTAAATAGATCTGTATTGACTGCTTTTTGACCGGTCGTTTACTGACAAGGCTCCAGCTTTTGAAAGCCGTATTCAGGTACTGTCCTTCGCCATTAGTACCTCTAACAAAATGATCGCCTTTGATCAGGCCCCCGCTTGTTAAACCTTCCAACGGATTGAACAACTGGCTTTTTAAGGAGTCTAATCCCTGTTGCTTTACCGTAGCATCAAATACGGTAGGCGATAGATTACGATGTGAGAATACGATTTCATCCTGGTCAAATACTACCTGGTCAGGGCGTGTAATGATGGGGACATGAGCAGCCCATTTCCAGGAATTAGCATTATTTTCTTTTCCTTTCTGAACACGATCGGTAAAGCGCCAGTTTTCATATACTGCCTCGGCTTTAATAGCCTTATTAGCTGAGATATCAATGTGTATTACCGGGTTAAATACATCTACCCATATCCGGAGTAAAGCATGGATGCCGTTATGCCCTGATCGTATGTCAACATAGCCATTTTTTACAATCAGCTCCTGTTTGAAATCGGCATTATTAAAGGGGTTGGGAGAAAGCCTCAGTCTTAATCTGCCACTTTTTAAGAAGGAATTATTTTCATCAAAACTGCCGCTTTGTGAGAAATAGAGCAATAATTCATCATTTTCCACCCATACATTACAACCAATACCGCCACCACCTACGGGCATCGATTCTCCGGCATTTTTACTGGGGCCTGACCATGTAATATTGTAATCATTCAGTTGTGTTTCCTGCGCAAACGCTGCAACTGAATGCAAACATAATATCAATAACACCCCATACCCGTATGCCTTCCTCATCAATAATTATATTTTATTTAAGTTCTGTAACAATATCCCAGTCATCTGTTCTAAAGGACGATGCAGGGAGCCCGGCGGTATTAAATAGCTCTCCGGGTGAATCATCTTTAAAAGCATAGCGAACGGCTACCGGATTTTTTACTTCTTTGGCTGTTACTTCTACACCACCATTTACCAGTTGTGCTGTAGCCGGGTAAAACTTCTTATCGTCACCCGCTATTTCAAATTGGGTAATGGTTTTACCATAAGAAGTAAGTCCCACCGGTGCATTTTTAAACTTCACCATAGCTTTGCCATCTTTAATGGCCATAGATTCATATAATGGACTCTCGCTCGCAAAACCTTTATAGTGGTAGGTTTTAGTCAAAGCCTGAAGTGCCAATCTTTTACCGATTTCCTGCTTTTCACGCGGATGAATGAAATCAGCATCACCTATATCCATGGTTACCGCCATACCGCTATTGGGTATTTTGTCCAGCGATTTACGTTGTGCGTCTCGCAAAAAAGCAGAATTCAGTAAAGTATCTCCTTTTTTCTTACCCCGGTTGTAGTCGAACGGGGCAATCTGTACAAAATAAAAAGGCAGCTCTCCCTGGTTAAACTGGGTTCTCAGCATTTGCACAAATTCAGGGAATAAAGATTCATACTGCTTGGGACGGTCAGCATTTGACTCGCCCTGGTACCATATAAATCCCTTTGCACCATACCCAATCAGTGGATGTATCATGCCATTATATACAACAGTAGCAATTTTGTTATTTAACCTCGATTTGTCATTAGGGTCCGGCAAAGCAAAATTATATCCTTTAAGCGATGCTATGTCCATGAACGACTCAACGGGGTGCCACCATAGCTCACATTGATCAAACCTATAGGAACCTTCAGTTGATCGTATAAGAATTTTCCAAAAGTATAACCGGTAGCACTAAAATTGGCTACATCCTCAGGGTTAGATATTTTCCAGCTAAAATTCTTACTCGTGTCTAACGGTGTGGGTTGTGTTGACCTGGGAACATTATACAGCCGGATCTGGTCGTTAGTAGAATTAAAAACAATATCATTTGAATGATTAATAGGTTGATTGTTAAATCCTTTCAACGGCATTTCCATATTCGACTGCCCGCTGCAGATCCATACTTCACCGATCAAAATATTTCTAATTTTTATGATTTGTCCATCGCTAATGCTGATTTCGTAAGGTCCACCCGCCTTAGGCGTAGCTATCGCAACTTTCCATTTTCCTTTATTGTCGGGCTGAGCCGTATATTTTTTATTGTTCCAGGACGTAGTAATGGTAACCGCGTTCTTTTTGTCCGTCCATCCCCAAATAGCAGGAGTAGACTGTTGCTGAAGTACCATATTGTCACTAAAAAACCAGGGTAATTGTAGTTTTGCCTGCGATATAAACGGCGCGGCAACTAAAAGGCAGAGTGCTGTAAAAAATTTCATAATCGTTTTTAAATGGAAGCCCGAAAATAAGAAAATTAAAAGTGGGATTAACATTTATTGGCCCCGGCTGTTTATGATAACGTATTGTTCATTTTACCGGGTAAACAATTGGTTAAAAAACGGTAATACAAATATTTTAACGTAATTTATCGTGGTTCTGCAAAATACTTTAATTTAGTTTTGCAAGAAGCGTTTTAAGGATAACTTTTGTTTGACATATATTGCCAAGTATGGATGAAATAAAGCAAGGCTCTCATAAAAATATCTGGTATGGGGTGGGAAGGCAGCGCATAGAAATTCCACGTCCTGTTATCAAATCCAATGTAATCAACAACCCGTTGTTGAACTCCCTTTACATAGCAAGTCTTGGATTTTACCCCAAGGCCAAAGGGCATTTAACCAAACGGAAGCATGGATTACACGAAAATTTTCTCTTTTACTGTGTAGATGGTTACGGCTGGTATGAGATAAACGGAGAAAAGCACGAAGTAGGACCCAATGAGTTTTTCATCCTCCCTCAAAATGAAGAACATGCTTATGCAAGTGCTGCACATGATCCCTGGAGCATTTACTGGGTGCATTTCGGCGGCATTACTTTACCCGATCTTAATAACCTCCATACGGTAAAAGAACATTTTAAGCCCCGACATATAAAAGATAACGGGGAAGCGGTAACGGTTTTTAATAAAATGTACAAAGCATTGGAGCTGGGATATAGCCTGGACAATTTGCTTTTCGCCAATCTATGTTCGCAATTTTTGTCCTTATTTATTTATAATTCAAGGCACCATCCTGCTTCCAAAACCACTAAAACCGATTGTGTGGATAATGCTATTTTGTATATGCAGGAGCATATTACTGATATGTTAACACTTAAGGATATTAGCAACTATTCTAATTATTCCGTATCACGCTTTTCTAATTTATTTAAGCAAAAAACAGGTTATGCGCCTATGGATTACTTCATGCAAATGAAGATACAGCAGGCTTGTCAACAACTGGATTTTACCGATAAATCGATTAAAGAAATCGCATTAACGCTGGGTTTTGATGATCCCTATTATTTTTCCAAAAGATTCAAGCAGGTAACAGGTATGCCGCCTATAAAGTACAGGTCGGTGAATAAGGACTAGGAGGAATATGGCTCATCGATAATGGATCATGGCCAGTTTGATATCAGTATCGAACATGAACTATGAACGATCAACTATGATCTTTCTTCTCAAACAACGGTTACTTCTACGCCCATTTCTTCCAGCGTTTTAACCGTATGCGCAGATATATTACTATCGGTAATCACCTGTTCAATATCTTCTATACCACAGATTTTACCAAACCCACGTTTTCCGAATTTGCTGGAATCGGCCAGGATAATTGTTTTCTGGGAAGCACCGATCATCTTTTTATTCAACAGCGCTTCCATCATATTGGAGGTAGTAAGACCGAAGTCAGTATCAATACCATCCACACCCAGGAATAATTTACTGCACGAAAAATCCTGTAAAATAGATTCTGCATATATACCTGTTACCGAAGCCGATGTTTTTCGCATTAAGCCTCCAAGCTGTATCACTTCTATGTTGTCTCGGTCCATTAGTTCCAATGCCACATTTAATGCAGAAGTTACTACCGTCAATCCTTGTTTGGCCAGCAGGTTCCTTGCAAAAAACTGAACCGTAGTTCCTGATGCGATCAAAATACAATCGTTGGGTTGAACCAGGCTGGCAGCATAGGCGCCAATCCTTTTTTTCGCTGGCCTGCAACGTAACTTTTTCATCAACGTGCCTGTCTGCTATATAGGGATTGGTCAGTGTAGCTCCTCCATGGGTACGAAACAATAATTTCCTGTCTTCGAGAAACTGCAGGTCTTTCCTGATGGTCACCGATGACACATTCAGGTCCGTACATAGATCAGTCACTTTAATACTTCCTTCTTTCTTAATCAGTTCGATAATATGTTGATGCCGCTCCAGTAAATTGCTCATGTGTACGTTACAATTGAATATGAGAATGTCAAAAATAACGAAAATACATTTCTATGTTTTGAATCTTCGTTATACATTTAACGCGGTTTAAATAACCTTAAATATGAATAAAAATCTTTACTATGTTTTTTTAGCACCATTCTTTTAATGGCTGCTTTTTCACTAAATGCTCAACAAACCATAAAGGTAATGACCTACAATATACATCATTGTAATCCTCCGTCAAAGCCGGGTATTATTGATATAGATGCTATAGCCAATGCTATAAAAAAGAAAATCCTGATATAGTGGCTTTACAGGAGGTGGATATCAATACCGAAAGAAGTGGTAAAGTAAATCAGGCCGCTCAACTGGCGCTTAAAACAGGTTTAAAGTCTTTTTATTTTGCCAAAGCTATCGACCACGAAGGAGGCGATTATGGAGTTGCCATTTTATCAAAGTATACTTTGGACGATATCAGAACCTACAGGCTGCCTATGGATTCTGCAACAAGAGGAGAACCCGGGTGTTAGCAGTTGCCATAGCAACACTTCCCGGAGGCAAAAAAATAAGAGTAGCCAGTACGCACCTGGATGCGCAAAAAGCGCCTGTTAACAGGCTGCTGCAAATAAAAGCTATTGACAGTATTGCCAGATCTGAGTCGTTACCTTTTATTATTGCCGGTGATTTTAATGCAGAAGAGAGCTCTGAAATAATAAAGACGCTGGATAAAGGCTTTACAAGAACCTGTAGTAATTGCGCACCTACCATTCCTGTCATTAATCCTAAAAAGGCAATAGACTTTATTGCTTACAAACCGGGAAAACTACTGGCTGTTAAAAGTCACCAGGTGATCAACGAAACATACGCCTCCGACCATTTACCGGTTATAGCCGTATTTTCGGTACAGTAATTAATAGGTATAGATAAACCGGAAAATGCATTAAGTTTACATATGCCTGCCACAGCGAAAAATACATCGAAAGCGATTAATGTGTTGATTGTAGATGATCAGCAGATTATTATCGAGGGACTTTGCGCTTTATTGAAAGATGTAAATGATATTAATATTGCTGGTTCCTGCAGTGATCCTTTGCTGCTGATGAATATGGTTCGCAAGTACACACCTGATGTTATTTTAATGGACCTTAATATGCCGGGGAAAGACGGGATAGAATGTACCAGGGAAGTACTTGATTCGTACGCTGACCAAAAGATACTAATGTTAACGGGCTACGATGATATCGCCCTGATAAGAGAGGCGCTTAAAAATGGCGCAACAGGCTATGTATTGAAAAATATAGGAAAAGATGAGTTGGTGAAGGCCATACAAACCGTAGCCGGCGGCACCCGTTTCCTCGATGCACATGTACAGGATAAAGTGATACAATCTTTTATGGATACCGATAGCAATAGTGCTGAAAACATTTCATCTAATGCAACTCAGGCCCTGCTATCAAAAAGAGAACAGGAGGTTTTGAAAATGATATCAGAGGGAAAGAAAAGTGCAGATATAGCCTCTTTGCTTTTCATTAGTATTAACACGGTAGATACCCATCGTAAAAATATACTGGCTAAATGCGAAGTAAAGAATACAGCGGAGCTGATTTTGTTTGCAACAAAAAACGGCTTAATCTAAACTTTTGAGGGGCACCGAAACAGATACAAAGGTTCCGTTCTGAGGAGAAGAGTCCATATATAAACTTCCTGCTAACATTTGTACCCTTGATTCCAGGCTGGTGATACCTATTCCGGTTTTAACTTCGCGTGTATCAAAACCAATACCGTCATCTTCTACCGAAATCACTAATGCGTCCGGGTGGTCGATAAGTTGAAGAGAAACCTCGTTGGCATTAGCGTGTTTTACTATATTGGTAAGTAGCTCCTGTATGATCCTGAAAATATTGATGGTCGCATTTTCATTAAGCCTGCGCACCGAGGTTTTACGGTAATAATGAAACCTGGTTTGAGGCGCCGCAATCCTAAATTGGTCCAGCAGCTCATCAAGAGCCGGGTAAAGGCCCAGTTTGCTCAGGGTTTTCGGCATTAGATTATGAGAGATGCTCCTGATATCCTCATAAATGCGGTCTACCTCTTTCATCAGGTCATTAATATTACCCGTTGAATCTTGTTCACTAGCTTTATCTTTCAAAAGATGCAATTTCATTTTAAGCGTCGATAAGGAAACCCCGCTGCCATCATGTAATTCCTGGGCAATCCGCTGTCTTTCTTTTTCTATGCCCGTTAAAAGTGTTCTCATGTTTTTTCTTTCTGCACAGCCAACTGCTCTATCATCATATTGTTTTCTTCATATAATCTTCTCAACCTTTTAATAATCAGCCAAAAAACAATAATCACCTCCCAAAGTACAGACCAGAAGAGGAAATTAGGTGGATGAATGGTATCAATATAAACAGGAGCTATGGCTTTAAACCAGGACTCATGATTGTTATTAAACAGGCCGAAAGGACGCAGGCAGAGTTGCAGAATGCTGATGGCATGGGGAGTGAATCCTACCATAAACCAAATACCATCAGACTTTAACGTTTTAAACCGGCTTGAAACAAATGCAACAATAAAAACCGCGACACCCGAACATATAAACATTGCCGTATTTACCTGTGCCAGCCACGGAGGAAGGCTGCTCTTAAGCAATAGTGCTATAGCTACTATTATCTCGAATACAAGTCCGCAGAAGATCAGCGCGGTCAGTACCTTATCGTAGAAAGGACTTTTGACTGCTGTGTTAAAATATCTTCTCACAAACAGCAAACCGAATACCTGGTAAATATTGGCAACAAGCAATATGCTGGCATTCTGTAAAATTGGATCGTTGGGCCAGATGTTTTTAAAAGCAAGTCCCACTTCTACATAGATATAAATAAACCCAAACAAGGCATAAATGAAATAATACCAATGGTAGCGCTGCCGCGTAAGCAAAATGGCAATACCTATTAAAAGGAGAAAGCTGATATTGATGATGAAGAAATAGCTTAGGTACTTGGTTTCCATAACCTGGTAAATGGTGCGTTGTTCCTTATCCCAGATCAGCAGGCGGAAGTCACCCGATGTAGGGCCCGCATCAATACGTAACCGGCAGGTAAGGATTTGGCCTGGTTGAAGCGAAACGAGGTACTGAAAATTGGGGTGATCCTTGGGGCGTTGGAAAAAAGGAAACATGCTACCCATTATGAGGCTGTCTTTAACCACGGATGAGTCGATTGTGTAGAACTTTACCCGCTTCAGGAACGGATTAGTGAGTTCTATTACTGCTTCTTTGCTTACAGTATCGGCATTTACTAAAAAGAATTGCACCTGGTAGTCCGTGGCACCCAATTTCAGGTTAAACCCGTATGGTTTTGGGTTGCCGGCTGTGTTATTATCTAAATAGAAACTGTCTTTAATGATGTGTAGCTTATGCGTTTGCTGTTTTTCCTGCTCTTTTTTTGCGCAGAGGTACTAAAGGCAAATAGTGTTGAAACAGCAACCAGGAGTATAACAAGCTTGCAATCCATAACTACAAATTACAAGGATTAGACACAAATACCATCGTTATTTTAAAAATACCGGAAAATGGTGATTTATTTTAAGAAGGCATAAGGCCGCTAAGTAATGGTTTAATAGGATTGGTACGATTTTTAATAAGTATTAATCATATATCTTTATTGTAAATAACTAAATAATCTTATCCAAATCTATATGCCTCAAAAAATATTTAACGAGCGAATCAAACAAATATTAATACTGGCAATTATACTGCTGCTAATCATCACCATTATCAAAGAACTGGTTGGCTTTTTGCCCGGTCTTTTGGGTGCTATCACTTTATATGTCGTGAGCCGGAAAAAATACTTCAAGTTGGTTTATGATAAAAAATGGAAGAAAGGCTGGACCGCCATGGCATTTATATTATTTTATTTGATAGTAGTGGGTATTCCTATCAGCATGGCAGTTACGCTGATCAGTCCAAAGATCAATAGTGTATTAGAAAATCCCACGCAAATATTGAATTCTGCGAAGAAAACCATTGATGTGATTCAAAATAAAGCAGGATTTGACCTCATATCAGATAACTCCATATCCAATGCCGTAAATAAAATAACCGCTTTCGTTCCAAAATTATTGAACAGCACTTTGAACCTGGTGTCCAACCTGGCCATTATGTTGTTTATTTTATATTACATGTTGTATAATGGCGCTTCTATAGAAAAGTATCTACGCAAAGCGGTGCCGCTTAAAAGAAGAAACATTAAGATACTTTCCGATGAAACCAAGAAGGTGGTGATCGCCAACGCGCTGGGTATCCCTATGATTTCTATTATACAAGGTATTGTTGCAACAATCGGTTATGCGCTGTTTGGTGTGGAAGATTGGGGATTGTATGGTTTTTTAACCGGTATATGTGCTTTCTTCCCGGTAGTGGGTACCATGATCGTGTGGGTTCCCATAGTGATATACATGTTTGCAACGGGAGATACGCTGAATGCAACCTTACTATTATTGTACCATGCTATTGTGACTGGTAATGTTGATTACATCGCCCGTATCACATTGTTGAAAAGGATAGGGGATACGCATCCGGTTATTACCATTATGGGGGTGTTGGTAGGTTTGAGCCTGTTTGGTTTTGTGGGATTGGTGTTCGGACCTTTACTGATCAGTTATTTAATTGTTTTGTATGATATTTACATGAACGAATTCGTACATAACCATCCTGATGACGATGAAGAGGCCAACCCCGAACCGTTATCACCGCAACTGGTGGAAGATAATCCTAAAAAAGCCTGACGGGTTCGCCAGGTTAGTATTTCTCACGCAATAGTTTTGCTACCACTTTATCTATAGGAAGCGTCATTACTTCCTCATTAAAATATTCCCAGTCTACAAACCTGAAAATTTCTGAAACCTGTTCGGGATAAACAGCTGCTCCGTTATTAACGGGTATGTCTAGTTCCTCCAATGGCTTTATCAGGTAGTATACGGATACGATCTGGTGTTCGGGGTTAAAGGCCGATTGCTGGAAAAAATCGGTAGTATAAATATGGTCAACAACTTCCACATCAATACCGATCTCCTCCTTACATTCCCTTATAACACAATCCCGTGTACCTTCTCCCAGCTCTAAACCTCCACCCGGAAATTTGGTTACTTCCAGGTTATTATAGTAAATGCGCTCATCGCTTACCAGTACCTGTTTTTTATCATTCACCAATACGCCATATACACGCAGGTTGATTGTAGTGATCATCGTTGTTGGTTTATTAATTAAAAACGAACGCTTCCTTCAAATACCTTCAAAGCAGGACCTTTCAGCCAGATATTGTCATAAGATCCATCTGCATTACGGTTGTAGCTTACATTGAGTTTACCCCCGAGCACTTCGATATCTACTGAATTAGGTCCTGTTTCCTGTTGATAGAATACCAGTGCAGCAGCCGTAACACCAGTACCACATGAAAAAGTCTCGTCTTCCACACCACGCTCATAGGTTCTTACTTTTAGCGAACCGGTATCTGTTGGCTCCACAAAATTTATATTAATGCCCTTTTCTTTAAACTCCTCGTTATACCTGATGCTTCTACCTTCCGTATAAACATCCATGTCAACCAAACCCGTTACTTTTTTACATAGTGAGGTGAGCCGGTATTTAATACGGCATGGGTTTCAAATGAATCTATGCCGGCAACATCCACCATTTTTAAAGATACCAGTCCATCCGCAATATCTGCAAGATGCTCTCCGTCAACTGCCAGGAATTTGAAGTTGGTTCTGTCTATTCCTATATCGTGCGCGAACTGAACTATGCAGCGTCCTCCGTTTCCGCACATACTGCCTTCACGGCCGTCGGCATTATAGTACACCATTTCAAAATCGTAACCGGGCTTATTATTCAATAGCATAAATCCGTCTGCTCCGATGCCAAAACGGCGATCGCAGATCCTGTGAATGCGCTCCTGGGAAAGGGTGCTGTGGTTCACTGCTCTGTTGTCTACAATTACAAAATCGTTCCCGGTTCCCTGGTATTTATAAAAATGCATGTAATAACTTTATCTCGTATTTAAATATTCTGTTGTAATTCAATCAACAATTCAATTATTAAAAATGTTGCACAAAAGTAGAAAGGAATGTTTTAACAAGGCTTTCTACTGCAGCTTTGCCATCTTTACTAAATTCTTTTTTAACCCTGTTGGCAACAATGGCATTTAATGCAAGGCAATGATGACCGAGTAATTTGCCCAGGCCGTAGATCGCCGAGGTTTCCATTTCGAAATTGGTAATGCGATGCTGTCCAAAGCTAAAGTCTGTAAGACGATCTATTAAGTTGGGATTGCTGATGCCTAATCGCAGTACTCGTCCCTGCGGGCCGTAAAAGCCGGGACAGGTCACTGTAATACCCTGGTGAAAACCCTGGGCGAAATGTTTGAGCAGGGAAGGAGCCGCGCCGGTAACATAGGGTTCTCCTTTAACCTGGGTATGTGTAATAAATGATTGGAGCAATTGAGCTTCTTCATCATTTTTTCATGCAGGTAAAAATTAAGCAGGTTATCAATACCCAACCCATGTGTAGACGCAACGAATTCATCAACACCGATATCGCCCTGTAAGGAGCCTGAAGTGCCCACACGGATAATATTCAGCGTTGTAAGGTTTTCTTTCACCTGGCGGCTTTCAAAATCGATGTTTACCAGCGCATCCAGCTCATTCATCACAATGTCGATATTATCCGGACCAATACCTGAGGATAGAACAGTAAGTCTTTTACCGCCAATAGTTCCGGTATGGGTTACAAACTCACGGTGCTGTTGTTGTACTTCTATATGATCAAAATATTTGCTGAATTCTTTTACGCGGTCTGGGTCTCCAACCGTTACAACAGTACCGGCCAGTTCTTCAGGTCGCAGGTCTAAATGGTACACGGCACCACGGTTATTTAATATCAGTTCGCTTTCTGCTATCCTGCTCATAATATTTTAGGTATTAGTGATGAAAATTTATCAAAAATACCCTATTTTTGCAAGCCTTCAAAGAAAAGGTCTCGTGGCCGAGTGGCTAGGCAGAGCTCTGCAAAAGCTCGTACAGCGGTTCGAATCCGCTCGAGACCTCAGAAAATAAGAAAGCCGTCTCAAAAGATTGAGGCGGTTTTTTTATTACAGGTAAATTGGAATTGGTCATGTGTTGAAGAAGTAAAAAGATCAGTACGCCGTTATATTAACCTTAATACCCATTTCAAGTGGTAACACAATAGCGCCATTCAACTCCCGGGTTATTTTATATAGCTGTGCAAATATTTTATGGAGCGTGACATCGTACAGCAGGACATTTCCATTGGGCCCTCTTTTAGGGTCTTCAATATATACAATCGGCATAATAAAGCTGGTCTCTTTTCCATTGCCCATTGCATACAAATAAGGTACTAATTTCTCGACATCTTTTCTTTCAAATACTATGGTGTCGGAAGCTGAGCCTGCATTCAGCAAGCAAGCTGTTTTGATTTGTTTATCTTTTAATTCAGCTATCAAAAAGTAGGCTTCTCCTAGGTAACTATGTTTGAGTTTCAGAGGAGATACCAGTGCTGCAACAGCAAAAGAAAGACTATCGGAACTTGCTACTTTCCCGGCAGTTTGAGCTTTGAGTGCTAGTTGAAAAAGGATTAAACAGATGATCAGGGAAAATTTGTTAGCCATTGTAGTTTTAGGTTAGTAGTCTATATTTTGTTTGGATACCATTTGACTAAACGGGTCTGATAATTTTGTAATATAATCAATTTTATTTTACCGAATAAAGCCTTCTTTTATGATCAAGGAGTATGGCCCATTGTGTCTTTTTTTGATATTATGTTTTAATACGTTGAAATAAAAGCAAACTAGCATTATCTTTAAGGACTTGTCAATAAGAAAAGAATTGTTTGTCGTTATTGTATTAATTTTTTAACGATTTTATATTAGTTCCCAATATCATTAAAACCAACTGATGAAAAGAAGAAAATTTATCGGCCAAACCTCAAAGGCTGCTCTGGCTCTTACCATTTTGCCTTCTTATGTAATGGGTGGAAAACCTAATGTAGTGGCCCCAAGTGACCGGATCAATGTAGGGTATATTGGCCTGGGTAAACAATCGGGTACCTTGTTGAGGGGTATTAGTAACTGTAAAGAAACTTATATAAGCGCTGTTTGCGATGTTGATACAAAAAAGCTGGCTGCTTTTCACCAGCTTTCTTTAAAGGCTAATGAAAATAAAGGTAGCGCAGGTGTTCAGCAGTTTAAGCACTATCGCGAACTGCTTGCCATGAAAGACCTGGATGCTGTGGTTATTGCCACACCGGATCACTGGCACGCCCAGATGGCGGTAGATGCCGCCGCCGCAGGTAAAGATATTTACTGCGAAAACCACTGGCGCTCACTATTGCAGAAGGAAGGGCCATGGTAGATGCTGCCCGAAAACATAAACGTGTTTTTCAAACGGGAAGTATGCAGCGGTCTTCCTACAATTTCAGGCAAGCGGCAGAATTAGTTTCCAATAATTACATAGGAAAGATCAAAGAAATTAATGTATCAGTAGGAGAGCCTGTAATGCAGTGCGACCTGCCTTCCTTGCCTACACCTGATTATCTTGATTGGGATCTCTGGATCGGTCCCTCGATGTATAGGGGATATAACCCGGTTTTGGCTCCACCTATCGAAGACCCTAAATGGGCCTGGTGGCGGGGATACCAGGGCTTTGGTGGCGGATATATTACCGATTGGGGGGCTCACATGTTTGATATTGTACAGTGGGCGCTGGGAATGGATCAATCGGGTCCGGTGGAATTTGTGGCCCCGGAAACACCTGCTGCCAAAACGGGCTTGTACTATGTATATGCCAATGGTGTGAAAGTGCACCACAAGAATTGGGGAGAAGGCAATGCGATCCAGTTTATAGGAGAAAAAGGCACTATTGAAGTGAGCCGATCCTTTTTGCGTAGCAATCCTGCGGATATTGTGAACACTAAACTTGGCTCGGGCGACAAGCGGCTTTACTTTAGCGATAACCACTACCAGGATTGGATCGATGCGATTAAGAAAAGATCCAAACCCATCTGCGATGTTGAAATAGGTCACCGTACGGCCACTATTTGTAATGCAGTCAATATTGCTTATGAACTACAACGCAGCTTGAAATGGAACCCTAAAAAAGAAGTTTTCAATGATGCAAGCGCCAACATGATGAGATCAAGAGCTTATCGGGGAAAATGGGATTTTAATAAGTTTTAAAAATTTTAGACAGATGATTGCTTTGTTCACCTACCAAAAACAGTCTTCTAAAATAGTTGATTGGGATTACTAGGTAAAAGCGCCTATCTTTTTTACGCGCTCTTCAAAATCTTCCCGCGCAACTTTTGACTTGTTTTCCATTTTGGAAATGGTTATACAGGATGCAATAAGGCGGATAACGGTTTAGGAGGTACTGCGCGCCTGATGTGGTACAATGCCACAGGTAGTAACACAAACGCTGTTAATTCAGGAACCTATTTTCGCCCCTATGTCTATTATAAAGATATGCCTGAAATCTGCGGAAACAGTTTTGGAAAGCAAAGTAAACAGTTAACTACCAATACCTGGTACACTATAAAGATCAGGGTGAAAAGTAATACCGGGTCTAATACAGATGGTTTGGTCTCTTATGAAGTAGATGGGGAGAATTTGCTGACACAGGCTAATTCGCTGGACAACCAATTATGCCTACTGGAAAATAAAATATATCACTTTTCATACTTTCAGGGGCGGCAGCCAGGACTACTGGCAGGCTACAACAGATGGTTTTATTTATTACGATGACCTGGTTTTTAAACGTATTGCTGAATAACATACCCGGATCGATAATATATAGATCATTTTCACGGCATCGACAATCGAATACTTCGATGCCCTAATGACCGTTCGCAAATATCTTGTTTGATCGGAAATCGGTATTAATAATATGGGCCAACACAAAGAATGCAATTATGGGTGGTTTATAGAAATGGTGTACAATTAAATTTACAGTTTTCTTTTAATTGGCTGATATTCAATAATATTTATTTCCGCTGATGCATTTTTGACGTACCATGTTTTTTGGAAAACAACCAATTGTCAATGCATATTTGTAAGCTGGTAAACGAAATGAGAATTGCTTGTTATGTGTTGAGACAATCTTTGGTAGGTGGCTTAGAAAATACCGACTTACCGCATTTAGCTCTGATATAAAATATTGTCTAATCCATTCAGCTATTCCCATGCAGGAGCAGGCCAGCCTGCTTTATTGTAGCATATCGTTCCGGTAACATGATTATTTTATTAACTGTATTATAAAAAACTAACGATGGTAAGAGTAAGCAGCTTGTTGGTAGCAATGTTATTATTATGCGCTTCAATTTGGGCCCGGCCTATTGATAAAGAAAAACCACAGAAGGTTGTTGTAGCCTATGTTACTTCATGGACACAGGCGCTGCCCGACACAAGGTTTGTAACCCATATTAATTATGCTTTCGGGCATGTTACAGAGACTTTTGATGGAGTAAGGATCGACAATCCTCAGCGTTTAAGGACAGTATCAGCTTTAAAAGCAGCGAATAAAGAATTAAAAGTGCTGCTTTCTATTGGTGGCTGGGGTAGCGGGCGGTTTAGCGAAATGGCTGCTGATGATAATTACCGCAAAAAGTTCGCCGAAGATTGCGCCCGCGTAGTTAAAGAATATGATCTGGATGGTATTGATATTGACTGGGAGTATCCAACCAGTAAAGCGGGTGGCATTTCAGCTTCTGACGATGACACAAAGAACTTTACCTTACTAATGGAGGATATACGAACAGCTATCGGAAACAAAAAGCTATTGACGCTTGCAACAGTGATGAGTGGCAAGTATATCGACTTTGCAGCCATTAAGGATGTGGTAGACTTCGTAAATATTATGGCCTACGATTCGGGAAATCCCCTAAACACCACGCTGCATTATTCCGGTCAGAAATGACAGGTTCCGGATCAGGAGAAGAGGGGTTAAAGCACATCATGCAGCCGGTATGCCCTTAGATAAATTGGTACTAGGTATACCTTTTTATGGAAGGGGTAACAATAAAGATATAAAGGGGTTTGTACACTACCGGGACCTTATCAAATTAACCGGCTTCGAAACCCAATGGGACACTGTGGCTAAAGTACCTTACCTGGTAAATGCTGCCGGAGAAATGGTATGCAGTTATGAATCGCCCGAGTCTATAAAACACAAAGCCGCTTTTATTATTGCCAATAATTTGCGCGGCGCTATGTACTGGGAATATGCAGGCGATACAGATGATCACCTTTTAAGCAGGACTGTTTTCGAAGAAGTGATGAAAACTGCACCAAAGAAAAAATAATAGCTTAACCCAATATAGCAGATAGACCTTCTATTGCAATGAATCTGTTGCGAAGAAGCGTATAGTGTCACTTATTGTACAGGAATTACCATTATTAATAAATCAATTAGTATTTTCAATGA
Organism: Paraniabella hibiscisoli; assembly: GCF_022512515.1. GTDB lineage: Bacteria > Bacteroidota > Bacteroidia > Chitinophagales > Chitinophagaceae > Niabella > Niabella hibiscisoli. The sequence goes on from NZ_JAKWBK010000001.1 coordinate 4,438,532, forward strand.
ACCGGGGAAAACTTGGATTATTTTCAGTTACATTTTTAGCCTTCTCAATCAACATGTCGGTCTATAGCCAAAATAAAGGTATTTATAAAGATAAGGTCAGATCGGAGTCAGAAAGAGTGGAGAGTTTAATCAGCCAGATGACTTTGGCCGAAAAGATCGGGCAAATGAACCAGTTAAGTTTTGATAGGATCAGCAAAGAGGTTGAGGATAAAATAAAAAGGGGAGAGATCGGTTCATTATTAAACGTCACCAATCCGGAAGAAGTAAATAAGCTCCAGGAGCTGGCATTACAACAAAGTCGCCTGGGTATTCCCTGATCATAGGTCGCGATGTTATTCACGGACTGCATACCATATTCCCTATTCCTCTTGGGCAGGCAGCATCTTTTGACGATGAGCTGGTAAAAAATGCGGCAAATATAGCGGCCGTAGAGTCTCGCGAAAAAGGCATTAACTGGACTTTTGCGCCTATGCTCGATATCAGCCGTGATGCCCGATGGGGGCGGATTGCAGAAAGTTTGGGTGAAGACCCCTACCTGGCCGGCCGTTTGGGTGCAGCCATGGTGCGCGGGTTCCAGGGCAATAAATTATCAGATCCTACGTCCATCGCAGCCTGTTTAAAACACTTTGTGGGCTACGGAGCGGCTGAAGGCGGCAGAGATTACAATAGTACCAATATACCCATACATTTACTACGGAATGCGTACCTGGAGCCTTTCAGGAAATCGGTGGAAGCAGGTGCTGCAACCGTGATGACTTCTTTTAACGACAATGATGGCATACCTGCTTCGGGAAACAGCTTCCTGCTAAAACAAGTGCTAAGGAAAGAGTGGAAGTTTGATGGCTTCGTGGTTTCAGATTGGGCTTCTATGTCGGAGATGATCCCGCATGGTTTTGCTGCGGATAGGAAGGAGGTAGCATCTCTTTCCGCTAATGCCGGTCTTGATATGGAAATGGTAAGCCAAACCTATATCCAGAATTTAGCCCAATTGGTCAAAGACGGAAAAGTATCCCTTCAAACAATCGATGAATTGGTAAAAAATATTCTGCGTATCAAATTTCGTATGGGTTTGTTTGAAAATCCCTTCGCTCCAACAGGGCAGCCTACTAAAGTTTATTCAGCAGCTCATTTGGCCGCAGCCAGAGATGCCGCTATCAAATCAGCGGTTCTATTAAAAAATAATAATCAGCTATTGCCGCTTGATGCCGGCAAAAAGATTGCTGTTATAGGCCCTATGGCGGATGCGCCACATGACCAAATGGGTACCTGGGTTTTTGACGGACAAAAAGAACATACCGTAACCCCGCTTAAAGCGTTACAGACGGAGTATAAAAACATCAATTATGTATACGAGCCGGCGCTGGCATTTAGCAGGGATAAAAATAAAGGCAATTTTGATAAAGCAATAGCTGCAGCCAAACAGGCTGATGTGGTAGTTGTTTTCCTGGGAGAAGAAGCTATTCTTTCGGGTGAAGCGCATTCTCTATCCAATATAAACCTCATAGGTGTTCAATCAGATCTGCTCGCCGCGCTAAAAGCAGCCAATAAGCCGGTGGTATTGGTGATTATGGCGGGTAGACCATTAACTATTGAGCGTGATTTACCTTACGCGGACGCCGTATTGTATAATTTTCATCCTGGTACCATGGGCGGGCCTGCTATTTTAGACCTGCTTTACGGAAAAGCCACCCCGGGTGGAAAGCTCCCCGTTACATTTGTTAGGGAAGTGGGACAGATCCCTATGTATTATAATCATAATAATACCGGCAGACCGGGGCCTAAAAATCCGATGAAGCTGGATGATATTCCCCTGGAGGCAAAACAAAGCTCACTGGGCAACAGTTCTTTTTACCTGGATTCAGGAAGAGATCCGCTTTTTCCTTTTGGCTATGGACTTTCCTATACCAGTTTTGAATATAACGATCTGAAGCTTTCAGCCGCAAAGATAGCGCCCCGAGAAAAATTGAAACTGTCTGTAACCCTGAAAAATACCGGCAAGTACGAGGGGACAGAAGTAGTGCAGCTATACGTTCAGGATGTTGCCGGATCTATAGCCCGCCCGGTTAAAGAATTAAAAGGGTATCAGAAGATCAGTTTAAAACCAGGCGAGTCGAAACTGGTGACATTTGAATTGAGCAGCGCCGACCTGGCTTTTTATGGATTAGATCTCGTAAAAAAATATGAAAGCGGCATGTTTAATATATGGGTTGGGGGTAATAGCGACTCAGGTCTTAAATCCTCTTTTTCTTTGACAGAATAATTTAAGCAGCGCATACAGCTGTCATTTAAAGACTGCATTTATCCGTAAAAACAGGAGCGGGGTTCATAAATAAATATATTTACGCTCTTTTGAGATATAAGCCAATGGTTGATTATAAGTATAACGGTTTCTTGCTGCTATTCATCGTATGGTGGATACTTCCCTGTACGGGGCAAAATGTAATAGGAAATCCTTCTATTATCAATTATTCAAAAAAGGCCTACAAGGGAGGCAATCAAAACTGGGATATAGACCAGGACGAAAGAGGCATCATGTACTTTGCCAATAACAATGGATTGCTCACTTTTGATGGTGTATATTGGCAAACCTATCGCTTACCTAATGGAATTGCGTTGCGCTCTGTTATGGTTTCAAAAAACAGGAATATTTATGTAGGAGGGCAGGGGCAGATTGGCTATTTTAAACCGGATGAACAAGGGCGCCTGGTATATCATTCGCTTAATTCCCTCTTGTCGCCTGAAGACAATTCATTCACAGATGTATGGAATATTTGTGAAAAAGATAATGCTGTTTTTTCAGAATCAACTCCAAGGTTTTTGTACTAAGCAAAGGGAAAATACAGGCGTATACCAGTAACTATTGGTCTTTCCTTGGCGATGTAGGGAACAATGTTATAGCTCATGATGCTACCCAGGGACTGCTGGTATTTGAGAAGGGTAAACATTGGAAACCGCTGCCTTTTGGAGATCAATTACCGGTCGGTGTGGCGGTACGTTCAATACTACCGGTTGGTAAAGACTCTTTGCTGATAGCAACCCAGCAATTCGGTTTTTTTATACTAGATGCTAAAGGTCTTAGAGCATTTGAAACGCCCGCCATTAAAGAGGTCGCCGGGCAAAGCATATACCAGGTGCTCATACTACCCGATAAAAACCTGCTGGTTGCAACCCGGCTAGGTGGTTGTTATGTATTGGATCAGCAGGGACAGTTATTAGAGCGTATCACGACAAATGAAGGCTTACAGAGCCAGAACACGCTTTCAGTAAAAACAGACCGACAGGGTAATATTTGGCTCGGATTGGATAATGGTATCGATGTAGTCAATTACACGGATGCGATCAAACATATTTTTCCTGAAAAAGAGAATCACAATACAGGGTTTGCTTCGGCAATATATAATCAGTATTTATACCTTGGCACTTCCGCCGGTGTTTATCATACACAGCTGGGAACTGAAACAGACATAAGCAGAACGCGCGGGCAATTTGGCCTGGTAAAAAATTCCAAAGGTGAGATATGGGGGCTTTCAGTGGTATATGATAAACTGTTTATCGCTCATGCTTCAGGAGCCTACTATGTTAATAATGGAGAAGCAGTTTTGCTGGACAAAAGTATCGGATACTGGGGGTTTCAGCCTTATGGTAATGGGAATTCCAAACAGATAATGGCCGGAACTTATAACAGCATCAGTTTTTTTGACCAGGTTAATGGAACGGTGAAGCTCCATGCTGCCGGATTACACAGCGAATCTGCCAGGTTTGTAGTTCAACATAACGGTGTAATCTGGATCGGGCATCCTTACAGAGGAATTTTCAGAGTGTTGCCTGATAAAAACCGGGCACTGGTAGTGACGGCCTATACGGATAAAGAAAAAGTCATCAGCAATAATAATAACCGGATATTTAAAATAACCGGCAAACTGATATTGGCAGATGATAACGGCATTTTTGAATATGATACAAAAAGGGATAAGTTTATCAGATCGGCATATTTCGAAAAAATATTCGGGAAGACCCCTTTAAATTACCTGATGGAAGACCGGTACGGAAATATCTGGTTTACCCAGGGAAAAAGAATTGGCGTTGCCGGCAAATCATCGGATTTACACGTAAAACCTATTTTACTGAGCTGGAAGATAAGTTTACTTATAATTTTGAACACATCAATGTTATAGATAGCAGTAATGTATTGATAGCCGCTGAAAAAGGCTTCTTTCACTTAAACCTCAGGTCTTATAACAACAGCAGAACAAAACCGGTTGTACTGATCAGAAGTGTGAAGACCCTGATTAATGAAAAGGATAGTTTGTTGTTTGGTGGTTATGCTTACGATCCGGCAAGTCCTCATATCAGGTACAGCAAATCGGGTGTCACCCTTAGTTTTACAGCCCTTGAGTATAGCCATCCGGAAGATGTAGCGTACAGTTATTTCCTGGAAGGGTTCGATCAGCAATGGTCTGGATGGGGAGAAAAAACCGAGAAGGAATTTAGTAATCTTCCTGCCGGCAAATACACGTTTTGGGTAAAATGTAAGCTGGGAGACGAAGAATCAAAACCAACTTCTTATAGTTTTATCATATTGCCTCCCTGGTATCAAAGCTGGTGGGCCTTTATTTTATACATTCTTGCAGCGATCGGGTTGTTTGGGTTGCTCTTAAAATACCAACGGCTGCGGGATTTTAAAGACCAGCAAAAAAGCTATTACAACAAAAACGGGAGCACGAAGAAAAGCAGCGCAATTTGGAACTGAGGCTAGAGCTGGAAGCCCGGGAGAATGAAAAAAGATCATACAGCTTACTGCCGATAAATTACAATCTGAATTGGACCATAGCAACAAGGAACTGGCTTCCTCCGCAATGAATCTGGTAAGAAAGATCGAGGTGATGTCTAACTTAAAAGAGAGTCTGCAATCTTATAAAAGTATGCCCGATCTTGAAAAGTCTGGCAAGGAGTTTCAAAAGATCATCAAGACAATTGATAAAGAACTCGATCAGCAACAGGAATGGGAACAATTCTCTTTTCATTTCGATAAAGTACATAATAATTACCTGCAGCATCTAAAAGATAGCTACCCCTCCTTATCAGCCAACGATCTTAAACTTTGTGCCTACCTGAAATTAAATATATCTACCAAAGAGATAGCGCAGCTGATGAATATTTCTGTACGCGGGGTAGAAACAGCCCGTTTTCGGTTACGCAAAAAGTTCCTGCTGCCCGGCGATATTCACCTGGCTGATTTTTTGATCAGGTTTGAAGGAGAATCGTAGGAGGTAATATCAAATATTTAGGATGTTCATTATTCTTCACAAAAGCAGAATGGCGTGGCTGAAATTTTAATACAGCTTACAACTGTTTGATTTTCAATTATTATTTTACCGGTTGATGCATTTTTGACGTAGCATATTTTTTGGAAAACAGTTAAACACCCGGCAAATTTGTACACTCTAAATAGTCTTTGCCTTTTACCATAATAAGAATATAAAAAAGTAAAGAGTAAAAATTGCCATAACTAAGTCGGCCGTCTTCCGGGACAGTTGCAAAGAAAATCTAACGATAATATGATAAAGTTTGTCAGGGGACTTTTGCTGGTTACCATTAGCCTCCCAGGTATTTCTTCTTCCATGGGTCAGGGCTTTTTGAAAGCCGAGGGGAAAAGAATAGTAGATAATAAGGGGAAAGAAATCATACTGAGGGGCATGGGCCTGGGTGGTTGGATGTTGCAGGAGGGCTACATGTATAGCTTAAGCAATTTAGGTCAGCAATACCGTATCCGGGAGAAAATCGAAGCCTCTGTAGGAACCGAAAAAGCTGCTGAGTTTTATGAAAGATGGTTAACAACGCATACTACAAAAAAGGATATTGATGCATTGGCTTCGTTGGGTTTTAATTCTATCAGGCTTCCCATGCACTATGCTTTATATACGCTACCGGTAGATAAAGAGCCCGTAGCCGGAAAAGACACCTGGCTGGAGAAAGGCTTTGCTTTAACAGACAGTTTGCTGAAATGGTGCGGCGCCAATAAGATATACCTGATACTGGACCTGCACGCAGCGCCGGGTGGGCAAGGCAACGACCTTGCTATTGCCGACCGGGATCCTGCTAAGCCATCATTATGGGAAAGTGACGCGAACCGGAACAAAACCATTGCACTCTGGAGAAAACTGGCAGCACGTTATGCAACAGAACCCTGGATAGGTGGATACGATATTTTGAACGAAACGAACTGGGGATTTCAGGATGCAAAAGATACAAGAGGAACCAATGAGCAGCAAAATATCCCGTTAAGAAAACTATCAGAGGATATTACCAAAGCCATACGGGAAGTTGATACCCAACATTTGATCATTATAGAAGGAAACGGTTTTGGAAATAATTACAGGGGAATGCTACCTCCATGGGACAGCAATATGGCATTAAGCTTTCATAAGTATGGCAACTTCAACACTACTAAAACGATCCAGCATTTTTTAGATCTGAGAGATCAATACAATATTCCAATATGGCTGGGTGAATCAGGCGAAAACTCTAATACCTGGTTTAGTGAAGCTATAAAATTGTGTGAAGAAAACGGCATTGGCTGGGCCTGGTGGCAGCATAAGAAAATGAACATTAATAATCCATTCGAAATTAAGAGGCCTGAAGGATACGATAAATTACTGGCAGACTGGTCAGGTAAAGGACCTAAGCTACCTAAGGAAGAAGCCTGGAATATACTCGATCAATGGTTGAATAATGCAGTATTGGAGCATAACGTATTTCACGCAGATGTTGCTGATGCTATGTTCAGGCAGGTACAAAATAACACGGCGATACCGTTTAAGCAGCATGAATTAAACACGGGTTCTCTTATTATTAAAGCAGTAGATTTTGATATGGGTGCTCAAAGGGTAGCTTATTTCGACAGAGATACTGCCAGCTATCATTATACCCCAGGTGTTAATACGGCCGGTAACCGGGGATGGACCTACCGCAATGATGGCGTTGATATAAAACGGGAAAACGATGATCACTACATCTTTCATATTGAAGATGGTGAATGGCTGCAATACACGGTTTCGGTGAAGAAAGCCGGCAATTACCGGTTTGAGTTTCGCACAAGGTCAGATAGCGCCCGGGGAGCGTTGACAATTTTGGATAATGAAAAAAGCTGGCCCGGGTTGATCTGCCTGCATCATCCGCAAAACAGTGGGGCAAAACCTCAACCACAGCGGTACGATTAACAAAAGGAGTACATGGGTTAAAGATTTATATAGAAAAAGGCGGATTTGAATTCCTGGATTTTACGGTGTCACCGTCATCCAAGTAAAGCGCGCCAGGTTACGCTTCTCATTGTTTGTTCAAATATGCGTGATGGGTCGGAGAACATGATAATTTCTGTTGCTGATCTTAAATAATAAATAAATTGTATGACTTATAAACGAAATATAGCGGCCATCAGCTTGATTGCATTGGTGTCGATTTATGCGCAATGCAACAAATCTGCCAGTCCCGGTGCTGGTACGCCGCCTCAGCCGCCATTACCGGGCAAGGGTTCTTTAACTGTTTGGGCAACCAGGGCTGATTCCTCAGTGTTGCTAAAAAAATAAATACGATCCAGTTCGTGCCAGGTACTGCTACGGGCCCGGTCTTCCAGATAGATACAGCACAGTCTTTCCAGGGTATAGATGGCTTTGGTTATACGCTCACAGGCGGAAGTGCAACATTGATCAACCAACTCAGTCCCTCCGTAAAGACAGCTTTATTACAGGAACTTTTCGGTAATGATGAGAATAGCATCAGTGTTAGCTATCTGCGTTTAAGCGTTGGCGCATCTGATCTTGATCCTGCTGCTTTCAGTTATAACGACCTGCCCTCCGGACAAACGGATATTAACCAGGACAAGTTCAGCATCGCTCCGGATAAAAAGGATCTGATCCCGGTATTAAAAAACATACTCGCTATCAACCCAAAAATCAAAATACTGGTATCACCCTGGAGTCCGCCTGCCTGGATGAAAGACAATGGCGCCACGAAGGGAGGCAGCCTGAAAAGAGAATATCATGAATCATATGCCAGGTACTTTGTAAAGTATATACAGGCGATGAAGGCAGAAGGTATTACAATCGATGCGCTAACTATTCAGAATGAGCCGTTACATCCGGGTAATAATCCCAGCTTATTAATGCTGGCAGATCAACAGAGGGATTTTATTAAAGAAGCGTTGGGCCCCGCTTTCAGTACAGCAAATATTAAAACCAAGATAATATTATATGATCACAACCTCGACCGGCCTGATTATCCCATCAGCATTCTCAATGATCCGGACGCAAAAAATACATCGACGGTTCAGCATTTCATTTGTATGCGGGCAATGTAAGTGCCATGAGCCAGGTGTATAACGCGCATCCTGATAAGAATCTCTACTTTACTGAACAATGGACCGGCTCTACCGGTACCTTTAGCGGTGACCTGAAATGGCATACAAAAAATGTGATCATAGGTACTATGAAAAACTGGAGCCGTGTGGCTTTGGAATGGAACCTTGCCAGCGATCCGGCTTATAAACCCCATACCCCGGGAGGTTGTACACAATGTAAAGGTGCATTAACGATTAATGGAGATCATGTAAACAGGAACGTGGGGTATTATATTATTGCCCATGCTTCAAAATTTGTACCCGATGGCTCTAAGCGTATATTCAGTACAGAAGTTGAAGGCTTATCTAATGTGGCCTTTGTAACACCGCAGGGCAAAAAGGTTTTATTGGTACTAAACGAGCAAAATACTGATAAAGATTTCTTTATCAACTTTAACGGCAAACAGGCCTCTTATACTGTAACAGCTAATACGATAGTCACTATAGTTTGGTAATTCAGCGTCATTCAAATTTATTATTAAGAATTTAAAATTGTTTTATTAATGAGCAAGTGGATCTCATTGTTTACAGCTTTTGTATGTATAGCAGCCAACGCGCAACAAGTACCGTTGTCTAAAAGAACGATCAATGTATTTACTACAGCGGAGAGTACCGGGGAAAAGATAAGCAAAACGGTATCAGGAAAAGCTTTTTGCCATTAGAGCAACCGAAAGAAACGCAGGTTTGTGTTTTTGTTGATCCCACCAAAACCTTCCAGAACTTCGTAGGCATAGGAGGCGCTATTACTGATGCATCGGCTGAAACTTTTGCTAAACTTTCAAAAGATAAACAACAGGACTTATTGACAGCCTATTACGATTTGAACAAGGGTATAGGCTATTCCCTTGCGAGAACAAATATCAACAGCTGCGACTTCTCCAGTGACATGTATACTTATGTGAAAGATAACGATGTATCACTAAAAAGTTTTGATATATCGCACGACAAGCAGTTTAAAATTCCTATGATCAAACAAGCTATGTCAGCTACAGGTGGTAAGCTTAATTTATATGTAAGTCCCTGGAGCCCTCCGGCCTGGATGAAGGATAACAATAATATGCTTTCCGGTGGCAAGTTACTGAAGCAATATTATCAACCATGGGCCAATTATTATGTAAAATATATAAACGCGTTAAAGCAGGAAGGCGTTCCGGTTTGGGGGCTTTCGGTACAAAACGAGCCTATGGCAACGCAGCGCTGGGAAAGTTGTATTTACACAGCAGAAGATGAAGCCGATTTTATAAAAACAGCTTTAGGACCTACCCTGCAAAAAGCCAATATGGGCGACAAAAAATTAATCATTTGGGATCATAACCGCGACCTGATTTACCAGCGGGCCAGTGTTACTTTAAAAGATCCCGCGGTTGCCAAGTATGTTTGGGGTATCGGTTTTCACTGGTACGAAACCTGGACGGGTAGCGATATGATGTTTGACAACCTGAAAAGAACCGCAGAAGCATTCCCCTCCAAGAACCTGATATTTACAGAAGGCTGCAAAGAAAAATTCTCCATGGATAGTATCAATAACTGGAGCCTGGGAGAACGTTATGGCATGTCGATGATCAACGACTTTAATGCCGGAACGGTTGCCTGGACAGATTGGAATATACTGTTAGACGAAAATGGAGGTCCTAACCATGTGGGTAATTTTTGCTTTGCACCTGTACATGCCGATACAAAAACTAATAAGCTCATTTATACCAATGCCTATTTCTATATCGGTCATTTCTCTAAGTTCATACGCCCAGGCGCTAAACGTATTATAGCTTCTGTAAATCGTACTAATTTGCTGACTACAGCTTTTAAAAATCCCGATGGTACAATCGCCATTATAGTGATGAATAAAAGTAATGAAGCATTAACGTATAACCTATGGATAGCCAATCACGCGGTTGAAGTGCGGTCACCGGCACACTCCATTCAAACGATTATGCTGTAGTATGAAAAAGATCTTGGCGGCGCTTTGTTTTTATTTTTGATTTACCCTGGCTTGTGTGCTGGTGCCGGTGGGGTAGAGATATTTGTTAACCAGGTAGCCTATGAGCAAAACGGTTATAAAACAGGCATTGTAAAAACCAATAACCCCGCTACCATTCATACCAGGTTTGAGCTGGTAGAAAAGAGCAGTGGTAAAGTAGTGTTTAACGGCTTACTGCAGGCTTCACAGCAGGTAAAAGATTGGTCAGATAAAGACTGGTATGCGGTGGCTGATTTTTCCGCCTTCAAATCACCCGGAACTTACTGCCTGGTGGTGAAGCTGGCAGAGAAGGCGGATAGCTCTTATTATTTCTCTATTCAACAGCATGCTCTTCCAGCAATAGGTATTCCGGCTATCCTGCAGTTCTTTCAGCATCAAAGGGCTGCATCTCCCGAAGAGTTGGGAGCCGACAAGCATGTGTTGCTATATGGATCTGAGAAACGGGTGGACCTGCGTGGGGGCTGGTGTGACGCATCGGGTGATGTAAGTAAATACTTTTCCCATTTGGCTTACACCAATTTTATGCTGCCTCAACAAATACCCATGGTTACCTGGTCTTTTATTAATACAGCTGAACAACTTCCGGGTTTTATACGGCAAGCCGGCATTGAAGCCGCCTTTAAGGATGAAGCTTTATACGGAGCTGACTATTTACTACGCTCACTTTCTGATGAAGGTTATTTTTATATGACGCTCTTTTCTTACTTTAAAAAAGACCCTGAAGAAAGAAGGGTAGTAGGACTACTGGCTGATAGTAAAACAACCTCCGATTACCAGTGTGCCTGGAGAGAGGGCGCAGGAATGGCTATCGCCGCATTAGCGCGTATCTCCACCTGGAAAAAGAACCGGGACTACAATTCGGCCCAATATCTTGCCGGTGCCGAAAGAGCATTTGCGCATGTAATGGTTAATAGTCTGAAATATGCTGATGACGGTAAGGATAATATTATCGACGATTACTGTGCACTGATGGCTGCCAGCGAACTATGGCTGGCCACCGGCAGAAAGGTTTACCAGGCGGAAGCCCGGCAACGAGCATCCAATCTGAACAGGCGTTTATCAGCCGACGGTTATTTTATTGCTGATGATAAAAACAGGCCCTTTTGGCATGCAGCTGATGCCGGATTACCTGTAATATCATTAGCCCGTTACCTGGATATGGAAAAGAACGCAGACTTCCGAAAGCAGGCATTGCGTACTATTAAGACGGCTATTGATTATAATTTGAAAGTTACTGCGGGCACTGCTAATCCGTTTGGTTACGCACGTCAGCACTTCAGTGTAAATGGCAGGTTGAAATCAGGCTTTTTTATCCCGCACCAAAATGAAAGTGGCTGGTGGTGGCAGGGTGAAGATGCCCGGCTGGCCTCACTTACAGCAGCGATGATCGTTGGCGGCCGCCTGGTATATCCTTCTAACAACGAATGGGGTGTTCAATCTCAATTGCTGAAATATGCATTCGACCAGGTAGCATGGATCCTGGGTAAAAATCCATATGGGATGTGCATGATGTATGGATATGGCCATAAGAATGTGCCTTATATGGCATCTATGTACGGGCACGGATCGGGTAAAGGCGGTATCTCTAACGGTATTACCGGTAAAGATGGAAATGCTGACGGCTCAGGCATCGATTTTAAAGTGGAGGATAATGGGAACGAATGGCGCTGGAGCGAGCAATGGATTCCGCATACGGGTTGGTTTCTGCAGGCTGTAACTGCTTTAGCGCCAAAAGAAAAATAACTGCAATTTTCTGATCAAAAAAACTTGTACATGAAACGAGTCTTCTTTACTATTTTAATTAGTTGGATTGCGTGCATTTCATTAAATGCCGCGCTGCCTCATCCTCCGGCAAAAACCAAAGTATTGGTATTAACGGAAAGAGGAGGAGGACATGAGGGTTTTGTTGCTGCTGCATTAGATTGGTTAAAAGCATTCGCGGACAAAAACAAGCTGGAGTTAAAAGTGATCAACCATCCGCGCGAGATAGAGCATGACTCGCTTGCCTGCTATCGTCTTTTTATACAACTAAATTATCCTCCATACAATTGGACACCCAAAACAATGGCAGCTTTTGAAAGGTATATCGATCAGGGCCTTGGATCATGGATCGGTTTTCATCATGCTACACTCTTGGGCGAATTTGATGGTTACCCTATATGGAATTGGTTCTCAGATTTTATGGGAGGCATTCGCTTCAAATCCTATATCGCCAAAAAAGCTACAGCAAATGTATGGGTGGAAGCAGCTGGTCACCCAGTAATGAAAAGCCTGCCACGCTTGTTTTCCATTCCGGATGATGAATGGTATACTTTTGATAAGAATCCCCGCACCAACGTAAATGTACTGGCAACGGTAGATGAATCCAGCTATCAGCCTGCATCTGACGTAAAAATGGGCGATCACCCGGTGATCTGGAGCAACAGCAAGAAGAAAGCAAAGAATGTTTATTTCCTCATAGGTCATAGCGCTTCGTTGGTAGCAACACCAGCGTTTACCCAAATGTTTGCCAATGCTATTAAATGGGGTTTAAAGAAATAATAGCAGGCGATCTTTCCTTGGTTCCTCAACTCATACATCCATTCAATCAAAATAGATATAAAATGAAAAAACTAGTTTCATTGATCTTGACAGTTGCCCTTATGAGTACCTGTATTAATGCACAGGCACAGCGTTATCCTCGTTTTAAAGTGCTCGCCTTTTATAATAAACATGTAGAACGGGCACATGTGGAATTTGCAGATGATGCTATAAAATTTTTTAAGGGACTTACCATAGGAAATGGCTTCGTGTTCGATACTACCAGCCGCATGTCTGACCTTACTGACGAGAAGATAAAGGACTACCAGTTGCTGATGATGATCAATGATTTTCCCCACAGCAACGAACAACGAAAAGCCTTTGAAAAGTATATGGAAACGGGCGGCGGATGGTTGGGATTTCATGTAGCCGCCTATAATGATCGTACCACTAACTGGCCCTGGTTTGTCAATTTCCTGGGCGGCGGCGTATTCAACCGCAATAGCTGGCCTCCTTTACCGGCCAAGCTGGTGGTAGATGATAACAAACACCCTGTAACTAAGGCTTTGCCATCTACTTTTATTGCTCCGCTAAATGAGTGGTACCAATGGAAACCCAGCCCACGCGAAAATAAAAAAGTAAAAGTGTTGGCCAGCCTATCAGTAGATAATTATCCATTAGGTCTTAAGGATATTTTACCGGATGGAGATACGCCCGTGGTTTGGACCAATACGGATTATCGCATGATATACCTGAATATGGGCCATGGCGATAATATTTTTTCTGATGCTACACAGAATAAATTAATTATAGATGCATTTCGTTGGGTTGTAGGTGCTGATAAAAAGGCGATCCATTTAAAAAATAGTATAATGACACAGGCTACCACACCTTCAGGCAGGGTTTTTTCGATCGATATTATGCGGGGCATAACCCTATGCCTGATGTTATTGGTGAATGATCTCTTTGAGCCAGGCGTTCCTTCGTGGATGGTGCATACAAAGGCCGAAACAGACGGTATGGGATTGGCCGACTGGGTGTTTCCGGGGTTTCTTTTTATGGCAGGGCTTTCCATCCCTTATGCTATGGCAGCCCGGCAGAAAAAGGAGATACCCGGTTCCGGCTGTTATTGCATGTGTTATTTCGAGCGGTTAGCTTACTCATCATAGGTGTTTTGATGTTGAACGGCAGCCGGGTCAATGAAGAGCTAACAGGTATGCCTGAACTACTTTGGAAAGTGTTGATGTATAGCTGCGTGTTCCTGGTATGGAATGCCTATCCCCGTAAAAAGGGTTTACAACCATTGTTTGTTATACTGCAATTGGCTGGGTTTGCCGGATTAATATACCTGGTTGCGATTTTTAAGGCAGGTTCGCCTGGTGATATCCAATGGCTGGAAACAGGCTGGTGGGGTATATTGGGTTTGATCGGTTGGGGATATCTCACCGCAGCACTGGTGTATTTACTGATAGGAGAGCGATTGGTTATGGCTGCTGTATCATGGGGGCTATTTGTTGTACTAAATATTCTAGCACAATCCGGCCAGCTACATATCGGAGGTGTTGCCGGTAACATCTTTGGAGTAGTGCTTAATGGTAATGTTCCATCTATTGTACTGGCGGGTTTGACCATAGGCATATTGATCAAACAACAGCAGGCAGAAAAAAACGACTATTAAAGTGGCTGCTGCTGGCTGGCATTCTAGCTGTTATAGGCGGTTTTATGCTTCGTAATTGGTTTATTATATCTAAGATCTATGGGACTCCCAGTTGGGCAATGCTTTGTAACGGTATCAGCATACTACTATTTGCCATTGTATATTATTGTACCGATGTGCTGAAAATAGTAAAATGGGCAACACTCTTTAATATAGCCGGCAGAAACTCTTTGACTACTTATTTAGCGCCGGATCTTATTTATTTTGCCTGCTGGGGCTGGGGTATCCCGTTATTTTTTTATAAGCAAAGCGAAAATATGTTACTGGCCATTGGCGGCTCAGTTGCCTGGACTATATTAATGGTATTGTTTGCACATGGCTTGTCTAAAATCCATATCAAATTGAAACTATAAGATTATTGGCCAAATTATTTGATCAGAGCTATCGCGTAAAGCATACCATTTAACCAGAGAAACTGATTGCAATGTAATGGCATGCTTTATACCTGACCATCTTATTATTTTTCAATTTAATTTATCCAGGTTATAATGGCAGCTGTCTCCGGTATAGCCTGTTTAAAGGTCGATCTCTTTACCGGCAGCCAATGCCGTCTGCGATTCTTATATCGTTATTTCAGTCCTCCTGTTTGTCGATTTGTTTGTGCAGCATAGTATGTCCGTCCGTTATAGTTGAAGATCGGCATGATCATATTTTACAAAAGGGCTTAATTAGATCTTGAAACCAGCGATCTGAGCAAAAAACGGGAAAGCGTAGTGTTGAAAAACAATAGACGCACTTAACATATTGAAAATCAATCAATAAATTTCCTGTTAACGTATTTTTAACGTAGCCCTTTTTTTGGAATAGGGTGCTTGAAACACCAAATTTGTACCAGACTTTTAAATGATGATGCTTGCTTTAAGCCGGAATTGTTGCCAGGATCGTTCTTAATCAAAAATTGCTTTGGGTAAAAAGGAGATTGTAATAAAAGGGAATAAAGCGTTTTGAAAAGTCTGAAAATCCAACGATTGCAAAAATATTTTCAGAGATGGAAAAGATAGTCCCGGCGTAACAGTCAGGCCGGTAATTAACTGCTTGTTCAAAATTTCAGCATCGGAATGAAGGATGAACAACCGGTAACTAAACAGTATCGGCTGGCGATGTTGTCGTTAAACTTAAACGCCGCGGTTACGACAATCGGTAGAGGGACCATTGATAAAAGTATTGTAAAGCCATTGATAAATCAAAATTGAGAAAATGAGAAAAAACCAACATTGAATTGCCGATCCCACTAAACGCGATCTGCATGTTGCAGAACGTTTGCATTGCTTAAGCTAAACTTTTTAACAAAAAATGTAAAGAACCTCTTTACGATTACAAACACAAGAAATTATGTTTTATAAGGTGTATGCTGATTTAAAAAGGCGAAAAGCTAAAAGAACGCCTAACAGGTTCTGGCGGCTTTTTCTATCAACCCTGCTGTTACTAACAACGGCCTCTTGTATCCAGGAGGCATCTGCTGAGGTTGAACCGCTCAAAAAAGATAAAAGTGCTATTCCCCGGTCTTACCAAAAAACAAATCAAATGCCGCTTTTACGGTATTGGATATAGTTGGTCGTGTTACTGACACAGCGGGCGTAGCGCTGAGTGATGTATCTGTAGCTGTTAAAGATTCGAAAGTAGGTACGGCTACTAATACTTCGGGGCAGTATTCGCTATCCGGCATCAGCGAAAATGCTGTCCTGGTATTTTCCTACGTAGGATACACTACCCAGGAAGTGCCTGTGGACGGGCGAAACCGTATTGACGTGGTAATGCGAACTGTTGAAGACAGCCTGAATGCCGTAATTATCAACGTGGGTTATGGTCGTCAACGAAAGGAATTCCTGACTTCTTCGGTAAGCACTGTATCGGGTGCCGAGCTGGTAAAAGCGCCGGTTCCTAATATCAGTACGGCTTTAAAAGGCCAGTTAGCCGGCCTTGTGGCCATTCAGAGCTCGGGTAAACCCGGATCAGATGGCGCATCATTAAACATACGTGGTACAGGTACTTACACCGGCCAAACATCTCCACTCATTATGGTGGATGGTATCGCGCGGGATACCTACGATGATATTGATCCGAACGAAGTAGAAAGCATCAGTATTTTAAAGGATGCTGCTGCAACATCGGTTTATGGTGTACGGGGCGCCAACGGTGTAATCCTGATCACCACTAAAAGAGGTCTGAACAGTACAACCCCTCCATCAACTTCACGGGTCAAACAGCCCGGTCATCTTTTACCAATTTACCGCGCTTTGTGAACTCCTACGAATATGCAACCCTGCTTAACGAACAGGCTTTAGGCGACTACTGGGTAAAACATGCAAAAGATCCGGACATCAAAACCTGGGACGATTTTGTACGGAAGCGGGATGCTAACTGGCGCACAGATGGGTCTATTAACTTTAGCGATAATGATCTTCGCTATTTTCAAAATGCGCATACGCCCACACTGGCTAATGGAGAGCGCAACCCCTGGTATGATCCATACTTTCATCCTGATACTGATTGGAAGAAAATGTTATTCAGAGATGCCACCAGCACTTCGCAGGCTAACGTAAATATGCGCGGCGGCAGCAAGTCGATGCGGTACTTTGTATCGCTGGGATATTTAAACCAGGACGGTTTGTTCCGTACAGATTATATGGCCTATGATAAAGACATGCAGTTTAACAAAAAACGCTATAACCTGCGTGGTAATCTTGACTTTGATGTGACGGAAGATTTTAAAATCGAACTCAATCTCGGTACCCAGTTCGTTACCATCGGCGGTATGGATAATGATGCCTATATCTGGGAAAAAGGATTCTATGGGCTTTTCCAATGAGCTCGCCGGGCCTGGTGAATGGAAAATATGTAGTTCCGTTAAACGCCAATGGGGATGATCGTTATAATCCCATGTATGCAACAGAAAACTCCAACTATTGGAACAAAACCAATAACAGTATTTTAAACTCAGCCGTGTTAGCAACCTATAAGCTCGACAAAATTACACAGGGTCTGCAGGTACGCGTGATCGGCTCTTATGATAGCTATTTCGCCAGCAGAAGTTACGGCCGTTACCTGCCGCTATTATATGATATGCGGCCCAACCCAAATGGCGATCCGCTAGATCCGATTTTATCTCAGCGAAACGAACTGCAGCCACCTACTATTAATTCCGACTTTTTCCTGGGCAAATGGCGTAAGATGTACCTGGAAGGAACCATTAATTACAACCGCAGCTTTGGTAAGCATGCCGTTTCTGGGATGTTGCTTGCCAACAGGGAAAAGCGTTTTGACCCTAATCTGCAATTTCAACTGCCTGCTGGCTATCAGGGCACAACAGGTCGTTTAGGTTATAACTATAACGGCAAATACCTGTTTGAGTACGCAGTTACTTATAACGGTTCTGAGAACTTCCCTGAGGGTAGCCGCTATGGACTATTTCCCTCCTATTCCGGTTCATGGATCATAACCAACGAAGGGTTCTATCAAAAAAATGATATTGTTAGCTTCCTTAAACTCCGGGGTTCTTATGGTGAAGTGGGTAACGACCGTATTGGTGGTGCGCGGTACCTGTACCTCCCTGATACCTGGAAAAATAATACGGGCTATACTTTTGGCGATCGTAACACGCCACGTTATATCAATGGAGTGGATGAAGCAGCTTTAGGAAACCCCAATGTAACCTGGGAAGTGTCTAAGGAAATAAACCTTGCCGTGGATACCCGGTTTTTCAGGAGCAAGCTTTCCATAACATACGAGTATTTCATCAGAAATCGTTCTGATATTCTTTCCTACAGGGGTACAGTTCCTTCGATCGTTGCTGCAAACCTGCCCCCATACAACCTGGGTAAGGTAAAAAGTTGGGGACATAATTTCGAGGTTCGCTATAACGAAAATATCGGAGGCTTTAATTTCTTTTTAAATGCCAATGGTGCGATACAGAGAAACAAGATCATTTTCAGAGACGAGGCTGTTTTCCCTGGCCTGGAGTACCAGGCATCTACGGGCAGGCCCAATGGTCAGCAGCTTTTGTTAACGGCAGATGGTTTGTATACTTCCTGGTCGCAGTTTTATGCTATTGATGGTAATGGTAATCCTATTCTTTCTCAACCGGTATTGGCTTTAAAAGATGGTAAAACCTATAACGACGTAAATGGTAACCCGGTTTATGTTAAAGACCTGGGCTTTGGCGGCCGCTCTTTACAACCTGGTGATATTCGCCTGGTAGATGTTAATGGCGATGGCCTGATCAATGAGAAAGATCGTGTAAGACAAGGTTACTCAACTGCGCCTATTTATAGTTATGGTGTAACCCTTGGTTTCCGGTTTAAAGGTTTCGACGTATCAGCTCTATTTGCAGGAATGGCCGGCGTAGCAAGAGGCGCTATGAATACCTATCATTTCGATAAACAGCAAGCCTTGTTTGATGTAGATATGTATCGCTTCAGCCTGGATCGTTATAATAATGGAGATCAAATTATTTTCCCTTCTCCCAGCTACGACAAAGGTGCTTCGGGCTTTGGGGCAGAGAATGCCGGCAATACTTATTTCCTGATCAATACTTCCTATACCCGTTTACAGAACATGACTATTGGATATACGCTTACCAAAGCCTTTATGACCCGCCTGGGTGTGAAGTCCGCCCGCATTTATGTAAATGGAGACAACCTGTATACCTGGTCGAAAGCAAAGATCTGGGGCGACCCGGAGAATCTGGGAAACCAGGGATATCCATTGTATAAAACATATAATATGGGTGTCAATTTGAATTTCTAAAGAAATCAAAGATTCAGACTAAAAGAACGATTGTTTGATTTTTAAACTTAACAAATGAAACGAAACGTACATAATTCACACAACGATTATATAAACGATAACTGTTCGGACTCCTCTTCGGAAGAGCCTATTGTTTCGATGAAACTAAAACAGACACACTATTGGGTGATTGCTGCTGTTCTGATAAGTGCTGCTTTGCTTTGTGTTGGGTGCAATAAGAATTTCCTGGAAAAACCGAATGGCGGCACTTTTACAGTGGATACAGTTTTTAGTACACAAATTAATGCGGATATGGCTGTAGCCCGTATGTATAATCTTTGCATCCCTTCCTGGTTTCCGCGTGATAATGGTAATGAAATGCCACGGCCGGATATGCTAACAGACGCTGTTTATTATATATTCCCCACTTATAGCTGGGTAGGGCTGTCTAACAATGCAGCGGCTTATACAACCGGTAATCAAACTGCAGATGGTAACGTAGATCGTGGCGGTTTTGGCAATCATTACTCAGGCATTCGCCAGGCCAATATCATTTTAAAGAAGATCGATGATGTAAGCGATGCTTCTCAATCCTGGAAAGACCAGGTAAAAGGCCAGGCGTTATTTTGCCGCGCCTTCCAGCATTTTGAATTGTTTCGTCAGTATGGAGGTATCCCTATTGTGGTAGAACCGCTGGATGGTACAAAAAAACTGGATGTGCGGCGCAGCGCGGTTAAAACGGTAACGGATAGCATTGTTAGCTGGTGCGATCAGGCAGCCCGTTTATTGCCTGCCACCTGGGGACCAGCCGATTTTGGCAGGATCACAAGTGTAGCTGCAAAAGCGCTGAAAGCCCGTATGCTGCTATATGTTGCCAGTCCATTATATAATACGCCTGTTAGTATGACCGCTGAGATAGCGGAAGCCCGTTACGGAGATGGACGTGATACGGTATTGGCTTATCCATCTTATGATAAAGAGCGTTGGAAGATTGCTGCAGATGCGGCTAAAGAGGTGATTGACGCAGCAATTGCGGCAGGCGGAGGCATTTACCAAACGGGTAAAGCTGAAACAACGCCACGGACAGATAATTTCGAAGGATTGGGTGATTATGAAGCCACTTTTAATGTGAATGCCAATAAGGAGCTGATTCTTGTAAACACTGCTCACATGTGGATATCGAATAACGGATGGCTATTCGGCAAATACCTTATGTCGAAAGTGCGTATGGGCGGCTGGGCTGTTAAAAACAATGTTCCTATTGAGTTTGCGCAGCTGTATGAAAAAAGGACGGTACTAAATGGACAATACCTTTAACAGCTACCGGCGTTGACTTTCCTACCTGGATACAGGAACAGAATTTAGATCCCCGCTTTTATCAAACCTTTACCTATGATGGCATGTGGTACAATAGCCAGATAGGTACTATTCCGTATTATATCGGTGATGGCGGTAAATCACCCACCACTGATTACGGACGTAGTGATGCGGGTGAAGATGGCTATGCACTGGAAACGTATAAATATGTTGCCCGTATCAATAACTGGGATGACCGGAATTTTGCCTGGACTATTTTTCGGCTGGCTGAGTTCTATCTCAATTATGCCGAAGCTATGAACGAATATGCCGGACCGGGTGGACTGCCGACAACCTACCTGAACATGATCCGTAAAAGAGCGGGTATGCCTGATAAAAATCCGGGATCAGTAGAAGCCTTCAGAGAAGCTGTACAAAATGAAAGATCCGTTGAGCTGGCTTACGAAGGGCACCGGCTGAATGACCTGCAACGTTGGTTGAAAGCCTATTCTACGCTGAATGTTGTTTTACACGGGTTTCAAACCAAAGCAAACAATACTTCAGGTGCCTTACAACGCAACTGGAAGATTGTTTCATTTATGAACAGGGTTTGGCCAAAGAAATATTATTACCTGCCTTTCTCTAACGCACAGGTAAGCAATAATTATTTGGGAGATGGTGCAGGCTGGTTGGGACAAAATCCTGGTTGGTAGCAGGTAATCATTGACATAATTCTAATTCAATATCAAATGATAAAAAAATATAGATCGCTGCTTGCTTTATTGGGTGTGTTATGTAGTGTAGGTGTTGTTAATGCACAGACAGTTGCTACAGACCGCTCAAAAGAAGAGCAGTTTAAAGACAGCTCGGAGTTGAACCGCCTGGTAGACCTGGGCTTAAGAAAGGAAAGGAGCTGGAGAAATACAGCGGCCACTTTCACACTTTCCGGCAGGGAGCTGGAAAAAATGTTTTCAGGCAACCTGCTGAACACACTACAGGGTCGTATTCCGGGCCTTACGGTTAATACGGGTTCTGGCGAGCCAGGATATGATAATCCTAATTTGTTTATGCGGGGACGAACCACCTGGAATAATGGTGCTGCTCAGCAGTTGATTTTGCTGGATGGGTTCCAGGTAGATCTAAGTGCTCTAAGCGCTTTTTCTCCTTACGAAATCGAATCCATTACGTTATTGAAAGATGCAGCGGCTACAGCAATGTTCGGCCTGCAGGGAGCTTCCGGTGTTATTAGCGTTTCAACAAAAAGGGTAGGGTGTCAACAAAAAATGAGTTGACGATCAATGCCCGCTATGGCGTCCAAACGCCGGTGAACCTGCCCGAAGCCATGAGTGCATACGATTATACCAGGCTATATAACCAGGCATTGGCTAATGACGGATTGCCTCAAAAATATCCCGATCCCGATTTATATAAATCAGCCAATGATCCTTTTCATCCCAATGTAAACTGGTACGATGAATTGCTGAAGAAGAACTCAACCATTCAGAATTATAACCTTTCCTTTAGAGGAGGTAACAGAACCGCACGTTACTATGTGTTAATGGATTACATGAACTATGATGGTTTATATAAAAATGCAACTGCTATTAATAAAGATTTTGGAACCAACGCTAAATACAGCAAGATCAATTTACGTGCAAATGTAGAATTGGATCTAACCAAAAGTCTTTATGTAGCAGCAAACGTGTCTGGTATTATTGAAGATCGTAACACCCCTTCAGGTTTTACCGCTTCCCAGGTATTTGACAACCTGATGCGTATTCCGGCAGCTGCCTTCCCGGTGAAGAATCCAAATGGTACCTGGGGAAATAGCTCCGTATATAATTTTAATCCCATCCAGTTGCTGCAACAAAATGGAATATACAGTGCTCATACCCGAACCATACAAACCAATTTTAAAATACGGGAAAAACTGGATCTGATCACCCCGGGCTTAGCAGCAATCGGAGGCGTGTCGTTTAACAATCAATATACAGGCACCCGGCAAACGCTGTATTCGGTTATGTCTTTTGAGATCCTGAAGGATAATAATGATCAGCCGGTTTTGGATGGGCAGGGCAATCCTACCTATCGTACTATCGGCACCAACACGCCTCAAACAACCAATGAAAGCGGTAATGGTCACTGGAACCGCAATACATTCCAGGCAGGGCTAGATTATAATAGAAGTTTCGGTAAAAGTACTTTCAGCGGGATGTTGTTAGGCAGAAGAGTGAATTATACCCGCATTGGCCAAACCTACGCAGTAAGGGTGCAAGGTATTGCCGGCAACCTTACCTACGACTATGCAAAAAATACATACTCGATTTTATCTCTTCTTACATGGGATCAGCTGATTTTGCACCTGGAAATAAATACGGTTTTTTCCCTGCATTAAGTGCTGGCTGGATACTGTCTAACGAAAGTTTCCTGCAGAGCAATGAGATAATCAACTTTTTAAAATTGAGAGCTTCTTATGGCAGCGCCGGAAGCATCAATGATGCTTATCGCTTCCTGTATCAGGAACGAGCCGGTGGCGCATCCGGTTGGATCACGGGAACCAGCAATACGGGCCGTGGCGGTATGACCGTAGGAGCATTTGCTAACCCCGATGCTACATGGGAGCTAAAAAAGACTTTCAATATAGGCTTAGAGGCTACACTGTGGGACAAACTATCTGCAACTATCGATGTATTTAATGAAAACCGCAGCGGCATTTATGAAATTCCTTATGCCAATGTTGCAGCTTATACCGGTTTTAACCTGCCTTTCTTAAATACAGGCAAGGTAAATAATAAAGGATTCGAAACGGTATTGACTTATAATAATCAATCAAACGAGTTTAAATATTTTGTTACGGGTACTGCAACCTTCGCCAGGAACAGGATTATGGAAAAATCAGAAACAGCCCAGCCTGCCGACCGGCTTTATGAAAGAGGATTTTCTATTGGCCAGGTGAAGGGCTTAGTATTCGATGGCTTTTACCAATCGTCTGATTTCGACGCCAATGGCAGCCTGAAACAAGGTATTACTACATCTTCTTATGCCCAGGTAAAACCGGGCGATCTGAAATTTAAAGACCTCGATGGCAACGGGGTAATCAACGAATATGACCGCGCTCCATGGGGATATAATAATGTACCAGAAGTTACGCTTGGATTTAATCTGGGTTTTAATTACAAGGGATTCGATTTCAGCGCTTTTGTACAGGGAGTAATGAATCGCACCATTAGTATGCTGGGAGCCGCTTATAACTACACGCATCCTTTTGTAAACAATAACAATATCTCTGCCTTTTCCAACAATGCCTGGACTCCTGAAACAGCTGCTACAGCAACCTCTCCCAGGCTATCCACTCTGGCCAATCTAAACAATAATGTAGGCGCGGATTTCTGGTTCCGGAACGGTAATTTTTTCAAACTACGCAGTATCGAATTAGGATATACAATTCCGCAAATCGGTGTATTGAAAAAAATTGGCGGTATCCGTGTATTTGCTAATGGAACCAATTTGTTTGTATCCAATATGATCGACGGCCTGGAGCCGGAGAACCTGTCGATGGGTTACCCTGTGACAAAGGTGGTGGATTTTGGATTTAATGTAAAATTTTAGAACAACGTTGAATTATCAGCCATGAAAAGAAATATAATAATCGTTCAACTTTTAGCAGTTGTCCTGTTTTTCTCTTCCTGTGAGAAAGATTTTATGACAGTTAACCGGGTGGACGCGTTCATCCCTTCGGACCAGTTTTATACCAATTATAATTATGCGCAGCAAGCTGTCTGGAACGTCTACAGCTATCTTCCCAACGGACTGGGCACGCTGAATTATGAAGCCATCACCGACAATGCCGAAGCAACTAATGTTACAGATATGTCGAATGTCTTTAACCAGGGCGTATGGAATCAATATGTCAACCCGGAAGATGTTTGGAACAAAAACTTTAATGCCATAAGAGCAGCCAATCTATATCTGAAAAATAAGGATAAAGCTGATATTGAATACATTAAAAACCGTATTGTTACCAACGACTCTACTCCCTATTTTAATGCCAGAAATAACGTAAAGTTTATGGAAGGAGAAGTGCTTTTCCTGAAAGCTTATTTCTACCTGGAGTTGATCAAAAGATATGGAGGTGTGCCCATTCTAAGAGAGGCCTTCGAATACAAATCTGACGACTGGAAAAATGTACCAAGAAATACATTGGATGAATGTGTAAGGTACATTGTAGAGCTGTGTGATGCAGCCTCCACTATTATCCCCCAAAACCTAAGTACCTATTCCTGGTACGATATAGGCCGTGTTACTTACGGGGCGATCAAAACCTTAAAAGCAAAAGCCCTGCTTTATAGTGCCAGTCCGTTGTTTAAGGGCGCTGGTACAACTGCAACCTGGGAAGATGCTGCCAAAGCTTACAGCGATGTTATTGCATTGAATGTATATACGCTTGATGCCAATTTCAACAATGTATTTGGAGCTGGTGGTCTTAACTCCAAAGAGATGATCTTCTTCCGCCAGTATGGCAACAACAACTCGGTAGAATTTGCTAATTTCCCCATCAGTTTCAGGGGCTAATGGAAACAGTGTAACGCCTACCCAGAACCTTGTAGATCAGTTTGAGGTATTGATAAAGGACGGTTCGGGTGTAGTAACCGGCTCCAGGCCTTTTAGCTGGTCGAATCCCGCCGACGCTGCCAATCCATACGCTAACAGGGACCCTCGTTTAAATAATACAGTTATACTAAATAGTACCACCTTTTCAGGTGCTGTTATTGAAACCTTCGAAGGGGGTGCCGCCGGGTTTCCCAAATTAAATGCTACAAAAACCGGCTACTACCTGAAAAAATGGGTAAACCCTTCCATCAACCTGGTAACCAGTACCAGCGCGGTTCATACCTGGGCCTATTTCAGGTATGGCCAGTTGTTACTAGACTATGCGGAAGCGGCTTTTAATGCTTATGGAGCCGAAGGCAAACCGGTAGGCGCATCATTAACCGCTTTGCAGGCTATTAACCTGGTGCGGGCCAGATCAACCATGCCCGCGCTTACCGCAAGCCAGGTCAACCAGGCCAGCATAGAACATGAGCGCAATGTGGAAATGGCTTATGAAGATCAGCGGCTATGGGATGTAAGACGCTGGAAAAAAGGAAGCAACTATTTCAATCAGCCAGTGAATCGCATTAAGATAACTAAAACAGGTACCACCTTTACTTACCAGGTAAATAAGTTAGAGGACCGGAAATTTGAAACCCGAATGGATTGGTACCCGATTCCTCAGGATGAAATTGTTAAAACGGGTTGGACACAAAATCCTGGATGGTAACAATAATCCTTAACCATTAATTTTTAAAAGAAAGTATTATGAATAAAAAGCTTCTACTGGCATTTTCAGGGATTGGATTCGCTATGATGGTGCTATTCACAGGCTGTAAACAAGATGCTATTATTGGTGAGCGTGTGCCGGAAAACGGCAAAGTGTTTTTTCGCTTGCTGACAGTACCGGAACCAGGGGGATCAATGGGGTAAGTACCTGGGCACATGATACAGTTGCCAAAACAGTGGCAATTGCTGCTACCATTTATAGAGGTGGTTTTACCGAATTAAGTCCCTTTAACGTAAAGGTACAGGCAGATAATAGTGCTGTTGATAAGTTGATCAGCGCAGGAAAATTACCTGCCAATACGGTAAAGCTGGCGGCTGCTGATTACGTATTGGATGAGCTGTCAACCATTGAGTATAAAGATGGCGTAATGAAAGGTACCGTACTACCCAAAATTAAAATATCCAGCTTGAGCGCCAACCAGGGTAAATACATTGCATTGGGCCTTTCAATTGCATCCGCTGAACGATTTGGTATCAATGAAGCACGCAATAAAATAGTCGTTTATGCAAACGTAGATTCTTTACTGGATGCTATTATACCCCGAAAAACCAGATATTGAACGATGCCTGGCAGGTGCTGAAGATAGCCAATAATGAAAATGTAACTGTAACACCGGCGGCTAACGGATCCTTTGTATTCGCGGGTGGCAGTGGCGGTCATGTCGGTATTTATCAATCCGTAGATGTACAAGCCGGCAGAAAATATTCTTTCACTTTTAATGTGAAAGGATCAGGCGCTACCGATACCTGGTTTGAAGTATACATTGGATATGGAGCGCCTGTTACCGGTGTAGATTATAACGAAGGTGGCGCACGCATGGGTTTAAATACCTGGACGGGTTGTGGTAAAACACCGTTCGATGACTTATTATCCAAAGTAGGTTGTGCAGGATCGGGGCCGGTCTTTACGGCGCCTACAACGGGTAAAGTATACCTGGTGATTCGTACAGGAGGAGCCAACCTCGGAACCGGAGGTATTACCGCTTCAAAATTTGTGTTTATACGGCAGTAAGCATAATATTCAAAAGATTTTTAGGAATGGGATGTCAAAATTGGCATCCCATTTTTTAAAGGTCAGGCTCTTTCTTTATTTGGCATGGTGCTAGTTGCTTTATCTGGTAAACCCTCAAGCAAAGCGTTTTCTATTGAAAGTGAATGGCCACAAATATTCTTATTGAAGTATCACTTCTTTCGCCTTATCCAGTATTTCATCCCTACCTGCTATTATTCCTGCTACGGTAGGTCGTACAATGATATCCGGTATAATTCCTATTCGTTGTGTCGGTCTTCCGTCCGGATAGAATATGCCAATGCCGCTAAACCTGGTTTTTACAAAGCCTGGAAGTATGATCTCGAAACATTTCCGTCTGCACCGGCAGAATGTGTACCAATAACCGTACAATCAGCGGCAGTTCTATAAGCCATGGCATGATATTCTGAAGAACTTTGCGTCGTTTCATCAATTAATAGCACCACTTTTCCCCGGTAGTAATCGGATCTTACATTTCCTGTTTTTAATGGAGCGGCATAAGAGAAAGAACCAGGATTTCGGATACCGGGTACCAGGATTTTCACAAATGGTCTTAGTTCGGGCAACAGGAATTCTGGAAGTGTATATATCAGGTGATCTGATGGATAATTTCTTAAGTCGATAATAATACCCCTGGCTTCTTTAAACTGTTCAAAAACTGCTGCGAGATCCCTGGTTTTAAGTTTTCCATGATCAATATAGCCGACTTTATTTCCCACCCATTTGTAAGGGATATTTAGCATACTGAATTCTTTCCTGGCCTGAAACGTTCCCGGATTGTAGCTCGATACCGTTTTCTGCTTTTGTTTGCCACTTCTAATAATGTCCACGCTTAGTATAGAATCATTGGTTCTTACAAGACTTCCGGCTATATCTCTTAATTGTGTCCAATTGTTTGAGGCGGGTGTATAGGGTCTCAGATTATTCGCAATAGTTTCAACAGGCTGTCCGTTTATTTTAACCAGTATGTCACCTATTTGAAGATCGTTTTTTTGAGCAAGGGTTTCGTCTGAAAAGCCGGCTACAACCGGCTGATTGTTGATGAATTTAAGCCAGACAAGCAATCGCCTGTTACCTAAAAAATTGTTTATAGCATAATCAAAGTCAAAAAACGCATGTGAATCACGTATCTGTCCTGCCAGCTCTAATAGAGCAAGCTTATAGGATAATTCGGTTTTCGCATTTAGAAACTTAGGAATAAATTTCTTTAAAGTTATTTTCCAGTCTGCGCCGATATCAGCTTTGTACGGGAAGAAATATTCTATAATATTCCAATAGCGGTATAAAGCTAAAATCCGGTATCCATCGTCTGTAAAAGGCATCTGCATATAGGGACGTTCATGCTCTATACTCACATTAGAAGCACGCCCTTTACTTACATAGTACTGGTCTTCAGCTGAACTTTCTAATGAACTTAAACCTAGCAATACCCTTTGGAGATTCTCCGAAAACCCAGATCGGTTAATCCAGCTTAAATCAGGTTGTATACTAATACTATCGGTGACTGCTTTTTTAGTAGCTTTGGGTACCTTACCCAGTGTATCAATCCAATTTAGTAAAATATCATCTCTTTTACCAGCCGGAGTCTTTAGCAGTTCAGGCAACACTCTAAACAATTCATAGTCCCAGTTATAATTGCCTTTGATTACGTTTGGATGACGATATTTTAAGTATCCCCATACCAGACCCAGTTGATACAAAGTGTGAATGGTATTGCTGTCTCTATCATTTATAGTTACCAACGATCCCCTGTCAAATTCACGATCTTCTTCGGCGGGAGCAGTTATCATAGGTTGCAATTCTGAAATATCTTTTCCATCAATAGATATTTTAAGATCATCCAGCCACATTTTTCCTTTGCCTACTAACATGCCTCCAAAAACAATCTTATCAGTTTTTTTCGGGTCTAGCGGAAGTGTTATCCTGTACTCAGTCCAATCGGTGGTACCTTTCGCTCCTCTCTGGTGCATATTGTCAAAGGCTATATAAGGATCAATGCGCATCCAAAGGCCCGCATATCCATCCGTTACATTTTCGGTTTTTATAAATCCTGAAAAGGTTATGCTATCGCCTGCATATTTTTTGTTAGGTAGCGTGCCCAAGTACTAAACTGCGGCTTTCCGCCTTCGAATGCAATGGAAGCAGAGTAGGCTCCGGATCGGAAAATTCGAGAGTCCAGTTTTGCCGTGTAGATGGTACTATCTTTGAGCGTATACCCCTTCCAACCGATAGCCGAGTCTTTGTAAATATCTTCAAAGCCCAGGTTGTAACCGTCAGATTGCCGGGGCGATTTACATGAAAAAAGAGAGCAAACAAACAACAGGATAAATAAAGATGATCTCATAATGTATATAGTTGGTTAGTCAATAGGTTGCACCACAAGTACGATAGATCTCTTGCTAACTTTACCGATACTTGTGCAACTTATGTGTTTATAACAATAAATATATTGATATATTTAAAAGCCAAGTGTTGATGGTTAGCTAATATTTTCTTAATGCTTAAGCTGCCATTACAATAAGCATTCTATAAAAAGCAGGTTGCAATTGGAAGTACTAACTGAAAATTATAAGTTTGTTACTCATTTAAAGCCCCTTAAACATGAAACCTCTAAAAAATACTGCTCAGGCAGTAAAAAAGCAATGGATTACTCCGGAAATTACAACAATTCAAATCAATGGTAACGGCGTTGCCGGCTTCGATTTCGCTAGTGAACAAGTGAGCTAACAAAGGGTAAACACGGTGTGAGTTTTAGAACAGTTTAAAGAACAGGAAGGAAATTGCTGTCAGCAACGGGAGTTCGTAATGACCGACTGATGTCTACCTGCTATTCAATGAATCAGGCAGCCCGAAAAAGCCCGGGTAGCAGATTGATGCCTAATAAATCATTTTGATCTGCAAATTAATTTAGTATACATTTGCTAAATTTTTGAGCGATATCCATGGAGTATGCTATTGTAGATATAGAAACTACTGGTGGGAATGCCGGTTCCGGAAGCATTACCGAAATTGCCATACGTGTTTTTGATGGCAACAAAGTTATTGAAAGCTATGAGACTTTGGTGAAACCAGCTCATGCCATACCGCCGTACGTTGCATCGCTTACGGGCATTAATGATGCTATGGTCGAAAACAGCCTTTCATTTGGTGATATCGCCAAAGATGTTTTTGCTATACTGGAGGGGAGAACATTTGTAGCCCATAATGTTAATTTCGATTACTCTTTTATAAAGCATCAACTAAATATTGCAGGTTACAATTATGCATCAAAAAAGCTATGTACCATAAAAATGACCCGGAGGATCAGGCCCGGACTGCCATCTTATAGCCTGGGCAATTTGTGCGATGCCCTGGATATTAGAATAGCAAGCAGGCATAGGGCAGGAGGTGATGCAGATGCTACAACAATGCTGTTTTCAAAATTACTGGCATGGGACTTTGATGGCGTTATCCCGGAAATGTTGAACGAGGTTGAAGAAGAGCGGCAATTATCTGTAGCCCTCAGAAACGATTTTGATAGGCTACCCAATGTTCCGGGTATATATTATTTTTATAATGACAGCGATGAAGTCATTTACATCGGGAAAGCCAGAGATCTGAAGAAAAGGGTAGGACAGCATTTTGCCATACATAGTCCCAATCGAAAAGGCTCAAAATTTGTAAAGAAAATAGCCCGCATTAGTTATGAAGCATGTGGAACCGAACTGATCGCATTGATAAGGGAAGTGTTGGAAATTAAAAGGGTTTATCCCCAATATAATACGGCGCTCAAAAAGTATGAGGCAAAGGCCGGGTTATTTGTTTATGAAGATGAGAATGGCTACCAGCGAATGACCATTGCCAGATCAAAAAAGGATCAGACCCTGTTCAGGTATTTACAACACGCCAGGGTGGGATGAATAAATTGCGTGAACTCTCGAGGCGTTTTGGGCTTTGTGCTTCGCTATGCCGCTTAAATAGTTGTGAGCTTTGTGATCTGGTGGATAAGAAAAAAGAGCTCCTATGCACGGCTAATCAGCCTGCTGATATATACAATCAAAAAGTTGACCAGGCGCTTTCTTTTTTAAAAGAAAACGAACAAGGTTTTTACATTATTGATAAAGGGAGGCATGCGAATGAGAAGAGCTGTGTTTGGGTGGAGAATGGCCAGTTCTACGGAATGGGCTATATTGATAACGCCGCTGATATCCATTCACTTGATGATATCAGGGATAGTCTCACCAGGTATAACGGGGATCATTATACGATGCAGCTGATCATTTCCTATGTGTGTAAGTATCCGCGAAAGGCTGTGCCCATTGCCGTTAAAGCAACTGCTTATTAAAGCCAGACGTATTAAGAGTCAACTGGTTTTCTCATTGTTTTAATCACTTTTATTATCAGGGGTACCGTCACTACAAGAACGAAGAATGCAATGATATATTTTAACCAGGGTTGCAGGAGTGGAATACTTGCCATTAAATATCCCATCAGTACAAATACCAGTATAAAAATAGTTGATCCAATAGCGCTCAAAATAACAAACCTTTGAGCCTTTACTCCAATTATGCCAGCCAATACCGGTGCAAATGTTCGCACAATCGGTAAAAAATAGCTGCCCACTATTGCCAATGGTCCGTGCTTTTTATAAAAAGATTCGGTAGAAGTTAAGTAACTCCGGCGAAAAAAGCGGGATTCCGGCCGGGAATAGAAAAACTTTCCGGAGCTACGCCCAATACTATAACCTGCAATGCTTCCTGCCACACTTGAAATGACCAGGAGAAAGCATACAACGGGTAAAGAAGGTAACAGATCATCTTTTGCAGCAAGCAGTCCCACAGTGAACAGCAAGCCACCAATGGGCAAAAAGAAGCAAAAAAATAAACCGATTGAACCAAATACCAACAGACATACCAGTATTAACCCACCATATCTGATTATTGATTCAGCATCCATAATAATTTCAAGTATTGTTTGAACAAGGTAATACTTTAAAGCTAAAAACCAGAGTATCTGGTTCCGCGAGCAATTATTAGACAGAGAAAAAGTCACCTATTTTTAGGATCTTTAGCTCACCGGTGATTTTTCTTTCGGCATTCAACTTGTTCAGTATTTGCCCGGTTTCGCCTATTGGTTCATCACCTACATCAAAAGTTCCATAGTGGAAAGGAACAACGACTTTAGCCCGGGTGTCTTTAAAAACCTGCAAAGCATGGTAAGGATTCCGGTGTTTTTTCTGATAAACCAGGCTGGCGAATAAGCACGGCCCCCCAATAATGCAACTGGTACAGTCAGCAATAATCTGTTGACAAAGCATGTTGCTATGCTGATTATAACAGTGCGTGCTAATGGCTTTCTGTATACGGATGGCCTATTTGCTTTATCCTGTATGCAACTCCATTGTCTTTAAGAACGTCCGACTAAAACAAACGATAGTATACCTCAACTCCAACAAATTGCATATATGAAACAATTGCTGCTCTCCGGTTTAGCCCTTATTGCTGGTATCACGATAAAAGCGCAGGATATCCTGGTACAACGCATCGATTCTTTGATGAATGCTTCAATAAAGCCAGGTCAGCCGGGCTGTGCCGTATTGGTGGCAAAGGCTGGCGATATCATTTATAACAAAGCTTTTGGTAGTGCTCAAACAGAGTTGAATGTGCCACTGAGGCCGGATATGGTTTTTAAAATTGCTTCGGTTACCAAGCCTTTTACCGCTGTTGCTATACTGCAGTTGGTGGCACAGGCAAAGATTGGGTTAACGGATACTATTCAACAGTATATTCCTGATTTTCCTGTAAAAGCAGCGCCGGTCTCTATCGAACATTTGCTTACCCATACATCCGGCATACCTGATTATATGCAGCTGGATTTTCAAACGCCTTACCTCGAGCGTCGTGATTTTAAACCTGCGGAACTGATCGACAGCTTTAAAATGCTTCCCCTGGAATTTAAACCTGGTGAGCAGTACAGGTATAGTAATTCTGGTTATTATCTTTTGGGATATATTATCGAAAAAGTTACCCGTCAGTCTTATCCCGCTTATTTGCAGGAGCATATTTTAAAACCCCTTGGTTTAAAGCATACCTATTTTGATAGTACCGGCACTCTGATCCCTGGCCGGGTTAATGGCTATCGAAGGGAAAAGGGGGCTTTCAAAATGCAGATTTCTGGAGCCCTACCATTGCGTATGCCGCAGGCGGACTGCTGTCGACAACGGAAGACCTCGGCCTGTTTTTACAGGGATTGTTAAGTTACAGGATTCTTCCAAAAGAGCTATTGGAAAAAGCCTGGACGCCACATATACTGGTAAACGGCGTAAAAACAAATTACGGATATGGCTGGACACTTAATAACCTGAATCAATTGCGCTCTATAGAGCATGGCGGTCATATGAATGGTTTTACTTCTAGCTTAATTTACTATCCGGATGAACAAATAACTATTGCTTTGCTATTTAATGACCAGGATGCTCCCAGAGATAAGCTATCTCGCCTGCTCTCAGAACTGGTGCTGGGCAGGTCGCTGGAAATGGAAAGTAAATCCGTTGATCCGCAGGTGATGGAAAGCTACACGGGTATATATGCTTTAACAGGAAATAAAAGTAGAACCATTACA
This sequence comes from Paraniabella hibiscisoli, assembly GCF_022512515.1. GTDB lineage: Bacteria > Bacteroidota > Bacteroidia > Chitinophagales > Chitinophagaceae > Niabella > Niabella hibiscisoli. Next base: position 4,472,172 of record NZ_JAKWBK010000001.1, read on the forward strand.
GTTTCAAAGACAAAAGGAGGTTTGGTCGCTAAAGTCTCCGGACAGGATGGCTTTGAGATACTGTTTACTGATGCCTCTCATTTCAGGCTTAAGAATATTTCTGACGCCACGGGCGAATTCAAACTCAAAGATGGGAACGTGGCTTCTATGATCATCAACCAAAATGGTGTTTTTGAGTGGATCAAAATTAAGTAATGGTGGCCGCTTAATGGTTTCCGCGCCCGGCGAATAAGTAATTCCCAATCATTTTCTCGTCAGTATGAGGCAATTAATTTACCTAATTGCCTCATATTTTAACTATATTTGAGGCAATTAATTTTGATAATTGCCTCATGACCTATAATTGGCAACTTCCTGACTGGGCAAATTTCACTTATGATGATGATGTGATAGACCCTTTAATAATTGAGTTTGCTCTTGAAACGGGCGAACTAAGGGGTTTGCTGGCCACTCAGCCAGATGACATACAACAAGATACTATTCTTCAGTTTATGATTACGGAAGCGCTCAAAACTTCTGAAATTGAGGGAGAATTTTTAGCAGGCAGGACATTATGTCGTCCCTTAAAAAGCAATTGGGAATTGCGGATAACATTACTCACATAAAAGATAAAAGGTCGCAGGGGATCACAGCTTTGCTGGTTAATGCAAGAAAGTCATTCCATGATAAGCTGACAGAGTCGGCATTAAAAAGCTGGCACCACGACCTCATGAAAGGGAATTCCTATATCAATGCGGGAGTATACCGAACCGGTAAAGGACCTATGCAGATTATTTCAGGAGCTATTGGTAAAGAGGTGGTTCATTTCGAAGCGCCCCCTTCGAATGAGGTTGCAGGCGAAATGAAAAAGTTTGTGAAATGGTATAATAGTTTCGAAACTTCGAGAAATGATATCAGGAATATTTTTATCAAGACCTCTATATCTCATTTATATTTTGAGAGCGTACATCCTTTTGAAGATGGAAACGGAAGAATAGGGAGGGCAATTGCTGAAAAATGCTTATCGCAATCTCTGGGAAGACCCGTTCTGATGAGTCTTTCACGTACTATTGAAAAAGACAGAAAGAAGTATTATAACGCCCTTAAATATGCTCAGCGAACATTAGATATAACTGAGTGGATACTGTACTTCTCTAAAGTTATTCTTGAATCTCAGAAGAACGCAAAACAAATGGTTCTTTTTACGATAGGTAAAGCTAAATTTTTGGATATTCACAAGCATCACTTAAATGAGCGGCAGCTAAAGACGATAATGAAAATGTTTGATGTAGGTATTGCAAAGTTTGAAGGTGGGATGACTTCTCAAAAGTATGTTTCTATTACCAAAGCATCGAGAGCCACTGCCACAAGAGACCTGCAAGATCTGGTGTATAAGAATATTCTCATACAAAAAGGGGAGGGTAGAAGTGTGAGGTATGATCTCAATATATAGAATGAACACCCCGTTTTGGTCACGTAACAGTTCTTTTATTTTTCATCCACTTTTCCTGGTCAATCTATACTTTCCCATCTGTTTTATATACAATTCCATCAGGTTTTACCTGCCATATTACTTCAAAAAGCGCGTTGAAGCGATTTAAGTTCCAAATACAACTCAATAATATTATCTTAGAACCCAAATATTAAATACCCCCTAACGAGTATTCACATCAGCAAATGAAAAATAGACGCGATTTTATAAAAAATGCGGCAGTAGTATCTACAGCATTTATGATTGTACCACGCCATGTACTGGGTGGGAAAGGTTTTGTAGCACCCAGCGACAAACTACAGGTGGCCAGTATTGGCGTTGGTGGAAGAGGCAGCGCCAATGTCAATAAAATAGGTGCGCATGCTAAAGTGGATATGGCTTTTTATGCGATGTGGATGACCAACGGGCCACTCCCAGTGTAACAAAATTCCCCAAGGCGAAGTACTATAAAGATTATCGCGAAATGCTGGATAAAGAACAACGGAATATAGATGCCGTGGCAATTTCTTCACCCGATCATCAGCATACCATTCAATGCCTGGCCGCCATGCAGCTGGGTAAACATGTGTATGTTGAAAAACCGGCGGCACATGATATTTGGGAAGCCAGGGTGTTAACCCATGCGGCAAAACGCTATAAAGTGGTTACGCAAATGGGTAACCAGGGCGCTTCGGATGATGGTCCGAGGTTGGCTAAAGAATGGTTTGAAGCTGGACTGGTAGGAGATATCCATACCGTGTATTGCTGGACGGATCGCCCCGTATGGCCGCAGGGCATTGCCTGGCCTAAACAAACCGCCTCAGTGCCCAAGCACCTGGACTGGGATCTGTGGTTGGGTACAGCTCCTCAAAAAGAATATATCGACAAACTGGTTCCTTTTAACTGGCGCGGTTGGTGGGATTATGGCACAGGTGCCTTAGGCGACATGGGCTGCCACATGCTGGAAGTGCCTTTCAGCGTTTTAGGTTTACAATATGTGCAAGATGTGGAAGCCAGTGTGGGTACCGTGTATGTAGATGAATTTAAAAGAGGATATTTCCCGGAAGCTTGTCCACCTTCGAGCCATGCCACTTTAACCTTTCCCAAAACTTCCAAAACTAAGGGACCTATCAAATTGCACTGGATGGACGGCGGTATACAACCTACCCGCCCGGTGGAGTTGGGTGCTAATGACCTGTTTGGGAGATGGAGGCAATGGCATATTGATGGAAGGAACAAAAGGAAAAATGCTGTTTGATACATACGGGCAAAAAGCCAGGCTATTACCTGCATCTCTAAATGAAAAAGCTAAAAAGTAAAACAACGCTATCAGCGCGTAGAAGGAGGAGCGGGCGGCCACCAGGCGCAATGGGTGGATGCCTGTATTGCCGGTTATGGTAAAAGGAAGTAAGCTCACCCTTTGAAATTGCCGGTCCGTTAACAGAAGCCTTGTTAATGGCCAACCTGGCTATTCGCGGTGCGGATCTGAAAATAGATAATAAATACCCCGCACGTAACCTGAAATTATTATGGGATAAAAATGCCATGCGGGTGACTAACTTTGATGCCGTAAACCAGTTTGTAAAAAGAACCTACAGGCCGGGTTGGGAAATCAATTATCAATTATAAAAATGAAATAATGAAACGTACATTAATGATCAGTGGCCTGTTTGCTTTATTGTTGACGGGCTTTACTGCAACTGCACAGAAAAAAGGAAAATGGATAACGCTGTTTGATGGCAAAACGACGAAGGGCTGGAAGGGATATAATATGACGACCGTGCCCAACGCCTGGACGATTGAGGATGGTGCTTTAAAGATCAACGCAAAAACGCCGACAACCAATGAACGGGGTGATCTTTTGTTTGATAAGAAGTTTAAAAATTTTGAGCTGCAGCTAATGTACAAGGTAGATAAAGGTGCCAATAGCGGAATACTATACCTGGGGCAGGAGCTGCCGGGTAAGAAGATCTATCAATCTGCTCCTGAATTTCAGGTGCTGGATAATGAAAACCATCCTGATGCGAAGGCCGGCAAAAACGGCAACCGCAAATCTGCCTCATTGTATGATATGATTCCCGCCACACCACAGGTGGACAAAGGCTTTGGTCAATGGAACGAAGCGAGGATCATTATTAAAGACGGGCATGTACAACATTATCTGAATGGTAAGAAAGTAGTAGAGTACACCCTTTGGAATGAGGATTGGAAAAATATGGTGTTGAACAGCAAGTTTAAAGACTGGGCTGATTTTATGAACGCTGGCGGTGATTCTCGTTCGGGCTATATTGCCTTGCAGGATCATGGTAATAATGTTTGGTTTAAGAATATTAAGTTAAGAGAGCTATAAGCTATATTGTATTTCGTGACATATCAAAGACCTTTCGCCCGTTCGTAACAGAACGGGCTTTTTCGTTGCTCACTTTACCGGGTAAGCCTTTAAATACCTTAAACAGATGTGTATTGTATATAAGCGATCTTGTCTTTATCTGCATTTTGGTTGCTATTGATAATGTTAAAAGAAGACCAACTGGCAGGAGCCCGAACATAGAATAGAAGTTTATTTGTTCCCTTTAAAAGCGCAGTGTATGTTTGAGCGTAACAGCTTACCTAATTGTGAGCGACTGCGAAACTATGGATATTGGAATATTATTGTTTTTATCGGGAATATTGGCTGGTGCAATGAACGCTGTTGCTGGTGGTGGCTCGTTTGTCAGCTTTCCTGTTTTGCTTTCAGTAGGTATTTCACCTGTTACGGCTAACGCTTCCAACACTGTAGCACTACTGCCGGGTAGCCTGGCCGGAGCCTGGCAATACCGGGAATACGCTGGTAATTTACAGGGTATTTCTTTAACCAAAATGATCCTGCTTACGTTAGGAGGTGGTGGCGTAGGCGCATTATTGCTGTTGTATACGACCGCCTCCCAATTTACCAAATTCATTCCCTGGCTCTTATTAGTAAGTTCTCTGACCTTTGCTTTTGGAAAACAGTTGGGACATTATATTCGTAAAACGCGGCAGATAAGCCGAACCACCGTAATGACCGGGCAATTTATATTAGGCATTTATGGTGGCTATTTTGGCGGGGCAGTGGGTATTATGATGATGGCTGTATGGAATATATTTGGCATGACGGATATTAAACAGATCAACGCCAATAAGAATTTACTGGTAGCTGCGGCTAATGCGGTTGCCGCCGTTCTGTTTTCATTGCCGGTAAAATTGCCTGGTATGAAACAGCTATATTGATCGTAGCAACAGTGTTGGGTGGTTATGCTGGTGGCTATTACAGCAAGCGCATTAACGCAGCACTTCTAAGAACCATTATCATTGCTTTTAACTTTATCATTACAGCGCTATTCTTTGTAAAGACCTATGTAGTGACCGCCTCCTGATTGAATGAATACTATTGCTTAAAACTTAACATTGGAATTCAACAGAGTGTGTTAATTTTATATTATTAAATTGTTACCAATAGTTATGGCAAAAAAATCAAAAGAACAGGAACAGTCACCTAAGAAATTAATACAGAACAAAATTATTACGCATTTATTGCAGGAGTTTCAGCAGCTGGAAACATTAGTGGGCAAAAAAGAATGGACAAAAAGATTAAAGAAATCGGCAAAGATCATTACCCAGGGTTTAGAGTTTGAAGAAGCTACTAAAGAAGACATTGCAGAAGAAAAACCAGCAGCGGCAGCGCCAAAGAAGTCAGCTGCAAAAAAACTGCGACTGCTAAACCAGCCATTAAAAAAGTATCAAAAAAATGGCGACACAGAAAGCCGGAGCAAAGGCAACAACAAAGAAAGCCGCTTCTAAAAAGGCTAAGCCGGGGACAGCAGCTTAGCTACTTGTCCCATACTCTTGCTGAGCTTTTAATGAACATTGTTCTACCAGTATTCTTGATCATTTTTCAATTGTATATAAGCAATAGGCGTAGCCAATAAAGCTAGCCACGGATGCCTCGGATGATAAAAGTATCTGTGTATCCGTGGCTTTTGTAAATTGCTTAATCTAAGTAAGTCTACTTTACCGTTGAGTAGGCAGTTGTTACTACTGATACCTCATAGTGCCCACTTATTTCGTATCCATTTTTAATGTAACGGTAAACTTACCCTGTTGATGAGCCGGTAGATTTGCATCAAAGCCAATCATAATAGTTCCTTTATTGAGCTGGTTGTAGCTGGCGTAGTTATAATCGCCATACTCACATTTATAGGCTTCGGGATTTTCACAAGGTCTTATAACCAGCTTAAAGGGGTATTGCTTTTAAAACTTACCTGCATGGTTTTTCCTTTTTGCATAAGGCGAATGGTATGAGCGTTAACAATGGTAGCTGTAGCAGGCGTAACCATATTCCATCGCATATCTGTGTTGTCCGATCCGGCTTCAATAATATCTTCCACCTGTAAATAATCTTCGTTGATAATAACTGCTTTTCGGGTAGCGGAGCGCAGTTCATTGTTGAGGTTTAATGCTGGTGTAAGGTCAATAACAGCTCCCAATTCTTTTCCTTTTTCAAGGGTTTTTACCAGTGTGGCTTTGCCCTTTACATTATGCCGCTGGTTATTAATGCTGATCGTATTATGGTTAAGATTATTGTACCGGAATATATCCCAACGTGGTGAGTTTTGTTTCATGTTCCAGAGATCAACGCCTTTTGACTCCAGGGTGATATAGCTTTGCATACCGAAATCCATGGCCCATCTTAGGCCTGCTTCGTCATACACAAAACTACCCTGGTCCATGTGTGCGTGTCCATCGGCCGCGCTGCCTCCTTTAATGCCGAGGTATTTACCCTGGTCATCCTTCCAACTGGTGCGAACAATGGCCACAGGCGTAATGCCCTGCCCCGAATATACTTTTTGGTCAGGTATAGGCGGCTCTGAGAGATTTATACTCCTGGCGAAAATCAAAGTAGCTGGCAGAATGCGATCTTCGTCTGCTCCTTCTTTGGTGTAACGTCCCTTTTTAATAAGTGACATTTCGTTATAGATCAGCGCAGGCTCCTTTAACTTTTCGGCAAACCAAAACATAATCGGGGAGGGAGCTACGGCAGTACCACAATCATAGTAATTATAATAAATACCCGATGGTCCCTGCGAAAAGAGCATGTAATAAGCAGATTGCATAAAGCCGGGTGCTTTCGATAGATCGTTGTCGGAACCCAGCGCACTTTCAAGCGCAGCCGATAATAGTACCTGAAAACTGGTGCCATAGTTCCAGTAACCGGGTCCTTCAGGATAATTGCCATCTGGTGCAAATGTTTTCAGTGGCAGTAGGTTTGATTGGAGTGAACGTTCTATGATTCCAATAGATGCTTCTTTCTCTTCATCCAATATAGCCAGCGCTCCAAAAACAAGCCCGGCATTACATACAGAATTCCAATTGCTATGCGCATTAAGAAACCAGGCTTGCTGTTGATTGTACGAGGGTTTAAAGGCTTTTTCTACAATGGCCGTGCGCACCTTTTGTTTGGTGCTTTCGCTTAACTGGTCATACAGCCAATCGTAGGCAATGGCAACCGCCATACACATTTCACCTACATCCAGAAAGTGAGAGGGGTTCCAGCTTTCAAAATTGCAAATGGCATTCAATTCCAGCTCAGCACGTTGTACATACTTCTTATCTCCGCTCATCCGAAAGCTGTAAGACAGGTAAAACAAACGTGCGAGCGCCTCTCTTGATACGGCCAGCAATCGTTTACCTTCTTCTTTTTTAAACACCAATGGCAGCTGATTTAAAAAACATCTGAAACCTGGTGAATATAGCCGTCCACCTTTTTTAATTCGGTGTTTTTGTATATGGAAGACTGAACCTGTAGTTCTTCACCCTTTTTGAGTAATAGCCTGGGATGCTCACTAACCTTTGAATAATTATAAGACTGGTTGCCGGTAGTTTGCTGTGCCGTAGCCGGTAAAGAAAAGAGGAAGATGTGTAGAAAAATCGCCCCATATAGTATACTTACATAGCTGTTTCGATGTATTAACCGGGTCAGGACTTTTATAAACATTATATTTTATTATTCTTGAGTTGAGTTGCAAGAGCAGCTGTAAACCTGTAAAGGGGCTGCTATTGTTATCTATAAATATAAACAGCTTTGAGGTAATTTAAGTAATCGTTTGAAAGAAAGACGATTGCCTTTTTAATTTACCTGCTTTGGTATAGTTGTTGAGCAAATTTGAAAGCCAGGATTTTTATTAACGGATTCAATTTCTATTATGAAGTATATAGACGACTATGAAAAAAAGAAGCGGTTGCTGATGTGGTCAATGATCTGATCAAGATCAATAATGATCGGATAGAAGGTTATGAAAAGGCGAATGTTGAAATAAACGAAGATGACGAGCAGGGGCTAAAGCCATTATTTGATGGTATGATAGCAGAAAGTAAGCAATTTAAAACAGAGCTGGAAGCGATCGTAACCATTAATGATGGCGAAGTTGCAAAAGGCGCTTTGGTAACGGGAAAATTGTACCGGGCATGGATGGGTGTTAAATCCATTTTAACTGCGGGTGGCAGGCGTACTATTTTAAGCAGTTGCGAAACGGGCGAAGGCGCTGTTCAACAAGCTTATCGACAGGCACTGGAAAGTGAGGATTTGCCTGACGGTGTAAAGCTTTTGATTGAAGAACAACAGTCAATACTGAAAGCATCCTATGATACCATTAAGGAGCTACTGGACAGAGCAGTAGCCGCGACTGAGCAAAAGAGCTAATATGCATTTTATGTAACACTACATTGGGTTAAGGATAGTACAGAATTTCAGATATTTTTTTATAATATGCAACAAGAAATAACGTATAACTGCCTGTTTTGTAGAATTATTGCTATTATATTTCCTACGAAAAGATGGTTTTTCATTATTTTCGAAGGCTGATAACTATACCCATCTGATTGGGATAATAGCGTTTTGCTTTTCTAAACATATCAAAGCTGTAGTGACCCATGATTTTAATTGTTGATGACCAGATTGAGAATATTTATTCCCTGAATAAATTATTAAAATCCTGGGATTTTGAAGTGGATACCGCCCAATCTGGTGAGGAAGCGCTTAAAAAAGTACTAAAACATGACTATGCACTTATTATACTGGATGTGCAGATGCCCGGTATTGATGGATTTGAAGTTGCCGAAACATTATCGGGTTATAGTCGTACCAAAGAAATACCTATCATATTTTTAACTGCCGTTAATACTGATAAAAAATTTATTACAAAGGGCTATGCGTCCGGGGGTATAGATTATATAACCAAACCAGTTGACCCGGACATACTGATTTTAAAAGTAAGAACCTTTTATAGATTGTACGAGCAAACTTTGGCGCTCAGCGATTCGCAAAAAATTCTAAAGTCTGAAATAGAGGCGCGCAAAAAGGCTCAGCAGGAGTTAAATGATAAAGTAGAGCATCTACATACCACATTGGAGAGCCTGCCCCAGATTGCATTTCGGGCAGACGCATTTGGGAATGTTTTTTTGTAAATAAAAACTGGTTTGAATATGCCGCCAGCGCTACAACATTCCCTGAAGTGCATCCGGAAGATACAACCATGGACATGATCTGGAGCACCTGTATGAAGCGTTTGCAGCCCCAGGAAGTGGAAGTTCGTATTCGCCAGCTTCAATCAGGCTTGTTCCGTTTCCATTTGTTAAGAATTATACCGGTTAAAGATGAAACCGGTATTAAAAACTGGGTAGGCACTTTTACAGATATAGATGATCAAAAACAGGAGGAAAGAAAAAAGATGAGTTTTTGAGCATAGCCAGTCATGAATTGAAAACGCCGCTTACCAGTATCAAGGCGTATATACAGTTGATAGAACGCATGGAAAATAAGCAGCCGGAAAGTAAGGTCGCTACCTACATACATCGCGCTCACGACCAGGTTTCTAAACTGGACGGGCTTATTAATGATCTGCTGGATGTTTCCAAGATAGAAAATGGAAAACTAAAGATTAATAAGAAGCCGTTTGATTTAGAGCAGCTGATTTCGGGAGTTATTGAAACGATCCAGTATACCAGCGCCCAGCCCGGTTTAAAAGTCGAAAGGCAAGGGGCTCTGATCGCAAAAGAAATTAATGGGGATGCTTTCCGTATAGAGCAGATACTGATCAATTTCTTTACCAATGCCATTAAATATTCACCGGGAGCCGAGAAAGTTGTATTGCATACCAGTGTAGAAAAAGACCATATTTATATAGGTGTACAGGATTTTGGAATTGGGATTCCCGATCATAAGAAGAAGAATGTATTTACCAAATTCTACCGTGTAGAAGAATCTTCGGTACAATTCCAGGGACTTGGTATTGGCCTATATATATGTGCTGAAATCATAAAACAGCATAATGGTACTTATGGTGTTGAATCGACCCTGGGTGAAGGAGCCACATTTTATTTTACACTGCCAACCAGCTAAAAAATATGTCTAAAAAGCTTATCAGAAAACTACAGGTCGGATTTGGTATCTCGCTGCTTATCTTGTTGCTGAGCTCATCAGCCTCCTATATAAGTATAAAAGAGCAGATCAACAGCAGAACACAGGTGATGCATACGCAACGCACCATGCGGTCGGCCAACCAAATTTTAATGGATCTGCAGAACGCTGAAACCGGGCTGAGGGGATTTCTGCTTACTGGTACCTACAGTTTTCTTGATCCATATTACCAGAGTGTAAAATCGCTTCCCACGGCCCTGGAAAAAGCGCGCAACCTGGTACAAGATAATCCACAACAGGTAGAGCGTGTGGATAGTATACATGTATTGGTGGATAGCAGTCTTCATTTATTGGAACGATTGATCGCGCTCAAAAATGAAGGAACGATTATTAGAGTAGATCAGCTGGTGCGGGGCAAGCAAATTATGGACGCCTGCAGAACGATGATTGCGCGTTTTACAGATGTAGAATCGGCATTGCTGCAAGTCAGAAACGAGAAGATGCACAGAAGTTCCAATACCACCTCCATATTCATCGTTGCCGCCGCACTGATATCGATCTTTATTACCCTGTACTTTTATCTGCAGATACGTGAAGAGTTTAAGAAGAGGGAGCAGATGCAAAAGGCCCTGAAGCAAAAAGATGAAGATATATCAAAGCGCCTTAATATTATTCAACACATCGCGCAGAAGATATCGTCCGGTGATTTTTCTGTTCGGGTTAACGATGAAGAACAGGACGAGCTGGGGAGCATAGGCGTATCGTTGAATACAATGGCAGCCTCCTTACAGGAATCTTTTGACGAGATCAATAGTAATGAATGGAAGCAGGCCGGCCTGGTGAACCTGAACGAGATAACAACAGGAAATAAATCAGAGCAGGTTATTGCAAAGGAGGCACTTGCCCACCTGGTTCAATACGGAGATTGTTTAAATGGAGCTATTTATCTCTTAGATACAGGCAGCCTTCACCTGCGAAGTGCCTACGGCCTCGAAGACTATATGAAGCAGCAATATGCTCCTGGGGAGGGCATTGTGGGGCAGGTATTTAACGACCGGGCGATGCGTCAATTAACCAATCTGTCCGAAACAGATTTTACTGTGGGTACTTCTGCAGGAGCTGTGAAAGTCCACAACCTCATCTGGCTGCCGCTACTGGCCAAAGGCCAATGTTTTGGAGTAATAGAATTAGGTGCAGCCCATTCATTTGAAGAAGCCGATCTTGATTTTTACCAGGAAGCCGCCAGGATTATTACCCTTGAAATATTGGCTGCTAAGGCCCGGAAGCAGGTGCAGACATTATTGGAAGAAACGCAGGCTCAGTCAGAAGAGTTGCAAACCCAACACTCAGAACTCGAAAACCTGAATACCGAACTGGAAGCGCAGACACAAAAGCTGCAGGCTTCGGAAGAAGAATTGCGCGTTCAGCAGGAGGAGCTACTACAATCTAACCAGGAACTGGAAGAACGGTCCCGGTTATTGGAAGAAAAGAACGAACTGATTGCCAGCCGCAACCTTGAGGTACAGAAAAAGCAGAAGAACTGGCACTAAGTACCCGGTATAAATCGGAGTTCCTGGCAAATATGTCCCACGAACTTCGTACGCCACTTAACTCTATCCTTTTATTATCAAGGTTGATGGTGGAAAATGGTGATGATAATTTGAATGAAGACCAGGTGGAATCGGCCAGGGTTATTCAAAGTTCAGGATCGAGCTTGTTGAGTTTAATTGATGAAATTCTCGACCTGTCGAAAATAGAAGCGGGTAAAATGGAACTGGAACTCGGCTCGGTTCCACTGTCAGTGCTTAAAAATGATCTGCAGAACTTGTTCTCACCTGTAGCGAGAGAAAAGGGTTTAGACTTCACTATAGATTTGTATCCTGATGAAGCGGGTAAAGATATTTTTACAGATAAGCTAAGGCTGGAACAGGTACTGAGGAACCTACTTTCCAATGCGCTTAAGTTTACTACGCAAGGTTCAGTTACCTTAAAAATTAAACCTGCAGCGAACGATGCTGATCACGTTCAGTTTTTAGTGGAAGATACCGGTATAGGGATTAGCGCAGAAAATCAAAAGATCATTTTCGAGGCTTTTCAACAGGCCGATGGCTCTACCCGCCGGAAGTTTGGTGGTACGGGATTGGGACTTTCGATTAGCAGGGAGTTGGCCCGCTTACTGGGAGGCGAAATAACGGTAGCCAGCGCATTAGGTACCGGAAGCGCTTTTAGTTTTATTATTCCAAGATCTAAAAATGCTACAGGCGTCAAATCTCTTCCGGAAAATAAAACAGAAACCGTTGCAGCGAATCTGGTAGAAGACGCGCGGCGCTGATCAATACCAGCAACCTGGTGGTTACAGAAATACCCGAAGATGTGCCAGATGACCGAGGCAATATCGACCCCACAGACAAAGTTATTTTAATTGTTGAAGACGATACCAATTTTGCAAAAGCATTATTGAAGTATACGCACCAGCGGGGATATAAAGGTGTTATTATTGTAAGAGGAGATATGGCTGCGCCTGCGGCCCTGCAGTACAGGCCATCAGCTATCCTGCTGGACATCCAATTACCTGTGAAAGATGGCTGGCAGGTGATGGATGAAATCAAAACCAACCCCAGGACTCGTCATATACCCGTGCATATCATGTCTTCCTGGAAGTGAAAAAAGAAAGCCTGCTAAAAGGTGCTATCGACTTTATTAATAAGCCTGTTGCACTTGAACAGATCAGCAAGATCTTCCGGAAGATAGAAGATGCTTTAACAGGCTATCCTAAAAAAGTGCTGATTGTTGAAGAAAACCCCAAACATGCTACCGCTTTATCTTATTTCCTCAGCAACTTCAATATCGTTTCTGAAATAAAAGATAATGTAGACGATAGTATTTCGGCACTCATGTCCGATAAAGTAAACTGTGTGATACTGGATATGGGTATTCCTGACAAAACAGGGTATGAAACCCTTGAAGCGATCAAACAAAAGCAGGGGCTGGAGGATCTGCCCATTATTATTTTTACCGGCAAAAATCTTTCTCATGCCGAAGAGCTTAAAATTAAACAGTATGCCGACTCAATCGTTATTAAGACGGCACATTCTTTTCAGCGCATATTAGACGAGGTAGGTCTGTTCCTGCATTTGGTAGAAGAGCATAATCCGTCGGTCGAAAAACGCAAGATCAATAAGCTGGGGTCGTTAAATGAGGTATTGAAAGACAAGACAGTTTTAGTTGCTGATGATGATGTGCGAAATATATTTTCGCTTACAAAAACATTAGAGCAGTATCAAATGAACGTGGTTTCTACCATTGATGGTAAAGAGGCATTAATGCAACTGGAAGCCCATCCTGAAACATCGATCATATTAATGGACATGATGATGCCGGAAATGGATGGATATGAAACAATACAACGCATCCGTAGTAAGCCGGAATATGCTAAACTTCCCATTATTGCGGTAACGGCGAAAGCAATGACGGGTGATAGGGAACGATGCATTAGGGCCGGGGCTTCCGATTATATTTCCAAACCGGTTGATAAAGACCAGCTGTTATCCCTGCTAAGAGTTTGGTTGTACGAAAACTAAAGGTCCATCATGCACAATAAAGAAAAACCTATCCTTATCATTGATGATGACAGTCGTAATATTTTTGCGCTGGAGCTTACGCTCAAGGCCAGAAAATTTAACTATCTGTCCTGCAATACCGCTGCCGAAGGTTTACAAATACTTCGAACCGATAAGGCTATTGGCCTGGTGTTGATGGATATGATGATGGCTGAAATGGATGGTTATGAAACAATAAGGATTATACGAGCTACGGATGAGTACCCTGATGTTCCCATTATTGCAGTGACAGCTAACGCTATGAGCGGCGACAGGGAAAAATGCCTGCAAGCTGGTGCTAATGGATATATTTCCAAACCTATCAATGTGGACCAATTATTGGATATGATTGAAAAATGGTATAGATGATTGAACCGGATATTATAAGGGATGAGGAAATGGAATTGTTGCTCAGGGATATTGCAGACCTGTACGATTATGACTTTACGCAATACACGCGATCGTCTTTGAGAAGGCGTTTGAACCGTATTTGTATGCTGGATAAATTCACCAGCTTTGCTGAATTAAGATACAGGATCACCAAAGACCCTGCCTACCTTACGCGCTTTATTGAAGAGGTTACAGTCAACGTAACCGAAATGTTTCGCGATCCTGGTTTCTATAAAACCCTGCGGGACCATATATTGCCCACACTAGGTACCCATCCGTTTATTCGCGTGTGGGTGGCGGGCTGCTCTACCGGGGAAGAAGCTTATTCTGTCGCCATACTTTTAAAAGAGGCAAAGCTTTATCATAAATCGCTGATTTATGCTACCGATATTAACCCGGGCGTTATAGAAAAAGCATCCCGCGGCATCTTCCAGGCCGGGCCTATAAAACAATATTCGGAAAATTACATGTTATCCGGCGGTACAGAAGATTTCTCATCGTATTATTTGTCACGATATGATGTCGTAAAGTTTGATGAAGCATTAAGTGAGAAGATGATCTTCTCCACGCATAACCTGGTGTCAGATTCTTCTTTCAATGAGTTTCAGCTTATTTTATGCAGGAATGTATTGATCTATTTTGATAAAGATCTTCAAAGCAAGGTATTGAAGCTTTTTGACGACAGCCTTCAAACATTCGGATTCCTGGCGCTGGGTTCTAAAGAAACACTGAGACACTCTGTGGTAGAGTCTAAATACAAACAATTGTCTGGGAAAAAATATGGAAGAAAACCAGTTAAATAGCATACCGTTACCTGATAAGCCTGCTACAGAAATATTGCTGATCGGTGGCTCTGCAGGTAGCATTAGTGTGCTGCTGGAGATAATACCCCAACTGGATAAAGAACTTTCGTTCCCTGTTATCATCATATTACACCGCAAGGCTCATCCTGAAAGTAATTTGAGCGAGCTGCTTCAATTTCACAGTAGTTTACCACTGTTTGAAGTGGAAGATAAAATGATCCTGAATAATGGCTGCATTTACCTGGCTCCGGCAGATTACCATCTTTTATTAGAAAATAAAGGACAAATAGCCCTGGATAGTTCGGAAAAAATCAATTATTCCAGGCCTTCCATTGATGTAAGCTTTCAGTCGGCTGCAGTTTTATTTAAACAACATACTGCAGGCTTACTTCTGTCGGGTGCTAATGCTGATGGGATGGAGGGACTTAGATGCATTGAACAGTATAAGGGATTGGTATTGGTACAGGATCCCGTTTCGGCTGAATTTGGTTATATGCCCAAACAAACACTGCTCAACCTTGAAGCGGATGCAGTTTTAAAGCCTGCACAAATGGCCTTCTTCATCAATAGGCTTAATAAAAAGAGCAACCTTAATGAGTTGCTCTTATACAATTTTATTTGATTTCCCTGATCTTTATATTTCGATAGCTTACTTCGTTTCCGTGATCCTGTAACAGGATATGTCCCTTATCTGCCTCCCCGAAATTCTTCCAGTTTTTATACTTGCTGATCTTAACCAGTTCTTTAAACTCAGGAGACTTACGTTCATACTCCAGTACTTTTACACCGTTTAGCCAATGCTCAACATGATTATTAGGGTATACGATTACTTTTCCGGTGTTCCATTCTCCAATAGCATGTGTGGCGCCTTCTTTTGTAGAAGTTTTCAAATCATAAAGCGAAGCCAGTGTACGATTACCGGCACGACCGAGTTTGGCATCTGGGTGTACAGCGTCATCCAGTATCTGGTATTCTAACCCAATAGCAGATAAACCGGTTTGCTCTTTTAAGGTAACAAAATACTTAACACCACTATTAGCGCCCCGGGTTAGTTTAAAATCAAAACTCAGTTCAAATGCACCATACTGATTAGTAGTTACAATATCGCCTGCGTTTTGAGACTCTGCTCCATCCGAAGATTGTATGGTTAATAAACCATCCTTAATAATCCAGCCATTGGCAGAAGTAGGGAAGGTATCGCTTTTGGCACTTCTCCATCCCTTATTGGTTTTACCATCGAATAATAATTTCCAGCCGGCTTTCTTCTCTTTAGAGGTAAGCGTATTTACCTGTGCATTTAAAAAATTACCTGAACCTAAAAGTAAAAGGGCTAAAGCGGATGTAGTAAAAATTTTCCTGATTTTCATAATATTTGATCCTGTTATATATCTGTTTTATACTGTTATGGAATAAATAGAGACTGTTTATTGATCGTTAGTATTTAAATACTTTACCATTTACCATTACTTCCTGTGTCTTTTCGTCAAAAGTGGCTTTGGCGCCTGTATGTGCAGCTGCTGTAGTCATAATATTGGCAATGCTATGGCTGTAACCCGCTTCCACAGGTGCGTTCGGTTGCTTTCTGCTACGGATGCATTCCATCCAGTTGCGTACGTGGTTGGAGGTAAGAATATCACCTCCTGTATTAGCCGAAGCTACCACCTGCTCGTTATTAGGCAAGCTGATTTTAGGTAAGAGGTTTGCTTTCATACCCATCGCAGCCGCCATCTTCTCTGTAAGACCTCCTTGTGGAGATATTTTATTGGTGATCAGATTGAGCTCGCCACCATTCGAATAATAGATCTCAGCCGGGCGTTCGTCACCATTGTGCATTCTCGATCCGAAAGTTACCTGGAAGCCTTTAGACAAGTCATCCAATGGTCCATAATCAAACGCCGCCAACAAGGTATCCCAGTTTCTCCTGCCATCCTTCCATTGATAAATGCCTCCATTGGCTACCACACTGCGTGGATGCTTTAACCCGGTAAACCAATGCACCGTGTCTATCTGGTGGCTCATCCACTGGCCGGGAAGGCCGGATGAATATGGCCAGAATAAACGATATTCCAGGTAGATGCGGGGATCAAATTTTTCAAAAGGCCGGTTCATGATAAAGCGTTTCCAGTCAGTATCCTGCTCCTTTAACTCTTTCAATAATTCAGGGCGACGCCAGCGTCCGGGCTGATTTACGTTCCATGTTAGTTCTACCATAGTAATAGGACCAAACTGCCCGGATTTTATAAAGTCATTAGCTGCATGATAATTGGTGCCGCTACGACGTTGTGAGCCGATCTGCACGATCTTACCGGTTTCTTTTACCGCTTTTAATGCCGCCTTATTATCTTCCATCGTTTCTGCAAAAGGCTTTTCTACATAAGCATCACAACCCGCTTTTACTGCCTCAATGGTATGTAATGCGTGTTGAAAATCAGCTGTGCCAATAAACACGGCATCAACCGTTTTGCTTCCATATAACTCTTCATTATTACGATAGGCTTTTACTTCATTACCCATTTTTTGTTTCCACATGGCAGCGCCCTGTTCACGCCTCAGTTTCCATATATCCGAAACTCCAACCACTTCAAAATTGAGCTCCTTGTAGTGATTCATAAAACAAGGCATGTGAGAGGAGCGATGACGGTCAGAAAAACCAACTACGCCAACACGCACCCGGTCATTCGAGCCTAAAATTCTATCATAGCTCTTAGCGCTGAATACACTATTGGATACCAGAACACCGCACCGCTATAGAAGCCTGCCTGATAAAATTGCGACGTGATTTTTTCATTGAACTTATAAGAGTTTTGAGTAATCAATAACATGGCAATTGTGCTGCATTTATACTTATGGCATGCAAACAATTTGCAATGAAATTAGTAAAAACACTTTAGCAAATTAACAATTCGGCCATACCTTTCTTATATGTTCTAATGTATTTAATTGAAATACATATCGTTACCGCTAAAATGAAGCTGTTTATTGGAACGAATAAACAAATCATTGAACAGGCTTTTTTGCATTTTGAGGACTTCTCTGCTATTCGCGGGGCAATGAATTCAGGTATTCGATGGGGGATACTTTGAAGTATTTCTGGAAATTTCTGCTGAAAAGGCTTTGCGAACTATAGCCCACCATTTTTGATATATTGAACAGGGAAAATTCGTTCTGGGCAATAAGGCTCGCTGCAGTTTTCAGTCGGGTAATATCTATCAACTCTTTGGGCGATAAAGATGATAATGATTTTATTTTCCGGTAAAAAGTAGTACGACTCATGAACACATGTTCAGCCAGGTCATCTATGTCTATATTGGGGTTCTTAATATTTGTCTTTATATAATCATCCAGCTTTTTCAGAAAAACTTCGTCCGTTTTAGAGTGTGCCATTACTCGCACATCTTCAAAAGGAGAGCTGGCAAAATGTTCTTTTATTTTCAGCCGGTTTTTTAAGAGATTAGAAATCTGCACCTGTAATAGCTCCGGTGAAAAGGGTTTTTGTATATAGGCGTCGGCGCCTACTTCTAAACCTTCAATATGCGCTTTGTGCGTATTTTTTGCAGTTAACAAAATAATCGGAATATGACAATATTCAACTTTCGATTTGATCAACCTGCAAAGTTCAAATCCATCAATGCCGGGCATCATAATATCTGATACGATCAGATGCACGGTTTCGTTATCAAGAATATTCTGGGCAATTTCTCCATTGGCGGCCAGGTGAAGGTTATAGCTGTCCCCCAATACCTGGGACAGGAATTCCAGGATATCCTCGTTATCATCAATAATCAATATGCTTTCTGTCATTACTACTTCTTTTTCCAGCTGCTTAATTTAAATTCAATCTTTTGCCTTATTGGTAGTTTTAGCTCGAAGATAATTAAATTGGTTTCACCTGAGGTTAAATGAATGCTTCCATGATGTAGGTCGGCCAATGATTTGGCCAGTGACAAACCGATACCTGTGCCAGGTTTTTCATTACCACGAACCCGGAAGAAGGGTTCAAATATCCGATCCCGGAACTCCAGGGGAATACCTTTTCCGTCATTTATAAATTGAATGGCAAAATGATCTTCTGTCGCAGGAGCAGGGAGGGCGATCACTTTAACGTTCGTAGCTGCATATTTTATGGCGTTCGACAGCAGATTGGTAAAAATCTTAACCAGGGCTTCAATATCTACAAAAGCAACGATGGATTCTTGAGGCAGTTCTATATTCAATTGTACCCCGTTTTTTATTGCTTCCTGCCTGAAGTTATTAATCTGCTCTGTTAGCAGTGCTGAGATATCTGCTTTTACAAAGCTTAAACCAAACTGGTCGGCTTCGGTTTTCCTGAAATCGAGCAATTGACTGGTTAGTTCGGCCAGCCGGTGCGCATTTCTCTCTGCCAGAACAAGGCTTTTTTG
Source organism: Paraniabella hibiscisoli (assembly GCF_022512515.1). Lineage (GTDB taxonomy): Bacteria > Bacteroidota > Bacteroidia > Chitinophagales > Chitinophagaceae > Niabella > Niabella hibiscisoli. The sequence continues at coordinate 4,491,248 of NZ_JAKWBK010000001.1, forward strand.
ATGTCTGGCTGGTTTTCTACTTTCTTTACCACCCATTTAATGGGGCCCATAATCAAGGTAAGGGGTGTTTGTATCTCATGCGCTATATTGGTAAAGAACTCTATTTTGGCCTGGTAAATCTCCTTTTCTTTCTCATGCTCAAAAAGCACCAACCGGTTGTGGTTTTTTCGCTCAAGGTAATTACGGTAATAGCGAATGGAAAAATAGAAAGTGGCAGCTAACAGGAGCACATAAACCAGGTAAGCAAGATTACTCTTCCAGAACGGGGGATGGATCTTAATAAACAGATGCTTTTCCTTTCCAATCCAGTTACCTGTATTGCTTTCGGCCTGAACAACGAATGTGTAATTGCCTGGCGCCAGATCAGTAAAATAAACATCACGGTTGGTATTCAGATAAGTCCATGAGTTATCCAAACCTGCCATCCTGAATTTGTAACGGGTAACATCGGGCGATGCATAGTTTAACGCAGCAAACTCAATGCTGAAATTATTCTGGTTATAAGATAGCACGATTGTATCTGTATACAAGATTGAGCGTTTCAAAGGACTATTCGCTTCATTGGCTACCATTTCTTTACTGTTCACCCTGAAACCCGTAATGTAGGTGGGAGGACTTACCAGCTTTTGTCCCAGCTCTGAGGGATTAAACGAAATCAAACCTTTCACAGAACCAAAATATAATGTACCATCAACATCTTTATGGGCAGAACTATAATTGAACTGATCGGTAATAAGACCGTTAGAACGGGTGTAAACACAAATTTTTCCCGTTTTTTTATCCATGCATACAAGCCCTTTTAATGAACTTATCCATAACCGGTTCGATTGGTCTTCGAGAATGCTGAAAACAACGTTGCTTAGCAAGCCGTCTTTTACAGTAAATCTTTTAAAGGATTGATGGTCCTTATTCAGTCTTATCAGCCCACCGCCATTAGTAGCAAACCACATGTTGTGGTCGCTATCTTCCATTATGTTGTAAACTGCAAACTCATCAATGATTTTATCTTTTACCTTGTTACCAAAACGTATATTGCCTTGCTTACCTGTTTTGGGATTATAAAAGAATGCTCCCTGCGATACGGAGCCTGTCCATATATTTCCCTGGCTGTCTTCCTTTATATCAAATGTGTATACATTGAACGGGATTTGAGACACGGGATCGAAAGTTTTTTTTGCTGGTTATAAGTAAATAAACTGGAGCCATGGTAGGCTGTACCCACCAATAAGGTGCTATCTTTTGTAAGGTAGATGCTGGAAACAAAGTCGCTTTTATTACTGCTATCTCCAACAAGCGGAAACCTGCCGGTAACCTTCCCGGTTTGCATATTCAGAATTTCCAGGCCGTGAAAGAACGGCCCCACGAAAAGTTGATTCCCCAAAGCCAGTAATCCGTGTATGTTTGGATATGAAATGTCTCCAGGCTTTCCAGTTGCTGTATAATTCACAAACTGCCCCGTTGAAGGAGTGAATTTGTTGATACCCGCATCTTCGGTACCTATCCACAAATTACCTTTGCCGTCAGGCACAATTTCCCTCACAGCATCCCCCGAAATAGAATTAGTACCAGGCAGCGGATAATACTTTTTAATTTTCGCATTTTCTTTTGAGTAGTAATTTAATCCACCAAAATAGGTGCCGATCCACATACCTTCCTGGTTATCCTTGCAAAAAGTATAAACAGCATTATCTGCAATAGCGTAAGGGTCGCCCGCTCGTTTACGCAAATGTTCTAGCTTATTACTCACTTTATCATAAATATATATTCCCGATTCTGTTGCCACCCAGTATTGCTGACCCGAGCCCCTGATAATATCTCTAACATAAATGGACGCATGTTTATCCTGAGTGAGGGGTAACGCGTTTACCTTACCGGTTTTTATATTGTAAGTTTTTAATCCTTGTTTAAAGCAGCCAATCATTAGCTCCTGGTCATTCATGGCATATATTTTACTGATGGAGCGCAAATCCCTGGGTACTTTCTGATCCACCATGCTCTGATAGCTGATTGGTTTTTTATCAGACTGATACATACCTATCATGCCATCATCATTGCCAACCCATAAATTCATTTGTTTGTCCAGCGCAATACAGGAAGCCGATACATTTAAGTCTCTTACTTCACCCCGTTTCGGGTCGTATTGATGAAGGCGGTATCCTGATAAAAACCATAGATTATCTCTATTATCAATTACAAGATGACTGATATAGTTTTGCGATGGCATTTCAAGTTCTGTAAAAACCTCCTGGTAGGGGTCGTATTTGAAAATACCCTTCCCCGTACCTATCCATAACATGCCCCTGGTGTCTTCAACAATTGCGGTAATAATATTATTACCAATATTTCCGAGCTTGCTGCTTTTATTGTTAAATGATTTAAAAGTGTAGCCATCAAATCGGTTTAATCCACCGCCGCGTGTTCCCATCCATATTAGCCCCTTACGATCCTGGAGAATGGTAATTACTGCATTATGCACCAGGCCGTCATCCACCTGGTAGTGCTTAAAATAATATTGTCCGTAGCAGGATAGAGTTGTAAGCTTTAGCAAGAGAAGGGCAGTAATAAAATAATAGAAACGGCGCATAATTCGTTGATCCAAATATATAAAATGGACATTACAAAAAAGAAAGTCAGCTACCTTTTATCAAGATAACTGACTTTAATTACTTGTGCGAATTGGTTGGAATGGAAGCTATACAGCCAGCTTTTCAATATTTTGGCACAATTCGACAAAATATTAAAAAAACCGGGCTCGGGGTGGTCTAATGGAATCCCTTACGGAGTGTGCATTACTGAGCAGGAGCCAGGCGTAAACCACGTGTGGCAACGGGCCATATGCCCGGACCTGGTACTGATACGCCCTTATTGGCGCCCATAGCCATGGCATCTTCTCCAAAGTAGTATAAAGGCCATCCTTTATAAGTGAGCTGTTTTTTACCGAATACATCGATTACTCCAAATAAAGATTTATCAAGTGCCGAGGGTACTACAATTTTGTCCATTTCATAAATGGGCCAGACCGCATTTTTAGCCAGGTCAGTGGCACTCGTGTAAGTGTTTTTATTTTGCTTGTCAGGCCTGAAAATATATAAGGTAACACCTTTGGCATCGGTAAAGTATATGGATTTTCCATTGTTTTCTGTGTATGTGGGCGTAGGTGTGCCTGTAGTATCAAAAGTATATTTTTTAGTGTCCTTACCTACCAGCTGCGCCCGGGTTAGCATAATGGTATAATCGGGCTTAGCTACAAACCAAACTCCTCCAAATGCTTCCCCGCCGGTAAGCCCGGCAACTTCCGGCGTATTGGTTCCCCCTGAAACAGGAGCGTAGTAGTACAAGGGTCTTCCTTTATAAGTGGTTTGTTTAACATTAGCGGCGGTAGTGATCTGGCTAAAGTCGGCAAGGTTTAGGCCTGCACCTAAGTCTGTTGCCGAAATAGATGGTGCGTTAAAAACGGGCCATAGTAGCGCACAGCCTCCGGCGCAGGTGTTAACAGACGCAGAGTCATTAGCAAAAAATACAATGTTCTCCCATCTTTATCCGTCAAATAACTGCCAAGTGTAGCGTTGTTTTGCAACTGAACCACATAGGTTTTAGGTGGTGTATAGTCATCTTTATGATGACAACTGAACAATACGACTGGGATAATTAACAGGATGAGTTGTTGTAGAGAGGCTTGTATGTTTCTTCCTTTTATAAGAGTAATTTGTGTGTCCATGGTATTATCTTTTAGATGAAATAGGATTGTGGTACTGCTGCCGAATTTATGGGTGTAATTCGCCGGCCATTTTCTTTTTGCCCATGGTAAAAACGCGCGAAAGATTAAATCCAAACCTGATCTCTCCGTGTCCCCAGCTATTAGTGGTATTGGTGATAAAGGCTTTTTCATTCATGCCCGTGGCATTGGAAAAATGTAGTTGAAACACATGCCCGCCCGTTTCTATATCAAAACCAATGGACAGCGGATTACTATATGCATCTTTATCAAGACCTGAAATAACGTAATGATAGTCGGCAACAAACGCTACACGTTTTGAAAGCTTAACCCTTGAACCTATACCAAGCGCATAGGTATCATTAAAATCTGTGGTAGCCGGAACGGCATTCCGATGTACATAGGTAGGAGAGAGCTGCAGGCTAAAGAGATCGTTAAACTTACGCCCAATAATTACCTGGCTGTAGTAAGCTATGCGATGTTTAGTATCCGTTAGTGCGGCATCCGAAGCCAATTGTGCAGTAGCAATAGTACTTCCAGCTACCAATATTACAGATACCGGTATGTTTCTTTTTCCCTTAGATTGTTGAATTGGCCTGTACTTGATAAAACCATCAAGCTCCTTAGCCAGAGTGCTGCGTCCAACACCTATGGTTAGGTTTTTGGTGATTCCATAATCAAATCCAAGTCTCATGCTTGCCTGGTCCAGTCCAAACAATTCGCCGATGCCATCCTTAATAATACCAAAACGGTGCAGGATGCGAACATCCAGTACATTCCGGCCAATAAAATCCATCGAGTGGCCGTTGATGACACGGCTGGATTTAAAGGCGCCTGTAACCGGTTCTGATTTTTCATCTGTTGAGTCAACCAACGATAAAAGATCATCCTGGGCTGATATATTTTGTGCAAAGGAAAGCAGCAGCAGGATTACGAAGTACCCTGGTCGTTTCCGATGGAATATTTTTTGACTTTTTTCATAGCTATTTATTGAATGGTGTATAATTACAATTCACTGACACCTTAACTAACGGCGATATTTTATCCCTCACCACGCCCGGTATGGTTATTTTGAAATCGTTGGTATTAAGATTAAACACGGATATCACCTGGACCGATTGAGCACTTACTTTTATAGTACCTTTAGCAATAGTTTCTTTCTTTACACCATGAATCTCCATAATGCCTTTAACGGTGGCGTTATAAACACCCGGTTTATTAAAATTGATAGTTTCGGCTATACTACCTTTAAATACGGCCTTAGGGTATTTACTGCTTTCCATGTAATTTTCATTAAAATGTTCCTGCATCAGGTCGCGCTTAAATTCAAAGCCTTTTATCAAAACAGCTAATTCTATTTTGCCGGTTGCTGCATCAATAACACTTGTAGCTGATTTGTTGATAGCGTCAATGTCTTCCAGCGCGGTGCCTGCACTAAAACTGATGATACCGTTTTTTGTAAAATATTTCTGGGCTGAAACCTGAAATACAGTGATCAGGACCACCGAGCATAAGGTTAATAGTTTTTTCATGTCGTTGTTTTAAATTATTGGGTGATACTGCATTTGTTAAGCACTATGTCCATCAACCTACCCGTACATACGCCTTTGATTTTTACGGTGGCTCCGGCTTGAAGGCTTCTGAGAGCTGCGCTTTCTGTTTCATAAAAACTGCAGTTAACCGATGCCATTGGATTACCCGTTTCGAGGAAAACAGTGGGATTGCTGCTATCGGCATCTATCTTACTGATAACGCCCTCAACCACAATAACCTTATCAAGGTATTTGGCGTTGGCGGTCGATTCGTCCTTATCAAAATCAGCGAGTAAAGCAGAAGCCGTTGTCTCATAATAGGCAGCGGACTTTCTTATGTCAGGTGGCTTTTTATAATAAAAACAGAGGGCCAGTCCCGCAGCAATGAGTACCGTAATGAACAGCGTTACCAAAACTTTTTTCCAATTCATAATTCAATGTATTCGTGATTAATTGTCTTTCTTACCTGCATCTATCCAGGCTTTGATCAGCGCCTTTTGGGTGGCTGATAAAGCAGGGCCTCCTTTGGGCATACGGTCTGCTTGTATTGCGTTGTAAGCTGCGGTAGCATTAGCTGATATCTGGGCAAAGCTGGTTAGTGAAATGCCGTTTGGTGGATTAGTAACTCCATGGCATCCGCTACAGCTGGTTTGAAAAATAGGTAGAACCTGTGTTGAGAATTTTACTTCTGCAGCCGGGGGATTAGGAGGAGGAGTGACCACATCTTCTTTATCGGCCGAACAACTAAGCACCAGGGATGACGTGTACATCAATGCAAGTTTTAAGAATACCGTTTTTGTAGTTTTCATCATTTATAGTTTTTAGTTTAAAAAATATCGGGCAATAGAGGGCATGTTGATGCTACGACATCAATTTTTTATTGAACCTGTACTGTGATAAGTTTAAAGAGGTCTCTTTTCTATAAGTCTCTTTTAATAGATACCTGTGTGCCAATACCGCCCAGGCTAAGATTTCCGTACCCTATTTCGCTCATAGGTATTTTTAAATAAGGGGCTACCTGTACCGAAGTCTTGTTCCATTTTTGTTCATAGCCTACCGACACATTGGCCACGGCATAAAAGTTCTTTCCCTGACCCGTAACATCCCGGTCTATAAGACGTGTGCCGTTTTCATCGGTATAATCATACACATAACTTTGCTTAACCATTACCGTGGGCGACACGCCGGTGCTCACAAAAGCTTTTCTTTTTTAGAATGAACCATGTCATAGCGTACGTTAACCGGTACGTCAATCATAGTACAAGACCCCGAAATGTTAGACACTTTCGATGAAACAGGCCTGCCGCCCGGGTTAAAGTACTCATTTGCTACAGCATAGGTCATGTTCTCATAAATAACTCCCGACTCAATCGACACCCTCGAATCATTGATCCTATGCTGAACCAGGATGCCTGTATTAAGTCCCGGAGTGGAAGAAACATCTCCTTTTACCATTGCTATATTAGCGCCACCTACAAGCCCCAGCTGCCATCTGCCTGAGCTGCTTCTTTTTGCGGTTCTTTCCCCGTTGCAAAAAAGTTATTTGTGGTATAGTTGTCTTTAATGGAGTTTCCCCTTGGATCTGTTGCAAGGTCTATCTTTTTACGATCGCCTTGCTGCTCATGGTTTGTAATAGAATTATCTTTTTGCCCCGGTAAAACAGCTATAGGAGGTATAACCGCATCTCTTCCAATATTGGATGAACTATTACGGCCTCCGTACACTACATGAGGGGGCTGGTTATGGGAACTTTTATTCGATGCATCAGTTAAATGCCCGGCTGCGATAGACGGATCTCCTTCATTAAAAAAGCCTGGGAGAAATGCCACTGGTATCTTTGGCTATATCCATTGTCAAAGCTGTAGCTGTGTCATTAGATGCATTGGGTTTAGGTTGCTTAGTGGCAATAGCCCCGTCCGTTGTTTGTTTTGAAACGATGACCCAAACGATAGAGCAGGCAGCAAAAAGAATCAACAGGACCGCCGCAACCTTGTATGCCTTAGTCCATGTTAGAAAAGGAGTGATTTTTTATCAAGGTCTTCTACTGAGGTCGCTCCCTTATCTTTTAGTTGCTGCGCGTTCTTTGTATAAAATACTTCCCATGCTCCCTCCGGAGGATTGCTGTTCCTGAAATTTTCTGCTGCATCCCTAAAAAGCCTGTCAAGCTCTTCGTCTGTCATATTTTTATACTTTTTCGGCATTGGCAACTTCTAGCATTTTTCGTAAATTTTTTCTGGCTTTTAGTAAGTTGGATTTTGAAGCCCCAACAGAAATGCCCATCATACCCGCAATTTCTTCATGCCGGTATCCGTCAATTACATACAGGCAAAATGTATTTCGATACGCTGGACTCAACCTCTGTATCAGTTTCACCAGTTCTTCATATGCCAGCTGATCAGAATCGGTATGTCGGGCGTAGGCATCTGTATTATCCAGGGCCTCCGCTACATGAATAGCAGAAACTTTATGCACTGCTTTGAAGTAGTTGATACCTGTATTGATCATTATTTTTTTAACCAACTCATAAACAACCTGGATAATTCATCATCGCCGCCGGGTTCTGCAAATCCCGAAATGCTTCTGAAAACCTTTACAAATCCATCATTTAATATTTCCATAGCCTCGTCATTGTTTTTGGCGTAACGCAGGCATACCGACAATCCAAAACCAAAAAAACGTTCGTACAATAGCCTCTGTGCAACAGGCATATCTTGCTTGCAGCCCAATATGAGGTCATAGAGGCTATGGTCAGTACTTAAAGCTATTCTCAAAAGTGTTTGCGTGATTTAATTAATGTTTCAACATTTGTATATACAGCAAGATTAAATAAATGGTTGCTTTATGTATTGTTTTTATTTAAAACCCAAAAAATGTTTGCAAGCAGGATTGAAGTTTAGGTAAAGTGAAAATCTTTTATTTTCCAGATCATCGAAAAAGAGTCGCCGGAGCTCAGAGGATATTCGATAGCTCATTTTATTTGGCATATGCTTTGCCTTACAGAAAAAGTAAACTATTTAAGCTAATCATAAATACTTAAGCATGACTACACTGAACGATATTCTCAACAATGGCTTCATTGAGTTAAAAAATAATCCGGCGACTTTTGATGAATATGCACATGGAATGGTTAAAGTACATGTAAGTGCGGGGGTAGTGGTTAACGTGTTTGTTACCGATATCAAAGTGAAAGGGGTAGAAGATATTGATGAGTTAATGTATATGTGTAAGCGTGTTAATCAGTATGCTTAGGTATGAAGGAAACTAACCTACTAATCTTGCACCTCTCTTACGATATTATACACTGTGTTCGGATTTCTTTCATAATCGTAAACTTTTTGACACATTCCCTTTCCAGTTTACAATTTAAACAATGTTGAACCAAAACAACCTCGCCAGATAATTTTGTCAAATCAGCAGTTTGCTATCATAAGGATTTTCTTTCAATTTTAAACTAAGCCTAATTCGTCGTCCACCTGCATCAATGTGCCTAAAATTCTTTATCAAAGCGTTTACTCTTGCTTGAAAACTTTAAAGTGTGATAAAACTGTTTTTCAAAGCTCTATGGCTGATTAAAAATAATGTGATATTTGGTCACATTACTTATATTCGTATTGTGTTAATAGAGGGTTAACACAAAAACCCGGCTTACGCCGGGAATGGGCAACTCCTCTGTTTCAGAGAGGGCTTTTTCTATACTTAAAAGTACGTAAATTACAGATAATCACACATTAATACAAAAAAAGTAATCCTGACATTTTTAACATTCTCTAATTAAATGATTTATGTAAACAGCTGTTTAACAAATAACATGATACTTACTTATTTACGTAATTAATATAACAATGGTTTTTTTACAAATTTTTAAATGACTCTAAAAAAATGTTAGTTCATTCAAATGAAAATTATTCCGGATTAAATCTTCGTCAATAATAAGTCGTTAACTTCACGCTTTATGAATGAGGAGATTAAAAGTTTAGCCATATTTGACGATGATGAAGATATCTTATCCATTTGTCATTATGTATTGCAGGATCAGGGTTGGGAGGTGAGCACTTTTGCTAATTGCGATGATATAGTTAATAAGCTTAAAGAATGTAAGCCACAGGTTATATTCATGGATAACTGGATCCCTCCCAAGGGCGGTATTGTTGCTACCCAGGAAATTAAAAATGACAATTCGTTAAAAAATATTCCTGTTATTTATTTTTCCGCGAACAGCGAAATTTCTAAACTGGCAAGTACCGCAGGCGCGGAACATTTCCTTGCCAAACCTTTCGATCTCGATCACCTGGCCGAGGCAATCAATACCGTTTTGAAATTAAAATAATTATACGTTCGCGAAAATCTACTAATTTCCCTGATTGGCCGAAGCATAAACGGATTGTATATGGTTAATCAGATCGTCTATTTCAAAGGGTTTAGCAATAAACCCGTCTGCACCCGATTCTTCCGCTATGCTCCTGATATCGCTATTGGCCGACATCAGAATAACCGGGATATTACGGGTTAAGTCGTCCGATTTTAGTTGCTTACAAATATGACGTCCATCTGTGCCCCCCATCCATATATCCAATAAAATAAGGCCTGGAGGATCTTCCTGCACCTGTAAAACATGTAATGGATCTACTGTCGATGTCACCTCATAGCCTTCAGACTCCAATATAATGCTTACTACTTCGAGAATGCCGGGATTGTCATCGGCTATCAGGATTCTTTTTCTCATGCTTGCCAGAGCTCTTTTATATAAAAATTTCTATTCCTTCGTATTGACGCCCTTTAATGTCCGGTTTTCCCTTGAACGGTAAAACGCCGTTAAGCTTTGCCTGCTTTGTATGCAAAGTAGACAGTTGCAGTTCTTGAACAAACCGTTGAAGGTGTGTTTGGCTATATTGGCAACTTAGAAGGCTCATGTTTATTGAAGGTAATTATTCCTGAAAGCCAGGTTGCGCAAAAGTACATACTTATTCGTCAGGTTTTCATGAAAGGATGTCCTTTATATATCCTGCCGTATTTACATCAATTTTGGCTTTATAAAAAGCTACTGCGTCTCCGTTGCTAAAAGCTCGCTTTGTTTAGCAACAATATCATCGCATTCGACAAATAGCGGATGCATATTTTAATTAGATTTGCTTTCGCCGGTCATAAGCGGTTTTATTCATTGCATCCAGTTATACAACATATAAACAAAATCAACGCTCAGCCTGTAACGGACGCTGCAAAAATATTATCATTTTTTGAGGCCTATTCATTTCGAAAAAGGAAATGTTGCTGGAAGAAGGCAGACGCTGTACGACTTATTTTTTTGTAGTAAAAGGTTGTCTTCGTTTATATTTCACGGATGCAAACGGCGTTGAGCAAACTTTGCAGTTTGCCCTGGAGAATTGGTGGATGACCGATCTGGATGCTTTTCGCTCCGGGAAGAATTCGGGTTATGCTATACAGGCACTGGAACCGACCGAGGTTTTATGCATCTCTTACAAAAACTATGAGTTACTCCTGCGAGACAATTCAATAATGGAGGAATATTTCAGAAGGGTGTATGAACGCGCTTACGCTGCATCATTATTGCGTATTCAATTGATCTCACGTATGCCTAAGCAAGAGTTTTATGAGAACTTTGAGTCGAAATATCCGGATTTTTTACAACGCATACCTCAAAAAGTAATGGCTTCATTTCTAGGATTTACGCCTGAATATCTAAGCGAACTACGTAAAAACAGAAAGGTAAAAAAATAATGATAGACAGCCTGCTGCAACATATACAAAACCTGCTGCCTGGCAGCGACTTCAGTAAGGAAGATCTGCAGCCTTTTATACAAGTTCGCGCTGTGAAAAAGAAGAAATTCTTTTGAGAGAGAATGAGCATTGTGAATTCATCTATTTTGTGGTGAAGGGTGCTCTTTATTTGTATTATGAACAGGAAGATACCCGTCAGGTTATTCATTTTGCGCTGGAAAACTGGTGGCTCACAGATTATAAAACCTTTGCTACAGGTAGTCCTGCTGTTTACAGCATAGCAGCCATGGAGGATGCCGAACTCATTGTAATGAGCCGCCAACAATATGAAGCGCTTTTAAATCAATTTCGGGTTGTTGCGCTCTATTTCAACAAAATTCATGAGCGGGCCTACGGCGCCGCCCAGCTCAAGCAAAAAACCTATGCGACCTTGCCAAAAATAGATTTTTACCGGTATTTTCAAAATACTTATCCGGAAATCATCAGCCGGATTCCAGACGCAATTTTTGCATCTTATATGCAGGTTAGTTTAGAGGAGTTGATGAAATTAAAGCAGCTAAGTATTTCTTAAACCAGCTTAAGTTTTTCAGCCGAACTGCCGCTCATCTTTGTGTTATACAAATCACCTCTAAAAAAACAAAGATGAAAATAGTTATTATCGGCGGTACCGGCCTTATTGGTAGTCAATTGGTAAATCAATTACGGCAGACAGCACATGAGGTCATCGCTGCTTCTCCCAGCTCTGGTGTAAATACACTTACTGGCGAAGGCGTAAAAGAAGTTTTAGTAAATGCGGATGTAGTTATCGACGTTTCGAATTCGCCTTCTTTCGAAGCAACAGCAGTGATGAACTTCTTTAAAACTTCTAACGGGAATTTGCTGGAGGCCGCAAAAGAAGCGGGGTGAAGCATCATATCGCCTTATCGGTAGTGGGCACCAGCCAACTTCAGGAAAGTGGTTATTTCCGTGCCAAACAGGTACAGGAAGATATGATCAAAGCTTCAGGCATACCTTACACTATTGTTCATGCCACACAGTTTTTTGAGTTTGCAGGTAGCATTGTGCAAATGAGTGCAGCCGAAGGAAAAGTGGTTGTGCCTGATGCCAATATTCAACCCATTGCAAGTAAAGATGTGGTAAGCTTCCTGGCTAAAACGGCTTTAGAGCAACCAGCTAATTCTATACTCGAGATAGGCGGGCCTGAAAAATTCGGTATGGCAGGCTGGATCGGTGATTATATAAAAGTTACCGGCAAGGGGATTGAAGTGGTAGCAGACGCAAAAGCTTTATATTCAGGTTCACCCTTAGAAAAAGATACATTGGCGCCACAATCGCCGGTTTATTTAGGAGCGAGCCACTATGCTGAGTGGATAGCAGACACTGCGAATCAACGTTAGTGACGAGCTTTTTTATTAATTAAGCCCGGATTTTGCCGGGCTTAATTTTGGGGTTATACTTTTAAAGAGCCGCGAAATCCTCTTGCTCCATAATAAGATTCAGCTCCGTTATGGTAAAGGAAAACGGCATCATATCGCCGGTCGCAAAAAGAGCGCCTCCTAGTTTTCTAATGGGCGCCGGAGTTAGGATCCAGCTAGAGGTTTTTAAATCAAAATTACCTAATTGCTGGAGCTCTCTATACTGTTCTTCTGTAAGTATTTCAATGCCCATATCCTCTGCCATGCCCAATGCACTGTCTTTAGGTTTATGTTCTTTCCTCGACGCCAATGCATCGCCATCATAGCAGATACTTCTACGGCCTTTGGGACTTTCAACTGAACAATCGTAGAAAATATACTCCCCGGTTTTCTGATCAACGCCTACTACATCCGGTTCTCCTTCGGTTATCTCCATTTCATTTAAAGACCATAATTTGGCTGGATTTGCTTCAAGCTTCACTGCAACCTTTTCCCAGTCAATACTTTTATGCCGGTTCTTATTTTTCTCAAACCGCTTCTTTAGAATGCCTAAAAGTTCATCTTTTACAGAAGCAGGGAGTTCTTTTTTATTTTTCATAATGTACCATTATTATTTAAAGGATAATAATCCATTGATCAATCATCCAATCCTTTTCCTTCCATTATCAGAGGTATATATTTTTCTACCCGTGCTGCTCTTGTTTTTGATTGTTTAGCCTGGGCGAAATGAAACAGGTAAGCGCGCTGCCTCCCGGCGTTAATGCCTCAAAAGCTTTTCTTAATGGAGGCTTTTTATCCAGCTGTTCTTTAAATTCATCCGGAACTTCAAATGCTTCTGTCTTTTTCAAAGGAACCTTTAAGCCCATCATTTCTACCTCAATTGCTTCATAAATATAAGACCTGATAGCTTTTGCCTTTTGCTTTACTTCTTTTAAGCTGGTAAATCGTAATTGCCTTGCCGACTGTACGTTCTCAGTCTGCTGGATCAATATCCGTTCAGGATCTTTTAGTAAAGCGCCCTTGAAAAACAGGATCGCACAATATTCTTTAAAGCCATGTATTAAAATAATATTGGCTTTGCCCAGGCAGTAGCAGGGCTGTCCCCATTTTAATTCTTCTGCTAACCCGCAGTCAAGCGCAAGCTCCCTCATATGTAAAAACTCCGACTGCCAGGCTCCATCTTTATCAAAGAAGAAATCAACTTTTGGATTCATAACTATTAGTGATTTTGCAAAACAACCTTTCTGTTTACCGGTCTGAAATACCAGGATACAAAAGTAAGTATCAGCAGCAATACCGGGCCGAACAAGTCTTTGGCTGCATCGCCGGCAGCCAAATGCGAAAATACAGCCCCCGACATTACAAAGAAAAAGCCCGCATAAGCCCATTCTTTCAGTAAGGGCAATCTGGGTAATAGCACAACGATCACACCCAGTATTTTCCATACTCCTATAATGATTAAGAAGTATGCAGGATATCCCAACCTTATCATCATTGCGGTTTCTGCCTTTAGTTGAATTACCTGCACAATTCCGGTAGATAGCATGCCTAATGCGAGCCAGGCCGTGCTAATCCAGTAAATGATCTTGTTTCTTTTTAACATAATGGGTTATTTTAAGGTGGGCGCTATTTTTTCAAGGCGGTCATGCGCCATATTGATACCATATTCAAAAGGCATTTTTAATTGTTGCTCACGAAGCTCTACAGACCGGTATATTATCTGCATAGTCAGTTTACTGGTATCAGCAGTTAAAGGCTCAAATTCCAGGTATTCCAGTTGTACATCAAAAGGCACATTTTCCATTTCAAAAGTGCGCACCATTTTCCGGTTAGGTATTAAAGAGTGTATCACTCCATTCGCACGGAACAGCATATTTCCGTTGGCGTCAGTCGTCTCAAACTGGTATCCTCCGTGTGGTACTGCTTCAAATTTCAGTACCTTATTACCCATCCACTGTTCTATAATAGCGGCATCGGTATGTGCTTCCCACAATAATTCTACCGGCAGATCAAACTCCCGGGTTATGGTTAATTCCTGCCTGTCCTTTTCTGCATGTATTTTTGTTTTTCTTTCCATTGGTAGTGGCTTATTTAGTATAATCGAGTTGTTTAATCATGTTTCTTTTTTGCTCTTTGCTTCATAATTGCTTCCAGTTTACTGAAGCGGTCATCCCACATTTGACGAAAGGGCTCTATAAAATCATCAATCTCTTTCATTTTTTCAGCGTTTAATTGATAATACATTTCACGGCCATTTTGTTCCGACTGCAGCAGTTCACAGGCTGTGAGTATTTGCAAATGTTTTGATACCGTAGGCCTGGCTGTATCGAAGTTGGCTGCAATAGCGCCCGCCGTAAGTGATGGCGTAACTGTCAACAATAATAATATGGCTCTCCGTGTAGGATCGGCAATGGCTTGAAATACGTCTCTTCTCAGGTTCATTATGTAGCTATTTGGCTACAAATTTATGTGTAGTTATTTGACTACGCAAATTTATTTTTAAAAGAAGGTGACCGGATCTATAAAAGATTAAAATTCTTTTTCGCCCATTTCACTTTGGGGAGTACTATTTTGCGGTTTTTGCGTGACAGATTAAATCCTACGGAAAATTGTAGTTGATCAGGCTCGTAGATATAATGTGTAGTAGTATAAAAGTCATTACCCCAGGTGGTGATGCGTTGTCGATTGGAGATATTTAAACCAGCATCCATATTCAGCCACTGAAACTGGAAGTACCATCGTTTATTCGCCGTTGTTTTTTTAACGGTGAAATGAGGGGTAAGGAAGGCGCCATCTTCACCCTGGGCGGTAGCCCGCTGAGAAATATAATTGATACTGAGTTGCAGCAGCCAGTTTTGAGGTAGGTTAAATGATTGGGTACTATTGATGCTATAAACCAGGCTGCGGTTTTGCACCTGTAATGCTCCGTTGAATATCCTTCCTTTAATCTGGTAATCGTACAAATTGCCCCCCAATATAAATTGCCACACCCTTCCTAGCCCGATATTCAGGTTGGCTTCCAGACCGGTTTGTAAAGCGCTGCCGGCATTAGTAAATACGCGGTTTAGTATAGTATCTGCAAAAACGCTATTCACCCTTTGTATAGGATTGGCAATTCTTTGATGATAAAGGGTTGCAAACAGTGTGTTCTTTCCAAAACTGTATTCAATACCCGCTTCATAAGTACCGGTAAACTCCGGCAACAGATCAGGATCTCCTTGCTCCAGCGTTTCGGAGTGTTCCCGCTCTGGCACCGGATTCAGTTCAAAATTATTGGTGCGTTTCACCCTTTTGTTATAACCTACCTTCAATATGCTGTGTTCAGACAGGGCATATCTTATTTGAAATGAAGGGAACAGGTTGGTAAGCCGCAATTGATTTTGACGCCCCGTATTAGATAATAGCAAATCTCTTTCAGAACGTTCCAATCTTAGTCCTGCAGCATAGTTGAACGCTTTTGATGAACCGTTGTATTGTACATAGCCTGCATGAATGCGGTTACTTACACGTACTGAGCTACTGAAATTGGGATCCGTAACAAACTGCTTGCTGCCATTGACCAAGGTTTGGTAAAGAAACTCACCCTGCTGGTGGTCGTATCTGAATTGGTAACCTGTTTGAAAGCTGCAGCTTCCTATCGTTTTCTGATAATCCATTTTAGCACGGTAGGCATTAAGCGGGTTGGTATTAGGATTGACGGTGTATTGGATGGTGTCATTGATGTTTGGATATTGCACATTCAGATTATAGGTGATTCCCGAAAGATCCGCACGCTCAAATAATCCTGAAAAGCTTAACCTCGAGTCTTTGCTAAAATCATGGCTATAGTCCAGGTTCACTAACGTAAAAATGCCTTCCTTGTTCTGTGTATTCTCGTTATAATAAGTAAAAGACGACAGATTGCCCGTACTCAGGTTTTGCCTTGTATTGTGGTACACGAGATCAGCCACCCGGCTCTGAAATTTTTGCCGGTATAAAAACCACCTGTAAAGCTGTTACGGGGATCTGGTTTAAAACTCACAGAAAATCTTCCGCCGTAATTATAACGCCAGAAGCTGCGCTCACCCGAAGAAGGAAAGCTCGTTTTGATGCCATTGCTGATTGTATATACATCGCCTTCCCTAAAACCGGCTATGTCGTTTCTCAGGTAGTTAAGTCCCAGGTTCCAGTTCCATTTCTTTTTGTTGTAGCTCGTTACCAGATCTATTCCATAACGTTGAGGCTTATTGTACCGTTTGTTATCAAAGTCATTTAACGGCGGGGCTCCGCCCATTATAGTAGCCTGTACCATCCAGCCATCTTCCACGCCGGTTTTCGTTACAATATTAATAACCCCGCTTTTACCGTCGGCATCATAGGCGGCACCAGGACTGGTGATTACTTCAACACGCTCAATTGCGCCAGCCGGCAACTGTCCCAGCACCAGTGCGGGGTCTGCCTGTGTAGGTTTTCCATTTAATAAAAGCAAAAAGCTACCCGAGCCTCTGAATGCAATATCGCCCTGGGCATTAACGGATACCGAGGGTAAATTTCTTAATACATGTGCGCCGGTTCCGTTAGCGGCATTGCCAAACTGTGATGCCTGGTAAACCTGCCTGTCAATCTTAAAAGAAGACGGTGCTTTTCGGCCATCCACTACTATGGCAGCCAAAGACTGTATCCGCGGCACCAATTGTATCGTACCTATATTCCAGTTTGAACCAGTGTAGAGCGGTAAAGTTATTTCAACTTCTTCGTAGGACGCATGGCTTAGTTTCAGTTTTACGGGCGGTTTGTCCATTAACATTATTGAAAAAGCGCCGCGTTGATCAGTTGTACCGCTTGCCATAATAGCAGATGCTTTTTCGACAACACGTACTGTAACGTCGCTCAATGGTTTTTGATCTGAGCTATCAATAACAAGCCCTTTAATTGTGATCGTTTGCGCCATGCAAAATAACTGTGCAAGGAGCATGGATAAAAGAAAGATAAGCCGTGTCATCATATTTCAAATTTCTCTGTGCCCGCAAAATTTATGAATCAGGACAATAAAAAATGGTCTATTTGAAAATACACTGGTGTGCCGAAAGTGTTAGGGGTGTCTTAGTTGTGAGGGGGTAGAGCCCGTATTTTTTTGAAGTATTTAGTAAAATGAGAATTGTCTTTAAAGCCCAACTGGTAGGCAATTTCAGAAACAGACTGTTGGGTATATAGCAGTAGTCTCGAGGCTTCTGATACTATATATTTTGATAAAATGACTGAAGCAGGTTTCCCGGTTTCTTTTTTACAAGCTGCATTTAAGTTTTGAGGGGATGTATGGAGCAGCCTCGCGTAATAAGCAACATTGTTGATCAATTCATTCGAAGCAGCAAGCTGTTCGTGGAATGACAGGTATAAGCTTCCCCGCGATTTTTGGCCTGGAGACAGTGCCTGCTGCAATAGTTTTGTAAATAACGCTTTCATAAGGTGTATCAAAACAGTATTTTGTTTTTCTGTTACGGCATTTTCCCTGGTTAATAAGTCAAATAAAGATTCTATAACCGGTGCGTCTTCCAAATCGATATTCAGCGCACAATCAGCGCTTATCCGGGACAGTAAATAGTTGAGCTCATGATCAAAATATTGGTCAACAAATGTTTTTTTCAATATCAACACATAACCTTCCGGCTCCGAATCCATATTCCAGAAGTGTAGTTGGTCCTGCTTAATAATATGTAAAACAGGTGGCCTGATAAAAAGAGTGTCGGCATCAATAGTGTGATAGCCCGAACCCGCGGATAAATATACCAGTTCAATATAACTGTGGTGTTTGTGCGGTACTGTTGTTCTTACATTTTTTCTGAAGGCTTCTATTTTAATACCCTTTTTATTTGCCTTGTCCTTTATCTCAATCGCATAATTCATCATTCTTTTTTAAAGGTCAGTTCACCCGTTAAACTGAAGTGTGGAAAATACAAAAAGTTTCCAGTATTGTAAGTTATTTGCAAGTCTAACATCATTTAACGTGCTTTTATTAGGCTGATGGAATTGTTTTCAGGTTTACACGCTCCTGGTTCAATAGAGTTTACTAAATTAGCAACACCTTGTTTTAGTTAAAACAGTCATGAATTATAGCAATCGTCAACACCAGGAGTATTTTCCTGACAAATCTGGTGAAATGGGTTTCAACCGGCAGGTACAGGATGGTGAAACCTTGCTGCTTTTGTTTTGGACTCTTCTCTTGATATCATTCAGGCTTTTGATGCCGTGAGAGATGATTCGGGGGTTATTGTTGATTTCATCTGGAAAGTTCAGAACAAAAAAGGCCGGCAACAAAATGGTGACGTAATCGGCAAAAGCCTTTTGCTGCAAAATCCTGGTGTGCTGTCTTCAGGAATTTTCAGTAGAATGATACAGGTAGTGGAGACCGGAACAGCCAGTGAACAGGAACAATATTATTATCAGGAACAATTCGAGGGCCAGTGGTTTTATCAGGCTTTGGTAAAGCAGGGCGACGGTGTAACCATGACCACCAGAGATATTACTGCACAGAAAAAGGCTCAGCTCGATACGGAATCTGCCAAGAACCGGCTGGAAGCAATTATTAATGTATCGGCTATTGCACTTGCAAAACTGGTTGCCATTCGTAACCCGGAGGGACGGATCATTGACTTTATGTACGACTGGCTTAACGACGCTGCAATAAGAATCAGTTTTGATGCAACGCATAAAAGTATGTTGCAATCTTTTCCTTATACAGCTACCAGCGGTTTATTTGATTTGATGGTAAAGGCTGCGGAAACGGGAGAAATGCAACAGACAGAACTCCATTATTCCTCAGATGGATATGATCTCTGGCTTTATTACAAAATAGCAAAATTAGACGATGGCGTGATGTTTTCCTGCGATAATATCACGGATCGTAGAAAAAATGAGCAGGAAGTGTTAGAGTTGAAAGACAAGATGGCCCAAAAGACTAAAGACCAGCTAAAGCAAAGTGAAACACTGTTGGCCAGCATATTCAAAGCTTCACCAATTGGCCTTGGTTTTTTTGATATGAAGGGAGAGCCTGTTTTACTAAATGATGAAATGAGGCGTTTTTTGCCAACAGGTGCCATGCCTTCGCGTGATAAAAAAATGTCGACAAGTGGCTGGCTTTTAACCCTGACGGGAGCAGGATTGAACCACATAATTATCCCGGAGCCAGGGCTTTGAGAGGAGATCCCATTCTACCTTTTCTCGAAATGCAATATCTAGGGGATAATGCAGCGCCTGTTTGGGCGCGAGTTAGTTCTGTACCTTTTCTCGATGATACCGGCGTTGTACTTGGTTTTATATCGGTAATAACAGATATTAATGAATTAAAACAAACAACTGAAGAACTGAGGGAAAGCGAGCAGCAGTTGAAGCAGTTGCTGAGGCAAAAAGATGAGTTTATCAGTACAGCCAGCCACGAACTTAAAACACCTGTCACTAGCATTAAAGCTTATGCGCAACTGGTACAGGCAAACCTTGAGCGATCGGGCGACCCTCAGAATGGAGACTTATTGTCCAGGCTCAACAGGCAAATTGACCGCTTGATCAACCTTATCAATCAATTACTGGATCTTACACGCGTGCAGGAAGGAAAATTGGAGTTGCGGCTGGAAAAAACAGATATATGCGAATTACTATTGGAGCATATAGAAGAAATAAGGCCTACAACTCTTAATTCACTGGTTTTAGAAGCTGCGCACCTGCCCCTCATAAAAATAGATCGGGAAAGGATAGGACAGGTGATTACGAATCTCTTGTCTAACGCTATAAAGTATTCTTCGCCAGGTACGCAAATTAGAATTGCAGCTGAGGCCTTACAAGAGGGCATTCTCATTAGTGTTCAAGACCAGGGGAGGGTATTTCTGAAAAAGACCAGCAAAAAGTATTTGAACGGTTTTTTCGCACTACAGATGTCCATACCCACCTGGCGCCGGGTATGGGACTGGGTTTGTATATTTCAGAGCAAATTATCCGACGACATGGGGGTGCTTTTTCGCTTGAAAGTAAAAAGGGAGAGGGGTCTGTTTTTTCGTTTCTGCTACCTTTTTAAAGAAGAGTAACTACTTCGCAAAAAGGTAAGTTGACTTGAATACATACTACCCGCAGTGAAATATCATAAATTGTCTCGGCCCTTCTGAATTTCTTCCACTTAAATCCACTGCTGTTACCAACACTCACCACACGGATGCGGGGAGATACCGACCGTATGTTATTGAAAGAAATATTTAATCAATTAGGCGAAAAATAGGCTACTAAAAAAATAATTAACTGTTTTTATTGTTTACTTTGTATTTCAAAGTACTTTTGTATTAGAGATTCTTTATTAACGTATAATACAATAATTATGAAAAAACAGGCAACATTATTCCGGTCGTTGACAACGGTGGCAATAGTTACGATTGCTTTGCTGCTAGTACCTTTTATTTCCATGCAATTTACCAGCCAGGTAAACTGGAGTGCAGCCGACTTTTTAATTATGGGTGCTCTGATATTTGGCATCGGGCTATCCTATGTAATCATCAACCGATTTGCGCCCAATTGGGTGTACCGTATTGCTATCACCTTAGCCCTGATGGCCACGTTTTTAATGATATGGGTTAATATGGCCGTGGGTCTAATTGGCAGCGGACCCAATGCTGCTAATATAATGTATGGAATTATTGTATTGGTTGCAGTTGTCGGTGTTACTGTTTCGCGTTTAAGAGCCGCTGGTATGGAGCGTACTATGTACGCGATGGTATCTATGTTGATGCTGCTTACCGGTGTTGCTTTACTTGCAGGTATGGATCAATATCCCGGTAGTTCATCCAAAGAAATACTAGCAGTAGGGGCTTTTTTCTCTGTACTGTTTTTCGTTTCCGGCAGGCTTTTTAATGCTGCTAAAAATCCGCGGTTTTCGCAGAATGTATAATTTTAAATATAAATAATAATTTTATATTAAAACTCATTAATTATTATTTATCAAAGGTTTAAAAAATTTTACCTATTATTTAATTTAATATAAAAATAAGACTTCGGCCGTTGCTCACCTATTAATTAAACTGTTGCCTGAACTCAAGAGGCGATAAACTGGTTTTGGTTTTAAAAAGCTTGCTGAAAGATTGGGCATATTCAAACCCCAGCATATAAGCCACTTCACTTATCGACAAATTGGTGGTAGACAGCATTTCCTTTGCTTTTTCAATCAACCGGGCGTGTATATGTTGCTGTGCATTTTGCCCTGTATGTGCACGTAACATGTCGCTAAGATAGCTGGGAGAAATGTTGAGCTGACCGGCCAGGTGAGCTACTGTAGGTAAACCCTGGTTTAAAGCAGCCTCGCTGGTAAAATAATTTTCGAGCAAAGTTTCGAGTTTTTCCAGCAAGCTATTGTTAGCTATTTTGCGCGTAATAAACTGTCGCTTATAAAACCTGTTGGCAAAATTGAGCAGTAGCTCTACTTGTGCGATCACAATTTCCTGGCTAAAGTCGTCTATTCGGCTTTGTAGCTCTTTATCCATCATAGCAAACAATGAAAAAATAGTAGCCTGTTCTTCGTCGGATAAATGCAGCGCCTCATTTGCTGTATAAGAAAAGAAACCATACTGCTTTATAGTGCGCGCCAACGCGTGACCCAGGAAAAAATCGGGGTGTATAAGCAATGTGAAATAGCAATTACCAACCGGTTCGGGCTTAACTGCATGACCGCCGATTACCTGCTGTGGCGCTGCAAACATAAGTCCTCCACCATTAAAGTCATAATAGTCCTGGCCATATCGTAGCTTAGCGCTTGCCGGTGGCTTAAACGATATTTTATAAAAGCTCAGCACATGTGAACTTCCCAGTGCCTGTGAACAAATGGGTAAATGTTCGCCATTGATTAAGCTAATGAGCGGATGCTTTGGTTGGGGTAATCCCATTAACCGATGCGCCTCTGATATTGAAGCAAATTGCTGATGGATGGATACTTCTTTTTTCATTCAATGTATAAAACAACGATAACCGGCATCGGGTTCAACGCCGGCTATCGTTTTAGGGAATAGTTATTTTGTAACACTTTGCGCAGTATTGGAGACTTCGGCCCAGGCTTCCCATTCTGCCAGGCGCTGGTGGTAGGCACTGCGGGTCCAGGGTAATGCCTGGTTGCCCAAAAAGAACCTTAGTGGAGGTGCGGGTGCATCCACTATGGTAAACAACGCCTGAGGGGTTGCAGCAGGATCTCCTTTTTCCAGGTTCTGCAGGTTTTCCGCAAAGCTGGCTTTTAGATCGGAGTAAATATCAAGGCTTTCAGCAAATTTTAAGGACTGCTGACTGCCAAATTCGGTAGCATAGGCACCTGGCTCTATTATAGTTACTTTGATGCCAAAATGCTTAACTTCTTCCGCCAGGCTTTCATGAATAGCTTCGAAAGCCCATTTGGAAGAACAATAGTAACCAATTACAGGAAGCGTTACGTGACCAAGGTTGCTCGAAACACCTAATATATGTCCATGGCCCTGCTGCCGAAGCAGTGGCAGCGCGGCCTGTATTACCGCCACGGGTCCCAGAACATTGGTTTCATATAATGCGCGTATCTCCTCAGCCCGGGCTTCTTCTATGGTACCTACCAGGGAGTAGCCTGCGTTGTTCAGCACTATATCCAGCTTGCCAAAATGAGCATGCGCCTGTTGCACGACTTTTTTACCTTTTCTGCATTGGTCACATCCAGCGCAAGGGTTAATACCCGGTTGCCATACTTTTCGTTGAGGTCAGTGATGCTATCCACACTGCGTGCCGTAGCTGCTACCCGGTCCCCACGTTCCAGGGCTGCTTCTGTCCATACCCGGCCAAAACCACGAGAAGCACCCGTAATCAGCCATACTTTACCAGTTGTTGTCTCTGTCATATTAATTATTTAGAGACCAAAGGTTGTAATTGCTATAAAACTCCGCCTAGGCTAAACGAGGTACTTTGTGTTCAAATTGCGGATAAGAGAAATTAGGCTCAACAGGAATAATGACCCGCACGGGTTACTCTGGTTGACTTATTTTTAAAGCTTGTAATATTTTATGGAAAATGGCTGTGTTTTCGTAAACACCCCTGAATAACTGTGATTGTGGTCCGTAAGCGAATACAGGAACCGGTATAGCGGTGTGATCACCGGTAGAAAACTGGCCGCTAATAAAGTTACGGCAATAATCGCCGGCAGTTAAGGTGAGACCACCTGTTTCATGATCACCCGTTACAATTACCAGCGTTTCGCCATTACCATCTGCAAAACGCATGGCAGCGCCAACAACCTGATCAAAGTCTTTTAACTCCGTTACCACATCTGGTAATACATTCGCATGCCCTCCATGATCAATTTGTGCTCCCTCCAACATTAATAGGAACCCATTTTTGTTTTTGGATAACCGCTGCAGGCTTTTTTCAAATACCTGTGAGGACCAGTCTTTACGACCTTTTGATGTTCTCAAAGAGGCAACGCTGTCAGCAATAATTAATGGCTTAGCCTGCGACCAATCTGTACCGGAAACCGAGTTGGATATGGCAAATCTTTTCGCCAGATCGGAGAAGACAGGGTCTTTTTGGATGGCGCCGGCGCCGGCCAATATATCCACAGGGGCACTCAATAGGTCTTTTAGTATACCGGGGTAGTTGCTACGTTCGGCACGATGGCCATAGAAAGCAGCCGGAGTAGCGTCGCGCATGTCGCCACTGGTAATAATTCCGGTTTTCATATTTTTCCGGGCGATAATCTCCGTTAAAGAAGGACGAACCAACCCTGTGTGGTCAACACCAACTGAACGATTATTGCCCTTGTAGCCAGATGAAATAGCCGTTGCACCCGGGGCGGAATCAGTAATATAATTATCATAGGAGCTGGTTTTAGACAAGCCTATCTGCATCATATTAAATACATTCAGCGACTGGTTATTGGCCGTATAGCCCGCATACCATTGCGCCAAACCAGTACCATCACCTATTAATATAATCAGGTTTTTCACTGGCTTGTCGAGACCGTCATTGCGATATGCAGGTTGATAAACAATATGCGTTTCGTCCGCTTTATAATAACGGTTGGGAAGGGTTTGCAAAAAACCGGTAAGCAACTCAATATGATCGGTATTAATTAAATCTACCCCCATGTCAAGGTAACTGTACCAGCTATTGACTATGTCGGGCGCGTTCCAGAAACGGATCCTTTTGTGCTGACGATGCGCCAGGGCAATGGCATTATTTATTTTGTTTTTTTCACTTTCCGGTATTCTGCCTTTGCCATTCCATTTGGTATAGTTTGCAAAATTGTCACTGAATAAAGCGATTTTGGAAAGAGCAGCAGGATCATATGATAGGGATAGGTCTCCGTCGAAAAGGAGCCAGGAAGGATATTGGTTGTAACTTTCTACCGATGGACGATTACCTGTAATAACAAAATGTAAGGTTTTACAGGCCGTGAGATCAGGATATTGTTTAAGCTGCTCCAGCAATACCTGTAAGGTGGGCATGGCCGGAGTCTTTAAATCGATCAATAATTGCAGGTGGCGTGAACTGTCTGCGTATACATGCCCATTATTTTTACGAACAACAGCTTGCAGCGGTCTTAAATACAACTCATCCAGCGTGCGGGTAGTCTCTATTTCTTTGACCGTATGCGCCACCATCAGGTTACCGCCCTGTAGAAAGATGTCGGTTTCAATAGATCCGAACCCTTCATGATAGGCCTGCCAAAAGGGAAATTTCTGTAGGTAATCATTATGAGAATGGGCCTTTTCGGAGGTGACCTTCGAAAATTGGGACTGGGCGTTCAATGCCAGGCCGTTTAATACTAACAAAGCCAGTGACAAAATTTTGTGTAAAAGCAATAACTGTTTCATGTACTAAAATGATCTTTGGGGTAATTGTGCAATTTCAACTGATACGTACGCAAAATTGCATTTAAAAAAATCAAAGATTCATTATCTCTGCCCAAATAATACATCATTTAGATTACGAAACTGTTATATAATGGTAATCTGTTTTGATGGCTGCTTTTAAACGTATGTGCATGTTAATACAGTTTACTTGTGCTCTTTGCCTTTTACAACAAGATATACATCATTCTCGATAGGCAAATAGCCATAATCATAGCAATAAAAGTAAATCTGCCCATTTTGGTTGGTATATTGATGGGTCATCCATCTGAATTTGAAGCCCAGGTCAATCAATCTCGACTTGGGTGTGATAACAGTTTCATGATCGTTTTGCAGAAGCGATGCCAGTATTTGCCTGTTCTTCTTAAGATCATTGTTAATGTTACGTATAACTTCCGTATTCACGCCGTTCGCACGGTTGTTATAAGCATTACGACAATAGTCATCACAAAATTTCTTGTCACTTCGTCCTTTTACGGGTTTGCCACAGGCCAGGCAATTCTTGGAGTGCATTTCCATAATCAGCAATTTTTTGAAAGTAAATCTTAGGTTATTGGTAAGGTCGATTCTAAAGCCCTGGAATAGTTTTAGAACGACCTAAAAAATCTATATGAAAATTACGAAAATGATTACGTATATAAAAAAATATCGATTGATTTTCAGATGTTTGAAATTTTGTAGCCGTTTTTAAACGCTTATAAACGTTTATTGTCGTAAGTAAACGTTTAAAATACGACTATGGGGTTTTGCCAATAGCATCTTTGTGTTGTCAATCAGTGGCGCCACTGAGAGATTGAGATAAAAAATTTTTAACCGTCCGTTTTAGCGGATACAAAACTTAAAGTTATGTACGCATTAAAAAACAAAGTTCAGTTAATTGGAAATTTAGGTGCAGCTCCTGAAATCAAGACTATGGAGAGTGGTAAAAAGATGGCCCGTTTCAGTATAGCAACCAGCGAAACCTATAAGAATAGTAAGGAGAGCGCGTAAAAGAAACCCAATGGCATAATGTAGTAGCCTGGGGGCAGGTTGCCGAAATAGCCAATAAATATTTAACCAAGGGGAAAGAAGTAGCCATCGAAGGCAAATTGATCAGCCGCAATTACACTGATAAAGCCGGTGTAAAGAAATATACTACAGAGGTACAAGCTAGTGAATTGTTACTGCTTGGAAGTAAGAGCTCGGAATAATTAGAAAGAGTTCGATCCTGTTAAAATGTAATGGGGTAAACCACTATTGGAGATGTTTCAATCGGAAAATGTCAGTACAATGAGCTAACCTATGACGACCACCAATGCAGTTCCGGTATTACACCGGGCTGCATTTTTCTTTTTAATAGATTGTACGCCGCCACCATTCCCTTCAACTGTAGGTAGGAGCTAAACATATTTCTCGGTTTTTGCTTTGCTATTTTCACAGGAAAATTAGCGACCCTTAGTAGTTGATAAGATTAGAATTCCACTACAATAGATTATGAAATGTGCTTAGAAGAAAAACGGTAGCGCATTAAACGATTTTTAGAACTACAAGTTAGTATTTACGTATTGATTTAAACATGTATTTTAAAAATACTAGCCGATGCTTTCGATGTAATCGATAACGACCTGGCGTTTTCTATCGGAGACCGGTATCTTATCTCCGTTTGTCATTTCCAGGTACCCGTCTTTAAAATATTTCCTGATATAAGCAGTGTTCGCCAGATAGGACTGATGGCAACGAATAAAAATATTTTCTGATAAGATGCTTTCGTATTCTTTCAATATTTTACTAACCAATATTTTACTGCCATCCTCCAGAAAAAAGTAGTGTATCCCTTATCACTCTGACAGTAAATAATATCTTTTACAAATACTATTTGCGTAAAGTCAAAACTTTTCAGCGCAATCCGTTCAAGTTGTGCAACGCCTGTGTATCGCCTTGCGGCAATTTCCATCTGCTGTCGATTAAATTTATAGGCCTGATCTTTTCGATAACACCGGTCAATGGTTTCTTCAAAGGCAGAAGGATCAATAGGTTTGAGCAAATAGCCAAATGCGCCTATATTTAAAGCATCAATAGCATATTGGTTATAGGCAGTTATGAAAATGACATGAGCGTTTGTTTCGACAGTGCTTAACAAGGTAAAGCTATTGCCATCTTTTAGCTGTATATCAGCCAGAATTAATTCTGGCTGATATTGGAGAATTTCATTTTTAGCTTTTTGAATATCGGCCGCATAACCTACAACCTGCAGGTAAGGTATTTTATCTACAAGAGAAAGAAGGTATTTTAAAATATTTACCTCGTCTTCTAATATGTATACTTTCATTTTCCTGTTTAAACAATGATTAATGGGATATGTATCCGGGCGGTCCATCCTTGCTGATCCATGTTGGGGCCCGCCTCAAACCATGCTTTCTTTTCCTGCCGGTTAAACAATACGTCCAGGCGCTCCTGTATAATAACTTTAGAAAGAGATTTTTTAGGTGTAATGGTCTGCGCCTGCTGATGCTGTAGTCCAACTCCATTATCGATAATTTGTATTAACAATTGATTGGCCTCTTCTCGCAAGCTGATTGTAAGTATACCACCATAGTCGATACTCTTAAAACCGTGCTCTATACTATTTTCAATAAATGGCTGCAATAACAAAGGGGTATCATTGTAGTTTCTAAGTCTACATTACCAGTATCAATATTATAATCGAATTGGTTCTCAAATCGCATTTGCTGCAGGTGTATATAGTTTTTTAAAGACTCAATTTCTTCGGAAAGCGTAATATATTCATTTCGGTTTAATTCCAAAAAGTTACGCATTAGCCTGGAGAAAGAGACCAGGTAGTTATTAGCTTTAACCTTATTGTCGCTGCTGATAAGTCCTTGTAAATTAGCTATAGCATTATAAATAAAATGAGGGTTTAGTTGCATTTGACTGGTTTTTTGCTCTAAAACCAGTCTTTTATTTTCAATTTTTAGCTTTTCGTTTTTCTCCTTTAAAATGCGCTTTTTCGAGTAACTATAAAGATATAGGCCTAAAACAATAATCAGTACTGCTATCGAGAAGAATATCCATCTTTGTTGAAAAATAATTCTTTGATTGAGAATATTAGTAGTGTTTAGGGCCGCTATTACCTGGTCTTTCTTTTCGGTTTGATATTGTGTGTGTATTGCCTCAATTTTTTCATTTTGTATCCTTGTTGTATTCCTCTTATATATCTGTAGCGCAGAATCCGCAACAATCATAGCGTTTCTATAGTCGCCTTTAGCTCTATACATATCTCTAAGGCCGTTGTAAAATGGAAATAAACTTACATTGGGATCGAACTGCCTGGACCATTGAATGCCCCTGTTGTAATAGTAGATGGCAGAATCCACCTGGCCATCTTTGTTAAAACTGGTAGCCAGATTATTGAACCAATAAGTAGATAGGAGGTTATGGCGGGAGAAGTATTCAAAAAATAGCCTGCTTTTAACCAGCGCCTCTTTAGTTTGACCCTTAAGCGCATATAACTGCGATTCATAATCATAGGTACGCATTAATGCGGTGCTGTCTTTTATATGCAACGCCAGGCTACGGCTGCTATCGAGGGATTGACGCATAGCCAAAGTGTCATGCATGGTTTCCGCAAGCATAAAAGAAATATCGTGGAAGCGCTGGGCTATAATCGGATGAGATCGGAAAGGATGATTTTGGTAATAGAGATCTGTATACTCTTTTGCTTTTTTTATATTATGGTTGTTGTAATAAGCTTTTGCCAACAGATCGTACAATCGATAGGTAAAGCTACTTTGGGAGGATTCTGCCTGTTTTATTACATCGAGTATCCTGATCATTATATCCGATGCCACGGTGCCTTGCTGATTGATAAGAATACTCAATTCCTGGTATTGTTTTAATATAGTCCACTCGCTTAATTTTTCCGGAATATTTATCTTGTCATAGTAGGAAGCTGCACTGTCGGGCTGGTTTTTCAGGGAGTACTCATATCCCCTGAAGTAATTATAATATAGGTCATTTTTGACACTCTTCTTTCTTAAGCCCGTAAGTACAGAGTCTATCAATGCCAGGCGTTGTGGCGTATTAAGGGTATCTACACAAAGTGCCATATCCAGATACTGCCGGTCATTTGAGACAGAGGTTTCGCTTATCTCTCCGTCGATGTTTTTACAGGATACCATACAAAGCAGCAACAATATAATCAGTGATGGTAAGTTTATATTCAACATTTTGCAATAACAGATTCTATTTTTGATAGAATAAATCTTTAAAAATATAAATATAGTATGCAGGCTGGTCAACTAGTAAATTTCCGCCCATTATTATAAATATTTGTATCATTTAAAGTTATAAGTTAAGTTAATGGGCCTTATAAAGTCGTATTAGTTTTATTATATAAGCTTCGTATATTCACTGCATGAATGTGTTACAGTTTACAATACCCGTTTCTCACGATAAATCTGTAATCAGCCAGGAGGAACAGCTCCCGTATTTTTATCCCTATCTGCACCGGCATCTTGAAATTCAACTCACATGGATCATTGAAGGTGTGGGCAGTTTTGTAGCAGGAACCAACGTATATTCCTTTAATGCAGGCGATATCTTTTTATAGGCGCCAATCAACCTCATCTGTTTAAAAGCGGACCTGAATACTTTACCGCCGATCCCAATAAAATCATTCGCTCACTTACCATCTTCTTCGATCCCACTGAAAAGCTTAAATTTCTTTTTGCAGCCCCGGAAATGAAAATGCTCAAAAATTTCCTGGACAGGCATAACAGTGGTTTTAAAATCCCTGATGCACATAGGGATCATGTTGCCGACAAAATGCTGGCCCTGAATAGCGCCCGTAATGCAGACAGGCTTATTTACTTTTTCGAACTACTTCAGTACCTGAACGCCATTAATAAAGAGCTTGAACCTCTATCGACGAGGGTTCCTGATAAGGTAAGCGATACGGAGGGCATCCGAATAGGCCAGGTATACGACTATATTATGCAGCATTATCACAGCGATATTCCTTTAGAAAATGTCGCTGCTGTTTCGCATATGACACCTCAGGCTTTTTGCCGTTATTTTAAAAAGCAAACCGGACATACTTTTGTAGGATTTTTAAATGAAGTAAGAATTAACGAAGCATGTAAGAAATTAACAGCCGCTGATTTCGAAAGCGTGTCTACTGTTGCCTATACATCCGGATTCAACAGCATTACCAACTTCAACCGTGTTTTTAAAACCGTAACAGGCAAGTCTCCTCTCGAATACCTGAAAGAGTACCGGGACGCCTCAGGTAATTAGTATACTTACTCATTTTTAGTTTCTGATAAAATATGGTTTAAAAAGGATAAATTTTGTTTAGTCCCTGATAAGACGTCATTCTATTTTTGCTGAAACAAAATTTAAACGCTATGACATTTCAATGGAAAGGTGTGATGCCTGCTTTAACCACCAAGTTTACCGACAATGATGAGTTAGATTTCGCTTTGTTTGAAAAAATCTGGATGCACAGCTGGCTGCCGGGATTGAGGGCGTTATTTTAGGTGGCACTTTGGGAGAGGCGAGCGTTTTAACGATCAGCGAGAAAGAGCGCTTAATCAAATTTGCTATAGAAAAAATACAGGGACGGGTTCCGGTGATTCTAAATATCGCGGAAGGCAGTACCAAACTGGCTTTGGAACAAGCTGCATTGGGAAAACAATGGGGTGTAGATGGACTGATGATGTTGCCGCCTATGCGTTATGTACCCGATCATCGCGAATTGGTGACCTATTTTAAAACGGTTGCAGATAGTACCAATCTACCTATCATGATCTATAATAATCCTGTTGATTATAAAACATTAGTGACCCTTGATGCCTTTGAAGAATTGACAGCCTGTGCAAATATTACTGCGGTAAAAGAAAGCACCAGGGATGTTTCGAATGTAACCCGGATGAAAACCAAATTCGGCGACCGTTATGCCGTTCTTTGTGGCGTTGACACATTAACCCTGGAAGAGTTGGTAGCAGGCGCCGATGGATTAGTAGCCGGGTTGGTTTGTGCGTTCCCAGCAGAAACGGTAGCCTTATATAAGTTGATCAAAGCCGGGCGTTTGGCTGAAGCTATAGAAATCTATAGGTGGTTTCTTCCATTATTGGAGCTGGACATTCATGTAAAACTAGTACAATACATTAAATTAGCGGAGCAACAAACAGGTATTGGCAGCGAGTATGTGCGCGCCCCCGATTAACTTTGATAGGAGAGGAAAGGGAGCGTATTCTTCATTTGATTAATCAAGGTATTGCCAATCGTCCTGATGTTACTCATATTATCGGCAAAAAAGAAGCAATTGCAGAATCAGCATCACTATAGTATAGTGGTATTAATATTGTGCTATATTAGTTAACACCGTTCGACTATTTATAAGACCAGGCGAACAGTGAAAACCATTTTAAATAGATAATTACAAATTAGACGAATGTTTCAGGATTCAACCCCAGAAAAAATTAACCAGTTTATGGAAAGCGCATGGAGCGCTTTTCATGTTTATAGAAAATGTTCCCTTAAGGAAAGAGCCCATTTTATGCGCACTATAGCTGTAGAAATAGAAGCGCTGGGTGATGAGTTGATAGTAGTGGCGGGCAAAGAAACCAATTTGCCGGAAGCTAGATTAAAAGGTGAACGGGCACGTACCATTTTTCAGCTAAATTCTTACGCAGAAGCTTGTGAAAGAGGAGAGTGGCTGGAAGCAAGGATTGATACCGCTATACCAGATAAAACTCCTCCCAAGCCCGATATCCGCAAAATGCTGGTACCGTTAGGACCTGTAGTAGTTTTCGGTGCCTCTAATTTTCCCTTTGCTTATTCAACAGCGGGTGGAGATACGGCGACTGCCTTTGCTGCGGGTTGCCCCGTAATTGTAAAAGCGCATCCGGCGCATGCACAAACCAGTGAACTGGTAGCTAAAGCGATAACCAAAGCTGTGGTAAAAGCCGGCTTACCTGTTGGCGTTTTTACACATGTGCATGGAAAAAGTTTTGAAGTAGGACAGGCCTTAATAGAACACCCTTACACGAAAGCAGTGGGTTTTACAGGTTCTTTCACAGGCGGCAAGCAGCTGTTCGACTGGGCTAATGCGCGAAAAGAGCCCATTCCTGTATTTGCGGAAATGAGCAGTATTAATCCCGTATTTCTGATGCCGGAAAAAATGAAAATGGCTGCTTCAGAAATAGCAAAGCAATATGCCGGTTCTATCACATTAGGTGTAGGCCAGTTTTGCACCAATCCGGGGTTATTGATTGGCATAGAAGGAGATGATCTGGAACAATTCATGGCTACTTTGGCTAGGGAAATTCAATCCATTCCCCGGCCACGATGTTGCATGAAGGCATCAGCAAAAACTATAGTCAAAAACGGGAGCAAGCCATTGCTCAACCAGGTGTCGATACTTTATCTGTATCAACGATTGAGGTTGCCGCAAACCAGGGACAACCCACTATCACGGCTGTAAGCGCTGCTACGTTCATTAACAACCCGGTATTGCACCAGGAAGTGTTTGGTCCTTACTCCTTAATTATCCGTTGTAAAGATCTGCAGCAAATGCTGGAAGTTACGAAGCACATCGAAGGCCAGCTAACAGCCACATTGATGGCTACCGATGCAGATATTGTTAACAATCCGGAACTCGTCGATGCTGTTCAAAATATTTGTGGACGTTTTATTTTAAACGGTGTTCCAACCGGTGTGGAAGTTTGCTTAAGCATGCAGCACGGTGGTCCGTTTCCTTCAACTACGGACTCCCGGTTTTCTTCCGTAGGAGCGGACGGTATTAAACGCTTTGTAAGACCGGTGGCTTTTCAAAACTGGACTGACGCACTGTTGCCTGATGAACTGAAAAATGAAAACCCTTTAGGTATTTGGAGAACTGTAAACGATACACTTACCCAAGAACCTGTTAATTAATAACTGTAAGTTGACAAGAAAGTTTGTGTAATAGACTAAGATTTCGGATAAACAATGAAGTATACTTTTGATTGTGTAGATGCTCATACCTGTGGCAATCCGGTACGACTGGTAAAAAAAGGTGGTCCGGAATTGCAGGGCCATAATATGAGTGAAAAACGGCAACATTTTTTACGCGAATATGATTGGATAAGAACCGGGCTGATGTTTGAGCCGCGTGGTCACGATATGATGAGTGGCAGTGTTCTATACGCACCTCATGATCCTGCAAATGATGTAGCAGTGTTGTTTATTGAAACCAGCGGCTGTTTACCCATGTGCGGTCATGGCACTATAGGTACTATTACCATTGCTATCGAAGAAGGGTTGATACAACCGAAGACACCTGGTATTGTACGGATGGAAGCTCCGGCCGGGCTGGTGATGATAGAATATAAGCAGGTTGAAGGCAAAGTGAAAACAGTGAAACTAACCAATGTTCCGGCGTTTTTACACTCTACAGAACTGGTAGTTAATTGTCCTGAACTGGGTGAGTTGGTTGTGGATGTTGCTTACGGGGGCAATTTCTATGCCATTGTAGATGCCCAAAAAAACTACAAAGGTATTGATGAATATAGTGCCGACAAATTAATTGCCTGGGCGCGGGAATTGCGTAAGAATATCAATGACAAATATGAGTTTGTACATCCGGATGATCCGACGATCAATGGCTGTTCGCATATTTTATGGACCGGCGATACCATAGATAAGACCTCCACTGCACGCAATGCAGTATTCTATGGCGATAAAGCAATAGACCGAAGTCCTTGCGGAACTGGTACTTCAGCCCGTATGGCACAATGGTATACAAAAGGGAAGTTGAAAAAAGGTGATGAATTTATACACGAAAGCATTATCGGTAGTAAGTTCATCGGCAGGATAGAAGAGGAAACCTCCCTTGCGGGTAAAGCTGCTATCAGACCATCTGTTGAAGGCTGGGCAAAACTGTATGGCTATAATACGATATGGATTGATAAAGAAGACGATCCTTACGCACACGGATTCCAGGTGATCTGATGAGTGATCTGTAATGAGTAATGAGAGAAGAAAGGAAGAAGGAATAAAATTATTATAAGATGAATGTTGTAATTATTGGTGGAGGTATCATTGGTTTGGCTGGAGCCTATTATTTAAGAAAAGCCGGACTGGAAGTATCAGTAGTTGATAAGAATGATATCACTGATGGCTGTTCATTTGGTAATATTGGTTATATATCACCTTCCCATTTTATTCCTTTAGCAACACCAGGAATTATTAAACAAGGTATGAAATGGATGATGAGTTCTTCTTCTCCATTTTTTATTAAGCCACGGTTAAATGCAGACCTGGTAAGATGGGGACTCGCATTCCGGAAGTCAGCTAACAAATCACTGGTAGAAACAAATGCACCACATTTGAATAACCTGTTGCAGCTTTCACGTCAGCTAATGACGGATCTGAAAAACGACCTGGAGGATTTTGACCTGCTTGAAAAAGGCGTCTTTATGCTTTATAAATCCGAGCTCACGGGTCATCATGAAAAAGAAATGGCCGAACAGGCCGCGTTATTCGGACTTAAAACAGTTGTTTGCAATAAACAACAGGTACAAGACTATGAAACCGAAACGGAAGTAGATGTGGCCGGGGGAGTTCTTTACCTCGATGATTGTCACGTAAATCCTGCAAAATTAATGCAGGCTTTATACAGACGTTTGCGGGAGATGGGCGTTCATTTTTATTTAAACGCTGAGGTGACAGACTTTGAAAAAACAGGTAATAAGATCACATCCGTGGTTACCCATACCCAACCTATTCCGGCTGATGAAGTGATCATTGCCAACGGCTCGTGGATGGGTGAGTTATCAAAACTCCTGGGCATCAGAATATTATTACAGCCTGGCAAGGGTTACAGTATGGTGTATGATCAGTTAGCTCATAACCTGCAATATCCATCTATACTAGTAGACGATCGGGTTGCCACTGCACCCATCGATCGTTGGCTGCGCATTGGTGGCACCATGGAAATGAGCGGTCATAGCGATAACATTCTTCCTAAAAGAGTACAATCCATTTATGATGCATTTAAAAAGTACTATCCTAAAATGAACCTGCCTCAGCCGGATACCAGCAAAGCCTGGTTTGGTTACAGGCCTGTAAGTCCCGATGGGTTACCTTATATCGGCAGGCACCATCAATATAAAAACCTCACTTATGCAGGAGGACATGCCATGATGGGCGTGAGTTGCGCTACCGGAACGGGTATATTATTGAATGAAATTATTCAGCATCAACCTACCAGCATTAAAATTGATGCTTTCAGTCCGGAGCGATTTTAACAGGAGCAAATAAAATAATCTATCGCGACCAAATAGTGTCTTGACAGTCTGTGGTAATTAATTTTGCTTTCGCAAGAAACGAATTTTGAAAATGATGAGACTGAGTAAGAGATTGTAGTTGTGTTTTCAGCTTTTCGCAAGCCTGTCTATAGTTTAAGTTTTTATACTCGTTGTTAGGAAGATTAAAATAGGTATTTTCATGCTCAGACAACAAAGCCGCATTGATGATAGTTTTACCATCTTTTGAATAAGTCTTTTCACCCCAAAAAACAAGAGTGTAAGTATTGTCCGGACCTGATTTGATATCCGTTCCATAAAAAATGCCGAAATTATAGCGATCGAAAGCTGCGGCAGGGCCTTCTCTTTGATAAATATGATCCAACCATTCCTCCAAAGTTTTAAACCGTGATACAAAGCCAGGAGGTGGCGGATCCATTTCTTGTGTGGAGTAATAGCCTGCAGATATGGTTTCCCTGACAATAGACAGGTCTTGACCCGTGTTTTGCTGATGATTACAGGATACGCAAAACACGATGAGCAGAATAGGCCACCAGGAAACAATCTTCATCTTAGATTTACATTTTTAGAACGATCACCGCCGGATCCGGCTCATCAATACTGCTCCTTCTCGTTGGGGAAATCATTACTTTTTACATCATTCACGTATGATTTAACTGCTTCTGTAGCCTGCTCAAAAATATTCAGGTATTGACGGAGAAATTTAGGTTTAAACTCAGTATTAATGCCCAGCATATCATGCATCACCAATACCTGGCCATCGCAATATTTACCGGCCCCGATACCAATTACGGGAATATGAATACTTTCAGTCACTTCTTTTGCTAGTGAAGCCGGTATCTTCTCCAATACCGTAGCAAAACAACCGGCTTCTTCCAGCAATTTAGCGTCTTCTTTTAATTTAGCCGCTTCTGCTTCTTCTTTGGCGCGTACAGCGTAAGTACCAAATTTATAAATGGATTGAGGTGTAAGTCCGAGGTGGCCCATTACGGGGATACCTGCAGAAACTATTTTTTTAATAGACTCAATGGCTTCTTCTCCTCCTTCGAGTTTAATCGCATGGGCGCCGGTTTCTTTCATGATTCGAATAGCCGAAGCAAGAGCTATCTCAGAATTGGATTGATAAGTACCAAAAGGAAGATCCACGACTACCAGGCATCTTTGCACACCACGTATTACAGAGGACGCATGGTAGATCATCTGGTCTAAGGTAATAGGCAAAGTGGTTTCGTGCCCCGCCATTACATTAGAAGCAGAATCACCCACTAATATTACATCTATACCTGCGCTATCAATGATACGGGCAAACGAATAGTCGTATGCCGTAAGCATGGATATTTTTTCACCCGCCTGCTTCATCATCATCAGGGTATTGGTAGTAATGCGTTTTACTTCTTTATTTATGGACACGATTATGTATTTTGAAAAGTGAAATTGAATATTAGCTAACGGAACCGGCTATTCGAGGCTTTTTATTACTTCATCATATAAAGCATGGGTAAGACCATCAGCCAATCCTATTTTAGGAACCAGTATTTCTTCTGCGCCGCCCCATTTTAATACATTGATGTAAATAAGCAGGGCGGGAATGATTACATCGGCACGGTCCTCGCGTAGCTTATAAGCGCTCATGCGTTCCTGGAGGTTGAGGCTGCTCATTTCTTTATAGAAATCGCGTAGTAGCATCAAAGGCAATGGGCGGCCTTCTTTTCTTTTGGAAAGTGAAAATACCTTATTAATATTACCGCCGCTACCAATTCCCATAACGCTCCTGGCGTCCTTTACCTGGGCTTTTATTGTTTCTTTCATTTCCTCCCACTGCTCTTCCTTTACCTGCTGTTTTAAAAGACGAATGGTACCGATATTAAAAGATTGTTTAAAGATCACTTTCTCATTAAGAAAAAATGTAATTTCTGTACTACCACCACCTACATCAATATAAAGGTAAAGTACATCTTTCTCCAATCCTTCCGCTATATGTGTTTCATAAATCAGCGCAGCTTCTATATCGCCCGAAATAATTTCTATATCAATTCCGGTTTCCTTTTTTACTCTATTTATGATCTCTTTGGAGTTCCGTGCGTCTCTCATGGCCGAAGTAGCACAGGCTTTCAGGTGCTTTATATCATAAGCGTCCAGTAAATTCCGGTAGGCTTTCATGGTTGAGATAAGTCTACCGGCCCTTTCGTCTGATATTTCGCCTGTTTCAAATACATCAAAGCCAAGGCGAAGGGGCACACGTATGAGGTTCGATTTTATAAATTCGGGCTGCTTTCTTTTGCTATGAAATACATCTGTGATCAATAATCTTGCTGCGTTACTTCCTATATCGATGGCTGCCAGTTTCATCCGTTCATCATTTATAAATTATAGCCTTTTAAATAGACCGGCATACCAAAGTATCCCTATCATTTACTCAAAAATAGGAATATCTCAGTTTGCTTGATGCTGCAAATATCAGTAAGATTTATTAGCAAGGTAATTGTAAATTTCTTCCTGTGATCTTACTTCGTCTTTGTTTTTCCTTTTAACGTACTCATTATCGAGTTCATTATTCAAAATCCTTGCCTTAGTATTGTCTTTGAGCTGAATATTCAGAATATCGATCAATTCCTGTTTCAGGTCCTCGTTTTTAATAGGGCAGGTGGCTTCTACCCGATGCTCAATATTGCGGATCATCCAGTCTGCAGAAGAGATGTACACTTTCTGATCTCCGCGGTTATGAAATACCCAAACCCGGGCATGTTCGAGGTATTCGTCTATAATGCTGATAGCTTTTATGGGCGTTTTAAACTTCTTACTTTCCGATTGCATACAAAAGATACCTCTCACAATCAACTTGATCACAACGCCTGCCTTGGCCGCCTCGGTTAATTTTTCAATCAACTTAGCATCTGCCATGGAGTTCATTTTGAGGATGATTTCTGCAGGATGTCCTTTACGCGCCGCAGCTACTTCTGCATCAATCAGCTTATTTAGCTCGGTCCGTATAAATCCAGGACTGGGAACTAAGGTCCGGCATTTTTCGAGGAAATGAAATCCGGTTTCGGGTTTCTCCAGGAAATTAAAAATACGGTTAACATCTGCCATGATAAATCTGTTGGAGGTCAACAAGCAATGATCTCCGTATAACCTCGCCGTTTTTTCATTTACATTGCCCGTACTTACAAAACCATGGTAATGTGTTTTACCCTTAATACGCTTCTTGATTACGCAGATCTTGGCATGCACTTTCATATCCTGTATACCCGTCAATACTTTTGCGCCTACGTCTAAAAGCACCTGTTGCCACTGCAGGTTGGCTTCTTCATCAAAACGAGCTTTTAGCTCCATCATCACCGTTACCTCTTTTCCATTGCGAACGGCATTCACCAGTGCATTAACAATTTTAGATTGTGAAGCGAGGCGGTAACAGGCTATTTTAATAGAAACCACGTCGGGGTCAAAGGCAGCTTCCCTGATCATATCAACAACGGGAGTGAAGCTGTGATAGGGAAAATTCAACAATACATCCCGCTTCATCAGCACGTCTCCAACACGCTCATCTTGCAATACAGGGTGAGTGAAGGGTTGTTTGCGCTTTGCTTTATAAGTAAAGACCTGGGATGGGAAATCCATAAAATGCCTGAAATTGTGGATGCTTCCTCCGGGCATCAGGTTATCTTTTTGGTTAAACCCAGCCTGGCCAGCAGGTACTCCAAAAATCCCGGATCCATATTTTCATCGTAAGCGAGGCGAATAGGCTTACCTTTTTTGCGATTTCTCAGCCCTTTTTCCAGTTTCTGTATAATAGTAGTAGTATCGGAATTGTCGATATCTAATTCAGCATCCCTGGTAAACTTAAAAATATGCGCCTGAAACTCATCGTACCCCATAAAGCTAAAGATATCAGGCAGGTTAAACTTGATGGCATCTTCCAGCAGCATGATGTCATGCGTACCTTCTTTTGAGGGTAATACAATGAAACGGCTGCCGACTGCGGTAACCGGTACTTCTATAATAGCATATTTACGGTCGGCTTTATCTGAGCTTTTAGACATAACCACCCCAAGGAAAATAGATTTATCTCTCAGGTTGGGGAATTTTTTAATATTCTCCACCATGAGCGGCACTATGTTAGCGCTTACCTCGTTATCAAAAAAGTCTAAAATGAATTTTTTCTGTTCGGAATTCAGTTGTTTGTCGTTCTTAAGGAAAATGTTCTGGTTATTCATTTCCGTTAACACTTCAGCCCATACCCGTTCAAAGGCGGCCTGGTGTTCGGCATTAACACGCTGCACTTCATCCAGGATTTTCTGAGGATTTTTCTCAGAATGCATCTTCATCTTGGTTTCTATTTGTAACATCCTTTTAAGTGATGCTACACGCACGCGAAAGAATTCATCCCGGTTATTGGAAAAAATGCCGAGAAACTTAACCCGCTCTCTTAAAGGCACGGTATGATCCGATGCTTCCTGCAAAACTCTTTCATTAAACGATAGCCAGCTGATATCTCTTGGAATAAGTTTCAACATTGTAATTTAAGTTTTCAATATATAAAAAATATCCGATAAATATAGGACACCTGCCTATAGCCAATTAAAAACCAACTTTAAGTATTTATTATTTTTTTATATAAGTGAAGCGGGAACTCATAAGCAGGTATTTAATAAGGGAGAAAACCTCTTATAGGGTGCAAAACCTTCACCTATAGCTATTGGTTTTAAACGCTTTTTTCCCTTACTTTGCACTCCACGAAGGAGTTCTTCGGACAAAAATTTAGCGAGTGGCAACAAAATTTTCTAAAGAAACATATTTATACTGGTACGAATTGATGCAATTGATTCGCCAGTTTGAACTTACAGCGGAAGAAAAGTATAAAATGGAAGGTAAAATACGCGGATTTTTTCACGCGTATGTGGGTCAGGAAGCTATTGCAGCAGGTTGCATGACGGCAACAAGACCTGATGACATGTTCATTACAGCTTATCGCGATCACGGATTAGCTATTGCAAAAGGTGTATCCGTAGATAGCTGTATGGCTGAACTGTATGGAAAAGCTACTGGTTGTGCAAAAGGTAAAGGCGGAAGCATGCACTTTTTGGTAAAAAAGAAAACTTCTATGGTGGTCATGGCATCGTAGGTGCTCAGATTGGTACCGGTACCGGGCTTGCTTTTGCAGAACACTATAAAGATACCGACAATGTAGTGCTTTGCTTTTTTGGAGATGGTGCAGCAAGACAGGGTATCTTACACGAAAGCTTTAACCTGGCCATGCTTTGGAAATTGCCGGTAATTTACATTTGCGAGAATAACAACTACGCAATGGGTACATCTGTTGAGCGTACTTCGAATGTAACAGATATCTATAAATTAGGTGCAGGTTTTGATATGCCATCGGCTGTGGTGGATGGAATGAATCCTGAATCAGTACACGATGCTATTGCTGAAGCAGTAAAACGTGCACGTGAAAAAGGTGGCCCAACCTTACTGGAAATAAAAACCTACCGTTATAAAGGTCACTCTATTAGTGATCCTCAAAAATACAGGACTAAGGATGAAGTTGATGAGTACAAATCCAAAGATCCTATCTCCATCCTGAAAAAGAACATCCTGGATAATAACTACGCTACAGAAGAATCGTTGACGGAAATAGATAGCCGTTGTGAAGAAGTGGTAGCTAATTCTGTGAAATTTGCAGAAGAAAGCCCGATTCCGAATGATGACGAGGTATTAAAGGATGTTTACATGGATCAGAACTATCCTTTCATAGTTGATTAATATTTAAATTTCCATCAAGAATAAAATGGCAGATAACATAAACCAACAAGCTGGTAACGAAACGCTTGAGCAAAACGAAGCTGTAGAAAAAGCGAAGCAGGTTTGGAGCAAAAATGGCAAAAACATCTCACTTTTCTTAGGTGTGGTAGTTGTTGCAGTAGGTGGTTTTTTCGCTTACAAACATTTTGTAAAAGGCCCTAAAGAAGCAGAAGCTGCTGATAAAATTTACAAAGCAGAGCAGTATTACGAAATGGATTCCGTTAACCTCGCTTTAAATGGCGACGGAGTAAATCCCGGCTTTATTAAAGTGGCTGATAATTACAGTGGAACCGTAAAAGGAAACCTGGCTAATTTTTATGCAGGTAGCTGTTATATTAAATTGAATCAGAACGATAAAGCTGTTCAGTATCTGAAAGAATTCAGCACAGATTCCAAGCAGATTCAACAGCGCGCTTACCTTTTATTAGGCGATGCTTATGGTGACCTGGGCAAGGGAGCCGAAGCTTTGGATTATTACAAAAAAGCAGCACATCATTTTGAAGCAGATCCTCAACAGAGTTCTGACGCGCTTTTCAGAGGTGCATTTTTAGCACAGAATGTGCTAAATAACAAAGATGAAGCAATTGCACTTTTCAAAGAATTAAAAGAAAAATATCCCCGCACGCAGCAAGGTTTTGAAGCTGATAAGTACCTGGCACAGTTAGGGGTGTATAATGTTAATTAATAATGGCATCAACTGGTAACAGTAATTTATTAAATACCAATAAAGGCATCTTTAAGCAGGATGCCTTTATTGTTTTAGTAAAAACAGAATGGAACGCACATATTGTAGACGAGCTGGAAGCCGGCTGTCTTCGCGTATTAAAACAATATAATGCAAGGATAGAAGTACTGATTGTACCTGGCTGCGTAGAAATACCCTTCGCTGTTAACCGGCACTGGAACAAAGCCAAACAGCAATTTGACGAACCTCATGCTTATATAGCACTTGGTACGGTTGTAAAGGGCGATACACCCCATTTTGACTATGTATGTAAAATGGTGGCCGATGGTATATTACAACTAAACCTGATGTTGCCTGTACCAACTATATTTGGCGTGCTAACAGTAAATACGGAAGAACAGGCCATTGAAAGAATAGGTGGAAAACATGGACATAAAGGTGAGGAAGCAGCTATCACAGCGCTAAAAATGTTGGACTAGCATTACATAAATGTGCGATTTAATATGTACGTTGTAAGATGTATATACTAACTAGCTACCTTGCGATGATACATCGTACCTCTTACGTGTCAAACATCATTCATACTCTAGTCATCTGTCAAACTTTGAACTTAAATAATGTATAACGTTCATATTTTTATACCTTGTTTTGTAGACCAGTTATATCCTGAAACGGGATTTAATATGGTGAAAGTGTTGGAGAAATTCGGTTGTACAGTTCAATACAATGCCAATCAAACCTGCTGTGGTCAGCCTGCTTTTAATGCCGGCTTCTGGGATCAATCCAAGGCCGTATGTAATAAGTTTATCAATGATTTTAAGGATGCTGAGTATATAGTGGCGCCCAGTGCCAGTTGTGTGGGCTTTATACGTAACTATTACCAGAAGCTATTTGATAACTCATCCCTGCACAACGAGGTCAAATCGATGGCTTCCCGGACCTTCGAGTTTTCTGAATTTCTCCTTAACGTCTTAAGGGTGGAGAATTGTGGGGCTGAACTAAATGGCCTGGCCACCTATCATGACAGCTGTGCTGCTTTAAGAGAATGTAAGATTAAGCAAGGGCCGAGGCAATTACTTGGTAATGTAAAAGGCTTATACCTTACAGAAATGAACGATGTAGAAACCTGCTGTGGTTTTGGTGGTACTTTCGCAGTAAAGTTCCCGGGTATATCCGTTGGAATGGGAGAGCAAAAAGTAGAGAATGCCATAGCCACAGATGCGGATTATATTATCAGCACGGATTTGTCCTGCCTGATGCACCTGCAGGGATATATCAATGGCAAAGGCTACCGTATTAAACCTATGCACCTGGCCGATGTATTAGCAAGTGGCTGGTAAAACCCTACTTTATTTTTCGTGATTTTAGTTCTGCATTAATTTGCCCCAGTCTCATAAAACTGGGAAGCAATGACAACATAGCAACTGGTATCACGAATATCACCATGTAATTCTTGCTTTTCAATACAAGATAAAACAGTATCAGGCAAGCTGCAATCATCACTATACCCAGACC
Source organism: Paraniabella hibiscisoli (assembly GCF_022512515.1). GTDB lineage: Bacteria > Bacteroidota > Bacteroidia > Chitinophagales > Chitinophagaceae > Niabella > Niabella hibiscisoli. The sequence continues at coordinate 4,534,800 of NZ_JAKWBK010000001.1, forward strand.
AAAGGCTACGCCGGTAAGCAATTTTTTCTGCTTAACTAATTCCTCCGTACTTAATTCAGTTACATCATTGGTCTTTGTCTTCATTAGTTGATCAGTTGTTTCGGTTTAATTAATGCTGTTTAAGGCCTGTTCAATATCGTAGATGACATCATCAGGATGCTCTAGTCCTACAGAAATACGGATAAGACCCGGTGTAATACCAACCTTCAAACGCTCTTCTTCACTCAGTTTAGAATGCGTGGTACTGGCGGGATGCGAGGCGATGCTACGTGAATCACCCAGGTTAGGCGTTAGAGACAACAATTGCAGGGCGTCCATAAATTTCCGGCCTGCTTCAACGCCGCCTTTTATCTCGAAACAAACAATACCACCACCGCGCTCATCTGTTTTTTTGCTATTTCGTGTTGAGGGTGCGAGGGGAGAAAAGGATACTTCACCCATTGCAATTTAGCGTTTTTTTCGAGAGTTTCTGCCACTTTTAAAGCATTGGCCGAATGGCGGGTGATACGTACATCTAAAGTCTCCAGGCTTTTGGTCAACACCCAGGCATTAAAGGCCGAGAGGGTAGGACCTGAATTGCGACAGAACAGGTATACTTCATTGATCAGCTCTTTTTGCCGGCAATAACACCTCCTAAAACGCGTCCCTGTCCATCAATCCATTTAGTAGCGGAGTGGATAACCAGATCAGCGCCAAAATCTGTAGGCGTTTGCAAAAACGGGGTAGCAAAACAATTGTCTACATTAAATATCAGGTTATGTTTTTCGCCAGTTGGCCTGCCTTTTCGAGGTCAATCAGCTCTAATTGAGGATTGGTGGGAGTTTCAAGATAAAGCATTTTCGTATTGGGCTTTACCGAAGCTTCCCAGTTATCGATATCCGCTGCATCAACCAACGTAAATTCAATACCGAATTTCCCCAAAAATTTGGTAACAACCGTGTTGGTACCGCCAAACATAGAACGGCAACACAACAAATGATCTCCCGTTTTTAAAAGTGCCATAAAGGAGTTGAATACAGCCGCCATACCGCTGGCAACTGCAAAACCTGCTTCACACTTTTCCAGCAACGCAATTTTATGTGCAAATTCATCTACCGTAGGATTACTGTAACGGCTGTAAATATTATCATCCGACTCATCGGCAAATGCTGCGCGCATCGACTCCGCGTTTTCAAAAGTAAAGCTACTCGTTAAAAACAAGGGAGTAGAATGCTCCATTTGGTAGGTGCGTTCTGTTTGTGTTCTAACTGCAATGGTAGAGGGATGAAGGGATCGTTTGTTACTCAACGTATAGTATTTAAATTCGGGGTCTTTTAATTATTGTATTTGAAATCTGCCGATTAACTAGGTTTATTAATGATCACCTGGGTTTTAATTTCGGCTCCCGCTTTAGCCAGGGTAATAGCTACCGAACAATATTTGGTGATAGAAATTTCAACCGCACGTTTGGCTTTATCTTCATCTACATTACCGGTGATTTCAAAAATCATTTCAATATGCTTCCACAAAGAAGGCTCCACATTGGGTTGCGTTCGCCGTTAACAGTTACTTCGTAGTCGGTCACCTCCTGGCGCTGTTTTTTCAATATACTGATCACATCAATACTCGAGCAGGCCGCTAGAGCATTTAGTAAAAGCTGCATCGGTCGCGCACCGTATTCAAGGCCACCCATATTCGGGTTGGTATCCGTTTTTACTACTGTTCCATTCTCATTAATGGTATCAAAACCATATTCTCCATTTACCCTTTTTAATTTCACTGTATTCATCAGTATATTATTTTAACAGTTTGAGCAAGATACTTTACCGGGCTTGCGTTTGCGCGGGCAAAAGTATTTCAATTAAGGCAGCTTTCCAACTAAGCAATAACCAAATTATCTATCAGCCTTACTGGTCCTAAAAATGCAGCAATTAACGCCACTATTGACTTTTTACCATCCCATTCCTCCACTGGTTCGAGTGTAACAGCATCGGCTATTCCCACATAATCTGTAACAAAGCCTTTTTCCTGCAATTTTGCAACGGCTAACGAGATAGCACCCGTTACAGGACCTCGCCTAAGCTCGTCTTTTAGAAACAACAATGTCTGGTAAATTGTTGGTGCAATCAACTTTTCTTCTTCAGAGAGACGCATATTTCGACTGCTCATTGCCAAGCCATTAGCTTCACGCATAGTGGGCGCAATCGTCATTTCAATTGCGTTGAATGCAGGCGTTGTTTCAATCAGTCTTTTGATCACCATACATTGCTGGTAGTCTTTTTGCCCAAAAAACACCTGTTGTGGCTGAACAATGGAAAAAGCCTGTCTACTACCTGGCAAACGCCCTGGAAATGCCCCGGCCTGTAAGTCCCTTCAAACAGGTTTTCAAGATTTTGCAAATCATAAATTCTTGTTATTTCTCCGGGAGGATATATTTCAGCTGCATCGGGGTAAAATAAAACATCGCAGCCCGCGCCAATTAGCATGGTCATATCTTTTTCGATGGTACGGGGATATTTTTCAAGGTCTTTGGGGTCATTGAACTGGGTTGGATTCACGAAAATGCTTACTACTGCTATATCACAGCTTGCTTTACAGGTATGTAACAGGCTAAGGTGTCCTTCATGTAAAGCGCCCATGGTAGGTACAAATCCTATCATCAGGCCCTTTTCTTTTGGTCCTGCAGGTGCAACTGTAAGTCTGTTATCTTTTTAAATACTTTCATTAGTATAATTTATAATACAAGGCGGTTTGCCTATAAATATGTAACTTCGCAAACTTTAAAAATTGCTAAAGCATGTCAACAAAGAAAAGAATTTTATTTATTGCCAATGAAATGTCCCCTATTTAGAGTTGACTGAATTTTCTGAAATTGTTAATAAACTCGCCATAAAAGCCAATGATAATGGTTTTGAGGTGCGCTGCATTATGCCGCGTTTCGGAGTTATTAATGAACGCAGACACAGACTTCACGAAGTAGTTCGACTTTCTGGTATCAACGTAACGGTTGATAACGACGACATGCCATTGCAGATCAAGGTGGCATCTTTACCCAGCGCACGTCTTCAGGTGTATTTTTTGGAAAACGAGGAGTTGTTCAAAAGAAAGACCTTGTTTCATGATGATGAAGAGAAATGGTTTGCCGATAATGACCTGAGAACTGTTTTTTATTGTAAGGGCGCCCTGGAAACCGTGAAAAAGTTTGGCTGGAGCCCCGATGTGATACACTGCAGTGGCTGGATGACAGGGCTGATTCCTGCATATCTTAAAACGATTTACAAGAAAGAGCCGGTTTTTGCGCATAGTAAAATTGTGTATACCATTGGTGAAAATACTTTTAAAGAAAAGCTGGGCAAAGGCTTTATACCTAAAGCGCTTATTCATCCGTCTCTGAAAGAAAAAGACCTGGAGCCTTTTAAAGAAGGAACCAATGTGGCCTTGATGAGAGGGGGCGCCACTTATGCCGACGCGATCACTTTTGGTGCACCTAATGTAGACAAAAAGTTACTGGCAGAGTTTACCAAAGTACGTGGTAAAAAGACGCTGCAGTTCAAGGAAGATTCTGATTTAACAGACTATTTACAACTGTATAACGATCTTGCGGAATAATTTTCTAAAACTTACCGTATCAATTTTTCAAAAATATCTGTGTGAATAAATTTATTTCGTCGGCACTGGGAATATGCACCTTAGCTATCGTTTTATTAGTTTCCTGTAATAAGATCAACTTAGCAACCGATATGGGCCAGGACCTGATTCCACCGGTTGATAATATCCATACTTTCGATACAACATTGGAGGTAGAAACCTACAACGGTTTATTTGATCCGGCGTTGGATTCTTTTCGGTCTGTATACACTTTCACTAAGCTATTAGGAGTGATTTCGAATGACCCGATATTCGGAAAAACTGATGGACAATTATTTTTTCAGGTTTCTCCAGGTGGTGTTTTTCCATTCAGAAATCGTCCGGGTTCCTTATACTTAGATTCTGTGGTACTCGTTCTTGATCATAGTTTCACCTATGGTGACACACTAACACCTCAAACGATTCAGGTATCAGAAATACAACAATCTAACGACTTCAGATATGACTCGCTTTACGGAATCAACCAGTTATTCACGACATCAACTTTATTAGGAAGTAAGACATTTATCCCAAGGTCAACCAGTGACTCTATTCAGGTAGTGAATTATCCTACTTATGGAGATACATCGACGGTTGCGAGGCAAATTCGCATTAAGCTGGATCCTAGCTTTGGACAGCGTTTATTAGAATACGACTCTACAGGCGTTAATAATGCTTACAGCTCGGATTCTATTTTCAGAACTAAATTCAAGGGGTTTGCTTTAAAGTCAACGGGCGGAGGCAACGGATTGATGGGGATTTATATAAATGATGCCACTACCCACCTCGCAGTGTATTACCGGTATAATAATACGACTACACCAACTGATATTGATACAGCTGTAGCTTCCTTTACTTTTTATAACGGAGCAAATGCCAACTCTAACTATATAAGCAGAAATTATACTGGAACACAGGTGTTGACTGGTATAGGTGATCAGGTAAAAGATCCAATTGTGTACATGCAGAATACGCCAGGTACATATACCAACATTCGTATCCCGGGTCTTGCAGGATTACCCAACTGTGTTGTTCATTTGGCTGAATTGCAGGCTCAAAGTATATATGATGTTTCGGATACAATATTTTCCGCGCCGCCCAATGTATTTGTAGACGTGTATGACTCTACTGCAGCTAAGTTCAAACTCATACCATCTATTTTTAGCTTTTCACAAGGAACTACCGAATATCTGATATCTGGACTGGAGAATTTTTACAGCAGTAATTCAATTAATCAAACTTTTTCAATACAACAGATCCTTCTGGCAATCGGATACGTTATTGGCGTTTTAATATCACCCGCTATTTGCAAAATGTAGTAGCAGATAAAATTCCAGCCTATAGTATGAGAATGTATGCACCAGCTGCAACCACATTGCCATTAGGAGATTTGGCGCCTCTTATTCCAAATAATTTGCGCATCCCTAGTACCCAATCTAGTTTTTACGGTTTGGCTGGAATTGGCCGCGCCCGCATAGGCGGCGGTAATCACCCTACACAGAAAATGAAACTGAGAATTGTTTATTCAAAACTCTAATGACAGAATTATAAATTTTATTAACAGGGGTGCAGATACTATATTTGCACCCTATTTATTTTATAGACTATAAATTCATTATTTCACGATGCCTTACTTATTTACTTCCGAGAGTGTTTCTGAAGGACACCCAGATAAAGTGGCGGACCAGATTTCTGATGCGCTGATTGATAATTTTCTTGCTTTTGACCCCCAGTCTAAAGTGGCTTGCGAAACCTTGGTTACTACAGGTCAGGTAGTATTGGCGGGTGAAGTAAAATCCAAAGCTTACTTGGATGTGCAGGATATTGCCCGTAAAGTGATCAGCAAGATCGGGTATACCAAAAGCGAATACATGTTCGAAGCGAATTCCTGCGGTGTGCTGTCTGCTATTCACGAGCAATCTTCAGATATCAACCAGGGTGTTGATCGTAAAAAAAAGAAAGAAGAGCAGGGTGCGGCGACCAGGGAATGATGTTTGGCTATGCGACTAACGAAACGGCCAACTATATGCCATTGGCATTAGACCTGGCTCATACCTTGTTGATCGAGTTGGCAGAGTTGAGAAGAGAAAATAAACAAATCAAGTACCTGCGCCCCGATTCAAAAAGCCAGGTTACCTTAGAATATGATGATAATAACAAGCCGGTAAGAATCGATGCGATCGTTATCTCTACGCAGCATGATGATTTTGATAAGGAAGCTAAAATGTTAACAAAGATCCATGAAGACGTTACAAAGATTCTGATACCGCGCGTTATCAAGAAATACCCACAATACAAGCATTTGTTCAATAATAAGATCAAATATCATATTAATCCAACTGGTAAGTTCGTAATTGGCGGACCTCACGGTGATACAGGTTTGACAGGCCGTAAGATCATCGTAGATACTTATGGTGGAAAAGGCGCTCATGGCGGTGGTGCTTTCAGTGGTAAAGATCCCAGCAAAGTAGATAGAAGCGCTGCTTATGCAACGCGTCATATCGCTAAAAACCTCGTAGCTGCAGGCTTGTCTGACGAAGTATTGGTGCAGGTTTCTTACGCCATTGGTGTGGCTAAACCAACCAGTATCAATGTAAATACTTATGGAACAGCGAAAGTAGATTTAACAGATGGCGAGATCAGCAAGATCGTAGAAGGCATTTTCGATATGCGTCCTTACTTTATCGAGCAAAGACTGAAATTACGTAATCCTATTTACAGCGAAACAGCTGCTTACGGGCACATGGGACGTGAAGCTACCACTGTAGAAAAAGTGTTTATCTCGCCTGATGGCAAGAAAGTTTCAAAAAAGTAGAGCTTTTTACCTGGGAGAAATTAGATCATGTTGCAAAGGTGAAAAAAGCATTCAAGCTTAAATAACATCCGGTAATTTATTACACATAGAGCCGCTTCAGATTGGAGTGGTCTCTTTTTCTCACAGGTCGCGGTTAAAATCGTGACCTGTTTGCGCTTGGTCTAACCTTAACCTCCTCTCAACGATTCAATGAATGAAAAACAGGTTGATCCTAATGAAAAAACCGCCTGTCAAATAGGTGCATAAACTGGTGAAAAATCATTATGTATTCGGCACATTTCAGTTATAAAAAGATTAAATTTGCAAGCATTGTAAATGCCATTTTACTTTTAAATTTTAAGAACAGCAATAATTAGATGGAAGAGAATCTGGAGCCACAAGGAACACAGGATAATAACCGAATTATTCCCGTAAATATAGAAGAGCAGATGAAAACGGCCTACATCGATTACTCGATGAGCGTAATCGTAGGTCGCGCACTCCCTGACGTAAGAGATGGTTTAAAACCCGTACATCGCAGGATATTATACGCAATGAACGAACTCGGGTTAAACGCTAACAAGCCTTACAAGAAATCTGCCCGTGTAGTAGGGGAAGTATTAGGTAAGTATCACCCGCATGGTGATAGCTCTGTATACGACGCTATGGTGCGTATGGCCCAGGAATGGAGCATGCGTTACACTATGGTGGATGGCCAGGGTAACTTTGGTAACCAGGATGGGGACGGACCGGCGGCTATGCGTTATACCGAGGTAAGGCTGGAGAAGCTGGCTGAGCACATGCTCGATGATATTGAAAAAGATACTGTTGACTTTCAATTGAACTTTGACGATTCTGAGAAAGAGCCTACTATTCTGCCTACACGTATTCCGCAGTTATTGGTGAACGGGTCCAGTGGTATCGCCGTAGGTATGGCCACCAGCATCATGCCGCATAACCTGAGTGAGGTAATTGATGGTTGCGTAGCCTATATCGATAACAACGACATTACCATTGACGAGCTGATGCAACATGTAAAAGCCCCGGATTTTCCAACCGGCGGTATTATTTACGGTATGGAAGGCATTAAAGCGGGTATGCATACAGGTCGTGGCAGAGTGGTGGTACGCGGCAGGGTTCATGTGGATACAAAAGCAAGTGGTCGTGAACAAATTATCATAACCGAAGTGCCCTACCAGGTAAACCGTGATGCCTTAACCAATCGTATTGGTGAGCTGGTAAATAATAAAGTTATCGAAGGTATTGTACACGTAAACAACGAGTCCAACAAAGATGGTACCCGTGTAGTATTGGATCTGAAGCGTGATGCCATTGCTAATGTGGTGATCAATCAGCTGTATAAAAACACCGATCTTCAAACTTCTTTTGGTATCAATAATGTGGCGATCGTTAAAGGTCGTCCAAGGGTATTGAACGTAAAAGATATGATTGCCGAATTCGTAGAGTTCAGGCATGAAGTAGTGGTGCGTCGTACGAAATTCGAATTAAAGGAAGCCGAAAAGCGAGCCCATATTCTACAGGGTTATTTGATTGCGCTGGATCACCTGGATGAAGTGATTCGCCTGATCAGGAGCTCTGCTACGCCAGATATCGCCAAGGAAAACCTGATCAATGCAGGCTGGGGCCTGGATGAGATACAGGCCAAAGCCATACTGGAACTGCGTTTGCAGCGGTTAACAGGAATGGAGCGCGAGAAGATCAAAGAAGAATACGAGGAGCTGATGAAACTGATCGCTCACTTAAAGGATATTCTCTCCAACGAAACTTTACGATTCGATATCATCAAAACGGAGTTGCTGGAAATCAAACAGAAATTTGGTGACGAGCGTAATACCGAAATTACTTACCTGAATGATGAAGTAAGTATTAAAGACCTGATCAAAGAAGAAGATGTAGTAATTACTATTTCTCATTTGGGTTATATCAAACGTACCTCGGCAGATGAGTTCCGCGCACAAAAACGTGGAGGACGTGGTGTACGTGGTGGTAAAACGAGGGATGAGGATTATATCGAACATCTGTTTGTAGCCTCTACACATCACACTTTGTTATTCTTTACCGAAAAGGGAAGATGTTACTGGTTGAATGTATATGAGGTTCCGGAAGGAGAAAAGACGGGTAAAGGACGTGCCATACAAAACCTGATGCAATTGCCGCCTGATGATAAGATCCGCGCCATTATTGACATCAAAGATCTGAAAGACGAAGAGTTTGTAAAAGCGCATAATATCCTGCTTTGCACCAAAAAAGGTATAATCAAAAAAACAAGTCTGAGCGACTTTAGCCGCCCAAGGCAGACGGGTGTTAATGCCATCACTATCGTAGAAGGCGATCAACTGCTGGAAGCTAAACTTACCGATGGTACCTCTGAAATCATGCTGGCAGTTAAAAGTGGTAGAGCTATTCGCTTCTCTGAGGAGAAAGTGAGGGCTACTGGCCGCGGTGCCATTGGTGTTGGAGGAATTGAAGTAGATGATGAGAAAGATGAAGTAATAGGCATGATTTGTGTACCAACAAACGCTGAAATTACACCGGGAGTACTGGTAGTCAGCGAAAAAGGTTTTGGTAAAAGAACGGCTGTTGATGAATACAGATTTACAAATCGTGGTGGTAAAGGTGTAAAAACCATTAACATAACAGATAAAACCGGTAATTTAGTCGGACTTTTAGATGTGTTTGAAAACCAGGATCTGTTAATTACCTGCAAAAGTGGTATCACTATACGGATGCCGGTTAGCGGTATCAGTGAGTTGGGCAGAGCTGCGCAAGGTGTGAAGCTGATCCGTATTGATGAGGGAGATGAAATAGCCGCTATTACCAAGGTAGATGAGCAGGAGGAAATTGAGGAGACTGAGAATGGTGAAGAAGCAACGGCAATTGCCGATAATCCGGCAGAATCATCCGATAATGCAACCCCTTCCGACGATGAGCAATCTAATACTGATAGCGGAGAAGCTACAGATGAGCCGACTGAAGAAAATTAGTGTTTAAAAAATAGTAAAAATATATACGAATGAAAAAGTTATTTTCCTGGCAGGTATTGTTGCTTTTTCAACAACAGGAGCTTTTGCACAGAAGTATGATGATATTAAAGGACTTCTGGCACTGGGGCAGATTGCTAAAGCAAAAGAATCTTTCGATAAGAACTCTACTAACGAGAAGTTTTTACTAAACCCGAAGGATATCTTTTAAAAGCTGCGCTTTTGGCTAATATTTCTTTAGATAGCACTAAAGCTGCAGAAGCCGACAAGAACAGATCTGAGGCAGATGCTGCATTAGCAAAGTATAAAGAGATGGATGCCGATATGAAATTGTTAATGGAGGATCCGACTTATAAGAATACCCCGTTTAATTTATATGCAGGCTATTTTAACGCAGGTATTGCCGATATTAATAATAAAGCTTATGAGCCGGCTTATGAAAAGTTTAAAAAGACTGTAGACTATTCTGAACTTTTGATCGCTAAAAAGATCATGAATAAACAAATGGATACAGCGGCTATATACTATGCAGGCCTGTTGGCTGAAAATACCAAGCATGCTGACGATGCGCAGAAATATTATGCAAGAATTGCAGATGCGAAAATTAAGGAATATAACGAGGCTTCTTACGAAAGTGTATACCAGGGACTAGTGCGTTATTATGCAGGTAAAAATGATAACGCTAATTTTGAAAAGTATAAAGCAATCGGTAAAGAATTATTTCCTCAGAGTGAATTTTTCACCTATTCTTTACTTGACTTCGCGGTAGGAGGTAGTTCCGATTTCAATGAGAGAGTGGCCAGCCTGGAGAAGCATGTAGCTTCCAACCCTGAAGATTATAAATCTAATATCACGCTGGCTGAGATCATTTATGATACATTGGATTCAAGAAAAGCCAACGCTGTAGTTCCTGGTAATGCTGAAGAATTAGAAGTTAAAATGTTGGCCGCTTTAAACAAAGCTTCCAGCCTCAAACCCGGAGAAATGCAGCCTTATCTCTTGTTGGGTGACCATTACCTGCTTAAATCCGAGAAATTCAGGGATGCTATGGTTACTGCGGAAACAAATGTTACCAAGAAAGGTGCAAAAGCAACTGCAGATGATAAGCAGCAACTGGCAGAAGCCAAAAAACATACGGCGCTAACTATGAGTTAGCAAAAACAAACTACGAAAAAGCAGCAGAGATCTTTGCAAAAATGTCTAACCTCGATGCAGGACAAAAACGTAGTTATCGCGCCATCGCAGGTAACCTTGCAGAGTATTATTCTTACAAAATTGAAGACTCGAAAGGAGCAGACAGGGATAAATTTATTGCCCTGGAGAAAAAATGGGACGATATCTTTAGCAAATTGAGATAAGAGTGTCCTGGTTTTCAAAAATATTAACCGCTTCGAAAGGAGCGGTTTTTTTGTGCCGGTATTAAATATTGAAGGGACTTCAAAAGCACATGTAATCCGATTGCAAATGATGGGTTTGTTTTGTGCAGAAATGCATGAAAAATAAAAGGAAATATTTATGAAACCGATTACAATTTATTTATTATTAATATTGTGTTGATTTTACACTAACGGTTAAAGCTTGAACAATCATTTTAAAAGACACACAACAAATCAATAATCAACTATGAGCGTATTATTAGGTGATCAGGAGTACTTTAAAGGTATTCCTCAGATAAAATATGAAGGTCCTGAGAGCGATAATCCTATGGCATTTCGCTGGTACGATGAGAACCGGATAGTGGCTGGCAAAACATTAAAAGAGCATTTTAGGTTTGCCTGCGCCTACTGGCATTCGTTCTGTAACGATGGCAACGATCCCTTTGGCCCGGGCACACATGTTTTTGGATGGAACAGTAAAACTGATGCCGTTGACCGAGCCAAAGATAAAATGGATGCGGCTTTTGAGTTCATCACCAAAATGAACCTGCCTTTTTATTGCTTTCATGACGTAGACCTGGTAGATTATGGAACAGATATAAATGAAAATGACAGGCGTTTACAGGCAATAACAGCTTATGCTAAACAAAAGCAGGCTGATAGCGGGGTAAAATTATTATGGGGCACTGCTAATGTGTTCTCCAACCCACGTTATATGAACGGCGCTTCTACCAATCCTGATTTTCATGTATTATCACATGCAGCGGCACAGGTAAAATCGGCCATTGATGCAACAATTGAGCTGGGTGGAGATGGTTATGTTTTCTGGGGCGGAAGAGAGGGGTATATGACCCTGCTTAATACGGATATGAAGAGAGAGAAAGAGCATTTTGCCCGTTTCCTGCATACGGCCAAAGATTATGCACGTAAGAACGGATTTAAAGGTACTTTCCTGATCGAACCCAAGCCGATGGAGCCTACCAAGCACCAGTATGATTACGACTGCGAAACGGTAATTGGCTTTTTGCGTCAGTGGGATCTGCTGGGTGATTTCAAGATCAATATAGAAGTGAACCATGCCACCCTTGCGGGTCATACCTTCCAGCATGAGCTGCAGGTATCTGCTGACGCTGGCGTACTTGGATCATTAGATGCCAACAGGGGCGATTATCAAAACGGATGGGATACCGATCAGTTCCCGAATAATTTAAATGAATTAACTGAAGCCATGCTGATCTTTATGGAAGCAGGAGGACTACAGGGTGGTGGTATTAACTTTGATGCAAAGATCCGTCGTGCATCAACTGACCCTGCTGATTTATTCTATGCACATATAGGTGGTATGGACACTTTTGCAAGAGCACTGATTACTGCAGATAAGATCCTGTCTAATTCAGACTACAGGAAATTAAAGCAGGAGCGCTATGCCTCATTTGATGGGGGCAAAGGCCAGGCTTTTGAGCGGGGGCAATTAACACTGGAAGACCTTCGGGCTTACGCGATAGAAGCAGGGGAACCTGCTGTAAAGAGTGGTAAACAGGAGTACTTAGAGAATATTATTAATCGGTATATTTAGTCTAGGTTGGTAGTCCACGGTATATGAACCGTGGACTACTAACAAAAAATCAGAATAATGCTACTATTAGGCATCGATGTAGGTACTTCATCCATAAAAGTATCAGTAGTAGATGGCGCTACACAAAAAACGGTAGCTGCTGCTCAATACCCGGATACAGAACGGGACATTATTTCTCTAAAGTCTGGGTGGGCCGAGCAATCGCCGCAACAGTGGTGGAGCGACGTAAAAGAAGCAATTAAAAAGTCAACCAGTCTGGAGCATATAATACAAAAGACATTGGAGCTATTGGTATATCTTACCAGATGCACGGGCTGGTATTGTTGGATAAAGAGGGTGCTGTACTCCGCGATAGTATTATCTGGTGCGACAGCCGTGCGGTGCCTTATGGGGACAAAGCATTTAGGGAAATGGGTGATGAGTATTGCCTTGAAAGATTATTGAATTCTCCCGGTAATTTCACGGCAGCCAAACTAGCCTGGGTAAAAGAACAGGAGCCCGGGATATTTGAAAAAATTGATAAGATCATGCTGCCTGGTGATTTTATTGCGCAACGGTTTACTGGGCATATTACAACCACTCCATCGGCGCTTTCTGAAGGTGTTTTCTGGGATTTTTCTGAAAACAAGCCATCACAAAAACTGATGCAGCAATTCGGCTTCAGTAATGATATTATTCCTGATATTCAGCCTGTATTCGCCGATCATGGTCGTTTGGTAAAATCGTTAGCAGATGAACTGTCATTGACTGAAGGTATTCCCGTAACCTATAAAGCGGGTGATCAACCTAACAATGCGCTTTCTTTGAATGTATTTGAACCAGGTGATGTTGCTGCCACAGCGGGCACATCCGGCGTAATATATGGTGTGAGTGATGAGTTGACGTACGATCCCCAAAGCCGGGTTAACAGCTTTGCTCATGTCAACCATCAGCATGATCTAACCCGTGTGGGCGTACTGCTTTGCATTAACGGTACAGGAATTCTTAACCGCTGGATCAGGAACCTAAGCGGAAATATTTCTTATGCGCAAATGAACGATATAGCTGCCACCGTGCGACCAGGTAGTGACGGGCTGGTTATTTTGCCTTTTGGTAATGGTGCCGAGCGTATGCTGAACAATGAAATAGTGGGTGCACATTTACAAAATATAGATCTCAATAAACACACTCTGGCGCATTTGGCGAGGGCGTCCCAGGAGGGAATTGCATTTGCATTTCGTTACGGCCTGGATATTATGCGTAGCAATGGTATGCAGCCGGCCGTTATTAAAGCAGGCAAGGCCAACATGTTTTTAAGCCCCGTATTCACAGAGGCGTTTGTAAATGCCACTAATGTGCCGGTTGAACTATATGATTGTGATGGTAGTGTAGGCGCTGCTTTAGGCGCGGGAATCGGTGCGGGGTATTACCAGGCGCCGGCCGAAGCTTTTCAGAAAAGACAAGTTTTAAACATGATACAACCCTCCCAGGCCGGTGCGTATGATGAGCTGTATGAACAATGGAAAGCGGCTTTATATCAGCATATTGGTTTGCAAAAAGATATAATACTGGATAAGAGTTTACAGCTTCAGCGCTGACCGTTAAAATAATTTATCTGTTACTGCTAATGGTGCTAGTGCATTTTACCTACTTTTACGCACCTAATTTTATTTCCGCATGAAGAAGGGAAAAGAAGTAACGATATATGATATTGCCAGCGAGTTAAAAATTTCTGTAGCTACCGTTAGCCGGGCATTGAAAGATGATCCCGTTGTAAGCAAAAAAACCAAGAAAAAGATTTTTGAGCTGGCAGAAAAAATGGGGTATCGTACTAACCATTTTGCCCGTAGCCTTCGTACACAGGAAACCAATACCATTGGTTTTATGATACATGAGCTCAATAGCAATTTCGCCAATTCCGTATTATTAGGTGTGGAGAAAGTAACTACCGAAGCGGGTTACGATCTTATCATTGCCCACTCATCGGAGAGCTATGATAAAGAAGTGGCCAATGCCCGCAACCTCTTTCATAAGCGGGTGGATGGACTGATCGCATCTTTGTCTTTTGATACTAAGCAATACGACCATTTTAAACAGTTTAAAGATAAGGGCGTTCCTGTAATATTTTTCGACCGCGTAGAAAAAGGGAATGACAATACTGTGGTGGTAATCGATAACTATAAATGCGGTTATGAAGCAACCCGGCATTTGATAGAACAGGGGTGTAAACGAATCGCGCACATCACTTCCAATCTTAACCGTAACGTGTATGCAGAACGTTACAGGGGCTATAAAGACGCGCTGACGGATAATGGCCTGGATGTAGATGAAAGCTTGTTGCTGGTAGACAACCTGAGCGAGAAAGCCGGCATTGATTCTGCCCATAAACTGCTAAAGCAAAAACGTCGTTTCGACGGTGCTTTTATTACTAATGATTTTGTGGCAGCTGCCTTCATCAAAACATTAAAAGAAAATGGTCTGAAGGTTCCGGAAGATGTAGCCGTAGTCGGTTTTAATAATGATGCCATTGCGCATTTGATCGAACCATCTTTAACTACTATTAATTATCCGGGCGTCGAGATGGGGGAGATTGCTGCCAGAACTTTGATCAACCATATCAAAGGCGTAAGCAACCTTCAACAGCTCAACACGCTTATCATTAACTCCGATCTGATTATTCGCGAATCATCTCAAAAGAAAAAGAAGAGTAAAGCTTAGAGCCTTATATAGAACAGACGTAATATCAATATGACGTTTTATTCGGCATCAGCCTCAATAAAATGCCAGCAAACACCTGCGGGATCAATGATATTTACTTCTTTCCCATAAGGCTGTTGTACAGGCCGACCTATAACCGGGACACCGAATTTTCCGGGAAGGTCTTTCTTATTTACGCGCTCCCAAAAGGCATTAACATCATCGATTTTTACAGATAGCATCAGGTTTTCTGCAAATGCTTTATTATCGTACTGTTGCAGAATAAATGAACAGTTGCCTTGCCGGAAGCCAGCTAGGCCTTCCTCTTCCCATTCCTGTTCAAAACCCAGTTCCTGGAAAAAGAGTTTGGCCTTCTCATAATTATTTCCTGAAGGAATAAATGGCTCAAGTGATATAAAATTCATATAGACTAATTAAGGAGTTACAATCATTATGCTGGGAAAACTGCTCTATATCAATTAATAGCTACACCGGAAATTTCTCAGAATAAAGTCAACTGCCCTAAGGATGGCAGGATTTGGGAAGTAGATGCACTAATCCCGCCAACTCTGTATACCGGTGTTTCAGCGTATCGGGAAGCCACTATGATATGTGTGCCGTTGGCTTGTTCTGTAAAAAGATCACGAACAAGATCCGGGTGATTATTATCCGCGGAAAGATGGGAGAGAAGGAGATGGCTCATGTGCGCCGGTTTGCAGGAAAGAAACAGATCCAACGCTTCTTTATTAGATAGATGACCACGACCACCCCTGATCCTGTTTTTAAGGTGATAAGGATAGCGGCCATTCTGTAGCATTACTTCGTCGTAGTTGGCTTCCAGGAAAGCCGCATGACATCTTTTAAAATGGGTGCTCAGGTTATCACAAACCTTGCCGATATCGGTAAATATTCCAACACAGGTTTTATTATTCTCCACCGTAAAACTATGGGGATCCGCAGCATCATGATATTTTACAAAGGCGTTGATCAACAAAGCTCCAATAAGCACAGTAGTACCCGCTACCAGTGGACGTAAAAGACCGGAATCTAATTCAAGACCCGAGTTTTGAAGCGTAGCTGACGAAATATATACAGGCAGCTGATGTTTCCGGGACAGTACTTCGAGCCCACGGATATGATCGCCATGTTCATGAGAAATAAATATGGCTTTTACTTTCTTCATAGGCAGCCCCAACCTGTGCATTCTCTTTTCGGTTTCACGGCAGGATAAGCCGGCATCTATTAAAATAGCCTCTTCATCGTTACCAATATAGTAACAATTACCGTTGCTGCCTGAGTTGAGAGATGTTAAATAAAGACTGGTCACGACGCAAATTACCTTTTTTCAGAAATGATCGTATCTGGATCATTAAAGCCACTTATCTTATTGATTCTAAACTGCTAAATAAATAACTATATGCCCTGATACAAATGAACAATAAATAGAAACGTTCGGCAAAGATATTTTTTCCAGCTTGGTGTACTTTCGAATTGGATAGAAAAAAATACTGGATGATACGTATGTTGGTTTAAAGCGTACTACTCAGTATTACAGCTCTGGTTTTAATTTTTGTCGAATAATGCAGATTCTGTTAACAGTTAATTCAATTGTTACAATATCTGTGGCAACTACAGGTTTTGATAAACCAAATAGCCTGTTTACTGCCTTTAGACAGTAGAAAGATAACAGAGCACATCTTACATCAAAGTAACAGTAGTTACGAGGTATGATAAGACACTTAATGAAAACCTGAACATTTCTATTTATAATAGTAATAGTAGTGAATGGGAAAGAAACTAGAGTTAGGGCTTACAGCAAGTGGATCTCCTGATTTCTTAAAATCGAGGTTTTCCACTATTTTAAAAATGAAGATATTAAAGAAATTATAGCATAAAGTAATGATAGCAAATTGATGATAGAACTATTGTTACAGCAAAATTTTTGTTTAGAAGGTAGAAGGTGGTCTCCGGGTCTTTTCAGGCCAGGGTTTCCACCCTCTTGTTTTTAAACACTTTGAGTTGACGAGATATCTATGATCATTACTAAAAAGTCATATCCCGGAGGTATTATTTATTAAGGTTACTTGCTCATTTTATTTGATACCTGCAGGTTGCCCACCTCCACCAAAAATATTCTATTTGCCACACGATTCAACCAATTATAACTTCCCCTTATTTTAGTTAAATTTAAATATAATGATGACATACATCAGAAAACCTGCGGGCTTCGGCAAGACGTGTTGTTTTATAATATTGCAATGCCACGAAAAAACAGTAGGCTGATAGCTTTTAAAGACCGTCAGATAGACAGACTTATCTGTCCTGCAATTTTCGCGAAAAGCGATAGCGTATATTGTTTAGAATTTTGAAAGACGCCTCGCAGCAGGTTTTGTAGAACTATCCGAAAAGCAGGCTAGCCTGAGGCATGGTTATAAACTGTGGCAAGAAACCAAACTATTAAAATATTCCGGAAGGAAAGTATGCAAAAGGCCTATCTTGATTACCCGAAAGATTTCTTTTCGGACGAGTAAATGGCACCTAGCAATCAGTTGATCCAAAAAAGATCGCGTATCATTAACCGGGTAATCGAAGAAAGATTTATCTCATCGGCAAAAAAGCTATACCTGCTTAGACGTAACGAGGCCTTACCTACGCCGGGAGAGCCCGAAACCTCGGATTGGAACGGAACAGCAAAAACAGCATATGGTGAAAGCACTTAATAACATCCAAAGAAGGGCTTGTTAAATATGAGGGCGAATTGAAAGTCATCCTAATGTCCTTTCTTATCAAAAAATCTGATAACATCTCCGATCAGTATTCGTCAGGGTGCATATTTACATGGGCGAATACTTCAACAATGACTAAAGCCGGATTTAAACAATTAACTGATGAATGATTGACTGCACATTAATTGCCAAAGAGATAGATGAGTTTTTTGGGCATCCCTTCAATCTCTTGTTGCGGAACCGGCTTAAGTGCCTCCATCATTGCCAACCAACCTGTAACAGGTCCGTTGCTTTACTTGAGAAAAATTTAGATCAGCCTGTCGTCAGGCTGATCGTATAGAAGCCTATTTATCGCCTCTTTTATGTTTTGCTACTAATTCGGTATCCCCGCTGTTGTTGGCATTGATATGCGTATAGTAGTTCTCATCTTTTAAAACAATACGGTAGTTAACGCCGTTCTTGTTAGTAACCTCTGTTACACCAAATATTTCTTTACCCTTGTAGTCACTTTTTACATTGTAAAGTACATTCGCCGGTAAACTGTTTTCTTTATAATAACGAATAGTCTGTATCAGGTTACCTTTGGCATCAATAGTTACACGTGTTTTGATGCCCTCACTATCAAAGAAAGCCTCATAGCTTTCACCAGCTTCACTCCATTTTACATTATCTGCGTCTTTAAAAAGCAGGTTAAAAGTTTTCTGAGCTTTATCGTTAACCGGTTTTGCTGTAGCAGCAGAGGCGTTAAAAGATAATGTCAGGATTACTGCGGCAGAGAGGATTAAAGTTTTCATTTTATTTATTTTTTAGTAGTTATTTATTATTTGTTTTACAAACATACGGCTGGTTAAAGCCCGGGTACAAGAGCAAAAGGATGAACAGCATTCATATTACCGGTGAACAGCAGTTTTGCCGAGGTGAAAAGTAATTGCATGTTGCCGGTCGTTTCATTGAATGGATAAGTTGTGATCATTTTTCCGATGCTTTATATCTATTATTCGCATAAGCGCTCTACATGTTACACTTGTTGAACTACACTTGCAGGAGTTAACAATTATTTAAGGAACGACTTAGCCTATTATATTTCCTGAAACGATATATATAGCCTACGCTCCATTCAAAACAAGGAGTGGATAGTAAAGGATATCATCTTAAGTTTTTGGAAGCAGGACTACAAACGAAACTATTATTATGGCGTAAACACTTACCGGTATTGAAAAAAGATTCAATGCATTAGTTTGTAAAATTGCCACGGAAGCTGGAAATTTACAGGAATTATAGACCCCTAGATTATTCAAAATAAAAGATGAGACAGGTTTTCCCGTTGCTATCAGCGATCACTGTATTAATATTAATAACCCTTCATAGTAGCGGGCAATCGGTGCCGCCAGCAGATAACTATATTGTCCGGCCTGACTTCAAATGCTATTTCTATCAATGCCAGGTAGATGGTTCGCTGGTTATCTTCGATCATACAAAACAACAGTGGATTGTTTCTGACACCAGCTCTGTTCATACGCGTAATTTACCGGCATCAACCTTTAAAATTATTAACCTGCTTATTTTCCTGGAAACGAAAACGATTCCCGATGAAAATTATGTGGTGAAATGGCCGGGCGCCACCGATACGGTGAAGTATGGCTACCGGCCCGATATATACCACGACATCAGTGTGAAAAATGCATTTGAACTATCGGCTGGCTGGGCATTTATTGAACTTGCCAAAAAAATAAACCGGAATGTATATAAAGACTACCTGGTTCGCTGCGGATATGGTAATGCCGATGTTTCCTTTGCTGAAGCTGACTTCTGGAATTTTGGTCCTTTAGGTATTTCGCCAGTAGAGCAAATAAGACTGCTTAAAAATCTGTATGATGGAAAACTACCATTTTCTAAAAAGAATATGGATATCGTAAAGCGGGTGATGATCACCGAACAAAATAGGCTTCACACTATACACTCCAAAACCGGTTGGACCATGGCTGATGGCATTAACACGGGTTGGTGGGTAGGTTACCTGGAGAAAAAGGGAAACGCGTATTTCTTTGCCACCCGGTTATTACAGAACCGCAGCAACAACCGGGCAGATTTTTCCCGTTGCCGGAAAGATATTACAAGATCTGCGTTAAAAGACTTACGGATCTTGGACTAGCTCGCTCTACAATGAAATTGCAATAATCCCGGAAAACACTTCGGAATTGACCTTGGCGTAGTAGGGCAATCCTTGCCACAATTTCTTGCCATTTTCCACTTTTTTATTCTTTGATTACTGCGTCAAATCGTGCCGTACACCCATCCATATTTGCGCTAAAACGCAATCAAAGAAGGACAAAACAATCATTTATTTGCATTATTAGTGTTTTGTCCTTTATTTTGCACTTATTGAGCAAAGCTGCGGTTAGTATAACTACCCGGTGTTTGTAAAACAGAAGTTAGCCCGGATGCCAGGTTGCAGCACGTTTTCCGGGAGGACTATGAAGCTGCAACCTGGCGAATAAGATAACAAACCAAACGGAATAAGATGGCTATCAGCGTTCAGATCGTTGAAAAAGTAGAGCGGCGTATGACCTAATAAAGTACTGGATTGAAAACACCGCCTTTAAAAAATTCACCTTTTTACCTTATGCAACGCCTGAGGAAGCGGGTAGCATATTTTTATCCGGAAAGCCTGATGTTTTGGTGATCGATCTGTCTATTTCGAAGATGTTTAATTATGGGGCTGCCGGAAAACTCAGCAGAAATCCTACAAAAGTAATTGTATTAGCCGCTAAAGAGGGAATGGAAGCCGTACAGCAATTTATAGAAATAGGCATCAGTGCATTGGTAATGAAGCCTATTCAGCAGGACCCTTTTACAAGGGCTGTTAATAAAGTGGTTGAACAGATCAGCTGCGAAGAAGATAAGCCGGGGCCTGGCCAGTTCGTGAGCTTTAAATCGCATCAGTCGATGCTATACCTGAATGAGCTGGATATTGTGTTTATAGAATCCGAGCGAACCAGTTCTAAGTTGACCCTTAAAAATGGAGAATGTCAGACCGTAAATGAAGGCATCTCGGGCATAGAGCAACATCTTAAAGCAAGAGAGCTTGTTAGAGTGGATAAAAGTACTATTATCAATTTGTCGCGCATCACCTACCTGGGAGACGATATCAACGGAGGGGATGCCTGCTAAGGCTCAATAATGGCAGCGAGATCAGGAGATCTTTAAGTAAGGTAGCACTAAGCAGCCTGTATAAGATCTTTCCGCGGGACAATAGCTCGGTAAGTGTAAAAGGGAAGGATCACAATGGGCACGAAAGCAGGGCCTCCTGGTGATCTTGAGTGATTATTCAGCAGGCGTTTTCACCTTCAGCTTTAATATATCGCCATAAGCTACTGCAGCTTTATGAACCTGAACTGTCCAGTCCTCAGCAGCATCGTCATCTGCTCCATCTGAAATATACTTTAAACAGAGAAAGGGTATATTTTCTTTCATAGCTATCATGGCTAAAGCATAAGACTCCATATCCACCACATTGTAAGCTGTAGCCGCATGATCCATTTCGAAATTGTCGCCTGTTCCGCAAACAGCTTCAGGCAAACCATCCATTGCCAGTCCATACTCCAACACAACCGGCATATCCGATAACGGTGTTTTATATAACTCATATCCCAATCCTCTAACATCCATATCACGCTGTATAAATTTGGTACAGCATACACACACTGCCCTTAGGAAAATGGCTGCTTCCGGCAGATCCCAGGTTAACGATAAGATCCGGTTTTCGCCTACAAACCGATTTGGTCAATTCATAAGCTGCGTTCACTTTACCAATACCAGTAATAAGTACGGGATGCCCGGTAAATACCTCTGCCGCTTCAGAAGCCAATGCAAAACAAAATACCGCATTTTCGGCGGGGTAGGATAAGGTGGAATTTATCTTAATCATTATAATGCTGTTAGAGTACCTGCTGTTTTATGGCTGGCGAAACTAGTAAAAATTAAGATAAAGAGTAATTTTACCGGTTATTTAGCATTGATACTAAATCCGGGATAAAGAACTAATTGAATAGAAAGGTGCCTGGGGTGGTATTAAAACGACCCCAAAAAGGGTAATATAACATCTCTTCCGGATGATACAGTTTCTGCGAATATACTTTTCCGTGATCCACCAAAATCAGGCGGTATGTTTTTGAGCTTGTGACGCGCGTAAACCTACAAATGCAATTTTGTTAGATTCGGTGTCCTCAAAAATAATAAAAACCCCTTCTTCCGGGTATACATCTGTTTTCATGGAAAGGATATGGCCTCCACAAGCAGTAATCAGGCTGGCCACTTCATCTACATCACCAAAAGCGTAAATGTAAATCAGTGCAGGTTTCAACTCTTCGGTGGCTAAGTTCCGTTCTACCATGCTTCCACAATAACCACCATTAATGGTATCCGGAAAATAAACGATAGGAGTATCTCCGGCTTTCGATTCTACGGCTGATAGTTGTAATACCCGGGAATAGAAATTGCCGGCTCTATGCCTGTCATGCACAGGTATAGTGATAAAATTTGTAATTTCTAAATGCATATATGCTGGTTTGATAGAAGGTTAGGGCTAAACAATCTTTTCAAATACTTAACAAATCTCAGGCCAAAATGATGGTACTGATGCAGATAGCCCATTACGAGTCAGCTTATATTTCATTTCAGATATATATAGGTTACCTATTTTTTATACATTTCATCGGACTTGGCACACACAAGCGGTGATATAAACACAAGGATCCCCGATTGGAATACAATCCCCTTCTGGCTAAAAAATAACTTTGTATTTATAAAACAAAATACATGAATAAACAAAAAGTATGGCTGATCACCGGTGCATCAAGAGGAATGGGATTGGAAGTGGCCAAAGCAGTTCTGGCCAACGGCGATAAAGTAGTTGCCACATCCCGTAATTTGCAGGAACAGGTAAAAGCTATCGGCGATGTATCGGGAAATTTCCTTCCATTAAAAATGGATATTACAAACGACGCCGAAGTAAAAACATGTATTGCGAAAGCTATTGAGGTTTTTGGAACGATCGACGTAGTGATCAATAATGTGGGTTACTACCTGGTGGGCAGCATAGAAGAAATCAGCGACCAGGAATTCAGAAAGACGTTTGAAGTAAATGTTCTGGGTATGGTAAATGTAATTCGCAATACGATGCCTTATTTGCGTAAGCAGCGATCCGGGCATATTATTAATATCTCTTCAAATATGGGCTACATAGGATATGCCAACACAGGAAGTTACAATGCTTCCAAATTTGCAGTGATCGGGTTATCAGAAGCCTTGGCACAGGAAGTAAAACCTTTCGGAGTGAAAGTTACAGTGGTTGCCCCGGGTATGTTCCGTACCGGTTTTATAAGCGATGCGAACCTGGCTGTTGCAAGCAATACAATTGCCGACTATAACGTAGCAACGCATGTAAAGATGTTACATGGTTTTAACGGAAATCAACCCGGTGATCCTAAAAAGCTGGCAGGGGTTCTTCTTAATATCGTGCAGATGGAAGAACCTCCCGTACACCTGCCTCTGGGATCGGATGCGTATCAATCTATTATTGAGCAGCGAAAAAACGAAGCCCTCGAATTAGAACAATGGAAGCATCTTTCCCTATCTACCGATTTCTGATTTAATCGTAAATTTACTTTTATGAAGAAAGCAGTTGCAGCACCCTATTTCATCAAATCCATTTCGGAACTGCACCGACTTTTTGCACTTCCCCAACCTGATCACCCGCTGGTAAGTGTTATTAATTTTGAACTGTTGAGCTACCGGCATAGTGAGGTGTGGAAACATTTTGCCAATGACTTTTATTGTATCACTGTCAAAAAAGGGTCAAAGGGCGCTTTTAAGTATGGACAACGGGACTATGATTTTAACGAAGGGATGATGACCTTTACTAAACCGGGCCAGGTATTTTCTGTAAACACCACGGGAGATAACCCGGTGAAGGGCTATATGCTGGTATTTAAGCCCGACTTAATTCGCCCGTATTCATTGGGAAAGCAGATCAGTAGTTATGGCTTTTTTCTTACGCTGTGGCAGAGGCTTTACATCTTTCTGATAAAGAAGAAACCATCATTTCATCATTATTGCTCCAAATGCAGGAGGAGCTGAAGAATAATATTGACCACTACAGCCAGGATGTGATCGTATCGCATCTTGAGCTGTTGCTTAGTTATTCCAACCGTTTTTATAATCGCCAGTTTCTAACAAGAAAAGCGGTGAACAATGATTTAGTTGCCCGGCTGGAACAAATGATTGATGGGTATTTCGATTCCGGAACTTCTTTAAACAAAGGTTTGCCAGGCGTTGAATTAATTGCCGGCCAACTCAATATATCGCCCGGATATTTAAGCGATTTGTTGCGTAATATTACCGGTCAAAATACCCAACAGTATATTCAATACCGTTTGATTGAGAAATCCAAGGAATTACTGAGCACTTCTACCATGACGGTGAGTGAGATTGCTTACCAGCTTGGTTTTGGGTACTCCCAATCCTTCAGCAAGTTATTTAAGAAGGTTACCAGCCAAACGCCGCTGGCATACCGGAAGCTATTTAATTAAGAAGTTGGACGCTTCTGCTAAATTTTCTTATTTTTGTATCAATCATTACAATAATAAAATGAAAGGCAGGCCTAATATTTATCAGGACGAAGAACTGATTTTAAAAGCACAGGAGCTATTCTGGAAGAAAGGCTATAATGCAACCTCGTTATCAGATCTGAGCAATGTTACCGGAGCGGTGCAGGAAGTATCTACAATGCCTTCAAGGGAGGAAAAAAGAACTTTTCGGCAAAGCACTGCAACAGAGGAGAGACGCGTTAAGGGCATTTAGAAAAGTTGTAGAAAGCAGTACAAAACCTGTTGCGCTTATAAAAAAGTTTTTTTGGAAATCGCTGATGCTGATCCTGTAGCCCATCAGAAGGGTTGTATAGTGGCTAATACCATTGTTGAAATGAGCTTTGTTGATGAGGATCTGAAACAGGTAGCAGTGGAGATATTAAAAGAAACGGAAACCTTTTACAGGGAGATCATCGCAAAAGAGCAGGAACGGGGTAATATATGTTCAAAGTTACCTGCGGCAACCCTGGCCCGACACCTGATCACTTTTTGGTGCGGCATCAACTCCCTACTAAGAATGTATCCTGATAAAAATACATTAAGAACGCAAATAAAACTGAATCTGGAGCTGCTGGACTAAAATTTTTTAACTATTTTTTTAATAATCATTACAAAAATAAAATGGATTTACGACTCAAAGGACAAAGAGCTTTCATCAGCGGTTCTACACAAGGCATAGGGCTTTCAATTGCAAGAAAACTGCTACAGGAGGGAGCCTCAGTAATTATTAATGGCAGAAATCCTGTAAAGACTAATGAGGTTAAGGAAATACTTCAAAGCCAGTTTCCCGGCGCGTCGGTATCTGCACTCGCCGCCGATTTTTCAGACCCATGGCAAGTTGAACAGCTCTTGTCAGCATTAAAGGATATTGATATTCTTATTAATAATGTGGGCATTTTTGGAATCAGCGATTTCTACGAAACAGCGGATGAAGAATGGTACAGGTATTTTGAAATAAACCTGATGAGTGGTATGCGATTATCAAGACAGCTGCTCCCCGGCATGATTGCCAGGAAAAAGGACGAATTATCTTTATCAGCAGTGAGTCGGGAGTGAATGTACCGGAACACATGATTCATTATGGTATGACTAAAGCTGCCATGAGCGCACTCAGTAATGGCTTATCTAAATTGACAAAAGGTACATCTGTAACGGTTAATACTATATTAGGTGGACCCACTTATTCTGACGGGGTAGCCGGCACGGTACAACATATTGCAGGATTACAGAACCAGGATATAGAAGATGTGAAAGAGGTCATCATTCGACAATCTAACCCTCATATCCTTTTACAGAGATTTATCGATCCTGATGAGATAGCTAATCTTGCTGTTTACCTTTCCAGCCCGCTTTCGGTGGCAACAAACGGAGCTTCTTTAAGAGCGGACTCTGGGGTGCTAAAAGTAATTTAAACCTTATACACAGTATCAGAGGTTAGGAATAGATACACTGGTTAGAATGTTAAACGGCTGTAACAACCTGGACAATTCAACACGTTATTAATTGTAACGGCTATTCTACACTGTGGCCTTTATTCCCCAAATAGGAAGGTTGAGAGGTCTTTGTTTTCTGTTTTTTAGAAATAATGATATGGCATTTCTAATACGGTTACTACGGTATGGAATTTGGGATGGTTCTAACTTTATTTTCTAAACCATCAATTTATTTTTATGAAAATTTTATTTCTAGCCATGGCCCTGGCAGTTTTTGCCAGCTGTAACAACAGTGCTGATAAGGATGCTGAAGTGTCGGACACAACACTGGTGACTCCTAACAGTGATATGAGTACCGCACCTTTACCGGACACCACTCAAAGTAGCATAGGTGATACCAGTACCTTCGAAGGTGCCGCTAATGATTCCATTGGTAAATAAGTTATAGGCTATTGTATTAAGATTTGTTTCCCCGCTGGCGTTTCAAGCAGCGGGGAAACAAATTTCTATTGTGGGATTAAATGTTTTCCGGCAAGGCATTCTATTGCGTAGTTTCCGCCATTTCATCCTTACTTAAACGCCAGCTATTATCGAAAAAGCCAGCAAGCTTCACACCTGCAGCGCCAGTCTTAAGCATCTCATCCGTAAAGATCATAAAGTCGGGAAAGCCGCTGCCTCCTGCAAAATACTGGTTGGCATAAGCTGCCTTCATTCCCTTTTCTCCTGTAGCCGATACTACACCAACTAATAATGCTGGGTTTAGCTGTGGCCATACAAAGTAGCTGGCAAGGTTATCGCCGTTCCAAACTTTATCTCCAACGGTCAACGTATTTCTTTTTACCTGTATCGGGCTTTTGGATAGCAACAATTTCCAGGCGCTGTTATTATCTGCATTGCCAAACAATATAATATTTCGCCCCGTGTATTTAGATGTGTTATAGTCTACATCTCTTATGATATCTATTGCACCGTTACCCCGGTAATACCAGCTTTCAGCATCATAAATGGCTTTATTACGATTGGCTTCATTTTCTGTATCACTACCTTTAGTGCCTATTACAAATACCACGCGGTGATTAAATGCCTCCTTAAAAGTTCCATATCGCTGTGGATTTTTATAGTCTGCGGGAGGCGGAGTAGACAGGGACCAGCCTGAACCAGTGTTCTGAAGAAACAGGCTATCATTAGTTGATATTACCCGATGAGATAATGGCGGCGTATTATCTAACCGGATACTTATAGTAGTACCTGTACTAAAGTCTTTTAAAGAGAGTTTAAGTAAAGCTACATTTTCCGTGGAGCCTGAAATACTTGCTGCTGCTATATTCCGGCGTAACTGTATCCTGCTGTATTGAAGCGGGTGCAGCTGCTGGTTTACCGTTGCCCAGCGATGGGTAGCCGATATACCCGGATTGCTGGTGATAAAATCGATCTCGTGTGTTGAGGAATCAGGTAGTCGTTGGTGCCATTTAAAATAATCGAACATAGGTGGCCAATCCACGCTTTGGTCGCCAAACCAATGTTCACCTCCGGGGTATTCATAATAACTAAAATCTTTATGAAAACCGGCCAATACCTGCCTCATCTGCCGGGCATAGGTTACAGGAACCACCCGATCGCTGTCGCCATGTAAAATATAAACACCCAGCGGCTGGTAATTGGTTGCCAGTTTGGGAACATCGCTTTGGTTGCCGGATCGTAATAATAGCCGCTCCACGCTATCACGCGCGCTATCAGGTATACGGCCGTCTGCTGATCCGTAATCTTTCAAAGAAGCATATCCCGCAGCAGGGCCGATGGCCGCCCATTGGTCGGGATAGGTAGCACCCAGGAACCAGGTACCGTGGCCGCCCATTGAATGACCTGTAAGATAGATCTTCGAAGGATCGGGTTTAAATTGCTCTTTTGCGAGCTTCAATACTTCGAGCGCATCCAGTCGCCCCCAGTCTTCCCAGTTAAACCCGCGGGGGCGGCGGTTAGTAGCTGCCACCAGGTTGCCCCAGTCTTTCGATTTGTAAGCACGTGCCTGCCCAATGGCTTCCACACCTGCACCGTGCACGGATAGAAAGAGCGCCTGTTGTTCTTTATGGCCATTGAGCTGTGGGGCAACGGCATAATACTGCAGGCTCCCGTCTATATTACTCAGGAAAGTGTTGCTATAATGTTCCGTTGGTAAAACAGCTTCGAGGGTAATCTTTGCTGTGCTCGCCGGTTTTGAATTATTTTTCAATACCAGCTGGCAATCGTATTTACCTTTCCGGCTAATAGCTGATGCATCTGCTTCGAAAAAGACCTTTCTTGTGGTTAAGGCAGGAATGGCCGGGATAGCAGTTGTAATGGTTTTGCTCTCTATTGTTGTAGAAATGGAAAGCGCCGTGGCGGGACTATTGGCAACATTGCTCACTACCAAGGCTACTTTAAGACGACTGTTGTTTTTGTTAAGCACTATATGCGGTGCTGTAACATCATCGGTATGGATATGCAGCGTCTCTTGAACGGGTATAAGCTCGGGTAACACATTTGCTCCGCGCACATAAATCTCGTTCAAACCTTTCTTTAATAATACCGGGATGTGCATATAGCCTGCGCTATACGGGTCACCCATATGAGGAGCTCCGTTTACATAAATGCCTGCGCTGCCCTGCACCCGCAATAAGGCAGCCTGTTCTTTGGGAGCGTTATAGGTTACATACAGGTAATCAGCACCTCGATCTACAGCGCCCGGATTCAGAAAGGGATTATTGGAGCGTTGAAAATTGCGTCGGCCAAAAACGCGGAACCGGCCGCCTTCTTCGGCATTCACTTCTCTCCAGTAAATGGAGTCGCCTCCTGCTGTAAAGTTAAATAGTTCGCGGCTCTGGGGCTTAGAGCGCCGTTTAATAACCGGTAGCTAAGCTGATCGGTATAAATGGCTTCACGTCCGTAGCGACTGCCCGATTGTACAGCAAGTGCTTTTTTGAAGCGGATAGTGTCCTGAGCCATTAAGGATTGCGTTGCCAGCAGAAGGGTCAGAAGAGCGGTTGATTTCATTAAACAGGGGGTTGAGTGAACGATTGTATAAAGTTAAGTGAATACCCAAACCTGCGGGAAATAAAGGACAAACTTTAAAAAGTACTACAGCATGCAATGATCGGCGGATACTGGCGACATAAAAAATATCCCGGGGTACACCCCGGGATATCGCCTGTAAAGAAGTAAATCTATTATTTAAGTTCAACTTCAGCAAGAACGGGAAAATGATCAGAAGGGAATTTACCGAAATAGGTATCGGTTAATATGCCCCATCTGCTGGCATCAAATTGTTGGGTCGCGAATATATGATCAATAACTGCGTTGCCGCGGGGAACTCTGAAACCATTGGCCGATGAATTATTGGCATAGGGGAACTTCACTTTTGTATACACATCGGTTAGTACACCCGAGGTGGCCAGATGCTGGTACCATTCGCTTTCCCGATTGCCATTGAAATCGCCGGTTAACAGTACCGGGTTAGTACCCGCTATTTCGCTGATTTTTTTAAGGATCAGCTTGCTGCTTTCACGTCGGGCAACAACAGCCTGGTGATCGTAATGTACATTGAAGGTATAGAACTTTTTACGCGTCTTCTGGTCTTCCAGGTATACCCAGGAGCAGATGCGGTTACAGCAGGTAACATCCCAGCCCTTGCCAGGTTGGTCAGGTGTTTCAGATAGCCAGAAATCGCCACTCTTCAACAGCTTAAAACGGTCTTTCTTATAAAAGATAGCAGAGTGTTCACCTCCATCCTTACCATCGTCCCGACCTTTTCCATAACGGGCATATTCGGGTAACGCGGTGCTCATGTCTTCCAGTTGATTGATCAACCCTTCCTGTACACCCAATATGTCAAAGCCGTGAAAGCGTATGAGGTTGGAAACAACAGGGGCTCGGTCCTTCCAAAGGTTGCCCGAATCGCGCGGATTATCATAACGGATATTAAAAGTGCCTACCGTTATCTTCTGTGCATTAAGGCTGCAGGTGGTTGCCAGCATAAAAGCTGCAACGGTCCATGTTTTTAAATTCATATACTGTTTTTGAGGGTATCTTATTCCCAGCCCGGGTTTTGTTTTAAATTAGGATTACGTTGCAGATCGTTCAACGGAATGGGGTAGTAGTAGTTACGCTCGTTCCATTTCCTGGGTATTTCGTTCATCCAGGTTAGTTCGCCGGATGTGCCGTTTTTCAATAACTGGGAATTGACAGCCGCACCAATCCTGGCGGATACATCCACATAAGTTACACCGCTTACACCTGGGCTGGGGCGGGTGCCCTGGAAAAAGCCACATCCAATATGCCGTCTTCGTTTAAGTCCATAGGTGTATTTAAAGCGGGTACATAAAAGCCGTTCCATTCCTGCTGCATCAATTCACCTCTTTTCCATCTTAACAGATCAGCAAAGCGAAGTCCTTCCAGGCTTAGCTCGATTCCTCTTTCCCGTCTTACTTCCAGTATAGAAGGATCAGTAATACCGGGGAAGTAGTTCGCCACGAGGTAAGGATCAGCCACAGTGGGCTTGGTAGTTAAACCACCTGTAATACCAGCTCTTGATCTTAAAGCGCCTACGGTTAGCGCCCAATCCGCATCGGTTAATGTGCCCAGTTCAGCTTTTGCTTCTGCATAGTTCAATAATACTTCTGCATAGCGAAACAAAGCAATGGCATTGGTGTTTAAAGCACCGCATCAAATGCCATATCATCCAATGTCCATTTTATGGGCTGGTAACCGGTAAAGGTATAGGAGAACACGGGTGGTGCTGGAACCTGTTGCCCGTTGCTGATCCTTTTATAATCGCCCAGGCGAATGGTTTGTTTTAAACGCAGGTCTCTGTTCTTTACCTCATCCTTAAATAAAATCGTACGATAGTTCGGATCGTTGGTAAAAGGTGTACCATCCAGTTTCAGATAAGTATTGATAAAGGTGCGTATAAAACTGGCCTTGGCTCCATAGGTACCGCTGGTCCACCACCAGTTGGCCTCGTTAAGCACGCCAAGGTTTACGTCGGCCACCGCTGCCTGTAATACTTCACTTGCCACCGGTGTATTGCTGGTAAATACCTGCCTGTAAGATACACCGGCACCACCTGCCGTGTTTAACGAAAAGCCTCCGTTTTTAATAACCTGGTCGGCAGCAGATGCTGCTTCGGTCAGCCATTTGGCAGCTGAGCCTGTAAGATTTAAACCGGTATGGTATTTTCTGAAAGTACCTTCAAATAAACATACCCTCGATTTGAATGCGTGAGCTACCCATTTGGTAATGGTAGTGCGGCTCGCATCATTGGTGGTTATAATATTATTGCAGGCAAAATCAAGATCGGCCAATACCGAATCCATTACCAGTTCCCGCTTGTCTCTTCCCGCTGTTAATGCAGGATCATCAATGTTCATGGCTTTACCGATCCAGGGTACATCGCCAAAACGCTTTACCTTATCCCAGTAAAAATAAGCCCTGAAATAACGGGCAATACCCAGGTAGTTATTACGGGTAGCTTCAGGTACCGCCGGATCGTTGCAGTTTTCAATAAAGTAATTGATATTCCTTAGGTCCGTCCAGGTCCACCCCGAACTGTTATTAGCCGCAAAGCCACCTTCGCGAATAAAATTCTGAACATCTCTTACCGCCAGGTAGTCTGACATGGCATCCTGGCTGGTAGAGTTTTTAGGAAGAAAACCCATCCCATAAAATGAGTTGGTATACAATTTCAGCCCATTCTCTGTACCAAATACAGCTCCCTGGTTGCGGTAGACTGTGGTACCTGGTCCAGCTTATCGCAGGCAGCAAAACCCAGGCTACCCAGCAAAATTCCTATATATATTTTTTTCATTTGTTGTTTTTTATGCGTTAAAACCCAACGTTTAGTCCAAAAGAGAAGCTTTTCAGCATCGGGTAATTATAACCATCACCGTTAGTGCTGTTAGCATTTAGATCCTGGTCAGACGGAACGGCATTTTCTACGTCGATTGTATTCTTAACAATTTTGTACATAGGAGAGTGGGTGAATAAATTTTCTCCTGAGAAAAACACTTTTACCGAGCGGGCCCCAATCCGGTTGATCCAGCTGGAAGGCAGGTTGTAACCGATCTGGATGTTCTTCATCCTTACATAAGCTACGTTTTGCAGGTAACGGGTTTGTGCTACACCGAGGGTACGATTGGTATTGCTTGATGCTGCTCTCGACATGGTTCTCGGGAAATAAGCATCTGTGTTCTCGGGGGTCCACATATTACCCAGATGGAAAGTGGGAATATTATTATAAGGCCTGTTGTACTGTCCCCAGAACATTTCAGTTTCGGTGCTGGGGTACCACTGTTGTTTACCCACTCCCTGGAAGAAAACAGAGAAGAAAATATTGTTCCAGTCTGCGCCCAGGTTTACACCATACATATACCGTGGAGCTGAGTTGCCTATTATTCTGCGGTCGCCGGAGTTACCTACTTTATTTTCACCTACGTTAATAAAGCCATCACCATTCAGGTCTCTTAATTTAATATCGCCGGGGAACCAAAGTCCAGAAGGAGAAGCCCTCATTTGTGGATTTTGCTTGGCATGCGAAGCAATATCTGCTTCGTCAATAAAGAAGCCCTCTGTTTCATAACCCCATATTTCGCCCAGTGTTTGCCCTTCATAATAATCGCTTAACAACTTATCCGGGTTATTGTATTTATCAATTTTCGTTTTATTGTCAGACAGCATCAGTCTTACATTGTAACGGAAAGGTTTCTCTGAGCTGCCAAACTGATCATTCCAGGTAAGTGAAGCTTCCCAACCCCTTGTTGTCAGGTCTGCAAAGTTTCCTTTGGGTACATCGGCGCCGAATACAGCAGGAGGTGTTAAGCCGAATGTAAACATGTCGGTAGTTTTACGTACATATGCATCACCCATAAAAGTCAGTCTGCCTGATAAAGTAGTCAGGTCCAGACCAATATTCGTAGTGGTGGATGTTTCCCAGGTGAGCCCCTCTGGTACCACGGCCGGGTTGCGGGTGGTTTGAGGCCTGGTGCCATTTAAGATCACGCCCGACTGGCTAATATTAAATACTTCCTGGAAGGCGTAAGAAGCAATATTACCATTACCCAGCGCACCGTAAGAAGCTCGTATTTTAAGGTCGGAAATAGCTTTTTGCGAAACATTCCAGAAAGATTCTTTATTAATTCTCCAACCTGCAGATACGGATGGGAAGAAGCCATAACGCTGGTTAGCCGGGAACTTGGAAGAGCCATCATAGCGTGCGTTTACCTCAACGAGGTAACGGTCTTTGAAGGAGTAATTCAACCTGGAAAAGCCTCCTAATATAGCCCATTGCTCGTAACCACCACCGGTAGTAATAGCCTGGCCCAATGCCAGGTTCAGATCATTGGCATCTTCGAAAATGATACCATTACGCTGAACAGCCGTGCGGTTATAGGTAGATTGTTCATAGTTATAACCCACCATTGCTTTGAGGTAATGATTGTCGCCAAAGCGATTCTCATACTCTGCATAAATATTCGTGGCCCAATACCTGGTTTCGCGCAGGTCGGACAACAGGTCATTAGTGGTTGTACCAATATAAGAGGTAATACCTACAGAATTGCTGTAAGGCACTTGCACGCGTTTTTGCTCGCGGTTATTATCTGTATTGCGAAAGGTGAAATCTGCATTGACCCTGAACTTATTGTCAAAGAAATGGCTTCTCAAACCGGTGATATTGCGAAATACTTCCCTGCGGGTATCGATACCGTTTTTACCATAAATAAAATCACCAACGGTGTAAGCAGCAGCAAAAGTGAGGCTGCCGTCTGGGTTAAACATGGGCATCGTAGGTTTACCCTCGTCAGCAATATTTCTCCATATGCCACCTCCTTCACCTACGTTAATAGGGTTGTGGTAATTCATAATGGAGTAGTCTGTATTGTTCTCAATACTTAACCAGGGAAATACCTGTATGGTACCTCTGGCACGGATGTTTTTCATGTCGTAATCATCGCTGTTGTAACGAAACAAACCATCCTGCTTTAAAAAACGACCCGATACCAGGAACGTAGCTTTATCGCTTCCGCCGCTCACCGAAATATTATTATCAAAGGCTGCTGTATTATTTTTATACAATTCAGCATAGTAGTCGGTACTGCCATAATAAGTATACTCTCCCGTAGTTGGATTTACCTCTATAGTATTGTAAGGTTGTCCTGATTCAACTCTTCTTTTAAACTCATCCAGGTAAGCCTGAGAGAACTTCTGCGTTTTATTGGCGTTTTGCGGGAAAGCGCCGTCGCCATTTACAAAAGCCTCTGCAAACATTTTCGCCCAGGTATAACCGTCCGTTACAAAATCAGGACGGGTTACCGGCGATTTTAATGCATAGTTGGTGCTGTACGAAACGTTGGTTCTGCCTTTAACTCCCTTTTTGGTGGTGATCAGTACAACGCCAAACACACCCCTCGCTCCGTAAATAGCTGCAGACGCCGCATCTTTCAATATCGAAACAGTTTCGATATCATTAGGATTAATGAGGCTGGGATCCCCTTCAAACCCATCGATCAACACCAATGCGCTACCTCCCTGGCCAATAGAAGTAGTACCTCTTATATTGTAGCTGGGTGACTGGGTAGGCTTACCATCCATCATCTTCAGGTTGAGGTTGGGCAACATACCCTGCAAGCCTTGTGTAAGGTTGGTTACGGGTCTGTTCTCCAAACTTTTTGAGGTAATCTGGTCTACCGCACCTGTAGCATTTTCTCTTTTCTGTGTACCGTATCCCACTACAATTACTTCTTCCAGGGCCGCATTAGATGTAGAAGATAGCTCCATTGTAATAGGAGTGTTGCTACCGGCTTTTACTTCGTAATTATTAATAACCGGTGCCTGGTAACCAATATAGGTTGCTTTAAACCGGTAAATAGTGCCCGCAATCAATTGTGTGAAGGTAAATGCACCCTTCTCATTAGTAATGGTACTGTTTTGTAAAGTACTGTCCGATACATTAATCGCCGTAACAGTTACACTAGGCATTACGGCGCCGGTTTGATCACGTACCGTACCGGTAACTGTTGTGTTTGTTTGTGCCCAGCCCGTAAGCGAAATGCCGAGCAGGAGCAATAGGAGGGCACCCAGATAGCGGTGCCGCTTCAGTCCAATTTTCATTGTTTGATTGTTTAGTTAATTATATTTTACCTGGATACTTGTATGTGATTATTGGTAAATTCTTTTGAATGAAGGTTTTGTTTTTAGGGAATATTAAGTTCTCATGTTTATAAAAGGGCCTGAACGCATAACATTTGTTAAGGTTCTGGTTGCATACGCAAAGGCCGTGAATTGAAGTGCAAACGTATTAACATAAATGTTACAGCAGCCGATTTGTACTTTAAGAAATTATAAACAATTTGTTACCTGCCCTCTTTATTTATTGAATGCTCATTTAACTTACAAATAGTTTAAAAATAATTTCCCGAAGGGAGAGGCACTTGGAACGGATTTATAAAAGCATACCTGGAGACCACTATAAGCGGCTCCCTTTTTCTATAATTGTACTAAGAGGTGAAAAGCATAATACCCGTTTTTAATTACTTCAAAAATGTATTACTGTGTTGATCAGGATGATGATGGATATAAAATACCGGGCGCAGTGGGAGCCCTTATGATCAGGTTACAGATGTATAAAAAACAAACACACGTTAGTTGACTAAAGAATGTAGTAGGATACGCTGGTAGTATATTAAAGATAAATGAGCGATGCCAGCCATTTACCCTTATAGTTATGGGTATTCTTTTCTCGTGTAACAGTTCCACTGCAAGATACAAACAGCTGATTTTTAATATTTCAACAATCATTTGAATAAATTATAACATTTTATTCATCATTAATTAATTTTGCGGCTACTCGACGCTATGGATGATCTTTCCAAAACGGACTCCTTTTTAGGTGACAGCGCATTGTTGCGGTCTGATGACGAGCGAAATTTTCGCTTGTTATATAATCGTTATTGGAAAGATCTATACCAAAAAGCTATGAGCAGGCTGGATAATTCCAACGATGCGGAAGAAGTGGTACAGGATATTTTTGTGAGTTTGTGGAACAACCGCTATAGCGTGGTGATAGAAGAATCCTTAAGAGCCTACCTGTTTACTGCGGTAAAATACGCAGTAATAAAAAAGGTGCAAAGAGAACAGGTAAGAGGACGCATTTTTCCTTTAAATATCGAAGCGATCGAACAAATAACGCTTTCCAACGAGGAAATGCTTTATTATAAACAGCTGGAAGCGCTTATTGACAGCGAAGTGCAGCTGCTTCCTGAAAGAATGCAGGAAGTATACCGGCTTAGCCGCAATGAGCATTTGCGAAATAATGAAATTGCACAGCAACTCAATATTTCTGAGCAAACGGTGAAAAATATACTCTCGGAATCTTTAAAGCGGCTGAGAGCCCGGCTTTCCGGTTATAAGTTTGCAATTTTCCTGGTATAGTAATCAGGCTATTCTTCTTTTGCACACTTTCTTTCCTAACGGTCATATGACGAAACAGGTGGACTATGTGTCCCTATTAGGGACCATTTATTATATTACAATTAAAAAAATGTTATCTTTTTTTGAATTCGAATAGTACTACTCTATCTATTATGGTATTCTATAAAGTAGCAAAGCTGTTTACATGACGAAAGAGGCCTTTACAACCATACTCAACAAATATATAGAGGGAAATGCATCTCCGTTAGAAACGGCTTATGTAGAAAAATGGTACGAGCAGGTGGAAGAGCTGAAAAACCTGGAGGAAGGGATATTAATACAATAGGCGATGACATATACAACCGTATACAGGAGCAGATAAGTCCTCGCAAAAACAAACTTGTAATTTCTTTCAATTGGCTGTACAGGGTGGCTGCCGTCTTGCTGTTGGTATTGGCAGGTGCGCTTTTTACCAATATGTTTTACAAACAGACCGGCATACTGTGGCTCATAGTATAGTACCCGGCACCGAAAAAGCCCTGCTGAAGCTCGATGATGGTACGGTGATAGAATTGGACAGTACCGGAGCTGGAAATGTGGCGTCTGAAGGCGGCTCTGAAATTGTAAAATTAAAAGATGGCACTATAGCCTACAATAATGTCTCGGCCAACCAGGAGGTAAAATTCAACGAAGTAAGTATACCGGCGGGAGGGAGCTATAAGCTTCGTTTACCCGATGGCACTATGGTATGGTTAAACGCGGTATCCTCTATCCGGTTTCCAACCCGGTTTACGGGACCTGAGCGAAAGGTTGTTGTAAAAGGAGAAGCTTACTTTGAAGTAGCGCATAATAAAAAACAACCTTTTATTGTAGATATACCAGGCAGGCAGCAGATCTCTGTGTTAGGTACTCATTTTAACGTAAATGCCTATGAGGATGAGGCCGCAGTTAAAACCACCTTAATACAGGGTAGTGTGAAAGTGCACACACTTAGCTCCGGCAAAAATGTTGTAC
This sequence comes from Paraniabella hibiscisoli, assembly GCF_022512515.1. Taxonomy (GTDB): domain Bacteria; phylum Bacteroidota; class Bacteroidia; order Chitinophagales; family Chitinophagaceae; genus Niabella; species Niabella hibiscisoli. The sequence goes on from NZ_JAKWBK010000001.1 coordinate 4,572,087, forward strand.
TAAAGCCAGGGCAACAAACAGTGGTGCGTGCCGGTAGGGGCATTGAAACCCTTACAGGCATTGATGTAGAAAAAGTGATGGCATGGAAAAATGGCTACTTTGATTTTGATCAAACCGAGATATCTGAAATCATGAGGCAGGTATCCCGATGGTATAATGCAAATATAGAACTGGATCCCAGGCTAAAAGGGCTCACGTTTAGTGGCAGACTACCACGAAAAGAGAACGTACAAAAACTGCTTAAAATGTTTGAAGCTACCAGCACCGTCAGGTATCATGTAGCTGGCAACCAAATAAAAGTTTATCAAAAAAATAGGTGCGTCTTTTTCAGGGCGTGTCAGGGATTACAATTTTTAAATGCTTATTTCATTATGAGATTGACGACCTTTCTATTACTATTTTCCTGTATCCAGGTATTCGCCGGAACCAGTTACAGCCAGTACGTAACCATCAGCTGCAAAAATGAGCGAATACAGCTTGTTCTTCAAAAAATAGAAAAACAGACGGGATATTCCTTTTTTATAATGACCAGCTGATGCGTAATGCAGAAAAGATAACATTGTCTGTTGATCGTGCGCCATTGGCAGATGTTTTAAACAGGGTGTTGGCGCCAAACGGTTTGGGGTATTCGATCGATGATAAAATTGTAATTATCCGGAAGATAACCGAAAAAGTAGTGGTACGTAAAAAGGAAGTTGCGCCGGTTACTATGGCGCCTGTAGAACCCGTGCGCACGATTGTTCGGGGTACGGTTAAAAACGAAGATAATGATCCTGTTTCCGGCGCCTCCATTATTGTTGAGGGTACAAAAAGAGGAACATCTACAGATGGCAAAGGAGAATTTTCTTTAGATGTAGATCCGGGCCAGACCTTACTGGTATCTGCTGTGGGGTACAATACTACACGTGTAAAAGTGGGCAGTTCTCTAACGCTCCATATTATTTTAAAACTGATAGATAAAACGGAAGAAGTAGTAACGGTTAATACAGGGATGTATACCCGTAAAAAGGAAACCTATACCGGCGCTGTGGCTACATTTTCAGGTGCAGATTTAAGAAAGGTGGGTAACCAAAACCTCGTTCAGAGTCTCAGGAGTGTGGATCCCTCTTTTTTAATCATGGAAAATAATTTTCAGGGATCTAACCCCAATGTGTTGCCAACTATTGAATTAAGGGGGCAAAGCAGCCTGACTACTTCTACCAACTCGCTTGTAGATGAGTTTGCCGATAATCCTAACCAGCCATTATTTGTTCTGGATGGTTTTGAAACCTCTCTAAAAACAATTACTGAACTGGATGTAACACAGGTAGCATCGATCAATATTTTAAAAGATGCTTCCGCTACAGCAATCTATGGGTCGAGGGCATCGAATGGAGTTATAGTAGTGGAAACAATAAGACCTCAGTTAGGAACCGTTAGGTTAAGATACACGGGTGATTTTAGTTTCGAATTACCCGATTTGTCTGGATACAATATGATGAATGCCCGCGAAAAGCTGGAGTTTGAAAGGTTGTCGGGAGCCTTTAGAGCATCTGTTGGAATGCCCGAGCTGGCTAATTCTTATTATGGACCGCTCTATTCAGAAAAATTGCAGTTTGTAGAGAGTGGAGTGAATTCTTATTGGTTAACCGATCCGTTGCAAACGGGATTTTTTCAACGTCATTCTTTATACGCCGATGGTGGAAACCAGTACCTAAGTTTTAATGTAGGCGGCACCTATAAAGCTCAACAGGGGGTAATGATTGGGTCTGGTAATAAGGAATGGAGTGGACGTGTTAACCTTACCTACCGGAAAAATAAAATCAATATTAATAACAACCTTTACATAAACGGGTATAAGCAGGATAATTCTAACTATGGTTCTTTTTCTACCTGGGTAAATACGAATCCATATTTTGAGAAAGCTGCTGCCGATGTAAAATACCTTTATGAGTTTTATAACTGGAATACGGAGTATGGCAATGGCTATGAATACATGAGAGCTGCAAACCCTTTTTATAATGCCAGCCTCAACAGTTTTAATAATGCGAAAAGTTACACGATTACCAATAACCTCCAGTTAAATTACAATGTTACCAATAACCTGCGTATCCAGGGGGCTTTACAGGTTGGCGGATCGAATACTGAGGCCAATGTTTTTAAATCGCCCCTGCACACCGATTTTGACAATACAACTACTTTGAAAAAGGTACTTATAACTACACCAATACGATGAGGTTCAATTATACGGGTAATTTAATGATATCCTATGCAAAGAATATCAGTAAAAACCACATGGTGCAAACCAACCTTAGAACAGAACTGGCAAGTACTGAAAACAGGAGGAAAGGATTCGATGCAGAAGGATTCCCGCTCAGCAGTAACGGCAACCCGAAGTTTGCTTATGGGTATAGAGATAATGGGCTGCCTTCATCTGCCGCCAGCATATCCCGGAGGCACTCTGTAGTAGGTAACGTTTTTTATTCTTATAAATCGAAATATAATGCAGATGTATCGGTTACCTACGATGGTTCTACTTCATTTGGTCAAAAAAACCTATATCAGCCATTTACCTCTTTCGGAGCAAGCTGGAATATGAACAAAGAAAAGTTCCTGGAGAATATAGCATGGATCGATAATTTAAAAGTGCGTGGTTCTTATGGTATTACCGGTAACCAAAGCTTTGCTTCCACCTCTTCCATATCTACTTATAACTATTTTAACTCGTACAATTACTTTGGGCAAGGCGTTTACCTTGGTACATTAGGAAACCCTGATCTTAAATGGCAGAATACTTTTCAAACTAACCTGGGATTGGACGCAACTTTTTCAGATGGCCGTTTTAATATGACATTAGATGCCTACAAGCGTCGTACAGACCCTCTGGTATTGGCATTGTCCTTACCATCCTCTACGGCACTGGTAGCTTATCCAATGAATTTGGGAACGCTGACTACAAAAGGCGTAGAGTTTAATGTAAGGTATGCGCCGATCTATAAAAAGAAGGAACGGGTGATGTGGTTTATCGGTGTTTTAGGAACAGCGCTTAAAGGAACTTACGGAGGATTTAATAACCGGTTGGATGCACTCAATGATTATGAGACGTCTAACAATTCACTCATGCAGTATCGTGACGGTTACGATTCTTATGATCTGTGGGCCGTGCCTTCCTTAGGTATTGATCCGGCCACTGGTAAAGAGATATTCCTGAAAAAGATGGCAGTCAAACTTTTGTTTTTAGCTATGATGACCGGGTAAGGATAGGCAATAAAAGACCGGCATTACAGGGCGTTATTAATAACTCTTTCACTATTAAAGGTTTTTCGTTGAACATGTTCTTCCGTTATATCTATAAGCAGGATATATGGAATAATGCATTGTATGATAAAGTTGAAAATATTTCATTAGGCGATGTGATTTCCTACAACCAGGACAAAAGAGCCTTGTACGACAGGTGGCAACAGGTGGGAGATCAGGCTGAGTTTAAATCTATTTCCCTCACTACAACTACTCCTATGTCATCGAGGTTTGTTCAAACAGAAAATACACTTTCGTTTGAGTCGATTAATGTGGGTTACGAGATTACTCAAAAACCTTGGTTAAACAGGGCGGGGCTTTCTGCACTTAGGTTTACTGCTTATACCGGCGAGATTTTCAGGTTTTCAACCATCCGCCGTGAAAGAGGGATCGACTACCCCTATGCCCGTTCATTTTCTCTAGGTATCAATGCCAACTTTAAATAACTCCAATAACAAATCAACTATGCGTTTGTATTTATATATCTTAATAAGCATTGTAGCTCTTACTCATATCTCCTGTACCAGGTGGCTCGATGTAAAACCCGAGGATAAATTTACTGAAGATCAGATCTATACTACAAAAGCTGGTATAGCGGAAGTAATGAACGGCCTCTACATAAAAATGGCTACTCCCCAGCTTTATGGAAGAGATCTCACATTGGATAAATTAGATCTGTTTGCCCAGCGTTATTATGGTATTACCCCAGATTATTCGTTTTATGAATACATCAATAGGAACTATGAAAATATAGCGGTGAAAAATACATTGGCATCCATATGGGATAACATGTACCTGATGATAGGCAATGCTAACCAGTTCTTATCTAATTTAGATAAGCTTGCAATAAATGTATTAACAGAATCTGAACGCAATCAATACAAGGGAGAGGCCATTGCCATACGCAGCCTGGCTTATTTCGACCTGCTGAAGATGTACGGGCCCGTCTTTAAACTGGATTCAACAGCAGTATCGATTCCCTACTACCGGGTGCTGGGCCGGGATATAGGCGACTTTTTGCCGGCCAATGAAGTGATAGAAAATATTGTCAGGGACCTGGACACTGCGATCAATTATCTGAAAAATGACCCTATTGTAAGCCAGGCCGGGACGCTCAATTATAATAGTTACAGAATAAATCTATATGCTGCAAAATTGCTGAAGGCCAAAGTACTGCTTTGGCGCGGAGACAACCAGGGCGCATTAATGGTTGCGAAAGAAGTGATAGCTCAGGCAGCTAAATTTCCCTGGGTTACACATGAGGCTGCAACCGGCTCTTCAGCAACCGCCGACAGGATTTTTTCAACTGAGGTATTATTTGGAATTTTTAATAATGGTTTGTATGATACCTATGATGAAATATTCAGCTCAGCTATCACAGAACGATCGATCATAGCCACAGGCCCGTCAAATTATGTTTCTACCGTTTTTGAAAACAATAGCGGTGATTATCGTTATGAATACAGCTGGATCTTCGGATCGGAAGGCGTTCCATTCAGAACATTTATTAAATACAGGAATTTAATCAGCCAGGAAACTTTTACCAGGCGCTATACCATTCCTGTTATGAGGCTAAGCGAAGCTTATTATATAGCAGCCGAAACGGAGACCAACCCGCAATTGGCATTGAGTTACCTGAATACAGTCCGCCAGAAAAGAAACCTGCCGTTGAATATTGAAGACCCCGCGCTTTTAAGAGCTGAACTGACGAAAGAGTATGAGAAGGAATTTTATGGTGAAGGCCAGTTATGGTATTACTATAAACGAAATGCTGTTACAACCGTGAGAACTCCGAATACGGTTAATGGAACCATTGCTATCGCAACCGGCTCTTACGTATTTCCTATCCCGGATTCTGAAACCGGTTCCAGGTAACCACAACTTAATAGTTAATGTAAATAAATATGAAGCTGATGAAGAATATAATTTCAAAAACTTATTTGTTGCTTTTGATAATAATGCTGGTGTCTTGTAAACAGGATACATTGCTTGTCTTTGATCAGGAAGCGTCAGGAGCAAATATTTATTTCCCCGAGACCGTAACCAAAAATGATACAGTAAGCCAGTTGATCTCTTTTGGATATGTTGGATATTCTACTATCGATTCCCTTGTGCGTATTCCGATACAGACCACCGGAAACCCTGTGGACCATGACCGGTTGGTAGCATATGAATATGACACGAGTAATACAGCCAGGGAAAACGAACATTTTTTATACGAAAGAGCGCCCATCATCAGGGCCGGAAGGATAAACGATACCATACTGCTGCGGGTTAAAAGAACGGCTGATATGACGGCCTCTCAGTTTAAACTCAGGTATAAACTGTTAGCTAATGAAAATTTCAATGTGAATCTTCCGGGAAGAGCACTGGCCAGCGGGCGCTGGGTGCCTTTTGTTTACTATAACATTTACATGGATGACATGGCCGGCGTTTCTTATCTCTGGACCACATTTGCAGGAAGGACAACAGTTGCACTTTATTTCGGCGCTTACTCCCGTAAAAAAGTAGACCTGATGCTGGAAGTGCTGGGGGTAAGCTCCGCTATCTTTTACGATCCTAAAACAGGCCTGCAGGTTTCTCAATTGGTAAACTGGTCAAAGTACATGGCCTGGTGGTTAAAAGAAGAAGAGAATAAGGGCAAAGTCTATTACGACGAAAATGGCGCTAAGATAACGATGGGCACTTCTGCCGGCTAAACAAAATGTAACACATTAAAACCATAGATAGTGAATAATATTTCAAGATTACAAAAGGGGGTATTTTTTGCCTTGCCACTATTAACACTTGTTGCCGCTATTTTATTTAGCGGGTGCAGAAAAGACCTGGGCAACTATTCCTACAACCGGGTAGACACATTGGTTTTTGGTAATTTTCAGGGATCTTATAATGTACAATTAGGGACGAGCCCGGGAATCCTTCCTGTGTTGACCTTTAAGCAGGGTACACCGTTCGTTGACAGTAATTATACTTACGAGTGGGTTTGTTATAATAATTCTGTAGCCACTGCTTCAGAACGAAGAAGCACTTTACATCGCTTAAAAAACCTGGATGTTGTATTAGGTTTGAGTGTTGGCTCCTATAGTTGTTATTATGTAGTAACCGACAAATCCAATGGTGTTACCTGGCAGAAAGCATTTATCCTTACTGTTTCCGGTAGTATAAAAAAGCAGGGTGGTTTGTGCTCAACGAAATAGATTCGGCCGCCAGGTTGGATTATTACCAAGAAGATCAGGCCAATTGGGGTACTTTTCCAACCATCTACAAAAACCTGCCCGCTCTTATTAAAGACCAGACTAACCCGGCATTATCCCTTGAAATAACCGGGAAGCCATTGTCGATAGAAACCTTTACCAACAGGGATCCTGTTAATACTGCCAATAAATATTGGTTGTATATTAATACTACAGCTTCTACTGAGAAAATCAATATTACTGATGGTTTTCTTTGGAATAAAGTGAAATACCTTTTTGCGAATGAAACTGTTATCGGTGAACCTAAAAGAGCTGAAGTTTTGCTTCCAACCAGTGGCGGAACGTCTTATGCTTTTGCCGATGGAAACCTGTATTTATATAATTATGCTATCCTGTCGTACTATGGTACACCAATTAATAAAACAGGAGCCACAGGTATTACGTTTAAAATAGCACCTTATTTTGCGTCTCCTGTTACCGCTTATATGCATAATATATTCTTCGATGCAGATAACAGGCGTTTCGTAAGAACTTCAAGCAACAGCTCCGGTGCTTCTATTATCAGTACGCCCACACAGGCTTTCGATTTGCAGTATGTGGCCAAAGACCTGGTATGGCTGGGTTTTACGAGGGCATTTAACGGGCAGGCAGTAGCTGTTTTAAAAGATGGCGGTCAATACTACCTGGCAAGAATTGCTTTTAGCTATACAGCCAGTTCTCCAACCATCACAGCCATATCTATTGAAAATTTAACTACTTTTTTAACTGGTATTGCCAATGCAGACCGGTTTGTATTGGATCAGCAATATGGGTACCTGTTCTACTCAGTTGGCAGTAAGCTCTACCAGTATGATATGGACAATAAAATACTTAAAGAAGCTTACGATTTTGGTACAAGAAAAATCTCAATGTTAAAAGTCAATCGTCTCATGACAGCTTATACTGTTACCGGTCGTTTTGCCGCTCCGGGTTACGCAATTATAGTAGCAACCTATGATGCTGCTGCCCCCAATACTACCGGTCAGGTCGAGTTTTTTAAAGCCCCTGAACTACTGGGTGCTTTAACCAAGTACCAGGAGCCTTTTACAGGATTAGGCAAGGTGGTAGATGTTAAATACAGCGAATTAAGTAATTAAATCAATAAAAGCGTTTATGATGTATTATAAAAAAATGTTCCGTAAAAAATACACAACGGCAATGCTGCTGGGGCTTTCTTTATCGGCAAGCGCGCAAAAGCCCGTTACCATTGAGGGATCTTTTGCCCGGGAAAAATTTGCGGAGGTAAAACTCTTTAAAGTAGAAGACGGCGTAAGTAAGCCTGTTGCTACTGCGCAGCCTAATAGCAAAGGGAAATTCGGATTCCAGTTTTTTCCGGAATACGAAGGTTTGTATTTGCTAGGCACAGGAACCAATGTCAATCCCCAGGGTAATTACAAGTTCTGGCTAAAAGGCGGAGATAAGCTGGGTATTTCCATCAATGATACGGCCTATAGTTTAACAGGCGTTTTGAATTCTAAAGAGAACCAGGTTTTGACCCAGTGGTATAAAATGTCCTGGGCGGTAGAGTGGAAATCTATTTACTTTAACAGGAGTCATAGCACTTATGTAGATTTTTTCCCGGAGCTAAACAGCTTATTGCCTAAAGCCAAAGCCTGGTTAGCTGTGCCAAAAGCAACCGGTAACAAAAAGTTTGAAGCGGCTTTAAAAGATATCGTAAACCTCGACCTGGCATTTTTTGCTGTCAATTTTTTAAATACACCGCGCAGTGCCCATCCTGATAAAGAAGAGCTTCCTGATTATTACACATCAGTGTCGGTTAACAATACTTTCCCTACGGCCCAAAAGGCATACAATTATCCCTGGGGATACGCGCTTTTTCAACTATCCTGATGCGTGACCGTATGAAAAGCGGGGAAAAACCCAAGACAGGTCTGGAAGGTACCAAAGCCGTATTTATGCTGATCAGCAACGATACGTTAAAGGGTGATTTTGCGCTTGAGCAGGCCGCCGCTATAAAAGACTACGGAAAATATCTTGAGTTTAAAACCGGCGTAGAAGAATATATACTCACTGAAACCCAGAAGCAGCGCGAGTTCCAGATCAATAGCGCACTTGCCACTTTAAAACCGGGAGATAAAGGTTATGAATTTAAGTTTGAGGACAAAAACGGCAAGAATGTTTCCTTCTCTGACCTGAAAGGTAAAGTGGTTTTGATCGATACCTGGGCTACCTGGTGTGGACCTTGTAAAGTAGAAATTCCTCATCTGAAAAAACTGGAAGAAGCAATGCAGGGAAAAGACGTGGCAATCGTCAGTATTTCAGTTGATGAGGAAAAGGATAAAGACAAATGGAAAAAAATGATCGAAGATCAAAGTTTGGGTGGCATACAGCTCTTTGCCAGTGGGTGGAGCGATATCACTAAATACTATAAAATTACAGGTATCCCACGTTTTATGGTTTTTGATAAGCAAGGCAAGATCGTTACCGTTGATGCGCCCCGGCCTTCTTCACCCGACCTAAAACCATTGCTGGAAAAATATCTTTAATCTGGTACATCTATACCGGGTTCCATAAAATCTATAACGGTAGTTAGCTGTTTAACTACCGCTATTTCTCAAATAGTATTATAAAATAATAGTGATGAAAAAACTGTTCATGTTTTTCATAGTGTTCTTATTGTGCGGGTACCTAAAGGCCCAGGAGCCGGAAGTGTTACAACATTTTTCAAGCTGGAACGAAGTACTTGCAAAAGCCAGGCAAAGCAATAAGCTCATATTTATTGATGTATACTTTACAGGCTGCCACCCCTGTGCCGTTATGGACAAAGAGGTCTTCACGAATAAACAGGTAAAAGAGAAATTGACGAATGAGTTCATTGGTGTAAAAACCGATATCCTGAAAGAGCAATTGGGCGACTCTATTGTGCGTAAATATCAAACAATGGGATTTCCCACCTTCCTCGTACTGTCAAAAGACGGCGATTTAATTGCCGCTACTAACGGTTTTGCCGATGTTGGCGTGTTGATGAAATTTATGACCAAGGCTGTGGGGCTAAATCAGCAGAAAACGTATCTCACGGGCTTTTCTCCTGCCTTAAATGTAGCTTATCCACAGGTATACCTCGACTATTTCGGCAAAGAACGCAGGCGTATAGAGGACTCAGTTGCCAACAGTTGGATCATTCAAAAAAAGGCACTTAACAGGGAAGCAGCCGATATGCTGTTTATGGTAACCCGCAAACCCGCTCCACAGTTACAGGAAGACTTTATTAAGAACTATAACGGGTATCGGGCATTGTACGGGGACGCCCTTGTACTAGGTAAAGCCGCCAACATTCTTACTGCCAATTTAAAGGAAAAACTAAATGAACGTAACGACGAATTATTTATCAGCTTCCTGAAGACATACGAGAACAAATTTCCGGCAGAAGATTGGAAGATTATCCGGTTTTTACTGGCAGATCATTATTATAATGGTATTGCCAAAAACACAGATGCCTTCCTGGGTTTTATTGCTGTTAACCCGGTTTTATACAAAAACTATTATGGCGCAATGGTAAGTACACTTACCGGCAAGCAACCGGTTACTGCGGAAAGACTTTCATTGCTGGGCCGTTGGGGCGCAGCGGGAATTGATGAAAATACCGCTTTTGAAACAATTCTGGCCATTGCCAAAATACATAAACAGCAAAATGATATCGAAGGCTATAAGAAATATGTAAGCCTGGCTATTGAAAAGGCTGGTAAATACGAAGTGGATACAAAAGCCTATGAAGCTATGTTGACCAATTAAAAAAATAAATGATAAAGAAGATTTTTTTAGGTATCAATTTATTGTTCCTGGGTGTGGCTGTACAGGCACAGGAAGCTGAATTGAAAGCCAGGATAGAGAAAGTGAGCGCCGCATTTTTGATGCATACAGATAGCCTGATGCGCCCTTTTCTTGCAAAAGATTTTTCTGTAGGGGCTTACATGGGCCGGGCAGCCCTGAAAAACCTGAATGCTGTTTTGAGCAATTATAAATTAAACACCCTCGTGTATGACCGGCTGCAGCAAAAGGATTCCACCTGGCTGGTATCAGCAAAAGGCCACAATACAGATAGTTTCGTTACTCATTTTTACTTTAATAAGAATCTTGAATTGCGGCACTTCGATATCGCTGATCAATTATATGGGATGAACCGCAATACCGAAAGCCGAAAAGTAGCCACCATCCCCTTTGAAAGCCGCAATGGGTCTATCATTCTTACGGTTACGCTTAACAAAAGTCAAAGGCCTTTGAAATTACTTTTCGATACCGGCGCAGATGGCATGATGATCCATAAGGCACTAGCCGATACATTGGGGCTTGTTGTTTCTCATCAGCAACAGGCTTCTGTGGTAGGCGGTAATATTGATATTACGATATCCCGAAATAACACGGTGCACTTAAATGGTTTTGCTATTGATCAACAAAGTATTGCCATATTTGGTAACCGGGAGTCGGGAACAGATGGCATTATTGGTAATACCATTGCCAAACGTTATATCACTTATGTAGACTATGATAGGAAGGAAATAACGCTTTATACCTTCGGAAAATTCAATGATTTTCAAAATGGAGAAAGAGTACCGGTAGATGTATCCTCGGGTAATATGCAAATGGATGCCATATTAAGCGTGCAAAAAGAAAAGCCAATAGACGCAAAGTTTATTTTAGATACCGGAGCAGGATACGACCTGATTGTTTTTCGGCCACTGGTTTTAAAACACAAATTATTGGTAGATGGATTTAAGGCAGACTCGTCAGGCGCTACAGTAAGTATGGGTATATCTACACCGGTTTTTTACGGAAAAGCCAGTCAGCTAAAACTATTGCCCGGCCTTACTGTAAATAATTTACCTGTTACCTTAATGGGGAGCGGTTCCAGCGCTGCCTCCTGGCGACCAGGAACGGATGGTTCGCTCGGGATCCGGTTTATTTCGAGGTACAATTTTGTAATCAACCTGATGGAAAAGTACGTAGCTTTTGTTCCCCTGAAAAAGAGCTAAGCTTTCTAATCGACCTTTAAAAACAATCTTTACACTGTAAGCATATTCAATCGGCGCTGTTTATAACCCACTTGCAAATACCTGGGTCCAGTAAGCTCCTGCTTTAGCGGCGCCCATTTCTGTAGCATTTCTATTCATAATGTTTTTGCAATGGCCCGTACTGTTCAGCCAACTATACATAACATCATCAACAGTTTGCTGGCCCATGGCAATGTTTTCGGCAAAAAAACTCCATTTATAGCCGGCAGCAGTAATGCGGGTTCCGGGATTGGAATTGCGGTTGCCGGTATGGCTGAGCTTCTTTCGGCTGTTCATATAATTGCTATGAGCTTGGGCTGCCGATTCAAGCCGGTCATTCCATTTTAAAGGTTTAACAGGTGGCATGCTGGCGCCACCGCATTTACAGCCTTTACTACGTATTTTATTAACTGCCTGCAGCAGGTCGCGCGGGTTGGCAGAATTGGAGCCGTTTTGTCCCGATTGTGCGGTAGAACAACTAAAGCTAGTAAAAAGCAGGCTAAATAGCAGGATAGGGGCAGTGATCTTCATTGCAGGAAGATTATTGTTTTTTATGTTCTTTTTTATAAGCAGCGCTCAGCGCTTCCAGCTTTTCAAGAAAAGGACGAATAGTTGAAACCGCCTCGTTGGAGCTGCCGCCGTAAGAAATGGAATGAGTATAATTTTTGTCTTTGAGTGTTACCCTCACATCACAGCCATCGGCGCAAACATTGCAAAGATTGATATGAATGTTATTAAACTGCTCTTTATTGACAAGGGCGCTTAATTCTTTCCATAGTGTTTTATCTGTAGCGGTAACAGTTTCCGTTGTTTGTGCCTGGTCGCAGGAAGGGTAGTAACGGTATACTGATTGATCGGCATTGATAACGAGTGAATCTCCACCCGTACACCAGCCACAAACTGTGCTGATGCTGATGGTAAGATCATTGTTGGAAACCAGCGCAGATTTTCTCTGGCAACCGGCGGCTGCCAGTACAATAGAAATAATAAATACGACGATCGGGTATCTCATCAGCTAAAAACTGTTTAAGCGTTGTACACCCTACACTTCAAAAATGCTACCAATGTGCAAAGTCCAGCTCGTAATTTCCTTTGATTCTCTCCATCGGCGGGTTAAAATAGCCGTACTTCAGGTCGGGGAACTCGTTGCGTATTTCCTGTAGTAATTGTTGTACACCCATGCATTCACCGGTATCGGTAGCGCCAATCTTGCCCAGGTACCAATCGGGATCGATATTAAAATTACGCCACTGTATCATTTTAAGATTCGTGTCTTTGATTAGTTTGCGCAGGGCTTCATATTCTGCAATGCTATCCGTCATACCCGGGAATACGAAATAGTTGATCGAGGTCCAGCCGCCAAAACTGTTCACCACTTTCAGGCTCTCAATAATATCTTCAAATTCGTAATTATTAGGACGGTAATAGGGCATGTATACTTCCGGACGCGCGCTGTTGGTACTTACCCTAATGGAGTTCAAACCAGCTTCGCATAATCTTTTAACGGCATCTGGTTTCGATCCGTTGGTATTGATATTAATGCTGCCTTTATCAGTATGCTTTCTTATTTCTATAATTGCCTTTTCGATGGTTTCCCACATCAGGAGCGGTTCGCCCTCACAACCCTGTCCAAAACTGATCAGTGGGAAGGGAGCTGTTTCAAATGCGGTACCGTAAATTCTACGATTTCCTCCACCGATGGTTTAAACTTCAGGCGATCCTGCGTAGAAACGATGGTTTCTTCATCAGGCTGCAGGGAAATGCATCCTACACAATTCGCATTACATGCCGGCGATGCGGGTACCGGGCATTCCCATCTGCCCATAAAATAATTACGGGCGGCCGGGCAATGATAGGTAAGGGCACAATTCTCAGCCAGGTGCTTCACCAGCCTGTTATGGGGGTAAGCGCTGATCAGGTGCTCCACACCGGTCTCTACTTTTTCGGTATTAAAGCCGCTGCATTCCTGCCTGATGTCCTGCTCAATACGCATGGCCGGCACATAAAACTTTTCATCCTGCCAACCTACAGCGGTGTAACAAAAGAGTGGAAGGGTAGGCGCGTCAGGTGCGGTTTCGTAAGCAGAGAGGTAAAAGCCGGTATGTGCAGGCGGAATAAAAGCCGCTACAGCCCAACCTTTTTCACAAAGCCTCATATCGCCGGTTTCTACATCAATACCGATACCTCTGCGACCCGGCAACTCGTATAAAGAACCGCCATCGGGTAGCTCAATCCACTCGTCCTCAGGAATGGGCATGGCATCCCAGCCGGTACGGCCGGTAACATATAAAGAAGTATCCTCGAAAATATTGCCTTTTCCGTCAGAGTATAAAATATAGGGAGATGATGTGAGGCTATTATGTTTCAATTACTCAATTTTAATGATAACAGGTGACAGATGACAGCAGTACTGTCAACTGCGAACTGTCAATTGTCAAACTAACTTTGTCCTGCAAAAGTCGTTAAATTCCTGTTCATTTACCGCATTATCTGCATATTCTATTTCATGCTGGTAAATTTTATTGTTTTTGAGATCGATGGTAAGAATATCATCTTTTAAGATCAGGTTGCTGATATCGGACCAGGGAATATTTTTGCCGGGAATGTTGGATAACTAATACCGCCTTGCTGAACGTCTATTTTTAGCTTTCGCGTTGAAATGAAGTAAAGACCCGCCAGCAGGAGATTCACCCAGATTCCGGCATTATAGGGGTGCGGCTCCAGAGAAGTGCAATGGTCACTAGCAACAATGCATTAGACATGAGCGGCTTCTTCTTTTATAGGCCCTGTAATCCCAGCTTATTCTAAAAACTGCAAGAACTAATAATAGCAGGTAAATTCCCTGCCCCCATGCTTCCTGCTCCGAACCAAGTAAGTATAAGCCCGCTATATTCAGCAGGATAATGCTATACGAAAACACCTGGTAAGTAACCAGTTTCTTATTAGGAATAACAAATTGATAGCTGGACAATAAAATAATTTTCGAGTTTCATGTAACTAATTAAATTTGAGATAAAATTTAATTAGTTACTGGTAGTTAATGCGTTACAAAGTTTAAATAAAGCTCTGGCTCCTACATTAGCATTCCATTCTGTGTCGCCAACGCCTACTTCCACCAGGTCAAAGCCAATTACTTTACGTCCGCTTTTAAGGATCTCGTGAAAGAGGTAAAACATACGATCCAGCTCAAACCCACCAGGAACCGGTGTGCCGGTATTGGGGCAAAGTTTGGGATCGAGGCCGTCGATATCAAAACTAATATGCACTTTTTCGGGAAGGCTGCTAATAATTTCCGCAGCAATTTCGCGGAAGGTATCACCGCCAAACTGCCTTTCCTTAATATCCTGGTCAAAATAGGGAATCACCCGACCGTTGCTGCTTTGAATATATTCCCACTCATCCTGGCTCATATCCCGCACACCCACCTGGGTAATGGTTTTGATCTGCGGAATCTCATTCAGCGCATTATACATAATACTGGCATGCGAATATTTAAAACCCTCGTAAGCCTTTTTCAGGTCACAATGGGCGTCTATCTGCAAAATACCGTACTCATCATGTTGTTCGGCCAAAGCCTTATACAGGCCGAAAGGGGTACTATGATCACCACCCAACAAACCCACCAGCTTCCCGTTCTCCAGGTGCGTTTTTGCCTGCCTGTATACCCAATCGTTGAGATAGTCGCCGCCTTCGTTTACTTCCCTGATGGATTTACACATGAACTGGTTGGCTTTTAACTCTTCCCCGCGGGAGATATAATCAATATACAATTCAGCCTCCCTTCGCAGGTAAGCGCTTTTCAACTGTAATTGCTTATCGGTGGGGGTAAGATAAAAACCTCTTTTCCAGGCATCAGGAAACTGAGGATCGTACAGGTCAACTTGCAAACTGGCTCTGCAAATAGCTTCAGGAGCTTTTGCTGTACCCGATCCGTAACTTACTGTTACTTCCCAGGGCACACTTATAACAATCAGATCAGCATTTTCTTCTGTACTGGGCAACCCAAAAACATTATTTTCAGGGTTACTAACTGCATTTTGATCGAAATTTTTTAAATCCAACATAGCTTAAAAAATTTGAAAGGGGCCGCAAGATACACCGATTATATGATAAGGGAGATTAAAATATACTAATTTCATGATGCTCAAAATCCTGGTTAGGTGATGCGGCTTGGAGAGGCTCAAAGAAATTTAAATTGACATAGATTATCGTAACAAACTTATTTTCAATTAAAAACCTCACAAGTTATTAGCCTGTGAGGTTTTTATATTGTCCTTCTTGCTCCGTACTTTTATTTAAACAAAAACCAAGCCTAACCCGCTATTTTTTCAATTTATCTTTAAAAGCGATCTTAAATTTATCTACTTTAGGCCTGATCACCACCTTACAATAGGGATTCTTGTTTTCGTTGCCATTAAAATAACCCTGGTGATAATCTTCAGCCGCATAAAAATGGCGAAACGGTTTTATCTCAGTTACTATCGGATCATTAAACGCGCCGCTTTTGTCCAATGCTGTTTTGTAGTAGTTGGCTTTTTCTTTCTGGTTATCATTGTGATAATAAACGCCACTGCGGTATTGGGTGCCTACATCATTCCCCTGGCGGTTTAACGTGGTAGGATCGTGGGTCTTCCAGAAAATCTCTAATAGCTCATCAAAAGAAACTATTGCAGGGTCGTAAACAATTTGTAGTGCTTCCGCAAAGCCGGTATTGCCTGAGCATACTTCTTCGTAAGTTGGATTTTTTGTATCACCATCTGTATAACCACTGGTTACTTTCTCCACTCCATTCACATCCTGAAAAATGGCTTCTGTACACCAAAAACAGCCGTTAGCAAAAGTGGCTGTGTCTTTCTTATTTTCCATTGTTGATTTTTTATTTTCGGGGCCGGTAAATTGAACGGACTCCAATTTACTGTTCTTCTTCTGCGCACAGGCGCTAAAGCCAGTTAAGATAGTCAAAAGAGCCGACAAAAGAATTTTGTGCATTGTTTTATTTTTAATCTAACAATACCTACGATTAAAAGTTTACAACGGTTTGCAGGGTAATGTTAAACCCGTTTTAAACCGGCTACTACTTTCGCCCAAAGGTTTTAGTTTGCCTGTGATTCAGCCTTTTTCATCTAAACCCATACCCGTTATTGAATGGGTTGTTTAAGGTCCAGCACCGGCACCAGCCCCTTGGTAGGTAAATAAATAATCTGCGGTAAACTACCTTTATCAGCAATTTTCTCCAGTGTTCTAATGAATAGATACTGGTTATAGGTTTCGTTAAGCGTGCCGTTCTCCACCTTCATCGCTTCCGCCATACCCCGGGCGCGCTCAATTTCTGCCTGGGCATTGAGCTTTTCAGCCTCCAGCCGGGCCTTAGCTTCTTCTACTAATATGCGCCGGTTTTGCTCGGCTTTTGCCATTTCAGCTTTACCGGCCATTTCCTGCTGCCATACCTTATATCTTGGAATACCAAACATCAATGCTACTATAACAATTACCAATATTAGTATTGCAAATGTTACCAGGGTTCCAATGTTTTTGATCATATCGAAGTCTTTTTCAAATATAGGTTTAAAATATTAGGTTATTCCGTAGCAAAATGGAAAGGGTGTATTTCAAATTTTCGCTAAAGTCATGACGTTCGAAGTGGAGCGCCTCGGAAATAGTAGAGATTTCCTCGGGCGGATGAATCATTAATATATCGCTGTGATGTAGCTCTACCTCCTTGTGATTATTGTTCTACTAAAATATCGCAGCTATGCTGCTTTTATTGTTTTGATCATTGCCGCATAGCGGCATCGTATTAATAGCTGCCATAATAATTCCTCAGTTATCTGAGCTGCGTAGCAGTGATATATTCTGTTTCATACAAAGAGGAATTGACGCGATCGCCCTGGAGATTTCCCGACAGGCTCAAAGGGATCTACAAAAGGAACTATAGCATAAGCGAAAATTTGAAATGCGCCCAATGGAAATCAGCAGGGTAGGTATTTTGAATATTGGCTTTTAGAAGCCCGGCTACTGCCATCCGCAGGGATGACGTAATGATATCAGTACGAATTGGAAACCAGGCCTGGCGAATCATAAATGAACGGCATTGACTGATGTGCCACCCTTATATTTGAAAGTTTAAATACAATTTCATGCGTTTTACGGTAATAATACAGGATCCTTTCAAACAAACCGAGCAAACCCATTCCTCTCTTTCGGGTGAAGAAGCCGGGCAGCTCTTTCAACAGATTGATTGGGCCCAATTGGAAAAGGCTGTGTATGACCGGCTGGAAGAAGTGGTGCACCATTTTTATTTTTACGAGATCAGCCAGGAGGCTAATGGCGAAAAACGAACCTTAACCATCAGCCCAGGATTGTTACCGGAAGACGATATGCCCGCAACCCGACCCGCGTACATGGTTCGGTACGAATATCCGCATCCAACTAAACCTGGT
This sequence comes from Paraniabella hibiscisoli, assembly GCF_022512515.1. Lineage (GTDB taxonomy): Bacteria > Bacteroidota > Bacteroidia > Chitinophagales > Chitinophagaceae > Niabella > Niabella hibiscisoli. Next base: position 4,590,045 of record NZ_JAKWBK010000001.1, read on the forward strand.
AAGTACCTCGATTATGTGCACCAGCAATGCGATTATGCCTTCGCTGAGCAAACGGTAAAGGCTTTTGTGCAGGGTGACCGGCAGTTTTTTAATGACCGATTTGAAACACCCCGTAATAAAAACCTGGGCAGGCGAAGCTCGGTAAAGAAATTATTGAAAGTATTATTAGTATTGGTGCTTGCAATGTTATTATTTATCCAGTTTGTGATAGGTTGGAGCCATGTACCGGAACACCTGGCCTCTTTACGTATGTGGGTATTTCCACAGTCATTCGAAAATGCAGAGGCAGATGAAGCAGAAGCTGCTATAGCAAGTGCCGAGGCAGCAGCAAACAACATAACAGATGTGGCCACGTCTGCGCCAGAAGTGTTGCTGGATACCGTAATGTGGAAGGCAGCCATAGAACGTGGCGATTTTATACCCGATGGCGTAAAAGAAGAATATGAACGAGCCCGCCGGTTTGACCACACCAGGCTACAGCCTGCTACCGACCGGCCCACCAGCGAAGAAGCACAGGAAGCCATTCTGCATTACTATAAAGAGCGGGTAGGCAATTTATTAAAAGATAATAATGCTACTATTCGCATAGGCAAGGCTTATAATGCGCCATTACAAGTGGGTGACAGCAATGGTGGCGAAATAGCCAGGGTAACGGCAATGGTTTGCGCCTTTAATAAAAAGGGAGATAACCTGGGTAATATTCAGATGCCGTTGGATATTGCTTATGATTTTGTACAATATGCCAACGATCCGGGCACCTGGTACCTGGCTGATCTGAGCCAGACCATTCCTTATGATTATGTACTGATGAAAGGAAGGTGAGGGAGGGAGGAAGAGATGTTAGATGACAGTTGACAGAACTTAGATGACAGATGCTGGATGGCAGATGTTAGATGACGGATTGCAGACGTCTTATTTCTTTTCTTCGAAGCTTTTGCTTTTGGATTGTACTCAGGCATAGCCCGATCCAATAGGCCAGGGCTTTGGCGGTTTGCAATACCTCCGGTGATACATAGCAGTAACCGGCTAGTTCTTTGCCTTTCATGATCATGGGTTGGTAACCGGGTTCTTCAGCAAGTGTAGCATCCATTTCAGGATCATACCGGCACATAAGCCGGTCGCCGGACACATTAACGCACATTTTACCATTTACTATAAATGCCAGTCCGCTAAACATGGCTTTCTCCTCAATTTCAATGCCCGGTTTCTGCTGCAGGTATTGTCTTACACGGTCTGCCAGTTGTATATTGTATGCCATGGGCGGAGTTAATAACACTAAAATATAAAATAAACTGATATTTGCAGCATAACTACTATGAACAACGAGCAGTTTATACATATTGCCGAAAGCGAATTTGCTACTCCTGCATGGGAAGTTACCCGGCAATACCTGGCCATTCATGGTCCTGCTTATCTGGATGAAAAATTAAGCATAGCGCGCATTGACAGGGAGCGCGAAGATGGCCTGGCAGTTGTGTATGTACCAGTAGTGGGTGAGCGGTTTTACTTTGCAGTTTATATAGATACTATTACTCAGCAAATAACCTCCGTTGGTACAGAAGCAAACCACCGGGTTAGTTTCAAAGCATTTTCTAATGAGCTGTCCCTCCGGGACATGCAAAACATGACCTTATTGCAAGCCACCCATTGCTGGAATAAGGGAGATCAGAAACCCAACACATATCTAAACTATAGCTATAGTTTCATAGAGATACAGCCTAACCCCGAACCAGATGAATTTGAAGATAAGCTGAAAAAATTGCTCGATCGCCTGGAAGTGGATGCTGACGGTATCCGGCAACTGGCTCAAAAGGCAGGTGGATATATACAGGTATCATCAGATATTCATAATGGCAACGGGCTTATTGGCGGGTTTCATATTACTGCGGTACAAATGGCCAGGATGGCTGCCCTGGGATTAAACATTGACATTGACCAGTGTGTAAGCGGAAAAAGATTTCCTGAGGAATAACAACAGAATCTAAACTTATTTAAAAGCATGCAATCACCCGAACTGAATCAGCAAAAAAACAGGCAGCTATCGTTAGCGCTTATTGTGCTCAACGTAATACTGGTATTATGCCTGGAGCTTACGGGCAAACTTTCGGAGGACGAGTCGGCGCTCAACCTGCTACTGGCAGGTATTAGTGCAACGGTATTGCTGGGCGTGTTTGCCTTTGGCTATAAAGGAAGGGGCGGGCGTTTGGGCAAATGGTTATTTGTAATAGTGCTGCTGCTTACCCTGGGCTATGGCGCGCTTATATGGTATGCCTTTCAGTTGGGTAAAGCTTTTCAACATTAAACAGGGGCTATGCAACTTAACCGGATCAACCAGTTTTATATTATTGTGGCTATTGCCTTAATAGGCTTCCATGTGTACCGCGTCATTAGTTACCGCGCCTGGGATCGTTATTATTATTTCACCAATATTTGTGCGCCGGCTGCTTACCCGGTTTATGTAAGAGATGCTTATTTTATAACGGGTAGTGGGGAGATAAGCAGTATCCGCAATATGGAGGTAAATAGCTTTCAAACCAGCTGGAAGGAGGATTATTTTTTCCGGAAACGCATGAAAAGGAGCTACTGCCCGAAAAACTGGTGCTCAAATACGTGAGTTACCGCGACCAACATTTTTACCGGGATACGATTGACCTGCCGGTGGACACTATAAGAAAGCTGGTGGATCATATCATACTTGAAAGAAAAGCCGTAGATATCTACTATCGTGGCAGGGATGTACCCGGCATTCATTTTTTAATAGGTATTGCCAATGATGGGCATGTTCTGGTATGGCTGAAAGGGGCCGAGGTTGAACACCTAGTATTACGTACCCATATTCGCCCCATAATACCCACTGGCGACGATACTTATTATGGAGGCCCCATGACACCACAGGCTTATATAAAAGACCGCTTTATGGGTTTGAATGACAGCCTGAAAGCAAAGATGCAGCTCGGCTGGGAAGCCGGCGCTCAGTACCGGGATAGTTTGTAAGCGCTAAGCAGTCGTTGATGTTGAAAGCCTTACCTGTTGGTGAAAATACCAACAGGGGCTAAATATCCATTCTTAAAAGCCCTTCTTTTAGTCTTTTTATAAGTTCTGGTGTTTCCAGACATGCTAAGGGACTTAGTTTATCAAGAGCAGGAACTTTGCTGTGTATCCATCTCAGGCTTGCCTCTCCAAATCTTGCATATACCACTTTGGCTATATCGGTATGGTTCTTCAATGTTTGCTTCAAAAGCTTTTGGGTTTCCGAATTTGTCCAATAAGTTTCAGTTGCCCAATTTACCAGATCATCCCAACCCATTCTGCTGCTCCTGTCAAAATATTGTTCAAGTTTGTGCATAGTAGGATAGGTTTTTAGAATAACATCTGGTTTATAAAATTACCGGTAATATTTCCCGAATAATCCATCTTTCATATATTTTGGTAACCAGGTAAGTTTTTGTAAGCTTTCTGTGTGTGTGCTTTAATATGCTTTACAATGTCTGTCATCTTTGTTTTTTAAGAAGAATTGTAGTTAATGGTTTCTAGCAGGGAAACCACCAGTGCATAAAAGATATTTTTCCGTCCCTGAAAAATATTTTGATATGCCCGTCAGAAATCCCTTCATGATCTTCTTTTAATTGGATTACCCAGAGTTTTCCTTCCTTATCCATACCAAGCTTTCCACTTACAGCGGTTGGAAACAATTGCTTTATATCATTCATCGTAGTATTGGCATCTATCCGGATGTTTTTGTAAGTGATAAAATTTCCGTCCCTAAACCAAAACTCATCTACAGCCACCCGGTCTTTACTGGTTTCAAAACGCGAGCCACTTTTGTACAAATACTTATCATCCGGGGCTTCGGTGTCAAAAATGGTGATGCAGGGGGCTTCATCTTTCAGCAATTGTATGCTGTCGGGCTTGCCAAATACTTTTTCAAATTCAGCCATTGTAAAAAACGTTTCAGTTTACCATTAAATCTTATATCCGATTCCAGCATCACATCTCTTTCTTCATAACCGGTTCCGGGTTTCGCAATGGCTGCTCCGGCGTTACATAATTTATAGACATCATTCTTTTGCAAAAGGGTGGTGTCGTATCGTAAAACCAATGGCTTATCAGGATCATTGGTAATGTCTGTCAACTGCCTGGTTCCCCTGTGGAATTCTAACCAGCCTACGGCATTTTCTGTTAGCTTTTTAGTGGCCGGATCCTCCGAAATATCACTGATCACATACAATTTAATTCTTGCTTTTTCAGCTGTAAAATATTCAAGACGGACTTTCACAAGGGTATCGCTAAAATTTTTCAAAGCAATGGCATTGCTGGATTTTACGATGGCTGACAGGAGTTGGTCGCAGGACATTTCCTGGTCATCCCCGGTAATAGTTGTTTTTGTGGTGTCGGATGTACTCGTAGCTTGTGATTGATGACCAGAAGGTCCCTGGCATGAAAGCAACACCAATGCCATAAAAAAGGCTGAAATTCTTGATAAATAATAGGAGTAATGATCCTTAACTTCATAGGTTCCTTTGATGGTTAATTTTATTTCTTTTGTTCGTTTCATGTTAGTGATACTTTATATTTCCACCTTTAGTTTCATTCCCAGCGTCGTGTTGAGTTAAATTGATAAAACCGGTCAATGTCATGCTGATGAATTACTTTCAGCTCAAAAAAAGATGATCTAAGATCTGTTCTGCAATTTCACTGTCCTCTGCGCTGCCCGTATTTTTTGCCAACAGCATTAATGCTTCATTAACCAAATATTGTTGCTCAGCTCCAGACAAATCCTGGTCCTGTTTAATCCTTACAACCAACTGCCTAATTTGTTGTTTGTTGGTTTTATTGGTTTCGTACTCTTTCTCGCTACTGGTAAACTTTGCTGTATAGAAGTTTTTGAGAATAGCCGAGATCCTGTCAAGTTCTTGTTTATACTTTTCCATAACCAATTTTATTCAACAGCAAACGTAAATTTCGCTTTATGAATTCCTTTCGCTTCTTTTTTAGAGGTAGCACGTACAGCGGAACATCTCAAACAGCCGGTTTTATTTACTTAACCTTAAGTATTCCCAGGTTACCGTTATAGAAATAATTTCCGTTTTCTGTAATTAAATAACACGCTGATGCAGACTTAAATTTTTTCCTCCAAGTTGGTAATAAAACATTTCGTGCATGTTTCCAAACCTGCCGGTATTCGTCCATTTATGGATAATGCTTTTGTCAAACTCATCCAGTTCGTTTAATTTTTCATCCACTTTTATATCTGTAGTTTTCTCTGCAAACGCTGTGTCTGCTGGTTTTTTTGAGGTGTAATCGGGGGCTAAAAACATGACATTATTTATGATCACATCATTTTTTTCATTGATGGATACCAGCAATTTTGAATCTACAGTCTCCGAGATATAGGTTTTTCCGTTAAATATATTTTTAAGCGCAAAGCTGTTGTTTATAACAACCTCAGGCGCCGTTTTTTCATTACTGACAGGATTTTTAGTCCCGGAGTAATTATGATGTTGCGTTTGCGTTAAATAAACCGAGTCATTTAAAAACGTGATGAAAGGGAAGAGTGAAACTGAATCTTTTTCTCGATGAAAATAACCTCTCCGTGTTCAATTAATTTTTCCAGGGTTAAAACATCAGGATGCTTGTCCTTGCTGGTACAAGATTGGAAAAGAAAGACTATTGCCCCAAGTACGACGATTAAATTTCTCATAGTTATTCTAAAAGTACAATTTTTCATATCCCGAATAGGGAACGTTTTTTACTACACAACTAAACTGCAAGATTAGGAATAAAGGTTTAATGCGGTATTTTATAGATAGGTACTATTATTGGCTCTTCTTTATTTATTCTTTTATTTCTGTTTTTCCATTTATTGGGCATATCTGTTTTTATAGATATCCGCAATTATTATAGGTTCATTTCTTTTTACGTTTTGCCCGTCGTTCTGCGTAAATTCAATAGAAGTATTATCCGAGATGTATTTATGATTTTCAAATTTTGCGGGAAAATCAAAACCTGTGATACAATTTATATCCAAATCGTTTTTCTTGCTATCCATTAGTTCTTTAGTGATTTTTTTGAATTCCTGGACAAGGTAACATGCAAACATATCGTACACAATTTTGGCATAATCTACAGGCGAGATATTTTCATTGAATAGGGTTGAATTACAAGCTATCTGAATATCCTTATATTCCTTCCTGTTATATTTTGCTATACTAAATTTTGAATTATCTGATTGATAAGGGTTTTCCTGGTGAAATTTGTGTATTTCAGGGTTATAAATACCAAAAGCCAAACAAAAATGATGCTTTCCTTTTTGTAAAACCCGGTTCGGCTGCAGTATCCCGGCATCTATAAATTGAAACACATATTCACTAACCCGGTAATCGATTCGGGGCCTTTTGAACAACAGCTCAATATCCGGCTCAATGGATAGCGGTTTGTTAAAATCCCAAAGCCTGGAAATGGTAATTTCTCTTGTGTTTGTCATTAATATTATATATGTTAGTTATTAAAATAATTCCTCTTGCCATCTTCATTTGCATAGGTTTTATATGTGTACTCATTTTTTCAAACTCTTTTAAACAGCAATTGAACGAGAAAGGCTTTTGAGTATCGAATATAAAAAATAGTTTGTAGGAGTCGAGATATATGGCGCCAAAATGTTAGCCACAGATGCACCGATGATACACAAAATGCCTGCAATAGCGACGCAGTTCTTATTAGCCACGAATACACGGATGATTGCATTAAGAGTAGGCGCAACTCTTATTACACGGACTATGCCCCAACCAGGAGAATTTTATGTACTTACTTTAACAAATAAAAAGTTTCTACCCTCCGCTGCCACAGACAGGCGTAGCTCAAAACTGTCTCCCTTTTCTGTGCCTGTCCGACTGGCTCATCCAGGCGGCATCCGTGGCAATTTCATTAATGTGCAGTCACAGCGTTGCAGAAAAGGTTGGCCACTGATGCGCGAATGATTAAGCCTTTACGCCTTCGCCGGTGTTTTTCACCAACGAATTGTTGAGGCGCACAGCATTTATTGTACCAGGCCTGGTGATGCGAAACGTTAACAGGGGCTCAAAGGTTAGCCACGGATGCACCGATGGTTATATCTTTAGCAAGCGAGTTTCCACGCCTTCGCCGGTGTTTTTCGCCAACGAATGATCAGGCTATTGCGACTTTTATTTGCCTCTACCGGTGTTGTTGCTATCTTAAATAACTAATATCTTTAAAGACAATTTTATTAGCATACTATAAATAAACCTATGTATTCAACCATAAACAGGAAGAGCGTCGCACTGAAGGGCGCCGTTGTTTTTTTAGCCATGCTATTTTTGTCTTTCGTATCAGGCGCCCAGCCAGTGCCCAAGCGGGTAAAGTATTACCAGGTAGATCATGGGTTTCCTTTTGGATACGATCATCTTTCGCTTAGTTCAGATCATTATTATTTCTTTACAGCATCTACCGAAAGTGGTTGTGTGATGGCCAAGGGCACCTGGACGATCAAAGGTGATCAATTGTACATGAAAGGTATTGATAGCTCTACCGTAAACCTGCAGCCGAGGGTTGAGCTGATAAAAGGCGATACCACCGAATGGGTAACTATAAAAGCGTATGATTATTTTGGCAAACCCTTTCGCGCACTTACGCTACGGCCTGTAAGAAGGGGTGAGGAGCAACTGAGTGAATTTGACTGGCCGGGTCCTGATTCGCTCCACACTATCCGCCTTTCAAAAAAGAATTCTCCCGATTCTGCCTGGCCTACCAGGCTAATGGTTCGTTGGATTCGATACCTTTCTATGAGTTAGACGATGTAGAGCAGATTACTTTTTATATCAGCTGGCCCGAAGCAGGCGCTTTAGACCGGTCTACCCGGATTATTACTTTTAAAGACGGTTCATTTACTATAAAGAAGGACGGGCTTTATGAGAAAATGAAGAAAGTGTACACCCTAAAACAAGCGCCCTAAATACCAATGCCCATGAAAATTGTTATGAATAAAAAGGCGTTGTTAGCCGTGTTTATCGGATGGTTGTTTTTTACCGTGCTAATATACTACCTGGCCGATTATTTTATTGAAGCCCTTGTTTGGCTGGGTCTTTCCCTTTCTTTGTTTGTAATCCTTATTATACAGGTACTGAAACTCATACGTGAACGTAAGACTTTAACCGGTCTCAGGATAGCGAAGGTTATTGTTTTTTCGGTGATGTTCTATTGTACATTTTGCAGCTGGATCACCCATAAATGGATCGACCGGCTGAATTTTGCCGTTTTGTATAATAAAAGAATGGCCATTATTGAGCAGGTAAAAAGCGGGCGGTTAAAGCCTAACGCCAGCTGGAACAGTTCGCTTTGCCAGTTGCCTTTTCAATGGCCGGTAGTATCGCACAGTGGTAACGATATTGTTATTGGCAGAAATAAAAACACGCAGGCGCTGAGCGTTAGTTTTTATACCTACCGCAATTTTTTTGATGCGCCTTCCACCAGTTTAACGTATACAGAAGACACTGCAGTTGTAGCATCTATAGAAAACAAGATCCGGCAATATCCCGATCGTAACCAAAGGATCAGGGAAGGATGGTACAGGGTAACGGAGGAGTAAATGGTTTGGGTATTTGTTAGTGAATTAAGATCTCTTTTGTCTGTGCCTGTCCGGCTGGGGTCATCCAGGCGGAATCCGTGAACAATAAATTTTATGAACAATAAGAGTAACGCGAGGCCGAAACGTTCAAAGCCGGCACCCGTTATTTCTGCTCACTACCAGCTAACTTTTTGTAATTTTTTTGGTGTAACTGATTAAATATATAATTTAGTACTAATGCTTTAAATGAGCGATACTAATCTGAACTTGCCGGAATTGAACTTCATTTACAGCTAACCCATAATTATAGCTCCCTTTATTAAATGAACAGATAGAACTGCATGACCACTGTATAGGACTATTGGACTTGTTGGTATCGCTAACCGTCATTAAGAAGGCAAATAAAAAATAAAAGCCATGAAAATCAACAGCAACATCCTGTCACAAATACGCATCATCATATAATGATGCACAGCTAAAAGCTGCACGTAGTGTTGACTTTGAACGTGTGTTAATGTACTGGCAGATCGGGAAAGTAATATTTGAAGAAGAGCAGCAAGGCGAAGACCGCGCTATCTACGGAACTTTTCTGATTAAATCTATATCTGAAGCATTTCAACCGCAGTTTGGAAGCGGGTTTTCAGTAAGACAATTGGAAATGAACCGGCAATTTTATCGTATGTTTCCAATTACGAACGCACTGCGTTCGCAATTTAGCTGGACACATTATAGAACACTTATACGGATCGACAATGAAGATAAACGAACATTTTACATAGCAGAAGCAGAAAAGGGAAAATGGACGGCCCGGCAATTAGAACGGCAGATAAACAGCCAGCTGTTTGAGCGGCTTTTACTAAGTAACGATATAGCATCTGTTTTGGCGGTAGCCCGAAACGAGAAGCAGCCGGCTGATGCCAAAGAAATTATTAAAGACCCCATGGTGTTGGAGTTTTTAGGACTGAAAAGAGAGGCTTCTTATTACGAAAAAGACCTGGAAGGAGCGATTATTACGCACCTGCAGGATTTTATTTTAGAACTGGGCAATGGCTTTGCGTTTATAGCCCGACAGAAAAGATTACAGATTGAAGGCGATGAATATTTTGTAGACCTGGTATTTTACAACCGGCTGCTACAGTGTTTTGTGGTGATCGAAATTAAAACCCAGAAGCTCACGCACCAGGACCTGGGTCAGCTGCAGATGTACGTGAATTACCATGACCGTTATGAAAAACAGGAATTTGAAAATCCTACTATTGGTATATTACTTTGTGCCGACAAAAACGATGCAATGGTGAAAATTACACTACCCGAAACTAACAAAACAATTATAACCAGTAAGTATCAGTTGTATTTGCCCACGGAGCAACAGTTATTAGATGAAGTGAGAAAAGAGATAGAAAAAACGGAGGCTTCTGAATAGCAGCTGCAAAAAGCTCAACTACTAATGCACGAATGATTAAAACAGCAATTGAGCTTACCCTGATGGCAAAAGAGATCATCACTTTGTCCGTAGGACTCCCTTAGAGAGCGGAGCGTAACAGAGTCGAAAGGTCTCCCGAATGAAGGAGTATTTTGCTGTATTTGCAGGTGTCGGAATGGTGTTTTAACCCACGGTGGAAACAGGTGCGATAAGGGTATCCATTTTTTCTTTACCTGTGCCTGTCTTACAGGGGGCGGCGGGCATCTGTGGCCGATACATTTATAGGCATCAGCAGGCGGGTGTGTTTACCCTCTATCATTCCTGCTCACTATTAACTAAATTTTTATAAAAATCTTCTTTGATCTGATTGATTAAATATATAATTTAGTACTAATGCTTTAAATGAGTGATGTTAACCTGATCTGCTGAACCTTTGAGATATCCATCATTTACAGCTAACCGTTAGTTTATCCATTTATTCATCATAAAAAACAAAAAAATGAGCAACACCACCATCAACCGTGTGAATGCCACTTTAACACCCGAAGCGGTGCAAACTGTAAAAAATGCCATTGCCGGTATTCAGCAGGCCCTACCTTTTTTAGTGGGGTTAACGCCTAATGAGCGTGTAACCTTACCCAAGGTAAGCGTAAGCAACAAGGTATTTACGGAGGATGCCATAAGGGCAGCGGTTAACAATCCCGATCTGCTTCCTCCATTTGTAAAACCGCAGGACATGCAGGCCGACCTGGACCTGTACCATGCCCTGGATGAATTGGTTTTACTGGTGCAGCAAACTGCCGAAAAATTGTCTGACACGCAGTTGCTTGCCGGCAGTGAGGCTTATACCAGCGCTTTAACCATTTACAAAATTTTTGGTGCAGCAGCTACCAGCGGTATTGCCGGTAGCAAAACCCTGCACGATCAGCTAAAGCAACGTTTTGCTGGCATGGGGCCTGCTGCGGCCGAACCGGTTGCCCCTGAAGCCTGATTTTTATTGGCGGATGGGTAAATCGCCGGCAAATGCTTTCTACTTTAAGCACTTTTACCCGTAAAAAGCTCCGTTCGCGGGGCTTTTTTGCGTGCGGGGTACCCCGGGGGTGGGTGGGCTCAGCTAAAAGGGGAGTGAGGTTAGCCTTAGCGGGAGTTGGTCCAGCCCTGGTGTGAGTTCACTCAACGGCAGGCAGAGTGAACTCATAGCCTATACGAGTTGTTTCGGTGGTTTTGCGAGTTGTTGAAGCTTTTGCCTCCCCCAATTGATGCCGGGAGGTGGGGGTACCCACTTGTGGATATTGAAAGGGGAGCTTTTGCCTTCAACGTTGCGGTATAAAGCTTCGCGCGCGAAGCTTTTGTCCCCTAACTCGGTTGGCAACCCCAACAACTCAGCTCCACACCGCGCGAACTCGCAAAACGATCGGGACAACTCGCAAAAAGGGTGGGGGAAGAGGGAAAAGTTGACAATTGACAGTGGTCAGTAGATAGTTTGATGCTGGAATTGGGTAATCAATTTTCTTTATGCTTGTCTTCGTTGGTGTTTTTCACCAACGAATTGTTGTGCGCTCGTGCCTTCGTTGGTGTTTTTCACCAACGAACCTTTACATGGATTAATTATCCAGCAGCATTTGTTGCTTCAATTCATCCGGAATATTAGTCCAGATTGTACGCCCTGTTAGTTCTAAATGGCAGTGGTATTTTCGTTTGCATTGTTTGATGATATACCTAAACCAGCCCAATTGTGGCCAGGGGCCGGGTTTTGGAATATATAGCCATTGGTTAACGGCATCCCAGTGTATAAGGGGGTCGGCGGAATGAATTTGTTCAAAGGACATCTGATCGGGGCGTATAAAAAGTTGCCCCTGCGCATTAATGCCAATTTCTGCTATTTGAATAAACCGGATACTTCCGGGGTTGGCTTTTAGCCGTTGGAAAATGCGGTAGCCAGGATAGGAACGTAGCTTCAGATGTCTCCGTTTGTAATAATAGTTCCAATAGTTCGTCATCCGGTTTTCCGTTTGCTGGTAATACCGCGGATTTTCTTTGCCTTATTGCTGAAAATTGTCCAGCAATTGGTCATTCAGCTGGTGGTAAATCACCTCCATGATCTCGGGTATATACTCGCCTAATAGCTGAAATACAAATGGTGTAATCCAGTATTCATAACGAAGCCCTAATTGTTCCAGATGTTGCTGCCTTATAAATCCGTTGTGATGTTTGAGGTAGATGCAATGCAGTATGAGTTGTTGAACCTTGGTAAGCGAAACCAGTTGCTCCTGATTGGGCTCGTTGAAATATACGCGGCAGGGAATGCTAAGCATTTCGCCCGCAAGCTGGATCGTATGTGTATCCTTATGGATGAGCGAAGGAACTTCATATACCTGTCCGTAACCATCTTTTACTTTTTTCTGGCTAAAAGGAAGAATGGCCAGCACAGCATTTACCTCCGGCTCCAGCATTTTGGGAAAAGCTCCGCGCAGCTGTTGTTTTTGTTTTTTATAAGGATCGGGTAGGAGTCGGTTAAGCATGAGTAAATATAATTCTATATCTGCTTACCGGCTCTTTGTTTCGTTGCTATTTGCTCTTTTTTGATCGCCGGGTTTGTGTTCATGGGGTTTTAAGCCGGGGTGCTTAGGTTTGTTTTCCGGGTTTACTCTTCTTCTTTTATCCGGTGTGCCGTTGTCTTTTTTAGGCTTAGGTCCGGGTTTAATGGCAACAATACTTTTCATAATAGATGTTTTAAATTTTAAGATTCATTCATTACGAATTTAAGGGCGGTGCTTATAGTATTCTTACGGTTTCCCGTACTATTGATTTGTTTGAGTTTGATAGGTTTGCTTGAATATTAAAACAAACCACGCATTATGATAAGAAAATTGATGATCCTAAGTGCCGTATTATTTTATAGCAGCGTTGCATTTTCACAGGAGGTGAAAAAAGACGCCGATGTGGCCAAAACCAAAATGGATGTCTTTGTGTCAAGAACAGGTGCTATAACTAAGTTTATAGACACCAAATTGACCGGCATTAAAACTTCATATGAGGTTGCTGAAACAAGGGTTCGAAAGATATCTAACGGCTCCTTATCAGCATATTTTTATCAGATCGAAAAGGAGGGGAAATATGGTGACAACACCGCCTCTATCGAGTATACCGATCTAATCGAGGTTATAAAGGCATTAAAGTCACTCAAGTCTGAAGTGGAAAAAGATATTGCATCGAAACCCGACTACCTGGAGAATAAGTTTATTACCGTAGATGGTTTTCAGGTTGGTTATTATGTAAGCGGTGAAAAAGCAACCTGGTATATTAAACTAGAAAAATACGGATCGGATAATACCATTTTTATAAAGGATGGGGAAGATATTGAAGCACCTTTTAATGAAGCCAGAAGTAAAATCGAAGAACTAAAAAAGTGATAAAAGTTCAGAGAAGTATTGTACATGGTGTTCAATTATAAATATTTAAAATAGCATATATGTTATTGTGTATAAAAAACGTATATTTTTACAGCTACCATAACTTTAGAATTCAGAATGTCTTTTAATATACTAACACCCAGGGCTGCCTTAAATAAAGCGTTTTTAAAAGTAAAACCAACCCGTCAGGAAATAGATACTCGCGGCAGCAACTTTACTGCAAGGCCAGGAAGCAGGAGGGGAGCAATCACCCCATACCAATGATCGGCACCGGTCAAAGCTGCGCCTGCTGAGCCGTAAGGACAGGGCGGATCCATACCGGGTGTTCCGCCGGTTTTTAAATACCAATCTGCCGCCCGTTGGAAGCAGGACCTGAACCGTACCCTGGGCTATGCTTTGAGCCGCGCTGCTGTAGATGATACGATGAATCTGCTGCCCGTTTATTGGAAGGTGACATGCCTGGTTGAGGCAGCCTGTGTAGTGCATTTGAGGGCGCAGGCTGTTGCAAAGCCAGCGGTGGAAGTGGCTTTGCAGAGTGCGTAGCAAATTCATTTATCCCACCATTGACTAAGAGTGCGTATTTATGTTGGGATGTAAAATCTATTTAAAGTTGTTTTACTCACCTGGTTTCTTAAGTTTACCAATAGGTGTAATAAGTACCGGAGAACGTATATTATATAAATAGTTGAGTTGTAAAAACGGGCATAAAAGAGCAATGAATTTTCCCCACCTTTTTCTTGATAGAAAGGTGGAGCCAAAAATCAAGCCCGCCCGGACGACCGGTCGGACGGGGCTTTGAAAAAATTTGCTAAAAACAAACTCACAAGCCTAAACCCGCCATCCCGAAGGTTCGGGACGCCCCGTAGATGCGAGATAATTACTGCAATACTACGGGCTCGGATCCCGATAGCTATCGGGAGCGGCTTCTTAACGGCTTCCATCGTTTGTTTTCTTAACGCAATTTTTTCAAGGCCGCTTGGCATGCGTTGACGGCATCTTCGTAACTAAGTATTTTAAAACTCCGCATTAAATAACAGCAAATGATGGATTAGCATAGATATTTATAGATCAGCATCCGCCCTGGCACGGTAGGTACAGAGGGGCGGACACACCACTATATTCATAGTTGATACCCGCCCGTACCGAACGGCATGTTCGGGCGGGGCAGCACTTACCGGTCCCGAATGCTTTCGGGATAAGTGCCGCCGGGGGCTTTTGTGTTCCTTTTGCCTGCCCGGATGAAGTCCCCGCCAGAATGAATCTTTCGGGCTGGCGTTCGGACGGGACCAAACCTGCCTGTCGGCAGACAGGCAAAAAGGGACGAAAGAAAATTAAAGCACTTATAAATATTTTCGACCCCGGCATTATTACTAACATCATGTATTCCTCTAAATGGTGTTATGTACGAGTGAACTTTCTTAAAATGATTATGTATGCAAAGCAAGCTTTTATCTGATCTATACAACGTTAACATATGAAAACTGCACACAGGTCTAACGCTTGAGATTGGAGATCGTTATAGGCTAGTCAGAGAAAAACTCCTGCTAACCTATGCCCGGAACACACCTGGCATTTTTGGGTTGCAGAATTTAGAGATAAGAGAGCTACGCCGTAGTTTTCGGGCTGCCAACATAAAAATATTTTGATACAAATCTGCCTGAAAATGAAATACACAATTTCCCAAATCATATTATATTTACATACTGCAATTGAACCTGGGAAAAAAGCTAACCCTGCAACTGCATATTTTATCAACCAATATAGTAACGCATTATGACAGAAGGATCGGCTGCAGAGCATGTAGAAGAGCGGGCGCTGGGCACATTAACAACAGAAGCTTTTTTGACCCTGGCCCAACAAGCGGCTACCCAGGCAGGACTTACCATTGGCTTTACCAACTACATCGGTTTTACCGCATATACCAATAACGGGGCTTTCTCCTGGAATGCAGAACTGGCGGTAACGGTGGCCAATAACCTGGCACAGATCAGCAGCCGCACCACAGGTTATAATTTGAAAGAACCGGGTAAGAACCAGGAGCTGGTGGCATCTGTATTAGCGAAAATAGATGAGCTGGAGGGCGCTGCTGCCCATGAGGTGCCAACCGCTGCCGGTGACCCCCAACATAAGCCCGGAGAAGAATTGCCGGAGGCAGCATCAGCGGAAAAAACAGAGGAAACCAAAAACTTTCTTTCTTTTTTGTGCCGGTGCGCGGCTATTTTATTACCCCTATCCTCATCTATTTAAACATACTGATGTTTATGGCGATGGTGGTAAACGGCGTGCATGTTCTTAACCCCGACGGGGAGGCACTGGTACGCTGGGGAGCGAACTTTAAGTCCGCTACGCTTGATGGGCAGTGGTGGCGATTGCTGACGAACTGTTTTATACATATTGGTATTTTACACCTGTTGCTGAATATGTATGCACTGATGTATATTGGCTCCCTGCTGGAGCCCTACCTGGGAAAATCGAGGTTTTTGGCAGCCTACCTGTTAACGGGCATTGCGGCCAGTATTACCAGCCTTTGGTGGCACGATCTTACCATTAGTGCTGGCGCTTCGGGGGCAATATTCGGCATGTACGGTGTGTTTCTGGCCATGCTTACCACCGATCTTATTGAAAAAGAAGCAAGAAAGTCTTTACTAACGAGCATCGGTATTTTCGTTGGCTATAATCTTTTGTATGGCCTTAAAGGAGGTATTGACAATGCAGCCCATATTGGCGGACTGGTAAGCGGTTTTATTGCAGGCTACATATTGTTACCTGGCCTGAGAAATACAGAGGAGCCGGATTTAAAATGGAAAGCGATAGGCTTGCTGAGTCTGGTAATATTGGCATCTTCCTTTATCGTATATAAAAACCTGGATAATGACCTGGTGATTTATGAAAAAGGAATTCAAGAATTTACAGATACAGAAACTTTTGCTTTGTCTGTGTTCAAATTACCAGAGGATACACCCAAGAAAGAGAAACTTTTTGTGCTGAGAGATGAGGGCCTTAACTACTGGAACCAAAATTTAGCATTGGTAAAAAGCTTTGACAAGCTCAAGCTACCGCCGCCTGCAGTAAAAGAAACGGACTGCTGAAACAGTATTGTGAGCTGAGAATACAAAGCTACGAGCTCATGTACCGGGCTATTGCCGAAGAATCCACCCATTTTGATGAAGAAATTGAAGCGGTTAATAAAAAGATTGAAGCCGTTATTGAAAAGCTGGGGAGGATTCTTAGATGACAGGTGTTGGTTGACAGAGGAGAGGAGGAGCAAGATACGAGATAATTGATGCTGGATGACGGCAGAAGTCGCGTGCCAGATATTGATTCATTGCTTTTCCCTACTAGCTATTTGCTATACCCCACTAGTTATTATTGCCTACTCACTATTGACCATTCACATCAGATGACAGGTGTTAGTTGACAGAGGATAGTAGGAGCAAGATACGAGATAATTGATGCTGGATGACGGCAGGAGCCGCATGCCAGATATTGATTCATTGCTTTTCCCTACTAGCTATTTGCTATACCCCACTAGTTATTATTGCCTACTCACTATTGACCATTCACATAAGATGACAGGTGTTAGTTGACAGAGGATAGGAAGAAGCCAGATACGAGATAATTGATACTGGATATTGACGGGAGCCAGATGTCAGATACCAGTTCATTGCTTTTCCCTACTAGCTATTTGCTATACCCCACTAGTTATTATTGCCTACTTACCATTGACCATTCACATCAGATGACACGTGTTAGTTGACAGAGGATAGGAAGAAGCCAGATACGAGATACTTGATACTGGATATTGACGGGAGCCAGATGTCAGATACCAGTTCATTGCTTTTCCCTACTAGCTATTTGCTATACCCCACTAGTTATTATTGCCTACTTACCATTGACCATTCACATCAGATGACACGTGTTAGTTGACAGAGGATAGGAAGAAGCCAGATACGAGATACTTGATGCTGAATATTGACGGGAGCCAGATGTCAGATACCAGTTCATTGTTTTTCCCTACTAGCTACTTACCATACCCTACTAGCTATTTGCCTCCCTACTCACTATTCCCCATTCCCTTTTTTGGGCCGCCGCTCAATTATTACCAATAGTTCGATTTAAGTAGTAATTTTGGCAACTTTTAGAAGAGATTGAATCATGAAGTTATACCCCGAATCGGCGGCGTTACAGTTAGAGTTTGAAAAGGTTAAAGAACTTTTGGTGGCGCATTGCCAAAGCAATTTTGCGCAGGAAAAGGCTAGCCAGCTGCGCATTCATACCCATAAAAAATTTGTTGACGGAGAACTGCGGCAGTCGCACGAGTTTAAGCAGTTGCTGATCAACGGCATTTATTTTCCGAACGATTATATTTTGAACCTGGCGAAGGAGTTAAAGCTTTTATCTATTTCGGGCGCTGTTTTACAGGGAGAAGACCTGATACAGATACGTAAGCTGGCGGAAAGCATTGAAAAAATATTTCGCTGGTTTAATGATGAAAGAAAGAGCGCCTACTCTGGTTTATACGAAATAGTAAAGCATACCTACTACGAAAAAGCTATTATTGAGCTGATAGATGAGATCATTGACGACCAGGGAAATGTAAAAGATTCGGCATCGGAAGAGCTGAAAGATATCCGCCTGAGCCTGTACCGCAAAAGAACGGAGCTGAGAAGGATCTTTGACCGTATTATTTCTAAATTGAATAAGCAGGGATACCTGGCCGACATTGAAGAAAGCTTTATGAATGGCCGCAGGGTATTGGCGGTTTTTGCTGAACATAAGCGTACGGTAAAAGGTGTTTTGCATGGCGAAAGCGATAGCCGGAGAACGGCTTTTATTGAGCCAGAAGATACCATGCACCTCAACAACGATATCAGCGACCTGGAAAACCAGGAGCGTAAGGAAGTCTACAGGATATTAAGGCAGCTTACTTCCAGGCTTTCGAAATTTGCCGATCTGCTGAACGTGTATCATACCGTTGTTGGAGAATATGATTTTGCGCGGGCCAAAGCTAAATTTGCGGTTGATGTAAATGGAGAATTTCCTATTGTACACGATAAAGCGTTTGTACACCTGGTAAATGCTTACCACCCGCTTTTATATTTATATAATAAAAGAGCCAGTAAACCTACTATACCGGTTTCCATAAGCCTGGATGAAACGAAACGGATACTGGTAATAAGCGGCCCCAATGCGGTGGTAAAACGGTAACCATGAAAACCATTGGCTTGCTGCAGATGATGTTACAAAGTGGTTTGCTGGTACCCGTACACCCCTCCAGCGAGTTTGGTATTTTCAAGCAGCTGATGATTCATATAGGGGACACGCAAAGCCTGGAGTTTGAGCTCAGTACTTATAGCAGCCATTTGATACACATGAAGCATTTTATGGAAAATGCTAATGGTAAAACCCTGTTTTTTATTGATGAGCTGGGTAGCGGTAGCGATCCCAACCTGGGTGGCGCTTTTGCTGAGGTGATCTTGCTGGAGCTATTGCGCAAACATTCGTATGGTGTAGTAACCACGCACTACCTGAACCTGAAAGTGATGGCGGGGAAAACAGCGGGTATTGTGAACGGCGCCATGGCATTTGACGAAAAGAAATTGCAACCGCAGTACCAGCTTATTGTGGGCAAGCCGGGCAGCTCTTATACTTTCTCCATTGCCGAAAGGATAGGATTAGAAAAAAGGCTGATTGAAAAAGCCAGGGGCCTGGTGGAGGAAGACCAATACCGGCTGGATAAGCTATTGAACCGTACCGAGCAGGATCTGCGGGATATTGCCAAAAAGGATAAGGAACTGGAGCGCCTGATTAAAGAAAATGAGCGCCTGCAAAAAGAGATGCAGCAGGTGATGGATAAAGAGCGCCATAAACAGCAGGTGGCCGTATTGCGTGAGCAGAACAAGATAAGTGAAGACCGTATTACCTACCTGAAGGATATGGAACGCAAGCTGAAACAGATTACCATTGAGTGGAAGAAAGAAGAAGATAAGCCCAAGCTGATCAAACAGATGGCTGCATTATTATTTAACCGGCCCGAAAGTAAAAAGGCCAGCAAAATGCAGAAAAAACTGGAAAACAAATACAGTGAAGTGGGCGGTGATATAAAAGTAGGGGATAAGGTGAAAATGAAGCGCAATCACCAGGTGGGAGAAGTGTTAGAAATTAAGAGTAAACGGGCTGTGGTAAAAATAGGTTTACTGCCCATGCAGGTGGAGTTGAGCGATTTAATAGTGGTTAAAGAAAATACACCGGCGTAGATAGTATAAAAAAACATCAGATCTAATTGATATATGCGTTTAATTGCATTGGCAATACTGGTATGCCTGACGGCATGCGCTGCTAAACTGGGAAAAAACATCATTGAAAAACGGGCTCCGCTACCGGCGCATGATTTTGTGCTGGTATTGCGCCAAAGCGATGATTTTATTAACGATGGCGTTAAAATAGGAAGTATCCGTTCGGTAGATAATGGCTTTTCGGCTAACTGCAGCTATAACGAGGTAATAGGCGATTTAAAGAATATGGCCAGAACACATGGGGCTAATGTGATTAAGATCACCCGCCGGCTGGCGCCTGATAAATGGAGCAGCTGTGAAAGAATTTATGCAGATATTTATAAGGTGGATGATTACCGGAAGCATGAGATAGAAATAGAATGGGATGCTCAGCGACGCCTTACCTGGGCAGACTTTAAGGCAAAGGTTCCTGAGTCGCCTTCAAAGTTCCAGGTTGCCGCTATTACAGCCTGCGAGATAGTAGTTGAGAGTAATGTATTGACCTTATTTTCCAAACCCCGTTTTTTTGCCACCAATAAATTTAGTTGTTATGCCAGTTGGGTAAAGCCGGGCCAGCAAACTGATAGTTTACTGCAGCATGAGCAATGCCATTTTGATATAGCAGAAGTTTACCGAAGAAAGCTTCAAAGGCAGTTGGATGCAACAACGGTAACTGCTGCCGATGCACCCAAAATGATGAAGGAAATGACCCGGCAGATTGGAAAAGCATACCAGCAAGAGCAGGCGGTGTATGATGAGGAAACAGCGCATGGTTTAAACAGGGTGAAGCAAAAGGAGTGGGAGGCAAAGATCGCTGCCTTACTGAATTGATATTGAGCGTATATTTATTGAAAGAAATGTAAGCATGAGTGAACTGAACCCAACATCGCGCCGGAAATTTATAAAGAATGCCACGGTTATTGCCGCGGCGCCAAGCCTCTTAAATATGGAACCATTAAAGAAATCAACTATCGTACATCATGTGTTCTTTTGGTTAAAAGAGCCTGGAGAAGCGAATGTAAAGGAGCTGACAAAGGGTTTACAAGCCTTAAAAGCCATACCCCAGATCAAAAAATTGCTGGTAGGGGTTCCCGCATCAACTGAAAAGCGCGATGTGGTAGATAACAGCTTTCATGTGTCTGAGCTGATGTATTTTGATAATGTAAAAGACCAGGACGACTACCAGGTGCATCCCCTGCACAAAGCATTTGTAGACCAGTACAGCCATCTTTGGGAAAGGGTAGTGGTGTATGATATGATTGCAGAAGGCATTTCCTTATAACAGCGCTTTTATATAGCTGATCATCCGGTATTAATCGCTCCGGCCGGCGCTGATTTGTACGGTACCTGAGCGCTACTAAACTGGATAGATGATCTTGATTGTACCCGCATAGCTATTTGTAAACAGGAATACTGTAATCGCCCAGCTATCTGATGCCCACCACTAACGGGAGCTGCTTGTGGTATTTAGCCTCCAGCAGAAAGACTTATATAGTTCACCTTTTAAAAGCGCTGCTTTTGTGCGATAGCAAAAACACGCGAAGGATAGGAGCGGAAAGCCCGCAACGAAGCGCAGCGTAGTGAGGACTTGCAGCGAATAGCCTGACCCCGGTTAGAAAAACAAGGCGAGGGTAGGAGCCGTAGTTTTTTCTTAGCGGGGACGCGCCGAAATAAGTTTATACCATAAAAAGTAATGCTGATTAATGCCAGTAAAGGAACAGCGCCGGTAGGTTTAGGTCCACTCCGGAAATTGAGAAGTATTCAGATCTAAAGCTGCAATTGCTTTCATTTCAGCTGGACTCAGCTTAAAGTCGAAAATGTTTAGGTTCTCCACCATATGTGCTTTTTGAACCGTTCGGGGTATGGCTACTACGCCACGTTGGTAATGCCACCTCAAACTTACCTGGGCATTGGTTTTGTTGTGTTTTTTTCCAATATCAGCCAAGGTTTGATTGGTAAAAAGTCCGTTTCTACCCTCGGCAAATGGGGCCCAGGCTTCCATTTGTACACCATTTTTCTTCAAATCATTATAGGAATCCATCTCGTGAAAGAAAGCATGCGTTTCAATTTGGTTGACGGCGGGTTTGATTTTAGCCACCGACATTAAGTCTTTATATTGCGCCGGGGTAAAATTGCTGATGCCGATGGCTTTTATTTTACCTTCTTTGTACAACTCTTCCATCATTTTCCATGAGCCTTTAAAATCGCCTCTTGGCCGGTGAATCAGGTATAGATCCAAATAACCGGTGCCGAGTTTTTTAAAGAGGTTTCAAAAGCCATTTTGCTCTTTTCGTACCCGGAGTCATCTACCCAAACTTTTGAAGTGATAAATAGGTCTTCTCTTTTGATGCCGCTTTGTTGAATGCCTGCCCCAACAAATGCTTCGTTTCCATACCTGGTGGCCGTATCGAAAAGGCGATACCCCACAGCAATAGCGTCAGCCACAGAACGCTGACAGATATCACCTTTTAGTGAATAGGTTCCAAAGCCCAGCATGGGCATTAACAAGCCGTTATTGAGTTTGACTGTTGGAACGGCACTTTTGTTTTTTATAGCATGGGCAGCACTATAGGCACGATTGCCCAAGGCCGGTAAAAAGATGGCAGAAGCTGCCAATACCGCAGTTTTTTGTAAAAAGTCGCGGCGTTTCATTGGGTTGGGTTGATTCCTGGTATCCATAATATTTTTATCAATCCGGTTTTTATTTTCACTGGCTGGTTAAAACTCAAAGTGCTGCAGCAAGCTACTCCCGGGGGCTGCGATAATCGTTTTTATTGCCGGTGTGTAAGAGGGTTATGTAATAATTTTATTGAGATATTGCTCTAAAATAACAGCAATTATTCTCTTAATCTATTTTTTAAGTTCATTCTTGCATGCAGCACTCTTAGAATCTCTACTTCTTTGGGCTTCTGCAGTCTATAGAAAACGATATGCTTACCTACTTTAAACCCAAATATTTCTTTTGACAGCGCTGCATAGCTTTTACCCAACGCAGGGTTTTCAGCAATTTCCTCAAAGGCAGCAATAATTAACTCATAATACTTATCCGCCTGGTTTTCTGACCACACTTCATAAGTATAATCCCAAATCCGGGTAAGGTCTTCAACTGCTTTATTCGTTAATACATATTTAGCCATCTTTTCTCTTTGCCAATTTTAATTGGGCTAAATGTTTTTTAGCATCAAAATTTTTAGCAACGCCGCTATTAATGCCTTCTTCAATGGCATTTTTAAGCGCCTGCACTTTATTTTCTTCCTCTTCCAGCAATCGCAGGCCTGCCCTTATTACCTCACTGGCATTGCTATACCTCCCTGCGGCAATGCTATGCTCTACGAAATCTTCAAAGTAATCGCCCAATGATACAGAGGTATTGCGTCCCATAACGTTTCTTTTTGACGTAAAGTTACCAAATTTTGGTAACTTTTTCAAATACACACTTACTATCCCTCATCATCAAACAAATCTAATTGCCTGCTCTTCGGCGGCTTCACCTTACCAAAAACCGTCCTCCCCCATATTTCCAGGATTCCGCCCTTTCATGGGCGATCACCTCGTCAATACTGCCATCCGGAATAAAGTCTTCGGCCAGACGGTCCGTTATTTTTGATAGGGATTGTATCGCCTGCATTTTATCCTGCCGGCCCAGCTTGGCCCTTTGAATGGCCTGCTGTAAGGTGTCGATCGTTTCATCATACACTTTGGTAGGCACCGGGAAGGGGTGCCCATCCTTGCCGCCATGGGCAAAAGAAAAACGCGCCGGATCCTTAAACTGTGTGGGCTGACCATAGATCACCTCGCTCACCAGCGCCAGCGACTGTAAGGTTCTTGGGCCCAGGCCTTCCAGCAACAGCAACTCTTCAAAGTTCTGTACCTGCTTTTCCTGAGCCAGCCATAGCACCGCGCCCAGGCGCTTCAGGTCCACATCCTTCGCCCTTACATCGTGGTGACCGGGCATTACCAGGTGCCTCATCTTCACGATTTCCGGCAGCATCCGGTCCGGGTTTTCGGTGGCTACTTCCATCATAGCCGTTTTTAAAGGGCGTGCCAGTTGATCAGTCAGGTTGAGGATGGTGCCCTGGTTGGCCCCGTAAATGCTGGTATGCGGCGTTTCGGTAAACGATTGTACGGATGGTGAGTGCCAATGATACCGCCGGGCCGTGGCGCTGCTGTCGCGCATGCCTTGCTGGATCACCGTCCACTGGCCCTCGTCGCTCACAATGAAGTGGTGCTGGTACAGCTGAAAGCCATCCTGCACGGCCGTATTATCCACCTTGGCGCTTAGCTTGCTGTTGCGCACCAGGTCGGGCGCGTTCAGGCCGGTAGTTTCGGCAAAGCGGAGGATATCCTGAGGTGTGTTCCGCGAGTGGCGGCCCTTACCGCCGCAGATGCAGATGCCCAGCTCCCTGGCCAGCGGGTTGATGCTCCTTTTAAAGCCCCCATTACCGAAGTAGTAATGCCCGAAGAATGCCAGTCCATACCCATCACCGCGCCCAGGCTCTGGAACCAGAAGGGGTCGCTGAGCTTAGACAGCAGGGCGCTTTTACCCTGTCCGGCAATAATTTCTTCCACAATCGCCTTGCCCAATGCCGCCATGCGCGCTGCCAGCCAGGGTGTAGCCTTCCGTGTTTTTAGGACAGTTGAAGATTAGACTTGAATAAGTTAATTTTAAACTGTCAGATATGAAAAAGCAAAGATTTAGCGAGACGCAAATAGCGTCGATTTTAAAGCAGTACGAAGGTGGCCGCGAGGCCCTGGAGCTGTGTCGGGAGCATGGCATAAGCAAAGCAACATTGTATAACTGGCGTAAGAAGTATGCCGGCATGGATTCCAGCCATATCAGAGAGCTCAAGGCTCTTCAGGACGAGAACCGCCGCCTTAAACAAATGTATGCAGAGTTGATGCTTGATCATCAGCTTGCCAAACACATTATCGAAAAAAGTTATAAAGCCCTGTCAAAAACGAGAGCTGGCGGAATCTGTAATTAAAGAACAATCCATTAGTGTTGGCAGGGCTTGCAGAGTAATTCATTTGCAACGCTCTCTTTGGTATTATCGAAGTGGTAAGGATGATAGCGCCATTATCGATAAGCTTAGTTCTTTGGCGGATCGTTTTCCAACACGAGGTTTTGATAAGTACTATGCGATCATCCGCATTGAAGGAAACAAATGGGCCAGAAGCCGTGTGCTACGTGTGTATCGTGAGATGAACCTGTGCAGGCGCAGAAGGCATAAGAAAAGGCTTCCCTCACGAATCAAAGAACCGCTTCAAAAGCAATTACTGCCCAACCAAAGTTACAGTATGGACTTCATGTCTGATAGCCTGGTGAGCGGTAGAAAATTGCGCATATTTAAGGTGGTGGATGACTGTACGAGAGAGTCACTTGCAGTATGGTGCGATTATTCTATCACCGGTCAGAAAGTAACTGAGATACTGGAGCAGATCACTGCAGAAAGAGGAAAGCCTCTTCAAGTAAGAGTAGACAATGGGCCAGAGTTCACCGGAAAAGCTTTTAGTGAATGGTGCAGTGATCGATCAATAATTATTAAATACATACAACCCGGCAAGCCGATGCAAAATGCCTATATAGAAAGATTAAACAGAACATACAGAGAAGATGTGCTAGATGCGTATTTGTTTGAATCATTAGAGGAACTCAGAATACTCAGCGATGAGTGGCAGCATGGCTACAACCACCTAATGCCGCATCAATCGTTAAACAATCAAACGCCGGCAAAGGCCCATCAGTCGGCCCTGCCGGGGGCACTTCATTTAAAACATATGACTGAACGGCAACAGCAGAACCCTGATCAACCATTTAACCAACAATCATATATTTTAAATGAACAATCACCAATTTGTCTAACTTAGACCTGTCCTAAAAATGATAAGGCTTCAAGGGCGGCACCTGGCCGTTATGTAGGGGTAAGTCTGCACTGCCGGATCGCTGCATCATATACTAACAAAATTAGCATTTAAATTTGATGTGCCTCATTGATTCAAAAAAGCGGGTACCAGGGGCAGCCGGCGAGGGGAGCGGCAGTACTTTTATTTTTATTTTTCTTTGAGGGCGTACCCCGGTATGGGGCCGATGGGGCAAAAGTGCAGCAAGGTACACCTTATAGCCTTCGCGAATGTAATAAAGCGCTGCTCCCAAACCCCATACCGGGGCCGGGCTATCCGCTTGTAGTCCTCGCCCCGGCTAAGGGCCGTGGCTGTGGGCTACCGCTGCTATCCCTCACGCGGGGAAACATTATCACACACACAAGTTTAGCAGAAAAAACATACTAAAAGTTACTTTTGTAGAATTAACTTGTGAACCAGGATGGCAGACGTACATGATAAAGCAACGCGAAGTTATAATATGAGCCAGGTTAAGGGCAAAGATACCAAACCTGAAATGTTGGTTCGCAAATTCCTTTTCGCACAAGGCTTCCGTTATAGATTACATGATAAAAAATTGCCCGGAAAGCCGGATATTGTTTTGCCTAAATATAAAACTGTAATCTTCGTTCACGGTTGTTTTTGGCATGGACATGAAGATTGTAAATATGCTGCGCTTCCTCAGACTAAAACAGAATGGTGGTTTAATAAAATTAACGGCAATATTAGCAACGATTGTAAAGCGATAAATACCCTTGAAGCAAGAGGGTGGAAAGTGTTAGTTATTTGGGGTTGTAGCCTTAAAAAGGCAAAATTGCAAGAGACGCTTCAGGACATTGTATTTCAGCTTAGAAGTTAAAAATTTTGTAATAGTTAGTACTTGATCGTACAGTCAGGGGCTAATTTTTAAATTTTCAAAAGGGATACAGATTAAATTAATTAGGCTGCTGGACTCACTTGATCCAGCAGTTTTTGTTTGGCTAAGGTAAGCGATTCTTTAAAAGTTTGCAGTGGAGTTTTACCAAAGCAAAATCTGCCACTGTGAGGTCGCTCATTGTTGTAATGGTCCAGCCACTCGTCCAGATCATTTTGTAAAGTTTGAAGATCCTGGTAGAGCTTTCTTCGGAAGGCGATTGCATAGAACTCATCCTGCATGGTACGGTGTAAGCGTTCGCAAATTCCATTACTTTGGGGATGGCGCACTTTCGTTTTGCTGTGATCTATACCTTCAATCTGTAGATATAATTCATACTCATGATTTTCGGGTCTTCCGTTAAACTCAGTTCCTCTATCAGTAAGTATTCTGAGCATTGGTATTTCATGTTCGTCAAAGAATGGAAGAACTTTATCATTGAGAATATCTGCCGATGTAATAGCATGTTTGCTTGTATAAAGCTTAGCAAAAGCTACCCGGCTATAGGTGTCAATGAAGGTTTGTTGATAAATCCTACCTACACCTTTAATTGTGCCAACATAATAGGTGTCCTGGGAACCTAGATAACCAGGATGCTCCGTTTCAATTTCCCCATGGGCTTCTTGCTTTTCTTTTTCCGTTCCATCGCTATAACCTGGGCTTCCGTAAGGATCAAACCGTCCTGAGCTACGCGAGCCTCCAGAGCCTTGAGACGTTTTTCAAAAATCTCCAGATCATGCCGTTGCCACACACAACGAACGCCAGCTGCTGAAATAAAAATACCCTGCTTGCGAAGTTCATTGAAGCTCTGGATTGGCCATAGGCTGGAAAATCGAATGCCATTTTAACAACAGCATTCTCAACTGCTGGGTCTACACGATTTTTGGGAATGGGTTTACGGCGACTTATTTCTCTGAGAGCCTCTTCTCCTCCAGTCTCATAGAGTTGTTTAAGACGGTAAAAACTGTCACGGCTAGTACCCATTAATTTACAGGCACGAGTCACATTGTTCAATTGTTCGGCTAAATTGAGTAAGCCAACTCTGGATTTGATTAACTTAGTTGCAGAATTCATAATCTGACTTTTGGGGGTTATTAATTTAGTTTGTCGTTACTCTAAATTAACCCCAACTGTCAGATTAAGTCTTAACTTCTACAAGTTATTCTTCTTTCCTCTACAATTCCCTTCAATTCCTCAATACTAAATATGGGTTTTCTTTTGTGGATTATGGAATGACAATTAGGACAGACTGGAATTAAATCTTGCTCGGGATTAAATACATATTCCTTTCCAATAGAAGATATAGGAATTATATGATGTACATGAATATATCCTTTCCCAATATCGCCATATATTAAATAGAAGTCGAATTGGCAAACCTTACACAATGCACCATGATATGCTATACACATTCTTCTTGCCAGCGGATTACGCTCATACTTATTTACTGAAATTTTCGAAGTGGTACCTTCTCGCAAATGTGTATTTTTGGACAGCCCAGAGTAAGTAGGTTCTTCTAATAAATTATATGGATAATTTTCAAATTTCCAAACAACTTTAACCGGCGTTGTATTTTGGTATTCTTTTGCAACTACATTTCCTTCAAATACAAAGGGTGCCTTATCTTCTGTACGTGTAAACAAGAATATTTTCTGCTCTTCGGCAGGATGAAGCATTGCATCTATTTGGGGTTGTTTTAAATGGGATGTTGTAGCACCTTCCCATACAAACAAGTCTCCATCCCAATAGTTATTGTAGTCATGGCCCGTTCTACCAGGAATGCCTACATTGGAGAAAATGAAATAATTTCCTTCATATTCTCTGTACCCTTTATCCCAGGCACCTCTTTGTCTTTCTGGAGGTACATCAAGAATCTTGTAGATATCCCGTTTGGTATATTTATTACCTATTTCAAACATGACTAAATCTTCACAAAATCAACGCCTACTCTTGAAGGGTGACCGAATGCATGGTTCGCTATCCTTTGAGCATAATCATTGCGTAATGTAGTTATATACTTAACATCAAAATAATTAAGATTTTGATCAATTTGTTCTTTAGTAAACTTATTAGTTATATCCCAAATTCTGATTTTGTTATCTATAAGCTTGTTTCTTTCGACGTTGTAAACTTTAGGTTTAATATAAAAGGGTTTATAAAGAAAAGACTTGTAAGCTCTTAATTCTGCCTCTAGCTTTCTATTATAAAATTGCTCATCTGTTTCTCCGTCCTGTTTTTTAATTTTCCCCTTCTTTACAATCTCTGCATCCCCCATTGTACTACTTTATTGTTAGGCAGAAAACTCAGAAATGCAGTGTCGCCTAATCGCAATGCAGTTTCCACATCCGGAAACTCTTTACCTTTTGCAAAGTAAAAATTTGATTCAATTTTGTTTGGGTAATAACAATCACACAAAGCTGTTATGCATAGATAATAGTCTTCCTGAGCCTTGAAAAACATCTCCGAAATTTAAATTTGGTATATCTTCCGAATTTAAACTTTTTACAGAAACAGCATTGTAAAAGACGTTCAACTGAAATAAGTCTTCAACTGTCGGTGCTTTTTTTTCTAATTCTACACTTTTAAAGTTTAAAAAGTCTTCTTTCAATAATTCTAGTTTTGCCGTTCTTAATTTTAGAGTTGCTTGCTCTAACAAAAGTTTCTTGACAATAATTCCAAATGTTTTATCATCCTTAATATGATTTCTGAATTGAAAAAGTGCTTCTGTGGAAGATTTTAAAATTGTTTCATCAATAAAGCGTTCATTTTTGTTAAATACGGATTGCATTTCCAGTCCTAGCAATTGAAAAAAACTGCTTTTATTCTTTATTACCTGATCTGATATCCTTCTAATTAAATGACTATAGTCGGAATCGCCTTCTTCCTTTTTTATAGCCAGAACAAAAGTATTATTTATAATAAAAGAATCTTCTCCTGAATAAATTACTTCGTGGTTAATATAATTTTCTTTTTGAAAAAGTACTTTTCGTAGTCAAGAGAAATGTTAATTAGATCAAGTACTATGTTTTTCGACTTATCTCTAAACCTTTCAATAGGAAATTCATCTAAGACTATCTGATTATCTTCAAAAAATGAATCAATACTATTGCTAGGGTTTCTCTGAAATTCTGCAATTTCTTCTATTGTTACATGAGCATAGGTATTCTTTATATTTTCAATTTCGTCTTTTTGCAAACCAGAAAAGTATGCTGTTAAATAGAGAGGTATCTTATCAAAATTTGCCGCCCTTGAGTAAATGCAGCAAAAATTAATGTATGGCGCTTCTATGGATTTCGCAAGTAGTTCTAATGAATATTGTTGTCCATCATTGTCATTCAGCTCCCAATCTAATAGTATCAAATCTTTTCCTGTAAACAAATAATTTATCAAAGAATTATCTGTTATCTGCTCTTTTTGAAACTTATGAACTAGCAGGCTTTTTCCATTCTCTTTGAATGTTTTAAACAATGCCCCCGATAATTTTTCTTCTACTACACCTGTGTCAATCGGGGTTCCGGAATAAAAATCTTTAGCTTTATCATCAATAAAAACAGCAGAATTTATAGATGAATTTAATATGGCAAATGCTTTATCACTATACATTTCCTTCAATAGTTTGGTTTATCACGAAGCATGCTCCGTTTAAAGAGTTATAGGTTTTATCATTAGTTGCATAAATATCCAGGCCGGCTTCGTTTAAACTTTGTTTCGATAAATAAAGTCCGATACCTCTGCCGTTAGGACGTTGAGAATAGAAAAGGTCACATATTTTATCAAGTCTATAATCGGGTATCTTTTCTCCCGAATTAGCAATAACGATTTCCTTACTATCAGGCAAATAATCAAGCTTAATGATGCGTTGTTCTTTATTGCGCATCCAATAAATTGCGTTATTGATAATGTTTATAAATACGGTGTGAATTACAGGTTCTTTAATACTGATAGAATGGTTTTTGAAATCGTCAGATACTTCAAATTGTATATCGTATTCTTTTATTTGATTTTCAAAAAATCAAGTAAGTAATTATAAATAGTGTTTCCCGCAATATCTTTTACCAATGCGCCGGATATCCGATATAAAGGTGATAATAGTGCATATTTATCTTCTAATTGTTTAAAATTTCTTTCTAAAAAATTAAACTCTGAAATCGAATTGACCTCATTATTTTCACGTAACACGCCTAATTGATTATTTATTTTTGCGTACAGCTGGTTAAACTCATGGTCAATAATTTCAACAGCAATACCCAATTGAGCTGTATCTCTTGTTTGTTCCCATTGATATTTCATTTGCTCATACTGTGCTTTTTATAAGCACCTTGAACTTGCTCTTCATCAATATCAAAGGATAATCGCTTAATATGTTCTACCAGCGGAAACAATGTTTTTTCCGCTTCTGCTAGTAGTGTGCTGTACAGGTTTTCTACCTCATTGGTGAATTGGCCCACCTGCTCTTTAGAGACTATAGTATTAAGCGTTTTTTCTTTATTTTCAGAAAGTGAGTTACTTAGACGTTTTGCCCGTTCTCTGTAATCCTTCATTAAAGAATCAGATTTTTCATCTAGCTGTTGCCGGTATTCATTAAGTGATTTTTCCAGGGCTGAAATATACCCGTTATATTTTTGGTAAAATCGATCTTTAAATCCCTGATCTCCAGTTTGTCCTGCGCCTTTTTATTTAATGCTTCTCTTCGGGGGTTACCAATTCAATATAATTATTAAGGCGGCTTTCAAATTTATACAATCGTTCTTTTTGGGTCTCCGTAGGTTTATATCGCTTAGGAACTTTCGGGACCAAACCTTTAAACTCTAAATCTAGTTTTTGAATTTCGTCCAAAATATCTTCAACCTCCGAGTAGGTGATATTAATGTTATTCAGTTTTTCATCCAGTGTAGTCAGCAGGTGTTCATATTTTGTTTGATGTTCTTCTAACCTTTGCGGATAACTGGTCAATGATTTGGTAAATGCAATTTTTTCCGCCTTTTCTCTGGCTTTATCGGCTTGTAAAGCCTCATTTTGAGCGTTAATTTGTTTCTTCTTATCCAGAAAAAGTGATTCTTTGGCTTCAGTAGCAAAATAGTCTTGCGCTAGTGTTACAAAAAAACCAATAACATCATTTACGAAAGATTGATACTGGGTATTGGCAATTAAACCTTCGCGACTTGATTTATCTATTAGCTTTGGATTTTTATCTCTTTCGAGTCCAAGGTAGCCAAACATTCTTCTGTAGGAAAAATAATAAGTTCCCGCCCTTTTGGATCGCCTCTCTTCAAAATTTAGAAAATCTGCATTGTACCTCCCATAAGGCAGCACTCTAAATTCATCTCTATAAATATATAATCCACCATATAAAGTGGCTTTTGCTTTTAACCCTGCGAACTGTTGCTCTGTAAGAAGTGATGATTTTTCTTCACCTTGAGAGTAGCCTAATTCAATAGGAATTTCACCGTAGAAGGACGATGATTTTCTTTGCCTCGGGTTCAAATAATCGTAATCTATGATTTGGTCATAAATTCTTATTTGTCCTTTAAACCCTCCCTTGCCATCAAATTTCCCATTTATAAAAACATCTGCTAAGTCAAAATCGCTTCTCGTGAAAAAATTGCCAGATGAAGTAAGTAAATCATATTGTTCAGATTCAGTGTGAATATTTATAATAGTAGAAATGTGTATTGTTTTCTCTTTAAACGGATTTGTAAAGCCTGATAAACTGGTGAGCACAAACATTTTTTCATCTCTATTATCATCATCTTTTTCTGAAAGCTCTATGATTTGATTAATAGGGTCAAAAATCAAGAACATAGTTCCGTGTGCGTCATCTGAGTGAAAAAAGAAGATATATGGTTTAAAACAGGTTCTTCTAATATTGTATTTTTCGTCTCTGAAATAATAACCGATTTTAAATCTATTTGTTTGTCTTCCCAAATCGGGTTACCATCTGCGTCAGACTCTTTATCAAAGTTTGACAAAAACATCCGCTTCAATTTAGAAAATGCTGTTTCTAATAACTCGATATTTTCGACAGATTGAATAGGAATAACAATGTCGTCCAGAAATAAATTATAATTTTCTAACAACCTCCAATCAAAATATACTGCTTGCAAAGGATAGCCCATTTTCTTAGTCAGCATCAGCATAGGGTTGCCTAAATAGGCTACAGACAAGCGTCCTATACCTTTTTCGCCTGCTTTAATACGGGGCTTTTTCCACAGCGTATCTTCAGACTCCTGCTCCAGTTCCGCCCTGGACTTTGAGTCTGTTCCCAGCACCAGCCATTTATCTAAGATATCCGTGTCGGACATTCCTTTACCGTCATCAGAAATGGCGAAGTAAGTTTTTGAAAGTCCTTTGTAACCTTCTTTGTATAAATCAGCTCTCAGGCTATCGGCATAAGCATCATAACCGTTTTTCCATAATTCTGTAATGGCAGTAGGTAAATCGGCAATTTGTCCTTTTCCCAATAAATCAACAGCCCGGGCTTTCGTTCTAAATTGCATTTGCATGTTTTTTATAGCCATACCTATATGTCTGGCATATTCGGGTGGAACGGCATTACCAATAAGGCGTGCTATAGAAGCAATGCTGGGACCATAAAATTTATATGTTTTGGAAAGGATTGCAAAGTGGCACCTTCTCTCAATGATAACGGTCTGTCTTCTTCCGGGTGTATAAATCTGCCATTGGAAATACTGAAAAACTTGGTTGTAATCGTAGGTGATGGTCTGTTCCACCAAAGTCTGCCGTAAGTATCTTTAAAAGAATCGTCTCTGCCTATAAAACACTTTAATTGCAAGTGCTCTATATTGGCGAAGCCAAATCTGGTACCCCGTCTTTTTTATATATTGTAATCTTTCAGCATTAATACTACTTATCTTTTGTACCGTATGTATAAAAGGAGTAGTATCTTTATGACCGTGCGAAATCTTCGGAAAACCATTTTGCTCACCGAGTACATCAGACACCGTTATCGGTTTCGAATTTAGTTTAGCAGGAAAAATAGCTTCGTCGATAACCCGGTTGGCAACCAGTGTAAATCTTTTTCTGCTTTGAGGTACACCGTAATCGCAAACATTGTGAACATCAAAATGCACTTTATAGCCTTCTGTTTCGAGCCAATGTATAAATCCTGCCAGTCCGCTTTCTTCTTTTGCCGCAATACACCAGGTACATTTTCTACCACAACAAAGCCTGGTCTGAAATATTCTACAAACCTTCTGAATTCGATCAATAAGTTTTTAGATTCACTTGATTTTTTCTTGTCAGTGTTTATGATACTCCAAAACTGGCAGGGCTACAACCGATGAGTATCAACTCATCGTCGTTTCTTTTAGTCCTAGTTTTTTTGAAGTTGCTGCTCTTTCAACTCAAAAACATTGGCCAGAATAAACTGAGCACCATCTATATTTGATTCATATGTTTCTCTACACTGTTCTTCGTAATCTATACCGGCCAGAACATTAATTCCGGCCATCTTCATACCATAACTCATGCCGCCACCGCCGCAGAAAAATCTACTGCTTTAAGCCCGCTGAGCGGAAGATTATTGCCGTTTTTAGTCGTTTTTTTCATTCGGTCCAAATGTATTACTAAATTTAACTATTTTATACACAATAGTTTGCAAATTTCAGTAATTTTATTATTCTTTTACTACAGTATTTTTCTTAACAATACAAAAATACTTTTCATTTTTCGTTAAAAACCGGGGTTTTCCCCGTTTTTTGTTACTTTTTTTTACTTATGAGCTGTTGTAGTAACAGCTTTTGATCCTGAGCCACAAAGCTAATTCAACCTCACAAACAAATCAATACTGGAAAACCCTACTTTTTAATAGAGCAATCTGCAATAGTTATTATTGACAAGAAGCATTCTTCTATTTCTGATTGCAAAATATACTTAGATGATACCGAATTTAGCGGCATTTACAATATGTAATTAAAACCAGCTTTCATAAAGTTCAGATGTTACGATGCTTCTTGCCCCTTTACTTGTATTACAACTGTCACAAAGTAATTGAATATTTGCTACATCATTTAAGCCGCCCTGCGCAAGGGGCATAATATGATCGTAATGGTTTTATTATTCATAGAGACGATCCCTGATAGGTCTTTGTGACATAAGCAGCACCTGCCGCGATCCCTGAAATAAACAGCTTTCTTGCACCATTCCGGTATATGCACCCGTTTAAGGATACCTGCTTTTGTAAAATACTTTGCAGCTTGTTCATATTCTTCTTCGTCAAAATCTACTAAGTTTATACGATCCATGCGCTGTGCTATCATATCATTAAATAATAACAATATTTTGCGGTTATTAAACATCAGGTAGAAAATTTCGTCTGCAATTTTTTCGTATAAATCCCATAATATGCCAGTCAAATAAAGTTCTTCATGATACTTTTCAACATCATCATAGGTCTTGAACTCTTCTCCATCCAGGTAGTTTTCCATATTATAATCGTCTAACGCATGTACCGCGTAGAGTGAACTTATCACGGGCGTGTAATTGACAATACTTAAAATCACGTTCATCGTGCTCGTGCATATCATTGTCAAAAAATTCACCTACAATATATGCTGAATGAATACATGAAATGCACTTTTTTTGAAACGGTTCTGCCAGTTATATATAATATGCCTTCATCGGCGAAAAAGTTACTTATGAAGCCAGGAGCCTCAACGTCGCGGACAAAACATTATTGACAATATTGGCATAATAATAAGTATTAAAATATGTATGCCTGAAAAGCCCTTTGTTTTCATTATTGTTAACTTAAGATATTGGATTACTATTGAGAATATTACATCCGCGTGAGGGGATACGGCGGGCGGCGACTGCAAGGAGGCGATTGCAAAGCACGGAAGCGCAGCGCACCCTACAGTAGCCCGACCCCCACTAAAATATCAACAACAAACAGGGCAGGGCACGCCCAAAATAAAAACTACCTGTTATTTATCAACTGCTCATATCTGGCAATCATTTCATCTTGTGCTTTTATCATTCTTTCATAAAGAGCCATTTTCTCCTCATGTAGCTTCATTAGTTCATCAATGGGATTGTTATTGATTGTAGCAACTACTGATGTTCCAATCATAGCCTCTTTATTAAAAGTATTCGCGATTACATTCACCGCCTGCTCTTCATCAAAATTCTGGATCGCCTCTACAGGTATTTTCAATAGGGCAGATATTTTTTGAAGTAGGGGAGTATCATCGTTTCCTTCTGCTCAAGCAGGATACGGCCTGCTGGCTCGCGTTGAGGTCAAAAGCCAGGCATCTTGTTTTATACCCAGCATCGCGGAAACGCGTTTAATGTTGCGGCCTTCGTGTACTTTATGGTTCGGCATAGCAGTATGTGTTGTCATAGAGCAAATTTAGTTTTTTCAAATTAGATTATGCAAGCCTAAAGGTACATAAAATACAGGCTTTTTTGGTAAAACACAGCGGATTTATGTAGGAAACAATTGCCCCGGAAAGCAAAGCGCAGGTTCATAAAACCCTGCTCCAGTTCTTTAAGGAGTTAAGAAAAACTTGGCGCTGAGTTTGGCTATAGAAGCGCTCACAGAAATGTTGCATTTATTGTATCAACTCGGCACCATTAATACGCGCCACTTTAAATGAGCAATTAGACATAGCCATTATGCAAAAATTACTGGCCAAGCTACACGTGGCTCGCGCCGCAAGCTTTGTCCTGTTGATTGCTTTAGGTAAGCTGTGCGTTGAAAATTCTAAAAATGTCGATAAAATTAGCCATATCGAAAAGGATATATTTGAGTTGGAAGACTGCTAATTATAACCAGAAGCAGGTGTTATATCCTTTATCGCTC
>NZ_JAKWBK010000002.1 GCF_022512515.1 Paraniabella hibiscisoli
ATGTATGCAGAGTTGATGCTTGATCATCAGCTTGCCAAACACATTATCGAAAAAAAAGTTATAAAGCCCTGTCAAAAACGAGAGCTGGCAGGAATCTATGATAAGAACAATCCATTAGTGTTGGCAGGGCTTGCAGAGTAATTCATTTGCAACGCTCTCTTTGGTATTATCGAAGTGGTAAGGATGATAGGCGCCATTATCGATAAGCTTAGTTCTTTGGCGGATCGTTTTCCAACACGAGGTTTTGATAAGTACTATGCGATCATCCGCATTGAAGGGAAACAAATGGGCCAGAAGCCGTGCTACGTGTATCGTGAGATGAACCTGTGCAGGCGCAGAAGGCATAAGAAAAGGCTTCCTCACGAATCAAAGAACCGCTTCAAAAGCAATTACTGCCCAACCAAAGTTACAGTATGGACTTCATGTCTGATAGCCTGGTGAGCGGTAGAAAATTGCGCATATTTAAGGTGGTGGATGACTGTACGAGAGAGTCACTTGCAGTATGGTACGATTATTCTATCACCGGTCAGAAGTAACTGAGGATACTGGAGCAGATCACTGCAGAAGAGAAAGCCTCTTCAAGTAAGAGTAGACAATGGGCCAGAGTTCACCGGAAAAGCTTTTTAGTGAATGGTGCAGTGATCGATCAATAATTATTAAATACATACAACCCGGCAAGCCGATGCAAAATACTATATAGAAAGATTAAACAGAACATACAGAAGATGTGCTAGATGCGTATTTGTTTGAATCATTAGAGGAACTCAGAATACTCAACGATGAGTGGCAGCATGGCTAACCACCTAATGCCGCATCAATCGTTAAACAATCAAACGCCGGCAAAGGCCCATCAGTCGGCCCTGCCGGCACTTCATTTAAAACATATGACTGAACGGCAACAGCAGAACCCTGATCAACCATTTGCTCCAACAATCATATATTTTAAATGAACAATCACCAATTTGTCTAACTTAGACCTGTCTAAAAATGATAAGGCTTCAAGGGCACCTGGCCGTTATGTAGGGAAGTAAGTCTGCACTGCGGATCGCTGCATCATATACTAACAAAATTAGCATTTAAATTTGATGTGCCTCATTGATTCAAAAAGCGGGTACCAGGGGCAGCGGCGAGGAGGCGGCAGTACTTTTATTTTTATTTTTTCTTTGAGGGCGTACCCCCGGTATGGGCCGATGGGGCAAAAGTGCAGCAAGGTACACCTTATAGCCTTCGCGAATGTAATAAAGCGCTGCTCCCAAACCCCATACCGGGGCCGGGCTATCCGCTTGTAGTCCTCGCCCCGGCTAAGGGCCATGGCTATGGGCTACGCGCTGCTATCCCTCACGCGGGAAACATTATCACACACACAAGTTTAGCAGAAAAAAACATACTAAAAGTTACTTTTGTAGAATTAACTTGTGAACCAGGATGGCAGACGTACATGATAAAGCAACGCGAAGTTATAATATGAGCCAGGTTAAGGGCAAAGATACCAAACCTGAAATGTTGGTTCGCAAATTCCTTTTCGCACAAGGCTTCCGTTATAGATTACATGATAAAAAATTGCCCGGAAAGCCGGATATTGTTTTGCCTAAATATAAAACTGTAATCTTCGTTCACGGTTGTTTTTGGCATGGACATGAAGATTGTAAATATGCTGCGCTTCCTCAGACTAAAACAGAATGGTGGTTTAATAAAATTAACGGCAATATTAGCAACGATTGTAAAGCGATAAATACCCTTGAAGCAAGAGGGTGGAAAGTGTTAGTTATTTGGGGTTGTAGCCTTAAAAAGGCAAAATTGCAAGAGACGCTTCAGGACATTGTATTTCAGCTTAGAAGTTAAAAATTTTGTAATAGTTAGTACTTGATCGTACAGTCAGGGGGCTAATTTTTAAATTTTCAAAAGGGATACAGATTAAATTAATTAGGCTGCTGGACTCACTTGATCCAGCAGTTTTTGTTTGGCTAAGGTAAGCGATTCTTTAAAAGTTTGCAGTGGAGTTTTACCAAAGCAAAATCTGCCACTGTGAGGTCGCTCATTGTTGTAATGGTCCAGCCACTCGTCCAGATCATTTTGTAAAGTTTGAAGATCCTGGTAGAGCTTTCTTCGGAAGGCGATTGCATAGAACTCATCCTGCATGGTACGGTGTAAGCGTTCGCAAATTCCATTACTTTGGGGATGGCGCACTTTCGTTTTGCTGTGATCTATACCTTCAATCTGTAGATATAATTCATACTCATGATTTTCGGGTCTTCCGTTAAACTCAGTTCCTCTATCAGTAAGTATTCTGAGCATTGGTATTTCATGTTCGTCAAAGAATGGAAGAACTTTATCATTGAGAATATCTGCCGATGTAATAGCATGTTTGCTTGTATAAAAAGCTTAGCAAAAGCTACCCGGCTATAGGTGTCAATGAAGGTTTGTTGATAAATCCTACCTACACCTTTAATTGTGCCAACATAATAGGTGTCCTGGGAACCTAGATAACCAGGATGCTCCGTTTCAATTTCCCCATGGGCTTCTTGCTTTTCTTTTTTCCGTTCCATCGCTATAACCTGGGCTTCCGTAAGGATCAAACCGTCCTGAGCTACGCGAGCCTCCAGAGCCTTGAGACGTTTTTCAAAAATCTCCAGATCATGCCGTTGCCACACACAACGAACGCCAGCTGCTGAAATAAAAATACCCTGCTTGCGAAGTTCATTGGAAGCTCTGGATTGGCCATAGGCTGGAAAATCGAATGCCATTTTAACAACAGCATTCTCAACTGCTGGGTCTACACGATTTTTGGGAATGGGTTTACGGCGACTTATTTCTCTGAGAGCCTCTTCTCCTCCAGTCTCATAGAGTTGTTTAAGACGGTAAAAACTGTCACGGCTAGTACCCATTAATTTACAGGCACGAGTCACATTGTTCAATTGTTCGGCTAAATTGAGTAAGCCAACTCTGGATTTGATTAACTTAGTTGCAGAATTCATAATCTGACTTTTGGGGGTTATTAATTTAGTTTGTCGTTACTCTAAATTAACCCCAACTGTCAGATTAAGTCTTAACTTCTACAAGTTATTCTTCTTTCCTCTACAATTCCCTTCAATTCCTCAATACTAAATATGGGTTTTCTTTTGTGGATTATGGAATGACAATTAGGACAGACTGGAATTAAATCTTGCTCGGGATTAAATACATATTCCTTTCCAATAGAAGATATAGGAATTATATGATGTACATGAATATATCCTTTCCCAATATCGCCATATATTAAATAGAAGTCGAATTGGCAAACCTTACACAATGCACCATGATATGCTATACACATTCTTCTTGCCAGCGGATTACGCTCATACTTATTTACTGAAATTTTCGAAGTGGTACCTTCTCGCAAATGTGTATTTTTGGACAGCCCAGAGTAAGTAGGTTCTTCTAATAAATTATATGGATAATTTTCAAATTTCCAAACAACTTTAACCGGCGTTGTATTTTGGTATTCTTTTGCAACTACATTTCCTTCAAATACAAAGGGTGCCTTATCTTCTGTACGTGTAAACAAGAATATTTTCTGCTCTTCGGCAGGATGAAGCATTGCATCTATTTGGGGTTGTTTTAAATGGGATGTTGTAGCACCTTCCCATACAAACAAGTCTCCATCCCAATAGTTATTGTAGTCATGGCCCGTTCTACCAGGAATGCCTACATTGGAGAAAATGAAATAATTTCCTTCATATTCTCTGTACCCTTTATCCCAGGCACCTCTTTGTCTTTCTGGAGGTACATCAAGAATCTTGTAGATATCCCGTTTGGTATATTTATTACCTATTTCAAACATGACTAAATCTTCACAAAATCAACGCCTACTCTTGAAGGGTGACCGAATGCATGGTTCGCTATCCTTTGAGCATAATCATTGCGTAATGTAGTTATATACTTAACATCAAAATAATTAAGATTTTGATCAATTTGTTCTTTAGTAAACTTATTAGTTATATCCCAAATTCTGATTTTGTTATCTATAAGCTTGTTTCTTTCGACGTTGTAAACTTTAGGTTTAATATAAAAGGGTTTATAAAGAAAAGACTTGTAAGCTCTTAATTCTGCCTCTAGCTTTCTATTATAAAATTGCTCATCTGTTTCTCCGTCCTGTTTTTTAATTTTCCCCTTCTTTACAATCTCTGCATCCCCCATTGTACTACTTTATTGTTAGGCAGAAAACTCAGAAATGCAGTGTCGCCTAATCGCAATGCAGTTTCCACATCCGGAAACTCTTTACCTTTTGCAAAGTAAAAATTTGATTCAATTTTGTTTGGGTAATAACAATCACACAAAGCTGTTATGCATAGATAATAGTCTTCTCCTGAGCCTTGAAAAACATCTCCGAAATTTAAATTTGGTATATCTTCCGAATTTAAACTTTTTACAGAAACAGCATTGTAAAAGACGTTCAACTGAAATAAGTCTTCAACTGTCGGTGCTTTTTTTCTAATTCTACACTTTTAAAGTTTAAAAAGTCTTCTTTCAATAATTCTAGTTTTGCCGTTCTTAATTTTAGAGTTGCTTGCTCTAACAAAAG
Organism: Paraniabella hibiscisoli; assembly: GCF_022512515.1. Classification (GTDB taxonomy): domain Bacteria; phylum Bacteroidota; class Bacteroidia; order Chitinophagales; family Chitinophagaceae; genus Niabella; species Niabella hibiscisoli. The sequence goes on from NZ_JAKWBK010000002.1 coordinate 4,562, forward strand.
TTTCTTGACAATAATTCCAAATGTTTTATCATCCTTAATATGATTTCTGAATTGAAAAAGTGCTTCTGTGGAAGATTTTAAAATTGTTTCATCAATAAAGCGTTCATTTTTGTTAAATACGGATTGCATTTCCAGTCCTAGCAATTGAAAAAAACTGCTTTTATTCTTTATTACCTGATCTGATATCCTTCTAATTAAATGACTATAGTCGGAATCGCCTTCTTCCTTTTTTATAGCCAGAACAAAAGTATTATTTATAATAAAAGAATCTTCTCCTGAATAAATTACTTCGTGGTTAATATAATTTTCTTTTTGAAAAAGTACTTTTCGTAGTCAAGAGAAATGTTAATTAGATCAAGTACTATGTTTTTCGACTTATCTCTAAACCTTTCAATAGGAAATTCATCTAAGACTATCTGATTATCTTCAAAAAATGAATCAATACTATTGCTAGGGTTTCTCTGAAATTCTGCAATTTCTTCTATTGTTACATGAGCATAGGTATTCTTTATATTTTCAATTTCGTCTTTTTGCAAACCAGAAAAGTATGCTGTTAAATAGAGAGGTATCTTATCAAAATTTGCCGCCCTTGAGTAAATGCAGCAAAAATTAATGTATGGCGCTTCTATGGATTTCGCAAGTAGTTCTAATGAATATTGTTGTCCATCATTGTCATTCAGCTCCCAATCTAATAGTATCAAATCTTTTCCTGTAAACAAATAATTTATCAAAGAATTATCTGTTATCTGCTCTTTTTGAAACTTATGAACTAGCAGGCTTTTTCCATTCTCTTTGAATGTTTTAAACAATGCCCCCGATAATTTTTCTTCTACTACACCTGTGTCAATCGGGGTTCCGGAATAAAAATCTTTAGCTTTATCATCAATAAAAACAGCAGAATTTATAGATGAATTTAATATGGCAAATGCTTTATCACTATACATTTCCTTCAATAGTTTGGTTTATCACGAAGCATGCTCCGTTTAAAGAGTTATAGGTTTTATCATTAGTTGCATAAATATCCAGGCCGGCTTCGTTTAAACTTTGTTTCGATAAATAAAGTCCGATACCTCTGCCGTTAGGACGCTGAGAATAGAAAAGGTCACATATTTTATCAAGTCTATAATCGGGTATCTTTTCTCCCGAATTAGCAATAACGATTTCCTTACTATCAGGCAAATAATCAAGCTTAATGATGCGTTGTTCTTTATTGCGCATCCAATAAATTGCGTTATTGATAATGTTTATAAATACGGTGTGAATTACAGGTTCTTTAATACTGATAGAATGGTTTTTGAAATCGTCAGATACTTCAAATTGTATATCGTATTCTTTTATTTGATTTTCAAAAAATCAAGTAAGTAATTATAAATAGTGTTTCCCGCAATATCTTTTACCAATGCGCCGGATATCCGATATAAAGGTGATAATAGTGCATATTTATCTTCTAATTGTTTAAAATTTCTTTCTAAAAAATTAAACTCTGAAATCGAATTGACCTCATTATTTTCACGTAACACGCCTAATTGATTATTTATTTTTGCGTACAGCTGGTTAAACTCATGGTCAATAATTTCAACAGCAATACCCAATTGAGCTGTATCTCTTGTTTGTTCCCATTGATATTTCATTTGCTCATACTGTGCTTTATAAGCACCTTGAACTTGCTCTTCATCAATATCAAAGGATAATCGCTTAATATGTTCTACCAGCGGAAACAATGTTTTTTCCGCTTCTGCTAGTAGTGTGCTGTACAGGTTTTCTACCTCATTGGTGAATTGGCCCACCTGCTCTTTAGAGACTATAGTATTAAGCGTTTTTTCTTTATTTTCAGAAAGTGAGTTACTTAGACGTTTTGCCCGTTCTCTGTAATCCTTCATTAAAGAATCAGATTTTTCATCTAGCTGTTGCCGGTATTCATTAAGTGATTTTTCCAGGGCTGAAATATACCCGTTATATTTTTTGGTAAAATCGATCTTTAAATCCCTGATCTCCAGTTTGTCCTGCGCCTTTTTATTTAATGCTTCTCTTCGGGGGTTACCAATTCAATATAATTATTAAGGCGGCTTTCAAATTTATACAATCGTTCTTTTTGGGTCTCCGTAGGTTTATATCGCTTAGGAACTTTCGGGACCAAACCTTTAAACTCTAAATCTAGTTTTTGAATTTCGTCCAAAATATCTTCAACCTCCGAGTAGGTGATATTAATGTTATTCAGTTTTTCATCCAGTGTAGTCAGCAGGTGTTCATATTTTGTTTGATGTTCTTCTAACCTTTGCGGATAACTGGTCAATGATTTGGTAAATGCAATTTTTTCCGCCTTTTCTCTGGCTTTATCGGCTTGTAAAGCCTCATTTTGAGCGTTAATTTGTTTCTTCTTATCCAGAAAAAGTGATTCTTTGGCTTCAGTAGCAAAATAGTCTTGCGCTAGTGTTACAAAAAAACCAATAACATCATTTACGAAAGATTGATACTGGGTATTGGCAATTAAACCTTCGCGACTTGATTTATCTATTAGCTTTGGATTTTTATCTCTTTCGAGTCCAAGGTAGCCAAACATTCTTCTGTAGGAAAAATAATAAGTTCCCGCCCTTTTGGATCGCCTCTCTTCAAAATTTAGAAAATCTGCATTGTACCTCCCATAAGGCAGCACTCTAAATTCATCTCTATAAATATATAATCCACCATATAAAGTGGCTTTTGCTTTTAACCCTGCGAACTGTTGCTCTGTAAGAAGTGATGATTTTTCTTCACCTTGAGAGTAGCCTAATTCAATAGGAATTTCACCGTAGAAGGACGATGATTTTCTTTGCCTCGGGTTCAAATAATCGTAATCTATGATTTGGTCATAAATTCTTATTTGTCCTTTAAACCCTCCCTTGCCATCAAATTTCCCATTTATAAAAACATCTGCTAAGTCAAAATCGCTTCTCGTGAAAAAATTGCCAGATGAAGTAAGTAAATCATATTGTTCAGATTCAGTGTGAATATTTATAATAGTAGAAATGTGTATTGTTTTCTCTTTAAACGGATTTGTAAAGCCTGATAAACTGGTGAGCACAAACATTTTTTCATCTCTATTATCATCATCTTTTTCTGAAAGCTCTATGATTTGATTAATAGGGTCAAAAATCAAGAACATAGTTCCGTGTGCGTCATCTGAGTGAAAAAAGAAGATATATGGTTTAAAACAGGTTCTTCTAATATTGTATTTTTCGTCTCTGAAATAATAACCGATTTTAAATCTATTTGTTTGTCTTCCCAAATCGGGTTACCATCTGCGTCAGACTCTTTATCAAAGTTTGACAAAAACATCCGCTTCAATTTAGAAAATGCTGTTTCTAATAACTCGATATTTTCGACAGATTGAATAGGAATAACAATGTCGTCCAGAAATAAATTATAATTTTCTAACAACCTCCAATCAAAATATACTGCTTGCAAAGGATAGCCCATTTTCTTAGTCAGCATCAGCATAGGGTTGCCTAAATAGGCTACAGACAAGCGTCCTATACCTTTTTCGCCTGCTTTAATACGGGGCTTTTTCCACAGCGTATCTTCAGACTCCTGCTCCAGTTCCGCCCTGGACTTTGAGTCTGTTCCCAGCACCAGCCATTTATCTAAGATATCCGTGTCGGACATTCCTTTACCGTCATCAGAAATGGCGAAGTAAGTTTTTGAAAGTCCTTTGTAACCTTCTTTGTATAAATCAGCTCTCAGGCTATCGGCATAAGCATCATAACCGTTTTTCCATAATTCTGTAATGGCAGTAGGTAAATCGGCAATTTGTCCTTTTCCCAATAAATCAACAGCCCGGGCTTTCGTTCTAAATTGCATTTGCATGTTTTTTTATAGCCATACCTATATGTCTGGCATATTCGGGTGGAACGGCATTACCAATAAGGCGTGCTATAGAAGCAATGCTGGGACCATAAAATTTATATGTTTTAGGAAAGGATTGCAAAGTGGCACCTTCTCTCAATGATAACGGTCTGTCTTCTTCCGGGTGTATAAATCTGCCATTGGAAATACTGAAAAACTTGGTTGTAATCGTAGGTGATGGTCTGTTCCACCAAAGTCTGCCGTAAGTATCTTTAAAAGAATCGTCTCTGCCTATAAAACACTTTAATTGCAAGTGCTCTATATTGGCGAAGCCAAATCTGGTACCCCGTCTTTTTTATATATTGTAATCTTTCAGCATTAATACTACTTATCTTTTGTACCGTATGTATAAAAGGAGTAGTATCTTTATGACCGTGCGAAATCTTCGGAAAACCATTTTGCTCACCGAGTACATCAGACACCGTTATCGGTTTCGAATTTAGTTTAGCAGGAAAAATAGCTTCGTCGATAACCCGGTTGGCAACCAGTGTAAATCTTTTTCTGCTTTGAGGTACACCGTAATCGCAAACATTGTGAACATCAAAATGCACTTTTATAGCCTTCTGTTTCGAGCCAATGTATAAATCCTGCCAGTCCGCTTTCTTCTTTTTGCCGCAATACACCAGGTACATTTTCTACCACAACAAAGCCTGGTCTGAAATATTCTACAAACCTTCTGAATTCGATCAATAAGTTTTTAGATTCACTTGATTTTTTCTTGTCAGTGTTTATGATACTCCAAAACTGGCAGGGGCTACAACCGATGAGTATCAACTCATCGTCGTTTCTTTTAGTCCTAGTTTTTTTGAAGTTGCTGCTCTTTCAACTCAAAAACATTGGCCAGAATAAACTGAGCACCATCTATATTTGATTCATATGTTTCTCTACACTGTTCTTCGTAATCTATACCGGCCAGAACATTAATTCCGGCCATCTTCATACCATAACTCATGCCGCCACCGCCGCAGAAAAAATCTACTGCTTTAAGCCCGCTGAGCGGAAGATTATTGCCGTTTTTAGTCGTTTTTTCATTCGGTCCAAATGTATTACTAAATTTAACTATTTTATACACAATAGTTTGCAAATTTCAGTAATTTTATTATTCTTTTACTACAGTATTTTTCTTAACAATACAAAAATACTTTTCATTTTTCGTTAAAAACCGGGGTTTTCCCCGTTTTTTGTTACTGTTTTTTACTTATGAGCTGTTGTAGTAACAGCTTTTGATCCTGAGCCACAAAGCTAATTCAACCTCACAAACAAATCAATACTGGAAAACCCTACTTTTTAATAGAGCAATCTGCAATAGTTATTATTGACAAGAAGCATTCTTCTATTTCTGATTGCAAAATATACTTAGATGATACCGAATTTAGCGGCATTTACAATATGTAATTAAAACCAGCTTTCATAAAGTTCAGATGTTACGATGCTTCTTGCCCCTTTACTTGTATTACAACTGTCACAAAGTAATTGAATATTTGCTACATCATTTAAGCCGCCCTGCGCAAGGGGCATAATATGATCGTAATGGTTTTTATTATTCATAGAGACGATCCCTGATAGGTCTTTGTGACATAAGCAGCACCTGCCGCGATCCCTGAAATAAACAGCTTTCTTGCACCATTCCGGTATATGCACCCGTTTAAGGATACCTGCTTTTGTAAAATACTTTGCAGCTTGTTCATATTCTTCTTCGTCAAAATCTACTAAGTTTATACGATCCATGCGCTGTGCTATCATATCATTAAATAATAACAATATTTTGCGGTTATTAAACATCAGGTAGAAAATTTCGTCTGCAATTTTTTCGTATAAATCCCATAATATGCCAGTCAAATAAAGTTCTTCATGATACTTTTCAACATCATCATAGGTCTTGAACTCTTCTCCATCCAGGTAGTTTTCCATATTATAATCGTCTAACGCATGTACCGCGTAGGGAGTGAACTTATCACGGGCGTGTAATTGACAATACTTAAAATCACGTTCATCGTGCTCGTGCATATCATTGTCAAAAAATTCACCTACAATATGCTGAATGAATACATGAAATGCACTTTTTTTTTGAAACGGTTCTGCCAGTTTATATAATATGCCTTCATCGGCGAAAAAGTTACTTATGAAGCCCAGGAGCTCAGCGTCGCCGGACAAAACATTATTGACAATATTGGCATAATAATAAGTATTAAAATATGTATGCCTGAAAAAGCCCTTTGTTTTCATTATTGTTAACTTAAGATATTGGATTACTATTGGAGAATATTACATCCGCGTGAGGGATACGGCGGGCGGCGACTGCAAGGAGCCGGTGCAAAGCACGGAAGCGCAGCGCACCCCACAGTAGCCCGACCCTGCCCACTAAAATATCAACAACAAATAGGGCAGGGGCACGCCCAAAATAAAAACTACCTGTTATTTATCAACTGCTCATATCTGGCAATCATTTCATCTTGTGCTTTTATCATTCTTTCATAAAGAGCCATTTTCTCCTCATGTAGCTTCATTAGTTCATCAATGGGATTGTTATTGATTGTAGCAACTACTGATGTTCCAATCATAGCCTCTTTATTAAAAGTATTCGCGATTACATTCACCGCCTGCTCTTCATCAAAATTCTGGATCGCCTCTACAGGTATTTTCAATAGGGCAGATATTTTTGAAGTAGGGGAGTATCAATCGTTTCCTTCTGCTCAAGCAGGGATACGGCCTGCTGGCTCATGTTGAGGTCAAAAGCCAGGGCATCTTGTTTTATACCCAGCATCTCGCGGAAACGTTTAATGTTGCGGCCTTCGTGTACTTTATGGTTCGGCATAGCAGTATGTGTTGTCATAGGAGCAAATTTAGTTTTTTCAAATTAGATTATGCAAGCCTAAAGGTACATAAAATACAGGCTTTTTGGTGTAAAACACAGCGGATTTATGTAGGAAACAATTGCCCCGGAAAGCAGCGCAGGTTCATAAAACCCTGCTCCAGTTCTTTAAGGAGTTAAGAAAACTTGGCGCTGAGTTTGGCTATAGAAGCGCTACAGAAATGTTGCATTTATTGTATCAACTCGGCACCATTAATAGCGCGCTCACTTTAAATGAGCAATTAGACATAGCTATTATGCAAAAACTACTGCCCAAGCTACACGGCTCGCGCCGCAAGCTTTGTCCTGTGCTGATTGCTTTAGGTAAGCTGTGCGTTGAAAATTCTAAAAATGTCGATAAAATTAGCCATATCGAAAAGGATATATTTGAGTTGGAAGACTACAATTATAACCAGAAGCAGGTGTTATATCCTTTATCGCTCGAAAAAATAGTACGTATGTATAAAGGAGCTATAGATAACGGATTTGCCAGTTTTGCAGAAGCTTAAATATGAAAAGTGTATCCTCCATAGCCATTTCATTCGATCATATAGAAGCTGAGCTGCAGCTATATGTGGATGCGCGCCAGCCCAACACATTGTTTGATGCTGAGGGCAGCGCTGTGGCGTATAATGAAGCACGTTTTCAATTAGTAGAAGGCTGCTTTTATGATTTTACCTGGAGCCATCCGGCCTATCGCTTAGGCGATATTGGAGCAAACATCATCACGCCACATAAGCGAAACCTAATATGGGAACTATTGCCCCCAATATTTTTGTAGGCACTTTAAATATCCCTATTTACCATCAACAGCAGACAGCTGCTGTTAGCCAGGTAGCCTTAGAGGTACAATCTATAAAATCTAGCTACCGTGATGATTATCGCGATATGCTGGCATTTATTACCGAAAAATGTACTGATTTATTGCTGCAATCCAATGCACCGGCGGTCCATTATTTTGAGGTAGATTATAGTAAAGACAGCCAAACGCTATACCAGAAATTTGCCTTTATACAGTCGGTTATTGATACAGATGAATTTGCAGCAGCTATTAATAAAATCGTTACCGAACCCGTTACGCGCTGGGTAGACGCTTTAGCCACAAAAGACGTAAGACAAATACGGCGGCTCTCTCATGCACAGGTAAAAGAGCTGTTGAAGGGAAGTAACCGCGTACCACTTGCTGATGAGTATACGTTCAAAAGTGCCGGACTGCATACCATACCCCAACAGATTAAAGCTGTACGCAAAATAGATTCAGTGGACACTCCAGAGAATCGTTTTGTAAAACATGTATTAGAAACATTACTTCAATTTTGCACCGATATTCATTATGCGGCGGCTCATCAAACCAAGCTGTATCAGGAATCTTTGTTGCTGATGCGCAAGCTAGAATCCTTTTTGCATCACGGTTTTTTTACCAATATTTCCAAACCTCATACCTTAAAACTCAATAGCCCCATTTTACAACGCAAAGAGGGTTATAGAGAAGTATTGCGCACTTGGTTGATGTTTAACCTTGCTGCCAAACTAGTATGGCAGGGTGGGGAAGATGTGTACCAAGGTGGCAAAAAGATGTAGCCACACTTTATGAATACTGGCTATTCTTTAAGCTGCTTACCCTGTTTCAAGAAGCGTTTCAGCTAAGCCCCACTGATGTAGGACAATTGATAGAGCCAACCGATGAAGGCCTTAACCTGCGCCTAAAACAAGGCAAACACTATCCCATAAAAGGCATCTATAATGCCGGTGGCAGAAAACTGGCGATCCGTTTTAGTTACAATCGATCATTTAGGGGTCACAAAGATTATCCCGACGCGGGTAGCTGGACTATGACTATGCGGCCCGATTATACCCTTTCCTTTTGGCCGGCAGGCATTACAGAGCAGGAAGCAGAAGCGCAAGAACTGATTGTGCATATTCACTTCGATGCTAAGTATAAAGTAGATAGCTTCAATGGATATGCGGCAACCTTAGATGAAGCGGTATTAATGCAAGAGAAGAACGAGCAGCGCAAAGGCCTCTATAAAAATGCAGATTTATTAAAAATGCATGCCTATAAAGATGCCATCCGGCGCACAGGAGGTGCTTATATATTATATCCAGGTAGCGAAGCGTTGACCAGGCAGGGCTTTCATGAAATCATACCCGGTTTAGGAGCTTTCCCGGTGCGCCCCTCTAAAACCAACGACGGTACCGGTGCGCTCAAAGCCTTCATTTTAGCGGTGATCGATCATTTTATCAATCGTACATCGCAACGCGAAAAACTGGCTTATCATACCTTTGATATTTTTAAAGAAAAGCCAAAGGCAAAGCATGTTTTAAAAGATGCATTGCCCGAAGCCTATGGTGCCAACCGCGATTTATTGCACGACGATAGCTTTGTATTGATTGGGTATTACAAGTCTGCAGCACAACTAGCTTGGATAGAGCAAAACCATTTGTACAACTTTAGAACCGGCAATGGCCCTGGCGCCTTAGTGTTGAGCAAAGAAACCGTAAGCGCCAGATACCTATTGTTACACACCAAAGGGCAACAACACTCTGGCCAGCTTTGGAAAATTGTGGGTAAAGGTCCCCGGCTTTTTTCAAAGCAAGATCTATTAGCCAAAAATTATCCTGATCCTAGCCAGGATCATTATCTGGTGTTGCAACTGGCTCCTGTACAAGATCCAGAATTTATCCATCTGCAATGAAACTTTAAACAGTTGCGCCATTATGTGCGAGGCCGGGCAGCTGCCTTTCCTTTTACTGCAAGCCTGGCAGAATTGATGCGAGTGGTAAAGACAGATTTGTAACTGGTAAAGTCTATGAAATATGTGCAGCCGATTGACGAAAGGGCAAGGTGGTGGGTGAGCGTTGTGTTAGCGGTGAAGCCATCCATAGATAGTCTTTTTACTTTGTATAGCTAGAAATTGACAGCAATTATTCCTTCAGTCTGCTTTTCAAATCCATTCTTGAATGAAGAATTCTCACTATTTCAACTTCTTCGGGTTTAATTATCCTGTAAAAAATGATGTGCTTACCTACTTTAAACCCCAATATCTTTTTCGATATCTTTTCATAGCTTTTGCCCAAATCTGGGTTTTCTGCTATTTCCTCAAATGTCGAAATGATCAGCTCATAATACTTATCTGCCTGGTTTTCCGACCACACTTCATAAGTATAATCCCAAATCCGGGTAAGGTCTTCAACTGCCTTATTCGTTAAAACATATTTAGCCATTCTTTCTCTTCGCAGATTTTAAGTGGGCCAAATGTTTTTTTGCATCAAAATTTTTAGCAACGCCGCTATTAATGCCTTCTTCAATGGCTTTTTTAAGCGCCTGTACCTTGTTTTCTTCTTCTTCCAGCAATCGCAGCCCCGCCCTTATAACTTCACTGGCATTGCTATACCTGCCTGCTGCTATACTGTGTTCAACAAAATCTTCAAAGTAATCACCCAATGATACTGATGTGTTACGTCCCATAACGTTTTCTTTTTTATGTAAAGTTACCAAATTTTGGTAACTTTTTCAAGTTCGCCATAATGTTGAATTTACGGCGTATTACAGTAGACCGATTTTAATTTTTGAGTGTTAACTAAATGCGTGAGGCCCGCCAATACACAATAAACAAGTGGAGCAAGGGGCACACCCAGGGTATAGTACAGACCCATAATAGCGCTAATACGGTCTTGCATCATCCATCTTTATGCAACAGATCCGGCTTAAACGCTACTGCTTTTACCGGTACTTTTCTTTTTCCATCCAACGCTGCAAAAGAGAAAGACGCTTAATGGAATTATTGGCCAGGTATTGCAAGAAATCTTTTTCTTTCAGAAGGTACGCAACCCGGTCGAGGCTTATTGTACGTGTCCGTTCACCCACCTCCAGGTTATTCTTTAAAATGGTATACCCGATATGTACAGCCTGGTTGTAGTCCAGCAATATAGTATTTGCCTGCACCAGTCACCCGTCTTTTAATTCTACAATATCGTTCTGCTGTATTAGTAAATTGTTTAAAAAGACTGCTTGCTGCTGGTGTAGTATTTCGTTTTTTTGATCTATTAAAAAATGATCATACAGGTAAGCTATTAACCTGCGGATCACCGCTTCATCAAGGTATCGGTAACCTGTGGTCGCCAACTCCTGCTTTAGGGCTTCAGCAAGTTTAGCGGTATGTACATGCACTTCATCAATTGTATGCAAACCATTAATGTGTATGGGTACATCATACTTTAGTAACAGGGAGTGTATATCCGTTAAGGTTATGGCCGACAACTGTTGTAGCAGAGTGTCCGTTAGCTTAAAGCGGGTTCTTTCGGCTATATATATTTTTCGCGTCTGCCGGGCCAGCCGGTGCAGCCTGGCCCATTGCCATGTATCGGTTTCAAAACGATCCAACTTAAAGCCATTGCCCCTGTCCTGTAAAGCAGCACGTATATCTTTAGCCGCATAATTTGCGTGTGGCCATTTACTAATGTCCTGTACTTTTATGGCTGTACCAGGGTCCAATGCATCTTCCAATTGTAGTATGGCATTGGCTGTAAGACTTTCATAAATACTCCGAAACTCCAGCAGCAATAATAATTTTGATCCTCTTTTATATTCGTACCTGCTGGTGTTGGTAGATAAAGTGAAGGTATAATTGGGGCTGCCTTCAAACATAAACTCCCGCTCATTTAAAGAGGGTATTGCCCAATAAGCATCATTTACTTTTACATCGTAAGTAACGCTTATGTATTCATTCCCATAATTTTCCTCATAACTATATCCTATACTAACGCATTTGATATATTGCTTTTGTGCTATAGTTTGCTTTATGCGTACATATAGAAAATGTGCCAGGGATAACGAATCGTTCATTTAGCTTATTGATTGCCATATAAATATATAAATTTGTTTTTTCTGATACAAACAGTCTGTAGAATTTTTAACTAAATTTACATTTATTCAATTGATTATCAATATTTTATTGTCTTTACAATAATTAATTGACCTGGAATTACATCGGACTATATACCTAAAGATTAAAATTTAAAACGATAAAGTATTGATTAACAGACTTAAATGATAGAATGTGCGGTAGGTTAGGTTCGAGTCCTGTTTTATTGGAAAAATGCTTATTTTTTAGAAATTGTACCAGTAAATCATAAACAGAACTGGAGAGGAGGCTAAGCAGGAACCCTGCAATTAATTCTATAGCATTTTCCATAGCTGCAAAGATAATGATAAATAAAAAACGCATACGTACCTTATTACGAAAGACAGCAGATAAATTTATTTCGGTGCGCAGCATAATGCCGCTGCTAAAATGGAAGCAAAAAGAAACCGCCCAACTGCTGGATTATCTCGAAGCCCAGGGCTATATAGAGCCATCGGCTATAGGGCAAGGTTACTGGCAGATCTCGATGCGGGGCAGGGTATTAGCTCATAGCGTATTGGTTAGGGAATTTAAAGCTGATACCATAAACCGGCACCTGGATGCATTGCTTGCCCGTGCCCGGGAGGTAAACGAATCTACCCGGTTTCCCGATCGTATTACCTGCATCAAGGTTATAAGTCCATATCCTGTAGCGCAGCGCAGTACCGGTATAAAGATCGCATATTGCTTAAGCCGTAAAGATATTACAGAAGAAGCTTACGAGTCGGCTGCCCATGAGCTTAGGGCCGCCTATAAAGGCAATTTTGGCAATATACTCAGTTATTATACTTATCCCGCAAAGGCTATTGCACGCTTTTTACAATCGGGCAGTAAAGTGCTGAAGCTGCATGAATATAATGCCCAAGACCTCATACAACTGCAGGGTCATATTGTATTGGATACTTTAACACTTCGGCAGTAATTCGTTATAAACCAGTCTTTCATATATACCTTAAAGTGTAATATTTACAATCAATCTAGTTATGTGTGGAAGGTTTTGAGAAAACCACATTGGTAATCCGGTCGGCAACTGGAATTGAGGAAAAAGGCATTTCGTTTCTTAATTCAACAAGACCAATATGTTCTATGCCCGATGTATCTACAATAGTGACGGAATCAAACATAAGGTAATACTTATCCAGCTTTTTCTAAATTGCCATAAAAATTATTTGAAATAAAAGCCTGGAAAGTCATCTATACGCAGCGCATCACACTAATAGGCTCCATATATGCTGGCTCCGCCGCCCCAGTAGCGCGTTTTAAGGTGTTCATATACCAGGTTTGTTTTCAGGTCGATATCGTCGGTTTGGTAAGTGGGATAGGGTAGGGCCTCAAACAGGGTTTTGTTTACGGTATTAAATACTGCGGCGGCCGTCACCGATTTTTCGGCCCACTGCTCTATTTTCAGCTTTTCTTGTTTAAGATCTTCCAAAAGATCTATGGCTATTTTCTTAATCGCCTTCTTATCTTTTTCTTCCAATTGTTTACCGTGGCGCAGGATGTCGAATATAGCCTTCTGCTCATCAGTAAGCCCTTCTCGCTTGGTTTCGGCCTCTTCATGTGTATAAGCATTTACCAGCTCTACCAGTTTGCGAAAGGTTTCCCTGATCACGGCTTCGTCTTTACCGAGGTTATATGCGTCTATAATTTGCTGGTAGCGCTGGTAGTAATCAATCGTAAGCGGATTACGGTCGATCATTTGTTTCAGCCGATGCTCTACTTTGTCTTTTAACGATTGAACCGCCATATTTTTATGTTGTAGTTTGTTGAAATATTGTTCCAGCAACTCAAAGTTCAACCCGCTGAGGTCTATTATTTTTCCTTCATCTTCATCCGGCTCCGATACAATGTTCTCAATCGATTCATCTACCACTGCCTGTATCTTTTTCATAATTTCAGCTACATCGGCGCTCTCCACATTATCGTCAATGGCGGTGTAGATCACGTTGATGGCATCCCTGCGGGGACGAAATGCATTCAGTAACTTATGCGGCTGCAGGGCTTTGTACTTGCGAAAAACTTCGCGGGCCAGTACCTGGAACTTGCGCTTGGTTTCATCGTTGGTATATACTGCATTTAATGCCCGCTCTATGGCGACAAGTTTCAATAAACCGTCGGTAGTGTTGATCAGCTCATACAAGTCGTAATTTACTTCATCAAGCAGAAAGGCTTCGGTGACAGACAGAGCTTCTTCCAACAGCAGCAGCAACTCACTATTAGGCTCCAGTGGTGGTCTTTCTTTTTCTTCATTGCCCTTACCCGATGCCTGATCGCCAGTACCATATATAGCCAGGGCATCCAGCAGGGCAGTATAGGTTTCGATATAATCTACAATAAGGCCGTTGTTCTTACCCTCGTTGATGCGGTTGGCACGGGCAATGGCCTGCATCAGGGTATGCGATTTGAGGGGCTTATCAAGATAAAGAGTGGACAGGCTGGGCACGTCAAAGCCGGTAATCCACATGGCGCACACAATCACCAGGCGAAAGGGATCATTTTCTTCCTTGAACCGGGTTTCCAGGTCCTGGGTATTCATCTTTTCGCGGTGTGGTTCTATATCAAGATCCCATTGCCGGAATTTCTGAATTTCGTTCTGCTCCGGGCTTACTACTACGCATATTTCGGTTTCTTTGATCCATTGCAGCTCCCGGCTTTTTTCCAGCAGCTCCTGGTCGCCGTATTTGCCTTTGGCTATATCTTTTCCAGTGTGGCTATATACTGGTTCCAGTGTGCTGTAATAAGGTCGTGCATTTTTACCGCCGTCAGTTTATCCAGCGCTATAAACATACCTTTGCCTTTGTAGCCCCGGTTGCAAAAATGCCATACCACATCTTTGGCAATCGCATCCAGCCGCTTATGTGCGGTGAGTATGGGATACTCCCGGGCAAATAGCTGCTCTACGCGGCTACGCTGGTCGCTGTCCAGGTCTTCGCTTTCGGCATCTATTATGGCCCGTATCTGTTCGTTAATAACGGGATTTTTCAGGCCCAGGTATTCACCCCGGTTTTCATAATACAAGGGTACGGTGGCGCCATCGTCCACACTGCGTTTAAAATCGTAGCGCGATACATAGTCGCCGAAAATGCGACGGGTAATCTCATCGTCTTTAAACAAAGGAGTACCGGTAAAGCCTATGAATGAGGCATTGGGTAAGGCATTGCGCAGGTTAAGTGCCAGGTTGCCGCCCTGACTGCGGTGTGCCTCGTCGGATAGCACAATAATATTATCCCGCTGGGTGATTTCCTCTCGGAAATTGAATTTGTGGATGAGTGTAAACAGGTAGCGATGCTCTGAGCGGAGCAGTTGCTGCAAGTGATGGCCGCTATTGGCTTTGAGGCTGTCTTTAGCGCCCGCTTTTATCTGTGGTACGGCTCCTACACCGCTAAAAGTGCCATATATTTGAGTGTCGAGCTCATTGCGGTCGGTAACAATAAGAAAGGTATAGCTACCGGTGAACTTATGGTGTATTTTCTGGGCAAAAATACCATGGAATAGGATTTGCCGCTGCCCTGGGTATGCCAGAACACGCCCAGCTTTTGCTTTTCTTCCAGGCTGATGAGTCCCTGCTTATACTGCTCGTTTTTATGCAGAATGTTGGCTATTGCCTTGTTGACACCAATAAACTGGTGGTTACGGGCAATGAGCTTTACCATTTTGCCCATGGAGTTATCGAAGAGAATAAAGTTTTCAAACAGATCGAGAAAACGTTGTTTTTCGCATACGCCTATGATAATTCGGTCAAGCGCCACAATACCATCTTCTTCTTCGGTAATGCGCTTCCATTCATGAAAGTGCTGGTAGCGGCCGGTTATGCTGCCTATGCGGCTTTCAATACCGTTGCTCAATATTACAAAGGCATTGTAGTAAAACAAGCCGGGTATTACATCTTTATAATCAGTAAAGTTATCATTGTATGCATTTTCCAGCTTGCGGTGTGCCGCCTTCAACTCAATAAACAGCAAGGGTATGCCATTTACAAAACCGATGATATCAGGGCGGCGTTCACGGCCGCTTTTGCCTTGCAGCCACAGCTGCCGCACGGCCAGGAAGTTGTTTTCGTCCGGTGCTTCAAAGTCGATCACCTTCAGTGTTTTGTTTTTTACCGGCTCCCCCTTTTCGTCGATATAATCTACCTGTATGCCATTACGGATCAGCTGATGTTTTTCAAAATTGATCTCGTGCAGCGATTTGGTGCTGCTTTCTTCGGTAAGCTTTTCCCAGGCGTGTGCATATGCTTGCTCGGGCAGGTTGGGGTTAAAGGTTTTCAATTTTTCCAGGAAGATGCGCTTCAGCACTACCTCTTTACGGTTGAGGCGGCCCAGAGTGCTGCCTTCGCCATAGGTTTCTTTATTATAGGCTACCTGTGTATCCCAGTGCAGCTGATTAAAAAACAGGTCGATGGCGGTTTGCTCTATCAATTTATCTTCAGAATATTCGTGGGCCATAGTTTATACTTGGTTTATGGTCTCATCCAGCCAGGCGGTCAATTGCTGCTGAATCTGTTGTTGCCAGTGATGAATACTGCTCTTTTTTATATCGGATTCTCCCGGTATAGCAATGATGAGGATGCTGCATTCCTTATTCATTGCCGGGTAAGCGGCTGTGGGATGAAACAGGCCGCTATTGTGCTGTGTCACAGCCCCCGGATACACCAAAGCTACTTTTTTAGCGCCAAAAAATTCATGATAGGCATACATCTGCCGCAGATCCTCCGGCGAGGGGCGACGGCCACCCAGGTTTTTCCATTTAGTGTCCAGTACTATGCAGCCGGTTTCATGCCCCTTATTAATCACAATGTCCGGACGCATCTTCTGGGAGTGTCCTCCGTGCGGTTTCCAGAAGGAGGCAGACACTTGCTCGGCTACGGTAATGCCTTCCGGTTTATACCTGCGGAGGCTGCTGTACACAAATTTCTCCCAGAGTGTGTTCATGTCAAACATCAGGGCCAGCACATGATTACGACCCCGGCTTACATCGGGGTGGTATTGCAGCAGTATATGTTTGGCAATGTTGATAACTTTCTGGTATGATTGGTTTTTACGGTTAAAAACCAGCTTTTCAAACATAGCCGGGTTCACTTTTATATCAGGCATTTCGGGAAAATGCAGCAGCAAAGCGCCAATGCGGCTATGCAGCCCGGCATGGGTATTGATCTGTTGCAGCAAGCATATAGCCTTATACAAGATACAGTGCATCAGGTGCTGCACATCGTAGGTACTGTGCCGTACATAAAAGCGCTCCTGGTGGGTAAGGTTGTGCTGTATGTGCCTGCCAAACAAAAGGCTGCCCTTAAGCGCTATTACATTCCCTTCTTTGCGGCGATATTGCTTAATAAGACCCTGGTGCAGCAGGTATTCCAGCTCGTTGATGAACAGCTCGAAATACAGATCGAGTATAGTGTTGGGCTTTATTTTTAAGTTGCTGTTGCTGGTAGACTGTATATCGAATGCGTCTACAGCTTTGAGCATGCCTATGAGCAGGTTCCGCCATTTAGTTTTTGAATCATCGGCTCTATTGGCCTTAGGCAATACTTCTATAAGCGTATTGCCTACCTGTATTACGCCTACCTGCTCATTAAAGCGTACGCCATTATGCAGGAGTGTAAAATAGGGTACGCCTTGCTCCCCATAATAGCGTTGCAGGGCTTTGAGCATGGACGCGTCAAAGCTCACCCCGTTTACCTGCTGGCCGAGACGTAAGGTGTCGTGCTCAAATACGGTGATATGTGTGCCGCGCTTAGCCAATATCCTGTTTCATTAAACGCCTGATAGCTTTTGCAAAAGTCATATCAATATCCTGCTTGTTTAGGTTCAACCGATGACCATGACCGGCTTTACGGTAGTCGATAATCTCATATACAGGCCGGTCTTCAAAGTCTGCAGCGCTTTCGCTGTCAAAGTCGGCAAAGATACCTGATTCCACACTTTTCAACCTTACAAAGCTATCTCCCAGTACCAGGCCTATTTTATCGTAGCTGCCAAAGAAGTACTCCTGCAGCAAGGGAATGATCTTATTGTAAAAGCGGTTTGCAGCTTATCCATACTATCTACCGACATAAAATAGCTATGGCCTACCTGGTGGTCTTTGTCCAGCAGCTTTTCTATACGTTGATTAATGGTGGTAAGCAGCGAGGGCAGTTTGATGCCTTCTATTTCAACCGGCTCATTATCTCTAATAATAGCATGCGGCTGCGGCGGCATTTCTTCAAAGCTGAAGCGGCGGCGCAAGGCGGCATCCAGGGCTTCTACACTACGGTCGGCCGTGTTCATAGTGCCGATGATATACAGATTAGGCGGTACGCCAAATTTTTCTTTACTGTAAGGTAGGGTAAGCTCCAAGGCTTCGGGTTGGCCCAGGCGTTTATCATCTTCTATCAGGGTAATGAGCTCGCCGAAGATCTGCGACACATTGCCCCGGTTGATTTCGTCGATGATAAGCACATAGTTTTTCTCTTCTTTTATAACTGTTGTTGAAGATTGATAAGATTCTAACTTTTCTAAAATAGCGGGATAATAGATTCCAACTCCTGTTTGTCTTACTTCACGGCGCTTATAGAAATAGTCGCTAAGGGTAGCAATACTTAATGTATGACCTGTACCGCCGCTGGCTTTTTCAAATTTTATAGAGGTTTTGGTAAAACCAAGAATCTTATAATCGTAGCCTGGTGTTTTTAATGGAAATTTCATTTCAGGGTCTATGTCCCATTCTTCCTTAAGCCTGGTAAAGGCGTCTTCAAAGGATAGTTGCTCTTTTGTGCCCTTAGTGGCATCAAGCCAATTGTCACGGGCTATTGATGCCATTCGTTTAAATATGCCCGGTTCTATATCGTAAATCACTTCGTCATTCTCGTTCACATCCGGTTTAATACCTTCAATAAAATCTTCGTAACTCATACTTTGATGAAAAGTGATAAAGCCTATTTGCCCATTGGGATTATCCCAATCGTCAATTAATAATTCATCAAAGCGTTTTTTTATTTCTTTACGCGTCTTTCCTTCAATATTTTCTCCTACTATTTCCAGCGCTTTATTAATGGTATTATATGTTTTACCAGTACCAGGCGGGCCATAGAGTATTTGGTTGAGTGCTTGTGGAGAAGACATAGCTTGTTGGCTGTTTTTATTGTGATTTACATGGATAACGCCTTTCCTATTAAGGTACTCGTCCAGGTAGTTTAATGCTGTTTTTACTTCTGGAGTTATTTTTGAAATAAGATCATCCCAATTGCCCGGAAATGACTGATCGAAGGGAATAGACCAGGTGGTTTCGTCTATGAGCTCATCCCTGTCATCAGTATACGGATTATTGGAGTCTTTGAAATTTACATCGATTTCGATAGAAAAAGTTGCTGTGCTATTTGTGAAGTTGGCAAGGGTAAGCTTAATAAAAATATCTCTACCCAGCAGTTGCTGGTACTTTAAAGGAATAAAGCCTGCAAGTATATATTCCTTTAACACAAAGCCCATTCCCTGCCCGGCCTGCTTATTGGGCCTTTCATTATAATTCACAAAAACTGGTTCTTGCAAAACTTCATTTAACCGGGTAACGATGTGCTGCAATTTGCTACGCGTATCAAAATACCATTGTGTTGCCGGACTATCGGAATCGTATGTGGCACCGATATCATTGGCATAGACAGATATATTAGTAAGGTCGAAATATTCCATTGGCTAAAAGCAGTATTTGGTGCTATATGGTTTTTGCATTTGCTATTTTATTTTGTACGGAATCAAGATTTTTGATCCAGTTAATGAGCTCTGGATCTATCCACGTTAAAATATCAATTATAGCCTGATAAACATCTTCAACGTAAGTAAAGTCTATAACATTGACATTAAAACAAAGAGGTTCGTTATGATTAACCCTATTGCGAAATTGACGAATGGTGTTAAGCCTGTCGCACACTTCTCTTCGGCCATGTCCAGATGGGAGATTACCGAATACCTGTATGGGGCGGCCTAATAGCAATCGATAATGGTGAACTTCAAATAGGTCGGTCCAAAATCCTAATACCTGATCGGCTATTATTTTACCAGTGGTGATGGGGATGCGCAAACGCCTGAACCTCCTTTCTGATTTTTCTACTGAAGATTTCAAAAAATCATTAACAATTCTTCGTCCTGTTCTCCGGTCAATATGCGTCAATGAAGCATCAACCATAAACCCGGTTTTTTGATTAATAATCCAGTCGGGATCGGTAAAGTGTGCAGATAATATAGTATTTAAGCGATTCCTTAAAGTGACTTCTAAAACTCCTAATAACGGATGAAAAGCCTGCGCAATTTTTAAATTAGCTTTGTACAACCGGACTGCTTTTGTCTGTTTGTTCCCGGTTGCAATAAGGTATCTATCAATTCGTGGTGCCGATAAGTATAACCTGACTTGTTGAAACTTCATTTATCCCATTTTTTGCAAAATTGATTATTTAGTCTTATCTTTGTACTATGATGCTTGGTAAAGCCTCTTGCTATAAAGCAACGTAACTAAGTTTAAGAGTTTAAAGGGTCGCAATACGGCCCTTTATTTTTTACACCAATGCCAGTTCAACTTTCTTCATTTTAGGGTTATCCAATTGTTTCAACACTATTTTAATTCGGGCGCTGTCTTTGTTTGATAAAAAACAGGAACCAATTTATTTATATCAATGTCAAACAGGAGGCTTATAGTAACCAGGTCCTTATGAGTAAATGGCTTTATGCCATTTATGAGTTCCGACATGTGCGTTTTGCTTGTATGCCCCAGTAGCAAAGCCAGATTTTGTTGCGTTAAGTTTCGTTGTTTCAGGCTTTTTTTATTACAGCTTTTCTTTTTCTATAAATACGCGTTCTTTTTCTGCTATTTTTTCAGCACGGTCGCTTTCATTTAGCTTGCGGGTGGTAATAGTATTAGCATCGCTCCATTCCTTACTTTCGTAGTCTTTTATCAAACTTCTTAATCTGCTGCGCAAAGTTTTAAAATGCTCATTATCTTTTGCCAGCAACCGCAATTTGCGATCGGCTACCATTGCACGTTCGTAATCCAGTTCGTTGGTAATAGCTCCGGCTTCAATAAATTGTTCTATATCAAAATGCGTTTTCATTATTCAATGTATCCTTTACTTCTCAGCCATTTTTCAATGGTTGATTTGTTGTTTTTAAAGGTTCTTTCATACTCATCGTGCGATCCTGCCCATATAATAGTAGCCTCGCCATCCTCATCAAGATCTACGAGAATAAATACACGATGCACGGCTATATCAAAGAAATAGAAACCATCGCTGTGCGCACAATCGGCATCCTTACGCACATCTGCAAGGGACGTTTGTAGCGGATCGAACGCTTCCAGATCGTACAGCAATTTGTCGATGGCTTTGCCCAACTTTTGATTGTCCCCGTTTTTTGCTTTTAGCTTGGTGAGTATTTTCTTACCAGTTATTTCCACTATAAAGGTAATAAAAAAGTTCGGTTTTTTTCCGAACAATTAGTTAATATTCTCTTACACTCTTTATGCCGCCTACTTCATCTTATCCAGCACCTCTTTCATAAGCGCTACTTTTTCCCGCTCGCTGGTGAGCAGGCGTTCATAAAGGTTTTTATTTTCTTCCAGCACTTCCATTAATTTATCCAGGGGATTAAAAGTACAATGAAAGTTTGCTTGAGCGCCTTCTGTAAAAGTATTTGCCACAGCACTATCATGAAATGTATTAGCAATAATGTTTATAGCATTTTCCTCATCAAAATTCTGGATCGCCTCCACCGGTATTTTCAATAAGGCAGAAATCTGCTGGAGTAGGGGAGTATCAATCGTTTCTTTCTGCTCCAGCAAGGATACGGCTTGCTGGCTCATGTTGAGGTCAAAAGCCAGGGCATCTTGTTTTATACCCAGCATTTCTCTAAAGCGTTTTATGTTGCGGCCTTCGTGTATTTTTTTAGTTTCCATAGTTTTAGTATATGTTATGTGCTCAAATTTAATTCTTTTCTTTGGGTAATGCAATATTAGACGTTTATTTCACCATTCATCAGCCGGGGCAGTAATAGGTCGCGGACCTGACGGAGGCGGGTGTTTTGTTTTTGGAGATTCCAGATTAAGTCAAAAATTGGGGCTGAGGTTCTTTCAAAGTCAAGCATTTCTGTTTCTGAAATAATTGGGATTTTGATTTCGTCTCCTAATTTTTTCGCTGATAATTCCGTCTGGTTTGTAGAACCTTCACCCATTGCCTCAATGATACGCTCTTGAGAAAAGAGGGCCTGACTAAGAAAGATTGGTGTAACGTTCTCATTTGCCCTAACAATAGTGACATGAGAGTCTACAGTACTTGGAAAATCATCCTGAATGTTTATAGCCAATCTACCCAAAGTGCCAGTACCAGTTGAATTAATGAGCGTATCAAACTTTCGAAGCATTCTTTCTTCAGACGGTCTTTTTCAGAATCAGTAAGACGTGCTACTTCAAAGCTTACAATGTGGTTCCTAATACATTTTTGATTTAGTACTATTATTCCATCTTCCGCAACATATTTAGGAGAAATGCCTCTTTTTAAAGTTTGAGTGACCTCATTTAATTTTATTTTTCTTAAAACCTTACTGGATGAGATTATTTCCTGATAAGTCAAAAATGCCTTCTCTTGTAACAACTTTATCCGTTTCCCGTTATTTTCAATTAGGTCATCGTAAGCCGATAAGATCGAAGCGATTTTGCGTTGAGTAGCTATAGGAGGTACCAGGACTTCTATATCCTTTATCTTATACAAGCCTAGTTTCCCTTGTGCTGAACCAGCTGCTACTTGTTCTAACTGTTTTTTCTTCCCTGGCAAGAGAAAAAGTAAAGTAAGTACTTGAAATAACAATTTTCTCTGAATGAAGTTAATTTAACTGCATTTTCTGTTAGGTTTGCGCCATCTAATTCTTGTGGGATCAATCCGACATCACCTATGTTTGCTCCAACTATTGTGAGCACAATGTCATTGCTATTGACAATATATCTTGAGATAAGATTGTGAGTGCTTTCTTGCAGATACATTGGTCTACTAAAATCAATAACACCCATACCTATATCTCTAGCTCGTATGTAAGGATGATTTGTTTGTTGCTCAATTAATTCATGATTTTTGGGCAGCCTTTTTCCACCTTTTATTTCACATAAATTACCTATTGTTATCTTCTCCCACTTCATATCGCCAGCTCCTTGTAATTATCCATAATGGTTTGTGCCAGGGCAATGGCCTCTTCGTTAAGGCCGGCCAGCTCCCGGTGTATCTGGGCCAGGCGCTCTTCGTAGTCTTCCTCTTCATCGGTAGCCGTATCTACACCCACATAGCGGCCGGGGCTCAGGCTCCAGTCTTTGGCGGTTATCTCGGCCCGGCTTACTATTTTGCAAAGGCCTTCTACATCGGCATACACGCCTTTAGGGAAGCGGCTTTGCAGCCAGTGGGCCTGCTTCCAGTAGTACTCGGTATCGTGCAGCAGGCCGGGCTCTTCCTCTGCCGGGTCGCCACTGAGCAATAGCTGCAGCCGCTTTAGCTCGTCCAGCTCGCTTTTTATATCAAGGGCTTTCCAGTCTTTGTTTTTGGTGAGCTGGTATTCTTTTGTGCGGCGGCAATAGCATCGGCCAGCTGCTTTACCAGCTTATCCTGCGGCTTGCGCAGGGCCTTGCACTGCTGGGCTATGGCTTCCAGCTTGTTTAAGTCGGGCTTTGCTTTGGCTGCGGCAGCTACCAGTTGGTTTTGCAATTGGTATACTTCGGCAGCTTCGTCCAGTTGCAGGGCTTCTGTAAAGGTTTTTGCTGCTTTATTTTCCTTTGCGTACTGCCGGGCAAAGTCGCTCACGGTTTTGTGCAGGCTCAGCAATTGGGTGTGCAGCAGGGTAGTGGTAGCGGCGGTCTCGCGGGCCTGGTCGGCTGCGGTTTGCAAATAGTCGTTGATAGTTTCCTGCAGTCGCCCGGTATTGCCCCGGTACAGGTTTACAATGCATACCAGGTTGCGCAATTGCTCGGCGCTAAAGTCGTTTACCTTACTGGTCACCTTGCGAAAGATCTTGCGGGCATCGAGCATGAGCACAGTATCGGCCGAGCGCAGGCTGCCCTTTGCGCCGGTATGGCTTCCTTGGCCCGGTCGTAAAACCAAAGGGTGCAGGGCAGGGAGCGGGTATAGAAAAAGTTGTTGCCTATGGCCATCATTACATCTACCGCGCCGGTCTGCACCAGCTTCTGCCGTATCTCCTTCTCGCTGTGCCCTGCATCGCTGGCCGATGAGGCCATTACAAAACCGCACGGCCCGTGGGCTTCAGGTAATTATAAAAGTATTGTATCCAAAGGTAGTTGGCATTGTCGTTTTTGGGTAATTGCACTTTACCCTCCAGCATCAGGCGGCGGTCTTTCTTTACCACTTCTTTGCCTTTGTCCACCCCGTCTACATTAAAAGGCGGGTTGGCCATTACAAAGTCGGCGCCGCTAAGCAGGTTGTGCTTGTCTTCGTAAAAAGTATTACCCTCCTGTATATTGCCTTCAAGGCCATGCACAGCCATATTCATTTTGGCCAGCTTGGTATTGAGCTCTGCTTTTTCCTGCCCGCGAAAGGTTACTTTTTCGGCAGGCTTCAGCCCTTCGTTTTCGATAAAATGCCCCGTTTGCACAAACATACCGGCGCTACCGCAGGCGGGGTCGAACACGATGCCGAAATCGGGCTCTATAATGTTCACAATAGTTTGCACCAGGCTCATGGGCGTAAAGAACTCGCCGCCTTCCTGCGCGCCCGTCATGGCAAACTTGTTAAGGAAGTATTCGTAGATCTTGCCAAAGAGGTCGCCCTCGGCTTTTTGCAGCACTTCTTTATTAAAAATGCGCAGCAGCTCGCGCAGCAGGTCTTTGCTGAAGATGGAGAAATTTTTAGGCAGCACGCCTTTAAGGCTGTCGTACTCATCTTCAATCAACTTCATGGCATTGTCTATCGCCTCACCGATGTCTTTATTTTCGGGCAGGTTTACCAGGTATTCAAACTGCGCCGTTTCGGGCAGGTAAAGGGCATTCTTTTCTTCAAAATCTTTACGGTTGAGCACCCGCCGCCCCGCTGGGGGTGTACGGGCAGGTTTTTTCTACGGCAGCCTTTACCTTTTGAAAACGGTTGTAGGCATGGCGCAGAAAGATGAGGCCCAATACGGGCATAGAGTACTCAGATGCGGTTAGCTTGCTATTGGCTCTGAGCTGGTCTGCAGCCCGCCATAGTTCGGCTTCCAGTTTACGGAGTTGTTTTCCTTGCATTAAATCAACTATAAAAAATGTGGGGGTAAAAGTATTAAAAATATGATTAGCGTAGCTTATCAAAAAACATGGTTAGTGTTACTTGTCAAGCTGTTTTTGAGCGGTTTCTTCAATTTTTTTGCCATGTCTCTGGGCGTATACACCTGCAATGCCAGCAATGCGATAATAAGAACAGCTATTCCGGTCAAGATTGTGAGCACTACATTCTTGTAATTATAATGTAGAACAATAATAATGGAAAGTCCGGAAAAGAAAGTAGACAAGATGGCGACTTTTGTCCATACATCGTTTAAAATACCAGTGAAAACGAAACAACCTGCAATGAAAAACAGTATTAATAAAATCAGGATATATATTCCTGCAACTTTCCCACGCTGTGGCTCTGCTCCGATATAGCTTGGCAGGTCGCAGCCTCCCTGTTTAAATAGGGCATACACATCGGCGGCTTGGCCTTCTATGTCTTTTATCTTAAGCTTTGCCATGATGCCGTCATTGAATAGGGTTTGCTAATAATGTTTTCATTTTTTCCTGTACTACGGCCAGTTTTTGCTCTAATTGCAGGCATTGGTCGTATAACACGGATGAAGGCTCGCGGGAGATATGCCAATGGCTGTCCCCGCTGTGCAACATTCGGTACAGGTTGTATTCATGGGCCTCTATATCGGCCGGTTTTGCAGCAGTAATCTCTTTAATCTCCTCGCTATTCCCGGCTTTTATCTGCCCGAGCCATTGCAGCAGGGTTTGCAGGTTAAGCCTGGATTGCCGGCCTTGCTTTTGCGCCTGGGCCGTAGCATCTAACAGCCATACGGGCTGATCTGCATTTCTCGTTTTACTGAGACAAAGCAGCACCGGGGCAATACCGGTGTGGGTAAACAAACCGTGTGGCAGCTCTACTACCATATCCAGCACATTTTGCGCCAACAGTTCGGCAATGACTGCTTTGCCCAGGCTATTGCCCGATATAAAAATAGCTGGCAGCAGCACGGCAGCCTGCCCTTGTGCAGATAGTGAATCTAGTATATGCCCCAAAAACAATACATCCAGGCGCCGGGTTCTTTGTGCCAGGGTATCCAATGATTCAGCGTGCATTTTGTGCAGTGCATCGTCGCTTGCCTTGGCCCCAAAAGGTGGGTTGGAAAGAATGAGGTCAAATTGGCGCGGAGCCTGATCCGGAATATCCAGGTCGCCGGAGAGCACAATCTCAGTATCGGCACCAGCGTTACAAAGCAGGCGCAAAGTGGCCAGCTTCAGCTCCAGGCCCGATGTATAGCTACCCTGTACCTGCTTTAAGGTATACCATTTTTGAAGGGCCCCTGCCAGCAAATCACCGTTGCGGGCAAAAGGGTCGTATACACTAACCGGATTTTTACCGCCACGAGATACTGAGGCCGCCATCATTTCAACAAGCTCCCGGGGAGTACTGATCATACCCGGGCAATGCTCTCCTGCTCTTCTATAACTTCCAGGAGCGAAATGAAAGAATCAGGAGCCTGTTTAGAAGTATCTCCAAAATAATCGGCCCACATGCTTAAGAGGTCGCTTAGCAGCGGGTGGGGTATATTGAGGATAGTATGGGGATCGAGGCTCAGCAAGCCGGGCGTAGCAGTTATACGCTCTTGCTGCTGCAATACTCCGTCCCAATAGAGTAATGCTTTTTCCAGGAGGCTGGTATCTTTTGTTTGTATAATACGCTGTATAACGATGTGCAAAGAATAGGCTGCATCTTTCCCGGCTATTGTATTGTCTTGCTCCAATATTTGCCAGGCTATAATGGACAGTGTAAAATCATAAAAGTTGCTACGGCTGGGATCTTTACCGGAGGAGCGGTATATCGACCAGGTTTCTGTTATTATATCTTTCGGTTTCCAGCTCATTTTACGTGTTTATTAATTTGTTCCCATAAAAAGCTATCGGTAAATGCCTGCTTTTGTAGCAGTAGCTGGTTGGTAAGGGCTTGCTCTTCCTGTGCAGCTTTGGCTACCCGGACTATATATTCCTGCACCGATAAGGGAACAACCGGTACGGGCAATTGCTCTAATACGGCTTTGGAGATACCCGATATGGTAGTGCCGCGGGCATTTAAAGCAAAATAGTTTTTGGCTTCCTGTTGACCGAGATACCAGTTTAGAAAACCCGGAAGGAGGTTATGGTTGGTTGTAATAATGTAAAAAGCAGTGGTTGCTACTGCCTGCCCGGGATTACCCCGGTACAGGAAATGGTTGAGGCGGATACCTTTGTTTACCATCATGATATCTCCTTCTTTCAGCAGGTGCTTGTCCAGTGCGGGTATTTCATCCGCACTGATTTTAATCATATGTGCTGTATCCAGCTGTTCATCTGCAATATCGCGGGGCAGGAATACAGCAATATCACCAGGAGGGTATTGATCCCAGGCCCGTTTAAACGTTTGCCCTGTCCTGATGCTGCTCAAAGCTCCTAAAGGGGTATAAGTTTCTCCATTTTTCATATAGAATACAAAATTAAAATCTTTTCTTTAATTTTCCAAAATCTATATTTCACATGGAGAATTTTTCCTAAATATGCAATTTGCGAGTTGGCTTTACAGGTATTATGCAAGATTTTCCTGAAAGCCGGTTTAGATAAGGGTTTAAACAAGTTCGGGCAGGGATAGCAGCGGCATCCTTTTGGGGCTGGGTTTGGATGTATTTACAGAAAATAATTTTGTTCTTTCTATCTGTTTTTTTAAATGATGCGCTAACCAGCACCAAAAGATACAGCATAACCGAGTAGCGAAGCAACTAAATGTTGCTTTGACATAAAGGTTACCAGCGCAGCTGCCGACCCCTGCCCGCTAAAATATCTAACAACAAACAGGGCAGGGGGCACTCCCTCATTAACAACAATATGACTGAAATTGCGTTTTGTATTTTGGTAATTTTATATATTAAATTTTAGTTCAATTTTTCAATTCCTACAACTTTCCATTTGCCACCTGCATAAATAGCTCTTGCATTTACTTTACAATTAGTAACTATGTTGTGTTTTTCTAAAAGGTATTTTGGCACATAATAATCGCCAATAAATGCAAAGTCGGGAATATCTTCGTCATAATTGTGATCTTTGTACTTTACTTCCAATAATCCTGTAATGTCTTTTCGTAAATTGGCATTTGTTTCTTCTGTAGATTCAATATTCACAACTATCACTCTCAGCTTTTTGTCCTTATCTATTTTTGTAACATATGAAAGTTGGATAAAATCACCCTCAGCTGGTCTAAGGCTTGTTTCTGAATACTTAATAATTCCTTGCAATTTTTGATTGAGAACGAAATGGAATAATTGCTTTTGTGCATTCACTCCGTCAACAAGAGCAATTTGAGTTTGAAATTTTGAGATAACAGAATCTTTGTCAATTTTCCGAATGTCTTTCAATTCGGTTCTGCTTTCCTCTTTTACTTTTTTAGTGTAGCTTTTTGCCGTTATAAAATCCCCAATTTGCAATGCACTCATAATTTGCGGGAAAAAAACTTCTTTATTGTCTGTTGTAATTGCGTGAATAATATTTTTCTCTTTGTTAAAGTAGTCAACAACGGCAAATGCATCATCCAGAATCGCCCAATTTCTCTTTGCTGACGCTTCTGCGACTAAAGGAATGTACTTGTATGCTGTAACAATCTTTTTACCCATCCGGGAGTGCGTGTGTTCAACTTCCTTCTTAATTACCTGTTTATGGAGTTTAAATTTAACAATCTGGCCTAATTCAGATTGTTTACAAACTTCAAAGCGGTTTTTTCCTATTACAAACTCTACCGATTTTCCATTAGTAAAAGCCAGTCGCTCTTTTCCAATGTCGTCTTTCCATCTATCCACTAATACTACTTCTGTCCAATCAAAATCAGCATAAGCAAAGTTTTCTGCAAAAGGAATATATTGCTTGTATAACTCCCTGTTGTCCTTTAAACGCTGTTTAACCACACTCACTTTTTGAGATAGCTCTTCAAAAGTTGAAGATAGTTTCCATCCTTTGTTTTCTCTGTGTTTTTATACGCCTCAAGTTCTACAAGTGCATTTTCCAACAAGTTTTCGCTGATCAGCACTTTTGCCAGGTCTAAATGAATGTCGCCTAAAAAATCTTCGTTTCTTTCTAAACTCAAAGCCTTTGACAACATCCCGATTTTTAATGAACTGTCGGAAATAATACAGCTTGAAAACTCTTGCCATATGTAATATTTGTTCGCAAGTTCCAAAGCAAGCTGCTTGTAAATATCAATTGCCCATTCGAGCTCATTGTTTTTGAGATGTAGCAATGCTTTTTCTCTCAATAACCATTCATCATCGGGAAATAATTTAATTGCTGTATCATAGGGCTGAATAAGCCAAAACAAATCTTGTTCATATGTTTGGCTTTTCAGAACTTCAAATGCTTTCTTAATTGCTTTTGTTGCTAATGGCTTATACGTATTTTCATCTTTCTTTGTTTCTTTCCAATCGTCATTTCTTAAATGCTCCGGATTCCAGTTTTTAAAAAAGTTAAGAAAACGCCATTCATCATTTTCTTCCATAAACCTTTCGGCAAGATTTAAAATTTCGGAATGCCATTTTGATGAACCGTGTTTGGAATAATTTTTACTATACTGCTCAAATAAATGCCATAAATCGGCAAACCGGCTTTCTTTGTGGGCATTGAAAATGTTCCAAAAAACAGCTTCTCTGAAAAAGTCTACAACAGTTGCCTCGCTAAGGTCTATTTTGCTTAAAAATTCCTCAATATTAAATTCTGTATTTGTGTTTACAAATTCTCTGCAAATTCTCGAAATGAGTGAAGGAATTTTGTCTCCGTTTTGATTTGTTCCATCGTGTAAATCCTCATAACGCAAGTTTACCGGATTCCACAAAAGAAAAAATTTGTAAAACCTAAAGTCGCGGTGTGTTTTTGAATAGTTTAAAGCAAAATTTAAAATCATAGAATGAAGCATTGACGGTCTTTCATTCTTTAAGTTCATATAATCTCTAAAAAACGTTCTTACATCAACCGATGAAAGATTGCTCTCTTCTGCTTTTATGTATCGGTAAATTACCCAGCCGTAATTTTCGTGATGTAGTTCTGTAAGTCTGTTTTGAGCAATCAGATTTTTAAAAATGGCTAATGCTTCTTCATTATTTCCGTTTTTGCTTAGTTCTTCTGCTTTTTGGATTTCGGAATAATTTGCATCAATTTTGGGGTGAAGAATTTTCTTTTGATTTTCTATTATTTGATCTTCATAACCTTGAAAATTTATTGCATTCAATTTTTTAAAACAAACTCCTGCCTGGTTTAAGTTTTTGTCTGTAATATAGTATTTACACAAATCAATAAGCGCCCAGGCAAATGCCTTTGATTCCATCCATCATACGGCTCTTCCGAATACAAGTTGCTTGCAATCCCTAACGCCTCGTTCAGCTTATTCAGTCTGGCAATTCCTGATAAATTTTTAGCTTCATTACGTAATTCAAAAACGGTTTTAGCGTCCATAAACCAAATCCTTTACTTTTTCTAAAATTGTTTCCGAAGATTTTTCCAAAACTTCAATTTTTGAGAAAAATCCTTTTGTGCGGCTCTGTTCGCCGGCACCATACCAAGCTCTAAAAGTTAAACTGTCTTGCTCACAAGTGGCACGAAAGATATCCTGGTTATTATGGCTTTGTATGATTTTTAGCGCAATATTTTTATGCTCACAGCTTTCAATCCAGGCAGCATAAATCTCTTGTCTAAAGTCTGACGATAATTCTGGTTTATCACCTGCTATTGAACCGGTACTTTTCTTTTGAGTTAAACAATCTTCAATATAATTCCTTACAATGTTTTCATCCGCCCCATTAAGCTTATCAACACGAATATTACTAACGGAAAAATTATCTTTCGGACCTTTGTTGTCAATAATCAGAATCAATTGCCGGTTTTCGCTTTGAGGAATAGAATAAAACGCTTTTGTCAAGTAGTCAGAAAACTTTTTTGTGCTTTCGAGCAAGTATCCATTTTGTTGTAATAGATTTGAGATTTCACAAATTGTACCAACTACATTTTTATTTTCAAGTGATTTTACTTTGCCTATCAATTTTGCTTCAACTTCGTAGTTTTCAAAAATGAGGGACTCTTTTGATTTTGTGGAAACGCCTCTTGATGAATTGTCTTCAAAAACACAATTCATCAAAGGATGTATTGTTTCTGGTGAAGTGATATGAACGGTTTTTCCAGCTGTAACACCACTATACAGCCAACGAAAATAGCTATCGTTTGTAATGCCGTCATTTTCTTTACGATGTCCTTTTAAGATAACTTCGTTGTAGTTTGAGCCGATCGCTTTATGAACAGTAATTGCCCAGCCGTATTTTACAAATACTGCATTTACAAATGGATTGGTATCTTTTACTTGAAAAAACAAATTCTTTGAATATTTCTGGTAGTAAGTTGAAAGTAAATTTCTTGCATTTCTGCTTGTTTCAACTTTTTCTTTCTTCTCTTTTGGTAAAGCGTAGTTCCTGACAAGGGTTTTTATCGCTTCTTTTTCTTCATTTGAAAGGTCTTTATATTGCTTGTCTTGTACTAATTGCTGATGTTCCTGACTGTCTTCAAATTTTTGTTTCCTCTTTTCATCATTAATTTTTCCATTTACAAAAGCTCGGAAAGCAATTTGCTCATCTTTCGTCAAATCCTCTTCGCTATTAAAATAATTGTCCAAAATCCAGATATCAGTTTCAGGTGAACCTGATAAGCTCAAACATTTGACATAGATTTTTGTAAATGATAATACTATTGGATTTTGTGATTGATGAATTTTTATTGATTCTTGTATGGTTTCTTTAACGGTTAGCACAGTAAAAAACATTCCATTTACAATTCGTCTTGAAACTGAAAACCGCTTTCATCGGGGATAGAAACATTGTTATTTACAATGAGCAAATCATCTGTTGCCAAATTGTCTCCATTTTTCAGGCATTGTTTTTTAATCCACTTGTTTGTTTTCAAACAATCTTTTTTGAGTAGAATAAAACCGCATTATCAGGTTCATTTGAAAATGGTTTGGCAAACCAGGAATGTAGATTTTGGCTTCTTTGGTTATCGTCTTTTAAATCAATTAAAGCAGTTTGGTCAAAACTATAATTCAAATTATTAAAAAGCGAACTTTCAATACTGTTTGCTAGATCAGTTCTCAATTTCTCTTTTCCATCGGAGTAATCATTATCTATCGGTTTGCGATAGTGCCTTATTTTTTCTTTACCGTATAATTCAGATAGGGTTTCCTGGTTCAATGCAGTATCTTCATCTTTTCCAAAGGTTAAAGAATATGGGTCGCCAATAAATACAATCTTGCGCTTGCTTTCAGGATTAAGAAATTTGACAATATCTTCTAATAACCGACCAGAACCAAAACGCAATAATTCTGATTGACTTAAACTACGACTTACTAAATGAGCTTCGGCAATAATAACCAATGCTTTTTCATCAATATCCTTACTTGATTTCAAAGGAATAACTTCTTGCAATTCTTCTTCTTGTTCCTCTTTTTCTGCATCTTCATTTTGTCCTTCAATATCAGAGCCTCCATAGATAACACTATAAATTCCTTCTGTTTCTATGTTGCTCCTTTTTTGGATTTTTTTACTGATCCGTGCAGAGTGCGACCATTTTTCGATCTGTGGAATATTATGATTTACGGCTTCGTTAGCTATAAATCGTAACCAGGCATCTCTGTCCTCTACATTCATAGATTCTAAAACAAGAATGCTACCTCCTTCTTCTTCCTTAAGAAATTCAACAATGCTTTTCTCTACATCATTGTCAATTTCTGTAATCTGTTTTTCAATGATTGGCTCAGGTATAGAAATCTCTATGTTTTTAATCCATTTCCCAGCAGGAAAAATGCTTTTCAAAACTTTTGCAATATCTTCTTTATAGGTATTTTCACTCGCAAAATCATAAAGAAAATTAGTTAAATCAGATTCCTCTATAAGTTTGTAATAGGGTAGATTCCCGGGATTTCATTATGAATTTTAATCGGTCCCGAAAAAATATTTGCAATACAAACTCTTGCCGGATTTATTCCATTCAGGTATTTGTTATTCTCAACCAACTCTCTAAAGGCATTGCGATACGCAACTAATTGCCTAAATGGGTTAATAAAATTTGCGCCTGCTTTTATTTCCAGCCTGCTTCTATCTCGCAGGATTTCATTATACCACTTTGTTGAATAAAAATCATTTTCATTTTGAGGCAATTCGATTATTCCTTTGTAGTTTTTGAAATCAATAATTATAAGGCCATTATTGTAATATAAAATAGCATCGGCACGCAAACGGGAATATAACTCATTGAAAGGATTTCCAATGAGCAAGCCGCTATACCCTAATTTGTCAAAAGTGGCTTCAATGATATCAACAACTCTACGAAACTGTTCATTTTCGTGGGTATGTTCTGTCCTGTTATTTAATATTTCTAAACTCATTTATTCCAGGGGATTTCATAGTTCCTAATCTTATTGCTATCCCAAAGATAAAAAATTAAATGCTATAATCATGATTATGAATAAGTTAGAAGATGAATATGCAGATTAGCCACGCGATTTATCATTTATAACAAATTATTTCATGCTTTAGGTAGTTGTACTTTTACAGCAGGACCCGGGCCAGCTGTGAGCTTACGTACCACATCTACCTGGTGATAGTCATGGCCCGTTCTACCCTGAATACCCACGTTTGAGAAAATGAAATAATTGCCTTCATATTCTCGGTATCCTTATCCCAAGCACCTCTTTGTCTTTCGGAGGATATAGAGGTACATCAAGAATTTTATAGATATCTCATTTAGTGTATTTATTACCTATTTCAAACATCATTAAATCTTCACAAAATCAACGCCAACTCTAACCGGATGACCGAAAGCATGATTTGCTATTCGCTGTGTATAATCACTTCTCAACGTTGTCACATAGACAACATCAAAGAAATTCAAATTTTGATCAAATTCTTCATTTGTTGTTTTATTTGTTATATCCCAAATTCTAATTTTATTGTGTTCAATATATAGGCTCCAGTACAACAGCAGAATAACCACCTCATTCCCGGCATTGCGGCTGGCCGGAAAATGGCTCCAAAATAGCGGTTTTAAGCCCGGCCATGTGGTAGATATCGCCTGCGAAAAAGGCCGGCTCACCATCACCATTGCAAAAGAGCAAAAATATGAAGCCTTGCAAGAGCGGTTTCAAAGGGAAAAGATAGAGATTGTGTAAGGTTTACATTATGTTAAGTAGATAATCCAGAGCCATTACAAACTGGGTGCCGTTATTGAGCTGTAAAGGCGTATTCGGGACCGGCCTTGAAAAAATGGCGTGAAGAAAATGGTGCAGGAAGCCGTCCGTGCCTTGGCACGGAAAAGCCGCCGCTGTTTGAGCCTGCAGTATTTGTTTAATTAGGACGCAACCTTGCGGCGAGTTTCGGCGGGTTTAGGCTTCCAGCGCCATTTTTAGCCGATTTTTTCACAGCCTTGATTTTTTGGTTCTTTTGCATCAAGGCAAAAGAACGATAAACAAAACCGCGAGCGCCCGACTGGAAAAATGTAATTCAGACCTACAGGCATATTGCATTTTTACAGGCCAGCGAGCGACCATAAAAAAGAGAAAAAGAAGCGTTGGCAAAAAGGCAAAAATTTTAAAGACGCTACAAACACGGCGTGAACATGGGTGCAGTAAAAACTTCCTGTGTAAGTTTTCAGTTCGACACAGGAATTTTTACCAGCCCATGGAGCGCCTGCCATTACGGCTATTTACCCGCAAGGGCAAGGGCTGCGACAAAGCGCTTATTCAAAACGAAATTTTCAATGTTGTGTGAGCTAGTCTGCGGGCTGCAAACCTGATTTGCAGCCCGCAGACATAACGACTAATTATAGGACAAACCGCAAGAGCCTGTACCAATCGAAAACCTGTAATGCCAATACGGAGCCGAAATGTTGATTGAATACTTAACATAATATTGTTATAGGACAAACGGCACGGGTGCAATATTTGTCCTATAATTTCGCGTTATGTTACAATAGCCGATCCTCTAAAATTTTGCCTTCTGTGCGTGGGTTAAATGCGTGATGGGATAGAAGCGACATCCTTTTGGGGCTGGCTTTTTAGCCGCTAAAAGGGGAAATTATTCTTTGTTTTCCTTCTCTTATTTTTTAGAAAGATGCTCGTTATCCAGCACCAAAAGATACAGCATAACCGAGTAACGAAGCAACTAAATGTTGCTTTGATGCGAAGGTTACCAGCGCAGCTGCCCGACCCTTGCCCGCTAAAACTTCAATAACAAATAGGGCAGGTGTAGCCTTCCGTGTTTTTGAAGCCTTATCATTTTTAGGACAGGTCTAAGTTAGACAAATTGGTGATTGTTCATTTAAAATATATGATTGTTGGTTAAATGGTTGATCAGGGTTCTGCTGTTGCCGTTCAGTCATATGTTTTAAATGAAGTGCCCCCGGCAGGCCGACTGATGGGCCTTTGCCGGCGTTTGATTGTTTAACGATTGATGCGGCATTAGGTGGTTGTAGCCATGCTGCCACTCATCGCTGAGTATTCTGAGTTCCTCTAATGATTCAAACAAATACGCATCTAGCACATCTTCTCTGTATGTTCTGTTTAATCTTTCTATATAGGCATTTTGCATCGGCTTGCCGGGTTGTATGTATTTAATAATTATTGATCGATCACTGCACCATTCACTAAAAGCTTTTCCGGTGAACTCTGGCC
Source organism: Paraniabella hibiscisoli (assembly GCF_022512515.1). Taxonomy (GTDB): domain Bacteria; phylum Bacteroidota; class Bacteroidia; order Chitinophagales; family Chitinophagaceae; genus Niabella; species Niabella hibiscisoli. Next base: position 40,158 of record NZ_JAKWBK010000002.1, read on the forward strand.
CATTGTCTACTCTTACTTGAAGAGGCTTTCCTCTTTCTGCAGTGATCTGCTCCAGTATCTCAGTTACTTTCTGACCGGTGATAGAATAATCGCACCATACTGCAAGTGACTCTCTCGTACAGTCATCCACCACCTTAAATATGCGCAATTTTCTACCGCTCACCAGGCTATCAGACATGAAGTCCATACTGTAACTTTGGTTGGGCAGTAATTGCTTTTGAAGCGGTTCTTTGATTCGTGAGGGAAGCCTTTTCTTATGCCTTCTGCGCCTGCACAGGTTCATCTCACGATACACACGTAGCACACGGCTTCTGGCCCATTTGTTTCCTTCAATGCGGATGATCGCATAGTACTTATCAAAACCTCGTGTTGGAAAACGATCCGCCAAAGAACTAAGCTTATCGATAATGGCGCTATCATCCTTACCACTTCGATAATACCAAAGAGAGCGTTGCAAATGAATTACTCTGCAAGCCCTGCCAACACTAATGGATTGTTCTTTAATTACAGATTCCGCCAGCTCTCGTTTTTGACAGGGCTTTATAACTTTTTTCGATAATGTGTTTGGCAAGCTGATGATCAAGCATCAACTCTGCATACATTTGTTTAAGGCGGCGGTTCTCGTCCTGAAGAGCCTTGAGCTCTCTGATATGGCTGGAATCCATGCCGGCATACTTCTTACGCCAGTTATACAATGTTGCTTTGCTTATGCCATGCTCCCGACACAGCTCCAGGGCCTCGCGGCCACCTTCGTACTGCTTTAAAATCGACGCTATTTGCGTCTCGCTAAATCTTTGCTTTTTCATATCTGACAGTTTAAAATTAACTTATTCAAGTCTAATCTTCAACTGTCCTAAAAACACGGAAGGCTACAAAAATGATAAGGCTTCAAGGATATAGACTGAAATAATCCTTGACGTAAGATTCCGGCATTAGAAATTCAACAGGGCAGCCCTCACTTAATGTTTGATAAAAACCATCTACTTTTGAATTCTCATTCGTATTTGAAAAGTTTTCAAATGGTGAGATAAATAAGAGCAAATCAATATTTTTACGAGTTGAAACAATATGAGGGATTTTTTCTAAGGCTTGGGTATAATTAAGATTCGTCTTATAATCCTTACACTCAGAGTAGATTATATAATTTCTAAACTTATCATCAACAATCTCAACGAGATTATCAAACCCATCTTGTGTTCCAGAATCCTGAGTTCTTTCACGGACAACGGTATAGCCTAATTCGTCAAATATTTTTACTAAGAATTCATTTGCTACTTTTTCAAAAGCACCACCTTTTTTGGACATAGATCTATTTTATCTTAAATTTTGGTGTATCAAATTTTGGTGTGGTTGTAGGTAAATCTACTTTGACAGAAATGGGCATAGGGAAATCAACTCCCATAATAATAGCTTCTCCTGAACCTAAAGAAGGCAAAAATGAAAGTGTCTCCTTATTAGCAGTTGAGCAAGCACTTGCTACTGCTTCTTTATCTTGATAATTTATAAGCCTATGTGTAATAAAGGTTCCCATTTGACTGAGTGTACCAACTGGAATATCTCTTGGCATCTGTGTAGATAAACAAAGGAACAAACCATACTTTCGACTTTCTTTAGCAATATTATCAAAAGCATTTAATTCAGTACTTTCAAAATATTCGTCTTTTACTTTTTTGTTTAAAAATTGATGTGCTTCATCAACAAAGAGAATTAGTGGATTTTCTCTAAAAGCATTAGTTCGAGCTTTGTTTAGTAAATATCTACCTAAGGAATTTGCTAAAATTTCTCTTACCTGAAAATTGTAAGGTACATTTTCAAAACCAACTCTTAAAATGTTTAAGTCGGGATTATTTAAAAAGTCATTTACTTTAGTTATTAGGTTACTTGTAGTTGGGGAATTGAAGCCAAACATACCTGAATAATCATTGTCTGATATTACATTATTAACACGCATTATCAAACTGGTAGAATTACCATAATTTCTTTCATCTCTACTGTTTGCCCAACGGTCATTGAATATTTGATAACATTCATTTGCTATTTGCTTATGCAATATGGAAATGTCAAAATGATTATGGGAAAAATCTTCTATAATAGATTTATATATAAAGTAAGCATTGTTATATGGTGCAGTAAAGTTATTTTGTTTTATAATAAGCCCATTTTGCACGACAACTTGTTGAGTGCGAAACGTAAAAATATCTTGTGTTCCGTTATTGCTATGTCCATTTGCAGGTATATTGCCCATTAAGCAATTAGCAACTTTTAAAGATTTTATAGCTTCTAAAAGAACAGGTTGCTGTACCTGCCCTGAAGGTCGAAATAAAACGAATAAATCATTAATGGTTAAATTCTGATAAGGAAAATAACTATCTGTAATAACAGTAGAATGGTCTACTTTTGAATGCGTATCGAATGTTGAGTATTCTCCGGTAGGGTCTAAGATGATAGCTTTCGCTCCGGCTTCTATAACTCCCTCAATAAATTTACTAATTGTGTAGCTCTTTCCTCCCCTGTCGTACCTACTACCGCACAATGGCGGCTAAATATTGCCTGCAATGAAATATCTACCGGAACATTTTTATCATATATTAAATTTCCCATTCTAAATGTAGGGGAATGTTCGATATTTTCAGGTTTTATTCCAAAAGTTTTAAAATGAGTTGATAAAAACTCAGCTGAACAGATAAATACTTTTGAGCCTATAAGCGGTAAGCTGTTTATTCCCTTTTCTATTTTACTGGGATCAAATAAATCAAATGACAAAAGAATCTCAATTCTTCCCACAGGATGAAAAGCTTTTGTAGAAAAAGTTCTTTCACTTAATTCTAACCGCTCTTTCTCAGGCAAAGATATTTCCAGCATTTTACCAAGAAATCCTTTCTCTTCTCCTTCAATAACAATATAATTACCAACAAGCCCCCTCGCAAGACCTCAGCATGATGTACAAATGTCTTCATCAATACTGACGAAGGAAAATGCACTTTCACAAACGCAGGAGAAACAAAGTTGACATACCCCAGAAAATGACTGTGATTAAAGGGACTATTGCTCATACTAAGAGTTTGGTATATTAATTACAATTTGACGGGTGTCGTCCTGATTATAAGATTTTAGATCAGGATAGCTTTTCGCAAAATCTTCAAAGGTTTCTGACACAATAGATATATTGGAATACTTTTTTGCAGCGTCTATAAATGGTTTTAAATTTTCATTGGTTTCATCAATACCTCTATTAATTATCATCAGTTGAAAGCTAGGATTTTGCTCTAAAGCTTCTATAATGGCTGTTACAATATGTTTGTCTCCAAAACTAAATCCAACAGTTATCAGAAAAACGTTTTCCTTTCGCAGATTTGTTTGAAATCTTGACATCATCTCAAAATAAGGCTGTTCATAGGAACTTTCATATTTTGATTGATGTGGGTAGATCATTAATGGATTTATGGGGTTTCCTTTTTGGATGATTTTATCATCTATCTTTTCCCAATTGACAGAGCCATGTAATTTATATAAATGAAAAACTTTCTGGATAAAGTTGTCTTCTTCCTTTACTCTACTTTGATTTCTTGAAACGATATCATAATCGTAATTACGACCACTAAAAGTTCGAGGATGAGAAAAAGAAAATCCATCAACAATCACAAAATTGCTTTCACAAGCTGCTTGCTCGAACATTAAATCATAATTCAAAGTAAATAGCTTAAATCGAGGGAGCGTAACTTTCCTTTTTGTGATTTTATTCAACAACAAAACGTGTGGCGAATTAGAAGGTAAATCTAATTGACACGCATTTTTTATGAAGTCTTTTATCTTGTTTACACAATCTTCAATATCAATTTCCGCTTTGGTAACATAAGGTATTGCTGGTGTTGCCATTGATAATACCTTTTCCAAATTTTTTATTATAGTGCCATCATTCCATGTTTCCTCATATTTGATGGCAGAAAGTAATTTATCAAATACAACTTTTGTCAAAAGAGTTTCAGTATCATCCCATAAATCAGCCATTGATTTTCCAACTTTCCCTGCAGTTCCCCATCCAATAGAGGAACCTGCTCCAGTTAATAGAATTAAGTTTTCGAATTGATTATTTAGTGTTTGAGCATATTTATTTCGTTTCGTTGCTGTAGCATAATCTATGCGATTGTCTTTACTTTCTTTAAAGTCGTGTAGTTTGCCATCAATAAAAACTTTGATATCATCCACGTCACTATCATCATAGGCAACAGAACTATTATTGTTGAATAGTAAATGCTTCATATTATATACGAATAAGTTGTATTTAAATATATTTTAACCTTCAATCTTTTTCGATTTCAACTTTAATTAATACCTCATTTAAGTAAACATCGTCTATCAATTTGTCATTTAGTTTTAATAAATTTCGTTCTTCATTATATTCAAAATTTTCAATACCAATTTTACACTCTATGAATTGATATGCTAAAAACTCTCAATATTTGTTCTTTGCCCATCGATTTCAGTTTGGGCATAATATTCCTGTTCCGAACAAGTAAAAATAAAATTCCCCTTGCAAGCTACTTTATCCATCTTCTCTTTTTGCGACGCTAGACCAGAGCTATTTCCTTCTTTCTTTGCTTGAAATAATAAAGACTTAATAGTTCTTTTATTATTTATTTTATCAACAATTTCAAAAGTTATAATTGCGTCAGCTCCTATTTTGGATTCGTAAGCATTTCTACCTCTTCCCCTCATTTTATGATAGAGAATTTCCCATTCATAATCAATACCAAGGCTATTGAATAATTGCCTATCAGTTCTTAAGTTCCCTAAAAAATCGCCTAATAAAGCGTCTTCATCATTTTTTGAAAATCTCCATCCTTTTTCTCTCCCAATTTGGATTTTTTCAAGACCTCCTCTTGTATATTTTCTTTCAGTTGTTTTGGGATTTTTATCATGCGAAGTATTTTGGCAAAGATTACAGCGAATTTATAAACACATGTCGAGTTATATATAAACACCAGTTTGTTTGTATAAATATTTACAGAACAAATTTAATTTACTACAGTAAGCAAAGCAATACTGGAAAACCCTACTTTTTAAGGGGACAAAGTACAAAAATGGTTAAATAAAAAAACGGGTTTTCCCCGTTTTTAATTGCTGAATATTTTGTATGTCGCTGGAAACTGTTGTGAAGCCGATATGCGTGAGGCCAGCCTGAACAGTGCATTTGCGTAAGAGATAAGAGCGAATACCTCGCTGAATCCTTGTGCGGCAGGTCCCGATAGCTATCGGGATGGCGGAGTAGCAGCGGATAGCCTGACCCTGACCTTGCCATGAAGTATAGCCAATGTGCAAAGGCGGCAGGGCAGGGGCATGCCCTAAATAAAAAATTATCTACTATTAATCAATTGCTCCAACCGCGCCATCATCTCATCCTTTTCCTTCAACATCCTTTCATACAAGGCTATCTTTTCTTCGTGAAGTTGGATTAGTTTGTCTACAGGATTATTTACAAACGTTGGACTATAATTTATCAAGCCTTGTGTATCGTGAAAAGTGTTTGATATAATGTTGATTGCTTGCTGCTCATCAAAATTTTGGATCGCCTCCACCGGTATTTTCAATAAGGCAGAAATCTGCTGGAGTAGGGGAGTATCAATCTTTTCTTTTTGTTCAAGCAGAGATACGGCCTGCTGGCTCATGTTAAGGTCAAAAGCCAAGGCATCTTGTTTTATACCTAGCATCTCGCGAAAACGTTTAATGTTGCGGCCTTCATGTACTTTGTGGTTCGGCATAGCAGTATGTGTCATAGGAGCAAATTTAGTTTTTTCAAATTAGATTATGCAAGCCTAAAGATACATAAAATACAAGCTTTTCTGTTGTAACATACAATCAATTTTTGTAGGAAACAAAACCCGTCGACCGTTGCTTTGTACCAACAAAAAAGCTACGCTATGCAAACAGTAAAAACACACCGTATTACAAAACCCATCCGGCGCATGACGGTATGCCGCTATGCGTTCAGGGGTATCAACAGCAGAACAACCACATCATTCCCGGCATTGCGGCTGGCCGGTAAATGGCTCCAAGATAGTGGTTTTAAACCCGGCCATGTGGTAGATATCGCCTGTGAAAAAGGGCGGCTCACCATTACCATTGCTAAAGAGCAAAAATATGAAGCCTTACAAGAACGGTTCCAAAAAGAAAAGATTGAGATTGTGTAGGTGGCTTACATTATGTTAAGTAGAGCATCTGCGTCCGCCAGGCAATTATATTCCACAGTTGATTTGCCAAGCACACCGCTCAATAGATATTCCCTCCGGAAATCGCCCCGGCAACCGATTTCCGGGGTCTTTTGCTCCACTTTTTGGACAAGCAAAAAGTGGAAAATAAACAACTCCGCGAGCGCCAGACTGGAAAAATGTAATTCAGACCTACAGGAATATTGCATTTTTACAGGCCAGCGAGCGACCATAAAAAAGAAGCGTTGGCAAAAAAAGGCAAAAATTTTAAAGACGCTACAAACGCGGCGTGAACATGGGTGCAGTAAAAACTTCCTGTGTAAGTTTTCAGTTCGACACAGGAATTTTTACCAGCCCATGGAGCGCCTGCCTTTACGGCTATTTACCCAACGGGCAAGGGGTGCGCTAGAGCATTTATTAAAAACTAAATTCCAAATGTTGTGTGAGTTCGTCTGCGGGCTGCAAACCTGATTTGCAGCCCGCAGACATAACGACTAATTATAGGACAAACCAAAAGAGCCGAACTGATCGAAAACCTGTAATGCCAATACGGAGCCGGAATGTTGATATATTATTTAACATAATATTGTTATAGGACAAACGGCACGGGTGCAAGATTTGTCCTATAATTTATATTATGTTAAGTAAATATTTTGACTACTTTCTATCCTTAACATTATTGGAATAGTTCTTGTCTATAACGTATAGAACCTTTTTGTAAACCCTTAAATCCTACGATTATGCTTAGATGGTCTATTATCTTTTTAATTGTGGCAATCGTTGCTGCTGTGTTTGGTTTTGGAGGCATTGCTTCCACTGCAGCCGGTATTGCTAAAGTTTTATTCTTTGTGTTTTTGGTGCTGTTTGTACTGTCTTTAATTTTCGGTAGACGCGGCGCCTGATTCCGAAATCGGCATTTATATTTGGGTGCATACACCCGTTGATGTAATCAGTAAATGAGGCTGCGTTTTGTTGCCTCATTTTATTTTTTCTAAGCTAAGCCTTTTAAACAAATTGGTCATCTGAACAAATTTCACTGGCGTGGGCGTTCAATTTTTAAAGTTTAAAATTCGCGATTAGATCAACAATTTTCCTTTGGCCTTGTCTTATATTAGTTGTGCGATATTTCCGGGTATTCAATCAATCAACGTATTTATAAATTAAATGATGAAAAATTATCCTGCGCGTTTATTAGCATTGCTGTTGTCTATATTGTTAATTTCCTGCGGTGGCAATGCCGATAAAGCCGATACAACTGGTAACGCAATTTTATTAGAACATGTACGGCTGATTGATGGTAATGGCGGCGCTCCTGTTGAAGATACACGGTTGCTGATCAAAGATGGTAAAATAGCGGCCATTGGTTTAGATATTACTGACCAGGATGCCACAGTGATCAACCTGGAAGGTAAAACGATTATGCCGGCCTTGATCTCCGCGCATTCACATATGGGTACATTGAAAGGCACCAGCACCAAACCTGAAAACTACACCGAAGAAAATATACTGGCCCAGTTAAAAAGATATGAAAGCTACGGCGTGCTGCATATTATGGCGATGGGTACGGATCGCCCCTTGCTATTTGAAACGGGTTTGCGCGATCGTTCTCTCAGTGGAGAAATTCCCGGCGCCCGGATTCATTCTGCCGGTTATGGCTTTGGTACACCTAATGGTGCGCCGCCGCTGGATTTTGCTATGGATAAAGTTTTTCGTCCGGTAACAGCCGCACAGGTTGCTACTGAAATGGATAGCCTGGCGAAGCTAAAACCGGATATGGTAAAGATTTGGGTGGATGATTTTAACGGGCAATACCCGGCTAAAATGCAGCCGGAAATTTATAAAGCGATTATACGGGAAGCACACAAAGAGAGCTGCGTGTGGCCGCCCATGTTTATTATTTGAGCGACCTGAAACAGCTGGTGGCTGACAGTGTAGATATTATTGCCCATAGTGTGCGCAGCGATACGATTGACGAAGCTACAATAGCCCGTATGAAAGCACAGCAGGTGATTTATATCCCTACTTTGTCGCTCGACGAGTACGCGTATATCTACGGACAAAAACCTGACTGGATCAACAATGAATTTTTTAGGAAATCTTTGGAGCCGGGCGTTTATGAAATGATCACATTGGAGAAATACCAAAATGATCTGAAAAATGCGCCGAACTATACTTTAAATAAAATAGCTTTTGAAACGGCTAAACAGAATATGCTTCGCTTATTTAAAGCAGGTGTTTTAATAGCTATGGGTACGGACAGCGGCGCTACACCTATTCGTGCACAGGGTTTCTCCGAACACCTGGAGCTACAGTTGATGACCGAGGCTGGTTTAACAGCTTTAGAAGCCATTACCGTAGCGACAAAAAATGCGGCCACGGCTTTAAGGATTCAACAATATTACGGCACGCTGGAGCCGGGTAAGGTTGCTGACTTGATAATACTAAATGAAGACCCAACGAAGGATATAAAAAATACCCGGGAGATTTTTGCGATATATAAAGATGGAAAAGAAGTGAGTAAAGGACCACTCCCCTAAGCCAATGGTTTTTTAATGCCCCTAATTCAATACCGATATGAATTATTTCAAAACTACTTTTTTCTTTCTGCGTTTGCCGGTGGCTATTTCATTATTGGGGCATGGACTGGTGCGCCTGCCTAAGCTGACTGGCTTTAGTAATTGGATGGTTAGCACTATGGAGAAATCGGTAATTCCTCCTGCCCTGATTGCACCGTTCAGTTATTTTCTTCCCATTGCGGAAGCCTTGCTGGGACTGGCTTTGCTGGTGGGGTTTAAAGTTCGCTATACCTTATTTGCCTCTATAACGTTGATGAGCTTATTAATATTGGGTAGCTGCTCTATTGAAAACTGGAGCGCTATTGAAGCACAGCTGTTACACGCTTTTTATTTAATGGCCCTGTATTGGTACTGGGAAAGGCACCAGTCTGGAAGTTCAACGTAAAGCCACTATGGTGCGGCTATTATTTTATAAAAGCTCCTCTCCTGGCTGAATTATATTTCTTCCTAACCTTCTCGATGTTCTTACAATAAACTTAAAGAACTCTATCCATAACTATATTGGCATTGGATTAAAGAGACATACTATTTTTATGAGGTAACCACTATTGTTTCCATATTCAGCAAAATGCCCAGCTTTATAATTTTTGATTTTATATGTCCTATACCTACTGCACAGTGATGTGCCGGCCCATGCCTGTTCCACTCGCTTACAAACTGACGGGCACCTATATTAAACTTGTAGCGGCTATTGGTATTACCGATCTCTAAAACAGGACCGGCTACAGATTCGCCTTCGGCAACCAGAAAAGCCAACTGGTTGTCAGGCTGTTCTATCACCGACAATAAGGTTACAGGTCCGTTTTTAACACTCATTTCTACCGAAAGCCCGGCACCTACTTTTCCGTGATACACCTGGAGGGGTTTCACCTTGGTCTTGCCTTCCGCTATAGCAATATGCCCCGGACCATCATGCCCCATCAATACTACATCGTCATTATAATCCATGGCATAGTATTCGGTAAACGATCCACCGGCGCCAAAGCCGTCCATTATCTTCATGGCCTGAGCATTCTTTATTTCATATTCTCCGGCTACAGGAACACCTCTTGCCGTTAGCATAGAGGTACCCAGAATAATAGAAGCAATAGCCGTTTCATTTTCCGTATTTCCCGTTCCTTTATAATAGTAAGCCATAGACCCCAGCTGGTGAAGGGCTACTAACTTGTCCAAAGCCACAGCTGTTATCGCTGCCTTTTTTATTTCTACCGGATCACAATCAGGCTGCATATCGAATACTTCCTGAAAACGCGCGATACGATCATTGACTTCCGCTTCAGAAACCTGCTTTCGCAATACTGCTAATTCTTCCACTTCAAGCAACTCTATATGACCGCCAAAATATTTGTATTGCAGGGTGAGGTCTGTATAAATGTCCAGCATGCCACTATAATAATGTCCCATACATCCCAAGCGGTTATAAGACATGGTGTGTGCTACTTTCGCTGCTTCTATCCACTCCTTTATCTCGGTCCAGCATTCATCGTTTTCATTCAAAAGGCCGGTTACCTGTTGAAATCGTATGCCTGCGCGCTGAAAAACATTGACAATTTCAGGAACGGGGCAGGCAGAACAATAAGCGAGCCACTCCCCTGTCATAGCAACCCGGTCTTGGAGTGCATTGAATCGTTGATAGTCGATAGCCGCACCGGGCGATAGGTTAAGAATGATAACCGGTACTTTTGCTTTCTGTACTACAGGCAGGACTGTTGCTGATAAAGCGTAAGTGGTTACATACAAAAAGATAAGATCTACTTCCTCTCTTCTGAAAAAGCTGCCTGCTTCAAATGCCTTATCAATATTATCTACTAATCCGGCGCTAACAACAGATGTGTTGTGCTGCGACAACCTGTTATAAACTGTATTGAGATGGTCATTTAACCTGGCTTCGAGTCCTTCAAACTGGGGCCAGTAAGTATCGAGCCCGATACCGAAAAGACCAATCTTTAATTTTGGAGGCATATCAATGGATTTGAATAAATGAAATTTATCAGAAGGTAGAAATGGTTACCGGTCCTATTAAACCTGATGGCATTAATTCAGCATCCTTTTTAAAGGCAATATTAGTATTGGTAATGCGCTGTTGCTCGGGCAAAGCTGCATCGCCAATCAGCCGGTTGGGCCAAAGGTTAATCACTTCAATTTGCAGGATATTCTTACCAGTTTTCAGCCTGCCTGTCAAGTTTACCTCCCAGGGTGCCGTCCAAATAATACCTAAATCCTTCCCATTCAAACTCACTCTGCAAATGCTTTTCACCTCTCCCAAATCTAATACAACTATTGGTTTATTGCTAACTGAAGATTTTATATCCAATACTTTTTCATATACAGCTTTACCTGAATAGAATTTGATACGCGGATCATCGTGCTGCGTCCAGTCTGCCAGTTTTTCAAATACTGTTTTACCGGGACCGCCCCTATCGGTATCAAAAATAACAGTCCAGCTGCCCTCCAATACCTGTTGATCTTTAGACCTGAGAGCCGATTGAAAATTATTAAAACCAGTGCGGGCGATGCTGGTTGCTGATTTCGGAAATACTACAAAAACAGACTGAAATACATCAAAGCTTAAATGGATGGTTGTTCGGTTGCCGTTGGTATGGTATTGGGGAAGCAGTATGCTGCCATTCACCGCATCCCATAGTTCAGGTACTTTTCCCGATACCCGGAACTTGCAGTTGGTGGTAACTTTACTATTTTTCCGGTTGGTTAAAAAATAGATTTCTGCTTCGTTGGTGCTTCGATGGATGTAATCGATCCATGCTTCGGAGTTGTCATATTCAAAATCAGGCTCCACGCCTTTTGATTGCAATACCTGTCTGATCTCAGATGTGTTGAGCACTTTACCAGGTGTGGCCACCCCAGGCTTTTCCCATAATGTGTTTTTAATCGATTTTATTTCGTTATCGCATTGCGGGTAGTTTTTAAGACCTGAATCTGTTTCGGGAGGGCTGCCTATAACCGTTGCCCCATCCGCTACGAGCTCCCGGATCTTTTTAAGGGAAGCCAGTGACATTCGACGCGATGCGGGTAATACCAGCAAACGGTAGCTCATACCATCGGGTAAAATCAAACGTCCATCTTTTACCAAAAGCCTGTTAAGCAATACCTCTTCATTACAAACATCATAATCATATCCCTTTCCAATTCTCGGATCGATATGTTTCTGAGCAACCAGGTTGGGCGCTGTATCTCCATTATAAAATAATACATCTGCTACAAACATGCCTGCTCTTAACAAGTGTTGACAGCGGGCGATATAAGTGAGAAAACCTGAGGACAATTCCCACCAGGTTATGTTAGGATTAAAGTGGGTTCCCGCACCGTATTCATATCCGGGTAAACCGTCTTCCGGCCGTGTTGAAGTTGTAGAGTGTATTACGATCCGGTTTACACCCTCACAAAAGGCCCTGTCCAGTGACTGTTTTAAAGAAGCAGGACTATCCTGCCAATGACGCATGGTGGTGAATGCCTCTGCTGATACGGTTTTGCGGCCATAGATATGGGCTGCCGAAGCTACCATTTTGGTTACTTTATTTTGTCCGAAATCCAGCCTCGAAACGCCATAAGATTTATCATCTGTAAGCATTTCGGGATTTTCATGGTTGGGACCCAGCCAAAACTCCCCTGCCGGCATATCGCTTCTGCCAAGGTTTTTAGTCCGTCGAGGCAAATAGTTCCGGAGCGACTTGGCCCGGCGGCTTCGTTTTGTACCGATATGCCCTGCTCATGGCATAGTTCGGCAAAACGACTGTAATGCTCATCAGCCATACAGTCGGCTATCGTTTTGCGGTAATCGTTCAAAAAGCGATCAGAGATATCGGCGCTGCCTATAATAAATCCGCTTAAAACCGGTAGATAGGGTGTTGCATCATAACCGCGATAATGCTTAAATTTCTCCAGGATCCTGCCCGTCCAGTTGGGGAAACCGTCCTCAAAACTATCGTCGCAGAAATAAGCAGGCTTGGTGCCTACTTTGGCCGCTTCCTCCAGCAACACTTTACCAAAATGTTCAAACTGCAATTCTACTCCCCGCTTGTCAAACCAATCAATTGATAAACCATCGGCTTCGGGTTGCGCAATCATCAGCCTCGAGCCTGTCATACGATGCCCGGTGCGTACAATGATCCAGTTTCCTTCTGGTACCTCCCAGTTCAGTACGCCTTCCTTTAGCAGGGGTGTCAGGTCAATTATTTTGTCTACCGGTATGGGTGTATCATTATTTTCATTGATCCAGGGCTTTACTACAGGATCCATAATTTCAAAAGACTTGGCAAAATTACTGGCATCGCGGCGATTGGTTTTAGCATCCAGGTTTCCCAGCCGCTCTCCGGCAATCCTGAAGTTGCCATTGGTTTGAATAGGAATAGCCACCACGGAAGTATCCCTGTAATCCAGTTTTTCTAATGGTAGCCCGATGTAATCTTTGTAACCAGGTGGGTTAAACACCTTATCGTACCCTGCCCTGCCGTTGGGTAAAGGTAGTGGCGCATTAAATTGCAAAGGACCTTTTAGTTCTAACGTGCTCTGTAAATACCATCTACCCGAGTCCTGGGGTTGTATCCACGGACCTCCCATGCACCAGCCCGAACTCATGTTTATACCTACTTCAATTCCCAACCGTTTAGCCTCCTTCATTGCAAAACGATATAACTCCTTCCACTCTTCCGAGAACAGCTTTACGCCCTGCGGTATCCTGGCACCGCCCAAACCATCAGCGCTGTTGACCAGCAAAACACCACCAATTCCTTTACTTTTAAACTCGGTTAAATCGCGTAAAATTCCTTTTTTGTTGACAAGACCGTTAAACCACCACCAGTAACAGGCGGCGCGTGTATGCTCTGGCGGATTCATAAATTTCCGCGCTAATTCGCCTCCAACGTTCTCTTCGGCCAGCGACAGCGATTCTCCCGGTTTCAAGAAGGTAGTACTTAGGCCAGTAAGCCCACTGATCTTGATAAAATTTCTGCGGTTGAGGCTCATTTGTTTTGTTTATAAATTCAATGAGAATAAAATGACCGACAAGTCTTTCATAATAAAAATAAACAAAACGAAATATATTAAAACAAGATTTGAAATATTATTTAACATTATTAACGGAAAAATAATGTGGAGGGGCAGGTGGAAATACGGCAGGGTTCCGTTTCACTTCGGTTTGAAAATCGGCAATTAGGCTACATGTGGAGTTGGCTCTGAGCTGCTTTTTCAGGGTACGAAAATATAGCTGATCATTTTCATAGGAGGAAAAATGCTGATACACTGGTTGATTTCAATAGAAAATCAACCAGAGAGGAAAACAGATCGCGAACCGAAAACAGGTTTACATTACCGCTATTTCTTCCTTATTTTTTATTTTATGCTGAAGCTCTTTAATGGTCATATTATACATTACACTGTGACGATTATTGACCCTTTGAACCAGGTGAATATGGGCAATATAATCCTGCACAATCTGTATCTTATCGCTCGGTGTTACCACCAGTAATTGCAGGTGTAATTGTTTGCACAGTTCCATCAGGTAAGTAGCCTTATCCTCGTCCTGGTTACTGAAGCTTTCATCTACTGCAATAAAACGCAGGCTGCGGCTGTTCTTTCCCTCGCGGGTAATACCAAACTGGTAGGCGATAGCGCTACAGAGAATGGTATACGTTAATTGTGCCTTCTCACCTCCTGATAGCTGCCCCATCTGGCGATAGGTTTTCTTAAGCTCGTTGGTATTGCGATATTTCTCGTCTGCCCAAAACTCAAACCAGTTTCGTACATCCATAACGCGCGCGATAGCTCTCACTTTCATCCAGGCTATCGATCAGCGGCTGTACTTTCTGGCGAAAATGCAAGGCCTTATCTTCAAACTTACTTTGCTGCCAGTTGGCCGCCTGAGGTAAAGCATCCAGCAAGGCATTTCTAAATGCTTTGATGGTGGCATCCGGCACCGGGCGTTTACCTAGTTGTATATAAGTGTCCGGAAGGCGGTTAAAATTGATAACACCTAAGGACTGGTTGAGTTTATTAACGCTATTATTGATCTCCCGCTCCCATTTCTCCATCTCTTCGTTCAACCCGCCAATTTTGTAGGTGATGGTATCGTTGATGAAGTTTTCAAAATCGCGCCTGTATTTGGGAAGGTTTTCTGTTTCCAGCTTGTCCAGCCATTCTTTAAACTCCTCTGCATACGCTGCCTCATCCGGCAAAAACTGTACATCGCTGTACCAGTCCGGAAAGCGCTGTAGCAGGTTGGGTGAAGGATTTTTGATCTGGCTGATACTACGGTTTAAATGCGTTTCTGCTTTATGCAGCTGTTGCTGTATATTGGTTGCTTCCGCATCCAGTTTTTCCTTAAAAAGCCGGTAAGTTTCTTCAATAGTATCCAACACTACACCACCCAGTTCAATCGCATGCTGCTGCTGAAACTGTATTAGTTCATCTTTGTTCTCCGTAGTAATATGCTGCAATAATAGCTGTAAAGAAGCTCTTAGCTGCCTTCTCCCGTTCATACGGTTTTGTAGTGTGGCAACTTCGCCATTGGCGGACAGCCATTTTTTTCGGCCTCCGTACGCTGTGCTATTATTTCGTCCAGCTGCGACGTTAAAGCCTGTAACTGATTGTTACTTTTACTCAACTCGCTGATCTGCTCTTCGGTTTTATGCAACAGGCGCTGAAAGCCCGCAACGTCTACCAACGCAAACCCTCCATGCTCCTGTACACGGCTCAGGGCATAAAACTGCTTCTGCAGGCGTCCTGCCCTGTTTCTGCAACGTTCTATAATTTCAGCCGTATTGGCCAGTTCATCTGTTAGTTTATTCCTGTGCGTAATGAGCGCCTCTTTTTACGCTCATTGTTCCAACCCATTACATAGCGGCCGGCATCATTGCCTCCCTGCCGGTCGTCTTTTTCATGGCGATTGCGGTTTTTAACCAGCCCGTTGATGGTGATGGCTTTATCATATCGTTCCAGCGTTTTTTCATCGTTAAGGCATACATAGGAAAACTGTTGTATTACCTGTTGCTGCACCCACCCGGATAAAGGATGATCGGGGTGAAAGTCCAGCTTATAAAAACCGTATGGTCTTCTGGGAGAATTTGAATAGCGTCCTTTACATGATAGTAAACCAGCCGCGCTCCAATATTGGTTTGGTTAATATAGCGGGTAACTTTTTTATAATGCTTATCAGGTACCAGCAAACGCAGCGAAAAGCCATGTAATAATTTTTCCAGAGCTGGTTGCCAATGTAAATCCTCTGATTTTACCTGTACCAGCTCGCCTGCAAAAGGCAGGTCAGAAGTTTCCAGCCTTAATGCATTGCACAATTCTTTTCGCACGTTTACCAGGTGGGCGGGTATATTGCTTTTGCTGTGGAGCAAAATATTCAGCTCTCTTTCCAGCTGCTCCCTTTCGTCGTTAGCCTTGCGGTGCTGATTTTTAGCATCAAAATCGTCATCTTCATTCAGCCGGTTTTCCCGGTCTAACCTTAACGCAGCCTTGGAGACTTCTTTCTGTATCCGCTTATAGCTTTCTTCGTCAGAGGCGGTTTTATCTTCCAGGTGCAGCGTGGTACACCATTCGGTAAAAGGGTCAGGTTGGCTTCGGCCTCTTTTTCTTTACCTGCTGATCTTTCAGGTCCTGCTCCAGCTGCTTTAAACGCTGGCCGGCTTTATTCTGTTCGATCTGGTTACGGGTGGTTCGTTCTTCCTCGTGCAAGCGGTCTATGGCTTCTTTCAGATCTGTTGCCTGCTGCTCCAGGTTTTTGATGCCTGAAGCATCTTCTTCCAAAGCCTCCTGCAGCAAAACATCCTGGGTATAGCTTTTCCAGATACTGGCTGTTTGAACCGACTGCTGTATGGATTTTTGCTGATCCTGCAGATTTCTAAAACCGGTATAATGTTCGTGCACCGGCTGCAGTAAACGTATCTGCTCTTCCGCCTTTTCAATATTACGCTGCGCATCCAGCAAGGTGGCCAGGTGCTTTTTCAGCTCCTGGAAGGAAGATTCCATATCCCTTGGCTCCAGCATGTGGATGCGTATAAAATCATCCAGGTTGCCGAGCACTTTAATACCCACTGTTTGGTTGAATAAAGTAAGCGCCTGAATACTTTGCATACCCAGTACATCTACCATACGGTTGGCATATTTGCTGGCCGCATCGAACCACTCTACCTGTTTGCGGCTGCCTTTATTATACTGCTGATCAATTCTGCGCTTCCAGGCATTGCCCAGGTCGAAGGGCTTAAAATCAGTTTCAATACGCAGGCTTTTATGGGCAATACCAAAGCGCTTCTGCATATCGCCGTTATTAAAATAACGTACCTGGAACAAGGTTACTTCCTGCTCCGCCTCATTTGTAAAATTTGCCAGTAGTATGCTGTAAGCTTCGTCGCGGTTCTCACGCAGATAAAGCGTTTTGGTAACACCTGTATCGGAGTTAATGGTACCATACCCACCCATCACGTAAGTATCTTCCGTTCTGTCACCCTTCTTTTCACTACCACTACTCTGGTTGTAAAAGCGATATCTTTTTCAGGAACAATCAGGGTAAGCAGTGCATCCACAAAAGTGGTTTTACCACTACCGTTGGCGCCAGTCAACAGGCTGGTTTCGCCGTTGGGCGTTATCGTATGTATCTGCTCATCAAAAGTTCCCCAGTTAAATACCTCCATGTATTGTAACCGGAAACCACTCTTTTCATTATCCGTGCTGAATACGCTTAGCTGCATGTGCTGTCAGTTGCTGTTTAAAGTCTTCTAATATTTCACCGTCTACCCGGGCCTTAATGATCTTTTTAATACGGAATTTCTGCTCATCTGCCACATCATGATTTTCCGATCGTTCCAAAAACCCATTTTCCTCTGCCCGGTCTATCAGCCGGTCAATGTCTTTCAACATTTTTACCCGGCTGGCATTTTCTTTAAAAAACAGCTCTGCATACTCTTTTATTTCCCGTCTTTTTTGATCAGCTCGCGGTGGGTGGCCTCTCCTACCTCAAACTCCGCCATCATATCGCGCAGCAATACCAACATCACGCTTTCATCGTAGGTAAGGCTGCGGCGTTGTGCCCAGCTTACGCCGGTGGTATCTTCTTCGGTAATACTATGTTTAATATAAGCATACCCATCCTGTTCATCCAGTACCAGGGTTAAGCCCAGTTGTTGTAAAAATCCGGTCAGCTCCGCCCGGTATTGCACCAGTTTTTCCCAGGTGCTTTTCTCCAGGTATTCTACCGGACCTTTCAGTAATTTTATAAAAACGGGGTAAATGCGTGTATTTTATCCGCCATCTGTTCTTCTTATTTGCTAAATAATAAATAGGGTACTTCTACAAACTTGGTAGCCTCCTTATTCAACGGTATCAACTCCACAGCGGTCCCAATAATCTGCACCCTTTTTGATTTCTCTTTTAAAAAGCTATAGTAACCGATCACTTCTGCCAGGCCATTGTCTAGTGAAGTCGCTTCTACAATCTCCTTTAAAGTAGCGGTTTGCTTTTCCTTTAAAACCTGCTCTACCTTACTCCATAATATCTTTTTATCAATAAAAGTAGTGTTCAATAACCGGTTAAACCGCTCTATATCGGCGATCTTTTCTACAGCCGCCACGGGCTGTTTTAAGGTAGCGGCAGACTTCTTTTCTTCCAGGGCCAGTTTACGGTCCATCACTATCTTTATCTCGGCGGGTTCTTCAACCTGCAGGCCGGCATCAATTTGCTCCTCCTCCATCAGGTCAAAAACCAACTCCTTAATACTGCTGATCTGCTGCCTCAACCGGCGATGACGGGCAATTTCCTTTTCGGTAATAATACGGCTCAGCTTTTCCGCCATTTTATCGTTGGCATCATATACCGACTTGCCCTGCTCTAACAGGAAGGATTTGATATTTTGCAGGAAACCCGTATCCGCTTCCAGCTCCCGGTCTTCCAGCAATAGCAGCAGCTGCTCTGTAAGATTGCGCCATTCTTCCTGTCCATTGCGGGAGATCAGGAAATCCCAAAAAGCATAAAAGCTTTTACCCTGGTTGCTACTGCGTAAAGCATCGTAAGACTCAAAAGCAAACCCAACAATAGTGCCTTTATGCTGCTCAGCCTTGGTGTGCTGCTCTACAATATTGCGGTGTATTTGCTTAAAATTGTCTTCTACTTCCCGAAAATCGCCGATCAGCTCATAGCATAGTTTGATGAAAAGGTCGAGGCGCTCTTGCACCTGGGCATTATTGTACCGTTGCGGGGCCACACCCAGTTCCAGTGCTTTTATCTCTTTATCAATTTCGGCCCTGCGATCTTTGAGTATCTGTAATTTCTTCTCTTTGTCATCCTCTGTATTTTCTACCATATCGCGTAAAGAGCCAAACAGCATTTTAAAACGGCTTTCTGTTCCCACATGGTTTTGTCCCAGCTGCAGGTTCTGCATCCATTGAAACACTTTTTCAGTGTAAGCGCTCAGTTGGTAATTGGTATTGCCCCCGGTATCCGGGTAATCCTGTAATATGCGTTTTTGCACCCAGTTTACCAGGTATTTGCGACTTCGGCTTTCCTCATCTTCCCCAAACTCAATTCTCGCTTCCTCCAGGTCTTCGGTACCATCATCATGTTGACCAAGGGTTTCGGCCAGCAGGGGCACCAGCTGCTCTTCCTTTACCACCATCCGGCGGTTTTCTTTGAATACGGTGTATAGAAAAGGCAATACCCAGCCCGCATTGCGCAATCGCAGCATCTGCAAAGCCGGTGAAGATTGTATTAAAAAATGTATGTTTTCGCTTGTCATGCCCTTTTGCTCACTTTATAGGGGCGCGCAAAATAAGCTATTATCAGTATTATAAGCAGATAAGCTATTCACATATTAACCACGACTGAGGGAAGTATTAGTTGACAGTTTACAGATAATAGTAACATTTGACAATAACTATTTTATTAACAAAATGCATTCATTTTATATTTATATAAAGATATCAAAACATTGATTAATAAATATTTACTCACTATACTTAACATTAAATATCATATTATATTAGATCAACTAAGTAAAAAAGATCGATGTTCTTTGCATTTGGTATCTTTAACGTAACAACTATGTGTATTAAACTAAAACTGCTTTTTTGCTGCCTGTTAATATCTATAACCGGAAAATGTCATGTCGATATTATATGGAAAAATAAAATAGATAATGTAACTGCGCAGATTACCATTAGGATGGCTAGCGAAGAAAAAAGTAAAACCTTTATGTTAGGCTCTTATGCTGCCAGGCTGGCGCGAAGACTAAATTATAGACGCTCCATTTTTATTGATTATCGCTGCGCTTATACGCGAACTATACCACCTGCCTATTTTTTGTCATTTGGCAAGGGGTCTTACACCGCGAAAGGCGGTTTGGCTACCGATAACCAGGGCAAAACCGATACAGCCAGATTATCGGGAAATTTAATGGCTGATAATGGGTTAGTAGTTATCGTTTACGCCTCAACGCTCGACTTTAAAGATGTGCTTAAGCTGTTAGAATATGGCATTCGAAACGAACAATCGATCAGATCTTCTCAAAAAACACTAGATACAAGGTACAACTTCACGTATTGGCAGCACAGTTTTGAGTCTATAGCAACGAACAAAATAACCGAAGTCATCTCTCAATCGTCAAAAAATGTCACCAGCATTTTGTCGGAGCCCTGTTTCAGATTTGAACAGGATCCTAAAGAATATCGGTTCGTGGAAATGAAAGCCAACCGTCGCTCGTTTTCGTATTATTACAAAGACGACCGATTTTTTAGTATCCTACCCTCCCATTCAAAAACAGATACCATTGTATTGCAAACTTCCGATATTGCGCATTGGTATTCGCCTGACCTGGAAACAGCTTTGGTATTTGATAGTGATACCAGCTTCTACTATCTGTCGGTGAAAGGAAATAAGTCAGTAATATCTCGCAGGCAAACCGTTCTTAATCGTAATGCCCGGTATTACACGCCCCGCGTATTTGGTGTAACCAACGATAAAGTATTCATCAGTTTTACAGACTGGTATGAAAGGCAGGTCAAATCGAAAAATTACGATCTCGTGCAAAAGTTTACAAAAGAGAGAGTATTGCTATTTTATCCCGAAGACAGTCAGCTCATACAGGATATAGACCTGGCATTACCTCCCAGGAAATAACTGGCTTTCTAATCATTCCAGCCATAGCTTCTCCAGTTTTGTAAATGGGATTCATATTTCTCGGTTACCGTAAATCCCCGTGAATAGGAAACTGTGAAATCCTGGGTATGCGCCAATTTTGTATACTTTATACCAAAAGAAGTTGCCAGGTTTTCCGGCACTTTACCAGTTTCAGTTTTCAACGTCTGTACTTGGCCGATAATGAATTCACTTCGCTTTTTCTGAATGATGTTAACGACAAAAGCAGACAAGAATTGCGAGACAATAAATAATGGAAACAGTGAAAAGGAGAAAAAGATTGATC
Source organism: Paraniabella hibiscisoli (assembly GCF_022512515.1). GTDB lineage: Bacteria > Bacteroidota > Bacteroidia > Chitinophagales > Chitinophagaceae > Niabella > Niabella hibiscisoli. Next base: position 61,373 of record NZ_JAKWBK010000002.1, read on the forward strand.
GCTTATCGCCCTTCTTACTTATTAAAGCCGTTAGCGCAATCACTAAGGATGTAATAAATGCAATAAGAAAGGAATGAGCAAGTAAAATGCCAGAATCACTACCCAATAGCTTATAAAAGGTGCAATTACCCCTAATACTATTACAGCGGTCGGCAATATTTTTTGGCACAGCTTCAAATCAATTAATAAGCTATTAGTCATTGCAATCATCTGGACAGCCAATTTATACCTTCTGAAACGCCCCTGTATACTCGATCCCCAAACCAGGCAATCCATTATACAACACTTTCCCATTATCGTAAGCAACACCCGTTGCCACATCTTCTGCCAATAATAAGGGGCCGTCCATATCCAGGTAATCAACCAGCGGGGCTAAATGTGCCATTGCCGCCGAGCCTACCGTGCTTTCGTTCATACAACCCAGCATTACATTTAAATTTCGTTTACGGGCATCAGGTATCATTCTCAGCGCGGGGTAATGCCGCTGCATTTGGTTAGTTTAATATTCACCCCGTGAAAATGCCCCTCACATTTGGCCACATCTGCCTCACTAACACAGCTTTCATCGGCCATTAAGGGCAAAGAAGATTGTTCGTACAGTATTTTCATGCCCTCCCAGTTATCTTTTGCCAGCGGTTGCTCTACCAGCTCCACGCCCAGTTCTTTTAGCTGGGGTATCAGCTGCAGGGCTGTATCCAGGTCCCAGCCGGCATTGGCATCTACCCTTAGTACGGCATCGGTTTGCGCACGCAATGCTTTTACAATAGCCATATCGTCAGCCGTACCCACTTTTATTTTATAAATGGGCCAGGGTTTTTCTTTTAACTTCTCCGTCATTTTTTCAATGCTGTCGATACCAATGGTATAATCGGTCAACGGTGTTTTGGTGGTATCGCCCCTCCACATTTTGTACAGGGGTTTGCCGGTCATTTTACCAAACAGGTCCCAGGCCGCCATGTCCAGCGCACAAACCAAAAACGGGTTTTTGGGCAACAAGTGATGCAGGTAATGCCAATAGCGGTCGGTTTCGGTAAAGGCAAACTTCTCGATCATGGCCCGCTTGGCTTCCAGGTCGGCAACCATTTGTTCTACCGTAATATTATAATAAGCTATGGCAGGCGCTTCCCCATAGCCGTAATACCAAAATGCTCCAATGCAACAATCAGCGTGGGCTGATGGGTTTTGGTTCCCTTAGATATGGTAAACGGATGCCTGAACTTTAAATGATGGGTATAGTACTCCAGCTTCACTTTATAATATTTGCTGCAAAAAAACAACTCCTTTCGCAAAAAACGAAAAGGATTTCTAATATAGGAGCTTGTAAGTACGAGAATAGCCTCTATAAAATCTAAATCTGAACTGGCCAATGGCGCAAAAAAGTTGCCCCAATACGTATGGGGGAATCTAAAGTTTTGATTTTATGTTGATATGACGGCACATTATTTGAGCCATTATTTACAGTCGGCCACTTGTTAAATAAAAATGCTTCCCAACTATGAGGCCTTTCCCTGGTTCTTCATTGAAAGCAAAACCAATGAGGGCTGCTAAAAGCACTATAAATTCAATGTATGCATACCGAAAATAAATTCAATGAGTCTACTCCGCAACGGCCGGAGGGAGAAAGGGTATTAAACGCACCCCTGGTTGAAATGAACCTGAACCGATTTATTGAACAGGTAAAAAACGAGTCAACATGGCTGGAGAGCGATCATAACTCCATTACAATTTTTAAATCCAACAGCCTTAGAATTGTATTGATGGGGTTGCATGAAAATGCGGAGTTGAAACCTCATAAAGCCAATGGCGTCATCAGCGTGCAGGTGTTGGAGGGGAAATTGCGTTTTAGTACAGAACAGGAAACCCATATAATGGAGAAAGGCCAAATGGTCGCCCTCCGGGAAAATATCACCCATAGTGTTAAGGCGTTGGCTGAAAGTTTTTTCCTGCTCACATTATCTATGAACCATCATTAACTCAATGCACAACGCCGGTATTAAGAGTATAAGCTACATTCTCCGGCTACTGTTTTAATTGGTAATAAGTACATCAAAATCTACCATTTCTATTCACACTGCACTCAACCTTCTCATGGATCAAGCCCAATAACGTGAGTATCCTATTCATTGTACATTAATATTTACTATAGGGGATTATAATTAGTTTGCTTTTTTGTAACGGACATCATTCTTAAAATTCAATTATATGCATAAAACTATAGTAGCAAACCTGGTAATTGAAATAGGCCCGCCCTGGAAAGAGCGGCCTTTGCTAACCTATGAAAAACACTAATAGTTAAACCTTCAACTATCAAGATACTTGTGGTATCTCTATCAATGCCTTACACCGCGCATCCGAAACTCTGAAAGCTGGTTCCCAAATCAACCGGATAATAATTGTGATCCAGAATCGTATTGATAATCACTGCGTTTCTATAGGCTCCCAATCCAAGATCCGGGGCATTAAACCCATGTGTATGCAGCTCTGCGTTCTGTATAAAAATACGATTGGCATTGTCCAGCGAGTAGTTACGCAGAATGTGCAGGGAGCCATCGGCATTTCGCTGGAACATGTGCTCCAATGAGCCCAGGAAATCCGGAACACGGCTGGTATAACCCGTCGCCAGTATAATACAATCGGCATCGGTTGTAAATTTCTTATGCAGGGCATTGTGATAAAATTCCAGCTCGTAGCAATCATCCGCTCCCCTGCTCACAGCACTTAATTCAGCATGTGCCTGTATCTTAATATGCTTGTCATGGCCTTCGGTAAACAAGCTATATAACCTGTCATAAATGGCATTAATCAGCTGATGATTGATACCTTTATACAATGTTGCCTGACTTTTTAATAACCGACTCTTTTCATCTTTTTCAAGTCCGTAAAAGAAATCAATATAATCGGGCGAGGTCATTTCATAATTCAGCTTGCTATGTTCCATTGCATAGAAGCGATCAGACCTGGTATACCAGTGTAAAGGCGTTTCAATAGTATCCAGCTGATACAATAGGTCATGAAATATTTCTGCAGCACTTTGACCTGAACCAATTAAAACTACTTTTTTGATTGGATTATTTCTCCACGCCGATACATATAGTCTGCGGCGTGTAATACTTTTTCATTTAGAAATTGCCGGGTGTTACAAGGCAGGCAGGGCTGTGAACCTATACCCACCACCAGCTTCCGTGTTCTAATAATTTGTCTTGAATCGGTACTTTTATCGTAGCATGATACTATAAAAATCTCCAGCTCCCGATTGTAATCGACACTTTCCACTGTAAAACCGAATAGCAGGTTAGTTAGCTGTCCACACACCCACCGGCAGTAGCGGTTATACTCGCTCCTGGTTATGTAGCCTTGCTCATGTACACCAAATTGAATGAGCCGGTTATGCGAACGGAGAAAATTGAGATAAGAAAACTTACTGGAAGGATCAGCGAGGGTTACCAGGTCTGCGAGGTAAGAAACCTGCAATGTGCTTCCGGGATCAGCATCCCTTCATGCCAGTTAAACTCCGATTTTTGCTCGATAAAAATGGTATTTAAATTATTTACAGGTGCTGTAAGTGCGGCGAGGCCAAGATTGAAGGGACCAATACCGATTCCGGCAATATCATAGATTTTTGTCTCGGGTTTCATAACTGTGTTTTTTAATGAAGGTTTTTTTGTCAGCAACCGGGCAATACTGAAACTTAATGTGCTGGTTACAAAAACGGCAAAAAGAGAAGGTAATATGGGAAGTTGATTATAGCCGAAGATCAGGAACATCCACATGATAATGACCCATTGCACTACGTAAATAATAGTAATGTGTTTACTAACGAACTCCAGCAGCTTGAAAAATAGGTTGGAGGTTTTCAGGTGGGCAAATCCTATAAATAAAGAGGTCCATAAAAGCGCAATACCACTATGCAATAAAGTACCGCCCCTTCCCTGCCTGTAAAAATTATCATTCCACTCAACAGGTTCGTACAACATCAAAAACTTACCCAAAATGATAACTAATACACCGGCTGATATCATTGTACTTAAAAATGTGCGGGAAGTATTTAATTGTAACAAGCGTCCAAACACAAGGCCCAACATGGGAAAAAATATCCACGGGAATACCGGGAAAAATGCTTTAGGGGGAGGCCCGTGAGCAATTGGACAAATTCCGCATTTGAGGATTTGTTTATGTTCCAGGTATAAGGCGATATCCACCATACTATAATCGCAACTATGAGAATTATAATAATGGCCGGACAATACTTGTGAAGCAAGGCGCAAAAAAGATAAGCCAGTGCAGCAAATTGTAGTATATCTCCAATCATCAATAACTGCCATCCAACAGGCGCATCCGGACCTATTGCAAGTGTCACAAGATAATCTTCCGGTAAAAGATGTAAATAATAAGGAATTACAAGGCGTAGCAGATTGAGCAGATAACCCAGCCCTCCTATCTGTAAGCTTCTAACTACAATTTGCCGGTTAGTTTTAGTACGCCCCAGCACAATAAATATGCCCATGAGGAGCATGAAGAGCTGTGCACCCGGACCTTCAGCTAAAAATCCTAATACAATACCCAGCCACCCTTGTTTCACTTCATCCGAACTATATAACATCACACTGTGTACTGCGGGCATAATAAAGACAATAAATCCCCTGGCAAGGGAAAATCCCCTGCTTTGCGTTGGTGTAAGCATGCTACTTATTTTAAATTATGGTTCTTACTTTGATTACATCACCATCTTTTTAAGAATTCAGTTTTTTCTAAAAAATAAAGGTTAGCAGTTTTGTAGGAGAGTGTAATGGGTTTTACAAACTGGAATCCAACTCGTTTAACCAATTCATTTGCATTGATGTTACTGGCATCTGGCTCTCCTATAATTCTTTTGGCCCCTGATATGAACAGATACGATATACCACATAGCATTACATGGGTTGTAAGCCCTTGCACAGGATTTATGGGTGGCCCCATTAAAAGATGCACGCCGATATCATCTTCCTGCACCTCATACTTATCTCCTACTTCGTCCAGTTTTGGATTATAAAAATCCATTTGTGCAACAGGCATGGGATTTCCCTGGTAAAAGAACATCAAAGAGTCTCCAAGGCCGCTTGCCAAAAATTGTTCATAATGATGATAGAGCTTTTTGTAAGATCCATCCATTTGCCAGAATGTTTTAGCGTACTCCATATTTACCCATTTATGCAGAACAGGAATATCTCTTGTTAAACTAAGCGGACGGACTTCAAGTGTATAATTTGGAAACTGCTGCACATGCAGAACAATTTTTCGTTTTAACTCATCCATTGGTGCAATTGGTCGCATAATCAAAAGATTTAATATTTTATTATAATTTTGCCTAACAATCAGATTACTATCGTTAATCGAACAGTCTGACTTTAAAAGCTATAAAACACCAACAAAACAGGTCCATTTTTATGAGTGACATGTTTAAAATAATAACAAGTATCAATGAGGCCGTCGAGCTCTTTCCTATCATTGATAACCCTTTTGCCCCTTCACCTTTTATAGAGCAATTTGGCAACATGGGTAACTACGGTAGTATGCGTTTCAAGAAAATATCCTTAACCGACATTACCCTTTGGATCAGTGAGTATAACATGACTTATGAAACCGTATTTCACGCAGCAGTTGATCAACCCATTCTGGAAGCCCATATCACGCTCAATAACCGCATGGTTCAGTCTCTCGGTAAAAGGAAGAGTTCTATTTTTGACGACCGGGAATTCAATGTTACCTATGCACCATATATGGAAAACAAAGTTTTATTCCCCGCAGGCGGCGCTTATACAACCTTTGACATCCATCCCTCTGAAAAATTGCTGGAAAGATTTTCTGTAGACTTTCCTTTTCTCAACCAGTTTCTGAATAAAAAGATTCAACAAAAAGAAAACGTACTTCAATTAATGGGTCATCGTAGTTTTTTAAACTTCGAAATGGAGAACATGGTTAGAAAGTTGCTCGACTACATATCTGATCCGTTCCCGAGTAAAACATTAATCACGATCTGGGCTATGGAACTCCTTACTTCGTTTCTTTTAAGATCTCAGAATAATATCTATCCACAGTACAGGCATCATAATCGTCATATAGAGGCACTTCTGCACGCTAAAGAAATTGTAGAATGGGAAGCCAGAACGTTTGAAGATGATAACCTTTTCTCTTCAGAGATTGGCCTTGCCGAAAAAGTGGGGTTAAGCATCTTTCAACTACGTACCGGTTTTCAAAGAACATTTGGACTACCTATTAACCAGTTAAGGCTCGAAATACGCCTTCAAAAAGCCAGGCTACTACTGTCCGACGGTAAATTCTCGGTGCTTGAAGTAGCCTTAAGAACGGGTTACCAGTCAAGAGAAGGCTTTGCCAAAGCTTTTAAAAGATATTATGGCATCACTCCCGGGTCTGTGAAATAGCCACTTCCCTATTTTCAAAAGAATCCTTATTCTACATTTCTGGTCACACAGGCCGGCTTCTCCAGCAACCATCTTTGTATCAACAAAGGCTGGTGGTCTTTACTGGGATAATGAAGTATTCAGAACTTATTATCCGCTGCGAGCTTCACCAGTTGTCACTCAAACAATGAAGCCACATGTGGGATATAACACTACATAAACATTATGGGCCGCGGCTCTCCTTGAAAGACCCCTTCCACACCGGGCTATCAGGATTTATACCGCGAATGGGTATGCCGGTGCAGTGAAGCAATTGGTATACCCTTGCAGCCAACAAAAGCTTACCAGCTTTTATATCATAAAAAATATACATAACAATAAAAAACAATAGTATCATGAGAATTAATAATTTAAAATGGGCATTCCCCATCGCTTTTGTAGCAATTTGTGTGGCCTTCCTGGCATTTAAACCAGCACCTGCCAAACTCGCTGAAACCACTTTGTACTTTAAGTACCAACCCACTTCAGATTTCACTTCAACCTCGGTAACTTCCAACAGCAACTGGGAACTGGTGAGTCCTTCGGAAACCTGTGAGCATGAAGAGAATGATGTGGCCTGCTCTTTCAGTATTACAGTTTCAGAGGCTGACGAGGCAAGCTATCTGACCGGTTCGAATCCATCTTCCAGGGTGCAAATTCAGGCCAACGGAACTGGTCCTAATTATCATGTAGATGATGTGCTGGATATTACTAGCCCTAGCAACAATCTTCAACCTGATATAGCAAATATTGAAAGACCTTAATTATCCCAAGAAAGGTGATCCACCGTCGGATCGCCTTTCTTTTATCAATTTTGCGGTATGCCCGTAACCTCAATAATATCAATAGGAATGGGCAACGCGTAATAGGAAGCATTAGCCTCCAGCGTGTAAAGATTACCATCCAGGAAACGCCTCATTACAATATTCTTTCCTTCCTTGTTTAAGCGTTTAACTTCCATCCATCGAAGCCCCCTAAATAACAATTCCTTTCTTCGCTCCAGCAAAATCCTGTCAAGCGCCGCTTCCCTTGTATTTGCTGTCACGGGTATAAAGTCTGCAGTTCTGTATCGTTTAGACAGCAGATTGTTTAAGTCTTCTAACGCTTTCTGTAAATTACCTGAGCCATTAGTCGTACTCCTCACCAAACACTCCGCCCTGATTAGCAAGAGTTCCGCGGTGCTGATTCCGGTAAAATTTCTACTGGTTTGTGTGTAGCTGCCTTTAAACTGGTAATAGTTGCCAGACTTTGTGAAATAGGCGGTTCTCCTTAAATCATTCGTTTCATAGTTGTTCATCAACATTGAATCGATGCGGGCTCGCGATGCTAATATTAAAGAAGACGTACCTGTAGTATTCATTTCGGAATAGAACAAGGTTTCCTTGTTAAATCTTTTAAAAGGGTAATTGATAGTCAGTGTGCCTAAGTCCGGGTCGCCGTTATAGTTGATCAGGTCGCTTTTGATAGCTATCGCCTGGTCAGCATAATAGTAAGCGCTATCATACATACGCATGGAGAGATAGGCACGTGCCAGCAGACCGAAAGCTGCTGCTTTGGAAGGCCTGTAGCTATGCATAGGTAGATTGGGCAATAAACTCGCTGAGCGCTGCGCATCCTGTATAATCTGTTTGTAAGTTTCGGCAACGCTGCTTCTTACAGATGGATCATTATAGTTAGACGTTAATCTTAAAACTATCCCTTTGTCTGAAGAAGCAGTTGCCTCATCATATGCAAGCGCATAGGTCCATGCTAATTGAAGGAAATAGTAGGCTCTGAAAAAATATGCGGAACCATTTACATGATCCCATTCAGATGCATTGCCAGAAGTTCGTTCTATATCTTTCGACATATCCAGACAGAAATTGGAAATGTATATCGGGTAGTAACAAATGGCCCAGTCGTTAGGATACCTGTAGTCGTACGGTTTCCAGATATAAGCCTGCTTGGGCCAGTCATCGAGGGCCGCATAGCGTTCCGGCAGGCAAAAATAATCATCTGACGAGGTTTCCACTAAGGACGGCGTACGGTTCTCATTCATAGTGGCCGCATCATCCATTAGTCCCTGCAGGTCGCTGAGATAAGTAGGTATGCGTACGTTATTGGTAAAGGGATAGTCGAGGTATTTTTTGCAACCGCTGAGGCATAAAATGATACAGCCACCGGTTAGCCATAATATCAGGAAATATGCCCATTTATTAATAGTATTCATTTTTAAATATTGATGTGTTTAATAAAGTTGTGAGGTTAAAAACTGCATCTGAACCCGATAGTTGCCTGCCTGGGAGGTGCATAAGTATTGGGATAGTCAGGGTCGAGATGCTCCTTATTCGAACGCCAGATAATGCCCAGGTTGGCCAGGTTGCCATATACCTGTCCGCTTTGTAAAAAGCGCTTGGTTTTTCTGGACGCTAAATCGAAGGCAATATTCAGATAATGAAATCGTATATGATCGCCTTTTAGAGCATGCACAGACGCATATCGGTAAAACCCATCCCTGCCGGTGTATTGCGGGTAATCAGCATATACATAAGCTGGTATGTTGGTGCTAAATTCATCTCCCGGCTGTTGCCAACGCTTGTAATAGTCGGGATGACCGATCCCTGAACCATTTAATTCACTCAGTGTAAAAGCAGTCTTTCTGAAGTAATATCCAAGTTTATACATCAGGTTAAAGGAAAATGACAACCGTTTCCACCTCAGCTCATTAATGATTGAACCAAAATGTGCAGGTACCGAAGTGCCTATGAAAACGAGGCTGCCGCCATCAATACCATCTACAGTTATAGAATTACCTATTGCATTATAGTCTGTGCTTAACTGTCCATTTACATATCCTTGTGGATCTCCCTGATTGTTAAGGCCACCCCATCTGTACGACGTTATGCTGTATAAGGGCTCTCCCACTATCGGTGTAATAATGCTCCCATCCAGCAACATATTAAATTCTTTGGCATCGTCCGACAGGTAACGGGTGGTTTTGCTGGTATTATAGTTATAAATAAAGTTTGTTTGCCAGTTAAACTCACCGCGACTTATATTGATACTCCTCAGGTTTATATCAATACCCTGGCCCTTCATGTTGGAAGTATTGGTTACTACAGTCCCCTTATTTCCCCAGGTTGTATAGTCGTACAATGTATTTCCGTAGAGATCGGTGCCTTTTTTCTCATAGTATTCAATGCTGCCGCTGATATGTTTTCCCTTACTGGAAAAATCCATACCGATATTCAACTGTCTTGATTTTTCCCAGCGCAGATCGGGATTGTTTAAGTCATTAATACGCTGCATGGGAAAATTAGTAATACTATTGGTGAACGATGTACTGGTAGCTAATGGAGTTTTCCGCAAATCGATATTACCACTGTAGCCTAAACTAACCTAAGCTTTAGAAAAGAAACTGCCTGCCACCTGTAAAATTTTTCTTTTGAAATATCCCATCCACCTCCCACAGACCAAAGCGGATTCCACTTATCATTGGTATTAGCTCCAAAAACATTTGAAGCATCCCTCCGCCAGCTACCACTGATATGATACCGGCTTTTATAACTATACTGCGCATTTGAAAGCAGGCTAACAAACCGTCTGGTTAAGCGGTTACCAATACCAGGTGTGCCAGGTATTCTTGCTACAGTGCCTCCTATTAGCGTGCGGTAATTGGTTGCGTGGTTTACCGAAGCCATTGACAATGGCTCTTCAATGTAACCATACACCGTGAAATTACCCGCGTTAATTGTTTCAACCTCCCGCATTTCTGCGCCGGTTATTACGGATACATAATGATTACCGAAAGTCTTTTTATAATCCAACTGACCCCGCAGATTATATGAAATAAGATTAGAAATACTTTGAGTACGGATGGCACCTTTGGGTATATTATATACATCAGGTGTAGTGCCTGTGCCCAGTGTGGTAAAACGGTTGATGAGGTCACGGGTATTATAGCTTTCCTCGCTTGCCCATCGCTCGCTACTTGTCCACTGTTTTTGATACTGGTACATAGCTGTTGCGTTTAAGCCATCAAAAGGCGACCAGTTGATGTTGGCTCTTCCAATAAGCTCCTGTAAATGCTGTTTGGTATAATCCTGCTTAAAATCGTCAGCCGGGTAGTATAACCAGTCTAACAATCTGCCACTTCCTATGGTATCGAGAAATTCTTTCCGGTACCGGGGAATACCAATAGGGCTGCCATCCTGGTTGGTAAATAATTGGTAAGGAACATACCTGCTAGCCTGCATCGTAAGCGAAGTATATTCAGGCGCACCGGTTTTCGAGGTGCTATTGGTATAAAATCCTGCTAAACTTAAGCTGAGGTTTTTAAGGATTTTCAACGTGTTTTCAAAACGTGCATTGCTTCTGGCGGATGTGGAGAGATCGGTGTTGGTTGCCTGGTTATGATTGCCGGATATTAACCAGCTCATGTAGCTGCTTCCACCCGTAAGGCTGAGTGCGTATTGCTGGGTTACGCCTGTTTGCCGGAACAGATCATTAAATTGTTGAATACCGTTTTGTGTTTTCAATTGTTCTATTTGCCTGTTACCTTCCGCTTCTGAAAGCTTCCCCGTTTTAACTTGCTGCAGTATGGAAATCACAGGTGTTAAGGCCGGCATACTGGTGATATTATCTATAGTCGTATTAAAAAGCCCTTACTGAAGAGCAATCTTTCTATTTCGATATAGTCAGAAGTTGACATCTGGGTGCGGAGTAAAGAATGGGGATCTTGCTTCTCCGTTACGAGTACGTTGCTATTAAAACTAACTTTTAAAGGTTGGTTTAGCTTTCCCTTCTTCGTGGTAATTACAATTACGCCATTACCTGCGCGGGCGCCCCAGATACTGGCCGCCGCCGCATCTTTAAGAATACTGATGCTTTCTACTTCATCGGGGTTGATATTGTTTATATCTCCTTCATAAGGAAAGTCATCCAAAATAATAAGTGGGTTTACCGGACCATCAATAGTACTGAGCCCCCTGATGGAAATATCGTTGGGAAGAGCGCCACCGCACTGCTGCCTCTTTTACCAATATTAAAAATCAAACCGTTGGTAACGCCATTTAATCGCTGCAGGATATTCGTCCCGGTTTGTTGGTTGAGCATTTTATTATCTATCACCGTAACGGATCCGTTGATTTCATTAGGCTTTATTTTTTGGTATCCCGTATTTACCAACACTTCCTCCAGCTCACTTTCGCGCTGCGCCAACTCAAAATTGTAATAGGTCTGACTGCCATTAACCTGTGTTTTATAGCTCATAAAGCCAACATGAGTTATATAAAGTGTATCCGGAAATTTTGAAATATTGATGGCGAACTGACCTTCTTTATTCGTTTGCACGGTTACACCAGAGGCAGATCGTAAACTTACTCCGCTAATGGGTCGTTTTGTTGCCCCGTCTGTCACCACCCCGCTGATAGTGGTCTGTGCCATTAGGGCGCCGCTGAGCAACAGGTATGCGATGCCTGTAAAAATGTATTTTATCATATGGTTAGCATTTAGCGTTGAGTTGAATTGTTTCGTTTTAGATAACCTCTGCGTTCAACCTCGTACTCCATTTTTTCGAGGAAAGCGCTTAGGATTTCGGGGGTCACAAATGAGGAAGAAGTTTGCGCTATCAGCACATTATCAGGTGCGATCCAGGCGTAATGCGGATTATATTGTTTGTGTATGTACTGCTGCAAAATGGTATCGCCGGTGATAATAGGAATCTTTAGTTTTTGATTATTTGCTTTTTCCCAGCGTTCGATCGTAAGCTTTACGGTATTGCTATCTTCAGGGGTTATCAATAATATCTGTAGTTGGTCTTTAAAAACCGCCTGTATTGAATCCAGCTTTTTAAATGCTTTGATGCAGGGTATACAGGCGGTGTGCCAAAAGTCAAGCAATATCATTTTTTGATTATCCTGTTGAAAAAGGACAGGCTCGCTTTATTGTCAGTATGATTGAGCACCTCTGTGAATAATATATCGGGGAGGCGGTCTCCCGTATAAAGCGGTTTAATAGATTTTGACTGGGCTGTTGAGTATAGGCAAAGGAGTGCCATTACAGCGCATAGCGTTGTTTTTTTCATATTGAATTAAGTAGTTAAAGAATAGAAATCAGGTTAGACTTTCATCATTTTTTTGGTTTTGATGTTGGCATTAAACATTGAAACAGGTTTTTTATTTCTTGTTCAGTTAGAGGTAATAAAGAAACAGATAGGCACGATTTTCTTTACGACTACTAAACTGTTCATTAGTTTGAATGTGTATTGATGGTGTTATATTCTTGCCTAAAAATAAAATGGCCGGGTTAGGCATACCGCACCATGAGAAAGTTGCGGTCGCCGCCCGGCCATTTTACTTTCTATACCGGCATTTTAGGTTTGCAGGCATACAATAGCTTAAATGCAATAGCATGGGAGAAAATGTTTTGATATGGTGCTTTAATACTCATCTCTTAGGTTTTGATGAGTCGTTGGTAAGTGAGTTCACAAGCAGGCATAAGAAAGGCGTGGAACTCAACTTACCGCATTAGAGGTACTGGTATACCCACACACAGATAAGAGAGCCCACGCCGTAACGTGGGCATTCTACCTATCATCTCGTGTGTTTAAAAATTACCAGTTTTCTAATGCGAGACTCAAAGCAAATGCTTAAAATTCTTTCATAACAAAGTTAATGTTTCTATAGACATTTTATTGTTTATGCTCGAATTAAAGATAAAGAGAATATTTAAATACGGTTATATATAACCGTGAATATTTTTCAAATAATGAACACCTTGTTTGGCCAAAAATTACAAGGTGAAATGGATAAAGAAGAAATTAAAAAACTAAATCAGGCTTTTGGTGAAAATCTTCGAAAAATTCGGGATTCTAAAAAATTTCGCTGCTCCAATTGTCTTACAATTGCTCCATTGATGAAAGCAAGATTTCCAAGATAGAGCACGGCCGGTTTAACATCAAGCTATCCTCTTTGTTCGAGCTAGCCAAAGGTTTAAATGTAAGTCCGGAGACGCTACTGAACTTTCAGTTTGAGCAGGAAGAATGATATAGTGTATTGAGGTCCTCCCATATTTAGTAGCAGCCTAAACTAGAAAATTGGCGCTATTTTCCTGAGATATTGTGCCTGCGTGCGGAATGATGTGTGGTTGCTTTTTTACTTTTTTTCTTAACTCAATCCACACATCATTCCGAACGTAGGAGCCGCCGGCAGGCATAAGAAAAGTCTTTTTTATTGCTGTTGTTGAACCCATTTAATAAATTCTGCCGGGGTCATATCATTTAAAGAACTATGCGGCCTAAATTCGTTATACTCAATTCGCCAAGCTTCAATCTTTTCACTTGCGTCTTGTAAAGATAAGAACCAGTGGGCATTTAAGCACTCATCCCTTAAACTGCCATTGAAAGATTCTATGAACGGGTTGTCTGTTGGTTTACCTGGCCTGGAATAGTCCAGAGTTACTTTATTTTCATAAGCCCAACGATCAACTTCTTTTGAGATAAACTCACTTCCATTATCTGTTTGTATCCGTTTCGGAACCAAGCCTCTCTTAGATTTAATCTGTTGCAACGCTGTGACCACATCGCTGCCTTTTAATGACTGCCCCGCTATAATGGCCAAACATTCCCGACTAAAATTATCCACTATAGTTAATGCCCTGAATTTTCTGCCGTCAAAGAGCGCATCGCTCACAAAATCCATCGACCAAAACTGGTGCAATTCAGTATTCACCAGTCTTTCAAGCCTTTGTGCCGCAGCCCTGCATCGCCGCGGCTTTTTGCTTCTTAAGTTTAATCCTTCTTCTTTATACACCCGGTACACTCGTTTATGATTATCCCTCCAGCCTTCCCGCCTCAGCAGTATATATATCCGCCAAAGGCCATATCGCACACGTGTAACAGCAATCTCACGGATCCTGCTTCGTAGGGGTGCATCTTGCCTTCGATGGTGTTTGTAATAGTATACCGAATGATAAACCATCATTAACCTGCACGATCTTCGTGTTGATACCTGGTATTGCTGCCTCAGATATATCGCTAATTCCTTTTTCTGTGCAGGCTTCAGAGCTTTTTTTTTATTACATCCTGTAGCATTTGCCTGTCAAGACTCAAATCGGCTACAATCTGTTTTAAACGGGCGTTTTCCTCTTTTAGCATTCTTAATTCCCGAAGTTCGGATACGCCCAATCCTCCATATTTTTTCTTCCAGTTGTAAAAAGTAGCTTCCGAAATCCCCAGCTTCCGGCAGATCTCTTCCACCTTTACTCCCTGTTCTGATTGACGAATCGAAAACACAATCTGTGCCTCCGTAAACTTTGACTTCTTCATACGCAATATTTAATTTTTAAGTTATCGATATTGCGCCAATTTTCTACTTTTAATCGCTACGTTTTTTAGGGAGGAGGTCAGTATCATGCTTCTTAAACGAGTGCAATACTAGTCTGTGAAGCCTTATTAGGATGTTAGAGCGATATAGATTTCAATGGGAGGCGTTACACAGTACTGGATTATATCATACATGTAAGTAACAATGTGGACAGACAGCCTGCTGGCGAATGCGATACCTATTTACTAATGATCGATCGAATAATCATCAAGGCAATAATTCAAAAAAAGCCAGGGTAGACACCTAGCCGTTGCTAACCTATGAAAAACAGTATGAAGATACAATCTTCTGAATAACTTTTGAAATTTTTTTTAACTTTTTTTATTTTCTACTCAGGTTATCGTTCCTTGGGTCCAAACCTTTTAATATATCTTCTATGTGATACAATCTTGATGCTCTGGCTACAAATTTGTTGCAGGAATGTTATTAGCACGCTCCCCGGAGTTAAGACTTAGAAATACTGCAAAAAAGCATTGTCGATTGGGGAATTGAAAGGGTAATCTTTTCAGGTTCCCCGAGAAAATACATTCATGGCAATGATAAGTGGCATGAGAAACTTACGTATATTAAAGGCTCAAAAGGTGTAAAAGCTTTTTATTTACATGATTGCTGTCATATTTTTCTTTAGCTATTTTGTTACTTTCTACGCCCATAGTAATAATATAATCTGGATTTTCAATAAAAATCGTCATAGCCTCAACTAATTTTTCTATATCCCACTTAGGTATTAAAAATCCGTTTTTCCCACTAAGTACAGTTTCTCGGCACCCCGGAACATTAGTAGTTATAATGGGCCTCCCTAACGCCATTGCTTCCTGAGTGCTCCTGGGGAAGCCTTCTCTATACGATGGCAACACAAAGACGCCGGCATTTTTGACCCATTTAGTAACATCTTTAACATGCCCTGGGTATTCAATAATATTATTTGTTATATAGTAATTTAATTCGTTTCCAGTAAGGCTTCCCGGGTTTTCTGCATCCAAGCCACCAATTACATAAAAAACAACTTTAGAATGCTTTTGCTTTATAATCTCAACCGCTTTTAAATAATCATGAATTCCTTTTTCCTTCAACAGGCGCCCCACAAAAATAAAACTTACAGGATCTGGTTTAGGTTCAGTATAACTAAATTCTTTTAGGGATAATCCTATGGGCCCTAAAATATCGTAACTTTTTACTTTGATCTTGTGCGCTAGTAAAAGATCCCTATGATCATCGTTGTTCAAAAAAATAACTTTATCTGCTAATGGCAAGGACAAACGGTAAAGTGAAACCTGAATACTTTTGATGATCTTAGTTTTAAACGCAGGGCCTTGGGGTTGATCTGTGAAAAAATATCCTAATCCTTCAAGCATGGCCACGGTCTTCTTAACTCCAGCTAACCTTGCGGCTATTGTGCCAAAAATAACAGGCTTTGCAAATGTTGAAAGCACAACATCTGGATTTATTTTTTTATGATTCTAACAAGGCTAAAAACGTTTGCCAGGTCGGATAGTGGATTTAGGCCACCACGGGAAAGCTGGTAACCAACAGGTATTGCTCCAAGTAACTTTAAATTTTCCTCGCTATTCTGATCAAAATCAGTTGCTAGCGCATAAACTACTATGTCCAGCTCCTGAAAATATAAAATAAGTTCTTTTCTGAAATTTAGAAGTGCGTTTGCAGTATTACTTATAATTGCAATGGTCATAATATGGACATTTTAAGACTAACCATTAATGACCAGCCTTATCAAACTTTTAAAAATTCATTTAGCGATTCCTTGATTTATTTTAAAAACCGATTTATATACATCATGCATTTGGTCAACCATAAAAGAGATATCAAAATTATTAGCCCTCTTCTTTCCTAATTGAACCAGCTTATCTTTCTGTTCTTTGTTTTCAAAAAGATATTTGATTTTTTCACCAAATCCTTTTCATTTCCTTTCTCAAAAGTCAGTCCTCCGTCGGCTACCACTTGAGACAAGCCAGAAACATTAGAGGCAATCAATGGAACTCCACAAGCCATCGCCTCAACAGCGGATAAGCCGAACCCTTCCCAATGAGAACTCAGTATTGCTAGATCGCACATCTTTATCAACTGATATACATCTCCACGTTGACCCAAAAAATAACACGGTCTTTTAATTTCATTTCTTTGGCAAGCTTTTCAATCTTTTGGCGCCCCAACCCATCACCTACCAAAATAAGCTTGAATTTTTCGGGCAAATAAGCTAAAGCCCGCACCACGCTTTCATGATCCTTTTCTTTCCTAAATGCAGCAACCATTATCAGCAGATTATCCGAAGTGTACAACCCCAAAGCTGATCTATCATAGGCTTCAGCTTGTTCTATAGTTGCTATATTTACACCATTATGAACAACAGCCAATTTCTTTTTGAAATCCCATAAACTCTATTCAATTCAAATGCGACCTCTTTTGTTATACAAATAATTTTCTTATAATAACTGTAAAATATCTTATCGAGGAACCGAAAAAACATTATTTCTCTTCTACGATTATGAGTGCTATGCTCTGAAAAAATTAAGGCAGTTTTTGATGCACTAAACAACTTTGCAATTACGACTAAATATTGAGCTGGAAATAGATGTACATGAATAATATCATATTGGCAAATCAGCTTCATCAGTTTAGAAATAACAAAAGGTGAAAAGTATGATCCTTTTCCTAAAGGGATTATTGTTACATTGTTTATTTTACTTAGCAAAATTTGAAATGGAGATTCTACTTGATTTATAACTGCAATGTTAACTATAGGATATTGTTCTTTTTGTATTGGAACAATGTCAACAAGCAATTTTTCAGCGCCTCCCATTTCGAGACTATTTATAACATGTAAGATTTTCATTTTTTCAAGTTGTCTTTTAAACATGCTACAAATATTATCGGTAGAAGCAAAATAGATAACATGATGTTAACCCTTCTAGCTTTGTAAAGCAAAGTATCACTCAAAAAGCGGGCAAATCTCCAATAATTGATAATTGCTTTGCATTTTATTTCAAAAGGAATTAAAGATTTTGAAAGTTCTTCATAAAACAAGGCCGAGCCTTGAGGAGCTTTTTTCCTCACCTCGTATATTCTTGCGCTAAGTCCACCCTCTAAATATTCCGCGTTGTAATAAATATCTGATGTCCAAAGCATTTCAAAATTGCGCGCAATACGATTAAAAACCAAAGCCTCGGGGCAAAACTTTTCGTCTTGAAATTTAGGAAAAGGAAATTTTTTAAATATATCGGTTTTAAAAACTTCAGCCATATCACCTTTTAATTTAAAGCGGTAACGAAAGTCAAAAGAGTTTGCAACGAAATCTTTGTAATAAAAATCAGACCCAATTAATTGGCTGTTAAAATGCGCCTTTCTACCAACAATACCAGCTATTTTATCATTGAACCTTACTTGGGGATATTTTGATAAAATAAGTTGAATACAATTTGGCGGCAATTTATCGTCACTATCAACTATGAAGAAAAGTTCATATGTAGCTATGCTTAAACCGGTGTTGATAGCTATATGCTTCCCCTGATTTTTCTGCTGATAGAAGTGAATATGGAAATCTGTCTCTTTGGAAACCATTTCTGACACAACCCGGACAGTATCATCACTAGAGCCATCATCTACTATAACCCATTCCAATCGCTTGTCTGTTTGAGCTTTTAAACTATACCATAATTGTTTTAATAAGTGGGCTCTATTGTAGGACGGTGTAAAAACTGTAATCACTTTTTAGCGCTATTTTATGAATTTATTCAATGTCCGATCAATTGTATCTCCATTTACATTTAACGATTTTTCAACAGCAAATACGTTATTCTTTATTACGCTTTTTGATATTTTTTTACTAGAACTACCTGTTGCCTTGTCTTTAAATAGAAAAGCTCCAAATTTACTTACAAATTTATTGTTTTGGACTGTGAGAGCTTCAGCGTCTGAAGTAATAAACTCTAGGCATTGCAATTGGTTACCTGAAAATTCAATATTGGTAACAATTTCATTACTACTTTTTCCTTGACCAATAAAGGCTCTTAACGATTGAGAACTGTCTACAAAAATGTTGTTCAGTAGCTTTACATTACTGCTTGTGATTGACAAAAGTTGTTTAGGCATGTAGCTATTACGTTCGATTTTAGTTACGGTAATAATGTTATTTTCAATAATACTCCCATTATTTGAATTGTATCCAATCAAAAGGATCGGAGCACTAGTGTATAAAATAGGATTAACCTTCGAAGTAAGGTTTTTATTTGAGATCTTGTTACTTCTGATTATTTGTGGCTGGCCATAATTATTCCATAAAACTATTCCTGACACACATCCCTCAATTATATTACTCAATACCTGAGATGTGCCAGTAATTAGTTCTACGTGTACACCCCTATCATACCCGCTGATAGTGTTTTTTCAACAGTACCATTCTTAGATTTTTCGTACTCAATACAGATACCAATACGTCCCAATCTTCTTGTAGTCACATCGTTTAGTACACTATTTCCTTTAATAAGGTATTTACTTGTCCAACCAATATAAATGCCATCTCCGTGATTGTCCATCAGATCTCCTGAATTGCCAGTTACGTTTTTTAATTTGCAGTTAATTACAGATACAAAATCATTGTGATAAGATGCAACGCCAGCAGAAGCAAAAAGATTTTCAATTTCAAGATTTTGTACACTCATACTCTTCAAATACTCTCCCACAAACGCCCATTTTTCCGGATTTCCCTTTCCCTTGCTTTTAATATCCCGTCCCAAAACCTTTCCTCCGTTAATAATAAGAGAAAGTTTGGTAATGGTCTTAGCATTGGGATCTGTTAATGATCGAAATCTAAAGCCCTGGAAATTATTTTCAAATAATAGTATAGCGTCCTTTTCCATGCGCCATTCCAAGCTATTAAGCATTAAAAAAATATACCCATTTCCGTTTACACCACTACGTCGCCTTGTCAGGCCATTTAATCTATAATTTCCATTTGGAACAAATAATACTCCTCCTCGTTCACATACCATCTCAACTGACCTGTCAAAAGCCCTTGTGTCATCGGTAACGCCATCGCCCTTCGCACCCTGATCTTTTACATTCACTGTGATTGCATATGCGTATGCGATATTAAAAATAACTAACAGTATAGTAAATAACATTTTCATCAAAACACAATTTAACTGAAAAGAAAACTGCTATAAGGTAAATACCCTGAGCCATCGTCGAATGTCAATAACTCCCTGAGATAAACAGCCAAAATGTAAATCACAATTCCTAAAAATAATCCTAATCCTATTTTTTTATTTTGAGGTATATCTACCAGCCCCGCCAATACACCTATATAGCCTAACAGATAATACCCCTTTAGACGTGAGACTATGGAGAAATCTGCAAATGAAATAGTAAGAACAAAATAAACAATGTAAAAATTAAATAATAAATGAAAGTTGGGGATTGTTTGCGATAACTTGTCTTTATATATCAGTATAACGATAGTTAGAGGAACCAATTCGAAAAAATTCAATATGTTGACTCCAGTTTCTCCTTCGAGATACATATTTAATTTTTCTGAACCAAATGGAAGTAGTGAAGCAATAGCTGTACCTGTATAGCGCCCTAAATGCAATAATCCAGCTATAGCCGCTAGTAAAAAGCATATGATAGTTACTTTTTTATTTAAATTCAATTTATAAATCCAGTAAGCAGGAAGAAAAATAATTGCACTTGTATGAAAAAAACTAGCAATTATTATCATTATTAAAAAAAACAAGAACTTTCGTCTTAGGATAAAACCAATCGCTAAAAAGCAAATCACCATTGCAATTATCTGTCGTTGTGCTGTAAAAAATAATACAGATATCCCTTACCCATAAAGATCACGATAGATAAATAGAGATATTTTTCATATTTTAAAAAGGACGCAAGTAATAAAAAACTACACACAACGCCGAGAAACAGGAAAAAAGCATTAAAATCTAAACCAAGGGACTTGAAAACAGTCATTATATATATATAGCCTGGTTCACAACTGATTGTCAAAAACGGCTCTACATCGCCTGATAGGTACTGCCCTGGGTTTTCAGGTGCCATACCAAAAAATACTCATACATGCGATAGTCAAAGCCTCCAATATCTTGTCTTGTTCCTGAAAAGATGCCAATAATAAGCGCAGAAAATGATAAAGAAAGCCAACGAATATCTTTAGTTATTATAACGCTATTACTTTTGCTAACAAACTGAATAATTGCTAAGGCAAAAAAAGTATATATATAACGAGATAGAGTGTCAAATCTTACTATTTAATTCCGGATAACCGAATCGAGTACATTCAAAAATTTGGAGAATACAATACTAGATTGATAATGGGTCAAAAATATATGCCTTGAGTAAGCATTAAAACGAGGCTTAAAATTTAGTGTTGCATTATTTATGTATTGAATATATTCTTTGTCACTATTTAATCTGGCGCGGCTTCTGTTATGTCAACTTCATCATATCCCTCCAATGCTTCGTCAGAGGCCAAGAGATTTTTCCCATACATTAAAGCCTCTGCTGTTTTAGTTTTCATACCACTACCAGAAAAAATGGGGGATATTACGAAATCAGCATCTTCATAATAAGGTGTTAAGTCGTCCACTTTTCCAATTATATTTACCGCAGAATGCCTGATCTTTGGAACATAGTTTTCAAAACCTTTACCAATAACGTTAAATGAAAAAGGAATTTTTAAATAGGGTATTACCCGCTCAATAAAAAAATTAACAGCCTGCTCGTTAGGATAAAACCTTGATCCTACAAACACCAAATTCAACCTATTTGTGTCGGATAGTTTCCCTGTTTCTCGATCTAATTGCGGAGTGTATGTATCAGGGAGAGAAGTTGGTAAAACTTCATTCGCATGCCGTCCATAAATATCTTTCAAACGGTATGAATCTCTTCTATTTAACGTGATTATCACATCACTGTGCATTACAGCCGAATGTTCAATTCTTTTTACTACTCCCAAGGTTACCCGGTGACGTAATTTCTTTTCAATTTTAATAAGTTGCTGAAAATAATCATATTCGACATTATGAAAGAATGTAATAATCTTTAAACTGGGAATGCGAGACCGAAGCATCTCTGCCAAATTTCCCAACAGTGATAAATCAATGTATATCAAATCTATTTCTTTCGTCGTTATAAATTCTGAAAGTTCTTTTAGCTTATGAGAGGATACATTGTAAAAACCTCCCTAATCAGATTTATGAAAAAAGATAATCCCGTCTGAGTTTCAAAATTATTATAAACAAAAGTATTGGTATCACCAAAATACATTTTACAAAAGCTCAGATTTCGATCCATTATCATTTTGCCTCCAGCCATCTCCCGTCTGGTAGTTATAAATAAACATTTTCTAATTTTAACGGTATCCATTAACGATTATGTGGAATTAGCGGTTAACGAAATTAACTTTTACTACATAAATTGACCAACTATAATCTCACCAAATGCGGCGTTGAGTCTTCTAGTATATGCTTGTAAACCATATTTTGTTCCGTAATAACTGTGCAGAAATTCTCTCTGATTATTATTTTGTTCATGTAACCTCTTTATTTGAGCCAGAAAATCCTCATTTATAAGTTCCACACCGGGGTCGTTGTTTTTAACGAATTCTCCAACAGCGCCTACTTGTCTACCCAATACAGGAATACCAGCACAGAGGGCTTCTAAAGTAACCATTTCAAATCCCTCGTACATGGAAGGAAAAAACATTACGTTTCCCGAATTATAAAATTTGTTTAGAGCTTCGGATCCTTCCAGGCCGATGGAAACTGATGTTCGGGTAAAATGGCTAAATAGATGAGTATTGTGGGCATTGTTACATGCAATTTTGAAATAAAATTCATTTGACCCCTCGATTGCATCCGCCAGCTCTAAAAGCTTATCAACCCCTTTGCCATAGTCCAGCCTACCACAATATAACACGGTGATATATTTCTCTACGTCATTTTTTTTTTTAGGAAAAAAGCTGTGGGATCAACACCGTTATTAACAACAGTGAAGTTCAGATCCCTTTTTGTATAAAACTTTTTTATTTCCTCTATAGCATTTTGTGACACCGACAAAATTTTCTGAGCATTAATACATGCTTTCTTTTCAAGCCAGAATAAAATCTTGGCGGACCGCCCTACAACAGAACCTACCGCAGTTGCATAACCTTTCATCGTACCATGTACAAAAAGATAATCCGTCCGGAAAAAAGGTGCATTAAAGCCATGTGCTATTTTAATATCGCCGTTTTTCCTTTTGTTAGCAACAAATAAAGAAGCAAGGAAAGAAAAGGATACAATGTGTAATTTTTTGAAGATTTGAAGATATACCTGTCCTAAAAACGAGCGCTCAATTAAACCCTTATCTACTATCACCACTTCAAATCCTTTTTGTATCATAATTTGCTGAAGATAATAACACACTTTTTCTACTCCACCTGCATTCTTCACTCCGTTATAGGAAACCAGATAACATTTTAATTTTTCAGCCATCTTCGTGTAAGGTTTTTAAATCCGGACAAAAGTAGATTTTTTAAAAATATGGCTTCCACAATAATTCTGCTCTTGGCTTCACCATTAATAGCTCTGATCTTCGCCCAGTTTTTGGTCAGGAAATAATGATTATTGACGAAGCTGTAATAATACCATTTGTACTTTCTAGCAGAATGAGAGCCTCCGGTAGCAATTCCACGGGGAAGATTTACCTGCACAGCCTTGGAATCATAAAAAACTACTGCTCCCTTAATCGAACATCTTACGAAAAAATCTGTTTCCTCCCTGTAGCAATTTCCTACAAATCTTTCATCAAATCGCACCTCCTTGGCTATAGTAGTTTTGACTAGTGCCGAAGCATGGGTAAAAAGTACAGGTCGGGGATCTGTTACATCGTAATGAAAATATGTCTTTAATTCATTAATGTCCACCAAAGGTGCTCGCGGAGGAAGCAACAACGTATTATTTTTTACAAAGGAGGTTATATCTTCATCATGAGTCATGTACATGGCTTTTGCCCCACATATATCAGCCTTGTATTGTTCGCAGGTTGCCAGCAGCGCTGGGATCGATCCAGGTAAAAGCACGCTATCATCGTCTCCGAAATAGATCCACTCGGTACGTGTGTGATCAATGCCTGTATTCTTAGCTACTGTTTGCTTGGAATTCTTAGCAAGTTTAATGTATTCAATTTCCTTAATTTCTTTGGCCAGGGATTGAACGACCTGCTCTGTATTGTCGGTAGATGCGTCATCCACAATAATTATCTTGCTGACACCTTGCTGCAAATAAGTAGGCACAGTACGTCTCAATAAGTGCGCTCTATTGAAGGATGGTATTATTACGGTTACCATAAAATATGCTGCTTTAACCTTTTTGTTTTAAGAATACTTTACTTAAAAACGCTTGTGCTTTGATGACTAGGGGTGGACTTTGAAGCTTGATTAAGTTGGCGAGCAATTTATTTCGAAAGTCATAATTTTGATACCATGTACCCAGCTCTTGCCGGCACTCCGGATTAGATATATAAGCGCCCCTGACACGCGGGTCTATATAGCGCCTGCAATCTAAACGACTCGAACAGTATTTTTTCAATATTTCTAATTCGGCTTCGATGGAACGAAAATTCCGCCTTTTGCTGATATTTTCACCATGGGTACGATAGTATGCTAAAACTTCTGGAATGTAGAGAACATCATATTTTGTAGCGGTTCTCAGCCAATACTCCCAATCTTCTATCCATATATTTTCATCAAAAAAGCCTAGTTCATCAAATACCTGTTTTTTTAATATTACCGATAACGCAGGTATAAAATTTTGCTGTAAAAGATCTGAAAAGATATTTCCTTCAGGAACTTTATTCGGATTGGGATGAAGTAACCCTCCAATAGCGGTACCCGTTTCGTCAATATAACCCGCGTTAGTGAAAGCCCACTTGTAATCTTTCTCATTCATTGTATGGATACAGGATGACAAGTAGCGGCTATCCAATATATCATCAGCAGCAATTAGTTTGATAAAATTACCCTTACAAAAACGTAGACAGGCATTTAATACAAATACCAGCCCCTTATTTTTTTCATTATAAACTTTGGCAACAGGTTCAATATTATTTTTTCCAACCATTTATCAAATGTCTCCCTGGAGTTGTCAGGTGAAGCATCATCCGCAACGATCAGTTCCCAATTTGAATAAGTTTGAGATAGTATGCTATCCAAGCATTGTGGTATATATTGAGAATGATTGTAGCTAACAACAATTATCGAAACAGGCATATTTGGGTTTGAAATCATCATTAAATATTGTAATATCTGAACGAAGCTATTATACTTTTTGATTTTTTATTTTCATGTATTAGGACATCAGATACTCATTAAGAAAATCTTTGCCTTGCCATTTTAATAATTGGTACTCTTTTATTAAGCTCACGTCCACAATATACAACGGTGATTATTGCTATTAAAGCAAGTATAAAATATCGCAGTAAAATTAAATTACAAAAAACGGACACTATTAAGCCCAGAAGTCCTAATATTAAAACTCTAAAAATATCATAATTGAGGTATTTTGGAAAACGAAACCATACCTTTTTTTTGCAACTATAGTAATTATAATAAAATATAGCGTATAAATTAAAATAAATGAATAACCTAAACCTTGCAATCCGAAAAGATTGTAAAAAAGTATGTTAATCAACAATTGAAGACCATTTCCTAAAACACCTTCTAACCAGAAAAACAATCTTTTATCTCCTTTAGCAAAAGAAATGTAGCCCAGTGGGTAAGAAGCAGCCTTCAGTAAAACTCCAAAAGCCATTGCTATGACAATCGGAACAACCGCTATGAAGGTCTTACTTAGAAGAAGTTGAACAACAAATGGTGCTAAAGCTATCATACAAGATGCTATAGGAGCAACAATTAAAATTACAATTTCAAACTGGCTGTTAATAAAAGAATTTCTGGTTGGAACATCATTAACAACTGCAGACAATTTTGGAAAATAGTCTGCAGCCATGGCTGTAAACACTAGGCCTAAGTATTGATTAGTAATACTATTGGCCCCTTGAAAAAAAGCCGACATCATCTAACCCTCCGTTTTTGGTGATGTAAATATTTAAAACATAAGAAACAAGGTTACCTAATATCGTTGCTATCATCAGGATTGCGCCAAGTGCCATCATACGTTTGCTATTGGCTAGGAACTTTGAATTTTTTAACTCTGTATAATTGTAATTTAAATTATCCCTACTAAGCCAAAGATTTATGGATAATGTTGCAGCTGCAACCAAAATCATTGCCGGAACTATACCTTGTAACCCCCAAAAGTAATACAAAGGAACGCCGATAAGAAGACTTAATATAGAACCTGAGATACCACTGATTGCTATTTTTTTAACTGACCTGTACCTTGAAGAATTGACTGTTCTCCATTTAATAATGTTGTAAAAAGGATAAATATTGAAAGTAAAATGAAATCTGATGTATGTGTAGTATCGCTAAACGTAAAAATACTAAATTGCCGAGAAAAGGTTAAACAAGCTAGCGCCCCTATTGAACCTAAAAAAAGATAAGGAATCGTACGTTTAATATAGTTTTTCTCAAATTTTCAGAATTCCTACTTGCTTCAGCCTGAGCTATATCTTTAACAGCCGTTAGATTGACCCCACTAGAACTAAATTGCTGGATGATATTGGTGGTATTTGCTAACAATGATGCTAAGCCCATGCCGGCAGGCCCCAGTAATATCGCTATTACTTTTGCCCTAACTAAGCTTATTAAAATAGAAACAACCTGTGATCCTCCGAATATAGCAGATCCTTTAAGAATTGATTTATATATACTACCTTTTTCTGTAGACATGAAAATTATATAATGTTATTATACCTTTCACTACAAGTCCAATATATAAAATATTGACTTTTTTAAAGTTTTCTTAAAATGTCTTTAAGATATAATAGCTCTTTTGTAAGATCAATCTGGTGGTTCCCTACAAAAAAGCCATTTTTATCAAGATATTCTGCGTTACTTACTTTTCCATGAATTTCATAATCGAAGTATTTAAGCACTTCATTTTTAGTAAAATCCCCGGTTACAATGGGCCGGCAATCAATTCTTGCTTCCTGAAGCAGGGTAATTATATCCTTACGCAATAAAGTCGAATCCGGATGTACGATAAGACTGAAACCGAACCAGCTGCTTTCGGAAAGTTCCCTTTGGATAATAAACCTGCTGTCATTTTGAAATAACTGCCGGAAAAGAACTGCATTCTTTTTTCTTTGCTCAATAAAGCCTGGAAGTTTTTAAGTTGTTCAATGCCGATGGCGCCACTCATTTCTACAGGTCTCACATTGTAACCCGGCAATAAAAACTTGAATGATTCTTCGAAGGGATCATCACTTTTGGTGGCAATACTATTATCTTTTGGTAACTGGCGGGTCCATCCATGTGCCCGCAAACAAACCAATATATGATAAAGCTCCTGATCATCTGTAACAATTAAACCACCCTCCATCGTGGCCATATGATGCGAAAAAAAGTGGAATAAGTTCCCATAAGCCCAAAAGTGCCCGTCTGCTGCCCCTTATAGGTAGCGCCTAAAGATTCACAATTATCTTCGAGAAGTAAAATGTCGCGGCTTCCGATAATGTCCTTTATTTTATCGAAGTCGTTTGGATTTCCCAGCAGATTTACCGCAAAAATCATTTTGGTTGAAGGTGTTATCGCCGCAGCCAGTTGTTCAAGATCGAAATTTAACGTATGAAGATCTACATCTACAAACTTCAATTTTAAACCATATTGATATAATGGGTAATAGGTAGTGGCCCAGGATACAGCTGGAACGATTACTTCATCCCCTCTTTTCAACCTTGGAATTTTGGTGTAAAACAAGGCGGCAATTGCAAGCAAGTTTGCCGACGATCCTGAATTAACCATTACCGCATGTTTTGCACCTACATACTCAGCAAAGCGTTCTTCGAATTCTTTAACCTTAGGTCCCATAGTATACTGGTCTCTCTCAATTACAGAGTGTATGGCCGTTAACTCTTTATCATCCCAGGTAGATGATGCTAGCGGAAATTTAATCATTGAACGTAGCTTTTATAATATGAATATGTTTTTTCAAGTCCTTCTTTAAGACTGTATCTATGCTTCCAGCCAAACTCACTGAGCAATGTATCATCGATAAGCTTCTGCTTCATACCAACCGGTTTAGATAGATCGCGTTCAAAAAATCCTTTATAACCACAAACCTCACCAACCATTTCATAATATTCATTAATGGTATAATCTTCGCCTAGCCCAACGTTTAAAACGCCTGGCATGCGCCCAAAGTTATTTAAAGCATATATGATGAAATCTGCAAGATCGCCGGCATACATAAATTCTCTTCTGGCAGTACCGTCTCCCCATATTTCAACCTTTTCCTGGTTTCTTTTTACCGCATCATCGATTTTTTTATAACTGCCGGTATCATATGAGAATGCCTGGGATCAAATTTATCATATGGCCCATATAAATTGCAGGGAATAGCCGTTTTATATAAAAAATCGGGATGCTGCTGGTTTATATACTGGCAAAACTTTGCAACAACTATTTTAGCAATCGCATAACCTTCATTAGTAGGTTCAAGACTTCCTTTTAATATGTACTCTTCTTTAAGAGGATTGGTTGCATCCGCGGGTACATGCAGGAACTGCCTAAATTAAGTAAGTTCTTAATTCCAGCTTCTTTTGATGCCATCACTATATTCCGTCCTATATCCAGGTTACTGGAAAGAAAACCCAGTGGGTCGCGCATATTTGCCTGTATACCCCCTACCAAACCAGCAGCATGAATAATAAAATCTGGCTTATTTTCCTTTATGAATGCAAGCACTTTCTCGTAATTTCTAAGGTCCAGCTCATTGCTCGAGGGGGTTAAAAATATATAAGAAGAGGCTGAGGGGTGCTTTGTCAGATTTTTTCCAACCATTCCACCACCTCCTGTGAGAAATATTTTCATGACTAATAATTGCTATTAAAATTCTTTACATGTTTAAGATCACTTTCCATCATAATTTTAACCAACTGTTCAAAAGATGTTTTCAATGGATCCCACTTCAACAGCGCTTTTGCTTTTGCAGGATCCCCAAGAAGTGTCTCTACCTCAGCCGGTCTGAAGTACTTAGGGTCCACTTCTACGAGAACTTTGCCTGTCTGCTCGCAAATACCTTTCTCCTTAACTCCCTTGCCCTGCCAGATAATATTAATGCCGGCTTCTTTGAACGCCAGCGTACAAAATTCTCTAACCGAACGTTGTTGCCCGGTAGCGATTACAAAATCCTCCGGCTGATCATGCTGAAGCATTAACCACATACATTCAACATAGTCCTTAGCATAGCCCCAGTCCCGCAAAGAATCTAAGTTCCCCAGATATAATTTATCCTGTTTGTCAAGCGCAATTCTAGCAACAGCCAATGTAATTTTTCGGGTAACGAACGTTTCTCCCCGACGCTCACTTTCGTGGTTAAATAAAATACCATTTACGGCAAACATTCCGTAAGATTCACGGTAATTTTTGGTAATCCAGAAGGCATACAGTTTGGCAACACCGTAAGGACTTCTTGGGTAAAAGGGAGTGGTCTCTTTTTGCGGTATTTCCTGAACCAAACCATAGAGCTCAGAGGTTGAAGCTTGGTAAACTTTTGTTTTCTTTTCCATGCCCAAAATTCTGATAGCCTCCAGCAATCTTAACGTACCTACGGCATCGCTTTCTGCTGTATATTCCGGTACATCAAAACTTACTTTTACATGGCTCTGTGCTGCTAGATTATATATTTCGTCAGGTTGAGTTAACTGTATAATTCTGATCAGTGAACTGGAGTCGGTCATATCTCCATAATGCAATTCCAGCTTTCTTTTATTGTGCATATCCCTAACTAACTCGTCAAAGTATAGGTGTTCAATTCTGCCGGTGTTAAATGTAGAAGATCTCCTGATAATGCCATGTACTTCATACCCTTTTTCAACTAAGAATTCTGCTAAAAATGATCCATCCTGACCTGTAACACCTGTTATTAATGCTATTTTCTTCATAAAATATAATAATTATAGTTTTACACTCCCACGCATATTGTATCTGAATATAAAATCCTCAACCTAGTATTAGATAACTATTGGTTCGCCCTTTAATTAATATTATCTAAAGATTATCCATTGGAGCGGGTTATAAACTCATAATCTGCTAATTGAGAAGTCGTCATTGGCAGATTATAAAATTTACGAAAATCGATCTGTAAGCCCTGTTTCCATTTTTTTAAAAGCTCTTCAATGCTAAAATTACCGAGAGCTGGGTTAATGTATTCTGTTTGAGTTAAATTAGCATGCACACATACCGCAATGGCATTCTGGGTGCAAAGTCCTTGTCTTTTTTCGAAAAGAGGTAAATATACCTGTAATGCAGATTCCAAAGAGTTAGGGGCTTTAAAGTTTACGACTTTAAGGATGGATAACAGCTCAACTCTTGAGAACAGGTAAGCTGTAACGCCTAATGGGTAGTTCCAGTCTGAAACTTCCTTGATCTCACTCCAATCGAAACCATACAAACCTTGTTCGGTTTGCGCAAAACTAGGCAGTCTTAGCTTCTTTAATAATACTGCACTATAGGTCAAGTCTAAACCTCTAGATAAACTAAAAACTGTGCTAAATGGATTAATATTCTTGAACGTATGATAGTCAAATGTGTGCGTTATAATTATATCATCAACATAGGTTATTAAAAGCCCTGAATTATCTTTTTCAATAATATCAATCAGTTGTTTTCTAAAATTTGTTTCCTCAATAAATACGATTTTTTTGAAGAAAAAATATGCTGAAGATCAATGTAAGATTGTTGATGGTCAACTGTACTGGCCTTGTACAATACAACCAGTTTCCCGAAATTGCGGACTTGCTCAAGGTAACTCATAATAAAAGCATGCAACTGCATGGCACGATCCTTCGAAAACACAATTGATAATACTTCATCATTTGAAGGAGAGAGAGAGAGTCTTAGCTCGTTATAAAACTTCGCATCCTCATTATTATTATTAGCCAAATAGTTTTTGCTTACAATCCTATATCAAAAAAATTAATAACTTTTTGAACTATTCTTTTTATCATTTTCACTGATTATTTATAATATCGATTATTTTATCTACCTCACGATCTGTAAGCACGGGACTTATGGGCAAGCTCAATACCTCTTTATGAATTTTTTCTGTAATAGGATATGAGTAATTATTCAAGTCTTTGTAACATTCCTGTTTGTGTGGCGGAATGGGATAATGAATCAAGGTTTGGATACCCTGATCAGAAAGGTGGCCCTGCAATTGCTCCCTGTTTGAAGTTCTTATAACAAAAAGATGCCAGGAATGCTCATCCTCATTTTCAGGATTGCCAGGTAATATCAGGTTGGAGTTTGTAATTTCAGCAATGTATCGTTTAGCTATATGCCTGCGGAGTAAGTTATCGGCATCTAAGTAGTTTAGTTTCACATCCAGCACAGCGGCCTGAATTTCATCTAAACGGGAATTTAATCCCTGGTAAATATTTTTATATTTTTGATGAGACCCATAATTTGCCAAAGCCCTGATTACGTCGGCTAACTGTCTATCACTTGTGGTTACAGCGCCACCATCTCCTAAAGCGCCCAGGTTTTTTCCAGGATAAAAACTAAAACCCGCTGCATCGCCAAGGTTACCCGTTTTTATACCTTTGTAGGACGCCCCAATAGCCTGCGCATTATCTTCAATGATTTTAAGATTGTATTTTTTGCGAGTTCTTCTAATTCAGAAGACCAAACAGCACGACCATATAGATGAACAATCATAATTGCCTTGGTCTTACTGGTAATTGCACTTTCAATCCGAGTAATATCGATATTATAGGTTGCTATATAGGGTTCAACTAAAACTGGTTTCAAATTACAATCGGTAACTGCCAGTATTGACGCAATATACGTATGGGCAGGTACGATCACTTCATCGCCGTGATCGATAACTCCTAAAGTTATATATCCTTTCAATATCAAGCGTAAGGCGTCCAACCCGTTTGCCACTCCGATTGCATTTGGAGTGCCAAGGTACCGGGCTAAATGCTCCTCAAAATTTCTTACTTCATTCCCCAAAAGATACCAACCACTGCGAAAAGTACTCAATATCTTTTCTTCTATTTCCTGTTGATAAGCCAGGTTTATTTTTTGAAGATCTAAAAATTTAATCATAAACTTCTTTGTTTTTTGCAGGATTTCCAAGCCAGACTTCGTTTGGTGGAACATCTTTAGTCACTACACTTCCTGCTCCGATAAGCGCATTTTCCCCAATGACAATACCCGGTAAAATAGTAGCGTTGGCACCGATTGAAGCTCCCTTTTTCACTAACGTTCGATTTAGCCTGAACTCGCTATTTTTTGAACGCGGCATTAAATCGTTGGTAAATGTTACATTGGGGCCAATAAAAACATTGTCCTCCAAGCTAACTCCATCCCAAATTTGCACGCCAGGCTTTATGGTTACATTATCCCCGATTAGAACATCATTCTCAATAAAAACCTGGCAGTTGATATTGCAGTTTTTGCCTATCACTGCTCCTTTTAAAATAACACAAAATTGCCAGACCATTGAGCCTTCTCCAATTTTGGATGATTGTACGTCCGCGAGAGGATGTATTTTAAGCATTTCTAAAATTTAAAAAATGTTCATACTCCCTGATATAATCCTTTTCATCATATTCATGCGATGCCAATACCAGACACACACTCCCACTTGAAAAGCCGTTCATCTCCCGCCAGATACCTGGTTTTATATGCAAAGCTTTATTAGGATGGTTCAGAAAAATGGTTCTCTTGTTCATTCCGTCATCCAATATAAAATTAAAAGACCCACTGGCAGCAATAACGTATTGCTGTAACTCATAATGGGCATGGCCTCCTCTTTCAGCATCCATCGGTACATCATATAGATAGTAGATCCTTTTAATTCCAAAAGGTATATTAACATTGTTTTCTAAAACAGAAATACTACCTGAATCATTATGAACTACGTCAATGTTCACTATTTTACAATCATCCACCTTATATTTCATTTCGAGTGGTTTTAAACTGATTAAAATCCCTGATATAATCATCCGCATTATACTTCTTATCCGATACAATCAAAGCAAGGGAATTAGTCGAAAAATTCTCCATATGTCTCCAATACATATTGGGTACATACAGGCCGTAGTATGACCTGTTCAAAGAATATATTGTTGGCGTTATTCCATTGTGAAGCACAACGTCAAAGCTACCTGAAAGTGCAACTATAAACTCATTTTGCTCTTTGAACGCATGCCCTCCCTAATTTCTCCGCCAGGTACATCGTATATCCAATAAGTTCGTTCGATAGTAAAAGGTAACTGTTGCGGTGATTGGAAAAAGGATAAATTGCCCCGCTTGTCTAGTATTTTTGGCAATTGAATTATTTCAGGCTTTTTCAAACTTTTAAAGGGTTTATAAGTATGATATAGAAAACTAATCAGCTTCTTAACGCATCTTTTATTATCTTTCTTAAAATCAGTACCAAAACGATTAAAATACCGCCAATAAATGTCCCTATTATAATGCCTTTCAGCTTTCCAAACCTGGTTGTATCCAAAGGTAATATAGGTTCATCCACAATCTGTATTAACGGAGTTTCCTTTAACAAGGATATCTTGCTCAATTCCAGATTTTGTAAAAGTGATGCGAAAACTCCCTGACTTACTTCTGCGCTTACTTTTGCGTTTTCAATGGGCGCAATTCTTTGTGCCATCCGCGTAGGGTTTTGATTGGGTGTAGCGTCTGCTATAACGGCAGCCCGGTTAATTGAGCCTCGCATTAAGTCCCTCACCGAATCGGTTTTAGCTTGCAAAATTGCTACATTTTCTAAAGATTTTTGCGTTTTTGTATCCAGATAAAATTTGTTTACTGTAGACACAATAACTTCATTGAAGGCTTTTGCAAATAGTTCATCATTATTTTTTACAGTAATTGCCATCAAACTCATTTTCTTATCCTGTTTCCTAACTTCAAGGTTTTGCGCGGTTAACTGCTTAACAATCTGCCCTAAAATGCTGTCGTGAATTATCTGCTGTTTAGCATTGATATATTTATTGTCTGTATTAAATTTAATATTATGTAAATCGGGACGTTTAGCCCAGCCTTCTCTTGTTTTACTTGTCTCCAGATATCGGTCAATTAATAGCTGTGAAACGCCGTTAAAACTGTATGGTGTTAGTAATGCTTTAGTGATCATAGCACGTGATTTGTACAATTCAAGTATATTTTCGCCCTGGAAAAGCCCACCACCACCTCCAATATCTATGCCTATCATAGACGCAACACCAGCATACTGCCCCAAACCTCCTTTGGCACCACCGTTCTCCAAAACAAAAGTGGTTGTAGCCGTAAAAATAGGTAACTTGCTTGACGCATAAAACAGACCCAACACTGCACCAACCAGTGCAAAGGCGATTATCAGGTACCATTTTTTCAGCAAATACCTAAGCCATCGTCCTACTCCTAAAATAATTTCTTTTAATGAAATCTGGTCCACGGAAGACGGATTATCTGTTGAATTCACTTGTCCCTGCATACTATGTTGTTATACTATAATAAAGAATTATGGTCTTAATATTGCAAAAATAAGTGCCGCCAATGAAGCAACCCCCGTTCCTATACCTATCCAAGCCTGAGCAGACATCCGATCCTTTATCGGTTTTTGCGGTACCAATATTTCCGCACCGGGCTTTATCCCCGGGTATTTATTAAAGAACACTGCTTTACGGGTGCCCTCTACCGAACCGTTGGCATGACTGATGAAAGCGCCTCTTTTTAAAGCCTGGCTGGTAAACCCGCCGGCGCTATTAACATAGTATTTAAATGGACGGCCGGGCACATATACTACATTAATAGGGCGTAAAACCTCACCAGAGACCTTTACCGTTTGCAACATCGTTGGTATTTTTATTACATCACCTTCTTCCAAAATAAGATCAAAACGTGACTGTGGATTACTCAGGATCTGCTCGAGCTTTATACCTACCAGGTCGGAACTAAGACTAACGCCGGCAGCTGCATCAGCGCTGGTATTGCGATTTAACCTTTTTAGATTCAGGCTTTGCAAACTATCTTCAATGGGTTCATCGTTTACATTCAAAGTATTGCTGGTGGATGGGCGTTTTAATGAGGCTCCTTCAGTATACGCAAAAGCAGTCAATCCGCCTGCACGTTTAATAACATCAGATATACGCTCATTCTTTGATTGTATGGTATAAATACCCGGACGTAAAACCTCACCTAGTATTTGCACTTGTTTAGGTGTAGAATAACCTTCGGCCGCTCTCACTGAAACCATATCATAAGGCTGTAAGGCAAAAGAAGCTTCCTGTAAAGAAAGGCTATCGCTAACCTGCACTGTGAATACCTGGGCTACCTGGGCTGTTTTCTGAGTAAGATCGGTAGTTTTCACACGGCGCGATACTTCGATATTGACGGGACTACCACCTTCCTTAAAACCGCCTGCCATTTGAATGATCGTCTCTACCGTTAAATTATCAGCATAGCTAAAAGTCCCGGGATTCCTTACCTCACCCGCGATGCTTACCGTTTGCTCATCCCTCAGGTCAAAAATGGAAGAAATCTGTATCACATCGTCTTTCTTTAAAACAATATCCGATCCGCCCCCTCTCATGGCCTGCGCCACATCAAAAGAAACCACGGAAGTGGTGTTATCGGCGTTCATGCGAATAATGTAGCCACGGTTCATAAAAACGTCTGGCGTTAAGCCATCCGCCTGCTGTATTAACTGTGTAAGCGTAAGACCTGGTTTATATTCGTACATGCCGGCACGGCCTACTGCTCCTACAATCTGGATGCTGTTTTCAAAACGCTCAAAAATAGGATCCACAAATACCTTATCACCATTTTTAGGTGAATAGTTGGGGAACTCTGTTAAAGGCTGCACAATGATCTTTTGGGCATTGGCTGTGTTCTGGATAATCTTTACCCTCGCTTTATAAGCTTTGTCTGAAAAACCTCCCGCATATTTCAATACGTCCACCAGCGACTCATCGGGACGTATTTCATAAATAGCCGACCGCTTTACTTCTCCCAATACATCTACCCTTACCTGGTAAACGGGTACACGTATCACATCCTGGTCCTGCAGCCTTACATTTCCATTTTGAACACCGTTGATTAAAAAGTCGTATAAATCTATATTGGCTACCACCCTGTTACCCCTGATCAGCTCAATATTACGGAATGAACCATTTTGGCTGGGCCCACCCGAGGCATATAAAGCGTTAAATACACTGGCAACTGAAGGCAATGTATAAGTGCCCGGCTTGGTTACCTCACCGGTAATAATTACTTTAATACTGCGAATATTGCCTAGGTTTAAAGCTAGTTGGGTACGTCCTGAGTTTAAACCAGGATAAGTGCCCGACATTTGGCTTCTTAATTTGCTTTTGGCCTGCTCAATAGTTAAACCACCTACTGATATTCGCCCCACGTATTCCAACGAAATAGATCCTTCGGGGGAAACAGGCAATTTATAACTGGCTTCATTGTCGCCTGTAAGGTCGAGCAATAATACATCATCGGGGCCGATTACATAGTTAGCGGGCGTGGCAATACGTAAATTAGGCTCAAAAGACGTAAAACCTGAGCTAAATAGCTCTGAACCAAATATTCTCGATCTTCTTGCGACATTATTTACGGGTTGCGTAGTATCATTTTCGGCTACCTGGCGTGTTCTGTCTTGAGATTCCTTATTATTATTGCTACCACTTAATTTAGACATCCGGTCTTTCAGTTTCTGAATTTCCATGGCGTCCATTCCCCTGGCTGTAGCAGCCTGCTCTAGCTGAGCTTCCGACAAACCAGATCCACCTATACGTTGCATCATTTGCTGTACCTGGGCATCAGACATATTATCTACTTTAATATTGCCTAAGTCGCCGGGTACCTGCGAGGAAGTCTTCGTATCTTTTGAAGTTGACGTCGTGGGAGTTTGTCCTTTGGGATCAGACTGGGCATTTGCACAGAAGCCGCTCATTAATCCACTCAAAACCAGTAGTAGTGTAAAAATCCACTAATGTTCATCCTAAAGCTTCGTTTTTGAAAACTAAAGCCCCAAAAAGATTTGTTATAATGTTTCCCTTCGGGGAGAAAAGATTCTTCTCTACATTTCATATTTGTCATAAGATTATGGACGGCTGTGTTATACACAAATTGCGTGCAAATTTAGTGTTCTGGCCTCTTATTGCCCTGGTTTTTTTACACATAAAAAAATCTGCCAGCCCGGGGCTAGCAGATTTCGTATTATTAAATATACACTTTTTATTTATTCATTGCAAAATTCTTGGCTTCCACAATCATATCGTCCATTACCTGGCCGGCCTGGTTTAAATAAATATCTTCGCTTAAGATCTTGATCCACTGTTTTAAGCGATCCTGCTTGTTCTTATCTTCTTTATATTTATCCAGTTCCAAAGGCAATAATGAAACGCTTAAGTTCTTTTTGAGCTTTTGGGCAGCGATGATCTGATCTGCTTTGGCCTTCACCTGTTTCTTCTCCGCTTTGTACTGGTCGATGTTTAAAGAATAGCTTCTTTCGTTTTCATCAGCTAGCCAAGCTGCATTTCTCTTAATGATCTGGAAGGAACTATCATTCTGTAAACGACTGTTGCTTAATTGTTTAAGCGTATTCATGTCATATTCAGAGGCCCATGGCGTAAAATTAGACTGGTTGATCTCATCGTACTTTAAAGCAAACTCATTGTCTTTTTCTCTCAGCTTTAAGGTTTCGATCTGGCTGGGTAGTACAATGTCAGACTCTACACCTTTTAATTGTGTTGATCCGCCGCTTATACGGTAAAACTTCCGTAATGTCAACTTCACCGCACCCAGGTCTCCGCCACCATCTCTTTTAAACCCTGAATGATCGAGGCCGATATTTTGCTGAACAGTACCCTTTCCATAAGTTGAAGTGCTACCGATAATCACGCCTCTTTTATAATCCTGGATGGCCGCTGCAAAAATTTCAGACGCAGAAGCGCTAAACTCATCCACCATTACCGCTAACGGACCAGTATATAAAACCGATTTATCCTCATCCTTCAGTACCTGTGCACCATTGCCCCTGTCTTTTACCTGTACTATCGGACCATCTTTGATAAATAAGCCTACCATCTGTACCACATCATATAAGGATCCGCCGCCATTTCTACGCAGGTCCATAATAATACCATCCACTTTTTCATCCTTCAATTTCTGCACTTCGCGGGCAACATCGGTAAAGCTTCTTCTGCCGTTAGGATCGTTGAATGGTACATAGAATTCGGGTAAATAGATAATACCTACTTTGGTATTCTTCACACTATCTCTTAAAATTGCACTACGTGCGTAGGTATCTATATCATTTTCAATCTTTTCTCTTACCAGCGACACTTCCTTTACTGTTCCATCGGGCTTTTTGATCGTCAATCTCACGGTGGTGCCTTCTTTACCCCTGATGAGTTTAACCGCATCCGATACATCATAACCCAGCATATCTACCGGCTGGCCATCCTTTCCCTGGGCCACTTTGGTGATCAGATCTCCCTGGGCTAATTGACCTGATTTAGCTGCCGGGCTGCCTACATTAATGCTGATGATCTTTATCAACCCATCCGAATACTGCAAACCAGCCCCAATACCAAAGAAGCTACCGCTTAATTCTTCATCGAAATAGCTTTTATCTGCCGGCGGGAAGAACTCCGTATGCGGATCCATGGCCGTAGTAATATTATCTACAAACAGGTTGAATTTATCTTCTTCGGTAAATTTCACTTTATAGCGATCGAACATGCGCGTCATCATCGTATCGATCTTTTCGCGTGATTCTTTCTCTAATTGGGTATCAGACTTGGCTGATTTGGAAGAGGTTTTGCCCTCCTGCAGATCAACAAAACGCTCCAAAGCATAATATTTCAGCATTTTTCTCCAGCGATCTTTACGTTCTTCCACGCTACCGGGGTATTGGAGTTTTTTGCCATTCAACTCGGCATTTTCATCCAATTTAAAATCAAATGGCTGAGATAGTAATTGGTTTTTCCACTGGGCAGACTCTGCAATTCTCTGGTCAAATACTTTCGAAATGCCAATAAAACTCTCTACCGGCGCGCCGTTCATTTCATCATCGATCCTGTCAGCATACAAGGCTGCCAAAGAATCTATATCCCGTTTCAGAAATATGTTTTTCTTAGGGTCCAGGTCTTCCAGGTATTTATTGAATACCTTTTTAGAAAAATCGTCATTAATAGCTTTCGGATCATAATGTCCCTGAGAAAGTAATTTGGACACCATGGTCATGATCAACTCATATTTACCAACATCATCCTTGTTCGGAATTATTTTGTTTTTGAAAGCGAAAAAGATCCTGCCACTATCACCAACAATATCAAAAACGGAAGCCTCTTCATATTAAATATGTATTTAAAAAATTTTACCACACTCAAAATTAACGTTTAAAACTCATCTTATTTATCTATTTAAGAAAAGATTTGGAAATAACTGGGGGCAACAAAAGCCGGTTATTTAATGGTCACCCCACCATCATTTGTCGACAACAATGCCGTTAATATGGACGATACACTCCCATACTTTCCACAAGCTGTTAAAAATTCGTGCCAATAAAGTTGTGGAGTCCATCTTGCTCTTTCACTGGTAGTAGCATCGTCTATTTAGAAATAGAGGAATTCGTGTAATCTGTCCGGGAAAAATACCAAACAGGGCGCAGCTTTTTTCAGGATAGAATAATCTGTGCCATTTTTTTGTCACAAAACCAATTGCCTGAAAAATAGGACGCACCCGTAAGGCAAGCAGTTCAGCCAGGTTTTATGGAAGCCTGATAGCATTAATATGATAATTTCTCTTGTCTTACTATGGATCGGGTGTATTTCAAATTTTCACTAAAGTCATGACGTCCGAAGTGGAGCGTCTGGGAAATAGTAGAGATTTTCTCGGGCGGATGCATGAATCATTAATATGTCGCTGCGATGCAGCTCTACCCCTTTGTGATTATTGTTTTATTAGTATATCGCAGCTATGCTGCTTTTATTGTTTTGATCATTGCCGCACAGCGGCATCGTATTAATAGCTGCCATAATAATTCGTCAGTTATCTGAGCTGCGTAGCAGTGATATATTCTGTTTCAAACAAGAGGAATTGATGCGATCGCCCTGAAGATTTCCCGACAGGCTCAAAGGGATTTACAAAAGGAACTATAGCATAAGCGAAAATTTGAATTGCACCCCTATGCATCCATGGTGTATAAGTAAAAGGATAAATGCAGACTTTTTAATAAGCCTATCCTAAACTGGAAGAAGTCAGTAAAATCGAAGTGCTATTTTGCATTAATATTAACAATTACTGTTGTCTAGCCAGGATTTGACGGTCTGACGATTCTGGTCAAAACATCAGATGAGCGCACTGAAGATCGTCGAAGCAATGAAGTAAAAAGAAAATCTTTTAAAAAGACAGCAAAAAATTTCACCGCAATTGATTTTTTACCTACATTTGCTGCCCTTAAACGGTGGTTGTAGCTCAGTTGGTTAGAGCATCTGATTGTGGTTCAGAAGGTCGCCGGTTCGAGACCGGTCATCCACCCCAAACCCTGAATATTTTGTTCAGGGTTTTTTATAACTTTTCTCTATGAATCCCTGGCTTTATTCGATCCCCCTGGTTTCTGCACTCATTGGTTGGATTTTCAACAGTATCATCTACAACAAATTTATTAGCAGCTACCTGCCTGGCAGGAAAAAGGCGATTGCAACTTTAATTGCAGAAAAAGCGGAGCAATTGCTGCCTTTTTCTAAAATAGAGGAAAAGATTGGAGATCCGGCATTAGTGGAAAAAGCTATGCCTATGATTGAGTCGCATATTGACGAATTTCTTACTGTAAAACTGCCCCAGGAAATACCCATGCTGGCCATGTTTGTGGGTAATAAAACCACGGATAAGATCAAAGAAGTATTTATAACCCAGCTGAGAGCTTTGTTTCCCAAGGTAATGGGTACTATCGTAAATGATTTTAAAGGATCGCTGAATCTAAAACAGGCAGTAGCAACGGAGATTGACAAAATAGATATTGCGGCTTTATTGAAAGAAAAACTATCCGGACCAGCTAAAAAATTTGCCCTGGCCGGAATGCTGCTGGGCCTTTTAACGGGCATACTCAACCTGTTGCTATTCTATATACTCGCTTAACTATCTCATAGCGTGTTTTTTCCATTCATACACGAATGGGCACGCTTATAATTAAAAACTATGATCCGTACAAGTTACAGGGGTTTTTCGCGTCAAACCCTAAATTTTTTGACAATGCGTTATTTTTTGATGGCCCTGGGCCTGCTTTTTACTGTTAATATTATAGCACAGGGAGGCGGACAAATGCCCGGAGGCTCTATTTATGGTAAAGTAGTAGACTCCCTAACTGGTAAGGGTATGGAAGCAGCATCTATACAGATATACCAGACTAAAGTTCCCGCCCCTTCCGGTTCGCCCGCCCGTGCCGGTACGGTCGGGGGCGGGGACTCAGCGACCAAAACACCTAAAGATATATTGGTAACCGGTATGCTTACGGCCTCCAATGGCGATTTTCGGCTGGAGAATATCCCGGCCATGGGCCAGTACAAACTGGTAGTTTCGGGCGTTGGGCATAAAACACATACCCGTAATTTTTCCTTTATTGATCCTAAAATGATGGCAGGCGGTAAGCCGGATATGCAGGCGATTATGAGTGGGCTGGATAAGGACTGGGCAATATTAAATTGGCTACCGATGTGGAAGTACTGTCGGGCGTAACGGTGACGGCTTCCAAACCAGCTGTACAGCTGGGTATCGACAGGAAGATCTATAATGTGGAAAACAACCTGACCTCTGCAGGAGGTACGGCCACCGATGTATTAAAAAATGTACCTTCTGTAAACGTGGATATTGATGGTAATATCAGCGTGCGCAATGCCAGTCCGCAGATATTTGTAGATGGCCGGCCTACTACCCTTACTTTAGACCAGATACCTGCCGACCAGATAGCCAGTGTGGAAGTGATCACCAACCCTTCTGCCAAATATGATGCATCTGGCGGTACGGCGGGCATTTTAAATATTGTATTGAAAAAAACACGTACGGTTGGGTACAATGGATCGCTGCGTGCAGGTATCGATCAGCGCGGACGTTACAATTTCGGAGGGAACCTGAATGTACGCCAGGAAAATTTAATGTGTTTGCCAATATTGGATACAACCAGCGCAAAACCATTTCTGATGGGATAACGGAAAGAAACACATTTTCAAACGACACCACCACCCGCCTTTACCAAACAGACCGTGCTATTGGAGATGGCCGCTTTTTGTTTGCAAGGGCTGGTTTTGACTATTTTCTTGATAACAGAAATACTATCACCTTATCAGGTATGACAGTTGATGGAAAATTTGACAATACAACCAACAGCGATATCGTTACTACTACAACTGCCCCCGGTAGCAATGCCGAGTCGCGTATTTTAAGGACTTCGGACGCCAATTTTGGTTTTAATATGAAAGGTGGCGCTTTAGGTTTTGTGCATAATTTTCCCAAAAGCGGGCACCAATTAACCGTTGACGGCCAGTATAATAAAAGTAAAAACAACAGTAAGAACCTGCTGAATAACAACATATTCGATGTTAACGGTGGACCGCAGACAGGAAATTTCAGGCAAATGCAGAGTGGTGCCGGTAATAACGAACGCATCAATGCCCAGATGGATTACACCAATCCTCTTAGCGATAAATCGAAACTCGAAGCGGGCGTTCGCTTTAATCAAACCCAAACATTTAGCGAAAATGTATTATCACGTTATCAAAACGGTGATTTCGTAAGAAGCGATGACGCATCAGCTAAATTTAATTTCACTGACCGTGTTTATGCAGCGTATGGCAATTTTTCGAGCAAAATCGGTGAAAAATTTGGCTACCAGTTGGGCTTGAGGTTAGAAAGCTCTGAGTACAACGGGCAGTTTTTCTCAGGAGCAGGTTATAGCAAAATGGATCAATTTAAGATAGCTTACCCTGCCAGTCTTTTCCCCAGCGTGTTCCTTTCTTACCAATTGTCCCAGTCGCAACAGCTGCAACTTAATTACAGCCGCCGTATTAACAGGCCGGGCTTCTTCCAGCTGTTCCCTTTCATTACCGACTATTCGGATACGCTTAACCTGAGCCTGGGTAATGCCAACCTTCGACCAGAATTTACCAGCTCATTTGAATTATCTTACTCTAAAACCTTCGATAAATCGAATAATCTTATCGTATCTACTTATTATAAACATACTGATGACCTGATCACCCGCTATCAAACTAACGGCATACACCCTCTTACCGGGGATAATGTGATACTGAATACGTTTTTGAACGCCAATTCGAGCTTTGTAGGCGGACTTGAAATAGTATCGAAGAATGCGCCAACCAAATGGTGGGATGTTACCAGCAACGCGAATATTTATACATCGAAAATTAATGTAAACGACCCGCTGGTACCTACTGCCGACCAGATCTATAGCTGGTTTGCCAAGATCAATAATACGTTTAAACTTCCTAAAAACTTCACGGTGCAGGTTTCCGGAGATTATAACTCCAAAACCGTTCTGGCCCGGGCGGGTCGGGTAACAGCGGCGGCGGCGGAGGTCGTGGCGGATTTGGCGGAACAGTAAGCGGGAATGCGCAGGGTTATAGTATGCCTACCTATGGTGTGGATGTTGCCTTAAAATATGAGTTCCTGAAGGGCAAGGCTGCTTCTGTTACATTAAGTGGCAGCGATATCTTCAAAACACGTGTAAGTGATATTTATACCAATGCGGGCTTCTTTAACCAGCACCAGTACCGTGTACG
Source organism: Paraniabella hibiscisoli (assembly GCF_022512515.1). Classification (GTDB taxonomy): domain Bacteria; phylum Bacteroidota; class Bacteroidia; order Chitinophagales; family Chitinophagaceae; genus Niabella; species Niabella hibiscisoli. Next base: position 105,123 of record NZ_JAKWBK010000002.1, read on the forward strand.
TGATCAGCAGTTCTTTAGTATCAACTTCGCCTATCGATTTGGTAAATTTGACGCTTCGCTGCTAAAACGTAAAAACCTGAAAGCAGAGCAGGAAGGTATGCAGGGTGGTATGCAGGGAATGCCCCAATAAAATTATCTTATTTTCTTTTGTAAAATGTGGTAGATTCTCTGGATCTGCCACATTTTTTTGCGTGTTGGAGCTATTAGCGGTTTTGAGTTTGTCTGAAAAGTAGTCCCGTTTTTTGTAAAATCCGGTAAAAATCAACAGCAGACACCATAGCCATTAACTAAAGCCACTGATGTTCAGGTGCAAATAATATTTGGATCGGGCACTAAATAATAGTATATTTATATATCTACAACCTTGAAAATAAACAGCTATGAATACGAACAACATCAACCAGCTTTCCGATATAGGCATGTGCGATGATTTTATGAAAAAGCTTCAGTCTGCAATTCTAAAATTGAAATGCAAGCATGCTACACTAGAGAAAAGAATTGACGTTCATTTGAGTATCGTGAAAAATTCACAGGAGGAGTTACTTTCCAGACAAGTGGAACTTCAAGTGCTCAAAAATTACCATGCTACAGCGGTTGAAGAACGAAAAATTATGATGTATGATTATAACATATCAAAAGTTGAATGTCGTATTAAATTGATGAAATTGAAGCTATGCGATTACAATAGTGTTCAACTTGAGTGGAAAAAGTTTCGGCTTCAACAGATTGAAACAGCACTAACAGACGCAGAATTGTTACTACAAAAAGTAACTGAGCGCCGAAGCGACCTCGCTAAAGCAAGCATACCAGAAGTAGCTGTTGCAACCATTCAACCTGTGCTTCGACCCGAACAGCCACTTACGATAGCAAAAACGCCCGGATTAAGACAGCTGCGCATTATTCAGCAACGATACCGTTGTATGAAAAATCAATTATTCATCTGCCATTCGTCAAATCGGCCGTCCCACTGCCATATATATATACTTAGTGCGACTGAAGAATTACGTTCAAATGTATTTAGCGCACTATTGTATTCACTGTTAAAATACCTTTTATCTGAATTGACAAATACTATCTGTCAGCGTTTATTACAGTATATTTATAGTTTTTGACCTAATAACCGCAAACAGGTGAACAATTTTATGCCGAAGCTTGTTTAATAACAGCAATTGAAAACGTGTTCTTAGTCGGTAATTGTTTTAGTATATTTTTAGATTTGGATAAATATTTACATATTGTATGCCTGGATGTGCCCTGCCCCGCTAATTGCGGCGGGTCCATTGACATGATGAATCGCATTAAATCGTTCCACAAAAAGGGCATTAAAATACACTTGCACTATTTTCGCTTTGATGAAAAATGTCATAATGCCGAGCTGGGCAGGTATTGCGAAACAGTGCAGTCTTACGCTAAAAAGGATGCTTTTGATTGTATCTCTTTGAGCACACCGGCATTTGTAAATGCCCGTTGTAACCAATCGTTGATAGAAAATCTTAATAAAGATAGGTATCCTGTATTACTGGAGGGTTTGCACACAACTGGTATCATTAACGAGATAAAAAAGAAGGAAGAAAAATCTGCGTGCGCATGCACAATGAAGAATCGGTGCATTACAGGGAGCTGGCGCGCAGCACCATCAACCCTGCTAAAAAAACCTTCTACCTGGCCGAGAGCCTGCTTACCAAAAAGTATACTTCTACCCTGCCGGCCGACTGTATGTATGCCTGCGTGTGTAAAGAGGATCAAAATAGTTTTGAAGAACAGGGATTTGGAGATGTACAATTGGTTCCGGCATTTCCCAGCTGGCAAGAGGTCAATTGTCCTACCGGTATGGGCAGTCTCTGCCTTTTTCATGGAAATCTATCTGTACCTGAAAACGAAAAAGCGGCCTTGTGGTTGCTGAGTAATGTTTTTAATAAAGTGCGGATTCCTTTTATCATAGCGGGTAAAAATCCGCCTAAAACGGTGCAAAAGGCTGCGGGACTTTGCCAGAATACCTGCCTCGTGAGCAACCCCAGCGAATCGGAGATGGAAGACCTGGTGCAGAAAGCGCATATCAATATACTACCCGGTTTTCACAAAAATATCACGGGTAGCCGTTTGAAGCTGGTTCACGCTTTATATAGAGGAAGGCACTGCATTACCACCCCGGCGGTTGTAGAAGGTACCGGACTGGAAGAAGCCTGTCACATAGGAACTACAGCCAGTGCAATGGCGTCTATCATATCCCAGCTCTATTACCTGCCTTTTGAAGAAGAAGAAATATTGTTAAGAAAAAGATTGCTGGCGAACCGTTACGATAACAACAAAAACATCCAGCGCTTTATAGATTATCTATGGTAGCATTGTCTATCACCCGTCCCCCTTCTGTTTTTATTAATCTTGTAGGATATTTTTTACCACAGCATAGTCATGCGTGGCCATTACAATAGCGGCATTGCTTTCTTTAGCAATAGATAATAGCAGGGTCATGATTTCATCAGTAGTTACCGGGTCCAGGTTACCTGTTGGCTCATCAGCCAGTATTAGTTTCGGACTATTTAATAAAGCCCGCGCAATATCCACCCTTTGTTGTTCGCCACCACTCATCTCATAGGGCATTTTATTAGCTTTATGTTGCAAACCAACCTGCTCTAAAACTTCATTTACTTTATCATCTATCAGCTTCTTTTCCGTCCAGCCGGTTGCCTTTAAAACAAAGCGCAGGTTATTAGCCACATTCCGGTCGGTAAGCAGTCTGAAATCCTGGAAAACCACACCCAGCTTTCGTCTCAGGTAAGGCACTTGTTTCCAGTGCATATTTTTAAGCTGATAATCGGCTACCACAGCATCGCCTTCAGTAAGCAGCAGATCTCCATAAAGGGTTTTTAAAAGGCTCGATTTCCCCGTACCGGTTCTACCCACCAGGTATACGAACTCACCTTCTCTAATGGTGAGATTCACCTCTTTTAATACCAAATTATCTCCCTGGTAAATATTAGCGTTCTTTATTTCTATGATCGGCTGCTGCATAATATCCTTAAAAATTGATAGTGTGCAAAATAAGCTAAAATGCCCAATACAGGGGAAGATTATATAGCCGGCTATCAAAAAGGTCGCCCTGATCCTCAACGCCTTTAAGTCAAAAACAAACGGTTTACTTCAACTGAATCATTTTTTGTTTATTACCACGGCTTTACTCGCGCTCCGACTGCCATCTTTATCTATTTGCACAACGCGTACGTATATAGTCTCTTTGTTATTGGGCGTCACAGCGTCTTGTTTAGAGCAACCCATCCAAAAAATGGCGGCTGCAAAAATCGAAAAGCCGAGCAATAGACTGCGCCTTTTTTACCAGCTGCCGCAATTCCCAACAATGATAAAATACCCCAACCAGCTAATGTAATCCCACCGCCAATGTCGATAGACAGGTTATAGTTAATTAAAGTATCAGAATTGCCATTGGCAGCTTTGGACGCTACAGAAGCTACTGTTTTAAAAGACTCGCCATTTGTTGAGGCCTGTATCTCAAAATGATCATTGTTGGTTTCTGAAAGGGTTTGCCAGGAAACCTGGTAATTGTTGCCTGCAGCAACAGCATTTATGGCTCCGAAGGTGACAGGCAAAGCGCCCTGCGCCCAGTTAAAATTATCAATAGCAAAATAATCGAAGTTGGAGCTAAGCTCAATTTCGAGCTGGTCTATCGAAACGTTAGCATTATTGGCGTTACCCTCTGTGGCAAAATTGATCAATGCAAACCCTTTTTGGGGAGCTGCATCTGATGTAGCAAAACCACTGCTTTTAATAACAGTAAATTGTGTAACACCTCCCAGTTTGCCTCTGAATATTACGGAACCCGGGCCTGTATTGGGGTTAGGAGCGCCAGGAGATTGCGTTGCGTTGCCGGTTACATAAAACCAGAAGCTATTGATCTTAAAAGTGCCGGTCGCCACTGAAATAGAAGAGACAGAGCCATAAGAATCATTCAGGTGAATAAAATAGTTGGAAGGGCCATAGCCCAATCCGGTAAAATTGGCGATAAAAAAGAAGGGGCATTAGTGCTGAGGTTAAAGGTTCTTCCATTATTTGTAAATGAGGTAGCCCCTGCCGTAAGGCCCTCAAAAGTTTCCGTTCCCTGCGCAAAAGTCGGACGGTACGAGGTAATTACTAAAAGAAGACTACATAGCAATTGAAAGGTTCGTTTCATTATATTTTGGTTTAGAGGTAACCAAAGAAAACACTTTTGCCACTGCTTGCCAAATGAAATTATCAGCAACATTTCTATAACTAAAAAATAGTTGTTAAACTAAAAAATTAGTTTTAATTTGCTGTCAGATTAAATATCCATCATGAAACAACTTACAAAAGCCGAAGAACAGATCATGCATATTTTATGGGACAACGGGCCCCAGTTTCTCAGGGAGCTGCTGGATAATATACCCGTTCCCAAACCCCATCAGAATACCGTGGCTACTATTTTAAAAATACTAACAGAGAAAGAGTTTGTAACGGTAAATGTTTTTGGCAGGCAACATCAATATACAGCAGCCATAACAAAGGAAGATTATTCTAAAAAAACCATGAAGCAAATGGTGAAAGGATATTTCGAAGGCTCTTTTAGTAATGTGGTATCCTTTATGGTAAAGGAGAATAATTTAAGCATCGAAGAGCTGGAAGCCTTACTGCAGCAAATTAAAAACCAACAAAAAAAATAGCCGTATGCTTACCTATATCATTCAAATGATTACCTGCTCAGGAATATTGTACGGCTATTATCACTTTTTCCTGCGCAATGAAAAATTTCACCAATACAACCGGTTTTATCTGTTACTGGCTATGCTCTTAAGCCTGGTATTGCCATTGATTAAAATCTCCGTGTATCTGACGCCTGATAATAGCGCCTCTTCCCTCATCTATGCATTTGCTGGTACCGAAGAAAATGTAACCGTTGCCGGCACCGGAAGCAACGCTTACCTGGATTGGGTTTGGTTGGTTTATCTCATCCCCCTGCTCCTGCTATTGGCCCGGTTTGCATTAAGCATCCGGCATATTGCTTTGATCCGTAAAGCATCCGTTGTTGAACCATTTGACACCGTAAAGTTGGTTAACACGGATCATACTGATGCGCCGTTTTCTTTTTTAACTGGCTGTTCTGGAACAGCAGCACCGATAGGCAATCGGTTGAAGGCAGGCATATCCTGCAACATGAGCTATACCATATTCGCAGCAAACATAGCTGGGACCTGGTTTTTCTTGAACTGGTATTGGCTATGTGCTGGTTTAATCCATTCTTCTACCTGTACCGCAAAGAAATCAAAACATTGCAGGAGTTCCTGGCCGACCGGTATGCTACCGCTAACAGCAATACGCTGGTTTATGCTGAATTGTTATTACTACGAGCCATGGGCGTAAAGCACCAGCGCCTGGTTAATCCGTTTTTTCATCACCAAATTAAAAGAAGAATTTTTATGCTTACCTCATCTAAAAAAACAGCCCACCAATGGCTGCGTAAATTGGTTCCCCTTCCGCTACTTTTTGTAACTGCCACCACTGTAATCATCAGTTGTAATGTTTCCGAGGAAAAAAGGATCCGGTTTCATCAATGGACAGCGCTACCATCAACGGGAAAAATGATCCGGTTACCGGGGTAACTATTAATCCTGTACCTGGGTCAAAAGATATCAGTTCGCCTGCTCCGGAAACAACAACAGCAACTGTTGATGATCAGCCTCAAAACAGGAACGAGAATATTCCGGAAGTATTTACCAATGTAGAAGTCGATGCCAAGTATCCGGGTAACTGGCGCAGCTTCCTCGAGAAGAAACTCAACGGACAGGTTGCTGTTGATAACGGTGCTTCACCTGGTAATCACACCACCGTTATTCAATTTATTGTTGATACAAAAGGCAATGTTTCAGATGTAAAAGCATTGACGAATGTTGGATATGGTTTAGAGGAAGAAGCCATCAGGGTTATTAAACAATCCGGCAAATGGAAGCCTGCTATCATGCACGGCAAGCCGGTAAAAGCTTACCGCAAACAACCGATCACCTTCCAGGTTACTGAGGTTTAATTATTAAATCAGTTATATGATTACTTACCTGATACAAATGACTGCCTGCTCTGCTGTACTGTATGCCTATTATTATTGCTTCCTGCGCAATGAAAAATTTCACCAGTACAACCGGTTCTATCTGTTATTTGCCATGGCGCTAAGCCTTTTGTTGCCGTTGCTTAAAATACCTGTGATTGTAAATGACACGAATAGCAACCCTATTTACAAGTTTGTTAGTACAGGAGAAATGGTTGTTGTTACGGCGGCCTCCAAAGAGTTTGACTATACCGCGCTCCTGTATATTTTTTATGGATGCGTAGTGCTTTGGATGTTTTTCAGGTTGCTGAAAGCGATCTCCCATATTATCCATATCAAAAGGGCCGCAACCAGTGAAATCATTGAAGACATCCGGTTTATAAAAACCTCTTACCCGGATGCACCTTTCTCCTTTTTCAAATGGTTATTCTGGCATCAGGATACCCGGCTGGAATCAAAAGAAGGTATGCACATGTTTAAACATGAAATGTACCATATACGCAGCAAACATAGCATGGACCTGCTTTTCATGGAAATTGTCTTAAGTATTTGCTGGTTCAACCCCTTCTTTTATTTGTACCGTAAAGAAGTAAAAACCATCCAGGAGTTTTTGGCTGATCAGTATGCAGCAGGCAACAGCAATGCTGCTTCCTATGCAGAGTTACTGCTGGTAAGAGCCATAGGCGCCAGGCAGCAACAGTTAATCAATCCATTTTTTCATAATCAATTAAAAAGAAGAATTACTATGCTAACATCATCTAAAAAGCCACAGTACCAGTGGCTGAGAAAACTATTGGTATTGCCCGTAGCTGCAACTGCCATTGCATTATTTGCTTTTAGCTATGAAAAAGAGATCAAGCGTATGGTGCCCGAAGTATTGAGTATGGACACCGATAATCCGGTAGCCGTCACCGATCCCATTGCAGTGATCAATGAGCGCCCTTTTGTAATAAGCAAAGACACGGTACCTGCAAAAACTCAAAAGGCAATAACAGAAAGAAACCCAAGGGAGGTTAGTGCCGAATATGTTACAGGTAACGGGAGGTATCGTAAATTAAATACTATTTGGGTTACGGGGTCGCTGGAAAAGATATTCCCAAAGAGTTTTAAAAGATGGTGAAATAAAAGTGGATGTAGACGCTGCATTTAAAGGTAGCTGGAACAATTTTATAGAAAGAAATCTGGACGGCCAGGTGCCAACCGATAAAGGTGCTCCAGCTGGGAATTATGAAGTCTTAATTAAGTTTATTGTTAACGAAAACGGAACCGTTTCAAACATTGAACCCATTACTAATGAGGGCTATGGCATGGAGGAGGAAGTGGTACGAATTTTAAAAAAGTCCCTGAGTGGAACCCTGCTATCAATAACAACAACAAAGAAGGGATAAGTAAGCCAGTTAAGTCCTTTAGGATACAACCAGTCAATTTCCTGGTAGTACGAGACGCAAAAAAAAGGGCTGAAAATAGCCAGCAAAACATAGGTCTAGCAACCCCTACTGTCTCTTCAGCCAGCTCGCAGAAAGAGCCAGAAATTTTTACAAAAGTTGAAATAGACGCAACCTACCCTGGTAACTGGAATGCTTTTATCAAAAGGAATTTGGACGGACAGGTTGGTGTGAAGAACAATGCGCCCACAGGCTCCTACAATACAACTGTACAATTTATTATTGATAAAGAGGGTAACGTAACCGATGTGAAAACAATTGGTAAGAAAGCAGGCTATGGCATGGACGAGGAAGCGGTTCGTGTGATAAAGAAATCAGGAAAATGGAAACCAGCCATTCAAAATGGCAGAGAAGTGGTGGCTTATCTCAGAGTGCGGTTGCGTTCAGTGTAGCAGATCACGACTCTAAATCCAGTCCGCAATCGCCGGAATAGCTAGGGAACTGACATACCCCAAGCAGGTTACCCCGACAACGGTATGGTTCTCAAAGACTCGCAAACAACCTCAGAAAGAAAAGGGCTGGCATTACCACCATTTTTTATAATATCACGAACAATTGTAGAAGCTACCGAAGTGTATTTAGGTTCACCGGTGAGAAACACGGTTTCGATCTCTTTATCTAGCGCACGGTTAGCATCTGCAATTGTTTTTTCATATTCGAAATCGCTTACATAACGGATACCTCTTAATATAAACTTCGCGCCTATTTTTTTACAAAAGTTAACAGTCAGGCCTTCGTAGACGGCCCCCTGTACCCTGTCTGCATTCCCGTAAATATCCCTGATCCACTGTAGTCGCTGAGAAGTAGAGAACATGGGCTTTTTAGAAGTATTGTAACCTATGCCAACAATTATTTTATCGAATAAAGGCAGGGCGCGATTAATTATATCTTCATGACCCAATGTAATGGGATCAAAGGTTCCGGGAAATAAACAGATTCTTTCGGACATTATGCAGACATTAGATGTTAGAGACTAGATGGTTGATATTGGATATTGGATGCTCGACGTTTGATACTTTTTATATTGGATTCTGGATTCCGGATAACAGAGACCATATTAGATATTTTTTCAACTTAAATCAATTCACTGTCATCCATCCCCCATTCGCTACTCACTACTTCCTATTCACTACTCACCACTCACTATTAATTATTCTTATTCGAGAGCAAATACAAAACAGCCATTCTAACCGCTACCCCATTTTCTACCTGCTGCAAAATAATCGACTGCCCACTGTCCGCTACATCGCTATCCAGCTCCACCCCACGGTTAATAGGCCCCGGGTGCATAATCACCACATCTTTCTTTAAGCCTTCCAGCAATTTACGACTGATACCATAACTCAGGTTGTATTCTCTCAAAGAAGAAAACAATACCTGGTTTTGTCTCTCCAGCTGTATATGCAATACATTCGCCACATCGCACCAGTTCAGGGTCTCCTCCAGGTTATAGCTCACATTTACCCCAAAAGCCTCCCGCGCATATTTGGGAATTAAGGTAGGAGGACCGCATAAAGTTACCTCGGCACCCATTTTCTTTAACAGGTACATATTGCTCATGGCCACACGACTATGGGTGATGTCGCCAATAATAGCCACTTTGGTGCCCGCCAGTTTGCCTACTTTCTCCCTTATAGAAAAAGCATCCAGCAAACCCTGCGTAGGATGCTCATTCACCCCATCGCCGGCATTTACAATAGCTGCAGGAATATGTTGTGATAAAAAGTGGGGCGCACCGCTGGCGCTATGCCGCATTACCACCATATCCACTTTCATCGATAAAATATTGTTTACCGTGTCGAGCAAGGTTTCGCCTTTGGAAACCGAAGAGCCCGAGGCGGTAAAATTGATGGTATCTGCCGATAATCTTTTCTCTGCCAGCTCAAAAGAAATACGGGTACGCGTAGAGTTTTCGTAAAACAGGTTTACAATAGTAACATCCCTTAAGGAAGGCACTTTTTTAACGGGCCTTTGTAAAACTTCTTTAAACTGGGTGGCTGTATCTAAAAAAGAGTAATATCCTCCTTCGTGAGGTCTTTAATGCCGAGCAAGTGTTGCGTTGAAAGCTTCATTAAAAATCAAAGATAAAGGATGAAAACTAAATGGCATACAAGAAAATGATTTTATGTTATACTACAGAAGTTTATGCTTGGTATGGCGCCTGATTTCATAATTAAATTGAAGCACTTTCCGGTTCCAGAGCGTTAAGGTTTGCTCCGCAGAAATGAGTTTTTCGCGGGAGCCGATAACCAACCGGTCGCGGAACGAACGGATGAATTGAGCATGGTATTTCCCTCTGGCATCTTTTAATAAAAAATAGAATCCGGCGTCGCCAAATTTGTTCCCGGAAGAATCTAAAATCAATTCCCCGTTTTCGCCCACAGCCGGGTTCATAATAACCGTAGCATTACCATTGGGCAAAGGAAATACCGCTTTCACGCAGGTTTTACCCGATGGTAGCTGGCAAATACCATAAACACCCGAATAAATAACCTGTCCGGTTGACTCAAGGGCTCTGAACCAAAAAGTATGCTTTATTTGATTGGTTTGAGGATCTACCAGATTGATGATCTCGCTCTTGATCGACTCAGCATCGGGGATGCTTTCGGTGGGGATATTTAGCTGGTTGAGCCTTTTGCTGAATAAGCGGTTCAGCAGCAATCCGAAAAACTTAAAAAAGGAATTCCATTGTACCGAGAAATCAAGATCGTAGCTATTTGTGCTTTCATAAAACCCGATAACTTCCCGGGAGAGACGGGACATTTCTTCATCTGGCAGGTTTAGGCTGGCCATGGAAGGAATAATACCTTTTACCGGCGCATCTTTTTCAATCACCAGGTTTTCTTTTTCCGCAAAGCGATGGATAAAGTCGCCGCCGACGGCATCGAGGTTTCCAAACGGGCCTATCAGCCAGGGATAGTGCGCTGGTTCAATTTTTCTGCCCCTGAAAATTACCCATTGTTGGGTAATCCAGTCCTGTAGTTTTTGCATCGGATAAGCAAAGCCCATATTACGAATCCTTTTTAAAGCCCGGAATAATATGGCTGCTGCCATTCCATTCTCCGAACTCCGCGACTGGCTTAAACCGTAGCGTGGTGAATTCAAAATGAAAATCTTTTCTATCTCTTTCTTTCATGGCTTTAATATGTCTTTCCGGCCGTGGAACAGCACTATGTCCCTGTACCATATCGGTCATTTCTTTTGGGTTTTCCATATAGAGAAAGTAGACACTGTATTAGGAAGCCGGATAGAAGCTAATGACAAAGTGGTTCCCGGATGATCACGCACGAGCTTTTCTACAGGCCGGCCCCATTGAATGAATCGGGGAATTTCCGGAAATTTCATCCGGGCTATGGTTACTGCAACAACCGGGGCCTCGGGTGTATCGGCGTCAATTGTCGGAGCCGGTATTCTAAACCCTTTTATACTGCCCCATTGTCGCATAAAAACCAGGCGGGTATGCCAACCACCTGCCAATACCCTACCCCATTTGTTCTCTTCTAAAAAATGATCTATAGCTGCTTCATTTTCCCATTGAGCAAATACCGCCAACTGCCTGATCAATATGCGTGAAGGATCAAAAACCGGCGCGCCTAAGGTCATCGCGTTCATCCACTCCGCATAAATTAATCCTGGAACCTGCTTTGACCCGGGTGACAGTAACATAGCTTGAAGAGCAGATGTATAGGATGTTTTTACTAGATGATAGGAGAATACACTCATGCGCTGCTATAAATGATGGTTTTCTTTTACAGTTGTCAAAAGTACATACAAGCACTGAATAGTCATTAAGCCCTGTTGTTTTTCTACACTGCACCCTAAGCCACTGCAAAAACAGGCGCGTGCTTTAAGTATTGTCAAAATGTTCCGCTGGCTATGATAAACATCTGTTCATTTCCTTAATTTTATAATAATCAACAAGATTGTCTATGAAATTTTTACAAGAGCTGGGCTTGTCAGCTGTCAATAATGGAACCAGCACAGGAAGCCTTTGGCTATCATCCGGTGATAATGAGATTACATCCCTCTCTCCTGTTGATACCGTCCTTATAGGATCGGTACAGGCAACCAGCCGTGCTGATTATGAACAGGTAATCGGGACGGCTCAGCAGGCTTTTAAAGAATGGAGGCTGTGGCGGCTCCGAAACGTGGTGAGATCGTTCGGCTGATTGGTGAGGAGCTGCGCAAAAACAAAGAAAACCTGGGGAAGCTGGTTTCTTATGAAATGGGTAAAAGCCTGCAGGAGGGCCTCGGCGAAGTTCAGGAGATGATCGACATCTGTGATTTCGCGGTAGGCTTGAGTCGCCAGCTGCACGGCTTAACCATGCATAGCGAAAGACCGGGGCATAGAATGTACGAGCAGTACCACCCCCTGGGTTTGGTGGGCATCATCTCTGCTTTCAATTTCCCGGTGGCAGTATGGAGCTGGAACGCTATGCTAGCCTGGGTTTGCGGTGATGTTTGCATCTGGAAACCTTCAGAAAAGACACCACTCTGTGCCATAGCCTGCCAAAATATAATAGCAAAGGTTTTCGAGGAGCACCAGGTGCCGGAAGGCGTTTCCTGCCTGATTAATGGTACTGCTGAAGCGGGTGAATGGCTGGCCGGAGACGACCGCATTCAGTTGATCTCAGCTACCGGGTCTACTCGTATGGGCAAGGCCGTATCCACTAAGGTAGCCCAGCGTTTAGGTCGCTCTTTATTGGAGCTGGGTGGTAATAATGCGATCATTATTTCGAAAGATGCTGACCTCAATATTGCTATTCCGGCTGCTGTTTTTGGTGCTGTAGGTACGGCAGGACAAAGATGTACCACTACCCGGCGCTTAATTATTCATGAAGATATTTATGAGGCATTTAAAGAGAAGTTGGTAAAAGCTTATCAGCAATTAAAGATCGGCAACCCGCTTGATACAGCCAATCATGTTGGTCCGCTGATCGATAAAGCAGCCGTAAGCGCCTATAATAATGCAATTGCAGATTGTGTGGAGCAGGGAGGTCATTTTTTGATTAAAGGAGGCATATTGAACGGCGAAAACTTTGAGAGTGGTTGTTATGTACAACCTTGCATTGCCGAAGTGACCCATGATCTGCCCATCGTACATACCGAAACTTTTGCCCCGATTCTTTACCTTATCCGGTATAAAGAACTGGAAGAAGCGATTGTTATTCAAAATAGTGTACCTCAAGGACTATCTTCTGCTATAATGACGAATAATCTTCGGGAAGCCGAACACTTCCTGGCCCATAATGGGAGCGATTGCGGTATTGCCAACGTAAATATCGGCACATCCGGAGCAGAAATAGGCGGGGCATTTGGCGGTGAAAAGGAAACAGGTGGCGGCCGCGAAAGTGGTAGCGATGCCTGGAAGAACTATATGCGCCGGCAAACCAACACCATCAATTACAGCGCACAATTGCCTTTGGCACAGGGTATTAAATTCGAACTGGGGTAGATTGCGGTATTTACAGGGCATATATAGAGTTGGCTGCATAATTGCAACTGTCTGAATGGTTATTTTTTAACCATTAAAATGCCTCATGGTCCGTTTATCATTTTATGATATTCTTTAAGCTATGTGCACTATTTTTGTAGATTGTTTTATTTAAATTATTGTTTTGCATGAAGAGAGTATTTAGTGCGTTAGGCATTTTTTTGATTGCTGGTAGCCTTTCTTTTGATGTAGCTGCCCAGGATTCAGCTCCTGATAAAAAAGATAATATTCCTCAGGGTTGGCATTTAAAAGACCTCCAGAAAGATGGATTGTACGGGATAAGCCTGGATCAGGCTTACGACTTTCTAAAATCGAAAGGACTGAAAAGTACCCCGGTTATCGTGGGTATAGTAGATTCGGGCATTGACACTACACACGAGGACCTTAAACCGGTTTTATGGATCAATACCAAAGAGATACCCGGTAACGGCATTGATGATGACAAAAATGGTTATGTGGATGATATCAACGGCTGGAACTTTTTAGGAAGTAAAGACGGTAAGCAGAATGTAACCAAAGATAGCTATGAGGGCACCCGTGTTTACTGGAAATTTAAAAAACAGTTTGAAGGAAAATCAGAAAAAGAAATACCTGCCACGGAGAAAGGAAATTACCAATTGTGGCTGAGAGCTAAAAAAGATATTGATAAAAACCAGATGGAGCCTAAAGAGTTTGAGTATATGACCCTGTTGGTGGAGGTATTGAAAGAGGGCGACTCTATTATCAAGAAAGAACTTAAAAAAGAACTCTACACTTGTAACGATCTGGTTAATTATACACCATTAAATGCAGCCGCCCACCAGCTAAAGCAGGTGATGATGGGGACCTGTAAATTGAATAACACCCAGGAGATCACCAATAACGAGCTGATAGAACTATCCTCCCGTGACCTGGTTAAAGCGGCTGCGGGCCAAACTCCTCCTACCAATTACCGATCAGATATCGTACAAGACAATTACGATGATATCAATGACAAGTATTATGGTAATGGCAATGTGTATGTAGATAACGAATCTGCCAAGCATGGTACGCACGTTGCAGGAATTGTTGGTGCAGCGCGTAACAACGGCTTGGGTATGGACGGAGTTGCAGATAACGTGAAGTTAATGAGTATCAGGGCTGTTCCCGACGGAGATGAACATGATAAAGATATTGCATTAGGTATACGATATGCGGTAGACAACGGCGCCCGTGTTATCAACATGAGTTTTGGCAAAGGTTTTTCTCCTGAAAAAAATGGGTAGACGAGGCTGTTAAATATGCTGAAAGTAAAAATGTATTATTGGTTCATGCAGCAGGTAACGATGCAGCCAATGTAGATACAGCTTACAACTTCCCTTCGACTAAATTTGCTGATGGTCAAAGACCTCAAAGCTGGATCACTATTGGCGCCAGTGGTGATAAAAAATCGGGAGGGCTAACTGCCAGCTTCTCTAACTACGGTAAAAAAGAAGTGGATGTATTCTCGCCTGGTGTTAAGATCTACTCTACTGTACCGGGAGGCAATACCTATGCAGACCTGCAGGGAACCAGTATGGCAGCTCCGGTAGTATCGGGCGTGGCAGCATTGATCATGAGCTACTATCCAAACCTTTCAGCAGTACAGGTAAAAAGCATTATTGAAAAAAGCGTTAGTAAGCCTTCTGAAAGAGTAAAAAATCCGGGAGGTGGACCTGATGTGATGCTGTCGGACATATCTGTATACGGCGGTATTATTAATGCCTATAAGGCAGTTAAGCTGGCTGATGAAGAAAGTAAGTTAACCAAAGCGGCTCCCGTAAAGAAAGCGGCTGTAACAAAGAAAAAGAAATAAGCATTTTTGTTTTTCAGATAATTAAAAGCTACCTTGATGGTAGCTTTTTTATAAATAGAGCTGGCTCAATGAAGCAAGCCATTCAATAACATTCACGACAGTATTCAGTGGCTGATTATTCAAAGTTATAAAGCCCAAAAATCAATCATTCTTGACTAAGGAAACAAAGCAAATACTCCTCTTTGGAGCTGGCAAATCGGCTACCGTCCTGATCAATTACCTGCTTGAACAATCAGAGATATATAACTGGAAACTGGTGGTAGTAGATGCCGATCTTTCATTAGCATTGTCAAAGATAAAAGGGCATGTTAACGGCAGTGCGATGTCCTTTAATATTAATGATGCTACCGGGAGAGAGAAGGTGATTGGCCAAAGCGATATTGTTATATCGATGCTCCCGCCTGCATTACATTATATTGTAGCACAGGATTGTGTTGCGCACAGCAAAAACTTACTGACAGCTTCGTACCTGGACGAGGCTATGCGAAAGCTCGAAAATGAAATCAATCGAAAGGGGCTGTTCTTTCTCTGTGAAATGGGCCTTGACCCCGGCATTGACCACATGAGCGCTATGCAGTTAATACATAGCATCAAAAATGAAGGGGGCGCTATTAAAAGTTTTATATCGCATTGCGGCGGATTGATTGCTCCGGAAAGTGACAACAATCCATGGCATTATAAAATAACCTGGAACCCCGCTAATATAGTGAACGCAGGCAAAACCGGCGCCGTATATAAACTCAGCGGCCAGGTTATTGAGAAAAGCTACCGGGACATTTTTAAAGATAATCCAACTGTAGAGATAGCTCCTCTCGGAGCTTACGCTTATTATCCTAACCGGGACTCGCTTTCTTATGCAGCATTGTATGGATTGGAATCGGCTCATACTTTTATGAGAACAACTTTGCGCCATCCGGATTTTTGTAAAGGCTGGCAGCACATCATTGATGCAGGATTAACGGATGCGGCTCCTTTTAAAGAAAAAGAGCATTACAATAGTATTAAAGACTGGGTTAACCAATCTATCCAACAGCATTCTTCATCAACAACTTTAGACGGATATATCGACGCCACTGTTGCTGAGGCGGACAGGGAACTGGTAAGAAAGCAGTTGATATACCTGGGCCTGGCCGGCGATGATACGATACCTGAACAAGCTGCCGCTTCTGCTGATATACTTCGCCACTTATTAGAAACTCGGTTAAAAATAGAGCAGGATGACAAGGATATGATCATTATGCTTCATGAAATTGAGTATGAAAAAACAATCAGCTATATTCAACAAAAAGTTGTATGATTGTAAAAGGCGATGATGCTTTAAACACAGCAATGGCAAAAACGGTGGGGCTTCCACTAGGCATTGCTACAGAACTTATACTGGAGAAAAAATAAATATAACCGGCCTCAGAATTCCTTTGACCAGGGAAATTTATGAGCCGGTTTTAAAGAAATTAAAAGAAAAGAAAATTAAGTTTGAAGATTTGTAAAATACATCTATTATTACAGAAGTAAATAAAACGAAACCGGTTATTTGCCTGTATCGAAATAAACCATAACATTTTAATCAGTTCCCCTATATTTGTGGGTCTTGCCAAATCGAAAGGATATATAATTATATGCAACACATCATCTATCTCGTACCAGTGATGGCCATCATTGGCTTATTGTACACGTATGTTAAGTTTAAGTGGGTAGCCAGGCAGGATGCCGGTACTCCCCGAATGAAGGAAATAAGTAACTACATTAGTGTAGGAGCCATGGCTTTTTTGAAGGCCGAGTGGAAGATATTGGGCTACTTTGTAGTAGTGGTAGGTATTTTACTGGCTGTGCTTGCACAAACCAATCCGCATTCGCATTGGATGATATCGGTAGCTTTTGTGATTGGCGCTGTTTTAAGTGCCCTTGCCGGGTATATAGGTATGCGTTCTGCTACATTATCTAATGTACGTACAGCACATGCCGCAAGAACCAGCCTTAAGAAGGCATTAAATGTATCGTTTGGTGGCGGTGCTGTAATGGGTGTAGGAGTAGCCGGCATGGCCGTTTTAGGTTTAGGCGGATTATACATTTTGCTAAAAGCCTACTTCGCTCCTGATGCAGCGCTTAATTCGCATGAAATGATCCAGACCATCGAGGTTTTAACCGGTTTTTCTTTGGGTGCAGAATCGATAGCCCTGTTTGCTCGCGTAGGTGGTGGTATTTATACCAAGGCTGCCGATGTAGGCGCCGACCTGGTGGGAAAAGTAGAAGCAGGTATACCAGAAGATGATCCGCGTAACCCGGCCACTATCGCAGATAATGTAGGTGACAATGTAGGTGATGTAGCGGGTATGGGTGCTGACCTTTTTGGTTCTTATGTGGCTACCGTGCTGGCTACCATTGTGCTCGGACAGCAAATTAATGTGATAGGTTCTCCTGATGCTTTGGGAGGCTTCTCCCCATTATATTACCTATGCTTATAGCGGGTATTGGCATTCTGCTTTCTATTATCGGAACCCTGTTTGTAAGGATCAGTGAAACGGCCAGTATCAGTACAGAGACGGTTCAAAGAGCATTGAATATGGGTAACTGGGGTTCCATGATCTTAACAGCCATTGCATCTGCTGGTTTGGTAATATGGCTGCTTCCTCAACAAATGGAACTGCGTGGCTTTGTATTTACCAAATACGGTGTATTGGGAGCGATTGGAGTAGGCCTGGTTGTTGGAGCACTGATGAGTGTTATTACCGAATACTATACCGCCATGGGCAAACGCCCGGTGAATATGATCATTAAGAAATCATCAACAGGGCATGCGACTAACGTTATTGGTGGGCTGGCAATCGGTATGGAATCTACCTTCCTGCCTATTATTGTTCTGGCTGGGGGTATCTGGGGATCTTACGAATGCGCAGGCCTTTATGGCGTAGCTATTGCAGCGGCAGCTATGATGGCTACTACTGCCATGCAACTCGCTATTGATGCTTTCGGCCCCATTGCCGATAATGCAGGCGGTATTGCTGAAATGAGCGAACTCCCTAAAGAAGTAAGAGAGAAAACCGATGTATTGGATGCCGTAGGTAACACTACAGCGGCTACCGGTAAAGGCTTTGCCATTGCATCAGCAGCTTTAACGGCACTGGCATTATTTGCAGCTTTTGTAGGTGTAGCCCAAATTGACGGCATCGATATATACAAGGCAAATGTACTGGCCAGCCTCTTTGTAGGCGCCATGATACCATTCCTGTTTTCATCACTCGCTATCAGGGCAGTGGGTGAAGCAGCTATGGCAATGGTGGCAGAAGTACGCCGCCAGTTTCATACCATACCAGGTATTATGGAAGGTACTGCCACACCCGAATATGATAAATGCGTAGAGATATCGACCGAAGCATCTATCAAAAAAATGATCGTTCCCGGAACCATCGCTATTATATCTCCCTTGGTGATCGGCTTTATGCCAGGCCTGGGAGCTGAAGCGCTGGGCGGATTTTTAGCGGGAGCAACAGTTAGCGGGGTTTTATTGGGTATGTTTCAAAACAACGCAGGCGGTGCCTGGGATAATGCCAAGAAAGCTTTTGAAAAAGGTGTGGAGATCAATGGCGAAATGTATTACAAGAAATCAGAACCGCATAAGGCATCTGTTACGGGTGATACCGTGGGCGATCCTTTAAAAGACACTTCAGGGCCGTCCATGAACATTCTTATTAAACTGATGTCCATTGTTTCACTGGTAATAGCGCCTACCCTGGCACAACTGGAGCATCCGGCTACCGCCGCTCAACCGGTTCATGCACCTTCGTCAAAAATAAAAACGATCACAGAAGTAGTTAAAACCAAGGATGGTCCGAAAGAAGTCACCTTCCAGGTGATGGATACCATCACACTGTAATACATCATATTTTTCAATGAAAAAGGTTACCAACAGGTAGCCTTTTTGTTGCTCCTTATTTCGGGGTATGGGCATAAAAAAACTTCCGCTGATGCGGAAGTTTTTAATAGATAAGAATATTGCTTATAAAGTAAGCGTCCAGCCATCGCTGTATTGTCTTCTAACAAACTGGTTGGCTATATCAAAATTCGTAATCTTCATATTCTCGGCATCCCATAATAATTTCTTGCGGCCCGTATACTTGGTCTTACCCCATCCGGATACAGTAGGATCGATATACATCGCGCTCCTGATAGCCAGGTTACCCATTAACAGGCTCTCTGTAAATGGTCCGGCATATTCAAACGGAGAGCTCGTTTCACCTTTACCATGGCCGGCGATACAGGCGTTCACCCACTGCAGGTAATGCCCTTCAGCACCGCCTGGTACACGTTTGATGGTTTGTTTAGGCAGTGTTTTTTCTTTCATTAATTTGGTAGGCAATAAGCGTGGGTTAGCTCCATAGCAGTCCATCAGGATTTTTCCTTTGGTACCTACAAAAAGACAACCACCATCCCAGTTACCTAATGATTCTTCAGGTAATAACTCATCCGGACGCTGTGGTAATAAACCACCATCATACCATGATACTTTTATTTTTCCTTTCTTATCCGTTCTGGGGTAAGTAAGGTGAATGATAGAAGACATAGGGCAGCTATCTGTAAAGTTCGCTTCCTGGTTCATGCCCGTCCACTGATCAGAAATGCTACACTCTGCCGACTCTGGGTAAAGTATGGGTAGAATGCGATAGATGGGATCCATTATATGACAAGCCATATCTCCCAAAGCGCCTGTTCCAAAGGCCCAGAAACCACGCCAGTTAAAAGGTACATAAGCCGGGTTGAAATCTTCATGTTTAGCTGTACCCAGCCAAAGTTTCCAATCCAGCTCTTTGGGAACCTCATGGTTACCTTTTGGTTTAGGTACACCCTGTGGCCAGATAGGTCGATTAGTCCATGCGTGCACTTCATATACATCGCCGATTATTCCTGATTGATACAGTTCTTTTGTTCTTCTAACGCCATCGCCGGAAGCACCCTGGTTGCCCATTTGCGTTACTACTTTATATTTTTAGCAGCCTGGGTTAAAATACGGGCTTCGTAAATATCGTGCGTTAGCGGCTTTTGGGTATATACGTGTTTTCCCAATTGCATAGCCGCCAGTGTTGCAACCGCATGGGTATGGTCAGGCGTACTGATGCTGCAGGCATCTATATTATTTTTTTCTTTCTCCAGCATCTCCCTGAAGTCCTTATAATAACTGGCTTTGGGGAATCTTTCCCGCGAACCTTTAGCTTCTCTGTCATCCACATCACAAAGAGCCACAATATTCACTTGGGGACTTTTAGCAAAAGAGGCAAGATCGCTGGCGCCTTTACCACCGGCCCCTATGCCGGCTATATTTAATTTATCACTGGGCGCTACAAAACCGCGACCTAATACATTCCGGGGTACAATAGTTACCCCTGCGCCAACAATGGCTGCATTCCTGATAAAACTCCTACGAGAACCGGAAAGATTTCTTTTCATATTGCATGTAATGTTTGTAAGTATTAATTATTTATTTAGAGATTCATGTTCCAATTTTTACTGCCTGGCCTCTTCCGTTATCTTACTTCTTAACTCATTGCTAAAAGTTACTTCCACCTCAAAATTCAGCGGCGCATAATAATCCTTAATAATTTTCCGGATCTTTTCCTTCGACTGCTCCTGGTAACCGGTATTACCCTCCAGCTGTGCCTTTGACTGTGTATATAGTTTTTGTATCAGCTTATTATAAGCTTCTTCATCGTTACTTTCAAATAGTCCCTTTTTTGATGCAGCATTCGTCTTGTCAAGTCTCAGCTCATAGCTCAACAATTTGGGATTGGGCAATACAATTAAAACCTGCTTATTCTTTTCCTCAATATTAATTCGTTGGTTGTCGAGGTTTATTCCGTATTTGGCCACGTAAGGTACGGAAATATTGAATGTTCGCTCCAGAAACAATTTTTTAAAATTATCGGTAATGCTGCCATCATTTGCTATATTGCTGCTCTTAATGCTTGCATTGCCTTGAACTTCAAGCGCAGAAAGTTCTGCGATCTGCCTGATCAGGACATCATTCATTACCACATTGTCAACGGTTTTAGACGCGCTTTTTCTTCCAAGAAAATATGCCAGGAAGCCGATGATAATAATCAATAAGAAAATGAAAAAAGACGAAAACCGATTGCGCATTAAATTCGATTGTTGCCCAAAGTTTAATGAATAAAGTCAGTTTGCCAAATTTTGCAAAATAGATTTTGCAGATTTTTGATCATATTTGTATATTGTAATTTTTTCTCGCTAAACATATTTGCTATATGTCGGATTTACAAATTAAGAAACAACCCAAAAAATATGATGTTGTTATTGTAGGGTCTGGAGCCGGAGGTGGTATGGCCGCCTATACATTGGCCAATGCGGCTTAAGTGTGTGCATGTTAGAGGCCGGTCCCATGTACAACCCTCAAAAAGAAATTTTCCAGTTAAAGAACCCCTGGGAATCTTCGCGCCGTGGCCGCGCTACCAAGTACCGGCCTTTTGGAGATCTGGATGCCTGTTATGGCGGCTGGGAAATAGAAGGCGAGCCTTATACGCGTGCCAGCGGTACCGAGTGGGAATGGTTTAGAGCGCGCATGCTCGGTGGCCGAACCAATCACTGGGGACGTATATCCCTTCGTTTTGGTCCCAAAGACTTTAAAGGTTACAGTAATGATGGTGTGGGCGCCGACTGGCCCATTACCTATGATGATATAAAGCCGTATTACGATAAGGTAGATAAGTTAATCGGCATATTTGGGAGTGTAGAGAACATTCCTAATGAGCCGGATGGTATATTCCTGCCCCCACCGAAACCCCGTTTGCACGAACTATTTATTAAGAAAGGTGCCGAAAAAGCGAATATCCCGGTTATTCCTTCCAGGCTTTCTATCCTTACAAAGACTATTAATGAAGACAGGGGCGCTTGTTTCTTCTGCGCACAATGCGGCAGAAACTGTAGTATGGCCAAAGCCGATTTCTCTTCTTCGAACGTGTTAATATACCCTGCTTTAAAAACCGGCAAACTGGATGTTATTGCCAATGCTATGGCAAGGGAAGTATTAACTAATACCGAGGGTAAAGCAACCGGCGTTTCTTATGTGAACAAGGAAGACATGCTGGAGTACCAGGTAGACGGACGTGTGGTGATATTGGCTGCAAGCGCCTGCGAAACAGCACGCTTGTTATTAAACTCCAAGTCGCAGCGGCATCCCAATGGCCTGGCCAACAGCAGCAATGTTGTAGGAAAATACCTGCAGGATAGTAATGGCGCCGCTATGGGCGGTTACCTGCCTCAATTATTTGGACGCAAACGTTACAATGAAGACGGTGTGGGTGGTATGCACGTTTATACCCCTGGTGGGGCGATAACAAGAAACTGGATTTCCCACGCGGTTATCATATTGAATACTGGGGAGGTTTCGGCCAGCCGTCTTACGGATTTGGTATGGGCCTGGAAGGTATGAATGGCAAACACGAGGTAAATGGCAAAAGAAAGAGGCCGGCGGATATGGCGCCTCCCTGAAAGAAGATGCAAGATATTTTTATGGAGCAACCGTAGGTATGGGTGGTCGCGGAGAAGCTGTTGCCTTTGAGCATAACTACTGCGAAATCGATCCGAATACCGTTGACAAATTTGGCATTCCTGTACTACGCTTTAATGTAACGCAAAGCGATTACGAAATAAAGCAGGCCAAGCACATGAAGGAAACTTTCAAAGAGATTATGCACAACATGGGCGCTGTAATTACCTGGGGTGATGATGGACCAGAGAATAATTATGGTCTGGATAAGCCGGGCTACATTATTCATGAAGCGGGCACCGCGCGTATGGGTGATAATGCTAAAACTTCAGCTTTAAACAAGTGGAGCCAGGCACATGACTGTAATAACCTGTTTTGTGTGGATGGCAGCCAGTTTACGTCACAGGCTGATAAAAATATTACCTGGACCATTTTAGCGCTAAGCATGAGGGCCAGTGAATATATTATTGATGAAATGAAAAAGCAAAACTTATAGTTGAAAGTTGTTGGATGACAGTTGACAGATCTGATAACTGTCAGCTGTAAACGATCATCTGTCATTCTTAAAATAAAGATATGAAACGTCGCGATTCTCTTAAATATATAGCCGCTTCTGCACTGGCATCCGCTGCTATTGCAACAGGCTGTGCCCCTGCTGATAAAAAAGAAGAAGTAAAAGCCACTGATGCAGCAAAGCCCGGCATTCACCGTTATGAAGATGAGCAGGTGAACGAAGATGCGGTGAACCGGATGCCTAAATTCTTTAATGAGCATGAACTGGCTACCTTAACGATCCTGGGGGATATTATTATTCCAAAAGATGAAGTGAGCGGTAGCGCAAGCGATGCGAAGGTTACTGACTTTATTGAGTTTACCGTAAAAGATCAACCAGCAATGCAGGTTCCTATGCGCGGTGGTTTACGCTGGCTGGATATGTATAGTCTGAAGAAATTCGAAAAACTTTTAAAGATATAACCGCGCAACAGCGAATTGAAATAGTAGATCTGATCGCCTATCCTCAGAAGGCCAAAGATAAAAAGAACTTGCCCCTGGTGTAGCTTTCTTTTCCAGGATGCGCGATCTGACCGTTACGGGTTTTTACACCTCAGAGATCGGTGTAAAAGACCTGGGCTATGCCGGCAACCGACCTAATCAATGGAATGGTGTACCAGATGAAGTGTTGAAACAGTACGGTGTTTCTTATACTGAAAAGGAATTAAAAGAGTGTTTAAGTTTTGACACTCCTACTCCTCTTGCGAGCTAAGCAGTAGCTCATTTTATTGCACTTACTTCGATAATATAATCAACTTTTTCTTTTTTGGCAGCTTCCGGCACGGTAAGCTGCCATTTATTTTGCACTCTTTTTAAGTCAATTTTACTGCCATCGCTTAAAGAAATGGCCTTCAATTTTTTGTCGGTAAAAGGCAGGTCAATAATTGTTAAACTATCCGTATTTAACAAATGAATGTAATAGACATGCTCTTTAGCCGTTACAACGCCCCATTTTTGAGGAGCCATTGCATTTCCCCTGGTACTATAAATGGTATGTCCATATTTGCTCATCCAGTTCCCCACGGCTTGTAAAGTATCTTTAAACTCTCGTTGTATATCTCCGTTCGGCATCGGGCCGATATTTAATAGCAGGTTAGCATTGCGCCCTGCAGCGCCCACCAGGTAACGGATCACCGTTGCCGCACTTTTGTAGCTTTTATCACCCAGGTTAAAACCCCAGGAATTATTCATGGTTTCGCAGGTCTCCAAGGGCAGCGCGTCGGAGGCTTTCTGATAGCTCAATCCCGATGTGTTTTCACCAGGCAGGTCTCTTTCAAACATCTGGAAATCCTCACCTGGAAAAGGGGTTTGGTGGTGATTGTTGCCGATCATGCACTGAGGCTGCAACTGGTGTATAAGACTGTATATTTCATCATACTTCCAGTCAATCCTGGATGCAAGATCAGTATGGCCTTCCGGGTTGGTCTGATCCCAGTGCCCATCAAACCATATAGCGCCGATTTCTCCATAATTCGTAAGCAATTCGGTAAGCTGGGCTTTCATGAATTTTAAATAGCCAGCATAATCGCCATTGCTGGTTCTACCGCTGTGTTGCCCTGTGCGCCCGGTTTTCCAGGGATAGTCTTCGCGGGTCCAGTCGAGCAAAGAATAGTACAGGCAAAGCTTTATGCCCTGCACTTTACATTCATCCGCCAGCATTCTTAGTACATCTTTCTGGTATGGCGTATTCGTTATCTTCCAATCAGATTGTTTGGTATCCCAATTACTAAAGCCATCATGATGCCTTGACACAAAGGTGATATACTTCATGCCCGCCGCTTTGGCCATGGCTACCCATTGTTTGGGGTTGTAAGCAGAAGGATTATAAAAGTCCTTAAGATTCGAATACTCATGTATACGTAGCTTACGGGTATTCATTACCCATTCTCCATCGCCCGGTATGCTAAAAACACCCCAATGAATAAAAAGGCCAAACTTCATGTCCTGGAACTGCCTGCGTGCATCGATGATCCGGACTGAGGGAATATAGCTGTTTTGCGCCGGGGCGATAGCTACAACGGCCAAAAAGTTTAAAACGAATAGAATCCTCTTCATAATGGCATGCTTTAAGTGTAACGAATATAATTATTGTTGATCATCGAAAAGAAGGTCGTTATCTGTCATTCTTTTTACTCCAGGGCCCAAGATGCCAGGCTGGCTAATAAGTAACAATACCCTTGCGCTTGCCCAACCCCTGGTAAACCAATTATATGAAATTAAAAAGGTAATGCTTTTCCTGAGCGCGCAAACGTTTGTACAACTTCTATCTGGCAATTAATTGCACATTTGCTATTAAAAACTTATTTTGCTGCTAAACTTTCCATATGCGTTATGTATCAGCAGGTATTCTTGTATTAGTTACGCTCCTCCTCGCCTGCTCTCCCAAAACTACCAAAGTAAAACCCTCGGCTGATGAGTGGACCACACTCTTCAACGGTAAAGATCTAAAAGACTGGTTTGTTAAAATACACCATTTTGAAGTGGGTGACAATTACGCGCAAACCTTCAGAGTAGAAGACGGTATCATCAAAGTGCGATATGACAAATATGATGGGTTCAATGAAAGATATGGCCACCTCTATTATAAAACTCCTTTCTCCAGGTATCATTTAAAAATGGAATACCGGTTTGTAGACGGCTGGATGAAGGGCGCTCCGTCGTATACTATTTTAAACAGTGGAGTGATGTATCACTCGCAGGATCCGCGAACCATGCCTAAAGAACAGGATTGGCCGATTTCGGTTGAAATGCAGTTTCTTGCAGGCCTCCCCGATGGAAAACCGCGCCCTACCGGTAATATGTGCTCACCTGGAACTGAAATAGTTTACCAGGGTCGCAAATACGATGGGCACTGCCTGAATTCCAATTCTAAAACCTATCCCCCGGCGAATGGGTAACAGCTGAATTAATTGTATTAGGCGACTCCTGATCACTCACCTGATCAACGGGGATACTGTGTTACAATATTCCAAACCCAGCATTGGCGGTGGTGTTGCCAACCGCTACGATCCCAAACAAAAAATTGAAGGACAGCCCCTAACCTCTGGTTTTATAGCTTTGCAAAGTGAGGGACAGCCTATTGACTTCAGGAATATACAGTTGAAAAAATTAGATTAATTACATCTATCTGTTGCGTCCTTTTCTTTTATGACGTTTGTCATAAAAAAGGCCGCCATGAAAAAAACAACTGCCACACTTATCCTGCTGATAACTTTTATACTGGCCAATTCTCAAAATGATAGAAGAGCAGACAGAAAGTTGCGTCTGCCTAAAAACTATATGGCCATAAGGTTAGCCTTTCCCCTGGTGAATAACTTCAACTACTATAATTACCGTACCGGGAAAAGTTTAAGCAGTACCAATTTATTAGGGTTTGGTATCGGGGTGTTCTACAAAGGCAATAGAGGAGATTTTTCTTTAGCTGGTGGCGTCAATCCGTCGATCAGAACACCGATCAATGATAACTTTAACAAAGCCTGGGTAACGGGCGAACATTCTATAAGCAGTTTTTTTATTGACGCTTTACACCATCGGAAAGTGACTAAAAAAATAAGCCTCCTGGGTGGCGTAAATGTTCAGCGTTTTAAGTACAACTTAAAAGGCGATGGAAAATCGATCAGGCATCAGGACGACGGAATCGGTCTCACTTTAGGGGGTGAATTTAACATGAGCCCTATGTTTGCACCTGCAATTTTATACCGACCGGTCATCATACCACTAGGTACTGCCAAATATTACCACACGGTCTCACTGGCTGTTAATCTTAACGCGCCGCTTGTAAATCCTTTCAAAGCTCATGGTTTTAGATAAATAGCCCGCTATTCCTTAATTTCGCCTCCGTGATTTCGCAACAGACGATACAGGAGATTCTTTCGCGCATAGACATTATTGATGTAGTGGGCGAGTTTGTAAAATTGAAAAAAGGGGCGCTAACTATTTAGGTAACTGCCCTTTCCATAACGAGAAAACCCCCTCATTTACCGTTTCCCCCTCTAAAGAAATTTATAAATGTTTTGGATGCGGTAAAAGCGGCAACACCATCAGCTTCGTAATGGAGCATGAGAAATACAGCTATGTAGAGGCATTAAAATGGCTGGCCAATAAATATGGAATAGAAGTAGAGGAATCGTTTGTAAGCGAGGAGCAGAAAGAACAGTATCAAACCGCAGACAGCCTTTTCATCATTAACAGCTTTGCCGAAAAATTCTTTATCGACCAACTGTTCAAAACCGAAGAAGGCAGGGACATCGGCCTGAGCTATTTTAAAGAACGTGGATTTAGGGAGGGTGTTATTGAAAAGTTCAGGTTGGGGTATTCACCTGAGTCAAGAACTGCGTTTACAGATGAAGCATTGTCTCAGCAATATAACAGGGACCTTCTGCTTAAAACCGGCTTGATAGCAGAGCGTAATGGCAACCTGCAGGATAATTATCGCGGGCGCGTTATATTTCCCATTCATAATAATAGTGGTAAAGTAATTGGTTTTGGAGCCAGGATATTAAAGACGAACGATAAGGCGCCCAAATACATCAATACACCCGAGAATGAGCTTTATGTAAAAAGCAAGATCTTATACGGCTCTTATTTTGCCCGCGCGGCTATTGATAAGGCTGATGAATGTTTGTTGGTAGAGGGATATACCGATGTGGTATCACTCCACCAGGCAGGTATTGAAAATGTTGTGGCTTCGGGAGGTACCTCGCTTACCATTGACCAGCTAAGGCTGGTAAGAAAGTACACCAACAACCTTACGATTATTTACGACGGTGACAGCGCCGGTGTAAAAGCAGCTTTGCGTGGTCTGGACCTGGCGCTAGAGGAAGGGCTCAATGTAAAGCTGGTGCTGATCCCCGATGGGGAAGATCCGGACAGCTATGTAAATAAGGTTGGGGCTTCAGCATTTGTTGAGTTTGTGAACCAGCATAAAAAGATTTTATCCTGTTCCAGCTGGAGCTGTCTTTAAAAGATGTGGGGAATGATCCGGCTAAAAAGTCGGAACTGGTTAACAAGATCGCCGAGTCTATATCGCGGGTGAATAAAACGGAAGACTTTACGCGGCAACAGGATTATATTAAGCAATCCTCTACTATCTTAAATATTGATGAAGCCGGCCTCAACGCCCTCGTCAACAAATATATCAGGGATCGCATTAACACACAGGAACGAAAATCGGCTTTCCCCGGAGCTGATAAAGTAGCTGTAGCCCAGGCAGAAGCCACCAATTTTGATGATGCCACTTTTGATATGCTGTTCAAAGACCAGCTTCAGGAAAAAGAGTTGGCAAGAATTTTATTGGAATACGGTAACCGCTATTGGGACGATAATATACTAATTGCCGACTATGTTTTTGGTGAGATTGATGAACTGGATATTGAGGACAAAGACGTTTATACACTGGTACATGCGATAAAAGAATTGGTTCAGCGCAACCCTAAACTCTTTAATGATAAATACTTTATTTACCATGAGGACAAGCAGCTCAGCAGTTTTGTAATTTCACTTTTAAACCACCCCTATGAAGAAAGTAAAAAGTGGATTCAGAAGGCGGGGCAAAACATGGGCTATCAGCGTACACTGTTTAAACAGGAGTATGAAGCTTTTTTAAGAACAGTTTCTGATGGAAATGAGGATGAGCTCAACCGGTTCAAGCTCATATCAGAAGACCGTACGAAGGATATTGTTATTTCTGCTATCAGATACCTGAAGCTAAAAAAATAAAGCGCATGTTATTGCAGAACCAACAGGATATGGAGCAGGATAAAGCTTATGAAAAATTCAAAGAACTTCATTTTATTCATCGCTCTTTAAAAGACATGGAGCGGGAGATCACCGATCAGCTGGGTACTGTAATATTACACTAAGCCCATGTTAATTGCGTTTTGTTTCTTAGATTAGTGGTTCTTATCTGTCCGCTCATTAAAAAACCCTCTGTTGCCAATGGTAAAATACTTACTGCTTATAATTGTATTGGTGGTGCCCCGTATAACCAACGCACAAAAGCAGTCCGTATCCTTTAACAAAACGCTACAAAAAATTTACCTGACTACCGATAAAGTTATTTATACACCCAATGAGCAACTTTGGTTTGCAGCTTATTTGTTCGAAAATCAATCACAGATAAGGGATACTTCGGATATATTAACGATCGGACTGTATGATCCCATATCAGATCGTATGACCACGTTAAAAAAATTCCCTCTTCGAAACCGCATTGCTACCGGAAACATTCTTTTACCGGATTCATTAATAGCCGGCAGTTATAACCTGGTAGCCTATACCAATATTCTCAACAAACAGCATGTACCCATTGGCACCGGATTTAAGCCACTAAGAATTTATGCCAAAACAGGTGATAAAGCGTTTACCACCTCTTTAAAAATTTCAGATTCGCTTTCTACTCCCGATAAAATAGCCATACAGCACGAAATAATTCCCGAGTCTTACCAGGTTACTTTTAAGGATGCCCGTGCCAGGTATCAATTTGCGGGCGAAAGATCCCGAACGCTGGAATTGGATAAGTATGGCAACGATATGGTTTATATTAATCCGAAAGATATTAAAACAACGAATAGATCCCTATCCGTCACCACCATTTACGAAGGAGATACGGTGAAGAACAGGATCAGGATACCCGAGAACATGGCTTCCTCCTCAGACTTGTCTGCATCATTTTATCCAGAGGCCGGGTTCCTTGCACCAGGATACCCCAACAGGGTGTTTTGGGAAGTAACCAACAACAACACGGCCAGCTCCTCACCTGCCTTATTACTGGAAGACGACCGGGTAATAGATACGATTGAAACTACAGCCAATGGAGCCAGTGCATTTTATGTAAATGCAAAACCGGGCAAACAATATGCAGTTAATTTGGGATTGAAAAACAATCATAGTCAAAAGTTCCTGTTACCGTCGGTGGCGACTGATGGACTTAGATTTGAGATACCAGATGTTGTGGTAAATGATTCTCTTAACATCGAACTCTGGTCAAAAGAAAAAAACCATTCAATTAGTGGTGGTAGATGTAACTGGCTGCCTTCAGTTCATAAACTCGATATCAGCTCCTACAAAAAGCTAACCGTAATACTGGATGATTTTGCCAGGGGGCTATGTAAAGTTTTTATAACAGACGAACAGAATAGAATATTAGCCAGATCTTACTTTTTTGCCCATTATGATAAACGTAATCACCTGGTGTTGCGAACTGATAAGGAAGTATACAAAACGAGGGACAGCATCTTACTCAATATGGCTATTAGTAACAGTGCCGGTACTTCGTTGAATGCTATTGCCACAGTAAACTGTGTGCTGTTAAGCAGGGTAGATTTTAACATGGCAAAAAACCTGGAGTCCGATCATGACTTACACGCTATCGTTTATAACGAGCCGGTATTCGTAAAAAGAAAAAATATCCTGGACAGTAGCCTCTTGCTCGAACATATTATCAGGATGAAAACCATGGATGATACTGATACCATTTTGACCAATGGTAACAGCCTGGCAGAAGGATTTTTAAAACCCGGTGTGCAACTAAAGCTCGCCCGGTTTGGAAAACGGGAAAAAAGTCAATGGATCTTGTGCTGTTCAGAGAGGCCAATTTCTCCTTTCTAAAAACGAATGAGGAAGGCATATTGCCTCTATCGACCGACGAGCTGCTTGTCAACGATGGCAGAAAACTATTCGTAAAAGGCATGGGCAAAAAAATGGAGACTATTATGTTCAGACAGAAGACTCGTTGGCCATAGCCTATTCGAATATAACGGTACCGGTTTACAAACCTGTTTACCGGGAGCAACCGCCCGACCTGCAGGCACTATTGAAAACCGACAAAACGGAAAAGTTTTCCAGTACCATGGAAACCGTTGTTGTAAGGTCGAAAAGAGATTACGGTTCGATGGGGAGAGCCAATCCTTGCGGAGATTATGTATGCCAGAACAATATTCTCAATTGCCCTAATCATACAGTGCCCTACAAATGGCCCGTTAAGGGACAGCGCTATCGCACTTTCAGCGGGGAATTGATTTACCAGGGTTGCGACTATGAAAACAATATGTACCTGTCAGCTACCAGCCTGGTTTACCTGCCCCGTACTTTCCTGGGTATGGACACTACATTATTAAAACAGGAGTTTCCGGAGTACCTAAGCACGCTATGGTGGCAGCCTTTTCGAAGACTGAAAAAGACGAAGATAATCAGCTGATGTTTCACAGCAGCGATCAAAAAGGCATATACCTGATCACTGTACAAGGGTTTGCAGAGAACGGTCAGCCTTTTTATGGAGAGAAAACAATACGGATAGAAGACTAAGTCAGGACACCACAACATGACTTAGGAAATTTACTAAAGATTTTTGATCGGTTTTTCCCAGTTGTTTTAAAAACGAACGAGACAGAACATTATCCGTGGAATCAATCCAGCCTGGTAAAGCTCAGGTACTGCACAAATCTCGGTTTGTTAGATGTATTAACGCTGGCCGCATGAGGTAGGGTTTGCAGCCACACCACAATATCTCCCTGCCTGCCAGGAACGGGAGTAGCACCCGCTTCTCGTGTAATGGCATCTTGTGCGGCAACCGGATCCCCGAATTGTTGCTGGTATTGAAGATACCGGTGATGAAAGCCAGGGATAAGGCGCAACGGCCCCCGGTCTTCGGGTGTATCATCCAAATAAATAAGTCCCTGTATATAATAGTCAGGTGGTCGGCTATGATCAATATCCCAGTGCAATTGATGGTGACGGAATTGCCAATGCTCTGTTTCGGGCGGATTGTAGCTCACCTTATCTGTATTAGCAGCTATCCGCGGCGTTTGGTAGAGCTCGGCAAACAGTTGCTTTACCGCGGGATGCCGGCGGATGGCTTCCATATCGGGTTGCTGGTATACCTGCAGCATCAGGCCATGCCAATCCTGGTGATTCGGGTACCAGGTAGCAGAGTCGTTGAGGCTGATGCCCTGGTAGTCGCAGATGAATTGTTTTACCCGCTCACAGTGTTCAGCAGGAACCAGTCCGCCGATTTTAAGATAGCCCTGCTCCTGCCAGTGCTGCCACTGTTCGGCATTAAGAATGGGTGAAGAATCAGGTTCCCCTTCGTCGATTTCCGATCCGCCAAACAGGCGACCTGCCTCAGCTATGGTATCCGCACCACGGGTATTGAGTAGCCATTGGTGGAAATCATCAACCGAACGGCATTCACTATACAGATAGCGAAATACCTCCAACTTACCTAACCCGTGCAGGGCCAGCCAGCGGTTTTCCACATGTCCAAAATCCGATGCCTGCTGCGGGCGTGGTTTTCCTGCTTTCAATTCCAGGTGGCCTGTTACAAAATGATGGATAAATTCATTGCTGGTCATGGTAACACGAATATAATGGTTTAAGTGCGGGACATCAGGACCCCTACGATAAGGTTATAACGATTAACGTGCTTCCTGATCAACCAATACGGTAATTTTATTCGATACATGCTTTTCTTCCCGCCTGCGTATGAATTGGTTGGTATTTATATAATGCTCTTTCTCCTTCTCTATCAGCTTATACCAGGCAATAGCCGGAATGGCATTATTGGAATGCAACTCCAGCCGGATGAGGATATTTTCCCCGGGAGACCGGTGATCATTGATCAACTGACTTAGCTCAGTTTCATCAATATTAATTTCTTGTGCAAATACCTTTCTCTTTTTATTGAGCAATTGCACATATTGTTTTAGGAAATAACTGAATTTAAACTCGGGGTTAAACGCTTCGCTATTAAGGTATTCTTCCAGCCTGAACCTGAGCTGCAGTATATCGGATACCAGTTGCTCCTCGTGGGATGCATTTGCCTGTACTTTTGCTCTGGCCGCGTTTAGCTGGACAGCAGCTTCCTTCATTTGAGCCTTTGTTAACCGGGATGAATATACATAGGCTCCGGCCAGCTCTTCAGAAGTATATTTCGGTCTTTTTTTGTGCTCATAATAAATACTTTAAAATCATATCATTCAATACGCTCCCTTCTAAAAAAAGTTGCCAGCCTGCATCCACCATACCATATTGATTTATATAATGCTGCTTTAAACGGGTTTTTGGTACCAGCGATACACAGGCATTTCTTCCATACTGCATATTTGCCAGCCGACAAGCGTAAGCAATAAGGGAACGGCTACACCTTCATACATCTTTTTACACCCACATTCTCTACTGAGCAGGCCAGCAAATTAATCTCAATCCGACTCTCATCAACAAAGTTGCCCAGAGCCATTACACCCAATATATCATCATCGTTAATTAGCTGCAACTTGTATACCTTAATGTCTGCCTGGGTCTTGAATAGCTTCCATGAAAAATAAAATCTCTTTTTAGTTAATTGCTTATAATCCTCCTCTTCAACAAGAGCAATTCTTATTTTCTTTTTCTTTCTGGTCTTTATTTCTATTAAAGCCATAACCAAATATACTCAAAAAAGTTTACATTTTTTGTAAACTTTTAGAGGAGGCTCCTACTTAGAACAATTTCTATCTCATCAATTGACTTTGTTCACATTGCCGCCGTTAACACTTTATTTGTTATCAGTATGAGTGTTAATAGTTTTAAATGAAGCCGGAGGATATTGTGTACATTTATAGTAATGAGCCATTCACCTGTTCACTAAAAATAATCACTAATGACCTCATCTATCAAAATACCAGCTGGCTCAAGAGAGAAAATGCTGTTCCTTTTTCTACCTGTGGTATTATTGCTCGTCAGCGCCAATATAGCATCCGATTATTTATACACGCTGTTTCAGCAAACGGCATTTTACCTTTCGGAGTCGGCGCTTTTTAGCTCTTACTGGCTCTTATTCCTGCCCCTGCTGCTATTGCAACGCCGCTGCATGAGCCCTACACAAAGTTGGCACTGGCAATTCATCGTCACCCTGCTGGTTATAGCTGTGCACCTGCTCACCTACCCGGCACTGATCGGCCTGCTATCTGCTTTGTTTTACGATCACACTTTTGCCTATGGACAGAGCTTTCAATTTGGCCTGTCGGCTTACCTGGTACAATCACTGGTTATATATGGATACGGAGTTGCCGCGATTTTCATGCAAAAGAAGATTGCACCGCCACCTGCAAACGCGGATATCATTAAAATAAATACCATTGCTGAACCATCTGCTTCCCTTCAAAATGTGCTGGTTGTAGAAGGCTCCAACACCCAAACCTTAGTGGCTGTAAATGATATCCATTACTTTTCGGCAAGTCCACCCTATGTCACTATTCACCTTTCTCACAAAAAATACCTGTATACCGCTACACTAAAATCATTGGAGGCCGAACTGGATGGGGATGTTTTTGTACGGGTTCACCGATCCTGCCTCCTTAATATTAATAAAGTGTCGTCCATACGATCCCGCAAAAACGGGGACTATGATGTTACCTTGATTAACGAAACGGTATTGCGGGTAAGCCGCAACTATGCTCAACCTTTCAAGCAGCTATGGTTAATGCGGACTCCGCTTGCAGTAAAATAAACTCATCTTACCCTATCTGACTTGTTGTACGACCGGTTTACCACCCATATTTGCTTTAAAAAACAGGAGCAATGAAAAAATGGATATCAGGATTAACTATATTGTATGCCTTGCTTACAGGTTGTGGTTCACCGGTCAGCCCTTCAAACCCAAAAAAGAAGGTCTCGTAGGTGGCGGCTGTGATGGTTGCGAGCTGATGTACATCAACATGCCGCAACAAATAGCTTCGGTCGATAGCAGTCCGGCATGGAACGGCAAAGGACAACCCTTACAAATCTCGGGCACCGTACTGAAAGCAGATGGTAAAACACCCGCCCCCAATGTGATCATCTACTACTGGCAAACGAATAACGAGGGTTATTATGCGAACCGGGAGGGATTGGATGCCCGGGCCAGGCGACACGGCTACATACGGGGCTGGATAAAAACAGATCCTGAAGGGCGATATGCCTTTTATACAATCAGACCAGCACCCTACCCTACCGATTCTTTACCCGCACATATTCATTTATCGATAAAGGAACCCGGTCTGCCCAATGAATATTACACCGATGAGATCAATTTTGAAGATGATCCCTTACTGAAACCCTATTTTGAAAAACATCCCCCTGAAAACAGGGGCGGTAGTGGCGTAGTGTACGTATCCCTACGAGATAATATACAGTTGGCAGAACACAATATAGTGCTGGGACTAAATATACCGGGCTATCCGAAACAATAAGTTTGAATTACCTTACTTTCTCCCTGATAAGCACAAAAAGCCCCGGCAAAATGCCGAAGCTTAGAGGGGGTGTCTCGAAGGCTATTGATTATCTATTTTAGTTTCCAGGGTGTTCTGAATAGTTACAGGCAAGGCCGATAATAAGTCGTATCCGGTTGCCTGTTCAATCTGGTCTACCGATACCCGGTACTGCTTCCAATCGGCATTGATTGTATTGTTATTAGGCGTATTAATTGCGATGACGCGCGTATTTTCTGTGACGCGACCCAGGTCATTGTTGCCAACGCTGAGTAATACCACCACTTTCCACACCTGGGAAGGTACAACAATATTTCCATTAGCAATGGTTCCTGAGTTTCCGTAGCTACCCATAATTACGTACGCTTCCTGCCCGGCGCTCACCTGTGTTCTTACGTACTGTTCAAAATTGTTCCAGGTTTGCTGGTTGTTTTGGGCCGCCTGCGGTATCATATTGGTCATGAGAAAGGTAGCAGAGTTGGCATTGATGCTGGAAGTTCTGTCGGCGCTGGGCACATTATGTCCGCGGTCGTAACCCGAACCCATATAACTACTGGATTGTACTACAAACCAGCCATTTTGCATTCCCGCCCATGCGGCAAAATCATCCTGCCTGTCTGCGGCGCCGGTAATATTCGAAGCGTCAATATGCCAGGCCACCCAGTTAGGTGTAGCGCGTGTTTTAGAATAAGACTGTATGTAATAATGTTGATTGATCAGGAAGTTCTCTGCCATGGACAATACTGAATCCGCGTTAGAGGGATTGCCAAAAAGCAGGTTCGAGTTATCCCCCGTAGCTGGCGGCGCATCTGGCCCAACCGTTACATAACGGCCATTTGCCGGCGGATTAACAATGGTGGTATCACCGCCATTGCCAGTCGTATCTGTAATACCAGGATTATTGGAGGCTCCCTTGAAAATGATATTATCGATATTAATACGGGTACTGCCGGTTTTTACAATCCTGATCTGCACCGGTACGGTGGAGGTAATATCAAAGCTGTCGAGCCGGAACACTTTGCTGTTTACTATTACCGGCTGGCCTACCAGGGAAAATGTTTGCCCATCGGTGCTGGTTTGTAACTGCCAGGTAGAGCTGCCATCATTACCGTAAGTAGCTGTTGAAACAAAAATTTTCTTGAGGCCGTTGATCCTAAAATTGGTGGTGATATTACCATTTCTTAAACGCACCGACCAGAGACTATCTTTGGTATCGGCGGCCGTATTCCCGATCAGGGCGTCATCGAAAGACCAGCTGCCTGTTTTAAGATCCAGGTTGGCAATAGCGTAGGCTGCCTTTTTGCCCTGCTCGAAGTTTTCAAATACCAGGTAGCTGCTATCTTTAGGAGGCTCCGGGTTTTCAGGAAGGCCGACATCTATATTTTTTTACAGGAAGCTAATACCAGCAAAAAAGAGAAGGTGATCGTTGTAAGTTTTAAAAGGTAGGGGCGCATAACGTATGGATTTAATTTATGTTTCAATGCTGGTAGAGCTGACTCCCACACAAAACCCGCCATGCAAAAAACCTAAAATATAAACAGGAACAGATACACTGGTTTCCACCCGATACACGGTTAAATCCCCCAAATGTTGCTGCAGGAACTCCAGGAGCTTCCTGATCTTTGGGTATTGGCCACAATAATAGCATCTGAACCCGCGCTGGCTTTTTCGATCTTAGAAAGGAAGTCTTCGGGCGCTATTGTTTTTATCTTCTGCACATCGGCCTGGTGTTTTTGAGCCAGTAATGCAGGCAGGCCGCCTGAATTAGAAGCACTGAATTGTGTGTAACTAAAGGGGTGTTCTGATTCGCTGATCAGCCATACTTCATCGGTAAGGCCGATTACGAGGGTTTCGAAGGTAGAAAGCTCCATTACTCAAATATAGCACGGACCGTGCAGGTATGTCGTATTGGTATGTAGCCTTAATAAAATAATAATACAAATGAGGGATGCTCATAATCCTGCTCCATTTCAAGACATAACTAATCTTAATTCTGTATTAAAATTTTATATAAAAATTTTAATTATATTGATAATAATCAAATTACAACACTTAACTAAATAAAATAAATAGATAGTCTTTTCGTAATTAACCTCAGAATAAATAAATATTCGACGTACTCATACTGGCATAACTATTGACCTCTCTTCAAAAAAGAAAACCATGCAAAAATTATCCCACACCTCTGGTTCGATAAACAGGCCCTGGAAGCAGCCGATTTCTATACTTCCGTTTTCCCGGAGTCACAGATCACGCACACTTCAACGATCCGGGATACACCTTCCGGCGATTGCGATATTGCTTACTTTACCATTTGGAATAAGGAATTTATGGCCATCAGCGCGGGGCCCCTTTTTCAGTTCAATCCTTCCATATCTTTTATGGTGAATTATGATACGCTTTTTTCAAAGGCACTCCTGAAGAACAGGAAGCCGCGGCAAGGCAAAGCCTGGAAAAAACTGGCAACAATTAATGGATGGCGGCAAGGCATTAATGCCCCTGGGAGAATATCCTTTTAGCCAGCTGTATGGTTGGGTACAGGATAAATATGGGCTGAGCTGGCAACTGATGCTCACCGATCCATCCGGCGATCCTCGCCCTGCCATTTTACCCGCACTTATGTTTACCGGTAAAATTCTGGGCAGAGCAGAAGAGGCTATTCATTTTTACAATTCCACGTTCCCCGGTTCAGAACAGGGTACGCATGTTTACTATCCTGAAGGAATGGACCCCGATAAAGCCGGTACCATCATGTTTGCTGATTTTAAGCTCGAAGACACCTGGCTGATGGCTATGGATAGCGCTCATCAGCATGGCTTTGAGTTCAACGAATCGGTTTCGTTGATGGTTACCTGTAATAACCAGGCGGAGATTGATCACTACTGGAATCAATTATCCGCGGTACCCGAATCTGAACAGTGCGGCTGGTTAAAGGATAAATTCGGCTTTAGCTGGCAAATTACATCAACGGAAATGGAAACAATGATGAAAGAAGGCAGCCAGGACCAGGTGGACCGCATAACCAGGGCTTTTTTACAAATGAAAAAAATAGATATTGCCGCTATTAAAGCTGCGGCTGCCGGATAAATCGCAATGATCTGTTTTATTTTTTCTTTACAGTTGGACTAATGGCCGTGGCAACTTCTACCGGAAAATCTGATTCGAGGATATCTGCTCCTGATTGAAATATCTCCCGGTAAGCCTGGGCTCTTTGCTCAATAGTAGCCAGCTTATCGTAAACCGGTGCCGCCGATATCATGCATTTTACCTTTCGCTGGTGTAAGAGATCCAGCATTATTTTATTTTCCGGCTTATTTTCCGACCCGATATAGGCGATCATATTTTTCCAGGGAATGCCCGCCGCTTCGTATTCCTTTAGCGCTTTTTCCGTTTTAACAAATGCCGACATCATCCGGTTGGGATCTTTTTCAAAGTAAAACCTGGCCTGTTCGGCATTGTGCACCGTTACCATTACAAAAGCCCCTGCATTATGCTTTTTAATAATCCTGTCGGTCATTTCAGCGGGCACATCTTTTTATCCAGGTTTAAGATTGTCTTGCCTCTCCCCATTCGATTACCTGCGCCAGGGTTGGGATCCGGTAAGGGGTTAATTTGCCAAACCTGTCTTTTAGCCTTAACTGCTGAACTTCAGCCCAGGTATAATCCGATAGTTTTCCGTTACCATTAGTAGTCCGGTCCAAAGTTGCGTCGTGCATTAAAACAATAACGCTGTCTTTTGTCATTCGCGGATCGATCTCAAAGAAAGCGGGCGTATGCTGTAAAACATACTCGAAGGCTTCGATAGAATTTTCGGGATAATCTGCGATATCGCAACCGCGGTGCCCGCTGATAACCGGTGCATTACTTTTTGTATGTTTAAAAAAGGCCTGTAGCTGTTGCGGAGTTTTCAGGTCCAGTCGATGCAGTTGTTTCTGAGAAAAGCCGCTCAGCGCTGTTAGTGTATAGGCTGCCAGCAGCCCTATATTTTTTAATGAAATCATTTTACTTAAGTTTTGTATTCAGGTATTCTAATGTAAAGAGGCCTTCTGCGTTTAAGGTAAAAAAGGTAATAGCTGAATTATGCTGCACAAGTTGACGGTAATTACGCAGTGGCATGCCTAATTTATAAGCCATATACAGGCGGTTCACCCCATTATGAGCCGCAACCAGTATCGTTTGACCTGCATGGCGTTGGTAGGCCTCCTTAAAAAGTCATCTACCCTGGCTACTATTTCATTGGCAGTCTCCCCGGTGACGCCCGCTTTTACGTGAGTAGGATCTTTATCCCAGCGCTCCCAGGAAGTGGGATTTTCCGCTATAAATTCTTCCCGGGTTTTATATTCCCATTGTCCGAAATCCACTTCAATCAGCCGCTGGTCGGCAACAGGCTCTAAACCTGTAGCAATATGAGCTGTTTTACTGGCCCGCTGTAAAGGAGAAGTGTAAACAGCATCCAGCTTAATCCCCTGCAGCTGATCACGCACCGCGGTAGCCTGTGCCAATCCTTTTTCTGTAAGGGGAATATCAGTTCTGCCACAGTATCTGTTATTATCTGCGTTCCACGCAGTTTGACCATGTCTTAATAAATACACTTTAAGCAATGCGCTCTCACTCATTGATATATTTTTTTCTTTTAGAAGTTGGATAAAATCGCGATAGCGGCTTTCATAGGCCGCCACCATTGGTTCCCGCGGCGTTACTATTTTATCGGGATGCACCATTTGCGCCGCAGCAGCGCTGATATTCGAAAACCAGGTACCCGACGCAGCTGTAATAGCAGCGCCTGCCGCCCCGGTAACATTTCTTGTTTTGTGTATGGGGATGTTTAACACATCGCTTCTTATTTGCAGCCAGGTATCACTATTACTGGCGCCGCCTGCCGAAAAAACCTGGGTAACCGGTTCACCCGATAATTTCCTGATCCTCTCAAAAGCATAACGCTCTATATAGGCTACTCCTTCCATATAAGCTATAAATAAAGCAACATCAGAAAGGCCTCCAGGCGCAAACCCTACCGCGTCAGGTGCGATAAATGGAAAACGTTCCCCTTTTTGCATCAGAGGCCAGGCCAGGTGCTGGCCGGGAACCAGTGTTGCTGCTTCATCCGCCAGGGCAGACAGATCAGCCCCGGCAAAGCGGCTGCTTACCCAGTCTGCACCCGTATTGCTGGCACCACCCGGCATCCAGAAACCTTCGGGGTGCCGGTGGCAATAAATGGCCCCTGCAGGATCTTCTATCTCTTCCTTTGTAACTCCCTTAATTACTAAGGTAGTGCCAATGGTCGTATTCCAATCTCCCAGGTTTACCGCTCCGGAGGCGATTTGAGAAGCACAGCCATCCGTAATACCTGCAGTAACCACTACCGACCCAGACAATCCCAAATCCTTCGCCCAATCATTTTTTAAATGACCGATGGGTGTGCCAGAGGGTACTACCTCCTGCAACCATTCCTTTCTAATACCTGAGGAAGCAGTAATATAATCAGGCCAGCGAAGCCGGTGCAAATCGTAACCCGATTTTAATACATTGGTATAATCGGTAACCGAAAAGTTACCGCTCAGCATTCCGGTAATAAAATCGGATGCATGAATAAAACGCTTTAGGCGGGTAATTTTATCAGGATAATTGCGTAAAAACCAGAGCATTTTTGGCAAGCCACTTGAAGCATTAAATGCAATATACCCCTCAGCGCCCGAACTTATAGCTGCCTCTTTACAGGCAATAGCTTCTTCCGCCGACCGACCGTCGCTGTACATAATCGCCGGGTACAGTGGTCGATCATCATATCCCATTGGAATAATGGTTCCGGATGTTGAGGTAACGCCTACCGATCGAATATTGGTAAGATCGATTGTTGCCGACAGTTCTTTACAAACTTGCTGGAGAGAGCGATGACAGGAATTCCACCACAAACGGGGATCCTGCTCCTGCCTGGAATTTGCCGAGAGCTCAAACACTTCATCATGAGCCGCCAGCTGAGATCCCTGCCTGTCAAAAACCGCTACCCTCGCACCCTGTGTGCCTACATCTATTCCTATAAAATAAGCGGTTGTCATTGTGTGGCGGCTGTCAATGTTTTAAAATAGTCGCGGGTTTGCTTCCACTGATCCCGGTGCTGCAAAAACGATTCCTTCAGGTGATCCTGTGGAGCTACCGATTCGATCTCGCTATCAATACTTTCACTGCCAACACCCAGCGCCTGGTTGCAGATCAAAGCCCCACCTATGGCAGAAGCCTGCTCAAAGCCTTTGCGAACCTGCACTTTTTACCCAGAATATTGGCGATAAGCTGACGCAGGGTTTTACTTTGTAAACCACCCCCACAAGCCCATACATAATCTTTGTCATGCCCCGATACTTCTTTCAAAACCTCATAGTTCCCTGCTATTGAAAAAGCAATATCCATTAAAGTAGCCCATACAAAAGAACTGCGGGACAGTTCGTGGGACACCGGAACCGGGAACACAAAACCACCAGCCAGTACCGGTTTTTGTTCTGTTGCTATTAAGGAACCCAGGGAAGCGGTACAATGCCTATGGGGATTGGCTTCCAGTTCACGTTCTATTACCTCGTAACCCTCGTTGGGATAAAACACTTCTTTCAAACGTTGATAGTTCAAACCCGTTACGCCTGCGTTGGCTTCAAATACAAAGCGTCCGGGCTCTATATCCCGGCTGGTCCAGGTTCTTTCCTGCTGATCGATAATATAGTGATCGGTTATTTTTACAATGGGTGTTGTTGTGCCGGATACAATGACAATATCATCCACCAGTGGTTGTGTACTTTTCATAGCCAATTGTGTATCGCCCCCGCCTGTCACTACCACTGCATGGGCATCTAAACGCCATGTATCCGCTATGCCGGGAAGTATTGTACCTAGCTTGTCGCCAGAGGTAGTTGTTGCCGGGCAATACGCCTCCTCCATATTAAATATAGCGGCCAGTTCTTTACTCCAGCTCCCGGCAGCTACATCGTATAATAGAGTTTCTGAAGCCTGTGAATGTTCGTAAGCGGCAACGCCTGACAATTGGTACGCTGCCCAGTCGCTGATACTCAAAAAATACCCGCATTCCTGCCAGATTTCTTTACGTCTCTGGCGAATGCCTTCCAATTTATAGGCTGAAAACAAGGATGTAGGATACCGGCCTGACAACTGGTATACCCGGCTTTTATCTGAAAGTCCGTCTTCCCACTCCCTGCCCCGGTGATCAATATTAGGCAAACCTATTAAAGAACGTCCCTGCGAAGTCATTAATACAATTCCTTCCCGCTGGCTGGTAGTAGTTAATGCTTTGATGTTTACTTCACCTGCCTGTAACAAAGCCTCTTTACCCAGTTGGGTGATCTGTTGCCATAGCTGATCAGGCTCAAAATAAATGGATTCAGGATACAGTTCATCCCGCTTATAATGAATATCGCCCCGGCCTACGCCCAGCACTTTCCCATCCGGCGTTACTACAGCTACCCTTACATTGCCGGTGCCAATATCAATAATTATATATGCATCTTGTTTCATGTACCTTGTATTTAGATAACAGAAGCTACAACTTCTTTATTATAAATTTTATCAGCGGTCTGTATGCCGTTTATAAACCAGTCTATAAGGACCTTATTCATGATTCGTACATGATGGTCTTCTACCTCGAAAGTAGCGCCTGCAATATGTGGCGTGGCCATTACATTGGGCAGGTCGATTATTTTATAATCCAGCTCATCCGGCGGCTCATTATCAAACACATCTAAAATAGCGCCTTTTATGCTGCCTGAAGCCAATACTTCATACAAATCATTTCGATTAACCACTGAAGCCCTGGCGGTGTTCACAAATAGAGCATTACGATGCATGAGCTTCAGCACCGAATGATTGATTAATTGTTGTGTTTCTTTAGTTACCGGCAGATGAATGGATACAATATCACTGCTGCTGAACAGCTCTTCGAGACCAGTTTTTTGTAGCCGGGAAAGGAGGCTGCATCTACATAAGGATCATAATATTGAATAGTGCAAGGATAAGAGGCTACCATACCGGCAATCAGCTGACCGATGGCCCCAAAACCCACCAGGCCAATGGTTTTGCCCGCCAGTTCTGCTCCTTTAAATTGCAGGTAAGAAGTGTGCGCACCCGCTTCCCATTTTCGATCTTTCAACCATTGAATGCCCGGCAATACCTGCCGCAAAAAGCAAATAGTATTGGCTATAAATAATTCAGCCACGGCCTGTGCATTACGCGCCGGTGTATAAAAAACAGGCATCTTTAATGCTGTAGCTACTGTTAAGGCCACGTTAGACGGAGTGCCCCGGCAAACACCTATGAACTGAAGGTGTTGATGGGCTTCTAACACTTTTACGGTTACATGATCATGCTCTGTAATCAGTGCTTCTGCTTTTGTTTCATTAAGCAACTGAATTAATTCGTCTTCATTAAAAGCACGATCGTTTTCTTTCCAGGGTTTATAGATCACTTCTCCAAAATTCGACTTCAACTCTAATAAACCTTGTTCATGATAAGGTGCGGTTACTAATATTCTCATTTTCTATTCTTTTATGTTTAAACCGATGATAACTTTCCATTATCATGCATTATTATATTGTTTCCAGCGTCTGTGGTTCAGCCTTTAAAACGGTGGCCCGGGGTTTTATAAAAAGGTTAATATGGCGCTGATAAAATACAGGCCAGCCAGGATCCATATCACACCCTCGTTGCCCAGCGGTGCTATAAATAAGCCCACAATCGCCGGTCCGGCAAAAACGGCTAACCCTGCGCCAAGGTTTAAAATAGCCATTGCGGCTCCTTTATCTTTGCTAACCAACGAAGGTGTTAAAGCAGATAAGGGCACATAACCGGCAAG
The DNA here is from genome assembly GCF_022512515.1 of Paraniabella hibiscisoli. GTDB lineage: Bacteria > Bacteroidota > Bacteroidia > Chitinophagales > Chitinophagaceae > Niabella > Niabella hibiscisoli. Next base: position 149,064 of record NZ_JAKWBK010000002.1, read on the forward strand.
ACATGCGCCCCATAAAATACCGGCCAACATCACCACCCAGTAACTGCCGGGGCTGTATTGAGGAATATAGTACAGTAACAAAGTAGTGACGCCACAACCCACACCTCCAAACCAGATAATGGTTTGCCGCCACCCAAAGCGATCGCCCACAAAACCGAATATCAGGTTAAAGGCAATATTGCTTGTAAAGATGGTGCCCCATATATACAACCATTCGGTGGTATCGAAACCGTGAGCAGCCATATAAGTAGGCAGAAATACCGGGAAGGCAAATTGAGCTGTAGTATTGATGACCCTTACAATACCGGCAAGCAGTACTTTGGGTTCCTCTTTTACAATGGTAAGGCCTTTGCTCAACTCTGCCAGCTTACCGGCCGTGTTGCTGGAAGGAAATGTTGCTTTATTCCATACGAGGGCGAATAACGCGCCCAACAATACCCAAAACACAGCACTCCATAATGCATTGATATGTCCCAGTTCGCGAATTGCCCAGCTGGAATAGAATGCGCCCAGCACATTTAATCCGCCGGTAAATACAAACCAAAACCAACCTACTGCACGTCCCAGCATTTTTTGAGGCGTCAGGTACGATATCCATACCAGGAAAGAGTAAGCAAATAAGGGATAGCCGAATCCACGCAGGGCATAAGTGATCAACATGGTGGTAAAATCCAGCGACTCCATACCCATACCGATAAACCCTACCGTTCCCAGCAAGTAAATAATTAAACCAATGAGCATGGATTTTTTGGGTGTGAGACTTTCGGCCAGCACCCCGAAAACCAGGAAGCTATTGCAATAGTTACACCGTAGGCTGTAAATAAAGATGCCGTTTGCTGTATGCTCATTCCTTTTTCTATGAGGTAGGGACTTAACCAACCCTGTTCCATCCCGTCCCCCATCATAAATAACATAATGCCCAGGTAACCCGACAATAAAGGGCGTGGTATACCCAGCTGGTTGCTAATTGTTGTTTCTTGTTTCATGATGGCGTAATCGTTATGCCTGTGACAGCAGGCGTTTTATAAAAATCGTTGATTCGTTAAGAAAGTATCTTAGTCGAATTTTATCTGGTACTCATTGCGGGCGTCTTTTTTATAAGCCAGGTGCCGGGTAGAAGGCGAAGCGCCAAAAAACGGAGAAAAAGTTTTTACCTTAACCGTTTTCCCATCCGGTAAAAACTCTAATATCCTCAACCACCCGTCACCACCATTACCATCGCGGTGCCCGCCACCCATCGATTGGGCGTCAAACAACATCTGGTGCACAGTTTTGCCTGATGCGTTTTTATCGGCACGATAACCTTCTCCGGATATATGCCCGCACAATACTAATTCTATATTGGAGGCAGGCTGAACCAGCTTTTGCCAGATCTGTACTCCATTATTAGCAAAAGGCATTTTTACATGTGGCGCCTTCTGTATCATATTATTAATATTGTAAGGCTCCCAGAATAACCATTTGATCTCTCCTGCAGTATGCTGATCTTTTTGAGATAAGTAATTATGGGTGGCCAGTACAAGGCGATGGTTTTTGTACTGTTGTAAAGCGGCTACTTTTTTAGCCCATGTAAGCACGGAGTCGCGCGGACCATATTCTACCGTCATAAATAAATAGTCTTTCCCGTTCAGGTTTTTCAATTCGTAAGCCGAATTTTCCAAAGTAGGCTGCCCTTGTTCATTACGACTGTTCTGTACCAGGAATTTGTGGTTTAAGAAGTTTTTATTGGCAGGAAAGAACTCGTTATAGCGGGAATTTCTGTTGCCTTCGCGATCAATACTGTAATCATGATTACCAGTAGCAGCTATATAAGGTACTTTTCCATCCAGTTTACCAAAGGCTCCGGCGGCAGCTTCCCACTGTTTTTGTGTGGTTTGATTGCCATCGTAATCGGTAGTAATCTTTTCATTATTCTCCACCAGGTCACCAACGCCAACGACCATCTTAATATTAAGACTGTCAATATTGTCTTCAATCCAGGCCATCATCAGGTCGAGAATGGGCTGATTCCTGCTCCATTTTACATAATTCTGTATGTCGGGTACCATTATTACCGACCAGGACTTTTTTGTTCTAAAGCCGGCTTCTGGTATTTATCCTGGGCAAAGGCTAGCTGGGCGATAAGCGCTAATGTGAGCACCCAGGTTGTTTTTAGCTTTAACATGTTTTTTATTTTGTTTTGAGGGTTTATGGTTTCTCTGTGAGAGATGATTCAAAATCTGTTAATAGAAAAAAATGATCGCTTGGAAATTTGCCTTTTACTGCATCTTTTACAATTTTACTTTGTACCGGCTTGATATTACCTCTATACCATATATAATCGATACGCCCTTTTGATGCGGCTTTGGTATAAGCCGTTCCTTCAAATTCGTGCCCGGTATGGCCTGCCTCATTTTGTCCGTGCAGGGTTTCGTAGCTTTCCTTCCAGCCGGCTGCTCTTACCGCATTAAATACCCGACTATCGAAACGGCTGTTAAAGTCACCTGTCAGTATTTGTGTAAAATCTGCCGGGTACTGTTCGCTTTCAGCCACCACCATTTTAGCCTGTTGCAGCTTTGCTTCTTCTGATATATGATCCAGGTGCAGGTTAATTACCCGCAGTTCTTTACCGGTTTTATGTTCTTTTAGACGCACCCAATTGGCATGACGTGCTCTGGCGGTGTCCCAGGACTTGCTGCCTGCCACCAGCGGCGTTTCTGATAACCAATAAGTACCCCCGGTTAATAACTCATATCGCTCTTTATTAAATAGTATCGGATTTTTAGCAATGCCATGATAGCCGGTTGGATGGGCATCCATCTCGGGACCCTCAAAACCGAACAAGCTAAAACGGGGAATGCTTTGCGTATATCTTCAGCCTGTACTTTTAATACTTCCTGGAAACCAACTATATCAGGCTGCTGATTTTTGATCACCTCTATACATATATCTTTCCGTTGCGGCCACCCCTCCCCTTTGGCCTCGTCTTCGGGCAAAGCCACCCTTATATTACAGGATAGCACCCGGTGAAAGCCTTGCTTCAACCGGATTGATGTTGCCGGGCTGCTATAAGGCAGTAAGGATGCGGATACCGTTGCTGCTCCTAATTGTTGTATAAATTTTCTTCTTGTATGAGACATGATGTATTAGTTTGTGGCTAAGGTTTCCTTCTGTATGCGGAGGTGAGCGCCCTTTTCCAGCAACTCTTTTTGTAGTGCTTTAACATTGATGTCTGCTGGCTGAATACCTTCTTTTACAGCCATTTTTGCTGCGCGGCCCGCCGCCTCGCCCATCGCCATACAAGGCGCCATTACTCTTATGGCCGACATGGCTTCGTGCGTAGTGGAAATGGCCCGGCCTGCTACCAGCAGGTTTTTTACCTGCTGTGGTACCAGTGACCGGTAAGGTATATCATAGCAATCGCCACACCATTCAAGGGTACACCCGCCGCCTACGGGGTGATGAATATCCAGCGGGTAGCTACGGCAATCGCATCTTCAAAATGACGGCAACTCATGATATCATCCCGATCCATCGTATACTGTCCTTTAATACGGCGGGTTTCGCGGATGCCCAGGAACGGAGCTGTTTTCAGGAAATAAGCATTTTCAAAGCCCGGCACATACTCCACCAGGTAACGTTGAATATCCTCGATCTGCTTGCGGCCTTCTATTTCTCCACGGGTAAGACTAGCGGGATCAGTACCATCTACCCCATTTACACGGGTCATGTTTACCCATATTTCTCCTTTACGTAACCCGGTTATAAGGATCGTTCTTTCTGTAGGCAGTGCCAAACCATCTTCTTTAGCCTGGTTGATCAGGTTACGCATGCCTACCAATACAAACTGGTTATTTTGCCCGAAATATTCTGCAGGAATAAAGTCCGTGAGATAAGTACGGGGTTCCTCTGCAATGCTTAGGCGAAGTTTTTCCGTATCCACACCGCCCAGGCAGAACATTAGCGTTGGCGGCTGCACCACCCTGTTCGTTGCCAAATTCGCAGGGCACGCCTGCTTTAAAAGCTACGTCAGCATCACCGCTGCAGTCGATAATCACTTTTGCCAGGATCACTTCTCTTCCCGCTTTACTTTCTATGATCACGCCTTTTAAATCATCACCCTCCTTCACCACTCCTGCGCAAAAAGCATAAAATAAAATGTTCACATTTGCCTCAACCAACATTTGCAACGCTACGGTCTTTACCGCTTCCGGCTCTACCAGGGTAAGGCTCATATGTAAGGGACAGGGCCTGTGCTCGCTGGAGGCCTCTATAGCTTTCAACCGGTCGATATATTGTTGAGGAAGACCTTTTATGATCTGGTTACCCTTTGCCCCAGAAACCCAAGAATAGGTAAACCGATGGTCATATTTCCACCTACGAAACTGCGGCTCTCCACCAGTAATACATTAGCTCCGTCTTCAGCTGCAGCCAGAGCGGCCATAATACCTGACGGTCCGCCACCGATCACTAAAACATCTACTGATGCTCTAACCGGTAATTCCCTGGCTGGTTCTATAATATTATTGATCATTTGAGTTATTTTATTTTTAAGTAATTGAATGGGTTTTAGGTTGTTCCTTTTTTATCATGGTCCATAACAGCAGTACAGCAACAGGATGCAGAACGGCCATTGCCAGGAATATTTTTCCCGCACCAACGGTTCCCATCAGTGATCCTACAAAACTGTTGAAGAGAACAGCTCCCAGGGCTCCAAATCCACCGGCGATGCCCAGTACACTCGCTACATTTTTCACCGGGAATGCTTCTGCAACTACTACGCTGATAGTAAACAACCAACTGAGACAGGCAACTGCTACAATACTAAACACAATAAGGGTGCTGGCGGCCCCGGGCAGGTAGGGAGCCAAAGCACATAGAGGTGCGAAACAGGCGGTAGCCGTAAGCATTATTTTCCGGGCGCGCAAAGGATCATAGCCTTTTTTAACCAACCTGTCCGACCAGGCAGAAGTTCCAATAGCGCCAAGGTCGGCTACCAAAAAAGGTATCCAGCCAAACATGCCTACCTGTGCCAGGAAAGCCCGGATTGCTCCTGCAAATATCCCGGCAACCAGAAAAGACAAAAGTACCATACCGGGTCACTAACAAACCTTATGAGCAAAACGCCCCATAAGCTTTTGGTATTCCAAAGCTGTTTCCAGGTAAAGCCACTGGTCGCTGCGGCAGATTGCTCCAATGTTTCGCTCAGTACTTGTGGCGGCGGATCGCGGTACACCAGTTTCCATAAAAAGCAATGATCAGGCCCACTGCTCCCAACACGATAAAAGCTGTCTGCCAATTATATCGTATAGCCAGCCATGCTATCAGCGGAGGTGCTATGATCGCTCCTACTGAGCTGCCCGCAACACATAAACTATTAGCCGTAGCTCTTAGTTTACCAGGGAACCAAACCGTAACTACTTTGAGCTGCGAAGGAAAATTTGTTGGCTCTGCTGCTCCCAACATTCCTCTGAAAAATGCCAGCTGTCCTACGCTGCGGGCAAATCCACCACCGATACAGGCAACCGACCAGGTTAATACGCCATAAAACATAACTATTTTTGCTCCAAAACGATCGACCATCCAACCCGTTACCGGATACATCAAAGCATAACAAATGGTAAATACATTAATGATTATGGCATAACCACTGTCGTCCAGCTGAAACTCGTCTTTTAAAACCGGCTTAAGAATAGATACTACCTGCCGGTCTACATAATTAAAGACAATTGCAATAAAGATCACAGCGATGATCCACCATCTCCTGCTTTCGGGTCGAAACAATTTTGTCATTCGTTTTTGTTTAATAGATCATTTGCTATTAACCACTCACCATTCACTATATTCATTTAATATCCGGGTTCTGTATCAGCTTATTGCTGGCATCTATTTCCGATTTTGGAACAGGCCATAACTCATCCTTATTTACCCTGAACACCACTTCCTGCGTCGTAAAATATTTAGCCGCTTCCGTGTGATTATAAATGGGCGTATAATTATCGTCAAAACCGGTAACTACAGCACTGGTCCAGGCTTTGGCATCACGGTTGAGGTACAATACCCCGTTCATTACTGTTTTGGCAATATCCCAGCGGCGCAGGTCGTACCAACGTAAACCGTCATTGGCCAGCTCTACTTTACGCTCGTATCTTAAAGCTTTACGTAGCTGTGCCTGAGAAAGACTGCCAGGCAATGAAGGCATTTTTGCACGTGTACGTATACGGTTAATAGCTGTATACACCGTAGCGTCAATATCATTGGCTTCAATCTTTGCTTCGGCATAAATCAACAGTAGTTCTGCCAGTCTGAAGATACCAACGTCCAGGTCACAAACACCACTTACGGAGGTGGAATTGAAATCAGCCAGGTCGGTATGTTTGCGCCAGAGATAGCCGCTGAAAGATCTGAATGCATTGGTGGCATCTGTGTTAGTTACCGACGATGGCGTAGCAGCCTGACCATTGATTACCGGCCAGTAATTGGCTACCGTTTTGAAACTGGTATTAGGATCGAACTGGTAACCCATATACCGTGACCCGGGACGAACACAGTACATATCTAACCTTGCATCCCGGTTCTCATAAGGCTTTGCCGGATTGTATAAAGGAGACTCTGTTATAGGTAAACCATCGGTTGCCTGGAAGGTATTGATAAAATCCTGGGTGGGGCCCCAATAGCAAACCCCTTTCCCTAATCTTGAAGCAATATAGTATTGCTGGTTATGCGTGTTGCCCACAATTGCCTTATTGTATTCTGCCACCCATATCCATTCTTTACTGCTCAGGTAACCCTCATGACCGAAAATGTTTGCGGTGCTGGGTTCGCCTGTGCTATGGTCCTTACCTACTGTGTTGACCGTAACATTAAATGGAGTTAAGTCATTTACACCAGCCGAAAGATCTAAAGCCTTCTTGCTGGCTTCTACCGCCTGTGGATATTTTTTAGCATATAGAGCAATACGAGCCTTCAACATATAAGCGGCAATGCGGGAAGCCCTTACATTGCCAAAAGTTGATTGGGAAACAGGCAGTCTTTCAGCTATTTCTGTCAGCTCATCCAGCAGAAACTGCTCAATGGTAGCTTTGGGCGTTCTTTCTACATTGGAATTACCCAGTCCAACCGCCTGTTTAATCAGAGGTACAGCTCCGTATAACTCGATGAGCTGAGAATAAGCGTAAGCCCGAACAAAACGCAGCTCCGCATCTAACTGGTTATAAGTTGCTTCAGCCATAGAGGCTTTAATGCCGGGTAACTTATCCAATACGGCATGACAACGGGCTATGGTGCGGTAATGAAACTGCCAGGGTTTTATGGCCAGGGCATTATCTGTTGTTAAGGCACTGGTTATAGGCGATGTGTAGTTATTGCCCGGGCGCGCAAAGCCAATGTCGGTGATGTTATCCATTACGTGCCAGATAGGTGTGCTGGAAGCATCCAGCTGGCTGATAGATTGATAGGCAGCCAGCAATCCCATTTGTGCTTCTTTATCAGAAGCTGGGAATGTTTCGGTTGAGGGGCCGTTGAGTGGGAAACGATCGAGGTTACAAGAGCTCAATGCGAGGCTAAAGACCAGCACACCAGCTAAAATTTTTTGTACTTTATTATAATGTTGCATGGTTTAAAATTTAATATCTACACCAAAAGTGAATGTCTTAACCTGGGGATAGTAATTGCCATCTCCAAGCGATACCCCGTCAGATACGGCGGCATTGTAATTGATCTCCGGATCGTAACCTTCATAAAACCTGGTCTTGGTTAAGAGATTCTGACCATTCACATAGATGAATACATCCTTTAGTTTAATACTGTTTACCAGCTGTCTTGGCAATTGATACCCCAGTTGTATATTTTTTAAACGCAGGTAGGACGCGCTTCTCATCCACAAGGTAGAGTTCTGTGTATTGTTGGTGGAGGTAATGGATACTCTTGGTAGTGCAGCATCCGTATTATCTGGTTTCCAATAATCCAGTTGCCAGGTTTAATAGCGCTGGAATTTGCGGCGGGAATCACGTAATGCGCATTCAAATAACCATCAGCTTTACCAACCCCTTGTATAAAGGCACTAAAACTGATACCTTTCCAGCTCAGGTCGAGGTTGCCACCATAGGTATAGCGGGGAATGGTGCTGCCGATGATCACTTTATCCAGGTCGGTTATTTTGCCGTCGGGGATCGCATTGCCGCTCTCATCAAAAGCACCGGCAATATCTTTATACCGTACATCACCTGGCTTTAATGTGCCAAACTGTACAGGACCTTTGTCGATCTCTTCCTGCGACTGGTAAAGTCCTTCGGCGATATAGCCATAGATGGAATTGATCGCATATCCCTCCTGCTGTCTTAGTAAAGCACCTGAGGTTTGTCCCTTCATGTCGGTAATCTTATTTTTTACATCCGAAAGGTTGAAGCCAATACCTAATTTAAAATCTCCAAACTGGTCGTCGTACCGGGTAGAAAATTCCCAGCCTTTGTTAGAAACCACGGCGGCGTTCTGGTAAGGGGCAGACAACCCGGTAAGTTGAGAAGTATTTAATTTCAACAAAATACCATCTGTTACCTTATCGTACCATTCGTAGGTAAACGACCACTTATTGAAAAGTGTTGCGTCTAAGGCAATGCCTTTCATGGTAGTTTCCTCCCAGCGCAGGTCGGGGTTGGACATATTGGTTTGCGATATCATCTGGTAGATCTGGTTACCCATAGATATGCTACCCAGGTTCAATGTTTCGGAGAAAGGATAGTAGGAACTGCCAATATTCTGGTTGCCCAACTTACCCCAGGAGCCTCTTAGCTTTAAAAGGCTTACTACTGGTCGCAGATCCTGCATAAAAGATTCTTTGCTCAGCACCCATCCTGCAGAAAAAGAAGGAAAAGCCGCCCAGCGATTGGCTTTAATAAATCTCGATGTACCATCGTAGCGCATATTGGCTTCAAACAGGTACTTGCCTTTAAAGTCATAGTTGAAACGGCCAAAGGAGGAAACCAGCAACCATTGGTCGCGCGAGCCGTTGTTGTCCTTAGTGGCATTATCTGCGCCAGCGCCGATCACTTCGTAATCATCATAAGTAAAATCACGGCGATAGGCCATCAGGTATTTCTCATCGTATGTTTCCCGCGATGCACCCGCCATCAGGTTCAGGTTATGATTCTTTATGCTTTTTTGCGCATTGGCAAAGAACTGGTAAGTACCATACAAATAACGGTAAGAAGTTTCGGTAAGATCCGTAAACGTGTTAGCTGCACCGGATGCAGAGCCATCTTCAATATACGTCATCACACTTTTGGTGAAATTGTGCACGTTGGTGGTAACATAACGGGGCGCTACCATACCGGTTAACGAGAGCCAGGGCGCAGGTTTATAATTCAGGCTCAGGTTACCATATAAATCCAGGTTATTCGTACCCCGGTTGCCACCCTCATCGATATAGGCTACCGGGTTGATCTTTACCCATCCATCCGACCACAGGTCGCCGTACCTGATGGGTATATTGGTTGGCATGCGGCCCAGGTAATTCCAGATGGTTCCTTCAGAAGCTACCTGCCTGCGGTTCTTATTGGTTACAGCAATATCGAATTTGATATTGAATTTTTCACTTGGAGTGATGTCCATATTATTACGAAACACATATCTTTTAAAATTCGTGTTTTTGATAATACCATTCTGATCGGCATAGCTCAGAGATGGATTCACTCTTACGATGCCGCTATTGGCCATTAAAGAAATAAAATGATTGTGTGTAAAACCATTGCCTTGCAGAATGGCATCCTGCCAGTCGTAGTTAGATGGATTCTCCGCATATTTCTTTTTGAACGCTTCGATATCGGCATCACTATAAACTTTAATCCCATTATCATTCATGCTGGCATCATTAAATACCTGCATATAAGTCAGGCCATCTGTTACTTTAGGAATGGAAGTAGGTCTTTGCTGACCAATATAGCCACGGTACAATACCGACATTTTATCTTTTGCCCGTTTGGTGGTGATCAGTATCACACCATTGGCAGCCCTTGAACCATATATAGCAGCAGAAGCAGCATCTTTCAATATTGAGATCGATTCAATAAGATTGGCGTCTACATCGTCCATGGAGCCTGCTACCCCATCAATGATCACGAGCGGCGCACTATTAGAACCTCCAAAAGAATTGATCCCTCTTATCCGGATCTGCCCGGCATCACCGCCGGGAGAACCGGTTTGCTGGGTTACTGTTACACCAGGGGCAAGGCCTTGCAGGGCGGCTGAAGTGGAGAGATTAGGTCTTCTTTCGAGCTGCTCGCTGCCTATCTGTGATACGGATCCGGTTACGTTTACTTTTTTGCGTGCCGTAACCAACCACTACCACTTCGCTCAGGTTAGCTATATCGGGTTCCAGGCTAATGTCAATAACAGAACGATCGCCGATGGATACATATCGGGGCAGGTAGCCAACACCCGTAAAGCCCAGGCTGGCATCCGTTTTATTAAAGCTAATGGTGTAAGCGCCTTGTGCATTTGTGGTAGCACCAACGCCCGAGCTGTCGATGGTTACCGATATGCCGGCCAAGGGCTGACCCTTGTCATCAGTTACTTTACCACTGATGGTACGGCTTTGGGCAAAAACCGATACCGGCATCACCAGCAGTAGTCCTAAAAAAAGCCCGTTATAGTAGCAATTAGTTTCCGGGATGATAGCTTTCTCATAAATATATTATTGGAAGTAATCAATAGTAGATGGTTGTCAGAAATCCGGTCTCGTGGTGGTGGCAGATTTCTTTTCTGAGGCATGATCATTTGTAAAGGCATTGGTTGTTCAATTAAATTTTATTTCAAATAATGTTTCAAAATGTTTTAAAAAACAAAACAATGAAACATATTTAAACAAATTGTTACCGATTTGTCAACAAATTATTAGGGCAAAGCTGAAAAAACAAAGCAATCGTTTCAATATATCTTATTATTAGTGCCAGATAAAGCTTTATTTCAACAAGCAATCGAAATCAAATGTAATATAATTTAACTAAATTAAACAAAATAAAACATAAAAAAGTTTTTAAAACTAATTTCCGGCTATTTTCAAGCGCCCAATATTAATTTTAAGGGAAGTTTGTTAAAGACTTTGAAGTTTTGAGTATTTCTATACATTTTTGCAACAATTGAAAAATAACTGAAAGAGGATTTACATGAATCCTTTGAACACTATCAATCCAACCCATATTATGAAGTCAATTACAGAGCGTCACCAACTGATATTACAGAAGCTGCAGGAAAACGGGAAGCTGAGCATACCCCAGTTGATAGAGGAAATGAATGTTAGCGGCGTAACCGTACGTAAAGACCTCAAATTATTAGAAGACAAAAAACTATTGTTCCGCACCCGTGGTGGCGCGTCGATGCAGAACCCCTATGCCATTGAACGCCCCATCAATGAAAAGGAGTTTATTAAATCGGACGAGAAAAACGCATTGCTAAAACGGCCCTGGGTCTTATAGGTCCTAATGATTCCATCATGATTGGATCAGGTACAACTGTTTACGAACTGGCAAGGGCACTGCATCCTGAAAAAAGTTATCGTGATTACGCCAGCCTTAAAAGTTGCATTAGAACTTTGTAACCGTCCCAATATAGAAGTATTGCAACTAGGCGGACTCGTGCACCAAAGCTCCTCTTCTACCGCCGGCTCTTTTGCCGAGAAAATACTGGAAGAGCTGTCCTGCGGTGTATTGTTCCTGGGAGTGGATGGCATCGACCTCGATCATGGCCTTACCATCACTAATATTATGGAAGCCAGCCTGAACCAGAAAATGATTGCACTGGCACAAACGATTGTGGTGCTGGCAGACAGCAGCAAGTTTGATCGCCGCGGCCTGGGTAAAATATGCAACCTGGAGCAGATCGATTATATTATTACTGATAGCCAGGTGAACCGTTCGACTGTATCGCAGATCGAAAAAATGGGCGTGAAAGTGATTGTGGCAGATTAGAGGACAGATGAGAGAAGATGACAGGTGACGGATGTTAGATATTAGATACTGGATATTAGATGGCAGATTTAGCTGAGAAAGGCGAGCTTGCCCCTTGCGTTGTATATTGACACTACCGCTTTCCAGCGGTGCAGGCACAATCATTTAATTTCGAACATATAGCTGCCATTATTATTAATTGAGCTGCCTGTGAATGAGTGCCATCCCTGGCGAATAACGTTTTTACCCTCACATAAATTAAACATTGCTGGAAATTACAGATATCCGGGAATGGATTGTTTTAGCCAGCGGAATCTACTTTAACTCACAAACTGGTGATTTTTATTTTATTATTGAATTTTCACACCCTATCCTACATAGGCTGACACTACATTATCGTCAATTTCAAAAAATATAATTCACTTTTTAGTGATATAAATATTTTTATTCTAACTTCGTGCGGCTGTTTATGAGAGAGACCGGCCATTCTTTCTGTTGCAGCAACTCATCTCTAAATCATCATCATGAAAAAATGTTTTCTTTTAGCTCTTGGCGGCTTATTGGCTGCTACGCTTTCTTTTGCCCAAACCAGCACTGAACAATTTACCAATGAAACAGATTTAAGTAAAAGCTTTACTGATAACGGTGTTATTTTCAATATTATTAGCCACCGAGGAGGATTTAGTATCCAGGGAACCTACCCGGGCACAGGTTGGACAGGGACTGCCAACGACGATACTTATATAGATAATTCTGGAACGACTAATGGTGTCGACAATACTTTGTTAAACTCTTCCTTTAGCATCAAAACCACTTCTAATCTTTTTAAGATTAACCGCTTCTGGGTGTATTTGGGCGACGTATTTGCAAGGCTGGGGACGGTGACAGGCACGCTCAATGTTATAGGAAAATTAAGCGGCGTAACTAAATTTGCCCAAACCAAAACTACCGGATTTGCTACGGCACTGGGCACCACTAACGGCTACACACTTATAGACATGACTAATTTGAATGGACAGAATTACAGCAATATGTAATTGATGAACTCCAGCTAACTCTTGGAGGAAATTACCAATACATGGGTGTCGATGCTTTCACGTGGGTAAAGGATGCTGGATTGGTATTACCCGTGACATTTAGAGCAGTAACCGCATCCGTGAAAAACAATCAATTGAATGTAAGCTGGACTACCGAAAAAGAAACCGCCAACAGCCATTTCGAAATAGAAGCTTCGACCGATGGTCAGCAATTTACAAAAATTGCAACGGTTGCCTCTAAAACTACCAACGGTAATAGCGACGAGACTCTACACTACCAGTGGACTTCCGATGCTGCTTTACCTATTGCAGCCTGGTCATTGATCGGTCTAGCGTTGATCCCCTTTTCTAATTTAGGCCGCAAGAAAGCCTGGATGTTGGGATTAGCGGTACTTGGTACTGTTGGACTTACCATAACCGGCTGTAGTAAATCGGGTGATGCTGTTAGCAATAATCAATCTTACTACATCCGTGTAGCGCAGGTAGATAAGGATGGTAGCAAATCCTACTCTAAAATTGTGCAGGTACAACAGAATCAATAAACCGAAATTATATCCATTTTGAAGGCTGCTCCAACGGGCGGCCTTTTTAGCTTGAGCCTCATGCAGCTTGTCATCTATACTGTTTGCGACGCGAGCTGATAGTTTGTTTTAACCGCCAGGAAGCTAAGTCGCTAGGAAACTATTAGTAAGAGAAAAACATCTGTGCTATCTGTGGCAATTACTCAATGCCGGAATTGCGAAGCGTGTCGTTACTGAGAACATAGTTACCTCAATTCATTTATATAACCTGCAATATCTCTTTCTACCCCCTGATTGCTTTGCTGTAATTGTGCTACGATTCTTTGCCGTTCTACACTGGTTTTATTCTGGCTGAGTTTTTTCTGTCCCTGAAGTTCCGTTACTTCTATTTCAAAAGCTACTATGCCTTTCAGCATTCCTGATTTAAATTTATCCGTAAGGCTATTCCATTGTTCCTGGTAACCGGGTTCGTAAAAGCCGATCATCTGCTCCAACAATTGCATCTTTTCCTGCTCCTCTTCTATGATCTTTGCAGTACCATAAGCATGAACGGCTACATAATCCCAGGTGGGAACACTTTCTTTCTTATCATAATGAGCCGGTGATATATAGGCATGGGGTTCCGAAAAAAAAAATAACCAGGGAAGTTTGATCCCCGATATATTGGGCCTGTTCATTGGCCCTTGCAAAATGCGAACTTAATAGCAAGCGATCTCCGCTATCAGTTATCACAAAGGGTAACTGAGTAGCTACCGGTTTGTTATTCATATTAGTAACCATGGTTGCAAAGCTGTAACGTTTCATAAACGTTACCATTTCTTGCTGGTTATTAAAAGTATAGTTGTTGGGAGTATACATAACGGAAGGATTAGTTTTATGATGGATCGGCTTTTAAGATCTTCTTCATCATAATATCTGTTTGTTCCTCATCGCCCAGTTTAAAAATATGCTGATCAAATGCAATGAAACCGTTCTTCGTATAAAAACTGATTGCCTTTTTGTTCTCTTCCCAAACACCCAACCATACATAATCTACATCTAGATGTAATGCTATTTCCATGGCTTTTGAGTATAATACCTGTCCTACTTTCTTTCCCTGAAATTCCTGCAGCACATAGATCCGTTCAATTTCCAAACTGCTGCTATCCTGCATTTCTGTTTGAGACAGGCCGAGATTCAGTTTTAAGTATCCGATCACCCGGTGATTTAGCAAAGCGAGATAAAACTGTGAATCTTCATTATTGAGTTCCTTTCTTAATTTCTCCTCCGAAAAGCCGTCCTTCAAATATTTTTCCATATTCTCTGGCGTATTGCTTGACGCAAACGTCTCATAAAAGGTTTTTCGACCTATTTCCTGCAGTACAACCCAATCATCTGTTGTAGCGCTGCAGATTATTATATTTTCCATATCTGATAACATTGATAAAAAGAAAAATGCCCGGTAGCATTGTACAACCGGGCATCAAAACTACTTATTAAAAAAGACTTAAGCATTCATTTCCGAATACTCTTTCTTCCAGTATTGTATTTCTTTATTGTATAAAGCCTGGTTAGCCAGATGCACACATATTGCGGTGCGGGCTCCGGTATAAACATTGGAATCCGGTAATGTGCCCGACCTGACAGCTTTATGAAAATCTATCAGCGCATACCAGGTACCGTCTTTGGTGGGCTCTGGTAAAATAGGTGCGCCACCGTCTTTATTCCAGGCAATTTTTGATGCACCTGTTACACCATCGACAATTTCCTTTTTAGGTCCGGCAATTTTCTCCGGGTAAAAAACACCTTTATCTGTTAACAGAGAGATAGAACCTTTAGTTCCTTTTATTTTAAATAGATAACCATCATACGCATTACCACAGGTAGAGCCGAAATTACCAATAATGCCTGCTTCGGGGTAACGGAACATGACCTGCACATTGTCGTAGGTTTCGCGTCCATCTTTAAAAATATCTATACCGCCGGTTGCATGAAATTCGGTGGGATGTGTATCAAAAGCCCAATTGATAAAATCAATCTGGTGGGATAGCAATTCGGCAACCAATCCGCCTGAATACTCTTTATACATTCTCCAGTTAATCTGACGCTCCAGCGAAGGTTCAGGCACGGGTCTGCGCCAGGTGCCATTCCTGTCCCAGCGGCAATCTATCTGGTTTACTTTTCCTAATACATCATTCGCTATCATATCTTTCACTTTATAATAAAGCGGTGAATAGCGATACTGGTGGCCTATTTGTACAACCTGTTTGGGGCGTTCTTTGGACATCTGCACGAGCTTCATTGCCTGTGGAATATCGAAGGTCATTGTTTTTTCGAGATACAGATGTTTGTTGGACTGCAAAACAGCTTCAGCTACAGGGAAATGCATATTCAATGGTACTGCAACAATTACAGCATCCACGTCTTTATCATTCATTAACTGGTGATAATCTTTATAAGATGCTACAGTACCTGTTTTAACAATCTTACGGGCTTCCGTAAGGCGAAAGTCAAGTACATCACAAATGGCGGTAATGCGAAACTTATCTTTCAATGATTCCGCCACATGCATCATACCCTTGCCCCTATCACCACATCCAACAACACCCAGTTTAATAACCGATTGCTGGTTGGCAGCAAAAGATTCCAGATCCGTAACCAGGGCAGCCCCTGCCAATAATCCTGCATTCTTTATAAATGATCTTCTTTCCATATTGATTTCTTTGTCTTATCGCCTCATCAGCTTTCATTCATTGATGATAACAAAACTGATGGATACCGGTCAAAAAATATTGCTATCGTTTTGTAAGTTCTATACTAAAAATATTATGATCCTTTTACCTGGCGTGATGGTAAATGTATACAATCCGTCTAATACTTTAGTCAAATGAAGCTCTTTCCCGTTGCAAATAGCTGCATATTCATAATTATCATTCAAACAGACCAACATCGAGAATGATTGGTTATTGGATCCGTTAAATAATTTAAATACCCCTTTAAAGCCAGACTGATCGGTACCAAATGACTGCGACACAGGCCAGATATCGAACCCGTGCGTAATAGTTCCGGGTTTATACAAAGAGCTAAACCAATTCAATACAGGCGAAGATAATGCGCCAAACTGGTGCCAGCCTCCACCGTTGCCTGTCTCCACGCTAAAATTCTCCCAGCAATTATACGAATCGTCTGTCTCCCTTTTCCAAACATTCAGGGCTGTTTGAGCTACCTGTATCGCCTTTTGCGGTTCTGCCACATCCAGCAAAGCCTTCCATATAAACCATTGGTGTGGCATCCATACCCTCCCGTTCCAATAGCCATCTTTGTTATAGTAGGGTGCCGACTGGTCAATAGCCGTAATACCCTGGTCCGTCCAAAGATGTTCTTTTGAAAAGACATTGTCTAAGATGCGTCTTGTCTGGTCCTGGTTGCATATACCAGCAATTAAAGGAGAAATGCCATCCAGTCCCATATTAAAATTTGCACCCGATGCGTGTTTTAATATACCAGCAGCCTTGCCCTCTTTATCATGTGTTACATAACCAAAGTAGCCCGAAGCCTCATTCCATGAATACTTTTGTAAGGCAGCACTATAGTCTTTTATATTTGCTTCGTACTGTTTAATATCGTTCCTGTAGCCTAATTCGGAAGCCGCCATCATTAGCAACTTGGCAAACCTGATCTGATGTGAGGTGTTGACGGTGGGCGCTGTCGATTTTGCGAGTTTGTTCGCGTGCATAAAAACCTGCGGACTGTAATCATCCCATCCGCCGGAATTGTAAAAAATATCCCAGGTTTGGACCAGGTTAGACTGTAGCTTGCGGGTAGGTGAATGCTCTAAACCGTTTAGGAAATTATAATATCGTTTAAGGCGCGGATAGAAGTATTGCAGCATCTCTTTGTTCTGGGTCTGGTTCCATAGTTCGTTATACAAATATGCCTGTACCGGTAACGGTGTTCCATGTTCCAAAAAAGCAGATTGCTCAGAGCTATCCATCGTATAAGCATTCAGGCTTTCCAAAGCCCGCCCTAAATTTAATGTAGCATAGCCCAGGCCAATGAAGCCCGCATCCCAGGTATAGAAGGCGCTCCAGCGCTTGCCGGGTGTAGTATGTTTCAGGTATTGATTTCCAGCAAAAGTGGGATAATTAACATTGGTTAAAGTAGTAGCTGCCATAAGCTGCTGACTGAAAAGGTAAGGCGTTCCCGCTTTGTTAACCGACCATTGATTTGCGATTTGTTTTTGTTGTTCTATTATACTATCCGCTTCCTTCCATCGCGACTTAAATGCTTTTACTTTATCCAGTACTTCTTTCTGATCTTTCCCGTAGCTTATATAAAAGTACTGTCTCCTTTTTTGTTGAGGTTGTACTAGAATTGGTCCAGAAAATAGGTTTTCAAAATGTCCCTTGTTGTTTCCGTTGATTCTTGATTTGGCTGATGACCTATGTTCCTTTTTTACCAGGTGGTCAAAATAAGCCAGGACTCTATCAGGATTATCATCGACTATTACCCTTCTGTCTGCCAATGAATCATCCCAAACTAAGCCGTAATAACCGTTGATATCGTCGAATTTAAAAACGGCCGTGTTTGAAACCTCCGTTTTTATTTCCCGGGGAACGTAACTAATGACGTCTTCCTTAAAACCAATGGATGGCAGGTCTTTATCGTTGGCCAGAACTAAAGCATCTAAAGCAAGTTTTGCCTTGTTTAAGGTTTTAATGCGCATGCCTAAAGTTCCTTCAGGTATATTTTTTATGGCTACAGTAGCAAGCGTATAATCTTTGGCAACCTTCAGTTCTGTAGGTTGCAGTAATTGATCACCTACCTGTATTTGTAGCCTGGCTGTTGTTGCATCGATGGATCGGTAACGAAGCAGCATCACTCCATTGCGAATAGCTTTGCTACTCTTTAAGCTATAGTGTAATTTTTCTCCAGGATTTTTGCCTATTACTACGGCTGTTGTGCTCACAGCATTCTCGTCTTTTATCTGACCACGTAGCTGTCCATCATATACCAGGTTGTATTTGGAGTCGGTAATTGAATCCGTGAAGCTGGTATAATCTGCTGCACTGAGTAAGGAGACATGCGCCGGTGCTTCCATTTTTATTCTTTTACTGTATGGATACATGATGCTGGTAAACAGGTTTAAGGCCATACTCCGGGTAGTGTTGGTATTATTTACAAAATCTACACTGATCAGCCTGGTATTTTCATCCACCTTGCTAAATGCAACATCGCTATAAACGCGGTCTTTCCACTCCAGCTCAAAGCGATAAGAAAAATAAGAAAGATCCGCACTGGCTTGCCAGGGGTGATATCCGTCTCTCTTTGTGTACTTCCTAACGGTGTAACATTTCTAAAGTAAAGCGATGGTTGAACGATTACGTCAAATCGTAACCCTGTATTTTCAGCAGGTACATGCGATATCCCGTTAAAACGAGTTGAATAAGGTCCCCATGCCGGCAAAGCCATGTCATGCGTTTTATGCAAGGTTTTTGTAAACCCTGGTTGCCAGCTGGAATAAATAGCTGATGAAGGTTGTCCTGCCACTTTAGCTGCGGTAATGAGCACTAACGCTGCGAGTAGTTTATGTTTATGAAGAGGCTTCTTATTATAGCTCATATTGAAATTGTAAAAATACTATACCCGGAACATCACTTTAAAAAAGTATGATGTTCCGGGTAAATTGATGAAGCGTAGTCTTCACTCCTACTGCTTTTTACTAAATTGTTTACTTACCATTCAATAGCCTGGTCTTCGTCTGGTATCAGGGTATTGATCAACCTCGCCATGGTCATTGAACCATCAGCCCTGTACCTGGTTTTCTTACCGGGAACTGTACTGATATCATCATATTTATATTTCAGATTCACTGTGCAGTAACGGGTTACCAGGTATTTTTTTGTAGGGTCTACTACTTCACGTATCTGGTAAGTTGCCGGAGCTGTCAACTCAAAATTAATATCACTGTTAGGGGCGTATACATTCAAAGTACCCGTTTTGGTGCCGTCGGCCTGTGTAACCGGAGTAGAAAAATCCATCACAATTTTGTAGGCTCCACGCGCTTCAGATTTCTCTTCGAATACACCGGCATAGAAAAATACGGATCTCTCATCTACCACCCATGCTGTTCTTGTACTGGACACTAACGGAAAAGTAGTTTGTCCATCCAGGTATACATTCATAGAGGTTGCAGAGTAATTACCCGAAAAATCGTTAAATGGCCTTATGTACAATAGCGCTTTTCTCCAGCCTTTACGGGTATTGGAAATATAAGAAGGGTCGTCTTTTATGGTCAGCGGCAATACATACCTTTCAACCAGGTCGAGGTCGTCAAACCTAAACTTAATAGGGTAGTTTTCAGTATGGGACCCCTGCGGAATAAAACAGGTAGGCGACGATAACTGGTAAAACTGCTCAGGTAGTTGTTTAAAATACAAATCTGTCCGGTATTGAAATTTTTCCCTGTTATAAATACTTAGCGTATCGGGGTCCACTTCTATTTTCACATACAGGTCCTGGTGATTGCTTGTTGATCCGCTTACAATTACAGGCAGGTTGTAGGTTACTTCTCCATTTTTGTTATACCGCAGGTACACTTCTGAAACCCCTTCTGAGGTAAGTCGGGCTTTAAACGATACCATCTGTGTGTACAATTCATCCTTCCATTCGTCATTGCAGGCGCCAAGACCTAAAGCCAACGCTGCTATTGCGAAATATATACCTATTTTTTTCATCAGAATGTTATTTATGTTTTGCCAGTTTATGTTAACTACCTGATGGTAGATTTACGGCTAATACTTTATTTAATTAATCAAAAGAGGGCCAACCCGGCGCCTGAGTCATGCGCTTGTTTTTCTGTAATTCATCCCAGTCAATAGGCCAGAAATACATTTTCTTTGAAAAAGTTGTTTGCAACAATGGTACCCGTATAGGCGTATAGAAATCTGCGGCCCTGTCCTTGGTCATCAATACATTGTAACCATATATCTGCTCTGCCTCATCCACCGGTGCATCCTTCCAGCGCCTTAAATCAAAATAGCGTTGGTTTTCGCCCAGTAACTCTATCTGGCGCTCACGTTTAATTTTCTTACGTAATTCTTCCTTACTTCCATATACTGACATGTCATGATCGGGAACCCCTGCACGGATACGTACCTGGGATATAGCCTTCTTCATCTCTGTTATATTTCTCGTTATTGCATGAGACCCGGCGCCATCCCATGTAGGTATATTGTAGCTACCGCCCAGTTCATTGAGTGCTTCAGCATACATGAGCAGTATATCAGCGTAGCGAATGGTGATTTCTACTTTAGGGAAAATTTTACCGCCGTTGCCGGTGGCGTTATCCTTTGGATTTACGTATTTCATCATACCAATACCAGTGGGCAACCAGCGATCTCCGTTGATCATACCTTCGTTTTCACCACGGTAATAAAAACCTGTTGGTTGGTAACTACCGCTGCATTGTTAATAGCACTCGACATGGTCCAAAGAGCACCGCTATATGCAACGGATGCATAGAACCGTGGTTCTCTGTTGGCAAATTCTTTCCAAACATTAGCCAGCAAAGGTTTGAAGTTGTTCACTTCGCTTGCCTGCACAAACATATTATTGCCATATTTTTGAAGAATTGCCTGACGGTTAAAAGGTGTGCCATCGTTCATGGCGTAAGCATCACATTGTTTCAGCGTGATACCATGGCAATTGTAACCACCACCTACTTGCGGCATCTGGTGACGTGCCAGGGATATTACTCCAAAATCTTCACTGGTTTGATTTTCTCCCCTGGTAAAAATCATCTCGGGGTTTTCACCAGCATAAAGATCACCGTTAAATAATGCACGGTATGATTCAAACGCATCTACATTGGCCCATCCTTCAGGAAAATCTCTATGTGAATATTCAGCATGTTCTGGCGGGAAAATAGTGGGCGGATAATCCGTAGTGCCCTTAAATTTCGGCGCAGCGATATACAGCCTGTAGTGATTCAGTGCAATTACATCTTTAGCGGCGGCTGCAGCCTTAGCCCATTTTTCTTCGTTATATTGCTGGCTGATCAGTATCCGGCCGGCATCGTCTGTAAAATCAGCCATCTCGGCATTTCCATTGGCCAACGGGCTGGCGGCAAATAACAATGCTTTAGCCCGGGTAGCCAACGCTGCTCCCGCGTAGGACGTGCAATGTTGCGATTATCCCTTTTCATAGGAAGATCTTTTGCGGCAGCTGCCATTTCTTCGGAGATAAAAGTAGCTACCTCATCATAAGAATTACGGGGATGAGACAGTTGATCATATGGCGCATCATAGTTTACTCCCTTATCAGGCATAATGGGCACCGGGCCATACTTGCGAAGCATTAACCAATAAAGGTACGCCCGTATAAATCTGGCCTGGGCCTTATAGTCTTTAACTTCACTTTCGGTAAAAGCACCACCCTCGCTCATTGCGTGTAGCATTACAGATGCCTGCCGTATGCCATCATAGGCCTGAGCCCAGGACCATCTAAGCCAGGTGTAGTCGTACTCCCCAAATTTAAACTGCCTGTATTGCTGGCCGTTGGCACCACCCGACTCATTAAAAAACATGTCATCGGAGTAGTTCGTAAGGGTATAGTTTCTATGACCTATTTCGAGATTATAGTTAAGCAGCCTGTTATAACAGGTACCCAGCCATTGTTCTGTATAGTCGCGGCTTTTAAAAATACGTTCCTCGCTTTGCCGGTCATCAAAGTAATGCTGTACATCGAGATATTTTCTGCAAGAACCTAAAAATGACACTACTGCTACGAGCAATATACCTAAGGTTATTTGTTTTTTCGTCATAACTTTTATATTACAGGTTTAAGTTTAAACCCATGGTGATTGTTTTAGACAGCGGATATTGCTGACCGTTAGTACTGTTCATTTCCGGATCCCATAGCTTAAAGCTGGAGAAGGTAAGCAGGTTGGTACCCATGAGGTATAAGCGCATGGTTTTAATTCCCATTCTATTGGTAAACACTTTAGGGAAGGTGTAACCGGCATCGACTGTTTTCAATCTCATATAGGAGCTTTCACGCAGCCAATAGCTCGAAGCACGATAGTTATTAGCGCTACCGTTATAGCTTAACCTTGGATACATTGCATTCACATCTTCGTTTTCTCCCAATATCCAGCGATTCGATTCCACTACATCGGTTAGTATATTACCCCAGTCTCCTGAGCTAAATGGATACACTGTATATCCGTTGATAAAGAAAGATGATTTACCTGCACCCTGGAATAGCACACTGGCATCGAAACCTTTCCAATTGGCTGACAACCCAAACCCATAGGTCAAATTAGGAAAACGGGTAGCTCCAACAGGAACGATGTCATTATCATCGATGGCACCATCGCCATTGATATCTTTATATTTAATATCACCAGGAGCCACCCTTCCAAAGCTTTGAACCGGGCTGTTACGGATATCCTCATAATCTTTAAAAAGACCGAGAGCCACCAGACCTTTATTTTGATTTACCCTGAAACCAGCGCGCCTTACGTACGGATAGTTGCTATACTGCTCATCTGCTTCCAGTATTTCGTTACGACTGTATACCATGGTACCTCGTACGGTGAGATTGACTTTATTTATTTGTTGAGAAAACTTCAACTGACCATCAAATCCCTTATTTAAAGTAGAACCTACGTTGGCGCGTGGAGCAGCGGCTGGCAAAATACCCACACTTGGCGGCATAAAATCCCGCGTCATGTAAATCCCGTCGCGTTGTTCATGAAAGTAATCCAGCGCACCACCAAACTTGTCTCCAAAAAGTGAGAAGTCCAGACCCATATTATGCTTGGTAGCTACCTCCCATGTTATAGAGTTAGAAGCTATGATACTGTAAGCAAGGCTTGAAAAAGAATTATTGCTTTCAATGTCACCCCAATTATAGCCTCTGGCTGGATCGGTAGTAAAAGAAGCCAGGTAAGGAAAACGAATCGGCATATAATCATTCCCTACTTTACCGTAGGAGTAGCGGAACTTAAACATATCCATCCATTTCAGGTTATCCTGAATAAACTTTTCTTCCGCCAGGTTCCATGCACCGGATACAGCAGGAAATAAACCAAACTGATGACCGGACGCGAAGTTTTCAGAACCATTGTACCCGATGTTTACATCAAACATATATCGAGACTGATAGCTATAGGTAAAACGACCTGCAAGGCGTTGGTTGCGACGCTCGATCCCCTGCATAATATCTTCGCCATAAGAGCGGTGTTTACCTTTTTCTCCTGAGTATATTGCAATATCCCACCTAAATTATGGCTCTTAATATTTTTGGTATAATGTAACTCTCCCTGTAAGGTCTCCATCCGGTCGCTGCTGGCATCAGACCGTTGAGTGAGCAATTGCTCGGTAATGGTACGGCGAAGGCGCAGCTCTCCGTTAGATTCTCTTTGACGCTCTGCGATCCAACCCTCCGGCCATTTCATACGTCGAATAAAATTTCTATTGCCGTTGTCATACCCAAAGCGACCTACGAAACGTAACCCTTTAGTAATGAATTTAAGATTCTGTTCAAGGGTAACGTTGGTTTGCACTTTATTCTCCCAGTTCTCTATATATCCTTGTTGAGTAATCAGTACCCAGGGGTTTTGCCTGTCGGCGCCGCCTCTGGATGCCACTTGTCCTGTTGAGTATTTGATAGGAATTGAGATAGGGTTTTGTCCCATGAGCGAGGCCCAGATCTCACTATAATTACCACCCGGCAGGTTTTGTTTTCCTAACGATCCGCTTACACCCACACGCACCAATGTGGTTTTAGTGAGATTCATATCTACATTCGCACGATAGTTCCACCTTTTGTAGTTGGCATTTGTGTTGTAGCTTTTCAGATTTTCATCGGTTTCGTACATACCGCCTTCATTAATATAACTACCGGATACAAAATAACGGGCCAATGCACCTCCACCATCAAAATTAAGTGTGGCACGTTGTGTAGCTGCACCCGGCTTCAGGAACATATTCATCCAATTGATATCCGGGAATAAATCAGGATCGAGCTGGTTACGAATCAGGTTAAGATCTTCGACACTGTAAAATGCTTCTTCGTTACGTGTAGTACGTGCTTCGTTCATCAGACTGGCATATGTATAGCCATCCACAAATTCGGGAGTAAATGTTCGGGTGCTGTAAGATCCTTCGTATTTACCATTGATGGATACCTTATCCGCCTTACCCTTTTTGGTGGTAATCAACACTACACCATTGGCGCCACGCGAACCATAAATAGCTGTAGTGGAAGCATCTTTCAATATCGAGAACGTTTCAATATCTTCTATATTTATTTCGGTAAGCGACCGTTCAAAACCGTCCACCATTACTAACGCACCAGTACCAGCGCCAAAAGTAGAGATACCCCTGATCCAGAATTCTGATGCATTACTACCTGGCTGGCCACTCCCCTGCATAGCCAATACACCGGCAACATTACCAGCCAAAGCATTGGTAATACTGGATGTAGGTGTTTTAATAGTAGAAAGATCTACCGTAGTGATCGCACCGGTTACTGTGGCTTTTTTCTGACTGCCTAATGCAGTAACTACAATTTCATCCATTGCCTTTTGCTCGGCTGCTTTCAATGTTACATCCAGCGTGAGCTGATCCTTGATCAGAATTTCCATTTGCTCGTAGCCAATGGATGAGAAAACCAACCACTGGTATTTGTTTGCTTTGATAACATACGCTCCCTGGGTGTTGGTAGGAACGCCCAGCCCAGGTTGGTCTTTTACGGTAACTGTAACGCCAGCCAATGGCTCCTTCTGCTCGTTAAAAACCGTTCCGTTAACCGTCACCGCTACTTGTGCCGTATCCTGCGCATAAGTACAGGCAACAGCTCCTATAATCGCAATCAGTATAAAAAGAATTTTTTTCATCCGTAATTTTTTAATTTGTCCCGTTCTCAGCGGAACGATTATTTTGGTCTGTTGGAACCTCGTTTATCTTCCCTTTTTAAGAGACAGAATGTTTGGCCCATGATTCATTGATGGATAGTTGTGCAGCTACTCTATTAACCTCACAGTAGAAATTGCCCTGCCTGTCTTAATAAAATACGACTGGTTAATAAAGTATTGAAATAATGAATTATTTATTGTTCAACTGCTATGGTACGTATACGCTTATTGACGCGTTCTGCTATGTAGAAAATTTTACGTTCGACATCATAATCTATACCGGTAGGCTCTGCAAACCTGGCTTCCAACCTGGGGTCGCCGTCTATATAACCACTCTTGCTTCCGTCGGGGGTAGGACTTCCCTTACCAGCAAATGTGGTAACCATACCGTTAGGTGCTAATATGCGCACACTATGATTATTTTGGTCGCAGAAATAAAAATCATATTCATCTTCCTGTCCGGCATAGGCTGGGTTTTTTACAAATATGCCCTGGTAAGCTCTGCTGATTCTGGCGGAAGTACCAATGGCATCAACATCACCTGCAACGCCACCGGCAAAAATAATGGCTGGCTCTAGTTCCTGTTTATCCCAATTGTACATACTTTTATAGATGCGGCTGTGTGCCATTATATAAGCATAATTTCCGGATGGGTGAAAGAAAATTAAGGTGCTCAGGTTGCCGCCTATTCGATATAATTCTTTTGGAACCAATTCACCTGTTACCGGATCTGGTACTGCTTTCTTAATAGGCGTTCCGTTAGTTACTGTGTAAAAGAGACCGCCATGCATAGGATGCGGTGCTACCCCGTACGCACCCACATCCCAAAGAGCCGGATGTACGCGTCTATAATTTTCAGAACGCAGCGTGTAAGCTATTGCAACTTTATTAGGTGTACTTCTGTTGCCGTTATCATCCACCAGGTATAAGGTATCCGTATCGGTGCTTAAAGTAGTCGTTTGCAGTTTAGCAAAGCTAGCCTGCCCGTTAGTTATAAGGGTTGATACCGTTCTGGCAGCCAGATCAATTTTTCTTACAGCACGATCAATTTCGGTTACAAATACGCTGTTACTACCAGGCTCATAAGTAATCCAACCGGGATACGTAAATCCAGCTTCTTCAAAGCTGCCGTCTATAATTCCGGAGTTCCCGTTTTGATCTACATTGCCTACCAAAGTACCTACACTTGTGCTCTTGAGGTAATTAAACTGATCAGAAAAAGTGTGCTCCACGGGACTGCCCGAATCACCATTAATTACAACGCGTACCTGTCCTGTAGTGGTTTGGCCTGGTACCCAACAGTAGATTTGTTTACCGTTGGCGCCTACCACTTTCAATTCCCGTTCGCCAATGTACACCTGTATTTTTGATACATCGGATCCAAAATTGTCCCCGCTAATATAAAGGCGTGTGCGTATGGCACCTTGTTTTGGAGAAAAATCAGAAAAAACGGTAGGCTTGCCCGGATCGCGTTCTCCTCCAATAATATCCTTATCCTTACAGGAAGAAAGGAAACCTATGCCCAATAAGAACAGAGCAATAAAGCAAGCATTTTTTTGTACAAATTTCATACTGGCGTTGTCTTTGTGTTTATAAATAACTAAATCGTTTTAGCAAAAATGGCATGGGTATCCCCATCTATCATAATCAACCTATCGCCAATTAAATGATACCTGGCAACTTTAATCAACTGATATAACTTGTAACTTACAGGCGCAGTTTCGAATGTATTTCTATTCCATCCGGGCAATTCGTCATTTTCTCTAATCTGCAGTACAACATTTCACTCAGCAAACAATATTTTAATCCTTAAAAAGCAATAATTTATTGTTAAAACGAAGAAACTAAATACCGCGGAACTATACTGTTCATTGTTTTGTCGTTTTGTACCAAGGGTGATGGTTAATTAGGACAACAGCGAGTGGTGAGTTGGAAAGAGTGCAATCGGCTGTTTGTAAATGCTCCCCAAGACATAGTGACAATCTTAGCGTCTATCATGAATAAATTCTCTATTATTTTTTACAATAACTTAAACCAACTCTTTTAAAACCTTTACAGCTAGCCAAGGTTTTGATTCTGCAATCCCCTATCTTGCACGCCAGTTTATCCGTAACCGTACCACTGTCGTAAAATATTGTTGAAATGAGCAATGAGCAGTCTGCTATAAAAACAACCTACTTCAGCATCGCAGGAAATACCCTCCTGGCGCTGATAAAGGGCGTCGCGGGCTTTTTTGGCAATTCTTATGCGTTGATAGCGGATGCTATTGAATCTACAACCGATATATTTTCATCGGTATTGGTTTTACTTGGACTGAAGTACGCCAAAAGACCGGCTGATGAAAACCACCCGTACGGGCACGGACGAATCGAGCCGCTTATTACTTTTCTTGTGGTGGCTTTTTTAGTAGTTTCGGCTACTATTATCGCTTATGAAAGTATTCAGAATATTAATACCCCGCATGAACTACCGGAGCCCTGGACCTTATTTGTATTAGGGGGCATTATTTTCTGGAAGGAGATCTCTTACCAGATCGTTATCAGGAAAAGCAGGCAAACCAATAGTTCCTCTTTAAGGGCGGATGCCTGGCATCATCGAAGCGATGCGATCACCTCTATTACCGCATTTGTTGGTATATCTATCTCGCTGGTAATGGGTAACGGTTATGAAACAGCCGATGACTGGGCGGCCCTTGCAGCGTCGGCATTTATTTTATACAATTGTTATAAAATATTCAGACCCGCATTGGGGGAGATCATGGACGAACATGTTTATGACGACCTGGTGGAAGAAATAAGACAAACATCGCTACAAGTAACCGGCGTAATGGCTACTGAAAAATGTTTTGTTCGCAAGTCTGGTATGCGATATCATGTAGACCTGCATGCAATAGTGAACGGGGAAATTTCTGTTCGCGAAGGACATGACATCGCTCACCAGTTAAAAGACTACCTTAAAAAACAACTGCCCAATTTGGGTAACGTACTCGTACATGTGGAGCCCAGCCGTATTAACTAATCCTGGACACATTAAGTATCCCGTTTATATTTAAAATCCAACTTAATCAACACCGGTTTTTAGTAAGCCAATGCAGGCATTTTCTGTATTATTATGTACTTTAAGCCTTTATATACCTATTTTTGTTAACAGATTCAAGACTAAAACAAATAGCCCGGCGATAATAATTGCAATATACGGGCGAAGCTTTTTCAAATTCCAGGTATATGGCATTCTTCTTTACTAATATCCGCTTTAGCGTTATAAGAATTGAGTAGCCGGACGATAATTATCATCTCTACACTCATTTTCAATAACTGCCCCTCAAAGATGTTTAAGTACTCTTTCTTAGTTTTTATTATACTTCTTACTTTTTGTTACAGACAGCCTGTCTTGGGGCAGTCGTCAAATAGTTATGCAGACTCCAGTAAAGTAGCTGCTGCCAATAAACAGGCGGAAGCGTATTTTTATACAAATCCGGATACCGCGATACTTCTATGTAGCCAGGCCCTGGTAATTGCAGCCGCATCGGGTGTAGCAACAGAAATAGCGAAGGCACATAATAACCTGGCTAAAGCTTATTATATCAAGGGATCTTTTTCGAGTCGCTTATTCATACCGACTCATCGCTGGCTGTCATAAAACAGATCAGCTACCCTACCGGACTGGCCAATGCAGTGAATATGCGGGGATTGGTTTACCTCGGGCAAGACCGGTTTGAGGATGCGATTGAGGAGTTTAAAAAGGCTTTGGTCATTAATAGGCAAGCTAAAGATAGTTTACGTATGGCCGCCAACTATTTTAATATCGGGCTTTGCCAGGGTGAGCTTAAAAAGTTTGATAGTGCTTTTCTAAACCTGAACAAAGCATTGCTGCAGGCCAGGAAAAACAAAAGCGGACATCTTACCCAAATGTCTCTGAACAGGATCGGCGAGCTGAATTATGTATCTGAAAATTATTCCCAGGCATTAATATTTTTTGATTCTGCGTTATATTTTAAAGATTACCAGGATGACTGGGAGAAGAGTTTTGCGTACTCAGGCAAAGCTCAAACACTTTATCAGCTCAAACAGTACGCATCTGCATTAATTAACGCAGAACAAAGTTTTACGATAGCCCGGAAGCTAAACGTTAAGTGGGATATTGAACGGGCCGCAAATATCCTATCAAAATGTTACGCAGCTTTAGGTAATTATGAGGAAGGTTACCATTACCAGGCCATAGCCCGAAACTACCGGGACAGCCTGCTGAATGAGAAAAAGACAATAACATCAACTACCTGCATTTACAGGAGAAAAAAGTGAAAATGCAGAACTGGAAACAGAAAACGAAGTCAGTAAACAGGTGATAAAAAGAACCGGCTGGTGATTATTTTAAGCTCGCTGTTTTCGATGGTATTGGTAGCATTGTTACTACTGCTCAAGCGTAATGTATCTCAGAAAAACACACTTAACCAGGCACTACAGCTGCGTAACGAAGAAATTTTGCAACAGAAAAAAGAGGTGCTGGATCAGAAAGAAAAGCTGGTTGCTATTAACCAGGTTAAAGACCGAATCTTATCTGTGATCGGCCATGACTTACGAAGCCCATTTACCTCGGTTATACAGGCAATGGAGCTGATCAAATCGGGTGTGCTGGACGAAGAAGATAAGGAGTTTGTTTTTGAAAACTTTCACCGGCAGGTCGTTTCACTTTCTGAGCTGATCAATAACCTTTTGGTTTGGGCTGTTAGTTTACAAACAGGCGCCCCGGCTCAAAAAACAAGATTGACCTGACGCAAACGACAGAAAAAGTTTTTTCACTTTATAGGGCTACGGCGCAACAAAAAGAGCTACAACTGATCCATCAATACAAAAAACCTGCATTTATTGATGCTGACGGAACCCATGTACAAATCATTTTACAGAATATTATCAGTAATGCTATCAAATTTACCCCCGGCAAAGGAATGATTGAGGTCTATTACAGTTTCGAGGAAAATTATACGATCATTCATATTCGAGATACAGGCAGAGGTATGGACGAGAAAAAGCTGCAACGGCTTTTTAATACCTCCGGCAGGTTGATTACCGAAAATGGAACCAATGAAGAATTAGGTACAGGTCTTGGACTGCTGCTGATTAAACAATTTGTAGAAGAGAACGGAGGGCGTATTGCTGTGAAAAGTGAGCCTGGAAAAGGCAGTGAATTTATTGTTTATTTCAAACCTCACCATGAGCCGGAGGAGCCTGTTTTATGAAAGGATGATTTAGCTCCGTCAAAACAATTTTAACTGCGTTTTATCCTCATCGTTTTTTCCCGTTTCAAAGTTAGAAATACCCAAACCCAATAATCTTATTTTTTTATCTTCGACAGGCGCAGTTTGTAGAATAATGATGGCCGCCTGCTGCAGGTCGCTTGTTTCATTAACAAAAACGGGAAGTGAGAGGCTTCGGGTAATCAAAGTAAAATCGTGGAATTTAAACTTAACGGTTACGGTTTTTCCTTTCAAACCAGAACGCTGTAATCGTATGGCCAGTCTTTCAGCGAGGATTTTTAATTCCGGCTCCATAGCTTCCCTGGTAAGCAAATCTTCCTGGTAAGTATCTTCTACACTTACAGATTTGGTTTCCCGGTGCGGCTGCACTTCCCGCCGATCAATGCCTCTAACGATCTGGTAATAAAATTTACCGGGCTTGCCAAAATATTGTATCATTTCAGCCTCCGACAGCTTTTTCAGGTCTGCACCTGTGTGAAGTCCCATAGCTTTCATACGGGTGGCAGTTACTTTACCCACGCCATAAAATTTTTCTACAGCCAGGCCTTCCATAAATGTTTCTATTCGCGAAGGGCCAATAAATGTTAAGCCATCCGGCTTATTCATATCGGAGGCGATCTTTGCAACAAATTT
Organism: Paraniabella hibiscisoli; assembly: GCF_022512515.1. GTDB lineage: Bacteria > Bacteroidota > Bacteroidia > Chitinophagales > Chitinophagaceae > Niabella > Niabella hibiscisoli. The sequence goes on from NZ_JAKWBK010000002.1 coordinate 180,332, forward strand.
ATTGATGGAAACTCCGGCCGATGCCGTGAGTTGCAGTTCTTCTTTAATGGCTTGTTTGATCAGTTTAGCTATATCTAAGGCTGAACCTATATTTTGTTTATCAGTCGTAACATCCAAATAGGCTTCGTCCAGGGAGAGTGGTTCAATAATGTCGGTGTAGCGACTGAAGATCTCCCTTATCTGGCGGGAAACTGCTTTGTAGGCATCGAACCTCGGGAATACAAAAATGGCTTGCGGGCAAAGACGTTGCGCCGTTTTGGAAGGCATAGCGGATCTTATACCGAACTTCCTGGCTTCATAGCTGGCGGTAGCTACTACTCCCCCTCTGCCTTCGGGAAGACCACCCACCACTAAAGGCTTACCTCTATATTCAGGAAAATCTCTTTGCTCTACAGATGCATAGAACGCATCCATATCGATATGAATAATTTTACGATGAGATTTTGCAGCATCCATTTGGTAGCACTTTTCGTTAGGTTGGGGATGGCAATATGAAGTAGCAGAAATACTTTATCAGATCTATTTCCGACACAAGTACCGGTTATTAAGCTGCACGACGTTCAAGCGCCTCAATAATCCGGGTGAGCAGTTCCGCATCTACACCATTCTCATAATGTTCTTCGGTAGAAACCACCCTGAAATTATGCTCATCGTCCCTTTCAAAAACCAATTCTTTCCCATCCACAACGATGTAGAATTTGTAACTATATGCAAAAGTTGCCAGGCGTCCCTTCAATATTCGTTCTTCTCCCCTGTAATTTAGGGACAATTCAAAGTAATGTTCCATTATGCGGCTGCAAAAATAAGCTAAAAAATTAAGTAAAAGGCTTAAAAAGAACGAAGTATCGATAATTTAAAACTTAAGTAACAATTTGATTTGCGTTTCTTTTAAAATTCCAAACATCTGACAAATAACGAGTTGCAGTTACTACCTTTTATTTTATATAAATGATATGAAGTTGTGTATTACCTGGGAGCGCACGAATTAACATCTATATGATCGTATAAGCGTCAATTGGTAACTATAGTTTGATGTAAAACAATCTGATCAAACAGTATATTCGTGTATCCAAAAATATTGATTATGGAAAGACGGGATGCCTTAAAATCGCTGGCAATGGTTGCTGGTGGATTAACTTTCGGAAGCAGTAATTTACATGCATTTGAACCTGCCGGTAAGTCAAAAAAGTACTGACAGTGGCTCATATAACAGATGTACATATTCGCCCGGACTATGATGCACCAAACCGTTTTAAAAACAGCCTGAAGCAGATCGTAAAAAATCACCAACCTGACTTTTTCTCAATGGCGGCGATTCTATTTATGATGCATCCTACAACAGTGTAGTTCGCGACAGGGTGCATGAGCTCTGGAATATCTGGGACGACTGCTGGAAAAGCCTCGATAAAAAATACGAAATATACTCTTGTATTGGTAACCACGATCCATGGTGGAAGGCTCCCAGCCAGGAGGATGAAATGTATGGCAAGCCCTATGTTGCCAAGAGATTACAAATGCCTCATAGATACTTCAGAGCGCAAAAGGGCAACTGGCACTTTATTATATTGGATGGTAATAATAAAGGAATTATGCTGGATGAAGAACAACTGCAATGGCTGGAGAAAGAGCTGGAACTCCTACCAGCTAATCAATATGTAGCACTGATGTCTCATTACCCGGTACTAAGCGCTACCATTCAGTTACAGGGCGGCGGTCATAGCGATTTTCGTAAACTAAAAGATCTTTTTACAAGCATACGGATAAAGTCCGCGTATTCCTGAGCGGACATAATCACCTGCTGGACGAAACCGTTTATAATAAGGTTACTTATTGTAGTACAGGCGCTGTAAGCGGTCATTGGTGGGAAGAAGGAAACCAGGAATCTGCCGGCCCCGGTTGGTTCAAACAAACTCCACCCGGGTATACAATACTAAAGCTGCATAGCGATGGCCGGGTAGAGCACAGCTATTATGCACATGGATTCTAACTGTTGTTATAGCGTTACAGCGTTATTCTTTTATTGACTCTTTCATAATGAGGAGCCAGGTGCTCTTTCATTCCTTTGCGAAAATCTTCCGGTTTTCCTTTTTGATCAGCTCCAGGAGATCCCGATGCGTTACTTTTCCTACTTTAGCTTTACCGGTTAACTGCTGCTCTTCTTTAACAACATATTCAAATACGGGTAATAATATATTTTGAAAACGACGGAAAGTGTCGTTTCCTGTCATTTGGTAAAGCTTGCTATGAAAATCTATTTCAAACTTTAGCCGGAAGGGTTGTTGTATTTTGTTTACTTCTTTTTCTACTATTTTTTCCAGTTCCGCAATTCCTTTATCGGTGATACGGGCGAAAAGGAGGTCGGCTAATCCCATTTCTAAAACCAGCCTTAACTCAAACAGATCCTGCAGGGTTCTCTGATCTAAAAGCAGCGGATCCATTACGCGCTCGAAACCATTCATAATATCAGGCTCTACCAAAATAGTCCCCCGCTTTTTTCTCGACTCAATCATTCCTAGCATGCGCAACCGGCTTAAAGCTTCCCGCACCACATTGCGGCTTACATCAAGTGCTTCAGCCAGTTCCAGTTCTTTGGGAAGTGCATCACCGGGTTTAAAAGCTTTCTTTTTAAAAATTCTCTTAATCGTAGTTCCACCATGTCGGCCATAGTTGCCGACTCTATTCTTTGAATGTCATTACTGAGGTTTCCATTAGCCATACGAAATATTGAAAATTTTTATTAAAACGAAAGTAGAATTATTTATGAATATGTAGGACAAAAAGAAACAAGATGCTATATTCTTTGTCACTTTCTATTTACTACATGCTCTTTAATCCAGTCGCTGGTCAACCTAAGCATCACCACTTCTTTTGGCGTGCCCTTGCCATATAGAACTAACGCAGAGCCATCTTTCAGCACAGCTATATCAGAATAATTTACCTTACCTTCTGCAATTAGTTTTGGCTGAAGCCAATTCTTTCCTCGATCTCCGCTAGCCTGTACAACCAGGTTTTGTCTGCCCGGCCCCGAGGGATAACTTGAAAGCAAATAGCTGGCAGCACCATACCTGAAGATATTCAATCCGGCATCTACCGTTGTAAAAGCTTCTTTAGTACTTTCCTTAAATGGGCTCCAGGTTTTACCCCGTCTCTACTTAAAGATGTTAGCCTCTTTTGTTGCTTAGCAGTACCACTGGGCCTCGCATCCATCAAAACCGTTCCATTACCAAGTTCAGCCAGGCGGCTTTCATTTCCCTGTAAACTATCCGACATGGGCACATAAGCGCCGTTTTTCCAGCTTCCTCCCTGGTCGTCGCTATACAGGGTTGATACACCATACTTTCTTTGAAGCTGTGAGTAGCTAATACTATGCCGGTGCCATACCTGTACCAGTAAACGACCATTTTTTAACAGGATACCATGGCCCGGACCAGGAAGATGAAAGCTTCTTTGATACGGATCATCTGCAAACAAATGTGTTAATACCGAAGCCGCCGACCAGCTTCTTCCATTATCTGTACTACTTACACAATACAGCGCTGAAGAGTCATTATGAAAATTCTGTGCATAAAATAGGTGAATGGTTCCTTTTTTGTCTACAACAGGCGTTGGGTTGGCATAACAACTGGTTCCATCACTTTTTACAATGACCTGGGATGCCAGCCATGTTTTGCCACTATCCTGGCTTCGTTTTAATACAATATGATGGGGACTTGCATCTCCCGGGCGCAACCTGCCCTCAGAAAATGCCAGCACCGTACCATCAGCAGCTACTGCTAATCCATATACAAAATGTTCCCTTATTGCATCGCCAGGTGCCGCCTGCGGCCAAACTACAGATTCAACCGGTATCTGCGCGAATGCAGATATTTTAAAAAATAGAAGTATTGAAACAAGTAAACGGTGCATGATTAATAAAAATTGCAGGGCCTGATTTTATATTATATATCGCTCGCTTGCAGCATAGATCCCGCAGTAAATATGGTTTCAGCGGGAAAGGAAATAAAGATCATTTTTTCGTATGATTTTTTCTTACCTGCTTCGATAAAAAGACCTACCCTGCCGTTGGGCAACTTGGTTAAGCTGGAGTAACCGCAGGGGCCGGCATACACCAGCTTGCTGTTAGACCAGCTCTGGCAATTATCAAAACTGGTTTTCAAAGTCATATGGGTTCTACCCGTTGATACAGCTGGATTCAGAAACAGGTATGCAGGTTTTCCCTGTACTTGTCCAAAGTTGAGAATGCTTGCCTGGCAGATGGATTCGGTAAGCTGGTAATCATGACTAATGGGGCTCCAGGTAGCTCCTCCATCTTTACTGGTACTGATCGCTCTTGAAAACTTTTCATTATAAGAACGCATGTTCATCATCAACGTTCCATCAGCGAGCTCGGTTACCTGGCTTTCGTTACATCCAGGTTTGATCGATTCCCCTTTTTCCAGGTTTTACCATGATCATCTGAATACAGCACATGTGCGCCATACCCGTAAGGGCCTTTCCTGATCTTACCCGCAGGATCGTCATAGCTATGATTGGCGGGTATCACCAATCTTCCTTTATAGGCTCCGTTTTTTACCTGTATGCCTATACCAGGGCCTGTGGCATACCATCCCCACGATGTATCCCTTGTTGCGTCTCCCATGCTGACAGGTTTTGACCAGGTCAATCCGTCATCATCAGAATAACATATAAAGGTAAACGCGGAGATCTCGATGTTTTATTAACTATCGCAGTTTCCCCATCTTTACCATCGTTCCATGAGGTAACCATCCAGATACGACCGGTTTCCATATCTACCACCGGACAGGGATTGCCACAGGTATTTTGCTCATCGTTCCACACCAGCAATTCTTCGCTCCATGTTTTACCATTGTCCTTTGAACGTTTAACTAAAAGGTCGATATCACCGGTGTCGCCAGCTTCCCTGGCTTCGCAAAAGGCCAGTACGGTTCCCTTTTTCGTTACTACTACGGCCGGTATCCTATAGTTCTTATACTTGCCTTTGCCCTGTTCCCAAAGTACCGACTTTTGAATATTTGCATTAGAGAGTTTCGATTGCGCGGTGCCGATCATTGGCATCATGAATACAACAGCAATCATCGTTAAAATACCTGATCTCATCATTTTTAATATTTAATAGATCTGAAAATAATTGTTACGGGTGTTGTTTATAGGCATCCAGCATTTTTGCCAGTTTGTTTTCCACCTGGCGATGCTTCTTTTGCCCGGCAAGGTTTTCGGTTTCAACCTCCGACTTTCTCATATCATATAATTCTCTTGCTTCAACCTGGTTAGTACTTAAATTATACCAGGCTGTATACCTGAAGCCTTTATCGCGAACGGTGTAACCCATATCTGTGGGATGTTGTGCCGTAATGGCTTTATAGGGTCTGCAAAACTGGCTGTAGGCTACATGGTCCCATTTCATACCCGGATTGGATATCAATGATTTTAAACTTTTGCCACTTAATCTGGTACCGGGCTGAACACCGCATAAATCTGCCAGTGTGGGATAAATATCTACCGCTTCAACAATAGCATTTGTCATCCCGTTTTTTCGGGCAACAGCCGGGGCCGATATGATCAGGGGAATACGCGTATCCATTTCAAAATTGGTAGACTTGCACCAGAGATCCTGCTCTCCCAAATGATATCCATGATCACCCCATAGCACAACTATAGTGTTCTCTCTCAATCCTAAACGATCCAGTTCCTTCATGATTTTCCCTATCTGCACATCTACATAACTGATGCAGGCATAGTAAGCACGTATCAGGTCTTGTTCCTTTTGTGCATCGAGCGCTCCTTGGTTTGGAATGTCGGTATAACCTCTGAGTTCCTGCCACTGATGAAAGGCAATAGGTGGAGCTCCTGCGGGTTTTTCTTTATTAGTTATCCCAGAAAAATCAGTATGCTGATATAAATCCCAATACTTCTGCGGCGCGCAAAAAGGTAGATGGGGTTTTTTAAATCCGGTAGCCAGGAAAAAGGGTTCTCCGGAGTCTTTGAACTTATTTAATAGTTTGATTGTTTCCCGCGCAATCTGACCGTCAGGATATTTTTCGTCTTCCCCTTCGGTAAATTCAAAGGCATCCGCTTTTCCTCCTTTTTTATTTCGTTCCAGGAAGTACTCATTATTGCTAACCGAAACATTTGCCATTTGAGGCATTGACCAGGAGATAGCATCCAGTGTTTTTTGGTATTATGAAAAATTTTGCCCACGCTGACAGTGGTATAACCTCCGTTTTTAAACGCCTGTGGCAAGGTAATAGCATCGGGAACTTTTTCCCTGAAATGCGTGACCAGGTCGGTAACCCCATTCTGATCCGGACGAAGTCCTGTTAAAACAGAGGCCCTGGATGGGTTGCAAACGGCCTGCTGACAATAGGCATTATTGAATACAACACTGTTAGCTGCCAGTTGATCTATATGGGGAGTAATTACTTTTCTATTTCCATAACAGCCTAAATCCGGCCTCAAATCATCGGCTACAATAAAAAGAACATTGGGTTTGCTTTTTGTTTGTCCATAACCCGTTGCGGTAAGAACTACCAGTAACAGGGAAAAAAGTATTTATCAAAAAGACGAAATATCATTAGCTGCTTCATGCGTTTACTTTATTCTTTGATCCAGTCTATAGTGAACTTATGGAAATCTATCGAAAACCTTCTTTGAGCTACCGGTACTTTTACTACATTATGATTGACTTCCGTCATTGCGGCTACGGCATCATCTGCTGTTTGCATCAGGCTGGAATAGCCGCCCAATCCGCCCCTGCACAAACTGTCTTTATCCAGGCCGGGGTAAAGCAGCTTTGCATATTTCCAGGTGGCGCCATCGTCCTCGCTTAAACGAATAGTCATTATGCAACGGTTGGCAGCCCCATCTTTATCATTTTGTACGGGATTAAGGAATAACAAAATGTTGGGTGAAAACGAGTATCTTAATATGGATGCCTGGCAACGGGGATCGGGTAAGTGATCATCTTTTGTAAAAACAGAAAAGCCGTTTTCAATAGTTCCTGTAGCAATGAATCGTGTATGACTGTTAGACCATTTAGCTCCAACGCCCCTATCGTTACGCATCAGCGAATTGTCAGACAACTCTACAATGGTGCCTTCAAATGTTCCGGCGGGTATGGGTGCGTATTTCCAGGAAGCGCCATGATCATCACTGTAGATGTTGCGACGGCCAGCCGGAATGATCAGTCTTCCTTTATGGGCACCATTGGCTACCTGTATGCCAATACCTGGTCCAACCGCGTCCCAACTATAATTGGAAGGCAAGAGACTATTGGTATAATCAACCGGCTTAACCCAGGATTGTCCGTTGTCATCGCTATAAGTAGCAAAAATCTTTCGTTGGCCCCATTCTTTAATGGCAGTGTAGGTTTTGCCGTTAAAGGATCCGCCGTGCTGGCTATGTGTTCCATCATTCCAGGAAAGGAAAAGCCAGATACGCCCCGTTTCCTGATCTGTAACAGCAGTAGGGTTTCCCCAGGTACCATCACCTTCGGCTACTACAACTTTTAACTTTGACCAGGTGCCACCATTGTTGGTTGATATTTTGTACACCAGGTCTATATCACCATAGTCGAGTATGGACTGTTTCCTGCCTTCTGCAAAAGCGATTAAGTTACCATTCTTTGCCTTTGCCAAACAAGGAATACGAAAAGAATTATAGCCGTCGCTGCTGTGAGAGAAAACACGTGTGGTGGTTACGCCAGCTTTTTTACCTACTGTTCCTTTAACCGTGCTATCACCTAAAACAAAGCTATTATGCCTCAACCCAGTTACAGAGAGAGCCATCTCAATACTCCCGAAAATCAGGCACAGTAAGTATCCAAGTTTTAAAAAAGATATCGGTAAATATTGTTTCATAATCAAGTTGGTAATTATCTCCTGTAAACTACAATCCCTTCCTGCGGACTTTCTACACCGCCTTCTCCTGCTACTATCATTTTTCCATCATTGGCAAAAACAGCATCCATATTGCCAATGGGCGATGCATAGCCTCTGTAAGCGGTCTTTTTAAACAAAGCTCCCGCCTGCACGAATGATGTTCCATTATTGCTGCTTTCAAATACCATTGGCGTAATGCCATAGTTAGGGCCATTAAATACCTGTGCATCTTTTTCCCTTCCTACCGGGTTAACCAGGTAAATTTTCCCACTATTATCTTTTAATGTAATACCGCTGTACATGTGTCCAAAGGTTGAAGTAGCAACACCTGACCCAATAGCTGCCGGCGTTGTCCAGTTGTCGCCACCATCGCTGCTATAGCATACCAGCTTGCTTTGTGGTGCTGTATTACTATGAGACAATGTCAGCATCAATCGGTTGTCTGCCAGTTCTACCACCGAACCCGATACGATATTGGTGCCCCCTATATTCTGGCTTTTTCTCCAGGTAACACCATTGTCATCGGATATGGCTACTTTAATGGAGGTTCCGCCATAGATCAACGGCATTACTAACCTGTTATTGTAAGTAGCAGATTGTAATTGAATGCCATGACCCGGACTGCCTTTTACAAAACCGCGACTGATATCTCTCAAAGGCGCTGTTATATCAACGGGTTGAGACCAGCTTGCTCCGTTATCCGTAGATACCACCTGGTACATTGTTTGTTCTGCCGGATAACTAAACATGCCGTTGGCCGCTACAGTAGTTGTAAGCTTATTATAATGCAAAATAATTTTACCATCTGCAGTTGAAACCACCTGGGGAAAACCATACGTATCATCCGAACCTTCACCCGCGATTACTGAAATATTGTCTTCCCAGGTTTCACCGTTATTGGCAGATCTGCGCATGATGATGTCTGTATTTCCTACCGGCATTGTATTTTGAGCAACCCTTTCAAATGCAGTCCGTGGAGCGCCTCTACCCTCTGCAAAAAGTAAGAGATTACCATTGCCGGCTTTAGTAAGGGCCGGAGCCTGTATGCGTGCATATCCCTTTTCGTTTTCATGCATGGCATAATCGACGGTGTACATATCCGTACTTTCCATGTAAAAATCATGTACCGTAATAAAATTGCGCCATGGCCGGATTGTTGGCGTAAAGTAGTAAAGGTTTTCGCGCGACAATTTGAAAAGGAAGCATAGCGTGCCATTGATCTTCATATAAAACAGGTTGTCATGGATCACGACTTCCATTTCAGCCGGAACACCTGGTACGATTACTTCGTTGGCGGTAGGCCACCCCAGATCGGGGTTAACAGAGGCGCCCAGTTTACCATACAAATCGACGAAAAAGTAGGTGCTACGTTACTGTTGCCATCAAACCCAAATATAAAACTCCCCCTGTTTCCCAGCTGCGACCTAAATCCAGGCCCGCCGCTGTACCGCTAAAAGTACCCACTGTAACTTTCGCGTACATGTAAAAGCTTTTGCCATCACCTACCGGTACAAAGTATTTAGACATCGCCCAGTTGTAAGTATAGCTGTTGGGGTCACCACCCAAATGGTCTGCATTGGTGAGCGGGTAATAATTGCGGTGCGGAATTAATCGCATACCATAGTTTTCCTTAACCCAGGATACCGTATCATTCATAGCTTTATAATCGGTAAACCCTTTAAAAAGAATTTTACCATTATCTGCCAGACCATCCTTCATTAACCAAACGCCTGCCTGCCTTTCTTTATCAAATGGAAACGGGAGCGAATCGGTGGTGTTGGCGCGGCTCGAGTCAGGGTAAGGTCCCGGAAAATCGAAATGCTGTTCTTTATAACATCCGCTTGTTAGTATCATCAGCAATGAGAAGCAGATGGGAACGATGAATAAGATAAGCTTTTTCATATTTTATAGTTGATCCTTGAGTGCTTATTATTTTTAGTTGTTAATAGTACCCCTTACCACAGTAGCGGATCGATAGGTATATACCAATTGTCCTGATTTTGTAATTGTGCTTTTATTGTTTCACTTTGCGGCGAATTGTATTTGGCGGCAACTGCATCTGCCAGCTGGTTCTTGCCAGACAGCCTCGACCACAACATAAGGTCGTACCAGCGTTTACCTTCAAAAGCATCCTCCCTGGCTTTTTCTTTGAAGATCAACCCCAGCATATATTCTTTGTCGCGGTAGTTGGTTTGCAAAGGATCCAGCTCCTTTAAGCCCCTTGCTACCCGAAGCATATTCACAAAATTGAATGCCGTAGAATAGTCATTTAACATCAGGTCGGCCATGGCTTTGATCAGGTAAGCATCCGCACTCCTGTAAAAATTCCAGCTGGCATCGCTTTGAAAAGCGGGACGCATGGAAGCCACGTTATCTGAACCAATGTATTTCCAGATAACCGTATCACCATTCACTACTTTGTAGCTGAAAGTAGTGCGTATATCACCGCCCTCATAAGAAAAGATATTTTTATTACCTGGGAAGCCGGTTTAAGATAGTACCTGCCGCCATCTTTGGCAACTGAAGAAGTAAACTCCTGCAGCCTGTTACCTTCGAAAGCATTGTTGTACATATATCCCAGTAAAAACATAGAATGCAGCGAAGCAAAGGAACCTGTAAACTGGTTGATCCAGGTTCCTGAAGTTCCTAATGTATGATTATTGTTTCGTACCGGGGAATTGGCAAAGGCAGAAGCAGCCTGGTAATCACCTAACCAAAGCGCCAGCTCGGATGCGAAAGTAGCTGCCATGGCCTGCGATACCCGGCCATACCTTTCCTGGGCCGGAAGCGTATTACGATTCCACAGGTAGTTGATGGGCAAAATACCTAAAACCGTTAAAGCATCGTTATAGATCATGCGAAGAATATCTTCCCGGTTATTCATATAGTAAAAACCATTCCTGATCTCTGCATTGGTCATGGACTGAGCTTTTCTAACTACCGTATCACCCGATTCGTTTACATACCTGAAATTTTCAGCCAGATCTGAAAGGATGATAGGAAACTGCTTAAAATTCTTAACCAGTAGAAAATAAGAATAAGCTCTCAGCAACAAGGCTTCTGCATAAAATGCGCCGGCATCCCTGTCCAGTATCTTATCATCCAGCTTTGCTACCTCATACACTTTCTCCAGCTGCCTGTTACAACGTGCTATTGTTTTATAAATGCCGGCATAATTGGTATAAGGGTTTTGTACGCTTACGGCATTTAATACAAACTCATTAATATAAGGGTCGGGCTCTTTTTGACCGGTTGTAACCATATCTGCACGCGCATCTCCCCACAATAAAAACTTATGTACTTCCTGCGAAAGTGGCTGGTACATACCCATAGCAGCAGCATTCAGATCATCCCTGTTTCTATTAAAATCCTCATCCTTTACTACCGAATAAGGATTAACGTCGTAGAAGCCTGAGCAACCTGCTATAGAAATGCAGAGAATCAGCAATGAGAATCCCAGTGCTAATGGACTCACCCTGTTATTAGAAAAATATGTTTTGTTCATGTCCCAATTTTTTATTCTTATAAAGAAACTTTTACACCGAGTATGATGGATTTAGGTAGCGGTGATGCACCAAAATCAATCCCTCGCGACAAGGGGTCTGAGGAAGAAATAACTTCCGGATCCAAACCGCTGTAAGAAGTTAAAGTGAACAGGTTTTCCCCTGTAACATTTACTTTTATTCCTTTAATAAATGTCCACTTGGTTTTAATCGGTAGTTCATATCCCAAAGTCAGGTATTTCAGGCGGGTATAGCTACCATCTTCTATCCAAAGATCGGAAGCCACGCCATTAAAAGAAGGATCGCCGTATGCCGCGCGGCTCAGGCCGTTGCCCTCATCGGTAGCCGATTTCCATCTACCGGCTACATCGGGCGACTGGTTGGAATAGTCACCCATCCAATTCATTTGTTGTTTAAAACTGTTATAGATATCCTGGCCATAGGCAAAAGAAAAGCCCGCATCTAAAGAAATACTTTTATAACGAAAACCTGTTCCAAAGCCACCAAATAAATCGGGTAATGGTTTTCCAATTACCTGCCTGTCCAGCTCATTGATCTTGCCATCACCATTCAGATCTTCTACCATATAATCACCGGGTTTGTAGGCGGTTCCATCGGCTTTTTTAAGATTCACATCAGCCTCTGACTGGAAAACGCCTTTTATACGATATCCGTAAAAAGAACCGATGGTTTCCGATTCACGGGCAATACCGCTGATATTGGCAACTGTCCTGATGATGTCTCCGTTATTTAATTGCTCTACGTTGTTCTTCAATGTTGAAAGACTACCATATACATTCCATGTCATCTCCTTTTTATCAATGATGCGACCATTAACGGATAATTCTATCCCACTGGCCGAAACAGTTCCGCTGTTTTCAAATTGAGGATCAATACCCAACTCAATAGGATAGTTACGGAAGCTGATCAGGTTTTTGGTATTATGGTGATAATATCCTGCATCGATATCCAGTCTCCGGTTGAATAAGCTTAACCTGATACCCGCATCGATGGCATCCGTTATTTCCGGCTTTATGAGTTCGTTGGCAACATTGCCGAGGTACACGCCACCGTATCCAAAATAGCTGATGGCATAGTACAGATTATCCTGGTAATATCCACGCACATCATAGTTACCCGTTCGTCCGGCTCCTGCACGCAATGCCAGCTGATTGGGTTTTGAACGATCCAGCAGATCCAGCAATACATCGGCGCCACCATAAAAGTTCCAGCGGCCTTTAGGTCCGAAATTAGAGGAGCCTTCGGCGTTTACATTTGCCGACAATGATAAACGACTGAAGAAATCAAGATTACCCGTAAAATAGAACCTGTTTAAATTAGACCTGAACCGGGTATTGGAAGCACTGTCCACAATACCCTGCTTTAAAGTCTCGTAATCATCAGTACCGGCATTGATCTTACGGGCAAAAAGCGCTTTATCCTCGTAAGTCTCTGCCCAGGCACCTAACTGGCCCTGGTATTTTATGCGCTCCGACCACTTACCGGTTTTAAGCAAATAGGTATTCCAGATAAAAGTAAATTCACTTGAATTGCGATTGGCATTTTGCCTGATCCTGTTCCTGTCTGATACTATGCCTAGCGCAGGCCTGTACTGACTTTCGCGCATATTATAGTAGCTAACGGACAATGAAGTATTGAGGGATAAATCTTTATCAATATGCCAAAGGCCCGATATGATACCATCCACCCGGTTTTCTTCATTGGTATTTTTCATATTCTGAACCAGTGCAAGGGGATTACTTTTGCCCAGTACGTCTACATCGGCCAATAATTTGGTTTGCACGCCTTCATCATTATACGAATAACCGTTCATAAAAGGTGCTTTAGTTGCAGCCGCAAAAACGGGTGTACACCCCGGTTGTATCCCTCTTCGGAGTATCTTGATCCTGTATTGGAATAACTCAGGTTATTGGATATTTCAAATTTGGGTGACAGCTTGTAATCGAGGTTAAACCTCATGGTGGTTCGGTTGAACTTTGATTCTTCAATAGTACCGGTTCGCCCCATATGGCCAACGCTGAACATATAATTCGCATCGCCCGAACCTCCTTTCAATTTAACATGATAGTCGTTATAACGGCCTGGACGTGTTACCATATCTACCCAATCGGTATTATTGTTATACTGAGCTGATGAAGGATTAAAAATAGGATTAGCTGCAATATCTCCGTCCGAAGCGCCGTTCTCTTTCAGGTAAGAGGAAAGATAGGTCTTAAACTGGTCTGCTCCCATCCTGTTCGCTTCGTAATTGGCGCGTAGAAAACCGGTGTTGGCCGTAAATTCTATCTTGGTACCACCAAACTCCCCTCTGTCTGTAGATAAGAAGATCGCCCCGTTAGACCCACGTCCACCTAATGCCGAAAGGTCTTTGGCATCTTTTAAAATATTAACGGATCTAATGTCATTTATATTCAAAAAGCCAAAGCGGGTAGGTTCATAGTTAGACAAGAAAGGCGACAGTTCTCTCGAATACTTTATGGGGATACCATCTACATAAATGGTAGGACCTGTTCTAAGATTAATGGTATTAATCCCTCTGATCATTAGTAAGGGAGCAGCGCCAATCACCCCGGTTTCGGTTACCTGAACACCAGCTGTTCCCGGCAATAATTCAGCGAATGAAACGGCGTCGCTTTGCTTTGGGATCTTTAGCGGAGTAACCGGCTTTAAAATTCCAATTTTGTCCATCCGTATTACGTTCAAAGAGTCTTCAGTACTTTGAGCACGAGCCTCTCCCAGCCAGCTACTCAACATGACTAAGCCGCTCCAGGTAAGCATTCTAAAATATTTCGAACTGTATTTCATTTCTGCTATTTAAATGTTAGTTTACGGGTATCAGGTCTACCATGTCCATCAGCATATCGCAGCAGTAAGAAGGACTATTATTGCTGCCAAATCCGGCAAATGCGAAATAGAGCGTAACATCTGACCTTTCCGTTACATTAATTTCTCCGCAATTATTATATACCAGGTAATTCCATTCTTCGAATGTGCCATTGCTAACCGCCATATTAATATTTTCCGCTACCAGTATATCTTTATAAATCACCAGGAACTTCCCTCTTGTAGCTGCGCCCCGGTGTAACATCCTGATCCGGTATTTGCCCACAGGCACATCAGGCACCGTAAACCAAAAATAATCGCCTACCTGCATGGCATTGAACGCAACAATTTTAGGTTCTTTATTCTGGTGGTAACTTTGAGTTCCGGTATTTAGCACTATAGAAGCAGGTGCTTCAGTAAACACGTTTTGTGCGCCATAGGGGCTTCCCGGAGGGTACATGTTAAAACGTATAGTTGCCGGCTTAGCCTCCACGATCTGCAATACCGTATCTAATGTGTGATAAATACCATTGCTGCACACTTTATCAATGCCTAAAGCCTTGGTTTGATTAAATGGAAAGGTTTCGTTGATAAAATATTTACCGAAAGCATCTACCTTAAAGCTCTGAGCTTCTTTTGTGTATAGCGAATAAAAGCGTTTGCCACTTAGAATATTCAGAAAATAACTGGAATCAGGAAGAATATGGTACTTCACCCAATCTTCTATGTTAGGGATGCTGCCTTTATTGAAATTAGCTCTTGTTAGTGCTTCATCGCTTTCAACAAATAAAGTGATCGTACTGTCTTTTAAGTAACGACCATAGCCCGTTTCCTCAAATATATTGAGCATCGTATTATACTTGCCGCTTTGCTTCAGTGTTTCGTATACCGAGGTTACAGGTGGATTCAACACATTGTTTACCACGTTTACATAGCCATTGGTAAATTCAATATTGCTTTCTACAATGGTAGCGGCATTATTTAAATTAATAGCGTTGTAAGATTCGCTGATATCGGCAATCAGGTATTTGTTATTGAACACTGTTGGAGCGGGTAAGGGACCAAACTCAAATTCATTAGCGTTGATCTTCTCATTCAGTAAATGATACCTGAAGTAATTGATCCAGAATTCGGGGCTTCTATCCTTTATGGATGTTACCGTTTGCCCGGTTTCGGACAAAGTTCTGAACAGTTGCTCAAAAGCTGCATTATTCGGAATGAATACCGTATAAGAGCCAGCTGTCTTTAACAGATTGCGTTGCTTTACATAATCCGTAAGCTCCTTAAAAATGCTCAGGTCCGGGCGCGTGTCTATATAATCCATGATCTGCATTTCATCATTCGAATCGTAGCGCGCACCCGACATTTCCCTTTTGCAGGAATTGGTGGTGAACAGTATAACAGATACAATAAGTATAACAGAGAGACGTTTCATACTATTGATTTTTTAACTGATCGGTTCTATTTATTTTTATAGTAATCTTTTTGCTGAAGCTTAGGATTATTCTCAATCTCCGTCCGGTGATAGGGTAAAAACCAGCTTTCCGGGTTTAGCAGTCTGGCTCGTGTAACCTGGTAGGAGTATCCCATTGAGTTATTGGTTGCCGACTTGGTAAGCAATACGTTTTGCATGCCTGCTCTCTTGGCTACTCTTACAGCTGCAAACCATTCTTTACCTTCAAAACCCAGTTCGGCTTCTCTTTCCATTAATAACCGGCTGAAGAACTCTTCTCCTTCCCCACCTTCCCCGGGTTCAGCAAGGGAATATTGCAATGCTCTCTGATCAGGTTGATCATTTCTTCAGCTTCGGCATACCGATTCAGCATAGCAAGGGCCTCAGCTTTCATGAACAAAATTTCGCGATAACGGTAAAGAATATAATTTACCGTTCTTCTGTCATTGTTAGGCCTGTAAGAAAGTTGATACGCCTGTTGTCCGAGGAATTTATATACTTCAACGCCGTTGCCATAGCCATTGGCAATGCTGCTTCCCAAACGATAACTGGAAAACTCCTTAAACCTGATCGTATCTGAACTAATATAGCCGGGCAAAGCAGTAGGGTATAATACCTCTGAGTTAGCTAATGACAGGTTAACAGGGTTTGCCAGATAGGCCGGCCCGGTGGTAGCAGTTGTAGAAAAGTTCGCAAACCAATTGTATACCGGAGATGCAGGACCCGTTTGTACGTGTTGCAGCTCCAATATGCTTTCTGCTGAATTACCCGGATTAAAAATGCTATACCATTCCAAAGGGGCCAGCAGCCTCGATTGGTATTGTTGGTCTAAAGGTGCGCACATGGTTAACACGCCCTGGTAGTCATTCTTCCAAAGCTTTACATCGGCCCATAAAGCTCTCACCGCATTTTTGGTGATCCTTCCATAACGGTAAGTAACCTCCTCAAATGTTTCGGGAGCCTGTGCCAAAGCTATTGTAAGATCGGCTTCTATCAGGTCCAATACTGCAGACTCCGGCGATGCAATCGTATTTACCTGCTGATTGTCTGACTCGTAGGGCTCAGTAATAAGCGGCACTTCTTTAAAGGCTCTCACGAGGTAAAAATAATTGAGGGCCCTTAGTCCGTGAGCTTCTCCCATCATCGTTTTCAGCTCCTCCTCTTTAAAAGTGGGATCGTTCGTTAAACCCTTGGGCGCATTCTTAATAAAAGAATTGATCCATCCGATAGATTTATAAACCGTGCTCCATGATAGCAGGCTATTGTCGGGATAGATATCATGTGACAAAAACTGCGCATGGTTGGTAGTGAATGCTTCTGCGGGTCCGGGCTCATATAAGCTGGAACGTATATCGCCCCATATCTGGTAAGAATTCAAATTACCCTGTACAGAAGTGTATAGCCCGATTAATGATGCAAAAACCTGGTTACGGTTTTGCCAGAATTCGTTGTGCACCAGGTTATCCGGCACGTCCACTTCCAGTAGTTTATTGCAAGAGAAAGACAAGGTAATTGTCACGATCAGTATGCAGTATTTTATTCTTGCTGTCATCTGTTTATTTTTTATCGCTTTAGCCAGCGGTGATACTCAATTTTTTGTTTACCTAAAAACCAATATTCAATCCAAGTGTATATTGCCTTGGCGGCGCTGTGGTGGCATTGTCAATACCAAACAGATACACACTACCGGTAATTGGTACTTCAGGGTCCAGCCCCAGGTAATGCGTCCAGGTATACAAATTATATCCTGTAACAAAGAAGCTGAGCTGGCGCACACCCAATCCGATTTTTCTAACAAACTCCTTACCCGCGGTATAAGTTAAAGACACGGTTTTCAAACGCAGGTAAGACCCGTCTTCTACCCAACGGGTTGATGCAGCCGAGTTCCAGGAATTATCCGGTTGTGCTCTGGGCATATCGGTAACATCTCCCTGGCGTCTCCAGCGGGCCAGTACCGACTGAGACTGGTTGTGCGAAACCGTCATTCTTTCCATGTACTGGCGAGTGGCATTGATAATGTCGTTGCCTGTCTGGTATTGCAGGTTCAGTGTCACGATCCAGTTCCGATAGTTGAAAGTATTGTTCCATCCACCAAAAAACTGCGGGCTGGCGTCGCCTATTTGTACGCGATCTAATTCATTAATTACCCCGTCTCCATTTACATCGGAATAAATCATATCGCCGCCCCTGAACTGGCGCCCCGTAGCAGAACCGTAACGCATATACTTAGGTGTAACTCCATCCGCCTCATAAATGGTATTGCCTTCTGCATCTTTCAAAATAGCATCGTCATCCCGGGAGTAAACACCTAAAGCTTTATACCCATAAAAGGCACCTACCACATCGCCTTCCTGTAACTTGGAAGTAAACCCGGACTGGCTGACTGTAAAAGCATTGGCATCAAAAAGTTCCGGTAGTTTTATCAACCTGTTTCGGTTCGTAGCTATATTAAAAAATGACTTCCAGCGTAATTTGGTATCGCTGCCTTTTAATATAATGCCGGTTATACCCAGCTCCCAACCTGAGTTGCGCACGGTTCCAAAATTGATGTACTGCGATGCATAACCTAAGGTAGATGAAAGGCGTTCCTGTAATAATAAGTTATTGGTGGTTCTTGAATAGAAGTCCAGTTGACCCGTAAGCCTGTCTTTGAAAAAACTCCAGTCTATACCAAAGTTGTACTCAGTAGTGCGTTCTTCCCTTATATTATCATTGGCAAATTTGGATGGGTAAGTATAGGTTTGGCCAAGGTAGCCGGTTCCTGTGCCATAAGCGATATCGTAAAGGTTATTTAACCTCGGTAAGTTACCCGTAACGCCATAGGCAAACCTTGGTTTGATGAAAGTAATCCATTCTGCGTCTGCTAAAAAGACTCTTTGCTGATTTCCCAGGCTCCGCCAATAGCTGGAAAAATTGAGTAAGGATTATCAGCACCGTATCTTGAATCGCCCTCAGTTTTTCCGGTAACTGTAATAAAATAGCGATCCTTCATAGCGTAATGCCCCTGTACAAACATGCCCAGGTATTTGGATGTTCCATAGTTGCCCGTAGCGCCCGAGATGATTGCTGCGGCATCCGCTGACTTTAGCTGCGGTGAAGCACTGTTATAATATTGTACTTCGGTCGAGTTGTTGCGGTCTATATTGTAGGTTAATACACCTGTAAACGTAAGGCGGTGATCCTTCTTCTTAATGGCCGACCAGGTCAGGCGATTATTACTGTTGATCATCAGCTGGTAACCTTCTGTTTGCAACCCCGCATTGTACAATACTTCTCCCGGTAAGGCGTCAGTGGCATAGCCCGGGAGGAAATACTCATCAGCAGATTCCCGGAAATCAGTTGCAACCTGTGCCCTGAAATCGATATTGCTTCGAATCTTAAAGTCTACCGAAGTAGATGCCATAAAACGATTGGCCCTTGTAAAATAAGTAGAGTAATCGATGAGCGCAAGCGGGTTGTACCTGGAATGCGAAGAGATAGTTATATTACGATCAAGGAAATAATTTAAACCGTTGCGTGAATACACCGGGAAATAAGCAGGTATCTGCCGTGCCAGCAATAGCGGATTGAGTTCCTGGCTGCCATTGGTGATCGGATGCTCCTGCCCTCTTTTGTCAGTTAATGAATTGGTATAGTTAAGGTCTGCTGTAACTTTAAAACGGTCAGACACTTTATAGTTTAAGTTAAACCTGGTATTAAAACGGTCATAACCTGTTCCTTTTGTTGTTCCGTATTGATTGGCGTAACCGAGACCCCAATAGTAATTGATCCGGTCACCACCACCACTTAAAGCAGTATTATATTGCTGAAATATACCTTTCCTGGTAATGGCATCTGTCCAGTTAGTATTGTTGTTGAATATCCACGCGTCGGAGCGGGTTAAATCACCTCTGAGTTCCAGGAAGGAAGTACCGTTATCCAACCCGCCTGTGGTCTTTTCAATGTAATAAATTCTTTGTTCATCACCCGATAACATAGGTATCGTACGTGGCACTTCGGTTAAAGTAAATTTTGTATTTACCTGTAACTGCGCTTTTCCTTTTTTCCTCTTTTGGTTTGAATAACGATTACCCCATTGGCTCCCCTTGATCCATACAGTGCTGTTGCAGAAGCATCTTTCAAAATGTCTATTGAAGCGATGTCCGAAGGGTCCAGGTCACCAATTGGACTGAAGCCGAAATCGGTGATGCTCGCTACCTGGTAGTTATTACCGATGATCTCCGCACCATCTACAATCCATAAAGGATCGTTCATGCCCGAAATACTGGAAATACCCCTGATACGGATACTGGCTGCAGCGCCAGGATCTCCACTGGCCGATACCACCTGCAATCCCGGCGCCATACCTTGCAGTAACTGTTCTACGTTTACCACGGGCATCTTTTCTGTATTCTCCAGATCAACCGATGCTACTGCACTCGATAACTCTCTTTTATCAATAGTCAAAAAACCCAGATCCGCTTTCTTTTGAACGGTTGATACCACTTTTACAATCTCCATGGAGCTACTATCTTCTGTAAGATAGATGGTGAAAAAGTTTTATCTCCGATCTCTTTTTCCTGGGTTTGGTAGCCCATATTGGAAAATGCGATCTTACTGCCGCCTTTTGAATTGACAATTTCAAACTTACCTTCCTCATTGGTTTTGTTACCATTTAATGCCAGGTTATTGGCATTAACGATCATCACAGACACATCGGATAAAGGTTTACCTCCATTCTTATCGTAAACGACTCCCCTAAGCACCGTTCCGTCCTGGGCTACGGAAACCAGGCCCGTCATCAGGAAACTAAGAACGAGTATACCTTTATGGAAAAAGTTTTTGTTCATGATTTTGAAAAGCATTTAGTTTTTTAGAATACACTATTGATTTTGTGGATCACGCCATTACTTCCCTGCGTATTCGATACAACGGGTCTTACTGTTTTTCCTGCCGTATTGGTAACTCCAAAGGTTTCCCACTGACCTCCAATGGTTAGCAGCTCACCATTTTTGTTGGCAATTTGTCCGCTAAAATCGCCATCTGTAAATATGTAGCGATTGGGTATGATATAAGACTGTACAAAGTTTCTCAGGTCTGTCGCATTTAATGTAGCTACATTAATACCCGCCGTTGTAATGGCCGCGTTTCTCGGAGCTATCACCGAATAAGTAAAAATCCGGTGAGTTGTAACTGCGAAGCAATACCAGAGCGATCCAGTGCAGATACATACAAAGAAAGCTCGGGATCTCTTTTCATCAGGTTATACACCGTTATGGTATCATTCAGTTTATCCAATGGTTTCAGGAATCCATCGATACCATAAATAGCTCCATTGGAAGCTTCCCACTCGGGCGTAGCCGAAACCAGGTTAACCGAGTTCCCGGTATAGTCGTAAAACTTTCCGTTATCATAAAGGATATATCCAAAATTGGTAGGGTAGAATTTTTTCCTGAATCCACCGTCGGCCCTTACATCAATGTTAAAGATACCAGCCTTGCATTGCTGCACCCGGTACAAGCGGTCTACATCCAGCATATCCTCCGCGAGAGGAAATCCCCATACATCATCAGATTGTATCAATACTGTTTTAGGGCTATGCTGGTAATACTGCCAATCAAATAAACCATCGCTCAGGCCTGCACTTAAGAACATCCAGTACCATTGGCTGAACTTTTTATATTTCAAATAGACGCCTCCTGCTACACTACTCATTTCAGGAGATTCTACCAGCTTATTTACTTTATAGATAAAGCTGTTGCTCGCGCGAACCGAACCCGATATGACTGAAGGAACATCAACGATCATACGCGAATACCCTGAAATAGATTTCCAATCCGGGTTCAGTCTCTTCAGATCGCTTTTATACCAGAGGTTTTCAACAATAGCCGAACGGATAAGCGTATACATCACTCTTCGGGGTACCGAATCAATCGTATTGTCGATATACTGCAGATAGGGTTGGAAGTATTTCCGGATCGCTTCGTCAGTTGGTGCTAATATGGTAGACAGCACTGCTTCATTAGCCAGGTTCCTGCCAAACGAAAAGGATTTATATAAAGTAGTATCCACCCAGCCAAATTCATCCTTCTCTCCCAACTCAAATTGAACATGCTTCTCTATCCAGGAACTGAAAATGGATGTTTCAGGGTCTGAAGCCAATGCTTCATCAGTGCGTGGCGCAATATCGAGGGGAGCGCCAAGCACATGTATTACCCCATTGCTGGCATCTTTATCAGGCTCTGCAATAACAATCCCTTCAATCAGGAATTTTTTGTCACCAACCGGTGATCCGTAAAGCGTACTATAATCTTCCAGCTGGGTTTGCAAAAAGGAGCCTGAAAAAATCCTGATACGTTTACCAGGGTTGTTTCCTTCTGTTCGGGTAGTAAAATTGGTTGCTCGCGACTTATTGATTAACGAAGTAGCGCTGTTATATAATTTATTAATATCATACTCATAGTACATCCCGTTGATGAAATGATAGTTTACATATCTTCTTAGCATGGCATCCGGAGCGGTTTCAACAGAACTATAACCCTGTTTAGTAAGATAAGCATTCACCTGTAGATCATCAGGTGCCAGGCAGGTATACATGGCCGATGATCCCAATGTTTTTCTCAGGCCTGCTTTATCGATCATTTTCACAAACAATGCGAAGCGTCCATCAGCTTCCAATACTTCTACTATATTCTTGTTTAACGATCCTGTAGGATTATAATACTGGTTGAGCTCCTTGGCACAGGATACCAATAAAATGCTACATGAGAGGCACACATATAAAATGACGTGCAGTTTTCGAACCATTTCCATATGTAAAATATTATGCTTTATACAATTCAGGCGACTAACAAAAAACTACAGGTGGTTGTCCGTATCGGAGAGCAGCGGAATTTTGTATTAATGTTCTACAAAAGTAAAGTCCGCTTCACTGTCCTCCAAAAATCACCCCTTACAGAATTATCATTATGTAAACTTTATGCAGTGGCAGTGGCAGCTGCAGCAATCATTTCTTTCTTCTACTTCTCTCAATTTCTAATCCATCTGCTCCTGCACCTTTGGCTTTAAAACGGCCAGTTGAATGATCAAGACCAGCAGCACTACTCCAGACATTAAGGCAAAGTCACGCCCGAGGTGGCCTTCATCTGATGACTTACCCAGCATACTGGTTATAAAAGCACCAAAAAATACACCCGTCATATTCATCAGCCCGTAAGCGGTAGCCCGGTATCTCGCAGGCACAAACTGGCATAGTATCGGCATATTATTCGCATCGAACATACCGAAGCCTACACCGAAAAGTACAGCGGCCAGTATCAATACAAAAGTGGTAGTACCAAAGCCTAAAATCAGTATGGCAGGGATAGTTAAAAAAACGCCTATTGCACTGGTATAAACCCGGGCTTTGATGTTCCTCTGTACCCATTTATCAGAAACGATACCTCCCATAATTACTCCAAGAAAGGAAGAAGAGGCAATAGTAATAGTAGCAATAGGACCGGCTACAGCCATGTCAATTCCAAGGCTATCAGAAAACAAAGTGGGAAGCCAGTTTTTCGTAGCCCAACCAGGCAGGCTTGGCATTGCAAAATAGAACAATATGACCCAAAAAGACAGGTTGCTGAAAAGCCATCCCACACCTTTTAAAATATTGGCTTTTGGTAGCTCTGGTATTGTCTGACTTCGAACAGCCTTTACTCTTTTTCTCTTAACAAAACAGCCAGTACAATGGCATAGATAATCCCGACCAAACCAAAAAGATAGAAGGTTTGATGCCAGGAGTACTCTTTAGCAAAAGTAGCTCCGAATCCGCCCAGCGCCTGGCCGAAATACAAACCGGTCATGTGAATGCCAATTGCCAGCGACCGGGTTTTGGAAGAGTGAAAATCTGCAATCAGGGACAGAGCGGCAGGTATATAAACTGCTTCGCTTAAGCCCATAATGCCACGTAACCATTTCAGTTCGGTAAACGAATCTGCAAAACCCATCATGCAGGTAACAGCAGACCAAACAAAGAGGCTGAATACAATCAGCCATTTACGGTTAACCCTGTCAGCTATAACTCCCGATACCGGGCTCATGAACCCGTAGATCCATAAAAAGATGGACATTAATATACCAAAGGTTTCTGCGCTTTGGAGTTCGGCAATGTCTATCTGCATGGCCGGCCGCATGGTTGAGAGCATTTGCCGGTCAAGGTAATTGAGCAGCCCCACGAACCAGAGCAGGCCTACTACCGTCCATTTGTATTTGGGATTCTCCATATTCATATGCAATATCGTTATTTGGTCAGGCTATATCGTTATTTATCCAGCTAGGCAACGAGGGCCGCCTCAACCTTTAGCTTCCTGGCCTGATCCAGGGTTTCAAAGAATGATATTTCTTCCAGGTAAGACTTCAGATCGTCACATTGGGCATCATCCAGCGCTACCAACGGCAGCCGGCAACCACCCAGGTCTAAACCTGTTAATTTTAAAATTTGTTTTTGAGTCGGAATAGGCGCATACTTCCCAAGAGCCCTGATCATTTTAATGCATTCGAATTGTGCAGCAGCAGCCTCTTCAATTTTTTTCTGGTTAAATAGTTCAATTACTCTCTGGTACATGGGAGCGGCAAAACTGTAAGTACTTCCAATAGCCGCTTTTGCACCAATTGCCAGAGCAGGCAGTAGCAGCTCATCGTATCCAAATAAGATATCGTATTTCCCGTTCTTGTAATTCAGGCAATCCTGGTATTCATGTAATGTATTCGCTGTGTATTTTACGCCCGCCAGGTTGGGGATTTTTGCTTCTGCATGTTTCAGAAAATCGATCACGCCTACCGTTAATCCTGTCACCGATGGAATATGATAATAATAAAACGGAAGATCCGGAGCGGCCGCAGCAATCTGTGCAATACAATTGGCCAGGTTTTCTGCTGTCTGTGGTTTAAAATAGAATGCAGAAACCGCGGAAATAGCATCTGCACCGGCTTCCTGGGCATGTGCTGCCAGTTTACGGGCCTCCTTAATGGAGCTATGGCCCACATGGGTAAATATCAGTATCCGTTTATTGGCTGCCTGTACATAAGCTTCAGTAATGGCCATACGCTCTTCTGTAGAAAGACTTAAGCCCTCTCCGTTGGTACCGCCTACAAAAATGCCTTTTACACCGTCTGCAATCAGCTTCTCCACCACCTGCGGAACAAGATCCAGTTTCAACTCTTTGTTTTCATCAAATGTACTAAACGTTGCCGCAAGCAGTCCTTCAAGTTTATTTATTTTCATCCTGATTTTTTTAATGTTTTATTGGTTGGATCAAACAGCTTCCGTTATCCGGGCTGCCTTTATCTTATTGAATAATTTCGCTGATTTTTATTTTTTCAAAAATGAGATGGGCCTGGCTTCCTTCATATATAATGCCGATGGTTTCATTATCTACCGATGTAATGCAGGAGTAACCACTGCCACTGAATTCATCCAGTAAAACAAATCTTTCAGTTGGCCAGGTCTTGCCATCATCCAGGCTTACTTTTAATGTTAGCTGATTACGTTTGGATGTTGAATTGGGGTTAAAAAATAACAGTACATTTTTTTGCTGCCATCTTTGGCTTTGTATACATGTTTATACAAACTGGCCATACAAACCGGCTCCGGCAGCGCATTACGTGAGCTAGGATGTTCAGTCCAGGTTTGTCCCATGTCCCTGGTAATCGCCACAGCCCTCCCGTTACCTGGCCCAGGCAGGTCTTTGTTGGCATTGGTTCGCATATTAAGCATGATGGATCCATCCGACAATTGAGCTGCCATGCATTCGGTTGTGGATAGTTGATACCCCGGATTACCGGTTACCCAGGTTTTACCACCATCTTTACTATAAGTGATAGTTGAAAAAGCTTTACTGGTTTTGTCCCTTCCCTGAGTTGGAAATACCAATGTACCGTCATCCATGGTAAAGCCACTTCCGGGGCAGGCGCCCAAAGCCACCATTCCTCTTTCTTGCACATTTTGGTCAGGTTCACAGGCTTTGACCAGGTCTTTCCATTATCGGTACTTTTAACTATTAAGAACTGAGCGGTTTGACTGACATCAAAGCCAGGCTGCGAGCCCTTATTCCGCCACTGATGATTCCAATTACTACTGGTGTCAGTAAGTCCCTCGGTCCATTTGCCCTTATCATCCAAAACACCATGCATCCACAGACCTGCTACAAAAATGTTCCCTGTTTTTTTATCCACCAATATTGCGGGGTCGGACACTCCATTAAATTTTTCGGGCAAGCCATTAAAAGTTCCCATATCGATGATCTTTTGTATAGGTAGCCAGGTATTCCCTTTGTCGGTACTGCGGCTTAAAGCAATATCAATATCTCCCTGCAGATCCCTGCGGGAATCATAACGGGCATCATAAACCGCCAGAAGATCACCATTGAGCGCTGTGGCCAGTCCTGGTATCCTGGAGGTATGCACATTGTCCTGCTGGGATTGACGAACAGCACTGGCAATACGATAGCTGAAAGCAAGAGGTAAACCATTTTTCACAATCATATTATCGATTGTTATACTGGCTATCCCGATTTTTATTCTATTCCCTACCATCGCAGCCTCTTTAACATCGACACCAATCCATATATAATTTTTCGTACCGGATAGCCGGAAGTTACCATTCAATGTCAGGGTATTTCCCGAAAACAGCGATGTAGTATTATTAAAAAGAGGCGCTTTTAATGCCGCGTCTTCTGACAGGTAGTTGCTGTCGGTATTGCAATAAACTTTGACGCTACTTATATCTTTTAGATCTGTAGTCCCCTCCAGGTTTAACACAAGCTGTTTAAGATATTGTGCCCCGGGCTTTGTTTGTGCACTGATTGCAGTTCTGGATAAGATGATTACACCACGCTCCTTAATAAGCGGTATTGTATAATTCCGCTGGCTCAACGGTACCTCCTGGCCTGTGGATGAATGACCAACAGCGATCGTTAATACCAGTAAAAATAATTTTATAACACGTGTAGGGCTCATAAACAAATCATATATATAATTCACACATTGTATAATTGAGAATACTGGGTGCCAGCCTCATTTAAGCAGGCCGGGTATAAAATGTTTTGATCTTGTCTGATACTCCTTTGCGGAAGCAAGTCCGTCCCTATTGTTAATATCCTTTCTTATCTATAAATGATCTGTCGGCAATTTGGTCTGCAAGCTTCATTTAGTACTTATGTTCTACATAACAAATGTAAGCTTTATTTTTAAACGGTGCTATTTTTGACAATAATTTTTAAAAAATGAGGGTACTAAATAGGATCGAAGAACCACCCCGGTAAATATTGATGGGCTTCCCTGCGAACATCCGGAACATCCTTCTCAGGTATCCAGGCATAAGGCCATCTAAGGCGGGTACCTACAGGCGCCCACTCCCCACAGCGGCCAGCAGTTTATCCAGGGCCGGGTTGCTGAATCCTCTTTTTGCATAAGGCACTATATGGGCATCAAAGAATGCCTGAATCGCTTCTTGTACCTTTAATGCTTCTCCAATATCATTCTGCATCATCTGCCACCACCGCTGAGCTGCCTTTGGATTGATGCAGGCTACATTGGAATAAGCACCTGCTGCTACACCCCTCTCTACTCCCGTAGCTAAATGATGACCAGGTACAAAGAAAGCTGCACGGTCTGCCAGGGGGCGCATTTGATCATACCAATGCTGGTCGCCATCCAGCAACTTCACGCTTATTATCTGTGGAACAGCATGTAATAAACGATCAAAGGCTTTGGGCGATAATACTTTTTAGCATGAGGCGGATTATACAAAACCAGGGGTATAGTATCGGCTGCCGCGGCTATCCTGATGAAAAAATGTTCCGCTTCCTGTTCACTTAGCGCTACCCAATCGGGTAATATAACCTGGTAGGCAGATGGTTTCAGAGATTGACATCGCCGTACCCGATCGAGCATGATAGCCGGTATAGGATGGGATACGCCGATCTGGAAGGGCATATTTGCTACGTTGCATTTATCCGCCAGCAACTGGCTGATCTGATCAAACTCTGTTTCCGTTTGAGTGTGAAATTCACCAGCCGTTCCGTTGGAATAAATGCCATCGACGCCTGCAGCAATTAACATATCTATTTCAATAGATAGCCTCGAAAAGTCAATTGTATCATCTGGCTCAATAGGCAATAAAAGGGTACCCCAGTTACCCCTGCATGTATCTTTAGTTAGTGGCTGCATATTATTTGAATAGCTTTTGCTGTAAGTTTGATTAGATATGTTACTGAGGGCTGGCTACCAAAACCCTGTTGGTTCTTACCCCCGGCCTGGCTTCTCCCTGGGGAAGAATAATTTTACCGTCCCACACAATCAACGGAGTGGTTACCGGCGCCCAGGTACTGGCTCCGGGATTGTTCTCGGATCGGGTTGCTGATCGGTATACACTTTGCCTGGCACCGTCCACTCATTTTTTGTACATCGTACATCAGCACTTCTGTACGAAAACCGGGATGCTTATCTTTAAGAATAGCATTCTGTTCGGCGCGACTTCCATCATCACCCCCAGGATAAATAATTGCTGATTTCCGTTTGTATACGCAGGTGTAGGTGCTGCGGCTACGGGATGCGGCAGTTCTTTTATTTTTCGCCATCCTTTAGCGGGATTGAAAATAAACCCATTCTTCAGATACTGCCTGTGCACTGCTGAATCATCCTTGGGAACCATTAAACTGGTACCACTCAGCAGGTAAAATTCGCCATTGATCTGGCCGGCCACACCCAACATTCTTGCTTCGCCAGGCCAGGATGACAGTGTTTTCCAGCTTTGCTTCTCTTTTGGCTGGCTTAAGTCAAGTGCCCAGAAAATATGTTCAGCCGATGATGCGGCAGGAGATGAAAGACCTCCGGCTATATACACCGTATTATTAATAATTGCTCCACAAGAATTGGCCAACGGACCAGGTAAGGAAGCCAATGTATCAATAAGTAACTGTTCGTTCTGATAGGTCAGGAAGTATACATTTTGAAAATGCTGTGTTTGATTAGCACCTCCGATTAATAAAAATCCATCCTTCCAGTTAAGGGACACGCCATAACCCATCGGACGTGGGAGTTTGCCTATTTCCTTCCAGTCTTTTCCGTTTTTCTCTAAAGCCAGTATTTTATCGTTCCATGATTTAACCCCTCCTGACCATGGCCGGGTACCTTCAGGAAACTGCGAGCCACCGGCTATAATTAAATGATCATTGCTAACGCCGCCGAAGGAGCCTGCAAACCCTACTTTATCGGGTACCGGAATTAACTGGGACCATTTGAAAGCGGGGCTTATTTTTTCTGCTGTATCGCAGGATGAAATAATCATTGTAATAGTTATTGTAATAAAAAACAGGAATCGATTCATGACAAAACGTTTATATGCTTCAGCATAGTTATTAGGGTTGTAGCCAACTATTAGCCTGCATCCAGTTGATACATCTTTGAAACCAATCGTCCTTATTGGTTTTATTATGTAAACCATAGCCATGGCCCCCGGTACTGTAGATGTGCATCTCTGCTTTTACACCCGCTTTTATCAGAGCCTGGTAGTAAGCAATGCTATTTCCAACCGGTACTATCTTATCATCTGAGCTATGCAACAGAAAGGTTGGAGGTGTGCCCGGGGTGATCTGCTGCTCATTGGAGTAAAGCGTAATTGCAGTCTTACTCGCCGTATCCTTTCCCAGTAATGCTCTCCTGGAGCCCTTATGGCTCAGGCTATCCTCAAAACTAATAACCGGGTATACCAGTATCGAAAAATCAGGTCGCAAGCTGGTTTCTTTTTCGTTAACTATCACACTGGTATTAAAATGAGTGGAAGCTGTTGAAGCCAGGTGCCCCCGGCTGAAAACCCGATAATCCCGATCCGGTTAGGATTTACATTCCATTCGCCAGCCCTTTCTCTTACCAGCTTCATAGCCTGTTGCGCATCCTGCAGCGGCCCGATCGTTTTATTACCCATTATTTTTTCGTTAGGCAGGCGGTATTTCAATACAAAAGCTGCCACGCCGTTCCGGGCAAAGGCCTCAGCTACTTCACTGCCTTCCCGGTTCATCACCAGGTAAGAGTATCCGCCGCCCGGGCAAATAATTACGGCTGTACCATTGGCTTTATCCCTTGCGGGTAAATAGACTGTCAGGGAGGGATCCGTTACGCTCCTCACCAAAATCCGGCCATTGGAAGCCGTATCCCATTTTTCAAGAACTTCTGTCGAAGCAATAGCATTAGGAACCACCTTATATAAGTGGATGATCTGTTGAGCGGAACTATTGAGCGTACACAGGCAAAAGATCCAGCTAATAGCTGGTACGAGTAAATTCGGAGCGAAAAGCGAAATCCTTTTCATAACAAGCGTAATTGAAGAGGATAAAAATACGTATTTATGTTCTACATAATAAAATATTTTTCTGTTTTCCGCTAAATTAAAATACCCTGGTATTAGAGCGGTTATTAAATATCTACTTATGAATGCTTTAAAGTGCCTTTTTGATAATGTATTGTGTACGCCTGGATGTACTTTCCTTTTCCCAGCGTTGGCATATTTGTTTTACAAAATCAGGTTTAGATTTGCAATATTATTTACTTCTATTTTAGTTAAATGCTGATGAAATTTATCGAGCCCTACAACCCCGATTGGCCCGTCAAGTTTGAACAGATCAGTCAGCTGCTCCAAACAGAACTGGAAGGTGTTCCCATAGATATTCAACATGTAGGTAGCACTTCTATTCCCGGAATGTTGGCTAAGCCTATTCTGGATATTGATATTATCATTGCCAACAAAAGCTCGCTGGATGATATAATAGACAAACTGGAAAGGATTGGCTATCACTACAGGGGTGAGCAGGGCATAAATGGGCGTTTCGCATTCAGGCAAACATCTGCCTACACCCCGGTTTCTGAAGAAGATCATAAATGGATGGAACACCATTTATATGTATGTTACTCCGATAGCCTGGCATTAAAAAACCATTTATTATTCAGAAACAAGCTAAGGGAAGAAAGCAGGCTATTTAATGCCTATTATGCGCTCAAGAAATCCCTGGCTCTTCAAACGGGTATTACCCGGGAGACCTACAATACCGGGAAAACAGATTTCATTATCTCAGTATTAGCCACAGCCGGCTTGACGGAGCAGGAGCTTTCAAAGATTAAAAGTGTTAATTAAACGGATTTAATCTCTTGAAGCAACCTGCTTGCAAATTTCATAATCATTTCATATTTCTTTATCTGAATTTGTGGCAGCTTTCGTATCTTAGTGTAGCCCCCAAACCACCATGACGAAAGAACTGACTTACGAACATGTACTGCATCTGTTGGGAAAATCACAGTGTGATACGTTTATTCAACAGGTAACTATCCTGCTGACCTTAGTGCACGAAGTAATGCAGGAAAAATCATTGAACAAGTCTGACTTCACATTTACACAATATGATGAGGGGCATATCCTCATTGCGGGCATTAAGGGCGACATCTGACATTCAATTAAAGACTATCTCATCATACCCCTGTTTAAGTAGATGATTTACAGCAATTATCAAACTTTACATTATGAATGAGCCTATTACAGCTTAATATTTTTATTTATAAACGAATTAAAGCAAAAGCTTACTCATTGCTAATTTAAAGGCATGGAAATTGTTGCAAAACAATTAATAAGTGTTTAAAATCAGTTCATGGTTTTAAAAAAGACCTCCTGTAGAAACAGGAGGTATAAGCCCTCCCCAGCTTTATAGCTGGGGTTTCGTATTAGCCCTACTAACACGCTCTTAAATATCTTTTACACATTGTTTCAATAAGATTATTGCAGTTACTGAAAGTATTAAGCATCCTGTTTAGAAATTGCTATTTACTGAATCAATAGCGTTAATTTATGTTGATATGATATAATATAAAATACCGTGCCACAGTTTTTAAAATTTGTTAACGCAAAATGAAAACGGGCTGAAAGCCTTAGCAGCATTGATTTACGCTTACAAAAAAATAATCAAGAAAGGTAGCGTGGCATTTTTAAAACAGGACTAATTGGCAGAGATTAATAAAGCAAAAAGCAAAGCATATTTGCCTTTAGTATAAGCTGATTGGGTACGCTTGTGTCAGGCTATCAAGAAAGCCGAATAGTTTGTTATTCATGTTCATAAAGTCATAGGAAACCAATTGGTCCGGCTCCAGTATAAAGCTAAATTGTCGGTTATGACTGAACAAAGCACCATCGGCCTCAACAAGCATTTCGACCAGCTCTTTGGTAAATTCGATATGACATTGGAGTCCATATACCAGGTTTGCAAACGAAATAATTTGTCTGGGACAACCCAGGCTGGTAGCTAGCACTTTACTACCCGCAGGCAGGCCAGGCATATCATTATGCCAGTGCCCCACTGGTAAAAAAGCACCCAAGTGTTTTACCTTTTCATCCAACATACCTGCCTCAGTGAGTGCTATAGGAAACACACCTATTTCTTTCTCGGGGCTGGGAAGGTGACTCGCACCTAAGGCGGCGGCGATCAATTGAGCCCCGAGGCACACACCAACAACCGCTTTTCCGGCTGTTATGGCTTTTCTGATCAGTTTCATTTCTGCAATGGCGTCAAAGTAGGGACAGTCTTCAAGCAAAGTATCAGGGCTTTGAGGGCCTCCCAAAATAATCAGTAAATCAATGGCCGCTATTGATGACGGTAAGGCCTCATATTCAAAAACCTTTGAAAAACCAATAGTGTAACCGCGGCTCAATGCCCAATCCTGATAAACGCCGGGTGCCTCAAAAACTTCGTGTTGTATAAAATGGATATGCATGCTCTGGTTAGAAATCTATGATACAGGTGCTGACTCGTCCCAGTAATAGCTATCAGGATAGCTTCGTTTTCCAAAGATCGCTGTCCCAACTCTTATGATAGTAGCCCCCTCTTCAATGGCTATTTCCAGGTCGCCACTCATACCCATTGACAATTCTTTCATGTCCACATGGGGGATATGGAGCAGGTTAATCTCCTGCTGTAAACCTTTTAACCGCCTGAAACAATATTATTTTGTCCTGGTTGTTACTAAATAGTCCTATGGTCATAAGCCCCTTAATATGCAGGCTGCTCAGGTTACTGATTTGTTGTACCAATGCGACCGCTTGTTCCGGAGCTACTCCAAATTTACTTGCTTCGCCCGAAGTATTTACCTGTACTAATATTTCCATGGATTTATTTTCAGCCAACAATCGCTGGTGTAATTTCAAAGCCAGGTCAAACCGGTCGACGGATTGGATACAGCTGACATTATATTTCAAAAGCTCTTTTATTTTGTTGGTTTGCAGGTGGCCTATAAAATGTTGAACAGGTTTAAGATCCTGCAGGTATTCAAATTTTTGTTTGATTTCCTGCACCTTGTTTTCACCAATCAGTTGGTACCCGGCAAGTATAGCCTCTCTGATACGATCTGCCGTTACCGTTTTTGTGGCGAGTAAAATCTGTATTTCCCGCGTGTCCCGCCCTGCTTTTTTACAGGCAGCGGCAACTCTCTGCCGGATGACTTCTATATTTTCTATAATCATAGCAGGGTCTTTTCCGTACACTCCTGTTCGAGTTGGTAAATAAGCATTGTCTTTACCTGCGTGAAGGCGCTATCTCTCGCTTCTGCATAAGATGTATGATAGATACGGGTTATAGCTCTCAAAGGAGCGGGAAGATGTTGGATAAGCTGGTTATAATAAGTATCTAATTCTGCGTCTGAAGGCATTTCGAAAGAAATGGTCACCTGAAATCTTCTGAGTAGTGCATGATCGATGATGTCTTTATGATTAGTAGCAGCTATCAACAGAGAACTGACGGGGTAATAATCTATCAGCTGGATCAGGGTATTCACCAACCGGCGCATCTCCCTACCTCCCGGTCGTCGCTGCCCCGCGCCTTTCCGATCTGATCAAATTCGTCCAGAAAAAGTACTGCCCGTTCGCGTGCTGCTTTATCAAATACCTGTTTCAGATGCTGGGCCGTTTCGCCTATCCGGGCGCTAACAACACTACTGAGGTTTAATATCAGCAGGGGACGTCCCAACGCATTCGCAATAGCCTTAGCCGTTGTAGTTTTACCGCAACCGGAAGCGCCGTGAAGCAGGAGTTTGTTGTTAACGGGCAACCCGAATTGCTGAAGATTTTTGAGATAATAATGTTCTTTTATTAATTGGCTGACAGCGGCTCTGCCGGGCACCGTTAAAAAATGTCGTCAAGCGTCACTTGCTCCCTGTCGTAGATAATCAGATCAGAAGGGTTCATTCTTATACCTGTAATTTTTAAAAATTGTCTTATAAAATACTCCCGGCCAATAACTAGCCGAAAATAGATGTGGTGAAATTGAATGGTTCCATTACACGAATAAAATTAAATGGTTTTAGGACTATGCAACTGATGCAGAATTGATAAAAACAGGTAGTCCAGAAGAAATAGGCTAAATATGACTTGTAATTGGCAGAACCTACCCGGGTACAAAGCCATGTACGCATAAGCAATAGTAGATTGCTACAGAATAATTAAGGGACAACGCTAGCGGGTTCGCCTCGTGAATCAAACCTGGTGATGCTGAGTTTTGCTGTTAAGCCAACCCCATTTATTAAAATAAGTAACCGCACTACGCAGGTGATGCCAGGTTAGTTTTAAATTGGTATAAGACCCCTTCGTGTAGTGATGGTAAACATGAACATCAGGAAAATAGACCGTTCGTGATCGTTGCAACATACGCCTGGTTAAATCAGCATCTTCCATGTAGAGGAAAAAATGTTCATCAAACCCGCCTATTTCTTTTAAAATATCCGTTCTCAAAAACATAAAACATCCTGATAGAAATGGGACATTATAAATGGGTTGGAGATAGTCATGGTCTTTATATTCATACTTCCCCATTTTTTTGGCTAATAAATCCCGCACAAACCTGGGAAAAAATCTACGGGAGAATAAGTTGGAAAAAGTCGGGTTTTTTCTGCACAGGTATTGAAGACTACCATTGGGATATAATACCCGGGGCATCACTTGCCCGGTATCGCGG
The DNA here is from genome assembly GCF_022512515.1 of Paraniabella hibiscisoli. Taxonomy (GTDB): domain Bacteria; phylum Bacteroidota; class Bacteroidia; order Chitinophagales; family Chitinophagaceae; genus Niabella; species Niabella hibiscisoli. Next base: position 215,034 of record NZ_JAKWBK010000002.1, read on the forward strand.
TGCTCCTCCATATAATAATAGAGTTGCTCTAATGTGTCAGGCTCAAAATAAACATCCGGGTTTAACACTAAATGATAGCCGGCATTGAACCGGCTGCCATGCGATAAAGCAATATTATGAGCAGTTCCGAAACCAGGATTACCATTATTGAATACATAATGAATTCTTGACGGATCAATGGATGCCAGCTTTTCCAGTTCACGCCCCGGTGAGTTATCTACCAGGAACAGGAATACATTTAAACCCGTAGAAAGAAAACTTTTAACGGCAGCCTCAACTATCGCAAAGTCATTCCTGTATAAAACGATCGATCCTGTTATTTGTACCTCTTTCATTATGCAGTAAGCCGCGATAAAAATATTGTATTGTGTCCATATATATAACAGAAAATCAAGAATTTCCGTTGAGGGCGTTGTATATGGATTACATGCGGCGTTCCAAGGCAAGGTATATCATTATTCGTACGGTTTATAAAAAGTTTTTAACGAATTGTAAATGTCATCGCCGGATGACCTATTTTACTGTACTTTGATGCCTGAAATCCGAAAAGAATTGATTTGTAACAAAATGAAACAAACGATCTTCTTAATTACCCTATTGTTCGTTACATTGAAAAGTTCTGCACAGCATACGAATAGCAACATCGACCGTTACCGGCAATATTCAGGCAGATACGGTGGAAATTCTGGCATCTGTTTATTTGAAGATGGTGGTTTTATGTTGTACGGATATGCGACAGCTGTATTTGGCCACTATAATTTTGAGAAAGACTACCTGCTTTTTTTTCCTGATCAGCCTGAATTGTTTGAGGTATATGCCTGCTACAATAAGGAACTGGGCGACAGTACCAGGATTTATTTCGCGGGTTTTGAGGAAGGTAACACATTTGTAACATTCAACTCGGGAAAGCGGCAACGGGTTTTTAATGAAGATGCCAATTGCTTTGATGCGCCGTTTGTGTACCAGGCTGCTCAGAAGCTAACCGGCTTCACGCTCTCATTTAAACGGGAAAATGTATGGTGGGAGCTGGGCAAACCAAACCCCTCCTGGCAATATGAGCCGACAGGTACATACAACGATTTTATGTGGATGTTTAATGAGCCCAAAAGGGAGTATGAGAATTTTGAAGCCAGGTTAACAGCTGTTGCGGGAAAAAAGTATTGCAACTTTCCAATTACGGTAGTGAAGAAGGCTTTATTAAACAGATACCCGATAAAGAAGAACAAAAACAATGGCAGGAAATACTGGAGTGGAAGAACCAGTATGATCGATCAAAAAGCGCGGGCTCGGCAGCTATCTTTGCCAATAAACACTATCGGTTATTTCCGGAGCCCGACTCATTAAATTATATATGGGATCAGACCTCCAATCAATATATCAGCAGGGAGGCTGATGCCAATGAAGCGTATTTTCGCAGTAATCAATACCAGGATGACCGGTTCTTAAAAAATATATTAAGCTAACGGCTCAAACGAAGGACACCGGAAATTTCGCAGGAGGCGATATCGCTGCCAATAGCATCTTTTACACCGTTTGCGGGGAAGGTACCCGCCCTTCTTACCATTATGAAGGATTTGTGATATACGAAAAAGAAGAAGACAAAGAAAGAACACCTCTTATTGCCACAATACCGGCGCCTCCTCTTTACACCAATCCCAATAAGATCGCCGACCAGGAGTTTATACAAGACTCTATAAAAAATAGCAACTTAGATGAAATAGTGACGCTCGTGAAACCCTTTCCAGTCAATCGTACGGATGGCTTTTATGCCATTGAAAAGAAAAGCAGCGCGGACTACACTCAAACAATACTGGCCGCAAAGCTTCGCTATCGTTAAAAGATTTTGATAGTGTACAGCATACAACCGGCGTCGATAACGAATCTATCATCTTAATCCGGTTCAATAAAGCTGGTGCTGCTAAACTGGAAAAATTCAGCGTTGGCCAGCAAGGGAAACAGGTTGCTTTGGTAGTGGATCAGCAGGTAGTTGCAATGCCATTTATAGCAGCGCCTATCTCTAATGGAAGTATCCATATTAACTGGGGATCCTCATCGAACGAAGTAAAAACAATTGTTGAAAAACTACAAAACCGCAAATAGGTAGCAGCAACATATTTATGATCAACAAAGTTCATATTTGCCTTCTTGTCTCGCTGCTGAGCGCTGTTCAGGTCGCTTATGGACAAGCCATCGATTCACTTAGCTTAAGCAAAATTGGCCGTCAACTCATAAAGAATGAACTTAAAACCAGGGAAGGTATTGTCAAACCCGGCGATGATTGCTTGCGGGATAAAGAAGGATACTTTTTATCCTGCTTATCAGCTGAGTCTTCTGTAAAATGGGTTACCGATTTTAATAAGGATGGCTGGTCCGATGCAGTTTTTCTTTTTACGGATGAAGGTCTTGGCGGTGGCGGGAATGCCTATGGTTTCGATTACCGGGTGTTACTGCTTAACGATAAACGGCAGATCATTAGCCAGTATACAGTATTCGGAGGTGGAAAATTCTCTTACGGTCACCTGCAGATAGACCAGGTAAAAAATGGTCGTATATATGCAACCTACAACGAAAACCCCATGTCCCGGGCGTATGGCGAAGGGGGAAAAACCTAAAGGAAATACCATTGATATTTTCTTTCCGGGATAACAAGATCATAGAAGACAGCTATTCTTCATGCCCGCTTGTATTTATGAAGAAACAGATCTTTAAAAGGGACAATGGATTGAAAATAGATAGCACATTAGAAATGGACGACCAGTTTAATGAAGCATATACTGAGGTAGTATCGCTGAACGATGGTTCTCAAATGATCGCTTCATTAAGCGGATGCGAAGACTTGGATCTCTATTTCAGCAGGACCATACCCTATAAAGCTGCATTGAAAACCAATCAAATTGCCATAAAAGAAGAGCTATTGAAAAATCTGCAGTATCTAAAAAATAATACCCTGTTTAAAACTATTATTCAACATGGCATTTCTCAATTAAGCGTGCTGGAAACAAACCGGGTAACAATCGATAAAAATGGGGGACTGCATTACATTTAACACTACCCGATGGCTGGAAGACTCACCTGTTTATTTCAGGTAATCCCGAACAAGGTTGTTTTATAACCATCCGTTTTGAGAAACCTAAAAGTAATGCCGACATGATGGGTTTCTGGGAAAGTATGGAAAGTAAAAAATTACTGCACCAATGAAAGTCTGGATTATGCAACAATGGACCGTACTCTTTTTTATAGTATTGTTATGCTCCTGTAAGTATGATGCGTCCCCGGCAAAAGCTGTATCTGAGGCAGATAGTATTCCGGCTAAACTTCCAACAGGAAGAGATACTATACCACCGGCACGCTATAGCAGCCAGCTAAGTCCTGGTAAGGTACCACTGCAGCAAACAATAAAAGATACGGTAACATTTGTCGAACGGAACGATAATGGAGACTATTATCTCTGTTATGTACGAAAAGGAAAACACCTCGTATCACTAATTTATGATGAACCGCTTGCACAAAAGTTGAATTTTTTAAGGGGAGACACGCTGGAAATACAGTGGAAAATGGATAGCAGCTGGATTGCAGGGGACGGCGACCGGCTTGAATTTAAAGAGTGGATGCTCAATGCCAGGAAAATCAAAGACGGGAAAGTGGCTACCTTTAGAAAAAACTACACCAAGCCCATTAAGTATTGGTATGCAAAGGATACAGATTATTCCGATGAGCTGAAAGATTACCTGTATCTGCTGGTTGAGTACTATATAGCATACTCGAAACAACCGCTTGTTTTATTGCATCTTGAAAAACCGGAGGAATCAGATTTTGTTTATTCCATAGATGATAGAGATGAGAAAGGCCGGCATTATATCGTTCTTGGCCTCTCGAATGACCAGGGCACGCATTCTAATATTATACAATGGCTGTATCTTGATTCTGAAACGCATGCTTTTTATGAATACGATCTGGCCAATGATAAACTCATACCATTCCCCTAATCATCATGAAACCAATATTTGTTACCATACTGTTATCGATTATATTATTGGGAGGCTGTATTAACAATGACAAAAGTACCCGGCAGCGTTCAACAGGAGCAATCGTTACCGATACTGTATCACTGCAAAAAGATACAGACATTCTCCGGCTTACCGACAGCCTGGATTTATTGGCATTAACACGAAAACTCTTGCAGTGGTCGGAAGAGGAAAGCAAGCAGGCTGACTTCGAGCCTCGCCTGGCAAACACTACCGATACGGTGTACGCCGGAATTGATTTCAACGCTCATCACCAAAGATTAAAAGAGCTGGCACAAACAGGCATTTTTACCCACAGTTTCAAAGTAAACTACAATAAGATTGCTTTGGCAATTGATAAAGAAGTAAAAAACAGGGCGCTTATTTGGGAAACAGGCGCGCTGCCTCCGTTCGGCAATGGCGCCAATCCCTGGTGTAACTGCCAGGATACACCTGACAACTATCCTGCTAAAATATGGATCATGCATTTATCTTTTAAGAATGATACGGCTTCTTATAACTGGAGCTGGGGCGATGGATTAGTGTATCACATGAAAGCGCTGCGGGAAGATGGTAAATGGAAAATCGATTATATGGAGGGCTTTGATTATGATGGTTACATTCGATCGTTTGTTTACGTAAATCAGATCAAAGGCAGCTGGGAAAATGACCTGGTACGTGTTGATATTGGCGATGAAACCCTGACCTTGTGGTATCACGGGCAGTGTGTTTACTTTTATCCTATTCGTACAATAGATAGCCAGACTGTGGAAATGATATGGGCACGGGATATGGACTGTAAATTTGATAACGGTACCAATCAGAAATTTGGGTTGAAGCAAGTGCCTGTTCAAGGCCAACCATTTGCTAAATTCACTCTAAGGGACAATATACTTTATGCTCACTACTATTACGATGAATGGGTGCGGCAGTACTCGAAGCAGGTTCAATCTGAAGTATTTACACCCAGCTATTCCAGGAGATTAGAGCATTATTAACTGTATCCGATTCAAACATCAACCTCGAATTATAAAATAGCTGTACGAATTGTAAATAAACTAACTGTGGTTATACAAAATGCTGCTATTTTAACCAGGTTTAGGTAGCAACGTATTTAACACCCAAATTACCTGCAAATAATAATTTATATGAAAACTTTTCAATTCAAACAACATAATACTGCAAAAGCAATTATAGTTGCCATTGTTTATCTCCTCATTGTGTTTGCTGTAGCCTATATCTGGCTGGGAGGAGTCAATGGCATGGCAGAGAAAGTAAACAGCATAGGGAGCGCGAAAGGTGCGGCTTTATTATCGGGATTATAGTATTGGTTCCTCTTTTTGTCTTGCTTAGGTTTTTTCAGCCGGATGTGATCGTAGATATTGACGTGCAGAAGATCACCATTCGTCAAAAGGGCAAACAGGACCTGATGATCCATTTTAATGCCATTAGCCGTATGGAACTTCATACTAAAAAATCAATAGATTGGATATTTACGATAAGGAAAACAACCTGCTTAGCAATTTGCATCCAACCAGTAAACCCGAAATTTTACAGCCTGTTATTAAAGAGATCGTGACCGCCAGCGGTTTTAGAACCCATAAAAAACCAATAAAAATGATGGGTAGGAATATGGAGGCATTTATTTACGACAACAATATTTTATAACGCGAAAACAATCCGGAAATGCTGGTTGAAATAAAAGTACTAATGAAATGAGTTGAAAAAAATAAAGCTATTTTTAGAGATGGTTCGAATAATGATCTTATGGGTTGCGGTGACCTGCTTTTTAAGTTGCAGTTCGGAGACTGACAGAAAAGCTGATCATGCAGAAAATGAGTTTGCCCACAGTCCCTTAAAAGACAGTTTGCCCGAAAACCCTACGGAAATGAGTAAGGCCGGGGCAGACACCACGAAGTATTTGTTTGAAATAGAAGGCTTGTATAAATTAACAGATACCATTGGTGATTGTAAAATGGAGCTGCGTATTTTCAGGAATAAAAAGCAATTTAACTATCAGTTAAAAACAGCAACCAGGCAATGGCAGGGAGATGTATTACTATCCTTTAACGAAAAGAAAGATGGTTATTATATCACTTTGAAAGGTATTGAATGGAGTGAATATGAAGGGGTGGTCGATCCGGACGAACAGGACGAACAACCGGAGGAAGAAAAGGCTTTACCGCAAGAGGTGCAGGGTGTACTTTATAATAACGAAATAACCATTCAAAATACTGGTAATTCCATGAACTATTATGTAAAATTTGGTGATTGTGATCTTAAATATATTCATCTTATTAAAAGGGCCCGATAAGTTGGGTGCGTGAAAATGGATACTGTGATTTTTAGTCTGGTCATACTTATTATAGGAACCTTGATTGGATTGGGACTTTTAAAGAAACGGGTTCCTGCCATCACCTGGGGAGCTATTGCCATAACACTATTATACCTATTTCTTTCTTTTGTATTTGCATGGGGTATGATCATTCATGATGCTCCCTATAACCAGGCTATTGATCCTATAGATCGTTGTTATGCTCCGTTTGCTGACCGGCATACCATAAGTTTGCTGGTTTATTTTGTGCTATACCATGTTGCTATGATCCTCGTATGGATCAGGGGAAGAACTTTGCCTCCGTTGACCCTGGTTTTATTGCTGATATTTTTATTTATAGGTTGTATTCTTAATGTTGTAATAATTTTTCAGGTAGCAGTACATCAAACCGGAACCATTGATGGGTATAAAGGTAATGACGGTACCGCTTTCCTTTTACCAGCTCCCCTACTCAGTCTTATCCTGGGACTATACTTAATTATAAGACTTATTAGAGAAGAAGCCAGGACATCCGTTGAACGAAGTTTTAAGAATACTTTTCTCCAACATTGCAATCAGTTACTCGCCGGCCGCTATCATGAATCGGTTTGGGCCCTGTTGTTATTGCTACCCGTATGGTTGATTATAACCCTCATCCTTATTTTATTGGGGCAGGATTATAACTCGTTGGTAAAGGTTTTTACGGATACCACTACCTGGGCCTTATCTCAAAAAATACACCCACCTCCTCTGGATCACCAGGGCCATTATTTATGTACAGTGGCCGCCCGGGGAAACCCGCGTTTGGTAAAACCGCTAAGAATAGGTTATCGTCATGGCAAACCAGCCATTGTAAACCGCCAGCTATTGATCGCTAATGCTTTTGAAGAATGGATTCAGAATATAGCGCCTCATACTCATCAACACATCCGATGTTTTTATGATCGGTATGGCTATAATCTTTCGAAAAAATAAACTCTATAACGTTATCCAATTTGACCTACAGGTTAATGAAGCCGCTGGAGTGGACCTTTTACTGGCACTTTATCTTTTTGTACCTGTCCTGAAGCAAGGATTCAAAGACAATATCGTTGATCTGTACTATGAAGTTTATTAAAGGGATCAATATTATACTAATTACGGTATTGCTTTTGCTGTTAGCATTCGACCTGTTACTGGTATTGCCGGAATATTGTGCATGTCGTAATGCATCGGAAGGCATTACTGTAACAACAATCTGGCGCTATGAGCTTGATTGCATCGGAGACACGGCTGAGTTTTCCTGGTATTTTTTCAGCTGATTGGATTTGTTGCCTTATTACTATCCATCATTATTTTAATATTACATGGTATATACCGCAGAAAAGCAAAGAAACTTAAAAACAGCAATTGATGAATAAAGCTATAACTGTATTATTACTTATTTTAGGTAGCGGTTTTACGCAGATATCTGCTCAACCGTTTCTTTTAAAGGCTTCCCAAACAAAACCGTCTTTTAGTCTTAAAATATACTATGGCTCTAAAGGCAAAGGGGCATTTGTGCAGTACACAGGGCAAAAGGGAATAATCCCCTTCAACTTAAAAGCTATAACCTGGATAGTATGGATCGCGAGTATGGCCAACCTGATGGGCAGGTATATGTTTGGAACGAAATCGTTAATGGGAAAATTTCAGGCTCGTATAGCCTGACGGAAGGTTTAAGATATATAACAGACGCATGGTACCTGCGCGGTAACGATAACAGGAAGTTTGATCTGGAAGAGCAGAAAGAGAGGGAGAAATATGATGGTATAGCTAAGTACCTGCTGCACGGAACTCTTATTGAGTTTAACCATTATTATAATGATACACTCATTTTCAGGTATCCCAATAAAACAGTAAGCGTGCTTATATTACCCGAAATTATACAGCCCGGTGGCGCCAGGCAAAGTCATATAGCAGATTACAATTTTGACGGCTATGACGATGTGGCATTTTCTGTTGCCGATGCAGGAATGGGCGTTTATCAGCAATTCACGATCTATTTGTATAATCCGAAGTATCAGCAGTTTTACTTGCTTCAGGAGCCTGAACAAAACGAAAACGCTCAATGCAGCTGCCTTTGCAATGTAACAGCAGACGAAAATAAAAAGGAACTAAGCACTTCCTGCAGAGGCGGCGCACGCTGGTGGCAGGATGTGTGGCGCTTTAAGAATAACAAACTGGTATGGGTACGGTCTGAACAACTTTCTGAAATTGCTCAGTAAAAGACATATAGACACCCGGGTAAGAGATGCTTAAAAATAATAATCGGTACTCCCCGCGCTCTTGATATATTTACACCCTATTTATAAAAGAATGATCACAATAGCTATTATAGAAGACGAACCCGCTGTACGCAAAGAAATCACTTACCTGATACAGCAGGAAGATCGCACGGAGCTTGTTGGCTGGAGCGATAGTGTAAAGGCCTCGCTCACACTGATTAAAGAAAAGCAACCCGATGTTATCCTGATGGACATCCAGCTTCGGGACGGAACGGCTTTCGATATTTTAAAACAACTTAATCCCATACCTGAGAATATCATTTTCATTACGGCCTACAACCAGTTTGCTATTCGGGCCATAAAATATGGGGCACTGGATTATCTTCTAAAACCAATTGATCAAACCGAGTTGAAAGAAGCGCTGGAACGATACCGCCGCCGCCGGGACAATAATTCTCAATGGATGCAACAGCTTTCGCTGGCACAGGAGCTGCTGAAAAATGAAGTAATATTACCTGAAAGTATTGCCCTGCATTCGCTCAATCATGTTCGTATTATTAATGTACAGGATATTGTGTATTGCAAAGGCGATGGTCCTTATACTTTCTTTTTCCTCAGCAATGGTGAAAAGGAACTGGTATCCAAACCTCTTAAATTTTATGAAGAGTTATTAAAAGCTCCTCATTTTTTGCGATCGCACCAGTCTTACCTGGTTAATAAAAACCATATCTCGGGTGTTAACCGGTCCGAATATATTGTACTAAAGAATAAGGAAGAAATTCCTATTTCACTGCGCAGAAAAAATTTTATACTCAATCAACTATTTCCTGCTGAATGACATCACGATACGTTTACCTACTGTTCATCCTGCTTGTTTCTTTATTATTTTCCTGCAAACACAGCGACAATGATACCGCAGCTCATCAATCTTTAGCAAAAAAGATAAAAGCACTTGAAGAAGTTAAAACATCACCGGCAAATAGCGATTCGGTGTTGAAAAACTGGGGTTTGTTAAGCAATTTACCATCACTACAGGAGGACACCGTTCTATATGCTACCGTTCAGTATAATATGGGCCGGTTATATGCGATGAGGGGTAACGATTCGGCAGAAGGATATATAACAAAGGGGCTGGAACTAATTGAGCCTACAACTGGAAATCTAGAATTGAAAGCCCGTATGTACAATGGAATGGGTAATATAAAAAGCGAGGATACCAAAGAGCACCAGGCGAATTATTACTACAATAAGGCTGCAACAATTGTATTAGCTGATAGCTCGCTGAACCTCTCTCCTCTTACCCGTTCTATCATGTTGATATCAGCCGCTCAAAGTAACTCTATTCTCTTTCAATATGAGTTAGCTCAGCAAATGAACAAGGCAGTATTGGCATTATCACCCCAGCTTCCTCCCGATCATATCAACCGGCAAAGGGTATTCGTACAAATTATTCAAACCTTAAACGCACAACATAAACCGGGTGATAGTATAATCGTTTACTTAAAGAAACTCGAAATGCTTCATCAACAATATCCCGACACATACGATGAAAGCTATTTATACGAGTGTAAGGTCAAATACTTTGAGGCTACTAATCAGAATGATTCGATCCTGCATTACCAGTTGCTAAAAAGTGAAATAGATCAGTTGAAATATAAAGCCATGCCTACGTCCGGTTCTGCAATCAATAATCTCTTTGTTGATTATGTTAATATAGGCGGGGTTTATACAGCCATGAAGAATACGAAGGCAGCATCTGTTAGCCTGGATAAGGCAGCCGCATTTCTGAAGCAACATCCCGATGAGGTTTCTTTAGGCAACCAGATCATTTACAAGACCAACCTGGCTTCTTTACTGGAACTCAGAGGGGAAAAGCAGGAAGCTTTAAACCTTATGAGTAAAGCCTATACACTGCAGCGGGAAAATTACGAAACAGAAAATACCCAGGCCATTGTTGAAATGAACGCACTCTATCAGCTACAGGCTAAAGATCGTTCTATTAAATCCCTTAATGAAAATATCAAGATCAATGAGTTGCAACTTGAGCAAAACAGGCTTTGGCTGATTATTGTTATTCTTGTACTGGTAGTGCTGGCCATTGGGTTTCTTTTCTTTTATAACAGTTACCGTCAACGCCGTGCTGCGCAGAAGAAAGAGCAAGCGCTGCTCCAGCAGCAATTGCTGCGTACGCAAATGGAACCGCATTTTATATTTAATACCCTGGCAGCTGTGCAAAGCTTTGTAAGGCTGGATAAAAAAGAAGCAGCTATCAAATATTTAAATCGTTTCAGTCGCCTGCTGCGGAGCAGTTTAGAACTCAGCCGTGAGCAACTGGTTCCCTTATGTGAAGAGATGGAAACCCTGGAAAACTATCTGAATCTTCAGCAAATGCGGTTTGAAAATGCATTTGAATATAGTATTACCCGTGAGCAAACATTAGACTGGGATGCAGTGATGATACCCCCCATGCTGATACAGCCTTTTGTAGAGAATGCCATCTTGCATGGCATAGACCTGGATACTGGTGAGGGTCGGATTGATGTTGACTTTTCAATTACGAATGAGATATTGAAAGTATCTGTTACCGATAGCGGTAAGAAAACAGTCGATACGGCAGAACCTGCTCACCGTTCACTGTCTGGCACAATCAGCCGGGAACGTATCAGTTTATTAGGAAAAATGCGAGTATCGCTACTCAATCAAATGGTATTGGCACCCAAGTAATTATTTGTGTACCTGTTACCGTATAATATTTTGCCCAAACAATTGTAAAGGAAATAAAGCTTAATAATACCTGCCAATCCCCCTGTAATCCAGCAATTCTACATCTGTTGAATAGTATCCCGCTTTAACAGGTTCATCTTTCATCAGGTCGGTGCTCAGGTACTTTTTATTGCTATCGCTGAATACGGTTACCACCACAGCCTCGTCACCCAATTCCTCCTGTAACTGAATGGCCCCGATCATATTAGCGCCTGAAGAGATACCCACCGCCAGTCCGAGTTTGCGGGACAATTGCTGTGCCATAATAATGGAATCACCATCTGACGCCTTTACTACCCTGCCCAGCTGGTCCAGCTTTACAATTGCAGGTATAAACTCGTCAGAAATACCCTGAATACGATGAGATCCTACTTTGTATCCGGTAGATAAAGTGGGGGATTCTGCTGGTTCCAGCGGATGAATATGGATGGCAGGGTTACGGCTTTTTAAGTAATAACCCACTCCCATGATGGTTCCACCGGTGCCCACACCAGCAACAAAAGCATCAGGTGTTTTATCAATAGCCTGTAGCTGCATCCATATTTCTTTACCGGTTGTTTTTTCGTGAGCTTCACAATTATAGAGGTTTTCGAACTGGCGCGGTAAGAAAACCGAGGGATCTGACTGGGCCATTTCTTCTGACAATTGTATACTGCCCAGGAAACCACCCTGCTCTTTGCTGATCAATACTACTTCTGCTCCCAGGCTGCGTATAATATCTATCCGCTCTTTACTCAACCAGTTCGGCATAATGATCTTTACATCATGCCCCAGGGCTCTGCCAATGGCGCTAAATGCAATCCCCGTATTACCACTTGTTGCTTCCACGATAGTATCACCCGGTTGTATCAACTTCTCTTCGTATGCTTTTTGCAGAATGTAAAGCGCCATGCGGTCTTTAATACTACCGGTTAAGTTGTAGTGCTCACATTTCACATATACCTTCCTGCATCTGCCTTTATAACGGTAAGAAATTTCGAGCAGTGGTGTATTACCGACCATGTGCCAGAGATGAGCCAGTTTGTTGCTAAGCTTTTCTTCTGCGCTGGTTGAAGCATTATTGTAACAACCGCAGTCGTCTGTATTATTTACGGTTTCGCCTGTTATCGTATTCATATCTAAGCTTTTTATGTTGACCGTTACTGGTGTGCTGTACTTCTTTTGCTGTAAACTTCCTTTACGGTATCTAGTAATTTAATAAACTTATTTACATCAGGATCGTACCCATAGCCATCATGCGCCAGGCGCTGTTCTTTATCATCCAGAAAGAAATAATAAGGCTGCGTATTAGCACCAAATTTTTCTACCTGCATATCTGCATTGAAGTCCCCCAGTGTTTCTACCCGCCTGTCCAGTGTTTTCGAAAAATACTGTTCCTGCTGGGGAATGTAAACATTGTGTACATCTACATAAAGTGATACAATAACAAAATCGTCTTTAAGTCGCTGCATCACTTTGGGATCACTCCAAACCTGTCCTTCCATTTTGCGGCAGTTTACACAGTTGATTCCGGTAAAATCCAGCATCAATGGTTTTTTTAACCGACGGGATACGGCAAGAGCTTCCTGGTAGTCGAAATAAGTTACCATACCGTTATTTACCACCACATCAGGTTCATTCTTTCGCATTTCCTCGTAATATTTTGCAGGCTTGGGCAAACCGACAGCCCCATGACTGCTGTTGTTATCCTGGGAAAAAGCCGCTGATGAAAGATTAAAGCCGGAAGGCAGGTCATCCGCATTAAAGTCTTGTGTACCCATTGGCGGTACAAATGCAGATATACCTTTCAGCGGTGCTCCCCATAATCCCGGTATCATGTAAACCGCAAAGATCAGCGAGGTCATAGCAAATAATAGCCTGGTTACGGAAAGATAAGGCAGGCCAAAATCATTCTTCGGCAGCTCATCATCGTGATGAAATTTTAATTTTCCCAGGAGGTAAATGCCGAGTAAAATAAAGATCACAATCCACGCTGCAATAAATATCTCCCTGTCCAATAGCCTCCATCCTCTTGCCAGGTCTGCATTAGAAAGAAATTTGAGCGCTAAGGCCAGCTCGATAAACCCGAGAGTCACTTTGATAGAATTCATCCAGCCGCCGGGTTTGCTTAAACTATTTAACCAGGATGGGAAAAAAGCAAACAAAGCAAACGGAATAGAAAGCGCCAGTGAAAAGCCGAAGAAACCAATCAGTGGACCAGCATATCCCCCTTTAAAAATAACCGGCAGCAAAAGCCCTAGTATGGGTCCGGTACAGCTGAACGATACCACTACCAAAACCAGCGCCATAAAAAATATGCCCAGGAAACTGGATGCGTTCGCCTTTGAATCTGCTTTGTTAGACCAGGAAGAAGGCAGCGTTATTTCAAATGCGCCCAGAAAGGAGATACCAAATACAACAAAGACAAGGAAGATAAAAAGATTGAAGATCCAGTTAGTGGAAATGTCATTTAAGGCTGTAGGTCCCCAGATCAGCGTGATCAGAAATCCTATAAATGTAAAAATAAATATGATGGATAAGGAATAGATAACTGCATTCTTTCTACCCTCCAGCTTTGTTTTGCTGCGCTTGGTAAAAAAGGATACGGTTACCGGTATCATTGAATAAACACAGGGTGTTAATAACGCCAGCAAGCCCCCACCGAAGGCTGTAAGGAATATCCATATTAAAAGAGCGATCGGCAATATTGTTGTCAGTTGTTGTATCAGCTTCCGGCTCTAAATAAAACCTGCCGGTTGCTTCACCCGGCAAATATTCCTGCCCGTTTTTATACAAATAATTGAGGTACACTTTAGTTGATAAACTATCTCCTGTTGCCAGATTTATTTTTTGCTGCCATTTTACGGAGTCCGTGTAAAAATGAACATCGGCGTTCACAGATGAGTCATGCTCTGATTGCATTTTTCCATGTTCTGTTACTGCTCCTGAATAGAACTTAGCAGCAGCAGTATCAAAGAGAATATTTGAATACAATACATCCGCATCACGCTGTTGCTTTGCATACAGCTTGATACCTGGGGCAAGGTGCACCACAACTGAAAGTACCACCTCCTTTTCGCTGGTTCTCTCCTTTTTATATTCAAAACGAATATCAGTGGTATCGGCAGCAGCGGCTGTTACTACCAGGCATAGCAGCCATACAATGAAACATGTAAATAATCCTTTCTTCATAAACAAAAACTTATTGTATAGCTATAGAAAATTTTTGGCTGGTGGGCGGCAAACATTCCCTGTCATTGCAGGTCATATAGTCAATACTGCCGGTTATATTTGTTTTTACTTTTCCTTTCAATTTTACTACCTGCACAAAATCAACCTTATTGGAAAACTGTTTTACATCCACGCCAAATATCTCTTCATGCTTTTTCTCCAATTTACCAACTTCGGTAGCTGTGCCCTGTATGGTAACCAAAGGATTTGCTGCAAACTTAATTTTGGTAGGTACGGGTCCACCGTCGGGTGTTGTTTGTGAATAAATATGCCAGCCTCCTTCGAGAGATGCAGTAAAATGGATTTCGTAGGTGGTAGCATTTATTTTCTTAGCGGTAAAGCTCCATTTGGCAGGTTGCTTTACTTGTGAATAACAAATGGTGACACTTACCAGTGCCAACATGGTAAATAGAAACTGTCTCATAATGCTTCGTTTTTGTTTGTATTTTATAAAAATGAACCCGCCTGGATGACAAATAATACAGTTCAAAGATCATTTACTTATACTTCGTATTAAATTTTATAGAAAATACCGGAATAATACATATTATTTGTATAATTATCCGGAAAATAAACCAATTTTGAAAGAGATTTTACCATTACTTGTAATTTTTTTCGGAATTCAGTTTTACTTTTAAATGAACATGTATGTTTGAAATAGACGAGTTGGATAAACAAATACTCAGATTGTTACAGGTAGATGCTTCTGTTACCCATCGCCAGGTTGCCCTTACATTAAGGCGCTCCATTACTACGATACATGACCGCATATCCAGATTAAAAGAGGAAGGAGTTATTCTCCGGTCGGTTGCAGTACTCGATCGCAAAAAGATAGGAAAAGGGCTCTTAACTTTCAGTCATGTATTGTTGAATCAACACACTATTGAAGTGTTAGAGCAATTTGAAAAGGCTGTAAAAAAATTTCCTGAAGTATTAGAGTGTTTCCAGATGACCGGCTCTTTTGACTTTCTTTTACGGGTATCCACGAGGGATATGGAAGAGTACCATGAATTTTACCGCTACAAGCTGGCTAAACTCCCCAATATCACCACGGTAAACAGCTATTTTGCTTTATCTGAAACCAAGAGCGTTACCGCCTACCCTATCTAAATCAACACCTTTATATATCGATAGTATTGATAAAAGAAATTAGTTCAGAAACATTAAGCGCCACCGTAGTTGTATGACTGAACCTTGCGATATTTATTCCTGCCAGGTTACCTGATGAATCAAACAAAGGACTACCACA
This sequence comes from Paraniabella hibiscisoli, assembly GCF_022512515.1. GTDB lineage: Bacteria > Bacteroidota > Bacteroidia > Chitinophagales > Chitinophagaceae > Niabella > Niabella hibiscisoli. The sequence continues at coordinate 230,820 of NZ_JAKWBK010000002.1, forward strand.
TTCATAAGAACGTATTCTGGCGTCATGCAATATCACATGTTGAAAACCATCCCTGCGTAAAGACTTGCCTCCCTCAAAACGATTCATGGGATGAGGCTGCTCCCTGAGTATGCGTGGTGCCAGCACCAGGGCAACTGCTAATGTATCTGCTTCTCTTCGAACAGAAAAATGCAGTTTATCGCCGGGATAATATTTCGTCATCTCACTATTGAAACCCTTTGCTCCGTTTACCGGTACCTGGTTAATACTAATAACACAGTCGCCCACTTTTAGCCCGGCCTTTTCTGCAACACCACCAGAATCTATTTTAGTGATAGTAGGGCAGCCATCCTGTTCCTGCAACCAGGCGTTGAAGCCACCAGAACTCAACCTGTTAGGTAGTTCATCTACCAGTAAGCCGCCAATACTACCTTTTGATGTTTTGCCAGGCAAGGCTGTATGTAAAAAACGGCCAGTGAAATCGCGATCGTCTGCGACCAATACTTTTAGGTTCTGAGCGATTAATGGCTGCGGAAACCTGTAATCAAAACTTAATGCTACCAGATCTTTGCGAGGATCGCGGCCAATAATTTTCAAGGATATTATCCTACCCGCAATTTGGATACGGGCAGAATCGCCCACCTCGCTGCTTTTACTGATGATCATTTGCTTCCCATTCTTTAATTGAAAAACGGTACCAAGGATCGTATCCCTCGAACTATACATTTTTACAACAGCTTCGCTCTTTGTTTTTACTAATGCTGGAACCGTGGGTTCCTTTATACTTGTGGCTCCGTTTGGCTGAAGACTGGTTTTGCCAGGCAGCAGTTGATCGGCTTTATCAGGAAGGCTGTCATAATTCTTAACAACCTGCAAGGCGGTAAAATACTTTGTGTAGATGTCGATGGGAACTTCGTAATTCGCTCCTTCCGGTTTGTCGATCCGTGAATGTAGCCCGATCAGCTTTCCCTGTACATCAAACAAGGGACCGCCCGAGTCACCGGTTTCCATAATGCAGGAACTTTCTACAAAACCCCATTCATTTAAAGTATTGAGGATACGTCCCCATCTCAGCATGGGAACCATCAGGTTCTGACTTTCGGGGTAAGAAATGCCAAAACAAGTTTGATCTTTAATAAGAGAAGCACTTGTACCCGTTTCAACATAAGGCCAGGGCCCTGTTTCTATCATCCGCATCATGGCCACATCTGGTCTGAGTGTCTGCCGGTCGGTAGCTATACGACCTAATGCCCTGGCCAAACCTGTTTTGCCGCACGGGAAACTTATTCTGTATAATAGTCCAGGCTTTACCGCGTGCGCCACTGTTAAAATAACACCATCAGCACTTACGACAACGGCGCTAAATTGGGCACTATTCTGGGCGCTCGTGGTAGAATCTATCCCATAAGCTCTTACGCATGCAGGATACACTTTACGATATACTTCTTTAACCTGCTGTTCAACAGACACATTACTGTTCTGCCCCAGGCTGAACAATGGAAGCAGCAACAACATCAGGATATTCTTTCTATAGCGCATACAATATTTTTAGTGTATAAATATTCATGGGCCAGTAAAAACCGACCCATGAAAAAAGCACCAACTATTTTAATAATATATCTTATCCCTTTTTAGCCCTTTCGATCATCTGAGTTAATTCCATCAGTATATAATCAGGATAAGGAGAAGAACCTGTTAAGAAGAAACGGGTTTTACCTTTTTATCGATCACAAATTTTGCAGGAATGCCTTTGATGCCAAACTTAGGGGCGATCTCATCATCATTTTTCTTATCATCAAACAACACATTAAAAGTGTACTTGTTTTTATCAATAAATTCGTTCACTTTTTTCTCATAGTCTTCATCACGCTCCCAGGTATCAACAAATAAGAATACTACGTCCGGATCTTTTTCATATTTAGTAACTGCTTTCTGCATACCCGGGAAGGATCGGATACAGGGACCACACCAGGTTGCCCAGAAGTCGAGCACTACTACTTTACCCAGCAGAGATTTAGAGTCTACAATTTCTCCTTTCAGGTTGCGCAGCTTAAAAGAAGGTGTCTCTTTTTCGGTGATGATTTGAGCCAGGTGATTTTTGATGTCATCATTCAGCTCAGCTTTCAGTCCATCAATGTAGCCATCAAAACCTGTACGCTGCCCTTTGTTCAACTTTAGGTACAATTCTTCCAAAGGCTTTTCATAACCAAATTGTCCGTCTTTATACAAAGTAGTGTATTGGTTAAAAGCTTCAAGATCGCGACCTACCTGTTGTAACGCTTTAGCATAGCCCGGTGCAAAATCTTTTGTTCTATCCGGCACAATCTTCCTGGCTTGCTCCAGGTAATCTAATGCTTCTTTATATTGACCACGTGCCAGTAATACCGCGGCATAGGTTTGAACATAACCCGGGTAACCCACTGCGGCAAATTTTGCTTTATTGCTTTGATCTGTTCCATTAATAAAGAACAATGCGTCCTCAATGCTTTTTTGTACGAGCGGCAAGGCGGCAGTAGTATCGCCTCCTTTCAGCAGTTCTTCAGCAACAGGAATATATCCTTGCGCGCGCCAGAATTTCTCCTGCATATTATCCAATAATTTTAACCCTTGTTCTTTCTTACCCTCTTTGACCAATTGCCTCGCCAGGGCTGCTGTTACGTAGTCGTATACAATACCATCGTTGGGAAACTTGTCCATTGGATATTTTTTCAGGATCGAATTATACAGTTTCTCTTTATCCTTTAAATCTTCCAGGTCATAGAATTTCGATATCTCTTTACTTCTTGCTATTTTACCTTTGGGATGTAGTTTAATAGCTCTTGCCTGTACCGCCTCAGCTTCTGTAGCAAGTTTTCGATAATTTAAAAAATTATAGTAGAGCTGCAAATCATCCTCGTTAGTAGCAACTTTCGCATCTGCTACTATGGTTTTTACCAATGAATCTTTTTGAGCTTCGGTTCCGGTTTCAAATATCTTCCCGAAAACCTGTCCTTTTGAATTGGCTCCATCCTGCGCCTGGCTGATGGAGGCCGCCAATAGTGAGAGTGCAAGAACAAAATTCTTTTTCATTTTTTTGTTTTTAATATTTATAAGCGAAATCGATTATCTTATTGAAACCATTAAATACATGGCTATAGTTACTGCCCAGATCTCCTACCGCCGATATATTGAAGAAGTATACTTTTCCAGAGCTGCCATTCCAGGTCGCAACTACGAGTCTCTGCTGACCAGTACCCGCGACTCCTTTCAGATAATCCATTTTAGTAACAGATTCTCCAGCGGGAAGATTGAATACCTCAGTGCTCGTGTTAGAAGTGGTTTCATATTTTAATAACCTGTTTCCAACGGCATAAAAAATATGTGGAGTAAGTGTAGAGGATGCAAGGGCCGTGGCATTCGCAATATCGGGCGCATTCATCGCTACTTTAGCTACTGTAACTACGGGATCGTCGGTTGCAGCTACCGTTCTGAACTGTAGCAGATAAGGAGTTGAACCTTCCCTCATTACAGCATTATACCGGTCTGTAACATTGGCCGAGTCAAGAAGCAATAAATCCATTCCAACATTATTCATATCGAAGACAGTGCTGGCAGCGGCGGGGAAAGCACCGAGAGCATTAGCTCCAACAGAATAGAAGCGTTTATACTTTTTATCGTATACAACAACCGGGTAGGTAGCTGCAAAAGTGCTACCACCGGCAACATAGGGAGCAATATCGTAGTCATAAACTCCGGCTGGGTTTACAATGGCTTCTCCCCATTTTTTACTACCCGGAAAACCACCCACCAGATTAGTATGTAGCTGCCCGTTATTGATGGCAATACCCATGCGCTGCCATGGATTAGCTCCGGACATATAGGCTGCCCAACCTATATAAGTAGGTTTTACTATGCGTGGTTTTACAAAAAGAAAAAACCTATATCAAACTTTTTTGTCAGGGTGAGACTGCTTAACTCAATTGCATCCGTCTCTGTTTGAATATAGATACGACGGTTGGGAGTAGAAAGATCATCCGTTACATCAAACCTGGTAGTTGTAATGGATACCGGCTTGCCCAACGGTGCAGCCGGATTTAGCAGCGAATAAAGATTATGCTCAACGCTATTATCTGGTAAGATCATTGAGAGATCAGCACCTGCGCCTTTTTCCTCCAGGAACATCCAGCCCTGGGCATATTTATTGGCTACTGTGATATCATACTGCCTTACTGCAGAGATACCCGTTTTGTTGTCCGTAACCTTTAAAGTCAACCTATAATTTTCACCAAGTACAAAAAGATCGCCGGTTACCCTGAACGCAAGATTAGGTGTTCTTGCGATGGTATCGCGAGGCATCGTGTAGTCGCTATTGGGAGAATTGTTATACATAAACCAGGCGTAGGAAAGATCGCTTGATGGAATAGTTTGACTAAGTACCGGGTTCAAGCGAAGTGTATCTCCCTGGTTGATGAAAATACGCTGTGCCGCAGCTGGGTCAGCAACGCTTATTTCATTGATCTTTTTATAGTCATAATTACCCTGATCTTTATAGCAGCCGGCACATGCAAGCAGCAACAGCAGTGTTATTGCATGAATATATTTTTGATAATCAGCTTTCATTTTTAGTAGTTTTTGGGTTAAAGGAAAACAACACGTTCGCCATTTTCATCAATCAATGGCCCGTTAGCCTGTTCGTAATTGTATAAAGCCAGCTTCATCGTTTGTACCACGAAGTTGATGTCCTGAGGAAAAACTACTGCAGGCCACGCAGCACTTCCGTAGGTTTGATTAATAAACTGATGCTTGGTTCTCGAGTAAGTTCCGAAATAAGTCGCCCATCGGGTATCCCAGCTTGACGGCTTTAATAACTGATCGTTGAGAGATATACGATAATGCTGCTTGTTATAGGGATTTATAGAATTCGACTTATCAATATAACCTGGTTTAAAATCTTCAGATTCGCCAATGGTTAAATAAGCATTAACCACGCTATCCTTTAGGCCGGGTTTGCGATAAATATATACTGGTAGCGACAGTTCATAAGTATTAGCGGGAATTACCAAGGGCCCGAACTGAAAATGATAGCCTCTTTTTGCTGTAGAGCTGTCGTCTATAATAATATTAAATATCCTGTCCCTGTCAACAGCTGAGCCCATAATACGTAGGGGTATAAAAAGCGTGTCGGTGACAACGCTGGCGGGCTCTGCAGTAAATGAGTAGTCAGCAGTAACGCCTTCCCTGAAATAAATACGCGCATCCTGCTCATATATTAGCGATTGATCTTCTTTACACGACGTTAATGATAATGCCAGTAAAACAGTATAAATAAATCTTTTTAAGTATGTCTTTTTCATTAAATAATATTTGTAGAATGAATAAGATTAGTTAACACCGAATTCGATTTCTCCAAGAGGAAGCGGGAATGTATATTTTGCCTGCGTCATTGGATTTCCTACTCCATCAGGGATAGTGGTAACATTTTTTCTTTTGTACCAGAACCACAATTGACCTTCTCCATATAATTCCTTCCGATATTCTTTTTGCAGCTCTGCGTCTAATAATGCAGGAGTATTCACTACATCGGTGCCTAAAGCGGGAATCAGCCGGGCTAACCTTACCACATTGAGATAACCTACGCCAGCTGCCACCGTTGGCGCAGCCTCAGCAGCTATATAATACATTTCAGGCAGGCGAACAATGGGCACCAGACGTTGCTTCACATTGGTAGTCCTGTCAGAATAATATTTTTGGAATAAACAATAGTCGTCGTAAACTGGTTCCAGATACTTCTGGCCGCGTCAGGGTTGCGTATATCTGTACCATATCCTACCAGGGATGTTTCATATATCGCTGAAAGTTTTGCCTTGGTAGAAAACAAGTCGTCTGCATCAGAGGTTGCCGTTTGGGAGCTTTTAAAATATTGATCAGCGGCTAACTTAAGATTAGATACACTTAGAGAGAAAATATGTTCCGGAGTAAACGTAAGATCTGAAGCTTCAGTCGTAGCGTCTACTGATAACGTGCCCGGATTAATAAACGAGAATCGCCTGCTATCGATTACTTCGTTAGCATATTTTAAAGCGTTTATTTTATCACCTTTATACAAATATAACCTGGCCAGGATAGCTTTGGCTGCCCAATAGTTAATATGATTTTGACGATATATCAACAATAGATCGGATGAAGTGGATCCCTGGTTTCCGGCAATTTGATCAATCCCAGGGTATACCGACAACAACTGCTCGGCTTCTTTGAGGTCTGCCTCGCATTTCGCCAAAACCTCCCCTGCTGATAATTTTGCCTGTGGTTCGATCTTGAACTGGTCCATATAAGGTATTGACCTGGTTGTGTCATTGGCTCCATTCAGGTAAGCTGGTGCAAACATGCGTAGTAAGTCAAAATGAACAGCCCCTCTTATTGCTAATGCTTCTCCTTTTACAATATTAAGCGCCGTACCTGCAAGAACGTTTCTTTGCGCTACATTCTTAAGTATATAGTTAGCTTGTGCAATAGCCCCATAATAGCCAGACCATATAGAATTAATTGAGCTGCGTACATTTTGCTGCGCGCTTACTTCTGAAGTGTAGGCATACCTGGCAGTTTGGCCGTACCAGGTATTAGTTTGGCCCGATTTGTTCTCGTAATTCTGCGCCAGTACGTCTATAAAACGGTAGGTACCCAAACCTCCGTAAGCACTCAGATCAGCCATTTTCTGATATGCGCCAAACAAGGCATCAAAGTATCCTTGTTGCGATGAAAACTGTTCATCCTCTGATACCCTGGTAGCAGGATTTACCTCCAGCCATTTTTTACAACCGGTCAAAACCTGTATAAGCAACACTACTATCAGCAGTCCGAACAGCTTTTGGGAAATATATTTAAAAGACATGGTAATAACTTGTTTTGATGTTAGAATGAGGTTTGAATCTGAAGACTAAATGTCTTGGCAAAAGGATAATCCAGGCCACGTTCTCTCCTGATGCTGGATAAACGGAATACATCGGAAGTAAAAAAGCTGATCCTCGTATTTTCCAATCCAAGCTTTTTATTCAATGCGTTTGAAAACCGGTAGTACATGGTCAGGTTTTCCAATGCCACCAGGTTATCATTTTGCACGAAACGAGAAGTGGTATAGGTAGGCTCAGTAATAGCAAAGCCTGCATAATCTATTAACCCCTTGAAGAAAGTTACATCGCCAGGTTTTTGCCAACGATCTTCATATACTCTCCGATCTACATTATAAAAAGCCACTGCCACATTTTCTACGCGTTCTACCAGTGTTTGGTTATACGCCTGTCCGCCATAACGGAACCGGAAGAATACGTTAAAGCCGATGCCATTCAATTCCAGGTTCGTACCAAATGTTCCTTCTATTTTAGGCCTGCTGTCTCCGATAATTACCTGGTCGCGCGGGTCATAAATATTACTAAGACGGCCATCTCGTTTTACAAAAATCTCGTAACCGGTAGCGGGGTCAATACCCAGTGAAGGCACAGCCCAGATGGCAGAAGTACTTTGACCTTCGGCATAGCGTGTGATCGGCCGGCTTGATTTAGCCGTGTCCGCTCTCGCATTCATAGCTGCGATGGTGCTGGAAACCTTTTCAATCTTGTTCTTTACAGAAAACAGGTTGGCAAATACCGAAAGGTTATTACGTTTTGCATTATTATTGATAATATTATATCGCAGATATAATTCCCAGCCACGGCCAATTACATCTCCCATGTTCTCAGCATAAGACGTGAATCCTGTAGATGGTGCGGTAGAAATGGTAGCTATGCTTCCCTGTGTTTTCTCAATAAAATAGTTACCGGTTATATCCAGTTTTTTGAATAAGGTGATATCTGCACCAAAGTTACTTTTAGCCGTCTTCTGCCAGGCCAGTGCATCGTTACCAAAACCGAGCAGGTAGGTACCGATCACTCCCCTATAATCACTGGATGTATAGTATTGGCTGGTAGAGATCGCCTTATAACTTTCGAAGTTTTGAGAACCGGTATAGCCAAACGAGTAACGCAATTTCAGGCGATCCACAAACTCCAGGTCTTTAATGAATTTTTCATTATGAATATTCCAACCGGCTCCTGTTGACCAGAATGGGGCAAAACGTCTCAGTGTACCAAACTGAGAAGAGCCATCCGTCCGGAATGAGAAATCTAATAAGAATCTGTTATCAAAGGAGTAACTCACATTGCTTAGCAGGCCAAACAATCTTGTCAGGCTTTCTGTACCAATGGGCTTGCTATCCTGCGGAAAGCGATTACCCAATACCAGTTGGTCTAAGCGTGGATTAGGAAAACCTTCTACCATGAAACTCTCGGTATTATATTTCGTTTGCTGCATGTTAGTACCCAAAGTCGCAAAGAACTGGTGCTGCCCGATCAGCTTATTCATGTCAGCCGTTATCATTCCTTCCATACTTTGTCTTTTCCCGTATCCTTTTGTATAGGAACCCTTTTCAAATGTGGGTCGCGATACAAACGAAGTATGTTGAGCAGGAAGAAAAATATCACTTTCATCTGCCTGGTACTGGTAAGCAAATCTACCGGTGAAGCGGAGCCACTGCGCAGCCTGCCATTGGGTAGAAAAATTATTAACCAGGTTTTGATACGTTTTTTTATCTACTATATTCAGTGAAGCATTATATAGCGGATTGGTTGCCCTGCCAACCGGCCAGCCATCCAGGTTATTGTACTGATCAAAGTTAGTAAGCCTGTTACCTGCATTATCTCTTATGTCTTCCAGGTATACTTTTAGGTTTCCTACGCTGTCGTAGGGTGTCCAGTAAGGATTTAACCGGGTGTATTGTGTAAATGAACCATAAGGCGAATTGTTGGCGGTATTAGCATTAATAGTCAGGTCGTTCCTGAATTGAAATTTTTAACCCTGTATGAGAGGAAGGTATTACCCGATAACAGTTGCCTGTCTGAGCCTTTCATTGCACCCGTAATACGGTTATAAGTAAGATTAATACCATATAATGCATCGTTAGCGCCGCCTTCTACATAAATGGCATGTTTGGTTCCGATACCTGTTTGCACCGGCTGCGAGATCCAGTCGGTATTCACGCCCTTTTCAATAGCAGCCAGCCTTTGGTTGTAAAAGAACCCCAGTTGCTCATCCCTAAAGTTCCAGTCGTAAAAAGAATAGGCATTGATCTTATTTTCCAGGTCAAATTTTTCTCTTGCGTTGAGCAGGTTATAGCTGGAAAGATCTGGTATTTCCGCCGATATGTTTCCGATATAAGAAACCCGCAGTTTACCTTCTTTGGGGCGTACGGTTTCTATTACGATAACACCATTGGCAGCCCTGGAACCATATATTGAGGTAGCCGCGGCATCTTTCAGGATATCTACCTTTGCAATGCGGTTCATATCAAGATCATTGATACGCTGCAGCGGTACTTCAAAGCCATCTAAAATAAAGAGCGGTGTATTGGCTCCATTAGCATAATCAAAAGGTACTGTTGAGCTACCTCCCAGATCAACCAGGCTATTGCCGCTGCGTAGCACTATGTCAGGTAAAACGTTAGGGTTAGAACCGAGGTTTAAATTCTCCATCAACTGAAAAGACGGGTCGAGTGATTGCAGCGCATTCAACACATTGGAGTTGCTTACGCGTGCGATATCTTCAGCTGTAAAGGAACTGGATGCCCCGGTAAAATTAGACTTGGGTCTTACGTATACACCGGTAACAACCGTTTCATTCACAGAGTTGGGACTGGTAGCTAATTTTATCTCATAAAATTCTGATTTTCTGACTGTAATTTCTTTTTCGACAAAACCCACATAGGTGATCACTAGTATTGTACCCGGGGCAGCGCTGATAGAAAATTCACCTTTTATGTCGGTTAGGGTTGCAATTTTGGATCCTTTCACCGTTACCGTAGCGCCTACTAAAGGCTCTCCCGAATCTTCACTTTTCACCAGCCCTTTTATTTCCACGAACTGTTGTACCGGGGGCGCTATCACTGCAGGCCTCATGCTGAAGAATGATGCGGGATCAGTTGTCTTTTCCGGCTTCCTGATAACGATGGTATTGCTTCCTGCAGGCATGCTATAAGACAGGCCCTGGTTACGAAACAAGTCCTGCAAAGCCTGCTTTAACGGCAGGTTTTTCCAATCCAGGTTCACTTTTTCGGTTCCCTGTAAGGTTTTGGTCGTGTACAAAAAGCCGTAACCGGTTTGCTGTTCGATTGATTTGATTACCTGTTCGAGGGAAGCGCCCCTTACCCTTAGGTTTACATTTTGGGAAATACCATTTGCTGATACCTGCAGGAAAACAGCTGTCAGCAATAGAATTGTCAATTTCATTCGTCGCAGAACTTTGAGCGTAATGTGACCTCTTAGACATACCGGAGCCCCGGCAATATCATGCCCATTACCGCGTGTTAGAAAAATCATACTTTTACAGTTGGTTTTTAATAAATAAGTAATCAGCCGTTATTTCATTTTTTAGAAACTAATCCCAGGCCGGTATGCTCGCAACATACCGGCTACATTTTTTAATTATATTATTAGCAGCTGCTTACTTCCATTACCATCCACCAGAGGGCGCATAGTTGATAAAAGACGGTGCTGTATATTTTATTTAATTGGGTACATCCGTATCAACGGATGGTTACAAACCAGTCAATTCTTTCTAAAACCCTCCCTATGAAATAGGGCTGGTTATCAAAATTTATGTATAAGCTTTTAAGGGTTTACCCGGCTTAAAGTTTAGTTGTGTCGTTTACAATTTGACGTTGCAAATATATTGCTTTTCTTTTAGTCCACCAAAAAGGTAGACAATTTATTTTTCTCCTGTAAATTTATGATCTTTTCCTGTAACGCCCGCCAGTGGCCGGTTACAGCCAACTACCTGTATACTAATAAGCCTGAATCAAAAAGCCATATATAATGCAGGCTTTACTTTTTTACGATCACTTTTTTCCCTTTTGTTCAAAATGAACAGCATGGGTTTCAGATAAAAGCGAGAGAATTTGCGAGAGGTTTACATTTCTCGATATAGATCCCATAAACGCTTCCCCGGTTGGCGCTCCTTCATACACCACATCTACATCATACCATTGTTCCAACTGACGCATTATTTGTTGAATACTGCTATTATCGAATACGAACTTATTATTCTTCCATGCTAACACATCATCCAGGTCAACATTGTTCGAGATCCTTATCTGTTCTTTCACGCTTGCTTGTTGCCCGGGCTTCAATAAACTGTTAGCACTTTTGCTGGAAAGTTTTACCGATCCTTTTATGAGGGTTACTTTAACTGGATCTGCACCCTGGTATGCATCTACATTAAATCCCGTACCCAGCACCCGGATCGTTACATCACCGGTTTGAACAATAAAAGGTTTCGCAGCGTTATGACTCACATCTAAATAAGCCTCGCCTCTCAATTGTACTTTTCTGTCGTTGCCGGTGAACGCTACCGGGAAGGTTATGGAAGATCCGGCATTTAACCAAACATGGGTACCGTCTGCCAGTATCATATCTATTACCTTACTCCCTCTCGGGTTATCCAGGGTGTTATAAACAGGCGCATGATCTGCCGTGGCTGCATCTGTTTCATATACTAACTGACCATTGGCATTTTTTATTAATTTTCCGTCCCCCTGTACGGCCAGTGTGCCAGACATTAAGCTGTCAAGCGATATGGTTTGACCGTCAGCCAGCCGCACTGTAGCTTTACTCCTTCCCGGGGCAGCTACATCTGTAATAGTTGCTGTTGCAGGAGTTGTATCCCCGTCATTAAAGAAATAAGCTGCTATTCCTATCGTGAGAATCAAAACTGCTGCGATACCCACCCAATACCTGCTGATTCTTTTCTGGTATGACCCGGGCATCCTGTCCGCATCTTTGCCGGAATGCTGCTTACCTTCTGTTTCTTCAATATGTGTGGCCTGCTCAAATACAGCTGCGGCCGATAAACTGCTGCTATTTTCAGGAAGTTGTTGTGTGTGCCAGTACTCTTTAAAAGCATGATACAGTTTCTCTGGTTCCTGTTCAGCGAGCATCAATATCTTATCCAGGTCTTCCCTGGAACAGGTATTGTTCATATACCTTTCCACCAATTCTATAAAATATGTATCCTTATTTTGATCCATTTGTGAAATGATAGCTGCCGCCTATCATAAATAACGAAAAAATAATCCGCTACTACTACCCGGTTTAAAAAAATTATTTTTCTTTTATCAGGTAAGCCAGCAACACTAAAAGACCCGCAAGGCCATAGTGCTTTTCGAGGTAGGACTTAATGAATTGCTTTGCTTCTACAATAGTATTGGCTACCGTATTTTTAGAAATACCGAGCGTATCTGCAATCTGACTATGAGAAAGGCCTTCTTCCCTGCTCAAATCAAACACTTTCCTCCTTCGGGCCGGAAGTAAATCAATAGCTTCGCGAAGTTTATTTTCGTATTCCTGCATCAGCAATGGGGCATCCGCATAAGATTGTGCAGGAATTTCTATTCGCTCCCATATAATATCTGCTACAGTTTTGTTCCTGACAGCAGCCCGAAAAAATCGATGCTCTTGTTGTAAGCTATCTTAAATAGGAATCCATCAAAGTTTTCGATACCACCTATCATATCTCTCGAAAGCCAGAGTTTGAGAAAGACATCCATAACCAGTTCTTCCGCCACTTCGTTAGACTTTACGAGATTTACTATAAAATTAAATAGACGTGGATGGTAACGATCGAACAAAACAGTAAACGCCTGCTGATCGCCCTGCGAAACCTGATTTTGTAATAGATAGTCTTGTTCGGTATTGTAGCCCACCCGTCTAAATTACAAATTCATTTAATAAAAAGTTAATAATGATAAAATTTTGCAGCGTAATAATAAAAACTCCCTCTGAATCAAATTTTATTATATAATATTTTTTGCAAATAAATCAAGCGCCTAATTTATTTTCAAAGCAGGACGGCTCAGGATACATCAGGATGGTAGAATTATTAACCTTATCTACTTTAGCCAACAGCGGCTATTTATTAATAACGATTGTTCGCTGTAGTTAGCGCCAAACCTAATCTTCACTAAAGAAGTACGGGCTGGTAGCATATTGAATTTTAGGTAGGCAAACTGCTTTGCCAAAGCTATACTATCACTTTTATTATCTTATGATGAATTGGAATATTCGTTGGGTTTTTATATTTTTTGTAGCATTATTTATCTGCCGGGCAAGCTTCGCCCAGGAAAAACAGGTTCGTTATCTCTCTGGTACCGGAAGCGACAATACAGTGGCCTGGGACTTTTATTGTACAGGAGGTAGAAATAGCGGTTACTGGACCACTATACCCGTTCCCTCTTGCTGGGAACAACAAGGATTTGGTACTTATAATTACGGACGTGATTATAAAACCTACGGAAAAAATTTTCGTTTTGCTGATGAGAAGGGAAAGTACCGCCATTCATTTAAAGTTCCGGCTTCGTGGAAGGGAAAAGAGATATTTATTGTTTTTGAGGGGAGCATGACGGACACCGAAGTGAAGATAAACGGAAAGCCGGCCGGAACAAAACACCAGGGTGCTTTTTACCGTTTCCGTTACAATATCTCCGACAAATTAAATTATGGGGCTAATAACCTGCTGGAGGCAGAGGTAAGTAAAATGTCTTCAACCGTATCTGTCAACAACGCGGAAAGACTTGCAGACTATTGGGTGTTTGGCGGCATCTTCAGGCCCGTGTACCTGGAAGCGGTTAATAAAACGCATATTGACTATGTAGGTATTGACGCGAAGGCGGATGGTAGTTTTAAAATGATGGCCTACCTGCAAAACCAGCAACAACCGGCAACAATTATTACTGAGATCAAGGATGCAAAAGGCATCACGGTTTCACGTATTACAGCACAGGCAAATAAAGGAGATTCTACTGTGCTTTTACAGGCGGCTGTAAAGAATCCAAAATTATGGACCAGTGAAACCCCGAATCTCTACACTGCACATATTTACCTGAAACAAAACAATCAAATCGTTTACCAGTTAAAGGAAAAATTTGGTTTCAGGACTATTGAAGTGAGAAAGGGCGATGGTATTTACGTGAACAATGTGCAGGTGAAAATGAAAGGGGTTAACCGTCATTGCTTTTGGCCCGAAACGGGACGTACATTAAATGATAGCCTGCAGCTATTAGATGTTCAGCTGATCAAAGAAATGAACATGAATGCGGTAAGGTGCTCACACTATCCGCCCGATAAAAAGTTCCTGGAACTTTGTGACTCACTGGGCCTTTACGTAATCAACGAATTAGCCGGATGGCAAAAAGCTTATAACACAGAAGCCGGTACTCCCTTAATCAAGGAGATGATCACCAGGGATCTGAATCACCCGTCTATTATTTTCTGGGCTAATGGAAATGAAGGTGGCACCAATAAAGCCCTGGATGCCGTCTTTACCCGTTGGGATTTTTCAGCGCGACCCGTTATTCACCCGCATCACCGGCCGGGTAATGATTTCAATGGCATCGACTGCAATCATTATGAAGATTACTATAGCACGCAAAGCATCCTGAACGATAGCCTTATTTATATGCCGACGGAGTTTTTGCATGCGCAGGACGATGGAGGCGCCGGATCAGCTATGTATGATTTCTGGGAGCTGCACTGGAACGCTAAAAGAAGCGGTGGTGGCTTTATCTGGGCTTTTGTAGATGAAGGTATTGTTCGTACAGATATGCGTAATATCATTGATGCCAATGGTTTGAATGCGAATGATGGCATACTGGGACCACATCGTGAAAAAGAAGGCAGCTTTTATGCATTGCGGGAGATATTCAGCCCGGTACGGGTATCGATGAAAGATATTCCTGCAAATTTCAAAGGCTCTATTGAGCTGGAGAATCGTTATCACTTTACCAATCTTAACGACTGCACTTACGAATGGGCACTGGTGAATTTCCGCAATACATTTGACATGGTGTTCACCGGGTATACGATAGAAAAAACAGGTCTTGCTAAAGCCCCATCTATCCGGCCTCATAATAAAGGAAATCTCCTATTAGATTTACCGGTCAATTTTCGCAACTATGATGCTTTGCTGCTAAAAGTAAAAGACCCGTTTGGCAAAGAATTATATCAATGGAGTTGGAATTTAAAATCCAACCGCGAACTACTATCGGGTATCTGGAATTTTGCACCACAGTCAACGAGTGCCGTTGAAGCAGATTCTCTCATTAGTTTATCTAACAACGGACTTGAAATAATCATTAACAAGAAAACCGGATTACTGGAGGGTATAAAAAATCCAAAAGCAGGTATGGACAACCTTTCATTTAAGAACGGGCCTGTTTTGTTGAATGGCAATAGCAGGGTCACCTCCGCTGTTATCAGGAACACGGATAAAGAGTCCTCCGCAACCTTCACCTGTGAAGGAGAAATGCGCTCCATTAAATGGACGATGCAGGCAAATGGCTGGGTGGCGCTGGACTATGAATATCATATAGAGGGAGCATACCCTTTTGCCGGTATTAGTTTTAGTTATCCTGAGAATTTTGTATTGTCTGCAAAATGGCTGGGCAAGGGCCCGTACCGGCAATGGAAAAACAGAACCCATGGAACGCCTGTTAATGTATGGCAGAATTTTTTCAATAATACGCACACAGGGTATTCGCCTGTAGTATACCCCGAGTTTAAAGGCTATTACAGCGATATTACCTGGATGGAGTTTAATACCGTAGAAGGCCGGTTTTATGTAGCCAGCGAGGAAGAAAATTTATCGGTACGGC
Organism: Paraniabella hibiscisoli; assembly: GCF_022512515.1. Classification (GTDB taxonomy): domain Bacteria; phylum Bacteroidota; class Bacteroidia; order Chitinophagales; family Chitinophagaceae; genus Niabella; species Niabella hibiscisoli. Next base: position 246,508 of record NZ_JAKWBK010000002.1, read on the forward strand.
TTTTCAACTTTTATGGCTTAAGTGGTGCAAAGCCTTTCCCCTTCTTTGCCTGCAGGTGATATATCTTTCTTGGATGCTATTCCGGCTATGGGTACCAAGCTGGCTTTAAATATCAGTCCTAATACAAAAGCCCTTGGGCCTCAAAGTGAAAACACGGTTTTTGATAAACCTGTTAAACGGCGCTTATATTTTTATTTTGGTTTACCTAAGATAAGCGATGCACAGGAACAGTATAGCCGGCCGGAAGTAGACAATGTGTTTTAAACTTTTGGATCGGTCGACCAAGAAAAAGTAACAGCGCTGTCACAACATTTGTAATATCAAATTAACTTACTGCGAGCAACCAATAGCGTCATTACCAAAACTTATCTGATCCAATTATGGTTTAAGAATGGAACGCTTTCTCAGGTATTCCACCGTTTCTGAGGAGCGCTTCTGCTCAAGGGCAACTTCTTTCAAATAGGCTTTTCTCATAAAAGGAACTTTTTCGAGTGATAATAATGTATCAGCTTTTACTTCAAAAATAGAATACCGGATAATTTTAAGATACTCCCAATAGTTGATCATGTTGCTCCTGAGGCGTATCGAACTCAGGGGTGAAACATATTTATAGTCCATCCATTTTCCAGACAATTCCTTCTCCTGTTCAGCAATATTTTTATCAATATATGAAAGATATTCAGGAGTCGATTTTATCTTGCTGACAGCCATTAGATATTGTTTCTTTCTTACTTCCTCACTTACTTTTATATAAACCTTGTTCTCTAGTTGATGTTTGGTTTCTAAAACCTGCATAATAGCTTCACCGATATCTGATTTAAAAACCGATTCCTGAGCGAGGAGCTGTGCCGGTAACTGACAACCTAAATAGAAAGCAAAGAGGCGAGCTGCTATTTTTTCATAGAGATTAGCTTTGAAATGTGTACTCGTTATAAAAATAATCTATTTCATTTTTTCGGAAAAACAATCTCCGGTTTTGGAGGCTGGCTCATTCCTGCTCCCATAAAAAAGCCCAAGTGTGGAGGCTGGTTATAACCTACATTCTGCCAAGCTATACTTAATCGATATTGCGGATTGTGCATCAATGTATAAAACCGGTGTTCTGTAGGTATAGGGGTTGAAAAAATACGAAGCTCTTTGTTATCCGCAGTGCGATAAATCACTTCCTCTCTCCAATCGCCCAAAATATCTGCCGATAAAACAGGGTTAGATTTTGTGCCGTTGTTGCTCCTGCACTGAAAGTCAGCGGTATTCAGTATCCTGGTGGTTTTAGCATTTGGGTAATCCCATTTATCGATAGTGGTGCCATTCAACAATTCGCTTAATACGTCGCCATCCCAGTAAATACCCATATTACAGGAAGGTATTCGATCTGCTATTTTGTTGCCTTTACAGTCAAACATACCTCTTATACCTGCTCCGGCCACCCAACATTCAAAACCAGGGTATCTGGGGTCTATGTCCAGCGCCAGTCCCCGTCCGGGACCCTCCCCGTCTTCGCCTGCTTTCACCGAAGCTTTCTTCCAATATATTTCACCGGTTGCCGCTGATCTGAAACTAGCTCCCGCATCGTCAAAACGCTCCTGTATACCGAATACTTCGAGACCCGGAATGGACGGATCAAGGTCTGATACATGCAATGCATCTCCATGTCCCAATCCTGTTGAATATAGACCCTTACCATTATCATCGAGACACATAGCACCAAAAACAATCTCGTCTTTACCGTCTCCATCTACATCTGCAACAGTAAGATTGTGATTTCCTTGTCCGGCATACTTTTTATTGCCCGGTGCATCGCTGTCGAAGGTCCATTTTTTTCAAGCTTACCTTTTTTAAGATCCCAGGCAGTGATAACAGATCGGGTATAATAGCCTCTCGACATAATAAGACTGGGATGCTTTCCATCCAGGTAGGCAATGGCTGCAAGAAAACGATCCATACGGTTTCCATAACCATCTCCCCAGATGGCTTTTAAGTCTGCTGTAGTTGGATTCAATGTGGATGCACGTGGAGGAATGAAATCTGTGGTGTGTATCAATTCACCCGTCAAACCATTAAATACAGAGAGGTATTCAGGTCCCGCCAATATATAGCCTTTGTCATTTCGCCAGTCTTTAGTGGCATCTCCTATAACCCTGCCCTTAGCATCTTTAGAGCCGTCTGCTGTTTTCATGGCTATTTCCGCTTTCCCGTCTCCATCCAGGTCGTACACCATAAACTGTGTATAGTGGGCGCCTTCTCTAATATTTTTCCCCAGGTTAATGGTCCATAACAACTGACCATTTAGTTTATAAGCCTGTATCAATGGTTCATCTGTAAATCCTGCATGGCTATTGTCATTACCCTTACCGGCAATATGAACAATGATCTCATACTCGCCATCCCCATCCAGGTCTCCTACAGAGCCGTCATTTGCTGCATACCCGGGTGGGATCTGAAGCGGAATAGAAAGGTATGGTTGGGTGGCATTTTTTAAAACAAAGTGTTCTTCTGATTTTGATTCGGTATTATGTTGTACGGTTCTAACAATATAGGTGCGTTCTGAAACAGTATCCTTCCAGTCATCCAGGAAGGATGTAACTTTTGTAAGAGGCTGTTGATTGAGCTTTACCGGCGATCCTGAAGTTTTTCTATAAACATTAAACCCGATAGCGTCCGGATCTGATGCGAGCCAACGCCAGGAAACCAAAACCTTTCCATTCCCATCAGGCACGGCAATAACACCCCGGTTCAGATTTTCCATTAATCGTTGAGACAGGGCTGTAAAGCCAATACTGCACAATAAAAATATTAACGCTATATGTTTCACCAAAATAGTTTTACACATGATCCGGAACGGCATGCTTTGCATTGCCGGAATGCAATCGACTTTATCCTTTAAAAATAGCAGATGTAGTCATCGGAACTGTCATGCTGCATCCTGTATTTAAGGCATTAAAAAAGCCACCGCTTTTGCGATGGCTTTAAAGTTTATTCCTTTTCTAAAGAATTAATGATTATGTCCGTCGTTAGGACCATGTGCCTGTGGAGTTGGCATCTGCGGAGCAGCTGGTTCTTTGTCGCTTACTTCTACAATCTCAACATCAAAGTACAATGGTTCGTATGGTTTGAAAACACCGCCATTACCTTCTTTACCATAAGCCAGGTAACCAGGAATTACGATGGTTCCTTTACCACCTTGTTTAAACTGTCTTAAACCATCTTCAAAACCTTTGATGAAAGGCTGTACACCTAATTGCACGGTGAATTGGTTCGCATCAAACGTACTGTCGTTGCTTACTTTTTTACCATTATATTTAACAGTAACAAATTTACCGTCAGCAACCTGTGCACCAGCACCTGCCTGGTCAATCTTAACAAAAGTTCCAACCGGAGTTTGAGAAGCAGTCCATTTTTTAGCAGCCAGGAAGTCCTGTACAGCTTTCACTTGTTTTGCTTTTTCACCAGATTTCTCTAAAGCAATTTCGTCAGCTTTTTGTTTTTCTTCCTGCTCTTTCATCATTTTTTTCATCATCTCTTCCTGCTCTTTTTCTGGCGGGGAGCGTCTTTTTCCATTTCTTTCTGATAGTCGGCCTGGGCTAAACTGTCATTTTTAAATACTTCCAATACTTTAAAAGTCAAAAGAATTTTATCACCTTTTTTCATGAATGGAGGTAACTGAGCTTCCTGTGCTAATCCTTTTTAATTAAAGAATCTACATATAAAACGGTAACAAGGCTATCACCTTTTTTCAGTTTTTTGAAAAACTCGTCAGGACCATATGCATTAGGCATGGCAGCATCCTGGATTTTAACAAACGCAGGTAACTTTCCATAAGTATCTGTCAACACAGTGTCTTTAGCACCTTCAATTTTTTGGATGACATGCATTTTTAAAACATCTCCTACTTTAGAGCTGTCTTTGCTTCCTCCGTCGATGATTTTATACTTTACACCGCTAGCGCTGGTTTGGTAGTCAGCATTATTACAGGCAGCAAACCCTATTGTTGCAAAAGCCAATGCTCCTAAAATTTGTGAACGTTTCATTTGTTGTTATTGTTAATTATAATTTACGATTTCTTTACGTCGGCAAGCAGCTGTTCGTTTTCCCGAATCACCTGTTTGAAGTATTCGACTGTTTGTGCTAAACCGTCTTTACTGTTTCCGCCAGACGCATTGTAATGGCCGCCTCCGTTAAAATATTTACGCGCAAATGTATTGCAATCGAAATGGCGTTTACTTCTAAAACTCCACTTGCGCTCCTCATCCCGGTCTATTACGAATCCTACTAATTCAATTCCTTTAACCGAAAGCGGGTAATTGACGAGGCCTTCTGTATCTCCTGTCTTGATTTCATATTTCAACAGATCCTGTTTGCTGATGGCAATCAGCGCTGTATTATATTCGTACAGGAATTCCATCCTGTTGCTCAGTACATGACCTATAAACCTCAGGCGATTCTCTAAAAAATTATCGAAAAGGCTGCTATGCACCAGTGAATGGTCAAAATCGGTCTCCATTAACCTGGCCACCATGCGGTGTACGGATGCGTGCGTTGAAGAGAACCTGAAAGATCCTGTATCTGTAACTACTCCGGCATACAGGCATTTGGCAATATTCGCATCAATCAGCTTATCATTGCCACTGGCTTCAATAAAATCGAATACCATTTCGCAGGTAGAGCTTTTGGTAATATCGCTGATACCGTAATTAAAACTGGCAGTGTCCGGCTGCTCATGATGATCAATCAACACTTTTACACAAGTAGCGCTGGCCAATAACGGAGCAAAATTCTTGGTACGATGAAATACATTGAAATCCAGGCAAAAGAGATAGTCTGCCTTATTCAAAAGTTCAGCAGAACGATCATGATGCTTTTCATAATTCAAAACTCCGTCACAGCCGGGCATCCAGTTCAGCCAGCTCGCCCAGTTGGTGGGGAAATAACCGCAACTTCGTGACCCAGTCTCTTCAAAAAGCCGCATAAACCCAATGCAGAACCCATGGCATCGCCATCGGGTTTTTGATGCATAGTAATGACAACCCTGGCAGGTTGCTTTATCAACGGGAATATGTCATGTATAGGCTTCATACAAAAGTGCCGCAAAAATAGGCAAATTAAGGTCATGAAGAAATATTAAGTTTCTTTACCTTTGCGACCCAAAAATGAATATATGAGTAACCGTACATTTACGATGATCAAACCTGATGCTATGGAAAATGGCCATGCAGGAGCTATTTTAGATCGCATCACTAAAGAAGGATTTAAACTGGTGGCGCTGAAACTAACCCAACTTTCTGCTGAGAAAGCCGGTGAGTTTTATGCTATACATAAAGAAAGGCCTTTCTTCGGTGAATTAGTAGCATTTATGAGCCGCGGGCCGATTATTGCTGCAATTTTAGAGAAAGACAATGCCGTAGCTGCTTTCCGTGACCTGATCGGAGCAACTAATCCTGCGAATGCAGCGGAAGGAACTATCCGTAAAACATTTGCTGAGTCCATCGAAGCAAACGCTATTCACGGAAGTGACAGCGATGAAAACGCTAAAATTGAAGGAGATTTCTTTTTCAACTTTTTTGAAAGAGTTTAATCGAACTGAATTTAAAAGATAAAAAGGAGCCCATGGTTTAAACCATGGGCTCCTTTTTTAATGCTGTTCAGTATTATTATGATTGCGCTGTTTTCCTTTGCTTTTTATTCGATCTCCAGAGATTAGACAATAAAAGTTCCCTTATAAAAGTCATTTCCTTAGGTAACCGGTCATATAATTTAAAGAATAGCTCGTCTTGCGAAGCAATCTCCTTAATCCAGAGATCCCTGTTGATGCTCATCACATTGTCAAAGTCATTTTCGGTGAAATCCTCCATGCCCCGCCAGTCGATATGTTCATACTTAGGCATCCATCCCAATGGCATTTCTACGCCCTTTGACTTACCCCGCGCTCTTTCCACTACCCATTTCAGCACCCGCATATTTTCTCCAAAGCCTGGCCACAAGAAAGAGCCGTCCTCTCCTTTTCTAAACCAATTCACAGAAAAGATGCGTGGAGGTTCCGGAATCTGCCTTCCAAAATTCAGCCAGTGCCCGAAATAATCGCCCATGTGATAACCGGAGAAGGGCAACATGGCAAAGGGATCCCTGCGTACCTCGCCGATATTTCCGAAAGCGGCGGCGGTCATTTCCGATCCCATGGTGGCAGCCATATAAACACCAAAAGACCAGTTAAAAGACTGCATGATTAATGGAACAACGGCATTTCGGCGACCACCAAATATAAAGGCTGAAACAGGAACACCTTTCGGGTCATCAAATTTTTCGTCAATAGAAGGACATTGAGCCGCAGGGGCCGTAAACCTTGCATTGGGATGTGCAGCCTTGGTTTCGCTGGCAGGTGTCCAGTCGTTGCCTTGCCAATCAATTGCATGCGGCGGAGGGGCGCCATCCATTCCTCCCACCATACATCGCCATCATCGGTAAGCGCCACATTCGTAAAAATGGTATTAGCGCTGATGGTCTCCATTGCATTGGGATTGGTTTTAAAATTAGTGCCCGGCGCAACACCAAAAAATCCTGCTTCCGGGTTAATGGCATGTAATCTCCCCTGCTCATCTGGTTTGATCCAGGCAATATCATCACCAACAGTGGTCACTTTCCAGCCTTCTTCAGTAAAAGCAGCCGGCGGGATCATCATAGCAAAATTTGTTTTGCCACAGGCAGAGGGAAATGCAGCGCAAACGTAATCCTTCTTCCCGTCAGGAGACTCTACACCCACAATCAGCATGTGTTCTGCCAGCCAGTTCTGTTCGCGGGCCAGCGTAGATGCTATGCGTAAGGCCAGGCATTTCTTGCCCAGCAAAGCATTACCACCATAGCCTGATCCATAGCTCCAGATTAGCCTTTCTTCCGGAAAGTGAACAATATATTTATCTTTCGGATCAGGAGAGCAGGGCCAGGGAACATCAGGTTGACCTTCGGCCAGTGGCATACCTACCGAATGCAAACAATACACAAATTCCCGGTTGCCCATGGCCTCCAAAGCCCGGGTACCCATCCTGGTCATGAGGTTCATATTTACCACGACATAAGGAGAATCGGTGATCTGTACTCCAAACTGGGATATCGGAGAGCCTATTGGTCCCATGCAAAAAGGAATGATATACATAGTACGTCCGCGCATACTGCCATCGAGCTTTGGTTCCAATATGGCTTTCATTTCGCGTGGCGCCATCCAGTTGTTAGTGGGTCCGGCATCGCCTGGTGCGAGAGAACATATATAAGTGCGGTCTTCTACCCTTGCAACATCAGATGGGTGAGAGCGGGCCAGGAACGAATTGGGTCTCTTTTCAGGATTTAAGCGGACAAAAGTACCGCTTTCTACCATTTCATTACATAAGCGATCATACTCTTCGTCTGACCCATTACACCAGTAAACCTGCGACGGTTTACAGAGTTCGGCCATTTTACTAACCCATTTTTTTAGTTCAGCATTAGTTAGGTTTATCGGCGTGTTAACATGCTTCATATAGCTTTCAAAATAAATTTAATGAAAGCTACAAATGTATACGCTTGCCAGACATAGGGTTGCGAACCGGCTTAAAGACTATTAAATGAAAAAATGATCCTATTAAAAAATATGCAATGAAAACCATTTATACAGACAAAATAGTTGTCTAGTAGTTGAAATTCTTGCCTATTTTGAATATTTTCCAAAAAATAGAAAAATCGATACAGCAATTCAACCGTAAGTAGAGCTACAGATCCATAAAGAATTGTACCCAGGCAGAAGTGAGGTTAAAATCTTTAAGCATTTTGGAAGTAACCACATTAAATTCTTTATTGTTGGTAAGAATATTCTTACCCTGAACCGGCAATTTCCATTTGTCTGGTGCAGTATCGAATCCCGTAATGCTGGTAGCAAAAATAGTGATATGCTGATGTGGGATCGCCAGACCTAAGATCATACCCGGCAGGCCATTAAAAGACTCAGGTCCACCCCTGGTTATTATTTCATCCGTATAAAAAGCCACCACATAAATGGAGTCGAAAAATAACGCATTGGCCCTGTGACATTGATATCCCGCAATTTCCCTGGTCTCATCCACTAACTTCCATTTGATATTTTTCAAAGAATCTTTTACAAAAAATGATTTTTCAAAAGCCTGTTTTACTGTTGTTACTTCTGCAGATTCGAAATTGCTATACACCTGGTTTTTATAGGCTACAGGAATTGCAAAAGTTTTCGAAAAGTCTATATCCGGGTTTACCGGTTGGTATAAACTATGTCCCTTATCGAAAAATAGATCAAAGCTATCCTTCCAGAACTGTGGCGCTGTACTTCGGTATTGCTGCATAAAAGTAGGTATCTGGTCTGCCGGTACCTGTTTGGTCTCGCCGAGGAAAATATTCATAGCAGCAAAAGTATTTACACTACGCTCATACCGTATCTTACCGCTATTGATAAATGCAGCGTACTGTGCATGTACCAGGAGTGAAGAAAATGAAAGAAGAATATAAAAAGCAATTTTTTTCATGACATTTGAATTTAATAATGAACCTTTTAATGAAAATCCGGCAATAATTATTGTTTAAGGTTATTAAACTTTGTAAAGCTCCAGGTAGCTCCAATCATAAAGAAGCGGCGTATAGTGGTGTAACGGTTTTCGGAGAAGAAGGTATTTGTAGCCGTTCTCTCGTAACCATTGTTCTGGTTCAGAATATCATTGCAGGACAGCTTCACGGTAAGCTGGTCGTTCTTTAAGAAATTCCTGCCGATCCACGCATTCCATATTGTACGGTTAAAGTCGTTGGCAAATGCCTGTGTTTTTTCCTGCCAGAGATAAACGGCATCAGTATGCAATTGAAACTTCTTCAGGAAATACACGTCCACCGATGGGTTAACTGTAGTAAAAAGATAATTATTCTTTATATCGGGCTGTAAAGATGATTTGTTTACCGTATACCCAACCTGGCCGAGCAGGTACACCGTGTAGCTTTTGAATTTTGTCTTATGCATTTCGACTGCAAAAGCAGAAGTATTGTAATTAAGTTTATTGATCTCGTTGTTAATAGGACTGTAAGAAGTTCCGCCGCTAAAATTAAGCCCCACACCTGTTTGTATATCCACGCCTTTAATTTTCTTGGAATAGTAGGTGTTTAAGTAATAACTATTGTTGTTATAACCATCCATATTTACAAACCGGTAGGTATAAGCGCCGGAAGGACTCACCAAAATAGATTGTGTAATAGGGTTAGAGGTAAGTGTGTAATTGAAGTTGGCTCCATAATACACATTCGTTACAATTTTGCTGGCGTAAAAATAACCGTTGACACTGTTATTGAAGCTATTGTCCAGGTCTGTATTGGTTACATAAGTAACTAACTGCGAATTATTATATCTGAATGGCATCAGCTGGTTGCGTGTGGGATTTACAGAAGAGCCGTTATAGCTTATATTAATGGCTTTGTAATTACTGAACTTGTAATTAAAGCTCGCGCTTGGGTACCAATTGGTGAAGGAACGGTTTAACTGTTGCAGGGTATAATCATCCCCTATGTCCATGTTCACCAGCTTTATGTTATTACCTATTTTAACTGTCATCTTCTTTAACGCATAGTTCAATGCTGCGCCAGCCTGGTTACCCCATACGCTTGCACTCATTTTAGTACTGAATGCCGTATCAATTACATTGCCCAACGGATTATCTGCCAGATTAAAAGATCGTTTATCGTCCTGGTTCTTATCATTATTTAATGTATAGTTCAGGATCAGTGATAATTTAGAGGTCAGCGGTTCGGTGTAATTCACATTCATACTTAATGTACGCCAGTCATCGTTCATACGTCTTCTCAAATGCAGCAGGGCAGAACTATCGGGATTATTATTGATGTCGAAGAAATTACTATTGGAACGACTCTCCCTTTTGAAGCATCATTAGAGAAATTATTTCTTGAATAAATAGAAATGGTCCTTCCGTATTTTTTCAGCTTTTTCTCCCAGGACAGGTTCACATTAAATGTATTGATATCATAGTCGCTAAAACCGGAGCGGTATTATCATACAAACGGGTGCTATCTCCCCTGAGATTATTGGTACGGCTTTTACTGGAATTTTTACTGTTGCTTACATTACCATCCGCAAAAACAGTAAAAGTGGAAGTTGTATCTGATTTTAGAATGTACTTAGCATTGGCTTTATGACTAACACTCGAATTATTGAAGTTGCTGTTAGCATTGCTCAGGATTAATCCGTAGGAAGATTATTCTGCGAATTAGTTACTTCCTCTCCTTCTACATCCAGGAGATTCAATTTGTAATTACCGTTGATGGATTCTTTATCGGTATTCCATTTTTTATCATAGTGTATACCTCCCGATATCGCTTTAGGTAAGCCCTTTCCCGAATAATTTTCACCTCCCTGGTCATCATCCCCGATCTTTTCCTTATCTGCAGAACCTAGCCCAGTTCTGCCGATATTGCTCACCGTTCCGTAAGCTGACATACGCCTTTTACCCTTGAAAAGATTGGCCACTCCCTGGGCATTGTAGCGGCCATTGGTACCCGCACCAGCTTCTGCTTTGCCAAAAAGGCCGTGATTTTTATCTTCCTTAATTTTAAGATTGATGGTTTTATCTCTAACACCATCCTCTATACCCGTAAAAGCCGCAGCATCCGATTTCTTATCAAACACCTGTACCTTATCGATCATATCAGCGCGCAGGTTCCTGGTTACCAATGTGGGATCATCACTAAAAAACTCCTCGCCATCTACCAGCACTTTTTTACTTTTTGTCCCTGCGCCGTAATATTGCCAAACTGATCAATCTGCAAACCCGGCAGTTCTCTCAGCAGATCTTCCACTGATGCATTGGGCTGAACCCTGAAGCTATCTGCCAGATATTCTGTTGTATCGCCTTTTATTTTGATGGCGGCCGCCTTCGAAGAAACGATTACCTGTTCCAACAGCTTTTCTTTAGGGATCAGGCTTACATTCTCCATCGTCAACACTCCTTTAGCACTCTTTTTCATATCCACCCTGTGAGAGTAGTCCACGTAGCGCGGATAGGTGAAGAACAAAACATATTGCGCCGTATCCGACAGGTTTTTAAAGGTAAATTTGCCATCCTTCTCCACACGGGTATCTTTCAGGATAAAAGAATCTTTTCCATTCAGCAATACCACACTTGCATTGTGCAGGTTAATACCCGAGCTGGTATCCTTAACCGTACCGGTAATAGTACCATTTTGGGCAAAAACAGACAGGCCAGCGCTTAAAAAAGCACGAAACTTAGAATAATGTATTTATATAGCATCAGGTAGGATATATTTTTTCGACAATACAGTTAATTTTTAACGCGCAAAATTAAATAATATCAGGAAGGCTTTCACCATCTGGTGAAATTTCTGTCACCTTATACAACCATTCATCAATATTTGATGGTAATTGCACTTTCCCTGATGTACATCGTTTAAGTGAAGTAAAAAGTTACAAATACAGCAAAATTCAATCGTTTGCACTTGTTTGCAGCATAAAAAGCAAAGGGTTTCCCATTACATTTGTTTTTTCTGTTCGCTTTTACAGCTGCCTCAGGCGACGATTCGGAGCGATACAACCTTATTTAATTGTAAAATGCCCTGCTATGTGTAAATTAAACATGCGCGTCCTTACGCTGTTGATGGTCCTGGTAATCTCTCAATATTCGTATAGCCAAAACCCGGCGAAACCACAAAATGTTATCCTTATTATTGCCGATGATATTGGTTACGGCGATTTGAGTTGTTATGGAGCTACAGCAATCCGTACACCCCATGTTGACCAGGTGGCCAAAAGAGGATTACTTTTTCGGATGCACATACAACGGCTTCCACCTGTACTCCTTCCCGCTATTCGCTTTTTACGGGTGAATATAACTGGCGTAAAAAAGGAACAGGAATAGCAACGGGCGATGCGGGGATGGTGATAAGACCAGAACAGTTCACCATGGCCGACATGTTCCGCCAAGCTAACTATACTACCGGCGCTATTGGCAAATGGCATCTCGGCCTGGGAGACAGGCAAGGTGACCAGGATTGGAACGGGTTTATTACACCGGGACCTGCAGATATCGGATTTGACTATTCCTTTTTGATGGCTGCGACCGGCGATCGCGTGCCCTGTGTTTGGGTAGAAAATCAAAGAGTGGCGAATTATGACCCTTCTGCACCTATTGCTGTAAGCTACAAAACGCCCTTCCCCGGCGAGCCACTGGGTAAAGACCATCCCGAATTGCTTACGAAGCTAAAGCCCTCTCTTAATCATGGACATAATCAGGCGATTGTAAACGGTATCTCCCGTATCGGGTATATGAAAGGCGGCGGCAAGGCATTGTGGCAGGATGAATTTATTGCAGATACAATTGCTTCGCGGGCAACCAGCTTTATTAAAAAACATACACAGCAACCATTCTTTCTGTATGTGGGCACTAATGACATTCATGTGCCCCGGTATCCGCATCCAAGATTTGCCGGTAAAAGCGGCATGGGGTTTCGTGGCGATGCTATTCTTCAGTTTGACTGGACCGTTGGCGAAATTGTAAAAGCTTTGAAAGATGCCGGCTTGTTCGACAATACCCTCATCGTTATCAGCAGCGATAACGGGCCCGTAGTAGACGACGGCTACCAGGATGAGGCTGAAGCATTATTGGGAAAGCATCAGCCCTGGGGATCATTGCATACCCGGAGTGGCAAGTACAGCAATTTTGAAGCGGGCACCAGGGTTCCGTTTATAGTAAGCTGGCCCTCACATGTTAAAAGCGGCCGATCCAATGCACTATTTACGCAGGTAGACCTTTTAGCCTCTTTTGCAGCACTGGTGGGCCAGAAGCCATTGCCTAAACAGGTCACCGACAGCCAGGATCAATTAATGACCTTGTTAGGCAATAATAAGAAAGGCCGGCAATATATTATTGAGTCATCAACATCTCTGGCTATTTCGGACGGTGAATGGAAATATATTGCACCCAATCAATCACCGGCTTTTTATGAATTAACAAAAACCCGATCGGGTAATGCGCCGGAGGATCAATTATATCACCTGAAAAAGATCTTGCAGAAACCAGGAACCTGGCTAAAGATCAGCCTGCAAAAGTTGCAGCATTTAAAGCCCTGCTGCAACAGGAAAAAGAAAAGGGATATATGAAAGATCGGTAGAACCAGAAAATTGAGCAGTTGCTGTGCAATCTATAATGTGTAGGCCTATCTTTACCGGCTATGGATCAGCAATCGATTTTAGAAGCCGTAAGAGCATTTGTTTGCCGCGAATTTTCGGGTGAAGGAACGGGACACGATTTTTTCCACCTGGAAAGAGTAGTGAAAACAGCAGTAAGGATCGCAAACCGGGAACATGCAGACCTGTTTTTAACGGAGCTGGCCGCCTGGTTACACGATGTGGGAGATCACAAACTCAACAATGGGGTTGACAAATCAGCAGAACAAATTACCGCCATTTTAAAGGAATTGAACGTTCCCGTAGATATAATAAGCAATGTAATCACTATTGTTTCGCAGGTTTCCTTCAGTAAAGGAAAAACGGCTGAAAGTATAGAAGCTAAAATTGTACAGGATGCAGACCGCCTGGATGCCATCGGTGCCATTGGACTGGCCAGGGTTTTTGCCTTTGGAGGCAGCAAGCAACGAGAGATATACAATCCTAAACATCCAGACCAGACTACCATTCAGCATTTTTATGATAAACTCCTGAAGCTAAAAGACCTCATGCATACAGAGACCGCCAGGCAGATTGCATTGGAGCGGCATGTTTACCTGGAGTCATTCTTAAAACGCTTTTATGATGAATGGAATGGTGAAGCCTGAGGTCCGCTTTTTTCCTCTTCTATAAATTTAAAATTACCTGCAACCAAAAACATCACCGGATAAATTTGAAGCTTATAAAACATGTAAACCTCGCAAACCAAGACGAAATAGTTTTTACGACATCAAGCGTATTATTGGGCTATCTGAAAGGCTCTCAAATAATAAAATGGTTTCTCCTATTTTCGCTTTATGATAGAAAAGCATGAAGTATATCCCCAAACCGGGAATGACCGTTGTTTATCTGCTGTTACTGGGTCTGGTATTGCTGCTGTTTATGGGCAGAAGCAAAATGTCTCTACGTTCTGAAATATTGCTGTCAGTTTATCCTGATTTCTATCAACACGTATCTAACTTTTCTATTTCCTACATGCTGTTTTCAATCGTTGGCTATATGTGGCTGATCATGGGTGTGAAATTGGGTAAGATAATGATCGCAGGTGTTCTCATAGTGCTTGCTAATTTTATATACGAGTTATTCCTTCCCTTTATCAATACCAAAGATATTGTTGATGCCTATTTTGGAATGGGGGTGTTATTCTGGGTTGTTTATTCCTGTACCCGGCAAGCAAATACGGTCTGAAAGAAAAGCCAGGTCAATAAGCTAAATGAACCAAATCAACCAGTTCCGTTCCTTTTAGAGAAAGAATCCACATATTGTCAAATTCAGTTTCCGGAAGATCTTTATATTCTTTTGTTTTAGTAAGCCTGTTTAAGATCAGCGGAACCGTATTGGAATGTCCTACAAATACCAGGGTTTTTCCTCTGTTACCGCTTACCAGCGATGCGATCGTGTCCATATACATCGGGTTATAATCTGTGATGGGTATGCCACTTTGTGCGCTTAATGCAGCTACCGTCTCCCTGGTTCTTTTGTAAGGTGTGCTGTATATAGCATCTATCTTGGTTTTCGACAATATTTTTGCCAAAGCCGCGGCCCTGCTTTTTCCAATAACTGATAAAGAAGGATCTTTTGACCCCTCATCAGCTTTTTCTGCGTGACGGATAATGAATACCCTGGTGATGGAATCTTTTTGAGCGGCAACATCCTTTTGATCAACTACTATAACAAGCAGGACAGTAAGCCATCTGGCAATAGTTTTAAATCGGCTCATAGCATATAAATAAAAGTGATGAGATCTGGTTTTCATAGCCGGGCTTCAAACACCATATTCTTTTTCCGGCTGTTACGAAGATAACTTTTATGGACACAATAATGTGCCGGATTAATAAATGCTAAAATAATCTGATACCGCGCCTCATTATGCAAGGTGCTTTACATTATATAGAACCAAAAGAAACCAACTACTGGAATCAATATTATTTACCGGCATAGCGCAACTGATTTTTTCCTTCAGATTTATCCCATTTAAATATTCCTCAGCATGGGTATAGCCGTCTTCTGCGGCGTAACAATTGTAAATCCCTGTTACTATCAAGGATAGAGTTAGGTAGCAGATCTGCTTTTCACCTTTCAAAAGCCGCTGCTCACCGGTAATACAAGGGCTATTCATCCTTTTGCTATTGACAGAAGGCTACCGGCAAGTGTATGTTTGTGAAACAAATCAACAAATAATACTACAAACACATACAATGAAAAATTTAATTTTATCTGCCGTTGTTCTTCTAACTGTAAGCTTTAGTGCCAATGCTTCAACAGTTGAACCTGTTGTTAACTCAAAAGCACAGGAAACCTTTACTACAACATTTAAGGCTGCGGAGAATGTGAAATGGAGCAGTGCAGGTTCTCATTATGAAGCCTATTTTGAAAGCGATGGCGTTAAAACCCGCGCTACCATCGATGCTAAAGGCAATTTATTGCAAACAATCCGCTACTATAAAGAAGATAATTTACCTGCCAGTGTCCTTTACAATTTAAAAAATAGCTACAAAGGAAAAACTATACATGGAGTAACCGAAGTAATCAATAAAAACGGAACCAATTACCGTATAGTTTTAAAAGATAATAAATATTACAGCCATATCAACGCCAACCAGGCAGGCGATACAGAGTTAGTTGCAAAATACACCAGGGGCGACAAGTAAGCCACTAAAAGGTGATCTATATATACAAAGAGGAGATTTTGTCTCCTCTTTCTTATTTTTCAGCATGTCGTCCGGGCTTTTTCGCTTACAATATTTATCTTCGAACCCAAGTTAAAATCAGCCTTTTAACTAATATTTTGCCCTTTATTAAACCGGCTTTCTAATGCTTATAGCGTTCTGACAGTCACCCTCAAACCTAAACATGTATGCAAACAACAAAACGCGTTGTACTACCTATTCTTCTGTGCGCAATCCTGCGGGGATCTAAAATGCTAAAATCATTGATACTTTTATGGCTACTGATCATGGGTGCTCCAATCCTATCAAAAGCCCAGGTGACTTTTTCCAGTCCTGGATTGCCCCCAGGTCTGGAATTTACCGGTGGTGGTCTTGGATCAGTTCAGGTAGCTGATCTAAACGGTGACGGCTATTCCGATATCATTTACAACACTTCAATCGGAGGAGGTATTACTTATCTACAAAACAACGCAGGAGCATCTTTTAGTACACCCGCCAGTAACCCATTTGGAGCTTTTTCAGGAGCCACGCCCGCGGGAGTAGTAATAACTAACGCTATCATAGCAGATTTCGACCGTGATGGCGACAACGACATCTGGATGCCGGTAGCAGGAGTATCGAACGACTTTTACCTTCGTAATGACGGAAGTATTTTTGTATCGATATCACTACCCTCAGGAATGGAATTTACTGGCGCGGGTGCAGGTAGCATAAAAGTAGCGGATATTAATCAGGATGGATACCCTGATATTATTTATAACGCAGCGGCAGCTGGCGCCATTACCTATCTACAGAATAACGGATGGGCTTCTTTCAGCACTCCTGCAGTAAATCCTTTTTCTGCATTCACCGCCGCTAGTCCTGCGGGAACACTGTTCAATCAAAGCTGCGACATAGCAGATTATGACGGAGATGGCGATCTGGATGTATGGGTTCGTTTATCTGGCGCAGGAAATGATGTGTATTTACGCAATGATGCAGGCACTTATGTTTCAGGATCAGTCCTCTCGGGCCAGGAGTTCAGCTTGGCCGGTACGGCGCTGTAGAAGTTGCTGACATTAATGGAGACGGGCTGGTTGATATCCTGTTTTTTGCTTCTGCAGGCGGCCCTGTAACCTACTTGCAAAATAATCTGGGTTCCTTTTCAACACCCGCTTCAGACCCTTTTCTAGCTTATTCTGGAGGTACTCCGTCGGGTACCGTTGCCGGTACTGCTATGAATGTAGCAGACTTCGATGGGGATGGCGACCTGGATATCTGGGGGCGTAACACAGGCACTTCTGCTGACTTTTACTCGGTAAACAGCGGCACTCCTCCGCGGCTTATCTCCAGTACACCGGTACGCAATGCTACCAATGTAATCAGAAGCACCAACATTGCATTGGTATTTTCGAAGCCAGTTTATGCAGGCACCGGGTCCTTTCAGATCAGGCGGATTTCGGACAATTCTATCCTTGAAACTATAGCAGCTAATGGAGCTGCCGTCTCAGGGTCTGGCACAACAACCATTGTGATAAACCCACTATCTACCTTATTAAGTACTACCACTTATTACCTGACGTTTAACCGAACAGCACTTGCAGATGCACAAGGAATCATCGCTGGTAGCCTAAGTACAAACGCACGTACACCTGCGTCCTCTCCTGATTTTCTAAGCTTCACCACATCAGCGGTACTGCCCGTAACCTTTGGCAATCTTGCAGCTGTATTGAGGAATGGAGAATTGCTTGTTGATTGGAGCACGCTGACGGAATCTTCTAACGATCATTTTGAAATAGAAGCTTCTCCTAATGGTCAATCATTTACTGTTATTGGGAAAACAAGCAGCAAAGCGGTCGGAGGTAATTCTTCTACAACCATCAGCTACAATTTTACCAGGGCTGTACCGGGCGGTCTCCTTGCTGCCGGCATATTTTTAGCAGCGTTGGCCGGGTTTAAGTTAAGGTCGAGACGCAAAAACCTTGTTTCTGTTATAATGATAGCTTTGGCTGCCATAGTTATATTCTCAGCCTGCAATAAGCAAAGCAAGGACCTGGTGAATAGCGACAACAAAATCTACATCCGTGTGGCACAGGTAGATAAAGATGGTACGAAAAGCTATAGTAAGGTGGTGACTGCGCAAAGCGAGTAATTCCACTTCCGTAAAGTATTGAAGCATTGTCTGAAAAGGCAATGCTTTTTTTGTTAAACCGGGGCTATACTTCTATTCCTTCAAAACTCAGTTTCAGATTTTCCGCATTTCGTAAATGATTATTTCCAGCGCTTAATACCTTCGGAAAATTTTTCACGAATCTTTAAATCATTTTGATGAAACTATCTGGGTTGGGGTGTCAATGGATTATGCTTTTTGTTTTAATGTTATTGGGTAGCGCCGCTTTAGCACAGTCGGGAACTATAAAAGGAAGGGTAACTACAAGCGACGACCAGCCGGCGCCTTATGTAACGATTACTGCTGTAGGATCGAGCCGTAATGTGATTACGGATGAGGCTGGCTTTTATACGCTTACAAAAGTTCCTGCCGGAGACTATGAACTGGAAGCTTCTTTTGTCGGATATGAAACCCTGAAAAAAATATAACAGTTGCAGCGAACCAGACAGTAGTAGCCGATTTTAAGATCACTATTTCCAATAGTCAGCTTCAGGAAGTGATTGTAACCAATTCTAAAAATAAATTTGTATATAAGTCGAGCGAATATGTGGCACGTATGCCGCTGAAAAACCTGGAAAACCCTCAGGTGTACAACGTTGTGGGTCGGGCTTTAATACAGGATCAGTTGATCATAGAACGTACAGATCTGTATAGGAATATTCCAGGCTCGGTACCCAATTTTTCTGCAGGAGGATCAATGGGGTTGAGTATGAGGGGGTTTTCTACTACAATCGGTATGAGAAACGGTATGGCCACCAGCGCCATAGTACCTTTAAATCCGGCGATACTGGAAAGAATTGAATCTATTAAAGGTCCGTCGGGCACTTTATTTGGAAGCAATCGCAATGTTACTTTTGGCGGAGTTTATAATTATGTTACCAAACGCCCTTATGAGGAATTTGGAGGAGAGATCAGCGTTGCAGGTGGCAGTTTTGAATTTGGTCGCGTAACGGCTGATATTAATACACCTATCAATAAAGAAAAAACAGCTTTATTTCGTATTAATGCTGCGGCACAATCAGAAGGCAGTTTCCAGGACCAGGGTTTTAATAAAAACTTTACCATTGCACCCACTTTTTCTTACCAGGTTAATGACCGTTTGAAACTGATTCTTGATATGGAAATGACTCGTGGCAACTATACTGTTGTTTCCTTTGGATTGGGCAACCTGGCCAATATCACTGCCCGGAATTTTAACGACCTGCCGCTGGATTATAAAAAATCCTATATCAACAATAGTATTGATGTAAATAACGGGATCAATAATATACAGGCGCAGGTGGAATATAAAATTTCCAATAAATGGAAGTCGCAAACCAATTACCTGTACTCTGTAGGCTATTATAAAAACCTTTACTGGACTGCTTTGAATATGACCACGGACTCGACCTTTACCCGTGTAGTAAGAAACCAAACGCCTGAAACTTTTGGAAATATAGAAGTACAGCAAAATTTTATAGGTGATTTCAAGATCGGATCAATTCGTAACAGACTGGTAGCAGGTATCGATTATAATCATAATTATAATGACCTGTATAGAGCCACTGTTAATTTTGATGTAGTTAATTTACGTCAGGCTGCAACACGCGGCATAAGCCGCCCGGCTGTTGACTCTATGTCATCGAGGCAGGGATTCTCTACTACCTCAACAGTAGCAAAAAACGCCAGCATTTACGCTTCTGATGTAGTAAATATTACGGATCATTTGCTGGCGATGCTAAGCCTGAGGGTTGACCGCTATTCCACTAAAGGCACATTTAATGTTTTAACCAGTTTGTATACCGGAGCATATGAGCAAACATCTTTGTCGCCTAAGTTTGGATTGGTGTACCAGGTTATTGCCAACAAACTATCGGTATTTGGTAATTATATGAACGGGTTTGTAAACCTCGCGCCGGTGACTCAGCCGGACAATACGATCCTGGTGCTGAAACCTCAGTACGGGAACCAGTTAGAGGGAGGCATTAAATTCGACCTGTTTAATACCAGATTAGCAGGAAGTGTGAGCGTGTATGACATCAGCGTTACCAACTCGATCCGCAAAGAAACA
This sequence comes from Paraniabella hibiscisoli, assembly GCF_022512515.1. Classification (GTDB taxonomy): domain Bacteria; phylum Bacteroidota; class Bacteroidia; order Chitinophagales; family Chitinophagaceae; genus Niabella; species Niabella hibiscisoli. The sequence continues at coordinate 266,598 of NZ_JAKWBK010000002.1, forward strand.
ATTGAAGGCAGAGAATTCAACTTCCAGGATGGCACCCAGCGTAGCCGGGGTGTTGAAGCCGAAGTGATTGCCAATCCTATACTGGGTATGAACATTGTGGCGGGTTATGGATTTAACGAGAACAGGTACCGAAATGCCCCGGCAGCGCAGCAGGGTAAAAATGTAATCTTTAGCCCTAAAAATATCGGTAATCTTTGGGTAAGCTATTCGATCCTGGAAAGTAAAGCCAAAGGTTTAGGTTTTGGGGCTGGTGTTAATTATGTGGGAGATTCCTGGTTTGATGCTGCCAATAGTTTTAAAGTTCCCGGTTATACTTTAATCAGCGGCTCGGTATTTTATGATGTACAACGATACCGGTTTGCGCTAAAAGGCAATAATCTTACTAATGAGCGTTACTGGAATAATAACGGAACGCCGCAAAAACCATCCAATTTTATAGCTAGTGTCTCGTTCAAACTCTAAAGGAAAGTTTAAGAAAATCATTCAATGGTTTCATCTCTGGCTCGGGTTGATATCCGGGCTGGTGTTTTTCGTTATGGGTTTAACCGGTGCTATTTATGCCTATCAGCCTGAGTTATCCAAATTAATACAACCCTACCTTAGTGTAAAGGAAGAATCCCGTGCTTATCTGCCCATCTCTCAATTAAGTGAGATCGCTGCAAAGCAATTGCCCGGTAAAAAACCCACCAGGATCATTTACTATGCAAAAGATCGTGCAGTAACCGTACATTTTATTAAGCGGGGCGATCAGCCTTATTATTGGGCCGTATACCTGAATCCGTACAGTGGCGAGGTTTTAAAAACCAGCAATACGGAGACAGAGTTTTTCCGCTTTATATTGCGCGGACACATGTATTTATGGCTGCCCCAAAAAATCGGGCATGTGGTGGTGGCTACCTGCATGATCATTTTTACGGTCATTGTCATCTCCGGGCTTGTTCTTTGGTGGCCACGGAACAAAAATGCGCGAAAGAGCAGTTATACCATCAAATTAGGTACTTCTCCTAAAAGACTCAATTACGACCTGCATAAAGTACTGGGGTTTTATGCCAGCTGGGTACTCGTATTTATTATCGCAACAGGTATGGCATGGAGTTTTGAAAGCGTAATGAAAGCGGAGTACTGGTTATTCAGCGGAGGGAAAGAACGCCCCACTCCACCAAAATTCATTTCAGAGAACCAGGGTGATAGTACCTCGCGACCCGCATTAGACCAGATACTCTATACCGCTACACAAAGCTACCCAGGTATTGAGCACTACCAGGTAAGATTACCAGATTCTGACACGGCCTCTGTTCAGGTGATTATGTACCTGAAAGAAGGCAGGTTCGCACCGGCAGATAATCTATATTTCAATCAATACACAGCGGAACGTTTTACTGCTTCGAACTGGGGATTGTATAAGGATGCTAATGCCGGGGAAAAAGCCAACCGGATGACATATGATATACATACGGGCGGCATTGCAGGACTAGCAGGTCGTACACTTGTTTTTTTTACCGGTCTAATAGCTGCCTCGCTACCCATAACCGGGTTTTATATCTGGTGGGGTAAAAAGAAGAAGAAAAGAAAGCCAGCCAGAAAAATAAATATCCTCAAAAAGAAGCAGGAAGAATGTATGGTTTAGTCTCTTGAACACTATGCATTGTGTGTAGTTTGTTTTTTTACGAAGTAAGACTACTGTATTCCTCTATCACTGCTATTCCCCTTTTGAACAACCAAAGGTTAAAAGCTCGTTAAAGAAAACAGCAACAACAACTTTTTATTTTAGTCAGCGTTATTCATTATATAGTCGCAGCATAAAATTATTATAATAAAGATTTTCTCATAAGCAGTTAGTTTTGGTTTAAGCCCCACGTATCCACGCGGGGCTTTGTTTTTTGTACTCGTTGGATCAGTATGAAAGTATTTAGGTCGTACACAATTATCCGTCCATCATGAGTTAACAAAAAAATGTCACCACTTATAGGTGACGCGATACTTTAAATGCCCTCCTTTATTGATTTACCAAAACAACTTTACTATACGATTTACTACCATCCTTATCTACCTGGGCGATGCGGATATATGTTTTCTCTAAAGTGTTAGAGAACTGATAGTCATTTTGTTTAGAGCAGCTATATAATATTATACAAGCCACTGTTAATACGATAGCGCCCCTCAGTTTTTGCTTGACGCCCGGTAAAGCAAGTCCTAATACGGACAGAAGGCCCAAGCCTGCAATTGCAGTTAAACCTGAAGCATCAAGCGAAAAATCATATTTAATTTTAACAGCAGAACTGCCTCTTGGCGCCTTCGATACAACGGTTGCTACTTTCGTGAATTCTGTGCCATTTTGTGATATTTCAATATCAAAATGATCATTATTGGTTTCAGAGACTGTAGTCCATGATACGTTTAATTTTGAATCTTTTACAGATGCATGAACTGCATCCCATATAACGGCATTGCCTGAGCCGATTCGTAAACCTGCATTAGGCCCGATGAGGTAGTACCACCCACAGATGCAAGAGCTACGCCTACTAGTAAATGGCCTCCACTGAGCGCCACCGAACTTCCAAACCATTCACCTACTACACCTTGAAAGCGTTGCTGCTGTGTGTAAGTAGCACCGGATAAACTGAAAATATAGGCAGCTCCGGGACTGGAAATGCCGACGTCACCGCCCGCGCCAGATATAGCTACGTTAGAACCGCTCATAGATATGCTATAACCTAATCCTTCATTTTGGGTGCGGCTCGATGCAATAATCTTCTGCTGTTGACTCCAGGTACTACCCGTTGTAGTAAATACATAGGCGGCTCCACGATAACTATCATCGCCATAAGCCCCTACTATCAATGTATTACCCGACATTGTTACAGATTGTCCAAAGTTATCATCTGCAGCGCCATCGCTGGCTACCAGTTTTTGTGCCTGTGTCCAGGTGCCGCCCACTAGTCCAAATACATAAGCAGCTCCTCTTCTCGACTCATCACCGGCAGAACTCACTAATACCTGGGTTCCGTTGGTAGCAACAGATGATCCAAATACATCGTCTGCAGCCACATCAGCAGCTACAATTTTTTGTTGTTGCACCCAGGTACCGCCCGATAAATTATAGATGTAGGCGGCACCACGGTATAAATTAGCGTAGGGTGCTCCAATAACCAACCTGTTTCCACTTAGCGCCAAGGAGAAACCGAAAGCTTCACCTGTGGCAGCGGTTGTTAACTTTTGTAGCTGTACCCAATTACCACCTGAAAGACCGTATATGTATACCGCTCCACTATTGCCGGCTTTTCCATAAGCACCGACTACTATATAGGTACCGTTTGTTACAACACTTGCGCCGAGGTAGTCATCCACTGCCAGGTCACTGCTAACCAATTTCTGTTTAAAATTCCAGGAGCTACCATTTTTTCATAAACATATGCGGCTCCCCTCCAGGCATTGTCGCCATTAGCGCCGGCAACAGCAAGGTTGCCGCTTACACTGACAGATGTGCCCAGGAAGGCATCGGCTCTTTTATCATTTGCTGAAATATCTACCTGCTTAGTAAACTGTGCTTGCACGCTTATGCTCAACATCAGCGAGAAAGAAATAAGTAGTGTTTTGTACATCATTGTAAATTCTAGTTAAGGTTGTTAAAGAGGGTTGTATTAATTTGGCGTAAAAGATAAAGCAGGACTATTTAAGATACCTTTTTGGTTCGCGCTAAAAATAATATCATAGTGTAGGGCAATTTAGAGGCAGCAAAGAAAAGTTATATTCTAATTAGTTCCAAAAAACTATCCCTTTAACCGTTCTATTATCTATAGTAATCAGCATTATCAAACAATCCTTCCCAAAAAAATAATATAAATGCTTTTCGCCCCTCCAAAATTGCTGTTCACCGGCAATACCAATGCCGCTTATCCTTTTGCTATTGACTGAAGGCTACCGGCAGGTGTATGTTTGTGAAACAATTGATAATAACTACTACAACAAAAAATACAATGAAAAATTTAATCTTATCTGCCGCTGTTCTTTTAACTGTAAGCTTTAACGCTGCCGCTTCCACTGTTGAGCCGGTTGTAACTGAGAAAGCTCAAAAAACTTTTGTCACCATCTTTAAAGATGCTGATGCTGTAAAATGGAGCAATACCGGCGACAACTACGAAGCTTTTTTTGATAATGGTGGTGTTAAAACCCGTGCCACAATTGACGCGAAGGGAAACTTATTACAAACAATCCGTTACTATAAACAAGATAACCTCCCTGCTAATGTACTTTACAATCTGAAAAAAGACTATAAAGGTTGCGAAATACATGGCGTAACTGAAGTAAGCAACAACAACGGCATTAACTATCGTATTGTTTTAAAAGATAACAAACACTATACTCATATCAACGCTAACCAGGCTGGCGATACAGAATTAGTTGCAAAATATACCAGAGGCGATAAATAAGCAACCATCAAGGTTTCTATATAAACAAAGAGGAGATCCAGGTCTCCTCTTTGCACATTATGTCAGTACTGAAAAAAAGCCAGTTTGTTAGTTGGGGTTAGCAAAACCAATAACTTCAAACTGGTATTTTCCAGAGCCTAGTTCGGCTTCCACCCGATTGGCATGATCCACACTCTTTTTTAACCGGAGTTGACTATCACCTTTTAACCGAACGGATGCCACAGAAGTGGAAGGTATATATACTGTTGCCTGTGAATTAACAGGCACCGCTACAGTCACTATTAACTTTCCATTTTCTTTCTTCCAGGACGATTCAATTTTCCCGTTTATAGAATGGTAAATAGCTTTTACATAGTTAATACTGCTATCCGCAATTTCCGGACGGATGATGATTTTTTGAAACCTGCAGCAACAGGCTTGATACCAGCCATGTACTCAAACATCCATTCATTAACAGAACCAAATGAGTAATGATTGAATGAATTCATTCCCGCATTATTCTCAAAACCTTTCTCCTTTGATATAGCTGTTCCATCGCTCCCAGATACTGGTAGCTCCGTTTACTACTTCAAATCCCCAGGAAGGATATTCTTTCGATAATAACAGGTGATAAGCCAGTTTTGAGTGACCCGTTGATGAGAGCGCTGGCAGCAAAGGCTTTACCCCAAGAAATCCGGTAGCCAGTTTCCTGTCATTTTGAATAAGTAAACCTGAAAGATTCTTACCTGCGGCCTCCAATATATCTGGTGGCAATAATCCCATATAGATGGCGTTAGCGTAAGCGGTTTGAGTATGACCGTGAAAGCCACTCTCCTTACTGTACTCCACATAGCCAGTCACATCTCCATAAACTTCCTGGTTCACTTTAAAAGTACCGTTTTGCTCAGTGTAATGTTTCATAAACGCAGCCTGAATTTGCTGTAATTTTTGATGTAGTTCTTGTTCATCGGCTTTAGCACCGATAGCGGCGGCCATTTCTTCCATTAGCTTACTACAATAGAAATAGTAGATAGAAGCCAGCAGGTCTGGTGATGTTTTTTGCCTACCGATAACCAGTCTCCAAATCCACCTTTGGGTGAAATTTCTTCAAAAGCCCTCTCTTTAAATAAGTGATTGCCTTCCGTCTTTTTTCCAGGAAGCTCATAAAACGCTTCATGTCCGGCCAGTGCTTTTTGATAATACCGGTATCGCCATAAGCCTGGTACATTTCATAAGCACAGATAATACCTGCTTCCATCCAACCAGGCGAATAACTGTCAGTTGATCTTATAGCAGATACGCCTTCAGCAGTAAGCGGCATAGGTGCATAGATGGGGTAAGCTCCATTGGGAAATTGTGCATCATTCAGGTCCTGGAGCCACTTTACAAAGAAAGCAGAGATATCATTGTTATAGATTGCTGATCGGGTATACACCTGCGCGTCTCCGGTCCAGCCCAGGCGCTCGTCTCTTTGCGGACAATCTGTAGGTATATCAAAATAATTAGCCCTTTGGGTCCATACTATATTTTTATATAGTTGATTAACCATGGCATTATCTGTTTCCATGGTTCCCGCATCGGGCGTAGCCGAACTCAACACCAGGCCTTTAATCGTCTCGACAGTTGGCTGATATTTTAGCCCGGTAATTTCAACAAACTGAAATCCGTGATAGGTAAATTGAGGTATCCAGGTTTCATTTTGCGTATCACCCCTGACAATATAGGTGTCGGTAGCCCTCGCTCTTCTCAGATTCTCTATCATCAACCTGCCATCAGGATGTAACATTTCTCCATAACGAATAACAATGCTATCGCCGGCTTTGCCCTTTACATTTAAACGAACAATGCCTGAGAAGTTCTGGCCGAAGTCTACAATATATTTGTCTTTGCCGATCAGTGTAATTTTCTTTCCAGTAAGAGTATCAAAAACTTTTACGGGGTTTCCGGGGTATACCTGCATTTCCCTTTCGGCTTTATCAGCGTATGTTTGAACCGGCTGCCAGCCGTTCATGTTAAAACCCGATTTATTCCATCCTTTTATTTCGCGGCGCGCATCATAGGTCTCTCCGTTCAATATATCTGTTTCACGTAATGCACCTTCGCTTGCCTTCCACGAAGCATCCGTTGCTATTACTTCTTTCTCCCCATTATTGTATTCTACCCAAATGCTTGCTTTTAATAGTGGTGTATTCCCATAAAAGCCCCTTACCTGCGGGCTACCTACCAATAAAGCATAACCCAGATAACCGGCATACCATCCCGGAGAAAGAACTGCCCCGAATACATTATCACCTGCCTTAATGTTTTTTGAAATATCATACACCTGGTAATAGAGCCTCTTATTATAGTCTGTCCAGCCGGGCAGGAAATAGTCTGTTCCTATTCGCTGGCCATTGATATAAAATTCATTCAAGCCTAATGATGTAACATATAGCCTTGCTCTCCTGATCCCGGTTTTAAACCGCGCTTCTTTTCTTAAATAAGGCGCGGTGGCAGATGATACTCTTTATTAATATTCAAACTATCCAGCTCCAAACCTATCCATTCGGCCTTCCATTCCGATTTATCGAAAAGCCCGGTTTCCCAGGAAGCTACAGCGCTCCATTGGCCTGGGTTCTGATCTTTATCCCAACTTCTCACTTTCCAGTAATATACTCTTGCGGAGATAAGTGGCTTTCCCTTATAAGCCACCTGGTTGGTTTGACTTCCTGTGATCCTGCCACTATTCCAGATATCAGGAACTCCCTTATCTAGCAACGCCTGCGAAGAAGCTACCATAACCTGGTAGGCTGTTTGAACCTGGCTATACCGGGTAGAAACCAGCTCCCAACTGAGTTTAGGACTTTGGCCATCAATAAAGGGATTTATCTTGTAGTTACACCTGAGATGCACCGGCTTTATATCTGATAATGCCCATGCGGGAATGCATAATAGAAATGCAAAAAGAATAGAGACAGTCTGTTTCAAACCTTGTTGTTATTTTAATTTTTTCGAATACCCGACGGCTCTTCATATACAAAGTGTGTTTTTCGTTTCCAGGTTTTACACTGTTGCTGTGACAGTTTTTCGGATGTGATGCCGGAATGGCCGTGCAATTGTTTACTACCTTTAATGAAATTATAAACCGCTCCGTTAAGAGATAAGATATTGTTGTATACCCATCTGAAAAGAGTTTGCTTGTATTATCTCTTTTAGAAATGATATCTGACAAAAAGACCTCTGGTATATAATATTCAAAAATGCAGAAAAACTTTATACCCGTCAACCGATTATAGCTTTATCAGGTTGTCAAGGGAAACCATTTTTGCAAGCATCATCACAAGGCAGTAGCCCGTTTAGATCATTCAAATTTAGGGATATACTTTGATAGTTTAGCAGAAGTTTTTTTACATAACTCCTTCATATCCTTGTCATTTAAAATGGAGGCTGACTCCCCCATCGCAAAAATTGTTCGTACAGTTACTGCCTGTAATCCCGCATGAATAGCAACGGTATCCTGGCTGGCCAATCAAGAAAACGCACTCCATCCATTTTTTCTCTGCCGTCATCTCCTATTCTTTTTACGATCTGGTGTAATAATGTTCTAAGTAGGCATGTTGCTCCCGATTTTGAAGGCGACCTGGTCATTTTCTCTCAGCAATTACAGTAGCTGTTGGTCTTCGTATGAGTAATATTCAGGCATCTCCGGGACTTCGTACTAAGAAAAGTAAAGATAGGCAATGGAACCATTCAATTAACCAGGTCATAACAACCAATAAGAGTTACCCTACCCTGTATTTATCTTTGCTTTAAGTATAAAATAACCCAGATCATCTGTTACTAAAAAATAATAATGAATAACGACTTTGCCTTCCGATTGATTCAACCCGGTATATCCATTGCGTCATTTGTGGAAAGCTTTTGGGAGCTGCGGAATCTATCTGCGAACGATAAGGAAATTGTTGTTTTGCCTGACGGACGTGCAGATCTCACCTTTTTTCGTTCCGCAACCGACCCTTTCTGTATTGTAAGATCGGGTATTGAAACCTATCCCCAGCAAGCTTTACTAAAAGGTAAAACCGCTATGTTCGCAGTTAGTTTTAAACTGCTTGCTGTAGAGTATATCTTCGGTACTTCAATTGCAGGTATTCTGGACTATGCTGAGTTTTTGCCAACAGGTTTTTGGAATTTTAGTGAAACTGATCTGGAAAACTTTGACCTTTTTTGCCAGAAAGCCACGCAGCAAATACAATCACGGGTGCCTGCCGATATGGATTCGAGGAAAAAGGATTTGTTTGATTTAATTTATACCCGAAAGGGAGATATCTCCGTAAAAGAACTATCAGAAAGAGTGTATTGGAGCAGCCGGCAGATCAACCGCTATTTTAATGAACAATTCGGACTTTCCTTAAAAGCTTATTGTAATATTATCAGGTTCCGGGCTTCTTTCCATCATATTAAGGAAGGTAAACTGTTCCCTCAACAAAATTTTGCCGATCAGTCTCATTTTATCCGTGAAATAAAAAAACTTTCCGGGGTATCTCCCAAAGAATTAAGCCGAAACCAAAACGGCCGATTTATACAATTTTCTGCGCTTCCGCATGAGTAATTTGCGGTCTGTTTAAAAATAATAGATCATGTTAGTGAAGAATAAACAAATAGCTATTGTTGGCGGTGGCCCGGGTGGATTGACCTTGGCAAAATTGCTGCAATTAAAAGGATGCCAGGTAAAGGTATATGAAAGAGATATAGATAAAAATTCCCGGGTTCAGGGAGCTCCACTGGATCTACATGATGACTCCGGGCTGGCAGCTTTAACAAAAGCCGGGTTACTGGAAGTGTTTAAGACGAATTTTCTACCAGGTGCCGATAAGGAAAAAATAATGAATGAGCAGGCGGAGGTTTTTTACAGCGACCATGAAACCAAGCCAGACAGCAACTTCGGGCATGAACATTTCCGACCTGAAATAGACCGGGGCACTTTAAGAAGGATATTACTGGAATCTTTAGAACCAGGTACTGTAGTATGGAATAGTCATTTTATATCCATGAATTCACAGGATGAGGGATGGCAACTGGCATTTAAAGATGGTGGCAATGTGTACGCAGATATCGTCTTAGCAGCAGATGGCGCAAATTCCAGGGTACGACCTTATGTCACTGACATCAAAGCCTTTTACTCCGGCATTACCATGCTGGAAGGGAATATTGAGGATGCAAAAAATAATGCCCCCGTTATGTACTCTTTACTGAATAGAGGAAAAATAATGGCGTTCGGAAATGAGAAAGATATATTGATGGGGCAAAAAGGTAATGGAGAAATAGGGTTCTATATAAGCTTTAAAGCAGGTGAAAACTGGGCACGGGATAGTGGGTTAAACTTCTCCGATAAAGCTCAAATGCTGGAATGGTTTAAAAAAGAATATACGGATTGGAGTCCAGTATGGCATGAGCTTTTTGACAATACTTCTCTACCGTTTACGCCAAGGCCGATCTATTGTATGCCCCTGGATCAAGCCTGGGATTCTATATCTAATTTAACTATGCTGGGCGATGCGGCGCATGTGATGCCTCCCTTTGCCGGTGAAGGCGTTAATATGGCCATGCTGGATGCGCTTGAATTGAGTGAATGTATAGCATCGGACAAATTCAGCTCTTTAAAAGAAGCTATTTTATATTATGAAATCAATATGCGCAAGAGAGCAGCCGTTATGGCTAAGGAGTCGCTTGATAATGGTGAACGAATGCATAGCAAAGATGCGCTGGCTAATATGCTGGCCTTTTTAGTGGTCATTAATTAGCAACTGCTATTTACTTAACTGCTTCCACATTTTTCGCAGTTATATAAGTAGTACTGGAATCGTCTTTCCAAAAAGGTCCTCCTGCTTTTATTTTCTGACCCACTTCAAATCGCTTAAAAGTGCCTCCTGATTTTTGCAGGTTGATGATGCTAATCGTGACTATGTGAGGTTTTCCGTTTTTGTCGTTTACAGTAGCCATATAGCCATCTTTACCATTTTCAATTTTTACAATTTCACCCGTCACTTCCATTTCTTTTTGTTCTGCGGTTTGGGTAGAGGCAGTTACATTTTTCTGATTGTTACATGAAATAACTGCGCCTATTGCCACTAATAATCCTATCGATATAAAAAGATTCTTCATTATTATTTTTTCAAAGATATTGGTTCACTTAAAATCGTTGCATGTATTTCTGTTAATAAACAATTATGCTCTACGCTCGGCCGCTTTTTATCGATGAAACAAAAGAGCTACTTCCGGGGATATCTGAAACTACATCATCAATGGTTCTATCCGCCAAAAAAATCCTCCTGCCCTTTTAAAAGAAACAGGAGGAATCAGTATCATTTTAATGTGATGCAGAACGAAAGTAATGCCTAACTGATCGTATCGATATTGTTACCTAGATTACGGTAATTGATCTTTTGTTGCGGATTGGTTCCATTCAGGTATTCCTCTATATTGGTATAGCCATCTCCATCCGCATCCAGGGCGCCGTCTTTACCATTTTTAGGATCCAGGCCGTTTTTAGTTTCCCATTCGTCGGGCATACCATCGCCATCGCTGTCTACAGGGACTTTAGCCGCATTATAGGTAAAATTGGGATAGCCGCCCACTTCAGTAACATCTTTTATAATGCCTGTTGCGGTCATTGGTTTCCCGGTACGTACCATTTCTGTTACACGGGCATCAACCGCATCCCTTTTGGGTAAGGTAGCTCCGGCTTTGGCTAATACCGCTCCGAAAACATCGCCGGCCAGCTGATGTGGCGCCACCGGCCATCCTTCGAACGGGGTATTAACACGGGCCAGGTTTTGCTGGCTATTATCACCAGTTTTAACCCGATCCTTTGAACGCATTCCCAGCCAATTGTCATTAGTTACATCTTTGTTATCGTGCATGATATTGCCGGCAACATACCATTTACCAGGACGATTGGCAGCTTTAGGATACCAACCGCCTTCAGCCCAGGCGCTACCGGGAGAATACATGCTACGTTCTTCAATGCGTGCAAAAACATCGCGCATCCCCTCATTAGTAGCCGGACCGGGCTTAAAATAATTATTGATCAGGTTGACAGTTGAGGTTTCATCTCCGCCATCAATCGAGCGATGACGCCAGTTGAAAACCACGTTGTAGCGAAAGTCGAACATACCCGACATGCCTATTGATGGATTTCTGGCAGTATTGCTGGCAAAAAGATTGTGATGGAAGGTAGAAGGATTACCACCCCAGGTGCCGCCGAAAGCGTGTCCCTTTGCGTCGAGTGCTTCGCTGGAGATCGTCCACTGAATAGTGATGTTTTCTGCAGGGTCCTTGATCTGGGTTTTGCCATCTAAGGAAGGTCGCATGTGCCTGTACAGGGAAATATTTTCATCCATACCCCAGCTGGTGGAGCAATGATCGATAATAATATGATGATGAGGATTACCTCCGATATTATCATCACCTTGCCCGCCCACCGGTACGCCACGTCTAACCCGCAGATGCCTTATAATGACATTATGTGTATTAATGTTAAGTGTTCCCGCAATACAAATACCATCGCCAGGCGCTGACTGACCCGCAATGGTAATATCAGGATTATTGATATTAAGGTCTCCATTTACCTTTAAAGTACCCGCCACGCGAAATACAACAATACGAGGTCCCTGGGCTTCCAATGCGGCACGAAGACTTCCCGGTCCGCTATCATTTAAATTGGTCACTGCAATTACTTTACCGCCTCGTCCGCCGGTAGTAAACATGCCGCCACCCCAGGCACCGGGAAATGCGGGAATAGCCCCTTCAGGCAACCTGGGAGGGTGCGGCGGTATTTGGCCGGCTTCAGGATCACCAGCCTGGCTATTTGGCGTGTTTTGTGAATTAACATCAGGCTTCAGACATAAAAGCTGAACTAATGTAAGGAGGCAAACAATAGATTTTTTCATTAAAATTATAGTTGATTGAGTAACTGTGACTGCTGAATTTAAGCGATGGATTGTTCCAATAACTGTACATTTTGCAGGCTACGAAGTAAAACTATAAAACAGGAATGAATTGGGAAATCAGTGAGGTGTTATCGAGTAAAATAAATAGAATGGGAATAGCATTCAATAGCCGAAATAACGGGCAACTGTAAAAAAGAAAGTATTTGCCAAACGTAGTAACCCGAAATCCTATCACTCAACCCAAAAATTAAATAATTTAAAATGAAATATTTGGGAGTTTTATATTCTTTAAATATTTAGATAAAATGAAATTGATCCATTGCAGCCGCTGTCTAAATGAATCACTGCTATATTCCAGGCCAATGCATCTTGCCTATATTAAAATAAATTTAATTTAATCATCATAAACAATTTTAATTAAACACTTAAGCATTCATCAGCCAGGTTAAATATCGATTGATAGTTTTTATCCGTATTATCAGACATAGCGATCTCGCAGGTTTTTGATGAGGAATAGCAGCCATCCAGCTTCTTGTCTAAAACATCGGTTGCTTCCATGGCTGTCGCAGACTTCGTTAATTCCGGGAAAAGAAACCCACGGTCGCCCGCCATTCCGCAGCAGCCAGCGAATGTGGGGATGGTTACTTTGTGCGAAAAGAACTCGGCCACTTTTTTGAACTTGTCGTCAAGACCGGGTACTTTGTAAGAAGAACACACCGGATGCAGGACAATATGATTCTTTCGTTTTATGTTTCCCGCCCGGGGCAGAATATATTCATACAGGTAATCGATACTGTCAATGATCCGCATTTTATCGAATTTATCCCGGTTCTCTTCAGACAAGGCCGGCCGGCAATTCAACAGCGTATAAGTGCAGGACGTTATATCTAAAACCACCGGATACGCGCCTTCATTGGTATGTGCCCATAACTCGCTGATAGTAGCATTAACCATATGCTCATGCGCTCCGCTGAAACCTTTGGAGGAGTAGATCTGTCCGCAACAGTTTTTGCCGCTCTTGCCGGCAAGTATCACTCCTACTCCCACTTTATGCGATACGCTGATAAAACGATCCATGATACCGACCTGGGGATTCAGCTTGTCTCCCATTACCCTGGAAATACAACTAGCTAAATACACTACTTTAGTGGTAGCATCAATACCCGATACATCCGACAGACTGATTGACCGCGCACCGGTAAGCTGCGGTGACCAAAGAGGGAATGAGGGAGCCAGCTTCCTCATCAGTTTTGTTGCTTTGGTCATGGTGCCCGCGCCAAAAGTATGATTGACCGCTGTTCCGAAACGAACGGCTGTCTTTACCGTTTTTAAAACGACTCCAAAATTTTTGCTGGTCATTAAGGCCAGCTTGTTGTTCCATGCCGAGTGGTTTTCCTGGCGAAGCCGCTTCACGAGGTCGCCGGTATTAATATCCACCGGGCATACTGTTGCACATAAACCATCTACCGCACAGGTATCCAGCCCCTGGTACTGGTACTGATCCAGCAACTTCTTATAATCGTCCTTCCCTTCCTGCTTTAACTTCACCAGCTCGCGTCTAACCACGATACGCCGTCTTGGCGTCAAAGTCAGATCCCTGCTGGGACATTTATGTTCGCAAAAACCACATTCAATACATTTATCTACTTCGTTTTCTACCGAAGGCAGCTCTTTTAAGTGCCGGATATGTGCCTGTAAATCGGGGTTAATGATCACTCCGGGGTTTAAAATACTAGCAGGATCGACCAGGTTCTTTACCGTCTTCATGATATCATAGATGGCCCCGCCCCATTCAGTTTCTACAAAAGGCGCCATATTTCTACCTGTTCCATGTTCTGCTTTTAAGGCACCATCGTATTTATTAACCACCAGCTCAACGATTTCAGCCATAAACTGCTCATAACGCAGTACTTCGGCTTCGGTATTAAACGATTGGGTGACAACGAAGTGAATATTCCCATCTTTGGCATGTCCGAAAATGATTGCCTGGTGGTACCCAAATTTTCGAAACAAGCCTTGTAAATCAACGATAGCATCGCCCAGCATAGCAACCGGGAATGCCACATCTTCCAATATAACAGTAGTTCCGCTTTTTCTTACTGCTCCCACAGAGGGAAACATACCTTTTCTTACTTTCCATAAAAGCGCCTGCTGCCCGGGAATACTTGTAAAAGCCGGAACTTCCAAGAGTGAAAAGCTGCCGGCCTGATTTTGAAAATCAGCCAGGCATTCATTAAGAGCTTCCTTAGTAGGTGCTCCGTATTCCACTAAAAGCGCGGCGGCTTCTGCGGGTAAGTCTTTGATAATGGCAGGCAGGCCCGGTACATGTTCTACCGATCTGAGAGAAGCCCGATCCATTAACTCAATAGCTACGGCCCCGGTATCACTTATGGGAACTATGGCCTGGCAGGCCGTATATATATCCGAGAAATACAGGAGGCCGGTTGCTTTTTCCGGGTAATCCGGTATGGTCTGCATTACTGCTTCGGAGATAAAACCCAGCGTACCTTCGGCCCCCACGAGCAAATGCGCCATTATATCCAGCGGCTCGGTAAAATCTATAAAAGCATTTACAGAATAACCCACTGTATTTTTAGTGCGATACTTTTTCCTGATCTTATTATAAATCTCTTCATCACCCAATACCTGCTGCCGGATCGTAGTTAGTGTAGCAGACAATTGAGGACACTCTTTTATAAAACGGGCATAATCTTCTTTTAACTCTGTACTGTAAGTTTTACCGTCAGGAAGTGTGAAACGCAGGTACTTTACAGTGTGGTAGGAATTATTAGCTACCCCGCAACACATGCCGCTGGCGTTATTGGAAATGATACCGCCCATCATTGCAGCATTGATGCTCGCCGGATCTGGACCAATTTTACGGCCAAATTTCTTTAAATAAATATTAGCAACAGCACCTATTACGCCTGGTTGCACCCGGATATAGGCGCCTTCGTTTTCTACCACCGCTCTTCTCCAATACTGGCTCAGGTCGACCAGGATACCATCGGTTACCGATTGCCCTGAAAGACTGGTGCCACCGGTTCTGAAAACTACAGGAATATTCTGTTCATGCGCTAATTGAAACAAACGAGCCACTTCCTGCTCAGAAACAGGAAGTACCACGGCCCTGGGACGCAGGTTGTAGAAACCAGCATCTGAAGCATAGGCAACCAGGTCTATCAGGTTCATTTTTATGCGGTCCGAAGGAAAAATATCTGCCAGTAATATATCCAAGCTCATAATTACAAATAGTAAAAAGTATCAATAAGAAAGTTAAAACGCTGAAAGTTATTAACCGCCATCATCAAATGCCATCAAATTTCCGACATTTCGGCTAAATGTATGAAAATTTGAAAAAGAAAAGGTTGTATATGAACGGTCCTTGACAGGTAAAAGAAATTAGTTTGCCTTGTATAGATTGTGGATTCAGGCAGATGATGTAAATTAAGGTCATGAAAATAATCATAACAGGCGCTACCGGCATGGTTGGTGAAGGTGTATTGCTGGAATGCCTGAGCAACCCAATGGTCACGGAGGTACTTATCATTAACCGGAAGCATTATGATATAACGCATTCCAAACTAAAGGAACTTATTGTAAAAGATTTCACTGAGATCGGCAATTATCCGGATACTTTAAAACAATACGACGGATGTTTTTTCTGTGCGGCTCCAGTTCGGTAGGTGAAAACGAAGAAAGCTTTACCAGGAAGACCTATGATTTTGTAGTGCCATTTGCTACCACACTTTCAAAAATCAATCCGGCAATCATTTTTATTTATGTGTCGGGCAACCGCACTGACAGTACCGAGCAGGGTAAAGTAATGTGGGCAAGAGTAAAAGGTAGAACCGAAAATGCCTTACTTCAGTTACCATTTAAGGCACAATACAATTTTCGCCCGGCAATAATGAAAGCCACTAAGGGCCAGGTTAATGTAAAACTGATTTATAAAATAATGGGACCGATCATTGCTCCTTTTGTTGCCGCAAAAACCTTAAAACTTTCGAAGGTGGGCCGGGCAATGATCCACGCTGTATCCAAAGGTTACCCGAAATCTATTTTAGAAGTGGATGATATTTTAAAGCTGGCTGAATAAAAATAACCGAAATACACTCCCCTAGTGCTGGCAGTCTTAACCGTTGTAAGAGTTTTGTCAGGAAGGCACTTTTACAGAGCAGATATCGCTAGCCGGTGCATCAGAATAGAGCGGTATGATCTCCTCCAATGCAGCATAAGCGGTAAAATGTCGTGTAAAGCTGAGTGGATTGATCCGGGCTTCAACATAAAAATCGTCCACCTTAAATAACCGGTAAGTAATGTCTTGTTGCTGGCGTTCAGCAATCAATTTTCCTCTCCAAATGGCTTTGATCCTGGCTATCTCCGGGGCTTCTAAAAATTTCTTGATTGTCATGGCTGCTTGATCCGGGAAGCAATGTACGAAGCAAGACCATTATTATGACCGGCAATTATTAAGAACTTATGCACCCTTAAAACAAGGAGTAATTAAGAGAGACCGGTTCGGGCAGATAGGGACGCATAGCGTTCTGCTCATCTTCTATAGGCCTGAAGTCCCGGGCAAAACCCAATAATGGATTAATTTTAGCTTCTACGAAAAACGCATCAACTTTAAAAAGGCGGTAGGTGATCTGATCTTCTTTACGTTCAGCAATCAATTTGCCGCGCCAGATCGCTTTGATCTTACTCATCTCAGTTGCGTTAGTAAATTGCTCGAGGGTCATCGTTCGTCTTGAATTGGAGAGCAAAATACAAATCAAAAGAATTCGTTCAACTCTTTGTTACTCAGAACTTATTAACGATTGACGTTAAACTAAAAATGCAACGATAATATTAAAAAAGATAAGTAATTGATTACAAATTAATTGTCGATTCATAGACCAACACTCCTATTACCATGTTGATGCTTGATTTATTCCTAATTAGTTTTTAGAATATTGACCTTCCGGATCATACTGTCGCCCTCAGCATCTGTAACCGTGAATTCAAATGAGGCCAATCCCCCGCAGCAGGGTAAAAGGATACTTTGCCGGATTTTAGATCAGCTTTTCCATTTGTTGCAGACGCTATCTTAAATACCGGTTGATTCGTAAAGCCACGGGTAAGCGGTGACAGGTCAATAACGATCTCCTTTTCTGTTGTTACATAATGGGGTAAGGCCATCCATTGCAAATAGTCGTCCAGTTGGGTATAACCGTCCAGGTTTTTATCCTGGTTTGCATCTGAAAAGTCTCCGGCTGGTGAGTGTATGTTTAAATTAAAGGCCTGTTCCCACCAATCAGGAAGCCCGTCACCATCTGTATCCCAGTTTTGACTGCGTTTTACCTCGGGATAGTTTTCCCAACCACCCGCATCATCCTGGTGATCAATCAAACCTGCGAAGCCTGTCTTGCTGCCTTTGTAAGTAAAGGAGCTATCCATTGTTTCCTTTATGATCCTTTGATCGTGATCGTCTAATACCGGCTGTACACAACCTACGTCTGACAACACATTTTTATACGCGCTGTAAGCACTTTGCGTAGTAACAAATGAGGGAAAGAATGGCTTATCAACAAAAGTGGTGTATTTTACTGCTTCTCTTTTACTCCAGGTCTCATTGCGGCCCTTTTCCTGGTTGCTCGCATCAAAATATCCAGGCATTACGTTGCCAGCGAAATAGCACCTTTGTGTGCCTTTGCCCACCCCCTCATGGTCTAATGTAAAAGCATAAAATTTAGCCGATGAAGGGCCTGGCTTGTAATAGTTATTGACAAAGTTCACTTCTTTCGTGCCACCATCCGTAGTTCTGTGCCGCCAGTTATACACCACATTGTTAGTGATATCCATATAACCGGCATAAAAAGCATCGCCATCCAGTGCGCCACCCAGGCTCCAGTTGCGTCCGGCACAGTGGGCCAGCAGGTTGTGGTGATAGCTTCCAACAGACCCCGAAATAGTGCCCGCAAAACCGTGCTGTTTTCCGGCTTCATATTTATTATGACCTGCTGCATTCAGCGCTTCTGATATCAGCGTGCGCTGAAGCGTGATGTTGAGCGCACCCCTCGAGCTAAAGGCCTCGTCAATGGTCCAGCTGATTGAACAATGATCCATGATAGAATAATTGGCCCCGGTCAATCCCATACCATCAAAGGTTCTGCCAGCACCCAGTCTCACACGCAGGTTTCTTATGATACAATCATTACCTGTTGATCCGAAAGGAGCTCCTTTGATACAAATTCCCTTACCAGGCGCTGTTTGCCCGGCCACCGTTACATAGGGATCATTTAAGATCAGGCGGTCTTTTAATGTAATAATACCCGACACATCAAATACAATGGTTCGCGGGCCTTTTTCATTTTCGACAGCACAACGCAAACTACCCGGTGCATTATCATCGTTCAGGTTGGTAACATGTACTATTTTACCGCCTCGTCCTCCCCTGGCATATCTTCCATAACCTTCCGCACCCGGAAAAGCCAGTTGTGCGGGCCTGAAATACCACACATTACCTTTAGTTATTCCTGTGGACGAGACCTCGTCTACACGCCAGTAATAAGTATCTCCACTATAAAGGTCTCCCATATTGTAAATCGAATCAGTCTGCCGCCCCTTGTACAAAGCTGATTGCAAACCAGCAGCGGCAACCAATGCCGAGTCTTTACCAAAATATACATCATGCTGTTTTGTGCCAGGTGCAGCCTGCCAACGCAGGCTTATTTTACGTTCATCCATTTCTACATGCTCGTCAGCATTTAACGGGAATGCTGCGTTTGCCTGGCGGCTTGGATCGGGTGTATTCATCTCAAATCCATTAATGACAATATCCCTGATAACATTTGAAGAACGATCCATCGCTCTAAAGCTAAATGTGACATCTTCCCCGGATTTGACCCGGACGTTAATGTAAGCCCGTGCAGCATCTTTTGTTTTTAATGCCCGTACAGATGGTTGAACTTTGGTGAGTAAAACACCATCACGAAAAATGCCTATAGCGCTAAACCCGCTCTCCGAGCCGCTTAGCGGCAAGTTATGATAAGTAAGCAAACTATGCGTTCCCGGTGATAGTCCGGAGATACGCAGTTCTATTGCTGCTTCCGGATTCGCACTTTTCAGTGTCAACCCATCAGAAATGAGGCGTGCAAAATGAGGGGTCTGCATGCCTACCTTATACCATGCTGTCGAGAGACTTTCGTTTCCGGAGCCAGGTTTTGAAACTGTAACACTTATACCATTTATAGTTTTCTTATCCGCAGCGCCCGGTGCTAACTGCCATGAGGTATAGCCATTCTCATTGACCTCCCGCACCTTCCTGGAGGACTCGTCAAAATCGACCCTTATAACGGGATGCTGGGCATATACGCGGCTGGCAAATAATAATATGATAGCGATAATAATTACATTATATCTGCTGATTCGGTTAAGATCGAAGATCATAGAGAAATTGTGTTTGAATAATGCACTCGTTAATTTAATAAAACAGGAAATAACAAAATGACGATGCAATACTGTAAAAAACAGGAATAATTTTAACCAGTATTTAATAATGAGTGCCCTATAACCTTAATAACAAAAGCCGGATCTTGCTGTGAATCCGGCCCTCATCTTGTTTGATCTTATATAATTAATTCAACAGCCGCTTATATTTTTCTACCATTTGCTGAGCTGATTGTTGCGAGAGTTGTTCGATTGTAAAAGTTTGTAATGCTGCTTCCAGTTCTTTCAATTTGTTCGTTTCATTTTTCTCCCTGTAAGCTTTGCGTAGCAGATTTATTTTTTCAAAATCCTGGATGCCTTCGATTAGTTTCTCAAAGCGGATAGAAGAGAAAGGCCCAGGGTAAACCTGATATGTATCACCAGCCGGCCAGGCCGTAAAACGGCTATCAGTTAAAGGCGATCGGGGCCAGCTATTATAAGCCCAGCGAAGAAAGCCATCCATTTGTGTTGCTGCTGTATACCAGCCTGCCCAAACGGCTTCATCGGGTGGCGAAAAGGTAAACATATTGGGATACTTTTCGGTACAGCAGGTATACCAGGTACTGGTTTTCCCCGATTGCTGCCGATCTTTTAAAGCTGCATCAGGAAATTTCCATTTGGATGCAACACAATAATCGTAAATATCCTTTTCAATTTCGGGATGCCACTCTCCTGCAAGGGAGATCTTCCATTCCCGGTCAACAGTTTTCAGCAGATCAATAACAGATTGCATGGCTTTCATAGGCCGCTCATCCATTGCAATAGTGGTGATATTAAACCAACCCATCTTTTTAGGTGCGCCGTAAAATCAATTAGCATAGTTCTCCAGAACTCATTGTATTCAGGACTTCCGATGGCGCCTGTAAATACGGCATCTTTCTGTAAACCCTCATCAAAATAAGTAAAGGCTATTTTCCATGGCACCATACTATAGCAATTGATCCTTTCTCTTATACCGCAACTCATCACAAAGTTGATATACTTGTCAAAAAGGCTGTAGTCATACGTCCATGTACCGTTCTTCTTCTTTGTCCAACGTATCAAACCCGGGTAGTCATCATAGGTTTGATGCCCCCAGGGCTCATCCACAATACTTGCTGTAATGATCTTTTGACCTGCGTTTGCCAGCATGGTATAGTATTCGCGCATCTTATTAAAGTGTGCGTCGCTCCAGAGTTGCAGGCTATGCACTCTTGCTATAGCTGCAGGATGTTGCCAGTAATCCAGCTTAAATTTCCAATCTTTAGGGGCAGGTAAGGTCCTGTTTATGACTGTTACAACTATTTTCAACTGGTAGGTTTTGTCGGCCTTAACTGTTATTGTTCCGGAATACTTACCTGCCGGCTGTGTTTGGGGTATATGGAGGGTGAGCCAAACGGGTTGAGTCGTATTTTTTGAACATCAACAGCGCTAAGCTCTGTATTGATCATATCAGCAACCATCGAAGAATCAAAATCGGCCGGCTTTCTATAGCCGCAACCATTACGAAATTCATCAGTCATTACATACTGCACAAAGCCAGTTGAGATGTTTTCCTTTTTCAGCACTTCTCCCTTGCTACTTTTCAAATCGCTTGCTTTAACGGTAATGCTCCCAAGATCAATTTTGGCTGAAGTTACTATTTGGGTATGCAGTTTTTCATTTCTCCATCCTGATGCCTCCCAGGTATTATTGATAATAACAACTGAAGGAAGGTCTTTTG
This sequence comes from Paraniabella hibiscisoli, assembly GCF_022512515.1. Taxonomy (GTDB): domain Bacteria; phylum Bacteroidota; class Bacteroidia; order Chitinophagales; family Chitinophagaceae; genus Niabella; species Niabella hibiscisoli. Next base: position 288,107 of record NZ_JAKWBK010000002.1, read on the forward strand.
TAAACCTGGTACCGGAAGAAGCAAAACTTACCACTACATTGCCAGGCATGGCCTTCCATTTTTGAACGCGTTGCGCTTCTGTAAACTTAGGCGCTTTCTGTAATGCAAGGCTTATATCCTGCGAAAAAGCACTTATAGAAACCCCCAGAAGCGCCAGTAATAATTTCGTTTTTAGCATAGCAACTTTTAATATTAGTAAATAGTAACTGAGTGTCGAAAGGCAAATCCTTGTCTGGTATTTTGCATTCTCCACTACCGCCTCAATTATATCGTTATAACGAAATTAGCAGAAAAGCTAAGAACCTTATGTGCTCACACCTGCGCTATCGATTGCACAGCAATGTATTAATAGAAAAAATACACTAAAAAGATGGCTTCAATGCCCCAAGAAAATAATTATGAATTGCTGTAAAACCAGGATCCAAAGCGTTAAAAACCTGTTAATGCGTTTAAACGTTTAAACATTAATCCTATATTTGTGTCATCAATACACGACAATTAATTTTTTCTCATAAGCAGTTAGTTTTGGTTTAAAATCCTGTGTTTCTACACGGGATTTTTTTGTGCTGATTTCTTTGTGGAATATTCCAGAACCCTTTAAATACTACGGTGCTTAGTTGAACGATTGCCTGAATGCCAACGGGGAGATGCTGGTTTTATTTTTAAACAGCTTATTAAATGACTGGGGGTACTCAAAACCCAACTGATACGCAATCTGGCTTACAGACAAATTGGTGGTCGTTAGTATTTCCTTAGCCTTATCAATTAGTTTCTGATGAATATGTTGCTGAGCGTTTAAACCAGTTAGCTTACGCAGCACATCACTCAGGTAATTGGGCGACACATTTAACTGACCTGCCAGGAACTGAACCGAAGGAAGTCCTTTATGCAAACTATTATTGGTGTTAAAATGTTCATCCAACAAAGTATCCATTCGACTGAAAAGATCATTATGCTGCACTTTTTGAAACAAAAACTGCCGGTTATAAAAACGGTTGCTATAATTAAGTAGCAATTCTACCAGACTGATCATAACATCCTGGCTGAAATGATCGAAACGCTGGTTGAGTTCGTCGCCGATTTGTTGAAATAAACCAAAGACCACCTGCTGCTCAGCCTCCGTTAGCTGCAAAGCTTCGTTGGCGCTGTAAGAAAAAAGCCATAGTTCCTGATATTCTTTACCAAAGCGTAACCATTTAAGAAATCAGGATGGATCAACAAAGTAAAGCCTTCACAATTCCCATTTCGCTCCTCTCCCGCGATCAATTGATGCGGTGACATAAAAGATAACCCTCCATTTTGAAAATCGTAATAATCCTGCCCGTACCTGATTTTTCCGCTCAGTGCTTTTTTATATGAAATTTTATAAAAGTCCATTACCATTCCTTTCTCCAGGTCTGATACATCGCCCGAGATATCCTTATAATCATTCACGGTAATTAACGGATGTTTAGGCTCCGGCATTCCAAGCGCTTTGTTCAGAGCTGCAATAGCATGAAACACGTAAGGGGTATGAATTTTCTTTTTCACTTTACAAATGTAGCATTAACTTAAGCTGGTTATTTCAGCAAAACTTCATTACTAGTTACATGGGCTGCGCTGTAGGACGAATGATCATTTCATTTACATCCACTTCCTGCGGTTGATCGATCACGTAGGCTACTGCCCGCGCAATACTATCGGCAGAAATGGCCATACCCGCCAGCTGGCCGATCATCGGTTTAACTTTTTCATCGGTGATCGTGTGGGTCAGCTCAGATTCTGTAACACCTGGTGAAATAATAGTGGTTCGGATATTATAAGGTTTTACCTCCTGGCGAAGCCCCTCGCTGATAGCCCTGACCGCAAACTTAGTTCCGGAATAAACTGCGCTCGAAGGTGCAACCAGGTGGCCCGCTACTGAAGATACATTGATAAAATGACCGCTTTGTTGAGCGATAAAATGCGGCAGCACGGCACCAATGCCATATAAAACGCCTTTAACATTAATATCGATCATCTGCTCCCATTCATCATAATGCAAACTTTCCAGCATAGAAATTGGCATTACCCCCGCATTGTTGAACAGCACATCTATTTTCCCGAAAGACTGTAATGTTTGATCACTTAAAGCAGATACTTCTTTACGATTGCTTACATCGGTAGCAAAGGCAATGGCTCTTCCTCCATCCGCTACAATTTCTGATACTAGTTGATCGAGCTTCTCTTTGCGCCGGGCAGCCAAACTTAGTATAGCGCCCTGTTTAGCTAATAATTTTGCGGTAGCTAGCCCTATTCCGCTACTGGCCCCGGTAATGATGATCACCTTTCCTGAAATGTTGTTGTTCATTATTTAATTTTTGTTTCACAAAGCTGATGTGATTCACAAAATAAATAGTGTCCATTACAGGGAAAACTGTATCCAATTTAAAGAAAAGGCTCAGACAGCAAGGATGCGTATATGTTTATTTATTCAATAGAGACAGTTTGTAGGCAATAACACTGTTTTGATTGAAGGTTGGGATATAGATAGTATTAGTCTTAGGATTATAACCGAGATCAGCCGTATTCATTTTGCCTTGTACATCCTGTAATTTATGCAGTTCCCCGTTTGCTTTTATATAATAAATAATACCCGACCAGCAGGTGGCAATAAAATCGCCGTTTCCCAATTGCTCCAGTCCATCTCCCGGCTTTTCCAACCCTTTAGCAAGAACGGTTACCTGCTTGTTCTGATCCATTTTCAAAAAATCACCGCCAGCCAGCACGTAAAGATGTTTATTGATCCATTTTAATCCGTTAGCACCTTTTACATCCCGCATATACACTTCTTGCTTACCATTTTTGATGCGATGGATCTTATTCGTACGCGTATCGGAAACAAAAACAACTCCTTTTGTATCTACCGTAACATCATTTAAAAAACAGCGCTGTCGATTTCCAACTTATTCAAAATCTTTCCCGTTGGAATATCCACACTAACCAGTGCGGTAAGATCTGCTACAAAAAGCACATTTTTATAACGGGCCAGTCCTTTTGGAGCATCTAAACCTTCAACCCAAAGCTTATTTTTAACGGTTCCGTCCGTATTCAGAATCGCTATACCGCCCTTACCATCTTTTTTATTTCCTTCGCCATCTATCAGACTCACAAAAAGCTGGTTCTCTTTTTCACTATAAAGTACAGATTCTGGCACCGGCAGCTCCGGAGTTTCCCATATCTTGTTTAAGACCGATTGTGCTTTTACAGAGGTGAGCGTTAAGAAAAATGTTGTAGATAAGATAATTGATTTGGGGACAAACATTGTTTAAATTTTTATGGCCGTTGCTTAATATGGCGCAATAACAGGCTTTTCAGGAATGTAGAAGTTCCGAAGATATAGATACTAGCTTAAAACCGGTAACTTATCCTTATAATTTTTAGTTAGACGTATATACCTATATCAAAAATAGGCAGCTGCATTGGGTTCATTCGCGGTCTCAATCCAGTTAATAATTTCTGCATCCTCCGGATCTGTTTTAGGAGAGAAGTGCTTTACCAGCTTGCCATTTTCGTCGAGCAGGTATTTTTGAAAATTCCAGGTAACAGCAGAACTTTCAACACCATTCAGGTTCATATTTGTCAACCATTGATAAAGGGGAGCCTGGTTCTTTCCCTTTACCTCTACTTTTGCTGCCATCGGGAACGATACACCATAATTGCGCTGGCAAAACTCAGCAATATCCGCATTGCTACCCGGCTCCTGGAAGAGGAAGTCGTTAGAAGGAAATCCGACGATAACCAACCTGTCTCCATATTTTTTGTACAATCTTTCCAGGCCTTCATATTGCGGTGTTAATCCACATTTAGACGCAGTATTTACTACTATGATCTTTTTACCTTTAAAAGCTGCAAAATCAATAGTGGAGCCATTTAAGCCGGGAACCTTGAAATTATAAATGGAACCGGATTTCAAAGCAGCATTTTCTTTTACATTACCATTAGATCTAATGTAATAAACAAAACCACCGGCAACTGCCAGTATAAGAATGATGATGGTGAGGGTCATTTTTATTCGCATTAAATGATAAGGATTATAATAGCGACAGAGATAAACAAAATTAAACAATCGATCACAATCGTGCCTAATGTAATAACAGCGCCGCAAAGTCTTGACTTCCAAAACAAAATCTCAATGGTAGTTATTGTATCACAGCCCTCTTCTTCAAACTCATACGCAGGGTATGCTGCTCTTCAACCGTGAGTTTTATAGTTTGGCTAATTAAATGAGCAATATCTTTTCTGCGGTCGCTGCTTAGCAAAAGATGAATAAAACCAATGGTCATTTTTTGCTGCTCCCTGCCCAATGCCATAAACAATCTGGGCTCAACAGTATAAATGGCTTTCAAAACATTAACAAGGTCAGTCTTAATATCTTCCTCTTCTTCACTGAATTTGGGCAAAATGCCAGTTTTTTCAAAGCTTGTTACCAAAGTATCTGCCGCCTGGAGCCTGATAAAATCCTTTTGCTTATCTCCTACTAAGTCGTGTAAGCGATTCTGTAAGATCTTGAATACCGGTGAATGTTTAGATTGCATTTCAAAAAGGCTCAGACTTTGCTCCTTATCGTTTCCATTAAAATTGTCGAAAAAGGGCGACTCAACATAAACGCTATGATAGAAGCCTATTGCATTATTATTAAATGAGGTCAGCTCTTTAACTACTTCCTTTTGTTTACTATCTAAAAAATAAAAATAGAACTTGTCGCCAATTTTATGCACCCACCGTATAAATGTAGCTTTAAAAATTGTTTCCGTATCATCTTCAATTACTGGTACCAGGAATACTTCCTGCTGCGCCATCAAATGATCGTAACCAACGGGCTCTTTATTAATATAAATTTTATAATTCTTATCCTTATTCAAAAAAGAAACCAGCCAAACTCCTGTCCTAAAAAATTAATAAACCCGGGCGATGAGAACGAATAAGCAGTCACGTCAAACAACTCATAAAAACTAACTTTAGTACCTGTGCCCGGTTCTTTGGATATGCTTATATCATCAAACTCAAATTTATCCTTAGAGCTGCTTTTTACAGCAATGGAATACTCAAGGGCCTGGCCCGATTCCGGATCCCGGTAACAGGTTTTCCAACGGGCGAGACCGCTAAATGCTACAAAAGAAAAGCGCCCCTTACCTTTATTGCCTTTTAAGCGAGATGATGTTTTTTGAAAATCCACTCTTTTCATGGAGTCCATGAAACTGCCAAAGCTTTCATCAATGGTGGACCGGTTAATGCCTTCACCATTATCAGTAACTGATAAAGAGCTGATATAATCCAATTCATTTGTGTCGAAATCAATATGAACGGATGTGGCGCCGGCATCAAAACCATTCCATATAAATTCAGCTATTGCCTGCATGTAATCTGCAGTCAAACCGGCGGAATCGATACCTGTGTTGTTTACATTGACCTTTTTTCCATTGATATCGTTTTATTGAATGATGTCAAAAAAAGCTATGCCTCCGTGGGCTTTTGTCACTCCATTACCTTTCTAAAAGTCATGTTGATCCGGGCCCTCATTGGGATACCAGATTTAGCAATCCGGTGTTCCCAATCTTTTTGCAGATCGGGTTGCATTAATAATAAAGAGCCGTGCTGCAATAGAATAGCATGTTTTTTTGTATGATCCTGCTTATGGCGAAAATCAAATAATCTCTCCTGCCCTATGCTCAGCGACGCTATGGCCGTTTTTACACCAGGAAGCGTATCTCTGTCGGCATGCCAGGCAACAGAATCGTTACCATCCCGGTAATAGTTCAATAAAACACCCTGAAAGGATTCACCCGAAAAACGTTCTATACGCCCCTTCAGGTTATACAGTTCAGGTAGCCATTTTTGAGGCTGGATTTTACCATCAGCGTTTCGGGTATCTCCGTACCATGCGGAAAGCCTCGGTGTTACTACTTCCTTGTCGTACATTATTTCTTTATGTTGCTGCCAGGGAACTGTTTGCAGCAATAACCTCAGCAGGTCATTACCTTCTTCAGGGCTAATAAAAGCCGGTATATAAGACAATAAGTCCAGGGGTAACTCAAACTGATCGGTATCATCGAATAATTTTTGCTGCATGGTAGAAACACTATAATGCAAGGTATTTCTAAAACGCCACAATCACAAATATTTTAGCAATTATTTACTAAATAAATTAGCTATCCCTTTATTCATTCCTGTACCTCGGGTTTTCCTGTCAACCAAATAAAAGAAGAAATATAACTCTTTGTAATTACCTTTGCAACTAAGATAATTACAAAGTAAGATAAATGAAAGATCAGTCAATTACGTCCATACACCAACTCAGTCAGCTGTATGCTTACACCTCTTTACAAATGCATGAGTCGATTGCGGGGCAGGCAGGCCTTTCCGGTACCGATCAGAAATACCTGGGATTTTTTATTACCAAAGGTACCATGACGGCGGGTGAACTGGCTGTCCTGACGGGTCTTACTACCGGTGCCGTTACGGGTTTAATAGACCGCTTTGAAAAGAAAAAACTGGTAAAAAGACAGTTCGATAAAGAGGATCGGCGAAAAGTGCTGATTGTACCGGATACAAAAAAGATTACAGCGTTATTGGAGCCACTATATAAAACATTCAGTACCCTATCTGTACAACTTATTGCTTCTTTTTCCGACAGAGAACAGAAAACCCTGATTACTTATTTTGAAAAGGCAATTGACCTTATGACGACCACCCGGGAGGAACTTGGCGGGAAACAAAAACCGGGATTATAAAATCTAAATAATTATTTTATGGAATTCAGTCCTGACAATCCTGTTATTCAGCGCTGTATACAGGCCATGAGCGCAGAGGCAAAAGGTGAACCGGAGGAAGCCGGCAAATTATTGATGCAGGCATGGAAAGAAGCCACAACGGATTTTGAAAAATTTACAGCGGCACACCTGGTAGGCCGGTATCAGCAAAATCCCGACGAGCAGTTAGAATGGTTTAAAAAAGCACTGGAGCACGGTAAAAAGGCAGATGCGGTTTCTGTACAGGGGGCGTTATCTACCTTATACGGGGATATCGCCCGATGCTATGAGACATTGGGAGATGCGGACAGCGCCTGCATCCATAATGAACTGGCCATTTCTGTAAAGAATCAATTGAAGGACGAAGGTCCTTTTTATCACGGAACCAGGGCCAATTTAAAAACCGGAGATCTGCTGGTAGCCGGCGGCCAGTCCAATTACCAGGCAAATATCACCATGAATCATATTTATTTTACGGCGCTGATTAATGGTGCAGGACTAGCCGCAGCCCTGGCGAAAGGAGATGGTGCAGAGCGCATCTACATAGTAGAACCAACCGGTAGTTTTGAAGATGACCCCAATGTTACCGACAAGAAATTTCCCGGAAACCCTACCCGTTCTTATCGCAGCGAGGCACCGCTGAAAATTATTGGAGAAGTAACTGGCTGGGCTAAACTTACCCCGGAAGAAAAACGGAAATGGAATGAAAAGCTGGAAAACAATAAAGGAGAGATTATCAATTAAAAACAATAGCGTAGCTGAATGGAGCTACGCTATTGCTGTGCCGTATGGTTACCTGATCCCGAAAATAACCTTTGCTTTTTAGAATAAAACTATTGAATATGGGTGGTCACTACTTTAGAAAAAGAGGTATTCCCATCTTTATCAACCTGCGCAATTCGTATAAAGATCGACTGGTCGCCATTGCCAGTCAGCTCCCTACCTTTTTTGCTGCAGGAAGAAATGGTAAGCGAAAGGAAAAACATAAAGCATATGCCCAATGGAATCATTGTTTTTCTGCTTCGCAGGCTAAAGAATACAGCCCCACCTAATATTGTTAAAACGCCAAAGCCCGACAATGCAAGCGAACTACTTCTATCTATTGAAAACTGGTAATCTATACTCTGAGCGGAATTGCCGTTATTACTTTTTGACTCAACAGTTCCTAATTTAACAAAATCTACCCCATCCAGCGAGCCCTGTATTTCAAAATAATCATTGTTATGCTCCGAAACAGTGCTCCAGTTAACTAATAACTGATCATTTTTTTGGATTGCTTTTATAGCGTTAAATACTACCGGAAGAGCTACATTACTAAAGCTGGTGAGATTTATTATAGCTGTTGTTGAATTTACATCCCAGCCGGTTGCTGCTGTATTGATCCGGTTCATGATCTGCGTACGGGAGCCACTTAAAGAGCCTGTATACCTTGCATAGTTTTCATTCGTTCCTACCGCCCCTAAAGAAATGCAGTTAACTCCATTGGTTAGTCCCGGCGGAACGGTAGACTCCTGAGCAGAAGTAATTCCGGTTACTCTTCCGTCTAGTGTACCCAGGTTCCATCCTGTAGCCGGGTTAATGGTAGTATTGTTGTAATCTGTAGTAATACCGGTGATAAAAGTAACATCAGTTAAAGGCAGATTCGTATCATTGATCTGGGTAAAGGTTTTAGATGCCGATTTCGTTTGAAAAACCAATATGGGGTCACCACCTGCGCTCATTGAGAAAGCATTGGAGGGTGCGACAGAGCCTGCAAATTCTGAGGTAATAACCGATGTTACGTTAGCGGCAGTGCGCATATTGACGAGCATGCCACTTGTTGTTTGCGGTGAAACGACGCTTACTATAGCGCCCGGTAAAAGATCCTGACCAGTACTGTTACCAACAGTCCATTTCAAATAACCTTCTGTACCTGTTCCCCATCTCGTTGTACCATCAACGCCCATGTCGGTGAAATAAATCACTGTGCCCCTGCTAATACGGTTTAAAGTAACAAAGGAAAAACCAGCATCGGTTACATTTATCCTGTAGTAACCCACAAAACAAATATCACCAGGACTGAGTGTTGTTTGCGCTATAACGCTTGAAGATCCTAATACAGAGAAAATGGAGAGGCTTAATAAAAACAGCTTTACACGCCTCGCCTTTAAAAGGCTGGCTTTAAAATTTCTTTTAATCATTTATATGGCCGGGTTAGATTTTGGCTCGGTTTAGAGGGTTAACCCGACGCAAGATAAATGTTTTAACCTTATAAAAACGAACGGGTTAGAATTAATCAGGCTGTTATTTTTTAATAAACCTCTGGCATATCACCTTTTGTCACCTTTTAGGAACATTTTCAACTTACAACTAACCTAAGGACTCAATTTTTGCGTCCAGGCCCTTACCTGCCAAAAAGTTATCTTTACCCCTTCAGAACTAACATCAACAATAATGCTGTTCCTTATACGCCAGACTTCTTTGCCTTCCAGGATGGCAGGCATGCAAGCAAGGACATCGAGTTCGACTTTACGGCTAATCCTGTTGCAGGACTTACCACTATACTTGGCTATGGCATCTGGTGGGGGCGCAGGAAGAAGCCTTCGTCAGGCTCTCCGAAGAAGTCCTTGGACAGGCTGACATATAATTTCGGATCACCAAACCCTAAAAGCAGCCGCAACCTACCTTCATCGCGACCGAAGCGGGATTGGCTCTACGTAGAGATTTCTCACCGTCTGTACCGGCCGGGCGGGCGCTTCGCTCATTTCATGAACTCCTTTCCAGGGGGAGTCCTTCATACTAAAGGAGAAGCCTCTTCCTGGTCCAAACAATTAATGTGTTCATTCATTGCAGCATCAAAAAAAGAGGGTATCCTTTTAAGATACCCCTGGTTAAATTGCCTTTGCCGATTATTGTTTTTTATCCCACCATACTTTTGACAGGAACGAATCCCCATTGGTCATTCTACTTACGGCCTCCTGGAGATGGGCCTTGTTTAATTCAGCCTCTTCACTTGAATAAATGGCTCGACGTGGTATCCGGCCATTTGTAGAGCCAGGATTGGGTCCGGGGGTTAATATGGGGTAACCCGTACGTCTCCACTCTGCAAACGCTTCCATATTGCGGCCAAATAAACTGATCCATTTTTGGGTGGCTATTTTTTCCATCTTTTGCTCATCGGTCAACCCATTTAAATTGATGACAGATTGCTCATACGAGGCGGGTATAGTGCTCAGGTTGTAAGGAGGAAGTGCAAAAGCAGCTTTTACGCCATCCGTAAAATAAGTTTGCGCATTCGCACTGGTGGCACCCCAACCCAATAAAGCCGCCTCTGCTTTATAAAAACAGATATCTGAATAGGTCATCGCATAAACGGGTATTGGTGCAAACGTAAGGCTAAACCAGGTAGAAGTGTTGGCGGTAGAGTAATTAGCGCGTATTAATTGCGACAGCTCATTATCTGTTAAGGCCACTCCAATACCCCTGTAAGTAGCCACGCCATTTACAGTAACCGGCTGAGCCAGCAAGGGCAACCGTGGGTCGTTATAGCTCTTCAATACGTCCACCAGTGTGTTCGCCAGGTAGCGCAGGTCGGCACTACCGGTGGTTACCTGGCGCAGCACAGGATTTTGATTTTCGGCCTGGGCATTGTTAAAAGTAGGCACGGCAGCATTATCGCTGTTGGCGGCTATAAGTCCCAAGGGAGAAGTCATGGCTTCGGTTACAGTTTTCTGAGCTAAGGAAGCATTAGCATACCGCATCCTCATACCCAGCTTGAGTTTTAAAGAGTTCCCGAATTTTTTCCATTTATCAATATTACCATTATAGAAAAAATCTGAAGTGCCGTAAGATGGATCCCCGACAGTAAGCCGCGCCAGGGCTCCATCCAGCTTTGTTACTAATTCAGGATAGATATCCTCCTGCTTGTCAAATTTAGGGGTGCGGTTAATTTCTTTGTCACTGGTAGTTACATCCGAATAGGGAATATCGCCATACAGATCGGTTAGGCGCTGGTACAAATACACTTCATAGATCTCTGTTATAGCTAATTTGCTCCGGCCTTCCGGCGCCACTTCTTTACCGCTTAGCTCCTTTTTGATCTGGATGATATTACGCAACAGCGTAAAATGCTGCGTCCATACCTGGTTATCCGGACCTTCGAAATAACGGGACACCGGTACCACAGGACCACCAGCCCAATGCTGGATCCACGACCCGAATTTAGTGTTAGGTAACTCGCCTGATTCCTGGAATGTACCATCTCTCAGGATCCTCGCCATCAACAACCCCGGATCTACCGTGGTTACCGAGGTGGGGGGTGTATTTATATTTTCGAAGTCTTTGGTACAGGCGCTGAATGTAGCCATTGCAATAAGGCCCGCAGCGCATATATTTTGAATGATATTTCTTGTCATGTGTATATTTTTTATTGATCATCATTAAGATATCAGAAACCAACCGTGAGGTTAATGCCTATGGTTCTCATCATCGGTAAAGACGTAGACTCAATACCTATAGAGCTGTTATTTACGTTAAATGCAGAAGCTTCGGGAGAAAAGCCATCTGTATTTCGTTGAAAATAAAACAGGTTTCTTCCATATACACCCAATTTTAATGAGTTGATGATACGATGCGGCATTAAATTTTGTGGAAACGTATAAGACAGGCTAATCTCACGCATGGCAACATAGCTCATGTCATTAATCATTTCTTCCGATACCATTACCTCTTTATCACTCGCCACCATGTTCCAATAATCCTGGGCGGTTACCTGTTTGCTGTTTTGAACGCCGGTACTTACCCAGTTACCCGAGCCATCTTTTTGGGCCACCATACCATCCGCTATATAGGTACCGTCGCGTCCCGCTAAGGTCTTTTTGCTGGTACCATAAATGATTTGCTCGCGGCTCGACTGGGAGAAGATCACACCTCCCTGGCGCATATCCACCAATGCATATAAATTAAAGCCCTTGTATTTTAACGTGTTTCCAAAACCTCCCAACCAATCGGGCTGTGCATTTCCAAGATCTGTTTCCACACGGCCCGCCGTACGCAAAGGCAGCCCGGTAGCAGGATCAATTAACCGGTTTCCATTTTCATCTTTTATCCAGGCAAACTGAGTTCCAATGAGCTGGCCAAATGGTTTCCCTACCCTCAGCAACAACATTAATGCCCCTGTCGGTTGCCAATAAGAAACTTTCTACCCCCGGGTATAAAGATTCAACTTTATTCCGGTTCCTGTTAAAGTTAAAAACGGTAGTCCACTCAAAGCCCGATGCTGTTTTAACAGGCGTTGCTCCCAATACAAATTCGATTCCTTTATTACTGATTTCACCGGCATTGATGCGATTTTTTACATAAAGGCTCGACGGCGATATAGGCACATCCAGTATCTGGTTTTTAGTGCTTGCCTGGTAATAAGTAAAAGAGAAGGAAAGCCTGTTTTTTAAAAACCTCAGATCCGCACCGGCTTCGATAGAAGTGGTCAATTCATTCTTTAAGTTGGGATCAGGGATAATGTCGGTATACGAAGCCATTGGCACACCCCCATGTGTATATTGGTTGAGGCTATAAGCGCCCACCAGCTGGTAAGGATTTCCTGAATTACCGGCCTGCGCCCATGAAGCGCGTACCTTTGCGAAAGACAAGGCATCCGACTTCCAATTAAAAGCGTCGGTTAACACCAGGCTTGAACTAACAGAGGGATAAAAAAACGAATTATTCTCTTTAGATAAAGTGGATGACCAGTCGTTACGTGCCGAAAAATCTACAAACCAGTAATCATTATAACTAAACTGTCCCGAAAGGTATGCCGAATTAATTTCGGATTCTATCAGGTCGAATATATAAGTATTGGTGGTAGTATTATTAATAACAAACAGATCAGGCACAATAAACTGGTTGCCCGAATTACCCGTCATGCGCAGGTACCTGCTTTGATGGCTGGCTCCCAGGTTGGTGCTGAGCTTTATTTTGTCTGACAGGTCAAAATTAGAACTGGCAAGGATGTCGTAATTATCTTCGCGTGAGCGAATCACTTCTTCGCGAATATCTCCCTTCCTGTTTAAGCTCTGATACGTATTGATGGGCCTGTATCGAAAGCGCTGATCCGTAAAAAGTCCGTTCCGCCTGTAGCGGCTACTTTAAGCCAGGGTGCAAAATCATAACTTAACCGAAGCAAGCCTATAATACGGTCCCGGCGATCCTGGTTATGATTTTCATGAACCGTCCAGAATGGATTGGCCGTAGAACTGTTGGTGGCATAGGTTTTTTCTACACCTTCTGTGATACCCGAAAAACCTAATTGTTTGCTTATTTCCTGCGACGTCCATTTATATTGCGACATGATGTCGTTACCCAGGCTCCTGGGTTGACTTATAAACAAATAAGCGGGGTTATCGGCAGCATCAGACAAAGTGGGCCTGTTGTTTCCGTTTTGAGCAATATAATTCACTTTTGCATCCATGTGCAGCTGATCGGTGATTTTAGCCTGTGTACGCAAACTAAAATTATTCCTCTTCAATGTATTGGTTGGAATGTATCCTTTAACATCGGTGTTGCCATACGAAAAACGATAGTTTATTTTTTCATTACCGCCGTCTACACTCAAGTTGTTCACCCATTGCTTTTCGGTTTGAAAAAAGATTCATAAGTATCTGGCTTCGGCGTTAACTGCAATACATTTCCGTAAGCATCTTCGTAGGTTTGCCCCTCCATTTTGGGTCCCCAGCTGGCACGCGTGGTACGGTCTCGCCCGGCGCTCATTTTAGGCATACCGGTAAAACTATTTTTAATCGCATCACTCATTGAAACAATGGCGCCATCGCTTTTTCTAAAATGGGTAAAATTGCCATTCAATCCCTGGCCATACTCATTTTGAAAATCGGGCAACACCAGGCCATTACCCAGCGAAAAATCGGTGCTGTAGCTAACACGGGTTTTGCCGGCTTTTCCCGATTTGGTAGTGATGAGTATAACGCCGTTACTACCTCTTTGACCATACAAAGCCGCTGCGTTAGGCCCTTTTAATATCGACATTGTCTCAATATCCTCCGAATTAATATTGCTGATACCATCTCCATAATCGGTACCACCCACCTGGTTAGGAGCCGAAATATTCTGGTTATCGATGGGTACACCATCCACTACGTAAAGCGGTTGGCTGTTACCAATAAGTGAGTTGTTACCACGAATAACCACTTTTGAAGAACCGCCCGCACCCGAGGCCGCCCTGCTTACCTGCACACCAGCCACCTTTCCGGAGAGTGCATTAGCCACGTTGGCTTCCTTACCCTGTGTAAGCTCACTGCCTTTTAACTCAGCAACGGTGTAGCCCAAGCCCTTTTTCTCCCTTTTAATACCCAGGGCCGTTACAACTACTTCCTGCAAACTCTCCGATGCAGTTTCCATACTAATATTGATGGCCAGCTTATCGCGGCCAGAGATATTATAGTCTGACAGCTCCCTGGTTTTAAACCCGATAGACGATACAGTGATCTGGTACCCCTCGCCTGCAGGAACCTCGCTAAAAGAAAAAGTACCATCTGTAGCTGTAACTGTTGTCTTCTTAAAGTTGTTACTGGGATTATTAAGCCCCACGGTTGCCGACGAGATAGGCTTACCCCCTTCGTCGCGCACCACCCCGTTAATGGCTGCGTACTGTTGCGCATAGGCTACCTGGGAGCCAGCAACCAGAAAAACCAGCAGCGCAAAACGCAGCGACCGGTTTACTGGGGTACCGATCCTGCTTTTTAGCAGAAACATCATGCGCAGGTAATGTTTGGAGAGTTGATAATTGTGCATAAATTATGGATTAAATAAGTAAATCATTCTTCATTTTGTACCGTTATAGTAATGTTGTGAAGCTGTTGTATGTCTGACAATATTTTCAGATATACGGGGAAGTATTTTCGTACACACCACTGTAATATTTATTTTCTATAGCTTCCCTGTCAAACTGCAGTTGGAGCTTGTAATTATGGCTGATAATATTGAGTATATCCTTCAAAGCCATATTTTTGAATATCAGTTTATTTTGTTTTTCCTGGTAAAAGCCTTTTCTGTTGAATGCAGAAGAGTTGGTTCTCGACTCGGCCAAAATCTGCAGCGCTTCGTGATTGATGGTCACTTCTTCATTAGGCACGAATTTCATATTTAAAGCAGGTGAGCCGGGCTTATCGCTAACACCCTCCACCTGAATGCGCCCTTCGTATAATTTTACTTTGGTAACCGATGAATGCAGTTCGTCCACACTAAAAACAGTGCCCAAAGCGGTAGTCATTAACCCGGCTGTATGTACCTAAATGGTTTTGACCGATCTTTGGCAACTGTGAATGTTGCTTTTCCTTTTAAATAGATATCGCGCTTAGCTAATGCAGCAAAGCCATCAGCAAATTTCACCTCCGAACCTGGATAGAGTTCAATTTTCGAACCATCCGGAACAGCTACCAGCATAGGCAGGTTACCCGAATTGATATAATATAAATTGCCTTTCGGCTCTGGCTTCTGTGCTGCTTTTTTTGAGGGGTCGTTGCTTTTAAAGGGGCTGCTGTAGCGGCAGCGGTTCTTTGTGCCGGGCAGTAACGGGAGCAGTTGGCGCGGGCTTTTTCCAATAGTCAAAAATACCCCAACCTAACAGCCCGGTCAGTATTAATAAGGCGGCATATTTTGATATAGCATAAACCAGGCGCTGCCGGTTCGCCCTTTCCATTTTCGTTAGGAGCAGTTGCCTGATGCTATCCCGGCGCTCAAAGGGCGTATCTTCTTCCGTATGGTGCCATTCCGTTTCCGGAAGCCAGTCATTTAAATCTATCAGGTTATTGTCCAAAGCATGCCGGACAGCCTCAACTTCTTCGGCATTCGCTTCCCCCGAAAGGTAACGGTCAATAACTTCTTTCGTAATGTGCATATATAACATTACGATTCAAAAGCGCGTATCCCCCAAAAGAAAATTAAAAAACTTGTAGCATTAGTATTATCAGCAGTAAAGCCTTTTTAATAGACTTGAGGGCAAGGGCAATATGATTCTCCACCGTTTTGGAAGATATGGAAAGCTGATCGGCAATTTGTTTATGGGATAAGTTGGAATAGCGGCTCAGCATAAACACCTGCTTCCGCTTTTCGGGTAGCTGCCCAATTACCAACTGTAGTTTCAGCTCCAGTTGCTTCGCCTGGTAATCGTCGTAGGGTGAAGATGGCTGCACCTGGAACTTTCCCGCCTGAAGCAGTTTTTTACGGTTATACTCTTCTTTTACCAGGTCGAGCATTGTTGTTCTGGCAATACAGAATATCTGTGATTCGAGGCTTGCCTCTACTGTTTTTTCGGTTATATTTTTCCAAAGTTTAATGAAAGTGCGCTGCACCGTTTCCTCCGCCAAATACGAAGACTGGGTTTTCCTAAAAGCATAGTTGTACACTTTAGTGCTCCACTCATCAAAGTATTGCTCAAACTCCCAAATATTAAGCGGCCCGTTAATTCCCATTGCATTATTTTGGACTACCTAAAAATAAGGAAACTAAATAAATCAATACCATTTTACATCAGGGCTGTTTTTTTGCTGAAAGGCTTCGCTCCTCCTGGGTTTATGCGGGGGCTAGCCGAGCGAGATTCGGCTTCATGATCGTCATCCCGACCGAACGTAGTAAAACGAAGTGAGCGGAGGATCTCACGCTACGAAGTGGGATTCGACTTTGCGTAGGGATTTCTCGACTCGTTCTCCGAAGGAGTTTTTCGAACCAGCGTCACTCGCTCGAAACGACAGGCATGGGGGCGTCCCCGACCGAATACAGTGCAACGGAATGAGCGGAGGGATCCCATGCTACGAAGCGGTATAAGCAGCACTGTCATGCTGAGCTTGCCGAAGCATTGAGCGTGGGCTTTCGATTACAATTGTTTAAATAATGCGGGCCGCCGCCTGTCCCCACGCTCTCAACCAAGACGCAACAGTGCAGCGCCAGGCTACTGCGGGGTACGCTTCGCTCCCGTGCTACGCACTGGCTCCCGTTGGTCGCCGCCCTCCGTATCCTTGCCCGAATGCGAAACAGGCGGACCTGCCGTGACATATCCCTTCAAATAAGCGTTAAGCACGCCTTACCTTCCCAAAACTTTATATTAACCACATGTTTTGATTTAACCAGCTCATTCCAGATATTTGCCTACTATATACTTATGAAACTTCCTCCCGACATAAACAAAATATTTCTCGACACAATAAGTGGCGACATACCTGTTTTGGAATTTGAGCGGTGGGTCTACAGCAACAAGCAACTCGAAACCATATTAAGCGCAGAAGATTATTTAGATTTGATTTCGTACGGTTACAAATCCAATGATTCAAAACCGGGCTGCTCAGGCTTTTAAAAAAGCACATAGATATCGGTGAACTTGAAACACAGCGTATTCATAAATTGCTTACAAAAGCATTGAAACGAGATCGCGATTTGCCGAAAACTTTGGTTAGTTTCTACGATTTATACTGCAAAGGTTACTACTTCTTCGATGGGTTAGGAATGACCTATGGCTTAACGATGGAAATTCCCGGAGTCAACAATTATGTAGAGACATGGGAAGATCTGGACGAAAAGCAGCTAGATATTTTGTTGAATAGTTTTTATCCCGGCCTTGAAATAGAAATAAAGAAGGTAATTAGCTGGTTGGATAAAGGGAAATTATTTTAACGGGTATCACAGACCAATATAACCACTTTGAGTACATAGACAACAGATCCGACTCAGAACAACTTCTCAGGATGCATACACCTGATGATGATAATTCAAGCATTAATCCGGAAAACCCACCTTCCGATAAAAGCCCGAAACCTTGGTGGAAATTTTGGTAAGCAATTATCCTGCAGCCACACATCAACAAAATAATGAATAGGATCGAAACGTCCGCCTTGCAAGCGAAAAGGAAAATTAAGCACAATGGCAATTTTCCCACATGACTGTGATGTAAACGAAATGCCAACCGACCTTGAAAAAATTGCGTAAAGAAGGCCATTGAAGTAAACCGTTAAGAAGCCGCCATTGTTTGAGCCCGCAGGGTCTATCTAATTATTTTCAGCTGGGGAGCGAGTTTGGCGGGTTTAGGTTTACAAAATGGGCTTTAGCAAATTTTTTCACAGTCTTGACCTTTTTTGTTACTTTTTTGCGTCAAGGCAAAAAAGTAAGAAACTAAAATATTGGTAACAAACCCGCTCCCTACCGGTCATCAATAAATGCCTCTTAGAGCAACCGCTATGCCATAACAAATAACCCACCGGCCAGCGGTGGGTTAAACTATAAAGGCCGGTGTTTTTCACGGGTAGCCTTCATAGGTAGCTATTTAATATAAAAACTTATACAATTGCAATGTTGTGCTGCTATAGCTGCGCCTGCAGTTCCGCATAGGTTTGTGCCCCGGCAACGGTGATGGTCAACCGGCCGGGGCCGCAGGTAATTTCCACCACCGGGCCAATACCAAAGCCGCACTCCTGCAGCCACTGGCCAGCCAGGCGTATTACCGGATGCGGCTGGCTGCGCGATTTAAAAGGAACATAACACGGGCTGCATACACTCATGCGCCTGGTGATGAGACGGCGTTTTTGTTGGGTGGCCATAGGTTTGTTTTTTGCTACTACAAAACAACACCATTACGCATGCGTAGCCTACCGCGGCCACTTGTACTTTACGCCAATGCGCTTTTAATTTACTCACCTTTACATCAATAAAATTGCTACTAATATTATAAATTTGCCCTATGACTACAACACTTAACGCTATGCCTACCAACCATAAAATACACGAGGGCCGCAACATAAAACGTTTTAGAGAAATGCTGGGTATAAAACAAGACGCCCTGGCCTTTGACCTCAACATGAGCCAGCAAGCCGTATCGCAGATAGAGCAAAAAGAAACCATTGATGCCGCCCTGCTTCAACAAATTGCCGATATATTAAAACTGCCTGTAGAAGCCATTCAGAATTTTGATGAGGAACAGGCGGTGAATGTGATTGCAAATACATTCTCTTTAGATAACGGTTCTATTTTTAATGCTCACAACACAAATCCAGTGTTCAATCCTGTCGAAGCTGTTTTGAAATTACATGAAGAGAAGATTGCTTTGTATGAAAGGATGTTGAAGGAAAAGGATGAGATGATGGCGGAACTAAAGAACTTGATTAATAAATAATCGGTGTCGAACTCTACTATTTTTCGTTTTCATCAACATCGAAATGAATTATAGTCCTTTAGTATTGAACATGCAATCTAAACTTGTATGTAATAACGTAGATTTCTGATAAGTTTAAATACTTTATATTCTATGTTGTGTCAGAATATGAGATTATCAACGTAATACGCTTCTTTACTATGGCATTAGTTAAAAAATGAATAAGCTATTCGCTGAACTATAAGCTCTACATAACTTACCTTTTTCAACAAAACAAATGAGATTAGAAACAATTGCTATCAAAAACTTCAAATCGATCACGTCCTTGGATCTCAAGTTTTCTGACAACCTTTATTGTTTAGTTGGAGAAAATGAAATAGGGAAAAGCAATATTTTACAAGCTATTAGCCAAATAGGAAAAAAGGCATTTAAAGGTAGTTTTACTGATGCCAAATATAATAATTTACTAAAAGGTGCTACTATTTCGGCTACTTTCATACTTGTTGAAGAAGAAATAAAATCTCTCGCTGGCATTGTAAACAAAATAAACGGACATAATAGTGCATTCGATATAACAAAGCTGAAAAAGTTGAAGATGATCGTCAAAAAGATCCCTCGAACTTCAACAGCTATTCGTTGCTTTTCGCAGAAGGATCTTTTGATATCCAAACCTTATCAGATGTTGGTTACAGGGAGAGGGTAATTGAAAAGATTGATAAACTTATTCCTGAGGTTGGATATTTCCAGGGCGAAGATTTTCTTCTAAAAAGCTTTAATCTTGAGACCTTTTTAGCTGATCAGAACAATCCCGCCCTAGAAGCTTTCAAAAAATATTTCACTTGGGTGGACTAACAGATTTTTCAAAATTTAAAGACTTGTCGACTGAAGATCTTGTTCAAGAACGTGAAAATGTAAGTGAAAAGGTAAATGTCCTGTTGGATAGATATTATGGATCAGAGCTAGGCGTTAAAATGAAAATAGAATCACATAATGGAGAGTTTTCCTTGCTTTTTAAAGACAAATCAAATAAAATAGATTTATTAACTGAAAGAAGTAGTGGGTTCCAGTATTTTTTCACTTTCCTTATTAACAAATTATATGCGAAACATTTCGGAAAAGAACATTCTATTTATCTGCTAGATGAACCAGCTCTTTCACTTCATCCTAAAAACCAAAAGAGGTTTGTAAAGCTTTTAGAAGACGTCGCAGAAGATAATCTAGTAATATACACTACACATTCCCCGTTCTGTATAAATAGATTAAAACCAACTCGGGTTTGGGTCGTAGAGCGTGCTCTGGTTGGAGGCACAACCATTAATCACAAGTCTTATCGTGATAACTGGCGACCGTTAAGGTCATCTTTAGGCATTGATATAGCAGATAGTTTTTTTTATTCAGACAAAACATTATTGGTTGAAGGACCTGAGGATAGAATATATATTGGCGCTTTAATAAATTATTTTGTAAATCGAGGTAAAATTAAAATACATTCAGATCTTTTTTCCATTATTGATTCTGGCTCAATTGCAAATATGCCCGCCATGGTCCAAATACTTTTAGATGAGGGCAGACCGATTTTTATCTTAATAGATAATGATGAGCCGAAAATTCAAAAGCGCCTAATCGAAAAAGAAAAAAATTAAATCGCAGCGATTTGTTTAAAGTCTGTACCATAACGGATATTTTCGAAGGTGCTATCACTATCGAGGATCTATTACCCAAAGAATTGTATATACAAGCCGTACAAAACTATCTAACATTCCTCACAGAAGAAAATACTTTAAAAATCAAAAATGATCTGGCCAGTGCTAATTTTAGTTCAATCGAAGATTCTAAAAGATATGCTGCTATTGCAGCGATAGTTGTAGAGCATTATGAGAATTTTGACGGTGAGGATTTAAATAAAAAAGTACCAATATCGAAGCTTTGAATTGCCCATGAGTTTGAAAAACTCTTAGAAAAAAGTGGAATCGAAGAAAAAGATGAACAAAATTGCTTCAATTTAGTAGAAGTTGTTGTAAAGCAACTTAAACTAAACATCTAGAACACGCTTCTTTCGCTTGGAAGTACTAAAGCAAATAAAATTCTATTTTTATTATTGCTTGCTTAGTCATTTTATTAGATCCTAGTTAAAGATTGAAATTATGACAGACAGAAACAAATTATTAACAACACTTAATTTGCAAAAGTGGAAACGATTTTAGCCATTTGTACAATTATTGGTACCATCATAGCAATTTTTCAATTCAGCAAACAACGGTCACAACCCAACGAGTTAAGGGACACTTTGCTAGCTACCTATTTGACTTCGCAGAAACTTATCTTGAAACTGATTGAGGATCTAAAAAACTATGCGGTAATAAACAATGCCCACAATGAATTCTTTACTGGAACTATAACAATTCAAGGCTATATTCAATACCTAGAAGAAATGTACTCAAAGGAGCTCTCGGATCAATTATTTAGTGAACTTAAAGCCATGACCCTAACAGATAGTAACATGCAGCTGATGCAGAGCAACCTGGATAAACAAATATCAAGCTTTAACCAATCGCAGGCATATTTCGATACATCTTTTCGTCTGCGACAGAAGTGATTATTCAATTTCATTACAGCTGCTTACCTTTTAATAATATTACATGAACAAGCTAGTTTTAATTGGGAACGGATTTGACCTTGCCCATGGCATTAAAACATCTTACAAGGATTTTATTTACAACTATTTCAGGCAAATTATTCTTAATTGCATACAAACTCACTCTCCGTTTAATAAAGATCATATTGAAATCAATATAAAGAACATTGAAACAATAATAGCTTATAGTTATAGGCTTCCATTTTCTGACGGTATCAGCGATGACGCATTAATGCAGATTTTATCGAATGAAAAAGTATTTCGTATTGGTCATGAAGACTTCTTCAATACATTTTCCTGCACAATCAAAAACTCACTTGTAAACCTTGCGATACAAAGTATTACTGAAGTAAAATGGGTGGACATAGAGGAAATCTATTATGACCAGTTGCTTCTAGGAGCCGAGACAATAGGAAAATCATCTTCAGCTAAGACAATAAACGAGCATCTTTCATTCATTATAATCGAATTAGAAAAATATCTTTTAGGCCTTAAAACACCCCGACCCAATGAGGAAATCGTCAAGCATCTTGCTAAGCCTTTTGCCGAAAACAATTTTAAAGAAAAAGTAGACTTAAGGAGCTGCAAATGGACATTGCTTTTAAACTTCAATTATACTCAGACGCTAAAGCCTTACAGAGAAGCCCTATCATCTATTGCACCGGATACTTACGCGGAAATAATTAATATTCATGGAGAGTTAAATAATAAAAACAATCCTATAATATTCGGCTTCGGAGACGAAATGGATGAGCGATATAAAATTTTAGAAAAGCAAAAAGACAATGCATTTCTGGACTATATGAAATCATTCGGATACTTCCGTACCAACAATTACAGACGTCTAACCCGATTTCTTGAACAAGAGCATTTTCAAGTTGAAATCATGGGGCATTCTTGTGGGCTATCAGACCGAGTAATGCTTAACATGATCTTCGAACATCCTAATTGCAAATCCATAAAAGTAAACTATCATCGTTGGGCAGACGGCTACGAAGGCACTAATTATAAAACACTCACCCAAAATATTTCCAGACATTTCAATAAAAAGACGTTGATGAGGGATTTAGTTGTAGATTACGACTTGTCATGTGAACTGCCACAGTCTTCTTAGTTTTTATATCTTAACAACTCTGCTGCTGCTTCGAAAATTAAAATCCTCATCCTCTCCCATTAAAAATTCGCGCAAACAATCTGGATTTAAACATCGGTGTATATCAGCCTCACAATTGGTGTGGTTCCATTCTATAATAATTTCGGTACGACCGCCACAGGTAGGGCAAGTGCTCGGCTGTTCGCAATAGAGATAAATGGAATAAAAATCGATCATTTTTAGCGGCAAAATTATCTTGTCTGCCAACCAAAGTCAACGTATTTTAAGTCACATTGCCCCAAAACACCCAAAATTTCGCTTACCCTCCACTCTCCTTCGCCCGCGTAGCAGTTTGCTTCGGCGTCGTGGTCAACACCATCGGCTGAGGGTAAAATACCTTCGCTGGTTATTTGTAAAGCTTCGGCAGCAGGATGGTGAGCTTCGCTGTCGGGACGGGTACCATCGCGCGCGCGGGTTTCAGGTAAGTCAGTTAGAGTGATAGCTTCGCCGGAGGAGAAAAAGCTTTGTAGCCGAAGGGTAACGCCCTAACAACTCTGGTCGTCACCCCTCTGGCAAAGGTAAACATCGGGAACACCTGGGACAACATCGCGCCGGCGCAGGTCTTAATACCGGCAACATTGCAAAATGCGCTGCTCGCCCGGCTTTCTCTCAGGACAGCGAAGCTGAGGGCCGGATCGGAGAAGCTAAAGGCTGTTGCTGCAAAGGTAATCCGTCAATTTACTCAGCTTGAAGCCAGACCCCCACCCTTTTAGGTACCCCCAACACCTAAAAAAGCTCCGAGAACGGAGCTTTACTGTATGCCTAAGCAACATCAACCATGAGAAACAGCGTTATTCAGCAGCAGGTGTTTCAGGCGCTACGGGTGCTGGCGCGGCCGCTCCGGCAAAGCGCTGGCGCAATTGCTCATGAACGGTTTTGCTACCCGCCACCCCTGTACCGGCCGCCGCTCCAAAAATTTTGTAGATGGTGAGCGCGCTGGCATAAGCTTCGCTGCCCGCCAGCAATTGAGTATCCGCCAGCTTTTCGGCTGTTTGCTGCACCAATAAAACCAATTCATCCAGTGCATGATAAAGATCCAGGTCTGTTTTTAGATCCTGGGGCTTAATAAACCCAGGTAAAATGTCGGGATTGTTTACAGCTGCCTGTATCGCATCTTCAGTAAATACTTTGTTACTCACGCTAATCTTAGGCAGGCTCATTCTTTCACCAGGCGTAAGGCCCACTAAAAATGGCAGGGCCTCTTGTATGCCTGCAATAGCGTTTTTCACAGTTTGTACAGCTTCGGGGGTAAGTGTGGCGTTCACACGGTTAATAGTCGTGTTACTCATTTTAATTGATTTTTATTTTAGAAAATGGGTTAACATTTCTGGCGCTTTAAGCGGGTTCATTTGGTTATATAATGGGTCAGGTTAACGGTCCATTTTTCAATTCAGTTATTAGTACTAATTTATATACTTTATTTATTTAAAACAAAAAGTTTTTATATAAAAATTAGTTAATGCGTGGGAAGCCCCCGCCCGACTGAACGTCGTTCGGGCAGGCTTCGGCAAGCTCAGGGTGACATCAATTGTCGGCTCAGCTGCGGTGTCCTTATGAGCTTGTCAGAAGGAATCTCCGAAGGAGTTCTTCGAATCTGCGTCACTCCCCTGAACGTTCGGGGAAAACAAGCGCTTTTCCTGCTCGTCAATTATACCTGTTCACCGGCATAATAAACTCACCGGATATATCTACCGATTTGTTTTTGCAGTTGGTTACATCTCCCCTGTTCCAGATGGTGCCACTGAAGCTGCCGGACACGATCCCCCGTTTTCATTGGTGTATTCGGTTAAAGTGAGTGCGCCGGTAGATGATCTTCCACTTTTACAGCTATTGCCATCTTTCAGCAGCTCATCATCTACACAATTGTAGCTATCGAGACCTGTGGTTTTCATATAAACGGCATACACATGCCCCTGTGGTGCGGCCGTGGTAGCAAATGGCAGGGTGCCTACCTGTGGCCGATCGGTATTAATCGTCATCGTTTTTTGATCACCGCCATGCGTAAAAGTGATACCGAGTTCACCGGCATCATCTACAAATATCATGGCTGCATTACCGGTTGACTGAACCGGGGCTCCGGGCTTTATGATCTCCCCTTCTGTAAACGTAGAGGTAACGCCATCTACCGTAAACCGGGCAAAATATTTATCGGTAATAGTAATGGTGCTCAGCAGGATGAGCTTGGTAGTTCTCCCGGCATTGGTAGCTTCTATATCCACCGACACGGTTA
This sequence comes from Paraniabella hibiscisoli, assembly GCF_022512515.1. Classification (GTDB taxonomy): domain Bacteria; phylum Bacteroidota; class Bacteroidia; order Chitinophagales; family Chitinophagaceae; genus Niabella; species Niabella hibiscisoli. The sequence continues at coordinate 313,022 of NZ_JAKWBK010000002.1, forward strand.
CGGTATTAGGGTTAGGCACTTTGTCGGGAGCCGTATAAACAGCTTTAGAGCCCGATGCTTTTAAACTGCCCGATGCAGGCGACAATCTCCATTGCTTAAAGCTGAGCCGGTAGTGGTTGTTTTGCTCCAGCAATGTGCCCAGGTCGGTGATCTGGGGCAGCGGCGCCAGGTCGTCATCTGCGGTGTTTTTGGGGTACAGCGGCTTTAATGGCGCGAGGCCTTCGGCATCTTCCTGTGCCGTGCCCTTGCTTTTGGCAAAGCCATTTACGTAGAGTTGTACCTGTCCTTTGGTTTTTACAACGGCCTTTTCGGGCGAGAGCCTGAAATCGATCAGCTTACCCGTAACCCAATCGCTGAAATGGGTAGTTGATACCGACAGCGTTTGGGCGGTTTCATCGGTAACGGTATTGCGACAGCCCAGCCAGCTGCCATCGCTTTTTTGTGTAGTGATCCAGCTAAGGCCCGGTTGCAGGCCCTGCCCATATTTCATGGTGATAGTAACCGGCTTGGCAAAGCTTGTTCCTTCGGGTGTTAACCGGTAGCCATTGCCCGCGCCCAGCGGCGCTTCGTTGCTAATAGGTTGTATACCGATAGTGGTATTGGCAGCTAATGCCCCGGCGGGAATATCAATCGTAATCTGTCCGTCTGGCGATTGCACACGCCCGCCGCCAGCGCCCACTTGCTGGGTATACGCACTACCTTTTGCCGTTCCTTTAGGCGTAATAGCAAGGGCTACCTGCGAAAGATCAATAGGTGTTTCCTCAGCATCGGGTGTGTCTGTTTTTTGACAGGACATTGCCATGCCTAACAGTAGCAAAGCGAGGTAGAGATAGCTGGTACGGAGGGATCTGTTGGTCATGATGTTGGGTTTTATTCAATTGATCAGTATAAAAGTTTAGGGTACAAATATGGAGAGTTGGGTGTTGGTGGCCTATCCTTTAAAAGGGGGATTTTTGGGGGCCTTCGACCAGCTCTCCAAGGAGTCCTTTGGACAGGGTGACCCTTCGACATCCCGATAGCTATCGGGACAGGGTGACATTTCGGACGAGATAGGCAGCATTGTCATGGTGAGCTTGTCCGAAGCGCGCGGGCTCCGTCGTCGAAAGCCCTCCCCGGACTGACCGTCGTTTGGCAGGCTTCGTTAGCCCAATAGCTATCGAGACAGGGTGACCCTTCGGCAAGCTCAGGGTGACATTCGGGGTGAGATTGGCAGCGTTGTCATGCTGAGCTTAACGAAGCAGAGCGCGGGCATTGAGTATTAGCCTTTCAATCGTAATTTTACTTTATGAAGCGCTACTATGTTTATATACTAAAGTGTGCTGACGGCTCCTATTACACAGGCGTTACTGGTAACCTTGAACAACGACTACGTATTCATGAAAGCGGTGAGAATATTGGTTGTTACACCTATTCGAGAAGGCCTTTGACACTTTCTTATTATGATTACTTCCACGATGTCGGAAAAGCTATTGCTTTTGAAAAGCAGGTTAAGGGTTGGTCGAGACGTAAGAAGGAAGCGCTAATGCAATCTGATTGGGATAAGCTCAAGCTGTTTTCGAGGAACTACACGCAATACGGCAAACCCGATTTGGACTGATCTTCGGGAAACCCCCGCCCGACTGAACGTCGTTCGGGCGGGCTTCGTCATCCCGATAGCTATTGGGACAGGGTGAGATTTGGGACGAGATGCGCAGCGCTGTCATGCTGAGCCTGACGAAGCAGAACGCGGGCATTACGTCTTCGAAAGCCCCCGCCCGACTGAACGTCGTTCGGGCAGGCTTCGTCATCCCGATAGCTATTGGGACAGGGTGACATTTGGGACGAGATGCGCAGCGCTGTCATGCTGAGCCTGACGAAGCAGAGCGTGGCATTACGTCTTCGAAAGCCCCCGCCCGACTGAACGTCGTTCGGGCAGGCTTCGTCATCCCGATAGCTATTGGGACAGGGTGAGATTTGGGACGAGATGCGCAGCGCTGTCATGCTGAGCCCGCCCGGATGGCCGGTTCGGACGGGCCTGACGAAGCAGAGCGTGACATTACGTCTTCGAAAGCCCTTCGGCATCCCGATAGCTATCGGGACAGGGTGACATTTAACAGTAGAATCGGCTACTTTACCACTTCCCAGGTTTGCAGCGCTATCTCTAACTCCTCGTTTGTAGGTACAACCAGTATTTTCACCCTGCTATTTTCTGCCTGTATTTCCACCGGTTGTTTAGGATGATTTTTTGAAATGTTGGCTTCTTCACTTAGGATAATACCCAATGCTGATAGGTTCTGGCATGCAAGCTGCCTGGTAAGGGCATCGTTCTCCCCGATACCAGCCGTGAAAATAATAGCGTCCACACCATTTAATACAGCCGTGTATGCCCCAATATACTTTTTAATTCGATGCGTATACATTTCATAGCAAAGAATGGCATTTCTATCTCCTGCATGGTATAACTTGCTCACATCCCTGGCATCATTACTACCTGCAATACCCAGCATGCCGCTTTGCTTATTTAAAATATTCTTTACCTCATCTAACGGCATATTCATTTCTTCCGCCATGTGAAAAATAATGGAGGGATCAATATCTCCGCTACGGGTACCCATAATAAGTCCTGCCAGCGGACCAAATCCCATACTGGTTTCTACGCTCTCCCCTTTTTCATTAATGGCACACATGCTCGCACCATTGCCCAGGTGTATAGTAATGGCCTTTAGATCAGTTTTATTTAAATACTTTGATGCCTGCTCATATACATATTTATGACTGGTGCCATGAAAGCCATAGGCACGTATCCTGTCTTCCCGGTAAAACTTTTCGGGTATGGCGTAACGAAAGGCTTTCTCAGGAATGGTATGATGAAAAGCAGTATCAAACACCGCAACCTGCGTGGCATTAGGAAATGCTTTTTCTGCCGCATTAATGCCTATAAGATTGGCGGGGTTATGCAGGGGAGCTAAGGGTATCAGCTCTTCTATAGCTTTCTTTACCTCGTCGGTTATTACCTGGGTTTGAGTGTATGCTTCTGCTCCATGCACCACTCTATGACCAATAGCTTTGATATCCTCTCTTTCCCGTATAACACCGGTTTCATCACCAACAAGCAGGTCTGATATGGCGTTAAAGGCTACAGTATGATCGGGCAGATCAATGTTGATTTCTTTTTTATACTCTTTCTCGTCTTTGGTCCAGGAATGAACAATATTGCTCCCGTCCATTCCTATACGCTCGGCCAATCCCTTAGCCAAAACATTTCCTGTTTCTACGTTAATGAGCTGGTACTTTAAAGATGAGCTACCAGCATTAATTACCAATATTTCCATTGAACCCTTTTGAGTATTTTATCTAGTTATTGCCCGACTGAATGGCCGTGATCACCACGGTATTGTAAATATCATCTACAGTAGCACCGCGGCTCAGATCGTTAATAGGTTTATTTAACCCCTGCAGCATGGGTCCCACTGCCAAAGCACCGGTTTCCCGTTGCACTGCTTTGTAAGTATTATTGCCGGTATTCAGATCAGGGAATATCACACATTGGCCTGTCCGGCTACCAGAGAGTTGGGCATTTTACTGCGCCCTACAACCGGATCTACGGCTGCATCATATTGTATAGGCCCCTCAACTAAAAGGTCGGGTCTTTTTTCTTTAACGATCCCTGTGGCCGTTCTTACCTTCTCTACTTCTGCACCGCTGCCCGATGCGCCCGAAGAGTAAGAAAGCATGGCCACTTTTGGAGTAGTGATACCAAATGCTTTTGCTGAATCGGCCGAAGACATGGCTATTTCGGCCAGTTGCTCAGCAGTTGGATTAGGAACGATGGCACAGTCGCCATAAACCAGTACCCTGTCGTGCAGCAGCATGAAAAATATAGAAGAAACTGTATTGAACCCGGGACGCGTCTTCACAAACTGTAACGCCGGCTTGATCGTATGGGCTGTTGTATTTACAGCACCGGACACCATTCCATCTGCCTCGCCCTTATACACCATCATCGTTCCGTAGTAGGAAACATCTAGCATCAAATCCTCTGCAGCGGCCAGCTCCAGCCCTTTTGATTTGCGAAGCTCATATAAGGTATTGCTGTATTCTCCATATTTCTCACTATTCTCCGGATCTGTAATTTTGATCCTTTCATCATCCCAATATAAACCCAGCTGGTTCACTTTTGCTTTTATAGCTTCCGGGTTACCCAGCACCGTCAGGTATACAATTTTATCTTTGGCCAGGTTAGATGCAGCCGTTAATATACGGTCGTCCGTTCCTTCGGGCAATACGATATGTCGCTGTAATTTCTTCGCTGTCACCAGCATATTATACTGGAACATGCGCGGCGTGATACTTTCTGTTTTTACCGAGTTGATCTTCTCACTCAACGCCTCTGCATCCACCGCTCCTTCAAAAGATCCAGGCATAATTTGATCTTATACTGGTTGGCCGGGTATATGCGTGTTTTGATATTGGCCACCTTATTCGCCGTTTCAAAAGTACCGGTTGGTACCGCCAATACAGGCAAAGGTTTCTGGGTACCATCCATCAGGTTCACAATGGAACGCTCCGGTAAAATACCAGCCGACAAAACAATACCCGCTACGTTGGGATACTTTGGCGATATATTAGCTAACATGGTGCCTACGATCAGGTCTCCCCGATCGCCCGGTATCACGCATACACAATCTTCCTGCATGCGGGGCAGGTAATTGGCCAGCTGCATGCCACCAATGATTGAACTCTTTGCTACATTCTCCAGTTTATCGGCTCCAAATAAAATATGAGCCTTTAAATGATCGGCAATCTCCTGCATGGAAGGTTTGGTGAGCTCTTCTTCGTTGGGAATAACGGACACCACGATCTCATTACGCAGGTGCTTATCTATCTTTTCTTTTACTTCCTTTACATCTTTGGTGCATCGGCTTACAAATAAGCCGATAATGTTTAAATCCTTTGCCAGGAAAGAATGCACTTCGGCTATTACATTATGTACCAGGTTGGCTACCGTTGCGTAGCTATCCTTCGTAACCAGTAGTACCGGCATGGCCAAACTCTGCGCCACAGAGGCATTAAAATCCGCTTCAAATACCGATCCTTCTTCTTTAAAGTCGCTACCTTCTACTAATACAAAGTCAAACTGCTCTTCCAGCTTTTTATACTTATTGATGATGGTTTCATACACTTCGTTCAGCTTGCCTTGATTCTCCATTTCGCTAAGCTCCGACCTGGTAAATGCATAAGCATCGTCATACTCCATATTTATCTTGAAATGCGTGAGTATGGTATCAATATGATTGTCTTTAGGCTCATGGCTGTCGATCAGCGGTTTGAAATACGCCACTTTAGTGGTAGTGCGCTGCAACATCTGCATCAGTCCCAGGCTGATCAATAATTTTCCGCTCTGCGCAGTGGGCGTTATTATATAAACGGAACGGTTCATTATATTTTTTTGCAGTTATGGCGACAGTTCTATGGAATCAGCGTAGCAGGAAAATCATGTATGGATTCGCAACACACCTGCTCCATTACCTGTTTGAGCTGAACCTTTAACATCGCTATGGTATGATCGCCACCTTCTTTTCCCAGAGCGCCTACACCGTACATAAACGGGCGGCCCATAAAAGTGAAATCAGCACCGCAGGCCAATGCGCGGCCAATATCCGGACCCGAACGGAGTCCGCTGTCGATCATTACCTTGTATTTAGATTTGAATTTATCTGCCAGGCCTTTTAACGGTTTGATGGTTGACTCCCCGGCTTCGATCTGGCGACCGCCATGATTAGAAACAATGATACCATCTACACCGATATTCGCACAAATAGTAGCATCTTCTTCGCTAACCACGCCCTTGATCACTAATTTGCCCTTCCATTTGTCGCGGATAGCCTGCACTTTCTCGGCATCTACCCTTCCGGTAAATGTAGCGTTCATGAATTTACCCAGCTGCTTCATATCCATCCCCTTCTTCATGTAAGGCTTCAGCGTTGCAAAAGAAGGAATGCCGGCGCGTAAGGTTTCAATACCCCAGGTTGGGCACATGGCCGCCTGTATAAAGTTATTGATCGTTTGTTTGGGCGGCATGGAAAGCCCTGCTTTAATCTCCCGGTAACGCAACCCGAAAGAAGGCACATCAATCAGTACTACCAGTACCTCACAATTAACCGCTTCTAACCGGCGTAACAGGTCATCACGCAGCCCATTATCAGTGGGGTGATATAACTGGAACCAGAATTTACTTTCGGTAAGCTCGGCAATACGCTCAATGCTACTGGTTGATACGGTACTTAATATATAAGGTACATTATGTTTTAATGCAGCTTTAGCCAGAATTTCCGGGGCATTAGGCCACATCAGTCCCTGCAAACCTACGGGAGCAATACCAAAAGGAGCATCATAGGTATGCCCGAACAACTCCGTTCGCATATCAACACCGTTATGCTTTTTTAAATACTGCGGCATCAGGAAAACGTTCTTAAAATCTTCTTCGTTTCTCCACACATTGAGTTCATCGTTGCAACCGCCTTCCAGGTAATCAAAAGCGAACTTGGGAATTCTCTTCTTTGCTTTAATTTTCAGGTCTGCTACAGACGGATATTTGGTATTGTATTGTAACAAATTTGTGCTCATAATAATAGATCGGGCAAATTTAACTTTTATAAAACCCACAAGATTACTAAACTAATCATTTTTTTGTGTCCTGTACCGTCCGGTGCCGCAATAATATTACTTTATGAGCCTCTATCCGTCACATTAATATCATGTTTAAAGCAAACATTTACAGGAAGTCCGTTTATTCACTTAAATGCGGCTTATTTCGTTGATTTTTGTTCCTGTTCCGGCTGAAATACCTTTTTCAGGTAAGCCACGTTGGCTCCGTAATTGTATTTTACATTCGTAGGTTGACTTGCATCGCGACTACGCTCTACCACCAGCCAGCCTTTCCATTTCATTTTATCCAGCATTTTCTTTACCTTATATAAGTCAATCTGGCGGTCATTCTCCAGCCATACACTATCCTTATTAGTGGCATGAATCATGGCAATATTTTTTGCACCCAGGGTTTTCATTTCACGATACAGGTCCCTTCCGCCTTTTAAAGGATTTGAAAAGTTGAAGTAAATCTTTATTGCCGGGGAGCCAATGTCCTTAAGCAGCCGTTTTTCCTGTGCCGCGGAAAGCGCCGTTTCTATGGCTATAACTACACCTGCTTCTTTGGCCATTTTTCCTACAACTTTTAAACGACTGATAACGGAATCCCTGACACTGGTGCTGGACGCAATATCGCATTGAACACCCATTGGAAGAAATGCCGTTTTGATGCTCATCAATTGCATTGTTTTGATACAATCGGATACAGATTGCAAGTATTCTTCCCTGCCGCAGAACGATTGTGCATAATATCCTGTCATTGCCAGCGAGAAAAGCTCAATGTCATTATCTTTTGCTGCTTTTAAATATTGCTGCCGGGAAGAATCTGCCAATAACTTGTTGTCGAAAGTGGAGCGGTTACCTAAACCTCCCATATCTACCTCCAGGCCATCAGCCTTCAATTCTTTGGCGAGGGCCACCGCACTCAGTTTCTGCCGTTTCAATAACATCAGGTCTATTAAACCAATCTTGTAACGACTTTTTTGTGCCGCTGCCGGCAGCGTTAATAATGCGATGATCCCGGTTAACAAGAACAGCTTTCCAATTTGTTGCTTCATATTTAAATAAAAGAGGTCCTTGTCGGCAATGCTAAACTAGGACCGATGATGAAAAAAATTATGATCATAAACAGGTATGAGTATGAGTATACCCATTATTTCGTGGCTGCCTGGAAAACTGTCTCCAGGTTAGCAAAACCTTTTACTGCATGTGCCGGTAGTTTTTCACCTTTATCCCCAAATACATACATATCGGTCATTTTTTCAATGGTAATGCCAGACTCGTCTATTTGTCCATTCTTTTCGACAGCGGCCAGGTTCAGGTTCAGGTTTTTTGCCATGAACCGGTACACCGCTGTTCTTTTATTAATGCCAAAGTCGTGTTTCTCCTCTGGCAGATGCACGTTCGTCACATTGTCTTTTTACCATACCAGTCATACATTTTTTGCAGGTAGGGAAAATCATGTTCCGGCATTCTGTCCGTCCAGTCTCCACCATCAGACACCAGTAATTGTGGATTGGGTGCCGCCATAGCCGCCAGCTCCAGGTTATCAGTTCCGCCACCACACGTAAATACCGGCATGCCGCTTTCGCAGGGACAACCACCATACATATAAGACGATACAGAAACCACAGGAGCAGATACTTTAATACGTTCATCAATAGCCGACATTAAAACCGTATGGCTACCTCCACCCGAACCGCCGGTAATACCAACACGCGCAGGATCTACTTCTTTTAAACTCAACAGGTAATCCAGGATGCGTATGGCACCCAATGTTTGTATGGTTTGAGAAAGGCTTTTACGATGATCGGCATATTCGAATTGCAAACCAGATTCGCCCCAACCAAACAGATCGTAGCTGATGGTGATAGCACCCATTTGGGCTAAGGCCGCACAACGTATCTGGCAATCTGCGCGAAAACGATGGTCGGCCCAATGTCCATCGGGGTTTAGAATAACGGGCACTTTACCCTTTATTTTTGCCGGGCGATAAATAGAACCATTAACCCAAACGCCTTTTAATATTTCGATGGCAATATTCTCTACTGTATAACCATCATGTTTTCTTTTAGGTGTGATAATGGGTTGACTGATGGGATAGGCCGGCAATTTATCCAATTGCAATGCTTCCATGATACAGGGGCGTAACATTTTCTTACGCGATTCCCATTCTGTCAGATTTTTATATTGTGCAGCAATTCTATCCAGCTCGGCCCACCCTTCAGCCACCGGCCAGCGATAGTATTCAAACTCACTTACTTTGTACTTCTTATTCCCATCGGGTTTTACCTTCAGATCGAAAGGCGCCAATACATTTTTTAGGGTTTCATCAACATCCGTACGGTAACGCCATTTAGCATATTTCAGGTTCTTACCCGCTACCAACTTATCATCAGCCCTAACTGTAACCCCATAATGTTGTTCAATATCCTTCAACACTTCTTTTAAAGGGAGCTCATACGCTCCATCGCTGTTATTAGATTGTGCATAGGATGTGAAAGTACAGATGAGGAGAATTACACCAGGTATAAGTGTGCGGACCACAGTGGTGGACAGGCGCAGTGCCACTCTCATATATTTAAGAGATAACTTCATAATTATTTTATTTTTCAATTGCGTCCAATTTCCTGTTCTTTTTCCAGTTACTGAATAATAGATTAGGAGCTATATCCGGCTTGGGAAAGAAAAGGCTGGCTGTATATCCAACACCAATCAACACCAGGTGGCTATATACCCCCAGCATCAATTTGTTATGTGTAAAATTATAAGATCCCAAATCGAGCAGCAACTTAGGCTCTTTTAAACCGATAGGCGTAGATGTTAAAAAAGCATAAGCAGTGAACAGGATACAGGTAATGATACCAATATTAACGCCCTGACGGTTGGCACGTGCACTAAAGAGCCCGAGCAGGAATATCCCAACAATCCCCCCGAAAATATTGCGTATATCGTAAAAATAATACCCAATACGCCCTCGTCTCCAGACAATATATACAACGCGCCAATACCCACCGTCAACAAACCAGATATGACTACAAATAGCTTGCTCGCTTTTAAGTACTGCTGATCTGTTTTGCCCGGGGCTAATTTTTGTAATAATCTTCCACACCCACTGCTGCCAAAGAATTCAAATCAGCGCTGAGGCTGCAAATGGCTGCCGACAATAAGGCAGCTATAATAAATCCAATAATGCCAGGAGGCAGCTGGGTCATGATGAAATGTGGGAAAGCCGCTTCCGCCTTCATACCATCGGGTGCACCGTTCTGTTTGTAATACACAAACAAAGCCGTTCCGATCAGCATAAACATGGTCCAGATAGGTACGGTTAAAGAGATCCCCAGGAAGGAAGCCTTAATGGCATCTTTATCTGATTTTGCGGTAAGATACCTTTGTACTACTGTTTGATCCGTTGCGTATTTTTGAATGGCGTAGAAAGCCCCGTTGATGATCATTACAATCAGCGTGAGCTGCTTAAAATCAAATTCGTAAGGACCGAAACCGGTACGATTATTTTCAGTGGCAATTCTTATTGCTTCAGGAATGCCGCCTTTTATGGAACTGAGCAGTACGGTTAAGCAAACAATACCACTAAAAAACAACATGAATCCCTGGAATACATCGAGCCAGATCACCGCCTGGATACCTCCTTTTAAATTAACAATAATGAGTATAACACCTACAATAGCCAATACAACAAAAGGGTTGATGTCAATCATTTCCTTAATAGCTATCGCCACCAGGAAAAGCACGGTGCCCATGCCTGCAAACTGCCTGATCATAAAAGAGAGGGAACTGTAATACCGCGCGAAGCTTCCAAATCTTTTTCGAAATACTCATAAGTGCTCAACCCTATCGATTTTCTGAATAGGGGCACAATAAACCATATACATCCCAGGAGCACTATTGGAACCATTAGCCCCTGTACCAGTAAAATCCAGTTGCTGGTATAACCTTGTGCAGGATAACCTAAAAATGTAACGCTGCTGATCAATGTGGCCAGCAGGGACAAGCCTAATGCCCAGGAAGGTATATTTCCCTTAGATAAGAAAAAATTTTGGGTGGAGGTTTGTTTTTTTGAGAATTTGAATCCAAGGAATACGGTTATTCCCAGTACCAACGTGATAATGGCATAATCAATAAAGTGCAATCGGGTCATGTGGTTATTTATTTTTGTTGGTTCCTTACCAACTTTGATGTACTACCTGATGGATTGTTCCAATACTTTTTCTTTGGAAAGGAATGATCCAATATCAGCAATCCCTATATAAAACAATCTGCGGGGCTGTACCCTACACATCTTCGTATAACTTATACTGTTGCCTGATTGGCTCCGGCAGATTATAGCTACCCGGTTTAACAGTAACCAGCATATTGCCTGCCCTCATTTGCACCACACCCCGGTCCCATTCATATACCGGTTTAAAACAGTTGATACCAAAAGCCTGGAAGATGGCAGCTGCCGTAGATCCTCCCTCGATTAACAGCTCGTCTATTCCGAACCGATCAGCAAGCGCCTTTACGTGTTCAGCCATTTTAAGGCGAAGTTTTACAGCTTCAAAGGCAGACGGATTGACGGTTTCATCAAATGCAACAATCAAGCGCTGATGCTCTTGTAGAATTTGTATAGCTTTACCAGACCATATATCTAATCCGCTATCTTCATTTAACATACTGCTATCTATATAAGCAGTATAGCTACTTCAAAATACCTGATCAGCTCCACGCTTTTGGCGAAAGAAGTGCCGCTTACATATACATGTGCGTTGCTTAATAAGGGTTGACCTGTATTTGTATTCTTGCTATACCTGCGCTTCAGCAATGCATCAAAGAAATCTCCTGAACCGGCAGCGATGCAGGATGCGTTTACTTCAGCAGCCCAGCGATCTACCTCTTCCGTTGTAGCAGCTGATGCAATATTTAGCCCGTCCTCTAATTCTTCACCCTTCTCCAATATTTTTGCCGGGCTACCCAACATATCAACGACACCGGAAGAAAGAATAGCGAATTCCGGATCCTTGGCAAAGCTGGTTTCGCTGATTTTAATGCCATCGATAAAATACTGGCCGTTCCTGATTGTTCTACCTAAGGATGGGTTAGCTGGCAAGATTAAAGCTTTATTCACGCCCAGCAGCTCCATCTGCACATTCAATTCATCAGCTACATATCCCCTTAAAACGGAGTCGATCTTTTTAAATAACAAATGAGGCTTCTGCGAGGCCGCCGCTATAGTAGCTGACTTTACAGCCCGTAATGCCTCGTCCTTTTTCATCGATCGGCTGTCGCTTGAAATAATATATACATCGGCATCACCCTGCAGCGATCCGTCGAGGCAAAGGGATGCCTTCAGGCCGTATCCCAGGCTAATGCCTGCGAGCTCGGCAGCCCCTGTAAAATCATCTGCAATAACTACAATCATGAAAACGAGTGATGAATGATGAGTAATGAATGGCGAATAATAAATGATGAGTGCTTACTGATTACTCATTTCTAATTATTCATTTCTGGTTGCTGGCCAATTGCACGGCACTTTCTATCGCCAATACCATTGCATCCGGACTTGCAATGCCTTTACCAGCAATTTCAAAAGCTGTTCCGTGATCAACTGATGTTCTTATAATTGGCAAACCCAGGGTAATGTTTACGCCTTTTACACTTTCCATCTGCTGCTTCTCTGAGTTCCACTTAAAGCCGGCCAATTTGAAAGGAATATGTCCCTGATCGTGGTACATGGCAACCACACCGCCATAAGCACCTGTTGCTGCTTTGGCAAACATGGTATCGGGAGGCACAGGACCTTCTACATCATAACCACGGCTACGCGCTTCTTCAACAGCCGGGAGGATTTCCTGGTCATCTTCGGTACCAAAAAGCCCACTGTCGCCGGCGTGCGGATTTAAACCAGCCACCCCAATTTTCAAATTGGTCTTGCCAAGACTTGTCAGCCCCTTACGCAGCAATTCTATTACTTCCACTATACGATCCTTTTTCACCAGGTCGCAGGCTTGCCGTAGTGATACGTGTGTGCTTACGTGAATGACATTGATATGATCCTCCACCAGCAACATGGCATATTTTTTTGTATTGGTGTAGTGCGCATAAATTTCGGTATGACCAGCAAAATGATGACCGGCTTCATTGATCGATTTTTTATTGATGGGACCGGTAACCGTTGCAGCTACCTCACCGGCCAACGCCAGTTGTATCACTTTTTCCACCGACCTGAAACTGGCTTCCCCGCACATGGCATCTATTTTACCATATTCTAATTTAGAAGCATCCACGTTTTTAAGATCAACCACATCGATCGTACCGAAAACAAAACCCGCATCAGCTGGTTTTTCAATACGATTTACTTTTACGTTCAAGTTTAACTCGGCAATGATCTTTTCAAACACGCCGGCATCGCCCGCAATCAGCGGCCTGCATATTTCATAAACTTTTTTATCTTTTAAAGCTTTTACTGCAATCTCAGGACCAATACTGGCCGGATCGCCCATTGTAATAGCTATTATGGGTAAAGTATTCATTATTTCTAGTTGAAATTAATTTGCTGTAAATGTTGAATTAATTGCGCTGCCTGCTCATTGCTCTGTTGCTGCAAAGGAGGCATCACTACCGCCTGGCAAAGCCCGCGCTGCTGCATTAGTACTTTCAAAGCCCAAAGGCTCGCCCAGGGTTCTGCCCGACTGGTACAGATTGCCTCCGGTGTCGCTATGTTGCTGCATTTCGTAAGCCAGTTCCTTATTTCCGGCCTCAACAGCCTCCAGCATTTTTTGATAGATACCCGGGAACACATTACCGGTACTGGGGATCAGACCATCGCTGCCACCCAGTAATGCATCTGCCGACCTGGCTGCCCATCCGAGGAAGTGACCAAAATCGGTACGGTCTTTCCAAAGCGCCAGCGATTGCTGCAACCTTTCGTCGCTACGTTCCGAATCTTTGGTGGCGACGATGTTGGGATGATGACTCAATTCATCAATAATCGACAACGGAATGCTCATATGAGTAGTAGCCGGTATATTGTAAATGATCAGCGGCACTTTTATTGCATTGGCCAGATCTTCAAAGTATTTTTTCATCTGGCTTTCAGTCAATACATAATAGGAAGGCAAAGTAGCAGCTACTGCATCTACCCCCTGGTCTGCACAGTAATTTGCAAAGTCAATGGATTCGTTGATTATATTGGAAGAAATTCCTGCATAGAGAACGGAACCTGTTTTTTATATTTCGCGGCTGCCAGTACATAGTCTTTCTTTTGTTGTAATGAAAGCGAAGGCGCTTCTCCTGTAGTGCCTAAAATAAATGGCGATGCCTGGTGTGCATAAAAGTTATTGAAAATGCGTTCAACCGCAGGCTCGTCAATAGCAAATATTGAATTAAGTGGCGTTACAGCGGGTACAATTACTCCTTTAAATTTGTTTTCTATACTCATTGATCATGTTTTATTTGTTTCGTGCCGACACGAAACAAGGCCTGGTTTCATACTTTTATCCCATTGCTGCTTTATAAATCGCTATGGCATCCTGCTCTGAGATATCTCTTGGATTATTTTTTAGTAAACGCTGTACTTTCATAGCATCTGTGGCCATTTGAGGAATAGCACCCTCCGGCACATTCACTTCTTTTAATGTAAGCGGGATACCACATGCTTTAATGATGGCTTTGATACGCTCAACTCCGGCAGCGGCTGTAGCTGCATCATCCGCCTGCCTTTCACATCCCAGTGCTATAGCCACTTCTGCATATTTTTTGTTGCCGAAGGAATATTATATTCCATCACATAAGGCAATAGCAAAGCATTCGATAAACCGTGAGCCAAATGAAACATACTGCCTAACGGATAAGAAAGTGCGTGTACACCTGCCGTATTCACCGGTCCGAGGCAAAAGCCACCCAACAAACTACCCATAGCTACTTTCTCCCTGGCTTCCACATTATCTCCCTGCTTCACGGCTGTTTCGATATGAGCCGCAATTAACCGCATGCCTTCGTAAGCCATCATATCGATAAATGGCTGTGCAAATTTATTGGTATACGCTTCCATGCAATGCGTTAATGCATCAATGCCGGTTGCTGCTGTAATTGCCGGGGGCACGGAAATGGTCAATAAAGGATCTACATAAACAATATCGGGGACCAGGTAAGGACTAATGATCCCTTTTTTCTGATTATCTGCATCATCTACCAGTATGGCATTAGGCGAAGCCTCGCTTCCTGTACCAGATGTAGCAGGCACACAGATCAGTTTCTTTTTCCTGCCTTTTAGTAAACCAATACCTACATAGTCTCTTAACTGCTGTTCATTATCCAGTTGCGCTGCAACCAGCTTGGCAATATCAATACGCTACCACCACCAATGCCGATAACCACATCCGGATTAAATGCCTGTACTTTTTGCATCAGCTTTTCAAAGTCACTGAATGTAGGTTCCTGTACAATGCTGGTATCCGTTTGCACCGCAACGCCTGCGCTTTTTAATTGCTTTATAAATCCCTCAATTGTATTCTGCAGCGGGACAATGGTTACTATAAATACTTTAGATGGCAGCAAGGCCTGTACTTCCGCAGCCAATTGATCTAAACTCCCATTGGCAAAGACCAGTTTGCCCGGGAAAAATATTTTTAAGTTGTTCGTCAATTCCACTTTTATAATAGTTCTTTTAATCTTTAACTTATGCAAGGTTCTTTGCCGATACCGGTTCTATATTCAACCGTTCGCACCAGCCTAAAAACTTATCATGTAAGGCATCTACTTCTTTTTCTGATCCGGTGTTAAATGTAAAGCGTATGCACGACTGATCGTTCTTACCGGCAGGCCTCTTTTTGTAAAAAATATTTAGCGCTCATAGGGTAAGCAATGTGTATCATGGGATCGACAGCGGTCAACTCCTGCTGTAGCCATTGTACATCCGCCTGCTTATCAGGATTGTTGGCATTTTCTACCATCCACACCAGCAGTTCCGGATAAAAGTTACCTGATATAGAAGACATACCTACCGCACCATGCTGCATGCTATACATGGCGTTAGGCGTATGCGCATCATAAAACTCCAATTTATTAGGCAGTTCTTCCAGGATATCCAGCTTTGCTTTTACGTTCTCATGTGTTATAGAAGTATCCTTATGATATATCAAACGATCGGCCTGTAACAATTTCCGGAACACATCAGCTTCAATGATTCGCTTATAGGGAGCAGGACATTCATACATACCCAAGGGAATATCACCCGTAAGCGAAAACATTTTTTCAAAATTTTGCAACAACACATCGTTGCTATCTTCTACTTTAGCATAATGTCCTGTGATCAATATTACCGCGTCTACGCCGGTATCATAAATGCGTTTAGTAAAATCGGCTTTATCTTCAATGGTTAATCCAAATGAACCAGTTGCCACGATTGGAACACGGCCATTTACATAACTCACAATATGCTGCGTCAGTTGTAATCTTTCAGCTTCGCTGATACTGAACATCTCGCTGCTCAGGCAATTGGCAAAAATTCCTTTTACACCTGCCTGGAGATAAAAGTCTAAAAGTGTATTTACCGCATCGAAATCTATATTAGCTTTCAGATCGAAAGGCGTGATCATTACTGGCACAAATTTTCCGGCAATCGTTTGCATCGCTTTTTGGGTTAAAGTTGAAAATTTTTATCCATAAACTCATGTAGGAAACCATTATTGTAATGGAAGATTTTGCTATATAATACATCATTACAAAATAACATTTCCCCACTATTACCAGAACTTATTTGAAAGGTCGTGAACATTGATAGACTAATTTTAGGACATGGCTTTCTCCTTTCTGAAAGCCGTTAACAGCACTCCTGTAAAGAAAATAGTTATAGTACCTATTACGATAACCATATTGATATGAAGCACAGATTTAAATGAATCATAAGCCGGTGGCAACTGTGGTGAGAATGTAAGCCATAGAATCACCAATATACCTACTATTACAGCAACAATGGCTTGACCGCTCTTTGTTTTTTTGCTCATAATACCCAGCAAAAAGAGTCCTAACATGCCACCGGCAAAAATGCCCGACAATTGCCACCAGATATCCAGCACGCTTTTAATGCCCAACATAGCCAGCCCGGTGCCTAGTCCTATTACACCAAAAATGACGGTACTAATATAGAGAAGCTTTAATTCGGCCTTGCCCGCCAGACCGGGTTTAAAATAACGCTGATAGATATCTTTCGTAAATACGGTAGCGCAGGCATTCATACCCGAACTTATTGTGCTCATGCCAGCAGAAAGAATAGCCGCTATAATCAATCCTAAAAAACTTTAGGTATTTTATGCACCATAAAATGCGGCATTACTTTATCGCCATAGTCAGCCGGTTGTAAAGTTGCCGCGAGTACATTCACCTGATCACTAGTCGCTCCTGCCCCGAGCTTTTCCAATGCAACGGTATGCTTTAAACCCTCTATTAACTCAGGGTTTAACTGGTAGTAGGAAAACAGAGCTGAGCCAATTATAAAAAACAACAAGGACGCAGGTACATACATGGCCACGCAAAGCCAGATTGATTTTTTTGCCTGGGAAGTATCTGTTGCAGTATGATAGCGCTGTACATAATTCTGGTCCATACCAAAATTATTAAGATTGATGAAGAACCCATACAGGAATACTACCCAAAAACCGGATGTAGTAAAATCCAGCCGCATGGTACCCAGGCTAAATTTATTTTGCGCCATGCCTATTTCATAGGCTTTTTCTATACCACCGGGAATTTCCCTTACAATCAGATACAATATCAATAAAGCGCCGAGCGTTTTTAAAATTCCCTGCACCACTTCTGTCCAGATCACCGCTTCCATTCCACCCATAACCGTATAAACGATAATGCAAACACCCATAACAATCATGATAGATGCCATGGAGAAGCCTAGAGCGCCTGCAGGCTCAATGCCATTCCGAAAAAACTGACCCCATACGGGCAAACTGGGTCAACACAAAGCATATCACTGCATAAGTTCGCGCCCAGGGTCCGAAACGATGTTCCAGGTGGGTGTAGGCTGAAACTTCACCGGTGCTGCGATAAAAGAAACAAAATATTTAGCAGCAAAAAATGCAGCGAAAGGCATGGAAATACTGAACACGAAGGAGTTCCAGTTACTGCCAAAAGCTTTACCAGGCACTCCCAGGAATGTATTACTACTTAAGAAGGTGGCATAAATGGACAGGCCTATCGCCCAACCCGGAATACGGCCAGAGGCTTTGGTGAACTGGTCTGCATTTTTATTCTTTCGCGAGAAATAAAAACCAATCCATACCATGCCTATAAGATATAGTACGATTATGCAAACATCGATAAGTGGTATATTTTTCACATCTGTATTTTATATGACAAGATTCAATCTGATAAAGCAATCCCCGACATTAGTAGATAACAGCGCTATTGCCAAACTTAACCCCAAAGACGCCAGAGTGCAAAGGAAAACTACCCTATTTCTTCAAATGCGTTGCGCCTTTGCGAAAAAAGAAATGCATACCTGCCAACTCCGGTATTCCATTAATCATCTGTAACCACGCCTTTACCCACCTTTATCTTCCCCGGCCATTTCTGGTTTTTGATTTCGGTAAGTTTTAACTTAGACGGATCGATCTTTACATATTTGATCCGCTGCCTTCTCCAGGTATATACCACGTGCACCATTCCATCTTTACTTTGGATGATCGACGGGTAAGAATACTGGCTGATGGGCGAATCTTCTAAAACCAACGCTGCATACCATTTTTTGCCATCTTTTGATACGGAAATATTTAAAGGCGTACGCGGTCCTTTACCTTTCACCCATGATGAATCGGGTAACACATGATTGTATACCAGCAAATGCCTTCCATCTTTTAAAGTTACTGCATCCGTACCCGAATTGTTATTGGCATATCCAGCGTCGTCATTTCGGACCAGGTTTTACCGCCGTCTTTACTCCAACTTTGGTAAAGCACTGTATTCCGCGTACGTCCTAAAGTTTGCAGATCTCCATTTTTATATTTCAAAATAGAAGGCTGAATAGCCATTATTTTTTTACCATCGTTAATGGGATCCGACTTAGTCCAGGTTTTCCCCAGTCCTTTGTATATTCAAAATGGACTTTCCAGCCGTCTTTTTCAGTACTTGAAGGACAAACTAATACTCCGTTAATTAACTCCGGTTTATTTTTTACCGGTCCAAGATAGCCTGCTGGTAAAGCTTCGCGCTGGCTCCAGGTATGGCCGTTATCGGTAGAACGCTTCAGCCAGCCCGTCCAGCCCGCTACATTAGGCCCGATTTTATAAAACAGGATCAGTTCACCACCAGGCACCTGGTATAAAACGGGATTGTAACAGGCATAACGCAAAGTATCGTTCAAAACACCATTGGCAGCCATGGCAGGTTTCGACCACTTACCCTTTTTAAGATGGCTCGTATAAATACAAACATCTTTATGCCCTTCCTTTGTTCCGCCAAACCAGGCAGCTATCAACCCTTCCGGCGTCTCTGCTATGGTTGCCGAATGGCTGGATGGGAAACTCGCGGTATCAAAAATAAACTCATCAGTTACAATACCCTGCTTCCAGCGAACTTTTTGTGCACCAGATGATATGGCCAGTAACAATAAACAAAAAGAGATAAAACTGATCTTCATTGAAATATTATTTTTTTCCTGAGCTGCTTTTTCAGCGTTTCTTTTATTCACGTAATCCTTGAACAATTGCTTCCAGCTACGTCCATTACTGTTGAGGTATTGTTCGCATTTGGTTTTATAGATCTCAAAAATAGCCGAGATCTCTTTCATGCTTTTATAATCAATAGCCTGCTCCCTTGCCTGTTTCAGATTTTTAAGGATTTCCGTACGTTCCTTATCGGTAAGATCAGGAACGATAGCTTCATAGCCTTTCAAAGTAAAAGCCACTTTACCAATAGTGTATTGATCTAATACGGCTTCTACCTGCTCAGGAGTTAACGCTGCGTTTAAGGTAGTCATCAGGTTTTCGTGAACCGATTTAGGCTTTTGCGAGCAATAAATCACCTCCCAATCCAGATTGCTTAATGTATTACCTGTACCCGGGTTAATGCCTCCCGGATTATCTTTCACAGGATGTTCGTTATGCCAATCTCTAACTGCAGTAAGGTGCTGGGTAATGGCTGTTTGAACTTTTTGTTTTTTACCCTCATCAGATAATTTCAGGTCATTCACCCATTCACTGGCTTTCTTTTGTAATTCCTGGTTATCTGCAGACGCTTGTGCAATAGCCTGGCCTGATGTCATCGCAATAGATAACACTATTAAGCAGATACTTTTTTAAGGTTGATCATATATGCTTTTTATAAAGATTAATTAGTAAACTCATAACTACCACTGCCGATACGTAATGTAGCTGTCCCATTTTCCCATTTGAGTAAGGAGACGCCTTCCAGGTTGGTGATCGCCTTTCCATTTTCTTTTACAGATGCAGCACTGGTTGCCGGCATGTGAATAACTGCAGTGCTATTTGCGGGTACTTCTATTTGCCATTTTATTTGACTTCCTTCCTTTTTCCATTGGCTTTTAATATCACCGGAAGCCGACTGGTAGGTTGCTTCCACATTGTTAAGCTGATTTACAAAAGACGGTTTCATTTCAATTTCTTTAAACCCGGGCGCTGTGGCTTTTATACCACCCAGGTCTTCGAACATCCAGATCAGTAAATCGCCCAACAGCATAATATGATTTTGCGAGTTCATTTGCGGGTTGGCTGTATTTCCATTCCATAACTCCCAAATGGTAGTAGCGCCATTTTCAATCATATAACCCCAACTTGGATAGGTTTTATTAGATGCCAGGGTAAAAGCAGCATCGGCTTTTCCATATTGTGTTAGTCCACGCATCAGCCACTGCGTACCAATGACGCCTGTGCTGATATGCATATTATCATACTGAAGCTTTTTAACGATGTTGGCAAATACCTGCTGACTTTTGCCTTCGGGTATCATACCAAAATATAATGGCAACAGGTTGGCTGTAACGGTACCATTATCATATTGACTGGTTTGTTCCCTGAAAAACTTCTTATTGAAAGCGATTTTAATATTACTTCTCAATGCAGTGAAATCAGTGACATCATGCTCGTTACCAGATATTTTTGCAAATCGTTCCATGATACCTAAAAGACGATAATAGTAAGCAGTGGCTAATAGCTGACCGTTGGTGGTACGGGTACTATCCTGTGAGCGGATCATTTTTAAGTCTTCAGGCGGCACACACCAGTCGCCATACTTGTCCTTGGTTACAATGAAGCCTTTCATGTACTTAGTCTTCATGTAATTCAACCATTTCTTCATGGATGGATAATGCTTCTTGATGCTTTGCTCGTCGCCAAATTGCTGGTTCAACATATCTGCCACCAAAATATAGGTACCCGGCCAGGTTACATTATCACTGTAATAGTTCCAGTATGCCGGTGCTACATCCGGAATGGCTCCTTCTGCAGTTTGAGATTCTTCGATGTCATCCAACCATTTTGCATAGAGTGAGGCATTATTAAACAGGAAGCTTTCTCCGTAAGCACCCTGCGCACGATCACCTAACCAGGGTTGACGTTCGTTACGCTGCGGACAATCAACCGGCATGCCTTTATAGTTAGAAGCTATTCCCCACCAGGCATTTTTAACTATATTATTGATCACTTCATTTGAAGTTTTCAGTGTACCGGCGGTTGTCATTTGATCATATACCAGGTGCCCTTCAAAATCGCTAACCGTAGGCGTTCCGGGCCATCCGGTTATTTCCACATAACGAAAGCCGTGGTAGACAAAAGTTGGCTGCCAGGTTTCTTCGCCTTCACCCTTTAATGTGTATATATCTGTAACACGGGCATCACGCAGGTTGGCAATATACAGTTGCCCGTCTGGCTGCAGGCTTTCTGCAAACTTCATTTTTACCTGCTCACCTTTTTTACCTTTTACTTTCAACTGTAGCCACCCCGAAAAATTCTGGCCCATATCGAGGATATATACATTATCCTTTAGTTTATTAATTGACACAGGAGCCAGCTTTTGCATTACTTTCATTTGCTTGGTTGGTTGTGGCGTTACCTTACCTGGAGGCGCTGCTACTAATAAGGCCTTTAACCATTTACCATCGTTATACCCCACTTCTGACCAACCGCTCAATTCCTTCGTAGCATCATATTCTTCACCGTCATACTCGTTGTTGGTGGTTATAGGTCCATCTGCGGTAAACTTCCAGCTGGCATCAGAAATAATAGTTTGGGTGGACCCATCATCATAAATAAGATCCATTTGAAATAATAGTTTAGGAAAACCAAAAGTATTGATTTTTTGAGGCTTATAATTCTGCCTCATGGTAAAGAAACGGCCGTTACCCAGCACAACACCAATAGCATTCTTACCCGATTGAATATGCTCTGTTACATCAAATGTATTGCTCAAAACCGACTTCCGGTAATCCGTAGGTGCTGGAGCTAATACCTGGTCACCCATTTTTTACCATTAATACTCAGTTCATACATACCAAGGCCAACAATATTCACAAAAGCCTTTTTTAGTTTTTTTACAGATGAAAACTCCTTGCGGTAATAGCGGGCAGATAGACGCGACCACTGGGTAACGCTATCCCATGGGAACGCTTTGTCGTAGCCAATCCACTTAGCCTTCCAGTCTCCCTTATTTACAAAACCCAGTGTAAAAACATCGGCTTGCTCCAGGCTTCTTCTCCTCTATTGGTAACAGCTTTTATTTTAACATAGTAATACCGGTTAGATTTCAATGCAGTTCCTTTATAAGGAATTAGCAGTGCATTGTCGCTGCTTACTTTTCCTGAAGACCAGACATCTCCCACATTTTTTTCCAGGTTAGCTTTAGAAGTAGCTACCAGTATTTCATAAGCTACCTGCTTAACGGCTCTTTTACCAGAGCTGATCTGCCAACTGAATCGAGGCGTTGCAGTAGCTATACCTATGGGATGCGATTGCTGCTCTACCAGTATATTCTTTATTTCTAAATCTTGTGCACCAACCTCGTTTTGCAAAACGAAAAGGAATGCAACGAAAAATAGAAAAGCGTATTTAAAATTGTGTTTCATTTATAATAATTCTTTTAATGCCTTGGGATCAGGTAAAATACCTTTATACTTTGCAGGAAGCTCTTTGCTGGTTTTATAGGTAGCAACGCCCATAGATTTAGTAAAATCACGAAAGGAAAACTCCACGACTTTATCGGTTTTGCTCTTACAAAGAATAATACCTATCGAAGGATTTTCATGTGGTTGCTTTACCAGGTCGTCCAAGGCAGATAAATAGAAATTCATTTTGCCCAGGTACTCAGGTTTAAACCTTCCTTTTTTTAATTCGAATTGCAATTTTCTATTAAAAAAAGTAAGTCAATGAAAAACTCCTCATCATCAATTATAAGTCTGTTTTGATTGCCAATAAATGCAAAATCATTCCCTATTGACAATATGATTTTTTTATATTACGAACTATAGCATCTTCTAATTCGCGCTCATCTACAAGATCAGGATCTTCGATATTGATAAAATCCAGTAAGTATTCGTCTTTGAAAATTTGCAATGCCTGTTCTTGCCTGGTTTTACTTGTAATCGTCTTTGAGAAATTGTTAAGAACTTTACCATTCTTTTTATAGAGTTCACTTCTAATAAGACGCAGGAGCGTATCTACTGATAAAAATTCATTTGCTGTTTTTGTAATGTAAAATATACGTTCATCAACTGTTTTTGTCTTTATTAATATTTCATAATGATGGGTGAAGCCAATAGAATAAAAATCCTTTCTGAATTCGTCCGTTGACAACGGACTAAATTCCTTGGCCTTAGAAGTATTCTTTTTTGTTACTGACTTTGCCGATTTTTTCAATTCGTCCGTTAGTAACGGACGAATTGAAAAAAGAATTCCCACTCAGTATAGAATACGCGCATTTTCTTCAAACTGGTAGTAGAAAAGCCCCTTAAACCGGGAAGCTCTTTTTGAAGATCAGCAGCGATTTTATCCAATACACCAGATCCCCGTGTCTCAGTTTTAGATTTCTCTACAATCAATTTACCAACTGAAAAATATAACATCAACAGCTCTCTATTAGCCAATGCCGCAGCCCGATACCTGCTGGTCAGGATCATGGACTTTAATTCCTTTATGGTTTGTTTGTATTGGGATAACATAGGTTTTATTTATCTCCAAATTTAAACCATAAAACGATTTTCAGCGCCCGTGTAGGATCTTTTTCATAGTCATAATAAATATTGTCCAAACCCATAGGACCGGTAGTTTCACGGGTTTGCGTCCTGGAACCGATGGAAGGGATCGCATTCATAAATGAAATATCGCCTTTAGGAAACCAGGGCTCATAGTTATGCCACTGATCCGTTTTCCATTTAGCACTATATAAGCGCAGGAACAGGTCTTCAGTCTCTGTCGCTATGGCAAAACGCTGACCATCGGTATTAATAAAACCACCATAGAAATTGGCATGATAGCCTTTAAACTCGGGATAGTCCCATTGCTCACCAGTCTCGGTGTTATTATACTTTTTGCTCCATACACCGAACGCACCTCCTTTCAACCTATTCTTCCAAACACGGTAGGGACCTTTGCCCATATAGGTTACAGAACGCATCTTGGTCTCGGGAAGATCAAAATTAATCCCCAGCATTTTAGTATGCAATGAATCGGGAAAGTAGTTTACTTTTAATTGTACCCAGCCATTACGATGAATAATCCATTTCAACGTATTAAAGCTTTTCTTTTTATCAAAAGCTGAACTGATTACCAGATTTTTATTTTCATCATATCGGTAAGAAATATCTGCGAAATTATTAACACCCTCCTGCAATACCGGGCCATTTGATAAAGGAACAATACCTTTAGCGTTACGCACCTGCTTTAATAAGCCATTGGTTTTATCAAACAATAATTCAACATCGTTGACCTTCACTTCATAACTGTCACCCTTTTCATTAATCTGTACATCCTGTTCATCCCCACCCGATGCCACTAATTCTTTTGCTTTTTGTGCGGGACTACTAATGGTAAAGCTCCAGGTAAATATTTCCTGCTGATATTGATCCCTTATTGTGATATATAAAACGTCATAAGAATTCCAGTCAGCAGGCAACGGTATTTGTAGTTGCCCTTTTCCACCAGGAACAATATCAGGTGCCTGAATTGAGCCATCTAATACTTTCTCGTCCTTCACACCAATACGCTTTAATTTCCATGTATAAGTGCAGGTGTTCGCATTCGCAAATTGATAACGGTTTTCTATGTTAAACCTGCCGTCGAAACCATTTGCAATTTCTCTGCGTTCCAGGTATATCGGGCTCCACACTTCTTTTATGGTGAAAAAGCTACCTTCTTTTTCATGATGTGGGCCCACAATACCATCAGCTCCACGATGCTTATCTGTATCGAGTGAATCCTTTTTGTCCTTTCTTACCACGCCCTGGTCTGCAAAATCCCAGAGAAAACCTCCGGCACTCAGCGGGTTGCTCCACATTTTATTCCAGTAATCTTCCAGCCCCGCGCCATGGCCACCGTCAAACCAACCGTGCAAAAATTCAGTAGGCATCACTATTTCACGACCGTTTTCAAAATTGCCTACCCCATAATTGTATTGGCGGTAATGCTGGGTTTCAATACCGTTGTTTAACTGCCAGGGATGAATAACCACGCGGTTCTGTAAATCATACTGACCAAATAATTTATCCAATTCGGGATTACTTCCCCCTTCATTGCCATTGGCCCAAATAACAATTGAAGGATGATTACGATCATGCGCTACCATTTCTTTCACTCGTAATGAGCCTGTAGGTGTATCATACTGACCGTGCCAACCGGCTAATTCATCAATCACATAAAGTCCGAGAGAATCGCAAACATCCAGGAAATGTCCATCTGGTGGGTAATGGCTCATACGCACCGCGTTCATATTCATTTCCTTGATCAGCAATACATCTTCCACGCTATTTTTATAGCTGGTGGTTCTGCCACTTTCGGGTCTGAAAGAATGCCGGTTCACCCCTTTAAACTTCATCTTCATCCCATTTACATAAATTCCATCTCTTTGCCTAACTTCAACTGTTCTAAAGCCAAATTTCTTCTCAACCGTGTGCAAGATTTTGCCTCCGCTGGATACAGTATAGACCGCTTTATACAAATTCGGAAACTCACTGCTCCATAAAGCAGGTGCCTTTACGGTGAGCGCATACTCCTGTGTATTACCGGCAGCTGATTCCCTTTCGGCCACCAACTGGCCCTTCTTATTAAAAATTTTAATGCCAAGCATGTTTTGCTTACCATGTATAGTAGCTCTTGTACGGAAGTTACCATCCGCCCTGGCGTCGATACTGATATCGTCGATAAAAGATTGAGGCAATATCTCTAGCCATACAGGACGAAAAATACCTCCAAAGATCCAATAGTCCGCCTCACGTTCAGCCGCGTTGACGCTCTTATTGGAAGAATGCTTATCTACCTTTACTTCCAGTACATTCTGTTTTCCATAGTTCAATAGTTTTGAGATATCATATTTAAAAGCATAAAAAGCACCCTGGTGCTCGGCCCCGGCTGACCGGCCATTGATCTTTACTTCAGCATCGGTCATCACACCTTCAAAGACAATGTTGATCACTTTTCCCTTCCATGATGCGGGAACATTGAATTGCTTCTTATATAATCCGGATTCTTTTCCCCTTACACTGTCTTTTGCAAAACCATAGTCATACTTGCCAAAGCCCTGCAACTCCCAGCAAGAAGGTACACCTATTGTAGTCCACTTACCCGAATTCATTCCTGAGGTACAATAAAAGTCCCACTGTACCATGTCATCGTTACCTCTGCCACTCAGATACTGCACTTCTGTTTGCTGTGCCTGTACCTGTGCCGCGATCATCAAAAGAAAAATGTATAAAAATTTACGCATCATTATTCTCAACTCCTTGTTTCTATTAATTAACTACCTCCGATTGTACCTGTTTCATCTTACTACTGTGAAACGATTTTCTACACTTATCTAGCACCTTTAATATCCGATATCATATCTACTGAACTTTAAATTGATCCCGCAATGTATTGTCCGTTCTGAAAGGCAAAGCAGGCAATCCTTCCATGTTAAACAAATTGGGTTTAGCATCCTCTCTCCAGCCAAAACGAACGGAGCGCGGATTTTTTACACCCATAGCATTTACCCAAACTTTGTTATTTTTAATAACTGCCGACGCGGGATGATAATTACCTTTTTCATCTGCTACTTCGAAATGGCTCAGTGGAGCGCCATCCATACTTTTTAAACCCTTGCCTTTATGATCAAAATCGAGAACATAGGACTGGCCGCTCTTTACTGCGGATTTGAATAAAGGTCCCATTGCAGGGTGGTCATCAATCTGATAGGTTTTACTTAATGCTGATGCAGCGAGCCTTTGGCCTACATCCCACTTATTCACCGGATGAAGATCTGCAGGGTCTTCAATCAAATCGGTAGTTGCGATCATTATAGTATTCGGTATTTTAAGCGCTGCGGCTTGGGCTTCCCAAAACTCGGGTTCACTGTAGACTGTGTAAGGCCGGTCCTTCGATTTGGAGTAATAGTAAGGTGCTATCTGCACATAATAAAATGGCAGCCGGTTATTTCCCCATTTAGTCCTCCAATAATTGATCAGCGATTTCATTTTATAAGTATACTCCAGCCGCTCCTGCAAAAAACAATTATTCTCACCCTGGTACCATAAAAAGCCTTTTAGCGAAAAAGGGATCAGTGGTTCAATCATGGCTGTATAAAACTTAGCCGACGCATCTTTGATTCTATGGGTAGAGTCTTTTTATTATTGAAAAAGTCCTCTTTCAACATAGCTTCTTCGGGCATCCAGGGCTCTATCCCGCTTCCCGGAATAGCTGCGGAAATAACGCCTACCGGAACTTGTAATTTCTTATATAACTCTTTTGCAAAAAAATACCCGACAGCAGAAAAGCTACCCAGTGATGGCGCTGTTGCTTCATACCACCCACTATGCATAGAATCGGGGCTCATCTTTTTCTTTCTACCAAGAAAATGCGCAACGCTTTATTACTAGCTTCGGCTACTTCGTTAACCGGCCAGTTAGCACCAGCCGGCGGCTTCAACTTGCCAGCTTGCGCATTGCAAATTCCATATTCGATTGCCCCGAACATAGCCATACTTCACCAACCAGGATATGATCTAATTGCATTTGTTCTGAGCCTGCTTTAATATAAACAGATGCTTCGCTGAAAGAAGCCGTAAGCGGATCTAAATAAAGTTTCCAGGCACCTTTATTATCAGCAATTGCTTTTTTACGCTGACCCTTAAATTCTACAACCACTTCCTGTCCTACATTCGCCCAGCCCCATATTGCTACAGGCAAGCCTTGTTGCAATACCATATTATGCCCTAATATTTTAGGAAGCACTAATTTGGCATTACTGTTTAAAGCCAGGAACAGGAATAAAAATATAGGTAAAAAACGTTTCATAATAATTTTAGAAATCAACTAATTAAACGGCGCAAGTTAAAACATGCCTATAAAGTACCTGTGACTTTTGACAGTTTTTTTGAGCTGGCGACCAACTTACCATCTGCCCAAACAGACAAGCCCTTACCCTTACCGTATTTCTTACCGGCTTTGTCCCAGATAATAGTAACTATTTTTCCATGATATAAAACATTATCTAATGCAAACCAGTCCCACTTTCCTGCGGGCAGCAAAGGATTTACTTCGATAATATTATCCGCCCTTGGACGTAAACCTACAAGACCACTAATCACCAGATCATTAAAAGTTGAGTGATTGTAGTAACGTCCTCTTGTATCGTCTGTTAACCATTGGCCAGTTTTTTCATCCATATACTCACCGATGTAAGGTTTTCCATTCCTGTGCTGAGACTGCGCATATTTTTGTAACTGTGTGTAATAGTCATTTTTCGAGACGTAAGACTGCTTATAATTATTCAATAAATTAGCCATGGCCGTTAATGTTTGTGCACTCGCAAAAGGCCACACGGCACCGTCCCACTCACATTTACAACAACCATGGGTTCTAAAGCCCGGATGACTTCTATCGGCGGTAGTGATACCTACAGGTGCATTAAAATGCTTAGGATCCATCAGTTTTCTCCAGGCAACACTATATTTCGCATCCGGCAGGTTAAAATACCAGGGAATAAACCCAATTTCTTCCATCACCTGTGCTAAGGTATCACCCTGTTCTTTCCTGACTTCGAAAAAATTGCTTTTCACATTCCATAACTTTTGCTGCGCATCCACTTTAATGCTATCTGCTTTCCTTGAATATAAACCAGCACCGGTAGGATCGCCCGCTAATTTCGCTATAGCCGACAAGGCCATGGCATTGCCATACATATAGCCATTAATAGACGGCCGGGGATTCTTTTCTTTACGTCCACCACTGATCGTCTCTTCCATGGCATCCCGCACATCAAACTGCCAGAAAATCCCTCCGGGCTTACGCTTCTCAGCCTCCCATCCAGCGTAATCAGCCGTCAGGTCGGGATAATAATCTTTTATGAATGTTACATCACCGTTTACCAGGTAGCGATTGTAGATCGCATCCATATTCCAGCTGCTATAAGCCCTCAGTTTTTTCAATGGTTTTCCTTCGTTACCCCGATACCAAATACGAAGATTATCATTCAAGTATTGTTGATCGTGCAACCAACGGGATTCATAAATATGATGCCCCAACCCGCTGCTGATCAGATTATATTTATCTGCATAAGAACGCTGTACCAAAAACTCCGTTAACGCATAGCCTTGCTCTGTTTTACGGATATGCTTTCTCAATGTCCACCAACGGAAATAAAATATCTCTTCAAAGTTCTTATCAGGCGTTTCCAGGAGAGGAATATTTTGCTGCATCCATTGCCAGGACTCATTATTTGGAATGGCCTGAACAATAGGCTCATCTTCCATGGTATTAAAACGATCTGCATAATGTTTGAAATTTTCAAACTTCAATACTGCTGGTTGCGAAAAGCCTGCAGTCACCGCCAAAACACCAGCCAGGAGTAGCATGCGCTCTTTAATAAACTTCATTGTTTAGTTTTTATTATCAACAGCCTGTAACCAGCCCTGGTACCAATCAGTTACCTTAGCTGCTTCAACAGATTGTCCCAGTATAACTTTATCGCTCTTTAAATTTCTTAATGCATCAATTCCGTTATATATGCCTTGTTGCATTCCGGCCATATATGCGGCACCTAATGCCGATACATCCGGCATTGAGCTTCTCGATACCGGTTTGGCCAATACGTCTGTCAGCAACTGCATCACAAATTCATTCGCCGTTAAGCCGCCATTAGTCATTAACTGTTTTAACGATATCCCGGTATCCTTTTCCATTGCCGCGATCACATCTTTGATCTGGTAAGGAATAGACTCTAAGGCTGCACGTACTATATGATTTTTATTAGTGCCGAATGTCATCCCTGTTATAGACGCTTTTCTATTCATTTCCCAGTGGGGAGACCCCAATCCGCTAAACGCCGGTACCAGGTAAACACCTCCGTTATCTGAGACGGCATTCGCCATCCCTGTCGTTGCTTTCACGTCGTCAAAAAGCCCCAATTCATTTTTCAACCATTCGATAGTGCCGCCACAGGTAACAATCACTCCTTCCAGCGCATAATCAACCCTACCGGGAACGCTCCAGCAAATTGTTGTTACCATTCCATTTTGAGAAGCAACCGGCTTGTTGCCTATATTCATTATGATACTGGAACCCGTGCCTAATGTGGCTTTGGCAGTGCCTGTATCAAAACAACCTTCCCCAAACGCCGCCGCATGAGAATCGCCGATCAAACCAGTAATAGCAACGGGGTTGGATAACAAATCATTAATAGTAGTTTCTCCGAAATATGCCGAAGAAGATTTTACTTCCGGCAGCTGCAGGTTACCTAAACCATAAACATCCAGCAGTTCGGTATCCCACTGCAAACTTTGAATATTGAAAAACAAAGTACGGGATGCATTGGTATGGTCTGTTGCATAACTTTTACCAGCCGTTAATTTATATAATAACCAGGTATCAATAGTTCCAAAGAATGCTTTTCCTGCGGCCACGGCTTCTTTTATTGATGTATTATTTTCAACCAGCCATACTAATTTAGTAGCCGAAAAATAAGGATCAATCACCAACCCTGTTTTTGAGGCAATCAAATTACCTAACCCAC
Source organism: Paraniabella hibiscisoli (assembly GCF_022512515.1). Taxonomy (GTDB): domain Bacteria; phylum Bacteroidota; class Bacteroidia; order Chitinophagales; family Chitinophagaceae; genus Niabella; species Niabella hibiscisoli. Next base: position 343,864 of record NZ_JAKWBK010000002.1, read on the forward strand.
GTTGCGCCAGATTTTCACATATTTTTACAGAACGCTTACATTGCCATACAATAGCAGGATGTAAAGGAGAACCTGATTCATCCCAGAGCACGAAAGTCTCTCTTTGATTGGAAATACCGATTGCAATAATCTGTTCTTTTGAAAGTCCTTTGATCTCCAGATCATTCAAGCAATTGCTAACGGCAGCAACAACATTATTGTAGATAGCTTCCGGATCCTGCTCTACAAAACCTTCCCCAAAATAATGAGTTTGCAAAGGAACCGATCCCCGGGCGATCGCCTGGCCATCCGCATCAAATACCAATGCTTTGGTGCCGCTGGTGCCCTGATCTATGGAGAGAATGAAGTTCATTTAAAGTTTAAGATTTAATATTCAAAATTGGGCATTCCGATCATCAGTCCTTCTTATCAATTTTATCAATCACCACTGCCAACAGAATTACTCCGCCCTTCACCACCTGTTGCCAAAAGGGTGATACATTCAATAGTACCAACCCATTATTTAAAACACCTATTATAATAGCTCCCATAACTGTACCCCAGATAGTACCACGACCGCCACTCAGAGATGTTCCTCCAATCACCACAGCAGCAATAGCATCCAGCTCGTAACTATTACCCGCATTAGGCTGAGCTGAATCCAGGCGGGAGGTTACTATAATCCCACCAATCGCGGCCATAGCTCCTGCCAAAGCATACACGATCATTTTGATATTGGAAATTTTTATTCCGGAAAATTTTGCCGCAGTTTCGTTGCCTCCGATCGCATAGATATAACGCCCCAGCCGGGTTTGACGGGTAATGAAAACGGCGAACAATACAACCACCAGTGCGATCCACACGGGAACAGGTATACCCAACAAAGAACCTGAGCCGATAAAAGTAAATTTTGCCCCCAGGTTACTGATGGGCTGACCTTTAGTATACAACATAGTGAAACCACGGGCAATGGTTAACATTGCCAGTGTAGCCACGAAAGGAGGCACATTAAATTTGGTTATTACAAAACCATTAAACCAGCCCAATAGTCCGCCGATAATAATGGCAGCTACTATTACCCCTAACACGGTAAAGCCTATATAGGTATCCGTAGCAGCTATCGGAATTCCATTTTTCAATAAACCAGCGGCCACCGCACCACAGAGCGCCAGTATAGAGCCAACGGACAAATCAATACCCGCAGTCAATACAACCAGTGTCATACCAGTAGCTATGCAGATATTTACCGCGGTTTGCCTGAGCACATTTAATCCATTATCGGCAGTAAAAAATTTATCCGTAAGTATCGACAATATGATGCATAACAATACCAATGCGATCAAAGACTGCAGACTTTTAATTCTTTGCTTATAATTAATGGTAGGCATCGGCTTAATTTTTATGGATAGCTTTGGTTAATAAACTGGCTTCAGTAGCATCGGCTATAGAAATATCTGCCGTTATTTCCCCTTCACACATCACCAGTACCCGGTTGGCCAGGGCCAGTATCTCAGGTATTTCTGAAGAAACAACAACAACACCTACACCACTTGCAGCCAGATCTTTGATCAATTTATAAATTTCTGATTTGGCACCTACATCGATACCTCTTGTTGGCTCATCCAGTAATAACACTTTTGGATTTTTAGCCAGCCATTTTGCAATAACAATTTTTTGCTGGTTGCCGCCACTCAGGTTTTTGGATAAGGTATTTTGCGAAGCCGTTTTTATATTTAACTGGTTAATATAATCTTTTGCCAACGCAGACTCCTTACGAGCGTTTAAGAATAACCCGTTTTCCTCCAACTGCTTCAATACGGTTACGCTAATATTTTTCTTGACGCCCAAACCCAGGCAAAGCCCCTGCAATTTCCTGTCTTCCGGAACCAACATAACGCCCGATGCGATTGCCCTTGCAGGTGAATTGATCCTTTTAGATTGGCCTTCCACTATCATTTCCCGGAGCCCAGCTTAGGATGCAGTCCGAAAATAGTTTCGATCAATTCGGTTCGTCCGGCACCCATTAAACCATAAAGCCCGAGTATCTCACCTTTGTGCAAAGTAAATGAAGCATTTTTCACCAGCAATGTGTTGGTGTCTTCTGCGTTTTTCAGATTGATGTTCTTCACTTCAAGCAATGGTTCATTGAAAATAGCATCCGATATATTTTTTCAATCACGATCTTTCTTCCCGCCATTTTCTCTACCAATTCATCCTGAGTAATGTCAGCTATATTTCCTGAAGTAATGGTAGCCCCATCCCTTAATACAGTATAAGTGTCCGCTTTCTGAAATAACTCCTTTAGCTTGTGTGAGATATAAACAATAATTTTTCCTTCGGCTTTTAGTTCATCAATAATCTCAAAAAGATTATCCACCTCTTTATCGGTAATAGCAGAAGTAGGTTCATCCATAATGATTACTTCGGCATTGGTGTGCAAAGCTTTTGCAATTTCTACCAATTGCTGCTGTCCCACTTTCAACTTAGAGATGAGTGTATCAGCATTGATATCCAGGTTGACTTTTTGGAGCAACTGTGCGGTATGTTTACGCATAGCAGTTTTATCCAGGATACCTAATGAATTGGTGATCTCTCTGCCTAAAAAATATTCTCGGCTATGCTCAAATGAGGTACAAGGTTCAGCTCCTGGTGAATAATTGCTATACCTGCATCTTCTGCATCTTTGGTTGAATTGAACTGCACTATTCCCCAAAAATAATATCGCCGCTGTATTGGGTATGCACACCTGACAGTATCTTCATCAGGGTAGATTTACCCGCTCCATTCTCCCCTACAATGGCATTCACCTTACCCGGATATAATTCCAGGTTCACATTATTTAAAGCCGTGACGCCGACGAACTTTTTGGTTATGTTTTTCGCTATCAACATCAGTGAACAATTTTTACGCTTAAGGGAATCAATTCTATGTCATCAAAATGGATATGCTCTTTGTTTAATTCAATAGCTCCGATAAACTCAATGGAGTCGCCGGTCTTTAAACCCGGTTTAAATGATGGAACTATTTTATGCCGAACCATCTTATTTAATTCTTCGGAAATACTGTTTAGATCGCTGGTGTTGGGAAACTCTTTTAATTCTACGAGACCCGAAGCATCTCTTAACGCATTTCCGTAAACGAACTCGGTAAGGAGACTGGCCTTAAAAGGCGCATCCCCATTAATCATTACGGCGACATCGTCCACCCCTACTTTATCTATTTTTGCAGTTCCTTTTACTAATGCATACCTGTAATTACCAATTGCTAATGCATTGGTATATTTATCAAATGCCCCAGCCCCATCCTTTTCTATAGACGTCTTTAGTGTATTTATATCTACCGCCGTTTGCATGCGGGCCGGCAGTTTTTCTTTCCAGAGATTAGCTACGTAGACAGCAGCATCAAATTTTTCCCCGGTTGTAGCTTTTACATCGCTCAGTTTTTTTATGTAGATCGAGTTATACCCCAACAACACAATAGCCACCAGTATAATCGCGTATTTTAAAAATTTATTCATTGGCATTGTTTTAAAAGTTCAGCAATCAACTCTTATTTCTTTCCGTAGGCTACATAATCCTGCACATTTTTTTGGTAACCATTTCCACAGCTACCGGTATTTTTTGCGGAAAGTCTCTTTTACCTTTTATATACTCATCAGCAAACACTGCCGCCGTTTGCGCCATTACCAATGGGAACTGCATACCCGTTGCATATACTTTATTATCATTAATGGCAGCAATTACGTCATCGGCTCCATCAAACCCAAATACTTTTACTTTATCGGCCTTTCCGGCGGAAAGCAATGCCTGGTAAGCACCCATCGCCATGGCGTCGTTGCCACAAAATACACCATCAATATTCGGATGTGCCTGCAGAATAGACTCCATTACTTCCATCGCCTTGTTACGATCAAAATCTGCACTTTGCTGAGCCACCATTTTCAGGTTTTTATAATTATCGACTACACTATGAAAGCCTTTAGATCTGGCCCAGGTATTATTGTCCCCCACTAATCCCAATAGCTCCACGTAGTTGCCTGTTTTATTCAGCTGTTGTACAAAATATTTACCAATGGCCACAGAGCCAGAGTAACTATCTGAAAGTATTTGTGAAGTAGCAGCATCCAGGGAATTGATCTCCCTGTCCATGCAAAAACAGGTATGTCGGCGGCTTTAGCCTTTTTTACATTTGCGACCGAACCATCTGCATCTGTAGGATTAAAAAGGATGGCATTAAATCCTTCCACTATAATATTATCGAAATGATCGCTTTCTAAAGCCGAGTTATTTTGCGAATCGAATAATTTAGTTTCATAACCCAACTCTTTGGCTTTGGCTGCCGCCTGTTCTCCCAGGAAAACAAACCAGGGATTATTTAAGGTAGATATGACAATCGCTATCTTCTTTTGTTTGCCTCCAGGTTCTTTACCTTTACATTGTACCAGCAGCAGTCCGATGGCCAGAAATAAAAGTCCGTTGTAAAAAGCTTTTTCATATTGCGGCAATTATTGAATCGTTTATAAAAAGAACAGTCTGTTGCGAACATTTTTTTACCGCAACAACTCTTTTGCGGCCGTAGCAATCCCACTCGTGCTAATCCCATAGTGTTCCAGAATTTCGCCCTGCGATCCCGTAACAGTATACTCATCTGGTATACCCATTATTTTAAAAGGCTTACTGATTCCATGCTGTAATAAATAGCTGGCACAAGCTTCGCCTAATCCGCCATAAATACTGTGCTCTTCTACTGTAAGAATAGCTTTACAGCTACCGGCCTTTTCAGCGAGCAGATCGGTATCCAGTGGTTTGATGGTATGCATACTCACCACCGTAGCTGAAATATTCTCCTCTTTTAGAAGTCTTGCAGCTTCCAACGCAGGATACACTGTTTCTCCGCAAGCGATGATCAATACATCGTCACCTTCTGTTATCACCCGGCCTTTACCGAAGGCAAAAGTTTCGCCGGTTGAGTCTTTTAAAGGTGGCATGGGCTTTTTGCCAAAACGTAAATATATCGGTTCCTCTGTTTGGGCAGCGAGTTCGATAGCTTGCTCCGTTTCCCAGTTATCAGCCGGGGCCACAACCGTAATGTTATTAATGGCTCTTAATGCAGCATAATCATGCAGGCTATGATGGGTACTCCCCAAAGCTCCATAGCTTACACCCGCGCTAATGCCAATTACATTAACCGGGTTATTACTATAAGCCACATCATTTTTGATCTGTTCTAACGCACGTGCCGTGAGGAAGCAGGCCGGTGAAGTAGCAAACACCTTCTTTCCACAGGAAGCCAGTCCGGCAGCTACTCCAACCAGATTCTGTTCGGCTATCCCCACTTCAACTATCTGGTCGGGGTTTTTTACCGAAAGGCACTAATTTGCCTGAACCGCGACTATCACTGGTTACAGCAATGATATTTGGATCCGTCTCCGCCAGTCGCTGCAGTGTTTCTGAGTACACATCCAGGTTGGCTTTATAAGGTAAAGTGTTGATTTGTTCTGCCATTGTTCAATTATATAAATGAAAGTCAAAACTTAAATTGCTAATAATGCTTCATCCAGTTCTTTAATTGCCAGCTCGTACTCATCGGCTGAAGGAACGCCATGGTGCCATTTCAACACATTCTCCATATAACTCACTCCCTTACCCTTGGTAGTATGTGCAATAACAACGCTGGGCTTCCCTGCTTCAAAGGGAAGGTCCTGCAATGTCGATTTCAACACTTCCACATCATTACCATCAATTTCGCGCACGGCCCAGCCGAAAGCTTTCCATTTCTCATCCAGCGGATCTGTATTACATACGTCTGCCGTAGCTGCCGTGATCTGTAAAGAATTTTTATCTACAATAGCGCAAAGATTATCCAGCTTATAATGGGCCGCTGTAAGGGCCGCTTCCCAATTGCTACCTTCGGGCATTTCCCCATCACCCAACAACGTATATACCTTATAATCTTTTTTGTCCAACTTACCGGCTATTGCCGTACCAACAGCAATAGGTAAACCATGTCCGAGGGCGCCTGTATTTTGCTCTACCCCATTAACCTTGCGTGTAGGATGGCCGATATAATGAGATTGGTACTGACAGAGTGTGTTTAACTCTTCCTCAGCAAAAAACCCTTATCAGCTAATACTACAAATAACGCTTCTACTGTATGCCCTTTGCTCTGGATATACCGATCCCTGTCGGGCGATCCAAAGTTTTCAGGAGATACATTCATGATCTCATTGTACAAAACGCTAAGGATATCCGTACAGGACAAGCTACCACCGGTATGCCCTGCTTTAGCTTTTACAATGTATTTGAGTATCTTTTTTCTGTACGCAACCGATTTCTCCTTTAGTTCTTTTGTTGTCATATCAAACTGTTGTTTAAAGTTGAAAGTTTGATGTTCAAAGTTTAAGATTCTTAACTATGTAAATAGGTATCCCAGCCCAGGTAGTTTTCCATCGCTTCTTTTAGGATGCCTGCTGTTTTGCTGGCATTCATTACTACGTGATGCTCAAAACCGTTACGGCATACATGTTTCATCAAACCCTGCAGATCGTCTATTTGTGCTACGGCGCGGTTACCGAAGGTTTTTAATTCATCGTTGGTTAATTCACCTTCGCCTACATAAGCTTTGATCACGCCTTTGCAGTCATCTGTACTAATACGCCCGTAGGTAAGCGGCATGGCCGGTGTACGACCATCCAAAGCGCCGTATGTATTTTCTGTACCCACTGTTGTACCCAAAATAGGCGCGGTGCTGATACTGATATCGGGCAGGAAGGACTTAGCCCAGTTACCACAATGGAATAACACACACTTGGTATCATCATCAGCATAATTATTATTCCAGTCTACCAGAGCGCTGGGAGAACCACTGGCAAGCTGCATCGCATACATGCTTAAAGTACCCGTTACATCTACTTCACAGGCGCTTGGTAGCATGTTCTCACTCATCATACTCATGCTGGTACATACATTACATCCATAATTTTGTTGTATGGAAGTCCAGCATTGAATAGCTGTACAGTCTAAGGCGTTGGCCTCCATAAAATCGGCCAGTACCACATCCAGTTTTGCTATCTGCACCAACTTATCGCCGGGTGTTTTCCCTACTGAAGTATAGGCATGAATTTTATCCAGCTTATCTTTTACTGACTGATCATTAGCCGTAAGCTTGTTGGCATTACCCAATATTTCAGATAGGTCTACTGTTGTAACCGAAATGCCATTACGCTGTAATATTTTCTCGCTATACCGAACCGTATTAAAGGCTGTTGGTCTCGCTCCTACTGCACCAATCCGCACTTTGCGCAAACCTTTCACCACGCGACACACACCTACAAATTCCAGCAGGTCTTTTTTAAAGGTTTCATCCTGCAGCCTGCTTACATGCTTAGTGGTTAATGTATACTTAATACCGTATTGATACAGATTATTGCAAACCGAAATTTTGCCACACCAGGCATCTCTCCGGTTAACTACATCAAGTTTATTCAAATCATCGGAATATGCCTGAATCAAAACTGGTACGTTTAACTCTGCCAGCTTCAATGTTTCTGCAATACCTTTCTCATCGCCAAAATTGGGCAATACCACCAGTACCCCATCTATTGCATCCCTGTGTTCTTTGAACAAGGCTGCACATTTCTGCGCTTCCGCAAATGTTTCCACACCACCCAGCTTTGAATCTGCATCGCTAAGCATGATGGGCGTAATATTAAACTCTTTTAAAAAGTCGAGCACTTCGATACGGGCCTCTGCAACCAGCTTATCCGGGAAAAAATCCCTGTTGCCGATAATGACGCCCAGCGTGGCATTTTTTGTGATGACATAGTTTCTATAGTTTCGAGTATTTGAAATAGCTGATATTATAAACTGCCTCCTTATCTTTTTCTCCTGCATTAGGCAAATCATACATCTGATCTGTAGGTGTATCCGCATTGGGAAAACGTCTTACCCCACCTGTTCTAAAACTCACATGGTGTACTTTATGTATCGGAGCAAATATGATATTATTGTTGGGCTTGCTGCCGTTGATGGAAACAGTATATAGCCTTGTAGCGGTGTTGAGTTCAATAATAAAATTGTAGGTTTTACCTGCTTCATAGGTTGCCAACGCTTTATCGCGATAACCAGCTTTAGTTATAATACTACCGGTAGAGTCGAAGGACAAACGCAGACAGGGTGTATTGCGGGCATCCTGTACTTCTATGTCCAGGCGGCCATTTGCTGTTTGCTGAGGAGTAACACTAAATTCTATTTTCACCTGGCTGGCTTCAGGAACTACACGTTCTGCTTTAGCGAGGTCGAATGGATCAAGATCTTTTAAAGATAAAACCTTCTTACCCGTCTCTTTCACAATAGAAACAGGTGCCCATAACGGGCTATACAAGTTCCAGCTGTTTAGTTCTTCACCATCTTTCAGCGAAGAAAACTGGTCATCCACATTTCCATCTACCTGGCTCTGAACAGGCATAGGTATTTTGGCTACCCACATATCTTCTTTATTGACACTGTAAGTAACCCAGTTATTTTTTCCCGGAGGTGTTCCGTTCATTTCCTGGATGCCACGCACATATTGCGGTCCATAGGATTTATAGTTACCGCCATAACGCATGGAAGTGATCTCTCCATTTACTAAAAACAGGTTTTTATAGTTCAGTCCATCATCACTTACCGATAATGCCAAAGGCCATCTGAATTCACTCGGATTGTACACGGTCATGTATTTTCCATCGATCGTTTTCTGTCCCCATATTTTTGCATTGGAGTTTACAAAACCCGGCGCTCTTAAAGGATTGTAGAGCCATGTTTTTCCATTATCAGCAGACATACTGGTTAAAGCATTCTTCCAAAAACCAATTACACGGCCATTCGGCAAATGATAGTAACTAAACGCCTTTACTTCTTTCTGCAGTGGAATCAACGGATCATTTCTGTCAGCTTCTTCTACCCATTGCTGCATCTGTAAGGGTTGTGCCAGCAACTCATCGCAGGCTGCAACAAAACCCTTGTCTTTTGATTTTTTATAAAAAGGATAATTCGTATTCTTCTCGTTAAAATCGTGATTGTACCTAATAAAATAAATCGGACCTAAACTACCATCCTTATTAATTTCGCGTACCACACGTCCAACGCCATTACCATCATTAGGATCATCTTTGGCATAAAGGGCAATACCATAATAGCCAAGGGCCAACAGTTTGTTATTTTTAGCCGTATAGAAACCCATACGTTGATGCATCACTGCGTCTATATCCTTTGCAACAGCCGTATCTTCTTTCTTTTTAAATCCATTGGGCAGGCGATAAACGGGAAACAAGTCGACCGGCTTTGACCAGTTATACCCATCTTTTGATGTGAACAAATAAGTAGCGCCCGGTGCTATGTGCTCGCCAACCGGGTTGCTCAAAAAGTGCATATAAAAAGTATTGTTCCAGTAAGCCAGCATGGGCTGGTGATTATAAGTCCAGTTCATACCGCCCGCCCACTCAGGATGCTCCCGGTTGGCCCTGAACACCTGGATATTGTGCACCCCCACTACAGGTGTTAGTTGCCCATGATGATAGTCCACGTTGGATAAAGTCGGGCCGATATACCGTGCAGTATCCTGTTGCGCAAAGGCTGTTAATGCACCAATACTTAGTAAATATGTAAAAAGAGTTTTCATTTGTTTTTGTTTAGTGTTCATAGATGATGGCGAACCATGAACTACAAACTATTAACCATAATCTATTACTTATCACCCTGAACCTGCTTTACCAGCTGCTTCACTACTTTCTTTTTCACAGGTACAATAGTGCCATGTTTATGTCCCTCCGGTATACTGATCTTACTATTCGCATTTTCGAAATGGATGAAGTCTTTAGTTGCCACTGCCTCATAGGTTTTCTTACGATAAGAGTCAAAATAAATCAGCCATTCCTTTTTTAGTCTCACCGTATTCGGACCTTCTGTGAAATTCTCTGTAAAAGGTTTGGAAATATTTTTCCAGGGACCCATTGGCGAGCTGCCAAAAGCTACTTTAACATTCCTTTCCGGCCTGGTGTTGTCTTTTAGAATCAAGACATAGTCATTGGCTTTTCTTTTAACAATTTGCGCATCAATTACACTAAATTTCGGATCCAGGAATAATTGAGCCGGCGTGAACGTTTGAAAGTCCTTGGTGGTAGTAGCATACAACCGATGATTATTACTATCTGGTTCAATCCCTCTTTCAAAGCGGCCAGGTATTGTCGTTGCCCAAACGATGATATATTGGTTTTGCACATCGTCATAAAACAACTCGGGAGCCCATACATTTACAGCACCAGGCTCATGCTCCATTACCGGAACGTGTTTTTGAGCCGTCCAGTGAATTAGATCTTTTGAAGAAGCAGTGCCAAATCCCTTGTCTTTTTGCCAGCTGCTTGTCCACACCAGGTGAAAAACGCCGTCGGGTCCCTGTACCATTGACGGATCACGCATTACCTTTTGTGTTCCCACTTCAGGTTTCAAAAACACGGTGTCAAAATCTTTCCAGTGATATCCGTCATAGCTATACAACATCCGCAAGCCGGCATCAGCGGGCTCATGAAATGAGGTGAATAAGTATGCCTTATTAGAACAGGATACAAACGCGAATGCTATCGCAATCAATATGGCTATATTTTTTCAAATCGTTTGTTTTTGCATGCCAGACCAGTTAATCCGGCATGTAGTTATTTCTTTAATACCAACACCCAGTCATTACCATTCTTTGGCAGGCCCGGCGGATCAAAACTCACAATACCTGTTTTTGCTTTTAAACTAATGGACTGCGTACTACCATCGATGGGACTAAACCACCGGGCGGAAGTTAGTTTAAAACCCAGTTTTGCAGTATTCACTTTAAATGTTCTACCTGTGTAAGTATATGCCAATGCATAGGCTGGTCCTTTTGTTGCTATGATGTAGTTATACCTTTTCTGTGTATTATCTGCAATGATTTCCTGGGCAGGTTTACGGTCAAAATAGCTGTAAGACAAAATCAGATCTTTCAGGTATTTCATCTGTAAGGCTCCCGGCGCATTGATGGTTTCTTTCCAGTTATTGAATACTCCAAAGTTTGCATCCGCGTCTCCCATTTTATTAAACTGCATGATGGCATTCTCGCCATAGGTAAATCCTGCACTTCCCGCAAAAACGCTCCAATAGCCATAGCGGCGTACTTCAGCAGCCGTCCACCGGGGTTGCAGGCTGTCGTGCAAGCCATAGGGTATATTTTCATACGAAGGTTCGCCATCCAATACAGGCTTAGCTGGCTTCATATTGTAATCTGTAACGACAAATTTCCAGTTGTCTTCTCCATGACGGTGTTTCTCTTTCCTTGAAGTGTCCTGTGCATAAGAACGGTGCCCGCTCTGGAACATATTAAAATCAAGCCATTTTTTATTATGAAACCAATCGGTAGAAGAATAACGTCCTCTTGGATGATAGGTCATTAAATGAGCCGGATCGTATTTTTTAATAGTGGTGCCTATCGCCTCACACATCCATTTTAGCGTCTCCTTCAATATCTCCGCCATTTAGCCAGATGATATTTGTATTATTTTTATAACGCTCAGCCAGGAACTTTGCATAAACGGCAGCATTTACTGCATTTACCGATTTGTCTTTGGCTGCCGATCCCCAAACCGGAACCAGGGCCATATAAATGCCACGCTTTTCGGCCTCTTTTACAACAAAGTCTACATGATCCCAAAAATCATACGCTGCTTTATCGCCGAATGTTGCACCGGTTGTCGTTAGCGGCTTGCCGATATCTCCATCTTCAAGTGCTTTATTTCCGTATACATTTTTTGCTCCCAGCGTATGCAGTACCATCACCTGCACTACATTAAAACCCTGTTGCTGACGGGCATCCAGGTATTGCAATACTTCCTCCCTGCTGCATTTGATAAATAGCAACCATCCCGTATCTCCCAACCAAAAGAAAGGCTTTCCATCAGCCGTTTGAAAAAGCGCTGATTTTGAGAAATTTTCAGCGGCTGCATGGACTGTGCCACTCCATCATTCAGGAAAAAACAAATTAAAAACAGCAACACAAAGAGTCGTTTCATAAAACAAGCAAATATGAATTCGTAAATTAAAAGTCATGCCAGTACCAGATACCGGTATTCGGCGTTTCTAAGGTAAAGCAGATGGGGAGAGAAATTGTATATCTAACAATTATTTCCATCATCTTGGAAAATTATTCCATCTCCCCTTGCTGCTCAACGAATTATTCCCATTTCTTTCCGGAATTAGTAGCCGGCATTCTGGGTAATCTGGCTATTTTGTAACCGTACGATATCCGGAACAGGCAATACCAGTTTTTCCTGCGTAACCGGCTTATTTTTAGCTGTAAGCACAGTAATTGCCCTACCTGATCGTTTTAATGAAAACCATCTTTTGAACTCGCCGGCCAGCTCCATGCGGGCTTCGTGCTCCAGGGCCAATGCAACAGTACCATATTTCGCCACCGGATAGCCAGCCGTGCCCCATAATGGCAACCCAACCCTGCTTCTCAGCTGGTTCATGTATTGAGCATCACCAGTGGCTTCAGTTAACATTAGCAGTACATCTGCGAAGCGATAAACCATAAAGTCATTATTGGCTAATAAGGTCGTTCCATTAATAGCAGCATTCGGATGCGCCCATTTCTGGAAATACTTTTGCTGCAGGAAGGTATTGCCGCTCTGGTAGCCCAGAGATATAGTTATATCTCTCCTGGGATCACCCGACTCGTATTCGTTATACAGGTCATCTGTAACCTGGTTCATCCCTACACCCGAAAAGCCCAGGGCATTTACATTCGGAAAAAAGAATTGCTGATAAGGGCTGTGCGTACCGGTACTGGCATTAGCGGCATACTGGATCTCAAAAACAGCTTCTTTCGTGTTTTTAACGGTGGGTCCCCAAACACCGGCGAATGTGGGCTGCAAAGCATATTGCCCGCTGTTGTAAACTTCGAGCAAAGCTGCTGCTGCAGCCGGCTTATCGCCCAACGTCAGGTACACTTCACCTAATACCGTTTGCGCTGCTCCCCTTGTTGGACGGCCGATCAATTTTACATTGGCAGAAACGGGTAGATTATCCACAGCAAATTGCAGATCGGTTTTTACCAGGCTATACACTTCTGCCTCAGATGATCTTAAAATGCTGTAAGCCTCCTGCGCTGAAACAGCTTTAGTTACCAAAGGAACACCTCCCCATAAACGGGCCATGTTAAAATAATAAAGCCCCCTTAAAAAACGCATCTCGGCCTCGGCTGTCTTTTTGTATTCAACATCCAGCTGGGTAGCAGTCTGAAGTTTATCCAATACTGTGTTCACCGCAAATAAAGAACCGTAAAACTGTCTCCAGAAAGCATATACCATGGTATTAGGCGTTTGGATAGCATAGTCCCTGAAAGCATGTTTATCAGCCTGAGCCCCGGCAATAATGTACAAAGTAGCATTATCACCCATTAGCTCTCCTGTATAGGATATGGGGCCTTCCGGAGCATACACTCCATACAAAGTGTTCATGGCGGCAGTGATACCCGACTCAAAATCGGCTTCGGTTTTATAAAAATTATTGGTATTGGCGTTGGAGATCGGGGCCAGATCGGTAAATGACTTTCCACAACTGACAAAAAGAACCACCAATAAGGATATTAAAATTTCATGGAGATCATATATTCTTTTCATGTGTTAATTTTTTAAACGTTGCTAACATTTTTTAGAATGAAGTTTTCAAACCAAAAGTGATTACCAGCGGTAACGGATACGAACCATAATCTACACCCAACATAGAGCCGGTAGGTAAAGATGAACTGGAAACACCCGTGTTAGCCGCCGATGTTCCGGCACTATAATTAGTAGCTTTATAAGTAGTATTTTCAGGATCATACCCGGTGTATTTGCTGAACAACTTTACATTATCTGCGTTTACATACACTCTTAAATTATTGAATGGCGTTTTGTGTAATACGCTTTGCGGGATATTATAGGAAAGCGTGATATTCTTTACCCTTAGAAATGAAGCATCTTCTACCCATAAGGTAGAAAAGCCTTGTTGAAACGGCCGCCTGTTGGCAGAAGGTCTTGGGTTAACGCCATCACCCGGGTTTTGCTCCGATTCCCAGAAATTAGCAGCTCCCGCATACATACCTCTTCCACTATTCCAGAATCCGAGAAACCGGTAATTCTGGTTTACAATTTCTCCCCGTAACGCCCCTGCAGCAATACGGATAGTTCCACTCCCTTGTAACCAAACCGGTTGGTAATACCTGCAATAAATTTAGCCTGGTTATTACCTAAAATGGTTCTGTCATCGGTGGTAATTTTTCCGTCTCCGTTTACATCTACAATAATAGGATCGCCCGGTCTTGTAGATGCCTCGTGCGGACTATTCTGTATTTCCGTTGTGTTATTATAAACGCCGTTAAAAACATAGCCATAAAAATCAGAAATAGGCGAGCCCACTGCTGTACGCACGGTTGTCTCCCAATCAGTATAATAAATGGGTGCATTGCCTGATCCGAGTTGAAGCACTTTATTCCGGTTCAGGCTGAAGTTCACATCTGTTGACCAGGTAAACTCACGTTGTATATTTTTTGATGATACCAGTATTTCCAAACCGGTGTTACGCATTTTACCAATATTCGTTAACTGGCTCGAAAAGCCCGTGATATCGGGTATGGGCACATTCAACAACATGTCTTGTGTAATAGAACGATATACCTCGATGGTGGCCGAAAGCCTGTTTTTTAAAACAGCGATATCAATGCCCAGGTTCAGCTGGTTGGTTTTCTCCCAACGAAGACCGGCGTTATCGAGGGTAATAGGTTTTAATCCAGCTATGATATTTCCATTCGATACATAGTTAACGCCACCTAACAAGCCAATAGCACCATAGTTAGGTATCTGGTTGTTACCCACACTACCATAACTTGCTTTCAGCTTTAACAGGTTCAACCCATTTACTTCTTTTAAGAAGTTCTCATCAGATACTACCCAACCCGCAGAAACCGAAGGAAAATATCCCCATTGATTGTCCCTGCTGAACCTGGAGCTACCATCGCGGCGTATACTGGCGGATAAAAAATATTTGTTCCTGAAATTATAATTCAACCTACCCAGGTAACTCTGTATAGCCCATTCAGTAGCGGTTGAAGTTCCGCCTGTAACGGTACCGGCATTAATGGTTTGTACCAGGTCGTTAGGGAAATTAGCTGCTGTTAGCGACTGGAATTCCGTACGTTCTTTCTGGAGAGGTATAGCCCGCTAAAACATTGAAGTTATGTTCCGCTACAGAAAAATCATACGTAGCGGTATTTTCCCAAAGCCAGTTCAACTTATTTCCGGCACTGGCAGTTGCGGTTGAAGTAGCCAGGTCCTGGTTATATCCATATCCCTGGTTTTTGAACCGGTAGAAATTATAAGAATTATTAGACACATTGGCGCTCAGGCTTGATTTAAACTTCAGCCCTTCGATAATATTATATTCCACATACCCTAGTGCAAAAGTGTTGTAGGCTTTATTCTTTTTATCAGTGAATCTTGTAGTAGCATAGGGATGCCACAGATTTACCGGATTATATTGCAGGTAACGGTTCCAGATAGAATTAGGATCTACAATACCCAGGTTGCCGTTTTCATTATATAAAGGAAAAATAGGATCACTCTGTAAAGCCAGACTGATGACGTCGCTCTTACCATCGATACCATCCGTTCTGTCGTGAATACCGGTTAAACTCAGGTTTAATCCAACAGTTATTTTATCTGAAACCTTTTGACGGATGTTGGACCTTAAAGCTAACCGGCGGTAATAGTTCTGGTCTAACACCGCATCCTGGTTTAGCAAGCCTGCGGAAAACAGGTATTGGGTTTTATCGGTACCACCCGATACAGACAGTTGCGCATTCGCCATGGGAGCTGTTCTAAACATCACATCCTGCCAATTGGTACCTGCGCCAAACTGCTCAGGACTGTTGATAAACTCTTCGGGTATTTTGTATAAGGTTGAGGTACCCCTGGCGCTATTAGGATCTGTGGCTTTATTAACGGCCGGATTCAGATCAACCCAGGCATTATTTTTTGCAGCTACAAAATAGCGGATCCATTGCTGTGCATCCATCATATCGATCTGACGCGTTACCTTTTGAATACCATATTCAAAACCAGCACTAACAATAGCTTTACCTGGTTTACCTAGTTTAGTAGTAACCATTACCACACCATTCGCACCTCTCGATCCATAGATAGACGCCGAAGACGCGTCTTTTAATATTTCCACTGACTGAATATCCTGGGGATTGATCATGTTCATATTGAAATCTTCTAACGGAACCCCATCCACTACGAATAAGGGATTCGTACCTGCTGTAATTGAACTGATACCCCTGATTTGTATTACGGGCGCTACGCCTGGCGCTCCCTGCGATTGCGATATATTGACACCGGGAACCGTGCCCGTCAGGGACTGTACCACATTACTAAACGACCGGTCTTTAAACTGGTCATAATTAACGGACGCAACCGACCCTGTGATTGACTTTTTCCGCTGGGTACCATAACCTATAACGACCACCTCGTTAAGATTACCTGCACTACTGCTTAATGAAACAATAAGATTGGTTTGCGTACCAATATTGATTTCCCTGGTAACGTATCCTGCATAGCTCACCGTTAGCACAGTACTGGTATTGGATACGTTGAATTCAAATTTTCCTTCCGGGGAAACAGGGATATGCTGCGTGGTTCCCTGTATAACAATGTTGGCTCCTGCCAGAGGCTGACCGCTGGTTTCATCGAGCACCTGGCCGGTAACAGACCGTTGTTGCCCGGTAGCTACTAGACTGCCAAAACACAGCAACAACAGTAATGCCTTTCTAAAAACGTGTAGAGGTTTCATATGCTTTACAATTATTAATGACAAAACACCGGATAATTTGTAAACGTTTACATTATCCTTCAAAAAAATCAACGGGTACCGCAGGACTTTCTTACCATCAGCTCCGGCTTTATAATAAAGCTGGTAGGAGGCGCCTGGGGATTAGCCAGTCTTTTATACAATAATTCGGCGGCCTGCTGCCCCATTTCATAACCGAATTGCTTTACAGCTGTTAATGCAGGATTCAAAGAAGTTGCCCAATACACATCATCGAACCCTACGATGGCCATTTCTTTGGGAATTTTTATTTTGTGCCCATGTAACACTTCCAAAGCGCCCAGTGTAAGCAGGTTATTCGCTGTAAAAATGGCTGTGGGCCTGCTTTTCAGAGACAGTATTTTTTGGGTAAGCTCTACCCCACTCTCGTAATCCGATTTTTTACTATAGATTAAGGTAGGATCAATCTTTATTTTATTTTTTTCAGCGCCTTTTTATAACCAGCCATCCTTTCATGGGTAGTAGGTATTTCCAGGTCGCCTGCAATATGAGCGATACGTTGATGGCCAAGATTGATCAAGTGAGTGGTAGCCATAATAGCACCCAATTCGTTGTCGGTCTTTACTACATCCGCCTTCAAACTTTTCAATCCTCTGTCGATACAAACCACCGGAATGCCGTCCTCTATTAATTGCTCAACTTTTTGCTCCGTTGCGGGAGTAGTAGCCACTATAAGCCCGTCAACAGATTCACTTCTCAGTATATCAATATATAACTCTTCTTTAGAGGGATCCTGTGAAAAATTGCCGATGATCACCGTTGTATTTTGACTATACGCATATTCCTCCACCCCTCTTATAATGTCCACATAATAAGGATTCCTGATATCGGGAATGAGCAACCCCACCAGGCGGCGACGTGCCGTTGTGGCGCGGAGGCGTTGTGCCACTCTATTGGGCCTGTATCCTAACTCTTTGATCGCTTTTTGTACGGCTAAGGCCGTCTCAGCTTTCACTTTGGGATCAGCATTAATTACCCTGGACACAGTGGCAATAGATACAGCGGCATGACGCGCTACTTCCTTTAAACCGGATGAAATAGTTTTTGGCATGAGAAACAATCGTTGAAAAATGTAAACGTTACCAAATATAACTCATACTATCACTTTTTCCAAATAAGTATTGCTATTGTTGAATATTTTTTTAACCGTTCAAGACCAGAAAAGAATGGCTCCCACTGCTATGCAGGAGCCGCTCTTTTTACCCCAACCGCGCTTAGTATCCTGCGTTCTGTCCAAATTCTGCCGCATTGGTAATGGCATCCAGGAACATTTGTGGAATAGGTCTTAATGCGTGGAATGGTTGAATCAGGGGAATATCCTTGTTGTAAGCTTTTACATAATCATACAGCTTACCTGTCCTTTTCAAATCAAACCAACGTATATGCTCACCACAAAACTCCCTGGCTTTTTCTTCCAGTACAAAATCAATCGTCATCTGTGCTTCTGTAACAACCATATCGCTCTCCCTCCCGGCTACTGCGGCTCGTTTGCGAATGATATTTATCATTTCGGCAGCTCTTGCTTTTGATCCGCCTGACATCATTATTTCACATTCTGCAACTATAAAGTACATTTCAGGCAGCCTCATCACTATAACATCCTTGCTACCAAAATTAGAATTAGGGGCCGGCAAATTCGGATCATCAAATTTGGTCAGCGCAGGAAAGCAAATATTGAACCTGGCATTGGTAGATACCCTGTCACCCGTATAAATATCATCAATATCTACCACCGCATAAGGCCTTGTTCTCTTATCGGCTATTTTTTGCTTAGTATACATTAGCGCGGTTTCACCAGCATTAATACGCGTACCCACCATACTGGCTGGTTTTTCGAACGCAGCGAGATCATCGGCTGTCCAGGCATAGTTACTATTGTTTTGGTTGTAGGTTTCTCTGAACCAGGCGCGGTACCTGCTGTCTACCTGTTCATTATACAATTCAAGCAACCGGCGTGTAGGCATCATACACATAGCCCCCGACCTTGCATTATTGTCATTACCATAAACAAGGCTTTGTACAACACCAGCTTTAGCAGAATACTTGGCCTTAAACCACATGTGCAGGCGGTTGGGGTTATTAGGCTGTGGGTTTAAAGAGGGAACAGTAGAGTGGGTTACAACAAACATCGCTTCCTTATTGACCTTATTGGCCGCAGGCGCAAATACCTCTGCAGGCGTAGCGTACAACGATACTTTTAAAGAAGCCGGGTTATTAATAACATAGGTAGCTGCATCTTTTGCTACCTGATAGTACTTGTCTTTTTCGGCCTGCGAAGTTTCATAGGCCACCCGGGTTAACGCCACCCTCGCTTTCAAACCATAAGCCGCTTTAAGCGTAGCCCGGCCTATGTCAGTTGCGGGTACAGGATCTACCGGAAGATTAGCGATAGCCGCATCCAGGTCCTGGAGCATTAAATCGTAAAAAGCAGACACAGGGCTGCGCTGAGCAGTAAGCACAGCCGTTTTTGTTTCCTGTGTACGCAGATCAACGCCTCCGTAAAATTCCACTATATGCCAGTAAGAATACGCTCTTAGGAAATGCAATTCACCCTTGCGTGCTTTCTTTTGATCTGCCGAATTAAAGGGTACAGCATCGATCCGCTCGATTCCTGCATTACAATAATTAATGATCTCGTACAGGCGGTTCCAGGTATTTCTAAGCTGCCCGGTTCCCGAAGTAAGTTCTTCGTATTTGGTCATTTGTCGTCCATAACCACTATTGGCAATATTGATCCAAAGATCAGTACCACCCTCCGTTAGCATTACCAGGTCTTCACGGCCATAAAACTGGCCGCCATAATTAACGTAAGCGGAATTAACCAGGGCATTCATTCCTTCCTGGGCAGCAAACACCACATCGGCTGTTGTACCGCCGGGATTAAACTCCTTTAAACTGCAGGAAAATAACATCACTGAGCAATACAGTGGAATCAGTTTTTTATGAGGAATATATTGAATCCAATTTTTCATCTGTATATTTTTTAATTGTTTTTGATGGTCAGCTGCCCGCCTGACCCGACGGGCAGGAAATTTGCCAGGTAATCATTCTTTTGGATTGGAAGATTTTTTATGGCTCGTTTCATATCACTATTTTGAAAGCTTATCAATGCAATCTGAAACAGGATCATCAGACCGTTTATATCATTACTTTATAACAGCTTTAAAACTGTTATAGACTTACATTGAGACCCAGCACAAACTGGCGTTGCAGGGGCGACTTGGCAGAACCTCCTCTTTCGGGATCATAATCTCTTACAAAATGGCTCCGTGCATGGGTAAGCAGGTTATTACCGGATGCATAAACTCTCAGATCGGACATACCCCAACGACTAACTGTTTGAGCGGGAAAAGTATAACCTACCGATACTGTTTTTAGTTTGATGTAAGAGGCATCAACATAGTTCAATGAAAGATATCCCCTGTAGTTATAAAAATTGGTATTATCCGGTCGTGGAAAATCATTGGATGGATTTTCGGGTGTCCAGTAATCCAGGTATGCCGGTGCATTACCTTTACCAGAGGGATCATAAGCGCCCGTAAAATCATAGGTCATCATGTGGCCCCACCTGCTAATGATGTATACCGTCAGGTCGATGTTTTTAACACGGAACGTATTGTTTAAACCGGCCGTCCAACGTGGAGAAGTGGTACCAATGTACTGCACATCGTTGATCTCATCAATCACAAAGTCGCCATTAAGATCAGCCAGCTTGATATCTCCCGGTTTAAAAGGCTGTGTTTTAGCCGCATCTTTAAAGTACGTGGCTGCTTCAGCCGCTTCGTCTGTTTGCCAGATTCCGAGTCTTTTAAAGGTATAAAACGACTTTAGCGGACGGCCAATCAAAAGGCTTTCAGTCTCACGGGTTACTGCACCTATAATGTCGCGACCATCTATGAGGTCGAGAATTTTTTCCGTATTGCGTGCGAATGTGATATTCGTCTGCCAGTTAAAATTCTGTTTCCTGATATTGACAGTGGTCAGATTTAGTTCGATACCCTTATTGCTGGTAGATCCTATATTCTGATAGATCTGGAAAGGCGTATTATTACCGCTCCCCATTGAAGTAGGTAATGTGCGGGGTAAAAGAATGTCGGTCGTTTTAGTATTGTAGTAATCTACACTACCCATTATTCTGTTATCGAAGAAACCGAAATCAATGCCGACATTAGTTGAAGCAGATTTTTCCCATCCAAGGTCTACATTTCCAAGGAACGGGTTATATACATAGTAAGTGTATCCTCTATCCTGGAAAGCGGAATTAGTCAAGGCATTTAAATATGACTGGGTACCGTATTCACTGATACCTGAATTACCCGTCATACCCCAGCTTGCACGTAATTTTAATTCATTTAAATTTTTTGTACTTCCAAACCACCCCTCGTCTATTACGCGCCAGGCCAAAGCCGCCGATGGAAACGCAGCCCATTTATTCCCTTCTGCCAACCGGGAAGCTCCATCCCACCGGTTAGAAACGGTAAGCAGGTATTTGCCCAGGTAGTTGTAATTCAATCTTGCGGCATAAGAAAAGGTTTGGCTCTGTATATAACCCGAACGTATCACATAAGATTCTTTCGCGTTGGCAGCAAGATTATGCCAGAGCTGACTGGGTATTAACTGGCCAGCGCCTTCACTGTAAGAACTCCTGAATTTAGATTGTGTCCAGGAAGTCAATCCCGTAAAAGTAAAAGAATGGTCTCCCAGTTTTTTGGTGTAGTTTAAAATATTATCCCAGGTAATAAAACTTTTTCGGTTGCTAACACAGATGCAATAGCCCCCGTATTTAAATCTGCCCTGTCGATAGATTGAGCACCCTGGAAGTCGTTGCTGCGGCGGAAGGAAAAGTTGGTACCCAGGTTGGAGCGCAGTGACAATCCTTTTAAAGGTCGCAATTCTGCATAACCATTGGCAAAGACATTAGTAGTTAAACGCTGGTATTTTGCGGTATATTCACTGGCTTCATCCGCCAAAGGGCTTACTTTGCCAGCTGTTCCCAGCGGATAAAGGATCACCCTGCCACTGTCATCATATGCCCGTCCCAGTGGCTCGTTAGTAGCCGCACGCCATAACACATTTTCAGCCCGCTCATACCCGTTATAATGGGTAAGATTGAGTGATGCTCCAGCCTTGAAAATATTGCTGAAATTGTGATCAATAACGGTGCGGATATTATACTTATCCAGCAAGTCGTCTTTAAGCGATCCCTTTTCACGATAATACCCTGCAGACAACAGACCCGTTGTTTTTTCGGTACCACCGGACATACTTACCTGGTGGTTTTGTACGATACCTGTATGTATTACTTCATCTACCCAGTTGATCCATTGATTATTTTGCAGAGCAGTCCATTCTTCAGGGGTAAATAGCGTCTGATCATCTGATGGTGTTTTCCACTGACCAGCAGTTTTAGCGGCTTCACGGCGCAGATTTATATAATCATCACCCATGCGCATTTTAGGATATTGCGCCCATCCATTCATGCCGACATAACCGTTGTAAGATATCTTGGCCTTGCCTGATTTGGCTCTTTTAGTTGTTACGATAATAACACCGTTCGCTCCCTGCGATCCATATATAGCGGTAGAGGATGCATCTTTCATTACATCGATCGATTCAATTTCCTGCGGAGGAATATCCGTAATATTTCCCCCTGTACCCCATCTATAATTATTAATGGATTATTCGCTATAAGATTGCCATATTCATCCTTGGCGGTAGATAAAGATCTTTTGCCGCGAATATTCATGGTAACACCCGATGTGGCTTTTCCTGAGTTACGTACGATATCCAATCCCGGTACCTGTCCCTGCAAGGCTTCCATAGCATTATGCGCAGGAGAACGGACTATATCATCTGCTTTTACACTTGATACCGCGCCGGTCAGGTCCTTTCTTTTAGTAGTACCATACCCTATCACTACCACTTCATCCATCTTATTTTCAGCAGCATAAAGCGTTACCTGCGAATAGTTGTTATCCTTTACTGAAACATCGATGGTACTATAACCCACAATAGAGAAAGTCAATATCGCATTTTCATCTTTTACTGTAATTTTATAGCTTCCATCATCGCCACTTAACACCCCATTGGTGGTGCCTTTTTCAGCCACGCTTACCCCGGCCAAAGGATTACCAGCCGGATCCGTTATTTTACCTTCGACCGATATGCTGATTGTTTCTCCTGGTTTGCCGATAATAACGACCAGGCCTTTGTTTATTTTTTTGTAGGAAAATGTCGTGGCCTTTAACATATTTTGCATCACATAATCGAGTGTTGCATTCCTGGCAAACAGGTCCAGCTTAACATTGCTCTGCTTTAGCTCAGTATTATAAACAAAACGGTATTTGTAATCCTTCTCCAGCTTCTCAATGATCTGCGGTATGGAAAGGCTTTTCACATCCAGGTTGATCCTTTGTTGCGAAGCAGCATCAAAAGCGATGGCCTGGAATGATGAAAGTAAAATAATAAAAACAACAAGCTTCATTAATAACAAGTATTTTACAAGCGATTGAGATAGGCACAAGCGTCCCTTGCAAGCATATTTTTTCATATATTGCAAATAGTTTAAGATAAATAAATAGCTGGTTTCAACAGCTTTTTGTCTTTTTCAGGGCGAAAGATGGTTGCAACATTTTTCGCTCTTTTTATACTGTTTCGTTAGATTTCCTGTTTGATCATGATGGCTTTATTTTATTAATGTGAGCAATACGTTAGTAGATAACTACTTTATCTTTCTGAATACGGTAGTTAAAATTTCCTATCATTTTTAGAGATTCCAAAACATCTTCGAGCGAATCATTCTCAAATGTGCCCCGATACAATACTGATGGATGCTGAACCTTCTTTAGTTCAATAGTTATATTATACCATCGTTCTAGCACGGGAATGATATCACTCAACGCTTCCTGCTCAAATACCAGCCGGTTATGCGTCCATTCGGTTTCCATAACCAAAGAGTCTATTTTCCCCTCATTTAATTTCAACAGCTCTATTTCTGGTAAGCGGGTTGCATGCAGCTGCTTTGATAATGTTTGAGCCGCCGCATTCCGAACGATCATTTTTTCGTTAGGCGCTAATAAGAGCGTTTTATTACTGTTCTTTTTAAGCAGCACTTCTATTGAACCCCTTAACAAAGTAGTTTGTGTATTTTGTTCGTTGCCATAAGCCCGCACGTTAAATGCGGTACCCAATACTTTTATATCGATATTATCGGTATGAACAATGAATGGCTTTTTTTATCTTTTACCACATCGAAATAAGCTTCGCCGGTCAGGTATACTTCCCGTATATGATTGCCAAAATCCTTACCGTAAGAGAGCTTTGAATCTGCGTTCACCCATACTTTAGTTCCATCCGGCAGCACCAGGTTGGTCTTGGATCCTTTCTTTGTAACAACAATATTATCAGCATGTTCTGTTTGCTGAGCCATCTGCATCCTATAAAAAAAGTGCCTGCTATTATTAAAACAACTGAAGCCGCTACAGCAAAATAAGCGCGGATGTACTTGCGCTTTTTAACTATAGGAACGGGCTCCGACGCTTTGATTTTTGCCCGTATTCTATCCAGCCCATTATTTAGTGCTCCTCCCTGGAGTTGATCGGTATAAATAAGTGAACTTCCCAACACCTCGCTCATGCCTTCAGCCAATAATGCGTCGGATGTATCCTTCTTTATCAGCTCCGATAGTTCAAGCTGCTCCTCCAGTGTTATTTCACCGGATTCCTTTTTTATTAGTAAATCTATCAGCCTGTCGTTAAGCACTTGTAACATATTGCGTTATTTATATAGACGCAATCTATTGGAGGATACCCCCAAACGAAAACTGCTATTTTCAAAAAAATAATGGGATATCAGGAAGCGCTTGTTTTGTATTCCGCTATCATACGGTTAATAACAACTGCTAATTTTTTTACAGCGATGCTCATTTGATTTTCGACCGTTTTTATTGATATTTCCAATAACTGAGCGACTTCTGCATATTTTAGTCCATCCTCCTTGATTAGCTTGAAAATAAGCCGGCACCTGTCAGGCAGTTCGTTAATAGCCGCGTTAATTTCTGATAAGGTTTCTTTATTGATGAGCTTCAGTTCGTGATTACTTAATTCATAGGTTAAGGTTTCACCTACATCGCTGAGAGCAGTATTTTTTGCAGCTCTTTATATCCCCTGCTTCGTGTATAGCTAATAACTGCATGCTTAGCCGAAATATACAGGTAGTGTGACACATTTTTGATGGTTGGTAATGTCTTACGGTTCTGCCAGAGATTAAACAAAACATCACCGCATAGCTCTTCTGCCACATGGCTATCTTTTAACATAGAAGAGGTATACGAGATCAATGCAGGGTAATATATCCTGAAAAGCTCTTCAAAAGCCTGTTCATCGCTATTGTGGGCTATAGCATGGATCAGATATGGCAATCGTTGATGATACATCTGCTAAAACAAATATAGCCATAGTAAAACGGAAATGGTAACGTTTTCATTGATTTTATCATTCAGTACAAAATAAAAAGCCCGCATTGTAAAATCAACGCGGACTTAGTTATCAGAGTAGAAATATTTTAATACCCGTTATTTCCGAAATCATCGGCATTATTGATCTGGTTTAAAAAACCAAATGGAATAGGACGGTTATAATGTCTTTCTTTAATGAAGTTAACGAAGGCTGTTCTGTTATACTTTTGCAGGCGGCTCTCAAATGCTTTATTGCGTTTTAGTATTGCCCATCGATTGTATTCACCACAAAGTTCTCTCGCATATTCATCAAACACATCGTCCATAGTGGCAACACTTAGCTGCATGCCTGTACCAAAATTAAAATCAGCCGGGTTTCGACAGGCACGCTGGCGCAACTTATTTAAATAAGCGGCAGCGGCAGCTCCATCACTGTTAATATGCATCGCAGCTTCTGCAGCAATTAAATATACTTCAGCCATACGCATGATCATAATATTTCCCAGCTTCTGCTGAAAGTTAGCACCCAGCCATCCTCCGTCAAAATTGTGGTTAAACTTCATCATTGCCGGAAACAGGTTAGCCAGACTGTTAGGTACCAATCCATTCCCTGCTACTACCGCTTTGTAAGTGCTTCCTGTAGCGTCTGAAGGATCAAAAAGATCATCAATATTAACCGTTACATACCTGCGGGCCTTTTTATCGTCAGCCGTAAGCGGATCCTTACTTAAATAAACGAAAAATCTGTCTTCATCGGCAGCCAACGGATAAGGATGTACATTGGCATTGGCCGGAGCTGTCAAGGCGGAAGTGGCACCTGAATAATCTCCTTTATTCCACACTTTAGGAATATACTGCCAGGTGGCATTTTGAGAAGCATTTCTTGCATCTACATCTGTATAAGGATAGATCTTCTCGCCTATATGCGACGCATCAATACCGAACTTGGTGCAAATGGCTGTGTTGAGCGTGATAGTGGCGTCAGCATACTTTACATTGGCAGGCGCCGGAACACCGGCTCCGCTCCCGTTGCTGGAAATAGCCTGAACACCAGAGTAATTGGCAAATGCAGTGACAAAAGTATTCTCCCAACGCTTATCATATTTTGCATTGAAACAATTGATGAGATATTTTGTAGGACCGATGAACTGTTGATTCAAGCGACCATAATAGGCATTACTGGTATTAGAATTAACGCTTCGCCCCAACAGGTTACCCGTTACAATACCCACACCTACTGCATCATCCAGTTTAGGATAGTAATGCAGGTAAATATTGGGCTTCCCGTTGCCCGTAAAATAATCATAGGAAGCATTGTAGGGATTAAGCCCGTATGCGGTGAATAACACTTCTGTATTTGTTCTGTTATTGGCGGCGGCAAATACTTTTGAAAAGTCGTCATACATAGCTGCGCCGTAAGCGCCCATATTATTGATCAGGCTATCTGCAACTTCTTTGGCACGTACCCAATAAGTTTTACCGCCTTCGCTTAATCCTTCTCCCGCGCCCTGCGCATATACACGGGCCAACAATCCCAATGCAGATTTTTTGGTTGCCCTTGCCGCGTTACCATCCAATGGAGTAACCCCCAGATCGTTAAAAGCATCCCGCAGATCAGCAATGATTTGTGCGTAAACTTCTGATACCTTATTGCGCGTTGGCGATAGTGTACGTTCGGCGCCGGATGTGGTCAACAAAGGCAAATCTCCAAACTGCGTAACCAATACCGAGTAATAATATCCACGGAGTAGCTTGGTTTCACCTACCAGCGTTTTTATATTGGCTGCATTAGCATCTGCATCGGTGAGTTGCGCAGAAAGATCGATGGTTTTATTACAGGCATAAATAGAGCCCCATGCCAAATCCCATACATTTTTTACTACGCCTGAGCTTGAGGTAAATTGCTCATAAGCCAACAGGTCTCTATACTGGTTGTGGTTATTAAATGGAAACGTCCACAGATCTGTACCGGCTTCGGATACGATGCCATAAGGCATTCCTATAAGGGAACCCCACAAACCAGAGTAACAGTTAGATTGAAAACTTTTCCATCCGGCGAAATTGTGGATCGTATCTTCTTCCGATAATGAAACGGGGTTATATTCTTTCAAACTACAGGAAATAAAGGCCAGGAGTAACCCTGCCGTATATAGCTTTCTCTTTATATTGATTTTCATATGTAATCTTTTAAATTACTTAGTAATTAAAATGTAATGTTCAGGCCCAATACTACTTGTTTGGTTAATGGATACTCCAGGCTGCCATTCATTTCAGGGTCATACTCCTTTAAAAAATGGCTTCTGGCAATGACTAAAGGGTTGGTAATAGTTCCATACAAACGGAGCTTATCAATGGAGGCTTTCTTAGAGATATTCGCTGGCAATGTATAACCCAGGGTTATGTTCTTTATCTTTAAGAAAGATCCGTCCACGTAATTAAGGCCGCTAAATCCAAGAAACTGGCTGGCGCCATAATTATAGTTCATTACCGGAAAATCATTTGACGGATTGGTGGGAGTCCAGTAATTGAACGAAGCCGGGAATGTTCTGGAAGGGCTTGCGTTCACAGCAAAAGCATTAGGTTGGTACCACCCCATCAGGCTGTAATTGATCATTTGGCCCCATCTCATATAAGTGTAGATACCCAGGTCAAAACTTTTGTATTTGAAGGTATTCTGAAAACCAAGGGACCAGCTGGGCACATTACTTCCCAGTACCTGGTAGTCATTGTTGCTGTAAGTATATTTGGAATTGGCCGCTGTGAGCGAAGGATCAAATTTCTGCGCCTCTGCAAGATTCATGTAATAGTACCTTTTAGTTATATTGGCACCTGTTCCAGTTTCTTTCATATACACACCTTCCCCTAACCTGGTCATTCCCGGAACATTTACTTTTAACGTGCCAGGGATAGCTCCGAATACCGCGGCATCTGCTTCTTCTCCAATTTGCCAAACACCATCCAGTTTATAATTCCAAAATGTTTTAACGGGCTGCCCCAACACCAGTGTGTACACATCATTAGGTATAAAATTAGATGTACCGCCTATCAGGTTGACGATCTTTTCTTTATTGGTAGAAAAGGTTACAGCGGAGGTCCATTCAAAATCATTGGTAACAATATTACGGGTGTTAAGCGCCAACTCAAAACCTGTATTCATTGTTTCGCACAAATTAATATTACTGGCGTAGGAAACACCCGGTGTGTAAGCGCCATATATAATAGGCGTATTTACTTTATAGATCACGTCCTTGGTTTTGGTTCTGTAGTAATCGAACGATAAGTCGATACGACTATTTAAAAAACTGGCATCCATTCCATAATTTGTATTGTATGACTTTTCCCATCCAAGCAAGGGATTTGCAATCAGCGCAGAATTACGGAAGATGGGAGTAGTTACACCTCCTAAAGACATATTTGCATTTTCTACTACTGCTACAGAACTGTAAGGATCGATTTTAGCAGAGCCGGTAATACCCCATCCGATACGAAACTTCAGGTTATCCAACCAATCTTTGGTAGCGGCCATAAATTTCTCGTCAGACACTCTCCAACCAACCGATGCAGCGGGAAAATTATCCCATTGATGATCTTTATCCAGAACCGAAGATCCATCCCGGCGCACCGATGCAGAGAACAGGTATTTGCCTAAGTACGAATAGTTAATTCTTCCTAACAAACCAAATGTCCTGGACATATTGTAGGATGAGGTAGCAACCGTATTAGTAGGATCATTTTTAAAATTGTGCCACTTAAAGTTATTGGATAGCACATTGTTTTGGGTCATGTTGGTATTAGAGTTCTGATTATCATAATAAGAGCTAACTGCTGTTACTGTAACATCGTGGTCACCGGCTATCTTTAAATTATAGGTAAGTATGTTTTCCCACTGATAGCCAATAAAACGGTTTTGCTGGATCTGTGCCTTTGTAACATTCGCATTATTATAAGTGTATGCAACCGAACCTTTACCATCAAACCTGTAGCCATTAGAATAGGCCAGTGTTGCCCCGGCGCGGGATAAAATACTCAAACCTTTCAATGGCTTGATTTCTATATATGGATTGAGAAATATCCTGAAATTATTATCCAGGTTAGCGTACACACCCCTGGCTGATAATCCAACAACAGATTATACACGTTATTACCCAAATCAGGGTTTAAGGTACCATCAGCTTTGTAAGGTCTTGCTAATGGATCTGTAGTGATCAGGTTCTCCAGCTTATCCTGCGCTTTGTTTCGAATAACGTAAGAAGACTGCAGGTTGGCGCCCACATTGATCCACTTTCTCATTTTGTGATCGATGCGCATACTGGTAGTCAGCAGCTTGTAGTCATCGCCACTGTATTGGCTTTGCTCATTGGTATAGTTAACAGATAAATAGGCTTTTGTCTTTTCGGTTCCACCTGAAATACCCACACTATAGTTTTGCGTAGCCGCATTTTTGCGAAGCAACAAACCGGCCCAGTCGGTAAACTGTCCCTCTTTATAGGTAGCATACCTTGAACCGAAAATGATGGAATCGTTTGCCGGAGACTGCCACAATGCATTAGTGGTTTCCCATTTACTGGTAGTTGTATTCCACAGATAACTATAGGCATCACGTTTGGTTTGCAAATAGCTATCGCCGTGGCGCATGGTAGGAGTAACAGACCAGCCATTATAACCATAATAAGAATTCACATCAATATTAACCTTGCCGGCTTTACCACTTTTGGTTGTAATTATGATCACCCCATTCGAACCAGCAGAACCATAAGCAGCGGTAGATGATGCATCTTTCAACACTTCGATCGACTCAATATCATAAGGATTCAATGTAGCATAATCGCCGGGTAAACCGTTAATGATGAATAGAGGATTCCCGCTTGCTGTAAAAGACCTTGTGCCTCTTAGTTGGATATTTACCCCGGCTCCAGCCTGCCCGGAAGGACGGGTAATATCTAAACCGGCTACTCTTCCCTGTAAAGACTCCATGGGATTGGGTCCGGGACGAGCCGTAATCTCTTCGCTTTTTACAGATACTACTGCGCCGGTCAGGTCTCTTCTTTTGGTAGAACCGTAACCAATTACCACCACTTCGTCCATTTTAGAATCGCTGGCTTTCAGGGTTATTTTAAGATCAGTTTCATTACCTACAATCGCTTCCTGGTCAATATAGCCAACATTTGAAAAAATTAAAACATCCCCGGAATCGGCATCGATAGAAAACTGTCCCGCAGCATTAGTCACCGTTCCAACTTGTCTGCCTTTTACGGTTACGGATACATTTTCGAGTGGACTACCATTTTGATCCGCTACAGTTCCTTTAATTGTTTTTAGCTGGCTTTGCACCAACTCCTCTGCAGCAGAAAGCACTACTTTATTTTTATCAATTACTTTCCATGCCACTTTGGTTCCCTGGAAAACCTTGGACAATACGGCATCCAGTGAGGCATTCACTGCACTGATATAAACAGGCCTGTTCAACTCCAGCTGATTACTGCTATAAAAAAGAATAGGATGATTGCTTCTCTATCTGCTTAAACAGATTCAACACGGTGGTTTCCTGGGCCCGGATATTAATAACGGACTGGCCGTAATTGGCGGCAGAAACATGAAGCGCGAGGAAAAGCATAAAGCACATTAATTTCATAACAAGCAGGGGTTTCCGGAGGCTATAACGCCCCGAAAGAGTAGATTTTTGCATACCTTTGAATTGGTTTTTTATTTAAAATGGCATTTAAGACGGCAAGTTTGTCTTAAAGCTGTTTACCGGGGAGAATGTTGGCGCATTCTCCTTTTTAGTTGAGTTTCTTATCGCTTCTTTTTCATCTGCAATCGTTTTTAAGAATTATTGAATAATCAGTTGGTCATCTTTCAATTCATAATCGATGGGGTTCGATAAGTCCAGTATCTCCAGTATCTGCTGAAGATTATCGTTTTTAAATGCTCCTGTGTATTTCTTATCCCTGGCTTTATCTGACTTGAAATAAACGTTGATTCCAAACACACGCTCAAGGTCTTTGATAATTATATGTAATGGCTGATCTACGAATACTAATTTATCTTCCATCCAGGCTGTTTCTACGATATCATTTTTTAACGGCTTGATCTTGGTAACCGATATCTTGAAATCGTCTGCGGAAGAAGCGCCTTGTTTTATATCAGGTACTGACACAGATACTTTTTGAGAAGGCTCCAGCGTAAGTTTGTTTTTAGGTTTATTGGTAAGATACATTTCAATCTTTCCCTGCAATAGCGTGGCTTCCCATGTTGCATCCGAATAATTCTTCACATTAAACCGGGTACCCAGTACTCTTATGGTTGCTTTTGCCGTGTGCACTATAAAGGGCTTATCAGCATTATGCGCAACATCGAAAAAAGCTTCACCCGTAAGTACCACATCCCGGCTGGTAGTATTGAAATCCTGGCCATACTCCAGGTGGCTGTTTGCATTAAGGTATACCAGCGTACCATCAGGAAGTGTCAACTTGGATTTACCGTTTGTAGCTGCTGTATTTGTTTGTGCGGCTGCTTTATCTGAAGTCCGGCTTTCCCGGTCAGAAAACAGGGTTGTTCTTACAATAAGGATCATTACAAATAATGATGCGGCCACAGCAGCAAATTTTAGTAAGACCAGCCTGGGTTTTCGTTTAGAAATTAGTATTTCATCATGGGCATTAGCTATGTTATTATGCTCCTGCCCGGCGTATAACATTTTAACATACTGCGCAGCAAACGCCTGATCCGTTATATCCTTTGTAGCCGATTCATTAATACCGGGGAACTGATCCAGCACATCGTCTAATCTTTGAAAATCAGGATATAGTTTCAGTAGTCGTTCTAACTCCTGCAACTGCCCAAAATCAGCGCTACCCGACATTTTGAGGGCCATTAAACTATATAATTTATCCTGCAGTTCCTTATTCATGATGACAGCGTCTATTCTTATAGACAAGAATAAGAACCACTACCGTGAATGGATCAAAAGAATTATTTTGAAGAATTATAATAGCTGTCAACAATCATCTTCAGCTTCTTTAATGCAAGCTTCATATGAGTTTCTATGGTATTTTGAGAAATATCCATAACCTCTTTTACCTGCGCATAGCTAAGACCGTACTCTTTAATAAGACGAAAAACCATCTGGCATTTGGGGGTAGCTGATTTACCGCATTGGCTATCAGTTGTTGTATCTCTGAACAGGTATATTCCGATTCGGTAAAGCTATAAACGGCATCCTGTTCAGTAACCTGCTCTGTTAAAAGGTTATTACGATGAGTGGCACTTTTTAAATAATTCAGACAGGCATTTTGGGTGGCTTTAAAAAGATAGAGCTTAAGGTCCTGCACCATGTCCATTTTTTCGCGCATAATCCAAAGTTTCAGTAGAACGTCTGAAACGATCTCATCAGCTATTTCAGTATTACCCAGCAAATTAAAAGCGAACCGGCGTAATAACGGATGAAAATAATAATATAGCTTCTTATAGGCAACTTCATCAGATGCCTTGCTAACGCTGGTTTGGAGCGATGTTATCAGTTGACTATCTATCAATTTCTGCGTTTTGCTGCTAAAACAATACCAACTTAGAAATTGCCGCTGAGCTTAACATTTTGTACCGTAATAATAATGGCAAACAAATACAAATGGCTTCAGCAACATCGTTAGGTTTTATCTGCCACCGTTACCTGCGGCAGATATCAGAAATTGAAAGTAGTTTTTTTATTTTTAGAACCTGCGACGATAGTAATTTTTTACATTATTATAAGCAATAGTTACATTAACAACAGAATGAGATTTAGCCTTACCATTATTTTTTTAACCATAGCATGACACCTTGCTTAGGGAGCTCAATTGTAACAGCTTTGCCAGCGGTAACTGTTTTTGTCCCCGGCAGCAATGCTCCTGAAGCCATGTCAATAAAATTAATGGCGTAGTTACCTGTATAGCTCGAAAGATCGATTGTAACAGACTGCTTATCATTAGCCATAGCAATGACACCTTCTTTGCCGGCCAGCATATAATTTTCTGATGCTTTTGAAGGCTGCATACCCGCCGCCGCTTTAAGAAAGTCGGAATCTATATTTTTAGGTAATACCGGCATCGAGCCTCCAGCGATAAAGATAGCCCACCCAAAACGATCGGCGCCTTCTGCAGAGTACATAACACCTTTATCAGGATACTTTAACCGATACTCTTTTACTGCCCGGTACACCTGATCGAAAGAAGTTCCTTTTGATTTCATCTGGCGAGCCCATTGACGGGGTGCCAGGTTTTTCCCACCTTCAGGGGCATAAGGCTCCCCATTGGTCTGGTAATACCAGTATCTTATATCAATCAGATCTACTGCAGGGGCATATTTAGGGTTTTTCAGAATGGCATCCTGCACATCCTTGGTAGTGCTCAGACCCGTAATCTGTTTTGACTGGTTTTTCTTTTCCCAGTCAGCGATAGTTTGTAACCAGAACTCGACAAAATGTAAGGGCCCTGTAAACTCTTCGCTGGTGAGTTGTATTACTGAGCTATTATTTTTAAAGTTGTTCAGGCACTGTTCTATATACTGCTGATGCAACTTTCTGCGAACCGGGTTAGAAACATCATAAAACTGTTCTGCATAAAAAATACGTTTTTCACCGGCATAATTAACCGGCTCTACAAATCCGGTGTTATTGATATTATTAGCAGTACGCCATGGAAAATCGGCATAATGAGCGCCCGCTTCTATAATATTATGTTGAAAGTAATGCTGATGAATGAGTGATAAATGATTTTGCTCAGCCAGGTTGGCAAATTGCGCCAACCGGCTCCAGTACCAGGTATTGTACTTCGTTAAATCGTATTTACTTAAACCATCCCAGGCCGTATCTTTTCCGCTTCTGGCAAAAGGCAACTCATAGAAAGGCGGCCACACTTCACCGGTCATCCGTCGTATTCTCTCATGATCATCGCGCCTGCGGTCGTACCAAAGTGCGTAGTGCTGTTCGACAGCCACCGTATTCCCCTGCTTCATATTTTGAACTACGTCTTCTATCTCGTCCGTTAATCCCGGTCCCACTCTTCCGGGAACAAAGCGGGTAAGAGCAGGCTTCTGTTTAGCTTGTTCTAACTGCCTGGCTTCCACTCCACCAGTCCACCAGGGTACTCCTTCCCTTCTGCCGGCAATTAGTTCTTTGGAGTCTTTATAAATGAGCCATCCGTTTTTTATTTCCAATCCTTTGTTGCTAACTAGTATTTTTTCTGTAGCTGCAGGCTGTATGATTACGGCTCCGCCAGACTCTGTACTGATTGGATTCCGTTTTGCTGCCAGTACGATCCACTCGGGCATTGTTATCTTCGGCTTCGAAGCTTCGGCTGTTAACTCCTGTGCAGCAGCCACACTGGGGCTGCTGGATGCTTCTGATCCTATATCCAATATGGCGGCCCGTTTCTCAAAATTCTTTCCCAATCGTTGCGCTAACTGCAGGTAATAAAAACTCCTTGGACTAACATGATTATTAGACTCTGCCCAAAAACCTTTTCCGGCAAACTCGCTCCAGGCTCCGTAAGACCAGTTTTGTGCAGTGGGTGGTTTATCACATTCAATTAAAGAAGCCGTACAATTCCATAAAAACTATTGGCAGCTGACCAACCGGTGCCACGTCCATCCTGACCGCGATTGCCTAACCTGATAGCATTACCATCGACCTCCATTATATCCAACAAGATACCCGAAGCCCAACGGCCGATAGCGCCACTAAAACTGTAGGGTCTTTCAGCAACACATTGCACGAAAGCGTTTGGGCCAGGAGCTGCATGACCTACACCGTAATCATGATACCCATTGGCTGCAAAGCATCGCTGGAAAAGGGTTTGCTGTCCACGTGTAAAAAAGTATACCGCCGCTGCCCGCCAATTTCTGATACAGGCTGGGTAGAAATACAGTCTTCTACGGTAATACGCTTCGCGGTTTCATTAATAAAAACAGCAGAGCCAGCAAAATGCTTAAAGGACAACTGCCGAACCCAAGCATCTTCTACATTAGTAAAAGTAACAGCCATCCATCTGTGCTCCTCGTCTTTGGGGTTGGAGCGGTCAAAGTCTGATACAAGGGTCAGGTTTTCGATCCCAACATTATAAATGCGGCCAGGCCAGCTATATTTTGCTACTGTTGCGCCGCCGTAGTTTTGATCCAACGAAGTTGTTAAAGGTACATCAACAGTAATCTTTCTGCCGGTGATGGCAACGATGGTACGATCAAAATAAAGATCTACATCTCCCTGCTTCCAGCCAAGAGCAGAAACACCTCCTCCAAAATCATCCGTACCCAGTGCTGTTATCCATTCCTGTGTAGACGGTCTTTTTACCTGAACCCGATCGCCGACTTGAAAATCCTTCGGATCAGCTACCTCAAAAGATGAAGCACCAACCGGCACATATTTTTGTGTGATTGCTTTTTCGCTATCTACTTTCTTATCATCTTTTCCAAAAACCTCACCAGCCCATCCCTGTCAACACCTTTACCGGTAATAATAGTTTGCCCCTGCGCGCCAAAGCCACGCAATACTATACCTGATGCGGTGATCTTCAATTGTCCGGCAACTTCATAGTTACCTTTTGAAAGCAATACCACGCCCCTGAAGCCATTGGCCTCCGGCGACATGGCCGCTATTTTATCAAGGGCATTTTGAATGGTAGCAGTAGCATCTCCTTTTACCAAGGGTACTACCACTTTTACGGGCACAGTGGGTATATCTTCTTCAGAAGCTTTGTAACCACAATAAGAAAAGTCGGGTACCCGGTCTCCGGTTACAGTATCCGCATTGTAAACAATCTTTCCCCTCTCCACTACAACCGGCAGGATGGGTTTGGGAGGTTTAGGCTTTTGTGCATAAACCACACTACCTGACCCAAAAATCGTAGCGACCATCATACATTTGCCAGCAATGGTCTTGCTTGTTTCAAAAACAGAAATCTTTGAAATGGCTGTAACTTTAAAAAGACGATTAAGAATTGACTGAAGCACTGTTACCAGTTTTACGATGATTAATACTTGCTGATTCCCTTTGCCGGTTTCACTGTTGCAATGTCTACTAAACTATTCAAATAATTTTCAATATTGCTATACCCGTTTTTCGCTATCAGTTTAGCATCACCACCATCTTTTGGATTTAGTTTATTTTTCTTTTCATAATCATCCGGTATCCCGTCATTATCACTATCTGTATAAGGACTTCCTTTGTATACCGGGTATCCGCCTACCTGCGATGGATGCGTAATGATACCTTGTTTATAAGAGTCATCTGGTAATCTTCTTTTAATAAATCTACCGCGATAAGCCTGTGCATCGGGAGCATTATACACTTTACCTGTTTTAACCGTTTCTACAATACGTTTGTCTACTGCATCGCGTACCGGCAAAATAGCACCCACATTTTTCAGTACATAATCGTAGGCATCTTGAGTCGGCACTACCGTCACCTGTCCAAATTGTACAGGTTTATCACTGCGAATAGAAGCCAGTAACTCTTTTACGTTTTTTGACTCGGCTGTACTCCACCGTCCCAGTTGTCAGCCGTTACTTTTGCATTGCCTTCTATATAATTGCCGGCTACATAGGCCTTACCAAAAGTATTCCTGTTAGCTGTATCACGTCCTGACTCAGGTTTTAAAATGCGATAACTGATCGGTTCACCGGCGGGTGTGATAGGTCCGGGTTTATAATAGTTATTAATAAAGTTGTAGAAAGAGCGATGATCGCCTCCATCTGCGGTTCGGTTCCACCAATTAAACACTACGTTGTTCACAAAGTTAAAATCGCCATCCATACCTACAGATGGATTTCGACTGATATTATTAGCCCAGAGGTTTCTGGTAAACATGGTATTATGTCCACCAATGGTACTACCAAAAGCATGATTATATGTATCTAATGCTTCAGAAAAGATAGAATTTTGTATGGTAACGTTTACAGTCGGCAGCTTTAAAGCTTTGCCATCGCGATCATAAACATGTCGATACATACTCATATTCTCGTCCAGGCCCCAGCTTGCAGAAACGTGGTCGATGATAATATTACCCACACCATTACCTCCTAATCCATCATCTCTTCTTGTTACTTCAGTAGCACCTCTTCGAAAACGCATAAAACGGATGATGACATCATGTGTATCTATTAGTACCGATTCGCCGGCCACGCAAACACCATCACCCGGCGCACTTTGTCCGGCGATGGTAACATAAGGCGCTCTAATACTAACAGGGCTTTTTAGCTGTATGATACCTGAAACATTAAATACGATGATCCTTGCGCCGCCTTCTTCACAGGCCCATCGAAAACTGCCCGGACCGCTGTCATTCAGGTTGGTTACCACCAGCACCTTACCACCACGACCACCGAAGCTGAATTTGCCGCCACCTTCCGCACCCGGAAAAGCCGCTATAGTTGCCTGCGGCAGATCAGAAGGTTTGGCTGCCCAAGGGATGTAAGGCTTTCCTGCTTTTGCTTCTGCCTCCACTATTTTCTGAGCTGCATTCCAACGTTCATTAGAGGCCTTTCTGTAAGCAGCAGAAGCCGCTTCAGCAGAGTCTTCCACCGATTTTGGAATAACAGGATACTGTGCAAAGGATGAGTTAGACAATATAGTAAATGAAGCCAGCAATACCGGCAAGCAAAAGGATCGTTTCACAAAAAATCGTTTTATAAATTATCAATAGAAAACTAAACTATTAAAAAAAGGCGCGAAACCATTTAAATGTTCCGCGCCTGATTAGACTATTTTTTAGCGACAGCAGGTACCACGTTAGCTACGTTTACCAGGCTGTTCAGGTATTCTTCGATATTGGTATAGCCATTGCCTGATTTAGCTAATTTAGAAGCGTCTGCTGCATCATTTGGGTTCAGACCTTTCTTTCTTTCATAATCATCCGGCATACCGTCATTATCGCTATCCTTATAAGGTGTTCCTTTGTACTCAGGATAACCGCCTACTTGATTGATATCTGTAATAATACCCTGCTTGTAAGAATCGATAGGCAAACGT
The DNA here is from genome assembly GCF_022512515.1 of Paraniabella hibiscisoli. Classification (GTDB taxonomy): domain Bacteria; phylum Bacteroidota; class Bacteroidia; order Chitinophagales; family Chitinophagaceae; genus Niabella; species Niabella hibiscisoli. The sequence goes on from NZ_JAKWBK010000002.1 coordinate 382,223, forward strand.
CTGTGCTCAAACTGCGTTTCGGGCAATTTTACGCCCGCAATAGGTTTCACCACACCGGTACGCGCCTGCTCCACGATACGAGTATCAACCGGGTCCCTCTTGGGTAATGTTGCACCTGCGTTGCTGAACACATAGGTTTTTGCAGCATCTGCACTGAGCGTTGTCAGCTTAGGCATGATCAAAGGCTTGTCCTGTTTCATATATCCCAGGTGCTCGCCTACGCCATCCTCTTCTTCAATCTGTACACCGCCGGCCCAGTTGTCCTGTGTAATTTTAGGATACCCCTCCATCACATTGCCGTTCACGTAAGCACGTCCGTAAACTTTATAGCTTAATTTGCTGCGACCACTTTCCGGCTTTAAGATGCGATGCCCTACATTATTTTTCGGCGTTGCAGGTCCCGGTTTAAAATAGTTATTAATGATATTGAACTGTGCCCTGTAATCTCCGCCATCGATAGAACGATGTACCCAGTTGTACACAACATTGTTTACGAAGTTGAAAACGCCGTTCCATCCTACTGATGGATTACGCCCTGCATTGTTGGCCCAGAGGTTGCGCATAAAGCTACAGTTCTCTCCTCCTAAAGTGCTGCCAAAAGCATGGTTCCAGGTATCTAATGCTTCAGCAAAAATGGAGTTTTGAATGGTGATGTTTACGGTACCAAATTTATCTTCGATCTTTCCGGTGCTGTCATTATACATGTGGCGATACATACTCATGTTCTCATCCAATCCCCAGGTAGCCGACACGTGATCGATCATGATATTACCTACCGGATTACCACCAATGGCATCATCTCTTCTGCCCACCCAGGTATCACCCCGGCGGAAACGCATATAGCGAACAATTACATCGTGGGTATTGATCCAAACAGTTTCACCGGCAATACAAACACCATCACCGGGCGCAGATTGGCCGGCAATAGTAATATAAGGCGCCCTGATAATAAGCGGAGATTTTAGTTTGATGATACCGGCTACATTAAATACAACCGTTCTTGCACCACCCTGCTCGCATGCCCAACGAAAGCTGCCCGGACCATCATCATTCAAATTGGTTACAACGATCACTTTTCCGCCACGTCCGCCGCGTACAAATTTACCACCACCTTCTGCGCCTGGAAAAGCAGGAATGTCGGCATAAGGTAATTCATCAAAACGTGAAGCCCAGGGAATATACGGTCTTCCTTCAGTAGCTTCTTTTTTAATAATCGGGTAGGCTATCGCCCACATAGAGTCAGAATGCACGTCAGCCGCTTTCATAATAGCAGCAGAACGCTCCTGGTCTTCTTTCGGGATCTTAGGATACTGAGCCAGGGCAACAGAAGTTGCACCAGCCATTAAAAAACCTAACAGTACTTTTTTATTCATGTGTTTATTCTCTATTTTTTTAATGGTCACATGCCTGCCTATTGGCAGACTGGGAATGCCTGAATAATCATTACGAACGGTTTGATAACAACTCATGGGCATTTCATAATAACAAATCACTTTATAATTCGATGATAACCTAAACTTTGACGATTCCCCTGTTTAAATCCTTCGCGATAAGTAAATAATCCCTTCCATTATGGCAAAGCTTATAAAAACAGGTTGGCTGCATATATAGCAAGCGTTTACGGAATAAAATTAGAATGTATACCAGTCGTTTGCAATGCAATGATTCACTAAGCAACTGTAATATTTTACTGATACCGGAAAGATTTGGGAAAATAATACAGGTTTCCAACCGGTATAAAATTACTTCTAGCAGATTCTACAAAGAAAAGGTCATCGCTCGTTTTGCGATGACCTTTTTGACAGTATTAAAAATAAGTCAGTTTTATTGTCTGTAATCGAATGTTCCCTGTACGCCTGAATAATCTAACCAACCAACTGTTTGTTGTAACCATGGGTTATTCCCCAGCAATCCACCCGGAAGGCCCGATAAATAGTAATTAGGACGGAACAAAATAGTGGTATTGACATTATTAACCCTGTCCCAGGCCTGATCTAAAGGCGTCATCACAAACTTAGCTCTAACAAGTGCTTTTAATTTTGCTATTTCAGTCTCAAAATTAGCAGCATCAGGATCAATCAAAATATTCCGGTCAGCAGCAGTTAAAGGATTGGTAGCCGCAGGACTATAGGTGATGCTTTGCCAATAATAGCCATTGCGCTGCGTTCCGTTTACCGGAGTAAGTCCTAATTTCTGAACAGTATTATAAGGAGCGATATTGTCGTACAACAACCAGCGCTGCATGTCCCAAAAACGCTTACCCTCATAAGCCAATTCAACTCTGCGCTCGTACAAACAAGCTTCCAATGCAGCGTACTTACTTGCCGGTGTTCCGATACCATAGTTGTTTGCTGAAGCAGAAGAGGGATACACCCGGGCGCGTATTTTACTTAAGTAGGTAACCGCATTACCGATCTCGTTTTTTGCTGCATAGCACTCAGCAATGTTCAGCAATAATTCTGCATAACGATACTCGAAAATATCAGTTCCGGAAAAAGCAAATACGGTGCTATCAGCTGCCGGATTCGACATTTTACGTACCAGGCCCGGACTATTGGTTTGATTATTATTATGGAATGTACCGGAAGCCGCTGTGGCGCTGGTTTTCCATCTGTAAAACCAGGTAGACTTATTAGCATTTGTAGCAATGCCCCATTTAGCGCCGGAGAAAGCAAAAGTTCTATAGAACCGGGGATCTCTTTTTCAAAAAAGAATGTATCAACATACCCGTTTGCCGTAGTAGGGCGGGAACCATCGACCATAGGAAACAAATCCAGCATCTCTTTAGGCGCAGCCAAACCTCCGCCTCCTTTATAATCTGTAGGTCTTACAGAATTTTCCCAACCATTATTAATACCGATAGTATTGGTATTAGTACTGGATAACAGCTGAACAATCAGCGCCTCTTTATTGAATGCATTATCATTCTTGAATGTCATTTCCGACCAGTCTTTTGCATTAGCCCCATAAAGGCCATAGCCGGCAGCTGTTAATTTACTCTCCGCATCCAGGCTTGCGTCAAGAGCTTTTTGCCACTTATCACTGCCAGTGTTGTCCCAATCTGTATTAAATAAAGGGCTGGCAGCAGTAAGCAAAACCCGGCTTTTCATTGCTAAAGCCCCTGCAGCTGTAAGTCTTCCATAATTAGCGGCGTCCCACTGCATCGGCAACAACGCCGCAGCTTCATCGAGGTCCTTTATAATTTGTGCAAAGCACTCCGAAGATGTAGCACGTGGCAACCTGATCGATTCATCTGTAAGACTTGCGTCCTGCACCGTAGTTACGATCGGTACTCCTCCATATACACGAACCAGATCAAAATACTGTAATGCTCTTAAGAAATACATTTGTCCCTTTGCCGTTTTTTTGAATTCCTCGGTTATATTCTGTCCATATTCGTCAATCTTTTGTATCAGAAAATTCGCGAAGCGGATACGGGTATAAGGATTATTGGGAGCGCCCGATGTAGCCAAAGCCGTACCAATATAACCGTCGGCCTGCGCTGCAGTTTGTAAGTTTACATTAGGATTGATATAGTTACTTACAGTACCACCTATCTCGTCAGTCATTCTAGATCTGCTATCATTATATTGTCCCACAACCTGTTGCAGCGGACTTCTATAAGCTGAGAAATAGAAATTATACATCCTATCAACATATGCTCCTGTAAGAGTTTGGTTTTCGAATACAGCCTCCTCCCCGTACTTATCGTATGGCTTCATTTCTTCCAGGAATTTCTTGCTACATCCTGTTGTAATTAGCAGGATTGTAGAAGCAACCAGAAATAATACTTGCTTTTTCATAATTATCTTTAATAATAAAAATTAGAATTATTTTTTAGAACCCTAAGTTTACCCCGAGCGCCCAGGTACGTAAGGTTGGATAGGGGTTCTCGGGTCATCGTACATATTGCGGTATTTATTAGGATAAGGATTGTAAAAATCCCAAAGATTCATGCCTGAAAGAAACACCCTGGCATTAGCAATCTTTGCTTTCTCCACCCAGGATTTTGGCAACGCGTACCCAATACTTAAACTACGAACAAACATGCGGAAAGTTGGCAGCAAAAAGAAATCTGAGTTGGTTCCTCTGAAATCGTCAGAATAAGCAATATTGGGATACTTACCATTTGGGTTACTTGCCGAATCGTACATATCATTCATATAAATAGGCGGTGACCACATTGCGTTCGTGCTGCCGGTACCCTGTTTAATATAATCTAATACTGTAGCTCCTCCCCATGATGTGGTAATAAGAGCCATCAAAGAAACCCCTTCCACTGAAGATTAAGATTTGTATTAACGGAATAAGTCATCCCTGATCTCAGCTTCACCAGATCCTGTCCATCATCAGCAATCACTCCATTTGGGCCTGCTATGGTTTTATTATTGGCATCCAATTGTCCGGCTACATCCTCGTACACCAGCATTCCTTTTTCAAACCAGATTTATTGCTGATATCAAAAAATTTAGGAGCCGCTCCGGCTACACCAGAGTTGTTGGCATTCGCAGTCAAATAAGCCCAATAATTATCTATATCAGCATCTGTACGTAAAATACCATCACCACCTGAAGTTCCTTTCCAGGTAGTATAGCCCCATGTTGGGAATATGGTAGAATTACCTACATCTCTCCTTCTTTCCATTATACCCGGGTAACTAAATGGCTGATCAATATACTTGGTAACCTTATTATTACCAATTCCAAAGTTCATTCCTACTGAATAGCTAAAATCTTTTATGTTATCTTTCCAGGTAGCTGATATTTCAGTTCCCCAGAAATTAAACGAACTATAGTTTTGTTCAGCAAAAGCCCCTCCAACAGATATAGGAACATTGATAGCTCCAGCCATATCCGTTAGTACGTCTGTACTGCTATTATAGTAACCGTCTAATGTCACCGATAAACGCCTGTTCAAAAAGCCCATATCAATTCCCAAGTTTCTTTGTGTAGTTCTATCCCATTTGATGTTAGGATTAGGCGTTACTTCGGGTGTAATACCCGGAGCAAATGTACCTCCCCAGACGTAGAACCTGCCGGACCAAAACCCATACCAGTACTGGGTAGTATACTATACAGTTGCAACCACTTCCACGGTTTTACATTGTCATTACCGGTAAGAGCATAAGAGGCGCGGATCTTTAAGTAATTCATCCAGGAAACATTGTCTTTAAACCAATCCTCATCTGAGATCACCCAACCTGCAGATACCCCTGGGAAGAAGCCCCAATAGTTAGCAGGTGCAAATCTTGTAGAAGCATCGGTACGAAAAACAAACTGCAATAAATACCGGCTTTTATAATCATAGCTTAAACGACCCAGATAAGAAAGTGTACCACTTTCATTGCGATAAGTAATTGAATTTTGAGGATCAATAGTACCTAACGTACTCACGGAAGTACCGTTGTATACTCCCGGAGCCGGGTTCGTCCATAACTGCGTTCTTTTTCTGAACCGTTGATCACCTTCTCCACACTACCCATCGCAGCAATATTATGATCACCAAACTTACGATCGTAGGTAATAAAGAAGTTGGTTTGCTGGTTTTTCGTTGTTAAGTTATCATACGACACTCTGGATCCGGATCTGTTTAATACAGCAGCATCCCATATAGTGTTATCAGTGAATAAGTGATTATTGAGTTTGTTCCCTTGCTGATTTCTTACCAGTGACATGGGCAACATTACCTGCTCTGTCTTCCCGGAGCTTTGCGTTAAACCATAATTAAACTTAACCGCAAGACCTTTAACAAAAGGTATTTCATAGTTTAAAGAAAAGTTAGCATTGTAATTAAAATTCTCGTCCGACTGTTTAGAACCATTGTTCAGTAATGCATAATAGTTCCAATTGCTTAGAGAGTTGTTTCCCGATACATTACCTAATCTGTGTGGTCCTAAGGGAGGTGATACATATTGATCGACCCCGTTTATATTGTATACCCACGGAATATACTTAGGCATGTGCAATAAAATACTATAATCGTTTTGTTCATTACACCACCACCCGGCATAACCGTCTGTGATATTAACCTTGGTAAACGATTTTTCGAGATTGGTATTAGCCGCTGCAATAGTAGCTCCTAAACGCAAACCGTTTAACACTTTGATATCAGTACCTGCTCTGTAAGTCCAACGGTCGAAATCCTGAGAACCTAGATTGGCTCCTTGCGTATAATAAGATGCACCTGCAAAATAAGTAGCTCTTTCTGAACCGCCGCTTACATCCAGCGAGTGTTGCATCGCATTAGCAGCCCTCCAGTCATTAGCTAACCAATCATAATTTAAAGAATCCATCGTTGCCAGTTCTGCATCAGAAAACAACTGATCAACCGTCCAGCCTAATGCTTTACCAAACCTGTTTGCATAGGTTCCAAATTCGCGGGCGTTCATTACTTTACCATGGCTCACTGCGTTATTGGTTTCAAATTTACCATTGTAGGAAATACGTGGAGCTCCGGCCTTACCTCTCTTTGTTTTTACCACAATGGCTCCCTGGGATGCCCGGGATCCGTAAATGGCGGCACTCGCATCGCGTAAAACAGTAATACTTTCTACCTCCGATAAATCTAATTGATTAAATCTTTCCAGGCTGGAGAGACCCGTTTGAGGATCTACCTGTATTACATCATCGATAATAATTAAAGGGTTGGTCCCCCGCCATCTTTACCCCAGTTGAACTGTTGCCTGATGTTGAGGTTAGGCATAGACCCAGGCCTGGTACTACCGCCAGTTACATTTACACCGGGTATCTGACCTCTTAATGCTTCAGTGATAGAAGCTACAGGCATATCCGTTAACTTTTTAAGATCCACATTTACAACAGAGCCGGTGATATCTCTCGCTCTTTGCGTACCATATCCCACTACCACTACATCATCCAGGCTGTTTTCCACGCGCTTCATTGCAATATTCATCGCGCCTTCCAGCTTCACCGCAACTTCGCCAAACTCATAGTTCACATGCGAGTATTGAATAACTGCGCCATTTGCGGGCACATTCAAGGTGAAAATACCCTGATCATTGGTTACGGCTGTTTGCGGGCCATCTTTTACCTTTATGGTAACGCCCGCTATCGGCGCTTGCGTGGAGTCGTCCACCACTGTTCCTGTAACAGTCCTGGTTTGCGCCGCTGCCGTCATCGCTAAAAACAGGGGCAGCACAAACAGGCAAGCAAATCGTAAAACATGCTTCACGTTCATATCAATTTTCGTTTAATAAGAAATGTATAGAATAACAGAGATTATTTTTTTGAGCCTTCGTCCTTTCATACCAACCTTCCCGCTCTTTCTTCAGGTCGTAGCCTCTTGAAGCCAGGTAGTTATTGATACGTCCTTTATATTTTCCAAACCAGCCATGTTTAGCATCGCTTGATCCGGCGGCCATTGCATGCTCACGGGCTTCTACCAGTGCATCGTAAATGTATTTTTTTCTTCTTCCTTTAAAGATGGGATCATATCCAGATGTGCCTTGTAGGTTATTGGCAACACGTTATAGGTAAGGCCGTCTTTTACTTTTTCAATCTGTTGTGCATTCAGGTCTTTGGAAAGCGATTGAACAAATTTTTTGTTCAGGTTTGTTCTATTTTCTTCCGATGCGTCCGTTACTTTTTTCAGCTCGGATTCGGCAGCTGTTTTTTCCAGGTTTTTAGCTTTAATCGCGGCCGTTGCTGCTGTTTTATCTTCATCTATTTTTTTGATATCGGCGTACTCCTGCGCGATCTGATCCCGTACCCTGTAAAATTTTACTGAATCAACTATTTCCAGCGGTGCTACGATCTTGTAAGCACGCTCCTTTATTACATTCAGGTAATCATCGCCACCAGCACTTTGAGACCGGGCGTTTAACGCTGAAAACAGCGTCAACAGGGATAGAACAGATACGTTTGAAACTCTAGCCATTGCAATCGTTTTATTAGACGATAAAATTAGAATGCTGTGCCATGGCCAACAATGCAAGGTTTCACTAAGAAAATGGAAAATTTTACTAAAAGAAAAAAGCCACCCCTAATTGGAGCAGCTTTAACAATATGTTTAAAAATGTTATCGGTTACAATTCGTATTTAATGCTTACGTCAATAAAGGGCCTATCGCCTGTAGCACTGAGTTGGTTAATTAATACCAATCCGTACTTACCTTCGGGCGTTAAAAAAGGAATCACCTGGTTAACGGCTGCATTTGAAGTAGTAGCAGCTAAATTGGGATTTCGTCCCCTAACATATGCATTTAGTGTTGCACCCGTTGTATAACTACGCAAAAAATTAGTATTCTGACCGCTCTGAGGATTGGCGAATCGGGTAGCCCGTTTAGTCCAGGATGAAATATTAAAGACTGTGAAAGGTAAAGGTGACGCGCTAAGCGAATAAAAACGGAGTGCATTGGTGCCTGTTCCCCCACTCTGTAAATACCCAAATCAATTTTGTCGGAATTTGCTGCTCCTGTCTGATAGTTGAAAGTTTCGCCCGTGTTTAATGAGATGTAAGAATTTGCAGACCCGTTGGCACTGTCAACGTCCGGAAAATAAATTTTTCGGTTTACGATATGCATAATTTTGTTATTCACGTTGATGGTGATTGTTTTGTAGCCATCTCCCAAATAGACGCCCTGCTTATCATAGGCCCATATCCTGAAAGTATTAGCGCCGTCTTTTAAATTACCAAATCCGTTAGCACCAACCACGCCCTTAATCACGCCTGAATAAGTGTGCCGGTTTGATTCATCCAGATTAATGCGCAGGTTGGGTAAAGCGGCCCCTAATTGAAATAACGCTACCTGGTACATTTCCTTGGTGGGTGAATTGATTGTAAAATCGAAGTAGATACTATCGCCCCTCATTCAACGTCTGGTTTTCGGTAACACTATAAGGACTATTCTGATGTAAGTCTAGTGTTACATCAAACATGTTAAATATATTGGGTGCTGTTTTTTTACAAGAGGTAAAAAATGCTGATACTGTTAACAGCAACACCAGAGAAATACAAAGTTTATTTTGCTTTATCATTACTTAAAATTTCGTTTGTTTTCAATAATTAATTTGCTGCTATCTCAGAGGGTCAAAATTTCCTCCATCCCACCCAATAGTCTGTTCTAACAAAGGACTGGAATACAGAAAGAAATTGGATAGCGAGTAGAAATAATATTCCGGGAGCACGTTAAAACCGCCCGTACCACCTGGCTGCACTACGCCATAAATAAAATATTTCTGCAGGGTATCCTTATTATTTAAGTTTAATTGATCTCTGTACATCGTTCCGGTAACAGGATCTACCACTCGTTCTAACTGCGCTTTTAAAGCATTCCTTTGGGCATCGTTAGTACCGCTCAGCATCACAATAGGGCTTGTTAAGTTACCTGATAATAAATGATAACGGCGTGTTCTTCTTAAATCTTCGGTACGCTTGCCTTCAAAAGCAAACTCCACCTGTCTTTCGTTTAATATTAAATCACGCATCTGTTCCACAGATGTTACTAAGTTTAAACCATAATCATTTGTTCCTGCGATAATACCAGCCCTTAGCCTGATGCGTTTCACCATCTCTTTTGCTACACCCATATTTCCTATTTCGTTAGCGGCATCTGCGTAGTTCAGCATTACCTCCGCCAAACGCAACTCAATCCAATCCATTCCACTGCCGCCAAAGTCATTGGAATAAGGAACTGCAGCATTTGCCAGTTCAGGTGTTGTAAACTTTTTACAGTATACACCTCTGCTGCCCGTTTCACCAATAGCGTTGTTATACGTCCACTGCCTGCGGTTGGTAGTACTTCCGAGGTTCCAGATGCTGCCATTATAAGCAATAGTCGCTTCAAACCGGGGATCTCTGTCTTTCCAGAAAAGAATAGGGTCATATCCGCTACCCGCAGCGGTAATGGGCGTACCATCCTTCATGGTGTACGCATTTACCAGGTTAACACTGGCGTAATAATTATCGGCAGGCGAACCGCCAGCAGACAATGGCCTGCTACGGGACTCCACATTGTGCCCGCGCTTGGCGACAGAGGGTGAGTAAGAACGTACAATGATCGCCTCAGTGTTGGCTGCTCCCTCTGTCCGAAAAATGCTTTCATAGCTTGGCATCAAGCTTTTGCCATCTGCTATAGCAATATCATAGGCTGCTTTACATGCATCAAAAGCAGCCTGCCAGCGGCTCGCGTCATAAGGGTGAGCTGAGTTGTCAATTGGGTTAAACTGTGGACTGGCCCACAATAGCAATGCCTTTCCTTTTAGCGCTGCGGCTGCTGTTCGGGTTAATTTCCCCCTTTCCGTACCGTCAGTCCAGGTTACTCCCTGTAAATTCGCCATCGCAGAGTCACAATCTTTTACAATCTGTACAAACATCTCCTGGCGCTCGCCCGGCCAGACAATGTAAGGTTGTCGGGATTTTGAGGTTCCAGCACGAGCGGCATTCCTCCGTAAATTTTCGTGAGGTCTAAATAGGCCATCGCACGAAGTGCATAGTACTGCCCCAAAAATCTCCTTTTACTTTCAAAAGGGATGGTTCCCTCCGGAATATATTTAATTCCATTGTTGCACCTGGCTATATCAAAATATACATTGTCCCCATAGTTGGCACCCTGGTATTTAAAGCCAACATAACGCACATCGTTAGCCGCTAGGCTTCCATTTACCCCTATCGTTTTACGGGCATTTGCATTGGTGGCTGACCAGTAATTTTCATCACTAGCAAAATGAATTTCCCTATTAGTTCCGGAAGGGAATAGTTCGTATGCAAACTGCGGCATAATTACATCATAAGCTTCATTCAAATGATATTGAATGGCTCCCTCGTTACTCCAAATAGCGCCATCGATACCACCCCTATCTCTTAATTGAAAGAATTCATCTCCTTTTTTACCACAACCTGATAACAACGCACCAACCATTAAAACCGCTGATATTCTTGTATATAATTTCTTGTTCATTGCTTGAATATTTACTTGTGTACGATTATAATCCCAGGCTCAAACCAACAGAGATGGTTCGGATAGTAGGGTAATCAAATACGTAAGACTGATAAGGATCTTTATACGGTAAAGGATTTTTAAGTACCCATAAATTATTACCTGTTAGTAACAGGCGCGCAGATGTGAGGCCAATACGCGACATGATTGATTGAGGAAGCGAGTAGCTTAGTGTCATATCGTTTACTCTAACCATAGTACCATCTACAGCCCAAAAATCTGAGTCCTGGTTAAAGAACTGCGAATCAAACCTTGGGAATTTGCCGTTAGGATTCTCAGGAGTCCATCTGTCATTCATAAAAGCCGGCAGGTTGGAAACTGTGGAGGCGGCCTCTCTTGCTTTGGAATCATAGAAAACTTTTCCGCCGAAACGTCCGGCAATATTGGCTCTTAACTGAATGGCCTTGTAAGTTAGACCTAGTTGTAATCCCATTGCAAATTTAGGATCGATCCTGTCAAATAAAGGCACTTTATCTCTTTCAGTAATCACACCATCACCATTTGTATCCTCAAAATATAACCATCCCAATTGCGGCGATACATTATTGATCAGGTAGTTAGGATTCTTTGCCATGAAATCATCCAACTGCTCCTGCGTTCTGAAAATACCCAGCGATCGATAGCCCCAGTTGCCGCTGGTGTATTTCCTGGGATCAGTGCCAAATCCTACCTGCCAGTCGGGTGGCGAAGTTTCAAATAACTGGAATGGATTATAAAGCATCCTGGTAGTAACTGAATTACCAAAGCCGAAGTTGGTACTTACATTCAATTTCAGATCTTTTGCAAGGTTAGCTCTGTATCCAATGGTAAATTCACTACCCCAGTTGTACCTTTCCATGTAGTTAACCACGGGAGCTGCAAAGCCCGGCGAATGCGGGAAATGAAGCGTCTGCACCTTTGTCAAACATATCGTAGCCATGGTTTTGAAAAACATCAATGTTGAATGTAATCTTATCGCGCCACATGGCCATTTCCAAACCGGCGTTAAAAGTCCTTTTGCTCTCCCAGGAAATATCCGGGTTAGGAATACGATCCGGGTTGAGGCCGCCCTGCAGTGTATTGTTATACAAATAGCCGGAAACATCTACCCTGTAACGCTCCTTCCATAGCCACGCATCTATTGAGCTGTTACCCACTATACCGTAACTGGCCCGTAATTTCAAAAAATTGATAAATTCTACATTGTCTTTAAAAAAGTTTTCCTTACTTACCACCCATCCTGCTCCTACGCTGGGAAAAACACCCCAAACCTTTCCCAAGGCAAAATTGGACGACGCATCTAAACGCGTAACAGCCTCCAGTGAGTATTTACCCATATAGTCGTAATTCAGGCGACCAAAAAAGATCTTCTTACACCTACTGTAATCCCTCTCGAAGGAGTAATGGTGGACTGATCAAAAGCCCAGTAGTCATCTAAACCGGGCAGTATCTGGTTAATCCACCGAACACCCACCGACTCGCTGTTATTTTCCGATTGCTCGGCACCGAGTAAAACAGTCAGATTATGGTTAGTAGCAATTGTTTTCTTATACTGTAAAGTAAAAAGCCCTGATAGCTGTTAGATCTGCTCAAACTAGGTTCATACAAAGAGTTTCCGGCTGCATTAATAACAGTACTACTTATCACACTATCCCTTGGTATAATATTGCCGGGACCAAAGCCTGCAAAGTTATATAGTGTATAAGGCGGACGATAGGTGGTATTGCTACCGTTATCGGATGCCTGGGATATCTGAAACCTGGCAGTAAGTCCCTCAAGAAAACCCGAAAAGTCGTAAGAAATAGCGGTGTTGATGCGGTAGCCCGCCGTTTTATCCTCACGGTAGTAGCCCGACCCAATCGCTGCCAAAGGATTGGGATTAGAGCCTCCGAGATTAACATAATTTCCATTAAAATCAATCGGTATCCAACGCGGTACCTGAACCATTGCTTCGATAAAAGCCTGATCCTCGTTGGCGGTCGGATTACCGCTATAGCGGACGCGGTGATCTACGTTAAAATTGACATCAGCTTTAAGGCCCCTGGCGATAGTAGCCACAACACCCGCTCTGAATCCGTATTTATCCTGTTTGATACCTGCGTAGTTCCCATTTTCGTTCTGATAGTTACCGCCCACAAAATAAGTAACCTTATCACTACCACCCGACATACTTACATTATGCCGGTGCATTGAAGCCGGCTTCCAAAGCTGATCTAACCAGGTGGGATTGTTTGATGTTTTTAGATAAGCCAGGTCAGATTCGGAAAAAAGAGCTGGCATTAGCATTGCCGATTTTGAAACCATCATTAAGCATAATCGCATGCTCATAAGCGGTCATCATCTCGGGTAACCTGGTAGCATCAGATATACCCATATAGCCATTATAAGAAAACCGGGGCTTGCCGGGTCTGCCTCTCTTGGTAGTTAATAAAACAACCCCATTAGCCCCTGAAGCACCATAAATTGCTGCTGAGCCGGCATCTTTTAATACAACGATATCTTCTACCATGGCAGGATCAATATTGTCAAAAGCATCTTTTGTTACCGTAATACCATCAATTATATATAGGGGCTCGGTGGTTACACCTAATAGCTGCGCCTGATCCGAACTGGCTGAACTTCGAATATTTAAACTAATCCCGGCCCCAGGGCGACCAGAAGCCTGGCTAACGCTCAATCCCGCGATCCTACCTCTCAAAGCCCCGGCTATATTGGGCGAGGGCACATCCTGTATTTCCTGTCCTTTAATAGTTGCTACTGCCCCTGTCAAACCCGACCGCTTTGCAGTACCATAGCCGATCACAACAACATCGTCCATACTTACATTAAGCTTCTTCGCCCTGATCACTAAAGGACCTTCAGCTGGTATACTAGTAGTCCCAATCTCATAACCAACATGAGAATATTCTAAGGTTCCTCCTGTAGTAGGGACGTTTATAGTAAAGCTTCCTTTAGCATCCGTCACGGCGCTCTGCGGACCGCCTTTCACACGGATCGTTACTCCGGCTACCGGTTCATCGGAGGCGTCATCCAAAACGCTACCGTTAATTGATCTGGTTTGTGCATTCACATTACCGCTAAAGAGCGCTAATAACACAAGCAGACACGTAAATTTCAAAATGTGCTTGAAATACATATGGCTTTCGTTTAAAAAAAATATATACAGTTAATAAGTCAATTGTTTGGCGTAATCGTTTCTACCTGGCATTACTCCTCCATCAGGATATACACACTTTCTTAAAACAACCCTGTTTTAAAGTCAGTATATCATTTATATAACCACCCGAACACATGATCCACAGATCATCAACCAGTGATAAAATTTATGACGGTAAAAATTTTGTTTGACAAAAGCAGTTTAAAAAACAAGCATAAGTCAATCGTTTACTATTCAAAAGTAGGTCGTTAAGAAACCATTAACAATGTAAGCTTTCACTAAGAAAATGGAAGATTTTACTATTTATGTAAACGATTTCAATGAGGTAGAGATTTCCAGGGGCAGTAAAGAAGAAGAAGAACCCGCTAACAATAAATATGCATAAAAAATCCCCTGTAGAAACAGGGGACGCTTTGTAAACGATTGACCGAATAATCCTGGTACCGAAAATTGAAACATGTTACCAACTTTGTAGTACTCAGTGCTTATATAAAGGAGTCGAATCTGAAATTGAAGTGCGGTGGTGTGCACTGTTTTGCTGAACCACCAATTGCTGGCCTTTGTACCTGCACATTAATTCTGTATCCTCCACACCAGTTGTAAATATTGATTAAAACGATAATCACCTGTCATAGCCTGTATTAATATAACGCCATACTTTCCCTCAGGTGTTTTAAAATAAATATATTGTCCGGCAGCCAGGGGCAGACTATTAGAAGCAGCCATATTTGCCGGCACCATAGTGAGGTTGATGGTTTGCTTTTTTGCCTCCGCTTCAATTTTAGCACTGGTACTAAACTTTTTACGATATCGGTAATGCTTCCACCGGTGACCTGTTTGGAAAACAATGTGCCCCGCTTAACCCAGCTGCTGATATCGTAATGTGCAAACGGTAATGGACTTGCTGACAAGGAATACAGATAGTTACGATTTGCCAAAGTATATGTAGTAACACCATCTTTTACTTCCACTTTTGTCGTATCTCTTTTTGTAAACAGTCCTAAATCGATTGTTGCTGAATGTGGCCCGCCGGTAGTATAACTATAAAGCTGACCATCAGAAAGCGACAGATAGCAAGGCTCCTCCCCTGTTACTGAATCAGGCGTAAAAAGCCTTCGGTTAGTAAAGTATTGCATATCAGAATTTACATAAATCGTAAACTTCAAACCGCCATCGCCCAGGTAGACTCCGTTGGCATCGTTAGCCCAGATCCGGTAAGATGTAGTACTGCCAGAGCCAAGGTCCTGCGCATAAAATTTAAACCGTCCTGAGTAAACCCTGCGATTCATACCTCCTGTAACTGGAATTCTTTGCGAAGGAAGCCCACCACCGGTTTTATAAAGCGCCACCTGGTACATATCAGCTTCCGGCGACTCGATCGTATAATCGATAATCGCTGAATCCTTAGGGCCGATATTGATAACACCGTCCGGGCCAATCGCATAAGGCTCACTCTTATTCACGGTTAGCTTTACCTTGAACATATTGAGCACATTTGGTACGTGTGGTACCCCGCCGCTAAATACTTTGGCTCACCCAATTCGCCTTTTTTACAGCCAGCTATACCCAGGCCCCCTACTAATATAGCACTTGCAAGAATATAATTAAGTTTCATTTTAATTTTTTTTGGTTGATTAATCAAGTGGATCAAATGTGCCCCGGGCCAGCCGATTGTTTGCTCGAGCAACGGGGTTGAGTTTAAAAACTGGTTGCTAAGGGGAAGAAATAATATTCTTCCGGCATGGCAAAGGGGCCATTACCTGAAGGCGGGTTCCATAAATAGGACGTATTAAAATACACCTGGATTGAGGCCTTATTATAGATATTCAACGTATCCCTTCTCAACGCATTCGGATCAATACCCATACTATTGGGTCCAATAGGCTTTTCCAACGAATCTCTTAAAGCAAGTACCTTAAACTGCATCTGCTGCATCTGAGCCAGCTGGCCCTGCAGTTTATGCGTACGACGGGTTCTGCGCAAATCATCGTGACGCTTTCCTTCAAAAGCCATTTCTACCATGCGCTCATTCATGATCAGTTCCCGCATCTCGTCTTTATTAGTAGCCAGCGCCAGTCCATAATCTGCCGTGCCGGCTACAACGCCTGCTCTAACCCGCAGCTGCCTTACCATATCTTTAGCGGTACCTAAATCACCCGTTTCATTAGCCGTTTCAGCAAGGATCAGCATCAATTCTGCCAACCTTATTTCTATCCAATCAAGGCCGTTGCCACCTACATCGTTAGCCGAGCCTACAGAGGTTCTCGCCAAAGCCGGTACCGAAAACCGTTTCACATAGAAGGGTTTAGCCGATTCATTCTGCCCGTCTACCTTGGCCTGGAAATAAGTCCACTGCTTGCGGTTAGTTTTGCCGCTTAAAGGCCATGTAGCACCGTTAAAAACAATAGTAGCATCAAAACGCGGATCCCTGTTGGCATAGAAAAGAGCCTCATCATATGGATAGGTGGTACTGGCAGCATCTTTAGGACGGCCATCTTTCATCAGGTAAGCATCAACCATTTGTTTACTGGGGTTGTACCAATCCTGAGGGCTACCGCCTTCCGAGCTTGGACGACTATCTGTTTCTACCGCATGAAATTTTCTATACTGGGTGGATGAATAAGATCTCACCAGTATAGCTTCCGTATTCGCCTTTCCTTCCGTTTGGAAAATAGTTGCATAATTGGGCATCAGCTTATACCCGGCATTAGTAGCCATCGTGTAAGCTTCCTGTGCCGCTTTGTGAGCAGCCTGCCATCTTTCAGGATGATAGGTATGCTTTCCGTCATTTTCGGGGTTGAACAAAGGGCTGGCCCACCATAACAATGCTCTTGCTTTCAAAGCAGCTACTGCCGATTGATTAAAACGGCCCCGGTCGGTTGCATCGTTGCCACCGGTTTGTGTATTCCAGGGTACATCCTTCAGGTTAGAGATGGCCGAGTCATAATCACGAACGATAGACGTAAACATCACACTTGCTTTTTCGCGACCTGCAAGATCTAGCCTTCCCGGACTCTGAGGCTCCAGCACCAGGGGCATGCCACCATATATTTGGGTAAGTCCCATATAGCCCATTCCTCTCAGGGCATAAAACTGTCCCAGCAAGCGTTTCTTACCTGCATCAGGTATAATACTGCCTGGCACATTTTTGATGCCCAGGTTAGCTTTAGCCAAATCAAAATACCTGTTTTCACCGTAGTTGGCTCCTGCATATTTCTGGGCCACATAGCGGCATTCATCTGGCAGCAGAAACCCGGAAAAATTGAAATATTTTTTACCAAATCCCTCCGTAGCAGACCAATAGTTTTCATCACTTACCAAATGCATCTGGTAGTTATTGGTACGATATTGATAAGTAAACTGAGGCATAATAAACTGGTAGGTATCGATCAGCAGGTATTGTACCGAAGCTTCGTCGTTCCAGATATTTGCATCCACCGACATGGGATCCTGGAAGGTTACCAGGTCGCGTGTCTTCTGGCAAGCAGGCAAATACAATGCAAGCAGTATTACCCAAAGCAGGCTGTTTCTTTTTAATGATCTATTTTTCATATCACTTATTTTTAAGTTTCTCAATCGTTGTTAAAAACCAATATTTAAACCAAGGGAAAGGTTACGCAAAGTGGGATAATCATAGATATAGGAACTATCCGGGTCTTTGTATTTTAAAGGATTTCTGATTACCCACAGGTTGTTCGCAGCAACTGATGTCCGCAAACTTTTGATACCGATCTTCTTTACAAAATTTGCAGGTACCGCATAGCTCAGTGTCATATCATTAACGCGGATCGTAGTACCATCTACCGCCCAGAAATCTGATTCCATACTGATCGAGGGATCATCATACCTAGGGAATTTAGCATCCGGATTTTCTACTGACCAGGTATCGTTCCAGTAGTTCGGTACATTCTTTAAAGCGGTGGCCACACTTCTCCGGGACTTACTGTCGTAAAACACTTTACCGCCAATATTAGCTCCGATGTTTACGCGAAAGTCCACTGCCTTGTAACCCAGTCCCAGTTGCAAACCAGTAGAGAGCCGGGGCGCAGTACCTTTTTGAAAAGCATCGTTCTATCCCTATCGGTAATAATACCATTGCCATCTATATCTTTATATTTTAACCAGCCTGGCTCGGGCACTTTCGTAAACATGGTATAGCCTGGATTTGCAGACATAAATTCATCTACTTCTTCCTGACTACGGAACATGCCATCCACGATCATACCATAGTTGCCTCCGTTGTAAATATTCGGATCCAATCCAAACGTGAAGGCACCCCAATCTTCAGCATATTGATCTTCCCATAACTGGAACCTGTTATAAAACATTTGTGCTATAATAGAACGGCCAAAACCGAAGTTGGTACCTGCCTTAAATCTAAGATCCTTACCCAGGTTGGCATTATATCCAAAAGAAAACTCTGTACCCCAGCGATACATGGTACGATTATTCACCACCGCGCCATAAAGCCGGCATACATCGGGAAGTTCTGATCATTGCCCTTATCAAATACATCGTAGTTTTTAGTAGTGAACGCTTCAAAACCAACGGTAAGATGATTATTAAATAAGGTTAGGTCTGCTCCAAAATTGAAAGTGCGGTTTTTCTCCCAGGTAATATTGGGGTTAGGATATATCTCGGGTCTTAAACCAGCCAGGTTCTGTTCATTAAACAGATAGGAACCCACATTGATCTTATAGCGCTCGCGCCATAGATTGGCGTTGATGCGGTCCTCACCGGTTATACCAATGTTAGCCCTCAATCTCGCATAATTAATAAAAGATGGTGCATGGTTTTTGAAGAATGGCTCGGAACTTACTACCCAGCTGGCACCCACTCTTGGAAACACGCCCCACATTTTGGGAACGGCAAAATTGGAAGATGCATCCAGCCTGGCTGTACCCTCTAACGTATATTTACCAGCGTAGGTATAGTTAAAATTGCCAAAGAAAGAACGCTTACCGCTACGGGTCACAGATGGTGTATTAGCCGTAGGCAGTGGATTAAAGGCCCAGAAATAAGGCTGATCGGCTATTTGCTGGTTAGAATAATAATAGCCGATGCCAGCGCTTTTGCTTCTTGACTCCTCACCGCCTGCCATAATATTGAAATCGTGACGGCCAATACTACGCGAATAAGTAAGTGTTAAGAACATCCTGAATGACTGACCCTGATCCTGCGAAAGAGAAAGCCTTGAGTTATCACCACCGTTAATAATAATGGGATTACCAATAACAGAATCGCGGTACATTAAAAGATTGCTACCGGTACGGGCAAAATTGTACACTTCAAATTGCGGACGATACTCATCTGTTTTATTGGCTGAGGCGTTAGTGGCAGCCTGCAACCTCATACTTAGTCCTTTAAATAATCCTTTATTGGGTGCATATACCAACGAGGCATTCAGGCCATAGGCCTTACTCTGGCGATCGTTATACATACCGGAGCTGGTAACGGCTATCGGGTTAAAGTTGGCTGTAGGCCCCCGGTATACACTACATATTTGTCACCGAATTGTATAGGCGTCCAGCGTGGCACCTGTATCAAAGTTTCCAAAAAGTTCTGGTCATTCTCACTCCAGCCGTTCTCACTATAACGAACATTATTATCTATGTTAAAATTCAACTCCGCTCTTAAACTGCTGGTAAGCTTGGCTGTGAGGCCGGCTCGCAATGTATACTTATCTGCTTTTTGACCAGCATAGTTCGCGTTTTGATTTTGATAACTGGCACCCGCAAAAAAGTTACATTCTCGCTACCGCCACTCATATTAAGGCCATGCCGTTGCATGATAGCCGGCTGCCAGATAGTTTCAAACCAACTCGGGTATTGGTTGTTTTTAAGTACTCCAGGTCAGCATCCGAAAACTGCAAGCCTGCGGACGTACCATTAATCCGATAAGTTTCATTTAATAATTTAGCGTGCTCGTACGCCGATAGCATTTCCGGTTTGCGTACCGCATCCTGGAAACCGAATTGTCCTGTATAGGAAAGCCTCGGAGCACCCGCTTTACCTTTCTTAGTAGTAATTAATATTACCCCCTTGGCACCGGCAGCTCCATAAATAGCCGCAGAAGCATCCTTTAAAATACTGATATCTTCCACCATAGCGGGATCCAGGTTATCAAAAGTACTCTTGCCCACCACCATATTGTCAACAATATACAAGGGCTCCGATGTAGCTCCTCCAACTTCCGAAGAGGAATAAGCCCCCTTACATTTAAAGAAATACTTGCCCGGCCGGCCCGAAAACTGATCCACACTCAAACCGGCTACGCGACCACGTAATGCAGCCGCTATATTGGCTACCGGCACGTCTTGTATATCTTCGGGATTAACCGTAGCAATAGCACCGGTGATCTTACTTCTTTTCTGGGCACCATATCCAACTACAACGATCTGGTCCATCGAGAGGTCCATCTTTTTCATGGTAACCATCATCGTTCCTGATTCAGGTACTTCAGCATCCAGGTTCTCATAACCTACATAAGAAAACTGGAGTTGTACTTTACCCGCCGGCAGCTTTAAAGTAAAACGACCATTTTTATCGGTGGTACCGGCAGATACACCGCCCTTTACATTAACGGTAACGCCCTCCAGTGGCGAGTTCGCGGAATCTGACATAACGGTTCCGACCACGTCTCTGGACTGCGACCATACATGTGTATGACACAACACCATGAACACGAAGAGGCACGCAAATTTTGAAATGTGCTTAAAGAACATATGGCTTTTTGTTTTTAAAAGTGAAAGTTTGGTTTTAGTTTATACGTGATGATTGCAATCGGGATCATTTTGTAAACAATTAGTATTGCTATCGGGGCAATATTAATCGTCATTTAAACACTTAATAAAAAAGGCACAAAATTGCAAGGGTGAAGAATGACATTGATCTGGCAAGGATCTGTTACTTTATATCTTCTTTTTGCAATCGTTTACATCACAAACATAGAGCAGGTTGCACGCGACATGGTTCATTTTTTGACATATTCTGTTCGTTTTTTGACACTTTTTTACTGAATCCGGTATTTGCAACCCGGGTGTCAAATTTTCAACCTGTTGTGTATGTGTTTAAACCCATTTTATGAGCTATAAGTAGATTTGAACAGATATTATAACCTTAATAATAAAGTTGATTATTGGCTGTCGTTTAACGCAAAAAGCCTCCTGTGAAAACAGGAGGCGTACTTGTAACGATTGACTAGAGAGTTGCCACTATTATTGGCAATATTTTTATATTATGGATACTATTTGTTTTGTAACAACTGATGACCGGCAGGCGATTCTTATAATAAACGAAGTAAACACCTAATACCGGAAACAATCAGGAACGGTCCTTTGCATCCATCAACTTCATCTACCTTATTCATCTATAAATTTATCGTCAGTTGACAATCTTATATGAAACCTGGGTATACCGGTGATCGCGGTAATCTACCGCTAGAGCATGTACAAATATGACCCCGTATTTTTCCTCAGGTGTTTTAAAGTATATTAGCTGATTAGCCGCCAGTGCCGTCGTAATATTCTTTAAATTGATCGTTTTCGTTTTGGCCGCCGCAAGGATCTTAGCACCTGTATTTAAATTGTTATTAAAGTCTGCAATGGAACCGGTAGCGGGTGCTGAAAACAATGTGGCTCTTTTGGTCCATGAACTGATATCATAATGTCCAAAGGGCAACGGGTCTGAACTCAGCGAATAAAAATAGTTGTTAACTGTTACCGAAGTAACTGCACCGGAAGCGTTGCGAACCGTGTCTTTTCTCGTAAAGCTTCCTAAATCGATGGTGGCAGAATGCGAAGCTGCTGTAGTATAACTATATAACTTGCCATCGCTAATGGAAAGGTAGCATTCATCGGTTTTATCCATCGAGTCGGCAACATAAATTCGGCGATTGGTGAAGAATAGCAAATCCGGCGTAACGGTAATACTAATCAATTTACCTCCATCTCCCAGGTATACCCCATCTTTGTCATAAGCCCAGATGCGATAAGAAGTAGTACCTGCACCCAGGTCTTTTGCATACAGCTTAAACTTACCAGAGAATGTTCTGCGTTGCGCCGCATCAGTAATAGGTATTTTCAGAGCAGGCGAAGTAGCTCCTGTTTTGTATAGGGCAATCTGGTACATGTCTGCATCCGGAGACTCAATGGTATAATCCAGCAAAACCGAGTCTGTAGCCGAAATCTCTTTTTCAGTTCCTCTCCTATGGCATAGGGTTCCGATTGATGTAAGGTTAGCTTTGCCTTAAACATATTGAATACATTCGGGAATTCCTTCTTGCATCCCACAAAAACGCCTAACATGGTAAACGCTATAACCGGAGATAATATATTTTTCAGTTTCATATAAACTATTTTAATAGTGAACTAAAGCGGATCAAATGTTCCTCCATCCCATCCAATGGTTTGCTCCAGCAATGGAGATGAATTGAGAAAGATGGTATTCAACGGAAAGAAATAATAGCTCTGCGGCATTGCGAAGTTTCCGTTATTAGCTACCGGGTTAAAAATATAAGGTGTAACGAAATACTTTTCTATTGAGGCCCGGTTATAGATATCCAATGTATCGCGACGCAACAGCGAAGTATCGATTCCCAGGTTGTTGGGACCAATACGTTTCTCCAACGAATCACGCAAGTTGGCAGGGCTCGCTTTAAAAGTCATCGGCACCATCTGCGTTATGGTTCCCTGTAACAGGTGCATGGCGCGTTCTTCTTAAATCATCATTGCGTTTGCCTTCAAAAGACAACTCTACCATACGTTCATTTATGATGAGCTCCCGCATCAGATCTTTATTAGTTGCCAGCGCCAGGCCATAATCCGCTGTACCCTGAACGATCCCGGCCCTTACCCTTAGCTGGCGGATCATATCTTTTGCTATGGTTAAATTGCCCGACTCATTAGCTGCTTCCGCGTAGTCCAGCAAGAGCTCAGCAAAACGAAATTCAATCCAATCCATACCGCTGCCGCCCAGGTCATTAGCTGTACCTACGGCAGCTCTAGCCAGGTTAGGCGTTGCAAACTTTCTTACATAAAAAGGTTTAGACGATTCATTGCCTCCATCTACCCTCGCGCCAGCATAAGTCCATTGTCTGCGCGTAGGCTTAGCGCTCAGGGGCCAGGTACAACCGTTAAATGCAATAGAGGCATCGAAACGTGGATCGCGATTGGCATACATCAGCACTTCATCATAAGGGTACTGAGTGCTTGCATTCTCTTTGGGTCGTCCATCCTTCATAACATAAGCATCCAGCATTATTTTAGTCGGATTATAAACATCGCTGGGAGATCCCCCTTCGGAACCAGGACGCACACGGGCTTCAACACCATGGAATTTTTTTAACTGTAATGAAGAGTAAGAGCGCACCATCATAGCCTCCGTGTTACCGTTACCTTCTACCTGGAAAATGGTTGCATAGTTGGGCATTAATTTATAACCCGCAGCCATAGCCCTTGTATAAGCATCCTGTGAAGCCTGGAAGGCTACCTGCCAGCGGCTCTCATCATAAGTACTATGCCCCGGTGGATTAAACAGAGGGCTGGCCCACCATAATAATGCTTTTGCTTTTGCTTTAAGGGCTGCAGCTGTTGCCTGGCCAATCTTTCCTCTTTCTGTAGCATCACTGGTCCACTTGGCCTTACCCTGTAAATTGGATATCGAAGAGTCGAAGTCTCTTACGATCTGCTCAAACATTACTTTGGCTTTCTGCCTTCCGCTTAGGTTAAGGTTATCGGGATTTTGCGGCTCCAGCACCAACGGCATGCCGCCATATATTTTTGTAAGGCCCAGGTAAGCCATCCCCTCAGTGCATAAAATTGTCCTAAAAGAAGTTTCTTGGAGGCATCTGTAATACCCGTACTTGGCGGTAGGTTTTTGATCGCAAGGTTACATTTGGCGATGTCAAAATAACGGTTATCACCGAAATTATTACCGCTGGATCTGAATCCCGCATACTGCACCTCATCAGGTAATATAAAGCTATTCAGGTTGAACAACTTTTTACCGGTAACATCGTTGCCGGAATAAAAGTTTTCATCGCTTGCCAGGTGATACCCAAAATTATTAGCTGTAAACTCATAAGGAAAGTTCGGCATAATGAACTGGTAAGCATCGTTCAGCAGGTACTGTACCGCAGCTTCCTGGTTCCATATTTCGGGGTCAATTCCCAAAGGATCTCTCCTGGAAACAAAGTCGTGTGTATTTCTGCATCCTGCCAGCGCAATCAATGCAAAAGCACTGCCTAAAAGGATCGATTTTTTATTGAAAAAGCATTTCATCTTAATATGTTTAATTATTAAAACCGTTTGATATTATAATCCCAGGTTGATACCGATAGAAGTAGTTCTGATCGTGGGATAATCGAGGTAGCTGAATGTATCCGGATCCTTGTACTTTAAAGGATTAACGATCGTCCATAAATTGTTGGCGGAGAAAACAAGCCGCGCTGTGCTCAAACCTATCCTCCGTATAGTTTTGGGTGCGAGCGAATAACCTATAGTTAAATCATTTACCCGGATGGTGGTACCATTCACCGCCCAGAAGTCTGAGTTGGTTCTTATATAAGGATCATCATATCTCGGAAATTTGGCATCGGTATTTTCAGGAGTCCAGGTATCAGTCCAAAATGCTGGAACATTCTTGGTAATACTGGCCTGAGTGCTCCTGGTATCTGCATCGTAAAATACTTTGCCACCCAGGTTGACGCCGATGTTCAGGCGAACATCAACAGTTTTATAGATAAACCCTAACTGTATACCAGTTACCAGCCATGGATTAGTACGATCGAATAAGAAAGTCTGGTCCCTGTCTGTTATAACTCCATCGCCATCTATGTCTTCAAAATAAAGCCAGCCCGGCTGCGGAACACTACCGTTCAATGTATACTTGGGATTCTTAGCTAAAAATGCATCAACCTCTTCCTGGCTACGGAACATGCCTTTGTATCTGAGGCCTATATTAGAGCTGTTAAACTTGCGGGGTCTGTACCAAAGCTGGTTTGCGCTAAAGACACAGCATCCTGCCACAGATCGTAGCGGTTGTAGAAAGTACGCTCCATTACCGAACTACCAAAACCAAAGTTCATACGTGCTGTAAATCTTATATCCTGGCTGAAACGGGCGTTATACCCGATACTGTATTCTGTGCCCCATGTGTGGCGTATACGCCAGTTCAAAACCGGAGCAGCGAAACCTGCGAACATAGGGAAGTTCAGATCATTGCCTTTATCAAATACATCGTAAGCACGGTCCTGGAATGCATCAAAACTAAATGTTAGCTTGTCTTTAAAAAATGACAGATCAAAGCCAAAGTTCATCGTTGCTTTCTTCTCCCAGGTAATATCAGGGTTAGGAAATACATCAGGTCTTACACCCGGTACATAAGTCTCTCCATATAAATAAGAACCTATATTGATCTTGTAACGCTCAAACCAGAAGGTGCTTCCCACGCGGTCATCACCCGTTAAACCATAGTTGGCTCTTAATTTAAGATAATTAATGAAGTTGACGTTTTCTTTGAAGAAAGGTTCCTTACTTACTTCCCAACCGGCACCCAATCTTGGGAAGAAGCCCCACATATTTTCAGTAGCAAAGTTGGAGGAGGCATCCATACGGGCAGTTCCCTCCAGCGTGTATTTACTGTTAAGTGTGTAGATAAAATTTCCAAAGAAAGAACGTTTCCCTGACTCAGCTGCTTTAGGAGTTTCTACCTGCGGAGAGGGGTCAAAAGCCCAGTAATATGGGTTATCCCTGATCTGCTGGTTAACATACAGGTATCCCATCCCACTGCTGCTGGCTTCCGATTGCTCACCACCCACCAACACGCTGAAGTCGTGGTTACCAATAGAGCGTGCATATTGCAGGGTTCCAAATATGCGGTAGTCGCTGCTTTCATCAGAACGTTGTAACAAGCGGGCATTGCCTCCTCCAAATCTCTCCACACGACGGGTAACCGTATCGGTAAACAAAGCTCCGTTATTACCGGCACGCTTAAACTCAGCAACCAGGTACATAGGGCGGTATTCTTCAAACTTGGTAGCCCTTGCGGTGCTGGATGCCTGTACCCGGGCGATCAGTCCTTTCAACGGCCCGCCTTCAGGCGCGTAGGTAAGACTACCATTGAGTCCATATCCCCTCCTCTTCTGATCGTTGTAAAAACCTGAAGCGATTACCGCCAAAGGGTTATTAAAGTTGTTACTACCTGCGGTGTAGTTCACAAACTCTTCACCTATTTTAATAGGCGTCCATTTAGGCACCACAATTACGTTTTGCAGAAAAGTTTTGTCGTTGTCAGCCAATCCGTTTTTACTGTAATTAATATTATTATCTATGTTCACATTGATCTCGGCTTTCAACCCCTTATATAGTTTGGCAGAAACGCCCGCTCGAAATGTAAACCGGTCAACTTTCAAACCTGCGTAGTTACCATTCTGGTTTTGATAGCCACCCCCCATAAAAAGGTCATGCGGTCGGTACCTCCTGAAATATTAATATTATGCCGCTGCATAATGGCAGCCTGCCAGAGCTCATCGAACCAACTCTTATAGTTCATATTTTTAAGTACTTCCAGGTCTTCTTCATCAAAAAAGTTGCCGTTCGTGGTATTGGTTAATTTATAGCTTTCGTTAAGCAGTTTGGCATGATCGTAGGCAGAAAGCATTTCCGGAATCTTAATAGCATCCATATGTCCAACGAATCCGTTGTAAGTGATCCTGGGCGGACCCGCTTTTCCCTTTTAGTGGTAATCAAAACCACACCTTTTGCACCGGCAGCACCGTAGATGGCAGCCGAAGCGTCTTTCAAAATACTAATATCCTCCACCATGGAAGGATCCAGGTTGTCAAAGGTGGCTTTGTTGACGATCATGTTATCAACCACGTACAAAGGCTCGGCAGTACCGCCGGTTAGCGAATTGGCCTGGGCATCTCTGATATTCAGCGTAATGCGGCTCCCGGTCTGCCGGAAACCTGGGTAACACCCAAACCTGCCACACGCCCTCTTAAAGCCGCAGCAATATTGGCTACCGGAATATCCTGAACTTCTTCGGGGTCTACCTTAGCTACAGCACCCGTTAACTTTGATCGTTTCTGGGTTCCATATCCCACCACCACGATCTCATCCATTTTAAGATCCAGCTTTTTCATAGAAATCGAGATCTCTCCTGATTCAGGCACTTCAACATCTCCCCGCTCATACCCCACATAAGAGTAGACCAGGATCGTTTTTCCTAAAGGCGCATTTAAAGTAAACCGGCCGTTTTTATCGGTTGTAACGGACGACACTCCGCCTTTTACACTAATAGTAACTCCCTCCAGCGGAGCATTGGCTGAATCCGAAACCACAACACCTGTAATGCTCTTTGTTTGTCCTATCGCCTGGTTATGGCAGAGAGCAATAAGCAACAACAGGCACGTAAATTTCAAAATATGCTTGAAATACATATGGCTTTTATTTTTAAGTGAAAGTTTAGTTCATCGTTTATTTTAACCTCATCATGAAAACGATTTCATTTTTTGAAATCATCAGCTCTCTTATTAATTGTCATTTAAACACTTAATAAACGAACCCTGACAAAATGAGCAGTAAAAAATAAGCAGCAATCCTTCTTAAATGGATTTGTATGTCTTTTCCTTTTATTGCAACCGTTTACATGTCACAAACTTAATTTTCAGGGTAAAAAAAGAGGTTTGAATTTTATCGCAATAGGTTCAATTTTTGACACCTGGTATAAATAACTGATAATCAAAAAGTAAACGTTTACATTTTTAAGCAAATGGAATTCTATCAACCTTAAGGGAGTCCCCAAACAGAGCTTATTGTTTAGTGGGCTATTCTCATCATCTCTCGCGCGGGCATAAAAAAGCCCTCTATGAAAATAGCGGGCGTACTTGTAACGATTAACCAGATTGGTTGATTTTAGTAAGCTATCAACATGATTAAGAAAAAATTAAACGGTTAGTCAGGGGCCATACTTATATAATTTCAAAATTTTTATTGCGCAAACTTAAACAGAGCCTGGAAAAAGAAGGCCCGGTTTTTGGCTTATAGGGTTCAATTATTGATACCTGGTATAAATGAACACCATGCAGGTTTTAAAAGCCAGAATAAGCATTATGATAGCCAGGAAATGATCTTAATACATTTTCTGGTGGCCCATAAAAAGGGAAGTGGTAACCCGGCCTTGAAAGACCCGGAGACCACATTCCCGCTTCTAAACAAATCGTTGATATACTATTTCTGAATGACCTTTACCGATTCAGAATACTTTGAAGTTCCATCATGATCCACCTGAGCTATTCTTATAAAAAGAGGCTTTCCGCTTACCTCAGCCGCCAGGTCACTACTTTTTGGCATCCGGTAACCGCGATAGCACAACCGGCAAGCACAACTATCATCCATATCTGCAGCCTGCGACGAAAGCTTAAAATTGACCCTCCCATTAATAACAGGCTGATGCCCAGGCTAATGCCGGAAACAGGCAGGGTCCATTCATATTCCAACCTGCTATCAGAATTTCCATTTGCAGCCCTGGAACGCACCTCCCCTATTTTTGTAAAATGTGCTCCGTCGGTTGAAGCTTCAATTACAAACAAGCTATTGTTCTTTTCTGACAAAGCAGACCATTGCACATCCAGCTGACCGTTATGGATAGTAGCCGTGAGCTCACCGAATAATACAGGTAGCGACTGCGAGAAATTGATCGTATAAGTTGCCGGCGTCAGGTCGGGCGTACCGTTGGCATCTACTGTTACATAACCAAAGCTGGTGGAAGAAGTGCCGGCAGGTGTGCCTGCGGTAGGGCGTATAACCATTAATGCGGGGTCATAATTACTGATAACCTGGCCCGCTGTAACCACTACATTATTATATACCAGCTGAAAGGAATTCGTAGGCAATGTGGTGATTTGTATGGATTCTCCCGTACCTGACCAACTTCCCTGGGTCGATTGCTGTTCAGGATCGCTTCCCTGTAAAGGACTTAAAGCAGTAAAACTCACCGACGCTGGAGCGCCTGTTACAGTGCTTGTTACGGCATAGGTTTCAGGGCGGGCATTAATGCCTAGAAGGTTGTTGGGGTGGTCTGTATTGGTTGAGCTGTTGGTAATGGTTATCTGACCGGCTTTCCCGTTCACTGTACCATCGCTGATAAGATCCGTATTGCGTTTTTCACCAATATACACATAGCTGGCGGGTAAGTTAACAATACCTACGCTGAATGTTCCTGAACCTGCATAAGCAATGGTGTAAGTACCATCAGCATTTACATTAGTGGTGGTTCCCGGAACTATATTGCCCGCCCCATCGTATAAAGCTACCTGCAAGCCACCAACATTAGTGCCTGTACCATTTATGGCGCCATCTTTCAACCCGTTGCCATCGTCTAAAACAGTACCGGAATAAATTATCGGGCAGGCTTTTAAACTGGCAGTAAAAATAGTATAATCATCTGAAGCCAATGATGGCCCCGCTGAAAAGGCTGAAACTGCATCTGGAGGTTACCCGAATTGGGAATTGTTACAGGCAAATGCAGTACCAGGGTTTTCCTGGTAGCAGTTGGATCAGAAATTACAAAATTTACTGGTACAGCGCGGCTGCTCCTCCGTTTATAGACCCGGTTGCTCCGTTGGAAAAAGTGATGGTACCGGTAAGGCCGCTGCCATCTGTTGTAGCAAGCGTTGCATATACCGTTCCTCCATAGCTGATAACGAAATTAGCCCTGTCACCGTCCTCAATATCATTATTGCTACCATTAAAAGCAGTGAAAACCAATGTAAAAATGGCACCGTTGCCTTTTAAATTTACCCCGGTAACTGATTGTGAGAAAGTTTGCGTTTCATTATTGTCGCTAAAATAAGTACTGCCGCCACTGAGCACTGTACCAGCTCCGGTCCCTAGCCAGCCGTTGATATTCGAGCCGGATACAGTAACGGCGCTGCTAGCCCCTGAGCAAAATTGATATTCTGGGTTCTTTCCGAAGTTGCGCAGGTTTGAGCGAAGGACACCTGCGAGGAAAGCGCCATTAACAGGATGAATATTTTTAAGATTGAAGGCCGGAAGATTTTTGTCGGAATCTCCCATTTTTTCTTGTTAAAATAGGTCGAACTCATTTTTTTCATTTCCATAAAATTTCAATTGTGATAAGATATATTTTAAAACTTAGATCTGATCCCGGGCAATTACGCCATCATCCTTTTCCAGGGGCTTTTAAAACATATTCATCACTGACAGCTACGGATACCCGCAAACTGCCACTGCTACAACGCTATGGTTTCTGAAAGAAGAGTTTAAGACTTTAAAAATTAACTACATCAATACTATGTATTATCATTTTAAAATTTCGGTGCAAAAGAAACATATACAAATCAAAACTTCTATCGCCTTTTTTTAAAAGTGCCAGATTGTTTTGCAAACCAGCCGAAATATTTTTTGAAGGTTACCAGCTATAAGGTGATTTTTGAAAAACGGGTTTGGATCTTTTTCATTACCGCTAATTATCTCTTAAGCCTGAGCATTAAAAAAATGCCCAACAATAGATAAAATACTAACCAGGAATAAATAAAAAACTGAATCATTACGTTTTGGTTTTATGCTACACTTTTGTATGGCAGATTTGCCGGATCATGTAACGCAGAAGTGGCGCAAAGCCAGGGCGATGCTGCAACTTTAAAAAAGCGCTACTGATTAATATACATTGCGTATTAAAATAATCTACGAAATAACTATGATCGCATTAATCATTGCGTTACTGTTTCACGAAACGCCAGGATAATTTTCTAAACCCTGCTTATTTATTGTTGCCGCCAAATGGCTTCAATTGTTCGTTGGTGAATTAGGGCTACAAAAGAGCATTACCACAAAATAATCTTCAGGTGGCCATAAGTTTTGTACAAAATGCAGTATCAAATTATTTACCTGTACAAAAATTTGAATGCAATCCAAATTCTCTACTTTTACATTATCTTCTAAAATTTACTTTTCGAAATTCAAAACCAACAACTTCGTTACAGCATCAATTGAACTGCCAGGCAAGCAAGTGTCATCTATTGTATATCCGTTTTAACAGATAACCTGCGTTTAACGGCTGATGGAATTACCGATGCTGCACGATATTGAAACGTAAAGAAAACTAAAGCCGGAATAAATGTTGTACAAAGGATGTTCATCCAGCTTGTTTCGCCAATCCGGCGCCGGCATTACATGTATTTGCCTGCTGTATATGCTATCCTGTACTGTTAAAGACAGTAGCCCTAAAAATTTCCAGCTTCAGGACTCAGCAAAAACGACTATTAAAAACCTGCTGAAACGGGCTTATTTTTACCAGGAAAAGCATGCAGACAGCGTTCTTTACTTTGCCGATTCATCTCAAAATCTTGCAAGGTCTCTTAAAGACACCAATGGCATTATTTCGGCATCCTACGTAAAAGCCCATGCATTGTCCAATTCGGGTAAATTTGAAAAAGCGATCGACGAGGTAAAAAAAGCTATCCAACTCACAGAGCAATCGGGGAATAAAGATCAGTACTTACCGGTATTATATACCATGGGCGGAATATATGCTCAAATGGATATTATAGACTCTGCTACCTTTTACTTTCTGGAAGCATACAAAAATATTGACAGCAGTACACGCATTACTGATATTGCGGCACTCACCAATAGCCTGGGATTTATGATGGGAGCACAGGGCAACAAGCGTTTAGCCGCCAGGTACCTCGGGGAAAGTCTTCATGCTGTTGAGCAACTGAAGGACACTGTTAAAATACTTTATACCCTTAAAAATCTCATTTCTTATTTTCCCCTGGAGAATAGCGGGGATTCTCTACGGCGCCATGAGCACATGAGCAAATTTCTTCACATCTTTAATCAAACTCCGTCAACAGTATTGAATGCGGTCATTTATGGCTCAGCGGGTTTTTGTTATGAACAACTGGAACAACCTGATAGCGCATTATTTTTTTACCGCAGGGCTATCAAAGCTTCATCGATAGATGGTAACATCCTTTTTCAAAAAGACCATCTATATAATATAGCCGAAATTTATATGAGCCGTGGCCAATACGATAGCGCCCTGCATTTTATGACTATTAGCGCCCAGCAGGATGATGGCGAAACACCCTTGGGAACACAGTACCGGTATTTTTCCATTATGAGCCGTTTGTACGAAAAACAGCAGCAATGGACAAAATCTATATCTGCATTAAAAAAAGCAGTCACATTGATAGCCTGATCAATAAGCGGGAGAAAAGCGACCAACTGCTGAAACATGAGCAGGAAATCACCAGGCTCAAGGCAGAAAAGCAACTGATAGAAAAAGAAAAAGCATTGCCTTACAAAGAAACAGGGTACTGATGCTAAGTTTACTACTTGGGATTGGCGCACTGACTGTTATTGGCCTGCTATGGGTTCAAAAGGAGAAACGCAGGCAGCTCAAACAGCAAAAGCAATCAGCCATTCGCGAAGCGCAGGAAAAAGAAAATAAACTTTACAACGATTTGGTACAGCAGGAAATGGTAGCCTTATTTGCTAAGCTCAATCCCCATTTTATATTTAATGCGCTCAACCCGCTGACCGTTTTTATACTTAAAAACCAAAATAAAGAAGCCCTGGTGTATCTTAACCAGGTGGCTCTTTTAATGCGGGGCTTTATTAATTTAAGCCAGATACAATTTGCTACTATAAACGATGTGCTTACTTTTTTAAGACATTATGTGGCGGTACAACAGCATCGTTTTGACTTCTTTTGAATACCGCGAGGATATGGATCCCGCCATGGATATACATGAATACCTGATACCGGCATTAATGCTGCAGCCGATTATTGAAAATGCTATAGAACATGGTGTTACCCATATCGGGCAAAAAGGTTCAATTGATCTCCGCATAAGCCTTGATCCGCCCGGAAGAGAGGAAAAGACCATTGAAATCAAGGTTACAAATGATGGTCCATCCCTGGACAAGAATCTGTTAATACTCAATAATCACGCCCTTTCTATTATACAGGAACAGCTATTTACCATCAGGAAAAAATATGGAACGGGTACTTTAACTCTTCAAAATAACATAAACCGTTCTGGTGTTAACTGTACCATAAGCTTACCCGCTATTACCTTAGACGTATTTAAAAAAACAAGATGAAAGCAATCATTATTGATGATGAAGCTTCGGCAAGAAGTGTATTGCACCTTTTAATAAAGGAACATATACCTGAGGTAGCAGTAGTTGCTGAAGCAGGAAGTTATGAGACAGCCCTGGAAGTGCTGCAAACCACCGCTTCGGATATCCTGTTCCTGGATATTGACCTTGGTGCGCACTCAGGCTTTGATGTATTGGACAAATTAGGTAGCAGAACCTCCAGCCATTCCATCATCTTTGTTACTTCATACAGCGAGCACGCCGTAAGGGCTTTCAGGTATGCGGCTGTCGATTATTTACTAAAGCCCATAGATCCCGAAGAACTGATCAACAGCGTTGAAAAGGTTAAAAGTAAGGCAGCCCTGTTTAGCATGCAACAGCTTCGGTTATTAAAAGAAGAGTTGCTGGCGATACAAACTCAAAATAATGCACGTCGAAATGTGATCGTAAAAGGTTATAACGGATCTGCATTGATACCAACAGAGGAGATTCTCTATTGCAAAGGAGATGGCAGTTATACTAAAATTGTTAAAAAAGATGGATCAACCGTTACTGCGAGCAGACCATTAATCCATTTTGAAGAACAGCTCGTTGGCATTGCTCATTTTGTAAGGGTCCACAAGTCTTATATCGCCAATATGAATGAAGTGAAATTTATCAGCAAAAAGAGGATTCACAAATATGTTTCAACAACGGCATCTGCATTCCCATTACTAACTATAAAGATGTTTGGGACCTATTGGAATGATCGGCTATTTTTTGCCTTTCAAATAATCGGTTGGGGAGACACCGAAGCGTTCTTTAAAACAGGTGCTGAAATACTTCGGATTATTGAATCCGCTGTTATAGGCAGCCTCGGATATATTAACCATACAAGAATCGAGATAGGCTTTGGCTTTATCCAGTCTCCGGTCTTTTACAAATTCAACCGGAGTAATGCCTGTGAGGCTTTTGAATTTCTTATAAAAAGTAGTCCGGCCCATACTCATAGATCCCGCTACCAGCTCAATATTGAAATTATAATCGCCCATTTTGTCCTCTACCACTTTGATCACTTCTTTTAGAAACTGTTCATCCTTTTCAGTCACAACCGGTTTTTCTACTGATTCAGCTGGTTCGGCTTTTACTGCCGGGGCAACCGGTTGGGCTTTTATCGTTTTTGGAGGTGATGCCGGGGGCCGGCTACCTAATATTCCGAACAAACGGGCTCTTTGTTTCAGCAAACTATTAATTGACGCAAAAAGGAGGTCGCTGTTGAACGGTTTGGTGATATAAAAATCGGCTCCATACTTCAATCCTTCGATCTGGCTTTCTACAGATGATTTTGCGGTTAACAGTACAACAGGGATATGACTTGTATGTATGTTGCTTTTTAACCGGTCCAGCATTTCTATCCCATTCATTTCCGGCATCATCACATCGCTGACAATCAGGTCTGGTTGCAGTTCTTGTGCAATGGCGTATCCTTCCAGTCCATTGATAGCGGTGCTTACATTGTAGTACTCTTTTAGCTGCTGCGTTAAAAATATCCGCAGCTCTTCATTATCCTCCACCAATAATACCTGTGGCAATTGGTATTCCCCAGCCTGTTCAATTACTGGTTCGCCGGGTTGGGCATCTATTGCATGTATAAGCCCGAAAGATTTGGCTTTGTTTTCCTCATCTTCATTGCCAGGATTTGCAGTCTTTATATTTTTCAGTGAAAACTTTACCGTAAGCCCGCCAAACTCATTATTAAAGGCTTCGATATGCCCACCATGTAGTGTAACCAGCTCTTTCGCCAGTGCTAGTCCTATTCCCACTCCCTTCATCTGCCGGTTATCCGTATATGCACCGCTGTGAAAAAGTTCGAAAATATCCGCCAGCTGATCTTTCTTTACACCAGGCCCCTGATCTTCCACCGCTACTACAATACTTTCTTCATCCGAAATAATATTCAGGTAAATAGATTTGCCCGGAGGTGTGAATTTAAATGCATTCGCCAGGAGATTATAGATCACTGTCGCAATTTTTTCTCCATCGATATGAGCTGTTAGTTTCGATTGATCGCTTCTGATTTGAAAGACAATCGCCTTCTCAGATTGCTCTGTTTTAAAATGTGCAGCAGTATCGTGCGCCAGTTGAACCAGGTCTACACCCGAGCGATTGAGCTGTAGCTTATCTGACTGCACTTTCCGAAAATCCAGGAGCTGATTAATAAAATGCACCATCCGGTTCGCATTTTTATTAATTACAGATAAATAGCCCTGCCCTTCGGGTGAAAGATTTTCCTTTTTCGACAACTGCTCCAAGGGATTAACAATAAGCGTCAATGGGGTGCGGAGCTCGTGGGAAATATTAGTGAAGAAGTTGAGCTTCATTTCTGAAAGCTGTTGCTCGATGATCACCTTATTTCTCAGCCGGATCATAGTGGTAATAGTACGGCGTATGAGTTCGATAATAACTATAGCAATTATTGCATAAATGCAATAAGCCCACCAGGTCTTCCAGAAAGGCGGCTTAATAGTAATGGAAAGTTTTCTATATGTACTTTCGGTATAGTCCTCGCCCTCTCCTTTTACTTCAAATGTATACTTACCTGGCGAAAGATTGGTGAAAACAGCTCTCCCGGAAACATCCCTGCTCCATTTATCATTCAATCCTGCAAGCCTGAAACTGTACTCATGCACATTTCTCCTGTAGTCGGGTATCATATAATTAATAGCAATGGTATTCTGATCATGCTGCAGTATTAATGCATCCATGTAATTGACATCCTTATCTGCTATACTATTTTCTGCACCCGGATCTATTTCTACATTATTGACCTGCAGTGAGGTAAGCAACATTCCTGATGGCTTGAGTGCCCTTTGCAAATGAGCCGGGTTAAATGTTATCAGTCCCTGCGAAGTGCCAAAAAC
This sequence comes from Paraniabella hibiscisoli, assembly GCF_022512515.1. GTDB lineage: Bacteria > Bacteroidota > Bacteroidia > Chitinophagales > Chitinophagaceae > Niabella > Niabella hibiscisoli. The sequence goes on from NZ_JAKWBK010000002.1 coordinate 418,347, forward strand.
CAGGTTGCCCTGCGCATCTTTAGCGCAGGTACCTTCAGAAAACCCAACGGCAGGTAAGCCATCATAAGAGTCATAATTTATAATATGCTTATCCTTCGAATGCAAACAAGAAAGTCCTCCCTCAGTAGTTACCCAGACATTACCCATTTTATCTTCTACACCATTGAGCACATAATCGTTTGCCAAACCCTGCCGGGTTCCAAAAGATTCAAAGCTTAGACCAGCATTTACGGTTTTTGTAACAAGTGAAAATCCTCCACCTGCTGTAGTTACCCACATTTTACCTTTGGCGGCAGGAATTAAATACAATACATCATTATCAGGCAATCCTTCATTTTGAGCCTGTTTACGGTATATTTTAACTTTATAATGATTGTTACTGTGTAGATGTACGGGTTGCAAAGTAAGTAGTCCCCCGTAGTAGCTACCCATATCAGACCGTCTTTATCCATGGATAAATGTCGTATTTGTCCAAACGTGTTCACCGGATATTTGGGAAGGCTTACCGGAACCCGTTGAAAATGGCAAACACCATTTTGTTCACTTACCCGCATTAAACCAGCATCATAAGATCCTACCCAGATATTATGTAACCGGTCTTCGAGGATAGAATAAATACGAAATCCTTTCTTTTTATCCGCCACGGTAGGGTAATACTGCAATTGGTAGCGGGTACGTTCGAGGTCCTGGGGTATCGCTTTATAAAGACCATCATTCTTTGTTCCAATCCAGATATTACCCCTGCTATCTTCTGTGATGGTATAGGCGACAATCGAAAAATCTTTTAGCAATTTATTATTAAAAGTTACAGGCTGATTTATACCATTCTTTTGCACGGTCAGTTGTCCGCCTTGTGTAGAGGCCCATCGCCTGTTTAACCTGTCGAAATATACCGCTCTTACTTCAAGATCAGGGAAATGTGTAGACTCGCCAATATTTTCAAGCTGAAATATATTTCTCTGGATAATCAACTTGGTAACGCCCCTGAATTCTGAGCCCACCCATAATACCCCACTGTCGTAAAAAATACGGTAAACCGAATTGAATGATTTATTAGAGAAACCGTCTACCGGCAAAGCAGGAACCATCTTATCTTCCCGCTCGTTATAATACACTAACTCTCCATTGGAAAAGGTGATCCATACGGTTTTATTAAAATCCTGGAACGCCGTAAACCTGTTATTGACATTACGTTTGCTGGTTGCACCGGATGCATAAAAGCTAAAATGATCCTGTCCTTTTCTAAACAGCAAAATACCCTTATCAACTGCTTCTATCCACAGATTACCGTTCGCGTCTTCAAACATATTCCCCATTGCATAGGGCGTTTGGCGAGTGGCATAAGTCAAACCTTTATCCCTGTATTCGCAAGTGACTAGTTTACCGGAATTGGTGGCCATGTAAACCAGGCCTGAGAACTTCGAACAATGTACAGACTCTATCGTTTCTCCTGCAAATGCCGAGAGGTAAAGTTTGTTCTGCTTTTTAATATATACCCCTACCGATCCATTATGCGAGGTGAAATAGAGGTAGTTGGTATTTTCTGAAACCTTGGTAAAATTCCTGCGTCCCTGGCCTATTTGCCCCGGCGCTTCTCTTTGTAATGGCCTGAACCATCTTTTACAAATTTTGAAATCCCCCGGTGTTACTGATCCAGATATTTTGTTCTTCATCTTTATGAATAAAAAAATATGGTTGGAGTCCAGCGTATGCTCTTGCGGAGCAGTAGCGCTGTATTGCAAAATATTTTCTCGGGTGATGTTTCTTAGCGGTACACAAAGAGCTCCTTCATCTACGGTGATCAGCCATATCCGATCATCTGTAATAGCAGAGATGCCATGCACCTGAACCTTCTTTGCCAAGGCCAGGTTAATCGTTTCACTAACCGGCATAAAGGTTTCCTTATGCTTATCAAAACAGTACAGGTATTTATCATAAGTAATGATCCATAAAAACCCTTATGATCGTCTACCACCTGGCGTACCCTGTCGTTATGAATACGCTGGCTACCCAATGCAGAAGTTTTGAAAGACTTGAAAGTTTTGCCATCAAAACGGTTGATGCCATTCCAGGTACCGAACCACATAAAACCATCATCATCTTTAAACATGGTGGAAACCATGCGATGCGAAAGGCCATCTTCCGAAGTGAAGTATTCCGTTTTATATTTCACCTGCGCCATGCCATTCCCTGTCAGCATACCACAGATGATGAACAAAATATATTTTCTAAAAAGCAATGGCATTAGTCGGGTTTATTCCTTGTCTGACGATCCCGTTAATAACTATGACTTACGTGGAACTCCTATTTCTCTGTACTCTTTACCAACGGTATTTTATCAGCAGGCCATTTACCATTTTTAATAGGATAGGTTACTAACTTATCGGGATCAATAACCACATGTTTGATCCGCTCTCTATGCCAGGTATAAACAATATGTACCAGACCATCTTTGGTTTGAATAATGGAAGGATAAGAATATTGTTTTTCGGCTTCATCTATATAATCCAATACCAGTGCAGCTTCCCAGTTCTTTCCATCTTTACTCACAGCCAGGTTAATAACGCCTCTACCTTTATGTCCCATTTTAGGTTGATTGCGGGTAGCATGATTGTATATAAGCAGTTGGCGACCATCTTTCAGGGTCACAGCGTCCAGTCCCGAATTGTTATTAGGCAGACTGGTCATTTTCATTTCCGACCAGGTTAATCCCTCATCGGTTGACCAGTTTTCAGCAATCAATTCATTGTCTTTATTTGATGTACGGCTCAGCATTTGTATGCTTCCGTCTTTATAAGTAAGCAGTGTAGGCTGAATGGCCCTTATCTTCTTGCCATCGTTCAATGGCCCTATCAAGTTCCAGGTTTTACCTCCATCTATACTACGTTCCACATGTATGCGCCAACCATTTTCTTCTGAACTCGAACCAGAGAGAATCACACCATCTTTTAATTGTATAGGCTTATTCTTTATAGGTCCTAAAATCGGGGCCTCCAGCTTTTGAGCCGCACTCCAGGTATGACCGTTATCTGTAGAGGTTTTATATTCACCCCACCATTCTTTCGGGCTGGGACCCACTTTGTAATACAATGTCAAAACGCCACCCGCAGGCTGAAACAGCACTGGATTCCAGGTGGGTAATCTTGTACCGTTGGGTTGTATTCCATTTGCAACACTCACCGGCTCCAGCCATTTGCCCTCCCTGGTTTTACGCGAAATCCGGATCTCCACATCGGGATGACGTTCGTAAGTTCCACCAAAGAAAGTGCAAAGCAACTCTCCATTCGTCAACTCCAATATAGTAGCTGAATGGCAGGAAGGGAAATCAGCTTTTTTATAAAGAAACTCCTCCAACACAATACCTGCACGGTGTTTAGGCGGTTGCGGCTCTCGTACTGTAAAGCTATTATTAGCTAAACTGGCGTAGCCAGCTGCTAAGGTAGCGCCTACAAGTAAACCTGCGAATATTTTTTCATGAATGACTTTTAGTTAGGAGTTAAATTTATTTTACGGTTATCAAAGTAGTTGCAGGTAGCAGTCCATCAGCACTTAAGGTAACTTTCAACTGACCCGGCTTCACCCCTTTGATCATTGCGAGCAATAACCCTTTGTATATATGATGCTGTGCATCTTTAAGCGAGTTCGTATCTGCAGGATTTCCATTATCCATTCCCTCAACTATACCAGCGCCTTGTATGTTTATTTTTACTAACTGATCAGCGCCCGGAACCAGGTTACCAGCTTTATCTACTACCCTGGCGGTGACAAAAGACAGCTCATTTTTTTTGCTGTCAATAGTTTTATTTTCAACCAAAAGTTCTAACCGGTAAGCAGCCCCGGCTGTTTTAATTACCCTGGTTAGTACCTGCTTTTTATTTTTGTAAGACACGGCTTTTAACTCACCAGATTCATAAGGTACACGCCACATCACATGAAAAGCTGTATCTATTTTTGTTTTTCTTCCCAACGACTTTCCGTTTAGGAAAAGTTCTACTTCATCCGCATTATTATAATAAGCTTTCACATCTACTAACTGGCCCTGCTTCCAGTTCCAATGGGGGTAAAGGTGTAGTACCGTTTTATTAGTCCACTCGCTCTGGTACATGTAATATACATCTTTAGGAAAGCCTGCCATATCTATAATACCGTAATAAGAACTACGAGCAGGATAAGGATAAGGTACCGGCTCTCCCAGGAAATCGAAGCCACTCCATACAAAAAGCCCGGACATGTATTTATAACGTTTTACCTGCCACCAGTTGTTTTCGTGGGTTACACCCCAATAAGCCGCCACATTATCATAAGCAGAAACCGTATAATCAGGGTTACCATTTTCTACATATTTAAACTGTGAAGATGATGGCCATAAACGAAGAGAGTCAGATGGCATATCATAGTGCCCCCGGCTCGCCAGTCCTGATACATTTTCGGAGGCGATCACTTTTACACCTGGATAATTTTTCTGAAAATCTTTATAGGAATCGATCTTATAGTTTAAACCAACCATGTCCAGTGCACCAGACTGATAAATGTAATTTTTGGATGGGTCACTTTCACTTAATGCACAAAGAACAGGTCGTGTGGTATCAATATCTTTTACTATTTTAACTAATTCCCGGGTTATTGTGATCCCTGTTGAATCGAACTGCTCACGTATTTCATTTCCGATACTCCACATAATAATGGAGGGGTGATTGCGGTCGCGCTTTACCATGTGCTCCAGGTCTCGTTGATGCCACTCGGGAAAATCGCTGAAATAATCAAACTTGTTCTTCTTTTTAGCCCACATATCAAAGCTCTCATCCATCACCAGGAAGCCCATTTCATCGCAAAGATCCAACAACCTCGCTGCAGGAGGATTATGTGCCATGCGAATGGCGTTAACACCCATTTCTTTTAATATTCTTAATTGTCTACGAGCAGCAGATTCGTTATAAGCAGCTCCTAACGCGCCCAGGTCGTGATGCTGGCAAACACCCAGTATTTTCAGATATTCGCCATTGAGAGAAAATCCATCATTAACATCGAAATTAAAATAGCGAATACCAAATACAGATGTATACTCATCTACCCATTTACTATCCTGGTAAACCTTTGTAACCATTTTATACAAGTAAGGTCGATCCACAGACCATAAAAGTGGTTGATCAACTGTCATTGCCTGGTAATATTTGTCATTTTTTTAGTTGATGCATCTGACTCACTTACCTTCCTGCCCTGCGCATCATAAATAGCCGAAATAAATTTCAAAGTACCTTTACCCTCCTGCTTTATGTCATGCTCAACTGATACAGTTGCACGCGTCTTACTCACATCGGGTGTAGTTATAAAAGAGCCCCAATGTTTGAAGGCCGTTTTATTGGTAACTACTAATCTTACATCCCTGTAAATTCCAGATCCCGTGTACCAGCGTGAATTGGGCTGTTGCGAATTATCGACCCGCACAGCTACCGTGTTCAGTTGACCGGCTGGTTTCAGCCAACGACTTAACTCATAACGAAAGGCAGTATAGCCGTAAGGCCATTTGCCCAGGTACTGCCCGTTGATCCATACTTCGCTATTTCTATGAACACCGTCAAACTCTATATATACTTTCTTCCCTGCACTGTTGGTAGTAAAGCTTTTGCGGTACCAACCAATGCCTCCGGGCAAGGCACCTCCTGCATTGCGGGCAGGATGTGTTGAATCGAACTTCCCTTCAATGCTCCAGTCGTGTGGGAGATCCAGTTTTCTCCAATTTTTTGAATCAATACCTGTTTTAGCATAACTGCTGTCATCACCCAAAGTAAATAACCATCCTTTATTAAAGTCTGTTATCTGCCGGGGCTTTGCGCCTGGCTTAGCAATGGCATCAGGCTTATCAGCATGAAACAAAATCGAACCAACCTTATATATTTAATCATAATCACAAATGAATTTTGAACCCTTTCCTTGTCTTTACTACGCTCTTTTCGCTAATGCAGTTTATAAAAAGCACATTTATTTACCATATTAAATCCCTGCAGCTTTCTTTACACCGACCTTTTAATATAGCATTATTTAAAATTTAATACGGCTACTCCCCTTATCTGCTGAAGTAGCAACCGCTATGCCCCTGTTATCTTTTGCATCCACCGCACAATAGAAATGATATACCACACCCTTATGCTTTAGCACGAAAGATTTGTGTGCATATTTCTTATCAATATCAATCGTTGAGTTCACCAGATCATCCCCGTTCCAGTCTGTCCAATTGATGAGATCGTAAGAGCAGGCAAACCGGTTGAAAGTCTCTGTTTCTCTTCCTTTCCAAAAGGCACCGAAATAGAACATCACCCAAACATTACCTATCTGTTGTATTTGCGGATCGCCCGTAATACCTCTTGAATGATGAACTACGGGCTCGCGTTGATATCTCTTCCAGCTGACCATATCATTGGAAACAGCCATACCTATGCGTTCATACCAGCGGGTGGGCTTATTATTGGGTAAAGAATCTCCCACCGCATTATAGTACATAATAAATTGATGGCCCGTTTGACCAACCTTGTCTTCCACGACGTAACTCTTGAACAGTTTATTGCGGTTCTCCCACCAACGTACATCTTTGTCAGATGAGGACAGCACGGGGTGATCCAGGCGCTGCCATTCAAATGCCTGTGTAGGCTTTTTAGTGGTATAAGCCATTCCTATTGAAAGCGGTTCCGGTTCATAACCTGATGAAGAGCCCCCGAAATAAGACATCCAATATTTAGCCTGATATTTGTTTAACTGATAGCTCCCACCCCATTTAGTATCTACCAATGCATTGTAGCCTGCTTTCTGGTTTTGGTCCCAACCCTCTTTTGTAAAAGACATCTGCCTTCCCAGGTTTTTCCAGTTCAGCAGGTCTTTGCTGCTGGCCAGCCAGGTCTCATACCCTTTACCGTCAAAAGCTATATAGCTCATGTACCAGGTGTTGCCGGCTTTATAAACGGTAGGGCAATCTATTTTCTTGCCGGTATCCGGCGGTAATAGCACCAGGCCATACTTATACGGCGTCTTTACCTCTTCGTATATTTTTGCATCTCCGCCTGCGGAACTACAGCGGGTTGCTGCGCCTGCAGCAGACCGGTTATAGTTAAACAAATCAACCCTATTATGCAATGCTTCATTTTTATTGTTTTACAGAGAATTCATAAGCGCCTGAGCCAATCTTTACAGGCTGCTTCTTATATTCAGCAGGGAAGTAAATAGTAGCTTTTGTATTGGGAGGGATTGCTACTCCTAATTTGAACACGTTTCCTTCTATTTTCCAGTTTACGGAAATCAAACCGTTTACAGAATGATAGGTGGCTTTTGCTTCTTTAATATCTCCTGCCGGCTGAGGTTTTATTTCTATATCTTTAAAACCAATCGAACCCGGCGCCTGACCAATACCACATAAGCCAGTGTAAAACCATTCCATTAAATGACCTAACATAAAATGATTATTGGAGACAGTGGGCAAGGCCTGCCAGGACTCTGTTAATGCAGTTGCACCTTTTGCCAGCTGGTACCCATAACCGGGTATATCACTACGGCTGTTCATATCGTAGATCAGGTCTGACCGGCCGGCGGCTTCCAATGCTTTCAATACATATCTGTAACCAATATCACCTGCTGTTAAACGATTGTCTTTGTTGCGAATGTCTTCTACCAGGTGCGCTAATACCGCATCATAATGTTGAGGCTCTACCAACTGCATAAATAATGGGATCGCGTTTGAGGTCTGGCTGCCCGAACCATATTGTTTTGTAGCTGCATTAAAGTATTTTTTATTAAAGGCTTCTTTAATATCCAGTGCGATCTTTTGATACATTTTTGCATCTTCTTTATTGCCCAATGCCGTTGCTATCTGTTCTAACAAATGCGCATCATAATAATAGTAAGCGGTAGCAGTTAAACCCATGGGCGTTAATTGTGAGAAGCCTTGCCTGTCAGGTCCCAGGTCATACCAATCGCTTAACCCGTGCATCAGGATAAAGCTACTATCTTTTGATTGCAGGTACTTGAAGTAACGCTGCATAGCGGTATAGTTTTCCGTCAGCAGACGTTTATCTCCCGTCCATTGGTACATATACCAGGGAAAGATAATAGAAGTACTTCCCCACTCGGGAGAATCCCTGAAATAGCCATCGGCAAAGTGCATTTCTGTAAATTCAGGTACAGTAGCCGGTACTAATCCATCAGTTAATTGTTGCGTGCGTATATCACGCATTATTTTATGTGCGAAGGAAACGATATCGTAGTTGTGCTGTATGGCGTTACCCATCAAATGCACCTGCTCCTGCCATCCCAGTTTTTCGCGATGCGGACAGTCGGTAAATACACTGGTAAAGTTGCTGTTCAGCGCCCACTGAATCAGTTGATGCGTTTTATTAAACAAATCATTGGAACTGCGGAAGCTCCCGTTAACAGCAGTACTGTTGCGTAAATGCCATCCTTCTATTTTTTGAAGCACTGGATACTCTTTATAGGCAGATCCTTTAGGCTCTGCACCTACAACCTGTAAATATCTAAATCCATAATAGGAAAAACGGGGATTCCATTTTTCAATGCCATCACCTTTTAAGATATAAGTATATACATGCGGAGAACCTGTATGTTTTTGATTGGCAGTACCACTATCGGTTAAAAGCTCAGCAGGTATAATACGCACTGTATCACCCTTTTTCCCTGAACTTCTATATAGGGAATTCCTGAAAAATTCTGCCCCAGGTCATAAATCCATACACCTGGTCTTAATTTGTTTTGAGTAACCGGCGTAAAACGTTGCATAACTTTTACGGGCATACCAACTGCGCTACCAACTCCGGCCCAGTTGTTGTGATTGCATTTTTCCATGCTGCATCATTAAAGCCCATTTTATCCCAACCTTTCTTTTCCAGGTTGGCATCGTAATCTTCTCCACCATAAATGCTTGAGAAATAGATGGGTGAAGGTGCCGTTTTCCAGGAAGCATCAGAAACAATATTTTCTGCTGTGCCATCTATGTATTCTACCAATACACGGGCAATCATTTTGGGGTAACCGTAAGCGCCTGTCATCTTACGATACCGTTCTCCGGGAATATAATAAAAACCATTACCCAGCATTACACCCAAAGCATTCGTGCCATTGCGCAATCTGTCCGTAATATCAAATGTTACATATTGCGCCTGTTTGGCATACTGTGTCCATCCCGGGTCTAAGAAATTATCGCCGATTTTGCTGCCATTGATGCTCATTTCAAAATGGCCGAGGCCGGAAATAAATACAGTAGCTGCTTTTACCTCCTTATTTATGCTGATATCCTTTCTGAATAAGGGCAGCAGATCAGGCCGCTTCCCCCCCACTCTTTTTACCGCTACCGTGCATTAACGGAACATATTTATTGCTATCCGGCAATTCGCTATAAGCAATCCATCGGGCACCTTTCCAGTCTTCTGCATTCCAAAGACCGGTTCGCCAGGATGCAGGTCTGCTAAAAGCAGATTGATTCCCTTTCTGGTCCCAAACCATTATTTTCCAATAATACTTTGTTGCGGGCTTAATGTGAATATCTTTTGGTAATACCTGTTGATTATCGCTGGCGCTTAGTTTTTTAGAGTCCCAGATATTAGCTTTATCATTCACCAGTAATGCGCTGTCATCAGCCACTAGTATCCTGTAAGCAGCCTGCATCGTATTTTTTCGAAAGCCTGTATTTCCCAGCTTAACAAAGGTTGAGCAGTTTCAATACCAATAGGATTCACTGTATACTCGCAGCGGGGATCCACCACGCGTAAAGAAACCAACTGGGCGTTGAGTTGACCAATGCTCCAGATAAAAATATAATTAAACCATATTGCTTCATAGTCGCATTATTAACTGCTTATTGTATATCAATATTGGAAACGACTAATCCGTTTGCATTTTTTGTGATCAACTTCACTTTATAGCTTCCGGCGTTGATCATGCTTCCAGTATTAATAGTAATATAATTCCATTTACCCGGCCTGGTTGTTTTAAACACTACAGCTTCATCCACCATTTTATTACTGCTTACATCGAATAATTGCAAAGAACCTGTTATATCCTGTTCTGCCGGACTATTATACTTAACAGTTATAGAATAGACGTCGGCTACACCGGTGGCTATCGGCCAGGTTATTTCTGCAGAGTCATTATTTTTTACTACGGTGCGCTCTCCACCCGAAACAACCTCTTTAGCTACGTTGTTATTCGTAGCAGCAACATTAGCCTTATAAGAAGTAGTCGGTTTCAGGTCGTATGCTGGTTGCATGCCGGTAGCAGGTAAGATACCAATCATTCCTAGTTTTTTCTGATCTATTAACACCTGCGCTCCCGTTTTAAATCGTTTACGATATATGTCATACCGCTCCCCTCCGTTCTCATCACTAATAATCGAATCACTTAGCTGTTCAAAATCTTTTAATATTAATGTATTCCCTTTCTCAACTGCCAGATACACATCAATCGTATCAGTCGCGGTAAATTGCAGCTTTGTTTCATCCGCCCGCGACAAACTGATCCATTCGGCACCAAATAATGCCGGGGCCAGCTTGTATATACTGTTAGTTCTATTGGTGAAAAGCTTGTCCCCTTCATCCAGCCAGGCTTTATAGACACATCCATCACATTTCAGATCCGTGATCGTTTCAAACGCAGGCACTGGTTTTACAGTTTTATTAACAGCAGCTATAGCAATAGCGGAAATAATGGCCTGTCCGGATTTTGTATTGGGAAACGAAACTCTTAATATACCATCAGACACTTTTGCCGTAAAGGTCTTTTTAAGCGCTCTATTAGCACCCGCTTCCTTCCATATATCCAGGTCTTTAATAACAGTTTGATTGTTGATGGCTACATCAAACAAACGCATTCCCGACGCTTCAACCGATCCGCCGATACCCAGCCAGGGTTCAGCAAAATATAATTCAACTTCATAATTACCGTTAGGTAGCGGGAACTGGTAATAGAGTTGATCAAGTCCATACCGGAATGATTGAAATAGCGCCCAATCTTTCGTTCCTTTTATAGCTGCATTGGTTCTACGCTGGCTGGCAAAAAAGCCGGCATATTATCGAAGGCACTGGTCCACGAAGAAGAACCCCAATATTTACGGCCTGCATTTTGCGGCAATGCCCTGTCAGCCTCCCATTTATTTCCCCATTCATCCATGTAATCGCCGCCGCCACTATTAACCCGGTAAACATAATTCAAACCGGGTTTAGGTTTTAGCAGTACGGTTCCTGCTGGTTTTAAGGAAGCGATTCCAGGTGCTTCAGGCAAGTGATTCAGTAACACCGTGTCCCTGGCTACCGGCCTGCCGTTGGTATAGCCCACTGCATACAAAACATTATACTGAACATTGGCTTTGTTAAAAATAAAATGGGTCCCGAATCCACCGTGTTGCTGCTTACCTAAAGAAATTTTGCCAAAATCATTAAAGAGTTCTACCTCGTCGCAATTTGAATAAACCATGATAGAATCCTTTAAACCAGGCTGCGTCCAGCGATTAGGCCAGGTATGTGACGCGATATAAACCATCGGTTCTTTTTTGGCAGACACATAATTACTACGGAACATGTAAAAAATGTCAGTGGGCTCTTCCCAGGAGTCAGCATACCTTTATAATTCACCGGACCGATCCTATCCAGTTCTCTTAAACCTTCCCCTCCCTGCACCCTGCCTGGATTATCGTGCGAGGTCAACAGCCAGAAGAAATGGCCGGCCACACTGTCTTTAACAGACTCTGCCAGTCGAACCTTCTTTTCCATCAGCTGGGTAAACCGGTCTTCACTAACAGGACCGTTTTGCTTGTAGCCACCTTCTGTATGAAGGTCCAGCGTACGCCATGCTCCGTACTCTCCCACCAAGATCTGCTTTTTTAAATCTTCACCGTAAGTATCCGGGTTGCCACCGTAGGTGCCCGTCCAGTTTTGCGGCACATCCCAGTCGGTGCCTTCTCCTCCATTACAGGTAGTCACCAACCTTTGAGCAGCTGAAGTAGGATCCAGCTCGCGGATGAGTTCGGTGCATTCTTTGGCAAAAGCTTCCGGTATTTTGCTTTCATTTTGTAAACCCCAAAGCACCACCGAAGGGTCATTTCTTCTTTCAACAACCCATTCTTTAAGCAGTTGTTTGAAGTTGGCCTTAAATTCGGGTGTGTCATACCAAACATGTGCAGATAACTGAGTCCACCACAAAATACCTTTCTGATTAAATAACTGCCCATATAACAGGTTGTGTGGTTGATGCCCGTCACGAAAGGCATTAAAGCCTGCCGCTTCCAGCCATTTAACCCTCGCTACCACCTGCTCTTTTGAAAAAGCATGGCTTTGACCTATCAAATGCTCATATTCGGCTACACCATTAATGAAAACAGGTTTCCCGTTCAGGTAAAACTGGTTGGTTGCGGTTTTCCAGTTAATGGTTCTAAATCCGAAATCTGTTTCCAGCCGGTCAATCTCTTTGCCTCCCGCTTTTATTATAGATACGATCTTATACAGATAAGGCTCTTCCACCGACCATAGATTTACTTTACCAACATTGATATTCTTAGTTAACAACTCCGTCTTCGCTGTTGACTGAAGATCCTTCCGCTCGGTAACAGAACGAATAGTTACACCATTTTTATCGACGAGGTTATGAACAACGGTAAAAGATTTTTGCTGCGCACTATAATTTTTAACAGTGGTATTAATATTCAGCAGTGCTGTATTGTTCTCTATTTCAGCCCAGGCATGCACACCAAAGGGTTCAATTCTCAGATCATTGGTTATGATTAACTGAACTGGTCTGAAAATGCCCATCGGTTGTGAACCTTCGCTAAAGCCGCGTTCATCACTACAACCACCACAAACCCAGGGTAAGTCTTTGATAAACGATGGATGCCAGGCACGAACAGCCAGTATATTATCTGTGCCGTCGGTTTTTATAAAGTTGGTTACATCGATGGTAAAAGTAGTTCGACCGCCGGAATGTTCTCCTACTTTTTTTCGTTCAGGTAAACAGTAGCATAAGATCCTACTCCTTCGAAAAAAGGAAGAAACATTTGTCTTTTTTTGCCTGTTTTATTTTGACTATTTTTCGATACCAGGCATCGCCATGTTTGTTACCATGCAGTAATCGACGATAGCCGTGATAGTCGTCCCAATTGTGTGGAACCGTTACCTGTTTCCATTGGCGATCATCGAATTTGTATTCAAATGCTGGTGCAATAGGGTTTTCATCGTTGCCCGCAATAGTACGCCAATTGGCATTCAGGTCAATAGCTATTCTTTTGGCCAAGGGTTGTGACATAGCAACACTACCCAACAAACAGTTTCCAATAGTCAGCAGTATAACTGTCAGCATTGCCATGCGACGTTTGTAAACAGACACGCCATTTATACAAGCTGCCGAAAAAAAGTTAATTCTTTATTGTTGCTGAAGTGAACCATTAAATTGATACGTTCTGTTTTGTTCTGTTGAAAGATTGATCGTTTGACCTTTATAGCGCAGCTTTAACGGTTGGCCTGCTAGTGATTTCACAGTAACCGCCTGCAGTGCTCCTTTGTTCCATTTTATGGAAAGCTCAAAACCACCCCGCGCCTTTAATCCTTTGGCCTCCCCATCCGGCAATGCAGAAGGCAGAGCAGGTAGGATATCTACATATTGAGTATGACTTTGTAACAACATTTCGCCGATACCAGCAGCGCCTCCAAAGTTCCCATCAATCTGGAATGGCGGATGTGCATCAAACAAATTGGGATAGCTTCCCGCGCCACCTTTTACCGGGCTCAATAACATTTGTATCAGCTTATAAGTGTGATCACCATCTAAAAATCTTGCCCACAGGTTGATCTTCCAACCCAGGCTCCAACCCGTAGCGGCGTCTCCACGGTATAGTAGTGATTGTTTTGCAGCTTTTATTATCTCCGGAGTTTGCTCCCAGTTGATCTCGCTACCCGGATACACCGCCCATAAATGAGACACATGGCGATGCTTATCAGTTGTATCATCAACATCCTGCATCCACTCCTGTAACTGTCCGTAACGGCCAATAGCATTGGGTGCGATCTGGCTATATTGCGTCTCCAGCTTTTTCCTGAAGGGATCGTCTACTTTCAAAATATTTCCGGCGTCTATTACAGACTTAAATAAATTCCGGATGATCTGGTGATCCATAGTTGGACCAGCTACTAAGCCACCATGTTCGGGTGAGTTAGAGGGCGTACTGATCAGATATCCTGTCTTGGGATCCTTCACCAGAAAAGCGCTAAAGAATTCAGCAGCGCTCTTCATCAGCGGGTAAGCCGTGTCTTTTAAGAACCGCGTGCTTTGCGTGTAGAGATAATGTTGCCATAAATGATCACAAAGCCAGGCTCCCCGGTAACCCAGATCCCATGGTTAGATGCATTAATAGCCGCAGTGCCTCTCCATAGATCTGTATTGTGATGCAGTACCCATCCCGGCGCATTGTAATATTGCTTTGCCGTCTCCCTTCCCGAAACTGACAATTCGCGGACCATTTCAAATAAAGGTTGTTGTGTAGCCGATAAATTCAGGAGATCCGAAGGCCAGTAATTCATTTCAGCATTGATATTAGTCGTGTATTTACTACCCCATGGCGGAGAAAGCAAGTCATTCCATATACCCTGCAAATTAGCCGGACGAGTGCCGGGCCGCGAGCTGCTGATTAACAGGTAGCGACCGTATTGCAGGTATAAAGCCACAAAATCAGGGTCACTATTATTTAATGCGAACCCGTTCAGGCGTTTGTCCGTAGTAAGGTTCGAATACTCACCGCCGTTATTTCCCAAAATAATCGAGAATGTATTAAAGTAGCTTTGATACTCTTTAACATGCACCTCTTCAACCTGCTGCCAGGTCTTATTCTTCAACTTATTGAGGCTTGCTGAGGCCAACTGAAATGGGTTGGCACTTATGTCTTTAAAGTTTTTATAATTGGTGTTGGCGGTAAGCCAGGCGGTTACTTCGTCTGCACCGGTTATTACCAACTTGTTGTCTTTAACCAAAACAGATCCGCCTGTTGCGCGAATGCTCAAATAACTTACACCATTTAAAGCGCCGTCTTTAACCTTTACTTCCAGGCTAAGGGTATTACCATCTATTCTTTTTATACTATTAGACTTATGAGGACTGCTCAACTCTGCTATAAAGCTGATGCTCTTTTTTATTGGATGTGAAGTGAACACCCAGCGCCTGATCTACAGCACTGGATATATAAGATCGTTGGTATTGAATGCCATTGTATGAATAGCTCGTGGTGGCAACTGCCCGGGAGATATCCAGCTCTCGTTTATAATCTTTTACAGCAGACTCCTCTATATCAAACACAAAATTCAAATCACCAAAAGGCTGATAAGCCGCCTGGTACTGCCCTACAGCAGGAACATCTATATCCTGTATAAAATATTTCCATTGACCATTGAGCGACAACTTTTGTTGTGCATTTTCATTTACCGGGTATACGCCTATGTGATTGGACACGTCTTTATAGCCCATAATCCCTCCTTTACTCGTAAAATTAATTACCAATATGGAGATAGTATTTTTACCGGTTTTTAAGGCTGAAGCCGGTATTACATAATTACGCGCATCTGCATTCGCCTGCGAGCCAATGAGGGTTCCGTTGATATAAGTATAATCCTGATCTGCAACTTTATTAATGTCGAGCTTCAAATCCTTCCCTATCCATTTCGCAGGCAGATCGAACTGGTAACGAAACCAAACGGCGCCATCCATCCCCTCAAAGCCCTGTGTTTCCCAACCTTCATAATGTGGGACTGCCATCGTTTTCCAGGACGCATCGTTGTAGCCCGGTTGCGAAGGATTATTTTTTAACTGCAGAATCGACAGTATTTTTTTCAACCATGCATCACGGTTTCCTTCGTTGGATTTGAGTCCCATAAACTCCTTGCCGGCAAGTTCTTCCGCCTGCTTTTGTTTTCCCGCAAACAATAATCCTCTTATCGTGTCAAGGTATTTATAAGCACCCTGTTTGTTGTAATTACGCGGATAGCCGGTCCACAGTGTTTCTTCATTAAACTGGATACGGTCATTCTTTACACCGCCGAACACCATAGCTCCGATGCGCCCATTACCAATGGGCAATGCTTCTACCCATTTGGTGGCAGGTTTGTCATACCATAGCTTCAAGTCCTGGGCATTGATAGTTCCAGCATCCATTACAAGGGCCAGGCAAACCAAAAATTTTAAAAAAGATATTTTAGCAGGCATATTTCTAATTGCGTTTAACTTCTTTGGTATCCACTTCCTTTCCTACCAGTATTAACTCGTTGGTAAAAAGATTATTTTGTAAATTGATATCCTTTGTATCCGCGCCGGTTATTTCCAGGTATTTTTTGGTTTCACCAAAAGGCCAGCTGTTTTGAAGTAAAGCTCCTTTGGTATTGTTGAGTGTAATAACCGATTTATCTGCTAACGGTTTAGCAGTTTCAAAACCATTCACAAGTAAACGTTCTACATTATCTGTCTTCAATGAGCTCCCCACTGTGGTATTCACCCGTACATTATGCAATTGAATGTCTTTGGCATTCCTGATGGTAATACCCCGTTGCGCCTCAAACACTACATCATGCAAACTAATTTCACTCACAGGCATTTCCTCTATACCGTTAATATACATCGCTTCATTCGTATAAGCCGTGATATTGCTCAGGCGTATGTTCCTGAATTTAGGTGTGCGCTCCGTAACAGGTTCAGGCGAAGACTTTCCATATTCCATATCCATCACAATAGCCTGGTCTTTTATATTTTTCATGATGATATTATCAACGCGAATATCCTCAACCACACCACCGCGACCTCTCATTGTTTTAAGCCGAATACCTCTATCAGTACCATCAAATATGCAGTTGCTGATAGTAATCTTTTTACATCACCGCTCATTTCACTACCGATCACCACACCACCATGACCGCTCAACATGGTACAATTGGTGATTGAATAATTTTCAGCAGGTCTGGCTTTGGCACGGCCCGGCTGGTCTTTACCTGATTTAATGGTGATACAATCATCTCCTACACTAATGAAACAATCACTAATGCGTACGTTGCTGCAACTTTCGGGATTAATGCCATCTGTATTAGGCGCCAAACGCTGCGGGTTTATTACCGTTACAGCATGAATGGTTACGTTATCGCAAAACTCCGGGTTGATGGTCCAGAAAGGAGAATTACGAAAAGTAACGCCCTGTATCAGGATATTTTTGCTATTCATAAACTGCACTAATGGCGGGCGCAGGAACCCTCTCTTCATCTGTTTAGGATCGTCGGGCAATAAGATATCTTTATTTAAACGATCAAATTCATATTGCCATTTAGACCTCGGTTGATCAGCTTTATAGCCCTCTACAAAATCCCACCATTTTTTCCCGTGGCCGTCGATGATGCCCCTTCCGGTGATAGCAATGTTTTCTACATTATTAGCGTAAAATAATGGTGAAAAGCTAGTAACATCTACCCCTTCGTAACGGCTTTCTACCATGGGCAGGTAATCATCAAAATCATTGCTAAAATGTAGTTCAGCACCAGCGTCAATAAAAAGAGTAATATTACTTTTGAAATGTATCGGGCCGGTAAGATATTTTCCTGCAGGGAAATACACCGTACCGCCTCCCGCTTTCGCAGCAGCATCTATCGCTTTTTTATAGCCTGTGTAGCTTTGGCACTGCTATCTTTTTTGCGCCAAACTTCGTAACATCATAATACTGTTGGGCGACTGCACTAACACCTATGCAACAAACTATCAAAAACAAAAAAGAACGGATAATACCGGGGCAAGACCTCTTCATACTATAGAATCGTTTAACTAAATTTCTTTTAATTTGATTACGCTAACAACGTATAATAATGTTAGGTTCAAAACGTTGTGCGAAACGCAATAAAGATACCAGCCATTCCTTTAAAATTAATGGCGATATTTATTTTCAGCTTGTACTTTTTTACTATTTGTGATTGAAGGCCCGGCCAACTTTTCATCTGTTAATTATATGTCGCTCCTACGGAGCTTTATAAGTCAATTTATAACTCCTTCTACCCATATGTAAGTACTGACGGACTTAAGATTTACGAATCCCCCCAACACAGGCTTCAGTATAACTGTAGAGTCAACAAAGTGCCTTGCTTTCTGTTAATCATATGTCGCTTCTACGGAGTTTAAAACAAAGCACACCTCTTATTCTACCATGTTGCTGATCTTATGGTATTGTGCTACTAATGACATAACTGCCATATATTTTTTCTAAATCGATATATGAAAATGAGGGGGCTGAATAACGTCCTCGGGAGATCGATCTAAATTATACGAACCATGTTTTCAATAACATTCGGTCCTGGGAGGACCTGGCATTGGTAACACAGCTCTTAATAGTCCAACAACGAGTCCTGTAAAGACGACATATTAACACAGCAGCTCAGCTTCCAGGCATCTTTATTCAAACAGCCAGTCTACCTGCTTCCTGTTGCCGCTTTCGTATAAACCAGCATCGTAAATGCGCAAAGGTGAATCTCCATCTACAAAACCCAGTATCAACGCTACTCCTTTCGCCAGCTTCAATGTATTATTACCCGGCTTAAACTCGTAGGTATGTACATGTAATTGTGGCATGCCCGGAATAATCATAGCATTAGCAATTTTAGTATCTGCCTGCCCGTATTCGTTTGCTGTAGCATTGGTCTCCAGTTCCGGTTGCTTCAGATAGGTGGTATCTACAGTAAAGGCCGCTTTCTGAGGTTTTAAAAATCCCACCAATATCTTCACAGGTCGCTGGTTAGTAAATGAAATTTGAGTTCCGTTCGCGATTTGTTGTTTAAAAGATGTTTTCAAACCTTTCAATCCCTTTAGCTCTCCCGCAAATGATTTTACCGCAAAGCTGGTATCCGTAAAAGGTTGTGCGAGGCTATCGATAGTATAATACCGGCTATCGGCGGCCAATTTAACTCCTGCATTTTTCAGCAATACTACTTGTTGTGCTGCGCCGGGCTTCACCTCTTTCAAGGAATCAATTTTATGTTGAAATACAGATAGCTCTTTTTCAAAAACGGGTAATACATCATGCCAGTTTTTATATTTTCCACCCTGCCCGGTTAGCGGAATCTTTCTGGCGCCTGTTTGCATACTGTTGGCATATAGATAAGTTCCCTTAGTTAACGCAGTAAGCTCCTTATACCATCTCACGCTTTCTTTGAGTAATGGTAAGGCTTTATCCAGATCTTTTATGTCGCTAGAATACTTATACCGTAAGACCAGCAAGGCAGCTTCTGCTTTAAAAGCAAAATGATAGGCCATAGCGCGATAGCTATATGCGTCATTCTTTAATCGCTCAAACTCATCCGTATCTTTTTCACTAGTTTCACTGCATCAATGGCCGCAACTGCTCTGTCCCCATGTGCTTTTACCTCCTTAATGATCTGAACTGGAGTCTCTCCTGTATGCTGTTTGCCGTTCCATTCTTTGTCTGCATACTCGGCCAATGACTCGCCTTCAGGACTTTCCGCCTCGTATAACAAAGTAAAGAGGCCAAAACGATAAGGGTTGATCAGCTGTGTCATCAACATGCCCAGGTTTAATGTCTGACGATTACCATCTGTAATACCAAAACGCCTTAATAGCTTGGGCGAAATCTCTCCCATTTCTTCGTAAGATCTTAAAATATGGCCGCCATCAGCCTGAGATACGCCAAACTGATCGGCCAGGTTGCGATTCCAATAAGTAACTTCAGCAGAACGCTCTCTTTTGGCTTTCCAGGCATAACGGCTCCAGGCTTTATACCAAAGCCAGTCACGCTCGATCTGTAAAAGCCTTGCGCCGCCTTTTACACTATCAGCAGCATAAGGCCAGTCCCAGTAAGAAGCCTGTGGATATAGATGAAGGCCATTGCCGCCCATCACTTCGTGCATGCCAATTACAGAACGCTGGATAAAATCAGCCGAGCCATAACGGAAGGGTTCCAGGTTGGCCAGTATATGCACATTCTCTATCTGAACCGAACCCAGCTTACTTAGCTTCTGGTGCAGCTCAGCCCAGGCCCCACGCGGCCGGTCGTAGGTAAGCGCTTCTCCGTTAAATTTAGCTTCAGTATATAAATTTTTATAAAGTGGCAAAGCCGCCTGCATCACTGCCGGTGCATCGGTGTCGTGCGCGCGCAGTACGATCGGAGGTTCTTCAGTTTTCCCTAAAGCTTTTAAACCATCCTTTACACCGGGTATAATTGTTTTGGTAAACCAATTGATATCATCCTGTCCCACCCCTTCCATGGCTTCACCCAGACACACCATTAGTCCTACATTGGGATATTTTTCTACGAAAGCTGCAATAGATTTTTGGGTATAATCTGCAATAACAGGAATAATGGGTCTTTCCCGCTCCTGTGTTTTAATACCATGCTTCTCGGCAAAGGGTTTTGAAACAATGATATTATAAAACATCTGGATCACCCAAATACCACGTTTATCAGCTTCTGCTGTGAGGAAACCAAAAATCTCCTCATTCATTTTAAAAGTTGCATCATCCACCTCAACCGCATAAGGATAATCTTTCAATTTAACCAGTGAAGCAAAAGGATGACCATTCCAAAGGTAGAGCGAGTTCATACGGTTGTTTACCATCGAATCCAACACCTGTATCCATAACTTTTTATCGTATAGCCATGGAAATGTTTGGGGTGTATAAGGATACTCGTAAACGGTGCGACCTGGTAAATAGTAAGGCTTTTGTAACCCGATACACTCGCCACGCAATACCATTTCAGGTGCATCCTGTAAGTTCAGAGAAGCTGGCAATTTTTTCAACTCAGATGATTGGTCCGCCAGCTCTAAACAGCCATATAATATACCTGAAGCATCAGCACCCGATATATGGGTTATATTTTTTGAAGACTGAATGGAAAATCCTTCTTTTTTAAGATCGCTATTAAAATTTGCGTCAATAAAAATCGTTGTTTGATTAGCCGGAACCTTCTTACCTGCGGTTGCCACAACAGAAACCATGTATCCGATCTGCTGCAGTTTACTTTTCAATAAGTCTACCCCGTATACAACCCTCTGTTGCTTTTGAAGGGGATTAACAATCACTACTTTTTCTGCTATAGCTGCTGAAGAGGTATTGGCCCAAATAAGGAATACCAACAGCCAGGTCATTTTACTCATTCGCCCGAATCTGTTATTATGTTCAAAAAAATCATCTGTTATCACGCCACCTTTGCCGTTGCTGTTATAAGCTGCTTCAACGCAGATCATTGTTTCCAGCGCATCGTCAATACTATTTTCAGGTTTATTAATGATACCTGCTTTTGCCAACTGCATCTGCTGCATGGTGCCGATAAATGCATGAGGGAACCAGGTTCCTTCTATTACTTTTGTTTGCCACTGCGCCTTCCCTCCTTCTTCAGCAATGATATATTCAAAACTATCAGCCACACCGTGTGGATAATTGATCAATGCACCGAAGGTTATTTTAATCGCTCCCTGAGTGCCTTCAATTTTCACATACGACTCCTGTTTCTGATAGCTGTAATTATGATTATGATTCGTATGAATTACGGCACGAACCATATCGCCGTAGTCCATTATAATATTAGACTTAACCGAAGCCAGTTGGGTTGCTTCAGGATGCTTAAAAGTTCGGGCATATACTTTTGAAGGGGTGCCTAAAAAAGAACGGATCAGATCTACATAGTGGATACTATGATAGTTGATCTCCATTCTTTCTTTGGAAAATAAGAACTCCCATAAATTCCAGGGCGTATGCACATTTACATACACTTCCAGGTCTGTTATGGGTCCTATCTTCCCATCGGCAATCATTTTTCTCGCTTCCAGCATATAAGGTGCAAAGCGCATCTGGAAATTGACTCCCGCCAACAGGTGTTTCTTTTTAGCAAGCGCATGAATGGCTTTTGCCTCTTCGAGACTTTCACCATAAGGCTTTTGTATCAGTATGGTTGCACCCTCAGGTAACAATTCTAATACGGGGATAATCTCCGATGCAGGCAAAGCAAAATCATATACCACATCCGTACCATGGGCTGCCACCATTTCTTCCAGGTTCTCATAAACTTTTTCAATGCCAAATTTCTCAGCCAGAGCTTGCGCCTTCTGCTTATTACGGTTTACTATGCCGGCAACCTTAAAGCCTGCTATCTGGTACGCTGGTAAATGAGCATCGGCTACTATACCGCCGGCTCCAATAATACAAATCGGTGCTCCCGCTTTATCATTAGTCATATCAGGTTCCTCCCAGGTAATTACCGTAAGTAAGCACTACTACGGCTAATAAAAGAATAAATAGGGCAAAGCCAAGTGCTTTGCGCGTTACAGCCCTCGTAGCTTTCCACTCCTTCAAAATAACACCAACGAGTGAGCTAAAAAACACAAGCATGATCATGTGTATGGCCCAGCTTGAAAATTCATATTTTCCCAATCTTACATGTCCTAATCCATAAAAGAAAAACTGACCATACCAAAGCATGCCTGTAATCAAAGCCATCAGGTAATTAGTTCCCAATCCACTTTGTTTGGTGGATGCATATTCAGAAAGGGTTTTATTTTTAAGATGTAACCACAATGTATAAACTAATGTGGTAACAAATGCTCCTGTATTGGAAAACAGGTATACTACATTTACCTGAAAATCGCCGGCTCCATAATTGGCTGCTATGTCTGATATAGGTTTGCCTGCATTGATGGCAAAACCATAAAAAGCTGATAGCACACCTGCCAGCAGACAAAGCGGTAATCCTTTTTTAAAGGAAAAACCAGCCTGGTTTTGCGCAACGTCTTTTTCCTTTAAACGACCGGCGAGGCCACAAAACGCAATACCCGCTGCACCCAGGATCACACCGGTTAAGATCCACTGCCCTCCCGTACCACTTAACGCTTCGCCCAATGTACCGGCCATCATTGGTGGAACCAGGGTTCCTAAAACGCAGGATATACCTACGGATATGGCATAAGTTAAAGAAAAGCCTATATGTTTAATGGCCATGCCAAAAGCAGTTCCACCAACACCATAAGCCATACCCAGCAGGAAAGAATTACGCATAGCTTCACCTGGAGCATCGGATAACACTTTACCCAAAGATGGAATAGTAAGCCATGCTACCAGGATGGGTAACAGCAGCCAGCAAACCGATGCCTGCGCCAGCCAGTAAGTTTGCCAGCTCCAGCCTTTTACTTTCTTCTCGGGAGTATAGCATAAGGATGCCGAAGCAGCTCCAACTCCATGAAAAAATATACCGCCAAATAGTTGCATGCCTGAGGTAGTTTGTAGAACCGGGGCTCTCGTTTAAAGGTTAAGGTTATAAAATGCTACTGCGTTCTCGCTGAAAATCCTGTTTCTTGTATGTTCGTCTGAAACCAATTCTTCGATCACCTGTTTATATACCGACCAGGTTTTTACATACGAACCGCCTAATAAGGATACCGGCCAGTCGCCACCCAGGAAACAACGATCGGTGCCAAATTCAGTCAATACGAAATCGATATAGGGTTTAATACCTTCTACCGTAAAGTTTTCTTTTCCGGCTGTAGTTCCCAGGCCCGATATCTTAGCGTAAAATTGAGAATTTGTTGCAGCTTCTTTCATGAGGTTACCCCATTCCCCGAATCTTTCTCCTGCCTGTATAGGTGGCTGATTAAGATGGTCGAATACCATTTTAAGATCGGGAACTTTTGCAGCAACTTCGAGCGCTGCCTGAATATGGGCAGTCTTTACACCTACTACATCAAAAGGAAGATGACGTGCTGATAATAATTGCAGGCTTTCGATAACAGCATGCTGTAGCAGCCAACGGTCATCAGCCTCATCATGAATTAAATGCCGCACACCCTTAAAATATTTTTCTTCCGATACCACCGATTGCAATAACTGCTCTGTTTTCGAAGGATTTAAAAGCGGCAACCAACCTACAACACCTTTGATCCAGTCATGCTTCACGGCAGCCTCTATCATCAATGCCGTATCATCCAGGGTATTATCAGCCTGCACAATTATTCCGCCTTCTACCGAAGCGGTTAAACGAAGTTCTTCGAGATCTTCGAGACTGTAATTTTTATTGAGTAAATCCGGTGCAGCTTTCAACCAGTCATAGGCAGACCGTTCCAGATTCCAGATATGTACATGCGTATCGATTATCATAATGGACTTTCAATCTTTGAATACCGATACCAGGCCATTATAGCTTATTTGGCATCAATAATTTCGGGTTTTACACCGATTTCAAATTTAAGGTCAATTTCGTTATTATGTTCTCCCAAACCCGGCGCTCCGGTACTTCCGGACAGATACTGAGTATCTATGGTAATAGGCGACCTGGTTGTTTTAATGGAAATACCATTAGTCGTTTTAACAACTACTTCCATATTTAAAGCCTGGTAGCCTTCCTCTTTTGTCAACTGCTCGTAATCCAATACCCTGGAACACCAGATACCGGCCGGTTCGAGTATATCTAACCAATAAGACGTCGTATTGTTGAGAAGATGGCGGGCCAGTGCCGATTTTATTTCATCTCTTTTATCAAACCAGTCTGCTTTTTCGCTATAAATGGCCAGTTCGTCACATCCTGTCAATATGCCCAGCTGAATAATATCGGCCATAGCCAAAGCAATAAAATCATCCTTTGTTTGATAAATACCGTAGGGTGCGGCAACATAAGCATGTCCGCTATTTACTGCGCTTCGTTGAGGCAATTGCCCCCGTCATTATAATAACAGGTTAATACTTCAAACTGGAAGTCCAAAGCGCTTTCCAGCATACTCACTTCAATGCTTCCGCCTTCACCCGTAACACCTTTTTGATATAAAAGCGCCAGTATACCCTGAGCCAGGTGCGCCCCTGCCAGCATATCCACTACAGAAACGCCCATAGGTGTGGGATTAGCAGTACTACTATTATTCAGCCAGGCAAGGCCCGAAATAGATTGTAATAATAAATCCTGTCCCGGCAGTTTTTTCCATTCTCCTTCGTCTCCATAGCCAGTTATGCTCGCATAAACTATCGAAGGATTGATTTCCTTCACACTTTCATAATCAAAGCCCAGCCGCTCCATAACGCCCGGACGAAAATTATGCATCACCACATCCGCCTTTTTAATCAGCTCTTTAATTCTGAATACATCGTCAGGATTCTTCAAATCGGCGGCGTAGCTTTTTTATTACGGTTGATTGCATGAAAAATAGAAGACTCTCCGTCTATCATCACATCCGAAACATAGAGCTCCCTGCAAATATCGCCGGTACCCGGTTTCTCAATCTTTATTACTTCCGCACCAAAATCTGCCAGGCATAAAGACGCCGAAGGACCAGATAAGAACTGGCTGAAGTCTACAACTAATATATCCTGTAGCAGTTTCATTATTTATAAAAGTTCTTCCTTTATTTTTTGGGTATGTTGTCCTAATAAGGGGGCTGGTTTATTTGAAAACAGGCGCCTGCCATTAATCTTTATAGGGCACCGCGTTGTGAGATAACTCTCTTCACTATTCACCACCACACTGTTTTCCATCTGAACGCTTTTATACAGATCCGTTTTCCGAAGCGCATTCCAGTCATTTATTTCGGACGCCCATAATCCCGCTGCTTTCAAACGCTCCAGCCAGTAGGCATTATTTTGGGTAAGCAGTTTAGCCGCTATGATAGATTTTATTTCATCTCGTTTTGCAAAAACATCTGCCTGCGAATATTGTTCCAACTCAGCTATAAACAACACTTCTCTCAACTGGGGAATGCTCATCATTGCCAGTGCGATATGACCATCTGCTGTTTTATAAATGCCATACGGTGCACCCAGTAAAGGATTTCCGTTACTTACGGCGCTTCTTTTGATTCCTTGTTTACTGTGGTAATGCGTAGTAAATAGCTCAAACTGAAGGCTGATGGCTGATTCCAATAAGCTTAATTCTACATAAGCGCCTAACCCGGTCTTCTGTCTTCTGATCAAAGCGGCCAATATGCCCTGCACTGTATGAATACCGCAAATACTGTCAACAACAGATAAACCAAAAGGCATTGGTCCGTCTCCATGATCGCCTGTGGTGTAGGCAAGGCCTGAGAGCGATTGTATCAGCAAATCCTGTCCCGGTTTACTTTTCCAGGGTCCTTTTTTACCATAGCCGGTTATTTCGGCATATACAATACGCTCGTTTATTTTCTGCACATCGGTGTAAGAAAGGCCTATTTTCTCCATAACACCCGGCCTGAAATTATGCGTGAGCACATCTGCTTTCCCGATCAGCTTTTTCACCAGGTCAAGATCATCGGGGTTCTTTAGATCCGCTGTAAAACTCTCCTTATTTCGATTGATGGCGTGAAAGTTTAAAGCATCCTCTCCTACCCAAAGGTTTTTTATCGACAATTTCCGGCACGGATCTCCACCTCCGGGTCGTTCTATTTTTATAACCCGCGCACCCAGATCAGCCAAACGTAAACCGGCCGATGGACCTGACAGGTATTGGCTAAACTCTAAAACAATTAAACCTTTTAAGGGCAACAACATCAGGCAAATACTTTTGATAAATTTTTCTCTAAAGACTCAGCATATATTTCGTTGAGCTTGGTTAAAACAGCTTCTGCATTCTTTTGCTTTCCCAGCATAAACTCCTGTATATAAAAACCGGCTTCATCCTGGAAGTGCAGGTACCCGTGGTAGCGGGGACGTAAATACCCATTCTCCATTACCGGTAACACATTATTAAAAAAGTTATTGGTAACCTGGTTATTGCGTTCATTATTCCAGGCCGCCAGATAACCCGGCTGTCCTTCATTTAAGGTATAACCATTGATCTGAAACTGCGGCGAACAGGCCATTTCAACAAAAGCTACCGCTTCCTGCTGGTGTTTGGAAAAAGCAGAAACGGAAAGTCCTGTGCCTCCAATGGTCGTTCTTAATTTTACTCCATTATAGTTTACCACGTCAGTGTAAGTAAGGACATTTTTTGCATAGCCCTCACGACTGTAGTTGGTATACCCGTAGGCGAAAGGACAGTACCAATATTGATCTGAGCCAGACATAGCTTCTGCAACTTTTATCGGGTTCTTTTCAAACATGCTACGATCAACTGCGGCATATAGCTCATACATGGCATGTAAAGCCGCTGTACCGGTAGCATTGTCAATTACTTCCTCAGCTCCCGTAAACGGGGACTTGCCCAGGGCGATGCAAAAAGTATAAAAGTTCATCAACAGATCAATCGGTATTGCCGGAACAGCCACCCGCCCTTGTTTTGCAAGACCGATCACATCCAGCCATGTTTGCGGTACCGCTACATTGGCGTAATCGAAAAGATCTTTCCTGTAACTGGCTGCAGGCGTTGCGGCATCAATAGCTAATGCCCACTGATGCCCGCCATAAAAATAACTGGGATGAGATGCGCCAACACTGTTCTCCGACTGATCGAGTAAATAAGCCTGGGGTAAATGCTCATCCAATGCCAACACACAACCGGTCGCGGCTGCTGTTCCTACCCAGGGATGATCAATAATCAACAGGTCATATTCCTCCGTGAGTTTCTCTATCGGAAAATCAGCAAACTGCTGAAGACTGCGCTTATGCCATTGAATCTCAACATTGGGATGCAACTCTGTAAACCGCTGAGATGCGGCTTGTAAAGGTGTTATCCCCCTGCTATGGTTCCAGGTAATTCCTTTTAAAACAATATCAGCCATTTGCCTCCTTTTTTCAACCAATAATAAATGCTCACAAACCATCACTAACTCATCGTTTTGATTGAACACTTCCAACGCTTCAGAAACAATGCCATAGCCTGGCTTTTTATGATCCCGTTTGTCTTTTATGGTAACCTTTGCCTTAATCGTATCATTAATAAAAACCGGTCGGATAAACCGAAGTTTTTCATAACCATAAGTCATTGCCACTTCATTAATTAACCCAGCAGTTAAACCAACACCAATGCTAAAAATTAAAGTACCATGTGCAATCCGCCTTTTAAAAGGTTGTGTTTTACACCATTCTTCATCCATATGATGGGGTAAAAATCTCCTGACTGGCCTGCATGCAATACTATATCTGCATCGGTAATCGTTCTGCCTGTAGTAGACCTGGAATTTCCTATCTCAAATTCCTCATAATATATTTTAACGCTCATATTGCAAGCCTTTTATCGTTGATCGAAAATAGATTAAGGCCCGAGGTTAAAAAATGGGTTGTTTCACTAATATGATGGAAGATTTTCCTAGTAAATCCGGAATGGATTGAGAGAGAAATCAGGCGTAAAAACGACTGTCTGACAGCTAAGAAATCATCTAAAATCCGAAAAAGATTGATAATTTTACTGAGCTTGTTATGGAAACTTATGGTAAAATATTATTGATTGCGATGCCTGCTTTCCTGGGCCTGGTGTTGCTTGAAAAATGGTATGCCTGGCGTAAAGGAAACGACAATGTCAGAACTACGGATATGATCAGTAGTCTGCTTAGCGGTGTCACTAATGTAACTAAAGACGTGCTGGGCCTGAGTATTGTTATTTATGGCTATGGATGGATGGTGGAGCGGCTTGCGGTATATTATGTGCAGGCCACCTGGCTCACCTACCTGATCGCCTTTCTTGCCCTCGACTTTTCGGGATATGTAGTGCACCGCATACAACACACTTACAACTTTTTCTGGAACGGACACCTTGTTCATCACAGCAGTGAGGAGTTTAACCTTGCCTGTGCGCTGCGGCAAAGCATTTCAGGCATCGTTAAGATATTTGCCGTTTTCCTGCTTCCTGCAGCCTTGCTGGGAGTTCCCGAAAAAGTGATCGCGGTGGTGGCACCTTTGCACCTGTTCGCTCAATTCTGGTACCATACTGTCCATATCGATAAAATGGGGTTCCTGGAAAAAATTATTGTAACGCCCTCTCATCATCGGGTGCACCATGCTATCAACCCGGAGTACCTGGATAAAAACTATTCGCAGATCTTCATTTTCTGGGACAAATGGTTTGGCACCTTCCAGGAGGAGTTGCCGGATAAACCACCCGTATATGGCATTACCCGGCCGGTACAAACCTGGAACCCGATCAAGATCAATTTTCAGCATTTGTGGTTGTTAATAAAGGATGCCTGGCATACGCAGAACTGGAAAGACAAATGGAGAATATGGCTGATGCCAACGGGCTGGAGGCCGGCAGATGTGGCGGAGAAATATCCCGTTTATAAAATAGAAGATGTGTATCAATTTAACAAATATGAAACAGGTCTAAACCCTTTAATGAAAGCGTGGCTATGGATTCAACTAGCGGCCCTCTTACTTTTTCTTTCTTATTTGTTTGGGAATATTACTCCAATAGGAGCACCGGGCATTTTTATTTACGGATTATTCATCTTCTTGTTTGTATACGCTTTTGCCGAATTAATAGATCATAACCCGTATGCCTGGGTTTGGGAAATGCTCAAATTGCTCTGCGGGTCTTTGATCCTTTTATATAGTGATCAATGGTTTCAATCAGCCATAATCCCGGATTATGTAAAAATCATCGTCGCCGGCTACCTGTTATTATCTGCAATAGTTAGTTTTTATTTTTCTTTGAGCTTCAGAAAGGCGACAATACCAATAAATAACTAATATTGCTATTGTAAATTACTCAAGTGAAACTAAGAAAAACAATAACAGCCATGCTAACCATGGCACTGTCTGCGGGTATCATCAATGATTCGCTCGCTCAGTCTTTCCCTAACCCAATCAGCAATAACTTAAGCATAACAGCAGGAGCTGAATATCAAAAAACAAATTTCAGATGGTCGATTGCGGGTAATGAAGAGGGCAAGGATCCCAATATCCTGTCTGAACTTATTTATAACCCCATACATTCAGCAGGCTTCAATATTGCTGCGGCATATAAGCCCTATCAGAAGCTTTTATTAACCGCCAGCTTTAGCCGGCTACAAACCTACAAAGGAAGCGCTACTGACATAGACTATAATGGAGATAACCGAACCGATTATACACCTCCTTCTGTTGGAGACACCCTATTTAACAGTAATAAGGGCAATATGCTGCAATATGCGATATCGTTAAGCTACCCCTTACTTGAAAACCACTTACTTGAAATTAATGCCGGAGCCGGCTATCAATTCTCGAAAGAACTATTCTACCTGCGTGATGAGGAGATGCCCGACCTGAATACGACCTACGATGCGAAATGGAGGTCCGCCCGGATCTTTGTCAACGGAACATTAAAGTTTACCCCCGGTTATATCTCGCACCAGAAGTCTCTTTTCAACCAGGAGTTTATGATGCGGTTGCCAACTGGAATATAAAGGAAGAATTTCAACAACCGGTTAGTTTTACCCATACGGCTAATAGTAGTGGCTGGAACTACCAGGCAATTTTGGGATACAAATTCAGTAGCCATTTCAACGTTCAGGGAGAATGGCGCTACTCTAACTGGGAAACTACCAAGGGTATTGACAGGTTATTCCTGAAAAATGGCCAGACACCGGAAACACAAATGAATGGTGCATTCAGGAAAGCCAATGGCTGGAGATTAAGCGCTACCTACACTTTTTAAAGCAAATAGCTATCGGGTACTATCATACAACAGGCGCTATTTAAAGGGCATATTAACAATTTACTTTTCATAACTACCATCAAAGAGATTGTAAATACAAAAAAATTGTGCTTTGGTACCAAATGACTTTACCATGAAAATATTTTTCTCTTTTATCGACAATAGTTTGTACGACTAAACTCAATGCTCAACATCAACTCATTAAAAAATGGGAAACTACCGACTCAATCCGATCCGGGAATCAGTACTTCTTGTTCCAGGTAAAAATGAGCTATATATTTAATTGATAGATGGCAATAGCAATGAGAAAGACGGTAAAGGCGGTGTAGCATTATCAACAAAAACGGTACAGTAAAACAGCTCAATTGGGTAAAGGAACTGAACGTACTAAGGGTATGGGGATTTTCAAAAATAAATTATATATAGCAGATCTCACCGAAGTAGTGATCGTTAATACTAAAAGGGCGGCATTGATTAAAAAGTGCCTATACCGGAAACTGTTTTTTCAATGATATTGCTGTTGACGGAAAAGGCATTGTATACGTTTCAGATACCCAGAAAACAAAATTTACCGGCTTATCAATGATGTTCCCGAATTATATCTCAACAGTGTCAACAGCGCCAACGGACTTACCATTTGCAGAAACTGATTTGTATATACTTGCCGGAAAAGAACTCTGGAAGCTGGATAAGAACAAGAATAAAACAATCATTGCATCAGGCTTGGAGTAGGGAGGTGATGGCCTGATGTTAGCGACCAAGCTTCCCAAGGATGTTATTCAAAAAGTTTTCTTTTTGTTGTAGAATATTTAGTAGAACAAATGGTTTCAACTTTTTTTGATTATCCACTTCTTGATTTACTTAACACAACTAAAAACTCGTCTTACAGTTTTTTAAATATGGATGCAAAAATCTAGTTTGCAAAAAAAATTATAAAATATTATGTATTTTTCATAGAAATAAGTTTATAAAAATATACTTGTATATATTTAATTGCTTAAACTTTAAAGAGTAAAATATGAACACCAGTTGTTAACTAAGAATTTACCGTAGTTAGTATACACCTATTAAAATATACCTTAAATAGTAAAAGCTATACATATGAATAAATCCATATTCCTTGCTATCTTGAATGTATTGATGTCTATTAATATTTCTGGGCAGATTAGCAACACTTTTTTTGAAATAAGAGGAATTGTAAATGGATTTAAAGACAGTACGTCAATCTATCTTGGAGACACAGACTCAACATTGATTATTGATGGCAAATTTCATTTTAGTGGTACTATCCAAGAGAAAGCCAAACAGTTGACCTTACATACAAAGGGGTATAGTGATTATAAAATATTTTGGGTTGAAGATACGATTATTACATTTATAGCTGAAATAGGCAAATTTAGAAGTGCAATTATCATAGGATCAAAAACGCAAGACTTGCAGGAAACCTTGCAAAAAAAAGTTGATTTGTCTGGAAACGAAACCTATGAATATATAAGTTTTATTAAAAATCACGCTAATTCTATCATAAGTGCACAACTACTGGATACCTACGCAGCGACTTGGGAAATGGATAGCGTATTACTGCTTTTCGAGAAATTATCTGATGATATAAAAACTCATCTTATGGTAAAAATCTTCAAGAATTTTTCAGCCTAAATCAAAACGTGAAAGTTGGCAACAAATATATAGATTTTGGGCAACCTAATGCCCGAAATGAACATCAACAGCTATCTAAATTTAAAGGAAAAATTGTATTGCTTGAGTTTTGGGGTCCTGGTGTTTGCCCTGTAGGAAAGGGCACGTGGAATTAATTGCAATTTATAATGAGTACAATCAAAAAGGTTTTGAAATTCTTGAGGTTGCAGCAGACACTAATAGAGATGAATGGCTTCAGGCAATAAAAGAAGATAAAATTCCGTGGGAAAATGTTAGTGATCTCAGGGGAGTTAGAAATAAAGCTGTGTTAATTTATGGAGTCAAACAATATCCATCAAATTTTTTAATTAACAGAGAAGGTATTATAGTTGCAACAGATTTATGGGGCGATGAACTACGAAAGAAATTAAAGGATTTGCTGAAATAGCATTCTTAGGAACAGTATTTTCATATCCCCAAGTAATCACATCAAAATTCTCCAATGGAGCAGCTAACCAGAATAATTTAAAGAAAGAACTCTCGATCTTGCTATGAAATTACTTGTAATAGTTAGTACTTGATCGTACAGTCAGGGGCTAATTTTTAAATTTTCAAAAGGGATACAGATTAAATTAATTAGGCTGCTGGACTCACTTGATCCAGCAGTTTTTGTTTGGCTAAGGTAAGCGATTCTTTAAAAGTTTGCAGTGGAGTTTTACCAAAGCAAAATCTGCCACTGTGAGGTCGCTCATTGTTGTAATGGTCCAGCCACTCGTCCAGATCATTTTGTAAAGTTTGAAGATCCTGGTAGAGCTTTCTTCGGAAGGCGATTGCATAGAACTCATCCTGCATGGTACGGTGTAAGCGTTCGCAAATTCCATTACTTTGGGGATGGCGCACTTTCGTTTTGCTGTGATCTATACCTTCAATCTGTAGATATAATTCATACTCATGATTTTCGGGTCTTCCGTTAAACTCAGTTCCTCTATCAGTAAGTATTCTGAGCATTGGTATTTCATGTTCGTCAAAGAATGGAAGAACTTTATCATTGAGAATATCTGCCGATGTAATAGCATGTTTGCTTGTATAAAGCTTAGCAAAAGCTACCCGGCTATAGGTGTCAATGAAGGTTTGTTGATAAATCCTACCTACACCTTTAATTGTGCCAACATAATAGGTGTCCTGGGAACCTAGATAACCAGGATGCTCCGTTTCAATTTCCCCATGGGCTTCTTGCTTTTCTTTTTCCGTTCCATCGCTATAACCTGGGCTTCCGTAAGGATCAAACCGTCCTGAGCTACGCGAGCCTCCAGAGCCTTGAGACGTTTTTCAAAAATCTCCAGATCATGCCGTTGCCACACACAACGAACGCCAGCTGCTGAAATAAAAATACCCTGCTTGCGAAGTTCATTGGAAGCTCTGGATTGGCCATAGGCTGGAAAATCGAATGCCATTTTAACAACAGCATTCTCAACTGCTGGGTCTACACGATTTTTGGGAATGGGTTTACGGCGACTTATTTCTCTGAGAGCCTCTTCTCCTCCAGTCTCATAGAGTTGTTTAAGACGGTAAAAACTGTCACGGCTAGTACCCATTAATTTACAGGCACGAGTCACATTGTTCAATTGTTCGGCTAAATTGAGTAAGCCAACTCTGGATTTGATTAACTTAGTTGCAGAATTCATAATCTGACTTTTGGGGGTTATTAATTTAGTTTGTCGTTACTCTAAATTAACCCCAACTGTCAGATTAAGTCTTAACTTCTACAAATTACTTGAATGGCAAAATTTCTATAACTACAAACGCCCTCATGCATCATTGAATGGTAAAACCCCAAACGAAAAACTTCTTGAACTGGAACACCTGATACCTATTCAACCAGATGTAACAACAAAGTATTGGGAAAAGGAAGTCGAAATAATACCAAGAAACAGCAAAATGTACTACAGAAATCGATAGGCATTTTGTCTCACATGTCTTGAAATATCACACTTCAAATTCTAATATCCCTTTTTAATTTTTACTACCAACTATTCATACGACTACCGCATTTTCTTATATTAAATTTTAACAAACTTCTCGTAATAAAAAATATTTGCCGGTAAGACCAAACGTAATCTATACCCATTAGACCTCACCTTATAACGGAGCTGCTTTCAAACCCTTCCTGTTCTCCCAGGGAATAAATGCACCCAAAGTACCACGAAGTCTTCTCAGCTTGCTTTCCCGGTCAACGATAGACCTGAATGTAGCTTCGTAGGCAGACGAGGGGTTGATTTCAAGCTCTACGTCATTAATTTTTCTGATCGTATCAACAATAAATGGCACATCCCCAATAGGAGTAGCGAAGCGACGTTTAATAAACCTGCTCATCATCAAAGATTGAAAGGGATCAGTAGCCAGCGCAATTGTTTTGAAACCCAGCTTTCGCGCCATTTCGTAGGAATAATATATATTCTCTGTGCTATGCTCTGCCTGTGTTTCAAAAAATATATTCGATGCAGGTATACCCAACTGTTCTGCATATAAACCCATAATACGGGCCTCATAATAAGGCGAGTATACGGCACTTCCTGAAAAAATAACATTCCGCACTATTCCCTCCTTATACAGGAAATCTGCCCAAAGCACCCTGCCTTTCATTATAGAATCCCATTTATTATTATAAAATGGAACGCCTGGTACAATCGCAACATCAAAACTTTTACTGCTGTCAGTTACTTCCCTGTAAAGTCTGGCCGGCCGCTCGCGATACACATAGGTTTTACAACCCGATAAAATAGTTAAAGCAAGAATAGCCAGAAATGCAAAACGATACATAGAAATGTAAAATAATACATTTCTATGTATCGTTCGAATTAGAAAAATTCTAATACATTTAGTGCATTGCAGCACTCATATCTATCGCCTCTTTATCTTTTCGCTTTCTGACCATGAGAATAAAAGGTATACATATCAAAAAGAGCACACCCAGGTAGAGAAATACATCCATATAAGAAAGCACTGCGGCTTGTTTGGTAACCGTGAAATCCAGGGCCTTATAAGCCGAATTCAAAGCTACATCCGGAGACATACCCTTGGCAATAAAACCCTGCTTTAATGCCATTACCCTTTGCTGCACATCCAGGTCATTAACATCCAGTTTGGAAATAAGATCATTCCTGTAAGACATGTTCTTATTGCTCATAAAAGTTGTAATTGCGGCTACACCAAATGATCCTCCTAGCTGCCGCATCATGCCGGTAAAAGCGGCCCCCTGTCCGATCTGCTGTCCTTTCAGGGTTGACAACGCCATAGTGGTAATAGGTATAAAAAGTAAACTCAGTCCTACACCACGCACGATCAGCATCCAGAAAAAGCTGTCCTTGCCAGTATCGGGCGTAATGATCTTATATCCCCAGAAACTATACACAAAAACAGGAACAAGCCTACAGCCACCATATACTGCTGAGATACCCCTTTTGATATTAAACGGCCTACAACCGGCATCATAAATGCCGTGGCCAATGTTGCAGGGATCATCAGCAAACCAGATTGCAAGGCAGTCCACCCTAACAAACTCTGGGTATACAATGGTATAATAAAGGTAGACCCATACAACCCAAAGCCTAAAATAAATGACATACCGGTACCAATCCGGAGATTTCCGTTCTTTAATACTCTTAACTCTACAATAGGGTTTTTATAGGTAAGCTCCCGCCATATAAAAAAGAATAAACCAAATACTGCCAATGCAGTGAAAATGGAGATTACAGGGCTTGTGAACCAATCCTCCTCGTGTCCGCGTTCCAGGATAAATTGCAGGGAACCCACCGTGACAGTTAATAAGAATATACCCAACCAGTCAATTTCCCTGGTTGACGTTTTAGCTGCATATTTAGGACTTTTTATAAACTGAAGGGTTAGCAGTATTGCTATAATTCCCAAAGGGATATTTATATAAAATATATAGGGCCAGCTAAAATTATCGACGATGTAACCACCCAGGGGTGGACCTAAAGTAGGTCCAACAATTACACCCAGGCCATAAATAGCCTGGGCCATGCCCCGTTTTTCAGCCGGGTATGACTCGGTGATAATAGTCTGCGAAGTAACCAGTAAGGCACCCCCACCTACACCTTGCAAAAACCTGAACGCTACCAGTTCCCAGATGTTTGTAGCATTACCACATAAGAAAGAACAGACTGTAAATAATGCTATGGAGAACGCAAAATAATTTCGTCTTCCAAATTGTTGCGAAAGCCAGCTGGTCATGGGAACAATGATAACATTACCAATCGCATAGGCTGTAATTACCCATCCTACTTCAGACAAAGTGGCGCCCATATTCCCTTTCATGTCATTCAGCGCCACATTTACGATTGTCGTATCCACAATTTCCAGCAACGCACAAACAATGGCCGTGAGGGTTACTATAAACCGGCGAAAGCCATATTCCACCAGCGAATTTTGATCTTCCATTTTATTATTATTTCAGCAGCTGCTAACCAGATCCTAACCTGCCAACTCGCTCATTAAACGGGGTCGTTTGATTCTCAATCGTTCTTCGAACCTCTATTTCATCCGTATTATCACTTGTATCCACTTTATCGGGTCACAACTTGATTATACTACACTGAACCATATTATTAACACGCTGCCATTCACCATTAACTATTCACCATTAACTATCGATCACTCACTAGTTCAGATGCACATCCACCACTACATTCAGCCCCGGACGCAGCTTTTGAATCAGCGAGTCTTTGGTATCTGTAAACTCAATTTTTACGGGCAGACGTTGTACTACTTTTACAAAATTGCCACTGGCATTATCGGGAGGCAGCAATGCAAAGCGCGCACCGGTTGCCGGAGAAAAAGAGGTTAGTTTTGCCTCAAACTCGTGTTTTGGAAATGCATCTACCGTTACCGATACCTTCTGCCCTTCCACCATTTTAGAGATCTGCGTTTCTTTAAAGTTGGCCACCACCCATTTATCATTGTTTAAAACGATATTAAACAGCTGAGCTCCTGCCTGGATAAACTGCCCTACCTGTACCGGCACTTTCGACACCACTCCACTTTCCGCAGCAACAATTACCGTATAACTCAGGTTCAGCCGGGCATTCTCAATTTCCACTTCTTTCTGCCTGATGCTCGACCGGGCAATAACAGACTGCTCTGAGCTGGCAGATACCTGGCTTTTACTACATTGGTTTGAGCGGCTGCCTGATTACGCTGGGCTACTAATATCTCTAACTGCTTATCTGCAGATTGCTTGGCGGCTAGTGCCTGCTCGTATTGCTGTTGTGTAATAGAATGATCTTTTACCAGGTTTTCATAACGTTTCAAGTCTTCTGTAGTACGCCAGATGTTTACCTTGGCTGCTTCTATTTGGGCATTAGCTGTAGCAACAGCAGCGTTGGCAGTACCTACGTTTTTATTGGTTGCTGACGTGCTGGCTTCTGCAGAAGAAAGATTACTCCTGGCTGTTCCTAAAGCCGCTTCCGCCTGTTGCAGCGCCATCGCTAAATCTCTTTTATCCAATATGATCAAAGTATCGCCTTTATTTACAAACTGGTTGTCGCGAACACGAACCTCGTTAATATAGCCTGATATTTTTGAAATAACCGGACTCAGGTTGGCTTCTACCTGCGCATCATCGGTCTCCTCATGGCTTTGACCATGGATATACCCTGATATGCCAAAGTAAGCTCCCAGCACTATCATAACGCCAAGAATAATAAAAAATATAGGGCTTCTCTTTTTAGCAGCAGGCGCCTTTGCCGGTGCCGTTTCGTTTGCTTCTGTAACTGTATTATTTGCCATCTTTAATGAATTAATATTTTATTGATAAAGTACTCCTGTTGTTTCTAATAACTTTCTATAAGCCAGCGCTGCATCAGCCTTGGCATTTAAAACATTGATCTTGGTAGACAATAACGCCACGTTCGCATCCAGCAACTCTGTAATAGTCACCAGGCTATTGTCAAACTTATTTTTAGTGATCCGGTAATTCTCTTCAGCCTGGCGTTCAGACTTCTCGTACACCTCTATTTTCTTTTTAGCAACTTGCATTTTGATAATCCCTGTTAATCTCCAGCTTTATTCCATCCATCAACAATTCTTTTGAAGCTGAAAGCTGTGTTTCCCTGGCCCGGGACTGCTTTAATACCGCGTTGCTCTTCCATAAATTTGCGAGGTTATATTGTATACCCACACCCGCATTCACGGCATTAGTCACGGTTAAAAAATTAGGAATATTCGCAGCCACATATCCCCGGTAAGCGCCAATGTGGGTAAGTTCTCTGCTTTAGCCGATTTAGTAGACAATTCAGCAGCTCTTTGTTGAAAGCCTAATGCCTGCACATCTTTCCTGTTTTGCAATGCCTGTTGCTGATAGTCAGAAAAAGTTTTGATGTCCACCTGCATATTCACAAATGAAGAATCAACTTCCAGAATGGTCTGCTCTGGCAAGCCCAGCAACAGATTCATATTCATGTTAGCTATATTGTAATTATTTTCTGCCTCCAGCAACTGAAGCTCAATATCAGAAGTTTGCAGCTGAGCCTTCAAACGATCATTACGTGCAATAATTCCATTGTTTTCTTTGTTGAGAAAATCCGCGTCTCTCTTTTTGAGAAGCTCCCAGGTTTTCTTTCAATACATTTACTACCTGCGAAACCTTAAAAAGATTTACATAGGCCTGGCTGATATTGTAAGCAATTTCATTTTTATCGCTACCGGCGCTCAACTTAGCAGCATCCAATAAATACTTAGCCGATTGTATACCGTACTTAATACGTCCCCCGGCAAATAACGGCAACGAGAAATTCGCAATACCATACATAGCCTGGTTTACCTTAGGTGCAGCTGAAGACCCTTGCGATTGACCGTCTTCGCCTGAAGATTGCTGACCTGTTTTAAGATTAATATTAGCATTCGTTAGTCTCAGATAACTACCACTCACTTTCAGATCGGGCAATTGCCGGTTCTTTGCTTCGTCGATTGCCGCGGTAGCTTCTATTATTTTCGCGTCATCAATCTTTAAATTTTTGCTGTTGGCGATACCCAATTCAAGGGCTTCCTGGAGCGTTAAGCCCCTTTTGTCCTGTGCATTGATATCTGCATAAGACAATAGCGCTGCTGAAAAAACAATAGCGCTTTAGCTGTTCGATTCATATCCTAAAATGTTTCTTGTAATTGATTTTAAATGTTCTTTTACTTTTTCGAAATAAACATCCCTGATCCATTCTTCGGTAACCTTTATACCATAGTGCGTGGCATATAAATGTTTATTCAATAATGATTGCATGATAGTTCCCGTGATCGTAGTAATAAATAAAACAGGATCGACTTTATTTTTGAAAGCTCCTGAAGCATATCCTTCAGACAGCACTGTTGCGAAAAACTGCGCATAAGACTCCTTGGACTTACTTAAAAACCTGATTACGCTTTTATTCTTATTAGTAGCCTGCTCGGCCAGTATTACTTTGTAAAAAGATTTATTGTTCTTAACACGGTCGATATAGCCCGTGAGCGCCTTTTCTATTTTTTCGATAGTAGTAAGCTCATTGCTTTCCGCAATCTCTTTCACAGAAGCCAATCCAACACTCATGCGCATTTTGAACAATTCTTCCATCAATTTCTCCTTCGACCCAAAATAATAGGAGATCATAGCTATATTAATCCCCGCTGCTTTAGAAATGTCTCTTACCGATGTAGCATCAAACCCTTTTTCAGAAAACAGCCCTTCAGCCTTCTCCAGTATATGTTCTTTTTTGTCATTGCGGGTACAAAATTAAACAAACGTTTAAACTAATCAAACATTTGTTTAATTTTATTTTTAATAAAAAAGGAAATATTGACATTGATCAACATTTCCTTTACACTTAATTAATTCCGTATCGATGCTTATACCTGTCGTATAGCTGCTGCTGCTTATTATCCAGGTTAATTTTCCGGCCCTGTATAAAAGCTTCTGTCACAACACTGCTTCGCATGTCGAGCACATCTCCTTCACAAATAATAATATTGGCGTCTTTCCCTTTTTCAATGGATCCCGTTTGCTGATCAATACCCAGAATTTTGGCAGGGTTGATCGTAATGGCGGCCAGCGCCTGTTCTTTGGTGAGTCCAAATGCTGCGGCGGTGCCTGCGTTAAAATCAAGGTTTCGATAACGGGCATTGTCCGAGTTATCATTAATAGCGAACAACACGCCTGCTTTCTGCAAAATGGCCGGTGTTTTAAATGGCTGATCAATATCATCGTCCTGCATGGTGGGCAGACTATGCAAGGCATTCAAGATAACAGCAATATTATTTTGCTTTAAAAGGTCGGCAAATAAATAGCTATCTGAGCCGCCTACCAACACTACATCAATATTAAATTTCTTTGCAAAGTCCACAGCTACCAGTATCTGGCGGGCAATATCAGCATGTACAAAAAGCTTCTGTTTTTTCTCAAACAAAGGTCTTACAGCTTCAAATTTCAGATTAACATCCTCCTTTTTAGGTTGTTTCAAATACCCCTGCGCCTGCAGAAAAAGGACTCCACTTCTTCGATAGTCTGTATACCCGTTTTTACCGGATCGGAGGCGTCTGTTCCTCTAAGAGACCTGCGCGGCGAACGCATTAACATAGGCATGTTGAGGTGCAACCCGTTATCTGCTTTATAGATGGCATCCTGCCAGGTCCAGGCATCCAGCTGCACCACCGAGGAAGTTCCCGTAAGCAATCGCCCCTGCGGTACTACGCAAGCCAGCAAAATACCATTCGCCCTCAGGGTATTGATAATCTTAGAGTCTGTATTATAAGCTACAACAGAACGGACAGAAGGGTTATACTCCCCCAGTTCAAAATAATCGTTGCTACCCCGAACGCCACTTCCTATTTCGCTAATACCCAGATCAGTGTTCGGCAATATCAGGCCGGGGTATACATTTTTGCCCCTGGCATCTATGATGGTAGCGCCCGCTTCTTCCGGCACCGAGGTACCTACTTCAGCAATCTTTCCGTTTTTTATGGTGATAGATCCATTATTGATCACGTTACCCGCCGCTGTATAAATATTGCCGTTTTTGATAATAACCGTTCCCTTTTGCGGACCAGCCGGGTAAACATTATCCTGTGCCTGTAAACCATTACCAATAGTGGCGATCACAGCAAGTGTTATAATTTTTTTAGCATAGTTTACAGTTTTTCTTCGTAAGAATCTATTTCCAGGATACCCGTATGTTGTTCATTATCCTCGCAATGCAAAATAACCTGGGCGGTTGGTTTTACTGGTACAGTAGGTGTTCCTCCCTTTGCGTCAGCCAGCATTTTTTGAACCAATCTGTTTCTTTCCATACTTATAAGCTTCCGCTGCTCCAGGTCCTTTTCACGATCAAAAAATATGGTACCGTCTACAATTGTATACAATGCTTTTGCATATATGCTTAACGGATTTTGATCCCATAGTACTACATCCCCATCTTTGCCTACTTTAATACTTCCCACACGGCTATCAATATGAAGTGCTTTTGCAGGATTGAGCGTTACCATTTTAAAGGCATCATCCTCGCTCACCCCTCCATACTTTACGACCTTGGCTGCTTCCTGATTTAAGCGACGTGCCATTTCAGCATCATCACTATTAATACAAACATTTAACCCCATTTTGTGCATGATAGCTGCGTTATAGGGAATTGCATCCTGTACTTCTGTTTTATAAGCCCACCAATCGGAGAATGTAGAAACGTGAGAACCATGCTTTTTAATGGCATCAGCTACTTTATATCCCTCTAATATGTGTGTTAATGTGTTTACCTTAAATCCATAATCATCGGCAGTTGTTAACAATGCCAGTATTTCGCTTTGCACATAACTATGACAGGTAATGAACCGTTTATTATTCAATATCTCCACTAATGCATCCAGCTCCAGATCTCTGCGAACGGTTTTATCACCGGCTTTTATTTTAGCTTCATAATCTTTTGCTCTTTGAAATGCATCTGCCAATACAGACTGTACTCCCATACGCGTATCCGGAAAACGGATATTACCCTGCGACTGCGCAGTTCTCTTTACATTCTCTCCTAGAGCAAATTTAATAAAGGGATCAGCGCCTTTAAATTTCAGCCCTTCATCATCAGCACCCCATCGTAGTTTGATCAATTGTGTTTGTCCGCCGATAGTATTAGCAGACCCATGTAGTATGTGAGATGTAGTTACACCGCCACTTAACTGCCTGTATATATTCACATCATCAGGGTTCAGATTATCGCCTACCCTAACTTCAGAGGTTACCGATTGCGCTCCTTCATTAATAGAAAAAGCGGCAATATGCGAATGTTCGTCAATAATGCCCGGGGTCAAAAACTTGCCGGTTCCATCAATCGTTTTGGCGCCGGCTGCAGTAATATTTTTGCCAACTGAAGCGATCTTTCCATCCTTCAGTAATACATCTGTATTCTCTAACCTCCCTTCTTTTTCGTTGGTCCATACCGTAGCATTTTTTATTAGTATGTTTTCTGTACCAGGAACTACAGCATTACCATAAGGAGAAAATGGAAAATTCACTTTCGCCAACGCTTTCTCTGATTTACTTTTTGCGGTATCCTTTTTCAATGTACCTTCTTTAGTAAATGTAGCTATCCAGGTAACCGGCTGACCGTTATTGTCGGAGCCCACACCCTGCCAGCTTTTACCATAATCAACCCCGCTCAGCCTATATAAAAATCCGGCCTGGGCCATAGAAAAAGTAGAATCTTTTTCTCAGCGGTCGCTGGTTTCCCCGAAGGCTTCAGAGAAAAATTGATAGAGACCAATGTACCGTCT
Source organism: Paraniabella hibiscisoli (assembly GCF_022512515.1). Classification (GTDB taxonomy): domain Bacteria; phylum Bacteroidota; class Bacteroidia; order Chitinophagales; family Chitinophagaceae; genus Niabella; species Niabella hibiscisoli. Next base: position 461,305 of record NZ_JAKWBK010000002.1, read on the forward strand.
GATTTAAACCTGGTTGTGAGCGTATCTTTTCCAATCAGGTTGGCCTGGCTGTTGTTTTTTACATCCAGAATATAGTCGGTAACGCCGGCGGCTCCGGATATAGACAGCTTGTATTGCCCGGCCTGTTCTTTGCTCGCTTTGGCTTTTACATCATAACGCTCCCCGTTCACCCAGTTTTCTACAATACTTGTTTTTCAGCGAACAGATCGCCTGTTGTTATTAAAAAGTTGGCCACTTTTCCCGCTTCAATACTGCCAACTTTGTCGTCAATTTTCATGAGCGATGCAGGCACGGTTGTCAAAGCGGCTAATGCGGCTTTAGGACTTAAACCGTATGCAATGGCTTTTCTAAGCGAAGGCCAGAAGCTTTTTATATCCTTCAGATCGGCTGCAGTAATAACAAAGGGAATACCGGCTTTTTCAAATGCTGCGGCATTACCTGGCGCCAGCTCCCAGTGCGCCATATCACTTACGGAAACAAACCTTGCATCCATCGGATCTTCAACATTCTGTGTTTCCGGGTAATTCAGCGACAGAATATAAGCAGCTTTGGTAGCCGCTATTTCTTTTATGCGCTGATACTCGTTATCGCCAGCCTTAATAATAAACTGTACACCAAACTCATCACCTATCCTGTCTGCTCTCAGGTCACTCCACTTATCACCCGCATCAAATACCTGGGGCAGTGATCTGTTATTTATCCATGCTTCTAGTGATTTATTCGTTCCTTCTTTTGCCGGCTTATTCTTTGCGTACCAGTCGGCGTCTATAAGGTTTGCCTGAGCAAGGCTACGCTACCCATCATAGAAGTAGGATAAGACTGCGTAGAAGTGCCTTTGCTAAACGAGTAGAAGGCAGCAGTTCTGTCCTTTAAAATATTGAGGTTCTCTTTACGATCGGATAAAACAACTGCCACACCGGTACCCCTGGCAATACCATCTTTTTGATGTGACACCACTGCACCGAAGCCCTGCTCTCTTAAGCTTTCTGCCTTTTTAGTATCCGTATTAAAAAGATCATACCCATTCAATTCGCTCTGATGGCCTGGTTCCAGCTAAATGGTCCTTTGGTATTGGTAGATAACTGCTGAGGACCAAAAAGAACCCTCACCGCCTGGTCTCTGAGGAACTGCAATGCCATAGTCGCTGTAAATATCCACGAAGGAAGGGTATATAAACTGGCCTTTACAATCAACCACAACGGATGCGTCAGGAACTGAAACATTCCCTACCGCGACCACTTTACCATCTTTTATAACCAGTGTAGCATTGGAAAGTGATGTGTTGCCGTCTTTTACAATAGTGGCATTGGTGAAGGCATAATAACGGCTACGCTCATCGGCACACCATTTACAGGGTAAGTAACCTGGGCGCGAAGCTCGGCCAAACCCAATAAGAGCCCCTCCCAAAAGCCATTTCTTCATTAGCATTAATTTTTATGGAAAATAATAAATAAAACCAAAAGACCCCCGACTTTAAGAAATAACGTATGGCCAGATAGCAGCAATAAAAAGGTGCAAACAATTTTACCTGTTTGCACCGTTTATATGTAACCTCAAAAATACAAAGTTTCTCCCAGCTG
>NZ_JAKWBK010000003.1 GCF_022512515.1 Paraniabella hibiscisoli
TTGCAAAAGAAGACAGTTGCTCTGCATATTTTAAACTATCGCCATTTTCCTGCATCTTCCAGGCCACTCCGTTATAAGCCTGTGCTAAAGCAGCCTTATCCGTAATTTTTGCTGCAATACTTCCAAACCCCTTCCAATCTTTAGCTGCGGCATATCCATTCAATAAATTTCCCTGCAGGTAGCTGATGAGGGCTTTATATTCGTCGTTGTTTTGCGTTGTGTCAGCTACTGCTACTATTTCCTGGTACACTTCGCCTTTTTCGGCAAGGCTCTTTTTAGTATTAAACTTTTCATAGAAGGCCATCGGAGTTACCTCTACCCCGACCGGGAACTTTTCGCTCCTGAGCTTTGTTACAAATGCAGACTGTTGTCTTAATCCTAATAGGTTGTAAAGCGAGGAAGCCTTCGAATAATCGTCTTTTATTTTCAACCCGGCTTTAAACAGCTTTTCTATCTCAGCCTGTATAGCCGCAGTTCCTTTTTCTTTATCGGCTGCACGCTTAGCATATAAATAGTTGGTCAGCAATTTTTCCCTTGATGCCGAATCAGAGGCAAATGCTTTTTCGTAATACGTAATGGCTTTGGTTGGGTTAGATTTTAATCCAAAATAATTAGGACCATATTGCGTGTAAAAAGCAGCAGCATTAGCGTTAACTGTTTTTTTCGGCTGATTTCCTTCATATAGCTCAATCAAAAATCCGTCTTCGTTATTTTTATCAAATTTGTCGTCTATCGAAAATGCAAAAGCCAAAAGACTGGCACTGGTATCTGTTTTTATTTTCCCCACCAGCTTTCCGTACTCGCGGCGTAAGGGTATATCAATAATCTTATTGCCTTTAGAAGAGAACTGTAAGGCATAAGCTGTAGGCAATTTCATTATACCCGACAATTCTCCACCCTGGGTATATTGAAAGGTTATTTCGTCCCCACCTCTGGGCTGTTGCGGAGCATAGGTAAAATTGTTCTGGGCAAAAGACTGCAGTGCCGCCATGCCCAGCGCCATAAATAGTACTTTTTTCATCATTGGTTAATTAAGAAGATGATTAGGATTGTATAACAAAACAGCTAGTCAGCCGGGTGGTCAGCTCACTATTCAGCTAATGTACAAAAACTTTTGTATAACTACATCTGGCTGATCGCCTCTTTCACCTTGCCCAATACATTTGTATTCAGCATTTTTACAGCTACATCTATCATGTTGCTGAAAGCGGTGCCATGCGATATGCCGTGGCCGATAATTACCGGCTTCTCCACTCCCAGGACAGGAGTTCCCCATAAATTTCAAAATTAAAGCGGTTCAGGTAAGGGTTATCGATTTGTTGGTTTTGAGCAATATCATAAATCGATTCAGCGAGCTTTAAAATAACATTCCCTGTAAAACCTTCGCAAACCATTACATCTGCTTTATCAGCAAAAACATCGCGGCCTTCTACATTGCCCACAAAATGAATGGCCTTATTCTCTTTCAACAGCGGGTAAGTGGCCTGAGCCAATATATTACCCTTTCCTTCTTCCTCGCCTACATTGATCAATCCAACTTTGGGCTGCTCTACGCCGTATATATACTGACTGAAGACAGAGCCCATTACTGCAAACTGATTAAGCTGTTCAGGCTTACAGTCTGCATTCAACCCAACATCCACCAGCAAACCGGTTCCGCCATCCTGCTTGGGAATAACAGACGATATGGTAGGTCTTAACACACCTTCAACTGTTTTTATACTGAACATGGCGCCCACTAACATGGCACCGGTATTACCCGCGCTTATAAAAGCATCAATTTTCCCGGCCGCCAGGTATTTAAAGCCTACAGATATGGATGAATTTTGTTTTTCCTTCAGCGCCCTGGTGGGATGCTCATTCATTTCGATGATCTCAGTAGTTGCTACAACCTGGCATTTATGCTGTGGCACTTCCTGCTCAGCCAATAACGCGCTCAACTGACCTTCATCTCCAAACAGCACCAGCGACAACCCATCAAAATCATGCTCCAGCAAATATTGCTTTACGCCCTTTACTGCCTCAAAAGGTGCAAAATCACCACCCATCATGTCTAATCCAATATTCATCCGCAGACTTTTTGCTTATCAAATCGGGTACGTTCCCTTATTTCAAACTTCAGTGTACCAACATCCCGCATCGAAAATACAGGATACTGTTTGTATCGGCTAAAATAAAAAATTCCAGATACATCGGCCCTTGAATAGCCTGTATGTACATGGAATTCCTAAAAATAATATAGAACTAAAGATACTAAGCCTTTGAAGGAGCTGTTTCAGCTACTACTTTACCTTTGTAGATCAGCTTTCCTTCGCTCACATGCGCACGGTGACGTACATGAATTTCGCCGGTAGTAGCGTCTGTAGTTAAAGTTTGTGCAGTAGCTTTATAGTGTGTTCTACGTTTTGCGCTTCTTTGCTGGCTGTGCCTGCGTTTAGGATTTGGCATAACTCTTTATTTATATGCGTTAAAAATTCTGTTTATCTAAAAATCAATCTTTCTTGTCTTTGAATTGGTCTAAGCCTTTCCAAATCGGATTCACATCCGGTTTTGCAGGTTTATCCACCTCTAATTTGTCTAACATCTTCAGCGCTTCCTGGTTGCATTGCGGTCCATCGGCATTATCATAACCACAGGTTTTATGCATTGGAATGCTCAGATTTATAAACTCGTATATCCAGTTCTCCAGATTCAGATGGCTTTCCCCACGGCTGATATAGAATACATCCGGGTCGCCCTCCTCATCATTCATCAACTCCGGCTCTTCCACCATTTTAACGGTGATATTGAATTCGTCCCAGAGTTCGAGTTTTAAATCATTATTGCAACGGTCACAGGTTACCATCAAACTACCACCAATTTCAAACTTCAATTGCATAAAACTGCTCTTCTTGTCCAAGAGTAGTTTTACCTGCGCATGGCAATCGGTAAAATCCTGTTGCTGAAATGCCTCAAAGAACTTATCAGAGATTTCGTAGTCAAACTCATGAATACCAGGCTTTAACCCCACAAATGCAATATCGTATTCTCTCCTGCTAGCCATAAAAACTACTTACCCCGAAATTAGAGCGTGCAAATGTACGAAGATTTTTGTAAAAAAGAAGGTTTATTTTCAATATTATTTTAGACTGTCAACTTCAGTACAAACCTCGTCAACAGTTCCGGCTGTTCCAGGCTCCGCTACGCTTCGGCCTCCTGGGCCAGGCCTTGCACATCCGGCAGCCTTTCAACAATTTAACTATACTGGTCGTTTGCAAACTACTGTAAAAATACAGTTTTCTATTATTTCAAGTTTTAACTTTTCACCCTGTCATCCTGTCATAAAGCTACTAAAATTCGCCTATCTTTGCACGCTTGAAACTATTAAAAAGAAATTAATGCTTGATTTGGTAGCAAATAAAACACATGATGAGCAGCGTCAGGGAGAAACCTACGCTCCTTTTTCGGTGGACCCTAATGAGTACAAGAAGAAATTTTATATCGAAAGCTACGGTTGTGCGATGAATTTTGCTGACAGCGAAGTAGTAGCTTCCATATTAAACAAAGAAGGTTTTGGCGCTACACGGAACGTGGAAGAAGCTAATCTTATTTTTATCAATACCTGCTCCATTCGTGAAAAGGCGGAGCAAACGGTTCGTAAACGCCTCACAGAATTCAGGAAGCTAAAAACCCGCAACCCGGGTACCCTGGTGGGCGTATTGGGCTGCATGGCAGAACGTTTAAAATCTAAGTTTTTAGAAGAAGAGAAACTGGTGGATATAGTGGTTGGACCTGATGCTTACCGTAGCTTGCCCAGGCTGGTAGATGAAGCTGCTGACGGACATAGAAGCATTGACGTACTGTTGAGCCGCGAAGAAACTTACGCAGATATTGCACCCGTTCGATTAAATACGAATGGCGTATCGGCCTTTGTAAGTATTATGCGGGGCTGCAATAATATGTGTTCCTTTTGCGTAGTACCCTTTACCAGGGGCCGTGAGCGTAGCCGCGATGCAGTAAGCATTATCAATGAGTGCAGAGACCTGTTTGAAAATGGCTACCGCGAAGTAACCCTGCTGGGACAAAATGTAGATAGTTATTACTACAACCCCGAAAGTAACAGCACGGAGCACGCAGTAACTTTTGGGCAGCTATTGGAAAAAGTAGCTTTGATCTCCCCTTTGCTCAGGGTTCGTTTTTCTACTTCTCATCCTAAAGATATTACCAGTGATGTGCTGCATACTATGGCGGCTCATGAAAACATCTGTAAGTGCATTCACCTGCCGGTACAAAGTGGCTCTACGCGCGTGCTGCAGCTAATGAACCGTACTTATACCCGCGAATGGTACATGAGCAAGGTTGATGAGATCAGATCTATCATACCCGACTGCAGTCTCACATCAGACATGATCGCAGGCTTCTGTACAGAAACGGAGGAAGAGCACCAGGAGACGCTCTCCATTATGGATTACACCAAATACGACTACAGCTACATGTTTTTCTATAGCGAACGCCCGGGCACACTGGCGCAGCGCCGTTACAAGGATGATATTCCGCTGGATGTAAAAAACGGAGGCTGCAGGAGATCATCGAAAAACAAAATGAGTTATCACGCATCAACTTTGCACAGGATCTGGGCAAAACCTTTAAAGTACTGATCGATGGCGATAGTAAAAGAAGCGCCGACGACTGGGTGGGACGTACCTCACAGAATAAAGTGGTAATATTTCCTAAAAATAATGCCGCCCTGCAAAAAGGTGACTATGTGGAAGTGCATATTAAGGATTGCACACAGGCGACTTTGTTTGGAGAAATTATATAAGCTCCCGCTACACAGCTACTACAACTGACACTTGCTATTTTGAAATTTGAGTTTTAAACTTTATGGATTTACAATCAATAAAAAACCGCTTTGGCATTATTGGCAACTCGCCCGAGCTCAACTATGCATTACAGGTTGCAGCCCAGGTTTCCAATACCGATCTGACGGTTTTAATTATAGGAGATAGTGGTGTGGGAAAGGAAGCTTTTTCCTCCATTATACATTCACTATCATCACGTAAGCACAACCCTTTTATTGCGGTCAACTGTGGTGCTATACCAGAGGGAACGATCGACTCAGAACTTTTCGGTCATGAAAAAGGGTCTTTTACCGGTGCTGTTGATGCCCGCAAAGGTTATTTTGAAACGGTAAACGGTGGCACCATTTTCCTTGATGAAATAGGGGAAATGCCTTTAGGAACACAGGCCCGCCTACTACGTGTGCTCGAAGCAGGGGAATATATACGGGTAGGATCGAGCAAGGTTCAAAAAACGGATGTAAGAGTAATAGCTGCCACCAATAAAGACTTATTGCAACTGGTTCAGCAAAATAAATTCAGGGAAGATCTTTACTACCGTTTAAGCACAGTACCCATCAGGGTACCTTCGCTTACACATCGCAAAGAAGATATCGTACTGCTGTTCAGAAAATTTGCAGCCGATTTTGCTGACAAATACAAAACACAATCGGTACAGTTGATGATGAGGCAAAAAACTTATTGCTTACCTACCCCTGGCCGGGTAACGTGCGTGAACTGAAGAATATTGCTGAACAGATCTCTGTACTATCGCCTGAAAAAAATATAGGTTCCAGGGAGCTTAGCCGCTATTTACAACCCTACTCTAATAACAGGTTGCCTGCCGTTGTGGTAGGTGGACAAAACCAGCAGGAATTTCAAAATGAAAGAGAGATATTATACAAGCTCTTTTTCGATATGAAAAAGACGTGAACGAACTTAAGAAAATGTTCCTGGAAGTATTGCAGAATCCTTCTATTGCCGAACAAAACCCTTCGTTCATTAACGATCTGAAAGATTTGAAAACCAGCCCTGATAGTTTTCAGCAAATTTCATCGCCTTTACATATTGAGCTGCCGTCTGCTTTGCCTGTACCGAATCAGCAAGCCATGCCGATTCACATTGGAATGGCTAATAGTATTCACGACCATGAAGAAGTAGAAGAAAGCCTGAATATAATGGACAAAGAAAAAGAGCTGATCATTAAAGCGCTGAAAAAACATAAAAGCAAAAGAAAAGATGCTGCGCTGGACCTGGGCATCAGTGAACGTACACTTTACAGAAAACTAAAAGAATATGACATTGAAGAGTTATAAGGGATTACTTGTTTTCCTTACTGTTACCGGTATTTTTTTCTCGCCTTTACACAAAGCAGCTGTAAAGTCCGTTACGGATTCCAGGATGCCAAATCCATTCCCGATTCACTAAAAATAGTGAAAATCAATCCTATGACTAATACAGCCTCTTACGTAAACCCCAGACTGGCGCCTGAGCTTACAGACCGGTTAATACAAAAGGTAATGCGTCAAACCAAGTTACAGCAAACAAGAGGAGATGATGCCCAATGGATTATTGACAGCAAAATAACCAGTTACTCTTTCTCTACCGCAGGTATCTCTAACCAGCAGGTAAATGCGAACCGTTTAAATGTAAGTGTGAACATTGTGGTAAGAGATAAAACACAAAAAATCATTGGGAAATATGACGTAAGTACCCCGTTTGACTACTCGGGAACGCTAAGCTTACAGCAGGCAGAGCAGGGCTTGCTGGACCAGATGCTTCGCGATATACCCGATGCCATTTTTAATAGAATATTTTCCAACTGGTAACCAGCGAGCATGAACAGCTTTATTAATACTTTATCTGATACGGTTCTATCTAAACCATTCGAATCTTGTAACCTGGAAGAGCTTCAAGCGCTTTCACAAAAGCACCCTTACTCCTCAGCTATCCAGCTACTGTATGCACAGAAGTTACAAAAATCGGGAAGTGAGGGCTACCAGGAGCAGCTGCAAAAGACGTTATTGTATTACAGCAACCCGCTTTTCATTAAACATTTAATAGAAACTGAGGAACAGCTGTCAACAGTACCGGTTGCGACAATTGAGGTAACCCCAACAGATACGCTGGCTGTAGCGAAGGAACCGGCAACTGTTGTAGATATTATAGAAGCAGAAGCAACAATTACACAACAACCGGAGCAAAGTGCAGCAACCACGCCTGAGCAGTTTGTGCCGGAAATACCCGAAGTATTAGCCACTCCGGAAATCACAGCGGAAGAGCTGCCCCTTCCAGAAGAATCAGGCACCGCAGATGATGATGAGGACTTAGAAGCCGAGGATGAAGCCACGCTTCCCCTTGCCCCAATTTAAGTTTGAGCCTATCGATCCCGCAAAAGCAGAATTATCCTTCACGCCCTACCACACGATCGATTATTTTGCTGCCCAGGGTATTAAATTGGGAGACGAACAAGGCTCTGCTGACCGGTTTGGTACACAGTTAAAAAGCTTTACTGCCTGGTTAAAGCAAATGAAACGATTACCGGGAGCTACGGCCAAGGGTAATATCAGCCTAACGGAAGAAAAAGCATCGAACAAATGGCTGAACAATCATTGAAAGGCGAAAACGCTGATACTGAAGCCATGGCGCAGGTTTGGGCACAACAAGGCAATGCAAAAAAGCCATCGATATCTACAAGAAATTAAGTTTGCAAATTCCCGCAAAAAGCGCTTATTTTGCAGCCAAAATAGACCATTTAAAAAAATAGACATGACCCTTTTATTTGTTATACTCATAATACTTGTTGCGGTGATCCTGGGATTTTTCGTTTTGATACAGAATCCTAAAGGCGGTGGGCTTTCGGGCAACTTTGCAGGTGTGAGCAGCCAGTTTATGGGCGTAAAGCAAACCAACGATATTTTAGAAAGAGGTACCTGGATCTTTGCGGTTCTCATCGGTGTTTTAAGTCTTTTATCCACTTTCTTCATTTCCGGCAGCAACACTGGTGCAGACGGCAGATTGCAGGATATTGGCAACGCGCCTATTCAACAACCGGCAACAAAACCAGCTACTCCGCTGAATACAGTGCCCGCTACAACAGCGCCTGCTACTACGGCTCCTGCTGCAGATTCTGGTAAATAAGATCGACTCTAAAAGTCTATATAAATAATTTTAAAACCTGTAAAGATTATGATCCTTACAGGTTTTTTCATTTTCGGCTCTACCCTTTTTGTATTATTTTCACCCAGGCAAAACCCGTATCAACTAATTCAGTTCAAATAGCAATGAATAAACTCCCGAAAATTCTCTTCGTAATCATCCTGTTAGCAGGCATTTTCATAGCCTTCAAGCTGATAGGACCTGCTGCTCAAAAACCGGAAGATGGATTTTTATATGTAAAAACCGGCACTACCATGGAGCAATTAAAGCAGCAACTTACGGAAGAGGCTATTCTTCCCGGTCTTACCTGGTTTAATATAGCTGAGAAATTTCTTAGTTTCGACGAGGTAAAACCCGGTAAATATAAGATTGATGCCGGAATGAGCGTGGTAAGCCTATTGAGAATGCTGCGTAATGGCAGCCAGACACCCGTAAGCTTTGTAATAACTAAACTACGAACCAGGGAGCAGCTGGCTGGCAAAATGGGAAGGGCTTTTGAATTCGACTCTACTGAAGCCATCCGTTTTTTAAACAATAATGACTCATTAGCGCAATATGGCCTGGATACCAATACTGTAATGGGTGCTGTACTTCCATTAACCTACGAGAATAAATGGAACACTACCCCTGAAGCTGTTTTTAGCAAATTCAATGATGCTTATAAAAGCTTCTGGACCGCAGAGAGAAAGCAGAAAGCTGCAGGCAAAGGACTTTCTATACAACAGGTGATTACATTAGCTTCTATAGTAGATGAGGAAACGAATGCCGCCAAAGAAAAAGGGACAATAGCCAGCGTGTATATGAACCGCATTGCCAAAGGAATGCCCTTGCAGGCAGACCCTACCGTAAAATTCGCGCTCAAAGACTTCACCATTAAAAGAGTGTTGTTTAAACACCTGGCCACACCATCTCCTTTTAATACTTATCGCAATAAAGGACTTCCTCCCGGGCCAATTTGTACCCCGCAGGAAGCGACGCTGGACGCAGTGCTTGATGCTCCCAAAACCGAGTATATCTATTTTGTTGCCAGTCCGGCTTTTGACGGTACACATGATTTTTCGACCAATTACGAAGATCATGTAAAATTGGCCAGACTATACCAGGAAGCATTAAACCAGCGGTTTGGAAAAATTCAGGATTCCACTAAAAAGTAATGGGCGTAGGTAAAAAGATAAAAGAAAAAGTAGCTGAGTCAAGTGTTTGGAGGAAACTTGTAGCCAGGAGCAGGTCTGAAAATCTGCCCGGTTTCAGAAGCGTATCCTTATTCAATACCGTTAAAAAATTCAGGGAACATGTGGTTTGGGACGACCTGATTGAAAGGGCCTCGGCTATCTCATTCAATACAGCTATGGCCCTTCCGCCATTGCTGCTTTTTTTGTGCACCCTTATACCTATTATCGCCAATTTGCAGTTTATTGTAAAGCTAAGGCTGATGGACCAGCTGAAAACACTAATTATAGACGTTATACCGGCGAGTTCTAATCACGACCCCATATTAAGCTTTATAGACACCATAGTTCAGAAGCCCAGAAATGCACTTTTATTTTTAAGTATTTTGCTCTCCCTATTCTTTTCGTCCAACGCAATGATGGGTGTGATGCGATCTTTCGACCAGGATTATACGGGTTTTATTAAAAGAAAAGGCATCAAAAAAGATTGACAGCTATACGGATAACTATAACATTGATCCTGCTTTTTATTCTTTGCCTGGCATTGCTGATAGCGCAGGGTTCTGTATTGGAATGGCTGGGTATTACCAACGAGATCGTAACCGCTATATGGGTAAATGCAAGATGGATATTAATATGGTTATTGGTGTTCTTTATCATCTCGTATATCTATCGCCATGCCCCATCTGTTGACAAAAAATGGAAGTTGATTACACCTGGATCTGTGATTGCTACCTGTTTGGTTATTGTGGCCACGTTAGCATTCACATGGTGGGTAAGCCAATTTGAAACCTATAACAAACTATATGGTTCTATCGGAACGATTATCTTTCTGCTGGTACTGGTGTTCTTAAACTCACTGATCCTGTTAATTGGGTTTGAAATTAATGCCAGTATTTATGCATTGGCCAGGACGAGAGATGACAAAGAAGCGCTCAAGGACCAGAAGTAGCAAGCCAAAATCGTCTCTGTCTGCTTTTCTTCTTTCTGTCATACCTCGTTCGGCATTTGCCGGATTTAAACTGCCATTCACCGTTTTCATTATACGAACTGTAAACGCTTTGCTGCCGGCCATCATCTAACAACCGTCATACCTAATCAGGATTTAATTAACTTTATATAACAGGCCTGGCCTGCATAAACAATAAACTATGAATTTTGAAATTCAGGCTATTGCAGCCACTGCACTAGGGATTGCCCTGGCCGCCTGCTGTGGCTTCAGGGTTTTTCTCCCCATGCTGGTAGCCGGGCTGGTAAGCCGGTTCCAGCTATTTCATTTTTCTGACAGCTTCCAATGGCTATCTACCACACCGGCATTGATTTGCCTGGGAGCCGCAACTGTACTGGAAATTACGGCCTATTATGTTCCGTTTATAGATAATCTTCTGGATACGATCGCGGCCCCTGCAGCGGCTATTGCCGGCACTTTGCTGGCTACATCGGTTATCCCTATTGATAACGAATGGATGAAATGGATCATTGGTATCGTGGCGGGCGGTGGCGGTGCGGGACTGGTATCTGCGGGAACCGGCCTGCTGAGATTATTTAGCAGCAAAACCACACTGGGCACAGGAAACGCCGTAGTGGCTACCGGGGAAAATACCGCCGCATTGGGCGGAGCCTTATTAAGCTTCCTGATACCCGTTGTAATGGCTGTAATCTTCCTGCTTTTATTTATATGGGTGATTAAGAAAATACTGAACAGGTTTCGCGCGCGAACTGTAAAGCATAAGCAGCCCGGATATTAAGGCCTGGTAGCGCGAACAATTTCTCTTTTACCCCAGGGGCCGGGTATTTTTTCTACCACAAAGCCGGCAGCTTCCAGCGCTCTTCGCACTATAGTTTTCGAGCAATAAGTTACCATCACTCCTCCGGGCTGCAATGCATTCAGCAGCTTCTCAAAAATAGTAATTTGCCATAACTCTTCCTGGTCTTCGGGAGCAAACGCGTCGAAATAAATCATATCAAACTGTTCAGTAAAGTTATACTGCTCAATACCTGTATTCATTTTTGGATCTTGAAAAAAGGATCGATATATAACAGCTGCTCCCAACCGGTTTGCATAATAATTTTATAGAGTTCCACCTCATTTAACAGAGAGGCATAATTTAGCTTGCTAAAAACCGAGCCAGGCAAGGGATACAGGTCCACAGCCTTATATACAACCTGTTTACCGCTTCCACGGGCGGCTATAGCAGTAAGTAAAGCATTAAGCCCGGTTCCCAATCCCAGTTCAAATATCCGCAGTTCTTTTTCGATGGATTTTTCTGTACAAAATAATCAAATGCGCCCTGTATAAAAATATGAGAGGACTCTTGTATTGCCCCCTGTTAGAATGAAAAGTAACATTTGTACCGGCTAGCCTCAACGTATGACTACCATCTTCTGTCTCAATTATTTCATATTCTCTAATCATTTGCTCTTCTTTGAATATTTGAATATATTGCGTTTCTTTTGAAGTAAAATTATTTCAAAGAAAATTCAAAAACGCAGATTGTTTTCAAATGAAATAATTTAAACCCGATTGTATAATATTAAAAACTGATGGGTGACACGATGCCTTCCGTTTCAAATGAAGCACTGCATGCCAGGTTTGCCCAGACTATTAAAAACAAAAAATATATTAATGAAAAAGTACTTTCTTCTTTTTGCAGCTACTGCCTCGGTTGCTGTTTTTTCATGCAATAGCCAACCTAAAAATGAGTCGGGTGAAGCAGGCGAAGCTACAACCGATAGCAGCAAAGTAAAGCTTGCGGACAATGATGCATTTAACGATACCTTAAACGGCAAAATGGTCAGCATTTTTTACCTGAGAAATAACGGTATAGAAGCGTCTATTACCAATTATGGAGGACGTGTTGTTAACCTGTTCGTACCAGATAAAGACAACAAGATGGTAGATGTGGTGATTGGTCCGGGTAACTATAAAGACATGTATGAAACCAAGGATTTCTTCGGCGCCACTATCGGCCGCTATGGTAACCGCATTGGCAAAGGTAAATTTAAACTGGATGGTGTAGAATACATATTACCCCAGAATAATGGAGCTAATACCTTGCACGGTGGACCAGATGGCTTTCACAATGTGGTATTCGATCCGAAGCAGCTAAGCGACAGTGCTCTTCAGTTAACTTACCTTTCTAAGGATGGCGAAATGGGCTTCCCAGGCAACCTGAACGTGAAAGTAACCTACACGCTAACGGCTAATAAAGAAATAAAAATTGACTACGAAGCAACAACGGATAAAACAACGGTTTGTAACCTTACCAACCACACTTATTTTAACCTCAACGGCGGCGGAACTATCAACAACCATTTATTACAGGTAAATGCTGATGAGTATACGCCTGTTGATTCTACTTTGATTCCATTTGGTAAAAATGAAACGGTAAAAGGCACCCCATTTGATTTTACTACCGCAACTGCCATTGGAGCGAGAGTAGATGAAAAGAATACACAGCTGGAATATGGAAAAGGATATGATCACAATTTTGTGATCAAAGGAACAGGTTTTAGAAAGGCTGCTGAGATTAGAGGAGACCAGAGCGGCATATTAATGGAAGTATGGTCGGAAGAGCCAGGCTTACAGTTTTACGGCGGTAACTTTATGAAGAGCCAAAAGCCCATGAAGAACAATACCAAAGATGACTATCGTACAGCATTCTGCCTGGAAACACAGCATTATCCTGATTCACCGAACATTCCATCTTTCCCTTCAACTACTTTGAAACCCGGAACCGTTTATAAAACGTCTACGATTTACAGGTTTAGCAAATAAATGAAGCAATAAATTCCAACAAAAAGGACGTGGTTTAAACCACGTCCTTTTTGATTCGATCCATTCTATTTTTAAAACCGATCTTGTTTTATCCGTTACTTTAAACCGGTCATCGATCCGGTAGCCTGCCACCCATACAATTTTCCGGTTCATTTCAAGCACCCACACTTTTTCCTTATCAGCCAGCGAAAGTTTTTTATCAACAAAAAATTTGGCCAGCTTCTTCTTCCCCTTCATACCCAGCGGGTAAAAATAATCCCCTGCCCTCCAGGGTCTTAATAACAAGGGATACTGTATCAAGGCCGCATCCAGCAATGCCATACGCTCATCATCACCCATTACTATCTTCTCCGTTCGAGTAAGCCTTAATATACCTTGTGTAAAATCAACTATCCCCTCTCCTTCTATAATTACCGTTGCCCGGTTCTGGTCTTTTAAGGGAGACAGGATCAGATGCTTCCTGTCCTTTAGTATTCGGTGCGAAGGCGACAATATATATTTGCCGGAGTCGCTATCCATTAAACGGGCTACTTCTTCCAGCTGAGTAGCTTTAAAATCGTAAGGTTTGATCAGCTCCAGCAAAACCGTTTTCATCGCCGGTGTTTTTGGAGTAACAGTACGGGTATATACAACTCCTCGCCTTTTTGCTGCACTAATTTTTTCGAGAGTTTTTCCACTTCCCTTTTGTAAAGTATATCCACCTCCTTAAACCTGCTGATATTGTCCAATAAATTCTGCTGTACTTCAGGATAGGTTTTTGCGATCAATGGCAGTATCGTATTCCTAAAATAGTTCCGGGTATAATCATCGTGCAGGTTAGACTCATCCTGTACAAATGATAAGGCCTCCCGCTCCAGGTACGCTTCCAGCTCCCATCTTTTGGTAAACAATAATGGCCTGCGTATTTTATTGTAAACAGGCTGTATACCGGTAATACCGTTGATACCAGTACCTCTGAAGAAATTCATTAAGACGGTTTCTATATTGTCATCGGCGTGATGAGCTGTTATAATAAAATCATAGCCCTGCTCTTTACGTATCTCTTCAAACCATTCATACCTGAGCTTGCGTGCTGCAACCTGCGTAGACAGTTTCTGATCTTCTGCATATTGTTTGGTAGCAAACCGTACTACATGGAAGGGCACTTCCAGTTGCTTACTCCATTCATGCACAAATACTTCGTCCCGGTTACTATCTTCTCCTCTTAGCTGGAAATTACAATGGGCAATAGCAAAGTCAAAACCAGCTGCCTTACATAAATGGCATAGTACAACAGAGTCTACTCCCCGCTAACAGCCAACAACAGGCGGGCATTGCGAGTAAAAAGGTGGTTTTGATTGATGTAAGCTACCAATCGCTCTGTTAAGGTCAATCCTTCTTTATTGGCTTGCATTAGTAAATAAGGTATTCGTAAGCACTCTTCATCTCGCTGTAAGCATGGCGTTCGCCCAGCTCCTGCGCTATATCCATTCCCCGCTCATACACTTTAATGGCCTCATCGTCCTGGCCCAGTCTTTCAAATAATTTAGCCAGGTGATAATAGCTACCTACATAATGAGGATTATCTGACAGCAATTTCTCGAAGATGCTTTTAGCATCTCCATCATTTCCGGCCTTTACATATTCCAAAGCCAGGGCATGCTGCAAAAAGCTATCCGACGGATTCTCTTTTAATAATTCTGTTATCTGATCAATTCTGGACATGTTAATTTTTTAAACGAATCTTTTTTTATACCAATATCCTTTTATCTTTGTTTTAGTTGCATAAACAACCTTTTTAAGTCTTTTGTCATATGAAACCTGGTTGTTACTTTGTTTAGCAACAGGCCATTAAAGCAACGCGGTTCCGATCAATACTATTTATAAACCTAAATATCAACAGATGAAAATACTAGTATGCATCAGTAAAACGCCTGATACAACGGCAAAAATAGCTTTCACAGATAACAACACGAAATTTGACGCGGGTAATGTACAATGGATCATTAATCCGAACGACGAGTATTATGCCCTGGTTCGTGCCATTGAACTGAAAGAAGCAGACGCATCAACTGCTATTCACCTGGTTACGGTAGGCGCGCCCGATGCGGATGCAATCATCCGCAAGGCTCTGGCCCTGGGAGGTGATGAAGCCATAAGGGTTAATACCGAAAGCCAGGACAGCTTTACCATTGCTTCACAAATAGCCGAAGTAGCCAAAGAAGGCGGATATGATCTTGTCTTCCTGGGTAAGGAAACTATTGATTATAATGGCAGCTCTGTGGGCGGTATGGTGGCGGAATTGCTAAACCTCCCTTATATTTCGCTGGCCACTAAATTTGAGCTTAATGGGAATACTGCTACAGTTACCCGTGAAATTGAAGGTGGTGAGGAAATTTGCGAAGTAAGCTTGCCGGTAGTGGTAAGTTGTAATAAAGGCATGGCTGAGCAGCGCATACCCAATATGAGAGGTATTATGGCAGCAAGAACCAAACCTTTAAAAGTAGTGGAGCCCGTAGCAGCAGAAGGACTAACAAATATTACTGAATTCAGTCTTCCTCCGGCAAAAGCGGGTGTAAAACTAATTGATGCCGATAACGTAGTCGAGCTGGTAAGACTTTTAAGAGAAGAAGCTAAAGTGATATAAGCTTCAACCAGGCATTCAACTTTAATTACCTCATCTCAAATTCAACATTTATGGTTTTAATATTTATAGATATAGCAGAAGATGGCAGTGTAAAAAAATCATCCTTAGAAGCGCTTACTTATGGTGCACAGTTAGCCAAACAATTAAGTGTAGCCGCACAGGGTGTAGTGTTAGCACCGGCTTCAGAAGACCTGAGTGCATTGGGCAGGTATGGTGTAAGTAAAATACACCAGGTAAAAACGAAGCCTTAAAACATTTTGATGCACAGGTGTATACCCAGGTTATTGCCCAGGCAGTAGAACAATCAGGGGCTACCGTAGTTATTTTTTCAAATAACACCGACGGTAAAGCAGTGGCACCCCGTCTTTCGGCCCGTTTAAGAGCGGGACTTGTTGCCGGGGCTGTTGCGCTTCCGGACACTTCAAACGGTTTTGTAGTTAAGAAAAGTGTATTCTCGGGTAAGGCTTTTGCCAATGTAAATATTACTACATCGGTTAAGATTATTTCATTGAACCCGAATGCTTTTAAAGTAGAAGAAGGAGCAGGGACAGCCGAAGTGGTGGAACTGAACGCCACAGTAGATACCCCTAAGGTAAAAGTAACCGCTGTTAAAAAGCAGAGCGGAGAAGTGCCATTGGCCGAAGCAGAAATAGTGGTGAGTGGCGGCCGTGGTTTGAAAGGACCTGAAAACTGGGGTATATTGGAAGACCTTGCCAAAGAACTACATGCTGGCCTGGCTTGTAGTCGTCCCGTGGCCGATGCGCATTGGCGTCCTCATAACGAACACGTAGGTCAGACGGGGGCGCCATAGCTCCCAATTTATATATTGCAGTGGGCATTTCGGGCGCTATTCAGCACCTGGCTGGTGTAAACAGAAGTAAAGTTATTGTGGTGATCAATAAAGATTCGGAAGCGCCTTTTTCAAAGCAGCTGACTATGGCATTGTAGCGATTTATTTGACGTAATACCCAAGTTTACCGAGGCGGTGAAGCAATTAAAATAATGTTTTTATTACGAATAAAGGAAGGCCACGATTTAAATCGTGGCCTTCCTTTATTCGTGGCCTTGGTTGTTGTTTGATCAGGGCTTATACCACCTGCCAATGTTCCACAAAAAACAATAACCAGGTAAAGGTGAGAAGTAACACAAGGAGATTTAAAAGGAGGATGAAAGGGCTCTGCATCAACTGCTTCAAAAAAAAAGATACTGATAACAGAAAATATACTCACGCAGATGCAAACCAATAATACTGCCATATATTTTTCAATATTACCAGTGCCGGGCACCCTGGCTAACAGGTAAATAATGTAGAATATTGAAAGACTATCTATGTTACGTCAGGCTTCATCTTTGGTGTTCTTTACCAACCCGATACCGGAGAAGAAAAAGATAAGACCAATAACACCTACCACCACTAATGTGATATAACTGTTACTTTTATTGATCAGTTCATAGCCGGTATAAATAAGGCCAATGATACCTAAGATAGTCAACACGGTTCCGAAAATACGTTTCACATTCATAATCCTGGTTTTAAGGGTAGCTACGCAATATCTATGCCTTAATATTTTATCCCCGTCTACCCGGCACATATGGGCATTAACTGAGTCATAGGGTAAATGCGTTTACAACATATTGAAGCCTGAAAAGCTGGTGTTATTATCGAAAAAAATATTTTTAGATATGTTAAAATCCCCAAGGGACGACATTTTCACAACTGTCCGAATAATCTTCGGAGTTTGTTTAAATACCACCGCTACATATTTCTATCACTATTGATAAAATCAGCCGGTATACCCGTTAAAACCAGATGCATTTGCCGGCCACCATCAGCCATTTGGCAAAAAAAAGATATATTGCAACCGATTGCAACAATACCATCTATTATGATTTGTAAGCTGTTTTATTGTGCCCTGTTTCTTTTGGTAGCTACGAACCTATCTGCACAGCAACCCACACCGCTAAAGCCACGTATACTGATCAGCTCAGATATAGGAGGCACAGACCCCGACGATAACCAGTCGCTGATACACCTGCTCATGTATAGCGAAAAATTCAGGATAGAAGGCCTGATATCATCCCCCTCTTTTGGCGAAGGCAATAAAGAAGAAATTTTAAAAACTATTGATCTATACGAGAAAGACCTCCCCAAACTATTGTCGCATGAAAAAGAAATGGCGGCTCCGCAATACCTGAGATCCGTTACCAAACAGGGCCGTAAAGGCGCAGCTCCGTTTAAGGGCTATGACAGGGCAACCGAAGGCTCTGACTGGATCATTAAATGTGCCCTAAAAAAGATAAGGAGCCGCTATGGGTGTTAGTATGGGGCGGATTGGAAGATGTGGCGCAGGCATTACATGATGCCCCTGGAATCCAGGATAAGATCAGGATATACTGGATCGGCGGACCAAATAAAAAATGGAGCGCTAATGCTTATGCTTATATAGTGGCCAATTTCCCCAACCTCTGGTTTATTGAAAACAACTCAAGCTACTATGGCTTTTTTCGCATAGCGATGAACCTGATAGTGTAACGGCCTCTAACTACTACGATAAATATATACAGGGCAATAGCTTTATGGGTAAGGACTTCCTAAACTATTATAAAGGCGAGATCAAAATGGGCGATACCCCATCTTTACTTTACATGATGGATGGCAACCCTAAAGACCCCACTCGTGAAAGCTGGGGAGGCAGCTTTGAAAAGATCGGCTATAGCCCCAGAACCATACTGGAGCATACCACTACCCTAAAAGATACAGTAGCCTACTGCTCCATTTTAGAATTCAGCTTTACTATTCCGGATATTAAAGCGGTTAAAGATTCGATCTGTTTCTGGATGGAAGTGCCTTATGGCAATACCGTTCAAAAATGGCCCGGCTACTACATAGGTAATGGCGTATTCTCCTTAAGGTATATTCCTAAAAAGCCGAAACCCTCCGTTATACCTTCTCTTCGGCTATTAAAGAGCTTAATGGTAAAACCGGCGCGATAGTAGTAGATAATCTCTGGCCTGGAAAGAGCAGCGCATCCGACTACCGGCTGGGCCCTAACTGGTATTCGGACAAACCCGACCAGTCGCTTTACTTTGGAAAACTGCAGGGAGGAAAACCATTTCCAAATGGAGAAAGGCCATCCTTATGGACTGGGCCCAAAGATGGAAATGGCTTAACGATTAACCGGTAATATCCCTCTTCCGATTCGCCTTTTTGAGTTTTAACCTTGTTTTAAAAATTGCTACCCGGTTCAAGGCCACAGGATCACTATCTTTGAAAACTTGCCAGGTTTAATCCGTCATATCAACAAATACCAACAGATCGCTTTACTTTGGTTACTGGTGTTTGCCTTGGCGCCCTGCACCGTTAAAGAGGCCTGGTTTTCTGTTGCAGGCCTGGACTACACCAAGCCGCTCAATGGCTCTAAAACCACCGCTACAGGGCAGCAATGCCAGCATAGCCATTTGAGTGGGCGCAAGATAGCCGTTCAGCAAAAGACACCGATCCATAAAAAATCCTTTTCTTATGATCTCGCAGAACAAACATACGCTGTAATAGCGGAGGAAACTATCTCCCCGGATTTCATCTACTTGAGGGCCAATAGCCCGCCCATCTATATTTTATATAAACGTTTAAAGCTGGATATAGTGTAGCATGGGTGCAATGCACGTTTTCGCTAAAGTCATGGAGGCATCTCCTAAATGGTAGAGATTTGCCCGCGGCGAACGCATCGGTCATTAATATATCGCTGCCCTGCAGCTCTACCGCCTTTATAACTATTCTTTTACTAATATATCGCAGCGACGCTACTTTTATTATTGTCATCATTGCTGCATAGCGGCATCGTATTAATAGAGGCCATAATAATTCGTTAGTTCACCGGAGCTGCGTAGCAGTGATATATTCTGTTTCAAACAAAAAGGAATTGATGCGGTCGCCCTGGAGACTGACCCACAGGCTCAAAAGGACCTACAAACGGAAGTATCGCACAAAGCGAAAATTTGAATTGCACCCTGTAGTATTTACCAACGGCAATTTATCTCTTTTTTACGTTTATTAAAATATCAGTTATATGAAATTAAATCATGAAGAAGCGTCGGCTAACGCTGCCGGGCTTTTTACATTGGCATTGCGCTGGGTTATCGGCTGGACCTATTTTTCTGCGTTCTGGAGACGACTCATTCTTGAAAACAAGTTGATCCCCGGCGAAGCCGGTTATATCGGCGAAAAGTTTAATCATTTTCTTCCTAATGCATTAGGCATAAAACCCATTATTGAGTACCTCGTTTCTCATCCTGATTCCCTGTACATTTCGATGATAGCTTTTACTATTATAGAAGCGGTTGTTGGGTTATTGATGATACTTGGATTATTTACACGGCTGATGAGCATTGGTGTTATGCTGCTTGCCCTGGGCATATTGCTGGGCTCAGGCTGGCTGGGCACTACATGCCTTGACGAATGGCAGATTGGCGTATTGGGCATTGCCGGGGATTTACCATCTTCCTGGCCGGCAGCAGCACTTTTCTATGGATCACTACCTGGTAAAAAAGGGGCACCCGGTAAGCAGTACCAAATGGTTCTCCCTTATAGGATCAGGACGACTGCCCTTCAAAAATCAGCGCCGACTGGTTTTAATGTCCTCCGTTCTTATAGCGGCCATCACCCTGTTGACGAACCAGTATTTCCATGGGGGCGTTTGGGGCACCCTGCATAATAAATCGGTGAAGCCAAGGATTGAGCTATCTGATATTCGCTATCAGGCTGATGAGCTACATTTTCAACTGTTCAGAACAGAGGGAGCTGATGTATACGGTTCTTTTCTCATTGAAATAGCAGTACTGAATGAAAGCGGGGACCGGGTGCTATCATTAGGCCAAAGAGAACTGTCACAGCTTCTTCCGGGAAACATTCGCAACCATTATGTTGCCCAGGTAAAACCAGGAAAGCATAGCCTGGTTATACCATTAGGTGCTAAAGCAGATCTGTCCATTCCACTAAAAGGTTTAAATACGAATCAAACCTATCGCATCCAATTAACCGATATCAGCGGATTAACCTGGGATGCCGGTTTTAAAATTCATTGAGCAATTGTTCCGTTTTTATTACTGAACGCATCAAAACCATTTCTATGTTCAGTAGTTTCCAGAGTCTGCATTACTCAAAAAACAGCCCCCGGGTAGACACCCAGGGGCTTATCTAATCTAACCTAAACTCCAATAAACTTTACCAGCAACGCAAAAGCATTGCTATTAAGGTTGTACTTAATTGAATTATTCATAAAATGGGGGCTGCAAAGCGATGCGTCCAGACCTTACTAAACAGTTGTTGACATTATTGATATTTTGGCAATTATTTGACCCCGTATAAGGATCAGTGTATATACCAATCCTATTATCTTACTCTTAAAACAGATTCATATCGTCTTATTTTCTATCATCATTCAATCTCCTTCCTAAAAAATATACCAGTATCACGGGCTTTCCACCCCATCAACACCGTACCTATTTGCACAAACCAATAAAACACCCTTTACCATACCAACACTGCCGCCGAGCTCGATACCTGTACATGCGAAGTTCAAGCTGCTGCAGTTAAATGCATTTCTTCAGCATGCCAATTTTTAGCCAATTTGTATCAACGGATACCAGGTAGATGATAATCTGACCCTATTTTTCTCCAGGTTGGGCTGGCAACGTTAAAACAAACACATTGAGCCCGTCTATTGCCTGTAACTGCAAGGTGCCCCTGTGTAAAAGCGCCAGGGATTTTGACAGAGCCAGGCCAATACCAGTTCCCGGCTGATTTTTGTTTTGCTTTAAACGGGTAAAGGTTTCAAACACTTTTTCCCGGTCTTCGATGGCGATCAACGGCCCGTTACTGGCTACGCGGATCTGCACTGTATGAGCATCCCTGTTATGCGTTGCCGACAGGTCTACCCTTCCGTCGCCATACTTTATAGCGTTATCCAGTAGGTTGGTAATGATCTTGGTAAGCGCATCGCGGTCTGCATATACCTGTGTTAGCCCTTTATCTATCTCAGATTGAAACACAATTCCCTTCTCCTTTATAAGCGGATCAAAAATAAAATAGATAGACTCGAGCAAGGGAGCCAGCTCTATGAACTCCGGCTGCAATTGCACCTGGGCACTCTCGGTCTTTTTAGGTAAGTAACTGATTGATCAGCTGTATAGCTCTTTGTACCCCCTCCTCCATAATGGTAAGATATTTCTGTGTGCGTGGCAGGTCCCTACTATCATATTTAGCCATTTCGAGGGGGGCCTTTAGCAAAGTTACCGGCGCTCTTATCTCATGAATAACATGGGTAAAAAATTCTGTTTTAGATGCATAAATCTCTTTCTCTTTTTGAATTTCATATAACAATGTGGTTCGCTTTTGTTTTTGCGCTAACCGCTTTTTATAATACCTGAATGATAGCAATATCAAAATGACTAATACCAGAATATAGATCAAATAGGCCCAAATAGTGGTGTAAAAAGGTCCAAGTATGGTAATCCTTAAAGCTCTCTCGTTTTGCTGCCACATCCCGTTGCTGCTGGTAGATTTTACTTTGAAAGTATAATTGCCCGGAGGCAACCCTGTAAAGCTCACATTGTCGCGGCCTTTAATATAATGCCAGTCTTTATCAAGGCCTTCCATTTTATAAGCATATTGAACTCCCTCAAGAGAAGCATAAGTAAGCGCGGCAAAGTCGATATCAAAAGATGACTGGTCATACGTAAACGTAATGTCGTCGGTGACCAAAGTTGATTGTTTTAGAATACCTTTTTTATTAATATAAAGTCGTTTATTCTGCACTGAAATGCCGGTAATATAAAGAGGCGGCGTGAAACCAGCCTGTTGTATAAGCCTTGGATTAATACGTATCAATCCACTTTGGGTGCCTATATAAACATACCCATTTCTGGCTTTGTAAGAACCAATATAAGAAAACTGGCCACCAGAGAATTCTTTTATCTGTTGATAATTAGTGACGGTTTGAGTACGCGGATCAAAAAACACCACCCCGCCCGCCGTAGTTACCCAAAGGCCTCCGTCATCATCTTCTACGAGGCCGGTTACAATATTGGATGGAAGACCATTCCTGGTTGTAAAAATACGGACATTAGTGTTTTTAGCATTCACCTGTATCAACCCGTTCCCTGTACCCAACCACAGGTTACCATCTCTTGCAATAATTAAAGCAGAATTAATACCAGTCGGTAAAATATCCTCCCCTCGTACCGTTATCTTCAATTGCCCTTGTAGCTTCTGTTTGGCATTATAGAAAAACAAACCATGACACAGCGCCCAGATTGTGCCATCAGCAGCTTGCGCTATAGCGTTATAAGGTGTAAGCTGCGGAAAGTTGTTGGCTGTAGTAAATTGGCGGGTAAGCTTGTTATACTTACAAATCCCTTGAGTTGTGCCTACCCAAATTATGCGACCATCAGCATCGGGATAAATTGACATGATACGGTTACTTTTCAGATCATGTATACCCGGTCCTTCCGTAAAATGTTTAATAACTTTTTCGTTGTTAATATCCATCACATCAATTCCCTGCCGCCACGCACCTATCCATAGTTTATTGCTATCAATCCCCATCCCTAACAGATCTACTCCCGAAAGCCGGCCGGTTTTACTCTGTGTAGAATAGCTTGTAAACTGCCGGGTTGTTGTATTAAACCTGTTCAAGCCATTATCTCCGGATATCCATATATCTCCTTTGGCGTCTTCCACAATATTGGTAAATATCTTTCCCTTTATACTATTAGCACTGTTCCCGGACGTATAAATCTCAAAAGCACTGCTCACCGGCGCATAATAACTCACACCGTTTTGATAAGTAGCACACCATATACCCCCTCCAGATCCTTGCAAAGCGCCTGTACATCATTTGCGGCAAGCGAATTCCGGCTCAAAACATTTTCCTGAATCTTGTCCCTTACAAGACCAGAACTATCCAATATATAGATGCCTCTGTTAGTAGCCATCCAGAATTCGTTGGCATTTATTTTAACGAAATTACGTACTGTTACATCTTTTAAGAAGCTACCGTCTATTCGCAAAGATGTTACTTCTTGCGATCGTGTATTAAATGATCTTAGCCCCTGCATACCACCTACCCATAGGGTTCCATTGTCCTTCTCGAAAATCTGAAACACCTTCCTGATACTTGCGGGTTGCAAATCAGTGTTAACCGGGAAAAAGTAAATCGCCGCTTATCAGGATTCCATAGCCCCAGCTCACCGCTTTCGGTGCCCACCCACATCTGCTTATCTTGAGTAACGATAATATCACTGTATTGCTTTTGTTCGGGGTTACCATATAATACTGCTTCCTTTTTTGCGGGTCACATTCATAAATGCGGGGACCAGTAGAAAACCATACTTTTCCAAAAGCATCTTCAGTCATTCCATACACTACGCCATCCGGTGCTTTTTTACGGGAAGCAACTGTTCAGTAGTATCATCAAAAACAAAAACCCCTTTATTGGTAGAAAGCCATAAAGAGCCATTACTGTGTACGATCATTTCCCATACATAAAGAGGGCCTGTAATTCTTTTTCCATTGGAAATATTACGGAAAACTTTAAAATTTTTCCCGTCAAACCGGTTCAGTCCATCCGCAGTACCGAACCAAATAAATCCTTTCTTGCCCTGTACAACGCAGAATACAGTATTATTACTTAGCCCTGACGTATTATCGAAATTGGTAAAAACATGCAACTGTCCTTTAGCAGCGTATACGTTCAATAAGAAAACAATAGCATACACCAGCATTGGCATACGTCCTTTTGAAGAGTATGCACCATTGAAAAAGCAGACATTGACAGAATCAATAATATTTAAGACTAGTTAGATGATTCAAATTTAGTGTAAAATGAACGGCTATGCTAAACGGTTCAAAAAATGAGACGTGAAAACAAATTCAGGGCCTACTCTTTTTACCTAAATCATATGATACAAATAACAAAAAAACTGGCACGTATGGTAAACTAATTTCAGTCGTTTTTATTCAACTTTAACAGTACGACACTTACGTATGTTCGTGTTTTTCGAAAGTGACTGCAAGCAGTCAGATGGCTCGCGAACGGACTGTTTTATATTGGCGTTGAAGTTATTCCATTCAAAAATACAATAGCAGGCATATTGCCTTATTAATGCTGGATGAAGATTTCAAATGCATGTCGGCAGAAAGCTCCTTTTTCTTTTACTCAACCTTCCATCATCTATCTGCACTATCCCCTTCGAAAAGGTATGGCAGGTAATCAATATGTCTCATTAAAATATGCAACATGAAAGTCTTAATATTATTACGCTATAGATGATGAGCCCTTCGCTCACTAACCGAAGGCAAAGCAAAAACGCTCACCCGCCAATATCTCCAAAATCAAATTAAAAATAAACCACTATGGATTTTTCAAAGATTACCAACGAGAAAGTAAAACAGGCTATTGAGGCATTAGATGCCGGCGATAAAAGTTGGTATACATTCTTTATTGCAGATCCTCAAATGACCGACGATGGTAACAAAGTAGATTTTAAAACTTTCTTTTCAAAAGCATTAGGTACTGAGAAATTCAGCACAATTGACAAAGTAGAAAACGAAGGCAAAGATGTATACGGCAGCTTCAAAGCCGGCCAATGGGGTACCTTCAAAGTCTTCTTTAAATTTCACTTAAATGCTGAGGGCAAGTTTGAGCGACTTGACATCGGGCAGTCGCATTAACCGGTAAGACATAGAGGTTGGCAGCACTTAGGTTTGACGACGGCAGGAAATTATGATGAAATGATCCCATCCGGCGACAATGGTAATCTTTTATTCATGAATAAATATCAGCATCTCCTGTATATGCAAAGAAGGGCCCTTTTATACATAAATTACTAAATAGATGAATGACAAATGGAATCAACTCACCGGCATGAGAAGGTTTCAGATCGAAAAACCCAAAAAGTTTTGTAACGCTCTGATTCAGAAAACTACGAATCTTTTCATAGGTCATACCGTAAGGCATTGACAACTCAACTATTTATTAGCGTGAGCTATAAGTCATTACGTTTTACCATCATCGTCCGCCTAAACGGTCCCCTCATTTCTTCGTTTTAAATACTCTCTCAGGTAACTCAAAGGAGCTTTACCAAACTTCCTTTTGAAGCTCTTGGTAAACTGTGAGGGAGATGAAAAACCTGTCAAAATGGATATTTCATTGATCTTGTAACGGCCTTCGTGCATTAAAGCAGCAGCTCTTTTCAACCTTACCTGTTCTATTATTTCGTAGGGTGAATAGCTGGAAGTCATCCTTATTTTCCGGTACAATGACGAGCGGCTCATATGTAACTGCTCGGCAAGGAATTCGATGCTGAGGAACGTATTTCCTATATGTGTTTCAATTAACAGGTGCAGCTTGGCCAGGAATTGCTGATCGCTAAGTGTGGAAACTGAATCATCAGGGTGTCGCCGCTCCTTTCAAACCGTTCCTTTAATTTTAACCTATTTTGTAAAATACTGAATACCTGAGCATCAAGATAGGCCGGAGAAAAAGGCTTTTCAATATATACGTCAGCGCCTTTTTGTAAACCAGAGACCTTATCTTCTAAATCACTTTTTGCACTCAATATGATAATGGGTATATGACTAAACTCCTTGTTTAATTTGATCATCGAACAAAGCTGAAAGCCATCAATATCAGGCAAAATAATATCAATAATAATCAGGTCAACCTGTATATTGCGTAAAATCGTCCATGCCTCTTCGCCGTTAAAGGCCGAAGCCACAATATAATTGCCACCCAGGATATCTGTTAACAAATCCACGAGCACTTTATCATCGTCTATTATAAGTATCGCCGGTTCCCTCATATTATTACCTATGGTTAAGCGCAAACAATTTGTATGCAGTAGCTGGTATCAGGCAAACCTGGCAAAGCAGCTCCAGTATATATGCAGCAAGTGGCAACATCACGATAGCTGTTAAAAAGCGCCTTCATTTCGTTTTACCCTTTATATAAGATTGTGTTAAAAAAGTATAAAGTTTTATAGCTACGTGAAATCATATGCCTAATTCTCCCATGCCTATTAATAACCTTTACCCTTGCCAATTACCTCGAACCTATACCACTTGAGAAGCCATTCCCATACGCTTTTTTATGATGAACCTTAAATAAAAAGCTTCCTTGTAAAATTTAAAAGGGCATGCGCTCAGCGGTAGGGGTATGATGCTATCATATATATATTAAAATAGCCTATAAAAACTTTATAAAACCAAAAATAATAGTTTTGGTTTCTTGAAATAAATGCGCCACCAAATTGACACGCACAAGCAATACAATGACACGCTATAGCAATTTAAAAGAGCTTGGTGAGTTTCAGGAACCTTCTGATCAAAATAAAACAGGCCGTACATCCATTATTACAATTCAAATATTTAAATTTGAATAATCAATAGTGAAATGACCCCTTCTTATTGGCACCTGCCCTCTAAACTCAATAGCAATATATGCCGGGCTCTGTTTGGCGTATATCCTGCGAACTATCGCCACAAATATGTTGGCAAAGGGATTATTTTTAACAGTCATGAACGAACCGCATATTTTAATGAATACGGAACTTTAAATGTGGTACCGGCCCACCAAAGTAAATTTGCGGTAACAATAAAACGACACCCGCTTCATCGAGGCATATATAATTATATTACTTCTCCCCCGACCTTCCAAAGGCAGATTAAAAGAAGCAGTCACGATTGCTATCAAAGCCACTATAAAGGATATAATAAGCACCCTGTATATAGCCATTGGCAAACAAAAGCTTATGAACCTAATTTCTAAACATTCTTACTCCCCAATTATTTTATGCTGAAACAAACTATACTGGTTGTAGATGACGAAGAATTGGTTATTAATTTATTAACCGACCTTTTGGATTACGACTTCAATGTGCTTAGCGCTAACAGTGGAGAAGAGGCTATTCAGCATCTAAAGAATCACAATATCGCTATTGTAATATCGGATGTAGCTATGCCGGGCATGGACGGGTTTGAGCTTTGCGGCTTTATAAAGAGAACCGGAAGCCTCAGCCACATACCGGTTATACTGCTAACCGCCAAAGCAGAGCTGGAGCATAAGATACAGGGGCTGCACTGGGGTGCCGATGTGTATCTCGAAAAACCTTTTTCACCCGATTATTTAAAAGCTCAGGTGATAAGCACATTACAGAACCGTACACGCGTGCAAGACTTCCTGCTACTGGAAAAACAGAACCGCGATGCCGAAGAAAACAACGGCGAAAAAGGCTTTATCAGCCAATTACATAGTATTGTCGACGAATATATCGCTGATCCTATGCTCGACCTGGAGTTTCTGGCCAAACACCTGCACATGAGCCGGGCCTCACTCTATAGAAAGATAAAAACGCTGACGCCACTTACCCCTTATGAAATTGTAGAACAACGACGCCTTAAGCGTGCCACAGATCTTATACAAAAAAGCCAGTATAAAATGAACGAAGTAGCCATAATGAGCGGCTACAATTCAGCCTCCCAGTTCACTAAAAGCTTTAAAAAAGATTTGGTCAATCGCCGCTGCATTATGCCCGCAATAGGAAGTGATGATGATGGATCTTAGATGATAATCCATAGACATCGACTATGAGCCATGCTCTATGAACCATGATCTATCATCTAAGATCTATCATCTGTCAACTTCTCTCATCACCCCTCCTATCTCCTGTCAATTGTCATTTTTGATCCCCTCTATAAAATAAGGGTCAACGTTTTAAGTCAACCCTTATCTGTCTTATATATTATAGAACAGGTTTAGTTCTTTAAAACGGTTATCGTTTTCGAATACGTTTTGCTTCCATCTTTGTCTATTTGTGCAATACGAATAAACAGTTTACCCTCTTCTAAGGATGGTGTATCTGATTTTTTACAACTCACCATACAACAAGAAGCCCAAAAGCAATAACAAGCCAAACAGCGAACGGAATTTGCGTGTAGCACCGAGGCCAATAGCTCCCAGTGCCAAAACTCCAAGGCTCAGCAATAATGAATTACTTTCTGATGCGCTTATTTCCAACTGGTATATTAAAGACTGCTCTGAATTTCCGTTAGTGGCTTTTGAGCTTACCCTGCCAATCCTGGTGAAGTTTTCACCGTCAACAGAGGCTTCAATTTCGAAATGATCGTTATTGGTTTCCGAAAAAGTGGTCCAACTTACCAGCAGGCGTTTATTTTTACTAACTGCTGTAATATCGCCCAATACTACAGGCAGCACTACAGCGCAACTTGCATTATAGGTATCGTTAAGGATAGTCCATCCCTGGCTGATCAGCTGATTTCGGTAAGCAACTGCAGCAGGGCCATAAGTCCGGCCATCTCCACCAATGGTCCTGTTAGTTACTGTAGGGTTATTTTCCGCCCAGCCCTTAAGGGTAAGACTATAGTTTTGACAATCCACAGCAGTGGTTAAAAAAGACAAACCAGTCGAATTTGGATTTAATCTCCAGTTTCCCAGGTTTTGATTAAAAGCAATAGCATTAACGAGCATATTGCTAAAAGTAGTAACCTTACGTACATCCCAGTTACCAATAGGCTGATTAAAAGCAAAAGCCTGGTGAAACATATAGCTCATATCGGTAACATTACCGGTATTCCAGTTATTCAGTGGCTGATTAAAAGAACTGGCCCCATAAAACATATTCTGCATATTCGTAACATTGCTCACGCTCCAGTTATTAAGCGGCTGATTAAAAGAGGCAGCCACATAAAACATATTCTGCATATTCATAACATTGCTCACGTTCCAGTTATTCAGTGGCTGATTAAAAGCTGTGGCTCCGCTAAACATAAAACTCATGTTTGTTACGTTGGCGGTATTCCAGCTACCAATATTAGCGGGGCCATTTACCGAAGAGGAGGCACTAAACATCTCAGCCATGTTGGTTACATTGGTTAAGTCAGGTACATCAGTGGCCGAAATATTCAGATTAGGCGCTCCAGCAAAAGCTGCCTGCATGGTGCTCCAGGGTACGGTGCCCCATTGACTAATATCTCTAAGTCCATCGCGGCTGTTAGCATTGTTTCTGATAAAAAAGCGCCTGAAATTAGCGGGTTCAATCTGCAGTGTTAGCTCCGTATTGGCCGGGAGGTTGATGCCAGTAATAGTTACCGCACCGAAAGCACCCGTGTTAAAGCTCCCACTGCCGCTGCTGGCGCCATGAGCCCATGTATAGTTGACCACTCCCGCCGTTCCAGCTAAAAAATCTATTTGCGTGGTAGCAGCTGTAAACCTCCATTTGGTGATAAAATTCTGTGCCTGGCTGGCGTCAGCGCATAAAAAGAAGATCATTAAAAACAATCCTATTTGTTTTCTCATGTTACTTAGATTTAAAGATTGATAAGGAAGGAAACTATTTCATTTGATAAATGAATGTTTTGCAAAAAGCAGTTGTATCGGTTTATGAAGGTTTGACAATTTACCGATGAAGCAGAATACTACCACAATTTTACACAGGCTTCAACTGATTGATCTTGTACTATCTCTATAAAATAAGGGTTAACGTTTAAGTTAACCCTTATTAGTGTATATATTGCAGGACAGGTTTAGTTCTTAAGCACAGTTATAGTTTTCGAGTAGGTTTTAGCACCATCTTTATCTATTTGTGCAATACGAATAAACAGTTTGCCATCTTCCAAAGATTGTGGATCTGATTTTTACAGCTCACAATAAAGCCAGACACACCGAGCAGTAACAATAAACCAAATAATACACGGAATTTACGGGTAGCACCCAGGCCAATGGCACCCAGTGCCAGAACTCCCAGGCTTAACAACAAGGAATTGCTGTCGGTGGCATTTCTTTCAAACTGGTATTCTAAATCCCGATCAGAATTACCATTAGTTGCCTTCGAGTCTACAGTACCTATTGTAGTAAAGTTTTCTCCATCAACAGATGCTTCAATTTCGAAACGATCGTTGTTGGTTTCTTTAAGGGTGCTCCAGTTTACAGTCAGTTGGCCGCCTATTATTTTTGCAGTAATAGCGCCAAAGCTCACTGGCAATACCAATGGATCGTTACTGATACCAAAAGATAAATTAGGAAGCGTGCTATTATCGGCCGCTGCCATCAAGTCACCCACATTCAACTTTCCTGTTCTGTTAGCAGCATCCGCAGTACCGTTATTATTAGTGCCGGTATATCCGTAACCATTTGCAGGTACATCAGCAGCTGTTAATATTGTACCTTGCCTTTTGCCCGCGTTGGTAAGCACAATAGAATAGTTACCAGCTCCAATCTCGTTAATAATGGCTTTGCTAACTAAAAACTGGTAGGTTCCCAGATTTGCACCAGAAGTGGTTACCCTTACAGAACTGATCACCTCGCCGGCCGGACCTGTTAAATTAGCCCACATATTGTTAGCCAGATTAGGTTCGCCACCGTTTATCACTGCGTTACCATCATCTCTCCATACACTACCGGTTAATGTAATATTAGGTGTACAACCTCCGTTTACGTTAAAAACGCGTATTACTTCAACAGGACCACAACCCGAAACATTTACAGTATAACCAATCGTTACAAGGCCAGCCGTTGTGAAGCTGATAGTATTATCAGTAGTATTCAGGTTGGCAGTTCCCGACCTGATGGCAAGGGTACCACCCGCAGGGCTCAATCCTAACTCCACAGTTGTACCGTTACAGTATTCGCCAACATCATTGATGGACGGTGCACCAAGTATATTGATCTCTGGCATATCGGTATTGGAGGCGCCACATACCTTAATACCGGCGGTATTAAAGGTGAAATCGTCGTCAATAATCGTAGAAGCAATTCCGCTACCTCTGCTACCGTCAAAGTTATCACCCGCAATGCCAAAATTAGGTTGGCAGTTGGTAATAACCACAGTATTGTAGCCGCTGCTTTCCACAGCGCGTATATCTGTACCTGTAAGTGTAGGAGACTGGCCGGGATAGCGATTAGCATCTCCCGCGTCTCTTCCCAGATTACCATACACTTCCTCTCCGAAATTGTATAGTCGGCCAGCGCTGTTAATTACATTAATTGAAGGGTAAGCAGGGTCTGTTTCATTGGGCGATATCCACTTAATATCAGTCATCAAAGGACCTGGAGCATTAGGATTACCGGCGCTTGGATATTCCGGTACATTCCAGGAGCCGTTCGTTAGTGTATAGTATCCTCGGGCTCTGGCACTACCGGCACCCATAGCAAATAATTTACCGCTTTGGTACAACACATAGTAAGTAGGTGCTATAAAATCATCGGCTGTTAAACCGATCATTTTGATAGGTCCGTCTCCGGGGTCTGCTGGAGGCAAGGTCATCAAAGTTGCACGCGATCTGTTTTGAACGGCAGTTTCGGTAGTACCTGTACCTAAATAGGTATCACTTCCCCAGGTATACAGTTCGCCGGCGCCGGTGAGCGCATAGAACATACCCCATCCACCTCTTGTTGCTACCACATTGGTAAGCGGGCTGCCATCAGTTTTTTGTACAGTAGACCATGTAGTATTCCAGCCAGCAGGCGTACCTGTGCTTCCATCGCCACGCGCAACGGCATTACCGGAATTATTGCTATTGGTAAGCACGTGTACATTTCCTGCACAGGTAGTAATAGCAATTGATTTGTAGGTAACAAACATCATTTTTACATCTGCAGGGGTTACCCCGGCAGGTAGCCCTAAAGGTATTTTGCTAAACTTCCTGTTGGGTGCCACGGTACTACTACTGCTTACTGCTGAGTTTAAAACACCCCAGGCCCATAGGCCATCTGTTGTTAATAGTATCACCTGGGCATCGCTTCCAAAAGAGCCTATACCCGCTTTCAACGGCGTACCGGTAAGGCCCGGAAACATAATATTATTAATGGGCATTGGCGACAATAGGTTCCTGATACCATCGAGTGCCGTATACCTTCCAAAGATTTTCAGTTCGCCATTCACATCCCTGGCAATGGTTTGGCCGGCCCCTGTAACTATATTATCGTACTCTAAAGTAGCCGCCACCGTAGAATTGATACCATAATTACTATAATCTGCGCAACCCTGGCTGGAAAAGCAGTTTTGTGCATGAATACCAGCTGGCGCTACAAGCAGTTGTAGAAAAAGAGTTAGAAGAAATGCTAGCGAAACCGGCATAGGTTTCCTTTTGTGCGTTTTTTGCATGATTTTTTGTTTACTGGTTTTACGTTACGGAACATTAAAAGCCCGCGTTACTGAATATTCTTATTCAATAAGTTCAGCTTGTGTGTACAAGTGCAGTTTCTATTATAAAAATTGATCGGGTTTTTACAATTTAGAGGCACTTTGGGCGATGTAAAGGTTCGTTAAAAATCAAAAATAGGCTTTACCCACAGTGTCTTTTTTTGTTCATTTGTCTCACGCATGGGATGGATAGGCTACTTCGTACCACAAAGAACATCAGATGTTTTTAACATGATGTATAAAAACAACCTAAATACAATAAAATCCGACATAGACTAAAGTCTAAAAATCTATTAGCCCTCATTCTTATTTTAAACGAGCGCTTTCTAAAAGAAATTCATATTTTAATACCATTCATTATTTGTCTATGCGCATTCCCTTAACAATGATTGTTCACCTCAGGCTAATTTAGATTCCGGCATTTTTATGTGAGCATCACAATAATACCAGAAATCTTGACCGGCATGATACCTTGTACCTATCTGCCCGATATTCATATCGAGCGTCTTTAATGAACCATCTGTAGCCAAATTCCCGCTCGAATGAAACCTGATTAATTATAGCTGAAGCACCAACTCACAGGATTTGTCATTTCCACGACACTTGCATATGACTGCTTTCTTTTAATCTGCATAGCATACTCACCCGTTTTCAAGGCAATACCTATTGCAGCCCTTTACTTTCACGTGCAGTTCCTTCACGTGATCTTTCGTGACGTATGATCACTTTTACCATTTAATAAATGATATTGCCCATTTGCGTTGTACTGCCTGCCTCCAGTAATGTTATAATGCCTGCCAACCTCTTCTCATCCAAACCAGTATTTACTTTTTTCCAACCTTTACCTAAAGCTCATTACTGTCCCAAACCTGTTCCCTTAAGATCCTCTTACAGCATATTAATCTTTTAATATAAATAACTATAAACAGGTAGATGATCAAGATTATAGCTACCAACTTTTAGCTGATACAAATAGGCAATAAAATGACACAGAAGAGAAATTTTTTTCTTTTTATTAAAGCATCTTTGTAATAATAAAACTTAAATAAGCTGTTAATAGCCTGATATGACCTCGCTATCAGGAATTGAATCTAATTGAATCAACAACAACTTCTCTTTAAGTCATTGCTGCTCATTTTAGCCCAATTTGAAAGTGAACAGGAGTATAAAAGAGTTGACTAAAACCGTAACAAAAACTTCTGCAACAGGATACGTATTACCTGTTGCAGCCGATTGAAAAATTAAAAAATGACAGGCAGGTCATGGCCTGTGGGCGACACCGTTTGTTTGTGCCACTAGCAGGAGCGCCTTACTATTTTAACCTTAAACCCATATTCTTATCTAACAATTATTATTATGACGAAGCATTTAAAACTCCGAGTTATTCTTCCAGTGGTATTGGTATTCCTGTTCACAACTGGTTTGTGGGCCCAGGTGCCTTTCAATTGTGGCAACGTTGCTTACCAAACCGTAAATGATGGAACCACCACCACACTTTACTCTTACAATATTAATACCGGAAGCAGGTCGACGATTCGAACCTTACCTTACCCGGTGAATGCCGCGGCCTACTCACCATTAAATAACCTCATATACGCTACCCGTGGCGGAACCAACCAGGTTATTGGTATGGGCTCATCCGGCCCTGTTGTTACGCTTAACGTAACCGGGCTCGAATCGGGTAATATTGGAGACATAACGCCTGATGGATATTTACTGGTAACAAGCTCCACTGTAGGTACTGATAACCGGTATTTTTTGTTGATATCAATGAAAGCCGCACAGCAACCTATGGCCAGGTGGTAGATCCAACCAGCGCTACCTATCCTTATCCGGCCAAAACAGCCGCCCCCTACTATACCAACTTTGCAGGGGGCTACCATTAACGTAAGTGATATGGCCTATAATCCTACTGATGGGCTTTTTTACGGCTTAAACAACCCTACTCTGAATACCGGAGCGCCCGATGTAACGAACCGTTACAAACTGGTTACCCTGAACCCTAGGACAGGGGTACTATCTTTCGGTAGTGTTATTTCTGGAGCAGGCATACAAACCGAGACTTCAGCATACGGCTCGGTATTTTATGACGCCAGTACAACTATGTATGTTTTTGCCAATAACCTGGGCCGTTATTATAGTATTAACCGTACTGCCAATACGGCCACACAAATAGGGCCGAGCGTAGCCCCCAATGGCGGTAATGACGGAGCCTCCTGCCCTAATGCCTTACTTTATAATGTTTCCATTTCGGGAAATGTTTTTGCTGATGGGAATGGCATGACCGACAATACCGTAAACGGTAGCGGTACCGATGGTGGTGGCCTTAGCGTTGTACTTTGGGATGCTGTAGAGAACAAGGTTTTGGACATAGTGCCCGTGCAACCGGACGGAACATACAGCCTGGCTGCTACACCCGGAAAAACTTACGATGTCCTTATCACCAGCCAGCCAGGTGTGGTAGGCAGCACTACGAAACCGCCTGTTGTATTACCTGCCGGCTGGGAACTTACCGGCCAGAAACTTGGTACCGGCACTGGTAGTGATGGCACTCCAAGCGGCACTTTAACCAATATTGCGGTAGGTACTTCAGATATTGCCAGCACCAACTTTGGCGTTAATCAATTACCCGAAAGTTACAATACGACCAAGGCTATTACCGGCGCTCCTGTACCTAACCAGGACATTTCATTTGGAGATTCGCCATTAAATGGAAGCGATGGCCAGGACCTTCCGGCAGGTGGTAATCCTAATGGAAATCCATGGACTACCCGTACTATCGCCATTACAAGTCTGCCTACAAATGGATTTGTTCTTTTTTATGATGGTGTAGAAATAACAAGTACAGATATCGGAAGCAATGGGTTCAGGATCGCCAATTTCGATCCGGCGAAACTGGTAACCCGGCTTGTAACACCGGTGTCAGGCACTACCGGAACAAGCTTTACGTTTTCTACGGTTGACGCTTCAGGCGTGCAGGATCCTACTCCGGCTACTGTTGCTGTTAACTTTTCAAGTGCACTGCCGGTACTTTTTGGCGCCATTGACGCCTTATTTAACAATGGTACGCTTACAGTAAACTGGGAAGTTTTAAAAGAAGTAAATAACAGCCATTATGATGTTGAACTTTCTGCTGATGGCGTTAACTTCACTAAAATAGGTTCCACCCCTACCCAGGCCAGCAACGGAAATTCCGACACTTCCCTTAGCTATTCTTTTTCGAGATCCATAACGCAAGGCGTTTTGGGTGCCAGCGTCCTGGCCTTCTTACTCGGTGGCATATATGCCCGCAAAAGACGCTGGATAGCAGTTTTACTCGTAGGCCTGGCCAGCGTTGGCATGTTCTATTCCTGCTCTAAAAACGACATAAGCAATGTTAACGATGATGACAACAAATATTTTGTACGTATCGCACAAGTGGATAAAGACGGTACTACTTCGTATTCTAAAACAGTTACCGTTGTAAAAAATAAATAAACATTCACAGCTTTATAGCGGTGAACGAGCCATCGTTTTGATAACGGCTCGTTCACCGTTTTTGTTACAAGCAAGCTGTTCAGCCTAGACACATGATACAAATAAGAAAAAACTTGACACGCAGAGTAATCTTTATTTTAAGCGGATGGTATAGCTTTGTTATGAGATGGCTTGCCGCATCTTCTCGCAGGCCTTTTTAACAGGTAACTATTAAAGCGATAAGCGTGTGCCTGATATGAAGTGAGTTACTTATTTCTTCCTACCTAAGTATCAACTTTCTTAAAATCTAAACTACTTTTATGGACCTTCTAACAAAAACAACCCGTTCTTTTAAATGGGGCCCAGGCTCTTCGTTGACACTAAAGTTTCTTTGGGGATCGTTTTTTTCTTTTTAATGAGTTTTTTTGTCTTTTTGGCACCAGCCAATGCACAGGCCCCCTGTGCAACCAGCCAGCGGCTTGTTAAAACTGACTTTTTTGATTTTGGCGCTGCCGGCGATGCTAATATTGGCATCACTACTATCTCCAACCAATTTGGCTGGACGGGAAGTGGAACCAATTTAGTAAGCGCCAATACTTCCAATACAGCCTTTTTTGAGAATGAAGTGATCCAGACTATGACCCAGGCGGTAAGCAATGCTAATTTAAAAGGCAACGGCGCCACGGTGGCCATTCGCATTGCTGTTTCAGATTTCACGCCACGAACCAGTTCAAATGGGGCTTTGTTTAGCATTGCTTATGGTGGAACAGTATATTGTACCATTACCAACCCTGCCACACCCGATACCGACCCTGAAAATGCAACTGTTGTTTACGGAAACGGCGCCGTAGGTCCAGGCGGCGTTACATCCAATACTGTTACTGTTACAGCCTCCAGTACCGTTACTTACAACGATATTACCATTATCCTACCATCTTCCATTCCTAATAGCGGCAACCTGGTACTAACCTTCAATTCCATAGGAGGCAATGACGATTTCAGGGTTCAATCTGTGTCTTTTCTCGGTTGTCCTATTATATATTCAGGCACTGTATATAGCGATGGCAATGGATTAAACAATGGAAGTATTGATGGTACAGGAACCAATCTATCAGGCACTTTGCTTGTAGGACTGTTTGATGCAGGAGGTAACCAGGTAGCAAGCGTACCGGTAGCCTCCGATGGCACCTATAGCCTCGCTTACTCTGGCAGCGGTAATTATACTTTACGGCTCATCGGTTTACCCGCTACTTATACAAACACCGGAGAGAAAACAGGTACGGAACCTTCACCTGGGGATGGTACTCCAAATGGAATCACCTCTGTTGTAGCAATAATAGATGCCTCAACGAATACTGATAAAACAGGCAATAATTTCGGCATCAATTCGCAGCCCCAGAGTGCCAGCCTAACTAATAATGTAACAGGAGCTCCCATAGTAGGTGTGCCTGTCGACTTATCAAGTGTACCGCTTGCCGGAAGTGATCCGGAAGATCAGGCTACAACAGGTTCCTGGGCTACGCGTACGTTGATTATAACTTCACTACCTACCAATGGATTTACTTTAACCTACAACGGAACCCCGATTACTACCCCTAATACCACTATCGCTAATTATGATCCGACACTTCTTTCGATAACGCCTACCGCCGGTACACCTGTAGGCACTACCACCACAAGTTTTGGCTATTCGACAGTTGATGGTGCCGGCAATCAAGACCTGTCCCCTGCCACCTATACTGTAAACTTTGCTACCGGCCTACCTGTGGTATTTGGGGATATTAAAGCTGTATTGAATAATAATGATCTCATTGTGGACTGGACCACAGTATCCGAAAATAATAACGATCATTTTGAGATTGAAGTATCTGAAAACGGGGCGGACTTTTTACCATAGCAAAATTACCATCAAAAGCTACTGACGGCAATTCGAGCACTACCCTAACGTATTCTTTTTCAAAGTCAATTACTGAAGGCATTCTGGGCGCAGGGTTCCTGGGCATTTTATGGAGTGCTGTATGGCTTCGGAAGCGACGCCGGATTGCTGCTGCTTTAACAATCCTGGGATGTATGGGTATATGTTACTCCTGTTCTAAAAACAATACCGGTGACCTCCATTACGATAACAGTAAATACGTTATACGTATTGCTCAGGTAGATAAAGATGGTACTGCCACTTACTCAAAAATTATTAGTGTTATAAAAAATAGGTTTAGTTGTTGTTATAGCCGTATAAACATATATGCTGCCCTTTCAGGGCGCGGATCACCTGCCTCTGCCTGCCCGGGATGTTGCCCCGGGCAGGCCATAAATAAGCCTTTCAGGCCTGGGCATGCAGGTCAATTAAGGTCTGTGCCCCAAGGTTGAAAGCTTTTCATACATCAGCCTGAGGCAACTACCCAACTAAACGTTGGCATGGTATCCACCTCACTGAGCCTTTCAGGCCGAGGTCACTTAAAGCAACAATTAAATCCATATTCCCCAAACGTTGAAAACCTTCCACACCAGCCCTAGCCAATGTCTTGGCTAATGGTTGCCATCAGAAGCGCGCTGTAAAGGCAGTTTACTTCCAATATCACAGCATGAACGGCGTCGTTGCCATACGCATTTTATACATTAGAAAAATAACTTCACCGTATCTCAATGACACCAATAAACCATTTTTAGATACGTAAAGCAAACACTTCAGCCTGGCAGCAATTTACCTTTGTTAGGTGGTTAATTCATGATAAATAAAATGCCTGATAAACCACTTTTGTACAGGGTTTGCGACCGGGCCATTTTAACAGAAGTAAGTTCATACGACATGAGGGTAATTGCAGCAGTCAATGAATAATATTAGGAGGCGGTGTGTAATTATTAAAACTTTGTTCAACATAAAATCTAACATTAAACTCAACAATTCAAACAAAAAAATCCAGTCAAACTTATACAGCTGTTGTTTAAATCCCAAGTGCAACATTCTGTATGGAATAATCTAATATCTAAAACCTAAACAAACAATGACAACAACACGCACATTTAGAGTTCTGTTGCTGGCTTTGGCCGCAGGCCTATGCCTTAGCAATGCATCATTTAGTCAAACCTGTTACACCAACAGCGGCTGCCAGGACTATAGCAATTTCGGGTTCTCCTCCACCGGAGCCAGCACACTGGAATATGATAACTACGTATCGGCTTTTCACCAAACAGTAGTGAGAGACCTCGATGGCTCCTTAAAAATATGGGGTGAGCTTACCAAAGCCAACGGCGCAGATAGCTGGCTGGTTCCTACTACCATTAATGCCGGTAATTACCCTGGTTTAACGGGTACCCCTTTAAAAGTGGCTATTGGTAGTTATGGTACCGGTAGAGCCCAGTTTTTACTGCTTACCAGCGATAACAAACTATGGGCATGGGGTACAGAGGACTTTATGATTTCTAATAGTCTTACCACCAGCACTTCTTTCCAACAGCTTAGTATTGGTTTACCGGCGGGAGTTACGGCCAGCACTGTAAAAATGTTATTCGGCACCACTTATGCCGTGGTTTTAACTACCTGTGGAGGCGATGTTTATGTTTTATCAGGCAATGGGGATATGCGTGGTGCTGGCGGCACCGGCTCAGGTACGGCATGGTCGCACGTACAAAAACAATCAGGAGGATTTCTGTCAGGTATAGTAGCTGCCCGGGCCAGTATGGGAGGCGTTATCGCCCTTGATACAGCCGGAGGCCTGTGGGTATGGGGCCAAAGCTGGGATGGTGTAAATACTACTTCCTTATCTTATGACAGAGCTATTCCTCTGGCAGCACCTGCAGGCGCCACCGATGCCATTAAAATGATCGGAACCACACATACAACCAACGGCTACGATGTAAGCTACTATGTACTGTATGAAAATGGAAGACTCTACTCTATGGGACACAATAGTATGGGGCAGTTAGGTAACTGGAATACCACCAGCCAGCCTAACTGGGTGCAGCCAACTTACAGTGCCGGAGGAACACCTATGAACGATATCAAGTGGATATCGCCCAACGAGCATGATTTTGGATATGCGGCTATCAACGTAATTAATAGCAGTAAGGTAGTATATTCCTGGGGAGAAGAAAGCGGTAATATGATCGGGCGTGGCTCTAATAATTCCGGGCCCAGTGCCGTAAATCCGGGACAGCCAACAAACTTCCAGTCAGGTTACTCCAACAGCAATATTATTGCTGTAGAAAGCGGTGGCCATACCACCATGGTATTGCGCGAGTGCACCAGCACTTTCGGTTATGTAGGCCACAGAACTGAGGGAAGCATGGGAGACAACGTTGCCGACGGAGGTTATGATGCCGTCTACCACTTTAACACTAACGCGGTACAGGTTTGTGGTGGCGAAACGGTGAATGCCAGTTTAAACGCTGCGGTAAATGGTCCTTACTGCATCGGCAACACGCTGCAACTGCTGGGAACCCCTGCAGGCGGTACTTATGCCATTGACGTAGCCGGAAGTACAGCTACCGCCACTTTATCGGGCACAACATTAACCTTTACCGGTGAAGGTACGCTAAGGGTTAATTATACAGTTAACGATGGCAGCTCCTGCGGCACTGTTACGGTAGTAAAAGTTTTTGCGGTTGAAGATTGCGGCAGCAGGGTAACCATACCAGGCACTATCTGGAATGATGCCAACGGGGATGCGGTAATAGGTTCAGGAGAAACAGGTATGGCCAACGGGCTTTGGGTAAACCTGGTAGATCCCAATGGTAACGTTATTGCCTCAGCAAAAGTAAACACCAATGGCACGTATACTTTCCAGGTGGGTACCGGATACCTGGCAACAAGTGGCAACTACTCAATAACCATTACTAATACCGATAAAGAAGTGGGTGACCGGCTTACTGCTGCAGATGTGCCCACAGGCGGTTATGGCTACACAGGCGTAAACAGGGGTACTACAGGTATCGACAATACCAACCGTACCGGCCAACTCAACATTGGTAACTTAAGTGGTGTTGCAGGTGGCACTACAACATCCCCGTGAACTTTGGTATCAGTAACGATCCGCTGGTATTGCCGGTTCAGTTTTCTGATCTGTCTGCGATAGTAAGAGGTGGCTCATTGTTCATAAACTGGTCTACATCTTCCGAGAAAAATAATAAAGGCTTTGAAGTAGAAGCTTCGGCAGATGGTGTTCATTTTACTACTATCGGCTCTTTAGATTCTAAAGCAACAAACGGTAATTCAGACAGCGTGTTAAGCTATGAATTCTCAGCAGACCTGGCAGGTGTAGCTATGGCAACATCAGGCTTTATAGTAGCCTTGCTGGCACTGGGTGCTTTAACCATGAGCTTACCGCGTAAAAGGAAACTGATATTTGCAGGTTTGATGCTGACGGGTATTGTGGTTAGTGCTATCGGCTGCCAGAAGAAAAGTGCAGAGGCCCTATCTGACGGCAAAAACTTTTATATCCGTATTGCACA
Organism: Paraniabella hibiscisoli; assembly: GCF_022512515.1. Lineage (GTDB taxonomy): Bacteria > Bacteroidota > Bacteroidia > Chitinophagales > Chitinophagaceae > Niabella > Niabella hibiscisoli. Next base: position 41,671 of record NZ_JAKWBK010000003.1, read on the forward strand.
AATAGACAAAGACGGAGGCAAAAGTTACTCAAAAACAGTAAGAGTAGTGAACAACCATTAATCTGTACACTTATACATAAAAAGCCTGCTCCGGAAACGGAGCGGGCTTTTTAGTTTTAGGAACTGTTGACTCCCCCACTATCAATTTTAATGATGACCAGCAAAACAGTATTTATTAAATGCTCCTGGGTTATATACAACCTGCTCTTTCAGGACATAGGCGGCCGCCCACATGTGAATCTGGTATGTTCGCCCGAGCATGGCCAAAATGCTGAAAGCTTTTTACGTACCTGCCAGATACATGTCTCTGGCGATAAATATGGACCAGATACACTCTGATAGGGCAGCACAATTATATGTATGTAAGAAAAGTTATTTATTTCTGGATACAAGAATTTACGACCAGGCATTTCTTAGATTACCCAACTGTATAGTTGTTGACACTGCAATGTATCAGCATGACACGAATACGCCATTTAAAGATACCTAATGGCAATGGTATGACTGCAGTCTGTTCTACCTTTGAGTCCTGGTGATTAAAAAGAAGGTCCGCTATAAGACCCAGGCTGTGAGATCATAATAAATAAAGCGGAGCCATTGTTACAATCACCCCTTGCTCAAAAGGTGTTTGTATCCGTTTAAGAGAAGCAAAAACGATAGCATTTATCATTAGTGGTTCTACGCTGCATTGTGGCTAAAATACGGGGAGGGGTAGATGACAGTGTACGCTCGTTGAAACCTCAAATTCAATAATTATTATCAGGCATCTAAAATCAAATATTAACAACTATGCCCATTATTAAAATCATTTTAATATTGCTCATTATCAGCCTGGGGTCTATTGCATACGCTTCAGGTAACCATAGAGCTAAACCCACGGACAAACTATCCACTACTGCTCATAGGCCAGATAGCAAAGGTTTTAAGGACAATAATACTGACAACAAACATATAAATCCAATCAGTCTTACCGGTAGCCAGCATAACAGCGAAACTACCGCAGATGGCATCACTACGGATATGCAAGTAAATTTTGCCGATCTGTCTGCTGAAGTAAACGGTGATATACTTTTTGTAAACTGGTCAACCGCATCTGAGAAAAATAATAAAAGCTTTGACATAGAAGTTTCGTTAGATAAAGTAAACTTCATTACTATCGGTGAAATGCAGTCCCGGGACGAAGACGGTAATTCTACTTCTATATTAAGTTACGAGTTCAGTGCCGACATGGCTGGTGTTAGCTTTGCAGCTTTGGGTATTGTTATAGCACTGCTGGCATTAGGTAGTCTGGCAATGGGATTACCAGGCAAAACAAGATGGGTATTTGCTGGTATTGTATTAACGGGCCTATTAACGCACATAGTAGGATACCCTGGGAAAAACATGGAAGATGTTACAGGCAATACCAACACTTATATCCGCATTGCGCAGATTGATGCAGGTGGGGTAAAAACTTACTCCGGAATCGTAACGGTAATGAACAACAATTAACCGGCACACAAAGAATATAAAGACGCCTGCCAGGTGATGCCGTGCCCCAAAAAACAAACACCTACTGGGAGTAGCCTATAAAGCGGTGAGCTTTTTAGTCGAGAGGCGTCGGTACCAGAGAATCATTTAAAAACCTCTGCGATAAGCAGTATTTGCTATTCGTACTGTTACTTACCGTCGCCGTGCTTCGGATTCAATGCTATGCAGCCCAAAGCACGGATCCAGGCACCTTTCCTGCTTCTCCCCGCCATGCTGTACCGGGCTGTAAATGCCAGCCTTTCATATATGGGCCTGCGGCAAAATTTCTGGCGATTATTCGTAAACAAACGAACCCTGAAAGGGCAACATAGATTACGGAGGAATTCCGGTCCTTGTATCACGATCCATTGCCACATACTTTTAAACGTTCTCCTTAACCTGACGGCTGCAGCCACACCGGGTAACAACCATCCTCGCGCCCACTATTTATAGAATCCAAGGGCTTAACTTTGCGCCACGAACATAACTTTATCCCGGCAGCCATGTACATCGCATTAACATGAATAAAATATTTTTATGAAAATTTCTTTCTGGTCTATCGGCAAAGCTCACGAGCCTTATGTAAAAGCGGGTATTGAGGACTTTTCTAAAAGAATCAATAACTATTTTAAGCAGGACTGGGAGATCATTGCGCCTTTAAAGAACGCTGCTAAAATGAGCATCGACGATATCAAAAAAATGAAGGAGAATTGATCCTGTCTAAAATTCAGAAAGATGATTTTTTAATTGCCCTGGATGAACGAGGCATCTTATTAAGCTCGGAAGGATTGGCCCAACAAATACAGCTATGTGCCAATAACTCCACTAAAAGAGTGATCTTTTTGATTGGGGGTGCTTTTGGACTAAGCGATACCATACTAACCAGGTCTAACTTTAAATGGAGCCTTTCTAAATTGGTATTTCCACACCAGCTGGTGCGATTGATACTGGCCGAGCAGGTATACAGGGCCTGCACTATTTTAAAAAATGAAAAATACCATCACCAGTAAACTTATACTGGTGTAGTGACCTCCGCTTATACTAACTCATTTCGCACAGCCCTTTCACGCGACTAATGCGAATAATAATTCATTTGCTGCGGATATATAAAAGATAGCAGCGCTGCACATACAAGGGAGTATATTACATGGCATTGAATACCGCTTGTAAATATTATACCCAAATGAAGTACAGGAAAATTATATTGTTGACTTTTTTGCAGGCAGCTTTATCTCTTTGCTAAGCCTAGTTATTATCAGGGAGCTACGGGTTCAACCTGCCGTGCCGCCTAACCATGGTGATGATATGGTTGGCCTGGCTTACGGCCTTGCAGTTGCCTTTAATATTATTATGGCACTGGGATCCCTACCATCGTTACTGGTGCGTGGTAAGACTGTCAATAAAGTATGGCTTAACGCCTTGTTGCTGCTGGGCTTGCCGTTAGTGTTTACGATATACGCCACCCTGGCAATGGAGGCCTTTGCCCTGTGGTTGTGCTTACCTTACCTGCTGGTTGGAACTGTTTTATTCATCATTCGCAGCAGACATAAGAACCACCCATAAATGGCACTCCCAGCATCTTTAACGGCTCACCCTTAAGTTGTCACGAATATTAAAAGAAGGCTTGCAAATTGTAAATCACGCTACCTTTCATCTTATTTTTTATTTCAATTACAGCCAATCAGACAGCGGTACATTTATATACCGGCTGCTATACATCCACTATCAATAATGAAGAAATATCTCACCGGTCTTATTTTTTATTGAGCATAAACAAAATAATCGCACAAACAAAGAAAGAGCTTTTAAATACAATAAACAGGGATATCAACGGCTTTGAAACATTGCCGAAAGTAGCCGATATGCATTTTGAGCTAACGGCTGGTGCTGGTAAAGATTTTGATCCAGGCGATGTATTAAATTTTGAGCAGCAATCTCTGGCACAGCCGGCAGCTGGCAGAGAAGCTTTAAACAACTTCTTCAACCGAGTAAGTATTCAAAGCAAATTATTATATCCCTATAACATTATTGCTATTAGCAAAAAGGAATTCGATTTATTGAAACTACCAGGCCGGGATAATTTTTATTTTTCAAATAACTTCTGCCTGTTCGTCCAATCATTTGCTTTTTAATGTTACTATGATGCGGTAAATTTGTCTATCGTAAGCTTCTTCAATTTCGATAGTTTGGATAGCGTTGAGTTTCATACGCTGCAGATTACTACTTTCTTTTTAAAATTTTGTTGGCTCTCGACCTGAACGCAGGTGCCGCGTTGGGCAACCTAACTTCTACTACAGTCTTCAGTTCGGGAAGTATCTCAGGGTATAACTTAGTCAGCTTATCAAGTATTCCCAGCGCGAAGGCTTGCGTGGCAATGGCTTCTTCGGGATCGGCAATATATTCAAAACAACTATCCATCAAAACGCCATGGTATGCTTCGGGTATATTCGGTAACTGATCGAATATACGTAGTATATTTCTTCTTACAGCAGCAGGTTGATTGGGTGCATTTAGCTGCTGTACAAATTTCTTATAATGTTTACCAATTAATGCCGGATGGTTAACTGCAGCATAACTTAAAGGCCACGCAGCCCTTTGAACAATGCGAAAGTCTTTATGCGTTAAAAAGACTTTCAGTAGCTCATCAAAATGCTTCTGATTGTCACTTACCCAACTTACCACCTCATTGGCTTGCTCCTTCGAATAACCCTTTTGTAATAGTATATCCAGCTTCATAGTACCAAATTAAAAAAAGTAGAAAATTTTTTAGAAAATGTTTGGCTGTAAAAAAAAAAACGCTCCTATATTTGCACTCCCAATTTGAAAGGATCGGTAGTTCAGTTGGTTAGAATGCCGCCCTGTCACGGCGGAGGTCGCGGGTTCGAGTCCCGTCCGGTCCGCAAAAAGGCTCTGAGAAATCAGAGCCTTTTGCTTTATACCTAAAAATCACACAACCAACAGATGCCGCTCTACGAGGAGCTTTATGAGGGATCAATACAAAAAGTTGCGAGAGTTATTTGAGCGTGTGCTTGTTGCTAAAAAATATCTGTAAATTCAATCGTCCTCTCTTTTGTACAATCTTATATTTGCGCGCCAGAAAGATGAATACGGCAATGGCGAATACGAAGACATACTTACTATTTCAACCGGCATTATTATTCTCCAAAAAGAATGTAATAGCGTTAAAGCAACTGATCAAAACACCTGATGGTATTACCACCGGCGAACAACCTTTAACCCGGGCGCATATCAAAGCACTTTTCAAAAGCTATAGCGATGAAACGATCAAAGCCCTGATGGCATTTAACATGGTTGACCTGGAGAAGATATCTATTGCACTGCATCAGCAAACCAGTTATATTGTTGACAAAACAGAACAGAAAGCTGCGGTTCAAACCGCTTATGCCCGCCATATACAATCTATTACCGGCGCTTTAAGAAGACAGCCTGTACAGGACTGGTATCACCCTGTTGTATCCAGCGATAAAAGAGTACAGAATATAAAGTGCAGCTTTTATAGCTATCCTGTGGAAGTTAGTTTTTATGCCGACAAAAAAGAGCAACAGTACACTATTGATACTTTTATTGAAATAGGTAAAGAAAAAGTGCCTTTGAGCCATTTTCGCCGCTACCATTTTTTACTGGAAAGAGACAATTGCTATTACCAGGTATCTCCTAAAAGCTATGAAGCCCTGGATTGGATCAGTACACAGGATACTTCCCGATGGACTATAGAACGGACCGATTATTTTGAATCGGTATTACAAAAATTGGAACAATGGGATGTTTCAATTGAAAAAGGAGATCTTGCTGAAGCTGAAATGATCATTACCGAGCCACAATCGCAGGTTATGGTAAGCGAACTGAGCAATACCTTTCTGAAACTGGAACCCCAATTCGTATATGAAGGCTTTATCCTCGAAGGCCCGTTTGAACCGGTAACCAAGGTTAATACGCCCAGGAAAACGGTTTTGATTCAGCGCAATAAAGAGAAAGAAGAAGAGCTGGTTCATTTTCTCCAGGCCCTTCATGAAAAATTTGCTAACCAACATAATGGCTTCTTCTACCTAAGCTTTGCCGATGCGCAAAAGAAAGGGTGGTTTTTAAAAACTTACCATTTATTGCTCGATAAGAATATTGACCTGCTGGGCATCGATCTGTTAAAGCACTTTCGTTACTCGCCGCATAAGGCCGTCACAACAATCAGCAAGCAGACCTGGGAGGGTGACTTTGCCTGTATAGAAATCAGCGTCAAATTCGGTAAAGAAGAAGTGCCATTAACCACCTTGCAAAAGTCATTGCTCAATAATCAAAAAGCCATCATGCTTAAGGATGGCAGCCTGGGTGTTTTAGGTGAAGAATGGCTGCAACAATATGGCCTGTTGATCCGCCATGGTAAAGTAAGAAAAAATGAATTGCTTGTTGCCCGTTGGCTTACTTTAAGTGAGGGCACTGATAACAGCGCAGACGGCGGCCTGATCAACACCGGCATTACGCCAGAATGGTTTGCCCGCTGGAAGCGTTGGGAAAAGCAGGAAGAAGAATTGTATACTTTACCCGTTGGCTTACAGGTGGAGGCGCTTCGCCCCTACCAGCGCACGGGTTATGAATGGCTACGATTATTGTCTGAGATAGGCGCCAGCGGCTGCCTGGCCGATGATATGGGATTGGGTAAAACGCTTCAAACTATTAGCTTTCTGTTATACAAAATAGAGACCAATCCGCAAAGTAAACAGTTGGTTATAGCCCCTGCAAGTTTATTATATAACTGGTTAAAAGAATTGGAGAAGTTTGGCCCGGATGTAAAGGCTACCGTACTGCATGGTTCTAAAAGAGATAAAGCTTTATTAACCGATGATGAGAACAGGATCATCATTACCAGCTATGGTACCATGCGGCAAGACCTGTCCCTGTTAGAAAACATTGCATGGGAAACCATTGTATTAGATGAAAGTCATCATATAAAAAATGCGGCTACGCAAACTACCCGTGCCGTATGGCAACTCACCGCAAAAACCAAGATTGCGTTAAGTGGTACTCCTATTATGAATAGTACCAGCGACTTGCATAGCCAGGTACACTTCTTAATGCCCGGACTGTTAGGCACATCCGAGTTCTTTAAAAAAGAATACGCCATACCCATTGAGCAACAGGCCAACGAAGAAAAAGCAGCTGCTTTACAAAAGTTGATACGCCCTTTTATTTTACGCCGAACCAAAGAACAGGTAGCAAAGGACCTTCCAGAAAAAACAGAATCGATACTTTGGTGTGAAATGGATTCGGAACAACGAGCCGCCTACGAAACCATTAAAGACAATATACGCACGAATATATTTACTGAAATAGAAAGCAATGGCCTGAATAAAGGTAAAATGAGCATACTAGCCGGGTTAACCAAATTAAGACAGCTTTGTAATAGCGCGGAACTGGTTACCGGTGAAGATCTTTTACTTACGACAGCGTTAAAACCAAAGTACTCATCAATGAGCTGAAATGCATTATCCCTCAGCATCGCGCCCTGGTGTTCAGCCAGTTTACGTCTATGCTGGACCTGTTAGAACGCGACCTAAACGCAGCTGGCATTTCTACTTTAAGAATTGACGGCCAAACGCAGGTCCAAAAAAGACAGGAGCTGGTAAATGAGTTCCAGTCTGACAATAGCAAAGCTGAAGTTTTCCTGATCAGTTTAAAGGCGGGCAATACCGGCTTAACCCTCACTAAAGCAGACTATGTATTCCTTTTCGATCCCTGGTGGAATGCTGCAGTGGAAAGCCAGGCTATTGACCGTACCCATCGTATCGGCCAGCAACAGCATGTATTTGCTTACCGCATGATCTGCAGGGATAGTATTGAAGAAAAAATAATTAAACTGGCGGGGGCAAAAGAAAGCTGGCAGAAGACCTGATCACCACGGAAGAAAGCCTCATGAAGAGTTTATCTATTGAAGATATACAATATCTTTTTGAGTAAGCTAGCACCCAACTTTAGGTCGTAAACGACACGGTAAAATCATTTTCATCACCCCGGTTGCTGTAACTCAAATCAGCATTATTAACGGTCAGTATCTTTTGAGTTAATACCAACCCCAAACCATAGCCGGTTTGCCCCCTGCTGTTCTCTCCCTGAAAAAATGTTGAAACAGCATCTTTTGCTCTTCATCCGTAATGGTTGTGCCTTTATTGGTAATATGTATTTTTAAAGAACCATCTTGAGCTGCATCAACTTCAATGCTACCCTTATTTTCTGAACTGTAAATAATACAGTTGGACAACAAGTTTTGAAAAGCCTGTTTCAATAAAAGCGGGTTGACCATCAATTCCAGCTTTTTCTCATCAAACTCCTGGGGAGTATATTTAATTTGAAAATGAAAATCCGGGTAAATGATATTCAGCTCGTCAATAATATCATAGATCATTTCATCCACACGGGTAGTGTATTTCTTCAACTCCTGCCCTGCTTCTACTTTTGATATCTCAAGCAGTACTGTAATAATATTACCCAGAGATTGTGCTTTTATCACCTGGCGATCCAGCTCCTGTTTGATTTCATCATTGTCTGCAGCGTTGCTGATCCGCTCCAACTCCGACACTAAAACCGCCAGTGGTGTTTTCAGCTGATGCGATATATGGTCAATCGTGCGTTTCTGAAAAACAAATGCCTCATTGGTTCTCCTTACTAATTCATTAAACCGCTCCGTAAGATGCTCAATTTCGTAGGTATTGGTCTTTATAGAAAGAGGCATATTGTTATTACTGAAGTCATATTGCTGAATACGATCAGCCAGCAAAGCGATGGGTTTGGATATTTTATCTGATATATATAATGAAACCAATATCACCAGCAGACTAAATGCAATAAATAACGCGATCAATACATTCCTGAGATACGAGAGCTTATCATAACCAAAAGCATCATAGGCTTTGATGATGGCATAGTAAACCTGGTGGTTGCTCTCTATATAAACACCTAAAACATCGTAGTGCTGTTCATCGGTAAAAACAGATTGCCGGGCAGGTGAAAGACTATGAAGGATAGACCGGGCAGCATAAATCTCTAAGCTGTCAAGGCTGGAAAAAATCAGATCCTTTTCTTTATCATACACCAGCAGTTTTTCGTCGAAAAAATCATTAATATCCTGCTCATCTAAAATGGATGATATTTCAGCGCTTTGTTGCCGGTACTTCTGGATCTGTTGTACGGTGTAGCGGATCTTATTTTGCTGCTGTTTTCTAAAAGATTGTTCCCGGTAAGAATAAAACAGAATATAGATCAACAGGAAGGTAATAGCGGTAATACCTATAACAGTGGAGCAAACATAAATCAGTATCCTGTTTTTAATTCTCATGGCATATCCCAGTAATAACCGTAACCTACTTTTGTTTTAATAGATTGCTCGCCGAAAGGCTTATCTATTTTATTCCTAAGAAAATTAATATACACTTCAATGGTATTGGTGTTATAATCTACATTGCCGCCCCAAATCTCTTTCATCAATTCGGACTTGGACACCACCCTATCTTTATTGCTGATCAGCATGTACAGTATCTGGTATTCCCTGGGCGTCAATACGATTTCCTGCTGCCGGCGATACACGGTTTTTTGAGCGTCATTGATCACCACATCTCCTGCTACCAGGTTGGATGATATATCTTCCTGCAATTGCCTGGAGCGTTTAACCAGGTTTTGTACCCGCAGGTAAAGCTCGCGCATGTAAAAAGGCTTGGTTAAATAATCGTCAACGCCTGCATCAAACCCGGTCACCTTGTCTTCTAATTCGGCAAATGCCGTCAGCATAATTACCGGCGTGCTTTTATTGTACTGTCGGTAAGCCTTACATAATTCAAAGCCGTTTTTACCCGGAAGATTGACATCCATAATAACACAGTCAAATGCTTCCTTGCGTAGCACACGTTCTGCCAGCATACCATCATATATAACTTTTACATGGGCCTGTTCGGCTTTCAATGCTTCCGTTATATTCTGCGCCAATGTATGATCGTCTTCAATCAATAACAGGTTCATATTCCAAAGGTATTACTTCTGTGCTGAAGCCTTTTCTTCACCAGGAGTTTAAGTACAATTTTATCCGCTTTAAGCCTTTCTTAAGGTGTTTCGCGCCAGCTTTGCCCCCATCATGAAACGGATACTTTTATCAGGCGCGGCGATCATTTCTTTATGGTTCAATACAGCCGCACAAGATACTTTACAATTATCACGCAGCCAGTGTGAGGCTATTTTTCTAAAAGAAAACCTGTCCCTGCTGGCAGAACGCCTTAATATACCCATGGCGGAAGCGGAGGTGAAACAAGCTTCGTTATGGCCTAATCCACAATTCACGCTCGACGAGATTAACCTATGGGCAACAAGGCACCAAACCGGCGGACAGGAAGTATCTCCTCCTATCATCGGCAATTGGGGCAGAAATCAGCAGTATGCCGTGTCTGTGGAACAATTGATCTATACCGCAGGCAAACGAAAAAAACTGATGGCCTTGCAAAGCGTTGGCATAGACAAAGCACAGCAATACTTTAACGACCTGCTAAGAAATCTGAAGCTGGAGTTGCGCCGGCAAATAACAACATTACAACACCTGCAGCTCTCAGAGCAAATCTTTCAAACACAGCTACAGTCTGTAAACGACCTGCTGCGCGCTTATGAACGACAACTCGATAAAGGGAATATAGCGGCTACGCAGGTTACCCGCCTGCAAAGCAAACAATTTGAATTACAGAAAGAACTATATGAATTACAGCAGCAAAACAACGACGTCCAAAAGGAGCTGAAACAACTACTTCATTTGCCACCTCAAACCCTGCTGAAGCTGGATATGGATCAATTTGAGAAAAACATTACAGATGAAACAATACCTACTTACCAGACCCTGGTAACTGAGGCTTCAGCACATCGTCCGGATTATAAATTAGCGTTACTCGAAAAAACCTATTTTGAAAAATCATACACTTACGAGAAAGCTTTACGTACACCCGATGTAACCATCAACGGCAGCTACGACCGTAACGGAAGTACTATGCTGAACTTTGTAGGCTTTGGTGCGTCTATCGATCTTCCTTTTTTAATAAGAACCAGGGTAATATCCGCAAGGCAGAGCTAGGTATACAGCAAGCGAAAATAGTAGCGCAGCAATCGCTTCACAATGTAGAAACTGAAGTGGCGGCCAGTTATAAATCATTGCTGACTGCCCATAACTTTCACAAAGCCATTGACCCCCTGTACCTGGAAAGACTTGACCAATCGCTTGAAGCGCATACCCGCAATTTTTTATCTCAAAATATAAACATGCTGGAGTACCTGGATTTCCTGGAGTCTTATCAGCAAAACAAGCAATCGATCCTGGACGCCTCCCGCGACCTCAATAATGCCGTTGAAGAGGTCAACTATGCATCTGGCACCGAGTTGATACCCTAATCGCCTTACACTCAAAATCCTAACCGATCTAATCAACATATCATATGCAAAGAATATTCTCATTTTATATAATTATTGCCCTTATCAGCGGCTGTAAAGAAAAAGAAGCAGCGCGGTTGTACAACAATTTTGCCTGGATAAAGAGCTTAAAGACATGATCACTATTGAAGAAGTAAAGGCCGAGCCCGTTGCTACCGGTATCCATTTAATGGGAAGCGTAGAAGCCAATACAGACAAACAGGTTACCTACTCCAGCCTTACCAACGGTGTAGTACATAATGTATTTTTTCTTTAGGCGATAAAGTGCAAATGGGACAGGTATTGGCTGAAGTGAAGAGCGTGGAGTTGAATAGCCTGCAATCCGAATCAGGCAATATTGTTCAGCAGATCAAAATAGCTGAAAGAAAACTGGAGAGTTTAAAAGACCTGCACAGCGATGGCATAGCATCGGCAAAAGAATTACAGGAGGCGCAAAGTGAGCTGGACATACTTAAATCGGAGCAACAAAAAACCAGCGCTAATATGAGCCTGTACAATGCCAGCCCAGCACGGGGTGTATTCCAGGTAAAAGCTCCGTCAAGCGGTATTGTCACTTCCAAAAATATTGCACCAGGCACCCAGCTTAACTCAGAAACCGAGGCACTGTTCACAGTATCTAACCTTGACGAGGTATGGGTAATGGCCAATATTTACACCAGTAATATCGCGGAGATAAAAGAAGCCATGCCGGTAGAGATCACCACGCTTTCTTATCCCGGTAAGATCTTCCACGGAAAAGTATCCCTGCTTTCCCAGGTAATGGATAACGATTCAAAAGTACTGCAGGCCCGTATTGTAATGCCCAATAAAGACCTGCTGTTAAAGCCGGGAATGATGGTGGATATTACCGCCATAAAAAATGAAACAACCATGCAGGTTTGCGTACCCGAGGCAGCCCTGGTATTTGACAATAACGAATATTATCTGCTGATCTATAAAGAAGACTGCAGTATAGAAGTACGCAAGGTGAATGCAGGCAACAGGAACAATAATAAAATCTACCTGCCCGAAGGTGTGACGCCTGGCGAAAAGATCATCACCCGCAATCACTTGCTTATTTACCAGGCGCTTCAATCATTTTAATCCTGCAACTACAAGCAAATTAACAGGCAATACCATTGCACCGGGATGGGTGTGTGATTAAATCACTATCAACATGACAAAGATCGTTCAGCAAATAGTTTCGTTCTCATTAAAAAATTATATAATCGTACTCTTTCTTACTGCCTTACTGGTGGTATCGGGAATAGTAGCCTACCTGCATACGCCCATTGAGGCATACCCTGATGTAACCAATACCAGGGCGCGTATCATTACACAATGGCCGGGCCGTAGTGCGGAGGAAATAGAAAAATTTGTTACCCTGCCGCTGATGAAAGAACTGAACACGATCCCGAAAAAATCGGATGTACGTTCCATTTCCTTATTTGGCCTGTCGGTAGTTACCGTTCTTTTTGATGATGATGTAGACGACTTTTATGCGCAACAATACGCCGCTAACAGGTTACAGTCCGTTGATCTGCCCTATGGGGCCGACGCCAGTATAGAGCCGCCCGCAGGCGCTACCGGAGAAATATTTCGTTATGTGTTGAAAAGCAAACGGGATATTAAAGAACTTACGGCCATTCACGACTGGGTGGTAGAAAGAGAGCTGGTAGCGGTGCCTGGTGTATCCAATATCATCAGCTTTGGAGGGGAAGAAAAAATTTACGAGATCAAGATCAACCCAACAGAGTTAGCTAATTATGACCTCTCTCCTTTGGATGTTTACGACGCTGTAGCCAAAAGTAATATCAATGTGGGCGGCGATGTAATTGAAAGGGGCAACCAGGCCTATGTAGTAAGAGGTGTTGGCTTGCTGGAGCAGATAGAAGATATTGAAAATATCCTGATCAAAGTAAAAGCAAATACGCCGATCCTGGTAAAGCATGTTGCTCGTGTAGCCGTAGCGGCCAAACCTCGGCTGGGCAAGGTTGGACTCCAGGATGACACCGACCTCGTACAGGGCATTGTAATGATGCTGCGCGGTGAAAACCCGGGAGATGTAATACCCAGGCTAAAAGAAAAGATCGCTGAACTCAACAACAGCACTTTACCACCCGATGTAAAAATAGAGCCCTTTATTGACCGTACCGAACTGGTAAATGCTACGGTAGATACAGTAAGTAAAAATATTGTGGAAGGTATTCTGTTTGTATCCATCATTGTTTTCATCTTCCTGTTTAACTGGCGCACTACCTTAATCGTAGCTTCTGTGATCCCCCTATCCTTTCTTTTTGCGCTGCTCATGCTACGTATACAGGGGCTTCCTGCCAACCTTATTTCACTGGGCGCCATAGATTTTGGTTTATTGCTGGAGGGGACTTTGGTTATTGTGGAGTCTGTATTTGTAACTATGGAAGTAAGGGCTCACCAACTAGGGATGGAGCGGTTTAATAAAAGCAGCAAGCTGGGACTGATACGTAAAGGAGCCGGTAGTGTGGGAGGTTATATTGTATTTGCACAGCTGATATTAATCGTAGCCCTAATACCTATATTCTCCTTTCAGAAAGTAGAAGGCAAAATGTTCCGTCCCCTCGCATTCACCCTGGGTTATGCCTTGCTGGGTTCGTTGCTTTTAAGCATTACTTATGTGCCGGCATTGTGCAGGCTCATGCTTACGAAAAATATCAGGGAGAAAGAAAATGTCATTTCGCGTTTCTTCAAAAACAACCTGTTTAAGTTGTTCCTTTGGAGCAATCGCCGGCGCAAATGGGTGGTACTCGGTTTTATCCTTATACTCGCCGGCTGCGCTGTGAGGTTTATGTTCTATGGAACCGAGTTTATCCCTAAACTCAACGAGGGAGCGCTATACGTTCGGGCAACATTACCCAATAGTGTTAACCTGCAGGAGTCGACCAGGCTGGCCGAAGAAATGAAAAGGAAGATCCGCGGCTTCGAAGAAGTAAAGTTTGTGCTTAACCAGGTAGGCCGGCCTAACGATGGCACCGACCCTACCGGTTTCTTCAATATAGAATTCCATATACAATTGCATCCGGAAAAGCAATGGAAACGTTCTTTGAAAAAAGATGAGATGGTGGAAGAAATGCGAAAATCGCTGGATGTGTACCCCGGTATTGTATTAGGCTTTAGCCAACCCATACAAGACAATGTGGAAGAGTATGTAGCAGGTGTAAAAAGTTCACTGGTGGTAAAGATCTATGGCAACAACCTGTTTGAGCTGGAGAAATATGCCGACCAGGTGGCCAATAGCATTCGTTCAGTTAAAGGTATTGAAGACCTCAACGTGTATCGCAATATCGGGTTACCCGAGTTGAGAATACAGCTGCACGATCATAAAATGTCGCGCTATGGCATTGATATTGCCGATGCGCAGGCAGTAATAGAAATGGCCATTGGCGGCAGGGCGGCCACCAAATTCTACGAGGAAGAAAGAATGTTTGATGTACGGTTAAGGTTTGATAAGCCTTACCGGGATAACGAAGAGAAGATCGGTGAAATGATGATCCCTGCTGAAGATGGCAAGAAGGTACCTTTAAAAGAAATAGCTACTATCAGCTACATCACCGGTCCGGCATTTATTTACCGCGAAGGCAGCAGCCGCTATATTGCTGTAGGTTTTAGCATACAGGGCAGAGACCTGGGTAGTACGATTGCTGAAGCCAAAGCTAAAGTAGCTAAAGAAGTAAAAATACCCGTAAAGAACAAAATGACTTGGGCAGGCGAGTTTGAGAGTAAAGAAAGAGCCTCTCAGCAGCTTTCCGTTATTGTGCCGGCGGTATTATTACTGGTGCTTTTTTATTGTACTTCAATTTTGGTACTATTAAGGACACCCTCATTGCAGCCAGCACCATTCCTTTTGCATTTATCGGGGCTTTCTCTCCCTATGGATCACCCAAACGGTTTTTGGTATTTCAGCCGGTATTGGCTTTATTATTTTATTTGGTGTAAATACCATTAACAGCATCATATTAATTGCAGTAATGAAGGAGAATATGCGGAGGATGGATTTAAAAGAAGCTATTTCCAACGGTGTTCATAGCCGTATCCGTCCCATAGTCATGATCGCACTGATGGGGTCTATCGGTTTACTGCCCGCAGCCCTGTCAACCGGTATGGGATCTGAAGTGCAAAAGCCATTGGCTATTATGATCGTAGGCGGACTATTAATTTGTATGATACTATCACTTACCGTACTGCCGCAGATCTTTTATTTCAGCTACCGACGCAAGGCAACCAGGCATCAAAATCCATAACATTTATCGTCCCCGCAGGTACGATAGCACCATAAAGCAACTAAGGATCGCCTGCAACCCGTTATAGCATGCTATAGCAGGTTGCTTATTTTCGTAGCGCATTAAACAGATCGGGGCGCCGGTTAAAGCGTTAAAAGCTCTGTTCCTCCGGTACAATATACAGGCCCGCATGTAATTTGTATATTTGCAATAGCACTAGCGGAGTGCTTATTATACCAATTAATCAGTCTATATGTCTATAACAAAAGAAGCAGAACTTGCAGGCATGCAAAAAGCGAGCGAAGCGGTAGCCTACGCGCTAAAAGAAATGGTCGCCTATGCGCAGCCGGGTATTACAACAAAGCAACTGGATGATTACGGTGCTGCTATTCTTGCCGATTTCGGGGCAAATTCAGCGCCCTATTTAACCTATGGTTTTCCTGGCTATACCTGCATCAGCGTTAATAATGAGTTTTGTCATGGTATTCCCTCCGATAAAAAAATATTGAAAGAGGGAGATCTTATAAACATTGATGTATCAGCTGAGCTGAACGGTTTCTGGTCGGACAACGGTAGCTCCTTTGTGCTGGGAGCAGACCTGCATCAGCATCAACAACTGGTAGATGCTTCTAAACAGATCTTATATAAAGCCATTTCCAATATTAAAGGCGGGGTTCGCATTTCAGATATCGGCCACCTTATTGAAACCGAAGCCAAAAAACGCGGCTATCAAGTGCTTAAAAATCTTACCGGCCATGGCGTTGGCAGAAGCCTTCACGAAGAGCCGCTGGAAATAGCCAATTACAGGAACCCACATTATACCCGGAAATTTAAGAAAAACCAGGTAATAGCTATCGAGACCTTTATTACTACGGCTTCGCGCTATGCAGATACTTTAGCTGATGGCTGGACGATGGTGGGTAATAAGGGCGGCTTTATGGCCCAACATGAGCATACCATAGTAGTTACCGATGGGCAACCGATGATACTCACGGAAATGAATGGTATATGGAATTAGCCGGGTGTAAGAAAAAACTCCCGGCTGAGACCCCGTCACAGATTGTCGTCAACCATCTGTTAGTTGCTTATGACGATTACCCCAAAATTCCAATTCTTGGATCACCGGCTTTAACGCATACCCTATAGGGGTTAATTCGTATTCAACTCGTGGCGGTACTTCCGCATACACTGTCCTGCTTACTATTTTGTTTTCTTCCAGCTTACGCAACTGCAAGGTCAGCATCCGTTCGGTAATGTTGGGTAATTTCTTTTTAATTCTCCAAACCTGAGCTTACCGCCCAGTAACCATGAACATATCACTAAGGTCCATTGTCCCCCAATAATATTTGATGCATAAGCTTCCGGGCATTCATCACTCAAAGCGATTTTATTGGAGAAATTGGTTGACGATTGCTTAATCTTACTCATTACTTACATTTTTTATAGTACCTAACAATTGGGAGGCAATATACAAAACCTCTCAATGCGTACTAGTTTTGTATCAAATATGATCATGATGTCAAAGACGAAAACTTTAATAATTGTTACGCACCCACATATCAGCGAATCGGCGATGAACAAAAAATGGGTTGAGGAATTGCTTAAATTTCCTGAAAAATATACCGTACACCAGTTATATGAGGCTTACCCAAATGAAAAGATAGATGTTTTGGCCGAACAGCGCTTAGTTGAACAGCATGATAAAATTATTTTCCAATTTCCGTACTATTGGTTTAATTGTCCTTCTTTATTAAAAAAATGGTTTGATGAAGTTTTGACGCACGGATGGGCTTATGGTAGTAAAAGCGGGTATAGAATGAAAGGAAAAAAACAGCACTGGCTATATCCCTGGGGGTAGAAGAAAACGAATTAAGCAACTCCGGCATATACAAGTATACGCTACATGAACTCACAAGACCCTTTGAATTGAGTTTTGAATATGTTAAAGCCGATTACCAACCACCTTTTGCATTTTATGGGTTGGAGCATAATGCTTCTGCCAGCCATATTGCATGGGGTGTACAACAGTATATGACCTTTCTGGAGGGATTCTAACCGTCCAGGGATTTAATCAGACAGTTCTTACCAGCTATAATAAAATGCACCAGGTTAATATTGGTAACAAATACCGATAATGTCAAAGGCAACCTGGAGTTGAGTTTGGCGCCATTACCAGCTCATCCGCCATGGCACCCTCTATGTCAATTCCAGTACGTTGAAGGAAACTAATAACGATCATTTTATCATTGAAGGATCGGCAGATGGAGTGAGCTTTCAAGAACTTAGCAAAATAATCTTAAAGTCTGGCAATTCTGATACTTCATTAGATTACCTATTCACACTGGATCTTAGTACTACTTTTATTGCAGAGTTGATGGCAATAGGGCTGCTGGTACTTTTACCCTTCAGCAAAAAAAGGAAACATCTTGCTCTCATCACTATTACTGGCTTAATGATGAGCACCCTATCGTGTAAGAAAGTGAATGATATTGATCCTAATGAGCAAAGTTTGTATGTTAGGATCTTACAGGTTGATAAGGATGGGGGAAGAATTACTCAAAAGTGGTAAAGGCGCTGGTGAAACAGTAACTGTATTATTTTAATCAATTAAATCAAAGCCATGGCAAATATCATGGCTTTGATATTTTGCCGTATGCAGAACAAAATATCGGAATACTGTAAATTTGAACTATTCTTGAAAAGGGTCAAAGAAAAACATTAAGAAAAGATGCAAGGAGAAGATTTAGATAAGTTAGTCGCCAAAATTATCTCAGGAGAAGTTGTTTTATTCGCAGGTTCAGGATTATCTCTATACGCGGGTTATCCAAGTGCCTGGAAACTCGCAGCAGATCTTTTAAGTCTTTTAGATAGTGAAGAGTTTGCAGAATCCAGATTTACTGAACAAAGTGATTTACTAGATATCGCTCAAGTAATTGAAGACCTAAAAGGCAGAGATGTACTTGTCAATAAAATTAGTGAAATATTTGGTCGATCCACCGTAAAGAATTTCAAAGTCCATGAAATGATCGTCAAAATCCCGTTCATTAGAGACATAATTACAACGAACTACGACTATCTATTCGAAGCAGCTTATGGACCTTCGCTCCAGGCAATTGTTGATACATCTGATTTAGGGAATATCAACCAGCAGAAAGTAAACTTGTTCAAAATCCATGGCGATCCCGGCAATCCGGAAGCGATCGTTCTAACCAGGGATGACTATGCTCGCTTTTACAGGCGAAATATAAACACACCCTTATTGAGTGTTATCCAGGAAAGGCTCACAACCAAAACCGTTTTATTTGTTGGCTATAGCTTACAGGACATTAATATCAGAGGTGAGTTCATGTACGCATTGGAAAGCCTCGGCACTAATGCTAAGGAGGCCTACCTTGTGTCTCCAAGTTGTACAAAATCCAACCAGGTTTCCCTGAAAAAAAGGGGGTTAAATATCTCAGTTATTCCGGCGAACAATTCTTTAAGCTAATATTTGAGAAAATTTCTGATCGGATAATTGATGACGCATTGAATAACAGGACAAGTCTTAACCATAGCGAAAGCTTCCTTCAAAGCCAAGATATCTATGTAGATTATGATACCAGCAAAGGACAGAGGGAAATTGCAAAAGCGGGATCTATCAGCGGTAAAGGAAAACAAATTATACAAATGACCTTTACAGATGAAGGCATTCACCAACAAATTCAAAGCCTGATTAAAGGAATCGGAACCAGTAAAGTGTCCATTCCAGCTGAACACCTCATTTCAATAATCACAACAATAAACGGCATTAATATACCCTTATTCAAGGATGGAGTTTCTATTGAGTTATTTAAAGAACCTAACAGAAAGGGCAACTTTGATATAAGATTTGAAGATGGCCTGGAAATAAATGACCTCCCATATGAAATCAATAAGTCTTCTGATCTAATTGAAATTAAAATAAATATAAAAACAGGCATATTGACGGTATCATTCAATCCCCAAAATGATCGCCCTGATGAAATGCCCATTACGTTAAACTTCAAACACAATCAAATCTGTTCTAATACTCTAGATGAAATTAATGCCTTCCATCTATTAAACAACTTTGCAGGAGCAAAACCCTTTACCATTTTCGCTGAGGGAAAAAAATCAAGATTTCATCTGAGGTCTGCAAAGGATATTATCGACAATGCCGCGAACCTACTACAGCACTTTAAAAATCTAAACTTTATAGAACAACGCTTCAATATCAAATTCAAGAATTTAAAATTCAGCGATCAAACAACTCACAATATTGAAGTAGTGAAAAACCTTCTTGAACAAATAGATGGAAAGGAAAAGCTATTTGCTAAAAGAGGCGAACTCTATGCATTAGAGTCAGATAACTCCGCAGCTTACGATAAAGAAAACCTAGAAATCTTATTTGGTAAGAAGAGTTTTGAAATCCCTACCTACACAGAAACCTTTTATAACTTATTTGATCAAAAAATATCAGTAGGTTATTTATACATTAGAGTAATCAATGCTGTTTTCAAAAACAAGGAAGATGTTTGAGGTCCTCCCATATTTAGTAGCAGCCTAAACTAGAAAATTGGCGCTATTTTCCTGAGATATTGTGCCTGCGTGCGGAATGATGTGTGGTTGCTTTTTTACTTTTTTTTCTTAACTCAATCCACACATCATTCCGAACGTAGGAGCCGCCGGCAGGCATAAGAAAAGTCTTTTTTATTGCTGTTGTTGAACCCATTTAATAAATTCTGCCGGGGTCATATCATTTAAAGAACTATGCGGCCTAAATTCGTTATACTCAATTCGCCAAGCTTCAATCTTTTCACTTGCGTCTTGTAAAGATAAGAACCAGTGGGCATTTAAGCACTCATCCCTTAAACTGCCATTGAAAGATTCTATGAACGGGTTGTCTGTTGGTTTACCTGGCCTGGAATAGTCCAGAGTTACTTTATTTTCATAAGCCCAACGATCAACTTCTTTTGAGATAAACTCACTTCCATTATCTGTTTGTATCCGTTTCGGAACCAAGCCTCTCTTAGATTTAATCTGTTGCAACGCTGTGACCACATCGCTGCCTTTTAATGACTGCCCCGCTATAATGGCCAAACATTCCCGACTAAAATTATCCACTATAGTTAATGCCCTGAATTTTCTGCCGTCAAAGAGCGCATCGCTCACAAAATCCATCGACCAAAACTGGTGCAATTCAGTATTCACCAGTCTTTCAAGCCTTTGTGCCGCAGCCCTGCATCGCCGCGGCTTTTTGCTTCTTAAGTTTAATCCTTCTTCTTTATACACCCGGTACACTCGTTTATGATTATCCCTCCAGCCTTCCCGCCTCAGCAGTATATATATCCGCCAAAGGCCATATCGCACACGTGTAACAGCAATCTCACGGATCCTGCTTCGTAGGGGTGCATCTTGCCTTCGATGGTGTTTGTAATAGTATACCGAATGATAAACCATCATTAACCTGCACGATCTTCGTGTTGATACCTGGTATTGCTGCCTCAGATATATCGCTAATTCCTTTTTCTGTGCAGGCTTCAGAGCTTTTTTTTATTACATCCTGTAGCATTTGCCTGTCAAGACTCAAATCGGCTACAATCTGTTTTAAACGGGCGTTTTCCTCTTTTAGCATTCTTAATTCCCGAAGTTCGGATACGCCCAATCCTCCATATTTTTTCTTCCAGTTGTAAAAAGTAGCTTCCGAAATCCCCAGCTTCCGGCAGATCTCTTCCACCTTTACTCCCTGTTCTGATTGACGAATCGAAAACACAATCTGTGCCTCCGTAAACTTTGACTTCTTCATACGCAATATTTAATTTTTAAGTTATCGATATTGCGCCAATTTTCTACTTTTAATCGCTACGTTTTTTAGGGAGGAGGTCATCCTGATACTTGATGGGAGAAAGATAACCCAACGATTTGTGGGGTCGTTCGGTATTGTAATCCAACCTCCATTCTTCGCACTTTTCGCGCACTTCATTCAAACTGTAAAACAGGTATGCGTTCAACAATTCGCGCCTTATACTCCCGTTTTTTCGTTCTATAAAAGCGTTTTGCATCGGCCTGCCAGGCTGAATAAACTGCAAGGTTATTGGTTTGTCCTTTTCGCTACACCATTGTTCCAGTTTATGCGATATAAATTCAGGCCTGTTATCACAACGAATAGTTGTCGGTATACCCCTGTGATTGATAAGCTTTTCCAATACTCTTATCACACGCAATGAGGGCAATGATGTATCTACTTCAATAGCTAAAGATTCCCTGTTAAAATCGTCTATGACATTGAACAAGCGATATCTGCGCCCATCCACAAGACTATCGCTCATGAAGTCGATACTCCATACCTGATTGGGCCCTGTAGGCACTTCCAGGGGCTGCTTCACCCGTTCTGGCAATCGGCGTTTAGCTCTGCGGCGTATGTTGAGCTTCATATCTGTATACACCCGATAAATTCGCTTATGATTCCACCAATAACCTTTATTCCAAAGCCGGTAACAACATTGCCAAAAGCCGATCGCAACATGTTTGGTAGTAAGATCTGTTAATGCATTTTGTAGCTCTGTATCATCCTTAAGTTTCGCTTTATACTGATAGCTGGTTCGGGATAAACTCATCAGTTTACACGCCTTGCGGTTACTTAGCTGTCCATCTTTGGTAAGACATTCAACAGCTTCCCTTTTCTCCTGAGACGTTAGAACTTTTTTCTATCAAAATCTTCATTGCTCGATTCTCCAAACTCATCTCTGCAAACATCTTCTTTAACTCGGCATTTTCCTTCTCCAGTTCCCGCATCCTGGTCACATCTTTAACTTCCATACCTCCGTATTTCGCTTTCCAGTTGTAAAAAGTGGCATCACTGATACCTATCTCACGACAGATATCCTTAACTGCTATGCCGCCTTCCTGCTTCTTGATTGCTGCCACGATCTGGCTCTCTGTAAATTTCCTTTTCATCGCTATTTAAAATTTAAAGTTAACAAACGCATTCCGTGTTAACTCTAACTGCACCGGCCGGATTTAAGGGGAGCTTACAGAATCACTAAAACAAAGATCCACATTCTACTATAAGCCTTAGTTTTTCTATCTATAAAATCTATATCCTGAAGATACTCCTTATCATTGTTTAAAATCCGCTGGATGTCCGCTGGCTCCAATAAATCTGTATATCGTTCTTTTAAATTGTTATAGCTATTTTGAAATCGCTTTCGTTGCTCATTTATTTCCCACTTTGAAACAAAAAAATAAATAAGACTACCCGCAATAAATGTGAATGACAACACGGTCGCATCAAGGGAAAATATGTTCGTAAAATCACCTTTACCCAATAGAAGCAATACAAAAATTTACTACGGTTGCCGAGTGCGATGCTGCCATTCAGGCTTTTATTAAAAGGCAAAAAGAACTGGCAAGAAAACAGGTAAATCTCGTAGGTCAAAAAGAATCTTACGGCGAAACCTCGGAAACGATCGCCATCCAGATTGAAGACCTGAAAAAGATATCGCAAGCTTTAAGCAACGACTGGAATCGGGGCCGGGTGCTAAAGAAGCCGATGATCTGGAAGACAAGCTGATTACGGCCGAGTACCAACTGCACCGGGCGCTGCGCCGGGAGCGTAATTATGGCCGCCCCGGTTATGCAGGCAAAGAGTTCGACCTGGATCTTTTAGATTACAGCGTTGAAAAAGCAGCCGAGTTCATTCAAGCGGTAGAAGCCCGCAGAGCCCAGCTCTAAGCCTCTCAAAGCAACAAGCCGTCTATAGGCGGTTTGTTTGCCTTATTGTCCGGTTCTGCCGTTTTTTTAATTCTTTAAAATATCTTCTTATGAATTCATTTATTCAATACTGGCCGACAACACATTTATTGATCTGGCTACTGATCGTATACACTTGGGATTTTTTATTTGGGGTTTGCAAATCCATTATAAAAGGTACGCCCCGCACCTCGCAGGGGTTCCGGCAATCCATTATTAAATTGCTTCAGTATGGCGGTTGCATTTTAATCGCTATTGTTATTCTCAATATCGTATATGTTTCCAATGAACCATTCGGGCAAAAATTTGCCTGGATATTTGGCGACATTATGCTATACTTCATGATATATATCGAAGTAGTATCAGTACTGGAAAATATGGAAGCCATGGCCCCATCAAGTTTCTTTGTGAGATTATTTGTAAGGCCTGTCAGGCGCATTATCACTTTCCAATTGAAAAATCTTTTTCAGGAAGATGCTGCAACCAAAAATTTTCGTAATAAAAACAAAAGTCATATATAAAAAACGATGATTAATGGCGACGGGGAAACTATTCATTCGGGGCGCCTGATCACAGGGTCTTTGGTTAGCGTTTCAAAAAGCAGCCAGCTACAATACATTGAACAGAGCCTTACCACTATTAAACCTTATTCGGCTTGCTCACGTATTTATTGCTCTTTACAAAAAACCGCCAGGGCAATAGCGCATGCTCCGCAGCATAGGCTACGCCAACACGAGGCGTAGCAGCAATATCAGTATCTTTGTAAAGAAGCCCCTGGTCTTCAATCCATATCTGGTTACCTGTAAGATTTTTGCATTAAAACCAAGATCAATACCCAGAGCTTTGCTCACAGAACCGGGCCCGGAGGAAACAGACGCAACACCTGCGCTCCTTTTACGCCGCTGCTCTATAATATGCTTACCTGCCAGCGGCTCCACGGCTCTTATCAATACAGCATGGGGTTCGTCCTTAACAGAAGTTACCACATTGAACAAATAATGTATACCGTAGCAGAGATACACATAAGAAAGGCCTCCTGGCTCATACATAACCGAAGTACGTTGGGTTCGCCTGCCGCCATAAGCATGAGAGGCTTTATCTTCCACACCTGCATAGGCTTCTGTTTCTGTAATAACACCAGAGGTAATTTCCCCATTGATCTGTGTTACCAATACCTTACCCAGAAGGTCTCTGGCCAGGAAAAGCACATCGCGGTTGCTGTAGTAAATACTATCTAATTTCAAGTGCACAAATCTATTATTTTTTAGCCGGTAGTTGTATAATGTATCAGGAATACAAAAATTAGTTAAATACGGGAAAATTCCCCTTTTTTCGGTTCTGCTGTCTTTATATGTTTGCTATGCAAATGGGGAATTAATAGCAATAACCAACTAATGTATAAAAACTGGGCATTTGCTAAAAACAAGCGCCTGCTGAACATACGATATTTTTAGTATACACGCCCATGCAAAACACCCGGGTACAGCCCCTGAAAAATGCTGCATTAAAGATCTCCGTGAGCGAAATACCCACGGAGGTCTTTGTTTCAACTTTGTAGTTCTGCACAGCATATTACCGCTCCCATGTCTAATACTTATTAATACCCGATTTCAGAAATTTCCGCGAAGACGGGTGCAATTCAAATTTTCGCTAAAGTCCTGCCATTCGAAGTGGAAGCATCTCCTAAATAGTGGAGATTTCCCCAGAACAGACGTATAATCATTAACATATCGCTGCGACGCAGCTCTACTGTCCTTATGACTATTATTTTACTAATATATTGCAGCTACGCTGCTTTTATTATTGTGATCATTGCCGCATAGCGGCATAGTATTAATAGGTCATAATAATTCGTTAGTTACCGGAGCTGCGCAGCGATATATTTTATTTCAAACCAATAGGAATTGATGTGATCACCCTGAAAATTTCCCGACGGGCCCGAAAGGACCTACAAAAAGAAGTATAGCATAAAGCGAAAATTTGAATTGCACCCGCGAAGACTGATATAAGTCATAAGATATTATTTTTGTTTACGGGATAAAATCCGACGGGAAATAATGATTATCAGAATCCTATTATCTATTACTTTTTTCTTGCTGCTACCTGTTCTGTATCGGCGCAGGCAAAAACATTTACAGTCAATGCCCAAACATTTGTTATTAAGACTAAAAAAATCAATAATGAATGGAACACCAAAGACGAAATAGGGGAATTATACATTCTTAAAAAAGGAAAACAGCAATATCTATTGGCTTACCATCTTTATAGAGACGAGGGTGGTGATTGCAATAATCTGTTCTGGACCAAAGAATGGCTAACAGTGAAAACCAATACCATTGTTGTCACAACGCGGCATTTTCAAAAGACAGGACGGGATCCTATTACCGAATGGGAGAAGAAAACCTTTACAGTAAGTAGAAATGGGGAAGTGAAACTCACAGAACAGCTTTATAAGAAATATGGCGGTAAAGAATGGACCACTGAAGAGAGATGAAAACACGCAAAAAAATTATGTACTGCAATTCGGTGCAGACTTCCTACATTACAGCATGAAAATTGAAAAACTACATCATATTGCTCTTATCTGTTCGGACTATGAAAAGTCTAAACAATTTTATACAGATGTACTGGGTTTTACAATAGAACAGGAAGTATTCAGAGCCGAACGAAAATCTTACAAGCTGGACCTTTCGCTTAATGGCCAATACTTAATTGAGCTCTTCAGTTTTCCCGACCCGCCAGCCAGAATAACCAAACCTGAAGCTACCGGCCTAAGACATATTGCTTTTAGCGTGAGAGATATAGCGGAAACAATCAACTATTTGCAATCCAAAAACATTGTACCAGAGCCTGTTCGAGTAGATGAATTTACAGGAAAAAAGTTCACGTTCTTTGCCGACCCCGATTCGTTACCCATTGAAGTTTATGAATTATAACAAAGCCTGCACATCGCTCCACTATGATATAGAAAAAGCCTGAGATAGTCATACCAGCTAATACTGCTGGCGTTTGGGAATTACTTATTTGGCATCGGTGATCATATTTAAGCAAAGTCTTGGTTTACCCGCCATATTGGGGATCGTGCTCATCATAGCGGGTGTGCTGGTTTTAAACCTGCTTTCTACATCTTATAGTTATTAACCCTTATTTTATTGAAACAGTTTTCCGGACCGTACATCAGGTGGTCATCATTTTCATACAATACAGATCAAATCCAAAATTCAATTGGCTATAAATGGTAAAGCCATGTTTCTGGTACCAGGCGATATTGCTTTTTGTAGAAGTTTCCAGTACCGGCAACCGGTTCATGTTGCCGGCTCTTGCGATTATTTTCTTCAGCAATTGTGATCCAATACCCTGCCCCTGTTGCTCTGGCTCCACACCAATATACCATATATGATAGAGCAGGCCTGGCGGATGCGTTTTACCAATAGCACTTTCGCGCTTCAATACTTTCGACAAGTTAGTTAATCCCATGGCTTTAATAGCCAAGCTCAGATCCAGCATAAGAGTCCCTGCTGTTGTACGTTTTTTTCGGGAAAAAGTGTGAGCGCACAAGCAACGCCATCTTCAGAAATAAATATTTCGCCGAACCGGAGACATATCTCAAATGAGTAATGACAAAGCTCCCTGATGCGTTCTGCTCTACGCTGGTCTTGTTTAATGATATAGTTGACACTTTTATTATCGCTAAAAGCTTTTGTCAATATATCAACAATTAAGGCCTTGTCATTGCGCGTAGCTTTCTGCATAGATGAATATTTATTGCTGAAGACGCAACCTCACTATTTTTTATTTCCTGCATGAGTTAGGACGCCCTCGACTCCTATAAAAATACTGTAACACAATATTATAAAAAACCACCCACCCATCTTAGCACCGCCAAGGCAAACGCATTTAAAGACATTTCAAGCGGGAAAACCCTCCTACCTCCAGGGGCAGGCCGGAATTATTACAGAAAGCATATTCGCTGATATTGACATTTCCCTTTGAGGCTCCTCCAAACACTATCTCAGCTGACTGCTGTAATTACCCGATCCCTGCCGGATGGCACAATCAGGGTAAAATAAACGGCAAAATCGAATGCGTTTGGCCTTAATAAATCTTTTGTTTGCAATAACCTTGAGTTTTTTTCTATCTTTAATACCTCTAGTCATCCGTCCTGTTTTATGAGTGATATACCTACTATAAAAGAAATAGCAAAAAGATTGAATGTTTCCGTGTCCACCGTTTCGCGGGCACTGAACGATCACCCCAGAATAGGGCTAAAAACAAAGCAGGCCATCCAGGGCCTAGCCAAAGAGCTGAATTATGAGCCTAATCCTAAGGCAATCTTCTTTAAACAAAAGAAAAGCTTTGTAATTGGCGTGATCCTTCCACTGATCTCGGAGGACTTCTTTTCTAAAAGTATCAGCGGCATCGAAGATGTAGCCATGGAGCATGGTTATACCATTTTGTTCGGGCAGAGCCATGATAGTATTGCAAAAGAGCAAACAGTAATGGAAGCCATGGTAAAACAACGGATCGATGGACTCCTGATCTCTCTTTCGAAGGAAACCAACAAATACAACCACCTGGTTGCCTTGGAAAAATACAATATACCCGTGGTGTATTTCGACCGGGTGCCGCCGTTTGAAAGAGCCAGCAAGGTTTTCTGTAGTGTATATAAAGGTACTGAACAAATGATCGAATGGCTGTTCAGGCAAGGCAGAAAACGCATAGCTTTTATCAATGGCCCCGATGAAATTGCCGCGAGCCGCGAACGCCTGAAGGGTTATATGGAGGGTATTTCTAAAAAGAAACTCAAGATCGATATGCAGATGGTGGAGAAAACCGATCTTTCGGAGGAAGGAACGCAGCTCGCCATGGACAACTCCTGAATTTGAAAAGGCCGCCCGATGCCATCATCAGTTTTAATGACTACGTGCACCTG
The DNA here is from genome assembly GCF_022512515.1 of Paraniabella hibiscisoli. Classification (GTDB taxonomy): domain Bacteria; phylum Bacteroidota; class Bacteroidia; order Chitinophagales; family Chitinophagaceae; genus Niabella; species Niabella hibiscisoli. The sequence goes on from NZ_JAKWBK010000003.1 coordinate 69,562, forward strand.
GATGCCGTGAAATTTGCCCTTCAGAAAGGAGTAAACATCAACGAGGATATTCTTTTCGCCAGCTATGCAAATATCTCTGCCAACAAGCATGCGGCCTACCCTCCGGTTGTTTCCCTGGATCAGTTTCCCTACCAGCAGGGCCAGACAGCCATGAACATGCTGATCGATATTTTGAATAAAAAGCAATCAGGAGATGCCCCTCTACCTCCTTTCGAACAGGTGGAAGTGCCTGTTTCCCTTGTATATAGTTGACAGAAAACTTATACAATCGTTTGCGCAATTTTACTATTCCTGTATAGGTTATCTTTATCTGAAATGTAACCGGAGATATGGATATCATGCATAGTGTGCTTGCCAGCTATGGGTTTAATAAAGATAGCTATACCATCGAACGCTTTGGGAACGGACTAATCAATGACACCTGCCTTGTAAAAAAGGAGGACCAGAAGTACATTCTCCAGCGTGTTAATAAAGCTGTGTTTACCAACCCGTTTCTTATTGCTGAAAATATAGAAAAAATAAGAGCTTATCTGGCAAAAACAGATGATGCGTATTTTTTACGTCGCCCTGCAGAAGCTCGGAAGGGGAAACGATGGTTTGTGTGGAAGGAAATTACTACCGTATGTTCCCGTTTGTAAAAGACAGCAACACGATAGATGTAGTACAGACACCTCAACAGGCTTTTGAAGCAGCCGCTCAATTTGGCCGTTTCACCCGGGTATTGTCAGGTATGAATATTAATTCCCTTAATATTACGCTCCCCTCTTTTCATGATCTCGGATTGCGTTACCGACAGTTCCTGGAAGCGCTTGAGCATGGCAATAGTGACAGGATCATTGAAGTAACCGGCCTGGTACAGCAATTGAAGGGACATGCAGATATTGTAAGTGAATACGATCGTATATTACAAAATAGTGCTTTCCGCCAAAGAGTAACCCACCACGACACCAAGATCAGTAATGTTTTATTTGATAAGGACAACAAGGGGCTTTGCGTAATTGATTTGGATACAGTAATGCCCGGCTATTTTATCAGCGATGTTGGCGATATGATGCGAACCTATTTATGCCCGGTAAGCGAAGAAGAGAAAGATTTCAGTAAAATAGAGATCCGGGAAGACTTTTATTTTGCCATAGTAAACGGATACAAGAGTTTCATGGATGTGGAGCTCACCGCTACCGAAAAGCAATACTTTTTTATGCCGGTAAGTTTATGATTTATATGCAGGCATTGCGTTTTATTACCGACTATATAAGTGATGATGTGTATTACGGCGCCCGTTATCCCAAACATAACCTGGTAAGAGCTACCAATCAAAGCATATTATTACAACGGTTGTTAGAAAAAGAGCCGGCTTTATCGGCCCGGCAAGAAATTATTCAATAATTTTTGTTCATCTTTTTGATTATTTAAAATAATCCTTTACATTTGCAACCCATTCGCACAATGGCTGCGGATCCGGGAAGTAGCGCAGGCCGGTAGCGCACCTGGTTTGGGACCAGGGGGTCGCAGGTTCGAATCCTGTCTTCCCGACGAAAAAAGAAAAAAGCTCACAATTTTGTGAGCTTTTTTAATGCACCAAATCTTACTCCTTTTGCGCGGACCCTGATCTGAAATTTATGGATATTTCTATTTTTAGGGTTTGTCAGCTCACATCATTGACCATTATATCAACATACATTAATCTATCACTTTTATTGTGATCTTTTTATCAGATAATACTCCTTTCTCTGCTATTAAATCTACAATATAGCTTCCAGCTTTGCTATTATGCGAGGGGTTCGCACCGGAGCCCATGAACATATCGTCAAAATTCCAGTATTTTTTCGCATTAACAGTCAATTTTTAAACTATACGGGCTGGCCGGCTTTGGGCTGTTATGACTCCCAGAAAAAGTCTGCGATGGGTGCTTTACTACGACCTGTTACAACAGACAACACTATATTCAGAAAGAAATTCTTATACTTCATTATAAGGATCAGAAGGGTGGCGTTATGGATAAGTAATGGTATAGTTATACTTTATCAGGCTATCGGAATTGTATCTATAAGTCTTTAATATCTTACTTTTAAACATTAGCGAATCACAAGGAAAAGACTTTCCAAGTTCCATATGCTCATAAGTGAGATCAACAACGCTGAAATCCATATAATCACCCATTACACTCCCCCATCCAAACTTCTGATAACAACTATCAGAAGAGTATGCACGCACTGTTTCGACACAGAACCCATAAAGCGCACAGGTATTATCATAAAATGACTTTCCTAAGGGACAACCATTATGTCTTTACCAGAGTTATTTACAATACGAAAATATTGACGTCCTACTACAACTTCCTTTTTGCACTTCGCTGACATCAAAAGCCCTACCGAAAATAGCAGTATTACAAACCTTAATGCAGTCATGATTTTCAGAATTATATGTAATGCATGTACTCATTACCTGCCCCATAACTCATGTAAAGAATAGGAGTATATACAATCGCGAACCCCTCTATTTACTGAATAAAAAAGTCTGAAGAAACTACATCTTCAGACTTTCTATTTTTCAGCGGTGAGGGCGGGATTCGAACCCGCGGTACAGTTTAACCCGTACGGCAGTTTAGCAAACTACTGATTTCAGCCACTCATCCACCTCACCAAAAGGGATGCAAATATAAGGGAAAACTTTCAAGATTATGCGCTCTTTTAAAATGTTTTTTTGAGCGTTTTTACATCGCAGCTAATTGTACTTTCTGATGCAACTCCAGCACGTTCTCACGGAACAATGCATCGGTATCCATCAGGTCTTTAACCGTCTGGCAAGAGTGAATCACGGTAGTATGATCACGTCCGCCAAAATGCTCGCCAATGGTCTTTAAGCTATTTTTTGTAAAGGCTTTCGCCAGGTACATCGTTATCTGGCGGGCTTGTACAATTTCGCGTTTGCGGGTTTTTTGCAACAGCTTATCATAAGCCACATCGAAATAATCGCAAACCATTTTTTGAATGGTATCGATCGTAATTTCTTTGCTGGATGATTTGATGAAATTACGCAATACTTTTTTAGCCAGCTCCAGGTCGATATCGCGGCGATTCAAAGAAGATTGCGCTAATAAAGAGATAAGTGCGCCTTCCAACTCTCTTACATTACTGTTGATATTGTAAGCGATATACTTCACCACCTCTTTAGGCATATCCAAACCATCTGCCTTCATCTTCCTTTCCAGTATCTCGATACGGGTTTCATAATCCGGTATCTGCAGATCGGCGCTTAGCCCCCACCTGAAGCGGCTTAATAAACGTTCCTGTACGCCATCTAAGTCTTTAGGTGACTTATCAGATGTAAGGATGAGCTGTTTGCCCGACTGATGTAAATGATTGAATATGGCGAAAAAGGCATCCTGGGATTTTTCGGCTTTGCTAAAAAATTGTACGTCATCTACAATTAATACATCTATCAATTGATAAAAATGTATAAAATCGTTAATAGCCCCGTTACGGCTATGGTCCATAAACTGGTTAATAAACTTCTCGGAGCTTACATATAATACGATCTTATTAGGATGCAAACGCTTTACCTCGTTACCGATTGCCTGAACCAAATGCGTTTTACCTAAACCAACTCCGCCATATACTACCAGTGGATTAAAAGAATTCGCTCCCGGCTTATCAGCAACTGTTTTACCTGCTCTTCGCGCTACCCTGTTACTATCCCCTTCCACATAAGCATCGAACGTGTAATTCACATTCAACTGCGGATCAATCTGCATCTTTTTAATGCCGGGAATGACAAAGGGATTTTTTACAGAGTTATTAACCACGAGCGGGAAATCCATTTCGTTATTAGAATATGTTTTGTAACCCGTGCCCGGTACATCCATTGTAAGCGGTTTGTTCTTACTGTTACCGCTATCCACCATTATCCTGTATTCTAACCGAGCTTCTTTGCCTAACTCACGTTTTAGCGTCTTCGCCAATAAATTTACATAATGCTCTTCAAGGTACTCAAAAAAGAATTGACTGGGTACCTGTATTACTAATACATTGCTTTTTAAAGAAATTGCCTTAATAGGTTCGAACCATGTTTTGTAATGCTGCCATTCTACTATATCTTTTATAATCTTTAAACAATTAGACCAAACTTTGTCGGCATTTTTCTCCATTGAAACAGCGAATTTATTGGGGGTGCTACAATTTGAAAAATCATCAAAAAACATCATCATTTTCACCTCTCCTATACAACAAAAAATTTTAAGACGGACGGCGAATATCCACATTTATTCAACATAAAAAAATAATCCCAGACATTTTTTTCGCTGCTACACAAATTCAAATTGGCAGGCCTGACACTTTCGAAATTATTCAACAATTAAACAAAATAATTGTAAAAAAGATCTTACTTAAAAATTGCCTGTTTACATAACTTTAGCTTATGGCGCTATTATTAACACATGGCCTAAAACGTCTGAAACCCTTTACAGTAAAGGGTTTCAGACAAAATATAATAAATAAGACAGTATGTAAAGACTACTGAAACAGACACTTATAAAATATACTATATAAGTACTTCCGCATGCTTGTCTACTTCTTTGTTTTTGCCGCCGGAGCAGCATCTTTTTTAGGCGCTGCTTTCGCTTTGGAAGCTGCAGGCTTTTTACCATTTTTTAACGCAGCATCGATAGCTGTGCTTAAAGAAGCATAAGTTGGTTTGCCTTTTATCATTTCATTATTTACAAAAAAGTAGGTACTTCTTTAACGCCTCTGTCAAGCCCTTCTTTCAGGTCATCCTGCACCTGCCAGCCGTACGTGCCATTCACCAGCTCTTCCAGGAAATTCTTGTTTTTTACGCCTGCATCTTTTGAGTGTAATTTCAAACTGGTTGTACCCAGGTTTCTACGGTTTTGGAAAAGCACATTATGCATTTCCCAGAATTTATCTTCCTGCGCCGCAGCAATGGCCGCTTCAGCAGCTTTCAAGTTACGCTGGTGAATTCTTGTTTGCGGAAAGTGACGGAAATTAAACTTAACCTGACCATCATAATCAGTAAGGATCTGCTTAACAATTTCATTTGCTTTAGCACAATCTTCGCTTTCGTATTCACCAAATTCCATCAAGATAACCGGAGCATCTTTCTTGCCCACAAAAATATCTTTAGGTTCTATTATCGGTTCATCATCTTTCTTTAAACTCATAAAATATAAATTTTATTTTGGCCAGGTATCTTCCTTTTTTGTACTGAAAATTTACGCTATTTTAAAAAGCGGTTGAAGATAATTTTTTTTTTTGATCTAACAAATTTTTTCTTCAAAATATCGCAAAAAAGCCTATAAAATAACAAAAGCGGCTTCCAAACCGCTGCGCTTATTTAATAGTGAAAGCCCGAAGTTATTTAACAACGGGCTTCCAACTATTATTAAACTGTTTTGTTCTCGTGCGTTTCGTTTCTGAATACAACTGTGTTGTCAAATACATCTATCAAAACAGGTATATTTCGATCCACATCGCCCGCCAGTATCCGCTTACTTAACTGGTTCACAATTTCTTTTTGTATCAATCTTTTTAAAGGACGGGCACCAAACTGCGGGTCAAATCCCTGCTCAGCTAAAAAATCGAGCGCATAATCACTAAAATGCAATTGCAAGCCGCTGTTTTGCAGCACCTGCCTTTTTAAACCATCCAGCTGTATCTTAATAATGCCCACAATGTCTTTCTTCATCAAAGGCTGGAACATAATGATCTCATCTACCCGGTTCAGAAACTCAGGCCTTACTGTTTCCCTCAACAAACTCATCACCTGCACCTTTGCCTTTTCCGTAGCTTCATCCAGGGTTTTCTCTGAAACGTCTTCAAAAGCCTCTTGTATTAGGTGACTGCCTATATTGCTGGTCATTATAATAATGGTGTTCTTAAAGTTAACCACCCGGCCTTTATTATCTGTCAACCTTCCGTCATCCAGCACCTGTAACAACACATTCCACACATCAGGATGCGCTTTTTCTATTTCATCGAGCAGCACCACACTATAAGGCTTGCGACGTACCGCCTCCGTAAGCTGGCCGCCTTCGTCGTACCCTACATAGCCGGGAGGCGCACCCACCAACCGGCTCACGGTATGCTTTTCCTGGTATTCGCTCATATCTATACGGGTCATCATTCCCTCGTCATCAAACAGGTACTCAGCCAATGCTTTGGCCAGTTCGGTTTTACCCACACCTGTTGTTCCCAGGAAAATAAAAGAACCAATAGGCTTTTTAGGATCGCTCAACCCAGCCCGGCTACGCCTGATAGCATCCGCTACTGCTGTAATGGCTTCCTCTTGCCCCACTACTCTTTCATGCAGGTGCGTTTCGAGTTGCAGGAGCTTTTCTTTATCGCTCTGCATCATCTTACTCACTGGTATACCTGTTGATTTGGCTACACTTTCGGCAATATCTTCCGCATCTACCTCTTCTTTTAATAACCGCTTCTCACTGTCTTCCTGCAATTCCTTTGTAAGCTTGGTAATACGCTCTTCTTCTTCCTTTATTTTACCATAGCGGATTTCAGCAACCTTGCCATAGTCTCCGTTACGCTCCGCCTGCTCTGCCTCTACTTTTAAACTCTCGATACCCGCTTTCGCGTTCTGGATCTGCTCTACCAGTTCTTTTTCTTCTGACCACTTAGCTTTTAAAGTATCCCTTTCTACGGAAAGGTTTGCAATCTCGGTGTTTAACTGTTTGAGCTTCTCCTCATCACTCTCCCGTTTAATAGCTTCCCGCTCAATCTCCAGCTGGCGGATCTGCCGATCCAATTTATCCAACTCTTCGGGCATAGAGTTCATCTCCAATCTAAGCTTAGCAGCGCTTTCGTCAATCAGATCAATAGCTTTGTCGGGTAAAAAACGATCGGTAATATACCTGCTGGACAACTCCACAGCTGCTATAATTGCATCATCTTTTATACGTACATGGTGGTGTGTTTCATATCTGTCTTTCAATCCCCGTAAAATAGATATGGCATCTTCAACCGAAGGCTCGTCCACCATTACTTTTTGAAAACGACGTTCCAAAGCTTTATCCTTTTCAAAAACTTCTGATACTCATTTAAGGTGGTAGCTCCTACTGCCCTTAACTCCCCACGGGCCAGGGCCGGCTTCAGGATATTTGCGGCATCCATAGCACCATCACCACCTCCGGCGCCCACCAGGGTATGAATTTCATCTATGAACAGAATAATTTCTCCATCGCTTCCGCTCACCTCTTTTACCACACCTTTTAAACGCTCTTCAAATTCCCCTTTATATTTAGCACCGGCAATCAGTAAGCCCATATCCAGGGCATAAATGATCTTCGTTTTCAGGTTCTCGGGCACATCCCCGTTCACAATACGGTGCGCAATACCTTCGGCTATGGCTGTTTTACCCACACCAGGCTCACCCACCAGGATAGGGTTATTTTTAGTTCTTCGGCTTAAAATATGAAGTGTCCGACGAATTTCTTCATCCCTTCCAATTACAGGGTCTAGCTTACCTTGCCGGGCCAGTTCGTTTAAGTTCTTGGCATACTTATTCAGCGCATTAAACTCCTGCGACTGGGTTTGAGAAGATACTGTAGACCCCTGCCTTAACTCTTTAACAGCCGTAACCAATCCTTTGGCAGTAAGACCTGCATCTTTCAATAATTTCCCTGCGGCATCACTACCCTCCACAATTGCCAATAGCAAATGTTCGGGGTAATAAACTCATCATTAAACTGTTTTAAAGCAGCGCCTGCGCGTAATACCACATTATTCGCATCGCGGCTAATTTGTTGCGCCGGCTCACCAGATGATTTAGGTAACCTGGCTATCAATTCGTTGAGCTTATTATCTAACAGGTTGATGGTTACATTATTTTTCTTTAAAAGATAATCTACCGGAGAGTCTTCCTGCTCCAGCAATGCTTTTAAAATATGCTCGGTTTCTATATTAGGATTTTGTGCATTAAATGCAAGTTGCTGAGCTTGTTGAAAAGCCTCAGCTGCTTTTATCGTAAAATTTCCCAGATTCATAATTAAAGTTTCTTAATTAAAAGTTGATGCCCAGATACCTCACAGCAACAATCACGCTGAAGTTGAATTATCAAGGACACACTCTGATTATCAAATCAAAATCCAAGCCGGTATTTAATGTAATGATGTCATATTCAGTATATTAAATATGACTAAAGTGCAGGAAAGCGGAAATCCGTCTGCTATTTTAGCAGCACCCTGAGTTATTTTTGTAAGGGCTGTATGGAAATATCCCGAATATCTCCCAGCTTCATTAGCGTTTCAGCCAGGCGGTACTGAGGAATAGCGATATCCATGATACAGAAAAGCTGTAGCTCTTGCTTTAATACTTCACAGTCGAATTGTTTAATGGTGGTCATCACATCATTCATCTGCGTGTAATCAAATTGCAGGTGATGGGGAACTAAAACCGGTTTTCTTATCAACGGCGTAACCTGCAATGCCATAACCGCGGCAGACTTATAGGCGTTGATCAGGCCCGGCACCCCCAATAAGGTGCCACCAAAGTAACGTACCACCACAATCAGTACGTCTGTAACGCCTCGACTATCTATCTGTCCTAAAATGGGTCGCCCGGCAGAACCTGAAGGCTCCCCGTCATCGCTGACCCTGTATTGATTGTTATCAAGCCCCAGTCGGTAAGCAAAACAATAGTGACTGGCTTTAGGATATTCCTTTTTAACATCCAGCAGCTTCTGCTTACAATCGGCAATGGTTTTAACCGGGTAAGCAACTGCAATAAAACGACTCCCCTTGTCTTTAAATTCAGCAGTACCGGTTGTATCGATGGTGTTAAAATAATGCGGTACCTGCATGAATAAATGAGTTGTTTTGGTTTTTGAAATAGACGATTCGGTCGTTTTGTAGTGTTATTTCTTTCAGCTTTACCTGTTCTGAAAGTGAGGGCGCTACCACGCCGTCACTCACAAAAAGTTCTTTATTGGTGATCACATGGGCTTCATCCCATATACCAGCCTTTATAAATGATTGGTGCAGGAAAGCACCTCCTTCTACTAATACGCTTTGTATGTTTAGCAACTGAAGCTGATCCATTGCGTCTGGTATCATATTGTTCTTATTCATCTTTAAATAAATAAGATTACCTGATACAGCGTCTTTGACTGTATTCAAAACAACGACCACATCTGCCGTATTAAAAAGACGGGCCGTGGAAGGCACTTTTAAATTGGGGTCAAATAATATTTTTTAGGAGCAGGTCCCATCCAGTTCCGGTTATCCAAAAGCGGATCATCGCTTATAGCGGTATTGGCACCTACCATGATAGCAGCATTCTCACTCCTCCAACGGTGCACCAGTCGATTGGTATACTCGTTACTGATCATCAACCTGTCTTTGCCAGCCTCAGAAAGATAGCCATTTGCCGTTTGAGCCCACTTTAAAATGATATAGGGCCGTTTTAGCTGGTGAAAATTGAAAAAGCTTTATTTAAGGCAATGGCTTCTTTTTCTAAAATACCAACCGTTACTTCTATACCGACGGCCTTGAGCTTATCAATACCCTTCCCATCTACTTTTTCAAAGCTATCGCGGCAAGCTATGACTACTTTGGGAATTTTATACTGAATAATCAAATCAGCGCAAGGCGGTGTTTTACCAAAATGAGCACAGGGTTCCAGTGAAACATATAATGTTGAAGCTGAAATTTTACCAGGATGATTTTGCAGGGCTTCTTTTATACAATGCACTTCAGCATGTGGACCTCCGTATTGTTGGTGATAGCCCTCAGCTATTATTTGCCCATTAAACACCAGCACGGCACCCACCATTGGGTTAGGCGCTACCTTGCCTGCGGCTAATTTTGCCAATTGCAGACAACGCTGCATATAAACCTCATGTGCCTGCTCGTACATTTCTGCAAATGTAACTGAATTAACAGCCACTCATTCTATTTGCATGAAATGAAAGCGCCTCCGGTAAATTTTATAAGTTTGTAATATGTCGTTACAAAAATTAAAAGCAGGTTTTGTTGAAAACTTAAAGAGTGTTTATCCCTCTGATGAAGCTAGCAACCTATTTAACCTGGCCATAGAACATTTAACAGGAATCAACCTTAGAAATAATAGCGCTGCGACATTTACTCCCGACGGATGCTTTATGAAAATGTGGAGCGAAATGGAACAGCGACTGCGAAAAGCCGAGCCTATACAATATATTTTAAATGAAGCCTGGTTTTACGACATTCCGTTTTATGTGAATCAATCCGTATTAATTCCGCGCCCGGAAACAGAGGAGCTGGTGGAGTGGATCATAAAAGATCACCAGGGAAAGCGAGACCTGTCCATTCTGGATATCGGAACCGGAAGCGGTTGTATCCCGGTTATATTGAAACGAAAAATACCCCAGGCTGAAGTAATTTCATGTGACATCAGTGCTGCGGCCCTGGAAGTAGCCAAAAAAATGCTCGTAAGCATAAAACTGAAATAGCATTTACACAAAGTGATTTCTTAAAAAAGAGAATTGGTCTTCATTTCCCCAAACCGATATTATCGTAAGCAACCCGCCTTATATTCCACAAAAGGAAAAGGGCTTTATGCATGATAATGTTTTAGACCACGAACCTAACCTGGCGCTTTTTGTGGAAGATAACGACCCACTTATTTTTTATACTGCTATTGCAGAAGCAGGGAAAATATTACTGAAAGATGAGGGAATGGTTTATGTAGAAATATTTGAAGGATTGGGTGAAGAGACCCGGTTATTGTTTGAAAAACAGGGTTACAATACTCTTCTAAAAAAGACATGCAGGGTAAAGACCGGTTTATTAAGGCCTGGAAACTGTAATAAGATTGGACTAAAATTAATTGATGTGGTCGACCAATATGAAGACGGGACGCTCCGATACTGCTACCGCCACCTTCCCTCCGTTAATTGTCAGCAACTGCCGTTCGCCAGATGTGCTGCCGGTTAGAAGAGAAACCATTTCGGCTGATGATGACTGCCCGGAAAGCTGAATTGAAAAGTTTTCAACCCTGTAATCGTTACTAGTTTGCGCCCAAACAGCATATACGCCTTTTGAGCTTTTTACATCCTTAAATTTATACACCAGTACATTAGGATCTGCTGATGCAACCTCACCGGCAAAACGCATATTGGTCAGCATATTTTTGAGTGTAGCTACATAGTACCAGGATTTTTTAGGCGCCCAGCTACCTTTAGGGCCTACTAAACCGCAACTGGCAAACTGCATTTTATCATCTGGATTAACATCCCGCAGCATATACATTTGGGCCCTGTCTACGCCTGCAGCCGCTAATGCCATATACGCTCTTACCAGCCAGATACCCTGCACTTCTTGTCGATCCATTGATCCGATTTCAGGAACACTTAACCGGGAATCAGGATGCGTATCCCACCCGAACTCTGAAACCCATACTTCTTTTCCAGGTAAATGATCGTTCCGGTATTTAATAACCGGTATCAACTGCTCCTTTAATTTACCCGCCTCCGGCGACAAAGCGGGGCCGCTATCTCCAAATTGCGAACCGTCTGGAAAAGTGTACAAGTGGAAATTAAGCACATCGGCCGCAAATATCTTGTCAGGCCGGTTACGCTCAAACCAGCTTTTCATTCTCTTAATATAATCAATATTAAAAATAGCCAGCCCACCCATAACCAGTTTTGCTGAGCTGTCGGCATTTTTGATGCCGTACTTTTTGTTATGTAAATTCATGGTATTACCATGGCCATCATAGTCAGCGCTCGCCATCGCCGCGTATTCTTCAGAGGTAAACTCAGCATTTTTGCCTTCCCAGGTCCTATCCTGCTCATTCCAGTCTTCTATGTATTTAACATAACCTAATCCTGAAACTCGTTTTTGGTGCGGGTCTAATTGCAAAAAACTATCATTGACTACATTTTGGCCATACCTTGCAGCAAACTGGTACATAAAATTAGCCTTTGCATGATAAGATTGCGGGTTAGCAGCACTCAGGCCCGGAGCATCTAGCGGTTTATAGGCCGATTGAAAAGAGCTGTTTTTCTGCAACCAGGGAACCGAGCCCTGTATACAAGGCGCCACTTCTACTTTGATATCATTAAGGTTACGATAAAAATCATCGTAGCTCCATCCCGGGAAACTAGGTGCAAACCGGATCTGGCTTTGTGGAAAACCCTTGTAACCAGGATTTCCATCCCCTTCGTCCCAAAACCAGTTGTGATATTCGCGTACAAAACCGGCGGCGTTTATCAACTGTGAAGGATCGTCGACAAAGGCATTTAATCCTATAAACTTATCCATCGTAATAGGAGACGTAGTGTCAATCACCCTGCCAAAGTATTCATTTCCAACGACAGTAGGAATATCGGCTGATTTTGGCTCGTTGCAACTGCTAAAAAAAACCAACATAGAAAGAAATTTGAAAGAGAAATCGCTCCACATCATAATTAGTAAATTTACAATAACCACCTCCTTTTATTAAATAAATATCAAATATTTACCTCACACCAAAAAATGGCGCAGTTGGCAGGATAATTGAAGAAAACTTAAATTCATAGTTTGTAATTTTAAAAATTTGTAAATATCTGGTAAACAGAAAGCCCTCAACCCTCAAAATGATATCTTTGCGCCTGCGCGTGAGGAAGATCCCCAATTTGTATAAAAATTTCAACATGTCCCAATTCTTTTACAGTTCTCTAAAATGCTTAGGCATATGCTTTTGTACGGCCCTATTCGTACAATCTAATTCTTCGTGCACAAAATCCTCTCCCATATATACGGGTGGAGATTCGACTACCACTACTCCACCTAAAGACACTACAACTACTACTCCACCTAAAGATACGACCACTACACCGCCTAAAGATACTTCTGCAAAAGGAAGATCATTTCTGGTAGGCTCCGGCGCCGGTAGTTTAACTATTGACGGAAATAACTTAACAGTAAGCGGTACTAAGATCACGCTGAAAAATGCTGACACAATTAAAATTAAAGCCGGCTCTTATGAAGTGATTTACATAAGAAATATATCCGTTCCTTCAACTGGCGCGCGGTGACTATTCAAAATGATGGTTTGGTAGAGCTTAAAGACGGATACAAACCAATGGATATTTCGAATGTTAACAACCTTATTGTATCGGGCGCAGGCACTTCTGGCATTGACAGGGGTATTCAATTTAAGAACAATACCTACAGGGCAATTGCATTGCGAGGTACGCTTAATGATTTTACCCTTCAGAACATGTATTTTAAGAATATTGCCGACCTGGTAATTATGCATGAAGGACTTGAAAAGCTGAGGTATACAGGCGCAGCAGACTCTTATGCTAAGAATTTAAAATTTTTAAACCTGGATGCTGACAATGTAGGACCGTTTATTATGTTACCCGGCAGTATTGAGAGTAGTGCTCATTACGGTGTAATTAAAGGATTGGAAGTGGCCAATATTACCTGTGTTAATTCTCCTACCATTTCAACAATTGTTTATGTAGGTAACGGCTATAACTACAACGTACATAACAATTATATTAATAACGTAAATACGAAGGTGGATAATCACAATGGTATCTTCTTTCTGAAAGGTTTTGGTAAATTCTATAGTAATATTGTTACCAACCACCAGGGAAATGCTATTCGTGCGTGGATTCACAGTATTGACAACCAGACAGGCATTATAGAAATTTACAATAACATCGTTTACAGCAGCAGAAGGTATGGCGCTTTTGAGTTGCAGGTTACCGAGGGTATGAAGCAATCCTCTGTATTTTACCCGGTAAATGCTAAAGTGTACAACAATACCGCCGGTCGTTTAAATTTCGAAGATCCAAAATATTTCGAAGCAAGATTATTAGATCTTTATATGACATACGGAACACTGGAAATTTATAACAATATAGTTGTTAATAACAGGGATGCTCAAATCATCAATAACATGTCTACAACACGGATCACCGTAAATAAGGACAATATCTATTCGCAGGACCCATTGGCAGTTCTTGTGAACCTGATTAGTTTTGAGTCTAAGCTACCAGGAATCGGAGCCAACCTGAAGCAATAATTTTAATGATCAATTAATTCAGCGGAACAAAAACAGTTCCCCAATATCAAATCCCGTTACATGTCAGTGTAATGGGATTTTTTAATGAATAAAACTGCGTTATATGTTAACTTCTACAATAGAAAAATCGTTAGCTAATTTCTTTCAAAGTATGCACTCGTAGAGAATCAGAAAATAGGAACTCTATAAGAACCGGGAGTTCTTTTAAATTTATTTACATGTAAAAATCAGATACGTTTAAGCTTTTTGGTCACTTTATTGTATAGTTTTTTCATCAGCCTCAACATATCATTTTTCACTGTAAAATCTTTCCAGGGCGTTTGATCGAGGTAAAAGAAAAACTGTTCTTTATAACGGCTATTGCCTGAATAGCCTTTAAAGATGGGTTTCATACCTGTAAAGTGAATCAAATACGGGTCGGGAGTATCATTTTGTGCATAGCAATTCCAGCGGGCATCCAGCTCTTTCCATTGCTGGTTAAAAATAACATTCAGGGAGTACTGATCAGCAAAAGAAATGTACTCAATATTATCAATACTGCATTGAAACGCTTTCTCTGCAACATTTATTTCTCTCCATTTTACCGGGTCTATCAAAAGCAGGCCTGAGTTCAAGTACCCACTTTCCGGCGGTAACCCCAACTGTCGGTAATTTTTAATTCCCCCCACTCTGAACTTACTACCTGGGAGCGATCCCGCACTGCACCCACAGCAAAACCATCTAACGACAATTGCCATAAAGTTTCCACGTCTTTAAGCAGTATCATGTCCACATCCAGATAAATGGCCCGCGTAGCTTTAGGATCAATAAAATGAGGAATGCAAATACGTGCATAAGTATTAGCAGGGAAACTGGTGTTATCCATCGGGAGCTTTAGATGGCGGGGAATGGCCTCTTCCAATGTCTTCCAGATGATTTTTATTTTATCAGAACCAATTACATTTTTAAGTTTATCAACATTTTGCTGCGATATCCCGTCATTTACAATATATAGATCAATGGGTGTGTCAGCCACATGGTTCACTTCAATCGACTTCAGCAATGCAGCAAGTAACACTGCGAACTGGTTATCGCAAACGGTAACAATGCTTATAACTTCGCCTGAATTCATGATTAAACGTTCTTACTTTTAAATAAATTATTCCGAATAAGATTTACGAGGAAACTATAGCCCATTTTAATGCTACCGAACAGCGGAAATGGAAGATAATGTTTCTGCAATTGCTTGTATGATATCATAACCGATATAATGGCAGTAACAGCACCCAGTAATACAACACCATATATATTTCCCCATATATAAACACCCAACACATCTATAGCGAAATTAACAACCAATAAGAGGAGGATCCGGTAAAAATTAATATTAGGCTTATGAATCACATCTAAAGTAATTGCCAAAAAACGATCGACAGGTGCAATGAACGACAATATCAGAGATATTCTTAAAATATTAGCGGCAATGACACCTTCGGTGGTACCAATATATTGTCCACCTCCTACCAGGCTTATTAAGAAAGGCGCCACTACGGAGGTTATTAAAACAATAGGCACTAACCCAATAACGGTGCCGCCTATAAATGTTTGCATTAGTTTGATCACTTCGGTCTTTTGTCCCTTATTATAATATTGAGCCAGGCTAGGCAACGCAGAATTGCAAAAACTTCGCAACGGAATTTCAACCACTTCCATAAAGCGCCGCCCTAAATTCAGAAGACTTATAGCAGAGGGCCCAAGCATGAAATTCAATACTAGTGTATCCGTTACCCCAAAAAGATTAGTACTGATAGACGTTCCTACAGTGTATTTGCCAAAATGAAACAATTCTCTGATCGCCTTTTTAGTGTACCTGAACAAATGGGTTAAACCGCTCCAGCCCATAACAATAACCAGCAAACTGGTTAAAAAAGAGGTAGCTATATTGGCATACATCAGGTTTGTAAGACTTATTTTATGAGTAAGATTAAGCGTTACCAAAAAGCCGATCAATAACAATACCTGAAATAACCTTATATATAATAGCCTGTCAAATCTCAATTCACCCTGTACAATACATACACCTATGATCATGGGCAACATTACCAGGAGATTAATTCCGAAATACTTTAAAAAATAAACGACGCTATAATCTGTTATCAATGAAATAAATAATAAAGCCAGGAGGTTGATTATAATAAAACCAAGGGTGATGGCAGATGCAATAATCCAAACCGATCCAATCAGTTCTCTTCCACGCTCAGCCGATGCTCCAGCATAGAATTTTACAAAAGCGGTATTTAAAAAACCCTGCCGAAAAGTATCAAGGAAAGACAACATCGTTTGAAAGAAAAACCACACACCGCAATCTTCGGGTGATAAAGACCTGAAAAGGATGGCCGTGAAAATAAAAGTAACAAATGATATACTCCCAGTTCCCAATAAAGACAAAAAATGAACATTCTTTATCTTTGACAATAAGTGGTTTAGTTTCATCAAAAAAATTGCTTAAAACAGTTACGAACTGTAAACTTACTATATTTTTGTTATCAAGCGGTAAAGTTTATACACGCATGTATCATACTTTATAGTACCCGCGCAAATAAAGCCACACTGCTTCAGGTTCTCTAATTTAAGATGCTCAACATGAATAGAAGAAAATTTCTTAAGGGTTCGCTGGTGCTGGGATCCCTCTCTGTTTTAGGTTTTGGCAGTTATAAAGCTTACTCTATATTCAGAAAACCTGACTATAAATACCTTCAACAGCATAAGGCACTTATTGCAGAAGCATGCGAAACCGTTATCCCCAAAACCGACACACCGGGCGCGAAAGATGCCAAGGTAGAAGAATTTGTTATTCATTGTGTGCAGCATATGATTTCTACTAAGGAAGCGAACATCTTTATTGACGGGCTTCAATTTATTGACGACTATTGCAAGAAACATTATAAAAAAGTTTCGTTAACTGTGCTGTGGATGATAAAGTAGCTTCGCTTAATGCGGCAAAGGATATTAAAATTTATACGAAATATCCTATTTTAAATAAAGTGAAAACTAAGTTAATCGGACGCAGCTTTATCAGCCTTCTGAAGGATATGACGGCCATTGGCTATTGCACATCAGAATTGGGTGCAACAAAAGGCCTGGCTTACGAAGCTGTTCCGGTAAAATTTATTGCATGTATGCCACTGATACAAGGTCAAAAATCCTGGGCAACAAAATAAAAAATAATTATATGAATTACGATGCCATAGTTATCGGGTCTGGAATTAGCGGAGGGTGGGCAGCTAAAGAGCTTTGTGAAAAAGGCCTGAAAACGCTGCTTCTGGAAAGAGGCCGGGATGTGAAGCATGGCCAGGATTACCCTACAGCGATGATGAATCCATGGGATTTCCCTAATCGCCTCAATGTAACATCAGAAGATTTTGAAGAATACCCGGTACAGGCGAATGGTTTCGACGAAGGTTGTAAGCACTTTTTTGTAAAGGATAAAGACCATCCTTATATCCAGGATAAACCATTTTGGTGGCTGAGAGGATACCAGGTAGGTGGCAGATCTTTAACATGGGGACGGCAATGTTACCGATGGAGTGATCTTGATTTTAGCGCCAATTTAAAAGATGGGCACGGTGTAGACTGGCCCATAAGATATAATGATCTTGCTCCATGGTATAATTATGTGGAAGGATTTATTGGTGTGAGCGGGCAAAAAGAAAACCTGCCTCATCTACCCGATGGATCTTTTTAGACCCAATGGAGCTTAATTGTATTGAAACACATTTGGCGCAATCCATCAAAAAAATCATGATCAACGCCTTTTAACAATTGCACGTGTGGCCAACCTCACAAGGAATCTCAACGGAAGAGGCCCTTGCATGAACCGTAATCTATGTAATCGCGGATGCCCGTTCAGCGCCTACTTCAGCAGCAATAGTGCTACTATTCCTGCAGCTATGGCAACCGGCAACCTGGAACTCCGTCCTTTTTCTATTGTAACTGAAATCATTTATGACGACAAAACCCAGAAAGCAAAGAGTGTAGTTGTTGTAGATGCCATAACTAATAAAACATACGAGTTCAGTGCTAAAATAATTTTTGTAAACGCGTCCACTATTGCAACTACTGCACTCCTGCTCAACTCTAAATCAAACAGGTTCCCCAACGGATTGGGAAATGACAGCGGAGAACTAGGTCACAACTTAATGGATCATCATTCTTCAGCCGGCGCTTCCGGCAGATACTCGGGATTCCAGGATAAATACTATAAAGGCCGCCGCCCCTGTGGGTTTTTAATACCAAGGTTCAGGAACCTTGACAAAGCCTCAGATAAAGTTGATTTCTTAAGAGGCTATAATATACAGGGGGATGGCGAGAGACTGGAATGGGGCGACCGAAAAAACGATGATATTGCCTTTGGTGCTGACTTTAAGAATCATATTGCAACTCCCGGCGACTGGACAATTTGGATGGCAGGATGGGGAGAATGTTTGCCCTACCACGAGAACAGGGTTTACCTAAGCGACACAGAAAAAGACAAATGGGGACAGCCGCTGGTTCATATTGATTTTTCTTTTAAAGAAAATGAGGCTAAAATGATGGATGATATTAAAGATGCCTGCGGACAGATGTTGACAGAAGCCGGATTTGACGGAGTAAATACTTTTAAATACAATAAACCAGGTGGTTCAACCGTACATGAAATGGGCACGGCGAGAATGGGCAATGACCCCAAAACCTCTGTCTTAAACAAGCATAATCAAATACATGCAGCAAAAAATGTATTTGTTACGGATGGTAGTTGCATGACATCTTCCGCTTGTCAAAACCCATCATTAACTTATATGGCTTTAACTGCAAGAGCTTG
Organism: Paraniabella hibiscisoli; assembly: GCF_022512515.1. Lineage (GTDB taxonomy): Bacteria > Bacteroidota > Bacteroidia > Chitinophagales > Chitinophagaceae > Niabella > Niabella hibiscisoli. The sequence continues at coordinate 88,426 of NZ_JAKWBK010000003.1, forward strand.
TAGTTTCGCTTTTGATCAATTATCAAAAGGCCTTTTATGATATCAGGATGAGCTTATAATACGTGCCGGGTTGCCAACAACTGTTGCATTTTCTGGAATGTGCTTTACCACCACTGTGCCGGCACCTATTTTTACATTATTACCGATATTTAAGGGGCCAATAATTACTGAATTACATCCGATATCTACATTATTACCAATAACCGGTGCAGACGAGCAATAATTTCCGTTCGCATCTTGTTTTATTCCAATGGTAGTACATTGCCTAACGGTGAAATTATTTCCTATTACAGTATCAGGATGTATTACCAATCCACTGCCATGCCAGATAGAAAGCCCGGGACCTACAGAGGTTTTCCATGAAAGTTCTACACACATACACCATTCAACTATCACCCTGTAAAAAAGCAAGTACCAGAAAAATAACAAAAACAATACTTTATTACGCTTTATAACCTGCGCAATACGAAAAAGAACCACAATATATTTCCCTTTCGTAGGATTCGCCAGGTTGGCTTGTTTATCCTGATATATGTATTTGAAAAAGTCACTATCCTGTTTAAATTCAAGTGCAATAATACTTTTCTAATGGCAAGTCACCAACAATTAATTTTTAGAGCGGGAAAGAAGAATCTGATTTAAAATTACTGCGCCATCTTAACTAATTATCGTTTATTTTTGATATGCAACTTTGCACATAAGTTACTTCTAAACCAATATTATTTTTGTGCGAAAGAAGCTAGGCAGATATTGAGCTTTGCATAAAAGCTACAGTCAGTCAAATCAACTAATAAATCAAGTGAGATGCACTACATTTTTTCTTATCCTGATTGGGTAAAACATCATAAGTATAGCTTTGGCACTTATGATGAGATCTCCAATGAAGTCTTTGACTCCATTAATAAAAGGCTGGACAGCACACAATCAGCAACTCCTGTTGTTTCTATTTTGATTGCGGCGTGGAATGAAGAGACCAACATCCTGAACTGCGTATCTAGCTTATCAGCATCCAAAACAAAATATCCATTTGAAATTATCGTAATAAATAATAACTCAACCGATCAAACGCAAAAAACATTAGATAAGTTGCATGTAAAAGCGCTTTTCCAGCCGGTACAGGGTTGTGGCCCGGCCCGGCAGCTAGGACAGGAAACTGCCTTGGGTGATTACATATTACTGGCTGATGCAGACTGTATTTACGCGGAGGGTTGGATAGAGGAAATGATGAACTACCTAACCAAACCCGGCGTTGTTTGTGTGTACGGGCGTTACTCCTTTATCCCCGAGCAAAAATATCCGAGGTGGCAATTGTATATATTTGAAAAGCTGAAGGATGTAATTGCAGAATTAAGACACTTTAAGCGCCCGTATTTGAATGCTTACGGGATTAGCATGGGATACGTAAAAAATATGGATTGAAAGTAGGATATGTTACTTATAAAATTTGGGGTGATGATGGACGTTTGTGTTTTGACTTGATGCCTTATGGAAAAGTACTGCAGGTAAAGACGAGTAAGACCCGTGTATGGACAGGTCCCCGAACATTACAGAGAGATGGCGGGCTAGGCAAAGCTTTAACAAACCGGTTAAAACTAGAATCAAAAGATTTTTCTCAATGTTCACACCTCATGCCCCCACGACACTAAAACCTCAAAAAATGAATAGTTTTTTTATGTCTAACTATTTTCCCGATATCAGCTTATTAGTAACTCATTATAACCGCAGCGCTTCTTTAGAAAACCTGCTTCAATCATTTATTAAAGTTGGTTGTAGTTTTGGAGCCATTGTAGTTTCAGATGACGGCAGTAATGACGTACACACAAACAAGTTGAGGGAGCTACAGGCTACCTACAATTTCAATCTCGTTCCTGCCATAAAAAATGGCGGATTGGGAAGAAATTTGAACAAAGGTGACGATGCAGTGACCACGCCGTATACGTTATATGTGCAGGAAGACTTTGAAGCTACTGAAAAATTTCCGCAGGCATTGCAGGATGCATTTGATATGATGTCAGAAGATCGCAGCCTGGATATGGCCAAGTTTTATGCCTACTATAGCCATCCTTATCTTACCGATTTCAAAAAGGGGTTTTCGAAAATAACTATTCCCGCTCTTGCTACCGACTATACCAAAATATATGCATATACTGACCACCCGCATTTGAGAAGAAGCGATTTTTTTGAAAAATTCGGTCGTTATCCGGAAGGCCTTAAAGGCGATGTAACGGAATATAAAATGTGTATTTCTTTTTTACAAAACAAAGGTCAGGCTATTTTTTACAATGATTTTACCGGGCTTTTTATACAAAAAAACTCTGAAGCAGAACCAAGTACAATGTCTCGCACAGCTTGGAAACAAAAGAACTCATTTTTTATATCGTTGTTGAGAACATTTTACAGGCAGGTTAAATATAACTTTGATATTGCTTTTGCAAGCCCTTTGCTGAAGCTCAAAAAGTAACCCTTTCAAAAGGAGCTAATTGATTATAAAAATGAGCTACAGCGTCAACGGTGATTTAAGACAATAACATTAGTTTACCTGAAGATAGTCATCCAGCCTATCTAAAATAACTTCATCCACCAAGGTATCAAACTTCCTTGCGAAAAAATTATGCGTACTTTTCAAAGCAGTCAGATCTTCCTGTGTTAATAATTTGGGATTCGCCTTTTTTCAGACCAATCGATAAATCTGTAATTATCGTTTACAACATCATCTTTAAACTGGGAGTTCATTAATATAGTGGCATAAAGATATTCATCGGGAGCCCAGGTGAGTTTGGCAAAATTTTTAAGCTTGCTATTATTGGTAATTGTATCTGCAAAAAAATAAGCTGCTTCTGCAGGCAATGTCCACCAACTGGAGCAATTTCCCCCGTATAATTTCCAATCCAGTGGAAACTTCCTTTGCGGGAGTATTGTGTTTATCAATCGTTGAGCCAGATATTTGCCTTTTATAGAAAAATCATTAAAATGGTAGTTAGTGATTCGCACCAGGTTTTCATGCCACCACTTTTTCTCCTCGGTGTCTTCATAAGAGATGAAGCATTTGCCTTTGTTCATCTCTAAAAACTTAACAAACTCAGTTATTTTTTTATAGGATAGTCTTGCCCGCTTATTAAATTGATAAAATCATATTTCGTTTCGCTCGCTTTTATTTCGGCTATTGAAGCGGTAATAGCATTTATCAGGCTAAAGCCTCCCCAATTAACCTTGACCCGGTTTTTAACAAACGTTACATTCGTTTTCTCTTTAAGCCTTTCAAACTGCGTAATGTCTATTTTTTTATCAACGTGCACAAAAATATCACTTCCGGGGCAGGTCAAAGCATTGATCAACCTAGCTAATTGGTCTGCATTTTTATAAGTAATAATTAAATGACAGAGGTTCATACACTTCTTTTTTGCGTGTTTTCTATTGCGGTGTAAATGCTGTTAACAGAATTCTCCCAGCTATGTGAGTGGGCAAATTCGATCTTCGCGCTTATACTTGCTTCGGTTTGAGGTACTAAAGCTTTTTGCAATAAAGACTGGTAATCGGCTAAAGAGTCTGCCAGAAATACAAACTCGCTAAACAACTCCATGGTTTGAGTTCTGGTTGCCAATACCGGTTTGCCCATGGCAAGATATTCATCTATTTTTCTTGGATAATTTCCTATAGTCAGGTCATTTACAACCTGTGGGTTTATGCATACATCAAATGCCGATATATATGCCGGCAGCTCTTCAGGCGGCTTTGAACCTGTGAAATAAGCGTTATCCAAATTATGTAACCTACTATTTTTGAAGGGTTCATCCTCAGGGCCTACAAAAACAAAAACCATTGATGGACTTGCCTCAACCAGGTTTTCCAGCAATGCCAGGTCAAGCCTTGCCGATAATAATGCACCGACATATCCAATTACCGGAGCGTTAGGTGATTGCTGCTTTCTTTTTGCTAATTCTTCGGGCACCTCCTGGTTAGGAACAAATAAAGAAAAATCACATCCTTGCCCCACATAATATGCATTAGAATTAAATTTGGCACAGTGCTGTGTCAGGTACTCCGAATTAGCTACGCAAACATCACTCTTGGCGATAAGGCGTGGTTCCCAAACCATACCATGTTTTCTCCAGTAATCCGTTGCATAAAAATTATCTCTCGAATAATACACCGATACCGAAGGAGTAATATGATCCTGGAGATACAGACTTCTGAACATATCGCCGTCGTTAAAGAGTATAAAATCTTTAAACCCTAACAGGGCAATAGCTTTTTTACACTACCTGCGAGTTTGCGGTTATTCCGCCTGTTGAATATATCAAATAGCCACTCTCCTTTTATCCAGTTGATGGACTCAATCATAACATCGTGATACCACACCCACAAATTATCCTGTATCAATTCGAGAGGTTCCGCTTTCTTCAGAAGTACATCCAGTCTTCTTTTCGTAGATTCTTTATCTCCATGCTGAAACCGGGTCTTCCTGTCTAAAGGCGTGCTGATATATAACACACGATTATGTTTACTGAATTCGAGAGCAATATTTTTACAATTGCTGCCAATTTCAGTATCCCAAGATTGCTGACCTACAATGATGATATCCCGGTTTTTAATCATAATGATGCCATCTTTTATTCAAAATGTTTTGTAGCCACCGATCTTTTATTGGCGTTCCTGGAGTGCATAAGAGAAATAACCTGGTAAAACATAAAAGACGGGATATGTTTTAACGCTTTTATTATACGCTTATCTGCCCCTCTCAAGGGTAATAAAAATCCTAACACGAACAGGAGGAAGCTTAGAGCCCACATTAAAGAAAGAACAGGGGCTACTATAAGGTTCACCAATAAGCAAAGCACTGATAACATAAGAAAAATAAACAACGGTGGTCGCAGTAGCACAATTCCGAAAAGGAACTGGTTGACACTAGCTTTCCTCACACCTAACCCGATCAGCTTAAAGCCAAGGCTAAAATACCGGAACCAGGTATTGATCCATCTTGCGCGTTGGTTAACCAACTGTGACGACTTTGAAGTTTTTTGATCATATACAATAGCTTTTTCAGCAAAGGCGATGCGATTACCGCGCCGGATAATTTCGTACTGCAGTACCTTATCAAAACCGGCTCCTGAAACATCCTTGCCACCCAGACATTCTTCATATAACGCCACGCTGAAAGCCATACCCGATCCGGACAAAGTTGCTGAAGAACCCAGGTGAAACAATACTTCCCCATCATAGAAATGGTAGTAAATATCGCGGGCAGCATCTAAACAGGCATACTGGCTATCTAAATTCTTGGCAGCGCGCAACCCCTGCACGGCATTAAATCCGTGTTTAAAGAAAGTATTTAAATGATCGAGGTAATACTCATCTACAAGATTATCGCTATCAATTATGGTAAGGTAATCATGGTTTCGCTTAAAATGGCGCATGGCATATAAATGAGAACGAACATTGCCTCCAAGCGTCTGTTCAGGACGCAGTAAAATTATCCGCTCATCATCAAAATGTAATGAAGAAATGTCGGAACAATTATCTAACACCACATAGCATATAAAATTCGTATGCTTAAGGCGCAGGATGGATTGCACCGTTTCGGGAATATGAGCTATTTCCTGGTAGGCCGTAACTATAATAGCATAGTCAGCATTGAAGGCATCGATGCCAGGCGCAGCTTTTTGACCAGACCTTTTTGCCAGGCGGAATAATATATACAATACAATTGGCAGCACTAAATTGTAACCAATCAAAAATTGTATGATATACCAGAAATACATCATTGCATTAAATTATTTGATACCTCGCTTTAATCCCCACAGGAAAAACAGTATTCCTGGTATTATAAAAATCAGAACCGGCATATAATTAAATTAAGACTATCAGGAGCTTTGTTTATCAATTTTTGAAGCATTAAATATCATGGCAAATCCAAGATTGACAAATATATTAGAAGGCATATTATTGATTACCTCATTGCCATAGCTACACACAAAAATGCCTGCTATGCCCGCCGTTATGGCAATTGATATCACCCTTAAGTTTTGATCCTTTATCGTCCAGGCGATGCCGGTACCCTTACCCAAAAGATACATCAGCATGCAAACCAAAGTGTAAAACCTATAATACCGGTTTGCGCCCATAATTTCACCCAATAACTATCCGGTTCAATAGTTGACAAATATTTGTCTGCGTTATAGGCATGGCCAAATGCGCCTATTACTCCCAGGCCGCCCCCAAGTGGCCGTGAACTTAAATAGTCTGATAGTTTTTTTGGTTAATGAACCGGAGGTTTAGAGATGCATCCTGAGGATCGATGGCCGTTCTAAATCGGAAAATTGCATAATTACCATTTCCTATATTGGTATACTTCAAAAAGCCAACAAAAAGTCCCATCAAAATACATCCTGCTATTATAATCTTGTATCGCCTTGTTAATATAAGCGCATATCCTGCTGCTGCCACAAGTGCAAAAAAGCCCCTCTCGTTCCTGATATAAGCATGGCTATGGTAAAAATGGGCACAGCCAGAAACAAAGCAGTTTTATAAAATCCTTTCTTCCATCCTAACGCGCGGGAAAGCGTGACAATTACCATGACCGCCATTGAAGCACCGAATTGGCCGGCATCTATATAAAAAGAAAAAACACGTAACTGCCCCCAAATTAAATGCGTAGGAAATTGCTCAACGAAACGCTGGTCACCTGCGCTTAAACCAATATACTTTTGTTTAAGACCATATAATGCCCCCAGAAAAGAAAATACCAGGATCATTTTGGTTACCACTTTTATACGGCTTTTGGTATTGATAAGCAATAGGCCGAGACCAGAAAGAGCTATGGGGTAAATACCTACACCTCTTATTTCCTGCAACCATCCCCTGAAACTAGCGCCCGCAGGGTTGCCCAGTTGCGCTATACAGAACAGAAGCCATACCAGAAAAATCCAGGCAAGATTACTATTGAGCAGCCGGAAGTCTAATTTATCTGCATTATACCAAACGCTTAGCCAGGCAATTACCAGGAGCGCTTCAATGCCCATTCCATAAGGAATACCATCAAATTCCCGGTAAAAAAGAAAAGTATGAAACAGTAAGTTAAAACTCCTAACAAACCTATAAACGGCTCTTTAAAAGCCATTATCAGATAAACGGCAAAACCCAGGAAAAGTACCGGCAACACGGGTACGATATAGCTACCCGTAAAGGCAAAACAAACTCCAATAAAGATAGCCGCGATAACAGCAGCTATTATAAAAAGCACTGGCCGAAAGTCAACTTAAAATAACTGGTGTCCAGTTTCATGATAATGTTTTTTCTGAAACCACGCCTCTATCAGGTATTCTCGGTTATTTTTACTTTGTTCATCACCCAACCTAAAAATCCTTTTTCGGAAGACAAATATTTTAGGAAATTCATGTCGCTTGCTGCAATTTTATTTCCTGCACCAAAAACCGCAATGGATTTATCGGTAAACATCATCCACTCCTTCACGTTATGCATTTCCTGAGAACTATCGATGTCCATGATAACGATATCAAAAGTTTCTTTTAAAACTTTAAACCCGGCAAAAAGGCTTTTAACATCCTTAAGCTCTAACAGAGAATTACTATTAGCCTGGTTTCTGTTCAAAATCGTAATTCTGTCTTCAATTTGAATTTCCTTTTTAACCAGGAATGATTCAAATACCTGGTTTTGCTTTTGTTCCTTTTGTTTTGAATTGTTGGTAACGAGGCTGGTTAAGCCCTGGTGATTTTCGCAAATCAATAATACATTTTTACCCATCATTGCAAAAGCGTAACTTAAACTACCTGCCAGGAAACTTTTGCCCTCTCCGTCAGCAAAACTGGTTATACCCAAAACATTATTACCATTAGACAACTCTTCATTCAGTTCAAATCTAAGAGAACGAAGCAGGTCCCGGTAAATCATATAATCATTAACCGATTCGGTATTCTTCCAGATATCGCGGAGGTCTTTATTTTCCTCATTAATAAGATTCAGGCAGCCCAGTACTTTCTGTCCTGTGGCCGACTTCAATTGATCGGGTGTATTGATAGTTGTATTCAACATGAATACAATCAACAACGTAAGCAGGCAGATCATAAAACTAGATACACCTGATAAACCAAGATATAGAACGCCTTTTGATGGATTAGGCGGTTGCGGCAAACCCGGCTCGCTAATATTCAATTGAATTCCCGCTCTGGCAAGCATGCTTGTTTGTTCAAACTGTGTCTGCACATCTGAATATTCCTTTGTCGCCAGATCGGCATCTCTGGCTAAAGCTGCCTGCCCGGCATTATTCACCAGGCCTACGCTTCCTCCTGCTCTTCTGGGACCTAAGCTGGCCAATTGTTGTTCGACCACAGTTAACATGCTGTTAGCTGCCGCCAGGTCATTTTCCAACCTGATTTTATCATTAAGCAGGCTTTGCCTGATTCCCGCAGCAGCCGACGAGCTGCCTTTGTCTCCGGAACTGGATAACAAACGTGATTTGATACGCTGCAGTGAATCTAATGTTGCTTTGTCCTGGGGCTGGAAATTGTTGTTGACATACCTGGCGTTGGCCATAGATATCTGGTTGTCGATGCTGACAATATCACTATTACTGGCGGAACTGGTGGAGCCGGAACTCACATAGCCGCCACTTCCGGCCAGTTTATTGTTGACCTCGTTTAATGCTCCTTTTAGCGAACTAATATTCCGTACAACAGCCGTACGTTGGCTTTCAGCTTCATTGATCTGCTGATTGATCACATCTGCCTGTTGTTGGGCACTCATGGCATTGGCAGCATTGGATGCAGCACCAGCGCTAGAGTTCAACAATTGGGCGTTTTTTTTAACCATCTCATTTTGCTTCGCTTTTAAGATTGTATCTAATGAAGCAATGGATTGTTGCTGATTGGTGGTTACAATATTGGTGTAATAGTTTATAAAATCGCCCGACAATGTGTTAACAACATAAGTAGACAGCTGCGGATTTTCTGAAGTGAACACAACTTTAATAAAATCGCTCTCCCCATTACGATAAATTTCCAGGCCTTTCGACAGGCTGCCATCGTCATAACGGAAAGACCGTAAAATATCAAATAACTTTATCTCGCCGTTATCAGCTATAGAAATAAGTGCATTTGCATTCAAACGCTTCTGATATTCTGCGATCACCTGGGTCTTCTCCTGCGCGGTTAGCTTTTGAACATCCTCCGGGTATTTTCTGAACGCCTCCCCAGGATTTTCCAGATCGTGTAAAGCTAATTTGTAGGAAAGCGCTGTAATTCTTTTTTCGACCTCATCAGTTCCAACAAATTGCCGAACTGTTGGGTTAACTTGAAGTAATCGGTATTTTGCTCCACCTTTAAAGCGGCATCTTGTAAACTGCTGGTTAAACCGGTGGAGATCAGTGCCTCCGAGCGATATTCCCGGGGCATTTGCTTAACAAAAAAATAGGTAATTATAACGCACACAAGAGGCACTATAATAAGAAGCCATTTAAACCTGACTAAGTACTTTAAGAATTCCTTCAGATTAAAATTAAAATTCATTCCTTATGTTATTATCTTACATTTTCAAGCCTTGTGCCAATAATTTCTTCCAGCTCGTTCTTTGCTTTTAAATAATCAACCTCGGCTGATAAATTGGAAGCTTCTGCTTCAACAAGCAAATTTTTAGTAGAGGTGTAGACTTCTATGGAGACCTCATTATTTTTAAACTGGGTTTGCGCATTAGTAAAGACGCCTCTCAGGTCTGAAGCTGCAAGCGCTCTTAGCTCAAGCATCTTTCTTGCAGCTAAAAATGCGTAATACCTGCCCTTTACATTATTTACCAGTACATTTTTGAAATCTTTGTTTTGCTCCTGCGCAATAATATAGTCGGCCTTTGCGCTTTTGATCATTGCTGGTTTAGTAAGAAAGTTGCCCAGATTCATGCTAATACCAAACTGAAACCCACGGGTAACAATATTACTGGACCCGTTTGAACCACCGCCAGGTATTATTACCAGGGCATCATTTTTTGTAGGACTGTAAAAATAGCCGGCGTTAAACATATCTAAAAGACCTACCGCAGCGATTGTCTTCTGAATCCTCGCTTTATCAAGTGTAGCGTCAGCAGCTTTCTTTAAGGGATAATTCTGAACTGCCAGATTGATATATTTATTAAGCAATACACTATCGATGTCACTTATAATAGACTGTTGAGCATTTACTCCTAAAATAGAAGTTATGATAAATAAGATTATGAGACATGTTTTTTTCATATAGAAAATCAATTTTAAACTTTTTCTTTTTGTAGCATAGCAGGTATCGTCCTTAACATAATTTTCAGATCCATTAAAAAAGAGCTGTCTTTGGCATATGTATTATCCAGTTCTTTACGCTCATCTTCCGACATTTCCGCCTGTCCCCTTTTAGATATCTGCCACAGGCCGGTTATCCCTGCAGGACCAAGAAATCTCATTGCAAACTGATCTGAAGTAAGTTGCTCCGCCTCGTACAGAGGTAAAGGCCTGTTCCCGACAATCGACATATCTCCCTTTAAAACATTGAAAAGCTGGGGCAATTCATCGATACTCGTTTTCCTTAAAACATTCCCTATTTTCGTAATTCGTGGATCATTAAGTATTTTGACGAAGGCTTTTTGCTCATTGCCGCTTTGTTCTCCCGCACTATATTGATTATTGGTTTTACTTAATGCTTCGAGTTTTTTGTCGGCATCCGTAACCATAGAACGAAACTTGTAAAAGTCAAATATTTTGTACCCCGTTCCAGCTCTCTTACTTTTATATACCACCGGCCCTTTGCTTTCCAGTCTTATTAAAATAATGACCAGAATAAATAGTGGGAATAATAATAAGATCAAAAAAGACGACACCGCAATATCAAACATCCGTTTATAAACGGGCATTTTATACTCTATGCCTTTGGTAGAAAATTTGGAAGCATCATCAGGCTTAATGAGCTTGAACTTTATTAAGAAATTAATACGCTCAAGAATCAACTCACTGTTAAATGGACTAAAATAAATATCATTAGCTTTTGCTTCTAACGCCCGTTGATGTAATTCAGTTTTATTAACAGAAGTGAGTAAAATAATGATAATACCCGCAGTAATTGCGTTTTGACGCAACGCGCTTATCTCATTGAAAATGCTGCTTTCATTTTTCACTTCCATCAATAACGCGTAGGGTACATCAGCAATAGAAGACCCAGACAGATGATTTCTGAAACTTGCTAAAGTAGGATATGTATCAATCCTGTATCCTGAAATAAATTTCTCATCTATTACCTCATCAAAAAAATCACTTCCTATATACGCTATACCAACGGTCTGACTTAGAAAATTAGTTTTCAGATGCAAAGAGTTTTGTGTGTTCAGCAAGTAGGTATTTGACGGCATCTTTAAGCTTAGTTGGATTAAAAGGTTTTTGAATTATTTCGTTTACCGGAAATCTTAATTGAGCTTCGAGATTTTTGGTATCAGTTGTGCCAGTAAGCAATATTACCGGTATTTTGGAGAAAATACCACTGATCTTGATGGAGTTCAAAAACTCGGTACCATTAAAATAGGGCATATTTACATCCAGGATAATCAAATCTGGCTTGTTCCCCTCCTCCAGCCATCGAATGGCTTCATACCCATTGCTTTTTAATTCGGTTTGGTAGTCTTTTGATAAAACAAACTCTAAAAGTTTTAATATGGTTGGTTCATCATCAACTATCAGAATTGTTTTCTTCATCATATTCTTTTCTATTAAGCAAATTTAAGCACAATGAGGTATTGAGCAGTCATATTACCTAGGAATAATCTTACACCAGTTTTGTTTAGAGGGTTTCTTTCAACGGTGTAAAGCCATAAATATAACAATTCTTTTAAAGGTGCAATTAAATTTTGTCTATTATCTTTTCTATAGTTTTAATAAGATGTTCGTTGTGTGGAGGAAGAATAAATGTCTTATGATCTCCTCTTACATCATACACGGATACTCCTTTTGTGGCATACCTCATCCATCCCAGGTAAGTTCGGTCATCTACAAAATAAGTACGCTCTTTAACCCTGAACAGATGAACTTTAACATCGAGTGGCTTTAAAATATAACTATTGTAAGCATTGTTATATGCTTCAATTACCGGCCTCTCGTAATCATAAATTTGTTCGTCTTCTGCCTCTTTAAAATCTTTATTCAGCTTTCTACTCAGCACAGATCGTTGATAATTAATAACTTCTCGAGGAGAATGCAACAAATTACCACCAAAAACACTGCTTTTTTAAGCTGGCGGCTCAGGAATCGCATTACCTTACCCGGTTTTTCTTCCATATTAGCTCTATCACTTACATTGGTATCCATTATACCTAACATCCTTATTTCTTTGCCCATTGCAATCAACTGTCTAGCCATTTCAAAAACAACTATACCGCCATAGGAGTAGCCTATTAAAATGTAAGGACCGTCAGGATTTTGCTCCAGCAACTCGTCAAGATACCGCTTTGCAATGCTTTCGATAGTGCTCAGATGCGTTAAATCGCCATCAAGGCCAAGCGCCTGGATACCGTATAGAGGCTGATCTTCACCCAAAAATGGCTCGAGTGCCTTATAAAGAAGGATATTTAACGATCCGCCATGAATAAGATAAATAGGAGGTTTGGTCCCTGTTTGTTTAATAGCAACTAAAGATCTGTGCTTGAAATCAGCAGTATTGTCGAGTAACTTCGCTAGTGAAGATATCGTGGAATATTCAAATAAAGACGCTATGGGAAGCTTAGTATTGGTTTGCTTACCAATACGGTTCATCACTTTTACAGCAACCATCGAGTGACCGCCTAACTCGAAAAAGTTATCTTCGATTGATAAGCCGGTCAAACCCAGTTCAGATTCCCAGATATCTTTTATGAGTTGCTCATACTCTGTAAGTGGGGTCATATCAGGCCGCTGACGCACGGTTTGTTCAGCCTCCTGCTTTTTGTACATTTCAGGTGGCGCCAGTTTCTTCACGTCTACTTTCCCGTTCGGGCTAAGTGGAAATTCCTTTACCCTTACCCAAAAAGAAGGAATCATGAAATAAGGAAGATTATTGCGAAGCTGATTTCCCCAGCTGATAATTACTTCCTCTTCTTAAACCAGCTATCATCCTTCCCTTCTTCCAAATCAGAAATAATATATGCCACGATATTCTTCTCACCATGTTGATCTTCATGAACAGTTGTTGCAACGTCTCTTACATGATGCAACCTGGATAAGTGATATTCTATTTCGCCCAGCTCTATTCTAAATCCTCTTATTTTAACCTGGTTATCAACTCGCCCTTCGTATTTGATCTCCCCGTTTTTCTTTCGCCGCCCCAAGTCGCCACTGCGATACATTCTTGCACCAGCTTTCGCCGAAAAAGGATCGGGTATAAATCGTTGTTGTGTCAGCTCTTCCCGTTTCCAATATCCATTAGAAACACCATCGCCTCCGATAAAAATCTCCCCTGTTTCGCCTTCCTCTACCGGTTTCATCTGGTCATCTAATATATATATAGGCGTATCGGCAATAGCAGCCCCAATTGTGATACGGTTATCACTTAAAATCCTGGTCAACGTACAAATAACGGTGGTTTCGGTGGGTCCGTATACATTGTAAAGCGCCTTGCACCGGGGAAGCAGTTCCTTTGCGAGGGCCGGTAGCAATACTTCCCCTGCAGACAACAGCGTTACCGGAATTTTCCGATCCCAGCTGGCTGCCAACATTAATTTAAACGTGATGGGCGTTGCCAGTATAATGCTAATATTTCTCTTCTCTATTTCATTAAGCAGCAGCTGTCCATCTTTAATAATTTCATTACTGGTTAATACCAGTTCAGCGCCGTTCACCAAACATAAATAATTATCGAAGCAGGAGGCATCGAATGAAATACTGGATACAGACAGAAACCTGGATTGAGCGGTGATGTTGAAGGCATTTTGCATACCTTTTAAAAAATGCGCCAGGTTACGGTGAGTGACCATTGCTCCTTTGGGTTTACCGGTAGAGCCAGAAGTGTATAGAATGTAGGCGATAGTTTCGGGCCCAAATTCTATATCCGGGCGTTCAAGTGAACATCTTTCCAGCTCTCTTCCTGCTTCGTCCAGAACTATGGTATTTACCCGTTCATTATCGAAAAGGTTTACATGAGTTAATGAAGTTATTATGAACTGTGCATCGGCATCTTCTATCATAAAAGCCACGCGGTCTTTCGGATAGTGCGGGTCAACCGGAATGTAAGAGGCGCCGCATTTTAAAACGGCCAGCAAAGAAACAATAATATTGACACCCCGTTCCAATACTATGGCAACCCGGTCATTTTTATGAATTCCTTTAAACAGAAGATAATTGGCCAACCTGTTAGACTCAAGGTCAAGTTCGGTATAAGTTAATACCTGATCTCCGAAACGAACGGCTGAAGCGCCGGGATAGGAATTTACCGCTTTTTCAAACAGCTCAATCACCGTCATATTCAGTATACCATCTCCCTGTTGTTCGAGCAACAGATCAAATACCCCGCGGGCTTCACTGATCTTTAATGCGCTGATTTTAGCTTCCGGCGCTTCAACGATCTGATTTATCAGATAATTAAAAGAGGCCATAAGCCCTGTTATAGTTGACGACTCGTAAAGCTGTGTATTATAAGACCATTGAAACTCATACCCTTCTTCACAATTGGTGATATTGAGAAATAGCTCGAAGGTTTCTGCGGCCCTCCTGTTATTGATGATCTTGAAATTGAGGTTATCGAAATGCACCTGGCCATCCATTCCGATGTCTATATTAAATGCCACGGCACCAACGGAATCCGCGACGGATCTCTCTCGATCTTAATTTTTTGCAAGAAGGTTCCGTAGGTAAATTGCTGATGATCGTAATCGTCAAGCATCTTTGCTTTTCTTTCAGCCAGGTAGTCGGCAAATGACAAATCTTTACCAGGATTACTTCTCAGGGGCAGCAGATTTACACAGTGCCCTATCAGGTCATACATTTCCTTGGCGGCCTGGCCGGCTGTCGGCAATCCTATAACAACATCAGCGCTTCCGGAATATTTGAAAAGAAGCACTTCAAACACCGAAAGCAGCGTGTTCACAAAACTACTTCCGTAACGGGCTCCTACTTTTTTATTTTTTCTGCTATTTCAGCTGGTAACACAAAATCCTCTCTGTGGGCCTTGTAAGTTCTCCTGGCCGGTCGGGGAAAATCGGGAGGTATTTCAAAAACAGGCACATCCCCTTCGTATTGCTTCCTCCAGTAATTAAGCGCTTCATTATACTCATTCGATTCTTCATATTGAACCGAGCGTAAAACATAATCCGTAAATAATAATGGCTTCATTTCTGGCACCAATCCGGAGCATCCCGCATTATAAAGCCTGGCCAAATCTTCCAGAAGAATTCCTAAAGACCATCCGTCGCAAATAATGTGGTGGGTAGTAATGGTAAGGCGCCATTCCTCCTGGTTCAAACGAAAAAGTGCCACTCTTGTTAATGGCCCGTTGAACAGGTCAAAGGGTGATCGCGCATTCTGGTAATGGTATTTTTCCAATACATCCTGCTGGGCGGTCTTGTCTAAGGCTTCCAGATCCTGATAATCGAGGTGTGGAGATTTAGATTCATAAATGATCATCTGAGCACCATCTTCTGTAAAAGTTGACCTCAAAGATTCATGACGCTGATGTACATCAACGATAGCTTTTCTGAGTGCATCTTCATTCAACCTGCCAGAAAATTGTAACGACAACGACAGATTGTATGCTAAATTCGCATCTTCTCCACCAAGAATACAGGATGTAAAAATTTCCTTCTGAGACTCTATCGCAGGAACAATTTTTTCAATAAGGTCTCCGGCAAAAGGGTCAAAGTCTATTACGGTGTTGTTTCTTTTTCTACGGTCATCATTTATTTATCGTTCAATGAGATTTGCAAATATTTACCTGGACTATTCTCGTCGGGCGCAAACCAGGCGGGATTACCGTTTCTATCCTTTCCCAGCCGCGCACCAGGTACAGGAGGCATTGAATTGTCGACAATTTTCACGGCAGCTTCATGCTGCACTGTCTGAGCCTCTCCCTGTGGAATGAAGCCAGCTTCGCAAAGCTCAGCGATACTTTCTTCAAAAGCGATACAAATAGCATCGATATCTTCCGGTGTGTGTGCAATGGTCATATAGCAGGGAAACAGGTCCCAGATATGAATATTGCGTAACCGCATTAATGCAAACAGTAATTCATAATAAGGATATTCGTCTTTAAACTTAATTTTCCATAACGAAGAAAAGTTGACGATATAAATGGGCACCCGGTACTTTTCAATAATCTGGCCCAGCC
The DNA here is from genome assembly GCF_022512515.1 of Paraniabella hibiscisoli. Lineage (GTDB taxonomy): Bacteria > Bacteroidota > Bacteroidia > Chitinophagales > Chitinophagaceae > Niabella > Niabella hibiscisoli. Next base: position 104,733 of record NZ_JAKWBK010000003.1, read on the forward strand.
TTTTTACTAACCGCTCTGTCTTTTCATTCATGTCTTTTTGCAAACCGGGTCCCTGAGCCTTTAAAAAAGTTAGTGCAGCCTTAGTAGTTGCCAGCGCAAGCGGATGACGTACAAAAGTTCCGGCAAAATAAGTAACACCTACTTCGGGCATCGAATCATCGCCATACTCCCAATAACCACCATCCAATGCATCCATATACTTTTTGCTACCTGCAATAATACCAATGGATATGCCGGCACCTGCTACTTTACCATAGGTTGCCAGATCTGCTTTAATACCAAACAGCGCCTGAGCTCCACCCAAATGGCATCTGAACCCGGTTATCACTTCATCAAAAACAAGTGCAACATCGAGCGAAGCTGTTAGTTTCCGCAATTCTTTTAAAAAGGCTATCGGTACAAATTCAGCCCTCCTGCTTTGAACAGGTTCCACTAAAACTGCTGCAATTTCAGAAGCTCTTTCTTTAATAATCTGTAGAGATTCTTCAGTACCATACTCCAGTATGAGCATGTTCTGAACATTGTCCGCCAATATACCCGAAGCAGCAGGATATGTTTTAAGCTTCTTGCTGCCACGCACCAAAACCTCGTCGGTAATACCATGGTAAGATCCGGCAAACGCTACAATAATATCTTTCCCGCTAACCGTACGGGTAATCCTCATAGCTCCGAGCACCGCTTCTGAGCCTGTGTTACATAATCCTGTACGTTCCATACCCGTTAGTTCACACACAAGTTCTGCAACCTCTCCGGCCAGCACATGCTGAGGTCCGGTTTCATATCCATCTTCCACCTGTTGCAGTAATGCACTCTTCACAAAGTCGGGTTGATAACCCAGGAAATTAGAACCAAAACCGTTTAATGCATCCACATACTTATTGCCATCAATATCCCATAGATAACATCCTTTCGATTTATTAGTAACGATGGAGTAAACCATTTCTTTGGTATAAGGTCTGAATCCGGAAACCACCCTGGGGTCCGCCATCTTTGCCCTATGTTGCTGCGTATATTCTTTACTCTTTGCCGTCTTCTTATTATAGGCTGCAATGAAGTTGGTAATATACTTTTGCTGATCTGCTGAAATTTCAGTTACTTTTTCTCAATACGCGCTGTAGCTCCAAAGGGCTTCTTTAACTCCACTTTTTCTTCTGCAGTTAATTCTTCTGTTTCCTCTGTGGTTACCGCAGCTGTAGTATGATTTCCATTCACATTGCCATTGCTGGTATTTCGCACCATTGCCTGACTATAATTGCTGGCTGCTGCCACATTGCCACCGGCAACGCCCTGTTGCATCATAGCTACCTGCTGTGTAAGCAATTGTAATTGCAGCGACATTATGCTAAGCATATCACCTCCTGCCTGTGGCAAATTATTCGTATAAGCGGGTAAAGAACTTACAGGATTTACAACAGTAGCAACAGGTACCGGCTGAGTTACGGGATTGCTGAACGCTGATGCCGGCAGATTGGCATCATAAAATGCGGCCAGTTTATTCAGGCTATCATAATTCTCGCTCAGCTGCCTGAAGGTAACTGGTAAAGAAAACTCCTTCTTCAGGCTGCTTGTTAGCTGCGTAAGCAAAAGTGAATCCAGTCCCAGCTCAGTAAAATTACTGTTAGGATTGGCTTCTGCCACAGACAAGCCTGACGCCGACTCTATTACTTCTTTTAGTTTATCCAGTAAAATATCTTTTCTGCTCATTGTTGTTGTAGATGTATTGCTCATTGTTTCATGGGTATTAGGTTGTACAGCAAATACCGGTTGCGTTACGACTAACTGTTCGGGAGGATCTATCCAAAAACGCTTTTTGTTATAGGCATAAGTTGGTAAATTCTGCGCGATGTTATAACCCCTGTTATTATAAATCTTTTTCCAGTTTATTTCTACTCCACGTTGCCATAGTTTTCCCAGCACGCCTCTTGCTGCAATGGCCTCTCCCGTAAGGAGTGTAGCTGTGCTGAGCGAAGAGAAAGCGTTCGATCCAAGGCCATTTTGGCTGACAAAAATAGTAGCCGAGGTTCCCGGCCCGGCTTCGAGGAATATTGGATTTAAGTCTTGTTGAATATTTTTTAATGCCTGGCCAAAACGCACTGTTTCTCTTGCATGATCGGACCAGTAGGCGGCGCTGGTGGCCTCACCGTCTTTGAGCCAGCCTGCAGTTACTGTAGACATTATGGGTATTTGAGGAACATGCATGGTGGTGCTCTCCACCACGGCTTTTAATAATGGAACCATGGGATCCATCATTGCCGAATGAAAAGCGTGACTGGTTCTTAATAGCTTATTAACGATTCCCTGGGCAGTCAGTTTTTCCGCAAAAGCATGGATTACTCCTGTTTCTCCGGAAACCACACATAATTCTGTAGCATTTTGCGCCGCTATAAAAACGCCTGTTTCTAACAGCGCTTTCACTCTTTCTTCGGAAGCTCTTACAGACAGCATACTACCGGCGGGTAATTCGCTCATCAATCTGCCACGTTCTGCAACAATATGCAATGCATCTTTTAGCGAAAAAACACCCGAAAGATGCGCGCCAACAAACTCACCTATGCTATGTCCTGCAAAGGCAGCCGGGTTTATTCCCCAGCTCATATACAATTTTGCCAATGCATAAGAAGTGGTAAATATAGCGGGCTGCGCGTAACGCGTATCCTTTAACTTCTCAGCAGTCACTTCGTCCGCATTATCCACGAAAATAATATCGCGAATATCTTCATTCATTATGGTTTCCAGTATATCAGCACATTCATCTACGGCGTTCCTGTAAACCTCTTCACAATCATATAAGTCCCGTCCCATATTGGGATACTGGTTTCCCTGACCGGGAAACAAAAAAACAATGCTATTATTTTTCTCTTTTACGCTATGACTTGCTGAAACGATAAGCTCCGGCTGCGCCAGCTGAGCTATCAAATCTTCTTTAGTTTTAGCTACAACAAAATTGCGCAATGGCAGATCCTGCCTGGTAGTATTAATGGTATACGCTATGTCACCTAAATCAGTTTCAATATCGGTCAATAAAAAATCATGCAGCTTTTTAGCATAGCCGGTGATACTTTCCGCACGGTGCGCCGACCAACAGATTAACTGAGGTTCTACATCGACCGTTTTTTTGACCCTGCTTCTTTACCACCATATTCCTCCAGCACCACATGTGCATTGGTACCACCTACTCCTAAAGAGCTAACACCTGCAATACGCTTCCCTTCTGTTTCCCATGCTCTGAATGTATGATTCACTACAAAAGGGCTGTTTTGAAAATCGATATGGGGATTAGGCTTGGTAAAATTGATAGAAGGCGCCAATTGCTTATGATGCAATGACAAAACCGTTTTCATAAAGCCCGCTACACCGGCCGCATGTGTCAAATGCCCGAAATTACTCTTAACCGATCCAATAGAGCAGAATTGCTTTTTCTCCTGCTTACCAAAAGCAAGCTTCAAGCCATCTATCTCAATCGGATCACCCAAAGGCGTTGCGGTGCCATGAGCCTCAACATAAGATATATCAGCGGGGTTCACTTTTGCATCATCAAGGGCCATCAATATAGCTGCAGCCTGTCCTTCGGCACTAGGCGCTGTAAAGCTTCCCTTATTACCTCCATCGTTATTAATACCTACCCCTTTCACAACAGCATAGATGGTATCGCCATCTTCTTCGGCATCTTTCAATCGTTTTAATAACACCGCACCAACTCCATCACTAAACACAGTACCCCTGGCATCAGCATCAAAAGGCCTGCAATGGCCATCTGCACTCAACATTGAACCTTCTTCGTACAAATGCCCGCTATTTACCGGTACCGTTATCGCAACACCGCCTGCTATTGCCGCATCAGATTGCCCGGCTCTCAGGCTTTTTCTACCGCTTGCGCAATGGCGACAAGCGAAGTAGAGCATGCTGTATTTACATTTACCGAGGGACCCGACAAATTAAGCTGATAGCTTACCCGGCTGCTTATATAATCTTTATCAGAAACAGACAGAACAGGGATACTATGTATGTCTATTTTATTCTTATACCCTACTACATTATTGTTGAAATAGGAGTTTGGCCCACAGCCGGTAAATACACCTATTACCGTTGATTTTTTATCAGAAAGGTACCCGGTTTTTTCGAGCAGATTTCTTGACGTTTCCAGAAATAGCCGATGCTGCGGATCCATTATTTCTGCTAAACGCGGACTGATGCCAAAAAACTCAGCATCGAAAAGCTCTACTCCTTCTAAAACACCTCTTGCCTTTACATAAGAGGGATCATTCTTCACACTATCCGGCAACGTCTTATCTAATTCATCGGTGGAGAAAAAACTTGTGGTTTCTTTGCCGTTCTTTAGTAACTCCCAGAAACCTTCTACCGTGTTAACTCCAGGAAAATTACATTCCATTCCAATTACAGCAATTGCTGTATCAGAAACCTGTTGCGTTTCTTTTTTCCGGGCCTGCGTAACGACTTTTCTTCCCCTTTTAAAAACTTAAGAAATGCTTCGATGGTTGGATGCTGATATAATTTAGTAATGGGTACCTTTATATCAAGATCCGCTTTAAGAATATTGACAACTTTTTGAGCCAGCAAAGAATTTCCACCTAATTCAAAAAATTATCATCGGGTTCGACTCCCTTCACCCCTAGCTCAGTTTCCCAAATAGCCTTCAACCTTCCGGTAAGCACCGCCTCTTCCCGGGACGACTCTACTACAGTTTTTAATTCATTCTCAGGCTCTTTATATTTCAGTGCCTTCCTATCCACTTTTTTGTTGGGTGTTAGCGGAAAAGTTTCCAGTTTTACCCATCCATTAGGAATCATATAAGCCGGAAGATCTTTACTCAATTCTTTCCGCCAGCTAACCACCTCCTTTTTTGTTGCGGCTCCGCCGTTAAGAGTAGCCAGGTCTGAAGGAATTAGATAAGCAATAAGCTTGGGTTCTAAACTATCTGCTCCTTCTACTTTAACAACGGCATCTTTTATTCCACTTATTTTAGAAATATAGTGTTCAATTTCTTCAAGTTCTATCCGGTATCCTCTTATTTTAGCCTGGTTATCACTTCTTCCCAGGCAAAGAAACTCTCCACTCTCCAGCACTTTACCAAGATCCCCGGTTTTATAAATACGCGCGCCTTCCACACCTGAAAACGGATCTGCGATAAATCGCTCTGCCGTGAGCTCGGGTCGTTTGTAGTAGCCCAGTGCGACACCATCTCCGCCTATAAATATCTCGCCCTCTGTACCTGCTGGTAATAACGCATGGTTTTCATCAAGAATATAAACACTGGTATTCCTGATAGGTGCTCCGATGGAGATAAAACCATCTTCTTTTGTTATCTCTTTTACTGTAGACCAAATAGTTGTTTCTGTAGGGCCGTACATATTGAACAGCCGGCCACATTTCTGCAGCAACGCATCTGCTATATTTTTTGACAAGGCCTCTCCGCCGCATAATAATGTTAATGATTCCAAAGAAGGCCATTTTTCCTGTAACAGAAGCTTATAAGTAGCCGGTGTAGCCTGAAAAATATTGATGCCTTGTACTTGTAAAATATCTATTAGCGCCTTGCTGTCCTTGGTTATTTCTTTATCGGCAAGTACTAATTGCCCACCGGAAATAAGCGGCAAAAATATTTCCAGACCTGCAATATCAAAAGACACAGTAGTAACGGCAAGCAACCTGGTATGAGTATCTGTATTGAAGATATCTTTCATACCCAACAGAAAATTCAGCAGGTTTTTATGTGAGACCATTACCCCCTTGGGTTTACCTGTTGAACCTGATGTATACAGCAAATAAGCCAGATCATTTCCGGATACTTTAATACCCGGATCAGCAACATCACCATCCGTTAATGCTGCTTCCAACTCTTCGATAATAAGATGTTTTGATTGCGGTGTATGAATACTGCCCGAAAGCCCATTATGTATTAAAACAAAAGCCGCTTCTGAATCGTCTAACATCAGTTTTATGCGATCTTCCGGAAACTCGGGATCAATAGGTAAATAAGCTGCGCCACACTTTAATATGGCCAGTAATGCCGTTATTACCTGGGGGCTGCGGTCCAGCACAACACCTATAATATCGCCTTTTTGAACACCGCTTTTAAGTAAATAGTTGGCATATTTGTTGATAGAATTATTTAATGCTTTAAAAGAGTAGGAATTTGAGCCAAATTTTAAAGCTATACCATCAGCATTTTGATGAGCCGCCAATTCAAAAAAATCCACAACGCTTCCGGAAGGAAGCGGCTTGTACATCTGATTCTGCATTTTCATTTTTTTTCTTTCAGCATATAACGATATCGGCTGCAGGCTTAGCATTCGGTTTGACAGGTAGCAATACCCCTTTATCCAACATTGGACTGCAGCTGCGGTTTCGTCAGATTCATATATTTACGTAATTCGACACGAAGCGATATTTTAGTTTTAAGAGTAATTGCAATTGATCATCTTTTATCACACAAAACCTAATCACTGCCCGAAACTTCCAATGCACCCCATCATGCTGATATATCAAACGATCATTATTCGTACAGAAGGAGAATTATTCATTAACAATGACAAGGTTTCCAGAGATAAATTCATTTCTGTATGCTCGAAATTCAGTGTTTATCAGCCTTTTTCCTACTGTGTGTATTAGTTTAAATAGAAGGCATCTCTTTTAAAATAAAACGTCTTTATGTCTCAAAGATATAAATTTATTACCTCATTTAGGTCGCCAATAGAGGTGAATACATAATTTTTGCCGAAACGAAGACAATTTTAATAGACTTTGAACAATACGATTTGCTAGCATCACATAGTGAGCGCGATAATCCAATCAGGATAGATTTTCAGCCAAAACATCATTCACGCCGAATATACAATTAATGAATGGGCCCGTACATATCCGCGCGCAAATAACTAAAGAATCAATTTCAAGCCTTTTAACTCACAACATATTGATAAACAAATAATTTTCATATTATTATTTTTAAACACCCGTGCTTCTCCAGAAATGCAAAACCACAGTATACACTACCGATAAAACAAAAGGCTATAAAAGAGTAGATATGATCAATCCTCTTTTATAGCCTCTCCGCTTATGACTAATGACCTTAAGCGTTGTACAATTTCTCGTAATATTCGTGAGCCATGCGGTTACTATCAAACTGGAAACGCACATCCTGCATTCCGTTTTTCATCACCTGGCGCCATGTTTTATAATCGCCATAATAAAGCGGCAAAATTTCGTTGGTCAAGATCTCATACAATTTGTTCAGATCATACTGATCCTGATCGTATGTAGACATATTTGCATAATCGGCTTTTGGTATAACAAAACCATTATGTCCGTGGTTAATAAATTCAGGTATCCATCCATCATCGGTTGAGAAATTAACAGCGCCATTCATTGCTGCTGTCATGCCACTGGTTCCCGAAGCTTCCCTCGGTACGCGCGGGTTGTTTAACCAAACATCGGCGGCTTGCTTCAATCTTTTAGAAAGTCCCAGTTCATAACCTACTAAAACCGATACATTTTTATAATTTTTACTCAGATGCACCAACTCATTAAATTCGCTGATTGCGGGATGGTCCATGGGATAAGGCTTTCCAGCCCAGATAATCTGTACAGGGTATTGTTGATTGTTCATCAACTCAAAAAAACGATGCGGATCTGAAGCGATCATGCCAGCTCTTTTATAACCCGCAAATCTTCTGGCCCACACAATAGTAAACACATCAGGATTAAAAAGTTTTCCTGTCTGATCGGCTACAATTTCAAAGGCACGTTTTTTCATCCATTTCTTACGATCATCGAAACCGTAATCATCACCCACATCTTTGAACTTGTACATCTGCTTATCTGCCCAATAAGTCCAGTTTTGCGCATTGGTGATAGAAATGATCGGGCATATATTAGGATATTTACCCCACATTTCTCTTGATACTTCACCATGCAATTGCGATACCCCGTTTGCAAGACGTGCAAACCGTAAGGCTACCAGGGAATGATTGAAAGAATCGCTGTAATCCTGCGTTAATTGTTTTACTTCATCGATGCTTAATCCGCAGAAGTAAGTCATTTTATGGCAAAGGTAAATATCATGCTTTTCGTTACCCGCTTCCTCAGGTGTATGGGTAGTAAATACTAATCTCTTTCTAACTTCTTCAATATTTCTATTGTATTTCTGGTAGAGGTAAAATGCAGCTGATAAACCGTGTGCTTCGTTTAAATGATACACATCCGGATTAAAGTTTAAAATATCAACCAGCTTGGCGCCGCCCACTCCTAAGAGTATAAATTGAGCCACTTTAGCTGCCACATTGCTATCGTATAGCTTATGAGTGATAGTTTGAGAAACGTAATCATTCTCAGGTAAATCAGTGCTTAGTAAGAATAAAGGAGCCGTTTTAAAAGTATCAGGACTCAGATACCAGGCTTTTACCCAAACGGGGTGATCATGAACATCTATTTGAAATTTAATACCTGTATCTTCCAGGAAGCTGTACATTTTTTCGTTCCAGGCCACATCCAGTGTTTGATCCTGGTTGCGCTCCTGGTCATAATATCCATACTTCCATAAAATACCGATACCGATCATATTCTGGCCTAGTTCATAGGCACTTCGTAAATGAGACCCGGATAAAAATCCTAAACCGCCGCTGTATATTTTTAAAGGCTGATGGGTTGCAAATTCCATAGAAAAATAAGCCACCTTCTTCGTATAATTATTATCAACTTCGTAAGGAACATTATAGTTTTGAAAACTCATAATTGAAATCGTTTTAAGCTGGGCAAGATAAACTAATTTACCCTGACGTTCATATTAAGATTATTGTTTGGGAATAATGTGTGGAAAATACATATTAAGCGAATTAAACCACGTAGTCCCACCACTTTTGATCGCTTTGGGAAGATGCCACAACATTGTCGATAAAAGCCATGCCACGTACACCATCCTCAACCGTTGGGTAATCGATAAGCGGATCTGGCGTTTCGTTATTTAATTTAGCCGATAAGGCGAGCACAAAGTTTTTGTAGATATTTCCAAATGCTTCGAGGTATCCTTCTGGATGGCCACCGGGCGTTCGGGTATTGAACTGAGCGATGGGCGAAAGATAGCCGTTACCGGTACGATATACCTGCGCTGGTGCATCCAGCCATTTAACCAATAAAGTATTCGGCTCCTGCTGGCTCCATTCTAAACCACCCTTCTCTCCGTAAATTCGTATTCTCAGGTTGTTCTCCTCTCCTGCGGCCACCTGCGTTGCTACCAGTACACCACTGGCTCCTTTATCAAACTTCAACAACATAGCGCCGTCATCATCCAGTAACCTTCCAGGTACAACAATGTTCAGATCTGCACAGAGCTTCACAATTTTCTGACCGGATATATATTCCGCCAGATGAGCGGCATGAGTACCGATATCTCCCATACAGCCTGCTTTTCCGCTTTTAGATGGATCTGTTCTCCAGGCCGCTTGCTTGTTACCATCTGCTTCACTAAACTGGCTTAACCAACCCTGCGGATATTCAACATAGATCTTCCTGATAGCTCCAAATTTTCCGTCTGCCACCATCTTTTTTGCCTCTTTCACTAGCGGATAACCCGAATAAGTATGGGTGAGTCCCAGCAAAAGCCCCGTTTCGTCAACTTTCGCTTTCAGTGCTTTGGCCTGCTCCAGTGTAAGCGTCATCGGCTTATCGATCATTACATTAAAGCCATGTTCCAGGGCCATCATAGCGGGCTCAAAATGTGCAAAATTGGGTGTTACAATGATCACAAAGTGCATACGCTTGTCTTCGGGCAACTCACTTTCTTTTTTGATCATTTCTTCATAACTCCCGTAAATTCTATCTTCAGGCAAGAATAATTCCCGGCCCGACTCTTTGGCTTTTTCGGGATTCTGACTGAGCGCGCCACAACACAGTTCAATCAAACCATCCATATTCAGAGCAATACGATGTACTGCGCCTATAAATGCGCCTTTACCACCGCCGATCATACCGGCTCTTAACTTAAATTTCATTCGTATATTTTTTATTTTAGCTAGATATTTCAATTAAAGTGATCCAAAGCAAAGTTGTAACTGTCAATTAATAGTGATGAACTCTTTCACACAACAAGCATTTGTTTGCTACGAATATACGTTTTTCAAAATGATGACTACTGCCCCCGGCAAAATTTCATTTACTCAAAATATTTCAGCATCTTGCAAGTACCATGAACTTAAAAGCATTTTCTTTATCCACCCTGGCTTTGCTAACAGCCTCTGTTTTCTCGTGCAAAAACAAGGAGCAAAAAAAGTATCCCGGATATAGTAGACAGTACCATGAAAAATGTTGTAGAAACAATCGCACCTCCACAAAAAGAAAACTTGAAGCCGGTTATCACTTATCATTGGATGAAGAAAAAAGAATGGCAGTCTCTCAAGGATTCGTTTGAAGGGGCTAAACACCTTAATATTTTAAATGCAATTAACCGGGTAGATACCACCCATCTTAAAAGGCTGGACAGCATTCTGGTTCCCAATGATTTCTCAAAACCGTTAAGCACTTACCTTCCATTTCCGGAGAATATTGATGAGCTAAAGGACGTCAATAAGATCATTTTTTTCTCTTACCCCACACAGGTTTTTGCAGCTTACGAAAATGGCAAATTGGTATTAACAGGCCCAACCAACATGGGAAAGAAAAGAACAAAAACACCGGAAGGATTATTTTTCACCAACTGGAAAGCCAAAAAGACGATCAGCACGGTGGATGACGAATGGATATTGAAATGGAATTTTAACGTACACAATAAATGGGGCGTTGGATTTCACGAGTATGCTTTACCAGGTTATCCTGCTTCTCATAGCTGCATGCGCTTACTGGGCGCTGACGCTCAATTTTTATATGGATGGGCCGATCAGTGGATCCTAAAAAATGATCATGAACAGCTGGCTTACGGAACGCCCGTTATTGTATTTGGCCAGTATCCCTTTGGCGAACCCAGGCCCTGGTTTAAAGTTATTGAAGACCCTAAAGCACTGGATATTCCGAAGGATACACTGACTTATTATATTCAGCCACACTTGCAAACGATACTTGAAAGACAACAGCAGCGGCAATCCGCAACCACCACTGCTATAAAAAACTAGTTTGATAAGACTCTAATCATGAAAAGGATTTTAACCCTTTTATCTTTTAGCCTGCCTACTCTCTTTGTAAGTGCCCAGGAAGTTAAGGACATCAACTGGGACCAGGTGAGAAGAAAATATAATAGCGATAGTTCGCGCATGGAACTTAGCCTGAATAATATACCCTTAAGCGGCGTATACAAGCAACGTTTTGATGATGGTAGCTATGGACTCTATAATGTTAAAAACGGGTTGATCACAGGGGACGTGCTTTGGTACAATGTTGCGGGAAAGGTATCAGCAAGGATGGGCTATAAGAATGGGGTACGACATGGCAAGAAAGAAAATTACGATGGGCAAGGCAAAATATGGCTGAAAGAAAACTATCTCAACGGCAAACAGGATGGAGTAACAGAGATGAATACTTCAGGCAGCTCGGCTACTACCTATTATAAACAGGGTAAAAGAGAAGGGCTAGCCACCCGCTATGTCAACGGTAAAATATCCTCCGAAGAAAACTATAAAAATGGGCTGAAGGATGGTATATCCAGGACCTATATAAATGGTGAGCTCAATTCAGAAACCAATTATAAACAAGGTTTAAAAGATGGCTTGTCGCGTACTTATACTATGGGGCAACCTGCTATGGAAACGATGTACAAGAACGGAAAACGAAACGGACTGTTTACCATGTACGCCAATGGAACAAAAACGCAGGACGCTTACTATGTAGATGATAAACGACAGGGACCGTCACGCATGTACAAACCCGACGGAACTGTTCTCTTCACGAACTACTTCTTCAATGACCAGAAAATAACCAAAGAAGCGTTCGAAAAAAGAAGTAAATAATCTCCGCTCCTATCAATGCTGCCCACACCCACAGCCATGCCCGGTTGTTTCATCATGCCAGGGAATGAGGTTGCGTTTTTATAGAGCTCCCACGGAAACTTACCCCTTGCCTTAGGATGATTGCCGGTTTCATTCATTTCTTCAGCATCGTATAACCGCCCGTTAGCCATGGTGAACTTTATCTTTTCTGTATTATAGATATTCTCCAAAGGGTTTTTATCCAGCACGATCAGGTCTGCAAGTTTACCCGTTTCCAAAGAGCCAACATTTGCATCCAGGCCTAAGCTTTTAGCAGGATTGATGGTGGCTGTTTTTAAAGCTTCGAGCGCGCTCATTCCGCCCTGTGTCATCATCCATATCTCCCAATGTGCTCCAATACCCTGAATTTGTCCATGCGCGCCCATGTTTACCAAAACCCCGGCATCGCTTAGTCTTTTGAGGTTTTTAGAAGATAAGATGTGGCCGTTAACATATTCTTCTTCGGGCAGCATGGTACGATGGCGGCTACGGGCATCAATCACCTCGCGTGGCGTAAAGCGCAGGAGCCTTTCTTTCTCCCATACATTCGTATGTTGGTACCAGTAATACTCACCACTTACCGAGCCATAATTTACAATCAGCGTAGGTGTATAAGCCGTTTGCGATCTCTTCCATAGCTGTACCACATCATCCTGCAATACTGCTATAGGCATATTATGTTCAATAGTAGTATGACCATCCAGTATCATACTGGTATTGTGAAAAAGAAGGAGCCGCCTTCGGGCACTACTTCCATATTTAGTTCGCGGGCTGCCTGTATAATTTGCTGGCGCTGCTCCCTGCGGGGTTGATTGTAGCTTTTTACAGAGAATGCGCCGAAAGCCTTTGTTCTTCTTAGCGCACTCCTGGCATCATCCAGCGAATTGATCACTGCTTTAAAATCACCATCGGCTCCATACAGTATGGTGCCTGTTGAGTAAACGCGCGGCCCGATAACCGCACCGGATTTCACCAGCTCCCCATTAGCAAACACAAATTCGCTGTTGGCAGACGGATCGTGAATGGTAGTAACACCATAAGCTAAAGCCGCATAATAAGGCCAGTGCTTCTGTGGAGTAATACCGGTTCTAAAATGCCCGGCATGAGCATGCGCATCAATAAAGCCGGGCATAATAGTTTTTCCGGAAACATCAATCGTTTTTGCAGCAGCCGGGATGCTCACTTCACCGGTTTTACCTACTGCTTTAATCTTGTTACCTTCCACTATAATAGTTCCGTTCTCTATCACCTCATCTCCTTTCATGGTTATGATGCGCGCATGGGTAAAGGCAATTATGCCAGAAGGTTTATCCATTGCCACCTGCAACCCTACTTCCCTGCCCTGCTCGGGTATTTTGAATAACGAGTCAGGTTTATTAGCAATAAATTCAAAACGTTCATCCAGGTTAATCGTATAATACTGGCTACCTAATGTATAGTGAAGCTTTTTAGCATCGCTGCTCCAATGCAGGTTATAGCCCGCATCTTTTGACACCAGTTTTACGGGAAAGTCTGAAGAGCCACCGCTGATCTCAATGGTTTTCCCTGTTTTGGGAAAAGCTGCCACATAAGCTTTATGCAGGTCAGTAAAAGCAATCCATTGCTCATCAGGAGATACGCGGAAATTGTTTCCATAAGTACTTCTCAGCAATACTTTTTCATCTTCTCCATTTAACTTACAACTGGACAAGTTATTACTCCCTGTTTCAAAATAGATGCGGTCGCCCGCCTCATTAAAGAAAGGGGTTCCGCCACGCTGAATCACCAATTGCTCGCCCGAGCCGTCGCCCGACATCACATAAATTCCAGGCTGGCTGGTATGCGCCGGGCCTAAAGCATCGCTACCGCCCTCTTTAATAAAAATGATCTTCTTACTATCCTTAGAAAAAGAAGGCGTACGGAAGATGCCTTTCGTTTTAGTAAGTTTTACCGGTTTGGCAGCGCCTTCCATATTGACTTTATAAATAGCACCGGAGTTTTCATCATTCCAGGTGGTGTATAAAAGCTGCTGTCCATCAGCAGAAAAAGAAGGCTCAAATTCAAAATCGCTGCCATTGGTTACCCGCTCTGGTTTTCCATCGGGTAGTCTCTTCTTCCACAAATAACCAACGGCATTAAATACCAGCCATTTCTCGTTGGGAGCCGTAATAGCCTGCCTTATTACATTTGCTTTGAATTGGTCCAAATCGAGGTTTTGTTTAAAACGGACGGCATCATAGATACGCTGGTTTACATTGCAGGTAAAAGGTACAATAGCAGATTGGTTAACACCTTCTACACTAACTTTATTAATGTTACCATTTGCCCAGATATAAATATGGCGATCATCGGGCGACCAGGCATAGCCGGTGTAAATACCAAACACGGTCCATGCTTCCTGCTGATCTTTACTTAACCGGTCGTATACCGGCCACTCCTCTCCGGTCTCCAGGTTACGGAGATAAAGAACTGTTTTAGTACGTACACGTTTTACAAACGAAAGATATTTGCCATTGTGTGATAGCTGCGGGCGAACAGCACCACCGCCGCCACCGGTCACATTCTCTACTTTTCCTTTTTCGCGATCAAAACGGCGGATCATGAATATCTGGTTATTCGGATCTTTATTATACTGAAAGTAGCCACCAGGATACATATCCTCGCTAAAATAAACATAACGCCCGTCGGGAGATACACAGGGCTCATTCACATCCTGCTGATCATTTTTGCGCGTAGTTATTTGTAACCCGTTACCACCAGACAAATGGTACATCCACATTTCACCTGCGCCCAATGACCGGCCCGAGGTAAAGTGCTTACGGGCTACTATATACTGTCCATCAGGAGTCCATACTGCATTATTCAGCAATCGAAAGCTTTCCTTGGTAATGGCCTTTGCATTTTTACCATCCCTGTCCATTACCCAGATATTATCGCCACCACCGGCATCGGAAGTAAAAGATATTTTTTACCGTCGGGACTAAACCGTGGCTGTACTTCAAATGCATGTCCGCCTCGTAATAGCTTTGCCGCACCCCGGCTGCAGGTATGCTGTAAATATCACCTAAGAGGTCAAAAATTATTTCTTTACCATCTGGAGAAATATCAAGATTCATCCACGTGCCCTCGTTAACCGTAAAGCTCACGTCCTTATAAGGCCCGTCTGGATTCGAAACATCCCATTTCTTATTATCGGTTTTGGTTTGCGCCCATACACTAAGGGGCAATGCCGAAAGCAACAGCATTGAGATCAACTTCATACCTGCAAATTATTTTGAATGGGAAAGATAGTGATGCCGGGCGGCTCTGCAAAATTTTTGGTGCTGCTTTAGTTTCTGTTAAGAACCCGGCTTTCTGCTATAATAGATATTTAAGATCAAAACACTCATATTAATAAGTAACGAAACGGAGTTGGAAATAATAATGATATAATCTTCGCTCATCACTCCATACCATACCCACAAAGCCAGGCCTGAAATCAGGATCGCCAGCATCCAGTAAGAGATATCAGACTCCTTCTTCTCGCGTATGATTTTTACTAATTGGGGAAATAAGGACACTGCAGTGCAAACACTGGCTACAACACCTATAATAGTTTGAGTGGTCATGGCTTTTTGAAGGCAAAAGAATAATTATCGGTAAGAGGACAATTTGCGTGCCATGCAACTAGCAAATACATAAAAAAAGGCTCGCTTTCGCGAACCTCTAAATTTTGGTGCCCCGGGCGGGACTTGAACCCGCACGGACATTGCTGCCCACAGGATTTTAAGTCCTGCGTGTCTACCAATTCCACCACCAGGGCTTGACGGAATTCGTCAAAAAAGCCCTCTCTTTCGAGAGGACTTTTCAGAGCGGAAGACCGGGCTCGAACCGGCCACCCCGACCTTGGCAAGGTCGTGCTCTACCAAATGAGCTACTTCCGCTTATAAAGAACTTTTGTTTTTGTGCTACTGTATTTCGTAACGGGATGCAAATATAAGAGCTTTATTTTAAATAGCAAAATAATTTTAAAAAAATTATTTGTACTTAGGAGTATACAAAGTACTCTCCTGAATGTGCACTTTAGGCTTCTCAAATTGCTTTGTATATAACCTATAGCAACCACCCCATGTCATCAGGAAAAAGCAGGCAATACTCAAATAAAAAATATAAGCAGAAGCCCTAACCCAACTCTGGCCAAAGTCTTTCTTTTCATAATTCTGTAAACTCTCCTGATACTCCTGCTCCTTTAGCTTTTCTACATCAAATGGTTCCATGTAATTATAATATTGTGGTGCAAAAATAAAGGAAACAACCTTAAATAAGCAAGCATTTACCTCATTTTTTAACGCCCCTGCAATTGCCTTTCACTATTTCTGAAAACTTGTTCTTACCCCCTGCAAAGTGAGCCCATACAACACATTTACGCAGATAGCCATTAAGAGCTGCCACTTTACTTTTAGGAAAAACACTTTTCTTTTGATCTGCCACTATCCATTTGGCAAAAGAAAGATGAGCGCTGAATACTGCTACAAAATATCCTCCATCCCCTTTCAGCAAACTTTTAAATGCAGACACGGCATCCAGGAAGAACCTGGCAAGTAAAACATATCCCCTTCGCAACCCATGCATATTCTTATATATCATGATATTGTTATTGCGAAAGTTTAAATACGTTTTCAGCGAATTGCCTTTAGGTAATGTACCTCCACCTACATGGTATACTACAGCAGCGGGGCAACTATAAATTGTATACCCTAATAACTGTATCCGCCAGCAAAGATCAATTTCTTCCTGGTGCGCGAAAAAGTAATTATCAAATCCGCCAGCCTCATGAAAAACATTCGACCGGATGAAAAGAGCAGCCCCGGTTGCCCAGAAGACAGGAACACTCTCATCGTACTGTCCCTGATCTTCTTCTGAAACATCAAATACACGCCCCATAGCAAATGGATAACCATAATGATCGAGCCACCCTCCCGCAGCTCCCGCATACTCAAAGAAACGGGGATGATGATAGGATAATAACTTGGGCTGGCATGCTGCTATCTGCGGATCCTTCTCTAATAGAGCTACCATGGGTTCCATCCAACCTGGCGTAACCTTCACGTCAGAGTTCAAGAGCAAATAATAGTCGGCTGCTACCTGCTGAAGCGCCAGGTTATAGCCCTTCGCAAATCCATAATTTTCAGTAAGCCGTATGATCTCTATTTCTGGATAGGTTTGTTGCAGAAAACTCAATGAATCATCAGTTGAATGATTATCAGCAACAATTACCCTATAATTGCCGTAGGTAGACAGTAGCAGGTGAGGAAGAAATTCTTCCAGGTATTTTTTACCGTTCCAGTTTAAAATAACTATTGCTACTGATGGATGCTGCATGTTGTTGGGCAACAAAAATAGGAACTTGTAAACTTACTGTTGGTGTTGGGACAGGTTTTTCTTGTTAAAAAACAAATGATACAACTGAATAAGCGCTATCAGCCCGTTACTTATAATAATCGGCCATTTTAACCCAAGCAGCACACCGTAAACCACAAATACCAGGCAGGCAAAAAAATTAATGACTCTTATATACCTTACATTTCTGGGTAAAAAGAAACAACCAGAAACACGGTAGCCAAGTATCCTATAATTTCGGTAGTATCGTTCATAAACAGAGAGTTTTAGCTTTTATCGCCCAACTTAAAACAAGTTATACTAATTTTGTGCGCAACGTTTTATTGAAAAAACTAATCTAAGAAAAATAAATAGATTTGGTCATGAAAACTCTTTTGTTCGTATCTCTTCTCTTCCTAACTACCGGTTTGTTTGCTCAAACAGCAGGCAGCATTAATGTGTATAAAGATCCCCGGATCGATATCCTGCTGAAAAAACAGGCGGAAACCAATGACCTTTCCACCCGAAATACATCTAAGCGCAGAACAGCAAGGGGTTATCGGTTATTAGTAGTAAGCAGCAACAATCGGGGTGAAGCATTGGCGGCCCGGACTAAAATTCTCACCAACTTCCCTGAGCTGAAGGCCTATATGTGGTATCAGTCGCCCTATTACAAAGTAAAAGCAGGTAATTTCACTTCAAGAAATGAAGCGGAAGCTTATCAAAAAAGGATGTCCTCTATGTTTCCGGGCAATATCTTTATTATGAATGATACGGTTGAAGTAAAACCGGAAGAAGCTGATGAACAGGAGTAAGACTGGTTGACCCATTAAGAAGTAAACGTTTTAGAAAACATAGCGCTATAATTAAAATCTTTTTGCTCAAGGCAATGACAGTTTCTAATTGTTATAATGATCGCATAATACTATGAGTTCACAAGAATCAGGGAACGCGAAACCCACACCTTACTTTATCATTAAAATCGTTGTCTCTCTAATAATATTTGCGGTAAACGTTTACCTACCTTCAGTACAGCAACACAAATGGATCATCCAGCTGATCAACGGAGCCTGGACCTTTCTACTTCCCAGTACGGCCGTGTCCATCATCAGGTTTATTTTAATTTCATTTTATAACACCCGCCACGCGAAGAAAACAGTACGAGGTAATTTTATATTGGGCATCAGTCAGCTTACGGCTATATTAAATGTAGCTTTTTTCCTGCTAGCCTTTATGGTAGGGCTGGGTATTAATCCTGTCGAATTCTTAACCAGTATGACCATTGTTGCGATGGCAATAGCAGTCACTTTCCGGGATTACATTACCAATATGATCAGTGGCTTACTCATCATGTTTTCGGAACAACTCTCCATCGGGGACCGGGTAAAAATCGGCAATGAAAAAGGCAGAATTGAAGACATTACTTTATCTAACATTGTACTGAAGAACGAGGAAGACGATGTTGTAATGATCCCTAATAACTTCTTTTATACTCAATCCATTACCAACTTATCAGTTCACCGGTCTAAATTTTTCTATGTAAAATTTGAGCTACCACTCACTGTAGCACATCATTCAGACGAACTCGAAGCCGATCTGCAAGGCCTGCTCAGGACACATCCGGATCTGGAAAAAGAGAATGAAGTAAAATTATCTGTAGAACAAATAGGAAAAGACTTTGTGAAGTTTAAAATGGAATTAGTAGCCATTAACAGCAGCGACCGGCTGCACCGGCAAATAGAAAACGAAGCGCTGAAAAGAATACTCCAGTTTAAGCATAAGTATGCTTAAGTTTTTTTTACTCTTCATCTTATCTGCATTTACTTTAACAAATGAAGTAACCAGCTATATTAAACAAACATTAAATTTTTCTGTACGTTTGCCAAATGGTTGAAAAAATACAATTGCTGGCGAAACAGTACACTCCTGAATTTATACAGGTAAGACGCCACTTGCATGCGAACCCCGAACTAAGTTACCAGGAGTTTAAAACTGCTGAATTTGTAAAGAGCCAATTAACGGCTTTAGGCATCCCTTTCGAAACAAAAGCACAGACCGGAGTTATAGGACTGATTAAGGGTAAGAACCCGGATAAAAACTGATTGCCCTGAGAGCAGATATGGACGCACTGCCTATATTAGAAGCAAATGATGTACCCTACAAATCGCTAAATGAAGGTGTAATGCATGCATGTGGTCATGATGTGCACACTACCTGTTTGTTGGGAGCAGCAAAGATATTAAGTGAAATGAAAGACGAGTGGGAAGGAACGGTAAAACTTATTTTTCAACCCGGAGAAGAAAAAACCCAGGCGGCGCCAGTCTGCTGATAAAGGAAGGTGTTTTAGAAAACCCTAAACCTGATGCCATATTAGGGCTACACGTACACCCCGGGTTAGCTACCGGTAAGGTAAGCTTTAGAGCCGGAAAGGTAATGGCTAGTGCAGATGAATTATATTTCACTATCAAAGGGAAGGGGTGGCCATGCGGCGGCTCCGCAGTCAACTATCGATCCGATCCTTATCGCATCACATTTGGTGATCGCTTTGCAACAGGTAATCAGCCGCAGAAAAACCCTTTGAATCCATCTGTATTATCTATTACAGCTTTCAATGCGGGTACCACCACTAATGTAATTCCAGGTGAAGTAAAACTGATGGGCACTTTCAGGGCAATGGACGAGGATTGGCGTTTTGAAGCACATGAATTAATCAGAACGATTTCGCACAACCTCGTTACAGCAATGGGTGCTGAGCTGGACCTGAATATCGATGTAGGTTACCCTAATGTATTCAATAACGAACCTCTGACGGTAGAAGCTAAACAAAAGGCAATCCGGTTTTTAGGTAATGACCAGGTGGAGGAAACAGAAATAAGAATGGGCGCAGAAGACTTTGGTTATTATACCCAGAAAATACCCGGTTGCTTTTATCGTTTGGGTGTTATGAGCGATCCTGGAAATATCAGGAATGTGCATACGCCTACTTTCGACATCAACGAAAATGCCATCGAAACCGGCATGGGAATGATGGCCTGGCTGGCAGTATCGGTTGAAATATAGCAGCAAACCTTTTGAAGGTTTCAAGCATCTATAAAATAAAAAAGGATGATGAAATTTTTTCTGGTAGCAGCTACTTCCCTTTTAAGCATTGCGATAAATGCACAAACCGGTAATTCAAAATCAGCCAAAGATTATATTAAACAGCGGGAGCAAACAGACAAAAATATGAACACAGTGAAGCGAGCACAATTTAAAAAATCTGACTCTATTCGCTTAATTACACAGAAAGAAGTAGCAGTTCAACCCGCCAAAAACAAAAAGAAACTATGAATCGCTTTACTAGTATACTACCGGGCCTTTTGCTTTCATTATTTCTGACAGCGTGTTGTTCTTCAAAAAAGCCAACCCATCGGCCGGCCAAGGAAGCTTTGCCTGAAAGAAATATAAAAGACCCCAAAATAGACAGCACGCAAAAAAGGTCGAAAAAACAACAGTAGAAATCAAATAAGAATAATCCTCCTACTTTTGGGGTGTTGCTATCATTCCGGAAATATTACTCACATCTCCTATTGCTCTTCCGATCATATTTTGCGTAGTGCCACTATAAACAGATCGTCCAAGCGTTGAAGATGCGATAGATCCCGGCAAGTAGGTAGACACACCTGTTATTAACCTGATTGCTCTTAGAAAGCAAATCTCATTAGGGTCCCCAAAATTGAATCTGACGTCATCAAACGCCTGATAATTGGTAGACATACCTGTAAAATAACCACCGGCACCCTGCGCATTTTTTGTTTCAAAGCTGGAAAGAAACACGCTGTACGTTCCTAGTCTCAGCTCAAAGAAACCTATTGGCTTACCATAAGTTAATGCACCATTATCAGAAAAAGCAGCGCCTATTAAAACAACATTATAATAAGGCTTTAAACTATTAATAACAAGCTCTGAAGCTGACGCAGTGCTTTTACTCACGATAAAATAAATAGTAGGAACATTATTGGAACTATTAAAGTTCCCTTTCTTATTCACGTTCGTTGTATTTTCTGAAACCGAATAATCTAAGTCATAGTAGCTATAATTTTGACGCACATTATTTAAATAAACAGGTTGCGTTTTCAATAATATTGCCTGCTTGTTCACCATGGTTGCATTATAATATTCTGCAAAAGCCATTTTTCCCTGCGAAGACTGAGGCGCAAGCAAATTGATCAAATATTCCGCCACTGTCACATAGCCTCCTCCATTGTGCCGTAAATCAACTACGATATCAGTTGCACCGGTAAATTTACTAAATGAGGCATCCAATGCAGGCTCCGAGTTTGTGTCAACCGTAAAAGACTCGTAAGCGACGTAGGCAATTTTTTTGGCGCCAATGGTTATTACAGTGTCTCTTAAAACAGGATTGAAAGTATAAACCGATTTGGTAAATGTTGCCAAAGTATCCCTCGTTTTCGTTTTTGTTTTATAAACAATAATAATTTAGCCGAACTACCGTTAAGCAAATTATTCAAGGGAGTAGCGCCATATTTGTCATAATCTAACTCTGCATTAACTAATACATCTCCCCGGCGTAAACCCGCCATATAAGCTGGAGAGCCATTAGTCACCTTCCTTACATAAACTACTGAACTATCACGTTTTGAATAAGGAATGCTATCTAACGTGTTTACAGCTGAATAATAGACAGGAATGATGCCGAGGGTAAACCCCAAATCATTCTCTTTACCATCAAGGGTCATTTTCATCTCTCCTACTCTGCCTTGATCAGTTATGGCATAAGCGGTGCTTCCTCCATCATATAAATCAGAAGTTTTCACCAGGTACGAGTACTTGGCTGATGTACCAGTACCCTCGAATGTATTAGTTTTAGTAATAGCCAATAATTCTGCTTTCAATCCGCTCAAAGTATCGGAATTCGCATACCCAAGAGGTTTAAAACTCGCACTATCCGGAATTTGCGTGTTCCAATAATATACCTGCTGCGCCAGCTTAAACAAAGTGTCTGATAGTTTTTGCTGATAAGTTCTGGTATCTTCAACAGGTTGTTGGGGAGTAACCGGATCCTTTTTGCAAGAAAATAAAATAACTGCAATAAAACCTACAATCAATATCCTCATATAAGAATTTATAACTATAAAATTAGCTCTTCCGCTGAACTATAGGATATTTTTATCTTTTATTTATGAGTTGCGGCTTTTGGCAAAAATGCTATTTTAGCGAACTATTTACAATACATGATTAATAAAGAGGAAGTATCGCTACTCCGGCGCACTAAAAATCAGCCACATATCCTGGTTATAGGGGACATTATGGCTGACCGTTATATTTGGGGATCTGCCAGTCGCATTTCGCCTGAAGCCCCGGTACCGGTAGTAAATGTAAAAAGTGAAACGGTTACACTGGGTGGTGCCGCAAACGTGGCTCAAAACCTGTATAAACTCAATGCTAAGGTTTCCATCTGCGGGGTTACCGGTAGCGATCCAGTGGCAGCTACCGTATTAAGCCAATTAAAAAAGGAAAAAATAGACGCAACCGGTGTGGTGGCAGATAAGTCCCGGCCTACGACTTTAAAAACCCGCGTTATGGCCGGCAACCACCAATTGCTACGCGTAGACCGCGAAACAACTGCAGATATAGATGCCAACATTGAAACCAGGTTGCTGGACAAATTACAGGCGAAACTCTTGCATACCGACCTGGTATTATTGTCCGATTACAATAAAGGACTATTAACTCATAGTTTTACTCAAAAGCTATTGCAGCTCTGCCAGGCCGCGGGGAAAAAAGTGATGGTTGATCCTAAGGGCTTACATTACGAAAAGTATGCAGGTGCCTGGTTGATCAAACCCAACAAAAGAGAACTGGCGGAAGCAACCGTTACAGAAAAGATCGAAACCAATGAACAGCTGATTAAGGCAGCGCGAAAGCTTATCTCAAAAACTAAATCGCAATACCTGGTAGTCACCCGTTCTGAAGAGGGTCTTTCCCTTATATCAAAAAAATCTGACCATAACTTTCCTGTAAAAGCACGCGAGGTTTTTGACGTAACCGGTGCGGGAGATACCGTTTTTGCTTCGCTCGGATATTTTGTGGCCTGCGGGCTGGACCTGGCCACAGCTTGTGAATTGGCCAACTACGCGGCTGCTATAGCTGTAAGTAAAGTGGGAAGTGTGGCTGTTACTATTGATGAAATACTATCTTTAATCAATGAGCACGAATAACCCGATAGAAACAAGTATCGAAAACAAGATTCTTTCGTTGGAAGATGCTGTAGTTGTAAGAAACCAATGGGAAAAAGAAGCGCAAAAAGTTGTTTTCACCAATGGCGTTTTTGACATTCTCCATGCGGGCCATGTAAAGTCGCTCGCTCATGCAAAAAGTAATGGTAACAAATTGATTATTGGTTTAAATACCGATGCTTCTGTAAAAAGATTAAAAGGTAATAGCCGTCCTGTAATTGGCGAGCGCGACAGGGCGACTCTTTTAGCGGCACTACAGTTTGTAGATATGGTAGTTCTTTTCAGTGATGACACACCCATAAAGCTGATCGAAGCGTTGTTGCCGGACGTGCTGGTAAAATCGGCCGATTATAATATTGATTCTATTGTAGGGGCCAAAGAAGTTATAGCCCATGGCGGCGAAGTAAAGATCATGCCTTTTGTACAGGGCATTTCCACTACCGCCATTATTAGTAAAATAAAGAAAGAATAAAAACCAACCGGTAATCATCGGTCCGCTTTGTCTAGCATCTATTATCCGGCATCCGGTACCCAATATCTGATTTCTAAATCCTAATCTCCATATCGTTTGTCAGCATCCCTTAAAATACTGGTTATCCGCTTTAGCTCACTGGGCGATGTTATTTATACGACACCTGTAGTGCGTTGCTTAAAACAACAATTACCGGGCGCTGAGATTCATTTCATTACCAAGCCGCAGTTTAAGTATATTTATGAAGGGAATCCTTATCTGGACAAACTGTTATTATTAAAAGAAAAACTCAACGATACAATTGCCGAGATCAAAGCTGAAAAATATGATTGTATTATAGATCTGCATAGTAATTTAAGAACAAGTATTATAAAGCTCAAAACGGGTATCAAATCGTATACCTATAATAAGCAAACTATACTTAAATGGCTCAGTCTTAAGCTGAGAAAACAGCTGGTACCACCGGTGCACCTGGTAGACCGTTATCTAAAAGCTGCAGCTCCCCTGGGCATCGTAAACGATAATAAGCCTATTGATTATTTTGTAAAGAACCATCACGATATCGCCACGCTGTTGCCTGCTACTCACCGTGAAGGCTATATTGGTTTTATTATTGGCGCTGCCCATTTTACCAAACGTATGCCCAACGAGAAAATCATATCCATTTGTAAAAATTTAAACCAGCCCGTTGTGTTGCTAGGAGGAAACGATGTAAAGAGAACGGGGCAATAGTTGCAGCAGCTGTTGGCAACAATGTTTACAATGCCTGCGGCGCTACCAGCCTTGACGAATCAGTTTTCCTCGTGTCAAAAGCTGTATCCATCATTGGTTTTGACACGGGTCTTACACATATTGCAGAGGCCTTTAATAAGCCCATTGCGTCCATCTGGGGCAGCACCGTTCCAGAGCTACTGGGTGTTCAACCCTATAAAATTGACAAGGTACTTATTTCGGGCGTTGATCTAAGTTGCCGCCCCTGCTCCAAGTACGGCCTGGCAAAATGCCCGCGCGGTCATTTTAAATGTATGAACGAAATTGACGAAAAAGAAATAGTGGATTTTTGCACCGAGTAACCTATTTTCATTATTTGCCACTCATCACTCATTAATCATCACTCCCCTACACCTCCTCATAATTCAGATCTTTATGAAAGGTTTCTTTGGAAGTAAGCACCGCTATAGTGCAAATAGCAAAAACAATAGCACAGGTGTAAATGCCCCCGTTTATATAACCCACGCCGGGTAAACTTCTTAAAAACTGGAACAGCAATAACATCAACGGCACAGTACCTCTAACCATATTGGGTATAGTAGTGGCTGCAGTTGCCCTGAGGTTGGTACCAAACTGCTCGGCACCAATAGTAACAAAGATCGCCCAGAAACCTGAGCCAAAACCTAAGGCTGCACATAAAAAATACATTAAAGAGGCGCTGCCATTCCACTGCAGCGTAAAATACAATACCATAAATAAAGCCGTAATAGCATAAAAAATATACATTGCTTTTTTACGGCTTTTCAGCCACTGGCTCACCAGGCCGATCGTTACATCGCCCACAGCCAAACCCGCATAGGCGAACATGATAGATTTACCGGGATCTATTTCTTCTGTAATACCAAACTCTTTGGCAAACTCCTTACTAAAAGTGATGAGGATGCCAATTACAAGCCAGGTAGGAACGCCTATCAAAATACTTTGTACATAACGTGTCAGCCGTTCGCGATTATTGATCAACATAAAGATCCTTCCGCGCTTCACATCCTTTGCCTTCATTTTCTGGAACATACCCGACTCTAATACAGAAACCCGAAGTAATAACAGCGCCAGACCTAATCCGCCCCCAATAAAATAGCAGGTGCGCCAATGAAAATTTTCCTTAATAAAGAAAGCGGCTACCGCCCCTGTTATTCCAAAGCCTGCTACTATGGATGTACCGATACCCCTTTTTCTTTGGGCAACAGCTCCGCGACCAATGTAATTCCAGCACCCAATTCTCCAGCCAGGCCAATACCTGCAACAAACCTGATCCACTTATATTGTTCCACAGTCTGTACAAAACCGTTGGCTATGTTTCCTAATGAGTACAATAGTATCGATCCAAACAAAACGCTGGATCGCCCTTTCTTATCACCAACAATACCCCAAAGAATGCCCCCAGCATTAACCCGAACATTTGCCAGGAAAGAATGCTTTCACCATCGGTAGTGATCTGATCGGGTGTTAAACCCATCTCCGCAAACTAGGAATACGGATAATACCAAAAAGCAACAGATCGTATATATCTACAAAATAGCCCAATGCGGCTACTATAACCGTCAAATTAAAAATAGAAACAGGTTTATTACCAGGCTGCATCGTTAGTTTGTTTTTGATTTTTATTTGAGACCTATTTTAAAAAACGGTCACTTTTCTGTACGCTTATTCTATAACTTTTATCAACACATTATCAAAAGCATGTTCTGATAATTTATCCGTCAACAGTCAACTGCAATCTGTCAACTCTTATTAATAAAATACTCAATCGCCAACCGGTAACCATCGAGCCCTAAACCACAAATGGTACCCGCTGCCTTTGCACTTACATGAGACAGCCTCCTGAACTCTTCCCTGGCGTGTACATTGCTGATATGTACTTCTACCACCGGAGCTTTTATGGCAGCAATACAATCGCCTATAGCCACGGAAGTGTGTGTGTATGCCGCGGGGTTTAATACAATACCTTCTGCTTCATTCCCAAATCGTTGAAGCGCATCAACTAACTCTCCTTCAATATTACTTTGAAAATACTCCAATACAATATCCGGAAAACGAGTTCTTAATGTTTCTAGAAATGAATCAAATCCTTGTGAGCCGTAAATGCCAGGCTCTCTTTGTCCCAGCAGGTTTAAATTGGGGCCATTTATAATTGCGATCTTCATCTAAAAGCTGTTTGTTTTATTTATGAAACGAACAAGCTAATATATACCAATTGTTCGAAGTATATTAAAATGGATAAAAATAAGGCAGGTTACAGCCGCACAGACTGGTATGCACCGGGCGTGATACCTTCTGTTTTTTTGAAGAGACGAACAAAGTAGTTCACATCATTAAAACCACATTGCAAGCTCACTTCTCCAACACTACTATTCTTATCGGTAAGCAGCTGTTTGGCCATGCGAATACGCTCCTGGTTGATGTATTCCAATGGCGTTATTCCTAATTGTTCTTTAAACCATTTAAAAAAATGATTTCTGCCCAGGTACGCTTTCCGGCTCAAAAGGTCCACAGAAATTTTAGAACCCAGATGTTGTTGAATATAGTTGAGCACATAATTCAACCGGCTGCTGTTTGAATGCGTCAGACTTTCTGCCGAAGAGACCTTTAAACGCTGACTTTGCATCAGTCGTATCAGGAGTTCTTTCAGGTTGAGGTCGGCATAAACATTCTTAGCCAGGTCGTCGCTGCAACAAATACGTATCAACTTATTCAGCGATAAGGCGATCTCGTTATTATTCTGAAAGTGATAGTGATCGAAGGTGAGCTTCCAGGAAGCAGCTTCGTTACTGGTATTATAATGATGATTTAAATACTGAACTGTTTCGGCAACATATCCCCCATCTAATGTCAGCGCAATACATTGGCTGGCATTCAGCTCTGAGGCTTCAGGAAAATCGATCAGCATTTTTTCTCTTGCATTCGCTATCACCGTTTCTCCCGGTAAATAGTCAAAAGAAGGCTTATCAGGCAGATGCATATTTTTTTACCGGCAATCATACTTGTGATCACTACATCATTAAAAGCAAGGGGCACCTGGTAAGCTGTTTCGTACGACTCAAAGATATTGAGCTCACAGCCATTGAGGTTATAGATACGCCTGTTCTCAACAAGCGTTTGTAACTCATTTTTCTGTGTAAAAGCGATTCTATTTAATAATTCACCACTGGACATAGAGCAATCTCGCTTTGTAAGTTAAGACATTTTATGGCTTTCAAAACATAAAATATCTTTAAATTCTACAGGTACGATTGTGCTATAAATAGATACGATTATTACTATCAGTTGATCATAATAATTGAAACTTAGAGCATTGTTTAACGATAAAAATTCTTGAAATATGAGCACTACAACCGCCGCAACACCTGCGGCATCCAACCTGGCCACCCGCCCCCAATTTAAAGAACGCTATGAACACTATATAGGCGGCGAATGGGTTCCACCGAGCAGCGGCGAGTATTTTGACAATATATCTCCTATCGACGGCAAGCCATTTACCCAGGCGGCCCGTGGTAATGAGGAAGATATTAATAAAGCCATTGAGGCGGCACAGGAAGCCTTTAAAACCTGGAGTAAAACCGGTGCCGGAACGCGGAGTAATATTTTATTAAAAATTGCCCAAACTATTGAGGACAATCTCGAATACCTGGCTACGGTAGAAACCATCGATAATGGTAAGGCCATCCGTGAAACCCGTGCAGCCGATTTACCACTTGTAGTAGATCACTTCCGTTATTTTGCCGGTGTTATACGCAGTGAAGAAGGAACGATCAGTGAACATGATGAGACTACGGTGAGCATCAATCTGCATGAACCTATTGGCGTGGTAGGCCAAATTATTCCCTGGAATTTTCCTTTATTGATGGGCGCCTGGAAAATTGCGCCGGCACTGGCTGCAGGCTGTTGCGTAGTGGTAAAGCCGGCCGAACAAACGCCTACCAGCATCATGTGTCTAATGGAATTAATCGGAGACCTGCTACCCAAAGGCGTACTTAATGTGGTAACTGGCTTTGGCGTAGAAGCCGGAAAGCCTTTAGCACAATCACCCCGTGTACAGAAAGTGGCTTTTACGGGTGAAACCACAACCGGGCGTCTAATCATGCAGTATGCATCAGAAAACCTGATTCCAGTTACCATGGAACTGGGAGGCAAAAGTCCTAATATATTCTTTGAATCAGTTGCCGACGCAGATGACGATTTTTTTGACAAAGCAATTGAAGGTGCGGTTATGTTTGCCTTGAACCAGGGTGAAGTATGCACCTGCCCGAGTCGTATACTGGTACATGAAAATATTTATGATAAATTCATGGATCGCGTAGTGCAAAGAACCAAAGCTATTAAACTCGGGAATCCTTTGGATGGCTCTACTATGATGGGCGCGCAGGCTTCTGAAGACCAGTACAATAAAATACTCAGCTACATGGATATTGGTAAACAAGAAGGCGCGATTGCCTTAACCGGCGGGGAAGCATTCCATCAAAATAGCGGTTTGGAGCATGGATATTATATTCAACCGACCATCTTTAAAGGTCACAATAAAATGCGCATTTTCCAGGAAGAAATCTTTGGTCCGGTTACCTGCGTTACAACATTCAAAACAACAGAAGAAGCCATAGCCATTGCCAATGATACACTATACGGATTAGGTGCCGGGGTTTGGACGAGGGATGCGCATGAGCTATACCAGGTACCACGTGCGATACAGGCCGGCCGGGTTTGGGTCAACTGTTATCATGCCTACCCTGCCCACGCTCCTTTTGGCGGTTACAAAAAATCTGGATTTGGCAGAGAGACCCATAAAATGATGCTCAACCATTATCGTCAAACCAAGAATATGTTGATCTCCTACGCTAAACAAAAATTAGGATTTTTTTAAAATAGGCAATTAGAGGTTTGGAGGCCGTGCTGCCCTGGCGGCGCGGCCATTTTTTATAAAATCACAGTTATGATTGCAAGAGTTTTAATTACCCCGGAGGCTGAAGCTGTAGTTGAAAAACTAAGGGCTCAACATGGTCCCCTGCTCTTTCATCAGAGCGGCGGATGCTGCGATGGTAGTCAGCCCATGTGCTTTGCTATTGATGATTTTAAAATAGGCAATATAGATGTTTGCCTGGGTGAAGTAGCCGGTTGCAAATTTTATATGGCAGCCGACCAGTTTGACTACTGGAAGCATACCCAACTAACATTGGATATTACAAAAGGCCGGGGCAGCAGCTTTTCCCTTGAAATACCCCTGGGTCTACGGTTTATGATCAGGTCGAGGATTTTCACCGACTCAGAATTAGAAGAACTGAACCAACAGGAGTCCGTTTTCTAAACCTTCCTTACCCCTAAAAACAATAAGCCCTTTAAAAACCCCATCATATCCCAAAACCAGCGGTTACTATCATGAGCACTGTCGCCACAGTCTATATTACAGGCATTTAAAGAAAATTTCCTGAAGAGTTTTAAATCTGCAATCTTTCTCAGCCGCAGCAGGATCTTATAGGCGTAAGCATGCCCCAGCACTTCAATGATTAAAGAGTTAAGCGGTATTTTGAGTGGTGCTCCAAAATGCTGCTCATGCAAATACAGTACCTGCTGACAAAGCTTTTCTATGTTCCAAAAGCCGGATTTCATCGCATCCATCAACTCATAGTTACAGACCAGGTGAACCGAATATTCTTTTAAATTCACCTTTATACAATAGCCATTAATGTCAACCCGGGTATCCAATAACAAATATTTAAAAGACTAAAATACAGCATCCTGTTTGGGAAATGAGCTTATCCACTAAATTTGCCCTGTGCTGCAACATTTATCTATACATAATTATGCGATTATTGATGCGCTGGAGATTGATTTTTCCCGCGGCATGAATATTATTACCGGTGAAACAGGTGCCGGAAAATCGATTATAATCGGAGCCCTGAACCTGATATTAGGCGAAAGAGCCGAAATTTCTTCTTTAGTGAATAAAGAAAAGAAATGCGTGATCGAAGGTCATTTCCTGGTCGTGGGCAACAATGTCGTGAAACAGTTTCTTACAGAAAACGACCTCGACGATCAAACCCAACTGGTAGTTAGGCGGGAAATAGCACCTAGTGGCAAGAGCAGGGCTTTTATTAACGATACGCCTGTCAATCTCTCGCAATTACAAAGCCTGAGTGCGTTATTGGTGGATTTGCATCAACAATTCGATACACAATCTATAGGTGATAATAACTTCCAGGTAAATGTGGTTGATGCGTTGGCAGATACCTATGAAGTGCTGGCCGACTATAAAAAAGCTTCCGCCTGTGGAAACAAACTGAAAAAGACCTGGCAATACTACAACAACAGCAACTTCAGTTTGAAAAAGAAAGCGATTATAACCGTTTCCAATACGATGAACTGGCTGCGTTGAATTTGAAAGAAGATGAACTGGAAGCGATTGAGGCCGAGCTCAAAATGCTGTCTAATGCAGAAGGCATCAAAAATACCTTGAACCGGGTTTGCGGCGAACTGGCAGAGGGTGAACAACCTATTACGCAACAATTGAAAACGCTTTCTAATTTATTAAACAGTTATACCGGCTTTCATAAAGATCTGCCGGAGATCAACAGCAGGCTTCAAAGTGCCCAGATCGAACTGAGTGATATTGCAGATGAATTGGAACGCCTGAACGATCACATCAACTACGATGCAGAGAAGATTGAAGAATTGAACGAGCGTATGTCTGCAGGATATAAGTTACAGAAAAAGCATGGCGTTCAGTCAACCAACGAACTTTTAGCTATTCAAAAGCAATTAGAAGAAAAGCTGGAAGCCGTTCTTAATATCGCAGACAATATAGCCTCGCTGGAAGCCCAGGTGTCTGATCATCAAAATAAAACAGTATCCCTCGGAGAAAAGATATCACAGGCCCGTAAAAAGCAGGTACCCGCTTTTGAAAAAGTGTGAACCAGTCGCTGACCCAGGTAGGTATGCCGAATGCAAGATTGCAGGTTTCCATATTGCCACAGGTTCCTGCTGCTAATGGTATTGATGCTATTGATTTTTTATTTGATGCCAACAAAAGTGGTCAATTTAAACCGGTGAGTAAAGTAGCCAGTGGAGGTGAGTTAAGTCGATTGATGCTTTGTGTTAAGAGCCTGGTGGCCCAGAAAATGGATTTACCTACGCTGATATTCGATGAAATAGATAGCGGCATTTCAGGCGAAGCTGCCAAACAGGTAGGTATCATTATGAAAACGCTGGCAGACAATAGACAGGTGATTTGCATTACCCATCAACCTCAGATCGCTGGAAAAGCAGACGCTCATTTCTTTGTTTACAAAGAGCTGTCGGGCGAAAAGGTAAAAACCAATATCAGGCAATTAGATACAGATGAACGCATTACGGCAATTGCTCAGATGTTAAGTGGTGAAAAGCCAACTGCCGCTGCGCTGGAAAATGCCCGGGAAATGGTTCAAAATTAAAAACTTTAGATATGGTAGGACTAAAACTCACGCTCATCTTGTGCGTTATACCGATAATGCTGATTGGCGGCGTTTATACCTACCGGTTTCTAAACAATAAGCTCACATCGAGTTCTACCACTTTTGGGTTGATCTTTTATGCGCTGGCCTTGTTTTGTGCCATGGCCGGCATATATGGCGGGGGCCTGACAGCAATCGCCTTATTGTACGATTACCTTTCTATTTAATTAGCTTTTACTAAATCCTCTACTCCATTTGAAAAGCTTCATATTTGGCTATACATTAGCGATATTTCTTTTTGTAGTAAAACCTCACTGCACGCGCAGGCATTTTCACAAAATAGCCTGACAAAGCAGCATCTGGCCAATGACAGCATCCCACGTCCTTTAGAATTTGAAAAATTAAATAAAGCGTTTGTTGTTAATAGCTTCAAAGATGGTGTAGCTATTACAGCAAGCCCGTTTCATTGGCAAAAGAAAGATTGGCTAAAATTCTCCGCACTGGCGGGCGGCGTGGGAAGCCTGATGCTGCTGGACAAAGAAATTAAAAGCATTGCCCGGCACAATCAAAATAATTTTACCAACAGCATTGCACGGGGAGTGGAACCTGTGGGTAATATTTATGGCTTAATGGTTTTCCTGCGATTTATGTAACTGGTTTGGCAATTAAAAACCCTCATGTTGAAAGTATTGGGTTAAGAGGCGGAAAAGCAATGGCTATTTCATCTGTTATTTGTTTTGTCGGTAAGAACGTTATACAAAGACAAAGACCCGATGCCGCCGCAACACCTTTTAATTTTGCTGCACCATTTTCAAAGTCCAAATACACTTCTTTCCCGTCGGCCCATTCAACCATCGCATTTACCCTGGCTACAGCATTGGCGATGGAATTTCCCGATCAGAAGTGGGTGGCTCCGGTAGCCTATTCTATTGCTTCTTTAACTGCCTTATCCCGCGTTTATAATAACCGGCATTGGGCCAGCGACATTTTAGTAGGCGCCGCGCTCGGGCATTTTGTAACAAAGGCTGTTTATAACCGGGGAGTAAAAAGACATAGACCAGCTAAAACCTTTATGTAATTTACTGCCGCACCAGGTGCTATAGTTATATCCCACCGCCTGAGAAGGGAGATCGCTTTCCATATAATTGTTTCAAATCAAAAATCATTCTTACATTTACCCTCTAATTTTTATCTAATGGCTTATAATCTTTTAAAGGGAAAGAAGGGAATTATATTTGGTGCGCTGGATGAAAAATCCATTGCCTGGAAAACAGCCCAGAAATGCTACGCTGAGGGAGCAGAAATTGTTTTAACTAACGCGCCGGTAGCGCTTCGTATGGGTACAATTAACCAATTGGCAGCTGAATGCGGCAACGCGCCTGTTATTGGCGCCGATGTTACCAATCTGGATGATTTGAAAAACCTGATCGAAAAATCGATGGAGCATTTTGGTGGCAAAATCGACTTCATTCTGCACTCCGTAGGCATGGGCCTTAACGTACGCAAAGGCAAACACTACACAGAAATGAACTATGAATGGAATCAAAAAACCTTCGATATTTCTTCAATGAGCCTGCATAAAGTATTGAGAACGGCCTGGGAACTGGATGCTTTAAGCGAACATGCCAGCGTTGTTGCGCTTACTTATATAGCAGCACAGCGTGTGTTCCCTGACTATAATGAAATGGCTGATGCCAAAGCATTACTGGAAAGCGTAACGAGGATGTTTGGTTATTATTACGGAGAAAAAAATAAAGTAAGGGTGAATACTATTTCCCAGTCTCCTACACCAACAACTGCAGGAAGCGGTGTTAAAGGATTTGACAGCTTTATTAATTACGCTGAAAAAATGAGCCCGCTGGGAAATGCACCGGCAGAAGCTTGTGCCGATTATGTTGCAGTAATGTTCAGCGATCTTACTAAATATGTTACAATGCAAAACCTTTTCCACGATGGAGGCTTCAGCTTTACCGGTGTAACACCTAAAGTGCTGGAAGCGATGGGAGGTGAAGAAGCATAATTAATGCTCTACGAAAATACAAAGAGGCCGCAGTTTAAAACTGCGGCCTCTTTTATGCCTTTAACGCACCTAACAATTTATATTAATTGCAGGTTTCCAACTTTAGGATCCACCTCCACTATATCATCTTCAAAATTGAGCCTGATACATAGGTACTCTTTATATAAAGAGTACAACTTATAAACCGTAAAACCTTACCGCATTTCCGCCGTAAAAAGCAGCTTTTTCGGCTTCTGTAAAGGAAGCAAAATAAGCATCTACAATACCCTTCATCTTTTTGTAAGAGCCAGCCACAAGGCAAACCGGCCAGTCACTTCCATACATTATGCGTTTAGCACCAAAAGCCTCCACCACCGTATCCAGGTAAGGTGTAAAGTCTTGCGGTTTCCATTTCGCCCAGTCAGCCTCCGTAACCATACCACTAATCTTACAATATACATTGGGCAGTTCAGCAACTGCCTGCATATCCTGCTTCCAGCCATCCACTACGCCTGTTTTTATATACGGCTTCGCAATATGATCTATTACAAACCGCTGATCTGGAAAAGCTGCTGCCAACTTGCGGGCATACCTTAACTGATCGGGGAATATCAGTATATCATAAGTGTAATTATATTGATGCAAGAGGCTAATCCCATTCATAAATTTCTTTCTCAACATCAAAGCCCTGTCTTTTTCCCCCTGCAATACATGACGGAAACCTTTTAGCTTTTTATAATAGCTGTAATGTGCCAGCTTATCTTCTATATTTTTAGCCTGCAGATCAACCCATCCAACCACGCCTTTCACAAAATCATTTTGTATAGCATTGGTAAGCTGGAAAAGGTTCTCTACCTCAGACTGATCACTCTGCACTACCACACAACCGTCCAAACCATTCTCTTCCAGTACCGGCTTCAGGTCTTTCGGTAGAAAATCTCTTTGTATTTTTTCATAGAGTCATCAATCCAGCTATCTCTCAGCGGGTCAAATATCCAAAAATGCTGATGTGCATCTATTTTTAAGGCCATATACTATGTTTAAAAGACTAAAAATAACAAGAGGACCGTTAACCAAATCACAGTTAACCGTCCTCCGTCATCTTCACTTATAATATTATTTACTCCACGCAACGCAGGTCTGGCTCGAAGTTCCCAAGCCGTCGATACCTAATTCAATTACATCACCAGGCTTTAAGTAAACAGAAGGGTTGAAGCCCATACCCACGCCGGCAGGTGTACCGGTAGATATTACATCGCCGGGCAACAAGGTCATAAACTGGCTCACATAAGAAATAACATGAGGCAGTTTAAAAATAAAATTGGCGGTAGTGCCGTCCTGCATGGTTTGGCCATTTACTTTTAACCAAAGACGTAAATTATCCGGGTCAGCGATCTCATCCTTTGTAGCTAAAAACGGCCCTAATGGCGCAAAAGTATCGCAGCCTTTACCTTTATCCCAGGTACCGCCCCGCTCTAACTGGAAAGCACGTTCACTCACATCGTTGTGCAACACATAACCTGCTACATAATCCATTGCTTCCGCCTCTTCTACATAACTGGCTTTTTTACCAATAACAATAGCCAGCTCAACTTCCCAGTCTGTTTTTTCCGAACCTCTTGGTATCACAATATTATCATTAGGACCCGATAAAGAAGTAGATGATTTCATAAAGATCACCGGCTCTGTGGGTACTGTAGCGCCCGTTTCTTTAGCGTGATCAGCATAATTTAACCCAATGCACAATATCTTGGACGGACGTGCCACCGGGCTGTCCAGACGCTCTTCATCGCTAATCTTACCCAGGCTGCTCTTATTATCCTGTACATATTGGGACAGGCGCGCCAGACCATCGTTTTCAAAAAACTGCTCATTATAATCCTCACCAAAACCTGAAGTATCATATTGAACATCATCGATAATAACACCTGTTTTAATACTGCCGGGTTGGCCGTAACGTATTAGTTTCATTTTGTAATTTGATATTTAAAATTATTATTAGGTATTAATTATTCAGCTTGATAAATCCTCCATCAATCGGATAATCACTGCCGGTTATAAAAGACGCTCATCGCTGCACAGATATAAAATTAGGGCGGCAATTTCATCGGGCTTTGCCATGCGGCCGATAGGTTGGGTTTGAGAGAGCTTCTCAAACATCTCGGCTTCTTTACCTGGATAGTTTTTAGCCAGGAAACCATCTACAAAAGGTGTATGAACACGAGCCGGTGAAATACAGTTGCAGCGGATATTATCCTTAACGTAATCTTTTGCCGTAGACAAAGTCATGGCCAGTACCGCACCTTTGCTCATGCTATAAGCAAACCGGTCTGGAATACCTACGCTGGAAGCAATGGATGCCAGGTTCACAATAACCCCTCCTCCATTTTCTTTCATTAAAGGAATTGCAGCGTACAAACTATTATAAACGCCCTTTACATTTACGGCAAAAACACGGTCAAAATCTTCCGCAGAAGTAGTTTCTACCTTACCAATATGTGAGACACGGCACTATTTACCAGTATATCAAATACACCTACGGAAGTATAAGCCGTCAATACTTCTTCCTGGCTGGCCACATTTAGGGGCAATGGAGTGGCTTTGCCGTCTGCGGCTTCTATTTCCTGAACAGTGGTAGCTGCAGCCTCTTTATTAAGATCGGCTACAAACACATGAGCACCGGCTTTTCCAAATACGAGACACACTGCCTTACCAATGCCGCTTCCGCCACCGGTTACAATCGCCTTTTTATTATCTAACTTAAACATGGATGATTTTTTAAATGGGCAACAATATACTACTTAATTGATTATCGTTTATTTGAGATGGCCAATCGTTTTTGCAATCATACAAAACAAAAATGGGTCCGCACAAAGTACGGACCCATTTTCTAAAAAAGATGGAAATATTAACTAAACAAATCTTTTATTTTATCAAAAAAGCCTTTTTCTGTTTTTTCAGGTTGCGGCTTTAAATTAGGAGAGTCTGAAAGTCTTTCCAATGCAGCTTTTTCTTCATCGCTAAGGTTCTGCGGTGTCCAAACACTCACATGAATCAGCTGGTCGCCTTTTTCATAATTAGAGTGTACGTTCGGGAATCCTTTTCCTTTTAAGCGAAAGATCTTACCGCTTTGCGTACCAGGGGTATTTTTATTTTGGCCCTGCCATCTATTGTTGGCACTTCTGCATTGGTACCAAACACCGCATCGGTAAACGACACATGAAGTTCATATACCACATTCAAACCCTCGCGCTGCAATTCTGCATGCGTTTCTTCTTCAATTAAAACGATCAGGTCACCGGGTGCTCCGCCACGCTCGCCCGCATTTCCCTTTCCACCAATACTTAACTGCATCCCGCCCTGAACACCTGGCGGCACATCAATAGTGATCGTTTCTTCACCATATACCCTTCCGGCTCCTTTACAATTCGGGCATTTCGAAGTAATAGTAGTTCCCTCTCCGTTACAATCGGGGCATGTAGTCACCGTTTGCATCTGGCCCAGAAAAGTGTTCTGTACTTTTCTTACCTGGCCACTACCCTGACAGGTACGGCAGGTTTGTACGCTGCCTTTATCTTTGGCGCCGTCGCCCCGCAAGTAGTACAGGAGGTATATTTCTTTACCTTAATATTTTTAGTAACTCCTTTCGCTATTTCTTCATAATTCAGCTTCAACTTTACACGCAGGTTGCTTCCCCGTATGCCACGAGCTCTGGCTCCGCCGCCCCTGGCTCTTCCACCGCCGCCAAAGAAACTTCCAAAAATATCATCACCGAAAACATCCCCAAACTGGCTGAATATATCTTCCATATTCATTCCTCCACCACCAAAACCACCGCCGCGACCCGCACCACTTAAACCCGCATGACCAAAACGATCGTACTGAGCCTTTTTTCAACATCGCTTAATACCTCATAGGCCTCGGCCGCTTCTTTAAATTTTTCCTCGGCGGCTTTGTCGCCCGGATTTCTGTCGGGGTGAAATTGCATGGCTACCTTGCGATAAGCCTTTTTGATCTCTTCCGCAGTTGCTGTTTTGGACACGCCTAATATCTCGTAAAAATCTCTCTTTGACATCTGTTATTTTTTGAAAAATTCAACCTGAAACCTGAAAATCATAGGCGGCAATCAACCCCTCCTCTTCAAACTTTTCAAATTATTTACCTACCACTACCTTGGCGTGACGAATAATCTTGTCGTTCAGATAGTAGCCTTTACTGATATCGTCTACAATTTTTCCCTGCAAGTCTGCCGTAGGCGCCGGTATTTCCGTAATAGCCTCATGCAATTCAGGGTCAAATGCAGCGCCCTTAGCTTCCATAGCCTTTAATCCCTTCGACTGTAAAATATTCCTCAGCTTATTAAAGATCAGGCTCACACCTTGTTTTAAATGAGCATCGCTCGATTCCTCGACTTCTTTAGATGCACGGTCTACATCATCCAACACATCTAATAAATCTGTAATAATATCTTTTCCTGCGGTTTGAAATAACTCGATACGTTCTTTCGCGGTTCTTTTACGAAAATTATCAAATTCAGCAGCAAGGCGAAGGTATTTATCCTTGCTCTCATTCAATTCTGCCTCTAAAGCGTTCAATTGGGTTTCTTCTATAGGGTCGTTCAAATGTTCTGTTCCACTTAAATTTTCGTCAGCATTAATGTTTAAACCATCCTGCTCTGTAAAATTATCATTGTTTTGATTCATCATATTCTAATTTGTTGGCAAAACTAAGCATGACAATAATATTGCCAATGAAAAAAGTAGACAAATTGTCGGTTAAACTAGAAAAAACCTGCACTAAAAATAAACTTCCTGCATTTTTTTTAGTCATTTACTTTATTTTCATGTACTTATTTATCTGTATGAAAAAATCCTGCTTTCTCTACTGCTTTTAGCAACCACCTATTCGCTAATTTTTGCTCAAACTATTGAAAACAAACTTGCCACCTGGGTAAAAACGAATCCATTAGAAAAATTATACCTGCACCTCGATCGCGAAAGCTACTTTGCCGGTCAAACTATTTGGCTGAAAGGCTACTTTATGGCGGGCCTGATACCGTCGGGGCAGAGCTCTTCTTTATACGTTGAGCTTGTTGACAAAGAGAACCATGTTGTATTGAGGAATATTTTTCCTGTTTATTATGGAACCACTATTGGCGGTCAAATAGATATCCCGGAAAACCTGGTGGCGGGCACTTACCAGATAAGAGCCTACTCCCCGGTAATGCTCAACCAGCCCGGGTTTATATTTCACAAAAGGGTTTCGATTTGGGGTAAAGAAGACAAAAAGAAAAATGAGGATATACCGGGAGGTAAATCGCAAATTTCATTTTATCCTGAAGGAGGCAATATGGTGAAAGGCCTTTTAAATATTATTGCCTTTAAAGCAATCGACAAATATGGTATGCCCTTATCGGTTGAGGGCGAAATTAAAAGTGAAACAGGCGAGGTTGTCACCAACTTTAAAAGCCAGCACGATGGTATGGGCAGCTTTCCGATTATTCCTTTACCGGCCGGCAGTTATTTTGCCACAGTCAAAGGTTCTGACGAAAAATACCCGCTGCCACAATCAACGGATAACGGCATAACATTTAGTGTTAGAAATACAGCAAAGGGAAAGCAATTCCGGATTCAATACAATGGCACCAGCGAGGCGCTCAAACCAGCTTACCTGGTAGGACAGATGGAAAACCAGGTGCTATTCAAGCATCCCATCGGCGGAGACAAGAAAGAAATCACCGGAGTCATTCCCACTGCCGATTTCTACTCCGGTATTCTACAGTTAACCGTTTTTAATAAAGACGAAATGCCCCTGGCGGAACGTTTGACTTTTATTGATAACAAAGACTATGTTTTACCTGCAACATTGAAAATTGACACACTGAATACTGAAGCGAGAAAAAGAAACAGGTTCTCCATTTCACTTACAGATACTATTATCGGCAATTTTTCGGTGTCAGTAACAGATGCCGACAGCGAATTAGATCCGTTCCGGTCACAAACTATTCATTCGTGGTTCCTGCTCAATAGCGATCTGCGTGGTTATATACATAATCCGGCCTATTATTTTAGTAATAGTTCCGACTCTACCCAGGCTGCGCTAGACCTGGTAATGATGACCAACGGCTGGACCCGCTTTAAATGGACGGATGTAGCACAAAATAAATTACCACAACCCAGGTATAAAGACCAGGGATATATTACATTAAGTGGTCAGATCTTGCTCGAAGGAACTAAAAAGCCACTGGCTAACAGAGATGTTATTATGATGCGCTCAGCGGTTGACACAACAACCGCAAAAAGAGGGCAAACCACGCTCCTGCAAACAGATTCGAGTGGACGTTTCAAACTGGACACTTTGTTTTTCACCGACAAGAACAAAATACTTTTTCTGAAGTAAGGGGTAATAAAAGCAAGTTTATCCGTGTTAAACTGGATGCTGATTCCTTAAACAGGAAGTTTGCAATCGAGCCCGTCCCCTTGCCCCTTGATAGCAGTGCCATCGTAAAAAACAATGCTATTGTAACCGCCTATGATGAATATATAAAGGCACAGGGATTAGTATTGGAAAATGTGGTGGTGAAAGTTCGGCAAAAATCAGAATCTGAAAAACTAGACGAGCAGTATGCCAGTGGCTTATTTGCAGGGGGTATTAACAACCGCACCATCGACCTGAGAAATGAAGTTTTTGGAGGTGATATCTTTCAGTACCTACAGGGTCGCGTTCCCGGCCTTACGGTTACCGGTACTCCCGGCAATTATGTGCTTAACTATCGCGGTGGCGGCCTGAGTGGTGGAAATGTGGCGCTGTTTTTAGATGAAATGCCCACCGATGCGATGATGATCGAAGGTATACCCGTAGCAGAACTAGCACTTATTAAATTGATGCCCAATACGGTAGCTACAGCGGGAGGAGGGACAGCATTGGCCATTTACAGAAAGAAAGGTGCAGACCTGACCGCATCTTTGGAATCGCCAACCGATATTATTAATTACAATGGCTATACCGTTATAAAAGAATTCTATAACCCCGATTATGATAAGCAGCCGGATAATAGTAAGGCAGATAAAAGAATGACATTAAGCTGGAATCCAGCTATTTTCCTGGCAGAAGTAAATCCAGTTATCCCGGTTATATTCTACAACAACGATCAAACAAAACGTTTCAAGATAGTGGCCGAAGGCGTTACTAATGACGGGCGGATACTTATGATGGAGAAGATTATTGAGCCAGGTTCCAATTAACGGCAGGAATTGATTTGTGCAAAGGCACTGTTAAATGCATCATGTGATGGTGAAGGGTTCAATCCACTTCGCCATTTTTTTTGTAACTTAACAATGCTCTATGAACATTAATAGACAAATATTATCCGTTTTCCTGATATGCTTATTTCATATTGCATCTGCACAGGAGAAAGTACTGGAAGCCTGGCATCAATCGAATCCGATTGAAAAGGTATACCTACACCTGGATAGAAAAGATTATTTCGCGGGTCAGACCAGTTGGTTTAAAGGCTACTTTTTTCAGACTTCAAGCCGTCGACACGCAATTCAACGCTATTCGTAGAGCTGATTAACCGCTCTGGTGCTATTATCGGGCAGAAAGTGCTTCCGGTGTTTGGTGGCGTCACTTATGGTCAGATCGATATACCCGACACATTGCCCACAGGAACCTACCGCATACGGGCCTATACGCCTTTGATGTTGAATCATGAAAGAGATTTTGTTTACAGTACACCCATCCGTGTTTATGGAAGAAGTAATAAGCCGTTAGTTGCAGCAAATAATTCTTCTACCCTCACATTCTTCCCCGAAGGTGGCAATTTGATAGTTGGCGTCGAAAATACCATAGCCTTCAAAGCAACTTCAGGCGAAGGCTTACCGGAAAATGTATCTGCCATTATCCAGGATAATACCGGGGCAAACCAGACACAGATCAGCAGCTTTCACGATGGAATGGGTGTTTTTAAACTCACCCCGGTTAATGGCAAAACCTACCAGGCAATATGGAACGGAAAATCGTTCCCCCTACCGGTGCCTTCGGACAAAGGCATAGCCCTGCATTTGCAGCATAGCAGAAGTGCCATCAGCTATTCTTATGCGCGCTCCGGCGACAACGGCTTTGCACCCTCTTATATAATCGGGCAAATGCAACACCAGGTAGTGTTTAAACAAGCCGTGGGGAGTCATTCATCTGGAAGTATTCCTACGGCGGCTTTTAACTCAGGTATTTTACAGGTCACTTTTTTCAACAAAGACGGTATGCCTTTGGCTGAACGCCTGGTCTTTGTTAACAACAAGGAATATGTCGTTAACGCAGTTCTTAATGCGCAACAGGTAGCTACCAAAGCTCGTGGCAAAAACCGGTATACAATCGATTTTAAAGAACCGGTAAATGGTAATTTCTCTATAGCGGTAACAGATGACAACTATAACGAGCCTGGTCCCCGTAAGGATAATATCGTTTCATCCCTGCTGCTAACCAGCGATATACCAGGCTACGTTCACAATCCTGCTTTTTATTTCGGCGATAATAAAGACGCTGACAAAGCATTGGACCTGGTGATGCTCACCAACGGATGGCGACGCTTCAGCTGGAACAAAATTATTAGCAATACACCGCCCCGGCCAGGCTATACAGATCCTGGATATATTTCTCTATCCGGCCAGGTAAATGTACGTGGCTCTAAAAAGAATTTTGCTGAAAGGGATCTGCTGGTTTGGGTGGCTACCTCCGA
Source organism: Paraniabella hibiscisoli (assembly GCF_022512515.1). Classification (GTDB taxonomy): domain Bacteria; phylum Bacteroidota; class Bacteroidia; order Chitinophagales; family Chitinophagaceae; genus Niabella; species Niabella hibiscisoli. The sequence continues at coordinate 147,672 of NZ_JAKWBK010000003.1, forward strand.
TTCGGGCCGTGCGTTGGAACTGGTAAAAACAGATGCTGAGGGGCGATTTAAAATGGACTCTGTTGTATTTTTTGACAAGGCCAAAATACTTTTCAGTGATATAATGGGTAATAAAAGCCAATTCATTACGGTGAAGCTGGATACCGATTCTCTTTACAAAACCTTCAACCTCCCTCCTTTATTAATGCCTCCGGCTGTTAATACGGGCACCTCGCTAATCAATAATATGCAGGGCGCCTATAGCTCATATGCAAGAGGTGGCGGTGTTTTACTGGATAATGTAAATATTGAAGGTAGAAGGCTGACATTGGATGAGCTGGAGAAAAATATGTTAGCGGACTTTTTCCGGGAATATTAATGCGCGCACTATTAATTTAACTGGGCAGTTCATTCCACAGGTTAACATATTTGAATGGCTGATGGGGCGTGTGCCCAGCCTGGTAATACAACGAAATAACCAATTCTTCGACGATTACCAGCTTTATCTGCGTCAGCAACCGGTACAGCTTTTCCTCGATGAAATGCAGATGCAGGACGCCAACTTCATCTCTACTATTCCGCCCAACCAGATCGCACTGATTAAGATTTATCCCCAATTTATCGGAGCACGGGGCAATGGAGCAGCCATTGCTATTTACACTAAACGGGGAGAGGATTTAAATGAAGACATGGAAGCCTCGGGTGACATTGTGGACTACGATGGCTACAGTATTATCAAGGAGTTCTATAGTCCGGATTATTCTACGCCTCCCGATGTTGATTACCGGGATAACCGGTTAACATTGAATTGGCAGCCTGAGGTGGTAGTATCCGCTGATAAGAATGCTTCTATCTCCATTCAATTTTACAATACGGATCGCACTAAGAAATTTAAAGTTATAGCAGAAGGTATTACGAAGGAAGGTAAGCTTTTACTGATAGAACAAACACTTGAATAGCCCTTTTAAATATTTACTTTTGTTGGCTTATGACCATTAAACAGATCGTTTCTTATTTAGAATCAGTAGCCCATCCTTCCTTGCAGGAGAGTTATGACAATGCGGGTTTAATTACAGGGAATGCTGATTGGGAGTGCAGCGGCGCTATATGTTGTCTCGACGCAACTGAGGCAGTTGTGAACGAGGCGATCGAAAAAGGCTATAACCTGATAGTCGCGCATCATCCGGTTATTTTCAGCGGTTTAAAAAAATAACCGGGAAAACCTATGTGGAACGTACTATTATCCAAGCTATAAAAAATGATATCGCGATTTATGCTATTCATACTAACCTGGATAATGTACTTGCGGGCGTAAATGGTAAAATTGCCGAAAAACTGGGCCTGAATAATCTTTCTGTCCTTGCTCCTAAGGGAGGGCCGCTCAGTAAGCTATTCTTTTATGTACCTGCTTCTCATGCCGGTAATACAATGAATGCCTTGTTTGAAGCGGGTGCCGGTCATATAGGCAATTACAGCGAATGTAGTTTCCGCGTTAATGGCATCGGCACATTCAAGCCCAACGAAGCGGCTAACCCCTTTATCGGAGAAACAGGGAAAAGACAAGAGGATGAAGAATTCAAAGTTGAAATGCTTTTTCCCTCCTGGCTGGAAGGCAGCGTCATATCTACGCTGAAAGCTAATCACCCCTACGAGGAAGTGGCTTATGAAATTATTCCTCTTAGCAATAAACACCAGGGCATCGGCGCTGGTATTGCCGGCGAATGGGAAATACCCCTGACAGAGGCAGAGTTTCTGCAGAAACTGAAGCAGGTTTTTAATATTCCTGTCATTAAACATACGAAATTTACGGGTAAACCTGTTAAAAGGATAAGTATTTGCGGGGTACAGGGATTTTTCTTTTAAAAAACGCAATCAACTATGGATCAGATGCTTACATAACTTCCGACATTAAATATCACGAGTTTTTCGATGCAGATGGCCAGTTATTGCTGGCCGACATAGGGCATTACGAAAGCGAGCAATTTACAACTGATTTACTGGCGAATCTTTTAGAGCAAAAATTCCCTAACTTTGCCGTCCTTAAAACAGGAGTAAATACAAATCCTGTACAATACTTTTAAAGTCTTAACAGGGTTGAGATTTTAGAAGAATTAATATTTTAAACATATGGCACAATTAAAAGAATTTTCCATTGAAGAAAAATTAGGTTCATTGATCAACTTGCAGAAAATAGACAGCAAGTTGGATGAAATTAAAATTTTAAAAGGCGAGCTACCTATGGAAGTAGCTGACCTGGAAGACGAGCTTCAGGGATTGCGTGCAAGACAAACAAGAATAGAAGAAGAAATTAATGGTGTAACTGAATTTATTGAAGAGCGTAAGAATACCATTAAAGAAAGTGAAGGGCTGTTAAAAAAATACGAGAAAGATAGCGAGAACGTAAAAAATAACCGTGAGTTTGAAGCTATCAATAAAGAAACTGAAATGCAGCAGCTTGAAATTAAGCTGGCTGAAAAGCATATCAAGGATGCGAACGAAGAAATTTCGGATAAAGTAGTTTTGTTAGACAAAGCTAAAAAGAACATCGCTACTAAAGAAAGTTCTTTGGAATTGAAGAAATCGGAGCTGGAAAAAATCATTTCTGCTAACGAGAAGGAGGAGAAAGAATTTGTGAAATTATCAGATGAGGCCAAAAAAGAGGTTGAACCACGCCTGTTAACCAGCTACGAGAAAATCCGCGGCAATTTCCGTAATGGATTAGCTGTTGTACCTGTAGTAAGAGATGCTTGCGGTGGATGCTTCTACTCTATTCCTCCTCAAAAACAAAGTGAAATTAAGCAGCATAAGAAAATTATTGCTTGTGAAAACTGCGGACGTATTTTGGTAGATGAAGAGTTACACAACAATATCGAAGTAAACTAGAATATTTTTTCTTTTTTATTTCTCCAATCCCAAAAGGATTGGAGTTTTTTTTGCCATTTCTATCCGGTCAAGCATCATAAAACTAAAAATGATAATAGTCTGCCTGCTCAGCAGAACACACTACTTTGAATTAAACAGGGTCACAGGCGAGTTGTTAACAAAACAGGTACTTAACCGATAGCACTTATCTTTAGGATTAAAAACAATGTCGCTAAATATCCTGTAACATGTACTTCAAATTTGTAAAAACAAAAAACGAAGTGTTGAGTCAATATCTGGATGGTTTTTATATTATCGAAAAAAACGACCCCGGTAAAGATCTTAAATATGTTGTATTTTCCTCTAATAGGGTAATCATATCCCTGTTCAGACATGCAATAGTCGACGTAGTAAATAATAGTGTCACCATTTTTGAAAGTAATGCAACACCATTTTTATCTATACATGTAATGGCTGTTCGTGAACCTTTATATGTACAATACAAAGGCAAAATAACAGAGCTCGCTCTTTGCTTCCGCCCATTGGGCCTGAATTATTTTTTAAATGGAACGCTGAAACAATATTACCGGGAAACAGCTGCTCCGTTTGAGCCTTTCGCCGATTTTAAAGAAGTCATGGACCTCATATTGCGTGAGCCGGATGAAACCGTCATCCTGGAACAGATCGAAGATTATTGGCTATCAAGGTTACAACAAAAGAGCTTTTCTTTACTGGAAAACGCAATCAATAGCCTGAAGTCTGAAGAAGAGATCAGCATACAACAAATAGCTGACGAAGCAGGAATAAGCAGGCAGCACCTGTTTCGCCTGTTTGAAACCCATCTTTGTAAAACCCCTTCCAATTTCAGAAAAGTTCACCGGTTCCGAAAAACGCTGGCCAATCGTATTGATTCAATGAAGAGGGGTGAAAACCTGACTTCACTTACCTATGAAAGCCTGTTTTACGACCAGTCGCATCTCATCAGAGACTTTAAGAGTTTTACAGGCATGTCCCCAAAAAATTCTTTGAGCTAAACCGGGCTTTCGACAACGGGCTGATCAATTGGGTATTTCCGGACTAGGTTACATTTTTACAATTTCCCGAATTTCTTCACGAATACATTTGCACTTCACCTATTGTTTACTGAAAATAGTTGTATGAGTGCATTAAAGTTACTAATCACTTTCTTCTTAGTTGCAGGATCGTTCGTCGCAAACGCGCAGCAAACTTATTTGTGGAAGGTAAGTTCGCCGCACACTACCAGGATATCTTATCTATTCGGAACCTATCATAAAGTAGGCGAATCATTCTTCGACAGTTATCCGGTGCTTCGCGAAGCGCTGCAATCATCAACGGATGTAGTAACAGAAGTCGAACTTAACAGACAAAAATTATCGCTATTATACCAGGACAAACCAGCAACAACGGACAGCCTTCGTCAAACACTAGCCCCTAAAGATTATCAGCAGGTATTGCGTATACTGGGAGATTCGTCAGACAAAGTAAAACAGCTAGATCCTGAATCGATCGTTTCCAGGCTTCAAAACCGCTTCGAGTCATTGAATTGCAGTGCGCTTAAGGGTACCGATCAGTATTTACTCGATGAATATATACAGGTGTTGGCAGAAAAATTAAACAAAGAAAACCATTACCTGGAAACGGTCAATATGCAACTGACCTACTTAGATGATACACAGAAAAAGATGACCTGGAGCCAGGCCAGATTCTACATCAAACTAATCCTGAAGCAATACAGCCGCTACAAGAAATCTGGCAAGCTTACTTGCAACCTTGCTGATAACTATACACAGTTCCGGCTAAAATACCAGTTAGACCAGTCCTGCAAAAAACTCCATGCAGAAAAGAAAAAACTGGTAGCAGAACGTAATGAAAAATGGATGCAGCTTTTGCCAGTTTTGATTGAAAAAAACAGCACATTTATTTCAGTTGGGTTAGAACATCTCCATTTTGAATGCGGCTTAATTATGCAACTCAGAAAACTGGGATACACAGTAGAACCGATCCCTATGCTTACTGCCGACGCCCCGTAAAGCAGAAAAAAATTGCCTGTCAGAGACAGGCATTTCAATACGGTATTCACTCAGATATTGTTATTTCTTCAATTCATCCTGCGCAGCATCTACGCCGGCTTTGGCTGCGTCTTTAATTTTCTGAGCTCCTTCTTTCAGCTTCTCTACTCCTTCATTTGCTTTTTGCTTGGCAACATCGCCCAATGCTTTGGTTCGTTCTTTTATTTTATGAGTAGCACTGTCGATATCTGCTTTTAGTGAGTCTCCAATGGAAGACAAAGCTGTATCGATCTCTTTCGAGCTGTCAGCTATTGTTTCATCAACCAGATTAACAGAATCTTCTTCCGCTTCTTTTGAAGTAGCAACTGTGTCGCAGGATGCAAAAAACAAAACACCTGTGACCAAAAATGTAAAGGATAGTTTTTTCATTTTTCTTTTTTTTAATAAATCCGAAAAAAAACAAATAGTAACCTTAATAAATTGCTAATTATTTTTTCTGAAAAACAACCTCACAGGTACACCGCTAAATTCAAAATTCTTGCGCAATTGATTTTCCAGGTAATTGCGATAAGGTGTCTTAATATCATCCGGGAAATTACAGAAGAAAGCAAAAGATGGTACCACAGTGGGTAGCTGTGTTACAAACTTTATTTTGATAGAATGCCCCCGCACCACCGGAGCGTGATGGGCTTGTACTGCTTTCAGCATTACATCATTCAATTTGGAAGTAGGTACTTTACGGCTGCGATTTCCGTATACTTCAAGGGCCGTTTCCATGGCTTTAAAAATACGGGTCTTCTCCAATACGGAAATAAAAAGCACAGGCACATCACTAAACGGAGCCAGTCGCTTTTTCAGCTCAATCTCGTAATCTCTGGCAGTATTCGTTTCTTTGGCCACCAGATCCCATTTATTAACCAGCAGCAAAATCCCTTTTCCCTTTTTAGCTGCAAGGCTGAAAATATTCAGATCCTGGGCTGTCATCCCCTTCTCAGCATCAATAAGCAACAAACAAACATCTGCTTCATCTACGGCTTTTATCGCCCGTATCACCGAGTAAAACTCCAGGTCTTCATGCACTCTGGCTTTACGACGAATACCAGCAGTATCAATCAATATAAACTCTTTCTGAAAAAGATTATAATGCGTGTGAATCGTATCCCGGGTAGTACCAGCGATATCACTAACAATAGTCCGTTCCTGTCCAACAAGTGCATTTAGCAGGGAAGACTTACCTACATTCGGTTGACCGATAATAGCAAATTTTGGTAGCTCACCACCATCCTCATCTTTCTTTTCTTCCGGAATCAACGCCGCTACTGCGTCCAGTAATTCTCCGGTACCACTACCACTTGCAGATGCAATAAAATATACCTCTTCAAATCCCATGCTGTAAAACTCAGTAGCATCCAGCATGCGATCATTGTTATCTACTTTGTTTACCGTTAAGAAAACGGGCTTGATGCTTCTACGCAATACATTTGCCATTTCTTCATCAAGGTGTGTAATGCCGGTTCCTGCATCTACCATAAATAAAATAGCGTCCGCTTCTTCTACCGCAATCAGCACTTGCTTGGCTATCTCTTTCTCAAATACATCTTCACTGCCGTGCACAAATCCACCCGTATCGATCACGTTGAAATTTTTGCCAATCCATTCACTAATGCCGTACTGCCTGTCACGTGTAACACCACTAACGTCATCCACAATTGCTTTCCTTTGCTCCAGCAAACGATTAAACAATGTACTCTTGCCCACATTCGGTCGGCCAACTATGGCTAATGTAAAACCCATTTTATTTTTGTTTTATTAATATTTCGCCGCTATGCAGCTATTAATATTTCGCCGCCCTGCGGCTATTGATATTTCGCTGTTACGCGGCAATTAATATATCGCTGCTACGCAGCTTTCCTTTTATTTTAGGTGGAGGCGACGGGGATCGAACCGGTGTCCAAACTTTTTCAGCTAACCGGCCTCCCTTCTACCTATTCACCATTCACGACTCAATCTCTTTACTGCCCATACCCATACTCTTTCAAATGCAGATCATTATCTCTCCATTTAGGCTTCACTTTTACAAATAGCTCCAGAAACACTTTTCTACCTAAAAATGCCTCTATATCTAACCTTGATGCTGTTCCCAGCTTTTTGATCATACTTCCTTTCTCACCGATCAGGATCATTTTTTGTGTTTCCCGGTGTACGATAATATCGGCAACGATCTTGGTAAGGGTTTCCTTCTCTTTAAACTCGCGTATTAAAACAGCTGTATGATAAGGAATCTCATCATGCGCCTGTTCGTATATCTTTTCCCTGATTAATTCACTTACAAAGAACTTCTCCGGCAGATCGCTGATGCTGTCATCTTCATAAAAAGGTTCACCTTCCGGCAACAGCTCTAGTATAGGCTGCAGAAATTTTTGTAATTAATACCCGTTAACGCCGATATAGCCGCCGTCTTCTTTACATAAGGCTTTGCCGAAAAATAAGCTTCGGCTTCCGTTATTCGCTCCTTATTGGTACGATCAACCTTATTCAATACCAGCACAGCCGGTACCCTTAATTTCAAGGCACTGAAAATAGCATCACATTCATTCCAATTATCATTGATATCTACGATCAGCAAGGCCACATCTGCATCTTCGAGGGCTCCTTTAACAGACTGCATCATTTTTTCATGCAACTTGTACTCAGGTTTAATAATACCCGGCGTGTCGCTGAAAATAATCTGGTAGTCTTTTTCGTTAAGAATGGCTTTAATACGATGCCGCGTGGTTTGTACCTTGTGTGATACAATCGCCAGCTTCTCGCCCATTAGTGCGTTAAGCAGTGTGCTTTTACCCGCATTGGGTCTTCCAAATATATTTACAAAACCTGATTTCAATACCTGAGGTTTAATTGCTGAATTAATGGAAATAGATAAGGCTGAGCAATGCTACGCAATTAAAGTGTGCGACGCAACACCGATGCCATGAATTCCAAAGTTGATACAAAAATACTCACCTTCATTTAACAAAAAAAGCCGTTCACATTAAAGCGAACGGCTTTCCTTTTAGTTGCGAGACTAGGGATCGAACCTAGGACCTTCGGGTTATGAGCCCGACGAGCTACCGCTGCTCTATCTCGCACTGCAAATGTACGAGATATTTTTGACATAACAAACGGTTTCTCAAATTAATTTATTTAGCGGGTGTGATAGTGATATTTCTGAACTCGATCGGACCATGATCGCCCTGGAAATAAAGAGGCCCGGGCTCACCTTCATTGCTATCCAAAGCACCGCCTGTAATGCCCGGAATTTCCTGGTTGCTGATCACTGTTTTACCATTTGCAACAATGGTAACCATTCTGCCGATTAAAGTAATATCATAACTCTGCCACTCCCCGGGCCTTTTGAGTTGATCTCACTTGGCGCTAAAAAGCCATAAACACCACTGTATAACACATTTGAAGGATGTTCGCTTTTATCATTGTCTAATATCTGCACTTCATAACGACCACGCAGGTATACGCCGCTATTGCTGCCTTTCTGATACCTGAACTCTACGTGCAGTTTAAAATCTTCAAACTTCTGATCGGAGATGAGGTTAGCGCGGATTTAGGACTGGTCAAAATACCATCTTTTACCACCCATTGATTGGCCCCACCCACTGCTTTCCAGCCAGTCAGGTCTTTTCCATTAAATAATTTGATAGGAGCTCCCCAAACCGGCACTTTTTCTCTTTTAGGTAAGGCGCGCGTACACCTGTCCAGCTATATTTTTTCCATTAGGATATACCATTGTTCCTTTCAGGCTCCCCCACTCAGTTCGCCCTCCACCACCAGGTCGTTATCTTCAGCCTGCCATTGTGGAGGAATAGCAAAAGAAAATTTCCCGTTTTCCAACTTCACTTTTGAAACGGGGCGCGCACTACCATCATCACCCACAAAATAACCTACCAGGGTTTTCATACCTGACAACTTCACTTCTAACCAGGACGGCTTGGCTTTACCATCTTTATCGAGCGTGATATCCCATCTGCCAATTAAATCGTCTGCATTCATAGCCCAAACATTTAATGAAACTAAACCGGCAATAGCAAAAGCAAGAACTTTTTTAAACATGAAAAAAGGTTTAAGTTTTTGAATCAATATATTTTTAGAGATGTGAATATAACAATAGTATCTTTATTAACCGGCGACAGCAAGAAAAAACTATGCTGATCAGATTGGTCTTCGGAGGTATACATTTGCCCCTAACCGGCATAAATTAAAAAGCGATGAAAGAAAAAAGTTATCAGTTCTCTTATAAAGTTGTAGAAGACAGCAATGCATTGGATCAAAATGATGCTAACCTGCTAGCGCAGGCCCGTGCATTAACACCTGTGGCTTATGCACCTTATTCTAAATTTCACGTAGCCAGTGTAGCACAGCTGGCGAACGGAGAAATTGTAAAAGGCACTAACCAGGAAAATGCATCTTTCCCGGTGGGCATTTGTGCCGAACGCAGCTTGCTAGCTGCCATAGGCACTTTATATCCCAATGAAATAATTGAAACCATGGCAATTACCTACCAACCCCAGGAGGGCGCGAGTGACCGTCCCATTTCACCCTGTGGTATGTGCAGGCAATCGCTGGTGGAGTATGAGAACAGGGTAAAACACCCCATTCGCTTAATATTGGCGGGAGCCGAAGGTCCTGTTTATATTATTGAAACGGCCAAAGATCTGTTGCCCTTTGCATTTTCGGAAGAAGATCTCTCTTAGTATTCTTTTTCTATCTCCACCCCTATCCTGCCCTGGAAATGAGTAATAGGCATTTGCAGTTTATACAAGCTCATTTTCAGCTTCACCAACTCGGGAAACCGGCTCTTTATTTTTTCGGCCAGCTGGGAAAGAAAGGTCTCTAACAGTTCGCGCGGCTCCAACATTTCTGCTTTGGCCAGTTCATAAATCACCGCGTAGTTAATCGTCTGGTCGATTTCCGTTATAACGGGCTGCGTAGAAAAAATGAAGCCGAAATATTGAGTTCAAACTCATTCCCCAATTTCTTTTCTTCCTCATACAAACCATGATAGGCGAAGAACTGTAATTTCTCCAGGTGTAAAGTAATCAACATTGTTTTAGCAGTCTAATTATTTGAAATCATTGTCAGGCCTAAATTATAAAAAGTTCCCGATTGGGAACTTTTTAATTATCATTTTGCATTTCTATTTCTTAGAAACTATAAACCTTTCTCGCCCAGGTATCTTTCTGCATCCAGGGCAGCCATGCAACCGCTTCCCGCTGCTGTAACTGCCTGGCGATAGATCTTATCCTGCACATCGCCAGCTGCAAAAACACCGGCAATATTGGTTTTGGAGGTGCCGGGAATTGTTTGAATGTAGCCCGTTTCGTCCATATCCAAAAAGTCCTTAAATATATCTGAATTAGGCTGGTGACCAATCGCTACAAAGAAACCACCTACGGGTATCTCGCTTACTTCCTGGGTTTGATTGTTGCGCACTTTTACAGCGTTCACTGTTTTCTCCCCAGTATCTCTTCTGTTTCAGTATTAAAGTGGATCTTGATATTGGGCGTGTTCAACACACGATCCTGCATTACTTTACTGGCACGCATTTCATCTTTGCGAATCAGCATGTGCACGTTCGTACAAAGTTTGGAAAGATACAATGCTTCTTCTGCGGCTGTATCTCCGGCACCTACTATCGCTACATCTCTGCCTTTAAAGAAGAAACCATCACAAACTGCGCAGGCACTTACCCCAAAGCCGTTGTATTTCTCTTCACTAGGCAAACCCAGCCATTTGGCAGAAGCCCCGGTTGAAATAATAACCGCATCTGCTTCAATCAGCTTCTCCTCATCAATCCATACTTTATGGGGATGACCTGAAAAATCTACCTTGGTAGCCAATCCATAGCGGATATCAGCCCCCATGCGTTTAGCTTGTTTTTCAAAATCTATCATCATCTCCGGTCCCTGTACACCTTCTGCGTAGCCCGGGTAATTTTCTACTTCCGTTGTAATGGTCAACTGACCACCGGGCTGAATACCCTGGTATAAAACCGGTTTCAGGTTGGCACGGGCCGCATAAATAGCCGCTGTATACCCTGCTGGTCCTGAACCTATAATTAAACAATGCACTCTTTCTATACTCTCGTCTGCCATATATTTTTTGATTTGAATAAATACAAAAATAGAAGGAAAAGGTTTAGAATGGGTTATAAGGCCTCAAATTCCCGACCCACCGTTAACATCCGGTGAATAAGTTTTTTAGGGGTGGTTATTAAAATCTTCTGATATGTCTTCCAGCAGCTTGTCGTAGCCTTTACGATCGGCAAAAACAGATGGGCTGTATGCGTCACCTTCTTTTCTTTTAGCGTGTAGCTGAAACTGGCTGGCGTGTGCCGCTACCCAAAGTTCAAATTGCAGCTCTTTCATGGCCTTCAGGGTGTAGGTATAATCTTCCCTGATGCGTGGATATGCCGAAATTTCTGAGAAAGGTTTATCGGTGATAATACTTGGCACATTTGCGATCAGCATCTTATACAGCCGCTTTCCGTCAACTACATTTAGTAAGAAGCTGCAGGAGCCCTTGGTATGCCCCGGATGATGCAGCATGGTAAGCCTTGTAGTTCCCAGCTGTATCACATCTTTATCCTTCAGCAATTTATCGGGTATAACGGGCTGGAAGCTCATTCCTAAATGGCCCATTTCATAATCGTTGGCGCCGCCGGCTTTGCAAACTTCCGCGTCAGCTGCATCCACATAAAATTTGGCACCCGTTTGTTTTTTTATAGCGGCCATGGCGCCCAGGTGGTCATAGTGCGCCTGGTTGGTTAATAGTATTTTGATATCGGAAAACTTAAATCCGAGCTGCTCTATATTTTTTTGATCAAATCAGCAGAGCTGGACAAACCTGTATTGATCAATATATTTCCCTTATTGGTAACAATAAGATAAGCAGCCAGATCATAAGTGCCTACATAATACAGGTTACCTGCAATACGAAAGGGCTGATAAGGTTTTGCCCACTCGGGGTTACCGGCAGGCTCATTAACTTTTTGAGACCAAACAGATGCTGAAACACACAATAAGGCGCATAAAATTGCCAGTAGTAATATCCTTTTCATAGTATCAAATAATCTTTAAAATATCGGTGATGCGAACTTATAAAAAAAACGGGCTTTCGCCCGTTTAAAGATAGTTTAACCGCCAGGACCAAAGGCGCAATGTTTTTCTTCAATTTCATTTCTTCCTTGCGTCTTCATGCCTTCGCGGTTAAAATGACATTAGTCTTTATACTTCATACCCAGGTTGTACATTGTAAATGCCCATATATCCGCTGCTTCCTCAATTACCTTGCTCGTAGGTTTACCTGCACCATGCCCTGCATTGGTTTCTATGCGTATCAATACAGGATTAGCACCTTTATGGTATTCCTGTAACCTGGCGGCATATTTGAAAGAGTGCGCCGGTACCACGCGATCATCATGATCACCAGTAGTAACAATGGTAGCCGGATACGATACGCCTTTCTTTAAATTATGGTAAGGAGAGTACTTATATAGATAAGGAAAGTACTGTGCGGAATCCGCATTACCATACTCTACAGCCCAGCCCCAACCTACGGTAAACTTGTGGTAGCGCAGCATATCCAACACGCCAACCTGTGGAATGGCCACTTTAAACAGGTCCGGACGTTGGGTCATTACAGCCCCCACTAATAATCCACCATTGCTACCGCCTCGTACTGCTATTTTACTGCTGTTGGTGTATTTGTTTTTCACCAGGTATTCTGCAGCACCAATAAAGTCATCAAACACATTTTGCTTTTTCAGCAACATACCCGCTTTATGCCATTCTTCGCCATACTCGTTACCGCCACGCAGGTTTACTACTACATAAATACCGCCTTGCTCTACAAAGAAAGCATTGCTTACGCTAAAGCCCGGTGTCATCGGTATATTGAATCCCCCATAGCCATATAATAAAACAGGATTATTACCATCTTTCTTCAACCCTTTTTTATAGGTTAAAAACATGGGCACTTTAGTACCATCCTTACTGGTAAAGAATATCTGCTCGGTTACAATATCAGCCGTGCTCATATTGATCTCGGTGGTTTTGTACAGCTCCGATTTTCCGCTGGCAATATCATACTTATAAATAGCAGGAGGCGTTGCAAAGGAGGAGTAGCTGTAATAGAATTCTTTATCTTCTTTTTCAGCCCCAAACCCGCCGGCAGAGCCGATTCCGGGCAATTTAATTTCTCTTATCTGCTTGCCGCTATAATCATATTGATATACCCTGCTGGAAGCATCTTTCAGATAGTTGGTAAATAAATTACCGCCGCCTGTTCCCACACCCAGCAGCACTTCTTTCTGCTCAGGAATAATCGTTTTCCAGTTTTCGCGGCCCGGATTTTTAGGATCAACGGCAACCACCCTGAAATTGGGAGACTGGTAGTTGGTTTGAACCAACAGCTTATCGCCATCATTCTCTACAATATTAGATTGTGTATCGAAACCCTTTACCAGTAAACTAAACCCTGTTTGTGAAGCATCCTGCAGATCGCGAACCCAGATCTCCGATCCGCTTGTACCTTCAGATACACTCAGGATCAAAAAGCGTTCATCGTCGGTTAATCCACAGCCAAAATAGCGTTTAGGGTGCTCTTTATCTTCATGAATCAGCTGATCCGCTGATTGAGCCGTTCCCATTTTGTGGAAGTATACTTTCTGAAACTCATTCGCCTTACTCAGTTTTGATTTTTCATCAGGCTTATCATAAGCACTGTAGTAAAAGCCCTCTTCACCTTTCCAGGCGGCACCTCCAAACTTGGTCCACTCAATTTTATCGTTTAATAACTTCTTACTTTCTACATCCATCACAAATATCTCCGTCCAGTCGCTGCCCGCTTTTGAAAGAGAATAAGCCAAAAGCTTTCCCGATTTATTAAAAGACAAGCCACTTAATGCTACCAGGCCTTCTGTGCTGAGGGTATTCGGATCAAGAAAAACCTCTGGCTCTGCCTTCAGATCTTTGGTGCGGTATAATACAGACTGGTTCTGCAGTCCGCTATTCTTATAATAATAATACCATTCGCCTTTTTTGAAAGGTGCACCAGATTTAGGATAATTCCACAGCTGCTCCAGCCTGCTTTCTATTTTGTCTCTGAAAGGGATTTTGGAGAGATAAGCAGTGGTTACTTTGTTCTGCTCCACCACCCATTTTTTTGTAGCTTCTGCATTATCATCCTCCAGCCAGCGGTAAGGGTCTTCTACCTTGGTTCCGAAATAATCGTCTGTTACAGTATTCTTCTCCGTAACAGGGTATTGTATTTGAGCCTGTATCTCCATTGCGGTAAATATCGATATAAGGGGTAAAAATTGTTTCATTCTCATAATTTTTAATTTTTATCTGGTTCAATAAAAACATGCATTCTGTACGCCGAAACAGGCTCCGGAAGTACGGAAAGAATGATAGGCGGATATTTCTTTAATAAATATTTAAAACGAATTCAAAAATATTCTTTTCAAATGTATTTATCTTACCGGTCATCAAAAATCCGGTTTACTTAAAGTGTTTTATACACACAACGGTATTTTTAATATATTTGAAGCTTACAATTTATAAAAACCAATATGCAACAAAGTATTTTAATTCTTGCTGCGGGAGGTCCCGCTCCCGGCATTAACAGTGTTATTAGCTCCGTATCGAAGATCTTTTTAAAAGGCGGATACAGGGTAATTGGCCTGCACGATGGTTATAAAAACCTCTTTACCGGAAAAGCATCTACCGTAGATATTGATTTTGAACTAGCTGACAGCGTGTTGACAAGAGGTGGTTCTGTATTGAGAATGAGCCGCTACAAACCTAAAAATGAAGAATTTACGCAGGATTTCTTCGTTAACAACAACGTAAAACTATTAGTTACCATTGGTGGTGACGATACCGCTTCTACCGCCAACCGCATTTCCCTGTTTTTAACGGAGAACAAATTTCCGATCCAAAATATACACGTTCCTAAAACAATCGATAACGATCTTCCGCTTCCTGACAATCAGCCTACCTTTGGTTACCAAAGTGCGACTGAAGAAGGTGTTAGAATTACCAAAACCGTTTATGAAGATGCAAAAACATCGGCCAATTGGTTCGTAGTGTCTGCAATGGGTCGTGAAGCGGGTCACCTGGCTTTCAGTATTGGTACCTCCTGTCATTTACCCATGATCGTAATGCCGGAAATGTTTAACAAAGCCGCTCTGAACTTTGAAAACATAACAAAACTCATCGTTTCAGCTATTCTGAAAAGAAAAATAATGGGTATCAATTATGGTGTGGCTATCGTAAGCGAAGGAATTTTTCACTTTATGACCGATGAGGTGATCAAAGAATCAGGCGTTCAGTTTACCTACGATGCACATGGTCACCCTGAGCTAGGCAACGTAAGTAAAGCGCATATTTATAATCTTTTACTGCAAAACAAATTAAAAGAATTAGGCCTGGATATTAAATGCCGCCCGGTAGAGTTAGGCTACGAGCTTCGTTGCTTACCTCCTGCTGCATTCGACCTCCAATATTGCACGATGCTGGGTACCGGTGTTAAGAAATTATTTGACCAGGGACTGACGGGTTGTGTTGTAACTGTAAATAATAAAGGCGAAGTAAATCCGTTGTTCCTAAAAGATGTAACGGGTGAAAATGGTAAAGTAAAAACAAGACTGGTAAATATTGAAGATGCTAAAACTAAAATGGTTTTAGAAGACAACCTTCAGTATTTAACAGCAGAAGATGTGGAAGCGGCTAAACAATTCGTGAGCAATCCTGAAGAGTTTGTATTTTCTACTATCTTAAACTGGAATTAATAAAAATTATTGACATAAGAGCTGCAAGGTTTGCGGCTCTTGTGCTTTTAGAACGGTAGTGTAAAGCCCGGTTATATCAAAAAGATAAACAAACAACCACTCAAAAATATTATGGCTAAAAAATTAGCATCTACAAAAAAAACAGCTACAAAAAAAATTGCAAAGCCCGACGAGAATTTTGCAAGAACTAAAATTGTAGCAACAGTAGGCCCTGCATGTAATACCTACGACAAATTACTGGCGCTGGTAAAAGCAGGTGTTAATGTGTTCAGGTTGAATTTTTCGCACGGAGCACATGAAGAAAAGAAAACCATTATTGAATACATCCGCGAGATCAATAAAAACGAAGGTTGCCATGTTGCCATTCTGGGCGATTTGCAAGGCCCCAAATTGCGTGTGGGTGAAATAGAAGGTGGCGGCATGCCGGTAAGCCCCGGTGATAAATTTATTTTTACCAACCAAAAGATAATTGGTAATAAAGAAAAGCTGTACATCCATTATCCCAATTTTCATACAGATGTGAAAGTAGGTAACAAGATCATGATCGACGATGGAAAGCTCGAAGTGGTAGTAAAAAGATACTGCCCAATAACGATGTACAGGTAGAAGTATTATTGGGTGGTTTTATTTCTTCTAAAAAAGGAGTAAACCTGCCGGATACGAAAATATCATTGCCTGCATTAACTCCCAAGGATCTGGCTGATCTTGACTTTATTATTCAGCAGGAGCTGGATTGGGTGGCATTAAGCTTTGTACGCCAGACAGAAGACATTAAAAAGCTTAGAAAGATATTAGACAAAAAGAAGAGCCGCAGCAAGATTATTGCTAAAATAGAAATGCCTGAGGCTATTCCTAATATCCGCGATATCATTAATGCATCGGATGCAATTATGATTGCGCGTGGCGACCTGGGTGTTGAACTTCCCGTTGAAAAAGTACCTTTGATCCAGAAGAATATCATTAAAAAATGTATTCACCGTGCGAAGCCTGTAATTGTGGCTACGCAGATGATGGAAAGCATGATCGACCGTACCAAACCTAACCGTAGTGAAATTACGGATGTGGCGAATGCGGTATTAGAAGGCGCTGATGCAGTGATGTTGAGCGGTGAGACAGCAACAACACACCCCACATTGGTAGTAGAAACCATGCGTAAGATCATTGTAGAGATTGAGCGCACTGAGTACAACTACGACCTGGATGAAGTATTGCAACCTCAGCCCCATTCTCCTACCCTTACCAGCGATGCGGTTTGTTACAATGCCTGTCACCTGGCTAAAGACGTAGCGGCTAATGCCCTTATCGGTATGACCCAGAGCGGCTACACCGGCTTTATGCTCAGCAGCTATCGTCCTAAAGTACCTCTGTACGTATTTACGAAGCACCCGGGCCTTATCAATCAAATGAGCCTGGCATGGGGCGTGCGTGCCTTTTTGTATGATGATGATGAGCGTAGCCTGGATACTATCTTCTCAGAGCAGATCGAAATTCTGAAAACGAATGGTTACCTGAAGAAAAATGACATAGCAGTAAGTACGGGCAGTACACCCGTACATTTAAAAATACCTACCAATACGATCAAGATCACCAAGATCGGACAATAGTAGAATAGGTTTAGATAATTGAAACGCTGCCTGCGAGGGTGGCGTTTTTTTATGAATGATGAGTGTGCCACGAATACACGAATGGTTCTTTTCTATAAAATCAGACTGATATATATGAATCTTTAATCGATCGCAAAATTCACATTACAAATACGTGCATATTTATTCGTGCATTAGTGGCAAAAAAACCTGAGCGCCACGGATGCCCGCCTGAACGGACGGGCAGGCACAGATAATTTCTGAATAGTT
Source organism: Paraniabella hibiscisoli (assembly GCF_022512515.1). GTDB lineage: Bacteria > Bacteroidota > Bacteroidia > Chitinophagales > Chitinophagaceae > Niabella > Niabella hibiscisoli. The sequence goes on from NZ_JAKWBK010000003.1 coordinate 165,242, forward strand.
GAATCTGCTTATCGGCCCCTAATGTATTTTGAATATTATATAAGTCCTATTGGAGATCTGCCTATACTTCTATATATGCTATTTTACACCATTGGTAAGCCGCCACGAATGCACAAATGTTTCTCAGCTATAAGGGCTCCTGAATATAAATAAGCCTTTCATCAGTTCGAACAAATCGTCTTACAAATACCTGGATATTTATTCGTGCATTAGTGGCAATAAAATGGTTTATAGCCGCAGTTGGTGTTTTCCCCCGCTGCTGTTTTTTCATCAACAGCTTCCACTCCCGGGAAGTAGTTCAATTATCTCGCTCACCTAAACCCAAACAGTAAACCGCATATACCAGCTTTTTAAGATATAGATTGAAATTCAGTAACTCCGGGCTGTGTAATTCTTCTGCAACAGAGCCGCTGCCTATAGCATTTTCGGTAAAACAGATTAGCAGCTGTTTCCATTGAAGCAAAGATTGGTATTGAAAGAAACGGGACAGGAATAACTCTGGTTGCCAATACTCTGCTGCATTTAACGGCATGGGCAATAAGTTAGTTGATAATTGCAGCTGATAAGGAAGTTTTTTAATAAGATTCTTATCGCGCTTTGGATGCAGCAGCCAGGCTATCTCCATGAGTAGTTCTATGTTTTTACCCAGTTGTAAAGCATTGGCCGGGCTCCCCTGCCGCCAGGCATAACCCTCGGTTAAAGCTGCTATGCAAAACTCATCTATAGCAGTTGCTAATTCCCGTGGTTGATTTTCCTTAAACAGTTTTTCTATCACCTTCTTCAGGTTTAGCTTAAGCGGATGACATTGATATTTATACGCCAACTGGCTTAACCAATGCTCCGGCGACAGTGGGTGTTTTGCTTTTTCATGGCTAGTGATTTTAGGTGGTAGCTAACCTGCCGGGAAAAGCGGTAATAATTTCCCGGCGGTACTGCTGATTATGGTCATTATAGTAACAGTATTACCAGCAGGATCATAACCCAAAGAGTAGCCTGCCTCCCATACTCTTTGCAGGTTGGCGCTGCCGGCAAGGGGTTCGGGCGATAGCTGGCCGGCTTCCTTTATGGCATTCACAATCTCCGGTATGGATATAGTAAACTTACCGGCCAATGGGTGGCGCGGTAATTTATAATAATGGCGCTCCAGTATATGCGCCAGTACAGTAGCGCTTAAATACCAGCTTTTACGCAATAGCTTTTTATGCTGTTGTACCGGCAATTGCCAAATCAAACCTTCCTGTAGTTGTTGCAGCCAGGTGGCAGTATCGGCCAATAAAAATAATACCTGTAGCCATTGGGCCTCGTTAAAAACAAAAGCGTTGGGTGTGGTTGCGGTGTCGGTTGTAGTGTTCATAGTAAAGCGTTTTAAACAGCACCGCACAAAAAAGGCGTGGGTGCTCAACTTACTGCTTTTGAGGCCCTGAGAAGCCCTGGAACAGATAAGAGAGCCCACGCCTAGGTCGTGAGCTATTCTACTTATCATCTCGTTCCGTTTTAGAAATTTCTCAGGTTTCAAAAGCGAGATTCAAAGCGAATGCTTCAAATAATGTATGAAGTAGTCGCGAATTTAGATATTACTGCCACAAATGTAGTGAAATTTTATATGACGTATAATTATACGTCATATATTTTTAAAATTCTTTGAGATTGCCTCAATGAAGGCGCACAATAAAAAAGAAAAGGAGGATATAGCATTTCAATTTGCGGTAGGTCTCTTTAAAGCATTAAAGGATCAAGGTTACAGCGTTAACCAACTTGCCCTTGAAATGGGAGTTGAAAAATCACACTTACAGCTTATTGCTAATGGTAAAAAAATATTACGCTTTCTACTCAAATAGCCATTACCAACGGACTAAAAATTTCTTTTAGCGAAATCGCTTCTTATTATGACAATGTTACTGATGCCGATAAAAAGGAATTCAAGGCCTATCAAAAAAGTCAGCAAAAATTAAAAGGCCACGTAAAGAAAAGTCAATAGCTATTACATTACGACATTCCAGCCTTAAGACTATACTTTTTATGCTTAATACTATTGATCACTAAATTTGATTGCAAAATGAAAGCGCTGATAGTGATCTTGTTTAACCTGGTAGTTCTGACTTTGCTATTTAAGATATTCTTTAAGAATTTGACGGGATTTAAAAAAGCCCTTTATTATTTTATAAAGCCTGATATTATATCCATTATTCAAAAGGATTATGATAGTGATTTCAATTATACACACAAAATGTTATTTTTCTTGATTGTTGCAGGATTGATAGCCGGCGCCGAAATACTAATACTCTATCAATTTTCAATGTATTAGTTGCTGTTAGCTTTTTATAACACAACTGGATTATTTAACAGGAAATGAGGTCCTCCCATATTTAGTAGCAGCCTAAACTAGAAAATTGGCGCTATTTTCCTGAGATATTGTGCCTGCGTGCGGAATGATGTGTGGTTGCTTTTTTTACTTTTTTTCTTAACTCAATCCACACATCATTCCGAACGTAGGAGCCGCCGGCAGGCATAAGAAAAGTCTTTTTATTGCTGTTGTTGAACCCATTTAATAAATTCTGCCGGGGTCATATCATTTAAAGAACTATGCGGCCTAAATTCGTTATACTCAATTCGCCAAGCTTCAATCTTTTCACTTGCGTCTTGTAAAGATAAGAACCAGTGGGCATTTAAGCACTCATCCCTTAAACTGCCATTGAAAGATTCTATGAACGGGTTGTCTGTTGGTTTACCTGGCCTGGAATAGTCCAGAGTTACTTTATTTTCATAAGCCCAACGATCAACTTCTTTTGAGATAAACTCACTTCCATTATCTGTTTGTATCCGTTTCGGAACCAAGCCTCTCTTAGATTTAATCTGTTGCAACGCTGTGACCACATCGCTGCCTTTTAATGACTGCCCCGCTATAATGGCCAAACATTCCCGACTAAAATTATCCACTATAGTTAATGCCCTGAATTTTCTGCCGTCAAAGAGCGCATCGCTCACAAAATCCATCGACCAAAACTGGTGCAATTCAGTATTCACCAGTCTTTCAAGCCTTTGTGCCGCAGCCCTGCATCGCCGCGGCTTTTTGCTTCTTAAGTTTAATCCTTCTTCTTTATACACCCGGTACACTCGTTTATGATTATCCCTCCAGCCTTCCCGCCTCAGCAGTATATATATCCGCCAAAGGCCATATCGCACACGTGTAACAGCAATCTCACGGATCCTGCTTCGTAGGGGTGCATCTTGCCTTCGATGGTGTTTGTAATAGTATACCGAATGATAAACCATCATTAACCTGCACGATCTTCGTGTTGATACCTGGTATTGCTGCCTCAGATATATCGCTAATTCCTTTTTCTGTGCAGGCTTCAGAGCTTTTTTTTTATTACATCCTGTAGCATTTGCCTGTCAAGACTCAAATCGGCTACAATCTGTTTTAAACGGGCGTTTTCCTCTTTTAGCATTCTTAATTCCCGAAGTTCGGATACGCCCAATCCTCCATATTTTTTCTTCCAGTTGTAAAAAGTAGCTTCCGAAATCCCCAGCTTCCGGCAGATCTCTTCCACCTTTACTCCCTGTTCTGATTGACGAATCGAAAACACAATCTGTGCCTCCGTAAACTTTGACTTCTTCATACGCAATATTTAATTTTTAAGTTATCGATATTGCGCCAATTTTCTACTTTTAATCGCTACGTTTTTTAGGGAGGAGGTCAGAAACGATATGAAACGAACCCTCGATATTTAATTATGGAACACACACCTCACCTCTTTTGTGTTTTATGCAAGGTATACATTCAATCACCAATAATTACATCTGCAAAGAATGGGAAACAGCTTCCTATAACATTACTTTGTACACGCTTGAAAAAATTTGCATAGCAAGGGATTTGACGCTTACCTTCTAAGATTGATTAGGCAAGAGTATTTAGCTCGTTGAACTTTGAACTTCATGGATGCGAGAAAATATTTTCTCATTGATTACCCAACGGTAGTTGGTAGCTGCTTATGCTTAACCAAAACACTTTATCGAAAATAAAAATACAGCATCCTATTGCGAAATAGACACTATTAACAAACCTATCAAAAGGATAATAAGTGAATACACTACATTGCAAGTTTTTTTAAGTTTTTTATATTTAGGTAATACAGGTTTCGTATAAAACAATAGAAATTCAATTGAATCTCCGGTTCCAGATAAGTTCAAATCTCTTTTATTCTTTTTCGCAATAAAGTAATGGAGATAAACTTTTAAAATAAAAAGAACTCCTATAAATACATGCAAGTTTTCTAGAAAAAACATTTGTCGGGAATTATTTCTTTAGTTATCAATGACAACGAGGCATTCGCCTTTACACCAAAAAAGAACTGACGTTCCGCCTGTTGGTGTTTTTCACTGACAGCAAATATATTATTTAATAGCAACAGATACAGGATAGCACCCATTAACTATCCGGCCTGCACTTCAGTCCGGATAATATAACCTTGTACACGCTTGAAAAAATATGCACGGCAAGAGATTTAACGCTGGAAGATTTTTTTAGTTTGATTAAAAGGTAGGAAAACTCTAGCTCGAACTTCTTATGCTTCAGCTGATGGTGAAACTCTAGCACAGTTATTGAGCACAAACACCAAAATGAAACAATACCCAAACCCTTTTTAGTTGTAAACTTGCACCGAATTGAACGGGTGGCTATATATCTATATTAGAAACTGTCATTGGTGTAGCTTATGGTTAATCATAGCCAACCATTCTAGTGCATCAGAGGGGCTCTCGAAGAATCGATTAGACTCGTCGCTGACCTCCTGCCAATAATCTTCTATATTACACATCAGAGAAGATAACTCTTTCTTTGTTTGCTCTAATTCCGTCTTCGATTTTTCCGATTTATTACTGTCGATAATATAGTTCGTTGTCACTTCTTCATCTGTCAATCCTTCAATATCTGCATCAGGAAAATAAGCACCAAAAAATTGGTACAAGACAGGATAACTTTTTTTAAAGCTCATTTTTCGTATTATTGATTTCTTGGTGCTGCGGCTTTTTTAGCAACTGCAAATATATTATTTAGCAGGAATTGATGCAGAAACATCCCCTCAACAATTAACCATGCGGCCGGCGCTTCGGTTGTTGGTCAAAAAATACACAATAACAGTGGCGAAGGAAGACAAACAATGATAAAAATCTTTATTATTTGAAGACCAGATAATTGTCAATTTCCAGACCATCTTCATCTAAAACAGATATATAATGTCCTAAATAAAAATCATTTGAAAATAAGTCCACTCTTACTTCAATAAGATAAGCGTCACTATGTAAACCGAGATATTTAAATCGCACAGAATCCATTTTAACATCTAAATCATGTACAGATATTCCGAGCTCGTCTGATAAAAAAGAGTTTTCCTCTACTTCAATGCATCTTTTATAAGATTCAGTCGCATTGAAATAATAGTTTTCTAACATTTCTTTATTCATTTCCCTTGTCATGCTGATAACCTGATATTCTGCTGCTTTTAGTATTTTTCATCTACAGCAAATATAGTATTTCACAGCAACAGATATAGAACGACACCTCAATAACTAACTATCCGTCCCACGCTTCAGTTGTTGGTCAAAAAGACACAACAACGTCTACTCACCGGACACTAGCCAAGGAAACATTCGATATTGTCAATTAATAATTATTCTCACGAATAACTTGTACTATATTTTCCAGCGAAACAATGTACGCTTCGCATTCTCTGTAAGTATCTTTATCATCTTCCAAAACTTCAAACTTAATCAATCGTTGTTTCAAATCCTCAAGCAAATTGATATCAAAAGCCTTTAAACCTCCGACAACTATTGATGTGACCAACCCATAATAATGAGCATCCAACTCAACTAGCTCTTCAACCCACAAAGAAAAATCTTCATCGTTAGGGAACGGAGGAAACTTTAGCTTTTTATGCTTTTCTAAAATACTATGTGTATTCATATGTGTTTTATATGCCCTACAATTTTTGTCGATATCGTTTTCACCAACAACAAATGTACTAACCATACCCAACATTCTTTCATCCCATTATTCTACCATTTCATCACATTTCATAATAGCCGCATCATACAAAGAATCACTTTTGTAGAAAATCAGTTATCGTATAAAACATAGCCCATGAGCCCGGTTCACTACAAGGTTATTATGAAAGCCATTTTGCATAAAAAGCTAATAGCTGTTTGCATCCTCCTGTTTTATAATGCATCCATTTTTGCCCAGTCTATGGCAGACAGGTCAGACAATAATAATGCATTTGTAAACTGGGCGCAAAAACATGCATTTACTTTACAAGCCAGCGATAAAGCCACGGATGATAAAGACCTGTACCCTGTTAAACAAATGATCGGCGAGGCCCGCGTGGTGGCATTGGGCGAACCAGCTCATGGCTTTCGCGAGCCGCTTGCATTTAGGAACCGGCTATTCAAATTTCTCGTGCACCATTGCGGCTTTACCACTATTGCTATTGAGGGCGACCTGGCCCAATCGCGCCTTGCAGCGGATTATATTGCGGGCGGCAGAGGAACGGCCAAAGATGCAGCGGCGGCATTGAGTATTAGCGAGCCTGCAGCTGAAAATATAGAACTGCTGAACTGGATGCGGCAATACAACGCCGATAGCGCCCATACCATAAAGCTCAGGTTCTACGGTATGGATATACAGATGATCGGCTTCCCGGGTGATACCACACCTAACCACTCAGCGCTCGACCAGGTATTGGCCTACCTGCAACAGGTAGATGAAAGTGCAGCCCGTCGCGCCCATTTTGAGCTGGCTTTCTATTTAACGCAGATGTCTGTAGTAAGGTATCCGGCACTTTCTTTAAAGGACCAGAATACCCTTACCACGGTACTGGAAAATATAGTAGCCCTGCTCGAACGCCAGCGGATCGCTTTTATCAACAGGAGTACCAAAGATGCTTATGAATGGGCAAACCGTAACGCCATTGCTGCATTGCAGCGGGACCGGATGATGCGCGTGATGCCGCCGGATCAGCCAGGCAAAATACCGCCCAACGCATGGAAAGCCATGAACGCACGCGATGTTGCGATGGCTGATAATATCAACTGGATATTACACAACGGAGCCAACGGAGGAAAGGTGTTAGTATTTGCACATAATGCCCACGTAAAGAATGCCCCTACTGCCGGTGGCGTATGGGACGCTTTTGCACTACCACCCAACAGTGCGGGCGAATACCTGAGGTCCATATTAGGCAACGATCTTTTTATCATAGGCTCCAGCATTGCTCCGGAACCAACTACCCTGCAGGCCAATAGTATCGACAAAGCCTTACTAAAAGTAGACCGGTCAAAGTATATCCTTGATTTACGGACAGCCGCCCGTCTTCCTGAAGTAGCCAAATGGCTCTCAATAAGCAGGCCGATGCAGGCCAATAAGGTGAGCTTCTTTTTGCTGCCTGTTAGCACCGCGTTTGATGCGTTGTTATTTTTGGATAGAGATGATGGGAGGTGATGGCGAAGTTTTATCAACATTCCTGCCGTTGTCGGTGTTATGGCCGCTGTTGGTGTTTTTCACCAACAGCAAATATATACAGCAACTGATAAGGGGCAGAATAGTTCAATTAACTGGACCACGCATGCTCCAGTTGTTTGTCAAAAAGACACAACAAACTTTAAGTAGATGATGCTTAAAACTAAGCAATAGCTACTATGTTTTCTAATAAAAAATGTTGGTGAGAAACACCAACAAAGGATTAATAAATGACTTTTGTGCATGCAATTCAACTACCGGTGTTGCCAGCATCTACCACCACCAGAGACAACTCTTTTGCAATATCCCCCTGATTTATTTTTTGCACCACATACAGACGAACTAGAAGAAGAACCTCCATTTTGATTACTTCCCCCTGTTGAAGTTGATGGAATATAACTTCCAAAACTAGAGGTACCATTACCATTAACCGTACTGTAGGCAATCTCTGCACGATTATAGCCAGAATCTCCATAAATCACCTCCCCATCTTTCAGAATGTACGCTTGGATAGATTGATAGCTCGGTAAAGTTGTTACAACACTTAGCTTGAGGTTTGATGGTGTTTTCCCCAGGATATTAAAACTCCATTTACCGGTATTATTTTTTACAGTCCTGCTTTCACCATTTAAATCAATATAAGTTATACTACAAAAATCGCAATGAACTTCGTAAGCAAAAACCACCGGAGTTGGTTCTGGTTGCTCTTGGACGTCATTGGCTGTTTTCTTACAAGATCCCAGAAAAACCAGCAGTATTAAAAGCTTAAAAAATAATGGCAATACGCTAACTCTAAATTTCGCGAACATAATAATCATAAATTTACTTTTTATTGCACGAAGCTATGGAAGGCGGAAGGCGGTATTTTACGGATTTCCGTAGGCGACGTATTTATAAAAGCACAACCAAGTTTTAATCTACCTAAGAATTGGATTCATAAGTTTTTTGCCGCTGTTGGTGTTTTTCACCAACAGTAATATATACAGCAACTGATAGGGATTGGGATTGGGATCGGAATAGATCAATTCATTAGGCCTCCCTTCAGTTGTTGGTCAAAAAGACACAACAACGGCGAGGGGCCAACCTGCCTTTGCCATTTTTGTCGCTGTTGGTGTTTCTCAACAACATCAATATATCATTTAACAATAGCAAATGCAGAAACACTCCCTCAACAATCAGCTATGCCGCCACGCTCCAGTTGTTGGTCAAAAAAAGACACAACAACGGCGAGGCGCCAACCAGCCTTTGTCATTTTCGTCACTGTTGGCGTTTCTCAATAACAGCAATATATTATTTAACAATAGCTGATTCAGAAATACTGCCTCAACATTCAGCTATGCTGCCGCGCTTCAGTTGTTGGTCAAAAAAACAACAACGGCCAGGTGCCAACCAGCCTTTGTCATTTTCGCTGTTGGTGTTTCTCAATAACAGCAATATACCATCATTTCAGTCTGCATAGTGCGATAAAAAGCCCCAGTTATCCACTCCGGCTCTATAAAACTGTGCTGATGAATATAAGTACTCTTCCGGATACTTACATAAACCGGCACGAACCGGATTGAAATGTATGTAGTCGAGTTTTTGCTGAAAAATGGTATAACTTCTCAATTCAATACTTAAAGGGTTACGTTCCCAAAATTGATACATCCTATCAGCAGCTCCTACAAAAAACGCTTGCAACATTTCCGGGTAGTGTTGTTGCATATGATATTTCATCTGCTGTGCTGTATACTTTAAAAAGTCTCTTTGTACATGTTTAGGATGAATGAGCGGCTGCATTTGCCATATAAGGTGCAGGTGATTGGGCATTATAACGAATGCAAACAGCTTTATCCTTTTATTTTCGACGAGAAAGCGGAGACTACTTATTACTATTTCTTTATGCGCTACTGTTTTCAATAATGGCTTCCACTCTAAATTTGTAGCTGTAAAAAATTGTGGGTATTCAGTGATTAGCGCAACCATGATATAAATATCTGATACCTAAAAATAAGCAAAATCGACCGTAAAAATTTGTTGGTGAAAAACACCAACAAAGGCATCTTACGCGTATTCAGTTATTTGTCAAAAATACACAACAACGGTAGCTCACTTAACATCCAACAACGGCATCAAAGCATATCGCTTCCGTTGCCTGGCGAAAAATGCAATAACCTCAACCTGTGGATTCCTTCTCGCCGCTATTTTATGTCTGAATGTTTGACACTTAATACCTTCAACAGCTTAATTGCTTTTGAAATATACTCCACCCGAAATAAGTTTCCATTGCCTATTTGTAAGCTAAAATAAGAGCGGCCACAAATGGGAGGTTCGTAGTCTGTAAACAATCCATAATCCACAACCACAGGAATGATATAGAAGTTATCATAAGCGTAGCATCTCGTAGAATCAATGCAAACTACTCGTTGTGCCTTCTTTTTCAAATCATACCTTTCTGGAACAAAATCTACCCGTAAAGCATGGGTGAAAAGACTACCGCTATCTTTCTTATACCAATCTATTGCCCCAACTGAATCTGTCGGAAGAAAAAAGTCATGAAAACCTAAGTGCCTCATTTCATTTAAAACATCCCAATCGTATTTGTAATTGTGTTGGGAAAGAAATAATAAACCCTTTTTACTTTTTCCAATAACCGTATCCTTCTGTGCAAATGATATATGCGAGCAAAGCAAAAAGAAAACGTAAAAAATAATCTCATCATTCACATTTTTATACTTGCCTCTGTATTTTCACCAACAGTAAATATATTGTTTAACAGGAACTAACCCTCCGAAGCTTCAGTTGTTGAACAAAAAGACACAACAACCGCAGCGTACAGATTTTACTTCAACAACACTTTCTTCCCCGTCCTCGCCGACTCTTTTGCAGCCGCAAGAATCTTTACCACAATCACATTATTAGTTAATGAAGAAAGATCGTCTACAGGTACAATTTCTTTGCGTAATAAGGCTGTAACATAAGCCAGGTAACTTTGATAGGGCGCCTGCGGGGAGCTCACCTCACTGATCTCGTAAGCCGTTTTATTGGTTTTGGTACGCAGCGCTTTGCTATTCACGGCCTGCAGGTAACCGGTTTTACCAAACACTTCCCAATCCTTAATACTGTAAGGCCAGTTCCAGGAAGCTTCTATAATTCCTGTAGCATTAGGATACTCAAGAACAATGGTAGCATCATCATCTACTTTAGGATAAATGGCGGGCTTTATCTGGTGGGTAACGGCATACACCGAAACGGGCATTTGGTTATTCATCAACCAGGTAAATAAATTAGCGCCATAGCAGCCGAAATCATTTAAAGCACCGGCACCGTTTTTTACAGGATCAGTTAGCCAGTCAAGAAAGAAACGGCTACATCCAATTTCTTTGGGTCCTTCATGGCCGTCGTGCGCTACCATTTTTACTACATCCCCAATACGCCCTTCCTTTACTCTTTTATAAATCTCCTGGTTGGTGCCATACCAGGTGGTTTCATAATTGGTGAGTACTTTGATAGCATATCGCTTCGACAGTGCTGCTATTTCTTCTGCATCTTTTACAGTAGTAGCCAAAGGCTTTTCTACCATTACATCGATTTTCAATGGTGCGCAAACTCTTACCACATCAATATGCTCACTGATGGCATTGAAGGCCATTACTACTTCAGGCTTTTTATTGTGAAGCAGCGTTTTCAGGTCATCGTAAAATAAACTGTCTGGAATGCCCAATGATTTTTTAAATTTATTGACCAGTTCTTTATTGATTCAGCAATACCTACCAGGTTAATTTCTTTCTTCTTGTAATGGTCCATCATCAGGTTTACATGATCGTGGCTTAAACCAGCCAACGCGATGGCAAGGGGACGCTTATCCTGGGCATTGGCCCCAAGCGTGCAAGTGAGACAGAGAAGGATTAGATAAATCGTTTTCATGAATAATTACTTATTGAATAATGGCTTTCTCAAAAATATGATTTTTTCAATGCTTATCTTTAACACATCAACTATCGTGTCCATCAAATTTTAGCCAGTGTCATACCGGTCAAAGTGAGGCACCCTCCGGCAAAACAGGAGATTTCTCAACTGCGCTCGAAATGACGTATTAAAAGAATATCGCTTAACGCCAAAATTTGAAACACCCTTCAAATCCATCAGCATGAAACCTGTCTTCTTTATCGCATTTTTATTCTTTTCGATCAGTCGTATGTTTGCGCAACCCACGCAAAAGCCACCACTGCACGGCAAAAACTGGATGGCTATAACAGGAAAGCCTTTGGCAGCCACAGCGGGTGCGGCAATTTTTCAAAAAGGTGGAAACGCCGTAGACGCTGCTTGTGCCATGCTGGCCGCCACCTGTACAATGTGGGATGTACTCAGCTGGGGCGGTGAAACGCAGGCGCTTATTTATAATCCCAAAACGAAAAAGGTAATTGCTATTAATGCGATGGGCGTAGCGCCAACAGGAGCCACTGTTGACTTTTTTAAAATGAAAGGATACTCGTTCCCACCTGAATATGGTCCGCTGGCGGCTACCACACCAGGCACGCCGGGCGGTATCTGTTTAATGCTGGCCAATTACGGTACCAAAAGCTTACAAGAAGTGCTGGAACCAGCTATGCAGCTAGCTGCAGGTTACCCCATAGAAGCGCAAACCGCCAACAGCATTGAACGCAATAAAGCCAGGATCAAAGAATGGCCTTACAGCCGCAAGACATTTTTAACACATCCCGGCGAAAAGCGCGAAGCCCCTGAAGCGGGTGAGATCTTCGTGCAAAAAGATCTACTGGCTACATTAAACAAAATGATAGAGGCCGAACAACAGGCCCTGCAACAAAAGAAAAGCCGTAAAGTGGCGATTATGGCTGCTTACGATCGTTTTTACAAGGGTGACATTGCTAAAGAATTTGTAAGAGGCTGCCAGGAACAGGGTGGCTTAATTACGCTACAGGATCTGGCGAACTGGAAGCCGATAGAAGAGGAGGCAGTACACACCAACTACAAAGGCATTGATGTATATAAAATGCAATCCTGGACACAGGGGCCTTTCCTGTTACAAGCCCTGAACATACTGGAAAACTTTGATCTGAAAAAGATGGGCTATAACAGCAGCCAGTATATTCATACTGTTTACCAGGCCATGAACCTGAGTTTTGCCGACCGGGATTTTTATTATGGCGATCCGTATATGCCACCCGTTGAACCCATCAAAGGACTGCTGAGCAAAGACTATGCAAAAAACGTGCGGCATTAATAAACCTGAATCAAAATGACCCGGCTATGGGTCCGGGAGATCCCTACCCTTTCGAAAACAAAACCAACCCCTACCTGGAGTTGCTTAAAAAAGAAGTTTTAGCACCGATAGCTCGACCCGTCAGTTTATACCCACCCATGATATAAGAGCAGGCAATTCATTTATCCATTCACTGCCTACAGATGAGTTGTATATGGACCGTTTATGGCGGGGCACTACCAGCGTAGAAGCTGCGGATAAGGATGGCTGGGTAGTATCTATCACACCCAGCGGAGGCTGGCTCCCGGCATGCATTGCAGGCAACACGGGTGTCGGCATGAGCCAGCGTATGCAAAGCTTTGTTTTAGACGAGATCATCAATCCTTTTAATGTGGTAGCGCCGGGTAAAAGACCAAGGGTAACCTTAACACCTTCGTTGGCATTGAAAGACGGCAAGCCATTTCTCTCTTTTGCAGTGCAGGGTGGAGATACACAGGAACAAAACTTATTGCAATTCTTTTTAAATATGGTGGAATTCGGCATGACCGTACAACAAGCTACCGAAGCCGCCAATTTCAACAGCAACCAGCTATGGCTATCATTGGGCGGAACAAAGATGGAAGATCGCAAACCACGTCCCGGCAGCATCTTATTGAACGACAATATTAAAGAAACTACCCGTAACGAGTTAAAGAAAATGGGCTATACGCTTAGCTTTGATGACCGAACCAGCGGGCCGATCAATGCTATATTCTTTGATTGGAAACACGGCAGCTTATGGGGCGGATCGAGCAACCATGGAGAAGATTATGGAATTGGGTGGTAAGGCTTCTTACAACGATTATGGGAATGAGAGATTCGTCAAAAGTAAAATTCTCCAGAGTCCTCCTTTTGGAGACTCTGGAGACAAAGAAACGCTCCGGGTTAAACCCGAAGCGTTCGTATAAAAAGTTGCCCTTTAAAACTATAATTCTCTGATCTTAATATTTCTGAACCACACATTATTGCCGTGATCCTGTAAACCAATACGGCCTACTTTGTAAGTACCGAAATCAGGTGCATTTTTAAACTTACTGGTTGCGATCAATGCACGCCAGTTATCATTCCAAAGCTGGGTATCGATGATGTGCACACCGTTCAAATGTATGTCCAGTTTGCCGTTCACACAACGAATCAAATAAGTATTCCACTCCAGTGGTGGATTTTCAGCGTGGCTTTTTGCAGGGATCAGATCATATAGATCTCCTGCCTGGTGTTTAAATATTTTACCATCGGGATGGCCTTCATTATCCACTATCTGGATCTCAGGTGCAGTGCCCCACATCCAGTTATACCTCGCTTTATCCTCATGGCTGTAAATACAAATACCACTGTTACCGTTCTTGTCGATCTTCCAGTCTACCTGCAATTCAAAATTGCCATATTCTTTGTCAGACACAATATCGCCGCCTGTTTTAGGCGCGCCTCCCGGGTTGGTATCCAGGTATAAAGTACCATTAGCTGTCTTCCAGGCCGTACCTATAGATTTAGATCCATACGCATGCCAACCGTCTGTAGATGTTCCGTCGAACAACAACTTCCAACCAGCAGCTTTTTCCTTAGCTGTTAACACGTTGGCTGCAACTTCAGGAACCGGGGCCGGTTTTGCCGGTTCAGGTTTAGGCTGCGGAGCAGGCGGGGTAGGCTTTGGAGCCGGCGTGGTGGTTGGCGGCGGATTTTTTGTAGGCTTGGGCGTACAGGAATAAACAGCAAACGCCGAAGCAGCCACAAAGGCTAATGATGCAAATTTCTTCATATAGATTTCTTAATTAATAAACGCAACGATCAATGCCTGTTGTTAACACAGGCAATCTCTCCATCCCAGCGAATAGCAAACAACTATTTCTTTAATAAAAGAATATAGGCCACCATATCCTTCGCTTCCTGCTCGGTAACATTTGGATGCGGCGTCATAGGCACTTCGCCCCAAACACCGGAACCACCTTCGATCACTTTCTTAGCCAGCTTGCTGATAGTCGCTTCATCTGCTCCTGCATATTTATTAGCTACTTCGCGATAACCGGGCCCGGTAAGCTTTTCATCAATTTTATGACAGGTAGGACATTGATATTTACCTGTTAATTCCAATCCCTTTTGATAAACAGGATTAGATGAAAGATCAGATGATGAAGCAGTTTCAGAAGTAGACGATGTGGAAGTAGATCCTGCATCCGCTTTCTTTTCAGCATCACCTCCGCCGCAGGCAGCAATTACAGATAAAACAGATAACGAGAGTATAATTTTCTTCATATAATATATTTATAGCTAAAGTATTAATTATTGTTCAAGCCCTAATACTTTTTTATTAAAATCGGTATTGGTAGCAGTTGCAGCAAAGTCATCAAAAGCTTTGTCTGTTACCCTTATAATGTGTTTTTTAATAAACTCGGCTCCTTCTGTAGCACCGTCTTCAGGATGCTTTAAGCAGCACTCCCACTCCATTACAGCCCATCCCTTATAATCGTATTCTGCGAGTTTGGAGAAGATGGTTTTAAAATCTACCTGTCCATCACGGCTACGATATCTTCCCGCTCTTTTCAGCCAGCTTTGATAGCCGCCAAAAGTGCCCTGCTTGCCGGTTGCATTAAACTCCGCATCTTTTACATGGAATGCACGAATACGCTCATGGTAAAAATCGATATACTGAATATAGTCAAGGCATTGCAAAACAAAATGAGAGGGATCGTACAATAAACAAGCCCGGCTATGATTGTTTACTTTTTCAAGAAACATTTCATAAGTCTCTCCGTCAAACAGATCTTCTCCGGGATGGATCTCATAGCAAACATCTACGCCACATTCGTCAAAATAATTTAAGATGGGGGTCCAGCGTTTAGCCAGTTCAGTAAACCCTTCATCTACCAGTCCTGCTGGCCTCTGTGGCCAGGGATGAAAAGTATGCCAAAGCAGAGATCCGCTGAAAGTAGCATGTGCGTTCAATCCCAGGTTTTGAGAAGCTTTTGCTGCATATTTCAATTGTTGCACCGCCCACTCCGTTCTGGCTTTAGAATTACCTCTCACCTCTTGCGGTGCAAAGCCATCAAAAAGATCATCGTAAGCAGGGTGAACTGCAACCAGCTGGCCCTGTAAGTGCGTAGATAGTTCAGAAATATGTAACCCGCATGATAAAGCCAGTCCCGCTATTTCATCGGCATAGGTCTTACTTTCTGCCGCTAACTTTAAATCAAAAATATTCGGATCGCCGGTCGGGATCTGCACTCCTACAAATCCTTTTTCTGCCGCCCAAAGGCAAATGGATTCAAAATTATTAAACGGCGGCTTATCGCCTAAAAACTGTGCGAGAAATATACCCGGACCTTTAAGAGTTGTCATGCAATGCGTTTTTAGATTAAAGGATAAATCTATAAAAATTATTCCGATTAACAGAACTAAAAAGATATTTTAAGAAGTACTGTAATACATACTCCGCAACAGCTAACAAGTGGCGTAGGAGCAATAAATGTCATACTTTAACCGTTCAGCTATCCGAACATTGGCAATGTACACGTTCACAAACCTGTAATACTTCGGTCAGCAAGATATTACAGTACTGAAAAAACAAATGTTAATACAAATTAAAGCACCTGATTCTTTAATAAGTCTTCAAAAACATCCCGGCGACGAATAAGGCGAGGCTGCCCGTTTTCCACCAGTACCTCTGCCGGTTTAAAACGTGCGTTATAATTGCTCGACATTTCAAAACCATAGGCTCCTGCATTATAAAATACCAACAGATCGCTTTCACGTATTTCTGGTAAAGGGCGCGACCAGGCAAACGTATCTGTTTCACAAATATTTCCTGTTATAGTATATTCTTTTACCTCACCGTTTGGATTCGTTAAATTCTGGATGCGGTGGTAGGCATCATAGAACATGGGTCGTATAAGGTGATTAAAGCCGCTATTCACGCCTGCGAACGTGGTTGCTGAAGTTTCCTTTAATACGTTTACCTGTGTAATAAAATAGCCACTCTCACTTACCAGGAATTTGCCGGGTTCAAACCATATCTGCAGATCTTTGGTCAATTCGTTCGATTCGAAAGTATGCAGTACTTTTTCAGCCAGTTCTTCTACATTAATAAAAGGATCGTCTTCTTTATAGGCTACTTTAAAACCACCGCCTAAATCGATTGATTTTAGATAAGGGAAATGAGGAATGATATCAAACAACACTTCTATCCCTTTTACAAAAACATCCGGATCTTTAATATCGCTTCCTGTATGGATATGCAGGTTAGTGATTTGAATCTGGTTTTCATTAACTACACTTACCAGTTCCTCCAGCTGATCTACCGGTATGCCGAATTTACTTTTATCATGCCCGGTAGATATTTTCAGGTTTCCGCCTGCCATAATATTAGGCCTTAACCGAACACCCACAGGGTAGCTATTGCCAAATCTTTTCCCAAACTTTTCGAGGTTAGACAGGCTATCAATATTAATAATAACACCAAGCGACTGTGCTTCTTCAATTTCAGCGAAAGCAATGCCATTACTGGTGTATAAAATGTTCTTTGGTTCAAAACCTGCGTACAGCGCCAGCTTCACTTCATTGATCGAGCTACAATCTATATTACAGCCTTCTGCCTTTAAAACCTTTAAAATATTAATATTGGTAAGCGACTTACAGGCATAAAAAAACGCACTTTATCACTTTGAAATGCAGTAGTGAGTCTCTTATATTGTGTTACAATCTTATCCGCGTTATAAACGTATAACGGAGTACCGTATTCGTTCGCTATTTTGTTTAGCTGCTCAAGGCTTAGTTCATTTTCCATAATACCAGGTATAAAAAAGCAGTACTTGTACTGCCGGTTGAATATAATCAGATCTTCTAATCTCATTTAGTAGGCAGGCTCGTCATCTTCATCCTTCTTCTCTTCTTCATCTGTTTCCTCGTCTTTCGCTTCACTTCCGGGAATCTCTTCCGTTACCTGCTTCTTTTCATCATCAAAAGCTACTTCCTCTTCGCCAGGCGCTTTTGCACCATCACCATCCGTTACTATCTCATCATCAGCGGTAGTTTCCACCACACCCAGTTCATCACCGCCGGCTGTTAGTTGTTCCTCGCTTATTTCAGTTTCGTTGATCATAGTTGTATTTTCAATCAATTCACCATCTTCAGATACTGCCAGCGGATTCCCATTTTCATCCAACAACGCTTCATCGTTAACGGTCATTCCGTTTACAATAGAAGTTGGCTCTATCATTTGCTCCGCCAGTACCTCTTTAATTTTCGGTAATTCATCAGATGAGTTAATCCCAAAATAATCCATAAAGGATTTAGAAGTGCCATATACCAATGGATGCCCGGGAAGCTTTTCGTTGCGGCCGCTTATTATGATCAGCTCCTTTTCAAGCAACTTCTGTATCGCATAATCGGCACTTACCCCACGAATCGCCTCCACTTCACCTTTGGTTACCGGTTGTTTGTATGCCACAATCGCCAGTGTTTCCAGGGCAGCTGCCGATAACCTTTTCATAAACTTATCGCCGTTTAGCTGGGCAATGGTTTTATGATACTCTTTTGGTTAAAAATTGCCAGCCGCCACCACTTTGTACTATTTCAAAAGGATAGAATTCTGAAACATACTTTTCCTTCACACCATCAATCGCCGCTTCCACCTGGTCCAGGGTGATTTTATCCTCCATAAACCCAAAAGCACTGTTCAACAAATCAGTAACCTCTAAAGAAGATAGAGGTTTTTCACTTGCAAAAATCAGTGCTTCGATATGTGGAATTAACTCGGCTATTTCCATTATTAATGTTTAAAGTTTTGAGATTTAAAATTTAAAGTTGATAGTGCAACCTCGAAACTTTAAACCTGTAACCTTGAACGAAAATTAACCCTGTAATGCTGCTGCACCACTTACAATTTCTGTAAGCTCTGTGGTAATAGCAGCTTGTCTTGCGCGGTTGTAAGACAGTTTCAGGCTTTTCAGCATTTCGTTAGCGTTTTCGCTTGCTTTATCCATCGATGTCATACGGGCGCCATGCTCTGAGGCATGTGAGTCCAACACAGCTTTATACAACTGCGTGTTTAATATTTTGGGCATCAGCTCAGCAATCAGCTCAGCCTTGTTAGGATCAAATATAAAATCAGCTTTAGTGCCGCCTTTTTTATTCTCTACTTTAGGAATAGGCAAGAATTGCTCTGCAGTAAAGATCTGCGTAGCGGCATTCTTAAACTGGCTGTAAACAATCTCAATAGCGTCAAATTGTTTTTCCTCATAAGCTTTCATAGCTGCCTGGGAAATCTTCTGCACGTTATCAAAGCTCAATTGTAAAAAGATATCTTTATGCTCTGCACTTGTATTGTAACCAAATTTGGTTAAAGCCTCATACCCTTTCTTACCCAGGTTCCAAACAGTCACATTACCTTTATCAAATTGAGATTGGTATTTTTCCCTGATCACATTGCGGGCCAGCTTTACCACATTTGAGTTAAAAGCACCTGCTAATCCACGATCACTGGTAATCACAATCAACAATACTTTTTCTACAGGACGTTCTTTCTAAAGCTAAAGCCATTTGAATTTCGCCATCGCTGTTGCTCACAATATTGCTTAACACATCCTGCAATTTTTGCGCGTAAGGGCGCATTTGCACAATTGAATCCTGTGCACGACGGAACTTGGCAGCACTCACCATTTTCATGGCTTTTGTAATTTGCTGCATGCTCTGCACAGATGATATACGACTACGAACTTCTTTTAACTGGCCTGCCATTCTTAGAATTGTTGGTTTTCAGGCCGCAAAAGTACGATCAAAACCCCAATTTTCAATATATAAATAAAATATGTGGAAAAGGCTCCAGTCAACACATGAAAGATAAAGCTTTACGCTTCAACACATCGCCTAACTGTATAAATACCAATTATTTACAAAAACACTAATAAGCCGTGACGTGATATAGCTATACTATCGCCTGAACTTTGGTACAGGTCGTTCTCTTTTAGGCACACTTCCTTTAATATGCAGCGGATGGATGTCAAAACTTAAACTAATGTTGTGAAAATAATGTTTCGAGTTCAATGAAATTATTCCAGGTCTGTATATAAGGCTGGTACTTAAAAAATTGTTGATCCTGAATTGAACACCCAAATTGGGACCTACAACAAAATCATTCTTTTTATAACTTGAGTCTTTTCCTAAGTCTGTTGGCTTCAACCAAATATCCTTAAGTATATACCTATACCTGGATAATCCTATCCCTCCAAGTAGTTTAATATTTCGATGAATACTCTTATTGTAAAGGAAATCAAAAGCCAGGTTTTCGACATGTTGCCGACTTGACTGATAGCCCTTTGCCTGCGCCAATTCGGGATCGATGTTAAACTGGTAACTTGCTCCAAAAGAGACGGCATCCTTACCTAAACTCCTATATAAGGAGGCGCCGATACCGATTATCCGGGTTCGGTTCACTTTTCTATTTCGAAAATGACTGTAGTCAAAATACTGTGTATTGTATACAAGGGGCAACGAAATGGCGAAACCTGTTTTTCCTTTGTAAGATTGAGATTGTGAATGTAATACAGAAGTAGAAAGTAGTACGAAAAGTAAAAAGATGGTCTTTCTCATATAAAGTATTTAGTAATCAGATGCTCATACATCTGATATTACAGCAATATATGAAAAAATCAGTGAATAACTATAACGTAAGGCCTAGGCAGCTTTCAATCTTTGTAATTTAATGCGACGGAACATGCTCACTACCGAGCCTATTACCAGGAATACAACGCCACCCCAAACCAGGTTGATATACGGGAATTTATACGCTTTTAATGTAAGGTATTCTAAAACATCGTCAGACTCCTTAACTCCCAGCGTGATTTTATCGCCGCCCACATCATCCAGCTTTAACACCAGCCCCTGCGAAGTGATGGTATCCAGGTTTTGATAAAGCGTATTGCCCTGGTTGCGTATCATTAAAAGGTCTGCGCTGTAAGAAGGGCCATTTAATTGTTGCACTTTTACAGATGCCGTATAACCGGTGTCGGTTTTCGAAAAACCGCTACCGGCAAATTATCTTTGGCGGCCAGCTTCTCTACAATGATATAACCTTTACTGTAAAACACTGTATCATTTAAATGAACTGTGTTGGGTTTAAAGCTAACAGTATCGCTCTTACCATCTGGTTTATAAAAAGAAGACACATAAGTAAACACATCATGGTTCCAGTAGTGTTTGCTTGAAGGGTTTGCCATCAGGCCTTCGTTACCTTTATAATTCACAAATGCATCAGGCAATAAGGTAAATTCTTCGTTGGTTTTCTTGGACTTGAAATGCACCTTGAAATAGGTTTGTTCCTTTTTAGGATGCGCCGAATCGCCTACATAGGTTACCATATAGTCATGCATTTGCATCGGCACGCCTTTTACGAGGGTAAGGTTTTCTCCTGTTTTTTCCTTGCTATCCTCTCCAAATGGCACGGCGATACCGCTGGTGTTCCAGGATAGTATTTCTTTCTTAGATGAGGATAGAATCATCCCCACCAACATCAATCCAAAACCAAAATGGGCAATAGAGCCGCCACTGTTCTTCAATTTCCCATTCAAACCCACCCATATATAAGCGGCATTGGCAATGGTAGCATAAACGGTTGCTACTAAAGCCAGCCATATATTGATCAGGAAGCCCATGCCATGCGTATCGTAATTGATTTTTACGAACACCAGGATAAATGTAGCCACCAAGGCACTAATGATGGTTGGCACCAATATCTTATTCCAGAAAAACTTAGTGTCTGTGGCTTTATACTTCAGGTACTGTGTAATGGCCGTAAGAATACCAATAACAAAGGCAATCAGCACCTGGATCTTATTATAATTAAATTCATCATTTTCGCCGGGCGCTTTGTTCGAATTGAACAGCTTGTTGAATACCGGTAAAGAGGTCTGGAAGATGATGATCATTGCTGCCAGGAAAAACACCAGGGCCCCTATAAACATCCAGAACTCCCTTGATGAGACACTCTCTTCTTTCTTAATAGATGGCACCTGTTTATTCAGCAATACGATGAAAGTGATCACGCCACCTAATATAACATATAACGGGAATCCGGGTATTTTCTCTGCAAGGAAATAGGTTGCCAGGGACAGTACTGTGGTTACACCTGCAATAATCAATCTTTGTTGATTGGTAGATGCAGCAAAAAACGGAGGCAGCCAAACAAATACGATCAGGAAAAGAAATAGCTGGCCATTCATACCAATGTCTGCAAAGGCATGTACAGAAGAATCTCCAAGTACCCCGCTTTTGGTAAGGAAAGTGGAGTACACAATAAATACAAAAGACAGGGCAAGAAATAGGAATGAAGATCTTAACGAATAACCGCTATGCCTAAAGATCAGCATGGTGTGCAGCCCCGAGACCATGATCATCCATGGTACAAGTGAAGCATTTTCCACGGGATCCCAGGCCCAATAGCCTCCAAAGTTCAATGACTCATAAGCCCATTTCGCCCCCATCATTATCCCCAAACCCAGAAAAGCAACAGAAAACAAAGTCCAGGGTATAGCACGTGTTACCCAACCTTTAATGTCTTTGGTCCAGATGCCAGCCATTGCAAAAGCAAAGGGTATCAAGGTAGACGCAAAACCCAGGAATAATATAGGCGGATGGATCACCATCCAATAATTCTGTAGTAATGGATTGAGGTCATTTCCGTCCGTCACCATTGACAAGTAGTCGGGGCGCAGCGGTTGAGAAAGATCAAAATTAATATGCATACCCGGCGCTTCGTTCAGCACACCGGAATCTCTTAGTAA
Source organism: Paraniabella hibiscisoli (assembly GCF_022512515.1). Taxonomy (GTDB): domain Bacteria; phylum Bacteroidota; class Bacteroidia; order Chitinophagales; family Chitinophagaceae; genus Niabella; species Niabella hibiscisoli. Next base: position 187,770 of record NZ_JAKWBK010000003.1, read on the forward strand.
AATAAAAGGATTGGACCCGATCTTCACATCGAAGATGTAAATACCAATTACCATAGTAGCCAGAAAGAACTGGGCAAAGCTCACCACCGACATTACCGGCGCTTCCCATTGCTTTTCTCTTTTAATAATAATAACACCTAAAACACAATGCCAGAAAGCCCATAAAAGAGTACTTCCCTCCTGTCCTTCCCAAAAAGCACTCATGATATACTTAAACTCAAGGGAGAGACTGGTATGTTGCCAGGCGTATTTATATTCAAATAAATGATGATAAAGTATATGTAAGAGTGCTGCAAAAATAATCAGCACGGAGGCAACCTCGGTCAAAAAAGCAATTCTACCCAGCTTCAACCAGCCAGCCTTGGCATCAGGCGTGGCCTGCACTGCTTTGAAATACGCGAATGCTGCTGTAAGCGAAGCAACCAAAGAAACTAAAATAAATAAATGTCCGACCTGACCGGGCAAAAGATGCTCGCCTGCGTACTCCATAAATATTACTGTTTAACTTTAGAAACCCGGGCTACCGTATTGTTGTAGGTTGAATCTTTTTATTTCCGGGATGCTTGGAAGGATCCTGATCCTTGTATTTACTGGGGCATTTGGTTTGAATGCTCTGGCAAACAAACTGTCCTTCTTCATATTTTCCTTTCATTACCAGCCTTTCGCTTAATTCAAAATTTTCAGGCTTAGGGCTGTGATAAATTACTTTCACTTTATCGCCTAATGTGTCGATAGCAGTAAAAGCCAATAATTAGGGTTTTTGATAGCATCGTACTCCATCGGCTGCGACTTATCCCATTTAGCCATGAGGTGCACAAATTTTCCCGGTTTAGATTTTGCTATAGCAACCGTATCATAAGTAGTGGTGGTTTGTAAAAACTTACTAAAACCGCTATGGCAGCAGCAGTTAAAACCAATAAAATAATATGAATTTTCTTCATTATCTGCTGAAAATTTTTGCCCGTCTGACCGAACGGGCGGGCAAAATTAAGACAAATAGCCCGCTTTCGGAAACACTAACAACGAAGCTTACCATTTGTTGAGCCGGAGCAAAATTTATTTTTCCGCAAGACACAGCAGTAAGTCATTCATTTTCATAGCTGCCCATCTGTTAGCAAAGATTACTGAGACATACCTGGTCCCGTTTAACAAAAGAAAGTCTTTCCAGGCAACCGGTAATTTTTAGTGTGTAGCCAATCTTTTTAAAGACCAACAAAATTACAAAACAAAACTAACAACTGTTAGTTTTGAATAAAAATCCTTTACTTCGCTTAAATTTAGATCAATAAAAGAAAAACGACCTTGTACCCTATTCAATCAAAGATCGATACGCAATCGGCTGATTTTGCAGCTAATAAGCAAGCTTACCAGCCTATACTAGAGGAGTGGCGCAGACGGATGGCTGCCGTAATACAGCCTGTAAGTAATAAAGCCATTGAGAAGCATCAGCAAAGAGGTAAATTACTGGCTCGCGAACGGATCAACCAGTTGCTCGACGCCAATACCCCCTTCCTGGAATTATCCCCACTGGCGGCTAATGGTATTCATGAAGATCAGTTCCCTTCTGCCGGTATTGTAACCGGCATTGGTGTGGTTCATGGCCGTGAAGTGATGATTATTGCCAACGATGCCACTGTAAAAGGCGGCACCTACATGCAATACACGATTAAAAAGCATGTAAGAGCCCAGGAAATAGCTTTTGAAAATCATTTGCCCTGCATTTATATGGTGGATTCCGGCGGTGCATTCCTTCCGGAGCAGGATAAGGTTTTCCCCGACCGGCACGACTTCGGCCGTTTCTTTTATAACCAGGCGCGGATGTCGGGTTTGGGTATTCCTCAAATTGCCATCGTAATGGGATCCTGCACCGCAGGGGGCGCTTATGTTCCCGCGATGTGTGATGAAACCATTATTGTGCGCAACCAGGGTACGATCTTTATAGGTGGTCCGCCACTGGTAAAAGCGGCTACCGGAGAAGAAGTATCTGCTGAAGAGCTGGGCGGCGCAGAAGTGCATACCTCTATTTCCGGAGTCGCCGATCATATTGCTGAAAATGATGCACATGCCATAGCGATCTGTCGCAACCTTGTACAAACTTTTAAACCTGCGGAAAAGCAACTATTAGATGTAATGCCGATAGAGCCTCCCTGTATAATGCTGAGGAATTATATGGAATTGTTCAAACCGATTTGAAGAAACCAGTCGATCCAAAAGAGATTATCGCCAGGCTGGTTGATGGAAGCCGCTTCCACGAGTTTAAAGAGAAGTATGCCCCCACTCTCGTTACCGGGTTTGCGCATATCATGGGATTGCCGGTAGGTATTGTTGCCAACAATGGCGTGCTGTTTGGGGAATCTGCTTTAAAGGGCGCCCATTTTGTGGAGCTCTGTACTTCACGTAATACCCCGATCCTGTTTCTGCAGAACATTACCGGTTTCATTGTAGGCAAAGAGTATGAAAGAAAAGGCATTGCCCGCGACGGTGCTAAAATGGTACACGCAGTGGCCAATGCGAACGTGCCTAAGTTTACAGTAGTGATTGGGGGATCTTTCGGTGCCGGCAACTACGCGATGTGTGGCAGAGCCTATGATCCCCGTTTTCTTTTTATGTGGCCCCACGCTAAAATATCAGTGATGGGTGGCGAACAGGCAGCAGGCGTATTGGTATCCGTAAAAGAAGAGCAGTTAAAAGCACAGGGGAAAGAGCTGGCTGATAGCGACCGCGAAGCCTTACGAACTTCTATTTTAAATAAGTACGAAGCAGAAGGGTCAGCCTACTATAGTACGGCACGGCTATGGGATGATGGCATTATTGATCCTGCCGATACCCGAAACATCATCGCCATGGGCATTGCGACTTCGATGAACAGGAAATGGGCGGAGACAAAGTATGGAGTGTTTAGGATGTAGTGAAAGTTGACGGTTTACAGATGGCAGATGACAGAAAATACGTAATATAATAATGATCAGCCTTAGAACAAAATGGAATGAGTCTCGTAGAGATGATAGATTAGCAATCAAAAGATGCACAATAAAATCGAGTCCCGTAGGGACGAGATATCGGTAGCAAACAATTCAAAATTTAAATAAAATCCCGTAGGGACGACACCATGCCAAATACATATACACAGATACATATTCATTTTGTATTCGTTGTTAAATACAGAGCAGGTTTAATACAACCGAATTGGAAAGACAACCTATATAAATACATTACAGGTATTGTGCAAGCTAATAATCATAAGATGATTATTATAAATGGTGTTGCAGATCATATTCATTTGCTAGTGGGCTTAAGACCTGCTCAATCTGTTTCAGATTTAATGCAGGATGTAAAAGGAGGATCTTCAAAATGGATCAATGATAACAAATTAGTACCCGGGAAATTTGAATGGCAGGAAGGTTATGGCGCTTTTTCCTATAGCAAGTCCCAATTGCCTACAGTAATCAATTACATACAAAACCAGGCAGTGCATCATCAGAAAAAACATTTCATGAGGAGTACCTGGACTTCCTGCAGGAATTTGAAGTAGAGTATGACGAAAGATATGTTTTTAAAGAACTCTTATAGGTGCCGTCCCTACGGGACTTAGAAAGATTTTTCTTTTTTACCATTATGTCGTTCCTGACGGAACTTAACAATGAACAATGAACAATAAACTATGAACTTTTAATAATGAACTATACAACGCTCGAAGTAGAACATAATTACCAGGTCAGCACGATTTGGCTGAACCGGCCCGATGTAAGAAATGCTTTTAATGAAATAATGATAGCGGAATTAATCACCGCTTTTAAAGAAGAAGGGCAGAGAGCCGATATCAGGGCCATTGTATTGCGTGGTCGTGGAAAGGTATTTTGTGCAGGCGCCGACTTAAACTGGATGCGGGACGTTGCACAATATGGTTATGAACAGAATTACGAAGAAAGCCTGCAACTGGCCAATTGCTTCCATACCATTTATACCTGCCCTAAGCCTACGCTCGCTATTGTACATGGAGCTGCAATGGGCGGAGCTAATGGTTTGCTGGCAGCATGTGATTTCGCGTTCTGCGAAGCAGATACCATCTTCTCTTTATCAGAAGTCAAGATCGGTATTATCCCCGCCTGCATCGCTCCCTATATTATTAAGCGTATCGGCGAGTACCCGTCAAGAGCTTTAATGCTTACAGGTCAGCGCATTCATGGACAGGAAGCAGAGAACCTGAAACTGGTCAATCGATGTTTTGGTGATATACATGCTACCGAAGCCCATTTACAGGCCACTTTGCAATTACTGTTAACCAGCGGACCGCAGGCCATCAGCCATTGTAAAAAGCTGATTGATACGGTTGTCAATAAGATCTCCCAAACAGAAGTAATAGACTACACCGCAAAAATGATCGCTGAAATACGGGCTTCGGCAGAAGGCCAGGAAGGTATGACGGCTTTCCTGGAAAAAAGAAAACCTAATTGGATTGAATAATGCAGATATTATGATCAAAAAATACTGATCGCTAACAGGGGCGAAATAGCGCTGAGAGTACAACGTACTGCCCGAAAAATGGGCATCGCTACCGTCGCTGTTTATAATAGCTCCGACGCTGAGTCGGCATTTGTGAAGCAGGCCGACCAGGCGGTATGGTTACCAGGCGCCCAGCTAAGTGAAACCTATCTCAATATGGAAGCTAATATTGCGGCTGCCCTAAAAACGGGCGCAGATGCAATACATCCCGGCTATGGTTTCCTTTCGGAGAATGCTGCTTTTGTAGAAGCCTGCACCAAAGCAGGACTTATTTTTATCGGTCCATCAGCAGCAGCAATGCTATCAATGGGCAATAAGATTGCAGCCAGGGATTGCGCTACCCGAGCCGGTGTACCGGTTACACCAGGGATAACCGGCACCACCGAAGAATTACTAAAAAGCTATAACAGCATCGGGTTCCCTATTCTGATTAAAGCGGCGGCCGGAGGCGGCGGTAAGGGCATGCGTGTAGTAGAACAGGAAGGTGATTTTCAATTGGCGCTGGAAGCTACAGCGCGGGAAGCAAAAAATTATTTTGGAGACAGCACGGTTTATATTGAAAAGTATATTGCAAAACCAAGACATATTGAAGTGCAGGTGCTCGGCGATCAGCAGGGCAAGCTACTTCACTTATATGAAAGGGAGTGCTCTTTGCAACGCCGGCATCAGAAAATTATCGAAGAAGCGCCCTCCGCAACGCTTTCAAATGAAGTGCGCGAACGGATTTGCGCTGCTGCTGTTGCATTAGCACAATCGATAGGCTATTACAGCGCGGGCACCATGGAGTTCCTGGTGGATGAAAGCCTGAATTTCTATTTCCTGGAAATGAACACCCGGATACAGGTAGAACATCCGGTAACGGAGTTGACCACGGGTATTGATATTGTGGAACAGCAAATTAAAATAGCCAATGGTGAACCCTTATCTTTCAATCAAGCAGATGTCGTACAGAGAGGCCACGCTATTGAGTGCCGGATATACGCAGAAGATCCCGCACAACATTTTCTTCCATCTCCAGGCATACTAAAATATTACCAGGAACCTTTGTTTAACGCGGCTTCGCTTCAAACTTCTATGTTGTCGTCTTCGGCGACATTGAGAATAGACGGCATGCAGCTACAAACCGGTGATATCGTTTCGGGTGATTTCGATCCAATGATCAGCAAACTGATTGTTTGGGCACCCGACCGGGAAGAAGCAAGGCGAACCATGCTTTTTGCCTTACAGCAATACGCGGTTAAAGGCATCCAAACGAATAATGAATTTGTTTCCGGTCTTTTACAGCATACTGATTATATAGGGAACAAAATATCTACCAAATATATCGACCAGAACCTGGAGACTATTATCGATCAACTTCAGCAAAAAAGAAACAGGTCGATATTACCATTCCATTGGCTGCTGCTTTAGCCGGAAGCCTTGGCATCTATAACAATGATCAACCGAAAAGTATCTGGCAGGCTATTGGTTACTGGCGACATAGCCGTGTAATGAATATATCAGTTAACGGTAATAGTGCATCCATTGATTTGATCAAAACGGCGCCGCTCGAATTTCAATATAAAGATCAAAAGCATTGCGCCGGGATCAGCCATATTAACGGGATTAATTATGTGCTCACCTTAGATGGCACAGATCATATAGTCGCCATCTATGAAAGGAAAATTGGCACTTATGAGATCACCCTGAACGGCTTAACACATATTGTAGTAAGGCCCGACATGTCTTATGTAGACAATGAGGTTTTCGAAGCTAATTCAGGCACAGGAGCGAAAACTGGAAATATTACTTCCCCCATGCCGGGTAAAGTAATAAAGTTGCACGTAAAAGCAGGTGATGCCGTAAAAACAGGTGATCTGTTATTAGTGGTGGAAGCGATGAAAATGGAAAATAATATTATCAGTTTATCTGATGCAATTGTAGAAGAGGTCCTGGTAAAAGAAGGCGATAAAGTAGATACTACGATGAAGCTGGTTCAGCTATCAGGTCAGTAAAAACATCTAAAAAGAATATCCTGAAAGGAAGACGCTACCTATTTTTTGATTTAATAAAAACAAGATTGCTATATGGATTTTAATTTAAATGAAGAGCATGTACAATTGCGCAGCATGGTACGGGAGTTTGCAGAAAAGAAGATCAAACCGCTGGCGCAGGAGTTGGATGAAAAGGAATCGTTCTCCTACGAGCTTACCCGGCAAATGGGTGAGTTAGGCTTACTGGGCATTTACCTGCCGGAACAATATGGCGGTGCGGGCATGGATTACCTGGCTTATATCATCGCCGTTGAAGAGATTGCACGTATTGATGGGTCGCAGGCGGCTACCCTGGCAGCCCATAACTCGCTGGGTATTGGTCCTATCTATAATTACGGTACAGAAGAACAAAAAATGAGATACCTGCCGCAGCTTTGTACTGGCAATGCTTTGTGGAGCTTTGGCCTAACAGAGCCCGAAGCAGGCAGTGATTCAAGGGCATCAAAAACCACGGCACGCCTGGATGGCGATGAGTGGATGATCAACGGCAGTAAGATCTTCATCACCAATGGATCGGTAGATATTAATATCGGCACTACTGTTCAGGCTGTTACCCATGAGTCTGCCGAAAAAAGAGTTTACCACCATCATTGTTGAAAGAAATGCTCCGGGCTTTAGCCAGCAGGCTATGCACGGCAAAATGATGTGGCGGGCCAGCGATACCGCACAGCTATTTTTTGACGATTGTAAAGTGCCCAAAGAGAATATGCTGGGAGCACCGGGACAGGGCTCTAAGATCATGTTGCAGACGCTGGACGCTGGCAGGCTCAGCATAGCAGCCATGGGACTGGGTTGCGCCCAGGGTGCCTACGAATTGGCTTTAACCTATGCAAAGGAGCGCAAACAGTTTGGCAAAACGATAGCACAGTTCCAGGCCATTTCGTTTAAACTAGCTGATATGGCTATGAAAATAGAGTTGGCGCGAACTTTTTTATACAAAGCCTGTTGGTTAAAAGATACAAAGCAGTCCTTCACCAAAGAAGCAGCAATGGCTAAATTGTACTGCTCTGAAATTGCAAAAGAAGTAGCCGATGCTGCCGTGCAAATACATGGCGGTTATGGATTAATGAAAGAATATAATGTAGAAAGATTTTACAGGGACCAGCGACTATTGCAGATTGGTGAAGGAACTTCGGAAATACAACGAATGGTGATTGCCAAGCAGATAGGATGTTGAGATTAGTTGACGGGTTGAATGGTTAGCTAGTTGATGGATCATGGTTCATGGTTCATCGATCAAAGACCAATGTATCATACTATGAACCATCATCTATTAACTATGAATGAATGCACATGAAAAATGAAAAGCTAAAAATAACCGAAAGTCCGCGCGACGCACAACAGGGCCTGCCCTTTACCATACCCGTAGAAAAGCGGGCTGCTTATATCAATGAATTGATGTTGGCCGGTTTTGATATAATAGATTTCGGCAGCTTTGTATCGCCGAAGGCCGTTCCGCAAATGGCGCATAGCAATGACGTACTGGAATTGATTGACAAATCAAAATCCGATACACAGCTGCTGGCTATCGTTGGAAATACCCGTGGAGCCGAGGAAGCCTGTGCATCTGCCAAGCTTGACATAGTTGGCTTTCCCTATTCGATCAGCAATACCTTTCTACAAAAAAACATCAACTCATCCATTGAAAAGATAGACGAAACGGCTTCTTCAATAGGAAAAATATGCAATGATCATAACAAGATCTTCCGCGTTTTGTAAGCATGGCTTTTGGTAATCCCTACGGCGATGACTGGAATATAGCGCTGGTAATGGACTGCATTGAGAAGCTTGCCAATAGTGGTGTACAAACTATTACCCTGTCGGATACGATCGGATTAGCAACTGCAACATCTATCCGTGAAATTTTTAAAACCATTATGCCTTTGTATCCCGATATAGAAATCGGGTTGCATATTCATACGCATCAATATAACTGGCGGGAAAAATTGATGCGGCCTGGAAAGCCGGCTGCAGAAGCTACGACGGAGTAATAAACGGCATTGGTGGTTGCCCCATGACGGGCTACGAACTATTGGGTAATCTGAACACCCTTGACCTGCTGTCTTACCTCAACGCAGAGGATATTGCACACCATCTGGATGATGCTTTGATCAAAGATATTGCGTTCAGATATGGTACGTTCAACAATGATGAAACATTTAAGTATTAACATCACAAACAGCAACTATGAATAAAGTAGTATCCGGCGCAGAAGAAGCTATTAAGGGCATCGCCGATGGCATGACACTTTTAGTAGGGGGATTTGGCCTTTGTGGTATACCTGAAAACAGTATCGCGGCCCTGGTAAACAGCAGCGTTAAAAACCTGACCTGCGTAAGTAATAATGCAGGGGTAGACGATTTCGGACTGGGTCTGCTCTTACAAAAAAGACAGGTTAAAAAAATGATATCTTCCTATGTAGGTGAGAATGCAGAGTTTGAAAGACAGCTGCTCGCCGGCGAACTTGAAGTTGAATTAATACCACAGGGTACGCTGGCCGAACGATGCAGGGCCGGTGGCGCGGGCATTCCAGCCTTTTATGTTCCTGCGGGATATGGCACAGAGGTAGCCGAAGGCAAAGAGATCAGGGAGTTTAACGGCAAGCCTCATTTACTAGAGCAAGCCATTACCGGCGACTTTGCCATCATTAAAGCCTGGAAAGGCGACACGCATGGTAATCTGGTATACAGGGCTACTGCCAACAACTTTAATCAACCAATGGCGATGGCTGGTAAGATCACCATTGCAGAAGTCGAGGAATTGGTACCTGCCGGCACCCTCGATCCTGCCCAGGTCCATACAGCCGGTATTTTTGTTCAACGGATTTTTGAAGGAAAAAATTATGAGAAAAGGATAGAGAAGCTGACGGAGAAAGCTAGTGGGGAGTTAGCTAGTGGCAAGTAGGGAATGGCTAGCGCGAAGTAGGGATTGTTAAAATGAGAACATCTTTATAAACTATAAAACACCCGAATATGTTAGAATTATCACACAAAAACCTGCAGGCATACCAGTTTGCTTTGAAATTAGTAAAAGAAGTGTACCAACACACTCAAACCTACCCTAAGGAAGAACAATTTGTACTGGTCAGTCAAATTCGTAGAGCCGCCATTTCTGTTTGCAGTAACCTTGCGGAAGGTGCTGCCAGATCTTCGAAACTGGAGAAGAAAAGATTTTATGAAATATCAAGAAGCTCCTTAGTAGAAGTAGATACACAGATTGAAATTTCTCTTATACTAGATTATCTAAAAAAAGACAAGCTTGTAAAATTGGAAGAATATCTGGAAGCTGTATTTAAAATGTTAAGTAAAATGATCGACAACCTATCAGCTGACATTTAATGTCACCCCTATTTCCTATTTTCCACTTACTAAAAAGATAAAATGGGCCTCACAAAAGAACAAATAGCACAACGCATAGCCAGGGAATTACAGGACGGCTACTACGTAAACTTAGGTATTGGTATCCCCACCCTTGTTGCCAACTACATACCGGAAGGAATTGAAGTAGTATTACAATCAGAAAACGGCATGCTGGGTATGGGCGCTTTCCCCGAAAAAGGGCATGCAGATCCTGACCTGATCAATGCAGGTAAGCAAACTGTGACGATACAGCCGGGAGGCGTATTCTTCGATTCGGCTACTTCCTTTGCTATGATACGGGGTGGCCATGTAGATTTGACTGTTTTAGGCGCTTTTGAAGTGACCGACACGGGAGATATTGCCAGCTGGAAAATACCAGGTAAAATGGTAAAAGGCATGGGCGGGGCTATGGACCTGGTAGCGGCAGCTAAAAATATCATTGTCGCCATGCAACATACCAGCAAAGATGGCCAGTCGAAGCTTTTAAAAGCATGCACTTTACCCTTAACCGGCGTAGGATGCGTAAAAAAAGTTGTTACAGATTTGGCGGTATTGGATATTACTGAAGAGGGGTTTGTATTACTGGAAAGAGCTCCAGGTGTAAGCGTGGAAGAGATTCAAAAAGCTACGGATGGCCGATTAGTAATTAGAAGAGACATCCCGGAAATGCAGTTTTGATCTTATCTATAAATGCTTTTTCTGCAGTTGCTTTACCACAAAGACGCCAGCTCACGAAGAATATACTCTTTTCCGTTTCCTTGGCGACTTTACGCCCTCGGGGTTAAATTAAGCTATTTAAAATACAGGACATTAGCAACTTTCCGCTCCCCTTCATGATCCCATTTCCTGTTATCTGTTGGATAGTTAACAACACCCTTCTCCTTTATCCATAAGGTAGAAGAACCGCCACCATCGAAATTAATAGCACTTACACAGCCCAGCCAACGCATTACTTTAGTGAGCTCAAATAAATTCAAACCCTGCGAGTTCGCACTTCTACCATCAACTACCAGCATAATCACATGCCCCTTTTTTGTAATACCCATACAGGTTCTTGGATGCCTGGCTGTATTAAAACTCATTGAGTCCAGCGTCTCATCCTGCCGGTTAAAAATAAGTAAGGGTCCGTTCAGCATCACATCAGGCTCTTTCAACCATTCCTCCCAATTCACCAGGCCATCCCATTTCCTTATTTGAGGAACGCCATTCTCTCCCACAACTACTGCTGCTTTTTGGTGAAAATCGGGTTTTTCATTAGCTGCTTTGCGATTTACATTAATAACCTTCCCCTCTACTTTGGTAAAATCAACCGCTCCTCCATTCTTAACATCAAAAAAATTACCGTTTATTGCAGCAACAGGCTTCACTTCACCGGCGAAATCACTAACGGTTCTCAGCTTTTGAGGTTCGGCGCCCACATGAAAGGTATGCCGTCTGCTCTTCTTCACAAGTACATAACTGATATGCTGGTTAGCATTAAAAAGATTCTTACTGCTAAAATGATACTGGTATAATTTGGCCTTCCGGTCTATTTTCCTCGTCTTCCAGCTGGCGCTGGCAAAACTTACAGAATCATAATACTGGGCACTCGTTAAAGTGGTGATCAACAACAGGCCCAATAAGGCAATAATAGGTTTCATGCCGCTAATTTAGTCATGTTTAAGGGTATAAAGCAGGTAGATCGTATCTGCGACAGCATATTGCTACTTTTGTTAGCCATATGCAGAGTTTTTTCCCGAATACGGCCTTTCTTTATGTAGTTTTACTACGTTACGCATCATAATATTCGTTAAAGGCCAGGAGCATTTAACCAAAAAATAATAAGCAGTTTTTCTGAAATCAACTGTAAAAATAAAAAACAGATGAAAGTTGCCTATTGTAATGCTTTTACGTCTTAGTATCGCGGCGGATATTGATACCGGCAAAAGCCGGGCTGTTCATCAATCAGTCGATAAAAAATAAACGAATGAAAATTCTAAGAATAACAGCTGTTTTGACAGTTTTAATTATTGTACTACAGATGAGAACCAATGCACAGGTAAAAAATTACGATGCCGATTGGAAAATAGTAGAGGATCATATTAAAAAGGGGCTCCCGGCTTCGGCACTTGAAGCCGTAAAAAAATATATACCAGGGCAAAAACGGAAAAACAGGATGCCCAGCTGGTAAAGGCGATTGTTTACATGACCCAACTGCAGCAGGAAAACCGGGAAGAAAACCCGGCTCAACGTATCAAAGAAGTAGAGGCCGAAATACTTCAAGTCAAAGAACCGGTAACATCTTTGCTCAATAGCTACCTGGCCGGAATTTACCAGCAGTATTTTTCGATGAACCGGTATAAATTATATAATAGAACCAATACCGAAGGTTTTAAAAAAGAGGATATTGCTACCTGGACAATTGATGATTTTCATAAAAAGATAGGCGCGCTCTACCTGCTTTCCCTGAATGATAAAGAATTACTGCAAAAAACAAAACTGGCCAATTATGATGCGATCATTATAAAGGGAAATACGCGGAACCTGCGCCCTACACTGTTCGATCTGCTGGCACACCAGGCACTCCAATATTTTAAAAATGACGAGCGGGATATCAGCAAACCGGCATACCGTTTTGAGATCAACGATCCTCAGGCATTTAGCCCGGCCGCTACGTTTGCAAATATTCATTTCGCTACACAGGATTCTTTATCTCTTCAGCACAAAGCGTTAATCGTCTTCCAGGATTTAATAAAATTTCACTTAAACGATACGGACCCCAATGCGCTAATTGACGCAGATATTGAGCGATTGCAATACGTTCATTCAAAAATGTTGCTAAAACCTTCTTCCGCTACCAGCAAATCCACTGAGGAACCCAAAGGTCTGGAAGGGAAAGAATTACTCTATTATAACGCGCTCCTACAGCTAATCTCAAAATACAACAACGCTCCAGAAGTCAACCAGGCCCGTTATTTGTTAGCCACCATCCATCAGCAAAAAGGTAGCCAGTATGATCCCAACGGAGATACGACTTATCGCTATGAATTGGTAAAAGCAAAAGAAATCACTGATAAAATACTGGAGCAAAAGAAAGAAAATGAGGGATGGGTTAATGCCTATAATCTGAACAAAGATTTGATTCAACCTTATTTCTTATTCCAGGCGGAGCGGGTGAATATACCCAACGAGCCATTCAGGGTACTAGTGAATTTCAAAAACATAAGCAAACTTTACTGGCGCATCGTACCTGCTACCGCAGCATTAAAAAAGATAGTTAACAATGAACGGGGGACAACAATTACTGGAGTCAACTTTTGTCAGCCGCTTCTAAAAAAGCCTGGGAACAGTCCCTGCCAGTCAATACCGATCTTCAAACGCATGCCGCAGAAATCAAAATAGATGGCCTGCCTGGGGAATACTTTATTGTGGCATCAGTAAATAAAGACTTTTCAAGCACCAACAATATACTGGCAGCACGCTTCACCTATATCTCTAATATTAGTTATGTTAACAGGAACACAGATTTTTTTGTACTGAACAGGAATACCGGCCAACCATTGTCCGGCGCTGCCGTGCAGACCTACAAAAAAACATATGACTACAAAACCTATACTTACACCAAACAAAAAGCAGAAGCATATACTGCCGATCAAAATGGATACCTCAGGCTTAGCGATGCCGCTATTAAAGACCAGGGTGGTTCCAATCTTTTATTCGAAATAAAACATGCCAATGACCAGCTGTTTATAGAAGATGAAGTGTATTATTATTTTAGTACTTTAAATACACAGAACGACAAAAAAACAACGAGATCAGTTTTCCTCTTTTCCGACAGGAGCATTTATCGTCCCGGGCAAACGCTTTATTTCAAAGGGATCGTCGTGAATAGAAAAGCAGACCATACCGATCCGTCCATTCAAACCGATTATAAAACTACGCTTACCCTCACAGATGCCAATGGCCAAAAAGTAAGTGACCTGCAAGTGAACACCAATGAATATGGCTCTTTCAATGGACAATTTGTACTGCCACAAACGGGATTGAATGGCGTTTATAATTTGAATACATCAGACGGAACCGGCAATATCAGTATTCGCATGGAAGAATACAAGCGCCCGAAATTCTATGTAGATTTTGAAAAAGTGAAAGATGCTTATAAAGTAAACGAAGACGTAAAAATAACAGGGTATGCCAAAGCCTATGCCGGTAATAATATCGATGGAGCAAAGGTAAAATACCGTGTCGTTCGTGAGGTCCGCTTCCCCTATCCGTGGCTATTCTGGAGAGGCTATTTCCCCAGGTCTGAATCGATGGAGATCACGAATGGTGAAATACAAACCGGCAATGATGGAAAATTCGACATCAGCTTTAAAGCTATTCCTGACACAAAGCTCGATGTCAAAATGGACCCGGTTTTCGACTACCGTATTTATGCCGATGTTACAGATATTAATGGAGAAACCAGAAGCAATTCTGAAATGGTGTCAGCAGGTTATAAATCCTTGCTACTTAATGCATCTATTCCGTCCAAACTGGCCACAGACAGTTTAAACAAATTGTTTATCAGAACAGAAAACATGTCAGGTGTTTTTCAAAAAGCGATGTTGCTTGTAAAAGTTACCCGCTTAAATGCTGAGCAAAGATTATTGCGCCCGCGTTACTGGGAAAAACCAGACCAGTTTGTTTTTACCAAAGAAGAATATATCAGGCAGTTCCCTAACGATATATACAATAATGAAGATGATCCCAAAACATGGGGAAAAAGTGCAACTGTTACCGAGCAATCCGGCTCTTCAGATTCGACAAGTGTTTTTACATTGAATAAATTCAAATACCAGCCGGGGTTCTACGTTATAGAGATCCAAACAAAAGACAAAGAAGGTAATGAGATAAAAGACGTACAGTATCTTGAATTGTTTGATGCCAAAAAGCCAGAGCCGGTGTATCCGCAATACCTCTATAGTATAGCGCCCAAACCGGTAGAGCCTGGCGAAAAAACAAGCACGCAGGTAGGCACTTCGGCTAACAATATTTTTTAATACAGTATGTAAGCAAAAATAATCAGCCATTCTCATTCTTTAAGCTGGATAAAAGCAGCCGAACGTTTGACTTCACTCCTACAGAACAGGACCGTGGCGGATTTGCCAACAGCTACTTATTTGTAAAGAACAACCGCGTCTTCCAGGCAGATCATACAGTAATAGTTCCCTGGACCAATAAACAGCTGGATATTGAATATAGCAGCTTCAGGGATAAGACCCTGCCGGGGGCTGAGGAAAAATGGACGGTAAAAATATCTGGTCATAAAAAAGAAAAGGTAGCCGCCGAGCTGCTCGCCGGTATGTATGATGCGTCTTTAGATCAGTTCTATCCACACCAATGGAATCCGCCTTATATCTGGCGCAACAACTACAGTAATTATGCGTGGACCGGTAATACTAACTTCGATCACCTCCAGGCGCGTACGCAAAATAGCCTTCAATGGAACCGTAAAACTTATAACAGGCAATATGATAGATTTTATTGGGATAATGGCTGGGGAGGGCCGATTGGATTAGCAGGTGCTGCTCCTGGCCTGCGTCTCCGAGGTGCAGTAGCCGAAAGTGCCATGGATGAGGCCGTAGTAGTTGGGTATGGTATGCAAAAAGACAGTCTGTAACCGGTGCCGTATCACAGTTAGAAATGAAGGCAGCAGCGCCTGCAGCGATAGCCAGAGAAGAAGGAATGAAAGAACCTCCTGCTCTTTCCGATGGCAACAACGGTGTTGCGGTTCGTACAAATTTTAATGAAACAACCTTTTTCTTCCCCGACCTGAAAACCGACAAAAATGGTAATATCAGTTTTTCTTTTACGATGCCCGAGGCACTTACCAAATGGAAGTTCCAGGCTTTAACGCATACCAGAGATCTGGCAATGGCTTATAGCAGCAGAGAGATCATTACACAAAAAGACCTGATGGTGCAACCCAACCCGCCCAGGTTTTTGAGGGAGGGTGACAAAATGGAATTCAGCAGTAAAGTTGTCAATCTATCGGGCAAAGAAATTACCGGTATTGCAACGCTGCAATTGTTTGATGCGGCTACCAACGAACCCATGGATGGATGGTTCAAAAATGTAGTAGATAAACAATACTTTACTATTGGTGCAGGCCAAAGCCAGGCAATACAGTTCCCCATAGAAGTACCTTACCAGTTTAATAAGGCCCTTACCTGGCGTATAGTTGCCAAAGCAAATGACAATTCCATTTCTGACGGCGAGGAGAATATGCTTCCTGTACTTACTAACCGCATGCTGGTTACCGAATCCCTGCCACTTCATATGCGTGGCAGCGGCACTAAAAATTTCCGCTTCGACAAATTGATCAATAGCGGAAAAAGCGAAACCCTGACCAACCAGGCATTGACCGTTGAATATACCTCCAATCCTGTCTGGAACGCGGTGCAGGCCCTTCCTTATATGATGCAGTACCCTTACGAATGCGCGGAGCAAACATGGAATAAATATTATGCCAACTCCCTTGCTACGATGGTGGCTAACAGTTCACCCAAAATAAAGCAGGTATTTGAAAAATGGCGTACGGAAGACACGGCGGCTTTATTAAGCAATCTTCAAAAAAATGAAGAACTAAAATCTGTACTTCTGGAAGAAACGCCATGGGTTTTAGCGGCTAAAAGTGAAGCACAGCAAAAGAAGAACATCGCTGTTTTATTCGACCTCATGCGCATGAGCGGAGAACAAACCAAAGCCTATGAAAAACTGAGACAGTTACAAAGTTCGAACGGTGGATTTGTATGGTTTAAGGGAGGCGCTGATGATCGCTACATGACACAATATATTGTAACAGGTATAGGTCATCTAAAAAGATTGAAAGCTGTATCCGGGCTACAGGAGGCCAATTTAAATCGCCTGGTGCAGTCAGCTATCCCCTACCTGGACAATAAGATCAAAGAAGAATATGAGCAACTTCTGAAATACAAAACCAACCTGAAAGAATATGTACCTTCCTACTACGTGATCCAGTATTTATATATGCGCAGCTTCTTTCCACAGAACAAAATTGCTGAGGCAGCAACAAAAGCTGTAGATTATTTTAAAGAGCGCGCCAAACAAACCTGGACTCAACAAAACAAATATATGCAGGGCATGATCGCGCTAGCCGGCCATAGGGATAATGACCTGGCAACGCCGAAGTCGATCCTGAAATCGCTGAAAGAAACGGCCATCCGAAATGAAGAGCAGGGCATGTATTATAAAGATGCAAGCCGCAGCTGGTGGTGGTACGAAGCGCCTATCGAAAGGCAGGCATTGCTAATAGAAGCGTTTGAGGAAGCCGGAAATGATGCTAAGACCGCAGATGATTTAAGAACCTGGTTATTAAAAAACAAGCAAACCAATAACTGGGAAAGCACCAAAGCCACAGCTGAAGCTTGTTACGCGCTGTTATTACGCGGCTCCAACTGGTTAAGCAGCACTACTGATGTTAACATTGATTTAGGCGGAACAGCTATCAGCAGCGGAGAAAACAAGACAGAGGCAGGCACCGGCTATTTTAAAACAATTATAGAAGGCAGCAAAGTTAGGCCTGCAATGGGTAATATAGCCTTGACGGTGAAACAATCCGACGCCGGCTCTACGCTCCCAACATGGGGAAGTGTATACTGGCAATATTTCGAAGACCTGGATAAAATTACTACCGCAGCAACTCCATTACAATTAAGCAAAAAATTGTTTGTTGAAAAGAATACTGCCACCGGTCCTGTTCTGACCCCGGTTAACGAAGGCGATAAAATAAAAGTAGGTGACAAAGTAAAAGTGCGTATTGAATTAAGAGTAGATAGAGATATGGAGTATGTACACATGAAGGACATGCGGGCATCATCTTTTGAACCTGTAAATGTATTAAGTCAATATAAATGGCAGGGCGGCTTGGGTTATTATGAAACCACCAAAGATGCCAGCACCAACTTCTTCTTTAGCTATCTGCGTAAAGGCACCTGGGTATTTGAATATGTTTTGTTTGCTTCGTTACCTGGCAACTATAGTAATGGCATCACAAGCATTCAATGTATGTACGCTCCGGAATTCACTTCGCATAGCGAGGGGGTTAGAGTGAATGTTGAAAAATAGCAATGAGGCCTGCGATTGTCGCGGGCCTTTTTATGCATGTGTCTATTGAGCTTATACCCGCTGTCAGAGCAAACGTATCTAATTTTGATGGATGTTTTGCTTTTCTTTTGTTATCCTGGAGGGATGAAATTCTCCCTAAGTATACCGGAGTGGTATCTAAAGGCACCCCGAATGGCGTGAAATATCATCCCTTCGGGATTTTGGAATACCTCAAAACCTGCTTTTCTAATAATAAGACCAGCCCTCCAGGCTTAAATATTGTTTTAGATGGTTTGCCTTGCACCCGCTCTAATTCACAGGGTTTCTATCAGCTCAATTATGCTATCTTTATCAAAACCTTTCATTGTGAAAAAAATAATTTTTTCATCTTTTCCTCCTGCTCATCATCAGCGTCCAGGCTCAAAAAACCAAAGTAACGGTAGGTCCCGAACTGCTCACTTCTTTTAATCACGATCCTACGTTCCTGGGCATTGGCGGATCGGCCCAATTAGATATCTGGATCAAAGAAAGGCTTTGGCTGGGTGTAAACAGCGGCTATCTGCATTTCAAAAGCAATAAAAGTCTCCTAGGAGGTAACACCAGGCCTAACTATGGCGCCATACCGGTTTTGGGTGTAATCAAATATCCTTTGCCCATCCTTGCCGGGTTATATGGACAGGATATGTTTGGCTACACGTTTGCTCACAATGTAGCATTCGAAGACAACCGGCAAAAAGCGTCAGGAGGATTTACCTACTATTTTGCCCTTGGATACGAGTTTGCTGATCACTTCGATATTTCTGCCAAAGTAGGCCGTTCGCGTTTTAATAAAAAGATCGTCCGGTTAATGTAAACGAGCATAACCTGGGATTGAGGGTAGCTTACCTGTTTTAATGACAGGATATTTTTAATACAAGTAAGGCCATGGTTTAAACCATGGCCTTACTCAACAATATCTATTTATCTTTTATATAATTAACCCGCAGCCGGTTGCTCTAACATATTAGACTTTGCCGGGTCGCTATCTTTATCCGTAGGAGCTTTTTCAATCAACTCCATAAACTGATCCAGTTTAGGTGTAATGATGATTTCCGTACGACGATTTTTAATTTTACCTGCTTCCGTTGCATTATCGGCAATAGGATTAAATTCACCTCGACCACCGACAGTTAAACGCTTTGGCTCAACACCATAATTGTTTTGTAATGCCTGCACTACAGAAGACGCACGCAAAGAGCTCAGGTCCCAGTTATTGCGGATATTGGGACGGGTGATCGGCACATTATCTGTATTACCTTCAATCAGCACATCATAATCTTTGTAATCCTGGATGATCTTGGCAATTTTGCTCAAAGTCTCCCCTGCTTTATCTGATATTTCATAGCTTCCGGATTTGTACAGCATATTATCCGCCAGCGATATATATACCACGCCTTTCAATACTTTTACGTCAACATCTTTTAGTTCCTCACGGCTTAGCGAGCGGGTAAGATTGTTCGTTAAAACAATATTAAGCGAGTCGCTTTTATTTTTTGTATTCACCAAATGCTGAATGTATTTGTTCGAGGCATTTATTTCATCCACCAGTTTAGAAATGTTGACATTTCCCTGGCTGTTCTGGCTGATACTTTTATCTAAAGTTGCTTGCAAGGCGGCTAATGACTTTCTCAAAGAAGCATTATTCGCTTTTTCCTGCGCCAGCAGCTCTTCCAAACCTTTTACCCGCGCCTGGCTGGCGGATAAATCGGATAGCGCCAACTGTAACCGGCCATTCAGGTTGGCATAGTCACTCTGTAAGGCTGAAAATTTTTGGTGCTTACACAACCGGTCAACAACATACCGCTAACCAAAACTGCAGCTGGTCCAACTAAGAAACGTTTATCCATACTATCTATTTTTATCATTTAAAGAAACATTACCTTGCTTGAAAAGGGCCTAAAATGTACTTTCAATTTAGATAGGATGACAAATTAAATGCCTAAGTTGCACGATCATTAATTGTATTCATCCTAAAAATGAGCAGAAGGCAAAAATATCGCTCGCAAGATATTACCTTTTAAACAGGTATACATTAAAAAAACTATAATAAAACTTTAAAATTGAAATCCGGAAAAATCATAATTGTTGGACAAGGAGTGTCGGGAACACTATTCTCATGGTTTTGCGAACAACACAATTTAGATTTCATTCTTATAGATAATGTTATAAAAAATAGTCCATCTAAAACTGCTGCGGGTTTAATTAATCCGGTAACCGGGAGGCGCGTAGTTACGGTTTGGATGGATGATATCATTTTGCCTTTTGCAGAAAAAACCTACGGGGAAATGGGGAGACTACTTGGTATAGAAGCAATTTCCAAAATGGATATTGTAGACTTCTTCCCCAACCCTTTTATGAAGGAAAGCTTTCTCAAAAAAATGAACCAGCAGGCACCCTATATCAGCCTGGCAAAAGATGAGCAGTACTTAAGTGAATACTTCAACTATGAATTTGGGACAGGAATTATAGACCCCGCTTACATTGTATACCTTCAACAACTATTACCTGCCTGGCGTCAGCACTTGCAGGCAGAAGGCAAATTTATAGATGAGGCTTTTGATTTTGCCCAACTACAGGTTTCGGATACGGGCGTGCAATATGGAAACATTTTAGCTGATACCATTGTTTTTTGCGATGGTGTTGCAGGAAGTGAAAACCCTTACTTTAATTTACTTCCCTTTGCTTTGAACAAAGGCGAAGCGATCATTATTGAGGCGCCTGATCTCCCCGCTGGTCATATCTACAAAAAATCGATGACACTGGCACCATTTGGTGAGGCCGGCATTTTCTGGGCAGGTACCAACTATATATGGGAATATGACGACGAACACCCCACCGAAGCCTTTAGGAAATCGACAGAACAAAACCTAAATAGCTGGCTAAAAGTACCCTATAAAATAATAGATCATAAAGCCGCTGTTCGTCCGGCAACAGTAGAGCGCCGGCCTTTTGTAGGGCTGCATCCGGTTTATAAAAATGTGGGTATTTTAAATGGCATGGGCACCAAGGGTTGCTCATTGGCTCCCTACTTTGCTTCACAGTTGGTTCAACATATAGTGCGCCAACACCCTATTGAAAAAGAGGCCGATCTTGCCAGGCATACCCGTATTCTTTCGCGTAGTCAGCTATAAAAATACTTACGGCTCACTTCATTTAGTGATGCCTGTTACTTGCCACCCCTGCTGCATTTCATTACTTTTAGTCTGCTAAAGCAGGCCTTCTATATGCTTTCAGCCAACTATTTAACCAATTTGTATGGCAAAGAAAACATCGGCATCCACTGTTATCAAACTACATGGGCAAAAACAGGCAGCGTCCATCATTGAGCAGTCCTTAACAAGCGAATATTTCACACTCGACGAAAGCTATCAATTAAGTGCAACCAGGGCCGAAGGTGAAGAGCAACTTATTACATTAACTACTGAAGACTATATTCAGCTCACCTTCAGCGATGCCTCTACCTGGTTTGGCAATAAAGAAACGCTGGGCGAAATATTTCCGGAAATAGAGCTGCTAAACCGCTCGGGTGAGCCGGCAACGCTACCTGTATTGCTGATGTCAGACGATACTACAAGAAGTATTGCCAGCCAGGCTGTGCTTAAATTTTTCCAGAAATACACTAAAAAAGCAGTGAACACCGGGCTGATCAAAATTGCAGAAAACTACCAGAAAAAATCATTGGAGAACAGAAGTGGTTTATACCTTGTAGATCCTGCCTTTAATCTTCAGCCTTATAAAAGTATCGACACCACAAAACCCGTGCTGCTATTCCTTCACGGTACTGCTTCCTCAGCAAAAGGCTCTTTTGCCGAACTAACCACTGGTAATATATGGAAAGAACTGATACAGGTATACGGCAGTAATATACTTGCCTTCGAGCATGAAACCCTTACCAAAAGCCCGCTGCAGAATGTTGCAGAGTTAATGAAACAAATTCCGGCTAACAGCACTATCGATATTATTTCTCATTCGCGTGGCGGATTGGTAGGTGATACATTAATGCGTTTTACAGAAGATGCAGATGGCTTTATGGATGAAAGTATAGCACTACTTGAAGAAGCCGAACGTAAAGATGACCTGCAATACATTAAGGCATTGCAAAAATCAGCTGCTTCAAAATCCGTAAAGATCAATCGTTTTGTAAGAGTAGCTTGTCCTGCAAAAGGAACGTCTCTTTTAGGCAAACGGGTAGATATTTTCCTCAATGTATTGATCAACCTCATCAATGTATCGAGTCCTGTATTAATGCCGCTGGTCGAGGGATTAAAAGCCATTATCAGCCAGGCCCTGGAAAGTAAAGCAAATGTTGAAGTATTGCCCGGTTTAGAAGCAATGAACCCGGAATCGGTTTTCCTTAAATGCCTGAATACCGTAAGTAGTTACGATAACGAATTGCCCCGGGGATTTGATAATCGCTTATTGGTTATATCCGGCAATAGTAAGTTCAGCATAAGTTTAAACGGACTCAAAGTATTACTTACAAAATTCTTCTTTAAATGGGACCAAAACGACCTGGTGGTAGATACAGCCTCAATGTACCAGGGAGCCCGTCGTAAAACAGCGATCCAGTATTTTTTAGATGACGGCAGTAATGTGAGCCATTTCAACTATTTCACTAATAAAAAAACACAAGACGCGATACTGCTGGCCTTAACAGCCACAACCGACCGTATTACTACATTCAAAGAAATGGAGGTAGAAAATTATGCGGCATTAAGCAGGGGCGTTTGGCCTGGATGGAGGAAAGCTGGGCATTGTAAAAGCAACAGGCAAAAAACCAATTGTATTGTTATTGCCCGGCATTATGGGTTCCTTCCTTGAAAAAATAATAAGCCCCTTTGGATCAACTACCTGGCGTTCGCCTTTGGCGGATTAACCAAATTAAAAATAGAGAACACAGATATTATTGCCACCGGTATCATCAAAACTGCTTATAAGGACCTCGTTGCCTATTTGTCTGCCAGCTATGACGTGGAGGTATTTCCATTCGATTGGCGCCGGCCCATATCAGAATCGGGTACCGCTCTTAACCGACGCATACTTGAACTGCAAAAACTAAAACAGCCCGTTTCTCTGGTAGGACATTCCATGGGCGGATTGATCATCAGGGATATGGCGATCAGCTATCCCGACACCTGGACCTGGCTCAACGCGCAACCCTCTTTCAGAACGGTTTTATTAGGTACACCCTGGATGGGATCATATCGTATACCGCACGTATTGAGTGGTAAGGATTCTATCATCAGGCAGTTGGATACTATTGACTTTGCGCATTCTAAAGGGGGACTGATCAATATGTTTGCAAAGTTCCCGGGCTATTGGGACTCTTGCCCGTAAGCAACAATGATATAGACTTCAGCAACAAAAAAGAATGGGAAGTATTTGCCAAAGCGACCGGCTTAAAATGGACGATCCCGGATGACCAGCTATTGTCAGCGTTTGCTGATTTCAGAAAAAAGATCAACCATAACCTGGAGCAACTCAACCATCAGAAAATTATTTATGTAGCCGGCAAAGATGATGAAACTGTAAGTGGCTACAGCTACGAGAATGGACAATTACAGTTTAAAACCACTGCAGAGGGAGATCAAAGTGTTACCTGGGCTACCGGTATTCCCGCAGGCATTAACAGGCAAACCAGTTTATATTACACCAATGCCACACATGGTGGACTAACCACTCAGAAATACCTGTTCCAGGGAATCAAAGACCTACTAGACAGAGGAACTACAGAAATGGCGGAGTTTAGCCGCAAGCCCTTAGCTATCCAGTCCACCGGTCGCAGTATGGCAAAAGAGGAATATAATTTTGAGATCAATGAAAGAGCCATTGAATCGAATCTACTAGGACTGGGTCTGGATGCGTTTGTAGAGAAAACCAATACGCCTATCCTGAAAGTTTCGGTAAGCAAGGGCGATATGATCTACGCCAGCTACCCGGTAATGCTGGGACATTTTGCCAATGATGGCATTTATGGCGCGGAAACGATTGCCAATAAATACCTCAATAATATACTATCATTAAAACATTCGTTAGGTATATACCCAGGCAATATTGGCTCCCATACTTTTTTCAAAGACAATGCATCTTTGTTTAAAGGATGCATTGTAGCCGGATTAGGGCAGGCAGAATTTCTGAATAGTTATCAGCTGGCTAAAACTGTTGAAAGTGCTGTAGCCGATTACCTGCTTACTTTTAGCAGGAACCATTTCAGAAAGAACAACTCGAAAAATAAGATCGGTTTGTCGTCGCTGATTATTGGAGCAGGTTATGGAGGAATGGCTATTGAAAGTTCCTGTCGTGCTATTATGCAGGGTATTATTAATGCCAACGATAAGGTACAGAAACTGACAGGCAATGAAGATCTGTATGTAGATGAGCTGGAATTTGTAGAGTTGTTTGAAGACAAAGCCATTACCTGTTTTTATAGCCTTACTAACTTCATTAATGGCAATAGTGATGGCATGAATATTTTCTGGAAGGAAAGAAAAATAAAAAGTCTGTTCGGCGCACGCAAACGCTTGCTGGTGGATAATAATGTAACCTGGTGGCAACGGTTAAGCGTGGTAGCCAATAACGGCTTACAGCAGGATAAAAATAAAACGGACAAAACACTTTCTTATTACTCAAGCACCAATAACGCAAGGGAAGAAAAAAGAGCTGCATCATAACCTGCCCCTGATAGAAGCGTTACTGGATGATATCTCTATCAAAAAAACTGGTCCTTCGATAAAGCTAAAGCTATTTTTGAATTGCTTATCCCAACCGATTTTAAGGAGAATATCCGTCGCAACTCTCCTATCCTTTGGGTCTTAGATAAATTCACCGCTTCTTTCCCCTGGGAATTATTACAAACCGGTTCGGCTGCAGAAAAGCCTTTATGTGTAACAGCAGGCATGATCCGGCAATTAGCCACTTCAGATTACAAGACCAGCAACCCGGTTAAAACCAATAATGCATTGGTGATAGGCGATCCTGATCTGAATGGCTTTACCAAAGCCGGGCAATTACCAGGTGCAGAAAAAGAAGCCCTGACCGTAACTGATCAGCTTAAAGCCGCCAAAGAACTAACCCTTGAGGGACCGTTGATCCATGCCAGCAGCGATGAAATACTAACGGCACTTTTTAAACAGGACTATAAAATTGTACATATTGCAGGTCATGGTTTTTTTGATGAAAAAATCCTGCAGCCTCCGGCGTGCTGATTGGTAAAATGAAGGACAGCGACGAGCCTATGTTTTTAACGCCTCATCACATCAACCAGCTGCCTTCAACACCAGAGTTTGTTTTCATCAACTGCTGTTTCCTGGGCAGGATTAATCCTTATGCCGAAGAATATTCAGCCAACCGGTTTAAGCTGGCCGCCAATATCGGTACCCAGCTAATAGAAAATGGCGTGAAAGCCGTAATAGTAGCCGGCTGGGAAGTAGACGACAGCGCAGCCTTGGCCTTTGCAGAGATATTTTATGAAAAGATGCTGGCCGGGTATAATTTTGGTGAAGCTGTATTAGCAGCGCGTCAACATGTGTATAATAAATTCAGCTATTCTAATACCTGGGGCGCTTTTCAATGCTATGGCCAGCAACACTACTCCTTTGAACTGAAAAGAGGCGGCAACTGGCAGGAAAGAACCTACCATATTGCCCAGGAGGCAGAGAACGACCTCGATAACCTTTTAAGCAAAACAGAAGTAGCTTTTTATGATTCGGAAGATTTGCTGAACGAGCTGCAATCCATATCCAAAGCTATTGATGAAGCTAAGTTTACCCATGCAGAAATGCGCCAGAAAGAAGCCCAGGCCTATATGGAGCTGAACGATTATGAAACTTCCACAACACTCTACGATAAGCTATTTCAGAATGAAAACGCCCGCTTCGATGTTACTGCCTTAGAGAACTACCAGAATATGGCAGTTAATAAAGAAGTGAGCAGGTATCTGAAAGATGCTACCGACACTGTATCTATAATAGAGAAAATTGATAGCAGTATCAACAATCTCTATTACCTGTTACAGATATGGGAAACCGGTCACCGGCTGGCTTTACTGGGAAGCGCCTTTAAGCGCAAAGGATTTGTATTGGCATCAGATAAGAAAAACGAAAAAGACAAAATAGCAGCCCTTGAAGCCTCCGCCCACTATTACCGGCAGGCCTTCGAAAAAACGGGAACCAGCTATACTTATTCCAACTGGATCATACAGGAAGCCTTTATTGTTAAGGCCAAGCAGCAAAAATGGGGGCAGGATGTAACCCGTCATGCAAAGCGTTACAAATTACCCACGCTGGCACAGATAGAAAAACAGTTGGTTGAGATGGAGAAAATCAACACAGATAATGATTATGAACAAGTGTATTGGGATATAACCGAAACCATTGATATAGCTTTGTGCCGTTATATCCTGAAGCCTTCTGAAAAAAGCTTCCAGGACCTGGCTAAAAAATTAAAGCATATATGGGCTTTGGCCGGCTCCAAAAACAAACAACAAAAACAGGTGATCAATCTTCGCATACTGGCGCACTATGCCAGCTTCGCGGGAATGAATAGTATTGAAAAGAAATTGAACGGCTTTGTAACAGAACTTTAATAAGCCTTCCTATTAATCGCATTTTGCGAGCATTCTTGCAAGGAATTCACCAATAGTAAACTTGACATTTTCGTTTTCCTACCGCTTTCGACGGGATGCTCGCCGGACCGTGTAGTTATTATCAGCTCACTGCTAAGGTAAGCGAACCTAATCGCTTATAAATGTTTAAAAACGGACAACCGATACTTAAAATGCGCAATAGGGCAAGAGTTAAATTATTGGTTTACTGATTGAATTTAAAATACTATTTCGGATATTTGAGAGTTGTTCGTCATTTTAAGAATCGACGCCATTGAACAGAACTATAGACCCCACTACGCCAAGCCGCGAACCGTTAGTGGCAATGCTGCGAACCGTGGACACTTCGAAAATTTGAGAACTGGAAATGAATTTTAAATGATACAATCAAAATACATTCTCGATATAATGGATTTAGCCTTTGACGAGTTTGAATACGAAGACTTAATTCGACAGCAAATCCCGTTTCTTACAGAAAAGAAAAGAGAACATACAGGAGTAGGACTATATATATACTTTTTTGCAGACACAACAATTGAACACTATAGAGAATACCGACTAAAAAAGTACTAAATTTTGACACCGAGGGACAACCGACAGAAATGATAAATGGAGTTGAAGTCAAAAATGACAAGTTGAGTATTTTGGCCGACGCAACAATACATTTGCGGAATGGACTTATTGACTGTGTTGAAATCTGGAACAAGAACGGTGAAGATTACCCTCTAGACGAATTTAGCAATTATGAGTTAACTCAAATTTGTCGTGACAATTCCCAAAGACGAACAATCTTAAGATGATTAGCGGATAGAGAAGGCACAGCCCATAACACGGGGTTTCCGTCAGGCGGGCTGACGAGAAAAGTAAATCATCCTACACAAAAAAGCATTAGAGAATAATCAATATTTTGTACTCTAATTTCCGCCCGCTTCAAAGCCCAGGGACGTTAGCGGTTATTTTATTTGACGCCTCATGCATGACAACACAAAGGAAACTTTCTTAAAGTCGTTGAACATGTTACTTATATTGACAATAAAGACAAATTATTTTTATCTCTTGACCCACATAATCCCGACATTGTTTTTGAAATTGCAACATTCACAGACATCAACGATAAATGGTATATGTTTCAATAATAAATTCCTTTTATATGACAAGAAACACAATCGCAATATTTCTTTTTTGTTTGACGCTTTCTGCTTGTAGACAGATTAAAAATTTTGAAACAATAAATGGCTTAACAATTGATCCCAATATCAAAAGTGAAGTTGAGAAACATATTGAAACTTCCAAAGAATATGAAATGTTTGGGGACAAAATGCAAGTCTATTTAAACTCCGGCGAAATTCAATCATACGAAAATGATAGTTTAATTTTTACAACAAAAATTGGGAAGAACAAAACACCTTTCAAATCTTTCTACTTATGGCATAACGACACATTGACAATTGACGGGGCATATGGCATTTGGGGTGGCAGCGGTTTCGGAATTGAAATTGTAAATAACAAAGCCAGACTCTATCATATGTTGAGTTCTGACGATTTTCCGACTTATGCCTATAATGAAAAAGATAGTTTGATTTTTAGACTTGAAGTTCCCTGTACTGACACAAAAATTACGTTATCTGAAATTCCAGACTCAACGAAAAAACAAATTATTTACGGTTATATTGAATTTAAGAGTGAAAACTTTTATTCAAGCAGTGGTTCGGAAAATAACCAAGAAATCTTGCCAAGACGAAAAATAAGAAACAATATGAAATTGTATTTTAAAAGCGGATACTTAAACTTTAAAACAAAATGACCAAATAAGGCTGCCAATAACAAGCAGTTTGGTAAAAGAGCGGAGTAATGGCTAAGTTCAACGTTTGCACTATGCTTCCAATTTCGGCACATTAACTTACACAAACAAACTGACAAATTAACGAATTATGCGGATAGCTTTTACAGGTTCACATAGAGTAGGAAAAACAACTCTGGCTGAAGAAATCGCGGACATCTTACCCGGCTATGACTTTAGAAATGAGCCATACCTGCAACTCGAAGAGGGAGGACATTTGTTTTCGGAAATACCAACATTAGAAGATTATATCAAGCAATTCACGTTTTCTGTGAAACAAACAAAAAATAGTAAAAACGATGTGATTTTTGACCGTTCTCCATTAGATATACTGGCATACATTTATACCCTTAGTCGAACAAAAAACATACAAATACTCTACGAGGAAATGACCTCAGCTATGTCGCAAATTGACCTCTTAGTTTTTGTACCCATAGAAAAGCCTGATTTAATAATATGCCAGGACTCAGACTTACCAGATTTACGACGCGAAGTAAATGACATATTACAGGATTGGATTGAAGATTTGAATAACGAAATTTTAGAGGTGACAGGAAGTTTAGAGAACAGGAAAAAACAATTACTGAATAAAATATACAAATAGACCCAATAAAGAAAATATACTGCGTAAGTAGTTTACGTCAGGCTGGCTTTAGTGCAAATGCATGCCGCGCTTTTATAAAACAAAAATGATGCATCCCTCAATACGGCATTGTTAATGCTTAGCGTTCATAAAAACTTTTATACAACAATGGAAAAATACTTAAAACCCATAAACGAATTCCTGGAAAAAAATGATTGGTTTGCAGAAGAGGCGGAGTTCATTACTTACAATATGATATTGTAGACAAAATGGAAGCAGATGAAATTGGCTTTGAAGCGGTAGAAACTGTCCTTCAATTGATGGAACAAAATCCATTGGTGGAATTTGGAACCCCGGGACCATTGACACATTTTATAGAAAAGTTTTATAAAGAGTATCAGGAGAAGTATGAAAGTTTATTAATTAAATCTACCGAGAGTAACCCTACCGTTCATACAATCTGGCTATTAAATCGTGTAATAAATGGCAACAAAGGTGAAAAACAAAAAGTACTCATTAAGCTGTTAGACTCCATAAGTAAAAACAAAGAAGTAGAGCAAGAGATAAGAGATATTGCTATCAATTTTTTAAAATATCACGAAGAGCAATGATTGTTTTCCATTAAGATGAACGTCAATATCATTTATCCTCAATACTGCGGAAAATTAAATTATACACTGCAAATTTGCGGTGGATGTTCTTTAAAGCAACCGAGTGAATAAAATGACCCAAAAACATAATCCTGTTGTCTACTTTGAGATCCCTGTTAACGATATGGACAGAGCTATTCATTTTTATAGAACGGTATTTCAATTTGATTTCGTAAAAGAAATGATCGACGGGAACGAAATGGCTTCATTCCCGTTTGCTGATGATTATGCAGGTATATCAGGGGCATTGGCAAAAGGAGCAATATACCAACCGACAAAAAACGGTGCATTGATTTACTTTAGCACAAACAATATTGATGAAGCGCTAAAACGGGTTATTGAAAACGGCGGACATATTCTGTATCCTACAACCAACAATGGGATTGGCTTGGTTGCTGAATTCGAAGACAGCGAAGGCAACAGGATTGCCCTGTCTCAAATTATTAAATGAAAACCAACGAACCTCCGATAATACATAACATGCACATAGAAACACACCATATAAATGGCATTAAAGCAGCTGAAATTGTGATGGATGAAATTATTCTGCGAACTACAGCAGAGGGCCTGGACTTACTGGGCAACCTCTACTACCAGGGGTTTGACAAGATCATTATTCACAAGCGAAATATCACTCCCGATTTTTTTGATCTTAAAACCGGGATTGCCGGAGATATACTTCAAAAATTCGCGCAGTATCAAATGCCCCTGGTGATTGTTGGGGATTTCTCAACCTTCGACAGTAAAAGCCTGCATGATTTTATTTTTGAGAGTAACAAAGGAAAACAAATCAATTTTGTTAGTACCCTTTCAGAGGTTGTCAAATAATTTCAATCTGACTATCCCACCCGTAAACTTTCGGATTGTCGTTTAAGATTGCTATGTTTACTTTTAAAATACCCAATGAGAAAACTTATAGCTGCCATAAATATGACGCTTGATGGCTTTTGCGATCACACAGCCGTCGATCCTGATCAGGAGATACACCAGCATTACGCTGATCTACTGAACAATGCAGACACAGCACTTTATGGAAGAATCACCTACGAGCTGATGGAGTATTGGCGAACTGTATTGGATAGCCCGACAGGAAACAAAGCCACAGACGAGTTTGCCAGAACTATAGACCAGATACCTAAAGTAGTATTTTCGCGCACTTTGAAACAGGTGGACTGGTCAACTTCAAAACTGGCCAACAGGGATATCGAGTCAGAAGTTCTTGAACTTAAACAACAAAACGGCGGGGATATTCTGGCTTGTAGCCCAGGCCTGATTGTAGCATTAACGAAGTTGAATTTAATAGATGAATACCAGATTTGCATGCACCCGGTTATTGCTGGCGGAGGCTTACCGTTATTCAAAGGCATTCCCGAAACAATTCTACTTCGATTGGTAAAAACAAAAACTTTTAATTCGGGTGCGGTGATATTCTACTATGCGACAACAAAAAAGTCGAAGATACATACACGTAGCATCCAGCTTATTATATAAAATACTCTACCTGATATGAGACTTACAAAACTCAGCATTATCGTTGGTTTAATTTTAATATATGGCTTAGCCAATGGACAAGAACGTAAGTCCGCCAAACTGATTCAATCAATGGGAGACTATATTCATAGGTCTACAGCGATGTTATTTCCTGAGCAAATCGAAGATTATAAAAGGAAGTCCATTTATTCATTTACAAAAACAGAAGATAACATTGACGTAACTTACGAAAAACCGGGTTCAACTTCCGTGGCCATCAATATCTACCCTGCAGGTTACGCCAACGAAGGTAGATTGAGAAACGAATATCTAAAAGTCTTCAGGCCATTACAAATAAAGCAAATAAAATTGTTGGGTTCGAACAAAATCCGATTCGCAGAGTAGGTAGTCGATATATTTGTAATGGTTTTAAGGCTATGGTACAACCGAACAATAAACAGGAAATCACTCAGTTGATTTTATATGAATGTGGAACATGGTTTCTTAAAATAACGATTGTTTCAAAAAACTTAAATACCCATGACCCTAACGAAGCCCTGGAGGAGCTATTTCTAAATAAATATGACCCCGCCAAATTAACAGGGCTGAAATTACTGAACCTAGAATCTGATTTTCTGGTTGCGCCGGCCCTGGGCAAAGACAGAATCAGGGCAAAATATGTTATGAGCAGTGGATTAAAGAAACTGGAGTGGGCCAATACCCATGTCCCGGAAAACGAAAGGGTATCAGGGTTTCCAGATTTATATCTGGATATGCATATCGAAGCATTTAGGGAATTAGCCAAAGGCAGTGCAGCAGACAGCGTACCCACTAATGACATAGGCGAGTTAATAGCCTATGTAAATCTGGTAATAAAGGCGGGATACTTGCCGGAGTTTATTATGAAACAGTACCACATGGTAATGATTGTACGGGATGATATGAAACTAGACTTTGAAGGCTATGAAAAGTTCACAAAGGATCAGAATAACTTTTCTATTGAACCGGGCAAACACTATTACCTCATAAGATATCCTGAACAAAAGTAATTAAATTCCGAGGTCAGTTTTAAGTGCCTATTAAAAGCAACATGTATGAACAAAGTAAACTTAGAAGAAAAATCCCTCCTATTTTCTGAATACTGGTCCCCAAAAATTGTAGGTGAGCTCAATGGGCAAAATGTAAAACTTGCTAAATTTAAAGGCGAATTTGTTTGGCATAAACATGACAAAGAGGATGAAATGTTTTTTGTTGTAGAAGGTACGATGAAAATAGAATTTCGTGACAAAACGGTTCTATTGAACAAGAACGAATTTCTAATTGTACCCAAGGGAGTAGAACATAAGCCCGTTGCGGAAAATGAAGTTCTGGTGATGCTATTTGAACCGGCTACAACACTGAACACAGGCGATACTCAAAACGAGCTTACCCAGCACAAATTAGATTGGATATAAAGCTATCCACAACATATAGTATTTGAAGGGTTTTTATGTTGAAAGATATTATGCAATCCTGACTTACTGTAGCAGTTAAAATAGAAACCTGAGTCTTTATATGAATCGTAATGTCAAAGCAATTACAAACTACTTTATAAAGAGACCCAGGAATATTTTCCTGCTTGATAGCCTAGGGGCCATGTTGACTGCATTTTTCCTCCTGGTAGTATTGAGGAGTTTCAGCAAGCATATTGGCATACCTAAAACAACACTCACTTACCTTTCCATCGTAGCAGCTTGTTTTTGCTTTTATTCGGCAGCCTGTTTTTTATTCCTGAAGAAAAATTGGGCACGGTTTATCAGGCTAATTGGAATGGCAAATCTGTTGTACTGCATGGTAACGCTGGGTCTGCTCATGCACTATGCCGCGCTGCTCACAACCATGGGCCTGGCTTACTTTTTAGGTGAAATAATTATTATAGGCAGTATTGTTTATATAGAGCTAAAAGTAGCGACTGCAAGTAAATGAGCAAGTGTTATCATTACAGCGATGGCAAAAACTGTATCCCCAGGTCTTTTATATCCTTAGCTTTGTAACTATGAACCCTACACCAGTTACCCATTTACAAAAAATTAAAAAGCTTTACAACTTACCAGAGAACGATAATGCAGGGTTTGATGAAAGTGAAATAATAGCGCTCGAAAAACGACTGCGCGTTCAATTACCGGCTGAGCTTAGAAATTATTACCTGGAACTGGGTAAAAATGAACCTATTAATTATTCGCATAACAGGCTTTTAAAACCAGGAAAAGAAATCAGGTTCTCCAAGGACCGGTACCTGGTTTTTATAAGGAAAACCAGGCCATATCATGCTGGGGTATTAAGGAGGCTGACCTGCTATTGTGCAACCCACCCGTTTGGGGAAATTATGGGACTGCAAGAAAAACCGGATTGGTATTTAGAAACCGGGGGCACTGATCTTTCTTTTTGTTAATGGCAGTGTACAATGGCACCCTGGGCGGGTTGCGTTATAATGCCAACTATTTAAAACCTGTAAACGCCGACGTATATCAATACATCGAAAGCAACTGGACGCTCGTACCTGAAATTTCCTGGGAAAAGCAAAAAGTATACACCGACAATTTTGAAGCGGTCATTAGTCTTTCGCTTGATGACCGTAACAATTGTGTTGCTATTTTCGCCGGCAGCAACAATCAGGAGCTGTTCGACAAGATACTAGACCATATTAATGTTGATTGGTCGTACGTATCTTATGAAGACGAGGAGGCGGAAGATGACTAGTGCCCTAAGACTAGCAACAGCTACTTACAGCTATCGTTTCTTATATGCTTCAATAGCCTTATGTAGCCATTCTTTAAACTCCTTTACTCCTTTGGCAGGATTATAACCATATCCTTCCTGTAGCAATCTTTCTTCCTTTCCATCCAAAAAGAAATAATTGGGTTGAGAGTTGCTGCCAAAGCGGCTCACCTGTAAATGCGTATTCAGATCGCCAAGCGTTTCTACTTGTTTACCCAGGTCTTCAGAATAGAACTGCTCAGCCACAGGCAGCATTACACTGCCATCATGCACATCCACAAACAGAGACGCAATTACAAATTCCTCTTTCAATAATTTCATTACTTCCGGATCGCTCCAAACCTGAGTTTCCATTTTTCGGCAATTCACACAGTTGATGCCGGTAAAGTCGAGCATTAAGGGCTTTTTTAGTTTTTGGGCTACTTCCAAAGCTTCTTTGTAATCGAAGTAGGTCACCATACCATTGTTGATCACTACATCGGGTTCATTTTTTTCATCACCTCCGCAAACTTTACGGGATGCGGCAAAGCACTATCATGTGCTATCGCAACTCCGCCACTTGCAGGAGCGGTTAATTTGGATACATCAAATCCTTTGGGGAGATCATCTGCATTAAAGTCCTGCGTACCCATCGGAGGCAGAAAGGCTCCTAAACCCTTCAACGGAGCGCCCCACAAACCGGGCGTAAGATATACTGCCATGAAAAAAGCAGCTATAGCGAAGAACAAACGGGTTACCGATAAATAAGGAATACCAAAATCATTTTTGGGCAGCTCATCATCATGTTTAAACTTCAGCTTACCCAATAAATACAATCCTAATAAAAAGAAGATCACAATCCATAGTACTATGAATACCTCACGGTCTAAAATTCTCCAGTTTTTAGCCAGGTCAGCATTAGACAGGAATTTCAGCGCCAAAGCCAGCTCTAAAAATCCCAAGGTTACTTTAATGGCATTTAACCAGCCACCTGCCTTTCCTAAAACATTTAATTTACTGGGGAAAAACGCAAATAAGGCGAAAGGTAACGCCAGGGCTACCGAGAATCCAAACATGCCTGTCAACGGCCCCCAATAGCTTCCTTTCGAAGCTAAAACCAGCAGGTTGCCAATAATAGGTCCTGTGCAGGAAAAGGAAACGATCACCAAAGTAAGCGCCATAAAAAAGATACCCCAGAAACTGCCTGTACTGGCTTTACTATCTGCTTTGGTAGACCAGGAACTGGGTAACTGTATTTCAAATGCGCCCAGAAAAGAAATACCAAAGATGACAAATATGGCAAAAAAGACCAGATTAGCGATCCAGTTGGTAGATAGATTATTGAGTGCCGCCGGACCGAAAATCAATGTTATCAGGAAGCCTAGTAAAGTAAATATGATAATTATCGATAAAGAATAGATAACGGCATTCTTGATTCCTTCCTCTCTTGTTTTACTACGCTTGGTAAAAAAGCTTACGGTAACGGGTATCATCGAATACACACATGGTGTAAGCAATGCCAGTAAACCGCCTGCAAATGCCGTTAAAAATATCCATACCAAGGATTGGCTCTGGCCGTCAGATCCGCCGGCTGAAGCGGTTGCTTTGCCCCCTTTCCCTCTCCCGGCATAATTACAAGTCGAAATTCCTTCTCTACCGATGGATATTCTTCCCCAACATTGAACATGTAAGCAACGGTTCCCTTTACCAGCACCGTGTCGGTTTCAGCAATCTTCAATGTTTGCACCCATTGAACGGAGTCTGTTACAAAAGCAACGTTTAAAGAAAGCGTTGAATCTATCCGGGATTGAATATTTCCTTTTTCGCTAATACCTCCTTTTAGATAACTGGTGAGGCTGCTATCGAAATTCACCTGCGAAAAAACTGCATCATTTGGACTTTTCTGAAGCGCATAAAGGCTAACGCCAGGCTTTACAGGCTTTGCCGTAATAGTTATAGCAACCTCATCTTTATTAATACGCTTCTGGCCAACGGAAAGCTGCACTGCTGTGGTATCCTGTGCCCCTACAAAGAACATGGATAATAATGCCCAAAATGATAGTAAAAAACGCTTCATTATTGAATATATATTGTTTCAGGGCATTCCTCTGCTGCCCTGCCTGCTATATTGCAGTCAAATTACTAAGTAAACAACAAAGCTATCGTATTGTTGGTATTATTGCATTTTTCCCATGCAAACTTCCAGGCTGGTCTTCCAATCAGGAATTTCTAACTGGTAAGTTTCCTTTATTTTGGTTTTGTCGAGCACACTCCAGGCCGGTCTTTTAGCCGGTGTGGGATATTGAATAGTTGGTATAGCTTTCACTTCACAATCAGACTGTATAAGGTCTTTGATAGCAAGGGCAAATTCATGCCAGTTAATGCGGCCTTCATTTGTGTAGTGATAGACCCCGGCTGCCATCGATCCGAACTAATGATGTGCATAATAGCTGCTGCCAGATCTGCCGCGTAGGTTGGTGTTCCGTATTGATCGCTAACCACATTTATCTGCGGTTTATCAGCCATCAATCGCATCATTGTTTTTACAAAATTCTTTCCAAAGGTTGAATAAACCCAGGCGGTGCGGATAATAATAGCGTCCGTATTTTTTGAGGCCAACTCTTCCCCGCCAGTTTAGTGCTACCATATACACTTACCGGTTGGGTAATATCTGACTCTTTATAAGGCTCGGTTCCATTACCGTCAAAAACGTAATCAGTAGAAACCTGGATCAATTTAGTATTATGGGTAGCACAGGCCCTGGCCAGGTAGCCAACGGCGTCCGCATTCAACGCCTGTACATTATGCAGCTCTACGGCATCTTCCGCTTTATCAACGGCGGTATAAGCTGCGCAGTTAATACAAAAATGGGGTTGATGCTCATCAAAAAACCGGTTTACTGAGGTTTCATCAATTATAGAAAGCGTTTCTCTATCAGTGAATAAAAAATCGAAGCCCGGATATTGCACGGCCAATTCTTTTATATCTGAACCTAATTGACCGTTGGATCCTGTAACCAATATTTTTTATTCGCCATAAAATTTTTTAAAAATTATTCTTACAACCTTTTAAAGAAGGTAATATTAAATCCTTGTCAGACACTACTGCAGCTCCTTCCGGCAACTGCCAATCTATTGCCAATTCCGGATCATTATAAATAATTCCTCCTTCGCTTTCTTTATTGTAAAGAGCATCACATTTATACATAACTACGGCAGTCTCGCTTAATACAGAAAATCCATGAGCAAAACCGGCCGGGATCAGCAGTTGCTTTTTATTCTGCGCTGTTAATTCAATCGAAAACACCTGACCATAGGTCGGCGAGGCTCTTCTGATATCAACGGCGACATCGAGTATTCTCCCCTCCAAAGCCCGAACCAGTTTGCACTGAGCGTGAGGATTTTGTTGATAATGCAAACCTCTTACTACTCCGTAGCTCGAAAAAGATTGGTTATCCTGCACAAAGTTGTACTGCAAACCCTCTGCTTCAAATATTGAACGATTGTAGGCCTCAAAAAAATAACCGCGGCTATCCTCAAAAACCCGGGGCTCAAAAATCAATAAACCGTTCAAAGGTGTTGTAGTAAATGGCATTATAGACTATAGTATTTTCTGTTTAAAATTTTATTCCGGTAGATACCCTTTAAATCCGCTATAAGGGCAGTTGGCTTGGTAATACTGCAAAAATAGTCGTCACCGAGCAATAAATAATCTTTATGTGGTACGGCAATCACTACAGCATCGTAATCAGCTGATATTTTTTGCTTCAATTCGATGTTATACTCTTTTTCAGTTCTTCAGACGTTGCATAGGGGTCTTCCACATCAACAAGCACCGAAAACTCCTGCAGTGCTTTTACGATCTCGGCCACCTTACTGTTCCTGATATCACTTACATCCTCTTTAAATGTGGCGCCTTTTACCAATACTTTAGCCTGCCCCACATTGGTGCCCGATTTAATAATATGCTTTACTATTTTCTCAGCTACATATTTGGCCATTGCATCATTAATATGACGGGCTGATAATATCAGCTGTGCTTTATAATCCAGGCGACTGGCCTTATAAGCCAGGTAGTAAGGATCTACACCCGTACAGTGCCCGCCCACAAGTCCTGGCTGAAACTTTAGAAAATTCCACTTGGTGCCTGCTGCTTCCAATACTTCAAATGTGTTGATGTTTAGCTTGTCGAAAATTACCGACAGCTCATTCATAAACGCAATATTAAGATCACGCTGCGTATTCTCCACAATCTTGGCGGCTTCTGCTACTTTGATAGAAGAAGCCCTGAATACTCCGGCATCTACAACCAGTTCATATACTTTGGCGATTTGCTCTAATGCTACAGGGTCACAGCCAGAAACTATTTTAGTAATATTATTGAGCGTATGTATTTTATCGCCCGGGTTGATCCTTTCTGGGGAGTAGCCCGATTTAAAATCAATACCATTACTCAGACCAGATACTTTTTCAATAACCGGTAAGCAATCTTCCTCGGTGCAACCAGGGTATACGGTAGACTCGAACACGACATAATCACCTGTACTTATTACATGCCCCACGGTTTCAGAAGCTTTTATAATAAAACGCAGATCCGGAATATTTTTATCGTCAACCGGCGTAGGAACAGCAACAATATAAAAAGCGGCCTCTTTTAGTGCATCAAGTGAACTGGTGAAAATGATATCTGTATTTTCGAAAGCTGAGGCATCCAGCTCTTTACTGGGATCAATGCCCTGGTTCATAAGATCGAGCCTTTCTTCATTGATGTCAAAACCGATGACAGAAAGCTTTTTCGCGAATGCGAGTGCAATGGGTAACCCCACATACCCCAGGCCAATTACAGCGAGCTTGGCTTTTTTGCTAGCAGGTTGGTGTACATGCCGGCATTATCGATTTACAAATTCCAGAACAGTATTGGTAATATAGGCCAACTGCTCCTCATCCATTTCTGTATGAATGGGTAGAGAAACTACACGTTCCGTTAACCAGTCTGTTACCGGTAATTCCTGGTTTTCCGTATTAAAATGAGCAAACATTTTTTGTTTATGCCCCGGAACCGGGTAATAGATCATTGCCGGAATTTTCTTTTCAGCTAAAAAAGCAACCAGTCCTTCCCTATCTACACCATTCAGCAATAAAGTGTATTGATGATACACATGGCTGGCAAAATCGGCTTTAGCCGGAACAGTTAATTTATCCGTTACACTAAAGGCTTTATTATAATATGCAGCCACAGCCTGCCTGGCTTCATTATAAGCATCCAAGTGCTTTAGTTTAATATTCAGTATCGCAGCCTGCACACTATCCAAACGGCTGTTACAGCCTACCACATCGTGATAGTACCTTTTGCTTTGACCATGGTTGGCTATCATCTGCATTTTAGCGGCCAGCTCATCATCATTGGTACAAATAGCGCCCCCGTCGCCAAAAGCGCCGAGGTTTTTACTGGGATAAAAAGAAGTACACCCGATGTGACCGATGGTACCCGTTTTTTTCACCGTCCCATCCAGGAAGGTAAAATCAGCGCCGATAGCCTGCGCATTATCTTCTACAACAAACAGGTTATGCTTCTCTGCAATAGCCATGATGGCTTCCATATTGGCAGCCTGCCCATAGAGGTGCACGGGAAGGATCACTTTGGTTTTAGAAGTGATCTTGCTTTCCAGCTCATGAATATCGATACAAAAAGTGTGTTGATCAACTTCTACAAACACCGGTTTTAATTGTAAAAGAGCGACCACTTCAGTAGTGGCTATAAACGTAAAAGACGGTGTGATCACCTCATCGCCAGGCTGCAATCCTAAAGCCATTAAAGCGATCTGCAAAGCATCCGTACCATTAGCGCATGGAATTACATGTTTCGCACCCAGATAATCGGCCAGGTTTTTAGAAAACTCTTTTACCGCCGGACCATTGATAAACGCACTACTATCCAGCACATCTAACACTGCATTGTCAACCTCATTCTTGATCTTAAGATACTGGCTGCGGGTATCAACCATCTGGATAGGACGCATAGGGATTAATTTAAGGGGGCAAAAGTAATAAAATAAAAAGCAATATTATAGATTGCTTTTACATTTGCGAAAAGGCAAACCAGTGGATGTTTTAATGTATAATATTTCAATAAGGCTGTACCAGCTGGCGATTTTAATCGCTTCCTTATTCAACAAAAAGGCGAAATGCTGGCTGGAAGGAAGGACAGATATTTTCAACAAGTTGCAAAGCGCGATTGGCAAAAGCAATAAAGTCATCTGGATGCATTGCGCCTCTCTGGGAGAATTTGAACAGGGACGACCGGTATTGGAAGAATTGCGTTTACAATATCCTGAACACCAGCTTTTGCTTACCTTCTTCTCACCTTCCGGCTACGAAATCAGGAAGAACTATGCCGGAGTAGATTGGGTATTTTATTTACCATTGGATACGAAAGCCAACGCCGGGAAATTTATGGATATAGTAAAACCTTCGTTATCCATCTTTGTAAAATACGAGTACTGGTATCATTACCTCCACAAACTACATCAAAAAAACATTCCTGTAATCCTTATTTCAGCCATTTTCAGGGAAAATGCACCGTTTTTTAAATGGTACGGCAGTGTACACCGAAAAATGGCGAACTATTTTCATCATTTATTCGTGCAGAACCAGGAGAGTTATGACCGTATTACCAGGATAGTGCCGGCCGTGAAGGTTTCTTTAGCCGGGGATACCCGCTTCGATCGGGTAAAAACTATCGCAGACAGTTTCGAACCTTTACCTCTTATTGAAGCGTTTATCGGGGGTAAAAAAATAATGGTAGCCGGTAGCACCTGGCCTGAGGACGAACTTATATTAAAAAAACTGATCGAAAACCAGCCGGATCTATCATTAATTATTGCACCTCATGAAATTACCGACACACATCTCCGGTTTTTAAGGGAAACCTTTGCAGGAGCAGCATTTTATTCGGAATTGCTAAAAGCCAATAATGGTATCTCGTCCGAACGCGTGCTGATCATCGATAATATAGGTATGCTTTCCAAACTCTACTATTATAGTTTAGTGAGCTATATCGGTGGAGGATTTAACAAATCAGGGATTCATAATACGCTGGAAGCAGCGGTTTACGGTAAACCCGTATTATTTGGTCCTAATTACCAGAAATTTGCGGAGGCTACTGGCCTGATCAAAAACAGAGCGGCCCACAGCTATACTACTGATACAGAACTGATTCAGTTGACCCAATCCCTTTTTTCCAATGAAAATCTATTAAAGGAATACAGCGATAACGCCGGTAAATTTGTGGCCTCCCATACCGGAGCAACCAACCTTATTATAAACTGGCTTAAGAAAACCGCCTTTTAAGCAGTTGTTCAAACTGACTGGTTATAGGGTGCCCGGGCATCCAGCCATTCTTCGTCTTCAGTTCTCTTTCTATCCAGTATTCTGCTTCGGTGAGCGAGCTAAAATTGTTGATCGTTTTGATGCTTCGTTCAAACATGATCTCATCACCCCTGAAAAGCTCTCTTACAAAGGCAAGCCGGTCCTGTGCTGTAATAGCTTTATTCAGGTCTTTAATCGCATTTCTACCCGCCTTGGGAGTAGAAGCCTGTTTTGCCGCTTTAGATCCCCCGGCCCTGTTTTGCCTGGATAAGGTCGGCATATCATCCGCAAATTCAGTGCTTTCACTAAAGCTAAGCGTTGCCTGTCCCTCAATAGTTTTCAACTGCTGTTGTAATTTTATGAGCTCTTCATAGCTCGGTATTTCCCTTGCCGATTCCGGCGAATTGTCCTCATCCTCAGCTCCTTCCACTACCAGTTCGTAATATTCCTTCTCACCACTATCACTATCTCCATTTGACTGTTCTTTATCATCGATAAGCGTGTTACTACCGGGCATTGGCTTAGCGTTGGGAACGATAACCGAGATACCGCTGGTCCCTAAAACATCCACTTCACGCATGGTTCCGGCTATCTCATTCTGCAGCATTTGCACCGTACTCAACAATTGGCTCAATGGTACTTTTTGAGAAAATTGCATGTTTAGTTTTTCAATCAAACTTCTGATTCTTTCCATTGTCATTTTTTAATAGCACCAGCAGTAGTATATATTAATATCAGAATTGTCCTGGGAACATTAACTGAGATCGTCACACATTGGGCATCGGCACATAATAATCATTTAATCTGCAAAAACAATACCTGTTAATTTCCCATTACAACCCAAAGGTAGGTTTGCTCACCTTCTTTATATGTCATGAACTTCCCATAAATCTTAATAAATCCAGCTAATCATCACACAGACATACTACTTTTGGGAAATTTTAAACTAATACGCCAACGGACAATAAATATTGTGCAGGCCGACAAAATGTATAAATATTAACAATGTTTATTGAACCCAATTTAAGCGGAGAGCGGCGCGGCTGGATTGAAGTGATCTGCGGCTCTATGTTTAGTGGTAAAACAGAAGAGCTGATCCGCCGCCTGAAGCGTGTGAAATTTGCCAATCTTAAAGTGGAGATCTTTAAACCTGCAATTGACACAAGGTATGATGAACTAAATATTGTTTCACACGATACTAATGCTATCCACTCTACCCCGATTGACAATTCGCAGAAAATATTACTGATGGCCCAGGGTGCAGATGTTATCGGTATAGACGAAGCACAGTTCTTTGACGATGGTTTACCCGAAGTGTGCGATAAGCTGGCTTACCAGGGCATCAGGGTAATTGTAGCCGGACTTGACATGGATTTTACAGGGAAGCCATTCGGGCAAATGCCTTTTATTTTGGCCAAGGCCGATTATGTAACTAAGCTCCATGCTATTTGTGTAAAATGTGGCAATATTGCCAATTACTCGTATCGCAAAATACCGGATGAAGACCAGGTGATGCTGGGTGCGATGGACGCCTACGAGCCGCGTTGCCGCGTGTGCTATAACGAGAAAAAAGAAGCTTGATTTGAAACCTATTCTTACCTTATTTAAAAAGAACTCTTACTGGAAGTACGCCAGCAGTACAGCTTCTATGGTATATTATTATACATGGGCGCTACTATTTTCGTATTATTCCTGGCGATACAGGAACCCGAAAAAGAGATCTGGAATGGTTTGTTCTGGGTGATACAACTGTTCATTTGTATTAATGCTGTAGCAAAAAGTTTTATGCAAGAGAGCCGGGCACGAATGCTCTATTTTTATACGATCTCTTCGCCATCACATTTTATAGTGGCTAAGTTGCTTTTTAACAGCCTGCTGATGTTACTGATGACCCTGATCAGCCTGGTGTTGTTTTTTGCATTTATCGGCAATCCTGTTCAAAAAATGCTTCCTTTTATTGGGTTAAGCCTGTTGGGTGGATTTAGTTTGAGCATGGTATTTACCTTTCTGGCGGCTATTGCAGCTAAAGCAAGGCAAAATGCCGCTATTATGGCGGTTTTAGGCTTCCCCCTTATTGTGCCTCAACTAATGCTGCTCATGAAGCTATCTGCAGCGGCCTTTACCAGCCAACAGGGATTTGAATGGAGCGATGTACTACTCTTAATCGCCCTGGATTTCCTGGTAGGACTCTTATCTGTTATATTGTTCCCCTTTCTTTGGAGGGATTAATCTTTTGCATATCAGGCATATGCTCCCGAGCATGCGGGAAGATCAGTCGGCCACTTTCTATTTTAGATTATCCTTACACATTATCAACTTTCCACTTACTTTTGTGTTTATCAGTTTAAATTGGTTTTTAGTATGAGGAAAGCATGGTGGAAGATTCTCTGTGTGCTATTACTGGTATACGCGGTGGTAGGTGGTTTATTGATTAAGATACCTAATCTGCCGGTGCTGGGAGAAACCATTCGCAATGTTTTTTATCATGTGGGCATGTGGTCGGCAATGTTTGTATTGTTTACCTGCTCCATGGTACATTCTATCCGTTATTTAAGTAAAAACAATTTAAAGAACGATATTGCCGCCAATCAATATGCTTCTGTAGGCATCGTATTTGGTCTTTTGGGCTATGCTACCGGCGCCGTTTGGGCCAGCTACACCTGGGCCGATCCCAACAACCCGGCCTTTGATTCTTTCAGTGCGGTTGCACGCGAACCGAAGCTGATCGGCACAGCAGTAGCGTTATTGATCTATTTCGCTTATTTTATTTTAAGAAGCTCTATCCAGGATATTGACCAAAAAGCCCGGATCAGCGCTGTATACAATATTTTTGCTTTTGCAATGCTTTTCCCTACTATTATGGTGGTGCCCCGGTTGTTGCCGAGCTTGCATCCCGGACAGGAAGGAAATCCGGCGTTGAACTTTAAGGATTCCAGCCCGGCTATGCGTATGATCCAGTATCCCGCATTTATAGGCTGGGCATTGTTAGGTGTATGGATTGCAACGCTTAAAATAAGATTCAACTACGTAAAAGAAAGAAATTTTATTAAATAAAGATGGCAATGAAGTTTTTGATGTTCGTTCTATTCCTGCTTCCTTTGTTGGCGAATGCGCAGGCCAAAGAAAACCTGATGTATAGCAGTGGCAGGATATATGTAGTAATTGCCGTAATACTGATTATTCTTATCGGTTTGATCCTTTATTTGGTGAGAATTGAAAAAAGGTAAAAAAGCTGGAAGAAGGTAACACCAACGGATAGACAACCTCCCCTCCCGCTTTATTTTTGTTTGCTTTGCTGTGTATCATAGGTACCGTTGATTGCCGGAACCCATGAATAGTTACTTCTGTGTTTGCCAAATTACCTGGAAGTACCGACCATATCTGTTTACTGCCGGTTAACAAAATAAGTATTTTCTTAACCTTATAAATAACGATTAATTTCTATTTTGCCAAAACATTGAAAATCCTATATCTATGCATAACGATGACAACAGCTTTTTTGA
Source organism: Paraniabella hibiscisoli (assembly GCF_022512515.1). Classification (GTDB taxonomy): domain Bacteria; phylum Bacteroidota; class Bacteroidia; order Chitinophagales; family Chitinophagaceae; genus Niabella; species Niabella hibiscisoli. The sequence continues at coordinate 232,543 of NZ_JAKWBK010000003.1, forward strand.
TGCCGTAAAAAAAGTTTTAGTAAAGCGGCTGAATTTACCAAATGGGACAAAGGTTTGCTGGAGCAAATAAGCGCCTGTAACGCGGTATACCGTATGCGCTTTCCTGTAAAAAAGAAGATGGCAGTATTGAAGTAATTGAGGCCTACCGCGTACAACACTCCCACCACAAAACTCCCTGTAAAGGTGGTATCCGTTTTTCTATGGCGGTAACACAGGACGAGGTAATGGCCCTGGCAGCTTTAATGACTTATAAGTGCGCCATTGTAAATGTTCCGTTCGGCGGTGGAAAGGGCGGTATTAAAATCGACCCTAAAAAATACACCCCATACGAACTGGAAAAAATAACCCGTCGTTATACGTCGGAGTTGATCAAAAAGAATTTTATTGGTCCGGCAGTGGACGTACCGGCTCCCGATTACGGCACCGGTGAAAGAGAAATGGCCTGGATCGTGGATACCTATGCAGCCATGCACCCGCATGAGATTGATGCAGCTGGTTGTGTTACTGGCAAACCCGTTTCGCAGGGTGGTGTAAGGGGCAGAAAAGAAGCAACCGGCCTGGGTGTTTTTTATGGCTTGAAAGAAGTATGCTCTATGGAAGAAGAAATGGTGAAGCGTGGCTTAACTCCTGGTGTAGAGGGAAAAAGAATTGTGGTACAGGGACTGGGTAATGTGGGCTACCACTCAGCCAAATTCTTTAGTGAAGCAGGTGCAGTAATTGTAGGTATTGCGGAATTTGAAGGTTCTATCTCAAAGCCGGATGGTATTGATGTGGAGGCCCTGGTTGAACATAGAAAAAGAACAGGCTCTATTTTAGACTTCCCTGGCGCTATTAATCTCGAACATAATGGTGCGGCATTGGAACTGGATTGCGATATTCTTATTCCTGCAGCTTTAGAGCAGGTGATCACCAAAGAAAATGCACCAAGGGTGAAAGCGAAGATCATTGGTGAAGCAGCAAACGGCCCGCTAACGCCTGATGCAGATGAGATTCTTTTGGCAAAAGGTGCACTGGTGGTGCCCGATATGTACCTGAATGCAGGTGGTGTAACCGTTTCTTATTTCGAATGGTTGAAAAACCTGAGTCACGTTCGTTACGGCCGGATGGAAAAACGGTTTAACGAAACCATGAACGAAAGAATTCTGCAGGAAATTGAAGACCTGACGGGCAAAAAAGTGGATGGCAAAAACCGTTCTTTAATCAAACATGGTGCTGATGAAATAGACCTGGTATATAGCGGCCTGGAAGAAACGATGATCACCGCTACACGTGAGATCATGAACGAATGGAAGAATAACGACAATATCCCGGATATGCGCACAGCAGCGTATGTGGTAGCTATCAATAAAGTAGCCACTACTTATGCAGAACTCGGAATCTTTCCATAATTACTTTATAACATTTACTAAAAAAGGGTCGCTCGCGCGACCCTTTTTATTCAGACATGTTCTGTTTTAATAGCCATTGGGCTTTATGAAATCAGGATTAGCATCTATTGCTTGCTGCGGTATAGGAAAAACAGTTTTATCCCCCGCATCAGCCGACTTGTCCCACCATTCACCTCCAAAACGGTTCCAGCGTATCAGGTCGGGACGACGATGACGCTCACCAAGAAACTCGCGTCCCAGCTCATCTACAAACTCATCATCGGTGAGCTTACCAATATTGGCAGCATAGCTTTGAGCCGGCCAGTTGGCCTCGGAGAAATTACGCTTCTTTACTGCATCTATTAATGTTGCCGCGCCAGCCTTATCTCCGGCCCTGTACTTACACTCAGCCAATGCATAATAAATTTCCGCAAGGCGAATTTCTGCAACGGAGTTCGCCATAAATAAACCTGCCGACCTTTGAAGCCATGGAAATTTCAGCAATCGTACACCTGAGTTCTCTTCGCCGGTTGCCACATGCGAACCTTCTGTCCAGCGACCACCTGGCTTTTCGGAGAACCGTCCTACCTGGTCTACAAAAATCAAAGGCTTACCATTGTATTCCTCCGAGCCATTTACTACTTTAGTACTGTCATAGCCAAACTTCCTGGCTGCGTTGAATTGATATAACTGGCCTATGATAAAGAAGCCCTCATAGTCACCATTAGCCGACGTAGTACGGTAGCTCTGTTTTCTTTTATCTGCAGCTGCAAATTTCTCGTAGGGCTTACCCAGCTTGTGGTTGTAGATATTTCCGTCCAGATCTCTCGAAGGCGTCATATGAACACCGTTCCAGGAGCTCCAGTCGTTATCAAATGCATAACGCATGGCATAGTGCATGTGCGCATTGTACATCCATCCGAAATTGTACAGATCCAGTTTATGAGGGAACTCAAATATATTCTCCGGCGACCGGTAACCGCCCACTCCCGACCGAAACGGCCCACGGTAATCGGCATCTAAACTATAGTCGCCATACTTTCCACTAATAATATCCTGTGCCCATTGCGCACATTCGGTATACTTGGCAGTGCCTGCCCATTTCTCTGCATTCAGGTAAAGACGCACTAATAAAGAAGCTGCACCCGCCTGGTCCCATCTGCCTACATTGCCATTTTTAGGTAGGTCGGGTAAAGACTCTTTTAGCTCTTTTTCAATATAGGCAAATACTTCTGCCGGTTCTGACTGGGGTTTCGATTCTTCCGCTTTTTCTATTATAGGAACTTTTCTGAAGAAGTCGAGCAGGAACATATAGAACCAGGCTTTCAACGTTCTTAGTTCCGCTACGTGTTGCTTCTGATCCGCAGCAGTCATCCCCATGGTAGTGTAATCCAGTTTAGCAATATCGTCCCCTATCACAATACATTGCATAATACCCTGGAATGGCCCAATCCAACCGCCATATACCTGTCCCTGCCTTACATCCCAGTTGTGGCCGTGCAGGCGGATCCACTGACCATCATCATAACCATGCTTACCCTTTTGTGTCCATACAAACTGATCAGCTGTAAGCTCCTGCAAAAGCCATCTGTCACCGTCCCATCCGCACCAATGGCCATGCTCATAAGGCCTTAGCAGTGCAGCTATAACAGAATTTTTATCGCCGTAATATTGATCGGCCGGAACATCGCTGAACATTTCCTCGTCCAGTTTGGTACAGGAGGCTATGAGCAATGCGACAAGTAATACCGGCAATTGAATTATTTTAAATGCTTTCATTTTAAAGTGATTAAAGGCTTAGAAATTAAGTTGCAGACCTAAAGTAAACGAACGGGTAGTTGGATATAGATCCAGTGGTCCCACCCCTGGTGTCAATCCGGTTACATTAACCGCAGCAGGATCCAAACCGGTATACTTTGTAATAGTTAAAACATTTCTTACCGTACCATATAAGCGAAGATTGCTGATCCTGTATTTCTCCCTGTTGAGATTAGCTGTCCAGCCCAATGTTATATTATCCAACCTTAGATAGTCGCCATTTTCGAGGAAGTAATCCGTAATTACTTTACCTGATTTAATATGACCATTTCTATCGTAAGCATCTGTAAGCAGGTTAACGCCGGCTCGGCCTGCAAGCCATAGTACATCTGGTACAGGTTTAATATTTTGTATTTGAACTTACCCCTGAAGAACAATGCCATGTCGAAATTTTTATAACCCAGCGTATGCCCCCAGGCAGCTTCATATTGTGGCATCCCGTTTCCTATAATCGTTTTATCGCTTTCCCTGGCCTCATTAGTGGCATTGATCATTTGCCCGCCTACAATCGCATCTTTCCATACCATAATATTGCCATTATCATCGGTGCCTGCGTATTTATAGCCCCAATAATTTCCTATATCAAAACCTTCCCGCAACATAAAGGCCGGACCAGGGTTACCTGGCGAAGGCAGGTCATATAAGGTACGCTGATCGGCTGTAAATTTTTCATTAGAGAACTCATCCATCCGGGAACGATTATAAGAAGCAGTAAGATTGGTAGCGTAAGTAAAATTCTCCGTTTGCACCGCGTTCCAGTTTAACGTCAATTCCACGCCACGATTACTTTGCGTTCCAACGTTCACCCACATCCTGTCGTGCAGATAAGGAGGTACCGGAACCAGGTAATCGTTGATCAGATCGCTACCCTTGCGGTAGTAAAGATCTATGCTACCAGATAGTTTGTTTTTCAGTACAGCAAAATCGACACCCAGGTTATAAGCAATCTGCTTTTCCCATTTCAGATCGGGATTATAGTTGTTACCTGGACCAAATACTCTTATCCATTGGCCGTCATCGTTCAAAGCCCTTCCATAGGGACTATATCTTGCCAATGCCGTATACCGGCCAAAACCAGACCTCCCTGTTACACCATAAGAAAATCGCAGCTTCAAATCATCGAAGAGGTTGTTATCCTTCATGAATTCCATATTGCTGATTCTCCAGGCAGCTGAAGCTGAAGGAAAGAAGCCCCATTTGTTGGCAGGCCCGAATTTGGTATTTCCTTCATAACGGCCGGACAATGTTAGATAATAGCGTTGATTGTAATTGTACTGAGCTCTTGCAAGAAAGGCAATGTTCTTTTCCTTGCTCCTGCTCGATCCCATTACGTCGGTAAAATTGATGGGCTGACCATTGTTCCAATCACCCTGGCCAATATTATCATAACCAAAATAATCGGTTGGAAAACGCCTGTTGCTTAACCAGGACATATTATTATTAAACTCCTGGTAGTTATAACCACCCACTACCTGCAGGTCATGGTCACCGAATTTATTGGCATAATTACCTAACCATTCCAGGTTATAGTCAGCCCATTTTTCGTTTTCTATTCTTGCTCTTCCTATATAACCACCCTGAACAGATTCTACAGATTTCGCGTTCCAGTATCCGCCATACTCCCGGCTATGTCCCTGCCTGGTAAAGTTTAATACTGTATTGAGTTTTTAGTAAGATTCAGCTTTACATTTAAATCGATCACAGCGTACTCATGTTGGGCCTGCGATATTCTTGTCAACAGATCCTGTACCGGGTTGTAAGTATCATACCCCTCCAGTGTGTTATACATAAGAGGGTTATCGGGTCCATTACAGGTATAGTGGGATTGAGTCTTACAGCCTGTTTAAATGCAGCATAGTTGGTATAATCTTCATCAGCTATGCGATAAGAGAAATTACCACCTATCTCTAAAAGACCGTCCAATGCTTTCTGCAGGAAATTCGCTCTCAAACCATATTCCCTGCGATCTGTAGCAATGTCAATACCCTGCTTGGTTCTATAATTACCGGATATGCGGAACTGTGAATTTTCATTACCCCCACTTGCAGCCAGGTAATGATTCTGACCAAAGTTTCCTTTACGGATCAACTCGTTATACCAGTCGGTTGATGCACCAAAATCCTGGTCACGCTCTTTAGCCAGAAACTCCTGGGATGACAGCACTTCCGGTCGCCTGGCTACTACATCATGATCCACAAAGCCGTCGTAGTTCAGTATTACACGGCCTGCTTTCCCCGCTTGGTTTGCACCAGTATCACACCACCGCGCCCCGGCTACCATAGATCGCTGCCGAACCCGCATCTTTTAATACTGTTATAGAAGCGATGTCTTGTTGTGAAAGATTCCTCAGGTCCCCACCCGGCATACCATCAATTACGACCAGCGGACCATTGCCTGCTGCAAATGAACCGGCGCCACGTACCTGCAGGCTAACACCGGCATTAGGATCACCAACGGCTGTTTGTGAAACCGTTACACCAGCTACCTTACCATCTACAAGTTGCATGGGATTGTTAACAGCGCCCTGTAAAAATCTTTGCTGTTTACACTAACAGCGGCTGTAGTGAGGTCTTGCCGCCGGGCAGTACCATAGCCGATCACCACCACTTCATCGAGGTTGGTTTGAGCAGCGGCAGGCGATAGTTTAATGGTGTCCAGATTCGTACGCCCGCTTAAAGGCACTTCAAGGCGCGCAAATCCAACAGAGCTGACAACCAATACCGCATTGGCGCTGGATACTGTTATCGAAAATTTGCCCTGGACATCGGTAACCGTTGCTACATTTGTCCCCTTCTGATTTACTGTAGCCGCAGGTATTGCATCGCCTGTAATAGACGCTACTATACCTGTAACAGTTACAGGTTGTTGTTGAAACCAGGCTGCTCTTAACTGAGTAACCATCAAAAAGCACAAAACTGAAAAAACGATTTTGCGGCTCTGCCTAAAAATCAGCCCTTTAGGGGGCCGCTGAGTTCTTCTCATCATAGATAAAAATTATGAGTGGTTTAAAAAAGTTCTCATGTATTATAATTGCAAACGGGCTCCGGAATAAATGGTGAATGCAATCTTTATAAACCAACCAGGTATACATCTATCACTTATATAGCCAGATGCATACAGCAAACATTACTATCGTTCTTACTAATCCAATGATTTAGTAAACCGAAATGGTTTTCTATGTAAACTGCTAATTGTATACAAATAATATACCGCTTTGAGCTTTCAACCGCGATCTGGCCTGGCCATAGAAAGTCGTTTCGTCACTTTACTTTTTAAAATATTTTAAAAGAAAGGACGTGATCCGTTGACTATCAGCATGAAAAAGCCCACCTACTTTTTAAAGCAGGTGGGCTTAACGGGATACAAAAATTTTATTATTTTTTTGAAGGAACAGCGAGTGCTTTTGTTGTACTTAGAGGTCTTCCAAAATCAGGCGTGCCGTCTTTTTCCAACTGAATTTCTGCGCCCGCGGAGAGCGATGACCGCCACAACCCTGTCCTGGCGCGGAGTTGGCGTGATATAAGATCCAGTCTTCTTTGCCATCAGGCGACTTGAAAAACGAATTATGACCTGCAGCATAAACACCACTACCAGGTTCCGCTTCAAACACAGGTTCTGGATGTTTTTTCCAACTGGCGGCATTGAGCAGGTCTGCATTGGCCGTTGCAGACAACATGCCCAACGTGTAATGATCTGTCCAGCAGCCACTCGCAGAATAAATGATAAAGATCTTATCCTTATGTTTTAAGAACTGGGGACCCTCATTTACATTCACCTGGTTGGGTGTTTGGCCCGGAAGGCGACCATGTGTTTCCCACTTCAATTCAGGGCTTGAAATTTTAACCCGGTCACTTTCAATAGTCCATGGATTTTTCATGCGGGCTATATAGATATTCTGCTGACCGTTCTCATTACCTTCCCAGCCAGACCATATCATGTATAGCTTATCCTTATGCTCAAATACATCTGCATCAATTGCCCATTTATTAGTAGCATCCGCCACTTTACCTTTAAACTCCCATTGTCCCTGCATCGGGTCAGCAGCAGCATTCTCTATAACATACATTCTATGGTTATGGTTGTTGCCATCATCTGCCGCAAAATACATATACCATTTACCATGTATAAACTGGATCTGGGGCGCCCATAATTCTTTGCAGTAAGCAGTATTAGCCGGAGGCGTCCACACCACTTTCTTTTCAGCATTTTTCAAATCAGCAATGCTTTTTGTTTTCCATAAGATCAGCTTATTCTGGGCACTGTGTGTATAATAGTAATACCCATCCTTGTAAAAACTATACGGATCAGCACCTGACGGCAATACCGGGTTGCTAAAGGTCTCAGCAGGTTGCTTCACCCTGTTGGAGGAGCATCCTGCGAAAAACAGCGTCACGAAAAATAAAGCAACTATTCTCATCATTAAAAAATATTGTAATCAAAAAGACTATTTAGTAAAAATCTAAAGCTACCCGGCATTGCTTCTATCTTATCAACTGCACCTTTTTTTGCGGAACAAATTGGATGCGTATGCCTGCTGTTTTACGGGGCCAACTTTGGTACTGCTATTGTGCGTATGTAATACATAGCTCATATGCCCCTTACGATCAGTGAACACATCGCCATGACCTGTACCATTCTCTCCGGTATTTTTAGTAGAAATAATCGGGTTCCCTTTATACTTCGTCCATGGACCTGCCGGCGACTTAGCGGTAGCGTAACCTATTGCATAATCCGGGTTGCGGAAATCATTGGCAGAGTAGATCATGTAGTACAAGCCCTTATGCTTTAACACGGTTGGACCTTCTGTTACCTTCCATGGAACACGCTGCGTATCTTCCCAGGAGTCAGTAGCATTAATGCATTCTTTAAGTGTGGCCTCGTTCATAGCGTTTAAAGACGCATCCATCTCAGCCACAAAAATGCGATTACCATCCTGCAACCTCACATGATAAAGATATACCACTCTGACGGATCTATCCATACAAAAGGATCAATAATTTTAACCGGCGCTTTCAGCGGTGCCAGGGTTTGCTGCTTAAAGGGACCTGCAGGGTTATCCGATACTGCTATTGCAATATTTTCGTTGGCGGTATAAGCCATATAATACCTGCCCTTATATTTAAAAACCTGTGGCGCCCAAAAGCCCTTGGTCCCATAGCTTTCTCCGCGCTTCAGGGCAAAACCTTCATCTTTCCAGGATACCTGATCGGTAGACGTATATACTTTAAACCCTTCGCTATCTCCCCTTCCGCCACCAGTCCCATACAGGTAATAAACGCCTTTATCAACAAAAATGGTAGGATCGGCCAATAAGGGGTTCTCGACATTGTTTTGTTGCCCATAAGATGTACTACACATCATTCCCAGTACCAATAAACCTATAAGATGTAACCAACATCTTTTCCTGAAATACATCATAATCCTGCTTCTTTATATACAGCTATAACTTGCCTGTCATCTTTTTATAAAATCAACTTCATCCTGCTTATAAGGTGTTCCGTCTTTTCTGAAAATATCATGAAACCAAAGTGGAGGCTCCGATGTATATTTTTTGTCCAGCTATCCCATGGATATATGGTCTGTGACTTACCATCAACAAATCCCCAGTTCACCATGGCTACTTTGTTTTCTTTAGCTACCGGCAGCGAGCTTTGGAAAGTACTCTTATTAGGCCTTGCCATATATTCTGTACAGAACAGTGGCCTGTCGTAACGTTTTAACTCGTTGATCTTTTTAGCTAATGTCAGCGAATCATCGTAGCAATGAAAAGACACTACATCTGATTCTTCTATTTGCAATTTTTCGATAGGCTTTAAAGTGCTGTCGCTTTCCCAGTTACCCGCCCAGATGCCTGAAGTAAGTGGCTGACTTGGATTAGCCGATCTTGCCCACTCAAATGTTTTCTTAAGCAATGGCAAAACCAGGTCTACTTTATTAGGCACTTCTACTTTTTCATAAGAAGGCCCCGTCATATTATCCGGTTCATTCCATACATCCCATAACACAATCCTCTTATCGTTGGCAAATTTCCCCACAATTGCTTTTACATATTTTTCGAGTGCGGGATATTGAGTGGAATCTTTTAAGATAACCTGCCCGGGACTTTGAACCCATCCTGAATTATGAACATAAGGTTGCGGTGCGCGCTGTGTACCTGCCTCGGGGAAGGGATCCCAGCAGGAGTCGAAAATGGTCAGCAGTACTTTAATGCCATGTCTTTCGGCGATCGACAAAAACTGATTGATACGATCATAAAATCCCTGTTCATCATTTTTCCAGGCCAGGTCGTGCAGGTATACCCCATGATATTCATGCCCAAAGACTCTGCCCAGGCCAACTCTCTTTCAATAGTAGTGCTATCAAAAGTATCTCCCTGCCACATTTCCAGCTGGTTGATAGCCGAACTAGGTAAAAGTTAGCGCCTACATACCAGGGCTGTGCGGCATACCATTGATTGGCTTTTTCTACAGACCACTTTTCTGCAACGGTAGTGTCACTGCCGTTTGCTGCGGTCTTATTATTACCTGCATCATTGCAGGCATACAGCGATAACATCCAAAGAGCTGCCAGGTAAAATACTGTTTTTTTCATGTGCATGTTTTTTATTTAAGTCTTCAGAAGTTAGCTATGCACCGGATATGCGCGCAACCAGCCAACTGCTGTTGAGGCAATACGTGATTGTTTCGAGCTCATTCATTCCATACAAGATGCATCTTAGTTATATTGATGATTACATTGTCCATCAATTGGTATATTTTTCGCTATTGATGTATCAAACAAACAATCTTACAGTAACAAATTGCTGTTTATCTCACTACAGGAAAGGCAGATATCCTCAATCTGGCCGCGCCCATGGGTATTAATTCAATAGTCTCTTCTTTGCTATCGACAGACACAGGGCTTTGAGGCAAAGTATCTGTTAAACCATATTGGTCAATCTTCCAGCTATTGATCAACTTTCCTTTTGTTGTGATACTGATTGGAACCGCATCCTGTGTAAAGGGAAATTATTGGCTGGCCAGCTTTTCTTTACCACTTTAAAAAACTTAGCCGGGTCCTGGTCATTATAAGAGAGTCCGTAGTTCCATGAAGAACCTGGTAATATTTCAAAAGAAGGCCATTTATCTGCATCGGCAGACTCCTGCCATTTAGAATCGCCTATAGCAGATTTTTTGCTGTCCATTCTTTTATACTCTTCCTTAATTTTTAAAGAATAAGTTAAAGGCCCCCGGCTCACACTAATGCTATTCTTATTGGAAGTCCAGGTATCTACTTTTAACTGCATGGGCAAAATTAGTTCTACCTTATCTCCACTCTTCCAAAGCCGCTCTATTCTTACATAAGAAGATGGAGAAGGACTTTGTTTTACTAAAGCTCCATTGACCTTTACCTGCGCATTGGAACACCATTCGGGTATTCTTAAATAGAAGGGGAAGCTGGTATTCTTTGCCATTGTTAATGTAAAGCCAGCAGTTTCATCAAAGGGATAATGTCCTCTTGAAGCGATACTCACCTCTGTTCCGTTTCCAACTTTTGCTTTTACAACAGCTTCGCTATACAACATAGCTGCAAGACCATTATCCGGAGTAGCCATAAAAACATGTTCGGCATAGTAGGGCCATCCCTGCGCATGATTGTGCTGGCAGCAACGCGAGCTAAAAGGGTTCATCATTACAAAAGGGCCTGTATTATCAATACCCGGATGATGGTTTTTGCTATCGCTGATTGACATATTAGGACTGGTGATATAACGCAAGGCTTTAAAGTCGGGCATAACAGCTGCCGGGTAAGTGTTAAAGGCAACATTCTCGGTATGATCGGCCCAAAATGGATCACCGGTTATCCCCAGCAATATTTCATTAGAAGCCATCTGTTCTACCATACCACAGGTTTCAACACCCTGGCGCGGATCCACATAGCCTTTCCGGGCATTCTCATCTGCTCCAAACATGCCTCCCGGTACATTGCCAAAACGTTCCCGTATCAGGTGGAATACATTGTAAGTGGCGTCCCAATCTTCCCGGTTACCCGTTTGCAGGTAATAGGTAGCAGGCTCCCTAAATCCCTGTGCAATATTTACATTATGCCAATTGGGTAATTTATCTTTTTGTTTCCAGTCAGCCGTATTGCGATGCAGCTTTGCAGCCAGGTCCAGCAGCCATTGTTTATCACCGGTGGTACGATTATACAGCCAGTAAACGCTTACCATATTATCCCCTCCCCGGCTGTTTTCCCAGTAGTCTTTTAATAGCATGCTATCGGGCAAATTATGTTGCCAGCGAAAATAGTTTTCCATAAAAGACAATACTCTTTGGTCATTGCTATACTCATAATAAGATTGCAGGCACCAAAGCATGATCATATTACCCCAAATATCCGGCTTGCCATTTCTTAAGATCATCGGTCCAAAATAACCATCAGTCCGCTGACTTTTTAAGGCAGCTTCCAACCAGATACGCGACTCATCAATGATCTTCTTATCCTTCAGCACATAGCCCAGGTTGGCATAACCTTTCAACCAATAAGGCACTTCTTCCCAACCATGATCGCCGCTTCCATCAGTACTCAACCAGGCGTTATTTTTCTTGGCCAGCCAGGCACTGATTTCTCCCAATTGCCCCGTAAGGCCATCACGTTGCAGCTCCAGGTATTTTCGCAGCCAGCCTTGTGGCTGTATCGATCCAACCGGCAGCTTTATAAAGTACAATTGTTGCAACGGTTTTTTATTGGAAATATAAAACCTGTTCGTATTGCTATTGTCTGGCTTTTGTACCTCTGTAATTTTTTGTGTTACCGTTTTGCCCGTCTGCGCGGCAACCAGCAAACTACCTGCCAAGCAGAAGGAAAACAAGCCGCCTCTTACTGTTGATCTGAATAAGCTCATTGTTGATTAATTAATATTTGCGCTTATTTAACGGTAACATCATATAATTGCTGGTGAAGCTGCTTTAATGTTTGCTCCGGCATTTTCATTACTTTACGATCATAAGTAAGTATACCATTGGTTTCTACTTCCACATCCGTCGTTTGCGTATATACAGCTGCAGACAGACCTAGCGGAATTAGTTTTTTCAAATCGTTCATGGATCTGGTATAGCGTTGCAACAGCTCTTCCTTGTTTTTAAAACTCTGGTATCCCCAGTTGTTTTTATCCTGCCAGGTATGACCGTCTACTGGCAAACCAAAACCACCAAACTCTCCTAATACCAATGCCTGCCCGCTTTTTCCAAATACTTCCGGATCGGGCATCTGTGGATCGGGATAGTGGTGAATATCTAATATATGACCGGTATAAAAGAAGTTACCACCGCTAGCGCTGTTTACCAAACGCGATGGATCATACTTCATCGTCCACTCGGTTATTTCCTTTGTTTTAAATTGTCCCCATGCTTCATTAAATGGCACCCATGAAACGATAGAAGGGAAGTTGTGTGCCGCATCCATAATAGCTTTCCACTCTTTCCTGTAATAACCTTCTGACTCGGCGCTTCTTTGCTTATCGCGATTAAAGCCGGATACCTGTCCCGACCGCATGTCCCAATGATTACCACCCAGGTCACCGCTTGGCATATCCTGCCAAACCAATACGCCTACGCTATCGCAGTAATAGTACCAGCGGGCCGGCTCCAGCAATATGCTTACGGATCATATTAAAGCCCATTTCTTTTGTTTTAACAATGTCAAACAAAAGCGCTTTATCTGTTGGAGCCGTGAACAAACCATCAGGCCACCAACCCTGGTCTAAGGGGCCATACTGAAATAATATTTTATTGTTCAATGCCATGCGGTTGACACCAGCCGCATCTTTTACCAGGGATGATTTACGCATTGCAAAATAGCTTTCTGCGTAATCGATTTGTTTGCCGGCCCTGTATAAATAAACTTTAAGGTTGTACAAATACGGAGATGCAGGCGACCACAATTTTGCATTTTCGATTTTAATATCTGCATCAACTCCCGAAGGAACTGTTACCTCTCCTATTTGCTGTGCACCATCCAATGCAACAAATTTGACGATATCTCCAGCCTGGGCAGCTTCAACAAGTGCAGATACCCGCAGCTGACCGGCATCAACATCTGGTGTATGTTTGGTTGAGGTAATATGCGTAGCAGGCAATACTTCTGTCCAAACTGTTTGCCAAACACCTGTTACCGGAGTATACCAGATACCTTCCGGCTTTTTCACTTGTTTACCTCTGGGCTGAGGTCCATCATCAGTAGGATCCCATACACGCAATGCTATCGCCTGTTGTTTTCCCTTACCCAGGTAACTGGTAATATTAAAAGAAAACGGATCAAATCCACCTTCATGTCTTCCCACTTTTTTACCATTTACAAAAACATCACATCGCCAGTCTACCGCGCCAAAATTCAGCATCACCTGGTTCATTCCCGAGGGCTTAGAGAGGGTAATGTTGGTACTATACCAAAGCACCTGGTTTTTACCTACCGTTTTTCCAACACCCGATAAAGCAGATTCTACCGGGTAAGGCACTAATATGTCGCCCTGGAAAGAGGCAGGAATATTTTCTTCCGATGCCGGAGTTATTGCATACTTCCACAATCCGTTCCAGTTTTGCCAGTTAGTTCTTTTTAACTGGGGTCTGGGATACTCTGGCAGGGTCTTAGCCGGATTAACATCGGCCACCCAGGGGGTTTGCGGTTTACCGGGAACAATTTTCCAGGTACCTTGAGCATTGGCCACCATGGAAACAACGACAGCCGCCAGGCATGAAAATAAAATTCGCATAATTAATTTTTAGTAAAAAATGGCAATAAATCTAAATATGGCAAACATAACATCTGCTCATCACTAAGCAGTTCAAATTTGTTTCAAAAATTATACTTTTTGTACCATATTTAAAGACTCAGGGCCGGTTTATTTTTTATAACGGGTAATTTAATTTGCATCCTGCTACAACTCGGGCATCTTCATTTTATCTGTAGATGGCGTCCCATCATTAACGAGGGGCCAGCCGTCAGTACCCCAATTGATTTTATCAAGCATTAAGGCCCGCTGGTTTACCGTATTGATCATTGCACGATTTACATCCATAGCATGATACAACATCCAATCCTGGCCCTTTTTATCCGTGATCAGCCGCGCATTATGTCCGGGCCCGGAGAACTTTGAATTTCGCTGCAACACCAATGTGCCGGCACCCCTTTCGGTTAAGTTCTTACCGGCCTTATCTACATAAGGCCCCATCAGGTTGGACGACCTTCCTACCCGTACCTGGTACACGCTGGCCGCCCCATCGCAACAATTATTTTTAGATCCGAAAAAATAGCAATACCCGTCTTTCTTAAAAATATTAACAGCCTCAAAATCGCCAGCTGCTATTTTTATTTTCTGAGCCGGATCTTTTACCCGTCGTCCGTCATCAGTCAATTCTACCCCATAAGTTCCCTGGGCGGCTAATGAATTATAGCTTCCCCAAAACAGGTATTTCTTTCCGCCTTCTTCATAGTAAAATGGATCGATAGAATTAGGAACACCGATCTCAGAAGACAGAAACAGTTTCCCCGCATCAATGAACGGCCCCGCCGGATAAGAAGAGATCGCTAACCCTATTCCCGGATCCGCATCGCCCCATGTTGAATAAGAGTAGTACAGATGATACCTGCCGTTCACGACGGCTATATCCGCGCCCATATACCACCGGCCGACTTCCAGTTAGGCTTAACTGTAAAAGCATCGCTTACGTAAGTCCAGTTAACGAGGTCTCTCGAACGCACCACCGCTACCAGGTGATTTTTATTATCGGTATGCCAAAAATCTTCTGTTCCGTAGGCATAATAATAATCCGAGTTAGGGTCCTTGATAACAGTAGGATCTGCCAGGATGGGCGTGAATACAGGATTGCGGTATTCCGTCACCGGTTTAGGTGGTTCGGGCGCAGGCTTCTCATTTTGAGATTTGGCCTTTGAACAACCTAACAATATGGCCGATACAGCTATCACTCCATAAAACTTCCAGCTAAATCGCTTCATTCCCTGTTTGCTTTTAATCATCATCAATAATTCGAATAAATGAATGAACTCATCTTACTACCATCCCGGGTTTTGCATCACCCATAAAGCCCTGTCTATCTCTGTTTGAGGGATTGGCCATAAATAATGCTTAGGAGCTTCGAAGACTCTTTTCTTCAAAAGCACACGCTGATAAAAAGCATCGTCCTGGATGGAAGTTCCTTTCTCATAACTTAAGCGGTAGAAATTTTTATTGCTGGTTTCGGGAGCTATCTTCCAGCGATTACAATCGAAATAGCGCTGTGTTTCGAAAGCCAGCTCAATCCTGCGTTCGTGCCGGATGCGTTCTCGCATTTGCGTCTGCGATAAGCCAGCCGCTAAAGCAGGAAGGCCCGCTCTTTCTCTTACTTTGTTCACGCTATTGTATACATCAGCTGTTGGGCCTTGTGCTTCGTTAAGCGCTTCTGCATAGCTCAGATACACTTCCGCCATCCGGAAATAGATCCAGGTTTTATTGGTAAAAGTTCCCGATTGTGTAAGGTTGATCTGCTCATCGGCAAACTTGCGGAGCAGATAGCCGGTTACCGGGTAGTCCTGACCATTACCCACCGCACGTCCGTCACGACCAGAATTATGCAGTTCCAATTGTCTGCCTCTCCATCTTTGCCCGTTAAAGTTGACACTTACATAAAAACGGGGTTCCCTGTTTACATACATATTTCTTACGCCCGCCGGGTAATTCGCGCCAGCGGCCGCGGCATAGCCTGTTTCCTGGTATCCGGAAGCGGCGTTAATGATCGGGCTGCCATCTGTATTATAGCCTGTAATAGGCGTTGTGCCATTGGCCATCTGGAAGGCATCTACCAACTCCTGCGTTGGGCAATAACCACTCCAGCCGCCCATTCCCTTGGCGCCTGATGCATACTCCAGCCTGTTAAAACGACCCATGTTTCTTGCAAAAAGCACTTCATCATTCCAACGGTCAATAAACAGCCTGTAATAGTTTTGATAAGGATCGCTGGTTGGCTTATAGATCTGATAGCCTGCGGCTTCAGCCTGTGTCATACAATCCTTTGCTGCATCTGCTGCTTTTTGCCATTTGTTAGCATCGTAATTGGGCGAAATAAGGTTACGTCCCTGATCGTCTTTAAACGCGGCATAATCGGAGTTGCCATTGTACAGAGGACTTGCAGCATATAACAACACCCGCGCTTTAAGCGCCAAAGCCGCCATTTTAGTAGCACGCCCCAGCTCCACAGCTTCTCTTCTTGTAGGCAATAAAGCTGCAGCCCTGTCGCATTCTTCAACCACAAAAGCGACACAGTCGTCATACGGCGATCTTTTAATTAAGGTATAATCATCAGCTGTTGTAAGCGCTTTGTTTAGAATAGAAACAGGTCCGTGTACGCGCATTTCAATAAAATGATAGAATGCGCGAAGAAAATGTGCTTCTCCCTTAAACTCCTGCTTTTGCTGTTCTCCTGTTTTACTACCTACTACAATCTCACGGTCTGAAAAATCGGTCTTATCAATGTTCTCTATGAATATATTTACTTTACGAATGCCTTCCCAGTAAACGCGGTAGATGTTTTGCTCTACAGTTGCAGCATTCCAGTTTCCTGTATTCATCTGGTTTCCGAATACACCCCAGGTACACTCCAGGTCATCAGAAGCGGTGGTGAATGGATTACGTCCCCACCATTCTATCCACTCAGACTCTTCTGGTAGAGAAAAGTAAGCAGAAGTTAAAAAACGCTCCGCATACTGAGCATTGGCAAATACAGAATCTATTGTCAGATCCTCATCATATACTTTATCAAGGAACCCTTTTTTGCAAGAGGTTAATAATGCTGAGGCTAGAAAAACCGTTAGTATAATTTTTATATATTGTTTCATATGTTTCTTTTTATTGGCGATAAGATGAAGCAGCGTTAGAAGTTAACCTGCAAACCAAAATTGATGTTACGTGTAAGCGGGTAACGCCCGGTTCCATTATCCGATTCGGGATCAATGATCTTCACTTTATCCCAGGTAAGCAGGTTTAACCCGTTTACAAAAAACCTTGCAGTTGAAATTTTATACTTACCCATTAAACTCTGCGGAAGCGTATAACCTATTTCAGCATTCTTCAGGCGAAGAAAACTACCGTCCACCATATACAAGGTATTACTCCACCTGTAGTTATTCTCACTGATCATATCTATCACCAGCGGATATTTTGCCCCTGAATTGTCTGCACCTGGTATAAAACGGTTATCATAATACTCCCTGATAACGTTGTTTACACCAAAGCCTTCATTAAAGGCATACATTGATGGACCTTGCAGAAAAATATTGGTTTTTGCTGCTCCCTGGAAGAACATGCTCAGGTCAAAATTTTTGTAAACAACGGTACCACCAAAACCAAAGATCATTTGCGGAGTACGTGCAAAGCCGGTGTAAACTCTATCATTGGCATCAATTTTACCATCGCCATTTACATCCCTGAACTTGATATCACCAGGACGCACCGTAGATTGAAAGGTCTGAACCGGGCTGTTTTTGATCTCCTCTTCATTCTGGAACAAACCAATGGCCTCCAGCACATAAGGTTGCCCGATCATCGTACCATTGGGATGTTGATAAGGAAAGCGGGTAGGTGGAATAGCCGATTCTATCACCTTATTTTTTGCATAGGTAAAGGTTCCTCTTAAAGAATACTGTAGTTCGTAAGATGTAGTATTTTTCAATTCGATCATACCATCAAAACCCCGGTTATTGGCTTTGCCCAGGTTACCATAAGGAATGGTCCACGGATAAATACCCGTAAAGAAAGGAAGATCTGCCCTTTGTATCAGGATCGCCGAACGGTCTTCATTAAAGAAATCAGCCTGCACCACTATCTTTCCTTTCAACAACTCTACATCCAAACCTATATTGGTCTTGTCAGCAACTTCCCAGGTAACGTTGGGATTGCCAATCCTATTCTCATCGATACCCGGATAATTGATCATATCACTCCCAAACATATAAGACTGTGCAGTAGATGTATTTACAGATGTCAGGAAGAGGAAGCGGGATCCGCCAATGGCATCGTTACCCACTTTTCCGTAAGAGCCTCTGATTTTCAGCACGGAAATAGGGTTATTATCACCCCAGAAATTTTCCCTGGATACTACCCAGCCTGCAGAAACAGAAGGAAAGAAGCCGTATTTCTGCCCGGGAGGAAAATTCTCTGAACCATTGTAACCAAAATTACCTTCAATTAAATAACGCTCCATATAATCATAGGTAACCCTTGCTGCATAGCCGCGTCTCCGGTAAGGCACACTATTAATTCGATCAGTGGTTGTAATATCATTAAATTCATTTTGATTGAAAAGCAGTAATCCAGATACGCCATGAACACCAAAATTCCGGTTATAATTTAGCTTCGCCTCATAGTAGATATTTTTATTGGCTGTGTTTCCAACACTTAAACCGAGCGGCGTTTCTTCCCTTATAACCTGGTATCTATCCTGACCATTTTCTTTATAGTATCTCCGCATTGGAAAATTTTTTGCACGTACTTTATTAGCAAAGTAGTAGTTATCATAACCAAACCTTCCGCTCATTTCTAACCCTTTGGTAACGAGCCTTGACAGATCCCACTTAGCAGACAAGGTACCCTGAAGAGTACTTTTATCCTGTTGTGTATAGCCGGAATATCCTACCAGGCCCCATGGATTAGCATTTACTGCAGAACCTGCTCCTAAAGAGCCATCGGGATTATACAGGGGGAAGTTCATAGGGGTAACTTTGCGAAGCGCGCCCAAAATACCATCGCTCGATGTGCCTGGGTAGTTCTGGCTTTCGATAATACTTCCCAGTCCCAATTCCAATACAAAGCTTTTCGATAAGTTCATATCAATATTCGTCCGGAAATTATATCTCCTGAAATTAGCATTAGTATTGTACTTGCTATCTTCCGGCTTTTTCCAGATACCATTTTGCTCTGTATAACCGATATTAGCAAAGTACCTTACTGTTTCACCGCCACCCGAAACATTCAGGTTGTTGATGGTTTGAAATGTTCTTTTATTCATTACGACATCTGTCCAGTCTACATTGGGGAACAGATAAGGATCGGAACCATCGGAATATTTTCTCACTTCTTCGGCGGTATACTCTGGCCCCTTACCTACATTCGTACGCGCCTCGTTCATCAGCGTAGCATACTCTCCGGCATTTATATAATCAGGTAAGCGCTGGGCATACAAATTGGCGTACTCTGAACGTAATACAACTCTGGGTTTACCGGCTTTACCACGTTTGGTAGTGATCAGTATAACACCATTGGCGCCCCTCACTCCATACACAGCAGTAGCTGACGCGTCTTTAAGAATAGAAAATGTTTCTATCTCCATTGCATTGATATTATTCAAGGGACGCTCGATACCATCTACAAAAACGAGTGGCGCCGTGCTGGCTCCTGCAAATGTGGCAACACCCCTTATAAATACCTGGGCTGCATCAGCACCCGGCTCGCCGCTGGATTGCCTTGTTATAATACCAGGCAACCTTCCGCCTATAGCATTCGATAACTGCGCTACCGCCGAACGTTCGATATCCTTCATACTAACAGAGGATACGGCGCCGGTAAGTGTGGTCTTTTTCTGGCGGCCAAAACCCACTACTACAACCTCATCCATTTTGGCCCGATTCTCATCGTAGATCAATGTGAATGTTCTTTCGCCCTCGCTACCCGTCAATACACGAAGCGTGATATAACCTATATTACTAATAATAAGGCTATCATTAGGGTCATTTACTTCCAGCAAAAATTTACCGTTTGCATCTGAAATGGCTGTCTTATTGGTTCTCGGTATTAATGCTGAAGCCCCCACCAGCACATTTCCATTTCCATCCTTTACATAGCCATTCAGCACATAAGACTGTGCGCTACTTCCTAACGAGATAAAGAGTAACAGAACGATTAAAACACGCCCCCTTCGCTTTGCAGGATGTAATGCAAAGGGCGATAGTAATGGCAATATGCCACCATAAGCAACTGTCCGGTTTTTGAACATGGCAAACAATTTTTCGTTAAATGATGCACAAATATATTTTTCACCATAAACCTCTTCCCGAAATTTCATCTCATTTTTTCATCAAACCGTCTCAATTTTTAAAAACTTGCTGAAACACTATTTCTTGTTGCGATGTAACAGTGTTGTCTTTGAATAAAATATCATCCCTACCCGTCCGGTCAGTCGGGCCTTCGGGATTATACTATTATGATAAAATGAGACATGCTTGTTCTGAGCCCCTTAAACCTTCGGGCATCTGTGAAAAAAATTGTATGTTTGATTAAACAGGTTGCATTGAGATCCTTCTTCATTATCATATTCCTTTGCATTAATATCGGCGTTTTTAGCCATCGCTCTTATGGCCAGCGTTATTATTTTGAACACTACCAGGTAGAGCAGGGTATTTCCAATAATACCGCCAGCTGTGTGATACAGGATCAAAAAGGATTTATTTGGGTGGGCACTAAAGATGGGCTCAACCGTTTTGATGGGTATACTTTCAAAGTATTCAGACATGAAAAAAATGACAGTGCCAGCTTAGGCAATAATTCCGTATGGAAATTGTTTGAAAGCAGCGATGGCACCATCTGGGTAGGAACTGAACATGGCGTTTTTGCTTACGACCCTGAACTGGAAACTTTTTCACATGCAGCAGGCACACCTAAACAACTGGTTAGAGCCATGGTTGAAGACTCAGATGGGAATATGTGGTTTATCATCAACTTCAAGCTCTACATGTTGTCTGCTAAAACAAAAAAGTAACCGCTATACAGGGAGAGCAACTTGATTTTTGTACTTCATTAACGCTCTCTACCAAAAAAGAAATATGGGTAGCTACTATGTATGGCAGTATTGGCCGGTTTAATGTAACAGATAAAAAATTCCAATTCTATTCGCTCTTTAACCATTCTCCCGCGCCGGTATCTCCGTGGCTTGAACGAATATTCGACAGCGGAGAAGGCTATCTTTTGATAGGCACCGCTACGCAGGGGATAAAAAAACTCGACCTGGCAAATAACACTTACGAGGATGTATTGATCTATAACGCCGACAATACAGAAATATTCGCCCGTGATTTTCTGAAGATAAAACCTGATGAATATTGGATCGCAACCGAAAGTGGCATTTACATCTACAACACTACGCATCACACCTTCGTTAACTTAAGAAAAGACTATCAAAATCCTTATGCTATCAGCGACAATGCCGTTTATTCTTTCTGCAAAGACAAACAGGGAGGCATCTGGATAGGCACTTATTTTGGTGGGATTAATTATCTTCCCAATAAAAGTCTGGTTTTTCAAAAGTATTTTCCTCAATTCGGAACCGGCACTATTAAAGCAAACGCTATACGGGAGATCACATCAGATGATAAGGAAAATTTATGGATCGGTACCGAAGATGATGGGCTGTATCAATTCAATCCCCAAACAGGAATCTTTTCTAACTACAAACCAACGCAGAAGGGACAAAGCATTGCACATACCAATATCCATGGCCTTGCCTACGCTCAAAACAAACTTTGGATCGGCACATTTGAGCATGGCCTCAACGCTATGAATCTGCCTTCAGGCACCGTTGCATCGCACTACACCAGCAACCTAACCACCCGGCTAAGAAGTAACTTTATACATAGCTTATATAAAACGGTGAAGGATGACTTATGGGTAGGCACTTCGAACGGGATCTACATTTACAATCAAAAAGAAAACAATTTTATAACACCCGATTATTTCCCTAAAGATGCTTTTTATTCTTCGATCCTTGAGCTTTCGGATGGATCGATTATAGCGGGTACTTTCCAGGATGGCCTGCATTATTACTCGCCATTGCGAAACACATACGGTCGTATTCAAATCATAAAAAACAATATCAACCTCCTTGCAGAAAATCGCATTACTTACCTTTTTGAAGCGAAGGATAAAACTATATGGATCGCTTCGGAAGATAAATTGTACAACGTAAATACGAAAACCAATAATGTGCTAATCTTTTCAACCAGCACCGGGCTGCCCAGTAATATGATATATACCATTGCGGAAGACGGCAGTAACAACAAATGGATCACTACCTCAAGAGGACTGGTGTTAATGGATCCTCAATACAAAATATTACGCATTTTCACTAAAATGGATGGGCTCCTCAATGATCAGTTTAATTACTCATCCTGCTATAAAACTAAAGACGGCACCATTTATTTAGGAAGTGTAAAAGGACTGGTTAGCTTTAACCCGGAGGATTTAAAAATGGAGCATTACACGCCACCTGTTTACATAACCAGTATATCTTTTTCAATAACTCACTATCTGTAAACCCCGAAAAAGGACCATTACGCCGATCAGCACTTATTACTGATGAGATAGTATTGCCGCATGATCAATCAACATTTCATATAGATTTTGCTGCACTTAACTTCACATCGCCCGGTAATATTGAGTATGCCTACAAACTCGAATACCTGGATAAAAAATGGAACTATATAAAAAAAGCAGGCGGGTGTATTTTACCAATTTATCACCCGGTTCCTACCTGTTCCGTGTGAGATCTACCGACGGTGATAGCAAATGGTCACCCAATGAAAAAACGCTCCGGATACAAATCCTCCCTCCCTGGTGGCGTACGAACTGGGCTTATTTCATTTACTCTGCACTGGCAGCCTTAGGTGTTTGGGGTATTGTTGCCTTTTATCATAACCGCCAATTGGACAAGCAGCAGAGAAGCATGGAAGTGTTTGAGCGCATTAAAGAGAAGGAAATGTATGAATCTAAGATAGATTTTTTTACGAAAATCGCACACGAAATACGAACGCCTTTGACGCTTATTAAAGCACCTTTGGAAAAACTGATGCGGGGACTGACCTCCGCACCGCAAAAAGAAAAGTACCTGGCCGTTATGAATAAGAACACGGACCGGCTACTGGACCTCACCAATCAATTGCTCGATTTTCGCCGCCTGGAAGCAGGTGCTTTTACCTTATCACTCGAAGAAAGAAATATCAATGATCTCGCTACAAACATCTGGAACAATTTTCTTCCATTAGCTGAAAGCAAAGGGATAAAAATAAACTTCGAAGCGCAGCGCTCGTATTCCTGCAAGGTAGATGAAGAAGCTACTACCAAGATCATCAGCAACCTGCTGGATAACGCCATAAAGTATTGCAACAGCGTGGTACAAGTATCTGTTACCGGAGATGAAAATGGTTTTGCAACGATACAAGTTAGTAACGACGGGCCTTTGATACCAGCAGACTTAAGAAAAAAATATTTGAACCTTTTTTCAGATCAAAAAAACAGATAAAATTACAGGCACAGGCCTGGGGCTTGCCTTATCCAGATCATTGGCAGAATTGCAGGGAGGCAGCTTATCAATGCATGTAACGAATATTTTAAATGTTTTTGTGCTTAAATTGCCCACTCAAGTGTAAATAATGGAACCCAACTCTGAAAAGCCATCTATACTAATTGTAGATGACAACGAAGACATACTTGATTTCTTAAAGGATGATCTCGGCGAACTCTACACGATATTTACGGCACCCGATGGGGTTAAGGCATTGTCTGTTTTAAATGAGCAGGTAGTACAGCTGGTGATCAGCGATGTGATGATGCCCGAAATGGATGGTATTGAACTATGCGAAAAAATAAAATCCAATTTTGAGTTCAGCCATATTCCAGTTATTTTGCTGACGGCTAAAAACACATTGCAGGCAAAAATTGAAGGGCTTAATACAGGCGCTGATGCTTACATTGAAAAACCGTTTTCTCCCGAGCATGTGGCAGCCCAGGTGCTTAGCCTTTTAAACAACCGTAACAAAATAAAAGAGTATTTTGCCCAATCACCCTTTGCCCATATTAAGAGTATAGCGCACTCCAAAATGGACGAAGAGTTCCTGGATAAGATGAACAACTTTATAGTGGAGCATATCTCAGATACCGCATTAGATGTAGATCATCTGGCAGTTGCCATGAATATGAGTCGTGCTACGTTTTATAGAAAGGTGAAATCTATTTCCAATCTTTCACCCTATGAAATGATCAATATATCGAGGTTGAAAAAAGCAGTTGAACTAATGAACACCCGCATGTTTCCTTTAAGCGAAATTGCCGAGAGGGTAGGCTATCAGACTTTAACACAACTGGGAAGAAATTTTCAGAAACAATTCAGGCTTACACCCAGCGAATACCTGCAACTGAAAAAGTAAATGATGGTTTAAGCTACTTCGCCGGGGTTTCCGAAAATAACTGTAAAGGTGCTCCCCTCATTAACTTTACTTTCAACGTGTATTGATCCGCCTAAAGCTTCTATCTGCGTTTTAATAAGGTACAAGCCAACTCCTTTGCTATCCCTTCCCTGATGAAACACCTGGTTTAGCTTAAATACCTTATCGCCGAATTTATCCATATCTATACCCACACCATTATCGCTAACCTGTAATGTAATAATCCCTTCTTCGTCCCGGCTGCTCTTGATCTGTATTTGGGTGGCGGCAACCAGGCTCCTGTACTTAATACTATTACTCACAAGGTTGTACAAAATACTCTCTAGATAAGGTAAAGGGTAGTGTATTTTTGTCACGTCGAGCTTTCTTTGAATAGTAATATTCTTTCCCAGAATATCGCCGGTAAGCTGTCCTATAACGCCGTTAATAGTGCTTTCAAAGTCACACTCATCCAATGGCAGTTCCCTGTTTAACCTGATCTCCGCAATATTTAATAAGGTCTCCAGGTTATTGGTCATAGATATACCAATCGTATCCAGCAATGATGCCAACTCATCTATAGTGAATGTTTCCGCCAGCACATTGGCTTCTTCCAGGTCAGAACTTACACCACATTTTACCAATAATACTTTTGTCAGCAAATTAATATTTTTGGAAGGTCCACGCAGGTTGTGTGCTATAGCATGGCTTATCTCTTCCAATTCTTTCACTTTGCTTAATAGCTTGTTCTGGGTACTACTGAGCTCAACATTCTTGGTTCTCAACTCGTGGGTGAGCGCTTTTCTTGCGCTTATATCCACCAGCTGGGATATAAAAACAGCGGTTGCATAGCCGCATCTCTCACTACCGAAGTGGTCAGCAGCATCCAGGTAACTTTTCCGTTTTTAGTAATGTACCTTTTCTCTATACTATAATTATCGGCCTGGTTGTTTAAAACTTTTTGCATGAGGTCCAAATCTCGATCCAGGTCTTCGGGATAAGTAATATCCTGAAATGTGAGCTCATAAAACTCCTGTCGCGTATATCCTAACATCTTACACAACGCATCGTTTACCGCATTCCATTTACCCTGGGGACTAACAACAGCCATACCCGTACCGGAAAGATTAAAATACGTAGCAAAAGTTTTTTCACTCGCTCGCAACTCAGCTTCAGTATGTATACGTTCCGTAATATCCTGCGCAAAAGCTATAACATATTGTTCTCCATCCGGATTATTAAAAAGGTAATTCTTGTAGAGTAAATGCTTGATACTGCCATCACCGGCAACAATACTCAGCTCTCCCTCCGCAGTGGGGTTTGTTTTGATAAGATCAAGGTACTGCGACTGTACCTCGTTCTTAATTTTCGCCGGAACCAGGTCAACAATATTCTTGCCGATCAACTCATCGTAAGTATATTGAAATACTGAAGTTGCGTAAGGGTTTATGTTGAGGATATTACCCTGGAGATCATGCGTACAAATAATGCCGAGACTATTGTCAAATATTATTTTGTAACGCATCTTGTCTTCAATATGAACAAGATCCTGTAATTTTCGCTCATGAATATCCTTATGTGTTCCAATAAAGCGCAACGGCTTGCCATCTTCGCTGTAAGTAGCCACCACTCCCCTGCTTAATATCCAGCGATAACTACCATCCTTACATCGATACCTGACCTCTGATGTATAAATAGGAATTTTACCGGCAAGCAAGTCTTTCATGATACCTGCGGAAGCAATCAGGTCATCCGGGTGTATTTTAGCTCCCCAGTCATCGATTGTAACTATCTCTTTTTGCGAATAGCCAAAAATCTCTTCCCATTTGGGAGAAAAGAAAATCCTGTTTGTTTGCAGGTTTACATCCCAAATGCCATCGCCTACTGCATCCAACGCAAGGCTCCAGCGATCGTCTACAATTTCTTTTACGTCGGTCTTTTCTACAACTACCAAAGCAAATTCATCACTGTAAGAAGCGGGTATTATTTTAATCTGGAACTTAACGGCCTTGCCGTGTAAAGTAATATTATATTCAAAAAATTGCGGCTCTCCCAGTTCGAAAAGTTTCCTTATAGAAGCAACGCATTCTCTGATGATGGCATCGTTATTAATATCAGAAGCATTTAATCCCAAATAAAGGGCGCGCCCCTGTTCTTCATCTTCTTTTTTTGTGCCCATACATTCGTAATCTCCTCGGTTCTTGAAACCTCAAAAATGCGGAATGCAAAACTTTTAAATGCCTTTATAACGGGCTCCCTACTGGTATCGACAGGGTCACTATCCATGAAATAAAGTTAAGAAAGAAACTTGAGCAGAAGGCCTGCCGCATATATGTGATCCCTAAAAAATAAAAGATGTTTCAGGCGTAATAATCTCAAGAGATTTGGTTGCAGAGGCTTCTACACGACCAACTATCTGCGCCTGCACACCTAAACTTTGCGCAACGCTGATCATTGCTGCAGCATCGGCTTCATTGGTGTAAATTTCAAGACGTGTGCCCATATTAAATACCTGGTACATTTCGCGGGCGTCGGCACCGCTTGCTTCCTGGATAATATCAAAAATAACGGGAGGCGTAAACAGGTTATCCTTTACAATCTTCACATTATCGGGCACATACTTCATACACTTGGTTTGCCCGCCGCCGCTGCAATGTATCAATCCGTTGATGGCATCAAAATGCTCTTCCAATAATATCTTCATCACGGGCGCAAAGGTTCGTGTAGGACTTAAAACCAGCTTTCCAACTGTAGTATCAACGCCATCAACTGTTATGACATCTGTAAGCCTGTGCTTACCAATATAAACCACTTCATCGCTCAGCTTCGGCTCAAAAGTTTCAGGATACTGTTCTGCATAAAATTTATTCAGCACATCATGTCTCGCACTGGTGAGGCCATTACTCGCGAGACCGCTGTTATATTCTGTTTCATAGCTGGCTTTACCAAAAGACGCAAGGCCTACGATTACATTGCCGGGTTTAATTTTTTCGTTGGTGATCAGTTTGTTTTTAGGCCATCTTGCCACCATCGTACCATTAACCGCCATGGTGCGTACCACATCTCCCACATCAGCCGTCTCTCCACCCATGAAAGTAATATTTACCCCCAGGCTTTCATCGCATCGAAAAACTCCTGACTACCATTGATCACTTCACTCAACACTTCGGCAGGTATCAGGGTTTTGTTTCTGTCTATTGTTGAAGAAAAGGCCAGTTTATCGTAAATCCCCACACAAAGCAGGTCATCCAGGTTCATTACAATAGCATCCTGGGCAATCCCCTTCCAGATGCCCGCATCTCCCGTTTCTTTCCAATACAGGTAGGCCAGAATACTTTTAGTACCCGCTCCATCTGCATGCATTACGTTCACCCAATCAGGATCGCCTACCAATACATCTGCATAAATTTTACAAAAAGCATTTTCGTAGAGACCTTTATCCAGCTTTTTTACCGCTTCATGTACTTCTTCTTTCTGGGCAGACACACCTCTTTTGGAATATAACGACATTCTTTTACTTATTTTATTAAACCTGCTTCTAACATTTTACCTGTTGGAACCTATTTCAGTTCGCCGCGAAGATAAAACAAAAGGAGGTTCATTAATAACAGCTTATTGCGCACCTTCTCCGCGAACTTTTCAACATTTCAACCGGTAAACTTATTTTTGCGTTTCATGCAAATTCATTACGATATTAATCAGTTGCCGGTTTTTAAAAACGCGGTGGTTACCATCGGCACTTTTGATGGTGTACACGAAGGTCATAAGAAAATAATCGACCAATTGACTAAAACAGCGCAGCAAGCGGGTGGAGAGTCCGTTATTATCACCTTTCACCCTCATCCGCGTAAAATCGTTTCCTCCTCCATACTCGGCATTCGTTTAATTAATACCTTAAGTGAAAAAACCGAATTACTGGAGCAATTGGGAATCAATCACTTAGTAATAACGCCTTTTACGGAGGTTTTTGCAAACCAGGAGCCGGAAGATTATTTGAAAGACTTCCTGATCGATAAATTCCACCCGCACACCATTATCATTGGTTACGATCATCATTTCGGAAAAAACCGAAAGGGCAATTACAAGCTGTTAGAAAGCTACCAGGAGAAATACGGATACCATCTTAAAGAGATTCCCAAACACATACTGGATCATATAGGCATCAGCTCCACCAAAATACGCGAATCTATTCTTAACGGGGATACGGCTACTACCAATCACCTGTTGGGATATAATTTCTTTTTGAAGGCGAAGTGGTACATGGCGACAAATTGGGGAGAGAGCTGGGCTACCCTACGGCCAATTTGAAAGTGCAGAACGAAGAAAAAATACTGCCTTGCGACGGCATATACGCTGTTTACGCCTCGGTAAAAAATATAGAAGGCAACTATGGCCCCATTTTTAAAGGGATGATGAGTATTGGCTTCCGCCCCACCGTTGATGGCACCAAAAGAGTGGTTGAGGTAAATCTTTTTGATTTCCAGGCCGACATTTATGGCAAAACCCTTCGGGTTTATGTAAAGCAGTATTTACGATCGGAAGAAAAATTCGATAGCCTGGAGGCATTGGTGAAGAAAATAGACAACGATAAGGAAGAAAGCCTGAAAGTGCTGTAGGATACCCCACCATCTATTGCCACTACATTTGTTTTCAATTTGAAAACAAATTCGTATCTTTATGGAGTGAACATCATCAACCGAAAAACAATTATCTACTATTCTGAACGGTATCCTAAAGCTAAAAATCAACTGCTGACATGGTACACCGAAATGTTAAAAAAGGAGTTTGATAATTTTAATCAGTTGAAGGAACAGTATAGGAATGCAAGCATCGTAAATAACCAGCGGGTAGTTTTTAATATTAAAGGCAATGAGTACCGACTGGTAGTTTCTATTAATTTTCTACGAAAAGCATGCTACACTATTTGGTTCGGTACACACCAGGAGTATAATAAAATTGATGTATTCACTATTTCTTATGACCTGGATCTGTAAAACTCAAACATCATGAACTGGAAAGTTATAAAAACAGAAAATGAACACCGAAAAGCTGTAAAAAGAGCTATGGAGATCTTTCACGCTGAACCCGGCACAGCCGAAGACGACGAACTAGGTGTGTTGCTTGTGCTTATAAAAGATTATGAGGAAAGAACCATTAAAATGCCACAGGTAGACATATTGGAAGTGATAAAAGATAAAATGCAGGAGCAGGGGTTGAAAAACAAAGATATTGAACCATTTATCGGCAGCAAGGGACATGTGTCTTCTGTACTTTCGGGAAGAAGAGAGATCACGCTTAAAATGGCTCAACGTCTTCGCGATTTTTTCAATTTACCGGCCGAATTATTTTTATCCGCAAATTAAGGAATAGTCTTGTTCGCACATTTCAACTATTTTTGATATATGGAAGTAAATGACGCATTGGTTGATAAATTAGCACATCTTTCGAAACTGACTTTTACCGAGCAGGAGAAAAAGATATTTCCAGGGATCTTCAAAACATGATCGGTTTTGTGGAGAAGTTGAATGAACTGGACCTGAAAGATGTGGAACCATTAATGCACATGAGTGAAGAGATCAATGTACTTCGCGAAGACGAGATCAAAGGATCTGCCAGTCGCGACGAAGCGCTGCAAAATGCACCGGAAACCGACGGCCGGTTTTTCCTGGTGCCTAAAGTGATTAAGAAGTGAGTGAAGAATGATCAATACTGAGTAATCAGTTATCAATAAAAAATAAAGCTCAATCCTTTGCCAGGCATTATCCATATTGAACAGTTGTGTAAAAGCTATTTTATGGGCCAGCAGGAACTGCAGGTGCTGAAAGGCGTTTCATTGGATATACACAAAAACGAGTATGTATCTTTAATGGGACCTTCCGGTAGCGGCAAGAGTACGCTGATGAATATACTGGGTTGCCTGGATAGTCCTACCGCAGGCACTTATATTTTAAACGGGCATGATGTAAGCAAGATGCATGACAACTCTCTGGCCGAAGTGCGTAACAAAGAGATTGGGTTTGTGTTTCAGCAGTTCAACCTACTGCCCCGCTTAACCGCGCTTGAAAACGTAGCACTGCCGCTTATTTACGCGGGCGTTTCCAAAACCAACGCAATGAAAAAGCCATGCAGGTATTGGAAAAAGTGAATCTTACCGATCGCAGCCATCATAAACCTAATGAGCTGAGCGGCGGACAATGCCAGCGCGTGGCTATTGCAAGGGCATTGGTGAATGATCCATCCATTATACTTGCTGATGAGCCTACCGGCAACCTGGATACCAAAACTTCCTACGAGATCATGGACATATTTGGGAAAATACACGCCGGAGGTAACACGGTGGTATTGGTTACTCACGAAGAAGATATCGCGCAACACTCTCACCGGATTGTACGTTTAAGAGATGGTTTAATTGAAACCGACAAAAGGGTCGAAAGTCCTACCCTTGCCAAAATTTAGAAACCAGAAGTTTAAGATTGCAACTTCAAGGTTGTATCTCATATTTGCCATTCCAAACGATATTAAATACGGAGGTCCCCTCAAAAACAAACTTCAAATTTTTAATCCTGAACATTTTGAATAATGGCTTTTAAGATCTACACAAAAACCGGGGACAAGGGTAAAACTTCGTTGATCGGCGGCACAAAAGTTTCGAAGGGTGACCTCCGCATTGAAAGCTATGGAACGGTAGATGAGTTGAATTCTCATGTAGGTTTATGTAAAGATCTATTACAGGATGCCACAAGCGTACAAACATTACAGGAAATACAGGACCGGCTTTTTACTATCGGGGCCGAGTTGGCCTGCGATCCGGATAAAACCACTAAAGTAACAATCCCCGACCTGCACGAAACTGATATTGAACTCCTGGAAAAAGAGATCGACCGGATGGAGTCAAAGCTCGAACCGCTAAAAACCTTTATTCTGCCGGGTGGACACCCAACGGTATCACAGCTCCATATAGCACGCACTGTTTGCCGTAGGTCAGAACGTTGCTGCGTACGTCTGGCTAATGAAACCACCGTTGATCTACTCCTCCTAAAATACCTGAACCGGCTGAGCGATTATTTATTTGTGCTGGCCAGGTATTCAGGACACCTGTTAAACGTTGCTGATATACCCTGGAAACCGGGAATAACTAGCTAATCACACGAGCCCAAAAACACTTACGCAAATATTAACATTTGAAAGCCATCGCTTATCCGAGCTTTTTATAATTTAGTAAATGAACTAAATTTATGAGAAACTTACTGCTTTCCATTTTATTCGCTTTCATTGTATTGGTCCCGTTATCGGGCTGTTCCTGGGCTGTTTTATATTATGCTACCAATACGTTAGATGAGCCCTGCACGATCCGTATAAAATTTTCAGACGGGGAACATTTACGTTATAAAAAAGAAATTCGTTACAGCAATATTGTTATCAAAAAAGTGAACAAAGCTACTTACGAACGACTAAACGATACGCTTCACTTTAGAAAATTAAACGCCAATGTTATCGAACTGGTGCTGCCACCTAAAAGCACAGCTGCAATAGATGTTAGCTGGAGCACAAGCCAGTCCATGGACAGTGTGATATTTACAAGCACTCAAAAAACAATTGCTTACTCCAGGAATTCCTATGGCAAATCGCAAAAGGTATCGGGAGGACCATTTTCGAAGTTTGGGCAATCTTTATTATACACCATTAAATAAAAACCTCAGGTTTTTGAGGTATCCTTTCACTGATAACAGTTAAGTAATATCGATTGCTAAAAAGAATAGCTGCCCGATTGCAACTCATAAACCCTGTACCCGTTTTCATTGGAAAGTTTTTGAATGCGCCCTTTCACCTCGCTGATTAATATATTTTCCTTGTCGCCTATTTTCAAAACAGCTGTAGTATTAGGTGGCACGGTTAGCTTTAATTGTAACTGCCCGGCACTACGCTTCCAGTAGGTTTCAATTACACCGGAAGGTGCGTCAAAGCTGGCAGTCACCCACGACAATTTAGTGTTGCCCAGGTTGGGTTGCTGAATAATGATATGGGAAAATCCCGGTCCGCTTTTCTTAATCCCTCCAAGCCCTTCAATAAACCAGGCCCCGGGAAATAAAAAGGAACTATGTAATAAAGAATGACCCGGCAGATTTTTCTCCCACATTTCCCAGATTGTAGTGGCACCATTTTCTTTCATATATCCCCACCCGGGATAATTAGTTTTGGACAGCATCGTAAAAATAAGATCATCACGTTGCTCCTGCCTCAGCAACTTAAAAAGCACTGTACCACCAGTGATGCCGGCGGATACATTGCCTTTGCTTTTTATGAGAATTTCATTCTCCAAAGACTGCATCACTTTAGTACGAAGTTCAGCAGGTACCATTTCTGATAAGAGAGCCATTGCGAGGTTAGCGAGACTACCATCTGAATACGTATTTGCCGCAGCATTAAAAAACTTCCTGTGAATGGCGTCGGCAGCACTATTGGCTTTACGCTCCCATTCCAACGCATCCTTATCCTGTCCTAAAACCTGCGCTACTTTTTGAGCTGTTCTTAGATTATAAATCCGGTAACAATTATTAAAGAACAGCGTTTGCGGTTTATCATTATTCATACCCTCAGCGGTGGCATTGGGCCACAGCCAATCTCCTAAAAAATCCCACTCACCGCCAAATCTTTTCAGCATATTATTTTCTACCTGGGTATCCAAAAATGACAGCCAGTTTTTCATCAGCTGATAATTCTGTTCAAGGATCTTCTTATCTCCATAATACTCATAAACATACCAGGGTAACGAAACTACAATACCACCCCATGCAGGTCCGCCGCCACCCCAGTACGTGGGTGCTGTATGCGGCAAAATACCATTATTGAGTAAACGGCCGCGGGTCACAGCCTTGCGCGCCGTTTTGCTGTCATACATATTTCCCACCATCGATTCCGTCCCCTGCACATCGCGCCAGTCCTGCATCCATTTGGTGTAAAATGCTCCCAGCTTATAATTAAACATGCCGGTTTCGCTGGTCGCATGCGCATCGCCACCATAGCCCATACGTTCCCGCTGCGGGCAATCTACAACATAGCCGCCTAAAGACAGGTTTTCAAAAGTCCAGCGAACTTTATCATAAATCCAATTCATTAATGTATCCGAGGATTTAAAGGTAGCGGCTGTTTCATAGTTCGTTCTTGCCAACCAGCCGGTAATGTCTTCAAGCCTGGGCGCTTCTTTTTGCCCCCTTATAGTTACCCAGCGGCCAGAGCTATAATTAAAGCGATTTCGAAAAATGCCTTTACCAGTTTTACCAATAATAAAACTGCTCCTGATATTAAAAGTGGTCTCCATCTCCTTTCTTTCGGAAAAATTAAAACGGATGGTATCACCAGGCTGACCGCTTACAGGTATTTCTGTCCAGCCGGCAAAATTAGTTCCGAAATCAACCCGGTAACTCCCATCGGGCCTGTGTTCTATGCCTATTGGTTTGATTGGCGTTAGCAGCCTGTTCTCTTCAACCATTTGAGCGGACACTAACAATTGCGGACGATACACTTCCACATGCTTCCAACCATTCATAGCATCACCCTCTACATTCCAATCCTTATCAAACCGGCGATCATCCCACAGCTCACCGCCCATATTTGAAAAATCCCATACACCTAATAATTTGTTGGGACTCTTTGTCTTCCATTCCTTGTCGGTCATCAAACTATCAAAAGGAGCATCTGTTGTAGACGGATTCTTACTCTTGTAAAAAAAGCCTGTGCAGTAACGATAGGCGTTAGCGGACGACCGCTATTTTCAAGATGATAAGGTCCAAAAACAGACCATGATGTGCCCAACCAAAGTCCTACTATGTTTTCGCCTTTGCGAACAAGTTGCGTGATATCATAAGAGATATAACGTGCTCTTTTGGTATGATCTGTTACCGCGGGAGCCAGAATACCATCTCCCACTTTAACACCATTTACATACAGCTCATGATAGCCCACTGATGCTATATATATAAACGCCCGCCCCGTTTGCTCTTTAAGTGTAAATGTCTTCTTCAGCCAGGGGTCCCATATATTACAATCAGCCCTACCAGGGATAAAACGCTGATCATCCCCGATCCATTGTCCTCTCCATTCTTTCTGGTCAAAAAAACCGGTTGTAAAACTATTCACATCGCTCCATGCAGATACCCGGGCTCCTTCATCCTTTATACAAACCTTCCAGTAATAAGTTCTGTCAGACATTAAAGGCCGCCCCTCGTAAGGCACCTGCTGCGTTTGCGATGAGGTCACCCATTTGGAATCCCATACATCACCTTTATTTTTTTGAAGCAACTCAGGCGTTGAGGCAACAATAACACGATAAGCCTGTTGGCGTTGGGCATACAAATCATCCCTAAGCGATCTTAGCTTCCACCCCAAACGTGGTTGCTGCTCATCGATACCTTTTGGACTTTTCAGGTATTCACAGGTCAGGTCGTACAAGCCGAGTCTTTCCTTTTTATTGGGAACAGCAAAAGAACTAAAACTTATAATGAGCAGCAACAATAATACAGTAATCGGTTTATGGTTCATTCCGGGATTTTTGGCAAACAGGTAATAAGCTATAAATATACACCGTTTTCAACATTGTCCATCTTAATACGAGAACGTTACCGGCCGCTACTATATTCAGTTTCATGGGATTCATAACTATTTTTTAAAACAATCGGTTGCGCATTTAGCCGGTAAATAAGGAATAGTTCATTATATTAGCCCCTCAAAATACTATTTGCAATGTCATATCCTTTTCAGATTACATCTTTAGAACAATATCATACCGATTATAAAAAAGCCTTGAAGACCCTGAAGGTTTCTGGAGCGGAGTAGCCGACAGTTTTGAATGGAGAAAAAACAGCCTTTCAGCAAAAAAGGCCTGGAATGGAACTTTACAGAACCTTCTGTAAAATGGTTTGAAGGCGCTAAATTGAATATAACAGAGAACTGCCTTGACAGGCACCTGGAATCTATAGGTGACCGGCCGGCGATCATATGGGAGCCTAATGATCCCAACGAAAAAGTAAGAACACTTACCTATAAAGTATTGCACAAAAAGGTATGCGAATTTGCACAGGTATTACGCAACAACGGGGTTAAAAAAGGCGACCGTGTTTGTATTTATATGGGCATGATACCCGAGCTTGTTGTAGCAGTTTTAGGTTGTGCCCGTATAGGCGCCATTCACTCCGTAATATTCGGAGGGTTCTCTGCGCAGAGCATCGCCGACAGATTATATGATGCGGAAGCCGAGTTTATTATTACCTGCGATGGCGCTTTCCGCGGAGCAAAAGACATTCCTCTAAAGTCAATTATAGATGATGCTTTAATTGGCAACCGTAACGTTAAAAGAGTGATTGTGCATACCCGTACCCGTACTCCCGTAAGTATGATCAAGGGGCGTGATGTATGGTGGAGAGATGAGGTGGAAGATGTAGTAGAAAGCATGAGTGAGGAAGTATTAAAGGTACCTGCAGAAGAAATGGATGCTGAAGATCCCTTGTTCATCTTATACACTTCAGGTAGCACGGGCAAACCTAAGGGTGTAGTGCATACCACTGCGGCTATATGTTATGGACTACTTACACTTTTGTGAATGTCTTTCAATATAACCCGGGAGATGTATTTTTCTGCACTGCAGATATTGGCTGGATTACCGGCCATAGCTATATCGCCTATGGTCCGTTATTAGCTGGCGCTACCTGCCTGATGTTTGAAGGCATCCCTACCTGGCCTGACGCAGGCCGGTTCTGGGAAATTGTGGACAAGCATAAAGTAAATACACTTTATACGGCTCCTACAGCCATCCGTTCTTTAATGAGCTATGGCCTGGATCCATTGAAAGATAAAGATCTGTCCAGCCTGAAAGTATTAGGAACCGTTGGCGAGCCTATTAACGAGGAAGCATGGCACTGGTATGATGAACATATCGGTAAGAAAAAATGCCCGATAGTGGATACCTGGTGGCAAACAGAAACAGGTGGTATATTAATATCAAACCTGGCTGGTGTAACACCTGCAAAACCAAGCTGGGCAACGCTTCCATTGCCGGGTGTAAAACCAGTACTGGTAGACGAAAAAGGTGAAGAAGTAACCGAATTAACGGACACCCACTATAGCGGTAATCTTTGTTTAACGATGCCCTGGCCGGGAATACTCCGCACCACCTGGGGTGATCATGAACGTTGCAGACAAACCTATTTCAGCACTTATGAAAATAAGTACTTTACCGGGGATGGCGCTTTTAAAGATGAAGAAGGTAATTTCCGTATTACCGGGCGCGTAGACGATGTATTGAATGTAAGCGGGCACAGGCTAGGCACCGCTGAAGTGGAGAATGCCATTAATATGATGGCAGGAGTTGTAGAAAGTGCGGTAGTAGGTTATCCGCATGAATTAAAAGGCCAGGGTATTTATGCATACGTTGTACTGGATGGACGTAACCGGCACGAAGAAGATGACCAACTTACCAAGCAGGATCTGTTAGCAACCGTTTCCCGTATTATTGGTCCGATTGCCAAACCAGACAAAATCCAATTTGTGAGCGCGCTGCCTAAAACCCGAAGTGGTAAGATCATGCGCCGCATTTTACGCAAGGTAGCTGAAGGCGAGCTGGAAAACCTGGGTGACACTTCGACCCTGTTGGACCCTGCAGTAGTAGATGAAATAAAAGAAGGTAAAATATAATTTTGATCTATATCTGCAAACAGGCCGTAGTTGAAACCACGGCCTGTTTGTTTAAACAATATCCCGCACAAATCGCCTCACCTGTTCCATATCTTTAACACCAGGTTCCATTTCAAACTTACTATTCACATCCAGTGAGAAAACATGATTTACTGATATAAATTCTTTCAACTGCGCTGCATCATCGACACCGATGCCACCACTAAAAAATAAGGCTTATTGATTGAAGTTCGTTCTAAAACCGACCAATCAAATTTCTTCCCTGTGCCGCCATATTCCTGCGCTTTGGTATCAAATAAAAAATAATCGACACAGTCTTCGTAAGAAGCAAGCACTTCATTTAAATTTTCATCACCCTTCACCCGAAAGGCTTTAATAACGGTAGTTTCAGCCGATAAGGCCTTACAATGTTCTGGTGTTTCATCGCCATGCAGCTGTACAGCGTCCAACCCATAATCAGTAACTATTTGCAAAATCTTTTCCGCTGTTTCATTTACAAAAACGCCAACTTTTTGTATACCGCTAAAAGCTTTTAAGTTTGCTGCGACTACTTTGCTGCCGACAAACCTGGGCGATTTTTCATAAAAAATAAACCCTGCATAATCAACCCCCAAAGCAGCCAGCTCTTCCACCTGTTGCATGGAGGTCATACCACATACTTTTATCCGGGGTTGGTTCATTCTGCCGCTTTTAGTTGTTCCACAAATATTTGAAACGCTGCAGGCGTATCAGGTTGCTTCATAAAATATTCTCCAATCAGGAACCCTTTAAAGCCATTTTGTCTAAAGATCAAAATATCATCAATTTTATCGATACCACTCTCTGCAATCTTTATTTTATCGGCAGGTAATTTTTCAGCCATACGAAGGCTGCGTTCAATATCTACACTAAAGGTTCTAAGATCACGATTGTTAATTCCTACAATTTTTGTCGCGTCACAAATATGCTCTAACTCTTCTTCCGCATGTAGCTCCAGTATAGTCTGTAATCCCAATGAGGCCGCGAATTCAGCAAGGTGCTTCACTTCTGCAGGTGTGAGGCAGGCAGCAATTAACAAAATAACATCAGCACCAATTGATTTAGCTTCTGTTATTTGATATTCGTCTACAATAAAATCCTTTCTCAATATCGGCACTTCATTGGCTCTTGCTTCAATTAAATCGGCATCCGAACCACCAAAGAAATTTTCGTCTGTCAACACCGATAAACAGGCCGCCCCATAACGTGTATAGGCAGCTGTAATTTCTGTTACATTAGCATCTTGCTTAATGAATCCTTTTGAAGGGGACTTTCTTTTAAACTCAGCAATAATACCAGTACCATCTGGCTTTAACAAAGAATCAGATAAAGATCGAACCGGTAAAGCAAAAGCCGGTCTGGCTTCCAGTTCTTTTATAGAAGTCCGGGCTTTTCTATCCGCGACTTCTGTTCTCTTATGTGCTACAATGGTATCTAAAATATTCATGATCTTTTATACAAAATACAGTATCAAAAAATAGGTTTTATACATGCTCCGTTACTGTAAAGAAATTAATTTTTGCAAACAGGCATTGGCCTTACCAGACCTCAGGCTTTCTTTTGCAGCGGCAAACGCATCAGCATAGCTGGCAAACGATTCCGTCACCTGCAAAGCAATAGCCGCATTAGCTAACACTACAGCTTCTTGCTCAGGAGTTCCATTACCTTCTAAAATAGATTTAAAGATATGAGCAGCTTCGGCCACGGTGCTACCGCCCGAAATGGCTTCAGGCTTCACTTCCAGCCCGGCTAACTGAAAGGCCGACAATATCTTTTCTCCTGCGGAGTTAAGAGCTTGCTATCACCGGTAAGCGATACTTCATCATAACCATCCAATCCATGCACTATGGCAAACTTGTTAGACTGCTGTTGCAAAAGATAGTTATACAACCGCGCCATCTCGAGGCTATAAACGCCGATGATGCTGTAAGCCGGAAACGCCGGGTTTACTAACGGTCCAAGCATATTGAAAAAGTACGCATGCCCAGGTTTTTCCGTATGGGCCCTACATTTTTTAATGCCGGGTGAAATAGCGGTGCATGCAAAAAACAAATATTAGCCTCTTCCAATTCTTTCCGAAGCGCATCGCCATCGTTCTTGAACCGATAGCCCATGGACTCAATTACATTGGAGGAACCACTAATTGCTGATGCACCGTAGTTACCATGCTTACTTACTTTTATACCTGCACCTGCCACAATAAAACAGGATAAGGTAGAGATATTAAAAGTATTCTTCCCATCTCCACCGGTACCTACTATATCAAGCGTGGTCAGTCCGCTAAAATCCACGCGCACACAAAGCTCTAAAAGAGCGTCCTGGAAGCCCTGTAACTCCTGTAAGGTTATGCTACGCATCAGGAACACGGTCATAAAGGCAGTAACTTCATGCTCGTTATAAACACCTTTCCCAATGTTCACCAATGCTTCCTTAGCCGTTTGCCTGTCTAATGTTTTATGCTCAAATAATGAGCTTAATATTTTTTCATTTGAAATATTAATGGTCAAAAATCTATGTACTAGGCCTTCAACCAGTTTCTTAATATCTGCTCTCCTTTCGGGGTCAACACACTTTCGGGGTGAAACTGTACGCCACGTACATCAAAGGTTTTATGCTGCAATGCCATGATCATGTCATTCTCGTCCACAGCAGTTATTTCCAGCTCCTCGGGAAACCCATCCCTTGACACCACCCATGAATGATAGCGCCCCACATCAAATTGTTCACCTAACCCTGCAAAGAGTTCAACATCTTTTTTACAACCTTGCAAGGAGTGGCCACACCATGATATACTTTCGACAGGTTAGTCAGCTTCCCGCCAAAAGCCTCACCGATAGCCTGCTGGCCTAAACACACACCCAATATGGATTTAGACGCAGCATATTCTTTGATCAGCGGCAATAATAGTCCTGCTTCTTCCGGTATACCAGGGCCCGGGGAAAGAATGATTTTATCATAGTCTTTTACCTGCTCCAGTGTTATCTGGTCATTGCGATACACTTCTACTTTTTGATGTAATATTTTTTCAACCAGGTGAACGAGGTTATAAGTAAAAGAATCGTAGTTATCGAAAACGAGAAGTTTCATTATAAATAAAAATGTAGATAATTAATATTGAATGTACCTGCGATTAGATGGTTTGAGCTACTTCTATTGCCTTTTTTAAAGCACCCAGTTTGTTATTAACTTCCTGCAGTTCACTTTCGGGAATGCTGGCAGCTACCACACCGGCGCCGGCCTGGTAATACAATGTATTGTTACGGCTAAGGAAAGTGCGGATCATAATAGCCTGGTTGCAGCTTCCGTTAAAGCCCATAAAACCAACAGCGCCGCCATAATAGCTACGTAAAGTAGGCTCATACTGGTTGATGAGCTGCATGGCCTTAATTTTAGGAGCACCACTCAATGTACCTGCAGGAAAAGTTTTCGCTAACAGTTCAAATGCATTGGTTG
Organism: Paraniabella hibiscisoli; assembly: GCF_022512515.1. Lineage (GTDB taxonomy): Bacteria > Bacteroidota > Bacteroidia > Chitinophagales > Chitinophagaceae > Niabella > Niabella hibiscisoli. The sequence continues at coordinate 273,105 of NZ_JAKWBK010000003.1, forward strand.
TATTATTTACAGTACCCACTACTTCGCTTACCAGGTGTATTACATGAGAGTAAAAATGAGTCTCCCTGAAATGCGCCACTTTAACATCGTAGCACCCGCGGCTCAAATCATTACGGGCCAGGTCTACCAACATCACATGTTCTGCATTTTCTTTCGGATCGTTCTCCAATCGTATCGTTTCTGCAGCATCCTGCTTATCATCGCCGGTACGTTTAACCGTACCCGCTATAGGATGTACAACCGCCTGGCCATTGTTAATGATCAGCTGTGATTCAGGAGATGATCCCATGATCTTATAATCGCCATAATCAAAGAAGAACAAATAGGGCGAGGGATTGATATTGCGCAATGCACGATATACATTAAACTCATCGCCATTAAAAGATTGCTGAAACCTTCGGCTTAAAACAATCTGGAAAACATCGCCCCGGTAGCAATGGCAATACCCTGTTTCACCATATTGCGATAATTATCATCACTCATATTGGAGCTTTCTCCTCCATTGGTGCTAAAAGGATATACCGGAACATCTTTTCCGCGAATAAGCGATATTAATGCAGCTTTGTCACTGTCGATCCCTGCTATTTCATTTTCGCATATAAACAGTTCATCCCTGAAATGATTAATGGCTATGACATATTGGTACAGACGATAGCGCATCAATGGGATCGCCTCTTCATCCACCTGGAATACAGCGCCCGGGATTGTTTCAAAAAACGGATCGCATCATAAGAAGTATAACCATAAAGTCCCTGCGCATAAGCAGCTACCTTATGAGCCGATGCCTCTATATCAAAACGCTGCATAAATCCATTCAGCACATCGGTAATAGAATCCCCCTGTTGAAATGGAAATGTTTCGGCAGTGTGTCCGGGAAGCTTTATTTCCATCTTCTCAGAAGATGAAATCTCAATGCCTCCGATGGCATTTACTCCTATAAAAGACCAGCTATTTTCGGCCACATGATTATCTGTACTTTCCAGCAGGATCGTGTCTCTAAACCTGTCCCTCAAACGCAGGTAAATTCCTACTGGCGTAAACACATCAGCCAGCATGGAGGTAACGGTAGTTTTAATTGTTATTTTTGCATGTTTATCAAGCTAAGGCCAAAGGCTAATATTTTTATTTAAATGGAAACCAACAAAAAACCCCGGTAGTACCGGGGTTCTTGTATATCATTCATCTTTATGATGCGCAGCATTACAATACCCCATTAGAGTTTGCGTGCCACCACCAAAAAGATTTTTTTCATTTTTCATGGTCACAAATATAATAGTTAATTGATTGCAGACAAATTTTTATTTGTGCGAACATCCCAAGCTCCTCGATCATTTTATGATAACCACTCAATCATCATATCCTTAATACAAAAAAACCGGCAATGCCGGTTTAAAGAGTTTATCCAACTGAAAAATGTGGCGATGGCTTATAGCTCCTATTATAAATAAACAAGCAGCTGCCGTTCTTTATAGTTTGTATAATCGGCTTTGTAAGCGCTGTTGGAATAGCAGGGCAACCATGACTGCGGCCAATATATCCCTGTGCATCAATAAAGGACTGGCTTACATACGGAGCACCATGAATTACAATCGCCCTACGCATCGCATTGGTATTCAGATTTTGCTCTAGGCCTTTCAGCTTTAGTGAATAGCCTTTGCTTCCGCTATAGGTTTGATCTGTAATATAAAAGCCCAAACTGCTTTTATGTGATTCATTGGTATTGCTGAAGAATTCAGCCATTTCCTTACCCGTATTACGGCCATGGGCCACCCAGGTATTGAATAACATTTTATAATTCTTTACATCGATAATATACATCCTTTTTTGGCTGCTGGGCTGATCAAAATCGATAATCGTTAGCACAGAGTCATTTTGCAAAACCCCTTCTTCATCTAGTTTTTTAAAGCCATTCATCGCATAAGTAAATGCATCATGCGATAATCCCTGCTCATCTAATTCAAGACTATCATATACCAATTCAAGTGTACTTGCCTCATTATCGGCTTCGTTTAAAACTTTATTATCTGTTTCTACTTCTGGCTTATTAATTGTTTCTATTTTATTAATCGTCCAGGACAAAAAAGCTACTGACAACACACTAAATCCCAATAGCCGCAAATATTTTTTTAATTGCATACGCTCTCCTTTAATTCTTTTTTATATTAAAAATTATAAGTATGTCTTTCTATAAGAACGTGTAGAATTTTCGGTAGGGGACTTTATAAACGTGAATAAAAAGCGATTATTGCCTCCTTATTCCTGCAATAAGAAAATTTTAACATTCAAAGAATTGTAATTTTCACAATTATCTGATAATCAGTTTCAATAGTTTTTGCCTGCCAATTGTTTTTATTGTTCCTTTGCAGCATGGCAATAGAAGTAGGAATAATAATGGGCAGCGACAGCGATTTAAACATCATGCAGGCTGCAGCAGATATTTTAAAAGACCTGGGTGTTGAATACGAACTAACGGTTGTTTCTGCACACAGAACTCCCCTGCGCATGGTTGAATATGCGCAGCAGGCGAAATCAAGAGGTTTAAAAGTAATTATTGCTGGTGCGGTGGTGCAGCTCATTTACCAGGCATGGTAGCGTCTATCACCCCTTTACCGGTGATAGGCGTTCCGGTTAAATCGAGTAATTCGATCGATGGCTGGGATAGTGTTCTCTCCATTTTACAAATGCCCAATGGCGTACCTGTAGCTACTGTTGCTTTAAACGCCGCAAAAAATGCAGGCATACTGGCAGCACAAATTATTGGTATTACTAATGAGCAGGTAGGTGGCAACGTGGAAAGCTATAAGGAAAACCTTGAAAAAGAAGTGCTGGTAAAGGTAAACAACCTGAAAGAAAAAGGATATGCCAATACTTTCGATTAGTGCTCTGCAATAGCTACGAGCTGCTGCTCAAAAGCATAAGAGTTTTGGTAAAGAATATCAATGAGCCCGGGCCCCCAACAGGCAAGGTAAGGTAATATATTGTCTACCCGCTCCTGCAGATTATTATTGGGAAATAGTTGTTGTTTTAGCTTATCAATTTGTCGCATGGCATCGTTATAGTTCTTCTTTTCAGCCCGCAGAAACTTTTTTCCCAACTCAACGATATTTCTTTCTTCCTGTTTTTGAAGTGCGTAAATATGTCTTTTCAATGTGGGATCGATAGGTGCTGCCTGGTCAGCCAGCGACTCGAATAGGTTTTTAATAGTAAGCTGCGCCTGTTCTGTGGAAAGATCATGCTGACTATTTGCTTTTACCCATTTATTTTTTAAACCCAGTGAGCTTAGAAATAGTTCCTGTTGGGTAAAATTCAACTTAGTTATCCGTTCTACCTGCTTGCGATTGATGATAAGAAATGAATTGCGCAATACCAGCAGCGGATAAGGCACTTTGTAGTGATCGAATATACCTTTTAATTCCAGCCAGTAAGCCAGCTCTCCTCCTCCGCCAACAAAAATAATATTCGGCAAGATCATTTCCTGGAAAAGGCCACGCAGGATAACATTCGGACTAAATCTTTCAGGATGCGACGCCAATTCGTTAAGAAGGGCTTCTTCAGTAAACCTTATATCGCTGTCTAATACCATCCAGCTATCACCATCTCTTTCTATTCGCAACCGCTCTCCGTTATCTTTCAGGTAGAAAAGATTAATATCCCTCCCATGCGCCTGGGCTTTATAGCCCGCTTCTACCAGCTTCTGTGCCGTCTCTCCCACAATACCTGAAGAACGCTGATGCAGCAATTCATCTTTGAAAAGATCTATAGCAACCGACTTTAATACCGGGCTATCAGGTACCACTACTACCAGCCCATAATTCCCAAACAGGTAGTTTACCAACCCAAGTGTAGCCGTCTGTATATTATTACCTTTTACATAAAACTTTTTACAGCCTTCATGATATCCATTCCGTGAGGCTGCACTCCTATTTCTGACTCAATCCGGTCTACCAGCTTTAACAGATCATTGTCTATTGTCATTCTACCTACCGCACCGGTTTGCCTGGTGTTCCAAACCAGCTTTTCACCGTTCAAATGAATATGCCCCAATTCATCCAGGTCAGCGTCTTCACTGCCCATGTAATAAACCGGTACAAAATTATAGTCTGGATAAAGTGTATGACAATATTCAGCCAGCTTAATGGCATGTAGAATTTTATAAACGAAATATAAAGGACCTGTGAAGATATTGGGCTGGTGAGCCGTAGTGATCGTAAAGGTATTGGACTGTTTTAACAACCCGATACTTTTCACCAGCGCTTCTGTTTGATCGAGGTTCTGATACTGAGCCGTTAATACATCAACCAGAATTTGCCTGTTTTGCTCATAAGCACCTTTCGCCTTTAAAGTGGCGGCTAAAGATTCAGCCCGGGGAAATTGCTGATAGAATGGCTGCAGCGCCTCAGAGTCATTCAAATAATCCAAAGCAAGTTTGGAAAATGAATGTGTTTGTCCATAAGGAATTCCGGTTGCTTTGAAGTTCATATCGTCTTTAGCTTACCAAACGAAATACGCCTGCAACACTCACCTGATATAGGAGCGATTACTTTGGCGAATTCGAACTGACTATTAAAAAGATAAAAATACATGGATGAAAGTACTATAACGCTTTTATTTTGAAATAGTTTTTTAAGCTGGCAGTCCCGTAAAATAAAAAACCACCCTTAAAAGGGTGGCAATATCTTAAGCTGATCAAAAACCTATGCTCGTTTTCGGGTAACCATGCTATAAATCCAAAGCAGCAATATGGCGCCACCAATAGCAAATGCAAATCCTTTGAACGACCAATTACCATCGATAGCAACACCTAAAACCTGTGTGCCAATCCATCCACCAACAAAAGCGCCGGCAATACCAATCAGAATGGTCACAATCCAACCACCAGGGTCTTTACCGGGATGTAATGCCTTGGCGATTGCGCCAGCGATTAATCCAAAAATTATCCAGGACAAAATGCTCATAGTTTTAATTTTTTAAGGTTGGTAAAATTTATTACCAATTTACTATTAAAAAACATGCCAAAGCATTTACCTAAACTATTTTTATTCACATCCTAATGCACAATAAAAAATATTAAACTATACGTGGAATTTTTTGCTCCTGCATCATCAGGTCTGCCAAAACTATGGCTGTAGCAGCTTCAACAATTACCGGCGCCCTTAGAGCTACACAAAGATCATGGCGACCTTTTACCGAAAAATCTTCAGCCTGACCGGTCTCCCAGTTTAAGCTATGTTGTTGTTTAGGTGTAGATGCTGTGGGTTTTACAGCTATACGATATACTAATTCGTTGCCATTGGTAATGCCACCTACAATACCCCCGCATGGTTAGTGGTTGTTTTCCCCTCCATATTTTCAATAGCATCGTTATGCTGGCTACCAAACATTTTGGCTGCTGCAAAACCACTTCCGAACTCTACTCCCTTAACTGCCGGTATCGAGAACATCGCATGGGCTAGTAAAGACTCTACTGAATCGAAATGCGGTTCGCCTAAACCCAGCGGCAAGCCGTTCACGCGACATTCAATAATACCCCCACGGAATCCTTCGCATCAATGCCTTTCTGTAGCCCTTTTTCCAGGTCGGTTTCCCCGGCAATCTCGGTAAGCCTGGCCTCAACCGTAATACCCTTTAATAGTTTTTTGGCGATAACACCTGCACCAACCAACCCGGTAGTTAAGCGGGCGCTAAAATGCCCTCCCCCGCGATAATCTTCAAATCCTCCAAACTTTTTATGGGCTACAAAATCAGCATGACCCGGACGCGGAAAGCTGCGTTGCTTTTCATAATCGCCACTACGTGTATTCTTGTTTTCAAAAAGATCATAATAGGAAAGCCCGTCGTCTTTCCATTAAAATTACCGCTCCTGAAAATAGGAATATCATCTTCTTTCCTGGGCGTAGCTCCTTTTTGCGTCCCCCTTTACGGCGTTCCATATCGGGCAGAAAATCCTCTACCGGAATATCCAGGCCGGCCGGGCAGCCATCTATTACTACTCCCACGCCATCTCCATGAGATTCACCAAATATCTGCACTCTGAAAATTCTGCCAAAAGAGTTCATAATAATTATATTTTATGTACGAGGTACGAGGTACGTCATATGATGTGCAATGCGCTTATAGCGCGCCAAAAATCTAGCCTTTAAACCCTTCTTTTAATGCCGACAAATCAATTCCTCCTTTTACCTGGGCGCCTAATGTTTTGATATGATCATAAAAATCAGGATAGGATTTATTGATCGCATAAGCTTCCTCAATGGTAGTATCGCCTTCTGCTCTTAATGCAGCAACAGCGCAAGCCATGGCAATACGATGATCGTGACGAGAATGCACCAGGGTTCCTTTTAATCCATTTCCGCCGTGTACATGCATCAGGTCTCCATCGAGATCAACCTTCAATCCCATTTTACCAAACTCCTCTTGTAAAGTAATACCGCGATCGCTTTCTTTATGCGCCAGGCGGCTCACTCCTTTAATCTTGGTTATACCACTACAATAAGCAGCCAGAGCTACTAATGGAGGGAACAGGTCCGGGCAATCTGTAGCGTCAAACTCAAAAGCGTTCATTTCCGTTTTATGCAGCTGAATGCCTTTCGCATCTATCGCGATACCAGCATTAGCAGCCATTAAAGCTTCTGTAATTTTTTTATCAGCCTGTGTACTGGCAGTGCTTAAACCTCTCACCGTAATATTGCCAGCTATCGCACGGCTACGAGCAGGAAGGCTCCACCGCTCCAGTCACCTTCTACCGTATAGTTAGCAGTTACTTCAGCAGGAACAGCATCTTTATGAAAAATAAACTCTTCATAGTTTTTATTCTCAGGAACTTTCAAACCAAATTTCTTCATAACATCTAAAGTCAGATCGATATAAGGTTTGCTTTTTAAGTTATTCACCTTTATGGAAACACTGTCTCCTTCGAACGGCGCTACCGCAAAAGCCAGTAACAATCCTGTTAAAAACTGAGAGCTTAAAGAACCGTCAATAGTTATATTTTTAGGCTGTAAAGGGCCCTGTATCACCAATGGCAATTTACCACCGTTAGACGCCACCGTAACTCCCACCTGTGGCAGGATCTCATCAAAGAAATCCATCGGCCTTGTAACCAGGCTTCCTTCGCCATTGATCGTTATTTTATTGCTGGTTAATGCGGCCAGCGGAGTAAACATCCGAATACTTAAGCCACTTTCACCGCAATTAATAGTACCACCCTGGTCGCCATTCATAAATGCTACTTCAGCAGCCGGAGAAAAACCAGTACTATCAATCGTAATTTCTTCATTTCCCTTTTCAATAATGGCACCTAAAGCCTGTATAATACCCATCGCGGCTTTGTCATCATTGCTATGTCCGGGATTATATACTACAGATCTTTTTGCAGCCACCAAACCCGCTGCACAAGCACGTTGCATGGAGCTTTTGGAAGCCGGAGCTAAAATATCACCTTTTAAAACGGAGGGGGAAATCGTTACATTCATGTGTTAATTTTTCCATCGCCAAAGACGATGACTAATGATTCGCAGCGAACCTGCCTGACGGCAGTCATGGACACTTCGCAAATCTTTAGAAAACGAGGACCATCTATCGCCTTCTTACAATTTATTAATTATTTTTTCCAGGCGCTGTAGCGGAATAGGATGTACTATGGCCTTTCCTATTTTATTCAACAGCACAAAATTCATTTCTTTCTGAACACGTTTCTTATCCATTGCCAGCACTTCAAATACTTTTTTAGCGTCGAAAGAAATAGTAGTTGGTAACTGGTATTTTTCAATCAACGCCTTCACTCTTTCTTTTGCGTCAAAACCCAATAATTGCTCGGAGATCTGGCTGGCATACACCATACCTATGGCAACTGCCTCGCCATGCATTAAACCATACTGCGTTTCAATAGCATGCCCGATGGTATGACCATAGTTCAATAAACGCCTGTCCCCTTTTTCAAATTCATCCTTTTGTACTACTTTGGTTTTGATCAGGGCATTGCGCTGAACCAATTCAGCCACCAGCTTTTTATCCTTCATGTAATCAGCCAGGCTATGTTGCTCCAACTGCTTAAACATAGCGGCATCTTTAATGCAGGCATGTTTAATAATTTCGGCAAACCCGTTTTGCCACTCCTTTTCAGGCAAAGACTGTAATAAAGAAAGATCGTGCAACAGGAAGGAAGGCTGCCGGATAATGCCAACCATATTCTTATATACACCAACATCAATCCCATTTTTGCCTCCGATAGATGCATCAACCAGGGCCAATATAGTTGTTGGCACAAAACCAAAGCGGATCCCGCGCATATAAATCGATGCTGTATACCCGGTAATATCGGTGATCACGCCGCCACCTACACCAATCAATACCGATTTGCGGTCTGCTTTTTTCGATCAATTGACCGATAAGACCATCCACCAAAGACTGGTTCTTCTGCTCTTCACCGGGAGGAATTACGATGGTAGTAAAGCCCTTGAATTTAGCCTCATGAGCTTTAAAAATATTTTCATCAGTAATAACAATGGCACTTCTCTTATCCACTATTTTTCCCAGCTCTTTTAAAGAACTGTCAAAATAAAAATCGGTAGAAGCGTTGGAGAATTTAATGGTCTGAGCCAAAGTTGAAAAGTTTTAGACGATGGAGAAATAAGCAAAAGCGTACAATGTAACGTACACCATGTACGATGTAAGATGTAAGATGTACGATGTACGACCTTATCATCTATTCGTACATCGTACCTTTAATATCGTACTTTCCACTTAGGCGTCTAAAACCTGTTTCTGGTGGTTGATACTTTCCAGGTGAACCGCATCTAAGTATTTATTCAAAAAGTCGCGGCTTAATCCTAGTTTTTCACCACGGGCAGCTGTCTTTTCAATAATTTCCTGCCAACGGCCTGGCTGTAAAATCGTAATGTTATTGTCTTTTTTATATTGACCGATCTGATCAGCAATTTTCATACGCTGAGATAAGATTTGCAGCATTTCATCATCCAGGTGATTGATCTGCTGGCGTAATTTTTCCAGGGCCTGGTGATAGTCTTTATTATCTACATCTTCTTTTCTCCAGATGATGGCTTCCATCATTTCTTTCAAACGAGCCGGAGTTACCTGCTGTTTAGCATCGCTCCAGGCATTATCCGGATCGATATGGCTTTCGATCATCAAACCGTCGTAGTCCAGGTCAATTGCTTTTTGAGAAACCTCTAACAGGTTATCGCGTTTACCGCAGATATGAGAAGGATCGTTAAAGATCGGCAGCTCAGGGTATTTTAATTTCATTTCAATAGCCAGGTGCCACATGGGTGCATTACGGTACTGTGTGTTACCATAAGAAGAGAACCCACGGTGAATTAAACCCAGGTTTTTAATACCTGCCCGGGCGATCCTTTCTACACCACCTGCCCACAATTCCAGGTCAGGGTTGATCGGGTTTTTACCAATACCGGTACATCTACACCGTAAAGCATCCGCAATTTCCTGTACGCTGAAAGGGTTCACTGTAGTACGGGCGCCTATCCAAAGCACATCAACATCAAAAGTTAAAGCATCCTGTACCTGTTTAGCAGTAGCTACTTCGATAGCTGTAGGTAAACCTGTGATCTGTTTTGCTTTCTGAAGCCAGGGTAAACCTTTAGCCCCGATTCCCTCGAACATACCGGGCTTGGTACGTGGTTTCCAGATGCCGGCGCGTAGCATATCTACTTTACCGGTGGCTGCTAGTTGCTGTGCTGTAGCCAACACTTGTTCTTCCGTTTCGGCGCTGCAAGGACCGCTTACGATAATCGGCCTTTTAGCCCATAGTTCCTGGATTTTTTCTTTTGATGAAACCTGCTGAGTGCTCATTGAAATATAATTATTGATGTTTATTTAATAACCGAAAGAGTTTGTTTTAAAATTTATTCATTTATAATGAAAACATTGAATAGTTTTTAATCAATTTTCCATCCGGCAAATTTAATTGTTTATTTGATGATTCTTTTTATTTTATTGGCATCTGATATTAACGACTGTAAGTTTTCCTGGTCGCTATTGGCGATATATTCTTTAAATTTTGTGAGCTGATCGATGTGCTCGGATAATACATCCAGTATATTTTCTTTATTCTGAAGAAAAATGGGCACCCACATAGCCGGGTTACTCTTTGCCAAACGCACCGTGCTTTCAAAACCGGCTGATGCAATCTGGAAAATGGCGCTTTCTACCTTTTCCTTTTCCAAGACCGTATTAGCCAGTGCAAAAGACGTGATATGAGAAATATGACTTACATAGGCTACGTGCAGATCATGCGCACGGGCATCCATATCCACTACCCGCATACCAATTTTCTGGTACATTTTATCCACCCATTCTACCGCATCTGCATCACTTTCGCTACGATTGCAGATGATTACGGCCTTTCCTTCAAATGCGCCTCTTACTGCTGCAGTTGGGCCACTGTACTCGGTTCCCCACATCGGATGTGTGGCCACATAGCGTCCGCGATTGGGATGACTTTGTATCGCGGCAATCAGGTCAGATTTGGTTGAGCCCATATCCATAACGATCTGGTCCGTTACTTTATCCAGTATCTGCGGCAGGAGGTTTACCTGCACATTCACCGGAACGGATAGTATAATTACATCAGCAGCCTCAATAGCTTCATCCAATGGTAACACTTCATCCACCAGTTCATACTCCAATGCCTGCTCGGCGTGTTGCGCACTGGCTTCCACTCCAATCAAACGGGAGGAAAGCTTTTTTCATGCAACTGCAAAGCCATTGATCCACCAATGAGTCCCACTCCTACAATTGCTATTTTTTTCCGACTGTTCATGCCACTAAACATTTCGCTGCTATGCAGCCTTTATTTACAACCCTGCTTTTATTCTTTTAATTGCTTCATCAAATCGTTCCACCGATCCGCAAAGGCTTATTCTTATATATTCATTCCCGGCGCTTCCGAAAATACCACCAGGGGTAATAAATACATTGGCTTTATATAGCACATCGTCTGCTATTGCGTAACCATCTTTATAACCCGCGGGTATTTTAGCCCATACAAACATACCCACCTGGTTTTTCGAATACACTGCACCTAGCAGATCCAGTAATTGAAAAACCTTTTCTCTTCTTTCCCTGTAAATGACGTTTACCTCATCATGCCAGTCCTTACCCAATGTTAATGCTTTCGCAGCAGCCAACTGTAAAGGCAGGAACATGCCACTATCCATATTGCTCTTAAAGCGCAGCACTTCATTAATTCTTTCTGCGGCACCGCAAAGCACACCTACCCGCCAGCCGGCCATATTGTGAGACTTACTAAGTGAGTTCAATTCGATTACCACATCTTTCGCTCCTTCGATACTTAATAAGCTGACAGGCTCGTCGTTCAGCACAAAGCTGTACGGATTGTCATGTACAATTAAGATACTATGTTTACGTGCAAAAGCGATCAGCTTTGCAAATACCTCCTTATCTGGTTGCTGTCCTGTAGGCATTTGCGGATAGTTCACAAAGAATAATTTCACTTTGCTCAGGTCCGTTGCTTCCAGCGCATCAAAATCGGGTTGGGAATTATTTTCTTCTTTCAAATCATAGTTGATGCAAACACCACCCGCGATGGTTACATTACTACGATAGGTAGGATAACCAGGATTAGGCACCAACACCGCATCGCCTTCATTTAAATAGGTCATACAAATATGCATGATGCCTTCTTTGCTCCCGATCAGCGGTAAAATTTCTGTATCAGCATTTAACGATACTCCATACCATTTCTGGTACCAGTCTGCAAAAGCCTTTCTTAAAACCGGGCTGCCTTTATAATTCTGGTAACCGTGCACATTGGGCTTTTGAGCTTCTTCAAACAAAACTTTTACAACATCAGGGTGTGGAGGCAGATCCGGACTACCTATGCCCAGGTTTACAATATTCTTGCCCTGCTTATTCAGCTCATCGATCTCCCGCAGCTTCTGAGAAAAATAGTATTCTCCTACGCCCTGCAATCTTTTTGCTACTTCCATATACCTTTATTATAAATGCCGTAAATTTTAATCGCTTCTGTTAATGGTTTCAGTTTCTCAATTACCCTTTCAAAGGTTTTAATATTATCGAATTCCAGGTCTGCATGAAACTGGTACTTAAACTCTGAGCCGGGAATGGGAAAACTTTGCAGCTTGGACATATTTACTTTATGTATGGCCATTACGCCCAAAACCCTCGCCAGCGCTCCCTCTTTATGTATTGTTTGAAAATTGATCGACGCCTTATTACCCGTTTGTGACTCCTCAATATCTTCCGGTCTTTTTAAAACCAGGAAACGGGTATAGTTCTTTTTCAATGTCTGGATCTTCGGCGCTATAACATTTAAGTCGTATATCTCGGCAGCCAGGCTGCTGGCGATAGCAGCCGTATGCTTGCTTTTATATTGAGCAATATGCTTTGCGCTCAAGGCAGTATCATCGCTCTCCACCAGCTTCCATTTGTATTGGTCGAGATATTCATAACATTGTTGCAGAGCCATGGTGTGAGAGTGCACTTCTTTAATATCTTCCAAAGTTACACCGTGGTTTACCAGCAGGTTCTGGTGGATCTGCATATATACTTCTCCCACGATCTTCAGGTTGCTCCCCTGTATTAAATTATAATTGGCCAGTATGCTCCCGGCTATTGAATTTTCAATGGCCATGATACAACCGTCAGTACGACTAGCGTCTTTTGCGGCTACCATCACATCTTTAAAAGTGGTACAACACTCCACCGTTACATTTTTATTAAAGAAGTGATTAGCGGCCTGTTGATGAAAACATCCTTCAAAACCCTGGATGGCCATGTGAGGGCTGCTGTTTGGTTTACTTACTGTTTGTTCCTGCGAACTGTCGGCTTTTGGCACCATTTTAAAACTTTTACTTATCCTGGCAAGACCGGGTAAGTGCTAAAAAAAAATCCCGGCTTTATTTTGCCAGGATTCTTTTTATGTTGAATTATTTTTATCTGTTTCGTTTCAACTAAAGCATTCCCGGCTTCATTTCAAAAAAGAAGCTAAAATAAAAACCGGTAAAAAATCGAGTTGCTGTCATTATACCGCAAATTTAAAAGATAAAATCAAATAAACAAATATATTTTATGCAAACGTTTGAGCAATATATTAACCTCAGAAACTAACAACCGGTAGTTTAAAATGCAGTACAGTGGCCTATCTTGCATAATAATGCATCCAGACTTCTGCATATTTTTACTGATCATATCGTTGGGTATGGCAGCGAGTGTTTTGTTCAAAAAACTCACACTATTAGCGGCCATTACAGGTGGTATATTAAGCTGTTGTATTTATGCGGGAGCCGGGTTTTCAGGCATTACCCTGATGGCTGTATTTTTCCTACTCGGCGTACTCGTTACCTCCTGGAAGATGAATCAGAAAATAGCGGAGGGTTTAGCCGAATCTCAAAAGGGCAAAAGAACGGCAGCGCAGGTTTTCGCCAATGCGGTGCCGCCGCTATAGCCGGCCTGATTGCCTGGATACTGCCTGAGTTACATTTACACGCACCATTGATTATAGCAGCCTGCTTTGCTTCTGCCACGGCCGACACGGTTTCTTCGGAGCTAGGTAATGTATATGGCAGGCGCTTCTATCATATACTCTCTTTTAGAAAAGGAGTAAAAGGAGCTAACGGCGTTATCAGTATAGAGGGAACGCTGGCCGGATGCATAGGCAGTTTGGTTATTGCGCTCCTATATTCCTTCTGGCAGGGTTGGAATACGGACCTGCTACTTATCGTTGGTGCGGGTATCGTAGGCAATCTCATCGATTCGATCCTTGGAGCTGCCTTAGAAAACAAGAGGTATATTAGTAATAACGCAGTTAACTTCCTCAACACGATTGCAGCAGCTATTTTTGTGTTGATACTGAATTTACTGCGTTGACGATTATCCGCCATTCAATCACATCAATCAAAACAGAGAAACCATACTTTAACTAAAACCATTAGTATTATTTTGTTCTATTTTACATCTTTGAGCTTTATTAATTACCCCAATTGCAACTAACTTTGTGAAGTTGAAAAACCTTTGGAAATATGGGTTCTGCGCACTAACTGCTACAGCTTTTGTAATGTATGCCCGTGCGCAAACGGCTCCTGCAGCCGACAGCATCCGCATTCCTCCACGTCCGACCATGGAGCAGATCATGAAAGACTGGGGGCCTAATGACCTTACCAAAATAGGCGCTATCTGGTACGGAACAGACTATAACTCGTTTAAAATGATGCCTTTCACCGAGGAGGAAAATATATGGATATCCAAACTCCCCCGGCCAAACTGGAGCAGGTAAAAAAGAGTATAACCGGCTGAGAAATGCCGTATATGTTTGCTATCCGTATGCCCGTATTGCTGGTAATACGATCAACCAGATCAACCGCGACGCTGAGGCGCTCGGCAAGAAAAAGGATAAGAAGGCGCTTATAAAAGCTAAAGAAAAAGAGTTAAAGAAGCAATTTGCCGACCCGCTTACCAACCTGTCAGTATACCAAGGAAAGGTATTAATGAAGCTGATCAACCGGCAAACAGGCAACAATTGCTACGAAATTTTAAAAGAATACAAAGGGGGATTGAATGCCCGTATCTATCAAACGGTGGCATTTTTTATGGCGGTAGCCTGAAACAGGATTATAACCTAAAGGACAATTTTGACCGGGATATTGAAAATTTTGTAAGAGAAATTGACGCCAGCTGGTATAATAATCCTTATCAGAATCCCAATTATATCAGGCAGTAGGGCGCTGGCTATTCTTATTATATAAATCACCTGGGTGAAGGCAATGCCTCTGCCGGCATCAACATCAACGATTTGCAGTATTTTTTGGCCTGCTGATAATTTTCTCCTAATACTAACGCCAAAAACTGTAAATGCAGGCTTTATCCCTATTTTTGCGAGCGTTATAAACTAAATTTTCACATGAATTTTAAAAAAGTAAACAACATCACCGGCTGGCTGGTTTTTGCGATAGCCACGCTTACCTATACACTAACCAGAGAAGCCCGGGGCTCTTTGTGGGATTGCGGTGAATTTGTGGCCTGTGCCTTTAAATTAGGAATGCCCCACCCTCCCGGCGCACCTTTGTTTACTTTACTGGGAAGATTTTTTATAGTTTTATTTGGAGACAACCCGCAAACCGCAGGTAACGCCGTGAACTTTATGAGCGCCCTGGCAAGTGCGGGCACTATCCTGTTCCTGTTCTGGACCATCACCCATTTCGCACGTAAAATGTTTGTAAAGGCGGGCGAAGCGCTTACCCAACCACAAATGATCACGGTTATGGGATCGGGCGTAGTGGGTGCATTAGCTTATACCTTTACTGATTCTTTCTGGTATAGTGCTGTTGAGGGCGAAGTATACGCCTTATCATCTTTCTTCACCGCTTTTGTATTCTGGATCATGCTGAAATGGGAACATGCAGATGAACATGCCAGCAATGACGAAACCGGTAGACTTAGAGCTGACAAATGGATCATTTTCCTTTTCTTCATGATGGGACTTTCTATCGGCGTTCACTTATTAAACTTATTAACCATACCGGCGATTGTAATGATTTACTATTATCGTCGATACAAACCCACTACCAAGGGAGCCGTTATTGCTTTTTTAGTGGGATGTGTAATTACGGGTATTGTACAGGTTGCCGTAATTCAGTATAGTATGAAGGCTGCAGGCTGGTTTGATATTCTTTTTGTAAACAGTTTTGGCATGCCTTTCTTCTCTGGTTTTGCAGCTTACTTTATCATCATAGCAATTTTAATTGGGTGGGCTTTAACCTTCAAAACCAATGTTTCTAAAGGAAAAATAATTGCCTGGACTTCTTTATTCTTTGCATTAGCCTTTTTACCGTTCGCCTTCTCAGGTACCATGGCCGCTTTTAAGATCATTTTACTCCTGATCATTGGTGCTGTTTTAGGATATTTCATTAAAACATCTGCTCTAAAAGTGCTGAAGTTATCGCTTTGGTGCTATGCATTTATGATGCTGGGGTATTTTATGTACTTCACTTCCCTGATTCGTAGCCATGCCAACCCAGGCATTGATATGAACAATGTAGACAACCCGATCAACCTGGTGTATTACCTCGGACGTGAACAGTATGGCAGTGCTCCGCTTATTTACGGGCCGCATTTTGCAGCAGAAGTAGATTATGATGAAAATGGTTCTCTCCTATAGCTTAGGAGAGATGAAATATACCAAAGGAAAAGAGAAATATATTCAAACAGGTCCTGCAAGAGAAGTGCGGTATCAAAGCGGTGATAAAATGCTATTCCCGCGTATCTGGGACTCCAGTAATGATCAGAACCATGCGCAGTTCTATGCCGATTGGTTAGGGATAGGCCAGCAGCAGGATCCCAATACCGGTCAAACGAAGTATGAAGCACCCAGTTACGGACAAAATATTAACTGGTTCCTTACCTACCAGACAGATTTCCTCTTCATGCGTTATTTTATGTGGAACTTTGCAGGACGTCAGAATGACCTGCAGGGATTTGGAAATAAGAGAGATGGCAACTGGATTTCGGGTATCAGCCTGATGGATAATGCACGTCTGGGAGACCAGAGCAAAATGCCAGATAGCTTAAAGGTTAACAAAGCGAACAATAAGCTATTTATGTTGCCGCTGATTTTAGGGGTACTGGGATTTGTTTTCCAGTTATTGAGAAACAAAAATGACTTTATTGTTACCGCCATTCTTTTCTTCTTCCTGGGTGAAGCCATTGTATTATACCTTAATGCACCAGGTAATATGCCGAGGGAAAGGGACTATGTATTTGTAGGCGCCATGTATGTATTTGCTATCTGGATCGGTATTTCGGTGTTGGCGTTTGTAAAACTAGCCCTGGAAAAAACAGATAAAGAGCTATTTAAAAAGGTATTGATATACGGCGCTACGCTTACCTTCCTGGTTACGATCATCAGCAGTCTTACAGGATCTGCCAGCGGAGCCATAATGGCAAGCCTGGTAGCTGCCATTTTATTCGTTGCAGTAGTAGCAGCTGTTACTTATATTGTAAAAGCGGCTTCCGGCAAGGGCAGTAATCTAAAAATGGCTGGTATAACAGCAGGTGCTATTTGCTTGCTGGTACCCGTATTAATGGCCCAGCAGGAATGGGATGACCATGACCGTAGCCAGAAAACATTAGCTCCAGACCTGGCTAAAGATTACCTGGAAAGCTGTGCACCTAATGCCATCCTGTTCACTTTTGGCGATAACGACACTTACCCGCTTTGGTATGCACAGGAGGTTGAAGGTATCAGAACCGACATCCGGATTATCAATACCAGCCTACTGGGTATCGATTGGTATATCAACCAGCTTCGTTATAAGATCAACAAAGCAGATGGTGTGGATGTGATCTGGTCGCCTGAACAAATAGAAGGGCATAACAGGGAATATATTCGCCTGGGACAACAGCAACAGGGACAGGCTATAGATGCGAACGCCTTCTACCCGTTGTATGATATTATGAAGGACTATTTAGGTCAGGAAGTGAAAGACGAAGATGGCAACGATGTAGGCCCGAACACTATGCCTTTCAAAAAATTCTTTGTACCGGTAGATAAACAATTGGTATATAAAAATGGTACGGCAACACCTGCTGATAGCGTGGTGGACCAAATGGCATTTGAAATTCCATCGGGTGCTATTGCACGTAACGATCTCATTATGCTGAATATCATTGCTACCAATAAATGGCAAAGGCCTATTTATTTCACTGCAGCGTATGGTGAATTAGGATTTGGGCAGCACCTGCGTAAGGACGGACTTGCTTACAGACTTGTTCCATTCCAGGCTAAAGCACCCCAGCAAAACTGGGTTACTGACCAGGCCATGAGAGCTATGAGAGCGGGTGGTTCTTCTGTAAAGGACAATAATCTTAAAGCTATTTTTGAGAATCTTCAAAAGTTCGAATTTGGTGGCGCTAATAAAAAAGGCGTTTATTTTGATGAAGTAAACCGTCAATACCTTTTGAATATCAGGGGTATTTTTGCGGAAGCTGCGGGTAATTTGGCCGATGCAGGTAAAACCGACGAAGCTGTTAAGTTATTGAACAGGGAAGCTGCAGGTATAAGCCCTGAGAATTTACCTTATGGAATGACGAGCCGCTACAGCCAGCATAACCAAACTGGTATTTTATTAACCGAAGCGTATTACAAGGCTGGCAAATTAGACCAGGCCCGCAAAGTGGCAGAGGATATCAAAAAGGATATCGCCAGCCAGAGAAGTTATTATGAATACCTGAAGGCTGAAAAACCAGAGTTCTACGCTGGTCTGGAGCATACCGAAGTAATACTGAACGAAATAATGAATGAAGTATTAGGACAGGTAGAGCAGCAGTATGATCCGCTTAAAAAAGCAGCTAAAAATCCGGCACAGGAAATAACACCTGAAGCTTTGTTAAAAGCAGCTGATAGCGCGAAAAAAGCAACTGCTGCTGATTCGGCTAAATAATATTTACAAATCTGAATTTTAGTGAAAGGCTGTCCCTAACCGGACGGCCTTTTTGAGCCCGCCTCTTACTCCCTCCCCCACCATGATCCATTCACTATTATCTATTCACTATTCACCATTCACCATTCAACCAATCAACCAGTAAAACGTTATATTTATATATGCGTGGGTTTCATTTCTCAAAATTTGACAGTAACCAGGAAGGGAAAACTCCCTTCGAAAAGCTTTTAGACATTTTTATGCAGCTGCTCACTTACACCAGTGGCGATGTGGGCGAGGCATTGGAATGGCTAAATGAATTAGATAAGCAATACCAGCTGACAGATGGTGAATATGGAATGGGAGATTTCATAGAAGACCTGAAGCAGAAGGGATACATCAGTGAAGATCAGCAAAAAGGAGAGATAAAGATCACTCCTAAAACAGAGCAGGGCATTCGTAAAAAGAGCCTGGAAGAGATTTTCGGTAAGCTCAAAAAGAGCAGGCAGGTGATCATAAAACCTTCAAGCCAGGTCAGGGCGACGAGATCAATCCAGAAACCAGGCCTTTTCAATTCGGGGATATGCTGGAGCAGATCGACTTCACCGAGTCCATCCGTAATGCCCAGATCAATCACGGGGTAGATAGCTTCTCCCTTCGTGAAGATGACCTTAGCATCCGGGAAACAGATTTCAAAACCCAAACGTCTACGGTACTAATGATCGATATATCCCACTCCATGATCCTTTATGGAGAGGATCGGATCACGCCGGCTAAAAAGGTAGCCATGGCATTGAGTGAGCTCATCACTACCCGTTATCCGAAAGACACATTGGACATCGTAGTTTTTGGAAACGATGCCTGGCCGGTGGAGATCAAAGACCTTCCCTATTTACAGGTAGGCCCGTATCATACCAACACCGTAGCGGGTTTAGAGCTTGCCATGGACATCCTTAGGCGGAGAAAAATCCTAATAAGCAGATCTTTATGATCACCGATGGCAAACCTACCTGTCTTAAAATAGGCAAACGCTATTACAAAAACGCTTTCGGACTGGATCGTAAAGTAGTTAACCGCTGTATGAACCTGGCAGCACAATGCAAGAAAAACAAAATTCCTATTACTACATTTATGATCGCAACCGACCCCTACCTGCAGCGCTTTGTACAGGAATTTACAGAAATGAATCACGGCAAGGCCTACTTTGCTTCCTTAGACAACCTGGGAAGTTTTATCTTTAAAGACTTTGAAAGCGGTAAGTCGAAGACCGTTGTCTGAACTATGATTTGGGCAGATTAAAAGATTTTTTAGAAGATTTAAACATGCCGCCCAGGTCGTAAATTGGCAATCAGATACTTAGAATTATGCCAGATTATAAATTCAAAGAAATTACCGAAAAAATAATAGGTGCAGCGATGTCTGTTCATGCAACTTTAGGAAACGGTTTTCAGGAAGTAATTTATCAAAGAGCATTAAAAATTGAATTTGAAGACAGGCGGATAAAATTTGTCAGGGAAATGAACATGCCCATTTTTTACAAGGAAAAAATGATTGGTGAAAGAAGGGTAGATTTTTTCGTAGAAGATAAAATAATGCTCGAATTAAAAGCAATTATTCAATTGGAAAATGTGCACCTCGCGCAGGCTAAAAATTACCTGGAAGCTTATAACATGCAGGTAGGCTTGCTTATCAATTTTGGCAGCACAAGCCTTCAGTTCAAAAGGCTGGAAAATCAGAAATATAGAGATTCAAATAATCCATTAAATCCATAAATCCACCCCAATCATGGTCAATACAATCGGAGAATTAAAAAATCCGGATACCAATCCAAATCGATAAAAGAAGAGATAAGACAAAACCTGATACAAAAGCTGAAAGAAGGAGAAACTACTTTCCCCGGTATTGTAGGTTATGAAGACTCTGTAATACCTGAAACAGAAAGGGCATTATTGAGCAAGCACAACATCCTTTTACTGGGTTTACGTGGACAGGCTAAAACGCGTATGGCCCGACAGATGACCGACCTGCTGGATGAATATATACCTTTTGTTGCGGGTAGTGAGATCAACGATGATCCACTCAACCCCATCTCCAAATATGCAATGGATATGATTGCTGAAAAAGGAGATGACACACCTATTGAATGGTTGCACAGGAGCCAGCGTTATGGCGAAAAGCTAGCTACTCCCGATGTAAGCGTTGCCGATCTTATTGGTGATATCGACCCCATCAAAGCGGCCAATCTCAAACTCAGCTTTGCAGATGAACGCGTGTTGCATTATGGTATCATTCCGCGTAGCAACAGAAGCATTTTTGTTATTAATGAATTACCGGATCTGCAGGCACGTATACAGGTTTCTTTATTCAATATCCTGGAAGAAGGGGATATACAAATACGTGGTTTTAAATTAAGAATGCCGCTGGATATACTTTTTATATTCACCGCGAACCCTGAAGATTATACCAACCGCGGCTCTATCGTTACACCACTCAAAGACCGTATTCAAACAGATATTAACCCACTATCCCCGAACACTGGAACAGGCCCTGGATATCACAGAGCAGGAAGCTTTCGTTCATGGTGATGTAGTAGATAAAGTGCTTATTAGCGACCTGGTAAAACGATTAATTGAGCAGGTTGCCTTTGAAGCCCGCAGCAGTGAATTTGTAGATAAGAAAAGTGGCGTAAGTGCGCGCCTTACCATATCTGCCAGGGAGAATGCAGTAAGCGCTGCCGAAAGAAGAGCGCTGATCAATAGCGAGTCGACCACACAGGTTTGGATATCGGACCTTGCTGGAATCATCCCTTCTATAACAGGTAAGGTAGAACTGGTATACGAAGGAGAACAGGAAGGGCCTTACCAGGTAGCCATGAACCTGGTGGATAAAGCCATTCGCTCACAGTTCGTAAAATATTTCCCTGATCCCGATCAGCTGAAAAAACGCAGGAATACCGGTAAACCATCAGCCCAACAAAAAGCAGACGAGAACCCTTACCGGTCCATTACAGCATGGTTCGACAAAGGCAACCAACTAAATATTCCTTTTAATACCAAAGATGAGCAAAAAATACAGCTGCTCTACGGTGTGGATGGCTTACATGCGCTGGTGAAAAATACTTCCCCGGAGCCAATGATCTGCAGTCTGGCTTACTCATGGAGTTCGTACTGCATGGCCTTGCCTCCTACTCCTCCATTAGTAAAAAGCTATTTGAAAATAAGATCGAATTTAAAGACCTGTTTGGAAGCATGATGAATATGGGGAATGATGAACAGGATGAAGAACTGGGTTTTGATGAAGAAGCGTAAAACAATACCGTACGAAAATTTGTTCCCTTCCAATTACAATAGTATTCAAACTAAAAGACGTTTCAGTATTCGTACTGAAACGTCTTTCCTGATATTCTCCTGCCTGTGCCTGTCAATTTAGAGAGGGATCTGAAAACGTGTCTCCCTGCCTGATATCGCCGGTTTGAAATCCTTTCCTGAACCAGTGCATTCTTTGCGCTGACGTGCCATGCGTAAATGCATCCGGGACTACAGTGCGGTGCTATTCTTTGTAACCTGTCATCCCCTATTGCGTTAGCAGCGTTCAGCGCTTCGTCTATATCTCCTTCATCCAGGATATCTTTAGTTTGCTGCGCATGGTGCGCCCATACACCCGCTAAAAAATCTGCCTGCAATTCCATCTTTACGGAGTATTTATTAAATTCCGCTTCACTTAGCCGCCCGCGCATTTGCTGTAATTTTTCAGCAGTCCCGTTCAAATTTTGAATATGATGGCCCACTTCATGCGCCAGTACATAGGCCAGGGCAAAATCGCCGCCTGCCCCCAGTTTGGACTGCATTTCTTCATAAAAAGACAGATCGATGTATAACTGGTTATCGCCGGGACAATAAAACGGGCCGGAAGCTGCAGTACCATACCCGCATGCAGATTCAGTTTTGTCCCAATACAACACTAACGAAGGCTCTATGTAACGCTGCCCGTTCTGAGCAAACAATTGCCCCCAAACATCTTCAGTATCGGCCAAAGTTACTTTTACAAAACTGGTCAGCTCTTCCTCCTGCTTCAGCCTTTGTTCACTTTGGGCATTATTAATTGTACCGCGGTTCAAATCGGGTACTACAGGAGGCTCACCGCTGCCGCCCAAAAAACTGTATAATAAATAAACGATAAGACCCACAATACCTCCGCCTACAGCAAGTCCTCCGCCAGACATGCCGCGCCTGTCATCTACGTTAGAGCTTTCTCTCCGACCTCTCCATTTCATAAATGCTGATTTACACTAATGAATAATAGTTTATATTATTTTCTTAAATATCGTGCCATTAAATGCTGCGAAGTTGCTAATTAGGGGTAATATTCCAAAACTGGCACGTAGTAAGCAGAAATATACGGCGTTGGGTATGCCACCGGATTTGAGGCTATTTTAATTCAATAGTAGCAATTACCGGCAGATGATCGGACAAACTATTAACGGGCACCGAATGCCGCTCTACATCTACGAGGTTTTTCTTTCGTATAAAAATATAATCGATCTTTTTGGTAGCAACCGGCGCAGGATAAGTTTCCATTTGTTTAGGATCCGTTCCAATAAAATAACCTTCGAGGTATTGTATCTCGGGGCTTCCGGAGTTGCATTTAAATCACCTGTTAATATCACCGGATACGGATCAGCATCCAGATATCTTACTGCTTCCTGTGCCTGCACCATCCGTGAAGAGTCATCCAACGCAAAATGGGCTGAGGCAAACCTGATCTTTCTTTTCTTGGATATACTGATCACAGCACTGATCATTGCGGTAGACGGATTCTTGCTTTTCAATAAGCTCATTCTTTTATTCTCCACCTGTATAATGGGATATCGCGACAATACACCCATACCATACGCCCCTCTCTGGTAATCAAAATGACGTACAAAAGCATAATGCATCCCGGTTAATTGTCCCAGTACCTTCATCTGGTCAACTCCGGCAGTTCGGGTACAAACGCTGTCGACTTCCTGCAAGCCTACAATATCGGCACCCGATGCTTTAATGAATGCACCCATTGCTGCAAGCTGATCTTTCTCTTCCTTATCCGCACCATGATGAATATTATAGCTCATCACAGTAAGGGTTTGCGCGGATACAATAAAACCAGTAAACAATGCGATACAAATCAACAAACACTTAATCAAACGCATATCTTAGGGGTTTAACCATTCAAAATCCTCCGATTTAGGCATTGCATCATAAGTATTCACTACCAGCTCCGGCGGAGTAGTCAACTTTCGCCTGGCGGTATCCATCCATGCGCCATCCAGGTTTAAAATAGCTGCTACAGTGTCGCCATTTTTAATGATAGTATGCCGCATCGAAAAACGGCTAAAGTCTCTTCTAGCCTTCGTAAGCTCCACATTGATCGTAACGGAGTCATCCTGCCTGATTTCTCTTCTGAATATACACTCTTCTCTGAAAAGAACAGGGCCAATCTGTAACTCATGCATTTTGGACGTAGAGAGCCCATGCTCCAGCAGAAATTCTATACGGCAGTAGGCGCCCCAATCATAATAAACACTATGACGTAGATGTGCATTGGCATCCAGATCGGACCATCTTATCTGCACTTGTTTGATAAAAGCTGCCATTGATAATCATTTTAAACAGGTAAAAATTGCGTTTATCAGTTCCGTAACAATGATACGACTATTTTTGCACCTCCCCGAAAGCATATATCGATTAGGGAAATGCCCGGCAACCCTTTACCGGCCATTTAGTTAAGTAATTAAAAAGTAAATGAACAAAGAAATGAAGAAGATCGCAACGATAGTGTTGTCTGGCGTAGTAGCCCTTAGTGCCAATGCTCAAACAAAAGCAAAGCCTAAACCCGCTGCGCCTGTTAAAAAGACGATAGCTGCACCGGCAGTTAGCAATCAATCCACACCTTTAAAAAATCTGGCAGATTCGGCGAGTTATGCAATCGGGCAAAACCTGGCTCAATCCATAACCAAAGATTTAAAAAACCTGAATAAGCAAGCTTTTATCGAGGCTATTAAAACGGTGTTTGATGGTAAAGAGGCGAAGTTTGGCGAAGATGCAATCCGCTCAATACTCACCGAATTTTCAAGGTCTGAAGAAGAGAATCAATCGAAAGCCGTAGTAGAAGCAGGCCGCGCTTTTCTTGAAAAGAATAAAACAAAGCCGGGTGTAAAAACTACCGCCAGTGGTTTACAGTACGAAGTTATTAAAGAGGGAACGGGCGCAACACCTACGGCTACCGATACCGTTGTTTGTAACTATATGGGTATGCTTTTAGACAGTACTCAATTCGACAACTCCTACGATCGCGGCGAGCCTCTTACCATCGCAGTTGATGGAGGCGTGATACGTGGATGGACCGAAGGCTTACAGTTAATGAAAGAAGGCGCCAAATACAGGTTCTATATTCCACAGGAGTTGGGCTATGGATTAAGAGGCGCTTCTTCAACCATACCGGGCGGCAGCGCTTTAATTTTCGACATCGAATTACTGGAAGTGAAGAAGGGACAATAAGCTATTCTCCTAGTTTTTATAGCGGCAACATATCCAATTATGTTGCCGCTTTTTCTTTAAAAAATAAATATGAATTAAAATTTGGAAATGAGATTTACTTCATATTAACTTTAATAAAAATTCACCCCCGCCGTTTATGGAAACACACATTTCAATTGATGAGCCTCCCTCGGAAGCTCTTTTTTTAACCTATACACTTCATTTTTAGATACGCTAACCGTTACGCATTTACCCGCGCCTTAGCCTCTCTTACATAGTTTTCATCGGGCACATTTTTCTGTGCTTTCATGTATCGTTTCGAACAAACTTTATAAACAATCCCCCATTATCCTTACAACATTACCACAATGAAATCTGTTTTTCCTGTTGATGAGCCTCCGTCCAAATTAGCCTTTACCTACACCACGCTAATGGTGTTATTATTTTTAGCTGCCTGCCAGTATAAAAAGAAACACATACCCCTGCTACAGCACCTATGCTTAGAGATTCTGCTATTTTATCCAAAACGGAAATTATTGCCTGCAGCATTCCTCAAAAGAAACTGTCTAAACGAAAAAAGATCTACCTCACTTTCGATGATGGCCCTAATAAAGGAACCCGTACTGTATTAGACATTATGAAGGAAGAGCAAATACCGGCTACTTTCTTCCTGGTGGGTGAGCACGCTATTGGCAGCACAGAACAAAAAGAGCTTATGGATAGCTTAAGAAGCCTGCAAACCATCGAGCTCTGTAATCACAGCTATTCGCACGCACATAATAAGTTCGACAAGTTTTATATGCAACCCGATTCGGTACTGGCCGACTTTGATAAAGCCCGTGCCATTCTACAACTCGATTGCATGACCGCCCGCACACCCGGACGCAATATCTGGCGTATTGATAGCATTCATGGTACGGACATTAAAACCAGCAGGGCTGCCGCTGACACTCTACAGAAATATGGTTACAAGCTGGTAGGATGGGATATGGAATGGCATTTCGAACCTAAAACCATGCAGCTAACCAAAACCGCTACCGAATTAAAAATGCAGATCGATAGCCTGTTTATGCGCAACAAAGTAAAGCAGGAAAACCACCTGGTGATACTAGCACACGACCAGGCTTACAGAAGCCCTTCTAATATTGAAGAATTGCAAAAACTGGTACGCAGTTTAAAGCAGGATGATAATTACGAACTGGAACTGATCAAAAACTATCCGGGCTTAAGTAAAAACTAATAGGATCCCGTAAAAATATTTTTAGATCAGGAATTGATCAACAAAACCCGGCAAGAATTCATATACCGGTTAGCTCAAAAAACTAATATCTTAGCGGCATGCGATATCCTGTTTTTCTTTTGCTGATGCTTTGTTCGTTCTATTATGTACAAGCTCAGAACGGCAGTCTCTTACACATCCTGAGCACGTCTAAAGTATATGATATGCCTAGCCCAAAAGCCAAAGCGATTGGCGTGTACGCAAGAGGAGGCATGGCCACAGAGTTGAAGAAGTTTAATAATGGCTGGAGCGAGATACTCGTAGAAAACGGAGAAAAAGGCTATATCCTTTCCCGGCTGCTGGCCTCCAGCCTCAATGCAAACGATAGCTATGAAAAAGACCCCGCGGACTTTGTGTTACCAGGCGATGCAGATGCGGAATACGGCAGCCCCCACTTGTTTGTTACAGCAGCAAGCGTAAAAGCGCGGGCTATCTTTGCAAAAAGTAAACCCATCCTCAAAGTATACCGCACCAACGAACCGGTAAGTGTTAGTTATATCCCTTATGACGAAAATAAACTGGTAAAGATCGGGGATCAGGTTATGCGAACGACAAAGAAGGCTGGCTTTTTACACAAAAGAAATTCCTGGGTCGTAAACTGAGTTTTGAAAAAGTAGTGAGTGATTATACGGCATTATCTAAAACAGATACTGCAAAAAGAAAAATGCTGGTAGAAAGGATCTACGAAATGAGCTGGCGGGAAAAGAAAATCAACAACCTACAGGGCGTTCAGCTATTTCGCAGTCATCTGAAAGAAACAGGTAATACTACATTGTATCAGCAACTGGCCTTCGATGAATTCCTACTGAAAGCTACCCTGGACGCAGGTAAAGAAGATACACATGCCTTTGAGCAATCGCCCATAAGATTTACTGTGTTAGGGAAAATGCTGCCGGTAGATTTTTCGGAAAAAGATATATTAGACATCCCGCTTTCAAGGAAGATCATCACCAACGGGACCGGTTATCCGGAGTGTGGTGTTGAAGTAACTAAAGAGTACGCATTTGATCATTTTAAAGTATTTCATAGCCAAACTGAAACACTCACTTATTTTCCCCAAATCCGGTTTCATCAAAAAGAGATCGCCATTACCATTGCCGGATTTGCGATTGATGGAGACACAACGGAAGAAGCATTCCTGAAAAAGCTGGGCAAGTTTGTTACCTACGATTGGCTGGATAAGCCACATGTTTATTATATCAGCGGGGATGGCGATGTATTAGCATTAACCTTTAAAAATGGCAAAGCGGTTTTGTACGAGTATTGGTTTTATTGTTAGGGGGCTGTTTGATGTACTGTGTACGATGTACGACGCGCAACACATTAGACTCCGTACAATGATATTTTACGTCCTTCTCTATCTTATATCTACAAAGGCTATTAACACGTTTTAGAATGGCTATCGTCATGCTAGCATTCTCATCGAACTATCTAATACGATCTGTCTTGTACAGTTTTTGACAATAACTCAACGGCATCGTCCAATACTGCATCCCGGTCATTGGCAATATCACTTATAGCCGGCTTGACAATAATGTCAGGTTTAATACCAATGCGCTGAGTTTATTTACCTGAAGGATAGTAAATCCCAATTCCCCTAAAACGCGTCTTCAAGTTTCCAGGGAAAAAACAGGAAACTGTACCGTCTGTGCCTTTAAACTTCTCCCTACAACAACTGATTCGTCTGCTTTACCACCCCATTACAAAAGTGCTTTGTACATGCCCCACATTCTCTACCTGGCTAAGTTTGTTCACATGAAAATCGTAATAGGTTTCCATGTCTTCGGTAAGCACTTTCAGTAAAAAGTCAAACTCGCCTGAGATACTGTAGCATTCCAATACCTCGTTCATAGCCAGTATTGACTTAATAAATTTCGAACCTGCGATCTTATTATGCTCCCTTAAAGAAACATGACAAATCACCATCAGCTTTTTGCCCAGCTTAGCCGCATCCAATATCGCTGTGTAGTGCGAGATGATGCCCGACTGCTCCAGCCGCTTTACCCGCTCATGTACCGGCGTGGTGCTTAAATGCACCGAATCGGCTATTTCCTTTACCGTTACCCGCCCGTTTTGCTGCAGCATTCTGAGTATCTCCAGGTCCTTTGCATCCAACGTTACTGATAAAGCAGTTGGTTTTTCTTTTGCATATTTATTTACCGCCATAAAATAGCATTTAATACTATCAAAGATAATTTATAAAACATTTTATCCTGAAATATTAATTTTAACCTATTATTTTATCCTGTAAACTACCTTTGCATCTCCTGTTCATAGGCTGCCAACAATGGATTATGAACTTTATTCATCTCAAATTATAAACAATAAATATGTCTACAGTTACAAAAACTCAGATTGATTTTGACCTGAAATACAAGGTTGCTGACATTTCGCTGGCTGAATGGGGCCGTAAAGAAATTCGTCTTGCCGAAGCTGAAATGCCAGGCCTGATGAGCATCCGCAGCGAATACGCAGCATCTCAGCCTTTAAAAGGCGCACGTATTGCTGGCTGCCTGCACATGACTATTCAAACTGCCGTTTTAATTGAAACGCTGATAGCGTTGGGTGCTGAAGTAAAATGGAGCTCTTGTAATATCTTCTCTACACAAGACCATGCTGCTGCTGCTATTGCTGCCGCGGGTATTGGTGTATTTGCCTGGAAAGGCCAGACTCAGGCAGAAGCTGACTGGTGTATTGAGCAAACTTTATTCTTTGGCGCTGCTGATCGTCCGCTGAATATGATCCTGGATGATGGTGGTGATTTGACCAATATCGTATTAGACACTTACCCTGAACTGGTACAGCATGTAAAAGGTATCAGCGAAGAAACTACTACTGGTGTTCACCGTTTATACGAGCGTGTTGCAAAAGGTACTTTACCGGTTCCTTCTATCAACGTTAACGACTCTGTTACCAAATCTAAATTCGATAACAAATACGGTTGTAAAGAGTCTCTGGTTGATTCTATCCGTCGCGCTACTGATGTAATGCTGGCTGGTAAAATTGCGGTTGTGGGTGGTTACGGTGACGTAGGTAAAGGTTCTGCCGCTTCATTAGCTGGCGCCGGTTGCCGTGTTATTGTAACTGAAATCGATCCTATCTGTGCTTTACAGGCTGCTATGGATGGTTTTGAAGTAAAGAAAATGATCGATGCAGTAAAAGAAGCTGATATTATTGTAACGGCTTCAGGTTGCCGAGACCTGATCACAGGAGAGCATTTCAAGGCAATGAAAGATAAAGCCATCGTTTGTAATATCGGTCACTTTGATATTGAAATTGATGTTGCCTGGTTAAATGATAACTATGGTACCACCAAAGACACCATCAAACCACAGGTTGATATTTATAATGTTAATGGTAAAGATATTATCTTGTTGGCTGAAGGCCGCCTGGTGAACCTGGGTTGCGCTACTGGTCACCCCAGCTTTGTAATGAGTAACTCTTTTACTAACCAGACACTGGCTCAGATCGAATTGTGGACGAACCACGATAAGTATGAGAACAATGTATACGTGCTTCCTAAGCACCTGGATGAGAAAGTTGCCCGCTTACACCTTGCTAAAGTTGGTGTAGAGTTGGATGTTTTAACAGAGAAACAATCTTCCTATTTAGGCATTCCTGTAGAAGGACCATTTAAGCCTGAGTTGTACAGATACTAAGATCTTAATTTCACTATTATCGAAGCCGCCTTTACCGGGCGGCTTTTTGCATGCCCTTAATGCAACCATCGTTGTTCAACATTCGTCCGAAATAGAAATTCCCATAATGAAACCACCCACTAAAACGATTCTACTTATTCTACTGGTTACCTTGATAAGTTCCTGCTCACCGTATCAACAAATTAATAAACGAACTGATAAGCTATATAATGCTTTACTGGGCAAATGGGAAGTAAATAAACGCTCTCTAAACCTGGTAATAACCTGGTCAGGCAAAGAAACCTACCCCGAGGCACTATAACCTTCTACCCTAATAACCGGTTTATGTATCAAAACAAACATGGACGATATACAGGGTACTGGGATATTTCCACATCTTCTGATTGGACTGATCCATCAACTGAAGGTGGGTACAACGCCCTCCAGTACGGCATTCATAAACTATCACTTTCTTTCAATGGTGATATGCCGGTATTTCAACCGGGTGTAACAATGGAAATGATGTATGCCAGAAAAAATAAAATGAAATTTACAGATTATAGTAGCGTAAATAAATTTAAACGATAGTAATACAGGCACTTTAATAAGTCAATGCTTTATACATATTAATTAGTTTTTAGTTCTGATTATACACACTGAATAAAAAGAATTAAACTAACTACGCTTTATCTTTCATACGCATATCCAATGCAACATTCCTTTTTGAAGCAAACCAAATTTTTATTTCAAATAAAAATTTTATTTAAATTAAAATAATAAACAATACGAGTTTGTAAATATCTTTAATTCAAAAGATTAAACACCTTGTTTTTTGTTATTATATTGTTATTCTAATAAAATTCTAATCTGCAAATGCAGGTGAAATAAAGCCTATTTTGTAGTTTTGCGCTACACATGAAATTGAGGTATCTATATATCATTGCTTGTTTCCTTTTATCGGTATTTGTATCGAAAGAGGTTATTGCAGATGTTCGCCTTATTCATGCTGAACAAAAAGAAATTTGCGACAACTGCGAGTCCAGGAGCAGCGAGAAAAGCGCTGAAGAAAGGGGCTTCGAACAGGAGCAAAAATTACTGGGTATCTCTCCATCGCTTCCTTTACCGTTAGTAAGTACCCTTTTTGATAAAGTTGTCTATAAGGCTCCCTATATACCTGCCATTGAACTCGGAATTGTAGTTCCTCCTCCAAAGACGACATAGTTTATTTTCCTGCTATTATTACTTAAGTAATAGCCCCTCTTGCAGTAAGGCTTACTGCTTCCATCTAATTTACTAAAATAAGTACGGCCTGTAAAGGACCTTGTACTCACATATATTAACTACTATAAAACCTATAATTATGAAAAAGGTATTTATTGCATTTGCAGCTATTTTATTATCAGCTTCTGCAGCTTTTGCTCAGGTAACCGATCCTCAAAAAGTGATTAAACTGGGGACTGATGCTCATTTTATTAATGAATTGAGCCTGGAACACGGAAAAGAATATGGATTCCTGGCTAAAGACTTACAAGAGCTTTTCCCTTCGCTGGTAAAAGAGAAAAGGGTTAGTGAACGTTTCGGAAAAAATGCTTATCGTACCAAAGTGATCAAAGTAATTGATGAAAAAGCGCTGATCCCTGCAATGGTAACTTCTATCAAAAAACAAAATGTAGAAATACAGGATTTGAAGAAAAAAATGATTACGATCGAAAGCAAGATGTAATCCCTTCAATATTGAAGTTTTAGTAAAAAGACTGCCTCAGGGCGGTCTTTTTATTTGCCTGCAACTTTTTAAAAACCTGACACGTCAAGTAATTAAAAATGATCCTTTTATGAGAGCCCTGTTATTTTTAATCCTCCCCTGGTAATGGCTGGTTGCACCAAAAACAGACTGGCAAAGTTTAACACCCGTATCGTAGGTAGCTGGCAGCTGGTTGAGGTCAATACTTTCGGATTAGGCAGCAGCAATATTGTTTTTAATGGCGGGTATTTTACTTTTAACAGTAATAATACGGCTATGTATTATGACCGCAATAACAACTCGTTTACGGGTACCTGGTATATTGATGCCTATGTTTATACCGATGATGAAGGAGATTCTGAAACCGACTTTATATTAAGCGTTGATGTAGGCGATGGCAGGAGCATGAAATTTGACCGCTTCGAAATTCCGCGCTTTGGTAATACCAACCGGTTTAAGGCTAAAGTAAGAAATGGGCTAAATGTAGTTACTTACGTATTTGAGCGCCGTTAACTTAAAATGATAATACAATCGAGCCTACCGCCTGGTTTCGTATAGCCAGGCCAGGCACTGATACTGATTGTACTTTTACTACAGGCTTTAGGCTTAAAGCTGCTTTCTTATATTTCTTAGCTGACGAGCTCAGGAATAGGGAGGTAAGTCCAGAGCCTACAGCAATGGCTCCAAAACCAAATCCAACTATTCCTTCTACTAATCCGGAAAACATTTCATTTGCATTATTTTTACTTTTATTGGCTGCTATTAAGAAAAAGATGCCACTGGTAACTGCCGATCCGATAGCTGTGTATTTAAGTGTACGAGCGGCTTTTAACTTACGCTGCGATTTTTTGATATAGGTTTCATATAAGGATGATGTACCTGCCAGGGTTTCTGTTGTAAGCTTTTGGGCCAGCAATGTAAAATAAAACATGCAGGCGATAATGGTGAGCAGGAGATATTTCATAGTAGCTGTTTAAGTTATAAATATAAAGCTTTTTAATTGCCACTGCACCCCTCTTTCCTCCTGGTATCTATTAAATACTGGATCTTCCAGCCAGATCCTAATCGTACCAATTGCAACGAGTTCACCCCGCAATGGCTGAATTTACCTTTGTAGTAAAAAGCATAGGGTGTCCATACGCTGGCCAAAGCCCCATCGATATGAATAGCCTCCAATTGTATCCTTTCATCTGCATTGCCCCTAGCTTCGTTGCTTAAAAATTCGGCAAAATCATCTACCCTATCCGTACGCACTTTAACTGTGCCAGGCGCCGATGGTACGATTGTTTGCAATATAGCACTGTCTGTAAAGCAGGCTTTAAGCTGTTTTGCATCTGCATTGCGCATGGCATCAAACAGGTTATTAACCACGTTTATTACCGAATCTTTGCTGCTTTGCGCTTTTATTAAATAAGAATTCAATATAAACAATGCTAAAAGACAGTGTTTCATCGTTCATTTTGTTAAAGATGTGCTACAAATGGTACAATTGGCATCAAATTATCGTCTAATAAAAGGTGCTGTTTCGTTATGCAATTTCCGCCAACTATTAATCTTTAATAAAAATACGAAAGATGAAAAATATATTACACACAGGCTCACTTCTAATATTGATGGTATTGACCTTTTCGTCCTGCGCTTCTCAGAAAACGGCGACTGGATCCGAACCGGATTATGCCGCCTTGATCGACAGCCGGAGGTTTACGTTTAAGGCTCAAACGGTTATTCCTACGGAAGATAGCCGGTTTAATCCAAGGTTCATGTTCCCTAATGGCAATAATCTCTACCAGCTTAGTTCTGGCTACGATATAAAGATCACGCCCGACTCCGTGATCGCTTACCTGCCTTTCTTTGGCCGGTCGTTTACAGCTCCCGTTGATCCAACCAAAGGAGGTATCCGGTTTACCTCTACCGATTTTGACTATAAACAATCGATAAAGAAAAAGAACTACCAGATCACGATTACACCAAAGGATGACCGTGAAGTGAGAAGCCTGTTCCTTACTATTACACCTTCGGGTTATGCTTACGTACAAGTATTAAGTATGAATAAAACGCCGATATCTTTTAACGGTATCATTGAGAAAGATCAATAAATAAGCGTTTTATAAACAGCTGTTAGTAACTCTGGCCGGCTCCGGCACTCCCATAAAAATAAAAGGTTGTAATTTTGCCGGATGGTTGATTTAGATAAAAAGCAGGTTCGTATTGCGGTTTTAGATTTAAATGCGGGATATCCCAACCAGGGAATGAGGTGTATTAATGAGATCGTGCATAGATGGGCCGAGCAAAAAAGCTATTCGATTACTTACGATATTTTTGATGTGCGCGTGAAAAACGAGTTACCCGACCTTTCGTATGATATTTATATATCCAGCGGAGGTCCCGGAGATCCACTCAGTACCCGTTTTGATGACTGGGATATTAACTGGAACCGTTGGTTTAGCGATGTTCTACGCTGGAACGATAATCCTTCCAATATCACCAAAAAGTTTGTCTTTTTAATTTGTCATTCCTTTCAGATGGCCTGCCGCCATTTTAATGCCGGGTTGATATGCAAACGTAAATCTACCTCTTTCGGCGTGTTCCCTATGCATGTGATGCCGGAAGCTATTGGTGACCCTGTGTTCAGGAATTTGAAGAATCCTTTCTTTGGTGTAGATAGCCGCGATTTTCAATTAATACAGCCCAACCTGGATATGTTGCATGATATGGGCGCTTATATTACCTGTATCGAAAAAGAGCGTCCCCATGTTCCTTATGAGCGGGCGGTAATGGGCATTCGTTTCAGTGAATATATGTTCGGCACCCAGTTTCATCCGGAAGCGGATGCCACCGGTATGAGCCAGCACTTTCAAAATGAAGAGAAGCGCGAAATGGTGATCCAAAACCATGGAGAGGCCAAGCTGACCAGTATGCTGGAGCACCTGGAAGATCCGGATAAAATTCACTGGACCAATAAAAACCTGATCCCTAATTTTTTAAATGAGGCTTATAGTCATTTAATGGTGGAGGAGCTGGTGGAGGCGTAGGCGATTTTGATTACTGAAGTTTATATTCTTCTCATTTAGTTGTTGAAGTAAGAGGAACATGCGGAGCTTTTCTTTGTATATTCTGGATACAGGTCAATAGATAGTTGGGGCAAATCACTTATTGAATCGAGTTCGTAACTGGCGCTAAGGCAATCACTTGTTTATATACATCATATGTTTTTTCTGCCATAGTACTTGCCTGATATTGATCCAGGAATAACTGATAGCCGTTTCCGGCTATTCTGGCTTTATACGTTGCATCTTCAAAAATATGTTTCATGGCTTTGTAAAGAAGATCAACAAATACATATCCTCTGTCATCAGTTTTCACCTTGGTTACATGCTTTTCATGCTCAAACTTATTGAAAGCACTAATATCAGACAATATAACAGGTAGTTTCTTACTCAGCATTTCGAGTACTACAAAGCTACTCTGTTCTGTAGTGGAAGGCATGACTCCACAATTCGCAATTTTATAGAGTTTAGACAGGTTCTCTACAGGCTGATATCCGGTAAAAGTTATTTGACCACAACACTCAAAAATCCGGGAAAGAAATGTGTCTGTATTGCCACTACCGACAACCAACAGTTTAATTGAACCTGATCTCTTTGCTATTTTTTTAAATGCTTCCAATAATACGCCAATCCCCTTTTGTTCGATAAGCCTCCCTACATAGATAAAAATAAAATCAGTCGGCGCAAAACCCAAAGACCTTCGCATTTCACCCATCTCGTTCTTTTCCGCGGTATTACTCATTATTAATCCATTAGGAATAATCTTCGTTTTACACTCGTTCACCTTATAATAATCACTTATAAACTCCTTACTTTCTTCAGTTAAACAAATAATACGATCTGCAGCCAGGCACATTTTCTCCTCTTCCTTCATAGATAACAGACCTGCTGTTTTTTGGTCAGCAAAGTTTTTTGAGGCCCACTTTTCAATAAAGCTTTGTTTGTTATTATTGAAAAAGACACGCCATAATGAGACATGCAGCGTAAGTACTATTTTATAATCATACTCCTTTGCAAGGTCACCTATAGTTCTTTGTAATAAAGAGTTTAAGTGTAGAATATTATAGCCTTCACCAGTAAAGTATTTTGAAAGCATACAGAAGATAACTCTTGCCTGTAAAGGATGAATAGCGGTTTCCTGCTTTTTCTGGACAACGGGATCTTCGAATTGTATCAGAATTTTAAAAACCTTTCCTTCTCATGTGTCTCGAAAACTCTATTTTACTACCAAATTTAATTTGTACGTAGTAAATAATGCAGTCTTCGTATACGACCAGTGAGTTGATAAGATTCGCAGCATAGGTACCTACTCCATGTTGTACAGCGCTTGATGGAGTTTCGATAAAAAAATCTTCCTCATCTTATCAGGTTTAAATAAAAAACCAACTGGGGAATGTATAGCTCTGCATGGTTGGTTACCTCATCATAAGTAATTAGTAAAAGTTTTTTAAGTTCATTTTCGCTATCTTTTTCAAGCTTTCCCAACAAAGCAGCTTTCAGCCGAGTTTTGTTTTCCTCACTCGATAAGAAGGAATTGAAATACTTACTACTATTAGCTACATTTATTTTAGGTAAGAAGTTTTCCAATGTAAATCGGCCAGTTACTACATCACCAGAAGCTTTTTCTAATTTATCCAGCCCAACCTCGTAACAACCAATCAGGTCATTTCTATGTTGAGTACTATAAGTCGTATTTTGAAACCGGCTTACAATGTAAAAAAGCCCCTGAACTAAAAGCGACCTATCCATCGTTTCCTTTTGAAACTCGTCCTTTATAAAGCTATCTACTTTAGTAAAAATGTTTTCAAGATTGGCATTAACAAACCCACTGCTTATAGAAAGATTTAAGAATTGAGTGATATATAATAAATGTACAGGATGCTGTGTCTTATTCACATTTAACAACTTAATCAACGCTTGTGTAAGCTCAAACGCATAGTGATTATAAAACTCATTATCATCCTTATCGGCATATGCATATACTATTTGTACATAGCTCAAATACACGTCCAGGTTCTTCACTGCTATTTGTGGGCTTTTCAGCAGCAGACGATTTATATTACTGATCAAATTGAATTATTTAAAACGCGAACTAACCTAGCAGAAAACAAGTTCCTGTAAAACCTTTTTCGATTTTTATGCTCTATCCTGATATACATATTGTTAGCAAGAGCATTTTACAGAAACTTAAGAATCATTTACTTTAAGTTTCTACAAAATAATAGTAGGAGCACTCTTCATTGAGAATGCTCCAACTATATAATAGTGCATGTTATCTATTAGCTAAGCAGATACCCATCAAGTCTGGTCATAATATAGCCGCCTGTTAGCGTATCAAAATATACCATTTCATCGCCCGGGTTTGATGAATCCCAATCCTGGTATCCGCTCACGCCAGATGATGGCCCAAATATGAGGTTAGATCTGTCGCTGATGGTTACCAGAAAATCGTTACTGGAATTCGTAACACGATAAGTTATAGTATTAGCAAGCGGATCAGCTGAATAGAAGGAGAAATTTGCGTCGCCATCCGGTCCATTGAAAGGGCTACTATATATTTCGTGAGGATTTCCGTTGCTATCCAAATATCTCAAATATCCTCCACCGCCGGTTTCGTACGCATCTGTATCCTGGTAAAATGTTGCATATCCATAAGGAGAAGGGTATGACAGTTCTCCCGGATTTACATTATAATACTCGCCTGTTATTTTATCAAAATAAGTAGTAGTATTTCCATTTACACTTGTTATTTCAATACTGGATGCATCATTAAATGCAATGTATCCCCGTTCACATCACAATAAAGAGGATACCCGGTATTGAGATCTATACCAGCAAAAACAATGTTGCTATAGTTTGGATCGCCATAACCGGTAGTTGACACCGTTATATAATCGTTATTAGCATCATAATAGCTAAAAGAACCTCCTCCTATTGTGGAGGAATTACTGTCATCTACAAAGCTACTTACATTGTTACTAGTGTTGGAAAACTCGTGATCAATTACCCAGTTAACATCGGAGTTAGGGTTGGTGCCGAGCGTCCATATGATGGCCCATTGACGCCCGCCGGTGATAGCTTTTGAGTCTTCATAAGATAGTACTTCGAAAGATGTTTCGACTTCGTTAAGTGTTTTGATCCGCATAGATGTTGATTTAGATATGAATAATTAATTCTTTTAAAATTATGTCTTAAAATGGCATGAAGTAATGATCATGCAAACGTTTGCGCTATTTATTTACCGTGTATTTTAAGTTATCAAAGAATCGTTCAATCAGCTTTTTGTCTTTTGTGATAATTTCTGCAGTTCCTTTTCCTTCATAAATAAAAGCCAGCTTTTTCCCATAATTGGTTATTAACCCTTCTTTCAATTTCACTGTTACCAAATAGGTTTCGACATCTCCATCTTTCGACTTTTCTATGTTAGTTGTTTTAGATATAGTTGCCACATTTCCCTGTATCGCCCCGTACTCATTGTAGGGATAATTATCAAGTTTTACTACAACCTCTTGTCCTTGTTGTACCTTACCTGCCCCATTTGCAGGAATAATAACCTGACCATAGGGTTGCTGCTGAGCAGGTAACATTGTAAAAAGAGGCTCTGAACTTTGTACAAATTGCCCGGAGGTCCAAAACTTTAAAAATTGTACCTGCCCGTTAAATGGCGCCTTTACCAGATAGGTTTGCTCCCATCCATTTATATTTTCCCTCAAATCATTATAGGAGGCTACCAGATTTAATCTTAACTCATTAAACCTTTCGTTTCTTTCGATGGTTGTTTCCGTTATCTGGCTATGAATTTGTAATTGCTCTTTTTCTTTTTGGAGTTTTTCAGCAGTTATATTATTATAGCCAGTTTTGCCTGATATCTCATTAAGTTTAGATT
This sequence comes from Paraniabella hibiscisoli, assembly GCF_022512515.1. Taxonomy (GTDB): domain Bacteria; phylum Bacteroidota; class Bacteroidia; order Chitinophagales; family Chitinophagaceae; genus Niabella; species Niabella hibiscisoli. Next base: position 311,645 of record NZ_JAKWBK010000003.1, read on the forward strand.
TTTCGATATCCCCGGCTGACAATACTCGTTCGGCATAAAGCAGCGAGTCTCGCTTAAATAAGCTTCTGCTTTTCTCTATGTATTCTTTGGTGGCAACAACCTTATCCACCAGATTATCCAACTCTTTAGTCTGATGTACTTCGAGGCTCTTTAATTCTGTAATTTTTTTGTCATACAATTTATCATTTAAAAAACTATTATACTCGTTAAGAGCATTGAGAAAATTATAATATTTTGATGAGATGACTCCTAAAGAAAAGTTATGGGAGAACTTCTTCGCATCGATACTATAATAGAATCTTTCCGGGTCGAATTGTTGAAGCATTTTTTTCAGGAGTACAATATCGGCGTAGATTGCAGGATTATCAATGTAAGCAATGACCTCCCCTTCTTTAATAGGATCAAGGGAGTTTTTAACATTCAATATCAACTTTCCGTTTGTATTTGCCACCAACTTGATAGGAGCCGTGCTGGTATTAATGGTAACCCTGCCCACAATCACATCCGGATACTTAATAAGAAAACCCAGACCTGTCATACTCAGAACAATAAATACTATAATAAAGGCAACCCAGTAGCCAAATTTGGTTGGCATCCTGTCAATAATGTCCTGAACCTCCTCAGTACGATTCTGAGTTGTTCCTATTTCAATAGTTTCAATACTAGCCATTATTTAGGATCATTACTTTCTTCAGCATGTTTTACAGTGCCTTTGGTATGCGTCAAAGCCATGCCTGGCTTCGCTTCTTCGTCTTGTATTGGGTTATCTAAATTGGCTGCGCCATCCAATTGCGCCTGAACCAACTGGTAATATTGCTTTTGATGCTTCATCAGAAAATTATGATTACCTATCTCTACTATACGTCCGTCCTGCATTACTACAATCTGATCGGCTTTTCTAATAGTGCTGAGCCGATGGGCTACAACAATTACTGTTTTATCTTTAAAAACTTTGTCCAGAGCCATTACTATTTTTTGCTCATTAACGGTATCCAGCGCATTTGTGGCTTCGTCAAAGAAAAGATAGTCTGGATCTTTATAGAGGGCTCGGGCTATCAATATTCTTTGCTTCTGTCCTCCACTTAAGCCACGCCCCTGCTCCCCCATCATAGTTTGATAACCTAATGGCAATTTTTCTATTTCTGCAGCAATATTAGCGGCGTCCAAAGCATTTCTCAGCTTCTTATAATCAACCTTCTCATCATCAAGAACTATATTGTTTAAGATCGTATCATTAAATATTTTTCCATCCTGCATTACAGCTCCACACTTTTCCCGCCATTGCTTCAGGCTAATATTATTTATATTCATGCTCCCCATCATAATGTCGCCATGGCTAGGCTTATACAGTCTTAACAGTAACTTTAGCAATGTAGACTTCCCGCTTCCACTGTCACCAACGATTGCGGTCACCTTTCTTTCGGGTATATGAAGTTGAATGTTTTTTAGAACCAACGGACTATGGGGAGCGTACTGAAACATTACGTTATTGAGTAAAAGGCTTTTGTTTTGCGGCAGATCAATGGGATTGCTCCCCACATCCTGATGCTCATCTTTCAACTCATGTATTTCGTTCAATCGCAGAAAACTAATTTTTGCAAATTGAAATGCAATAATAAACTGGATAAACTGTTGAACAGGCCCATTGAGCATACCTATTATAAACTGCGTTGATATCATTACTCCAAAGGTTATCTGCCCTTTAATTACCGCCTGGGCACAAAAAAAGTAATTGCCAGATTTTTGATATTGTCAATGAACTGAGCTCCCGATGTCTGCGTATTAGTGACACTTAAGGATCGAACGTTTACCTTGTATAATGCAGCCTGTATATTTTCCCATTTCCATCGCTTATCCTTTTCATAATTGTTAATCTTAATATCCTGAATACTTCCTATTGTTTCCCCAATAGCTTTGATTTTTAGAAACCAACTCAAAATATTCCCAGTCTAACTTTTTTCTTATAGCAAGGAAAGCAAAAACCCAGGATACATACAGAATACTTCCTCCCAAAAAAATGGTAAACACAATTTTATTATAGAAAAAGAGAATTATCCCAAAAACGATAAAGGTTAACGTGGAGAATATCATGTTTAACGAGTTATTCATAATAAAACTCCTGATCCGCTCATGATCATTTGCCCTTTGCAAAATATCGCCGGTAGACTTGTTTTCAAAAAAGTAATGGGCAATAACATCAGCTTAATTAGATAATCGGATATTATCGCAATATTGACCCGAGACGTAACATGCAGCAAAATCCAGTCGCGTACAATATTTGACAGTAAAATACAGACGTAGATGGTAATATTTGCAACCAACACAAGGTTAATAAAGTCAACATCCCTTGTTTGAATACCTACATCAATCACTGCCTTTGAAATGAAAGGTAGAAATCCCTGAAGGATCGTAACAATAAGCATGACAATACCCAGTGTTACAAAGCTTTTCTTGTAGGGTTTGAAATAGCTTATAAAGTTGGAAAATGTTTTTTCCTATTGGTATGATCCATTACCCTGTTATCATAAAACTCCGGCCTGGGTTCTAAAACCATTACTACCCCTTTGGTTGCCTCGGCATGTAACCATTTTTTTCAAAATCGTCTTGTTTATAATTCACCAATCCTTTGGCAGGATCAGAAACATAAAAAACTTTTCGTTTGATATTGGTTTTATAGACTACTACAAAATGGTTATTGTCCCAATGTACGATAGCTGGTAAAGGTAAGCGATGCAGTAGGTCTTCGACCGAAGCCTTTACTGAAAGACTTCTCATACCAATTGCCTCTGCCGCATGGCCAATGTCGAAAAAAGATACACCTTCTTTTGTAATACCACATTTATCCCTCAGATATTGCAAGGAAAAGTACTTTCCATAGTATTTGGCAATTATTTTGAGACAAGCGGGGCCACAATCCATTAAATCGAGCTGTCGATCAGTAGGAAAACGTTTCAATTCAAAATAGGTTATTAACGTGATTTCAAAAATTAAGCAACAAACTTGTGGTTAGGGAGGCTATCTTAAAAAAGGATCTGAAAATGCCCTACTTGTCAGGAACTTTCAGATCCTTTTTCCAATTAAAATGAAACAAATTCTGATTCATAATTAGCTAACCAATTGGTTCCCTCAAAAGACCAGGAATCCTGTACCGGAACCCGAAGCCAATAAAAAGCTGTTCGGGCAACACTACCGCTGGTTTGTAATTGAACCACTTTTCCGGCAGGAACTCCGGTTACCGGAGCATTGCAGGGAAAAGCCGGAATCAAGCTCCATTGAAAATTACGTTCCAAAATAAAGTCTCTTCCAGATGATCCTGGTATCTGATTTTTTAAGCGTCCGCCCGTTCCATCATTACCAGGAAAATAACCTATCAAATTAGCATATTTAGGGTGTTTTGTAATATCCGGAGACACACATTGGCCGCAATTTCAGCCGAGCTTAATCCTGTATTAAATATTCTTATATCAGCTACATTTAATGCTACATGCGATGTTGAGGCATCACTGGCATTCCCTTGTGTCCAACCTAATATTAACGGTCTAGGCGATTTAAATGCGTTCCAACCTGCTGTACCTCCGGATAATGTCCAGGTTGTCACATCTGTTTCTGTAACTTTAAGACCATCCGCATATCCTTTTACAAAACGCCTTGTAGCACCACTAACAACACTGTCGGCAAAAGCAACAGAAATGGTATGCCATGTTTCATCGAATATTGCGGGACCACCACCGGGTCTGGCTCTGGTAGTACCTCCTCTCACTTCCAGGTTGAAATTGTTATTGCCGCCCGTAAACAACGCAAATCCTGGATCTCCGGAGTCCAACATATTGCCTGTAACAGGTCCTTTTTTACTGAAAAACAGTGGGAAACTACCGCTTCTGGTTCCTTTTACTTTCATTTCATAAGTAATGGGACCCGAACCCGGATCAAAAGCATTGGCATCTTCCATAATAGCCCTGACAGCATTTGTTTGCCCGCCAGCAAAACGCACACCATAAAAAGCGCCTTGTGTTGTAAACTCCAAGGGCTTAAATTTTTCATTGTAAAACATTTGAAAAGCCTGGGTTTCAGCACCACTTGATCCACCATAGCTATTGCCCGCACCTCCATGTGTGCTAACAACAATCACTAACCATTCTTCTTTTTTGTTATACTCGGGACGTGCTTTTAACGCTGTCATGATTTCGCCAACGTATCCATCTACTTTTGTAATTGCTTCTTTGTAAGCTACATTTCCCTGGTTAAAGCCACCAGCCTTACCTGCAATAGAAGGACCATTAAAGTGGAGCGTCAGGAATTCTGGATTGCGTGTTTTAATTCTTACTAAAGCAGAATCTTTTACTGCCTGATCGCCTGTAGTAATTACCGGGTCCTGTATTTCAGGAACCACCCTGTCTACCAGGGTATTCCACGAAGAGATAAAACTCGTTCGCATATTACTTTTTGTAGCCGAAGAAAGAATATAGGAGAACATAGACGGATAGTTAGGCGGGAGACCCGCATGCGGATCGCTACCCTCGGCAGGAGTAAAAATGAAGGAACTATCGGCAATCTTATGCTTTCCGTAAGAAACACCTGCTACCAACGATTTCCAGGAAGTAGCGTCTGTGCTTATCTCATCCGATACTCCATCCCATTGAAACTTAGCATGGGCCAGCATTCCGGTTAAAGCAGCCGGAGCGATAGCTTTTACTTCGCTACTTACCGCCCCATCTATTCCAATCAGGAGCACCCTACGGCTGGTTAAGGCATTAGAGCTATCCAGGTCGTCCTCAAAATAGGGTGGTGGATCAGCATATTTTTGCAGGAGTTCATAATACATGTTACTAATAACGCCGCCGCTAACAAAGTATATATCTTCTTCATAAATTTCAAAAATTATTAAATTATTGACGTACAATATCCAGTTCAGCTATAGAAGTATTACCTGTTCCATCGGTATCAGCCGTAGAAGGAATTATTACCCTAAAGTATCGAGCTGTGACGGGATTTGTCAATGTAAAAGTCTGTAACCCTTCAACCTGAGGTACTGTAAAGGGACTACCGCCTACCTCAGTCCATGAAGACCCATCTAAACTGGTTTCCAGGCGAATTCTCTTAACTGGTCTTGAAAGCGCTGACCTGAGTGCAAATTTAAGCGCAGTGATATTAGTAGCTATAAACATATCTACTGTTAAGTTATATGGCAAAGCGATAGCCGCTGGAGAGTACTGTGAATGCCAATAAGTCGCAAGATTTCCGTCTATGGCTGCTGCTGCCGGACCGCTGGGTGCGGTTTCGCCGGTAGCCTGAGCCGAATTCGTCGTGATCGTCCACAAAGATTTAGGATCCAAAGCGCCATCTCCCCTGTTTGGGTAATTGGATTATATTCCCACACTTTTTGAGCCATTAGTGGGTACTGAAGAGCCATCCTGCCTGACAGATTCGTACTTACAGCTATGCCCCATTGCCTGAAGAAAGGAAACCAGTTCTTTTTGTATAGTCGCAAATCGCTTCAAAGAGAAAATCTCTTTTTGCTGATCACTTGTTGAGATACGCACGGCTCGTCTTGCCCTTCTATAGAGATAAGGCATAAAGTCCCATCCCCAAGGTTGACCTTGATAGCCCCAGTTTGCTGGTATTTTATTGAATATCTGAAGGAAGGGTGCCAGGCGCGCGAAAGGATCGTTGATGGCCGCATCCGTACCATCAAAGTTGCGCGTTCCTATTGCACCGGTTGCCCAGGCTACAGCGGGTGTTATTTTGCCTGCCAGATCATCTACAGGAAAAGTATGTTTGGCGGGGTAAACGCCAAGGCGCTTAGAATTCTTAAATATAAAGAGGTTACAGGTAGTTTCGCCCAGAGAACTCCAGCTCCAGTATTGTCCCTGCTGGTTATTGTGGCCAATTTCGTGAAAAGTACCCCAGCTGGCTGCATTTTTTAAATAATCATGGTCGGTAAACTCATCAAACCAGTCATAGCCGTACTGGGCTCTGAAAGGGTAACCCGATACACCTCCGGCACCCGGTGGCAAGGTAATATCCTGTACTACTCTCCATGGCAACAAAGGCGCCTGATCTACCGGATCGTCATTAGCTCCTAATACTTCTTTTAAGCCCTCCCATTCATAGTAATCAAATCTGATAGCGTCGTTCCATTCCTTCATTAAACCAGTAATATCGGTTACGTTCCTGTCAATAAAAAACTGTCGTGGCAGTGTAAATATAATGTTCTCGCTACGCAGCTCCAGCCAAGGTGTACAAGAACTCCTGATAGCCGCCTGAAACGCTGCTTCAGTGGTTTGCCCATAAATAAAATCAGGCATTTTAACCACATTGCTGAAAGTGATAGGAACTGGTGTACTTTGCGGCATTTGCGGAATAATATAAATAGGTCCGCCGTACAGGTTACGTAAATAATTACGCCCCGGAGAAAGGCTTGTTTTAGAATAAATTATTGGATCCCGCTGCGAATTGGGTACCGCAGAAGCATCATAAGTCCACGCACCGATTTGCACCAGCAATGAGTTCTGACCTGCCGGTACATCTATTATTACCAACTCCCCGGGAGCAGCATAATAACCAGTACTCACAATGGGCCCCACCGGATTACCAAAATTATTCAATACAATCGGTGGCTGAGAAATGCGCAACTGATCTTTATCAGCCGGGAAGTATTTAAAGTTCATATTCACCGTAACGTTATTGAGACGAGGTTCGCTACTGCATACTAAACCCGGGAATATACGCGCTTTAGCATATTTGCTGGCATCTACATTTTTAACACTGGTATCGATAGTTACCCCTGATGCATCAGACCCGTCTCCAGGCACACCATCAACGAAACCAAAGTCACGGTCTCTTTTGCAGGCTGTAAGCAATATAGCCATACTGCAAACAGTGGTTAAAAACGGTAATAAAAATTTATTCTTCATTAGTACACTTTTAATTTTCGGAGAGCATAGTTGCTCAAACTTCTCCCTGGTTTATACTTTATGCTTCCTGCTTATCTAACATTAATGTATTGGGGCACCCATGTTTTACCATCCAGTCCCCACGAAGTAGGTGTAGTTATTCCCAACCATTGGTACACCTGCATGGCTACATCAACTGAATTGGGAACCGAACGGTATACTGCCGGTACAATTTGCGGACAAACTTTGGTAGAGACATCATTGAAAATAGCCGGGTCTAAAGTTTGCACCAGGAGGTTGTTGCCATTACCACTTTCATCCGCTATTATTCTATCTGCTCCTATATTATTGGAAGGCCAAAAACCTACCAGGTTTGCTTTATATTGATCGTCGGCCACATCGGTTCTGCAATAATTGGCCTGGATATAGGCGTCTGATAGCGCAGTGTTGTAAATCCTCACATCTGTGATCATATAGTTACCTAAACCTGTATTATTATCATTATTATTATTGCCAAAAGTTAACGGACTAGGAGAATCCAAATTCCCTCTATCTGCTATATTGCTGCTGGCGGTTGATTTTTGCCCGTCAGTAAATACATACACGGTTCGCGTAGTGGCATTTACCTGTGTGATCTGAGCAGTTAACGTGTGCCATTGCGCGTCAGAAACTTTAGTACCCCTAACCTGTGTATTTCCAAATCCGGTTTGTCCGATATTAATCTGCCAGTCACCATCTTCCAGGAAAAACACCCAACCTACAACGCCCCCAGTAAACGTGGCCCTTTTAGACAGTATAGCCGGATAATTTGCATTAGCAGCAGGAAGTTTTACTTTGCATTGAATAGTATAGCTACCTGTAGTACCTAAATTTCCTATCGAAGTATTATTGATCATTCTCGCGCGCTTATTCTGAGAAAGTGTGCCGCTATAGAAGGTACTTGTACCTATATACGGAATAACCGTTGGCTTTGCTGCTGCCTGTATCCTGAAATTGGGTACGGGGTAAAATTATAAGCCATAAACATTGTGTTGTGCCGGGTATCCCTGAAAGCCGACCATATTTCACCGGCACCTGGAACAAAAGGAGTGTTACTACCTTTATTGGATGACACCATAATCAGCCAATTTTCTTTTAAATAAGTAGGCCTGGCGGCAATGGTATTCATCAGGTCTTTCAATTGATTATCGACCGTTAAAATAGCATCTTTGTACGCGGCATTTGCTGCGCTATACCCGCTGGCTGCACCTACATTCTCCACATTACGCAATTGAACAAAAACCAGATCGGCAGCATTGGCTGAAGCCAATTCTGTTTTGGTGGCATTAATTACACCCGCATCATTGTTTTCAAAAGATTGTTTTACAACTGCGTCTGCTGCAAGATTATCTGCCAAAGCCTGGGATGCGGTGAATGCTGCAGACTTCATGCCTGGTCTAGCCTGTTTAATTGTAAAAATACTCGGGTAAGTAGCAAAATTATTACCTGAAAAACTATTACCTGTAACCCCATGTTTTGCAGATGTAGTGCCGGTTAAAAGATTGGTCCAGGTCAAATAACTTCCATTGGCATTGTTCTCAAAATCGCTCAAGGCGTCCCATGAGTAAATAGCATTATCGGCCATATTCACCAATGTTGGAGCCTGCGCTTTTCTTACCTCGTCTCCTACCGCGCCGTCAATTACCAAAAACAGTACTTTATTTTTTACAGTAGTCGTGTCCGCACTGCCTTCTGCTCCCAAATTGTTTTGTACTGATTTATTACAAGCAGTGAACACCAATAAACCTGATGCAATGATTAAACCGATACTTCCCAAAAATTTATGCTTCATGTTAATTCTTTATTAGAATATTTACTAAATAGCTGTCCAACAACCCGTTTATCTCTAATTCTGCACCCTAATCTTTACAATATTTCCTACTGTTTTACTATCGAACCGGGTAAACGTTCCAACCAACATTACATAGGTGATGGAAGGGTCTGTATCGCTAGGATACTCAACAAAGTCATTTACGCGACCATTAAAAAACCCGATATTATTATAGCCTACTGCTAATGAGCCATCAGCATTCAGCATCATAAAGCCTGCTCTTACTATGCCATCATACTTATTAAAAGTACCCGAAACCATCACCTTTCCATCCTTCAGCTGACCTGCGAAGTTGGGTATACCGCCTTCAACGGGTCTGAACCTGAAAGAATTATCGTTATTCCCGTTTTCATCCAACATCACAATACCGTTAGCAGGTTGACCATTATAAGAAGTAAATTGCCCGGTAATCAATAACTTTCGAGTGGTGCTGTTATAGGTTATTTTAGTAATGGCACCATTAGCTCCGCCGGCAACAAAAGAAGGATCTCTTCTACCTGTAGCCAAATCTATACGTACGATACGCAAAGCCTGCTGGTTTTCGAAAACCGTAAAATTACCAACCAACAACAGTTTATTATTGGGCATTTCCACACCGTCGTAAATAAATCCGTTCGCAGAAGTGTATCCTTCTATAGGCCTGATGCCTCGGTTAATATTAAAAGATGAGTCGATTACGCCGTCAATATTTATCCTTGCAATCTGGCTGATTCTGATCTTATCTACATAAGGAGCGTCAGCCGTTGATCGCTCATAAAGAATACTATTATAGTCAGAGAAATTACCTACAGCGACTATACCTGCGGCTGTATTGAATAACTTTGTAACGACGCCGGTAAAACCACCATTAAAAGCCGGACCTACCGTCTGGGGAAGTGAGCCGCCACCAGCTATATCATAGGTGAGGGTATCCAGCGAACCTGCTGCATTAAATCTTGTAATGTTACTGATATTACCTCTTGCATTGACAGCACTGAACGTTCCACCTGCTATTACTTTATTATCTGATGTAAAAACGGCCGTATTTATGGTACCATTCATCCCCGTAATACCAATATTAAATGCTGGCCTTAGGCTAGAACCACTACCAGTGGTTTGTAAGGCACCATTATTGTCAATAAATGCCAGACCTGTAATTGCCGCCACTGCGCTGGACTGGTTCTGATAATTCCTGAAAGATCCGTAAATAAGATACCCTCCCAGCGGCCTTGGATCTATTCCCAATATTTCTCCTGTCGCAATATTTGTTGTGGTATTAAAAGTGGCATCTATATTCAGCTTACCCCTGATATCGATAATAGGACCAAAATAAAATTGACCGTTAATCTCTACTGCACAGGTTCCGGTGCTGGCTGTTATAGGGATACGGATACGCACTTCAGTATCTGTAACTGAAACGACGTCAGCAGGTGTTTGGTTAATGTAAAAGCGAAATTGTCCCTGTTTACCGCCTAATCCATTTACCTTAATTGTAACAATAGATCCTTCTGCCGCAATAGCTGGTGTAGGTGGTACATCTTCAAAATCAATCAGTCCTTTAGGAGAAGCCGAATAAAGCGGTTCTTCACTCACCATATCTTTCGTACAGGATACTATCGTTGTTGAAAGAAACGCCAAAAGCAAACAATAACCGGCTAACTTATTTTTAATATGTATCATACTAATTAAAATAATTATAATAAATGATCATTAATTCTCTATTCCTGCTATAATCGCTGTTTCCAGGAACTTAATCGGATCAAAACCAAAGTAATGTGTAGGGTATCTTAGAACATGTACATACCCATTGGTTGGTTTTATATTTACAGAAGAAACAGTGGCTGTTGTCCATGTCTGGTAATCCCTGGCTGATGAAGGAGAAGGGATATAAGAAAGTACCAGTTGCCGGTAACCTGCATACGGAACACCTCCTCCGGAGTTATATATGGCACCTACATTCATGATCAGTTCGTCATAAGAGTTGTAAATCTGTCCCGGGTAAGCTGCAATATTGGCAAAATCGATCTGGGGAAAATCTGTTAGAGATCGCCCCCTTAAACACATACCTGGATAGTGCTTCCCGCCAAACCGAAGGTTTTATTTGCTGAAAGCGGGTAATAGGCGCACGGCCCAGTTGGTTGAGAATAGTATTACACAACAAGTATGTACTTCTTAAACTGGAGTCGGCAGGAGCAAAAAAGTAATTTCTTCATTTTGAAAGGTATTCGTCATACCTGCGTAATCTATAATCTTTACCAGTGAATCAAAGTACTGCGGCTTAGACTTCAGGTAATCCAACACGGTGCCGTTAAATTCGCCTTGCTGTACACCTGTATCTGTAAAATAATCTTTTTACAAGCGCCCATCAGCAATAGCAGCAACACCAGGGGCAAGGTTAATATTTTAATTCTCTTTTTCATCCGTATATTTTTTATTGCTTTTTGTAGAAGTAAAAGCTATGTCAACAATCTTATTTTTTAACTATATTATGCTTTGTCTCATTCAACTATCTTCCCGGCTAAATTTTAATTATTCCCAATAGTTATTCAAAGTCATTTCAGGATTATTTATCAAAGCTGAGCGATCTATAGGCCAGGTCCATGCTCCGGCTCTAAATTGCTCTACTGTAGAATGATAGCAATATTTATAACTAATATCAATAATCCTGCGGCTTCTAACACAATCGAACCAGTAATGCCCCTCTCCTATAAATTCGCGGGAACGTTCTAAAAATATCTGCTCTTTTAATTCATTTCCTGTTTGAGTAAGTGGGGCAGCTTTGGCACGCTCTCTTACAACTCCTACTGCTGTTTTTGCCGCGCCTTCATTGCCTAATTCGGCATACGCTTCTGCCTGCATTAAAAAATATCGGGGTACCTGTAAATACATTGCGTAGCATCGTTACGATCATTAAAGTCAATTGAATTAGGATCAGCCGTCACCAGGAACTTTTTCATTTGGAAAGTTCTGTTAGCATTATAAACAGTAGCCGGATTGAACCATAACTGCAAACGTTGATCGGCTTCTCCCTCAGGGTATAAAGCCCTCATAAAATCAGCCGTATAACTCATATACGGGATACTCGCTGTTGTAGGATTGAGTGGATCGTACTTTACCTGGTCGAAAAAATCGCTCCAGCCAAAACGCTCACCGTAGTTACGATTTTGAGGAATCCCAAAAAGATTCTCCTTGCTTCTTCCTTTAAATATTTCAATATAATTCTCGATAGGAAGTAATTCATAAGCGCCACCGTTTTCATTTCTTGCTTCATCTCCCAGGGCAATCACCTCCTTGAAATAGATTTCGCGATTAGGTGTATCAAAACCTGCCAGCCACATATTCATTTCCATCATCAGGGCAATAGCACCGCCTCTCATACCCCGTATACCTACATAAAAGGGATCATCATAAGTCCATGCCATCCCTTTATAATGAGCCTTCATATCTGCAATGCAGTTTTTCAGCACCTCAATCATTGGCATTCTTTTCAGCGGATCAGAAAAATAGGGTTGAGTATAGTAAGCTACATCTCCAAACTGGCGCACCATAAAGAAATAGGCCATGTTCCTGATAAAAACCGCTTCGCCCAGGTAGGCCGCTTTTAAAGCCGGCGTCATAGCAGGATCTGGTACTCCAGGAATTCGGTCTACCGCTATATTAGCGGCGGCTATACACCTGTAATAACGGTCCCATTGGGTAAAGCGAACGTGATTGAAAAGCGCACGCCAGTTGTTCCCCGTATAAATGAAATCTACGAAACGGCGGATATTGTTGTTAGCCAGGTCAGCGATATAGCCCCTGCCCCATCCTAACTCTGTATTTTCCTTAACCATACCGCCCCTGAGCTCCCCGGCAAAAGGCAGATACGGATACTCTGCAGTACCGGCACCGGCCTGCATATTGGGGCGTGTGGTTGACTGACGGAACAGTTCGTAGTTGCCATTGGTAAAATTCTCCACATCCTGTCTGGTTTGCCAGAAATTGTTACCCGACAGGTCACTAGGTGGATCCACATTCAGAAACTTCTTACATCCGGTTACAGATGTAACAATAAAAACTGCTATGAAGAAATAAAATATCTGTTTCATGATGTACATCATTAGTTTTTAGAATTGAACATTAAGTGACATAGAGAAGGTGCGGGCATTAGGATAACCATTCGAATTATCACGACCTAATGCGGAAACCAACTCTGGGTCAGGGCCGGTATATCGCGAGAAATATATACGTTGGCCGCTGTCAATGCCAGGCGCGCCTGACTCATGCCGAACCTCTTTATCAGTTCTTTTTGGAAATTATAAGAAAGCGTTATCTGACCTATTTTCCAATAAGATCCATCCTCCAGGAACAAAGATTGATTGGTACGGAAGGGTTGCAATACTCCTGCTCTTCTGAAATCAAAAGGATTAGGATATACCGCACCTACTGTACCATTATAACTTCCAACGGCATCGGGTTTCCAATAGTTATAATTTTCAATAGGAGGTAAGGCTGTACCACCAAAAATATTATTACTAAAGTTTGCCAGATCGCTTGCCGAAGCTGCATTCAACACGTCCCTAACTAATGTATAATTTACCTGCGTAATCAGCATAAAGCCGTTCCATTGCACGTTGGATACAATACCACCCGTTGCTCTTGGGAAAGGATTACCCAACGGTAACATATCACGGTCATCAATAACGTAGTCTCCATTTACATCTACCCATTTAGGATCCCCACCCTGGAAATAAAAGCTCTGGTTGCCCAATTGCTGACGCAAACCTGTTGCCGGGTTAACCGGAACATCAGCTGAGCTGGCATATACACCGCGGTTATAATATAGTAAAGGTGACAGGTCGCGACCAATTCTATAAACCACAGGAATACTCGTTCCATTATCTGTTACGTTAAATATATATTCGCGCACACCACCGGGAAGGCGGGTAACTACCCTACGGTTTAATGCACCGGTACCTATCAATGTCCATTGCACCGGATTTTCACTTTTAAATACCCTTACCGTTAATGTAAGCTCATGTCCGTATTTAGCAGTACTTACTTCGTTGGATGCCAGGTTTCTGAAACCGCTGGTATTCGGTAGCGGAATGATCTGAGGTTCATTATCATTGGTTTCATAATAAGTATCATAGTTGATTTCTACCCTGTTCTGATCAAACAATCCCAGCTCTACCCCAAAATTGGTGGACGTTTTAGTATAAGGAAGAAAATTAGTGTTGGGAACCCTGTCCAGATCAATAAACACAGTAGGATTATTATTATACTGTTGCCCTACTACGTAACGACCATATACATCGAAAATACTGCCGGTAGGTGTTATATTTTTCCCCAGCTTCCCCTGAAGGCACCGAATTTAATAAACCCGAGGTTATTGGCGATGAACTTTTCACGGGCAAAGTTCCAACGGGCGCTGATAGCCGGATTTACCGTATACCCTGCATTGGCACCATTGGTAGAAGTAGCGTCCCTCCTGTAGTTAAAGTCTAAAACATATTTCGTGTCCCAGTTAAAAGTAGCATAACCGCCAAAGCCATGTAATCTTTTGTCAAACAAATTGTTTAACACTCCACCTCTTGATAATTGTGGATTATAACCGATGGGGCCTTCTATATCATCATTCGGAAAACCGGATAAAACGCTACGATTGGCCCGAAGTCCTTCTGCACTTATCTCACTGAACCCACCCGCAGAAATCTGGAACACCTCTTTTATCATTTGTACGAAATCAAGGCTGGAGCGGTTATTTAATACATAGCGCCGGTCGTATTGTGTGGTGCCTTCGGCATTATTATTATTAATATAAGAAGGAACATACACATCTTCTGTACCCGAATTAAAATTATAGCTAAAGTTATTCCTGGCAGTCAGGCCCTTTACAAATTGCCACTGGATATCGAGCGATCCTAATATATTAGCCGACTTATTATTACTTCGTATTGCATCAAAATTAAACACAGATCCGGCACCGGAATAAATGGAAGCTGGCAACAAAGAAGAAGACCTAACAGCACTATTCAGTTCATCCTGCGTTAAATTGGCGCCACTACCTGCCTGCCTTTGCCCCAACGCACCCTGCAAATTAATCAATGCCCTAAAAGATTCAGATGGCTGATACAGTGCATTCATACTTAAAGTATAGCGCTTAAATCCTGTGTTTTGTATAATACCATCCTGGGAATAATAGTTCAGGTTCGTTTTGTAATTAAAGTTTCTATCTCCTCCGTATACCTGTACAGTATGTGTTTGGTTGAACGTAGTGCGGTAAAATAAATCCTGCCAGTTGGTCGAATTATTATAATAAGGGTTTAAACTATCAGATAACGGGGTATTGATATTGATCAAGGCCATAGCTGAAGCTAAAGAAGAGTCATATTGCAGGATGGCGTTTACACGTCTCATCCGTTCTTCCAAACCTCCCACTACGTCACGCAACTTAGGAGGCGTGTTTAAGAAAAACTGGCCGCTGTATTGTACGATTGGTATTTTAGAGAGTCCTCGTTTTGTGGTAATAATGATCACACCATAAGCAGCACGGGAACCATATTGGGCTGTTGCCGATGCGTCGCGTAATACATCTATTTTCTGGATATCTTCCGGTGGTATTAAGGCTATTGGGCTTATACCGGGACCGCTGCTCTGAAAACCATAGTCATATCCGGAGTTTACATCAATAGGTACACCATCCACAACAAATAAAGGAGAAGTTGGCGTTAAAAATCCATCTGCACTTACATTAATACTGGAAGAACCACGCAGGTTTATGGTACCCATACCGCCTGGCGAACCATTATTATTCTGTACATCCAAACCAGCCACTTTACCTTGTAATAATTCTACAACGTTGGATACCGGTACATCCTGTAAAGCTTTACCACTAACAGACGCACTGGAACCTGTAGCCACATCCCTGGTTTTATTACGATAACCTTCTACTCTTATCTCCTGCATAGACCCGCCTCCACTTTGCTCAAGCAAAATCTCCAATGTGCTGTCAGCAGCTGTTACAATATGAGTATAAGCGGTATAACCGGTATGGCTAAACACCAGGTTACTTCCTAAAGCTACGTTAAAATTGAAATTACCGTTTTCATCGGTTATCCCAATAGCCTTTGGTGGTTTGCCCGAAGATATGGTAACATTAGTTTTACCGGTATGAAGGTCTTTATCTAATACACGTCCTTTTAGCCTAACGCGAACGCTATCCTGAGCTCCGGCATTACTCCACAGGCCTGCAACCAATATAAATAAAAATGTCAGATAAGGTAATCTCATTTCACTCAATTTTGACTTTAATAAATTCATAGCCCTTTTTTAAATATCATCAGAGGTTTTAGGCACATCGGTTTTAAAAGCAAATACTATTTCCCAGTCGCCCGGATCGAATATGGCAAAATTCAACCCGAACACAGAGTTAATCCTGGCGCCTCCAAAACCTATGCGGGAATAGGTAAATCTAACGGCTGCTGTATTGGCACCACTTGCTGTATATTTGGTTGGTGTATTAGTAAGAGGAATGGGATAAGCCACATTATACTTAACATAAGTATCGGTTTTCTGCATATCAAAGCCGTGCACCAGATTGACCCAATCTGTAGTATTGAAAATTGCAGGATTTAATGGGCGAAACAAGGTATCAAGAAACCGGAAAGTCAATGTATTGCCTGTTGAAGGCTGTATCTTCCTGATATAAACATCCACATCTCCAGACCCAAGGCTACGACGATCGTCCTTAGCACCCACAATGTTGCTTATTTCAGAAATTCCGAAATTTTCCCTGGTAGGCTGACCTGTTAAAGCATTAATATTGGTAGGAATGGTCGGACTTTCACGAAGAGGCTTTAATTTCAAATTTCTAAAAAATCTACGTCCCCCTGAATTGCTTAGTTCAACATCAAATAAATAACCTGAATCAGGTTGCGGTTGTATAAAATTAGACTTGCCTGCTGCCCAAAAAGTAATATTACCTGTATGAGGGCTCATTTCGAGAATAGGATGGTATTCTATTACTCTTTTTGCTTCTATTTCTGCCAAAGAAGTTTCGAGACCGGTATAAGATGCTTTCCAAACCTTTACCGGGAATGATTCTGTGAGTTCAGGAGCATCCTCACCTGTAACCCTGCGCACATTTACAATTTTAAAATCCGCAGGAAAGGTCGTGCTACCCTTAAAAAAATTATTAGTAAAGTAGGTCGTACGTCCCAGGTATGGTTCGTACAGGTCAATGGTAAACTGAGAATCGGCGCCTATGGTATTACGCTCCTGTGGCAGGTATTTTTTGCAGGCAATTGCCGATGCAACCAATAAAACAAGCACATAGCAAGCTTTTCTGCTGAAAATACGGTTCATATTTTTAGTATAATTATTCATGTGATAGTTAATAACAGTAGGATTTAATTAGTGACAGACCTGTTCAATGCTCTGATAAGATCGTTACCGAAGCCGAAGTTGTGTCCCGCGTCTAAAACGTGTACAACGGCATTGGTTGTTTTAATATCCACCGTATTAGTATATACCCTGATCCAGTTTACAGTGAATACCGACCCACGAGTATCACTAAATAAAATCGCTTTAGGACCGCCGCCTAAATAGCCGGAAGCATTGGTTGTTTCATATTGCAGATGCATATCATACCCATATTTCATTGAAGGGAATTTTAAACCATCAGCCCTGCTTGCCAAATCCTGTGTGGTGATTTGCCCAGGAATAATGTATTTACTAAAGAAAGTATCCAGCACATTTAAGTTCATAGTACTGAAAGAAACCGGCGGAAGGCTTGGCACAGAATCCTTGCGTGCATTATTAATATTTTGCAAGGCGATGCTATACGAACGATTGCTGGTGGCAAATACTGTGTACTTACCCGTCCTTAAAGAATCTGCTGCGCCAGGTATTCTGTTAATTACCAGCAGCATGGAATCATACAGGCCAGGTTTAGATTGTAAATAAGATAAAGCGTCTCCGTTATAAATTGCAGCGTTATTCTTATAATCTACATAAGGACTATCATCTTTTTCACATGCCTGAAGAACCGCTACTATACTTAACAGCATGATAAACTGTATAAGCAAATTCTTTGTACCAAATTTATTTCTCATAATATAGTAATCTTATTGATGCTAACTTTGTGAATGACTATTTCCAATAGCTGTTTTGCTGAATGCTCGGGTTTCTGTTAAGTACATCCTGCGCAATGGGCCAGTAAATACCCTCTCTGCTAATCAGATCATTGAAAGCGGGATTGTCTCTTTTCAGTTTGTTATATCGTACCAGATCAAACCAGCGCCAGCCTTCGCCCAATAATTCTCTTCTTCTTTCAGCAAAAATCTCCTTAAGCAAATCCAGAGTTGGTGTATAATTAAGTCCCGAAATACCACGGTTAGAACGCATTGCATTTAACTTTTGAATAGCTTCTTCGCCACGACCCAATACCGTTAGAGCTTCCGCATTTAAAAGTGTCAGTTCTTCTAACCTGGTGAAAACTATTGAAGAATTGTACTTCGCAAAGGTTCCGTCGCCTCCACCCCCATCAACTACTCTTATCTTTTTAAATACGGGAATTGCGGAGGAGTAGTTTTCAAAATAGGCCTCAGTGGCCAGCCCATTTAACGGGTTAAACCCAAAACGCTGGTCATTTCCATTGTTACGCGGAAACAATACTGCGATGCTATCTTTGTTAACATACATATCAGGTAGCTGCCTGGACATAGGATAAGCCGTAGTGTTTGCCAACGTCAACTGCTCTATATGACCAGATGTTGTAGACTCCCCACGTTCGTAAATAAAATTGAACCCAATCATTTGGTTCCAGCTTACGTTGGAGGTATTAAAAAGGAACAACTCGCCAATCAATTGTGCAGTAGTTACCGTTGTTAAACGGGCACGCGCTGCATTGTCCAAAACAAACTGGCTGTACACAGCTACGTTAATATAATCGCCCTGTAAAGCAGCAATATGTGCTAAGATGGCATAAGCAGACAGTCTGCCCAACAAAGTATTTTTCCAGTCTGCAGCAGCCTTTCCATAATAGTTGGGAGGATATACTAAATCAGCATCAACCGTAGAATACTGGTAGGGTAAACGATTGGCTACATCCATTAACTCGTTCTTTGCAAAACCAAGTACTGCATCTTTATTGGTGCGGCTCAGGTTTTCAAAATTACCCTCACCGGTGGCCGTAATTAAGGGAACATCACCCCAGGTTCTCACCAGCATATAGTAAGCAAAGGCTCTAATAGCACGCGCCTGTGCAATATCCAGTTTATAGTAAGATTGTGTATAGCGCGGATCTGCCAGGCAGCCTTCTGCCCTTTCTATGAAAACATTGCAGGCATTAATAATAGCATAAAACCTGCGCCAGTTAGTTACCTCATTGATTAATGGAAAGGATGCATTCAGATTGCCGTCTATCACAGCCTTCAGATCGGGACGGCTTACTGCCTGAAAATCGCCACCTCGTAATTCACCCAAAATCCAATAAGCATTATTGTCTGCCAGTGCTGCTCGAAATAGACCGTACATACCTATTAACCCGGCTCTTGCATCTTCATACTTTGTCCAATGTCCTTCCTCCGATGCCTGGCGTGTTGAAGAAACATCTAATTGCTTATTGCACGAGCTGGAAATAATAGCCACGACAAATACAATAACAGCAACAGGCCATTTGTAGAAATATTTTTTCATAACAATTCTTAGATGATAGTATTTTTAAAAGATGTCCTCGTTCGAGTTAGAAACCGAGTCTAATTCCAAGAATTAAAGATTTCGGATTCAACAAACCATAACCATTGTAAATACCGTTATAATTAACCAGCTCAGGATCGTCGCCTTTAAATGGAGAAATAGTTAATAAGTTGGTACCTGTTATATAGAGCGTGCAGTTTCTAAATGCGGTTCTGGTACCACCGCGGCTTAAATCGTAAGCTAAGGACACTGAACGCAACTTTAAGTAGGATGCATTATCCAGGAACAAATCCTGTTCTAACCTGTAAGGAACTACAGGACTCCAGGGATTATAAACTGGGTAATCAGCTAAATCTTGTTTTCTTTCCCAGAAAGTAATTTCTTTAACCGAATTGATGTTATTATTCACTTCAGTATTGATGAAATCCAGTCTTGATGACGCATATTGATTTAAAGCATTTCTTTTCAGGGCAAAATAAAATTGAAATCAAGTGAAAATCCTTGGTAATTAAGGCTGCTTCCAAAGCCACCGCTTATCCTCGGCATATAGTTCCCTTCCAACTCTTTGTCGTTATCGTTAATAACATAATCTCCGTTCACGTCTGCCCACCGTGGGTCGCCCGCTTTAAGAGCCACACCTTTATAAGTAACAGGTTTATTAGTAGCGGGATTAACAGGCACTTCGGCATCACTATTATAAATGCCATTGTTCTTTAATATCCAGAACGCATCTATTGATTTACCTACCTCCAATTTGGTAGTGCCTATTTCCACGTTATCTAAGCCATCAGGTAGTGCAACCAGTTTATTTTTATTATAGTTAAGGTTGGCTGTAAACAACCAGCTAAGCTTTTGCCTGGCCGCAGGTAGTATCTGCGCAGCCAAAGAAACATCCACACCGGTATTATTTACTTCCAGGCCATTTTTGTAGGCCCCTGTATAACCCCACTCCGCAGCTACAGGAACAGGTAACAGCATATCTTTATCTGCCTTCCTGTAACCATCGATGGCAAATCGCAAACGATCTTCTAACAAACCAAAACGTACACCAAGATTTACCTGATCAGAATATGCCCATGGAATACCGTAACCCACCCAGCCAGAACTGTAAGGTCTTGTTAACCCGCCGACGCCTGAGTAAGAACCTAAAGTTGGCTCACCTGTAAATCCCAGATCTACACGGTAAGAAGGTCCGGCATTAAAGCGGTCATCGCTCAGCAACTTACCCATGTGAGCATAAGAAAGACTGGTTGAAAAAGAACTTAAGGTTTTGGCCCCCTCTAACATTCTTTTAAAATCATACTCAAGACCACCAGAATAATTGGTAAACCAACGGTTATCTGCCTGCATGTTAGAAGAACCTTCCCTGCTTACAACTGCGCTTAACTTCAACACTTCATCATATGTGTATACTGCGTTTCCAAAAAAGAAAGTAAGCGGGTATCCATTTTACCGGGAAATAATTCACCAGGAACCCTCTTGGCGTAAGATAATCTGCATCGTTAGCATTACCGTTTACCACATTTATTTTAATAAAATCGTTTGGCGTATTATTAGCATAAGCATATGCATATTTATATACATCGGAAATAAAATTTTGGCCACCGCGAATATTCAGATTTCCTTTTTCGCCCAGGTCAAGATCATATCAATACTATTTGTTACCACCAATCGCTGGTTATAACCAAAATAGTTGGAAACAAAGTTATTGTTCTCCAAGAGTGTTCTGGGCCAGAATACATCCCTGATGCCTTCGTTGTAATCAAAACCTATGCGACCGATATAGTTCAACTTTTTATAGGGGTTAGCAGTAATAGCAAGGTACCCTTGTATTAAATTATTAACGTTATCATCTATAGCACCGGTTGCATAATCTTTGTCAAATTGCAACAAATAGTTGCTATATAAATTTTTATTGGGAGTGAGGGGATTCGTAAGATCAGGAATATAGCGTTGCTCTGCCAACCTGTCCCGCACATTTCTGTTCCGATCTCTTTCCTGACGAGTATATCCAATCATGCTCGAAACCATGATCCATTTTACAGGAGCAACATTGATGTAAAAAGAGCCGTTGTATCTGGTAAAAGCTGTGGCATCTGCCGGGTTAGCATTTTCCGTCAGACCTGCAAAAAACGGAAGTTAGCACGATCTGACCCTCCACTGATGCTTGCATCCACATTATAAGTAGGCGAATATTTATAGTACAGGTCGGTCCAGTTAGATGGGCCATAATAATCGACATTTGTAGAATCACGTAAGTACGGCGGATAATTCAACCGATCATTTACAGTACCGTAACGGTTATAAAATGGCTGCCTGAACTTATCTTCAAATGCAGCATTAGTAGCATAAGTATTAGGTTTAGCCGCATATCCGAAATAAGAATTGATAGTAATTTCTCTAAAGCCCGACTTAGCATTTTTTGTGGTAATCCAGATAGCGCCATTCGCCGCCATTGAACCCAAAGAAGCTAAAGCCACAGGATCCCCTTAATTACTTCTATAGATTCTATATTATCCTGGTTGTAAGCAGCCAACAGGTTGGTTGCTGGCCCAATGCGATTGAAGTCATATTTCTGAATTTCATAAGCAAATGGATTATCCTGTGTTAAGGGAACGCCATTGACAAAGACAGTTGGCTGTTGATCAAACAACTCTCTTTTGCTTAACAACGGAGCCGAAATACCACGGATAAACATATTTTGTTCTGTTCCCGGCTCTCCCGATGTTTCCTGAACATACACACCTGCTGCATTCCCCTTCAAATACTGTTGCACTGAAATGTAGGGCTGACGTATTACATAGTTTAAAGGAACTTCATTAATTGAGCTTCCTTTAAATTTGTCTCCTACTCTCATAAGGGTTACACCATTCGTTGCAGGAGCCAATAGAGTATCTTCGACACTTTGTGCTGTATCAATATCCTGCGCAGCTGCAAAAAGCGACGATACCAAGCAGGTTAGTTGTAAAACACAATTTCGTAATAACTTCAGGCTATTAACTAGTCTCATCAAGTTAAAATTTTAGTTTTCCTCTTTTCGAAGAGTTGTTAAATTTTATGGGCCAGTTATTTTTAACATTTGCAAAGAAGGTAATTCGAACATCGTTAGGTACTGTACAGCAAATGCTAACCTTTCCTGGTCACAGTGTAAATTTATAGACTAAAAATGCGGAAATTGATGCGCAACCGTATGCGCAAGATTTAGCAATTTAATATTGGGATAATAACGATAGGTTAAGCAAAAACGATTCAGTTGTTAATTTTTTGCTTTAAAATCCGTAACTCCTTGGGGTAATAATTGTTAATTCTATTGGATAATACATTCATCCATCCCAGAACTTGTTTATTGTAGCGTGCAAGCTGCCAACCCGTTGATAAGCCGGTATTTTCAATGGTATTTTTTTGCAGATAGGCTATTGCTTCAGGTAGCCCTAAATCCGCACAGACAATGCTTTCTGCAACTTTTTTGCTCATAGCTAAAGCGTGATCAGGAATTAGTTTTTTATGTGCGAGCTCGCCCAGTAAAGTACCTGAGTATATTAATTTTAAATGTTGTAGTAACACATCAAAATCATCCAATAAAACTGAAGGCCAGGCATACACTTTATCATTCACTTGTATTAACTCACTGTTAGCTAATGCAGCCCAGGAAGATACCAGCGGTAACAATTGCTTAGTTAGAGGCTTTACGGCTGACTTGCTTTTATTCTTGTAAGTATCGCCGTCATTCAATTTAAAAGCTGCCAAAAAGAAACCTTCCCCTTTAGCAAGATGTGGCCAAAAACGATAACCTTTATTTCCTGAAGTAGTGACTGCCTCTATTATCTTCCAGTCTGCATTGACATTTAGCGGAATGTTGGATAACGGAAAAGTTGTTGTCAACCAATCAGCAATATCTTCATCCTCTTGTCGAGAATAAGAACAGGTTGAATAGACTAATACACCACCATCCTTAAGTGTGGGTAGTATATCCGCCAAAATCCTTTGCTGGCGCTGACTACAGAGCACTACATTATTCTCACTCCATTCACTGATAGCCGCTTCATCTCTTCGAAACAAGCCACTGCCACTGCAAGGAGCATCCACTACTATTACGTCGAAGTAGCCCTTTAGCTTTGAAAAATCTTTGGGATCATTATTGGTAACTACTACATTGCTACTTCCCCACTTCACCATATTATCCTTGAGTATGTTAACCCGTTGCCGGATCACTTCATTGCTCACTAACAGGCTGTCCGGAGATATCAATGATTGTAAGTGTGTGGACTTACCTCCCGGCGCAGCGCATAGATCTAAAATTTTCAGAGGTTGATCCAAAGCTACACTTTGCTTCAAAACCTGCTCCAGGAACATACTACTGGCTTCCTGCACGTAATAACAACCTGCGTGAAATAAAGGATCGAAAGTAAAGGAAGGACGTTCGGATAAATAGTATCCATTACGGGTCCAGGGTATGGGAGTGCAATCAACATTTCGTTCCCCAAAGGACCTAAGCACCGTTTCTGATTTTGCCGGGTTTAATCTTATAGACGTAACAGATGTGTTGGAGTTGTGTATATTTACAAAACGCTGTTCATCAAAGCCGGCCAGGCCTTGTAAAGATTGTAATAAAGACGAAGGTAATTGCACCTTGCAAAAATAAACAAAGCTCCATGAAAAACCTTGTTTAATGAAGGGTTCTGTAATTTATCAGCGTAAAAAATAAGCTATCTTTCTGTCAATAGCTATACCCTTACGCTAAAGCTCTGTTTTTCTTTAAACTCTTTTCTGAAGCTAATAATACCAATATAAAACAGATCAATATCGCAGGTCACGGCTTCATGCTGAACAATATTTTTCCAGGCAGCTTCCATTTCTTTACTCCAGTGTATATCATCAAATATTAATAAACTATCGTTATGTATATGCGGCAGCAGCTGTTGAAAATATCTCTCCGTAGGTTCCTGCCGGTGATTACCATCTATAAAAGCCAGATCAATAAGAGGATTAGCCATTAGTACGTCAGCCAGCGTAGAGTCGAAATTACCTCTGACTATTTCTACATTACGAATATTTAATTGCTGAAAATTTTCCCGGGCTTTATCTGCTACACTGGATGCGCCCTCCATCGTAATCACTTTGGCCGAAGGGTTGCCCAAAGCGAGGTAACTGCTGGTAATACCCAATGAAGTACCTAGTTCAACTATAGTTTGAGGTTGATAAAATTTCGCCATCCGGTATAATAGCTGCCCGAACTTTTTCGGCTTAGCAGCATTTTTTGCTATGGAGGCAATCGTTCTTTTATTGGAAGAGGTAGTCGCTGATCCTGCACCCATATCTTCAATCAGCAATTCGGCAGAGTCGCCCAGCAATTGCTTTCTTAGTTGCTCTACTTTTTCATAATCTTCATACTTTGTAAAATCATTCATCACCTTGGTGATGAACTCATATACGAAGGGAGAATGCATACCATGCCCCTTACTGTTGGCAGCATGAACATATATTTAAAATACTTGGCAGCAGCTTGTAAAGGAGAATAAACCATAGAAAAGATTTTAGATGCAGAATACAGGATGGTTGATTATGAACGTTTCAAATCACTATTAGCTATTCACTTTCTTTCCCAAACTTCGTAAGTATAATCAAATGCGTGTTTTTCATCAGCTTTGTTTTTTATAGAGCTTACCAGTTTCCACTCTTTTCTTCGATCACAGGAAAATGTGTATCCCCTTCAATCACTGTATCCACGCGTGTCATATAAATCCTGTTGGCTTTAGGATAATACATTTTATATATTTCGCCCCCACCTATTACCATCAACTCTTTTACATCAGCCTCTTTCACCATAAAGGCAACATCCTTCACACTATTTAATACAATAGCACCATCAATCTTCAAACCTTTTTGATTACTCAACACGATGTTCTTTCTCCCTGGTAATGGTCGTTTAAAGCTTTCAAAAGTTTTACGCCCCATTACTACGGGCATACCCCAGGTTACATTTTTAAAATGCTTCATATCATCGGGTAAGCTCCATACCAGGCGATTGTCTTTGCCGATTATATTATTGTTAGATGCTGCAACTACAAGAGATATGATCATAGAAAATTAAAAATGATAAATTAAAAAATGATAAATGCAAAATTCTATTTGCGCCCTGCCAGAGTTTGATTTTTCTTCGCTGTGGCAACACTAGCTGTAAAAATTGCAATTAGTTCATTGCATTCTTTTAAAGCCACTTCAATACTATCATGCACAATAACTGGTTTCTCTTTTATTATCCTCAAGTTGGCTCTTGTCTCTCGCAGTTCCTTTAAGGCACATTTCATTTTATGAATAAAATCTGCCTGCGATTCGGCAGCTTGTACTTCTCCATACATTAATGCAGGCGCAGTACCACTTTTTGATAATTGATGCTCTAAATTCCCACCAGTTCTGGTATTGGGAAGTATATCACAAACATTAAGTGCCATAACTGCAAATTTCACCAATCTGTCCTCCAAATCATATTTCCGCGACGTTTCCATTCGATATTTAAGATTGGAAATTTTACATTTATTATTTAAACTGCAACAGGCGCTTTAATAGCCGGATGGCTTTGATAATCCTCCAGCTTAAAATCATCAAATTGAAAACCAAAAATATCTTTCACATTAGGGTTGATCTTCATCACCGGTAACGGAAACGGTTCACGACTGAGCTGAAGATTTACCTGATCAATATGATTATTGTAAATATGCACATCGCCAAAAGTATGTATAAAATCTCCGGGTTCTAAGTCACAAACCTGCGCTACCATCATGGTCAATAATGCATAAGATGCTATATTGAATGGAACACCGAGAAATACATCGGCACTCCGTTGATATAACTGGCAACTGAGCTTCCCGTCAGCTACATAAAACTGGAATAATGTGTGACAAGGCATTAAGGCCATCTCAGGCAATTCACCAACATTCCAGGCACTAACAATCAGCCGGCGGCTATCCGGTGTTTTTTGATCTGGCTGATCAGGTCAGCAATCTGATCAATCACTTTCCCGTCTTTTCCTTCCCAGCTACGCCATTGCTTACCATACACAGGGCCGAGCTCTCCGTCTTCATTTGCCCACTCATCCCAAATACGCACATTATGCTCTTTTAAATAAGCGATATTGGTCTCGCCCTTTAAAAACCAAAGCAGCTCATGAATAATACTTTTTAGGTGCACTTTCTTAGTAGTCACCAGGGGAAATCCCTTTTGCAGATTGAAGCGAAGCTGATGCCCGAAAGTACTGATGGTACCGGTGCCGGTACGATCCGTTTTTTGTGTACCGTTATCGAGGATATGTTGAAGTAGATCTAAATACTGTTGCATAGTGCAAGATAGGCAATAATCGTTTCCATAAAAATCAACGGCACAGGATGTGCGAAACACGTGAATTTAAAAAGGGCCTGAAACTTGCTTTATTCATATATTAACTTCCCGTAAAAAACCTGGGTCTTGTTATCTTTATAACAACATTGATTATCATTGCAATTACAACTTTTATACCTTCACCACAGAAAGAAATCAACTATAATGAAATCTCAGAATTATAAAAATCACGTACGGTATTATCCTGCACATCATTTTGTATTTTACCCGGTAGCGCTTGTATTGACCTTTTTAGCCGGGTACAAATCTATTAAGGCTGAAGGCGAGCTCCAATCTGTTTGGTTATTTATTACACTGATATTGGTCCTTATTATCTGGGTGTCATTTCTACTGCGCCAGCATTATGCTTTAACGTTGCAAAACCGCCTGGTTCGACTGGAAATGCGTCACAAGTACTCCATGCTTACCGGTAAAGACTTTGAACCTATGGAATCAAAATTATCCTTTGGCCAGATTGCAGCCTTGCGTTTTGCCTCAGATGACGAATTAGTTCCTTTAGTAGTAAAAACGGTTAAGGAAAATCTCTCACCCAAAACTATAAAAGAAAGCATTATTAACTGGAAGGCAGACGAAAGAAGGGTTTAAGAATGTTTGCGACGTTCGAGTTCTTTTTGAATCAATCCCAGTTCGCGGCCGGTTTGACCTTTTACTGAAGTATTTTCCTGCGCACGGCGCATCAGGTAGGGAATTACATCTTCGATGGGTCCAAAGGGAAGGTATTTGCTTACATTACACCCTGCTTCAGCCAGGTTAAAAGTAATATTATCACTCATTCCATATAATTGACTAAAATTCACATGGGAGTGATTGAGTGGGATGTTTAACTCCTTAAGCTTGTCCACTGCCAGCATATTGCTGTGTTCATTATGAGAAGCTACCAGCAAGCTTACCTTATCTAAATTTTCAATACAAAGCGATACGCCTGCATCAAAATCACGGTCGCTGCTGGCTTTATCGGGCTGAATAGGTGACGGGTAACCCTTCTCCTCCGCACGTTTTCTTTCTTTTTCCATATATGCGCCACGCACCAGTTTCACCCCAGCACAAACCCTCTTTCTTTGGCTGCATCAATACAATCTTTTAAAAACTGTAACCGGTCGTGCCTGTAGTGCTGCACCGTATTATAAATTACTACGCGCTCCTTATTAAACGAATCCATCATCAACATCACCAATGCATCTACCGGGTCCTGGATCCATGTTTCTTCTGCATCTACCAGCATACCAATATTGCTCTCGGCTGCCTTTTCACAAACGCGCATCATTCTTAATCGAACCTGATGCCATTCTTCACGTTCTTCTGTACTTAGGTCTTCAAGAGCTGCCAGGTATTTTTTAATGAGCGACCCATGCTTCTGGTGCATAAGCTCATCTAATTTTTCCAGCAAAGCAAAACGGGTGAGTCCCGTCACTTTCACACTCATGAAAGGAATATTGGGCTGAGTTGCCGCATAATCGATCACTTTGATAAACTCTGTGGCAGCCTGATCATATTCAGCATCACCTCCTTCGCCACCTTCTACACCATAGTCGAGTATCACATCCACATGATACTTACCCAAAGTCTGCGCCACACTTGCTGTTTGCTGCAGCGTTTCGCCGCCTGCAAATTGTTTGAAGATCGTTCCACGTATTAAACCTTTCACCGGCAATTTTGCCTTAATGGCCCATGGCGTAAGTCGCGTACCTAATTGAACCAGTAAAGGATTGCCCATTAAACCAAATAAGGTACGGGCCGCTTTCAGCTCCTTATTAGATTTATATTGAAAAGCAAATTCTGTATTGTTAAATGAAATTCCGGGTACGCTCATGGCGACAAAAATAGTATGAAGCTTTTTATTTTTAAAGCAATTATTTGCACAAACGTTTGATCATATCCCCCATCGCCCCTTCTGTAGCCACTGACGCAGCATTTTGCTGATGTGCGGCAACCCTTTTATATAAACGGCAACAAAAAATGCCATGCTTTTACACATGGCAATAAAACAAATAAAACAGATACGCTCTTATTATAACAAACCTGCTAACTCCAGGCTTTTCTTTCTTAGTTTCCGCTCTTCAATACTTTCGAGTATTGGATCAGGCTCCAATATCAATGAAGTACCGTTCTCTTTCCACCAGCTACTATTCTTCAACTTTTGTAGCGCTATCACACCAGACAGGTACTTCCGGTCTTCCTGAGCATGCCATTGTTCAACCCATTCAAAATCTTCTGTAGGCACGTTCTTCACATCATTAAAACTCACATAAACCTTCAAATAGATATCATCATTCAATTGATTAGGCTCATGGTGGTATAGCTTTTTATACTCATACTTATAACCATATCTTAAAGCAGACAAGTCACTCAAAACGGCAGAAGCAGTAGGAAAACTTCCGGCGCCCTTCCCGTAAAAAAACTGCTGGTCTGCAAAGCCACTTTCAATTACAACCCCATTATACTCATTTTTTACAAATGATAACGGATTATCAGCGGTAACAAACTGCGGCAATACAAAAGCACCAACACCTCCATCGGTTAGTTTTTTAGCCTGGGCTACCAAACGTATCTGTTGTCCGCGCGCTTTTGCAACAGCGGCATCCGACTTGTGAATATTCTGAATGCCTGTAAACAATATCTGGTCGGGCGTAGCCACAATTCCGTAGGCATGGCAAAGGAAAATAGCCCATTTATTCAATGCATCAAATCCTTCTACGTCTAAGGTGGGATTGCTCTCAGCAAAACCTAACTGTTGTGCCAGCAGCAGCGCTTCTTTAAAACCCAAATTCTCATCAAACATTTTTGTTAGAATGAAGTTGGTACTGCCGTTTACGATTGCGCGTATGCTATGCAGCAGATCATTATCATAATATTCTTCCAGGTTGCGGATGGCAGGGATAGAGGCACAGGCAGAAGATTCATACAAAAACGAACGACCGGTTTTTTGCTGCAGATCCAACAGTTCCTGCAAGTGCTCAGCGATCATCTTTTTGCTGGAGCTGACTACTTCTTTTTTATTCTTGAGGGCTGTCTTTACGATCTCAAAAGCAGCAACCGAGTCATCAATCACTTCTACGATAACATTGATATCCTTATCTTCCAGGAGATCATTTTTATCAGTAGTAAAAAGTTCTTCCGGGGCATTTCGCTTTTTCCCCGGATTCTTGATACATACTTTTTTATAGAAGCGCTTAAAGATGGTGTTTGCTTCAATACTTTGTAAAGCCCTTCTCCTACCACACCAAAACCAAACATCCCTATTACCAATTGTCTATGTTTGCTCATTATATTATTATTGTAAATTTCAAAATAATCTTTTATCCCGGTCCTTACTCATTGCTCATCACGACCTGCTCTTTCGTCAAAAAATGACTGATCGCTTCTGTCAATTGCTCAAACTCCAATAAAAACCCATCATGTCCGTAATCGGACAGGATCAACTTCACATGCGCATCAGGAATATGGCTGGCTATAAATTCCTGCTCGTAGGGAGGAAACAAAATATCGCCTTCCATGCTTAACGCCAGCGTTTTTGCTTTAATACTGTTTAAGGCCGCAACTACGCCGCCTCTTCCCCTGCCCAGGTTATGAGAATCCATACTTTTAGTCAGGGCATAGTAGCTAAAGGCATTAAACCTTGCCGAAAGTTTCGATCCCTGGTAGCGCTGGTAGCTTTCGCTTTTAAATCCTTCGATCAGGTCATCACTGGCTTCAGACTGGGTTTTATTATAAGCCATGTCAGTCCTATAAGACAGTAATGCTATGCTTCTGGCAACCTCCAGGCCTTTTTCCCTGCATCATCAGCCTGGTTCAACCAGCTAGCATCGGCCTCTATAGCCAATCTCTGCGAAGCATTAAAAGCCTTTCCCCATGCCGAATGCACAGCATTGGTGGCTATCGGGAAAATGTATTCAAATAGCCCGGGATCCTGAACAGCCCATTCCATTAACTGCTGCCCACCTGTACTTCCGCCTATTCCTACTCTGATCTTCGTAATGCCAAGATTCGATTGTAATAGGCGATAAGCATGCACCATATCCCTGATAGTAAAAAAGGGAAACTGATGATAGTATGCGGCTTCTGTTTCAGGATTAACATCCAGCGGACTAATACTGCCGTAGCAGCTACCCGGCATATTCACACAAATAATAAAATGCTTTGCAGGGTCAAATACTCGTCCCTCACCTATCATTTCAGGCCACCACTCGTGTGGACAGCTATTAGCTGTTAAAGCATGAAATATCCATACAATATTATCGCGTTCTTTACTCAACGTTCCATACGTAGTATAAGCCAGGTGCAGATTTTTCAAAACTGCCCCACTCTCCAATACAAATAACCCGTTATACTTAAAAACCTCTTGCTTCATATTGATAAAAAACTGTCTCAAGCCAATCAATACCTGAGACAGTTTTAATTTTATTTATGCGAATACGGCAGCAAAAGCCTGCTCAAAATCCGCTTTTATATCATCTATATATTCAATACCGGCGCTGATGCGTATCAGATTGTCTAATACACCAGCTCCTTTTCTTTCTTCATCACTTAATTGTTCGTGCGTGGTAGATGCCGGATGTATGGCCAGTGTTTTGGCATCACCCACATTAGCCAGGTGACTCACCAATTTCAAACTGTCAATAAATTTCTTTCCGTTTTCGATGCCGCCTTTAATACCGAACTGTAACACACCTCCGAAACCGTTGGTCAGGTATTTTTTGCCAGTTCATGATACTCGCTACTTTCCAAACCAGGATACCATACAAATTCGACCTGATCGTGCGCCTCTAACCATTTAGCTAAAGCCAATGCATTATCTACCGTGCGTTGTACCCGTAGTGATAAGGTTTCAATACCTTGCAATAGCAGGAAGGAGTTAAAGGGGCTAAGAGCGGGACCGAAATCTCTCAAACCTTCTACACGCGCCCGTATAGCAAAAGCTATATTAGGCAAGCCCAAGGGATTACCTTCTCCAAACACATCCCAGAACTTCAGGCCATGATAGCCTTCCGACGGCTCTGTAAAATGAGGAAATTTTCCATTACCCCAATTAAAATTACCGCCGTCTATAATCACACCACCAATGCTGGTTCCATGTCCGCCAATCCATTTGGTAGCAGAGTTCACTACAATATTGGCTCCATGCTCAATAGGTTTAAATAAGTAACCGCCAGCACCGAATGTGTTGTCCACAATCAAGGGAATCTCAAACTCTTTTGCTAACGCTACAAACTTTTCAAAATCGGGGATATTGAGTTTGGGGTTACCAATTGTTTCCAGGTAAATAGCTTTGGTTTTACCGTCGATTTTAGTGCGGAAGCTATCAACATTATCGCCTTCGGCGAACCGGGCTTCAATGCCTAATCTTTTAAAGGCAACTTTAAACTGGTTATAAGTGCCGCCATATACGAAAGAAGTACTAACAAAGTTATCTCCCGCCTCCAGGATATTGGTAATAGCTAAAAATTGAGCTGCCTGTCCTGATGAAGTAGCTACAGCAGCCACCCCGCCTTCTAGGGCAGCCAGCCTTTGTTCAAATACATCCGTGGTAGGGTTCATAATACGGGTGTAGATGTTCCCAAATTCTCTTAATCCGAAAAGATTGGCAGCATGTTCGGCGTTTTTAAACTGGTAAGAAGTTGTTTGGTAAATCGGCAAAGCCCGGCTTCCGGTAGTGGGATCGGGTTGCTGACCTGCATGCAATTGTAAAGTGTCGAAATGTAGTTTCTGACTCATAAAAATGTTTATAAGAATGAAGTAATAAAATGAAATAACCGTAAAAAAATTGGAAAGGCCGGAGCCCTGGAAGATATATTATGCCCGCGGGGGCATACAACGCATACAATAACACATTGCAGTGGCAATGGCACAAGAATTGATATGCGGGTGTTGAAACATCTCCTCTAAAATATTTCCATTTTTTGTTATTACAAAATAAAATTCATTTTGGCTTTCGATTCACGAATATATTCAGCAAGAAAGGACAATAAAAAAGCCCGCCAGATAGGCAGGCGGGCTTCATATATAAATGAGATGTGTTGATCTGAAACTACCGGCTTATCTTTCTCCGAAAACTTTCCGGAGTTGGAATTGGCACCTTGTTCCATTAGAGCCGGAACAGGTTGCCAAGGCTTCACAGGGCCATACCCTCTGCCTTTCTTGATAAGTATATAAAAGAACGAAGCGCAAATATAGGTTAGATTTGACAAATAAAAAAGTTGATAGTAATACATCTCTTTATTATAGAGGATTATTCCTGATCAATAAGCCAACGCCAACAAAAAAACCGCATCATAAAAGATGCGGCTCTAACAATTGTCTTTCCTATTAAAATTTATACCCTAAAGAGATACCAAAGCCTACATTTTTAAATTTACTTCCTAATTTGCTACCATTAGAAGTGGGTTCTAGGTTTGCTAATCCCAGCTGTGCATTTAATTGAGCCGAATACTTTCCTTTCAATTCATAACCAGCCAAAAGACTCGCTCCATAGTCAAAAGGCTTGCTATATCTGATTTTATTAGCATCCTGGTCGTTTACATCTTCAAGAAACTGCAACCTTATATTTTCCTTATTAGTTAAAATAACAGGATCTGCATCCTCCACTGGCTTATACCATTCCTTACGAGTCCTGATAAACCTTCCTCCTACGCCATACGCTACATAAGGTCCGGCTCCTAAAAGGAGCTTGCCCCCACCTAATTCTGGCTTAAAAATCAAATTTACCGGAACTTCTATATGGTGAGATGTTGCAGTACTTGCTGTTGTAACAATGGGCGTAATTACTTCCGACTGAAACCCTTTCTGCGTAAATAACAGTCCGGGCTGTAAGGCAAATTCGTCGGCAATAGCAATATCAACGGTTGCACCCACATGAAAACCCGGATTTAAAGTAAAATCAGCTTTATTACCATCAGGGTCTTTTGAAATAACGTTTGAAAAGTTGGCACCTGCTCTCACACCAAACTGAACCTGTGCTTCAGCCTGGTTTAGGTTACATAAAAGGCCAGCTACCATTCCGGCCGCCAAAAAAGGTCTTAATCTCATAAGCTTTTTGTTTTTAAATTAAACGCAAATATAGTTCATGTTCCCACATAAGACGTGACATGCTCCATAAACGCAACAGTTACTTAATAAAAATCGCCCCCACAGGGTTTGTGGAGGCGACTCATGGTATATTTTCTTTTTTAGAATTTATATCCTACGGTAACACCAAAAGAAGTGTTGTTAACCGTTGGAGGATTATCTACATCATACAATTTAAGCAATCCAAGGTTTGCATTCAGGTTTAAAGACAAACCATTACTTAACTGGTAACCTGCTAACAGTTTTCCACCAGCATCGATTTTCTTTAAACCAGCTTCATCCCAATCTCTTTTCAACGTTAAGTCTCCACCAGTGCCTTTAACCTGGCCAATACCCATTCCAACATAAGGTCCTACGCCCAGCAAAAGGTGACCTGATCCCAATTCCGGCTGGTACTGAAAGGTAACCGGCAACTGCAGATAGTTCAACTGAACTTTGGCATCAAAACCATCAATTTTAGCTCCATTTTGAACGTAGCTTAACCCTGGCTGAATTACAAAGTCGTCAGCAATACCAATGTCATAAGTAACGCCGGCTTGAAATCCTGTTTTCAATTTATACGCATCGGGGGCGTCTTTTCCTGTAATATTTGAAAAATTAGCGCCTGCATTGATACCAAAACGGCCAGCCTGCGCATTCGATTGTAAAGCTGTTAAACTAAAAGCTGTGAATAACAAACCTCCAAATAATAATTTTTTGAGTTTCATCAGTATAAAATTTTATGTACTAAATAATCTGACGGAACTGTATATACTCTTCGTAAATGTAGTTCCATAAGATACGGATTAAAAATGCGAATTGATTTATATGGTAAACGGATAACCAACCCGTTTACCTTAAAGTTTTCTGATTATTTTGTGCCGGCTTCTTTAGCAGCGTCAGATTTCATCTTATCATTTGCTGTGATCAGGAACTCCACCCGACGATTTTGTGAACGTCCATCCGGCGTATCGTTTGAGTATTTTGGATTTCTTAAACCATACCCGATCGTACTTAATCTCTGAAGACCAATTCCTTTATCGGCTAAATAATTGGATACAACAGATGCTCTTCTCTCAGACAAAGCCTGGTTATACTTTTCAGTCCCCGTATTGTCTGTATGCCCTTGTATTTCCACGTCTGTATCAGGATATTTGTTAAGAATTTTGATCAGGTCATCTAATGTAGATTTAGATGCACTTGTTATTGCAGCCTGATCAAAGCCGAATAGTACAGCACTACTAAACTCTACAACTATACCTTCTTCTACCCTTTCCACCTTAGCGCCCGGAACTTCCTGCTTGATCTCTTCGGCCTGTTTATCCATTTTTTTGCCAATGATGGCACCAGCTGTACCACCCACAGCAGCACCGATAATAGCTCCCAAAGCTGTATTTCCTGTTGCTTTACCAATAACTGCTCCTATAGCGGCACCCCCACCAACACCAATGGCTGCACCTTTTTGAGTTCTGGTTGCACTTTCGCAACCTGCCAATGTTAAACCTGCAAAAGCAGTAGCGAATAATGTTGTTTTAACGATTTTCATCAGAATAAGTTTTTAAATTTTAAAATATTAAGGCACAAAAATAAATGTAAGACCAAACATATATATATTTATTTCTACCTAACCTTAACCTCTCAGATTGCTAACAGGCAGTTAACAAACTACGTGCCAGCGAATTTTGAATATAGACAAATGAACATATAAAAAGGTTGCCTTAAAGGCAACCTTTTACATAAATTTTAATAGGACATGTTTTACTGCTGTGTGCTAACAGGTGCTGCAGCTACTTCTACAACTTTTGTGAGCACATAATTGGTGCCTTTCGCAAGAGAAGTTTTTTTCTTATCTTTTTTTCTGCTTTTTTACATTTTCCTGAGTGGCATCAACTTCTTCTACAGGCGTAGCCGTAGCAAGGCTTTCATCCGCCGCTGTCATTTCCGGGAAAATCGCTGCAGGATTTTCTTCGTCAAACTTAGCACCTACATTAACGTATAACTTTTGGCTGGCCGAGTCAAAGATCAGGGTGCCTTCTTTCAAAGACTTACCTGAGTATCTGGGTGCTACCTTTTCTGCTCCTGATTGTGTATCTTCTGTTGCAACAACGTCTACATCATTTTGCAAAGTTTTCTGAACCGGTATTTTATAGGTGCACGGAGATTGTTTGAGGTCTGCCTTAAACTTACCTTGAGGCATACCGTTAATCCATACCACACCTTTATTTTCTGCATCTCTACTCACTGTTACGCTGGCTACTTCACCTTCCTGATTTACATAATCATACTTTCCTAAAACCGGAAAAATCATTTCGTCTGTTAATTCCCCTGGCATTGGCGCCAA
This sequence comes from Paraniabella hibiscisoli, assembly GCF_022512515.1. Classification (GTDB taxonomy): domain Bacteria; phylum Bacteroidota; class Bacteroidia; order Chitinophagales; family Chitinophagaceae; genus Niabella; species Niabella hibiscisoli. The sequence continues at coordinate 347,844 of NZ_JAKWBK010000003.1, forward strand.
CTCCTTTGGCTGAGGCTTATAATTTTTAGGAACTTCTGGCGTGGCAGATGACTGGGCAAAAGAAGTGGTAGCTATAGATAAAGAGAGCACCACCATTAAAAGAAAATTCTTTTTCATTTGTAGATTTTTTTACTGTTTTAATGGTCACACCCTAAAACCCTGCCTTTAAACAGGATCCGGTGTTTGATAAATATAAAATCCAATTGAAGTAGTTCATTATTGTACACCCCTACCGGAATCAATGCTTCTAAAAAGAAATTATTATGCCAAAATTTATTTACCGTTGATTAAACCTTTATTTTAGATTTTAGTTATGATTTAGATCCGCACTAACTTTGCACACACTGAATCCACAAAAAACAGGGGAAACAAATTGAAAAATAAAGACTTAAATACGATAGATGTAACCGGAGCAAGGGTGCATAACCTGAAAAACATTGATATATCTATACCCAAAAACGAGTTAGTGGTTATCACCGGAATTAGTGGTAGCGGAAAATCCTCTCTGGCTTTTGACACTATTTATTCTGAGGGACAACGTCGCTATATGGAAACATTTGGAGCCTACGCACGCCAGTTCATAGGCGATATGGAGCGTCCCGATGTAGACCAGATAACAGGACTCTCCCCTGTGATATCCATAGAACAAAAGACCACCAATAAAAACCCAAGGTCTACGGTGGGTACTGTTACAGAAGTGTATGATTTCTTCCGGCTGTTTTATGCACGTGTAGGCGAAGCTTACTCCTACAACACGGGCAAAAAGATGGTAAAATGGAGTGAGGAAGAAATCGTGGAAAACATTTTTGAGCGGTTCCAGGGTAAAAAATAAACCTGCTGGCTCCGCTGGTTAGAGGACGCAAAGGCCATTATCGCGAACTGTTTGAGGATGTACGAAAGAAAGGCTTTTTAAAGGTTCGGGTAGACGGGGAAATAAAAGATATTACTGCTAAAATGCAGGTAGATAGATATAAAATTCACGATATTGAATTGGTTGTTGACCGATTGCAGGTGACAGACGATCTTAAGGCAAGATTAAGCCAAAGCGTTCAGCAGGGTTTAAAATTAGGTAAGGACCTCATGTTTGTATTGGTAAATGGTGAAGCCACAATCACCCAATACTCTAAAATGCTGATGTGTGAAGATACCGGCATCAGTTACGAAGAACCCTCTCTCTAATTCGTTTTCATTTAACTCACCTTACGGTGCCTGCCCCTATTGCCGTGGTTTGGGTACCAGCTCAGTAATTAATATCGGCCTGGTGTTGCCTGACCCTTCTAAAACTATTAAGGAGGGAGGAATAGCGCCCCTGGGAGAAGAGAGAGAAGCCAGTGTTTATAAACAGGTGGAAGCTTTTGCACGCAAGCACAAAATCAATCTGAACAAAGCCATTAAAGATATACCACAGGCACAGCTTGACCTGCTATTGTATGGAGATGGCGAAGCCACCCAGTCATTGCACCTGGACGGCACGGATGAATCGATTCCTGATTATTACACGGGCAGCTACGAGGGTATTATCCCCATGCTGAAACGCTGGTATCTTTCTACGCAAAGCAATGAGGGGCTAAGAGAATGGGTAGAGAAATTTATGGAGTTGCAACCCTGCCCATCCTGCAATGGCGAACGCTTAAAGAAAGAAAGCCTTTGGTTTAAGATCGACAATAAAAATATTGCTTACCTCAGTAATCTTAATCTTGACAATCTTGCCGCATGGCTCGATGGCATTGAACTTCGTTTAAGCAAAAAGCAAAATGCTATTGCTAAAGATATCCTTAAAGAAATAAGAGAACGTTTGGGCTTTTTGCTGGACGTTGGCCTCACCTACCTATCGCTTAACCGTCCCAGCCGCACGCTGAGCGGCGGCGAGTCACAAAGAATAAGGTTGGCCACACAGATAGGATCGCAATTACAAGGTATTACTTATATCCTGGATGAACCTTCGATTGGTTTACATCAAAGAGACAACCAGCGACTGATTCATTCACTGCAGAACCTGCGCGATATAGGCAACAGCGTTTTGGTAGTGGAACATGATAAAGATATTATGTTGGCCGCCGACTACCTGATCGATATTGGTCCGCGTGCAGGCCACCATGGCGGACGTGTAGTGGCGCAGGGTACTCCTAAAGAAATTTTGAAGCTGGATACCATCACAGCCGGATACCTTAATGGTCATCTAAAAATTGAAACACCCAAAGAACGGCGTAAGGGCAATGGTAAGTTTGTAGAGTTGAAAGGCGTTACAGGCAATAACCTGCAAGGCGTAAGTGTGAAATTTCCGCTAGGTAAAATGATTGTTGTTACAGGCGTTAGTGGCAGTGGTAAGTCTACGTTAATTAATGAAACCCTGTACCCCATTTTAAGCAACCATTGTTTTCCTGCCAGCAAAATGCACCCTATGCCACATAAGTCGGTCAAAGGGTTAGAGCATATTGATAAGGTGGTAGAAATTGATCAATCCCCTATAGGACGTACTCCACGTAGTAACCCATCTACTTATTGTGGATTCTTTACAGATATCAGGACTTTGTTTGCCTCAGTACCCGAAGCTAAGATCCGTGGCTATAATGCAGGACGTTTTTCGTTCAATGTAAAAACCGGTCGCTGTGATGTTTGTGAAGGCGGTGGTATGCGTGTTATTGAAATGAACTTTTTACCCGATGTTTATGTGCCCTGCGAAAAGTGTAACGGTAAGAGATATAACCGTGAAACCCTGGAGATACGCTATAAAGGCAAATCCATTTCTGATGTATTAGACATGACGGTGGATGACGCTGTCGTATTCTTCCAGGCAGTGCCCAATATATTCAGGAAAATAAAAACCTTACAGGACGTAGGTTTGGGATATATCACCCTGGGGCAAAGTGCTGTAACGCTAAGCGGAGGTGAAGCACAAAGAGTAAAACTCAGTACTGAGCTTTCTAAAAAAGATACTGGTAAAACTTTCTATATCTTAGATGAGCCGACTACGGGCTTGCATTTCCAAGACATCAAACATCTCATTGACGTTTTGGATAAGCTGGCAGACAGGGGCAATACGGTACTGATCATTGAGCACAATATGGATGTAATAAAAATTGCAGATCATATTATCGACCTGGGACCTGAAGGCGGTGATGGCGGCGGACAGATATTATTTGAAGGCACACCTGAAGGACTGGTAGACTGTAAAGAGAGCTATACCGGCCATTTTCTTAAAACCGAACTTAATTAAACACTATGCATATCGACAACCTAAGCGACCTGCCCGACTGGGATGACGACAGACTTCCGCTGGATGATGAAGAAGGTGAAGAGTGGAAACCTAATCCCACCCGTGAGGCATGTAAAGCACTTTACCAGAAATGGAAGGAGATTATGCTGATGCTCAAAGGGGCTTTAGACACTACTAAATCTGAAGAAGCGGAAAACATTTCCTATACCGACGATTTGAAATACATGGTGCTGGGTGATGCCTACGAAGTAGGTGTAAAGATCAGGAGCTCGGAAGTAGGCAGCATGTATGTACTTCGCATGGAGAATGCAGCTATCATTCGCAAGAATGCGCAACATGTAGCCAGCTCCCTGCTTACATTAGGCGCTGAAGACGAAACGGAAGAGCAATATGTAGATTTAATAAGGGTTGAGATTGATCAGTTCAGAGAACTGTTTAAAGCATGGATCAGCACTTTTGAAAAAGATGAGTATACAGATGACTGGGGGCTATTTGTATAAACAGCCCCACAGCCACTATTTTTGGTTGATCACCGTTTCAATAATCAGAAACTCACTTTCCTCGTTACTGTCAATAGATACATTGTCAGTATCCCAGATGCCGATAGCATCACGCTCGGGCACCTGCTGACCATTCACGGTAATACTGCCCGAAATATTAAATACAAACAGGCACATATTTTCAGGTCGGAACTGGTAATTAACCTGCTTACCTTTTTCAAAATAACCTAAAGACAATTTAGCATTCTGATTGATCCAGCAATGAGCTAAACCTTCCTCTCCGGAGATTATGGTAACGAGTTGATTTTTTCGTTGCGCTTTCGGGAAACTACGGGTTTGGTAACGTGGGTTAATATTTTGCTGTTTAGGATAGATCCATATCTGAAGGAAGTTCACTTCTTCTTCTCCTATATTGTACTCCTCATGCTTCAGCCCGCTGCCGCGCTCATAATTTGCACACCACCTTCTTCAATTACGGTACTATATCCCATGGTATCTTTATGATTCATCTTTCCCTTTAGTAGTATGGATATAATTTCCATATTAATATGAGGGTGAATACCAAATCCCTTACCTGTTTCCAGGTAATCATCGTTAAAAGCGAATAAAGTTCCAAAACTGCTTTTTACCGGGTTATAGTAATTACTGAAGCTGAAAACAAAATTGCTGCGTAACCAACCGATATCTTTGGTACCACGATCTGCTAAAGGGTATTGAATTGTTTGCATAATTATTTTTTGAAGTTTTTAAGTCGTTAATAAAACAGGCCACGGCCAACCTATTTAAAAACCAGGCTATTTGCCAGGCTGATCTCGTCGCTATTGATCGTATGTCCCATGTCGGGATATATTTTCTCCGTCACCTCAGCGCCCATTGATTTAAGTATTGTAGCCGAGTCGTGAACCCGCTCCACCGGCACATGAAAATCGGGATCGCTGGTACCAATAAAAACAGGCGTTTGAGCAAAGTTGCCTTTATAGTGATCGCTATAAATACGGTCACCGATCAGTCCGCCGGTAAAAGCCACCGCGCCACCATACCTTGTAGCGTTGCGTGTTATATATTCAATGTCAAACAGGCTCCCTGGGAGAATCCTGCAAAATAGATATGCTCCTTCGCTATACCCCTAGCCATAGCCGTAGCCACTGTATCTTCCACCAACAACAAAGCGTTATCCAGCCAGGGTTGGTTTTGCCCAAGAGGAGCTATAAATGACTGTGGATACCAGCTGTTATTAGTAGCCTGTGGCGCGAGCAGCAAATAATCTTTTACATGGAGATGATTGGCCAGTGACAAGATATCTTCCGCCCTGGCGCCCCTGCCGTGTAAGAGTATCAACGCCTTTGATGGATTATTAATATTGCCCGATGTTATGATGTTTTCTAAATGCATAATATACTCCATTTTTAAAAATTTATTGAACTAACTGGAAAAATCAGCGTTGGTACTATAAACTGATTGCGCCAAGTCATGCTAAAAGATCTCCGCACTGTTCGTTGCGCCGTGGCGTCCTGACGGTTAAATACTAACTCAACACCGGTAATACTTTCTCTATCTCGCTTCTGGAAGGCTCATACTGTTTAGGTAATTTCAGTGCTGACCCTAATTCTGTAAGAGGTTCATCTACTGTAAAGCCAGGGTTATCGGTAGCTATTTCAAAAAGTACTCCACCTGGCTCACGGAAGTAAAGGGAATAAAAATAGTCGCGGTCTATTTTAGGTGTGATCTGGTGACCTGCACTCAAGATCTTTTCGCGAAAATTCATTTGCACTTCGTCATCTTTCACCCTGAATGCGATATGGTGATTGGTACCGCCTGCATTGTAGCCAGGTTTAGCCGATTCATCTAACAGTATGTCTATAACGTTTGCTTCATTCACCGCCTCAGTTACAAACCGGTAACGATTCCCTTCCTGCTCAGTTTGTTGATAGCCGAATATATCCGTAAGAATTTTAGCCGTTGGCTCCAACCTGTTTAACGTAAGCGTGGTATTATAGAAACCCTTAGTAGCTACATCTTGTGTTATGGCAGATGTTGCATACCCTTTACGGTTATCCTCAGATTTCGGTGTTAAAAGACTCAGATTAAGTCCATCAGGATCGGTAAAAGGTAAGTACTGTACTCCAAAGCGCTCAACCACCTCACCGGTTGCTACCTGGTAACGGTTCAGTCTTTCTTTCCAGAACTCCAGGCTTCCTTCGGGAACGGAATAAGCGATCTCTGTTGCCATACCTGCCCCTGTCCTGCCTTTAGGTATTCCCTGCCATGGGAAAAAGGTAAGAATGGTACCGGGAGCACCTTCTTCATTACCATAATAAAAGTGATAAGTTCCCGGATCATCGAAGTTGACAGTTTTTTTCACCAACCTCAATCCTAAAACCTGTGTATAAAAATTAAAATTCTCCTGTGCGTTGCCTGCTATCGCAGTTATGTGATGCAGTCCTAATATTTTATTGTCCATAATTACTGTCTTTAATTGTTCCACAAAATTGAGACAATAACAGTGGCTATGAAATAAGGTAGATTAACTACACTACTTAACCTGGTTCAAGAAGACTTTTCAGGAAGTTACCATTTCAATATGATCAATACCTGCGTCATCATAAATATCACTGCATTGTTCAAAGCCCAGCAGCTCATAAAATTTCTTCAAATGATATTGCGCTCCTATTTTTATAGGCGCCTTTCCGAATATCTGGTAGCTTCGCCCGATACTTTCGTTCATCAACAACTTACCTGTTCCGGATTTGCGAGCCTCTTTCTTCAACACCACTCTTCCTATAGATTGTTCGGCATAACTTACACCGGGAGGCAACAACCGAGCGTAGGCTAATAACACGCCATCTTGCCATCCCATCAGATGGTAGCTCTTAACATCTTTGTTATCCACGTCCTGGTAATAACAATGCTGCTCTACCACAAAAACTTCGCTACGCAATTGCAGAGCCAGGTACAACTCTTCCAGCGTAAGCTCATTAAACGACTTGCAAATCCAATTGATCATAAATTCAGGTTGACTTTTTAATTGTCTGCTGGCAACATAAAAAATAAATCGCAAACGAGTAAATTTATACCCTAAAGTGTATTTGATGCAAAAAATATTTTTTCTTTCTCTTTTTTCCTGTTTCGCAGTAAGTATTCAGGCCCAAAACAAGCTGGCACCCTTAACGGTGCAAAAATAATGCGTGATCCAAAGTGGATGGGCAGTTCGCCTTCACAACCACAATGGAACCGAACCGGGGACACTTTATATTTCCTATGGAACCCCGATCACAAGCCGGCAGATTCTCTTTACTTCATTACCCTCAAAAATCGTACACCCCAAAAAGCTCCTGTAGCACAAAGACAGCTATTATCAAGACCAGGCAGCTATGTATATAACCTTGGCCGTACCCGTTACGTTTTTGAAAAGAATGGTGACATTTTCTTTACAGACATACCCAGCCGTACTACCAGGCGCATCACCAACACCATCGAAACTGAAACAACTCCGCAATTTAGTTTTGGAGAGAAAAAGATTGTCTATACCCGAAACAGCAACTTATACGCCTGGGATATTATTAGCGGCGAAACCCAGCAACTTACCAATATCGGCGCTAACAATAACAATTTCGGCAGCAAGCCATCTGCAGGCAAAGAAGAAGATTGGTTAAAGAATGACCAGCTCGTAAACTTTGATGTGCTGCGGGAAAGAAAAACTAAAAATGACACCAGCGATGCATACCGTAAGGCCTTGCCCAAAGAAAAAGAACTACGTTATTTGCTGGTGCGTGAGGGTTCGGTAAGAGGCCTGAACATTAGTCCCGATGGCCGGTTTGTAAGTTACCGTACGTTTAAACCCGTTACTACCAAAAATACTATTATACCCGATTATGTAACTGAAAGTGGCTATACCACCGATATCTCCGGAAGAAATAAAGTAGGCGCCGAACAGGGGAGCTCCGCATTTTATGTGTATGACAGAGAACGTGACAGCGTATTGACATTGCCCATTGGTTCCATCCCGGGCATCAGGGATTTACCTGATTATTTAAAGGATTATCCTAAAGCTTTTGATAAAAGAAAAAGACAGCGCACAAAGAGCTGTTTCTGTTTATGGTGTATCCTGGTCGCCCAAAGGAAAACACCTGGTATTGGAGATTCATTCTGATGATAATAAAGACCGTTGGCTCATGCAATGGGACATCAACCTGAACAAGCTCAGCCTACTCGATCGCCAGCGGGATGAAGCCTGGATCGGCGGCCCGGGCATCAATAGCAGCAGTATGGGTTGGATCAATGAAGATCTGTTCTGGTTTCAATCTGAAGCTACGGGTTATGCTCATTTGTATACCGTTAACCTGCAAAACGGTGAAAAGAAAGCACTCACCTCCGGTAAGTATGAAGTACAGGAAGCCATTCTTTCAGAAGATAAAAAATCTTTCTACCTTACCACAAACGAAGTGCACCCGGGCGAAAAGCATTTTTACAAACTCCATATTGCAACAGGTACAAAAGAACGTATCACCAATATGACAGGCGCTAATGAAACCAGCCTTGCGCCGGACGAGAAAAATGTTGCGGTATTACATTCTTACTCCAACCAACCCTGGGAGCTCTACCTGCAACCGGTTAAAGCTGGCACTGCTGCTCAACAAATCACCTTTAAATCTCAGAGTGAAGAATTTAAATCTTATGCCTGGAGAGAGCCGGAGGTTATTTCTTTTAAAGCTGCCGATGGTGCCCTGGTATATGCAAGAGTTTATAAACCCTCCAATCCACATCCCAATAAACCTGCTGTTTTATTTGTACATGGTGCAGGTTATTTACAAAATGCGCATAAATGGTGGAGCAGTTATTTCAGGGAGTTTATGTTTAACAATATGCTGGCTGACAATGGCTATTATGTTATGGATATTGACTACCGGGGTAGCGCGGCTATGGCCGCGACTGGCGTACCGGGATCTATAGGCACATGGGAGGTAAAGACCTGAGTGATCATGTAGATGCAGTAAAATATCTGGTAGATAGTTATGGAGTAAATCCACAGCATGTAGGTTTGTATGGAGGATCTTACGGAGGCTTTATGGCATTAATGGCCATGTTTACCCAACCGGAAGTTTTTAAAGCAGGAGCCGCTTTAAGACCAGTTACGGACTGGGCCAATTACAATCATGGCTACACTTCTAATATATTAAACGAGCCTTACAACGATAGCCTGGCTTATTATCGCAGTTCGCCTTTATATTTTGCCAAGGGATTAAAAGGTGATCTATTGATTTGTCATGGTATGGTAGATGTAAACGTACATTACCAGGATGCGGTAAAACTGGCACAGCGCCTGATAGAGCTAGGCAAAGATAATTGGGAGCTGGCAGGCTACCCTATGGAAGATCATGGATTTGTAGAGCCCAGCAGCTGGACCGACGAGTATAAAAGAATTTTTAAATTATTTGAAACGGTGCTGAAGAAATAGCATGGTAGAGGCTCTTATATAAAACACAAGCCAAAGGTTTAAACCGTTGGCTTGCTAAGAATGTTTCTGCTACCATAATAGCCAGTGGTTCAAACCACTGGCTATTATTAAAAGGATATGTCTAAGAAACCGAAGGCCGGCTTGTCTCAGGTCAGCCTGCTTAAAGCAAAAGCAGCGCTGGCGCTGGAATCCAGCTCATCCAGTTGCCGGTAACCATCCACATGCAGCGCATTTACATAGAGGCTCTCGGTAAAAGCAGCTCTGCCACCGGCAGCGCATGTTTGCATTAACTCATCAGGACTAAATTCCAGGTCTGGTGAATCATCCGGCATGTATACACCGTCTACATCTCTTACATACCGCCCGGCATCTCCTATCACCATACCACTAATGCTGGCTACAGTTGGGAACGCGCCTGTACCTGCATTACCCCTGCCCACACTGAACGAAAAATCTGCAAAATTATTCGCCTGGTAAGCCTTAAACGGAATGGATATGTTTTTCTCTCCGCCGTTTGAATAATCCAGGAAGCCACATGGATTGGATACCCTGTAGGGGCCTCCAGGACCAGTGGTGAGTCTTACAGGATATATCTCAGCTACTGTTTTATTATTCAGGCTATCCACCCTTACTAGCATTTTGAACGCATTCATGCCATTCTGAATACCAAAATATTCAGCAGAAGCGGTTTCACTGCTATTAAAGTTGGCAACGGTAGGGATCTGGAAGAAAGCCTGTGGTGGATTCACCCGGTTTCCTGCCTGGTCGAATATCTCCAGCCAAAACTCATACAACCCATCTCCGGCAAGCGTCCTGGTATCCAGGTCGGTAGTAAATACACCCATGCTCATCCATCCTACAGAATCGGTGATCCCTTCAAAGCCTACAGGATTAATTGGCGGGATCAGGTACAATGCTTTACTATTAACTGTAAAAGGTCCCAGCAGTACCGAACGTACATCAAAATGTTTGGTCAAACCTTCCATCCGTTCCACCAGGTAAGGACGATGTATATCCGCTGTCAAAGCAATATCAGCACCCGATTCGGGCACCATAGCTTCATTATGCGTTTTTCTACACATCCATCTAAAATATTTGGCACCCGATAAAGGAAGTCCACTTCCAAAAATGATAGAAAAATTCAGCTTTGCACTGGTAGCGGTTGTTGCAAAGGGAGAGCGATGATCAGCGCCATACCGGAACAAACCTTTTCTTTCAAAAGACACACCCTGTATAGGTGTATTATTAGAAGTTTGTAATACATCTCTTACCGAAAAATTCCCTATAGTTCGTATCCATACCGCTTCACCACCCAGTACCGGGCCGCAGTTGGGTGTTACCCGAGGATCTGTAATACTGATATTGATCTCCGATCCGCAAACATAGTCCCAACGGGTATTGCAGGCTATAGCCGGACGATACACGGTTTCCCAAACCCCATTGATCAAACATTCTACCCAGATATAAATATCCGGCTTATCTCCATTGGTAAAATAAATAATATTGGTATCGAAGCGACCATTCTCATCGGTATAGGTGGTCTTTATTTTATCGCAGCGATAAAAATAAGGCCATAACCAGGGAATACGACAAAAATGAGGTATGAGGAGTTTAAAATTATTGACCAATTCATTTCTCAATACCGGGATATTAGTGGTATTGAACTTAGCTGCTATGGCAGGATCCAGCTTAATGATCGGCTCAGCGGCAGGCGCTGTATTAGTAGGCCTCACTAAGATATTGGGCCTGATGATGGAAGTGGTAGTAAATACATTAGGTTTAGGAATATTGAGTTTGGGAGCTATCCTGAAAAGTTCTGGTATCCTCAGAATAATGGGATCGGGAATTTTCCTGATCAGCCAGAATATTTTATCTACTTCACAAATATTTACCCTTGCTTTACAAACAGGCAACTGCAGCTGATTATTACCAATAAGGTATGTTTTGGTTAAACGCCCTAATACCCTGCAAAAGCGAAGCAACCAATACTCCGTGAATATCGGAGGAATAGGTTTAATAAGGGGGCGGTTACCATCGCGCCAGTCGATAGATGAAACGTAGGGCCGGAAGCGCTCTAATTGTTGCAGATGCGTGACGCCATCCAGGCTGTCTTCCACATTAGGAAGCACTATCACCTGCAGGTTGCCTCTTTTCAAAAAAGCTTCATCAAAGCTGGCATCTCCTTTTTCATCTACAGGAGACTGCTGGAAAATATTTCCCTGCGCATCGGCAAGGATTACAGAAAGATTTACCGGCTCCTGCAGTGATTTCTCAAACTGCACCGGTATTTTAACGGTTGCCATATAGGGTGTTTTTATGTTTAGAGTATGATGTTTACTCCGGGAATTTTGTACATACAAATATACCCTAACCAACCTGGGTGTAACAATACCTAATAGAGGCTATGCACAAGTAGATCTGGCTAATTAGTTGGGGTTGGGTAAAACATTAAGACAAATCTCTAATAACAAGCTTACAGAAACAGACAGTCCTGGTCGCTTCCGTTCCTATAACGTTTTGAATGCTGAAGGCTAGCAGACTCTTAACTACCGTTAACTCCTTCTTGATTTACTTAAAACTCATGGGTAACTATTTACTATCGGCTAGTATTCTGAACCATTAAGGCAAGAAACATTAAGACAAATCTCTAATAACAAGCTTACAGAAAAAGACAGTTCTGGTCGCTTCCGCTCCTATAACATTTTGAATGCTGAAGGCAAGCAGACCCTTAACTACCGTTAACTCCTTCATGATTTACTTAAAACTCATGGGTAACTATTTACCATCAATCAGTTTTTTGAACCATTAAGACGGGAAGAAACATTAAGACGTATACTCATGCATTCAAAACGCCAACAATCGCAGAATTCATGTAATATTTCGAATGGAATCGCAACTTCACACTTCTTCCTACACTTCGATAAACTCTAAGCCCTATTCACTACTTACTATTCACCATTCACTATTCACCTCAATATCCATACTTATCCTTCCACAGCTTTTTCAGGTAATTGCGTAGTTCATGCTCGCGTGGATTATTTCCAGGATCATAGATTTTGGTTCCTGCAATAGCTTCGGGTAAATATTCCTGCTGCGAAAAATTATTGTCATAGCTATGGGCATATTGATAGCCCTTTCCGTAATCCAGGTTCTTCATGAGTTTGGTTGGCGCGTTCCTGATATGCAAAGGGACTGGCAGATCCCCGGTTCGGCTTACCAATGCCATTGCATCATTAATAGCTGCGTAGGAAGCATTGCTTTTGGGAGAAGTAGCTAAGTAAACCGCACATTGCGACAATATGATCCTCGACTCAGGATGGCCTATTTTATTAACCGCATCGAATGTGGCATTGGCGAGCAACAACGCGTTAGGGTTGGCATTTCCAATATCTTCGCTGGCCAGTATCAACATTCTTCGCGCAATAAACTTTACATCTTCTCCTCCCTCGATCATACGGGCCAGCCAATACACGGCGCCGTTAGGGTCGCTGCCTCGCATTGATTTAATGAAGGCTGATATAATATCATAATGCTGCTCCCCGCTTTTATCATACAAAGCTACTTTTTCTGGGCTATATCCATCACCAGCGCATCCGTTACTTCTATTTTATCTCTCGAAGTATTGCAAACCAGTTCGAGTAAGTTCAGCAGCTTGCGCGCATCGCCGCCGCTGATATTTATTAAAGCAGCTGTTTCCTTTAAGCTGATCTTTTTCTTTTTGAGTACCTCATCTTCTTTTATAGCCTTATTAAGTAAGGCTATCAGGTCTTTCTCTTCGAGCGACTTCAACACGTATACCTGGCTACGGCTGAGCAAAGCGCTGTTAACCTCAAAAGACGGGTTTTCCGTAGTTGCACCAATCAGCGTGATAATACCTTTCTCCACAGCATGCAGTAAGGCATCCTGCTGGCTTTTATTAAAGCGATGGATCTCATCTATAAATAAAATACTCTGGTATTCGTGCTTTGCTTTTTCTATTACCTCACGTACTTCTTTTACACCGGCATTTACCGCACTCAATGCAAAAAAGACATGGAAAGCTCCTGCGCAATAATATTGGCCAGGGTAGTTTTACCCGTTCCGGGTGCCCCCAGAAAATAACAGAGCCCAGGGATTTGTTTTCTACCGATTTACGCAATACACTTCCCTTCCCTATTAAATGTTGCTGACCAACAACATCATCCAGGCTGCGGGGTCTTATTCGTTCAGCTAAAGGAATCATGCCACGAATTTATGGCACATTTACAGTAAGAAAGTTTTGAATTTTGTTAAGACAATCATTCCAGATAGCTGGATCAGACCATCCATGCGTTTGATTAGCATAATATACCAGCTGATTCTTCACATTAACACTTTTCAATTTTGCTTCCAGCGCATAAGACTGCTCTTCAGGAACCACATCATCTAGCCCCCTGCAAAATAATAGTAGGTGGTGATTGAGCCGAAACAAAATTAATGGGACTACTGGCTTGATACATAGAAGCATTTGAAGTTGGAGACCCACCCATCAAAACGCTTACCAGAAGCCCTGTACCGGGATCAGTGCTTGCATAAAAATTATACAACGATACCATGTCAACAGGACCAAAAAAATCCACCACTGCTTTGGGAGTAATGGTTTGATTATTTTTATATGCCTGCAACATTGCTAAGTGAGCTCCGGCACTGGCTCCGCCTATTACCCATTTGTCTGATATATTAAAGCTCTGGCGTCGATCGTAAATATATTTGACAGCAGACTTTACATCTTCTTCCTGTGTTGGAAACTTATTACTTGAAAAACCTGCTAACCTGTAATTTAAATTAAAAAAGCCCAATCAGGCATGCGTCTGCGTAGCGAATCGATAATGCTATTCAAATCTGCTTTATCGCCTTCTGCCCAGGCGCCTCCATGTAATAAAATCATAACTTTTGTTGAGGCTGTGGAACGGTTAGCTGGGAGATAAAAATCCATCTTCTGTAAATTATCACTGCCATAAGCAACATTTGTTAGTGCTTGCGCCTCTACCGTAATGTTCGGTTCATCTGGCTTAAAGTCATCATCTTTCCCGCAGGAAAAAATTGTTATGGCTATCAGAAATGCAAATAATTGTTTCATATAAGGATGGGTTTTCATTTGAAAATTCTTCAAAATACGCCCCAAACTTAGGCTTTTTTAACGCTCTAAATGGTATTTGCTACTTCTGCCAATTTCGCGTTACTTTGTACAAAGCAATTTTTATTAAAAATTTGTACAACATATCTTCTTTTTACAACAGCATCTTGATCTGCTGAACCACTGACGGTTGATCTTTTTTACCCGCAACCTGTTTACTCATTTTTAAAAAGAAACCGATATGTCTTTCGCTACAAAGCAAGCATCCTCCTATTTTATTGAACTGGAAGAGCAATATGGCGCCCACAATTATCACCCCTTACCCGTTGTCTTGTCCAAAGGACAAGGCGTTTATGTATGGGATGTAGAAGGCCGCCAATACTTCGATTTTCTGAGCGGCTACTCGGCCGTTAACCAGGGGCATTGCCATCCTAAGATCGTGCAAGCTTTTATGGAGCAGGCCCAAACCCTTACCTTAACCAGTCGTGCATTTTATAATGATAAGTTGGGGGAATTCGAAAAATACATCACGCAACTATTAGGTTATGACAAGGTATTGCCGATGAACACGGGTGTAGAAGCGGTAGAAACAGCTATTAAGCTTTGTCGCAAATGGGCTTACGAAGTAAAAGGGATCCCCGAAAACGAGGCGAAAATTATTGTTTGCAATAATAATTTCCATGGCCGTACTACTACTGTGATATCTTTTAGCAGCGATCCTTCCGCAAAAAACAACTTCGGCCCCTTTCCCAAAGGTTTTATCAGCATCCCTTATAATGATATAGCGGCGCTTAATAATGTACTGAAGTCTGAAGAAAATATTGCAGGTTTCCTGGTAGAACCGATACAGGGAGAAGCAGGGGTTTTTGTTCCCAAAGACGGGTATCTTAGCCAGTGTAAAACATTATGCGAAGCACATAATATTTTATTTATAGCAGATGAAATACAAACAGGTTTGTGCCGGACCGGTAAAATGCTGGCCTGCGACCATGAAAATGTAAGACCCGATATCGTGTTATTGGGCAAGGCGCTCAGCGGAGGTATGCTGCCTGTTAGTGCCGTGCTGGCCGATGATGAAATCATGTTAACGATCAAACCGGGAGAACATGGTTCTACTTATGGGGGCAATCCACTCGCCAGCGTAACAGCTATTGCGGCCTTGCAGGTACTGCTGGACGAAAATATGGCCGAGCGATCAGAAAAGCTGGGGGCTTATTTCAGGGAGGCATTAAAAAAGACAGGTTCTCCTTTAATACAAACCGTACGCGGAAAAGGACTGTTGAATGCAATAGAAATCAACAGCAGCGATGAAAATATGGCCTGGGAAATTTGCCTGGCATTGAAAGAAAAAGGTTTGCTGGCGAAACCCACGCATGGAGATAAAATAAGATTCGCCCCTCCGCTGGTAATCACCGAAGAACAATTAAAAGAGTGCATTGTTATCATTCAACAAACTTTACAATCCTTTGAGCGGTCCTAAACATTTTTATAATGCGCTGCCTGCATTTATTGTGGGAGCTATTGAAGGCCTGATCGTTATCCTGGCCATTTTTTGTTTTTTGCTGGCGAGAGGTGTAGATGCGGGCCTTATATATATTTATACCGGCATTGCCGTTGTATTTATTGCCGGCCTGCTGGCAGTAGGCGCTTATTATACCCGCAAAGAAGAAATGGACAATAGCGGGGGCGAAAGCAAGATCCTGAAGATTTATCAATCCCTGGATATTGATGACCACTTAAAAAAGGCAATGGTGGATGACACCTTACAGGAAAACAAAGTGTGGGAAAAAGAGTGGCAGGAAGGCGGTAATGCCACCAGCAGCCTGATGCCTAAACAATACGCCCTGTCTGTATTCTGGGGATTTTTAACTGGCGGTATCATCATACTGATCAATAATTACCTGGTGGAGTTACCCAATTATGCGGCACTCTTGATACCTTTTCTGTTACTGGCAATATTGGGATTCTATAAATACAAACTATCCAACCAAAAGCCGGTCAATGGTATGTTATTGATCTCTTTGTCGGGTATGGCAGCGGCTATAGGAGCCTGGTATGCCGGTGGTTTATTCTAAGCTTCGGGTTCTGCTATTTTAACGGGTGGTTCTTTAGGAAAAAGTGCTGTAATCATCAAAGTGATGCTTGCTATTAAGAGCAGGTAAATACCCGCCAGTTTTTCGGGGCATACACCGGCTTCGCAATGCGGCACTACTCCAAAATTCCGGATACCCCAGGCCAGGTTTAAGGCTGCAAATAAAAGTCCTAATCTTTTGGCCCAGATTTTTGGAACGAAAGCGCAGATCAATATAAAGAACGCTAATACAAAGTGAGCCAGGGCAGGTTTGCCATAACGTGTTCCTGTAGTATCCACACCCGTTATCGTCAAAGCCGGATCTTCAATTCTCATCCAGGGCATAAAACATGCAGTCACTAATACTATAATACCTAACAGTGTAAAAATTAAGGAACGATTCATGGCTGCAAAAGTAAATGAGCGCCCGTAAAGAAGCGCTCATTTTGTAAAAATCTGATAATATATTTAGAAATAAAATACGCCGCTCACACCCAGTGCCCGGTGTTGGTTACTTTTATTGGCGTTATCATTCGTTCCTTCACCAGGAGTTGTATTGGTTAATCCCAAACCATATTGAGCGTGCACACCGAATTTACCGAAATCCACACCCCCTATAATATTAGCGCCAAAGTCAAACCTTTTAAACTGGCCCGACCCACGATTTCCTTCCGTATTCAAATCATCATCACCCCATTTAATTTTATCTTCTGAAGATGTTGTTACACCAGCTACGGTATTTTCCCATTTGTTTTTGCCGGCTATTCCTACTGCGCCGTAAGGACCTGCACCAATATAAGCTTTAACTTTTTCATTAAACGGCAGCATAATGGCAAGGTTTACCGGCAACTCCAGGTAGAGCGGATTTGTCTTGGCAAAGCCCTTGCCGGCTGCATTGTCCCAGTTCACTTCTGTACCTTTCGATTGCAGGTCAAGCCCGGTTCTTATTTCAAAGGTAGAACCTAAAGGAATAGCCCCTACTACACCCGCATTAAATGTATTCAGTCGTTTAGAGTCGTCAGTTTCACCGCTGCCTGTATTAGTTATATTAGCAGAGTTCCATCCGCCCTTAACACCAAATTTTGCTTCAGCAAAGCCTTGTGCGTTTACAACGCCGGCGGTAGCCAATAATGCTACAGCTCCCATAATCATTTTACGTTTCATAATCTTTCATTTTAAGTTTACTTAGGATCAGATTGTTTTTCTGCCCTACCCCTTAAAATACTGTGCCAAAAAGCCTTTTACAAAGAGACTTTTACTATAAAACGCAAAAACAATTGTCTGCCAAACTATTGCAACAGCATATTTCTTCGATACTTATTTTTGCTGGTAGGATATTGCTGGTTGCTGTTTTTCTTTTTCGCGGAAACCAGATGCAGATTTCATCAACTGTATCAATTCTTTACGATATCCTTCTTTATCATTGTTTTTTACGCCATTAACCAGATCTATTGCCAGTTGATAACCACCCGTCCCTTTGTACTCAGAATTTCTTAATAGCATACCAAATTGTGCTATACCGGCAGCCAACTGTATATTTTCACCGGAGTTGCTTACAGATACAGGCGTACCGGCAAGGATCTTCTCCAAAAGCAGGCTTTTATCGCCATCTGGTTTTTTATACCTGAATTTAACCGTCATCACTTCATTACTATTGTTAAAACCGGATACAGAACCCTGGGTTTTCTGATACTTCAGTCCATCTACCTTTTTTAATTCGGCGGCTTCAATGCCTGCCGGGATAATCTCATACAAAGCTGTAACCGTATGACCGCTACCCAACTCCCCGGCATCTTTGGTATCATCATTAAAATCTTCTTTGGCCAGCATACGATTTTCGTAACCGATCAGGCGGTATCCCTGTACCTTGGCAGGATTAAACTCTACCTGCAACTTTACATCTTTAGCAATGGTAAACATCGTGCCTCCAAACTGGCTGATCAATACTTTACGGGCTTCACTTAAATTATCAATATAGGCATGATTACCATTTCCTTTATTCGCCAGCTTCTGCATTTTGGCATCCTGGTAATTACCCGTGCCATACCCCAAAACTGTAAGGAATATGCCGCTTTTTCGTTTTTCTTCAATCATTCTTTCCAGCTCATCATCGCTGCTTTGCCCTACATTGAAATCTCCATCTGTACAAAGCACGATCCGGTTATTCCCGTTTTTAATAAAGCCTTCCTGGGCCATTTTATATGCCAGCTGTATGCCGGCTCCACCGGCTGTTGAACCACCTGCCTGTAAACGATCTATCGCATCTTTTATTTTTATAGTTTCATTTCCTTCGGTGGAGGGCAACACCACTCCAGCATTACCGGCATATACCACCAGGGCCATTCTATCCTGTGGCCTTAGCTGATCGGCCAGCAATTTCATGGAAGACTGTACCAGTGGTAATTTATCGGGTGAAGACATGCTGCCACTTACGTCGATCAAAAAACAATATTGGCGGCCGGCAAATTTTCAGTAGCTATTTTTTTGCCTTGCAAACCTATGGATACCAATTGGTGTTTTTCATTCCAGGGGCAAACCGCATATTCTGTATTAATGCTGAAAGGCGCGTCTCCGGCAGGTTGCGGATATCTATAGCTGAAATAATTGATCATTTCTTCAATACGAACCGAACCATCAGGGGGTAATTGTCCGCTATTAATAAACCTGCGTATATTGCTGTAAGAAGCTCCATCCACATCAATTGAAAAGGTAGACAAAGGATTATCTGTCGATTTCAGGAAGGGGTTTTCGGTAATGTGATCATATCCTTCCCGCGCCTCTGATTCAATACGATGCCGGTCAACTTTTTTAGTTCCGATTGAGCAGACACTTTATATTTAAAAGATGGGCTGGATGCAACGTCATAATTATTAGCCGATGTTGTGGCAATTCCTCGAATTAAGATGTTTTGGGGTGATGATTGGCGAACGATGCCGGCGACACTACCCACCAATGCTTTTTTCTCCTGCCGGCCATAGCCTACCACTACCACTTCATTTAAAGTTTGGCTAATAGCTTCCAGCACCACTTTCAGCTTTGTTGCATTTTTTACTGCCACAACCTTCTGATTAAAACCAACAGATGTAATAATTAATAACGCATCCCTGCTTTTAACTTCAATAGTAAAATTCCCCTGGTCATCGGCGCTGGTTGAATTAGAAGTGCCCTTTTCCTGCACGGCAGCATGGGCAATAGGTATACCGGCAATGTCGGTAACTACTCCGGTTATCGTAACAGGCTTTTGGGTAAAAGCTACTAACACTATTATTAATAAGGGTAAAACCATCCATTTTATCCATTTCATTATTTTAATTTTTAAGGGGTGATTAATAACAACCCAGGAAAGATGATCGACTGGCCTTGTCAATACATCTTACTATTGGTTGCAGGAGTACTGTTGCGTTAAAGATGACGGTAAATCGTAAAATGCATAAAAAATAAAAAATTTAAATGGCGTGTGTATTTTTCTGAAGAAAGGCATCTTACTTATATAAACACACAACCAGCACTTTTAATATTTAATAGTTGTTATGTTGAAATATGTATTTCTGATATCCATTTTCTTATCTCTGTCGGCTGCCGGCTCGGCAAAAAAGATGATACGTCCGGTCGAATATGTGGCGAGCATTGCCGATCTGATTGTTACCGGGAAGATAATCTCGGTTGAAAACGGTACTTATCAATTTAAAATAGCAGAAACAATAAAAGGAAAAAGTGTCGGGTTGATAACGGTACAGCAATTCAGCGAGTGGGAGTGCGACGTTCGTTATGCGAAAGCAGCAAAAGGGCAACAATTGTTTCTGTTTTTAAAAAAGATAAATGGCAAATATGAAATCGTGAACGGCAGTACCGGGGAATTGCCGGTTATTGATGGTAAAGTGACATTAATGTACGAAAGTCCTGATCATATCTTTAAACATTCGTATCCCTACCAGGTAAATATTGAAGAATTTAAAGCGGGGATTAAAGGTTTTATCCGTGTTTTTTCTATGAGCGAATACGATAAAGAAGCCAATCGGTTCTATTTTTTGCAAAGAGCCAGAGAAAATGAATTGCAAAAATTTATAGCAAGTAGCAGTTTTTCGAAATGGATGTATGAAAAAGTGCAGAGAAATTATACAATAATAAAATCATAGTATATTAGTATAAATTTACAGGTTAAACACTCTATTTGGCGCTGGTTGTAAAAATATCATCTTTAAAAGAAGCCACCGACGAACAACTGTTAGCACAATTTAAGCAAACAGGTGATCAGCAGGCATTGGCGGAGCTATACCTGCGCTACAGCGAATTATTGTATGGTGTGTGCTTAAAATACCTGGAAGATGCGGAGGAAGCCAAAGATGCTGTGATGAATATCTACCAGGAATTATTGATAAAAGTGCCCCGGCATGAAATTCAGAACTTTAAAAGCTGGGTATATGTGCTTACCAAAAATCATTGCCTGATGCAGTTGCGCAGCGCCAAAAAAATATTACGGTAAGTTTAGAACAGCACCCTGTGCAATCGGATGATTTCTCGCATCTGGATAGTGTAATTGAAAAAGAGGAAGCGTTTAAACGGCTTGAAAAATGTATTGAAAAGCTTCCGGATGAACAGCAACAAAGCATTAAGTTATTTTATTATGAGAGTAAATGCTATAATGAAATAGCCGAAACTACCAGCATGGACTGGAATAAAGTGCGGAGCCTGATACAGAACGGCCGCCGCAATCTTAAAATTTGTATGGAAAAAATGCAGCAAACTAATACTACATATCCGTTTTATGGGCCTGAAGATATCAAAAGATATCTCAGTGGCAGCATGAGCGCGCAGGAAATGCACGATATGGAAAAAGCTGCATTAAAAGATCCGCTGCTTGCTGATGCTATTGACGGCTTCAGAAATGCAGACCCGGTAGTTACTGATACCCATTTAAATGCTATAAAAGCTTCTATTTTGGGTTTATCATTACAGGAAAAACCCTTGGTTGTTCCCTTAACCCCTTCCCCGAAAAATCCTGGTGGCGTTGGGTAGCCGCAGCCTGCAGCCTTGGCATTATAGCCGGCGCAACATGGTGGGTTATAGAAAATATTAAACCCGGAGCCATTCAACCCCTGGCTAAAAACGAGCAGGTGCCCGCCACCCTGGGTGATTCGATCCGGCCAGCTTCTGCTGATCATACCGCGTCTGTCGTTAAAGAAAAGGCCGAAACGGATCAGGTTATCGCTGCTGAAAACAAGGAAACTGACGGCGTAAAACCTGGATTAAAGAAAGAACAGGCGATATCGGCCAAGGTTTCGGCTCCGGCTCCGACTCAAGCATTGCAAGCACCTATAGCTCAAAAAGTAATGGAAGATGAGGCCACTGCTCCTCATAAAAACGAATCTAATTTCGAACTCAAGGCGTTGAAAAGAAAAGAGGTGAGCGACAATTATGTGTCATCCATGATCGCTGCACCTGCACCGCCAGCCGCTCCAACACCTAATATAAAAACTTCAGGGTTCGGTAACGCTACGAGCCTCCAACCCGTTGCTTATATCGAGGGGCTCGTTGTTGATAAAGATGGGGCGCCACTGGCCAACGCATCTATTTCAGTACCTGGTCGTAATAAAACTACTGCCAATAATGATGGCAGCTTTGTATTACCCGTTTACGACAGCAGCTTTGGTGTGTCGGTAAACAGGTTTGGCTACCAGAATGCGACAGCATTGCTCAGCCCTGGCAAAACCAATAAAATAGTATTAAATAAAACACCTGTCAATCTTGATGAAATAGTAGTCGCCGGCGATAACGTTAAACACCGGATGAAAAAGGCTGCATTTTTGGAAGATGCCCGTAAAGCGCAAGCATTGGCTGTGAGTGCCAATGAGGTCATTTACCCGGAAGAAGGCTGGAGCCATTTTTATGAAGAACTGGGCACCAGCCTGGGAGTAGACAAAGGCAAAAAGACCAAAACCCTCCAGATCAAATTTACCGTAGACGATAACGGCGACCCGGTAGACTTTGAAGTAGTAGAGAGCCCGGATGCCATTATGGCAAAAAAGCGATCGAGTTTATTAAAAAAGCTAAATGGAAAAACTTCAAGCTCGATAAAAATGCCCTGGTAAAAATAGAGGTGAATTAATACGGATCCTGGATAGCGGGGTTAAGGATGCCAGCAGACAACATCCCCGGATATGGTTACCAGGATGGGTGTTCAGCACCCAATACCTTATACCTCTAACCCGGCCACGTGATTATTGTTAATTAAAATGCCGCATAGAGATTCTACCACATTTTTAAATTAACCAGTAACCTCCCACCATCCGAGGATATTCGAACCGCCAAAATGAATGGTATGATGGCGCTACAAGTCATGAATTATTCTTCCTAACAATTACTACCTCAACAATAGCTTGGAACACTGAACCCAATTTTATAGCTGCCATAAAGACATCTATCTTATTATTTACATTAGGGACAACTATAGAAGAACAAGTACTATTCTCAACACTTTAAACGGTCCACTATAGAAGGGTGGGAGATCCTACGGTGGAGCTCCAGATCCAGAGTATAAAAATGAAGCGGCTCATTATACCTACAATTAAATTAGAGATAACCCTCGTTCTGAATTTTAAAGCCCTTCTTAAAAATTCGTAAATTCACACAAAACATGCTCAACCGTTGGTTAAGGTAGCCACAACAGATATGATTTTGTGGTCATTTCTTTTTATCGCTTGTCCCACTACAAATAGAATTTTGTAATTTATTAATTATCAAATCAATAGGTATAAAATTGATTATTAACTGCCAACAATCAAAATACTCCAGAAATACAGTAGAAAAAGGCCAATTTTTTATTTAATTTTATTAGATATAATCTATATAAAAAATTGAAAATAAATTGTTTTATAAAATATATAATACTAATTTATTTAGTTGACATGTTTTTTAATTGCAAAATTCAAATTACTAATTTATTTAGTAGAACTTAAGTGTTTCTGTTATTTTTAAACCGTGTAGAATATAAACAACAATGCCAGCTCCTGCTTGTATTTAAGTGATACAGTTATGAAAAATTCATTTTCTTAAACTGACAAAAATCTATCTAACTAGTGGCTACAAAAAATCCCTGCTATAGTTTATATACTACCTGCAGGGATGAATAAATTTTTATAAAAGAGAGGTGAATGCGTCAATTCAAGCATTCAAAAGGAAAGCTGGTGTGCTATTAGACACCTGTCCAATTGGCAGGATCTTCTCTCCATTGCAATAATTGCCCGGCTTGTTCCGGTTGAATAATTCCTTTTTCCTGGGCTAATTCCAGGAGCATCGGGTAGCTGGTAAGCGGGTGGTATTTTAATCCCCTGGCTTCAAAAGCTTCTTTGGCTACAGAAAAATCATAGGTAAAAATAGATACCATTCCCACAATTTCCAGTCCGGCCGCCAGCAAAGCATCTACCGCCTGCAGGCTGCTTTTTCCGGTACTTACCAGGTCTTCGATCACCACAATTTTTTGCCCGGCCTCATACCTGCCCTCGATCTGGTTTCCCAAACCATGGTCTTTGGGTTTTGGACGTACATATAAAAGGGAAGCTTTAACTGATCCGCAGCCAGGGCTCCCCAGGCGATCCCGGCGGTAGCAACACCCGCCAAAGCGTCAGCTTCGCCAAACTCTTCGAACAACACATTACACATTTCACTCTTGATAAAATCGCGGATAAAGGGGTAAGACAGGATACTGCGGTTATCGCAGTAAATGGGACTTTTCCAGCCGCTGGCCCAAGTGAAGGGATTCTCCGGACTTAATTTTACCGCGTTGGCCTGCAATAATTTTTCGGCCACAACTTTTGCATCGTTCATACCTACTACCTATTTTTAGGTTGCGAAAATAAAAATTTCCCGATACCCGGCCTCGAAACGCCACTTATTATAATCCACATAGTTATGCAGATTACCGTTTACATTCACAATAAACCTGTCCATTTATGCGATATCCTGGACGAACATCTTGAAAAATTGCATCATCAGCCCGACACTATTTTTATAGACGAGCTGGATAACCATACCATAAAAGCCATGCTAAAAGAAATCAACCTGCCGGAGATCAGGCGGGGTATTTTTCTGCACCCGGACCTGGAAGAGCTGAAAAAGCAGTTTTTTAAAAAATTTGAAGTGCATGTAGCCGGCGGCGGATTGGTGATCAACGAAAGCGGTGAACTGTTAATGATCTTTCGCCGGGGCGCCTGGGATTTGCCCAAGGGACATTTAGATAAGGGCGAAACCATAGAGGAATGTGCCGTGCGTGAAGTGCAGGAAGAAACCGGTTTGAAAAACGTAGAATTAGGACGGTTTCTGACCACCACTTTTCATAGTTATGAGCAGGGCACCCATCATATTATGAAAGAATCTCATTGGTATTTAATGAAAAGCAGCCTGGATGAAAAGCTGGTTCCTCAAACTGATGAAGATATTGATGAAATTGAATGGGTGCAAGAGGGTCAACTGGACCAATATTTACCCCAGGCCTACCCTTCTATCAGGGATGTGGTACAGAAATACCTGCATCAGAAGTAGACAGCCGCACTTTTACTGGTACAACCAGCACATCTTATAACAAACAAGCCGGATAGTAAAAAACTTTCCGGCTTGTTTTTATTCATCCAATATCCTTGACTGGTAAATGGGATTAATGATCTAACAACCATTTAATACCTACCACAAACATGATGATTACAGCAAAAACGTATTTCAGTTTAATCGCCTGGTTTTTCCTGTAAGTATAAATAATACCTACCGACATGATAAGGGCGATAGCGATGATAAACCAGCCAAATGCGGAAGCTCCTCCTAATTCAATACTCATAATTATGCCTGGTTTTTAGTCTTTTTCAATGGTGACGTCTGTTATCTGCATGGCAAAATTATCTGGCCTCCTATCCGCTTCAGGTTTATCAAACTCGGCATAATGAACCTTTCCCTTGATCTTAAATGACTGATGCTGATCAAGGTTATATTTTTCACCTTTCCCATCATACACATTAAAATTCTTTAATGTATATTTCTTTGATCGGGTTCTAAATCCAATGTCACACTATTTTTATCAGCTCCCAATGGCAATACAATATCAGAAATGCTTTCCTTTTCGGAACTCATAGCGCTTGGCTTAACAACGAAAGCCATAGGAATTGTTTTCGACTGCCCGGAACTAAACGTAAAAAATGGTGCATCAAACTCTCCTACAAGTTCGATTGTTTTACCCTCATACTCATAGCTGTTTTGGAGTTTTTTGGCCATTTCTACAGATTCATTACTACAGGAAAAGAGTGAAATAGAAAGGGCTGCGGTCACAGTAGCGATAAGGTTTGTTTTTTTCATTTTGATTTGTTTTAATGGTAAACGGGGGTTTGAACAAAATTCTGCTAAACGAGATTTCCCGAGCAGGAATTGCCTTTTCAACACCAAATAAATAGTATAGCCGCCATAATGAAAAAATGAAGTTACAATCCGCTTTAAACCATTTACAATTCGCTACTTAAAAAATCAGTGTTTTAAGACAACCCGCTGATTGAACGAATACAGGTTATGATCAATCGAATTATAAGCCCCATTCACCGATATTGGCTTTTATTTTCCCCGAAATGGCATTTGTTTTGAATTTCATAAGAAAAACAATCGTATGACTACTCACGAAATAATCAGCCTCGGTTTCCAGAAAGCCAATTCCATTTCAGTAAATGAATATGTAAATGGCCTCGTAAAAGTTCAGTTGGAAGACAATAATGTAACCAATGTATTTGTAACCAATATTAAGGTAAACAGCATCAGGAATATTGAAGAATTGCAATACCTGTGCAAGCGCCTGAAGATAAGCGCCTGAGAATTATTGGTAATATTCCTGTCGATTATAAGAAGATTACAGGCGAATCGCCTCTGCAACCTGTTCCATTTCGCGGCTGGTGCCTATACTCAGGCGCAGCCATCTGGAGTTTTCTTCAAAGCTCCTGGCCCCGATAATATTATTTGACTCCAAAACAGCTTTAAAGTCTTTGGGGTATTTCGTAGTATCAAAATATACAAAACTGGTAGCCGACGGTATGTAGGGGATACCATTACGATCCAGTGACCGGTAAAAATATTACGTGCTTTTGCATTTTCTTTTTGCACATTGCTGTAAATGAAGCATCCTCCAATGAAGCAATGGCCCCTGCCAGGGAGATGCCACCTGCACCTGCATTAGCCCAGGGCTGCAGGTCATTCAACTGTTGAATCGTCTCTTTATGAGCCAAAGCATAGCCTACCCTCGCTCCTGCCATTCCATAAATTTTAGAGAATGTTTTAGCTACTATTAAATTGGGATGATCCTTTACCAGGTGCGTAACACTGGGCGTATCTTCAAATTCGGTATAGGCCTCATCCAATAATATAGTAACGGAAGGAGAAACGCCTTTTATAAAGCCTTCCAACTCATCAGCCGGTATAACGGTACCTGTAGGATTATTGGGATTGCAGATATACACCATGCGGGTATTGGCATCAATCGCTTCCTTTAAACGTTGAAGATCTACTCCTTTTTCTTGTGTTAGGGGTACCAGTTTAACCGGCGCTCCTATTTTCTTAGCTGCAGGCATCCATAACCTGAACGTTGGATCGGGAGCTACGATATTGCCTTTCTTTAAAGCGGCCAGAACCGAAGCCAGGCCTAACAGTTCTGAAGACCCTGCTCCTATTATTACATGGTCTTTTGTTAGCTGATAAGCTGTGGCGATTTTATCTCTTAACAAAGTGGTGGTTTCCCACGGATAACGATTGCAACCATTCACGGCCTTACTCATCGCCTTTCGTGCTTTGGGAGATGGGCCATAGGGATTTTCATTAGAGCTTAGCTTTATGAGATCAGCAACCTGGTCATTATACTTTGGCCCTGGCGACTCTGCGGCAAACAGATCTCTGCTAAAACCGAATGCAGCTACAGCCAGGACGCTTTGCTTTAATAATTCTCTACGGTGCATAAAAATAGTTTTGATGACCGTAAGTTACACTATTTAAGGGTCGGTAACCGTACCTGGTACAGGCTATTTTGTGTTACCTGTTTTTATTGGCGATTATCCATACCATTCCTAAAGCAATAACCAGATCACTGGCAGAACGGTTGTAATCAAAACGCTGGTCCACTATTGTGTTTCCGGTGTATAAAGCTGTTCTTTTTAGCTGGTACTCAAAACCCGGATTGAACCTGGCGTATTTGGCAGTAATGGTTGTAGCCCATAAACGATGCCACCGGTAGCCCAATTGCAAATGTGCCTGTGCTGTTAAAGGCATTGGTTTTAATGCTGCCCCTTCCGGCAACAACTCCACCAGATATTGCCGATTACTGTTCTTTTCTTTTAAATAACCCGAAATACGCGTTGCCCGGAATTTTGTGATACCCAGTCCCAAGCCCGCACGCATCAGAAAGTTGTTTTTCTCCATGCTATACACTGGTCCCAATGTAGCCCTCCAGTCATTTTTATGAGATGTGCCATACTTAACATCCAATGGTTCTGAAAAATAGCCTTGTTCATAGGAATCCGCTATCAGCTTCTCCCCAGAGCTTTTCCATTCAGAATTTACTTCTCCCGATTGGTAATCAAAGTCGGCGTAAAGGCCCCAGTTACGGGTTGGAAAGTATTGCACCATAATACCAACCAGGCCTCCTGTTTTCACCAGTGAGATATCATTATCCAACACCCCACCCTGGTAAAAGTCCTTTAATGGCATACGATACCCCAAGTTGGTGGTTACAAATAACCGCCCATGGTAAGCCATTTTTTCTGGGCACTGACAACTCCCGCAACAAGAAGCAATAATCCTATCCAAAATATGTTTCTTATCTGTATATACATATAATATTTTATTGCAGGGTTACAGTTTCAGTCGTTTGCTCTACAACCGAGTTATCTTCCAATGTAAGGATTACTTTAAAGCGATGAGGTCCGGAAACTGCAGGTGGCTCCATCAGGAAAAATACTACTCCGTTTGTAAAAGAAACACTGTTGAGAGAAACTCCACTTCTAGTAACATAGGGATAGTAAGACTGAATATAATCAACAGGCGATATATATCTTTTTCGCTACCTACTGATTTAAATCCTGTATAAAATTTAAACCTGCCGGTTACATCAGCACCTGCAGGTAGTTCATCAAATTTCTCCAGGTCTTCTATTTTTATCGACTTAATTTTTTGCACAGGCATCGTTTCGTAGTTATCGCAACTACACCCCGGCTGATAAGCCCGGGCATCACTAATAAAAAAGGAAGGGAATGTGCAGGATGAGGTTGGTGAGCCGCTAATAAGGCATAAAAAGTCTATCCGCATAGCATAAGCATCCTTATCTATAATATTACTGGCTGAAAGCGTGGTATCAACACCAGCATTATCTAAATGTTGTATATGGAGCTCCTTAAAACGATAGAATACCTGGGTTTTTACTTCATCGCATTTGCAGCAGGAACAACGTGTACCTACTGCTACGGTAAAACATAATACCGTAAGGATGGCAGCTCTTAAAGTAATCATAGGCCTGTATTAATTTGGTTTATTATGTATAAACGATTAAAACTAATACTTCGCAACAGGTTTTTATAAAAGTGGGAAACATCACCAAAATATTTAGTTTTAATTACTAATTATTTTAGTATTTCACTATCTTTGTATTAATGATGGATAATGGATACAAATGTGCTACATACATTACAGCAGGAAATTCTTTCTCTGCAGGGTTACAAGCCCCCTCCTGTCCAGGCCCGCTCCTCAATAGGATTAGGGCCAATTGAGTCGGCCTTTCCTTACAAAGTTTTCCCTACCCGGGTTATACATGAGTTAAGCAGTTATACTGAAAACGAGGCGGCAGCCACCAATGGGTTCATCGCTGCTTTGCTGGGTAATTTACTCCATCAGTCTAAAAGTGCATCTGGATTTCGCAAGAGCAACAGATTTATCCCCCGGCTCTTAAGAGCTTTGGCATTGAACCGGAGCAGATCATTTTTGTGGAAGCACGGAAATCAAAAGATCTGCTTTGGATCATTGAAGAATCTTTAAAATGTGAAACCCTGGTGGCTGTGGTGGGTGCTATCGATCACATGGGTTTTACTGAGTCCAGGCGGTTACAGCTGGCAGTAGAACAAAGCCATGTTACGGGTTTTATTCACCGGGTATCACCCAGGCAACAGGAAACGGTGGCTTGTGCAGCACGTTGGCGTATTCAACCTTTACCAAGTATAGCAGAAGACAATTTGCCGGGAGTAGGATTTCCCCAATGGAATGTAGAGCTGATTAAAGTACGTAATGGTCAAACCGGGCAATGGCAGTTACAATGGAAATCAGGCCAGTTCTGCCTCCTGGAAAAACAGCGCCCCGCTCTACCATCTTACCGGCAACTACAAACGGGATAATATGGAAAAGCGCTATGCCGCTATATGGTTTCCCTGTCTGCTGGCTAATCGTAAAGTGCGGCAAGACCCTGCATTGGCACATACCGACTTTGTGATAGCAGCGCCGGCACATGGAAAAATGGTAGTGAAAGCCATATCACCCGGAGCCAGGGCCAAAGGCATTAGAACGGATATGGTGGTGGCAGATTGCAAAACAATTTTACCTGAACTGGAGGTTTTTAAATGGGAAGAAAACTCAGCACATCAACTACTGAAAACACTAGGAGAATGGTGTATCCGGTTCAGTCCGGTAGTGGCCATTGATTTGCCGGATGGATTGCTCATTGAAACGACAGGATGCACTCATTTATGGGGAGGAGAAGAGGCATACCTGCAGGATATTGTACAAAAATTTTCCAGGATGGGTTACCAGGTAAGAGTTGCCATTGCCGGTACAATTGGAACGGCGTGGGGCATTGCCCGGCATAGTACCTCAACCTTTATCGTACCTCCACAGCAGGAAAAAATGGCCCTGCAGTCTTTGCCATCAGCAGCATTGAGACTGGAAGAGCGGTGTTGGAAAAACTTTCCAAACTAGGCATGCAACGTATTGATACATTTATCAACATACCTGGGTCAGCGCTTCGCAGGCGTTTTGGTAAACCTTTTTACAAAGACTTCACCAGGCATTGGGTTTAGCTCCAGAATTTATAGCTCCCCTGCAACCCACCACTCCTTACTTCCTGCACCTGCCTTGCCTGGAACCGGTGCGAACGGCCAAAGCCATCGAAATAGCACTTCAGCAATTACTGGAAGATATCTGTCAGCGGTTGAAAAAAGAAGAAATGGGTATCCGTGCCTGTATATTCACTACTCACCGCGTAGACGGCCAACAACAGCAGCTAAAAATTGGCACCGGTCGTCCTTCGGTAAATGTAGCGCACCTGACGAAATTGTTTGAACATAAGCTGCCTACGATTGAACCGGGTTTAGGCATTGAAGTGTTTACCCTGGAAGTGACCCAGCTAATGCCCCTGGCTCCTTCACAAGACGCTTTATGGCACACTACTGTAATGCAGGATGATTTGAAACTCTCAGAATTACTCGACCGGATCGCAGATCGCATAGGACAGCAAAATATTAAAAGATACCTGCCTGATGAACATTACTGGCCCGAGCGATCGGTGCGTTTAGCAGTATCGCCACAGGACAGCAGCAATGCACAATGGCCTGCGGGATTACGTCCCCTGCACTTATTGGCAAAACCTGTATTGATCGAAGTAATGGTGTTGCTGCCCGACTACCCACCCAAGTCTTTCCGCTACCAGGGGCAATTGCATAAAGTGATCAAAGCCGATGGACCAGAACGTATTGAGCAGGAATGGTGGTTGCAGCAGGGGCATTACCGGGACTACTACTGTATAGAGAACGAGACAGGCGCGCGTTACTGGATCTTCCGTTTAGGACATTACGACCATCATCAACCGGAATGGTTTATTCATGGCTTTTTTGCCTGAGCTATTAAAACAACAATCATGTTATTGTATACAGACCTGCAGGTGACCAGTAATTTCAGTTTTTTAAGAGGTGCGTCACACCCTGAAGAGCTGGTACAGGCAGCAGCATCTTTGGGACATCCCTGTGTTGCCATCACTGACCACAATACTTTAGCAGGAGTAGTAAGGGCCCATGTAGCAGCAAAAAAGTGGGCATTCGGTTGATTATTGGCTGCCACCTGGTTTTGCAGGATGGTCCTGACCTGCTCGCCTATCCTACCGACAAAGAAGCCTATGCGCGGCTTTCTACTATGCTATCCGAAGGTAACCTGAGAACAGAGAAAGGGCAATGCTTACTGTATAAAAAAGATGTTTATAAATACTGCAAAGGATTAAAATTTATAGCAATCCCTCCTTATACACTTGACGAGCATTTTGATTTTGACACCAGCTTCAAAAATGCGCTCCGGGAATATAGTCAATACCTCGGCAGCGACCTGTATTTAGCGATGATACGATCTTACCAGGCTAATGATGATAAAAAGTTTTACCGCCTGACGCAATTATCCAAAGAGTATAAAGTGCCGCTGGTAGCCACCAATGATGTATACTATCATAACCGGGAACGAAGAGAGCTGCAGGATCTGTTGACCTGTACCCGCGAAAAATGTACCATACACAATGCAGGGTATCGTCTATGGCAAAATGCAGAGCGGCATTTAAAAACACCCAAAGAAATGTATCGCCTGTTCCGGCACTACCCTGATGCATTAGCCCGGATACAGGAAATTACTGATGCCTGCCAATTCTCCTTGAGCAGTCTTAAATATGTGTATCCTGAAGAGATCACTACCGGTGGGCGTAGTCCCCAGGAAGAGCTGGAAATGCTGGCCTGGCAGGGCGCCAGGGAAAAGTTCAACAATGATATTCCGGATAAGGTGAAGGACAGCCTGGATTTCGAACTGGAATTCATGAAGCGGAAAAACTATGCCTCCTATTTTTTAACGGTATATGATTTTGTTCGCTTTGCAAGAAGCAAGGATATTTTATGCCAGGGACGCGGCTCTGCTGCGAACTCGGTAGTTTGTTATTGCCTGGGTATTACTTCGGTAGATCCCAAGGAGTTTGACCTGCTCTTTGCCCGGTTTATGTCGGATGCCAGGGATGAGCCGCCGGATATTGATGTAGACTTTGAGCACGAGCGCCGGGAAGAAGTAATCCAGTACATCTATACGAAATACGGGCGGAACCGCGCAGGTATTGTAGCAACGGTAACCGAAGTGCATCATAAGGGCGCTGTGCGTGATGTGGCCAAAGCCATGGGCCTTTCGGCTGATGCGGTAGACCGTTTAGCCAAATCGATGTGGGAACTGACTGCTGAATGGAGACAAGGGACTGCTCTTTCTTCAGAAGGTTTTAACCCTGCCGATCAGCACCTGCAAAAAATACTGGCACTAACAGAACAGTATGTAGGTTTTCCCCGGCAGCTGGGCCAACATACCGGCGGCTTTGTTATTACGCAAGGCAACCTGGCAGAGCTTTGTCCTATACTGAATGCGCGTATGGAAAACCGCACCTGTATTGAATGGAATAAGGACGATATTGAAGCACTGGGCTTTTTAAAGGTAGATGTGCTGGCCCTGGGGATGCTTACCTGTATACGCAAAGCTTTTGACCTGGCCAAAGATCATCATGGTGAACAATTCACACTGGCCAACATTCCACCTGACGATAAGCCCGTTTATGAAATGATCAG
Organism: Paraniabella hibiscisoli; assembly: GCF_022512515.1. GTDB lineage: Bacteria > Bacteroidota > Bacteroidia > Chitinophagales > Chitinophagaceae > Niabella > Niabella hibiscisoli. The sequence goes on from NZ_JAKWBK010000003.1 coordinate 380,807, forward strand.
CAATGCCGATACGATTGGTGTATTCCAGATCGAAAGCCGGGCGCAAATGAGCATGTTGCCGCGGCTACGTCCGGAAAAATTCTATGACCTCGTAATAGAAGTAGCCATTGTAAGACCAGGTCCTATACAGGGCAATATGGTACATCCTTATTTAAAAAGAAGGCAAAATCCCAAATTGGTTGAATATCCTTCGGAAGCATTAAAAGGTATACTTGAAAGAACCCTGGGCGTTCCCTTATTTCAGGAGCAGGCTATGGAGATCGCTATAGTAGCTGCAGGGTTTACACCAGCACAAGCAGATGGTCTAAGACGCAGTATGGCTACTTTTAAAGCCAAAGGAAAAGTAAGCGATTATGAAAAGATGCTGATTGAAGGAATGCTAAAGAAAGATTATAGCGAAGACTTTGCCCGTCGCATATTCCGGCAGCTGGAAGGATTTGGAAGTTATGGATTTCCTGAAAGCCACGCGGTAAGTTTTGCTTTACTGGTATATGTTTCTTATCTTAAATGGTATTATCCGGATGTATTTGCCTGCGCACTATTGAATAGTTTACCGATGGGATTTTATCAACCTGCCCAGCTGGTGATCGATGCGCAAAAGCATGGTGTTACGGTAAAACCTGTGGATATCAATCATTCTGACTGGGATCATACCCTGGAGGAAAAACAAGGCAAGTTCTGTGTATTACGCCTGGGATTCAGGCTGGTAAAAGGTTTGAACCCTGAAGAGATGCAGCTCCTCATCAACACCCGGAAACCTGGTGCTGTCACAAGCATTATTTCATTAAAAGATGCCGGCATCGGTGTACCTGCATTAGAAAGACTGGCTGATGCAGATGCCTTCAGAAGCCTGGGCCTGGACAGAAGACAGGCCCTATGGGAAGTGTCTTCTTTAAGTGATAGTGCTACCGGTATGTTCAAAGGACAAGCATCAGCCGCCCCTCATGAGCATGCAGTACAGCTCCCCTGATGGCCTTACCCGAACATGTTATGCAGGACTATAGTGTTACCGGTCTTTCGGTAAAGGCGCACCCCGTAAGTTTTTACGTAATAAGTTAAGCTCCCTGCATATTGTAAGCGCCAGCAACCTGAATAGCATGGAAAATGGATCAGCGGTACAGGTAGCCGGACTGGTATTGGTAAGACAAAGACCCGGCACGGCCAGCGGCATTTGCTTTATCACTATTGAAGATGAAACCGGTACCGCCAACCTGGTGGTTTTTCAACAGGTGTTTGACCAGTTCAGGAAAGAGATCCTGCGATCAAAGCTGCTGATGGTATCGGGCACCGTACAAAGAGAAGGCCAGGTGATACATGTAGTAGCCGGTAGCTTTTATAATTTGTCGGGTTTATTTACTAACCTGGTGCTGCCGCGGTTGGAGGGAAGAAATCTGCTGGGGCCTTATGGTCACGAACCAGACAAAATAGCTACAGACACTCAGGCTGCATCCAAAGTGTTTCATGATGGCAGAAATTTCAAGTAAGAATAAGGGATCATGATGATTAATTATATAGGTTTAGGGTAATTTTAATATTTTGAAAAAGCTGAAACTCATTAATAGCCGGACTGTTTTTGTAAGTACTGTAATTATCATCCCGGTGCTCACACTTATTGTTTATTTGGCAGGGTTGCAAAGTCATCGGTCTCTTTATCTGAACTCGTTAATCTCCACCACTATTCTTTCATTAACATTTTTTATTTTTATTACTGTCGGCTTATATAACGGTTGGAAACTAAAAGATAGCTATGGTAATTTCATGAAAAAGCTCTCCCGATGGAAAAACCTGACTCACCCAACCTGGAGATCCCGGACCTGGAGATAGATAGCATTGAACCAGTTGGTTGTATCCTGTCATTCTTAATATGGCTGATACTTGCAGTTTTTGGTTCTGTCATACTTTGGGCTATAGGCGCTATGGTATGGGCAATCGTTCTTGTAATTGCCGGAATGCTTTACTGGATTCTATTCCGCGCCTACCGGTTAATATTCCTGAATTCACCCCGATGTAAAAACAACCTCACTAAGAGTATGGGCATTGCATTAATTTATACTACCCTGTACAATTGCTGGATCTACGCCATCATTTTTGGCGCTCATTATTTACGATCTGGGTCTATCTAAGACCGATAGATTTTTGTTTCTTTAAGGTAGTTTATAAAACCACTCCCCATTCCGCTGCATGGTAGCCGGTTCGTGGAACCGTATTACCAATAACATGTGGCTTTAATGGCGCAGATGCGTTAGTACCTCTTACCACATAAAACAGTCTTAAAAAATGCTCCGGTGCCGATGAAAAACGCACTTTGATCAATTCTTCGATCACTGGTCGCTCCTGCGGATAAATATGGTAATAATCATGGTTGGTTAATAACGGGATCCAGTAATCAATAAAGTCTTTGATCTCGTTGGCTTTGAAATGGTAAGCCGCCATATTACCCTTAAAAAAATCTCAAGACTATCGCGGGCTATGGTATAGCCGGTTTTATATTGCCACTCATCCGGTTGCTCACTTTCATAAAACAAATAATCATACTGATTATTGATTTTTCCTTCAGGGGTTACGGTTACATTCCATCCTGATCTGTAAGTAGGAATAGATGCCACTACGTTGCCGCCTTTGGGAAAATCCAGCGCCACACTTATATTAAGGGTTTGTTTAGGATAGATATAAATATTGGGTTTATAAACTACTATGCAATCTTTACATTTCTTAGGATCATCATCAGGCTTTTTACGGCACCCGGCAAAGTCGATCATCAATGCAGTAAGCAACAAGCAAGCAATCCAGTAAGATTTCATCTGCGTTATTTTTAGTTTATTCTGATTAAACGGAGCCACAAACCAAAACGCAACATAAACCTGATAATTAATAAAATCAATTAACTATCGCCTGAAGGGCCGGTCTACACTCGGTGTAAACATGATACCGGCAGAAGCCGTTATATCTACCGAACTCCTTTTATAACTATAGGCATCATCAATGAACTGCTCTCCTGTAAATTGGTTGGTTCTCTGCAGCCGGTACTCAAAATTAGTGGCAATATGTGATAGCTTCAAATTAAGAACTGCTGTAAAGCGCTTATTAAGCCGGTAACCTGTTAAAACACCGGCGGTACTGATGAAAGCAGTGTGCGTATCAGGATCATTTATTTTCCGGTTCCAAAGCAATTCAGCCGTGTAGTTTACATTACTGTTTTTCTCTTTGAGGTGTTTTACATCTTCCATGGCCCGAAACTTTGTTACACCCGCCCCTAATGATGCAAAAAACGCCACCGACCCTTTTCTACACGATAAGCACCACCGAATACGTAGCGGTCATCGGCATTGCTTACGCTGGATCTTCCTCCACTGTTATCAAAATAATAGCCATCTTCATACCGGGCAAATCTCAGCAGATCACTCCTCGACCGGTTCTTAGGCCTGGAAGGCGCAAATGCCATATTAAAAAATACGCCCCATTTATTTTTAATAAAATAGTAATGGGTTACGTCGATAACAATGTCATTATTCTTTAAGCTAAGCATATCATCTAAGAGCTCACCCCTAAAATACTTTTTTAAAGGCGTACGGTAACCTGCGCCTGCATACACAAATACCTTTCCTTTAAAATCGAAAAGATTCTGCCCTGATACGAGAAGGCTACTATACAAAAACAGAAACAGAACAGTTATAGTTTTCATGGGCTATTATTGCAGCGTTATAATTGAAGTAGTTTGCTCTATTTGTAAACCCGATTTTAAAAGTACAGTACACTTAAACCGGTGTATTCCCGACGTAGCCGGAGGCTGCATCAACATAAAAACCGCACTGGTTTGCAGTAATGTCATTGGATCGAAAGCACTCGAATAATAGACGTTAGGATAGAATAAATTGTGTTCAGAGCTATTAAGCAATTCCTCTATTTTTATATAAGTGCCTCCATAATTTTTATAAAATCGAAACCTGGAAGTTACATCCGAACCGGCAGGCATAGCCGTATCAAAATGCTCCAGATCGATGATTGAAATAGAAAGGATGCTATCAGTAGGAATATATTTCCCTGAGCCCGGGCAGCGGCATCCCATAGCATTCGCACTGCTGATAAACAGGTCAAGGTTTCTGCAGGGTTGATGAACCATTTGAGCGCCAATAGACGAAAACAGGTTCATTTTGATAGCATAAGCATTCCTGTTCACAGTGCCACTTATCGCTTGAACGGTATCTTTTCCCGAATTATCAAGACTAACCAGCTCCATTTTCTCGAAAGTAGATGTATATTTTACATCTATCTCATCGCATTTGCAACAGGAACACCTGGTACCTACAACAACAATAAAACACAATACAACGAGTATGGCGGCTCTCAATGTAATCATAAGCATATTTTGATAAGCCCAAATTATTGAGCCTTATCTATATAACGCTACAAACAACATTAACGCAACACTCGTATTGCCCCACTTGTACCCGATCAAATCACTGGTTGAAGCCTGGCCGTAAAATGCCGGAGCAAAGGAGCTTCCTCTGTAATCTGCAAGCCTCTGATAGATTGCCTGCGCTGAAACACTTCTATCACTACTTCAGCTACATAATCAATATGACTCTGGGTATACACTCTTCTCGGGATCGCCAGTCGTACCAGCTCCATGGCCGCCGGAATAAGCTCGCCCGATTCATCATATTTACCAAACATTAAGGAGCCGATCTCTACCGACCGGATGCCACCCGCCAGGTACAGTTCGCAAACCAGTGCCTGCCCGGGATATTGTGATACCGGTATATGCGGTAGAAAAGCTTTGCTATCGATGTAAATAGCATGCCCGCCGGCAGGGCGCATTACCGGAACACCTGCTGCATGCAGCTTTTCACTCAGGTACTCTATACTACGGATACGATATTGCAGGTAGGGTTCTTGCATCACTTCTTTCAATCCGATAGCAATAGCCTCCAGGTCTCTTCCTGCAAGACCGCCATAGGTCGGGAATCCCTCTGTAATAATTAAAAGATTACGGCATTCCCGCGCCAGCTCTTCATTATGCAGCGACAGGAAACCGCCAATATTAGCAAATGCATCTTTCTTGGCACTCATAGTAGCTCCATCCGCATAGGAAAACATTTCTTTGGCAATGTCTTCTATGCTGGCATTTTGATAGCCATCCTCCCTTAATTTAATGAAATAAGCATTTTCTGCAAACCGGCAGGCATCGATATAAAAAGGTATCTGATGGGCGGTACATATAGCTTTTACTGCTTTGATATTTTGCATACTTACCGGCTGCCCGCCCCCGAGTTATTGGTAATGGTAAGGATAACCGCCGGTATATTCTCAGCACCTTTCTCAGTGATGAACTGCTCCAAAGCCACTGTATCCAAATTACCCTTAAATGGCGCGGGTATAGCCGGGTGCTTGCCTTCTTCGCACAATAAATCTACACCGGTTGCACCACTAAATTCTATATTAGCCCTCGTAGTGTCAAATAAAGTGTTGCTTACAAAAAACTTTCCTTTACCGCCCAGTATACTAAACAGTATTTTTTCAGAAGCACGTCCCTGGTGTGTAGGAATAATAAATGGCATACTTGTTATGGAGTTTACCACAGTTTCAAAATGGAAGAAGCTGCTGCTTCCTGCATAAGATTCATCGCCCTGCATGATGCCGGCCCACTGATGGCTACTCATCGCACTGGTGCCACTATCCGTAAGCAGGTCGATTAAAACATGCTCGGCATTCACTAAAAAAGGATTGTAAAATGCCTGCTCCAGGATTGTTCTTCTTTCTTCCGGAGTAGTTACAAATATGGGTTCTACCGACTTAATGCGAAAAGGCTCTATAATTGTTTTCATGATTGTTTTTTATATAAATAAGACGAATATGCCGGGATGCCGTCAGGAAATTTGACGTATAGACAACAGTATCCATGACTACTGAATAGCCAGGGAGATAAAAAAGTAACAGGAAATAAAACTTAAGAAGGGCGGCGGATAATATTGTTCCACAAGCCATTGCACTTAATGGCTGCTGACTGATACCTGGATGGATATTCCGTTTTAACGAACATAGCACAAAAATAGGGATTTCCCCTCCCAATACAACAGCGGCAACTAGTTTTTACACAAGCTTTCAACCAAACAGGTACAACTATTGACAGGGATGTTCAATTCACCTATTTTTGTCGCCCATGTCTAAGGCGAAAAAGAATATTGAAGAAACCCCGATGATGCAGCAGCATAAGGCTATTAAACAAAAATATCCTGATGCCATATTACTATTTCGGGTAGGCGATTTTTACGAAACTTTTGGGCAGGACGCAGTGATCGCTTCGCAGGTTTTGGGTATCACCCTAACCAAAAGAAATAACGGCGCCGCAGCTTCTTTAGACCTGGCGGGGTTCCCACATCATGCATTAGACACTTACCTGCATAAACTGGTGAAAGCCGGTTACCGGGTTGCCATCTGCGATCAGCTGGAAGACCCCAAACAAGCAAAAGGCCTGGTAAAAAGGGGCGTAACTGAAATGATCACGCCTGGTACTGCCATTAACGATAAACTGCTCGAATATAAAAGCAATAACTTTTTGGCAGGCATACACTTTGTAGATGATAACCAGTTTGGCCTGGCATTTCTGGATCTGTCAACCGGTGAATTTTTGATAGCCGAAGGCGACAGGGAATATGCTGATAAATTATTACAAAGCTTTTCCCCTTCGGAAGTGGTTTTCCAACGCCATCAACAAAAGAAATTCAAAGAGTTTTTTGGTGGCAAAATGTATGTGTATACGCTGGACGAGTGGATCTTTGACGAGAATTACGCACAGGATATTTTACTAAAGCATTTCCAGACCCACTCTCTTAAAGGTTTTGGCATTGAAGAGCAGAAAAAAGGCTTAACAGCCGCCGGGGCCATCATACATTATTTAAGAGATACCGAGCACCCCAACCTGCAACATATTACTTCGTTGCAAAGCATTCAACGCAACGATTTTTTATGGATGGATCGCTTTACCATTCGTAACCTGGAACTGATATATGGTAATAATGAAGGCGATCACACTTTATTAAAAGTGCTCGACAATACGGCTTCCCCGATGGGCGCCCGGATGTTGAAAAGATGGCTTTTATTTCCGTTGATCGATATGAACAAGATCAACGAGCGGCTGGAACTGGTGGAGACCCTGATCAAGGATACGGATCTGAGGAATGAACTGGTACAGGCTATAAAACAATGTGGAGATATAGAAAGACTGGTAGCCAAAATACCTACTAAAAAAATTAATCCACGGGAAGTATTGCAACTGGCCAAAGGATTACAGCAGGTTACACTGGTAAAAGAACTATGTACCGCCCATAGCAATGATTATTTACAGCGCATTGGTGCGGCATTGGATCCATGTCCGGAGATAGCAGAAAAGATCTTTAAAGAAATTACCGACAACCCTCCGGCCACTGCAGTTAAAGGAGGATTTATTAATAATAGCATTCAACCTGAGCTGGATGAGCTACGTGAAATTTCGCAAAGCGGGAAAGCGTACCTGGCTAAAATGCAGGCTGCGGAAGCAGAGAATACAGGCATCACTTCTTTAAAGATCGGGTTTAATAATGTATTTGGCTATTACCTGGAGGTAACCAATAGCCATAAGAACAGGGTGCCCGAAAACTGGATCCGAAAACAAACCCTGGCCAATGCCGAAAGATATATTACCCCTGAACTAAAAGAATACGAAGAGAAAATAACCGGTGCCGAAGAAAAAATACTGGCGATCGAACTACGGTTATACGACGAGCTGCTGAACGAACTATTTAAGTACCTGCAGCCTGTTCAAACCAATGGTAATTTACTGGCGGTAATTGACTGCCTGGCGTGCTTTGCGCATAATGCCATACACTACCAGTACCGCAAGCCGGAATTGCATGAAGGAGATGACTGGTTGCTCAAAGAAGCACGTCACCCGGTAATTGAACGCCGCCTGCCGGCAGGTGAAAGCTATATTCACAACGATACCGAACTGAATAAAAAAGATCAGCAGATCATTATCCTTACCGGGCCTAACATGAGTGGTAAGTCGGCCTTGTTAAGGCAAACCGCATTGATTACTTTAATGGCGCATATCGGCAGTTTTGTTCCAGCTACGGAAGCTAAAATATCGCTAACCGACAAGATATTTACCCGCGTTGGCGCATCAGATAATTTAAGCGGCGGCGAAAGTACCTTTATGGTGGAGATGAATGAAACGGCAGCCATCATTAATAATATAACACCACGAAGCTTGATCCTGCTGGATGAAATTGGCCGTGGTACTTCTACTTATGATGGTATCTCTATTGCCTGGAGCATTGTAGAGCACCTGCATCAGTCACCCCATCAACCTAAAACATTATTTGCCACTCACTATCATGAGCTGAATGAGCTGGAAGAGAAATTTCCCCGTATCAAAAACTATCATATCACCAATAAAGAAGTAGGCAATAAGATCATCTTCCTTCGAAAACTGGCAAGAGGCGGCAGTACACATAGCTTTGGTATCCACGTAGCAAAAATGGCAGGTATGCCTGCTTCGTTAATACAAAGGGCTAATGAGATTCTAACACAGCTGGAAAGCCAGCATGTTGACGAAGGACCAGTGGAAAGCCCGGAAGAGAGCATATCCACCAATCCTAAACCGGTGACAGCCGATCTTTCAAATAAAGTAAAACACCTAAATGACCCTAATTTCCAGCTATCTATTTTTGACGCACATAGCCAGACTTTTGACGAGATCCGCCAGTTATTAACCGATATAGATATTAACCGGCTGACGCCTGTAGAAGCCTTGTTGAAATTACAGGAGATTAAGGGGAAGCTGCATTAAAAGTTTAAAATTTAAAGTTTAAGGCTTAATGTTAATTTCCCAACCTTAAACTTTACACCTTGAAATTGCATTATTCCAACCAGATCATGGGCGTAAAAGCTCCGTTGGCGGCTATATCCCAGGCTTCGATGCGTACCCATTTTCTACCAGAAAGATCTACCGGCCAGGAAAATTGTTGTTTACCAAAAGCAGTTGTTTGATTGAGGTTGATTCGTTCGCGGTATACTTTCTCTCCATCGCCCGAAACAATTTCAGCAAAATTCATCGGGAAATTCCAATGCAACGCTGCTTCGATATTCACCTTTTTTGAACCTTGCAACTTCAATACATCGCCCGATTCTTTTCCATTGATTGTAAAATCAGGTATGAGCACTTCCCCTGTCGACACAAAGAACTTTCCGTTGCGCATAGCGTCCAAAACAGGCTGCCAACCTTGCTCATAAGCAGGTATTTTATCCAGCTTTAAATAGATGAGGTTTAAGTGCGCATACATTTCATTTTGATGCGTAATAGTAAAAATATCCGACTCAGCTATTGCATGTTTTCTATGCCCCCAGTTGGCCATATCGTCTACCAGCTTCAATACCCGCTCACTCAGCTTGGGCCATGAAAGGTCCGCCGGTATGGACTTCCAGGCGGCCCCCAGGTAGGTATCCGATTTAAAAAAGCTTCGTCTTTGTATTTATCAGGATAACCAGTAGAGCCTTTAGTACGGGCATGCGCTACCCATGCTAAGCCTTTTTCCTGCTCCAGCAACTTCAGCATTTCTTCTTTATTACCTACCCGGTATACGGTCCCGTATTTAGGGTCTTGTGTTTGAAAAGGCGCCTGATCTTTTCTTGACATGATCCAGTAAACGGGTTTGGGAAAAACGCCAGCCAGTGTCCGCCATAAAAATTATTCGCCTCTTCTCCCGGCAATAAAAGAAAACTACTGTCAGACAAGCGTTGAGTTTGATCGAATAACGCTTTTAGCTCTACCAACCTTATTGAGTCTGGTCCTTTGGGATGCCCCGGGCCATGAAACTCAGCGAGCTTTACAATATCCAGTCCATGCTTTTTCAGCACATCCACAAACTCTGGTTTTTCAGGAACAGGTTTACCACTCAACACCACATCCATTATAAACTCATTGTGAAAATGCGTAGCCATTCTTTTATACCCTGCTAATTGTGGAAACACATCATTATTGGTGAACTGCTTTACCAGCTCTAAGGTAGCTTTTGCATTTTTGCGACTGGCCAGGCAAAAGAAATTCAATCGCTGCTGCGTTTGCGGAGGTGCATTAAACCAGGGTACGAATCTTCTATCTCCTATAGGCTCCTGCCTGATCCCTATTCCAAAATCGGGAACCAGATCGAGATAGTTTTTTCCATACCAGGTAAATTTTAAATTGAATGCTTCATCCAGCGGGTAGAAGTATTGGTGCGGTGCCGGAAAAACAGCCAGGCTTCCTGTTGCATTCTCTCCTATCACGGTGCGGTACTTTACTTCCATATCTGTTGATGGCGTGCCGGCAGCCGGCTCCATCTTGAGCATGGTATTTTTTACGTCAGACCAGGCAACGTTCTTCCACATTGATTTTTTATTAACCAGGCCGGCATCATATAAAATAGCGGTAGAATCTTTACCAGTAGCTATTACAGCCGCTATATTAAACAACGGGCTACCATTATAAAAAGTAAGTTCCAGGTGACCGGTAAAATCACCCGACTTCATGCTGTTGATCCTTATCACCGTTGATGAACCATGAGTGTGAACGCTTGCATTGCTTTTGTTCAGCTCAAGCAGCTCTGTAGTGTAAGGACGAGTAGGTACCCTGTCAAAAACACATCCCAGCCGCCGCTGGAGGGGCTTAAGGTTCTTTTACCCTGGCGCAAAACAAAAACAGGGTCCAATCCTTTTACTATTTCTGCCGTTGTTCCTTTTGTTTCTTCTTCAGCAACAATATTGAATAGCGGCTGTCCCTGTTGTAAATCAAGTACCACTTTTGAAAAAACCGCTGGTCCACTAGGCCATTTTATCGTAATCAATTTGTTGTTAGCACTTACTACTGCCCCATTACTCTTAAATGCTTTCAGGTCAACTGCAGGCTGCGCACTAACGTATAGACTTACAATCAATGCTAATAAAACTGATATTTTTTCATAATGCATAAACTTTGACAACGCAATCAGGCGAAAGATAATAAAAAGTTTGCAAAATCAATTTTGCAAATCTGCCATATATGACTTCAATCAGTAATCTTTCGTTTCTTTGCCGCACCATGAAAATTCATAAAAAGATAATATGGATCAGTGGCCTTCTATTCAGTTCTTACGCAGATGCGCAGGAAATGGTTGCGGACACTTCCCGGAAAGAAAAAACAACCGTGGCTTTTAATGAAAAGGGACTGCAGTTTAGAAAAGGCGACGACTTCCTGATGACCTTTCGTTTTCGCGCCCAATTGCGTGCGGGCTATTTAAGCCGGCTGGATGATGAAGATGGCGCGGGGTTTGAAGCCCAGGTAAGGCGCATGCGTCTTCGCTTTGAAGGGTTCCTGATTTCACCGAAACTGGAATATAAATTACAACTGGGGTTTGCCAACCGCGATATGGACCTGGAGAGCGGCGCACCGCAGATTGTGCGGGATGCTGTTTTTTACTATAAACCAGGTAAGGCCTGGTCTTTTGGGTTTGGGCAAACCAAATTGCCGGGCAACCGCGAAAGGGTCAACTCTTCGGGAGAATTGCAAATGCCTGATCGCTCTATCGCGAACAACCGTTTTACAGTTGATAGGGATTTTGGTTTATTTATTGACAAGGATTTTGAAGTTGCCAAACAGGTCATCCAGTTAAGAACCGCTATCTCTTCAGGCGATGGACGCGGACAATTAGCTACCGTGCACGGCCTGGCTTATACAGGTCGTGTTGAATACATGCCTTTCGGATATTTTAAAAATAAAGGGGATTACTTTGAAGGTGACCTGGATTTTGAAGAAACGCCAAAAGTTTCTTTGGGCTTTACCTATACCAAAAACTTCAAAACCAACCGAACGGGAGGCCAACTGGGTAAACCCATGTATAGCGCTTATAATGAAGACGAAGAACTACTAGCCAATATACGCACTATTATGGCCGATGCCGTGCTTAAATACCAGGGATGGGCATTTTTGGGAGAATACTATGACCGTAAAGTGGATAATTTTTCGGTTGCAGACTTCAGCGCCCGCCCCGACGACCAGGTCATTTTTCTAAAGATGCCTGCGGGTATAGCAGTTAACCTTCAGGGCAGCAAGCTTTTTACAAAAAAGACGAGATCACTATACGTTACACAACTATCAGTCCACATAAAGCGCTTAAAGATTACCAGTACCGGCTGAATACCAAGGCTATAGGATACTCCCATTACTTCAATAAGCATAAATTTAAAATACAGGGATATATTGGCCTGGATGACCGGCAGGGTGAATCGGAAGAACTAGACGATGCATTTGAAAACCGGCTTAATGCTATGGTGCAGGTAGAGATAGGCATTTAATATGCTTTTTTCTGGCATTCAAACTTTTGTACGAAATAACTGTTTTCTAAATCATGAAATTAGACATTCTGGCTATCGGGGTTCACCCGGATGATGTAGAGTTAGGCTGTGCAGGCACTTTGGTAAAGGAAATACAGCGCGGCAAAAAAGCAGGCATTATTGATCTTACCCAGGGAGAATTAGGTACCAGAGGCACCATAGAAACGAGGTATACTGAAGCTGCAGCGGCTGCAAAGGTCCTGGGTGTTTTGGTTAGGGAAAACCTGAAGATGCGCGATGGATTCTTCAAAAATGACGAAGATCATCAATTGCTTTTAATAAAAGCCATCAGGAAGTATCGTCCCGACATTATTTTAGGGAATGTACTAACAGATCGTCATCCAGATCACGGCCGGGCCGGCAACCTCATCAATGATGCTTGTTTTCTTTCTGGCCTTGCCAAAATAGAAACCCTTGACGATGAAGGAAATGCGCAGGAAAAGTGGCGTCCCCGTTACTTTTTACAATATATGCAGGACTGGTATCACGAACCGGATCTTTTAATTGATGTAAGCGATGTTGTGGACACCAAAATGAGGTCGATTGATGCGTATATTACTCAGTTTCATACTACTGAAAGTGAAGCGGCGGACCACAAACTTATATATCTACACCCGATTTTAAAGAAAGTCTCTTAGCCAGAATGCGAATGATGGGCAAACGTATTGGGGTTAAATACGCTGAAGCCTATATTACTCAAAAACATATAGGACTCAACAACCTGGAAGGGCTGATTTTACAGGAAACCTGATTGTCGTCAGTTTTGCATTTTTTACCTTATTGGCGGCGCAAAATTAATTACCTTTGCAATCTTAACAACTAAGAAATTTTTATTGAATGTCAGTACCAAAGTTTGCTACGCCACCGCCTCCCTCCTTTCATACGGTTTTAAAAACGCGTATCAATGACTATTTTAAGCAACAAGGAAAGCCAAGCACTGGTAATTTCAGGCTTTACTCGAAGGCTATGTTTCTGGTAGTGGGCTTTTTGGCATTATACGTACATGTTATATTTTTCACCCCCGGCTGGTTGGGCTATTTTTGAATGCCTGCTTTTAAGCCTTTTTACCTCGGCTATCGGCTTTAATATTATGCATGACGGTGCTCATGGCAGCTTTAGCAGCAAACCCTGGGTAAATACAGTGGCAGCTTCGTCTCTTAATTTCCTTGGCGCGAATACCTTTATGTGGAAGATGAAGCATAATGTTATTCACCATGCCTATACGAATATCGACGGTATTGATGATGACCTGGATGCCAAACCTTTCCTTAGGTTATGCGAAACACAAAAGCACTATAAAGTTCATAAATACCAGCATTTATATTTTTGGGCAGCTTACTCATTGCTTTACCTGTTCTGGATCTTTGTTTCTGACTATAAAAAATATTTCAGGAAAAAAGTAGGCGATATTCCTTTGAAAAAAATGACGACCAATGATCATCTTACTTTCTGGGGTTTTAAACTACTGCATATTTGCCTGTTTGTTGTAATTCCTATTGTAATGGTAGGCGTGGGTCCCTGGGCTATCGGATTTGTAAGCTATGCTTTATTTGCGGGCTTTGTATTGAGCATCGTATTTCAGCTGGCACACACAGTAGAGCATACGCACTTCCCCGTTCCTAACGTGGAAACGAATAAAATTGATGACGAATGGGCAATACACCAACTTAAAACTACCGCTAATTTTGCCACTAAAAACAGGTTAGCATGCTGGTTTATGGGGGATTGAATTTCCAGGTAGAGCACCATTTATTCCCTAAGATCTCTCATATACATTATCCAAGGATCAATAAGATCATTACGGCTACCTGCAAAGAATTTGATGTACAATACATCGAATACAAAAAAGTAAAAGATGCTGTACTTTCTCACGTATCTTACCTTAAGCAGTTAAGTTATCCCAATCTGGCACACTAAAACATGATAATATTCAGCAAAAGCCCGTGGTTTTAAACTCCACGGGCTTTTTTGTATCCTGTTCCTGCATACGCTGCCCTACCTCGTTTAACCGGGTTAATTTAAATCAATAAAAAAGAAAACCAAGAGGTTTATATCCTTTTCATTTGTCACCAGTAGTTGATTTATTTTAAACCAGTTACTTTAAAATAAGGGTTTGAACCTGCTGATTTACAGCTATCTTATTAAAAAAATTTGCTGTCAATGTAGTTATTTAACAACCAACTAGGTTAACTTTGCATTAACAAGCCCTTATTAAGCCCTCAAAATATACAGCCCTTGAATTCGCCTGTCCCTTTTTTGAAATACCGGTTTGTAATAATTAATTAGGTAGTCAATAACGAGTTAGAATTATAACTTTTAAAGTTTTAATACTGATGGTTAAGCTTCTGCATGTAATATTATGTGTGCTGTTTGTTTTGCCAGCTGCGTCTCAGCAAGTGGAGGCTAAAGCAGATATGCAGGTGCTGATACGTGATTTTTTCAGGTAAGCAACCTGGCCAACCAGGGGCAGATTATTACTTTGGAACTCAATAATGAGAACGATATAGAAACCGGCATCAATAAGGAAATTAAATCCAACCTGATGGTTACGTCCACCGTTGAATATAACCTTTTTGCCCGGGCAGCTTTCCCTGTATTTTATAATCAGCAGAGCAGGAAGAGTTTTCCTTCGTCTGTTTTAACATTAGAAATTATAAACACCGACCTTACATTAAATGGAACAACCATAGAAAAAGTCCTCAGTTTAAGCACCCTGAATCAACCGCTTATTTCAGAAGGTAAGCCCCTGTTCAAAAGCGCTATTGATATCCGTTACAGTATTCCTGCTGAGCACACGAGGGAATACCTGGTAAAAGCAGGTTCGGGGTTTATTCCAATACCATCATTTATACAATAAGTCCTCAATAATTTAAAAACCAAAAGCAATACAATGAAAAAATGTATCCTTTTATCAGCACTGGCCCTATCTGGTGTTTTTATCTCGGGTTCTGCTTTTTCGCAGGCCACCTCATCGACCAATGTCAAGATCGTTCTTTCTGATTTTATCACTACTGAGAACGGCGCAGGAACCACTGCCGGACAAACACCCGGTGCGGGCGCTGAAGTTTTGTTTGAATACCCTGACGCAGCATCTTACACGGCTCTTAAAACAGTTAACCAGCCCGGACACCTGAAGGTTACTGCCACAAAAACCTTCCAGGTTACAGTAAAGGCAATGGGAACCGACTTTGTTCACTCCACTACTCCCGCCAACTTAATACCTGTTAGCGTAGTAGATATTGTACCGACAGCACCCGGAAGCGGTACCGCTACAACCGTTACACTGAGCGATGCAGAGCAGGTTATTCTAAGCGGCGTTGATCCCGGTATTAAAACCATCAGTGTTGACTACCGGATTCCTGCGGCTAAAGCACAGGCGAGCATTCTTGGGAAACCATCGGGAACTTATCAGCAGGTGGTTGTTTATACTTTCTCTCAGCCCTAACATTTATTAGCCCCTTATTTTAACACAGGCAACATTAAGCCCTATAATATGCCTAACCATTTATACTCATCAGCAGTAATCATCCTGCTGATGCTTAGCCTGCCATCCATCACACACGGACAGGGGATCACAGTATCTCCTACCCGGTTGTTTTTTCGGGTGAGCCGGCTCTGTACAAAAGCAATCCATTATAATAACCAATGCGGGTAAAGAGGCTGTCGCTTTCAACGTGTCAATGAACGACTGGTACAGGGACTCGATCGGACAAAAAGTTTACCTTGCCCCTAACAGCACCAGCAGAAGCAATGCCGGCTGGATAAAGACATCAGCCAATGTTATTAATATTCCTCCAGGCGGTTCGCAGGAATTGATTGCTACCATGCAGGTACCTCAAAACCTCAAAAATGATTCTATCAGCAATTCGATGCTGATGCTCACCCAGATTGCCAAGCAGGAAGACCGGTACCTGAAACAAAATAATGTGGGCATCAAAGTGCTTTTTGAATTTGCGCTGCACGTATACTTTACACCGGCGGCTAATAAAACAGAGAACCTTGATTTTGTTGCTATAGATACGCTATCCTCGCCTAATAATAACCCAGGCAAAAGAATTGCCGTTAAGGTGAAAAATACGGGCAATATTATCAGCGATGCTATGGTTGAATTTGAATTTATTCACAAAACAACAGGCCAGGAAAGCAAGCTTACCCCTGTCGCAATATCGATGATGCCTGGCGCCAGCCAGATCATTTATTTTGATGTACCCGGCAATTTGAAAGGCGCGTTTAAGGGTGTTTCAATTTTGCGGATAGGTGATGCATCTAATGTAAAAGTGGGAGAGAAAAGCCTGGTATTTTAAACGTGATGGTCTATCCGAATCGTGTATTAATCACCCTGCTTTTTCTAGTACTCTCTCAACGGGTAGCCTGCCAGGTAGTGCTGACATTGCAGGAGGCAAATGTAATTGGCTCGCAGAATTATGACGCTACTTTCACCACAGGACAACTGGCAATACCATTAACGGGAATTCTATCTACGGCATGGCAAACTATACCCGTGCAAATACGCAATAGCGGAAATGCATCGCTGGCAAACGGTACGAGTAATTTCTCTGCAGGCAATATTTCTTTTGAACTGGCAAATATTGGCGGCATAACACCTGGCGCTACCGGCTTTGTTGGAACTTCAGCTGGCGCAGTGAATATCAGTAGCAGTTTTCAAACCATATTTTCACCAACGGCAGCAAACTCAGATGCACCTACCGGTGCAATTGCAGGAAGGTATCGTATTGCAAGAACAATATTGGCAAATACTGCACTTATCGCCGGTAATTATACAGGTGGCAATCTGATTTACAATCAACCCACATCCAGTATAATACAGTTGCTGGTTGGTTACAGATATATTACACCATCTCCCGTAACATTATCGCTTGGCATTCCTTATCTTAATAAGTGGGTTACTTTCGCTACCAGTTTTACAAAAAACTATAATAATGTCAGTTCATTTACCACTGTCGCCGATCTTGATTTTAACCTGACCAATTTTACCGTTGGACATACAGAACCCTCATTTATAGATATAAAAGCACAGGGGCCTATTACCTTTACACCCAACGGAGGAGGAGCTACAACTACGGTACCCGTTAATATTGTGCAGGCACAGGGCTCAGGGCTAGTTACCACTGCCCTATCCACTACTTATGCAGCGCTTAACACCACCGGCCTGGTTGTACCAACAGGTAATATCACCACTATCCCTTTAACACTTAAAATAAGTGCGGCGAACGTGGTTCAACATTTTTTTAAACCAGGTACTTATACATTCAGCATAGATCTGAGAACACGTAATTCAGGCAATACTATTGCTGATGTAAAAACCCTCTCCTTCACTGTTACGACTGACGTGTTAAGCAGCATTGCCGTACAAGGAACACCTGATGTTAATTTCAGCTATGGTAGCCTGGCTGACTACCAAACCACGAAGAGTATTAATATGCCGAATCATCTGCTGATTACCAATAACAGAAATTACGAGGTTTATGTAAAAAGCAGCACGGCTAATTTCACCCGCAACAGCATAGCTACAACAATCCCCGCTTCTATTGTACAAATCGAAAACGGAACGGGAGAAAGTACAGTAACCGGCAGAACACTCTCAACCACGTCGCAATCGATCATTACCAACGCCGGTTCAACCATTGGCAGACAACTCTCGTTAAAGTATACGATTCCGGCTTCACAAACCCTGCAATTCCTGGGTAAGCAAACCGGAGCAACTCCTTATATTCTTAATGTCATTTACAGCTTCACCAGTTTGTAGCAGGCATCTATGAGCTTTTTAAAACCCATAGCACTTTATTTATTATCCCTGTTGCCCCTAACAAATGCAAGAGGGCAAACCCCTTATGGCGCTATTGTACGCTTTGCAACCGATTGTTGTTATTGAAGAGGGACAAACTTTTTCTAATGATCTGCTGATAAAAAATACGGGCGACACCCTTATTGTAATTGATAGTATAAAGCCGGCAGCGTCATACCCCGGCATTTTATTTACACCAGAATTTTCAGGATCACTGCGCCCCAATGAACAGCAAACACTAAGGATAAAAATGATCGCCGATGATGCACTGATGCGGTCGGCTATTCGTCAATACGAATACCATGTTCATTATTCAGAAAATGGGATAGCGAAAATCAGCCAGGCTAACTTTAGTATTGTGCGCCCAACAGCCAATTATATTGTGATGGGCACTTCATCAGGCGAAGCCTATTTCAACCCATCCGTTAGCGAAAACAGGATCAGCCTATTCGTGGAAAACCCGGGCTATGACAGCAGGCATATCGTTTTGAAATATCAACTATTGCCGGGAGAATATTTAAACACTGCCATACAGCAGGAGTCTGTATTGCTGGCACCGAAGGAAAGAAAGCTGATACAGATCCCACTGGTTACGAGAACAAAGAATGCTTATTATCCTGACTATAGTCTTTCAGTAAGTGCTTACGAACAAGGCAGCACGAAGGTTATATCTAGTACCGTTATACCGGTTAGAACGCTGGCCGAAAAAAGAAACATGAGCTATAATCCTGCCGGTAATATGTATAAGAATTACCTTGAGCTTCAGTTTAACCGGTCGAACCAAAGTAATGAGTTTATTCAACTCAGGTCTAACTTTGAACGTAAAATGGGAGCAGGTAAAGTGATGGAGTTTAATACAACCGCTGACTATTTTACGAATTACAGTTTCCTGAACCTTTACGATACCTGGCTTAGCTTTCAAACGCCTAAAACCTTCTCCCGCGTGGGTAATATCAATGCACAGGGCTATGATATGAATATCGCAGGCAGAGGGGCTTTATTTCAGTATAAACCGACCACCAAAACTCAGCTGGAAGTATTAGGCACACATAATAGCTTTTTACTGTATAGCTCTTCGACCAACCTTGCTAATCCTGGCTACAGCATCGGAACAAAATTAGATCATCGCATCAGCAATACCAAAACAATGAGCGCTTCCTATGTTTTCAACCAGAACAATTTTACGGGCGTACAGTCTCACCTGGCAACCCTCAGTATGCCCCTGGTAAACGACTCTGTACACTCTTTAATGCTTGAAGGTGGAGGTAGTACCAGCGAGGGAATACACCAGCGTAAAAATATCCCGGAGGTGCAATGGGTTTATCTTATAGCATGACCCATAAACAGTTTTCCTGGTGTCCAATAATTATTTCAGCAGCGCCTACTACGCCGGTTTACGAAAAGGGGCGCTTAACTTATATGAATTGCTACGATACCAATTTGCCAACCAGGGCCACGTTTTTTTCTTTACAGCGGATCCATCAACAAACCGAATTTCGTGATGGATGATTCTTCTTCTTTTCTTTTATACCAGGTAAACAACAACTTTATCACCCACCAGCTGGAAACGGGTTATGGCAAAACCGTCAATGGATATACATTCACGTTGGCGCCCAATTACAACTATCAACTGTATTCCTTACCCGGCACCATGGAGTATGAAGCCTACCGGGCCAAACTAAATATTGCCAAACTTTATAATCAACATGCTATTAACTTTACGTTTGACCATGGGATTGGAAAAATCATTGGTAGTGACAAAAGTTTTCAATCAACCCGTTTACTGCTTAATTATCGAATAGGTTCGTTTTATGTAGATGGCATGGCCAGTATCAATCCATCTAACGTTTATGATGTTACGATGGCGCAAAACAATGATCGTTTTCGAAATTACGCTGTGACTACAGGCTATAACCTCAACTTGCCAGGCAACAAACTATCGGGTAATACTTATATTGGTTATAATTATATCAACACTTATCAAAGCAGAAACTATTTCAGCTCAGCATTGCTGTCTTATAAAATAGGCAATGACTGGTACGCAACGGGAAATATTACTTATTCCAGCTTTACCAATAATCGAAGCAGCTCGGGATTCAATAATCTTCAGTTTGGCGTTGGCCTGAAAAAAGCTTTCACGCAATGGTCTTCTGCTTCGGACAATCAAAATAACATTAGCCTGGAAGTATTTGAAGATCATGACCAAAACGGCAGAAGAAATGGAAAAGAGCCGCTGCTCCCGGGCACAATTGTACAGCTTAACAAAACAACGGTTGCGATAACAGACGCAAAAGGCCGAATTAAATTAAACCAGGTACCTGAAGCTACTTACTATATTACGGCTCAGAGAAATGATCAACGTTTGGATATTCTTTCAGGAGATAGCCTTTATATTAATAAAAACAAAACTTTCGCTATACCTGTTATTAAAACCTATGTAAGAAAAGGAACCCTTCAGGAGATAAAAGCAGCGTATGATATACAAATGCAGGATGCATCGGGCATTATGATATACGCACAAAATACACAAACGGGTAAAACTTACAATACGGTAACCAGCTTCGAAGGCGATTTCCAGCTTAAGTTACCGGCAGGTCGTTACCTTATTTATATTCGTAACGACCGCTATGATATTACTGACAATAACCAGGAGATAACAGTAGGTGAAACAGGCATTAATACTCCATTGATATTCCATTACAGGAACAAAGACATCAGGATCGATGTGAAGCAATTCTAAGGCTCCTTTAAGGTAGCGGGCTTAAAGCTGCATTTTTTATAACTGCGATTGAATATTAATTTACCCTGCGGGTTCCAACGTTTTTCGATACCACAAGAAACGGATTCACATTCGTCACAGGCAGCCTGCCGGAAGTATTCTTTACTCAGTTTACCCTTTTCGTATAACCTGCAACAGATTATGTAAGGCGTAAAATCGCAGGTATTTTCTTTTCCTGCAGCATACCGCGTATTTCGCATCTCTTTCAACAGGCCTTGCTGATCGTATAGACGATGCTCCAGTTCTTTCCGGCATCCATTGATCATTTGCTGCCGGCTTGTTGAAAGCAATATACTATCCGGTCCATATTCTTTGATCACCCGTGTAGTGTCGGGCCGATTGACGGTTACAAAAATCTCACCCTGTCTGGCAAATGCAATGGTACTGCACAGTGCTACAAACAATATAGAAATAATTGCTTTCAAGCTCGCAACGCTTAATAATGTCCTCTGATAGATTCTTTTATCTGCTCATCATATAATGCCCGAAGCTGTTGGTGAGTGGTTGTACTTAAAGGAGGCAATGCTGATGCATTTACGTTACCAACCACCTGCGAAATTTTGGAAGCGCCGGGTATCACGGTAGTAACTTCCGGATGATCCAAAATCCATCGCAAGGCCCACTGAGCCATTCTATCATCGGGTAATAAATTACCTATTTGTTTCGCAAAGTCTACACCCTTATTAAATTCAATCCCTGAGAAAGTTTCTCCTGCATTGAACGATTCTCCGTTAGCATTATAATGCCGATGATCTTTCTCCGCAAATGTTGTATGTTCATTAAACTTACCCGTTAGCAAACCACTGGCTAAAGGAACCCTTACAATAATGGCCACATTTTTTTCCCTGGCTTTTGTTAAAACCTCTTCTGCTATATGCTGGCGAAAAAGATTAAAGATAATCTGCAACGATGCCAGGCCCTCCTGTTCAAGGCAAATGAGCGCTTCCTCTGCAGTTTCCACGCTGGCACCCCAATATTGTATCAGTCCCTCATCTTTAAATTTCCTGAAATGATCAAAGACTTTCCCCTCCCTCATTTCTTCAGTTGGAACACAATGCAGCTGTTCTAAAAAAGAGAACCCACGCCCAGCTTCTCCAGCGAGCTTTCAATATGTTGCCGCATAAAGTCGTAGCTAAAATTCTGAGGCCAGCCATTGAGACTATCATGCCTGCGGCCCAACTTGGTTGCCACTAAAACAGGGGTATCAATCGTTTTCAAAAACCGTCCTATCAGCGACTCGCTGATACCCATACCATACACGTCGGCCGTATCAATAAAATTGCCGCCGGCATCGGTATAGGTTTTAAGAATAGTAAAAGCTTCTTCTTCGTTTACCATGCCCCAATCTGCGCTTCCCAGTTGCCAGGTACCCAATCCAATCTCCGATATATTATGTGCTTTAAAATTTCTGTAATTCATGGGATCAAATTTAGACAATCCATGATTGAGTATATAAAGAAATAGGCGAAAGTTTTCCCCGGTATAATTGCACCCAAAGTTAGCGGTTCCTCATGAGTTGCTATGGTTCCCTTTACCGGTGTATCAACAGGCTCTCGGTTAACATGTCAGCCTCTCTTGCATTTTACCTGGAGTAAATATTTTTTCCAATGCATAAAGAACCAGGCCAGCAACATTCTTAGAACCGGTTTTTCTAAGAATGTTGCGACGGTGATTGTTAATGGTTAGTGGCGATACATAAAGCTGTTGAGCAATCTCTTCGGTGGAGTACTGCTTACATATCATAATCAGCACTTCCTTTTCCCGGGCAGTTAATGCGTCTTCAGCATTACCTGGTCGCCGGTTGAGCAGTATCTCAAAGAGCTCCTGCCGGATCTCAACACAGTAATATTCCTTGCCTTGCTGAATCTGGCCCAATGCGGCCCTCAGCTCTTGCATAGAACAGCTTTTAAGCAGGTAGCCATTGATACCGGCATCATACATATTTATAATATCATAGGGACGGGCTGATATAGATAATGCTATAACAGGAACCTGATTTTTCTGTTGCCGGATAGTCCTAACGGTATCCTGACCATTCAACTCCGGCATATCTATATCCATAAGTATCAGGTCTGGCTGCATCCGTTCGAGCTGCTCAAGGACCTGAAGTCCGTTACACGCTTCTGTTACGCTTTCTACTTCAGCAAGCTGCTGCAGCAGGATTGTTAATCCCTGGCGAAAAAGAGCATGATCATCGGCAATAAATATCTTCATGATGGAGTTAGTTTAGTTTAAGGATTTTCATCGGGCAGTTTTACAGCGCCTTCAAATTGCTGAAGCGGAAGCTGCAACGCTATATGGAGACCTGGCGAGCCGGGTAGCTTCTTTTTATCGCTCCAGGATATTCTTCCCCGCAGGCTTTGCACCCGACTGGTAATATTCTGAGTACCCAGCCCCTTACCCAACAATAACAGGTTCAGGCCAATTCCGTTATCCGTATATACAACAGTTAAATAGTCCAGCCCGCTCCGGATATCGATGCCGGCCTTGCTTGCCCGTGCATGCCGGATCGTGTTCTGTAGCAGCTCCTGCAAAATACGAAACAGGGAAATAGCCGGGCCTCCCTGCAGATCCACCAGGCTGTTCCATTGCAAAGTCACCTGTAATTGCCGGGATGCATTAATATTACCAATGTATGCCTGCAGAATATCTTTAAGGTCCTTTTGGTCATCAATGAACGGGCTCAGTTCATGGGAGATATTTCGACTCAGGTTAACCGCCGTGGATAGTTGTTGGTGCAGATGTGGAGCGAGCTTGTGTAAATTTGAAACGGTGGGCTCTTCGCGCAAATAGTCTAGTTGCAACTGGGCGATGGATAAGAGCGGTCCCAGGTTATCATGAATTTCGCGGGCAATCAGGTTTCTTTCCTTCTCTTCAGCAAGCAGTACGGCTTTCATTTGCTCGGCATCTTTGGCCCTGAGTCTTCTTAACAGGTAGGTGGAGCCTGCTACTGCAAATAGCAAAAGCAGGACCAGCACGAATGAGGCCATTAGAATATGTACATGAAGATCATCGGGCATTTACTGCAATTTTATATTTAGCCAGATACCAGGCTATGGCCAGGTAATAAGTTCCATAAATAAAAAGATAAAAATACAACTCGTTAACCTGTAAAATTTCTGCTATCGTTTCTCCAAAAAGAAAACTATTACTAATCTGCCCATATACATTGTAGCATACGCAGATCAATGCTAAGCCCCAATAAGACCGATGCTTATTGCTCTGCGTAGCATAATACATATTAATACCTCCAAAAAGCATGGAGGCTATGGACACCACGGCAAAGTTACCCGCATATATACAGACTGCGGCATAACCGTATCAGGACGCCAATAAGCATTGTCTGCGTAAATGTATAAAGACAGGGAAAGCATGAGCACTCCATATGCAATCATCAAGCGGTTCAGGCGGGTAAAATAACAAAAACAGGCGACCAGCGTCAATTGTGTTAGCAATATATTGATAGCATACAGATAATGGTTGTAAAAATTATTACGGGCCATGATAACCCCTACAGTTTCGGTTACTAAATTAATAGCCAGATAGCTGGTTAAAAACAACATTCCATAATAATGATCCCAGGCCTCGGGGTTTTCTTTCCGGGGAATTGCAGGATAAAAGCCTCTTGTGCGAACTATGGCCACAACGGTTGCAACAAGAATGGTCACTATATAAGGGATTAGAAGGGTAAATAACATCGATGCAAACTTCTGATTATTTTTCGGCATTCAAAATGATGAGTTCTAAGCATTTTTATTGCGTGCGGGGTAAGGTAGTTTTACTGCCTAAAAACAGCCCTCTCACAATGAAGAATCAGCTTTTAATTTTATTTACCTTAATCTCTTTGAACACGTTTTCACAAACTCCCTTCTGGTCGGATACGTTTGAAGATTCAGGCGCACCAAGCATCGGGAGCAGAACACCGTCTGTTCAGAATTTCTTTCCTGCCACGCCACCTTATACCCGGTATTTTGCAAGGGTAGCGCCGGCGAATATCGCTCTTCAAAACGGCAGTTACAGTAATGTTCAGGGAGCCAGGATATGGGCTGCTGAAGATATCGACGGTGCGCTTAACGGCTCCAATTTCGGGCAATTGCCTAATCAAACCATTATCTGGAGCAATATCAATATAACCGGCAGAACCGGGATTAGCTTCAGAGGACTTTTTGCCTGCAATAATGGCCCCAGCACATGGGAGAATGGGAATACAGGAGTTGGACTTCCCTCAGACTACATGATCGTCTCCTACCGGATCAACGGAGGCGCCTGGACTGACGTGGTTCGTGTTTTTGCTACCGATGGCGGACAAATGACCCGTGAAACTACCGGTGACGAGGTTGGTGACGGAACACCTTTTGCCTCTTACACTTTTACAGAACTCAGCGGGTATATCACGGGTATCGGTACCACACTTGACCTGCGTTTTTCGGGTCACTCAAACGGCACCGGTACCGAGGAGTTTGCTATTGACAATTTCAGGCTTTTTGAGGGCATCAGCCTGCCTGTAACTTTTGGTTCCATAGCACCGGTAATAAAAAATGAAACACTCACTGTAAACTGGCAAACACTTACCGAAACTAATAATGATCATTTTGTAATTGAAGCATCAACGGATGGTACAGCTTTTAAACAAATAGGAACTTTATCATCCAGCGCACCGAAAGGCTATTCCGACAACGCTATTCAATATTCCTTTGTGCTTAGAAATGCGGGAACAGGCATGGCGTCAATGGCAGCCTTTGGTTTATTGGCGGGTTTACTGTTTTTAACCAAAAGAAACAGGAAATGGCTGATATTTACTGCGTTTGGCCTCATTGTATTTATCTCATGTAGTAAAAATATTTCAGAGCATGAAGACAGTCCCTTATTTATCCGGATAGGCCAGGTAGACAAGGATGGCAACCGCACTTACTCAAAAGTTATTGCGGCTGTTAAAGAATAGCAGGAGGTCGCTTTCCCGTCAGTGAAGCAGCGCCCATAATAAACAATCAATACAGATAGATTTAAACGAAACATCCCGGTAATTCCGGGCTGTTTCAATTTTGGAGGATACAGGAAATTAACCGAAGCCCCTTACAAGCTATGTTTTTGAACTTACGGCAATGTTCACCCTGTAATTTTCAATACAACAGCAAATGGGAATAGCGGTGCTTTATCAGGAAAAGCAATCTTTAACCCCTTATCATTCTGCTCAAACGATAAAGAGTCTTGGGTTTCCAGCCATTCAACCTGCTTAATTTCTTTTTTATAATGCGAACTATTTTTCCCCAGGCTTTTTATTAAAACACTTTTGCTTCCTTCTGGCCATGCCATCACTGTAGCAAACAGTGTGGAGCCCTTTGATTGAAGCGAATATCTTCTGAGGTAAACTTTGTTCTTCCCTCATTAAACCCCTGCCCCGTTAACTTAGCCTGATTTTCGGTTGAAGGGCCTTCGCCAAATATTTCCCAGGGCCTCGTATCATAAATACTTTCACTATTGAGTTTCATCCAGCGAGAAATATCCTGCACAATTTTTCGCTCTAGGTCATCAATAGTGCCATTACCTCTTACTGGAATGTTTAGCAGATAATTTCCATTTTTACTTACTACATCTACCAGGGTTTGAATAACCATTTGGGGAGATTTATAGCGATTGTTCTCATAAATAGACCTGTCGTAATGCCAGCTACCAATACATGTATCTGTTTGCCAGGTATGAGGCAGGATATCATTGGCCTGCCCTCTCTCAATATCCCAAACCAATGCTTTCCGCTGTTGTTCATCGAGGATTTTACCATTAATTACAGCCCGCATTTTACCATACTTTTTTAAGCTGTGATTGTAATGATGGGCGGCAATTCGTAATCCCGCATCACTAATAGGCCAAAAGGGAAGTTGAGAGTCATCAAAATATAATAAGTCAGGCTCATATTTATTGATCAGTTCTATGGTACGGTTTACAAATTTCTCTATATAAGCTTTGGTTGGCGGATAAACGCCTTCTCCCCAATGCCATTGCCTGTGAATGGAACCGTTATTCAGGCTGTCTTTGCTTAAAGCATGGTCTTGTGCATATAACTCCTGCGGATCGAGACCTTCCCACCATTTACCTTTACCATCAGCTTTGGTTAGTTTACCATCGTAAGGAATACCCGCAAGCGGTCCTGATTGATCACTTCGCTGCGCTGTTTCAAACCACCGCCATGCATGTGCAGCATGTATGCTGCAGCCAAAAGGAAGTCCCGCTTTTTTAGCAGCCCTGGCCCATCCTGCAATGATATCCTTTTCAGGCCCTAATCTAACCGAATTCCACTTTTTCTGGTAGGAACTATCATACATATCAAAATTATCGTGGTGATTGGCCATAGCAAAAAGTATTTTGCCCCGGCCTCCTTATAAAGGCTTACCAACTCTTCAGGATTCCATTGATCTGCTTTCCACTCGTTAATTACATCTTTAAATCCAAACTTTGATGGATGCCCATACTTTTGATATGGTAATTGTATTGACGAGATCCCTCTTCATACATACCACGTGCATACCAATCTCCGGCTTCCGGTTCACATTGAGGACCCCAATGTGCCCAGATACCAAACTTGGCATTACGGTACCAGTCCGGTACAACGTATTGTTGCAGGGATTCCCAGGTAGGTTCAAAGGGTCCCTTAAGAATTTTCTCGCCTGCAAAATCTCTGAAAAATCCACGCGCATGAGTATTGGAGGCCAATGCAAGTGCAGGTATAACCACGCCCAACTGTTTAAGCAATTCTCTTCTTTTCATTAATTGTTTATTTTCTGATCGGCCATTGACTTCTTCAACGGCGAATAACTCCCCTTATTAATCAACTACAAAACCTATAACTTTTATGGATGGCTACCAGCTTTATCGCTTTAGTGCAGCAATATTTATGACAGCTCCATCTTTATCAAATTTATCACAGATCATAAACAATATCACTATGTAAATTCGACTTTATCTTATACAAATCCGACATTTGCCTTATCTTTCTGCTTCTATGGCCAGAAGAATTCTCACGCACCATTTTTCTTTACTACATGTCGATAAAGTTCTGTTGAATCAAAAGTGGAATTACAAAAATGTTATTAGTCCCTATATACGTATTTACTACATAGATGGTGGTGAAGGGTTGATATCCTCTATCGATCAGAATTTAAAATTAGAACCAGGCTTTCTCTACATCATTCCCAGTTTCACCCTATGTAACCTGGAATGTTCGAAAAGCTTAAGCCAATTTTTTGTACACTGCTTTGAAGACTCTCCGTCTGGTTTATCGCTTTTTCACAATTATAGAAAACCGCTAAAGATTAAAGCAAGCGAATTAGTTGAGCGGAGTATAAAGCAACTACTCAAAATCAACCCTAACCGAAAGATCTATCGATCTGACGATCCTCAAATTTATGAGAATAGTAAATTTTACCGGGAGTACCAGGAGCTGAACAATCAGCAAAGCGAGGGAGTATTTATGGAAACGCAAGGAATTTTGCTTCAGTTAATATCGCAGTTCATTTCTCACATACATTTAAAAAGAGAACATACGGCTAACATACCTTCAGTTATACTTGATGCGATACGGTATATTCAAATAAATCTACCTTCAGAGATATCAGTTAACCAACTTGCCAAAAGAGCCAATTTGCAAACCGATTATTTCTCCAGAATTTTTCTAAAACACACTGGTAAACGACCACTGGAATACGTTCAGAGCAAGAGAATAGAAAGGGCACAATACCTGATCATGACTACCAATAAATCCTTTGGAGACATAGCTGAAATTATCGGCTTCCAGAATTTACCCTATTTTTTAGGGTCTTCAAGAAGCTTACTTTAATGACGCCTGCTGAATATGCCAGGAAAAGTAATTTCGTATAAGAAGTTGAGATAACCCAATTAAGAACTAAGGTTTAGTACCATTACCTTATAAAGGAATCGGCCGGCACATTTAAAAATCTTCACAGGGATTCTATTGAAGTTCCCTGATTTTTATATTTCTGAAATTTACGCCGGTAGCCCAGTTCTGCAACACAATGCGGCCCTTAATGCGTTTGCCAAATCCGGGTGTTACTTTAAACCCGCTATTGGCAACAAGATTGCGCCATTCTTCGGATTTAAAATCCATTTCTGCTGTTTGTACCCCATTGAGAAAAACTTCACCAAACCATTGTTCTGCACAATCCTGGAGTGATTCCATTGACCGCTGCCCTTCATATCTACCGCATTCTTTAAAGGACTTATCCCATACAGGCAACCCGCACGCTTCAACGGCAGTTGATAATCCTTGTGAGCACTATCTAATAACTGGTACTCTGGTCCCGTAAACCAGGCTGCCGTTAGGGTATCTACTTCCAAAACATTAATGAATACACCACTGTTACCATTTTCCGGCAACTTCCAGTCAAACACCAAATCATAATTTTCATATTCTGCATCCGATGTTAAGTCACCTGCTCTATCAGCGCTTGCCGGGTCGCAGAATATAGTCCCATCCACTACAGCCCACTCCGACTTTTGTTTGCCGTGATTATAAGCATGCCAATTCTCAAGTGTCTTGCCATCAAACAGTAATTTCCAGCCTTGCGCTTCCTCGGAAGCAGTTAGCCTGTTAGCTTTATTATGAGAATCAGAGCATGCAGACATCAACAACAAGAGAGACAAAATAGATGAGAAGACGGTTTTCATGATGACTTTCGTTTGGTGAAATGAGTTGGAATATAGCAAAGATTATTAAACCAGGTGGAAGAAAACATTAAACATCAATCACCTTCGGGACACATAGCTTTTCCTGGGCTATCTTAATCTATTCAAATTGGTCAGCTATTATGCAGTACCCTATAAACATTATCTGATTGCTTTTAAAATAGCCTTCGCCCAAAACTCACCCAATGCCATATCTCCCTTATGATTAGGATGTAGATAAAACACCCCGTCTACGCCGGTTTCGGGTTTGAAATCAGTGAGATAATTTTCTTTAAAATAGTTGTGTGCTTTTGTATCGCCTTTGAAAACATGGAGTGGATGGCTTTTCTTATAATTGTTAATGAGCTTATCTATTTGAGGTTGATAAGCCACTATACGCTGCTGCCCTTCTTTCATATAGGTAGACCTGTTGTGTGTATTGTCGCTGTACCAAATCGGATAATGTACCACTACCCTGGCGTCAGGATATCGCTGCAACAAGCTGTCTATGATCATTTTCATATTGAGCCTGTATTGGTCGGGAGCAACAGGAGCTCCATTCGGTCCTTCAACAGCACTATCATTAGTACCTATCATTATCGAGAAAATCAGCATCGCTTCCCTATTGAGATAAAAAGAATCGGCTACTGTTTTTACATGAGTGTACAGTTTGGCATCCGGCAAAAAATCATACGTAGTTCTACCGCTGACACCACAATTGGCAATTCTTGCTTTAGGGTAATCATGCAGCTTTAAATACCCCCTGCATAATCGGGCGGCGTATCACCTGGAACTTTATTACCTTGTGTTATGCTATCTCCTATAAAAACGATGTTGATAGGCAGCTCTTTTTTAAAACAAAAGAGCTAAACAACAGGCTAATAATTATGGACAACAAAAATTTAAGATTCATACTTTGTGCTTTAAAACCAGTTTAGTTATTTAATAGGGCGTTGATTGAGATGAAAATCTTTTGCTAATGTAATACTTATTATTTCACCCGCCATTTTCGAAAACCACGTTGGTAGTTGTCTATCATAAGGCACTCCTTGGGTCCTCCAATCAATTCCCCCACTTTAATATCCACTACCTGTAAAAGGTTCAATTGGCTTGTCCTGACTTTAAAAGAGCGGGTTCTTCACGAACCTACTGATGTATATAGCCAAAATTGTTGAGTTATCAGATAATATACGAGCGCCATTAACTTCTTATGGCCGTTAATATTGCGTTGTAAAATCATTGCCGATAATAGCTGCCAAAAACAGTTAGGCAGCGTTGCAAAATTCATTCAATTATTAATCATTTTATGAAACAGTCAGGAATCAGAAACTATATATCTATGATTTGCATTATAGTGTTGTGGGGTATTTTATCACCCTCAAACTTATGGGGGCAGCTTAAAATGATGAATCGAACTGCGGCCCGTTGGAATATAGAGACACCCGGAACCATTGCCTGGAACATTGCAGATCGATTACCCCATGCTGACCATATAGAAATGAGTGGGCAAAAAATATCACTCTGGCTTCAATATAATATCGATGACAAAAAGACTCCGTCATTTACCAGAACCTTTGTATTTCCCGGCTTCAGACTTTTACCTGCACGAACCATTGCTTCTATGATGTATAGTGTAGAGGATGAAAACCTGCCGCGAATCCTAATAAATGACAAGCTTCTCAAAAAAGGCATTTATAATGCCACCGTAATGGATGACCAGCCCGAAAAGGCAAAAACTGTAAAATTTGATGGAATTCTCTCGATCGAAAGTACTATTGGCACCTCTGGCACATTAGCATTAAAAAGATCTTTTTATCCTTCGGCTGATAAAGCGGTAGCTATTGAAAAGCTTGTTTTTATTAATAACGGGAATCAGCCCCTTAAACTTGAAATGGAATTTTTACAACGGGAAGTAAGACCTGCTCCCGAGCGGGCCAGTGATGGTCCTTTAAGGTTTATCATATCCAGCATTAATGAAGGATTAAAAACAGTAGCACCGGGCGATTCGGTCGTGTTTGGCATTAGCTACCAGGCAATTGCAGGAGCATCGTCCACGCCGGTATACGCAGGTATCACGCAGGAAGAAAACGCGAGGAGAAAAAGAGTTGAAGACATCAGCAATTTGCTCAGGCTGGAATCGCCGGATACTGTTTTAAATACTATGTTCAACTTTGCCAAACTAAGAGGAACAGAAAGCATATTTGACACCAGGGGCGGTTTGATGCATGGCCCCGGAGGATTGAGATACTATGCTGCCATCTGGGCTAACGACCAGGCAGAATACATCAATCCATTTTTTGCCTACCTGGGAGATGACATTGCTACTAAATCAGCTATGAACGCTTACCGGCTATTCGCAGCATACATGAACCCGGAGTATAAGCCTATTCCCAGTTCCATTATTAACGAGGGAAAAGGAGTATGGCAGGGAGCGGGCGATAGGGGCGATATGGCTATGATTGCTTATGGTGCCGGCCGGTTTGCATTGGCTAACGGGGACATAGATTCTGCGAAAGTCTTATGGCCGCTTATTGAATGGTGCCTGGAATACTGTAAAAGAAAGATCAATGATGAAGGTGTGGTATGGAGCAACAGAGATGAACTGGAAGGCAGGTTCCCTCCGGAAACGCCAACCTTAATACCAGCTGCTTGTATTATGACGGTTTATTGTCGGCAGCAATGATTGCCCGGTCATTAGGAAAAAATGAAAAGCAGGTTAAAGATTATATACAACGGGCGGCTCAAATGAAGTCTAACATTGAGAAATACTTTGGAGCAACGATAGAGGGCTTTAATACCTACCGCTACTATAAAGGCAACGACACATTGAGATCATGGATCGCTACACCATTAGTCATGGACATCTTCGATAGAAAAAAGGTACTATTGACGCATTATTTTCTGAACGTTTATGGACGGAAGACGGACTTGCTACTCTTGCCGGAAACAGCACCTTCTGGGACAGATCTACTTTATATGGATTGCGCGGCGCTTTTGCAGCAGGAGAAAAAGCAAAAGCATACGATTTTTTAAAATATTATTCAAAGAGGCGACTACTGGGAGATCATGTACCCTATGCCGTAGAAGCCTATCCGGAGGGAAACCAACGGCACTTATCGGCTGAAAGCGGGTTATATTGCCGCATTTTTACGGAAGGTATTTTAGGAATCCGCCCCGTTGGTTTCAGCACATTCAACATCACTCCCAACCTTCCAATATCATGGAACTTTATGCGGTTGAAAAACATACATGCATTTGGAAAGATATTCGATATAGAAGTGATTCGTAAGAGCGGCAACCGGTTAACGATGCATATTACAGCAAATGGTAAAACACAGGAATATGATTTGACTGAAGGGAAAAGAACCACTATTAATCTTTAAACAGTGCGAACCCTGTATTTCTGATTGAGCAAACCATAAAACAGAACCTGTCAACGGTTCTTCTAAAGCAAGCAAATGAAATTATTTTCCTGTACGGTTTTATTTCTGTTACTATCAATAGCTGGTACAACACAAACAGATAAAATTTTTATAGAGACCGATAACACAGCCCTGGTTTACAAAATAGGAAAGAATAAAAAAGTAACCCAGGTTTACATAGGTAATAAACTATCCAGGCCAGATTATACAGACCTGAACGCCGGCCAGGAAATTTACCTGACCGCTGGTATGGATAACCAATTCGAGCCAGCCATTCGAGCCATACATAACGATGGGAATCCATCATTGGATTTGCAGTTTGACTATTATAAACAGCGAAAAGAAGCTAATATCACTTATACGCAAATCATGTTGAAGGATCCCGCCTACCCATTTCAGGTTACGATTCACTTCAAGGCCTACAATAATGAAGACGTTATAAAAACCTGGACTGAAATACGGCACCAGGAAAAAAGCCTGTAATGCTGACCCAGTATGCTTCATCGCTGCTGCATTTTAATGCAGGACAGTATTGGTTAACACAATTTCACGGAGATTGGGCAAGGGAAGTGCAAATGGCAGAGGAAAAGCTTTCCAATGGTATTAAGAATATTGAAAGTAAGCTTGGAACGAGAACTAATTTTTACCAGACTCAAACTTTTATCCTTTCACTTGGTAAGCCTTCTTCAGAAAATGATGGAAAACTGATTGCAGGTACATTGGGCTGGACGGGAAATTTCAAATATACTTTTGAAGTAGATCAAAAAAATGGATTAAGGGTTATTTCAGGGATCAATCCATTTGCGTCAGAATACTATCTGGCACCAAACGAAGTATTTACAACTCCTGAATTTATTTTCACCTACTCCGCAAAGGGTAAAGGCCTGGCCAGCCGTAACCTGCATAAATGGGTTAGAAATAATGCCCTGCTGGACGGTAATGCTCCCAGGATGACCTTGCTTAATAACTGGGAAGCAACACATACCAGCTTTAATGAACAAAAGCTCACAGAGCTTTTTGAAGAAGCCCGGAAACTGGGTGTAGATCTTTTTTACTGGATGACGGCTGGTTTGGTAACAAGTATCCAAGGAATGATGACAAAGCAGGGTTGGGTGACTGGCAACCTGATCGATCCAAACTACCTAACGGCATTGCCAAACTCATACAGGAAGCTTCGGTACGTGGAGTAAAATTTGGCATCTGGCTGGAGCCGGAAATGGTGAATCCTAAAAGTGAATTATATGAAAAACATCCTGAATGGATATTGAAACTACCCAACCGGCCCGAGAGTTATGGAAGGAATCAACTCGTTCTTGACCTTACCAACCCTTCTGTACAGGATTTTGTATTTGGTATTGTAGATGATATGATGACCAAAAATCCGGGCATCGCTTTTATAAAATGGGATTGTAACCGAAGTATGACCAACGCTTATTCTGCTTATCTTAAAGATCGCCAATCGCATCTTTATATTAACTATACCAAAGGTTTCTATAGTGTAATGGAACGCATCAGAAAAAAGTACCCACATTTACCCATTATGCTATGTGCGGGCGGTGGTGGTCGTACCGACTACAAAGCACTTGAATATTTCACAGAATTCTGGCCCAGCGACAATACAGACGCGCTGGAGCGGATATTTATACAATGGGGGTATTCTTATTTTTTCCCATCCAATACTATGTCAGCACACGTCACCAGCATGGGAAAACAGTCTCTAAAATTCAGAACGGATGTAGCTATGATGGGCAAGATGGGATATGATATCCGCGTGAACAATTTTACCGAAAAAGAGCTCGAGTTTAGCAAAAATGCGGTTAAAACCTATTCGGGGATCAGCGACATTATATGGAAAGGCAACCTTTATCGCCTGATCTCTCCCTATGATCAAAACAGGGCCGTTCTGATGTATGTTAACAACTCCCAAAGCCGGGCTGTGCTCTTTAACTATCATTTGAACCTCAGAAAAAGGATAGCTTTTCAAAAGTGCTGCTCAAAGGTT
The DNA here is from genome assembly GCF_022512515.1 of Paraniabella hibiscisoli. Classification (GTDB taxonomy): domain Bacteria; phylum Bacteroidota; class Bacteroidia; order Chitinophagales; family Chitinophagaceae; genus Niabella; species Niabella hibiscisoli. The sequence continues at coordinate 415,876 of NZ_JAKWBK010000003.1, forward strand.
TGACACCCTCCAAAAATTACCGCATACGTGAGATCAATCTGCTGCCTGACACGCCGTCTACATTGCCGGATAATGACAAAATACTATCAGGAGCCTACCTTATGGAAGTAGGGATCAATATTGCCTCGGGGAAGTTACAATCTTTAACAAGCAATATTATTGAAATATCAGAAGCCAGGTAAATACCGCTCATCAGCTGGTACCATTTGTTTTAAAAGTATATACAGCTTAATAATTGGCTAAATACGCTGAGCGCTAAAAAAACATTTTCATATTTTAGCTGGTTAAACGGTCAGCGCCTGAAGTTTGAAAAAAATAAAGAGATACTACCCCGGCCTGGTATATAGAAAAGGTAAAGCCTTTGGCCGGAAAGCCATGGGTATGGTATGCTTATCTTCCTGACTGGCATACCCAGTTGCCTTTTACAACCCATTAATTGAGACTACGAATAGCTTAAACTATAAATGAAATAATACAATATGAAGTCAGCAAATCTATTGCTTGCCGGTGCTGTATCAGTGCTTGCTGCAACTGCCACGGCACATGCGCAGTCGTCCTCCATCCAGGCATTTAAATCGTGGCCTGAAGGAGCTTCGCCGGCAGAGATCGGAAAAAATTGCATCACGGTTTATTGCTACACCTCATACTAATTTTAACCGCCCTACCCCTCCCAAAGTAATTACTTACCCCGAAACCTGTACCTGGTATGGCGCGCTGACTTTTGCAAAAGTAACCGGCAATAAAGCCCTGACCAGGCAACTTGCCGATCGGTTTGAACCTTTATTCGGTAGCCGCGACAGTTTGATCCCGGTTCCTGATCATGTGGATTATACCGTGTTTGGATCGGTTCCCCTGGAATTATATATGCAAACTAAAGAGGAGCGATATCTTAAGATAGGGAGGATGTTTGCAGATAAGCAATGGGGACCACCGGAAGGAAAGCGGGTCACCGCTGAGTCACACCGCTTTTATAATAAAGGGCTGACCTGGCAAACACGTTTGTGGATAGATGATATGTTTATGATTACGGCCGTTCAATCACAGGCATTCCGTGCCACTGGCAACCCCATGTATATTACCAAGGCTGCCAGGGAAATGGTATTTTACCTGGACTCTTTACAACAGCCGAACGGCCTGTTTTACCACGCACCTGATGTCCCTTATTTCTGGGGACGTGGCGATGGCTGGATGGCGGTTGGCATGAGCGAGTTGTTACGCTCCTTACCTAAAAATAATCCCGATCGTCCCCGTATTATGGAAGGGTATAAAAAATGATGGCTACATTGTTAAAATACCAGGCAGCCGATGGTATGTGGAGACAATTGATCGACGACCCTGATTCATGGAAAGAAACCTCCTGTACCGGTATGTTTACCTGTGCCTTTATTACGGGGGTGAAAGAAGGATGGCTGGATAAAGCGATCTATGCGCCTGCCGCACGCAAAGCATGGTTATCATTAATTAAATACATTAACAGCGATGGCGACATTACAGATGTATGTGAAGGAACCAATAAAAAGGACAGCCGCCAATATTATTTAGACAGAAAACGAAATACAGGAGACCTGCACGGGCAAGCGCCTTTACTATGGTGCGCCACCGCATTTTTAAGATAAGGATTTGATACCTATACAAGTAAGGATACAGTGATATATTGATCCTTAGAGGCTGTTTAAGAAGGAAAACCGGTGCATAACATTTCCGGTTCGTGCAGACACAAATCAGGGCCGCCGGCCATGACGCGTGTCCGCACGCGTCGCCCGGTAATACAAAGGTCGGGCTCCCAAAAATTGGGGGCGTTCATTATTGAATGCTTAACGAAGTGTTGAAGCTGGTTGCTGAAAGCAAGCGGGAACGGCGGTAGTAGCATTTTTCATCTTTTGCCGGATGAATGCTACAAAATGGTAGCAAGCTTCACTGAAGCATTTTTAGCCTGCTACGAAAAACAATGCTACAAGCCGGCCGCGCCCTGAATGCCCTGATTATTTTACCCCGATTTTAACCTACACATTTTTTCCGGTAATCCTGGGATCTGTGTAAGAAATGGTCAAATGATCTGCCATGAGGCTTTTAATAAAATATTCTTAAGCAGGCTCTTATTTTATTTAAATGAAGAAGCCTCACCAGTAGCAAAGATTTGCTTTTGAGTGAGGCATTCTTTTCCTCTGATTGCTTGCTTAAACTACTATCTTATAATAAACCAACATCAATTTTATTGAATGCTTCCAATTGGTTTGTGGAGACACAAACCTCAGCATAGCCCTGGCCAGTGTCTGCACTGGCCCTAGAAAGGAGGTTAAACTATGCGCAATAATAATTTTAATACCTGTTTATTATTACATAGCTGTAACAATACATGCACTTTACTTAACCAATAAATGGTTGACAATGTCAACCATCGAAACAAATAATACATCCGGCTATTTTTTCTTAGCCGTTAATTGTGTTACCTCATTCTTATACACCGGCGTTGCCTTGTTTCCGAAACTTCTCCTGATATAGGTTAATACATCAGCCACCTGCTGATCGGTAAGCATTTTAAACGGAGGCATATTATTGGAATAATACTCTCCATCCAGCTCAACATGTTCCTGCAGGCCATTTTTTACTATTTTGATGAGCCGGGCCTTGTTTCCTAAAACGCCGCTGGTGCCTATCAGTGGCGGGTTTAAGTTTTGCACGCCTCCCCATCCGGCTGATGACAGGATAAACAGAACTTACGGTAAACTATTTTCCCCGGTTTGCGGACGATACAACCGGCGAAACCGAAGATGTTGCTTTTTTAACCAAAGGTTTCTTTGCTGACTGGCTAAACCCTGTAAAACTCCCCAGTACACAAGCCAGTATTATAACTTTTCGCATCTTATTGTTTGTATTCAATTTTATAAATAGCACCTTTTACATCGTCTGTAATATAAAGCGCTCCATCGGGGCCCTGCGCTAATCCGCAAGGACGGTGCCGGGCCTGGCGGGGAGAGCGCACTTCAGACACGCCTGAAAATCCATCGGCAAAAACTTCCCAGTTCCCCGACGGCTTGCCGTTCTCAAAAGGAACAAACACCACATAATATCCTTCCTGTTTTTCAGGTGTGCGGTTCCAGGAGCCATGAAAAGCGACAAATGCACCGTTCCTGAATCTTTCCGGGAATTGACTTCCCGTATAAAACAATAACCCGTTTGGAGCCAGATGCCCGGGAAATGCCACAACAGGATCTATATATTCTTTACTACCTTCTTTACGACCGTCTCCGCCATACTCAGGAGCCAGAATTTTTTTGCCCTGGATCTGGTCATAATAAATAAAAGGGAACCCTGCATTATCACCTTTCCTAATCATATACATACACTCAGCAGGAACTTCTGCAGACTGTTTTTGATTGTATAGTGCAGGGAAAAGATCATGCAGCTGATCCCTGCCATGTTGCATAACAAATAGGGTATTATTCTGTGTATTCCAATCAAGCCCCACTACGTTACGTAATCCTGTTGCATAGCGAATACCGTCCTTATAGGTTTGATCGGGTTTATCACAACGAAACTGCCAGATACCTCCTGCCGAATCGAGTAAAGGACAACCGGGTATTCCCATTGATCCGGGTTGCCTGTCTTTTTCCTGGCAGGAATTGGTGGGCATACCGATGTTGACATAAATATTACCATCATTGTCCAGCACTATTGATTTTGTTTTCATGTGTCCCCATCTTTAACCCGGTTATAATCCGCTCCGGCTTATCCGGATTTAATACCTGGCCATCGGCTCCCAACTGATAACGAAAGACCTCTTCATTCGAGGATGCATACAAATAATTGTTTTTAATATAGATGCCCGTTCCTCCATAATTGCTGAACCCGCCAACAACAGCGGCCTGCCCTTTATCATTCTCTCTCAGCATTAAAATAGCTTTCCCTTGCCAGGGCTTTGCCATTTTCACGTAAATCAATCCACCGGGCAACACCGAAAGATGCCTTGCCTTACCGGAGGTATCTATGATCTTTTTGGCAGTAAATCCCTGCGGGAGCTTTAAGCCGGCATTCGTTGTCTGGCAAAACCCTGTAAAACTTTGGCTGAGCAGCACGAGAACAATGATCCATGTGCTTATAGCAATTCTAATTTGATTCATATATGTAGCTTGAAAATATCTATTCTTAATCGGGCAAATATGGTATGTATTTTTATAACCATGATACTACCTATCAGCAATATGTTCACTGATTTTAGCAAATTCACCCGCATCAATGCCTGGGTATATTTACATGGTGTATTCTTTTTGATACATCAGCGGACTACGCCCTGTGATGATCTTAAAATATTTATGAAAGCTGGAAAAATTATTAAACCCGCTTTCGAAACACAACCGTTTCAGGCAGGTATTGGTTTCAATGAGCAGCCTGCAGGCATATCCTACCCTTAGCTCTATAAGATACTGGGAATAGGTTTTACCGGTTCTTGCTTTAAAATACCTGCAAAAGGAATTGGGACTAATATTGGCTATTTCAGCAATTTCCTCTAAAGCTATTCTATGTTTAAAATTTTTATTGGAGTAATCAAAGATGGCCTGCAATCTTTCATTCTCGTCAGAATAGTCACTGGGTCTGAAACCTACAGAAGACAACTCCATACAATTGGGTTCTGATGAAATAATCGTTAAGGCTTCAATCATTAATAGTATACGCTGGCTTCCTTCGGCACAGGATAGCCGCTCCAGGATATCGGCAACACGGCTTCGTGCTTTGCCTGCAATTTGAAGCCCTCTTTTTGAACGTTCGAAAACGGCTCTTATTTCAATATTCTCGGGCAGGTCTAAAAAATGACTCCCCAAAAAGTTTTGAGGAAAATGGGCCACGAATACATTAACCTGATTAGCATTCTCTTCAAAAAAGAATCAGAAAAACGCCAGTAATGAGGCAGGCTGGGTCCTACCAGTACAACATCTCCACTTTTAAAGTCTGAGATATTGTCCCCGATAAACTGTGTGCCTTCACCATTTTTAAAATAGATCAATTCAAGTTCTGCATGAAGATGCCAGCGGTTGTTTACATGGGGTACCGAATCATTTCTAAAACTAAAGGAGCTGTAAGGCTCAGTGTGCATTTTGAGTAATTGCGGTTTCATAAAAGCATTTTTAATTAAGCAATCATTATTAAGCAAAAGGCAAAGTATCTGTTCAGAGTTTAAACACAAGATTACAGAGCCGAATCAGAAGACAGACATTACAGGATCACCGGGGATGCGATCTTCGACCACAGGAACCTGGCAATCTCCAAGCTAATTATTCTAAAAATGTATCACCAACCAGGGTTCTGAGGGTATGCCTGCCCGGTAGTAACTGCGTCAATCTGGGCTTGAGGAATGGGCCGTAGTACGTGGAATTCTTTAATATTCGCCGCCGCTTCGGGATTGTAGTTTTTTGTTTTAACCCGGTCAATCAGTTTGTTCGTTCTAACCAGGTCCAGCCACCTGGTTAATTCACCGCACAGCTCCCTGCTCCGCTCTTCAAGAATAAAATCAAGTGAGGGTATTGCTGCTACATCCATTACAGCCGGATTTGCATTCGGATAGGCTGCCCGTCTTCTTACTATGTTGATATTTTGAAGTGCATCCGCTGCACCGGCGCCACCCATAAATGCGGCTTCAGCAGCTATGAGGTAAGTTTCCGCCAGGCGATATACTATTACCGGTCTTATCGAAGGATAATTCATATCAGCTCTTTTAGTATCATTATACTTTTTCATATAGGGACTTAAACTGATATTGTAGTTATTAGGAGGCATCAGTAAATACCGGGAAGCAGCAATCTGTGCAGGGGTAGCCGGTTTGCCGGGCATAAAGATAGCTGTGTCGCCGACCGGGAATTTGGGCTGGCCAACTACAGCTCCTGCAGGAGCCCCCGGGGGAAGAGGTGCTGTCCATTTGGGTATAGATGCAGCATTATTACTATACCATACGGTTTGAAAGGTCTTGTTGTACCTGGTGTCGTTTACACGTTCGCCAAATGCGACTTCTGTTAACCATGGTGTAGGTACACAGCGTATATAAGGTCGCCCGTACAATACATCCCTTTTCATACCACCTACATCTTCATACTTAGGCACCCACATATGGTTGAGCACATTGTCTGAACCGCCACTATTGTTTGGCCCATTATACGCCAGGTTCGATGTGTGCTGCACAGTCCAGATCACTTCATTGCTGGCTTCATTGCCTTCTGCAAAAACCTGTGCAAAATCGGGTAAAAGCGTGAGTCCGCTTTTATTGATGGCTTCCATGGCGTTGAAGTATGCATTTTTGTAATCATCGGCTTTCTTCGCCGAAGAACCCGCCCTGGCCAGGTATACTTTAGCCAGTACATGCCAGGCTGCAGTTTTTGTTGCCTTCCCCGGTAAAACACCAGCTGATTTTGGGCTTAGTGGAAAGCTCGGTTCAGCAATAGCATCATTCAGGTCCTGGATAATAAAGTCATATATACTTCTGCCAGAGGCGTACGGGTTGCGGAAGTGACCGGAGCTGTCTGAAAATTGCGGTTCAGTGTTACGTCTCCCCAAAACTGCACCAGTAAAAAATAAAAATTAGCCCGCAGAAATTTTGCTTCAGCTACATTCCTTCCTTTCTGCTCATCTGGAAGCCCGGTTATTTTAGGCGCATACTCAATAACCCCGTTACAGGTATTGATATTGGTGTAACATTCTTTCCATATTGCCGCCACTGTTCCGTTGGAAGTATTGTAATTGCTATTATACTTATTGATATCATTGTTACCATCCTTACCTGTATAAAATTCGTCCGTTCCGATTACGGTCATAGTAAACAGGTTCTGAGTACCCCACAGGTTCCTGGTTCCGGCATAAGCCGCATCTAGTCCGCGTTGAAAGCCCTGTGTAGTAGCAAAGAATTCAGGTGTAAGTATTGAGTGAGGTTCCTCCCTCAATTGCTTATTACATGCTGAAATAAAGAGGATCGACAAGAGGCTAAACAAGCAAGAGTATTTCTTTTTCATGTTTATAATATGTTGTGGCTTCTTAAGGGAATAAGCCGTTGTAAAATCTGGTATTGTAGAATTACCTTTCACTTGAATTAATTACAGTGTAATGTTCAAACCAAAAAGAATTGAATAAGTAGCGGGCGTGTCAACGTTAATCTCACCGCGGTTGTTGCCTGCATTGATGGCTTCGGGATCAATGCCTTTGTATACATTCCGGTATTTTGAAAAGAGAATAAAAGCATCATTGGCTGTAACATATACTCTTGCCGACCGAAGATTTAAAAATGAAGGGGGTAGATTATAGCCCAGGGTCAGGCTGCGTATTTTAACGAAAGTGCCATCAAAATATCCTAATGTTGAGTTATTAGGCGTGTTAGTTGAGGCGGCATTAGGTTTGGGCCAAAAGTTCTCGCCATTGGTGGGTGTCCAGTAGTTTACACTGAGATTATTATAGTTACCCTGGAACGTATTGGCAAAACCACTGTTATGCATACGGCTGGTAATAGTACTTCCAAACCGGCCAAAGGCAACAATTGTAAAATCAAAACCTTTATATGCTAACCTGTTGGTAAAACCTGCAGACCAACTGGGTTGACTTGAACCCAGAATAATCCTGTCACTTGCATTGATCTTACTATCGCCATTTACGTCTTCTACCTTGATGTTTCCAATTACAGATCCGGTTCCCGAAAGTGAAAGTCCCAGGCTTTTAGCCAATGCCGAATCTGCCGATGTATTCTGCCAGATACCGATCTTTTTATAATCGAAGATGGTTCCTATCGGATAGCCTACAAACCTGCTATTGGTAATATCCACAGTAACACCTTCCTGAAGCTGCGTTATTTTACCCCTGTTTAAAAAGATATTGATATCTGAAGTCCAGCTTACCTTTTGCCTGCCATCACCAGCCAAATTCACTGTAGCCAATTGTATTTCTATACCTCTGTTTTCCGTTTTACCAACGTTGGTTACAATAGCATTGGGAATGCCGGAGGTAGGGGGTAAACTTTGTGGTAACAAAGAGAACTGGTGGCCTGCTTATAAAGTTCGATGGAACCCGATATCCTGTTATTAAACAGGCCAAAGTCAAGCCCCAAGTTAGTGCTGGCAGTATATTCCCAGGTTAAATTAGGATTTGGAACATCTGAAAGATAAACACGGTGGTCATCTGATCGCCGTAATTGTACACAGCTCCTGACAAGGCGCCAAGGGTTTGGTAGGGATCAATTGCAGTATTACCTACTTTCCCGTAACTCAATCTTAGTTTAAGGTTGGAGAATATACGTGTCCTGCGGATAAAATCTTCCTGTGCCAGGTTCCAGGCCAACACACCCGAAGGGAAGGCCTGGAACTGATTACCAGGTGCCAGTCTTGAAGACCCATCTGAACGTACGGTTACTGTAGCCAGGTATTTATTCTTAAAGGCATAGTTGGCACGTCCCATGAAAGAAACTATATTCCATTTGGCATAACTACCAACACCCCGCAGATTGGCACCAAACGCTGGGTTATAGTACCAAAGAGGATCAGCTACAATGTCATTATTATCAAATTGGTTGGTTTGTCCCTGAGATTCCTGCATACTGAACAATCCTGTAAAATCAATCCTGTGTTTTTCTGCAAATGTTCTATTGTAAGTAAGAATATTTTCCAATGTATAATTGGTAGAAAACTCGGTACGGTTCCTTGATGTGGAAAGGCCACCCAGGTTATTAGATGTGGCGCTGGCATAATAGTTACCATAGATATCAGAGCGTATTTCAGCACCGGCATTAAACCTGTATTTTAACCCTTTTGCGAGGTTGATATCCAGGTAGAGCGTGGTAAATGTACCAGTCCTTTTACGGTTTTCTATTTTGGCTCCGTCTACAAAATCTCCAAGCGGATTCCATACCTGGTTGGCGCTACCGGGAACGAATCCCCATAATTTTCCGTTCTCATCATAAGGTGTGGCCAAAGGGCTGGCTCTTAAAACCTGTCCCATGGGATTGGCATTTTCACCTTTGGTAATACTATAATTATTTAACGAGCTCAATCCAACTTTTACAGATTTACCCAGTTGCTGATCTAAGTTTAATCTTACTGAAAAACGTTCAAAAGACTGCCCCGGATAAATACCCGTTTCATTATGGTAGCCGGTTGAGAGCGCGTACTGGGTTTTGGCCGAACCTCCCGATACGCTTAATTGATGATCGGTGTTGATGCCCGTTTTATAAATTAGGTCCTGCCAATCGGTAGAACGCCCCATGTTCATAGACTCTATTTCCTGGGGAGCAAAAACACCGTCTGTTATAATAGCAGGATCATCGATCCCTGTATATTTCCTGCTGCCGTTGCTCAGGAAGTTGCCGTTGTAAGCGGCCCATTTTTTAAGCAGGGCAAATTCCGCTCCATCCATTACTTCAATCTTGCCTAAATTCTTCACATAGCCGGTATATCCGGCATACGATATAACCGGCTCCCCATTACGCCCACGGCGGCTGGTAACCAGTATAACACCATTGGCACCCCTCGACCCATAAATAGCCGTTGCAGAAGCATCTTTAAGTACTTCCAGAGATACAATATCATCCGGATTGAGATCGTTAATATTACCGTTATACGGAATGCCGTCCACAACGAATAAGGGGCCGTTATCAGCACTAATAGAGCGTACGCCTCTAATACGTATTACAGGCGATGCCCCGGCTTACTGTTGCCCCTCCCTTCTGAATATCAATACCGGCTCCTCTGCCCTGCAATGCCTGTGAGAGGTTGGCAGCAGGTACCTCCCGCAATGATTTTTCATTAATGGAAGTAATAGAACCCGTAACATCCGATTTACGTTGGGTTCCATAACCCACTACAACTACTTCATCCAGCTTCCCTTCTTCCTTCTCCAGCACAATGCCAGAACCGATAGCGGTAACTGCTATTTCCTTCGTCTTAAAACCAACTACAGAAATAATGAGGATAGATTGCTGATCTTTCACATCAATCTGGAAGCTACCATCATCTGAGGTAACAGTACCATTCACCGTTCCTTTTTCAATAACATTGGCTCCGGCTACCGGCTGCCCGTTCTGGTCTACAACCATTCCTTTCAAAGGGAGTTCTGCCACAATATCATGGCTATCCCCGGTAATAACAATCAGCCCCTTTTTCATTTTTTTATACGAAAAACTGGTTGTTTTTAAGATCTGTTGCATTACCTCATCAATGCTCGCGTTCCGGGCAAATACATCAATTTTCTGACTGCTTAACGCTACGCTATCGCTATACACAAACCGATAATCATACCGCGATTCTATTCCTGTTAAAACTGCTAAGATGGAAATGTTCGCCTGCTTCAAATTTATTTTCTCCTGGGAAAATGTTTTGATCGCAATTGCCTGCGTTGACGTTAAAAGAATAATAAATATGGCAAGCTTCATTACCAATAAATATTTGATAATTAATTGCACCCAAACGCGCATAGCGGGGCAATCCTTAATTTTCATATTTTTGTATTAATTAAAGTGATTGAATATTGCTGTCCAGGCAATGATTACTTTAGTATCCGGCGGGAAATGGTTGCACATTTTCCGCTTTTTTGTGATTACATGTTATGGCTGACTGTTCATATGGGGCTATTTGGTTTAATTAAAAAGCAATACGTTGTTTTTATCGATTTTATACCGTATACCGGCAGCTAGTCTGAAAGTTTCTAACACTTCTATAAGGCTCTCGTCTTTAAATATACCGCTCAGCTTTCTATCAAGCAAAGACGCATTTTGTACTTTTATATCGTATCCATAGTGACGTTCGAGTGTCTTGATAATAACATCCAGGCGCTCCTGTTTAAATACCAGGCGATTGGTTAACCAACCCGTTTCCGCTGCTACAGCCTGCGCAGAATCATAAACCACTTTAACGACTGCGATCTCAGGTTGTTCTTTCTCCGGATAAGTGCTGACTGCCGGATCGCGAACCACCACTTTTTCCATTGGTTTAAGCAGTATTTTACCTGTTTCCTTTTTCTTAAACGCAATTTGAACAGACCCTTCCATGAGAGCTGTTTCTGCATCATCTTCATCTTTATAAGAACGAACATTAAACGCGGTACCCAAAGCAGTAACATCCATTAAATCCGTATGTACTATAAAGGGGTGGTCTTTATCCTTCGCTACTTCAAAATAAGCCTCTCCGGAGAGCCAAACAGATCTTGTTTTTACACCAAACGTATTGTCATAAGTGAGTTTGGAATCTGCGTTTACCCATACTTTCGTGCCATCGATAAGCGTTATAGTGGTTTTAGATCCCTTCTGTGTCGCTATGATATTGGTTGGGTCTGCAGCTTTATCGTGCCGGCTCAACAATATACCGGATACGGTTATAACAATTAATAACATAGCTGCAACAGCAAGTAATCGTTTAAGGTATACCGTTTTTTTCTTCAACGGCTTATAATTGATCCTCGTTTTTAATTGCTCCAATTCTCCTGCTATGGAACTATCATCCCTCTTATTAAAAAGAGGTTGCGCGTCCGAAACGTCCTGAAGGTGATTTAAAACTGATGCGTATAAAGAATTACCTTCCATGGCCTCGTTTAATTCCTTCAATTCCCAAAGCGAAATTTCACCGCTCTCTTTCTTTCTTAAAAGTTCAATGAACCTGGACTTTTCCATAATTTAGACCATGCTTAACTATAAAGAGTAGTTGCTGACGCAAAACCCTTAGTCATTTCAAAAAAATTAAAAAAATTTTACTGAGCCTTTTTACCGGGTTTGAAATACCCCTGATGCTCGGGAAGCATCTGCTCAAAGCAATCCACGATGCGGCTGTAAGCCAGTGTCATGTGGGCTTCTACTGTTTTTACTGAAATTTCCAGTAATTGGGCGACATCTTTATATTTTAGTCCATCCTCTTTTACCAAACGGAAAACCAGACGGCATTTATAGGGAAGGCTATTGATAGAATTTTGTAGTTGCTGAAATTGTTCCCTGGCAATGAATGTCAGCTCCGGACTCATGGCGTCCAGGGATATCTGCTCTAAATGTTCATTATCAATGGGTGTAACTCTGGAACGCTTATTTACATAACGTACGGCGTTATTCTTAATAGAACTATACAGGTAATGACCGATATTGCTGACTGCACTTAGCGTACGCCGGTTAGCCCAAAGTGTCACAAAAAGATCCTGAACCAGATCTAATGCTACTTCTTTATCTTCTACAATTGTATAAACGTATGACTGAAGTCCTGACGAAAAATAGGAGTATAGCTGTTCAAACGATTCATGAGAATCATTTTCAGCCACATCAACCACCCATTCGAGGACTTTTCTCTTCATGCGCAAGACTTTGGTACCAACCGTTTATCAAATATAGTATTCCTTTTTTATTTCTATCTATCCGGGCAAGGCAAACGTATCTAAAACATTTAAGCCTGAAAGCCCGCCTGACTGCAGGGACAGGGCCGGCCTTATTATAAAAATATGTTTTAAATAGCCTAAAATGCCGGATGAATGATATTTCACCCCTTTCGGGGTTTCTATAATTATTCCATCCTTACGATATGATAACCTAATTCTCCTTCTTTGCCTGATACGCCACCAATATTTTAAACCGCTATTTGAATGAATAGTGCAAAAAAAATTTACCTGAACAAAATCTGCACTTCAGGCAATTTATTTTCTTTTAAATGGATCTGGGATTTACTAACCGTATCCGCTTTTATAAATGATTGTAAAGAGCCGTTCACTTTCCAGGATTTCAAAACCACATTTGCAGATTGCCTGACAAAAACAGCTGAAGCGGCGTTTACGGTAGCGGGAATGATGGCATCTTCAATAATAGCATTACCTGCATCTTCCAGGAAAACTGCAGGCCGCAGGTCATTAGTTCTCAATCTAAACTCTAATCCTTTTATCTTAATATCTTTTACATGTCTTGCCCAAAGACCATAAGCGGGAATTACCGGGCCGAAGGTTTTCACTTCCGGGTACTGGTCAACAGCTTCGGGAACATTTATATTTATTTCTTCAGCGGCACCGCCTCCGGGTAATTCTATCAAAATATTCTCCAGTGTTATACCCGAAAGCTTATAGTCTGGCACACCTGTTATTAAGATACCTGTTGCTGATCTCAATTGTGTGCTGTCTGCTGATACTGCCATAATATTTTTCAACATCACGTTTTCAAAGTAACCTGTAGGTTGTTGTTGATCCTGACCCTTTCTGAACACGTTTAAACGGGAGCCCAGGCGTAACAGCACCGGAGTACGAACATCATCCATCTTAATATCAGTAATCGTTACATTTTTTATACGGGCACCATCCACCGATAATAATTTTATGCCACCATTTTTAGTATCATAGATATAACAGTTTTTGATATCAATATGCTCAAAATCTGCCATTGATTCCGTTCCTATTTTTATGCCTGCCTGGTTACTTTTGAGGCGCATATTTGTTACCGTAATATCCTTGCAAGCCATTTTACCGGAGGTTGTTTTAAACACAAGTGCATCATCTCCGCTTACTACGTCACAATTACTAATAGCAACTTTCTGGCAACCATCGATACCGATACCATCATTATGAGCTACACCTACGCTGAGGATCTTTACATGCTCTATTATAATATTTCTGGACTGAAAATAATGCGATGTCCATGCCCCGGCATAGTTCAGACTTATATCCCTGACGGTTACATTATCGCATCGCACAACGCGTAGTAAAAAGGCCGCCGTCCCCAACGCTGTCCTTCGGGTCTTGTATCTTTTAGAATATGGGCAGCCTTTAAAGCAGATCCCTGTCCGTCAATAACACCATAACCTTCAATCCCGATATTCTTCCGGTCTACAGCTACCAATAATGCCCAGCCCACGTCTATACCCAGTCCTTCTGTAAAAGGATCCACATTGCGATAATCCTCAACATTGGTGCTTCCTAATAAGCGGGCATCTTTTTCAAAGTAGAGTTTTATATTATCCCTGAACTCTATTGTACCCGCAAGAAAATCACCTTTAGGAAATATCACGCGGCCGCCACCTTTACTGTAACAATAATCAATTGCCTTTTGAATGGCTACGGTATTCATGGTATGCCCATCCGGTTTCGCTCCGAAACTAGTAATGAGTACATCCCCGGCACAAACAACAGCAGCAATATGGGCGAACCATATCAGTAGAATCAGCTTTTTCATATTTATTATAGTATGTTCTTAATCCAGCTCGCCGGTTTTCATTTTTTGGTTCCTTTGATATTTACATTGGCTATTTCACCCGTGACGGTCAGTTGTATCAATGAAGCAATTTTATCAGGCGCAGCTGATGGCAACACTATAACGATGCTTCCGTTTTCATTTTTTACGGTAAGCTTTTTCCCCGTTGCTATGAGCCTGGCCTCAATAGCTTTATTGGCAATTGCCGGTACTACCAACTTTCCGTTGGCAGGCCAGTTGAACACAAACAGATTCAGCTGAGTATTTTTACCAGCCCTTTTCATAGTACAACGTCCCCAGTCCAGATCCGGTAGCGGACTGGCTTTGGTTGCATAAATAGCATTACCGTTTACTTTCATCCAGTTACCAATCTGTGCTAAACGTTCAATGCTTTCGGCTGGTACGGAGCCGTCTTCTTTAGGGCCAATATTCAATAAGTAGTTACCTCCTTTTGAAGCAATATCTACCAGGTTTCGAACTAGTGATTCCGTAGACTTCCAATTATGATCCCAGCTTTTATATCCCCAACTACCATTCATCGTCATACAGGTTTCCCAATCCTGTCCGTCCAGTTCTGCCTGTGTAGGTATTTTTTGTTCGGGAGTTTTCGTATCTCCCGGAAAGTTGGGACGTTTCAACCTGTCGTTAGTAATGATGCCGGGTTGCAGCTTCAGTACTTCCTGGAATTTCAATGCTGCGGCATCGGTCATATTGGTTGGAGTATCCCACCACAAAACGGCAATATCTCCGTACTTCGTCAAAATTTCCTTTACCTGCGGAACGGCTACTCCATCAATATATTCATCAAAGGTTTTTGTTTCCTGTAACGGGTCCCAATGGCCCTTGTGTGCTGCTGTGTACGCATCTATTTTTGCAGAGTCCGGATTAGGCCAACCCTCCCTCATTTCCTTGCGAGCTACTGAACCGCCGGGGTTATTCCAGTCCTGGGCCTGGGAATAATAAAAGCCCAGCTTCATGCCATACTTCCTGCAGGCCTCCGCCAGCGGTTCAAGTAAATCTTTCCCGTATTTAGTAGCATCCACCACGTTCCATTTACTGGCGTCAGATTTAAATAGCGCAAAGCCATCATGATGTTTGGAAGTAATAATGATGTACTTCATGCCAGCGTCCTTCGCCATTTTTACAATAGCGTCAGGATTATAATTTACAGGGTTAAATGATTTTGCACGCTCCTGATATTCCGTCACCGGAATTTTTGAGCGATTCATAATCCACTCCGCACCACCCCTTGCCTGCTGATGTCCATGATACACACCGCCCCACTGGGCATATACGCCCCAATGAATGAACATGCCAAAACGCGCTGCCCGCCACCACTCCATGCGTGCGTCTTTACCCGTTGTTTGCGCCTGCATTGAAACCGAAAAGATCAGGGCCCAGATAAGTATAAAATAGAATTTCTTCATCGCTATTGTTTACATTTTATTAAATAGAATATTGCTGATTGTTATTCACACTGCTCAGGACACTTCACCTCTCTACTGATTTGCGCCGGCGCCGACCTGGCCAGTTTGAAGTACCTGCGCTACGCTCTTTTTCTGCATATACTGATCAGCTCCGGTGTCCCACTTTCCTTTCCTTGGCTGCGCATCCATATCTACACTAACTACCTTAAAACCTGCATCAGCAGTGCCTATCGCAGGACTCTTTGCGCTAAGCCGGTAAATACCTTTAGTATCTTTAACCAGTTGGGCATCTTTCAATTTATATCCCCCTGCAGGAATATCGCCGGGACCGGCTACCTGATACAGCCAGTTATTTTTCCAGACGCCTTCTTTTAATGGTCCCGAAAGAACAGCTGCTTCGGCTCCTCCCTGAATGATATTATCGGCAATGGTAATGGCCGTAGCGCCTAAACCTTTTTGCCTTGCCTGCAGCAGTATATTTTTTGATTACCCACTAATGTATTAAAGGCAATTAAAACACGATCAGGACGATCATGAGAAGTGAGCGGTGCTCCATCCGCTACTTCAGCGCCCCCGTTACCAATGGTGATAGCCTGGCTGCAATTTTCAAAGTAGTTGCTGAAAATATGATGATCATCACCATAAATCCTCAGGCCGGGCGTGTTAAAAAAAATTTCCGTACACATCACAACGATTGCCATGTCTCAGCGTGAATTGTGCAGGACAATCCCGTATCGTGTTATACCGAAGGGTAACGCCTGAAGCCTTTACAGAAATCAGCTCATTTTCGCCATGGCATTTTTCAAAAAGATTATACTCCACAATACTGTTACTGGTAGATAAGCTTAAGCCGCTTAAACCAAACTGTAATGTTTCGGCTCCATTGGCGCCTCCCTGGTCGGGGAAATCATAAAAATAATTATGATGAATATGCAGGCGTTGAGCGATCTGGCTTCCTTCGCCTCTTATTGCCAGTATTCGCCCCATTTCTTTTTTATGCTGAAAGGTGTTGTAATCTATTTCATGATCATTGCCTGCAATAGTAAGGTACTCGCCCTTTCCAGGCGTTTCAAAAATATTTTGCGTCCACCGGCAATAGCTGGTTCCCGAAGCTGATCTTGCATGAGAAGCCGCATGCGTGAATTTAAAGCCTTTAATAACTACATAAGCGGCAGGACTTGCTAAATTAATTCCACCTTTGCCGGTAATAACCGCTCCACCCACAGTTTGGGCCTGTATTATAACAGGCTGCTTCTTTGTCCCGGAACAATTAACTGTTATGTCAGCGTCTGTTTGATACACTCCATTTTTCAGGATAATGGTTGTTCCGGGCGTAGCTTTATTAATTGCTTCCTGCAAATCTTTAATTGAGGATACTACTATAGGGGAGGCGATTGCGGAGCCCATAAGAATAGAACATACCAACACAAAAATATACCTGATCATTTCATTTTTTTTTATTGTTTAAAAGCTAGTGCGTTGTTCCCGGGCTGGGATTCGGATTTTTTCATATATCCTCAAATCACTCAACCACATTGATTCATTTTTTAGCAGCGGGTTCTGACCTACCGGATCTTGATTCAAACGTCCTGCACCCAGGCTCCTGTATATCCCGAACTTGCTACGTATATAAGAGCTTCCTGTTCGCCACATATCAATATCTGTATCCCTGAAATCGATGAGTACCTTGCCATCACGCAGTCTTACAATTTTGCAGGAGTAGTACCCGTTGTGCGCGTAGTGCATTTCTTCACGCACGCTTACCCATTCGTTCTCAAAATCGACGAGGGGAATATTATCCACAATAGTTCCTTTACCTGTTTTCGCACCGTCAACAGAATGAATAATCTGTATGCGCTTATTGGATCCATTACTGTTAGCCCTGGGCGTAATCGTAATAACCGGGCTCCCGTTATTAGGTCCGTCCTGGGCTTTTAGCTGGTGAATATGACAAAAACTGGATGTAGGCTGAAAGCCGGCAGGTAGTTTAAAATTCCATTCCAGTATCTGCCACTCATCCCAATTGCCCTGTACTTTCGCCCATTCAGTATTATTGGTAGCAGACTTTAATTCGTTTCGCTGACGATCAACTGTACCGGCGCTGCAACGGTCCCCATCGATCACCGGATCGATATGAATGTTAAACCGGAAAACATATTTGTTTAGAAAATCGTCCTTCTCCGTTGCAAAATGTATCCCATCTCTATGACCACCGTAGCCACCACTACAATGCGGATGTTCTGTATAGTCAAAACCTGAGATCCTTGCATAGCTGTTTAATTCGCTATATGATTTTCCGGCAAGGGAGGAATCGGCGTTAAGTAATGTTGTCAACCGGTAGCCTTTACAACCGGGCCCCTGGATCTCCATCGGGGAACAGGTGGTGCCTGCTTTTATCCAACCTGAAGCGGGAACCTGTGCATATATTGAATCCAGCGTAAACTCTATTGTATACACTTCGGAGCCGGGCAGGTTGTCAAACTTTACAAAATTGCCCGATTCAATTTGACATTGAGTATTGCCGTTTGAAGCGGTGATATTTCCCATCCAGTCAACCCCATTTACCTTTGCCGCAATAATATTGCAGATGGTTGGACTATTCTCCCCGCAGCCGCCCAGGTTAAGAACAAAATACCCGATATCTTTTGCCTTGTTCTCTTTTCTTATTGTGTAGGTCCATGTGGAAGTACCTGTTGCAGAAGTAAGCCCCAGGTGAACTGCATAGTTTCCGGATCTCTGAACACCGGCATGGGTCTCAACCAACTCCTCGTCCACTGCGGCGTCCATCTTTTCCTGTGAACAACTTAATAGTGTAATGCTACATAAGGTAAAAATTGCTGCTGTCCTGCTTATACATTTCATATGTTATCGTATTGATGAAGGGATATGGTGTACAATTTTTAGATTATCTGAATTTCAACCGGGTTTAATCTTCTATTTTTACCCATTTGTTTCAAACAATATTTACAAAGACCGTTTTCTAATACAGCTTCTTTGAGCCGGTTAATTTGCGCAAACGTAACAGCGCTTCGAGATAATAATAATCTGCATAGCTCAAAGGAACATCAACTTCGCTATCTGACGGTTTCGATCCGGTACTATGCTGCAATAAAAAGCCAAAGTCGCTACCGATGGGGGCTCTGTAGCTTTTGGTTAAATGGGTCAGCATCTTTTCAGCAGTTGTTGCCCTGTACAGCTTACCGCTCTTGCTATAGGTGCTTAGCTCCAGCAACGCGGACGCCATTACTGCTGCCGCCGACACATCCCGTGGCTCCCGAGGTATTTGAGGTGCATTAAAATCCCAATAAGGTATTAAATCTTCAGGCATATTAGGATGCTTCAAAATAAATCCTGCAATATTTTCAGCCTGCTTTAGATATTTGGGATCTTTTGTTTCACGATAACACATCGTATAACCATAAACGGCCCATGCTTCTCCCCTTGACCAGGTGGACTCATCGGCATAGCCCTGGTGGGTTGTTTTTTATTGATCTTCCCCGCCTGTGTAGAATCATAATCCACCACATGCCAGGTACTGAAATCTTTTCTGAAATGATTTTTCATGGTATTATCAGCATGGCTTACGGCAATATTATAATAGGATTGATCGCCTGTAAGTTTTGATACAGCAAACAACAATTCCAGGTTCAGCATATTATCAATAATTACCGGGTAGTCCCATTTTTGTTTATTATGGTCCCAGGAACGTATAACGCCCGCTGTTTTATTAAAACGCCTGCTCAACGTTTTTGCAGACTGTATCAACACGTCTTTATAATGAGCATTACCGGTAAGCCTGAAGCCATTGCCCACACTGCAGTATACTTTAAAGCCCATATCATGTGTGCCGCCGTTCCATTGTTCTTTTTCAATATCAGCAGTATACTGTTCCGCTTCTTTTTCCATTCGGCCTTTTGTGAGTACTCATATAAAAACCATAATACGCCCGGAAAGAAACCACTGGTCCAATCGCCCGACTTCACCAACTTTAACTTCCCTTGTTCAATAGTTCTTGGAGCAACCAACTCAGGCTTTCCTTCTTTAGCTTTATCAACTTCAGCAAGCATTACCCGGGTCTGTTTCTCCGCATCACCGAAGACTGCGCGCATATCCGGGCGTTGCGCCTGCGCACTTATCCCTGTCATTATGACTATGCCCAGGGAAATAACCATTTTATTCACCATGTCTGTTACTTTTTAATTAATAGTAATTCTAACGGGCGCATCAGTTCCTGTTTTGTTATAGATACCGGCTGAATGACCAGCGTATGTATCCCCTTTTTTACCTGTACTATACCTATATCTTTTGTCAAAATATCCTCTCCCTTTGTAGCCGGTTGAAGCTCCGCTTCGGCCAATTGTTTTCCGTCTAATACCACTTTATAAACGCCGCCGGAATTCATTCCAATAATATATTTCAATGACAGATCGAACATTGCATCGCTATCGTTTCTAAAGGTCCAGCTAATTGTTTGTGACGGCAACTTCCATCCATCCACATAATACCGGTTGGTTTTGCCGTCGCCAAAGCCGAAGCCATTTCCGTTTAATGCTGCATCAAAAGCAAGCATTCTCGTAATACGACTATTGGGGGCTATATACCGTATACTGTCAAAGCGGGCGCCCTCATTGATCTCCAATACCACCACTGTATTAGTGGTGTCTGGCGCTGTTGCAGGGAGTTGAATCTTCCAGTCTTCTTTACCTGATCTTACAATATTCAGATTCTTACTTTTATCAGACAGCAAATAGGTTTTCGCTATATCAGCCCGGACACCACCTACATAGAGTGTTCCATCGGCAGGATAATCAAAGACATGCAAGTACAGTTTCCCTTTTTTATAAGTAGTAACACCCCAGCTTTGCAGTGGCGCAGGCGTAGCCATAGTGCTATAAATGCTTTCCCCGTTTTTATACATCCACTGACCAATGCCTTTTAAAATATCCTGGTCTTTACCATCTATTGCGCCGTCTCCCATCGGACCTATGTTCATCAACAGATTTCCTCCTTTAGCCGCAGCACTGGCCAGCAGCCTTATAAAATGACTAGCAGGTTTATGAGAGTGATCATACTTATTGTAACCGTAACTTTCATTGGTAGTTGGAATGGCTTCCCAATTGCCGGTGACAGGATAGAATTCAGCCGGACGGTCAGCCGTATTTTTATAATCGCCAAAATTGTTCCGGTCGCTTCTTACCAGTCGTCCGTTTACAACTACATCAGGATCTGCTTTACGAATGGCTTCCAAAATGCGTATGTTTTCTGATAATGGCAATTTATGAGGTGTATCAAACCATAAAATATCCGGGTGATATTTATGAATCAGTTCCACGATCTGCGGGATGGCCTTTTGATCAACATAGCGCTTTGCCTTTTGTAATAACTCCGGATGTAAATTATACCAGCCGGTACCACCATGTAACTGGCGGTCCCCACCAGGATTACTATATTCCCAGTCATTGCCCGGTGCATCGGGATGTTCCCAGTCGAACGCATGGGAATAATAAAACCCAAACTTCAAACCGTACTTTTTGCAGGCAGCCTGTAACTCAGACATGGGGTCTCTTGAAAAAGGAGTTTGTACCTGTATATTAAAATCAGATATAGCTGATGGATACATAGCAAAACCATCATGGTGTTTAGCGGTAATCACAAAGTAACGCATGCCTGCATTTCTTGCATCCTTCACCCATTCTTCCGCATTAAATTTTACGGGGTTGAACTGTTTGGCAATATCAAGGTAGTCTTGCCTGAAAATTTTTTCCTTTCGCATTAAATGTTCTCCATAACCTTTCACCTCCCTGCCCTTCCATTCTCCGCCGGGGAGCGAATAAATTCCCCAATGGATAAACATACCAAACTTTGCATCGTTCCACCACTTTATGCGATCATCGTGATTTTTCATCGAAGCGGTCCACCAACCACTCAATGCATCCTGCACAGCGCTGTTATCGCGATCGGTACCGGCTTTATTAAACATCTCTTTATCCTCATCCCCTTTCACCTGCGCTTTAACTAACATAATTGAGATGCAACACCAAACCGCTAGTATTATTTTTGCGTATTTCATTTTGTTATCCATATTAACGGGTTGCGTACGGGGAGGTTGCGAATCACTTCTTCTACCGCCGGAAAATGGTCGAGCTTCGCCCAGGTGCTTAACCAATCCCGGTTATTAAAGGCCGCAGCTCCGAATAATAACGCAGGCTGCGCTACCGGCCAGTTATCCCAATACATCACATCCTGTTTAAAAGGCCATTTGTTTTTATTATTGATATAAGGATATAAAAATGCGATCGCTTTTTCTATAGAGCGTCCGTCTGTAGTATGATAATTCCAGAGATCATTCTCTTTTGAGGAAAGTATCTGGCAAATCGTTGTCATCGCATCCAGGTTGAACAAGGAATAGCCATAAGGTTTGGTACGCGCCAATTCTCTTGGAAAACTGCCATCAGGCGCCATCTGGTTGGGTAACAGTATATTTTTATACCGATCTGTACAAAAGTCCATCCATTTTTGATTGCCGGTAAACTTTGCAAAGCTCGCTACCTGCATCACCCAGCAGGTACCGTGGTTATTAGCTGCGTTCATTTCATCAACGCCATATTGATGGGAGGTCACCCAGTCCAGGTATTGCATAAACCACCGCTTTACCTGTCTTAAGGCTTCCTGATCCATTACAGGAGATGGCTGCATGATGTAAAGTCCCTGGGCCACTTCCATTAACTGTATCGCATCTATAATACCAATACCCCTGCCTGTGGCTCTTCCCTTTATAGCCTGCGCATAAAGTAAATGCGGATTCATCATGGTAGCAGTATCTACAAACCAGGCTTTGCAGTGCTCCATAGCTTTCCTTACATACTTATCCTGACCTGTAATGCGCCATGCGGATGCCAATACCCCCACAATCCGGCTTAGCCGGATCATTGCCAGCCGATGTGCCACGAAGTTATCCGGATTGGTCATCCCATCTTTTTGAATATAAGGGCTGTCGGCACTTGCAGGATTGGGCCACCAGTAGTCACCTTCGCTGTAAAAGTCATGTATGCCCCCTGCGCTTCTCGGGGAGGTTTGTGCAGTAACCGTCACTGCCTTTTCTTTAAGCGCCTTTTCTGCTTCTTTCAAAACATCTTTACGTAGCTCCTTTACAACAGCATTGTAAATATCCCCGGAGCTACGCGGCTGTGCATATACGGCGGACATAATTCCCATCAATGCTATGGCTATAAACAATCTCATATATTACTGTTGGCCCGACATAAACCGGAATGTGATTTTGTTATAGGATTGAATAGCCTTGTTGTGCGCCGCATCTACGGAAGCTTTTAATTGTCCTTTGCTATCTTTCTCAATTTTTATATTACGCCAATCAAAAGCGCCTTTTTCATAATCCAGGCTTTGCCCGTCATCATCGTAGAGTTTATAAGTACCCGGTTTCTGGCCATATACTCTTATTTCCAGATCCACTTTCTCTCCTTTGCGGGGTGCATGTAATTGTGCTTCCATCATAGGAATAATGCCGCCATCTTTTACAAATACCGGAATTTTGTCAAGCCCGGGCGTTACCGTTATAATTTGCCCGTCTCCTGCATAAGCCCCGGTATAAAAATCAAACCATTTTCCTTTGGGTAAAATAACTTTTCTTGCTTGCTGGCCGGTAAATAAAGGCGCTACCAAAAGATATTCTCCTGCCATATACTGGTCCTTTACTTCCCTGGTTGTAGCTTCGAGGTACGGATTATCATCCAGGTTCCCTTTTACGGCACTCACTGCATTCACTTCAAAACCAGGCTCGAGGCTCATACCTCGGAAAACAGGAGTTCCCTCAAAACGATACTTTGCAAACTCGCTGTACCAGTAAGGCATCATTTTCATACGAAGCAACGCCAACTCTTTCACCTGCTCTACCACATCGGGGTACGACCATGGTTTGGTGCCGCTTGACCAGGCGTTGATCATGGCCATAGGCGAAAAAATTACGGTTTGAAACCGGCGCAGCCATTCCTCCGAAGTTTTGGAAGCACGGGCCTCGGGGTCCATAATACCCCAATATAGCCGCTATTGATGAGGGCGGTAATAAAGTCTTCATGATTATAATAATCATTATAGATCACATAAGGAAATGCATTGGCCCCGGCATTGGACGCTCTTACAAGACCATAAGTGCGTTCATTCTTTTGCTTAAACATATCGAGGCTATATCGCATTGCCAATACGCCATAAGTCTGCCGCATTGGCTCTCCTGTTAAACCGCCGGGAAAACGCGCCACATCCGGCCAGAGATAATAATCATATCCATCTACCTCATCGATCTTATAGCCGCTTACGCCAATGTCTACCTGGTCTTTTTTAACTGACCAAAAAAATATCGCGTGCCTGCGGTATTGTAAAATCAGGAACTTCTCCTACCCAGACCGTATGTGAACCGGTGTATGGCGATATTTGTTTGTAGAACCCGGCTTCCTTTGAAACGTACGGATTGATCCATAAATTTAAACGGATATCCTTATCAAGCATTTCCTTGACAAATTTTGCAGGCTGGGGAAAACGCTTTTTATCCCACTCAAATGTGCCCGGGTAAGCACGGCTTTGCCATCCTGGCTCCAGGCCCACAAAATCCAGCGGATATCCTTTGAGACGAAAAGAATCTACCTCTGCTTTTACATCATCGGCTGTATACAAAGTTTTAACCCTTTGCGTGAAACCTAATCCCCAGCGGGGTGGCAGCACGCCGCCGCCATTAAACAAATTATACCTTCTTACGGCATCCAGGCTTGTAGGCCCTGCAAATACATATATTTCACTACCGGCAGCCGGTACCAAAATTTCTACGGCATCTGAGTAAGGGCGCGAACTCCAGCTTTTATCTTCGTTCCTGTTTTTTCTGCAGGCGGATGCCTGCTATCTTTTCCTACTGAAGTTCCTGCGTATACGGTTATGTACCTGGCCGAATTTATAAAAACGCCATATCCTGCACTTGATACATAAAAAGGAACCGGGGCATGCGTGCGTCCGTTGTCTTTACCTCCGTAGTGGTCCATATGTAACTGGAGAATTTTACCGCGCTGATGAACGGTTTGAAAATTTAGTCCTAACCCAAACAGCTGTTCTTTCTCTGCAAGTGGAAAACGCAGATAGGTCTTACCATCTACTACTGAAGCCGTAATATCGTTCCTATTTATGGTCAGGGGCTATTTCCCATCTTTTGCAAAGCTTCGGTTGCCGGAGTTGAGCCAGAAGCCTTTAATAAATCGTAGGACTCGGGTTGTCCCGCAGTACCTTTCCATACTCCGGGCGCCACTTGTTGCCACTGCAGAGACTGGGCACTAACCCGGAACAATAAGGTTGTAAAAAAGCAAACGTAAAAAATATATCGACGCATTGGTTATAGTGGTACTATAGTGTACCTTTTTCCTTTTTCGGTTTTAAAATTAATGGTATATCCTTCCACCGTATTTAGATCGGGGAGTTTCTCCTTTGTATTATTATGATAGTTGAGCTTCTCATACCGGGTGAGCAAATTATTCCCGGAACTACCTACCGTTTTTGATGCATTAGTTTCTACCACTTTCACAGGCTGCAAAGTGTGCAGGCTGCAATCGCCTCCAATTTCAGAATAAACCGTTGCGCTGCTAAGCTTATTATGCTTCCAGCTGATATCTACTTTAAAATTCCCCCTGGCTTTAATGCCACTAATAAAGCCATCCTTCCATACAGCGGGAAGCGCAGGCAGCAGGAATAAATACCCTTCATGGCTCTGCAACAACATTTCCGTCATACCAGCCGTGGCTCCAAAGTTCCCGTCGATCTGAAAAGGGGGATGTGCGTCAAACAGGTTGGGATAGGTTCCCCCACCACCCATGGTTTCCCGCTTCTCCCGCGGATCAATATAAGCAAAGGCATCGCTTAAGATCTTATAGGAATGATCTCCATCGCGGAGGCGGGCCCACCAGTTAATTTTCCAGGCCATAGACCAGCCCGTACTTACATCTCCCCGGAAGATTAATGATTTCTTTGCTGCCGCTGCCAGCTCGGGGGTGTTACTCAACGTTACCTGGCTGCCAGGGTATAATCCAAACAAATGGGAGATGCCGGTGTTTATCGGTAGGTGCGTCCCAGTCTTTAAACCATTCCTGCAATTGTCCGTATTGCCCTATATTAAAAGGATACAATTGATCCATTGTTTTTTTAAGCGTGGCTGCAAAAGCGGCATCGGTTTTTAATAGCTCTGCTGATTTAATGACAGCAGTGAACAGCTCCCTGATGATGGACATATCCATGGTACTGGCCATGGTAAGCTGGTGCTCTTTACCATTGATCTTAATGGTATTTTCGGGCGAAGACGAAGGATTGGTAACCAGCAAACCCGATTGGGGATCTTTGACCAGCCACTGTAACAGGAATTGCGCAGCGCCTTTCATTAAAGGATAACCTTTCTCCCTTAAAAAATTACATCGCCCGTAAAAAGATAATGCTCCCATAAATGCGTACTGAACCAGCCGGCAGCCATGGGCCAGCAGCTCCACCTTGGCATTGCAGAAGGGTCATTCCACCCCTGCCCGCCGGGCGGAGAGGTCTTTGCCCAAAGATCGGAATTATGATGAGCGGTCCAGCCTTCATTGATACCATAGTTTACTTTGGCCGTTACCGCTCCATTTACAGCTAATTCTTTGATGAAGTCGAACAAAGGCTGGTGGCATTCGGAAAGGTTGGTATTTTCTGCCAGCCAATAATTCATTTCAGTGTTAATGTTAGTAGTATAATTGCTGCCCCAGGGTGGCTGCACATGATCGTTCCAGATACCCTGCAGGTTGGTGGGCCTTGATCCCGGCCTGGAAGAAGCGATCATCAGGTAACGCCCGAATTGATAATATAAAGTTTGCAGGCCAAAATCATCAGGGCTTTTTGCAAAGGCGCGTAACCGCTCATTGGTGGGCAGGGCCGCATTTGCAGATTTGTTTTCAATTTTTAAAGCTACCCTGTTGAACAGGCGCTTATAGTCGGCAACATGGTTTTGCCGAAGTTTTTCGAAAGGAAGGTTTTGTACCCGCTGCATATTGCTGCCAGCTTCCATATGCGGATCTTTTCCTTCTCTACCCGGTGATTTATTAAAACCGTTAAAACTGGTCGCATTGGTTAAATAGATTGTTACCATACTCGCTTTTGAAATGTGAAGCTGATCTCCTACAGCCTTAACCGTTGCACCGGGCGCTACTATTTTCAACTGAACCTCGAAGTTGATGCCTTCTCCATTCCAGTCGTCATACACCACTTGCTCCTTTTCGTAAGCACGGTTCGCTACAAACTTCGGAGCCTTGCCTGTTAACACCAGTCCCTCTTTTCCATTCGCTGCAACCTTGTATTTCAGTTTACTACTGAGCGCTGCCGAAATGTTGATGGCATTGCTTTTATTGGCGCTGAGGCGTACTACCAGTGCTTTATCGGGATGACTTACAAAAGTCTCCCGGGTATAGGTTACTCCATTCAAAGTATACCTTACCGTAGCAGTTGCTGTATTAAGATTCAAATCGCGGTAATAAGCCGAAGCTATCGTATCTGAACCCAATGTTCTAAGCCAAAGATCAGCCATAGGAAGATAACGGGCAGAATAAGGTCCATGCATCTTTTTCCATACATTAGCGGCACTATCGTATAAACCCGCAAAAATGAGCCGGCGAATTTCGGCCAGTATGGCCGGACCACCGGGGGTATTGCCCGGGTTGGGAGCACCTGACCAAAGTGTATTATCATTCAGTTGCAGACGTTCTGTGCCCACACCACCAAATACCATAGCGCCCGTTTTGCCATTACCCAAAGGAAGCGCTTCTTCCCAAATGGATGCAGGCTGGTTGTACCATAGCTTTAAATCCTCTCCGGGTGAAGATACCTGCGCATTAACAAGCACTGCAGTTAATAATCCTGTAAGGAAAATAAATCTCTCTTATGCATCTTTATAAATTAATAAAAGCAACCGGAAGCTGATCCACTTTAGCACTGGCTACCGATCGTCCACCGTTGGTTCGAATCCGGATTGTGGCACGACCGTTATATAATTGTACCAACCTGGAACCTCCTGATGTGCCCAGGTTGTCTAACAAAGTACCATCTCCTGTTAAACCAAAACGAATCCAGTTTACTGCATCCAGGCACTGAACATTATTTTTATCGTATAATTTAGCTTCGAGTGTAATAATACCATTTTCTTCCCTGATCTTTCTCAATGAAACCTGCGCAGGTTGAGCCCATTTGTCTGTCTGGTACTCAAAGCGGATTGTATCGCTCACTACCGTTTTGCCTTTACGGGCAATTACATATGCCTGATTAGCGCCTTTTTTAAAAGACAGGCTCCAGCGCAGACCGGCGGCAGGAAAGTCCTGGCTATTTCTTTTTTAATACCATACGATTTACCATTTACAAACAGCTCCGCTTCGTCACAATTGGAATACACTTTGATCATTTTCTCTTCATTCCCGTTACCCCAGCGTACCGGCCATGAATGCCCGTAAATACGTACCATAGGTTGGCTGGTCCAGTAAGATTGAAATACATAGTAGGCTTCTTTTTTGTAAGATCTCTTTCAACTACGCCTTTTTGGTTCATATAGGGCACCGGGTTCTCGGGCCGTACAGGTGTTGAAAAATCCTTAAACGGCCACTGGGCTGTACCGGTTAGCCAGGGCATGGTTTCCTGTTCTTTTAAATGCCAGTCTACCAGGTTGCAAATATAGGTCTCACTCCAATCACCATCTTTGGAAGCCCTGGCAGCACCTCCATACAGGGAGGCATCGCCGGCTCTTTCATCAGCGGTGCCGGTTGTTTTAATATTTTGTAAAGCCCTATCAGGGGTTTCTGAATGTCTTCCCGCATGGCTGTCGCCGCCCCATTCTACATGAAGAAAATGATCTACCTTATCAAATTCAGCCTTTGAAACCTCTTTGTACTCGGTGTAAATGCCGCGGTACCAACCGGCCCAGATCGAGGGCGAATATACATCCACAATATCTTTACAAAAATCGCAACGCCGGATAGCGGTCTTTCTCGTGGGATCTAACTGATGAGACAGGTCATGCAATTCTTTCATATAAGCACGTATCTTTTGCTGATCAAACTCAGGGAAATCGTTAGGCCAGTCATTCTCATTTCCCAGTCCCCAGATAATTATTGAAGGATGATTATAATGCTGCCCGATCATATTGCGCAGCATGCGTTTACCCTGCTCCTGGTATACCGGTCCGCCCAAACCTCCCCGACACCAGGGAATTTCTTCCCACACCAAAATACCCAGGCTGTCACAAAGATCCAGGATCACCCGCGATTGCTGATAATGTCCAAGGCGGATAAAATTCACGCCCATTTCCTTCATTGCAATCATCTCCTCCCGCATCAGGTCTTCTGTCATTGCAGCCGCTACCCCTGCATGGTCTTCATGCCGGTGTGTGCCTCTCAACAGCAATCTCTTTCCATTTAATAAAAACGGTCCTTTTTTACAAATTCAAAGCTTCTGAATCCAATACGCGTTTGAGTTGTTTGAGTACCTGTGCCGGATGTAACAGTGGCTTCCAGCGTGTACAATACCGGCTGGTCGGTGCTCCAAAGCCTGGGATTTTTAACGATCAGATCTCCTGCTTCAATGTCACCGCTCAGCTGCTGTAACTGCTTTTCTATCTTTTGAACTTCCCTGCCGAGCGGATCTTTTATTTTTATCGATAATTGTGCTGTTGCCAAATGGCCGGGATTCTCAAAACGCACCTTTACATTTACTATAGCCGATTTACTATTTGCAGCAACTACAGGAGTAGCAAACAGGCCACTGATATAGAGTGATGGCTGATAAACTAGATTCACATAACGATACAAACCACCATATACATTAAAATCGGAAAGATCAGATGGCATCATCTCCAGGTCGCGCGAATTATCACAACGTACAGACAACGGCACTTTGCCTTTAAACGCTTTTACCAATTCTTTATTTTCCCGGAAAGAGGCTACGGCTTCTGTTATATCTACACTCCATTCATCATAACCTCCTACGTGCTCCCCCACTTTGGTAGTATATACATATACCTGGGTTTTCTGTCCAGCCCCTTCAAAATGCAGCAATGTTCTTCCTCCGTCATAAGGGTTCTTTACATCCAGCTGTGTTTTATACCACATGGGTCCCTGGTAATAATTCACGTCCGGATCTACTGCGTCTTTTTCGTTGGCACAATGAGGCAGGCTTACCTTGCTCCACAGCGGTACTAATTCGGGGCTGCCTTCCTTCCCCGGTCGCACGGCCTCCCATATACCGCCCAGGTCTTGCTTAAGAAACTGCCAGTCGTTAATCAGCCTTACCGATTGCTGCGCTGCGGCGCAAAACTGGAAAGCCATTGAAATAAAAAGAAACCAATACTTCATCATTATATACTCGTCTTTATGGGATGTAATCTACTACTCTATCTACAATATGCACAGGACCATTTGTTGATATAAAACCCGCAGCCCGGGTTTGTGTCATCATTTTACTTCCTATAAAATCATTGATCCTGAACTTCATGTTCTGATCATTCACCACGCTAAAATAGATCACGCTTTCTGGATTATTGGCATAAGTGTTCGGCGGTTGTAAAGTCTTAGCCTTTACAGGTGTAGGACCTACACCACCAAAGTTATGCTCACCTTCTGCTATTAAGTACAACAGCCAGTTTTTCACTGAATCCTTTGGATAATCTTCCCATTTGGTTCCAGTGGCAGTTCCTATTTTATGGTATCCAAAATAACAATCCGCCGTGATCCTGTTACTCGCAAGCCTGTACACTGCATCATTGTGAAGAAATATAAATGTCTTGTTATTTTGCAAATAAAGGTTACTATCAATGCCTGAATAAACAATAGCCTGGTACATCCTGTAAAAACGGAGTCCTGTCGTGTAGGGCCCGTTGCATAGTCTTTCAGGAACTGCCAGGCTGTACGATTGATGTGGGGATCCAGCACTACCGGTTCAAAATCCCAGCTTTTCTGACGTTCCAGTCCAAATAGCTTTTTGCAACCCGAATTCATTACCAGCAGCACCACCAGGATGCTACATAAAGGGATGAGTATATTTTTTTCATTTCTAATAATTTGTTTAATCATGAGCGCTTTTACCAACACTCAAAACATATCTTCTTGTAAACGGAACGCGGAAAACGCGGTCATTCAATAACTTCACTAATTAATACGGAGGATTTTGCTCCAACTTTGTATTAGCATTGAGTACATTTCTGTGAATGGGCCAAAGAATAGTTCTGGGATCGCCCCAACCGGTTGCAGGTGAATTTCTTTGAATTTGCCTTCTTCTTAATATCGGATCCATCACTTCAATCACTTTGTCGGTTCTTAAAAGATCAAACCAACGTTTGGCCTCCATATATAATTCAAGCTTTCTTTCTTCCAGTATTGCCGATTCCATAATCGTTTGATTATTCAGGGAATCGGCACGGTAAGCGGTAACGCCAGCCCTGGCACGCACCTGGTTTAAAAGGCTGAGAGCGGTGCCGGGATCATTGAGTTTATTGGCGGCTTCTGCGCGCAGCAAAACAATGTCGGCCCAGCGATAGATCGGGAATAATATATTGGCTTCTGCTCCGTTAGGATATACCTGATTACCACTGGCGTTGAGATTAGGTGCATAAAATTTTAAAAACTTATCGTGACTGGTATTTTTAAAATCGATGGTTTGGGGTCCGCGGATATCAGAAACTGTGGTAGTCCAATAGGTCCATACAGAATCTTCTACCTCAAAATCACTATTGGTATTGCCGGCGCCAATTAAGGTAGACACTTCAGCTCCGCCATCTAATGTCCAATCCCAATATACACTCCATATCGACTCCTTTGTAGAAGCGGGTGCAATAAAGAGATTTTTCCATGTGGCGGTAGGCTCAAGACTATACTTTTTTAACGCCATTAATTTATCATAGGCATCTTTGGCTAATTGATAATCCTTCTTCCACATGGCCACATCCATTTGCAGTGCATAAGTTCCGCCGACATTCGCCTCAAATACATTATTCAGAGCGGGGTTAGCAAGGCTGGCCGCCATTTCAAGATCTTTAAGAATAAGTGTATCCACTATTAAATTCCTCGATGTTTTGGGTTTATCCGGGCTCAGGCTGATATCTTCGTAGGGTTCGGTCCATACGGGAACATCCCCCAGAGGCGAATTAACCAAAAATAGCATAATGCCCTTGTAGTATAACATTGAGCCAGGTAATGATTAATGGCGCTTTGAGCTATGCCCGTCTGGTGCTCCTGCTTAACAATCGGGATATATTTAATCCCCAGGTTGGCTCTTGCAATGGTAATGTAAAAATTGGTCCAATCCGAACCGGTAATGCCCGCACTCAACCCGTTCATGGCGTAGGATATATTACCATATTGTCCCACCCTGATCTCATCAGTTCTTGCATCGCCATACAACGTGTAATCGTTGTCGAAGATGGCCTGTATGCCGTCATACATCGCGGCTATACCCCTTTAATATCGTCTTCGGTTTTCCAGAAAACAGTTGAACCTATTTCCGTTTTTGGATTTTGCTCCAGGAACTTTTTACAGCCGCTGAAGGTGATGATCAGTACTGCAATTAAAAGACTTCTGTATATTATATTTATCATATCAAATCATTTAAAAGTTAACGTTTACTCCTACTCCAACTTCACGTCTCCTTGGATAACGACCGTTGTCCTGTCCCATTTGCAGAGGATCTCCCGAGGGAAACTCCGGATCAAACCAGGTGTAGTTCGTCCATGTAACTAAATTGGAACCATAAACGTAAAGGCTTGCTCCCCTGGAAAAAATAGTTTTGGCCCATTGTGGTTTCAGATTATAGGTAAGTCGTGCATAAGACAGCCTTATAAACGAACCATCTTCCAGGAAACGGTCGTTCATACGCATATTACCTGTGGTCTGTCTGCGGCTGACTTCGGGTACATTGGTAATATCTCCAGGTTTGAACCATGCCTCATAAATAGTTTGAGGCCTGGGAATAATATGTGTTGTGCCGTAATTATCGAGTGTTTGAGCAGCATTATTGTAAACCTTGTTTCCCCAGGTTGTGTTAAAGGTAAATGATAAAGAAAGCTGTTTGTACGTCAGCGTATTGATGATTGCAGCAAAAAACTTAGGTTGTGCATTTCCCAGTATCAGGCGATCCCTGTCATCAATAACACTATCCCTGTTCAGGTTTTCAAAAATTACATCCCCGCCACGCAGTTTACTGCCCCGTCCATAAAGACTTTGTACGATGCCTGTGTAAGGCTGCCCATTGTAACTATATCCGGAGAACTTTCCGGCTGCATCAAAATCAGGTGTGAGCCGGTCCCAATTTTCATTATAAGCATTCGATTCATCATAAGCGTAAACGCCGAGGGCTTTCCATCCGTAAAAATCTCCCAGCTGACCGCCTTCTCTTATAAACCAGCCGGCGTTTCCTCCATCTGCTGTATTACCTGAAATAAATGACTCCCCGTTATAAAGTGTTTTTACGATGCTTTTATACCTCGAATAATTGGCCACTACATTCCAGTTCAGATTTTTGGTAGATATAGCTGTTGCGTTTACCTGGAACTCAAATCCTTTGGTTTGAATACTTCCGAGGTTTACCCGAACGCTGTTAAAGCCTGTCTCTCTCGGAAGTGGCCTGTTATACAAAAGATCTTTGGTGGTTTTATCGTATACATCAATGGCTATAGAAATGCGATTTTTCAACAAGCTTATATCTAAACCAAAGTTCGCCTGGATCAAACTCTCCCAGGCCAGCTTGGGATTGCCAAATGAATTACCAAAAGCTACACCCGATACCGTATTGTAATATCGGCCAAATCCATACCGCTGTAAAGCATCATAGTTCCCGATGCGCTCATTACCTACTTTTCCGTAGCTTGCTCTAAAGCGGGCGTCCGATAACAGAGGCTTGGCCCACTGCATAAACTGCTCATCAGAGATTCTCCATCCGGCACCTATAGTTGGAAACAAACCCCAGCTATTGTCCTTTCCAAATCTTGAAGATCCGTCGTAGCGTACAGAGCCGTTAATAGTATACTTTCCTTTAAAGCTATATCCTAACCTGCCAAAAAAGAAGCCAGGGTATTGCCGCTTGCATTAAACTCAGCAGGCAATATCGTTTGAGCCGAATTGATAGCTATGATTGTTTCGGTAGCATAATTTCTAGCCTCTGTGTAGGTGCTTTTATTATCACTTTTTCTGCACTAAATCCAGTTGTAAGGTTTATACTATGGTTTTTACCAAAGCGTGGATCATAATTTATAAACGCCTGGTATTGCCATTGCGTGGAACGGTCAAACCCTTCACCCCCATTATTAGATAACGGCGTGTTAGAGCTTAAGATCTTAGGAGAAAAATCAAGATCATAGCCCTGCGTATAAAGAAAAGTATAATTGGTCGTAAACCTCAGGTTCTTCAAAATAGCGTACTGGATCTCGTTGAACAATTGGGCGTTAAACTGTTCCTCATTGTTAACTTCGTATAACGCAACAGACAATGGATTTCTCCTGCCACTCACATATCCTGTAAGCGAACCGTCAGGGTAATAGAGCGTAAAATTAGTAGGTCGCTGAAAGGTTTGGTTGATCGTATTGCCTTCATTAATATTATTGCGTTTGCGATACCCGAACTGGTAACGGGTAATAAATTTAAATTTTTCATTGGGCACGAAATCCAGGTTGGTGCGGGCCTGTACCTGCTTACCCCAGCTGTTGAGTATCAATCCCTGATCATTAACATACCGCATATTAGTGTAATAATTCAGCGTTTTGCTACCACCGCTCAAACCAAGGTCTACCTGGTCTCTTTTCGCTACTCTTGTTAAGGCATCCTGGTAATCATTATCGGCATTGAAACCAGGATTCAGCGAATCTGTACTGGATCCGGCACCAGAACTGTTGGGGCTTTGCTTTTGCCTGAACAGCCTTACTTCTCTGGCATTTGCCTGGCGCAGCTTATGAGCCAGGAAGCCATAGTTTCTTAAATAGCGTACATCTATTTTCGGTTTGCCCTCCTGCCCTTTTTTAGTGGTAATAATAATGACACCATTGGCAGCCCGGGAACCATATATAGCTGAAGATGCGGCGTCTTTCAAAATTTCAATAGACTGGATATCGTTAGGGTTAATATTATTTCCGTTAGCGCCCACCACTCCATCAATAACATATAGGGGTTCGTTGCCGGCACTGGAAAAAGTAGATCCCCCACGGATGGTAACAGAACTCTCGGCTCCCGGTTCGCCCGAATTATTAATTACCAGCAATCCCGCTGCCTGTCCCTGCAGGGCATCAGCAATATTAACAGCCTGCCGCTCCTCTATCTGCTTTGCGCTAATAGATGTGATAGCACCAGTAACATCTCTTTTTTCTGTGTTCCGTAGCCAATAACTACCACATCATCCAGATCTGAAATGGACTCGAACAAAGTAATGTCTATTTTATCCCGGTCATTAATGTTCTCCTCCTTTTCCAGGTAACCTATAGCGGAAAAAACAAGTACAGTTTGCCCGTCTGGTACCGATATCGAGTAACGGCCTTCTGCGTCGGTCATTGTGCCACCTTTCAAACTTTTTTGGGTGATCGAAACGCCCTTAATGGGTGCGCCCTTTGCATCCGTCACAACTCCTGTAACCTTAATATTCTTTTGCTGTAGCAAATTCATTTCATTTTTAGAACTACCGCCGGAGTATCCTGTTGCAGCATACAGGACCTGTGAATATGCAAACAGCATAATAACAGCCAATGGCAATGGATAAACATAGCGGCTCTTCTTTTTAAAGCAGTACGTCATATAGTTTTATTTAAGAATGTGCAATCGTTAATCTATACTGCAAGTAAAGTCGTTTTAACACGGTAAAAGACCGGCTTATTATCCAAGTAATAAGCAATTTTACCATTCATATATTCCCTCGTTCAGTTATGGTGTATATTTCGTTTACAAATCCAAAATACCTTTCAACACTTGTCTAAAAATCAGAATGAAACCACATTTGCTAAAAATCGCTCCTGCTCCCGGCACCTCTTTTGAAGCCAGGCGCGATCTTTTCCCTATTAACAGGCGTTGGCACTGCCATGAAGAAATAGAGCTGATATATATTGCTAAAGGAACAGGGATGTTACTGATCGGCGATCACGTAAGGCTTTTCGCAGAGGGAACTATTTGCCTGATCGGATCGCATGTTCCGCATTATTGGCGCTTTGATGACAGGTATCATGAAACAGATGTTGAAGAAAGTATCAATGTAATTGCTATCCATTTCCTGGAATCTTTCTGGGGGCAAAAATTCTTAAAACTTCCTGAAAATACCGATATCAGGTTACTTTTGGAAAACGCCAAAAGAGGAATCCTTATTGATGAATTGAATGAGGCATTGATACATGCTTTTGAAAATGTTTTGAATACAGACAGGCCTTACCGGATCATTTCTTTGTTAACCATTCTTACCAAAATAGCCGGCTGGAAAAATCAGTTTTTCCTGTCTTCTACCGATATTCAGTTAAATGTCGGAGCTACAGAAGAAGAACGGATTAACGAGGTATACGAGTATACTATTAAAAATTTCAGAAAGAAAATTCAACTGGACGAAATTGCAAAAATAGCGGGCGTACGTCCTAATTCCTTTTGCCGTTTTTTTAAACTGAGAACGAGAAAAACCTATACACAATTTATCGCCGAGCTTAGAATAGCCCATGTTTGTAAACTCCTGGTAAAAACCGATAATCCAATTAAGAAAATTTGCTATGATAGTGGCTTTTATAATTTCACTTCTTTTCACAAATGTTTTAAACAGGTTACCGGCATGAGCCCTCTTCTCTATCAGAAAAAACACAAGCCTCTGTCAGTTTAAATTATTTAAACTGTACAAGCATTTATTATACTATCACGTCAAGTTACTTTAAAATGAAATCACTTTTTTTAAGATCATTGCCGCCACATTCTTTTTCCGGCAACAATATCAGCTCAAAAGGCATTGTTACCTTCTTCGCGTTATGTAAGCAGGATAAGTAATGACACCCTTTATATCATAACAGGTACCACTTATTTATTCGATGTGGATACCCCTGAAAACGAAGGCTTAAAATCTACTACGCCAACTGTTAAGAATCTGGTTTCAGACTTTTCCTGCCTGGCCGCTGATTACTCCATACTTACACCTGCCGGTTTAGAAAAAAGAAGGGGTTATTGCCACCGCGACCGGCTGCTTATTCGTTTAAAAGGCAGGTCTGTGAAACAATACCCTATTGCTTTGCGCCCCGCTGCGCTTAAAGGGATGCTGGATATTGAGCAACCACGCCGGACCGTCGGCACCCGGGGAGATCTGATCATTAATTACACTGCGGGCCAGAGAAGCCCGAATACAACAATAGTAATAACATTGCCAAGGAATTTTACAGCAGATCCCGGTAATACCTTCATTAATATTATCGGTCGCGGAGAGGTACTGCTTCAGAAGCTTGAGCAACAATCTATTGGCAGAACCGGTACCAATTACCCGTATAACAAAACGGGACACGCGCAATGGTCAAAAGATGGAAAGCAAATTACTTTAACGGGACTCGATCTTCGCCCATCAAATGGCGTAGATGTAAAAATAAGAATACAGGGAGCCGGCTTTTCTACGAGCGGTGTTCATGGGTTTAAAGCTTATTATACTACCCACGAACCAGAGATCCTGAAAAGCCCGGAATCAAATGCAATGGTTACTGTAACACGGGCCGTAACTGATTTACAGAGAATTCCGGATTCATCAACCTACCAGGCCGGCATGCCAGGCGGGTACAGTTATACCACCTTAAAATGGCCACGGATCTCAGCTTCGCGCATTATCATTCAGCAATCTACCAACGAAGGCAAAAGCTGGATTACTTCCGATGCCAGTGTTGATATGAGAAACGGTATAGGCCAGCTAAAAGAACTGCAACCCGGAAAACTTTACCTGTTCAGGATATTGGTTTCGGGCGGCAAGCACCAGGGAGCTTCCAATATCGTGTCTTTTTTCGGGGAAAGTAGATATAAAGAAATTCGGCGTTTCGGGTAAAGGCGATACCGATGATACCGACAAAATAAACGCAGCCATAGATTCATTATACCGTTTGGGCGGCGGAACCATTTTGTTCAGCCGTGGTACCTATAACTTAAGAACAGTACACCTGAAAAGCAATGTATGGTTATACCTGGATAAAGACGCCACCATTCAGGCTTTAAAGGGCGGCGACGCTCCGGAGCTCACCTGGTTCAGTAGTAAAAAATACAGGTCAGGATTATCACCAACTGATATGGGGCCGTATATCCACCCTGAAAACTGGTTAACCAAACAGGATGTGGGCCATACCTACTTTCGAAACGCCATGTTTACTGCTGAAAGAGAGGATAACATAAAAATTACCGGCAATGGCTATATAACGGGAAATGGCAACCTGGTTACCAGTGACAAAGTGATGGATAACAAACAGGATAATCGCAGTGATAAAATGTTTTCATTTAAGCTATGCAGCCGTATTGAAATAGGTGGCATTTACAGGAAAGAAGATATATGGTATGATAGCGCCAGTGATGCGTATTACATAACCAGCGATAAAGGCAGGGACTTTAATACAGACAACATGCTAAAAATTGACAGGGCCGGACATTTTGTATTGCTGGCTACCGGAACGGACCAGATTAATGTGCATGATACCTATTTCGCAAAAGACAACAGTTCGAATGCAAGAGATATTTACGACTTTATGGGATGTAATGATGTTTACGTACGTAATATTTACTCCAAGGTAAGTTCAGACGATATAGTAAAGCCCGGATCTGACTGCTCTTTGGGGTTCACCCGGCCGGCAAAAAATTATAAGGTACGCAATATTATAGGCGACACCAATTGTAATCTTTTTCAAATTGGTTCTGAAACGGCCGATGATATCACCAATATATGCGTTGATAATATTTATGTATTGGGGGCCAATAAAGCCGGCTTTTCTATTTCTACCAACGATGGCGGCCTTGTTAAAGACATTCACTTAAACTGCGGTGAAACCGGCCCTTTACATAGCCGTTCAAAGATGCTGCGCACACACACTCCTTTTTTATTTCTATTTCTAATCGAGGGCGGGTATTAGGAGCCGAAGCCCGACTATTTAAATTCACAGAAAATGGTGCAACAAGAAATGAATTGCTTGTTACGAATATTAATATCGGAAGGGTGGAAAACATTATGCTCAACGGCATAGATATCTCAGAAGTTTATGCAGGCAGTTCTTATGGGAAAGCTAGTAAGAGATGGCTGAAATTTGACGGCAGCCAACGTATTGCATCGCCCATTGTTGCAGGGTATGCATTGCCCTCCGCCAACCATGTTGAAGGAGGTCTTACCTTCACGTTACCCAATGGTATTCATACGGGATATATCACCAATATCAGGTTTAATGATATTCACCTGCTCGTTAAGGGCGGCCATCCTGCGTCTGATACAGCGGCTAATCCGCCGGAGCTGGGGGTAGGACAATATAATGTTTCCAACCTGAAGACACAGCCATCATGGGGCATTTGGGCAAGGCATGTTAAAGATTTGGCTATTACTAACTCAACATTTGACTATGAGCACCCTGACCATCGTTACTGGTTGTTTTTGAACGATGCTAAAAACGTTCGTTTAATTAATAACCGGGTAGCCGGTACAGCAATTATTGGTCAGAAAGAAACAACAGGTTTACAATAAAACAGGTTTGCAGTACCCATCCATATTCATCTGTGTATGGGTACGCATGATGACAGATTCAGCAGGAAGATAAGCTCGAGATATATCCCAACAATAATACGCCTTAAACGGGCGTTTTGTTGCTAAAGAATTTGCTATAGTAAACGACAACACTCTCACAGATGCCCTCAATATGCAGCAGATTTTAGTTTCTTTTTAAGCCTAATTGTCTTGCTTTCAATTGAGCCTGATACAAAGAGGAAGGTTGCAGCCCGTCTTGTTCATGACCTTCCCATTCTCCATCGGGCCGGCCTTCCAGCCTGCCTGGTACTTTTTTCCTTTAACACCGATTGCATAATTTTTACCGGAGACCCATGGGCTTTCAACGACCACGGTTCTGGCAATGCAGTTCCAGAAAATCTGATTTACTCCCGGCCATCCGTGACCCGATCCCCAGTTACCACGGTCTCTCACATTCATCTCGCCCGAGGTTTCAATATTGTCATATAAAGTACCCATCGCCCAGCGATGGTGTGGTCCTATATCTGCATGTGTGTTGCTTGCCTTACAGTTGTAAAACACATTAGGACCGCAAACCCTGGCACCTGTCACATAATCATGCCGTCCATCTTTCGCCACACAATTCATGAAGAGGTTTTGCTGGCCATCATTATTAAATGAATAACGCCGGCCGCCGGTTATTATCGATTTATGATCAGTACCGGAACAATTAAGCACCGAGATATTTTTACTAAACCGGCCCAGGTTAACACAGGAATAAGCGAAATAACGGGCATTCACGTTTCTAACCCAGCCATGCTCTACTTTATCAAAAGAGATCGCATCCCAGGAATGATCTTCTGACGTGTCCCAGTATATGCCGACTCACAATTGAGATTCTCTACACCAATATTCCGGATCCTTCCATTGAAGTTATATTTATAAATAAAGGCGGAACAATACTTAGCATCCATTTCCATTACCACAGGGTTGTCAATAATCAGGTCATTCCCTTTTATTGCTGTTACTTCCCGCTGGAATTGAAAACGGTATTCCTTTACCTGCCATTGCTGTGTACCGGGACGTTCCACAATACGGCTCATCTTTAAATCATCTATCCATTGCTGTGTTGCATTCCATTCCAGAATAATACGATCTCCTTTTTTAAAACCGGCTGTTGATACCACAGGTATCGAAAAACTGCCAACCGGTACATATTCGGTTCTGACACCCGTTCTTGTGCCTTTAATTTCTTTCATGCTGCCTTCACCCAATACCTTTATCAGGGGTCGCTTATCAGTACCTTCAGCAATAAAAGTTGTGCCCGTCCCTTCACCCCGCAAAACGATACCGCTGGCATTAATTTTTATCTGGTCTTTGATAGAATACCTGCCCTTTTTTACAACAATCGCTCCGCGAAAACCCAATTTACTTAAAGGCTTTCCAGCCAATTCGTCAATAGCCTGTTGTATCTGATCTGCAGCCTGCGGGCCAGGCTCAATAGTTTTAGCAACAGGTATATCGGGGATAGGAACATTACCTGTTTCATAGCCTACCCGGCTAAAATCGGGTAATATATTTCCCCTAGAATCTGGCTTGTATATTAAACGGCCATCCGGCTTTAATTCTACTAATTTCGAGTGCCACTCCTTCCATGTGAAAGAACTAATAGTTAATGCCAAAAAGACAATCAGTAAACGTATATGCATACCCGGTTTTTTATATAATATTCCAAAAAAAAATCAGGACTTTATCCCAGCAGGTAAAATAGCTTACAAATCAGGTAATTTGCTGTATCTGGATGGTTACCCTGTTTTAAAGAGGAGGCCACATATCAGGTTTTGAAATCTCTTGTTTCCACCCGGATGAAATCGATTCGGATCCGGAATTATCAGGTAATTTTTTTATCCCATGGAGGGTATCGGAGTCGAACCGACGACCTCTTGCATGCCATCCGCCTTTTGGCTGACTTCAACCAGTTACAAATAAAATACGCAACAATGGTTATCAAAAATTTACAATTTTATCAATTGTTTTTTTCTGCTAATTAAATTAGTTTTATCGGGCTTTTAGTTGTATCAGGGTTTTATCAGG
The DNA here is from genome assembly GCF_022512515.1 of Paraniabella hibiscisoli. Lineage (GTDB taxonomy): Bacteria > Bacteroidota > Bacteroidia > Chitinophagales > Chitinophagaceae > Niabella > Niabella hibiscisoli. Next base: position 457,273 of record NZ_JAKWBK010000003.1, read on the forward strand.
AGAAAATGTAGCGTGTATGGAAATCATTAAAAGACCGATCATTGGGAAGTGCAGATCAGTTCAAAGAACTCGCTTAAATTATATTCCAGGAGAAACATTAAATAAGGCTTCGCATAACACCAATGAAGGAAGTAGAATACCTTTCTACAGGCGTCAGTTCTTCCCAAGATAATTGGGACAACCATAATTCTCTACCCACCAATACTAACCCACATTACTTAAAAGTAATTCAAAAAATTGAAGAACTTAAGAAGAAAGTAGATATCGAAATAGCCATCGCCGAAAGAGAAGGCCGTATCGCAACCCCAGTTGAAATAAAAGAAAAAATAGAAACAAAAGTTCCTAAACTACTTGTCAAAAACCTCAGAAAATAATTACCTATACTGATATGATCATTGAACAATTAGAGGAAGACGGCAGAATTGGATACGCCAATATTTTCTTATACTTCAAGTCTTCTTTGAATAAGCTATTGAATAATCAAGATCGAAAATTCATTAGCTTCAACAAGGACATTCATGAACGATATGAGAAACAAATCTCAAACGGCACCTCGCAATCAACAATAAGTAACTATTTAAGGACATATTACAGGATATGCAACCTGGCTATAAAGGACGGTCTTTGCCCAAAGCTGTATCATCCTTCTAATTTCATTCAATTCAAACCCTACAAAAGAATCCGAACAAAAAAGAGGGCCATTAAATCTCAATTTTTACAACCAATGCTGAGTTTGAAATTACCTAAAGATTCAAGATTATTTCGCTCTCAAAAGGGCTGCAATTCATATATTACTCACGAGGAATAAACTTCGCTGATGTCTGCAAAATCAAATGGGATAAAATCAAAAACGAAGGATTATTTTATAAACGATCAAAAACAGACGGGAGTACAATTTTGAACTACACAAGAAATCTTTAGCCATACTCACAATTTTCAAGGAGTTTCCTCAACAATCAGATGCGGGCTATGTATTTCCATTTCTCATGGCAGTACATGACACGCCGAGAAAAATCGATGCCAGGATAGATTCAGCATTAAAGGACTTGAATGAAAACTTCAAATTAATGGCTCAAGCGATTGGGTGGCAAGGCACTTCTACAAGCTACGTGCTACGCCATGGCTTTGCAAGTCATCTGAGAAACAATGGTGTTGATATTAGTATTATCAAGGCAGCAATTTGGCATAAGACAAAGCACCAAACACAAGTTTATTTAGATGATATAGATGATACTATTGTGGCTAAAGCAATCTTGCTAATTGGTTCCATAAAACGTATATATATATCAAAAAGGTACTTAGCTATACAAAAACCTTGTGTTTTAAATTGCCGCAATAAAACCTTCAAACTACACTTATACATATAGCAGGCTAGTGCAATGATAGAAATCAGTTCTAATAATGATCGCTATCATTGATTTCAAGGCCGATACATAATAGCTTAGATAAATTAATGCAAATAAATTCTTTTGTATGAAAACTATTCTTGTCGCAACAGATTTCTCGAAGGCATCCATCAATGCCGCCAGGTATGCCACAGAGATAGCAGCTATCCTTAATGCTTCGCTGCACGTTTTGCATGTGTATCAACTTCCTGTCAGCTACAGTGACATTTCCTACGCTGTATCAAGCGGCGAAATTGAAAAAGATGCCCAGGATCTTATGAATGATTTTCAATCGCAACTAACTAATGCCACCGTTACCAATGTTGAGATTAAAACAGAAGTACGGCTTGGAGATTTTTTAGACGAACTCGCAAAAGTCTGTAAAAAAATTAATCCTTACCTGGTAATATTTGGTATACATAAATCAACTGCTGCTAAAAGGTTCTTTTTTGGTAGCCAGGCTATATTCGCCATGAAACATATTGAATGGCCGCTGATTCTTGTACCCGAGCACGCACATTTCAGGAGTTTAAAAAATATCGCAATAGCTTGTGACTTAATTCAGGTTGCTGCTACGGTACCGGTAGAAAAGGTGAAAATGCTGGTGAATGATTTTGGCGGAAAATTGCACATATTGAATGCAGGTAGCAATGCCCAATACCATCCGGATATTGTTTTCGAATCAGGGCTGCTTCGCGAGGTTTTGCCGGGTGTCGATCATGAATATCACTTTATCGAGTCTAAAGATATTGATCAAGGCATTACAGACTTTGTAGATAAAAGAAATATTGACCTACTATTGGTAACACCGAAGAAACATGATTTTTTCGAACGCCTTTTTTAACCAGCCATACCAAAGAACTTGCCTTAATGTCCAATGTGCCGGTAATGTCGCTTCACATGTAAGTAATCTTACCTACCAGGCTAAAAGGGTTTCCGCGCCCCACCTCATTTAACACATAAATATCCAAAATATGAAAAAGATTCTGGTACCTACGGATTTCTCGGCCAACTCCAAAAGTGGAATTAGGTTTGCCATTAACTGGGCAAATTATCAAAAAACAGAACTGATTTTTGTACATGTGCTGAATACAATGAAGCCATCTACCTGGTCAGACGACTACTTTGAAAAATACGCAAAAAATGAAGAAAACGCCTGTTATGAAAAACTAAAAAGCTTTATTACCAGCACCTATAAAAAGATGTATATTGAGCCTGGTAAACATAGCTTTATTGTATTACAAGGTATAAGCCCCGATTTATCCCTGCTGGAGTATTGCAGGGACAAAGCAGACATCAGCTATATTTGCCTGAGTACAAGAGGGAGTGGTAAGCTGGGTAAGTTGCTGGGAACAAATACCGGCAACTTAATTACCAAATCACCGGTTCCTGTAATGGCTGTTCCCCATCACTACAAAACAAAACCGATGAAGACTGTATTGTATGCTGCAGATCTTCAAAATTACTCCAGGGAGCTCGAAAAGGTCTTGGCGTTCGCAAATCCATTTAAAATGCAAATAGATGTGTTGCATTTTACCTGGCCCAACGAGGTTGCTTTCGACGAGAAAACGATCAACCTCGCTTTCAAAAAATCATATAAATATGGGATGAAAATTCATTTTGAAGGGAATGACGGAATACATTCTTTGGTTCAGAATATCCAACGTAAGATATCACTGATCAAACCTTCGGTAGTAATAATGTTTACCAATCAAAACAGAACACTATTTCAAAAATCTTTCTTTCCAACAAATCTGAAGAGCTATCTTTTCAGATAAAAGTGCCATTACTGGTCTTTAGCAAAGGTTGACTCTTTAAAAGCCGGTTAACCTTACACAAATTCAAAAGCTCTCCCATTCGGGACAATAGATTTTTATTGCCAGGCCCTGTTAAAACCCTGTCATAACAAGCGCTATCTGAAGGTAATCAGATCGCGGGTATTTGTTAACTGCAAATCTCATGTTGTTACAGATATGTGAGCCTATTAATGGGCACAAAAAGCAGGCCCATGGGCAAGCCCGTTTGCTAAGCGATAAGCATTTAGCAAACAAGAAATTAATGATGTTACGTTTATAAACCTATTGGAAAACACCTTTTTCTAGTCAACAGGATATTCTTTTACTCCTACTTTTAAATTATTTCTCACATTGGACACGCCAGGCGCATTCCATGCCGCGTCTGCTGCATTCTGCTTCTCCGTAAAGGATCGCACAGTGCCGCTTAAAAAACTTCGGACCCAATAACTTCTACTTTGACATTACGCGCATCTACCGTTGCACTGCGTTCAAAAGCCTTTGTTATTTTGTCACTTATATCTGTTGCTACTACTTTAGGCTTTATCAGAATCAGATTTAGAACACTTTTTACACCTGTCAGATCCTGGATAGCTATTTGAGCACTGTTTCGCTGATAGTCCCACTCTACTTCGCCTTCCAATGTTACAATTCCATCTTCCACCTTAATTTTTATCTTATCCTCTATAACAAACGAATGCCATAGTAAGGCATCCAATACTGCTTTGGCAATTTCAGCATCAGTACATTTAAAAAGCGGAGACGCGCCCACCAGTATATCTTCGGCGACCGCCCGCACACCTGAGACCTTTTTTGCATCCCGCTCTGCAGCCAGTTTTTGCGCATAAGATGCTACCTGGCCTGAGAGCGTAACTACCCCATCCTTTACAGCTACCCCCAATCCAGCTTTGCTTACACTAGGTCCCAGCTTAATTCTTCCATTACATCCTTTTGAATTTGAAAATCGCTTTTCATAATTTTAAGTTTAAAATTTAAGGAACTATATTAAAATATTGAATACCTGATTTCGCTTACCATTCATGTGCAAAAGAACAATCACTTATATACCAGCTAAAACAAATTGTATACATCCGGGAAATAGGTTATGGTTCCGTCCACATTCACATCTGCCATCATATACAAAACAAAAACAGGAACAGGCCATGATACTTTGTTAACTATTGGTTGTTGACCCTTTATACTTGCCTTTAAAAACGCCTCATCGAGTTGCTTTTCCAGGAAGCTATTTGCCAATAGAATAGGCTTCTGAACCCGTATACAACCGTGGCTGAAATACCTGGACCTGGCCTGGAAATCTGATTTAAGATTGGTATCGTGCAGATATACATTGTATGAGCTTGTTAAATTGAATTTTATGACCCCCAGTGCATTGTCGCAACCAGTAGACTGACGAAACCGGAAAGGAAAATTATTCTTTGTAAACTTTCCCCAATCCAGCGAGCGGGGATCTATAATCCTTCCTTTACTATCTATCACCTGCATCTTCAATACGTCCAGGATCATCAGGCTTTTTTGCAAACGGGCAGAATCTCGTTAACTGCGATGCTTCGCGGTACATTCCAATAAGGATATAAAATCACCTGGTCACAGTAAGTAACAAACCGTGGGGTCATCGTCGATGGCTTTCCCACAACAACAGCCATATCTAATTTTAGCGAATCGCTCTCATAATATTTTAGCTCAGCAGATGGTATATTAACTACCACTAACTTATCGAAGTGAAAATGACTAAACCATCGATAACAATTTAAACTGGTCCTCACAGCTCCGGCTTTTTTAGAATCGCCCAGGTACAGTTGTTTTTTCAGCTCGGCCTTGAGCAGCGTGTAATCCCGCTGATGGGGCCCCAGAGACCATACCATCGAATTCAGACCGGTAACGCTGTTTGACTTACTTAAAAGGTGTACAATAAATTCTACGTCTCGCTCTTCATATTTCCCACTTACCTCGTCACTGCCTATTAATTTATTGATGTTCTTGTCGCCCTGGTATAAATCAAGAAAGTACGTCAAGGCGGCATTAGTGAATTTTCTATCGTAATCAAAAGCCTCCACGGATGACAAATTTGAGAAGTCTGTTTTTAAGGGTAACATAGATAAATATTTCAGGGAGTCCAGGCCATTCAATACCGATTCTTCCCTGAATATTCTGATCAACTCATTTTTAAGATCCCCATCTATTTCACTATTATTTTTGAACCAATGTAACTCGCTGCTATTTTCCTTGTAAAACAAATCCAATTGATCCTTGACAGATAATAAAATGCGTAATTGTTTTTGGCCTGCCGCAGGATATGAGATCATAACCAGCGCTACAATTACCAGGATCGAGTGAAATAATCCGTAACATTTATCTTTTATTGACATGGTCTCATAAAGGTATCCATACAAGTATCACTTCATCTATGACCTAGATCACTAAAAAAGCTGAGAGCCATCAACTTTACTCATAATCCTGACACATGGAAACGAACATATCAATAATAGATATGATTCATTGGCTCAAACCACCAAAACTGATATTTCAGTAAGCACAGGATAACAAAATGCCGGATGCAGCTTACCATTAAAACAGTTTACATCGCTTCACGAATAAGTAAAAGAAAAATTGCTATTAGTGCACGTTAAATTGGGAAACAGCTTTCATTAGTGCTGTTCTATTCCAGCGACCATCTACAGAAATACGCCTGACAGTAAAAATGGGGTTCCCTGCGTCGTAGGGACCATTCAGCTGAAAAGCCATTTCATAAGCATTCGTTTTAAGTTGTTGAATGGCATTGCTATTCCAGCTGCCATAGGGGTAAGCAAAATACCTAATGGTATTGCCGGTAATATCGCTGAGCATCCGATTGGGTTTTACCAACTGTTCATACCAATCCGCTTCTTTTAAAAAGCGTACGTCGTGATGATCCCATGTATGGCATCCAATTACATGGCCGGCTTTGTCAAGATCTTTTATCTGCTCTCGTGTAAGGTATTGACTTTTATCAATACTTACAGTCATAATGAAAAAAACAGCCTTATAATGGTACCGGTTCAGTAAGGGTAATGCATTCGTATACTGCCCCTTGTTCCATCATCAAATGTTAAAATAAAATATTTCCCAGGTAGCCGTTCGCCGCGCTTCATATAATCCATCCATTGATCAGGCAAGAGGGTTCTATAACCTGATTCGTATAATGCCTTCATGTGCTCGTTAAATGTATTGACCGGCATAATATAGGCCCTATCTGATTTAGAATCAGTAGCCTTCCAATCTCTAACCTGATGATAGCACAATACCAGCGGCTGGTAAAAAGAATCCGCTTGCGATGAGCTACGATTTGTTAAGAGGGGCTGGGAGGTTGCAATCCAACCTATGCCGGCCAATTTAGAGGTCCGTGAAATAAAAGCGGTTCTGAAAGTATAAACTACAGCACAAATGGCAATAACGAACAAAAGAATTAAACCGTTATATAAATGCCTTTTTACGAAAATCGGTAAGGTTTCTTTTATCTGTTGCATAGTATTATTTTTAGAATGAAGGATTCTTAAACAAATTTCTATTCCATCTGGCATGCCAACAATAACGGCAGCTATGAAGGATGATGATTTACATCATTTTTCAGAATGTCGACTTGGTATCAAACTGATTTAAACATGCCGTTTAAATTGCACATCATACCGGTCAGAAAACAACATCAGGTAAAAAGATGATAGCGGTCATTGTATTAGGCTGGAAGCAATTGTAGTTTTGGTTTAGAATTAGGTAAAAGAATTTAGTTGTTTGAAAATATAGACGTACAAAGAACAAGCCTCCCGCATTTAAAATAGCTAAGTTCATGGTACTTTCCGACTTATAGATAATTGACCATATGACGAAAGAGATATTCAATGAGCTATTGGGATGGCCCCACATTATACGTAAGAACAAAAAAAGTAGGCCATTAATCTAATAATTAAAAAGACAACGCCCTTAATTATTGAAGGTACAGATACAATTTTCAGTCAAATAGCCAGGTATCAGAACTGTGTTATGGTCAATCAGAAATCGACATTATGAAAATAAGTTGCATCAGTAAAAAAGAGATTGAAAAGGGTGAAGCTATTCGGGGTCTGGAAATCAGGGCAGGCATCTTCGATCTCTTAAAAAAGATTTTCCGGATTTCACCCAGGATAATTTTATATCGCTTGATGAGCTTAATCAATACCGGAGGTTTTATCTCACTTCACTAATAACCCTTGAAAAAGGCGAGCTGGCAACAATTGATAACGACGTAATGGAGGCTATCAAAAACAATTCCATTCTTTCTGAAAACATACAGGACGAAATAGAATCAGATTTAACTTTAGGTCAACGGATCGCAGATAAAGTGGCAACATTTGGAGGCAGCTGGACTTTTATTATCACCTTTTTTCTTTCATTTTTATTTGGATGCTGGTTAATATCTGGTTTCTCTCCAAGCAACCTTTTGACCCCTATCCTTTTATTTTACTCAACTTGATCCTATCCTGTTTAGCTGCTATACAGGCACCTATTATTATGATGAGCCAAAACCGGCAGGAACAAAAAGACAGACAGCGCGGCGAACATGATTATAAAATCAACCTGAAAGCAGAGTTGGAAATAAAATTGTTAAGTGAAAAAATTGATCATTTATTAGTACATCAAAACAAAAAGCTTTTGGAAATTCAGGAAGTACAAACTGATTACCTGGAAGATCTTATGAAAGGAATAAAAAAGAATCGAATTGAAAAATAAAAAAGTTAGCCGTTATTCAGCTGGCTTAGCACTATTTCCTCATAACATGTATGAATGCCTGCATAAAACACTATGATTATAGAAAGTAAAAATAAAGCATCTCAAAATTATGGCCTATGTATTAATCATTATCGGTATATTATTAGCTACGCTGATAATTAGCAAAATAAGATTGCACCTGAAATTTGGCAAAGAAGTAAAAATGCTTTTTGCATCATCGGGCAATATCAGTCCCAAACTATATAGCGAAGGTTTATTAGCAGGTCTGCCCGAACCGGTTCAACAGTACTTCAGGTACGCTTTAACTGATGGCCAATCCTATATCAATTATGCCAGAATTAAACACAACGGGCAGTTTAGGACCGGGTTTGATAAAAACTGGACCAATATACAAGGTGAGCAATACGCCACCACCCCCGTACCGAGTTTTATTTGGAAAGGCAGCACTAGCTTTTTTGTAGCCCGGGATATGTATATTTCGGGGAAGGCAGACTTATTGTTTCGATACTTTCAGTTTTTAAGATAGCAGATGCCCACAGCGGCAACTACAATCAGGGAGAATTGCTTCGCTGGTTGGGCGAAAGTGTTTTGTATCCTACAAATCTACTACCATCAGATAGATTACAATGGCTGGAAATTAATGCCGAAAGGGCCCTGCTTACATTTACCTACAACGGGCTTAACCTGCACTTTACCATTACTTTTAATAAAACCGGGGAAATTACTGAATTGGAAACTAAAAGATATATGGATACTAATCGCCTGGAAACCTGGATTATAAAAGCTTCCGATTACAGATTAAGGAACCAGGTAAAAGTGCCTAATTCATTTGACGTGATCTGGAGGCTGTCAAAAGGTGATTTTAGCTATGCCAGGTTTAATATTACTGATGTAGAATACGATGTGGCAGCCCGGTTTTAAACGCAAACTTTACAAAGATAACCTGCTATAAATTTTAAAGTAGCTAAACTGAACAGCAATTATGGCTCATCCGAATTGGAACATAGAAGGTTTGTCCGACCATGAAGTAATTATTGCAAGAGGAAAATTTGGACAAAACCAATTAAACTACAAAAGCGGAAATACTTTTTTAGACACTGCCATACGCATTGCCAAAGATCCCATGCTCATACTATTACTGGTAGCAGCTTGTATTTACTTTATCAGCGGCAAAGTAGGTGATGGTATTTTTTGACGGTTGCTATCGTATTTCAAACATCTATCTCTTTATTTCAATATTCAAGGAGCAAAAAGGCGCTGGAGAAGCTGAAGGACCTTTCGCAGCCCAACTGCAAGGTTATCCGAAACAGTCAAATAGTAGAAATTAAAAGTCATGATTTAGTGATGGGAGACAGCCTTGTAGTGGAAGAAGGCACTTTAATTACCGCAGATGGCACCATTGTGCACTCAAATGATTTTTCGGTAAACGAATCAATACTGACAGGAGAATCTTTTGCCATTTTTAAGGATAGAACACAAAAAGAGCCTTTCATTTTCAGTGGCACTACCGTAGCCAGCGGACTTGCAGTAGCCACTATCACGGCCATTGGCAACAACACCCAATTAGGTAAAATTGGTAGCAGCCTGGCGGGCATCAAGGAAGAGAGAACGCCTTTGGAGCAGCAGATTGCCCATTTTGTAAAGAAAATGGCTATTACGGGCGCCGTGGTTTTTGGGGTGGTATGGGCGATAAATTTTTGGAATACGCAGCAGGTACTGCAAAGCCTATTGCAGTCTCTTACTTTGGCCATGAGTATTTTGCCGGAGGAGATCCCGGTGGCGTTTACCACTTTTATGGCTTTGGGAGCCTGGAGGCTTATGAAATTAGGCATAGTGGTGAAGCAAATGAAAACCGTGGAAACACTGGGCAGCGCTACCGTAATTTGTACTGACAAAACAGGAACGCTCACTGAAAATAAAATGAGTGTGGCAAAGCTTTTCTTATTGTCATCAAATAAAATATTTGCGACCAGCGATATCTTATCAGAGGATGAAAACCGTCTCATCCAAATGGCTATGTGGGCCAGTGAACCCCTGCCGTTTGACCCGATGGAAATTGCGCTGCACCAAACCTATAAAACAACAATAACTAATGACGAACGGTCGGAATACCAGCTCATACACGAATATCCTTTAAGTGGGAAACCTCCTATGATGACGCATGTTTTTGAAAATGAGAAAGGAAAAAGAATTATTGCAGCCAAGGGCGCGCCCGAAGCCTTGATGAGTGTGGCTAATTTGAATTCAAAAGAAAAACAACAAATAGAAGAGGCCATAACCCATTTGGCGTCGGAAGGGTATCGTGTTTTGGGTGTGGGTATTGCAGATTTTCCAGGAGTTGTTTTTCCTCTAAAGCAACAAGACCTTTCCTTTAGGTTTATGGGCATAGTCGCTTTTTACGACCCACCCAAACAGAACATCCGAGATGTACTGGAAAGCTTTTATGAGGCTGGGATTTCCGTTAAAATTATAACCGGAGACAATGCCGCAACAACGGAATCTATCGCCAGGCAGGTTGGTTTTAAGGGATATGAAAAAAGTATAACTGGTAATGAGTTGATGGCTTTACAAGACGACGAGCTAAAAAGCCGGGTTATGAGCACCAACATTTTTACCCGTATGTTCCCCGAAGCCAAATTGAAAATAATCAACGCTTTGAAGTCGAATAACCAAATAGTGGCAATGACGGGTGACGGTGTGAATGATGGCCCTGCATTGAAAGCGGCTCATATTGGCATTGCGATGGGCAAAAAAGGGACTGAGATAGCCAAGCAGGCGGCATCTTTAATTCTATTGGAAGATGATCTATCTAAAATGGTAGATGCGGTGGCCATGGCCGAAAAATTTATACAAATCTCAAAAAAGCTATTCAATACATCATTTCCATTCATATCCCTATCATACTCACGGTCTTTATTCCATTGGCGCTGGGCTGGATTTATCCTAATATTTTTCTCCCATTCATATTATTTTCCTTGAAATTATTATGGGACCTACCTGTTCCATTATTTATGAAAATGAACCCATGGAAAAAAACACCATGCAGCAACCTCCACGAGCATTAACAACTACTTTCTTTAACTGGCGCGAGTTATCTGCCAGCATTTTGCAGGGATTAGCTATTACTGCGGGAACACTACTGATATACCAATATGCAGTACGAGAGGGATACAACGAAGCATTAACCAAAACCATGGTATTTACAGTTTTAATAACAGCCAATATCTTCCTCACACTGATAAACCGCTCATTTTATTATTCCATTTTTACTACCTTAAAATACCGAAACAACCTGGTTGCATTAATTATTAGCATTACAGTTACTTTAGTAGCACTTATACTTTTTGCGAACCCGGTAACCCGATTTTTCGGATTTGAACGACCCCATTTTTTTCAATTAATAATTGCCATATTAACAGGATTTATTTCTGTTTTTTGGTTTGAAATAGTAAAATGGATGAACCGGAAAAGGAACCAGCAAACATAACTTTTAGACAACATTATTAATAGAAGGTTGAAACTATAGCTTTTGTGACGCAGCTATGTAAAACAAGCTCCGCAGATAGTATTATGCTTTCTAACAATCTGCTTAAATGATCTTGATCAGTATATCATGTAGCGGTTATCATTGGCCAACCTGTTAATTGTAGCGACCTTGTATTGAAACAAAAGCATTGCTCATGCATACAGTCATTGGGAAATCAGCAATAAGAAAACCACCACTCTGGTTAATAACACCTGTTATAAGCCTGATATTGATTGGAATAAGCCTGTACATCTTTATTGATCCATGGAATAGTTATCTTCAATTAATCAAGCTATCGGGAGGATGTATCTTGCTACACGGAGTATTCCTGATAATCATCTACTACTTTGATAAAACAGTTCCTGGTAGCTCAAATAGCTTACTCGCCGAAGGAATACTCAATAGTCTGTTCGGCGCTATAATGTTGTTTAATCCCTTCTTAAATTTCTTTCTCTTCTCCTATTTCGTTGGTATATGGATTACAGGTTGGGGTATTCTTAAAATAATTCAATCCATATTCCAAAAGAAGGAACTGAAAGCATGGTATTTTATAAGTTTAGAAGGGTGCTTTGCCATTGTAATTGGTTATCTGCTTTTAAAATATCCATTTATAAAAACACCGCCAACCATCCAGTGGATCTGTCTCTTACTTGTACTTCTGAGTATTTTGAACATATCCGTCAACCTGATAAATAGAACTTTCCAAAAAAACCTTCCTATTATCCTGTAATAACAGCTTTTACTTTAAAATAATCTTAGTGCCTTAATTTATCGGTATATTTATCAAACTAAAGGCAATTTCCCAAACGATTATCAATTAAGTTTTAGGCTGGTATCGATGGATTTCATTCTTTATAATCTAATTATAAAAAGAAGACAAGCAATTTGTTTAATTGTTAGTGATATAGAATGAGGATTTTTTAGCACATCCCGGTAAAGAATAGCCAATACTGCAAATGAAATTAAGAACTTATGCATTATGATAAAGATATTGCTTATAGAAGACAATCTGGAAATCAGAGAAAATATCACCGAGATTCTTGAACTTGGCGGCTATCAGGTATTTACAACTTCAAATGGCAAAGATGGTGTTGACACAGCTATCAAAGAGCGGCCCAACCTCATCCTTTGTGATATCATGATGCCGGTTCTGGACGGTTACGGGGTGCTATACCTCATTCAGAGGCATACAGAACTACAAGGCATTCCTTTTATATTTTTGACAGCGAAATCTGAAAGACATGAGATGAGAAAAGGAATGGAATTGGGTGCAGACGATTACATTACTAAACCCTTCCACAGTACAGAGCTTCTTAATGCCATAGAAGTCCGCCTGGCAAAAGTGGATAATTTAAAACGTCTTTTACCAGGCAATCTGGAGGAGTTAATGAACTCGTTTCTATTACGTATGGCAGGGATTACCTGGAAGAATTAAAAAAAACAGAAACATAAACCACTATAAAAAAAAACAGGTTATTTATACAGAGGGCAATCATCCATCGCGTCTGTATTATATACAAAAAGGCAAGGTAAAGACCTTTAAACGTAACAACGACGGGAAAGATTTTATAGTTGGCCTACACACCGAGGGTGATTTTCTCGGCTACATGCCGCTTATTGAAGGACGGATTTATCATGAAACTGCCGAAGCTATGACAGATGTAGCGCTTTCAATAATCCCCCGATCGGAATTTGAAGAATTACTCGGCAGCAATCTGGTAGTCATGAAAAAGTTTATGAGCATACTAGCCCGGAATGTTGATGAGAAAGCCGAACAATTACTTTCAGTGGCTTATAATTCTTTACGAAAAAAGTTGCAAATACCCTGGTTATGCTTAATGAAAAGTACAATATAAATGACGCCGACAATTTTTATATTGATTTATCACGCGATAATCTGGCGGCTATAGCCGGAGTAGCCAAAGAATCGATGATTCGTATGCTTAGCGAGCTTAAAGATGAAAAAATAATTGGCATGGAAGGAAGCCGGATTAAAATTCTGAACTATGTCAAATTAGAAAATATGTTCAACTAGCTCGCTTGTGATTGAGGAAGTTAAGGAAAGACAACTTCATTTTTTGAAATTCTATTTGCAAGCGCATAATGGCCTTTTCTAAGTTTAGATATTGCTTCTTGTTCACTTGCCTCATACCATGTATAGATACCTCCTCTAATAAAACGGCAATATCCCTACGTAACAGGTCTATGATCTGATCCTTTTCCACAAATTGTTGTTGAAACATTTCTGCATGTTCAACAAAATCAACAGGCACCTGACCACTAATTGATTCTGAAAGCCAATCTTTTAGTTGAACATTTTCCTTTTTAAGTTCGTTCAGAATGCCGAGCCACTTTCTATACGCTGTCATAAAATACCTGTTACAATTAAATATATCATGATCCGATAACCGGCCTCTTATTTTAAGTAGACGCACCACGAAACTTTGTTTCGCAATGCAATTTTCATAACATCAGTTCACCAGGTAAAGGCCGCTAACTACCATACCCAATAGCTTTCAAACTTTGGCGCTTTTTAAAGGGCTTTTAGCCCGAAATTTGTACATAAATGTATTAATGAAAGCAGGAGCCTCTAAATGTAATTTCAATGTCTCTACACGCTTTCAAAAATGGAGCTGCGACCGGTCATCTCTTTCAATTGTATGCAGAAAAATACGCCATCGTCTTTTGAACCAGAAAGGGCAAACGGCCAATAGGGAGATCGTAACAATTCATCGCTGTCTACCTTGGCAAGAACACGTTGCTGCAAAACACGAATAGCCTCCATTCGTTCGTCCTTTTGGGAAAGTTCGTGAAATGTTCCCCAGCAAACAACGCTCTCCCATTTTAGTATAGTATCAATATTTTCGACCTGGAAACAAACAGCCGGATTTTCACGCAACAATCTCAGTTTTAGTCCCTCACTGGTTCTGCAAAAAATACACTCATTGTCATAAGCGTAACAAATAGGAACGATATAAGTGACCCCATCAGCGTGACAACCGATATGGCCGAACATCATTTTTTGCAATATATTTTTTATTTCATTTTTATTTAACTCCCTGAGCATGATCTTTATATTTATTATTATCAAAAAAGCTTCTCACATAGTTAAGAGAAATAAAGATGCAACAAGCAACATAAAGGTATTTTACTATCTCCGGGCTAACAATGATTCACGTCACCAACACTACTAATATTCAACATCCGACTACTAACACTACTTACTAATTACCCTAAAGCTATTTCCGTGTAATTGGGAGTATCCTGATAGAATCGCTTCATAAAATAGCCTATACGTCGTCTGATATAAGCGCAGATTGATGGCTTCGCTTTATGCATATAGAAACATTTAGCCTAAGATATTTTAAATTTTATAAAGACTTTATTTGACGAAAATTCCTTCACCAAATAAAAAGTTGCCATACCTGAAAGATCAATGCTCCTGGGAACGTCCTTTTTGTGAAAGTGCAATTTAGAATGAAACGCATTATCCATACCAGTTATATCAACATAGGGCTTATCGAGGTTAAAGCATATGTATCCGTCTACATCAAAATAAAATCCCCTTATTAAAGAAGTCGGAAATTTGAAAGCCTGATTAGCCGGGTCATAAAATATCGCAACATCCAACCCCGTCATCCTGCCTTTTAAAAATTCAAATTTCGAGCGTCTATTCATGACCAATTTTAGAGTTAAATTAAGACACCAGGGGGTAAAACCCGATGATCTTGGTCGGTTTAACCTTGACGTTGGTCATCAATCACTGTTACCTTCGGCATGTTCTATCAGAAAATGTGTTTTGCTAATTATGAGTCATTTATATTACCCACGCACCGGAGAATAAAAACTACCTTTAGAATAGCAAATCACAGGTTATGAATAAAGATACCGGCATTGGATTTGATGTGCTTTTCAGTAACGCCTCCTGGGAATTTTAGTCGCAGACGAGTTGGGAACAATGGTTCTCGTAAACCCTTTTCTTCTTGAGCAATTTGGCTATGCAGAAAAAGAATTGCTCGGGCAACAGATAGAAAAACTCATTCCCGAAAGATATCATTTAAGGCATGTAAAGCATGTTTCTTATTATAACCAACATCCCAAAAAAAGACCCATGGGCCTGGGCCTTGACCTTTATGGAATTCGAAAGGATAAAACAGAGTTCCCGGTAGAAGTTAGCCTGGGGAATTACCAAACAGATCAGGGTAAGTATGTAATTGCTTTTTTAAGCGATATCTCAAAAAGAAAAGTAGCAGAGAACGCTTTGCAGCAATTGAACGAAGAGCTGGAACAAAAGGTAGAAGACCGGACTATAACGCTTAAAAACACCGTTAAACAACTTGCTGCGCTCATTGCCGAAACAGAGGTCAAGGATGCAGAGCTCAATCGTGTCAATATATTTCTAAAAAACATCTGGGACCATGCCGAGGCCATTATATTAGTTACCGATAAAGAAGGCATTATCAAAATGATGAATCCTGCTGCCGAACGATTATTGAAATATAAAGAAGCTGAATTGATGAATAGGAAAACACCCTCGATTTTCTTAGACAATGATCACCTAGCCTTCTCCAGCTTTATTGAAAAGGTATATGCCGGCCAGCCCATAGAAAGAGAGATTTACTATACACCCAAAGATGGTATCCGTTTTCCTGTATCGCAAACTTTTACATCGATGCGCAATGCCAGGGGTGAAATTGAAGGCTACCTGATCATATCTATGGACATATCCAGGCGAAAAAGGCAGAGAATGATATGATCATCGCCCTAAATAAAGAAAAGGACTTAAGCGAGCTAAAATCAAGGTTTGTTTCCATAGCATCCCACGAGTTTCGTACACCACTTAGTACGGTACTTTCTTCGGCGTACCTGGTGTCTCAATATGCCGGAAATGAAGATCAGCCCCGCAGAGAAAAGCACATACAGCGAATTATTTCTTCGGTTGATATGCTTACTGACATTTTAAATGATTTTCTGTCTGTAGGGAAAATTGAAGAAGGGAAAATTCAAATACGGCGAAGTCTATTTGATATAAAACAGCATATACAACAAATCGTAAGTGAATTAAACGGACTGCTAAAGAAAAACCAACAAATAAAATATACGCATAAGGGTAAGGAAAAACTCGAACTCGATCCGTCTTTAATGAGGCAAATTTTGACAAACCTGTTGTCCAATGCAATAAAATTCTCCCCGAAGGTGGCATTATCAACCTTGAAAGTGAGCTTACATCCAAAGACCTAAAAATCTCGGTTGCTGATCAGGGTATTGGTATTTCCGAGGAGGATCAGCAACATTTATTTGAACGCTTTTTTCGAGGCACTAACGCTACCAATGTACAGGGTACTGGTCTTGGGCTTCATATTGTAAGCAGGTATGCGGAATTGTTAAATGGAAACATTACCTGTAAGAGCCAAATAAATGCCGGCACTACCTTTAACCTGCATTTTCAACTAACCCAGTAAGAAGTATTTTTGAAAACATTATAAAAGACCGATTACTTTCCTCCAGGCATACACAATCCCATGCACGGTGTACCAAAGTTATAACAAAGTCCAGGCGCCAATCCTTTGTGTTTTTTACAACTGCAGTGTTAGATCACTCCTCAAGTAATTTACCGAAATTGCTGTCATTACTTTCGAAAGAGACGTAGGTGCCAGCCAAGAGGAACGTCTTCTCTCGCCATGGACATACTTCTTTAAAACTGATAATGATTGTTTGAATATAGTAAAGCTGTTAGTTGTTAATCAATTCGTTAGAAAATTACATAATGAACAGATTCCCCGTAGACGATCAGATGATACTGAAAGACGAAAGCTTGCGTCCAATACGACTCCCCGCAGGTGATAAGGATCAGCGAAGATCCCAATGGATATCATTGGCAAAGCCTGTCACTACCTTGTAGATTGCAGGTAAAACAATTAAAAAATGAAAGCATTAGTGTATCACAGACCGGGAAAAAAATCATGGGACGATAAACCTCAACCAGTTATTCTTAAGCCAACCGATGCTATAATTAAGATAACAAAAACAACTATCTGCGGTACAGATCTTCATATTCTAAAAGGAGATGTGGCTGATGTGACAGAAGGACGAATACTCGGTCACGAAGGCGTTGGGATCGTGGAAAAAACAGGGGACGCCGTTACTAACTTTAAAAAAGGCGACCGCGTTTTAATTTCCTGCATTACGGCCTGTGCCAAATGCGTTTACTGTAAAAAAGGAATGTACTCACATTGTGTGGATGGAGGATGGATACTAGGTCATTTGATAGACGGCACCCAGGCCGAATTTGTTAGAATTCCTTATGCAGATTCCAGTCTTTATCCTATTCCTGAAGGAAGTGACGAAGATGCCCTGGTAATGCTAAGTGATATACTGCCTACGGGATTTGAATGTGGGGTGCTGAACGGAAAAGTGCAGCCAGGTAGCACCGTTGCCATTGTAGGGGCGGGTCCTATTGGGTTGGCTGCATTGCTTACGGCACAATTTTATAGCCCTTCGGCAATTATTATGATAGACTCGAATGAGAACCGCCTTTCAATTGCCCTGCAATTTGGCGCTACTCACACTACTAACTATGAACAGGAAAACAGTGTCCAAAAGATCATGGAGTTGACAGAAAACACAGGAGTTGATACAGCCATTGAAGCCGTAGGTGTACCTGCCAGTTTTGCACTTTGCCAGTCTATTATTGCCCCGGGCGGTACCATAGCCAATATTGGTGTGCACGGCAAAAGCGTTGAATTGCACCTTGAGCAATTATGGTCACACAATATTACTATCACTACCCGGCTGGTAGACACCGTTACAACACCCCTTTTATTGAAGACGATTAGCTCCAAAAAAGTGGACGCTAAAAAACTAATAACGCATTACTTCAGCTTAAATGACATTATAAGTGCTTACGACACTTTTGAAAGAGCGGCGTCCACAAAAGCATTGAAAATTATTTTAAATAACGATTTATGAAAAAGGTAATTCTTGTTTGTGATGGCGAAAATTATTCCCATGGCGTATTTGAGTTTATCAAACAATGTCAACAGCATGAAGCATCATTCATCAAAGGAATATTTTTCTCATCTATCGACATAGTAGCATCTGTTGCCCGTGATTTTTGGGAGGAGAAGGATAGTATCAATGGTGTAGCTTCGATGGCAGTTGAGCGTTTTGCCAATCAGTGTAAAAATAACAATATCCAATTTGCTATAGAGGAAAAGGATGCCTCATACTGGAGCAAAGTGTTTTGGCAAATAGAGTCCAGGTTCGCCGATTATATTGTTCTAAGCCAGTCAATGATTGGGAAAGATGTAGACTCAAAACAGCCCAATGCATTTATGCAAGAGTTATTTCGCTGGGCCGATTGCCCCATCCTGGTTGTTCCTGAAAATATAAGAAAAATAGAGTCTCTTATTGCGACTTACGATGGTTCCGGGAAAGTATGCACGCAATTAAGGAATTTATTAAAATTTTCCCTCACTATTGCAACTTACCTGCAAGCTTCGTTTATGTTAAAGATGAGGACAACGAAGACATTCCACAATCGAAATTGTTAAAAGAGTTTGTCAATATAAATTTTCAAAACGCAGTAATCCAAAAATTACACTGGGACTATGAAAAGCTATTTTCCACCTGGATTGAGTGCCACAAAAACCCGTTGATTATAGCAGGTTCCTACAACCGATCTATCCTTTCTTACCTGCTCGAAACAAGTTTCTCGGATCTGATAATAAAGGATCAAATTGCACCCATATTTATTGCTCATTAATATTAGTTTCCAATTAAGAAAAACTCAAAACCCCAAATTTTGAACCTAAATGATAGCCCAAGAGCTTGAAGATAAATGTCTAGCCGGATAAATGGTAATTAAGATTGTATTTCATATAATCATCAAATAGAGGCATTAAATAGACTCTCCAAATGCAATTATCTAAAAAAATAGTGCTTTCTGGTAAGCATGCTATGTTAATGCAATTTCACTTGCAATGAGCAATGATGACAACGCTCAAGTGACTTTGACTTATTTATCAAAGCTCTTATAGCACCTTGCTTTAAAAATTACTATTGGTGTTTGAAATATAACAGCTTGGCTGTCTTTTCGACAAAAAGATCAAAAGAGGATACAAAGTGTGTAAATAACTGACACATTTATTCTTTGCCATCCCATTGGACGGATTTGAAGTTGTCAAAGCCGCCAAAAAAAATGGTTAAGGGCATTTGAAGTAATGGAATTGTTAGGTCTTTCAGAAGTTAAACTGCAAATGCTGAGGGATAATAGTATAATTTCATTTAGCAGGTTGGGTGGCATATGCTACTACAATATTGATAACATTGACAAGGTGTTAAAAAATGGAGTAGTATCTGATGATCTTTAGCCCAAGCAAGAACTGCGCTTTTTTTGTCATTATAACCTAGAGTATTTGAAAAGTTTTCCACAGATACCTTGAACCATTTATAGCTCGATTTGGTTTTATCAGGAGCAAAAGAGCATAAAAATAGGCCTTACATAAATTGTAAGACCTTGGTAATCAGTGGAGGATATCGGAGTCGAACCGACGACCTCTTGCATGCCATGCAAGCGCTCTAGCCAGCTGAGCTAATCCCCCTTGCTCCTGAGCGGAGAGCGAAATTAAAGGAAACAATCAATTTATCCAAGTTCAATTACAGGAATCTATTAAATGACAGCGGGTTTCTCACCAGAGAGATCAGGAATTTCGGCTTCCCGGAGCTTGCTGGCAGTATTTCTGAGGGTGGTGGCTATTTTTTATCGGCCTTGCTGCCTATGAGCCGGGTAGCTACCTCCCTTACTAAAAAAGGTACTATCAGTTTAGGAAGCCAGCCGGCTTTTTTCAACAATACCTTTCCTATCAAAAACTCACTGGCCCGCTTAATGCCAAATTTCACCAAAGGATTGGTAGTACTGGTACTCAATGCGCCCTGCGCTGTTTTCTTTATATTGGAAAAGGGATTGACCTCTTCTTTTATACCTTCGAAGGACTCTTTGATGCTGGCCTTGCTGGCTTTAAGGCGCTCTTTGAGGCGCGCCTTCTCCTCCATTAAGTCTTCGAAATTATTGATCTCCGGTTTAGCCATAAATCTTATTTATGATGATATTTCTAATAAGGTTAATTACTTTCTTTTTGAGCAATACGATCAGGAGCAGTACCACAAACAAGCCTCCCGATACTATAAAGAAGCCCAATACGTGATTGTTCAGCTTTACACCTACCCACCAACTTAAGCCAAAGCAGGCAAAAAAGAGGGCAAAAAATAATAATGCAAATAGAAGGAGCGTAATTAAAAGCGAGGCTCCCAGCTTACTTCCTTTATCAGCAACTTTTACTACAGATAAACGGTAATAGGTTTTGGCAATATCTTCTACGTTATCCACAATGTCCTCTACCTTATCTTTTATGTCGAACATAGATTTAGTTTATGTAGTTAAATAAAAGAGGTTGCCTGCGAAATCGTTCACAATAGTTACTATTATGAAAAACCTACGGGCAACCCCATTAAAAGCTAAAAACAGAATTAGCTCGAATATTCTTCTGAAGCACCGGAATAAGCATCCTGGGCTTTACCTTTTACTTTCTTAAAACGATCCTTAGCTTTATGAGAAAGGTCGGATAAATTCTCTTTTCCTGACTCTATAAGACTTCCCAGAGAATCGGCCCAATCGCTGGTAGTATTTTTGATTTTTTTCTTGCTTTTTTACCTTCTTCGGTATAAAACAATAAACCAATGGCTACACCCGCTGCTGCTGCACCTAAAATACCCAGTAAAATCTTGTCTTTATTTTTCATAATTTAACTTTTAAAAGTTTTCAAACAAATAATTTATATAATTAAGGTACCTAAAAAATCGTACCAAAAAGCACTGACTGCTAAACAATTAATAATTTACCGGTAAAAATCAATGCTTAATCGCCCAGGTTTTGTACTTCTTTGTTCAACCAGCGTTTTACAGCCGCCGTTGTTACAGATTTAGGACGCTCTAAAGGCATGCTTAAAGCGCGGTCCCAGCAAAGGCTGGAAAGTACACCCAAAGCGCGGCTTACAGCGAACAATACCGTATAATATTCATATTCTACCATACCATAATGCACTAACAGAGCACCACTGTGTGCATCCACATTAGGCCATGGGTTTTTAACTTTTCCTAAAGACTGTAAAATTGGCGGTACCGTCTCGTATATCCTCCAAACTGTATTTACCAAAGGATCATCTGACATATGTTTTTTGCCAAAATCCATCTGCGCGGTGAAGCGGGGATCTGTTTTACGTAGTACCGCATGACCATAGCCCGGCACCACTTTGCCCTCGGCTAATGTTTTTTCTACATATCCTTTTATCTGCTCTGCCGTAGGCTCCTTGGTTTGAAGCTCTTCCTGCATTTCAAATATCCACTTGATCACTTCCTGGTTAGCCAGGCCATGCAATGGGCCGGCCAGGCCGTTCATACCGGCGGCATAGCTCAGGTAAGGATCGCTTAATGCAGAACCCACCAGGTGCGTAGTATGAGCTGATACATTTCCGCCCTCGTGGTCGGCATGTATTACCATATATAAACGCATCAATTCTTTAAACTGGTCATCATCATAGCCCAGCATGTGCGCAAAGTTCCCGGCCCAGTCTAATAAACCATCTGGCTGCAGAGCCTTGCCTTGCTTGTATTTTCTACGGTAAACATAAGCTGCGATATGTGGTATACGGGCAATCAGATCAAGGGTATCCTCAAAAGTAGCAGCCCAGTATTCTTTTTATTCATCCCTTCTGCATACTTTTTTGCAAAAGTGCTTTCACCCTGCAGGGCCATAACCCCTACCACGAACATGGTCATCGGGTGCGTTTCTTTGGGCAACGCGCCCATTGTTTCGAACACGTAAGAGGGCACATGGCTGCGACGTTGTAAAATGGAGGTCAGGTTTTCTACTTCTTCCTGTGTAGGAATTTCACCCACCAGCATCAGGTAAAAAGTCCTTCAGGCAGGGGTTCGCTGCCACCATTGGCTTTGGGTAGTTTATCACGTAACTCATCTATCGAGTGTCTTCTAAAACGGATTCCGTCCTGGGCATCCAGAAGCGATGTTTCTGTAATCAACGCTGTCATGCCGCGCATGCCCTGGTAAACCTGGGCCAGCGTGGTTTGACCAATTACTGTATCACCATGTTCCTTCAGTATTGCTTTAATTTCTTCGCCCAGCTTATCAGCCTGCGCTTTAAACTTTTGTTTCAGCATTTCCATAACACGTAAAAAATTTGTACTTTGATTATTCGGGTAAGCATTCGCGCTAAAGATAAATAAAGGCAAGTGGTTCAGCAAATTATATTACCTATTTAACAGCAATGTAATTACGGGAACGTTTGCGTTGTATTTTGGTTTCTTTAAAAGCCTGAAAAACAATACAGGCAAGACTTACACGGTAAGATAAAACGATCACTAACAGCCCCGTTTAGCACCTTAAATTACCGGTGCTTGCAAAATCATTCCTAAAATATGCAACACCTTACATTAAGTCTTAATTTTCATCTATTTTTGGCGGCTGAATGAAAATACTCGACTGGTTCATATTAAAACGTCTGCTGGTAACATTTGTATTTTGTATGTTATTATTTACCGTTATTGCTGTAGCGGTAGATAGCAGTGAGAAAACTGACGATTTTGTAAAAACCGGGCTGAGTAACTGGGAGATCTTTAAGCAGTATTATGTTGGCTTCATTCCTTTTATATGGAGCCTGCTATTTCCGCTGTTTGTATTTATTGCGGTGATCTTTTTACCAGTAAAATGGCTATGCGCAGCGAGGTGATTGCGATACTGGCCAGCGGCACTTCCTTTAACCGTTTTTTAAGACCCTATATTATCGG
This sequence comes from Paraniabella hibiscisoli, assembly GCF_022512515.1. GTDB lineage: Bacteria > Bacteroidota > Bacteroidia > Chitinophagales > Chitinophagaceae > Niabella > Niabella hibiscisoli. The sequence goes on from NZ_JAKWBK010000003.1 coordinate 480,599, forward strand.
TGGCATTTTGCTGGCCGCGGTGCTATTTATCGGCCGTTATTATTTTATACCGAAGGCGAATGTGCTCTATACCACTTTTATGCAGCAAAAGCTAGACAAGCATAACCCGCTTAAAAACCGGCAGGAAACAAGCTGCAGCAATTGTTTCTATAAGCGCATCGACAGCTCCTCTTATATGGGAGTAAAAAATTACAATCCCGAGACACAAATGAGCGGTACATTTTTCATGGAACGTGTTAAAAAGGGGAAAGTTATTTACAACCTGAGGGCGGAGTCGATTAAATGGGATACCACCAAACGAAAAAAACGGTGGATTGCCAATAAAGTGGTAGAACGTTTTGTTGACAGCCTGGGAGAAAGGGTCCGGTTTCATGAAGAAAAAGAAGTCAAGCTCAATATACTACCCTCGGAGCTGATCAGGGATGAATACCAGAAAGATAAGCTAACTACTCCCCAGCTAATAGATTTTATTAAAAAAGAACAGTTACGTGGAACCGAGGGTTTAAATACCCTAAAGGTGGAGCTCTATAAGCGTTCGGCCACTCCATTTACCGTGTTACTGTTAACCTTAATAGGCGCTGTTATCGCCTGCAGAAAAACCAGGGGTGGTAGCGGTTTACACCTCGCCCTGGGTATATTAATTGCAGCTATATTTATTATTGCCGACCAGTTTTCTACGGTATTTGCTGTAAAAGGGAATTTTTCTCCCTTCCTGGCTGCCTGGCTACCCAATATTGCGTTTATGTTTGTAGCGTTAAGATTGTATTTTACAACGCCTAAATAGAAACAGTTACCTGCGGCTTTTAAATACCTTTTTCAATCAGGATATTTTCTTTACATAAGTAATAATGGTAACACCCCATTAAAAACGACTGGTTGGTGTGGTTCCGCGGTAAAAATCATACTTGAAGGGTCATTCTACAAACCGTACCGGAACCGGTTCTCCAAAGTATTCTTCACTGCAGTCAACAGCGATATTAAAGATCTTCCCATTACAATCCCCGGTTTCCCAAATGAAGGAAATACTTAAGTCGACATATATCTTCCCGGCTTATTTTACTAATTCATTTTAACACCTCCCCCGCAGCCAAAAAATCTCTGAATTTTTTGAAAGGGCGGAGAGACTACGTACTTGTAGGGTAATTGGCTGCTACGAAAAGAGACGGCCTGCAAGGACCTATATCCCCAGATAGGATGGATTGATAGATATAGTATGTTATGTTTCCTAAGACGCGCGGGAATCCACAACCTATAGGCACCTTTATCGTCGGTAAATGTAGAAACGGTATCTACATCCATTGGCAAACCCGAGACAGATACGACAATATGCACCTGCTGTAATCCTACAGTTCCAGTAGAATCAAATATATTACCGTATACTAAACATCGGAGGCTGTCCTGGGCTGAGCAGCTCATAACACTCACTGTTTGGACTACCCGCTGCTTATAAATATTGTCTTGTCCGGTCTGAGCAGCGCAAGTAAATACAAAAAGCAGCAATAACAACGTGAATACGTTTTTTATCACTTTCATAATATTTATATTACACTGGGTCATGTATAACCTACAACCTGGTTTTCAATCTCACCACCATTTCATTCTTCCAGCTGGCGTAATCACCTGCGATGATGTGCTTACGCGCCTCTCCTACCAGCCACAAGTAAAAGCTCAGGTTATGTGTGCTGGCAATCGTCAGCGCCAATATCTCCTTTGCCTTAAATAAATGCCTCAAATAAGCTTTCGAGTAGTAATTACTCATTTCACAAGGCAGCTCCTCGTCAATAGGAGAAAAATCATACTCCCACTTTTTATTATCGATATTTATAACGCCCTTACTGGTGAAAAGCATGGCATTACGGCCATTCCGGGTGGGCATTACACAATCGAACATATCCACGCCCATACCAATACACTCCAATATATTCCAGGGAGTTCCCACTCCCATCAGGTACCTGGGTTTTTCGGCAGGTAAATGCTGGCAGCACCAGTCGCATATCTCGTACATCACGGCTCCGGCTCGCCTACACTCAGGCCGCCGATCGCATTTCCGGGCGCTCCCTTGGAAGCAATAAATTCGCAGGATTGTTTACGGAGATCTTTAAAAGTTGCTCCCTGTACAATCGGGAAGAGATTCTGTGTATAGCCGTATTTATCAGGCGTTGCATTAAACTGCGTTAAACACCGGTCTAACCAGCGATGCGTTAATTCCATGCTTTTATGCGCGTAGCCATATTCGCTGCCTCCGGGAGGGCACTCATCAAAAGCCATGATAATATCTCCCCCAATGCTGCGCTGTATATCCATTACCCGCTCAGGGCTGAAAAGATGTTTGCTCCCGTCTATATGCGACTGAAAGGTGACACCCTCTTCTTTGATCTTACGCGTTCCGGCTAAGGAAAAAACCTGGTAGCCGCCGCTATCTGTCAAAATAGGCCGGTCCCAGTTATTGAACTGATGCAGTCCACCCGCCTTTTCTAACACATCTGTCCCGGGACGCAAGTATAAATGATAGGTATTACCCAAAATAATCTGGGCTTTTACATCCGATTTCAGCAGTTGTTGCGAAACTGCCTTTACACTACCAATGGTACCTACGGGCATGAAAATGGGTGTTTGGATTTTTCCGTGATCAGTGGTAATTTCACCAGCCCTTGCATTAGATGTACTGTCCTTATACTGCAGATCAAAATTGAGTGTTGCCATTGCCGCAAAAGTAATCAGATTGCAGCAGTTGGTCATTGTACACCTGCAGGAATTACTAACTTTATTGACCGCCATGGGAGATTATTGTCCCGGCATCATACCACTAACAATGACAGAAAACAATCCAATACTGCCAGGCTTCCCTGAAAAAGAGTCCGCAGATCTCTTAAGTATATCCACTATCAAATCTGTAGAAAAAGATGAATTTTTTATTTCGGAAGGGCAAATTCCCAGAAAATTCGCTATCGTATTGAGCGGCTCTTTCAGGTATTACTATGTAAATGAGAAAGGTGATGAATTTACCAAGGGATTTATTTTAAAAAATACTGTGCTAAGCGCTTATTCTGCAATGGCACAGGGCACGCCCTCATTGTTCAATATACAGGCCCTTGAACATGCTCAAATTCTTGAAGTCAATTATCAAAGCTGGTTGCAGCTTCGTGGGTCTAACGCCTTTTGGGACCGCTTTTTAATTCAGGCTCTTGAAAAGGGATATTTTGCAAAAGAAAAAAGAGAACGGGAACTTTTACTATTGGACGCTAGCAGCCGGTATAAAATATTCCTGTCAGAGTTTCCTGACCTGGATAAAAAGTTAAACTCCACATTATTGCCTCCTATATTGGCATACAGCCCGAATCCCTGAGCAGGATAAGAAAAAAATGGAAAACTAACATAGATCAATTTCCACCCGCCTTGCTGCTTTTACTTTTGAGTATCTCAATAAACACATTATGGTACTCACAAAAAATACGATCCTCATTACCGGAGGCAGCTCGGGCCTGGGCCTGGAGATGGCAAAAATGTTTTTACAACTGGGAAACAAAGTAATTGTTTGTTCGAGAAGCCCCGACAAACTTAAGTTTACAAAAAACAAGTTACCTGAAGTAATTACTTTTCAATGTGACATTTCCGTTGAAGCAGAACAAGAGAGATTGGCAAGCTGGGTTGAACTATATCATCCGGATTTGACCGTATTAATTAACAATGCGGCCATCGTTAACCGAACCCATTTCATTACAGATAACGAAAGTTGCAATAAGTTATCCGGTGAAATAGCCACAAACCTAATAGCCCCCATCCACCTCATTAAACTGCTGTACCCTGTACTAATAAAAAACAATAATGCAGCCATCCTTAACATAACAAGCGGGCTGATTTATACCCCCAGGAGTATTTACCCGTTTTATAATGCCACCAAGTCGGCACTGCATGCCTTTACACAGGTGCTCCGCTATCAGCTACAACATGAGCCTATAAAAATAATTGAAGTTATGTTTCCTGTTGTGGATACGCCATGGCATAAGGGCAATGCACCTAAAAGCAGCATTTCTGTTGAAAAAGCAGTATCAGAAATGATAAGAGGTATTGAGCACAACAAAAGCGAAATTAAAGTGGGCGCCGTAAAGCTACTATCCTACCTGTCGCGCATTGCACCAAAGTTTGCGTTCAAAAAATAAATGCATTACAGTAAATGACCGACGGCTGAGGATAAAACAGTCAATTGGTGCCACAAAAAATCGTGTCAGCAATTTATGACACAGTAAAAGGTGTCACAGCAAAGTGTGTCGCTATTTGGCCCGATTAAAAAAAGTGTCACAGGGTAAGTTATACGACCGACGGCCATTACACCAACCTTGCCTTTTAACCGTTTAAGTGTAGGTAATTCTTTGGTGATTATATTTGCCGATATGTTTTCAACTACGGCTCAGCTTATTTTGGTTTTATTGATTTTGGTAACAATATTCTTATTATTTTATTACCTGTTTTTCTTTGCCCGGCTGGCGTTCTTTAAAAACAAACAGGCTGGTACTGCTGCCAACCTACCACCGCTCACCACTATTATTTGCGCCAAGAATGAGCAGTATAACCTGGAAAAGAATATCCGGAGTTATTGCTGCAACATTATGATGCTCCGTTCGAGCTTTTGCTGGTAAACGACAATTCGGAGGATGACACGAAACACATAATGCAATGGATGTCGAGAGATCGCCCCAGGCTCAAGCTAATCAACATTGAAAGAAAGAATAAAGAAGGCGCTGGAAAGAAATATCCGCTGTCCATTGGCATAAGGGAGGCAAAGCATGGGCATCTCCTGCTCACTGATGCCGATTGTATTCCGGCATCTTATCAATGGGCTACCCAAATGGCGAGTGCTTATCAACCCGGCATTGACATTGTGCTGGGTTATGGACCTTATGAGAAGCATCCCGGTTTTCTGAACAAAGTAATCCGTTTTGAAACCTTTCACGCTGCATTGCAATACCTTTCTTATGCGTTGGCAGGGCATCCTTATATGGGCGTGGGCCGTAACCTGAGTTATAAAAAAGACCTTTTTCTCAGCACAAAGGCTTTACCTCCATTAGTCATATACCTGGCGGCGACGATGATCTTTTCATTAGTAAAGCAGCTAACGGAACTAACACGGCCATTATGATCGACACAGACGCCCATACGATGAGCGTTCCAAAAAAACATGGGCGGCATGGAAGCATCAAAAAACACGGCATTACAGCACTTCAAAATACTACCGGTTTAAGCACAAATTTTTGCTGGGTTTGTATAGCATGTCGCAGTTTTTATTTTACCCGCTGCTTATCGCCACGGCTCTTATTTCCAGCTGGCCTATAGCCCTGGGTATACTGGTTATAAAATCGGGAGTGCAATACCTGGTGTTTTCAAAAGCTATGAAAAAACTCAATGAAAGCGATCTGACTGGTTGGATCTTTTTGATGGATATCTGGATGATGGTTTATTACCTGCTTTTTGCGAATACGCTCTGGAAAAAGGAAAAGAAAACCTGGTAGAGGCCCGTAAAGAACAACCCAGGACGCCTCCTTTACAAGGTCTATTTACTGCACCCTGCTCTGATGACCCGGATTCTGGGACTGGCATTATTTATCTCTGTATATTTCTACCCGACGGTTAAGAAAATCAATAACAGTTTTATGCTGTTTCAAAAACGGCATCCCCAATAAGCCGTCTATTATAATATCCCGCCCCTGGTTAATTTGAGAAAGACTGGAATTATCAAAGGTAAACCGCATATCCCTGTAGGAAACATCCCCGATCAGGAGCTCTTTAATATTCGCTTCCACAACAGTTACCGGCGCACCGGCTCCTCTTAATATGGTATTGCGAACGTTACTTATTTCTTTCATGGTTGACAACAACTTTGCAGAAACCAGGTTAGGAAAAGCTGCGCAATCAATGCCCATCTGTATTTTCTCCTGCTCAATGGTGCAGGTAACAACCGGCATATGTCCGCTAAAAACAAAAGGCACTATTACCCTTGAGGATATGCTATCTTCTATTTCAACACCTGTTTCCGGTTTTTCGAAGAGGATCTGCCTGCTTTTAAAATCAAAGGTTACCCGGTAATCCTTATACACGTCCAGCCCCATCAGCCCTCCAATACTATCGCCCAGGTGAGGCAGATCGGCAGCTATAGCTTTAAAATGTTGTTTCTGCACACCCTCCCAGTTAAAAGAATCAATCAGCACAGCGCCTGCATTCACTTCTCCGCCAACGCCCCTGGCTTTAACCGCACTATCCTGTTGTACACCATTCTTCCAATACCGGCTGTTGATTACCAGGTAAGGGCAACCATTGTCCAAAACAAAATGAGTTGCTTTTCCATTCACATTGGCTGTAACGCGTATCAGCGAATCCTTTATCTCAAAAGCCACTGCAAAGCTGTTTGGTTTTTGGGCATCGCTGAAAACAAAATCAACCTGGGCGTTTGCCGATACAACCCATAGCAGGAAAGGAAAAAAATAGCGCTCTTAAAAATCTTTATCATTAATAATACGATCAACTGCAAAAATCGACATTATTTCGACATGCAACATACTACCGCGATTAAATACCAAAGAATAAGGCTGCATAATTATTTTTATGTACGTTTGTTTACATGGAAATTGTGCTCAAATATTTTTCTGATTTTACCGAAACCCAGTTAAAGCAAGTAGAGTCGTTAAAAGCCTTATACACCGACTGGAATGAGAAGATCAATGTAATCAGCCGTAAAGACATCGACAGTCTTTATGAGAAGCATGTGCTGCACTCCCTGGCTATTGCTGCGGCATTTAGTTTTGATGATGGAGCGAAAATTGTTGATCTCGGCTGCGGTGGCGGATTTCCAGGCATACCACTGGCTATATTGTTCCCTGGCGTGCAATTTCACATGGTAGATAGCATTGCCAAAAAATTAAAAGTGGTAGAAGGCGTGGCCGAAGCCATAGGATTAACCAATGTATCTGTTCAACACTCCCGCGTAGAAGATATCAAAGATAAAAAATTCGACTATGTTGTTTCAAGAGCAGTAGCTCCGCTGCAAGACCTTTGGAATTGGGGTAAACCGCTTATTCAAAAAAGCAATACCCAAACCCGCAGTGCAGATGCGCCTGCACCCGGACTTATTTGTTTGAAAGGTGGCGACCTGGCCAAAGAAATACAGGAAAGCGGTACCAAGCCTTATGTAACGGCGATCAAAGACATTTTTGCGGAGCCGTTTTTTGAAGAAAAGTATATTCTTTATGTGCCTAAGTGATCATAGTTCATAGTTAATTGTTCGTAGATACATAAACCAATGGAGCAACTGATTCAACATCTGAAGAGCTATTACCCTTTAAGTGCCGAGGCAAGCCAGGCACTTGGCAGTTGCCTGGAAGAAAAATGTTTTGCTAAAAATGATTATCTCATCAAGGCCGGCCGCGTGTGCAGGTATTTTTACTTTATGGAAACCGGCGCCCTGCGTGGATTCTATCATTTGAACGGCAAAGAGATCACCCACTGGTTTGGTTTCGAAAATACTTTTATCACCTCCTTCCATAGTTATATAACCGAGCAACCGGCAGTTGAAAATATCCAGTTTATGGAGGGCAGCATTATGTGGGCCATATCGAAAAAGACCTCACCGGCTTATTTGATCAATACCATGAACTCGAGCGCCTGGTACGTATTATTATTTATGAAAACTACTATATACGACTGGAGGAACGCTATGTAAACGCCCAGTTTAAAACTGCCGCAGAATTGTACAGCGACCTGATGGAAAAGTCGCCCCATATATTAGAACGTGTACCATTGGGTTATGTATCTTCTTACTTAGGCATGACGCAGGAAACATTGAGCCGCATTCGCAAATTGCATTAACAATCTCCTTTTATTTTTTGACAAATATCAAATCAGGAGCCATCCTGCAGCCTTTAGCTTTGTTTCAACAAATCAAAAAAATGGAAACAAAGTATTATCAAAAACCTTCCGGCGCTTTTATCGGCGCTTCGTGGATGGCGCTTCTTATTGGCTTTACCGCTTATATCATTGGCTTATGGAATGCAGAAATGCAGCTGAATGAAAAAGGTTATTATTTTACCGTTTTAATGTTCGGGCTTTTTGCTGCCATCTCCCTGCAAAAAGCGGTACGCGACCAGCTGGAAGGCATTCCTGTAACCAATCTATACTACAGCATCGCCTGGTTTGCCACTATATTATCCATTGTGTTAATTACTGTAGGGCTTTGGAATGCCGATATTACCCGCAGTGAAAAAGGCTTTTATGCCATGTCTTTTATACTAAGCATATTTGCAGCTATTGCGGTGCAGAAGAACACCAGGGACTCAAGGGCATCAGAAAACAAGTCAGACAACTACCAGAACAACGAACATCAGCCTTTCTAATTCTGACAATCAAACAACACATGCTTGCCGAAAGATCAACATGATATTAAACCGGGCCGTTGCCAACCTTTAATGTACACATGTATGCCCCAATGTTTCTTCTATTACATTCCCTTTAATAAAAAATGCCCTTTGCTGAATTATTGCAAAGGGCTTACTAAAAAATGTACTGCTGTTATTTAGTCGGCAAATCCAGTTTGATCTGCAATTCGGTAAACTGTTTGGCATCTATAGCTGAAGGAGCATCAATCATCACATCGCGGCCACTGTTATTTTTGGGGAAGGCAATAAAGTCACGGATACTTTCGCTTCCACCTAAAATAGAACATAGCCTATCGAATCCGAACGCGATACCACCGTGTGGCGGTGCACCATATTCAAATGCGCCTAACAAAAAGCCAAACTTATGTTGCTGCTCTTCGGCATCCATACCCAATGCCTCAAACATTTTCTGCTGTAGCTCTTTTTGATAGATACGGATACTACCTCCACCAATTTCATTTCCGTTTAACACCATATCGTAGGCATTCGCTTTGATATTGGAGTAAGGATGTTTCAGGTATTCTGCGGCATTTTCAATAACCGGGTTGTTATTGATCATGGTATCAATATCTGAAGGTTTGGGAGAAGTAAACGGATGGTGTCTTGCTACCCAACGGTTCTCTTCTTCGGCATATTCAAAAAGCGGGAAGTCCAATACCCACAATAGTTTAAACTCATCATCTTTTCTAAAGCCCAGGCGTTTGCCCATTTCAGGCGAAGCTCGCTGGTAGCTTTACGGGTACGCTCTTCGGCGCCTGCTAATATCAATACCAGGTCACCTGCCTTGGCGCCTGCTGCATCAGCAATAGCTTTCAGCTTCTCTTCACTATAAAACTTATCTACGCTACTTTTATAAGTACCATCGGCGTTGCATTTAATAAACACCAGGCCTTTCATACCTATCTGTGGACGTTTTACCCATTCGGTTAATTCATCGGTTTGCTTACGTGTATATTCGCTGCAACCTGGCACCGCAATAGCAATAACCGTTTCCGCCGCGTCAAACACCTGGAAGTCGGCTCCGTCTACCAATTGTGCATTTTCTTCTTTCTCAGCAAATACATGCTTGGGGTATTTGATATTCAGCAGCTTCATGCCAAAACGAATATCGGGCTTGTCATTACCATACTGCCACATGGCTTCCTGCCAGCTCATACGTTCTACCGCCTCGTTATAATCAATACCTTTTACTGTTTTGAAAATATATTTGATCAGGTTTTCAAACATATTCAGTACATCTTCCTGCTGAACAAAAGCCATCTCACAATCTATCTGGGTAAACTCTGGCTGACGATCCGCACGCAGATCCTCATCTCTGAAGCATTTTACGATCTGGTAATACCTGTCGTAACCACTTACCATCAACAGCTGTTTGAAGGTTTGGGGAGATTGAGGTAAGGCATAAAATTCACCCGGGTTCATACGGCTCGGTACCACGAAATCTCTGGCACCCTCCGGAGTAGATTTGATCAGGAACGGAGTTTCAATATCCATGAAATTTTGCTGGTGCAGGTAATCGCGCGTGCACGGTTTACCGCATAACGTAGTTCCAGGTTTTTTTCACCGCATTACGACGCAGATCAAGGTAACGGTATTTCATGCGCAGATCATCTCCCCATCGGTATCGTCCTGTATAGTAAAAGGTGGTGTAACGCTTTTATTCAGAATGGTAAAGCTTTCTACCAGCAGCTCTACATCACCTGTAGGAATATTTTTATTCTTATTACTGCGTTCGTTTACTTTACCTGTTGCCTGCAGCACAAATTCACGTCCCAAAGGATTTTCATCCAATTGTGCATTTAATGCTTCAGAAAACAGCAACTGGGTAATACCATACCGGTCTCTCAGGTCAACAAAAGTGATACTTCCGAATTTACGAACAGTTTGTACCCAGCCAGCCAGGGTAACTTCTTGATTTACGTCGGCGGCTCTTAACTCACCACAGGTATGCGTACGAAACATGAAATATTTGCAATTTAGAATTTGAAATGCCCTTTTACGGGCTGCAAATATACCATCCTTAGCGGATTTACAGCCTTCGCCCGGTGTTTTTGGGTTAAGAATACGTAAGCAGCTGTCTATTTTTAACAACTACCCCATTTTAGCGATAGTCCTCATTTGCATTCTCCTGTTTGTTTGAATAACTTGCTGATGCATCTCTACACTCAAAACAACCTAAAAATGTCTAAATCCAAAACACCGGCATTGTCGCCATCATCCATTGATGCAACCATTTCTATCAAAAAATACCTATACTGCCCAAAACCAGGTCTTTAACACCTGGCAATCGTGGAGGTAGAAGGATTATGACCGATAATGAAGTGCTGGCCATTTACGGCACACCCGGCAATACCAACAATTTCACCCAAATCATTTCGCCGTTTCCACTGGTAATTGCGTGGGATAAAAACATATTGGTACAAAAACTTACCTGTCATAAAAAAATTGCCCAGCCTTTAGCCAATGTGTTGAAAGAGTTGCTCTCAACCTACGGTCAACAAAAACTCAGGGAACTGCATATTGATTATTATGGGGGTCTTTACAATCTGAGAAAAATGCGGGGAAGCAGCACCCGGTGGAGCCGCCATTCCTGGGCCATAGCTATTGACCTGGATCCTGACCGTAATTTATTGAGAGAAGACCATACAACGGCTCGCTTTGCCCGACCGGAATACAAACCCATGATCGATATTTTTACCGGAACGGCTTTGTAGGTTACGGGCCTGAAAAAGATTACGACTGGATGCATTTTGAAATCGGTATTTGACACGTGCTTATTCAAACCGGGAAAAATCGACTATATAATCACATCTCTCCCTATTAACTATTCACATTTGTCACTCATTATTCATCATTCATAAATCCTCTGCTATGTCCTACTCTATCTCCCTGCATATTGGTTTAAACAAAATTGATAAAAAACATTACGGAAGCGATTACCCGCTCGCAGGCTGTATTAATGATGCCAAAGACATGCTGGCGATAGCCAAACAAAAACAGTATGATGAATCTTATATACTGATAGATGAAGCGGGCACTTATGATAATATAACCGGCCATCTTACTGCTGCCGCTAAGAAATTAAAAAAGGAGATATCTTCTTTATCACTTACTCGGGACATGGCGCTTATGTACCCGACACCAATAAAGATGAGCTGGATGGGAAAGATGAAACCTGGTGTTTATATGACCGGATGATATTGGACGATGAGCTGGCTCAATACTGGAGCAAATTCAAAACGGGTGTGCGTATTTTCATGATCTCTGACAGTTGCCATAGCGGAACCGTATCAAGAGCCATTAAGAGTGACGGAACCTTGGACGACTCCCTGGAAACCTTGCGAACCAGACTTATCAAGAACGGACCAAAGATCTTCGCCAAACATAAAAGTTTATACAACAATGCATCTTCATCAAATGTAGCTGCGGGAAAAAGCAATATCAAAGCTGCCGTCATTTTACTTTCCGGATGCCAGGATAACCAGACATCACTGGATGGCGACAAAAATGGGCTGTTCACAGAAAAAATGCTGAAGGTATACAAGAAAGGAAAGTTCACAGGCAACTATGCGCAATTACTTAGAGAAGTCTTAAAGCTGATGCCCTCTAATCAAACCCCTAATTACTATTTAAGTGGTGTAAGAAATATACCTTTTGAAAGCAGCCGCCCTTTTGAAAAATAGCTCACCGGCAACTGTAATATTATTGGTTTTGGTTTTGTACACGCGGAGTAAGCCTGTTGAAAGCTTACTCCTTTATTTTTTGAATGATCTTCGGCATATTGGCTTCCAGCTTTTCATTGCTGATATCGATACAGAGACTATTTCTTAAGCGGCCGACAATCTCGCCCAATGAATTGCGTAATTTGATCAGGCGACTGTATTCATCGTTAACATCGAGGCTATCCTCCCCCTTTTTTAGACGCCCCTCAATAAGGGCTGCCAGTGACGTAATTTTTTCATCCAGCTGTAGCTGCGCCTTATCGGTAAAACCGATATCAAAAAAATCAGGCTGAATATAGCAGGGTATAAACTTTTTAGCAACAGGCCCCAATTGCAACCCGAATGTATTCAATGTTTCCATAGCCACCCATGCGGAGAGCAAGCTATTCACGGATACAATAGAAAGTGTTGTTTCTGTATCTCTCACACTTTTTCAATAAACGCCTTAATGTTATCACCCGCTCCCATTGCCTCGCTGTCTATGGTCACTTCCACCCCTGCTTTAACCAGGAGCTCCCTAACACGGCTAGCAGTAGCCACATCTTTATGATTGTAGGAAATAAAAACTCTTTTTTGCTGCTCTTTGACTTCCGACTGCATATTACCCAACAATTCAATCAATGCATAAGCTATTTGATTTCGGGTAAGGTTGGCATTCTCAAAACTCACCATGCCCATGCTTTCTTTTTTGACAGATCGCTTAAACGAGCCGCATGTGTCATCAACTGACCATTGACTTCAGCATCATGTTCGGTAGCAGGTAAAAGTATCGCCAGGGCTGCTTTTAAATTCCCTTGTTTTACGAGATCCCTTGCGCCGTCCAGTTCTTTTTCATTTCTTATTATTTAAAATGATACTGTTCTTCCAGCAGGTAACGAAGCGCTATCAACACTTCTGCTTTTGCAAACCGATCGGTTTTTGCAATTTTGTCGGCATCCAGGTTTTCAACCACCACATCAATCCATTTATTGGCCTTTAATTTTTCAGAAAAACTTCCGCTGTTGTAAGCGTCTGCGGTGGCGATCAATTGCCACGGTATTACCAGGTGGCGCGTAGCATCGGTAAAAGCTACAGCTGTATTTTCTGTTTTAAATCCTTTATCGCTTCGTTCCCGAAGGTTAATATCGACGGAAGCATCAGCTGTCTCAAGACTTTTAAGCCAGTTACGGTTCAGGGTATCGTTACTCCTGCTTAAAATATTCAGCGTATGCAAAGTAAGCCCCGAAAGACTTTTAGATACTGCCAGACTTTCATACTCACCTTCTTTTTGCTCATAATCGCTCCAACGGGAACTGTGCTTATCCGCAATAGTCAGTTGCAACCATTGAACACCACGCCCGATAGCTGAATGGATCTGCCGGGCAAAGCTGCTGTCTTTGATATTGGGTAAGGAATTATACAAAGCTCTTAGTGCATGGGCGGTGGCATAAGTAGCACTGTAATTTTTTACGGCCGGGGGTAATATAAACATAGGCCAGGCGCCGCTGCTGTCCTGTTGAGTCAATAAAAAATGAACTGTGGAGCAGGAAAAGCGATTGGTCAATCCTAAAATGCCATTGGTGCTGATGATCCAGCTGGTAGCCCTTATATCATCAATATCTACCATTTCACGCCAGCAGCAACTGTTTTTATTCAGTGTTTTTTGGGCTTGATTCAAATACTGCTTTTTTATAATTCCATTACCATCAAATCCATCGACCCCGTAAAGGGCTGCCATTAACTGGGAAGCTTCCCAGCTATTAATATCATTGGTTAAATTGATCTGACGGGCACTTTTCATCACCTCATCTTTTAACTTATCGGCAATAAAAGCCAGCTTTTCGGGCTTCCTGATGATGGGTTTTGTATCCTCATCCACGGCTATCCGGTAACTGAAATACAGGGTTTCCCAGTTAAAATAAGCCAGCAGTGACAAAAGCAACACTACCAGCAAAGCCAGTGTAGTGCGACCATAGATGCGTTCACGTTCGATCCGCCTTTTTTCCATAATCAGCTGAGCCATTTTTCGCTCGTTATCTCTTTGCTGTTTTTGCTTTTTTATATTAACAATGGGATCCAGTATGGTATCATGCGCGATCTCGTAACTATAGCCCCCGACAGAATTTTGCTCGCGCCTTATGAGGAAAGCCTGTTCCAGCATATCTAATATTTCGGGCGGAGCACTGATATTAACCAGCTCGCTCAGTAAAACATCTTTATCTACCGGTATTCGACGATACTCATTAGATCCGCCTACTTCATGTATCAGGTTATTCTCCAATAATTGTTGCGCCTTATCTCTTAAGTGCAAGGGTAATTTCTCAATCTGTCTTTTATAATAGTCACCGTACAGGTTATCAAAAGAAGGAAGATCTGAACGGTTTACTTCCAGGTCTTTTTCATGGTGCAGCAATTTCTGCTCAATCTTCACCTCGCAAGCCTGGCAAATGATCTGCAGATGAAAGGGTTCTACACTAACCTCTTGTCCATCAGCAGCAGAAGAAAACTGGGAGAGAATTGCCTGCAGCGCTTCCTCATCGTAAGTAAAAGAATGAGTAGCAAAAGCGGGGCTTTCAATGGCAGCAGGCTTTATAATCGCCTGCCGCGCCTGCTCTACGGACAAGCTGCGAATTTCAAAACGATTTTTGAGTAAATGAGGCAACACATCTGTTAAGGAATGCATACTACTTAAGCGATCAGACCGTATTGAAAATAACACATGTACATCCACAGGCTCCGATAGTATATCATACTCCTCGTGCGTGAGCTGATCAATATGTTCCCTTATCACATTGGGCACTGTTGTATACAATAACTCAGCAAGCTCTTTTTTAAAGCGCTCCTGAACGGAAGGCGGGTTATTAAAAAATTCTTCAAACTGATCAAATATCAGCAGGAATTTGCGAGGTTGGGTTAGCTGTATCTTTTTAAAATGATGCCATAACCTGTAAGGATACACAAACCTGTCTAATACAGGATGGGGATGTTCCGGCACCGCGCTATCTCTTTTAACCTGGATATAATTTTTTCTATGGGGAGGAAACATCGCCCTTTACTTCGCTTAATCTTATTTCAACAGGTGTATAACTATATTTAGGATTATCTGTATCATCGAGCAACGGAACAATGGCCGCATTAATAAGTGAACTTTTACCCCTTCCCGATTTAGCAAAAGCACTACGATCTTTTCGAGCATCAACAGATCGAATAGTTTTTGAGCATCCTGCTCCCTGCCGAAGTAAATATTTTTTCACTCCGCGTAAAAGGCCTTACTCCCGGATAACGGTATAGTTTTTCCATAAATTAACCTTTATCGGGTGGTATACAATCAATCAGTTCCAGTAAAGCCATAGTGATCCTGTTTAGCTCAACATCCAGGTTCATTTTATATTCTGTTCCGTTTTTTACATCCAGGCTGTATTTAGAGTAACGCATCTGGCAGGCGATCAATTGATTTTTCTGATCGTTATCGAAAATATTATTCTCCAGTAGGGTAAAAGCTTTACTAAAATCATTTTGCTTAATATAATCTTTAGCCGCTTCTTTAAACGGCTTGATAATAGTGGCTACTGCTTCATCAATCTGGCGTGAAGCAAAGTACAGCTTATGAATTTCGTTTAGAAATTCAACCGGCGCTCCATAGTATTTTATATTGAACTGCTTTCTGAAGAACGATTCTGAATCGGCATCATCAAAAGAAGATTTAGCTGTATAGTTCTTATCCCTGTTATCAAAATCGTGTGTTTTGGTATTGATATAACGCATCAACAATTGCGTTCTTAATTTCTCCATTCTGAAGCCGATAAAAATATAAGTATCGGCTTCTCTTAATACAGTATTAAAAGCATCCGGCACCTGTTTGGTATTTTCAAACAGCGCTTTTAAATGGGTAAACATATCTTCAAAATCCAGGATAATTGACTCCAATGCTTCCGGCTGAGACGAGCCGAACAGGTTGTACAAAATAGGATTGTCTTTATCCGGCTTGGCCAGCTCTACCGGGCTTTTACTGGCCCTGCCGGTAAAATAATCGAACTGCGGCTTTTTTGATGCGCTCTGGTAGCCAGCCATCAATGTGGTATCAGGGTTCGTATTAATAACCAAAGGAAAAGGCAGCTCGGCAATGCATTTTAAAATGGTAGCATCTGCTTTTATTTTTTCATAAAAAGTACTGGCAAATCGCTGCGCCTTGGTTTTGTGATACTGGCTCTCGAACAAGAAAATCTCGTTATCGGGATTGAAATGAAGAATACCGTTATCCGGCTTATTTTTCAACTCCCCATATAATAATTGCTTCGCGGTCTGTTCATTTTGAACCAGGAAGCCGGGTCCTAAAACCAGGATCGCCTTCTGAGTTTTGATATCGTAATAAATATCATCCCAGTCAATAGAAAACTGTTCGGGTGGTGTTCGTTCAGTATTGAATACTTCGCTCATACTTTGGGGTTTAGAATCGACAGCACATTACTATTCCTTGTATTTATGCTTCTTCATATAATGCAAGTATTGAATAATAGCATCTATATCCAGATCATTAACCTGCCTCATTGCAGGCATGTGCGCATTATACCTGAAACTTTTCGGTTCTTTTACATAATGCCTTATATTGTCATCTGTCCAATACTCTGTTATATTCCTGGGCCAGTTCATTTCAGGTCCCACCTGTCCACCGGTTTTGTTGATGGAATGGCAACTAAAACAATGTTTCCGAAACAAATGATATCCTGCAAACGAAGCCTTATTTTTAGACAAGCCACTAAACAGCATACTGTCTTTTTCAACCAGTTTAATACTGACCAATCCGTAAGGCCAGGGTAATTCACCTGCATGGACACTGTCGGTTGTCCACACTAAGTAATAAGGACTAAAGGCTCCTTCCATTGCTGGAGTCCAGTTCTGCGATGCGGGGGCCGCCAGGTCTTTAAATACAATATATCCATCCTGCCTGCCTGATAGCTCAGTAACATGCCTTACCGGCGCGTACCCATCTTTGCAAACAAACACCATATCAAACTTTCCTGCATCAAGGTTCCGCTGCTTCAATATGCGCTTTAGCTGCACTCCCAGTTGTATCCCCTGGTACTTTTTAATACCCTTTACATTGGGATCGTATGTAATCAAAACTTCTGTCATATCATCGGGCTTTGCAACACTGACAAGAGAATCGACATCTACAACATATTGCTTTGAAACATGTATACGCTCCGCATATTGATCATCCTGCTTTTTAGCAGTACAGGCACACATAAAACTGGTTATAGCTAATAAAATAACGAGTTTCACGTGTATGCTTTTATTTGAGTTGAGCCACATGTTACCTCGCGTAAAGACTTTCCTACAACAGGTATAAATTTCACCCAAAAGTTTTTATGCTACGTTTCATGTGAACAGTTTAAAGTATAATTTGATGTCTTATCCAACGCTATAAATGAAGACCTCTTTTACCTAAACCTAAGTTAGATCATTTTCCAAAGCGACGCAGCCCCTCTGTATCACATAAATAGGGGATAAACCTTCAGGTAACTTTATAGAGCCCAAAGCGGCGTCCATAGCTATGTATTCTAGCGCAGTTTTTATGATAAGTAAGATGATTCATTGTAGTATTTATCACTGTAAAACTGTATTTTGTAGTTACAACTTATGCGTGTTAATAAAAAAGAAGCGAGGTTATTGGAAGAAGCCGTTAATCAATGGCAAAAAGACGATTTGCTGGACCCGTCTAAGGCTGAGCAGCTCAGGAAATCAATTTCTTCTTACCGCAATGAATTCGATTCAGTAGCTTTTTATGCTACCATCGCAGCGGTATCCTGCGCACTGCTGGCGTTCGGCGCTCTCGTACTCGATGAAAAATGGATAGAAAGGCTCCGGAAGCTATTCGCTTTCTCTGAAATATTTATTGGCTTCCTATTTGGTGGCGTGGCCGTATTGCTTACCTGGATCGCCAAAAGAAGAAAAAGAAAATACGCTTATGCATCCCTCGCTAATGAAAGCTTTACCGTTTTAGTAGCATTAACCCTGGGCATATCTGTGGCCTATTTTACCAGGAGCTTTCAGCCTACCTACTATTATTATGGTATTGGCATATTTATCGCAGCGCTATTGTATGGTTCGCTGGCAGTGTATCTCAATTCCAAAATACTATGGACCTGCATGTTGCTGGCGCTCATTAGCAGCTGGGCTACGCAAACCTATGCATGGTCTTCAGCTCCTGCGCATGCTTATTTTATTGGCATGAACTATCCTCTAAGAATGGCCCTCTTTGGTATGTTGATGGTATGCCTGACGCTATTAACTAAACGTCATGCTTCAACCAAAAGATATTTTAACCTTTCCTGGTATGCCAGTTGGATCTTCCTGCTGCTATCGGCGCTGTTTCTGTCCGTATCCGGTAATTTAAGTTATGATGTGTGGTCTGCCATTAAACAGGGGAAGCTATTTATGTGGGCAATAGCCTATACCCTGGTTTTGATTGGCGTTTTGGTTTACGCTATTAAGCAGAAAGATGATACTTTAAGGGATATCGCCATCGTGTTTTTCCTCCTTAATATTTACACCCGCTATTTTGAGTACTTCTGGGACCATACCAATAAGGGATTATTTTTTGCGCTACTGGCGCTCTCGTTCTGGTTAATCGGCAAAAAGCCGAGCAATTGCGCAAACGACTTTCTGAATAAGGCAGATCACATGCCTGTTCTCTTTTTTAAAACCGCAAAGACTTGAATACGCGAAGGATACGCGGAGATTGCTCGATTTTTGATCCAGTAATATAAAATAATATAGCTTACTTAATCACTCTGCGAAGTCTCTGCTTCTCTTTTTCACAGCGGTTAATACTATGCCTATCTAGTCACTTAACCGCAGCGTATACAAAGAGGGAGGGCATAAACTAAAACATAAAACCCAGTCCTACATTGGCCCCAATACTGGTATTTTCTCCAAACCGCTGGGCATTGAAATTAAGGGAGGGTAAAAAGGAAATGGTTTCGCTCAATGGAATACGATAGGCTGCCCCCAGTTTAACTAAAGCGCCGCCATCCAGGTACATTTTATCGAAATCATTTTTGATATTCAGTAAGGGTGCATAACCGACGTCCAATATGAGCATTAAGCTGTTTCTCGTTCCATTAGGATAATACCTGAAATCAGCAAAAATGGGTAAGGCTGTCATGCTATGTCCGTCTTCAAAATATCCGGGTGCAAAACTGCTATCCGGAGTTGCAGCATTACGATGTGCTTTGTAACGGGTAAATTGTACTCCCACACCCAGGCCAATCGATAAATGCGGATTCAGAAAAACGCCATTAATAGTGCTGGCAGCAAACCCCACAGTTTTGATGTATGCATCGCCAAATGCCAGCTCAGACGAATCAACAGATTGAAGATATTGAGGCTCGGCAATATTGGTGATATTGAAGTAGCCTTTTCCTTCTTTGGCCCTCAGTTGGGCCGATACGATATGGCTGCAAAACAAAAGGCAACCTAAAAGTGCAGGTTTAAAGATACTCATGAAGGACAATGGTTTATTGTATTAAGAATCCCTTTAAAGTTATACTATTTCACCGGAATAAAAGACAGGATTTTTTTGCAGCCACAAGTATTTTTACGATCTCCTTCCGGCCGGATAACGTTATATTTTACGATTCCGCCGATCAGCTCAGGCCTGCTTTTTCTTCAACAAGGTAAGCATTACGGCCAGCTGCATTACGGGATACTAATTCGCTCAGGAAACCTGCCAGGAACAGCTGCATTCCAATAATAATCGTCGTTAAAGCAATATAGAAAGTTGGCCGGTTAGTGATAGCATACTCAGGATCAATGACCTTGGATACTATTAAAAACAACGACGTTAAAATGCCTATTAAAAAAAGATCATTCCCCATAAACCAAAAAAGTGCATAGGTTTTTAGAGAACTTCCCTACAAAAGTAATCGACATCAGATCGAGAAAGCCGTTGATGAAACGGTCCCAGCCAAATTTGGTTACACCATATTTACGTTTTCGATGCTCCACCACTTTTTCGCCAATCTTTCTAAACCCGGCCCACTTGGCAATTACCGGTATATAGCGATGCATTTCGCCATACACTTCTATGCTTTTAACTACCTTTTTATTATAAGATTTAAGTCCGCAGTTAAAATCGTGCAGCTTTATTTTAGAAACCTTACTGGTTACCGCGTTAAAAAATTTGGAGGGGATATTTTTGGTCAGCGTGTTATCGTAACGAACTTTCTTCCAGCCACTCACAAGGTCGTATTTATCTTCTACGATCATCCTTCTCAATTCGGGAATCTCATCAGGACTATCCTGCAAGTCTGCATCCATCGTAATGACCACATCTCCCTGCGAAGCCCGGAAAGCCTCGTTTAAGGCAGCAGATTTCCCGTAGTTCCGCTGAAACTTAATGCCTTTAATGCTATCATTTTTGGCACGCAGTTCCTGTATTACGTTCCAGGAACTATCTGTACTACCATCGTCCACAAAAATCACCTCGTAACTGAAGTTGTTATCACGCATTACGCGGTCGATCCATTCGGACAACTCTGGCAAAGATTCTTCCTCATTTAAAAGAGGTATGACAACTGAAATATCCATTACGAGTTTTTGTTGCGCAAATATAGTAATCCTGAGGTGGCGAATGTAACCATAACTCCCACTAACAAATTAGAAAATACAACTCCCGAAACCTGAAAAGGTATATAATATTTCCTGGTTTGTACCGCTTCCTGCTCTATTTCGGCCATGGTCCTGTCCTTCGCGGTTTTTATTCGCTCGGCTTTTGTGGCCTGAATATTTTGTTCCATCAACACAGGATTTATTTTCCAGAAGACAAAACAATAAATGGCAAGTACTAATGTGGCCATCACAAAACAACGAAAACCCTGATTGAAATAGTCTTTAAATCCGCCAGTTTTATTTTTTAATCCAAATGAAACAATACTCCATACAATACCAATTCCATAAATCGCCACTGCGACAAATTTGATTGCGGATAGTTCCCCTCCAGAATCGTCAGTCAACGCCAAAGTTATTCCAACCATTAAAAGTCCTGTAATCAGCCCCTTTATTGTAGATGTTAATTTCAATGATTAATTATTTAATGTAAGCTTGCTTTTATGATAAATACCCAGGGGTTTACCGGTGAACTGTTGCCCGATAAACGGCGTATTCTTGCTTTTAGAGGCAATATCTTTCAACTCCAACACCCATTCCTGCTTAGGCAAAAACAAGGTAACCGATGCTTCATTACCTTCGGCAATAGTGGGTACCGGTATATTTAAAATGCGCCTGGCATTAATAGCCAGTAGCTCCACCCAGCGATCCTGCGAAACCTCCGGCAAATGCGTGTTTGCTGCAGCATAAGTGGTTTGCAGGCTGATCATACCATTTTTGGCATATTCAAACTCTACTACCTTATGATCTGTATCCTGCGGAATATGGTGAGACGCCAGGCAATCAATCAAACCTTCAGTTACTGCTTTTTGTAGTGCCTTCCTGTCTTTTTTACTTCTCAAAGGCGGATTCACCTTCAGGTTAGAATCGTAAGTGGTAATATCTTCATCGCAAAAAACAAGATTATAAGGTGTTACCGAACAGGTCACCGCCACTTTTTTCTGCTTGGCGTCTTTGATCAGTTTCAGGGAACCTTCGGTACTGATGCCAGTTAAATGCAGATTAGACTCCGCATAGGCCGCCAGCTTCACATTAGCAGCTACCGCAATTTCCTCGGCAATTTCAGGACGTCCGGGCAATCCCATTTTTGTAGAAGTGATCCCCTCATTCATCAGCCCGTTAGGACTGATGCTTTTATCATCCGGCACTTGTATCAAAACACCATCAAAAGATTTCACGTACTGAAGTGCTTTAACCAGTATACCGGCAGATTGTAAAGGAGTTTTACCATCGCTAAAAGCTACGGCGCCACTCAGCTTCATATCGTACATTTCTGCCAGGTCCTTTCCCTCCACACCTCGGGTGATGCTGCCCAGTGGATGAATACTTACCGGCAATTGTTTAGCCTTCTGCACTACATATTCTACCACCGACTTTTGATCCAGGGCTGGTTGGGTATTGGGTACTACACAAACATCGGTATAGCCACCTGCTACCGCCGCAGCAGCTCCCGTTTCAAGGGTTTCGCGGAACTCATACCCCGGATCGGCAAAATCGGCAAACAGGTCAATCCATCCTGGTGAAACATGCACACCCGGAGTGTCAATTATTTTAGCACCTTTTGCTACAATATCTTTACCAATTGAGACTATTTTGCCGCTGGCAATATGTATATCAGCAATTTGACCGTTGTGAGGCGATGTGGGGTCTGTAATTCTTGCCTTCTTAATGATAATGTTCATTAAGGTGCGAAGATAAGGCAAGGGAGGGAATGATTGTACATTTTTGAGGTAAGATTGCTCTAATAAAATAGCCCCTACAATAACTCAAAAAGACTTGAAGACACTGGTATAAAAAAATACGGTGCAACCAATTTATTTAAAAATTAATTACACCGTATTATTGTCGGGACGACAAGATTCGAACTTGCGACCACACGCCCCCAGACGTGTACTCTACCGGGCTGAGCTACGTCCCGCTCAGGCTTCTAATATTATCAGAAGGGTTGCAAATGTAGGTATTTTTCAAATAAATTAAAAAATCATTGCAGTTGGCAACGGTTTAATTTCCATTAACAGGTATTTTACCTGCAGTTGGTTAAATTAACGCTGCGAAACAACACCCAAAGAATAGGTTATGTTGCCCAAAAATTGCTTTAAAACCCTTAAAGAATACAGATGAGATTCAATATTGCTTTGCTGCTTTTATTAACCTCAGTTTGCGTTAAAGCACAACCTCAAATCATTGCTCCCAGAGCTCCGCTAAAACAAGATGTCTATCGCGAACTACCTATCGGTGCCATTCAGCCACAGGGCTGGTTAAGAGAAATGCTGGTACGCCAAAAGAATGGTGCTACCGGAAAGCTGGATGAATTGTATCCACTTGTTATGGGTAAACGCAATGGATGGCTTGGCGGAGACGGTGATCAATGGGAACGTGGGCCTTACTGGATAGACGGATTATTGCCCCTGGCTTATATTCTTAAGGATAAAGAACTGATTGCTAAAGTTAAGCCCTGGGTCGAATGGGCAATTAAAAGCCAACAGCCCGATGGCTATTTTGGTCCGGCCAAAGATTACCCCCACGAACATGGTGTACAACGTAATAATAGCCGCGACTGGTGGCCCAAAATGGTAATGCTCAAAGTGCTCAAACAGTATTATATGGCCACAGCTGATGAACGTATTGTAAAGCTGTTTACCAACTATTTTAAATACCAGCTAAAAGAACTCCCTTTAAAACCGCTTGACAACTGGACCTTCTGGGCAAGGTTTCGTGCGGCAGACAATTTAATGGTAGTTTATTGGCTCTACAATATAACCGGGGACAGCTTTCTGCTGGATTTAGCCAACCTGCTCCACCGGCAAACCTTTGATTTTACCACTGCCTTTCTCTATAGTGATCTGTTAAGCCGAACTGGTAGTATACATGGCGTCAACCTGGCTCAGGGCTTTAAATCGCCCATGATCTATTACCAGCAAAACCAGGACCCTAAATATGCGGAAGCTTTTAAGAAGGGACTTGCCGATCTGAAAAATTTAACGGCACAGTAAACGGTCTTTACGGTGGCGATGAAGCGTTGCACGGAAACAGCCCTACACAGGGTGCAGAACTATGCTCCGCTGTAGAAATGATGTTTTCACTGGAAGCTGCATTGCAAATATCGGGCGATGTGGATTACGCCGACCAGCTGGAGCGTATTGCTTTTAACGCATTACCCAGCCAAACAACCGAAGATTATATGCTGCATCAATACTTTCAGCAGGCCAACCAGGTAATGATCACCCGGCATAACCGCAACTTTGAGGTAAACCATAATGGCACAGACATCTGCTACGGGTTGCTAACAGGTTACCCCTGCTGTACTTCCAACATGCACCGGGGCTGGCCAAAATTTGTACAAAACCTCTGGTACAGCACGCCTGACAAGGGCTTGGCAGCTTTGGTCTATTCGGCCAGCGAAGTGACCGCAACGGTGGCAATAATCAAAAAGTAACTATTAAAGAAACCACCAACTACCCGTTTGAAGAAACAATACACTTTACTGTGACAATGGATAAAAAAGAAAAAATATAGTATTTCCCTTGGATCTGCGCATTCCCCAATGGTGCACCACGGCAACCATTAAAGTAAACGATGCCGATCACGGAATTGCGTCGGCTGGTGAAATTTTTAAAATCAACCGTCAATGGAAAAATGGTGATGTGGTAACCATTCATTTGCCCATGCATATTTATAAAAATACCTGGCATGAAAATTCTGTCTCGGTAGAACGAGGTCCATTGGTATATGCATTAAAAATTGGAGAAAAACAAGCGCTCGTACAGAATAAGAAAGACCCTGAAAACTATGGAAAGAGTTATGTAGAGATAAGGCCAACCACGCCCTGGAATTTTGGACTGATCAGTAGGTCTGACAAAGAGTTTAGTGAACAGTTTACTATCACAAAAGCTCCCTCTATTACTAACTACCCGTGGACCAGCACAAATACCCCTCTCACACTTACTACCCGGGCCAGGCGTATACCTGAATGGGGATTGTATAATGAAATGGCGGGTCCCCTGCCCTTCAGCGTCATTTACAACGAAAATGTACCCAAACAGCCCGAAGAGACGATTGAGCTGATCCCTTATGGCTGCACGAGGTTGCGCGTATCACAATTTCCGGTAGTAGGAAGATAAACAGCAGGCTTTAGAAAGAAGTGCACGAAATGATTTTAATTTGCAGCATTCAGGCAATAATCATTTTATTTCATGCATCCTCACATACAACATTTAATCCGCTGCATTAATCTCGAAGAAAAAGAACAAACCGAACGTTACCAGCTCAGCCAGGCACATACTGTAAGAGCATTAAAAGCTGAGGGATTGGCCTTACATCCTATTTCGGTAACCCGTAAGAGTTTTGGATATGCCGACTACCCCGAGATCAGTTTCCGCCTTCCCTACCCCGGCACTACGAATATGTTTCGGGATGGCGCCGCTATCGAATGTTTTAAACAGGGAGAAGAACCCGTTAAAGGAATTATGATGAGCCTCGAAGGCAAAACCGGGGAATTCAGATTATTCGCCCCGGACTTTCCGGATTGGATCGAAGACGAAGGTGTAGGACTTAAACTGGCGCCTGATACCCGCACCAACAGCATCATGAAAGAGGCATTAACGGGCCTTGAAAAAAACAAGCATCTTTTCCAATTGTTTGAAGAGCTACATGGCGACACCAGCTCCAACTCAGCTACGCCCGCGTACAATGTCCCACTCGCATTCTTCAATAAAAATTTAAATAATAGCCAGCAGCAAGCTGTATCGGCCATAACAGAAAACCAGGAGCTGACCATTGTGCATGGACCTCCCGGAACCGGCAAGACCACTACTCTAATAGAAGCCGTGCAGCAGCTGGCAAAAAGGGGAGAGAAAGTATTGGTTACCGCCCCCAGCAATGCAGCGGTTGACAATATTTGCAAGGGACTGCTTCAGAAAGGCATACAGTTATTGAGAGTGGGCAATGCCAGTAAAACTGATGAAGCTATTTTCATGCATACGCCCGAAGGCCGGCTGAGCAATAGCAAGGTTCAGAAAGATATCCGCCAGCTAAAGCTGAGAGCCGAAGAATTCAGACGAATGGCTTTAAAGTACAAACGAACCTTTGGAAAAGCCGAAAGAGAGCAGCGAAGTCTTTTATTTAAAGAGGTTAAAAATATCAGGAATGAAATAAAGCAATTGCAACACTACAACGAGGAAAAACTGTTTACAGAAGCCCAGGTAATTGCAGGCACACCTATTGGCTTACACGATGCAGGCCTGGGCACAATAACCTTTCAACACCTTATTGTGGATGAAGCGGGACAATGCATTGAACCCCTCGCCTGGTGCGTATTTCCTTTAGCGCCTAAAATTGTATTGGCCGGAGATCACCTCCAACTACCTCCAACAGTTTTAAGTAATGCTGCCCAGAAAGCGGGATTTAACCGTTCGATCTTAGAAATCGCCATTGAAACTGCTCCCGTAGTACACCTGTTGAATACGCAGTACCGTATGAAACCCGTTATTGCCGGGTTCAGCAGCGAATACTTTTATAAGGGACTATTACTATCCGCATCCCATTTGGTTAACCAAGGTACTCACCTTACTTTTATTGATACCGCAGGTTCCGGCTTTAATGAGAGCAAAGGACCTGATGGAAGCAGTCTTCAAAACGAAGGTGAACTGAATATTGCAGCAACTGCTTCAAAACGGTGACTTTGTCGCCGAAAGCTCGGCTTTTATATCTCCTTACGCCGGCCAGGTTTTAATGGCCAAAGACAAGCTGCCTAAAACCATGCGCGTTAGTACCATTGATAGCTTCCAGGGACAGGAAAAATCGGTTATTGTATTATCGCTGGTAAGAAGTAACGATGACTGCGAGATAGGTTTTTTGAAGGATTACCGCAGGATGAATGTAGCAATCACACGGGCAAAGGATGCGCTTATTGTTATAGGGGATAGTGCCACAATTGGCGCCGACCCATTTTACGAGTCGTTTTTGCAGTATGTTGAACAATATGGCACTTACCGTACCGTGTGGGAGTTTGAAATGATCTGATGAAAAAGGTCGGGAATTTATTCTGTATATTTTTCGAAAGTCAATTTCAGCTTTTGAACATAATCGGACCGGTCTTCAGGACTTTTGTACTTAAAGGCAAAAGACTCCCAGTCCTTACTGCGTAAATCTTCGTCCATCGAAAGATTTTTAAGATATTGAACAAATGCTAACAAGTGTTCACCTTCGCTTTTATACATAGCACTTACAAAATCCTGCAGGGAATAATATCCCGCCAGGGCATAATTGTATCCCATCACCTGAAACCTACCCCAGCTGGCAGACATCAACGCTGCATTACGGTTGAGCCAGGCAGCTTTATGCAATCTTTCATGCTGGCTGGATACAGGGCCAAAATCTCCCGGTTCCGGATGAGAAATATCCGGAGCTACCTTATCGTAAGCTCCTTGCGTCCGACGCGAAAAACATCTTTATGAAACCAAAGCAAAGGCTCATAGGTAGATAGAAATCCCTCACGGCTACCTTCCACTTCGATGATAGTCTTAATTATTGCTATTTCGCAACTTATCACAGCAGCTGCCTTCGATAAATCTGAGTCTGTTAACCCTCCAGTTGTCATTAATGCATACTCTCCTTATGAGACGGTTTAGAAAGCATTAATTATAGCGAAAATTATGCCGTCATTTTTACTTTTCAATTGTAAAACCATATTACAATGACACTACTTTTTTAATTCATTAAAAACCACTTTAATAAAATTAAATAAAAATCGAGGTTTTTATTTTTTTAAGCCAACGAAAAGTTAAAAGCCAGCAAGCGTGCGTTTGGAGCAAAAATTGATATGTTAAATTGAGCCTAATACGCTATTGTAGTGTTACATTTGCCTTGCAATCTCAAATTAACTTTCTTATACACCCCAAACAAAACCAGATGAAAAATTTGCTATCACTTGTTGCAGTAATTGTAATGCTTGCTTCGTGTGGCAAAACAGACCTGACTCCCGAACAAAAAGAACCTCTTAAACTGGACATTGACCAATTGGTAGGATTTATCGGTAAGAAATATTATACGCTTCAGTCTGCATTTGCAAATACCAATATTGTTATTACAGATTCTATGGGCCACAAAAAGGCTACAGTACCCGTTTTAGACAGGGAATCTCCTAATCCGAATTTTGTATGCGAACTATCAGAAGAAAACGACATCATTACAAAAATAGAAATCAAAGCAACCATTGGCACTCATGGTACTTACAAGAATACCTTTCATTATTTTGATGAATTACTGAGCGCCAAATATCCGCTGGCAAAATTTTATGCGATAGATGCGGATGGTGGGGTAAACAACAGCAGTAAGACCAAGGAAGACCTTTATAATTATTTGCAATACAATACTTCGTCGGGGGCAGCATTAGAGTTTAAAACCTCCAATGCCGATATTGTAAACTTCTTTTTTAACGAAACGAACAAAGCCTTCACCATCTCCATTGAAGGAAAGAAAAAAGCATTTTTTCTTCTCCATAAAAAAAGCCAGGTTAGATTTATATCCAACCTGGCTTTTAAGTTATTTAATAGTTTGTAAACTAAGCCTCTGCATACATTTCTGTAGGCTCGCAGGTGCAAATAAGGTTTCTATCCCCTACCGTATTGTTTACCCTTGCCACAGATGGCCAGAACTTATTAAGCGTAACATAATGCAACGGAAATGCCGCGTCCTGGCGGCTATAGCCATGGTTCCATTCGTTTGCAGTAACTACCTGCTGCGTATGAGGTGCATTTTTAAAGCGTTGTCCTTAACATCCGCTATTCCATCCTCTATAGCTTTAATTTCCTCCCTGATGCTGATCATCGCATCGCAAAAGCGATCTAATTCTGCTTTATCCTCGCTTTCGGTAGGTTCTATCATAATAGTGCCCGGTACAGGGAAGCTCATAGTAGGCGCATGAAAACCATAATCCATCAAGCGTTTCGCCACATCTTCTGCTTCAATTTGGGCTGTTTTTTTAAATGGCCTCAGATCCACTATAAATTCATGCGCACAAAGTCCGTTATCGTTTGTATACAAAATATCGTAGTGCTTGCCCAGCCTGGAACGCATGTAGTTAGCATTCAGTATGGCATATTCTGTAGCCGATTTCACGCCGTCGCCTCCCAGCATCATAATATAGGCATAAGAGATCAGCAAAATAGATGCTGAACCATAAGGCGCAGCAGATACCGCATGTTGCAAACCGTTGGCATCCTGGAAAACGTGACCAGGTAAATATTGAGCCAGGTGCGCCTTTACACAAATAGGGCCCATGCCAGGACCACCACCACCATGTGGAATAGCAAAGGTTTTGTGGAGATTGAGGTGACACACATCTGCACCAATCAGGCCGGGAGCTGTTAAACCTACCTGCGCATTCATATTGGCGCCGTCCATATAAACTTGTCCGCCATGATCGTGAACGATCTGGTTAATCTCTTTACCGTTTCTTCGTAAACACCATAGGTACTTGGGTAAGTGATCATGATACCCGCCAGGTTCTCCGCATGTTGTGCGGCTTTTGCCTTCAGATCGGCTACATCAATATACCCATTCTCCAGCGCTTTTACTACCACCACTTTCATACCCGCCATAACCGCAGAAGCAGGGTTGGTACCATGCGCCGAAATAGGTATCAGCATTACATTTCTGTGTGGATTACCCTGTGCTTCATGGTATGCCTTAATAGTAAGCAATCCTGCATATTCGCCCTGCGCGCCGCTATTAGGCTGCAGGCTGCAAGCATCAAAAGCAGTGATTTCACATAAATATTTACCAAGATTATCAACTAACTCTTTATAACCACCTGCCTGCTCTACAGGAACGAAAGGGTGAATACTGCCCCAATGCGACCAGCTTAATGGCATCATCTGTGTTGCTGCATTCAATTTCATGGTACAGCTACCCAGTGATATCATGGAAGTATTTAAAGAAAGATCTTTGTTCTCCAGGTATTTGATGTACCGCATCATCTGGCTTTCGCTATGATGCGTGTTAAACACCGCATGCGTCAGGTAAGATGACTTACGGATCAAAGATTCAGGCAAGCGATAAGTACCTGCATCCGCATTAATATCAAACGCCACCGGGTCGGTATCATTTTCAAAGCAGTTGATAATATCAAACAGATCTTCTACAATAACGGTTTCATCAATCGAAATACCAATCAAATCTTCACCGATATAGCGGAAATTGATCTTTTGCGCTTCTGCCTTCTGCCTGATAGCAGCCACGTCGGAAGCCTTTACCACAATGGTATCAAAAAAGTATTCACTAACCAGCTCAAAACCGCGCGCTTCTATTTCAGCGGCTACAGTTTGAGCATAGATAGCAATTCTTTCAGCTATAGCTTTCAATCCTTGCGGACCATGATAAACTGCATACATAGCAGCCATGTTGGCTAATAATGCCTGTGCCGTACAAATATTTGAAGTCGCTTTTTCTCTTTTAATATGCTGCTCACGGGTTTGTAAGGCCATGCGTAGCGCCCTGTTACCCTGCGCATCCACACTCACACCAATGATACGACCTGGCAGTACGCGTTTAAAATCGTCTTTTGCCGCCATAAAAGCTGCATGTGGGCCGCCATATCCTAATGGAACACCCAATCTTTGCGCAGAACCAATTGCCACATCAGCGCCTAATTCTCCGGGAGAAGTTAAGACACTAAGCGCCAGCAGGTCTGTTGCCATTGCTACGTGCCCACCCGCCTGCTGAACATTGCCTATAAAAACACTATAATCCTCTATGCTACCTACATTATTCGGATATTGTACCAATGCGCCAAAATAGGTTTCGTCAATGTTAGCCGACTTATAATCACCTTCAACTACTTCAATACCGAATGGAATAGCCCTTGTATAAATTACGTCTTTTGTTTGAGGAAAAGTTGCTGCATCCAGGAAAAAACGGGGTCTTTCAACATGATCCTGCCTGTTTTTTAAGTTAAAAAACATAGCCATGGCCTCGGCAGCAGCAGTAGCTTCATCTAAAAGAGAAGCATTTGCCAGGGGCAAACCGGTCAGATCACTCACCAAAGTCTGGTAGTTCAGCAAGCTCTCTAATCGTCCCTGCGAGATCTCTGCCTGGTAAGGAGTATACTGCGTATACCAACCTGGATTTTCAAAAATATTACGTAAAATAACCGAAGGGGTAATGGTACCATAATAGCCCTGACCAATATAGTTCTTAAATATCTTGTTTTTAAGAGACACATTCTTAATATGCCTCAGATATTCATGCTCACTCATGGCCCTGGGGATGCGAAGCGCATTTTTCATTCGGATACCCGAGGGCACTGTTTTCTCAATTAAGCTGTCTAAATCGCTAAAACCCGTCTCATGTAACATTTTCTGGGTTTCAGACTCGTTAGGCCCAATATGCCTTTTTGCAAACTCTTTCGACTGGAGTTCTAAAATACTCATAGTGTGGTAGAAATTAAATTTTTTGCCCGAAGGTTCAAAGAACTCCCTTGAGGCTCCTTCGGAGGATGTGCAAAGTTAATGGTAATTTATCAGCTGTATTTGCGCATACGTTTGACCATGATATAACATGTGAATAAGTACTTTGTTTAATGTTAATAGGCTGGCCGGTTGCTAAGCCAAATGCCTAAAAAATGAAACTTATTATCTTTGCGCCCATGATGGGTACAGCCAAAGAACAACTGTTAATTTTACTAACTACTCCTTTATATATTATCATAATTGGTATAGAGCTGATTTTTAGCCATTTAAGAAAGCAGAATACCTATACATTTAAGGATACTATTCAAAACATTTACCTGATGTTATTAAATGGCGGACTGGATCTGGCCTTTCGTTCGGTATATATCGGGACCGTGCTGTTGTTCTTTTATAACCACCGGCTGGTAGCGCCCATTGAGACGCCATGGATATACTGGCTCACATTGTTGGTATTCCAGGACTTCATGTATTACTGGCTGCACCGGGTAGATCATGAATGCCGTCTTTTTGGGCTACCCATTTCACCCACCACTCTTCGCCCAAGTTTAATCTTACCGTAGGATTCCGGTCATCGGTTCTGGAGCCTTTATACCGGTTCGTTTACTTTATTCCTATTGCATGGCTGGGATTTCATCCAATTGATATTGCTTTTGTCTATTCCGCCACCCAGATCTGGGGTATTTTAATACATACGGAAAAGGTAGGCAACCTGGGGTTCCTGGAATACATATTCGTTACACCCTCGCATCACCGGGTGCATCATGGCTCTAACGCTAAATACCTTGATAAAAACATGGGGATGTTTCTGATCATCTGGGACAAACTATTTGGCACTTTTCAAAAAGAACTACCTCCTGAGTCTTACCAGCCTATCAAATACGGTCTTACCACTCCCATGGAGAAAGAGAATGCCTTCACCATTGTGTTTTATGAATGGATCAATATCTTTAAAGACCTGAAACAAAAGAACCTCACTTTTAAGCAAAAGCTGGGCTACCTTTTTGGACCGCCCGGATGGAGTCATAACGGTAGTCGTCAAACCAGCGAACAAATGAGACAGCAGGAAGAGCTGGAGCAAAGCAATCAATAATGGCAAAAGACATACTTCAGAACTGGGAAAAAGATCGAAAGAACACCGTAAGCAATACCAGCAATTTTTAAAAAGAGCTGATAAGAATAAAGTATTAAAGCCTTACCTACCCTTCATGAAGAAGCTTTTGAACATGTAGATTGTTTAACCTGCGCCAACTGTTGTAAAAACTATTCTCCCCGCTTCAAAACCCCGGATGTAAAGCGTATTTCAAAATACCTGGGTATGAAGGAAAGCGCTTTTATAGACACTTATCTTCGGGTTGATGAGGATGGCGACTTCGTAGTAAAATCATCACCCTGCCCATTTTTGGCATCAGACAACACTTGTACTATATATGACGAGCGTCCTTCTGACTGCGCCCGTTTTCCCTATACAGATGAAGATGTGCTCATCAAACGCCAGGCACTTACCTTAAAAAACAGTGAGTTCTGTCCTATTACCTATTATGTATTAGAAAAACTAATCCAGTAAAAATTATTGGTAATAGATACTAAACTTTCTGTCCTGTACTCACCTGATATCCTTCTATTTTCCTTTAGTACACTAAATTTGCATACATTTTAATTTTATGAGGCAAAAGGTTTTAGTGATAAAGTTGGGTTCTGCAGTTATCACCAACGCTAACGGCAATATTAACAAAGCCGTTATTAAAAAGATTGTAACCGATATAGGCAACCTGCATAAAGACTATAAAATCGTTTTGGTTAGCAGCGGAGCGGTTAGCAGCGGAAAGAAATATCTTTCGGGTTATAAAGGCACGCTGCTTCAACGCAAAGTGGCAGCAGCTATCGGCAACCCCATCCTGATACAGCTATACAGGAGTTATTTCCAAAAATGCGGACTTACTGTAGCGCAGGCATTATGTGAACGATCGCACTTCAGCAACCGTAAACAGTTTTTACAACTGCGCGATACATTCAATACCTTCTGGTCTCACAATGTTATTCCCGTTGTGAATGAAAATGACGTGATCAGCGACCTGGAATTGAAGTTTTCCGACAATGATGAATTGGCTACTTTATTGGCCATTGCCTTCGATGCAGAAACATTAGTATTATGTACTTCAGTTGGTGGCTTTTTAAATGATGAAAAAAGATCATCCCGGAAATAAAAGCCATAGATAAAGACGTGCTGGGACTAGTAAAAAAGGGAGAGAAATCTGAATTTGGGCTGGGAGGAATGTTATCGAAATTAACCTTCACCAGGTTGGCTACTAATTTGGGAATTAATGTTATCATGTGCGGATTAAAATCGGCCTCTCCTATTACCGATGCTTTAAATAAAAAAACAGGGAGTTGGTTTTATGCACAAAAGTCCAACTTAAAAAACAGGCAAAAATGGCTGGCCAGCGGTTCTATTACTTTAGGTAATATTAAGCTGGATAAAGGCGCGGCAAAGGCTGTAGCAGAACGAAAGAGTTTATTAACAGTAGGTATCAGCAGCATAGAAGGCAGTTTCGCTATTGGTGAAGTGGTACAATTAATGGGTGAAGACGATATTATTATTGGCATTGCCAAAACCAAACTAAGCAGCACGGAATTAAAAAAACAATTGAAAGAAAAGAATATTATTGCGGCGCACGCTAATGATATAGTACTGGTGTAGGACGAAAAGTTTACAAAAGAGGTAATAAAACGAGGGTAAAAATCGCCCTCGTTTTTTGAACGAGGGCAAAAAATGCATAAATTTACTCTCGTTGTAAAAACGAGTGTAAAAATTACTCTTATTAAAATGAGCAACTTTAACCCCAAAATACCTTATAACAACTTACCGGATCTGCCTCCGGCGGCTGATATTGAAACGAAAAAAATACTACGTAAAACAATATCGGCAGGGAGAGCATTAGCGCAGCTAAACGGAACCCTGCTCAACCTGCCCAATCCTACATTATTTTTGGATACGATTTATCTACAGGAGGCTAAAGCCAGTTCTGAGGTAGAAAATATCATTACTACTAATGATGAATTGTATCAATCGCTAGTATCTGAAAAGATAGTAGAAGACGATGCAACGAAAGAAGTATTGAGTTATAAAGAAGCCTTATGGATGGGCCTAAAACAATTAAAGGAAAAACCTTTTATTACCACTAATTTATGTATAAAGATTGTGCAATGCATTAAACAAAACAGTGCCTCCATAAGAGTAACACCCGGCACTACTTTATCCAACACGAAAGGGAAGGTTGTCTACACTCCACCCAGCGGTGAAAAAATAATTCGCGATAAATTATCAAAGTGGGAAAAGTTTATTCATGCAGAAAGCAATATCGACCCGCTTATAAAAATGGCTTTAATGCACTATCAATTTGAAGCCATTCACCCTTTTTCCGACGGCAATGGGAGAACCGGAAGGATCTTGCTACTTCTATACCTGAAAGTTTCCGGTTTACTGAATACACCAGCCATTTATCTTAGCGAGTATATCATTAACAATAAAGCCGCCTACTACCGGAGCCTGAAAAGTGTAACAGAAAAAAGCAATTGGGAGAACTTTATTCTTTATATGCTGGATATGATAGAGGTGACTGCCTTAAATGGTTTGGAGCGCCTCAATAAAATAACAGCAGCT
This sequence comes from Paraniabella hibiscisoli, assembly GCF_022512515.1. GTDB lineage: Bacteria > Bacteroidota > Bacteroidia > Chitinophagales > Chitinophagaceae > Niabella > Niabella hibiscisoli. Next base: position 515,523 of record NZ_JAKWBK010000003.1, read on the forward strand.
ATGGAAAAAATGACTCATGACCTCAAAAAGCAACTTCCCAAAATATATTCCAAAGACCTTGTTGAAGTATTATTTCGCCTGCCTTATACTAAAAGGCAATACCTGATTGAAGAGCATTTAGGCAACGCCAAGACAGTAGGAAATTATCTGATATCTTTGGAAGAAAAGGGTTTTCTGGAATCTGTAAAGGTGGGAAAGGAGAAACTATACCTGAACAGGCGCTTATTAAATATACTGGAACATAAAACAAAATAATCGCATAGAATTAGGCATTTTGAACGCACGGATTGAATAGGTTTTGTTTTATACTAATATTGTTAGTATATTTAAGCTAAATAAATTAGCCATGTTTAAAGGATTAAGTATACTTGAGTTCAACAAGCAGTTTAAAAACAATGATGATTGTTTCTCGTATCTGGTAAAACAAAAATGGCCTGAAGGGTTTAAATGTAGTAGGTGCGGATTTGAGCAGCATGTAAAAGGACGTACCTGGCATCATCGGCGATGTAAAAATTGTAAATACGATGAGAACGTTTTGGCCAATACTGTATTTCATGGTACTAAAATGCCGTTGTTAAAAGCCTTTCATATGTTATACAGGCTTACGGCTAAAAAGAAAGGGATGTCAACGATAGAGCTAGGCTATGAAGTGGGAGTACAACAGAAGACGGCCTGGCTGTTTAAAAGAAAAGTTCAGCAGATGATGAAAGAAGACCAGAAAGACAAAATAGGGGGTAATGCAGAGGCAGACGAGTTTTTGCAGGGTGGCTACAAAAGCGGCAAGGGTGGCCGTAGCCTTGAAAACAAAGAAGCTGTTTTGATAGTTTGTGAGAAATTGGGAGATGACAGAACCGGGAAAATAGGGTTGCGTCATATCGATAATTTTGAGGCAGCTACCCTACAATGCCATTTGTTAGAAATGACAAAACCGGATGTTTGTCTGACAACAGATTCGTTTAAATCTTATGAACCGCTACAAAGTGAAATGAATATCGAAATGGTAAAATCAGAAAAGGGTTCCGCAATGAAGGAGCTTCATAAGCAAATTATGCTATTCAAAAATTGGTTAAGAGGTATACATCACAAATGTTCAAAGGAGCACCTGCACGCATACCTGAAAGAATATACTTATCGTTTTAACAACAGGAATAAAAGAAACTACATTTTTCATGAACTTATTGGTAGAATGATGAACAACATTCCTCACCCATATCAATATTTAATAAGTAAATGCGGCTGTAATGCCTAATTCTATAATCGCAAATACTTTTACGAAGTAAAATACGCTCAAGAGCAATCATTATGTCTATACAAACCACTCTCATAAAAACCAATAAGGCAAAAATAGCCTTACAACAATTACCTGAAAAGCAATTAAAGGGTTTATTGCAGGCCATTGCTGAGGGAATTCTTACCAATGAATCCGCTATTTTAAAAGCCAATAAAAAAGACCTGGCAGCAAAAGACGCCAACGATCCAAAAAATGATCGCCTGATGCTGAACAGCGAACGGCTTAAAAACATTTCCAACGCTATCAAAAATATCGCGCAGCTGCCTGATCCTACCGGGACCTTACTCGCTGAGAGAACGCTTCCCAATGGCATCCGGCTTAAAAAAGTGGCTGTATCCCTGGGTGTTGTAGGGGCCATTTACGAAAGCCGTCCCAATGTAACTTACGACATTGCCGCCCTTTGTTTACGCAGCCGGAATGCCTGCGTGTTGAAAGGCAGCAGCGATGCCCAACATACCAACAAGGTATCTATCGGTATTATCCAAAAGGCATTAAAACAATTTGGATTAGATATAAACACAGTGAGCCTGTTACCACCACAACGGGAAGTAGTACAGGAAATGTTTACCGCTACAAAATACCTGGATGTATTAATTCCAAGAGGGTCAGAAGGGTTGATCAACTTTGTTCGCCAAAACAGCCTGGTGCGGTTATTGAAACAGGCGCCGGAGTTTGCCACGTATATATAGAAAAAACGGCCGATCTAAAAAAGGCAGTAGCAATTGCTGTAAACGCCAAGGTAAGCAGACCTTCTGTATGCAACGCTGCGGATGCGATACTGGTTGATAAAGAAATTGCAGCAAGCTTCCTGCAGCTACTGAAACCGGCATTTGAAAAATATGAAGTAGAAATTTTTGCAGATGCAGCATCCTACAAAAATCTAAAAGGCTATCCATACTTGGTTAAGGCGAAACCGGAAGATTTTGGTAAAGAGTTTTTATCGCTGAAATGTGCCGTAAAAGTTGTTAAAGATATTGATGAGGCCCTGGATCATATTGCACAATACTCTACCAAACATTCCGAAGCTATTGTATCTAAAAATAAAAAGGCTTGTGACCGTTTTGTTACCGAAGTAGATGCGGCTGCGGTTTATACCAATGCCTCTACAAGATTTACTGATGGCGAGGAGTTTGGCCTGGGTGCAGAAATAGGCATCTCTACACAAAAGTTACATGCACGCGGACCATTTGCACTGGAAAAACTGGTGACGGAAAAATGGATATTAGAAGGTAATGGACAAGTGAGATAAATTATAAAATGTCGTATAAACAAAAAATCTGGTAAAATAATTTACCAGATTTTCTTATGAGCCGAAGAAGGAGTCGAACCCGCGACCTGCTGATTACAAATCAGCTGCTCTACCAACTGAGCTACTTCGGCCTGCTGCGAAAAGACCATGGCTTTTTCGAACGGGCCGCGAAAGTAGCTCAAAAAGTTCTATAATGCTTTTCTATCCATTATTTTTTCTCTACAAAACCGGGCAGTCTGCATATTTTCAAAACGCCACCCCTCAAAACAGCCCTTACAATTCACATACTATACAGATATCTGCCCACACCAACGGGTATTGCTAAATAATCATTAATTTAGCCGCCTCATATAAAAGCATTGATTATGCCCCAAAATGCAAACAGGCAGTTTCTTGATTTTGAAAAGCCAATAAAAGATTTGTTGGATGAAATTGAATTAACTACTGAGCGAGAAAAGAAAACAGATATTGACTTAGGCGGCCAGATAGAGCAGCTCCAGAATAAAGTAGGTGAAACGCGTAAGACCATTACCCATAATCTTACGGATTGGCAGCGCGTGCAACTAAGCCGGCACCCGGACAGACCTTATACACACAAGTATATAGAGCTGATGACGGAAAATTATACGGAATTATACGGAGACCGTAATATTAAGGATGATAAAGCTATGGTAGGCGGTTTTGCTTCTTTAGATGGGCAAACAGTAATGATCATAGGTCAGCAAAAAGGTTCTAACACCAAAAAACGCCAGTTACGCAATTTTGGTATGGCTAACCCAGAAGGCTATCGTAAAGCTCTGCGCTTAATGAAGCTGGCTGAAAAGTTTAATAAACCCGTTGTTACGCTGATCGACACACCCGGTGCTTTTCCGGGTTTAGAGGCGGAAGAGCGTGGACAAGGCGAAGCCATTGCCCGTAACATTTATGAAATGATGCGTCTGAAAGTGCCCGTAATTTGCGTTATTATCGGCGAAGGAGCAAGCGGCGGTGCGTTAGGCATTGGCGTAGGAGACAGAGTATATATGATGGAAAATACCTGGTATACGGTTATCTCTCCTGAAAACTGCAGCACCATTCTCTGGCGTAGCTGGGACTATAAAATGAAAGCAGCCGAACAATTAAAACTCACATCTACAAAAATGAAAGAGTTTGGCCTCATAGATGGTATTATACCTGAGCCTGACGGTGGAGCCCATTGGGACTATGAACTGGCTGCTCAAAATTTAAAGAAGCAAATACTGGCGGGTATTGCTGAAATAAAAAATATGAAGCCTGAAAAACGTGTTGAGGCCCGTATAGAAAAATTCAGCAAGATGGGCTTCTGGGAAGAAGTGTAATAACAGATAGCAGATGACTGTTGGCAGAATACAGAGTAGCCGTTACAACATTATCGGACTTACTGATATCCTCATCTAAATTGATCATCTGTTAAAGCTGAACAACCTACTTCAACTCAGAAATTAACCAATAACAATGTTATGTTAGATAAATGATGTAAACCCTTCATCTGTCAACTATCACCTATCATCTCAAATTTCCGACTAAAATGTCTTTACAACAAAAACTTACCGGTACCGGTATTGCAATAGTAACACCTTTTACATCCAATGGCGATTTTGATTGGGCCACCCTGGAAAACCTGATCAATTTCTGGATTGACAATAAAATAGAATACCTGGTTGTAGCAGGTACTACGGGCGAAAGTGCTACGCTTACAAGAGAAGAAGAACAAGAGCTTTTCAATTTTGCAAAAGAGAAAGTAGCAGGCCGTGCAGGGCTCGTGGCAGGTATTGGAGGCAATGATACCCGCGAGGTAGTACATGCCTTTCAAACAATGCAGTTAGATGGCTATGATGCTATACTCTCAGTAGCGCCCTATTATAATAAACCCGGACAAGAAGGCCTGTACCAGCATTACAAAACTATTGACACGGTAGCTCCATTGCCGATCATCATGTACAATGTACCAGGACGTACCGGACAAAGTATTAGTGCCGAGACAACAGTACGTATAGCTAAGGATTGTAAAAATATCATTGCTACAAAAGAAGCTTCAGGCAGTTTTGATCAGTTCAATTATATAATGAAGCATAAACCCGCTGAGTTCATGCTGATCAGCGGAGATGATCCGATTGCATTTCCAATGATTGCTCTGGGAGCGAGAGGGGTTATATCGGTAGTAGCTAATGCCTATCCAAAAGAGTTTGGAGACATGATACGTCTTTGCCTTGAGGGAAAATTTGCAGAGGCATTGCCATTGCACCTTAAATTCACTGATATCATCACCTCTTTATTTGCTGAGGGTAGTCCTGCCGGTGTAAAGCAGTACCTACAGGAGATGGGACTGTGCACTATTAACGCACGCCTCCCGGTAGTACCGGTAAGTGATGCTCATGCAGCAAAAATAAAATCGCTGATGGCCACCGTTTAACCCATTATAATTTTTATAGACTTAGGGCGATTACCAATAGTAGTCGCCCATTTTTATGAGCATTATTCGGTCTTTTTAAAGTGTTGCTTTGCCATAAAAGCGATTGGTAAACCAACACATATCCACAATATGACAATAGCAACAAGGGCACTATTCAATTCAACAGGAGCTGCCGTTATTTTACTTAAACGAATAACCACCTGCGTCGTAACTACCCAGGCAACAAGTGCAATCAAAAATGCACTTAAAAGAACACTTCTACGAAGAAGTGCTACCCTTGTAAAAAGCCAGAAATACGTTACAGCACAAGCGAACACGATCAAAAAATGAAATACTAATCCCAATGTTGGATAGATGACGCCGCCGGAGAATGCCGGTTTACCAAACAGTCCGCTGGCGATGTATCTTAAAACAATATCCGGCGGAGTCTTGCGTACCATATATGCCTGGCTAAACGCGGCCATAATATCCAGCATGCCAGAAATAAGCGTTACCTTAAATATTTCCTTCTTCATATAGCAATTTTAAAAGTATCCTGGAGCTTTTGGTTTTAAGAAGTTAACGGTTACTTCTTCAAGGTAAGATAATTATTTACGATTGGGCCGCATGCGAAATACCATTTTTTTGTTTATTTTAGAAGAGCTAAATTTTTAGATTATGAAAGCCCCTGACCTCAATTCGAGTGAATTGCTGGAAAAGCTAAATCAAAACGATTATGTTGCTGTAGTTAGTTTCTTTAACAAATACCCCAACCCGGCTCTAACCAATGCACTGTTATTCCTGGAGGCAAAACAACCTATATATAACCTGGCTGCCCTGGATTGTATGGCTACTTCGTTTGCGCATACCGGTCATGTAGCAAAAGGGCTATTATTTGCCGACGTTGCTGTATCGTTGGGTGTTCAGCTATGGCAGCAGGGAGGCGCTGCTCCGATAGATGAATTGAGCTATTACCTGGGTAATAATTCTTACTTATTAATGAAGCTATGGTTCGACAAAGGTGCTTACTCAAAAGCTATTTCCTGCTACAGGCAATGGGCAGACATGAATTTACCTGGCTGGATGAATACACCTTTTATGAGCACTCATTTACAGGCGGCAGAGAACTACCTGGAACATCATGAAATTGAGGAGGCTAATATGATTGTGAATTCGTTAGACCCGCAATTAATCCCTCCATCAAGCATTGTTCTTTATGACAGGCTGCGCAATAAGATACACCTATTTACCACTGCTACAAGTGTGACCAACGAAGAAGTACAGGCATACAAAAAAGTCAAACCATTACCGACCTGGAAACCATGCTTGCTGCGTTAAAGGAAGTAGAAAAAGGGAATAATGCCTGGGACCTCTCTCCTGTTGAAGAATTGCTTAAAATGTATCAATCGGGAGTTCCTGTTGATGATGATAAAGTACTGGGGCTTTCGAACCAGCTATCTGCATCGCTGCTAAACATACAGGCATCAATGGGAGGTGATATTGATGCTACGTCACTGATGTCGAAAAGACATCAATTGGGAGTAGTTATGGAAGAGATAGAGAATAACGACGAAAGTGATGCCAAGTATATACGTTTGGTAGAAGAACTTCAGCATTTACAGCAATGGTTTGAAAACGAAGGACATTTTGGTGACAGCTCCTTCATTTGTTGGCCAATCTATATCTGTTTAAACCGGCTCGAAAAATTTAAAGAAGCCGCAGACGCATTGGACAGGCTTTACTTTTACCTGGAAGAACAGAGAGCCGCCATTACCGATTCCCATAAACGGGCAGGTATTTTTTCGCAGTATCCTCATCTGTTCGGAGCAATGGCTTATACTAATTATCAAAGTAGCAACGCCTCTCGCTTGTTTAACCGGATAGAAGCCTCAAAAGCAAGAAGTCTTACGGACAAAGCACTGCAATCAGGCAACCTGACCTCGGAGTTTTATATAAAAGGCAATATAGAAGCTTATCTATCTCCTGTACTGGCACAAAACAAGGCACATTATCTAAGCCTTTTTTGCGATGATGACAGAACCTATAGCGTGCTGCTTACTAAACAGGGTCGTTTTTTGCTACTGCTAAAGGGCCTTCCAGCGATACGCTTCAATCCTGGTTAAAAAAGATTATCCTAATCCGGATAATTGGAGAAGGGCATCGGCAGGACTTTTTGCTAAACAAAAACGATTAACCTGCCACTGGAATTGGGTATCTTGCTAGCTCCTTTAGTGCTGGCTATGGAAGAAGGCTATCTTAAAGAGGGCGAGCATATTGTTTTTTCACCAGACGGCATCTTAAATCTTTTTTCACTTCAATATGCACTGCTTCCTGACGGCAGACCCTTGATTGAAGCATTTAGCGTATCCAAGATCCATAGTGGATTTCAACTCTATCAATTATTAGAACAGCCACCTATTCTGTATTCCAATATCCGAACAGTTTCATGCAGTGCTATCCAGGATGACAAGGACAAGTGTGCCGCATTTAATGAAACCAATATATGGCTGAACGATACACAATCTGGTGTTTCCACCCACGCTGATATTGAAACGCTCTCATCCTTCTGGCAGCCTGAAACATTACATCACCTGGCAACACACGGCGTTTTCCCGATAGATGAGTTGTTTCAAAATATTCAACTACAAAATCCTTATTTCCACAGCGGACTTCTACTGAAATCCAATAATCAATGGCCTTCATTACAGGCCAATGCCAATTATTATGGATCACCTCATTTGTTGAGTCCGCAAAAGCTGATAGAAGACGATTGCCATTTGCGCCAATCACATATAAGTATGCAAGCATGCGTAAGCGGCAGATCAAAAGACGGGTATGGAGGCGATGCACTCGGCATGGAATGGGCTTTTTTCAAAAAGGAGTATCCAGCATCATTAGCGCTAACTGGAACCTGGATGTGAATTGGGGAAATAAAATATTCAGAATATTCTACGAACAATGGCTGATTCATAAAAAGACCCGGGCACAGGCTTTGCAACAGGCACTATTGCAGGTTAAAAAAGAGGTTGATGCTTCGTTACCCAAGCCTCCTGAATACTATTGGGCCGGACTATCATTAATAGGAGATTTCAGATAAATACATTTAATTTTAAACAAACACTTATTATGACTACACTGGAGAAAGTTCAGCAACTGGACGATTTTAAAGCCCTCAGACTATTCAAGCATATTGAAACTTCGCTGCCGCAGCAATTGAATATCGATAGTGATGAACTAATCGCTCAACTGCCGGATGATATAAAGCAAATGCCGGAAGTGCAGCAGTTAACTACCGCATCAGAAGAAGTATATGAAGAAAACCTGGATACTGCCACGGCTATTAAAGTAGCAAGAGAAAGCCTGGAAATTATGGCATCTAACCCCGATACGCACGAGTATCTGGAACATGAACTTGATACCTGGAAGGATGATGAAATGGTAGCAGGTACAATACTGGCTCTTGGCGGTGCCTTGTCGGCGGTGATGTTGTTATCTACTGTGAAAGTGGGTTATACCAAGGCAAAGGGCTGGGAGTTTAGCATCGGCTACAAAAATAAAAACCAGATTGAGCCTTAAAATTGATTTTTGAATCCCTATTTAAACTATTACCTAAACGTTCTGAGTAGCGCTATTATCTGCAGCAGTATTGTCATTTCTTGCTATCAACCCGGTAAGCTTGCTTTCCAGGTTTATTAAACGGTCCATTTTTTCATGTAGCAACTTTATTTCGAGCTCGGCTTTTAAATTGATCATATAATCCTTCTTGGCACGCTCCCTGTCTTTTTCTTCCTGCCTGTTTTGGCTCATCATAATTACTGGCGCCTGCAACGCAGCAAGGCAGGATAAAATAAGGTTTAAGAGAATAAAAGGGTAAGGATCAAATCCTTTGTTGAGCAATATAAATGCGTTAAATGCAATCCACACTAAAAGGAATATAATAAAGGAAATAATAAAAGTCCAGCTTCCTCCGAAGGAGGCTACTTTGTCGGCAACTCTCTGCCCCAGTGTAGATTCCGTTTTATTCTCCTCTTCAATAGCATCGGCCAATATAGTATCTCCGGTTATCGAATCCATCACATTTTTTACCAGGTTTGTATTTTTACCTGTTTGTGCAGACAGTTGGCGGATAATATATTTTTCGCGGTAACTTTTCAACTCATTTACTGACAAAAAATGGGCTACTGTGAACTCAGGCATTTCCTGTCTTATCAGATCAATAATCCTGTCATTGAGCGAACTGCCAGCTACCTTCTCGGCAACGGGAAACTCTTTTCCTGAAACATCACTGCGAAATGTTTTCATCGTATACACATTATAATTTAAGCCCTTTTATATCCCGGTAACTATACTTTTCCAAATAGCTCCTTCAACTCTTTGGCATCATCGGGTTTCATTTTACCACCCAATATCAGCCTCAGCTGCCTTCTACGCATAGCTCCATTGTAGCGTTCCACATCATCTGCTGTTTCAGGTTCGATAGGCTGGGCTGCTTTGGGTTTACTATGCTCATCCAAAGCAACAAAAGTATAATAAGCAGTATTGCTTTGATATTTGTGTTGTGTCACCAGGTCTTCTCCCCAAACATCCAGGAATACCTCCATCGAAGAGTTAAAAGCGCGGGTAACGCGTGCCTCAATGTGCACCGCATTGCCCAATTTAATAGAATTTAAAAAGGATATATTATCTACAGAAGCTGTTACTACGGGTGCATTGCTATGCTTTTGTGCAGACAATGCTGCAGCAATATCCATCCAGTACATTAACCTGCCCCCCATTAAGTTTCCAAAAACATTCGTATCATTAGGTAGTACCAATTCGGTCATCACGATCAGACTATCAGCCGGTTTTTTAACCATTCTATACTTTTTTGCAAATGTAGCTGCAAATTGCAGATTTTTACAGTTGCATTTTATAGGCTACTCAAATATCAATAGTTATACATGAATACAGTACCAGGTATTAAAATCCAGTCAGATGTGGGGCAGGAAAACAAGACATTGTACCTTTTTATGCTGGGTTGGTTTATTATAAACGCCCTGCAGGCCTGTTTTTAGGACTGGAGGAGACGAAGCTTATTACTGGCATTTGTCCCAAAATATAGACTGGAGCTATTTTGACCACCCCCGATGGTAGCGCTGTTGATCCGGCTCGGAGAAACTTTCGGTCATGGAAGCCTGTTCACACGTTTAGGTACTGTATTAATAACAACTTTCTCTATCGGCATTATTTACAAAGCCTTGCCGGACTACCTAAAGCATATTAAATGGTATATGCTGATAGCAGCCTCAACACTGCTGGTGAATGTTTATAGTTTTATCACCACACCCGATGCCCCGCTCCTGTTTTTTTCCTGTTTGTTTCTGTTAGCTTATAAAAGCTTTCTTAACAAGAGAAGCATTGGCAACAGCATTCTAATGGCTTTTTGTATCACCGGCATGTTTTATAGCAAATATCATGGCATCCTGCTTATTTTTTTGTAGTTCTTTCCAATTATAAATTACTTTTCAACAAGTACTTCTGGCTCACTGTATTAATTACTACCATTCTATTTTTACCGCATATCTACTGGCAGTATCAACATGACTGGCCTAGCTTCCGCTATCATCTGAATGAGCGCCTGGCCAGGCGTTACCGGATAAACCATACCACTGATTATTTGTCAGGTCAGATCCTGGTATTTGGTCCCTTCATTTCCTTATTATTTTACGCAACCTGCTACAGGCTTAAGATCAAAGACCAATTACTCAGAACGCACTTATTCATTTTTGCAGGTACTTTAATTTTCTTTTTGATATCCTCTTTCAAAAACACTGTGGAAGCGCACTGGACGCTTATTGCGGCGCCTTCGTTTATGACCTTATTTATGGCGCTTATTGCAAATGGTACAGAAAAATACCAGCGTCTTTTCCGAAAGTTTGCCATCGCTAACATTATTATTATACTACTCGCCAGGGTGCTTTTTTAGTACCCCACTCACCATTTACTTTAATCCGCCATTACTACCCCTTCTTTTATGGGAAACAATGGGCTGAAACCTTGCATAAAGCGGTTGGCGATACTCCGGTAATTTTTGAGAACTCTTATGTATTGCCATCATTGTATACTTACTATTTTCCGGATGCCAAAGCCCTGGACTACAACACAAAAAGCTATCGAAAAACCAATTACAATCTCGAAAACGATTGTAGGTTAAGTGGCCAAAAAGTATGGCATTATCAAATAACCGGGGAACACGATTCGGCGCTCACCTATATTGATACCAAATATAATCCGGGACTACTTCATCCAATCGAAAAATTTACTTGTGTCAATGCACTGAAGATCATTCCGCAACATTTGCCCGAAAAGCTAAAGACTAGCGCTTCATTCCCTATTCAAGTAGAGCTTCAAAATAAATCGGATCAAACCATCACTCTTTATAACGAACTTGAAATAAATTATGCTTTTTTATTGCTAAGTCCGATTTCATTAATGCAGACAGCAGTTATAAAATTGAAGGCAATATTATTGCTCCCAGACAAAAGACCAGGATTTCCATTAATTTGAAAACGCCCGATCAGGCAGGCACCTATAAATTACTTTTCTCTATAAAAAACAGGCATTTGCAGGGCAATTTTGCCAGCTCCTTTTATTCGGTTCAGGTTGAGTAATAATTATTTCGGTAAAACAAGCTTAACCGGCGCTCCTCTGCCTGGTTGCCGGCCAATTTTCGTATCTTTGCGGCCCTGTCAAATTGTCTGCCTTTGTAATATAAGCACTGTTTTTGACAAGGATATTTCTTTAAAAGATTTTAATTATTAATATATTATCATGTTTGGTTTCTTATCTAAAATTTTCGGAGGTAGTAAGTCAGAGAAAGACACAAAAAACTTCAACCGGTTATTGAAAAAGTAAATAGCTTTTTCAGTCAATACCAGTCTTTAAGCAACGATGAGCTTCGTCATAAAACACAAGAGTTCAAACAGCGTATACAGGATCGTTTGAGCAAAATTGATGAAGAAATCAATACATTAAATGCCAGCGCAGATGCATTATCACATGATGCATTATTTGAAAAAGATAATGTTTACAAACAGGTAGATGAGTTAAAGAAAAGTCGTGATAAAGAAATCGAGGTTGTTCTGGAAGAAATAATGCCGGAAGCTTTTGCCGTAATGAAGGAAACAGCCCGGAGATTTAAAGAAAATGAAAAAGTAGTTTCTAAAGCTACTGATCTTGACAGGCAGTTAAGCGTTGGAAGTGAATATATAACCATTGATGGCGATAAAGCCATATTTAACAATAGCTGGACTGCTGCCGGCAACACGGTGAACTGGAACATGGTGCATTACGATGTGCAGTTAATTGGCGGAGCTGTTTTACATAGCGGTAAAATTGCAGAAATGGCTACCGGTGAGGGTAAAACACTGGTATCTACTTTGCCAGCCTACCTGAACGCTTTGGCTGGTGAAGGTGTACACATTGTAACAGTGAACGATTACCTTGCCCGTCGTGACCAGGAATGGAACGGACCTATTTTTGAATGGCTAGGTTTAAGAGTAGATTGTATAGATAAACACCAGCCTAATACTGCCGCCAGGAGAAATGCTTACCTGGCAGATATCACTTATGGTACCAATAACGAATTTGGCTTCGATTACCTGCGTGATAACATGGTGCACACAGCCGATGAAATGGTACAGCGCAAACACCATTATGCAATGGTGGATGAGGTAGATAGCGTTTTAATTGATGACGCACGTACTCCTTTGATCATAAGCGGTCCTGTTGACAAAGCAGACGATCAGCAGTATCATATTCACAAACCACGCGTACAGCAATTATTTATTGAGCAGGAACGCATTGTTAGAAATGCTTTAAACGAAGCGAAGAAATTAATTGAAAAAGGTGAAGACGATCCTAAAACAGGAGGACTTCATTTATTCCGCGCTTTTAGAGGTTTACCTAAGTACACTCCGCTTATCAAATTCTTGAGCGAGCCCGGCATCAAAGTAAAACTGCAGAAAGCTGAAAACTACTACCTGCAGGATCAGGAACGCAATATGCATATCATTGATTCGGAACTGTTGTTCAGGATCGATGAGAAAAACAAATCGGTAGATCTTACAGAAAAAGGTTTAGGTACCATTACCCGTTCGGGTGAAGATCCTGAATTCTTCGTGTTACCAGACATTAGTGTAAGTCTTGCCGACATAGAAAAAAGTGATGCCTCATCAGAAGATAAATTAAGACAGAAAGAGCATATTCTTAACGACTATTCTCAAAAAGCTGATCGTATACACTCTGTACAACAATTACTGAAAGCCTACGCGCTGTTCGAAAAAGACGTAGAATATGTAGTAATTGATGGTGCTATTAAAATTGTCGACGAACAAACAGGTCGTATCATGGATGGCCGTCGTTATAGTGATGGTTTGCACCAGGCACTGGAGGCTAAAGAAAATGTGAAGATCGAAGCAGCCACTCAAACCTACGCTACCGTTACCCTTCAAAACTTCTTCCGTATGTATCACAAATTAGGTGGTATGACGGGTACAGCAGAAACAGAAGCAGCCGAGCTTTGGAGTATTTATAAACTGGATGTAGTAAACATTCCTACCAATGTTCCTATCATCAGAGATGACAAACAGGACCTCGTTTATAAAACCAAGCGTGAGAAATATAAGGCGGTAATTGACGAAATAGAAGTATTACGCAATGCTGGCAGGCCGGTGTTGGTAGGTACTACTTCGGTTGAGATAAGTGAGCTTTTAGGCCGTATGCTTCAACAGAAGAAAATTCCGCACAATGTACTCAACGCCAAGCAACACGCGCGTGAAGCGAGCGTGGTAGCTGAAGCCGGGTTAGCAGGCGCTGTAACCATTGCCACCAACATGGCTGGTCGTGGTACCGACATTAAGCTGGGAGCCGGTGTAAAAGAAGCAGGAGGTTTAGCCATTATTGGTACGGAGAGACACGAAAGCCGCCGTGTTGACAGGCAGCTTCGTGGTCGTGCAGGCCGCCAGGGTGATCCGGGCAGTTCACAGTTTTATGTATCGCTTGAGGATGATCTGATGCGTATGTTTGGTAGTGATCGTATTGCTGGCATGATGGATAAGCTGGGATATAAAGAAGGCGATGTAATTCAGCATAGCATGATCAGCAATTCCATTCAGCGTGCCCAGAAAAAAGTTGAGGAGAATAACTTTGGTATCCGTAAAAGATTGCTGGAGTATGATGATGTAATGAACAAACAAAGAAATGCTGTTTACGAAAAAAGAAACCATGCTTTGTTTGGAGAGCGTCTTTCACTGGATATCGACAGTGCGTTTTCTATAGTAGCAGAAAGCGTAGTAAATTCCTTTAAAGAGCAGGATGACTACGAAGGCTTTAAAATGGCTTGTATTGTAAACTTCGGTATGGACACCGCCATTACTGCCGATGAGTTTAATGCCACTTCGGAAAATAAACTGATCGATAAATTATACGAAGAAGCTACTCAACGTTATAATCAACACACAGAAGCTATAGGCCTCAAAGCAGTGCCGGTATTTAAAAATATCCGTACCGCCCAGGGACCTCATATTGAAAATGTTGTGGTACCATTTACAGATGGCCGTAAGGGAATCAACGTACTCGCTCCTTTGGATAAAACAGTTGACACCAATGGGCAGGCGCTTGTTTCCAGCATGGAAAAATCTATTACCCTGGCGGTGATAGACGATGCCTGGAAAGAGCATCTGCGTGCCATGGATGATTTAAAGCAAAGCGTACAAACCGCGTACCTGGAACAAAAAGATCCATTAGTAATTTATAAAGTAGAGGCTTTCCAGTTGTTTAACAACATGACCACTACTTTAAACAAGGATATCATTTCCTTCCTTACACAAGCCAATTTGCCAGACCAACAGGAAAGCAATGAAATCAAAGAAGGCCGCCAGGAAAAAACCGATCTGAGTAAACTAAGTGTTAATAAAGAAGAAATAGATGCAGCCGGCGATGATTATGCCGCTAATGAAAATGACTATTTCGATCCATCAGCACCGCCGGTAAAACAAGAGCCCGTTCGCGTAGGACCCAAAATCGGCCGAAACGATCCTTGCCCCTGCGGTAGCGGAAAAAATTCAAACAATGCCACGGTAAAGGCGCAGAATAAAACTGTAAAATCCCTTCGAATTGAAGGGATTTTTTTATGGAAACCAATGCTGGTATGAATCTGACAATAATATAGTAATAGCCAATGCGGACAGTAGCTTTAATATACCTTCTTCCCTTTTTGTGGCAATACACTCCCCTTTGTAGTTCCCAGGCATTTGCATCTGCTTACGACACTACCTATTACGATCTCTGCATTGCATCTGAAAAGGCTGCCCGGGCAACGACCCTGCTTGCCCAAACCCCTAACTATGACAGTGCGGTTATATTGATCAGAAAAGCTCAATTACTCCATTATAAAGAACATGTAATATCCTTTGGTAAAGATTCAACCGGGAAGATTATCAACTCACCAATTAGCACAGGTAATATCAGCAGCGGTTATATACCTGATATGAACAATCGGTTTGCAGATATACATATACATACCAACGAACATCCTCCCTCCAGCGGCGACTTATATGGTTTTATCGACCAAATAACAATCGACGCTAATTATATCAGATATATAATCACTCCTAAAGGACAAGCGTATGCCCTTGTACTGCTTAGTAAAAAAGACGCGCTACGCTTTAATACTTCTTACACAAGACGGGCAGGTATCAGCAAAATTCAGGCAGATGGCACTTCGATCAATTATCAGCCTACATTTCCGCAACAATTGGTAGACGAATTCAATGAATTAAGATCATGGAACGGGATTACTCATGAAACGGCATTGGTCATACTGCTTAAAAAATACAAGATGGGGATAGTATTACTGAAGCAGGACACAAACGGCGCTTATAACGCACTTGATGTGCGGGAACAAACGGATCATAAAGGCAATAAAAGCTATCATCTATCCCACTGTCGTTAGCGAAAAGACCGGATAACACAACACAGGTCCGGTATATTGAAACACCAATTACAACAGATCTGTCGTACCTTTGCGGCCGGTAACTTATTCTTGTCTAAATCCATGCTACTATGGATGATTTTTGGCGGCACGGTCGCAAATGGCGCTCTCTCTTGGCTTTCACATCATTTTTGCATGTATCGGAATGATCATGCCATTTTTTATGGCTGTATCACATTACAAGTGGTTAAAAACAGGCGATACAACTTATAAAAATGTAACCAAAGCCTGGAGCCGGGGCGTAGCAATATTCTTCGCAACAGGTGCCGTCTCCGGCACTGTTTTATCTTTTGAACTCGGCTTGTTATGGCCAGAGTTTATGAAGCATGCAGGCCCTATTTTCGGTATGCCTTTTTCGCTGGAGGGAACGGCCTTTTTATCGAGGCTATTGCATTAGGCTTTTATTTATATGGCTGGAACCGCTTCAACAGATGGTTTCATTGGTTCACGGGTGTAGTGGTAGGTCTTAGCGGGTTGGCTTCGGGCATACTTGTAGTTGCAGCCAATGCCTGGATGAACAGCCCCACAGGTTTTGAATATGTAAACGGGCAGTATATCAACGCCGACCCTATTGCTGCGATGTTTAACGACGCCTGGCTCTCCCAATCCATACACATGGTACTCGCTGCCACTGTAGCTACCAGCTTTGCTGTAGCGGGTGTACATGCATTAATGATATTAAAAGGAAAGAATGTATCCTTTCATACAAAGGCCTTTAGAATTGCGGCTGTATTTGCAGCTGTCAGCGCCATTCTTCAACCGCTTAGTGGCGACTTTTCAGCTAAAGATGTTGCTAAAAGACAGCCCGCGAAATTGGCGGCTATGGAAGCACATTTTAAAACTGAAGAAAAAGCGGCATTGATCATTGGCGGTGTGCCCGATGAAAAAACAGAAACAGTGAAGTATGCCATAAAAATTCCCGGAGCCTTAAGTTTTTTGGCACATGGAGATTTTAATACCGAGGTAACAGGCCTGGACAAAATTCCTAAAAATGAACGGCCTCCAGTGGCTGTAGTACACTACTCCTTCCAGGTAATGGTGATGCTGGGTATGGCTATGATGTTGATTGCCCTTTTGTATCTCTTTATTTTATGGAGAAAGAAAGGCTGGCTCGAAAAAGATGGTTGTTGAAAATGTTCGTACTGGCCATTCCTGCAGGATTTATTGCGGTAGAAGCCGGATGGATGGTTACAGAAGTGGGACGACAACCCTGGATTATGTATGGCTACATGCGAACGGCCGATGCAGTTACACCCATGCCTGGCATTATATATTCGTTTTATATTTTCACCGCAGTTTATCTTTCTTTAAGTATTATAGTAATGATGCTTTTGTACAGGCAGGTTAAAATGGTAGGTGTGTTGTATGATGCTCCTGCAGGCGAGTCATTACCCGATAACCATTAAAAGCCTTTTATGATTTATGTAGTGATGGCATATTTATGGGCTTCCGTTTTATTATACGTTTTGATGGGCGGAGCCGATTTTGGCGCCGGCGTGCTGGAATTTCTATCTACATCAAAAAGTAAAGACCGAACCCGAAAAGTGATGTACAGGGCCATTGGCCCCATCTGGGAGGCTAATCACATGTGGCTGATTATTGCCATTGTAATACTTTTTGTGGGCTTCCCGGTTATCTATACCACCATGTCAGTTTATCTGCATATACCCTTAACTATTATGCTGCTCGGTATTATTGCCAGGGGAACAGCTTTTACCTTTCGTAATTATGACGCGGTAAAAGACAATATGCAGGTGGTGTACTCCAAAACCTTTATGTACTCCAGCATTATCACTCCATTATTTTTAGGCATTATAGCGGGTAGTGCCGTTTCTGGGAGAATAGATCCCCAGGCAACTAACTTTTTAGATGCCTATGTTTTCAGCTGGTTATCGCCATTTCCTGTGGCGGTAGGGATTTTTACGGTTATTATCTGTGGCTTTTTGGCGGCTATATTTATTATTGGAGAAACAAAGTCGGAAGAAGACAAAAAGCGTTTTGTTACCAAGTCCAAACACATGAGTATTGCGGCGCTGGCAGCCGCTGTCCTTGTATTCATAGCTGCCCAAATGGAAGGCATTCCATTGGCCCATTGGCTTTTTGGCAATTCAGTAAGTATTATTTGCGTGATACTAGCCATTATATCCCTGGTTTGGATGTGGGCCTCTTTATTTACAAAACAAACAAAATTGATCCGGGTGATTGCCGGAGCCCAGGTCACCTTACTACTGGTCGCTATCACTTACGAGCATTATCCGGTGCTGGTTAATTTAAAAAATACAGAAGGGTTATCCCTGTTAACGCAACAAGGAGCGGAAAAAACGATCAGGTCTCTCGGTATAGCCCTGCTTGCCGGAAGTGTTTTAATTTTACCCTCGCTGTTTTACCTGTTATATAGTTTTTCCAACCGGACAGAAGAATAGCGCTTTAACAAACAATTATTGGAGAGAGCAGTTACCTGCATATAGATAACCCTTACATTTATATATGATTATCCGCTATATACTTACCATCTGCCTGCTGATTGCTATACTACCGCTTGCCGCACAAAAAACAGTAAAAGGACGCGTAAACGATTTCACTTACGATACCATTTCTCCCCTGCCTAAGGCTACCGTAACCAATATCAGTCGTGGCTCATCTGTATCGGCTGACAACAGTGGATATTATTCCATCAACGCCAACGAAAATGACAGCCTGATCTTTTCTTTTAGCGGATTTATAAGCGATACTGTAAAAGTGCAGGAACAGTTTTTTATATCAGGATATGATGCAGCGCTTATTGAACGGGCTGCGTTCCTGGCCGGGGTTACGGTGATGGCAGATTACAGGAGAGATTCTATACGCAGAAGACAGGAATATGCCTATGCCTATGAAAAGCCATTGGGAATAACCGGCGGTCATACACCATCTGCGGGTGCAGGTATTGTCTTAAGTCCTTCTGCTATTTTTTCAAAAGAACGCAAAGCTAATAAGCGATTGAAAACGAGGTTGCTGAAGCAGGAAGAAGACGCTTATGTTGACTATGTATTTTCGCCCGCCTGGGTGAGCTCATTAACCGGTCTGAAGGATGAAGCGCTGAAATCATTTATGAACGAGTACAGACCGTCTTACGAATTTTGCCGCCAACGCAATAAGGGAGAACTTATCACTTATGTTAGTGATAAGTTCAAAGAATTTCAGGCGAAAAACAGGAAATAAGAGCAACAAAAAGGTGAGCGCAAGGCTTCACCTTTTATCAAAACATAACCAGAAAACGTTTATTTACTTTTTAATATCTTCTTTAACTTCTTTAGCTTTATCACCCACTTTCTGCGCTCCCTTTTTAATAGCCTGGCCTACATCCTCAGCTTTTTCTTTGGTTGCATCAGCCGCTTTTTCTACACCTTGTTTAGTAGCCGCCGCTGCATCTTTTACGCCTTCTTTTGTAGCTTCGTATCCCTTTTCAACAGCATTCCCTGTAGCATCTGCCGCATTGGTTACTCCTCTCTTAGTCGCATCCCATGCATCTTCCACTGCAGCTCCGGCCCTGTTAAAGAAAATGCCGGTTTTAGTTACCCGCTCTCCATCCTCTAATACAATAGTCCGGCCCTTCTTATCCACTACTTCGCCATTCTTTTTAATCGTAACGCCATTTTCCAGTACCAGGTCGTTATCAACCGGTACCCAAGCTCCGTTTGTATAAACCACCAGCTGACCATCCTTCCTGATGATATCGCCTTCTTTATAATCAGAAAATACTTCTGCAACAGGCAAAGTATCAGTAGGCGCCACAACAATAGAATCTGAAGATGCGGTATTGTTCGCTTCATTGTTACATGCAACACTGATAGAAGCCACGGCAACTGCGAGTAATAGTTTTTTCATTTGTTTAAGTTTGGTTCCGGTAATAGGGTTAACCGGAGTTAGTTAAAAATAAGGAATATATACGACAAAAGCGGTTTAAACCGCTTTTGTCTGTTATTAGTGAATGTTAATAACCATTTCTTTGTCTTTCTTTTTTATCAACGATAGCACCCACACCAGCTCCTGTAGCGGCTCCTATCACGCCTCCTACTACACCACCGCCCAATCGATTGTTTTTATTAGCCACGGCGCCAATTACTGCCCCTGAAGCAGCTCCTACTATAGCTCCTTTAGCAGTATGGCTCATTCCCTTTCTCTGAGGCGCAGGTGCCGGAGCAGATGCAGTACCCGACCCCGACGAACTACTGTTTCCTCGACTGCTGCCACTACTTCTGTACACCTTATTTCCTGAGCTGGAACTGCTGGATGCCGATGATCTCTAGTAGCTACCGGAGCTACTGTTGCATTATTTTCAAGCTCCTTCTCTGCTTCAATTTTTTCACGTATCTCGCTTTCCATTTTCCATTTTTGATATTCAGCAAGACCTAACGTATCCTGTACCTGTACAGAGCGGTATCGCTATCTTTTTTCTGCTTGTACATGATAGTATAAAAAAGGTAAATAATACCGATACTATCATTAAAATGTTGAACTTTTTCATAACCTCTAATTTTGTCTGGTAATAATAATGATCTATGTCACACTAAAGACAAAAAACTATGCCAAATAGGTTGTCCGGTAGTTCTTAAAAAAAACCTAATAGCGCTAACCAATTGATTTCAATGAGGTAATAAAAGTCGATTAGCAAACAAAACGAAATAAAAAAGCCGTTTCTTGCGAAACGGCCTAAACAACTTTTATAAAACAGATTAAATAATCTTCTCTACCTGCATGTAATTCAGCTCTACCGGTGTTGAACGTCCGAATATCTTTACAATAACCTTCAACTTCTTCTTCTCATCGTTCACTTCTTCAATAATACCGTTAAAGTCATTAAATGGTCCTTCAACAATCTTAATAGTTTCACCTACAATATAAGGCTCGATCATGCTAACACCACCCGCCTCATTCATTTCATCCATGCGGCCCAGCATCTTATTTACTTCGGCCTTACGTAAAGAAATGGGGTTATCCTTTCCTAAAAAATGAATGACACTATTGGTTCCAACTACCAGGTCACGCAAATCATCGCTCATCTTACCATCCTGCACTTCAATCATTACATAACCAGGATAATAGTTTCTTTCGCGCATTACCTTCTTACCATTCTGCACTTTATACACTTTTTCTACAGGTAAAAAAACCTGTTGAACAAGCGTTGCAAAAGGGCTGCGGGAAATTTCTTTATCCAGATACTCCTTAACCTTGCGCTCCTTACCGCTCACCACACGCAATACATACCATTTGGTATCTATTTGTGGAGTTTCTGCGGGTTTATCGTCAACAATATTCTCTACCATCTCTTAGCTGTATAATATTTTGTACAAGAAGTTAAGACCACCACCTGCTAAAAAGTCCATTACCCAAACCAACAGTGTAATGAGGATGGTAGCAACCAATACAATCATAGTAGATTGCTGTAACTGAGCCCAATCAGGCCAGGTTACTTTTTCAGCTAATTCTTTATAGCTATTTTTTAAATAATTGCCGAATTTGTTCATCTATAAAGTTTAAAGTTTAAGATTCAAGGTTTAAAGTTCCGGCTGTTGCCACGATCTAACTTTAAACTTTAAACATCAAACAACAAATGATTGCACGGGCACTAGGATTCGAACCCAGATCAACGGTTTTGGAGACCGGTATCCTACCATTGGACGATGCCCGTAAACTAATTAGCTAATTAGCGAACTGCTAATTAGCTAATTGTAGTATTTCAAAGAAATTAATTCTTACTTGATGATTTCAGTAACCTGACCAGCACCTACTGTACGACCACCTTCACGAATCGCAAACTTCAAACCTTTTTCCATTGCGATTGGAGTGATTAATTTTACAGTTAATGTAGTGTTATCACCAGGCATAACCATTTCTGTACCTTCTGGTAAAGAACATTCTCCAGTTACGTCAGTTGTACGGAAGTAGAACTGAGGACGGTATTTTTGGAAGAATGGAGTGTGACGACCACCTTCATCTTTGCTCAATACATAAACTTCACCTTTGAAGTCTGTGTGAGGAGTGATAGAACCTGGCTTACAAATTACCATACCACGACGGATTTGAGTTTTCTCAATACCACGTAATAATAAACCTGCGTTATCACCAGCTTCACCTTCGTCTAATATTTTACGGAACATTTCAACACCTGTTACAGTAGATGTTAAAGGTTTTTCCATTAAACCTACGATCTCAACTGGATCACCGGTTTTAATTTTACCTCTTTCAATACGACCTGTAGCAACTGTACCACGACCTGTGATAGAGAATACGTCCTCTACAGACATCAGCATTGGAAGATCAATTGGACGTGGAGGCAGAGGAATGTAAGTATCTACAGCATCCATCAATTCTGTGATAGCACCAACCCATTTTTCGTCACCAGCTAAAGCACCAGTTGCAGAACCTTTAATGATTGGAGTGTTATCACCGTCAAAACCACGTTTAGTTAACTCTTCACGAACTTCCATTTCAACAAGATCCAAAAGCTCTAAATCGTCTACTAAATCAACTTTATTTAAGAAAACCACCATTTTAGGTACACCAACCTGTGCAGCCAAAAGGATGTGTTCTTTAGTTTGAGGCATAGGACCATCAGTAGCAGCAACTACAAGGATAGCGCCATCCATCTGAGCAGCACCTGTGATCATATTTTTTACGTAGTCAGCGTGACCTGGGCAGTCAACGTGTGCGTAGTGACGGCTGTCAGTTTGATATTCTACGTGAGCAGTATTAATTGTGATACCCCTTTCTTTTTCTTCAGGTGCACCATCGATATCGTCATATTTCTTTGCAGTAGCTAAACCTTTTTCGCAAGAACTTCAGTAATAGCTGCAGTCAAAGTTGTTTTACCATGGTCAACGTGACCAATAGTACCAATGTTTACGTGGGGTTTCTCCCTCTTAAAGGTCTCTTTTGACATTGTTATCTGTTTTTAAAGTTGTTTTTATATTCTTGTACGATACAGCAAATTTACTAAAAGGTTTGTTGCGTCGTCTGTTTGTACTATTGTACACAGTTGGAGCTGTTGAAGAGAATTGAACTCTCGACCTCTTCCTTACCAAGGAAGTGCTCTACCCCTGAGCTACAACAGCGTTTGCCTAAGCTGACAGCTGACTGTTGTAGGTTGACAGTTCTCATTCTAATCGCTGTCTTCCGTTATCTCATCTCTGCCATCTACAAAGAGCGGGAGACCGGGCTCGAACCGGCCACCTGAAGCTTGGAAGGCTACCGCTCTACCAAATGAGCTACTCCCGCTAATAGTTCCAAACCGGAATTTCCAATTTGAAACTCAAAGAACTACTCTTTATTAACTTACCAACACATTGGCTTATTAGCTAATTAAGAAAGTGGGCAGTGAAGGATTCGAACCTCCGTACTCGTGAGAGAACAGATTTACAGTCTGTCGCCTTTAACCACTCGGCCAACTACCCATGTTAGTTTAAAAGTTGAGAGGTTGAAAAGTTGAAAAGAAATATCCTTATCAACATGTCAACCGGTAAACTAGTTAACTTAACTGAGCCGAAGAAGGAGTCGAACCCGCGACCTGCTGATTACAAATCAGCTGCTCTACCAACTGAGCTACTTCGGCTTTTAAATAAAGAACTAAATTTTTCAGATTTTCTACTATTCTGTAGCATTACAATTAATAGCACCCTCAAAATTTGGAAGGCAAAAGTAGGGGAATTTTCCAAACCTCAAAATACCCAAACAATATTTTTATAAAAATTTATTGTCACCTGTCTTTTTTCCTCTCATACCCCGGAAAATCACTGTTAATCTGCTTTTTTAAGACCCTTTATGAGTTGCAACAATTACGCGCTCCTGTTAAACGTTAAATCCTATATAAAGATGCGCTGCACAATATCGGGTACGTCATTGATATCATTGAAATGGGGACATAAATACTTATACAAAAATGTACGTATTGCCAGGGAGCCATTCTACCACTCGTCCCTTTTAACAATATAATTGTTATAATTCACATTATTTTTATTTAAAACCACTATAAGGGCAACAACCTGTTGTAAAACTGTAAATTTTGTAACACCAGAACTATTTGTCATGCACATTCATCCGCTGTTTAGATTTTTTTATCACTGATCTTTCTCCTCACGGGCACCAGCTATACAATTTTAGCACAACAGGGTTCCATTAAAGGAAAGCTCGAAGGACTAGCCGAAGGTGAACTACCTGTACTAAACCTGATAACTGCAAAAGACTCTGCACTGGTTAAAACAACCCTGCCCGACTCTACCGGGAAATTTGACTTTAACCAGTTAAAAGAAGGAGACTTCATCCTGAACATTAGCCATGTTGCTTATCAACCTTATTACAGCAAGCTGATCTCAATTAATAATGCCGGCCCGGTAATCAACCTTGCGACCATTCAGCTGGCGCCGAGAATCAGCGAACTGGAAACGGTAAAAGTGTCTGCAACAAAACCATTCATACAAAGAAAAATAGATCGTGTAGTGGTTAATCCTGATGCGCTGATCAGTAATGCCGGTACCACCTCGCTCGATGTACTTGAAAAAGCTCCGGGGTACTGGTTGATGTAGATGGAAATATTTCTATGAAGGGCAAACCGGGAGTAGTGGTATTCATCGACAACAAGCCCACCTATATGGCTTCCGGAGACCTGGCCAATTATTTACGTTCACTTCCGTCAAGTTCCATTGAAGCTATAGAACTGATGACAACACCTCCGGCAGGCTATGATGCAGCAGGCAACGCAGGCATCATCAATATTAAATTAAAAAAGAATACAGTAAAGGGATTAAATGGTGGCATCAATCTTAGCTATGGCCAGGGAAAGTACATGCGTTCGAATAACAGCTTTAATTTCAACTACCGCATTAACAAGTTCAATCTCTTCAGCAACTTTAGCTGGAATCAAAATAACAGCTACCAGGATCTTACAATTAACCGGTATTATTACAAGCCTGACGGAACTTACAATTCGGCGTTTTCGCAAAACTCTTACATAAAAAGAAAATCTACCGGTCAAAATGCAAGGATTGGCGTGGATTATTATCTGAGCAAAAAATCAACTCTTGGAGCGGTTTTGTCTGGATTCATTAACCCCGGCGAATCGGGAATACTCAACAATGCACAGGTACTGAATGCCAATAACACCCCCACATCTTTGATTAATGCGGTAAGCGAATCCGACAGGAAATGGATCAACGGAAGTGCCAACCTGAACTACAGTTATAAACTTGACGAAAAAGGAAAAGAATTAACGGCCAATGCAGATTATATCTCCTATCGCGCCGATCAAACACAAAGCCTGATTAACAGTAGCTTTACACCCGACCGCGGATTGACGGACCGCTCACTTCTGGAGTCCACACTTCCGGCAACCATAAAAATACAAACAGCTAAAGTAGATTACGCTCACCCTTTTGAAAAGGCTGGCAAAATGGAAATAGGGATCAAAAGCAGCTTTGTAAATACCGACAACACCGCATCTTTCTCTGACGTTGTGAATGATGTTGCTACACCCAATTATGAGTTCTCTAACCGTTTTAAATATAAAGAGAATATTAATGCGGTTATTTGAACTATTCAAGGGACTGGGATAAGTTTTCTCTGCAATTGGGCTTGCGTCTTGAGAATACCAGGATCAACGGGCATCAGTTAGGCAATCCGTTGATTTCAGACTCCAGCTTTACAAGAGATTATACGGGCCTGTTCCCTACCCTTTACCTGGCCTATCGTGTGGATAGCGCTCAGAAACATCAATTGGGTTTTTCTTTAGGCAGAAGGATAGACCGGCCTGATTACCAGGATTTGAACCCGTTTACCTACCCTATTGACAGGTTTACTTACTATGGCGGAAATCCGTTTTTAGTTCCCACTTATTCGTATAACCTGGAGGTATCGCATACCTACAAAAACAAGATCACCACATCGCTCGAATACAGTATAATAAAAAACCTGATACAGGAAACCAATGAACAAAAAGGAACCATATACTACAGCAGGCCAGGTAACTATGGACAGCAAACGGTTTTTGGTCTTACCATGAATGGTAGCCTGCAGCCTTATAAATGGTGGACCCTGCAATTATATACAGAGTTTAAAAATGTAGGGTTCCAATCCATTCTTTACGGGCAAACACTGGATGAGAAGAGGTGGTATTGGTATATCGGCCCCACCAATCAATTCACTATCACCAAAAACCTAAGTGCAGAGTTGGCAGGCTCCTATCAAACAAGAATATTATCAGGGCAGTTTCTTACGATCCCTGTATGGCAGGTACGTACCGGGCTTTCTCAGAAAGTACTAAAAGGAAATGGTACTGTACGGTTGAACTTATCAGATATCTTTTATACCAATCAACCAGGCGGCGATATCAGGAATATTGCTAACTCAAAAGCTAACTGGCTTAGCAAACTGGACAGCCGTGTATTTACGATAAGTTTCTCTTACAGGTTCAACAAAGGTAAAACACTTAATATACGGCAGTCTGGCGGATCAGAGTCAGAGAAAGGCAGGGTTCGAGCAAGCTAATTTTACAGATAAAAGTCAGAAAATAACGAGCACAAAAAAGCCCCACGCAGGTTGCGTGGGGCTTGTAGTATTTTATTTAAGCAATCAACTTTTCTTTTCGTCTTTTAACCTGGTTTACCAAAGAATCGAAAGCGGCTTCAAATGATTCTTCAAAGGACTTACTGGTGGATTTAACAAAGAAACTATGACGGGGCACATGCACTTTTATCTCCACAATCTTGTCCTTAATGTTATGTACCACGTTATCCAGTTTTAGAAAAACATCCGACTCAATAATGCGATCATGAAACGTATTTAACTTATCCATTTTGCGGCTCACCAATTCAATAAGTTTCTGATCGGCATTGAAATTAACCGTTTGAATGTTTACATTCATAGTTCATATATTTAAGAGTGAATAATCGAAATAAATTCTGTTTCAAAGAACTGTTTTAGCTTACAAACTAAAGTTACTAAAAACAACACCTATTCTCAAAAAATTATTTGCTAAAGTTTTTATATAAAAATTCAGGCTTTGGGGTGGGCATTTTTATACACTTCTTTTAGCTTTTCGATTGTATTATGCGTATAAACCTGGGTCGCGGCCAGGCTGGAATGGCCCAGCAATTCTTTAACTGCATTTAACTCAGCGCCATTATTTACCAGGTGGGTTGCAAATGTATGCCGAAGCACATGCGGGCTTTTTTATCGAGTGTTGCTACTTCAGAAAGTACTTTTTCACGAGAAGATAGGCATACTTAGGATACAACTTATTACCTTTTTCTGTAACCATCAATTCTGTTGCCGGCTGCTCAAACTCTTTTCTTTTAGCGCAATATATTCTTCTATCTCTTGTAATATGTCTCTTGTAAGAGGGATACTGCGCTCCTTATTGCCCTTACCCAAAACTTTCACCTGCTGCCGGTTAAAATCTACCTGATTTTCCTTCAGGTTGATCAGCTCGCTTAAACGCATACCGGTAGCATAAAAGAGCGTCATCAGCATTTTCTCGTTCAGGGTTTTCCAGCTTTCGGTAGCAGTTTCTACCCTGTTCTTCAATACCGCAACGTCGTCCTCCTTAATAAACACAGGTAAACGCTTGTTGGTCTTTGGAGAAACAATTTTAGCCATCGGGTTGGCCTGGATATTCCCGAGTTTGAGGTGATATTTAAAGAAAGATTTAAGCGTGGATATTTTACGGTTAATGCTCCGGGATGTGAGCTTATTTTCTTTCAATTCGACCAGCCAGCTTCTTACATGCAGGTAATTCAACTCTATAAAATTGACATCCCCGTATACACTCAGCAAAAACAGGTTAAAATCCTGCAAATCTGTACCATAGGCAAGTATAGTATGCTGGGAAAACCTTTTTCAAATTTCAAAAAATTGATAAAAGGGTCTATTTGCTCTTTGAATGTGTCAGACATGAAAAAAGTCCTACAATTATGTAGGACTGCAATTTATTTAAAATCTTATTCTAATTATAATTCGATTTTACCGCTGGCGATCTGCTGCTTGTAAACGGCTTTTAAAACCTGGCCACGACGTCTTATCGAAGGCTTAATAAAAGCTTGACGTTCACGCAATTGTAAAAGAACTTTAGATTTCTCAAATTTCTTTTTGTACTTTTTTAGCGCTTTATCAATGTTTTCGCAGTCTTTAGAATCTATAATTAACATAATTTATATACCTCCCTTTGGTAAATTTTTTAAGAGTGCAAAGATAGTATATTCTTTTTTACAAACAAATATTTTGGATATTATGTTATTGTGTAGAAATTAGCGCCATGTTTACAGGTATTATTGAAGCTTTAGGGGTTGTAAAGAAAGTAGCCATCGCAGGCAGTAATAGAACATTCTGGGTAGAAAGCCCCATCAGCCATGAATTAAAGGTAGATCAAAGTGTAAGCCATAACGGAGTATGCCTTACTGTAGAATCTATAGCAGCTGGCATTCATTCGGTGACGGCTATTGATGAAACCCTTCAAAAACCAACCTGGGAACCTTGCGGGAAGGAGATTTGCTTAACCTGGAACGTTGTATGATCATGAACGGCCGGCTGGATGGCCATATTGTACAAGGTCATGTAGACGGTACAGCCCAATGTATCTCCGTATCAGAAAAGGAAGGAAGCTGGGAATATGAATTTCAGTTTGACGAACAGTTTGCTCCTTTAGTTATCGAAAAAGGCTCTGCCTGTGTCAACGGTATCAGCTTAACTGTTTTTGACGTTAAAAGAAGCAGTTTTAAAGTCGCTATCATCCCCTACACTTATAATCACACCAATATTAAAGAGGTCGCAGCGAGCAGTACCGTAAACATTGAATTTGACGTAATAGGCAAGTATATTATGCGTAAAAACGAACTAAATCATCAACGCTGATACTACTAACAAACTGTAAGACAAGACAAACTGTGTATTACTAAAAAAGTTTCCGGTTCAGGAGCGAACACTAACAGGCCTCATTGTAGTTTCCTGCTTCAACCACCTGTTATTTTTTTCAATATTATTTTTTTGTTGCATATTTTTGTAGCTTGTTTAAATAAGAAGCGATGAATTTAAGACCTATCCCAACGGTTGAGAATCTTTCTCCCGCCGACTTTAAAGCCAGCTACTACAATACCTATCAGCCACTGATCATTAAAGGACTTGCCCGGCAGTGGCCAGCTTATAACAAATGGAACTGGGACTACTTTATTGACATTGTAGGGACGAAAGAAGTGGGTGTATATAATAATGTAAAGAGTGATTCTTACACGCCCATCAATACAGCAGATGCTTACATGAAATTTGGCGAATACCTGCAAATGGTAAAAAAAGGGCCAGTTGACCTGCGCATTTTTCTGTTTAACATATTTCAACACGCGCCTCAAATTGTACAAGACTTTTCGTGGCCTGACGAATACATGAAGGGCTTTGTAAAAAGATTCCCCATGTTATTTGTAGGCGGCCAGGGTGCTATCACCCATATGCATTTCGATATAGATCTTAGTCATATATTACACACCCAATTTGCAGGGCGCAAGCGGGTGTTATTATTTCCTTTTGAAGAACAGCATAAATTGTACAGGAAACCCTGGGAAGTGCTAAGCCTTGCCAACTACGCTCATTACAATGAGCAATTTGATTATGACAACTTCCCTGCGGTAAAACTTGCTAACGGCTATGAGGCTATACTCGAACACGGTGATACCCTATTTATGCCCGCAGGTTACTGGCACCACATGGAATATATTGACGCAGGCTTTGCTATGAGCCTTCGTGCCCTGCAGAGCAGTATCGGTGGTAAACTGAATGGCGTATGGAATCTTTTCGGTATGCGCAATATTGATACACTGATGAAAAAACAGCACCTAAGTGGTGGTACGACCGAAAAAAGAGAAATTATATCAATACGCTGCCAGGAGCTGGCTGCTGCCAAATAATCATTCCGTTACAGAACGAAAATCTCGATAATTTTTATACTCACTTCAACGGCGTTTTACTCTTTAATACGTTGGCTGGCATTAATAAGTCATGCTCCATAAAAGCATTAGATAGCGAGAGCTCCCTAAAGCCTGTTTGGATGGTATCACATTTTGCGACACCATAATGCAACTTCACTCTCTGTCAGCTTAAAGATGAAAGCTACAGGAAAGCGTTCTGTATTTCACTTCACCTACTTCATTCAATCTTCTTGTTTCCACCCCATAGATTTCAGCCAGGTCACGCCCCAACCCGCCGGACGGGTAGGCATCACTTTCTGGCCGCGCAGCAAATAGATTTTACTGATTTTTCAGGTGATTACAGGATGGAAGTAGCATTTCATCATGCCTCCCGCTAAAATGCACTATTTTCGCGGCCCGTGAAAAGAGAATATTGCAATGAGCGAACTCAAAGAACAAATATATACAGGCAGTAATTGCATCGAAGTTCAATACTATTTTGAAGAAGAAACGCATTTAATGGATGCGCTGGTTCAAAATAAATGTGAATATGAATTGTTAGCACTTATTAAAGAAGTAGCTGCGCGCTTCCGGCTGAGTATTCATATAGAAACCGCTCCCCTGGCAGAAAAAGGATTCAGATGGCGTTTTAAGGTAGCGTTGAAAAAGACAACAAAACCGGCCCTGTAGCTATTACCATTGCGACCGCTGTTTTAGTAGCCATGATCGCCAATCCATTAACAACGTCAGGTAGTGAAGAGGCGAAACAGCTAATTGATCAATTAATTGCAACACCCGAATTTGAGCAGTCTGCAGGCGAAAAAACAAAAACACTGGTTGAAAAAAGAGTGCAGCAGATGATCGCCAGCTGCAGCAACCTCGATTCCAGCAATATTCTGAAGAAACGTAGATCAAATTTCTTTGAGCTCCTGAAAAAATATCCCAGGATCAATAGGGTGCAACTGACAGCTGTAGATGAGCAACGGTCTACCATAACCCAGGAAAAAACAATTACCCGCCAGCAATTTGAGCAACAGATATTAACCTCGGATGTATTAGAACCAGAAGAGATTGACAATGTAGATATAGAAATCGTTTCCCCTGTGCTAAAGAAAAGCAATTACAAATGGGTGGGCGTTTACAATGGCAAAGCGCGTTCATTTACCATGCTATCCAAAGAATTTAAAAACTGGTTCAGTCTGGAAAAGTAGAATTTAAAAACGGGACCATCATTAATTGCCAGATATCCATTCACAAAAAGATCAACAGTGAGGGTACAGAACGCATTACCGGCATGACAATCGACAGGGTAAATCAATACTACGAAAACGATAAGCCGGTGGAAACAAACGAGGGTAAAAAACAAAAGAAGCCACCAGAACAAGGACCAACCCAACAATTAGCGCTCTTTATGTAGGAGTTGCCTCCGGCCTTAAATAAGGGGGATCGCTTTTAAACAACAGCCTGGAAAAGTAACAGAGGTTTTAAGCAATGCGCTAAAGGCTGTCATCGTTCCATATCTGCCAGCTTAATTCTGCTTGTCCCACCAGCATTTCATAACCATTTTTTATGGCTGCGCCCCGCTCGGCTCCTTTTTGAAGAAATAAAGTTTTGGCCGGATTATACACCAAATCGTATAAGTAATTATCTGCATTTAAATATGCATAGGGAATATCAGGGGCGGTGTCCACTTTCGGAAAACTACCTAAAGGCGTAGAATTGATAATAAGCGGGTATTCCCTGATTATGGTGCTGTTGAGTTCATCATAAGTAAAACCGGCGCCCTTGCTACGCGATACATACGCGTACTCAATGCCCAGGCTTTGTAAAACATACAGCACGGCTTTTGCGGCACCACCTGTTCCCAATATCAGGGCTTTCTTATGATGAGATTGAAGCTGGGGCAATAACGACTGCCTAAATGCAGGAGCATCTGTATTGAAACCGGTTAGCCTGCCGCCATTTATTTTAATACAATTACAGGCGCCTATATTCTTAGCTTCTTCGTTCAAGCCAGACAAAAAAGGAATGACCTGCTCTTTATAAGGAATTGTCACATTCAAACCTTTAAGATCCGGTTGTGTAGCTAGCAACTCCTTTAGCAACGAAATATTTTCAAGAGGGAATAATTCATA
Source organism: Paraniabella hibiscisoli (assembly GCF_022512515.1). Taxonomy (GTDB): domain Bacteria; phylum Bacteroidota; class Bacteroidia; order Chitinophagales; family Chitinophagaceae; genus Niabella; species Niabella hibiscisoli. The sequence goes on from NZ_JAKWBK010000003.1 coordinate 547,562, forward strand.
TGCAGCTTCGGCTATTCCTTCTTTTTCAAATTTCCCGGTAAAGTATTTTTTAGAGAAAGACTGCGCCAGAGGCATGCCGATAAGCCCGTACAAATTCATCAGGCAGAAGTTTTCTTATTCAGGTATAAGTCGAATGTATCTCCACGAAGCCCGATGCGCATGGCTTCGAGCGCTATTACCTCATTAGGCGGTATGTTACCTAAATTTACATTACAACCGATCAGTTCAAGAAAGTAAAGCTGTTGCGCTTTCTGAGGAGCTTCCCACAGAATTTTCTCTGCCGGTATTTGTGTCAGGATTTCCTGTACCAGGCCTTCACGCACTTCCCCGCTACCACGATAGATACCAACATTACCGGCTTCTCTGGCCTCCGCTATCACGTAAGAAGAGCCTGCTTCGAGTTCCGCGCGCATTAGTTCAATCCATTTATAAGGAGGTATGATATGGGTTGCATCTTTACTTCCTACTTCACTTAATACCGTGCCGTGCTGGGTAAGTTTTTCTATATAGCCACACTTTTCTGCATGAGGTATTTCTATCGAGCCATCGCTCACTTCCATATAATCAATGCCAAAAGATTTACAGGTATCAATATAATCCTGTATTTGGTTGCGCACCAAATAGGCCTCAAACAAAGTACCTCCAAAATAAACGGCCATGCCATGCGACTTATATAAAGCGATCTTTTCTTCCAGCCTGGGCGTAACCACAGCTGTACCAAAACCCAGCTTCACAATGTCTACATGTGGTTGCGATACATCCATAAAGTTTTTGGCTTCATCGAGGCTAAGGCCTTTATCCATCACCATTGTAAGCCCAGCGGTTCGAGGTTGTTGATTCCTTTCTGGTAGTTGAGTCAGATTAAACTTCATTCCCTAATTCAAATTAGTATAGCGGCAAATGTATTATATATTGTTCAATAATAGGAAAGATAATAAGGCATATAAAAATACTCCCTGTATTATCAAATACAGGGAGCACTTAAAAACTATTTACCGCTTTTGCGTTTTTTATATTTTAAAATAAGGTCGGCCACCTGCTGATGCTGCAGCATAGAAGGGTTGATCTGTATAATTTTCTTCAATTGAGCGGGCGCCTCAGTAAGCGCGTCTTCCAAGTGCAGTAAGGCTTCCTTTCGTTTACCCATCACAAAATACAGCAGTGCCTTATAATAAGTAAATACAGGTTTGTTCTTTGTCATCATAACTGCATTATCCAGTTGCTTTAACGCCTCTTCGTAATATTTAGCATCATAAAGACACTTAATAAGCGCTTCCCAACCTATAGCAGATTTGGGCTTCAATCTCACTACATTGGTAAAGTACTGTATGGCTTCTTTTGTAAAACCCAGTTGCATTTTACATTCACCCATCAGAATATTATACTCCGCCTTATTACGCTTTAACTTCAAAGCCGTATCCAGCTGTTTTATACAGAGCTCGTACTTCTCTTCTTTATAATAGGTAAACGCCATTTTATAAGCCAGGTAACCCACTTCCGGATTCAAATGAGAAGCTTTGCGATAGTAAAACCGTGCCTGGGCATAATTTTTCATCTTTTCATAGCAGTAACCAATCGCCTCATAAATAACATCCTCAGGCTTGGAAAGCTCCAGCACTTTTTCCAAACTCTCGATAGCATCCTTGTATTTACGCAAACGTATATACGCATCGCCTATATTACGATAAGCATAATCCATTTTCTCATCGATAACCAGCGCATACAGGTAAGCATCTATAGCTTTCTCATATAACTTAATTCCCTGAAAAGCCGCACCCAGGTTAAACCAGGCTAGCTCGCTATAGGGATAGTCATCAATTATTTTCTTATGAATCTCAATACTTTCTGCATTACGCCCGGTATAATCTGTCCAAAAACAAATTTTATACAGTGCTTCTTCATTATCCGGCTCCTGGTGGAGAATCTCCTTCAAACAATCGAAGACTTTATCAAAATCTTCGTAATCATCGTAAACATCTGCCAATTCAAATAACAGCTCTACCCTATCCTCGCCTTCAAAGAGTTCGAGCGCTTCATTCAACAAGGCTACGGCCTCTTCCTGGCGATCCAGGGCCAGGAAAGCCTCCGTTTTTAAAATATAGATATCAATATTGCTGTTGTCGAAAATAGCCGCCTGCTCCAGCAAGGTCAGTGCCTCGTCATATTGCCGCCTGTTTAACAACAGGTCTGCTTTTTGATCAGCAAGGACGCAGAATAAGGAAACTGCTCCGTTGCAATTTCTACGGCTTGCAAAGCCTTAATATATTGTTCCTGCGACTCAAAATGTTCAATAATTTTTTCGAAAGCCTCTTCCTCCAGATAAGAACTGCCCCTTCCCTTTCTAAGGTTCTCATATCGTTGCAACAGTTCATCTAATTCCTGGTCTTTATCTTCATCGTGTTGGGAAAAATCTCTCATAATAATCTTCTTTAAATATTAAACGAACGACCGAACTATTAACAATTACTAATTTATACCAGTTCAACAATTAAACCAGCACTAAGTTTTCCTCCTATTGTGAAAAACTATTTTTGGCCCAATATTTGGCATTTTAACAATTGTTAATAAAAAATTAAAATTTATTATACATTCTCATAAAATTTCGTATCTTTGTTATGTCTTTAAATCATACGTTATGCTAAAGGCCATTTTTTTTAACCTTCTGTTTATCTTTTCTTTATCCGCAGTAGCATTTGCGGAGGAGAGGTAGTTGCTGATGATTTCGGTAAAGAAAAACCTAAAAATTTTTCATTAGACAATAAATCATCGAAGCAGCTCAATTCTTTTTCATTGAGATCGCCTATGTATTTCAAAGGTGAAAACCTTATTAATACTGAGTCGGCAGCCAATGCAACTTATTCAAACCTGAATATTATTAGTTTTCAAAAAGGTCAGAATAGCTATTTGCTTCCTTACAAAAAGAAAGCAATTTTGAATAAACTTACTTTTAATCCAAACGAAATATTGCGGAATTACTCCGGTAAGTAGAAAAAGTTTACAGATAAAAAAAATCCCGGTTTCCCGGGATTTTTTTATCTGGTATTTTGTGTTTTAAATTCAGTGTAAGACATCACACGATATCCCGTCTTGGGAATATCAAATTTTGCCAGGGCCACCGGGGTGAATTCGATATTAGAAACAGTAAAAGTAACTTTGTCATTTCCCCTTGCTGCATCGTATTGCATAGCTAATCCTGGCAACCCTTTGTTAATGCTTTGAAAATTAGCATTTGTGGGAATCAGATCCTTTGTAAAAAAAACAGTGAAAGCTGTGCCATTAGCTAGTTTACCGGTTGCTTTCTGACACTGGTAGCCGGCTATTTTCTTAAACTCATTTTCAATTTTGTAGGTTACGCCCTCGTATCTTTTATTATAAGACTTCCACTCTGCATTGGAATAGCTAATCAGAAATTTCTTATTTCCATACTCCCTTACATCATTGGCTGTACCGCTCTTGTCATCGTAGATAGTGAACTGCGAGCCGAGCGAGCTTATAAAATCAGAGCGGCTCATATTACCCTTTACATAGATAATATTAGTGGAGCCATCCAGCATATCAGCCTTTTTGGGAGTATGATTATCTGTGCTGACCACTATATCATAATAGATGGTGGCTTCAGTTAGCTTTTTTTGCGCTACCGACAACTTAGCTCCTAATACAAGAGCCAGTAGGGGTAAAAATCGAGTTTTCATTTTAGTTGAATTCAATATAACCTATAGACGCTACAAGATAAACAATAAGTTGCTTAAAAAAATCCGGGCTATAAATAACCCGGATTTCTATGATACTTATTTCTTATTTTGTTTTTGCTGCATTTGCTTCTGCTGTTCCTGCATTTGCTCCAGCCGCTCCTGCCACTTGGATTTGCCTTTAGGCTTTTTGCGATTGGCTTCAATTTTTGCCAGAATCTTGTTGTGATCGATAATGTAGTTCTGGATAATAAACTGCAATACTAATGTAATGATATTCGATACCGTGTAATACCATGTAAGAGCCGATGGTAGCTTATTAAATATAAACAGCAGGAATATAGGCATAATATAAGGCATATACTTCATCATCGGATTATTTTGATCCGGTGTCATGCTCATACTGTACAAAGAAATTAGTAAGCTGGTGATTACCGCTGCAATCGTGAATAAGCTCAGGTGATCTCCTAACAACGGTATATTAAATCCGAATTTGATAGGTGCATCGTAGGCTGATAGGTCGTGAGACCACAAGAAATCTACACCTCTCAAATCTACATTGGAACTAAAGAAGCTATATAAAGCAAAGAAGATAGGAATTTGTAATAAAGCTGGTATACAACCGCCTAAAGGATTTACACCTGCTTCTCTGAACAACTTCATCTGGTCCATGCTCATGGCCTGCTGATCATCACCATGCTTTTCTTTGAGCTTGGCTATTTCAGGTCTTAGCGCCTTCATTTTGGCACCACTCAAATAACTGCTATAGTTTAAAGGAGAGATAAGGAGCCTGATGATAAGCGTAAGTAAGGCGATAATAATACCATAGCTGGATACAAAGCCCTTAAAGAAATTAAAAATAGGAATAACCGCATACTGGTTCAATGGTCTTACAAAAGCGTAAATACCCTGCCCCAGGTTTACAAGTTTGCTCAACCCACCCCCTTCTTTCTTCAGGATATTATAATCAGCAGGTCCGTAAAATAAACTCAGCGGTACTGTTGCCGTAGCAGCAGGGTTGATAGAAACGCGCATATTGGCAGTGGACTGAGAAACAATATGACTATTGCTTTCTGGCATACTCCATTCCATTTTGCCACCAGAAAATTTATTCTTTGCTATTAAAAATGTATTGAAAAAGCGTTGTCTCACACCAACCCACTCTACTGATTTGCTAAATTCTACAATATTGGTTTTGCCGATGGTATGGTAGTCAAAGCTGCCATCTTCCATATAGCCTACCTGTGTATTTTGCTTTTCAAACTCAATATCACCTTCCTGCTGATGAGCTTCATACTGCCACATCAGGTTTAAATTACCCTGTGTAAGCAACTGTGCAGGCTGACTTAAAGAAATATTAAGGTCAATTTTATAGGTATCCGGATAAATAATATACTGGTGCGTGATATAGGTGTTGCTTTGCGTGCTATCACCTCCCTTTAACTCAAAACTCACCAATTGAGAACCTGAAGGCCCCTGCTCTACCTTACCATTGCTAAAGAACAGGTCGGCAGTTTGAGAGCTTTGATTGGCGGCTGTGTTAATGGCATAGCTGATCTTATTGAAATCAGAAGCAGCTAATTTCACCGGTTGCTGTGTTTCTGAATTCTTAAATTTTTTCAACTCTACGTATTTGGGTTGCCCCCTTATTAGTAAAAGCAACTTTAAACACACTATTTTCTGCAAAAATCAATTGCTCTTGTCCATTTGCTGATTGTTGAAACATCCCTGCTTTGGCAACATGTAGTTGAGAATCAGCTTTTAAGGCGTTTAAACGCAATGCAGCAGAGTCTACTTTAGGCTGCATTGCTTTCGCAATAGAGTCCTGCAGTGCCTGTTCTGCGCGGGCAGCAGTTTGCTGTTTCGAATTATAAACAAAATAAAAGATAAAAAGCACCGCCAAAAGAGAAAAACCAATGACGGTATTACGATCAAACTTCATTATGAGCTGTAATTTTTTGTCCGAAGAACCCCTTCGGAAGGGCGCAAAGATAAGCATTGTGAAACAGGATCAGTGGCTTTTTAGAAAGATAATACGGTCTTAGAGCGGATAAACCTGGCATACATATATTTTATTGGAGATATGAACCGATGTATATAATCAACTATTTTTATTAAAAATTTAGATCATGCCTATAAGAATGACTGATGACCAGAACGGACAGGATAATGATTACAACAATGACCGGGGGAGGGGGCTCAGGATCTGGTGGCGGTGGCGGTCTTTTGCCCTTCTCCCCTTGCTGCTTAGTTTGTTCAGGGGTAAGAAGATCATATTTCTGCTAGTAATAGGCGCCGCACTGTGGTTTTTATGGGCCGCGGTAGTGGCAGCTGTAGCAATCTGAACATTGGAGACGTAGCACAGCAATTATTTTCACAAAGCGGCTACAGTTATAATCCCAATGAATTTAACAAAGCGTCTATTTACGAGGGCCTGGAAGACAATAACAGCAAAAATCCTTTGCCTGAAGCGGTATCCCTGCTTCGTTTTGCTCCCCGCCGGGGCGACCAGGGAGAACAGGGCAGCTGTGTGGCCTGGAGTAGCGCTTATGCCGCTCAAACCATTTTAACTGCTGCGGCAACCGGTAAAGACCCCAACTCCATCGTCTTTAGCCCCTCCTATTTATACAACCAGATACGCCTGGGAGACGACTGCCAGGGTTCTTATATACAACGCGCCATGCAAGCCATGAAGGCCAATGGAGGTGTAGCCCTGAGCCAATACCCCTATAGTGACCAGGACTGTAGCCGCACCCCAGATGGAGGTGCGATACAGGCAGGTAAACAAAACCTGATCCATGGCTCACCAGGCTGACGGAGGGAGACAATTTGAACCAAATAAGTGTTCGGGCTGTGAAAGAGCACCTTTCGAAAGACGCTCCCGTAGTTATTGGCATGATGGTAGGACAAAGTTTTATGCAGGGTATGATGGGCAAAGAATTGTGGCAGCCCCAGGGAGCCGATCAGTCGCAGGTTGGGCTGGGTGGTCATGCCATGTGCGTTATAGGCTACGACGACAATAAATATGGAGGTGCTTTCCAGATCATGAACAGCTGGTCGCCTCAATGGGGTAATAATGGCAATGCCTGGGTGCGTTACGGGGATTTTAAGGAATATGTAAGGGAAGCTTATGGCATTGACCCGCTACCTAAATCATCGGCTGTTGCGTCTCTACCCCTGGAATGCAATATTGGCCTGGTTGACAATACCACCAGGCAATATATTAAGCTAAAATCTACCGGTAATAACTCCTTTCAAACTGCCACTCCCATAGCTATTGGCACCCGTTTTAAAATGGAGGTGAAGAATTCTACAGAATGCTATATTTATATCTTCGGACAGGAAACGAATGGCAGCAGCTATGTACTATTTCCTTACTTAAAACCAGGAGAAACTGTATCCAAACATGCGCCTTACTGTGGCATCACCGGCTACCGACTGTTCCCCAAATCTCAATCCCTTGAGGCGGACAACGTAGGTAACCGTGATTACATGGCTATAGTTACCAGTAAAAAAGAATTAAACTATAACCTCGTAAACGAGGCCATTAACAACAGCACCCAGAGCAATTTCGCAGCCAAAGTAAATGAAGCATTAAAAAGCTCCCTCGTATCATCCGGACAGACAGCTACGGCCGACGGAAGGATTTATTTTAAAGCGAATGCCAATGCCAACCAGGCTGTGGCTACAATCGTTGCATTTGATAAAAAATAAGTTTTTATAATCTCATCCTTAACACTGAGTTTGAAACGGGTAGGCATGGCTTACCCGTTTTATTTTAATCCTATAGTTCGTTTAAAAAACAGTAACCCTTATTGACAACAATCATTTATGAGCATGATCAGGGTCAGCGCTCAACAGATGCTTAGTGCCTTGCTTTGCCATTCATATAAAGTCAACCCTTGAGCAATACAACAGTACAGATCGCAACCACCTGCTACCATTGCGGCGATGCCTGCAACGACAATCATCATAAAATAGGTAACAAAGCTTTTTGTTGCGCCGGATGTAAGCTGGTGTATGAAATTCTCCATGAAAACGATCTTTGCACCTATTACGATCTCAATGTTCATCCCGGGAACCAGCAACTACAACAAAAAAGAAAGAACAAATTCGCCTATCTTGACAAAAAAGAAATCATTGGCCAGCTGTTTTCTTTTTCTGACGGAGAACAATCTCATATTACGTTTTCTGTACCACAAATACATTGCAGCAGCTGTCTTTGGCTTTTAGAACACCTCGATCAACTTCAACCAGGCATTTTATCTGCGAGGGTCAACTTTGTAAAAAAGAAGTTTTTGTTGTTTTCAACAATCGCAAAACATCTTTAAGAGAAGTAGTGGAAACCATGACTGCTGTTGGATACGAGCCCTATCTAAGCCTGAGTGCTACCCAATCAGGACGTAAAGATGCTTACTCGCGAATTACGCAAATAAGTATTGCCGGATTTTGTTTTGCCAATATTATGATGCTGAGCCTTCCCGAATACTTTTCCGTAACCAATTACCTCCAGGAAAAAACAGGAACCGCATTCCGTTACATTGCCTTATTGCTTTCACTCCCTGTTTTTTTTTATTGCTCCAGGGAGTTTTTTAACAATGCCCTCGGCTCTGTCAAAACAAGGCATTTAAACATCGACAGCTCCATTGCACTCGCGATCCTGCTTACTTTTACCAGGAGCCTCTATAATCTTTTTGTACTGGATGGCAATACCTATTTTGACAGCATGAGCGGCATCGTTTTCTTTATGCTGGTGGGTAGATGGGCACAGGATCGCACCCAGCAATCGCTGATTTTCGACAGAGACTATAAATCCTTCTTCCCTATTGCAGTTAACGTAAAACGAAACAGTAGTATTGAGCCGGTAATGATCCATGAGCTGAAGGAAAAAGATATTATAGAGATTTTTGACCAGGAGATTATACCTGCGGATGCAATTTTAGCCAAAGGCAAAGCGCTGATCGACTACAGCTTTGTTACCGGCGAAAGTCTTCCGAAACAGATCGACCCTGGTTCAATCATATATGCCGGAGGCAAACAATTGGGAGAACGTATAGAACTGATGGTATTAAAGAAATCTGACCAGGGCTACCTTACCAATCTCTGGAACAAAGACGGGAAAAGCGACTCGGCGGCGAGCCTTCATCTGCACAGGATCAGCAACTACTTTACCCTGGTTGTTTTTGCGCTAACCTTTATCAGCGCTGCATTCTGGTTGACCCAGGGCTCTTATACGACTATGTGGAATGCATTGACCACTACTTTAATTGTGGCCTGCCCCTGTGCATTACTCCTGGCTTCTACTTTTACCAATGGCAACGTAATGCGTGTTTTAAGCAGGTCAGGCCTGTTTCTTAAAAATTCCGATGTGATCACCGACCTCGCGGATATTACGCACGTTGTATTGGATAAAACGGGCACCATCACTCTTAATAAAAATTCCCGGGTAACCTATAAAGGGAAAATACTGACAGAAGAAGAGAAAAAGCTGATCGCCTCTCTTGCACGACACTCTACCCACCCTTTAAGCAAAGCTGTATATGATCATTTACATATAAAGTCAACCTATTCTGCAGATAGCTTTACCAACGTTCCGGGAAAAGGGATTGAAGGCTGGATCAATGACCGGCATGTCAAAATAGGTAGCAAGGCCTTTGTTCAAGCCGGCGCTCCCGATGATGAAGCCTTCAGCACCAGTGCGGCTTTTACATGGATAGACGGTGTTGCCGGAGGTGTATTTGAGCTGGAAAACATGTATCGTCCTGGCCTTGCCGGCTTGTTAAAAGAACTGAATAAAAGGTTCTCTGTCTCTATTCTCAGCGGAGATAATAACGCGGAACGAGCCCGGCTACAGGCAATGACCGGAGGCAGCAGGCAGATCTACTTTAATCAGTCGCCGGAAGACAAATACAATTATGTTACCGCCTTACAAGCCAACGGTGAAAAGGTATTGATGGCGGCGACGGTTTAAATGATGCAGGGGCACTCAGGAAAAGCGAGGTAGGCATTGCGGTAATGGAAGACAATAATTCGTTCACACCAGCTTCTGATGCTATCATTAACGGAACCGCTTTAACAAATTTAAATAGCTTACTGACTTTTGCCACAAAGGCTAAACGAATCATCATTGTCAGTTTTATTATATCCATTTTTTACAACATCATTGGTCTTTACTTCGCTTTACAAGGTCTTTTAGCACCTGTGATTGCCGCTATCCTGATGCCCGCCAGTACGATCAGCATCATTCTAATAACATTTATCCTATCGGAATGGTATGGCCGAAAATTACCACGCGCATAAAATGACTTATATCATACTCCTGTCTGTTTGATATCAAGTTTCTCCCGCATTGTTAAAGTGACCTTCGTGTGACAAATGAGCATCATTGTTATTACAGCTATTGCAAGTTTATTAATTGCCGGCGTTTTCCTGGCAGCGTTGATATGGAGCATTAAGGATGGTCAGTATGAAGATGACTACGCTCCTCCCAACCGTATACTATTTGATGAAAACAATACAAAAAACAAATAACCAAAGCACATGGAGTTAGAAAAATTTAGCTACGACAACAAAATTCCTAAAATGTTTGCCATCGCCACCGTTACCTGGGGTGTGGTGGGCATGCTGGCCGGGGTACTGGCTGCTTTTCAACTGGCCTTTCCTGCTTTAAATTTCAGTTTAGAATTTACCACTTTTGGCCGCGTTCGCCCGGTACATACCAACGCAGTTATTTTCGCTTTTGTGGGTAATGCCATTTTCACTGCGGTGTACTATTCTATGCCCAGGTTGCTGAAAGCACCCATGTGGAGCAATGCCCTCAGCAAAATTCACTTCTGGGGCTGGCAATTGATCATAGTAGCAGCGGCAGTTACACTGCTTGCAGGTTTCACCACATCAAAAGAATATGCAGAACTGGAGTGGCCCATAGACATTGCCATTACCCTGATATGGGTGGTATTTGGCATCAACATGATGGGTACGATCCTTACCCGCAGGGAAAGGCACTTATATGTAGCCATTTGGTTTTACCTGGGCTCATGGATTACTGTTGCATTATTACATATTGTCAACTCATTTGAAATGCCGGTTTCAGGCCTCAAAAGCTATTCCTGGTATGCTGGTGTACAAGATGCGCTGGTACAATGGTGGTACGGGCATAATGCCGTAGCTTTTTTTCTTACCACACCGTTCCTGGGCATGATGTATTACTTTTTGCCGAAAGCCGCTAACCGCCCTATTTACTCCTACCGGTTAAGTATTGTGCACTTCTGGAGTCTTATTTTCATTTATATATGGGCGGGCCCTCACCACTTATTATATACCGCTTTGCCCGAGTGGGCCCAGTCTTTAGGCACAGCGCTTTCTATCATGCTTTTACTGCCCAGCTGGGGTGGTATGTTGAACGGGTTATTTACTCTGAGAGGAGCCTGGGATAAAGTACGTGAAGATCCTGTTTTAAAATTTATTGTAGTAGCAGTGATCTGTTATGGTATGGCTACGTTTGAAGGGCCTATGCTGTCGTTAAAAAATGTAAATGCTATTTCACATTATAGCGACTGGACCGTTGCACACGTTCATATAGGAGCTTTAGGCTGGAACGGGTTCTTAACTTTTGGTATGATGTACTGGCTGATACCTAAAATGTTTAATACTACCCTATTCTCCAGGAAACTCGCAGGGACACACTTTCTGATCGGCACCCTGGGTATCATTCTATATGCAGTTCCCATGTACTGGGCAGCTTTCAGGAGTTATTTTATGATGAGTGCTTTTACCCCCGAAGGTCAGCTACAGTACCAGTTTATTGATGTAGTACAGCAAATGGTTCCATTTTATGCCTTGCGTGCTATTGGTGGCACTATCTATCTTATAGGTGTTTTCCTGATGGTGTACAACCTGATCAAAACAGCCAGGAAAGGGAAATTTGTAGCAAGTGAGGAAGCCAGCGCTGCGCCTTTGACAAAAAATTATAAAGCTCCAGCCAAAGCACACTGGCATTCTAAAATAGAACGCAGGCCCGTTATGCTTTTAGTATTAAGCTTAATAGTGGTAGCAATCGGCGGGATGGTAGAAATGGTGCCCACCTTCCTGGTAAAAGAAAATGTACCTACCATTAGCAGCGTTAAGCCTTATACACCACTTGAATTGCACGGACGTGATATTTACATTCAGGAAGGTTGTAACAACTGTCACACTCAAATGATCAGGCCCTTCCGTCATGAAGTAGCTCGTTATGGCGAATACTCCAAGGCAGGTGAATTTGTATACGACCATCCGCATCTCTGGGGCAGCAAACGCACCGGGCCCGACCTGGCACGTATTGGAAGTAAGTATCCAGACAGCTGGCATGTTAACCACATGCTGGATCCGACGTCCATGGCACCCGGATCTGTAATGCCTCCTTATCCGTGGCTATTTGAAAAAACCATCAATATAGGCGCTACCAATTCAAAAATACACGCTATGCGTAAGCTGGGTGTACCATACCAGGAAGGTTACGAAGCCGATGCCATAAACGATCTGAAAAAACAGGCAGAAGAAATTACTAAACGACTGGAAAAAGAAAAGATCAAAATCATGAGCGACAAACAGATTGTTGCCCTGATAGCCTACCTGCAAAGACTTGGCACTGACATCAAAAGCGAAGCGCCGTCAACTAAATAACATCAGGAATGCGGTACGGACCTACCCAAGCCGCACTCCTTTTATAAAAAATTATAGAAAATGAAATTCATTAACTATCTCGAAAAAATAAGCGGTGTCAGCATTTACCCAATCATTTCATTGTTGCTATTCACTACCGTTTTTGTACTGGTTATCATTTACGCCATGAGAGCCAGCCGTGATACAATAGCAGAAATGGAAAATATACCTCTTGACGATCAATAAAAGTAACTGCGATGAAAAAATTACAAACAACAAAAACCATTACGTTATTTATAGTTCTTTTGCTTACAGGAACAATGCCATTGCCGGCCCAGGAGAATACCGGGGCTACTACTCCACCCTCTTTTACACTGGACGCTAATGCTGTTTTAATATTTGCTATTGCCCTGCTGGCAATGGTGATAGGTGTTCTGGGCTATACGCTAAGGGCCGCACTCGATCTGTACAAGAAAAGAAAAAGCAACAAAAACACCACCGGGCAGATCACCAAATCCTTATTGGTAGGCTTATTATCATTAGGCGCATTGCAGGCTTTTGGCCAGGAGGGCGGCGAAGTTGCAGCGCCTGTAACCGGCGTTTTCTCCGATGCCCATATTTTTCGCTACCTGTTATTAGGTATCGTAGGCCTGGAATTGATCACCATATTTGCATTAGTTTATTGGATCCGCTTTTTCACGGGTATAGAAGATCTGCAAAGAGAAAAAACGGTCGAACGAAAAACAAAACTAAAAGATGCTTCCTCCTGGTGGAGCCGTGTTAATAAGCTCAAACCTATGGACGAAGAAGCCTCTCTTGACGTAGGGCATAGTTATGATGGCATTAAAGAGCTGGACAATGTAACACCACCCTGGTTTACCATTGCGTTTATTGCATCTATCATTTTCGGTATCGGATACCTCTGGCATTATCATGTTTCTAAGGCAGGACCCGGCCAATATGAGGAATATGAAATTGCCATAACGAAAGCAAATCTTGAAAAGCAGGCGTACATGAAATTGAAAGGCGATGCCATCAACGAAAACACCGTTACCATGCTGGATGCAACAGGAATTGAAGCAGGAAGAGCGCTATATACAAGCAACTGTTCTGCCTGTCATGGTAGCGATGGCCAGGGTGGTGTGGGACCTAATTTAACTGATGACTTTTGGTTGCACGGCGGCAGTATTGGAGACGTTTTTAAAACGATCAGACTAGGAGTTGTGGAAAAAGGAATGATGAGTTGGAAGGACGTATTTTCTGCCGACCAGATTGCGCAACTGGCCAGCTATATTAAATCTACACATGGCAGCAAACCGGCAGGCGCCAAAGAGCCTCAGGGTGAGCTTTATAAAGAAACACAGAAGGCGGACTCCACATCTGCAAAAGCAACAACAGGCAGTACTCAAACGGCAAAACTATAAGCCGTCTTAAAAAATGGAAACAGGAATAGATGATATTGGCCCGCAAAAAGTAAGCGATAGTTTTCGCGACAGGCACAGTAATGTTACTGATAAAGGAAAACGTAAATGGATTTATGCGTTACAACCAAAAGGCCAATTATATAAATACCGCAATTATCTTTCCTTTTTATACCTGGGCTTATTCTTTGCACTTCCGTTCATTAAAATAAGCGGTTTACCTGCAATACAATTAAATTTTACTGAAGCTAAGTTTATTCTATTTGGCAAAATTTTCTGGCCCGATGACTTCTTTATATTCGCGATAGCGATGATTGCATTTATTGTTTTCATTGCACTGTTTACCGTTATATACGGTAGGGTATTTTGCGGCTGGATGTGCCCGCAAACAATTTTTATGGAATTCGTATTCCGCAAAATTGAATGGTGGATAGAAGGCCCTCCGAACAAGCAAAAAAATTAAATGATGGTTCCTGGGGAAAGAAAAGCTCTTAAAAAAGACGCTTAAGCACTTCATTTTTCTTTTCATTTCTTTTTTAATTGCGCACACATTTCTTTCCTACATACTTGGTGTAAAAGAAGTATTGAACCTGATCGAACATCCGATCTCTGAGAACGCGGGGCTATTTGCGGGTCTCCTGTTTTTCACCGGGTTGTTTTATTTTGTTTTTGCCCTTGTCAGAGATATTGTTTGTACTACTATTTGTCCCTATGGGAGATTGCAAAGCGTGCTCTTTGATAAAGACACCATGCAGGTATCTTACGATTACAACCGTGGTGAGCCCAGGGGAAAGATCAAAAAGGCATAGACCAGCAGTTGGGTGATTGTATCGACTGTAAACTATGCGTAAATGTATGCCCTACCGGCATTGATATACGAAATGGCGTACAAATGGAATGTGTTGGTTGTACCGCCTGCATTGATGCCTGCAATTCGGTAATGGATAAAATTAATCGCCCTTTAGGATTGATACGCATGGCTTCAGAGAACCAGATCTCTAAAAAGCAACCCTTCAGAATTAATGGGAAGATCAGATTTTATTCGGTGCTGTTACTGGCTTTGGTAGGGTTAATGTCTTTTTTATTACTGTCCAGGAAAAGCATTGACACTTCTATATCCAGAGTAAAAGGACAGCTATACCAGGAGGTGGGGAAAGACTCTCTTTCTAATTTGTTCCAGGCAAAGATCATTAATAAAACTCATAGTGATGTGCAGTATGAACTAAGAGTAGAAGGAGACATTCCGGGTACTGTTAAAATGATCGATACCAAACATCACACTTTAAAAGCGGAAAGTTTAAGTAACGCAACGTTTTTTATAGCAGTGCCCTTAGATAAAGTCAAGGCCAGGTCATCCAAAATAAGAATTAGTGTATATGGCAACGGGCAAAAGATACAGACCATTACATCTACCTTCCTGGGACCTTTTATTTAACAAAAAACTTAAAAATATGAGTTGGGGAAACAGAATTATTATCATCCTTGTTGTATTCGTTGCAGGGATCATATCCATGGTATATATCTCCATGCGTCAGACCAACGAAGTAGTTGACACCAATTATTACGAGCGGGAAATGAAATATCAGCAGGTAATTGACGGGAAGAAAAACCTTCAGGCCCTGAACGATTCGGTTACCTTAGAAAATGACGGTGCCGCAATAAGAATTTCTTTCCCATCTGCATCTGTAACACTGCTGGATTCAGGATCCATACAGTTCATGAAATTATCTGACGCTAAAGACGACAAAACAATACCCATGAGCGGTGCTAAAACAGATCTTTACCAGGTGCCTTTAAGCTACCTCAAAAAAGGTTGGTACAAAGTTCGTATCGACTGGAGCAACGAAGGCCGCGTCTATTATCACGAGCAAAATTTCAATATTCGGTAAATGCTGGAAGCTATTATAATGGGTTTAACTATGGGACTGGCCGGCAGTGTACACTGCATAGGCATGTGCGGCCCTTTAGCCCTGGCATTGCCGCTCAATAGCACCACAGGCTTAAAACGTTTCCTGTCTGCACTGGCTTACAATACCGGCCGCACCGTTACTTATTTTTCAATGGGTGCAATACTGGGCTGGACCGGGTCGCGCCTGGTTGCAATAGGCTACCAGCA
This sequence comes from Paraniabella hibiscisoli, assembly GCF_022512515.1. GTDB lineage: Bacteria > Bacteroidota > Bacteroidia > Chitinophagales > Chitinophagaceae > Niabella > Niabella hibiscisoli. Next base: position 563,431 of record NZ_JAKWBK010000003.1, read on the forward strand.
ACTATTTTCTATTGCCATGGGAGCACTGATACTGCTAATACTTTTATTGGGTAAATACCTGCCTTCTATAAAGATCCTGTCTGCATTTCAGGTAAGTTTCAAAAAATATGTTGCCCGGTTTTTAAACAGAAAGCCCTCAATACAGGGTTTATTTATTTTCGGGCTGCTTAACGGCCTTTTACCCTGTGGGCTGGTTTATATGGCCATCGCATCGGCATTGATCATTGGCGGACCACTGCAATCCGGGATATTTATGGCAGCTTTTGGCCTGGGCACTATTCCATTAATGCTGATCCTGATGATCACAGGGCACCTGGTTTCATTTTCTTTAAGGTCAACGATGAAAAAGCCTTACCTTATTTCATCGGCATCGTAGCAGTTCTGATGATCTTACGCGGACTAAACCTGGGTATCCCTTATATAAGCCCGGCTTTTAGCGCCGCGCCACTGGGTACCAGTCATTGCTCGCCTTCTCATTAAAGCATACTAATCCTTGCTGATACGATGAAGCCGCTTCCCAAAAGAAGCGGCTTCAATTTAATTAATAGCGTTTATGATTTATCTTTTTCAAAATTATAAACTATATAAACAGTTTTCCCTTCAAACTGGATCGGGCTTCTGGCGATAAAAGAATTTTCAGCAAAAGAAGTAACCTCCAAGGAGTATCCTTCCTCTACATGTTTGGAATCGCTCTTTTTACGCCATCCATTTTTTTGAAATTAAATAGTGTAGTACCACCGCTTACACGCTGAGACCAGATGATCTTCCTTTCTCCGCCCGGACAGTCAGCACCGCCATTGATGGTGTAAGAGCCATAGCCATTGTTAGGAAGCACCCATTCGCTGCCTTCAAAGCATTTTAAAGCTGCATCATCGAAAGCGGTAATATTTATTTTACCGTCAGCACCTTCCAATCTCGCAGAGCTGATGGTCCAATTACCTTTAAAGTCCTTTCTCGGCGCTACCGGCGCATTTTTGCTGGAAGAGCAGGATATCAGGAAAATAGAAGTGGCTACAAGGAGGACTGTCAGGTTTTTAGTAATACTCATATATATCATTTTAAATATAAAAATGCAATTGCGATGCCAAATTTAGTTTTTTGACGATATATAGAGTGCAAGGGTTGTAAATATTATATATATTTTTTTATACACCAACATATACGTGGCATTATTACCCTGCATTACAGCTGATTTAACCCGTAAGCGCAACTTAGGCTTAAAGGGACAGATAAAGCCAGCCAACGAATTTACATTGAAAAGCTGTTACATCTTACGCGCCTAAACTCTTCAGCTTGTATCCGGCAGCTACGGCTCTGATCCGTTGTAAAACAGATGAAACATCATTTCTTCTTTCAGCTGATAAATTACTATGAAGGCTGATTTCATTGGTAAAATACACATCGGAATTAATGATCTCCTGGGGTGTTCTTCCGGAGAAAACCCTGATGTACAACGCCAGTATCCCCTGATGATCTTACTATCGCTATCGCCATAATAATACACTTTTCCATCCAGGTATTCAGCATCGAGCCAGATACGGGATTTAGTAAGCCTGATCAACTTTTCATTTGTTCTTTCAATAACATTCAGAGCAGGTTTTGCGCCCATTTCAGCGAAATGACGAAGATATTTGAACTTGCTTTTAACCTGGTCGACCATTAATTCAAATTCTTCTATGATCGTATCCTGTACTTTGTTTAAATCCATAATGAAAGTTTTTAAATGTTAACAGAATAAATACTATTTATTATTCGGGCTTATCCGAAATTACCAATGTGGATGGTATATCGGATAGCCAGTCGCTTTTTGATTCTATCAATGCGCTCCAGCTGTTAAGACTGATGAGCATGAGGTTACGTCCTTTCAGGTTTTCCGGCGTAATAACCGCGGCACTATTCAGGGCAATATGATTCGGCGCCTTTTGTTCTATAGACCGGATCCGTTCTCTTGCTGCATCATTTCTTTTTAAAATATCCGACGTATCTGCAATGGTTACCTGGGCTCCGGTATTATGAATCAGCTTTTGGGCATAATCCGTCAAAAAACATCCTGCTCTTCTAAGATAGGAATAAATACCTGGTCAAAATCTGAATATCCTTTATCCACCAAAATACCCACCGGAACCTGTGATTTAGAAACAATCTGGCGGGTATGTTCATCAAACGGTGAGCTCTCAAAAATATTCTCCCTGCCGGTAACCGTATTCAATAGCTTTTCGGGATTCATGATCCTTGTTGTAAAGCCCAGCAACCTTCCCAACAGGCTTCCTTCATATATCGACTCCTGAAGACTAATCAGCAACAGATCATAATTTCCTTTATTAGCTGCTGCGATAATTTCATTATCCTGATCAGTAGACTCTTTAAAAACCGTCTCCAGCTTTCGATTCAGGTTAACGGACTCTTCTACTACGGGGCGAAACACTTCCTTTTCATATTCTTCCACATCATAGAAATGCAATTTGTTTGATGGAGAAAAGTGTATGGCTGTAAGCGATGCATTACCATTCATTTTACTCGTAAAAGCATTCGCTAATTTTAGTAAGCCCAGGCCTGTTTTAGGTTGATCAAAAGAGAGTAATATTTTATACTTACTCATCTCCTTTAATTCCTGTGCCGATGCCTGTGGTTTTGTTTTAAACGCCCAATTAATCAGATCGAGTGCCGGCCCGGTCATAAAAGTGGTTACCAGGGCCATCAATACCATCATGGAAAACACTTGTGGAGTAAGAACCCCCAGGTCGTATCCAATATTTAATACCACGAGCTCCATTAACCCCCTGGTATTCATGAGCGCTCCTATCGAAAGGCTGTCTTTCCAGTTCTGGCCAACAAACCTGGCGGCCAGCGCGCTACCTAAAAATTTACCGGCAACCGCTATAACGATGATCAATGCCGTGAGCTTCCATAGTGCCGGATCACTCAATAAGCCTATTTGCGTTCTTAAGCCGGTAAATACAAAGAACAACGGCAGTAATACAATCAGGGCTACATCTTCTACCTTCTCAATAAAAAGATTACGAAATTTAATATTATCGGGCATAATAGCCCCGGCCATGAAAGCACCGAACAGTGCATGAATACCTATTACTTCTGCTGCATAAGCGGAAACAATCAGGGTTAGAAAGAATATCGTAACAATAGGTTTGGTCAGCGCCTGCTTTGAAGTATAAATGTTGCCGATACGAAGCAAAAACGGGCGTACTACTTTGATCATTACGGTTACGTAAGCAAGCGCCAGCCCTATCGTATAAAGAGAACTGGTAAACGAGCCTGCTTTTACAATGGCAATAACAGCGGCCAGTATACACCAGGCGGTTATATCATCTGCAGCGGCACAAGTGATCACTATCGCTCCCAGCTTTGTTTTGGTAATCCCCGTTCCTGTACAATTCTTGCCAATACGGGAAAAGCTGTAATACTCATTGCAATACCCATAAACAGGCCGAATGAAAGAAACTGTACACCCTCCGGTGCAAAAGACTCATATATGAAATAGGCCAATCCTATGCCTAATGCGAAAGGCACAATAATACTGGCATGGCTGATCACTACTGCATCATGCGTTTGCTTTTTCAGCATCTTCAAATCCAGCTCCATTCCAACAATAAACATAAACAGGATCAGGCCTATCTGGCTCAGAAACTGCAGGTTACCCAATGATTGTTTGGGGAATAAAATATTGGAAAACTCAGGCAGGTACATTCCCAGCAAAGAAGGTCCGAGTAAGATACCGGCAATCATTTCTCCCATTACAGTTGGCTGGCCAATTTTTCTGCAAATCCATCCAAAAAGTTTAGCTACCAGGATAATAGTAATAATCTGCCCTAACAAAAGTGCCAGTGGATGCTGCAGGTTGGTAGAAAATGAATCTAAAAAATCGCCCCACTGTCCTTTGAAAGAATTGGGCTTTACCACTTGTCGCCCATCTTCCAGCTTGCCTCCCATTATTACTACCCAGTAAATAAGTAAAGAGAACCCACCAATGGTAAAAATATAGAAGATTGTATTTTTGAATTTGCCCATCTTAAATAGCGTGTGCGGTTTAAAATTCTCCCCGGGAAAGAGCCACTACCCACATCTTTTATCCGGTTACGAAAGTGCAGAGTATCTGAAAATAAAAAAAGGAAAAATGTAACTAAAATGCGAAAAATGTAATGAAAAGGTAAAAAACTGTAATGAACTCAAAGATTGACTCGTTGAATAAACTCTTTGCGATAAGTCTCGCTTAACACCACTTTTAAAAAAGCGCCTGAAGCCTCAGTAATTTTGGTTGTAATTTCATCGGATAGAAAAGTTTGCACCGTCTTCAGCGCAATCATTTCTTTTTTATTGACGCGTACAAAATCTTCTTTTGGCAGCAGTTCCTGTAACTTTTCAAAAGATATATTTTTAAGCGTCAGGTAACTATGATCTGCCAGCAAAGCTGTTTTATCCCTGCTATCCACCTCTGATGTTTTTATGTAGAGTAGCTGATCGAAATAGATCAATGCTTTTCCTTTTTCCGTATTGAGCTGCACAAAACGAGGTCCCTGGCTTTTACTCTCCAACCGGTACTTCACTTTATCTACAGCCTGTTGCAACCGTTCTTTTTTAACCGGTTTTCTCACGTAATCGATAGCGTCCAGATCAAAGGCTTCGGCGGCATATTCTTTATACGCCGTAGTAAAAACAACCGGTTTTCCCTTTAAAAGGGATGCTACCTGCAGGCCATTCATTTCGGGCATTTCTATATCCAATATACAAAAGTCAAATTCCAGCTCCGGCAATTCCTTCAAAAAAGTAAAGGATTATTAAAAGCTTTGACTACTTCCAGATCGGGTAATTGCTCACAAAGCATTTTCAGGTAAGTAAGTCCCGGAATTTCGTCATCGAGCAGTAAGCATCTGAGCCTTGTGTTCAAAGAGATTAATTTTTAAATGTGCAATATAAACGTCTCCCTCAATAAATTTCTCCAGCTTAAAATGATTCTTGTAGATGATGCGCAGGCGGTTCTCCAGGGTAGTCACGCCTATTCCGCTCTTCTCCTTTTCGATCGGTTTTTTAGAAGAGATCTTATTAGAAACCGTCAGGTAAAAATGATCATCCCTGAATTCGAAAATGATGGAAATAAAAGCATCGGAACTTTGCAGGTCGGCATGCTTAAATGCATTTTCTATCAGGTCGATAGAAATTAACGGGGCCAGCATTCTTTGTTTATACAAGGGTTCTGACTCGTTAATCTTTGTTTTAACATTCAACTCAAATAGCGGACTAACTTTTATCTTATTAATTTCGATAAGGCTTAAAGCGAATTCTATTTCTTCTTTGGGTGTTACCAGTTTTTTCTGCTCTCATATAAAATATAATCCAGCACATTACCCAGCTTATCAAGAGCAAAGTAAGTTTGATACGCGTGTGACTGTATGGAGTTCAGAATATTCTTAAATAAATGAGGATTCAGCCTTGATTCTAAGGTTTCGAGTTGTAAAGAATTTACCTGGTTTTCCACCTGTTGAAAGCGCGCTTCCATATCTTTCTTTTGTTTGTCGGACCGCGAAAGCTTTACCAGCAGATAGGTAATTATACCAACAAGTATTGCAACAATTACTGCTGCTAACCAAACGATATAAGGTGATTGACTATTAAACATTGAATTGGAGAACGCGATAGCCAAAGGTATTTGTTTTGGCGCTAAGTCCGCCTAAAGCGAAAATAATTCGTATCAGAAAATGCAGACAATTGCCGGTAAACCAACAATTATGTTCTTACTTAGCAGGTATTAACCGCTCAACTTATATTTATTATGACCCATAAAAATATTAATGGATTGGCTACCGCTGCTATTCACGCATGCAGTGCAGTAATGCCGGAGCATGCTCACGCGATGCCCATCTTTGCAACTTCTTCTTTTACATTCGACAATGCAGCTCAGGGCATGGCGCGTTTCTCTGGCGAAGAAAAGGGATATACTTATTCGAGATTTGGGAATCCCACAACAGATGCAGCCGCGAAACTGATTGCAGACCTGGAAGCCTTTGGTATAACCGACGAAAAAGGGAACACCATTGAAGCATGGGGCCTATTGACAGCTTCCGGACAGGCAGCAATGGCTACCATGATCATGTCCCATATATCAGCTGGTGACACTATCCTATCGGGCCCTTCTTTATACGGAGGTACGCACGAATTCTTTCATAGTATTTTACCCCGGTTTGGAGTTGGTTATATTGCTCTGGATTTGAATGATACTGTATTATTGGAAGCTACTTTACAGCAAAAAGCTTCCATTAAAATCATTCACCTGGAATCGCCGGCCAATCCCGGTATGCAATGCATCGATATTGCAGCGGTGAGCCGGTTGGCGAAGAAGTTTGATGTACTGGTGACGGTAGACAATACTTTCGCAACGCCTTATCTCCAACAGCCTTTTAAATTGGGCACCGATCTTATTTTCCATTCTACCACAAAATTTCTAAACGGCCATGGAAATGCTATTGGCGGTGTGATTATAGGTAAAGATCAGCAAAGCCTGCAAAAAGTATATCACACCTATAAGCTACTGGGCGTAAATGCTAATCCATTTGATGCTTTTTTGCTACTACAAGGCATAAAAACCCTGGCTACACGTATGGACAGGCATTGCAGCAATGCTGCAGTGGCAGCCCGGTTCCTTCAGCAACATCCTGCTGTTTCAAAAGTAAATTATAACGGACTGGAAACACATCCGGATTATGAACTATCCAAATCTCAAATGCGGCACGCGGGAGCGGTTCTTAGTTTTGAATTAAAGGATGGATTTGAAGGAGCGATACGATTTATCGATAAGCTGAATATTTTTGTGAGGGCAGTATCACTGGGCACTACCGATAGGCTGGTGTCTCATCCGGCATCCATGTCCCACGCAGGAGTAGCCAGGGAACAGAGGCTAAAAGCAGGCATTACTGACGGGCTCATCAGAATGAGTGTAGGACTAGAAGATATAACCGACCTTATTGCAGACCTGGAACAAGCGCTTTCAACCTAAAGCCCGTTATAATCCTTGTTGCCTCAATAACAAGGATCACAAAATCGGTCAATTCTTTTCCTTTCCCTTAGGTTTGACTTTATCGCCTGACTTAGCCCCAGGCCTGCCTCTCCCCGATTTCGAAATCGCCTCATGCAGCAGGTATTCTATCTGCCCGTTCACACTTCTGAATTCGTCGGCGGCCCATTTTTCGAGTGCCTGAAAAGTGTCGGGATTAATTCTTAATATAAAACTCTTTTTATCGTTCAAAACATGTATTCTAGTGATGCAGAGTGCCTGCGTTTAAAATGGGTTGGGCTGCTTTTTCCCCGCACAATACCACCATTAAATTACTCACCATAGCAGCTTTGCGCTCATCATCTAACTCAACAATATTTTCTGCAGATAGTTTTTTCAATGCAAGGTCTACCATACCTACAGCACCTTCTACAATTTTTGTACGGGCCGCAACAATAGCCGTCGCCTGCTGACGTTGCAGCATTGCCCCGGCAATCTCAGAAGCATAGGCCAGGTGACTGATACGTGCTTCCTGTACAATAATGCCGGCCCGTGCCAGCCTGTCGGTTAATTCCTGCTCCAGTATCTGGTTTACTTTTTCACCACCTTCCCTTAATGTAATACCAGCATACTCATCTTCCAGGTTATCGTAAGGAAAGCTTACCGCGAGATGCCTTATTGCCGCTTCGCTCTGGGTATTTACATAGTCAACATAGCTTGCCACATCATAGGCCGCTTTATAGGTATCACCAACCTGCCATACCACCACGGCGCCGATCTCAATCGGGTTTCCCATCTTGTCATTTACCTTTAAAGTTTGTCCCTGCATATTCTGAGAACGTAAACTTAATTTATGCGTGCCATACAAAGGATTAATAAAGAATAAGCCATTTTCTTTAACAGATCCTACATACTTGCCAAAAAAAGTAAGCACTCTTGAGTGGTTAGGCTGAATGATCATCAACCCTTTTATAAAAAAACGAATAGCAAAAAACATAGTACGCCCAACACTACACCGGCAACAGTACGCTCAGATTGAAAAAGATAAAGAAAACACCCAACCCTAAAATAGCAAAGGATATGATCAGCGCCAAAAATCCTGACATTGGTTTTACGATTCTTTCCATATAAATTATTTGATATTAAAATGATATCATAAAGATATATAAAAACATAAATGCTCCCTAATTAATTTCAGCATATCCCAAAAAGGTTGAATAAGCGGCTGTCTATTATCTGAATTATTTTTTACAGGTGGATATCAACAGGTTAAACCCAGCTTATACCGGTTTAGTAAGGCGTCTCTGGTTTTCGGTACGACTTTGGTTAACCTATACTACATAGGCCTCTAAAAACCCCCTATGATTACAGAAATAAAAAACATATCAGATACCATTGTAGCATTTAAAGCAAGCGGCACTATTAGCGGGCATGACTTTGAAACAAGCCTTGTACCGGCAATACAACAATACAAAAGACAGCACAAGGAACTTAACTACATGCTGGTACTGGAGCACGATCTTAGCAGCTTCTCTATCAACTGGTGGATCAAAAGCTTATGGCTGGCTATCAGAGACTGGAGCAGCTGGCAACGTTGCGCTATTATCAGTGACCTGGATGGATTGAAAAACTTCACCAATGAAACCTGCAAAGACATACCGGGAGAACTACGCATATACCCTCACGAGCAAATAGATGACGCCATAAGATGGCTACAGGACGACGCCTCTCAGGAGAATGATTCAACCACATAGATCTATAAAAAGCCCGGCGGATCGCCGGACTTTATTTAAAAGGTTAACATGATCGGTTTTTTATAGATCAACTTTTTATATTCATTCCGAAATTTCCTAACCCGCTATTTTTCAAAACAGGTCACCCTATTTTTGAAATCATCAACCACGATCGCTCATCATTCCTGCAATAGCTATAATTACCAAAGCCATGCCAAAGCAGTAATAACTGTGTTAACCAATAATTATTCAGCTTAAGATACTCAGGAATTAACAATGCTATAATTAATACTTTTTCCCGTCTTTTATTTAACTTAGATAGCGCATATAAACTTATAATTTTTTTTGCCAACTCAATTGCTTACCATGACACGAATAAAAATTTTAAAAGGATTAGCACTTACATCATCTACTTTACTCGTTATTGTATTTTTGTGTTATAGGGCAGGCCTTTTTCCAGATATCGTAAACCCCGACAGTTCTTTACAAACCAGTCCCAACGGAAGCAGCATTCAATCAAATAGCATCAGGAGCCAGGCAAAGCACAGGGACAGTGTACCTGACAGACGAATGCTCTCATCCTCCAAATCTATGATCCTGGCCGAACCTAAAAAAACGCCTCCTATTGATCTATGGAAACAAAAATTAAAACCTAAAGTGTTGCTTACAGAACAACAAATCATGAGCAGTTCAAAATCCGGCATCATTGTTAAGCCCAAAACAGAGGAATACAACTACAAAAGTTATAAGAAGAATACAGACACCCTTATTCATAAATAAAAGACAATGGATTTTTTAAACCTCATCTTTGGCACTGCGGTAAGCCTGCTATTTCTTTGCCTGGTATTTATTCCACTGGAAAAAGCCTTTCCAGCCAGGCAAGGTCAAAAAACATTCAGGAAGGGCTGGCTAACAGACTTATGCTATTTTTAGGGCAGTATCTTTTATGGAGCGGCGTGGTGCTATGGGTGCTTCAATATTTTAGTTTCTGGCTTGACGGAGTTATTCCTCACACTTTCAGAGAAACGATCCGGCAACAACCAATATGGCTACAGGCTGTTGAGGTTTTATTTTTGAGCGACCTGCTTATTTACTGGGGTCACCGGCTTCAGCATAAAGTAGACTTTCTCTGGCGGTTTCATAAAGTACATCATAGCGCCGAAGAGCTCGACTGGCTGGCAGCACACAGAGAGCACCCCATTGACAGTATTTACACCATCGGCCTGATCAACCTGCCCGCTTTTATTTTTGGGTTTGAGCTGGAAGCTTTGGCGCTTATTGTGGCATTCAGAGGCATCTGGGCTATTTACATACACTCCAACGTAAGACTCCCTATCGGAAAATTAAAGATGCTGATAGGCGCTCCCGAATTGCACCATTGGCATCACGACAAAGAAAGAGACCGGGGTAATTATGCTAATATTTCACCTTTGATGGACCTGTTATTTGGCACTTATGTTTGCCCTCCGCATGAACCTGACAGTTTCGGGCTCAAAGAGCAATTTCCGGGAAGCTATGCGGGTCAACTCCTTCAGCCACTGGCTCCAGGGAAAATATCAAAAAAAGCAACCAATACCAACCAAAGTGACATAGCGTGCACATCATCCAAGTTAAGCTAACCGTCGCCTGTTTAGGGTATAGATTGTAATTTTTAATGCAATTAACTTAGCATTAAAATCTAAACCAATGGCATTAAATGCATACCTGAAAATTACCGGAAGCAAACAAGGTAATATTAAGGGCAGTACTATTCAAAAAGGAAAAGAAGGATTGATTGAGGTGATTGCCTTTGACCATGAGATACTATCGCCGCGTGATGCAGCCACCGGGCAGGCTACCGGCAGGCGTCAACACAAACCACTGGTTATTACCAAAGAGCTCGACAAAAGCACTACAGCATTGTTACAAGCCCTCATTCAAAATGAAGCGTTAACCTCTTTTGAATTAAAATTTTTCGCGCCCAATAAAATGGGAACAGCAGGGGGACAAGGCGCACAGGTCAATCATTTTACGATCAGACTAAAAAACGCCTCGATTGTCGGCATCAGAACCATTATGCCTAATAACAAAAACCCTGAGCTAAGCAAGTACGCCGAGTATGAGGAATGCTCTTTCGTTTACGAAGAGATAGAATGGTTTTGGACAGACGGAGGTTTAACCGCCAATGATGCTCTCAAATTAAACCGTTAGTGAGTGGCAGAGAAATACTCCGCTTCCTCCTTGAGATCCAGGAAGGCATACTTCTCCATTAATTCTTTTGCCTTTGTATAATGCGTTTTTAAAAATTGTTGATGAGCCTGCGTATTGGGCTGAAAAGCCTTATGCCGCCTGGCAATGGCCACCTGTCTCAACTCTTTCATAATGGGCTTTGAGAAATCGTCGATACAAGCTTCTGTGAATTTCTCCAATACAAATTCAGTAGCCTGGTAATTGGGATGCGCCAGATCTACATCGTAAAAGCGATAATCGCGCAACACATCTATTACCAGCTCATAAGCAGGGAAATAATACACCCCGGGAACTTATCTACCATGTGATGCACTACCTCAATCAGGCGTGCTTTACTACGATTATTCTCAGTAACACCATCCCGCAAATGCCTTACAGGACTTACTGTAAATAGTATTTTAATTTTAGGATTGAAGGTTCTGAGCCGGTGATAAGTATTATCCATAGCCGCGATGATCTCCTCGATACCTAAAAGTTTTTTATAAAACCATTGTCCAGGTGCGCGGTGGCAGTTGGCCACATGCAGATCATAACGCTCCTTCTCCGGATTATTAGAAGACAGGATATAAGAAAACGAAGAGCCTAATGTGATCACTACCCAATCGCAATCCTTTAAAAAATGATGGGCCTTTTCAACGGACTGATTCATCCCCTCCAATGCCTTTTCTTTATCCATATCGGAAAAGCGGGAATGATGATGCCAGGAACTCCAAACCTCATTCAAGTAAAATAAGTCCGATTCAGTATACTTCCTGTTCTCTACATAAGAAACCAGGCTATGTCTTACACTGGCAGGCTCAAACAATATCCCGTGTGGGTTTTGCAACACATTAAACTTATAATCTGCTAAAGCATTGCCAATATGCTCCGTAAAACAAGACCCTATCAACAATATCTTGTTTCCGTAAGCAATAGGCTCCGGCAATTTGGGAATATGTATAGGCGACATAAAATCCATACCATGTGCAGATTTAAGTAAACAACCGGAACCTGTAATTACGCGCTTCTCTGTTTCATTACTTCGTACAGTATCATACCGGTAGCTACTGAAACGTTCAGGCTTTCAAAATTATTTTTCATGGGAATGCTAATGCGCTCGTCGCATATTTTGAGCAGTGCCGGGTAAACTCCTTTCTCTTCACTACCCATTACGATAGCGGCAGGAGCCGAAAAATCGCAATCAGCAATGTTTTTTGATGCGGTCATTTCGCTGGCGAAAACAGTAACACCATTCAAGTGCAGCTCGTCTACCGCCTTCATCAGGCTGTTAACACGGCACACGGGTATTTTTTCCAATGCACCGGCAGAAGTAAGAATAGCGTCATCATTGAGTGCGCCTACACCTTTGTCGGGAATAATGATTGCGTTCACTCCACAGCACCAGGCCGTACGCGCGATGCCGCCGATATTCCTGATATCCGTTATACCGTCCAAAATCAGGAATAAAGGCGTTTGCCCCTGGTCTACCACAAAAGAAATAATATCCTGTAGGTTCTGGTACTGCACTTTTGCAATCTGGGCAATGCAACCACCATGTCCTTCTATATTAAAAGTATTCAGCTTTTGAGCAGGCACATAATTAAGCGGCACAGCCAGTTCGGTGGCCAACTTTCGAAGTACCGACAACTCAGCACCTACCAACTTAACATCCACATAAATCTTATCTAAAGCTTTGCCATGCTGCAAAGCATCGATAATTGCGGCAGCGCCTACAATTAACGAACTTTTTTGGGCCTTTGCGGCGACCTGAAATTTTTCACCCGACAAAGAAACTAAAAAGCCACTACAATTCAATGCAGCCTGTGCATAGATATTTAATCTTTGAGGGGAAATGCCCGCTTTATGACATTATAAGCGCTTCCAACCATTGAAATAGCTTTATCACCAGGAATACCATCAGGGCCAGCACCAGCAGCATAACGACGAGAATGCTGACAATAACAGGCTTCGCGCTTCCTCTGTGCTTACCCTCGGTATAATGCTCAGTCAGCAGTTTGAGGTTACGCGTATTAGCCTTGTAGGAAAAATCAAAAATCCACCCCAAAACGGGAATAGAACCTACCAAAGCATCTAAACTAGCATTACCCAGCATTTTCATGGCTACCCGTCCCGAAGCTCCATGCTGTGCCATGGTGATGATCAAAGCAACGGAAATTATATAGCTGCTCACATCGCCCGCCACAGGAATTAGATTTAATACAGGGTCCAATCCAAATTTAAATCCGCCAACGGAAAATTGCTCATCCATCAAACGGGTTACCCTTTGCACCATTTTAAGGCGGGGATCATTCACCAGTGGCGCTGGTATGTTTTGCCGGAATTTAGACATGACTTAAATCTCATTTAAAAGCAACATCAATTGAACTTTTTGTATCGCCATAATAGAAATGGCATCTGTAATACGCCCGTCATTAACCATGGCTACCGTTTCGCCAAAAGGCAGCTTCTTTGATCGCAGGTCCTGCTCTGTTTCTTCGGGCATAGCCTGGCCCTCCTTTAACCCCCTGGCCAAAAATATAATGCCATGCTCATCAGACACCGAATTCGAAAGATGAAAACGCACCAGTTCGGTCCAGCTTTCTGCTATCAATCCAGCCTCTTCTAATAATTCTCGTTGCGCAGCCTCCAGGTAGGTCTCCCCCCTCAGGACATCCACCTTCTGGTATTTCCCAGCTATAGGCATCAAGTGCAAACCTGAACTGTCCCACCAGGTAAGTATTCATATCCGTATCTAAAGCGATAACACCTACTGCTGCATTTTTAAAATGCACTTTACCATAAATTCCCTTTCCACCGCCCGGGTTTATTACGTCAAACTCGGTAAGGCTAATCCAGGGGTTACTATAAACGTTTTTGCTCCCGGTTACCTTCCACGGGTTTTCGACCTCACTCATATTTGGTTCAATGTTTGTGTAATGACAATAGTTATTGATAATACAAGAATTATAACAACAGTAAAAGTAAACTTTTATCTATTTTTATCCGTTTAAACCTCTTTAATTAAAATTTAAAAAAGCATTATGAAACGTTCTCATTTATTATTGAGCGGTATGATTGCCCTGGCTGCGCTGGCGTCGTGCGGGGGAGCCAATACCAACAGCGATGAAGCTACAGGAGGCGACTCTGCCGTTGTAGCAACCGATAGTACTATTGCACCTTCAGCAGATGGCACTTTAGTAGCTACAGCCAACCTGATGTCTACAGCAGATTCCACACAGCAAATAGGGACGGCCCAATTTTACCAGTTAGACAGCACACAAATACGCCTTGACCTGGTAATTGATGATAAAGCAAGAGCTGACAGCAATGTTGCGGTACATTTTCATGAACATGGAGATTGCAGCAATAAAGGCGAAGGCGCTCACGGTCACTGGAACCCTACAAAAGAAAATCATGGCGAATGGGGATCTGCGGCTTACCATTCAGGCGATATTGGCAATATTAAATTGGACAACAATGGGCACGCTACTAAATCTGTAACTACCAACAGATGGAGCATTACAGACAAGGCGGTAAATAATGTAATCGGCCTGGGTATTATTGTACACGGCGGAACTGATGATTACAAAACTCAGCCTACCGGCAATTCCGGTCCGCGTGTTGGTTGTGGTGTTATCGTAAAACAATAATGTACTGATCCGTACCTTTTATATAAAAAAGGAGAGACTGCAACCCTGCAATCTCTCCTTTTACATTTAAATAATGTTTGATTAGAAGAACATTCCCAAACGGATCGCCCACCTGTTCAGTCCTACTTTACCATCTTTCCAGTCTTTGTTAGCGGTAATATCTGTAAATCCGTTTTCCATACCAATACCAAAGAATAAATCTGTTTTAGGAGCTATCTCGTATTCACCTCCGGCACCCACTAAAAGTCCCATATTTACCTTATTCGTATTCTTCATTGCATTGACATTGCTTTCTGAAACCGAACCATAAGAATAATCCATTCTTGATTTTAATAATGCACCCATATAAGTACCAAATTGTCCCCAGAACCTGAAACCATTATTCTGGTTGGTTTTTAATTTTACACTTAAAGGGATCTGCAGGTATTGAAGCTTTAGTTTATAATTCTGATCGGTTCCTGCGGCCTCAGCCCTTTTTAATCCCCTGCTGCTGGTGCTGTAAATTAACTCAGACGAAGCGTGCGCTACTTCCAAACCTGTAGCAAAAGCGCCACGACCATCGCTAAACAAAACATCGGCCATCAAACCGTAGTTCACGCCAAAGCCGCTGCCGCTGCGCTCTATATCATTTTCTGCTGCGCGGAAAGAATTGGTAAACACGGGATCTATCTTAAATCCAAATCTTACATCCCTGTTGTAAACTGATCTTTGCGCGTTAAGACCTAAACATAGGGTAGCTGACATCAAACCCAATAAAAATACTTTTTCATCCGTAAATTTTTTAGCTGCGGCATAACCGCGTTTTCTTGTCGGATGAAACGCCCAGCATGCATTGCCTCAGTATGAGACCTGCTTATTGCGAGACTAAAAGCCAAAAGGCGTGTCATCGTTCAATATTTTTGAATAAATAAGCAGAGGGCTTTGAAAATCGGGTGCGAATATAAGACTTTATTGTTTACAGCTATCTACACAATATTAACCTCTGGGTGAAGCTCTACCCCAAACTTCTCATATACAGCATTTTGCACCAATCTGCAGGTGTTTAAAATTTCGTCGCCACCGCGCTTCCATAGTTCACCAAAACCAGTGCCTGCCGGGCATGTACACCGGCATCGCCTTTTCTAAATCCCTTTAACCCCGCCTGCTCGATCAACCAACCTGCTGCCAGCTTCATGGTATGATCGGGATTCTCATAGGCTACGATACCGGGGAAGTTTAATTGTAATACGCCAAATTGTTCTTTTGAAACAGAAGGATTTTTAAAGAAACTACCTGCATTACCAATTTCTTTTGGATCGGGTAATTTAGACGAGCGTATAGCAATAACTGCATTCGCAATAGCCTGTATCGACAGATCCTGCACACCGCTTTTTCCAATTCCTGTTGTATCGCCCCATATTCTATCCTGAAAACCGGCTTTTTATAAAGCTGGTAAGTAACATCGGTAATTATGAACCGATCTTTATACTTATGCTTGAAAACACTTTCCCGGTATCCGAATTGGCAATCCTTATTGGAAAACCGTATCTCTTCCAGAGTTGACCGGTTGATAGCAGTAAGCTCATGAAAAACCTCTTTTATTTCTACACCGTAAGCGCCTATATTTTGCATGGGTGAAGCGCCCACCAATCCAGGTATCAGCGCCAGGTTTTCAACACCTGCGTAATTATGAGCCAGGCAATATAACACCAACTGGTGCCATACCTCTCCCCCTCCCACTTTCACATGCACGCAGTCCTCATCTTCATATACTTTCTCGATGCCCTTTATACTATTTTGTATTACTAAGCCATCCACATCTTTTGTAAAGAGAATATTGCTCCCGCCTCCCAGAACAAATGATTTCACCCCTTCCCTGGCAGACCATTGCAAGGCCAGCCTTACCTGATCCTGGTCCGATACCTTTATAAAATGCTTAGCCTGCACGTTCATACCAAATGTATTAAACGGCTTCAGCGATTCGTTGTCTTGTATTTGGATACTCATTATGGATACAATGTTACAGCAAAAGCAGCTTAAAAAGTTTGATTGGCACTGAAAGATCATTTAACTCAACCGACCAGATGCTGATCACCTTTTGTATTATCTCAAAAAATTCTATTACGCATTTTAACTTTTAAACAAATGCCCGAACAGACACCTATAAAAATAATTTGCCTACCTACTGGTAGGTTTGTACCTTTGCTGAAATATTTATTTATGACCACGAGGGAGCACATCATATATACCGCTGATGCCCTGATAAGAGATAAGGGGTATAATGCTTTTAGCTTTGTTGACATTGCCCGGGTTGTAGGAATAAAAAAACCCTCGATCCACCACCATTTCCCACGAAAAACGGATTTGGGCATTGCGGTGATTGACTTTCACATTAAAGGCCTGGAGCAAATAAAACAGGCCAGCCAGGGTAGAACACCTATAGAGAAACTGGATCGCTTTTTCTCTATTTATACCGACATCAAATACGAGAATAAGGTTTGTATAGTAGGTTCGCTATCTACCGACTATAATACACTGGAGCCTGAAGTACAGGAAAAAATAAAGGAGTTCTCTAATGCATTTCTGGCATGGGTTACAGACATTTTAAAAGAGGGCAAACAGGCAGGTGTTTTTCATTTTGATGAATTACCAAGAACCCGGGCGGTATTAATTATTGCCAGTATGATGGCTATTGTAAAACTTTCCCGGCTGACCGGTGAAAAAGATTTCGGCTTAGTAAAAAGACGATCCGGCAGGGGTTGTTGAAATAAGAGATAGACATTTTTTGATGGAAAACTTCATACGCTTTTGAGTACCGCAGTAACAGATATGAAGTCATATCCAAAGGACATTAAAAAAAGAATACATGAAAAGAGTAGTTATAACAGGGATGGGAGCAATTACTCCCCTGGGCAATACAGTAGATGAATACTGGCAATCATTGGTGAATGGCGTAAGCGGCGCAAAGCTGATCAGTAAATTTGACACCACGCATTTTAAAACAAAATTTGCCTGCGAGGTAGTCAATTTTGATCCTTTACAATATATAGAGAAATCTGAAGCCAGAAAGTATGACCTGTTCTCACAATATGCACTGGCGAGTGCACAGCAGGCAGTGGAAAATGCACAGATCAATTTCGACCAGTTAAATAAAGATCGTATCGGGGTAATATGGGCCTCGGGCGATGGCGGTGTTTCAACTTTTGAGGAGCAGATGACCGAATATAATAAAGGCAATGGCGTACCCAGGTTTAACCCGTTTTTTATATCCAAAAGGATCATGAACATTGCTTCAGGTCTTATATCAATAAAGTATTGACTAAGAGGGGTTAACTACACAACAGCTGCAGCCTGTTCGGCCAGCAATACGGCCATTATTGACGCCTTTAACTATATACGCTGGGGAAAGGCTGATATGATTATAACCGGCGGATCTGAAGCCTCTATTACCGAAAGTTCCATTGGCGGCTTTAATGCCTCTAAGGCCTTATCGACCAACAATGAACATTACCAGCAGGCTTCAAAGCCATTTGATATTAGCAGGGATGGATTTGTTCTGGAGAGGGCGCCGGCGCCCTGGTGTTGGAAAGCTATGAGAGCGCTTTAAAAAGGAATGCCCCTATTATTGCCGAGATTATAGGCGGTGGCCTTGCTGCAGATGCCTATCATATTACAGGTACACATCCGGAGGAGATGGCGCTTATTTAGGAATGAAGGTTGCTATGGAAGACGCAGAGATCACAGCTAGTGATATTGACTACATTAATGCCCACGCTACTTCTACGCCTATGGGCGACAGAAGCGAGCTAAAAGCCATCCAAAGAACTTTTGAACACAACCCTGATGTATCTATTAGTGCTACCAAATCTATGACCGGCCACCTGCTGGGTGCGGCGGGGGCCATTGAAGCAATTGCTTCCGTAAAAGCAGTAGAAACGAATATCATTCCTCCCACGATTAACACAACAGAGATAGAACCGGAGTTCGCGGACCAATTAAACATTGTACTGGGAAAAGCTCAATCAAAAACCGTGAATATCGCCGTTAGCAATACGTTCGGCTTTGGAGGGCATATTGCCTGCAGCATTTTCAAAAAATTTGTTCCATAAAAAAATCTCCATAGCGGTACAGAATTGTTCATCTTTAAAAACGACAGCAACACCGCTGTCGTTTTTAATTTTGCCCGGTCCGGTATCCATCATTTATTATTACCTTCAGTTAGCATTGAACACAATGTAGGTTTGACAATCGGGTCAGGCATTCGCACAAGATCACATAGATTTATCTTAATAATTCTTTACTCCATTAACTGATTGCATGGATCACCTTCAAAAAATAATCGGAGATTTTGAAACGCATTCCATCGAAGGGATAAGAACCTGTTTCAAAAACGGTGTTAATCCCAATCAACTGTACAAAGGCCAACCCCTGCTCTACGAGCTGATCAATATGTACCTGAGAAGCGACCGGTTCAAAGATTGCGTGCAGACTTTTGTAGATTTCGGCCTACAATTCGAAGACCAGGTTTTACTTGCTGTATTGCAGGATGACGCAGTACAACTGAGCCTTTTGCTTGAGGGCGACAAAACCCTGCTAAATAAGAAATACAATTTCCGTTGCGCATTTACACCCCTACACGAGGCATCTTTGCTACATATCTGCGCAGAATACAATCACATTCATAGCGCCGCTATCCTGGTAAAGTATGGAATGGAGGTCAATATAAAGGCAGGCATTGATAGAAACGGGTTTGGCGGGCAAACACCGGTTTTTCATACGGTAAATCAACATGCCAATGCCTGTATAGATATGATGCAATTTCTGATCTCCGCAGGAGCGGACTTATCTCTAACCGTACCGGGCCTTATCTGGGGTAAAGGTTATGAATGGGAAACTTTCATTCCATCCGTAAACCCGATTAGTTATGCGATGATGGGGTTGCTGCCACAGTTTCAACGAACAGAATCGCAGATATACGAGGTAGTAACGATTTTACAAAAAGCACGCTACGGCATCAGCTATGTTCCGGCGAACGTTCCCAACAGGTATTTACAAAAATAATCCACTTTTAAAAGATTAACATTTACAGGCATTCCTCCTGCCGTGTTTTGACTTACATTCGGTATCAACTATATCTAATACCAATAATTCAACACCCAGCATGACAATAAAAACACTTACAGTCGTTATAGCATTTATTTCATTTATTTCCTGCAAATCAAATTCGAGACAAGACAGCCCGGCTAATGATACACCACAGGCTTTAACAAACACAACAACTTCTTACGATATAGTAAAGAAGAGAGGATATGAGGACCTGATCGAAAGTCTTTACAGTGAATTGGTAAATAAAAACGCTGATCTAAAAACATAGAGGGTGCAATCGACACTTTAAATACAAGTCAAGGCGACAGCACGCATGCATTTCTTGAATTCGACCGAAAGAACCAGGCTTATTTTAATTCGGCAAATACACATAGCGCTAACATTAAAGATTCTGTACTGAGAGAGAAAATAACGAAGCTTATTGCTAATAGTTTATCCGTCTACAATAAAAAAGATCTCCCAACACCGTCAACTTCTTCATATGATTGACACTAACAATAGCACGATCAATGACCTGCATCTGGCTTTAAAAATCGCAACTACCTTACCGGTTATCGGCAAATATCAAAATGACCATCTCCCCAACACCAGGTCTTTAAATAATTTCATAGAACAACAAAACCACGTAATAAAACTTGCTGATACAATTCTAAAATAATAATCTCATTGACGGCAAAAAAAATACCTGCCAGTTCAATTACGTTAAAAGCTGCTGACATAGGGTTGTCACTCCCTGGTTTAGTTTTGTATTATAAAAAACAAAAAAGTGAAAAATCAAACAAGAGGTACCTTCCAGATTATTGGCATATCGGTACGCACAACTAATGAAAACGGACAGGCTACGCAGGACATACCTGCGCTTTGGGCCAGGTTTATGGCAGAGAATATAGCGGCAAAAATCCCCGGCAAAGTTGACAATGACCTTTATTGCATTTACACTGATTATGAAAAAGACCATACGAGGCCTTACACTACCCTTCTCGGCTGCCGGGTAAATAGTCTTGAAAACGTCCCGGACGGACTAACCTGCAAAACGGTTCCCGAAGGCAATTACACCCTTTTCACCGCAAAAGGAAATTTAACGCAGGGCGCTGTATACAATGAATGGATCAATATTTGGAACAACCCATTGGACAGGGCTTTTACTGCAGATTTTGAAATATATGGAGCAAAAGCAAATAATCCTGAGAACGGGGAAGTCGATATTTTTGTAGCGTTAAAATGAAAGCTTCCGAAAACTACTACGATCAGCTGGAGGAGCCAGTAAAAAGCTGCTTCCTGGCCTTACACCATCTTATTCTAAGCCAGGATAAAGATATTGTTCCGGCCTGGAAATATGGCATGCCTTTCTTTTGCTACAAAGGCAAAATGTTTTGCTATTTATGGACACATAAAAAATATCGGCAACCATATATCGGCATCGTTGAAGGCAAGCATTTCGACGAGCCATTTTTACTACAGGAAGACCGCTCGCGCATGAAAATAATGTTGCTAGACCCCAATAAAGACCTGCCGGCTGAACAAATCGACGCGGTTGTCCGGAAGGCTATTAACCTTTACAAAACAGGAGTTATTCCTGTTAAAAAATAGTGCTCACTCCCTGTAAATTAATTGTATGCCCGATATCAGACAATAAATATTAATTAGTGCTCCGGCTATCACGATACAACTATGTTTGGCACTTATACCTGGTAAAAATTTTTAAGAAGCCTGAAACTGTTTTGCCAACAGGGCCAGGGAACTCTATGGCCTTACCAACATCAATTATAAATACTTTACACCCTACCCGAGATGGAAAAATTAGATCTTACCAAAAAATATAAAAGCTATTTCACAGCTACCACGCAACCCCAAATCGTGAACATTGAACCTGCTTCATTTATTTCAATCCGTGGGAAGGGCGATCCTTCAGGCGAAGCTTTTGCTAAGGATATTGAAGCAATGTATTCCACTGCATATGCGATGAAATTTACCTGCAAAGATGAAGGTAAAGATTTTGTAGTATCCAAACTGGAGGGGCAGTGGTGGTTTGACGAAACCCGATTTACCGGGCAAACGATGAATAGTGCTGCGGTAGAAGTACCCCGCAGCGAATGGGAATACGGCTATTGATCCGCATGCCCGATTTTGTTACTGCGAAAGATATGGAAGCGGCCCAATTGATCGTGACTGATCGAAAAGGCATACAAAAAGCGGCGGAGATTGAATGGCATACCTTAGAGGAAGGGAAATGTGTGCAGATGCTACATGTGGGTCCGTTCTCAACCGAGCCAGAGTCTTTAAAAATCATGTCTGCTTTTATGGATATCCATCAATTTGCAAAAAACGGACTGCACCATGAAATCTATCTATCGGATTTCCGGAAGACGGCTCCCGAAAAACTCAAAACTATTTTAAGAGAACCTGTGCGATAAATAAAACCTGTGACTTACCTCACAGGTGCCGGTGCTGTTGTTTAAAGAACTTTGCTTTTAATAAACACAAAGCATGACAAAAATATTTATCATCAACGGCGGACAGCATTTTGCACATTCAGGTGGAAAGTTCAACCAGACATTGGTGCAATGGGATAAAAGCTTTTTCACCTTGAAAAACGGCTTTGAGGTACAAACTACAGACATCAACGACACTTACGACCTGGAAAAGGAAGTAGGTAAATTTGTGTGGGCAGATATCGTAATCTATCATGCGCCAGTATGGTGGTTTGGCCTGCCCCATAAGTTTAAAGAATACCTGGATCTGGTTTTTACGACCGGGCATCGCAAGGGCATTTATTACAGTGATGGCAGAAAGAAAGAAAATCCTGAAATTAATTATGGAACCGGCGGCTCTTTGCAGGGCCGATACTATATGTTAACCACCACCTGGAATGCACCTGAAACCGCATTTACACTACCCGGCGAATTCTTTCAACAGAAAAGCGTAGATGAAGGAGTAATGTTTGGCTTTCATCGTATGAATGCTTTTACCGGAATGAAACAGTTGGAAGGCTTTCATTTTCATGACCTGGAGAAAAATGCCACACCCAAAAGAATACAGGATTATTCTGAGCGCTACACTACTCATCTTTCCGAAACCATGGAAGCCTTAGCTATATCAGCAAAAGAAGTTATTCCGGAATTTTGTTAACAAAGGCATCAATAGCTTGACAATATTGCGCATAGACAACAGCAGTAGTTTCAGTTGCTGCATCAAGGTGTTACCTCTAATTTCATTGTTTATTTTACCATGACTGCCCCATCTCGCGCTAGGCAACACCAATGATGTAAAATATCATCCCTGACCGTACGGCCAGGCGGGCCTTCGGGATTTTAACATATCTGCGAACATGTTTTTCTGTAATGATGCCAGCCCTTCGGGCTTGATTATTTGCAGCAACGTTCGTTTCGTATTTTTGCAAAATGGCGTATGTAATTTTTTTATGCAGACATACTGACAAAATCATTTCTTCTAACAAATGAAGCGTTCGTTGATAATGCAAGCCCCGGAGCTTGAAATGTTTATCCATATGCATTTTGACCAGACAATTACAACATTTACGGCGCCATCCACTTTGTATTTAAAAAAATGGAGTGTGCTGCTTTTTTATGTCGATATATAGACAAGATCATTTCTTCTAATAAATGAGGCGTTCGTTAATAATGCGAGCCCTTCGGGCTTGATTATTTGCAGCACCGTCGGTTTCGTATTTTTACAAAATGGAGTATGCTGTTTTTTTACGCAAACATATAGAGGAGATCATTCCCTTTCTGATGAAGAGTTTGAAATTATTCTACCTTATTTCAAGCTGGTGGAGATGCGCAGAAAAGACTACTTAATCAAAAGCGGTAAAAAGGTAACTGCCGAATACCTGGTGATCAAAGGCTTGTTGAAAGCTTTTATGTATGATGATATGGAGCGGGAGCATATTATTCAGTTTGCCATGGAAAATTGGTGGATATCGGATTACCCGGCTTATAAACTTCAATCGGGCGGAGAACTTTGTGTTCAGGCACTAGAGCCCTGCTTGGTTTTAGAGCTTAGCCTGGAAAACAAGCGCCGTATGTGTGAAGCCGTTCCTGTAATGTATCGCTTTCATGGTACCAAAGCTTTTGGAGGATTTGTGGCACTACAGAAACGAGTACTTTCTTTAATGAAGAATTCTGCAAAAGAAAAATATGACCTGTTGCTGGAACAATATCCCGAGCTATTTCAACGTGTATCTAAAACGATGATCGCTCATTACCTGGGTGTTTCAAGAGAAACATTAAGCAGGCTACAAAAATAAAAGCCCGCCGGAGACTACACACCAGCGGGCCTTGAAGTAAAGTAAATCCGTTATTATTTTGCACCCATTGAATACTCTTTAGGCGGCTCAGCTTCCAGTAAGTGCTTTACAAAATAGTCCCAGCGCCGCGCATCATATAGCTGGAATACTCACCAAATCCATGACGGGCATTGGGAAAAACCACCAGGTCGAAATCTTTGTTCGCTTTCTGCAAAGCTTCCACCACTAACATGGTGTTATATGGCGGTACATTATCATCCATCATACCATGTACCAGCATGAGCTTTCCTTTCAGATTTTTGCATAAGCCTGGTTGGCCTGCGCAGCATAATCGCTGTTTTCAACTAACCCATTATAACGCTCCCCCAATCGTCTTCGTAATTACGATTATCATGATTCCCCGATTCAGCAATACCTACTTTAAAAAAATCGGGATATCGCAATAAAGCTGCTGCCGTGGCAAAGCCGCCGCCGCTATGTCCCCATATTCCCACTTTGCTCGTATCAATCGGGTAAGTTTTTGACAATTGCCTGATAGCCGTGATCTGATCCGGTAAAGTATTTTCAGCCATATTACCATAACTCATATCGTGAAAGCTTTTGGAACGATAAGGATTGCTGGTTCCTTCCATCACAACAACGATAAAACCCAGTTCAGCCAAGGCCTGGTTATCACCTCTCGACGGAGAAAAGCTCCAACTACCTACACTTCCGCCTTGCGGACCCGGGTAGATATAATCAATAACAGGGTATTTTTTAGCAGGGATCATGTTTGTTGGCGTAAATACCAATCCGTAGATATCTGTTACACCGTCAGCAGCCTTCACTGCAACAGGCGAAGGCGCTTTCCACCCTTTGGCCTGCAAACGTGAGATATCTGCTTTTCCCAAATTGGTGATCAACGAACCTTTTGTACTCCTGAAATTAGCTACCGGCGGCACATCAGGCTGAGAGTACACATCAACAAAATGATCGCCGGAGGGCGACAAATGCACAGTATGGTTACCGGCTTCCGGCGTCAGCAGGGTTAAGCCTTTGCCATCGAAGCCTATTTTGTAGAAATAAGAAAAATAAGGATTGCCTTTTTCACGTCCATAGCGGTGAAATAAATAGTACGTTTCTTTTCATCTATTCTCAACACCTTGCCCACCAGCCAATCGCCTTTGGTGATCTGTTGTTTGAGGTTACCCGTTTTGCTGTCGTATAAATATAAATGTCCCCAGTTATCCCGTTCGGAGTACCATATTATTTCGTTGGTTTTAGAAAGGTATCGCCAGTTAATGGCGCCTCTGCCCGACTCAAACTGTGTTTTGACGGTCTCCTCAAATACCTCCCGCACCTGGCCCGTTGCCGTATTAGCAATGCGCACTCTGGCATTTTTATGATCTCTTGAAGACGATACAAAAGCTACTTCACCAGCATCGGGAGACCAGTCGATATCATCCAAACTTCCGCTGCTGGAAATATCATCACTCATGGTAGCTCGATGCGGATCAGGTGGAATACTCAGCGATACCACTTTGGCTGCATCTACATCAATCACTACCCTTCGCATAGTAGGAATATATGGATCGCCAGGCAAAGGATATTTCCATTGTTCCAACCTGGGAGCTCCCACATTGGTAGTAACCAGGTACATGTCATTTACCTTTCGCTGATCCTGCTGAAAAGTGGCAACCTTCTTCGAGTCCGGGGACCAGCTAACGATAGCTGCATCGCTGTGCTTCCAGCCTGCATTATCTGTTGCATATCCATAGTCCTTTACACCATCAGTTGTTAGCTGCGTTTCTTTTTTAGTATCCAGATCTTTTACCCAAAGGTTCCAGTCTCTGATAAATACTGCTTTTTTACCATCAGGCGAAACCACTTCATTGGCAGCGCGCCTTCTACGCTGATTCATATCTACTGCAGCTACTTTTCCGTAGGCTGTAGTTTCAGTCTTAGACTTTGTTTTAGGATCTACCAATAATACTTTATCACCACTCCTGTACCAGAATTGATCACCTTCTATCCAGTTGGGATAAGGACTTGTCCAATCAACCAGGGCTGTTGTATTATAACCCAGGAACTGTTCTGCTTTCCGATAGTCTTCTGCTGTAAGCTGTAGTTTTTGAGCATGGGCAGTGCCTGCTAACATAACGGCAGCCATTAAACCTAAATGTTTGTTCATCTATGATTTTATTTAAAAAATAACCGCGAAACGGTCGATTATCCCTTTCTCATGCAATATCAAAACGCAAATGCAATAAGGCTAAATTATTAGTTTTTAAATAAAAAAGCGTTCATAAATTACAAAAACAAGCGCATTACCGGTATAAACGGTAATTATACAAAAGTATCCACGCGAAAAAGGGGCCGGAAGGCCCCTGATACCCATTTATTCAATTGTCATTCTAATTGATCTTCTTTTTCATTCCATCTACCTGTTGCTGCAGGTTGGCTACAATATTTACTAATTGGCCTACATCCCAGTTTTGGGCCACATTGGTTTTGGAGATCACATATTGTGCCTGCCACATTTCCAGTACCTCATCAGAATTGATGGTATAGGGTTGAAAAGTAGGATTATCACTTACCAGTGTGATCTTATGCTTGGTTTTTGTATTCTTCTGCACCCGTTTATAAACAATACCATCGTTGCGTGACACCAATATACAGGCTGTATTGTTCCTTAACGATTCCAGCTCATCTACCTTTTCACCTACAATTACCGAACCACTAGGTGTTGGCAGCATCGAATCTCCCAGAATTTCAAATGCCCGGTAATTTCCGCCACTAACCATGGGCAGGGTAAAGGTATTCAGCTCATCCACAAATTCATGATCAGCGTATCCCGCCAGGTAGCCGGCCGCCGCCTTTACCGGTACAAAAGGTATATGTGTAATTACAGGAGCCAGCTTCAGAGCTCTCCGCTTCGCCAGGTAATTATCAGACCCAGATTCCACGCTCAGGTCTTTCCTTAGTAATTCATCCAGCGTTAATTTAAACATATCGCAGATCACTTCCAATACATCAATACGTGGTTCAGCACGCTCTTCTTCGTAAGCGCCCAGGAGTGACCGTTTAATATTTAATTTAGTCGCAAATTCATCCTGCGTCCATCCCCGAAGCTTTCTTAAATACTTTAAATTTTTGTTGGCTACCGACATGACTAATTATTTTAGTGCAAAATACTAATTTTTTTATCATTTTTCAAAAAAGTATTTTTTGCCTAAAAATTAAAGCTTGCCTAAACCGAAGCTATGATGAGAAGAAAATCGAACCGGGTTTATTGTTACACCGCTTTTACATCTTTTACGTCGTACCCCTCTATATCTTTTATATAATGGTTAGCTACCAGAAATTCGAACAAAGGCTTAGCCTCCGCAGATACGGGCATATTCTTTAATGTAACAACTTCGTTGGTTTTCTTATTGAGATAAGGATAAGCATACAGTTTTACATTGCGGCTAAACAGATCGCTGACATAAGTTAAAAGCTCCTGCGTGTAAGAGTCGCTGTAATTTTTTGCATCGAAAATAGTACGCAGGTTCGATATATTAGTGGAGATGCCTACATTATGCGGCTTACAAAGCGCCAGGTATTGGGCCAGCTTATTGTTTCTTTTAAAGTTAGAAACGATCACATTATTGCCGGTAGCACAAAGCTCCTCCGCTCTCTTTGCAAAAATTTCTACGTCGTTATCATTATGCGGATCGTCGTCTTCAAGCAGGTTGCTCATTAACACTTCAATAAGCACAACCAGGTTATCGTCCTGTACTTGCTGAGAGCGTTTGAATTGCTCTATGGCTTTATTGAAAAGATCAAAATTGGGTTTTGATTTTTGCAGGAATTTGGTACGCAGGATCATTATATCCTTTTTGTACATCAGGTCTTTTGCCTGCGTTACATTACCGTTGGGATCAAAAACAGCTGCGCCGGAAAACCCTTTGGCTATTAAGTATAGGTTTACGAGCCTGTCGTTGGTATTTTTGAATACCGGTCCGCGCAAACTGATCATATCAATTTCCACCGAACCAAAAGAAAGATTGTCCACCAGCGATTCTACCATGAGCTGTACGTCATGATTGTAGTAAAAGGCTCCATACACCAGGTTTACACCCAGTATACCCAATACATTTTGCTGCAAACTCGTGTCATTATCCAACAATCTTACATGGAAGATAATATCATTATGGTCGCCTCCCGGAGTTACCTGGAAGCGAAGCCCCAGCCAGCCATGCGGTTCATTATTTCGGGCAAAATTAAGCGTGGTTACGGTATCAGCAAAAGCAAAGAAAGTTTTATCGTCATACTTTTCTCCACGCAGGCGTTCCGTCAGCAGATCGTACTCATGGGATAACATTTGCTTCACACGAGAGCGACTCACATAGCGACCATTTTCTTCTATACCATAAATGGCATTGCTGAACGCCATATCATAAGCCGACATAGTTTTTGCAACTGTTCCGGAAGCGGCACCTGCTGTAAAAAAGTTCCTGGCCACCTCCTGCCCGGCGCCAATTTCGGCAAAAGTGCCATACACCGGACCGTCTAAATTAATATTTAAAGCTTTCCTTTTAGTTTCGAGTATTTCCCTGCCCATATATCAACAAAGCTACATTTTTTAAGTCCCCGGAGAAAGGTAAGTACATTAAATTATAATTAGAAACCTGTACTTCGCTGCAATGATAGTGGATTTTGGGATAACCGGTTACCACTAATACACAAATACCGTTATTTAAGGACGAATGGTTGATTACTCCTATAACATCCCAGGTAACAAAAAGTTAACAGCGGTCTGTCCAATATTGGTGACAGCTAAAAACGGCGCACTGAACCCAGCCCCAACAATCTGTTTTTTAAACAAAGCGTAATAGTTAGACACAAAAACCCTATCAATCAATTATAAGAAAAATTGATACTTTTGTACAATTCATAGATATTAATTATTAAAAGATGACGCTTCAGCAGCTGGAATATTTATTAGCGGTGCACCAGCATCAGAATTTTTTAAAGGCAGCAGATGCCTGCTTTGTTACGCAGCCTACGCTAAGCATGCAAATACAGAAACTGGAAGAAGAATTTGAAATTAAAATTTTTGATCGCCGTAAACAGCCTATTACCACAACACCAGCGGGCGTTGAAATTATTGAGCATGCACGTAATATTATTAATGCGGCACATGAGTTATCCTCATTAGTGGAATCGCAAAAAGGTAAGATGAAGGGACAATTGCGTATTGGCATTATCCCCACGCTCGCACCCTACCTGCTTCCCCTGTTTGTTCCCTCATTTACTAAAAACTACCCCGGAGTGAAACTTTTAGTGCAGGAGCAGACCACCGACATTCTCATTAGCATGCTGAAGCAAGGCAGCATAGACGTAGGTATACTGGTTACACCCATTAAAGAAAACGGCATTACTGAGCAGGTATTATTTTACGAGGAACTGATGGTATATGCCTCTAAAAACAATCGTCTGTATCAAAAACAATATCTTTTACAAAAAGACATAGATGTGAGTAAACTGTGGCTGTTGGAGGAAAGTCATTGCTTTCGGTCGCAAATACTTTCATTGTGTGAACTAAAGAAACAGAGCAGCGAGTTTTTTAATTTCGAATACGAAGCGGGCAGCATTGAAACTTTAAAAAGAATGGTGGATGTTAACGATGGCATCACGATCATTCCTGAGTTAGTAAGTTTCCAGATGCCCAAAACTGAATTGAGAGCAGTAAGACATTTTAAAAGCCCGGCGCCGATGCGGGAAGTAAGCCTGGTCGTGCATGGCAATTTTGTAAAAAGAGACTGATCGATTCTTTAAAAAGATCGATACTAGATACGATACCGGAAAAATTGCGGCAGAATAAAAAGAAAAATGTAATACCGATACAATTGTAGCTTAATTTGAACCGTGAGGACAAGGTTCGTGGTACCAAAAAACTTTGTGATGTAAGTTTAGCTGCAGGACACGGCTTAAAGCAAACAAGAATGCATTATCCTATACCAATAAGTTTAAGTAACAGTCTGCAATGATCGCCTGAGGCGATAACATATGGGTTCGAGGCGAGGACGCCTCGAACAGTCTCTTTTTGAACAGTCTTCTCCTATTTCTTGTAAATGATATTTTTTAGCAAAACATCGATCCTTTTCTTTGCCAGCAGATCGGTCAATAAAACGCCTTTCTGTTTATCCAGGTCGAGTAAGGTTACATCATGATCGTATCCCAGCTTAAAGAATACCCGGTCGTCTATAATCCATCCCTGCACGCCAAAAGAATACCCTTTAAAAGACAAGCCATAATTAGAAGTCTGAAGGTCTTCATCTAAGACGATCGTTATCATATCGCCATCCTGGAAGTTCTTTATTTTTCCGTTAACATGAGCCAGCACATATTGCTCCTCTTTATTTCAGGAGCTTTTTTGTCTTTATTTTTCTCCAGTTCTTTTTCAATGGCGCCCAGAATATCAGGATCATTGACCACGTCGAGATCGGTTTGTTTAGGTTTGGTGCGTGGTCCGGTCTTGGAGCTAAAGACGTTATAGCCAAACTTGGAATTATATAACTCAGGATATTCAAATAGTTCTTTTACCGCAATGATCTTGTAAACATATAAGCCTGTTTCAGGGTTCAACTTCATGGTAAAATAATTATTACCCTGGGCCTTCATGGCATTGAGAATATTTCCTATGCCAAAATTATAGGGCTATAGCAAGTGGCCAGTTAACCGAACCAGCCAATTTCCTAAGCCCCGTATAGTTATCCCTGATCAACTGACAGGCCACTCTTGTTGCCTTATCAAAATTCTCTCTCTCATCCATATTATCACTCACCTGCATTCCGTAACCCCTTGCCGTGGCAGGCATAATTTGCCAGATACCCCTGGCTCCTACTCCTGATTCAGCTTTTGTCAAAAAGCCGCTTTCTACAATGGGCAGGTATTTCAGATCGGGATGCAGACCATAAGCTTTAAGATATCGCTCTACCAGTGGAAAATAACTATTGGCTCTTTGCCGCAGCGAAGGGAGGTTTACCACGTTTACCTGCTTTTTTATCACATTGATCAGTTTATCCTGGACGAACTGCTGGTTCATAGGCACAGCGTCTCCACAAAACGTAATGATATGCTGAGCCTGTACCCCGTAACCAGTGATATCGTTAACAAAAAACAATATGCTATGATCCTTTTCTTCATTTAGTTAAACGGATTTACAAATCATCCTTTTTTCTTACGGGTTCGTTTAGATGATTTAGTATCGGATGCTTCAGGCTGGGTCTCCACCTGTCGCTTACTTGCCGCAGACTTAACGGAACTTTGCACTTTTGCCAACTCGCTTACATAATATTTGCCCGGAACCACTATACTTGTGCCGCCCTTTTCTTTACGGCGATCATCAACAAACAATACCAGGCTTTCATCTTCTACTACATTAGGCGAACGGGTAGCAAATACAATGTACTGGCTGGTATGAGGCCGTATAATAGGATAAAAGCTGATGTAGGTAAGATAGCTTCCTTTAATGATCATTTTTGCTTTTTCATTTTTATCGTACCAATACATATAGGTCCTGCCCAGCAAGAAATCTTCATTGGTTTCGTTCTCCACTTTAACCTTATAATAAGTATGCACGTCTTTAAAAGCAATATTCTCTAGGGTCATTTTAACCCCGCCGTTGACGATTTTATCTGCGGTAATATTGATCTTATTGGGCGCACTGCTTCTGATCAAAGAATCTGCGATCCTGAAATTGCGAAGCGTATCAGCGACAATAAAAAGTCTGCGTTGACCATGGCCATTTGACCGGCTGGAATATTATAAACATCTATCCCCTTTTTACCATACCGTTGCCAAAGTCCCATTTCGGAATAAGCTCGTTCAGCATCTCGTTTCTTCCGGTCTGCTTCGAGTTGCGCCAACTTTTCCTGGGCTGCTTTTTTCTCAGCCTCTTTACGGGCAAACTCTTCTGCTGCCTTCTTACGTTTTTCCTCTTCTTCAGCCTGCTTTTTCACCAGCTCCTGCTCACGCAGCAACTTTTGCTCTTCAGCAACTTTTTCTGCTTTAGCTAAGGCCTCCGCATCATTTTTTGCTTTTAATTCTTTGATCCGTTCTTGTTCAGCAGCTTGCTTTTTGGCCAGATCTTCCGCATCCTTTTTATCCTTCAGTTCCTTCGCTTTTTTGTCAGCCTCTGCTTTTTGCAGGGCCAATTGTAATTGCTTTTCTTTATCCTCAGCTTCTTTTTTTGTTTTAGCGATAAGGGTCGCTTCTTCCTTCTCCCTGGCCTCCTCATTCTTTCTTAGCTTTTCTGCATCCCTCGCTTTCTCTGCCGCTTCCTCGCCCGACTTCTTTTGTGCTAATGCTGCTTCAGCCTTCCTGGCTTCTATTTGTTTTTTTCGTTCTTCTTCCTGTTCTTTATCTTGTTTGGCAATACTAGCTTCGTCATTACCTGTTGACTGGACATCTTTTTGCTTTTGTACAAATGTTTTTAATTCTTTTAGGTTGGAGTGATCGTACCACAAAGGAGGCCGGCTATCGTCGTTAATATTATAGGTGGAGTCAAACACAATACGAAACATGTGGCTTCTACCCCCTTCGTTCACTAATAACCCTGTGTTAGGGCCTGTAGCCTGCTCTTTATTAAATTGCAGGGAGATGGATTTCTCTTCTCTGCGTTTGGGTATATAATAATCATACGCGCCATCGTCTGAAAAATTAATGTTTAATACCTTATCGGGGAAATTAATAACGGTAATACTTTCCCGTCCTACCAGGATGCGCTCGCCATTAATATTCTGTGCGTTGCTCTTCCAACCCGAGGAGCTAAAAAACAGCAGTAATAATATCCATCGTATTTGCTTCATGTTTGTTTTGTTTTGAATTGAACATTACTCCTGGTCATAACTTGTATCCCAGCTATTTCCATCCTCACCCTTCTTACCTTCCATTTTTATCATAAAGTTCTTAGCAGGAAAATATGGTTTCAAATGAATATCCAGGTGAATCTTATCTTTTTTTCGGCATCTTGCTCAAAACGGCGGATACTAAAATCTTCAATTAGTTTTCCGTTGCCCGAAACACCATCCAGGAACTTTACTACCTGCCCCATCAGCTCTTTACGGATATTCGCATTGAAATTCTCGAAAGCCCGTCGGTTTAAAAAGTCCATCAACACTTTGGCAATATGATCAAAGACGCGGACAACGGAGTATATCTGTAATCCAAGATTGGCTCCATTAAAAAGCGTCTTGGCAGAAAAAGCCATCACCTTACCATATTCATTAAACATGGGCACGAGGTTCATTTTCTCCAATACCGAGACCTCACTTTTCTTTAGCGGGAATTTTACACCATCCACCCCATTAATCACACCAAATTTCTTACCTGCAGATACCTGGCTTAACAGTCCCTTATATATTTTTCCGCCCAGGGCTAAAGATGGCGGAACAAATAGATCATCTGCTTCATTGATGTCGGCATATCGCCCCCTACCAACCAACCAGTTACAACAAACCAAAATGCTGGCCTTGTAAGGATCACCACCAGCAAGGCCGCTAGCCTCAAAAACTTCCATAACATCGTCGGCCTCATCCAGGTTCTCAAAATCTGTAATGATCATCACTTTATTATCGAAGGCTACTTTTGCCCACTTTTCCACCACTGCATTGCTGCCCAGATAGCCTGGCAATAGCAGCAGGCTGTAATTATTGCGTAAGTCGATACGATCGAAATGCTTCTTTAACTCTTCGCTGATATGATCAAAAAAAGCGATAAAGTCAGATCCGACAACTGGCTGATATCACAGTTCACAAACGAAACATTACTTAACTGCTCACTTTCGGCGTTTTCAAAGAAAAGCGCAAGCCCCCGGTAAGATTCTTCTACTGGCTTAATGGCCTCCATAACGCCTAATAGATTATTTCGCAAAACAGCTTCCTGCTCATCTGCTTTCCCAAAACAGTAGCCGGGCAGATCGCTAACCTCGTTGCCCAACTGCAACAGCTCCTGCCATATTTCCAGCGCATGCAACACCTCCTGCCGATCCTTCTCATATTCCTGGTCCTGTAAAAAAATGGCCCGGCGGGCGCTATTGGCAGACACCAGGCAACTATATCCATCGAGCACTTCCTCCAGCCAATCGGCTCCCTCATCAATCGTTAACTGCTCCACCAGTTCTCTGTATAAAAGATCCCTGCCATCCGCTGCTGTTCTATATGTACTTATTTCTTCGGTCATACCACCATACTACTTTTAGTCATTAGGGTTGAAAGAGCTGATGCCTGATGAGGAAGAAGTGCCTGGTGAACCCGAAGAAGAAGAGGATGAAGATGAAGACGATGATGAAGAAGCTGGAGAACCAGTGCTTTCTGAAGAACCCGTCCAGGTTTTTACCAGTGTCGCTTCAGCTCCGCCGCCATCGATAGAAATCTCTCTGCAGGAAATCCTGAATTCGATCTTCATGAAGGAGTCATTAAACGCATCAAAGATTTCTTTGAAATAGATACAATAAGCACTTCTAAACTCTACAGATCGCACCTGCCTTCCGTTCCTGTCGAAAAAATAAGCGCCACCGTCGGTCATTCTTTCATGAGACAGCATCCATTGAATAACAGTAACGTCTGAAGTAGAAGACTCAACTGTGGCGTTAATAAAACCTCCATCAGGAGCGCCATTAGGCTGCCCGAAGCGATCCACCGGCTGGAAAAATTGTAGGTCAGATTAATGATTCGCCAGGTAGGTCCGCCTTCGCCGGCACCGCCCAATTGTAATGATCCGGATATTGCCATTTTAATTTATTTTTATTTTTTAAGATCCTCTATCATAGCTTTCACCATTGCTCCCAAAGCTTTTCGTTTATTGGCATCAGCGATTACCTCGTTTAATGATGGATTCGTTTTTAAAAGCCCGGCCAGCTTTAAATAGGCCTTCTTTTTGCCGTTTGCCGGGTTAAAAAATGACTATGCCGGTTGATACTGCTCCAACTGAAATCATCCACTGATTTAAATTTCAGCTCCTCCAAATGAGTGAATCCACCAGCATCTTCAAACCTAAACTCTAATGCAGGACGGTAATGTTCAAAAACCTGACTCACTGTTTGCAAACCATGCACAACTTCAGGCTTTAACACGTCCCCAACGGTAAACTTTTTGGCGATCAAGGTTCGGTTAGCTGAAATATGATTTAGTGTTTCTCCTGCCTGTGCATTTGCATCACTCATGATATGCTTTTTTAATTAGTTGTATTTATTGCATTGGTTCTGCCATCTCCTCTTTTTACCTGTACATCTTCCATCAATAAACGGATGGCATCGAAATAATAGCGGTACCCACCGTTACATAATCTGCAGCACCAGAGGCTTTCAGTCTTTCCATAGCCTGATGGATACACTGAGTGGGTCTCACCTCCAGCGGATGCCAGGTGTAAGGATCCCGGATGGTTATTTCTACCTGTATCATACGTATCCGGTCCCGACCAACTTCCCGCAGGTAATAGGCCCTGTCATCTGTTTCTCTATTGTCATAAGGATTATAATCGCCAATTAATCGCCAATGCACTTCATCTATATTACCATTTGAGTTTACCCAATCATCAGAATCATAATCCTGCTGCCTTATGGGAGGCGGCTGTCCATCATCTACACCACGACCGATAATACTGCCCGAATCCCAGCGGTGATTGGCCCGCATTTGAGCGTGGATCATACTAAACACTCTTTCCCTTATCCTTGGATTGGCATCGAACAAGCCTCTTACATTCTCATTATAATCAACTCCGTTGCCATACCGGTAATGATACAGGTGGCGACGGGCATTACCCTGGGGAGAAACATAGGTCCAATGAAAGATGATATGATCATAGACAATCTGGTCCGTTGCTGCAAAACAAATAGCAGCGGCTTCCGCTCTTGCTACCAACCAGGAAACATCCAGTATGATATCATCTTCGTCCATTAAAACTATTCTTTTAAAAGTTCAGCTATTCGTTTGCTTTTACGTATTTTGCTCCTCTTCTTCTAACACTTTGGCCGGTTGAACATTGCCGGCTGCCGGGCCACCTCCCTGGTACTCATTTTGATCCAGATTGCAAATATTGGTATAGCCCGCGTTTTGCATAAAATCGAAATAGCCGGTTTCTTTATCAATCGTATTCAAAATAAAACCCCAAGGCTTTTGCAGCATTTTATTGTGCGCATTGTAAATAAAATACAGGTTATTGACATCTTTGTGCACGGGGTAATCATTCTTATTCAGAAAACCTTTGATGCGAGCCAGCTCTGTATCAAAACTGCGCAGCGATTTCTTCAAGCCAGGTTCTTCCTCCGTACCCTCATCAAAATCAAACCCTGACTTTACTTTTCCCAGTACATTTTTTAAAGGAGCCATAGCTGCATCACCTGTCAACTTTTGCAAAAACCAGTGATGCCGTCGAGTGGTATATAGCTTAATAAAGTGCCGTAAAACTTCTTTTTGGAAGGCATCATGGGCAATAGCATTGCCGCAATAGCAGCGCCTATTTTTGACCTGGTCTCCGCACTAACCGAATTATTGATCTCAAGATCACCTGATTTTGTCGCCGCTTCTATATTTGTTTTACAGGTACGGATCATTGTAGTAGCCTGGTCGTATTGATACACATCAGCGCTTTGTTGAACTACATGAGTTGCCTCATGCCCTGCCTGGCCGTCCTGTGCTGCTCGCCCAGCCGCTTCCCGCTCCTGCTGTTTTGCCTTTTCCGCCATTTCAGCCGCCTTTTCTATGTATGGGTCAACAGGGAGTGTCTTCGTAGCAAGTGCGGCTGGTTGCAATACTTTTTCACTTCGGCCTTTTCCATTATCTTATCGAAAAGCTGATTTGTTGTTTCGCTGTCAAACGCAAATAGTTTCAGCATACCAGTCAGCTGATCTACCAGCGGGCATAAAAATTAAACAGTTTTCCCAGGCCAATATGGCTGGTATCCAGGCTGGTGCCGCTCCTCACCTTTTTCAACTCATCAATGAATTTCTCGAGCCTGTCTACCGATTTGCCAGGCACCGAATCAAAACCAGTTAACATCTGATCAAACTTGGGCAGATCAGGGGCTTTACCAATCCCGGAAAAGCTTCGAAAACTGCTTTACATGCATTGATGCATTCTTCTACCAATCCCTGAACATCATCTTTACACTGTGTAAGCTTATCGATATTACCTGCATTATCGTGGCTTGTACCAAATCCTTGGATACTTAAAAGCCGCCCCAATGTTGCTACCAGCTGCGCTTTTATCTTTCCCGTAAAAATGGAGAGTAAATTGGAGTTGCTTTCTGCAATCATTTTAAGTAGCTGATCATTAGGCTCCATATATGCAATGGCCTGATGTGTTAAATCATAGGCGTTGCCGAAGGAGTAAGCTTTCCCCTTGCCTCTGAAGGCATCGGTTTCATTGAAAGCGTGCTTGTTTTTGTACAGAGGCGTGCCCACATACACCACCGACTGCACCCACCATTTGTCCTGAAAATCACTTTCTTTTACCAACTCTCTAATACATTCATTCGCCACGTTGCCGCCCTGTCCTATACCCACGAAATGAAAACAAGCCGTATAGTTTTTCCAGGCAGATATCTTGCCCTTAATTTCGTTCAATAATTTTTCACCTTCTTTTTCCCTGTCATCGGTATCAAAGTCAAACACCAGCGTTTCGTTATCATTGTTTAGTTTATTAACCAGTTCGTCCTTCATCTTTTGCATATACTGGTCCCAACCACTATAATCCTGGTAATAGTTGTATTCTTTATCGCATTTTTTTCGGGTTCTTTTTCTTCTTTAAAAACAAGTTAAGCCCCGGGATCGAATTAGCGGCATCCTGTACAGTATCGGCTACGCCCTGTACTTTACCGGCGATACCTCCTATCATACTATCGGCACCCATAGCAGCAACCGGCTTGTACCTTACCAGTACCAGCATCTGCTTTTTTCATTGATCTGAAAGTCTCTTTGTGTCTGGCCGCCAGCCATACATAGCCTCCTGTTATTTTAATTAAGAAAAGTTACCCGGCAGTCGGCCTCCGTATAGCCCGAAAGACTCTGCGTTTCTCCATTACTATTGGTTCTGCCCTCGTGCAACTGATCATCATTGGTCCTAATCTCGTACTTCACATCTTTCATGGGCTTATGGGCTTCATCTACCAGGGTAAATTTCGCCTGAAAGTCTTCTTTATCCGTTTTCTCCGCCGTATCCTCACCCTCTTTAGCGCTTTTTTCAAGGCCTCCTGGTTGGCCATTTTTTGGGCCTGCATGGCGCCTACTCCTTTTGGCACGCCACCTGCGCCCCTATTCCACCACCTCCTC
Organism: Paraniabella hibiscisoli; assembly: GCF_022512515.1. Lineage (GTDB taxonomy): Bacteria > Bacteroidota > Bacteroidia > Chitinophagales > Chitinophagaceae > Niabella > Niabella hibiscisoli. The sequence continues at coordinate 601,673 of NZ_JAKWBK010000003.1, forward strand.
CTCCGCCACCGCTACCCGCATCTCCTATTAATACCGTAAAACAGCCTAGTATAATGCTACCTCCATGAGCCGTCATATCACCCATGCGTGCGGCTGGCATGCCGCCTATCAATACAGCCCCACTTCCCATTGTAATTACATCGGGAGGACCAACACAAGTACACATGGTGCCAGATGTGGCTGCCGGCAGGCCCTGAATCAATACCGTTGGAACGCCTGCAGGCAATACAGGCCCACCCACATGGGGTACTAAACCGTTTATTAACGGGCAAACATGCATATCGCCTACTCTTGCTGCCGGTTGTCCCATATCTATTTTTTAGTCTATAAAAAATCTTCTTCTCTTGGGTGGTTGATTCACCGTTCCTGCTGGTGGTACTTCTGTAACCGTCTCTGGTATAACCTCAGGACTTTTGACAGTAACTGTAGCGGGCTCACGGTCAATAACTGCTAACGAATCTACCCATTCACTTAGTACTGCCGTTTTCAATACCGGTTCGGCTACCGGTTTATTAAACCTGCCCAATTGCCACTTATCCAGCCTTTGCCTATCTTCATTTTCTGTATAAACTGCTTTAAAAAAATAAAAAACTGCTGTTTTTCTTTCTCCTCCCATCCGGCCAAATGTTTCGTTAACACCCTGGCATCCCATACCCGAACATAAGCTATTCTATCTCCCATTTTTTTATACATGTAATACTGCAGAAAGCGACAGACTTCTTCTTTGGTTTCATTGGTTTCGAAAAGAATGCAATGATCTAATTGTATAAATGCATCTTTCCTTAATTCATAAAAATTATCTTTTACCTCGAAAAGATAGGGAGCAGCATCCCATATATTTTCATCGTCGGTTCCTTTAAACAAAGAAATATAATCAGGATATTTCTGTAACAATTTCACGAGGGTATACTCTTCGTTTAGGGCCGTATCGTAGCACAGGTATATCATTAATTAATTTTTACCAATCCTCCCTGCAAACTGGCAATGCCGCTTCCGTTTAAATCGAGTTTAGCACCCTTAATTTCTGTCATGGTGCCTTCTGCCGCCATTTTTGCCGAGGCTTTCATCTTGATGTTTACGCCTGCGGTTTCCGCGTCCCCCACTGCATCGATCTTCACATTCCCGTCTGCTTTGCAGTTAATATTTCCGTTCGCCTTAAGGTTAATATCTTTTTTGCTTCGATACTAATGGAACCGGAAGACTTGATGGTCATATCATCTTCGGAATAAATATACATCTGCTTTTTCTTTGCATCGAAGGTGATATTCAATATGGCCTTGCCTCCCTCCTGGCAATAAAAACTGGCATTCTTTTCTTTGTAATCGAGGATCATGGCGTAATGATTCTGTCCATCTTCGCCCGATACGATCTTAATAGACCGCCCATCTTTACTCTCGGTTAACCGTATCAGGTTTTTACCCTTGCTTTTCGAATTACCTCCATCGCTGATGGAGAGCGTACCTTCTTCGTCGTCAATTAAAAGGCTTCGGCCTGTTCTTGAGCCGATCATTTTTATATGATTGCCGCCTTCAGCTATACCTGATTGATTTTTATCGGTATAAACAGAACCATTGACAAAAGGTGTTTCTACATTCCCATCCCAGAAATCCACCATCACTTCATCGTCTTTTTCGGGTGTAAACCGAAAGCCTTTGCCCTTACCTGCATGTGGGGCCAGTACACTGATCCAGGGAGATTTTTCGTCATCCCCCATCCAGGGAAATTTTACTTTTACGCGGGCCAAACCTGCGTCATCTTCATTATCGGTAACAATTGCCGCCTGGGCAGTAGCTTTCGGCACCAGTAAAGGATTCGTGTAAGGAGGCACCTGCACTTCCAATGGAACTGCCGTAAACCGGTTTAAATAATTACTGGCATTGGAAGCCGTATGCTGTACCTGGGTAAGCAGGTAACTCTTGCCGGCCGTATCCTGCGCATCTTTTATTTTGATGATCTTGCCGATGCCTAGCTTAGTATTGCGGGTATTTCCGGTAATGTATACGGAAGATGCCAGAATAGCCTGTTGTTCCAGTTTAAATTTATCGTTTACTACATCCTGCGAAAATCCGGATGGAATGAACATATTCCGCGGTGCATCTTCAATAACTTTTCCGCCGGATTCTTCTGCCGCTTTTATGGCCGGGTTATCAGGCGCCTGTTCTTTGGTAGTAGCCTCAATAACCGAGCTTTTAAAAATATCTGTACTTGCAATACCCTTGGGACTTTTCACTACCTGTGCTCTGATATTCAGGTTGCTGGCATCGCCAGGAACTGTTAGTTCAATGGCGTTCCCTTCCGGCTTTTTTCCAAACTGTAGTTTTTCACCATCGTAAAACATCCATTCGCCAAAGCGGGTTGCCAGGGAGGACAAGAAGCCAAAAGCCGTTTGATCATACTGAACTGTATAATGCAACTCTTTTGTGTTTTGCGGATTTTTATTGATGCTATTTTTAAGTGATGAGTTTTGAAATACACCATCAATAATAGCGTCCAGTTTCTTTTTATAAAATGAGTGATACTGTGTTAACTCATTTACCTTACAAAACAAGCCACAGCCATCAATCCTGAATTCGTAAAAGTGCTCGTCAACAAGGGATGAATTTACTTCAAGAATAACACCTTTGAACTTATAGCTAACCGTTTCCCCGTCTTTGAAGCTCAGCTGCACTTCTTTCCCCAGTACCTCTTTTTTAAAATTAATAATGGAATTAAGCGTACCCTCATTGTTAGAAGGGCGAATAGAAAATGAAAAGCTATTAACATTGACCAGCGATTCGCTCAACATTAAGTTGGAGAAAACAACGGGGTTGTTACTGTTATAATCCTGTATAGTGATCTCTGTTTTTGCGAGTATTGAGTTTTCAGGCATCTGGCATCCTTTTTTAAGATTCTTTAAACAAATACAGAGGGGCTATAACCAATGTAAGTTTTGAATGAAAAGTTGAAACGGGTTAACTGCTTCGCATTGTAAATTTAGAATATAAAAAAGCGTTGCTCTATCACTATTTTTAGTGATGCGCCCTTTTAAAGGTTTGATATAATTTTGAATGAAACTAAATCATGGAGCGCTTATCTAATTAAAAGATCAGCATACCAATATTATTATGAATAGCCCCGGCAATAACTCCGTTTTTAAAACCGCCTTCCTGGCAGAAGCTGTTTTTGCTTCGCTTGAGGAAGCAGGGCATGGGGCTAGCGATATCAAAGCCTTTAACAAGGGAGGATTTAAGAAAGGATTTAGTAACGATGTAGAACAGGTTCTGATTGAGGAATCTGGCAATCGCGTGAGCTTTGAAATGGCTCTTAACCGTGACGGCATTTATGACCTTTTACCGGAAGGATTATTTCACCAGTCAAAAGGCAATACACGGGTCAACTCCGTTCAGGATGCCGTTGAGGAGCACAAACAGTTCAAAGAAGAAGAAAAGCTGGCGAGAAAATTTTTCACCCCGCTGGAACAATTGCTTTTTTGTTTAGAGCCGGGGCCGAGACAGCAGAGCGCAATGCCTTGTACGATATTCAAAATGGCCAGCTAAGCGATTCGTTTTACCATTTTTGGAATATTGATACCAGCCTGCCCGATGGGCCGGCCGGCAGGCTGCTACGCCTGATGCCTTATGCAGATACGATCAAATCGGATATAGATGCTACAGCAGCGGCCCTTTCGTATGTACTGCAAAGAGCTGTTAGCTTAAAAAGCTCTTTGTTACCGGATGCTCATTTATTGTCACAAAAATATTTAAGTGAACAATATTTAGGGGTGGATGCAACCATGGGCAATACCATCGGCGAATGGCTGACTCATTGGAACTGTACCTTATTTGATATCCCGGAAAAAGACCTGGCATTGTATGTGGATGGAGGTGCACTAAAAAAAGTGACAGATCGTTTTATAGAAATATTTGTACCGGTTGATATTGATGTGTCATTCGATTTCATGCAGGCAGATGATTTACAGAAAGAAACGTATGAAAATATATTAGAGTTGGTGCTTATTTATAAGTATCGCATTCAAAACTCAACAAAATGGCCTTAAAGTATTTTTTAATTTTTGCGGGGCTTTCTTTGCTTCGTCTATGATCATAATGGCTTTTATAAAGCCGTTAAGCAGCAGCTTTGGCAATTACGGTAAAAAGCCCTGGATATTCAACCTGGCAGCTTCTGCATTGGTTTCAGGCATCGCATTTGCCACCACTTATATCACCAAAAACCTTTTCTTCACATTCTGGATCCTTTCAGCTGTCTTCCTGTTATTCGGAATTATTATCGTACTGATGGTACACAAAAAATACTTCAGGATCAGGCACGACAACTGGGGCAAACAGTTTTTTGCAGAGTTCCTGTTCGGCTTATCCATTATACTCCTCTGCGTTGCCATCTTCTCTTCTTTACAATACTTTATCAAGGATAAAGACTTTATGCATTTCCCCACCCTGTTGTGCACGCTTTTTCTCTTAATCCCTTTTTTATTATTACACAGTTTTGATGCGGCGATGGCCATTCCTGAACCGGCTTATCACTACTGGCAATATCCGGTTAACAACCCGATTGAACTACCTGATGAAGATGAAAAAGAGCGGCTTTATGTGATCGGGCTGGAAATCCCCAAAAAAGTACTGACAGGGAACGTACCTACTTCACGGTTAAAGCGCCGGAGCACATGAAACTGGGAGACCTGTTTTATCATTTTATTAATGACTATAATGAAGTACAAAGTGAAACCCCCATACAATACACGGATGCCGCAGCCGTTAACGACTGGACGTTTCGCACCAAGCCCAAATGGTACAATTCATCCAGGGTATTAGATCCGGCATTAACGATCAAGTACAATAAACTAAAAGAAAACTCAGTAGTGATTTGTGAAAGGGTGCTTTAAGGTTGAAAAAAACAGCAATTAAATTATGGAACAAAATACCGCATATCCCCATATTAACTGGACCGACGGAATGAAGTTGAATAAAGATGCTTTTATTGCTCAAAACAATGCGCACACTTTTGATCTTTACAATCTTATTTCGTCTACACTGTCTCCTATAAGATATGGTATCCTGCCTCTTGAAAACAGTTTTAATATACAGATCAATACAGATAATCAAAATACACTACGTGTAAGCATACTATCCTGTAAGGCAATCACTATCGGTGGCGCTTATATTAATATTAACGCAACGGAATCTAATAGCCATACCGATGCCAACCCATCCATTTCCTTATCATTGCCGGGTTCGGTTAACGAAGTATATTGGGTAGTGCTTACCACCAATCCCTTCGATCATGTACCTTTTGGCACTATCAACCTGCAGGAGAACCCGCCACGCTTTCCTTATGTAAAGCCCGCGTATAGTGTACAATTAGTAGCCCATCACGAATTGAATCAATATGCGCAAAATCCTTATTCGCTTTTTATAGGGAAATTGATTCCGGCGGGTGGTTATTTAAAACCTGATACGGAATATATGCCCCCTGCTTGTCTATCAATGCTTCGCAGGATTTACTGGGGCTCCATTCAGAGTTGGACACTTTCCTGGCTAACCTGGAACAGGCTTGTGCACAGATCGTTCAGAAGATCTATAAAAAGAGCCAGCAAAACGACCTGGCGGAATTGGCGCAGTTTGTATGCGATCGTCTGACGCTGTACTTAAGCAAAGCCATTACCGATTTCAGGTGGTTATACATTCATGAATCACCTGCTAAAATGATCAGCGATATTGTAGGACTGGCAAGAGCACTTAAAAACACTATTGATCTTCGTACAGGTTCGGGAAAAGAAGAGTTGATGAATTACTTAAGCGAGTGGAGCGAACTGAACCAGGGAGAATTGGAAACGCTATTAAATAATATGGCAGTGCTTCGTTATAACCATAACGACATCAATGAAAATGTGAATAGTATTATACAGTTCGCCAAAGTAATTGGCAAGCTTTTTAACACGCTGAGTAACCTTGAATTCATCGGCAAGAAAAAGGAATCCGGCATATTTGTTAAAGAGGGATATATCAACGACTCGGGAGAAAACAGCAACGCTCCAAAACCGAAGAGAAGATTTTTTGGATAATCATATATTAACAGAACAGAGCCACTACCGCAGGCCAGCAAAATAGTTACACCATCCTATTAAAGAGATTAAGATGAAACCACTAAACGTTCAGGACAGACAAAGAGCATTTCAACGGTTTTTGCTATTCTTTATTCTTACGATAGCCGTGATCATCACAGCGGTATTCTTTGGTATAAAGATCCCTTATGCAGAAAATGAAAAGCTGCAGGAACAGCTGGCCATTGTTGATAAAGAAAATCATTTCAGAAATGATTTCAGCCAGGCAATGACCGAAGCACAATCCCTGCTGGATACGGTAAATATGGACCCTCAGAAATCGGGGCTTCTTGATGGCCGGATCACCCAAAAAATACAGGAAATGGATGCTATGCTGGCGAAAAATGACATTACCTCGAAAGGGATATACAGCCAGGTAATTAAGTCGCTCAATAGTATGCAATCGGATAAGAGAGGTTTAAGGGCCGCGAGCAATAAGGATTCGGTGGTAGCGATGTATAACATGCAGATACTGGAACTAAAAAATTCATTAGCGAAATGGCAGGAGTCTTATAACCAGCTGCAAACACAGAACCTGATACTGAGGCAAAAATAATACTGTAACCGAAAATTACTGACATGCATTCGTCGCTTTCAAAAAGATGGGCCGGTATTGACTTTAAAGTATGGGTATCATTACTGGTACTGGTTATCTTATCTGTAATGCTGCTTGCTTATAAAGTTGCCACAAATGTACCTTGCCCCGATTTCACCATTAAAGCAAAAGGTAAGCTGAGCCACCCGGAAGCAGGCGGTACTCAAACATTTTATATTAATGAACAGGTTGTTTTCTTTACATCCGGCACAAACAAGGCCGACAATATAATATGGGATTTCGACGATGGCGCAGAGAAGAAGGCCGGTATTAGTACCTCGCATGTTTATACAACTGAAGGATATTACCTGGTTAAAGCGATATTGAACGGTAAATGCCTGCAGTCCTTTAATGTTCGTATCACGCAAAGCAACACCATCCTTAATATCAGCGCACCGGCAGTAAGTCCCATTATTTCTGCCGATATCATATCTACCGGCGATGAAGCCATATTTAACACCAGTGCCATTGGAGCCAATTATGAATGGAGTGTGGAAGAATTACCAGCAATACCCGTTCAAAATGCTAACCCGGCTAAATTTATTTTTACCAAAGCAGGAACTTTTACTGTTGTTTTAAAAGTTGACAATACCAAGGTTTATAAAAAATAGTGCAGGTAACCGATGCGGGAGCTCCATTAGATCAGGCCAGTGCCTTACCGCCGGTATCTCCTATGGACGTTCCGCCTATACCCCAGGAACCTTTGCCGCTGGAGGATAAGAAGCCAGTGGACGAAGCCAAAACAAGTAATGAACCGCCTGCCCCGGAACCTGCTGCCCCCGCTGCCAAATCATACGACCAGCTACCTGAGCCAGCCATCAGGTCGATGGTACAGGGTGTTATTGATGGCAAAAAGAATGTTGAAGACTTTAATAATATACTATGCAACGGGGCGGGTACCAAGGTAATGGCCAATAACGAGTCTACCACATTTGCCGCACTTTGCAATGAGCTTAAAGAAAAGAAGGGTGTACTGATACTCAAAAAGAAACGAAAAATAGAATCGTTCAAAGTGGTAAGAGATGATACAAATGGAAATTGTGTAAAAATCATTTATATCCAATACAAATAAGCGATACATGCCGGACAATATCAAACTACCTATACGCTTCCACCACTTCTTCGATAATAAGAAGCTGCCGGTATGTAGTCTGCTGGATTCGGTTTACAGAAACCTCCACCTGATCATCACTACCGTTCCCGGCGAAAACAAAACGGATGAACATTATGGCTCTTCATTTTGGGATAGCGACTATGACATTCACCTGAACAATGATGTAAGAAAAGAACTGATCATCAGCAGCCTGAAAAATCAGATCAGCCGTTATGAAAAAGGATTACCGATGTTATACTGGATGTAAGCGTTCGATTATCGACAGCAATAGTGAATAATATGGAGGTTCAGAAAAAGAAAATAGAAATTACTGTAAAAGGTAAGACTAAACGTAATATGGAAGCTTTTACTTTCCAGACAGGATTCTTTATCAGTCCCTATACATTGGATTAAAGCGCTTTCATTCCGGCAACTATAACATCTTAAATATTGGCAATGGACGTACAAAGCAGAGAACAGATAAAGGATAAGATGATACGCCTGGCGGCGGAACATTGGAACCTGGAGGAGAATGAAATTGAAGCCAATTTTGACCCGTTGGTGGTGTTACTTTTTGATGCGGTTGCGGGCGAAATAGAATCACTGGGATACCGGATCAAAGATATACAAAGCAACCTGCTGAATGAGTTGGCGGCATTAATGCTCCCCCATTCTTTGTTAAGAGCCAAACCGGCTTCCTGTATACTAACAGCACGACCGGCAGAGGACAGCTGCCTGCTAAAAAGCGAAACCAATTTCAGCACTATTGCCAAAACATCGAGAGCCGATGAAGCCAATAAGGAAGCCGAGCTCAACTTTACGCCCATTGGTGAAGTAAAGTTAATAAAAGCCAGCCTGAGCTATTTGCGCGCGGGCAACCAAGTATATAAATACCAGGAGGATGGAAAAAAACTACTCAACACCAGGATACGGCTACCGGTAGTATGGTTCAGCAAATACATTTTACCATTACGGCAAAATCACCCATTCCCTCACTTGCCGGGCTGCAATTATTCTTTGATCTGAAAGGTCATTCGGAGGCCAATAATTTTTATTTTGCGTTGCAGGACGCTACTCTTTCAATTAACAATTCTAACGTCTTATTGCAAAAGGGCTTTTTAAGAATGATCAATATGAAACTTCGATAAGAGATGCTTTTAACAACGACACCGATTATTCCCGTAAAATACAGAGAGAAATTGCAGGCATTTATACCAACCAGTTTTTTACCATAGATGAGAAGTCCGGAGCGATCGCTAACAGGCCGGACACGCCGGCTATGCTACAGGATATTCCCGAAAAACTGGCACAGGACATCAACACACCGCATGCTGTTTTTTGTACATTGACGCTACGACGTCCATTCAGCATTGAGATCATTGAACGACTCCAAATAGCGATCAATGCTTTTCCTGCCATCAACAGGAGGCTGGAGCGCATTTTTCACAAAACTGAAAAATGGGTGAATATTATTCCGCTACAGCTGCATGGCACTTACCTGGATATTCATGCCATCGAAAATGTAAATGGAACCCGGTATCGGCTGCAGAATGCCAACTACGATAGTAAAGTGGAGGAAGGCCAGGCCATTATACGCGCAGCAAGAGTAAGCAAGAACAGCAGCAATGATATTAGGAATGCATTAAAAAGCCTGTTGGAAGCGATACGTGATGAGAGCGCCTATTTTAGCAGAACCAGTAATGATTTTATTAGTTCGCGTCTTAATGAAATATCTAAAACATTAACAAGGTTGGAAGACCAGGTTCAACTGTCAAAAGATGAAAAGCCCACTTTCCGATATGTATTATTAAAATCAAAGAACCCTGGTGAGAATGTACAGGTGTCTTACTGGACAACCGCACCGGCTGAAGCTGCTTTTGTGAAGGCGAATGCGGGGTTCAAACCAGTGCAACACAGCCTGACAGAGGCCGGAAGCTGTTTCTCTGTCACCACTGCTGTTGGCGGTATGGAAATATTGAATGACTATGCGCAAAAGCAGATGTTAGTAAGGCAGTTATCCTCTAAAGGAAAGATTATTTCTGTTGAAGACATTAAACTGCTGTGCTATGAGATCTTCGGGCAGAAGCTTAAAGAAGTTCAGGTTCAAAAAACAATGAAAGTGCTTCAAGGCACGCATTCGGGCATCAGCCGGTTTATAGACATTACGCTTTACCTTGCAAATGAAAATTACGGGGAAGAAGAGAAAGTATATCTGATCAAACAGCTATCCTACCAATTGGAACTCTATGGGTCTTTTATGTTCCCGTTTGAAATTAGCATTAAGGAGATATAAATCTTTATTTTAAAACATTAAAGCATGAAGGAACATTGACAATGTTATGCTGAGGAATATCAAAGCTTAACTATTCTTAACTCCTTAATAGTTTTATTCTAAACCATTAAACATGCAGGAACACTAAGAATATGATGTAGGGAATATCAAACCTCAACCATCCCGGCCTCCTTTCCTTAATACTTTTATGATTAACTTTTCCAAACGAATTCATCGTTTACTGCATCCAGCCTAATTGTAGTGCCTGGCGCCAGCTCGCCGGCGATTATCTTTTGGATAAGGGCCTTCGCACCTGCGACCGGATAGCGCCATGTAGCGGACGCGCACCGTACTCTGGTGTAAAACCTAATACGGCTATTTTACTTTTAGCTTCGGGTGTTATGGTTAATGATATCTGTTGTTTTTCCAGGGCAGCATACAAGTCTTTTAAATTGATCTCCAGGATTCGTTCTACCATCTCTTGTGTCATCGGTGCAAAGGGAACAATCTCCGTTAAACGGCCTAAAAACTCGGGGCGGAAATGATTGCCCATTGTCGTTAATAATGTTGAATGATCTGGCACTTCGCCTTTATTAAAGGAATCTACCACAAACCTGCTTCCTATGTTAGAAGTAAAGATGATCAAAGAATTAGAGAAATCGCCTTCTTTACCCAGCTTATCGTGTAGCTTACCTTCATCCAGTATTTGCAGGAACAAGTCAAAAACCGAAGGGTGCGCTTTTTCTATCTCATCAAACAAAACTACTGCATAAGGTTGCTGTCTTATTTTGTTCACTAATAATCCGCCCTCTTCATAACCCACATAACCGGGAGGCGCTCCGTATAACAGTGCAGCAGAATGCTCTTCTTTAAATTCGCTCATATCGAAGCGAATGATATTGCTGGCATCCTGGAACAAAAACTCCGCCAGGGATTTAGCCAGTTCCGTTTTTCCCGTACCGGTTGGCCCTAAAAAGAAGAAAGACCCGATGGGCTGCCCCGCCTTACCCAGTCCCGAACGAGATTCGAGTATCGACTCACTGATCACTTTCACAGCATGATCCTGCCCCACCACGCGTTGCGACAAAATATCCCTGATGTTTAACAGGCGCTCTTTCTCCTGCGCCTGAATTTTGCCCAAAGGAATACCTGTCTTATCTGCAACAATGGAAATTACATCGTGCTTCTGTAGTTCCGTTCTTTGTTCCTGCACAAGCGGCTCCAGTATTTCATACACCTGGTCTAAGAACCCGGTCACTTTTTCTGTTTCCTTCATTTGCAGCGGATCTTCGGAAGAGGGCACCGCACTCCATACAATAGGGCTCATGCCGCTTTTCAATTGATGATAGTGCCATTGATATTCCGTTACATCCATATCAGCAACTTCCTTCAATTTCTGGAACTCTTCTTTGCGGGCAGCTAATGTGTCAGCCCCGGTATCAGTAGCCAATCGCAATGCAGCCATGGAACGATCTGTCAGATCAATCGCCGCATCGGGCAGGCGGCGATCTTTTATATATCTTTTAGCCAGCCGGATGGACTCATGCATGGTTTCATCATCTACCTTGATCTTATGGTGTTGCTCGTAAAGAGGCATCACTACTTTCATCATCCTAAAAGCCACGGTTGGTGAAGGCTCTTCTACGTCGAGTATTTCGAAGCGCCTTGCAAAAGCTTCATCTCTTTCAATATTTTTACGATACTCATCTATAGTAGTAGCGCCAATAATAGTAATGGTTCCTCTTGCCAGTTCCGGCTTCAACAAATTGGCAGCGCCCGCAAAAGGTCCATTTTTATCCAGCAGCACATGTATCTCATCAATAAACAAAATGGCTTTATCAAATTCTTTTATTTCTGTAATCACCGACTTCAACCGCTCTTCGGTTTCTCCTTTATAAGAAGCGCCCGCTGCCATCGCACCATTGTTCAGCTCAAACAGTTTGGCATTTTTCAGGAAAGCCGGCACTTTACCGGCTGTAATAGCCAGGGCGAACCCATCTACAAGCGCTGTTTTACCCACGCCCGGCTCACCTGTTAAAATAACATTAGGCTTACTGCGCCTACACAAAATCTCAGCCATCATACGCACTTCCTGTTCCCGTCCAATGATCGGATCTACCTTTCCTTCGGCTGCCAGGCGTGTTTTATCTACGCAATATTTTTGTAGAGCCTTTTTTGACGCCACATCATTATTCTTAACTGCTACTCCAGAACCGCTGTTGCCGGCGCCTAACACCTGCTCTATATCGCCACCCACTTCTGCCAGACCGATCAGCTCTTCCCTTTTTACCGGAAAGGTTTTAAGCTGATCAAAGGAGAATACTACCCCGGAGTGCTGATAGAAGCCAGTACATGCAATGGAGTAATTTCTTCGCCTTTTAACCTGAGCCTGATATTATCGGCATCATCTAAAATGGTAGCTATATCAGCGGCAGGTGGAATTTCATCCTTTGGTCCCGGACTTTTGGGTAGCGACTCAATTCTTACATCAGCCCAATCGCCCAGGTAATACATGTCGATATCGGCTTTCATCAGCAAAGGATCGAGCTCTACATCATCATGCAAAAGTGCCTTTAATAAATGAGGTGCGGCATATTGAGCATGTATATGTTCTTTAGCGATTGCTTTAGATATGGCGATTGCTTTCTCAAGCGTTTTTGATAGTTGCATGGTTTAAAAATCAGGGGTTTTAGATAAACCAAATATACCTGTTTTTACCCTTATTACAATGCTTACGGAGGAAATACAATTGGTTTCCTGATTCTTTTTGGGAGTAACTGTCATGCTCTTAATATCGCCCGATTTTTTCAGCTTTGCCAGCTTAGCACATAGCTCATTAAAGGTAGACGGCTTCCCGTTTATATTCGTGTAAGTATTCAGGTTACCATCACAAAAATACTTGGCAAAACTGGCGGCATTCAACCTCTTATCTGCTACTCCAAATAACATATATCTAAAGTCTGTGATAGAAATTTCGGGGGCTTTTACCACGGGGGTGGTGCTTCGGGCTGTTCTGGCTGTGGATTCAACTGCTCTTCTAGCGGATCGGTTTCGGGCCTTGAGCTGATTGGCTTACGTCCACCACCAGATCTCGGAACGAGCGTTGGCGCTGCTCCCTGCTTAGGTGGATTTACAAATATCTTTTTACCAGAACTGCATCATTATTTCCGTTAACGGTTAATGTTATGGTTTTCCAACCAGGTTGTCTGAAAGAGTAAACAGGATTTTTCACATAGGCATCTACTTTTTCATTTTCGCCAAACCTCCACTCCCAGGCATTGGCGCCAGCGGTTGTATCCGTAAAACTGGTAGGCTTTCCAACCTCAGTTACTTCGGGAATTATTGCATGCGGCATACGCGACTGATCTATCACTTCTGCAGCTTGTTGCACAAAAATGGTAGTTGTTTCCATACACCGGTCATCTAATTTTAAAGTAACTACATATTCACCTGGCCGGTCATAAGAATGAACCGCTGAGTTCACTTCACTATGGCTACTTTCATTATCACCAAAGTCCCATTCAAAATCTCTATGCCCGGTTACATCTGCATCAAAGCGGATCAGGGTTCCGGTATAAATCTTATTGGTTAATGTTTTAATAGCGAACTCTTTACAGGGTGTGTGATTTTTATAGCGAACCACAAAAGCCATCGAAGCGATTACACAGGTAACCAGGAAGGCAATGGTAACATTATCATCGAGGCGAAAAGCCATGTATTGCTTTTTTTCATCCGTATATTTTTATTGTTCGAAATTCCAATGTCAACTATACAGCAGCATTGCTATCAAATTTTTAGATACCTACATCTTCCAGTCACCCTGGCGCTTATGTCTCTCATAAAAAATTATCATGCTGTTTTGATCTTAGTTTGTACTTTTAGGCATGCTGACAAAACCTATATTCAAAATATTTATCATCGTATTACTGGCCGGTTGTACCGCATTAAAAAAAGTCCGCAACCCGACTATAGTCAATTCATTTACGAAAACGGGCCGGATGTAGCTGTAATTAACGACAGCACGAAGACTCCCGATCAGATGGTCGTTAAAGTAACCAATAATGAAGCTGACAAACCCGTCAGTAGCCAGGAGGAAATACGACTGAAAAGTAAATACTCCGGCTATCTGAAAACAAAACCCGAAAAAATCACTGACGTCAAACTGTATTCCTTTATTGATGAATGGCTGCACACGCCCTACTTATGGGCAGGTACTACCAAAAACGGCATTGACTGTTCAGCCTTTATTCAGCGGTTGTTTTCCGATGTATATAAGATCCGCATACCGCGCGCATCTGTTCAACAATTCTTCACTCAGAATGTAGAGCGTTTTACAGTACGACCTGAACTGGCCAAGGGCGACCTGGTTTTTTCAAAACCTTACCCGGCACTTATGTGTCGCATGTGGGCATGTACCTAGACAACAACATGTTTGTAAACTCATCTTCATCTAAAGGCGTAAGTATTGCCAGTCTTAACGATCCCTACTGGTCTTCCAAATATGTTGGAGCCGGCAGACTGATCGTTAATAAATCGGTTCGGGTAGAATAATCAAAGAGCTAAAACAGGCTTAATAGCTGCCTGCGGGGTTTAACAGGTTATTCAGATTTTGCCTGCAGGTGATCAATTCTTTCTGCGCATTTTCATACTCCATTTTAACTTTCTGAAAATCCTCTGGCATGGTACCCAATTTCGCCACCTGGCTCATGGACTCCTGGTAACGCTGAAACACATCGATAACACTGGCATTTAAACGGCTGTACATGCTGCTGTCTTTATACTGCAATGCAGTAAGCTCTCTTATCTTTTCCAGTGCCTGAGAATTGACATATGCTTCATTAACGCCTGGCTTCCTTAATGAATCAATTAGAGCACGGGCTTCATTCATACTATTGGTGAAACGTTCCTGTGCAGCTTCTCTTACTTTAAATTTGGCCAGCTGCTCCCGCATCATCCTGTTCTCTTTTGTGGGCACCAACGTATCAAAGTACACCGCTAACAATATGATTCCAACAGAAATAATAAAGAAGAATAAAAATTTCCAGAAGGCCTGTCTTCTTTCCTTTGCATTAATAACGATCTGCGCCATTGTTGCTTAATTTTATATTTTATTGATTATCAGTTTTAGTCAGCCAGGAAAAATCCTCTCCTTCTTGATTGTATATCTTCCTCGGGTACAATCAACTGCTCTTTAACAAAAATGCCGGTCTCTTTTTTTTTGCCTATATAATCCAGCGCCGCCAACGCATCAAACAAACCCAATACAAGCCCGCAGAAATTGGAGCATTTTAAAATACCCGTGTGGATATTCAAATGATCGTACCGATAATTGCAGACCTCTGCAATTTCATCCTCCAACTCACCTTGTTTTACATTACACCATTCGGTGAAATAGTTAATCATCTCCTCTTTGAAAGTACCCGTGTAAATATCAATCGCATTTTTAATATTTCTTGCCAGGCCCGATACCATAGCAATTAGCTGAATAGGCGGCGCATACCGAACAGTTTGCCGATAGGCACCATAAACATTAGAGATATAGGATAGCACCTGCTCACACAACTTTCTTACAGGTTCAATTATATCATTGGATTGATTTTTCTGTAGTATCTTTTGTATGATCTGCAAGGCGTTTAGTTCCAACTTGCCCAGAAATTGTTCAGTTTGTGCATGATGCTGTAACAAAAATTCATGACTATTAACATTAGTGCAAGCCGGTATATAGTTATCTATCAACAAGACTGTCTGGTCTCTTACTTCCAGCTTACCTACAGGTAATTGAAAGTCTCCCAGGGTATTCACACTAGTCTCTTCTTCCTCCAGCAACAAAACAGAATACGAGGGGCGCAAAAAGGCAGGCGAACCGGCTGCTCTTCCGGGTTAGCGGCACCTGTTGGTTCAGGATGATAGGGATCGACCGACAATACGATATAGAAAGATTTACTTTTATCTTTCAGTAAGGTAAACGGAATGCTCAGCCCCGGGATCTTTGCGGAAAGCGGGTTTGCCAGGTCTACCTCATCTGAATTAAAGTCTATAATATAACCGCCTCTTGTAATAGCCAGGCAAGACATGATACGGATGTTAACATGGTTGGCGTTATCAATGCTCAACCAAATCCTGGATGATGGTGTATTACCTTTAAAGGGCAGGATTCCATAATTATGATCATTTAAAAAAGAGGTATTGCCCATTGCCTGCTGATAGGTGCCCGCATTGCGTTCTGCTATAAAATGCGTTTTATTGATCTTCATCCCATTGATCCAATTCACTGGTTGATATTCACCTTGTCGCTTCATTCTTTTATTTTTTATTTAAAACGATGATGTAAAACTTGTTAACGCTTTGTTGATCAGGATACGCGTATACACATAATAATATCGTTCTCTTTTATATGATTAATAAATATAGTACGTTCAGAATCTATATACTTTGTAAACAATGTATACCACTTTGGCTTTTTAAAAATATCCAGCCTGAAGGCATGCCAGTTTCGTTGGAGTAAGATATGGTAGCATGAGGATGCCTTTCATTGTAATCATTAATAAAATAGTAGAATAACTCTCCAAAGTCCATATCTGACGGGGCTTTAGCCCGAAAATTGGTATAATGCTTATCGTTCTCCTTCTTTAAAAACTCAAAACTGATCACCAAAAGATTTTTTAACTTTTTTCATCGGGTTCGGCAGTAGCAGCCTGTATTGGATAATGCCACTGCTTTAATATCTTAAAAGGAATAGCAATGGCGCGTTTGTAAGTATAGTAAACAAACAGGGGAATAAGGAAACTTACTGCGGCACCCAGCATAGCAATATCCATTTCATCCCTACTAAAATAACGATAGACCATCATGAAACATAAACCTCCGGCAGCAGCTATAACTATTGTAAAAATCACCTCGGCCCAAAAGGTTTTTTCGTTGATCCATTTCTGGTATTTGAAGAGGGTAAATACGTGTAGTATGCCCAGCGCAATAAATATCAACTGAAAGAAGATAAAATACTGAGTATAACTTTGAAACATACGCAGGGCAATCAGCAGCCCGGTTATAGCAAAAGCCAATGCATATAAAAGCAGGTAAAGCAAACATGGCTTTATAAAAGGTTTTACGCTTCCCCGTATGCGGGAAATAATAATTCCTGCAACTACCGAAAGGCTGACAAAACCAATACCTAATACCGACAATATGCCCCGCATTGATTGGGAAAACCAACTATCCATTTGTAAAGCACTATTATTGATAAAAAAATGTCTATCATATTACATAACAGATGAATACCCTAATATTATTTCGTCTTCTTCAGCAAAACTCATTCCTGGGATGCTGTTGTTTATTTCTATATCAATTTCTATATCCGCTTCTACCGGCGCGAAAAAATTATTAAAAGTCCGGATCAATATTTCCTTTCGGCCTTCTTCAATATACTCAGTTACACGACTATTTTTCAGAGGTCCTATTTTATAAGACAGGTTTGGATACTCTTCCATAAAATCATTGCCACAAATCATGTAATCGCCCAGGGGCTGGCTACCCAAACCCATGTCCCAATCACCCTCAGCTATCGTGGCCACGGGTTGCTTCTGCATTATTACCACAGCTTCTTTTAGCAGCACCCTGAGACAGGATTGCATCAACGATATATTTCCATTGATTATATTGGCGTAGGGAAAGAGCAGTAAAAAAGAAGCTACTTCATGTACTGTAAGGCTGGCAGGCAATCCCCAAAACTTCAAAAAATAGAGGCTAAGGGTTTTATTCCGCAGCGTATCCAGCAGGTTTAATTCTTCGCGCTCCAATTCCATCTGCTGGTGAAAAATTCGTTCTCAAAAGGCTGGAAGAATTTACGAGCTTCCTTTTCTTTTGTTGTATTTTTTTATACCGCGTTATCATTTCTGATACGCCCGAACGTTGCCGGAATTCAGTGGTTTCAGGTTGATGAAACAAAGCTTCGGGTAGCATATCATAAAAACCGGAACGGGAAAGCGCTACTTCGAGGTACTGGCGAAACCATTGATCCTCGGCTACAGCGGCTGCATAAATATCTTTGGTAAACTCGCGATAAAAGAAACCGTTATTACTTACAACAAAACTTTCATCGAGTAACCCGTTTTCGCGCAGGTGATTCAACAGCACTTCTGCCCGAACATCGGTCCCCCGTTTTTCCAAGGCGTCCAACAACCCATATAATTCTTCTTCTTTTATCATACAGCAATACTATTGTTGATAATTGATTTTACAAATACCCGGAAGGGTATAAACGCCATAGATCGTTCGTCTAATTGCAGGGCAATATCTTTCTCCCAGTTGATTAACTCACCATTATCTTTGGCCTCATCGTAGCTTTTCCTATCGATTGTGATGGTTACATCTATTGTTTTTTTAAACCCGCTGGTATTTTCTGCTGATATCATAAAGCCTTTTGCTATAGATACATCGCGCACCATATTCCCTAAAGCAAGCTGACAATACAATTTAATATCCTCCTTACTCATTACGCGGTCTTTGGAGAGCAATGCATATTTATATGCTACTACGCTATCCGTTTGACTTAGTCTGTTTTTGCCGCCCAGGGTTGGTGTCAGAAGAAATGCAGAGGAAGCTTTTACCGAACTGGTTCGATAAGACTGTAGCCTTGTGCCAGCCCTTACGCCGTTGGCGGTAGCGCCGTTCGTACTCCAGTAGGATATATACAGAAACCTGGAATCTGATTGTTTATTATTCCGAACCATTAGATAGGGGGTAAACGAAGTAGCATTACCGCTCGTGCCCGCACCTACAAGCTGTTCGATTTTTGTAATGGACTGTTGCAGGTTTTTAACTTCCTGCGCTACGAGGTCTTTACCTATGTTTGAAAAGGCCGCGCTCTCATCCCGTAATAATTGCACCAGGTTTTCTATCACCATCTGCGCATCCCGCTCATCAAATCTGCCGGCACCGCCGTTTCGCATTACAATGCTCAATCCCGACTTTTCTATTTCTTCCTGCTCTCTTACATGAAGCTTTCG
Organism: Paraniabella hibiscisoli; assembly: GCF_022512515.1. Lineage (GTDB taxonomy): Bacteria > Bacteroidota > Bacteroidia > Chitinophagales > Chitinophagaceae > Niabella > Niabella hibiscisoli. Next base: position 620,735 of record NZ_JAKWBK010000003.1, read on the forward strand.
CCCGCTATCATCGGTAATGGCATCTATGTCAAAAAACTGGTTCTCTTCAGAAAGAAGCGGTATTACATTCATCATTTCCTGCAGCCGATAAGACATCTCATGCAGTCTTCTGTTTACAACCGGAAAAGCATTGGCAAAAACACTTACTTCTTCCAGCATGGCGCCAGTTATGTTCTCAGGAAAAATAATTTTGATCCATCTTAATTTTTCATTATTCAGGCTATTGACCGCCGGACCAAAAACCTCCTTTAACTGATCTGGTGTTTTTGATTCGCGATTCATCATTCCTCCCGGCGAGTCGGTTACAGATATAAAATAATGTTCATACTGCTGCTTTACCAGCTTCATAAATTTATCGGATACACTGGCCTGCTGGTTAATGATTTGTTGCGCATACCAATCAGCATTGGTGTCAGGCAACCGATTATACCCTTTCCTTGTGCTAGCCGGTGTATCGTCTATTGTCCATCGGGTATTTTTTAGCTGATTATAGAAAATATCTTTGTGAATCTCGCTGCGGTATTGAAAATAAAACTGGGTATTTTTCAGGCTTACACGAGGATTATCTAACGCTACCCAAAGTGTAGCATTGGGCAAAAATTGTTGTTCATTACCCACAGCCATCAGTTCCCTGGTAATGCTATCTGAGGTATAACGAAAAAACTTATTACCGGCGGCCATGTATTTTACTGAACAGGCATTGATAAAGAAAGCATCAACAGGCGTAAAATATACATCAATATTGGCATTAGCTTCCTGTCCCATGGCAAGCGGCTGCGTTATGAAGAACTGTTCCCGCGGCGAAAGTACCGCTGTGTCATCCAGGCTATTAGCATTTAATATCGCCGATGCCTGATGAGGGCCCGTTAATACATCTGGAGCCAATAGCTGCATGATGCGATCCATCACCCTGGTGCGTGAATGGTGGATCTCATTGGATAGGCGTTCCAACTCAGCTGCGTTAACCGACATTAGCAGGTTTACCAACGGATCGAAGCTGGAAGTATCCTCGGTCTCGGGGTACCCCCATATCCTCGCTGCATGATGTAACATCCTGTTTCTTATGTGCTCCCTGCTTTCACTCATGTTTATTCTAGTTATAGGCCAGGGGACTTACAAAAAAGCTATCCCTGTATACAATGTTTTCGTTAGTGGCTACCATTACACCCGTTATCAAAAATCAAGCTTGCGTTTCATACGCGGATCAGTAGTTCTGTCGGGTATTTCCTCCTGCATCACATTCATTTCTACCTTTACCTTTTCTATACGGGTTTCGTATATAGCAATGGTTGAGGCTATAGACCTTAGTATATGTTCTTTTTGTTTGTTGCGATAAGATACATTATCGAAATCTTCATCCCACAGGCTGCTACCATACTGAACATCGCTTAACAACTCCCCGAAAGAAGTAGTAAGTATGAGGTGCAGATGATGCGCAATAGATTCCTTTTGGCTGCACTTCGGCAGTATCTTTTTGGCGGTAATGCTACCCAGGTCGAGTGGTAGCTTATAATAGTTTTGAAAATTCATATCCCGGCATTTTCAATAAATGTATAAGTTGCGATTAGCCAGGTTCAAAAGATATTTTCTTGATAGGTAAACGCGAAACAATAAAATCTCGTATAACAAATATGCTTATTTTATAAGTTTTCCAAACGCTTTAAGTTAATTTTTACCAAACGTTAATAATCAACCCACTACAGGTCTATTACAATTATTGTGCTACAATTTCAACATCCGCGGTTTTTATCCATCCTTCTATTCTATAGGAGCTGTTAACAGCACTTTGAAAGATGGCATAATAGTAATTCCCGGCTTTTTTATGGCACTGTGCTTTATTGCCTTTTGACAAAAATTTATCGTTAAGAACGGACGCTCCCGGCTGCTCGAAAAAATAGGTTTTAGGAGCTACAACTTTAATCCAAAGGTCTAAAGCCAATTCCCGGGTGGCCTGCTGTGCTGGCAAAGGCTCCAGCTCCTGTTTTTTGGGTAAGGGTAATGGCACTATGGCTGCCTGCTCAACGACCGGCACCGCTGATGATGCACTTTTGAAGAAATCCTTATTAGCGACGGCGATCCATACAAGCAGGGCAAAAGCTAATATCCCGCCAAGTATAAAATGCCAGCTGGCGTTCATTTGCTTCGATTTTAACCCGGCCTCAATAGCCGTTACATTACGTGTAGCCTTTATATATGCCTGTTTTGCCGATATATAAACAGGAGCCAGCTTTTGTATAGCAGCATCAACGGATACAGGCGGGTCCTCATCCGGTACAATACTATCATCCCGGGCATCTTTATTTGCGGTGGTTGCCTGTTGAGAAGCCAGCCTCGTTTCATCGTATACCACATCATAATCGGCGCGCACCTCAGGGGTCATTAGCACTTCAAAAGCCTCATTGATCTTCTTAGACCATTCTTCAAAATAGGAATCACCTATATTTTTATCGGGATGAAATTTCAACAGTAATTTTCGGTAGGCAGTACGAATCTGGTCGGGTGTTGCGGACCTCGGTACACCCAGGATTTCATAATAATTTTTTAATGTTCCGCCCATATCAAAAATCTTTCAATTGTATCACCCGTTGATTTTCTACTACCACTTGTGTAGGGCTTCCGGATTGGTCCTGCTCTTTGTAGTACCAATTCTCATCACCTCTTTTTTATCAACCTTTTCTATACGTTGCGGATGTCCCCATGCCATGGTTAAAAAGGTTACAGGCATACCTATACTTACCACACCATTTTTGATGTGGTCTGCATAAGGTTCTTCAAATTGCTGATCAATCAGCTGAAAAATCTCTTTCTCGATATGATTAAAGTCTTTGCTTGCTTCAGACAATCGCTGCCGGGCAGGCGCCAGGTCCCTCTCAGCTAACTGGCGGGCCCTTTTTCATTTTTATCCTTCCGATAGATGTATAACATATACGTCAGCACCAAAAGCAATGCAACAACCTGTAAAATGATCATGAAGCGCATTATTAAATTACGTAATACTTCACAGCAAATTCATAGCCAAAGTAATATTTTTCTTAAATAATGATAATACTTTTCAGAATTAAATAATTGTTAGCCTCAATTATTATATTTACACGATCCTATTCACTAATTCGTTGACCTACAATCCTGATGAAAGCATGAGATACCTCTTTTTAAGTTGTATTTTTTATTATCTATTTCTGCTAAAGTTATTGCACAAACAGATACGGCATCCAGGCATCAGTTCTACGCCGGTTTGCAGAGTGGATTCCTGTTTAAAAACAATAGCCTCAATAAGAATCCGCTTTATCATTTAAGCAACGGCATGTACGCCGAAATAATAGCGGGTTGGCGTTACCGACAGTTTGGCTGGGAACTGGCTTTGGGTAACTTAACGATCAAGAGAGATCCTTCAAAGTTCACTTCTTATACAGCATCTGCAAACGATGTGCTCAATGCGCAGGCTAACAATACCATGTATAAAAATGCCACGGACTCCGGACAAATCGGCAATGCTGTTTTCAGATTTCCACAAGGATCTCAGCAGCAGCATGAAAACTTCAAAGGCTGGTATTTACTTACCGGCCCCTCATACTGGTTCAACAATCAAAAATGGCAGTTTCAATTGAACCTGAAAGGAGGTGTTATCTCCAGGCAATTCGGCTATTACATGGTGAATGGCAAAGGCATTTCGCCAGACAGCATTACAATAAGCTATAATGCTGCCACCTCGTCAGTGAAAGTACCACCTACACTTGGCAAAGCAACGGTGACACCCAACGGAGCTTTTGTGAGATATGGGATGAGCCAGGATCTTTGGAAAGCTTTGCAGGCCCGAAAGTCTGCAACTGTATTAGCGAAAAATCAGGGTTACAATTTATAGGGAGGGCCGGCGTACAGGCAGCATATTTTATTACCCCGAAAATTTCGGTCAATGCAGCAGCGGAATATTGGTTCATACCTTCTCCGCGTATGACCGGAATGGATACACTGGGAGGTGTAGTCAATGCAACGCTTAGAACCAATAGCCGGCCCACCACTCCTGCCAAAACGAGCTACCGATTATCTTTACAACAAAACTACAATGATGAAGCCAGTCTTGGTTTTTAAGTGCCAGCCTCGGCGTCAGGTTCTGGCTCGGAGCATCGAAAACCACAAAATCCAAGCCCATTGCCGAGTCAATTTTGAGTATAGCCCCTAAGCACTTATCTATATCAGTTACTGATGCCGATAACCAACCGGTCAAGGAAGTAACGATAAAAATTTATAAGGAAGGAGAAAGCGATTATACCGAAACAATCACCCATGAAAACGGGCAAGCCTCCCTGTTAGAAAATCTATCTCCCGGCAATTATACTATAAGCGGAACAAAAGGCAAATCAACTACCAACAAGGTTCAATTAACGACTGAGCATTTTAAGTCTGCAGATAAAGTAATAGGTATAAAGCTGACATTACAACCATGAAGTTTAGTTTACTCATCAAACTTTTTACGTTGTGATTGAATGCCGATATCCAGCAACCCAATGATTAGTTCCTGAAATTCGGGCTGAATATCTAGATCCCATTCATAACTATAGCCGTCTTCATCGTTGTGTTCCTCCTCCGCCCATACATCCCTGCCACTACATTCTACATGCAATTTAAGATGATCAAGCGTTATGGCTTTTATACTTTCAAAGCGCTTTTGAGGTATGGATGACTCTTTTATTTGTACATAATTACAAGACTTATTAAAGCTTATAATCAGCCAGTTCTTATTATCGATATTGGTATCGCCTTCGCGAATATATTCGAAACGAATGGTGAGGTATTTCTTTTCAATTTTTATCTGAACCGAATTAAAATGGTTTGTTGAGATTTGCCATTGCTCTTCATTATATTTTTTATAAAACCGGCAATAAGAGACGCCGCCTTGTTTTTAGAAAGATCTACTTCAAAACCTGTATCAACCTTTTGAACTTTCGCGTCAAAAGTCATGCTTTTATTATCGATACGTAAATTCGAAAAGGGCACCAAAGAGGCGTCAACCAAAGGCGTTTCATTTAACATAAAGCGCCCGCCTTTTAGGGTTCTGAAATTCTCTCCGTTTATTATATCTATACGTGTCCACAGTTTACCGGGATCTAACAAAAAGGCAACTGTACTTGCAACAGATTTTACTATTTCCATATCTTTTTAGTGTCTATGTTTGTCTAAAGCATCGAACGACTCTTTAGATCTCTTTCCATATTGTTTTGTTCCCTGGTATTTATCCAGTACTGCTTTGGTATCAATGCGGGCAGCTTCAAAATCGGCTCTCATAATAGTTATGGGATCGCCACCTTTACGGGGAATTGTTACACTTTTTGCCTCCCCGTCAATTAAAGGCTGAAACATGTTATGCCGGCATTCCGCGCAAACCTGAACTTCTTTCACCACTCCCTCGGGAAACTGCCCTTTAACATCAGATATCACTACATCCTGCCCCCTCAATTGTCCTTTTTCCGCCAGTTCATTTAAATTACGTATTTCAGAATGGACTTTGTTCTTGGATGGCAATGAGCTCGAGTTTTTGCCTGCGGTTACCTTGGAAGTGGCTCCTTTCATGCCACCGGGCATAAGACCATAATAATCCAGCCACCCTGCCGGGTTATTTACATAACCATATAAATTCTTCCCGCCTTCCAATCTTATCGGATCCTGACTCACATAAGAACCACTTTCGCTATCATAATAGCGAAACCGGTTATAAGCCAGCCCCGTCTCCTCATCCATATACTGTCCCTGATAAAGATAAGGGATAAAATTACTTTGCCCGGTTTGTTTGCGTGTACTGCCGTAGATATCAATATCTCTTTCCCAAACTTTCTCACCATTAACGCTGTATGCATGTGTTGGTGTGCCCATGTAATCTGTAATAATACTATATGCTTCAGACCCTATGATTTTGGCAGCCGGTACAAAGCTGTATTCTTCAAATACCCAGGTAACCAGGTCATTTAAAGGCTCTGGCTCTTCTTTCAGGCCATCTTCACCAATCGACTTTTGCGGTGGATACCGGCCTTCATAATTCCATTCGTGCAAAGGAACATTTCCATCCCATACAAATCGTGTAACCCTGTTTTGTACACTTTCTGAAGAGCTTCCGTCTATCCTTTGTTGCTTAACTATTTTAGCCGTTCTTCTCCCCAAAGGATCATAGCAAAACTCAATCTCCCGTCCACCAGGGTTGATCACTTTTTGTAAAGTACCATTACTGTTCCATTCGTATTCCCACCCTGTAGCTGTTCTTTGCAGTATGATCCCTTTTTCTTTTGCTATATCGGTTTTATCTATAGCGCTAAGATTTTCATTTCGTTTAAATTCTTTAAATATCAGGTTACCTTCAGCATCATAGTAATAACAATATTTATCATCTTCCTCCAAACGTCCGCCTTTCGTATACTTCCTGTCGGTTTTACTCCTTGTTTTATACAGGTTCCCTATTTTATCGGGAACACGATAAAGCGTTTCAACACCTGTTTTTTCTTCATATACAGCGCTGATCAAATTATCAAAAGCATCATACTCAAAGTCAATTTTAGCCTGTGTTAATTCATTTACTATTTTATTAAGCTTGTCACCCCGTCCCCAATCGTACCGGGTTCGGCATTGCTCTATATTTTTGCTCCGATGGTGCGACGGACAACACGCCCCAGCCTGTCGTGTTCAGTTGACACACTTACACCGCCGCTTAATTGCCGATGCAACTCCAGGCCGGTATTATCACGTTGGAATGAAGCCTGCCATATGCTGTTATTTTGGGTAGCAGACTGCCCACCTGCACCCAACACTCCCGTAAGCCGGGCTATTCTCTCCTCCACTTCTTTCAGTTTTGCATCAAAAGCAGCAGACGAACTTAGAGATTGTGGCTCTACACCATTTCCTCCGTCAATTTGGGTAAGCATTCCCCATTCGTTATACACCATTTTTATATTAGCGCCTAAACTGCTTCCGGTACTTAAACAATTACCGTCTTTATCATACATTTTTGTTACTGTATAGCCATCCTGTATTTCTTTTATTACCTGGCCCGCCTTATTACGTTCTAGTTTAATATGGCTGGTTTCATTAACAGCTTCTGCCAGTTGACCGTCTGCATTATATTTATAGGCAACCATGCTCCCGTCAGAATGCTCTTCTTTTACTATATTCCCAACACTATCATAATCATAGGAAGTCCACTTATCTGCGGGTCTCAGCACTTTAATGACCCTTCCGTTTCCATCACGTTGATATCGACGGTTCAATCCGTCAAACCCCCACTCACTAACCACATTACCTACCGCATCAAGACCAAATTTATACATCTCTCCGCCTTCATTAACAATACTTCGCAGTTGCAACTCTGTGTCATAATTAAATTTAACGGTATGGTTATTTTGTCTCCTGCCACGCAATATACCCATGGGCCCGTATTCAAATTGTACAGCATTATTGTAATCTCTTACTTCCAGTAAGTTACCAGCCTTGTCATATTCAAATTGGTGCACATTACCATCCGGATCTTTTAAGCGGGTTAGTAGCCCCAGGTCATTATACTCATAGGTAGTCACATTACCCCGCACGTCTTTCTGAAAAACCAGATTTCCCAACTCATCATAATTGAACACCTGTTCAAGACCATTAGGATACCGGAAACGAGTCAGGTTATTTTGTTTGTCATAAAAAAGTTCGAAACGACGTTCTTTATCGTCGGTTATATATTTAAGTTGTTTTCCTTCGTAGGTGTAGTAGACGGTATTGCCCCGCATGCCGGTACGGCTTATCAAACGGCTCTGCTCATCATACTCCCAACTAATGGAACGGTTACCGGGGCTACTGACAAAACTTATATTCTGACGCTCATCATAGATATAGTTGCAGGCTTCGTCATTTTCGTTGATGATACGGCTAATTTGTCCATAACTGTTATACTGGTATTGCTCCGTTCCTCCTTCCGGATTAACTATCACTTCGAGGTCCTGATAGCTATTGTAAATCTGGCGGGTGATACCTCCGTTCGCATCAACAATTTTATAAATCAGTTTCTTGTTGTCATAATAATATTCAGTTTGATGACCAAGGCTATCCCTGGTAATGGTTTGTCCACTGCCATCTTCATGTTGTTTATATTCGGTCCAGTATTCCAAAATACCGCCATCGCCCCAGGTATGAATACATCTTGCGCCATCTCCTTTACCCTCATACTCCCAATAAAAGCTATGATCACTCTGATTGGTTAGCTTCACTAATAAATGGCCATCATATTCAAAGCTTTTAACGGCACCCAACGCATCTTCATTACCAACCATATTACCTTTAGCATCGTATGTATACTGTATAAAATTAATTCGCCTGTTGTTGGCAATAGTATACACTCTCAATATACGTCCTAAATCATCGCACTGTACTCTGATAAGCCGACCCGCGCTATCTATGATAGATGAAAGGCTGCCTTTTGCATCGTATTCAAAGTGTATACTAAAGGCTTGCGGATCTGTGATTGACTCAAGCATGGCAAATCCTTCCCGGTTCTTCTTGTCACCAAACCGATACATCAATTTGCCGCTGTCTGTTGCAAAATACCCTTTATCATCCCTTTCAAAAAACAGCTGCTCTATTCTATGGTAAAATATCTCGCCTTTCTGAAGATAAGGCAGGGCTGTTCCCTTCCGTCTTTCAGGCGTATGGCAAAACCATTACCCACATCGTATAAACCCATATTGTAGCTGTGATGCCAGTTATACCCCAACGAGGTTTCCACTTCAGCATCGCTGTAGTAAGTACGCGCCCACACAAACGGGATAGGACCTGGTAAATCAAAGTCGATATTGGTATGTATCACCCGCCCTGTTGCTGCATCTACCGGTTCTCCAAAAGATTTACATTTGACCGACTGCAATATATTAGCGAGCTTCTCATTCTTCTTGGATATCTTGTTGATGATATCCTGGAATTTATCGCCCAGTTTTTTCCAGGCCTTGCTTAGCCCCTTAATACCCAACGACAACATTAACTGGAAAAGGTCGATCGTAGGAGGTCCTCCAACCAATACCGGTCCGCCGCTGCTGATGATGGCCAGCAACATGGAAGTAGGCATCATCAGATCGAGTACAGGGCGTGGCGTTTTGTTCATTCTGGGCAGACTGGGAAAGCCTACCAGGTTACAAGAAAGCGCCGGATGAAATTGGGTGGAGAAAGGTCCTCCATCAGCCAGCACTGTGCTGCTGCCCATCCACATTTCGGAAGACGAAGTAGGAACTGCCATCGGCAATAAATGCAGGAACATCGCCGGCAGGTGCATTACGGGTGTACCCGCATTATTGATCCAACGGGAGTGTACTTTAACCGACGGCTTTAATGCATTAACAATCGCTGATGCTACACCAGCAACACTAAAACCTTCCCCTTCCGCAGGTGGTGGTGGTAATGCGGAGGCAATAGCATTCATTACCGCGCCAAAAATATCGAATACCAGACCCACATGCGGAACTGGAAAAACCGGGCAGGGTGGCGCAATTGTTTGCTCGAAGTCGATGCCCATAGCCAGGTCAAAATACTTACCTGCAGGCATTCCCGGCATAGCCGGAAATATACTGGCCAGGCCGGCCTGGAGTTCATCGAGCTTGCCTTTTGCTTCGCCAAACAGTTCACCAAAGCCTTTACTGGGTGCGGATCCTGCTGCTACTGCCATTATAGAATGCTTTTAAATAGTTTAGTATCAAAATATAGATAGCCTCCGTTATCATTCTTAAAAAGAAACGGGTGGCATGTATTTACTACGTGGCTTTACTGTGCTCTTCTCCAGCTCAGTGCCGCCAATTAATTCTCTCCAGTCTTCTCCAATCCACACATCCAGTTGTTCTTCAAGCGCTTTTAATTCGTCTTTCGGCTTGAGTTTTTCGCCGAGAAATACTGCGAGGTAGGCGGCATGCAGGAAGGTGCTTTGCCTGATCATTTCCTTGCTTAACTGGCTTCCGGCCACCATGGCCATCAACGTATTTTCGAAAGCCGGTTTTAAACGTCCTCTCAAATAATACAAATGACCCGAAATGCGATACCCTTCCATTACAAAAACACATCGCCATATTGCAGCGCCTTCGCTGCCATATCCTCATAAATTTTTATAGCTGCCTCCCATTTTCTTTTTGCTGCCTGTAATGCCCCTTTCAGCATCATACAGGCTTTCCAGGAGTGATAGCCACTGGTCTCACCTTTCTCCATTTCAACTTCCGCCTTCTTAATAGCTTCGTCTGCATACCTTTCGCTTGGGTCATGATCTTTGATATTATAATGTGCCTGAGACGCCACCAATAAAGTAGATACCCATGTGGAAGTATTACCCGTTTCTTTCGCAATGGATAGCATTTTACCTACCTCCCTGCCAGTAAGCGCCGGATCTTTTTGACGATGGTATCCATTACCGTTCTTATTTGTTTGGTCAATCTTGCTTCGGGGCTCACTGTATCACTGCTGCCACCACCCTTATCCATTTCATTGTTGATAGCGGCAAGCATATCCAGCTGTGGCTGGAGCTCTACCACTTTATCTGTATTACCTATAAAAATTTTCCTGCCGGCTGCATGATCGATCGTTACTAATCTGATTTGAGGAGGAATACCTTTTTTAATTTTCTGTGCCAGCCAGTCCCCGATGATCAGCTGCCTTGGCTGAGCCGGTGGAAAGTACAGGCAGAAATTATTTTTATCAAACCCACGTAAATGGTCTTTTAAGCGCAGCATCTCTTTCAGCAATCCATCAAAGCCGCTTGTAGCATCAATTTGCGGTACAAATAAAGGATTCAATATCCCGTCCTTCTTTAACGCCAGCATCAGGTCCTGTGACGGATCCGGTACCGGCTGAAACCAGCTCTCGTACTCTTTCCAGAGCGCTTCTTCAAATAAAGTGGGGTCTCCCTTATAGGGTGTATTGAACCTAAAAAATATATCATCAAAAACGCCAATGGGCAATCGTTCTGTTTCAATAAATTTATCAATGATATCGAGGTCCTGGTAGTTAGCGATCCAAACTGCAAGACTCCATGTTTTTAGCCGATCTACCCTGGCCCACTCTTCGCGTATCTTATAAAACTCTTGCGCTACCGATGTTTTACTGCTCATGGTGAGGTTGTTTTAGGAGTTGATTTTTACGATAGCTCCGGTTACACTTACATCTCCGCCGGCCCCCATATCGATCTTTCCTCCGTTGATACTGGTTGTAGCAGAACCTACTGCTTCCAGCTTTTTAGAGAAGAGCCCCATTTCGTTAGAACCCACTACAGTAGTGGCTTTGGAAGAAACGGTAGCGGTTGTTTTTCCTGAAGCCAGGAAATCTATATCCGCAACCATCGCCATATTTTTAGTGGCACTTGATACAATATCTTCTTTGGCAATGGTATAGATATTTTTACCGTTAACGGTTATGGTACCATCCTTTTTCATATTCAATGTACTATCTCCGCAGGAAAGTGTAATGCTCTCGTTACTCTTCATCGTTACATTGCCCGCACCATCCATTAAAACGCTGTTCCCATCTTTATCCTCCACAAAAACGCTTCCTGCATTATCATCTAACAATACCTTATTACCGCTACGACTTTGCAGCGCTTTTACATCATTACCTGCATTACCGAAACTGTTATTGGCCTTGCCGTGATATACAGCGCCTATTACATAAGGCTTGGTAGCACTATCGCCTTCAAAACCGATGATCACTTCTTCTCCTACTTCAGGTATAAAGAACATGCCCTTTCCACCGCCTGCATGTGGTGTGGTAACTCTTATCCAGGGTGTTTTTTCCGCCCCGTTCATCCAGTGAAATTTTACCCGTATACGGCCCAAACCATTGAAGTCATTATTGTCCGTAACAATGGCACTCTGCGTTTCACAATTAGGCTCTTTAGATGATGCAACGGGCGGCACTTTTATGGTACCTGGCACAGCTGTAAACTGATTATCGTAATTACCCATTGCATCTACATAATGCGTGGCAGCAATGACCAGGTATTCGCCATAGCCTTCGGTTTGTTCGCTGAAGACATTATTTCCTGACACCTCTACCAAACCGCCAATCTTCACGCCGGGATGACCGCTCTTACCATTAAACATGATCATGCGACTGCCTTGAATAGCGCTTTTCATATTGGTAATATCATCCTGTTGTTTTTTATTGGTCAGGAACTGGTTATTCCATAATACAGGCTGTGCGGTGTATATCGATTGCCCCAGCTGCATTACCTGCTTGCCAAGGGGATTTAAACCTGCCTTATCTTCCACACCTGACGGCTGACTGGTATAAACCTGGCTATTCAGGTAATCCCAACCCATCATTTGTGTTTTTACCGGGCGCGCGCTCAGCGACATATTGAAACTGCTGATATGACTGCCATAGGTTAATGTGATGGCTTGACCTGACTGCGGTTGTCCAATAACCAAAGCCTGGCCATCCCAAAATAACCATTCACCAAAGGTGCTGGTTAAGCGTTGCAAAAACTCCCAGGCGGTTTCTTTATATTGAACGGTATAAGCCAGTGTTTCACCATACAAGGGCTGCACTTTGGGACTTAACAGGTTTTGAGGAAAGGGCTTCAGCACATCGTTAGCGATATTCTTAATCGCTTTTTCTCCCAGCTTTGACAGTGCGGACCGCTCTCCATCATAATGGTGGGCGAATAGCCACTGATAATAACATTTCCATGATGACCGGTAAAACGCGATGTTTCCACACTTGTCACCACGCCTTTAAACAATAGGCTACCATCAAATCCTTCTGCCAGAATACGTGCACCAAATGTGCCTCCTATCATATCTTTTGAAGAAGTAAAGATGCCCGATTTGCCATCAATAGCTTCTGCGGGGCATACTAAAGAAAACTGGTGGTGATCAAAAATACTTTGGGAGAGTGAGAAAGAGGTATAAACAGGAATAGCGTTACCGTTAATGCTGAAAGTAGCACTGGTTAATTGAGCCATAAATAAAGGTTTTGTCGTTTATGGAGTAAATATGTTTAGTTCGAACTATGAGTACCTATAACTTTTCTTTTTCTTTTGAAATCTGAACGTAATGACACAGGCAACAGCTTTATTCCCGGTAAAGAAAAAAGTATTATCGTCACTTTTCGGATGCCATCCGCTTTTTACCGATTCTGCATTGCTGCCAGGTTCCTGAAATTTTACCGTAACCGGATATAAGGAATCGGCAGGTGATATGCTACCCAGGTCTTTCAGTGTCCCATTAATATCTTTAAATATTTCAAATGATATTTGATGATCTTGCAGGTAACCGGCCAACTTTTGTAAAACGGCTGTTTCTTCCTTTTCAGTTTTCGACTTTACCAGTTCATCCCAATATTGATCGAGCATGGCCTTTTTATTTAAATCACAGGAAAACAAGAGTAATGCTGCCGCAAAAAAGCGAGCTGTGCTGTAACTGTTCTGATTATGTTTTGAATATTATTGAACATGATGCTGTTAAAAAATGCCCCATTTTACTTTAATACATCACTTATCTCCGCGAGGTAAACAGGCGCCTTGTTATTTTATGGCGTGCTTTTGCAACTTCTTATCTATCCAGCTTCGAAATTCAGACAAGTGCCTCCCTTTCACTACCTCTCCGTTATTCATGATGGAGTTTTTATCAGCATACCAGGCGCTTTGCTTTTCATACTCATCGGGCAATCCCAGCATATGTCCAAACTCATGCACTGCTCCACGTTGCCCCAAGCCAAAATTTTTGGGTGTTACTATCAGGTCCTGGGTATCCAGCTGGCTATTGCCTGAAAAAGTGTTCACATAGCTTCTGGCAAACTTCTGTGCTTTCATCACCGATAATTCCCAATGGTCGTGGAGCCATATGCCTTCGATCTGTGTTTTAAATTTCAGATCTAAAACAACATTCAGTCCGCCGCTTAAAATTTTAATAATCTTATAGTTCCAGGCCGATTTTACGTTCTGTTCCCATTGCGTAATGAAATTCCTTTTCTCCAAATCTGTCCACTTTCCATTTTTATCCTGAAAAAGAATTGTAAGTTCATAAAACAAACCAACAGGTAGCGTCGTACCGGCTTCCCTTTAGCAATAAGATACAGATCATAGGCGTCATTTACTTCCAGGTTACCTGCCGTAATATCCGTTTCATAATCAATGCATACCTCATCAGATGAAAGAGTAAAAGGCGTACGATACGGCATAAAGTTTTATTTTCAATAGATTCATATCAGAGGAGACTGGACTCCATCTGCAACTTTCAACCTCTTATAGTAACAGAAAGTATACCAGTTTTACACCGGCCAGTTTTTCTTAAAGCTGGAATCATTCAACTTCACTTCCTTGGCGCTTAATCTCAACGTTATCTGCATGGGATACTCCCCGTTATGTGTATACTCTTCGGTATAGTCAATACAGTGAGCATCAACAAATTTTATCGTTTTCAGCTGGCTCATGGTATCTCTTCTATAAAAAGTGATCGCACCACTTTTTGTTTGGGTTGGACTGATCATCCAATCAAAAAGATCCGTCTTCCCATTGCTTTCAATAGTAACATCGATCACACCGCCTTTAGGAATAGACGTAGGCCGGCTGGTTGCATCTGTTTCCTGGGAGAAATGGTATCGACAGTGGAGGACATTAATTTCTTCGCCATCTAATGTAAGTTTTGAAATAAATGACATAAGGTTGCTTTTAAGGTATCAATTTTAATTGATAGCGCGTTTCATAAGTACGGATAGCAAATAACTATAAATAACCCAGCACCTTATCAAAGGCGCCGGGTTATCAATGTTTAATATAAAACATTTTTCAATGCTTAATAACTCATGTTGTTTCAGAATACTAAACTGCCCACTGGTTTAGATGCGAAGCGTTGCCCATGCTAATTTCCTTTGCACTGATAGTAAACGTTTCAGTGATAGGATTTTCGCCGGTAGCGTTAAAGTTTTCGCGATAAGAAACCAGGTAACCTTCTTTAAAAGAAAGCTCCTTCATCGTTGCATCTGAATCTCTTTTTGTAAAGGTGATTTTACCATCTTTTCTTTCGAAGTTGTTACACATCCATTCGAAGAATTTGGTGTCACCGGTTGATTCAACGGTAAGTGTGATCTGGCCACCGCGGGTAATCGAAGACGGCCGGCCCGTGGCATCTGTTTCCTGCTTGAGGGCATAGCTAAGATCCAGGATGTTGTTCTTAGCCCCTGCCACATCAATCTGTGCTTTAAATGACATAATTGTACATTTTTGATGTTAAAAAATAAGTATAAAAACTATAAATAAAAAATACGTGGTTGTTAATACTTATCTATGTAACACATTAAATACCGAACTTTAAAATAATTCGTCATAGATTAAGTATACGATTAAACGTTTCGGGTGTTTGAATTATTGCAGGAGAACTATTAATAAAATATTAATTACCTATTTATCCTGTTCGTAGCTAGACATCCATTCTACTCCATCTGCATCGTCGCCTTTCTGACCATCCAATTTGATCAAAAATGTTTTTGCCGGAAAATAAGGCTTCAGGTGAATATCGAGGAATATCCTGTCCTTTTGAAGTGGATCCTGTTCGAATCTTTTGATCGTGAAATTCTCAATCAACTTACTCGGGCCTGTTATACTATCTAAGAAACGAACAATTTGCCCGTTCAATTCTTTTCTTGTATTGGCATTGAAATTTTCAAAGGCGCGTCTGTTCAGGAAGTCCATCATTACCTTGGCAACGTAGTCAAATACACGTACTACAGAATAAGTCTGCAAACCGATATTATCTCCATTAAATAAGGTCTTCGCCGAGAAGGCCATTACTTTGCCATATTCTTTAGCCATAGGCACCAAACCTAACTTTTCGAGACCTGCTATTTCACTTTTCTTCAGATCAAACTTAACACCATCTACTTCGTTCATGCTACCATGTTTCTTACCGGCGGTAACCTGCGACATTAATGTGTAATAGATTTTTCCGCCAAGTGATGAAGAAGGTGGAACAAACAGGTGATCATCTTCCCCTACCTCATCTTCTTTACCACGCCCTACCAGCCAGTTACAAGCCATTACTACATTCGAACGGTAAGGGTCGCCCCCTGTTAAATTAGCGGCCTCAAATAGTTCCATTACATCATCGGGTGTGTCCAGATTTTCAAAATCAGTCACCAACATCACCTTATTATCATAAGCTATTTTAGCCCATTTTTCTACCACTTTATTGGAACCCAGATAACCAGGTAAAATCAAAATACCATAGTTATTGCGCAAATCCAACCTGTCGTAGTTATTCACAAGCTCTGCCTGTACATGATCAATAAACCTTGTGTTATCCAGGTCTTTCAGCTGATCGGGCTCGGCATTCATAAACGATACATTCTTTACTTTCTGGCTTTCTGTATTCTTAAAGAATAATGCAACCGAACGATAAGAACGCTCCAGCTCTCCGGTACGCTCCAATGCTTTTCTGACATTTGATTTTAATGTCCTGTCGGCTGTTTCGGCTAATTGGTTGCAATTGTCAACCATTTGCCCCAAGTCATCAGTAGACTCCAATATATCTACCCACCAGCTCAACATCTTTTTTAATTCGTCCCTTTCTTTCTTCTTACTGGCTTCTTCCAGAAATATTTTTTCCTGGCTTTGCGCTCAGGATTTAAATTTTGTACATTATCGATAGCGGACTCCAGGAGGTCATATCCACCCAGCTTTGCAAGCGGTTGCAGATGAGAATCCAGGCTGCCTAACTCAACGGAGGAAGGTTGTTTATACTCCTTTTGCAGATTTTGGTCTTCCGGGGAAAGTTGATTTTGAGCTGTTGACATATGATGACTATAGGTTTAATTGATTGTATTATTTAGACTTACCATCCAGTTCCTGTATCAGTACTTTTAAGGCCGAAACCAGGTTTTCTTTAGTTGCACTGTCAGATAAAGCTTGCTTTAGTAACTTATTGGTTTTAAGCTGCTTTACAATTTTCTGGTACTGAGTACGCTTCATATCCAACTCGCTCAGATACTGACTTTGGCGTGTAATACCTTTGGGACCGAAATCTTCGAGTCCTTTAAAGCTCAGTTCTTCTCTTCTGCTGGCGCCCTCTTCTGTTTCAAACTCCATATCAACAGAGGGGTTAAAATGATTGAACACAGCACTAAGATCCGTAAGTCCATGAACGATCTCAGGCCTCACAGGAGGTAGATCCGTTAATTTTTCGGCTAATAATACACGATTCTGCGGTATGTCGGCAAAAGCTTCAAACGCATCGTTTTTTACTTCGGTACCGCCTATTCCATAAGGTTCCAGTGGCATAGTTGATTTTTTAATAGATTGTGATAACGAATGTATATGTCATGTCCGCTTTTTCAAGGTTCCGCAATGGATGGGAACAGTTGTTTAAAAAGGGACTTTGTAAAAGTAACCCCTTTATTTTTTTCTCATAATAGCTAAATATAGTGATGCCCAAGGTTGAAAAAAATTTGATAATAAATAAAATAGCCTAAGAAAGAAACGTGGCTATTAACTCATTTCCTTCTTAGGCCAACAAAACCCATGCCTATAATGTCTTTTTTCAGATTTTTTTATCATTCTATATAAACCTGATCTGCATCACTATTTTCCTCCCAGCGCACCAATACCTTTTGATTTTCAAAACTATCTATTGCACTTCCGATATAGTCAGCCTGAATGGGTACTTCCCTGCTGAACCGGCGATCAATTAATACGCAGAGTTCTACTTTAGCCGGGCGGCCAAAGTCCAGCAATGCATCCAAAGCAGCACGAATGGTTCTACCTGTATATAATACGTCATCAATAAGGATTACCGTTTTATTTTCAATACTAAAAGGAATATCTGTTGCATTGGCTTTGTGCAAGGTATTACGTACATCGTCGCGATAAAAAGTAATATCGAGCTTCCCGTAATCAATGGTGGTTTTACCTACGAGCTGTTTTACCTGCTGGTACATCCTGTCCGACAAATAAACACCCCTGGGTTGAAGGCCGATCATTACCACTTTTGAAAGATCTCCATGATTTTCAATTACCTGCTGTGCCAGCCTTTTTATAGTAATGGCTATATGTTCTTTATTTAAAATAGATTTCACGCTATTGTCTTTAGTGCTAAAAACCGAAAGTCGGAAAGTTTAAGCTTTAAAAAAACTTTTTCTTTCCGACTTTCAAACATTAAAAATATCTCAGCTAATCCTCTGCTAAAAACGGATATTTATAGTCCGTTGGAGGATTAAATGTTTCTTTAATAGTGCGGGCGCTTAACCAGCGATACAGGTTCAAAATAAAGCCGGCTTTATCATTAGTACCGGATGCCCGGCCGCCGCCGAATGGTTGTTGTCCTACCACGGCGCCTGTTGGCTTATCATTAATGTAAAAATTACCTGCAGCATTTTCTAGTTTCCTGGTAGCCAGTTCTATTGCACCACGATCGGTGGAAATAATAGCGCCCGTTAATGCATAAGGGGAGGTGCTATTTACCAGATCCAGAGTTTTTTCAAATGCGTTGGCAGGATATACATATAAAGTGAGCACGGGACCAAATATCTCCTCGCACATAGTAAGGTATTGCGGGTTGGTAGTTTCAATAACCGTTGGCTGAATAAAGTACCCTTCTTTTTTATCATAATTACCACCGGCAAGAATAGACGCGTCTTTATCCTTCTTCGCCTTTTCAATATAACTCTTGATCTTATCAAAGCTGCGCTCATCAATCACGGCATTAATAAAATTGCTGAAGTCTTCCACTGTGCCCATTTTAAAAGAGTTGATACCTTCTACCAGCTTTTTCTTAACTTCTTTAGCAATATTAGATGGTATATAAGCACGGGAAGCTGCCGAGCATTTTTGTCCCTGAAATTCAAAGGCGCCCCGTAAAAGAGCCGTGGCCACTACCGCAGGATCGGCACTCTTATGCGCTACTACAAAATCCTTTCCACCTGTTTCACCTACAATACGCGGATAGCTTTTGTATTTGCCAATGTTTTTACCAATGGTTTCCCACATGGTGTTAAATACACCTGTTGAACCCGTAAAATGCACCCCGGCAAAGTCGCGGTGACTGAAGCAAACTTCGCCCAGATCCGGGCCATCTACATAAATTAAATTAATAACACCATCGGGCAATCCGGCTTCTTTTAAAATCCGCATGAACATCTGTGCCGAGTAAACCTGTGTATTGGCCGGCTTCCATACCACCACGTTGCCGCACATGGCGGCGGAGGCAGGCAGGTTACCACCAATGGCGGTAAAGTTAAATGGCGTTACCGCTAATACAAAACCTTCCAGCGGGCGGTATTCCAAACGGTTATGCATACCAGGACTGCTGATAGGTTGCTGTTTATAAATCTCGCTTAAGAAATGTACATTAAAGCGTAGAAAATCGATGATCTCACAGGCACTGTCGATCTCTGCCTGATAAGCGTTCTTGCTTTGTCCCAGCATAGTGGTACCATTCATATGAAAACGATACTTGGTCGCTATCAGATCGGCAGCCTTCAAAAAATACCGGCACGGCTTTCCCAGCTTAATGCAGCCCACTTTTCTTTGGCAGCAAGCGCAGCGTCAATAGCTTGCTGCACATGCTTTTTATCACCCATTGAGAAATGTCCCAATGTATATTTTCTCTCGTGCGGAGGGTGTACGGAAACCTTGTTTTTAGTAAATACTTCTTCTCCGCCTATATACATAGGAATATCCAGGGTTTCTGCTTTAAGCGCTGCTAATGTAGCTTTTAACTGCTCCCTTTCTTTACTGCCGGGCGCATAGTTTAACACCGGCTCATTTACCGGTAACGGGTATGAAAATGTTCCTATACTCATGATAAAATTTATTAGTATAAAACTATTGAAAATAACGGTATGCTAAATTGCAAAGCGCTTGTTACGATGCTTCTCCATCTTTATCAGCCATCAGGTAAGCTTTGATAAAGCCATCCAGTTCACCATCCATAACCGGTTGCACATTCCCTACTTCATAATCGGTACGATGATCTTTGATCATTTTGTAAGGATGGAAAACATAGCTTCGTATCTGGCTGCCCCACTCTATCTTTTTCTTATTGGCATTGGTAGCATTCTTTAATTCCTCACGCTTGCGCAACTCTTCTTCATACAACCGGCTTTTAAGCATTTGCATGGCTTTTTCACGGTTGCCCATTTGGGTGCGCTCGGTTTGACAAACCACTACAATACCAGTAGGTATATGCGTTAAAAACACCTTGGTTTCTACCTTGTTTACGTTCTGACCTCCCGCACCGCCACTTCGGGCAGTTTCCATCTTCACTTCGCTATCCTTAATTTCGATCTCAATTGTATCGTCTATTAACGGGTACACGAATACAGATACAAAAGAAGTGTGCCGGCGCGCGTTACTGTCAAACGGGGAAATACGTACCAGTCGGTGAACGCCGCTTTCAGCTTTTAAAAAGCCATAAGCAAAAGCCCCATCAAACTGAAGCGTGGCGGTTTTAATACCCGCACCATCACCCCATTGCCAATCGAGCTCCGTAACCTTCCACCCCTGCTTTTCGCCATACATGCGATACATACGAGCGATCATCTCCGCCCAGTCCTGGCTTTCAGTACCGCCGGCACCGGAGTTGATCTGGAGTACAGCCGGTAATTCGTCTTCCGGTTCATTTAATGTACTCTTAAACTCAGTTTCGTCTAATGTTTGAAGGGCCTGGTCATAGGCCTCCTGTGTTTCCGCTTCCGTAGCATCTCCTTCCTTCCAGAAATCAAAAAGTATAGCAAAATCTTCCACTGCTGTTTCAGCCTGGTTAAAAAGATTTACCCAATACTCATTTACCTTTAGGGTTTTGAGAATTTCGGTTGCCCGTTTGTTATCATCCCAGAAACCGGGACTTAACGAAAGTTGTTTGTCTTGTTGAATTTTTGCGTACGGTTCGCGACGTCAAAGAAACCTCCTTACCCCGAGAACGCGGGACCGCATATCTTGTAATTTTTCCTGTGTCATGACTGCAAATATAGAGCGAATACTATTACATTGATTGAATGACGTTATATTTGCGCTCATTAATCGTGCCCTAAAACCATATTATATATTTATAATATGTAAATTTGTGTGTTGATGGCATTTTAAAAATGCTTTAATTGTGGATACATGAGAGCGCTATCTTCTAATAATCAAAACATTCTGAGAAATCCGCCACTACTCATTAGTACTTTAGTTGCTATTGTTGTTTTTATTATTTCCATATTGATCATAGAACAACGCAGTAATATCAAAATAACCCAGGCAAGATTTGAGCTGGCTACGGAGATGAAAAGAGTCAACAGCCGCTTGAATGACTTCTTCAGCGACATGTATAGCGGATTGGCAGCCATAACGAGAATTATTGATGAAAAGGGGCAGGTACACCGTTTCGATACGGTGGCCAAAGAAGTACTGACTAACAACAATAAGCTAGCCAGCATTTCGCTTATTCCCGGAGGCACTATTACATATACTTACCCCACCAGCAATAGTATTGCAATCGGTAAAAGTATACTGCATACCGGAAGTAAAGAGGAGGCTGCAGGCGCGTTGGCAGCTTACAAATCTAAAAAAATAGTCATTGCCGGACCGTTTACGAATTTTGCAGGCACCGAATGCATTGCAGCCAGATTGCCCATCTTTATAGGAGAGGAGTTTTGGGGTTTTCGAGTGCCGTAGTGACGCTTGACAGTTTATTCAAAGCAAGTGGCATCAAACAAACAAACAGCAGCCAACGATACTTATACTCTTTATCTTACCTGAGCTATATTAACGGGAAAGAGTTTTTTTCCTGGGAAATAAACCTGCCGATAGCCCTACTACCCTGGAAGAGCAAATGTCGCATATCAACTGGAAGCTTTATATAACATCAAAGCTGTCGTCGTTCAGCCTTTTCTGGTTACCAGCGATTATATCCTTATTAGGTTCGATCGTAATAGGATTGATCCTAAAAAGAACACTGGATAAAACTTTCAGGCTTCAAACACTGGTGTTTCAAAAAGACCAGCAGATTGCGGAAGCTCAGAAAGAGTTCAAAGCCATTTTTGATAATGCCCCCATCGGATTGGCTTTGATTAACCAGGACACACAAAAGTTCTCCAGTACCAATGAAACCTTCCGGCGCATTTTCGGCCTGGAAAGAGGTATATTTCAGAAGGCGGTGCACCTGTAGCAGCCACGGCTGAAATTTTCTCCGATATACTGGAAAAAATTAATGAGATTAAGGAAGGAAAGACGGGCCAGCTATCCGGAGATTATAAACATACTACAAAACAGGGTGATGAGATATGGACACATTACAAGCTATTTGCACTACCTACCCCTTCTGACCAAAACCTCAAATACGTAGTTATTGCTGAAGACATTACCGAGAAGCTGGCTGCAGAACGAAGACTAAAGTACTCCGAAAAAAATACCGGTACTTATTTGACGAATCTCCCGTTGCATTATGGGAGGAAGATTTTTCTGACGTAGTAGCGTTGTTGAGAAAAAATGGTATGATAGGCAAAAGTGAGGAGGAGATAATGGATTACTTTACCCGCCAACCTAATGCGCTAGCTTCGTACGCCGGGCTGGTTAAGATAAAATCGATTAACGATGAATGCTTCAGGCAGTATAAATTAAATAGCAAAGAAGAATTGTTTGAGCATTTTCCAAGAACATTGGTGCACGACAGTAATCTTCACACCACCAAAAAAATACTGGCTGCTATTTGTACGGGCCAGCACCAGTTTAAGTCTCAAAGCCTATTTTATAATTCCGAAGGCGAAAGGAGAACCTGCATCCTGTCCTGGCAGGTTATTCCCGGACATGAGGAAAACTACGATCAGATCATACTAACTACGGTAGATATTACAGATCTCAGGAATTCTAAGGAGGAGTTGCGTAAATCACTCGAAAAGCTGGATCACCAGAATAAAAGGTTGCTTGATTTCTCTTATATCGTATCGCACAACTTAAGGTCGCATACCAGCAACATACAATCCCTGACAGATCTGATCCTGTCATCGCAGAACATTGAAGAGAAAAAAGAATTGGTGGTTTACCTGCATAAGGTAGTTAAAATTTTAGCTAGCAGTATTGATGCGCTAAATGATGTGGTAACTATCAATGCGGATGTGGATGTACTACAACAACCCGTTAAACTGCGGGAGGCTATAGATAAAACCGTACATGTATTGAGTGATAAAATCCGTCAAAAAGAAGGAGTTATCTTTAACAATATCTCCAAAGACGTAACTATATTTCACAATAGAGCATATATAGAGAGTATTTTGTTAAATTTGGTTTCGAATAGCCTTAAATATTCCAAGCCGAACGTTTGCCCAGTAGTGAGCATTACCTACAACGAAGAGAATTCTGAAAAAATTCTTACCGTAAATGATAATGGTATAGGTATAGATTTGAAAAAAATGGTCATAAATTATTTGGCCTCTTTAAAACTTTCACGCACAATCCCGACGCCAAAGGTGTAGGCCTGTATATAACCAAAAGGCAGATCGAGGCCATGGGTGGAAGAATTACGGTGAACAGCATTGTGAATGTTGGAACCACTTTTAAAATTTATTTTAAATGACAAACCGAAAGAACGTACTTGTTGTAGATGACGATCCCGTTTTTAAACTAATAGCAAAAAAACTATTTGAAAGAAGCGGTGATTTTTTCGACTTAACATTCGCGGAAAACGGGCTTGAAGCCATAGAACTTTTAAAAACAACGATCGAACAAAAGGCAAAGCCACTGCCAGACATTATACTGCTCGATATAGAAATGCCGATCATGAACGGCTGGGGATTCATGGAAGAGTTTGTAAAGTTTCCATCAGAAGAAACCAGGAATATCAGCGTATATACTGTTAGTTCTTCTATAGCCCAGGAGGACAAAAACAGGACTGCCTCCTACCCCCAAATCAAAGCCTACATTACTAAACCACTTACGGTTGATATCATCAGGGGTATTGCCGGCTTGTCCTAAGCCGAAGCCTTCTACTTCTCAACAAAGCCCTCAAAAATTGTCGTATCGCTTTCCAAAATGGGAACTGTATAACCACCGGTATCAATTATCGTTTTGGGCATTAGCTTTTTAAGCGTCAAAAGATCAAACTTAGCTCCATTCACATTATATAAATAAAGCCTTTTTAACATCTTTAAACCGGCTAATTGCCCCGGTCCTTTTGAAGAGATGCGGGTACCAGACAGATTAATATATTGCAGTTGCTGCAGCGAAGTTAAAAACGATAAGCCGGCATCCGTTAAGGGGTTTCCTTCCAGGTGAAGTCTTCTTAAATTTTCCAGCATCCCAAGATGCTTTATGTCCTGATCTTTCAGGTTCGCATTGCCGATCTTTAACCACACCAATTGCTCTTTTAGCGCTCCCAGCAGTTGTAAGGCGTCTGTTGTCACCTGGTCAGCTCCTACAAAATTTACAGACAGGTAATGACTATTGGATGCAACAGGTATTACTACTGCGCCTTTTTCTTTAAGCGCCAATACAACCTTATGGCTGGCCGCAGCTACTTCTTCATCCGGCAAGGCATCTTGCAGTTCGGATTCTTTTGCTCCGCCCGATTGCAAGGCTGCCAGAACAGGTTTGATCTTATCAGACAGTTTCGATTGATGGACCTTTTTATCAAAACCGGCGCCACTATTCACCCACCAATACAGCAGATCCATTTCCTGCCGCGTTAACTGAGGCTTTTCTTTGGGCGGCATGTGATCTTCATCGCTTTGTGGCAATAATATCCGCTCAATCAGCATACTCTTATCTGCATGATCCCAATCAACAGTAATCCCCCTTTACCACCTTTCAAAATATAATCCGGCTCATCCAGCCTAAGCTTTCCTTTTTGCTTGGTACTGCTATGACAACTATAGCATTTAGCTGAAAGGATGGGCTTGATAATGTCATTGTACACTATCGCTTCCTGAACGTTAGCAATAGGTTTCAGTTCAGTTGCCACATCCGGGCTTTTTAACGGCGCCGATAAATAGTCGGCGCCATGCGTTATAGATCCGCCTAAATGCCCGGCCACTGTAATACATAGCACCAGCAGTATCATCAGGGCTTTTAGAAACCTTATTTGCAACCGGTGTATCACATAGCAGGCAACCGCAACCATTGCGGTAACAATTCCCATCCATTGATGTGGACCTACAGCAGCTTGTTCATAATCCCCGTTGCCCGCCAGCAAGGCCCGAAACACATGCAGCAATGGCTGTTAGCATACCACCCAGCAAAGCCACACTGATAAAGCTATATTGCGATTGTCTTTTTCAGCACTGGTAAAAATATAATACAGGCAAACCAACAGCAGAATACCTATGGGCAAATGCACCACAACGGGATGCATACGCCCTCCAAGTTCTGTTATACTATTTATAGTCACAAGCAGTTTAAGCATTTACCAGAACTATTGATTAGGAAGCATACCGCTTTTTAAGTAATTGCATCATACCTACATTTACCTGCCATAGATCGGCTAATGGTTTGCGGGTAAAAGGCATTGTGGGCATATAATCGGGCGGACCAAACTCGGTTAAAAAAGTAATCAGGGAACCTTCCTTCTTTTTCTTTCTACTACTTTATCCCACCAGGCAAAATGTGCTTTTACAGCTCCTTCCCATTCGGGAGCCTTCGGATCGTTTACCTGTGGCCCCTGTGGGTGACCAATACGTGCATGTATATGCTCCACCCGGTCCAGGGCCTGACCTACTGTTTCCTGTTGGTCACCCAGCAGGCTTTCATGCACACAACACCAATGAGATATGTCTAATGTTAGTTTTAAATCAGGATACCTATT
Organism: Paraniabella hibiscisoli; assembly: GCF_022512515.1. Classification (GTDB taxonomy): domain Bacteria; phylum Bacteroidota; class Bacteroidia; order Chitinophagales; family Chitinophagaceae; genus Niabella; species Niabella hibiscisoli. The sequence goes on from NZ_JAKWBK010000003.1 coordinate 646,492, forward strand.
CATGAAAGTTTTTGCTACAGGCGCGGCGTACAACATGCGCCCCCGGTGCGTTTCATGGCACATTTTTATACCTGTTTGTTTAGCCAATGCCAATGTAAACTCTATGAACTTCGCATTATCATCAAAGCTGAAATAATCTTTACCAGAATGATTATTGATATAAAGCGGTTTCTTACGGGATTGACCGGTAGCCTGCTCAATCATCTTTTTAAATGCATCCAGGTGTGCTGCGGGATCAGCTTGTGAACCACCACATAGAAATCCTATTTCAAGATCATACTTTTTAATGCATCAAATATCTCGCCCTGCTTTTTTTGATCATCTGTCCACCAAAGTTCTATCCCATCATAGCCTGCCTGTTTTGCCTTCTGGCAGAATGCATCCATGGTACCTTCAATGCCCCAGTTGGTGGCCATTATTTTTATGCCGTATCCATTTGCGGGTATAGGCTGAGGCTTACCAGATATAGCAAAAGTTTCCATGGATGCTAATAAGAGTGCCGCCGAGCCAGCAGTTGAAGTTCTGATAAAACGTCTCCTGTTTTGTTTCATTAGTTTCTGTTTATTACTTTATCAAGCAACGATATCCTGTATCACTTTACCCCCTACATCGGTAAGCCGGAAAGGCCTTCCTGGAATTCGTAGGTAAATTGCTCATGGTTAAATCCCAGCTGGTTTAATATGGTAGCCTGTATATCGAAGGCTTCCGTTTTGCCATCCACAATACTATACCCGATCTCATCTGTTTCACCATAGCTGGTTCCACCTTTGATACCTCCACCTGCCATCCATACGGTGAAGGCATCACCATGATGGTCACGGCCTTTAAAGGCCATCGTTTTACCATCCCTGTTTTCCTGCATGGGTGTACGGCCAAATTCGGATCCCCATACTACTAGCGTTTCATCTAACAGCCCCCGCTGTTTTAAATCCAGCAACAGAGCTGTAACGGGTTTATCTACCTGCCGGCATTTATTCACCAGACCTATATCTACTGCATTACCTGCGGAGTCGCCATGCGCGTCCCAACCCCAATCGAAAAGCTGTACAAACCGTACGCCTTTTTCTACCAGTTTTCGGGCTAATAACACATTATTGGCAAAGCAGGCTTCGCCCGGTTTAGTGCCGTACATATCATGAATATAGTGTGGCTCATCTTTTATATCCATCACGTCCGGAACCGATATCTGCATTTTATAGGCCATTTCATACTGAGCAATACGACTCAATATTTCCGGATCATTATAGGCCTTATACTCTTCCTGGTTTACTTTATTGATTGCCTCTATGGATGCTTTGCGAACATCACGGCTCATACCTTCAGGATCAGAAATGAACAATACCGGATCTCCCTCACTTCGGCATTGCACTCCCTGGTATACGCTGGGTAAAAAGCCACTACCCCAAAGACTTTTTCCGCCGTCGGGATTATTGCCGCCTGAGGTGAGTACCACAAAGCCGGGAAGGTTTTTATTTTCAGTACCCAGCCCATACGTGATCCAAGAACCTATGCTGGGGCGGCCACCACGTGCTGAACCTGTATTCATCAGCAACTGCGCCGGTGCATGATTAAACTGATCGGTAGCTACCGTATTAATAAAAGCAATATCATCTATAACATTGGACAGATGGGGCAAATTATCAGATAACCATAATCCACTTTGACCGTGCTGCCTGAATTTGGCCTGAGGTCCCAGCATCTTGGGTACACCCCGGATAAAGGCAAACTTTTTCCCTTCCAGCAAAGAAGGCGGACAATCCAGGCCATCCAGCTTTGCCAGCTCAGGTTTATAACTAAACAACTCTAACTGCGATGGCGCACCGGCCATATGAATGTATATAACTGATCTTGCCGTACCAGGGAACATGGGAGCTTTGGCAGCCAAAGGATTCACTGGGTCGAATAGGTTGGAAGAGGCTGCCTTTCCCCGCCCGCAACTACCTAAAAGAGATCCGAAAGCCAACGCCCCCAAACCAAAAGCACTTTCCTTTAAAAAATGCCGCCGGGTGTGCATTTGCATTTGCGCATGGGCCGCTTCCTTTTTTAGCCGGTCATTATTTAATTCATCTTTGGTCATACAGCGAGTAATAATTTAATAATAAGGTATCAGCTATTACTTTTCATACTTAATCATATCAACTTTTCGTAAGCCATTCATCGAGGTTTAACATAGCATTAGCCACTACAACCATGGCTGCCATCTCTGGTTTCACAGCCTGTTCAACGCTATCCCCGTCAATGCCCTGGCGTCCTTAGCATCACCCCTGAAAGCTTTTAAAGAGGTATTGTACAGGCCTATCAGGATATCCAGCTTCGCAGGTTGAATGGACTTATACATCATATACTCATATCCTTTTTCAATCTGCTTTCGTACATCATTGCCCGCGGTATGTTCCATCCTTTTAGCAAAATGCCGGGCCATGTCCAAATAGGCTGAATCATTTAAAGTACTCAAAGCTTGTAACGGCGTATTGGTACGTATGCGCCGGGGTAAACATACATCGCGCATAGCTGCATCAAATCCTATCATAGAAGGGTACGGCGCGGTTCGCTTCCAATACGTATACACAGCTCTTCGATACTGGTCTTCGCCTTCGCTTAGTTTCCAGTCTGCACCGTTATAAGGAGACTTCCAGATGCCAGGTGGCTGAAAAGGCATTACACTCTTTCCAAACATTTTGGCGCTCAACACAGCACTTACAGCCAAAGCCTGATCCCGTATTTGTTCGGCAGAGAGCCGAACCCGGGGCCTCTGGCATATAATTTATTGGAAGGATCTTTTGCCAGTAACTCGTCTGTAACTTCTGAACGCTGCCGATAAGTAGCCGACATCACTATTTCCTTCAATAATTGTTTTACACTCCATTGATGATCGTTCATAAAACGCCATGCTAAATGATCCAATAACTCTTTATGTGTGGGAGCCACACCCTGTGTACCCATATCTTCTAATGTTTCCGCAATACCTGTTCCAAAGAGTTGCTCCCATAACCGGTTCACCATAGTTCGGGCGGTAAGCGGGTTAGCTTTATCAGTCAACCACATGGCAAGGCCCAACCTGTTTTTTGGCGCTTTAGCCGGCATGGCATTTAAAACGGCTGGAACGCCCGCCTCAACAGCATCTCCTTTCGAAAGCCAGCTTCCCCTGTCAAAGATATTCGTGGTACGAAACATATCAGAAGGGTTTTCAACAAGAATGGGGGTAGTGGTATAATCAGCCGATGCAGTCAAATCATTAAAGAATTGATAGGCGCTATCAAAGCCAGGTAAGTCTTTACCGGGGAATGGTTGCTTCAAATAAAACCAGCTAAAAGTAGCCCCGTTTTCTTCCGGTGTTTTTAAAGCCGGGTTATGGTAGGTAAACCATATATCATGCACTCCCGCAGGGCCTTTCACATCAATGGTTGCCACCTGCCAACCCTGGGTGGGCTTCAATACAATGCTTGCTATAACAGGGCCTGCTAAAGAGTCTATATGAAGCTGCCACACGCCACCAGGCACGCCGGTAGCATAACGAAACATGAGTTCGGTCTTGTTCGTCAGATCTACTTTTTAAGACGGCTGCTCCCGTTATTCCGAAGTGAAAGCCATTTGGTATCGGCTAATGCGCTATTGGTAAAAGCATCGGTGGTGACCGAGTTAATAACAGGTTGCCCTGTTTTTAGAAAGCGTATGATGGATTCTTTCTCGCTTCCCTTTACATTCTGCGATAGCCAGGCTTTCAGCTTTTCAAACTTCAGGCTATCCCCGTTTTTATATTCCCGCAGCAACGGAAAATCTTCGAAAGTATCTTCATCCCTGGTATTATTAAAGAAAGCCATAAAACGGTAATAGTCTTCATGTTTAAACGGATCGTAAGGATGGCTATGGCATTGCACGCAAGCAAAAGTAGTTCCCATTAATGCCTCCCAGGTTGTGTTCACCCGGTCCATAACGGCAGCCGTGCGATACTCTTCATTATCAGTACCACCTTCATCATTCGTTAAGGTATTTCGCTGAAACGCGGTGGCTATGTATTGTGCATCAGTAGGATTTGGTAAAAGATCACCGGCTATTTGTTCGATCAAAAAAGCATCGTAAGGTTGATCACTATTAAAAGCATTGATCAACCAGTCGCGGTATCGCCATATAGAGCGATGCGCATCTTTTTCATAACCCTTTGTATCTGCATAACGAGCCAGGTCAAGCCAAAGTGAGGTCCATCTTTCTCCATAGGCAGGCGAAGCCAGTAATGCATCTACCAGGTTCTCATAAGCCTTATCAGAAGGATCACTCAAAAACTTCTTAGATACTGTTTCAGAAGCGGGCAGCCCGGTAAGATCGAGGCTCAGGCGCCTTAATAAAGTAGGTTTATCGGCTTCAATGGATGGCGATAAACCTGAGGCATCCAGCTTATCGTAAATAAAATGATCAATATCATTCCTGCTCCATTCATCGTTCCCATCCGGAACTACTTCTTTTTGTACCGGAACATAAGCCCAGTGCTTGCCCCATTCTGCTCCCTGCTTCACCCAGTTTTTAAGGATCTTTATTTCTGCATCAGGAAGTGCATCATGTTTATAAGGCATCCGCTCTTCCGGGTCATTTACCGTAAGGCGGCGTATAAATTCACTTTCATCAGGTTTACCGGGAACAATTGCCGGTTTGCCACTCTCCGTTTTGGCTAGCGCTTCTTCCCTGAAAAGCACACTAAAGCCTCCACTTTGTTTAACACCGCCGTGACAGCTGATACATTTTTTATTAAGAATAGGTTTTACATCGGCATTAAAGTCTACTTTCTTTTCCGAAGAAAAAAGTACCACCCGCCGGCTGTAACAGCCAGCAAAGAAACAACCAGCAATACCCTGTAATTTGAAAGAATCATACGGCGTCGTTCTTCAAATTTATAAATAAGTCTTCTGCAATCGTAATACAGAATTGACCAAAAGTTACAGTTTTTTAACCAGTTTGAAAAGTAGTCTTTAGAGAGGGGCTCTCATTAACGCGGCAAACATAGTATCTGCCTTTTGATCATAACCTTTTAATACCTGCTGTTCCAACAGGTGGAGCCCTGCATTTTGAAGCTCATGCACCTGTCCTTCATTTTCTTTTTCAAATACCGAACAAGTTATATAAAGCAAATACCCCCGGGCTTCAGATACTGTATTGCATTAGTTGTAATAGCCAACTGCAGCTTAACAAACGACGCTATACTGGTTGGTTCAAAATAAAGCAGCTGCTCAGGGGTGCGCGCCCAGGTACCACTTCCACTACAAGGCACATCTGCTATAATCAGATCAAATTGCTTGCCTGGGTTAGCATGGGTAGCATCTGCAACAAAAGCCCGGTAATTATTTATTCTGGCTTCCTGGAACCGCTTCTTTAAGTTGAAAATAATTGAAGATCGGATATCTGAAACAGTGAGTTCCATTTTTTCAACGTATCATAGGCCAGTATGGATTTCCCTCCACTGGCTGCACAACAGTCCCAAACAGCAACAATCGAATCAATTGTAGTTACTGTAGTGTATAGTTGCAATAGCTCAGCTACCCTTTGCGAGCTAAGATCCTGCACAACTACTTCCTGGTTAACTTTTACCACATCTTCAATACGAACACTGTTATTTAGCCGCAAACGATCATCAGTCAAAACAAACGGAACATCTGCGCTTTTGAGCTTATCAATAACAGCATCTTTATGCCCCGGCCTGATGCGCAGGAATAGATCTGGCTGTACCAGGTGCGACAGGGTAAATGCCTCGCTGTCAATACCTACGCTTAACGGATGGGCCAAGGGGAAAATATGATCAGGAGATTCCCTGGGTAAATGAAAGCTATCCCAAAAGGCAAGCCACTCGTCTGACCAGCTGGCTTTTGAAAGTAGGTAGCCCTTTACTACTTTTTGTTCTGTGGTTAACTGCGGATAAGACCGGCCTAAACGAAAATAACAGTAGCAAAGCTCAGTGATCTGCCTGCGGTCTTTGCTGCCAAATTTTTATGCTGCGAAAAATAGTTCTTTATAAAGTGAGCAAACGGCATACCGCCATCATAAGCCCTCAAGATGGCTACGGCACTGTTTAAATGCGAATAAAATCGTCTGAATACCGGATCCTGTGTATCAGTATTACTCATATTGCTATCAAAAAAACGGTCCGTGCGATGAACACGAACCTATTATTTTTTTACTGTTTATTGATACTCTTATAATCCCAGCAGCGCTTTTACAGGATCTTTCTGCACCAATAATAAAGTAGGATTCTCCAGTAATTCTTTTACTCTTACCAGGAAGCTTACCGACTCACGCCCGTCGATTATACGGTGGTCATAACTTAATGCTACATACATCATTGGGCGAATCACTACCTGCCCGTTAATGGCCACTGGGCGCTGAATGATATTGTGCATACCTAATATAGCGCTTTGCGGAATATTTATAATGGGCGTGCTTAACATAGAACCGAACACGCCACCATTTGTGATGGTAAAAGTACCGCCCGTAAGATCTTCTGCTGTAAGCTTGCTGTTCTTAGCTTTATTGGCCAGGTTAATTACTTCTTTCTCAATATCTGCCATACCCAGGCTTTCTACATTGCGTATAACAGGCACGGTTAACCCTCTTGGAGTGCTTACCGCTATACTGATATCTGCATAATCGTGGAATAATATCTGGTCTCCGTCGATATATGCATTAACCGTAGGCCACTCAGATAAAGCAATAGCACAGGCTTTGGCAAAAAAGCTCATAAAGCCCAGGCCTACACCATGCGCTTCTTTAAACTTGTCTTTATACTTAGCGCGAATATCCATAATCGGCTGCATATCCACTTCGTTAAAAGTGGTCAGCATGGCCGTGGTATTTTTTGCTTCTACCAGTCTGCGACTGATGGTTTTACGCAGGTTGGTCATTTTTTCCGCACGTTGGTCGCGGGTAAACAATTCACCTCCGTTAAATGCTTTTTTACCCGGATTGGCTAAGGCCGCTAACACATCATCTTTAATGATCTTACCGGAGAAGCCGGAAGGCGTTACAGTTTTAGGGTCTACTTTCTTATCTGCAATAATGGCAGATGCCACTGGCGTTGCCTTTACATCGGCTGTGGCTGCTGCGGGTTTCTGTGCTTCTGTTTTTTCTCTTCTGCTTTAGGCGCTGGCTTTTCAGCCGCTGCTTTAGCGGGCTTACCTGTTGTTTCTTTGATAACAGCAATGGTATCACCAATCTTAAGCGTATCACCTTCTGCAACAGAAGATTCTAAAATCCCAGCCAGTTCAGCATTTACTTCAAAAGTGGCTTTCTCACTTTCCAGCTCTGCAACCACTTCATCTCTTTCTACATAATCGCCTGATTTCTTTACCCATTTTAAAAGGGTAACCTCACTAATAGACTCTCCTACAGTTGGTATTTTAACGGGAACTTCTTTACCTGTTGTTTTTAACGGATCTTCTGCTTGTTCAGGCTCAGCTGCTTTTTGGGGAGCTGCTTCTTTTGGAGCCTCTGCAGCTGGCGCATTATTACCACCGGGTTTTGCGGCAGTATCATCAATGCTGGCTATCAGATCACCAATATTAATGGAGTCACCTTCGGCAACAGTGGTAGTCAATACGCCCGCTTTTTCAGCATTTACCTCAAAAGTGGCTTTTTCACTTTCCAGCTCTGCAATTACTTCGTCTCTTTCAACGTAGTCGCCGGTTTTTTTACCCATTTTAAAAGCGTTACTTCACTTATCGACTCGCCCACCGTAGGCACCTTAATATCAACAGCCATAAATACAAATGATTTTTACAGAATAGGTTGGCAAATTACGTAAAAATGACAAAAAAACGGCTTTAAATGAGCGTTGATATTTTAAAAATAACGTACATTAAAAAACATCCCCAGAATTAGTGATGAATTGCTAGTATGGCTTCAATTATCTTTGATTGTAAGATGAGTACCCCTTCTATTAAAGTAACTGTTTTTGACGATAATGCCTATCGCAGGGACAGTTTATGTATGCTAATCAACTCTTCGCCCAGAATGACCTGTGCGGGAACTTTTTTGACTGCAGCAATGTAATTGCCGATGTTAGAAAAACGGCGCCGGATGTGGTGCTGATGGATATTGATATGCCGAATGTAAACGGTATTGAAGGCGTGAAGCTGATCAGGATGAACTTCCCGAAAGTACAGGTGCTGATGCAAACCGTTTTCGAAGATGACGATAAAATTTTTGCCTCTATCTGTGCGGGCGCTTCCGGCTATATTTTAAAGAAATCCACACCCGCTCAATTATTACAGGCGGTGGAAGACGTATATAATGGTGATGCCGCGATGACCGCATCTATTGCAAAAAAGGTTTTAACCGCCTTTCAGAAAAATGTTTTTTACGAAAACAACCAGGAAATATCGCTTACGCCAAGGGAGAAGGAAGTGCTGGGCTACCTGGTAAAAGGATTCAGCCATAAAATGGTAGCATCAGCCTGTGGATTAAGCATTCATACCGTAAACACGCATATCAAAAAGATATACGAAAAGCTACAGGTAAACTCGGTGGCCGAAGCAGTAGTTAAAGCATTAAATCAGAAGTTGATATAAAGATCTCATGTTTAGTTTTGAATATAAGAGGGCGGAATGTCTATTCCGCCCGATATTTAAAACCTTTTACCTATTGACAATCCTAGCCATGGTTGAACCTCCTTTTTTCGTTGATTACCATGTACTGCCGCTAACACCGACAAACGCAATAATAGATTTTTAGTAGTATGCCTCCTGAATCCGATGGATGGAGTAAGCACCACATCCGCATCTTTTAACCAGCTGTTTGCCTTTAAGCTAATGTAAGATTTAAAAAACGTAACCCCTGCACCTGCTTCAATGAAGTTGTTTTGCTTAAGATCAAACAGGTAATTAACACCTAATGGAATGGCAAGACATAAATTGGGGATCCATCCGGCACCTGCTCTAAGTCCTAACCCCGGCTTCCCCAGTAATTGCCTTTCATAGTTAAGCGAGTAAATAAGTCCATTGCCTCCTGCTTCAATATAAATATCGTTTTTCTTAAAATCGGCCTGAGCGATAGCTGCACCATAGTGTAACGCAAAGAATACAAGGGTTAGTTTAAGATGTAATAAAATTGGCTTTCTCATATTTGGTTTTTGTTGCTTTCAACGTAAATTACTAACTAAACGCAACATAACCATACTGTTTAGAAATGTATAACTTGTCATGAAAACAACAAAGGCGGAGCATCTACTCCACCTTTGCAACTCTTTCTATATATCAGGTTTTAGATTGTAAACGCGGTATTCACAATCTCTTCCTGCTCTGCCTTATGCACTTTCATAAACCCTGATGCAGTAGAGGCGCTGGCTTTTCTGCCAATAATTCCATAATTAATATGCTTCAGGTTCATTTGCAGGAAGGAGGCTGCCCCCATATTCAACGGCTCTTCCTGCACCCAATACCACACCGCATTTTTGTACTTGTTATATAAGGCTGCCAGTTGCTTACCAGGTAAAGGATAGATCTGTTCTAATCTTACAACAGCCACATCTTTACGTCCTTCTTTCTGCTGTCTTTCGAGCAGGTCGTAGTAAACCTTACCACTACAGAAAAGCACTTTTTTACTTCATCGGCTTTCACATAGCTATCGTCGATCAGCTCCTGGAAAGAACCGGTTAAGAAATCTTTTTGAGCCGAATAAGTGCCCGGATGACGCAAATTTGCTTTAGGGGCAAAATTGATCAACGGCTTCCTGAACGGCCATGCCATTTGCCTTCTTAAAGCGTGGAAATAGTTAGCGGCCGTAGTAATATTAGTAACTACAATATTTAACTCTGCGCAGGCTATTAAAAAGCGTTCCATACGGGCGCTGCTATGTTCAGGCCCCTGCCCTTCGTAACCATGAGGCAACAACATCACCAACCCATTCATACGGTTCCATTTCTGTTCTGCACCTGTTATAAACTGGTCAATAATTGTCTGTGCTCCGTTTACAAAATCTCCAAACTGTGCTTCCCATAATACCAGGGCATTAGGGGAAGAAAGCGCATACCCGTATTCAAAACCTAAAACCGCATTCTCACTCAACAGGGAGTTAAACATCCTTATTTTACCTTCGGCACCGGGTATACCTGCTAGCCTGTTATAAGGTTTATCACTTACTTCGTCTCTCAATACGCAATGACGGGAGCTAAAAGTACCACGTCCTACATCCTGGCCGCTCATTCTCACATCTGCACCATCTACCATTACCGATCCGAAAGCCAGCAATTCTGCCGTGGCCCAATCCAGCTTTCCTTCTTCGCTGAAAAGTTTCACTTTATCCTTCAATAGCTTATCTACCTTTTTCAAAGGAGTAAAACCTTCAGGAATAGTCATGATGGCGTCAAATACCTGGTTAAATTTATCTTCGGCAATACCTGTTACAGGGCTTTTATCAAAATCATCTTCCGTAGCTTTTCTCAGTTGTTTCCACAAAAGTTCAGGAGCCTGGTAAGTATACGGTAAGGGTCTTTGTTTTACATCGTCCAACCGATCCTGCAGATCTGCCCAGAATTTGGTTTCCATTTCTTTCGCCAGATCTTTTGCATCGTCTTCGCCATTGTCCAGCAGATATTTTACGTACACTTCGCGCGGGTTAGGATGCTTATCAATCAACGCATACATCGCAGGTTGCGTAAATTTAGGATCATCGCCTTCGTTATGCCCGTGCTTACGATAGCATACCATATCTATAAAAACATCATCATGAAAAGTGCTTCTGTAACGCGTTGCGATTTCCGCACATTTCACTACGGCTTCCGGATCATCACCGTTTACATGGAATACCGGGCTTTGTGTCATTGCTGCCAGCGAAGTACAATAATCAGCACTACGGGCATCGGAGAAATCGGTTGTAAAACCAATTTGATTGTTGATAATAAAATGTATCGTTCCACCTACCTGGTAACCAGGTAATTTAGACATCTGCAACAGTTCATATACAACACCCTGGCCTGCTACAGCAGCATCACCATGTATTAAAATAGGCAATACCTTATCGTACTGCTCATCATGTATATTATTCGCACTACTTCTGGCAAATCCCAATACTACGGGGTCTACTGCTTCCAGGTGCGATGGGTTGGGCATTAACTTCAGGTGAATTTTATTGCCACTTGTAGTTTCGATTTCACTACCATACCCCAGGTGATATTTCACGTCTCCGCTACCCATGGTCTGGTTAATTTCGCCGGTTCCTTCGAACTCGCTGAATATCTGTTCATAGGTTTTACCTAAAATATTAGCCAGCACATTTAACCGTCCTCTATGAGCCATACCAATCACCGCTTCTCTCACATCCAATTCAGCCGATACATTAATGATCGCATCCAGTGCGGCAATAGTGGTTTCTCCACCTTCCAGCGAAAAACGCTTCTGTCCCACATATTTCGTATGCAGAAACTTTTCAAACATTACACCATTGTTCAACTTTTCCAATATCCTTTTCTTTTTCTCCAGGGGAAATGGCTTTGAAAAATTCTTCTCAATCTCGTTGGTAATCCAATCTACTTTCTTCTGGTCACTGATATACTTAAACTCAACACCCACATGGCTGGCATACCAGTTTTGCAGGTTGGTAAAAATGTTTCTTAACGTAGTAGTACCCAGGCCAATTAAATTACCCACCTCGTATTCAGTATCCAGATCAGCTTCACTTAAACCATAAAAGGATAATTCTACATTAGCGCCACGATCTTTGCGCTTTTTTATAGGATTCGTATTTGCTAAAAGATGCCCTTTATTTCTGTAACCTAAAATAAGGCGATATACAGCGATCTCCTTTCTCCAGTCATTTTTCCCGGCAACACCCGATGATTTTGCAGCAGCTCCGTTCTCAGAAACAGCAGTGCCATTTTTTCCAGCCAATCCATTTCCCACTGCGAAATCAAAACCTTCGAAAAATTTGCGGAATTCAGTATCTACGTTTTCAGGATTAGCAACAAACTCATGATACATATTTTCAATGAACGCAGGTGATGAGTTCGTGATATAAGAAAAGTCTTTCATTATAAATGAATCGTTAATATATAAATAATATGTTTAATCTTAAAGTATTCGAGAGTGTTAAAAGATGCTTTAACTATATTTCCGCGAAATTAAGATTTAATTTCTATCGGTTGCAATAAAGATGCATAGAAAGCGTTAAAAGATGCGTGTTCTTAAGACTTTTTAATATGGTATTTGAACAATTGAATGAATGGAGGTACACAATACCGGCAAAAAAATAAAATAATTAGGATTGTATCTCTAAAAGTCCTTACCTTTGCCGTCCAAAAATTAGAAATAGATGGCCAATCATAAAGCTACAAAAAAGATGCACGTCAGGCAGCTAAACGCCGCGAAAGAAACAGATACTATGGCAAAACTACACGTAATGCTATCAGGGATTTGAAAGCAGCGGAAACTACCGAAGCAACATCTCAATTATCGTCTGTTGAAAGCATGATTGATAAATTAGCAAAACGTGGCGTTATTCACCGTAATAAAGCTGCTAACTTAAAAAGTAAGCTGGCTAAAAGGTTGAATGCAGCTAAAGCAGCTTAATTAATCACTTTAATATATTTTTAAAGGAAGGCTTTCGCCTTCCTTTTTTAGGTTGTACTTATTTATGATTTGTTGCGATCAGGATACAGCGTCGATCGCCAATTTCACACTACCTTTCTCTAAAAGCAATTGCTTAGCCCGCTCATAGTCTGTCATACCGGTACGGTCCATGATCATCCGGGTTCCACGATCTATTAGCTTGTCGTTCGTTAATTGCATATTTACCATACGGTTACCCTCTACCCTGCCCATTTGTATCATTACCGTAGTAGAGATCATATTCAACACCAGTTTTTGTGCGGTACCGCTTTTCATACGGGTGCTGCCGGTAACAAATTCAGGCCCCACAATTACTTCAACAGGGTGATCTGCCACTTTGCTGATATCGGCATCCGGATTGCAGGAAATACTACCTGTTACAATGCCATTAGCCTGGCAGTGCTTTAATGCGCCAATAACATAAGGTGTGGTGCCACTCGCAGCTACGCCTACCACAGCATCTTTCTCGCTGATATGATGCGCCTTCAAATCGTTCCATCCCTGTTCTTCGTCATCCTCTGCGTTCTCAACAGGCGTTGTAATAGCTTTATTCCCTCCGGCGATCACTCCAATCACCACGCCAGGCGGCATGCCATAGGTAGGTGGAATTTCACTGGCGTCCAGTATTCCTAATCGCCCGCTGGTACCTGCCCCTATATAAAACAGGCGTCCGCCTGCCAGCATACGATCCACAATCGCATCTGCCAATTTCTCTATCTGCGGCAAGGCTGCTTCCACAGCCACCGGCACCGTCTGATCTTCTTTATTGATAGATCCCAGTAGCTCATTGATGCTCATTTTCTCCAGGTCGTTATACTTGCTGGGCTGCTCCGTTATTTTTTGATTCATATAGATACCGATTTATTTTACTGCCGGGCCTTAGGCCTCCTTGTGATATTCGATCAACCCCTTCATAGGTTTTTGAAGTATCCTGCCCAGCTCGAAATTGTAAGTAGCACAAAGGTCCTTAATAACATCTTTAAAACCAAAAGCGATGCCCCCTACAAAATTGATGGGGTACTTCCAGGCTTCATTATATTTACCCAAATGAGTAAAGAAAAAATCATTGAGGCCATCCTCTATGATATTCTCGATCATATAATGCCCGCGGTTATCTGCCAGAAAGCGCGCAAATGAGGCCAGGTAACGGTTGGGCAATGGCTTTTTATATACATGCTCCAGTATTTCGGTAGTATTGGTTACATACGCTGCATCAAATCTGGCCCGCAGGTCTTCGTCAAATGTATTGTACATGTAATACTGCAAAACCTTTTTACCCAGGTAAGCCCCACTGCCTTCATCCCCCAGGGCATATCCCAGGCCCGGGTTATTCTTTTTATTTTTTTGCCGTCATAAAAGCAACTGCTGGAACCCGTACCTAAAATGCAGGCAATACCTTTATTATTTCCACAAAGTCCTATGGCCGCTCCTTCCACATCATTTGTAACGTTCACGGCAGCCCCGGAAATATCTTTTTAATGGCATTACGCACCAGCTTATTATTGGCAGGGTTCAGGCATCCTGTTCCATAAAAATAAACATGATCTACCTCGGCTTTTTCAAAGAAGGTAATAATTCGCTACGCAATAATTCTGCAATTTGCTCCTCTCCCAAAAAATAAGGGCTTATGCCTGCCGTTTCAACCGACTTCACTTTTCCATTTCGTAAAAGGCTCCATTCGGTTTTAGTAGATCCGGCATCAGCAATAAGAATAGATTTCGACATTAGCTTAACGGTTTAAAAATAATATGCTAATATAGGTATCTATATTGTGGGAACCATGATTTAATACCATTTGATTCAAACAGCACGCCATCAAAGATGTTAATTATTCCGGTTCGCTACCCTCACAGTATAAAACCGCGGGCCGTTCAACCAAGGTTCAGACAATTTTATCTATTTTGCAGGCTTATTTTTAATAAAGATGAAGAGAAAATTTGAGGTTTGGCTTCCGTTGTTGCTTTCCGCTGTAATGATTTTAGGTATGTACATTGGATACCGGTTTGCGACAGGACAACCCAATAAAAAAATATTTAAAAAAGACAGGGTCACCGCCTTACAGGAAGCCCTGGATATCATCAGGACCCGTTATGTTGATTCCGTACAGTTAGATACCCTGGAGGGGAATGCTATACGCGAAATGATGAGCGAGCTGGACCCACATTCGGTATATCTGCCACCGGCAGAACTAAAGGAAGCGAACGAAGACCTTTCCGGCAATTTTGAAGGTATTGGAGTAGAGTTTAACCAGATCAGGGACACTGTTAACATCACCTATGTTATAGAAGGAGGTCCCAGTGACAAAGCTGGCTTGCTGATTGGCGACCAGATCATTAAAGTAGACAGCAATAGTCTTACAGGCAAAGCTATTAATAGTTTCAAAATACGCAGTCTGATACGGGGCGAAAGAGGTTCTCCTGCCAAACTGGATATTATGCGAAACGGAAAGGTATTGCCCGTTACAGTAATTAGGGGCAACATACCTACGCCGTCTATTTCAGCCGCTTATATGATGGATAAAACCACTGCCTTTATTAAGCTGGACAAGTTCACCAATACCACTTACCGTGAATTTATGGAAGCAGCGGAAGGATTGAAAAAGCAGGGCATGTCCCAGATGATCTTTGATTTAAGAAGCAATGGCGGCGGCTATATGGACCAGGCCATACAAATTGCAGATGAATTTTTAAGCGGTGACAAGCTGATCGTTTACACACAAGGCGTTAACAGCCCTAAAACTGAATACCGCTGCAAAAGACCAGGTTTATTCGAGACAGGAAAACTCGCCGTTCTGGTAGATGAACTAAGCGCCAGCGCCAGCGAAATTCTGGCTGGGGCCTTGCAGGATTGGGATCGCGCAACCATCATAGGCAGACGAACGTTTGGCAAAGGCCTGGTGCAGGAACCCTTCCTGTTAAGCGATGGGTCAGCCATGCGTCTTACGATCGCCCGCTATTACACACCTATAGGAAGAAGCATTCAAAAACCTTATACTGGCGGTAAAAAAGTATATATGGATGAGGTTTGGGAGCGTTATGCCAGCGGTCAGCTTTACTATGCAGACAGCAATAAAGTAAGCAATGGGAAAGTTTATAAAACCCATGGAGGCAGAACCGTATATGGCGGCGGCGGTATTATGCCGGATGTTTTTGTAGGTCTTGACACCTCCAATTATTCAAGAGAGATCAACATGTTATTTTTAAACGGCTCCTTCAACGATTTTGTGTTCCATTACTACCTGGATAACAAAAAATTCTGGATCCTTATGCCAACCCGAAGGTTTACACTGAGAGTTTCGATCCTGCAAAGAATATGTGGATACAATTTACCAACTGGGTAAAAAAGACACCATCAACCTCTCTGGAGTTCCGGCCTTTGAAAAAGAAAAAGTAGAAAACAGGATGGAGGCACAGCTGGCCCGCTTTAAATGGCGTGACTCAGGCTTTTACCAGGTTATGAATACAAAGGATACGCTGGTACTTACCGCACTGAAAGAGCTGGCTAAATAAACCAATTGGCATTCGTATAAAAACATTCAAACATCGGTTAACTTGAAAATATGGACATCAAAAATAATATTTTAGAGACCATTGGCAATACTCCCCTGGTTCGGTTAAACAAAGTAACACAGAACCTGCCTTGTACCGTATTGGCTAAAGTGGATTACTTTAATCCTGGCAATAGTATTAAAGACCGGATGGCTTTGAAAATGGTTGAGGTTGCGGAACAGGAAGGTAAACTAAAACCGGGTGGAACTATTATTGAAGGCACCAGTGGCAATACCGGCATGGGCCTGGCGTTGGCCGCTATTGTAAAGGGGTATAAGTGCATATTTGTTACTACCGATAAACAATCAAAGGAGAAAGCAGATGTTTTAAAAGCGATGGGCGCTGAAGTAATTGTATGCCCTAATAATGTAGAGCCTGATGACCCGCAAAGTTATTACAGCGTGGCAGCGAGACTGGCGAAAGAAGTACCCAACTCCTACCACATGAACCAGTACGATAACCTGGCGAACAGGCAGGCGCATTATGAAACTACAGGTCCTGAAATATGGAAGCAAACAGAAGGCAAAATCACCCACCTGGTTTGCACCGCGGGCACAGGAGGAACGGTTACCGGTGTAGCCATGTATCTGAAAGAAAAAATCCGGACATTAAAATATGGGCAGTAGACGCTTACGGGTCCTTGCTCACCAAATATTTCAAAACAGGCGAGCTGGACGAAAAAGAAGTGTACCCTTATTTCAGTGAGGGCTTTGGCGAAGATTTTCTGCCGAAGAACTATGATATGAGTGTAATTGATGCCTTTACCCAGGTTACTGATAAAGACGGTGCAGTTATGGCCCGGAGACTGGCAAAGGAAGAGGGATTGTTTTGCGGTTATAGCGCCGGTAGTTGCCTGAAAGGACTGATGCAACTGAAAGACACTTTAACCAAGGACGACCTGGTAGTTTGCATTTTACATGATCATGGCAGCCGCTATGTGGCTAAGATCTATAACGACCAGTGGATGATGGAACGTGGCTTCCTCGATGTAAAAACATTTAAAGACATCATCAGCGGCAGACCCGGTAAACAAAAGCTGCTGACCATTACCGCTGACAAACCGGTTGCTGAAGCAGTTGATTTAATGAAGCAATACGATATTGAACATATTCCCGTGACGCAAGCCGGTGAGATTATAGGATCGATTACCGAAGGAGGACTATTTCAAAAAGTATTTAGCAACCCGGACATCAAAAACCAAAAGATCGACAATGTGATAGAACCTGCATTCCCGCTGGTTGACTTCAATATCTCGGTTGATAAATTAAAAACACTGATCACCAAAGAAAACGGCGCTGTGATGAGTAAGGATGATGCGGGCATTTATCATATTGTGACCAAATACGATGTTATACAGGCTTTGGGTGTGTAAGAATTGAAGGTTATAGTAATGCAACAGCTAGACTACAACTTCTTAACCACAGTCTTTCTTTTATAGGCTTCAAGCGCTTCCAGCTGTTCTGCAATTTTTTCATTCCATTCATCCTGGGCAGCGAAGTCTTCACCATGTTGGGTGTCCTCGTCATACAAGCGCTGATAGAATTCTGCCGCTTTAAATTTCGTTTGCACAAAATCAGCAATCTCTTTTCTATAATTGGCCGACAACTTTAAATTCTGCAGATCCCGTACTGCCTGGCGTGCAAATACCTCTGATATATCAAAATGTTTCTGCTCATGTATCAGTAATCGTTGCTTTACAGAAGCATTGTAGTCCAGCACCCTTTCTTTTATAAAGGTATTTTGCCTGTGCACAGTGGCTTCTACTGTTATTCGAATACTTACAGGCCTGCCGTTCACTTTATCAGTGGTTAAATAATAGGTAATGCCGGTTCGGGTTAGGGCTGACACATTATCCTCTACTGCGCTCATGCTGTCATTTACTACTTTAAAATCCTGCAGCTGCAGCCGCCGCCCCTCCGTCCAGAAAATAATGCTGCTATTGGCAGTGGCTTGTGCAGCTGCTGTAAAACAAACCAACTGCAGAATAAACAGAATATGTGCGAAAAGTAATCGAATAAGATATCTTTTTTGATGATTGAATAATGGACCAGGAAGCCTCTATCCTAACTCTTTAAAAGACGCTTTGTTTACAATAAGGGCTTTAAAACCCTGTTAAAAATAAAAGTCCCTGCGGCCAATATTCCAACGGAGCCCCACATTAAATACGGTGCTACTCTTAGTAGCTACAGCGGGCGGTGTATCATAGCGTTGTTTACGAACCATACCCATCAATTCTAAAAACAGATTTTCTTTTAACTCGTACGACAATAACAGGCTCACCATTGCTGCATTGGTTTTCCAACCGCTGCCAATTTCATGCCCGTAATCGCCCCCGGATCTTGTTGTACTAGGTAAAAATATATTGCTTCCAAAATTAACAGTTCTATTACTATCCAATCCCTGCATATAATACATCGCCCGTCCCTCAATCATCCATTTCGGAGCAGGTCTGTAGCGGGCTACGCCAATCCACTCATTAAAATTAGCCATTAAAGGGTGCGCAAGCGGTTGGTTATAGTGTGTGTAGTTGGCAACAGAATCATAGTGCGAGTAGGTATACGGTCTTACACGATTCAGCTCTAACTGCAGGTCGAGATTTTTAACCGTAAATGCGTCGATATATTTGGCGCCTACCTGGTATCCGAATTTATTAGCCCACCAGTTATTTCCTCCTGTTAACTCGGATATCTTAAATTCATCAAACAATAATTGTCCATATACCTGCGCGGTCTTCGCAATATTTGCTTTAAAGTCCATCCCTACCACTGCATTATCCGGACTGCCCTGATCACGCTCCACCGACCGGTAAAAAATAACCGGTACCAGGTATCCTAATTCAAAACGATTGGTACGACCAAACACAATGCCCTCAAACACCCCTACATTTAACCATTTGGTAAGATTGATATCCAGGTGGTGCATGGCTGCGTACTTTTTACCCAACAGATCATCACCCGGGTTACTTTGATAAGCATTGGTCAGCTCCATGAAAAGATTCTGGTAATTAAACTTCCAGATGCGGGTATTTAATCTCAGGAACAGGTTATTATTTCCAAAATCGCTTAAGAACAGGCTACGCTGGCCATTACCAATAAAATTCTTATCGTACCCAAAAGTAACATCCACATATTTGGTAGCACCAAATGTCACATATCCGCGAGCATCAAAAAATCCCTGCCGCCTTCTCCCTTGAAACGATGGTTAAAACCTGCGCCAGGTACAGCGGTGCGCTCATTCATCCAATCCTGCACATACAGGGGATAACGCTCCTGGTTATCCGTAAGTGTTGTATAAAATCCTATTTTCTTCGCTATGCGCCCACGTATGGCTATTCCCCTGGTATTATAAAAAGGCTTTGATCGTTTCCACTTTCCTTCATGTAGCCAACATTCAACACAGGGTTGATAGTGAGATCAAAGTCTTTGCTATGTGTTTCATACAAACCTGCCGGTATTGGTAAAAAGTATTTCCCACCAGTTTTTTACTCATATAAGCCTCCCGCTCTTCCTCGGGCAACCATTCTACGTTATTCGCTAATGCGCTTCTCAGGTAATATTTATCTACATTGGTCAGTTTGGCATCCAGCGCCGAATCTACATTCAGGTAGTTTTTAATAGCCGGCACATAAAACTCCCTGCTATAAGGTTTGGTCTTACTTAAGTTCAGCATAGGATCTCTCTGAGCCTTTATTTCCAATCGATCCAGCAGAATCTCCTGCTTATCGCCCCTAGGCAAATAAGTAGATTGCGACGCAGCGAGAATTGGTAATAAAACAACTGCTAGCAAAGGCAGGTATTTCTTAAATTGCATAGTTTATTGATAAGGTTAATTAAAGTATTTTCATTGATGTCCCGGCAATACCGAAAGCTTCTATTTTCAGCACACTTTAAAAGTGTACCTTACTTATTACCATTACCAGAAACTGGTAACCGGCAATAGCAAAACACCGGGCACAAAAACAAAAACCATGCAAATATATCTTTTTAAAAACATTCAGGTAGTAAATGAAGGGAAAACAGAAACGAAGGATGTTCTGATTAAAAACGGGCGTATCGAAAAAATTGAAAATCAAATCAATACCACCGAAAATGCTATAGAAATCAACGGTGAGGGTAAACACCTGTTACCGGGCGCTATAGACGACCAGGTACACTTCAGAGAGCCTGGCTTAACGCATAAAGCCAATATTTATACCGAAAGCAAAGCAGCAGTAGCCGGGGGCGTAACCAGTTTTATGGAAATGCCGAATACAGCGCCACCGGCTTTCACACTTGACCTGCTGGAAGACAAATACAATATCGCGGCTCAAACATCGCTGGCCAATTACTCTTTCTACATCGGCACCAGCAATGTTAATGCTGACGACACTTTAGCCGCTAATAAATTTAAAGACCGCATCTGCGGCATTAAAATGTTTATGGGTAGCAGCACGGGCAACCTGCTGGTAGACAACCCACTGGTATTGCATCGTATTTTTGGTGAAAGTGAGATGCTCATCGCCACCCATTGTGAAGATGAAAAAATTATTAAAGCCAATCTTCAGAAAGCGCTGGATGAAAACCGGGAGTTGACGGCTGCAGATCACCCCATCATCAGAAATGAGGAAGCCTGCTTTGAATCATCCTTTTACGCCATTCAACTGGCTAAAAAGTACGATTCAAGGTTACACATCCTGCACATCACTACCGAACGGGAATTACAGCTTTTTACGAATCTCATTCCGTTGAAGGATAAACGAATTACGGCAGAAGTATGTGTGCATCACCTGCATTTTACGGCAGACGATTATGAACGCCAGGGCAATTTTATTAAATGCAACCCGGCCATAAAGGCGGCACATAACAAGGAGGCTTTATGGAAGGCCCTATTAGATGATCGCCTGGATGTAATAGCCACGGACCACGCGCCACATACTTTTGAGGAAAAAATGAGCCTTACTTAAAAGCCCATGCCGGATTACCACTTGTACAACATGCCCTGCCGTTGATGCTTTATTACAACCGCTTAGGAAAAATCTCCCTCGAAAAAATAGTTGAGAAAATGAGCCACGCGGTGGCCGACTGCTTTTCGATCAAAGAAAGAGGCTATATACGTGAAGGATATTTTGCCGATTTAGTAGTTGCGGATCTGAATGCACCTTTTACGGTTGGTAAAGAAAACATCCTCTACAAATGTGGCTGGAGCCCTTTTGAACAGGCGGGTGAAGGCGGAGCACCTTTCAATTTCCCTGCAAGCATCACCCATACTTTTGTAAGCGGGCATTTAGTTTATGGAAACGGGCAGTGGGATGAGTCTAAGAAAGGAGAACGCTTACTATTTGAAAGATAATTTACTGTTCAATGTTTGAAAGTTCAATGTTAAGCCGGTTGCAAACAGCATGTAAACTTTAAACATCAAGCTACTACTATGCAGATAGACAATATATCCTTTAACGACATTTCGATATTTCATACAGAAGAGAGTTATTCCATATTTCATAAGCTCAACTTTACCCGTACAGAGGGCGGGAAAGAATGGTTGCGGCATTTTTTTCCAGCCCCTTCAACGATATTAAGAAGATTACCGGTACCCAAAACATCTTAAAAAAGCTGATTGAACATGTAGACGACTGGCCTCAGGAAATATCGAATGGTACGGTATTGGTGATCGTGAAATTCCTGGATTATGCTTTAGATACTATTGGCAATAATCCATCGGCAGTGGATGCTTTTATGTATCGTTTGCTGCATAGTGCAGACTATTCGATGGCTAAATTTTCGGTAAAGCATTTTATAGATTTCTTCAGAGGATTAAAAAAAATTGAAACTATACTGGCCGGTGTTGATATGCCGGCCAATTTTAAAATTCACATTGATCGTATAGGTCATTTAATCAATGCAGTAGAGCCTTTCAGGCAAATGGCTGCTATAGAGAAGGATGAAAATGTACCTCAACACAAAAGTTTGTACTTCGCAGCCAGTGTAAGAGGAAATTATAAAAAGGATGTACAGGAACTGATTGAGATTTACAGCCGGCTGGATGCCTGGTATTCTATGGCTTTTGCTGTAAAAAAGTATAACCTGCATTTTCCGGAGTTTATCGAAAGTGACCAGCCTTTTATAGAAGCAAGAGGCCTGTATCACCTGTTGTTGCATAATCCCGTCCCCTATCACCTGCAAATGAGCCCTGAGCATAATTTTCTTTTTTGACAGGAGCTAATATGGCGGGCAAAAGCACTTTGATCAAATCAGTTGGTGCATCCGTATTTCTCGCTCATATTGGCATGGGAGTGCCCGCTTCAGGCATGCGGCTAACGATGTTCGACGGGCTGATCAGCAATATTAATGTGGTAGATAATATTGCCAAAGGAGAAAGCTTTTTCTTTAATGAAGTGCAGCGAATTAAAAACACCGTGCAAAAGATCAGCGATGGAAAAAAATGGTTGGTGCTGATTGATGAATTATTTAAGGGCACCAATGTTGAAGATGCGATGAGATGCTCTTTATCTGTTATTAAGGGCCTCATTAAGGTAAAAACCTCCCTATTCATTCTTTCTACCCATCTCTACGAAATCGGGGATGAATTACAGGAGTTGCCTACCATTGCCTTTCGCCATTTTGAAACCATGGTTACGGAAGATGCGCTGTCCTTTAGCTACCAGCTAAAAGAGGGCATTAGTAAAGACCGGTTGGGTTACCTGATTCTAAAGCGGGAAAAAGTGGTAGATATGCTTGAAAAGCTATAATTACTGCTTATTGTAAGCATTGAACAGTAAACTGGCAGCCTGGCTGATTTTTGTATAGGAAGCGTCCTGCGTAAGCGTATAAAAATTCTCCTTCATGATTGCTCTTACCTGTTGGTACACCTCAACGCTTAGAGGACTGACACCTGAATTTCTATATTTAAGCGCCCGTATCAAACCATGTGCTTTGGACAGGTAGTGCAATTTGGCTACGGGGTCAGCAATCTGCTTTACACTGTCTAAAGCAAATAAAGCACTCTGCGCCAAAGTCACTTCTGTATACCCCACAATGGTTGTTATTGAAATAGCATTTACACGGGCATCCCCGGCAGTAGCAGCTGCTTTTGCGCGCCTGAACTCTTCATAAATCTTTGCTCCGGCATCGAGGTTCTTAACCCCGGCAAAAAGTGCGGCAATACCCAGGGGCCGGTTACGCCTTGCCATTCCTGCATAATAATCCAGTTCAGGATCGTAGTTTACAGGAAATCCCATATAATTATAGGCCACATCCCAGGCCAGTGCTACACTTTGTCCCGGACCGGCCAAATTACCAAAGGCATTCTGCATAAAGTTGGCGCCCAACATGGTGTTGAACCACACTTCCTGCATTTCCATGCCATTTTCATTAAACAAACGTTTCTGAGATACCGGTGTATTTTGTGTACGAACACCTGCTGTTCCGTTAGCAGCTGGTACATTAAAAAACCGGCTGAGAATAGCTACCGAATCGGCCAGGCCTTTCAGAGAGTCGGCGTCGCCGGTATTGCTGGCCAGGCTAATGCGCCCCACCATATTATTCAGCATAGTTTCGTCGTATACAAAATCAGGCACCATCGAACTGGTAAATTGTCGTCCGCGATTCAGCCACAACGAGTCTACAATAGCCGTATCAATAGTTTCAATTACCGAGTTGGACAAATAGTTAGCCAGACCATGGGCCATGATCACACGCGCCAACGCCGTAGAGTCATTACTTTCCTGGTTAAAAACCGGCGGTACTGAATAAGCATCTAAAAATGGCGTATTCTTTACACAGGAGACCGATATAAGTGTAGCAAAAGCAATAAGAAACAACTTAAAATGCAACTTCATTAGGTGTACTTTGAAAACGGACAATGATACAAACGGGCATCTGCAGTGAACTTATATTTCACTACTTACCTTGTAATGCTGTAAATTCTTTATTTAACTCATGAATAAATGATAACAATTCCTCTCTCCCATCGCCCCGGGTGGCCGAAGTAACAAAATAAGGAGGTAAATCTGCCCAGGTATTTTTTAAAGTTTCGATAAATTTCTGCACGTTATTTACCGTAGCTCCGGGCTTATTCTTATCTGCTTTTGTAAATGCAATCGCAAAAGGCACCTGCCACTCTCCCAACTGATCTACAAACTCCAGGTCGATTTTTTGAGGCTCATGACGACTATCAATCAACACAAACAAATTACCGAGATTAGTACGCTTTAATATATAATCCTCGATCATAGAGGTCCAGCTCTTACGTTGCTTTTGAGAAACTTTTGCGTAACCATAGCCTGGCAAATCTACCAGGTACCAGCTTTTACCTATTTTGGCTTTTGCATTGCTTTTTGCAATATCGTTAATAACAAAATGATTGATTAATTGCGTTTTGCCGGGGCTGCCGATATCTTAGCAAGTCCCTTTATATTACACAACATGTTGATCAGGGATGATTTTCCCACGTTACTTCTCCCGATAAAAGCATATTCCGCTTTATCTGGAGGAGGACATTGAGTGTAGTTGGCACTACTTTTAATATAAGAAGCTGAAATTATTTGCATACAGAATGCAAATGTAGAACATCGTGAGCAGTAATCGGTACTGA
The DNA here is from genome assembly GCF_022512515.1 of Paraniabella hibiscisoli. Lineage (GTDB taxonomy): Bacteria > Bacteroidota > Bacteroidia > Chitinophagales > Chitinophagaceae > Niabella > Niabella hibiscisoli. Next base: position 671,189 of record NZ_JAKWBK010000003.1, read on the forward strand.
GTAATCAGTAATGAATAATGAGCAATACCTGTCCTATTAAAGCGACGGCCTGAGCTTTAAGTGAAAAGGAGTTTCAATCTTTTTTCTTTTTCCATCTAAAATCAATAGAGCCGCCTGCCTGCCCATCTCTTCAAAATCGGTAGAAAAAGTGGTAATCCCTTGCAGAATGAGCTTTTTCAGGGGCGTTTCATTATAGCTGATCACGCCAATATCTTTTCCGATTTTCAGCTTTGAATCTTTAATTTTCTCAATCAGCGTCACCAGGTCATCCTCCATTAAGCTAATATAAGCACTGCCTTTCTCTACTTTTTCTTTTGCGATATCATTAACGATCGCCGCCGAAAAAGCGTACTCATGGCAAAATCTTTTAAATCCCTTCATAATCTCCTCGGGGAAATAGGTATAAGATGGAACGATAATTTTTAAGGTTTCATATTTTTTAAGGCTACCTACGGCTTCTTCCAGTGCGCCGTAAATATCATTTTCAAAATTCTCATATACAGCACTAAAGTCGCCACTTACACCGGGTACAAGCTTGTCCAATAAGATCAGCTTCTCCTTCGGAATAGTATTGAGTATTTCGTAAGCATTTTCCCCGCTTTCTAAAAAATGAGTAATAATTACAAAATGCGAATAATGTCTTCCCGCATTGGTTAAAAGCCGCTTGAAAAAATTAAAATCGTTATTATAGATATAAAAATCAATGACCGCATTATCGCCCAGCGTTTTTACAAATGAGTCGTAGATAATTTTCTTATGAGAACTCAGTTTATTAAACAGCAGGAACACTTTAATATCGTTCTTTACATTGGTGGTCTTTACATAATAGCCCTTACCCGGCACTGACCCTAAAACACCCAGCTTTTTCAGGTATTTATAAGATTTTTCGGCGGTATCTCTCGAAATATCGAACTCAAAGCTCATTTCATTGATGGAGGGCATTACTTCATCATGCTTGATTTTGCCCTGTGCAATGGCTTTGATCACAGATTGAGCAAGCTGGAGGTACTTGGGGGTGGAAGAAAGCTCATCCAGTTCTATATTATTAAAAAATCCTTCATCGGCAACCTAATTACGCTACTAAGATATTATAAAGCCTTCGGGTATACGCATTTCATTTAAAATAATTGCGGCTACAGGTTTTCCAGGTTGTTATTTTTTACGATTACCTGTTTCGCCAATCAACACGTATCTTTGCGCCCATGTCGGCACAACCCCACGATCACATTATACCGTTTAGCGAATCTGAGAAGACTAAAAAAGAACAGGTTGCAGAAATGTTTGATAAGATAGCAGGAAAATACGATTTTATGAATCGTTTTTTATCTGCCCGAACGGATGTGAGCTGGCGTAAAAAGCGATCAATTCCCTTCGCAAAAAACAGCCACAATACATACTCGACATCGCCACCGGAACCGGTGACATGGCGATCAGGGCTACCAGGATGCTAAACCCGAAACAAGTGGTAGGCGTAGACATTTCTGGCCAAATGCTGGCAGAGGGCCGTAAAAAAATAGAGAAGCTTGGTTTAAACAGCCAGATACAACTGGAAAAAGGAGACTCTGAAAACCTGCATTTTAGTGATAATAGCTTCGATGTAACCATGGCTGCTTTTGGTGTACGCAATTTTGAAAACCTCGAAAAGGGACTTTCAGAAATGCGACGGGTGTTAAAACCTGGCGGGCAATTATGCATTATTGAGTTTTCAAGACCGCGCCCTGCCTTCATCAACAATCTTTACCAGTTTTACATGAGCCTGGTGGCGCCACAAATTGCCAAAGCTTTCAAGCAGGACAAACAGGCTTATCAATACCTGAACAAATCGGCCAAGGCTTTTCCTGAAAGAAAAGATTTTACAGCGATACTTGATAAAGTAGGGTTCAAACAAACCAGCTATAAAGCACTCACTTTTGGTATGTGCTGCATTTATTCCGCCACCAAGTAATTTTGCGCTATGCGCATCGTATCCCTTGTTCCTTCCATTACAGAGCTCCTGCATTACCTGGGCCTGCATGATGAAACAGTAGGAATTACTAAGTTTTGTGTACATCCACCCCATTGGCACCAGACCAAACAACGCGTAGGCGGCACCAAGAATATACAGATAGAAACCATCAGGTCCCTACATCCTACATTGGTTATTGCCAGTAAGGAGGAAAATATTAAAGAACAGGTAGCCGCCTGTTCATCATTCAGCGAGGTATTGCTTACTGATGTAGGCAATTTTGAAGATGCGCTCCAGATGATTCGCAGTATCGGAGCATTAACGGGCAAAGCGAACGAGGCGGATCAGTTGATATCCGGGATAGAATACAATTTTGAAAATCTGAATTCACAGGAACCTTTGACAGCAGCCTATCTTATCTGGAAAGCGCCTTGGATGACTGTTGGAGCTGATACATTTATCCATTCCATGATGCAAAAAGCGGGCTTCACGAATGTAGCGGGGCAGGAACTCCGGTATCCTGAAACAACTATCGTTCAGCTACAGGCAATTCAGCCTCAATTTATAATCCTTTCCAGCGAGCCCTACCCTTTTAAAGAGCAGGACGTGGTTACGCTGCAGAAGCAGCTCCCACTTTCTACCGTACTACTTGCAGATGGAGAAATGTTTAGCTGGTATGGCAGTCGTATGTTACAGGCTGCCGGTTATTTTGAAGCATTAAGGAGCTCCATAATGCATTAAATGGCAACTCTGATAATCGCCAGCTATTTTTTATCCCGCACACATCTGAAGCCGGTATGCTCCAAACCAGTGTCAGGACTACTTTTCATGCGGCGTGCAACACGATAACCGCTGCAATAAGAATCGTTACATAAAAAGCTCCCGCCGCGCAAACTACGCTTGGCTGTATAAGGTTCCTGCGGGTCATAGGACTTATCGGGTCCCTGCGGGTTTGCCGCTAACTTGCCCTCCAGCTGCTGGTAATAATCATGATGATACCAGTCGCTGCACCATTCCCACACATTGCCGGCCATATCGTAAAGTCCATAACCATTTGCGACAAAAGACCGAACCGGTGCTGCGGTTATATAGCCATCTTTTTTTCATTCAGATAAGGAAATTTCCCTTCCCAGCTATTTGCTTTAGGTACGCCCTGGTTTATATGCTCATTACCCCAGGGATAAATATGGTTGATCAAACCGCCTCTTGCAGCAAATTCCCACTCTGCCTCGGTGGGCAATCGCTTCCCCGCCCATTTACAATAAGCCTGTGCATCGTCCCAGCTTACATGAACCACGGGATAATTTTCTTTTCCTTCAATACTGCTCCCCGGTCCCTGGGGGTGTTGCCAGCTGGCGCCTTCTGCCCAGTTCCACCATTCGTTGAAATTATTCAAATCGACCGGACCGTTGGTCTGCCTGAATACCAGAGAGGCAGCCACCAGCACACTATCCGGCGGTTTTGGAGTACCGGGAGGCAGTGTTTTCTTTATCTCGTCCCAGTTGGGTTTACGCTCAGCTGTGGTAATATAGCCTGTGGCCGCTACAAATTTTTTAAACTGTGCATTTGTTACTTCAGTCACATCCATATAAAACGGATCTACCTGAACTTTATGTTTTGGGTATTCATCTTCACTTGCCTGGTTATTATCCCCTCCCATATCAAATATGCCACCGGGTATCAATACCATGCCCTCCAGGGAACTGTCGCCCCCAAAACTAATAGCCGAAGAATCTGCCACACCAAAACGGGAAGGTGCTTTCATACAGGAATGACTGGAATCTGCTCCGGCACGCTCCCGCTTCCCTGCATCAGCACCACAGGCAGCAAGCAGGTATATCACACTTGCACCACAAAATATTTTCTTTAAAAGGCTCATCGTATAAAAATAATTGTTTTATTAAAAAGCGATGCCAAATTCCTGTTTTATCGACGAATAAAAAATAATAGTCTATTATTTTGGTAGACTAAAAAAGATCTCTATATTTGCTCTATGAATATTTTGTTAGCATTTACACCGCTCTATTGTTGTTGTTGCTGTTAAACTGATTTCAGGCTTACAACAGCCTGCGAACCTACATCCTGATGTAACAAAATATTACTCCAGAACATCCCCAATTACGTTTCGTACTGTATAACACCTGTATCATTTTTCTTATCACGGCTATCAGCCATTAAACCTTTTTTATGCCACTATTTTCAACAAACATCATTTTGCATGCAGCGGGCAAACAGGATCTGTTGCTGTTAGATGAAGCTTTAAGATCCAATCATTTTTTACCGGAAAGGTCACCCAACAGCGACCTCGCAGAAAATCAAATCAGGGAATCGGTTACGCTACAGTATCTCAAAAAAGGTAACCTGGCTTTGCTGGAAGTCATTGAACTGGTAAAAAGCGCTGCTGCCAAAACCGGAAAAAGTTCTCCTTCACCGTTCTGAAAAACAGGAACGAATAGTTGACGAAGGCCGTGCTGTAACGCTATCCGCTTCAAGAGAGGTCTTTACTAACTCCTGCTTCTCAGCAAAGCTGCTTTACGCACGGCTACACAACTATATTCATTACACTTCACTACTATTAATCGATATGTCAGATATTCTGCTGCAAGTGGGAAATACCCCTATTGTGCAACTCAAAAAGATACACAACAACCCTAACGTAAGCATTTACTGCAAACTGGAAGGCTATAACCCGGGCGGAAGCGTAAAAGACCGTGCAGCTTATGGCATGATCAAGGGAGCACTGGAAAGAGGCGAACTTCAAAAAGAACAAAAGCTGGTAGAGCCTACCAGCGGGAACACGGGTATCGCTTTGGCTTTAATGGCGAGCCTGTTTGAAATTGAAATAGCACTGGTAATGCCGGAAGATGCCACCAGGGAGCGCGTTGCCGCTATGAAAGCCTTTGGCGCTACAGTTATACTAACGCCCAAACGAAGAGCTATGGAAGGCGCTATTGATCGTGCAAAAGACCTGGTTACCAGCAGCGGGTATGTAATGCTGAACCAGTTTGCCAATCCCGATAATCCGGGCATACATTATCGAACTACCGGGCCCGAAATATGGGAGGACACCCAAGGCCAGGTTACTCATTTTGTATCAGCCATGGGCACAACCGGTACCATCATGGGTGTATCGCGATACCTGAAAGAAAAAATCCCAACATCATTATAGCAGGTTGCCAACCTGCAGACCATGCACAGATTCCCGGTATCAGGAAATGGCCGGAAGCCTATATTCCCTAATCTTTGAACCATCACGAATAGACCAGCTTATTGAAGTTTCAGAAAAACAGGCCAGACAAGTAACCAAACGCCTGGCCAGAGAGGAAGGGATTTTTTGCGGCATGAGCAGTGGCGGAGCCGTGTACGCCGCGCTGGAATTAGCTCAAAAAATTGAAAGTGGTGTTATTGTATGTATTGTCTGCGATACAGGCGACCGTTACTTATCATCCGAATTATTTGATTAATCATATTAATAAAAATTTTATACCTTTAGAATACTGCTATGAAACCCGTTATTAAAGAGCTGCAACTGCATCATACTTTAAGCGCCATCCATCAAAAATACAGGGGCGATCTCCAACCTATACCTTCGAGAAGCAGTGCACAACGCTGGATCCGACATTTGCTCACCCATCTCTTCCCGGTTCATTCGGATAAGACATTTGGTTCGCTGGACATAATGGATCTCGAACTGCAACTAAGACAATTACTGGCCCCTATTGAAAATGTACTTATCGATGTAGACGAGATAACAGATCAGTTTTTCAAGCGGATACCGGACGTTTTTATTGAACTGCAGGAAGACGCTCAAAACATACTGGCATTTGATCCGGCAGCTCATTCAATTGAGGAAATACTGGGCGCTTACCCAGGCTTCTATGCAGTAGCCGTTTACCGGTTTTCGCACGAACTCTACCAGCTAAAGATACCCGTATTACCCAGGCTTCTGTCTGAATACGCGCACAGCGTTACTGGTATCGATATCAACCCCGGCGCAGTAATAGGCTCTACCTTTTTTATCGACCACGGTACCGGCGTGGTGATCGGCGAAACCTGCGTTATCGGTAATAATGTAAAAATATACCAGGGCGTTACTTTAGGCGCGCTGAACGTTTCTAAAACACAGGCGCACGTAAAAAGACATCCAACCATTGAAGATAATGTCGTTATCTACTCTGGTTCTACCATATTGGGAGGAAAAACAGTAATAGGCCATGATTCTGTTATCGGCGGCAACGTGTGGCTTACTGAAAGCGTGCCCCCTATTCCCTGGTGTATCATAAAAGTGAAATAAGAGTGAGATCTAACAGGGATTTTGATGAGGGTATCAATTTTTCGATATAAATTTAAATAGTCTACTTTTTTATAGACTAATTATTTTTTCTAATATATTTGTGTAATAACTTAAAAAAAAATAGATCATGGCTGAAACAACCACCCCACAACAGACTGCCCTTGGCGACGTAGCAGCGCGGCAGCTCGCCATTGCAACCCGCACGGTACCACAAATGGTTACCATTTCTCCCCGTTGGCTAACCCGCCTGTTAAACTGGGTACCCGTAGAGTCTGGCGTATACCGGCTTAATAAGGTAAAAAATGCGACGCAGATAGAAGTAGATTGCTCTTCGCGTGATGAGAAAATATTGCCGCAGACCTTTGTTGATTATGTTGAGAATCCCAGGGAATACAACCTCGCCGCAGTGCAGACTATTGTAGATGTACACACCAGGGTTTCCGATTTATATAGTAAACCGTATAACCAGATCTCGGAGCAGTTAAGGCTGGCAATAGAAACTATTAAGGAAAGACAGGAAAGCGAGCTGATCAACAATGCTAATTATGGCTTGCTGCATAGCGTGGCTGCTGAGCAAAGAGTTAAAACACGTACAGGCGCTCCAACCCCGGATGACCTGGATGAGTTAATTGCCAAAGTATGGAAAGAGCCTGGCTTCTTCCTGCTTCATCCACTAGCCATTGCTGCTTTCGGCAGGGAATGTACCCGTCGCGGTGTACCTCCGCCTACGATCTCACTTTTTGGCTCACAGTTTATTACCTGGAGGGGCATTCCATTAATTCCATCTGATAAAGTACCTATCGTAAAAGGAAAAACAAAGATCATTTTGTTGCGTACCGGTGAAAGCCGCCAGGGCGTTGTAGGACTTTTTCAACCTGGTTTGCAAGGTGAGCAAACACCAGGGTTGTCTGTTCGTTTCATGGGCATTAACGAGAAAGCGATTGCCTCTTACCTGGTTTCGCTATACTGCTCTTTAGCAGTGCTGGTGGATGATGCCATTGCCGTATTAGATGACGTTGAAATAGGAAATTACCATGAGTACAAATACCAATAATCTTCCGGATGTTGAAGCTTTGCAGCATCTGGCTAACCAGCTTTTCAAATCATTACCGGAAGATGCACCCAAAGAGATATCCCTGGATCCCTATGAACATCCGCGTGCTACTGCTTTTGCACAGTCGGTAAGCGGACTGGCATCGCCATTATCATTGGGCTCCTTTTCAAATGGGTTAGCTTCACCGGAAATAATCCAGCCGCCGGTATCACACCTACCACCTGCGGGTGGATTGACCACCCTACCTTCTTTTACTGGTGCTGGTATTGCAGCGCCATCCGTTTCGGGAGCTGATCAGGACTATTTTAAGCCGGGTTTCAATTTTGCGGATATTGATCAAGTGCCGGATAGTAGTTCGTATATCAAAGACAATAGTGATAACAAGGCATTTCAGAATGGCCAGGTGCCGTCTTCTGTAGCAGGTAGCGGGGCTTCTCCCTCGTATACGCACCAGCAGAAAAACTTCGATCTGAAGGAGCCGGTTACCAGTTTCCCAGATGCCAGCATCGACAAACCTTCTGCTAAGGCCGATCCGTTTGCGTTGCCCTTCATTGATGAACAACCTTACTGGTCTGACATCAGCGCTATACTTGGATCGCTCAATAATCATGCAGCTTCAGAACTGCCATTACCAACCCTGCCGAACCAGGTTACACAGACCGGTCCGTCTTTTTACTTTCTGCAAAGCAGTCCGCACCAATTTAATAATCAATCGTTGGGTGGGTTCAATCATGGCTTTGATGCATACAAGATTAAAAAAGATTTTCCTATACTGAATGAAAAGATCAATGGTAAAAGCCTGGTTTGGCTGGACAATGCTGCTACAACACAAAAGCCACAATCGGTGATCGACCGCATCAGCTATTTTTACCAACACGAAAATTCTAATATCCACCGGGCAGCACATGAGCTGGCAGCGCGCGCCACAGACGCTTATGAAGCTGCAAGAAAAAAGTGCAGCAGTTCCTGGGCGCCGGGTCTGTTAACGAGATCATTTTTGTACGCGGCGCTACCGAGGGTATTAACCTGGTGGCACAAAGCTGGGGAGCGCAGCATTTAAAAAGCGGCGATGAAATCATTGTGAGCAACCTGGAGCATCACGCCAACATTGTTCCCTGGAAAAGATTGGCTGATAAAAAGGGGCTCACTTTAAAAGTGATTCCCGTTGATGACGATGGGCAAATATTGCTTGATGAATATGCCAGGCTGCTGACGCCACGTACGCGCCTGGTAGCATTTACGCAGGTTTCGAACGCACTGGGAACCATTACTCCAGCCGAACAAATAGTAGCAATGGCACACCAGGCAGGCGCAAAGGTGCTGGTAGACGGAGCCCAGTCTGTGTCACACATGCCTGTGAATGTACAGGAACTGGATGCCGATTGGTTTGTTTTTTCAGGTCATAAAGTTTTTGGTCCAACAGGCATTGGCGTAGTATATGGCAAAGAAGCTTTACTAAATGAAACAGAACCCTGGCAGGGCGGTGGTAATATGATTCAGGACGTTAGTTTCGAAGAGATCAAATACCATAACGCGCCTAATCGTTTTGAAGCAGGCACGGGCAATATTGCCGATGCTGTTGGTCTCGGCGCAGCCATTGATTATGTAACGCATTTGGGCATGGCCAATATAGGCGCTTATGAACATGCTTTGCTGGAATATGCCACACACCATTTGAAGCAGGTACCGGGAGTAAGACTCATTGGCACGGCTGCTAACAAAGCAAGTGTACTATCCTTTACGTTAAAAGGTTATTCTAATGATGATGTGGGCAAAGCATTAAACCAGGAGGGTATAGCGGTTAGAACGGGACATCATTGCGCGCAACCTATTTTACGAAGAATGGGTGTAGAAACTACCGTAAGGCCTTCACTGGCATTTTATAATACCTGCGAAGACGTTGACCGCCTGATCTCAGTGGTGAGTCGGCTATCTTCATCATCGAGGTAAATATTGATTTTCCTGTTTCTTGTTGTTTTACATGAGAAGAGCCGTTTTTACGGCTCTTTGTTATTACAAAGCCGCAGTCATTGGAGAATGCTGCGGCCACCGGTTTCACAAGCCTATTTAACTAAAATTCATATCAGAGAACTTGGTCAGACAATAGCTTCCCATTTTCTGTAAATAACACCTTATGTTTCTCTTTTGATTTGGTCAACCTCATTTTATAGAAAACACTCCTCCCTTCCTGCAACCGTTCTACACTGGAAGGCACAAATCCGTCAAATGATTTTCTAATCGACAATTTTACTGCATCAGGCAATTGTTCCTTATCAAAGTCCTGCTTCCAGCGTTTTACTTTACCACTGTAATCCAACCACACTTCATACTCCAGCCTCCCGATCTCAAACTCCGCCTTATACAATCCTTTCTCCAACTCCCACACCACATCACCCGCTTTAGGAAATTTTAATTGTAGTGCATTAATAATAATAGAAGGCACATTTTTAGGTTGTACCTCCTGCGCATGAATATTATTCCCCGCAAACAGGAACATGAATATTATAGTAATTGTCTTCAACAGCCTTTCGTTTACCATGTAAAATAAAAAAACAAAACGGGAAAGATTCAGGAATGCCCGTGAACCGTGTCCGCACCAATTGCTATACCCGGTTGTATTACAAACTTATGCATACTGTGATTAAATTCGTAAGCAACAGAAAGATCATATAATGCGGCAATAGCCTTAACAATAGCGAGCCCCAGGCCTGTAGAGCCGCTCTCTGTCGAACGCTTGTAAAACCGTTCGAACATTTTTTCGTTATCCATGGGATCAGGAACACCGCTATTTTCGATACTCAACCAGGATGCTGTAATGGTCACTTTTATTATGCCACCGGGACTATTATGTACAATAGCATTCTTGAGCAGGTTCATGATCAGTATTTCAGCCAGGTTGCTATTCATCAGTCTTTCAAAATACCCGTTTTCCACCAGTTCTACTTTTACGTCTCTGAAGCGTAGCATATCGGAAAAATCACGAACCAGCTTTGCAATAACATCATTGACCCGGATAGTTTGTTCTTCAACAAATTGCTGGTTCTCTATTTTAGATAACAGCAATAATGCTTTATTCAATCGTTTGAGGCTTTCGAGCGCTTGTATTACTTCACCGATCGTTTCTCCATCTTCATTTGTTAAAGATCCTCTTTCCGCCAATAGTTCGAGCTTATTAATACTAATGGCCAACGGGGTTTGCAACTCATGAGAGGCATTTTCATTAAACTGTTTCTGGCTCAGATAAGTATCTGAATTCCTTTGCAGCAGCGACTGCAAAGAATCATTTAGCTCCTTAAATTCTTTGACAGAGGTTTTAGCAGGTTTAAACAGCGGGCTATTGCCAAGTTTAAAATTTCGTAGTTGCGTTAACAGGTAATGAAAGGGCTTCCATATTTTTTCAGTACAAAATTATTTACTACCAGGATGCTGGCCAGCATTACACCATACAACATAGCTAATGCTAAAAAAGTTTTCGTATCAGGTCTGCTTTATTAATAACTGCAGATATGATCTTTAATTCATAATACTTTTCATTTGCGAGGAAAGCCGTAGTAAGTAGGCGCACAGGCGCATGTTGCTCTAACCGCTCCTGGTAAATCAGGGTATCTTTATAAGTGTCCAACACCTGAACAGCCTGTTCGGCTGCTATTTCCTTAATACTATAATTTTTGTCGCCAAACGCTTCGCTGTTCAGCATGGAGCTATCACCCTGGGCGCGGTGCACTATAAACATTTTATAGTTGGTCAATCCATCATCAACCGTTTCTTTTACTTCCTGCAACATAAAAAAGTAAAATACAATTGCCCAAAGTCCCAGTACGCCTAAAAGAGAGATAGACAGGTACACAGTGTATGGTTGAGTAATTTCATGTAACCTGCATCTTATAGCCAATACCATATACGGCTCTTATTTCAAGCCCACTATCATGATCATTTAATTTTTTCCGCAGGTTTTTGATCTGTGAGTAAAGGAACTCGTAATCATTGGCCTCATCAGCATAAGCTCCCCATACATGCTCAGCCAGGGCGGTTTTTAAAACCAACCGGTTGTGATTCACCATAAAATAAGTAAGCACATCCAGCTCCTTACGGTTAAAGGCCACGGCTTTGTTATTGATACTTGCGGTTCTTTCATCCAGGTCCAATTTCACATTACCCAGTTCCAGTATATTTTTACCGCTAAAGGCTTTTCTGCGTAGCACCGATCGTATACGTGCATTCAGTTCGGCAATATGGAAGGGCTTGGTTAAATAATCATCAGCGCCCAGGTTAAGGCCCTGCACTTTGTCATCCAGCGAATCATTTGCAGAGATAATGATCACATTATCAGCCTTACGCATCGTCTTCAGCTCTTTTAAAATATCCATTCCGTTCCCGCCGGGAAGCATAATATCCAGCAGGATACAATCGTAGTCGTAGGCGATAATTTTTCGCATGGCTGCCTCGAAGTCCGAAGCTTCTTCCACCAGGAAATGTTCTTTTTCCAGTGACTGACGGATGACACCCAGCAGCTCCCGCTCATCTTCTATCACCAATATTTTCATACCTACAATAATAGCTATTAAAACTGTAAAAAAACGGGAACAAAGATCGCTGCTAAACGGTAGTTTAATCAGAGCTGAGAATATGAACTATCTCTTTGTATCCCAGGCTCCTGGCATGCTGCAAGGATGTTACGCCGTTTTTATCTGCGATATGAATATTGCAGCCTGCCTCTTTAAGAATGCGAACTATTTGCTGGTATTTTGCCGATCCATCACCCAGGATCACGGCTTCTAAAAGACCTGTCCAGCCCAGCCGGTTCACATGGTCAACAGGAAAGCCTTTGGTGTTAGCCAGTAACTTTACGGTCTCAACATGCCCCCTTTCGCAGGCAGGTATCAGGGCCGATCCGTTGTAGCGGTTAAACACATCAAAACGCGCCCCATGCTTTAAGAACAGTTGCAGCAATGCCGTTTGCCCTGTAGCCCCGGCATACAGAAAAGGACTATCCAGTATATCATCCTGCTGATTTACATTAGCGCGATAAGATACCAGCAATTGCGCCATCGCCAGGTTGGCGGCCTGGGTGGCCAGTAAGAGGAGGGATCGCTTTTTCTCGTCCGCAGTATTCACATCGGTACCATTTTTCAGAGCTGCATCTACTGCTTCCAGGTTATTCTTCTTTACGTCTTCGATAATAGTTGATTGCATAGACTCTTTATTAACCGTATTACAAAAGCTGCAACATCCCAGTAACCATAAAATAACAAGTATTTTCATATCCTATTTTCAGACTCCTTCTTTTGCTACCGGATCAGCTCCCACCAATTGTTTCTCCAGTGCTTCCAGTGAAACTCCTTTGGTTTCAGGTACTTTGGTAAGAACCCAAATCAACTGCAGTAACATCATAAACGCAAAAAAGGCAAATATAGGCCAGGGATTATCTTTAAATACACCATGATCCGCATCCAGGAATACGGGTGTAATTAATGTGATAATCGCAGCAAAAACCCAATGCACACTGGCGCCAAAGGATTGCCCTAAAGCTCTTATCCTGTTAGGGAAAATCTCAGAAATAAATACCCATATTACCGCTCCCTGCCCAATTGCATGCGATGCAATAAACAGTAGTAGAAAAGATAACAGGAACATGGGTGAAGCATGGGTATAAAATGCGTAAGCCACCATGCCCAGGCTTATAATATAACCAATAGATCCCCATACCAGTAATGCTTTACGCCCGGCTCGATCGATAAGGTACAGTCCAACAAACGTGAAGACCAGGTTGGTACAACCAATAGCGATTGAATTGAGTAAAGAATCTTTGGAAGCCAGCCCTGCCCTCTCCAATATCTCCGGAGCATAATATAATATACAGTTGATGCCCGACCACTGGTTAAAGAAAGCCACTAAAAAAGCTAACCATAGGATACGATTGTAACGCGCGCTGAAGAAGGAGGTTTTACTTTTCTGAGATTCGGCTTTGGCAGCCACCCTGATAGCAACAATTTCTTCTTCGGCATTTTGTATACCCAGTGTTTGCAGTACTTTACGCGCACCGGCATCGTCATTTTTGCGGGCTACCAACCAGCGGGGCTTTCGGGAATACTAAATACCAGCAGGGTGTATATCAGAGAAGGAATAGCCATAACACCCAGCATCCAGCGCCAATCGTTAGCACCGTCTACCCCTTCTAAAAAGTAATTAGACAGGAACGCTACCAGTATACCAAACACGATGTTAAACTGGTACATTGCGCCCAACCTCCCCGTGTTTGAGGCGTAGAGATCTCGGAAATATAGGTAGGAGCCGCCACTGAAGAGATACCGATGCCTAAACCGCCCAGAAAGCGAAAAAATGAAAAGGTATAGGGGTCCTGTGCTACAGCTGAACCAATAGAAGATACAGTAAAGAATATACCGATCCATAGCAATACTTTTTACGACCGTATTTTTCCGTAGGGCCGCCTCCAAAAATGGCACCTATTACAGTTCCCCACAAGGCCATCGACATAATAAAAAAGCCATGGAACCAAGTCGATATATCGGTTGTATGCCATAGATCTTTAATGGGCTGATTAGCGCCCGATATTACAACGGTATCGAAACCAAATATAAACCCGGCCAGGGCGGCAATAATAGATATTCCAAAAGGTTTTTTCCGCCTTTGGCGGAGTCACTCAAAGCATCGTTACTTACCTGCATCGTTATTCATTTTTAGTTTAGTGGTAGGTTCTTCAAAAACATCTTTTACTAGCTCAGGGCTGCAAAAACGATTTTTGAAGTTACAGTAATTATTTTATCTGAACGCTGTTTTTATGAGGATCAACTGCAAGCGACGCCTTACCGGCCAAACTGCCTTATTATTACAAGGGTTCTTTAAAACTATAATCCTACTTTAGCAATCATCTGACAAAACTCTTTACAATAACAGACGCCCATGAAATGGTTTAGTTTCTTCCTGATCATATGCTTGCATACTCTTGTATCCCAGTCACAAAACGCTTCCCAACTAACACGAGTGGAAAAGCGCGAAGCGATTCTGAAAGAAATTGTGCCGCCGCCCATCCCCACTAACACTATCCTGATAACAAAGTATGGTGCAAAAGGCGATTCCCTTACGGACAGTAAACCCGCGTTTGATAAAGCCTTGCGGGTATGCAGGGATAGAAAGGGCGGCAAAATAATAGTACCTCCCGGTATCTATATCCTTAACGGACCGATTCACCTGGTAGACAACACCTGTATTGAGCTGCAAAAAGGCGCTAAGCTGGTATTTGGAACGAATCCGGATAATTACCTGCCGGTAGTGCCTACCAGCTGGGAAGGAACCTTTTTATACAATTACAGTCCGTTAATCTATGCTTATAAAGTCAACAATGTCTCCCTCATTGGTGAAGGAACGATTGACGGTAACGGCAAGGAAGGTTTTAGCAAATGGTACGATCTGCAAAAACCTGCTCAGCAATTAAGCCGCAACATGAATCATAAAGGTATCCCCCTAAAAGACAGATTGTTCGGCAAGGGGCATTATTTACGTCCGCAACTGATACAGTTTTATGATTGCAGGAATATTTTGATTGAAGGTATTACCATCGCTAACTCTCCCTTCTGGTGCGTACATTTTTTACAATCCGAAAACATTACCGCCCGTAAAGTAAAGTTTGATGCGTTTAACAAAAACAATGATGGCTTTGACCCGGAGTATTCCAAAAACATTTTAATTGAAGATATCGACTTTAATAATGCCGATGACAACGTAGCCGTAAAAGCAGGCAGGGACCATGAAGGACGCGCAACTGCTATCAGCTCTGAAAATATCATTGTACGTAATAGTCGTTTTAAAGGCTTGCACGGACTGGTAATCGGCAGCGAAATGTCGGCCGGTGTACAAAATATTTTCGTAGAGAATTGCACCTATGGTGGCTACTGCAAACGGGGCATTTATTTAAAGTCCAATCCTGACCGTGGCGGGTTTATCAAAGACATCTACATTAATGATGTTGCATTTGGTGATGTGGAAGATGCTATTTTCATCACTTCTTACTACCATGGCGAGGGCAAGGGATTTGAAACAGATATCCGCAATATCTTTTTGGAGAACCTGAGCTTTAAAAATGCCAGCAATGCCGGGTTAGTGATCCAGGGATATCCTACGAAGAGAGTAACCGACGTTTATTTGACCAATGTAAAGATCGACTCCTGCAGTACCGCATTAAGCTTATCTAACACGCAGAACATCGTATTAAATGATGTAATGATAGGAAAACAAATAAGTATCCCATCGGCAGCTAAATAATACCAACTACTTACCGGTAAAGCTGTCGGAAAAGGAAAGCATTTTCCGGGCTTAATCCCGCAACCCAGAATTGCTGATTATTATCTTCAATTTGTTGCTGTGCGGCTTTAGGCAGGGTTCCCAGAGCAAATTGCCTCCTCCACACTATTTCACCCTCAGTAAACGAAACAGGCAGCTGCTTTGCAAATTCTCCCGGCTTAATAAAATCCTGCTGAAAAAGTTTATTGACACTTTGCTCCACTTTATCTTTTGTGGCAGATGAAAGAGAAAATATTTTATTCGCTATATGCTCAATAAATGCCGCATCATGCCGCCTGGAACCACAGGTATAAATAGCATAGTAATTATTACTGGCATCCTCCCCGTATATTTTTGCGCAATACAGATGGGTACCAAACTCGTTTCCTGGCTTAACTTCTTGTGTGCAGCCCGGTTGAGAACAGCTACGCCGATAAAACAAATGATCGCCACAACTACCAGTATACTAACCAGCGTATACCCTACGTCCTGTATCATTCCTTCATAAACAACAAACGCCAGAAAAACACAGATCATAATACCAACAATTAACGGCAGGTACATCATCTTATTTTTCCCGAATGCCGATTTCTTAACATAGTCCTTAATAATTTGTGGATCATGTTCCAGTCTATTGAGTTCCGTACTATTCATTTCTTATTGTTTTTTATTCATCCATTTTTTCGGTACGATGCAGGTACACTTCATTCGCCCGCCATTTATAGCAATTGACGACAAACCCCTCCGGGCCTTCATCGTATCTATACACTTCCTTTTTCACAGGGTCAAAGAACAGGTACTCCAGATCGATCAATTGCTGATGCCTGATAAACCTCCGCGCAGAGGGCTGTAAATAAAATACAGGAAACTGCCATCATACTTAGTCCTATCGGGAAACGCAATAGGGATCTTTATATCGAAATGCCCGTCGAAATTAATATCCTCCAGTTCTACTTCGGCAGAACTTCCAACAAATTCATCAAACCCGGAAAGTGTTTGCAAAATCTTGCCCTCCTGTATGATTTTTAAAGCGGTCACTTTTGTCATCATTTGCTCCGCCTGGGAAAGATTAATGAATTTTTCCTGTTTCACTACCAACTCATAGTCATAAAACAAGGGCGCATCTTCTGCTTTAGCCAGTAACTGTAATTGTACCGGCAACTGCTTGCCGGTCTTTACATTTTTCCAGCTGCCGCTCAGTTTACCGGTTGCCAGCAAAGGAGCTGTAATAGAAAAATGGCCGGTAGTTTCCCATACATACTTACCATTCTTCTCTACTGTCACTTTTTCGGCAAGTATTGTCGGGTGCTTCAACATTCCATTAAGATTAATACTTTTTCCCGTCCGTTGCGGAGATAGTAATAGCTTCCACTAAGGGTATCATTTCTTCTTTGTTGCCTCAGTTGCATGGCAATAGGATAATTACCAACCGTACCCTTGTAACTGGCCGTAGTAACAACAGAGGTCTGCGCATAGGTTACATTGAAAAATCCCGCAACCAGTATCCAAATTAAAAACAGGTTTCTGTATATCATCTTTCTTACTATTTCCCCAACTAATGCCACCCAAATATATTCTCTTTGCTTTTTCAGGAAAAAACCGGTTTACAATTTGCAGGCAGGATTTATTATTTGCAAACAATAATGACCGTGGCTATTGATTTTACTTTATCAGTTCAGAATATAGTTGCTCTATATGTTGGTGGGATGCAACCAATTCGATTGATTATACTACCAATACTAATAAACAAAAAAGGCGGCACCCCTGGGCTAAAAAAAGCCTGGTACCACCTTAATTTTTAGAAAGAATATACTTACCCGTTAACCATTATCGCTTTTATAACTTTTGAATACGAACGGGTACCATCTTGATCTACCTGCACTATGCGTACAAATATTCGCTCTCCTGCTCTGTCTATGCTATCCTTCTTCATACATCCAGCTAAAAACAAGCTCAATGCTGCCATTAAAACAATTACAACCCTAAGCCGTCTTCTCCTTAAGCTCAATATCAACATACTCAAAACCATTAGGCCACCCCCAAGCTGTAAGGCATTGGCAGTAATTGTTTTGCTAAAGCTATAGTTTAAAGACATAGAAGAATTTCCATTCTCAGCCTGGGTTTTCACTTCCCCTACTCGTGCAAATTGTTTACCATCTGCAGAGACTTCTACCTGAAAATGGCTGTTATTACTTTCTTTCAATGTGCTCCAATTGACCAATAACTCACCATTGCTAAAACTAGCTGTTATTTCTCCAAAATTCACCGCCAAAACTGTGCCTAACGGTATCTTATAATCTTCTACTTCACCTCCAACGGCTATACCCGATGGGTTTTGAGCAGCAACATCGCTGCTGATACGAAACCGTGCAAAAACCGGAGCTGTTGTGCTTATTGTATTCCAGGTAAGGGGGTAAGTATTATTGATGGTATTTGGCGGCACTGTTACCGACAATCTTTCACCTGCATCAAACGATCCATTAAGATCCCAGTCTATCCAGGCATAAATTGTAGCGGGGTTGCGGTTCTGTTGGAAGCCGTAACTACAGCAGTATAAGAGGTAGCATTCGGCGCCAGATCAGGCAAAGCCACTCCATCTTCATCATCGGCATTACTGGTATTGTCTCCGTCAGCCTCAGGCGAAGACAAATTGCTATTTTCTATATCCAGGCGGTTGCCTAAAACTACCAAAGGCTCACAGGCACTACTCAGGTTATTGGCAGGTTGTCCGTGTACCGCTTCACCGTAAGCAACCGGTGCGTCTCCATACTCGGTCAGACTACGTAATGAAATATTATCAATGTAAAAGTCATTGCCGGTTCCTCCTCCAGGAAACCGGAGTTCCAGGCGATAAATTCCATCTGCGGGAGGAATAATAGTGGCAAATAAATTGTTCCAGGCAGAAGACGGATTGTCTTCTGCAACCGAAGCAGGAGGTGGCAGGTTCAAAGTTCCTGAAACAACAGTAGTTCCCGATCCGTTCACTAATTGATACGGTACCGGCACAATTGTATTCAGGTTCTGCGTGGTAGAATTTGCATTCTTCCCATCAAAGCTAAACAGATAGGGCAAATTGCCTTTTAAATTTAAACCGACCTGAGTAAAAAAGGTAAGTTATTCCCGGCTCCATTTACCATCAAGAACTTATCATACACATCGCCTGTTGTAGTACCAAAAGTCTTCCTCCAGCCGGTAAACCGGGTATTAACAAGTGAGGTTGCGTCTGTACCCGCATTCGTGCCGTCAACAAGGTCTGCAATAGTTCCAATAAACGAAGATACGGTATACCTGCTTTCATCAAAAAGCACGCCCTGGCCTAACCCTACATTGGCTTTATTAACGTATGTATATTGTGTATTAGTGGGATTAACCAGGCCGCCATTGGTATACAATAACGTATTATTAAAATCTTTACTAAAACCAGGTTGACCCGGGTGTACCCTGAGATAGCTGGTAGCATCGAAACTTCCAAAGGTTCCGTTATCGGCTATCGTTATTAAGTTACTACTGCTGCCGGGGCTACCTAAGAGCGTAGCGCAAACCTGGGTAACCTGTGCCTGTTTTAAAATAAAGTTTAAACTGCTTTTATCAAAGCCAGGCAAAAAGCGGTTAAGATAAGTAGCGCTGTGTTCGTTATTATCCCAAAACACGCTACCTGTTGTGCCGCCAGACTGGAACAGCTGTAAGTGATTCTGAAAAGTAATGGAACCATCATAAGTATACAAATACTGACTTAAAGAAAATCTTTGATTAGCATTTGCCCAGGTAGGATCTCTGAAGAACGGACCTGCATTTTGCTGAACCTGGTAACCCGCAGGAGGTTGTACAATAAGGGAAAACTGCCCGTTGGGGATGGACGCTGCGTCAAACCGGTACTTGCCGGTTACATCAGTAGTTGCAGTAGCAAAAACACTACCCCCACCCCCGGCAATACTGTAGGTTTCTCCTAAAATGGCTACAGTTACACCCGAAAGCGGCGTACTGGCTGCGTCTCTCACAAAACCTTCGAGACAAACATTTTCATATAGTTCAATCTCACCAATCTGTACGGCAGATTCTGATGTCGTTTCTGTTTCAGTGATCAACAGGCGGTACTGCAGGTAAGCCGTAGTATTGCTAAAAGTGAAAATCCTTGATTGGCCGCTATAGGAAAAGCTATGGTTGGAAATGGTGTGTAATGTCAACCAGTTGGTACCGTCATTCGATCCCTGAAACTGCCAGTCTCTCGGATTGCGACCCACAAAATCATTAGCTGAGCTAACCAGGTAACCGGTAAGTATTTTAGCAGTGCCGCCGCCTACTCCAAAATTAACGCCGATCCAGTTCGGTGTGGCCAAAGAGGTGTTCAATCCTCCCCGGTACCATTTATTTCCGGCATTATTATCGTTGTTAAAAGCGCGCTCGTACTCTTCGCCACCGTTCTCACCGCTGGCAAAAAAACTGGCTCTGGGTAGTCCATCAGTTACATCACGAAGACAATTCTGAGCGTTCAGAAATACAAAAGGCATTATAATGCCTGACAATAGCAGAATAATCACATATCCTTTTTTCATGTGTTTGGTTTTTTTATAAGAAGATTTGTTTAAGTTGGTTGCGTCGAAACGCTGTATCAGAATGTATATGATTGTTTGTTGTTTTGAGACAACATCTTTGATATTAGAGCTTATCCTAAAGTAGCAAAAAAATATCAACTCCAAAATATTTTTCCGTATTTCCAGCTTCCAATATCTTGGTCATAATATTATGCATTATCAAATATGCTTTTCTTATTGGTTTCCATTACTCATATCCAAATTATGAATATCCGGCACGGATAGACGTGTATAAGCGAACACAGATCCTATATATTCAATTGATGTATGCTCCATTCCGATAGCCCGATTAAAAACATCTGCAAAGCTTAGTTACAAGAGAGTGACTCAGCGCATTAAGCTACTTTTAAAAGGAGCCGGTAACCCCGGTTTGGAAAAACCCGGAAACCAGGCTCTAACTTCTAAACAAAATTGGTTATA
This sequence comes from Paraniabella hibiscisoli, assembly GCF_022512515.1. Lineage (GTDB taxonomy): Bacteria > Bacteroidota > Bacteroidia > Chitinophagales > Chitinophagaceae > Niabella > Niabella hibiscisoli. The sequence goes on from NZ_JAKWBK010000003.1 coordinate 691,792, forward strand.
GTCTATATATTTAATGGTCTACCGATTATTAACCGCTTTTATAACTTTAGAATACGAACGGGCACCATCTTTATCTACCTGTGCTATGCGCACATATATATCGGTTGCAGTATCTGCCAGTGTGCTTTCGCTTTTATTACAGCTTATAATACCCCAGCCTATTCCGGCCAAAGCCACTGCTATCCATCCAACCCTCGGGCGGCGGCCAAATCCGATTCCCAAACCTCCCAGCAGCAATACACCCGCACCTGCCGCCACTATACCCATAGCCTTTAAATCACCGGTAAATTTATAGGCTATGGTTTCGTCGGTATTGCCATCAATAGCTTTGGTTTTCACCTCACCTATTTTAGTAAAACTTTTACCATCTACAGATACTTCCATATCAAAATGCTCATTGTTGGTTTCACTTTCAGATGAAAAATTCACAATGAGTGTATCATTTTTTATGAAAGCGTCAATGCTTCCAAAAGTGACCGGTAAAATGGTGTTAGGACAACTAGCCCCATCATTATTACCAGCAGGGCCGGGCGTTGAAATTACAACGGCTGCCAATGTATTGGGGTTTACTTTATAAAACCGACCCTGGTTATTGGCAAAAACATAGAAGGAGCCTGTAGCATCAAAAAAAGAGAGCCGTAACCGCGCCCTCCTGCTGAAAACCATTGCCTGAAATAGCAGCAGAAAAAGATACATTACCGGTTGCAGGGTTTACAATAGCCACCTTGTAAGAACTGGCATTTGCGGGGTCCACAACCCCCAAAGCATACCTGTTGCCGGGTTAATTACCCAATCGGATATGTTGATACTTGGCTGGCTGAATATAGTGCCGAAAGGGGCTGTGTCCAGCGTGTAACCTGTTGTGGGGTCCACGAGCTTTAAATAAGTAGCAGTTCTGGCAGGGTTGATATCAACTACATAGTGCCTGGCAGCGTCTGTAACATACAAATAATAATACCCGTTATTGGACACGGCGCCTACATTAAAGCCGCTGGCTGGCAGGCCAGTAACAGCAACAGGTGTAAAGGCTCCTGCCGCATCAAGGTACACCACTCTTTCATTTCTTATATCATACCCCCAAATCATATTATTTCCCACATAATATCCTATAGCGTTCATGCCAAAATTATAGCTGGCAACGCTGGTTCTTGTGCCGGTAACTACATTATAAGCATAGAGGGTGGAAGAAAGTCCGTTAGAACTGGACACAACCTGGTAAGCCTGGTTGGAACAGGTGAAGGGCGTTTGTGCGTATAACCGGGTGCCGGCTATAACTAATAAAAGCAGTGCGAATATGGTTTTCATTTTATATATTTTTTATTACTTGTAAGTAAGGACAGAAGTTCCGGGATACCTGATAGCAAGAACCTAGCAGATAGATCGCCGGGAAGGTATTTATTAGCAAAAAATTTAACTACCCTGTATTGGCTTCTCCGGCTCATGCTGCTGCCTGCAAACAAACAAGTGCTATTCTATTCAAAAGAAAATGATTGTATTGGTGTTGACACCGCCTGCTGCAGGTATCCAATATTAGCTATATCCCGTATTACTAATAACCAATACTAAAGAACACACAGCTACAGGAAGTGGTAAATATGGGGTATCCATCACTACTATTTTGTTTAAAAGATGATTATTCTACCTAAGGTTGCGACACCTTATACGGTATAGTGCCGTTTTCCTGGAAAACTCCCAAAAAAAAAATATTTTTTTGCTCCATATCACTTGTATATGATTCCATGAAAATATTAACCCGCTAAATGGCTGGCGTGGCACATTCCTATGAGTTTCCTTAAGATGAAGTGTGCTGGCCGCACATTTTACCTGACATGTAAAAAGCAGGCACCTGGCATGGAAAATCTGAAGTCCTCTTTTTTCCCTCGAAAAAAATGACCAGGATCAAACGGGAACGGGTACTATACGGCTATATCCCCGGAAACAGCATTAATAAAACATATAGCTTTGGCAACTGGTTTTCCATTTACCCCCACAAAACTCACCAGGCCCGCTGTAGCGCGACAACGGTTTTAAAGACATTTCCTGGCTTAATGGTATGCTTTAGTGGTAGCCGGGTAAAACTCGGCTCCCGTTAATAACACCGGATCTATGAAAAACAGGGAGGCTATGAAAAACGGATGAGGAAGGCTTCTGCCTTCCTCATCCAAAAATATTTACCCATTAATCAGTTAATACTTACTCATTAATTGCTTTCATTACTTTAGAATACGTTTTTGTACCATCTTTATCTACCTGCACTATTCTTACAAACACATCCGTTCCCTGTAGTGATACGCTATCACTTTTCTTACTGCAACCGGCCAGTATGCCTACGAATGCGATAGAAAAAATGGCCAATAACAGGGTTTTATGCTTCCTGTTGCGGAACATGTTGCCACAACTTATTAATAATATGGCCGCTCCAAAAAACAGGGTACTGCCTTGTGCTTCGCTATTGAAATCATAATGCAGTACTTCTTTAGAAGTGCCATTGATTGCTTTAGATTTTATCTCTCCTATCTTCTTAAAGCTGGTACCATCGTTCGAAACTTCTACATCAAAATGATCGTTGTTCGCTTCTTCAAGTGTAGTAAAATTCACCAGTAACTGACCGCCTTTTATCTTAGCAAATAAATCAGCGAAATCGGCTGACAGCACAGCGGTACTATTAATGGCAAAATTTATTTGTGTCATTGGCACAGCGCCCATATCAAAACTTGCCGATATGCCATCCGGGTTACCATCATTTCCGGTACCTATACCATTTAACTCACCGGCGTATACATAATCAGCCCCTGTGCCTAAGGTAGGAACGGGTGCGCTCCTGCCTGTTTCGATACCTGATTGTGTGGTAATCCTTATTGTGTAACCTGTAGCCGGTGCAATATTTGGAAAGGAATAATTGCCTGCCGCATCAACACTCACAACATCTACTACTATACCGTCTGCATCAACTAATACCGCCTTTAAACCAATGGCAGCTGCCCCTGTAAATTTACTTTGATTATTGATACCGTTGGCCAATCCATCCTTGTCCAGATATACGGAACCCGATACCGGTTGGCAGGGTGCAGATGTATAAGTGTAGGTAACTTCCAGTTCAAATGACACGGTAGTACCTACTTTCAGTACAGGATTGCCGCCGCCACCTGTTATACTAAAGCCGGTTAAAGACCTTAATAATATAGGGACATTACCTGTGCCGGTAAAGGCACTGATACTTGCAGCCGGTACAGGCATTACTTCTGTGATGGAGTTTGTTCCTCTAGCCACACGAGTATATCATCATCTGCAGTAGCCGTAATTCCAGGGATGTTGGTAATCCATTGAGGACTCAGGCGAGGATCCAGGTAACTCAATGCACTGTTAGAAAGAATATTGAAATGATCGTCCATACCCAATAAAGTACTGGGTACGGCAGGGTTTGTTATATCATCCCCGGGCCATGCGCCTGTTGCAGGTACATTTACCGCCGCACTCATGGTTTGGAAAGGTGTATTCAAAAGCGTTAAGGTACTCATGTCATTTATTGTCCCAACAACCTTAATACCCGGCTCTATAAATACGCTTAGCGTGGCAGCGGCAGCAGCAGCAGAACGGTTCTCCGCCATACCAACAGTATAACCTGTAGCAGTACAGCTGATATTTACCCCGGTAAGTGTTTTCCCGGGCACATTAAACTTAGGTATCAGCGCCTGCCAGTCCTTCGCATCTGTTATTACGGTTGGAGACTGATACCGGTAAGTAACCGACCCGGATGCATTGCAGGGATTGATCGCTGTAGCGCCAGGGTCGGTAAGGGTGCCCACTGTATTAGGAAAACTTCCCCAGCCGGGGTTTACAGTTATCACCACATCTCCCTTTCCCGCTGTACCGGCCTGCAAACGAAAATGTTGCAGGTAACCTGCATAACGAACATTATTGGCAGCCGTACCATCAGACATGGTAACTGCAACAGGTACACCGCCCTGTGTTGCTGTTACGGTATAGGTGTATGGATCGACATAGTATGCTACGGGAGCAACGGGGCTCATAGTAAATGTAACATAATCATCTGCAATATTAGCCAATGTTCCGTTACTGTTAGACAGTACATTGGTTACATTGAGCTGGGCAAAAATTGCCGCTGCCGGAAATAACGTTGCCAGCGTAAAAAAGAATTTTTTCATTTTTGTTGGATTAATATTGAACTTGGTTAAATTTTAAATTTTCTGTAGAATAATGCTGTAATCGCCAGCCGATACTTATGTGCCGGCTTCTATTGAAACTCCTAAAAAAATTCGCGTGTTTTCGGTGAATGGGTCTATTTGCCTGTTGAACTCCTTGCAACAAGAGGTGAAAGTGCAGCAGTTCAGACCTGCTTACTTTAAAACCGATTGATGTCAACTATCGTAAAAATGCCCCGGTAAACAGGTGCAGCATTGCATATCAAAAGGATAGCCTCGAAATAATTCATAGGAAACAGCAATAACCATTCAAAACCAGTTCCCATACATTCATCTCATTGTTATAATATTTTTATGCATATAAGTATGCATCAGTCTTCATAATTATTCAACAGCCTTTTAGGTTCCTATACCGTCAACCTACTTAAATCGGGGGTACCGCTTAGCTAAACTGGTGTTCCTGTTCGTACGGAAAAAGTATATTTTATCAGCCTTGCTTATTCAAATCCACCTCCACTGCCTGGCAGCTGACGGCAATCCGATTGCAGTCAAACAAAAAACGATCACCCCGGCAGCCAAAGTCCGGAGTGTCGTTATGCTTCCCAACTAACAAAACTGTTATACCGTTTGCAGGCTCTTTCACCTTCGAAAAAAAGGAGCCGGTAACCCTGGTTTGGAAAAACCCGGAAACCAGGCTCCTACCTTCTAAACAAAAATTTATTGCCAGCACTAACTATTTCACTTCAAAATCATGCGCATCATATTACGGTTAATGGGTGGGTCAAAATCACCTGCCATTAGGGTAGCAAGAATAGGTAGTCCTGATATTTACTTCCTATTCACCAAAACTACTTTAGAATATTTCTTTGTGCCATCTTTATCTACCTGTGCTATACGTACGAACAACTTGCCGTCATTGCCGATAACTTCTTTGTCGTTTTTGCTGCAGGCTACAATACCGGCGGCTATTCCTGCAACGGTTAGAAGTGTGAATACGTATTTTTTCCGGCGGTTAAATCCTAAGCCTGCACCTCCCAGTAACATAAAGGCTATAGCTCCGGACCATGCGGCTACCGAATGCAGATCACCGGTAAAAGTATAGGTTAGGGGTTCGTCGGAGTTGCCATTAACCGCCCTGGTTTTCACCTCCCCTATTTTAGTAAACTGCTTACCATCTGCAGATATTTCTATTTCAAAATGGCTATTGTCGGTTTCGCTAAAGGTTGCCCAGTTTACAGACAATGAATGATTCAATATAGTCGCTTCAACTACAGAAAAGTTTACAGGCAGCGGCGCCGTAACCAATAAACACACATTGCTTACGCCATTGGCCAGGTTATCGCTCAAAGCAGTGATATTACTGCTATTATTGGTAAAAGCAGCAGGGTTGCTGCCGCAATTTGCATTGGTTTGCCCTGGTACATTGGTAATATTTACAGTAATGGTAGCTGTTTGTCCTGCATTTAGGGAAAAGCCAGACAGGTCAACAGACGAACCACCAGGTATAGCCGTAACTATACCCCCGAACCACCAGTGATTATAGCATTAGGTATTGCAGCAACTCTCAATCCAGAAGGCAAAAGATCGTTAAAAGAAATGCCCGATTGATTAACAGCGCCGGGTGCCGTATTGTCTATCGTAAAAGTATAAGTGGCAATGCCTCCATCTGTAATACTGGCGGGAGACACGCTTTTAGTAAGTAACGCGACACCCAAATCTACAGATATAAAATAGGAGCCGCTGACTAAAACATCGGAGCCATTGGAAGTTTGCTGCAACCGCACGTCAAGGGGTGTAGCGCTGGGCGGTAAAACGCCGGTTGCGTTAAATACATCCGCATCAAAATCCCATGCTTCTGCCGGCCCGTAGATATGAGCAACGCTAATAGGATTCCGGGTGTTTACATTGCCATTTATAGCAGGGCCACCATCGGCAGATACATTATTTTGCGCAGCCATTGCAATGCTGCTGTTCAATGCATTATTGAGAACCCCGTCATCGGGTCTGCCAGGTTAGTAAGTGTCCCGGTTACCTGCCCAAACTTAATCAGGTCGGTATAATCATAAGTACTATTTGAACAATCCACTCTATCACCGTACGTGCCGGTTACACCAACTACTGCTTTTACAGTACCTGAGGCAGGTACTCTTATTCCGCTTACATCTGTATTAACGGTGCTACCAGAAACAAAATACTGCCAGTTGTCCGCAACCGTTATACTCCTGCGATTAGAAGCAGCATTACGATATACAATAATAATCGACCACCCTCCCATCGGGCCCCAGTTATCACTATTTACAAACGGTACCGGATCAGCTAGAAAATACCTGCCGGCTACCCCGCCAGATGCTGTACTTACATAGCCGTTTACAGGCATCAAAGCTGTAATATCAAATAAGGATTGCTCAAAATAATAGCCGGATGCACCATCCGCAGAACGATTGATTAGGAATGATGGACTGCCGGGCGTTAGGGTTTGATAGGAGGATGCTCCCGGCACCTTCAACTTTACGCTTGTTAAAGGTTGAGGACTATAATATCCACCTCTTTCAATTGAGAGGTATGCTTTCTCTATGGTAGAACCCGCAGGCAGAATAAGGTCTGCAGAACTGGAATTGTCAGTTGTAGGGTCTACATCCACATCCGCTAAAATAGCAATGGGAAAGCAATCTGCACTTGTAGTATACATCCATGAGTTGCCGATTAACGTAGCGCCACCCCGTATTTGCTCCTGGTATCGGACGATTGTTTGTGCCTGAACTTGCACACTGTTAACAGCAACTGCAATTAGCAGCAACATAAACGCTGTACTAAATTTTCTCATCATATCTTGGTTTAAGTAAAATATTTAACTGTTATTATTTGATTGAAATTTTGACTTATTAAGCTGCTGCATTTTGTTTTCAAATAAGGTCAATATAGTGCCCCCATATCGTAAATAGTAAGTTGTTGATTGAAACAAGGTGGAGCCCATTGCCTGAAAAGACCTGGATCTCACCTTTCTTATCTTCTAAAAAATTTAAATAATATTTCGAGTGAGCCATAATATTAAAAAGAAAGCATATAACATCCTATACTTACTATTTATTTTCAGTTATTTACCTAATGCTCTATCCCCGCCAAAGAATGCCTATATCACTACTTGCCATTACTTAACAGGTAACGGCAAACAGCCAGTCATCAGTTGTCTTTTTTAATTCATTTTTCCCGGTCCTACTACCAGTATTGGCATTTTCTGAAATAAAATAGATTGAACCCGTAAATTGTTATTGACCATGCTTAAAAGGGTTTACAATACACTGTGCCCTTTTTTAATAAAACTCCCAAATGAAATTTATATTTTTTTAAACACAAATAGGAGAAGACAAGACTGTCTCCTCCGTTGTTTTACATAAGAGAAAAATTCGTGTTATATAGTACTACCTGAATATTTCACTGACCTTACCCTTTCGGATCCAAAGCCATTCTTATGCGACTTTCCATATCTTTCAGGTGCGACAGCGTTATCGCGTCGGTTGTTTTGTTTATTGCTGATTGTAGCTCGCTTTTTAATAGTTCTGCATCTGCTCTTAAAATAGAAGCAGCGTCTATATTGCTGTAGTTAGGATCTTTTAAGGATAAGTATTCGATTACTGATCCCAGATAGGCTTTTGCATACTGCGCTCATACATATCCAGCTTTACCCGGCTACCGCCCAGTGATTTCCATATTTGCCCGTGCAGCTTTTGTACCAGGCCTTCTACAGGTAAAGCATCATTACCAAATTGTGATACTCCTGCCTGCAGTGCCAGCAATGTACTTGAATCCAATAAAGTGTTGATCGTTTTTACCTGCAGATCATCCACAAAATTAGGACCTTTAGGTAGTACCACTTTGTTCAGTACGTTCTTGTCCAGTAGCCATTGCGGGGTAGTAAACAGCTGCTTATTAAAAAAGTCGAGGGCTTCTAATTGCTTTTCTTTTGGAACCGGGCTATAATAGGCTCCGCCTTCAGCTTCGCTGCGGCTAAAATAATTTACGCCCCCTATATTTTTCATAACATGCAGTACATAACGCATATACTGGTTTTTTACCTGTGCATACATATTGGCCAGGCCTTCATTCTGCTTATCGGCCTCATAGGTCCAGGCGGGCAGGTTAGGTAATACCCGCTGCAGGTTTTTAATGCCGTAGCTGGCAGCTTTCATCGCATTATCACCCAGGTCCTCCGTTTGGCATTGGGGGTCGAACCGCTGGCTTTCTCCATCACCAAACCAAAGGCGGGGTTGGCTTTAATACGTGGATCGATCCAGCTCTTCACTATTTTTTGATCTGCTTCCGCATCCGGCGCATTGATATACTTGTAGCCCCATTCAATAGCCCATTTATCGTATTCGCCTATGCGCGGAAACAATAATTCCTGCGGAATCTGATCTTCGGGCTGCGCTACATAGTTAAAGCGCGCATAGTCCATTATACTCGCAGTATGTCCGTGTTTTTCCAGGTACTTTTTGTCTCTCAGGCTTTCCACCGGTGTGCGGCTGCTGCTGCCGAAATTATGCCTTAAGCCAAGGGTGTGCCCCACTTCATGACTGGATACAAAACGGATCAGCTCGCCCATCAGCCGGTCATCGAATTTAGGTTTACGCGCAGCAGGATCTGTAGCTCCGGCCTGTACCATGTACCAGTTGTGTAACAGTTCCATTACATTGTGGTACCAGCCTATATGGGTTTGAATGATCTCACCGCTGCGGGGGTCATGCACATTAGGGCCATAAGCATTAGCCACCTCCGAAGGCAGGTAATTGATAAATGAATACCGCGCATCTTCCATAAACATGGAGGTATCATTCTCCGGCCATTCTTTCCCGATAATCGCATTTTTAAAACCCGCCTGCTCAAAAGCCTTTTGCCAATCGTTTACTCCCGCAATAAGGTAAGGACGCCATTGTTTGGGAGTGGCCGGGTCTATATAGATGACGATAGGTTTAGCCGGCTCCACCAGTTCACCCCTTTTCCATTTCTCTCTATCCTGCTGTTTGGGCTCCAGTCTCCAGCGCACTATAAAATTACGTCGCTCGGTTTTTTGCTGGTCATCGCCAAATTCGTATAACATATCAGCAAAATAGCCCACGCGCTGGTCGAAAAACGGCGCTGCATAGGCTTTTCAGGCAAAGCTATAAAGGAGGTATTGGTTTCAAAAGTAGCCGGTGTACCTGCAGGTAATAAAGGAGACCTGGAATCGACCGTTTTACTGATCGCAATTTCAACATTAATGGGGTAAGCCCTGATTGACTCAATCATAAAGTCTTTCATTGCAGTAACCGTAGTATTTTTGCTTAGATCGGTGTTCGGGTCTACACTATTCATAAAGTTTTTTTCTTTCAGGAATCTCGAAACATCGATCACCGCTGAATTTTGTCCATAGGCTTTAATGGGAAATATGGCAACTACAGGACTATTGCTTGATTTCTGAACCGCCTTGTAAATAGCGCTGCCGGGATCCGCATCATTGATCACCAGGTCGTAGCGGATACGAATGGAAGAGTCTTTACCCCGCTCAAAGAAAATAGTTTTCCCGTCTACCTGTTCACCTGCATACATACCATGCCCGGCAGGGGCTTTGGTGAGCCGGTTGATCACCATAACATCCTGTCCCAAAAGAGCGTCCGGTATTTCGAAATAAACGGTATCCTTAAACTGGTGCACGCTGAAAAGTCCCTTTTTGGAAGTATATTCTTTTCTCACCACATCCTTATAAGGCTTTATAGCCGATGGAGGTAAAATAACCGGAGGTTTGGTTGTATCCTTTTGTTGCGAAGGAGCCCCGAGGCTTATTTGTAGTTGCGCTGCTACACCCGTAGCCCATGCTAAAGCTACAAGTAACATCGCAAGAGACAGCAGGTATGGAATATTTTTTTCATGTATCAATTATTAGATTTTGATAAGTTATTTGTTGCCGAAAATTTCACGGTTACTTACTATTTTAATTGCCGGATGGTGATGCCGGGCGTTTCATTTAATAAACTCAAAAAGGATCTTGCCCTTGCCGTTGATGCCTGGTTCCAGCGAAAGATGACGGGTATATCAAATGCACCGGCTTTTGCCAGGCTATAGCCCACTTCCTGGACAGACTGCCCCGGAGCATTGCGCATATCTATAACCACGCCTTTATGCTGTTGCAGCGCCCAGCTGCTCAATACGGCCAAGGCTGCAGGTTTATATTCCTGTACCAGCGACAGTATTGCCGCGTCATACTCTGAATAAGGCAATGAAAACACCAACATGTTAACCGGCCGGCCTTCCAGGGTAACCGATTCCTGCCAATTGGGTAAACTCAGCAGATCCTGCTGCGTCATTTTTGTTTTAAAGTAATAGCCAGACTCAAAATTTCCTGCGCTCAAATAACCCGGCAGTTTTTTCCTGGGAGTAGTGGAAGGAGCACATGCGGTAAGTGTTAGCACAAAAAGCCCCACAATGCCTGCAGCAGGCATTATTTTTCTTTGCGACATAGTAATTGAATTAAAATTTAGAATTGAATTTACCGACTGCCATTCCCTATCCTTTGCAGGTCGATATTATAGTTTGTTTTATAGAAATTAGTAACAAAATTATACTTCCTGCGAATAGCGCCGCTTACATCTTTTACCGGCGATAGTATCCCTTTGAAAGTTGCATCGGTTACTGTAATACCTGTACCATCGGTAAGATAAGCATATGAATTTTGTACAATAGTTTTCAAAAAACTTTCCCAATCCAAAGCCGCACCTGGAATATAATAAGGGAATACCCCTACATAGCCTCTCTTATAATACTCCGCCTGCGTATAAGCAGCGAAAGCGGTAGTATAGTCCGACAATGCGTCAAAGCCTGCGGGGCGTAAAATTTTACCTCTTAATGTGGCTAATCTTAAAAAAGCATAATTTACATTTCCCCTGAAAATAGCCGCAGAATCTGCAGCACCTTTGATATTATTGATACGACTACTACCCCAGTTTACCGGGAAATTTCCATATACATAACCACCATTACCAGATCCGGTAAGATAACAATCCTGCTGAGCCGTATACTGTGGAGTAGTGCCATTTGTTGTGATGCTACTACAAAGCAACACCCTGGTTGGAAGGTATTTCCGTAAAGTAGAATCGGCATAGTACCTGAAAAAGTAGTATCCAGCAAATCCAGCTGTTGATGAATATAAAGCGGATCAGCAGGCTTTAACTTGTAGCTCGTGTCCCAGGTTCGTATGGACCAGTAGGCATCCTTATCAGAAAATTTATAAAGCAGGAAGCAGCCATACTTGTCGTAATAGCCTGCAATCCGCTGGTCATAATCATTATTACTCTGTGGCCATTCAAAACCAATTTCCGGCCCGTCTGTAGGAGTAAGCGCTTCCTCCTTTTTAGCACAGGAAGCTACCAGGATCATCCATACTGCTACAAAAAAACACCTGTTATATATAATTTGTTTCATTGAAATATGCTGTTTGATGTTTAATAAATATCCTTCTACGGATTTTGCGAAAGCTGGGCATTCCTGCTAAGTACCACCTCAGGAATGGGTAGTGTATACCGGTTATCCCCTTTTGCAAGGGTAAAGGTCTGGCTCGATGCAGGTGCTTCCGAATAGGTATGGGTGAGCTGTGGCATACCATACCTGCGCAGATCAAACCAACGGTGCTCGCCATCAAAAGGAAACTCTCTTCTTCTTTCATTTTTATAAAAAGTCAACAGTTCGTTGCCATCCGTAATAGCTATGGGTATGTATATTTTGCGAGAGTCATATCTATTGGCCCTCAGGGTATTGATATCACTCAATGCTGCCTGCCTCAAAGCGGCATTGCCCGATGCCAGGTATTGATGTATATTGGCTTCAGCCCGGTTCAGGTACACCTCTGCGGTACGAATACCGGCACCACCAACCCCGTCGCTGCCACCCAAAAACTTATAATCGAACGTAAAAGTGGCAAAGTCTAGAAAAGCCTGTATGTTTATATATATCCTGGATCTAAGGTCACCCAGGTACACACTGGTATCTGCCTGAGGAGCTTTATCATATAAAGAAAGCAACTCGTTAGATGCGGCGTAGGGAGGATGGAGCGTAGTGCTGTAACCAGGATACATACTAGTTTTTAACATTCATCTCCGCCGGATCTGCCCGTTCCTGTTCCGGAAGGCCGGTACAACCATAATACTTCTTTACTGGAGTTGGTACCATAAATACGATTATCATTCGCCCTGTCTGTGGTGGCAAAACCATTATTGTAGCGATAATACCCCGCAACTGCACCACCTCCCTTAAAATTGTTCAGGTTGGTCAGTTCCGGTTTTGCTGTAATTACTTTATCGGCATAAGTGATGACATCATCCCATTTTTCCTGGTAGAGGTACACCCGGGAAAGCAAGGCATGGGCTGCAGCGGCGTAAATTTATATACATTTACCGGTTGCGGATTGTTCTCCATCAGCGCAGCTCCCTCCTTCAGATCTGTTTCGATCTGGCGGTACACTTCCGCTACAGAATTACGGGCAAAAAGGGCATCATTTACTGACATAGTAAGTTTTAACGGCACGCCGGGAGACTGTTCCGGATCAATACCTTCGGCATTATAGGGCTTACCAAATAAGTTTACCAGCATCAGGTAATAATAGGCCCTCATACAAAGCGCTTCTCCCTTAAGATAATTTCTTGTAGCCGCACTACCCTGTACTTTACCCGTATATTCGATTACCGTATTGCATCCTGCAATCTTCTGGTACAAAGTAGCCCACACATTTACAGCACCTGTAGCTGCAAGTCCGGTAGGTAATACTAATTCTTCAAACATATTTTTGGACCAGGAAAAAGCACTCTTGCCTTTCACTGTAACTGCCAGATATTCAGTCTGGTTCTGGCCGCCATTACATTGTACATCATCGGTAAGTAAGGACAATACCGGCAAAAATGTGTTGTTGTAGGGATAGGCTTCTCCTGCCATAAGCGCAATAAGGTCTTCTACAGAGGAAGGCCTTACCTCATCCTGGCTTTGTTCCTCTAAAAACTTGCTACAGCCGGTCATTAATAGTAAGCAAACCAACATTACAGCAGGAAACATCCTATATGTAACTCTTCTCATATTATGGTATTTTAAAACGCAACTGCGATATTAAATGAATGGGTTTTGGATAAGGGTTGACTGCCCGATGCAACTTCCGGATCTACCCCCTTAAAGTCTTTACTTGCAAATACGTGTACATTGCCCATGGTATAGGATAGCGTGGCTGTTTTTGCAGAAAGCCTTTTGGCAATAGGCTCCGGCAATGTATAACTCAACGTGATATTATTGATACGCAGGTAAGATGCATTGACTACCCTTGCTGTACTGTAGTTGTACAAAGTATAAGGCGATGCCGTACCTGACTGCGATAGGGTTCCATATCTATTATTGCCGGAAGGGATATTAACAAAAGGTACTCCATACCAGGGCAGGCCGGGAATATCCGTTACATCCCCGGCTGACGCCAGCGTCTTACCAGGTCTGCTGATAGATTATTATATTCATTAGGTGTAGTATTGTTCATATCCGAACCATACAGTGGTGCCAGTATTTTATGTGCGCCCACTGACAGGTAAGCATTAGTTGTAAACGTAAATGTTTTATAGCGCAGCGAGTTATTAAAACCTCCGGTAAAATCAGGATTGAGCTTGCCTGCATATTTCATGAATGCGGTAGCATCATATAGGCATTAGGATTTTCTGCCGTCGTAGGAATATTAAATGTGGGTGCTCCCGTACGGGCATCAGGTCCTGTATAATCAAATACCCAGAAAGAAGAAACAGGATACCCCTGCACATAATAGGCACCGGAACGGGCTACATCCCAGGTAGGATTTTGTTGTAACCTGCTCGTAAGTTTATTAAAATTTTTGCCGGAATTCACTCCCAAAGACCATGTAAAATTTTCGGTCTTTACGGGCGCCAGATTAATGGCGATATCAATACCGGAATTATAGAGTGTGCCCCCATTCATAGGCATTTGTAATACACCATTTTCATAGGGAACGTCCATCATCACTATCAGGTCTTTGCTCCGCTTATTGTAATAATCTACCACCAGGCCAATCTTGCCTCTGAACAGGCTCATATCAAGCCCCAAATTCACCGTCTGGGTTTTTTCCCAGCGCAGGTTGGCATAAGGCAACGACTTTGTTCTTAATAAAGCCTCTCCTGTTAAAACACTCACCGCATTACTTCCTTCAGGAATATAAGCAATCAGGTCCGGGCCATACCCTTCCGCCACATTTCCCTGGAAACCATAAGAAGCCCTGATACTTAAATCATTCATCCAGCCTGTTTTGGTAAAAAAGGCTTCATTGGCAACGTTCCATCTTCCTCCTAATGACCAGATAGGCTTAAACCGGGTTCTGGCATCCTGCCCAAACCTGTTGGATGCATCACCGCGAAGGGAAGCGCTTAAGGAATACCTGTTACTATAGCTATAGGTACCTGACGCAAAATAGGAAAAATAGTTGGCCTTCCTGTCGGTTAGGTATTTACAAAATGGGTACTATAAAGACCATTAGGTGTTGCATTTACCCCCCGCCATCAAGAATCGTAACCGGCGGCAGACTGATTGTTTTCCCCGGTCCGGCAAGTATCCATACACCGTTTGCGCATTGCCATTATACTGGTTACTTCTCAACTCTGTACCTATAAGGCCATTTACCGTATGTTTGTTTTTAATACTCCTTACAAAATTGAGACTGTTGCGCCAGGTATAGTTAAAATTACGCTCACCTGAAGAAGACAGCATACCGCCTATTGGCAAGCGGGATTTTTTGTATTCCAGTTCGCTCGGTAAATAAGCGCCATAATTATACCCCCTTATCATGGCGATATTATACGACCGTTCAGAAGCATACGCCTCACTGTTAACGTTTGAAAAATTAGCGCCGAAAACTGATTCAAATGAAAAACCTTTTCCTAACCGGTACTTTACATTAATATTGCTATTCAGGCTGGTTTTGTAGTTATCATTCCCTGTATTATTCAGTTCATTAATAATATTGTATTGAAGCAGTCCCCGACTGTAATAGCTTAAATCCCCATCTGGTTCATACGCCCGCAATACCCTTGTGGTTGCAGCGGCATAGCTATAGGGATCTACACTATAAAAACCGTTGGTGATGGTGTACTCGCCGGCTACTCTGGCCGAAAACGTAAGCCGGCTGTTGATAATCGAACTAAAATTTATACTTCCCTGGTACCCCTCCTGGCCATTGCCTTTTGCCTGACCCCGTTGCGATCTGTAACCAAAAGAACCATAATAGGTATTGCTATTGCCACCACCACTTACACTAATATTGTGCGACATATTAAACGGCCGTTGCATTAAGATGTCAAACCAATCCGTATTATTAACTTCCAGTTGCTTTACGCCTGTTTCAAAAGCAGTGTAATTGATTTTATCTTCCAACAACTGCTGTAACAAGCCCTGGTAACCCACGCGGTCCAATAAATTTCCGGAGAGCAACCCACGCTGATAAATTTCCCGCGATACATCTACCCGCTCCTTTGAATTCATTAGGTTCATTTTATCGTATGACAGCTTGCTTTCTGTAGAAAATCCGCCACTGTAATTGATGGTAGGCGCCCTGCCTTCCTTACCTTTTTTGGTGGTGATTAAAATAACCCCGTTTGCAGCTTTTACACCATAAATAGCAGTAGAAGCGGCATCTTTCAATACCGTTACTTCATCTATATCATAAGGATTGAGCCAGGAAATACTACTACCTATAAAATTTCTTAACTGTTGGGAATTAGATGGTTCCTGATTAAACTGATTCAACTCCTTAGCCTGAAAGGGCAAGGGGTCTTCCTGGATAATACCATCTACCACCCAAACAGGCTCCTGGTTACCAAACAGTGTAGATACGCCACGCACCCTTACCGTTTGACGGGTACCAATAAGGCCGGAAGTATTGGCTACTTCTACTCCTGCCAATTTACCCTGCAGCATCTGCTCGATAGTAGTTGTACCATTTATCACCAGGTCTTCGGCTTTAACTTTGGCCACCGAACCGGTCATATTACTTTTTCGGATAGACTGGTAACCTGTAGCTACAAACTCATCCATATTCACTTCCAGCGGTGCCATTTCAATATAAATGCCACTGGTAGCTGATACTTTATACTGCGATTGCTTAAACCCTACATAAGTAAATACCAACACATCGCCCGCCTTTGCCTCAATACTGAAAACACCCTTTTCGGAGGTTACGGTTCCTTTACGGGTATTAAGGTTAAATATGGATACATTGGCCAGCGCCTCCCCTTCGGTAGAGACCACCCTACCTGTTACATTCTGATAGATAATGATCAGGCCCGGAACAGGCATATCAGGAACAACAGCTGCAATTACCTTCTTTTTAAGTATAACCGTATTGCCCTGTATGCTAAAATCAACGGTGGTGCCTCTCAGTGCCAGCTTCAACACTTCTGCTACGGATGTATTTTTCACCGATACGGTTACCCGGCCCACCCTGTTCAGCAGGTCCTGTTCAGCAACAATGGTATAGCCGGTTTGCGCCTGTATATCCCGGAGCACCCGTGTTATCCTCACATTACTGGCCGACAAGGTAACCGTTTGACCGCTGGAACGGGCCGCTACCTGCAGGCATAATAACAACATAAAAAAGTCGTTAGTTTCATTATTCTCATTATTGGGCGGGGTAGCCGTAAATAATTACGGCGCCAGCCTTTAAAAAAGCAGCTGATTGCATAAATTCGCAATGGTTTTTAGGTTTACAATAAAGGTTTGGTCACTTTTATACTGTGTTCCTGAATGCTTTGACTCCTGTTCTCAGCAGGGGTCTTTTTTTACAGTAATTATTTTACAATTAGTTTTTTCCCATCTATATTAAACAATATATCATTCGTTTTTAAAGATTTCAGGGCCTCGCTTAAAGGTACATTCCGGTTCATGATCATAAAGAACCGCTTGTTTTTTACCGATTGCTTACCCTCGTAAATAATGTCGATATCGTACCAAAGTGAAAATTCATTGAGTATGGTTTCCAATGTTGCATTTTCAAAATAGAATTTGCCATTTTTCCAGGCCATCACGGCATCCACATCCACATCATACTCCACGGCTATTGTTCCTGTGCCTAAAAGCGCCTGCTGCCCCGGAGAAAGTGACCTGGCTTTGTCTGCCCGAAGCTGACTGTTCTCCAGAGGCCATACTTTTACCTTTCCTTCCAGCAGGGTGGCTTTCACAACCGCTTGTTCAGGATAGGCCGTTACATTGAAATGCGTACCGAGTACTTCTATCATACCTTTATCGGCTACAGCAACCCTGAAGGGCTTGGCATTTTTGGCTACTTCAAAATAAGCCTCTCCGGTTAAGCTCACTTTCCGTTCCCCGCCTTTAAACGCTACCGGGTAATTAAGAGACGACCTGGCGTTTAACCAAACCCGGGTTCCATCAGACAGGGTTAGCTGATAATAGCCTCCCCGGGGGTTGACATGGTATTGTACAGCATTTTGTCGGAAGCCCCCTCATAAGCCAGATGCCCGTTTTTCAAAGAAATATTCACCTGGTCCTGGCTGGCAAGGTGTTGATTGGCACCGGCGCTATCCAGCAAGATGGTAGAGCCATCTGCCAATTGTAAAACCGCTTTATTGGAGCCGGGTTGTACATCGGCTACCGGCACCCGTTCTTGCCCGCTCTGGTTCATGTATACATATACCGACGAAAAGATAAGCGCTACAAGTGCAGCTGCTACCGCTATTCTCTTACTGTTCTTAATGATAGTATATAGTATCGACCGGCGGTGTTGTATTTGCTCGCTGATCTTTTGCCTCATATCGTTTCGTAAGGTATCCTTCTGCTCAACGGTTAAGGTATCTGTCACATTTTGATTACGGTCAAAATAGTGATAATACCTGTCTAAAAAAGCGCTTTCCTTTTCTGTAGCTTTTCCATACAGGTATCTTTGAATGATGAACCTGAGCTCATTTTGCAATATTTTACCTTGGGGCTTATTGATGGGCACTATAAGTTTGTTTTATAGTATGTATTGATTTTCACAAAAACTCCAAAAAAAGAAAAATAACGGGCGCTGTCCTATCAGGACAATGGCACCTGAGCCTGTAAAAAAAATGTAAACAGGGCGTAATTTCTCGTGAAGGCTATTGGTGGCGAGCCCCAGCTGATTTTGAACTGTTTTCTGCGAAATATGAAGGAGTTCTGAAATTTCCTTGGTTGATAAATTATCCCGGAAATGCAGGATAAAGATCTGTTTTCGTTTTTCGGGAAGGCTGTTTAGCCAGGCTTCTGCCAACTCGGCCAGCTCCTTTTCAATGACCTGGCTATCGGCCCCCACTGCAGTAATAGCCATAGTTTCAAACACTTCGAAAAAAGGAGTGTCGACCGGCTTTTTGGCAAGCAGCTTATACACTTTGTATTGTACCGCACTATTGATATAGGCCGGAAGGTTTTTTACATCGAGCTTGCTACGCCTTACCCATAGATCTGTAAATATGTCCTGTACAGCATCCTTGCTTAGCTGCTCATCTTTTAAGCGTTTGTAAGCGGTATTATACCCCAGCTCCCAGTAGCGGTTCCATATCTCCTCGAAAGCGGAGTGATCTCCTTCAGAAAGGAGTTGCAGAAGGTCCCTGTCGTTATATGAAGATATCAATGACAATAAGTTTCGGTAGTTACAACAAAACTAACACTTTATGCTGCATAAAAAACTTCCTTTTATAATTAAAATCCAAAATTATCTTGTACTCGTCGATTCTCTATATACATCCTTCATGATTATCTATCCAACCGGCTTTCTTCTTTGAACAGGTTTTTGAGCTGAAGGGTGATCACCCGCCGCACCGGCCGCACAAACCATTTTACCCACTTTCCTTCGGAGGCCATGGCTTCCATATTTTCCAGTACAGAAACTATTTCTATAATATATCATCAGGTATAGCATGCCATCGCCAAAAAAACCAGGCAAACTGACGGCCAAAGCCGTCGTGAGAAGCATATACAATATTAAGAATAACAATACTTACTATCATACAGCCGCCGTACTGCGATAGTTTTATAATAGATTTTCTAAATCCACGCGAGGTTCGTCGTAATCCTTTAAGGGAGGCCCTGATTACTCCAAAGACTAAATCGAGTAAGTAAACTATTAGCAACCCTATCAGCAAACTGCCGCTGGGTAAGTATTGTATGAGGTTGTTCATGGGTTTTCTTTTTAGGGACTGAATAATGAGTGACGCCTGGTCAGTTATGAGTGATAAAAAGTTGGGGGAGTTGATGTAGGAAATGCGTCCTGTTCATCATGGCCTCAAAAGGGAAATGCGTTAACCTAAGGCTATTTTGTATAACCAACAACAGAGTGGATCTCGCTGAGATTTCTCCGCCCTTCATTTCGTTACGGGCGTTGAAGGAAGAAGGAGCAACCCCGGCCGGTTTGCTCCTTCCTGTACCTCCCTACAATTCGGCCTTGCGTGCTTCTACAGCCTGTATAAACTCGGCTGCTTTATCCACGCTGTAGTCTAAAAGATCCAGGTCAAATTCTTTGCCTGCATATTCCGGACGACCATAGTTACGCTCCCTGCGGTGCAATCGATGCAGGTTGTATTCTGCCGTAATCAACTTATCATCCAACTCTTCCCTTTCAGCCTCATTAGGACCGGAGGCCAGCCTTTCTTTGTAGTTGGCAATATCATTCTCCAGGTTGGCAATCTGGCCGGCGATAGCCTCGGAGGTTTCCCCGTAGGATTCTTTTTGTCCGGCAAGGTTTACCTGGCGCCTCACCAGCGCTTTTTGCTTCTTTACAAAATTGGCAATAGCAGCATCACATTCTGCTACCGTTGTAAATTTTTGAATTACTTCTAACATAATATTTGTTTTTATGAAGCGACCGGCAACTACAAAATATTGGCCATTAGCCCGCGGTTACTGTTTGGTTAACTTCTGCCCGCACCGGCGGCTTCGGTTAATAATAACTCAAACCTACACCGCACTACCCTCCTTTACACGCCACCGCTACCGGTTTCAGGAACATTTAACAGTGAACTTTTAGCGCAAGCCCCAGCGTGCGTTCAATGCCAACTGCTGCAATACCGTACAACTGTTGAGTTGGAAAACAAGGATCTGTTGTTGTCCGGCATCACAAGTTTTTAAGCGCTTCTTCAATTGTGTTTGCATCTTCTTAAGTACTGATTTGGGGAAAACACCGCATCAGGCTGCAGCATTAGATAGCGGACAAATAGTAGTTTTTCTTCCAGCTGAATTTTATCCTTATTCATCTTTTCCAGCAGCTGGCTATAGCGCAGCGCATCAGCGGAAGCCTTTTGTATACAGGATTCCAGCAGTGTCTTGAATTTCTTAAAGTCGGGTAACTCTTTACTCAGCAAAGTGCTGGCGGACGTTCTTTCCTTTAAAAAAGCGCCCAAAAATCTTTCAAAAGCTGCAGCCGTATTTCAACTGTTGCTGTTAACCGGCGCCGGCCACTTTCATACATGCCCACTGCGCTTTTTGAAATGTCTAAAAGATCTGCCAGCTCTTCCTGGCTCAGATTAATGGTTTGCCTGAAAACATTTTTCATAGTAGCTGTTTTGTAAGTAGGGTTATGCTTTGTGACCGGTTATCTGTGATCTGACCCTTCTGATCACAAAAACGGGCTCACCGTTTAAGATTTTATTGACGCGGCAATTTATTTCAACGCAGCAATGCTCATTCATAAATTTGTCTTAGTAAAATCATAAAATGACACTAAAAGCTGCCACTTCTACAAATCTTTTTATGACGACCGCTATTGCAACCATCCCAGCCATTCAGGATAATGTTAAAAGGAATATTCTTATTAACAAATTTCATGTAGCAGCATTCTTCCTATAATAAATCCTCTCTTATCTCACGCGGCAACAACTGTATTAAAATAACTACATTTGACACAAACTCTTCATCTAAATGGCGCGGCAAATAGCATTTAGCTTACCCGAATTTTCGTATGGATTTCATATTGTTACTGACCTTGTACTGGGTCAATTAGGAGCCTTGCCTGCAACAGGCATGGTACACTTGTTTATAAAGCATACATCCGCCGGGCTTACTATTAATGAAAATGCAGACCCCACGGTATTAAAAGACTTCAAAACCTTCTTTGCTGACTGGATCCCGGAGCGCTATGCAAAATTTGTGCACACCGATGAAGGTCCTGACGATATGCCCGCCCATATTAAGGCTTCAGTAGTCGGGCATGCAGTTACCATTCCCATCACCAATCATCAATTAAACCTGGGCATCTGGCAGGGTATTTACTTATGCGAATTCAGGTATCATGGCGGCAGACGAAAGCTCGTAGCAACCATCATTGATTAAAAGATTTGACAATTCTTTGCCCTTAACTCTTTAAGAAAATCAAGCATGGACAACCAACCTTATGGATAGTACAAGCGCATTGAATTGATTTTTTATTTACCGAGCGATGTATAATCTGCAGTCAGGTTTCCGAACACCTCCTTTGTATACAAGCTGCCGGTCTCACTTGTAGACTGTCCTGCCCATAAACTGGTGTATTCACTATCATCATTTTGCTGAGCCAACTTCCGCATGGCGGTTGTTAAACTATTCTGCAAAGGATATGGTGGTATCGTTATACCTGCCTGCTCAATATCCTGCATCAACTCATTCCGCAAGCCCCTGGCCCATCGCCCTGACAAAGCCCTGGTGAGAACCGTGTTTATATCCCCGGCCTCTTGTAGTTTGGTTTTATAAGAAGGTATGGCCAGGCTTTCATGAGTACCGATAAAAGCAGTACCTACCTGTATGCCATCAGCTCCCAGGTCAAAAGCAGCTTTGATAGTGGATGCGTTATTAATACCTCCTGCAGCAATACATGGAAGATCTACATATTTTCGAACCTGGGGCAATAAAGCAAATAACCCCACCTGAGGTAGTGGCTTATCTTTAATAAATGATCCACGATGTCCTCCGGCTTCAATTCCTTGTACGGAGATCATATCGATACCCTGCTTTTGTAAATACAAAGCCTCTTCTACACAGGTAGCCGTCCCTATTAAAATACATCCATTTTGTTGCAGCCTGTGAATGCTGTTGCTATCCAGGCAGCCAAAAGTGAAGCTAACGATATCGATATTTTCCTCCACTAAAATATCGATCTGATCCAAATGATTGTAAAACTTAAAACCTGTTAATTCTTCTATATCCAAATGATATCCTCTTTTCTCTGCAAGCTTTAGAATTAGTTGGCGCATAGGTTCTAATTCATTCTCTGTATAATTAGGAATATCGTGCGCAAATAGGTTTACAGCAAAAGGTTTATTAGTAAGACTTTTTGTTTGACGAATTAATTGCCGCGTAGTTTCGGGTGATAAGCCTCCCACCGGCAAAGAACCCAATCCACCTTCAATAGACACCGTAGCTGCCATCTCAGGTGTGGATACGCCTAGCATGGGCGCTTGTATGATGGGAAAAGCTATTGTTAAAATATCGGTTAAAGTTTTGCGCACACATTTTTATTAAAGCGTGAATCTGCAATTTACCCAATATTATCGCATACCTAGTAGAATAAAAAATCGCACTCCTGTAACGCAAAGTTTAATGGGTGTGGCCTGGATTGCGTTCGCTCCAATGATCTCCCAGCCTTACGGAAGGATGCTCTGATCATGCTGCCATAAACGCAAAAGAGTTGGGATATTTTGTATGGCAGTAAAAGAAATCCTCCGGTGTTCGCATTTACAGTATTTTACTTAAGTTTAAATTATGCTTTAAACAACCGCCCGTTAATTTATTTCTGTTTTTTGAGGTGCATTACCTGACCACCCCCAGACGCTAATTTCAGGGTGAGCACATCCTTGGGACTTACGGTTTTGGTTTGCTTAATCAGATGATTAGGATGCTCATCTACATCATGCGCATCAGTATACCACTCCAGCGTATAAGTTCCTTCAGGTAAAAAATCTAAAGCCATATTTACGCTCCTTGCTTCTGTGTTATTTATTGTTCCTACATACCAGTCTGTATTTTTACGTCTCGCTACTGTTATATATTTCTCCAGTTCTCCATTTGGAACCACTGTCTCATCCCATGTTGTCGGAACTTTTTGTAAAAACTCAAAGCCGGGCTGTCCCTCGTATGCTTCCGGGTAATCGGCCACCATCTGCAAATAACTCTCGAAAACTACATACATGCCTAACATATGGCTCCGGGTTCCAATCATTAACGGCCTGGTGTACTGCGTTTTAAAATTTTTTGCCGGTGTTGCTCTAAATCCTCCCAAATGATAGTCTGTTGCTCCCGCCAAAAGACGAGTAAAAGCAACATCCAGGTCATGATTAGGACTTAATCCTTCTTTCAACCACTTGTTATTCTCATAATTCAGCGCACCTTCCCGGGTGAACTCATTGGGATAGGTGCGATGTAGCCCTGTGGATTTATATGCACCGTGAAATTGAATAAACAATTGATGTTCGGCAGCTTTCTTTAAAATTTCTTCCTGTATATTGACCATTTCCTGATCGTCCCGCTCCAGAAAATCAACCATCATACCCTTAATGCCCCATTTCTGAAATTGAGAGAAGGCCTTCTCCAAATTGGGGTAAATGGCTTTCCAATGTACCCAAACATGAATATCAACGCCTTTTTTCTGAGCATAATTGCATATTTCCTGCATATTCAGGCTTGGTACAGGTTTAGTAACATCCGTGTTGGCCCCTACAGTACCATAACCAGTTGCATCACTTTGATACCACGCAAAACCACCATAGCCGATTACCGAATGATAGTCCAATCCATTTCTTGCGCAGAAATCAATATAATATTTGTTGGTTTCAAAATTGGCTCCCGGAGCAAAAGTTGTATCTGGGATAATATCACCATTCCACCAATGAAATGAAGTTTTACCGGGCTTTAACCAAGACCAGTCTTTTGTTTGAGGAGGATCACTTAGATTCGTTAGTATGTTGGATTCAATCAAAGTCCCTATACGATCACTTATCATCATCACTCTCCATGGTGTGTGGTGAGGAAGACTGGCTTTCACTTTTATTTCTGTTTGGCCCTGTAGGGGAGATAATTGACTTGTTAGTATACCATTATTCTTCATAAGGTACATTCGGCATAATTTCTCAGATTCGCTTCGGTAATTGCCATATATACTTTTTCGGGAAACTCAAATAAAGCCGGGAGGTCCATAAGCTCGCCCGTTTTAAGTTCACTTAATTTACTTTTTTGATAAAGCCCCTCATGTGTATTATTATAATTAGCCCAATGGAGCGCACGAACTATGGGATCGCCGTAGACATTAAAAGTACTGCTTTCATTAGTTAATGTATAAGATGCCCAATTCTCCTGTTCTGGAAACTCATAGCGAAAAGCAAGCCCGTCATTAAATGCCCGAACTACGAAGTTGATTCGTCTTTTCCTTCCTTCCTTTTCTATCAGTGGGATACATACTTCCTTATACTGATTTCTTGCTGTTTTTACTTTTCCAACGACTAAATCATAATACTCATCCACCTCTTTAAATCCGGGCTTGAGTAATTGAAGCGAGCTGCCAAAACTATCTTCTCCGCTGAAACCGAGACCTAGTTCCGAGTCGCCAATTATGGTTTTTCCCTTATAAATTATTTTATAGACCGGTGCTTTTTTGTGAGCTTAAATGAGAATTGGATCTTTCCATCGAAAGAGGTTAACTGAAGATGGTTCTGTGCCGAAACGGGTAAAGTGACCGTCAACAAAATCAACAAAGGCAGCTTTCGAAAGATATTCATAGTTTTAAAATAGTTTAACCTTAATTGTTTATTTACAATCCCGATAATGATCAAATCAATGTTCTTGACTTTTACCCGATCTTTTCCAACAAGCATTGAATCTGTATAATAGGGATCAGTCTCCAACATATTAACAAGAGGCCAAGACTTTTAGATCTATTAAATTTGCTTAATCGTTTAAGTAGGCTTAAAGCTACGTTTTATTTTTATTTTCCAACTTAAATTACCGGTGGCTTTTGCAGACAAGTCGGAGATTACACTTCTTTCGTTTTAATTTTCGGAAGTAAGGCTAACGTAGCCCCTGCTTAATGAAGATGAATTCAAAATATAGATTGTGTACATCAACGACGCTGTTTATAATCCAGGTCGCATACCTGCTAATCAGCTACAGACTCATTAAGAGATAATAAGCTCACAGTTTTTTAGCCCTTAATTTCTTAGTTTTTTACTTTCATCACAGCAATAATTCCCTCAACAATAGAATTGGAAGAGATTTTCAGGCAAAGTAGCTGTGGGAGTTGTTTTCGATGAGAATAGTTTTTATATATTCATAATTTAGCCTACATTTGCCGTCCAAAATATTGGTCCGGTAGCTCAGCTGGATAGAGCAACTGCCTTCTAAGCAGTAGGTCATTGGTTCGAATCCAATCCGGATCACTTAAAATTCAGGCACTTACAGTAAAGTAGGTGCTTTTTTATTTGTTAGTTATTTGCCGCATTCCGAACACTTTGGAAAGGTTTAAATACTGCTGACTGCTGCGGCGATGCATGGTCTTATTATCCTAAATATTTCGCCATTTCTTCCTGGTAGCCCAATGCCTTATTACGGGCAGCTTCAGCAAAATCGGCCCCACCCGAAGCAAAAATGATATCACGGCTTACGTTTACCAGCAACCCGCAGTCACTGTTCATAGCTTTCTCCGATATGTCTTTTAAGCTGCCGCCCTGTGCTCCAACCCCGGGAACCAGCAAAAAATGCCCGGGAATGATCTGGCGAATAGCCGTAAAAGAATCCGCCTGAGTGGCGCCTACCACGAACATAATATTTTCGTCAGAACCCCATTGCGAGACTGTTTTTAGTACTTTTTCATATAATAATCCCTCACCGCAAGGCTGAAGTTCAAAATCTGCAGCACCTTTATTGGAGGTCAATCCCAGCACAATGGCCCATTTACCATCATACTTCAAAAAGGGCTGTACGCTATCGCTACCCATGTAAGGCGCTACTGTAACCGAATCAAATGGTAAAGCCGAGAAAAAGCTTTGGCATATTGGTCGGAAGTGTTACCGATATCTCCCCTTTTCGCATCTGCAATTTTAAAGTGCCCGTTGCCGATATATTCAACCGTATCCTGCATGGTTTGCCAGCCAGCCACGCCCTGCGCTTCATAAAAAGCTGTATTAATCTTATAGGACACACACAGATCGCGGGTGGCATCAATAATAGCTTTATTAAACTCCAATACGCCGTCCGGCTTACCCTTCAGGTGTTCCGGTATTTTGGTAATATCCGTATCCAAACCCACGCAGAGGTAAGATCTTCTGTCTTTAATTAATTGTACCAGTTCTGCCCTTGTCATCTTTATTATAATGCTTTATTTTTTTATCCAGCCCTTTAAGATTCAACCTTTTCAACTAGTCAACTAATCAACTTGTCAACTACTTAACCAACCAGTCAACCTATCAACTAATCAACCAGTCAACTAACCCACCAACCTTAACATTCCGGCAAACTTAAGGGAACATTTACAGCTAAACCACCATCGGCCGTTTCTTTATATTTAAAATTCATGTCCTGTGCCGTATCCCACATCGTTTTAATCACTTCATCCAGCGATACCCGGGCAAAATCAGGCGTGCTTTGCAAAGCCAGCTGACAGGCCGTAATAGCTTTTATGGCCCCCATTGTATTACGCTCAATACAGGGCACCTGCACTAATCCGCCAATGGGGTCACAGGTCATGCCCAGGTGATGCTCCATGGCTATTTCAGCCGCCATCAGGGCCTGCTTCTGTGTGCCCCCCAGCGCCTCAGTTAATGCGGCGGCAGCCATAGACGACGATACGCCGATCTCTGCCTGGCAACCACCCATAGCGGCCGAAATAGTCGATTCTTTCTTGAAAATGCTGCCAATCTCGGAGGCTGCCATCAGGAAATCTATGATCTTGGCTTCATCATCACCCCCGCAAAAGACGGTGTAATAATGCAGTACAGCGGGTATAACTCCGGAAGAGCCATTGGTGGGAGCTGTTACTACTCTTCCAAAAGAAGCATTTTCTTCGTTTACCGCCAAGGCAAAACAACTTACCCAGTCCAGTATATACTTGAAGCTATTCCCTCCTTTTTGTATGGCAGCTATCCATTCATCATAATTGCTGTAAACGACGTCTCCAATCAGCTTTTTATTTAGCCCGGCAGCCCTGCGATGTACATTTAATCCACCCGGCAAAATTCCGGTTGTATGACAACCCCGGTATACACAGTCCTTCATTACCTGCCATATTTTTAGGATGCCAGCCTTTACCTCGTCTTCTTTCCGCCAGGCCTGCTCATTTTCATAAACAATTTCATGAATAGACAATCCTGTTTTAATACACCACCTCAGCAAATCATCTGCATCATCAATGGGAAAAGGCAGGCTAACGGAGGTATCCGCAATAACTTCTTCACCTTCTTTCTTTACAAATCCGCCACCGATGGAATAATAAGTTTCGGCTACATTTTGCCCGTTCGCTAAAGTGGCGAGAAAAGTTACCCCGTTAGAGTGATAAGGCAGGGTTTCGGTATATAGAAATTCTATATCAGCCGCAGGGTTAAAACGCACGCTTTGTTTCCCTGCCAGCAATATTTGCTGCTCCCGGGCTATGCTTTGAACGGTAGGTGTAATTTGCTCTACGTCAAAAGTAACCGGATCATACCCGCAAAGTCCCAATTGCACGGCTATATCAGTGCCATGCCCCACGCCTGTTTTAGCCAATGAGCCGTACAGGATCACTTTCACCCCTTCTACCTTTTCAAGGTTGCCGTTGGCCTCTAACTCGCCTACGAAGCGCTCGGCAGCGCGCCAGGGGCCCAGGGTATGGGAACTCGAAGGCCCCACCCCGATTTTCAACATATCAAATACTGAAATAGGCTCGTATAGCATTACAACATTTTAGAAGACAAAAATAAGGGGAACCAACGCTACCTACTGCATATTAATGGTACCAACTGTAAATATATGGCGACGGTATTGCCACGCTCGCTTATGCAGCAGTGCATATATCAGCCGGTGTAGCATCGAAAAAGCCCGACATCAATCGGGCTTTAATAAAATGTAGTTTACAAATTCTTAATTTACACTTACCAATTCTACGTAAAAGTAGAGTGGTTGATTGTTTAAAAATCCATAGGGACTTCCACATCCATACGCCAGTGACGATGGAATGATCAATTTAATTTTACCCCCAGCTTTTATTTTAGGTATACCAATCGTCCAACCAGCAATCACTTCGTTCAACCTGAATGACGCGCCTTGCGGACTTCTTACATACGAAGAATCAAACCCTTTGCCATCCATAAACCTGCCCACATATTTGGCAACAACGGAGCTGGTTGCTGTAGGTGTGGCTCCTGTACCCGGCTCGATAACCTGGTACAAGAGTCCGGTTGCATCTGTAGTGGTACTGATTGTACTGTCAGTTGCAAATTTAGTCATTGCCGGAAGTTCAGACTCTACTGTCTTGGGAGTGCAAGGTTTATAATCATCATCATTATTTTTTAAGCAACCCACTGCGGCGAAAGCGGTCACAATACCTAAAATAAAAACTATCTTCTTCATTTATTTACTAATTACTTTTTACTAATTACTCCTCTTAACTGTTACTAATTCAATATCAACTAATACCTGTGAATAAGCAGGAATCACTTTCCCATCCACTGTTTGTTGCTGACAACCAAAATATCCCAGGGCATTAGCTGAAGAAGGAAAAATCTGCCGTAAAATACCACCTTTTGCCGCATGAGTCATTAAGTAGTAAAAGGGCGAAGAGGTACTATTTTGAAAGTCAGAAAATCGGATAGGCAAACCGTTGCTATTAGTAAGGTTTTCAGTAAGAATTGCAACCACACCAGCGCTGTTAAATGTACTTATCGTACGCTTAAACTCCACGATAGAATCTGCTGCTGCAGTGCTACCTGAGCCTGGGTTTGCAATTCCCTGGTAATATCCTTCGGTCATATAAGTCAGGTAACCTATATCGTTTTGAGCAATAAAAGAATCGATTGATTGCCGGTCAGCTGTTAAAGAATTAGGTGTACACTGTGGAACATCGTCGCCCTTTTTCAGACAGGCGGTTAAACTTAAAGCCGTCACGATTGACAAAACCGGGATCCAAAATCTTTTTTCATTTTCCTTAGAGATTTAAATATTACTAAACGGGGAATATAGCTCTTTATTTCCTGTTCATGAGCTCTTTATAGCGGGTTTCGTTAATATCCCACTTGTGATAAGACGTGAACACACCTGCAAACGCAACAATAATTATTCCAGCTATTAACAAAATTATAAATAAAGAAGGGTCGGCATTGGCAATCATAGCGGCACGTTGATACCAACCACTCATAAAATTGGCAAGAATGGCAACCATCAAAATTAAGCCTGTGGGCAAACCCAGTAATATCTGCCTGAAAAGCCGTTTCTTTTTCTGCCGGTTGGCTGCCCAATATTTCATAAAAGTCTCTTCCTCCTGGGTGTACATCATTCAAAATTAAGCGGTTTATCTCATTTTGGGTAATACAATAAAATCGGCTATCTTGCGAACTCATCATAATCAATTGTTTGTGAAATGAGTTGCGAGGCTTTTCAATGCCGAAAGCTGCTCAAAATGGCAGATCGGTCAGCCATTAAAAACCGTCCGGCCAGAGTGAATCTGAGCGGACATAAAAATAACAGGAATGAAATTAGCGCCCGTACTGGCTCAATACCTGGCCACCCATAAAGTTTTAAGTCTGCCTGGCTTAGGCACTTTTCATGCGGACAGCACCTATAACCCCGAAGTTGATTACAGCAAAAAGGCAGTTCCCTGCTGAATATCAGCTTTGAACAAGCTAAGGTAACACAGCTGGACGAAGCGCTGATCACCTTTGTTTCGCAGGAAACCGGCAAAATGAAAGTACTGGCAGAGTCTGATATACGTTCACAAACCGAGGGGGTGATTGATTTTTTAAATACCGGGAAACCCTATTTCCTGGCAGGGATAGGTACGCTTACCAAAAAAATGGATGGCAGTTTTGAATTTCATAAAGAGAAATTCGTTCATACTGAAAAAGAAAAAAGGAAGCCGGTTCCTATTACTGAAAAGAATTCTGTTCCGCAGTCTTATATAGACGACACCCGGAAGCCGCGCAAAACCAAACCCGCTGCTATTATCGGGGTAGTTTGCCTGGTGGCAGTTGCAGCCGTAATTTGGTTCTACAATCAGAACAAAGAGAAAAACAATGGTGATATTGAAGATGTAACGACTACTACCGGCAATAGTACTACTCCTAGCACCGGTAATGACAGTACGCCCCCGCCAACACCTCAATCGCCAACAGCACCTCCACCATCTGACGGTTACAAATATGTATTAGAAATAGCCAAGCAGCCAAGAGCTTCCAAAAGATTTAACCAGCTCAAAACCATCAAATGGCCTATTGAAATGGAAACTGCAGACTCGGTTAGCTATAAACTCTTTATCAAACTGCCTGTAGCCAATACTGATACTACCCGTATTAAAGATTCATTAAGCGCACTATCGGGCCGGAAGGTTTGGATTGAGCGGTAAATTTATTAAAAAGGATATGTATAAGAGAAAGCGCTTCGTGATTAACGAAGCGCTTTTTCTTTATGTCGTTTATAACTCCTACTTTAACTTGGTTCCGCTAAAGTCATCCTCCTTGCCGGAAAGAATCATTCCAACTCTTTCTTTTCGCTTTTTATCAAGCTGCTTTGTTCTATCAGCTGTTACAGACCTGGGCATCGTCGCAACACTCGTTACAGGTGCAACCGCTAGAAAACTCCCCGTGTTGATATATGCTAAAGAATTCGCCAGACAAGGCTCAGTCACATCACCCCAGTCTTTATTGAGTCCGTCAACAGCCTGCTTGTCGGGTGCAAATCCTGCATAGGCTACCTCGGCCCCAACGCTGTTTACAGTTCTAAAGGAAATAGGGTACAAAGACACCTTGTCAAATAGATCAATGGGGAAAAATCCAACAGGCTTACCATAAGTGTTGCTTTCTCCAACGAGCTTAACATCCATAACCGCTTCAAATTATTGATCAAAAGTTCGCTTGAAGAAGCTGTATTATCTGTTACAATAAAAAATATTCGGCTAAGGGCAAGGGTGCCATTCTTCACAAAGGTTTCAGTATTATTAGCGGGCTTAAACGCACCATTACTCCAACCAAATTTCTTTTTTAGTAATGGGAAATTATCCTGCTGTAATTGTTGGTTAAACTCATATCGATACATAGTTTGACCGGTCCGCGCAGCAGGAACAATAATATTTGCCAAAAAGTCCTGCATAGCTGTAGATCCTCCCAGGTTATTTCGAAGATCTATAATCAATTCATTTACACCTTGACTGATGAAACTATTAAAAACTGTAATAAGCTCATTACTTGCCGCAGTAGTTCCTAAAAAAGTATTAAACACTAAATAACCCGTTTTCTTTGCGCCATTAGTAAAAACGCTGGAGTACAAAACAGAATTAGCAGTAAATTTAGTCTTATTAATATTGAGCGTTTGTGCCGTTCCATCTGGTTTTACAAATTCAATACTAGCTGATGTAATAGTACCAAAAAAATCGCATTCAACTTATCGATGCTAGCTTGTCCACCCCTCATCTCTACACCATCTATCTTGTTTACAATCCATCCTCGTTTTACGCCTTTGCTGGCCGCATCCGATGCATTATAAACGTAAGTAACAAACCATCTAACATTTGCTTCTGATGACGGACTAGCAACAAGACCTCCTTTTACAAAAAATCCCCAATCTACCCCCTCACCTGTTTGAGTTTGATTCGACTCTTCAACAGAAGTCGCGTAGCTAAACTGATCGGCTGTATGTAAAGATCGAATGCTTTTAATAACATCGTCTGCTGTTTTAACCAGGTCCGCATTCGCAAATTTTCTTGGGTTAAAACTTTCATAAGTACCTATTCCGGGCAACGTATTCCATAAATACACCTCTTTAGTATATAAATAAGCTGAATCTGCAACTAACTGTGATGTAGTTGCATTATCAGCTATCTGATCCTTTTTTTGGGGCAGGCCGTTAAAATCACCAGCAACAACGCTAGTAGTGGGAATGTTTTTTCATCCGGGGTACTATTTTTTGTAAAAAATGGAAAAATCTGGTGTCACAATTCACATAAACTTTTACAAATATGAAATTTTTACAGCATTTCTTAAAATTAATCTTTTTGTCGGTTAAAGCAATTTAAGTTACTTTTCGCCCGATTTTTAATCGTTGCTTATGTCTAAAAAAGATCTGAGAAAAGAGCTGGCGCTGGAGTACCACGCCAAGGGCCGTCCCGGGAAAATTGAAGTAATTCCCACCAAGGAAGCCAAAACCCAAAGAGACCTTTCCTTGGCTTATTCGCCGGGTGTAGCGGTTCCCTGCCTCGAAATTGCAGAAAATGTAGAGAATGTGTACAAGTACACTGCTAAGGGAAACCTGGTGGCAGTGATCAGTAATGGCACAGCCGTTTTAGGTTTGGGAGATATCGGCCCGGAAGCTGGTAAACCGGTGATGGAGGAAAGGGCGTGCTGTTCAAAATATTTGCAGACATTGATGTTTTTGACATCGAGATCAACGAAAAAGACCCCGTAAAATTCGTCGAGATCGTTCAGGCTTTAGAGCCTACTTTTGGTGGTATCAACCTCGAAGATATTAAGGCTCCCGGCTGTTTTTATATTGAACGGGAGCTAAAAAAACGGTTAAAAATACCGGTAATGCACGATGATCAGCATGGCACCGCCATCATCAGCGCTGCTGCCTTGCTGAATGCACTTGAAATTCAGAAGAAAAAAATTGAAAAAGCAAAGTTTGTAGTAAATGGCGCGGTGCCGCTGCCATGGCCTGTGTATTGTTATACCAACAAATGGGCGCTAAACCAGAAAACTTTATCATGTTCGACAGTAAGGGCGCTTTGCACAAAGGCCGCACTGGACTGGATGATATTAAAGCCCCCTTCGCCATTGCACCTAAAGACATTTCATTAGAAGATGCCCTGAAAGGGGCTGATGTGTTTATAGGTTTGAGCGCTGCCAATGTTTTAAATGGCGCTATGGTAAAAAGCATGGCCAAAAACCCGATTGTTTTTGCCATGGCTAATCCCGACCCGGAAATCTCCTGGGAAGAAGCCACCACCGCCCGTAAGGATGTAATTATGGCCACGGGCCGCAGCGATTATCCTAACCAGGTGAACAATGTACTGGGCTTCCCTTATATTTTCAGAGGTGCGCTGGACGTAAGAGCTACACAGATCAATACCCAAATGCAGCTGGCAGCCGTGAAGGCCCTGGCTGAAATGGCTAAAACTCCGGTACCGGATATTGTAAACCTGGCTTATAACCAGACCAATATGCATTTTGGCCCCGATTATATTATTCCCAAACCGTTGGATCCCCGCTTATTGTCTACAGTTGCACCGGCAGTTGCCAAAGCGGCTATGGAATCGGGAGTGGCAAAGATCAAAATTGAGAACTGGGAACAATATGAACATGACCTGAACAAACGCCTGGGCCTGGACAACCAGGTGCTACGAGTGCTCGGAGCTAAAGCGCGAACTGCTCCTAAGCGTATTGTGTTTGCAGAAGGAGAAAATGTAAATATTCTTAAAGCTGCACAAATTGTACTGGACGAAGGTATTGGATACCCTACCCTGTTGGGAGATGTGAAAAAATTCAGGAACTGGCCGATATACACAAGCTGGATATCAGCGATATTCCGGTGATCAACCCGCGCAGTGATGATGCGAAGGCTAAAAGAGAAGAATATGTAACCCTGTTCTATAAAAAAGAGCGCGCAAGGGCTATACAAAGGAGGAAGCGTCGAAGCTGATGGAAGACCGCAACCATTTTGGCTGTATGATGGTAGAGTGCGGTGATGTGGATTGTATGATATCAGGTCTTACCAAAAGATACTCAGATGCTATCCGCCCGGCCCTGCAGATCATTGGAACCGAAGAAGGTGTTAAAAAAGTAGCAGGTATGTACCTGATCATGACCTCAAAGGACCTTTATTCCTGGCAGACACTACTGTAAATATTAACCCCACGGCTGAAGAACTGGCCGAAATAGTACTGTTGACAGCCAAAGAAGTTTCCGCATTTAATATTACACCGAGAATTGCAATGTTAAGCTATTCCAATTTCGGTAGCAGTAACACACCGGAAGCGCAACTGGTTTCCAAAGCCAGGGAATTAGTAAAACAAAAAGACCCTTCCCTGATCGTGGACGGAGAGATGCAGGCCAATGTGGCGCTTAATAATAGTTTGTTAAAAGAGATGTATCCGTTTAGCGAACTGGTTGAAAAAGAAGTAAACACCTTAATCTTCCCTAATTTAGCATCTGGTAATATTACTTACAATATTCTGAAAGAGATTGGCTCTACCGACGCGATAGGCCCTATCCTTTTAGGACTGAAAAAACCGGTACACTTGTTGCAACTGGGTAGTACGGTGAACAACATTGTCAATATGGCTTTGATAGCAGTTACAGATGCTCAGATAAAGTCAGCGGCATTGTCGGCCAAGACCGGTGGAGACAAAAACCAGGATAATACCAAAAAGAAAAAATAGGCTATTTCCAACTAAACGACTTTATTCTTGAAAATACTTAGAGAATTCGGGCAGTACATCCAGATGTTTAAAGGCATGTTTCGCATGCCTGAAAACAGAACCATGTACTGGAGACAGTTTATGCTGCAATGTAACGATATAGGCATTGGATCACTGGGCATCATTTGCATTATCTCGGTTTTCATTGGTGCGGTGTCCGCTGTTCAAACGGCGTACCAAATCACATCGCCACTTATTCCTAAAACCACCATTGCCCAGATTGTACGGGATACGGTGATACTGGAGTTTGCCCCTACCCTGAGCTGTATCGTTCTGGCAGGTGTGGTAGGTAGTAAAATAGCCAGTGAATTGGGTAATATGCGGGTAAGTGAGCAAATAGATGCGCTTGAAATAATGGGGATCAATACAAAAGCGTATTTAATACTTCCTAAAATTATAGCAGGTGTGATTACGATTCCCATGCTGATCATATTAGCCATGGCGCTGGGTATTTGGGGAGGTCGCTTAGCTGGTTCTGCCACAGGCATCATTGATACATCGATTTTTGATAATGGTTTGTTGATGGGATTTAGCGGCTACAATGTATTTTTTGCTTTAACCAAAAGCTTTGTTTTTGCTTTTTTGATTACCAGTATACCATGTTTTTATGGCTATAATGTAAAGGGAGGCGCTTTGGAAATAGGACATTCCAGCACAAGGGCGGTAGTTGTATCCTGTATTTTATTGTTGTTGGCAGACTATATCTTATCTGCTTTGCTGCTGTAATCTTTGCAAACATTATGGTGTAAGATATCGGTTACAAACAGGGTGTTTCTTTTCACCCATAATTATTAACAAAAACAGTTACTTCAAAATTGAAGTACCATGATAGAAATAAAAGGTCTTAAAAAGAGTTTCGGAGAAAAAGTGGTGCTGAAAGAGGTGAATGCCTTAATGGAACCAGGTAAGTGTAATCTTATTATCGGGTCGAGCGGTAGTGGCAAAACCGTTTTAATGAAATGTATCGTCGGATTAATGCATCCGACCGAAGGTGAGGTTATTTACAACGGCAATAATTACGTAACCATGTCTTTGGAAGAAAAGAAAGCCATTCGCAAAGAAATAGGTATGCTCTTCCAGGGTTCGGCTTTGTTTGATAGCCAGACGGTAGAACAAAACGTGGTCTTTCCGTTGGACATGTTCACTACCGATAAGTATTCGGTTAAAAAAGCCCGTGTAAAAGAAGTGCTCGACCGCGTTAACCTGAATGAAGATGCCTACAAAAAATTCCCTTCTGAAATAAGCGGCGGTATGCAAAAAGGGTAGCGCTGGCAAGGGCCATCGTGTTAAATCCTAAATATTTGTTTTGTGACGAACCCAACTCGGGACTGGATCCTCAAACTTCTATCGTAATTGACAAACTCATTAATGACATTACGCAGGAATACAAGACTACTACGATTATGAATACCCATGACATGAACAGCGTAATGGAAATCGGAGACCATATTGTGTACATGAACCAGGGTGAAAAAGAATGGGAAGGCACCAATAAAGAGATCATTTACAGCGATAACCAAAAATTAAATGAGTTCATTTTCGCTTCTAATTTCCTGCAGGACGCCAAAAATATGCGAATGATACAGGAGACAGGCGAAATTCCCAAAGACGTGCATGAAGACGTGCGTGATGCGCTGGAAGAAAAATTTAACGCCGATATGGACGGCGATGGTGTTGTTGGTTCGCCAAAAGAGTGATCGCTCCAAACAGATGTTCTTCAACCTTTACGCTAACCTTACATTATCATTCCTCTTTTTGCACAGGAATCAGCAAAAATTTAGCATATTAGCATGCTGGTTTCCTTACTTTTGTAACCAATCAGAAAAAACTATAAAATGGCAGTATTAGTAAATAAAGATTCGAAAGTTTTAGTACAGGGCTTTACCGGCACAGAAGGTACTTTCCATGCAACTCAAATGATTGAGTATGGAACGAATGTGGTTGGTGGCGTTACCCCTAATAAAGGCGGCACCACTCATTTGGACAGACCGGTATTTAATACAGTAGCTGATGCGGTTAATGCGACTAACGCAAATGTGAGCATTATTTTTGTACCACCGCTTTTGCAGCAGATGCGATCATGGAAGCTACAGATGCAGGCATAGCATTGGTGGTTTGTATTACAGAAGGTATTCCTGTACAGGATATGGTAAAAGTGAAGAATTATTTACAGGGAACTTCAACAAGATTAATTGGCCCTAACTGTCCGGGTGTTATAACTGCCGGTGAATGTAAAGTAGGCATTATGCCGGGCTTTGTATTTATACCTGGTCGTATAGGTATTGTTAGCAAATCTGGTACGCTTACTTACGAGGCAGCTGACCAGGTAGCAAAAGCAGGTTTGGGCATTAGCACTGCTATTGGTATTGGCGGAGACCCGATCATTGGTACTCCTACTAAAGAAGCGGTAGAGTTATTAATGAACGATCCTGAAACCGATGCAATTGTTATGATTGGTGAAATTGGCGGTGGTATGGAAGCTGAAGCAGCAAACTGGATTAAAGCTACCGGTAATAAAAAGCGGTTGTAGGGTTCATCGCTGGCCAAACAGCTCCTCCCGGCCGTCGTATGGGTCACGCAGGAGCTATTGTTGGTGGCGCTGATGATACGGCAGAAGCTAAAATGAAAATCATGAGCGAATGCGGTATTCATGTAGTAAGCAGCCCTGCTGATATTGGTAAAACAATGGCTGAAGTACTGAAGAAATAATGAGTAATCTTAAATAAATAACAATCCCCTGGCTTCTGTTGGGGGATTGTTATTTAGAATATCGCAGTAATCGACGCTCTTCCCGTATGAATAGTTCGGGTATTGCCAGGCTTACGGCCATCGTACTGAAAATTAAGTTCCAGGTTATTTAAAAGACGCTTGGTGAGCTGCAGGTTCCATAACAGATTGGTACCGGGCATTAGTCCATCCAACATAATATAGCCTACAGTTGTTTGAGCGTTATTAGCCCCGGCACTATATTTCAGCCCGTTATAGGTAAACTTACCGGTAACAGAGGCGCTTTGCAAAATATTATACTTGGTTTCGGCTGTGAGCGCATTAGACAGCGATGTTTCACCACCATATATACCTGCATTTTTTTATGTTCCCGCTTGTACCCTGTGGTAATCCGAAAAGAAGTTCCTTTTATGTAGGACAATAGTAATTCGCCATTATTCCTGTCGATCTCATAGTTACGATTATCAAACAATACATCATCTGTGTACAAAGCATTGACACCTGTTAAAGCATTGATGTTTAAAGTTAGAGCGCTGGAGAGAAAATGCCGGTACTTGAGCAGCCACTCGTTGTTTTGTCTGGTTTCGTACCCATAAGTGAGAAAGGCTTTATTATTGTTACGCAGGTTACTGACATCTACCCCCATTTGGTGCTTTGACGATTATACGACAAAGTATTAGCCAGCGTTGTGGCTAGCGTAATAAGGTTAGAGTCGGCCAGTCCGTATCCAAATGGATTAAATTCAAACAGCCCTTCCGCCATCGATTTTTTGGCTATCTGCAAAGAACTGGTCAGCATCCACCTTGATAAAAAACCAGTAAAGCCCTTTGCCTGATTACCCCAAAGTTGCCTGGGCGTTATATTAATACTGTAATTGAGTGTAGTGTAATTCGCTTTTATATACTCGTTAGTAGGAGTAAAGATCCGGATAAACCGGGCCTGATCAGCAAAAGCAGCCAGCTCAAATTCATTCAGTTGCTGCACGCCATCTTCATTGTAATCTATCCAGGTGTATTGCCCTGTACCAGGCGGTACTTCAAGGTAAGCATAATCTCTTTTCTGCTCCTGTCCTGATCCGACTTCGTACAGTACATTTCCGTTCAAAAAGCCATTCCATTCATTCATCTGGTACTCTGCCCGGGCCAGCACTGTGTTATCTTCGGTTTGGGCGCTCACTTCATCATTATACACTTTCAATTTCCTGAAAGTTGTGTTCAGGTAAAATTGCCGTTTAGCATTGGCCAGCAATTCGGCCTGCAGGTTCAGGTTATAACTCCTGTCTCCCCGTAACAATTCTTTACCCACAGGGTATTTATCACTTCGCGTGTAAAAATTAATGCCATACCTGTTTCTTTTTCAGGACTGGATTTTAAGTAAGCGGTATAGGTATCAAATGAAAAAGAAGTAAAATTGAGGGAGTCATTCCGCGTATTACGGTTCACATTTTCCTCAAGGGTGTAGCGGCCACCAATGATCCAGTTATCCATCCAGGGTAATTTCTTGCTAACATCGATGATTGGTTTGAGGAAATATCCCTTGTAGGTATCGGTTTGGTAATTGGTTAAAACCAGTTGGTTATTAAAGCCCCAGTTCTTCCAATTAGTAAACTGCGTGAGTGCGTTCTGAAACCCGCTGTAATCATCGCTCCTGTTATAGCTCGTAAACGCGTATTGCACCGCATTCCCATTATCTGCCCGCAGGCCTGTTGAGGCTTTAACAATGTTTTCAGTAGCCCGTTGCGCCACCAGCGGCAAACCCCAATCCCGCGTAAATTCTACACCCCTGAGGCGCTCCAGTGGCTGAAAGCGCTGCTGCACGTATTCATAGTCAAGGGAGCTCACCAGGCTTAACTTATTCTTTTCCTTTAACAGGTGCGCATTACTTAAATTAATTTTTGCGGCGTACCCATTGTCACTGTTATCATGTAGAGATGATAGTGTATTTACATCATACTTACTGGTAGCCAGTTCTGTTTTCAACACCGTGTTAGCTGAAATATTGTAATCAATACCCAATGTCAATAACTGCTGTTTCCGGGGCGCAACCAGCAGTATCACCGGGTCATAGTTACCTTGCCTTACACCATTTACAGGCGCCACATATACAAATACTTTGCCGTTGGCATTACCATTATCTGTTATATAATTGCCGCGCCCAAAACCCACATCAGTAAAAGCCAGGTTATGTTTTGCTGTGGCCGGATCAATAGAATACCGATAGAATGAATCCACTACGTTATCAATGGTGTCATACACGCGCTCATACAATATTTTGCCGGCAGTTAGGTATCCAATACCACTGATGGGTAATAGGCATTCTGTACGCTGTCGCCAATATTAAAAAGAAATTGCTTTTGCCGGGTATCCAACACCTGGTTGATGGAAGAATTCTTAGCATCGCTGTTGTTAAAATACCCAACTTTCAACTTCACCTTATTGTTAAAGTTCACCTCCTGCATAGCGTATAGGTTGGTGTTCAGGAAATTTCTGTCGGCATATTCAAACTCCACCTGTATGCGACTGTCCTTGGTGATCATTCGCCGGGGAGTAAAAGTTATCTCGGCTGTATTATAGTTGATCACATAATCCTGGTCCTCTCCTCTCTGCAATAATTCACCATCTATAAAAACCCGTTCTGTGTTGGCCAGTATGATAAAAAACGTTTCTCCATTAGCTCCCGAAAGCCGGTAGGGTCCCTGGTTCCCCTCCAGGCCCTGTAGCACATTCCGGGTAAACTTTCCCTTGGCTATAGAACCGCTGACCAGGGTGTTAGATTGTGTTCGCTTTGAGATATTATTAACCGTCTGAAAAGATATACCCTGCAACCGTTTATAGAATTTCAGAAAATAGCTGCGATCCTCACGCAGATCCATATCACCGATATTCAATTGCCAGTTTTTTTCTTAAACCGGATATACACTTCATCAAACTCATTCAATTGCTGTGTATTTCCATCTGGCTGAATGGGCACATTATTATCGGTAATTGCGGCCTGTAATTCAATACTGTCTGCTAACATGCCGCTTAACTGTATGTTCAGATTAGAATTTAATACAACATCCTGGTTATTTCCAAACCCCACCTGCCTCCCAAAACTACCCTGTGCATTAATCGTCCCAAAATTGAACAACTCCTTTTGACGATCGGCTTTGTTATAGGGAGCTCTTATCGGTGCAGCAGAGTATAATACCAGGCTATCAAAATTCATACGCTGTACGGAGCCATTCAGCTTAAAAGGGAAAACGCGATAAGTAACCCAAACAGCGGAATCTGTAGGAGGCAATTTCCAGTATAAAATAGCATTAGCGTAGTCTAACGTGTATTGAAGGCTATCAATGCCCTCTATCCTAAAGCTACTGGGAATAATGCTTAATGTATCCAATCTGAAACCGGCACCTGGCGTAACCACTACCTTTTTTGTCTTAGATTATTAGAACCATAGACAGGAGACTGCCCCTGCGCTTTTGCGATTGAGAAAAAAGAATTGCAACTAAAAATATAGTACGGAAAACACCCAACAGCTACTATTTGTTCAGCGCAAAAATCGGGTATTAAGACCATAATTAGTAAGGCCGCGTCATTATAAGGTTTTTTGAGAGAATTAAACCCTGTTTTATAGTTTGTGCCTCCAGCACTGCAGAGATTTTCTTTAAAAACAAATTAAGATCCAAAATTATTATGTTTATTTTGGATTATAATCCAAAATTATTATAATTATTTTACTTTTAAATCCAAGAATATTATCATTTTTTAAGATTCAAATCCAAAATAATTATACTTTTGTATTTCTACATTGAGGTATGGTTATAAGAAATTTGCAACAATTAATTGAAGGAAGCTTCTATAAAGGAAAAGCTATTCTTGTTTTCGGTGCAAGACAAGTAGGTAAATCCACCTTGATTGATCAACTGTTGGAAAAAAAGACTATTTGTATCTTAACGGGGATGATGCAGACGTAAGAGAAATTTTAACCAATGCCACTTCAACCAGGCTAAAAACTATTACTAATAATAAAACGATTGTATTTATTGATGAAGCGCAGCGCATTCCCGACATAGGCCTCACATTGAAAATATTTACCGACCGGCTTAAGCAGGTACAGGTTATAGCTACCGGTTCATCAGCGTTTGAGCTTACCGCACAGGTAAACGAACCATTAACCGGCCGGAAATTTGAGTTTATGCTCTTTCCGCTAAGTTTTCATGAAATGGTTCAGCACCATGGGCTGCTCGAGGAGAAGCGTTTAATTGAACAACGCCTGATTTTTGGCTATTACCCGGAAATTGTTTCTTCTGCAGGTAATGAGAAGCGGCTGCTAAAGTTACTGGCCAATAGCTATTTGTATAAAGACCTGTTAATGCTGGAGCAGGTTAAAAAACCACTCATACTTTCAAAACTGCTTAAGGCTTTAGCGCTTCAATTGGGCAGCGAAGTAAATTACCAGGAAATCGCTCAACTAGTAGACAGCGATTATAAAACGGTAGATAAATACATCGACCTGTTGGAAAAAGCATTTGTCGTCTTCAGGCTGCCGGCGCTCAATAGAAATGTTAGAAATGAAATTAAAAAAGGAAAAAAATCTACTTCTATGACTGCGGTATACGCAATGCTGTTCTTAACAACTTCAAATTACTGAACGAGCGAACAGATACAGGCGCCTTATGGGAGAACTATATTATTTCAGAGCGTATAAAAATGTTATCCAACCAGGAAAAGGAGGCAGACCATTATTTCTGGCGTACTACACAGCAGCAGGAAATCGACCTGATAGAAGAAACGGCTGATAGAATGTCAGCTTATGAATTTAAATGGTCGAAAAATGCGCGAGCCCGCTTCTCTTCCACCTTTACCACCAACTACCCAGGCACTGACGGCACCGTTATTACCCCCGATAATATGGAAGATTTTTTAATCCCTGAATAAAAAAGCCGCTACAAATGTAACGGCCATTGAAAAAAGAGTTCGTCTGTTAAATTCAAGATACTTTCGCCATTAAATCCACAAACTCATTCACTTTCATGGAAGCGAGGCTTTCATAATCAAGCCCTGTCTTCAAAATTTGTTCCTTCTGTGCTCCTTCAAAAATGCGGTCTACATTTATCTTAAACTTCTCTATCAATTTGGGAATACCTTCTTCTCTCCTGCGCTTATGGCCAATCGGATATTCCACCACTACCTCATCCAGCACAGTACCATCATTCAATTCAACCGTTAATGCATTGGCAATAGATCTTTTTCGGGGTCATGATAATCCAATGTAAACTGGGTATCCTGAACACAAAATATCTTATCTCTCAAAGCATCAATCCTTTCGTCGGCAGCGACTGCATCTTCATAATCAGCTGCGGTTAATTGTCCAAAAATTAAAGGCACAGCAACCATGTACTGTATACAATGATCTCTATCTGCCGGATTATTTAAAGGTCCTTTTTTGTCGATGATACGGATGGCGGCCTCATGCGTACGGATAATAATTCGCTTGATATCAGCTGTCGTTTTTCTTAAATCGTTTAGCCGCTGATGGAGCGTCATAGCAGCTTCTACCGCCGTTTGCGAATGAAACTCCGCTGGGAAAGATATTTTAAACAGGATATGTTCCATTACATAAGTACCATAGTCCCTTTGAAAAGTAAAAGGGTTTCCTTTGAATGAAACATCGTAAAAGCCCCAGGTTTTAGCGGTAAGCACTGATGGATAACCCATTTCACCGGTTTGAGCAATTAAGGCCAGGCGCACAGCTCTTGAAGTGGCATCTCCGGCGGCCCACGATTTGCGGCTGCCGGTATTGGGCACATGCCGGTAAGTACGTAAAGATTGACCATCAACAAAAGCCAGTGAAACTGCATTAATCAGCTCATCTCTGTTTAAACCCAATAGTTTACCCACCACTGCGGTAGAAGCCACTTTTACCAATATCACATGATCGAGCCCTACGCGGTTAAAAGAGTTTTCGAGGGCCAGAACGCCCTGTACCTCATGCGCCATAACCATCGCATGTAATACCTGCAACATGGTTAAAGGGTCTTTACCTTCGGCGATATTGGTGCGAGACAACCAATCGGCTGTAGCAAGGATACCACCCAGATTATCTGAAGGATGTCCCCATTCGGCAGCCAGCCAGGTATCGTTAAAATCGAGCCAGCGAATAATGGCGCCAATATTAAATGCAGCCTGAATGGGATCGAGCTGGTAATGAGTACCAGGTACTTTGGCCCCGTTGGGCACGATGGTTCCAGGCACTACCGGGCCTAATAATTTGGTACATGCAGGATAAGTCAGGGCTTCAAAACCACAACCCAGTGTATCCAGCAAACAGTAGTACGCCGTTTTCAAAGCCAGGTCGCTTTTGATTTCGTAGTTTAAAACATAGTCAGCAATATCGGCCAACACCTGGTCTGGTTGCGGCCTTTCGTTTGAAATGTAAGATGACATGAGTCCGTAAAAAAATTTATAAGTTAAAAGTTATCAGCTGTATATAAAACGACAATGATCTATGAATCATTCTCTATTCTCTTCCCTCGATAGACACGAAGGCTAAATTCTCCGGGCCGGTATAGTTAGCGCTCGGCCTGATAATTTTCCCGTCTAATCTTTGTTCGATAACATGGGCGCTCCAGCCGGTAATGCGAGACACCACAAACAAGGGCGTAAACATGGCGGTAGGCACCCCCATAATGTGATAAGCCACTGCCGAAAACCAGTCCAGGTTCGGAAACATCTTTTTTCATCCCACATTACTTTTTCCAGTCGCTCGGCTATAGAGAACAACTGCATATCGCCTGCCTCTTCTGATAATCGTTGTGCTACTTTTTTATGATCCCGTTTCGGGGATCACCGATGGTATAAACGGGATGCCCGAAACCAATGATCACTTCTTTCTTTTCCAACCTAAGCTTGATATCAGCCTCTGCCACATCAGCGTTTACATACCGGCTCTGAATATCAAAAGCCACTTCGTTAGCGCCACCATGCTTGGGACC
The DNA here is from genome assembly GCF_022512515.1 of Paraniabella hibiscisoli. GTDB lineage: Bacteria > Bacteroidota > Bacteroidia > Chitinophagales > Chitinophagaceae > Niabella > Niabella hibiscisoli. The sequence goes on from NZ_JAKWBK010000003.1 coordinate 736,301, forward strand.
TCTCAAAGCACCTATTGCTCCTGCTACAGCTGAATATATATCGGAGCCTGTACCTGCAATAACGCGACTGGTAAAGGTTGAGGCATTAAACTCATGCTCCGCATACAGGTTCAATGATACCTGCATGGCATTAACCCAGCTATCAGATGGCTTTACCCCATGAAGCAAATGCAGGAAATGGCCGCCAACGGTCTCGTCATCTGTTTCTACTTCTATTTGTTTACCATTATGTGAATAATGATACCAGAACAAAAGAGCTGAAGCGTAAGATGCCAGCAATTTATCTGCGATGTCTCTTGCCCCGGCTACATTATGATCTTCCCGCTCCGGAAGCGTAGTGCCTATTACCGAAGTGTAGGTTCTCAACACATCCATAGGATGGGCTGCTGCAGGGATCTGCTTCAATACTTTTTTATAACATCAGGCAACCCTCTTAAAGATTTTAATTTAGCCTGGTATGCTTTTAGCTGCGGAACGGTGGGCAGCTTCTCGTGTATCAACAGGTAGGCAACTTCTTCAAAACTCGCTTTTTCAGCCAGATCATTGATATCGTATCCCCTGTAATGCAGGTCGTTGCCGCTTTTCCCTACGGTACATAAAGCTGTATTACCAGCCACAACTCCCGATAAGGATACGCTTTTCTTGGGTTTAAATGTGATTGTTTCGTTTGTGGCAGCCATCGTTATTTCATTTAGGTATTACTTCTTTTTAAAAAGCTCATCCATTTTTTTCTCATACTCGTAATAGTTGATGCTTTCGTAAAGTTCCTGCCGGGTTTGCATAGTATCTAACACATTTTGTTGCGTTCCCTCTTTACGAATATGCGTGTATACATTTTGAGCGGCCTTATTAGCAGCACGGAAAGCCGATAAGGGATACAACACCAAACCGACACCGGCTGCTCTTAGCTCATCAATAGTATACATAGGAATCATACCGAACTCGGTAATATTAGCCAGAACAGGAATACCCGTTGCATCTACAAATTTTTGGTAGTAAGAAAGATCCGGAACAGCTTCTGCAAAAATAAAATCTGCACCGGCTTCTTTGTAAGCCACCGCACGCTCTAAAGTTTTTTCAAATCCTTCGTTGGCAAATGCATCCGTTCGCGCTCCAATTACAAAATGTTCATCAAAACGTGCATCGGCAGCAGCTTTCAGCCGGTCCTCCATTTCCTCTTTGCTAACGATCTCCTTACCCGGCCGGTGGCCACAACGCTTGGCTCCCACCTGGTCTTCAATATGTAAGGCCGCTGCTCCCTTTTTTATCAGCGACTTTACCGTACGTTCGATATTGAAAGCAGATGCTCCAAATCCCGTATCTATATCCACCATCAAAGGTGTATCCGTAACATTGGTAATACGGTTTACATCGATCAGCACATCATCGAGATTAGTGATACCCAGATCAGGAATACCTAAAGATCCGGCAGCTACACCACCACCCGACAAATAAATAGCTTTGAAACCTGCCTGTGTGGCCAGTAAAGCGTGATTGGCATTGATGGCGCCGACAATCTGTAACGGGTTTTCATTTTGGATGGCTTCGCGAAAGCGCAACCCCGCAGAGGCGGTTGCTGAAGATTTCATTTGCATACCAGCAAACCTACATTAAATTTCTCCTCCAAAGAAGCCTTTTTCGCGTCCGATACCTGAAAATCTGCTACGGGATATATTACCCCGCAGACGCCTCACCGCGAACATTGTATCCCGGTTTAAGTAAATAGCAATATCAGCAACATTACCAGCATACCCAGTACAAAAGAAACCAGCGAATACACTACCATTAATGATCCCCTGGCCTTAAATCTCCGTTTATACGATTCAGCCCGCTCAAAATCGGAGAACAAGTCATCCTTTTCCATCTGGCAAAACTAGTGCGAAACGCAGAAACGACCATCTTTAACGGCGATGCTTCTTTTGCTGACCAGGTGCAAATGGCTTCGCCGATTGAGTTCCATACACTTTTTTGCCTGACCTGGCGGGATTCTATGACCATGACCCGGATGATGCGCGGGTGCACAGGAAAACAACAAAGAGCCTACGATCATCAACAAAAGAAATTGTTTCATAAATAGTATTTTAAATCAAAGACGATATAAAAACTCAATAGGTATGCAAACGAGATGCCATTATAGCAAGAGTAATGCCTCTACAAATAGATAACCGGCCTAAAATGAAAAATTTATGTGTCGAACAGTAGAAGTCTAAAGGAGTTTTGGGAACGTTCTGCGCGTTTTCAAGGTCATTCAGAATGATGAAAAAGAGCCAAAAGTCCCCTTCGAATATAATAAATTGATTATTAATATCATTTTCGGAAACGGCGAGATTCGAACTCGCGATACGGGTTGCTCGAAGGAGTCCTTCGGACCCGTATACACACTTTCTACATGATTTTCTCACTTTTCAACCACACATATCCGTCTATTGATTTAAAAAACATCTCACGCCTGAAAGCCTCAGATCTGGTAGTAAATTGCTCGAAATAATGTATAACAAGAGGGCGTCTACGCTTCGTAGATTTTACTTTTCACTAGTTATGGTTAGCGAAGCGCTTTTCTACATCAGCACAACTTCCATAATAGTATCGATTGTCATGCCATTTCAATATATAGGTGTAGTACATAAATTCAGCAGGTTAGCAAAATTTGGCGGAGACGGCGAGATTCGAACTCGCGATACGGTTGCCCGTATACACACTTTCCAGGCGTGCTCCTTCAACCACTCGGACACGTCTCCATTATTTATTCCTTTTCCCCGTGTGCTCCTTCTCCTAAGGAGTACTTTGGACGACCACTTGGACAGGTCTCTGTAAAAGGGGTGCAAAAATAAGCTTCTTGCACTATAAATTAAATAATTTTTTCGCGTTATTTGTTGTAACCTCCGCAATCTCTTCAATAGGCATTCCCATTGCCTCTGATAATTTTTGTGCGATCAATGGAAGATAAGATGGTTCATTTCTTTTTCCTCTGTAAGGTACCGGGGCCAGGTATGGCGCATCCGTTTCTAATACGACCCTTTGCAGCCCTGTCTGCTTAATCACTTCATCTAAACCAGACTTCTTAAAAGTGATTACCCCTCCAATACCCAAATAAAACCCCTGGTCGATAATCTCTTGAGCTTCCTCCACGCTCCCCCAAAACAATGAAAAACGCCTCTTAATCCAGTACCCGTATATTGAGACACTACATCGATACATTCTTTTGTTGAGCTACGGCTGTGGATGACTATAGGCAGGTCATATTGGATTGCCCATTCTATTTGCTGTTTAAAAGCAATGTATTGCTGCTCCTTAAAGGTCACATCCCAATAAAAGTCAAGCCCGGTTTCGCCGATCGCTACAAACTTCCGTTGTTCCAGGTAGTTACCAATCAAATCAAGCTCCTGCTTAAAATCTTCCTTTACTGAACAGGGATGCAAACCCATCATACTCAGGCATGTTACAGGCGCTACAGCCTCCATGTCGAGCATCGATTTATGAGATTGAGTATCTATCGCCGGCATCAAAACAGTAGTAACGTTAGCTCTCAGCGCTCTTTCTAAAAATTCATTTTTCTCTTCTAAAAGCTGCTCGGAATAGATATGAGCATGCGTATCTATAAACATTTTTCAATTTTTTATTGAATATCTTAGATTTTATCTAAAATATAATTTTCTTTTTTATATGTGTACAAAAAAATTAACTTCATCGCAAGTTTTCATAGGGTACGGATTAAAAATCAAACTCAATTGATCGGCAGCTGTGAAAGCGGCTTTCCTGGCGGGCACCAGGAGGAAGCGGATGTTCAATCCGGAAAGAACGGATCGTCTTTAAGATACGTAGCCATTCTTTCACATCTGCTGCAGGATAGCTCTGTTTTAGGGTGATGGCACATTCCAGTGTGCTCTTAGTAGCACGGGCCTGCCATTGATCGTAAACTGCCCGCTGCAGTTTTAAATCACGTGCGCCACCAAAATGCTGATATTTTCACTTCCAACACTGGAAGCCGTTCGCAGCGACACTTTCAGTCGGGTACAAGTTAGTGAAAACTCACGTATAAAAAGCGGGTTCTGCCCATTCCAAAAAGTAGTAATAGTCGTATCCCTGTTAAAATGTAATTTTCTTTAACCAGGTTTTAATTGAAATCGTGCCGGGACTGCTACTGATGTTTCCATTTTACAATTGTTGTTATGTTGATGCATGATCTAACAAGAAACTTTTACCGTTATTCCTTTGCTTGCAGGTTGAGCATACCTGCACATCGCTGCCAAAAATTTTAGGTTTTGC
>NZ_JAKWBK010000004.1 GCF_022512515.1 Paraniabella hibiscisoli
ATCATGGGATCAAAACGCAAGACTTGCGGAAATATGCAAAAAAAGTTGATTTGTCTGGAAACGAAACCTATGAATATATAGAAGTTTTATTAAAAATCACGCTAATTCTATCATAAATTGCACAACTACTGGATACCACGCAGCGACTTGGGAAATGGATGGCAATATTACTGCTTTTCGAGAAATTATCTGATGATATAAAAACTCATCTTATGGTAAAAATCTTCAAAATTTTTCAGCCTAAATCAAAACGTGAAAAAGTTGGCAACAAATATATAGATTTTGGGCAACCTAATGCCAAAAATGAACATCAACAGCTATCTAAATTTAAAGGAAAAATTGTATTGCTTGAGTTTGGGGGTCCTGGTGTTTGCCCTGTAGGAAAGGGGCACGTGGAATTAATTGCAATTTATAATGAGTACAATCAAAAAGGTTTTGAAATTCTTGAGGGTTGCAGCAGACACTAATAGAGAATGAATGGCTTCAGGCAATAAAGAGATAAAATTCCGTGGGAAAATGTTAGTGATCTCAGGGGAGTTAGAAATAAAGCTGTGTTAATTTATGGAGTCAAACAATATCCATCAAATTTTTTAATTAACAGAGAAGGTATTATAGTTGCAACAGATTTATGGGGCGATGAACTACGAAAGAAATTAAAGGATTTGCTGAAATAGCATTCTTAGGAACAGTATTTTCATATCCCCTAAGTAATCATCAAAATTCTCCAATGGAACAGCCCAACAAGAATAATTTGAAAGAACTCTCGATCTTGCTATGAAATTACTTGTAATAGTTAGTACTTGATCGTACAGTCAGGGACTAATTTTTTAAATTTTCAAAAGGGATACAGATTAAATTAATTAGGCTGCTGGACTCACTTGATCCAGCAGTTTTGTTTGGCTAAGGTAAGCGATTCTTTAAAAGTTTGCAGTGGAGTTTTACCAAAGCAAAATCTGCCACTGTGGTCGCTCATTGTTGTAATGGTCCAGCCACTCGTCCAGATCATTTTGTAAAGTTTGAAGATCCTGGTAGAGCTTTCTTCGGAAGGCGATTGCGCCAGAACTCATCCTGCATGGTACGGTGTAAGCGTTCGCAAATTCCATTACTTTGGGGATGGCGCACTTTCGTTTTGCTGTGATCTATACCTTCAATCTGTAGATATAATTCATACTCATGATTTTCGGGTCTTCCGTTAAACTCAGTTCCTCTATCAGTAAGTATTCTGAGCATTGGTATTTCATGTTCGTCAAAGAATGGAAGAACTTTATCATTGAGAATATCTGCCGATGTAATAGCATGTTTGCTTGTATAAAGCTTAGCAAAAGCTACCCGGCTATAGGTGTCAATGAAGGTTTGTTGATAAATCCTACCTACACCTTTAATTGTGCCAACATAATAGGTGTCCTGGGAACCTAGATAACCAGGATGCTCCGTTTCAATTTCCCCATGGGCTTCTTGCTTTTCTTTTTTCCGTTCCATCGCTATAACCTGGGCTTCCGTAAGGATCAAACCGTCCTGAGCTACGCGAGCCTCCAGAGCCTTGAGACGTTTTTCAAAATCTCCAGATCATGCCGTTGCCACACACAACGAACGCCAGCTGCTGAAATAAAAATACCCTGCTTGCGAAGTTCATTGGAAGCTCTGGATTGGCCATAGGCTGGAAAATCGAATGCCATTTTAACAACAGCATTCTCAACTGCTGGGTCTACACGATTTTTGGGAATGGGTTTACGGCGACTTATTTCTCTGAGAGCCTCTTCTCCTCCAGTCTCATAGAGTTGTTTAAGACGGTAAAAACTGTCACGGCTAGTACCCATTAATTTACAGGCACGAGTCACATTGTTCAATTGTTCGGCTAAATTGAGTAAGCCAACTCTGGATTTGATTAACTTAGTTGCAGAATTCATAATCTGACTTTTGGGGTTATTAATTTAGTTTGTCGTTACTCTAAATTAACCCCAACTGTCAGATTAAGTCTTAACTTCTACAAATTACTTGAATGGCAAAATTTCTATAACTACAAACGCCCTCATGCATCATTGAATGGTAAAACCCCAAACGAAAAACTTCTTGAACTGGAACACCTGATACCTATTCAACCAGATGTAACAACAAAGTATTGGGAAAAGGAAGTCGAAATAATACCAAGAAACAGCAAAATGTACTACAGAAATCGATAGGCATTTTGTCTCACATAATCTTGAAATATCACACTTCAAATTCTAATATCCCTTTTTAATTTTTACTACCAACTATTCATACGACTACCGCATTTTCTTATATTAAATTTTAACAAACTTCTCGTAATAAAAAAATATTTGCCGGTAAGACCAAACGTAATCTATACCCATTAGACCTCACCTTATAACGGAGCTGCTTTCAAACCCTTCCTGTTCTCCCAGGGAATAAATGCACCCAAAGTACCACGAAGTCTTCTCCTTGCTTTCCCGGTCAACGATAGACCTGAATGTAGCTTCGTAGGCAGACGAGGGGTTGATTTCAAGCTCTACGTCATTAATTTTTCTGATCGTATCAACAATAAATGGCACATCCCCAATAGGAGTAGCGAAGCGACGTTTAATAAACCTGCTCATCATCAAAGATTGAAAGGGATCAGTAGCCAGCGCAATTGTTTTGAAACCCAGCTTTCGCGCCATTTCGTAGGAATAATATATATTCTCTGTGCTATGCTCTGCCTGTGTTTCAAAAATATATTCGATGCAGGTATACCCAACTGTTCTGCATATAAACCCATAATACGGGCCTCATAATAAGGCGAGTATACGGCACTTCCTGAAAAAATAACATTCCGCACTATTCCCTCCTTATACAGGAAATCTGCCCAAAGCACCCTGCCTTTCATTATAGAATCCCATTTATTATTATAAAATGGAACGCCTGGTACAATCGCAACATCAAAACTTTTACTGCTGTCAGTTACTTCCCTGTAAAGTCTGGCCGGCCGCTCGCGATACACATAGGTTTTACAACCCGATAAAATAGTTAAAGCAAGAATAGCCAGAAATGCAAAACGATACATAGAAATGTAAAATAATACATTTCTATGTATCGTTCGAATTAGAAAAATTCTAATACATTTAGTGCATTGCAGCACTCATATCTATCGCCTCTTTATCTTTTCGCTTTCTGACCATGAGAATAAAAGGTATACATATCAAAAAGAGCACACCCAGGTAGAGAAATACATCCATATAAGAAAGCACTGCGGCTTGTTTGGTAACCGTGAAATCCAGGGCCTTATAAGCCGAATTCAAAGCTACATCCGGAGACATACCCTTGGCAATAAAACCCTGCTTTAATGCCATTACCCTTTGCTGCACATCCAGGTCATTAACATCCAGTTTGGAAATAAGATCATTCCTGTAAGACATGTTCTTATTGCTCATAAAAGTTGTAATTGCGGCTACACCAAATGATCCTCCTAGCTGCCGCATCATGCCGGTAAAAAGCGGCCCCCTGTCCGATCTGCTGTCCTTTCAGGGTTGACAACGCCATAGTGGTAATAGGTATAAAAAGTAAACTCAGTCCTACACCACGCACGATCAGCATCAGAAAAAGCTGTCCTTGCCAGTATCGGGCGTAATGATCTTATATCCCCAGAAACTATACACAAAAAACAGGAACAAGCCTACAGCCACCATATACTGCTGAGATACCCCTTTTGATATTAAACGGCCTACAACCGGCATCATAAATGCCGTGGCCAATGTTGCAGGGATCATCAGCAAACCAGATTGCAAGGCAGTCCACCCTAACAAACTCTGGGTATACAATGGTATAATAAAGGTAGACCCATACAACCCAAAGCCTAAAATAAATGACATACCGGTACCAATCCGAGATTTCCGTTCTTTAATACTCTTAACTCTACAATAGGGTTTTTATAGGTAAGCTCCCGCCATATAAAAAAGAATAAACCAAATACTGCCAATGCAGTGAAAATGGAGATTACAGGGCTTGTGAACCAATCCTCCTCGTGTCCGCGTTCCAGGATAAATTGCAGGGAACCCACCGTGACAGTTAATAAGAATATACCCAACCAGTCAATTTCCCTGGTTGACGTTTTAGCTGCATATTTAGGACTTTTTATAAACTGAAGGGTTAGCAGTATTGCTATAATTCCCAAAGGGATATTTATATAAAATATATAGGGCCAGCTAAAATTATCGACGATGTAACCACCCAGGGGTGGACCTAAAGTAGGTCCAACAATTACACCCAGGCCATAAATAGCCTGGGCCATGCCCCGTTTTTCAGCCGGGTATGACTCGGTGATAATAGTCTGCGAAGTAACCAGTAAGGCACCCCCACCTACACCTTGCAAAAACCTGAACGCTACCAGTTCCCAGATGTTTGTAGCATTACCACATAAGAAAGAACAGACTGTAAATAATGCTATGGAGAACGCAAAATAATTTCGTCTTCCAAATTGTTGCGAAAGCCAGCTGGTCATGGGAACAATGATAACATTACCAATCGCATAGGCTGTAATTACCCATCCTACTTCAGACAAAGTGGCGCCCATATTCCCTTTCATGTCATTCAGCGCCACATTTACGATTGTCGTATCCACAATTTCCAGCAACGCACAAACAATGGCCGTGAGGGTTACTATAAACCGGCGAAAGCCATATTCCACCAGCGAATTTTGATCTTCCATTTTATTATTATTTCAGCAGCTGCTAACCAGATCCTAACCTGCCAACTCGCTCATTAAACGGGGTCGTTTGATTCTCAATCGTTCTTCGAACCTCTATTTCATCCGTATTATCACTTGTATCCACTTTATCGGGTCACAACTTGATTATACTACACTGAACCATATTATTAACACGCTGCCATTCACCATTAACTATTCACCATTAACTATCGATCACTCACTAGTTCAGATGCACATCCACCACTACATTCAGCCCCGGACGCAGCTTTTGAATCAGCGAGTCTTTGGTATCTGTAAACTCAATTTTTACGGGCAGACGTTGTACTACTTTTACAAAATTGCCACTGGCATTATCGGGAGGCAGCAATGCAAAGCGCGCACCGGTTGCCGGAGAAAAAGAGGTTAGTTTTGCCTCAAACTCGTGTTTTGGAAATGCATCTACCGTTACCGATACCTTCTGCCCTTCCACCATTTTAGAGATCTGCGTTTCTTTAAAGTTGGCCACCACCCATTTATCATTGTTTAAAACGATATTAAACAGCTGAGCTCCTGCCTGGATAAACTGCCCTACCTGTACCGGCACTTTCGACACCACTCCACTTTCCGCAGCAACAATTACCGTATAACTCTCAGGTTCAGCCGGGCATTCTCAATTTCCACTTCTTTCTGCCTGATGCTCGACCGGGCAATAACAGACTGCTCTGAGCTGGCAGATACCTGGCTTTTTACTACATTGGTTTGAGCGGCTGCCTGATTACGCTGGGCTACTAATATCTCTAACTGCTTATCTGCAGATTGCTTGGCGGCTAGTGCCTGCTCGTATTGCTGTTGTGTAATAGAATGATCTTTTACCAGGTTTTCATAACGTTTCAAGTCTTCTGTAGTACGCCAGATGTTTACCTTGGCTGCTTCTATTTGGGCATTAGCTGTAGCAACAGCAGCGTTGGCAGTACCTACGTTTTTATTGGTTGCTGACGTGCTGGCTTCTGCAGAAGAAAGATTACTCCTGGCTGTTCCTAAAGCCGCTTCCGCCTGTTGCAGCGCCATCGCTAAATCTCTTTTATCCAATATGATCAAAGTATCGCCTTTATTTACAAACTGGTTGTCGCGAACACGAACCTCGTTAATATAGCCTGATATTTTTGAAATAACCGGACTCAGGTTGGCTTCTACCTGCGCATCATCGGTCTCCTCATGGCTTTGACCATGGATATACCCTGATATGCCAAAGTAAGCTCCCAGCACTATCATAACGCCAAGAATAATAAAAAATATAGGGCTTCTCTTTTTAGCAGCAGGCGCCTTTGCCGGTGCCGTTTCGTTTGCTTCTGTAACTGTATTATTTGCCATCTTTAATGAATTAATATTTTATTGATAAAGTACTCCTGTTGTTTCTAATAACTTTCTATAAGCCAGCGCTGCATCAGCCTTGGCATTTAAAACATTGATCTTGGTAGACAATAACGCCACGTTCGCATCCAGCAACTCTGTAATAGTCACCAGGCTATTGTCAAACTTATTTTTAGTGATCCGGTAATTCTCTTCAGCCTGGCGTTCAGACTTCTCGTACACCTCTATTTTCTTTTTAGCAACAAATGCATTTTGATAATCCCTGTTAATCTCCAGCTTTATTCCATCCATCAACAATTCTTTTGAAGCTGAAAGCTGTGTTTCCCTGGCCCGGGACTGCTTTAATACCGCGTTGCTCTTCCATAAATTTGCGAGGTTATATTGTATACCCACACCCGCATTCACGGCATTAGTCACGGTTAAAAAATTAGGAATATTCGCAGCCACATATCCCCGGTAAGCGCCAATGTGGGTAAGTTCTCTGCTTTAGCCGATTTAGTAGACAATTCAGCAGCTCTTTGTTGAAAGCCTAATGCCTGCACATCTTTCCTGTTTTGCAATGCCTGTTGCTGATAGTCAGAAAAAGTTTTGATGTCCACCTGCATATTCACAAATGAAGAATCAACTTCCAGAATGGTCTGCTCTGGCAAGCCCAGCAACAGATTCATATTCATGTTAGCTATATTGTAATTATTTTCTGCCTCCAGCAACTGAAGCTCAATATCAGAAGTTTGCAGCTGAGCCTTCAAACGATCATTACGTGCAATAATTCCATTGTTTTCTTTGTTGAGAAAATCCGCGTCTCTTTTTGAGAAGCTCCCAGGTTTTCTTTCAATACATTTACTACCTGCGAAACCTTAAAAGATTTACATAGGCCTGGCTGATATTGTAAGCAATTTCATTTTTATCGCTACCGGCGCTCAACTTAGCAGCATCCAATAAATACTTAGCCGATTGTATACCGTACTTAATACGTCCCCCGGCAAATAACGGCAACGAGAAATTCGCAATACCATACATAGCCTGGTTTACCTTAGGTGCAGCTGAAGACCCTTGCGATTGACCGTCTTCGCCTGAAGATTGCTGACCTGTTTTAAGATTAATATTAGCATTCGTTAGTCTCAGATAACTACCACTCACTTTCAGATCGGGCAATTGCCGGTTCTTTGCTTCGTCGATTGCCGCGGTAGCTTCTATTATTTTCGCGTCATCAATCTTTAAATTTTTGCTGTTGGCGATACCCAATTCAAGGGCTTCCTGGAGCGTTAAGCCCCTTTTGTCCTGTGCATTGATATCTGCATAAGACAATAGCGCTGCTGAAAAAAACAATAGCGCTTTAGCTGTTCGATTCATATCCTAAAATGTTTCTTGTAATTGATTTTAAATGTTCTTTTACTTTTTCGAAATAAACATCCCTGATCCATTCTTCGGTAACCTTTATACCATAGTGCGTGGCATATAAATGTTTATTCAATAATGATTGCATGATAGTTCCCGTGATCGTAGTAATAAATAAAACAGGATCGACTTTATTTTTGAAAGCTCCTGAAGCATATCCTTCAGACAGCACTGTTGCGAAAAACTGCGCATAAGACTCCTTGGACTTACTTAAAAACCTGATTACGCTTTTATTCTTATTAGTAGCCTGCTCGGCCAGTATTACTTTGTAAAAAGATTTATTGTTCTTAACACGGTCGATATAGCCCGTGAGCGCCTTTTCTATTTTTTCGATAGTAGTAAGCTCATTGCTTTCCGCAATCTCTTTCACAGAAGCCAATCCAACACTCATGCGCATTTTGAACAATTCTTCCATCAATTTCTCCTTCGACCCAAAATAATAGGAGATCATAGCTATATTAATCCCCGCTGCTTTAGAAATGTCTCTTACCGATGTAGCATCAAACCCTTTTTCAGAAAACAGCCCTTCAGCCTTCTCCAGTATATGTTCTTTTTTGTCATTGCGGGTACAAAATTAAACAAACGTTTAAACTAATCAAACATTTGTTTAATTTTATTTTTAATAAAAAAGGAAATATTGACATTGATCAACATTTCCTTTACACTTAATTAATTCCGTATCGATGCTTATACCTGTCGTATAGCTGCTGCTGCTTATTATCCAGGTTAATTTTCCGGCCCTGTATAAAAGCTTCTGTCACAACACTGCTTCGCATGTCGAGCACATCTCCTTCACAAATAATAATATTGGCGTCTTTCCCTTTTTCAATGGATCCCGTTTGCTGATCAATACCCAGAATTTTGGCAGGGTTGATCGTAATGGCGGCCAGCGCCTGTTCTTTGGTGAGTCCAAATGCTGCGGCGGTGCCTGCGTTAAAATCAAGGTTTCGATAACGGGCATTGTCCGAGTTATCATTAATAGCGAACAACACGCCTGCTTTCTGCAAAATGGCCGGTGTTTTAAATGGCTGATCAATATCATCGTCCTGCATGGTGGGCAGACTATGCAAGGCATTCAAGATAACAGCAATATTATTTTGCTTTAAAAGGTCGGCAAATAAATAGCTATCTGAGCCGCCTACCAACACTACATCAATATTAAATTTCTTTGCAAAGTCCACAGCTACCAGTATCTGGCGGGCAATATCAGCATGTACAAAAAGCTTCTGTTTTTTCTCAAACAAAGGTCTTACAGCTTCAAATTTCAGATTAACATCCTCCTTTTAGGTTGTTTCAAATACCCCTGCGCCTGCAGAAAAAAGGACTCCACTTCTTCGATAGTCTGTATACCCGTTTTTACCGGATCGGAGGCGTCTGTTCCTCTAAGAGACCTGCGCGGCGAACGCATTAACATAGGCATGTTGAGGTGCAACCCGTTATCTGCTTTATAGATGGCATCCTGCCAGGTCCAGGCATCCAGCTGCACCACCGAGGAAGTTCCCGTAAGCAATCGCCCCTGCGGTACTACGCAAGCCAGCAAAATACCATTCGCCCTCAGGGTATTGATAATCTTAGAGTCTGTATTATAAGCTACAACAGAACGGACAGAAGGGTTATACTCCCCCAGTTCAAAATAATCGTTGCTACCCCGAACGCCACTTCCTATTTCGCTAATACCCAGATCAGTGTTCGGCAATATCAGGCCGGGGTATACATTTTTGCCCCTGGCATCTATGATGGTAGCGCCCGCTTCTTCCGGCACCGAGGTACCTACTTCAGCAATCTTTCCGTTTTTTATGGTGATAGATCCATTATTGATCACGTTACCCGCCGCTGTATAAATATTGCCGTTTTTGATAATAACCGTTCCCTTTTGCGGACCAGCCGGGTAAACATTATCCTGTGCCTGTAAACCATTACCAATAGTGGCGATCACAGCAAGTGTTATAATTTTTTTAGCATAGTTTACAGTTTTTCTTCGTAAGAATCTATTTCCAGGATACCCGTATGTTGTTCATTATCCTCGCAATGCAAAATAACCTGGGCGGTTGGTTTTACTGGTACAGTAGGTGTTCCTCCCTTTGCGTCAGCCAGCATTTTTTGAACCAATCTGTTTCTTTCCATACTTATAAGCTTCCGCTGCTCCAGGTCCTTTTCACGATCAAAAAATATGGTACCGTCTACAATTGTATACAATGCTTTTGCATATATGCTTAACGGATTTTGATCCCATAGTACTACATCCCCATCTTTGCCTACTTTAATACTTCCCACACGGCTATCAATATGAAGTGCTTTTGCAGGATTGAGCGTTACCATTTTAAAGGCATCATCCTCGCTCACCCCTCCATACTTTACGACCTTGGCTGCTTCCTGATTTAAGCGACGTGCCATTTCAGCATCATCACTATTAATACAAACATTTAACCCCATTTTGTGCATGATAGCTGCGTTATAGGGAATTGCATCCTGTACTTCTGTTTTATAAGCCCACCAATCGGAGAATGTAGAAACGTGAGAACCATGCTTTTTAATGGCATCAGCTACTTTATATCCCTCTAATATGTGTGTTAATGTGTTTACCTTAAATCCATAATCATCGGCAGTTGTTAACAATGCCAGTATTTCGCTTTGCACATAACTATGACAGGTAATGAACCGTTTATTATTCAATATCTCCACTAATGCATCCAGCTCCAGATCTCTGCGAACGGTTTTATCACCGGCTTTTATTTTAGCTTCATAATCTTTTGCTCTTTGAAATGCATCTGCCAATACAGACTGTACTCCCATACGCGTATCCGGAAAACGGATATTACCCTGCGACTGCGCAGTTCTCTTTACATTCTCTCCTAGAGCAAATTTAATAAAGGGATCAGCGCCTTTAAATTTCAGCCCTTCATCATCAGCACCCCATCGTAGTTTGATCAATTGTGTTTGTCCGCCGATAGTATTAGCAGACCCATGTAGTATGTGAGATGTAGTTACACCGCCACTTAACTGCCTGTATATATTCACATCATCAGGGTTCAGATTATCGCCTACCCTAACTTCAGAGGTTACCGATTGCGCTCCTTCATTAATAGAAAAAGCGGCAATATGCGAATGTTCGTCAATAATGCCCGGGGTCAAAAACTTGCCGGTTCCATCAATCGTTTTGGCGCCGGCTGCAGTAATATTTTTGCCAACTGAAGCGATCTTTCCATCCTTCAGTAATACATCTGTATTCTCTAACCTCCCTTCTTTTTCGTTGGTCCATACCGTAGCATTTTTTATTAGTATGTTTTCTGTACCAGGAACTACAGCATTACCATAAGGAGAAAATGGAAAATTCACTTTCGCCAACGCTTTCTCTGATTTACTTTTTGCGGTATCCTTTTTCAATGTACCTTCTTTAGTAAATGTAGCTATCCAGGTAACCGGCTGACCGTTATTGTCGGAGCCCACACCCTGCCAGCTTTTACCATAATCAACCCCGCTCAGCCTATATAAAAATCCGGCCTGGGCCATAGAAAAAGTAGAATCTTTTTCTCAGCGGTCGCTGGTTTCCCCGAAGGCTTCAGAGAAAAATTGATAGAGACCAATGTACCGTCTGATTTAAACCTGGTTGTGAGCGTATCTTTTCCAATCAGGTTGGCCTGGCTGTTGTTTTTTACATCCAGAATATAGTCGGTAACGCCGGCGGCTCCGGATATAGACAGCTTGTATTGCCCGGCCTGTTCTTTGCTCGCTTTGGCTTTTACATCATAACGCTCCCCGTTCACCCAGTTTTCTACAATACTTGTTTTTTCAGCGAACAGATCGCCTGTTGTTATTAAAAAGTTGGCCACTTTTCCCGCTTCAATACTGCCAACTTTGTCGTCAATTTTCATGAGCGATGCAGGCACGGTTGTCAAAGCGGCTAATGCGGCTTTAGGACTTAAACCGTATGCAATGGCTTTTCTAAGCGAAGGCCAGAAGCTTTTTATATCCTTCAGATCGGCTGCAGTAATAACAAAGGGAATACCGGCTTTTTCAAATGCTGCGGCATTACCTGGCGCCAGCTCCCAGTGCGCCATATCACTTACGGAAACAAACCTTGCATCCATCGGATCTTCAACATTCTGTGTTTCCGGGTAATTCAGCGACAGAATATAAGCAGCTTTGGTAGCCGCTATTTCTTTTATGCGCTGATACTCGTTATCGCCAGCCTTAATAATAAACTGTACACCAAACTCATCACCTATCCTGTCTGCTCTCAGGTCACTCCACTTATCACCCGCATCAAATACCTGGGGCAGTGATCTGTTATTTATCCATGCTTCTAGTGATTTATTCGTTCCTTCTTTTGCCGGCTTATTCTTTGCGTACCAGTCGGCGTCTATAAAGGTTTGCCTGAGCAAGGCTACGCTACCCATCATAGAAGTAGGATAAGACTGCGTAGAAGTGCCTTTGCTAAACGAGTAGAAGGCAGCAGTTCTGTCCTTTAAAATATTGAGGTTCTCTTTACGATCGGATAAAACAACTGCCACACCGGTACCCCTGGCAATACCATCTTTTTGATGTGACACCACTGCACCGAAGCCCTGCTCTCTTAAGCTTTCTGCCTTTTTAGTATCCGTATTAAAAAGATCATACCCATTCAATTCGCTCCTGATGGCCTGGTTCCAGCTAAATGGTCCTTTGGTATTGGTAGATAACTGCTGAGGACCAAAAAAGAACCCTCACCGCCTGGTCTCTGAGGAACTGCAATGCCATAGTCGCTGTAAATATCCACGAAGGAAGGGTATATAAACTGGCCTTTACAATCAACCACAACGGATGCGTCAGGAACTGAAACATTCCCTACCGCGACCACTTTACCATCTTTTATAACCAGTGTAGCATTGGAAAGTGATGTGTTGCCGTCTTTTACAATAGTGGCATTGGTGAAGGCATAATAACGGCTACGCTCATCGGCAATACCATTTACAGGGTAAGTAACCTGGGCGCGAAGCTCGGCCAAACCCAATAAGAGCCCGGCTCCCAAAAGCCATTTCTTCATTAGCATTAATTTTTATGGAAAATAATAAAATAAAACCAAAAGACCCCCGACTTTAAGAAATAACGTATGGCCAGATAGCAGCAATAAAAAGGTGCAAACAATTTTACCTGTTTGCACCGTTTATATGTAACCTCAAAAAATACTTACAAAGTTTCTCCCAGCTGACTTATATCCAACCCTTCTACTTCTTCCTCTTCGCTAACACGTAAAGGAGTGATTAGGTCGGTTACTTTTAAAATGATCATCGACATAACAAATACACCTACCAAAACTCCCAGAGCCACTAAAACGTGAGTTGTGAATAATTTGGTTTCGCCAAAGAATAAGCCCTTATCAGCTACCGCTGAGTTAATGCCTGGGCTGGCAAATACACCTGTAAGGATCATACCTACTAAACCACCAACTCCATGACAAGGAAATACATCCAAAGTATCATCAAGGCTGGTTCTTGTTCTCCACTCTACCATTAAATTACTAACCAATGAAGCTACAACACCAATTACCAGCGCATGCGGTAAGCTTACGAAGCCAGCTGCCGGAGTGATAGCCACCAACCCTACTACTGCACCAATGCTGGTACCCATGGCAGAAGGTTTTTGCCTCTTAAAGCGTCGAAAATGATCCATGCGAAAGCAGCAGCGCCTGATGCTACAGCAGTTGTAGCCAATGCGATAGCTGCCAGGTTATTAGCGCCCATTGCTGAACCACCATTAAAACCAAACCATCCAAACCAAAGCAAACCTGTACCTAATAATACATATGTAATACGTGCAGGTTTCATTTCCTGGTCAGATCTTTTTCTTAAATACATTGCGCTGGCAAGAGCAGCAACACCTGCGCTCATATGTACTACTGTTCCACCTGCAAAATCCAGAACACCTAACTTAAACAAAAGACCATCAGGATGCCATGTCATGTGCGCCAGAGGAGCATAGATAAAAATGAAAAACAGGCAGATAAATAAAATATAAGAGGTGAAACGAACTCTTTCAGAAAAAGCACCAGTAACCAGCGCTGGCGTAATAATGGCAAACTTCAACTGGAAAAAAGCAAAAACGGCCAGAGGTACCGTTGGTGCTAACGACCAAGGTTTACCATCCAAAACGCCGTTCATAAACATAAAAGTGGAAGGATTACCGATCACCCCTCCTATGTCTTCACCAAAAGCAAGGCTGAAACCGAAAACCACCCATAATACCGACACAATGGCCATACAAATAAAACTTTGTAACATTGTGGAGATCACATTTTTCTTTCTTACCATGCCACCATAGAAGAAAGCCAGACCCGGTGTCATTATTAATACCAATGCCGCCGAAGTAAGAAGCCAGGCTGTGTCCCCGGTATCTATTGCAGGATCAGTTGGACTTGCTACAGGATTGTGGCCCATAAAAAGACTGAGAACAGTAACTAACACGAGCAGAAGAAAGGGAACAATAGCTAGTTTTTTGGTCATGTGCATAATGAAAAAATTTAATGTGATAAAAAATAATAATAAATGAACAAATAGTTAATATTGGTTGTATGCAATCCAAAATTATATATTTAACATCAAAATAAATTGCATTATTGACAATTATTTTCAAATATATTTATTACTAATATGAAAGTATCCATTGGAAAAACAGCTCATGCAGGAGAAATAAGAGATATTTACACACCCTTTGTACGGGACGGGTTTGTTACTTTTGAAACCCAAGTACCTGATACAGAAATATTTGAAGAACGAATAAGGCAGTATACCCAAAAATATCCCTGGCTGGTTATGGAAGAGGATGGAAAAGTATTGGGTTACGCTTATGCCTCTGCCTACCGGGAGCGGGTGGCTTACCAGTGGGTAGTGGAATGTTCGGTTTACGTGCATGCCGACCAGAGAAAAAAGGGATAGCGGCAAAATTGTATCGGGCTCTATTCGACATACTGCGCTTACAGGGAATTTACCAGGTTTATGCAGTTATTACGGTACCCAATCCACAAAGTGTTGGTTTTCACGAAAAAATGGGCTTCAAATGGTTTGCAACTTATGAAAATGTAGGGTACAAAGCCGGAAAATGGTGTGACGTAGGATGGTGGCAGTTGACGCTGGCAAAACCAAATGACTCGATTCCGCCAGCGCCCATACCATACCCGGAGCTGGATCGCTCGGCTGTAGAAAACATACTAAACAAATACGCTAATTAATCGTTCTACCCGGGTATACCTTTAAGGCTTCCTCAAGGCAGTTCATGGCATTGTGAATGGCCTCCAGGTTAATGACATAAGCCAGTCTCACCTCGTTTATACCAAGGCCGGGCGTTACATAAAACCCTGTTGCTGGCGCCAGCATCACCGATTGACCATTATAAGAAAATTCTTCCAGCAACCACTGGCAAAACTTATTACAATCGTCAATAGGCAGTTGGGCTATTGCATAAAACGCTCCACCAGGATTGGGGCAGTATACCCCTTCCATTTGGTTAAGCCGACTTACCAATAAATCCCTGCGTCGTAGATATTCAGCCCTCGGTTCATCGAAAAAGTTGTCCGGCAGGTCAACTGCAGCCTCTCCTAAAACCTGCTCCAGGCCCGGTGGGCTCAGCCTGGTTTGCGCCAGCTTGATGGCCAGATCGTACACTTTTTTATTTTTTGTCACCAATGCGCCAATACGGGCGCCGCAGGCACTGTATCTTTTGCTGATGGTGTCAATCAAAATCGCATTATTTTCCAAACCGGGCAGGTTCATTACACTGGTATGCGGTTCTTCACTGTAACAAAATTCCCGGTAAGCCTCGTCACTAAACAGGTACAGGTTATTTTTTTACAGATTTCACCAATGGCCAGCATTTCATCCCTGCTATATAAATACCCGGTTGGGTTATTAGGATTACATATTAAAATAGCCTTTGTGCGGGGGTAATAGCTTTTTCAAATTCGCTCAGTGGTGGCAATTCAAAACCTGTTTCGATAGCCGACCTTATCGGCACTACCTTGACGCTTGTCTGGCAGGCAAAACCAAGGTAATTCGCATAGAGCGGCTCGGGAATAATTACCTCATCGCCAGCATCCAAACATGCAAAAAATGCAAACATGATCGCTTCGCTACCGCCTGCAGTAACCAGTATTTCATCCTTAGTAACCTGTATACCCGCTTTCGCGTAATATTCAGTCAGCTTTTTCCTATAGCTTTCGTTACCTGCACTATGGCTATATTCCAGAATCGGCATCTTCACCCCTCTTACCGCATCCATAATGGACGGCGGCGTTTCCACATCGGGTTGCCCTATATTAAGATGATACACTTTTACTCCCCTCTTTTTGCCGCATCAGCATAAGGAACCAACTTCCTGATGGGCGAAGCCGGCATTTCAACACCACGTTTCGATACTGTAAGCATACTACTATTTGTTAGTTTATATTTAAAAGTAAACCCCTTCAACTTTGAAGGGGTTTAAAAAAATCGGATGAAATCTTTTTATTTTTTTGCAACCACTTCGCCCGTGAAGTACACGATTTTAGGCTCGTTGTAACCGGCCAGGTAAATTTCTACGTCTTTATTTACAGGTCCAGCGCTAGGCGCAGAATAAGAAACTTTTATTTTTCCTGTTTTCCCAGGCATGATTGGTTCAGTTGGCTTCTCAGGTACTGTACAGCCACAGCCAGCCATTACATTTTTTACCACTAAAGGCTTTTTAGTCTGGTTAACAAACTCCATATAAAAAGTAACAGGGTCTCCTGCGTAACTTTACCGATATCATACTTCTCTTTTACCATGCTAATAGCCGCATCAGCACCCACAGGCGCAGTTTTTACACTGGCTGATTGCGCACCCGCCCAATTAACAGACATTACAAATAGTAAGGAAAGGATCAAACTGATTTTCTTCATACAAAAAATTTCTTAATTACTAAATTGGATTACAAAAGTATTTAAAAAGATGGAATTAGCTATGCTAAAGTTGCATTAAAACATTTTACGGCCTCCTGAGTGCTTAAGTAACTTAAAAGTATTGGCTTATACATATTTTGTACACATAACCATCACACTAAAATGCTTATTAATTCGTTATATTGACATATTAAAGCTTCTCACCTATTTTTGTCGAATGGATATACTTAACTCCGGATTTGCAGAGCAAAACGAAATGCTGTCTTTTGAGAAATTTAAAGATGGAGTTTTGCACGATTATTATATCGCATGTTTAAGCAGAGAAACCAGTTTACTTTCCCGAAAAGAAGTGCTTACGGGAAAAGCCAAGTTTGGTATTTTCGGGGACGGTAAGGAAGTAGCACAGGTGGCGGTTGCTAAATTTTTTCAGCCGGGAGACTGGCGCAGTGGCTATTACCGCGATCAGACCATGATGTTTGCTATTGGAGAATCGAATCCTAACCAGTATTTCGCGCAGTTATACGCCGACCCCAATCCTCAACACGAGCCTTTCAGCCATGGCCGTCAAATGAACTGTCATTATACCAGTGCTAATACGCTTCCAAATGGCGAATGGGCCAACCTGGTTGAGATTAAGAACACTGGTACGGATATGTCCTCAACAGCCTCTCAAATGCCCAGGGCTGTGGGTCTTGCCCTGGCGTCTAAATTGTTCAGGGATGTGGATGAATTAAAACAATTCAAACACTTATCTGACAACGGCAACGAGGTTTGTTTTTGTACCATAGGTGACGCCTCTACCAGTGAGGGGCACTTTTGGGAGGCCGTGAATGCAGCGGGTGTTTTGCAAGTGCCGCTGGTAATTTTTGTATGGGATGATGGTTATGGCATTTCCGTACCCCGGGAATATCAAACCACCAAAGGATCTATATCAAAAGCTTTGAAAGGTTTTGAAAAAGAGGAAGGCACTAACGGGTTTTATATCGCTGCCCTTAAAGGCTGGGATTATATGAGCATGGTTGAAGTATTTAATGAAGGGATCAGCCTTGCCCGGGAAACCCATACTCCCGTTATTTTCCACATTGAAGAATTAACGCAACCGCAGGGGCACAGCACATCTGGCAGCCACGAACGTTATAAAACGAGTGATCGCTTACAGTGGGAAAAAGAAAGAGACTGCCTGGTAAAAATGAAAGCCTGGATACTTGAAAATGCCCTGGCAGATGAAGCCACTTTGAGAAGAATAGAAAATGATGCACGTAATAATGTAAAAGAAGCTAAAGATAAAGCCTGGAAAGAGTACCAGACGCCTTTAAAAGAGCTTACACAAAAGAGCAGTGAGATAGTGGAAGCGCTCATTCCGGATAACCTGGAACATGAGGACGAACTCAGGAAAATATCTAAAGACCTGAGATCCCTGCGTGAACCACTTCGTAAAAGTAATTTACAGAGCGTATATAAAGCATTATTGCTTTGCGGCGACAAAGCCACCAACGAAGCATTGGATTATTATAAAGAGCTTCAAAAAGATAGCGCTGCCATTTACAATAGTCTGCTATATGATGATGGCCCTAAAAGCGCTTTAAAAGTGGAGGCCATAGCGCCCATTTTTAAAGAACCTTCTCCCAGCCTGAATGGGTACCAGATCATCAATCGGTATTTTGACAGTGTTTTTCAAAACAACCCTAAAGTAATTGCTTTTGGGGAAGACCTTGGCCAGATAGGCGATGTAAACCAGGGATTTGCCGGCTTGCAAAAGAAATACGGTAGCGACCGGATCTTTGATACCGGTATCAGGGAGTTAACTATTATGGGCAAAGGTATTGGCCTGGCTCTCAGGGGCTGAGACCTATCGCCGAAATACAATACCTCGACTACCTGGTTTATGGGCTTCAGCCGCTTACTGACGATGTGGCTTCACTTTTTACAGAAGCGGTGGCAAGCAAAGTTGCCCCATCATTGTAAGAACCCGGGGACACCGCCTTGAGGGTATCTGGCACAGCGGTTCACCCATGGGTATGATCATTAATGCGGTTAGGGGTATGTATGTTTGTGTTCCAAGAAATTTTGTTCAGGCAGCGGGCATGTACAATACCTTATTAAAAAGCAACAGTCCGGCCATCGTTATTGAAAGCCTGAACGGTTATCGTTTGAAAGAAAAGCTACCGGAGAACCTCAGTGACATTACAGTTCCTTTAGGTATTCCGGAGATACTGACAGAAGGAACAGACATTACTATAGTGAGTTATGGATCTACAATCCGTATTGTGCAGCAAGCTATGAAACTGGTAGAGCCACATGGTGTAAGCTGTGAGCTGATAGATGTCCAAACACTTCTCCCCTTTGACCTGAATCATCTGATCCTGCGATCGTTAAAGAAAACCAACCGAATTTTATTTGTTGATGAAGATGTTCCTGGTGGCGCCGCAGGTTTTATGTTTAATAAAGTGATGGAGGAACAGGGCGGATATCGTTACCTGGATGTAGCACCCAGAACCATAACTGCTAAAGAGCATAGACCTGCTTATGGAAGCGACGGAGACTACTTTAGTAAACCCAATGCCGAAGAAGTAGCTGCTGCTTTAATTGAGATGATGAAAGAGTAACGTTACTTTACAGACCTTTGTACATTATAAAAGCCAGGCAAATGCCTGGCTTTATTGTTTAGTTTAGTTATCAATGCGTATTGCTACTGGGGAGCGGTAACCGATTTATTTTTGTCTTCTGTGACAAAAATATCTTCATTATCTCTTTTCATCAGGTACTTTTCCCGTGCGAGCTTTTCAATGATCACCGGATCGTTTTCCAGATCTGTTTTTACTTTTCGCAACTCAGAAAGTTCTTCGAGATAATGCTCCTTACTTTGATTGAGATTCTGCAACTCTTCTCTCCGGTCCATAGTTGTAATCAGATCATTTTTATCTAAAAATAACATTACACCTAAAAACCCAACCGAAGCAATAAAATATTTATTGGTAAGAAAACGGGAGATCCTGCTTAGCGCTCTTCTTTTCCTGGGCGCTTTCGGCAAAACCGGCTCTTTTTCCGTTACAAAATCGACAAACTGTTCCATGCAAATATTTGAAGTTTTATCGTTCCAGGTTCAAAGTTCGCAGTTAAACCTTAAATCCGAAACTACCAACTAAATTATTTACCAAATTTGATCTTTCCTTTCGGATAAATCGCGCTATCACCTAATAATTCTTCAATTCTGATCAACTGGTTGTACTTGGCAATCCTGTCAGTACGGCTCGCAGAACCTGTTTTAATTTGTCCGCAATTTAATGCTACTGCCAGATCAGCGATGGTAGTGTCTTCTGTTTCACCACTACGATGGCTCATGATAGTGTTGTAGCCGTTGTGCTGTGCCAGGGTTACGGCATTGATCGTTTCAGTAATAGTACCAATCTGGTTTACTTTTACCAACAAACCATTAGCAGTATTCTTATCAATACCTTGTTGTAAACGCTCCACATTGGTTACAAACAAATCATCGCCTACTAACTGACATTTGCTGCCAATTGTTTCTGTCAATAATTTCCAGCCTTTCCAGTCGTCTTCAGCCATACCGTCTTCGATGCTGGCGATTGGATATTTCTTCACCCAGCTTTCCCAATATTTTACCAACTCTTCGCTGGTCATTTCTTTACCAGAACTTTTGTGGAAAACATATTTTTTCTTTTTAGCATCCCAAAGCTCACTGTTAGCGGCATCCATTGCAATAACAATTTGTGAACCAGCTTTGTAACCAGCAGCACCAATGGCGTCTAACACTGTTTCAATCGCTTCTTCATTGCTTTGGATATTAGGAGCAAAGCCACCTTCATCACCAACGTTAGTGCTATATCCTTTCTTCTTTAATACCGATTTCAGAGCATGGAAAATTTCTACACCCCAACGAAGACCTTCGCTGAAAGTAGATGCGCCAACGGGCATCACCATAAATTCCTGAAAATCGATCTTATTATCAGCATGCGCACCACCATTCAAAATGTTCATCATGGGGATAGGCAATGTTTTAGCATTGGTTCCGCCAATATAACGATATAAAGGCAAGCCAGCTTCTTCTGCAGCAGCTTTTGAAGCAGCCATACTTACTGCTAATAAGGCATTAGCACCTAATTTAGCCTTATTAGGTGTTCCGTCTAATTGAATCATTAACTGATCAATACCTGTCTGATCAGCTACATCGTAACCTAATAAAGCAGGAGCAATTACAGTGTTTACGTTTTTAACGGCTTTCAAAGTTCCTTTACCCAGGTATTTCTTTTTATCGCCATCACGCAACTCAACAGCTTCGTGTATACCGGTGCTGGCTCCACTTGGCACAGCAGCACGCCCTAAAGCGCCTTCGTCTGTAATTACATCCACCTCAATGGTTGGATTACCACGACTGTCTAATATTTGTCTTGCGAAGACTTCTGAAATGTAACTCATGAATTATCTGTTTAAGATGTATGTTATTCAATTTGTGGCGCAATTTAATTAATACTTTGCGTATCTAATACACAAATATTAGAAAAAGTAAATCACAGGTGTGGAAAACCCATTCTAAAATGGAGGCCGCCTAGCTAACGGGCAACAAACTCCTGGTATAGCAGGTTAACACAGTCGGCCAATAAATTGGTTATTCCTTTTGTTTGTCCTGGTTTGCAGCCGTTGGTAATAACAACAAATCCAAATTTTTCTTTAGGATTGAAAAACATAGCACTATATAGCCCATACGCGGAACCGGTATGACCGGTTAAATGTACACCCTTTATAAGGTCGGATACATTCGTTAACGCCAATCCATATCCTTCCTCCTCCGACAATGGTTGCCTCATCAGCTTTGCATACTTTTCAGGTATAATTCGCTTACCATTACCTTTTCCGCCATTCATGTGCATCATCATGTATCGGGCAAGATCCCCGGCTGATATCTTCATGCCACCTGTTGGCGAGAAAACCGGCGTACTATATCCCATTATGTAATCGCCGATCTGCTCCCTCCTCGGGTTGTAAGCATCCGGTGCTGCTGTAAAACTCTCTTTCGACATATCATACTCATAAAGCGTTGCAAATAGTTTTTTGTCAAGACTATCGATACAGTAGCCTCCATGCAGCTCCAACGGATCTAAAATATGGCGTTTAACATATTGATCAAACCGTTCGCCGGACACACGTTCGATTATAGTACCCACCATATTAAAATTAAGGTTACAATATTGATACCTGCTTCCCGGCTGGTACTTGTTGTAGCATTGTGCCGCGTTTTGTGTTTTTGAAGGGTTGACAGAATCAAGAGCAAAATAACCACGGCTGTCATTAAGACTGGAACGGTGTGAGAGCAACATCTTAAGGGTAATGGGTATTTGCGGATATACCGGATTAAGCACTTCAAAACCTATAAGATCGCTCACATCGTCGTTGAGCGAGAGCTTTTTTGACGAACCAATTGCATGATAGCAGTAGCTGAAAAGGATTTCGATATAGAAGCAATACGAAAAATATCCGCCTTGCCCAGTAATGCCCCTGACTCAATATTCTTAAACCCATACGAGCTGTCGTAAACAATTCTATTGTTTTTAATGGCAACAAGCGCTACTCCTACAGCTTTATGCTTTTCCATTATCTGCCGGATATTTTGATCGAATGACTGGGCAGATAATTGGCTGCAAAAACCTGCAATAAAAAAAGAAACAGTTAAGAAGAGGATGAATCGGTTCATTATACTAATATAATTAAAAAAGCACAGCCCGGGAGCTGTGCTTTACGCAATACATAAATATTCAATTAGATATTATCGTAAACATAAATGGGGTCAATTACAGTTTCGCCCGGTTTAATATTGATAATTTCTTTCAACTTACCATCTTTCAAACCATATACCCAGCCATGTATCTCTGGCCCCTGGCGATCTTTCCAGGCTCTTTGAATGATAGAAGTTTTGCATAATTTTTCGGCCTGCTCTCTTACATTCAATTCAACCAGCCTGTCTGCCCTTTCATCAATATCTTCAATGGCTTCCAGCTCTCCCCTGTTATGCCTGTAAACATCCTTAATAACACGTAACCACATATTTAATATCTGGTTAAAGTCGTTGTTTCCCATGGCAGCTTTAACACCGCCGCAACCATAGTGACCACAAACGATAACATGCTTTACTTTCAGGTGCATTACCGCATACTCTAATACGCTCAGCATATTAACATCAGTATGTATTACCAGATTGGCTATATTTCTATGTACAAAAATTTCCCGGGATTTGTACCGGTAATCTGGTTGGCAGGTACCCTGCTATCGCTGCAACCAATCCATAAAAATTCCGGAGTTTGCGTTTTCGCCAGGTCATCGAAAAAAGTAGGGTCAACTGATAGCATCTGTGATGCCCACTCTTTATTTGCTTCTAACAATTCTGTGTACGATTTCATTTTGCTTTCAATCTTTAAGGTTAATTAATTTTTATTCTTAGCATTATTGTTATTATTTCCATGAAGAACCGACTCAATAACTTCTTCGTAATTCCTCTGCAACGATGCGTCATCATTATTATTGGCCAGTACTTTATACGAAAATCCATGATCCACAAAACCGCTGGTATATAAATCTACCTTTATATTCTTTAACGGTGCATGTAAGGTAAAGTCCTCAATTGTTTCTACTACATCCCTGTCTATATAATCTGCTCTCTTAGTATCAATGATCACATGGGCATTTTCAGGTACTTCTTCCAGCTTGCGTTTGATGATCGCTTTATTAAGAAACGAAACATCTTTCCGAAGTCTGAATAAATAGCGCGTATCATCATTCACTACAAAAACGGCTTTCCTGAAATTAGATCTGAAAGAGAAGAACAACCCTACAATGATCCCAAGTATTACTCCTTTTAGCAGATCTGTAGCCAGTATTGCTGCAATAGTGATCACAAAAGGCAAAAACACATCCCATCCTTTCTTATAAAACGCTTTAAAAAGCGATGGCTTTGCTAACTTGTACCCTGTAAAAATAAGGATAGCAGCCAAACAAGCTTTAGGTATAAGATTTAAAACCACTGGTATAAATGCTACTGACAGCAAAAGAAAAATACCATGATAGATGGTTGACATCTTTGTTTTTGCCCCGGAGTTAACGTTGGCGGAAGAACGCACAATAACACTTGTTACGGGTATGCCACCAATAAGGCCTGACAGCAAATTACCAACACCCTGGGCCTTTAACTCCCTGTTTGTTGGCGTGACTCTTTGATAAGGATCCAGATCATCCACCGCCTCAATACTCAATAAACTTTCGAGGCTGGCAACCAAGGCTATAGTTAATGCCAGTGTCCATATCTGAACATTACCAATCATACTCCAGTCTGGCGTTGAGAAAAACGATAAAAAATCACTTGCAGACTTTGCTACAGGCATGCTCACTAAGTGGTCCTCTGAAAGAGGTTGAACAAAACTTGTTGAACCAAATAATGCATTTAAGCCAACACCAATAAATACAATTAATAACGGAGTTGGCAGCAGTTTAATAAAGCCCTTTTTATTTGCTACAAAGCTTTCCCAAATAAAGTAAAATGCCAGACAAACGGCTCCAATAATGAATCCGCCGGAATTAATGCGGCCAAATGCTTTAAAGAAGTTAACAAATATGTTGCCTTTGTCTGGGTTGGGCGTATTCTCATCAATTTCAGCAGAGGAGCTATCTCTAATAAATGAGGAAACTGGTTAAGAATAAGGATGAGGCCAATAGCGGCCAACATGCCTTTAATAACACTATTAGGCACATAGTCACCAATAACACCTGCCTTTAAAAAACCAAGCACCATTTGCATGGCGCCGGCTAAAACCACTACTAATAAGAACGCTTCAAAAGAAGCCAATGAGGTAATTGCAGCTGCCACAATAGCCGTTAAACCTGCAGCTGGTCCGCTAACGCTTAACTGCGAACCACTAAAAATACCTACTACTATACCACCACATACACCCGCAATAATACCACTAAACAAAGGAGCATTTGACGCAAGAGCTACACCTAAACATAAGGGTAATGCTACTAAAAAAACAACGATAGATGCCGGCAAATCATTTGCAAGCGACTTTATATAACCTGTCGATCTGGGTTTGTTTGTCATAAAAAAATTTAATAATTGTAAGCCTACCCAATTTAATCATTAAATGGATATCGCAACGTAAACACAAGAAGAATAATGAAAAGTTAAGCTACTGTGTTGGGGGAGGACAATGTTGCTCTCCATGATAAGCTACATAGGTGGCTTCATGCGCGTGGATATAGGCAATGCTTATCTGGTGAGGTGGCAAATGCAGGTCGTGGCGTGTTTCGTGAACATATTCTTCACTCACACTTACAGTACCCGATGGTGTTTTTTCTTCAGTAGTATTAGAATAGGGATTCTTGTCGCAGGCATTACCCTGAGCCACACTATTCTTTGCGGCTTGTACTGAACTATAGGTTATGGGCAAGCCAATTGTAAGCAGGAACAGTAACCCTACTAAAACAACGGCCGATATGTAACCCAATAACCTATTCATATACGCTGGCGAAGATATAAGAAATTCTTATTTTAAATTAGATTGAGATTAAAATCCTTTGAATTAATTCTTATTCAAAATTGAGATGATCCGAGTCCTCTGGTAAATGCTCATACTCATTTTTAATGGCATACCAACCGAAGATCATCAGCCCTATTGCAATAGGAACAAATATCGCAATAATGATCACCCATATAACAGGATTATTAATGTCTTTGTTGCCTGAACTGTCAATATTTTTTACTGCACCCGCAATTAAAAAGAACGTAACTGCCGGTCCCAATAAAAACCAAATTACTCCTAAAATTCTTTTAATAACATTCATCGCTTATATTTTAAATGTTAAATTTATTGATTAATAAAAGTTGAATAAACAGGCAACGATTAATCGTTAACCTCCTCATCAATTTTATTATTAAGATAAATGGCGCCTATTATAAAACATAATGCAGCAACTGCTATGGGATACCATAAACCAATCAACGGATCGTTGGTAAAAGTAGTTTGCAGCAAAACACCAATAAAAGGCACTAAACCTCCAAATACACCATTACCAATATGATAAGGCAAAGACATGGACGTATAACGTATCCGTATAGGAAAGAGCTCTACTAAAAATGCAGCTATTGGCCCATAAACCATGGTTACGTATAAAATGAGCAGGAACACAATCCGATGAACTTCCAATACAGATTTGATGGCAGCACTTTATCTTTTATAATGGCTTTACCCATTTGTACCTGTTGCGTAGCCGCAACAAGTGTATCTACCCGCTCCTGCTTATACGCTGCACCAGAAGCGTAATGCATGGTTTGAACAGTGGTTATCAGTGTATCGCCGGCATTCCCGGCAGGAGTCCTTTAGTAATTTCTACAGCACCCGATGTGATGGCTTGTCCTTGCCAGGCTTTTGTATCTGAGTTTTCAAGGAGGTAGCTAAAAATAGGGCGATAGGTTAAAATTGCAATAAGCATACCCAAAAGCATGATCCATTTACGGCCGATTTTATCACTAAGCCAACCAAAGAAAATGAAAAAGGGCGTTGCAAAAAGAATGGCCCAAAGCATGATGGTGCGGCTCTGTTCAAAATCGAGCATGGCCTTGGTTTCCAAAAAGCTTTGTGCGTAAAACTGGCCTGTATACCATACAACACCTTGCCCCATAACTGCTCCGAAAAGAGCCAGTAAAACCATTTTGAAATTGGCTTTGTTACTAAAACTTTCCTTTAATGGGTTCTTGGCAGTCTTTCCTTCTGACTTTAACTTGGAGAATAAAGGAGACTCTTCCATCTTCATCCTTATATAAACAGATACTCCCACCAGCAAAATAGAAAACCAGAACGGATAACGCCATCCACCCCATTCGGAATTGAAGGCGGCATCACTCATATTCATCTTAACCAGCATAATAACACCCAAAGCCAGGAACAGCCCTAATGTTGCAGTTGTTTGAATCCAGCTGGTAAAATATCCACGCCTGTTTGCAGGAGCATGCTCGGCTACATAAGTAGCGGCACCACCATACTCACCGCCTAAGGCTAATCCCTGAATCAATCTTAATAAAAGAACAAGCAGCGGTGCTGCCAGGCCAATTGTTTTATAACCAGGCACCAATCCTATTAAAAAAGTAGAACCACCCATTAACACCAATGTTAACAGAAATGTAGATTTTCTTCCGAAAATATCACCCAATCTCCCAAACACCAGGGCTCCAAAAGGCCTTACAATAAAACCGGCAGCGAATATCGCCAGGGTGCTTAATAAAGCAGCTGTAGCATTACCTTCAGGAAAAAACTCAGTAGAAATTGTTTTGGCGAGCATGCCAAAAATATAAAAGTCATACCATTCTATCATGGTGCCAAGAGACGACGCTGCAATTACCCGCGTTATAACACTTCCTTCGCCTTTCTTACTCATACAATCGTAATTATGGTTTTATGGGCTTAATAAATTATATACAATTGGTTGCTATTGGGCTTTTATGGCACCCCAAACAGCATTGTATGCTTTAGCCTATAAATATAGGGCAAGTTTGTTTAGTTTTACACTATCAGGCCATCTTTCATTTGTAATACTCTATCACTCAGGCGGGCAAGGTCATCATTATGGGTTACAATCAGAAAAGTCTGAGAAAATTTGGTGCGCAGATCAAAAATAAGTTCATGCAATTCTCTCGCATTGGCCGTATCGAGGTTACCGGTAGGTTCATCAGCAAAAACAATCGAGGGTTGATTGATCAATGCTCTCGCAACTGCAACACGTTGCTGCTCTCCCCACTTAATTCTCCAGGTTTATTGTTTAAGCGGTGTGCAACGCCCAGTATTTGCAGTAAATTTTTTGCCTGTTCTTCTACTTCTTTTTTCTTACGCCCGGCGATCCAGGCAGGAATTGATACATTTTCAAGAGCCGAAAATTCTGGCAACAAATGATGAAACTGGAAAACAAAGCCAATATTTTTATTTCGAAATGCTGCTAATTTCCTGGAATTCAGACAGTCTATACGAACATCATTCATTGTCACCTGCCCCCGATCGGGCTTATCCAACGTACCTAAAATATGCAGCAAGGTGCTTTTACCACTGCCCGATGGCCCCACGATAGACACCACTTCTCCCCTTCCGACCTCCACATCCACCCCTTTTAACACCTGTATCGTTCCGTAAGCCTTATGAATGTCTTTTCCGTATATCATTAAGAAGAGTTATGCTGATAAAAATAATCCTTTCAAATGTAAAAGTTTTGCATTTGAAATAACGTCAAAAATGTTTAAAAAGGGTTTAAAAAAAGCAATTTGGAAAATTCAGTAATACAGTTACTTTTGCACAAATTTTTTAAATCAGTTTGCAACTCTTTGTTGCTTATTAACGTTAATTATAGAAAACCGATTATACTATGTTTTGGACACTTGAATTAGCTTCTTACCTTGAGGATGCCCCTGGCCGGCTACCAAAGACGAGTTGATTGACTATGCAATCCGTAGCGGAGCCCCGCTGGAGGTTGTAGAAAATCTGCAGGAACTGGAAGATGAAGGAGATGTTTATGAAACTATCGAAGACATCTGGCCTGATTATCCTACCCAGGAGGATTTTCTATTCAACGAAGACGAATACTAAGAAATTTATAATAGAACTAGTAAGCCACTATTTTAGTGGCTTTTTATTTGATATCATCCCCGCCAGGTTTTCAATAAACCTTTGCGCGTAAAAGTCCTTATGTTTCCAATTATGCCCCATTCTAACAATAATCAGATTTTTACCGGGATTGATATAAACAAATTGCCCTAACATTCCCTGAGCAAATACTGCAGGTAAATTGTTATAAGCACTAAAAAACACTTTTCCATTTCGTACACCCTGCCCCAGGTACCAGCGCTCTTTTTGTGCTGCAATAAATTGAGTTGCCTGCAGTGAATCGCTAAATCTTTTTATATTCCGGCTGCTCCACCAATGATTTTTATAACCCTGGTACACCCGCATGGTATCTGCATTCAAAATAGTTTGCACCCAATTCTCTGAAAGAATTTGTTTACCGTTCCAATTTCCGTTATTTAAATAAAGCCGGCCGAGTTTTGCAAAATCTTTTAACGTAGCGTTTAAACAACAAAAAGCCCGGGCAGTGCCGTGGGCATCAGTTTGCCAGGCCGCATCACTTTCCATACCCATGGGTAACCATAATTTCTGCTGTAAATAACTGGCCAACTTTTCTCCGGTGGCAGCTTCTACTATAGCACCCAACAATTGCGTATTTACACTTTTATAAACAAAAGCCTTTGAATCAGAAGCTATTTTTACCTTCTTTAATGTTGCCATCACATTTCGCGTAAAACCTAATTGAATTACATCACTAAAAGGACTATTATAAGTTTCATCACTCTTTACCCCGGTTCGCATATCCAGCACATTCTGCACTGTTATATTACTCCAGGCCTGGTCACTTTTAGATAACCAGGGCAGGTATTGAGTTACGGGGTCATTTAAAGATTTGATTTTCCCCTCCTGGTGAGCAATTTGTGCTAAGGTGCCTACAAAAGATTTGGCAACCGAAAAAGAGGGAAAGATAGCCGATGAATCCACCTCTCCAAAATACTTTTCATATAAAATACTATCATTTCTTATAACCAGGAAGCCATAAGTCAGGCTATTCTGTAAATTAGAATCGAGGTACGACTTTAACGGGAAACGGCTTTCATCTGCATGAAAAAACCGAAACGGCCGATCGCTTTTTGCAAAGTGGTGGCTTTAAACTTTCCCAGGTCCTTTAATTCAAACTTTCTAAAGCGATAGGCTTTCGCCACATAACAGGACGACAAAATAGAGGATGCTAATAATATATACGAAAGTTGCCGAAGATTCATAGGTCGTTCCTGACTCAATTATAGCTGAAAGATTTTTTTCATCAATACCCATTTTTCGCCGGGCCTGGCAAAAGGCAGGGCCTGCTGGTATTTCCACATAAGCGCTTCCCATTCCTGCACTTTACTATCAGCCTCGTCTGAAGCCTGCTTTTTTCAAAAGAAAAATCATCATTAACCTCCATGATCATGAACAAACGATTTTCCACCCTGTATATTTCCATATTCTCTATGCCGGCAGCACGAATACTCGATTCAATTTCAGGCCATATTTCTTTATGCTGCTGCTCGTATTCTGCAATTAAATCTGCATCATTTTTAAGATCAACAGTAAGACAATGCTTTTTCATTATTGCTACATTTTTTATTAAAACTATTAACCAGCTTCCTGCTCAAAGCCCATATCAATCTTCAGGTTTTTGCCATCGGCGGCAGCTGTGGCCAATTCATCGCACCGGTTATTAAAAGGGTTGTCCGCATGCCCACGCACCCAATGCATTTTAATATTTAAGTTTTTCGCCAACTGATTATACTGTAACCACAGATCTTTATTCTTTTTCCCGCCTTTAAAATCTGTTCTAATCCAATTGCGTAACCATCCTTTAGAAATAGAGTTGACAACGTACTGACTATCAGAATAAATGGCAATGGGTATATTGTTGGTTTTCAGTGCTTTTAATCCTTCAATAACAGCCATTAACTCCATGCGGTTATTAGTAGTACGCTTAAACCCGCCAGACAACTCTTTACCGTGCCCTTTGTACATAAGAATAACTCCGTAACCACCTGGTCCCGGATTCCCCCTCGATGCACCATCTGTATACATTATTATTTCCTGTTCCAATAAAGCAAATATAAAGCAGAGATAGTCAAACCTGTTGAACGAAAAAGAAAAGAAAGTGTTTAAAAACAGACAAAAAACATGTATATTTGTGACAAATGACATGATATGAAAAAAGTATCAAAAAATATATTCCTAACATATCTATCAGCCAGGTAGAAGAGCCCGCAGCGGTCTACCAAATTACGCCAAAATCCAGCCAGGTAGAGGTATTGGTTAAAGATTTCACCTATAAAGATTTTAAAAAATACTTGCTAAAAGCCCATTTACTTTAGGAGATTGGTCTGAGATGCTCTTTATGAGCGAGCGTACCCTGCACCGCTACGCAAAAGATGATGGAGGCTTTAACGGGTTACAAATAGAACGTATACTATTGCTGGAGGTCTTGATTGATATAGGAAATGAAATGTTCGGCCAGGAGGGCTTTAAAAGCTGGTTGCAAAGCAAACCATTCTCACTCAACGGAGAAGCAGTGAAAAATAAATTAGCTACTCATAATGGTATCCAGGAAGTAATAGATACTTTGGGAAGAATTCAACACGGTATATCGGCATAATGATTATTTACAGACTTGTTCGCTCAGAATACCAGGATGATCTTTCGGGATACGGTGCATTTTTATATGGAGGTCGCTGGAACAACAAGGGGCAATACGCGCTCTATGGAGCAGAACATATTTCCCTTGCCGTTTTAGAAATTGTGGTAAACTACGACAGAACCACCGCTTCACTCCTTCCCTCTTATCATCTTGTGGAACTATCTGTTCCTGATAGTGAAATTATCGAAATAGACCGCTCTGTATTGAAAAAAACATGGAGTAAGGATATGGATTATACAAAATATATAGGAGATGAGTTTCTTCAATCCAGATCTGACCTTGTTCTAAAAATCCCCTCAGCTGTAATACCGGAAGAAAATAATTATTTGCTGAACCCGGCCCATAAAGATTTCAAGAAAATCATTATTGAACGAAGTAAACCATACGGATTGGACAATCGTTTGTTTTAAAGCTTATTTCGCGTCAAACCAAACAGGTTTTGTTGCATCCCACGAACCACTGTAATTGATAAATAATTCTTCGCCTGCTATTATCTTCCTTACCGTTTTTATCGTAATAGTATTCTGGTCGTAGTCCATTTCATAATCGCAATTACTATTATAAGAGTGATTGTAAACAGGCACCCACCCCAAAGCCATACAGCACTGACCGGTATCTTCGCCCCATTCAAAAATATAATCGTGTAGCAGGGTTTTATCTAACAGCATCCGTTCTTCAGCAGACATTACTAAAACCGGTGCTATCTCCACAACCGATCCCTTTGCAATATCTTCGGTGGTGAAAACACCCTTTCCCATCTCTTCGGTTTCTGTTATATATAAACAATGAGCTATCAAGTCGATTGATTTTCGGACAAAAGTAATTGTTCAATAAGGTTATTACAAACAAAGAACGCCATGCTTTTTCAAAACATGCAGCATCTGTTTAATTGGCCCCGGATGACTTCAATATTAATTTATCAAAAAATACCTATATGTAGTTTCCTGCATAATCGAAGTTCGTAAATTTGGCGAATGCAATTGGAAGAAGACGAGATATCCATACCGGCACAATTTGAAGCGATATTGGAATTAGGCAAGAAATCTGAAATAAAGGAATTTCTTGATGACCAGAATATTAGCGATGTTGTTGACCTGGTATACGAATTTCCGGAGCATGAGGCGCTGATTATAGCCAACATGTCTGTTCACCGTGCCGTGAATGTCTTCAAGCTACTGGAGGTTCTGGAGCAAAAAAGTGTGATACAAGAGTTACCTCCCAGCTATACTGCGGCCCTCTTAAATGAATTACCCGCAGATGACCGAACCGATTTTTTGGAAGAACTTCCCTCCAATGCCGTAAGAGAGCTTATTAAATTGCTCGATCCTGAAGAGAGACGGGTTACCCTGTCGCTACTGGGATATCCTGAAAACAGCATCGGGCGCTTAATGAACCCTGATTATGTATACGTTTATTCCCATAATACGGTAGAGGAAGTATTTGGTATTATCAGGAAATACGGCAAAAACAGTGAGGCGATCAACGTTATATATGTTATTAACCAAACCGGAGAATTACTGGATGATATCCGTATAGGTGAATTCATATTAAGCTCTCCCAGTACCAAAGTATCGGAGCTGATGGACGAAAGAGTGATATCGCTGAAAGCTTACGATGACCAGGAATTAGCCAGCGAGATCTTTAAGATGAATAACAGGGTGGCATTACCTGTTGTAAGCGAAAGCAATAAACTACTGGGCATTGTTACTATAGATGATGTACTTTGGGTTGCTACAGAAGAATATAGCGAGGATATGCAGAAAATGGGGGGACACAGGCATTTGAAGAACCTTACCTGGATATCCCTTTATTAAGACTTTTCAGAAAACGTATTCCCTGGCTGGTAGTTTTATTCCTGGGAGAAATGTTAACTGCTACAGCTATGGCTTTTTTGAAGATGAAATTGCCCGTGCAGTAGTTTTGGCCTTGTTTATTCCTTTAATTATCAGTAGTGGAGGCAACAGCGGTTCCCAGGCTTCAACACTGATCATTCAGGCAATGGCTGTTGGCGAAGTGTATATCAGCGACTGGTGGCGGGTAATGCGCCGCGAAATTATTTCAGGAATTCTACTGGGTACTGTTTTGGGAGTTATTGGTTTTTACGCATCTACATCTTTCACCTGGTAACCCCCACTTTATATGGTGAACATTGGCTTCCGCTTGCTTTTACGCTAGGCTCTACCTTACTCGGAGTGGTACTCTGGGGTACTTTATCGGGCAGCATGCTTCCCTTACTTTTGAAAAAAATGGGCGCCGATCCGGCCGTAAGCTCTGCACCTTTTGTTGCAACACTGGTGGACGTAACAGGACTGATCATCTACTTCTCTATGGCTTTCATGTTGTTAAAGGGTACACTTCTCTAATTAGCAGCAAACTATTTTACACACATAACGTAATGGAACTGAGGCATTCTGTGCAAACGGTTGCGCAGAATTTTAAAAACCTTATTTTCGCCTTCCTAAAAACTTTATACTATGTGTGGCATTGTAGGTTATACGGGTACAAGGCAGGCTTACCCCGTTATTATAAAAGGACTGAAAAGATTAGAATATCGTGGATACGATAGTGCGGGAGTAGCACTTCAGCAAAAAGATGATGTTACTATTTATAAAAAGAAGGGAAAAGTAGCTGACCTGGAAGAAAGCATTGGAACCAACAATGTGGCCGGAACTACAGGTATTGGCCATACCCGCTGGGCTACCCACGGAGAACCCAACGACAAAAATGCCCACCCACACTATTCGGCGAGCGGTAATATAGCCATGATACATAATGGCATTATTGAAAACTACGCCCAACTAAAATCCGAACTTTCTAAAAAGGGATACACATTTAAAAGTGACACTGACACAGAAGTGCTTTTAAACTTCATTGAAGAGATTAAAACAAACAACGAATGCACCCTGGAGGAAGCTATAAGGATTGCTTTAAAACGTGTTACAGGAGCTTACGTTATATTATTAATTGACAATGAAAACCCAGATACTATTATTGCAGCGCGCAAAGGAAGCCCGTTGGTTATTGGCGTTGGCAAGGGTGAACATTTTTTAGGTTCAGACGCTTCTCCGATGCTGGAATATACCAAGGAAGTTGTTTATGTAAACGACTATGAGCTGGCTATAGTAAAACCTGATGAGCTTATTTTAAAGAACCTGGGTAATGAAAAAATCACTCCCTACGTGCAAAAGCTAGACCTTGAGCTGGCTGCGATAGAGAAAGGCGGTTATGACCATTTCATGCTGAAAGAGATTTTTGAGCAACCCACTACTATTTACGACTGCCTGCGTGGGAGACTGGATGCTACTGCCGGAACCATTACCATGGCTGGTATACAACAATACGCCGAACAAATTATTAACGCTAACCGAATTGTTATTATTGCCTGTGGTACCAGCTGGCATGCAGGTTTGGTAGCAGAATATATTATTGAAGATCTCTGCCGGATCAATGTTGAAGTAGAATACGCTTCAGAGTTCAGGTATCGCAATCCTGTAATTAACAAGGGAGACGTTATCATTGCAATAAGCCAAAGTGGAGAAACAGCTGATACTTTGGTTGCCATAGAAAGCGCCAAAGAAAAAGGCGCCATTATCCTGGGTGTAGTAAATGTAGTGGGCTCCTCCATAGCCCGTGCATCGCACGCCGGAGCTTACACCCATGCTGGCCCGGAAATAGGCGTTGCTTCAACCAAGGCCTTTACAGCACAGCTAACAGTGTTGATGATGATCGCTTTGAAAGTAGGATACATGAAAGGTACTTTATCGAATGAGAAATATAGAAGACTATTGAATGAATTAGACGCCGTTCCTGAAAAAGCTGCGTGGGTATTAAACCATCATGAACATATTAAATCCATAGCAGAAAAATATAAAGACGCCCGCGACTTTCTGTACCTGGGCCGCGGTTTTAATTTTGCCATTGCTTTGGAAGGAGCATTGAAGCTCAAAGAAATTTCTTATATACATGCAGAAGGCTATCCTGCGGCTGAAATGAAACATGGTCCCATTGCCCTGGTAGATGAACATTTGCCCGTGGTGTTTGTAGCAACAAAAGATGCTTATCATGAAAAAGTCGTAAGCAATATGCAGGAGATCAAAGCCCGTAAAGGAAAACTCATAGCGGTTATAACAGAGGGCGATGAAATGTCAACAAGTATCTGCGATGATGTGATGATCGTCCCTGAAACCGACGAAGTAATTGCACCTTTGATCAATGTTATTCCATTACAACTGCTCTCCTATTATATTGGGGTGGCCAAGGATTGCAATGTAGACATGCCGCGTAACCTGGCTAAAAGCGTTACCGTAGAATAAGGTTTTGCCAACTTTCCAAATAAATAATTCCCTACTCAAATAACCTTCTGCCGCAGATCAATGAATCAGATAAAAAACACAAAGCAGACCAACTGGGATATAATTTTATACCGGCAGCATTTTTACCGGAAGGTAAAGATGAATACTATTTGAGATTTCAACAGAATCCGGCAAATGACTACCGGCCACTGACCAAGCAGGAAATCACTATTCTTCAATCAAACCGCAACCGGTCGGGCAATTGGGATGATGTATGGGTGAGAGATGGTATAGATATACATTTGATAGAAGAATGTACTTTTTACGGACTGGTTCGTATTGGAAAACTGGAACAATACTTCCTGGAGTTCAGCGAAGTGAAATTCCCGGTAGGGCTCTATCACAGCCAGATTGTAAGTTGCGATATTGGTGACAATGTTTCTATCAGTAATGTAAAATTCCTTGGTCATTATATTATTGATGACGATGTTATTATCGCCAACGTCAATGAAATGAGTTGTACCTCCCACGCAAAATTTGGCAATGGGATATTAAAAGAAGGCGAGAAAGAAAGTGTTCGGATATGGATGGAGTTGTGCAATGAAAACGGAGGCAGAAAGGTATTACCCTTTGATGGTATGTTAGCAGGAGATGCCTGGCTATGGACAAAGTACAGGGGTGATGAAAAACTGATGCATGCCTTTCAGCAGTTCACTGAAAAAAGTTTGATGCCATACATGGATATTATGGTAAGGTGGGCAAGAGAACAGTAATTAAAAACACCCATATCATCAAGGACGTTAAGATGGGGACAGATGCGTATGTTAAAGGGGCCAATAAACTAAAAAACCTCACCATTAATTCCAACGAAGAAGCTAAGTCGCAAATTGGAGAAGGATGCGAAATGGTAAATGGTATTATGGGAGTTGGAAGCCGTGCCTTTTATGGTGTTAAGGCCGTACGTTTTATCCTATCTCCCTTTTCGCAATTAAAGTATGGAGCCCGGCTTATCAACTCTTATCTGGGTGAGAATGCCACGGTATCCTGCTGCGAGGTTTTAAACTCATTGATATTTCCGGCACACGAACAACATCATAATAATAATTCTTTTCTGTGCGCAGCCTTGGTAATGGGACAAAGTAATATGGCAGCTGGGGCGACCATTGGTTCCAACCACAATTCAAGGGGTGCTGATGGTGAACTACAGGCAGGCCGGGGCTTTTGGCCGGGCCTATGTGTAAGCCTTAAACACAACTCCAGGTTTGCATCATTTGCCATGATAGCGAAAGGTAATTATCCAGCGGAACTGGATATCCCTTTTCCTTTTGCACTCATAAGTAATGAAGAAAGCAACAATAAGCTCGTTATCATGCCTGCGTATTGGTTTCTGTATAATATGTATGCCATTCAAAGAAATGAAAGGAAATTTTCGGAGAGAGATAAGAGAATCAACAAGCAGCAAGAGCTGGAGTTTAATTGCTTGGCGCCCGATACGGCGAACGAGATCTACAAATCACTTCGGCTGTTAGAATTATTTACCGGCAGAGCTTTTTACAAGGACAACGAAATAGTGGGAAGCGACGCTGAATTTTCAGCTAAGGGGAAGTCTTTGTTAGAACATAATTCGCCTCTGGTAACTAAACTAAACGTGACCGCTTCTGGTTTTGAAAACTCTAAAAGGGAAGTACAAATCATTAAAGTTCAACAAGCATACAATGTATACAAGCGTATGCTGTCATTTTATGCCGGAAGTGAAATAATTAAATACATTAGTGCAAACAATTACGATCGCTTTTTCGAACTGATTCATGCAGGTAAATTAAACATCGATTTACAGGAGTGGATTAATATAGGAGGTCAGCTGATAGCGAAAGACCGGGTAGATAACCTTCTTGATCAGGTAAGAAACGGTGTACTAAAAGGCTGGGAAGAAATACACCAATTTTACAAGGAACAGGGACAGCAGTACGATACTCAAAAAATGCTACATGCCCTATTCTTATTAGCAAGAAGCGAAAATGTATCATTCGAGCAAATTGACAAAAGTTTCCTCAAAAGTCTTTTTCAACAAACCCTGAAACTAAGGAGTGGATTACCAAAGTGTATCCAGTTCGAAGGAAAAAGATTATAAAAACACTTTTAAGAATATGGTGTATGATACAAAGGAAGAGATGGAAAGTGTGTTAGGATCATTTGAAAGCAATACTTTTATCATTCAGCAAAACGAAGAGCTCAATGCTTTCACGCAACAAGTAAAAGAATTGCTGTAAACAACCCGGCTCATCCGGCGTTAGGCAGCTTTGCTTTAAACGACCAGGTAAAACTAAAGCGGGCAATAAGTTCACCTGCTGCATTTCGACCCTCTGAATAGGCAGTTAAGGCCTGTGATTCGCCTGTTTCGATGGCATCGGCTACTGACTTCTTGAATTCGGCACCATTATTACAAGTAAATATTGTCAACTCAGTTGCTTTCTTAAAATACGCTGCTTCCATTTTTACAACCAGCATCGAAACAGCAGGTTTTCTTTTATAAACCTGTGCCATTGCCAATGCGCCCGTACTCAATTCGGCAGCCATAGCAAGACATGCAAAATAGGTAGAGCGAAATGGATTTTGACTAAACCACTTAAACGGCACAGTAACCAAGCAGGCATCTTCCGATAAAGTTTTCAAGCGCACTCCGCTGAAATATGCGGAAGGCAGTTTCCTTAACAGAAAAAACTTAAACCTGGAAGAATTGGCCAGTTGAATAAACTCGTTTGCAGACTCCATAGTTTTTATCGATTCCTATAAAGTTAAAGTATAAACATAAAAAAACCTCACCGGCAGAGGGTGACGTTATGCTTCATTTTTCAGGTATCATAATTTCCATTCAAATGGTATAATTATACGGGCCGTAAAACTACGTCCCATATTAAATACACCTACTCTTCCTGTAACCGGATTTGCATCTGCATATTTTAACCGGCTCAAATGGCTTTGATATCCAACATCTCCAATATTTTGTAATCCTGCATTGAAGGTAAACCGCTTTTTATTGGCAATTTTTATGTCGGCACCAATTCCGGCATTGAATAAAACATAACCTTTTGTAGCAGTCTCTGTTTCGTAACCAGCAAAAAAATCGTTTTGAGCTGCAACGGCGTTCATTTCTACTTTTATATATAAATTAGAGAACAGCTTCAATACATCTGCAAACTCTCCCCTCAGTTCTGTTAAAACACTGGCCGGAGCTATCAGCGGTAAGTTATGCGAACCATCAACCGGCTGAACAAATTTTCCTCTAACAAAGCTAAAAGTGTTTTCGAAATGTAGCCAATCCAGTGGATGCGGGTGAACATCGAAACGGGCTTCAATACCCATCAGCCTTGCATTTTGCTGATTAAATTGAAACACAGGTACACCATCTATCAATGAATCAGCTCCATTGCTACCCAGTAACCTGTTATAAAAAATGTAATTACTGATGTGGTTAAAATAAGGTGCTATACTAATATCAATATGATTGGTTGTGATTTCTATTCCGGCATCAACCGCTGTAGACACTTCGCTTTTAAGCCCCCGTTCTCCTATCTCATAACGATTGGTTCCCTCATGTGCACCATTAGCTGCCAATTCCGATAAGTTAGGCGCTCTAAATCCCCTGGCAATATTAGCTTTTAAAGATACATGGTCGCTAATAGCATGTGTAGCTCCCAGGCTAGCCGAAACATTGGAGAAGATTTTAGAAAATGCCTGAAACCTCTCCCCGCCTTCTTCACCCAACATCATTTTGCTGTTAATGCTTCTGATGTCATACCGTAGTCCGCCGCTCACTGTTGTTTGATTCCAGGTTTTGGAAGCAACACCATATACACCCCATCAAATAAACTGTAGTCGGGTATAATGGCTTCGGCCGCTTTATTCTGATTTTGCTGCCCCATTCCATTTACACCAAAACTGCTTTTCCAGTTATTCCACTCCGGAATATGATAGGCGATACTATAATTGATCGTCTTTAAATCAAAGTAAGCTGAGGGCGCTCCTGACTCCTCTTCATGATCGTGGTCTTCATGCTCATGTTCGTCGTGATGCTCCTCCTCATGATCATGCCCGAACTCCCTGCGTTGATTGCGTTGAAAACCAATCAAAGCGGTGATTCTGCCACCATTTGCCAGGGAAAAGCTATTATCTAACGCTAATTTTGCATGTTGAACCCGCTGGTTAGGATCTAATGGTGTTCTACCTTTAATGATACTATTTGACGGTAACGCGTCCTCATAAAGAAACTGGCCAGCTTCATTACGCTCACCTTCTACCATTCCCATATGCTGGTCAAAATGAGAAAAGATCAGGTGCGAAAATCCCCATCGCTTATTAATACCAATATAACCACCAAAATTCTTTTCGTTAAACCTGCTGTTTAACACATTGCCATCGTATTTATTACGATAGTCTCCCGCTGTTTTAATACTCCCATAAGCATTCCAGTTGAAACCATTGACATTACCTGCTACGTTTGCGTACTGTCCAAACATGCGATTATTCGCGTTCACCGTAGATTGTACATTAGCCTGTATTGTATTATTAGCTATTGGGGTATTGGTTAGTATATTAATTACTCCTCCGATCGCATCGCTGCCATACATCAGTGAAGCCGGCCCACGCAAAATCTCTATTTTTTGCACACTATATTCATCTACTTCGAGGCCATGTTCATCGCCCCATTGCTGTCCCTCCTGCCTCATACCATCATTAATAGTTACTACACGATTATAACCAAGTCCGCGTATAAATGGTTTCGCTATTGCGGGTCCTGTAGTAACTATAGAAACGCCGCCTCTTTGGCCACCACGTCTAAAAGATTATTACCTACCGATTGTTGAATATCTTTTTTAGAAATAATAGACACCTGAACCGGTGTGGATTTTAAACGCGTTGCTGAAGAAACACCGGTAACTGTCACATTTTCATTTTCAACCACTGATGGAGATAGAGAAAAGTTCTGGGTCGTCTGTCCCTGAACTGTAACCATCTCTACTTTCGACTTGTAACCTACATAGGATACCTGTATCGTTAATCGTCCACTCGTAAGCGCATTAAATTCATACCGGCCATTAGCATCGGTAGTAGTAGTCAACCTAAGATCGGGTATTGAAATAGTAGCGCCAGCTAACGAAGTTTGAGTGGTAGCATCTGTTACCACACCAGATAAGCCTGCCTTT
Organism: Paraniabella hibiscisoli; assembly: GCF_022512515.1. Lineage (GTDB taxonomy): Bacteria > Bacteroidota > Bacteroidia > Chitinophagales > Chitinophagaceae > Niabella > Niabella hibiscisoli. The sequence goes on from NZ_JAKWBK010000004.1 coordinate 40,123, forward strand.
TCATCATTGGCCAACAATACGTGAGTGGCTAGTAAAAATAACATGGATAAAATATATCTGAATTGCATAACCTGAATAATTTGAATACATGTAAACACGAAGTCTACACTGTAATGTATAGAAATAGAACAGCTAACTCTTTAGAGTTTGCCAGAAAAGCGAATAAACTAACTCTTAAATCAGGATAATGCAGGCGGGCCGCGATGTTGGGTACGTTCTGGTTGCAGCTGCACCCAATCATTTATGGGAATATCAGGATAGCATTGAAGAAAAATATCGGGACTTGCGGGATAGGTTTGCTTTGCTTCCAGGAAGGGAGATACTCCTTCCATATTAACCAACCCGCAATTAAACTTATAAGTAGAAAACTGAGTTTTTCCTGAGTAATGATCTACACAATTGTTGTCTGTATGGTTGGCGAATAGTTCATGAAAATACAGCTTAGGTGTAACGCCTATTGCGAAAGCCAATAGCAGGGCTACGGCTAAAATTTGTCGTATACGAAATACTCTTTGCAAATTGAAACTATGTTGCAAATATAACACTTTCAAAAACTAAATATCCGCAAATGAAAACTTCTCGTAAAAAAGTCTTACTCGACCTTTAGATTCAGCACAATACTGTCCTCCAATATACCTTCGAGATCATCTCCAGGAAGTGCTTCCCCAACACCAGAAGGGGTACCGGTAAAAATAACATCACCTATATTCAGAGAAAAGTACTTTGAAATATTGACCAAGAGCGTATTGAAGCTATAAATCATATTGCCCGAATTGCCTTGCTGAACCAATTCGTTGTTTTTGTAAAAGCCGAAATTGATATCTTTTAGATTAGGGAAATCACTGAGCGGTTTCCAATCGCCCAAAACAGCAGAATTATCCCAGGCTTTTGCCTTTTCCCAGGAAGTCCTTTTTGTTTGAGCTCATTTTGAATATCTCTTGCCGTAAAATCTATTCCAAGAGTTATAGCGTCGTAATATTGATGAGCATACCTTTTATTAATGTAACGACCATTTTTGCAAACGCGTAAAACCAATTCGCACTCATAGTGCAGTTCGTTTGTAAACTCGGGATAATAAAAAGGTAAATGTGGCTTTAAAAGGGCGGTTTTGGGCTTCAGAAAAATAACGGGCTCTTCAGGTACCTCATTACCCAATTCTTTAGCATGTGCCGCATAATTTCTTCCGATACAAAAATTTTCATGATATAAGGGTTTTTCTACAAGATCAAAATCTTAATCAAACTCCAGATTATTAATAGTGTTCATAGCTGCATTTAATCCTTGAGTAGCAAATATTTCGATTGCTTCTATCGATTTATCTATTTTGAACTTTACTACCGGATCTTCCTGTTTGGTCCACTTTCCTAACACAAAATCAGATTGCATACCTTTAGGATAGTTATTGCCAATGCCAAACCGAAGCTTCGGGTAAGCAATAGATCCCACTGAGTCCTGTATACTTTTCAAACCGTTATGTCCCCCGTCACTACCACTCCCCCTGATTCTTATTTTATTGATGGGTAAAGAAAGATCATCCAGGATCGTAAAAGTATTTTCAAGCGCTATTTTCTCTTTATCCATCCAGTATTTAAAGGCTTTCCCGCTTAAGTTCATATAAGTTGTAGGGCAAACACAAACAAATAGCTTTCCCTTCCACTTTATATCGGCAACAAAAGCCAATCTATCCTGCCTGAAACTACCACCATGCTTTTGAACGAATGCAGCAACTACATCAAATCCGATATTATGCCTGGTATGTGCGTATTCGTTGCCAATATTTCCCAGTCCGACGATTAAAAACTTCATGTTGTACCATCAAAATTACAAAATAACTGTAAAATAGCAACTTACGTCAAAAATACGATACATAATTACAAACCAGAATTTCTTTTGGAAAATTTTGTTCAATTATCAAGCTTGATATTGGTTTTAACAGCAAAAAGAAAGATTAATGTATGGTACAGGAGCCCGGCAGATGGGATTTTAAAAAAAAGTATTGTTATAGGGCCGGGCTTGAGGTGCTAATCTTCTGTGTTATGGCTGGTGGCTACAAACTTCTGATTTAGATGATGCGGGTAGTTCAGGCTGGTATTGTGCATAAAAAAGCCTCACAAAACTGTGAGGCTTTCTAAAAAGAATGGCAGCTACCTACTCTCCCGCATTGTTGTGCAGTACCATCGGCCTTAAGGGGCTTAACTTCTCTGTTCGGTATGGGAAGAGGTGAACACCCTTGGTATAACCACCATAAAAGGTAATTGGTTGATTTGTTTACTTGTTGAACAGGAACCAATCCATATCAACTAATAAACCAGTAAACCAACAATAAGATAACATATTGGAAAAAGAAAAAATTAGAAGAGTACCTAACAAAATAAAATTAAAGCGTACGGGCAATTAGTACTACTCGGCTTTGATGTTACCACCTTTACACCTGTAGCCTATCAACGTAATAGTCTCTTACGGCCCTTAAAAGTAAACTCATCTTGAGATAGGTTTCACGCTTAGATGCTTTCAGCGTTTATCCTGTCCGTACTTAGCTACTCAGCATTGCACCTGGCGGCACAACTGATACACCAGCGGTACGTACGACCCGGTCCTCTCGTACTAAGGTCATGTTCTCTCAATTTACTAACGCCCACCACAGATAGGGACCGAACTGTCTTGCGACGTTCTGAACCCAGTTCACGTGCCACTTTAATCGGCGAACAGCCGAACCCTTGGGACCTTCTCCAGCCCCAGGATGTGACGAACCGACATCGAGGTGCCAAACCTCCCCGTCGATATGAGCTCTTGGGGAGATCAGCCTGTTATCCCCGGAGTACCTTTTATCCTTTGAGCGACGGCCCTTCCATACAGAACCGCCGGATCACTTTAGCCGACTTTCGTCCCTGCTCGGCCTGTTTGCCTCACAGTCAAGCTCCCTTATACTAATGCGCTCTGCGTACGATTACCAACCGTACTGAGGGAACCTTTGCAAGCCTCCGTTACTCTTTAGGAGGCGACCACCCCAGTCAAACTACCCACCATGCACTGTTTCCCGCTAGGGATTAGATCCTAAATCAAAGAAGGTTGGTATTTCAACGACCGCTCCACAATGGCTGGCGCCACCGCTTCATAGCGTCCCAACTATGCTACACATCCGTAATTCAAAATCAATGCAAAGTTATAGTGAAGGTTCACGGGGTCTTTCCGTCCCGTGGCGGGTAACCGGCATCTTCACCGATACTACAATTTCACCGGGCTCGTGGAGGAGACAGCGTTCAACTCATTAGACCATTCGTGCAGGTCGGAACTTACCCGACAAGGAATTTCGCTACCTTAGGACCGTTATAGTTACGGCCGCCGTTTACTGGGGCTTCAGTCAGAAGCTTTGGCTTGCGCCGAACATCCTTCCTTAACCTTCCAGCACCGGGCAGGTATCAGGCTCTATACGTCATCTTTCGATTTTGCAGGGCCCTATGTTTTTGTTAAACAGTTGGTTGAACCATTTTACTGAGACCACCCGAAAGTGGTATGCTTTATCCCGAAGTTACAGCATCAATTTGCCTAGTTCCTTCTCCACGGCTCACCCGAGCGCCTTAGAATACTCATCCCGTCTACCTGTGTCGGTTTGCGGTACCGGCCGCTATGCTCGCTTTTCTTGGAAGAACTTTCACACTTGCGCTTCACCCGAAGGATCCACTCAGCTAATCCGTCAGCCTGTAGTGCTAGCATTCTCCGTCACTTTTAATGCATAGTGGGCGCAGGAATATTAACCTGCTTTCCATCGTCTACCCCTTTCGGGTTTGACTAAGGACCGGGCTAACCCTGATCCGATTAACGTTGATCAGGAACCCTTAGACTTTCGGCGATAAGGTTTTTCACCTTATTTATCGTTACTTATGCCTACATTTTCTTTTCTAACCGCTCCAGCATACGTCGCCGTACACCTTCGATGCAGTCAGAATGCTCCCCTACCGATCATGCGCTTGAGCGCCGATCATAGAGCTTCGGTTCATAGTTTAATACCCGATTATTTTCCGCGCAGAGCCTCTCGACCAGTGAGCTGTTACGCACTCTTTAAATGAATTGCTGCTTCCAAGCAAACATCCTGGCTGTTATTGAAGCTCTACATCGTTTGATTAACTTAACTATGTATTGGGGACCTTAGCTGCTATTCTGGGTTATTTCCCTCTCGGCCACGGACCTTAGCGCCCGCAGCCTCACTCCCGGTAAACATCTGTTAGCATTCGGAGTTTGTCAGGGTTTGGTAGGCGGTGAAGCCCCTAGCCCAATCAGTAGCTCTACCTCTAACAGACTTTATAAACCGAGGCTGTTCCTAAAAACATTTCGGGGAGAACGAGCTATCTCTCAGTTTGATTGGCCTTTCACCCCTATCCACAGGTCATCCCAAGACTTTTCAACGTCAACGGGTTCGGTCCTCCAGTGTGTGTTACCACACCTTCAACCTGCCCATGGATAGATCACAAAGTTTCGCGTCTAGCCCCACTGACTAAGCGCCCTATTCGGACTCGCTTTCGCTACGGCTCCGTTGTTTAAAACTTAACCTCGCCAGTGAGGACTAACTCGTAGGCTCATTATGCAAAAGGCACGCCGTCACACCATAAAGATGCTCCGACCGCTTGTAGGCGTACGGTTTCAGGTACTATTTCACTCCCTTATTTAGGGTGCTTTTCACCTTTCCCTTACGGTACTGGTTCACTATCGGTGTCTGAGGAGTATTTAGCCTTACCAGATGGTGCTGGCAGATTCAAGCAGGATTCCTCCGGTCCCGCCCTACTCAGGATACCACTCGTCCACATCAATTTCTGCTTACGCGGCTTTCACGCCCTATAGCTCAACTTTCCAGATGATTCAGCTTGATGATGCTTTCTAAATGTGGTCCTACAACCCCGGCTCCGCACGCGAAGCCGGTTTAGGCTCTTCCCTGTTCGCTCGCCACTACTTAGGGAATCATTGACTTATTTTCTTTTCCTCCGGGTACTTAGATGTTTCAGTTCTCCGGGTTGGCTCTCTTTCGAGTGATACGTCTTCAACGTAACAGGTTGTCCCATTCGGAAATCCAGGGATATAATACTCGTGTGCAGTTCCCCCTGGCTTATCGCAGCTTACCACGTCCTTCATCGCCTCTCAGACCCAAGGCATCCACCATACGCCCTTAATTGCTTTAAAAAAGTTTATAAAACTTAATTAATATGAGGCCAGTATCTCTACTGGACTTTTTATTTAGTTTGTTGTAGTTGTTACCCGACCACATTTCTTCAGACCAACCAATAAATTGGTGATATTTCAAAAAATGATCGATAAACTATGTTAGGTACTCTCCTAACAATATTTTTTCAATATGTCAAAGAACTTCTATCAATTAGCTAATTTGCTGATGTGCTAATTTGCTAATGATCTAGTTGATAATATGGTTGCGAACCATCAGACCTTAAAACTATTTTTAAGTCACTATCATCTTATATAAAGAACTATTCTGTGAGGCGTAACGCCTTACCTTCTACTTTGTGGAGGATATCGGAGTCGAACCGATGACCCTCTGCGTGCAAGGCAGATGCTCTAGCCAACTGAGCTAACCCCCAGGTTAAGGTTGATTAGTTTATTAGTTAATCAGTTAACAAGCAAATAACTTATCAACCAGTCAACCAGCCAACTAATTACCAGTTTGTAGACCCGACCAGATTTGAACTGGTGACCCCTACATTATCAGTGTAGTGCTCTAACCAGGCTGAGCTACGGATCTGTTTGCTAATGGGCCAATTTGATAATTAGCTAATATGCTAATGATAAATGATAATTATCAGCTGGCTTTAGATTGCCGTACTCAAATTTGGCCATCAGGTCTTATGTAAAGAACTTTTGCTGCAGACCATGGTCCATCGACCATTGACTATAGACTTCAATAATATTGAAAGAAAAGGAAACAACAGCACGGTAAGTGCTTGCTCTAAAAAGGAGGTATTCCAGCCGCACCTTCCGATACGGCTACCTTGTTACGACTTAGCCCCAATTACCAGTTTTACCCTAGGCAGCTCCTTACGGTTACCGACTTTAGGTACACCCGGCTTTCATGGCTTGACGGGCGGTGTGTGCAAGGTCCGGGAACGTATTCACCGTATCATTGCTGATATACGATTACTAGCGATTCCAGCTTCACGTAGTCGAGTTGCAGACTACGATCTGAACTGAGAGAGAAGGTTTTTGAGATTAGCTTCACGTCACCGTGTTGCGACTCTTTGTCCTCCCCATTGTAGCACGTGTGTAGCCCTGGGCATAAAGGCCATGATGACTTGACATCATCCCCTCCTTCCTCACGTCTTACGACGGCAGTTTCACTAGAGTTCCCAGCGTTACCTGATGGCAACTAGTGATGGGGGTTGCGCTCGTTGCGGGACTTAACCCAACACCTCACGGCACGAGCTGACGACAGCCATGCAGCACCTTGCTTTGTGTCTATTGCTAGAAATACCGCTTTCACGGTACGGCACTCGCATTCTAGCCCAGGTAAGGTTCCTCGCGTATCATCGAATTAAACCACATGCTCCACCGCTTGTGCGGACCCCCGCCAATTCCTTTGAGTTTCAACCTTGCGGTCGTACTTCCCAGGTGGGATACTTAATGCTTTCGCTCAGACACACACTGTTTATCGCGTATGTCGAGTATCCATAGTTTAGGGCGTGGACTACCAGGGTATCTAATCCTGTTTGATCCCCACGCTTTCGAGCCTCAGTGTCAATATATGTTTAGCCAGCTGCCTTCGCAATTGGTGTTCTATGTCATATCTAAGCATTTCACCGCTACATGACATATTCCGCTAACCTCAACAATATTCAAGACTAATAGTATCCATGGCAGTTTCCGAGTTAAGCTCAGAGATTTCACCACGGACTTACTAACCCACCTACGCTCCCTTTAAACCCAGTGAATCCGGATAACGCTTGCACCCTCCGTATTACCGCGGCTGCTGGCACGGAGTTAGCCGGTGCTTATTCATATGGTACCGTCAGTCGAGCTAGAAAGCCCTTTTTTCGTCCCATATAAAAGAAGTTTACAATCCAGAGGACCTTCATCCTCCACGCGGCATGGCTGGTTCAGAGTTTCCTCCATTGACCAATATTCCTTACTGCTGCCTCCCGTAGGAGTCGGGCCCGTGTCTCAGTGCCCGTGTGACTGGTCGTGCTCTCACACCAGTTAATGATCGAAGGCTTGGTGGGCCGTTACCCCGCCAACTACCTAATCATACGCACACCCGTCTTCTAGCGTGTTGCCACTATAATAATAATAAGATGCCTCATCATCATGTTACGGGGTATTAATCCAAATTTCTCTGGGCTATCCCCCACTAAAAGGAAGGTTGTGTACGTGTTCCGCACCCGTTTGCCGGTCGCCGGCGGTATTGCTACCCCGCTGCCCCTCGACTTGCATGTATTAAGCCTGCCGCTAGCGTTCATCCTGAGCCAGGATCAAACTCTCCGTTGTAAATGAGTTTGATTGCTGACTATTAAAAATTCTCAAGAAGAAAAATTAACGTGTCAAAAATCGAATGTTATTTGCTTTTTGACTTACCTTTCGTGTTACTCAATTAAGAGTAGTTGATTGTGCTATTGTTTCCAAACTTTCAAAGAACTTACAACCAATTAGCTAATTCGCTGATGTGCTAATATGCTAATGATTAAAGCGATAATTATGGTTATGAACCATCAGACCAAATGTCATTATCAAATATCTAAAGAACTAATTTCTAAACTTTCAGAGCGTAAAATACTATCCCGATCCATCTACATCTGCGGGCTTTACCACTCAAGCGCCTCTAACGCTCCTATCATCTTTTCTGTAACTTTCTGAAGAACTAAACAACTTTCGTAACCGTTGTTTTTAATTGGGATTGCAAAGCTAGTGTTTCAACTTTAATCTGCCAAATTTTTTCGAAACTTTTTTCAAATTTATTTCCAAGAACCAATCTCAAAAACTCACTCAAAAACCTCTCTAAGAACTACCCGATCAATTATTTTCGGACGGCAAAGATAAGGAAAACTTTCAAAACTTAACCAACTTTTTTTAATCTTTTTTCGAAGACCGTAGCTACAACTACACAAGGTGGGAAATAAGCGGAATGCTTAAAATAAGTCATTCATTATTAATTTGTTATTCAGTACCCTAAGGGCTTTTCTAAGAACTTCTTTCCGTCTTTAACTCTCAAACGGGATGCAAATGTAAAAGCTTTATTTTAACTCACCAAATTTATTTTTGATAAATCTTCTCAAACAACTCATTACCAAACATTTACAACACTTTAAGAACTACGCTATTCGCTAACGGGTTGCAAATATAGAACTCTTTACAACACCACAAAACTTTTTACCACTTTTATTTTAAAAAATATCCAAATAACCATAATAAAACATGAACCGCAAGCCATCGTGCGTAAATTACATGTCGCTAAACGCTAATTATCAACTAGTTATATAAAAAAGAATGCTGGATACTGGATATTAGATGCTAGGTGCTAGATAGCAGAAAGGACACACCATCAAGCTCCAAATACCTCATTATGTTGTTCAGCTACCCTAATAAAGGTGGTGCGCTTGGTGAGCTCTTTCAACCGGGCAGCGCCTACATAAGTGCAGGTTGAACGAATACCACCTAGCAGATCTTTTAGCGTATCAGCTACCGGACCACGATATGGGATTTTAACCGTTTTGCCTTCGGAAGCTCTGTAATTAGCTACACCACCAGCATGCTTGTCCATTGCTGTCTTCGAACTCATTCCGTAAAACAGCTTATACTTCTCGTTCTTTTCTTCAATCACTTCTCCCCCACTCTCGTCATGGCCAGCTAGCATGCCTCCCAACATTACAAAATCAGCCCCCGCTCCAAATGCTTTGGCCACATCACCCGGCACTTTACAACCACCATCTGAAATAATCTGTCCGCCCAGGCCATGCGCGGCATCGGCGCATTCAATAATAGCTGATAACTGAGGATATCCTACCCCTGTTTTTACCCTGGTGGTACAAACCGAACCAGGGCCTATACCTACTTTAATGATATCTGCGCCGGCTAGCAGCAACTCCTCTACCATCTCTCCGGTTACCACGTTTCCTGCAATAATTGTTTTATCGGGGTATAATGTGCGCGTTTGCTTTACAAATGCCACAAAATGTTCGGAATAACCATTAGCTACATCAATGCAGATAAAATTAAGTTTAGGATAGCTGCTCAGTAATGTTTTTAGCTTGTCGGCATCGGAAAGACCGGTGCCAGTACTTACCGCTATATACTGATAGGTCTCATCGTCGATACCCTCCAAAAAAGCGCTCCACTGTTCTATAGAATAATGCTTGTGAATAGCTGTGATAATTTTCTCTGCAGAGAGGGCTATTGCCATATCAAAAGTGCCTACAGTGTCCATATTGGCGGCAATAACAGGGACGCCTTTCCAAACCTGTTTTGAATGTAAAAAGTAAAGTCCCTGTTCAACTCAACATCTGCACGGGTTTTTAATGTAGAACGTTTTGGGCGTATCATCACGTCTTTAAATCCCAGTTTAATTTCATACTCAATTCGCATAAAGATCCTTTTTATTAAATAACAGAGAAGATATTCAAATTATCTGATTTAACTGTAACACTATAAAAGCAAATTTTGGGCAAAAAAATAGGCTGCCTCTGATGAGACAGCCTATTTCACAGCTTTTGCTATAATTATTTCTTACCAGCCGCAGCTTCTTCTTGTTTTAATTGTCTTGTCATTACTACAGAAGCAACAGGGATACGAGGAGAGTTCAGGATTTCCATATCCGGAGCTACGATATCCTCGATTCTGATATTTTCATTAATCTCAAGATTGTCGATAGCTACTTCGATTGTTTCAGCCAAATGCTTTGGTAAAGCTTTCACTTTAACCGATTTGATCTTAGAAACAAATCTACCACCAGCTCTTACACCTTTAGAAGTACCTGTGTACTTAAGAGGTACAGTAGCGATAACTTTTTTATCTTCTACCAGCTCTAATAAATCTACGTGAATTAAAGCATCAGTTACTTTATCAAACTGAAGATCTTTCAAAATGCATCTGTAAGTTGCTCCATCCACTTTAACTTCTGCTATCTGGAAGTTAGGTGTATACACTAAAGGCTTAAACGCTGCACTAGACGCACTGAAGTTTACTTCTTTAGCACCCCGTAAATTACAGCAGGCACATTTCCCTGAGAGCGAACCTGGCGGGTGGCTGACTTGCCAAACTCGGTCCTCAGTTGTCCTTCGATTGTAATTGTTTTCATTTGTATGTTGTTTTAATATTTACTAACTGGTTCTTAAATTAGAGTGTACAAATAAACTTGTAATACTCTTATTTTCGAAAGCGTGTTTAATGGCTACTGCGAATAGCTCTGCCACAGAAATAACTTTTATCTTAGGGCTTTCTTTTTCAACGGAATGGTGTTACATACCACCAATTCTTCTAACACACTGCTCTCTATATTTTCATACGCATTACCACTCAACAGAGGGTGCGTAATCATTGCCCCTCACACTCCTGGCTCCTTTCTCCTTAATCAATGCAGCACATTTAGCCAAAGTACCACCGGTATCACAGATATCATCAATTATCACCACATCTCTGCCTTCCACATCACCTATCAATCTCATGCTTGCTATCTCGTTGGCCCGTTTGCGATGCTTGTCGCAAATAACCATATCAGCGTTAAAATAACTCGCAATTTCCCTGATCCTGTTGGTTGCTCCCACGTCAGGGGCCGCAAAGGTAAGGTTTTTTAACTGTAACTGCTCAATATAGGGAATGAACACGGCATGGCTATCCAGGTGATCTACCGGGATATCAAAATATCCCTGTATCTGCGGAGCGTGTAAATCCATAGTCACTATACGGTCTGCTCCGGCTGCTGTGAGCATATTAGCTACCAGCTTACTGCCAATAGCTACCCTTGGGCGGTCCTTCCTGTCTTGCCGGGCATAGCCATAGTAAGGCAAAACTGCTATCACTTTATAGGCAGAGGCCCTTTTGGCGGCATCGATCATGAGCAATAATTCCATTAGATTATCTCCGGGAGAATAGGTGCTCTGAACCAGGAAGATGTAATCGCCCCTTACACTTTCCAGGTAATTGGGAGAAATCTCGCCGTCGGCAAAGCGTTGAATACTAAGCTTTCCGGGGTCACAGCCAAAATGTTTTGCTATTTCTACTGCCAGTGCTTCGGATGCTGTTCCCGAAAATATTTTAGCAGCATGGGGAATCGATTGAGCTTTATGCATTGTGTTCGTGGATGAGCGGCGAAGATATTTTTTTATTCAATTTATGAGGTTGAAAGCCTTTTTTTTTGAGTAGCGGATTTTATGGCGACTCATTTTTATATTAGAACACTGGTTGCCACCTTATTACAAATTAACTATTGTGATTAAAATACAAATTACTCTTTCTTAGAAAGATACACTACTTAAAAATTTCGTATTTTTAGGTTAACTTATGGAACAGAAAAACACCATCAAAGAATGGCCGAAGGATGACCGGCCTCGGGAAAAACTAACAGCCATTGGTGCTAATAACCTGAGCAATTCGGAGCTTTTAGCAATACTTATTCATAATGGCACACCAGAAAGATCTGCATTAACGCTGGCCAAAGACGTACTGAAGCTCGGCAATGACGATCTTAACGAACTGGGCACTATCAGCATCAAACAGTTAACCTCGGTAAAAGGAATTGGGGAAGCCAAAGCCATCACTATAGCAGCCGCAATGGAACTAGGCCGAAGACGACAAATGGGCCGTATGCCCGATAAGCAACGTTTTACTACATCTAAAGAGATGGCGGATTTTCTAAAAGAGCGACTCAAGGATTACCAGCAAGAGGTATTTGCAGTTATTTACCTTAACCGGTCTAATAAAATTATAAGTTTTGATATTATCAGCACCGGTGGGATTACCGGAACAGTGGCCGACCCCAGGGTTATTTTAAAACATGCGCTGGAGAAAAATGCTGTCAGCCTTATTTTAAGCCATAATCACCCTTCCGGAAGCCTGAAGCCAAGTAAAGCTGATGAGTACCTGACCGAAAAAATCAAACAGGCTGCTACTTTTCTTGATATTAAAGTGCTGGATCACGTTATCGTAAGCGACGCCGGGTATTATAGCTTTGCCGACGACGGCTTGCTATAACTAACGGCTAAAAGACATTTTATAGTCTACCTTGATTTTTCCTGAAGAGATATCATTGAGTTTTCTCTTAAGCAACTGCTTTTTCAGGGCTGGTAAATGATCGATAAACAATTTACCTTCGATATGATCGTATTCGTGTAAAATAACCCTTGCGGTAATACCGGTATAGGTATCGGTATGTGTTTGAAAGTTTTCGTCTTCGTATTCAATAGTAACCGATTCGGCGCGTGTCACATCTTCCCTAACTTTAGGTATGCTTAAACACCCCTCGTTATAAGCCCAGGGTTTTCCATTCAGTTCTTTTACATGAGCGTTTATGAATACCTTTTTTGCCCCCTCATCTCCCGGGTACTCCTGCTTTTCTTCTTCGTCTTCCATTGCTTCGAAGATCTGTGCAGAATCTACCACAAATAAACGGATAGATTTATTAATCTGAGGAGCCGCCAAACCTACTCCGTTACTCGCATACATGGTTTCCCACATATTGGAAATCAACTCTTTTAAACCGGGATAATCAGGCCCTATTTCTTCTGCTACTTTTCTTAAAACGGGATTGCCGTAAGCTACTATTGGGAGAATCATGCCGGCAAAGGTACTAAAAACTACACGATCTATGTTGGCTGAAAAATCTTACTTTACTAAAGAATATCAGACAATGAAAGTTGCAACTGGCGTAAAAACAGAAGATTGGAACAGGATTATTAGAACATTAACCAGGGATGGATGGAAAGTAAGGTCAAAATATGCCGGTATTGATGCCGGCATTGACAATGATTTCCTGATATTATCAAAGGGAGCTGAACAGATAAGATTTGGCTGGACTAATTATTTTGAAGGGGAGATCAAATGCTCTGATTCATTGCTGGAATACCTCAGCGAAAAGTTTGGTATAAAATTTATCTATGGCGATGCAGTTGCCCTTATGGACGGCTATTTCGAGCAGAAAGAACCAGCGAAAATCTTCAGCTGGGTTAAAAAACTATTTAAAAAGTAAGTGATTCAACCCCATTTTGCAAGATACTCCTGTAGCATAATGGTGGCGGCAATTTCATCTACCAGGGCTTTATTGCGTCGCTGCATTTTTTTAAGCCCCATTTCCAGCATCGCGTCTTTTGCCATCTTGGAAGTATAACGTTCGTCTACAGTCTCCAGCGGCATTTGCGGAAATTGCTTCTTCAGCTCTTTAATAGCCTTTTGAACTAACGGCGTGGCATGCGTATCCGTATCATCCCAGTTTTTAGGCATCCCGATAATGATCTTTTCTACCGGCTCTTTTGCAAAATAATCTTTTAAAAAAGGGATCAGTTGTTTAGACTCTACAGTGGTAAGCCCGGTAGCAATGATCTTAAACGGGTCTGTTACCGCTATTCCGGTTCGCTTCAAACCATAATCAATACAAAGCAATCTGGCCATTGAATTAAGGATTTATGGTCTGGTAATGATGTACAAATAAATCTATCACCACAAAAGCCGCAAAAACTACCGAAGCAATCCCGTTGGCAGTCATAAACGCCAGGTTTACCCTCCGAAGATCGTTAGGTTTTACAATACTGTGCTGATAGAAAAGCATGCCGGTAAAAACTGCAATACCTCCCCAATACAACCATCCGAAGTTACCGGCAATACCTGCGATAATAACACAGGTAGCACTTAGCACATGTAATAACTCTGAGACACGTAAAGCTTTTTTCTTTCCCAACACAGAGGGAATGGAGTATAAATCATTGTTTTTATCAAATTCTTCATCCTGCAGTGCATAAATAATATCAAAGCCACTTACCCAAAAGATAACGGCAAAAGAAAAAGTACGGGCAACAAATCAAAACGCCCTGTAACCGCAAGGTAGGCCCCTATTGGCGCTAAAGACAGTCCTAAGCCCAATACGAGGTGACATAACGGGGTAAACCGCTTGGTATAACTATAACCCAATACAACTGCCAAAGCAATTGGAGAAAGATAAAAACAAATGGAATTAATGAAATAAGTACACACTATGAACAACACAGAGTTGATGATAGTGAACCATAAAACCCTATCTGCTTTTAATATTCCTGCGGGAATTTCTCTTACAGCAGTTCTGGGGTTTTTAGCGTCAAAACTCCTATCGAGATACCTGTTGAAAGCCATGGCTGCGCTGCGGGCAAAGATCATACATAGAATTACCAGCAAAAAAGGTGCCATTTTTCTTTAAAAAAATGCCAACCGCGTTACCATTTCCAGGTGATTGTAACCACATCACTCCCAAAAAAACCCAATGATCGCGAAGGGCATCGCAAAAATGGTATGCGAAAATTTTATCAGACTTAAATATTTTTTAGCCGTTGACATCTGTTTCTTTTTTATTATTCTGCTGACCAGTTCCCAAAGCACAACACCTGCGGCTGTTGCAATGTTTAATGAATGTTTCATGCCGAGTTGGGGAATCTCGATACAACCATCGCACAAAGCGATAGTTGTTTGTTCTACACCGGTTACCTCGTTGCCGAAAACGATGGCTATTGGCTCATCTGTTGTCCAGATTAAATCATGCAGGTAGGTGCTATTCTCCACCTGCTCTATTGCGTACACCCTGTAATTCCTTTCGCGTAAATCGGCTATTGCATCAGTAGCATTAGCAAAATGACTCCAGCTTACTGAATCTTCGGCACCGAGAGCGGTTTTTTTAATTTCCTTATGAGGTGGTTTGGCCGAATAGCGGTTATGTAAATAGCTTCTACCAAAAAAGCATCACTGGTTCTGAAGACACTCCCTACATTATAGGCGCTTCGTATATTCTCAAGTACTACAATAATGGGAATTTTAGCAGACGCTTTAACCTCGTCTACCGATTTGCGGCCCAGTTCCTCCATACTTAACTTTCGCATCGCGCAAAAGTACTGATGAAAATTGAAATGAAGGAAGGTTTAAACTTAGTCAACACCATTCTTACAATAGTTATATTGATTTTGCACGCCTGATTACGCAAGCTATATAAAGCTCCTAACACCCACTATCAGCGTTTGGTTGGTTAAAAAAATCCGGCTGTGGTTAACAGCCGGACTAAGGATAAGATATGGTTTGGTACTTGTAAAACTATTGTTATCGTCCTGCTCCGAGACCGATATTGTAAGCCAGGCCTACGCCAATAATACCCGTGTTGTATTTCTGGGAGGCATTACCTACATTGATCGTTCCCTTATCGCCGGTAAATACTTTCGAGTAATGAGCAAATATGTTCCAGTTCCGATTATGATAACCTACCTCGGGCTTCAGATAGAAACCACCATCCGGACGCGCTACTGCTGCATTCGTTGCAACTTTCTCGTCACCGGTAACAACCCCATAACCTAAATCAGTTCCAATGTAAATACCCTCCGCTTTAGGATAATATCTTATCAAAGCGGCTACGGGTACTACACCGAAGCTATTGTTATCTAATTTGGTACCGTTTAAATCATTTTCTTTTCCAAAATGATGCTGATATCCTGTGGCTACACCTAGTCCAAAATGAGGTGTTACCAGGTTTTGATAGGCTACATCCAAACCAGCGGCGGCTGCCGAATTATTGGAAGGAACCGATGCTCCTGCCAACGCACCTATTTTGATTGTATTCTTCATGCTTTGTGCGTGTACTGCTGCTGTTGTAAATAATAGAGCCGCTCCCATTAAAATTGCTTTTCCTGTGTTCATCAGTGTACTTTTTAGTTTTCAAATATTGCGTAACAATGGTTATTCATTTTTTCTGAAGAGAATATCATTCTTTCATTGCTACTACAGATTTCGCATATTTAGACAAATGCCGTGCCAATATGGTTGCATTAATGACAAAACAAAAGCCCTTATCGTGCCATACAAGACATCAAAAAATTATTCGAAATCTATCAGTCAATTACTTATTTTTTGCTATGCTGTTTTTATTACAGCATTCCCTATTGCACAATGAAGGCATTTTTTCAAGCTGCAGTATTGCGTTTTCAATTCAACGAACGCTTGTGAGTCATATGCATTCTTATTCAATACACCCAATTGCTGAAAACCTCTTGTTATGGAATTTCCTTCGGCCATTGCCGCTTCCAGCCATTGTAATGCCTTCTCTTTAATGGGTGCGTTATGATGTTTATTGCCATAAGCAAATAGCATGGGCACTACCGTGTTGATGATGATGTTATTAACCATATCCTCTCCTATCGGCTTTTTCAAAAACTTCGGGTCATCAATTAAAGTATAGTGATAACTCCAGAAATCATTGGGCATAACCCGGAACCATTTCCTCACCAGGGCAACGTCGGGTTCTTCGAGAATATGGGAAAAAGATGGGCCGAATTGTGTATCAAAGCAGCCAGCTGGGCCAAACGGATGGTTGGAAAATTGCCCGGTCGCATCCTGAGAAAATGCACCGGGAAAACAACCGGCCTTAGCTTAAATTTTGCCTTTAAAAAAGTATATTCTTTATCCAGCAACAGCACATACTTGTCCTGGTATTTTGACTTACTTAAAAGTCCCGCTTGTCCCAGCAATAAAGCTTCTAATTGTATGAGGTTATTTTTATGCCGTCCTAAGAGTTTTATT
Source organism: Paraniabella hibiscisoli (assembly GCF_022512515.1). Lineage (GTDB taxonomy): Bacteria > Bacteroidota > Bacteroidia > Chitinophagales > Chitinophagaceae > Niabella > Niabella hibiscisoli. The sequence goes on from NZ_JAKWBK010000004.1 coordinate 56,848, forward strand.
GAAATGCTTTTAGCAATGGCTTCAAAAGCTTCAGCGTTGGTTTTTGTTCCGAAGTTTCGTGCCAGCAGCCACCAGAAGCTTTCTTCCCAATGATGTTTATTGCACGATAAATAATCTTCTATCAAAACTGCTTTACGCTGTAATCTCTCCGCCACTAACCGGTCTTTCCAACTGCTTATTGTTAGAGCATCCACTTTATCTATCAGTTGTTCGCAGGCAATAAACCTTTGAGTTAGCATTAAGCTATTATAACGATTGATAAGAATACCAGGTATGAGCCCTGAGAGTTCCAGCAGAGGTAACTCATTGCCAGTTATATCGTTTTCGTAAACTACATGTAGAATAACATTTTTATAGTTGTCATCCTGGCTGTGACCGTGCTTTAACCAATCGGAAGTTTTGATATGCAGTTCCACAGTTCCAACCCACAAGGTACTGCCTATCTTAATTCTCGCATTACTAAAGTCAGGTCCCTGGTTGGTATTAAGTGTTCCCGGGTGAATGATCTCTACGGGGTCGCCCTGTACTGTAAACAGGTTTCGTTTATTGAAGTACTGAAATCTCCATATAAACTGCAGCAGGTTTTCGTTCATAGGTATCTTTTATAGGTGAGTGTTCTCCCTATAAAGATATTAAATTTTGGCCAATGCCTGAACAACCCTGTTAACGGGCAGTCCCATTACATTGTAGAAATCTCCTTTTATCGATTGTATACCTACTACACCTATCCATTCCTGGATGGCGTAGGCACCCGCTTTATCGTAAGGCTGATACTTCTCCACATAAAAAGTATCTGTTCAGTTGTCAGTGGATTAAATACCACTTCCGTTACGTCGGCAAAAAGTACTTGTTTGGCTCCTTTTAGCATAGCAACGCCGGTTATAACCTCATGTGTAGTTCCCTGCAATTGAGTTAATGTATCGATCGCCTCTTGTTTACCTGCCGGTTTGCCTATTATTTTTTCGTTTAAGACCACAACAGTATCTGCAGCCACTATTATCCTGTCGTCACCGATTTGCTCCTGTACCGCATTTGCTTTTTCAATGCGATGTGTATTGCAGCATCCGTACTCTTCAAACCCACAGGAAAAGTTTCATCTACCGGCTTTACTATTATTTCGAAGGGAATTTCGGCCCACTCCAGCAATTGTTTTCTTCTGGGTGATGAAGATGCCAGTATAATTGTATCGGTCATAAAAATTATAAATAAATATAAAAAAGCAACATCGATAAGATGCCGGTAAGCATCACCATTTTCGTATGACTGCTTAACTGATGATAGTCTGACGTTGATTGGGCCTTAATCAATTTCGTAAAAATAAATAACAGTGGTACAACAATAGCAACAAAGCAGTAAACTACTGCCCACCACCACCTGAACTGCAATACATAAAACTGTATCACCAGCAGCATAATGATCAAAATAGTTAACCACACCGTAACATATACTTTGGTCGCATTAATACCCCAAACGATGGGCATGGTTTTACATCCAAATTTCTGATCCCCGGCATATCTTCTATGTCTTTAATTGCTTCCCTAATCAGGGAAATAATAAAAGCAAATCCTGCGTATAAAATCACAAACCTGAACAACCGTATCTGACCGGGATCATTGTGATTAAACGCATGCTGAAGAGAATATTTGGAAAGAAAGATAATGATGATGGTCCAGGCAGTTAGTAAGGATACAATAATATTACCTATTAAAAGATCCTTTTTAAACCGTGCGGAGTAAAACCACAGTAAAACCACACAAACAAGGTTGGCCACAACCAGGTACCATCGGGCAAACACATTTACAGCCAGCGCAGTACAGATAATACCGGCAGCGCTTAAACCCAGGTGCCAGGCCAGCGCCCATCGACGACTGAGCTTCCTGTCTAATATCATTTTATCAGGCTTGTTTACCAGGTCAATATTGATATCAAAATAATCATTGATAATATACCCGGCTGCCGCAATAAAAACAGAAGCCGCTACTAGTAGAACAAACTGAAAAGTGTTATGCTCGGGAATACTTCCTGCATAAATGGGCCGGTAAATACAAAACTCAAACACTACCTGTGTCAAAATAATGAACACCAGGTTAGGCCATCGTATGAGTTTAAAAAATGGCTTTATAAGCGCCATAGATATTTATTAATTACCGGCAAGTTACCGCAGCATCTTAGGTTGAAGCAACCGACGATGCGGCGTCCCAATGCCCGTTTATTTTTAAAACCTTTTCAATAACATCCCGCACACAACCATCTCCCCCATTTTTTGAAGAAATATATTGAGCTACGGCTTTAATATCTGTAACCGCATCTGCCGGGCAACAACCCAGTCCTACTTTATCAAACACCGGCAAATCGGGCATATCATCTCCCATAAACAAACAACAGGATAAATCGAAGCCATGGTGAGCAGCCAAATCTGCTACAAATGTTCCTTTATCTTTTACGCTAAAGAAAACATCCCGAATACCCAGGTAATTCATTCTTTTTTCGACAGCGCTGCGGGAAGAGCCGCTTACAATAAAAATCTTATAGCCTTTTTTATTGCCAATTGCAATGCATAGCCATCCTTTACGTTCATAGTACGTGCCATTTCTCCACTTTCCAACACCAGTACTCTTCCATCCGTCAATACACCATCTACGTCAAAAATAAAAGTAGTAACCTGCTTAAAACTGCTCAAAATATTCATGCACATTTTTTGTTTACTTCCGGCCAGAGACTTTTTAATAACCAATACTTTGTTGATTTACTACGAAGTATATTGGGTTTCGCGCATGCAAATGTAGGCGAATGACCAATGCCAAACATTAATCTAACGGGGTTAACGGACGGCCTAAAATGCTCCCGGTTAAAAATTCATACAATTTTAGTAGCTGTGGATGCTTATCCAACAAGGCCCTGTGTTTGTCAATTGTTTCCATATCTCCTCTAGCTGCAGGCCCTGTTTGCAGGCTGGAAGGAGCCGCATCATGGAGCCTATAGAAGGTATTATCAATCAAGGGCAGCAGCTCTGTAAATTCAATTCCTTCCTTTTTGCAATAGGCTTCGGTCAGAGAAAATAGATGATTGGTAAAATTATTTACCAATACGGCGCCAATATGGAGCTTGGTGCGTTTATCAAAATCGGCACTATAACATGCTTCTTTATACACCGACCGGGCCAGCTTATTTAAGACATTGTTGGTTTGCTCATTAACGCCCTCAATATATATAGGTATCTCCGGTATTTGCTCCTGCTCCTTGCGTAAACTCTGCAGCGGATAAAAAACACCATAATTCTCTGTAACCTCTTTCAGCACATCCATTTTAACGGCGGCAGCCGTATGTGCCACAACCTTTCCCGGCAATCTCAGATCATTGGCAACACCTTCTATTGCACCATCAGCAACCGCTACAATGTATACATCGGCCTCTTTATTGATAAGGCTCGAATAATTGGCAGACTCGGTATTCCACTCGTACGCTAATTCTGATGCGGCACTTGCATTCCTGCTCAATATCTGTAAAATATGATGACCGGCTGCCACGAATTTCCTCCCCAATACGGCTGCTACGTTACCCGACCCAATGATTACAATGTTCATAACATAAAGATACCACTTAGAAAGACAAAACTTTCTCATTTACAATAGCGTTTAGGTTATTGAGAAATAGTTAACTATTCAGCTGTAGGGCGATATGTTTTGACTTGTATCAATTTAACGCCGCCATTTGCAAGGGGAAGCACTAACTGTTAACTTCGTAGCGGCATGAGTGTACAAAGTATTATCATTAAGATCTTTCGTGGAAGATTACAATTACTCGCAACCCTCTCTAAAAAAAGAGCAGGCAATGAGGCTTTTCGTATTTTTTGCACGCCCTACTTTCGTATGGCTTATAAAGAAAGTGAGGTTAAAGGTTCCGAACGATTGTCTTTTAAATTTGGTTCCGCAAATACAATTGGTTACCGCTGGAACAGGGGCGACCGTAAAAAGCTGCTTATTGTACATGGTTTTCGATCTGCTTCTGCTAATTTCCTTCATTTTACAGCTCCACTCATACAAAAGGGCTATGAAATTGTGGCTTTTGATGCGCCAGCACACGGGTTAAGTGAGGGAAAAAGGCTTAATGCTATAGAATATAAGGATTTTATTACTGCCCTGCACGACCACTACGGCCCTTTTGGTGCCTTTCTAGCTCACTCTTTTGGAGGATTGGCTGTGAGTATGAACCTGGCCGAGCTCAGCGAAAATACCAATATCAAAACCGTATTGGTTGCCCCGGCAGCGAACTCCAGGCAGCTCATCGAGTTCTTTTTAAAGAAATGCGTATCAGGGATGAGGAGGTACGTAACCACTTTTACGCCAATATTCATCGCCTCAGCGGTAAAGATATTGAATGGTTCTCCCTTGCAAGGTGTGTTAATGCTATCAATGGTCCTGTTCTCTGGATACACGATACAGGTGATACTGTTACTCCTGTAGATGATGCTTTAGCAATTCAGCAAACACAGCCGGCGAATTTTCAGTTTTTATTCACTTCCGACCTTGGTCATCGCCGTATTTACCGAGACAAGGAGTCAATTTCAGCCATTATTAACTTTTTGTAAAAAAGGGCGAAAACCTGTATATATTTATAAATAAACGGGCATTTATAAAAAATGTACTAATCTTGTTCCCAAAAAACCGGCTGAAATACGTTTATTTTACCCCGGATACAGTAGTTGCCAGTTGGGGCGAAGGGTAGAATATCCGGCGTGTAAGCGGTTGTGTCCAAAAACTATAATTAAGAGAATTTAATAAATGGCTAAGAATTTACTGATAGTGGAGAGCCCTGCAAAGGCCAAAACAATAGAAAAGTTCCTCGGTAAGGATTTTCAGGTAAAAAGTTGCTTTGGACATATACGCGATCTGGAGAAGGCCGGAATGGGCATTGATATAGAACACCAGTTTAAACCCAGGTATGTAGTTAGTGATGGGAAAGAAAAAGTGGTGCGCGAACTGAAATCACTGGCCGGAAAAAGCGAAGAAGTTTGGCTGGCTACGGATGAGGACCGTGAGGGAGAAGCGATAAGCTGGCATCTTTGTGAAGTTTTAGGCCTTAATCCTGAAACGACTAAAAGAATTGTTTTTCATGAGATCACTAAACCTGCTATAAGGGCTGCGGTTGAAACACCACGTAAACTAGACATGAACCTGGTAAATGCACAACAGGCACGCCGGGTATTAGATCGTATTGTGGGATTTGAGTTAAGCCCTGTACTATGGCGTAAAATAAGCGTAAAAAACAATTTGAGTGCAGGGCGTGTGCAAAGTGTTGCAGTTAGGCTGATTGCTGAGCGGGAAAGAGAAATTAATGCTTTTGAAACACAGAGCAGCTTTAAACTGGAAGCCGTTTTTTCTTCGACAGATACCGGCGGCAGGCAAATTAATTTCAAAGCAGAAGGTAAAAGATATAATGATAGCCAAAGTGCCGAGCAGTTTTTACAGTCATGTATCGGCGCCAACTATACGGTGAGCGACATACAGGTAAAACCTGGCAAACGCACGCCGGCAGCACCTTTCACCACTTCTACCCTTCAGCAGGAAGCGAGCAGAAAGCTGGGTTACAGTGTTAGTAAAACAATGCTGGTGGCGCAACAGTTGTATGAAAATGGCCATATCACTTACATGCGTACAGATAGCGTTAATTTAAGTGACACTGCACTGGGTGATATTACCAATACCGTAAAGGGAATGTATGGTGAGAACTACCACCAGTTTCGCCGCTATAAAAACAAGAACCAGAGCGCACAGGAAGCGCACGAAGCTATTCGTCCCACTTACATGAACAATACGACCGTTGAAAACCCTGAATGGAAAAGGTTGTATGAGCTGATATGGAAAAGAACGATGGCGAGCCAGATGGCAGATGCTCAATTGGAAAAAACAGTAGCGTCTATAGATATTTCCACCAATAAAGAACAACTTACCGCCTCAGGAGAGGTAATTAAATTCGAAGGCTTTTTAAAGGTTTATCGTGAGGATAAAGACGAAGAAGATATCAACGAAGATGAATCTAATGAGGGCATGTTACCTCCTTTACAGGTAAAACAAAATCTGCCATTGGTGCAGATGACGGCCACTGAAAGATTCACCAGAGCTTCTCCAAGATATACAGAGGCTTCGCTGGTAAAAAACTGGAAGAACTGGGCATTGGAAGACCATCTACCTATGCTCCAACGATTTCCACCATTGTTAAAAGAGAATACGTAGAAAAAAGAGATAAAGAAGGGATTTCGCGTAACTATAGGTTGCTCACCTTAAAAAATGAGCAAATTGCTAAAGCCACGCTTACAGAGAATACCGGAGCTGAAAAGGCCAAGCTGTTCCCTACCGATCTTGGTTTGGTGGTGACAGACTTTTTAAAGCAATACTTTGATGATATTATGGATTATGGGTTCACTGCCCGTATTGAGAATGAGTTTGATGATGTAGCAGGAGGTAAATTGCAGTGGAACAAAATGATCGATGATTTCTACAGTCCTTTTAAAGAAGATGTAGATAAAACTATTGAAACAGCTGAGCGGATTAAAGGCGAGAGAGAGCTCGGCGCTGATCCGCAAAGCGGCAAGCCCGTTATAGCCCGTATGGGCAGGTTTGGTCCTATGGTACAGATCGGAAGTGCAGAAGAAGAAGAAACGCCTCGTTTTGCATCACTGCAAAAAGGCCAGAGCATAGAAACTATTACACTTGCAGAAGCATTAGACCTGTTTAAATTGCCGGCTGTACTGGGTGAATATGAAGGGAAGGAAGTTTCTGTTAACATTGGCCGGTTTGGTCCTTATGTAAAACTCGGGGAAGACTTTATATCCATTCCCAAAGGCGAAGATCCTTTTAGTGTAAACCTGGACAGGGCTATCGCCCTGATCAAAGAGAAACAGCAGGCGGATGCACCTATCGCAGAGTTTGAAGGAAAACCTGTAACAAAGGGTAAAGGGAGATTTGGACCATTTATTAAATGGAACGATATGTTCATTAATGTACCCCGCCGATATAATTTCGATCATCTTTCGGCACAGGACATTAACGAGTTGATAGAAACGAAAGTGGAAAAAGAAGCCAATCGTTTTATTCAGCAATGGCCCGAAGAAAAAATTGCACTGGAAAATGGCAGATGGGGGCCTTTTATCCGGTTTGGCAAAAAAATGATCAAGTTGGGAAGAAAAGAAGACGGAGAAAAGTACTCTGCTGACGAACTTAGCAATGTTTCTCTGGAGGACGTTAAAAAAATGATCATTGCGGAAGAGCCCGGAGCTTTTGATAAGCCCCTTAAGCCTGCCCGTTCCGCAGGCGGGAAAGCAGCAGCAAAGAAAAAGTCTGCCGGGACGACTGCTAAGAAAAGAGCAGCTCCTAAAAAGAAGTAAACACTCCGTAGCAGACCGCTATAATATCAATAGTACCACGCGTTGTTATGTATCTTTACAAGGTATAGAACAACGCGTTTTGCTTTTATTTCAAACATAAACCACAACAAAATGAAACAGTTATTTTTCGTAGCGACACTGGTAACGCTTTTCAGCTTTACCATCAAAGACCCTATTTCCGGCAAAGACAGGAAAGATTTGCTTGCTTATAGAAAGACTGCCGAAACGACCTTATTAAACTCCGTTAAGGGCCTTACTGAAAAGCAGCTTAACTGGAAGGCTAATGATTCAAGCTGGAGTATTGCTAATTGTATTGAGCATATAACACTAACAGAAAATTCCATCTACGACTGGGCCATGGGCACTTTAAAAGAAACTGCTGACCCGGCGAAAAGAGCGGAGGTAAAAAATACGGATGACCAGATTAAGGCCATGATTGAGAGCCGCGACCATAAAGCCAAGGCGCCCGAACCATTAAAACCAATGGGCAAGCTGGGTAATACAGAAAAGGCACTGCACACATTCAAACAGCAAAGCGCCCGCCTTGATGAGTATATACAATCTACCAAAGATGATTTAAGAAATCATTTTGCTCAAACACCGGTAGGTACAGTAGACGCCTACCAACTTTTGTTATTTTTGACCGCGCATACCAGGCGCCATACCGCACAGATCTTAGCTATAAAAGCGGATGCTGCTTTTCCTAAATAAGACCGTCACAAAAATTACATATAAGAAGATGCCATCCTTAATCGGGATGGCATCTTCTTTATCCGTACTTATTCAAAAATTATTGCGCCAACAATACCTGGTCGATGCGCTGAATAACACCATTGATCTGGTTAATATCATTAGTAACACCAGGTGCAGCACTTAAAACAACCTTAGCTGCAGTAGTATTACCTATGCCTTTTATGGTAAAAGTAGTAGCATTGGTCATTTGAAAAGTCAAGCCTGGATGCGTTGGCAAAAATGCATTTACTAATGTAGGAAGATTGGTGGCCTGTGTTGGAAAATTTACCGTAAAGTTCCTATAGCCTATTGTGGGTATTTCCGGAGTAGTGTCTGTTTTAGCCTGACCGGGCTTTCCTACTATATGATACGCCACCACTCCCTGTAAAAGTGCGGCGTTATTTCCTGGGCCAATAAAGCCCCGTAAAACGGTATGGATGACGGATCTGAGATAATGGTAACACCGTAGGTAGTTACCAGTCCCTGGGCAAATAGCAATGCTTCAGCCTGGGGCAAACCCTGACTGTTCATGGCCGCACGGGCTATCAGTTGTACCAGCGTTTGCTCAAAAGCTGTATTGGTGGGTACCAACACCGTAAAATTAGCATTAGCTGTGCTTAACGCTTTTTGAAACAGACCCTCGGGATTTACGCCTCCGTCGGCACGAATTATGGCAGCCTTAAAATAAGTGTAGGTACCTCCTGCATCGGCAGCTATTGTTTGCCATAACACTTTATCGGGTGGCAACAGGGCGGCATACACTTTATGCATGACGCCATTGGCTGTTGCAATATCAGCCTGCGTTATAGGTATATTATTGGCGAAACCTGAAGTACCCTGTTTACCCAAAAAGATCGGCATCCGGTAGCCGGGCGGCAATGCAGCAGAAGGTGGAGCCAGCACTAACGCGCTTTGCAAATACATATTGAATGCGGGAGTAACCGGATTAACTCGGTTGATGGTTAGTTGCGATCCGCCGATAATATGGTATTTCAACATTGAATCTAACTGCCCTGCTCTGAAGACGTTCAATGATGAAGCATCTGCAGGTAGGCCCAATGCAGCAAACGATCGCAAAATTGCTGTATTATCAGGTGCGAAGAAGGTCATTTCACCAGATGGATTGCCAAGGATATCCGACAGTTTTCCCGTTGTACTGGTAAACGTACTGGCTTTTTCTACCGCAGTTTTTAAAATAGAATAGTCTGATGCGTTCAGTTTCTGCAAGATCGTTTCTGTATCTGCCGGCGGCACGGGCTCTACTGGTTCTGCCTCTGGTAATTCTTTATTACAGGCTTGCAGGAAAAATAAGGCGGCCAGCAGCTTGAGGGTACTCTTTTTGAATATTTTATTGATAACAGTCATATCTGCGATATTTAGGATAAGCATTAAAAATTTACAGTAAATTAAAAGTATATGCAACATAATACAATCCCCCGATACTTGGATTACCAATTGCGTTGGTATAGTATTGATTAAACAGGTTATTTGCACCGAGCTTCAATTGTGATTTGATCAATGGCAGCCTGTAAAGCAATGCAAAATCTACCATGTGAATGGGATCCAGAGTACCTGAAGCAAAATCTCCCTCGAAGTTTACTTTATCCTGCCATCTCCAGTTGATGTTAAAACCCATCAGGTTTTTAGGACCAAAACCAGAATTGCTCAAACCCAGTACGGTTCTGTATTTGGGGGCGTTAAAGGAAGATCGAAAATTATTCGGTATATCCCTGATCTCATCAGAAGACACACTACCATTAACCGAAAAATTAGCCGGAAGCCTCCAGTCAAGACCCACCGCCCAACCGAAAGTCTTCACCTTCACATCTGAATTTACCACAACAGAAATACCCCTGTAAGCAGCAGGATTTGCCGGATCATTAAACTGCACCACATCGCGACGGCCAATAAAATTTTCATACTCGCCGGTATACACATAAGCATCCACAAATAATTTTTTAGCAATGAGGGCCTTATATCCCAGTTCATAACTCACCACACTTTCTGGTTTTACTTCTTTATAAGTTACGGGTATACGATTGGCGGGATTGGCAATAAATTCGGGTGCCGATAAACCAGGATTGTTGATCAGATCGTAGGACTCCCATATTACCTTATTGCCCCCAATCAATGTTCCGCTTCCTACTGTCAGGTCTATCCATTGCTGCTGCGTACTGGGGAAACGATAGGCCGTCTGGTACGAAAGGCGAATATTATGATCTTCGGCAGGTTTAATTACTGCAGTCACTCTCGGGGTAAACTTTCCTTTAAAATATTCATTTTTATCGTACCGGCCGGAGGCTGTCAATTTCAACCTGTTTTTAATTATCTCCCTTCCTACCTGCAAATAAGCGCCTACTTCATTTATTTTGATCGGGCCATCTACTTCATGAAACAGTGTATTTTCGCTGTTCAACACAAACTGCCTCCAGTTTCCTCCTACCAATAACTCTACCGCATTATTAACCAATGGCGACAGGTTATACTGCCCTTCTGCTACATACAGATCGGACTTATCGAGAAATAACCCACCGTTCTGATAAATAGGCTTTAGCCGAACTTCATCCCATAATTTAGTAAACTCAGCAGAACCTGCCTGCGGACGTCCCACATCTGCTGTTGCCCTGGCCATATTGTGTGCTTCTATATCGCCAATACCAGCCATTTTTGCGTTCATGTAAGCCAGCCCGTATTGTTGATACCATTGTGCACTTGGCTTCCACAACTCGTTAAACTGTCGTGCAGTAGCCGTGAGGTTATGCGATTCGCCTGCATTTTCCTGTGTGGTATACGCCCGCAGAAACCAGTTATCAGACTTAAACTCCAGTTTATACTGTCCAATCCTAAGGTCTTTTAATGAATAACGATCGCTGCCGGTATAAATGGTATTACCAGTTCCCATCTGCCCCATTAATGAAGCTTCCACTTTAGGGGTGATTTTGTAATGTAAAGCAGCCCCTACTTTAAAATTAACGGTATTAGGGTCTGCTAACTCATTCTCTGTATAACCTGTTCTTGAAACAGGAATATTTTCGGGCATCTGGCTGATATAAGATTGCCAAAAAGGAACCTGGGCGCCGATAGCATTTAATACCAGAGATCGTAAATTGATGGTGGTTTCATCGCCATATACATTTATACCATCATAGTTAGGATCAGTTTCACGCGTACCGTCTTTTATGGCGCCATTAGTTCCTACCCTCCCGTAATTGCGGTAGTCCCTGGCCAGCCAATCCCTTGCATGTATATATTCTGAAGTAATTTTGTACGCAAATTTTTCAGACACCTTCTGAGCCCACCTGGCAGAAAAATTATAATAAGGTGAAGTGCCCCTGTAATCATTACCCACATTCATTACACCACTTTTAGCCTGGAAAGATAAGCCGGTATATTTGAACGGATTCTTACTATTGATGAGTAAGGTACCGTTCATGCCGCCCGAACCATACAGCGCCGATGAAGCGCCAGGTAGCAATTCCATGCTTTCCACATCCAGTTCAGACAAGCCCACTACGCTTCCTACTGAAAAATTCAATGCGGGCGCCTGGTTGTCGATGCCATCCACCTGTTGGTTAAACCGGGTATTACCGCTACCCGCAAATCCGCGTGTGGTGGGAGATGTAAAGGTTAGTGAAGCATTTACTACGTCTACACCTTTTAGCTTACCAATGATATCATAATAACTGGCCGCGGGAGCATTTTTAATAGCGGCAGCGCTCACCCGCTCCACAGTAACAGGCGACTCAAGCAAGCGTTCGCTAAACCTGGAAGCTGATACCACAATCTCCTGGCCCAGCATTGGCTTTAAAGACACCGTTAAAAACGTTGTGCCTGTAACCGATATATCCTGCGCTTCAAAATTTACGGACGTGATCGTTAAAGTAGCAGGTAAAGAGGATACATTGATCTGAAACTCTCCTTTTTCATTAGCCACTACTCCTTGGGTACTGCCTTTTAAAACAATGGAAGCGGCAGAAATGCCGTCTCCGTTTTCAACATTTTTTACGACTCCTTTAATAGTTTGAGCAAAAGAAAAGGTTACGACAAGACATAGGATTCCGGTTATGGCGGACAATCTTAATGCAATTCTCATAAATTACTGATTTGTTTGGACAATTGTTCTGTTAAAATAACACTTGTTAGTTTAATTTCAAAATAAAATGTTACTCCATACAGATAGGTGGTAACGGGTGCGAGAACTCCTGGATTATTTAGCGCGCAGTTGAAATATGGTAAAAGTCCAGCCGAAAATACACAATCCAAAGACCCGGAAATGCACTTTATAATTATTGTTATTAGCAATTTATCATCATTCACTTGCAGCTATTTATTGCCTGTATATTATTATCAGCTGATTCTTATTAATTTCGCGCCATGTCTGAATTGAACTTCCCCAACAAACTAATTTCTACCGTGGTAAGGTAAGAGATGTATATACTATAGATGACCGGTTGCTGGTGATGATTGCTTCTGATCGTATATCGGCATTTGATGTAATATTACCGGAACCTATTCCGTATAAAGGACAGGTATTGAACCAGATCGCTGCATACATGCTCAATGCAACCCAGGACATTTGTAAAAACTGGCTGCTGGAAACACCTACGGTGAATAGCTCTGTAGGACAAAAATGCGAGCCTTTTAAAATAGAGATGGTAGTGCGCGGGCATTTAACAGGACATGCCTGGAGAACTTACAGCAGCGGTAAAAGAATCTTATGTGGTGTAATGCTTCCAGAGGGAATGAAGGAAAATGATGCATTCGCTACACCCATCATTACCCCGAGTACCAAAGCCAGCGAGGGCCATGATGAAGACATTAGTAAGGAAGAAATTATTGAGCAGGGCCTGGCTACAGCAAGCGAATGGCAGCAACTGGAACAACTAGCTTTGTCTTTGTTTAAACGCGGACAGGAGCTGGCTTTAAAGCAAGGACTGATACTGGTGGACACTAAATATGAGTTTGGTAAACTGGGAGATGAAATTGTATTAATGGATGAAATACATACACCTGACAGCTCCCGGTATTTTTATGCCGAAGGCTTTGAAGAACGACAGCAGGCGGGCGAAAAGCAAAAGCAGCTGAGTAAGGAGTTTGTACGGGAGTGGTTAATTGAAAACAATTTTATGGGTAAGGAAGGCCAACAGGTTCCTGAAATGAAAGAAGAATGGATCAACACCATTTCCAACCGCTATATCGAACTATATGAAAAGGTAATTGGCGAAGCATTTCAACCCAAAAAAGTGAATGAGGAAGAGCAGGTAGAAAAGATCTCTCAAGCATTAAGCAGATATTAAGAACAAGGGCCGCAAAATTTGCGGCCCTGTTTTATAGAGAACGGATAAACTAACTATTTGATTACCGGAGTACGCCTTTGCAACTTTATAGCATTCTTTTTGAAGGCGCTAACATATCCTTCGCTATCTTCTCTGCGTATAACTGCGTTAATTGCATCATTTTCGAACCGGAAAAATTCATCTATCTCCAGTCGTATACTTCTTCCATAAGTTTTATTATATACCGATCTGCTGCCACCGATTGAAAAATCACCAATCAGAACATCATTAAACTCCGGCCATAACCTTGTATCATTATCAACGCTGTATACTATAGCATACTGACCATCGTAATCCAGTTTCACCACTGAATAAGGAGAATTAACTTCAGAAATATATCTTACTATTCCAGATTCATCATTGTTTTGATTGTCATCATAATAATCTCTTTTTGTACAGCTTGCCAATAATACAATTCCGGCAAAAAGCACCAGCGATATTGAAATAATTCTTTTCATTTTTATAAGTTTAGTAGTTTTAATTAATATTGTTTGCTTGTTTGATATATAGAGTATTAAAAAAGCCCGGGGTTTGTAGCACATTGTTAAAAAACTTATAATAAAATTTATGCCAACAGCCCATCATTATTCTAAAAATGATCAACGATTATATGAAATCAGTAATTCTCTCACTCCTTAGCGTTGGATTTATGCTTTACACTCCAAGTTCATCAGCGCAGCGCCTGGTTATTGGCACCTACACTAATAACAACGCGAGCAAAGGCATTTACCTATATGATTTTAACGCTGCTACCGGTGAAGCAAAAGAACTAAGCTCTGTTAAAGCAGGCAACCCCTCCTACCAGGCTGTTGACAACAGGAGACATTTCGTTTACAGTGTTAATGAAAGCGATGAAGGCAAAATATCTGCTTTTAAGTACGATCCGTCAACTGGGTCTCTATCGTTAATTAACCAGCAACCTAATAATGGCAGCGCTCCCTGTTATGTAAGCATTGATAAAACCGGAAAATGGCTGTTTGCGGGCAACTATAGCAGCGGCAACCTCACCGTGCATGCTATTGCTGCCGACGGAAGCATCGGCCCTATTCAGCAAACAGTGCAGCATACAGGAAACGGGCCCAATAAAAACCGCCAGGAATCGGCCCATGTACATTGCACGTACGTATCGCCCGATAACCGCTTTTTATATACACCCGACCTTGGAATCGACAAGGTGATGATCTATCCATTTGATGCGCAAACAGGAAGGTTAAACACAGATCAAAGCAGTGCCATTATTATACCGGCAGGTGGTGGTCCCCGGCATATTGTATTTACCCAAAACGGAAAGTTCGGCTATATTATTGAAGAATTGTCCGGAGCAATTACCGTAGTTGCGCGTAAAGGATTGCAGCACACTATTGTTCAACAAATTAATAACCTGCCCGCTCAATATAATGGTGCCAGCGCTGATATTCACCTATCACCGGATGAACATTTTCTATATACTTCGCACCGCGGCAACAGCACTATACAGATACATCAAATAGATGCAAAAACCGGACGCATCAGTTTTGTTGCAGAACAAGCCACCAATGGTAATTTCCCGAGAAACTTCACCCTCCATCCTTCAGGGAAATACCTGTTGGCAGCCAACCAGAAATCAAACGACATTACCATCTTTAAAAGAGATATTCGTACTGGCTTACTTACAGATACTCAACAACGTATTAGGGTACCCGCGCCGGTTTGCCTGCAATGGATCGACTGATAGTAACTTCTTATACATTTCAAGACTCCAAATCAATAAAGAGCATAAGTCAGGAGCTTGTTGATGTATCTTGTTCTGGAAAAAGGACTGGTAAAAAAGCATGAGGACAACAGGGACCAGAGTTCGTAACTTTGCGGCTTGTTACAGCAATCGGCACATACTTTATTTGTTAAGCAAACTGCAGCACAGCTTGATTTGAACATTGTGGCATTGCCAAAGCGAAGCCGCTGGATGAGGATGCGCGTAAGCTGGAGGCCTGGTTAAATAAGGGTATGCATGGACAGATGAAGTACATGGAGAACAACTTTGAACTGAGGGTTGATCCTACCAAACTGGTACCCGGAGCAAGATCTGTCATCACCCTTTTACTCAACTACTTTCCGGCTCAGCAACAAAGCAACAATGCTCTAAAATAGCTAAATATGCTTACGGCCATGACTATCATGAAGTAATAAGAGCCAAGCTCAATGAGTTTCTTTTTATAATCCGTGAAAAACTGGGCGATATACAAGGCCGTGGTTTTGTAGATTCTGCACCTGTGCTGGAACGTAGCTGGGCCAAAAGAAGTGGTATAGGATGGGTGGGGAAAAGTGGCAACCTGATCACCCGGCAAAATGGATCTTTTTTTTTATAGCCACCCTCATCACCGACCTCGAATTAGATCATGATGATCCTTTTGCGAAAGACTTCTGCGGTTCCTGTACCCGCTGTATAGATGCCTGTCCTACTGATGCGATCCTTCCGAATAAGGTTGTAGACGGGAGTCGATGTATTTCTTATTTTACCATTGAATTAAAAGAGTTGCTTTTACCAGAAGGTATGAGTAACCAGTTTGACAACTGGATGTTCGGTTGTGATACCTGCCAGGATGTTTGCCCCTGGAACCGGTTTAGCAAACCTCATACAGAACCGGCTTTTACACCAATACCTGAAATATTAAATCTGTCGAACAGTGAGTGGCAGGAAATGACGGAAGAAAGCTTCCGGAAAATATTCAAACACTCTCCTTTAAAAAGAAGCAAGTTTAAAGGTATTCAGAGAAACCTGAATTTCATCAGGCAGGAATAACCAGGAATATCCGATGTTTCACACAGAGCCCGCAGAGTTATAAAGGCGCGGAGAAATGGAACTTTAGATATTGCATGCATTTTTATCAGGTAATTGCTGTTCTGCCAAGGTAGTGTTTCCCGCAGAGTACACAGAGTTATGGAGGCGCGGAGAAATGGAACCTTAAATATTGCACGCGTTTTTATCAGGTAATTGCTGTTCCAGGCAGGTAATGTTTCTACCAAAACGCACAGAGAAAGGGAGGCGCAGAAAAAAGTGGAACTTTAAATATTCAACTCGGTCCTAAATCACCTGATCATTTTTTTAGATCCTGAAGGCCACGACTGATAAGGTCGCCATAGCTCTTATCCAGCATTAAACTGGAAAGTTTTTCCCATGGGTACCATTTCAATTGAAAATCCATGTATCCCTGTAATGCCAGCGAATCGTTGCGGTCATCTTTATTGATCTGCCAGCCACTGATAACAGGACTTGATCCTTTCTGCATGAGTACGACTACGCTGCTGTCTGTTGATTCGCTGACGGTCAGCAGGATGCCGTTAGCATTAGCTTTTACTACTCTTCCATCTTTTACCAGCTCATCGCGTAGTATCACATTTTCAAAATCAGGATACCATGTCTTCCATTGAGCAAGGTCTCTCACCTGGTTTAAAACACTGTCCCGATCATTAGCAAGGCTGGTCATTCTAAAAACCCTTATACGGGATGGGATAAAAATGCCACTACACAGGCCATTGCAAAAAAACAACAGCGCTGATCAATATGAGTTTAATATATCGCATGAAGGAATAAACAAATAATTAAAGTTCAATTAAAACACAAATTCAATAACAACCTTGACTGGTAGGGACTATTTATTAGTAATTTTAACCAGGTTCAAAAATAAAACCATTAACCAATGAAACATTAAGAGTTTAAGATAATTAAGCGTGTGTGTATTCAACCCGAAATATACAACTTTACACATTTATCATTCCCACTTCATCACTTTCATCGCAATAAGGTATACAATAACGATCCAGATGCCCAGTATCCCGATCTCTTTCCAGCAATCGAACAAATGCAGCCCTTCGAAAGATATTTTACGCATGGCATTATTAAACTGGGTAAGTGGTAAAGCCTGGCAAAGGTTCTGAAGCCATGGAGGAAAAACGTTGATAGAAAAGAAGGTTCCCGACAATAATATCTGGGGAAACCAAAAAGATTGATCAGTAATGGTATGCTGGTATCCGTTTTAGCGAGGCTGGCAAATATCAAGCCTACCCCCATCAACAGAAACAGCATATACACTGTGAGAATGATCATCTCTATAAATGTGAGAAACCCGTTGATCAAGGTAAACTTTAAAAAGAAATGCCCGAAGAGGATCAGTACAATAACGTTGATCAATTGAAAAACAATGCGGCTTGCCCCTATTCCGATAAGGATATTGATCTTTTTTAACCGGAGATGCATAAAATCTTTTTAACACCAGCTGTTCTCTCAGGTTAAAGAAAACAAAAGCAATTCCAAACATGGTGGCGAACAAAATTGAAAAGCCCAACTGCCCGGGTAATACAAAATCAATCTGCCTGTATTTTTTACCAGGAACGATTTGGGGGATAAATGCATACTCGCGATGTAGTTTATGCGCGTCATCGAGCTCAATTTTAAGCGCCTGGTAATCGAGCGTACGCATCAGGTTATAGACCGCTCCCCGCTGGCTTCGCTTGACAACAGCAATACTTTATAGTATTTTGAAGAATCAATCTGGTAAGGGATCATAGTCAAAACTGCCGAAATATTGCCTTTAATCAGGTCTTCGTTTTGCCTGGCAGTATCTGTGTAAGGAACTATTTTAATCCTGGGGTTCAATTTCAGACTATCAAATAATACACTTGTAGTATCACTTTGCGGGTTGATCGCTACTTTATAAGCCTCGGGAGGACGTTCACTGAACGCCCCAAAGATGAGTATAAAAATGATTGGGAAAAGAAAACTAAAAAACAATGCCGAAGGCTGACTGAAAATAGCTTTAAAGCTCGCTTTGGTGATCGCCCACAATGCTCTTGACTGACTATAAGACATTTACTGATGCTAAATTTAATAATGGATTGAGAGACCGAAGTTCAGGCTAATTAATGGTAAATTCAAAAGGTAGCTTAGCCTGTGCGCCCTGCGTCATTTGCTTCACCTGTAACAGTTGCTTGTAAACGTTATAGTAATTGTCGCCTAATTCTGTTTTCATTCTTGTTCCGGCTATTTCTGCTTTATCTATCCCCAGTAATCTTTCTATCAAACTCCCAGATTTGGGAAACTCTCTTACTTCATAGCTATCCAGCCCGGCTTTTTTGCGGCGGCTGCTATTGCTGTGGTTAGCCCTCCATAGGCATCTATCAATCCTATATTTTTAGCTTTCAGGCCCGTCCAAACGCGTCCCTGGGCAATAGTTTCAACATAAGCGGTATCCTTCTTACGTCCTTCAGCCACGCGCTGCTTAAAATCAGCGTATATTTTTTCTATACTTACCTGTACCAGCTGTTTTTCCTGTTCGGTCATAGGGTGATCTACGTTTCCTGCATTTGCTAAAGGCCCTGTTTTCACGCCATCAAAAGTAACCCCCAGCTTATTTTTAAAGAAAGTGCTCATATCCGGCACAATACCAAATACTCCAATAGAGCGGTAATGGTATTTTTAGAAGCAAAAATACTATCGGCAGGAGCCGCAATATAATATCCACCCGAAGCAGCCACATCTCCAAAGCTTACCATCAGTGGTTTTGCTTTCTTAGCTAACAACATTTCGCGCCATATATTTTCACTTGCCAGTGCGCTGCCACCTCCAGAGTTAATGCGCACCACTATCGCCTTAATCGATTGATCTAACCGTGCTTTTCGCAACAGATCTATATAATCGGCACTACCTATCTCGTCCTCTTGCCCCTTGCCATCTACAATATTACCGGAGGCATGTATCACGGCTATGTTATCACCCTTACCACCCAGGTCTCTATTGGTTGCCGCATATTGTTCCACACTTACGTAGTTGATTTTTTTACCTGCATCAATCTTCAAACGCTTTTTGATCTCATCTTTTATTTCATCATCGTACTTCACACCATCAATTAGCTGATGCTTTGTGGCATCTTCAGGAGTTTGGATAGTTCCTGCATCTGCCAGCTGATGCAAAGTAGCAGTGTCGGTTTTACGGGCTTCTGCTGTTTTTAACAGGAAGTCGTTATAAATATCATTGACCCAAACGGTTGTTTGCAACCTGTTTTCGTCAGTCATTTTTTCTGCGCGCAAAGGCTCGGTAGCACTCTTAAACTTACCCGCATAGAATATTTGTGGCTTAATCTCCAGTTTTTCAAGCGTACCCTTCAGAAACATGTAATTAACACTAAAGCCCGTCCATTCAAAAAATCCTTTGGGTGTAACGTATATTTTATCAGCCACATTTGCTATGCTGTAAGCATTTTGCGACATTACATCGGCATGAGCTATAATAAATTTTTTTGACGACCTGAAACTGATCAGTGCGTTCCTTATCTCGTCGCTGTTACCAAATCCATTTGCATTACCATTAGCTTTTAAAAGAATACCTTCAATATTTTTATCATCCTTTGCTTTCTCAATCAAACGGATCAGGTCATAAAAAGAAGGTGTTTCTTCCAACGCTCCAACCTGTATTACCGATTGAAAATCGGTGATGGGTCTTTCATCAAACTTGGTGCTCAGATCGATTTCTAACACCGATTTCTCGGCCACTATAGGCACTGATTTGGACATGGCGCTTCCCGCAAGGCCTGCAAAAAAGAAAACCATAACAAAACAAAACACGATCAACGCCAGGAAAGATGCGAGAAATATCTTTAAAAAGGATTTCATAAGAAAATATTTGACTTTTTGTACAAGGCGCGGGCTTATTTACCGGCTACCTTTTAATATCGTCAAAATTAAAGATATTTCCTATGCAATTTTTGGATAGCCATAGTATTACGTCCTTCACTACATAATTCTGTTCCTTTTATTGAACGCTTCTGTAAATTTGTTGCCCCGCTTAAAAGTATATAGCGTTTTTATGGATCAACCACTAAAGGAAACTTATTTAATAACGGGCACCAATTTAGGCGACCGGCAGGCCAATTTAATACGGGCTATTACGGAAATCGGGCACCGTATTGGCAGCATAACAGACTGCTCATCTATTTATGAAACAGAGCCCTGGGGCTTGACCGATCAACCTAATTTCTATAACCAGGTATTGAAAGTGAGCACCGTTTTGGATCCTTTAGCGCTGCTGGAAGCTACGCTTGCGATCGAAAAAGACATGGGCCGTGTGCGGGCTGAGCGTTACGGAGCAAGAGTCATAGATATTGACATTCTTTTTTTGAGGATATCGTTATAGATACCGACCGGTTAGTCATTCCTCATCCGCGGATTGTTGAACGCAACTTTGTATTGGCACCCCTTGCTGAAATTGCGCCCCACCTGGTTCATCCGCTGATGCATCAAACTATATCTGAAATCTGGAAGGCCGGCAAGGATCATTTGGGAGTAAAAAAACGATTTCAAAAGATCGCTAGAACTATATTTGCCCCAACACAGGCACCATCGTTTATTGATTGCCTGGAAGAAGTATTATTATTTAAATTGGATTTGCGTTACGAGTTTATAACCATAGAAGGGAATATTGGAGCCGGTAAAACTACGTTGGCTACATTGCTCAGCGGGCATTATAATGCCAAACTGGTATTAGAAGCTTTTGCGGACAACCCGTTCCTGCCTCAGTTTTACGAAAACCCTAAACAGTACGCCTTCCCGCTCGAACTGTTTTTTATGGCAGAACGTTATAAGCAGTTGCAGGAAATGCTGGTACAAAAAATATGTTTCACCAGCTAACCATCAGCGATTACCTTTTTACCAAGTCGTTGCTATTTGCCAAAGTAACGCTAAGCGAAGACGAGTATAAGCTTTATCAGCGGCTGTTCGAGATCGTACAGCAACAGCTTATCCACCCGCAGCTACTGGTGTATCTTCATGCGCCGGTTTCGCGACTACAGCAAAATATAAAAAAAGACAAAGGGCATACGAGCAAAAGATCCCTGATGAATACCTGCATAGCATTCAGGAAACCTACCTGCAATACATCAAACAACTCAATCTGCCTGTATTATTTGTAGATGCCTCCAATGCAGACTTTTAAGTAACGATAAACATTTACGGGTTATTTACGATGCGCTTGAGCAGCACTACGAACCAGGGCTACATCCGATTGCATTGCCTTAAAAGGTTTTCAGATGATAGTTGATGGATGATAAATAATAGTTCACAGACAATAGCGCTGTACGTTTGATTAAAAGATTCCATCGCCATAGGAAACGCGTTTATTACTCACCATTGATTACTCATCCTTTGCTCACCTAATGGCAAGCGCAAATACCCCCGAAGTACAGATCGTTAATGACCCTTTTGCAGCAGTTCGAATTCCGGAATACCGAAACCTGATGGTTGGCCGTTTCACTTTTGTGATGGCCATGCGAATGATTACCACAGTAGTAGGTTGGTGGATCTATCAATTAACGAAAGACCCTTTGGCGATAGGTATGATCGGCCTTTCAGAAGTCATACCGGCGCTCATGCTGGCCTTATATTCCGGTCACATGGTGGATACGAATGATAAGAGGAAACTCATTTTAAAAGGCGTTGTGGGCTATTGTGTTGCAGCATTAGTGTTATTTATACTATCTACTTCACGAACCCAACATTTCCTGCACACCAACCATATCTCCTGGTTTATTTACGGTGTTTTCTTTTTTACCGGTATCCTGCGCTCTTTTGTGGGACCTTGCTTTAGCGCAATGATAGCTACTATTGTTCCTAAAAACCTTTTGCAAAACGCGACTACCTGGAACCAGGGGACATGGCTTTCCGCCTCAGTAACAGGGCATGCTACAGGAGGCTTTCTCATCGCCTTTCTGGGCATTTCTTCTACTTTGATTGTAATTAGTTGTCTTGTCTTTTTAAGTCTCTTGTTTCTTTTCCAGTTAAAGCCCAAACCACCCATACAGACTACAATAGAAGACAGTGACATAGGCTTTACCAGAGCACCGGAAAAGAAAACCTGGGCAAGTATTAAAGAAGGGCTATCCTTTGTATTTCAGACAAAGGCATTGCTGGCTGCTATGGCTCTGGATATGTTTGCAGTTCTGTTTGGTGGTGCTGTAGCCATGATCCCCGTATTTGCAAGTGATATACTTAAAATAGGCCCCAAAGGCTTTGGATGGCTCAATGCAGCGACAGATATCGGGGCCATCTTTATCGTAATTATACTTACCTTATGGCCCATGAAAAAAGGCCAGGGCCGGAAAATGCTACTGGCCGTTGCAGGGTTTGGCGCCTGCATTATACTATTTGGCTTATCAAAATGGGTTTGGCTATCTTTTTCTGTACTCGTACTGGCAGGCATACTGGACGGAGTAAGTGTTGTTGTACGGGGCACCGTAATGCAGTTATTAACACCTGACCATATGCGTGGCCGCGTAAGTAGTGTGAGTGGCATGTTTGTGCTAAGTAGCAACGAACTGGGGCAATTTGAAAGCGGAGTAATGTCGCGCGCTTTTGGAGTGATACCGTCCGTCATTATTGGCGGCTGTATGACTGTTGCTGTTGTGGCTACTACCTGGTTTAAGGCGCCTACATTGCGAAAATTTGAATATTAATCAGACAATATATCTACCTTCAACTTCTACACTCCTTATTTTATGCTTATCCAAAGAATTACAATAGAGCAGGTTGACCTGGTGACTGACTTGTTTAACCAATATCGCATTTTTTACAAACAAGCCTCAGATATACCCCTGGCAGAAGCTTTCCTCAAAGAAAGGTTGAGCAATAATGAATCCGTAATTTTTGTAGCTATAATAAACGAACAACCAGCAGGCTTCACCCAGCTCTACCCCACTTATTCTTCCATGCGGGTT
Source organism: Paraniabella hibiscisoli (assembly GCF_022512515.1). Classification (GTDB taxonomy): domain Bacteria; phylum Bacteroidota; class Bacteroidia; order Chitinophagales; family Chitinophagaceae; genus Niabella; species Niabella hibiscisoli. The sequence goes on from NZ_JAKWBK010000004.1 coordinate 80,040, forward strand.
TCAAAAAACTGGATCCTAAACGACCTATACGTTGAAGCCGGTCAAAGAAAGCAGGGAATTGGAGCAGCATTGATCGAAGCGGCTATGGCTTTCGCGCGGAATGATGGCGCTAGTTACCTGGCATTGTCTACCGCGGTTGACAATTATACAGCGCAAAAGCTTTACGAATCCATCGGTTTTATAAAGCAGGAGCCGGATACCGCTTTTTTCGACTATCGAATCGCGTTAAAATAAGAAAGCCGCACTTTCGCACCGGCTCCAACAACTTAAAAACAAGATCAGTTATATCACTCTCACGCGTAAAACACCTTCGATCGCTCTTATTTTCGCGATACTTTCTTCGCTGCTTACGCTTTCCAGATCCAAAATAGTATAAGCATAATCACCACGGCTTTTGTTGATCATATCCTTGATATTGATCTGTGCATCGGCCAAAGCGGTAGATATCTGCCCTACCATGTTTGGAATATTTTTATGAGCTACAGTAATACGCTGAACACCCGATAAAGGCATTTCACAATTAGGGAAATTTACCGAGTTCCTGATATTACCCGTTTCGAGATAAATCTTAGTTTGAATAGCCGCCATATGCGCACAGTTATCCTCCGATTCGGGAGTAGAAGCACCCAGGTGAGGAATAGCAATTACACCAGGCCTGTTGATCATTTTCTCGTTGGGAAAATCTGTTACATAACCACCTACCGTTCCATCTTCTATTGCCGCCAGTATATCATCATCGTTTACCAGTTCGCCACGGGATAAATTGATCACACGTACACCTTTCTTCATTTGGGCAAAGGCTTCTGCATTTAATGTACCCTTTGTTTGAGCATTATATGGAATATGCAGGGTGATATAATCTGCCTTCTCAAAGATCGTTTTCAGATCAGTAGCTTTTTTAACCGCTCTGGACAATCCCCATGCGGCATCTACAGAAATGAACGGATCGTAACCTAATACCTCCATACCCAGGTTCACCGCTGCATTAGCGATCAACACACCAATAGCGCCCAAACCAATAACACCTAATACCTTCCCTTCGATCTCTGGCCCTACAAACTGAGCCTTTCCTTTTTCTACCTCTTTAGCTACATCCTGCGTAAGGCCGTTAGCCCAATTGATACCATCCACTATTTTGCGGGAAGAGATCAACATGGAAGTAATAGCCAATTCTTTTACAGCGTTTGCGTTAGCACCTGGTGTATTAAACACCACAATACCTTTTTCAGCGCATTTATCAGTAGGTATATTGTTTACCCCTGCTCCTGCACGCGCGATGCTTAACAGCGATTCAGGAAACTCCATTTCATGCATGGAAGCACTTCTTAACAAAATGCCATCCGGGTTGGGAGCATCATCTATAATTGCATAACCATCACCAAATTTATCTAAACCGGTTTTAGCTATTTTATTTAAAGTCTTAATTGTGTACGTCATGTTATATATTAGTAAATATTACCAGATTCTAATAGATATTACTAGAATATGGTAAATATGGTCCAAAAAACTATTTATTATTTGTTTCGAACTGTTTCATAAAATCAACCAGTTTCTGAACACCGTCTAATGAAATAGCATTGTAAATGCTGGCACGCATGCCACCTACAGACCTATGCCCTTTTAATTGAACAAAACCTGCCGCCGTAGCTTCTTTGATAAACTTAGCATCTATTTCTTCGTTACCGGTAACAAAAGGAACATTCATTACTGAACGGTCTTTACCCGCTACCGTGCTTTTGAATAACGATGACTCATCCAGGTAGTTGTATAAAGTATTGGCTTTGTCGATATTGGTTTGTTCAATTGCAGCAACACCACCCTGCTCTTTCAGCCAGTTTAATACCAACCCAATGAGGTATATACCAAAAGTGGGCGGTGTATTGTACATACTGCCATTTTCAATATGCTCTTTATAGTTGAACATAGTTGGAGTAAAGTCCATTGCGTTGCCTGCGAGGTCTTCACGAATGATTACCACCGTTACACCGGCAGGGCCAAGGTTCTTCTGAGCTCCCGCGTATATCAAACCAAACTTTGAAACATCATAATGTTTAGACAGGATATCGGAAGACATATCTCCTACTAAAGGCACATTACCTGTATCAGGCAGTTCCGCAAACCGGGTACCGTAAATCGTATTATTGGTGGTGATGTGGAAATAGTCGGCGTCCTTATCAAACTTAGATGCATCCAGCTCAGGTATATAGCTGAAGGTTTTATCTTCAGAAGAGGCTATTACGTTTACAGCACCGTAACGTTTTGCTTCTTTGATCGCTTTCTTTGACCATGCGCCCGTATTTACATAATCTGCTTTTTTATTTTTATTCATCAGGTTTAAAGGAACCATAGCAAACTGCGATGAAGCTCCTCCCTGTAAAAACAAAACTTTATAGTTATCGGGCACCTGCATTAACTCGCGCAATGAACTTTCTGCCGAATCAAGAATGGACATAAAATCTTTTGAACGGTGGCTCATTTCCATTACGCTCATTCCGCTTGTTCCATAGCACAGCATTTCACTTTGTGCTTTCTTTAAAACCTCTTCTGGTAAAGCAGAAGGGCCGGCCGAAAAATTGTAAACTCTTTGCATTGCCTATTAATTATTGTTTAAAATATTGAGGCGCGAATTTAAACTTATCTAACGTAATTACAATCCTGCACTGTCGATTTTTAACAGTTATGCACATTTAGTGAATAAACTAGCGTCACCAAACGATGGTTTGATTGAAGAAAAACTGGTATTTATCAGCGTTTTGGGGTATGGAATAGTGCTTACCAGCAGCTTTCCCGAAGTGTTTTCATTATTATTTAAAGCGGTAATTCATCTAAAACGTACTAACCTGATGTATAATGCGGGGTATAAAAATAATGCAACCAGTAACTAATGCACCTATAGAAACAATCAGGACTGCCGCAGCAGCCAGATCCTTGACTATTTTAATTTTCTCATGGTATTGGGGAGATACAATATCACACAGTTTTTCTATTGCCGTATTCATAATTTCGGCACCCATTACTGCGGTAATACAGCTGATCACCAGCACCCATTCCAGCTTTGTAATATCCAAATAAAAGCCCAAAAGAATGGCTACCACACCAGCCAGTATATGTATCCTGAAATTCTGCTCGGACCTGACCACAGATCTTAAACCCTGGACTGCGTAGCCGAAGCTTTTCAGCATTTTCTTAATTGACAACAGTTTCACCATCAACAACAAATCTAAACAATTACAACCAGTAGCCTGTTGTTTCGTTAGAAGTTGAAGCTAAAATTCCTTTTCAGAATAAAACAAAAACAAGCTGCCCGAAGTGTTGAAACTTAGTAATTAATTCGCGATTTATGATTTATTTTGACAGCAAATGACGGATCATATTAACAGGTACCTGCTTACATTGGGGCTTAGTTTTTGGGCCCTTTTAGGAATGTGCCAGTCGAACGGAATAACAGTATCAGGTAAGGTAACGGATAAAGAATCCGGCCTGGCATTGGAGGGAATATCGGTTTATGTTAACAACACCACTTACAGTACGCAAACCCAAAAAGACGGAAGTTTCCGGCTGACTAATATTCCTTTGTTGCATTTCGAACTGATTTTTTCTGCGGTAAACTACGAAACACAAGCCCGTAGTATTGATAACGCAGGCAATACAGCGCCATTAAACATTCAAATGCAAAAGAACGCTGCTTTATTGAACGAGGTGGTAGTAACAGCATCTGTAGAAAAAATGGCTGGAAACAATATGGCAGCACGTTCAATAAGGATTTTCTTAGCTATTCGTCATTTGCCAAACAATGCGAGATCATTAATTATCCGGCAATCCGGTTCAGACGAATAAAAAAAGACAATACCTTAAAAGCCTACTCGAAAGAACCGCTGAAAATAAAAAATAATGCATTGGGCTACGAGCTTACTTACTGGCTGAATGAGTATGAACACCAGTTTACAACACAGGTAGTATTTTATAAAGGTAATACTCAGTTTACCGAAATGAAAGGCAGCAAAAGAAGAATGCAGCAATGGGATAAAAACCGGTTGATGGCGTACCAGGGATCCCTAACGCATTTTATACGATCTGTTTATGCGGGAAATACAGAAGCAGAAGGATTTGTCGTAAATCTCATTAAAACAATCCCCTATCAAGATCTCAACCTTTACATACCGGCATATACTGACACCACCAGCATTCATAGCCCATCGGCCATTGTTAAACTTATAAACGGCCTGTATGCTCAAAAAGACAATGCATTGGCGGCATCACAAATAGTTAAAGCAGAACAATGGTTAGCCAGTAAACGGGACAGGATGCCCTATACTATTACACTTGCTGCACCTGACAGAACTGTGCAAGTTTATTTCTTTATTAAAAGATCTGTTGTATCTGACCAGGTTGCTGTTTACAGGTTTGATGTAAGCGATACAGCGGCTATCAGGTACATACAATGGGAAACGGCAGGCACAATTATCCCCGATCAAAAAGCATTGAACAGGATCAGTGGCTATGAGAGTATTACACCTTATCAACGTGGACAATTGAAAGTAAAACTCTTTTACTCCCGGCCGCTGAACACTAATCAATTTGTCACTAAAACGGGTGACAAAAAATTTCTTCAATTTAACGATACCTGGCAAATCACTTATACAAGAGAACGCAAGGACAAGGAATACATTGAAGAAAATGCACTACAAAATAATGACTCGGGCTACCAGGAATCCACACTTAGTATGACCGGCCCGCAGCCTGTTATGATCTTCCCTGATGGATATTACACGGGCACCTATAGTTTTATTACAGGAGCATATTGGTCGTATGAAAAAACGGATAAAATGCTGCCACTGGATTTTAAGCCCGCCAGGTAACCGGTACAGCACTGTTGTTATTTCCTGGCAGCCGCCGGCTTTTGCTTTTTTTCCAGTCTTTTGGTTTCTTCTTCTAAATTCAAGCTAAATAGAGCCATACTGCACTTTCCACAGCCCAACTCTTCGCCTAACTCAAAAGATTCGCGGGCCATCTCAATATCCCCAATTGCTGCATAATAGCCACCCAAGACTTCATAACCATTGGTATCCCCCAACTCAATAGCACGATATATGATATCTAAAATTTCCTGATTGGGCGCCCTTTTCTTCATTTGTTTTTGGGAACTATACAATGCGGCTATGCCACCCATGTCTTCCAGGGTTTTCAAACCGGCATAATCCAGGCAAGCTTTTGATAGTCCGCTATCACACAAATTTTTCAGTGTATTTTCATAGCTGCTATCAGGGCCTTCAAAAAGTAAGGAAAGCTCACTACCTCCTTTTTTGATATTATAGTACTGGTACAACAAACCGGCTACCCTGTCAGATGCCCCGGGATCGGTACGTAAGGTTTCAACAGTAGTGTCTTTTACCTTTTCCCAAACATAGCCATTTACCCATTCTGAAGCACCGTATAGCTTATCGCCTTTAATAACAAATTTGAAGATGCTCTTATCCGGATACACAATAAGACTATCGTCTTTTTGAAAATAATACCCATTTCCCATTCCCATAATATCTACCCTGCCATTACCATCAAAAGCAAAATATTCGTACATCGCGGTATCGGAACTGGCCTTAAAATAGCCATGCAGCTCATTGGTAATCTTTTGTGCAGAAAGCGTTGGAATTCCGCCAATGAGCAGGGCTATAACTATATAAAAATCCTTTTACCCATTGAACTTGTTTAAACTTTTAGACTAAATGATAATATGCCGCCTCTACGAGGCTTAATATTCGTAAACCGATTTTCGCCACCAATATCTAGTCCCTTCGTTGTACATTTTTATCCCTCAAATATAGAAGAATAAAAAAATGCGAAACACAAGGCTTCGCATTTCAAAGTTTATTTATTGCTTCTTACGCTTCGTTTACTGCTGCAATACCCGGAAGTGTTTTACCTTCAAAAACTCAAGCATCGCACCGCCGCCGGTGGACACATAGCTTACTTTCTCCGCATATCCGAATTTGTTAACTGCAGCCACACTATCGCCGCCGCCTACTAAAGAGAAAGCACCATTTTCTGTAGCTTCAGCCACTGCATCTGCAATAGCTTTGGTACCGCCCTGGAATTTCTCCATTTCAAAAACACCCATTGGACCATTCCATAAGATAGTTTTTGATTTTTTTATCACATTAGCAAACTGACCTCTCGATTCGCCGGCAATATCCAGTCCCATCCAACCTTCAGGAATATTGTTGCTGGGCGCCTCTGAAGTATCAGCATCAGCCGCAAATTTATCGGCGATCAAACTCTCACCAGGTAAATGAATGCATACATTCTTTTCTTTGGCCTTTTCTAAAATTTCTTTAGCTGTGTCCAGGCGCTCTTCTTCACAAAGAGAAGAACCTATATTACCTCCCATTGCTTTAAAGAAGGTATAAGCCATACCGCCACCAATAATAATATCAGTCGCTTTATCCATCAGGTTTTCGATGATCAGTATTTTATCAGAAACTTTTGCTCCTCCCAGGATAGCTGTAAAAGGCTTTTGAGCATTGCTTAATACTTTCTGTGCGCTGTTCACTTCTGCTTCCATCAGCAAGCCGAACATTCTTTTTCAGAAGGAAAGAACTTTGCGATTACAGCAGTAGAAGCATGGGCGCGGTGTGCGGTACCAAAGGCATCGTTTACATAAACATCGCCGAGTTTGCTTAATTTTTCTGCAAAAGCTTCATCTCCTTTTTCTTCTTCTTTATAAAAACGAAGATTTTCCAGCAATAACACTTCACCTTCACGCATCATATCAGCAGTAAGGTAGGCTTGCTCTCCCACACAATCATTGGCAAATAACACCGCGCTCCATCCAGCAGATCGCTTAAATGTTTTACCAGGTGCTTTAATGAGAACTTATCTTCAGGACCGGTTTTAGGACGGCCCAGGTGAGACATTAATATTACTTTACCACCATCAGCCAATATTTTTTGATAGTGGGTACCGCGGCTTTCATACGTGCATCAGAAGTAATCTCCAGGCTCTCGTTCAAAGGCACGTTGAAGTCTACGCGTATCAGGGCTTTCTGCCCTTTAAAATTATATTCTGAAAACTTTGACATAATAATAAGTTGATAAGTTTAAAGTTGAATAGTTGACAAGAAATATTGCCCGGCCATGCACCTGAGTACAAAAGTGCAACGCCCGACTGTACCCAACGGGCAGGCAAACCAGATGCTGTGCGATCCTGTGGCGGGCCTTATAAACTAAAAAGCGGAACAAAAGGTTCCGCTCTTCAATTTGTTATCGCTATTATTTGCTTATCAATCCTGCAAAATACTTTACAGTACGAACCAGCTGAGAAACATAGCTCATTTCGTTATCATACCAGGATACAGTACGAGCAATATGCTTGTCTCCAACGGTCATTACTTTAGTTAAAGTAGCATCGAACAAAGAACCATAGCTGGTTCCGATTACATCGCTGCTTACGATTTCGTCTTCGTTGTAACCAAAGCTTTCGTTAGCTGCCGCTTTCATTGCTGCGTTGATTTCTGCTGCAGTAGTTGGTTTACCCAGGATCACGTTCAACTCAGTGATAGAACCGGTGATGGTTGGTACACGCTGAGCGCTACCATCTAATTTACCTTTTAAGTTAGGTAATACCAGGCCAATTGCTTTAGCTGCGCCAGTGCTGTTAGGAACGATGTTAGCAGCAGCTGCACGTGCACGACGAAGATCTCCTTTAGGATGTGGAGCATCCAAAGTGTTCTGATCGTTAGTGTACGCGTGGATGGTAGTCATGATACCGATTTCGATACCATAAGTATCATCTAATACTTTAGCCATTGGAGCTAAACAGTTAGTTGTACAAGATGCACAGCTAATGATTGTTTCGCTACCATCTAAAATATCGTGGTTAACGTTGAATACAACTGTTTTCAGATCGCCTGTAGCAGGAGCTGAAATTACAACGCGTTTTGCACCTGCAGTAATGTGTGCCTGTGCTTTATCTTTATCTGTAAAAAAACCAGTGCACTCTAATACTACATCCACATCATGCTCACCCCATGGAATTTGAGCAGGATCTTTTTGTGCATAGATCTTAATTTCTTCACCTTCTACAGTTATAGAGTTTTCTGTATGAGAAACATTTTTATTGAAAGGGCCCTGTGCAGAGTCGTACTTTAATAAGTGTGCAAGTGTGGCGGGGCTTGTAAGATCATTAATGGCTACTACATCAATGCCTTGCTGATTGTAGATCTGACGGTAAACTAAACGTCCGATTCTACCGAAACCATTGATGGCTACTTTTACTGTGCTCATGATTTTTTAGTAATTTAATTTATAAGTACTTTTTTGGAGGCGTGAAGTTAACGATTTTATGGCATTTAGTGTACCTGATACATCTTATTTTTTGTTCACGTATAAAAGTGGAAAAACATTTTTTCGAAAAAGTTTTGGCGATGACAAAACAGCTTCCTATATTTGCACTCCCAAATCGGACAAGGCGCGTTGGTCAAGGGGTTAAGACGCCTCCCTTTCACGGAGGAATCACGGGTTCGATTCCCGTACGCGCTACAAAGGCCAGCTTTTCAGCTGGCTTTTTTAATACCCCCACTTTAAGACTGCAGCCTCGCGCCACAACAGCTTTCGGCTACCATTATCATAGTATTACTAAAATCAGGGATTGAAATTGAAATATGGCATTTGCTACGAATAAATTTTATTCATTAGCGCCACTCTTCAAATCAGCTTCTTATATTTGCACTCCCCAAATCGGACAAGGCGCGTTGGTCAAGGGGTTAAGACGCCTCCCTTTCACGGAGGAATCACGGGTTCGATTCCCGTACGCGCTACCAAAATGGGAGTTTCCATCAACATATCGGAAACTCCCATTTTTATTTCCACCACTAGTATTTCAAAACCCTGAGGCCACCAATATAAAATCACTATTTTCCTTAATTCAATATTATATATTTTTCTTTACAACTACTTTATCGTAATATTGCAATTAATAGTTAAAATATGGGCATTACAAAAACTGAGATATTTAATAAACAGCAGAACCGGCTAGCCACCATTTTAAAGGCGCTGGCTCACCCGGCGCGTATTGCCATCCTTCAGCACCTTATTAAATCACAGGCCTGTATTTGTAATGACCTTGTGGAAGAACTGGGCCTGGCACAGGCCACTATTTCCCAACACCTGCGGGAGTTAAAAAATACCGGGATTATTAAGGGGAGTATTGAGGGAACCAGTATCTGCTATTGTATTGATGAAAAAGTGTGGGCACAGGTAAGCAAGGAACTGTCAGGATTCTTTACCTCATTTACTCCTGTAAAAAGCTGCTGTTAAAAAAATTTAAGCTCATTCATCGTAATAATGCAATATTATAAACAATAAAACAAACAATTATGAAGCTGTCTGAAATTAAAAGCATATTGCCGGGCCTGGATACTGTAGCATTTCTGTTACCCAACGGCACCCAGGTGCCGGAACATTTTCATGTAACGGAAGTGGGAATTGTAAATAAACACTTTATAGATTGTGGCGGAACCACCCGCTACGAAACCAAAGTGAACTTTCAGCTATGGAATGCCAATGACTACGAAAACCGTTTAAAGCCCGGCAAATTGCTACATATTATCAGCCTCTGCGAGCAGAAACTCTCCATTAACGACAACCTGGAGGTGGAAGTGGAATACCAGGGCGACACCGTTGGTAAGTATGCCCTGGATTTTGACGGGGTATCATTTGTTTTGGTATCTACCGTTACCGATTGCCTTGCAAAGACAACTGTGGCGTACCGCCCCAAAAGCAAAAACTATCTTTAAAAGAATTACCGGTTAATACTGAAAGCTCCTGCACTCCCGGAGGCGGATGTTGTTAAACATAACAACCTGGGTTGACATCATAAAAAATCATTGAATCCAAACAAAAAAATACATGAAAAAAGTTTTAGTGCTTTGTACAGGTAACAGTTGCCGCAGCCAGATTGCAGAAGGTTATTTAAGGCATTTTGCCGGGGATAAGGCAGAGATCTATAGCGCCGGTGTAGAAACGCATGGCGTTAACCCCAAAGCCATAGCTACTATGGAGGCCGATGGCATTGATATTTCGGGCCATACTTCTAACAACGTTACAGAGTATAGCAATATCGATTTTGACTACGTAATTACCGTATGTGACCATGCTAAAGAAAGATGCCCTTTCTTCCCTACTAACGCGGTAAAATTCCATTATAATTTTCCTGATCCTGCAAAATTCCAGGGAACGGAAGCAGCTACCGAACAGGAATTTGCAAGAGTCAGGGATATGATAAAAGACTATGCTCAAAACTTTGTTCAAACCAACTTATAATGCCTGCAGACCATTGCGCTCCCGCATACCAACGTAAGAAACTTTCTTTTTAGACCGCTATTTAACGCTTTGGATATTCCTGGTAATGGCCGTTGGTGTTGCCATTGGGTATTTTATTCCTTCGGCGCCCGTTTTTATTCATTCCTTTTCCAGCGGTACCACAAATATTCCCCTGGCCATCGGCCTCATACTAATGATGTATCCACCACTGGCCAAAGTCAGGTATGAAAAGATGGGCGAGGTGTTTAAAAACACAAAAGTGTTGGGCACTTCCCTTTTTCTGAACTGGATTGTGGGGCCCATACTAATGTTTGCCCTGGCCATTTTATTCCTGCACGGCTACCCGGAATATATGGTAGGGCTGATACTGATTGGGCTGGCGCGCTGTATTGCAATGGTTGTGGTGTGGAATGAGCTGGCTGAAGGAAACAGGGAATATGCTGCCGGCTTAATTGCCCTTAACAGTATTTTCCAGGTGCTGCTATATAGTGTTTATGCGTATGTATTCATTACCGTATTGCCCCGGTTGTTTGGTATTAAAGGCCTGGAGATACCTATTACCATTGGCGAAATTGCCAAAAGCGTTGGCATTTACCTGGGTATTCCTTTTGCAGCAGGTATAATGAGCCGGTATGCCCTAATCAGACTTAAGGGAGAAGCGTGGTTTCAAAATAAATATATTCCTTTTATTTCACCTGTTACGCTTATTGCACTGCTCTTTACCATTGTTGTAATGTTCAGCCTGAAGGGCGAGCTCATCGTTCAGATACCGATGGATGTTGTACGTATTGCCGTTCCGCTGGTTATTTACTTTGCCATCATGTTCCTGGTAAGTTTTTTTGCCGGCAAGCGTATGGGAGCCAACTATTCTCAAAACGCCGCTATTGCGTTTACCGCTGCCGGCAACAATTTTGAGCTGGCCATTGCCGTTGCTATCGGCGTATTTGGCATCAACAGCGGGCAGGCTTTTGTAGGCGTTATTGGGCCGCTGGTAGAAGTACCGGCCCTTATTGCATTGGTGAACCTGGCTTTTTGGCTGCGGAACAAGTATTACAAACCGGCGTAAGCAATACCATAACATAAATTGATAAAAACATAAAAGTGACCATTGCTTTTTTTCTGACGTACATGCCAACCTTCCCGCATTGGAGGCTATGCTACGGGATATGGACCAACAGCAGCCTGATGCTGTTTATTGCCTGGGCGACCTGGTGGGATACCATATATGGCCCAATGAAGTAATTGCAGCAATACGTAAGCGTAAGATTACAACCATTGCCGGCAATCATGATATAAAAGTGACGGGGCTGCACACCAACCCGGAAGACCTGCAACAGCCGGGGAAAAACTACGCTTATCATATTATAGCGGATATGGCCCGCGACTACCTGAAAACTTTGCCCTCTTATATAAAGCTGGAATACCGGCTCAACAACGAGGTGCTAAAGCTGTACCTGGCGCACGGAAGCCCGCGCAGGGTGGATGAGTATGTATTGGCTGACACGGATCAGCAACATGTGCTGGATATGATGAATGAAGCGGGGGCAGATATTTTATTTGTAGGTCATTCTCACAAACCCTATCACCGGGTAGTTCAAACTGCTGAAGGCAATTATAAGCATGTGATCAATACCGGCTCTGTTGGCAAGCCGAAAGACGGAGACCCCAGGGCTTGCTATGTACTGTTTACCATACATGAAAACAGCTCAGCCCGGGATGCCAACAGCGTTCATGTAGCGTTCAGGCGGGTTGCATATGATATTGAAAAGGCTGCAAAAGCGCTGGAAGAAAGTGTACTACCCATTGAATTGGCAAACGGCCTCAGGCTTGCCCGTTAACACAAAGCGCATCACCTTAGCTTTAAAATAGGTTTACCAGGGAAACCGCCTCAAACACCATACTCACTGCCATTGCAACCACCCCGCATTTTGTAAACTTTCAAAAAGATCTTCCGTTACCTGGCTCGATAACCACATAGACACATAGAAATGATGGATTTTTGAGAATAGCAGTAGCACATCATAGTTTTTTTCCATCTTCGATGAAAGCTATTATAAGCTATGTTCTCTTAATAGTATGAAAAAGCTATGTACCTATCCCGAACGGTCGGGACAAGTTGATATTTCAAAAAGTTTAAACAACTTCAATGCCTGCATGCGCCAGGCTTATTAATGCAGACAGCTTTTCCCGTACTATCTCCAACTCTTTAAATCCTACTTCAAAACCTTCGTCATACCTCGCTGCGCAATACGATTTTTGAAGCAGCCGGAAGGCATCCTTCTCTTTTTGCGCTATGACCCCAAAGCCTGCGGCAACCCGCGGCGTTAAAAAACCCAGGTACTTCAGCAAAAAGTAAAAGATCATGGATATGAAATCATTAAAGGCCGTGGAATTTCTTTTGTCGATAACAAGGGCGTGAAAATAAAAGGCAGCGACATGCGCTTATCGCTCCAAAACATCAAAAAGCAAATCGAAAAGAATAACGAGATCGTTAAAATATGGCAACAGCAAAATTCATTAGGACTATAAAAGAAGACATGCTGATAGGGTTTAGGAAGATATAAATGCTATTCACGATGTTTAAAAATACAACATACTTTAAGTCAACAATTCCAAGCTATAGTTATAAATGTTTCGACGACTTTTCAATTGTGCAAACGTTTACGCAATTGAACTTCTTATTGTTGTTTAGATGTATTTTTGGTATCACGCTATTGTGAGAATAGGTTAACCAATATTTTAATTTTCATTTGTGGAAATAATTATGTCGATCGGAAATTAAAAATTTATGAAAGGAGAATATCTATTTAAGAAAGATAATTTATGAAAAGTATAAGAAAAATACCCATCGCTTAAAGTACCTAATTTAAGTATAGAATATATACGATACATTAAAAATAAACCTATTTGTATAATTTTTTAACCAATGAAATAAAGTATTTATCCCTTAGGAATCGCAAATTGAAAGTAAAGATTGGTATCATTAGAATATTGGGATTTCTTACTGCTATAAGAGAAGCGCTATTCACAGATGAGTTCCGCAAATAATGTATTAGCCAGAGACTGTTTGCAAAAATCCAGCTCAGCTTATTACAAAGAGGTCAATTGGGAGAGCAACGATTAACGCGATATTCTTACGATTCAATGGGAGCAGGATAATTGCTCGGAGTAATAGCACCGCTATTCTTTCACTAATATTAATATCACTAATAGTATTGCAAACTCAATATCGAAAGGGATGTTGAGAATCTAATTATGACCTGAAAAATCATTTATGAAACTATAATAAATTAAACCTATGATTACAACTGGAACAGATTGCCACAGAACTTTCTGGCCTAAAGTTTTAAATAAACGACGTTTAGGGTTTACAATTGGGTGTTGGATATTGTTATGTTCTAATGCTTACGCTCAAATTAATGAATCATTTAAGCTTGATCAGACAGTTCCTTTCGCTCCTGAAGGAGCTAAGTTTGCTAATTACTATTTGACACCGTCGGTTTCGGCAACAGGTACTATTCCTATAGAAATTCCCCTTTATGAAATCATCTGTGATGATATAAAAATTCCCATCTCACTCTCCTACCAAACTTCAGGTATCAAAGTTACAGAGTTGTCAGGGTCGGTTGGATTAGGCTGGTCATTAAATGTTGGAGGAGGGATTTACAGGAGTATAAATGGCCTCCCAGACGAATACGCCGCTCACAACATATCTACTTTCCTGTCACCTTTATATAATATGTCCGATTATATGGCCAATTTTTCCAATCAGGCAACAGTGCAAAATCAATCTGTGCTTAAAGACTTTGCAGATAATCATTCAGATATTAATCAGGACAATTACTCATATAATTTTCTGAATTTTTCTGGAGGAGTTTTCTTTAATAATCAACTTGAGCTTAAAGAGCTCAATGATAATAAATTGTTTTTTTCATACGACTCCAAATATCTGAACTATTTTTTGGCTAAAGATGGTTACGGCAACACATTTAAATTCGATGTTAAAGAAAATACCCGTAATTCCTCTTACTCTACTCAGGTAACTTCATCGTTTAACGGCTCAGTGTATGGAGCCACGGCCTGGAAGCTAAGTGAAGTTTCAACAATGTACGATAAAAAGATAAATTTTTCATATGTAGATTATACAACAGACTATTTATATCCCAGCTCAAACTCCCTTTATCGTATAGCAGGAATAAATGTAGGGAATGCCGGTAATTGTTTTGATGAAAAAACTATATTTTCTACAACCTACGCCAACATAAACAATACAAATAAACTTATTAGTAGCGTAACCTCACAGGATATGACAGTAATGTTTTTCTATTCGGATGAACTTAATGCGTCTAACTGGAAGAGGAAACTGGACAGGATAGAGGTTAAAAATAAAAATGGGGAAATTGTAAAAAAATCAGGTTCGAATATTCCTTATTTAACGGTGATCAAAGACTTAAATTATTAAGACTGATTTTCGAAGCGACAAGCGGTCAGGGACAATCGGTTTATTCATTTCAATATGATGAGACAAAGAACATGCCTTTGGTAAATACGATGGGTAAGGATGCTTTTGGATTTTACAATGGCTATGACAATAATACAACTTTATTAAAAACAATAATACCTCCGAATATTACGGCGGAAAGTTATCATAATTCTAAGAGGGAGGTAAATGAAGTTTATACAAAGGCGGGAAGTTTACGGCAGATTACTTATCCTACTTCAGGAGGAATTAGGCTATACACTTCTGTGAATCAATCTGGAGACTATTATGCACCAGGCCTGAAAGTCGATAAAGTGGAACTATTTGATCAAAATGGTAACGTTGTAAATACTAAAATTTACGGGTATGAACAGTTAGAAGGACTTAAGATCAAATTCCCGGACTATGCAATGCTGGAGAATCCGGTAGATCCGGCTTTGTTTGGTGCACCACAGTGCTTTAGCTATTCTTCGGAAAACACATTTCAACAACTTCACTTACCGGCAAATTTTTTCTATAAAAAAGTAACGATTAAAGAGATCGGAGATGGAAAAGAAAGCACTACTGTGGAATTTTACGATGACCCCAATCCTTATGCGACCAATGAACCTTTAGAAGAGTATGTTTTTCAACCGGTATTAACCGGTAGGGAGTTTTATAATGGTAACCCTGTCAGTGGTGTAAAGGTTAAATCGGAGAGCTATAATTATCAACCGGTAATAAACCAGCAGGATGGCGCGAACATATATGAACCTTTACCACCCTATCTGGGAAATATCAATTTAAGTGATAATGGCGGTTATACGACATTCCCTTGTTTAAATTACCAACCAGGCTTTGTTGTTAAAAGCGTCCGTAGAGCTAAATGGATGCGATTGGAAAGTCAAAGTGAAGTGTACTTTGATAATCAAGGCGGCTCTTATATCGCAGAGAGCTTCCATTATTATGATAATCCAAGTCATAAATATGCTACCCGAATTGCCAGTACCAGAAGTAAAGGAGGTTTTGTTGACCAGGAGATGAAGTATCCACAGGATATGGTACAAGCGTCAAATGACCCTCTTGGGGTATATCAGTTAATGTCTTCAAAAAATATAATTGGTAAGCCCATAATTTTTATGGAGAAAATGAACGGGAAGTCGAAAGGTCAAATGAATGAATACACTACATCTGTTTATGGTTTTCCGGTTTTAGGGGCTATAAAGTCTTTTAATGCGGTATCCGCACAATTTGAAGAGCGATCGAGATATAATACCTACGACAGTCACGGGAATATACTGGAAATGCAAAACAACGATGGCCCCGTAATTTGTTTTGTATATGGTTATAGTGGGCGATATCTTCTTGCAAAAGTTATTGGCAGCAATTATAATACAGTGAGCACATTTATTAACCAAACTATGCTTGATAATGCCCATCAATACACTGATGCACAAATACAAACCGAATTGAAAAAATTCGAGACGGTCTGGCAACAACGAAAGCACAAGTAAATACTTATACCTATAAGCCTTTGATTGGTATAACATCAGAAACGGATGCTACGGGCCGTACTATTTTTTATGAGTATGACAGCTTCGGCAGATTGAACATAATTAGGGATAATGAAGGTAATATCGTCAAAAAGACATGTTATAACTATATGGGACAGCAAGCGGATTGTAACCAATAAAAATGCAAACTATGAGAAAATCATCCTACCATAATTTGGGCCTGTTATTGACGATTTTGCTAGCTTTTTGGACAGGCAGTGACATCTATGCACAGCACACACCTACCAGCAGTCAAAATTTTATTTATGAGCGTGTGATTGTAAAAAAGGTGTAAAGACGCCCGCTGATCTTCAAACATTAACGCCTTCAGATGTAAGGGCTAGTGTACAGTATTTTGATGGCTTAGGCAGACCCTTACAGGCCATAAGTATACAGGCTTCCCCTGATCGAAAAGATATTATAATCCCGATAACTTATGATGCTTTGGGTCGTCAGGATAAACAGTATTTACCTTATGCTGCTAGTGGGTCGGGAGATTATAAAGGAACAGCGCTGTCAGACCAGTCTGCTTTCTACCTTGCCGCACCGTCCCCTATTACATCCACTGGTAATCCCTTTTCCCAGACCGCATTTGAAGCATCTCCGTTAAACCGCCCTTTGGAACAAGCATTTCCAGGACAAAGCTGGGCTTTAGGTGGAGGGCACACTATTACAATAGCTTATGATATCAATGTTGCGGGGAGGTAAGGCTGTGGAATGTATACAATAACGGTACAGTTAATACAGGTGCTACAAATCCTGGATATTACGACGCTGGTCAATTAAATAAAAATGTAACAAAAGACGAGAACAGGAACCAGGTAATAGAGTATAAGGATAAAGCTGGTAATGTGGTATGTAAGAAAGTGCAGGATGGAGGCACGGAACAGGCACCGACGTTTATGGTGACTGATTATATTTATGATGATTTTGGACAACTGGCTTATGTAGTTCCTCCGGCCGTGGAAGGAATTGCCAGCTTTACAGAAACCGACCATAATTTTGGAGCTTTTATTTATGCATACCATTATGACGGTCGCCAAAGGCTGATCGAAAAGAAAGTGCCTGGCAAAGGATGGGCTCAGACAGTCTATAACATACGTGATTTACCTATTTATACTCAGAACGCTGAACAGCGAGACCGGGGAACCTGGCAGTTTATAAAATACGATGCCCTGAACCGGGTAATTATGACGGGTGAAGATCCGAACAATCTTGGACGTTCTGATCTTCAGGCTTATGTAACATCAACTCAGACTGCTGGTACGGTGCAGCTATTTGAAGATGTGGATATCAATCAGCCCTATGGCTATACGACTACTCACACCTTTCCTGAGGCGGTGAATTTAAAGATATTCACTATCAATTATTACGATGATTATAGTGTGCTTACCAAACCCTTAAATCCTTATCCGGAGTATTTTGTTCAACCCTCAGGAACAGTTACAGAAAGTCAACAGACCCATAGTCTTCCTACGGTTACAGCAACTAATATTTTAGGGACTGCCAATTTGTTATGGGAGGCTACCTACTATGATAAAAAGAGCCAGGTAAGTAAAGTAGTTAAACAGCATCATCTTGGGGGTGTAGATGTGACGAGCAATACATACAATTTTGCCGGAGGAGTAATATCCAGTACCCGGCAACACTATAAAGATAATGCGCTGGCGCTAACTTATGGCAGCGCATTTGAATATGATCATGCTGGCAGAAAAGCAAAGACTACAGAAACTGTAAATGGCCAGGATATTGCTGTTACTACTCTTAGCTATGATGAGGTAGGTCAGCTATCAACAAAAGTTGCCGGGGGCCACATGACCGCTTACACCTACAATCCAAGAGGGTGGTTGACTCAACAAAGCAGTATACGATTTACGCTTCAACTAACATATGATGAAACCACGCAGGGCGCGCAGTATAATGGTAATATAGCTCGTCAGGTTTGGGCCACCAATGGCCAGATTCATAGTTATGATTATAGTTATGACAAGGCCAATCGTCTTACGGGAGGACTGAGTGATGAGAACTATAATGAATCAGGTATCGGTTATGACAAAATGGGCAATATAACGACGCTGACCCGGCAAGGACCTGCTGGCATGCCGGGACTGGGAACATTAAATTATATTTATAATGGGAATCAGTTGCAGTCGGTAAGCGGAGGTTATAACAAAACCTACTCGTATAACAATTATGGTAGTGTAGTAAGCGACGGAACACTGAGCTTTGCATATAATGAATTAAATTTGCCCAGGCAGGTAACAGGGACGCCGATAGGTACAGTTGACTATACTTACAATGCCGATGGTCAAAAGCTGACGAAACAAACGGTTAGTGAAACACGTCATTATCTAGACGGTTTAGAATACAACGAGAGCACGATAGATCTTTTACATGCAGAAGAAGGGATGATACGCCATTTTGGAGGAGGTTTTTATCTCTATGATTTTTACCTGAAAGATCATCTAGGTAATACAAGAGTAGTGCTTAACACTTCAGGAGCTGCTATTCAGCAACAGGATTATTTACCGTTTGGGTTGGAGATTGGTCGCTACCAGGCAATACCTAATCGTTACAAATATAATGGCAAAGAAAAACAGGAGGAATTAGAACAGTATGATTATGAGGCTAGGTTCTATGATCCGGTAGTTGGCAGGTGGCATGTGGTAGACCCGTTGGCGGAGCAGATGCGCAGGCATAGCCCTTATAACTATGCTTTTAATAACCCGCTAAGATTTATAGACCCCGATGGAATGTGGAATTATGATGTTAATGGAAATTGGACAACAAATAAACCTGACGAAATAGAGGAATTTTTGAAATCAGCAAGAACTTCCCGGCCTCACTCAGAGGAAAAAGAACCAGCTCAGCGAGGCGGTTTTAGGTCAAGAGACGAGGCTGCTGCTTATTGGGGACATATATATGCAAAAAAATCTTTAAAAGACAAAAATGTTGAATACTCTTCTTTAATATATAGCATTACAGTCAACGGGGTTAAGTATTTCTTTTTCACTAACGGGCTTAAAGACGATCAAGGTCGAGAGAATAAATCGCCAGGTCCGGCAGGAGAAGGACTTGAAAAGTTAAAACCCCTTCTTCCTGATGGTGCAGAAATGGAAGGACATATACATTTACACCCTCAAGGATATGGGGCAACAAACGAGTCGTTCAGTGGGAAAATCAACAATTCCGGTGATGAAAGACAGATGGATATAGCTGGAGATGGATTGGCCTTTTATGTAATTGGAACTTTTGGGGATTTATATGTGAGACGAAAACCTGAAGAACGGAGTTATCCAAATGAAGATAGGGATACACGTATTGTCTCAGGATTTTACTCTAATAGGAGAAGCGTACAGGAGAAATTTAGAGGAGATAAGAAAAAAACAAAAAATTTGCTAAATTCACGTTCTTTAGGTTCACTTCTTCAACTTTAATAAAAATCAAGCTTAAAATATTAAGTAATGAAGCTCCAAGCATTCACTGTTGTTACAATATTTTTTGGGTCGTGGGATGTAATGGAAAAACCGAATACGTTGCAATGAATGGAAAAGTGGTTTTAACTGATACAATAGAACGTATTCATGTACCAAATTCTCATAATGTAAACGTTTTTTTTGATGATGCTTTCCATTTAGAAACGCTCTCAGCTGATTCTTCAAATGTTGAAATAAGAATATTTAGAAGTCACGGGCTGGAGAATGATGGAATAGACCTTTTTGTTATAAAAAAGATTTAAATAATAAATGGGTTGGGTTCGCTGCTTCACTAAATATATTGGAATGGGATAAAGATGAAAAAGCACGCTACATTCCCCAAAATGTTAATTTGCCGGTTAAAAAAGACGAATGGGAAACCAAGGCTAATGCGCTATTATCCTTTGGCGTATTGAAATTAAAGAGTTATCAGGAAATTAAAAATTACTATTTGCCAACGGATGCAGATGAAGTTCGGGTTGAATATGTATTTCAAGATGACAAAAGAAGCTATGAATTGATAGATCCATTTGGCAATAAGAATATTCCGGATGCAAAGATCATGTGCAATATCTTAAACTATATTGAATCTGATTTGGGGTTTAGCGAATTTGCACACAGGAAAAACAAGTAATTCAAGTTGTCAGAAATATAACATATTAAGGGACTATCTTAATATGTTATATTTCAAGACATGTGAGACAAAATGCCTATCGATTTCTGTAGTACATTTTGCTGTTTCTTGGTATTATTTCGACTTCCTTTTCCCAATACTTTGTTGTTACATCTGGTTGAATAGGTATCAGGTGTTCCAGTTCAAGAAGTTTTTCGTTTGGGGTTTTACCATTCAATGATGCATGAGGGCGTTTGTAGTTATAGAAATTTTGCCATTCAAGTAATTTCATAGCAAGATCGAGAGTTCTTTCTTTACGATTAATGGTTGAATAAAACTCTGATTTATCTGTGAGTTGGGATCTTTCGACCTTTCCATTCAGATGTGGACTCTAGGCTTAATGTGTAGAAGTTAAGACTTAATCTGACAGTTGGGGTTAATTTAGAGTAACGACAAACTAAATTAATAACCCCAAAAGTCAGATTATGAATTCTGCAACTAAGTTAATCAAATCCAGAGTTGGCTTACTCAATTTAGCCGAACAATTGAACAATGTGACTCGTGCCTGTAAATTAATGGGTACTAGCCGTGACAGTTTTTACCGTCTTAAACAACTCTATGAGACTGGAGGAGAAGAGGCTCTCAGAGAAATAAGTCGCCGTAAACCCATTCCCAAAAATCGTGTAGACCCAGCAGTTGAGAATGCTGTTGTTAAAATGGCATTCGATTTTCCAGCCTATGGCCAATCCAGAGCTTCAATGAACTTCGCAAGCAGGGTATTTTTATTTCAGCAGCTGGCGTTCGTTGTGTGTGGCAACGGCATGATCTGGAGATTTTTGAAAAACGTCTCAAGGCTCTGGAGGCTCGCGTAGCTCAGGACGGTTTGATCCTTACGGAAGCCCAGGTTATAGCGATGGAACGAAAAAAGAAAAGCAAGAAGCCCATGGGGAAATTGAAACGGAGCATCCTGGTTATCTAGGTTCCCAGGACACCTATTATGTTGGCACAATTAAAGGTGTAGGTAGGATTTATCAACAAACCTTCATTGACACCTATAGCCGGGTAGCTTTTGCTAAGCTTTATACAAGCAAACATGCTATTACATCGGCAGATATTCTCAATGATAAAGTTCTTCCATTCTTTGACGAACATGAAATACCAATGCTCAGAATACTTACTGATAGAGGAACTGAGTTTAACGGAAGACCCGAAAATCATGAGTATGAATTATATCTACAGATTGAAGGTATAGATCACAGCAAAACGAAAGTGCGCCATCCCCAAAGTAATGGAATTTGCGAACGCTTACACCGTACCATGCAGGATGAGTTCTATGCAATCGCCTTCCGAAGAAAGCTCTACCAGGATCTTCAAACTTTACAAAATGATCTGGACGAGTGGCTGGACCATTACAACAATGAGCGACCTCACAGTGGCAGATTTTGCTTTGGTAAAACTCCACTGCAAACTTTTAAAGAATCGCTTACCTTAGCCAAACAAAAACTGCTGGATCAAGTGAGTCCAGCAGCCTAATTAATTTAATCTGTATCCCTTTTGAAAATTTAAAAATTAGCCCCTGACTGTACGATCAAGTACTAACTATTACACTTAATGGGCCTGAATTTTATAAAATGAACCATTAGCTCTTCCTGGAATATATCATCCCCGAAGATGCTTAATCGTTTTCCCAATGGTATTTAATTTAAGCCCAGCCAGCAACGTTTTGCGGCGCATGTGCACATGCTCAAAAGACAGGTAGTCCACAAAGTCTTCGTAAAAGTTAAAATCAAAACTATCGAAGGTGATTTCCTGATTCTGGAACTCTTCAAAGGCCAGCAAATGTGACTTTACATTTCCATAAACAGTAAGGGTGGCTTTACTTACTTTCCGCTCTTTCGATTTTATAAACTCATCAAATTGATAATAGACACTAAGCTTGTTTTTCTTTTCTGTCTCTTGTTGTGCTGCGATTTCTTTTTCCTTTGTTTCGATTTCGCTGATATCAAAAGCGGGAGAATAATATCTCTTTACAAATTCAACGCGATTCTGGACTTTCTTTAAAAGGGCGTAGGAAACAAGATCTTCGACAATTTTCTTACGCCTTATCAACTCGTCATTGATTGCTTTATAATCACCATACTCTTTGGGAAGTTGAGAAGACAGACACCGCTTTTTCTTATTCCAGTAATTGAGCGGAATTCTAACTTCTGTGCCGAACAGAGGTTTGTGTTTTTCATCACAGCAATGCTGAATGTAAACAGGGCAATTATCATCAGTGAGTGCTTTGCTTTTTCGACAAATTAGCTTAATTGGAAGGGACATAACCTGAACAATTTTAATCGACTCGAGTAGCCTGAAATCAGGTCTACTTTTGGCCTACTTTTTAAAATTGTTAAGCTGTTTTAAAGGTAGTAAGGATTCGCTGTGTGATTTGTTATTACAAACTGAAAATCAGCCCCTTAAAAGTAAAGTGAGGTAAAAAGCAAAAAGGACCATCATTGCTGATGATCCTTTTTTGCGGACCGGACGGGACGCGAACCCGCGACCCTCTTAGAAATTCACCTCCAACAGCTCTTTTACAAATGTACAATTTTACTATCTGATATAAGATTCAACTTCCTGAAAGACATACAACCATTTTCGAAATAAATTCGTGATCATCTATTTTAAAAACGATATGCTTCTTTTAACAGGAAGATGCCATTAATTACGAAAAATGAAACAATACACTAGTCTGCTCCTTTTTGCGCTGAGCGTTACACAGCCGTCCATCAGCCAAACCAATACTTCCGCTGAAATGATAGCCACAAAAGATGACAGCCATACAACCCGGGCTGCGGCAATCGTAAGTAAACTGAATATCAAAGACGAACATAAACGCAAACAAACGCAGTCTTTACTTACCGATCATTTGAAAGAACTTCAAACTATTTTTGACAACCGGAAAAAGGAAATGCAAAATGCTGAAACTGCCGGTAGTAAGGAACTGGCGGATAGCAGGGCCCGAACCGCCTGGGACGCAGCCAATGGAAAGCTGAATAAATTATATGCAGCATTTTTAGGTAAATTATCTATTTTGCTTAGCCTTGATGAAACAGAAATGCTGAAAGACCAGATGACTGAAAACGGATTACAACGCGAGTATAATCATTATCTCACCTTGTTACCCAACCTGTCGGCGCAGCAAAAACTGCAGATAACGGCGTATTTGAAAGAAGCCAGGAAAACGCAATGAATGCGGCCACGGCACAAAACCGGGCAGAATGGTTTATTAAATTCAGGGGACGTGCCAATAATTACCTTGCTGCAGCGGGATACGACCTGCGAAAAGCAACGGAAGAACTGGAGGCCAAAAGAAATAATTCAAAATAAAAAACAACTACATAACAATACACAAACAGGCATGGCTATACAAAAACAAGAGGTAGACAATCTCCTATCGCAACTAAACAAAAAAGAAATTAAGTTTTCGGAAGTGCTGCAATTTATTGAAGCGCACTATACGCATACGGGAACAGCTTTTAAAAACGGAGAACAGCATAATGCCGCTACAGAAAACCAGGGTAGCGCCAAGGTATTGAGCTTCGCGCAGGCTAATAACCTGTCTGAGGAAGAAACGCTTCAATTATTTGCCGAACACTACGATGATGTATTAGGAACGCCAGAGGCCACAAATCATCAAAACATCAGGCAATTTATGAAATCGGGATGGGATGGTGTGCAATTCGAGGGATCAGCCCTTACTGAGCGATAGTCAACCCTATTTAATAGCAAAGCCCCCGAAAACGGGGGCTCTTGCTTATAACTACCAAACCAAACTACTCTTTTGCTATATCTGTAAACGCTTCTATTTATTAGACGCAAAAACAGTCAAAATGATTACAGTTGGAATGCAAAAAAATGTGAAAGAAAATGAGTAACCGCCTGATTTTAAGGAAAAATTAGGGTATAATTTCGAACAAAAACACCTGCTGCTTTTCTTTGGGATTAAAGTTATTATCCGCAATTAAAATAAGGGAGGCATGGCCATTAGGCAATACCGGTCCGAAAGTAATACCCTCTACATTGTCTATGTATCTTTCGAGAGCATTGAAGTTGAAAAGCAGCTTTTTTGTGGCAGGCTTGTAGTTTGTATTCCGGTACAAGCTTTTGGTAGTACTCACATTAGTAGCCTGTGAAAAATCTGCCAGGTAAATTTTGATAACGCAGTTTTCTACTCCTGTTGAAAAGGAACGCTCTAATACTAAAAACCGGTTGTTAGAAATATTCAATATTTCAGGGATACCATTAATGCTAAAAGCAGTTTTAGGTATGGGCTCTGCAGCAATAGCGTCCAGCAAATAACCATATTGCCCCACGGCCCTCTTACTTTTAACATCAAACTTTGTAAAGCGAACCGGGGCATTGGCATAAGCAGCGCTTGCCAGTGGGCCATCTTCGTGAATAGCCCCTTCCATACTGGCCCATAAATACCGGTAATCTCTTGAAAAGCTCAATCCTTCCAAAACATCGTTTTCCTGGCGCCACTATCGCCCGCGTACATGTGCAAGTTAGCTGGGATCAGGAAACTATCTTTAAAACCGCCTTTCAAATCCATTTCATAGATCCAAGGATTTTGATATACCATACGGTTACTGCGAATAGCTTTATCGCCCTCGCTGCCCCAAACAAGGGTTTTTGTTTTTTATTATACCGAATGGATTCAGGATCGGCCGCATGCTCGGGTAAGATTTTCAGCGCCGGGAACGTGTCGTTTTGAGCGTTCTTAAGCGTCTCCACCGAAAGAAATCTTACCGAATCGATTTTATAATTATTGATATCAATAGCCGCCGTGTAAAACCGGGCAGCACTGGTGGCGGAACGTTCATCGCTGATAACAAAATACCTGCCTTCAGCAGCATCGTAATCAATACCCGACAAACCTCCTACCCAGGTGTTTTGTATATGCAGATCATGGGGGATTACATACTCATCTAAAAACTTCAGAGATGTTATACCCGCAACTTCAACCGAAGTGCCGGTATTTTTTTTGCTACATTACAACTACCACATACAGCTGTTGCAAATACCGCTATAAAAAGGAGAGATCGCACAAAATATGTTTTGAACAAAACTAAGGGAATCAAGAGGTAACGAAGATTAAAAATAAATAAAGTTACAAGCCTGTAAGCCGGATTCTGTACCCTGTCATACTTCGACAAGCTCAGTATGACAAAGTGGTTATCATTTATCTGTTCCGCAAATTACTCTGCGGAATCAATCTGCCTACCCTCCCCGATAGTTTTGCAACATTTTGCCGGGCCGGCAAAAAATCGGGGTTTACATGGCATTTCAGCACACAAGGTTTACCCAAAATACTTATTACTAAATATTCCCGTGAGCTCTTACCTCACATTTTCACCTTTTCCCGTAAAAAACAGGTAGTTATTTTCTGTGGCACTTTCTATCCCCGCGTTAAACGAAGCCCGGCTATTCACCGGTGTGCTGCCCTATGCTGTCCAGACTTTCCTCCCTTTTAAAAAGGCGATAACCCGGCTTGTAACGATGCAAAGATAGTTGTTATTTGTTAGCCAGCTAAACTGCAGCAATCAGCGGTATTGTGTCACTCACTTGTACTATTGAATATATGGCATCTCTAAACTGCAGCTAGTTTTTTATTTCAGTTATAGTAACGCCTGTAAAGCAATCATCAGCGCAGTTTTTGGGAAAATACCCGCATGTTGAAATCATGCCTTTATTGTTAGCTTCAAAAAAATAAGGTTTTCATCTTCATCCATGCGCAGCCACACATGTTTAGCTTTATCATATATTTCGTCCAGCGTTAAAGAGGCGTCATAACCATCATGGGTATTCAGTGTTTCTTTGTTTTCTGTCCACTCCGCGTATAGTTTTATTTTAGTTCTATCCTGTTCATCCGGGCCCACACTTTTGTAAGTTCTGCTGGTAACCTTTCCTTTATTGACCTGTACCACCATCGATGAAGAGAAGCCCGTCCAGGAGCTCCAGGTTTGTGTATACGAATAACTGTCGTTGTTAGCGGCTTTAAAATCGAGCCAGGTCTTATAGCTCCGATGAAATGCATCGCTGCTGTAAAAGCGCTCCTTTTTACAGGCCTGTGTTAAAAACAACAAGCTTACAGTAAAAGCCATCCAATATTTCATAAAACATTGTTTTATTTATTGAACGTGCTTTAAAATAACAACGCAACTAATACTTAAAAAATATTTCGGTTGCGCCATATCCGTAACGGGAATCGTATTGATTAACGAAATAGCTTACCTCTTTCTTTAGCTTTAAAGCATCATGAATTTCATCTCTCAGCTTGCCCGTTCCCACACCATGAATAACGACCAGTGTTGGCTGCATATGGGCCACTGCCAGATCATAAAACTTTTCAAAGGTCTTTAACTGCAGTGTCAGCATTTCAAAATTATTCATGCGCTCATGGCTGTCGGCCAGTTTCTCAATATGCAGGTCAACTACGCTTCTTGCCGGCTCCAAATGCTTCCGAGCTTCTTTGGCATTGTATATTTTAAATCCCCTGCTGGCGAGTTTATCTAATGGCAATTTTATTTCCTCCGGAGCTTTATCAGGATACCTGTCGAGTAACTGGTAAGAGAAAGAAGCTTCATTCTTTTTCTTCAGCTCTTCTATGCGATTAAACAGCTGCTTGGGTTTTAGTTTGATACTGGTTTCAAAATGGTCGGCTTTACCCTTTTCTGCAACCGGCAGCGAAAAATCGAATTCAAAGGCCGGGCTATCACTCATATCAGAAAAATCTACATCATGGATATAAAAATTCTCGAATGGCTGAATAGTATTTTTGAGCTCGAAATCTGCGTCTCCAAAAAAGTGAGCTTGTAATCAAATTTATAAACAGCTTTGCTATTGTTAACCAGGTACACTTTCAGCTTTTCTACATATTCATCCCCAAACTCATCAGTATCCATTACCGGCAAAAAATTAAGCCATACGCCATTCTCTACCCGGTCTTCTTTATCTTGTTTTTCTTTCCGGATATTGTCTATGTATTTTTTGGAGCCGGTTGCGGGTTGTTTTTTTCTTTTGTGTAAACCGTTTGTAATAAGGAAAATCAACCTGGTCGAGATGTACAGGAAACTTAACACCCCGCACTTCTATCATCGCCATATTTTTATTGATAAATTCTACAATCTCTCCTTCTTCATCTGAATGAAGCACTAATACTTTATCGCCTACCTGATATTTCATCCTGCAAAATTACAACAATAAAGAGGATTTACAGAATGACTACCAGAACGGCAGGGTATTTAACAGATGTTCAGCAGATAATAATATGTCGCCGCTACGCGGCTGTATTCCATAATGAAACTATCATTCTACCAATATGGTACCGCTACGCGGCACAGCGATAACAACATGCCTGGTTCCGAATAAATCCTACAAGAATTCGTTTCATCCTGCTGAATTATAACGATAAACAGGATTTACAGAATACGCACCACAACAGTAAAAGGCATTCAGTTTCTAAGAAGTACATAGTGAAATAAGCTGCTATGAATAGGACAGCACATCAGTTATGGCCACGAATGCACCAATTAATGATGTAAAGGCTGTCCGGAACTATTAATACACACTTGTATTGTCTGAGTTAAAAAATGCTTCTGAATGAATAAATACGATAGCAAATTTGTTATTGTCTTGATTTTATAAAAACGCCCTTCCGAAAAGAAATCCCGTGAATATTACATCTGCAAAAACCCTGATCATCAATACCCGACCATCAAAATTGGGAGCGCCGTAACCTATGTATGTAATGTAAACATTCAATACAAAAAGTAATAATACAGCAATCACTTTACCAACTATACCCAAACGTGTAAACACCAGGCCAAACGGTATTTGCACCACTAATGGGAATAGCAGAAACGGAAGCAGGTAAGCAACAGAGTCCGGAAAATTCATTAAAACGCCTTTGAAAAACGTCAACAAAGAATTGCCATTTGTTAAAACAAAAAGCACATAAGCAACAAAATTGCAAAGTATGGCTACTAGTAGACTTTTCAATCTCAAAAAAATCATTTCTCTCCGGCCAGCTTGCTATGCCGGTACCCGTATAAAAAGTAGATCACCAGGCCTAATGCCATCCATATAAAGAACCAGAACCAGCTAATGGCCGGAATTTCTATTAGCAGGTACATGCAGGTTAATACACCCATAACAGGTATTAATGAATATTGTTTCTGAACGGTTTTAATGGTAATAATGAGCGCTATCAGCAGAAATACCAAAAACAATATTTCCTGGTAGGCTTCGGTGCCTATGTTCTCTACAGCACTGATTAACCGCTCCCTGAACAGGTACACAAATAGTATATACAAAGCCGGAATAATTATCCGGCCATTAATGTACGGGATCTTAAACTTTCCGGGCTCTTTAGCAATAGGTGGCAACAAAAGCACCCCACCACATACTAATATAAACGCAAATAAGGTACCGATACTGGTGAGATCTGTTACCAGGCCGCTCTGTAGGAACAAGGCCCCTGCCCCTACAATTACCCCGGTAATAATGGTCGAAAACGAAGGAGTTTGGTATTTAGGATGAATTTTCTGGAAGACTTTGGGCAGTAAGCCATCGCGGCTCATGCTCATCCAGATACGGGGCTGACCGATCTGGAAAACGAGTAACACCGACGTGGTGGCCACTACCGCGCTTACAGAAATGATCTTTTCGATCCAGGGCGCTCGTTTTTCAAATACAAAAGCCAGGGGATCATCTACCCCGTCAAAACTACTGTAGCTTTCGATACCGGTCAATACTAATGCTATGGCAATGTAAAGAACGGTGCAGATCACCAGGGAGTAAATCATACTACGCGGCAAATCCCTCTGGGGATTTTTACACTCTTCTGCAGTAGTAGAGATGGCGTCGAAACCGATATAAGCATAGAACACTGCCGAAACGCCTTTTAGCACTCCCTCAAAACCATTAGGCATAAAGGGTGTCCAGTTATTAGTATCTACAAAAAAGCACCTGCTACAATTACAAAAATGATCACAGCGATCTTGAAGATGACCATATAATTGGCTGATTGCTTACTCTCTTTAATACCTATATAGGCCAGCCAGGTAACCAGGCAAACTATGATAAAAGCAGGCAGGTTAAAAAATACAGGTGAACCGGCAAAGCGTGGCGCTTCGTTATAAGCTTTAATGGCGAACTGGTAGCTGGCAATGTCTTTGGGAGACAGGTTGGCCGCATTTTGCTGCAGCTCGGTGGTAGCCTTGTTAAAGGCCTGTATAGCCGTTTGTGGATCTACCAGCATCCAGTCAGGCAGGTGAATATTAAACACATGTTCAAGCAGGTTATTAAAATAGCCGCTCCATGAAATAGCTACCACTATATTACCAATGGCATACTCCAGGATCAGGGCCCAGCCGATGATCCAGGCTACTACTTCTCCAAAACTCACATAAGAATAGGTGTAGGCACTACCTGAAACCGGCACCCTGCTGGCAAATTCGGCATAACAAAGCGCAGAGAAACCACAGGTAATAGCTGTAATAATAAAAAGTACCGAAACACCCGGCCCCCCATTAAAAGCAGCACCGCCGATGGTAGAAAAAATACCGGCGCCCACTACCGCTGCAATGCCCAGAAAAGTAAGATCTTTTACGCCCAGTATCTTTTTCAACCCGGCATCATGTCCATCACCGTACCCATCTGCCGCATCTTTTAATATATTCTCTATTTTCTTTTTTCGCAGTATAGACATTGTTATGCTTTAAAGTTTTTGGTTTTAGGTTTGAAGTTAAAAAAACTACACCTTAATTCGAACTTTTAATAGTCACGCTTCACCAGCAACAATGCCAGGTCTTTCAGCGGTTGTTTACGTTTGGCCAGTACGGCAATTTCTTCAATATAACCCAAAGCGTCATTGAGAAACAGGTCTTTTTGAGCGATGGCCCATTCATCTATTTTACAGTCGCGGTATAATTGCAATACCCGGGCTACCTTATCAGCAGCATTCCCATTTAACAATTCCCGCAGCTCTTGCTTCTGAGCCGCATTGGCCACTTCCAGCGCCTGAATGAGCAGGAAGGTTTTTTTGTTCGAAAGAATATCTCCGCCCGGTTGCTTGCCAAACTTCTCAGGGTCACCAAAAGCATCGAGGTAATCATCCTGCATCTGGAAGGCCAGCCCGATCTTTTGCCGGCCTCGTACAATAAAGCCAGGTTACCCAGACTACCGCCCCCTAATATACCACCCATTTGCAGGCTGGCAGCCAGCAAAACCGATGTTTTAAGGGTAATCATGTGCAGGTATTCTTCATAAGAAACATTATCGCGCAGCTCAAAATCCATATCGTATTGCTGCCCCTCGCATACTTCTGCAGCCGTTTTATTGAAGAGCGTAAGAATGCGTGGAATAAATTCAGGATTGAGTTTGGTTATATAATCATACGCCTTTACCAGCATTACATCACCGGCAAGGATGGCTGTAGGCTCATTATACTTACTATGAACGGTTGGCTGGCCACGTCTCAAAGGCGCCCTATCCATTATATCATCGTGGATCAACGTAAAGTTATGAAACAGTTCGATGGCAGTGGCCGTATGCCAGGCATCCGGATGTATTTCCCCTAATAGCTCATTAGCCATCAGGCACAAAACAGGCCTGAAACGTTTTCCGCCCAAAGACAGAAAATAATTATTAGGTTCGTACAGGCTCGCGGGCTGCTCCGGGAAATGGGAGCGGCTGAAATGTGCCGAAAACTTCTTTGATAAATCCTCAAATGATTGCATGCGCCAAAAATAGATAAAATAAGGGCGAATAAATACTGTTTTTACAACGGGTTATTAAGTATTGCAGATGAGTGGCCTTGGAAAACCGATCAAATAATACCGGAAAATTTCGGCGAAAACGATTTAAATTACAAAACAAACAATGCCCTCCCCGAAATGAAAAAGATATTTGCTGTTTTTTACTTGCTGCCGGTAATTTTAAATAGTTATGCCTGTAATAAAAACACAGTGGCCCAGGTACCTGATAACCCAAAACCACCGGAAAGGCAGTTTGCATCTGCAGCAGTTATCAACCAGCGGCTGGGACGTGGGATTAACCTGGGCAATACCTGGGAATCCAGCTGGGATAAAAAGAAAGTGTACCGGCCGATTTCGAAAAAATTGCGTCTAAAGGGTTTACCAGCGTTAGGCTGCCCATACGTTGGGAAATGCCAGACCGGTCTCAATTCACGGCCCCTTACACCATTAATAATACTTTTCTGAATAAAATTAAATCAGCTGTAGATGAAGCGCTGAAAAATAAATTGCATGTTATCATTAATATGCATCATCATGACAGCCTGTACGCTCATCCAGACCAATTAAAGCCGATGTTTTTGGCACAATGGAAACAAATAGCGTCTTCTTTTAAAGATTACCCTGACAGCCTTTTGTTTGAAGTGCTGAATGAGCCGCACGGAAACCTTGATGCCGGCAGATGGAATACTTTTTTGCGGAAGCACTGCAAATTATTCGGGAAACGAACGCACAAAGAACCGTCTTACTGGGGCTTGCCGAATGGGGTGGCGTAAGCGCACTCGGTAAGCTCTCCGTTCCGCAGGATCAACATCTGATACTTACGATCCATTACTATAATCCTTTTCATTTTACCCACCAGGGCGCCAGCTGGACAGCAGGATCTGATGCCTGGCTGGGCACGCGTTGGAGAGACACCGAACTGGACCGGCAGGAAGTTAAAGATGATTTTAAAGCTGCCATTGAGTTTTCTAAAGCCAGGAACATCCCTGTGAATGTTGGTGAATTTGGCGCTTACAGTACCGCCGATATGGACTCCCGCATTAAATGGACGCGGTTTATGGCACGTTATTTTGAGCAACAGCAATTTAGCTGGAACTACTGGGAATTTAATTCAGGATTTGGCATTTATGACCCCGTCAAAAACACTTACAACACAGGCCTGGTAAATGCACTTACTACTGATGCAATGACTACACCTGTACCCGTAACCTTTACTAATCTTTACAGCAGTAACTTTTCGAACCCACAGGCTGATGGCTGGAAACTTTATAACAATGACGCCTCTGCCTCCGCTGCCCTTACCATAATAAATGGCAAGGCCGTTATACATATTTCATCAGCGGGAACCCAAACATGGTATATACAGTTAATACGCGCTAACACATCTATAACTGCCGGAAAAACCTATCGCCTGACGTTTACTGCGGCTGCTGAAAACAACAGGAACATCTCCTTGCGTTTCAGCAAAGCAGCGCCCCTGGACGGTTTATGGAAGCAAACAATTTAGTATTACCAAAAGCGAAGAAACTTACCAACACGTTTTTACAGCCGCCAGTACCGACGCGAAAACCAACCTCGTTTTTTCTTTGGGAAATAATGGGCTCGCTCCCGTAACGCTTTCCAATATCAAACTGGAAGAAATTAAATTTTGATTGCTACGGTTATTATCTTATTCATCCATTCTTTAACTGCCTTTTTACTCGCCGGCATTATTACTTTCGCCCGTATTGCATGACCATAGTGCGTAAAAGAAAAGACTACTTATTTTATTTTCAATAAATACTGAAAGTTTAATAACTTTAGAATATCTTTACATAACAAAACAGCCAACATGAGTGCAGTAGAACAATCCAAGCAAAAATTTATTGACACCTGGGGCGCCTTGGGCAGTGACTGGGGAATTAACAAATCGGTGGCACAGGTGCAGGCCCTGTTACTGGTATCTGATAAGGCTTTATCAACGGATGATATTATGGAGGCTTTAAAAATATCCAGGGGAAATGCCAATATGAGCTTGCGCCAGCTGATGGACTATGGCATTATTTATAAAAAAGTAATGGCGGGAGAAAGAAAGGAGTTTTTTATTGCTGAAAAGGATGTGTGGAAATGGGCGCTTCGCATTGCTATGATGCGCAAGCAAAAAGAAATCAACCCGGTACTTTCTATTTTAAAAGATCTGAAGGATGATACCCGGGGCGATAAAACAACCGAGGGAAAAGCCTTTAATAAAATGGTAGGCGAAATTCAATCCTTTACCGACCAGATCAGCACTATGGCCGACAAAGTATTTGAATCGAACCGGGGAGAACTGTTGCTAAAATTACTGAAAGTAATTATGTAGCCATGAACTACAATATTTTCTGCTATATCATTTACTCAATCATCACTATTTATATTATTATATGGGTAGGGAAATTGTTCCACCGTAATGGCAGGGTATTTATAGTGAAGCTATTTAACGACAATTCTTCATTAGCCGACACCACCAACAATATCATCCTTGTTGCTTACTATCTCTTTAATATTGGGTACGCAGTTATCCAGTTCAGCTTTTGGGAGCAGGTTACCAATGCCGGCCAGTTGATCTCCTCTGTTTCGAACAAAACGGGCATACTGATATTAATATTAGCAGCAACGCATTACTGTAACATTTTTATTATATATACGCTTTCCAAAAAATCTACATTCATCACATCTAAAACATCATAAAATGAAAAACTTAATCGTAACCGCCTATCTCGTGTACCTCCCTATCGTAATGCTACTCACCTATTACGTCGCGCACCAGCTTTTTAAAAACAGCATCGTGTACATGAAAGACATTTTCAATGGCCGCGAGGAGATAGCCAAAGCCACGAATACTTTGTTCAAGATCGGCTTTTACCTCATGAACCTGGGCTTTGCCTTGTATATCTTAAAGATAACGGCCGAGAAGATCAATACCCAGGGCGCTATTGAAATACTTAGTATGAAAGTGGGTGGATTTAGTATTTACCTGGGTGTAATGTTGTTCCTAAACATGTATTTGTTTTTCAGGGGAAAAAGAGTGGCAAGAGAAAAAGATTGGTGGCCCAGGTTCCCTATAAAGCTTAGCAGTTTTGTAATCATTCTGATATGGTCTTAACATTTCTAAAAAGATTAGGCTCTTTTATAGCTATCATGATTTTGATCCATGTTATAGGAGCTGTTCTTTTTACTTTGAGTGATTATCTTTTGTGCTGGTATTTCAATAATAGTTGTGACAGAGCGGGTGTTTTTCAGCGATTTCTATTTTACCTACCAGCTTATTTTCTACTTAGCTTTTACACAGGCTTCTTTCTAATAGTGATGATACTTATGATTGCAAAATCGAAGTACCAT
This sequence comes from Paraniabella hibiscisoli, assembly GCF_022512515.1. Taxonomy (GTDB): domain Bacteria; phylum Bacteroidota; class Bacteroidia; order Chitinophagales; family Chitinophagaceae; genus Niabella; species Niabella hibiscisoli. The sequence continues at coordinate 114,622 of NZ_JAKWBK010000004.1, forward strand.
CTTTCATACAAAAAAATGGCGTTAATTGGATGTATCTGCGGAGGAATCTTTGCCTTAAATACTTCGAGGAGAATTTGGTCACTCTATATACATGATCCTGAAAAAGAATACCGATACATCATCGTAGTAATAATGGTGATGTGCATTTTGCCATATCTCATCAATCGCTTTAAAAACCTTCTTTAACATGTTTTCATAAGCGTCAAAGTAGTGAAGGAAAGTGTTGACAAGCGTATACAACTATGCTGCGACCTATCCTCTCATCAGCAAAAACATTCAACTAGGCTAAGAATATAGTTTTGAGGCCGTTGCTATACCAATCTATCCCTGTAATTGTCAATCATTCCGTAAATGCAGGTTGTCGATATGCGCGTTGATAACCTGCTTTTCTGCATCAGCTTTGGTTAAGGTAAGCGCCTTATTAAAGTAACTTAAAGCTGTTTGATTGTTCTGGCCTTCATAAAGCTTGCCTAATAATGTAAAGTAAAAATGATTCTGAGGTACCACCAGGATTCCGCTTCTTTGATCGCCTGCTGCTTGCCGTGTACTTTGGAAAAAACATATACCCGGTTTAATGCTGCCATGGGTGAATATTCGACCTGTAATAACTGATCATATAACTGAAGTGTGGTTTGCCATTTTTGAGGAACCTCTTCTTTTATCGTATGCCAGCTGGCGATTGCAGCTTCGAGGTGGTATTTACTGATCTCATCGCCATTAAAAGCTGCTTTTAGATAAAACCTTCCTCTTTCGATCAGGGCAGGGTCCCAAAGTTGAGTATCCTGGTCTTTGTACAATATCAATTCACCCTGCTCGTTTAAGCGGGCTTCAAACCTGGATGCATGAAAACACATGAGCGACAATAATGCATTGGCTGACGGTGTATTGGCTACCTCATTAACTACCAGCAAGTGACAAAGCCGCATGGCCTCCCAGCACAATTCTTTTCTTAAAACATTATTCTGCGAGAAGGAGTAATACCCTTCATTAAATAATAAATAAAGCGTGGACAATACTGCATCCATCCTGTTACCGATCTCGGTGACCGTGGGGTAAGCAATCGGTGCATTTTCCTGTCTTAGCTTTTCTTTAGCTCTTTGGATGCGTTTATAAATGGTCTCTTTATTGGTTAAGAAAGCATCTGCGATTTCCTGTACACCAAAACCGCATAAAAGATTTAAACCAAGCGCAACCTGGGCTTCCGTGTTAACCACCGGGTGACAAACAGCAAACATCATGGCTAATTGACTATCGTTAATGTTCTTATCAGACAAATCCAACTCTACCTCTCCCGACGTATTCTCATTCGTTTGTAGTTCCCGGCTCACCTTCTGGTCGAAGATCGCGCCCCGCCTGAGGTGGTTTTTAGTTTTATTTTTTGCTACGGTATATAACCAGGCAACCGGGTTTTCGGGAACACCTTTTAATCCCCACAATTCGGTAGCGGATAAAAAAGTATCGCTTACAATATCTTCGGCTGTTTCTATATGCTGCAAACCAAAAAGAGAACAGAGTACCGCTACAATCTTCCTGTACTCTGTTCTGAATAAATGAGGTATCAGCTCCTGCTGCACTTTATAATGTTTTTATAGCTCTCACTTCTACATTACCACCATAGCCATGAACCGGGCATCCTTTTGCTAATTCTACCGCCTCTTCAATCGTTTCCGTTGTCACCACAATATACCCGCCAATGGCTTCCTTTAATTCCATAAAAGGCCCGTCAGTAACCATACCATTGGCTCTTACTACTTTCCCACTTCTTTCTAACCGGTTGCCGCGATTATTAAGTTTGCCCTGTGCTGCGATACCGCTGATCCAGTCGATCCATTTTTGCGTATCGGCCTGCATTTCTTCGGGAGAGAGTTTGGGTATCTCGTTTTCGTCTCTGCGAAATATGAATAAAAAGTCAGTCATTGTAAAAAGTTTAAATTTTAAAATAGATGTAGTTCCCTTGCAGATATGCATTATTAACCGCGGAGAACCAGAGAAGCGGAGACAACGCAGAGTAGTTTGCATTACATACTCCATGTTTTAATTTATCAGAATCAGACTATACCTCTGCGTATACCTTGCGCCCTTGTTTCTTTGCGGTTAAGATATCCAGCACTTTCAAAAATCAATTCAGGTTCTTAGTTTTTTGCAAATTGCCCCACCTGGTAAGTACCCACAGCCGCGCCGAATGCAATATTAAAACGGTTATACGTATTGATAGTAGTTACCGCCAGCGTAAGATCAACCAATTCTTCTTCTGAAAACTGTTGGGCGGCTTTGTTATAAACATCTTCGGGAAATACAGGACCATTTAAACTGGTCAAGGCTTCAGCCCAGGCCAGGGCGGCTCTTTCCTTATCTGAATAAAAGGAGCTTCTCTCCATGCATCCAGCACCAACAAGCGTTGTACAGATTCACCAGCGGCCAACAGGTCTTTGGAATGCATATCTAAACAATAAGCGCAACCATTGATTTGCGAAACCCTGTAATAGAGCAAATGCAATATGTTTTTATCGATCGTAGTTTTGGCTAGGTGCCCCGCAATGCCAAACAATGAACGCATCGCCGCGTTTCCTACCTGAAAAAGTTTAATCTCTGTTCCATTTTCTGAATTTTAATTGTTATAAAATTGAATAACAATCGGCATTCTTTATTCTGGACAGAAAAAGGATCTTTTTTTAAAAAATTATTTTTCGTTCACCCACTCGTAATCTAACTGCCTCCTTTCGAGGTTGGCAGCAATTACTTTAATGCGCACTTTATCACCCATGGTGAATTTTTTACCGGTACGATGCCCCACCAGCGCATAATCACTTTCAGAATGGCGGAAGCTGTCATGTTCGGCAAGGCTGGTGATGGAAACCAATCCCTCACACATGTGGTCAACCGTTTCAGCCCAGAATCCAAATTTTGAAACACCACTTACAATAGCATCGAACTCCTCTCCTACATAATTGCCCATGTATTGCACCTGTTTGTATTTGTTGGCAGAGCGTTCGCTGTCCATTGCAGCGCGTTCCCGTTCACTGCAATGCTTGCATTTCTCCTCCATCCGCTTGTCGATCTTCACGCTGTCTTCCAACACATCCTGTAAAATACGGTGCACCATCACATCAGGATAACGACGTATAGGTGAGGTAAAGTGACAATAATACTCAAAGCCTAGCCCGTAGTGGCCAACATTGCTTTCCGTGTACTTGGCTTTTGCCATGGTGCGAATACCCAGTTGCTGCAAAACGGCTTCTTCGGGTCTCCCTTTTATATCTTTCAATAGCTTGTTAAAGGATGCAGCTATCGCTTCAGCACTCGATATATCGAACTTATAACCAAACTTATTGGCAAATGCTATAAACGGCAATAGTTTTTCTTCATCTGGCGTATCGTGAATACGATATGGGAAAGGTATTGCTTTATTATTGATCTTTATTTTTGACACATGCTTTGCTACATAACGGTTTGCCAGCAACATGAGCTCTTCTATTAACTGGTGCGCTTCCTTGCTTTCTTTTAAAACGATACCAACAGGACTTCCTTTTTCATCCAGCTTAAACCGCACTTCAGTTGAGTTGAAGTTGATAGCGCCTTCATCGAAGCGGTATTTACGCAGCGTTTGAGAAATATTATTTACGGTAAGTATTACATCTGCATGATCTCCTTCTCCAGTTTCTATAATTTGCTGGGCTTCTTCATACGTGTACCTGCGATTGGAATGGATCACCGTTTTACCCAACCAGTATTGCTTTACTTCCGCTTTATCGGTGATCTGGAAAATAGCGGAAAACGCCAGCTTATCTTCATTGGGCCTTAAAGAACATAATACATTGGAAATATGCTCGGGTAACATCGGGTTTACCCTATCGGGTAGATAAACGGATGTAGCTTTTTGATAAGCTTCGTCGTCTAATGCATTGCCCGGCGTTACATAGTGACTCACGTCTGCAATATGAACACCAATTTCATGATTGCCATTTTTCAGCTTGCGGTAAGATATGGCATCATCAAAGTCTTTCGCATCAGCCGGATCGATGGTAAAAGTAAGTACCCCCGAACGTCTTTACGATGGCTGATATCTTCTTTGGTAATCACTTCCGGTATTCTCGCGGCAATCTCCTGCGCTTCGTCTGAAAAATTGAGTGCGAAGCCATTATCCAGCAATATAGCTCTCATGGCTTCATCCGCTGCGTCGTCGCCGCTTAGTACGGATACAACAGTTGCCGACGGCTTCTTGCCCTCACCACCCCACTCCAGTATACGCGCCACTACTGTTTCACCATTCTTCACTCCGTTCAGGTTTTCTTCGGCTACATACAGATCAGGAATATTTTTGTCCTTATCGCCCAGTATAAATGCGAAGCCCTTATTCATTTGCACTTTGCCTATAAACTCGCTTCTTTTTCCTTTGTACCACTTCGGTCACCTTCCCTTTTGGCCTGCCTTCATAGCCACCGGATAATTTTACACGAACCGTGTCGCCATCCATGGCATCTTTAAGACCATCAGGAGCAATCATAATATCTTCCTCCAATCCCTCCACAATTACAAAACCGCGGCCCGAACGGGTTACATCCAGGCGGCCCTTCAGGGTTCCGGTATCCGGCTCGCGCTTCGTGCGTTTGGTTTGTTTTTGTTGTCCTGCCTTCTTCTTAGGTTTATTGCTTTTACTCATTGTCTATGGTTTAAATATAAACGATCAAATCATTGATCTTCTTATGATAACATCTTCAATTTTGGTTCCAGAAAATGGATTATTTTTTGATCAAAGACGTTTCCTTCGTTAAACAGAAACTGGTGCTGTACCGGCAAAGCCACTACAGGCAAACTTTGCAGCTCTTTAAAGTCTGCAAGCCGTACTGCATCTTTTTCTGTAGTCAATATAATTTTATTTGTTTGATTAATAGCATTATATGCTGTTAAAATCTTCTCAACATCCTCTGCTGAAAAGTGATGATGGTCTGCGTAAGCTATATGATGTAACTCGAACGGCTTTAATTGTAAGTGTTCCAAAAGAGGTTGTGGGTTGGCTATCCCGGTAACGAGAACTGCTGCAGAAATACCCTGCCAATCGATCATTTTACCTAAAAACACATAGTAAGGCGTTCCATAAGCGATAGTGGTAAAGAAAACCTGCTGATGAGGCAATGGATTAATCTCATGAATAATCTGCTCCCGTCTGCCATTATCTAAACCAGCATCACATTTGGTTACTACAATCAGATCAGCCCTTTTATAGTTGGATTTCAGATCGCGCAAGCTGCCTGCCGGAAGGTAGCCATCCCTGGTAAACAGGTTGTTGCACTCTGTAAGTAATATATTAAACCCAGGTGTTACGGCGCGGTGTTGAAAAGCATCATCGAGTATAATAACATTCGTTTCTACTTTTTGTTTAATCAACTCCTCAATAGCTTTGGCACGTTCTTCCCCTACGGCGATGGTTACACCCGGGAATTTTTGATGAAATTGCATCGGCTCATCACCAATATCAGTGGCTGTTGTTGCCTCATCTGCAATTAAAAAACCTTTTGTTCTCCGGCGATATCCGCGACTGATGACCGCAACGGAGGCCTTATCCTGCAGTAACCTTAACAAGTATTCCACCATGGGGATTTCCCTGTGCCCCCTACCGACAAATTGCCTACGCAGATGGTGGGTATTTTGGGTTGGTAAGAACCTATAAGCTTCCACTCATATAATTTATGAAAAAAAAAGACGCCGGCTTTATATAACCAGGAGAAGGGAACCAGTAATATATTTCTTTGACGGATAAGTTTGCTAAAATTCATACATCCTTTCGGGTGTGATACAATAGTCTAAAGGTACATCAAATTCGTTGAGGTCCTGTATTTTATCTATTGGTTCATAATAGCTTAATCCAACTTTTATTACTTCGTCGCTGACCTGTTCTAAAAATTTATCGTAAAAACCTTTGCCATACCCTACCCTGTACCCCAGCTTATCAAAGCATAAAAGGGGAAGGATCACCAGGTCAATGGCTTCCGGCGGAATAATGGACGCTCCTTCAGTCTCCGGTTCGGGCGTGCCATATTGATTCTGAATAAACGGTGTATCTGGTGTAGCCAACACGGCCTGCATGGTATAGTTGTCGAATTCACAAACCGGGTAAGCAACCTGGATTGCCGGGTTTCTGAAATGTAGATAATCTACGATCGGATCGGTATTTACTTCGGTTTCCATTGCCGCATAGGTAAATAGGGTATCAATATCCGGTAGCGCGAGGCTTTGAAATTGAATCAGGATCAGATCATCCCATTTCAACCGTTGCTGAGCTGTGGTAGCCTTTCTTTTGGCTGAAAATACTTTGCGGGCTTCGGATTTGAGCATGGGATTTAATGTTTCAGGTTTGGGATTTAAAGTAATTGTTCGTCGCCCGTCCTTTCTCGTATAAATATTGGGCATTTCTATTTGCTATAACAACCGACAGGTACCGTTCCTACGGAACTCGGTGCTCTTCTCCCATTTTTCTACCAATATTTTGTCCCTACGGGACCTTTTATTGGCAATAGTAATCCTTCCCAAGAACTTACCAATTCTGTAGGGGCGGCATACTAGAGAATTGAACAAGTCAATCTATATAATAGATTTCAACTAACCTTTAAAAACCGAAAAAATAGTTGTACCATAATTCTTTTCAAAACTATATTTTTCAAAAGTTTTATAGTCATTACGTGGTGTATGCTCTAATACAAACATGCCATCGGGTGCGATCATATTCTGGGCGACAATGATTCGAGGCAGCTCATCGATCTCTGTTAAAGCATAAGGCGGACCTGCAAAAATAAAATCGTATTGCTGGCTATGTCCCTGTAAAAACTTAAACACATCCATTTTTACAAACTTTATATTTTCAATTTTTAGTGCCCCTGCGGTCTTTCTTATAAAGTCGAACATCTGGTTATCTTTCTCAACAATTGTCAGATCACCGCGCCACGGCTGGCCAGTTCGTAACTGATGCTCCCCGTTCCTCCGAAAATATCTAATGTTTTGATTCCCTCAAAATCTATCCGGTTTTGGAGGGTATTAAACAAACCCTCTTTGGCCACATCGGTGGTAGGGCGGGTATAAGGCATTTTAGTGGGTGGATGGATCCTGCGGCCACCTAAGCTTCCTGAAATAATTCGCATTGGATCAATTCGTTAAGAGAGGTGAAATAATGAGAGGGTAAATCAGACAGGGTATCGGACCAGTTGGCCGCCTTAAACGAGATGTGAAGAAAATAGTCGTATAATTCCCTGTATAATTTAGACTGAGCGTCTATCAAACCGGAAAGTTGTAAAAGAACCTGTTCCTGGGCAAAACCAAAAACCTCGCAGATCTTTAAAAGGTAAAAAGCCATATCTGCAGTAGCACGATAAGAATAAGTTTTACTTAGAAGCAAATTTTCATTTTTATAAGCCTGCACAGTAAAAATCTTTTCTCCAATATTCACCCTTAGTAACCCCTGCTCAAATGAGCCTTCAACCGACTTGATCTGCACCGTATGCGCATGTAAATACACCGAGGAAGGGAAATGATGTACCAGCCAGGTGAGTATACCTGGAGCTACCGTGTACATATTAGCCAACTGCCTTTCTTCGATTATCTCGGTAATAACATGATCCTGTTGGTCAGCATTCTCTAAATACATCAGCGGAGCAGCATCTCCGTTATCTTTATCTGCAGGAAGCAGGGAACTGAAACCGAAATCGAGCCCGGTAATTATTTTATAAAAACTATTTTGTAGTTGCGGATTTATTTCCATTATCTCCTGTAACTCCTTCTCATCAAGTTCATTAAATACATATCTCTTTAATTCCAACAACCTTTGATCGTCTGGATTATAGATACAAAAACTAAAATGGGTAGTACTCAATTCCATTGCCAGGCAGTTATCGCCTGCATGCATATCCGCTCCTATTGAAAAACTAAACTGTTCGTGCACAACAACGCTGTTTAAATGTTAACCGGGCAAATATCCCATTAAAAATTGAATAATAAGGATGAATATTAGTAGCGGATTCACGAAATTTGACGTCTTTTTACTTTAATTAATATGGCTCAGTTCGAAAGCTTACGGGTAAATATTAGCAACCGGCAGATCATCAAAATTGCTACGCCTATTGCATTAGCAATGATGGTGCCCCAACTGAATTTTATTGCCAACACAGTATTTCTTAGCCATTTAGGTGAAACGGAACTTGGCGCAGCGGGTATTACAGGGGTCTATTACTTAATATTTGCCTTAATAGGTAATGGATTAAATAGTGGGCTGCAAGCCTTGATAGCCAGGCGGGCAGGTGAGAATAAACCTCGGGAGATCGGCAGACTTTTTTGCAATCCATTTACATTGCCTTATCCTTTGCCTTTGTAATTATCGCGCTCAATTATTTATTGGTAGACCTGTTTCTATCCTCTGTATTGAAAAGTGAATCGATTTTAGCAGACGCTGGTTCCTTTTTAAAGATAAGGGCATGGGGTCTCCCCTTTTTGTATGTGTTTCAAATGGGTAATGCCCTCCTGGTAGGCACTAATAACAGCAAATACCTCAAATATGGCTTTATAGCCGAAGCGCTGGTTAATGTATTTTTAGACTATGTACTCATCTTTGGCAAATTGGGATTCCCGGCAATGGGATTCAATGGCGCAGCTTATGCATCTGTTCTTGCTGAGGTTACCGGAGCTATTGTCGTATTCCTCATCATTTTCCGAAAAGGTTTTGCACAGCGGTTTTCACTGTTCCTGCACAAAAAAACCGATCCTCAAACGATCAAAATCATTTTCAATCAATCGCTGCCGCTGGTTATGCAATTTGTACTAAGCGTAAGTGCCTGGTTATTATTTTATGTTCTTATAGAACATCATGGGGAAAGGGAGTTGGCCATTAGTAATACCATGCGGAATATATTCGCTGTGTTCGGGATTTTCACCTGGTCTTATGCCAATACCACTAATATGATGGTGAGCAATATCATCGGACAACAGCGACAGGATGAGGTTTTACACCTGGTAAGAAAAATTGCAAGACTAAGCTTTTTCACGATAGTAGTGTTGTGCCTCACGCTGAACCTGTTCCCCGCTACGCTTTTAAGCATTTACGGCGCTGAACCGGGTTTTATTGCAGATGCCATCCCGGTGGTGCGTACTATTTCGGTTTGCCTGATTATGATGTCGGTTGCGGTTGTATGGCTCAATAGCATCACCGCACCGGCAATACCAAAGTAAATTTAAGAATAGAGGTAGCCTCCATTGTCGCCTATACCATTTACGTATTTATTGTGGTGGAAAAACTTCAGTTATCCCTAGTGTATGCCTGGGCCAGTGAATTTTTGTACTGGTTTGTGACCTTTATTTTTGCCTGGTGGTATATGCGCAGCGGTAAGTGGAAGGGGAAAGAAGTGTGGAGGTGATGCTAGTTGAATAGTTTAAAAGTTGAATGGTTGAAAGGTTAACTAGTGGAGGGCCTGCCTGGCGGCTGAAGGACTCACTTGTTTAAAAGTTGAAAATTTGACTGATTGATCACCACTCCTATTCTACCAGGTTTCATTCTCAATCTCGAGGGAATTTTCGATTACCAGGATAAATTGACAAATAAAGATCGTCATATTAACCTTGTCAACAAGTCAACCTATCAACCAGTCAACCAAACTAAGGATACAACAAATATTTCTTCCTCATTTCTTTATACTGACTCAAACCAGGTTCCCAGCTTTTGCGAATATCGGCTTCGGATACGCCGTCGATAATTTGTTTTCGAAAAATACCATTGCCAATCTGAATCTCGATGTTGTTCATTTGATTGCTGAACTTAGATTCAAAAAACTTCTCTTTATGGGGATGTGCTTTATACAATTCCATGATCCATTGAATGTTGATCTTTCCGCTCTTGCGTAATTTCTCTGTATCATAATTTCGCAGATCGAGCCCATAGCAAACCTCGTTCATAAAAATAGGCGTTTCTGCCATACCCTTAATAGAAGTAGGTGTATAAGAAAAAGCATATTTGCCTTTTAATTCGGGACTACCTAAAACAGTAAAGGGAAACTGCGTACCACGACCGTGGTTGATATAAACGCCTTCAAACATACAGGTAGAGGGATATAGCAAAATAGCCTGTTGTGTGTTTAAATTAGGTGACGGCTTTACCGGCAAAGTATAAGGCATGTTATGATCGTAGTTGGCCACTTTTATGATCTTTAATTTACACTTCACTTTATTGGCCAGCCATCCCTCTCCATTAGCCATTTGCGCAAATTCGGCTACAGTCAGCCCGTGAGACATTGGAATAGGGAACATACCAATACCCGATTTGTACTTCATGTCGAGTATCGGGCCATCAACCAGGTAACCGTTCGGATTGGGCCGGTCAAGGATCAGCATTTCTTTATCATTCTCGGCACAAACTGCCATCAACCGGGACAAGGCATTAATATTGGTATAGAAGCGTACTCCTACATCCTGCAGATCATATAACAACACATCTACGTCAGCCATATCTTCTTTGGTAGGCTTATTTTTAGGGCCGTATAACGAAATAATAGGTATCCCTGTCGCCGCATCTATTTCATCTTTTACCTTTACCCCCGCACTTGCATTGCCTCTGAATCCGTGTTCAGGACCAAATACTTTTACAATGTTGATGCCCAGGCTTTTCAAGCTATCTACCAGGTGCTTCTTACCGATAATAGTAGTTGGATTGGCCATAATAGCAACCCGCTTTCCCTTTAAATAAGGTACATATAAGTTGGTTTGATCGGCTCCGGTAATGATTCCCTTTACAGGTTCTTTAATACTTTCATTCTTAGTAAAAGCTGATATTGCCATAGCAAGCATCAGTAACAAAGCAACATTTAATTTCATGCCTGTGGTTTTTAGTTTACTTTCAGATGCCGGAGCATTGATTGTCCTGGCAAATCTTTTCAAACTTACACGTTTTTTTCCAACCACAGGGTTGCAATAATGGTTACTCATTTTTAAATGTTTGAAGAAGATTTACCGCTAGGACACAAGGACGCAAAGAGAAACAAGAACGCTTCTGTGAATTATCGAGCCCTGCGGTTCAACTAAAAAATGCCGGACTGGCCTAATAACGCATCCATAACCCTGCAGTTTTAAAAAGAAAACTACATTTGCATTTAAATCCAGCTATATGAATAACAAAGAAGTATACATTCTCTCTGCTGTGCGTACCCCTATGGGAAGTTTTGGCGGCAGTTTAAAAGACCTTTCAGCAACCCAGCTAGCCGCTATTGCCATTGAAGCCGCTATTAAAAAATCAGGGGTTGATGGTAAACAAGTACAGGATGTTTTAATGGGCTGTGTTTTACAGGCCAACCTGGGACAAGCTCCTGCGAGACAGGCCGCCAAATTTGCAGGTCTGCCCAATGAAGTAAATTGTACCACTGTCAACAAGGTTTGCGCCAGTGGCATGAAAGCAATCACCCAGGGCGCGCAAAGTATATTATTAGGAGATGCAGATATTGTGATAGCCGGTGGCATGGAAAGTATGAGCAATGTACCATTCTATTCACCTCATTTAAGATGGGGCAATAAATACGGCAATACGAGTTTTATTGATGGCTTAGCAAAAGACGGTTTAACAGATGTGTATGATGGCAATGCTATGGGTATAGCCGCAGAGTTATGCGCCAGTGAATGTGGTATCAGCCGGGAAGATCAGGACGCATTTGCGATCGAAAGTTATAAAAGAAGCCAGGCGGCCTGGACTGGAGGTCGCTTTGCTGAAGAAGTAATCCCGGTTGCTATACCGCAACGAAAGGGCGATCCCATCATATTTGAAAAAGACGAGGAACCTTTTAATGTGAAATTTGAGAAGATCCCGTCTTTGAATCCCGCTTTTAAAAAAGAAGGTACTGTAACAGCTGCCAATGCCAGCACCATGAATGACGGGCTGCGGCGCTGGTTTTAATCAGCAAGGAAAAATGTGAAGAACTGGGATTAAAGCCTATTGCCAAGATAGTTTCTTATGCTGATGCGGAGCAGGCTCCTGAATGGTTCACCACCACCCCTTCACTGGCTTTGCCGAAGGCGCTTGCAAAAGCAGGACTTACCAAAGAAGACATCAGTTTCTGGGAACTTAATGAAGCATTTAGTGTTGTAGGCATAGAGAATACCAAAAGACTAGAGCTCGATTCTGCCAAAGTAAATGTAAATGGCGGTGCGGTTTCACTAGGCCACCCCCTGGGAGCAAGTGGCGCGAGGATCATTGTTACATTGATCCATGTGCTCAGGCAACATCATGCGAAATATGGAGCTGCCGGTATTTGCAATGGCGGCGGTGGCGCCAGCGCCATGGTGATTGAAAAATTGTAATTGTATGACAGACCCTAAACAACGCTTCTCCGACCGCGTTGCAGATTATATAAAGTATCGTCCGAAATATCCGAAAGAGGTTATTGATATTCTGAAGACCGATCTTCAGTTTAAATCGGATGATGTAGTAGCGGACATAGGCGCCGGAACCGGCCTACTTACCGAGTTGTTCCTGGATAACGGCAATCTCACCTACACAGTTGAGCCTAATGATGCTATGCGTACTGCCTGCAGCGAGCTTTTGGGTTCCGATACAAATCTTAAAGTCATTAATGGTTCGGCTGAAGCAACGCAACTGGCAGATCAGACTATCGACCTGATTGTTGCAGGAACAGCTTTTCATTGGTTTGACCCCATTGAAACGAAAAAGAGTTTATGCGCATTCTTAAACCAGGCGGCCATATGCTGCTGATATGGAATGTAAGAAAGGACGACGCTCCTTTTACCAGCAGCTATGAAGCTATTCTTCATCGCCTGGTTCCGGAATACGCAGCCTCAAAACATAGAAAGTTTGATATGGAGCCGATACGTGATTTTTTCCAGCCCCGGCAAATGAAAAAGCAGGTTTTGAGCAATAGTCAGTCTTTTGACTGGGAAGGTTTTAAAGGCAGAGCACTCTCTTCATCGTTTATGCCCAAACAAGGCTTGCTACATGATGAAATATTAAGTGAAATGCATGATCTTTTTCATCGATACGAAGAAAATGGAAAGGTCTTGTTTCAATACGATACGATCATGTATTACACCTTATAACAAAAACTACAATACTATAATTTCTTATACTACTAACATACGGATTTCATGTACCCTTCTTATAAAACTGAAGCCAGGAATACTTTAAAGCTGGCGCTTCCTATTATTTTTGGTGAGCTGGCTCAAATGAGCCTCCACCTGATCGATACTGCAATGATCGGCTATACCGGCTATAAACAGCTTGCCGCGGCAGCGCTGGTTTTAAACGTAATCAATATCCCCTTTATATTCGGAATTGGCATTACCATTTCTGTTGCGCAAATGGTATCCCTGGCGCACGGAAAATTCGATAAGCAACAGGTATCACACTATTTCTACAATGGCTTCTGGCTTTGTGCGGTTTTTGGCGTACTAATATCTCTCGGATTATTTTTCGGTCGCGATATTCTGTTGCATCTTAAGCAAGACCCTGAAGTTGTTGAGCTGGCTATGCCTTTTATGACATTGATGAGTTTTTCGATTATCCCCATGGTTCTCTTTATGACCTTAAAGCAATTTGCGGATGGTTTACAATATACTAAAACAGCCATGGCGTTATCCATAGCGGCTATACCATTAAACGTATTTTTAAACTGGCTGCTGATTTATGGCAACTGGGGATTTCCCCGCCTGGAGCTGATCGGTGCCGGTTATGCCACACTCATCACACGTGTTACCATTTTTGTTTTGTTGGGAATTGTGATACTCAACCACAAGGTATTTAAAAAGTACATGGCCGTTTCGAAAACCCAATGGAAGATTAAAAAAGACACTTTAAAACAACTTTTAAAAATAGGAATTCCGAGTAGTTTACAAATAGGAATGGAAGCAGGCGCTTTCGCCGTATCGGGCATTATAGTAGGTACTATAGGAGCCGCTGAACAAGCCGCGCACCAGATAGCCCTAAGTTCTGCAGCTTTTGCCTTCATGGTATCATTAGGTTTATCGCAGGCCGGCTCTATCAGGGTAAGCCACGCATTTGGCACTACCAATTGGAAACGCATAGCCATCATCGGCAAAAGCACCGTGGTGCTGGCTTTAATTTACGGAGCTGTTTGCTGTATCTTATTCGCTGTTTTTAAACAACAACTACCCTTGCTTTTCAACCACGAAGAAAAAGTAATCAGCATAGCCGCCGCATTGCTGTTATTTGCGGCTGCGTTCCAGATACCCGATGCGATACAGGCTACCAGCGCCGGGCTGTTGAGAGGTATTAAAGATGTGAATGTGCCAACCCTTTTTATTTTTATTGCTTACTGGGTATTGGGAATTCCCCTGGGTTACCTGGCGGCCTTCCATTTTGGAATGGCTGAAAAAGGTATTTGGGTTGGCTTTATCAGTGGTTTAAGTTTTTCTGCGATCTTCCTTACCATCCGTTTTCTAAAGAAGACACGACAGCACTTATCGTAGTTCAACAATCAATCTCCCCTGGCATGAGGGGAGATTGATTTAAAAATAACCTGCTAAATAATCTTCAACCTTTCTTCTTCCAGGTCTATCTGATACAATTGCTGACGAATGATCTCCTCATCGATCGATGGATCTTTATTTAATTCGGTGAGATATTGCCGTTGGCTTTCCAGTAATTCGACAAAAATAATTTTAGTCTTTCCATTCATCCAGCTGTCGTCTGCGGCCTTGGCTCTTTCCTCCCACTGTCTTAATATTTTTTCTATTCCGGCATGTCCATTCAGGTCGTTTTCATAACGACTTTTCAATACCTCATATACATGCTGTTTCAATCCCTGTTTCATTTTCTTACGGGTCTCTTCCTCGGCTGCTTCATTAAAGATCCCATCGAACAAACGACTGCGTTTAATGATAAACGGCAATGTAAGTCCCTGAACCAGCAAAGTAAGTAAGATAGCCACAAAAGTGATGAACAGTATAAGATCGCGGTGGGGAAAGGCGGTACCATCACTCAGCGTAACCGGTATTGCTAAAGCTGCTGCCAGCGACACCACACCCGCATGCCGGTCCAGCCTAATAATAAAGGCATCAGGTACCTTCTTCGTCTGTTGGATACATGTGGCAACGATCGCCTCCTGAAAATTAGTGTGGCAAATAATGCAGCATAGCTGCTGATCATTCTTGAAAGAATTAATACAACTGTTACCAATACGCCATAACCTATTGCTGTATTTATAGGAATACCTTTTGAACGTATGCCGTCTATAATTTCGGGCAGCTCCAATCCTATTACCAAAAACACAATTCCGTTCAGAATAAAAACAAAGCTTTCCCATACACTATAGCCTCTGATACGGCTGGCGCTGTTTAAAAAGATCAGGCGCTTCGAAGACATGTATAGCCCACCTATCACCACAGCTAACACACCTGAACTATGTAGCTGCTCTGCGATCCAATACATAAAATAGGGTTCGATGAGCGTAAGTGCAATATCGGAAGGCGCATCAGTAGGCAGTTTTTTATGCGCCTGCACAAATATCCAGGCCAGCAACAAGCCAATTCCTGCGCCACCAATCACCATCCATAAAAAGCTAACTGCAGCATCCTGCCAAATAAATTGCCCGGTACCAACAGCAACCAAAGCAAAGCGGAAAATAATCAAGGAAGAGGCGTCATTTAAAAGGCTTTTCCCTCCAGTATAGCTGCCGTTGACCGGGGAATTTTTACAAACTTCGTAATAGCCGCGGTGCTTACTGCGTCCGGGGGCGATACAATACCACCTAACAGAAACCCCAAAGCAATAGTAAAACCGGGTATAAAATGATTAGCTACAACAGCGACTGATAAGGCTGTAAAAAAACTACCAGGAAAGCAAAACTGGTGATAATACGATACCATTTCCGCATCTCTTTGAAGGATATGGTCCAGGATGCTTCAAAAAGTAAGGGTGGTAAAAAAATAAAGAAGATCAGGTCGGGGTTGATCTTTACCACAGGTAAACCGGGTACAAAGCTTACCAGCAAACCCGCTACCACCAATAATATAGGGTAAGCAATCTTGAGCTTTGCCGCAAACATTTGCAGCAATACAATCGCTGCGATCATTGCCAGCAGAAAAGGTAACAGATTATGCATTCAAATACTTTATTTCTATTATTAAAAACATCCCCTGCTGACGGTGTATGTCAGCGGCATTTACTATTTCATTTCAGCCTTCCTGAATGTTACTATTGCTTTAATCAACTTTAATGGCAATGGTTGGTCGTTAGGAAATTGAATTGCGGACTTAGAAAGTTTAAACCCCTTTAGTTCTGTCTCAAATTGCTCCAGGAGTGCTGCACTCCAGGGACTGGATAAAGTTATATGCTTAGCAAATGCCGCGTAATAGATCAAAAATTTCTTCTCTATTTTAAAAGCCGGGATCTGGTAGCTAATTACTTCTTCTGCTTCAGGAGCGATTTTCTTAATTATATCGCGAATTTGCTGCATTCTTTGTTGTACGTCACCTGTGAAGGCATTGTGGTACTCATCAATATTCTGATAGTCAGTTTTCGCCATGTTGAAGGTTTAATTGAACTGCAAGTATATTATTTTTTCATATAACACTAACAAATGTTAACGAAAAAGCAGCACATAAATGCGCTGCTTTAAATATTATCAGGTTACTTTACTTCTGTATTAACACCCTGTGCGGTACAGGTCCTGCTACGCCATTGGCATCCCAGGCATTTTTAACCAGCTCCTGCACACCAAAATACACGTCCCAATAGTCGGGTTGGGTGGTATAAGGTCGAATGGCTAATGTTACCATTCCATCCCCTACCTTCAATACACTTACTTCGGGTGTTGGTGTATCTAATACTTTCGGATGTTGCTTCATGGCAGCAATAGCTACTTCCCTGGCTTTGGCAATATCCATATCGGGAGCAATTGCCATGGTCAGATCCACCCTAAGATTGCCGTGACTAGTGTAGTTAATGATAGTGCCGGTTGAAAGCGGGCCATTGGGCAAAATGGCTGTTTTATTATCAGCTGTAAGAATGATGGTATTAAAAATACCCTGCTCCAATACAACGCCCGTCTGCCCCTGGGCTTCGATCATATCTCCTACTTTGAAAGGTTTAAATAATAACATCATCACACCACCGGCAAAATTGCCCAGAGAACCATTTAAGGCGGCACCTATGGCCAACCCTGCGCCTGCCAGTAATGCTGCAAATGCAGTGATTTTTACACCGATCATTTCAAACACCGAAAGCATTAGCAAAATAGTTAATGCCACACGCACTAAAGAAGATAAAAAGTTCTTAGTGACGGATCGTAGTTTTTCTTAATAAAGAGTTTGTTAAGCAACTGGGTTATTTTTTTATAATCCAGGAGCCGATAATGTATACCAGTATGGCACCCGCCACCTTGGGCGCGTATTCAATAGCCATTTCTTTAGCCTTTAAGGCGAAAAAGAAGCCTGGTTGGTAACTGTTTCAATTTGAAGTAAGGTCATTGGTTTGTGTTTATGAATGAAAATAAAAAGCTTTGTACACCTGTTTCCGCAACTTTCGACGAGTGGGTCTGATTCAAACATCAGCCCCGGGCATTATTCGATAAGATTATAGCAGCTAAACCAAAAATCTTCCCGGGCGGGGGTAAAAGCATCAATTAATACGCCCGCTTCTACACACAAGCAGCCATGTAATACATCAGGAGGTACAAAATAGCCATCACCTTGTCGCAAAGTTTTGATTTCTTCTCCTATAGTCAGTTCAAAAACGCCACTTTCCACATAACTTACCTGCACATGTGGATGTTGGTGCATGGTACCTACTGCGCCCGATTCAAATTTCACTTTAACCATCATCATCTGTCCATCATGCCCTAACATTTGCCTGGACACCCCATTGCCCAGGTCCTTCCATTCTATATCGCTGTCTACCTGGAAAAACGTTTTATTATACATTTTACTAAGATAAAACAAATGCCTAATAACCAGCACATCATGTAAAATACAATTAGAATTTAATATTGAGTAGCGCAGACCTCTGTATCCTATTTCGCTGGCTTATCGTGATTCAATGTGACGCTTCCGGTGCCAATGATGCCATTTGTATTTGATTCTTAAGAAATTCCGATAGTAGATATCTAATGTCCAACATCCCGGGTATCAACCATCAGGTATTCAAGCCCTTTATTCTAATCCATTCTGAATTATTTTCACCAAAATCTGACAATCTGGCTCTAAACTGCTCCCGGTATCAATTTTGATTGAAATGGAAAAAATAAATTCAATATATGGTTCAGGAAAAAGGTACTATTTCGATCCACACAGAGAATATCTTCCCTATTATTAAGAAGTTTTTGTACAGTGATCACGAAATTTTTCTTCGTGAGTTGGTTTCTAATGCGGTAGATGCGATACAGAAAGCCAAAAGACTGGTTTCTTTAGGCCAGTTCCAGGGTGAATTAGGCGAACCACTGGTGCAAGTAAAACTCGATGCTGACGCTCAAACCATTACCATTTCAGATAATGGGATTGGTATGACTGCCGAAGAGATTAAAAAATATATCAACCAGGTGGCCTTTTCGGGAGCTAGTGAGTTCCTGGAGAAATTTAAAGAAGCGAAGGATGCAAACGAGATCATCGGTCAGTTTGGCCTCGGATTCTATTCTGCTTTTATGGTGGCCGATAAAGTAGAAATCAATACTTTAAGTTACCAGCAAGGCGCCGAACCAGCCCGCTGGGTATGTGATGGGAGCACCACATTTGAATTGAGCGAAGGCAGCCGCACGGAACGTGGTACCGATATTGTTTTATACATCAATGAAGAGAATAAAGACTTTTTAGAAAATCACAAGCTGCAATCTATTTTAGATAAGTATGCTAAGTTTTTACCGGTTCCCGTTCAATTTGGTACTAAAACAGAAAGTGAGCCAGATGGTGAAGATGAAGAAGGCAAGCCAAAATATAAAGAGGTTGAGACACCCAATATTATTAATACGGTTAAGCCCATATGGACAAAAGCTCCATCGGAATTAAAAGATGAAGACTACTTAAATTTCTATAAAGAATTATACCCCTTCACAGAAGATCCTTTATTCTGGATCCATCTGAATGTAGATTATCCGTTCAACCTGACAGGTGTTTTGTATTTCCCTAAGATCAAGAATGATGTGGAGATACAGCGTAACAAGATCAAATTGTTTAGCCGCCAGGTGTTTATTACCGATGATGTAAAAGATATTGTGCCAGAGTTCCTGATGTTGTTGCATGGTGTGATTGATTCACCGGACATTCCTCTAAACGTATCCCGCTCTTTTTACAGGCAGATGGTAATGTAAAAAGATCAATACCTATATTACAAAGAAGGTAGCTGATAAATTAGCCGAGCTGTTTAAAAATGACCGCAAAAGTTATGAAGAGAAGTGGAACGATATAGGCGTATTTGTAAAATATGGTATTGTAAGCGAGCCCAAATTTGCTGAACGTGCAAAAGATTTTGTGTTGTTGAATAATGTAAAAAAGGATTTCTTTACATTAACTGAGTATCGTGAAAAAGTAGCTCCAACTCAAACAGATAAAGACGGCAATGTAATATTCCTTTACTCAGCTAATGCTGACAGGCAGCATAGTTATATCAGTGCTGCTGAGAAAAAGGATATGATGTATTACTGTTAGATGGTCCGCTGGATAACCACTTTGTAAGCCACCTGGAACGTGACCTGGAGAAAACCCAGATCAAGCGTGTAGATGCTGATGTGGTTGAAAAGCTGATCGACAAAGATGAAAAGATTGAGAGCAGCTTAAGTGAAGAACAAAGCAAGGAGCTGGAAACGGTATTTAAAGAAGCTATTACCAAACCAGGTATGGAGGTGAGCATTGAGAATCTTTCTGCTGATGGATTGCCTGTAACGGTTACTATGGATGAGTTTATGCGCCGTATGAAAGATATGGCGGCTATGGGTGGCGGCATGAATTTTTACGGTTCCATGCCTGATCGTTACAAAGTGGCGGTTAATGCCAACCACCCCTTAGCTACTAAAATATTAGCAGAAACCAATAACGATGCACAAAAAGCATTGGCGCAACAGGCATTTGACCTGGCCTTACTGGCGCAGGGCATGTTAACTGGAGCTGATCTGACCGCTTTCGTTGAAAGAAGTGTGAAACTGATTTAAGGTAATATTAAAGATGTGAAATAAAAACGCCGGCCAATTGGCCGGCGTTTTCTATAACGTCTAAAATTCAAGTATTCTTGCTTTATCCACACCTTCGGCATGAGACGATTCTTTGATAGTTTTATGCACTTCATCATCTTTCACAATTATAGGGGGAGCCAATCGTTTCACTTTTTTTGTAGCTGCAACTGCGGGTTCCGTATGCTTAACAGATGCTTCATTTGCCTTTTTATCTCTCACTATTACAGGAGGTGCGAATGAGATTACCTGCTCTCCTTTCTTAGGTTTGGGCGGAGGAGGTGGCGGTACCATCTTCGTTTTCTTAGGTGGAAGTGGTGCCGCTGGGGGTGGCAATGGAGCTTTCACTTTTACTACTGCCGGTTGAGGTGGCGGCGGCGGTGCTGCCATTTTCTTTTTCCTAACAGGGGTGCGGGCGGTGGTGGTGACGGAAGCTCTATTCCATATTTCTTTTCAAAAGTAGCTGCTTTTTCCTCAGATGAAATATTACCTTTAATTACACGCCCATCTTCATAATATATATGTGCCGTTCTAACATTGTTTTGATACTTAACTACAACCCTTGTTGTACGAAGAACTGCAGCCGCAATATTATTTCCAGCGTCGGACTTAAGAGATTCTATTGCTTTGGTTAAAAAATCAATATTGTATTTATCCTCAATTATTTTAACTTTTTCCAAAGTAGAAGCGTCCTCAATCAATTCGGGTTTATCTGGATACTCGATAATAAACTTATCAGGTTTTCGATCTTTAAATTTCAATACCATACCATTTGCACCGGGAGGGTATTTATTCTTTAAATTACTAACGTCTGCTATCCGGGTTTTATCTGAGGTTGTTGCTTTTTGAGAATAGACCTTCCTGGAAAAGATAGCTACTAAAAGAAAAGAAACCGGAAGTACCGCAAATACCAGTAGTAGCATTTTCGCTATTTTTATTTTTTTGTTAACATGACTAATCGTTTTTTTGTGGTGTAAAATGTAAAACTGCTAGCCAATACAAACGTGCTTTGCGCAATAGCCCGCCGTAATAAAATTTCCTGATAACTGCGCACATTATCCAGTTGTTTTACTACTGAAGCATCAGCCAACAATTCGTGGTTGATTTTAATAGATTTTTTGTATAAATAAATTACGGGATTAAACCAGGCAAAAACCTGAACCAATTCAAGTAAACAAATATCCCAGCTGTGTTTTTGTTTTACATGAGCAATTTCATGTTGTATCACTTCTGCTTCTACTTTACCACTATTATACTCATCTCTATTCAAAAAAATAGTATTTAGAAAACTATGTGGCGTTAGAGGTTGATCTAATAAGACTACCTGTATCTTTTCGATGAGAAAGACCTGACCTTGCCTTACTGCCTTTTTTATTATCAAATAATTCCTGATCAACCGAAACATTAAGTAACTATTTACGACAGCGAAAGTCACCGCTATTATGTTAATAATTCCTCCACCTGAATCAGCATTTGGCCTTAACGAAGTTTCTACATCCTGATTCATTAAACTTGTATTCTCCATAATGACCGGCACAATAACCGGAGCTTCTACGGGTATGGCTATCAAAGGAATCAGAAAAGAAAAAGTAAGCTTCCCAACAAATAAAACCTGTTAAATACCAGCATTTTTTCGTTTCGGAACAGCAGCGCGTAAAGCCCATAAAAAGCGGCACTGCAGGCAATCATTTTTAAAAGATAGATAAGCATATCATTTCTTTTTTGGATTTCAGAATCGATAATCTTCTTCAATTCTTCCAGCTGCGATTTACTCAAATTGGTTTCTTTAGTAAAAAAGAGGCAAATTGTAGTACAGAATCATCAAAGTAATTTTTGATCATACTACTAACATGTATCGAAAAATAATCCGCCTTTTTTACTAAGGGATAGTATTCGCGTGAATTTCCATACTGGTTAAAGGCAATCACCCCTTTATCCGTCATGCGCTTCAACAAAGTAGCCACAGTAGTACTTGCGGGCTTCGGATCGGGAAAGCTTTCTATGAGGTCTTTCATAAAAGCTTTTTCCTTCTGCCAGATATATTCCATTAACTGCTCTTCGGATTTTGACAACTTAATCATTCTACAACTATAGATTTATTTCTACAAATGTAGAACAAAATTATACTTCTCCAAATTTTTTATTAAAAACTATTTTATCGTTGTGAAACAGCCTAAAAAGTCCCCAAAGAAAAAAGCTGCCTTTAATAAAGACAGCTTTCAATAATTCATCTGAATAAAGTTATTTTCTTATAGCCTGTACTACCTGGGAATAGCGGGCAGTACCGTCTTTATCGATCTGCTTGATTCGTACAAAGACATCCTGATTAGTATAATCACTAACATCATTCCCGTTTTTAGTACAGCCGGTATTTAAGATGATTACCGACGCTAACATCATGAATGCAAATACAACCCGGCTGCGCTTATTAAAAAGAAATGCCACCAATGCTAACACACACACCAATGCCTGCTAATTGGCCTGGTAGAGTTTTAGTAAAGCTGTATTGCAATGCTTCTTCGCTGTTACCATCGGGTGACTGGGTTTTCACTTCTCCTATTTTGATAAAATTAGTTCCATCATAAGAAGCTTCAATCTCATAACGATCATTGTTTAGTTCGGAAACAGTCTGCCAGTTTACTGTAAGTGTGCTACCCGATAAGTTTGCCTGTATGGCTCCGAATACTACAGGAAGACTGGTGGCATAGCTAACCGTATAGTTAACAGGAGAGCTCTGCAGACCTGCTCCATCCACAACTCTATAGGTGAAGACGGTAGCAGTTACATTGCCTGGAGTGGAAGGACCAGGTTCTATAGTTAATAAGGTAGGGTTATAATTGGCTACCAGGAAATCAGTGGTTACTATTGTTCCATTATACTTTAATATAAAACCATTGCTGGGCGGATTCAATATTACGGTTCTACCACTCCAGCTGGTCCTGGTGGGCTGGTCTACCGGATCACGACCTTCTAAAGGAATATCGCCCAGGTTGGTTAAAACCGGTTGGCTGGAAACAAATTTATTTTCTGGATAAGCCTCGGGCAAGGCATTTACAGCAAAATTAAGATTTGTTTTATCAGTGCTGGTGTTGGTAAGATTAATAATCCCGTCCCCTGCAGTATTATCAACAGCCCCGCCGGTTGTATTGCCATTTACATTTTCTCTCAATATACCATACCCTGCAGGTGGTATGGCTGCCGACACGGAGCCCCCTACCGCTACATTTGCGGTAGAATACAAAACTTTCAACCCCTGGTCCGACGCAATATAAGGTACACCTGTACCTGCTGTAACGGCTTCATTAAAGCTATAGGTACCGGTAGCTGATACCGCAACTTTTGCCATTACGGTTCCATCGGCTTTGACGATATAGGCGTATAATGGAGTAGCGCTACCATTAATACCGGCTTCAACGCCATCTTTAATACCATTACCATTGAGATCGTTAAACACGGTACCCGAAAGCGCGCTTACCCTTATTTTAATGGTAATATCATCCAGCACGAGATCATTACCATTGGTATTGGGCACAAGATCATTGTCTGAATTGTAAAAATTAAAGTACAAAGCAGCACCATTATAACTTAAAGGCAATGTAAAAGGAAGATTATGATTTTCCCATGCTAATGCTGTATTGCTGGCTGACCTGGCCAGGGTCCAGCTATTGTTAGAATAAGCCGCACTGGCATTGGTAATAGACGGACTTACAGCTAAACCGATCATACTGTTCTTATAAACAGTTGTGCTTATACTATTCTGTAAAAGGTTGGCTGCCCAGAAATCGATCGCATATTCCGCGCCAGGAACATCAAAAGCTGATGTGGTATATAAAAAATAGGTTCCGCCGATCTGTCCTTTTTTCCGGGATTTGCATTAATCAGCATCATATAACCATTAACATCACCAGATGTATGATCCGGCGCACCTGCGATCCATAAAGAGCTATACCCACGTGTTGCATTTACCACCGAGTAATTACCATCAATAGTACTGCCGGATCCCGTTTGAGCCGTATAAGAAGTAGTGCCGGGCAAAATATTACTGGCCGGATTGGCTGACGGGTTTGCAGATCCGGTGCCAAAACTGCTGTATAAAATAGTTCGATAAACCTGGCTAAGTGCCTGTGAACAGGCTACAGAAAATACAACTGTCATAGATAGACAGATAGAATAAATCCTCTTCATGATTTGGATACTTTTTGTTTAGAATATCTTAGAGGGTTTCGGGAATCGTTAGCAAAGCCCACCAAACCATACTGTACAGGCTTACCGGCATCTACCAACAACTCTCTGTTAATGCATATTTGCCTGATGCTTCTTATCTGGCATCAGATATTGCTTAAACTCGTTCTACTATTTGTGAAGAAGGTTAAAGCCATTAAAACCTTATATGAATCCAGGCATTATGACATTAGATTGCGAATCTATTATCTATTTAAGAGGCGAATTAGATTTATTCGGTGAAACAGTAGCGGTAGCAGATGAAATGCCTTTTTCCTTCGCCGGATTTTGGGTATTTATTTAGAATAAACTCCCTAACATACTTGCTTTAGTATTGGGAAGGGTTGATGAGGTTAGCTATACCAAAAGCATGGCAGTGAAGCTTACTTTTCGTCACTGGTATTTCTACATGAAGCGAAGAGGTGGGTGAATACAATGGGCGATGATAAAAAGAAAGATCACCCCAGGAATAGCGATAAAAAACAACCTAATTTTCTCGAAATAATATTTCTTAAATAATACGCCGCTTATTTTATGTTGCTTATCTGGTCTTGTTACTTACCGATAAAATGCAATTAAAGCTCACCTTTCTTTAACTGTGTTACGGCATAGTTCACAGCCCTGGCCGTTAAAGCCATATACAATATAGACGGGCTTTGATTACCTGTGCTGGTCATACAGGCACCATCTGTAACGAATACATTCTTACAATGGTGTAATTGGTTCCATTTGTTCAACAACGAAGTTTGAGGATCATGTCCCATGCGTATGCCACCCATCTCATGAATATCCAATCCCGGTGGCTGCGGCTATCGTTCACCTGAATATTAACGCCTCCAGCAGATTTAAACATCGCTTGTCCCTGTTCAAGAAAATCATGCACCATTTTATCATCATTCTCATCATATCCTACAGAGGTAATCAATAGGGGCATTCCAAACCTATCTTTTTCAGTATCACTTAATCTTACATGATTGGATGCTTTGGGTATGGTTTCACCCTGCATATACATATACATGCCCCAGGCGCCTGGTTCCGAAAGCTCCTCTTTAAACGCCGCGCCGATCCCAGCAGCTGTACTATAAATTTTGTTAGATCTGTAACCTCCACTAAAAATGACATAACCGCCTAAGAAGTCGGCTTCCAGCTTCTTCAGATTCCTGAAATTGGGAATAACACATTCAGTGGCTCTTCGTACTTTATAATACTGATCTTCCATTCCCTCAAATGTGGCATTCATACTGCCGCGATAATTATGAAAGCAAATGTATTTTCCCATCAGGCCATTGTCGTTACCCAGGCCATTAGGAAAGCGGGTTGAGGTGGAATTAAGCAGGATCAGATTGGTATTTAATGCTGATGCATTGATAAAAATAATATCGGCAAAGTACTCCGTCGTTTCTTTAGTTAAAGCATCTATTACTCTTACGCCTGTGGCTTTTTGTTTTTGTTCATCATAAATAACAGAATGGACAACACTATGCGGACGCAATGTTAAATTACCTGTTCGATTAGCCCAGGGTAAAGTAGAGGCATTGGAACTAAAATATCCTCCGAAAGGGCAGCCACGCATACAAAGATCCCGGTTCTGGCATTGTGCCCGTCCCTGCTGCCCATGTATTTCCTTCGGCTCCGTTATATGTGCCAATCGCCCGGGTATGTAGTTACGCTGGTACTGATCCCAGATCACTTTTTTAAAATGCTCTTCTACACAATTAAACTCCATGGGTGGCAAAAACTCCCCATCCGGCATTGATTCTATATTTTCCCTGCTGCCACATACGCCTATAAACTGCTCTACGTAACTATACCAGGGTGCAATATCATTGTAACGAACCGGCCAATCAACTGCATAACCATAACGTAGGGGAGCTGAAAAATCCCAGTCGCTCCAACGTTGGCAGCTACGCCCCCAGGTAAGCGATTTTCCTCCTACCTGGTAGCCACGTATCCAATCAAAGGGCTTTTCCTGAATATAAGGGTGCTCTTCATCTTTTACGAAAAAATGCTGTGTCGCTTCATCATATCCGGCAGCTTTTGAAATCAACGGGTTGTTTACCTTTTGCTGAAGTGTTATGGATCCACTATGGGGTAATTCCCAACGACGAAGGTTCATCGTTGGATAATCTTTTAAATGCTGCACGTCCCGCCCGCGTTCCAGCACCAGTGTTTTAAGCCCCTTATCGCAAAGTTCCTTTGCAGCCCATCCACCACTGATGCCACTGCCTACGACAATGGCGTCATAGGTGTGAGTAGCTTTGCCATTTGTATTAATGTTTTTAGAATCATTGACCAAAACATCGTTCATATAAAATTATTACAATTAAAACAATTTATTCGCCTCAATCCGGTTGCTTGTATCCTGAATTATTTTAAAGCTGCATCATTATCTTTTTGCAAAAAATTGGCGCCATCATCAATATGATCAGCTACCCACTTCATCAAAGCTTCATCAGGAACGGGTTGCAGCGGCATCGTGCTGGAAGAAGAGCGTTCATTATACGGTATGTTACTGCTCCTGTTATATACTGATATCAGCGACCAGCGCGGCTTGTCGGATAAATTTGCTTCTGACCTGTGTAACAAGTTCGGATGAAACAATAAAGCATCTCCCGCATTAATTTCTACATATACCAGGTCCATTTCTTTTAAAGCTAATTCTACATAACGCATGGAAGCGCCTACCTGCTCTCCCGAAAAACCATGCTCTACCCGGCCCATCTTATGCGATCCCGGTAGCACCTGTAAACACCCGTTTGCTTTGCTCGCATCAGTGATAGCCACCATAATGCTGATCATCTGATCAGGAAACAAAAACTCATTTTTATACCAATAACCATAATCCTGGTGCCATTCCCAGGCGCCTCCGGTTTGCGGTTCCTTTTGCATAAGCTTGCTATGAAAATGACAGACAGCTCCATTTCCATCCAACAATTTGTCGGCTGCATTTACCATGCGTTGACTCTTAGTGAGTAAACCATAGGCATCATTACCCGGTGTGTACCATAAAGTAAGCTTTGTTTTTTACCAGCCTGATCGTTCAGATCAAAAGCATGCTTTTGTAATACATGATCCGTTACCGCAATAGTGTGCAGTTTTTGTACTTCTGCCTGTGACAAAAAGTTCTTGACAATGATGTACCCTTTTTGTTCATACGCTGCAACCTGATCAGCCGACAATGGCATATATTCCATAACCTTGTTTTTTAGTACTACCTCATTTGTAATAATACCTCTTTCAGAGTGGCCTTCGTTATACCACGGGCCATTTAAATTGACTGGTTAATTTTACTTTAGTGCCCATAGCTGATGATTTGCGGGCAGCTTCAATAATTTCCAGCACATGTAAAGCATGTTCAACATTAATAAGCAGGTCGGTATTATTGATCAACGACTCCCCTACTTTGGTAGCGCCTTCCTGCCAAACAAAATCTCCTTTATCACTGCTCATTAATATTGCCGGTTCATCCCATGAAGTATCCACCATCACACCATTTGTTTCCCAGTCATAACCTATTAACCGCATGTTGCCATAATCGCCGTAAACCTGTATAGAATGCAGCGCTTGCTTGCCGGCTTCATGACCATGTGGGTCAAAATAATTGAAGCCACACATTACATGACTTATTACATTATTATCATGTTCCAGTAAAATGTGTGCATTATCTTCCGCTACTACTTTAATAGTTCCTTTATCATCAATTTTCCGCTCTGGTTTCACTATACTGGTCATAGCCATAACCGATCTTGCAGGGCCTAACAACCCTGTTAAAGTAGTTATATTATAAACCCCTAAATCGGGCATACTGCCACCTCCTTTTTCATAAAAAAAGAACTCCAGCCGGGACCTGTATGTCCATATTGTCCATGAGCACTAGCCACTTTTCCCAACTTACCTTGCTGTATACATTTGCTCATGAACGCAAATTGCGGACTATTGACAACTGCCGGAGCGCCCCAGATCTTTAGTTTTTTTGCCTTGCTAATGCTACCAGTGCCTTTCCCTCTGCATAGGTGTTAGCCAATGGCTTCTCACTCCAAACATGCCGGCCAGCCAATAATGCTTTTTTATTCAGATCTCCATGTACCTGCATATCCGTAAGCGTCACCATCATATCAAAAGGCGCTTCCTTCAACATTACATCAATGTGCGAATAAGTTTTAGCGTTCAGGTTGTATTGCTTGTTTTGAGCAATTGCTCTTTCCGGCTTGATATCACAAAGACTTACAATTTGAATATAAGGCGATGATTGCAGGTGCGGTATATACCTGTTGCTTACACTGCCACAACCTATTACCGCTACCTTTAGTTTCCTGTCGGAACTGATCGCCCAGGACTCTAATGAAGACAATAAAATAGCTGCACCGGCAAATGTTGTAGACTTCAGGAATTCATTTCTTGATATTTTGGAATTCATATTACAATTGCTTTAATGTATTACGTCTTTACTGAATAGACGGGCTTTGAAAGCCTAATCTTTTTAACCCATTTTTTATATCTGGTATGCCCATAAACAATTTCCATAACAACCCGGTACGATAGTTCTCAATCATGGTAACAATCGGCCCCTGGTCAATTGCCAGATGACTTTTAGCATACCAGTTATGATGGATGCTAAACCCATCTACAAATCCATATCGACTCCATATTTTATTGCCCATTTCTTCATAAAAATACCGGAGCGCCTGCATGCTTTCTTTGGGAGTAAATGGCATAGATGAAATTGCCGCTGTAGGTTGAATAACCCCTAAATCGTTTTGTGGATGTGGACTGTGCGCTACATACCCTTTATAACTGTCACCTGCCGTAAGACCCCAACATTTTTCACTATATCCTTTATACTTTTTGGGATTCTCGATACAGTAGGCCCTATTGATTAGCGTATGGTTTTTTCCTGCTCAAAATAATCGTTACCAAGGGTATCCTTTAATCCATTAGGATCAATACCCTGAAATGTATACTGCTCAAAAAATAAAGGACCACCTTTATCTTCATCATAGTTTCCCAATGGTAACCGGTAACCATAATATTCTTTCCCATTTTTAAAGCCATAGCTGCCTACCCATGAGCCATCATAAACAGATTTGGCAATTGCTTTTGCAGGATTAGGTGCTGAGGCGGCCATAATATAAGTGATCAAGCATTCGTTCCATCCCCATACCGGGAAGTTCATATCAAAACCATTATTAGGGCTCCAATGCCAGAACAACTTGTTTTGACCATTCGTGTGCCAGTTCCAGTTAGCGGCTCCCCACATCTGGTCTACTCTTTTGCGCAGGTATACTTCGCGGGGTGTATTGCCTTTAAAATATTCTCTTGCACATAAAAAGCCCATCAGCAAGTAAGAGGTTTCTACAATATCAGCCCCATCATCTAAGCGGTCAAATGGAATGGCTTTACCAGTACGGCCATCCATAAAGTGCGGGTAAATACCATGATAACAATCGGAAGTAATTAAGAAATCTGCTATTTTAATCAATCGCCTTACAGCCGTATCTCGCCCTATCCAGCCACGATCTACAGCTACTACAGTAGCCATTATACCAAATCCTGTTCCGCCAATAGCACCTGCATCAGGACCAAAAGGTTTAGTGCTGAAATTAGGCTCATCCCATGCTTCATTGATATAATCCCAATAATGCTGTGCTAAAACAGTATTACTGCGCTCCAGCGCCAGCCCGCTGTGTGGATGAGCACCATGCCAGAAAAAGCGGAAAGTTTGTTTTTGTACGGTTTCTAATAGCTGCTCATCGCTAAGCCCCTTCCTTATGCCAAGCGGGGCAATACTATCAGGTCCATCACCATATTTACCTTTTGTTAATGAAAGCTGCGCATTTGCAAAGATGCAGGACCAGCAGATAAGCATCAATCCAATTAAAAACTTCCTCATATTACTACACAGATTTTGATGAACGATTTCAATTACACAGCTGTAACCCTGCTTCCAGGATGCTATATATTAGTCGGGAAGATATACCATCCTCTATAGGTTGACACACAATCTTGAGTTTTAATACCTGTACAAATTCATGGTAAACAGCAATTCAAAAACTATTTACCGGCAAAGCGATACGACCTATATAAAAGCAATCTGTAATCAAAACTATGGATCGTTGTAACGAGAAACTACTACAAAAAAGTGAAGATTGATACTTTTTTAGCAAAAAATAGATTATTTTAATAGTTATAAAAGCACAAAACAATTACTTCTAATGAAACCTGCACTTGAACACCTGCCAAAAGAAAGAAATGAATCATTTGCCGTAAGAGATTTTGATTATCATTACTATCCTAATCCCTGGCATTATCACCCCGAATATGAAATTGTATTGGTTACTGAAAGCACAGGAAAAAGATTTATTGGCGACCACCTCTCCGATTTTGAACCGGGTAACCTGGTTTTGATAGGTCCCAATATACCTCATACTTATAGAAACCATGACAGGTATTATGAAAAAGATGCAGGGCTCAGAGCCAGATCTATTGTTATACATTTCACGGAAGCTTCCTTGGGCAATGAAACATTGCATTTACCCGAAACACAGGCAATACAAAGGCTATTTGAACAATCGAAAAGAGCCATTGAAGTAACAGGTAATACGAACCGGTATGTAAGCGAACTCTTATATAAAATAGTTGGTTTAAACGGTCTAAAGCGCTGGATCTGCCTTTGGGAGATCGTTGCCGCTCTGGCAGAATCCAATGATCTAAAACCGATATGCAACTGGTCGCAGGAAGGGCATAACCCTAAAGAAAGTAAAAGATTATGGGATGTACTGGACTGGGCTATTCATCATTTTGAAGAGGGCATAACACTTAAGCAGGCGGCTAGCATTGCCCAAATGCAGGAGAATGCATTTTCCCGTTTTTTCTCCAAACGTACAAAAAAAACATTTTCTCAATTTGTACAGGAACTGCGCCTGCAAAAGGCAGCACGGTTACTGATCGAAAATGATGAGCTATCAGTTACACAAATATGCTATGACTGCGGATATAATAATCTTTCTAATTTCAACCGTCAATTTTTGAATCACTATGAGATGAGCCCGGTTAAATACAAAAGAATATACAGGTCATGATACATATACAAAACAGCAAAAGGCTACCTGCATGGTAGCCTTATTATATTTTAATAAACAGGTTTGTTTTAAAAGTTTTGCTTATTGTTCTGCCGGTTAATATCGGCCATCCGCTGGGTGGGATCAATCTCTATAATAGCGATATCTTCTTTCTTCAAATCAGTTGAAATAACATAGGTTTCGCTGGTCCAACGCCAAACAGGATGGGTTTTGCGTGGGATCGTATTCTCTTCCGGCTTCAAACCATACATCAGATCCATCGGTATATAGTGCAACTCCTGCTTACCGTCTTCCCTGGTAATTACCAGATCAACAGGCATCGGTATAAGACCTTTATTGCGTAGCCTAATCTGCGTCTTTCCATTTTCCTCCCAAACATTTTCAATGGCATAGTCAATGGTTTTAATACTGTTTACCCAAAACTCCTTATACCAGTCCAGCTTCATATCGCTTTCCCTTTCTGCAACCCGTATAAAGTCATCAACAGTAGGATGTTTGAACTTCCAGGTATTATAGTAATCCAGTAAGATCTTATCGCGTGTTGCTGCTCCAACAATATATCCTAATTGCTCTAAGAACACGGCCCCTTTTGAGTAGCTGGCAATGCTATACCCCATATTGGTATTAAAATGATCGGCATGAGTAGCCAACGGTTCTTCAAAATTAGAGCGAGCCAATTTATAATAGCTGTTATAATCGGCCAAATTAGCAGTATCGCGGTTACCATTCTTCAACCAAACACTTACAATGTTTTCTCCGTAGGAAGTAAACCCTTCGTCCATCCAGGGGTAGAGGCTTTCATTAGTGGCTAATACCCCCTGGTACCAGCTGTGAAACCATTCATGTAACCAGGCGCCGGGCTGGCCAATAAGGTGGCCATAGGATATTCCATACCACCATCACCACCGGTAATAAACGAGTATTGTTTGTAAGGATAAGCACCAAATTGCTTCTCCATAAAGGGGTAGGCTTTTTCAGCCTGTATTAAAATATTCTCCCAGTCTTCGGCTTTTTTGCCGGCAGTTTTATACAATAAATGAAGCGTAATGCCATCTTTGATCAGTTTGGTTTTATGAATGAACTCAGGATCGGCGGCCCACATAAAATCGTGCACGTTCGATGCGGTAAACCTCCAGGTAAGCTTTTCAGTAGCTGGTACCACGGGCTTTACACCGGCAGCCTCATAGCCAAAACCTATCTGGTTCGCATTTTTTAAATAGCCGGTACCACCCAGTATATAATTTTTGTCAATACTGATATTGACCTCAAACTCCCCGAAAGGGCCATAAAACTCTCTTCCCACATAAGGAGTAGGATGCCAGCCTGCTTTGTCATAGGCACAGATACGCGGGTACCATTGACTCATCGAATAGCGAACTTTGGTAGTAGGGTTATCTCTACCGCTGCGCCTGATCTGTAAAGGCACCTGGGCGTCGAACTCCATATCCAGCACCACTTTTTGTCCGGGTAAAATGGCTTTGGTTAGCGGCACCATTAAAATGGTTTCGAGCTCTTCAAATTTTTGAGGTACGCCATTCAGTTTTAAAGATTTTACTTTCTGATACCCTATCTCATCCTTAGCCAGGCTATCAATACGCCCTCTCACTCTGGGATCCCAGTCTGGCTTGCCATTAATGCTTATTTCACCCTGGCGGCGGCTGCGATTATCCATCATACTTCCCGGCTGAAAAGCATTCCAGTATAAGTGATAAAAGATCTTCTTTAATGTGTCGGGAGAATTATTCCAATATTCTAATTTTTGTTTACCGGTAAACTGATTGGATTGGACATCCATGTCTACGTCCATCACATACTTTACTTTCTGCTGCCAATAACCCTGTTGAGCCAATGCAATTGTTCCCCAAAAACCGGCTAAAGCAACTGTTACAAGTTTCCTGATCATAATCGTTATCCTTAAGTACGAAAAGCGCAAATATAAAATATATGTTAAGGGAATCCTAACCGTTTAAATAATAAAGCAGCAGGATACGGGGAGTTGGATATTGAGCATTTCTCAATTGTTGCTTGACATTTCTTACCAGCTTTCTATTTAGCACCCGCCAGAATGAAGTTCTCTCAGGCAGGCAGAGCGCAAAAAGAAACGGAGGCACAAAGCAACGTGAATATAGTCTATCTTCCCTATTTACTACTCGCCGTCGCCTACTTGCTCATATTCTATTCGCTTTCCGTTAAAACCTTCTACCACCAGTACTATCTCGCCTTTTACGGTTTTCTGCGAAAAATAAGCAGCTACTTCCTGCAAACTACCCCTTTTATTTTCTTCGAACATTTTGGTCAGTTCCCGGCTTACACTACATTGCCGGTCAGCACCGAAATAAGTAGCCAGATCATTAAGTGTTTTCACCAAACGCATCGGCGACTCATAAAAGATCATCGTTCGCTCTTCGCTCTTTAATTTCTCAAGAAAAGTATGTCGCCCTTTTTTAAAGGTAAAAAACCTTCAAAGCAGAAACTATTAGTTGGCAGCCCGCTATTTACTAATGCAGGCACAAAAGCCGTGGCGCCAGGTAAACTTTGCACTTCAATACCCTGCTGCACACATGCTCTTACCAGCAAAAAAGCCGGGTCGGAAATCCCTGGGGTTCCTGCATCGGTTACCAAAGCCATTTTTTACCGGCGGCCAACTGTTGCACCAAGTGTTCCACGATTTTATGTTCGTTATGTTGATGGTAAGGTGTAAGTGGCCTGGATACCTGGTAATGATTTAATAAGTGTGAAGTAGTGCGGGTATCTTCAGCAAGTATAACATCTACCTCCTTCAGCACTTCCAGCGCTCTAAGGGTTATATCCTTTAAATTACCAATAGGTGTAGGAACCAGATATAACATGATTAAGCTTTATTGGGTCTGAAAATTAAAGACAGCAGCACATACGCAATAAATATAACCGGTACAGCCAACCATTTTAAGAAGATGATAGATAATACGGCGATCAGCAATAAAACAAATTTGTCGGTGTTGCTTTTAACACTGAAATTTTTGAATTTAAGACTGATCAATGGAATATTGGATACCATTAAAAAAGATACCAATACTATAATTGCATATAAGATGTAAGGATTAGAAAGCCAGGCTTCGGCCCAACTATTAGTGGTATTTACAATAAAAGGCAACGACGCAATCATTAACCCTGCAGCCGGTGTAGGCACGCCTTTAAAGTAATAGGTCTGCTCTTTATCGAGGTTAAACTTAGCCAAACGCCATACGGCACAACATGGAATCAGCAAGGCTGGCAGCAGGTACCATATATCACCTACCGGCATAGCCGCTTTGGTTAAAGCCAATTGAAGCAACCGATACATGATCATACCCGGCGCCACACCAAAGGTTACGGCATCGGCCAGCGAATCCAACTGAGCGCCCATGTCTGAAGTAGCCTTAAATAAACGGGCTACAAAACCATCCAGGAAATCAACTACTGCAGCCAGGAAGATATAGACTCCGGCTACTATCAGCCCCATCGAAAAAGTACCGGCAGCACTGGTCATCAAAAACCCATCATCTTTAAAAATATAAATGATGGCTATACAGCCGAATACCAGGTTGAGAAGGGTAAATAAATTGGGGATCTGTTTCATACGAGTTGATGGTTCATCGCTGATCGTCCATAGTTTGTATTCTGCCATGAACGATCAACCATTAGCTATTAACCTACTTCTTCATCAATCTTTCAATATCATCGGCTTCGATTGGAATATTTTTCATCAGATCGATATTACCATTTTTAGTAAGCCAGAAATTATTTTCTATGCGGATGCCCATTTGCTCTTCTTCTATATAAATACCGGGCTCAATCGTAAATACCATTCCAGCTTTAATGGGTTGGTAAAAATTAGGGCCCAGGTCATGCACATCAATACCCAGGTGGTGAGAGATGCCATGATAAGTATATTTGCGATAGGCCCTGTTTTGAGGGTCTTCGTTCTTTACATCAGCTTTGCTAATCAGGCCCAGCTTCAGGTATTGCTTGGTAAACTCATCGCCGGCTTTTTCATGATACTCAGCAATGGTAATACCCGGCTTCAGAATACCGGCACAATAACGATGCACCTGCAGGCAGGCATTGTATATTTCTTTCTGGCGTGGTGTAAACTTACCGTTCACAGGTACGGTGCGGGTCAAATCGGCATTGTACCCACCGTATTCAGCACCAAAGTCCATCAATATCAGCTCCCCATCTTTGCACTGGTTACTATTAAAGATATAATGCAATACCCGGGCATTGTCACCGCTTGCGATAATACTATTATATCCTTCTCCTGTTGCACGCTGGCTCAGGAAAGAATGAACAATCTCAGCTTCAATCTCGTATTCCCATACACCGGGCTTTATAAATTGTAAAAGGCCACGGAATGCATTTTCGGTAATATCAATAGCTTTCTGAATTACCTCTACTTCATACTGCGTTTTTATGGCCCTTAATTCGTGCATGATACGTGCTGCACGCAGATAATTATGCAGTGGGTAGCGCTCTTGAATGTGCTTAATATAACGTGTTTGCGCAGTATCGAGCCAGGATCCTTTGCGATCATGTTCATTAGAATCCAGGTATACATTTTCGGCAGCATGCATCCAGGCTTGTAATAAAGCCGGTAAAACATCTGTCCATACAATTGTTTTGATTCCGTTAATGGCCGTAGCCTCTGCTGCCCTTAACCGCTTGCCATCCCACTTTTCTTTTAGTTCATTAGGACGAACCAATACCAGCACTTCTCTATATTTAGGATCCGGATTATCCGGGAAAAGGATCAGCATTGAATCTTCCTGCCTGATGCCGGTTAACCAAAAAAGAGAACTATTCGGTTTATACTTATATAAAGCATCCGCGTTATGCGGCACTTCCTCGTTCGAAACAAAAATAGCAATAGAATTCTTTTGCATTTTCTTTACAAAACGCTCCCTGTTATTAATAAACAGTTTAGGATTTAACGGTAAGTATTTCATGTAAATATTGAAGATTGAAAACTAAATATGGTTACAAACTTAACATTTGGAACCTTAATAATAGCACATAAAAGTAAACACTTCTGCTAAATAAAAACATAGCAGGCAAAAGAAGAGAGGAAGAATGTGATGAACGGGATCATGTCCCGAAAATCTAAATCGTAATTACAGGACGGGTGTGTATTAAAATAACCCGTAGAGTGTTGAATCGATTTTCGTGATAATATCACCAAAATGTTCTTCGTTTTCGCCGAATTTATTTTTGTCTACATCAATTACCAGCAGCGGGCCTTCTTTGTAGGCCGCAATCCATTTGTTATAAAATTCGTTGAGCCTTTTCAAATAATCCAGGCGGATGTTTTCTTCATACTCGCGACCTCTTTTTGTATCTGTCCTACCAATGTAGGAACTGATGCATTCAAATAGATCATGAGATCTGGTGGCTTAACCATTTTTTGAGCGTCTGAAAGAATTCGAAATAATTATCAAAATCGCGTTTGCTCATCAGCCCCATTTCGTGCAGGTTAGGTGCAAAAATGTTAGCATCCTCATAAATAGTGCGATCCTGTATAATAGTTTCTGTACCCTCCTGAATATCCAGCAACTGCTTTAAGCGGCCGTGCAAAAGTAAATCTGTAAGTTAAAGCTCCACCTTGGCATATCCTCGTAAAAATCCATCAGGTACGGATTATGATCTACATCTTCAAAATGGGGGATCCATTTGTAATGCTTAGCCAGCATTTGTGTTAATGTAGTTTTACCGGCACCAATGTTACCGGCTATTGCAATATGCTTGGGTTTCGATTTCGACTTGGCCATTTTTGCTGTATAATGCCTGAAGTCTCAACCAGGCTCGTTGGTATAATTTTTAAAACTCGGCAATAGTAAGTCTTTTTCTATGCGCTAAAAATATTTTAGACCAATGGCCTCGCGCACGGCACTAATCGTCTTGTCTGCACTTTCAGCAGCCTTTTGAGCTCCCACTTTCAAAATGATATTTAATTCAGCTTCGTTAGCCGTATATATCTTTTGCCTTTTGACGGATCGGAGCTATATAATTCACCATATCTTCAGCCAGCTGCTTTTTCATATCGCCATAGCGTATATTACAGTTGTTATAATCTGTTTCAAATTTATCAATCGTGTCCTGCGCACTTACCAGTTTCATCAGGTCGAAAACGTTCTCAATATAATCTGGCTTAACACTATTAGCTTCTGTGGGGCCCGAATCTGTTTTTGCTTTCATAATCTTCTTACGGATCAGCTCATCATCATCAGAAAGGTAAATGGTAGCGTATTGATTTTCACTCTTACTCATTTTCCTGCTCCGTCCAGGCTGGGTACTTTCAGCAATTGCTCGCCAAAATTAAAAGCCCTGGGTTCGGGAAAACATCACCGTAGCGATGGTTGAAACGATTAGCAAAAGTTCGGGTCATTTCCAGGTGCTGCTCCTGGTCTTTACCTACCGGCACCAGTTTAGCCCGATGAATCATAATATCAGCCGCCATTAAAACGGGGTAGGTTAATAATCCGGCGTTTACATTTTCTGGCTGCAAACGTACTTTATCTTTAAAAGTAGTAGTCTTCTCCAATTCCCCTTTATAGGCCATCATGTTCAGGAAAAGATATAATTCTGTTGTCTGGGGTAAATCACTCTGGCAATACAGAACCACTTTATCGGGATCAAGGCCACAAGCCATGTATTCTGAAGCGACATGAAGCACATTCTCTTTTAGCTCTTTGGTATTCATACTTATTTTTCTTCGAGAATGCAGATCGGCCGCATAAAGAAATAACAATAAATGCAATTCTGCATCTTTCATAATTACATAAAGCGCCAAAAATAGTACGGTGTAAATTACCTGTAGGATTGCCACGCCGCTTACCACTACCTGCTGCCCGGTGAGCAAGGTCTCTTTATTGTGCTCGCGAGTCGCGAGATAAATATGAAATGCGCATTAAAATACCTCATACTTATTTTTCTTC
>NZ_JAKWBK010000005.1 GCF_022512515.1 Paraniabella hibiscisoli
GCATCTGTCTTTAAGCCAGTTAATGGCCTATAATAAGGATATCACGCTTCTCGGGCATCAGCATTCGGGAAAAGATGTGCAGCAGCAGCTGGTTGCCTGTTTGGTGTATGGAATAACAACTCATGAGGGAGAAGACCTGGCCACTCAGCATTTAACTCAATATTCAACAATCGTATAAGTTTAATTATTCAATATGTTCAAGAAAAATCTGAAACCATTATTGCTTTCTCTGGTCATGAGCATTGTTGCCGGTAGCGCAATGGCTCAAACAGGAGAGGTTTTAACGCTTAAGGCCGCTTTAAACTACGCAGTTCAAAATTATACTGACGCGCGTAAATCCCGGCTTGATCTGGAAAATGCACAATACAAAGTAGATGAAGTACGCTCCAGGGCATTGCCACAAATAAGCGGCTCAGGGCAGTTAAATTATAATCCGTTGCTTCAACAAAGTGTTTTGCCTGGCGCATTAAACCCGGCTAATCCGGGACAGGATATGCTGATTGCATTCGGACAGAAGTGGAATGCGAACATAGGCGTTAGCCTGACACAGAACCTGTTTGATCAATCGGTTTTTGCAGGTCTGAAAGCAGCTAAAACCACTAAAGAGTTTTATACGCTTAACAACCAGCTTACGGAGGAACAGGTATTGGAACAGGTAGCTACCAGCTATTACCAGGTATTTGTTCAGCGTCAGCAAATAGCGAATGTGGATAGTAATATCAGTACTACTCAAAAGGCCTTTAACATTATAAAGGGGCAGTTTGAGAGTGGCTTAGGCAAGCAAATAGATGTGGATCGGGTTACCGTTCAATTGGCCAATTTGCAAAGCCAACGCCAGCAGCTAACTAATGCTGTTACTCAGTACGAAAACCAATTGAAGTTTTATATCGGCATGCCGGTTA
Organism: Paraniabella hibiscisoli; assembly: GCF_022512515.1. Classification (GTDB taxonomy): domain Bacteria; phylum Bacteroidota; class Bacteroidia; order Chitinophagales; family Chitinophagaceae; genus Niabella; species Niabella hibiscisoli. The sequence continues at coordinate 903 of NZ_JAKWBK010000005.1, forward strand.
CCCAGTCTGTTGCAATTGAAGACCCGGAGCAGCTGGACATAACCGTATTTCAACTCGATTTGCCTGATAGCTTAAACGCTAACAACCGCACCGAGATAAGGGTGCTGGATAAACAGGAAGAGCTTTTAGTACATCAGAAAAAATCTATTGTCGCAGAATATTACCCGACACTTTCTTTAACCTCCAACTACAGCTATCAGAGCCTGTCTAACCGGTTTCCTATTGCAGCGGGACGTTATGGAAACGCATTTGATGTGGCAGCCATCGGTCTAAACCTGAAAATTCCCATTTTTAATGGTCATGCTACTAAGGCAAGAATTAACCAGGCCAATGTAGAGTTGAAAAGATTGCAGGAAGACCGGATCAAAACTAAAAATAGTTTAGACCTGGCTTATGAAAATGCTAAAACACAGATCAGGAATAATATCATCATCCTGAACAATCAAAAAGTGAATGTAGAGCTTGCGCAAAAAGTGCTGGATAATACACGTAGCAATTACCAGCTGGGCCTGGCGCCACTTACCGACCTGCTAGATGCGCAGAATGCACTGTCTGAAGCTCAAAATAATCATGTGGCGGCAACATTAAATTACCGTGTGGCCGAAATACAATTGATCAAATCCAAGGGGTTGTTGAAAACCCTCATGAACTAACTCATCCAACTACAAAAACATAAAACATACGAACAGATGAAAAAAGTGTAAGAATTATTGTCACCATTATTGCTGTTGTGGGTATACTGGCTTTGATCGCCTACGTATTAACCAATAATAAAAAGAAGAATGAAGCCAAAACGGCTGTGGTGGCTGAAACCAATAGTGCCATTGCGGTAAAGATCGACACCGCCAAAACAACAGATCTTAATATAGACTTTGCGGCTAACGGTGTCTTTGCCGCAGGGCAGGAAATTAATTTTTCGGCAGAAACCGCCGGACGAGTAGTTAGCGTTTTAGTAGATGAAGGTAGCTACGTAAGAAAGGGCCAGACGCTGGCTATCATCAAAACTGATAATCTTAATGTAGATGTGCAGAATGCAAACGAGACTTATCAAAATGCTGTGAAGGACAGGCAACGCTACGAAAGTGCATTGCGTACCGGTGGTGTAACGCAGCAGCAGGTAGATCAGGCTGAGCTGGCAGTAAAAAATGCGGCTGCAAGGGTACAGCAGGCGCGTATTAAAGTAACCGATGCTAATATCCGTGCTTCCATCAACGGCATTGTAAACAAGCGTATGATTGAGCCGGGCTCTGTATTAGCAGCGGGTACGCAATTGTTTGAAATTGTAGATGTATCCAAACTGACTTTGGATATAGCGGTTGCAGAACAACAGGTGGCTAATTTGAATGTGGGTGATGCCGTAGATATTACAGCCAGTGTTTTTCCGGATAAAAAGTTTACGGGTAAAATAGAGTTTATTGCACCAAAGGCAGATGCCAACCTGAATTTTCCGGTAAAAATTGCGGTAGCCAATAATGCAGGTAAATCTCTGAAAGCCGGTATGTATGGATCGGCTCATTTCGTATTTGCGCAGCAAGCCCCTGCTATTTTGATTTCAAGAGCTGCATTTGTGGGCGGCGTTAGCAGCAACGAAATATTTTTAGTAAATGCCGGGAAGGCTGAATTACGCAAAGTGGTTGCGGGTAGAATTTTAGGAGATAAAGTAGAAGTGTTACAAGGGTTGACAGTGGGTGACCAGGTAATTGTTACCGGCCAGATCAATCTGATGAACGGAAGTGCTGTAGCCATTATTAAATAACCTGGGTGAAGTGCGATATGCACTTGCTATAATATAAATATTCTTAAATGAAAATTGCTGAATTATCCATTAAACGCCCCTCGTTGGTTATAGTGCTTTTCACTATACTAACGCTGGGAGGTATGCTGAGTTATACCAGCCTGAATTACGAACTACTGCCCAAGTTTAGCCCTTCAGTAGTATCGGTAACTACTATTTACCCGGGCGCATCACCCAGTGAGGTCGAAAATACGGTGTCCGTAAAATAGAAGACGCGGTGTCTTCTATGGAGAACATTAAAAAGATAGATGTAAAATCTTACGAAAGCTTGTCTACGGTTATCATTACTCTAAATAGTGGTACTGATGTGGACTATGCATTAAATGATGCGCAAAGAAAAGTAAACGCCATATTGAAAGATCTGCCGGATGATGTTGATCCGCCATCTTTAAACAAATTTTCTCTGGATGATTTGCCGGTAGTGACTTTGTCGGCTACAGCCAAATTGGATGAGGCAAGTTTTTTTGATCTAATGGATAAAAGGATCGGGCCGGTTATTTCGCGTGTACCCGGTGTGGCCCAGGTGAATCTAATTGGCGGGCAGGAAAGAGAAATTCAGGTGAGCTTCGATGCCGCAAAGCTGGAAGCTAACGGCCTTTCTGTATTACAGGTGCAGCAGGCGGTGTTGGCAGCCAACCTGGATTTTCCTACCGGTAGTGTACAAACAAGGGAGCAGGATATTCTCATTCGTTTGGCTGGTAAATTTAAAAGCATCGAAGAGCTAAGAGGCCTGGTGGTAAAAACTTCTGCTGCAGGCGGGCAGGTGCGCTTAGCAGATGTGGCCGATGTTCAGGATGCGCAGAAAGATGTAGAGAAGCTGGCCAGGGTAAATAATGAATCATCTATTGCATTGCAGGTATTGAAGCAGTCTGACGCTAATGGCGTTAGCGTGAGCGAAGGGGTACAGGCCATTGTAAACCGGCTGCAATCAGAGTACGCTTCATCGGGTTTACAATTAACTATCGCCAATGACGCATCCGTTTATACGCTGGAGTTCTGCTGACGCGGTAATACATGACCTCGTGTTAGCGATTATCCTGGTGGCAGTGGTAATGTTGTTCTTCCTGCATAGTATTAGAAACGCTTTAATCGTAATGGTAGCCATCCCTGCTTCTCTAATAGCCACTTTTATAGGTATGAGCTTGCTGGGGTATTCTTTAAACCTGATGTCGTTACTGGGTCTCTCATTAGTTGTGGGTATACTGGTAGATGATGCCATTGTGGTATTGGAAAACATTTACCGCCACATGGAGATGGGTAAGAACAAAGTGAGAGCTGCATTTGACGCTACTAAAGAAATCGGCTTTACGGTTACCGCTATTACCCTGGTAATTGTGGTAGTATTTATTCCTATTGCGATCAGTACCGGATTGGTGTCGGATATCTTAAGGGAGTTTTGTGTAACAGTAGCATTGGCAACAGTATTGTCGCTTTTATCTTCTTTCACTATTGTACCGTTGTTAAGTTCACGCTTTGGTAAGCTGGAGCATATTACAGGAAAAAGCTGGTTTGGTAAAATAATACTAAGCTTCGAAAGAGGGCTGAACAAATTTACCGATGCTATCACAGGCATTTTAAAATGGAGTTTAAAATACAAGAAAACAACTTTAGCCGCAGTATTCGTATTACTGATTGCGTCTTTTACTATGATTGGTGCGGGCTTTGTGGGTACCGACTTCTTTCCCAAGAGTGACAGGGGAGAGTTCCTGGTGCAGATAGAAATGCCCAAAGATGTTTCGATTGAGCAAACCAATCAAATGACTCAAAAAGCAGAAGCATTTCTTAAAACAAAACCAGAAGTAACCAACCTGATTACAACTGTTGGACAGAGTAGCGATGGTATGGGGGCTTCGCAGGCTACTGCTTATAAATCGGAGATCAGCGTACGACTGGTGGAGAAAAAGAGAGGGAAGATGATGCGAATGTATACGCAGCTAAAACAAAAAGGGAACTGGAGAAGATATTGGTTGGTGCTAAGGTAAAAACGGTGCCGGTTAGTATTTTAGGCTCGGCAGAAAATGCCCCTTTGGGTTTAGTAGTAACAGGACCCAACCTGGATAGTGTGATGCGTTTTGCCAATGCTGCCAAAGATAAACTGGCCGGTATAAAAGGCGCTACCGAAATTAAGTTATCAGTAGAGACAGGGAACCCTGAGATCAATGTACAGGTGGACAGGGATAAGATGGCTGCACTGGGTTTAAGCCTGCAAACCGTAGGTGCTACTATGCAGACTGCTTTTAGTGGAAATACCGATGGAAAGTATCGTGCCGGTGAGTATGAGTATGATATCAATATGCGTTACAGTGCTTTTAATCGTAAGAGTATTGTGGATGTAAATAACCTCCTGTTTGTAAATGAGAGGGAGAGCAGATACGCTTATCTCAATTTGCTACGGTGAAAGAAAGTTCAGGGCCGAGCATGCTGGAGAGAAGAGATAAAAGTACATCTGTAACTGTACAGGCGCAATCGGTTGGTAGACCTACAGGTACTATTGCTGCTGAATGGGGTGTAGCTATTGAGGACATACAAAAGCCAACCGGTGTCAACTACATCTGGGGTGGTGATATGGAAAATCAAAGCGAAGGTTTTGGTACGCTCGGAATAGCCCTATTAATTGCCATTGTATTGGTGTATTTAATTATGGTGGCTTTGTATGATAGTTTTGTGTATCCTTTCGTGGTACTGTTCTCTATTCCTTTATCTATCATAGGCGCCTTGCTTGCGTTAGCGTTAACCAATAATTCGTTGAACATATTCACCATATTGGGTTTAATTATGTTGATCGGTTTGGTGGCTAAGAATGCGATTATCCTGGTAGATTTTACCAACCAGCGAAAAGCAGAAGGGGAGACCACTTACAATGCGTTGATACAGGCTAATCATGCCAGGTTGAGGCCGATCCTGATGACTACGATTGCCATGGTAATCGGTATGTTGCCGATTGCGTTGGCTAGTGGTGCAGGTGCAGAGTGGAAGAACGGTCTGGCCTGGGTAATCATTGGTGGTTTATTAAGCTCGTTATTCCTGACGCTGATCGTAGTGCGGTGATGTATTCCATTTTTGATAAGCTGATTGCTAGATTCAATAAGAATAAAAAAGAGGAATCAATTGATGAACTAATGGTGGCGGATTATGAACACAGGGCTTTGAGTGAAGATGGATTTACGCCTACGCATTTATAAAGTTGAGGGTTGGTGTTTTGGTGGATGCCGTATCTGTAAAAGGATGCGGCATTTTTCTTTAAGGTACGATTGTCTGGTGCGTTAAAATGGTTATACCTTTGACGATATAAAAAGTTGATCATGAAAATCAGTGCTTCTCAATTGCTTGCTGGCAATATTCTTCTAAGGCCTATTATCGCATCCGATCTGGAGCATGTATATAGGGGGCTTTCCCATCCCGATGTGATCAGGTATTATGGCGTTAGCTATCAAACGCTTGAAGAAACGATGGTGCAGATGGATTGGTATAAGCAGCTGGAAGAAGAAGGGAGCGGTGTGTGGTGGGCCATTAGTTCGCCTGACGGTAGCGTTTTCTATGGAGCCTGCGGATTTAACAATTTGTCCGAAATACACCAAAAGGCTGAAATTGGTTTTTGGCTATTACCCGATTACTGGGGCCGTGGCATTATACCCTCATCTGCCCGGCTTATTTGTGATCATGCTTTTTCTGAAATGGGAATACATCGTATAGAAGCGGTGGTAGAAACTGCCAATAATAGTTGTATGCAGGTAATGCAGAAGCTGAACTTTTTGTTGGAAGGAACCATGCAGGATGCTGAAGTGAAGAATGGCCGGTTTATCAGTCTGCACCTATACGCCCTGCTTAATAAATAATGAGGTTGTTTAAGCTTTGATCAATTTTCAAATACAATGGTTTTGTTATGATATACCAGCACCTTATCCTGTAATACTAACTGCAATGCATTAGCTAAAACGGATTTTTCAATTTCTCTGCCCAGTCTCACCATATCTTTTACAGAATGCGTGTGATTGACGTGTATGGTTTGTTGTGCAATAATAGGACCTTCATCCAGTACATTAGTAACGAAATGGGCTGTAGCACCAATGAGTTTCACACCACGTTCATAAGCCTGTTTGTAGGGGTGTGCACCGATAAATGCCGGTAAAAAGGAGTGGTGAATATTAATGATCCTGGATGCATATTTTGAATTGAATTCAGGAGAAAGAATACGCATGAACTTGGCCAGTATGATATAGTCAAACTCATAAGCTGAAAGCGCCTCTTGTATTTCGTGCTCAAAGGCATGCTTTTCTTTTCCCTCATGGCTGATATAATGAAAAGGGATATCAAATTTTTTAGTCAGTGCTTCAAGTGTGTCATAGTTGCCAATTACACATTGCACCTCAGCCCCTAATGTATTGAAATAGTTTCTTAGCAGGATGTCTCCCAGGCAATGATGTTCCTTTGTTACCAGGATAGCTATTTTCTTTTTTCATAAGGCCTGATGCTGATCTCAGTATCTTCAGGTAGTCTTGCTTTTAGCTGTTGCTGCAATTGTTCGGGGTTGGTAGCTCCCTGTATTTCTAAACGTATATAAAAACGGTTCTCATCCACGTTCACAAATTCTTTCATAGAAATGATGTTCAGCCCGGCTGTTGCCATTACTGCGGATATATCGGCCACCAGGCCCACCCGGTCACTACACTGTAATAATATTACCATTGGAGATGATCTGTTTTATTTCAAAGATGCGGTAAAGCTACTTAAATCCTCAAACATAAGGTCTATGTCTGGATGCGGGAGTGAAACCGTTTTATTGGTGGTACTTACAAAGATGGTGTGCAATCCGGCGTAGCGGCCAAATTTCATATCGCTCAGGCTGTTTCCTACAATGATAGATTTACCAAGGTCTATATCAGGGAAATCTTTTACGGCCTGCAAAGCCATGCCAGGATTAGGTTTCCTGCCAAAAGCGGTATTGTCAATGTCTGTACAGAAATAAATTTTTTCAACCGATCCGTTCGCCTTCCTTATTCCTTCCAACATTTTAGTATTCATTGCCAGCAAATCATCGTATTGAATAATACCTCTGCCAACACCACGCTGGTTGGTTACTACAATAATGCGTCCGAATATACCGGTCAATTTCTCAAAAAGTTCCGGTGAGCCATCTGTAAATCTAAACTCCTCAGCATTAGTAATGTAGCCACCGGGATTATCATGATTGATAACGCCATCCCTGTCAAGGAATAAGGTCCAGCTTTTATCAATTGCAGAAAGATGAAGCTCCGGTTTACTGAATTCTGATTGAGCCCGGTTATAGTCTTCCGGAATACCTATATCAATGAAATAGGCGCCCCTGCTTAGCCCTGAGAAAATATGATCTACAACAAATTGTTCCAGGTAATCTTTTTCAAAAGAAAACTTGACGGGAAAGTTCCTCGCAAGAAAGGATTGTTTGTTGATAAGATAGAGTCCTGCATTGATCAATCCCGATTCATAATATTGTTTTTCTTTGAACGAAGTAATGAGCTGCTGGTCATTGATCTCAACAACGCCATAGCGGTCAAAATGCTGCATGGGCTTCAATGCCAGGGTGCACTCCACTTTCTTTTCAATATGCTGGTTGAGCATTGCTGCTGCATCAAACCTGAACATGGTGTCTCCATTAGCGATAAAAACATCAGCAGTTACTGCTTTGGTAAGGGCCAGCTGAATAGCGCCACCTGTTCCCAGCGGCTCATCTTCTACTACATAATCAAAATTAAGTGTAGGAAATTCCTGCTGCAGCCAGTTCAGGATAACCTCATGCATATACCCCAGGCTGAAAATGATTTTCTCTATATACCCTGCATGCGGAGGTAGTTCACCACATAAAACAAAAAGGCTGACCGGCAACGGGGGCCATACATTTGGGCAGATCGGGAACTGCAGCGCGAAGTCTGGTTCCCAGGCCTCCGGCTAAAATGATTGCTTCCCGTAAAGCCTCCATCTCTGTTACGTTTCTATTAATATCTGATGTTGCCATTGTTTTTTATTGGATTAGTTCCATATAGACTTTATATTGAAGACCTCAAGGTTTTTTACTTCGATATTGGTTCCCCAGAAGTGAAGTCCTTCTTTATTGTCTTTTAAAGCTCTCCGCTCCATAGAGTAGGAGTAGGCTCCGCCATCAATAAATACTTCAATAGACGTCCTGTCGATATATATGTCTGCTGATATCTCCATGCTGGTCATATCTTCAGGCGAGTAAAATACGCCGTTAACCAGGTTGTTGTTCATGTCGTAATCCAGTATGCGTTGACCAAATAAGCTAATGCCTGCACTGGTTGCATGAGACAGATGAATGGTGGTTTTGATGCGAAGCCGATCTTGATCATTGTAGATCTTCAAGTGATCATTCGCTTGCCGGGCATTGATATTGGTCCATTTGTATTGTGGTTCAAAAAGCTGATTATACTCTTTTATAGGACTGCTGAAAAGTCGTACACCGTTCTTGGTTGTTTTTAAAGTGAGTTCAGTAGGCATTAACATCATGCCATTAAAAGGCATACCCGGATGTGCCACACGTCCCCAGCCAATTTGTATACGTCTTCCGTCGGCGTCTGGTATGTTGGTAATAGTTTGCGCAGCATAAATCGTTCCTGTTGAAAAATAATGTTTGCCCGATTCGGGAGTAAACTTTTACCATCGAAACTCCCGATCATATAGGAGTTGGAGGCGCCTAACATCACCCATTTTTTTGTGCCGATTTATTGTCAACCGGCAATTCAAAAAGATCAGGGCATTCCCAGAAACCGGTTGTATGACTTTGATAGGTCCAGTCTTTTAAGTTGGTTGAGGTATAAATAGAATGCCCGTCTCGCTCATTTAAAACCATTACCCAGTGTTTACCCGGCTCATACCAGGATACTCGTGGATCGCGGGTGTCAACGCTGTTCCATTTCTCTTTGGAGTCGATAACCGGGTTGCCCTTGTACTTGGTCCAGGTTCTTCCCTTGTCGAGGCTGTAAGCAATACACTGGGTTTGCTTTTGGTCGGCTGCAGCGGTGTAAGCGGCGATCATGGCAGGCTGGTTGCCTTTATTAAATCCTGCACTGTTTTTATAATCCATTACAGTTGATCCGGAAAACATCGTCCCCAGGCTATCCGGACTTAATGCTAATGGTAATTCTTTCCAATGCACCAGGTCCTTACTCACAGCGTGTGCCCAGTGCATATTTTCCCATTCTTTTTCGTATGGGTTGTGCTGGTAGAACAGGTGGTATTCCCCATCAAAATAAATAAGACCATTGGGGTCATTGATCCAGCCTCTGCGGGTGGTAAAATGAAATTGCGGGCGATTCTTTTCTTTATATAGCGAGTCTTGTCCAGCAATGCTATTATCCTGGTAGATCTTCTTAATACCCGCTGCGTTGCCATCGTATTTTATATGGATCGTTTTCCCTTTGAGACGGGTGACATCACAAAAAACCCAGTACTCCGGCTCGGCATCGGCTAAACGGATCTTAAAAAAGCGCTCCTGTTTTCCGCTTATTTCAAATTGCATTTGTTTTCTGTCGGCTTTCTGCGATACCGGCAGGTTCAAATAAGGTTTGGTGATCGTTATGGTTGTATCTGCAGCAGAGGCAGCAGTGCTAACGCCCAGCAATAATGCTGCCTGGAGCAATGGTATAGAAAGTTTTTTCATATCGGCTTGTAATGTTATAGAGCTAAATTTAAATTTAGAAGGTTGGTGTAATTAGGGGAGCTATTCGGTAAAATACTTTTCTTCCACCAGCTGGCATATAATATGACCCAGTAGCATATGACATTCCTGGATTCTTGGCGTATCGGTTGAGGGGATGTTAACCAGGTGATCGCTGAAAGCCTTCATCAATCCGCCGCTCAAACCAGTGAAGCCAATAGTCGTCATTTGTTTCTCGCGTGCTGTTTCAAAAGCCTGTACTATGTTTTTTGAATTACCGGACGTGCTCAGTCCTATCAAAATGTCACCCGGTTTTCCCAGACCTTGTATAAGACGTGCGTATATAAGGTCGAAGCTGTAGTCATTGGCTACGGCGGTGAGGTAAGAGGTATTACAATGCAACGCTTCCGCAGGCAGCGCTTTCCGGTCTTTATAAAAACGACCACTGAATTCTGCTGCCAGGTGTTGCGCATCCGCAGCGCTGCCACCATTGCCACAAAAATAAACGCTGTTGCCGTTTTTAAATGCGCTCACAATTATATCTACAATATGGTTAACCACATCAATGAGTTCGGCATTTTCCAGTACCTGTTGTTTGGTACTGATAGAAGACTGTATTAATTCTTTTATCTGATTGCTCATGGTTTATACACTCCAGGTTTTTAATCCGTGTTTAGTAAATTGATAGTTTCGGTTCACGCCGCCAAATTGATCCAGGGTTTGCTGTACTTTATATTTTGCATTGCCCGGGCAGTAAAATATCATAAAGCCTCCACCACCGCGCCACTGATCTTGCCACCGGTTGCACCCGCTTCTTTTGCTGCATAGTAAATATCATCTATCAGCTGGTTATTGATGCCCTGCGCCATACGGCGTTTTTGCTCAAAGCCAATATCCAATATATGTCCTATTTCATGCAGCTGACCTTTTAGTAAAGCCTCTTTCATCATCTGGGCCTGTTGCTTTAGCTGGTGCATGGCTTCAATGGATGTTTGCTTTTTTCTGTTACGTTTTTACTTTGCTCTTCAATGATCTTAGCCGACTCCCTGCTGGTAGAAGTGTAGTATAACAAAAGATTATTCTCCAATTCATCCAGGTAACGTTGCCTGATGCGTAGCGGGTTCACGATGACTTTATCATCGTTGTAAAACTCCATAAAATTAAATCCGCCAAAAGTTGCGGCATATTGATCCTGCCGGCCACCGGCCAGTTTCAGATCGCTTCTCTCTATTTCATAAGCATAGTGAGCAATGTCATATTCTCCTAAGGGGAGCTGCAGCATTTCCGTAAACGCGCCCACAATGGCTACTACCAGCGTAGAAGAAGTACCTAAACCCGATCCCGCAGGAGCATCTACAAAAGTGCTTAGTTTAAATCCTCTTTTTTAAAGGGATAATCTTTTTGAATTCGGTTGTATACACCCTTCAATAGATCGAGATGTCCGTCAATTGGTAAAGCAGTGTTCCAATCGAAGGACGCCGTCTCGTTCCTGTCAAAAGCTTCTAAAATGATCTGGTCGCTTTCTAGAGGTTCAATTGTGGCATTGGCGTTTAATGAAATGGTAGCGTTCAGAATAGCGCCACCAAATTCATCGCAATAAGGACTCACATCGGTGCCGCCACCGGCTAAACCTATTCTTAAAGGTGCCTTACTTCTGTATATCATTTGTCTGAACTATGATTTTTTCTGATTAAATTGATTTTCCTGAAATTTTTTATTCGTTAATCTTTTAAAACAAAGACTGGTTTCTCCAAAATTTATAAGTAACCCAATTTCAAGATTATATGCTTCCAGGTAGTTAATTGCTTGCGCAAAGTGTACATTTTCTAAAGATTTTACGGCTTTGAGCTCCACAGAAATAAGATTATTAACTAAGAAGTCTACACGTCTTGTTCCGATATGATGATCCCTGTAATAAATGGGCATTTCATATTCCCTATGAAAAGAAATGCCACAAAGTCCCATTTCTATCCCAAGTGCACGCTGATAAATCACCTCTTGAAAACCATTTCCGAGTGAACTGTGGACCGCCATCGCGCATTTAATAATTTCTGAAGTGATGTCTGAATATTTGTATTTATTATCAATCATATTAATCATAAGAATCAAACAAATCACTGTTCAGACAACGTAATAATCGCTTCCACTATATTCGTCCAGCTATACTTTAGTTTTTCGCTGCGAAGATGTGGAATAAAATGATCTTCTCCTAATTCGTAAAATTCTTTTATCGCCAGCATAATAGACTGCGGATCAGGCTCGCAAACTAACCCGGATTTACCATGCGGCACAAGAGCCGGCAGGCCACCTACATTTGTTACGATCATTGGCTTTTCAAAATGATAAGCTAGTGGAGTAACACCGCTTTGCGTGGCATTTTTATAAGGCTGCACCAGTACATCAGCCGCGCAGAGATAGTATTTTACTTCATTGTCTGCAATGAAATTTGTTTTCAGGATCAATTGATCCCTGATGCCCAGTTCATCAATCAGTTCCTGGTAGCCCTTTTCATCTTCATAAAATTCGCCTGCAACCAGTAATTTAAAATCTGGTATTTCAGATTTTAGTCGTTGAACAGCCTGAAGTAATATATCAAGTCCTTTATATTTTCTGATAAAGCCGAAAAATAAAATGATCTTACCAGCTTGTGCAATATTCAGATGTTGCCGGGCTGCCTCCTTAGAAACGATTGCCCCGAAATTATCATATAACGGATGCTGTACCATAACTGCAGGCTGTTGAGTAGTGAAAGTTCTTAAGTCCTTCAATACTTTTTCGCTCATGGTGATAAAACCGTCGCAGGCTTTAAGAAAATACTGCGTGAAGGGTTTGTCGCCAGGTCTTTTTCGTGCGGAATTACATTGTCCGCAATACAGATGATCTTTGTATGTTTATTCTTTTTAACCTGTCTCAGGATCGTGCCCAATGCAGGGCCCATTAAAGGCAGCCAATAGCGCACTACAATGATATCCTGGCGCTCTTTCTTCAGGCGTTTCCCTACTTTAATCCAATTTATAGGATTGATAGAATTGACTACGCTATGTATCGTCAGGTTTTCCGGGGCGGGCTCATCGGTATACTGCGACTTTCCCGGGAAAAGAAAATCGGGATATTGCAGGCTAAAAGAATAAATAGAGCAGCTGTGGCCCAAATCAATAAACTCTTTGGCAAGGCGATGATTGAAAGTCGTCATTCCACCACCACGAAGCGGATGCGCCGGACCCAGGATAATTATTTTAGCCATATCGGCAGCAAATATAGTATTTGAATGAGTTAGGGCGAAAACCAGGCAATACAATAGGCTGATTGTGAATTATAATTGGGTTTATTTTATAGTATCAGTAACATTTTCTTTTCAATCTTCCAACTTGTAATCTTATCAACTATCAATTACATTTGCGGCATGAGGCGCAGTTTAGAAGATAGTTACAGGCATAAAGGGCTTAGAAAGAAGCTGGTAGATACCGTAAGAGAGAAAGGTATCAAAGATGAAAACGTGTTGGAAGCCATTAATAGTGTGCCCAGGCATTTTTTCCTGGATTCTGCGTTTTTAGATGTTGCCTACGTGGACAAAGCATTTCCGATAGGAGAAGGGCAAACAATATCCCAACCTTATACCGTTGCGTATCAAACCGAATTGCTGCAAATACAGAAGAATGATAAAGTGTTGGAGATTGGTACAGGTAGCGCTTACCAGGCAGTAGTGTTGGCTGCATTGGGGGCAAAAGTGTTTACGATTGAACGGCAGAAAAAGCTGTTCGATGAAAATAAATTATTTGCTTACCTTAAACAGTATCCGAATATCAAGTTTTTTACGGAGATGGATTCCAGGGCCTACCCACTTATGGTCCTTTTGATAAAGTAATTGTAACCGCTGCCGCGCCGAGATTCCCCCAGGCTTATAGAACAGATGAAAGTAGGAGGGAAAATGGTGATACCTGTGAATAATGGAACTGCACAGCAGATGCGGAGAGTAACCAAGCTGGAGCAGGGTATAGAAGTGGAATATTTTGATAATTTCTCTTTTGTGCCTATGTTACAAGGTAAAAATGCTTAATACTTGCTGATGAAAGGGACAGTCCGGATTTTTTTACAGGAATGTTAGTGAGTTTTCTGGGTACTTTACCGCTCGGTACACTCAATATAGCCGCCATGCAGATTGCCATAACGGAGTCGGTGCGCAACGCTATGTTGTTCTCTTTGGGAGCACTTACCGCAGAAATGATTTATGTGCGCATATCATTGTTAGCTATGGACTGGGTAAGAAAGCAGGAAAAGATCTTTAAAATGCTGGAATGGTTGACACTCTTGATCGTTGTAGCGCTCGCTGTTACCAGTTTTATTGCAGCGGCACACCCGCATGAAAACAAAAATATCATTCTTAACAGTAACCTCCCGGCCTATCTATTAGGCATGACCATGGGTGCAGTAAACCCTATGCAGATACCGTTTTGGTTTGGCTGGAGCACGGTTCTTTTCACCAAAAAAATATTACTGCCTAATAAGCATCATTTCAATTTCTATACCATAGGTATTGGTATAGGAACGCTGATCGGGAATAGCCTGTTTATTTTCGGCGGACGTTTGATTGCTTCAAAAATTCAGAATAACCAATCTGTCATGAACTATGTAATTGCCGGTATTTTCGTGATTACGGCATTGGTTCAAATGTGGCGGATGTTTATTAAGAAGAAAAGTGTAGTAGAAAAAATACATGATGAGGAAGATAAGCGTGAAGGGCAGTTAGATCATTAGCGCTAACTCAAGCCTTTTCCGTCCACTTGTCCCGGTCATCAGGACTGAATTTCCAGGGTGCAAAATTGTTTTCTACATTGCTAAACATTCCATTCCATTCCTGGGGCGCATTACTTTCTTCCATTACTAATTGGCGCCGCAATTGTAAAATAATATCCAGGGGATTAATACTCACCGGGCATTCCTGCACGCAGGCATTGCAGGTGGTACAGGCTCTCAACTCTTCAACAGTTATATAATCATGCAACAGGCTTTTGCCATCGTCTTTAAATTCTTTGTTAGCGCTGATATTTTTCCTACTTCTTCCGCCCGGTCGCGGGTGTCCATCATTATTTTGCGGGGAGATAGTTTTTTACCCGTCATATTGGCTGGGCAGGCAGCCGAGCAACGGCCACATTCCGTACAGGAATAGGCATCCAGCAGGTTTTTCCAGCTAAGGTCCATCACATCTTTTGCGCCAAATTTGGCCGGAGGGCAGCATCAGCCGGTGCCAGCTCGGGCTGCATGGCATACAATACTTCATTTTGTACTGCCGGCATGTTTTCCATTTTTCCCATTGGAGCCAGCTTATTGTAATAAGCATTAGGAAAAGCCAGGATAATATGCAGATGCTTAGAGTAGGGGAGATAATTCAGGAAGGTAAAAATGCCTGCTATGTGCAGCCACCAGCAAAGTCTTTCAATAAAGCCTAGTGTAGCGTTATTTAAAGGATCTAACCAGGGTTGCAGGTACTGTGAAATAACAAAGTTGCCTGTGTTAGCCGCTGCGTAATGTTCAGCACCTCTTGACTGTAATAAGGTGTCTGATGCATTCATCGTTAAAAACAGGCACATCAAAACAATCTCTGTGATTAAAATATAGTTGGCATCGCTTCTTGGCCATCCGTTGAGGTCTTTGCTGGCAAATCGTTTTAACCTTATAATATTTCTCCGGATTAGGAATATGGCGCAAGCTACAATTACCAGGAAAGCCAGTATTTCAAAAGCATTGATCAGGAAAGTATAGAATCCGCCTAAGAAGCCGGCAAAAAGCCGGTGAGTGCCTAACAGGCCATCCAACACAATTTCCAAAACCTCAATATTGATAATAATAAAACCTGCATACACAAAAAATGTAGTACGCCTACCAATGGGTTACGAAACATTTTCTTTTGTCCCAAAGCCAGTAACAGCACATTATTCCAGCGTTGCGCTTTATTGTCGTTAATCTCCTCTTCGCGACCCAGGTTGATATTGCGGCGTATTTGTAAAGCTTTCCTGGAAAAAAGCAATAGAGCAAATACTGCAAGCAAGGCGAATACAATTTGTTGAACTATTTGCATAGCAAACTCTTTAATTATCCATTTGTTTAAACTGCTTACGAATGTCAAATGAAATGCAGGTCTTTTTATTTCATAAGATCCGGCAGGCTTTCTGGTTCCGGCTAACAGCTTTTTCTCTACGAACAAGAACGTTTAAACAACTTTATTGCTAATTTACGCCATGTTAATGAGTATTTATATTTTTGTTGACAAAGATTAAGAACAGCTTACGTACAATTCAACGTTTATTTTTATTAGGATTTAAATGTTGACAGAGATTGTTTAATGGAATAGCAGACGTTTGAATATTTAAAACGAAAAAATGGTAAAGGAAAAAAGATATATTTTACAAAGCGATATTATAGAAAAGAAATTGAACCGCCTGGCGCTGGAGATTATTGAAAATAATATCGAGGAAAAAGAATTGGTTTTTGCGGGGATAGATGAAAAGGGCGTTCTATTGGCCAAAAAACTGCAGAAGCTTGTAAAGAAATTTGCTGATGTTAAAGTGGAATTGCTTACTATAAAATTTGACAAAGCAAAACCAACTGAAATCGAACTAAGCGTACAAGGCAATTTTAATGATAAGGTGGTTATCATTATGGATGATGTTACCCATAGTGGGCGAACTCTTCTTTATGCGATCAAACCCTTTCTGGCATTTCATCCTAAAAAAATACAGACACTGGTGTTGGTGGAGCGGTCTCATACACAGTTTCCTATCAGTGCTAACTATAAAGGGTTGTCGCTGGCAACTACTTTACAGGAGCACATCATTGTAGAGTCTGCAGGTGACACCATTACAGGTGCTTATCTGGCTTAAAGGTATCAAACAAAACAGCCTGCATCAAAGTGCAGGCTGTAAAAGATATTGAAAAAGCTTACTGATCGATAGATCCCATCACTTTTTCATAAAACCGTTTAGGCATCCTTCTCGGTTTCTCCCGTTGCTACCATTTCATGTACTTCTAGCGCACCACAGCAATTAGAGATCAGTTCACCTATTATATCCAACTCTTCTTCTTTAATAGAAGAAGCCTCACTAATGCTTTCCAGCACGGCAATAGTATTTTCTATTTGTGCCGGGGAGCAGTTTCTTTGTATCTGCCTAATTACTGGTAACTTCATTGATCAGGTTTTTTAATTGGTCTTCTTTATTAGTTTGTACCTGGTTTACCAAAGCGCCGTTGGTAAAACCTGCAAAAGTGGGCAGGTTATTTACCGCCGCCAGCTTCCGGCTTAAAGGAAACTTTTCAGCATCAGCGATCACAAATACGGTAGACTCATTTTCGCCCGAAAGTCTTTTGAACTTCGGTTTCATTAAGCGGCAGTTACCACACCATCCGGCTGAGTATTGTACCACTACCTTTGGATGCTGCGCTACTATTTCTTCCAGGTTATCCTGTTCCAGTTCTATTAACATAAATCTTTGTTTAGTTTCTTGAAAAATAATCAGCAACTCCTTCGTTAGTGGCTTTCATTGCTGCTTCACCTTCTTCCCAGTTAGCGGGACAAACCTCGCCATATTGCTCAACATGTAATTGTGCGTCCAGTAAACGAAGATATTCATCGATATTACGGCCCAATGGTAAATCATTGATCGATTCGTGACGTACAATGCCTTCTTTGTCGATCAGGAAGGTGCCACGAAACGCTACAGGGACTCCGCTAAAAGACCACTGCCTGGTGTCGTTGTTAAATGAATACTCTCCGGCTAATACACCATAATTCATCGCAATGGTTTTAGCAGCGTCTGCAATAATAGGGTAAGTAACGCCTTCAATGCCGCCGTTCTCTTTTGGGGTGGTTAACCATGCCAGGTGAGTTTCTTCCGTATCGGTAGAGCAGCCAATCACTATTGCATTTCTTTTCTCAAATTCAGCCAGTTTTTCCTGGAAAGCATGAATTTCTGTTGGACATACAAAAGTGAAGTCTTTAGGGTAGAAAAACAGGATCACATGTTTTTTGCCCAGGTATTGGTCTAATGAAAAGTTGTCTACGATCTCTTCGCCATTGATCACTGCGCCGGAAATAAAGTGAGGCGCTTTTTTGCCTGTTAATGCCATTGTATAAGTTTTATAAATTAAAAATCAATAATGATCTTCTCACTATGGCGGCAATTCGTTGATGGCGCAAAAGTATCTCATCCATTCATCGCATCAAAGGTTTTGGGCTTAAAACTATATTGTAATTATAAATAGCACTATCAATAAAATCTATTTGTTTGTATATATTTATAGTTTTTAATGATGGTTTGTTACCTGTCTTGCTACTTGTAAAAATCAGATAATCTAAATGGGTGTTTTAAAATTGCTCCTTACATAACTCCGCATTGATCATAACTCCGGCCATGTTACCACTATACACTGCGTTGGCAACTGAGCGAACAGGAGAGGCGCCATCACCACACGCAAAAACGCCTGGTAGGTTGGTTTTTTGAAACCCATCTGTTTTTATATGCCCCTGTTCTGTTAATTCGCATCCCAGCTGTGTGGGTATATCAGAATGTTGGATAAAGGGAAGAGCTGCATATACAGCATCGAATGCCTGGGTACTGCCATCTTCAAGAATTAGCTGATGTAGATATCCGTTGGTATGTTCAATTTCTACAATTTTACTTTCGATAACGGTTATATAGTGTTGCCCGAACTTTTGTAGCTGTTCTGCTTCAAAGACTGCTGCACCATTGGCTAACAAGGATATCTCGCTGGTAAGGTTGCTTACGAGCATAGCCAGATGAGTAGCTCTTTCTCCACTGGCCATAATTGCTGTTTTCTTATCGCGAAATTCGTATCCGTGGCAGTAAGGACAGTGAATGACTGATATACCCCAGCATTCAGAAAAACCTTTGATATCCGGGTATATGTCTTTAATCCCCGAGGCAATGACAAGCTTATTGGCTGTAAAAGACTGGCCTGTTTGTGTGGCGATTTCGAAGCCCGCTTCAAGCTGCTTCGCCGTTGTGGCGGTATCTTCAATAAAACGAACGGTTGGGTAACGAAGCACCTGCTCCTTTGCAATAGCCGCTATCGCATGCGGTGGCTCGCCATCCCTCGTTAAAAAATTATGGGATTTGGGTGTTTGCCTGTTGCAGGGGGAGCCCACTATCAATTACCAAAACCGTACGGAGCGAGCGGCCCAGGGCCATGGCTGCTGACAAGCCCGCATAGCTTCCTCCGATTATAATCACGTCAAAATTTTCCATAACTATCTTTTCGGGCAAAGATAGCTGATAAGGATTAAAATGCAACAATGTTGCATAAAATGAATGTAAGAGAATTTAATCAGCATCAATAAACTTCAGGCTTTCTATAAGATCACCGGCAATCATAGCTTCCATTCCGTAGCGGGCTGCTGCTTTGTCGCCCCCTGATCCATGAAGGTAAACACCCATTACTGCTGCTTCAGCAGGTGTGTATTGCTGCGCCAGTAAACCAGTAATGATGCCGGTAAGTACATCGCCGCTTCCTCCCGTGGCCATGCCAGCATTACCGGTGGTATTAAAGTAGCCTTTGCCGGCCGGTGTAGCAATAAAAGTTCGATGACCTTTTAAAACGATAATGATCTTTAAATGAACTGCCTGCTCCATGGCCATTTCTATTCGTTCAAAGTCGTTAGATGCCTCCCCAAAAAGACGACTGAATTCTTTAGGGTGAGGTGTTAAAATGCTGCTTTCAGGAATAAGGTTTAACCAGTTTTTATTTTCAGACAGGATATTCAACGCATCAGCATCCAGCACCAGCGGGCTTTTATAGTTGCTTAATACAAATTGTAAGAGTTTTTGTGTAGATGGATGAAGACCTATTCCCGGACCAATACCTATCGCCGAATATCCGGCTAACGCATAGTCAATGGCAGATATAATTTTGGCTTCACTATCTGCGTTACACATAGCTTCGGGTGCGCTGATCTGCATAATGTTGATGCCTTCGCCAGGTATATGAGCACTCACTAGTCCGGCGCCGCTTCGCAGGCAAGCTTTGGTACTGAGCACTGCCGCACCCATTTTACCATAGCTTCCGGCTATAATCAGGGCATGTCCGAAATTACCCTTATGGGCATAGTTTTTTCGTGGCTTGTAAAAAGATTGAAAGAGTACCTGGTCTATTAATTCATACCGGGACCCGACAGTTGTGGGGTAATGGGGATCGAGGCCAATATCCAGCACCTGAACCTGACCAAAATATATCGCATTGCGGGGCATCAGTAAGCCCAGCTTAAAATTTTGGAAAGTTAAAGTATGGTCAGCTTCTATAATAGGGGTGGCACCTGAATAGGCATCACTCTGCAACCCGGAAGGCATATCAATTGCAATTACCTGGTTGGACAGGCTATTGATGTAATTGATGATCTCTCCGGTAAATCCTTCTATGGGCCTGTTTAAGCCTGTGCCCAGTAGGGCATCGATTATGATACCGGATGAAGAGAATGCAGGGAGCGGTGCACCTGGGTTTAATTCAATAGGGTCTGTAGCCGGAGTTGACTTTAGTCTTTCGAGATTAGTAAGAAAGTCGGTGCTTTTTTACCGGCAGTGTTTACGATAAATACCCGTACCGGAATACGCAAGATGGTCAATAGCCTGGCAATTGCCAATCCATCACCTCCATTATTACCCATGCCGCAAACGATGTCAAATGAATGACCGGGAAAATGCTTGCATATCCAGTCTGTACAAGCAACTGCTGCTCTTTCCATCAGGTCAATGGAGCGAATCGATTCCTGTTGAATGGTATATTGATCCCATTCCCGTATTTGTGAGGCATTGAGTAGTTGCATGGCCGGTATTAAGCATTAAAGATAAATAATGCCTTACAATGCGAACGGACCAGCCAGATTAAACTAGCTTTTTTTCTTTTTAACCGGCTCTGTTTTTTTCGGAGTGCTTGTTTGCTTTTTGGCGGCTGGCTTTGTCGTTTTTGTTGTTTTGACTACGGGTTTAGCGGTAGTAGTTTTTGCTTTGGATGCCTTGTTAGGGATAGCTTTGGCTTCCACCTTTGCCTTATTGTTTTTATTCGGTGTTTCGCGTATTTTTTGGCAGGTGGCAGAACCGGTTTTTTCTTTTCCACTACCACGGGCAGAGGTGTGGGGGTAACAGAGGGTTCTTCTTCCGCCTGTGTATCATTCTGCATATAGTCGCCAAACACATTGTAAGCCAGTTTGGCCGCCTTGTAAATGCTGCTGTTGTACTGGTTACCTAAGATGATGATCACGGCTTTTTCGTTGGTTAATCTTGCGAACGCGGGACTAAAGCCATGCCATTTACCGTTGTGGTAGATTACTTTCTTGCCATTAGGCAGATTCAGCAGGCGCCACCCTAAGCCATAGTTGTGCGTAGAAGGTGTTTCGTTACTGAGTGGCTGGTAGGCAGAGTCCAGCAGGGTTTGCCTGATGAATGCATTATTATATAAAGCGGCATCCCATTTCATCATATCGCGTGGGGTGCTGTAAATATTTTTATCGCCATAAGTATGATCAAAAATATCCTGGTCCCATAAAACGCCGGATGGTTTATAGGACATCATCACGCGACCACTATCTGTTGGCGTATAAACAAATGTATGCTCCATGCCCAGGGGCTTAAAAATGGTTTCACTGAGGTATTGTGGATAGGGTTTGCCGGTTACCTTTTCAATGATCAATGCCAGAAGTACATAGTTGGTATTGCAATAGCTGAACCGGCTACCGGTTCTATAGCTGAGACTGGGTTGGTATTGTACCAGGAAATTAAGCACATCTGTATTAGTTACCATTTGCCTGGCCGGCCATTTTTCTTTATCCTCCATAAAATACAGGTAATTAGGTAAGCCGCTACGATGACTCAAGAGGTCTTTAACCGTTACACCGGGATAGGGGAAGCCGGGGAAGTATTTGGTAAGGTCGTCTGTTAACTGTATTTTTCCCTGTTGTATTAATTTTAAGATGGTTACCCCTGTGAATGGCTTGCTGGTAGAGGCCAGGTGAAAAGACGAGCTATCCGTAATAGGTGTGATCTTTGCCTTAGGATCAGTAAAACCCACATATTTCTCATAAAGAATATTGCCCCCTTTTGCTACTAATATGGCTCCGTTGAAATTTCGGTTAACCAGGTGTTTGTCGAAAAGTTCATTTAGCCGGGCCTGGTACATGGCCAGTTCGCCCTCCTTTAATTTCTCAGGTGCAGCGAGCGCAATACCCAGAGAATCCGCATCTTCCGGGGCGAGGGTGGGATTGGAAGAGCCTGATTTACAGGCAACAAAAACTAAAGCCAGGCAAAGGGAAACTATAAGTCTTCTCAACATTCATTCATTTAAGCCTGCAAATGTAATCGTATCGATTTTTGAATCCGCCTATCTTGATAAATATTTGGTGATTTTAACAAGCTACAGCGCTAGCAATATCAATTCTCACAGCCTTTATCGGATCTGGCGGTATTTATAGCGATTCCTTCCATCCCTTTTCAACTTGATCCTTCAACTGTATGGTAAGGTGTATGATAAGCACAAAAAAACAACTCGTTGTTTATAGGCAGCTCATTTTGAGTTGCCTGAAGTATACTCCCCTCAATTTCATGAAGCTTGGTTTCATAAAATTACTTAACCTGTTGGTTTGCGAAACGGGTTGAATATTATTGCGAAACATTTTGGTGGAAATAGAAGGCAACAGACAGTGCAAAAAAGAAAAAGCCGCCTGATAGACGACTTCTTGTGACCGCGTTAGGATTCAAACCTAAAACCTTCTGATCCGTAGTCAGATGCTCTATTCAATTGAGCTACGCAGCCATTTCCCATAAGGGAGAGCAAAGTTAAGGAAAAATGCAATTCTAACAAAGCGATTGAGTAAAAAATCAAAAATATTTGTAAAGAAGCAGATTAGGACAGATAACAAGCTTGCTTCTAGCCTGTAATCGGCCTATTTTTCAATGTATTGGTAATGAATTGGTTTTGATCGATAAAAAGATCTTCACCCATCCACCACTTTTTTCTATGGTAAAGCGGGGCTCTTTTTTGCCGCTTTTGCGGTTACCGAGCAACAGGGCTTTTCGTCCCCAGGTAATTAGTATAATTATAGCGTTTCTCATAAACATAGATTTTATAGTCGTTTCCGATGTCAAAGATAGAAAGTTTAATTTTCACGTCATCTAACTAATATTGGTGATGTTTTAATTAATTCATACATTTACAGCTACCTTCTAACCAAGTCTAGCGTAGCTTATAGCAATTGAAGCAAAGCTAAACCTGAGGAATATTGGAATAACTTAATTAAAAGTGAATTCGGGAAAACCCATAACATTATCTGAAAAGGTTAAGATTACTATTGCTTTAAGCGTGAGTGCGCTTATCCTGATAGGGTTGGGTATTTTTGCTAATTCACGAACCATCCGGTATAAGCAATCCATGCGGGATGTTAATTTGTCTGGTATTATCATCACCCGTTCGCAGGATATTCTCAACGACATACAGGATTTGCAGGCAGCCTACCGCGGGTATATCATCACCAATGATTCTTCCTTCCTGAAATCTTTCGGTATTTCGAGTCGCATATTGCATACCCGCATCAATTCCTTAAAAAGCCTGCCCATGATCTATAAGCAACGCTTATTACTGGACAGCATTGCTGGTTTGATCAGCGACCAGAAAGAAGTGGCTTACAGCATCATTGTAAAGCGTAGATACGTATCTTTTTTAGAAGCCTGGAATTTTTTGAACAGGGGCGATGAAACAAGGCTGGTGAATAAGCTCCGGTACAATGTGTTGAACTTTATCAATACCGAAAAAGCCCTGCAGTCAGGAAAACTGAAAAAGAAAATGATAGTTTCAATATGGTGATCTATGTGGTGATCATGAGCGTGGTTGTAGCCGTATTGATTATTATGCTTACGCTTGTTTACATCCGCAAGATTTACCAGCGACTGGTTGATACGGAAAAGCTGTTATTGAAATCGCAGATAAGGCTTGAGAGTATATTAGATAAATTACCGGTGGGCGTAATTATCGTGAACACTAAAAGTAATGAATACCATGCTAATCAAAAAGCGGTTACCTTACTCGATCAACAATTACTCTCAGATGGTAAAGTATTTGAGGCCCTCGATCACACCTATACTTTCAGCGGTGCATTGAAAGATGATCTGCGGGATAAATTATTTATTACCCATGCCATACATGGTGAAGAAAATATAGGCTTTAATGAAACTACGGTAGAAGTGAACGGGAAGCAGATCCCGTTGAGGGTAAGCGCTATCCGCTTTACAATGAAAAAAACCAGCTGGAGTATGCCATCTCTGTTTTTGATGATATCAGCAATATCAAGCAGTTTGAAAATGAATTGATCGAAGCCAAAAAACTGGTAGAAGAATCGTTGCGTTTAAAGGAGTCCTTCCTTAGCAATATGAGCCACGAGATTAGGACGCCTATTAATGCGATACTGGGCTTTGCCGAGCTATTGGGTAAAAGAGATATTGGCACAGAGGAAAACGAATACGTACGTATTATCCGCTCAGCGGGGAGAACCTCCTGAGGTTGTTAAATGATATTCTTGATTTTTCGAAGCTGGAGTCGAATATGATGGTGTTTGAAGAACACCCGGTTAGCATTGATGGTATTTTAAATTCTATTTGTGTATTATACCTTCCCAAAGCCCGTAACAAGGGTATTACATTGAGCTATGAATGTAATAGTAATGTGCCGGAAGTAGTGGTGGGAGACCCGGTACGATTGACGCAGGTGATCACTAATATTGTAGGCAACGCGATTAAGTTTACGCCCAAAGGCAGTGTATTGATCTTCGCGAAGATGATTGCTTCCAACGAAAAAACTTCTGTTATCGAGTTCAGGATCAAAGATTCAGGAATCGGTATTTCAAAAGATAAGCTATCAAGGGTTTTTAAACGCTTTGAGCAGGCGGGAGTGGAAACTACCAGGTTGTATGGCGGTACAGGATTGGGGTTAAGCATTGCCAAACATATTGTTCAAAGCCAGGGCGGCGAGATTACCGTAACCAGTGAGTTGGGGGTAGGGTCTATTTTCAGCTTCACCATGGAGTTTGCCAATTTTGATGAATCGGAACTGGACAAATCCGCACCGATTGAAACTGTAACCGACCTGTCGTTTTTAGATGACTTAAGGATTTTGCTGGTGGAAGATAACTCACTCAATATAAAACTGGTTAATGGAATTTTCCTTGGAACCAATGTGAAAATAGATGTGGCGGAGAATGGCTTCGAGGCTATAGATAAGTTAAAAGAGAATTTTTATGATATCGTTTTAATGGATATAGAGTTGCCTGATATGAACGGTTATGACACGACAAAGATCGTCAGGAAAGAGCTCAATCTGCAGCTGCCTATTATTGCACTAACAGCTCACGTATTGGCAGGTGAAAAAGATAAATGCCTGGAGGCAGGCATGAATGATTACCTGACCAAACCGGTTAATACCCGGCAGTTATTTGAAAAAATAAGCGCCCTGGTATCCAGGGACTTTAGTGCGCCTATAGAGATCCCGGTAAAAGTTGCAACAAGCAGCCCTTCGCAAAAGCTTTTTCAACAGATAATAGCGTCGTTGACTTGAGTTATCTCAGGGAGCTTTCTGATAATAATAAGGAGTTTGAAAAAGAGGTGATAGAACTTTTTTATCGCAGGTGCCGGGACAAATGGAGGAATTAGACAATGCAATTAACGAACGAAATTATAAAGAGATAAAAATGCTGGCGCATAAGCTTAAATCGTCTACAGCAGTTACGATTGGCAAAAAGCTGATGCCGCATTTTGAACTGCTGGAAGAAAAAGCCATAAAAGATGAACTGCCCGAGAATGCCCTGCGAAGCTACCAGATTATCAAAAGCATTTTATCAAAAGGAATTAGCCAGTTAGAGCAGCTATTGGAAACCTCGTACTAAATCAATTATCCTAAACAAGGTTAAACTAATTGTTGCGCCACTTCCTGCACGGGCAGGGCATTGGTATAAAAGCCCGTTATTTTTTCAATTACTTTCTCCACCAATATATCGGGACAGGATGCACCGCTGGTAATTAGTATTTTCACCGGTTCCCGCCGGGGCAGATAATCAGCGGTTAGTAGCTCCTGGTTGGTGTGAAAATTAAAATGGATGATCTCTTTAGAAGAGACGATCTTATCGGGACTATTGATATAATAAGTGGGCAGTTTTTCTTCGCAAAGTTCTACCAGGTGAGAGGTGTTGGACGAGTTGTATCCACCAACAACGATAGCCAGGTCCGCATCCGTTTCAAGCATCGCCGAAACAGAGGTTTGGTTATCATTGGTAGCATAGCAAAGCGTATCCCTGGTGTCTGCAAACCGCTCTGCCAGGTTTTCTTTGGTAAGTGCGTGCTTGTCGATCATTACTTGCTTTAAATAATCGGCAATAGCTTGCGTGTCGCTGGCCAGCATGGTAGTTTGGTTTACCACCCCAATTCTCTCCAGGTCTCTGGTTACATCAAAGCCTTCGCTATACTGGTTTTTAAATTCCTCATAAAAATGAGCTGCGCTCAGCTCGCCGGTAATGTATAAGGCCAGTCTTTTTGTTTCCTTCATGTCCTTCACCACTATTGAAGGGGCGCCTGCAGCAGCATGCGAAAAAGTAGCTCTTGTTTCTTCGTGCGATGGTTTACCATGTATAATAATGGTATAATCTTTTTTGCAATGGCTGCACTCCGGTTCCATACCTTCTCTACAAAAGGGCAGGTAGTATTATACTTTTCGGTGGGAATACCAATATCATTTAACTTCTTTTCTATTGCCAGGGTGGTTCCGAATGCGGGTATCAGCACAATATCATCACCGGTAAGGGTATCGAAAGGAATCAGTTCTTTGCCATAGGTGTCCTGCAGAAACTGAACACCATGCTGGCTTAGATCTGCATTTACCTGTGGGTTATGGATCATTTCGCTTAACAAAAAGATGCGTTTCCCGGGGTTTTCCTCTACTGTTTTAAAAGCAATTTCTATGGCATTTTCCACGCCATAACAAAAGCCAAAATGCCGGGCAAGATATATTTGTACGGGTCCGAAGTCAAGCAGGGTGGGAGCAAAATCTTTTTCAACTTATCTCTTTCCTTCCGTAGCTTTTTAATAGTAGATATAAGAGAACTCCTGTAAAAAACCGGTACGTCAAACTGCTTCATAAATGCAAAGATAAACAGGAAAACAAGATAAATGAACCGGTATAAAAGCAATACCACTCAATACAAATATTTCCCTATCTTCAATTTCAAAGATTTCTTTATGAGCAAACTCGCAGTTTTAGCAGTAGGTATGATGTTGTTAAGCGCTTGTAAGCTAATGCCTAAAGAAGAAAAAGACAAACAACAAAATAAAACCGGTACAATGGCAGTAACAACAACGAATACAGACTGGAAACATGCAACCAATATTTATGAAGTAAATGTGAGGCAGTATACAGCGGAAGGTACTTTTAACGCTTTTTTAAAAGAGCTTCCAAGGCTTAAGGATATGGGCGTGCAGGTTTTATGGTTTATGCCTATAACACCTATTGCGAAAGAGAAAATGAAGGGCTCGCTGGGTAGCTATTATGCATGCTCCGACTATACGTCTATCAATCCTGAATTTGGTACACTGCAAGATTTTAAAAACTGGTGGATACGGCTCATGAACTGGGTTTTAAAGTAATTATCGATTGGGTGGCTAATCATACGGGCTGGGACCATGTTTGGACCAAATCTCACCCCGATTATTACCTGCATGACTCTGTTACCGGCACTTTTCATGTAGCCAGCGGTATGGATGATATTATTGAGTTGAATTTTCAAAACCCTGAACTGCGCAAGGCTATGATCGATGCGATGAAATACTGGGTTCAGGAATGTGATATTGACGGTTTCAGGTGTGACCTGGCATCCTGGGTGGAAGTGGATTTCTGGCAGGAAGCAAGACCGCAGGTAGATGCAGTAAAGCCTTTATTCTGGCTGGGCGAGTTTGATGAATTAGAAGGCCCCGACTATGGTAAGGTGTTCGATGCCAGCTATTCGTGGAAATGGATGCATAAGACCAAAGATTTCTATCAGCAACACCAGCCTTTACATGAATTGCTGGATCTGTTGCAGCAATATAGCCATATCGGCGACAGCAGCATGAGAGCCTGGTTTACCACTAACCACGATGAAAACAGCTGGAACGGAACAGAGTATGAAAAATATGGTGATATGGCTAAAGCGCTTGCCGTATTTAGCTGTACCTGGAATGGTGTGCCGCTCATCTATAGTGGACAGGAACTGCCGTTGAAAGACAAACGGTTAAAGTTTTTTGATAAAGACCCTATTCCCTGGACCGGGAAATACGAGCTGCACGATTTCTATAAAACCTTGTTGACCTTGCATGCTACTCATACAGCTTTAAGAGGAGGCGACCCTGCCGTGCAAACGCATAAATTGTCTACTACGGCAGACGATAAAATTTTTGCCTACCTGCGAAAGAATGGAGCCGATGAAGTGCTGGTAGTACTCAACCTGTCAAGAGAGGAGCGAGATTTGATATTACCGATAATGCCATCAATGGCTCATTTGAAAATGCTTTTTCGAAAGCATCCAATGATTTCAGTTCCTCCAAAAGCTTTGATATGCAGCCCTGGGAATACCTGGTTTACGTGAAAAAATAAGTTAGCAAGCTGATAGTAGAAACCCGGTAACGCCGGGTTTTTTCATGTCTGCTCAGTAATAATGGGGCGGGTAGCAAACCGTATCATTTCCTTGTCTGGTACAGGAGTGGCCGGCCGATGTTTGTTAACTGTATAAAAGTTATACTTTTAACCCTATGAAAAAATGTATTGTTTTAATTGCCCTTATTGTTTTTCAGGTTTATTCTTTAGCAGCTCAACCAGCAAAAGATCCTGATGTTTTAAAAGTTTTAGCTATTGGGAACAGCTTTTCGCAGGATGCGCTGGAGAACTATTTATATGATCTGGCGAAAGCCAATAATAAAAAAATAGTTATCGGTAATATGTATATTGGCGGTGCACCTATTGATCTGCATGTAAAAAATGCTGATAGTAATAAAAGAGCCTATGACTACCGTAAGACGCAGTTGGATGGAGAAAAGATAACCAGGAGGAATGTTAGCATAGAAGAAGCTATTGCTGATGAGAATTGGGATTATATCAGCTTACAACAGGCCAGCCCGCTTTCGGGAAAGTACGATGTTATTATGAAGCACTTACCCTTGCTGATCAATTATGTAAAATCCAAAGCTCCCGGTGTGGCCCTCATCTATCACCAAACCTGGGCCTATCAGCAGGATTCTAAGCACACAGGATTCGCCAATTATAACAGGCAGCAGAAAATAATGTACGAACAGATAGTGGATGTTTCAAAGAAGCTCAGTAAGTCAGGCTGGTTTAAATTTATTGTGCCCTCCGGTACTGCGGTTCAAAACGGGCGAACCTCAAGCATTGGTGATCATTACACCAGGGACGGCTATCATTTAAACCTGGATTATGGGCGTTTTACAGCGGCCTGCACGTGGTATGAAAAGTTGTTTAATGCCGATGTTCGCAAAAATAGCTACAAGCCTGAAAAGCTTTCTGACCTGCAGGCTACCATTGCTAAAACAGCAGCACATAAAGCAGTTAAAAAGCCTTTTCGTGTTTCAAGTAAACCTTTAATTATTGGCGCAGTAATACAAAAAGAGCCCGTGGTTGCAAACCACGGGCTCTTTGATATTTTTAATAACATTCTTTAGAATGCTCCACCATCGGCTTCATCTCCCGATAAATTTATCTGGTAGCTATACCTTCCGCTATAGCCCGGGTAGATACCCACCAGTTCGATGGTACTTCCCTTAGCCTGTCCCAGCATCTGAGCAAACTCATCTACGTTCTTGATTTCTCTTCCGTTTACCGAAGTAATAATAAATCCTTTTTCCATACGTGTTCTTCTCAAAGGACCATCAGATTTAATATTGGTTACTTCTACACCACCTTTTATTTTCAATTGGGTAGCTCTTTGCGTTTCAACATTTTTCAGATCCACGCCCAGGCGATCGCCAATAGCCTCAGCTGAAGTAATCTGTACCATTTTCGATTGAGCCGATAAGGTTACATCAACAGTAGATTCTTTGCCGGCGCGAACATAAGTAAGCTTTACTTTATCGCCAGGTTGTGCACTTGCAATAGCTCCGCTTATTTCCAGTCCCGAAACAATATCCCTTCCATTTACTTTGGTGATGATATCACCTTTCTTAATACCCGCTTTACCGGCACCTCCGTCAGGATCGGTACCCAATACATACACACCATCCTGTAAACCTGCTCTTTTCAGGTATTCTTCGTTCTGGGCAGACTGAGGGGAATAGGTAACACCCAGGTAGCCACGCTTCACATCACCAAATTTCACAATGTCATTTACTATTTTTCTAACAATGGTAGAAGGTATCGCAAAAGAATATCCTGCATAGGTACCACCAGGAGCCAATATTGCTGAGTTGATACCGATCAGTTCCCCGTTGGTATTAATTAAAGCACCACCACTGTTACCGGAGTTTACAGCAGCATCGGTTTGAATAAATGATTCTACCGGTGATTGGCTTTGCTGGCTGTTAATACCAATGCTTCTGCCTTTTGCGCTGATAATACCTGCTGTCACAGTAGCTTCCAGGTTAAATGGATAGCCCACTGCTAATACCCATTGTCCTAACTGAAGGTTGTCAGAATTACCATAAATAAGATAAGGCAGACTGGTAGCCTCAATTTTCAAAACAGCCAGGTCGGTACTTGGATCACGACCCACAACTTTCGCCGTATAGGTTTTTCTTCCTTCATTTAATGTTACCTTGATCTCAGGTGCAATGCCCTTGCCATCTCTGTCAGAAATAACGTGGTTATTGGTTACAATATACCCGTCCTGGCTAATAATAACCCCGCTACCGGAAGCTCTTTGCTCAGGAATGATTTGCGGGCCCATACCACCGCCGCCAAAGAAATCTCCAAAAAATCTTCAAACGGATCGCGGCCACCGCCCCTGCTGTTAGGCAGATCATTGGTAACCTGCTTAGCCGGTATTTTGGTTTTAATATGTACTACCGCCGGAACCGCAGACTGCGAAGCCTTGGTGAAATCTGTGGGCTCGGCAGCATTTCCCTTATTGTCAAAAAAACTGGCATAATTAACGGGTAGTTTTCCATCAACGGGCAATCCTAGTCCGGCAGAACCGCCCCTGAAAAATTTTCCATAAATGTAAACTCCCGCAAAAGCTGATAGTACGCTAACTAGCACTACCAATACTAACTGTTTAACTTTCATACTCTTGTTCACTTTTTTAATGAGTTATTCAAAAACTATTCCTATTCCTTCACAAAATAACAAATTGTCAGATGTATTTCTTTTTGTCAGATTTGAGTTTAACAAAGTTTTACTAAAGTCTTCGTACTTTGTGAATTGTTTTGTTTGACGCTGAATGATAAGCATTTATTTCGCTTCTATCATCAATTATATGTTAAAGGTCCCAACTTAGCCAAGGGTGGCCACCCACTGCATAGTATCCACTCCATCGGCATAATCGGTCAGTGACGGGTATTGAGCACGGCCAAAAGGTATAAAGCCACTGCCTACTATACATTGTACATCGCTGTTACTGCTGAGTGACTCTTTTACTTTTTCGATATCGTCATAAATTTCATAATTTAACTGGCTCACGGGTGAAAAAAGGCTGCCTGATTCAATTAACAGCAGTGAAGCATTACTCATGTAAAAGTTATGGTTCAGCAGGTGCAGGGCCAGGTTGTAATCGTAATTATTTTTGTATTTGTGATGATCTGCCAGGTATTCATACTTCTTAAAAATATTGATGAGCGTTTCAAAATCATAGTCTCCGGGCACATATATTTTAGTGATATTGCGACAACCCATGCCGAAGTACAGGTAAACGTCATCAGCCAGCTGCTCCAGCTCTTCTTTCGTTTCATTGCCGGTAAGAATAGCCACAGAAGTGCGGTTACGACGGATAATATGAGGGAAACGGCCAAAATAGTATTCAAAATGCCCGGCCGTACTGTTGCTGCCTGTGGCAATATAGGCATCGCAGTTTTTGAGCAGCTCAGCAAAAGCTATGCATTCATCCAGCTCCGGCACCCATTCAATCATTTTAGCCACCAGGTGCTTAATCAGCACCTCATCTTTCGACGATGGTTTAATAAGACTGCGGTGTCCGCTGATAAATACACATAGGAAGTCGTGAAAACCAACCAAAGGGATATTACCAGCCATAACAATGCCCACCAATTGGGGCGATGCAGGCTCCTGCGCCAAACCCGGGTACTGGCTGACCCAGTTTTCTAATGCCTCTTGCTGCAGGAAGTAGCTGACGATATTATTAACACTCAGATCAATAAATTCGGGCAGGAACCACCCGTTATGCACATAAGCCTTTTGCTTTACCTGTTGCCACTCTTCGCTGTTCTCCTGCATATACTGTCCTAGCTGCACTAATATTTCAATACGTTTTTGTAGAATCATTGTTTTGTTTTTTGTTGATTCGCTCTTCAAAAAGCGAATTTAGCGGTCATGAGCCGCTTATATGAATTTTGTTTGATGGTTGGTAACGCCTATTTCAAGTCCATTCAGTAATTTTGCAGATTATAAGAACAAATATAGTTTCATAAAACAAACAATAGGATATGGCAATAAAAATTACAGATGAGTGTATAAACTGTGGAGCGTGCGAACCTGAGTGCCCAAATAATGCAATTTATGAGGGTGGGGTAGAATGGGCTATTTCAGACGGTACATCGGTAAACGGAGCATTTACTTTAATGAATGGAAACGTGGTGGATGCACATTTTAAAAATGAACCCTTTGCAGTAGATACTTATTATATTACTCCCGATAAATGCACAGAATGCCAGGGATTTCATGAAGAGCCTCAATGTGCCTCGGTTTGCCCGGTAGACTGCTGTGTGCCTGACGAAATGTACCAGGAAACAGTAGATCAGCTGATGGAGAAGAAAGATAAATTACACGTTTAAGAAATTATAGCGTGTTCTTTATCGAGCTACGCTTAAAACCTCACAGGGTATACCGCCTGTGAGGTTTTTCATAACAAAAAAGTCAGGCCTGCTATTGGGAGGTCCGCAAACCTTAAATACATAATTCAGCATGAAAAAGAATATTGCATTGGTTACAGGTGGGTATTCCGGCGAAGCCGTGATCTCTTATAAAAGCGCCACCACCATCCAAAACAACCTGGACAAGGAACAGTATAATGTTTATAAAATAAATATTACGCGTGAAGGCTGGTATTATGAGCCCGGCCAGGGTGATCCGGTAGCTGTCGATAAAAATGATTTCACCATACAGCAGGAAGGTCAAAAGATCCGGTTTGATGCGGTGCTCATTGCTTTACATGGCACGCCGGGTGAAGATGGTAAACTTCAGGGGTATTTCGACATGCTTAACATTCCTTACACCGGGTGCAGCGCTGCTACATCGGCCCTTACCATGAATAAAAGCTACACAACAGGTGTGGCGGGCAAATCGGGCATTAATGTGGCAAAATCTGTCTTGTTATTTGATCATTCTCCCGTTGAAGCAGCTGAAATTTTGCAGCAACTGCAGTTACCATTGTTTGTAAAGCCCAATAGTGGCGGATCGAGCATTGGCATGAGTAAGGTATTGCAGCCGGAAGAATTGCAGCCGGCAATAGAAAAGGCTTTTAAAGAAGATAGCCAGGTGTTGGTAGAGGAGATGATTGTAGGACGTGAGTTTACCATTGGTGTTTATAAGTCTAAGGGCGAAATTATTACCCTTCCGATGACAGAAGTGCAGGCAGATGCCTCCAAAGTGTTTTTTGATTTTGAAGCGAAATATGAAGGTAAGTCTACCGAAGTGACACCTGCCCGGGTAGATGAGGCGATTGCTGAGAAAATAAGAGCGGCAGCCCGACAGGTATATGCTACATTTAATTGCAGGGGAGTGATTCGTGTCGATTTTATTTATAGTGAAGCGATTGGGGCGCCTTTTATGCTGGAAATAAATACCATTCCCGGCCAGAGCGCTGCCAGCTTAATACCGCAACAGGTAGCTGCAGCCGGCGGTAATTTAAAAGACTTTTACAGCCTGTTGGTAGAAGAATGTTTCGTATAGCAGAATGACGAGGATATAACTGGCATAAAATTTTCTGCGGGAAGAGGTAATTGAAATTGGCAACAAAAAATTATGTACGTTTACTATATAAATTTGTCGAATGTTTAGATTTATTACGGGCAGGCCTCTTTGGGTAAACCTGTTGGTTGGATTTCTTTTAGCGGTGATCTTATTTGTTGCGTTAATCAGTTCTTTAGGTTGGTTCACCAATCATGATGATGCCAAAACCGTACCTGGGGTAACGGGTAAGTCGTTGGCAGAAGCACAAAGAATTTTAACTGCAGCCGGGTTTACCGTAGAAATACAGGACAGCGTGTACCAGGATACCATTGCGCCGCTGCAGGTGATCAGGCAGGTGCCCGATGAGCTGGAAGTGGTAAAATCGAGTCGTACGGTTTATATTACTTATAATATGTCGCAGCCTCCTTATACACAGATGCCCAATATTGTAGGCCGAAGTTTTCGCAATGCCCTAAGAGAGCTGGAAGCGGCAGGGTTGAAATTGGGAGACACCACTTTCAGACCGGATTTTGCAAAAAATTCTGTACTCGAACAATTATATAATGGTGTATTGATTCAACCGGGAGCTCAGATCCGCATGGGAAGCAAGGTTGATCTTGTGATTGGTTCTGAATTAAGTAATACTGCATATGCCATACCTAATTTAATCGGACTTACCATGGCGCAGGCAAGGGCATTATTAAAAGAAAAAGGCATTGAGCTGGCTTCTATTATTCCTGATCCGGGAGTGCGCGACACTGCCAATGCGTATGTTTACAGGCAGAGCCCCGAGCGTTTCGATGACGAGGGGCATATCATCAGCATCAGGGCCGGGCAGGTGATGGATATCTGGGTAAGTGCTACAGCGCGGTTGTAGACTCTTTAGGAGGGCAAACCCCGGCTCGCCCCGATAGCGTAGAAATTGAATAAATATAAAAGCAAACATTAAATATTATGGAAACCATTACCGTTCAGCAATTAAAAGAAAAAATTGACAATGGTGAAAAAGTAAAACCTCATCGATTGCCGGGAACCGGCCGAATACGAAGAGTATAATATAGGAGGAACATTAATTCCCCTGGGAAATATACAAAATGGAGACCTGGGGCCGCTAGAGGGTAAAGAGGACGAAGAAATTATTATACACTGCCGTAGTGGCAAAAGAAGTGCTGCTGCCTGTTTGTACCTCGATTCGCAGGGCTTCAAAAAAACAGTGAATGTAGAAGGTGGTGTTTTGGCTTGGAGGGATGCGTTTGAGGCAGAATAAGTAGTGATATTTGATATAGTAAAGACCAGCAGAGCTATTAGTTCTGCTGGTCTTTATATTTTTAGAAACCGAACGTTAGTCCAATATTCCAGTTAGTGCCTGCCTGTGTAAAGTAATAGTTTTCCGTAGTCATTACACCATCGTACAAATAACTATAGGTATAACCATTGTTTTCATACTTTTTATCGAAAACATTATTCACCATCAATATGATGCTGATGTCTTTAAAAGTATTGGATGAAAACTGGTAGCGAACCCTTGCATCCGTTAACGCGTAGGGGTTAATGCTCCTGAGCTTGTTTTGTGCATTATCCAGGTATTGTCTGCCTACATATTTTTCAAGCAGATCCAGGTAGAAGTGCTGTTTGCTTTCCGGCTTTGTAAAAGGCTCAAATGTTACCGAAGCTCCTGCTACAATATTAGGGGAGAACGAAATATCCGTATTGTTATAAGATTCGCTGAGCTGACCGTCATTGTCATAATCAACATTATATTGCACCAGGTTTTTTATTTTATTACGGCTGAAAGTGGCATTAGCACTGGCTTGCAGCCAGTAAGCAGGTCGATACGCTGTGGTTAGCTCAATACCCGCACGGTAGCTGTTGTCTACATTAATACGGGCATCAGCGCCTACATCATTGATCTTTCCTGTAGCAATGAGTTGGTTTTTATACTTCATATAATAGCCGTTAATGCCGGCTTCCAACTTTCTCGAATTAAACTGGTAGCCCAATTCGATATCGGTTAATTGCTCGTGTTTGGGCACCTGGGTTGCACCTGCTTCAAAGTCGTTCCGGTTGGGTTCCTTGTTGGCAATCGCTACCGATCCATAAACTTTGCTCTGGGCTGTGTTGGCGTGCTTCATAATGTAGCTGACACCGGCTTTAGGGTTAAAGAAAGTGTATTGTCCCCTGATTTTAATCCCTGGTTTTTCCTGAAGCCATTAATGACATAATCTACTGATCTTAGCTGTACGTCTACAAACCCGTAAAAGTTAGTAAAGAGTTGCTGTTGCAGTTTGGCATAAATATTAAAATCATTTTTAGATGCAGGAAGATTATACCATTGGTAGTTTACCGGAACCCCAACATCGGCCCATCGTATAAATCCATAATGCCTGGCGTCGTATTGGGTATAAGCACCGCCTATATTGATGTCTGTATTATTCCTGCTATAGTTTAATGAAAAAACGGTTCCATAATAATGATTGTCCAGCCAAAGCTGGCGGGTAAGATTGGTGGTGGTGATTACAGAATCGCCGATCACGGGATTTTGTAATCCGTAATCAGAAAACGGATCGCCTTTTCTGTATTCGTTATAGTAGCCTTTACCCCGGGTTAAGAAGAAGCTTAAGTTAGACGACCAGTATTGATTGAATTTGTGATTCAGGAACAACTGGTAATAGTCCTGCTGATAGTTATCTGTCTGGTCATCATAATAATTTCCATCGGCCATTTTACCAAGCGTGTTGGTGCGTCTTCCGGCGAGGTCTAATTGTTCACTATAATTCAGCCCCTCAGCACCCTGCCCTTCAAAGAAAATAGTGCCAATACCGTTCCATGCCTGACCGGTTTTTTCTTTACCCGATAAGAGGTTGAATTTGATATTGGTCATTTCGTCTTTAGAGGTCCAGCCGGCTAAAAACTGCAATGATTTTAAATCGCTGTTAGATCGTTGTATATAACCGCTTGAGTTGATCTTGGACAAACGTACATCAAACTGGAACCCGCCCCGTAACAGGCCTGTACCGGCTTGCAGGGTGTGTTTCCAGGTATTGAAGGAGCCATAAGCATTACTGATGGTGGCAAATGCCTGTTTATTTTGTTCAATATTGTAAATGTTTAAAGACGCGCCAAAGGCACCGGCGCCGTTAGTAGAAGAGCCCACGCCGCGTTGCAGCTGAATCGAACTGGAGGAGGAGGCGATATCGCCGAAGTTTACAAAGAAGGCGCCCTGTGATTCGGGATCGTTAACCGGAATGCCATTGAACGTTACGTTGGTACGGGCTATATCCGTACCCCTGATCCGCATAGACGAATAGCCTACGCCTACACCATCATCGGAGCTGGTTACCACCGAAGGTATCTGGTTGAGCAGGTAAGGAAAATTTTGCCCCAGGTTCTGTTTGGCGATTTCCTTTTTGCCAATATTGCTTACAGCAAAGGGCGATTTTTCGTTGAGCCGGGTAGAACGCACCTCAACAGGAGTTAAGAGTTGAACACTGTCTGACGGGATACTGTCCCTTGAGCGAAAAGAGATGAACCGGCTGTACATGACAAGCCAATGAACATGAAAATCCTCTTCATTTGTTTTTTCTGTTTTGCCATACCTCAAGGCAGGCGGGTTAAAAAATTAATGAGAGGGAAATGCTGAAATGAGAAAGGATTAGAAAGTTCTTCCTTCCCTGCGCAGGCATTACCCTGATCAGGTTTTACGGGTATTATCTCAGCTTAGCCGCCAGTCTGGCGGATCGGCACCCGGGAAACGCTGTGCTTTGTTAAAAGCGGTGCGAAGGTAGTTGTTTTAGTTGAATAGTTAGATAGTTGACTTGTTGATAGGTTGATAAGTTGACTGGTTGATAAGTTGACAGGGGGAAGAGCATATAATGGTAACCGATACTACCTACTTTTCAGCTCGTTTAACAGATATGCTTGTTTACATACTCAATAAAAGCAGAGGTACCAGTACTCAGTTTATCCGATACATAGCGTCCTTGCCTCCTGGCGGTTAAATGAAAGCGGGCTCTTTAATAGACATTGGAGATTCAACTGTACATGGAAAAGCTGAGCATTTCTAAATACATCCAGAATGATTAGAGCTGTCAACCGTCATCTGTGATCTGTCATCTGTCTCCCTACTTAATAATATTAAACAGTCTCTTCCATCTGGGGCCATTATCATAACTGAACCAGATCATCCATGCCTTACCTACCACAGCGCTCTCGGGTACAAAGCCCCAGAAGCGGCTATCCTGGCTTTTGTGGCGGTTATCGCCCATCATCCAGTAATAATCCATTTTAAAGGTATAGGTATTGGTTTGTTGGCCGTTGATGAAATAAGCGCCGTTCCTGTTCTCCAGGGTATTGCCCTCATAAGTGCGGATGGCCCGCTCATACACGGGGTAGGTCTCCGCATTTAAAGTTACGGTGCCTCCTTTTTTAGGGATCCAGATGGAGCCATAATTATCTACGGTCCAGGCATGAGCTACATCATAATAGGGGAAAAGACTTTCTGAGCTGGCATCACCACGAGCTACTTCTTTGGTAATGCTGGCAGCATCTACAGCGGGTAGCTTTTTTAATATTTCCAACTCTGGTAAAGTGAGGTTGATATGATAAATACCGTCCTGCCATGCGCTGAAGTCGGGGCTGCCGCTTTCCATATTCAACGCAATACCCGCATCTCTCAGGAAATCTTCATCAACCTGCAGGTTGTTCTTGGTTTTAAAAGTGTAGTAGGTTGCCGAGGTAGGAGATACGTAGCCAGGTTTGTTGTTGATGTAAACAATACCTTCTACAATCTTTAATGAGTCGCCGGCAATACCTACGCAACGTTTGATATAGTTATCTGTTTTATCCAGTGGGTGAGAAACAACAGGGAATTCATCGGGGTTGCTCAATATGTATTGATCTGTCTCTGATCCTGCTGCCGCTCTTCTTTTGATATCATAATAAGGATTGGCCGATTCAAATTCAGGACGATGTATCACCGAGTCTCCCGCGGGGAAGTTAAATACTACGCAGTCATTTCTTTTTACAGGTGCTGCAAACCAACGGATATAAGGTAACTCAATTAAAGTAGTATATGATTTACCATTGGTAACGGGTAAATAGTTGTGTACAAATGGAACCGACAGTGGTGTATTGGGTATTCTCGGACCATAACTGAACTTACTTACAAAAAGAAAATCTCTTACCAGCAGGGTTTTCTCCATGGAGCTGGAAGGGATGGTATAGGCTTCGAAAATAAAAGTACGGATGAGGGTAGCTGCAATTACCGCAAAAATAGCCGCATCTACCCATTCGCGCCAGCCTGGCTTTTTATGCTTTCGCACTCCTTCCGCGCCTATAAAACGCGCATCTTTATTATTAGCTAACCAGGGAAAATAAAAGGGCGCCAGTAAAGATGCAGCAGCGTGATCGCCAAAAGAAAAACGGCAGAATACCTTTGCAAATTCAATAAAGATGCCGGGAGTGATAAACCAGCCGACAACGGGTATAAACTGCCAGAACACCCAGTGTTTGGGCCGTTGCGCAATCTCCTGCATGATCCAGGTATTGTAAAAAGGTACATAGGCTTTCCACGACTCGTGACCGGCTTTCTTGAATAATTTAGATAAACCAAACGACGGTAGTAAAACAAGCAGTAAACTAATCAGGTATACAACTAATAATTGATTGAAAGGCATCGGCCAGAATTTTAGCGGCAAATTTATTGGAAAGTAATGATATTGAGGTGCGAACCAGCTTAATTAACATTACTGATAAGGCATATCGAGTTTCTCGCAATGGTTAGCGACTATCCGAAATGAGAATCTTTCTCCTCACTGAGTGAATTTACATTCGGTTAATTAGAAAAGTAAGCGGTTGCTTTCTATAAGATCTAACCGCTTTTTCATTAAGCAAAGCTGGAATCCATCTGCCGGACTTTTTGATAACCCGAATAGTTTCTTCCTCCATACCATAGCCCATATCAGTAAGTTTCGAGAAATCAGTCAAAGAGCCGTCAGTATTGATAACAAAACCAATTACCACAGTATAAGTTCCATAAGGTGCTCCATTATTTACGGGTACCCGCATGTTGAGGTTCCTTTGCACATGGTTTAGCCAGGAGCCCCGGTAAGCCGCTTTTTGATCCACCTTCTCATAAATGGTAGAGTCAGCCTTAAAAACAGTAGTGTCTGCCTTTGAAACTTGTGCGGTTAGGTTTGCATAATACAACAAACTCATCAACAAAAATATTGAAGTACACAATGGTGTTTTTTACTCATAAGATTTTAATATAGAAGACTAATATAGTAAAACTGCATCACAGCAACCTGTTTTTATTTATGGTTTCCTGATTTTCATTTCATCAAAATAGCTTCTGAAGAATAACAATTGATGTTTGATCGAATTTTTC
Source organism: Paraniabella hibiscisoli (assembly GCF_022512515.1). Lineage (GTDB taxonomy): Bacteria > Bacteroidota > Bacteroidia > Chitinophagales > Chitinophagaceae > Niabella > Niabella hibiscisoli. Next base: position 40,878 of record NZ_JAKWBK010000005.1, read on the forward strand.
CAGTATGGCCAGGCATGGCCGCCGGGCCGCTCCGTATAGTCATGCGGAATTTTTAGCGCCAGCATTTTTTGATGCAGGGCTTTATTGGTTTCATAAAAAAATCATCCACACCACAATCGAAAATAATAGCAATGGAATCTTTCGGATAGTTTTCAATGGCTTCAGCTACTGTATAATCTTTCCAGTCAAAGCCCGCCGAGTCAGGATTGCCGATAAGATGCTGTATATTCCATTTATTAGCAAACGGCCTTATATCCACGCCGCCGCTCATACTGCCGCAGGCTCCAAAAGTATCCGCATGACGAAAGCCCAGGAATAAGCCTCCATGCCCACCCATGCTCAAACCAGTAATAGCTCTGCCATGCCGGTTTTGCTGTGTTTTATAATGGGCGTCAATGTAAGCTGGTACTTCTTTGTTGATATAGGTTTCGTACCGAATAGCGGGGTTTATTTTACTATCAAAATACCAGCTGTCAGCACTTCCGTCAGGGCATACTATCATCAATTGGTACTGGTCGGCATAAGCCTGCAATTCGGGCACCCGGATGATCCAGGTGGCGTATTTTCCACCAGCTCCATGCAGCAGGTACACAACAGGGAACGCGCTGGCCTTCGCATAGCTTTGGGGCTTGATCACTACGCAGGCCGCACTTTTGTTCATAGCATCACTGTATATATTAACCGTATCAACGGTGGCGGCATGCGAGAAAAATGCTATACCCAACAACACGGTCAGAATCACTGATTTTTTCATTATTGCTTTTTTAATCACTTTACCAAAACGATTGCATGAATGAGTCAGAATAGTTTAAAGATAAGGATCTGCCGGGCATAAAAAACCTCCCGGAAGGGAGGCTTACTTATTAACCCAATTCAATTATTATAAGTGTATTGCTTCACCGTAAGCTACTTCAATAGCATCTTTCACACTCTCACTGATAGTGGGGTGCGGGTGAATGGCGTTTAATACTTCATGGTAAGTAGTTTCCAGTTTACGGCCTACCACTGTTTCAGAAATGATCTCTGTAACATTGTAACCGATCATGTGTGTACCTAACCATTCGCCGTATTTGGCGTCAAAGATCACTTTTACAAAACCTTCAGCATGACCCGCGGCGCTGGCTTTACCGCTGGCGCTTAACGGGAATTTACCTACTTTAATTTCATAACCAGCTTCTTTCGCTTTTGCTTCTGTAAAGCCTACGCTTGCTACTTCGGGATAGCAATAAGTACAACCTGGTACATTGTTATAATCTATGGCTTCAGGCTGATGTTTGTACTTGCCTTCAGCATGCGCAATCGCCTCAACACAAATGATCGCTTCTTTACTCGCTACGTGTGCCAGCGCCTGGCCGGGAACACAATCCCCGATAGCATATACGCCCGCTACATTGGTTTTATAAAATTTATCTACGTTGATTTTTCCTTTTTCGGTTTTAACACCTACAGTTTCCAAACCAATACCTTCAATATTTGCAGCAACGCCCACAGCGCTCAATACCACATCTGCTTCCAGCACTACTTCACCATTAGCCGTTTTTACTTTAGCTTTTACACCGCTACCGCTGGTATCTACCGAAGTAACTTCGCTGCTGGTTAAGATATCAATACCTTGTTTTTTCAGGTTTTTCTCCAGTTCTTTTGAAATGTCTTCATCTTCAACCGGAACAATGCGCGGTAAAAATTCTACCACGGTCACTTTAGAACCAATGCTGTTATAGAAATAACCAAACTCAATACCTATCGCGCCACTACCTACTACAATAATACTTTTAGGTTGCTGGGGTAACACCATTGCCTCGCGGTAACCAATGATCTTTTTACCGTCCTGCTTTAAAGCAGGTAACTCACGGCTGCGGCCACCTGTTGCAATAACGATATGTTTACCTTCTACAATCTGTGTTTTCCCGTCAGCGCCTTTTACTTCTACCTGGCCTTTGGTTTTTAAGCTACCAAAGCCCATTACCACGTCAATTTTATTTTTACGCATCAAAAACTGAACACCTTTGCTCATTTTATCTGCTACACCACGGCTACGTTTTACAATAGCTTCGAAGTTGGGTTTACCCGTCGCTTCAATTCCAAAATCCTGCGCATGCTTAATGTCGTTGTACACCTGCGCACTCTTTAATAAAGCTTTAGTAGGAATACAACCCCAGTTTAAGCAAATACCTCCCAGGCTTTCCTTTTCAATAATTGCGGTTTTTAAACCCAGTTGAGATGCCCTGATAGCCGCTACGTAACCGCCCGGACCGCTTCCCAACACTACTACATCGTATGCCATGTGTTATTAATTTTATTTTAATTTGATAGTAAGAACAATTTTTTAGTACCGGCAGTTTAAAACCGGCCCTTTTTGTTTAAGAACTCTTCAAAGGCGTTTTCCGAACCCTTTTTGTCACAGACCCGGTTTCGAACAATTGGCGGCCTGAACAACGAGTATTAAACCCTGCGAATTTAGCTGAATTAGAGTAAATGACAAAGGGGTACAACAGTGGCTGGAATCTTAGTGATAAATACCATCAGAAAAGGGGAAACTACATCCTCTGTACAGAAATTAAAGCCGGGAAAAAGAAAAAACCTATTTTTGTATAACTGGTTATGTAATTAATTATATAGTTATGGATTTTTTTGAAAGAACAGGTAAAATGGCTTTAGGGAGCCGCTTGCGTTTACTGGCCGGTAAGGTTACAGCGGATGCCGAGGGCATTTATCAATTGTACGGGGTTGATTTTTCGCCCAAGTGGTTTCCGTGTGTTTTTATCCTGGCTGAAGATGGAGGAAAGACCATCACGGAAATTGCTGTAGAAATTGGTCATTCACAACCTTCGGTAACGAAAATTATTAAGGAAATGGCTAAGGCCGGCCTGGTAAAGGATAACCTTAAATCAGATGATAAACGCAGAAATATTACGGGGCTGAGTGAAAAAGGTAAAAAACTGGCTGCTAAAATTGAAGTACAGGGAGGTGATATAGACCTCGCTATTGAGAATATGATGGCAGAAGCCACTCACGATCTCTGGCAGGCGTTGGCAGAGTGGGAGGAGCTGCTGGATCGAAAATCGCTGCTTAGCAGAGTGCAGGAGCAGAAGAAGCTGAGGGAAAGTAAAGATGTAGCCATCGTTCCGTATCAACCCGGGTATCAGTCTGCTTTTAAAGCATTGAATGAAGAATGGATATCGAGGTACTTTGAAATGGAAGAGGCCGACCATAAGGCTTTGGATAACCCCAAGGAATACATATTGGATCCGGGCGGACAAATACTGGTAGCGCTCTACCAAGGTGAACCAGTGGGTGTATGTGCCCTAATCAAAATGAAGGATTCGGCCTATGATTTCGAGATGGCCAAAATGGCGGTATCGCCTAAGGCGCAGGGGAAAAATATTGGTTGGTTACTGGGTCAGGCTGTTATACATAGTGCCAGGGAAATGGGGGCTTCTACCATTTACCTGGAGAGCAATACGATGTTGAAGCCAGCTATTAACCTGTATTATAAAATGGGATTCAAAAAAGTTATGGGTCTCCCTACGCCTTACAAGCGTTGCAATATTCAGATGGTGTTAGCGCTTAAATAGTAACACAGGTAGTACATTAGCGCTGTGGGAGTATACGGTTGAATCAGCAAAAATAAAAATCATGAAATTAACTATTTACCAGGTTGATGCATTTACCGATGCCGTATTTAAAGGAAATCCGGCTGCAGTATGCCCGCTTACAGAGTGGTTGCCGGATGATCTTATGTTGGAAATTGCAGCAGAAAACAATCTGGCTGAAACCACCTTTTATGTTCCGAATGAAAACGGTTTTGAAATACGCTGGTTTACGCCTTCTACCGAAGTTGATCTTTGCGGACATGCTACCCTGGCTGCTGCATTTGTTTTGCACCATTGCGAAAACTACCGGGAAAATACCATTAACTTTTATTCTCCGAGAAGTGGTTCATTACCCGTAACCGTTTGTCAAAATAAGTTCGTGCTGAACTTTCCGGCAGATGCATTTGTGGAAATAGCAGTAACAGAAGAATTCGCAGCTATGACCAACGGCAGACCTATAGCGGCCTTCAAGGGGAAAACTGACTACATGCTGGTATTTGAAAAACAGGAAGATATTGAGATGATGCAACCCAATTTGCCAGCGATAGCAGGTTTAGATGCAAGAGGGATCATTGTAACTGCAAAAGGTACAATCCATGATTTTGTTTCCCGCTTTTTTGCACCCGCAGTTGGCGTAAATGAAGACCCTGTTACAGGTTCTGCTCATACTACATTGACACCCTATTGGGCAGGCGAGCTTCATAAAACCGGGTTGAAAGCCTGTCAGCTTTCTAAACGGGGCGGGGAAATAGCATGTCGTTTAGAAGGAGACAGGGTAGAACTCTCTGGCGAAGCTGTGCTGTACATGAAAGGAGAAATATTTTTGGGAGATCACTAACTCCTATAACCTGGTAAACCTATCGTTTAAAGGTTATTGCTCCTTTGCAAATCTCGCTAAAGCCACTGAAGAGTTAGCGTTTTAGCGCCCTTATCCATTGTTCCCTGATCGTTTTTGGGCCAGGGGAAGCTCCTTGTCCAGATCGGTAAAACGACATTCTAGGGCAATCATTCCTTTGTATCCAATTCTTTGTAAAGCGTAGAAGTAAGGAGTAAAGTCATCGCCGGCTATGCCCGGGGCCGAACGGGTGGCTTTTTCGCCGATATCGCAATGATAAACGAGGGAGCCGCCTTCCAGGATAATAGATGCCGGTTCATTTTCACGCATCATGTGATAAATATCCACGCAAATTTTATAATTAGGATGATTAACAGCCCTGGCTACCTCGATACACTCTTTTATTGTATTCAGGAAATTACATTCTTCCCTGTTCTGGCTTTCCAGCGTCAGCACAATATTATGGCGGGCAGCTATGGGTGCCAGCTTTTTCCGATGGACACAAACTGTTTAAAAGCGGAGTCTTTTGAAAAGCCTTCAGGGATCATGCGGGAGGCACCGCTGCCGAAAACAATGATGGGAATACCCTGGCTTTGGGCTCTTTTAAAAACAGTTGTGGCATAAGCGATAATTCTTTGCTCATTCACCTCGGGGCCTGTGGTTTTAATAGAGCCCGGAATGAATACATTGGCTGCTAAAACTTTAACATCAGACTTTTTAATTTTTTCGCCGTTATTAAAAATACTATCCGCCTGTAAAGGCTGCAAAGCATCAGACACCGTTGGCTGTATGAAGGCATAGTCGTATTTATTAACCACTGCTGATTTGTCGAGGTTGGCGCAAACACCCAATAGCGGAACCTCCTGCGCAAATATATAACAGGGTAAAGCCAGCAAGCTGGCAATAAGGCAGGCAATCTTTTGGATCATAATGATGGTTTAGAGGCCGTATTTTTCTTTTAAAATTCGTTGATGATGAAGCCAGTGGCCTTCGATAATAAATCCCCAGCAAAGCGTTTTAATAGGATTCCTGTTAATGATACCGGTTCGTTCAAGGTCCTCCCGGGTAAGGCCTTCAAATAATAGGAGGGTAGTACGCCTTACCAGTAAAAACTCTTCTACCAGGCTTGCCAATGTTCTGCGATTGACTGCTACGGTAGCCGCGTAATCATCCTGCTCAAAACCTGGTAATGACTGTTGCTCACCACGCGCATGAGATAAGGCCCGGTAAGCAAAAATGCGCTCAGTATCAATACAATGCTGTAAAACCTCTTTTACCGTCCATTTACCTTCGGCATAGGCAAAATCAGACAAGGTGTCGGGGATTGTGTGGAGAAAACCTTCCAGGCTTTTTAATGACCGGGAAAGAACGCTTTGCACATCGGTACCAGCCGCAAGACTGATATAAGTATCGTAAAAGGCAGGGTAGTCGCCGGTTTGTGGACGCATTTTTTGGGTAAATATAACAGGATAAGCCCTGAATTGTAAATCATTGACAATATGGCAAACTATTACAAACAGAGTAATTAATTTTTTTGCTTTGCAAATCGGTAAATACAGCCCTCATAACATGGCAGAGAAATTTCTATAACACCGCCGTTATTAACTATTTTTCGAAGTAGATACATTGTATCTGTTGTTTCTTTCTAATAAGATGGCCAAAAGACGTGAATTGACTATTTCCAATTGGTTTATTACTTAGAGAACCTTTATGGGCCGTTGCGAATGTCTTTAAAAGAGGATAATTGATGTTTGTAGCAGCTAGAATCTCGTAGGTAGAGTCGGCATAAATATTCATAATAGCGCCGTTCTCTACTTTGTTCCAGCTTCCTGGAGGTCCGGACGATCTATAATTTTCTACGTATAACCATTTGCCTGTAAGTGGACCAGTGCTTTCAAGAGAATCTTTCTCATTTTTTTATCGCACGCTATAATAGTTAGTATTAGGAAGGTCAGTGTTGATATTTTTTCATAAAACTTTAGCTTTCTACTTTTTATGCTGCATGTTTTTCAAGCAACGCACCAAATATACGTTCGAAATTATTTATTTCCTGATATTTGGATCAGCTTAATATTTTAGTATCGAGAATAATATTTCTAGTTTTGCGACTAGCTACTTAGTTACTTTCAAGAGCTAAATAACTGGATGAAAAAAATCTTTCTAAAATAGATTTCATTACCCCGGAAATCCCTTACCTTTGCAATCCAAAAATTTTTTATTATGGCAAGAGTATGTCAGGTTACGGGTAAGACGCCAGTGAGTGGTCATAAAGTATCTCACTCAAACATTAAAACTAAGCGTAGATTCTTACCAAATTTACAGACTAAGAAGTTTTACCTGGTTGAGGAAGATAAATGGATTACGTTGAAATTGTCTACTGATGCTATCCGCACCATTAACAAAAACGGCCTCTACTCTGTAGTAAAACAACTGCGCGCGAAAGGCGAGAAAATCTAATTTTTTAAAAGCAACATACCATGGCAAAGAAAGCGAAAGGCAACAGAGTTCAGGTAATATTGGAGTGCACCGAGCACAAAACCAGCGGACAGCCTGGTACAAGCCGTTATATTACCGTAAAAAATAAAAAGAACAATCCTGAAAGATTGGAGTTGAAAAAATTCAACCCGATTTTGAAGAAAGTGACTGTTCATAAAGAGATCAAGTAATTTAGTTGATAAGTTAACAGGTTAACAAGTTAACGCTATACCTTATCAACATATCAACATATTTAACTTTTCAATTTAACACAAAATGGCAAAAGCAGCTTCTAAAAACTCGAAGGTAAAAGACGCCAAAGCAGCAGCAGAAAGTAAGAACTGGACTAAAGTGATCCGTGCTGTGCGTAGCCCTAAAACAGGTGCTTACACTTTTAAAGAGCAGATTGTTCACAAAGAGAAAGTAAAAGACTTTTTAGCTCAAAAGTAATTTTGGCTGATCATAATATTTAGCAAGGCTATTCGTGAATGCGGATGGCTTTTGTTGTTTTGGGTAGCAGGTTATTGGGTTTAATATTTCAAATTGGGTTTTGTATATTGAACTTTAAATAGAAAACTTTAAACTTTTAGCATGAGTTTCTTAAAAAAGCTGTTTGGGAAAAAAGAAAAAGAGTCGCTGGACCAGGGTTTGCAAAAAACCAAGGAAGGCTTTTTCAGTAAGATCACCAAAGCTATTGCGGGAAAAAGTACGGTAGATGAGGAAGTACTGGATAACCTGGAAGAGGCATTGGTGAGCGCAGATGTAGGAGTAGAAACTACTGTACGCATTATTAAAAAGATTGAGGAAAGAGTAGCCCGTGATAAATACCTGGGCACATCTGAACTGAATAAAATGCTGCAGGAGGAGATCGAAAATATACTGGTGGATGCCCCCAGCGCAGACAGCTACACTTTCGACAGTCCTATGCCAGCGAAACCTTATATTGTTTTGGTGGTAGGAGTAAACGGGGTAGGTAAAACCACTACCATTGGAAAGCTGGCACATAATTTTAAGAAGGCCGGTAAATCGGTATTGCTGGGAGCTGCGGATACATTCCGTGCTGCCGCAGTGGATCAGCTAACCATCTGGAGCGAAAGAGTAGGAGTGCCGATCGTAAAACAGGCCATGGGCAGCGATCCGGCGGCTGTTGCTTTCGATACAGCGCAAAGCGCTGTAAGCCGCCAAAGCGATGTGGTATTGATCGATACAGCCGGTCGTTTACATAATAAAGCGCATTTAATGGACGAGCTGAATAAGATCAAAAGGGTGATCCAGAAATTTATACCAGAAGCGCCTCACGAGGTACTTTTAGTATTGGATGGCTCTACAGGACAAAACGCACTGGAACAAGCCAAGCATTTTACAGCTGCTACAGATGTTACGGCGATGGCTATTACCAAGCTGGATGGTACAGCTAAAGGTGGCGTAGTACTGGCTATTGCAGACCAGTTTAAAATACCGGTTAAGTTTATCGGTGTAGGAGAGAAGGCTGAAGACCTGCTGGTATTTGATAAACATGAATTTGTGGATAGCTTGTTCAGCCTGAAAGAACAGTAATAAATTATCTATACAATAGCAAAGTGGCTGTCTCGTAAACACGGGCAGCCACTTTTTTTATAGGAGAAGAACGGATGATTACTGGTCTTCGAATGGTTTTGTTACCTGGATTTCTTTCCCTCAATATTGGGCAGAAAGCGGTAATGATTCCTATCAGCGGTAAATAGGCGCAAATGGAAAATACATATTCGATACTGGTTTTGTCTGCCAGCGAGCCCAGTACCGCTGAACCAATACCTCCCATGCCAAAAGCAAAACCAAAGAACAGCCCGGCTACCATTCCCACTTTACCGGGGATCAGTTCAGTAGCATAAACCAGTATGGCTGAGAATGCCGAAGAAATGATCAGCCCGATCAATACCGAAAGTAAGATGGTGGCCGTAAGGCCTACATGGGGGAGTAATAAAGTAAAAGGTGCAGCGCCTAATATGGAAATCCATATGATCAGCTTACGACCGTAACGATCACCCAAGGGTCCACCCAGAATAGTGCCCGCTGCAACTGACGCCAGGAAGATGAACAGGTATATCTGCGAATGTTGTACGCTCACATGAAACTTATCTATCAGGTAGAATGTAAAGTAGCTGGTCATGGAAGCCATATAGAAATATTTTGAAAAGATCAATACTAATAAAATAATGATAGATATAATAACCCTGTTCTTTGAAATTGCCTGAGGAGCACCCGGCCCAGTGAGCACCGTCTTTTTTCAGCCCTTGGCTGTATATTTTGCTGATACCACTTACCTACAAAACTTAGTACAGCGATTGCCAGGAGGGCTAACAAACCAAACCAGCTGATATATTTTTGGCCGAAAGGAATAACGATCAACGCTGCAAGTAATGGCCCTGCGGCGCTTCCTGCATTACCGCCTACCTGGAAAATAGATTGCGCCAATCCTTTTTACCACCGGAGGCCAGGTGCGCCACTCTTGAGGCTTCGGGATGAAATACAGAGGAGCCCATCCCTATAAGGCACACCGACACGAGAATGTAGTAAAAGTTGCTGGCGAATGCAATGAATAAGAGCCCTACCAGCGAAAAGATCATTCCGATCACTAGTGACCTGGGGTTGGGTTTTTATCTGTATACGAACCTACAAAAGGTTGAAGTATAGAAGCGGTAAGCTGAAACACCAGGGTAATGATACCAATTTGTGTAAAGTTGAGCGCATAATTAGTTTTAAGCAGCGGGTACACTGCCGGTATCACCGATTGAATCAGATCGTTCAGTAAATGTGACAGGCTGATAGCAAAAAGAATAGGATAAACCGTTTGAGTTGCTGTTAAAGTTGCTGAAGTGGAATTTGTTGCTTTCATGATTTTAAACATCAGGTCATCTGATGACTTAAGTTAAAAAAATTATAAATGGCCGATTATTTTTTAGCGGAGTCGAGCGCTTTGATTTTATTACCGCTTTCTATATGTTTTAAAAGCATTTCGTGCTCCTTTTGAGAATGTACAAATGGTTGAGTATTGGAGTAGGATTCGGAAAAGGACCTGGATACATGGCCCGAGAGGGTTTTGTAGAGCTCGGTTAGTATAGAGTTGCCACAACTTTCGGCGACTATCGTGTGAAAGGCTATATCGGCCTTTATACAAGCTTCGAGGTCGCCGGCTGCAGCAAATGCGGCCCGCTCTTTCAGGCTTTTTCGCATAGCCGTTAAATGTCGTTGCGTTCGGTTGCTGACTGCTTTTTCAATAATCTGCATTTCGATGAGTTGTCTTACTTCGAATATAGCAGCAAATCCTGCCTTCTCAATTTTATCATCTAATCCCTGGTTACCCGAAGCACTGATTACGAAACTTCCAATGCCCTGCTTTACCTGTACAAATCCTGACTGTGCCAGATACCTTGTTGCCTCTCTTATAGTAGATCTTCCCACCGAAAAGCTTCTCATTAGCTCCGGTTCCGTTGGAAGCTTTGCGTTCAGGGCGAAGAAACCTGTTTGGATCTTTTCCCTGATAGCATCCGCTACTTCCTGTGCCAGCGATTTTCGTTGAATGGGTTCCATTATTATATCATCATATCATCAGATGACTGCAAATATAATACTCTTTTTATATCAGCCATCAGTATCTTGTCTGAATTACTCCAGTTTTTCTACAGTGGCTTTTTTCTCAAAGCTCCTGAATGAAGTGTAAAATACGATTAGTACACCTGCGATCGCTGTAGCGGGTAGGAGCCATTTGTTTTCAGAAAAGCTTAAAAAGAAAAATAGGATCCATACCAGGAATACCAAGGACAGGTAGCCATCCATTTTGAAATCATCCGTATATAGCAGTACATGCAACAAGCAGAGAATAGCCGGCCCTGCAATGATCATGCAGCTATATTCATACTCCTGGTGGTGTTGTACCGCGAGGGCTCTTAAAGCCCAGCACTCAGGTAGCAGCAGCACCAGGTAACACAGGAAAAAAGCGGCTAATATGCGAAACGGTTGCATGGGCAATGTGCGGTAAAACGATAATTTGTTTTCTAAAAAATAAAAGGTTTTATAAATGATGACACAATGCCCGGCAAGACAAAGCGTGTAAATGAGCCATAACATGCGGCTTTCAAAAACCGAAGGATCGGTGATAACGAAAAAATACAGGCAGCAAAAGCTGATCAGCTTAAGGATGACTAATGAAAAGATTTGTTCCCGGAAAATATAGCGAAGCATAAACTGCCATAGCCTGGAGGGGAGGTTGATGATTTTTGGGAACGCAATTTCTTTCCATATAGCTGGGTTCCTGTTAAGCATAACAAAGGAAAGTGTTACCAGCGTTATAAGCGATACCAGAAAAGTAACGGGTGCTATGAGCGCATACCATCGTTGGTGCGCTATACAAACTACCACAATGCATAAGGTATACAGGATGGAAGGAAGTAATAATGCGGAGGCCGTAAAAACAAAATGAGGTAGCCGTTTGCGAAAAGTGATGCTATTAATAAGCTGTAGAAACTGGTATTCATTTTTGGTGCTCCTGCTGGCATAAAAAGAAATACACTTGATGGAGTACAACGAGCACATTAGTATAAACAGGCTAAAGGCGGCGGGGGTGTAGGCTATGCTTTTTATGATATAATAATGCGTATCCAGGGCCTGCTTAAAATTGGGTTGTATGCCAAACAGAACAAAGAATAAAAAATAAATGGCGCCCGCAATTTGCCTGTAAAACGGCGTGACAACAGACCGGTATAATAGATAAGATATGCTATTCAATTTCAAGCGTCTTATTTTGAATGCCATAGATGCCTTTGAAGGTGATAGCTTCACCAGGTATATTATGGTGGGAAGTAATAATAAAACCCTTATCCGTACTGTTTTGTATGAGTGCCTGAAGGGCTTGTTGTGTTGCTATATCCAGGGTTGTGAAAGGTTCATCGAGGAAAATCCATTTGCTGTTGCCCATAAATGCCAGTAATAAGGATAGTTTCTTTAGCATACCGCTTGAATAGCTGCCACAGGGATTATCCAGGTAATGATCAATACCTAATACGGATTTAATGGCGTCTACCTGTTCCCGGTTTCCACCTTTTGTCTGCATATAATATCGAACCAGCTCTTCACCTTTTAAAAAAGATGGGTAGGCCGGTTCGGCGGGTGCATGATTAACAGCGGCCCTGTAAGCAGCAGGATTTTTCTTTAATGAGATCTTTTGATTCAAAAGCACATCACCTTTAAAAGGAATAAGACCGGCAATGGCTTTTAAAAAAGTAGATTTTCCGCTGCCATTAGCACCCTTGATCCAGTAAATAGCTTTATCGAAACGGAAGGAGCCGATATTGAGCACTTCGTAATTGCCGTATGACTTATGTAAAGAATGGATAAGCAGCATATCTCAACTTTAGATGTAAATATACAATTCAGTGCTACTTTTTGAGAGAAATGGTGAGAGCGCCGGCTGAAGAATAATAACTTTATTCTGATGGGCCTGAACAAACTAAAATTGACTCTGCGAGGAGAGCCCCGGTTATTGATTGGAGCTAACCGCGCCGTTGGTCAGCGAGTTGGATAAATGCTGTACCTTTGCAGTCCTTAAAAAACAGATATTGAAAGTAAGAACGCTAAAAAAGGATAAGGTTAACATCATTACACTGGGTTGTAGCAAAAACATGGTGGATAGCGAGGTGCTGAGTGGTCAGCTACTGGCTAATGATATTGATGTAGTGCATGAGAACAGGAAAAAGGATCATAATATAGTGGTTGTCAATACTTGTGGTTTTATTGATAAAGCCAAAGAAGAAAGTATCAACACAATATTAGAGCAGGTGGAGCTGAAAAAACGCGGTCGGCTGGATAAAGTATATGTAACCGGTTGCCTGAGTGAGCGTTATAAAAACAACCTGGAGGAAGAGATACCGGAAGTGGATGCTTTTTTTGGCACCATGGAGCTGCCTTCTATATTGAAGCAGTTTGAGGCAGACTACAAAACAGAATTGGTGGGAGAGCGCCTGCTGGCTACTCCCAAACATTATGCATACCTGAAAATTTCTGAAGGTTGTAACCGTACCTGCACTTTTTGCGCCATCCCGCTGATGCGCGGAAAACACGTCAGCAAGCCGATTGATGAACTGGTAATGGAAGCGGAGAAACTGGTGCGTATGGGCGTAAAGGAAGTAATGCTTATTGCCCAGGAGCTGACCTATTATGGCCTGGATATTTATAAAAAGCGGATGTTGTCAGAATTGTTGCACCGCCTGGCAGATGTAAAAGGGTTGGAGTGGATCAGGCTGCATTATGCTTATCCTACTAAATTCCCATTGGAAATACTGGATGTAATGCGGGAGCGGGATAATATCTGTAATTACCTCGATATTCCATTACAACATGCTTCTGACAGGATGCTGGATGCCATGAAGCGCCAGATCAAACAAGCGGAGATGGACGAATTAATTGCTACTATCCGTGAAAAAGTTCCCGGTATTTGTTTGCGTACTACTTTAATAGCTGGTTTCCCTGGCGAAACACAGGAAGATATTGACGGGTTAAAATCTTTCCTTGATAAACATCGCTTTGACCGGGTTGGCGTATTTACTTATTCGCATGAAGAAAATACAGGTGCCTACCAGTTTGAAGATGATGTGCCACAGGAAGAGAAGGAGCGCAGAGCCCAGGAAGTAATGGAGCACCAGCAGGAAATATCTTACGAGCTGAACCAGGAAAAAATAGGCAAGGTTTTTAAAACCATCATCGATAAAAAGGAAGCGGGCCGTTATATTGGCCGTACCGAGTTTGATAGCGTGGAGGTAGATAATGAGGTGATCATCACCAGCAGCCAGAGACTGAAGATCGGTGAGTTTTACAACGTGAAGATAGAAAAGGCTTACGATTATGATCTGGAGGGCGTGGTAGTGCCGTAATGGTAAGTAGGGAATAGCAAGTGGTAAGTAGTAAGTAGTAAGTAGTAAGTAGTAAGTAGGGGTTTTTACTAATTAAGTTTCAATAAATGACAGACGTGTATACCACGTCTTTTTCTTTACGTACTTTGCATGAAATAATACAAGAATGGAAAGAGCTGTTTTCCTGGCCAACCGGCTGAGAGAAGTTTATTTAAACGGCCGCTGGATTGCTAATACCAATTATAAAGACCAGTTGCTATCGGTAAACCGCGAACAAGCGATTAAGCAGGTGGGTGATCTAAATACCATAGCTGCGCTAACCTTTCATATTAACTACTACCTGGAAGGGATTCTCCATGTTTTTAATGGTGGGCAACTGGAGATCAGCGATCGATATAGCTTTGATCTTCCGCCGGTTGAAACCGACGCTGATTGGGAAAAGCTGGTTAATTCACTTTTAACCAATGCTGAGAAATTTGCTGAGGCCGTTTCCCAAATGGATGATGCACTTTTTGACCAGGTATTCGTAGACGAAAAATACGACACTTACCTCCGGAATATACAAGGTGTTTTGGAGCATAGTTACTATCATTTAGGACAAATTGTGTTGATCAGGAAACTGGTTTGAGCATCGCCGGTTTTTTAGGTTTCAATGCCCGAAAGTGCGCTGAAAATCAGTTTGACCTTGCTTTTGTTAGATCGTCATATTGATTTTCAACTATTTATGATAATTTTAAGCCAGATTGTCACCCGCATTGACAGGCTATGAGTTGATTTCGGCCTAACTTTGCAGCCGTATTTTGCATGTTAGTAAAATAACGTTATAAGGGCGCAGTAAAATAAAACTTGTTTTTCGGCGTTTATTGTTTAACTAAAATATCTCACATGAAGAAATGGTTAGTTCTGTTTTTTGCTTTTATTTTCAGCTATGCTAAAAGCTTCGCTCAAAGTACTTCGCAAAAAGCATCGTATTATCACAGCAAGTTCAATGGTCGTAAAACCGCAACGGGTGATATTTACAGAGACTATCTTTTAACAGCAGCATCTAATATCTACAAATTAGGCACACGTTTATTGGTTACCAAAAAAAACAGGTCAAAGTGTACAGGTTGTAGTAAACGACAGGATGGCCCCACATGTAAAGGGCCGGGTGGATTTAAGCAAATCTGCTTTTCAGAAAATTGCTCATTCGGGTAATGGCCTGGTTCCGGTAGAAGTTAAAATATTAGAAGGTAAAAAGATGACAATAATTCTTTATAAGAATTAATGAAAGTTAGTTGAAAGCCCCGCAAATTGCGGGGCTTTCTTATTGGGGAAATAGTTTTGTCAGTACCACATCGTTTCCTTTCTGCATTAAAGCATACATATAGCCCATCCTGAATTTATCTTTTAAAACTGTTCTTGGCAGTATGGCGGTTATTTCGCTTTTCCCTGCTTTGTCAATCAAAATGTTTTTTTGGCCGCCTGCACTGCCTGGTGCAGCAGATATTACTACTGTTTCATCGGTGGAAGCACTCTTTACATTTTTTATTTTATCATTGGCTCTGCCCGGGTTTTGGGGTAACTCATTATAAATGCAAAAGGTGGTATCGTTATAGGAAAGCGGGATGAAGCCCATATACCTGACACTTGCCGGCCTGGCTACCTGTTTTTTATAGATCCTGCTTATATCTTTCAACATAAAATTACTGTCGATATCCAGAGCAATAATATTACCTAAATTATAACCGGTGGGTACACCGTAAGTGGAGGTCATTAGCCTGCTTTCAAATAAAACCCGTAGTCCGGTTTTGATGGGAATAATATCGGTAAGGATGCAGGACGCCAGAGAAAAATCTTCGCTATCCGCCCCTTCAACAGCTTCCGCTTTAAATGGAATCACAGCTTTATTCAGTACACGCTGCTCTTTCAAATCGGCGGTAACCAGATACACGCCTCTCGCCTTTTGGGCAAAAATACCGGTGGTGTAGGGCGACAGCAGGTATAACACACCATTTTCCATATAGGAACCAAACTTTCCGGCGATATTAATTTTGCTCCCGGCAGACGGGTTGATGTCGATAGTTTGTGCTTTCTGGGAAGATGATGAATAGAAACTAAGAAACCAACCCGCTGTTTTTTCATTAAGCCTATCCCGCTCCAACCGGCAAATGGTTTCTCCGTTATTAAAAGATTCTTCGAGAAACCGGGAATTGTCTATGACAAAGTCCTGGGATTCCAGTTTATTTCCTTCGTAATCGAAGTGATCAAGATTAAGATAGTAATTCCCTTTATTTCTCTTATATCCGTAAGATAAAAATTTATTGTCCAAGGGGCGGTTGCTAACCAAAAAAGTACCAGCTTTCCTCTCGTTTTTTCCCGGCAGTTCATCCAGTTGTTTTATGGCCCCCATCCGTTTTCCTGTTGCATCAAAAGCCATCATTTCCAGTTTTATAGCCTGGTCGGATTTGTTGAAATAGGAGTAAAAAACCAGGAACCGGTCTTTAAGAACAAACAGGTTTTCAAAATCAAATTTTACACTGTCTTTAGAGGGGAGTGGTATGGGAATGTGCGCAGTCTGTGATAAATCGCTTTTAAGAAAGATGTCTAAAAAATAAGCAGACCTGTTATAGTTAAAAGCGTAAAGATTACTGGAATCCTGTTGAAATAAAGTAAAATAAATATTGCTGTAATTATCGATTTTAGCACCGTAATTATAGGCCAGTAGTTGCGATTTACTTGTTAAGGTAAATAAAGCGGGTATAAAGATTAGCAGTATATATTTCATAAGGTTTAAGTTTTGAAAGTTCAATTTACTGCCGCTAAATTAACTAAAAGTTGCAACTGGTGTAGACTGAACATAGAAAAACCACTCCGGCTAAGGAGTGGTTGATTAGGTTGAAGCATTAAAATGCTATTATGCGTTTTTGCCGATACAGTTCAGATCTTCAAAAGCAATTTCAAGACGTTTAACAAAAGTCTCTTCACCTTTGCGTAACCATACGCGCGGATCGTAATACTTTTTGTTAGGTTTGTCATCACCTTCAGGGTTACCTAACTGGCCTTGCAGGTATGCTTCGTTCTTTTTGTAATAATCAAAAACACCTTCAGCAAATGCCCACTGCATATCGGTATCCAGGTTCATTTTGATAGCGCCATAACCCAGTGCTTCACGAATCTGGCTTTGTTCAGAACCGCTACCACCATGGAATACAAAATAAACAGGTTTATTGCTGCTGGTTTTGAATTTCTCAGCGATGAATTTCTGGCTGTTATCCAGGATCACCGGAGTTAACTGAACGTTACCTGGTTTGTAAACACCATGTACGTTACCGAAAGCTGCGGCTACCGTAAACATATTGCTTACAGTGCTCAGTTGTTCGTACGCATAAGCTACTTCTTCTGGCTGTGTATATAATTTAGAGTTATCAACGTCGGTATTATCTACACCATCTTCTTCACCACCGGTAACACCTAATTCAATTTCGATGCTCATGCCCAGTGGATCCATGCGCTTAAAGAACTCCAGCGAAGTGGCAATGTTTTCTTCGATAGGCTCTTCGCTCAAATCCAGCATGTGAGAGCTGAATAAAGGCTGTCCTTTTTCTTTATAGAATTTCTCTCCTTCGTCAATTAGAGCACTGATCCATGGCAACCATTTTTTTGCAGCATGGTCGGTATGTAAAACTACGGGTACTCCATAGTATTTAGCTACTGTATGTACATGAAGTGCACCACTTACTGCACCAAAAATATTAGCTTCCAGGTTTTTGTTCGGCATTCCTTTTCCGGCAAAAAATTGCGCACCACCATTGCTGAACTGGATCATTACCGGCGAGTTTACTTTCGCTGCGGTTTCCAGTACGGCATTTACGCTATCCGTTCCTACCACGTTTACTGCGGGCAGGGCAAAACTATTGTCTTTAGCATCGTTGTAAAGAGCTTCAAGCTCCTTGCCGTGTAAATACCGGCTGTGTACTTGGCCATTTTGTTCTTTATTGTTTTTATTAATAATATATACCTTAAAGCAGGCTCGCTAAGATAATAATAATATGTGATACATACACGAAGGGGGATAAATTGTCGTTTTAATAACCTGGGTTTTGTGTCATATTAGGATTTATCAACACCTGGTTTAATGGAATGGGTAGTAGCTTATTATGGGCCTTATATCCCTGGGTGCTTAAAAGTAGCCCGGCCAGTTCCCATCTTACCATAGATGAAAAATGATAGCCTTCCAACGGAGCTTCCTGTTGTGTTACCTGGTTAAGTTGCTCCAGTGCGTTGGCAGATGTAAGAACTACGGGCGTTCTGCTGCTCCTGCTTTGTAGTTGATTTAAAACCGCCTGAGCCTGATTGATATTTCCGAGCCTGATATGGGCTTCTGCGTTTAATAATAGTACTTCGGCATATCTTAAATCCGGGAATACAGGCCGATTTTGAAAATATGTTTTAAATGCCGTCGTTGGTTCAGGCATGCCATTCCAGATGATTTCTTTATTAGTTGTATTCTGGTATACCTCGTTTGCAGAGGTAGTTAACTCATACCTTCTGCTATTAATAATAGCATTGGTGGATTGCAGCACAGCCGCATAATCTTTTTGAGCCAGTTGCAATTTGGCAAGAATCGTTAATCCTGACCATCTGTTTAAGTAGCCGTTATGCTGGAAAACTTCGGGCATTTCATTGATAAAACCAGCTATATCTCCTACAACGTAATTGATGATGTCATTAGCCGGCTGACGTGGTGGATAGAAGTCGGTAGAATTGTAGGTGGTCATTAACGGAACATCACCAAATGTGGTAACCAGGCCCAGGTATGCAGCTGCCCGCAATAGTTTCGACTGCCACACATAATGCTGTAATGGCAACGGTATGTTGGCCTGGTTGATCCCTATAACATAGTTACAGTTGTTGATGGCTTTCCATGGCTCCGACCATATATCATTGATAAGGCTGGTAGACGGATTAAATGTAAAATTGCGAAATAGTGCCCACTGGCCTGCAGGCAGGGCGTTCTGACTCATATATGCATCCGCCATTACTTGCTTTTCTTTAATCTGGGATAAGGTAGCGTAGGAGCCGTTCACAATCTGGAATAAGGTCTGGTAATAAGAGTCGCCTTGTACGCCTTTTAATAGTTGTATTGTTTCACTGCCTTGCTTTTGAATGACAACATTTCTTTGGGGCAGCGGTTGGAAATCCTGGTTGGTAATGGCCCCGTCGGCGTTCAGGTCTTTCCATGCAAAAGTGCCGGGGAACGCATAAGGTTGCTGAGGTGATATGACCGAGGTAGACTGGATCAGCGAATCGGATGATAAGCCCCATACGAGTCCGTCATTTCTCAACTCTTTCCTGAACTCAGATTGAAAATAAAAAGTGTTAGATGCGTCTACCATGTCCTGGGTTGAAATATAGTATTTTCCCGGAGGCAGGCTATCAAAAAGCGCTGCTCCATTGCTGCCGGTAATTGCTTCAAAAGCATATTTTGGATTATCAGGATGTTGCCAGGTGGCAGCAAAGTCGGACTGCGAGTGAAACAGGTAGACTGTCATTCCGGCAGCAGGCTTACCCTTGCTTTGAGCGGGAGTCCATTCAGTAGCGTCATAAACTATAACGGATAGTTTTCCATAATTCTGAGCTGCAGGCACTGGTTCTTCTTCCGGTAAAATATCTTTATCCCGTTCGCAGGAAATAAATATAATAAGCAGCAGCAGGACGATATATCTCATAATTTTTTTGATAGGGTTAAACAATTGTCAGAGGTTATAGCCATTCATAAAGGTAGGTAAATAGTTATTCAGTCAACAGGGAAGTAGAATATGTAGATTATTTCGACATCTCTTTCGGCTTCATAATCTCTATAAAGACGTTGAACTTCTCCTTAACCTTTGTTTCGTTTTGGGCGAAGGTTACAGCGGCACTAAAATAAGGGGAGCTTACAAACTGGTCTCTGACAGTGCTTTTTTTATGACTGCAGTATATCGCTTATTTTGTGCCGATGGGCAGATGGAAGTCAATAAAAAAGCGATAATGACAAACAGCTGTTTCAGGTGCATGGTTGTTGTTTTTTAATGATCTGACAGATATGTTTTAACTAGTAGGGATGTAGTACCTCTATAAAAAAGCAGCTTCCTTTGGGTTATCTTTCCTGGTAACCACCCAGCGGTCAATAACCGAATTGCTCTTACTTTTTGATGTTCTGGATTTACCTATTAATCCCAGCATATCCATCAGCATATACTCATCTTCAATACTGGTTACTTTCAGTGTAGATGTGTCGGTAGTACCTATTCCATTTAGTGTAACAGATTTTAGCAGCAATTGGAGTTTGGCTTTTGTTAGTTGAATTTCGGTCTCTTTTTTTGTTTCTATGTAACTGGCGAGTAAGAGTATCAATACTTTTAAATCCGTTGCGTTAGTTTTAAGAAGCGCTTCTCCCACAGGTATCATTTCAGCAAATTTTCTATCTTTTGCCAGCGCTTCAAGCGGCTTTTTTGCGAATAGATTCTGAAAAGCATCGTGACCTTTTTGGAAGAGTTTGCCATAGTAAACAATGGCTCCTTCATTGGGATAAAGATATTGCGGTGTTTCATTGAATTTTTTCAATAGTGCCTTATAACCTGTTGGCGAACTGGTGTCGAGCACTGCTTTTTTAAGTGCTACCGTATCGAGCTCATTCGGGTTTTGGGCGAATGAATAAATAGTAGCAGTTAGGCAAAAGATCAGCGTGAATAGGTGTTTTTATGCATGACAGGTGGTGCGTTTTAATTGATCCGTTTTACCAGGCTTCTCGTTTTTTCCTGTATGAGCTTCAGGTTACGGCGAAGCATATATTTTAGATGCAGCTTTAATACCTGGCCCATTGATTTGCATCGGCTAAAAGCCTGTGTTTTGAAATGCTCGTTAAGCTGGCTGATCAGTAGGTCCTGTTTTTCAGGAGGACTAACTGTATCACGGGACATAATGTTGAGCAGCTCCATGAGGCGAAACCGGGTTACTGCTACACGGTAGGCCATCGCAGACCATTCTTCTGCTTTATATTGTTCAATAGATTCTGTATTGAGTTGCCCCAAAACGGTGGTTACAAATGCATTATTTTCTTTAAAGAACTGGGGCATATACAAATGTTTTCGCCCCTCGTAAGACTGCTGGTCAAAGTCGATAGCCCTTATACGGTATTGATAGCTCTCAATATCAGGTGTGGCCACCACCACAAAGTTATAAGCACGCATATCGCCCAATAAACGAACGAAGCAGCGCTCGTTAAACTTTACAAATTCTTTTGCAAACCGGGTCTTATTGGTTTCATCCTTGTTCAGGTATTGATCCAGGAACACGTCGCCGGGCAAGCCTGGGATATGCTCTTCTACCAGTGTACCTCTGTCCGTGTAAAATGTAAGCCGGTTGGGCGAGAGAAAATGCTCCAGTTCCAGCCCATAAATCCGCGAAGCATCGGTGATCTTAATATAGTAGTGGTCAAAATTGGAATTGAATTTATTTACAATCCTGATGCGAAAGGGTAGGGAATTACCAAAAGAGCAATAGTCGATCCTGGCAACATCCAGCTGATCGGCAAAACTCATATCGCCCTCCGTTTTGAGGATGGCATATATTTTAACCAAACCTTCCCGCAGGTAGTCCCAGTCCCGTTTATCATAAATGGCTTTCTCCCAGTAAGTGCTGTTGCCTTGCCCATCCTTAATAGGCACCGACCAGGTAAAATTCAGCAGGTCGGTATGAGATACCGGTAAACTGACCTCTCTTCCCTGGCGGACAAGATAGCTGGCCAGTTCATTATTAACAGGATACAGGATCTTTTTTTGGAAGGCCGATTATTAAGTATCTCCAAATCGTTCATAACCACAAAATAGGAAAGCTATATGACAAAAGATATAAATTTTATTGATCAGTTAAATATAAAATAATTGCTGTTAAATAATAATTAATTACTTTAAACCGTTATTTTGCCTGCGCTAATGGGAAAGTTGATAGAAAGATTAAAAAGTACAAGCCTGGTTAAAAAGCTGGTACACCTGGTGGTGGGGATATGCACTTATCCTGGCATCGCTATATTTAATAAATTACGCATTAAGGGTTCTGATAAAGTAAAAGCTTTACCCAAAACCAATGTACTGTTTGTTTGTAATCACCAGACCTATTTCCTGGATGTGATTACGATGTTCCATATTTTTCGGCTGTTAAATGGGGTAAAAAAGATCGGTTGGGCATACCTTTTTATATGCTGAACCCATTTACAAGAGTAAATTATGTGGCTGCTGAACAAACCATGAAAAGTAGCTGGATGAGCAGGCTTTTTTACTGGCAGGCGGACTTACTGTACGGCGTACCTGGAGCGAGACCAGCAAAGAGCAAAGGGCGGGTCTTGATCCGAGTGATACCCGAAAGATTGAAAGATCTTTAAAAAATAACTGGATCATTACCTTCCCGCAGGGAACAACTACACCTTATGCACCGGCGCGTAAAGGCACTGCATTGATTATTAAGCATCATAAGCCCATTGTGATACCCGTTGTGATCAATGGATTTTCCAAAGCTTTTAATAAAACCGGCGTAACGCTTCGCAAAAAAGGAACCCTGCTTACAGTAACCTTTAAGGATCCTCTGGAGATCGACTACGATGCCTCCGCATTGGAAATAACTGAGCAATTAATGGATGCAATAGAGCAAAGCAAGAAATTTATGCCAGAGGTGTTAACCGCCGATCGTCAATAAAACGGACGCGCTTTATTATAGCTATGAGATGCTTTTTTCTTTTGATGCTCTTGTGTTGGATGGGGACACCATCGAACGCGCAGCTTAGCGTTTATAAAAAAGAATTTCAAAATTATATACCCAAAGGATGGGTGCTGGATACTGCGTTAAAAGGTGATCTTAATAAAGACAGGCAGGCAGATGCGGTATTGGTTTTGAGAAATACCCAGTCATCCAATTTTAGAAAGAATGAAGGGTTAGGTATGAATCTACTGGATCTGAATCCGCGTAGACTGTTGATACTTTTTAAAACCGGTACCGGTTACACAAAAGAACTTAGTACGGATGTTTTTCTTCCCTCCATCAACGATGAGGAGAGTACCTGCCTGGAAGATCCTTTATCCGAAGGCGGGATTGAGATATCAAAGGTTTACTGAAGATCCGTTTACATTACTGGCTGAGCTGTGGCAGTTGGTACGTCACCGATTATGATTATACTTTCCGTTATCAGAACAAAAAATTTGAAATGATTGGTCTCGATGTATCGTCTTTTCACAGGGCATCCGGGGAGTCGTCTGTTACCAGCTATAATTTTTCTACACGTAAAAAACAAACAATTACCGGAATGAACGAGTTTGAGGAAACTTATGTTAAACCGGTTGAGAAATGGGAAAAGATCCGCAGTACCCGCGTATGGGACCTGTCAAAAATGACCGGTGAAACCGGGTTGGAGAAATCGTTAATAAGGATATATAGATCCGGTTAATTGAATAGCTTCTGTGGCCTGCTTTACATCATGTACCCGTAAAATATTTGCTCCGTTAAGAAGTCCGATCGTATTTAACACAGTAGTTCCGTTGAGCGCCTGCTCTGCATCTGTGCCCAGCGTTCGGTAAATAAAGCCTTTGCGGCTCAAACCCAGCAGTATCGGCAGATCCAGTATTTTAAAAAGATCCAGATTTTTCAATAGTGTGAAGTTGTGCGAAGCTGTTTTGCCAAAACCAAGGCCGGGGTCCAGGATAATGTCCTTAATGCCCTTACTTCTAAGGAAAGCGGTTTTCTGTATTAAAAAATCGAGCACTTCCCTGCACACATTTTCGTATTGCGGATCGGTTTGCATTGTTTGCGGCGTTCCTTGCATGTGCATTAAAATATAGGGCACATTGAGTGAGGCCACGGTGTCGATCAACTCTTCGTCAAGACTGCCTGCGCTAATATCGTTCACGATAGATGCACCGGCCTTAACGGCTTCCTTAGCCACTTTTGCGTAAAAGGTATCCACTGAAATAATGGTCTCAGGGAAAATTTCATGTATTGCTTCTATGGCCGGTATCACGCGGGCTAATTCTTCATCTGCTGATATAAGCTCGCTGCCTGGCCGGGTACTTTGTCCGCCTATGTCCAATATCACCGCTCCGTCCCTGATCATTTGCTGTGCCCTCATTAACAGTGGATCTCCGGTTGTGTAGCGATTGCCGCTGTAAAAGGAATCGTCATTGATGTTCAGAATTCCCATAACAATGGGCTGCTTGATAGTGAGTAAATTACCTTTACAATTAAGTGTGAACATCAATATTTGTTTTGCTATTTTTGTTGGAATTGCTTCTCAGAAGCTAAGGTAGGGGATTGGTTGAAAAAGTTGACAGGTTTATTAGTTGAAAAGTTGATAGCTAAGTACTTCTTAGCTGGCAGGCTTAAACTTACTTTATGGTATCCCCTCCACATCAAATAAAATTACATGACAAAAACAAACGAACAATACAATGCAGTGATCGCATCCTGCCAAAACGTTTTTTTTAAGAAGAATAAGGATTACGGAACGGCATGGCGCGTACTACGCACCATTTCTATTGTTGATCAGATCTATATTAAGGCGCAGCGCATCAGAACCATCCAGGAGAAACAACAGCAGATGATTGCCGATGATATAGCGGGTGAGTTCCTGGGTATCATCAATTACTCGGTAATTGGCTTAATACAGCTGGAGTTACCCCAGGATGCACCATGGGATTTGCCTGCAGACCAGGTTGAGGAGGCCTACAAAAAACATATAGCTGATACTAAAAACCTGATGCAAAGTAAAAATCATGATTACGGAGAAGCCTGGCGCAGTATGAGCCAGGAGGGGCTTACAGATCTTATCCTGATGAAGCTGTTTCGTATCCGGCAGATTCTCCATAATGATGGAAAAACTTTAATCAGTGAAGGCATTGATGCTAACTATCACGATATTATTAACTACTCGGTTTTTGCACTGATATTGGATAGCGAATCCGGGAATAAATAAATGCAATGAAGGTAATTGTAAATGTAGCCCGTATTATAGTGGGCGTTCTTTTTATTTTCTCAGGGTTGGTAAAAGCAAATGATCCAATAGGGCTGAGTTACAAAATGCAGGAATTTTTCCTGGTTTGGGGAACCAGCTTCCTGGATGGTATTTCGCTGGCGCTTTCTGTTTTGATGATCGCTTTTGAGATCATTGCGGCGTCGCGCTGCTACTTGGCTGGCGTATTAAAACAATTAACTGGTTACTGTTATTGCTGATCCTGTTCTTTACCTTTTTAACCGGCTATGCCTACTTATCGGGTAAGTTTAAAAACTGCGGATGTTTTGGCGATTGTATCCCTATTACCGCTCAAACTTCTTTTATCAAGGATATTGTTTTACTGGTGTTAATACTGGTGATCTTTTTTAACAGGAAGTATATTAAACCTGTATTTGCCAAAGGCGCTACAACCGGTTTATTGTTGCTGACCACTATATTCAGCTTTGCTGCACAGTGGTATACTTTAAAATACCTGCCGGTAGCCGACTGTTTGCCTTTTAAAAAGGGTAATAATATAGCCCAGCAAATGCAGATGCCGGCGAATGCGATACCTGATAGCACCATTATTACGTTTATATATGAAAAGGCCGGTAAGAATGTAGAGTTTACAGCAGAAACATTTCCCGATGATTTTGACGACAGCACCTATAAGTTTATTAATCGCTACGACAAAGTGATCAGGCCCGGCGTAAATAATGAACCGGCGATCAAGGCTTTTGGTCTTACAGCGCCTGACGGGACCGACTTGACGCAGGAGCTGCTGAATATTGATAAGGTCGTATTGTTGTTTGTGGAAGGGGCTGAAACTCCTCTGGAAAAATGGCAGGAAGGTTTTGCCAGACTTGTTGCAGATGCACAAAAAAGAATATGCCTGTTTACATTGTCAGTAGTGCAGCTGCTCGCTTAAAGCCTGCTATTGGTAAAACAGGGTTTAATAATGTCACCATTCTTAGTGGCGATAATACAATGATAAGAACAGCAGCGCGTACCAATCCTACCGTGTATGTGCTGAACAAAGGGACTATTATAGATAAAAGGAGCTATAAGAATTTTGATAAAGTAAGTTTTTAGTGTATGGTGTTAGATGTGCGGTGTAATAAGAATCGTCCGTACATCGTACATCCAACATCTTGCATCAAACATCACCCATGGTACAATACCTTATTAAAAAGATCCTCTACAGTATACTGGTTTTAGCTGGTGTAGTAGTATTGGTATTCTTTTTATTTCAGGGGTTTGGCGATCCTGCACGTTTAGTAATGGGGCAAACGGGTGATGCCAAAACCCAGGAGAATATCCGGAAGGAGTTGTACCTGGATCAGCCTAAATGGAAACAATTTTTGTTGTATGTAAATGATGTGTCACCCATTGCTATTCATTATAAGGACGAAATCGATGCCAAGCAACTTAAAGGTGTTTTTATTGGCGGGGAGCGTAAGCTAGGCATAAAAATACCTTATCTCAGAAGATCTTATCAAAGTAAACGGGAAGTTGGCTCCATATTAATGCAGGCTTTACCCGGCACTATTATGCTTACAATTGCTGCTATGGCTATTGCGGTAGTGGTAGGCATCCCGTTGGGTGTGGTGGCTGCGGTAAAACAAAATACCTGGCTCGATACCGGTGCTATTTTTTCAAGCATTGTAGGCATTTCAGCGCCTTCTTTCTTCATGGGAATTGTTATTGCTTATTTCTTCGGTTTTGTATTGACCAAATACACAGGACTACAAATTAGCGGCAACTGGTTTGATATCGATGAGGTAACGGGGAGCGTATTTTTGGCTTTAAAAACCTGCTGCTTCCTGCTATTACCCTGGGTATCCGTCCACTGGCTATTATTACGCAACTTACGCGTAGTGCTATGTTGGATGTGCTGGACCAGGACTATATAAGAACCGCTTATGCTAAAGGATTAAGTAAGCGGGTAGTTGTTTGGCGGCATGCTTTAAAAAATGCATTAAACCCTGTGATAACTGCTATTACCGGTTGGTTTGCCGAGCTGCTGGCAGGCGCTTTTTTTGTGGAGTATATTTTTGGGTGGCAGGGTATTGGAAAAGTAACGGTAGATGCTTTGGAAAAACTGGATTACCCTGTGGTAATGGGGTCGGTATTGATCTCCGCTACTTTTTTGTACTAATGAATATTATAGCCGATTTACTGTATGGCGTGTTTGATCCGAGGGTGAGGAGGTAGTGAGTAGGGGCAGCAAGTAGCTATAAGGGAGACGGTGTGTTCGATGTTCATGTTTTTGCGCCTTTGTTTTTTGTTAGCTCTGCGTGAGATTAGCAAGTAGAATAATAGCGAGTGGCGAGTAGGGGCAGTAAGGGTTTGCTAATCTTAAGTTTTAAACCTGTAATAACAAACAGGTATTATTTCACAATAACTTCCTTGATCACTTTTCCACCCAGCGCTTCATTCACCCTTTCAATGATCTTAGATCGCTGGTAAACCAGCTCATGCCTCAAAGGGGCTACGGAAGTATATACAAACAATTTATCTCCTATAATATGCAGTTTGTCAGTATAACGGGCTACGGTCTTTCCCATTATATTCTCCCATACGGCATCAATTTCCAATGCCTGTATATCGCCTCTGATACGACTTTTATTTAAAAACTCTTTTAATGCTTCGCCCAAAGAATATTCGCCCATACTATAAAAATTTAATCAACTTCTGTAACCAGCTTACAAAGATATCAAATCAAAGTCGGCATTTAGAGTTTCCAGGTGTTTTGTTAATCTTTCCGGGTTGGTATCGGTAATAAAAACCTGTCCGTTGTTCTCCAGGCAAACTTTCTGCAACAGGTTACTGATGCGCTCTTCATCCAGTTTTTCAAAAACATCATCTAGTAATAAAAAAGGAGTAATTTTTTTCTCCTGCGTAATTACCTGTAGCTCCGTTAGTTTTAGGGCAAAAAGCAGGCTCTTGCGCTGCCCTTGCGAGGCGATATTTTTAAAGGGTTGCTGATTGAGTTGCAGGATAACATCATCTCGGTGGATACCGGCCGTAGTACGTTGAAGCAGCCGGTCCTTATTGAGTGTTGCCGAGAGTAATTCTTCAAACGAGGTCTCCAATAACCTGCTATCATATAATATAGAAAGGTTTTCCTCTTTTTGAGCAATCTCTGTATATAACCTTTTTACTTTGGGCAGAAAGGATACGAGAAACTGGCTTCTTTGTTCAAATATATAATTGCCCGGCACAATCAATTGATCTGTTAAGATCTGTAATAACGCTTCATCCAGCCTGCCGGTATCGGCGGCCGATTTCAATAAGGAATTGCGTTGCTGCAAAATCTTGTTATATTGAATAAGCTTTTGAAGATATTCAGGATTGAGCTGCGATAACAAAGAGTCCAGAAAGCTGCGCCTTTCTTCACTGCCTCCGGTAATCAATACTGCGTCGTCGGGTGCAATTACTACACAGGGATACCGGCCTATATGTTGGGAGAATTTTTCGTAGGCATCACCATTGATCAGGAACTCTTTTTTATTGTTCTCCCTCAGGATGCAGGTGGCTGTATCTTCTGTACCTTCTTTCGAAAATTTACCTTCCAGTCTGAAGCCCTTTGAACCCTGGTGCACATTAACAGCATCAGAAGTACTGAAATAGCTTTTGGTAAAACACAAATAATGAATGGCGTCCAGTATATTGGTTTTACCTACTCCATTTTTTCCGCAAATTCCAATTACGTTTTTGCGAAATTCAAAAACCTTGTTAGTGTAGTTTTTAAACTGGAATAGCGATATGGAATTAAGCCGCAGCATTTATACAAAAATAGGCTTTGACAGGTATAATCTGATATGCTGCAATAAACAGGTATTTGCAGTTTTGCATTGACTGTTCAAAATGGTATTTTGCAGGATATATACAGTTACTTATAAAGAAGCGTGAAACAATTATAAATTTTGGAAGAACCCGGCACTGAAATAATCTGGATGAATACTTTAACTCCTTTGGGCGAGGAGGTACATGTGTATGAGTGTGACATTGACACCTTAGATGTAGAAGGACTAAAAGTATTATTGAGTTCTACTGAGTTAGCCAAAGCAGCAGCTTTCAGGCAACCAGCGGATGCAAGCCGGTTTATCGCTGGTAGGGGAATTGCCAAAAAAGTATTAGCTTTTTACGGATCGACAGATGCTGCCAGGGTTATTATTAACCCTGGTAAAAACGGGAAACCGGTTGCTTTAACAGATGCTGATAAGATGCTGCCTGCTTTTAATATCAGTCACTCCGGTAATAAAGTGCTGATCGCATTTTGCAACCAAATGGTGGGCATTGATGTGGAATTGGTAAAAGAGATGGAGCTGGAAAGTATGGCCGGTTTGGTGTTTTCTGAAATGGAGCTCAGTATATTAAAAAATCTACTGATCCCATAAATACGTTCTACCGTTTTTGGACACGTAAAGAAGCGTTGCTTAAAGCGGTGGGGGTGGGGCTCACGGATCATTTACCATCTATCGATATTAGCCAGGCGATAAATGACGACTTTACAAAATCCTTCACCGATCAGCAGCTGCACTTACTTTCGTTTACCATGCAAGATGAGGGGACTTATTTTGCCAGTCTTTGCTATGTTAAAAACACATCGACCTGCTTTGTTCGTATGACGAATGAGTTATTAAGCCAGCTATAAACAGATGCCTACACAAAATTAAAGCCCTGCGTTATCGCTGCATCTTTCGTTCTCCGCAATGAACTGACTTACTTCAACTATCGCTGTTTATTTTCTTTTCGACTTTTCCCAGGCAGCACTTTGCGATTTTTTAAAGTACCGGTTAATACGGCTATTACCGCATAATTCATCAGGCAGAAATAATAAGGAATAAAGAATGCTTTTACTTTAAGGTTTCTCTTTTCCAGGAAATAGCCAACCAGGCTAAGACCATAGAAAACGATCTGTCCGATCAGTAAGCCAATGTACAGGGGATGTTGGGTTTGTTGGGCAATAAAAATATTGAGTATAAAAACCAGTATCATCAGGAAAGGGGTGACCGTCCAACGTAAAACGCGGTGACTGATATATTGAAAGGTCAGGACAGGATTACGGAATGGGTTGGCCGCTTTTTTCAACCGGAATATAGACTGGATGCCACCTGCAGCGATTCTTATTTTTCTTTTCAGTTCTTCTTTTGAGTCAGCAGAGCCTGTTTCCATAGCATAAGCTTTGGGTTCGTAAGCTATCACAAATCCTTTTTCTGCAATACGCATGGCAATCATGTGATCGTCGATAATAGTGTCGGTTTCAACCGGCTCGTACAACGATCTCCTGATGCTGAATAATTCGCCGGCTGCTCCAACGTTACTGTATAATTCGTAATCCCATTTTTTAGGGCCGATTCATATTTCCAGTAAAAGCCTTCTCCTGCCGAACTGGCATCCGCGCTTTCGGCAACCATTATTTTTTCTCACCTGCCACCGCGCCCACTTTAGGATGTTGGTAATGTTTTACCAGTTCCTTTATTGCAGCTTTATTCAAATAAGTATTAGCATCGGTAAATACAATAATATCGTTAGTGAGCTCGGGCATTACTCTTTTTATAGCCGCCATTTTACCGCCCCGCTCATCTTTATGATATAATCTTACCTGCGGGTAGTTTTGTATTTTTGTGGTGTTCGGTCGTTAGATCCATCCGTCACAAAAACAATATCGAACAGGTGCGCCGGGTAGTCTAGCTCCAGGCAGTTTTGTATTTTCTCTTCAATATAAGCTTCCTCATTGTAGGCGGCTATTAATAATGCTACAGTAGGTAGCCTTGTTTCATCTAAAACAATGGCTTGTTTCTTTTACCTACAACTCGTTTAAGCTTTAGTAATGCATATAAAAAATGCCATAACCGGCAAATGCATAAAAAACAATAAAAAGACTGATCCAAAACAGAATAATCATGGTATAAAATATCCTAATGAGCTGCTACTTGCAGAATGGGTTAAATTCCACCAAATACCTTTAAACGTTTGGGCAGCGAGGTCGGTTCTGCCGTTTTTAACATGTATCAAAAGCTGTTTTGGCGTGGCTATAAAAATATAATATGCAGAAAATAGCGCAGTATTGGTGAGATTGGTATTTTTCCTGATATACAACATGCGATTGCGTGTCATAAAAAAAGCTTTAATAGGACTTGCTTTGCCTACGCTGATCGATTCTTTGTGATAGATAACTGCTTTGCCTGTGAACCAGATTTTTTACCGATTCGCTTAAATTTTTCGCACCAGTCCAGCTCCTCATAGTACAGGAAATAGCGTTCATCCATCATCCCGGCCTGGTCCAGATCTGTTCTCCGACACATTACAGCAGCGCCATGACAAAACCTTTCCCTGCTGTCATTGCTGTATTGTCCCGTATCGGTTTCTTTTTCGCCTATTGCTCCGTTTCTTGCGGTAATATAGTTCATCTCGGTAAAGCCGGCATACTGAATCAATTTCTTGTTCTCATGAAATTTGATTAACGGGGATAGCAGACCTATAGAGGGGTTTTGCTCCATCTCCTTCACCAGGGCTTCCAGGAAACCTGCCGTTATTTCAGTATCATTATTAAGCAGCAAAAGATAGTAGCCTTTGGCGTTTTTAATGCCCAGGTTATTCCCTCCGGCGTAGCCAAGATTTTTAGAAGAATGAATATAGATAAGACCCGGGTAGGCAGCTACAAAATCTGTCATCCTGTTCTCGGCAGGAGCATTGTCTACCAGTATTACTTCCACCTCGTCACTATTGGTAAATTTTTTTACCGATTTTAAAAAATCTATAGTAACGGCTGGTTGGTTATAATTTACCGTTATAATCGAAGTTAGAGGCATTGGTTTACGAAGATAAAATCTTTTAGTAATCAACGATCCGCTAAATTTACTAAAGTCTGATGTAATTCAAATACCTGTGCGATCACAGATTTTTCCCCGTTATTGTCTATTACAAAATCGCAGCGTTTCATTTTCTCTGACTCGTCCATTTGCTTTTCCATTCGAGCCAGAATAGCGGCCCGGTCAAGACCACCGCGTTCAAGCACCCGCTCGATACGTAACTCTTTTTCTGCCCATACGCCTATAGTGTAGTCCAGGTGTTTGTTGCTGCCGCTTTCAAATATCAGTGCAGCCTCTTTTATAGCATAAGGTCCCTGCTGGCGATTAAACCAGTCAATTGAATCCTGTATCGTTATAGGGTGGGTAATGGCATTTAACTCAGCCAGCAATGGTGCGTTATTAAAAACCTTGGACGAAAGAAATGCTCTGTTTAATTGGCCTTCTTTATAGGTATCAGCGCCAAATAGCTCAGTGAGCTGCTGCCTTATTTGCAGGTTGGTATTCATCAGGTTTTTAGCAGCGCTGTCGGCATCATAAATGGCTACACCCAGGGTAGAAAAAATATTGGCAATGGTTGTTTTACCACTGCCAATACCGCCTGTAAGGCCGATTTGTAACATATTATAAGTTTGATGCCTGCCTGCCGGCAGACTGGTTCAGGTTTAATATCCGATGCTTAAACCTAAATTCATTAAACTCTTAAATTATTTAGCTGGTGCGGCAGGCTTATTGATTTGCGCTGTCCAATCCATGCTGATAGCTGATTTTTCAATTTTGATATAATTGCCCGGGCTGATTTCGATGTTTAATGTACCGTCTTCATTCACCTGTTGAATTTTACCATGTATACCAGCTATCGTTACTATTTTATCGCCTTTTTGTAAATCTTCAATAAATTTTTTCTGATTTTTTGCTTTTTTCGCCTGTGGACGAATAAAGAACAACCAGAAAACCAATACCATACCTACTAAGAAAATCAATTGAAAAGATCCACCACCCTGGGCTTGTAAAATGTAATGCGTCATTATTTATTGTGCTTTAAGATTTTATTTGGTAACGTTTACCTTGAAAGTTAAAGTGTGCTGCGTAAAAGGTTTGGTGTTGGCCGTTACAACAACTGTTTTGGTATGTGAGCCTTCGCTTTGTCCTTCGCTGTTAAATTTGGCAACAATTTTCTCTTCTTTTCCAGGTAAAACGGGTTTTTCAGGTTTCTCTGCTACAGTACATCCGCAACCAGGTTGTACGCTGGAAATGATCAAAGGTTTATCACCGGTATTTTTAACCACAAAAGGAATTTCTACTACCTGTCCCAATTTCACATCTCCCAGGTCTTTGAAAGTCGAATCTACCCAGTTAATAGTAGTGAAGTTGGATGAATCTTTTAAAGCTTCCTGTTTTAAGGAATCGGTTAAAGGGGCGTTTCCGGTTGTTTTGTTGTTGTCATTACTATTGCAGGCAACTAATGCAGCAGCAGCAGAAATAATCAGTACTAAACGTTTCATGTTATCCAGATTGATTTTAATTTTATTTGAAGTGCGAATGTAGATCAATATTCAAACTCAGCGAAAAATATTGCCTTCAAAATCAGGATTTTCGGAAATCCTTTTTATTAAGCTTTCCTTCTTCCACCAGTTCTTTATGAATATTATCAAGGATACCATTTACAAAATGACCACTTTGAGCCGTACTGTAGTCTTTCGCAAGGTCTATGTATTCGTTGATCGTTACCTTGGGTGGAATAGTTTCGAAATATAAAAGCTCTGCTACACCCAACTTCATTAACACCATATCCAGCAGTGCAATACGTTCCGGATCCCAGTTTTTTAGTTTAGGGGTAATCAGGGTAAGCAGGTAATCTTCTTTATCTATTACCGTTTTCAAAAGATTTACGGCAAACTGCTCTTTATCAGCAGTGATAATTTGCTGAAACGCTGTGGACTGTGGTTTGCGTATAAAGCTAGCAATGCTTTGCACAATCATTTCACCATCATCGTCCCAGTTGCTGAATATTTCTTCAATATGCGCTACAAACTCTTCGTTATTCAGCATCAGGTCATTGAAAATATACTCAAATATTTTGCGGTCTTCCTGCAGGCTTTGCTGCTGAATACCGATATAGTGTAAATACTGTTGAGAAGTAGTGAGTTGCATGTAGATTTTCCTCACCAGCTCTTCATCGATCAGGTGCTCGGTTTTCTCGTTCTTGAAAGCAATTTTAACTTCGTTCAGGTCGAGTATCTGCCAAAGCAGGTTGCTACCAGCCAGTTTCGTATTAACGTTCAGGTCTTTTTCGCTTGGAATGTATTTGTTTGACTTGCGAAAAGCATCTTTTCGGCGTAACGGGCTATTTCAGTTAAAAAATGCACCGCATACACCATTAAAGAGCGTGTTTGGCTGAAATGTTGTCTAAGCGTTTTTTGTGGATCAAGGGGTTTGTCGGTATCCAGACTGGACGTGTACGAATAAAGGGTTTGCATCACTTTTACCCTTATGTTTCTTCTGCTAATCATTGAATCAAGAACTATTTTGAACCGGCGAAGATAAGGCTTTTATTAGTTGACAGGTTGAAAAGTTGGGGAGGGCAGTAGACAGGCTGATAAGTTGATAGGTTAACCGGGAGGGGTAATGAGCGGGTTGGTTGGCAAGCTGAGGAGAGTTGATGAGGCGGAAGGGATAACAGATTGACTGGTTGATTATTTGAGCGGGATAAATTAAACAGAAGACTATATTATTCTAACAGACCTTGCTACCAAATAAACGAGTAAGATCTCAATCCGACCCTTGTCAACCTGTCAACCTTTAAACTAGCAGGCTTATTCACCAATCAACTAACATTGCCATCTTGTCATTTGTTGAGCTTCGAGTTGGGTAAGCTGTGTACAACCTGAAAAAATTTCATGTTTCCCAACCGTGGCATATTATTTAGGGTACATTTGCCAACCATAAAGTGATTCAATAGGAATCACCTTAAATAATCAAATTTTTTAAAAAGATAAACATGGCTAAAAAATCGACTGTTACCCCTTTACATGACAGGGTAATTGTAAAACCAGCAGCAGCTGAAGAAAAAACAGCGGGCGGTATCATTATTCCTGATACAGCAAAAGAAAAACCACAACGCGGTACTGTAGTTGCTGCCGGTCCTGGTAAAAAAGACGAACCGGTAACCGTAAAAACCGGCGATACTGTGTTGTACGGTAAATATGCAGGTACTGAAATCCAGATCGATGGACAGGATCTTTTAATTATGCGTGAAAGCGATATTCTTGCAATCGTATAAGCCTTTTCCGGGCTTTTTTAAACGAGAGCTCAAACGATTCGATGACCTGGCAAAAGGGGCACGACGCAAGTATTGCTGACTGTAGCATATAAGCTGGGTTCAAAAGATCTAAAATCTAAATACTAAAAATCTTAAGTCTAGTAAAATGGCAAAACAATTACACTTCAATATTGAAGCTAGAAATAAAATGAAGAAAGGCGTTGACGTTTTAGCAAACGCCGTAAAAGTAACCCTGGGTCCTAAAGGCCGTAATGTGGTTATCGAAAAAATTTGGTGCTCCTGCTGTAACTAAAGATGGTGTTACTGTAGCAAAAGAAATTGAGCTGGAAGATGCGATTGAGAACATGGGTGCTCAAATGGTGAAGGAAGTAGCTTCTAAAACTGCGGATATCGCAGGTGATGGTACTACTACTGCTACTGTATTAGCTCAGGCTATTATCAGCGAAGGTTTGAAAATGGTAGCTGCAGGTGCAAATCCAATGGACCTGAAACGTGGTATTGATAAAGCGGTTTCTTTGGTGGTAGAAAACCTGAAAGCGCAAAGCCAGACTGTAGGCAGCGACAGCAAAAAATCAAGCAGGTTGCTTCTATTTCTGCTAATAACGACGACCAGATCGGTGATTTGATCGCTCAGGCATTTGGTAAAGTAGGTAAAGAAGGTGTTATTACTGTAGAAGAAGCAAAAGGTACTGATACTACTGTAGACGTAGTAGAAGGTATGCAATTCGATCGTGGTTACATCTCCCCATATTTCGTTACTAACAGCGAAAAAATGGAAGCTGAATTACAAAGCCCGTATATCCTGATCTATGACAAAAAGATCAGCGCTATGAAAGATATTCTTTCTATCCTGGAAAAAGTAGCTCAAAGCGGCCGTCCTTTGGTAATTATTGCTGAAGATTTAGAAGGTGAAGCATTGGCTACCCTGGTGGTAAATAAATTACGTGGTACCCTGAAAGTTGCTGCTGTTAAAGCTCCGGGCTTTGGCGACAGAAGAAAAGAAATGTTACAGGACATCGCTATCTTAACAGGTGGTACGGTAATTTCTGAAGATATGGGCCATAAATTAGAAGGTGCTGATATTTCAGCTTTAGGCCAGGCGGCTTCTATTACTATAGACAAAGACAACACAATTGTTGTAGGTGGAAAAGGTAAAAAGGCTGACATCGTTGGTCGTGTAAACCAGATCAAAGCTCAGATTGAGTCTACTACATCTGATTACGATAAAGAAAAATTACAGGAGCGTTTAGCTAAATTAAGCGGTGGTGTTGCTGTATTATATGTAGGTGCTGCTACAGAGGTTGAAATGAAAGAGAAAAAAGACCGTGTAGATGATGCTTTACATGCAACTCGTGCGGCTGTTGAAGAAGGCATCGTACCTGGTGGTGGCGTAGCTTACATCCGCGCCGTAGCTTCTTTGGATGTAAAAGTTAAAGGTCAGATCGAAGACGAGCAAACTGGTATGGCGATCGTTAAACGTGCTTTGGAAGCGCCAATCCGCACTTTAACTGACAATGCAGGAATCGATGGTTCAATCGTTGTTCAGAAAATTAAAGACGGTACCGGCGATTTCGGTTTCAATGCAAGAACAGAGTCTTACGAGAACCTGTTCAAAGCAGGTGTTATCGACCCAACTAAAGTAAGCCGTGTAGCTTTGGAAAATGCAGCTTCTATCGCAGGTATGTTATTAACTACCGAGTGCGTAATTGCTGACAAACCAGAACCTAAATCTGCGGCTCCTGCAATGCCAGGCGGTCCTGATATGGGTGGTATGGGCTATTAATTTAGTTGATAGTTTCACATAACGGTTAACAATAGTTGACCGTTTAAATATAAAAGTCCCGCTTCGATTTTCGAGGCGGGACTTTTTTGAGCTGATATTAAAAAAGATAGAGGAATAATGATTATGGAAATTGAAATGGAACGGTTTCAACGCTATTGGGAAGAGTGATCATTGTATATTGATAATAGATCGACATCTTTCTTTTGTTGTAATTCTGGCTTTCATCTAATAAATAAGGGCATTCATCTAATAAATAAGGGCATTCGGCGAATTTTGCCGTTGTATGGTGATTAGTGTGTATATCTTTATTACGGTTTAGAGGGCTAGAGTGGGCAACGACACCTTTCCAGGTATGGTTGACCCCTCTTTTTTGCATAACCATGAAATTTTCTTGAACCATGGGGCCTTTAGTCTTGAATTTGCCGATATATGCAGTAAGCTCACCTTATTTAAATTTTGAAACGGGGATTTCCACTCAGGCGGGCATGCAATAGGGATATTCCGGCCAATGAGCCAACCGGCATTTATGAATAATCTGTAAAGCAAGCGATAGGAAAGAGCGCAAATAACAGTTTTACTACTACAGGTAGTACCAGGGGTTACGCTTCGAGGAAGAAATATAATTTTTCATATTCTTCCAAAAAGCCAGTACCATGTAAACGATGATGGGCGACCCCATGGTTAATACCGAAGAGTAAATAAAATATTGCCTGATACGACAGGGAGAAATATGTAACCTGTCACCAATAGAAGAGCAAACACCAAAAGCATTCCACTCCACAAAATTTTTTAGGCGATTCATACTAACTATAGTTGGTTTACGCGACAAAATTACCAAATCCTTCGATAATTTCAATAAGTTCTGTCAATTAGAACCCTTATTTTTTGTAAATTCGCGCCATTGCTAATGAAGGTATTATTAATATAAATATATTATAAATGGCATTTGATCTCGAACTGTTTTGGAAAACTCATTCTGAATTTGAACAAAAGTTAACAATGCCCGTTAATCATTAAAACACCTTCTGATCTGAAAGACAAAATGTTACACTTCACCTCTGAAAAGGATAATGCTGCAATTATTGCCTGCAATAATGGTAAAGCTATGTAGATTTTACTCCGGGGAAAGTGGCTCTGAAACTATAGAATATTATAATCGACACAGGCTGGTAAAGAAAATGGCAGTGCCGGCATCTGTTTTAAAATCTGCCTTCATATTGAAAAGACTTCTGTTATGAACATGTATAAGGATTACATTAAGGAAATTGAAGAAAGAAAAGTTCAGG
This sequence comes from Paraniabella hibiscisoli, assembly GCF_022512515.1. Classification (GTDB taxonomy): domain Bacteria; phylum Bacteroidota; class Bacteroidia; order Chitinophagales; family Chitinophagaceae; genus Niabella; species Niabella hibiscisoli. Next base: position 78,834 of record NZ_JAKWBK010000005.1, read on the forward strand.
GGCTTCATCCAAAGCCAATTGATGGCGCTGAATTGTTGAGCGAAATTATCGAACAAATAAAGGACCTCGGTAATGAGTACAGGGAAGATTCTCTTAAGTTTTTTATTTACAATACTTTGCCAGGTACTACAAGTGCTGCCGGTGTGAAGGCCCAATTTTTAAAAGAGATTATCCTGGGTGAATCTGTTGTGGAAGAAATATCCACAGCTTTTGCTTTTGAGCTATTATCACACATGAAAGGTGGTCCCTCTATTGAAGTGCTGTTAGACCTGGCCCTGGGTAACGATGCTGCAATTGCACAACAAGCGGCGGCTGTTCTTCAAACACAGGTATTCCTTTACGATGCCGATACAGACCGTTTAAAAGAAGCGTTTAAAAATGATAATGTAATAGCTAAAGAAATTCTGGAAAGCTATGCTAAAGCAGAGTTCTTTACCAAATTACCGGAAGTGCCTGAAGAAATTCAGATAGTTACTTTTATTGCCGGTGAGGGCGATATATCTACCGACCTGTTGTCCCCTGGTAACCAGGCGCACTCGCGTTCTGACCGGGAATTGCATGGTAAATGTATGATCACCCCTAAAGCACAGGACGAAATTAAAGCGCTTCAGGCATTACACCCCGACAAGAGCGTAATGTTGATTGCGGAGAAAGGTACTATGGGCGTGGGCTCATCAAGGATGTCGGGAGTAAATAACGTAGCTCTTTGGACGGGTAAACAAGCGAGCCCTTATGTTCCATTTGTTAATATTGCGCCGATTGTTGGCGGTACCAATGGTATTTCCCCCATCTTCCTTACTACGGTTGATGTTACGGGCGGTATCGGTATCGACCTTAAAAACTGGGTAAAGAAGACTGATGCGGAAGGTAATATTGTACGCGACGAAAATGGAGATCCTGTATTGGAAGAGGTTTATTCCGTTGCAACCGGAACCGTTTTGACCATCAATACTAAAACCAAGAAATTATATAACGGAGAGCAGGAGCTGATAGATATCTCCAAGGCTTTAACTCCTCAGAAGAAAGAATTTATCAGGGCCGGTGGTTCTTATGCTATCGTATTTGGTAAAAAATACAGACGATTGCAGCCAAAATTCTCGGTATTGAGCCAACTCTGGTGTTTGCGCCTTCAAAAGAAATTTCAAACGAAGGGCAGGGGCTTACAGCGGTAGAGAAAATATTTAACAGGAATGCAGTAGGCATTACGCCGGGCAAGATCCTACATGCAGGATCTGATGTTCGGGTGGAAGTGAATATTGTAGGTTCGCAGGATACCACAGGGCTGATGACCGCACAGGAGCTGGAGTCGATGGCAGCCACTGTAATTTCACCTATTGTTGACGGTGCTTATCAATCAGGTTGTCATACAGCATCAGTATGGGATAAAAAAGCGCAGGCTAATATCCCCAAACTGATGAGATTTATGAATGATTTCGGTTTGATCACAGCCCGCGACCCCAAAGGCGAGTATCACTCCATGACGGATGTTATTCACAAAGTACTTAACGATATAACTGTAGACGAGTGGGCCATCATCATTGGTGGTGACTCTCACACCAGGATGTCTAAAGGGGTAGCTTTCGGAGCCGATTCGGGAACAGTTGCGCTGGCCCTGGCTACCGGAGAGGCTTCTATGCCTATTCCGGAGTCAGTAAAAGTTACTTTCAAAGGCGAGATGAAAGAGCATATGGATTTCCGTGATGTGGTTCATGCTACGCAGGCACAAATGCTGCAACAATTTGGAGGTGAGAATGTGTTCCAGGGAAGAATTATCGAAGTGCATATTGGTACACTCCCGGCAGATCAGGCATTCACTTTTACCGATTGGACTGCTGAGATGAAAGCCAAAGCATCTATCAATATTTCTGAAGACGATACCCTTATCGAATCATTGGAGATTGCCAAAGGCCGGATACAGATCATGATAGACAAAGGCATGGATAATGAAAGGCAAGTGCTTCAGGGATTAATTAATAAAGCGGATAAGCGTATTGCTGAAATTAAATCAGGAGAGAAACCTGCGCTTACGCCAGATGCCAATGCTAAATACTATGCCGAGGTAGTGATTGACCTGGATGTGATTGTAGAACCTATGATCGCCGATCCGGATGTAAATAATAAGGATGTATCCAAGCGTTACACACATGATACCATCCGCGCTTTATCTCATTATGGTGGCGATAAGAAAGTAGACTTAGGTTTCGTAGGGTCTTGTATGGTGCATAAAGGAGATTTGAAAATTGTTTCTCAAATGCTTAAAAACCTGGAAGCGCAACAAGGTAAGGTGGAGTTTCATGCTCCGCTGGTAGTAGCTGCTCCAACTTATAACATTATTGATGAGTTGAAGGAAGAAGGCGATTGGGATCTGTTGCAGAAGTATTCCGGCTTTGAGTTCAGCGATCTGTTACCTAAAAGCGCTGCCCGTACCGAGTATGAAAATATGATGTACCTGGAGCGTCCCGGTTGTAACCTTTGTATGGGGAACCAGGAGAAAGCAGCTAAAGGCGACACGGTAATGGCTACCTCAACCCGCTTGTTCCAGGGACGTGTGGTAGAAGACTCTGAGCGCAAAAAGGGGAGTCTTTGCTGGCGTCCACACCGGTGGTAGTATTGTCCGCTATACTGGGCAGAATTCCCAATATGGATGAATATAAAGCCGCAGTAGAAGGCATCAACCTGACCAAGTTTATTCCTTCTGTAAAAGAGTTGACAGTTTAGTATGATTAAGTATTTTGATATAAGTAAACCCCGTTCTGTTTTAGCAGGACGGGGTTTTGTTTTACGAACCCAATGACTCTAACGAGTTTTGGCCCTATTTCTGCAACCTACTGTCGAGGTTTGTTTTAGCTTTTCGAAATATCCAATCGCAGGTAACAATCCTTAACTTTGTATTCTCTCGCGAATCTTAATTTTTTAGTACAAAAAAATTAGTAGACATGGCATTCGATCTCGATCTGATTAAGAAAGTATACTCCGGCTTTGAACAAAAAGTAAACGCTGCCCGGCAGCTATTGGGCCGTCCTTTAACTTTTACCGAAAAAATATTATACGCGCATCTGACCAACCCTGCTACAAGGGTATATGAACGTGGTGTAGACTATGTGGACTTTGCTCCGGATAGAGTAGCTATGCAGGATGCCACAGCCCAAATGGCACTTTTGCAATTTATGCAGGCCGGACGGGCTAAGGTGGCTGTGCCCTCGACCGTGCATTGTGATCACCTTATTATGGCAGAAACAGGTGCAGAAGCCGATTTAAAACAAGCCAAGACAGAAAGTAAAGAAGTGTTTGATTTTCTTGCTTCCGTATCTGATAAGTATGGTATTGGTTTCTGGAAACCAGGTGCCGGTATCATTCACCAGGTAGTTTTGGAGAACTATGCTTTTCCCGGTGGTATGATGATTGGTACTGATAGCCATACCGTGAATGCAGGTGGTTTAGGAATGGTGGCTATTGGTGTAGGCGGCGCCGACGCCTGCGATGTAATGGCGGGGTTGCCGTGGGAACTGAAAATGCCGAAATTGATCGGTGTTAAATTAACAGGTAAGCTAAACGGCTGGACTGCACCTAAAGATGTGATCCTGAAAGTGGCGGGTATACTTACCGTAAAGGGTGGTACTGGTTGTATTGTGGAATACTTTGGGGAAGGTGCTTTATCTATGAGTTGTACAGGAAAAGGCACTATTTGTAATATGGGTGCTGAAATTGGCGCTACCACTTCAACTTTTGGTTATGACGACAGTATGAGTCGTTACCTAAGGGCTACGGGGAGAGAAGAGATAGCAGCTGCAGCTGACGCCATTGCTCAGCATTTAACTGCTGACCCTGAGGTGTACGCTAATCCCGAACAATACTTTGATCAATTAATTGAAATCAACCTCAGTGAGCTCGAGCCGCATTTGAATGGTCCTTTTACACCCGATCTGGCTACGCCTATTTCAAAAATGAAAGAAGTGGCCGCTGCGAACGATTGGCCAACTAAAATAGAGGTAGGATTGATCGGCAGCTGTACAAACTCTTCTTATGAAGATATCAGCCGGGCTGTTTCACTTGCCAAACAGGTGAGTGAGAAAGGGCTTAAAACAAAGGCTGAATTTACAATCACGCCAGGTTCGGAACAAGTGAGATACACGATACAGCGCGATGGTTTCCTGGATACATTTGACAAAATTGGCGCTACTGTATTTGCTAATGCCTGCGGTCCTTGTATTGGCATGTGGAACCGGGTGGGTGCTGAGAAGAAGGAGAAAAATACGATAGTGCATTCTTTTAACCGGAACTTTGCCAAACGTGCTGATGGTAACCCTAACACTTATGCATTTGTAGCTTCTCCCGAAGTGGTGACAGCCCTTGCAATTGCGGGCGATTTAACATTTAACCCGCTTACAGATACATTGATCAATGAAAAAGGCGAAACGGTAAAACTGGATCCTCCAACCGGGGAAGAACTACCTGCCAGAGGCTTTGCTGTTGACGATCCCGGGTACCAGGCTCCGGCTGCTGACGGTAGCGGCGTTCAGGTAATTGTGGATCCTGCCAGTAAACGGCTGCAGCTATTAGATCCGTTTACTCCATGGGAGGGAACCGATCTGAAGGGCCTGAAACTGTTGATCAAAGCCAAAGGGAAATGTACTACCGATCATATTTCTATGGCAGGCCCCTGGCTGAAGTTCCGCGGGCACCTTGATAATATTTCGAACAATATGCTGATAGGTGCGGTGAATTTCTTCAATGACAAAACAGATAATATCAAGAACCAGCTCAATGGTGAATACGGCCCCGTACCGGCTACCCAACGTGCTTATAAAGCAGCGGGCATTGGTAGTATTGTCGTAGGTGATGAGAATTATGGCGAGGGTAGCAGCCGGGAGCATGCGGCTATGGAGCCACGTCATTTAGGCGTGCGTGCTGTTCTGGTAAAATCGTTTGCCCGCATTCATGAAACGAACCTGAAAAAGCAGGGAATGTTAGCGCTTACGTTTGCGGACAAAGACGACTATGAAAAAATACAGGAAGATGATGTAGTAGATATTATAGGTTTAACTGAGTTTGCACCAGGCAAACCGTTAACCCTGGTATTGCATCATTCGGACGGTACTTCTGAAAATATCCAGGTGAACCATACTTATAATGATCAGCAAATTGAATGGTTTAAGGCCGGAGGGGCGCTGAATATCATCAGGAAGGAGTTCGCAGGTAATAGCAGTAACTAAGTATTCTGTAGCAAATTTTAAAAAAGGTGTTCATTAAAAAAAATGAACACTTTTTTGTTGCGTTATTTAAAGTCAATGCGTTTTAGATACAAAACATATTTGCAAATGAGACGAAGTACTGCCCTCGCCTGTTTTTTGGTAGCATCGATATCCGTGCTTTTAATGAGCTCCTGTCAAAAAGAAAGTGACAGTGAGCAGGGGTATTATTTAGCTACTGCCTATAAAAATGATCTTACCGTACCTGTAACCATCCAGTATGGATTACGTTTGAAAAGGCAGCCGGTTAAAGAAGATACTACAGGGTTTATTGGGCAGGGGATAATAATCGAACCCGGAAAAGCTTATGAGACTTCAGTTTTTATCTGTACGGCTAATTGTGGTCCTTCATTCCTGAGCGAGTCAGATCCCCGTTATCAAAAGAACCTGGTTAAAGTAACGATAAGTGGTAAAGAGAAAGTCGATACGTCCTGTGGGTTATATTACTCGCTCTTCCCGGATGCAGCAAGAAAGACGACTTGCGAAGCAGACCTGGCCAATCTCTTTAAAGATGAACAATGGGTTAAAACCAAAAATGCAGCCGGAAATATTATAAGACGAGAGTATGTGATAGACCAGGCTGATTTGGCGGAGGCAAAGTGATTTACATTGTATATCCGGGCAAATCAGGAAGACGAACTCTTTTTATGAATTGAAATTAAGCTGTTGGACTTTTCCTGTTGCGAAAATCTATTTGCTATCGTCTTTGATAGTATTACTTTAAATCAAATACTGTAATGAGGACTTCAATTTTAGTGATACTCGTCTCGGGCCTTATGGTATTGGCATGTAATAAGAATGCCAGGGTTGGCGATGATTGCGAATCGGACTGCAAGTTCAACCAGGTATGCACGGAGGAGTTCAGGAGCCTGATGGTGCAGGTGGTTGATCAATCTAATGCGGGAGTAGAGTTGGACAGTTTCAAGATCGTAAGAACGAAGGATAATAAAGTTATACTTGACAATGTACAATGGCAACAACCGGCGGGTGTTTCCTATAAGCCCGGAGTGTACTTATTGTATTCCGATGGCTATATGAAAGAAACCTCCAGGTGTGGAGAGGATTTTCATTTCAAAGGGTATTTAAATAATAAAACTGTAGCCGACAAAATATTCAGGATATCTCATGACTGTTGCCATATTAATCTGGTTTCAGGAGATACGAAAATTGTTATTGAACCATAAAAAAACCGCTGATCAAATCAGCGGTTCAATTAGTCGTCATCCTATGTAAACCGGTTGGCTTCGGCAAGAATATTCGATAAAGGAGTTAGCGAATTTCTTTTGTCCTATCGGAAACACAAGATGACAGTATTTTAAAACGATCAGTTGTATTTTGTTTCCTATACTAACGAATACAATACCAGAAATGTTTTAGTAACAATGATTTAATTATTGTTAAAACTATTTTCCGGTCATTAGTTTTCTTAAATTCATTAATCCGTAACGCATTCTGCCTAATGCAGTATTAATGCTGCATCCGGTCATGTCGGCAATTTCTTTAAAGCTAAGATTGGCGAAATGTCTGAGTATAATTACTTCTCTTTGCTCTTCGGGTAATTGTTCTAAGAGGTCTTTTGCTTTACCCATACTTTGTACTTTAATTATTTTATCTTCTGCATTCTGCTCAGTACAGTTGATAGTGTCCAGCACCTCGTTGTCTGTATTGCTTTTTGCAAAAGGAAAGCGTTTCAGCTTTCTGAAATAATCAACGCATAAGTTATGTGCAATGCGCATAGCCCAGGGAAGAAATTTTCCTTCCTCTTTGTATTTACCACTTTTCAGGGTTTCTATTATTTTAATAAAAACATCCTGGGAAATATCTTCCGCATGGTATTTATCCTTAACTATAAAAAGTATAGTGCTGAAAAGCTTATCCTTGTACCTCTCCAGTAATGAATCGAGTGCCGATTCGTTACCACTTGTAAACAAGTGTATAAGCTCGTTGTCGCTCTTTTTATATCTGTAGTCATTACTTTCTGAAATGATTAAAATGGTTGTAGCCTTTCTTTCTTCTCATGCTCCCTGCTCACTATACCGCTACGGATGCAAATCACCCAAAAAATTGCCCAAAAGTGTTAAAAATTTTGTTAAAATTACAATTATTTTTTAACAAACTGTTGATTGTCAATAATAATATTTTAATGGAACCGGCTTCAACTGGGGGTGCTTGCTATTTCATCAAGATACGGAAAACGCCAAAAAACAAATCTTTTCTAAACAATTTTGCAGCTACTTTTGTAAGCAGTACAGGTAAAATTCAATAATGGCGGCACAGAAAAAATCTAATGGTGAAATACTGATCAAAGGCGCGAAAGTGCATAATCTGAAAGATGTAACCGTTAGTATCCCAAGAAATAAATTTATAGTTGTTACAGGTGTTTCTGGTTCGGGGAAATCTTCTCTTACCATCGATACTTTATATGCCGAAGGGCAGCGGCGTTATGCAGAAAGCCTCAGTGCTTATGCAAGACAATTCTTAAACCGGATGAATAAGCCGGAAGTAGATTATATTAAAGGCTTATGTCCCGCTATTGCCATAGAACAAAAAGTAATTACCCGAACGCCCCGCAGTACCGTAGGCACAATGACTGAAATCTACGACTATTTGAGGTTGCTGTTTGCCAGGGCAGGTGTAACCATTTCTCCGGTATCGGGGCAGGAGGTTAAAAAAGATGATGTGGCAGATGTTGTGGGAGCCATTCAGAAACTGCAGGAAGGAGATAAAGTTTTTATACTCGTAAAATTTAAACAACATCGCAACCGCGATATCAAAGAAGAGTTGAATATCCTCATGCAAAAGGGCTTTAGCCGTATTGCCATGGATACGAACGAAGCGGGTGGGGGAATGGACGTTAAAAGGATCGAGGACTTTTTGGAAATGGATGCCACCGCTTTAGCCAAATTATTCGAGGTTGGTAAGGGCAAAAAAGAAGGCGCCTATATTTTAATAGACCGTATAGTGGTGAAGGATTTTGATGAAGATGATATTCATCGCCTGGGAGATTCGATTGGTACTGCTTTTTATGAGGGAGAGGGGATGTGTATGTGGAAGTGGTTCCGCAAAAAGGAAAGAAAAAGTTATTAAATTTTAATAGCCGTTTCGAGCTGGATGGTATTGTGTTTGAAGAACCTCAGCCTAATCTTTTTCCTTCAATAATCCTTTAGGCGCCTGTCCTACCTGTGAGGGCTTTAGCCTGGTTCTAGGTATTGATAACGACCTGGTGATACCAGATAAGAGATTAAGCGTGTATGAAGGAGCAGTGGCACCCTGGAAGGGTGAGAAGCTGGGTAAATGGAAAGATGCTTTTGTAAGGAGCGCTGCCAAAGATAATTTTCCGGTACATAAGGCGATTGCCGATCTTACAAAGGAGCAATACAATTATCTGTGGAGAACAAGGGGAGGCATCAATGACTTTTTTAAAGAGGTAGAACAGAATTTGTATAAGGTTCAGTACCGGGTGTTGCTAAGCCGCTATAGAGGTAGAACAACCTGTCCTGATTGTAACGGGTATCGCCTTCGTAAAGAAGCGCTTTATGTGCAGGTGGCTGGAAAAAACATCGGCGAACTTTGTGAAATGCCGGCCCGTGATCTGAAGACCTGGTTTGACCAGCTGAAATTAACCAGTCATCAAAAAGAAATAGCCAAACGTATTTTAATTGAGGTTAATAATCGCCTGGATACGCTACTTAAAGTAGGTTTGGGGTACCTGACCATGAACCGGGTAGCGAATACATTGAGTGGTGGAGAAAGCCAGCGTATACAGTTAACCCGTAGCCTTGGGAGTAATTTAACCAACTCTCTTTATATACTGGATGAACCATCTATAGGTCTGCATTCGCGCGATACCAGTAACCTGATCAAAGTACTTAAAGAGCTGCGTGATCTGAATAATACGGTGGTGGTGGTCGAGCACGATGAAATGGTGATGCAGCAAGCCGATCATATTATTGATATGGGGCCTTTGGCCTCACATTTAGGAGGTGAGGTAGTGGCAGAAGGGGATTTTAAAACGCTTATCAAAAATCCGGAAAGTTTAACGGGTAAATACCTCAGCGGTGAGTTCTCTATAGCACCACCCAAAACCGTACGTAAGTGGAACCGTTCTATCAAAGTGGAAGGTGCAAGACATAATAATTTAAAAGATATTACCGTCGAATTCCCGCTTAATGTGCTTTGTGTAGTGAGCGGTGTAAGCGGTAGTGGTAAGACTACATTGGTAAAACAAATTTTATATCCCGCCTTACAAAAAATGAAGGGGAGTTTAGTGGCGATAAAGTGGGATTTCACAAAGCGATTACGGGCGATGTAGAAAGTGTGCAACAGATAGAAATGGTGGATCAGAACCCGATTGGTAAGTCTTCGAGAAGTAACCCGGTAACTTATATCAAAGCTTATGATGAGATCAGGGATCTGTTTGCAAAACAACCCTTAAGTAAAATGAGGGGTTTTCAACCCAAGCATTTCTCTTTTAATGTAGATGCCGGAAGGTGCGATACCTGCAAAGGAGAAGGCGAACAGGTTGTGGAGATGCAGTTCCTGGCCGATGTGCACCTGGTATGTGAAAGCTGCGGTGGTAAACGTTTTAAAGAAGAAATATTAGAGGTAAAGTACAAGGACAAAAGTATTTTTGATGTGCTGGAAATGAGCGTGGACGAAGCCATTGATTTTTTTGCAGATGAAAGAAAGCTGTCGGAGGCGATCAGGCCATTAAGCGATGTGGGATTGGGGTATGTAAAATTGGGACAGTCTTCAGATACTTTATCGGGTGGTGAAGCGCAAAGGGTGAAGCTGGCTTCGTTCCTCGGTAAGGGCAAAGCCAGTAACAAAGTGCTGTTTATTTTTGATGAGCCCACTACCGGACTTCATTTTCATGATATCAAAAAACTACTGGCTTCTTTTAATGCGTTAATTGAACAGGGGCATTCCATTCTGGTAATAGAACACAATATAGATGTAATAAGAAGTGCCGACTGGCTGATAGAGTTAGGACCTGATGCCGGAGATGGTGGTGGCGAGCTGGTATTTGCTGGTAAGCCAACTGATATTAAAAAGGTGAAAGAAAGTTATACTTCGAAATATATTTAAAAATGGAGCTTCTTCCGGAGATGATTAAAACATTAAGGAGTTAAGGATAGTTAAGGTCAAGGCAATGTGGTCAAAAATATCTCTCCTTCATGTAAACCACAAAGAGCCCATAAAATTACTGCAACAAAAAAGGTTGATATTTTTCGTATCAACCTTTTCATAAGATATTTATAGCAATATTATATAGCCGGTTCCTGCTGGCTTAAACAGTGAAAGCTGCCTAATCCCCAAATTATTTCGGTGGAATCAATGCCAATAACCGTTCTGTCTTTAAAATGTTCCTGTATGATTTTTAAAGCAGCATCATCCTTACTGCAGCGGTAAGTAGGCACTATTACCGATTTGTTAGCGATATAAAAATTAGCATACGAGGCAGGTAGTCGCTGATCTTCAAAAACCACCGCATCAGGCATCGGCAGCTCAATAATATTGAGTTGTTTGCCGTTCAATAAACGCATTTGTTGTAGTTGCTTCAGGTTGTTTTGGAGCAACTCATAATTTTCATCGTTTTTATTTTCTTCTATAACCGTCAATACCGTATCCTCGTTTACAAAACGAACCGTGTCATCAATATGCCCGTCGGTGTCATCGCCCACAATACCATCTTCTACCCAAAGCACTTGTTCTGCTCCATAGTAATTGTATAAGTATTCTTCTATTTGCTGCTGATTCAGGTGAGGGTTCCTGTTTTCGTTGAGCAGGCAGGCCGTAGAAGTAAGTATAGTGCCATTACCATTAAATTCGACTGAACCGCCTTCCATAACAATGCCAGGGTTAAAAACGGGCAGCCCGAATTGTTGGGCGATTTTTGTAGGCACCACATCATCCAGGTCGTAGGGAGGGTACTTATCGCCCCAGGCATTATATCCCCAGTCAACCACCACTTTCTTGTGCTTACCAGCATTAGGGTTGATCAGGAATGCCGGACCGTGATCGCGACACCAGGCATCATTAGTTTCATTAAAATAGAATTCGACTTTGGTAAGATCCACACCTTGTTTTTGCAAATGCTTTAATGCAAAAGACTTCATTTTTTCGTCTGTAACATTAATACGGACCAGTTCGTGCTTTGCCAATTCTTTAATAAAGTGTGCATAGTAAGGGTAGATGGTATTGAGCTTACCGGGCCAGGATGCTTCTTTATGCGGCCAGCTTAACCAGGTGGCTTCATGCGGGTGCCATTCAGCCGGGAAAAAATAGCCAAGTTGTTTGGGGTAAGTCCGGAAGTAGAAAAGTCAGTAAGTCCGGATGTTAGAGCGTCCGGATGTCCGGAAGTATTTGAGGTCATTTTATTTTAGTGAATTTTGTAAAGTACCGGTTTTTGAACTCCTCGCTGGTTAGTCTCCGTCAATATAGCGTTTGGTAATAGGCTGATAACTGTCAATTCTCCTGTCTCTGAGAAATGGCCAGTGCATCCGGAAATTGTCCGCTTCCTTCAGGTCCAATTCGACCACTTCGGTTTCTTCATTATCGTGTGAAGCAAGGTAAATCAGTTTACCCTGTCCGTTGGTAGCAAAGCTGCCTCCCCAGAATTTCATAGCGCCATTTTGCTCAAAACCAACACGGTTTACGCTTACTACAGGAATTCCGTTGGCTACGGCATGGCTACGTTGAATTGTTTGCCAGGCGTTGTACTGGTCTTTGTTGGTCTCTTCGTCCTGCTCTGTTGCCCAGCCAATGGCAGTTGGGTAAAACAAAATTTCGGCACCCATCAGGGCGGTGATACGTGCAGCTTCAGGATACCATTGATCCCAGCAGATCAGTATACCAATGTTTGCAAATTTGGTTTTAAATACTTTATAGCCCAGGTCGCCCGGTGTGAAATAGAACTTTTCGTAATAGGCAGGGTCATCGGGAATATGCATTTTGCGATATTTACCCAGGTAGCTGCCGTCAGCATCTAAAACAGCGGTAGTATTGTGGTATAACCCCTCCGCTCTTTTTCAAAAAGAGATGCAATGATCACAACGCCCAGCTCTTTCGCCAACGCACCCAGTACTTCGGTGGACGGGCCGGGAATCGATTCTGCCAGAGAAAAGTTATTATAGTCTTCTATATCACAGAAGTATAAAGAAGTAAAAAGCTCCTGCAGGCATACGATCTGTGCGCCTTTTGCAGCGGCTTCTCTTGTTTTTTCAATGGCTTTGTTCAGGTTTTCCTGTTTGTCAGCAGTACAGCTCATCTGAACCATGCCTATTTTTACTTTTGCCATAAATTACTTTTTTCTCAAGCACCGCTTAAGAAGTCGCAAAGGTACTTCAAAATGAGTGAAGGAATGATGCTTATAATCATAAAAAATGCGGAACCATTCAGCTCCGCATTCTTTTATTTTCTGCTGATTTTTATCTCAGCCGGTCCAGGTTTTTGATCAGTTTCTGGTCTTTTCGTATGCCTTGTATGGCAAAGAGAAAGCCCACCACAATTAATAGGGTCAGTAAAGCTGTTATTGCTATATTACCCGCCGAAAAATGCTGGCTATACACCCAATAAACGGCTATCAGTCCCAAAGAAGCTATCAGCCCCAAAAGGCTTAATTGAATCTGCTTTTTTCGATCTTTGAATAAGAAGATCGTTACGGCCGACAGACCCAGCACTAAAACAGTTAATAATATTAAATAGATATTATCAATTGCAGTAAGCTCAGGGCCTTCAACTCCAGTGGTTCCGGGTGTTACAACGCCACTGTAAAAGGGAATTTGAACGTTAGTCCGCTACTGATAGCAGAAAGCAATAACCACAATGTTTGTTTTCTTTGAATCATTTTTATAAGTTGAAATGTTAAACAGTTGATAAGCTGACATGAAGTAAACCTTGTTAACCCTGTCTGCCGCCAGGCAGGCTATCAACTTTTCAACGCTAAACTACTTATCCTAACTCAGGATACAGCGGGAACTGACCCATAAAAGCTTTTACCTCTTCTCTTACATCGCCGATCAGTTTTTCGTCATCAGCATTGGTAAGCACCCTGTCTATCAGGTCTACTACCTGTATCACATGATCTTCTTTTAAACCACGTGTAGTTACAGCCGGAACACCAATCCTGATACCCGATGTAACAAATGGCGACTTGTCATCAAAAGGTACGGCATTCTTGTTCAGGGTGATAAAAGCTTTGTCTAAAGTTTCCTGTGCTTTTTTACCAGTGATATTTTTATTACGAAGATCAATCAGCATCAGGTGGTTGTCTGTACCACCACTGATGAGGTTGTAATCTTTTGCTACAAAAGCTTTAGCCATTGCCTGTGCGTTAGCTACAATTTGCTTAGCGTAGTCGGTAAAGCTTTCATCAAGAATTTCACCAAAAGCTACTGCTTTAGCTGCAATGATATGCTCTAACGGACCACCTTGTATACCAGGGAATACCGCCAGGTCTAATAATTGAGTGATAGTACGTGTATTTCCTTTCGGATCTTTAATACCCCATGGGTTTTCAAAATCATGGCGTACCATAATAACACCACCGCGTGGACCACGCAATGTTTTATGGGTAGTACTGGTTACAATATGGCAATGATCAAAAGGATCGTTCAATAACCCTTTCGCAATTAAACCTGCGGGGTGAGCGATATCGGCCAAAACAATGGCGCCAATTTTATCGGCAACTGCGCGAATACGCGCATAATCCCAGTCGCGGCTATATGCAGAAGCACCGCAAATGATCATTTTAGGCTTTTCGGCCAATGCCTTTTGCTCCAGGTCTTCGTATTCTACTAATCCTGTCTCTCTATTTACGCCGTAAGAAATAACTTTATAGTGCTTGCCGCTGAAGTTAGCCGGGCTACCATGGGTAAGGTGTCCGCCCATGCTCAAGTCGAGGCCCATAATAGTATCGCCTGGCTTCAAAACAGCCTGGAATATGGCTGCGTTGGCTTGCGCACCACTGTGTGGTTGTACGTTGGCCCAGCTTAAATTAAATATTTTCTTTAACCTGTCGATAGCAAGGTTCTCAATTTCATCTACTACTTCACAGCCACCATAATACCTGCGCCCGGGATAACCTTCTGCATATTTATTGGCGGGTACGCTACCCATTGCCTGTAATACCTGGTAAGACACAAAGTTTTCTGACGCAATCAACTCGATGTCGTTGCGCTGGCGCTCTAATTCTTTATTGAGCAGTTCAAAGAGGATAGTATCATTTTGCATGGCGCAAAATTAAGGTTATACAAATTTTTATTGGCATATTTTACTCACAAGAGCCGTGTTTTTATGTGCAAATGCTAAAATTATCTGTAACTAAAGCTGAATTAGCTGCAAAAAGGACATACACCAAATAATTGTAGTCTGTTTAGCCTCAATCAAGAAAAACCGGTTGGCGTATCAATACAACCGTCAGAGTTTCATTTTTTACTTACCTTCACTTTTTTATAACATACTATAAACTATTAACCCCGGTCCGGGGTTTGTTATATATGAAGGCAATCATCCCTGTTGCAGGTACCGGAACTAAATTGAGACCCCATAGCTATACGCAACCCAAAGCGTTGATACCATTGGCGGATAGAACAGTCTTAAGCATCATTATCGATCAGTTGAAGGATGCCGGTGTAGACGAGTTTGTTTTTATAATCGGCTACCTGGGCGATAAAATCTATCATTATATTAAAGATAAGCATAGCGATATCGTTGCGCATTTTGTAGGACAGGAAGATAGAAGGGGAGTAGGCCACGCCATCAGCCTGGCAAAAGACCTGGTTAAGGGGGATGAAATACTGATCACCCTGGGTGATACTATTTGTGAGTACGACGTAAACGAAGTGTTGCGCAGTGAAGGCTCTTATATAGGTGTACGTAAAGTAGATAACCCGAGAGATTTTGGTGTTGCTGAAATAGATGCCAATGGAATTATTGAATCTGTAATAGAGAAACCGCATATCCCAAAGTCCAATATGGCAATGGTTGGGGTGTATAAAATAGTGGAAACGGATATCCTGTTTTCCTGCCTGGAAAAGAATATAACAGCCGGGCTGCTGACGCATGGCGAGTTCAGCATTACAGATGCGATACACTGTATGATAGAAAAAGGCGTTACTTTCAGATCTTTTAAGGTTGATAACTGGTTCGATGCAGGCAATAAAGAGACGCTGTTGAAATCGAATGCTACCCTGTTAAAGAAATTTGGTGTTGAGTCTGATGCCTCAAAATACCAGAACACCGTTTTGATTCCCCCTGTAAGTATTGGCGTGGGATGTTCTATTGAGAACTGTATTATCGGGCCTAATGTAACTTTGGGCGAATACACCAATATGGCTCAATCTATCGTTAAAAATTCGATAGTAGGAGCCTATTCCAACTTATATGATATTGTTCTGGAAGATTCGTTGATAGGCAGTGATACCAGTTTGAAGGGGGAGTCGAGAAGCCTTAATATCGGTGATAATACCAGTATTGATCTGGGATGATATAATAAATGACCAGGCTGGATGTTTAAGCTAACTATCCGTATCTCATTTATGCGATAAACATAGTATCTTCCGGTAAATTGCCTGAACCGGATGAATTATGTTGCGAACTAAAATTACCCAGCTTTTTAATATTCAGTATCCCATTATCCAGGCCGGCATGGTATGGGCCAGTGGGTGGAGGCTTGCCAGCGCGGTGAGCAACGCTGGTGGCTTGGGTATTATCGGCGCGGGATCTATGAATCCTGATTTGCTGAAACTGCATATACAAAAATGTAAAGCTGCCACGGCTCTTCCCTTTGCAGTTAATCTGCCACTTTTATACCACGGAATTGATCAACAGGTACAAACCATCATCGAAGAAAAAGTACCCATTGTTTTTACAAGTGCCGGTAATCCCAAAACCTGGACAGAAACATTTAAACAGGCAGGTATTATGGTTGTGCACGTGGTGAGCAGCAGTAAATTTGCCTTAAAGGCTCAGCAGGCAGGTTGTGATGCTGTAGTGGCTGAAGGTTTTGAAGCCGGCGGCCATAATGGCCGCGAGGAAACTACCACCATGGTGTTGATACCGCTGGTAAAAGCAGCTTTGGATATACCGGTAATTGCGGCCGGCGGTATTGCTAACGGACGGCAAATGCTGGCGGCCTTTGTCTTAGGCGCTGATGCAGTGCAAATGGGAAGCCGGTTTGTTGCCTGCCTCGAAGCTTCATCCCATCTCAATTTTAAAAATAAAGTAATCGATGCAATCGAGGGTGATACCCAAATGTCTATGAAAAAACTAACACCGGTGCGATTGCTTAAAAATGAGTTTTCTGATAAAATAGAAGCGGCTGAAAACCGTTGCGCCTCTTCCGAAGAATTAATTTCCTTACTGGGCAAGGGGCGTGCCCGCCTCGGTATGTTCGACGGAAACCTGGAAGAAGGAGAACTTGAAATTGGCCAGGTATGCGCCCTGATCAATGATCTTCCATCGGCAGCTTCCATAGTCTCAGCCACCTGGAATGAATTTGTAGAAGAAAAAAGAGAATAGCCTTACTTTAAACAGCCAAGCCCTTATGAGAATATGCCTGCTTCTAAGCTACCTTGTTTTTTAATGATCAATAGTGCCTCTGCCCAGTTGGGGCCGTTTCAGCGTAAAATGGAAAACCGGGATAGCATGGCTAATTTTTACGGCAGGGAAAAGATATTTGTTCATCATGATAAACCCCAATATCAAATAAATGATACAATGTGGCTGAAAGGCTATGTGGTGTCTGGTGTGATGAATATGGTTAACGATAGCAGTCGCATAGCTTATATTGAGTTTATCGATGCTAATGGATTATTGGTAAAACGCATCAGCGCTGTATGTGACCTTGGATTTTTTACAGTAATATTACTTTGGGAGAACAATTATTTCCACAGGGCAATTATACAGTGCGGGCGTATACAGAACGTATGCGCAGCTTTGGTGATTCGCTTTTTTCAAACCGTGATAAAAGTGATCAATCCCAAAGCTGAGTTGTGGAAAGCCACGTTAAATGAATGGAGCTTTGCAGACAATAAACTTTTTATTGCAGCCGGCTTACAGGGTGAGAGACAAGCGCCATTAACCAATAGCAGGGTTACGGTGGTGCTGAAATCAAAGAATAAAACTTTGTTTCGCAGGCGAATGATCACCGATGCAGGCGGGAATATCTATATTGATACTTTATTGAAAAACCAGGGGAGTAATAAGAATTTTCACCTGGAGATATCAAATAAAGACCTGGATCTTAAGATACCATTGCCAGGTAATGACAAAAATATTGATCTGCAATTTTTGCCGGAAGGAGGAAGTCTTATTGCTGGCTACCCGCAACAGTTAGGTTTTAAAGCTGTAAATATTTATGGCAAAGGAGTGGCTGTTAAAGGTGTGATCAAAGATGGAAAAGAGAACGTGATCGTGCCTTTTGAATCGGTTTATAATGGTATGGGTGTTGTAGCACTGACTCCCGTAAAAGGAGAAATTTATACTGCCTGGCTCGATGATGGATCAGCTTTTAAAATCCCGCCGGCAGATGCAGCCGGATGGGCTTTGCAGGTGCGTTATAATGACGGCGGTGATAGTATTATTATTAGGTTGGATACCAATGACCCGGCAGATACTACAGGTTGTTTTATAACGGGCAATACCCGGGGATACAATTTCCTGAAGGGTAGATTAAGAAATAAGCAACATCATGAACTTACACTGGCTACAGATATTTTTCCCAGCGGCGTAGCGAGGTTTACACTGTATAATGCAAAAGGCATACCGGTAAATGAGCGGGCATTATTTGTTTGGCACGGCGATGATTTGAAGCTACAGCTATCCCCGGCTAAAGACGCTTACCTTAACAAGGATAGTGTGGCACTAAGTCTCATCGCGAAAGATGAATTGACGGGTCCTATATTTGGGAGCTTTTCGGTGGCCGTATTGGATACAAGCCAGGTGCCGTTGGATATGGATGCTGAAAACCTTTTAAGTTACATGACTTTAAGCGGCGATGTAAATGGTAAGGTAGAAACTCCCTATTATTTTATAAAGCATCCGCGAAGCAAAGCCACAGAAGCACTGATGCTGACACAGGCTTGGGTGAGATATGATTTTGGCGATTCACCTGGGAAATATAGCTACGAAAAAGAGTTTGGGATAAGAGGTAAGGTTACCAATATTTTAAACAAGCCCTCACTCAATACCAATGTTACCTTATTCGGACGAGACGGTCGTAATGGCGTTTTTTTTAAGGATACGCTCACCAATAACGAAGGGGAGTTTTACTTCAGAAATTTTCCACTGTTTGTTACAGATAGTGTAAGTACATTGATCAAGGCTGTTAATAAAAGGGATAAGTCTTTTGGGATAGGTGTGGAAGTATTTAATAAAGAATACCCTGCGATACAGGAGCCGGAAACGGTGTTTGATCTCGCTAGTATTTTGTTTGACACGGCAGCCAAAAAAGCCATTGACCGGAGGACGGCAGTGATGGAACAATTAAGAAGGGACGGCCGCTATCTGGAGGAGGTGATCGTGACGGCCAAAGCACGTGTACCCGGCTCAAAAAACCTGAACGAAGATGGTGGTTCGGATCAAACCATAACGCAGTCGGTATTGGAGCAAACACCCAAAGATGATCTGCTTACCGTATTAGCCAAGCATATACCAGGCTTCCCGCGTATGAGGGGAGTACCTTTTGCCATAGGCAGAAGCCGGATAGAGATTGTAATAGATGGAATGGATCTGAAGTTTTTCGAAATGAGCCCTATTGATGTGTTACAGTACTATTCGGCAGAGGACGTTAAGGGAATAGAGGTAATGAGAAGCCCGCGATACTCCATGTCTTACCAGGTGCGTTTTAACGAGGGAAAGGTTGATTTTATGGATCCCCCTATTTATGTAGAAATTACTACCTACGGTGGGGTAGGACCTTTCCTTAAAAAAATGCCGGGAATGTATTTATTAAAACCCAATGCCCCTTCTGTGGGCCGCTTGTTTTACAGTCCGAAATACACATCGCCAGATGAGGAAACAGTGTTCCCTGATTTAAGGCAAACCATTTACTGGAACCCCGATGTAATTACTAATAAGAATGGCGAAGCCCGCATGTCTTTTTACACTTCAGAGAGCAAGAGTAGTTATCTGATTATTGTACAGGGAACTGATCTGAAGGGAGGTTTCGGGACACTAATTGCGCCGCTGAAAATAAAGACAGAAAAGGAGCAGGCAGCTGCTAGCCCTTGAAAATGAAATATACAGCAGCTATCAAAAGCACAAAGCCGATCAGGTGATTGATAGAAAGTTGAAAGTTATCGAACATCAGCTTCGAGAAAATAATAAACACTACCAGGGTTATTACTTCCTGTAATACTTTGAGCTGTACCAGGGAGAAAGGTCCACCGGTTTCAGAGGAGCCCAACCGGTTGGCGGGCACCTGTAAGCAATATTCAAAAAAGGCAATCCCCCAACTGATCAGTATAATGACCCACACCGAAGTGCTGGCATGATTGCTTCCTTTGCCAAAGAATTTCAGGTGTCCATACCAGGCAAACGTCATAAAAACGTTCGATAAAAACAGGAGACCAATTGAACTAAATGCTTTCATGTTTTTTAGCTAAAAAGTTATTAGATATTACCAGGTTGCCGCGCAGTCATCACCCCGGTTATCGGCCACTGCCTCAAACTGGCCATTAGGTAAAACTTTAATCACCTCAGTACGCCCAATCTGGCCTCGTTCTGTTAGCTGGTAGCCCATAGCCTGCAACTGGGCTTTGGCAGTGGTAGAGAACTTCTTTTCAATAAAAACCTCGTCTGGCAGCCATTGATGATGGAACTTAGGTTGATTGACTGCATCTTCGGTTGTCATCTTAAAATCGATGATATTTACAATGGTTTGAAAAACGGAAGTAGGAATAGTAGTACCGCCCGGAGTGCCAACTACGAGGAACGGTTTATTATTTTTTAGCACAATTGTTGGGGCCATCGAACTCAGCATTCTTTTACCCGGCTCAATAGCATTGGCTTTACCACCGATCGCACCGTAAAGGTTGGGAGATCCGGGCTTGGCGCTAAAATCATCCATTTCGTCATTTAGTAAAAAGCCTGCGCCACCGACTACTGTACGGCTACCATAATTATTGTTGAGTGTAGTAGTTACCGAAACCGCATTACCCAGGTTGTCGATAACGCTTAAATGGGTTGTTTCTTCACTTTCATAGCCAGGTACCATTCCTTCCAGTGTGATCCGGCTATTGCCTGCTTTCCCCGGTTCGTAATCCTTCATGCGGTTTTTCAGGTAGGTGTTAGCAGATAGTTCGGTTACAGGTACTTTGTAAAAATCGGCATCTCCCATATATTTAGCCCGGTCTGCATACGCCCTGCGTTCTGCTTCCACCATTAGTTGAACAGATGCTGCAGTTTGGAAACCCATTTTCGCAATAGGATAGGGCTCTATCATTTTCAGCATCTGGGTAAGCAGCAGGCCACCGCTGCTAGGCATAGGCATGCCTATTACGCTGTAGCCTCTGTAATCCAAACGTTGTGCCTCTCTGAATTTAGCGGTGTAGTTTTTAGATCCTCCAGGCTGATCAAACCCTTCCCTCGTTTCATCTCCTCCACGATCAGTGCTGCAGTAGTGCCTTCATAAAACCCTTTTTGTCCATTATCTTTTATCCTTTTCAGGGTATTGGCCAGGTCTGCCTGTATTAATGTGTCTCCTTTTTTCCATCCGCCGGTTTTTACGAAAACCGGGATTTGGGTATTGTATCGCTCAAAGGTTTCTTTGGCATTATTTAAAGACCTGGCTTCAGCTTCGGTAATTACAAATCCTTTTTCCGCCAGTTCAATAGCCGGTTGTATTAATACCTGCATGGATAATTGGGCAAACCGGTGCGACGCAAAAAGACCGGCTACGGTGCCTGGCACTCCGGCAGACAAATGCCCGTACAAGCTTTTATCATTAATGGCATTGCCGTTGCCATCTAAATACATGTCTTTGGTGGCTCCTGAGGGAGCTGTTTCCCGGTAGTCCAAAGCAATGGGCTTCTTGTTTTTTGTGTGGCAACCATAAAACCACCTCCGCCCAAATTACCTGCGCCGGGGTATACCACTGCTAAAGCCCATTGAGTAGCTATAGCCGCATCAAAAGCATTACCGCCTTTTTTAAGTATCAGCAAACCGGCCTGGCTAGCGAGTGGATGTGCTGATACTACCGCACCGTTTTTGCCGGTACTTTTTTAGTACTCGAATATTGGAATGCTGTAACCTGGGCCTGTATGGAACAGTTTACCGTAAGTAATAACAATAGCAAACGGATGCGCATCTTTTTTGAGAAAGATAATAATATTCAGGCAGATTATATTTGGGCGTTTCGTTGAAATGCGGGCTATATTTTATTATTATTTAATGGCCTCCTGGTTATTGGCAGATACCGTTATCCGGTAAGAGCCCTACCTATCATTTGCCAATAAATACGGTTTTTTAAAAAAGTTTTTGCATTTTTGCATAAACCTGCCTTGATCTAATGAAGATGAACATTTATAACTCCCTGTTGGAAAAGAAGAAGAATGCACAGAAGTCTTTTGTTGTGCTTATAGATCCGGACGGAGTAACAGCATCTTCTCTTGAAAAACTTATCCAGCTATCGCTAAAAACCAAGGTAGATTATTTTTTTGTTGGCGGTAGTTTGGTTATTTCCAATCATTTAGACGAAGTTATTCAGCAAATTAAGGCCAGCTGCGATATACCGGTGATCCTGTTCCCGGGTAGTCCCTCACAGGTAAGTAAATATGCGGATGCGCTTTTATACCTGTCCCTTATTTCCGGCAGGAACCCCGAATTACTGATTGGTCAGCATGTGGTTTCAGCTCCTTTTGTAAAAAAGAGCGGGTTGGAGATAATGCCTACAGGATATATTGTGGTTGATGGCGGAGCGCCTACCACCGTTTCTTATATCAGCAATGCGGCTCCTATCCCTTCTGATAAAAATGAAATAGCCATGTGCACAGCAATGGCGGGTGAAATGTTGGGTATGAAACTGATTTATATGGACGCCGGCAGCGGGGCTAAAACGCCTATCAGCGAAAGCATGATACAATCGGTAGCCCAAAATGTAGGTGCACCACTTATTATCGGCGGCGGCATAACCGACCCAGAAAAAGCTTATCTCAATTGTAAAGCCGGGGCAGACGTGGTTGTTATTGGTAACGCTATTGAGAAAGACCCTACGCTGATTGCCGAAATGAGCGAGGCTATACACGGCTCTTCGGTTAATGTTAATCTATAGTTATCAGTATCTTATAAAAATGTGGCGTTGGATATTAATATCCTGAACCGTCTACCAATAGCTGTTTTGCTGAGTGGTGCACTACTCTTCACAATACAGAACAATTCTCTTATTTCCCTGTTAATCATCTAAAATAAAGGAGATTCAATAACTATGGAACTTGGAATAGGTATGTTTGGTGATCTGCATGTAGATGCCAACGGAAAGCCGCAATCTGCACAACAGCGTTTACAGGAAATTATTGAGGAGGTAAAACTGATGGACCAGGTGGGATTGGACTTTTACGGAATAGGTGAGCACCATCGCCCGGATTATGCTGTTTCTGCACCTGAAATAATATTAGCGGCGGCTTCTACTGTCACTAAAAATATAAAACTAGGTAGTGCTGTTTCGGTTTTAAGCTCTTCCGATCCTGTGAAATTGTACCAGAGCTTTGCTACTGTTGATCTTTTATCCAATGGACGTGCCGAATTAATGGCGGGGCGTGGTAGTTTTATAGAGTCATTCCCACTTTATGGCCAGGACCTGGAAAACTATGACGCTTTATTTGATGAAAAACTAAGATTGCTATTACAGATCAATCAGCAGGATCCTATCTCCTGGAAGGGAAAGTTTCGTCCCGAATTAAAGAATCAAACAGTATTACCCCGCGCTATAAATGATCAATTGAAGATCTGGGTAGCCGTAGGCGGAACCCCGAATCAGTGGTGCGTGCTGCTACTTTGGGTTTGCCGGTAACGTTTGCCATCATAGGTGGTAGCCCGGTGCAGTTTAAACCATTATTCGAGTACAATAAGAGTATCTATCAGCAATCAGGACATGATATGGCTCAATTTGAAGTAGGTGTGCATGTTCATGCTTTTTCGGAGCTGATAGTAAAGAAATAGCAGAATATTATTATCCCATTTACGCAGCACAGATGGACCGCATTGGTCGTTCCCGTGGTTGGCCTCCTTACCAGCGCGCGCAATTTGACCGGGGGCGTGCTAAAGGCGGCCATTTGATTATTGGTGATGTAAATGAGTCGGTAGATAAGATTCTCGAACTACACGACCTGTTTGGGTTAACCCGTTTTTCAGCTCACATGGACGTAGGCGCCCCTTCGCACGAGCGTATGATGAAATCGATAGAAGTATTTGGAAATCAAATTGCACCAAAGGTGAGGGAAGCTTTGAAGAGATAGGGGATAGGGATTAGCTAGTAGCGAGTGGGTCGGTTGTAAGTAAATAGATATTATTGCTAATCGCGTTCTGTGGCATGGTAAAAAATAGCCAGCAGGCTACCCGCTGGCTATTTACAATTCTCTACCGGCTTGCTTCTATCTTAGCTCCTTGGTATCCACCCTCGTTGGCGTGTCTTTCCCTGAAACGATGGTTTGCGCACTAATGCCTATCGACTTAATAATTTCGGTCATATTTGCCAGGTCCAGGGTTTTAACTTCATCGCTCGCTTTGTGATAATTGGGTTCGCTATCCATTTTAGAGGTAGATATGGTATGCGCCGGAACGCCCAATCTGGCCAAGGTTGCGTTATCTGAGCGGTAAAATAATTGCTGGTCAGGGTAGGGGTCCGGATGAAAAGTAAAGCCGCTACCTTTCAGATTTTTCTGAAGAATATCGCCCATATTGGTTTTTTCGTAACCGGTAATATAAGCCGAGTTTTTACCCCATTTACTATCCGTGCCAATCATTTCTATATTAAACATGGCCATTACTTTTTCAGGAGATAGTTGTTTGCTGAAGTATTGCGATCCGAATCCACCCACTTCCTCCGCCGTAAATGCGGCAAAAATCAATGTTCTCTCATTGTTTTTCTGAGCTTTATAGTGTTTGGCCAGTTCGATAATAGCTGTAATACCAGACGCATCATCATTAGCGCCATTGTAAATACTATCACCATTTTCAGGTTTGCCAATGCCAATGTGGTCATAATGGCCTGAAAAGATCACATATTCATCTTTTAGTTTTTTGCCGGGTAATACTCCCACTACGTTAGCAAGCTTATTCTCTTTTATCGAATGAGTGGCTTTAACCGATATATCCTTCACATCTGTATTTCCTAAAATAAAAATAATGTCAGCGTCTGTTTTGAAGAAATTTCTTTTAGAAAAACCAGTCTGGAGAAACGATCGCTAAAACTTTCATCAACCTGGATCAACAAAGATTTGTCGCTCCCTGCCAACTCAAAAGCTTTGGAAAAAAGATTGTCACCAGCCTTTATTGTTGCTAACTGCAGGTTAGCAGATGTGAGATTTAGTTCCGGTTTCGAGGTTAAAACGATTATATTCTTTGGGTCTATTTCTTTACCCGCCGCCTGGGCGCTGATACTTTGCTGAGTAGCGCTAACCATAACAAAAGACTGAAGGTAGTTGCTGCCCGCCAAAGGCTGAAGCCCGGCTTTTTAAATTCGGTTGCGATGAATTCAGCCGCTTTGTCTATTTCCGGACTATATACTTTCCTGCCGTTCATTTCATCGGAAGCAAGAAAGCTGATGGTCTTAGTTACATCGGCCACTTTGATCTGCTGCGCAAATGCTATCCCATTCGTTAAAGTCAGCCCCGCGATAAGTGCTATTTCTTTTGTGTATCTCATATTTTATTTTGCTTGAAAAGTCTAAATATAAATTTTATTAAAAGCTCATTTTCTCTTTGAATTTCACCGTTTGACGTCTACTTATCTCTATTTTTTCTCCACCTCTTAATTCAACCAGTAGACCATTATTAAAATAGGGCTCTATCTTTTCCACCATGTGCAGGTTGATGATGTGTTTGCGGTTGGCCCTAAAAAAGGTTTTGGGGTCTAACCGCTCCTCCAGTGCATTTAGCGATTTTAATATCAGGGGTTTGTGCAGGCCAAAGAAAACCTTGGCGTAGTTGCCCACACTTTCAAAAAGCCTTACTTCGTTTAGTTTAATAAACCAACAACGGTCACCGTCCTTAACAAACACCTGGCTGTTCTCCGTGAGCATTTCACTGTTGGAGTAGCTTTCTTCCGTCTTTTGTTCCCGTACTTCCGCTGTAGCAATTTTTTTGATGGCGGCTTCAAGCCTTTTCTGATCAATGGGCTTTAACAGGTAATCCAGGGCATTTACTTCAAAAGCTTTTAGTGCATATTCATCAAAAGCAGTCGTAAAAATCACTTTGGGAACCCATTCCAGCTCGGTAAGCATTTCAAAACCCGTTTTACCCGGCATTTGAATGTCCAGGAAAATTAGCTCAGGCTGGTGGCTCGCGATCTTTTCAATTGCTTCTTCGGCATTAGAAGCTTCGTCTACCACGTCAATATCAGGAAATGACCGTAGCATTTTATTGAGCTCAGCTCGCGCAAGCCTCTCATCATCAATGATAATTGTTCTCATGAAAACTTATGTTTTATAAAGTAACGGGCAGCCTAAGTGTAGCGGTAACAACATTGGGAGATGACTGTTTGATATTAAAAACTGCATTGCTCCCATACATTAGTTTAAGTCTTTCCCGAATGCTCATGATTCCAAAACCTCCACCTTGCTGCTGCTCTTTTAATCTTCCCGTGTTTTCAACGCGTAACTCCAGTATATTATCGGACAAAGCAGCTACCAGTTTTACAAGTCCCCCATTAATTTCATGGCTGATGCCATGCTTGATCGCATTTTCCACCAGCATTTGCAACATCATCGGTGGTACAGGCTGACTGGTTGTTTTATCTTCGATATCATATTGTACCATTAACCGGTCTTCAAACCGCATCTGCTCCAATGCAAGATAATCTTTTATAATATTCAGTTCTTCAGTCAGCGGCACTGTTTCTGATTTATCAATATTGATACTGCTGCGGAGAATATTGCTTAATTCTGTAATGGCAGTTCTGGCTCTCTGCGGGTTTTCATCCACCATAGCTCTGATACCGTTCAACGCATTAAAAATAAAATGCGGATTGATATGAGTTTTAATGGTTTTAAGTTCCAGCTCTTTGATATGGGATTTTAGTTTAAGGTTGTCTATCTGCTCCCGTTGCGCTGCACTAACATAATGGTAAATGAAATAAACTGCACTCCAGATGATGAAATAAGAAAACCAAGCGAGAGAATTATTTAAAAATATGAGAATGAGTGATTTATTGGTGATTAAGATCTCTCCCTTGCTTAGCAGGCCCAGCGACTTGTACGCGATCATTTCCACAACACCGCAACGCAGGACGTAAGCAGGGTAAGGGCCAGGAATATCCAGATCTGGGTAGATGCCTTTTTGGACAATACTTTTAGCTTTAGGAGCACAATCCTGAGGCTATGCGTCATCAGAAGCCCCAATATGCTAAAACCGGCAGCCCGCTGAATCATCAAAAGCCGCTCTTCGGGCACGCTCATTTTATCGAAAGACCAGGCCCCGAAAATGTGCCACAAAAAGAAGCAACCCCAGCCAAAAAGCTGCAGAAGCCAGTAATGTTTTTTTCCTATGATCATGTAACAAATCTAACTAAAATGTGATCTTATACCGGCTCCAAAATTTACTAAAGGTAAACGAGGGGTATAAGTGGAGCTAAATGGATATACCCTACAGTTTGATCACACCAATTAACTATACGCATTAACAAATTACTTATTTTTGCGCAATAATTTTCTCTGAATGACTATCACTCCTGGTCCGTTATTACAAGCTGTAAATAGTCCTGAGGATCTTAAAAAGATCCCAATGGAAAAGATGAATGAGTTTTGCGAAGAGCTCAGACAATTTATTATTGACGTAGTAAGCGTTCACGGAGGCCATTTTGCGGCCAGTTTAGGAGTGGTAGAACTTACAGCAGCCCTGCATTACGTATACAATACGCCTTACGATCAGTTAGTTTGGGATGTGGGGCACCAGGCTTACGGGCACAAGATTATTACAGGTAGAAAGGATAGCTTTGAGACAAATCGCAAATATGGAGGGCTCAGCGGTTTTCCCAAACGAACCGAAAGTGAGTATGATACGTTTGGTGTTGGTCATTCGTCCACTTCTATTTCTGCTGCGTTGGGTATGGCCATGGCCGCCAAGTATAAAAGAGAGAAGGACCGGAAAGTGGTTGCTGTTATTGGTGATGGTGCTATGACCGCAGGTATGGCTTTCGAAGCGATGAACCATGCAGGCGTTGCCAATACCGATATGTTGATTATCTTAAATGATAATGGCATTGGTATTGACCCCAATGTAGGTGCATTAAAAGAATACCTTACAGATATTACCATTTCTCCTACCTACAATAAGATAAAAGATGATGTTTGGAATGCGCTGGGTAAGTTGCCGGTAGGCAAAAGTTTTACCCGGGCCATGGCTCATAAGCTTACCGAAGGCATAAAAGGTATGGTAAGCAGCAGTTCCAATTTATTTGAAGCCTTAAAACTGCGTTATTTCGGACCCATTGACGGTCATAATATCAGCAAGCTGGTAGATACTTTAAATGATCTTAAAGATATTCCCGGTCCTAAATTGCTGCACATTATTACAACCAAAGGAAAAGGATATAGCCTGGCTGAAAAAGACCAGACCAAATGGCATGCTCCGGGTTTGTTTGATAAAGTAACCGGCGAGATCTACAAAAAGAAATTTGATACGCCTCAGCCGCCGAAATACCAGGATGTTTTTGGTAAGACCATTATTGAGCTGGCTAAAAAGAATGAAAAGATATTCGGTGTAACACCGGCCATGCCTTCCGGCTCGTCGTTAAAGTACATGATGGAAGAAATGCCCGATCGTGCTTTTGATGTGGGCATTTGCGAGCAACATGCGGCAACATTAAGCGCAGGAATGGCAACCCAGGGTTTAAAAGTATACTGTAATATTTACTCTTCTTTCATGCAGCGTGCCTACGACCAGGTGGTGCATGATATTGCGATACAGAAATTGCCGGTAGTGCTGTGCCTCGATCGCGCAGGGGCTGGTAGGAGATGACGGACCTACACATCACGGGTGTTATGACATCGCTTATTTCCGGTGCATCCCCAATATGATCATCAGTTCTCCTATGAATGAGGCGGAACTGCGTAACCTGATGTACACTGCACAATTGGAATCAACAGAACTGCCTTTTGTAATTCGTTATCCGCGCGGTGAAGGTGTGATGCCGGAGTGGCAGACACCAATGGAATCTGTCGAAAATAGGGAAGGGACGTAAGTTAAAAGGAGGGCAGGATATTGCCATCTTATCTTTCGGTCATCCGGGTAACTTTGCAGCAGCTGCTATTCGTAGTGTAAAGCAGGAAGGTATAGATCCGGCACATTACGATGTGCGATTTGTAAAACCATTGGATGAGGCTTTGTTACATGAAGCGCTTACAACATATCCTAAAATTATAACTGTGGAAGATGGGACGGTTGTTGGTGGTTTCGGGTCGGCAGTGTTGGAGTTTATGGCGGAACATGGGTATAAAAATGAAGTAAAAATTATAGGAATACCCGACCGGATTGTAGAGCATGGTAGCCCTAAAGAACTGTACCGGGAATGTGGCTATGATGCTGAAGGCATTGCTACCGTAATTAGAGAAATGGCTGGCGTTAAAGTAACTGTTTATTAACAATTGAAGACTAATTTTGCGGCGGTCGTTATGACGATCTATGAATAAATCAAACATTAAATCAGTGAGAAAATATCTATGCCTGCTGCTTTGCAGCATTATCGTTTCTAAAATAAATGCACAGGAATATATTGGGCAAAAAAGTTACGCCGGAGCCACTGTGGGTACCTTGTCCTATGCGGGAATCTATAGTAAGGATGCGTCTCTTATCAGCCATACCTCTATGTCAGCTTCAGTTTTTTACGGGCACAGGTTAATATTACCTAAACAATTATTTATACGTGGAGAGTTAATGTTGGGAGAGATTGCTGCCGATAACAGGGACGAAGAGGAGTCCAGCAATCCGTTGAAAGGGGCTTTTCGCGGCTATTTGGTTGAGGCCTCCGCAAAGGTAGAGTATGATATTTTAGACTTGTATCGTCATAAATTTACGCCGTATGTAAATGGGGGCGTGGGGGCTTACTATTTATTCGATTATGAACCTCAGCAGGGAGATCCAAAAACAACCAGTGAAAGCTGGGGTATTGTGGCTCCTTTAGGTGCAGGCGTTAAATACATGCTGAATAAAAGAATTAAGGTATTTGCCGAAGGCAGTTACCGGTTCTTCCCTAAAAATCTGGATAATTTCCCTGATAAAACAATGAATAACGCCAACCGTTATTATTCACTTGCTGTAGGAGCTTCTTTTTCGCTTCAAAGGTTTAACCGGCTCTGGTAGGGTTGTACAATGCCAGGTTAACCGACCCTGGTTGATTTCTTTTCATAAAAAATTATGGAAACTGCTTTTTTGCGTCAAAGTAAAATAACTGCAGTTTTTTTTATGAAGTATAAATTTCTGCTGGCAGCCTGCCTGGTTGGTGGGTTCATGTTTACATTTAACAGCAAACAACACAATAAGCCGGTATTCAACAGTGTTGCAGCTAAACTGATTAAACCAGTACAACCTGCAGTGCAGGTAATCGCCGGTAAGCATATTGATTCTGTAAAACAGTTTGTTAAACTGAATAAATATAATAGCGGGATTTGTTTCTTTATCGATATGTCTCTGCCGTCGGGATCTAACCGTTTTTTTATTTACGATCTCAATAAGGACTCTATTATAAATGCGGGGCTGGTAACACATGGCAACTGCTACCAATATTGGCTGGAAGGTAGAAAGTATAGTAACAAGATTGGCAGCGGCTGCACCTCTTTGGGAAAGTATAAGATAGGAAAGCCTTATTACGGCAAATTTGGATTGGCGTACAAACTTTATGGCCTTGATGAAACCAACGATAATGCTCTAAAACGCTTTGTAGTGATGCATTCGCATGCCTGTGTTCCCGATGAGGAAACAAAGGGTGATATCTGCCAGAGTAATGGTTGCCCCACCGTAAGTCCTTCTTTCCTGGCAAAGCTTCAGGCCATTGTAGATAAATCCCCCAGGCCTATGCTGCTTTATATTTATGAGTAGACGGTGGGTATTGATCCGTTGAGGCAAGGCTGAAACAGGAAGAAAAAATAAGTATGAGGTATTTTAATGCGCATTTCATATTTATCTTCGCGACCTATGAGCAATAATAAAGAGACCTTGTCTACCGGCAGGCAGGTAGTGGTAAGCGGCGTGCGTCCTACAGGTAATTTACACCTGGGTAATTATTTTGGCGCTTTGCGTAATTATGTAAAGATGCAGAATGAATATCATTGTTATTTCTTTATAGCCGATCTGCATTCTCTTACTACCCATCCGGATACCAAAGAGCTAAAAGAGAATGTGCTTCATGTCGCTTCAGAATACATGGCTTGTGGCCTTGATCCCGATAAAGTGGTTCTGTATTGCCAGAGTGATTTACCCCAGACAACAGAATTATATCTTTTCCTGAACATGATGGCCTATAAAGGGGAATTGGAGAAGACTACTACTTTTAAAGATAAAGTACGTTTGCAGCCAGAAAATGTAAACGCCGGATTATTAACCTACCCCGTTTTAATGGCGGCTGATATTATGATTCATCGGGCTAAACTGGTGCCGGTAGGTAAAGACCAGGAGCAGCACCTGGAAATGACCCGAACTTTTGCTAATCGTTTCAACCATCGCTACGGTGATGTTTTCCCCGAACCCAGGGCTTTTAATTTTGGCGAGCAATTGCTGAAAGTACCCAGCCTGGACGGAGCAGGGAAAATGAGTAAGAGTGAAAATCAATACGCTACCATTTACCTTTCTGATGATGATGAGCTGATCCGTAAGAAGATTATGAAAGCAAAAACAGATTCGGGCCCCACAGAAGCTAATAGTGTTAAGCCAGATTATATTGAGAACGTTTTCGACCTGATGAAACTGGTAAGTGCGCAGGACACGATTGATAAATTTGAAACAGATTATAACAACTGTAATATACGCTATGGCGATATGAAAAAGCAGCTGGCTGAAGATATGGTGAATTATATAGCTCCGATCCGTCAAAAGGCAAAAGATATACGGGCTAACGAAGCTGAATTAAATATCATTTTGAAAGTGGGAGCTCAAAAGGCTGCTGAAAGTGCAGACAAGACGATTAGTGCCGTGCGCGAGGCCATTGGTCTAAAATATTTTTAGCGCATAGAAAAAAGACTTACTATTGCCGAGTTTTAAAAATTATACCAACGAGCCTGGCTGAGACTTCAGGCATTATACAGCAAAAATGGCCAAGTCGAAATCGAAACCCAAGCATATTGCAATAGCCGGTAACATTGGTGCCGGTAAAACTACATTAACACAAATGCTGGCCAAGCATTACAAATGGATCCCCCATTTTGAAGATGTAGATCATAATCCGTACCTGATGGATTTTTACGAGGATATGCCAAGGTGGAGCTTTAACTTACAGATTTACTTTTGCACGGCCGCTTAAAGCAGTTGCTGGATATTCAGGAGGGTACAGAAACTATTATACAGGATCGCACTATTTATGAGGATGCTAACATTTTTGCACCTAACCTGCACGAAATGGGGCTGATGAGCAAACGCGATTTTGATAATTATTTCGAATTCTTTCAGACGCTCAAAAAAATGGTTAAGCCACCAGATCTCATGATCTATTTGAATGCATCAGTTCCTACATTGGTAGGACAGATACAAAAAAGAGGTCGCGAGTATGAAGAAAACATCCGCCTGGATTATTTGAAAAGGCTCAACGAATTTTATAACAAATGGATTGCGGCCTACAAAGAAGGCCCGCTGCTGGTAATTGATGTAGACAAAAATAAATTCGGCGAAAACGAAGAACATTTTGGTGATATTATCACGAAAATCGATTCAACACTCTACGGGTTATTTTAATACACACCCGTCCTGTAATTACGATTTAGATTTTCGGGACATGATCCCGTTCATCACATTCTTCCTCTCTTCTTTTGCCTGCTATGTTTTTTATTTAGCAGAAGTGTTTACTTTTATGTGCTATTATTAAGGTTCCAAATGTTAAGTTTGTAACCATATTTAGTTTTCAATCTTCAATATTTACATGAAATACTTACCGTTAAATCCTAAACTGTTTATTAATAACAGGGAGCGTTTTGTAAAGAAAATGCAAAAGAATTCTATTGCTATTTTTGTTTCGAACGAGGAAGTGCCGCATAACGCGGATGCTTTATATAAGTATAAACCGAATAGTTCTCTTTTTTGGTTAACCGGCATCAGGCAGGAAGATTCAATGCTGATCCTTTTCCCGGATAATCCGGATCCTAAATATAGAGAAGTGCTGGTATTGGTTCGTCCTAATGAACTAAAAGAAAAGTGGGATGGCAAGCGGTTAAGGGCAGCAGAGGCTACGGCCATTAACGGAATCAAAACAATTGTATGGACAGATGTTTTACCGGCTTTATTACAAGCCTGGATGCATGCTGCCGAAAATGTATACCTGGATTCTAATGAACATGATCGCAAAGGATCCTGGCTCGATACTGCGCAAACACGTTATATTAAGCACATTCAAGAGCGCTACCCACTGCATAATTATCTGCGTGCAGCACGTATCATGCACGAATTAAGGGCCATAAAAACGCAGTATGAAGTAGAGGTAATTCAGAAAGCTATTGATATTACCGAAAATGCATTCCGTGGCCTTTTACAATTTATAAAGCCCGGTGTATGGGAATACGAGATTGAAGCTGAGATTGTTCATTCTTTCCTGAGCCAGCGTGCAACAGGAGAAGGATATAATAGTATTATCGCAAGCGGTGACAATGCCCGGGTATTGCATTATATCTTTAATAGTAACCAGTGCAAAGATGGGGAGCTGATATTGATGGACTTTGGTGCTGAATACGGTGGGTACAATGCCGATTTGACCCGCACCGTACCTGTGAACGGTAAGTTTACACCACGCCAGAAAGAAATATACAATGCCTGCCTGCAGGTGCATCGTTATTGTGCCGGTATTCTGAAGCCGGGTATTACCATTGCTGAGTATCATGAAAAAGCCGGCGATGAGTTTACCAAGCAATACCTGAAGCTGGGCCTGATTAGCAAAGCTGATGTAAAGAACGAAGACCCTCAAAACAGGGCCTATCGCAAATATACTTATCATGGCATCTCTCACCACCTGGGTATTGATGTGCATGACCTGGGCCCTAATTTTTACCAACCCATTAAAGCTGGAATGGTATTTACGATTGAGCCCGGTATTTATATAGAAGAAGAGCAAATGGGCATCCGCATAGAAAATAATTTCTGGCTTACTAAAAATGGTAATATCGATCTGATGAAAAATATTCCAATCGAAGCCGATGATATTGAAAGATTGATGAAGAAGTAGGTTAATAGCTAATGGTTGATCGTTCATGGCAGAATACAAACTATGGACGATCAGCGATGAACCATCAACTCGTATGAAACAGATCCCCAATTTATTTACCCTTCTCAACCTGGTATTCGGCTGTATAGCCATCATTTATATTTTTAAAGATGATGGGTTTTTGATGACCAGTGCTGCCGGTACTTTTTCGATGGGGCTGATAGTAGCCGGAGTCTATATCTTCCTGGCTGCAGTAGTTGATTTCCTGGATGGTTTTGTAGCCCGTTTATTTAAGGCTACTTCAGACATGGGCGCTCAGTTGGATTCGCTGGCCGATGCCGTAACCTTTGGTGTGGCGCCGGGTATGATCATGTATCGGTTGCTTCAATTGGCTTTAACCAAAGCGGCTATGCCGGTAGGTGATATATGGTACCTGCTGCCAGCCTTGCTGATTCCATGTTGTGCCGTATGGCGTTTGGCTAAG
Source organism: Paraniabella hibiscisoli (assembly GCF_022512515.1). Classification (GTDB taxonomy): domain Bacteria; phylum Bacteroidota; class Bacteroidia; order Chitinophagales; family Chitinophagaceae; genus Niabella; species Niabella hibiscisoli. Next base: position 113,121 of record NZ_JAKWBK010000005.1, read on the forward strand.
TTTAACCTCGATAAAGAGCAGACCTATTACTTTAAAGGCGTGCCTACACCGGCTGCAGGGTTAATGATTGCGTCGTTGCCTTTTATTGTAAATACCACTAATAGTTGGGCCGAAGCCTGGCTTTCTAATCCTTACATCTTATATGCAATTATAGTATTGGTATCTTTTTTAATGGTATCCAATATTCCATTGATCAGTCTTAAATTCAAAAATTTCAGTGTTAAAAGCAACACCGACAAATTTGTTTTATTGCTGATCGCCGTATTATCTATCATCTTCTTAAAATGGTTGGCTGTACCGGTTATATTTATTGCGTATGTGCTGCTGTCTTTAATTTTCAGACCCAATAAAGCTTAATCATGTTATATCTGGTTCCTACACCTATTGGTAATTTAAAGGATATAACCCTTAGAGCGCTGGAAGTGCTGAAGGAGGTAGATGTTATACTTGCTGAAGATACCCGCACTACTTCACACTTATTAAATCATTACCAGGTATCCAGGCCACTTACACCTTACCATCAACATAACGAACATAAAATCGTGGAACACTTGGTGCAACAGTTGGCCGCCGGTAAAAAAATGGCTTTGGTAACCGATGCAGGAACCCCAGGGATTTCCGACCCGGCTTTTTTGCTGGTAAGAGCATGTGTGCAGCAGGGTATTGAAGTGCAAAGTTTACCTGGCGCCACGGCTTTTGTGCCTGCATTAGTAAATAGCGGGCTGCCAACTAATAGTTTCTGCTTTGAAGGTTTTTTACCTTTAAAAAAAGGGCGACATACTTTTCTTGAGAAATTAAAGAGCGAAGAGCGAACGATGATCTTTTATGAGTCGCCGATGCGTTTGGTGAAAACACTTAATGATCTGGCTACTTATTTCGGTGCTGACCGGCAATGTAGTGTAAGCCGGGAACTGACCAAAATGTTCGAAGAAAATAAAAGGGGTAGTTTGCAGGAAGTAGCTGCTTATTTTTCGCAGAAAACCGTAAAAGGCGAGATAGTACTGGTGGTAGAAGGTTTTAACGGAAAGCGAATAGAATATGAGCAAGTAGGCGACGGCGAGTAGTAAATAGGGAAGATAGACTATATTCACGTTGCTTTGTGCCTCCGTTTCTTTTTGCGCTCTGCCTGCCTGAGAGAACTTCATTCTGGCGGGTGCTAAATAGAAAGCTGGTAAGAAATGTCAAGCAACAATTGAGAAATGCTCAATATCCAACTCCCCGTATCCTGCTGCTTTATTATTTAAACGGTTAGGATTCCCTTAACATATATTTTATATTTGCGCTTTTCGTACTTAAGGATAACGATTATGATCAGGAAACTTGTAACAGTTGCTTTAGCCGGTTTTTGGGGAACAATTGCATTGGCTCAACAGGGTTATTGGCAGCAGAAAGTAAAGTATGTGATGGACGTAGACATGGATGTCCAATCCAATCAGTTTACCGGTAAACAAAAATTAGAATATTGGAATAATTCTCCCGACACATTAAAGAAGATCTTTTATCACTTATACTGGAATGCTTTTCAGCCGGGAAGTATGATGGATAATCGCAGCCGCCGCCAGGGTGAAATAAGCATTAATGGCAAGCCAGACTGGGATCCCAGAGTGAGAGGGCGTATTGATAGCCTGGCTAAGGATGAGATAGGGTATCAGAAAGTAAAATCTTTAAAACTGAATGGCGTACCTCAAAAATTTGAAGAGCTCGAAACCATTTTAATGGTGCCGCTAACCAAAGCCATTTTACCCGGACAAAAAGTGGTGCTGGATATGGAGTTCGACGCCCAGGTGCCTTTACAGATCAGGCGCAGCGGTAGAGATAACCCTACTACCAAAGTTCGCTATTCGATGAGTCAATGGTACCCGCGTATCTGTGCCTATGACAAAGCAGGCTGGCATCCTACTCCTTATGTGGGAAGAGAGTTTTATGGCCCTTTCGGGGAGTTTGAGGTCAATATCAGTATTGACAAAAATTATATACTGGGTGGTACCGGCTATTTAAAAAATGCGAACCAGATAGGTTTTGGCTATGAGGCTGCCGGTGTAAAGCCCGTGGTACCAGCTACTGAAAAGCTTACCTGGAGGTTTACCGCATCGAACGTGCACGATTTTATGTGGGCCGCCGATCCTGAGTTCATTCATAAAACCAAACTGATCAAAGATGGCATTACGCTTCATTTATTGTATAAAACTGCCGGCAAAAAAGCCGAAGACTGGGAGAATATTTTAATACAGGCTGAAAAAGCCTACCCCTTTATGGAGAAGCAATTTGGTGCTTATCCTTACAAACAATACTCGTTTATTACCGGTGGTGATGGTGGTATGGAATATCCTATGGCCACCTTATTGGCCAGCCCCGGCGCCTGGTTACATGAATGGTTTCACAGCTGGTACCAGGGGGTATTAGCCACTAATGAAAGCCTCTACCCCTGGATGGACGAAGGGTTTACTTCCTACGGAGAAAACATTGTAAGTGTTTGGTTGAAGAATGGTAACCGCGATACTGCTAATTTGGCCGATTATAACAGCTATTATAAATTGGCTCGCTCTAATTTTGAAGAACCGTTGGCTACTCATGCCGATCATTTTAATACCAATATGGGGTATAGCATTGCCAGCTACTCAAAAGGGGCCGTGTTCTTAGAGCAATTAGGATATATTGTTGGAGCAGCAACACGCGATAAGATCTTACTGGATTACTATAATACCTGGAAGTTCAAACATCCTACTGTTGATGACTTTATACGGGTTGCAGAAAGGGAAAGCGATATGAAGCTGGACTGGTATAAGGAGTTTTGGGTAAACAGTATTAAAACCATTGACTATGCCATTGAAAATGTTTGGGAGGAAAATGGAAAGACGCAGATTAGGCTACGCAATAAAGGTCTTATACCGATGCCTGTTGATCTGGTAATTACCAGGGAAGACGGTAAGCAGGAGTTGCACTATATACCGATGGATCTGATGTATGGTTTGAAGCCGGAAGAGAATACGATCCACGCAAAACCCATCCTGTTTGGCGTTGGACCAGCGAAACCTATGTTATTTCAACTGATTTGAAGAAAGAAGATATCGCTATTATAGAGATTGATCCCACCCAGCGGATGGCCGATATTAACCGGCAGAACAATAAGCAAAACTTTTAAAACAAACCTGTTTATTAAAATATAATAAGGCTACCATGCAGGTAGCCTTTTGCTGTTTTGTATATGTATCATGACCTGTATATTCTTTTGTATTTAACCGGGCTCATCTCATAGTGATTCAAAAATTGACGGTTGAAATTAGAAAGATTATTATATCCGCAGTCATAGCATATTTGTGTAACTGATAGCTCATCATTTTCGATCAGTAACCGTGCTGCCTTTTGCAGGCGCAGTTCCTGTACAAATTGAGAAAATGTTTTTTTTGTACGTTTGGAGAAAAAACGGGAAAATGCATTCTCCTGCATTTGGGCAATGCTAGCCGCCTGCTTAAGTGTTATGCCCTCTTCAAAATGATGAATAGCCCAGTCCAGTACATCCCATAATCTTTTACTTTCTTTAGGGTTATGCCCTTCCTGCGACCAGTTGCATATCGGTTTTAGATCATTGGATTCTGCCAGAGCGGCAACGATCTCCCAAAGGCAGATCCAGCGCTTTAGACCGTTTAAACCAACTATTTTATATAAGAGTTCGCTTACATACCGGTTCGTATTACCTGTTACTTCAATGGCTCTTTTCGATTGTTCAAATAGCCTTTGTATTGCCTGTGTTTCGGGTAAATGCAATGTTTCATTGCCCAAGGAAGCTTCCGTGAAATGTATAACAATAGATCTGGCTCTGAGCCCTGCATCTTTTTCATAATACCTGTCATGGTTTCTATAAGTATGAGGTATATTGGGACCTATCAAAACCAGGTTACCCGGTTCAAAATCGGAGAGGTGGTCGCCAATAAATCTTTTTCCTGTGCTTTCAGTAACCAATACAATTTCATATTCGGGGTGATAATGCCAGGGATTAGGATAGTAATGATAATCAAAATCTCTTACGGCAAATGATTCATTTCTTTCTTTTGGCAGGTGTTCAAGTGCAGGTTTCATTAGAAGTAATTGTTTTGTGCTTTTATAACTATTAAAATAATCTATTTTTTGCTAAAAAAGTATCAATCTTCACTTTTTTGTAGTAGTTTCTCGTTACAACGATCCATAGTTTTGATTACAGATTGCTTTTATATAGGTCGTATCGCTTTGCCGGTAAATAGTTTTTGAATTGCTGTTTACCATGAATTTGTACAGGTATTAAAACTCAAGATTGTGTGTCAACCTATAGAGGATGGTATATCTTCCCGACTAATATATAGCATCCTGGAAGCAGGGTTACAGCTGTGTAATTGAAATCGTTCATCAAAATCTGTGTAGTAATATGAGGAAGTTTTTAATTGGATTGATGCTTATCTGCTGGTCCTGCATCTTTGCAAATGCGCAGCTTTCATTAACAAAAGGTAAATATGGTGATGGACCTGATAGTATTGCCCCGCTTGGCATAAGGAAGGGGCTTAGCGATGAGCAGCTATTAGAAACCGTACAAAAACAAACTTTCCGCTTTTTCTGGCATGGTGCTCATCCACACAGCGGGCTGGCGCTGGAGCGCAGTAATACTGTTTTAGCACAGCATTATTGGGATTATATCAATGAAGCATGGGATGAGCCTAATTTCAGCACTAAACCTTTTGGTCCTGATGCAGGTGCTATTGGCGGAACAGGATTTGGTATAATGGCTACTGTAGTAGCTGTAGATCGTGGCTGGATAGGGCGAGATACGGCTGTAAGGCGATTGATTAAAATAGCAGATTTCTTAATTACTTCCGATTGTTATCATGGTATTTACCCGCACTTTATGGATGGCCGTACTGGTAAAGCCATTCCATTTGACCGCTTAGATGATGGGGCTGATATTGTAGAAACCTCTTACTTGCTGATGGGCTTTTTATGTGCAAGAGAATATTTTAAAGGCAATACACCCCGCGAAGTATACCTGCGCAAAAGAGTAGACCAGATGTGGGGAGCCGCTAACTGGAACTGGCACACGAATGGTCAAAACAAGTTGTTCTGGCATTGGAGCCCTAATAATGGTTTTGATATGAACTTCCCGGTATGGGGATGGAACGAATGCTTGATCACTTATATTATGGCCGCCTCAGCACCTAATCCTGCAAAAGCAATTGCCAAATCTGTTTATGATGGCTCATGGGTAGGCAGCTATGGCTTTAAAAATGGGAAAGAATATTATGGTTACCGGTTACCATTGGGAAACTATGATGAAGATAAAGGTGGTCCTTTATTTTTTGAGCAGTATACATTTCAGGGTATTGATCCTAATGGATTAAAGGATACCCTTGGTAACGATTATTTTGAGCAGGGAAAAAACCATACGCTAATCAATAGGGCCTACTGTATCGAGAATCCCAAAAAGTATAAAGGATATAGTGAAAAATGTTGGGGTCTTACGGCAGGTGACAGTTATAAAGGGTATGTAGCGCACAGTCCACATCCACAAAACGATTTAGGGGTTATTCAACCTACAGCGGCAATTTCATCTATGCCATTTACTCCCAAAGAAAGCATGCAGGCGCTCCGGTATTTTTATGAAGAAATGGGCAATAAAATATGGAGTCGATATGGATTTGTAGATGGGTTTAGCATCCATCATAACTGGTATGCTAAAAGTCATCTGGCAATTGACCAGGGGCCGATTGTTACCATGATTGAGAACTATCGTACCGGGTTGTTATGGAAATTGTTTATGGGCATACCAGATATAAAAAATGGGTTAAAAAGATTAGGCTTTCAAAGCCCGTCTATTCAGTAAAGACGTAATACATTAAAGCAATTGTAATATGAATTCCAAAATATCAAGAAATGAATTCCTGAAGTCTACAACATTTGCCGGTGCAGCTATTTTATTGTCTTCATTAGAGTCCTGGGCGATCAGTTCCGACAGGAAACTAAAGGTAGCGGTAATAGGTTGTGGCAGTGTAAGCAACAGGTATATACCGCACCTGCAATCATCGCCTTATATTCAAATTGTAAGTCTTTGTGATATCAAGCCGGAAAGAGCAATTGCTCAAAACAAGCAATACAACCTGAACGCTAAAACTTATTCGCACATTGATGTAATGTTGAAGGAAGCGCCTTTTGATATGATGGTGACGCTTACGGATATGCAGGTACATGGAGATCTGAATAAAAAAGCATTATTGGCTGGCCGGCATGTTTGGAGTGAGAAGCCATTGGCTAACACCTATGCAGAGGGAAAGGCACTGGTAGCATTAGCAAGGCAAAAAAACTAAAGATCTGGGGCGCTCCGGCAGTTGTCAATAGTCCGCAATTTGCGTTCATGAGCAAATGTATACAGCAAGGTAAGTTGGGAAAAGTGGCTAGTGCTCATGGACAATATGGACATACAGGTCCCGGCTGGAGTTCTTTTTTTATGAAAAGGAGGTGGCAGTATGCCCGATTTAGGGGTTTATAATATAACTACTTTAACAGGGTTGTTAGGCCCTGCAAGATCGGTTATGGCTATGACCAGTATAGTGAAACCAGAGCGGAAAATTGATGATAAAGGAACTATTAAAGTAGTAGCGGAAGATAATGCACACATTTTACTGGAACATGATAATAATGTAATAAGTCATGTAATGTGTGGCTTCAATTATTTTGACCCACATGGTCATGAAGCCGGCAAGCAAGCGCTGCATTCTATACAGGTTTACGGCGATTATGGCAACATGCGGTTAATAGGTTATGACTGGGAAACAAATGGTGTGATGGTGGATACTTCATGGGATGAACCGGCAATATTAATGAGCAGTGATAAAGGAGATTTTGTTTGGCAGGAAGGCGCTACCAAAGTAGGGGAGTCGTTGATCAATAATACCGACCTGCTTATTAATGTTGAACATGCTTTACATGTGCTGGAAATTATTGAAGCTGCCCGCAAATCATCAGCTATGGGCACTAAAGTAAAATTAACCAGTCAATTTAAATGGCCCGTGGTATAACGAAGGCCACTCTGAAAGAGGTATTATTACAAATGAGGTAGTACTAAAAAACAAGGTTATGGAATATATGCCATTGTCGGCTGATCAGGTTGCAGCGTATGAACAAAAAGGGTACATCATTGTCAAGAACTTTTTGTCACAGGCAGAAGTACAAAAACTGCACACTATTGCGGTAACGGATCATGTATTACAAAAGCATGCTTTTGATCTGAACGATCAGGCTGGTAAAAAAACAAAGCTTACTTTATGGTACACACCGGGTAATGATGCCTATGGTTTACTCACTAAGAGTCAACGCATGGTAAATGCAGCCGACAAATTGTTGGATGGAAATGGAGCTGTCTGTCATTTTCATAGCAAGCTTATGCAAAAGGAACCGCAAACCGGAGGCGCCTGGGAATGGCACCAGGATTATGGTTATTGGTATAAAAATGAGTTTTGTTTCCTGATCAGATGATCAGCATTATGGTGGCTATCACTGATGCGAGCAAAGCAAACGGGTGTTTACAGGTGCTACCGGGATCGCATAAGATGGGCCGGGTAGAGCATGGTTTTTCGGGGAGAGCAGGTAGGCGCTTCCATGCGTTATGTAGAATTAGCTTTAAAAGAAATGGACCTGGTATATGTAGAAATTAATGCGGGAGATGCTTTATTGTTTCATCGAACTTGTTACACAGGTCAGAAGCAAATTTATCCGACAAGCCGCGCTGGTCGCTGATATCAGTATATAACAGAGACAGTAACATACCGTATAATGAACGCTCTTCTTCCAGCACGATGCCGCTGCAACCCGTTCCTGATGAAGCTTTGATGAAGTGGGTAGCTGATCATATTGATGATGGCGCCAATTTAGGAACGCGGGCGGGACGTGCAGCATTTAAAGATTATCCAACGATGAACCTTGTCGTTGGGAGAATAAATTGTTTTTTTAAAATAATTTTATATGAACGATGTTTTGGCTCCGATTCTAAAACATTAATAAAATGGTGCAAAGTTACCATACCGCATGACGCCATTGTCGCAGGCAGGCATCAGTGGTGGATGGGCTGCAAAGGAACTTTGCGATAAGGGGCTTAAAACACAAAAGGAACGCGGGCGGGACGTGCAGCATTTAAAGATTATCCAACGATGAACCTTGTCGTTGGGA